>NZ_CP119766.1 GCF_030378165.1 Flavobacterium panacagri
ATGACTAAAACTGCTCAATCGGTATGGGAAAACTGTTTGTCCTTTATAAAGGATAATATTCAAGACCAAGCATATAAAACTTGGTTCGAACCAATCAAATCAGTTGAGCTAACCGACAACGCATTATATATTCAAGTTCCAAGTAAATTTTTCTACGAATGGCTCGAAGAGCATTACGTAAAATTATTGAAAGTTGCGCTTACCAAAGAACTGGGAAAAAACGCAAAGTTACTCTATAAAATTAAAATGGAGAACACTTATGGAAATAAACAGCCGTTTACCGAGCAGCTGCCAAGTTCCAACAGAGTTCCAATGAAACCACAAGAGGTTGACGCTCCATTTAAAAATTTAAATCCTGAATTAAAAAATCCGTTTGTAATTCCTGGAATCAGAAATTTAAAAATTGAGTCTCAGTTAAATCCGAACTACAGTTTTGATAATTTCTTAGAAGGAGATTCAAACCGTTTGGCTCGTTCTGCAGGTATGGCTGTTGCCAATAAACCTGGAGGAACTTCATTTAATCCGTTATTGATTTTTGGAGGAGTTGGTTTAGGAAAAACGCACTTAGCGCATGCTATAGGCGTAGAAGTAAAAGATAAATACCCTGAAAAAACGGTTTTATACATTTCTGCTGAGATTTTCACACAACAATATATTGATTCGGTAAAAAAGAATAATCGTAATGATTTCATTCACTTTTACCAATTAATTGACGTTTTAATTATTGACGACGTTCAGTTCTTATCAGGTAAATCAGGAACTCAGGATGTATTCTTCCATATTTTCAACTATTTACATCAAAACGGAAAACAAGTAATCTTAACTTCAGACAAAGCTCCTGTTGACATGCAGGATATCGAACAAAGATTATTGTCCCGTTTTAAATGGGGATTATCTGCAGAATTACATCAGCCAGATTACGAAACGCGTATTTCGATCTTAAAAAACATCTTATATCGTGATGGTGTAGAAATGCCGGAAGATATTTTAGAATATGTTGCTCGTAACATTAAAAGTAACGTTAGAGAGCTTGAAGGAGCTATTATTTCGTTAATTGCTCAATCTTCTTTCAACAAAAAAGAAGTTACGATTGAATTAGCAAAAAGTGTTGTCGAGAAATTTGTTAAAAATGTAAAAAGAGAAATCTCTATCGATTATATCCAAAAAATCGTTTCAGATTATTTCCAATTAGATATCGAGACACTTCAATCTAAAACCCGAAAGAGGCACGTGGTACAAGCAAGACAATTAGCGATGTTTTTTGCTAAAAAATTCACTAAGGCTTCTTTAGCTAATATTGGTTCACAAATTGGAGACCGTGATCACGCCACTGTTCTTCATGCTTGTAAAACAGTCGATAACTTAGTTTCTACAGACAAACAATTTAAAAAGTTTGTGGAAGACATTAATAAAAAACTAACGCTTTAAGACGCATCATGCCTGTAAAAATCTTAATGGTTTGTTTAGGGAATATCTGTAGATCTCCTTTAGCAGAAGGAATTTTAGCTTCTAAATTACCTAAAGATAAATTCTTTGTCGATTCGGCAGGAACAGGTTCCTGGCATGTTGGACATTGTCCAGACAAACGCTCTATTGAAGTTGCAAAAAAATACGGCATCAATATCAGCGAACAAAAAGGAAGACAAATCAAAACCAGTGATTTTGATGAGTTTGATTACATCTATGTAATGGACAATTCCAATTTTAATGATGTAACTCACCTTGCCAAAAGACCTGAACACAAAAATAAAATTCATTTAATTCTTAATGAATTATTTCCAGACGAAAATGTAGATGTTCCAGATCCTTATTTTGGTGCTACAAACGGATTTGAAAATGTTTATCAAATGCTTGACGAAGTAACCGATATCATCGCGGATAAACTAATCAAAAAACACGCTTAACTTCAATTCAATTGTTTCTAAAACAGAAATGATTGAATTTTTTAATTTTAATCCAATACACATGAAACTTCTAGGAAAACTATATTTAATTCCAACTACAATGGGCGAAAGCGATCCAATGGACGTTTTACCACAAACTGTAAGAAGAACTATAGAAGTTATTGACCATTATATTGTTGAAAATGATAAAACTGCCAGAAAATCAATCAAAGCGGTTTATCCTGAAAAAAAACAATCTGAATTGGTGCTTTTTACCCTTAATAAACGTACCGAAACCAGCGAACATTTAGAATTCATAAAACCTTTATTAGAAGGAAAAAATATGGGTTTAATGAGTGAAGCTGGCTGTCCGGGCGTTGCAGATCCTGGTGCTGTCATTGTAAAACTGGCGCATGAAAAAGGAATTCAGGTTGTACCGTTGGTTGGGCCTTCTTCTATCCTATTGGCTATGATGGCTTCCGGAATGAACGGGCAAAGTTTTACTTTTAATGGTTATTTACCAATTGATAAAGACGAAAAGAAATCAGCAATTCGTCATTTTGAGAAATTATCTTATGACAAAAATCAATCGCAACTATTCATTGAAACTCCATACAGAAATAATAAACTGATTGAAGATCTTTTGCAGATTTTAAATCCATCAACACATTTGTGCATTGCTGCTGATATTACTTTACCAACAGAATTTATCAAAACAATGAAAATTTCGGATTGGAAGAAGTTAAAAATTGATATTGATAAACGTCCTGCGATTTTTATTATTCATAAAATGTAGACTAAACTTAAAACCACCTTATGAAAAAGCTTTTAATTTTAGTTTTGATTAGTTTTACACAAAGTGTATTTTCTCAAAGAGAAATCAGAAGAGCTCCCGAACCTCAGAAAGATCTAAATGGAAATATTATTCCTCCTAACGAAATCGACATTTATAATCCTGTCGGGATTGACGTAAAGCCTGAATTCCCTGGAGGGACACAAAAATTTCATCAATTTATAGATGAAAACTATAAAAAACCAAACAAGAAACCAACTCCTCAAGGAAAAGTATTTGCCACTTTTATTATTGAAATAAATGGTTCATTAAGTGATATAAAAATCCTCCGAGATATTGGATATGGCACTGGGGAGGAATTAGTTAGAGTTCTAAAATTATCTCCTAAATGGAAACCTGGAAAACTAAACCATAAAGAAGTCAGAACTTTGTATTCATTAGTATTTCCTGTGCAACAATAAGATTACAATTTAGCTTCCTCACTTATCCAATAACTATGAGTAAACTCCCTAACGTAACCACAAGCATTTTCACGGTAATGTCAAAAATGGCAGCCGAATACAATGCCATAAATCTTTCGCAGGGATTTCCAAACTTTCCTGTAGACGAGAGATTAACCGATATTGTAGCGAGATTAGCAAAAGAAAACGTTCACCAATATACACCAATGGCAGGTTATCCTCCATTGATGAACAAAATTGCAAAACTAACTCAGGAATCTTATAACAAAATCATCAATCCTGACTTAGAACTTTTGATAACAGCGGGTGCGACACAGGGAATTTTCACTACGATTCTGGCTTTAGTAAAAGAAAATGATGAAGTAATTATTCTAGATCCAAGTTATGATTCTTACGAATCTCCTGTTTTATTATGCAAAGCAAAACCTGTTCGGGTTGCCCTAAACGATGATTATACGCCAAATTGGGAAAGAATTGAAAAAGCTTGTTCTGAAAAGAGTAAGATGATCATCATCAATAATCCGCATAATCCGACGGGAAAAATTTTAACGGAAGCCGATTTTCTCGAATTAGAAAAAATCCTTTCCAAATATCCAGAAATCATTATTTTATCTGATGAAGTATATGAATACATCACTTTTGAAGAAAAACACATTTCTGCACACACCAAAAGTTTTCTTTTAGACCGCTGTGTAACGGTTTCCTCTTTTGGAAAATCATTTCATATCACAGGCTGGAAAATTGGTTACACGATTGCACCTGAATATTTAATGAAAGAAATCAAAAAAGTACATCAATTTTTAGTTTTCAGCGTCAATAGCATTTCGCAGTTTGCTATCAACGAATATTTAGATGTTGTTGACGTAAATTTGTTAGGGAAATTCTATCAGGAAAAAAGAGATTATTTCCAGAAACTGCTTCAAAACAGCCGATTCGAATTAAAACCCTGCGAAGGAACTTATTTTCAAGTCGCTTCTTATGCTGCCATTTCTGAGCAAGATGATGTTACTTTCTGCAAAAATTTAATAATTAATCATGGCGTTGCAGCAATCCCTATTTCAACTTTCTATTCGGATCATAAAGACCAAAAATTAATACGTTTTTGTTTTGCTAAAGATGACTTCACATTAGAGTCCGCAGCAAAAAAAATATGTGATATATAAAATTTATTGAAATTTTATAACATTATTATGCGTGCATCCTATTTTATTTAATTAATATTGCAAAAAAAGAAAAAGTATGAGCTATACAGATAAAATGTTGCGTGATGATGCTTTAAAAGGCAAAGTCATTGTCGTTACAGGCGGCGGAAGCGGTTTAGGCAAAGCTATGACCAAATATTTTCTCGAATTAGGAGCTCAAGTAGCGATAACTTCTAGAGATTTAGAGAAGTTAAAAACTACAGCTGCCGAACTGGAAAGCCAGACTGGAGGTAAATGTTTGCCTCTGCAATGTGATGTTCGTCATTACGAAGAAGTAGAAAACATGCTTCAGGAAACTTTAAAAGTTTTCGGTAAAGTTGATGTTCTTTTAAATAATGCGGCAGGAAATTTTATTTCCCCAACAGAAAGATTATCTGCAAATGCATTTGATACTGTGATAGATATCGTACTAAAAGGTTCTAAAAACTGTACACTAGCTTTTGGAAAACATTGGATCGACACCAAACAAACTTCGGCAACGATTTTAAATATTGTAACCACTTACGCTTGGACAGGATCTGCTTACGTAGTTCCTAGTGCCACTGCCAAAGCAGGAGTTTTAGCCATGACAAGAAGTCTTGCTGTAGAATGGGCAAAATACGGAATTCGTTCCAATGCCATTGCCCCTGGCCCATTCCCTACAAAAGGAGCTTGGGACAGATTATTGCCAGGAGATCTTGCTGAAAAATTTGATATGGCTAAAAAAGTACCATTAAAAAGAGTTGGAGATCATCAGGAATTAGCCAATTTGGCCGCTTACCTGGTTTCAGATTTTTCGTCTTACATCAACGGAGACGTAATTACAATTGATGGAGGAGAATGGCTGAAAGGCGCAGGACAATTCAATTTATTAGAAGCAATTCCAGAAGAACTTTGGGATCAGCTGGAAATGATGATAAAAGCAAAAAAGAATAAATAATTACAAGTGCTTACTAAATTCAGAATATTTTTTTAAAACTATACTGATTGCACGAAATCCCGAAGGTTTACTTTCGGGATTTTTTTATGCTTTTTAACCATATAAGTGATATAAGTTCAATGAAGTAAAAAAATGTTTAAAAATCTGATTGCTTAAATTTACTTCCATTACTTATATGGTTTAAAACAAACAATATGTTTAGCAATTCAGTTAAATTATTATTTTTGCGTAACAAATAATCAAACAAATATTTTATGCTCATTATTGGAATTGCAGGAGGAACTGGAAGTGGAAAAACGACAGTAGTACACCAAATCATGAATGAATTACCACATACAGAAGTTGGCGTAATTTCTCAAGATTCTTACTATAAAGAAACAACTAACTTGTCTTTTGACGAAAGAGCATTAATTAATTTTGACCATCCACGTGCGATCGATTTTGATTTGTTGGTAAATCATCTTAAAGCTTTAAAGGCAGGAGAAACAATTGACCAACCTGTTTATTCTTTTGTACAACATAACAGAACAGATGATACGGTTTCAACTCATCCAAGAAAAGTAATGATTGTCGAAGGAATTTTAATTCTAACGAATCCAGAATTACGCGATATGTTCGATATTAAAATTTTCGTTCACGCCGATTCTGACGAAAGATTAATTCGTCGTTTAAAAAGAGATATTTCAGAACGCGGAAGAGATATCGATGAAGTTTTAAACCGTTACCAAACTACCTTAAAACCTATGCACGAGCAATTTATTGAACCATCTAAGGCTTTTGCAGACATCATTATCCCGAATGACAAATACAATACAGTAGCAATTGATGTAGTTCGCGCTGTAATTAATCAGCGAATTTCATAATTTTTATCGTAAATTTAAACCATAATAATTAGGAGCTGTTTCCCGCTATTCGTTTCAATCTTTTGTGTCTCGTTAAAGAAACGAGACACAAAAGGATTTTCACTACTATCGGGGCTAGAAAAGACCAATCATATTCAAAAGAAATATTCGTTTAAAGATGAAATTTAAAAATCCATACAAAGACAAAAAATGGTTCAAATACCTAGGCAACAAATACGTTTGGGTTTTGCTCTTTTTTGTCGTTTGGATGTTATTTTTAGACAATTACTCCTATTTTGATCATCGTTTCTTAGATGAACAAATACATGAACTTGAGGATAATAAAAAATATTATCAAGAAGAAATCAAAAAAGATCAGGAACAGATCAAACAATTAAAAAATCCTGAACAAATTGAGAAATACGCCCGTGAAAAGTATTTCATGAAAAAAGACAGCGAAGATATTTATATCATTCAATTTGAAGGAGACACAATTCAAGAAAAAGAATAATCAAAAAAACTACAATGGCCACTAACCTATTCGACGATTTTAATCCGATTTCATCCAAACAATGGAAACAAAAAATTCAGTTTGAATTAGATGGAGCCGATTACAACCAAACTGTTATTTGGAATTCTCCAGAAGACATTCAGGTAAAACCATTTTATCACAGCGACGAATTTTCGAAGGTTGCCACTGTCAACACAAAAGCTTCTGATTTTAAAATCTGCCAGAATATCTTTGTTTTTGATGTTGACAAATCTATAGAAAGAGCTTTAAACACTTTAGAAAGAGGCGCAGAAAGTATTCGTTTTACCATTCAAAATGATAAAATTGATGTGCAAAAACTATTGGAAAATCTTCCTTTGGAAGATAAAACTGTTTACTTTCATTTAAGCTTTATTTCAATCGATTTCGTAAAATTATTAGATACCATTTCGATTCAGAAAAAGGCTGTTTTTTACTGCAATTTTGATCCAATCGGACAATTGGCTCGTGAAGGAAATTGGTTTATAACTTCGGAAAAAAATAATTTTGAAACTTTAGATTTACTTTTTAAAAATACAACTAACTTAAATCTCTTAAGTGTTGATTTAGGTTTATGTCAAAATTCTGGTGCCAATATTACGCAACAAATAGCTTACAGTCTAGCGCATGCTAACGAATATTTAAATCGTTATTCAGATTTTACAAAACCAATTGTTTTTCAGATTTCAGTTGGAACGAATTATTTCTTTGAAATTGCTAAACTTCGTGCGCTTAGAATGCTTTTTGATTTAATTGCCGGAGAATACAATTCTAAAATAAAATGTCATTTTTTGGTTACGCCAACAAAACGCAATAAAACAATTTACGATTACAATGTGAATATGCTTCGTACTACAACCGAATGTATGTCGGCAATTTTAGGAGGTGCTGATGCTATTGCTAATTTACCTTACGATGCTTTATATCATAAAGACAACGAATTTGGAGATCGAATTGCTAGAAATCAGCTTTTGATTTTAAAACATGAAAGTTATTTTGACAAAGTAAATAATCCAGCTGATGGAAGTTATTATATCGAAAGTTTAACAATGCAGCTGGCTGAAAAAAGCTTGAGTTTATTTAAGGAAATTGAATCCAATGGAGGTTTCTTAAAACTTTTAAACGACGGCACAATCAAAAAGAAAATTCAAGAAAGCGCCAATAAAGAGCAGGAACTATTCGATTCTAAAAAGGAAATTCTTTTGGGCACAAATAAATATCCAAACAAAGAAGACCGAATGAAACATGATTTGGAATTGTTTCCTTTTGTAAAAATAAAACCGAGAAAAACATTAATTACACCAATTATTGAGAAAAGATTGGCAGAGAAAATGGAGCAGGAAAGATTAGAATTCGAATAGAATCAAAATCAAGTCATTGAATATAAATTTAGCGCATTATGAAAAGACTTAAAAAAATCATATCAGTTGAAAACGATTCAATAACTAAAACTGAATACAAAATTCCTAAATGGCAAATTGCTGAAGTTAGGAAACGAACAGAAGATTATTTAAAAAACCCAAATAATGTCTCTAGCATCGATGAATTTTTAGAAGAAATCGAAAGAGATTTAAACGTATTTAAATAACAATATTTACAATTGAGAAAAGACCTTAAACATATAAAGTTAGAAGTGAAAAGTGAAAAGTTAGATGAACTGACGAATAACTCAGTACTTATAACTCAAAACTTCATCACTGCCGAAGGAATCGAAATCAAAAAAGACTATTCTGAAAAAGATATAGAAGAATTAGAATTTCTTGATTTCGGAGCTGGTTTTGCACCGAATTTACGCGGGCCTTATGCTACAATGTACGTAAGACGGCCGTGGACTATTCGTCAATATGCAGGATTCTCTACAGCCGAAGAAAGCAATGCTTTTTACAGAAAGAATTTAGCAGCAGGCCAAAAAGGACTTTCCATCGCATTTGATTTACCAACACACCGCGGTTACGATTCCGATCACGAAAGAGTTGTTGGCGATGTTGGAAAAGCAGGAGTAGCCATTGATTCTGTTGAAGATATGAAAATACTTTTCGATCAGATTCCGCTTGATGAAATGTCGGTATCGATGACTATGAATGGAGCCGTTTTACCTATTATGGCTTTCTATATTGTTGCTGCGGAAGAACAAGGTGTAAGTCCAGAAAAACTAGCAGGAACAATCCAAAACGATATTTTAAAGGAGTTTATGGTTAGAAATACATATATCTATCCGCCAACTCCTTCCATGAAAATAATTGCTGATATTTTTGAATTTAGCAGCAAAAAAATGCCAAAATTTAATTCTATTTCCATCTCGGGTTATCACATGCAGGAAGCTGGAGCAACTGCTGATATTGAATTAGCTTATACTTTAGCCGATGGTCTAGAATATATTAGAACCGGATTATCGACAGGAATGACTATTGATGAATTTGCTCCGAGATTATCTTTCTTTTGGGCAATTGGCATGAATCATTTTATGGAAATTGCTAAAATGAGAGCCGGCAGAATGATTTGGGCGAAACTATTACAACAGTTCAATCCTAAAAGTGATAAATCGCTGGCTTTAAGAACGCACTGTCAAACCAGCGGCTGGAGTTTAACCGAACAAGATCCTTTTAACAATGTAGCCAGAACTTGCATTGAAGCCACTGCAGCTGTTTTTGGAGGAACACAATCTTTACATACAAACGCTTTAGATGAAGCCATTGCACTTCCAACCGATTTCTCGGCAAGAATTGCCCGTAATACTCAAATTTTTCTTCAGGAAGAAACTAAAATTACCAAAACAGTAGATCCTTGGGCAGGAAGTTATTATGTAGAAAACTTAACCAATGAAATCGTTGAAAAGACTTGGAAATTAATTGAAGAAGTAGAAGAATTAGGCGGAATGACCAAAGCTATTGAAGCTGGAATTCCAAAACTTCGAATCGAAGAAGCTGCAGCAAGAAAACAAGCTCGTATTGACAGCGGACAAGACATTATTGTTGGCGTAAATAAATATCGTTTAGAAAAAGAAGACCCGTTAGATATTCTGGATGTAGATAATCAGTCCGTTCGAAGACAGCAGATAGAACGACTGGAAGAAATAAAACGAACACGAGATACTGAAAAAGTAAATAATTCACTGGAAAAATTAATCCTTTGTGCGCAAACGGGAGAAGGCAATTTATTAGAAAATGCCATTGAAGCGGCCAGAAACAGAGCAACATTAGGCGAAATCAGTAATGCATTAGAAACTGTTTTTGGTCGTTTCAAAGCGCAAATTAAATCTTTTAGCGGTGTGTATAGTGCAGCAATAAAAAATGACGAGAATTTTGAAAAAGCAAAACAACTAGCTGATGTTTTTGCTAAACAAGAAGGAAGACGTCCTAGAATTATGATTGCAAAAATGGGACAAGATGGTCACGATCGTGGTGCAAAAGTAGTCGCTACAGGTTATGCCGATGTAGGTTTTGATGTGGACATTGGGCCGTTGTTTCAAACTCCTGCTGAAGCTGCAAAACAAGCTGTCGAAAATGATGTTCATATTTTAGGTGTTTCATCTTTAGCCGCTGGTCACAAAACATTAGTGCCACAAGTAATAGAAGAACTAAAAAAACATGGACGAGAAGATATAATGGTTATTGTCGGCGGTGTAATTCCGTCGAAGGACTATCAATTCTTATTTGATGCAGGCGCTTCGGCTGTTTTTGGCCCAGGAACTAAAATAAGTGAAGCAGCAATAAAGATTTTAGAAGCTTTAATAGATTAAAAAGAAAATCCCTTTTCAAGGGGATTTTCTTTTTTCATTTAGTCGTTAACTGTGGCATTATTATCTGCTTCTATAAAAGACAGATCATAACCCGCAAAATCTCTCATATAGCTTTTCAAAGAAGTTCCGAAAGCATCTCTAAAATGTCTGCCTCCGTTATTCTTGAAAAAATTCTTTACAGAACCCGCACCACCTAAATGCGCTGCAGCTAAAATTCCAGATTCGGTAATTTCAATACCATTAATAATTTTACCTTCATACTTTTTAATTTCGTAGCGCAAAATCCATTTGTTTTTAGCTAACAAAGTAAGAAAGGCTTTTTCTTGTAGAGCAGGATCTTTTAAAAAGGCTTTGTTATCATTAATTCCAATTGCTCTTAAAGCTTTAGAACCAAATTGATATTTACCCATATAACCAAGAGTGTTTACTAGTCTGTACTGCCCTTGTGATTCTTTAAAAGCAACTGCTTCTTTAAATCCTATAAGACGATTTCCTGTGAATGGGACATTGGTAATCTTTGGATAATCCTCTTTTTCTTTCGATGGAAAAATATATTCAGATCCATCTGTTTTTTCAATTAAAAACCAAGGTTTGGTTTCATGGTTTGAGGGAATAAATCCCAAACTTAAAAATGTAATAATAACGACTAAACTCGCATAAAAATACCATTTCTTTATCATAAATTGTTTTTCTTCAAAACGCTGTCACCCTCTTGAAATTTCTACGTTGCAAAGATAAGACATTTTCAAAATATGCTTAAAACCAGCATTTTAACATTTTTGACCAAAAATTGAGATTCGCTTTCATCCCAGTTATATTAATGGATTCCAAAAGATTTTGAGATAAGATTTTCTCCTCTAAAAATTGGAAATTAGGGACAAAAAAAATTGAATTTTATATTAATTTTAAGCAAAAAAGGCTAAAAAGAAAGAAATAGATTACAATATTTTAATCATTTTTTAATCAAATTTTGAAAGCCTCATTTTGAATTTTATAAAATTCATCATTAAAAAATGGTTATTTTTTCATTACGATAAACTAAAAAATAGTCAAAATACTAATTTGACAAAATTTAATACTTACCTCCTATATATTTAAAAAAAAGGAATAAAAAAACCGAAGTAAATTGTACTTCGGTTTTGATACTATTTTTGACGTAAAAATTATCTTGTCACTCCCTGACTAGCAATCCAGTCAGAATATTTTTTTGCATTTACATTATGCTCTGCCAAAGTTGCTGCAAATTCATGATATCCAAAACGATCAACGCTTGCGCAGAAATAGATATAATCATTCTTTTCTGGATTTAAAACCGCCTCTAATGCTGTAATATCTGGCATCGCAATTGGCCCAGGAGGAAGTCCTTTATTCATATAAGTATTATATGGAGATCTCATTACCAAATCATTATAAAAAACTCTTTTAATTACTTGATCAAAATTATTATCTCGAAGTTTCAAGGCATAAATAACAGTTGGATCTGCTTGCAAAGGCATTTCTAAACGTAAACGGTTTAGGTAAACACCTGCAATACGAGGTCTTTCGTCTTTTTTAACCGACTCTTTGTGCACAATTGAAGCTAAAATTGTAGCCTGAACTGGAGTTAATCCTTGCGCCTTAGCTTTAGCTATTCTTTCTTCTGTCCAGAAATTATGATATTCTTTAATCATTTTATCACGGAACTTTTCTGCAGAAGTATTCCAATAAATTTCATAAGTATTTGGAATAAACATAGCAAAAACGTTTTCTTCATTAAAGCCATTTGCTGCAAGGAAAGTAGAATCTTTAATGGCTTTCAATAAAGACAAACTGTCCGCTTCGATTTCTGAACCAATTCTTCCTGCAAAATTTTCTAAACGTTCCTGATTGTTAAATACTAATTTAACTGGAACATTCGAACGCATTGCTCTTACCAAATCAATATTGTTCATGTCTTTCTTTAAAAGAAAACGGCCCGATTTTACATTTTCCGGATAATCTCTCTTCTCTGCAACTAACTCAAAATTATCAAAGTTTTTTACATACGGAGCTAAGATCTTTTTTACATCTGCATAGTTAGCACCAGTTGGTACATGAACGTACAATTCTTTTTCCTCGAATTTAGTATTCGAACTAAAAATTTTACTGATTAAAATAAAACCATAAATCAATAAAACTGAAATTATGGCTACGGCACTTATTGTGATTATTTTCTTTAGACTCAAAGCTTAAAATTTAAATTTGTTTATTAATTAGTTGAAAAACGGCTTCATCTTGATATTTATTATGAAGCAAAATCCAATCTTTCTTTATTCCGATTTTTTCAAAACCAAATTTAGTAAAAAGTGCGATACTAGCTGCATTTTCAACTCCTATATTTGCATACAGCTGATGAAGGTTTAAATTATAAAAAGCGTATTTAATTAAAAGCTCTAAAGCCTCAGAACCAATATTTTGCCCTTTATTTTCTTCTTTCTGAATTACAATCCCAATACCTGCCCTGTTATTTCTCGGATCAAAATCGAATAAATCTATCAATCCAAGCGCAGGAAAATCTTCATCTTGACAGATTGCCAAACGAAGTTGTTTTGCCTCATAAATATCCTGATGCGCATTTTCTAAATACTGTTTAATTAAAAAACGACTATATGGGGTTTGTGTATTGCTCACTTCCCAAATGTTCTGATCATTTTCAATGGTATAAATAAACTCTAAATCTTCTGGTTCTAGAGCCCGCAAATAAATCGTTTCTCCTTTTAATGTTATCATCTATAATATTTCTTTTTTTTACTGAAAAAGACAAATTTTTAATCAATTTGCCAATTTGTTTCCTTTGAAGATATAATCAATAAATACATAATTGTATCAAAATAAAAACAGCAATACTCTTAAATTATTACAAATGCAATTATTAATTATAAAACTACAGCTACATTCCGCTCATTTTAAAAGACAAAAATACGAACTAATAATTAAGGAAATGTTAATCATTGTTAAAGAGCGTTAAACCGTTTTTACAAATAATTTTTTGAAGTAATTTTACGTTAAATAAAACAGGAACATAAATTCTAATAACTTAATTACATATTTTAATATGAAAAGATTTTCAGCCTTATTTTTAGTGTCATTATTGAGTGGTGCTATTACTCTTGGTGCTTACAAGTTATTATTTGAAAGCAACAATTCTTTTTTTGGAAAAGGAAATTCTGTTGTAACTCTTGCCCCAAACTCTTGTGGAAAAAATGTTGGTTTAGGAGCTGAAACAGTCGATTTTACCGAAGCCGCCGACAAAACAATCCACACTGTTGTTCACGTTAAAAACGTTTCGCGAAGAACTGTTAGTAACCCAATGCTTGAATTTTTCTATGGTTATGGCGGACAGCAACAGCAAGAACAGGTAGGAACTGGTTCTGGCGTCATTATCTCTGAAGACGGATACATTGTTACGAACAATCACGTAATTAAAGATGCTACAGAAATTGAGATTACTTTAAACAACAAAAAATCATACAAGGCAAAACTAATTGGAACTGACTCTAAAATGGATATTGCTTTGTTGAAAATCAATGCTGACGAAAAACTTCCTTACACTGCGTTTGCAAATTCTGATAGTGTAAAAGTAGGAGAATGGGTATTAGCAGTTGGAAATCCGTACAATTTAACTTCAACGGTAACTGCCGGAATTGTTTCGGCGAAAGCCAGAAATTTAGACCAAAGTGGTATTCAGTCATTTATTCAAACTGATGCTGCTGTAAACCCAGGTAATAGCGGTGGAGCGTTAGTAAATGCCAGAGGAGAATTAATCGGAATTAATACAATGATTTCTTCTATGACGGGTTCATACGTTGGATATTCTTTTGCAGTCCCTTCTAATATTGCTCGAAAAATTATCGAAGATATTATGGAGTACGGAAATGTTCAAAGAGGGATTTTAGGTGTTGAAGGTGGCGAATTGAATGCAACGGCTTCTAAAGAATTAGGCGTAACTGAAACTCAAGGTTTCTATATCAATAGAGTTTCTAAAAATTCTGGTGCAGAAAAAGCTGGTTTAGGTAAAGGCGATATTATTGTAAAACTAGATGATCAAAATATCTCTACTTACGCAGATTTATCAGGATATATTAATACTAAACGTCCAAATGATGTGGTAAAAGTAACTTATATCAAAGACGGAAAAACAAAAACAGTTCCTGTAACTTTAAGTAAAAATGAATTTTACAGTGCCGAATTTAAAGGAATTGAATTAGAAAACATTGATGCTGCTGATAAGAAAAAATTCAGAATTGATTATGGTGTAAAAATCAAAAACATTACGAATGAAAACTTGATGCAATATCAAAATGAATTGCAAGGAAATATCATTCTTAGCATCGACAATGTAAAAGCTACGAATGTTGAAACTGTTTCTAAATTATTGAGTAAAAAAGACGAAGGCCAAAGTGTTCGAATCGAAATGATCAATAGAAACGGAGAGATTTTTAGAATTATTATTTAATTCACATTATTTAGTCGCAGTTACAGTTTACAGTCTGAATGTAAACTGTAACTGCGACTGAAAACTTAAAAAAAAAAGCCATCTTAAGAAATTAAGGTGGCTTTTTCATTTTCAAAAATAAATGCTAAAATAGTTTACGAAATCGATTGAAATAGATACTTTTGCGCCAAATTATAAAATAAGTGAGCGTTTTATTATTTCAATTTAACAATTATGAACAACAAATCTTTGTACCAAAAAGAGGTATCCTTACAAGTCGACCGAAGAAGAGCTGGTGTCGAATTAATCAAAATCATAAGCGATTTATGGTATGACAAATCAATAGAAATGGTTTTATTTAAAAATCAGCTCTTAGATAAAAATGTCAGCGATATTATCAATCTTCATCAATATGCTGGCGAATTTGTCGGTAAACCAATTACCATTTTCGACTCTGTTGAAATTGCGAAGGTTGTTTTATCTTTAGATCTTCCACCTGCGAAAATTGATCTCGGCAAATTAACTTACGAATATGGTTTAGAAGATGAAAAATATCCTGACGCAAGATATTTTGTTATTGATAAATTGAAAAAAGCAAAAACATCAAAAGAAATCCATCCGAAAGATGTGATTCTTTATGGTTTTGGAAGAATTGGACGTTTATTAGCAAGAGAGCTAATGTCAAAAACAGGAAAAGGAAATCAATTGCGTTTGAGAGCTATTGTAACACGTGATAAAAATGATGCAACAAGTTTGGAGAAACGAGCTTCTCTTTTGCGTTATGATTCCATACACGGGGACTTTCATGGATCTGTAATTGCTGATCCTAAAAATAATGCTTTAATTATCAACGGAACAACGGTTCATATTATAACAGCAAATTCTCCGGAAGAAATAGATTATACTCAATACGAAATTAATGAAGCCTTATTGATTGATAATACGGGAGCCTATACAACTGAAGAAGCTTTAAGGAGACATTTAGAATCAAATGGTGTTGAAAAAGTGTTGCTGACCGCTCCGGGTAAAGGCGTACCGAATATTGTTTATGGTGTAAATCAAAACGATTATAATCCTGATGAAGTTGATATTTTTTCTGCTGCATCCTGTACTACAAATGCCATAACTCCTGTTTTAAAAGTAATCGAAGATACTTTAGGCGTTGCAAAAGGGCATTTAGAAACCATTCATTCTTATACAAATGATCAGAATTTGGTAGATAATATGCATAAAAAGTACCGTCGTGGAAGAGCTGCAGCTCTAAATATGGTGATTACGGAAACAGGCGCAGGAAGTGCTGTTGCAAAAGCATTGCCTTCATTGGAAGGGAAATTGACTTCAAATGCTATTCGTGTTCCTGTACCAAACGGATCATTGGTAGTTTTAAATCTAGAAGTAAAAAAAGCGACATCAATCGCCGGGATTAATAAAATTATGAAGAAATATGCTCTGGAAGGAGAATTGGTCGAGCAAATTAAATATTCATTGAACAATGAGCTGGTATCCTCTGACATTGTAGGAACTTCTGCTCCATCCATTTATGACAGTAATGCTACGATTGTTTCGAAAGACGGGAAAAATATTGTATTGTATATCTGGTATGACAACGAATTCGGTTATAGTCATCAGGTAATTCGTCTGGCAAAATATATTGCCAAAGTAAGACGTTATACTTATTATTAATTCAACTAAACTAACTCAATTGAAAACCATCAAGACTTCTTGGTGGTTTTTTTATTCATTTAAATGGGTAAAACGGTGGTACTTTTTACTTCAGAAATTACAAAGACAGTATTTATCAAAGAAACCTCAGGTAATACAGATAATTTTTTTTGATGAAAATGATGATAACTTTCCATATCAGGAATTATAATCTTAAGCATATAATCAAAATTTCCCGATACATAATTACATTCCACAACCTCTGGCAGATTTAAAATCGACTGATTAAATCCTTCTGAAGTATCGTAAGTCTGTTTTGTTAAGGTAACCTGACAATAAACCGTCAGATTATTTCCTAATTTTTTCTTATCTAAAAGAGTAACATATTTCTCTATAATTCCATCTTTTTCAAGACGTTTTACCCGATCATGAACAGGAGTCAAAGACAAGTTTATTTTGTTTGCGATATCTTTTAAAGTGTAGTGCGCATCTTCCTGTAAAAGACGTAGGATTTTTTTGTCAATTTCATCTAAAGCCATAACGAAAACGTTTTATTAAAAACAGTCAGATTCAGTCATTTTTTCTTTTTGAAGAATATTTTTTTACCCCAAAAAGAATATTTTTCTGTAAAAGTAAAAAATAAAATAATATTTTCTTATTTATCAAGCATTAAACCATAATTTCTTCTCTATCTGTAGATTTGTAAAAACAATTTCAATAAAACAAAAAAATATAACAAAATGATAATAGGTGTTCCAAAAGAAATAAAAAATAATGAGAACAGAGTTGCTTTAACTCCTGCAGGTGTATCAGAAATGAAAAAACACGGACATACAGTTTACGTTCAAGCAACTGCTGGGTTAGGAAGTGGTTTTTCTGATGAAGAATACGCTCAAGCTGGTGCAGTAGTTTTACCAACTATTGAAGAGGTTTACGCAATTGCAGAAATGATTATTAAAGTAAAAGAGCCTATTGCTTCTGAATACCCATTAATCAAAAAAGATCAATTATTATTTACATACTTCCACTTTGCATCTTCTGAAGAATTAACTCATGCAATGTTAGAAAAAGGAGCTGTTTGTTTGGCTTATGAAACTGTAGAAAAAACAGACAGAAGTTTACCTCTTTTAGTTCCAATGTCTGAAGTTGCAGGTCGTATGGCCATTCAACAAGGAGCAAAATACCTTGAAAAACCATTAAAAGGAAGAGGAATTCTTTTAGGTGGTGTACCAGGTGTTCCGCCAGCAAAAGTACTAGTTTTAGGTGGAGGAATCGTTGGGACTCAAGCTGCAAAAATGGCTGCAGGTTTAGGAGCGCAAGTAACAATTATGGACTTAAGCTTACCTCGTTTGCGTCAATTAGACGATATCATGCCAGCTAACGTTAATACAGAAATGTCGAATCACTACAACATTACAAGAGCAATTAAAGATGCTGATTTAGTTGTTGGAGCTGTTTTAATTCCAGGAGCAAAAGCACCACACTTAATTACTCGTGACATGCTTAAATTAATGCGTCCAGGAGCTGTTGTTGTAGACGTTGCAGTTGACCAAGGTGGATGTATCGAAACTTGTACTCCAACAACACACGAAAACCCAACTTTTATAATCGATGATATCGTTCACTATTGTGTAGCTAATATGCCAGGAGCAGTTCCTTACACTTCTACATTAGCTTTAACTAATGCAACTTTACCTTATGCTGTACAATTAGCAAACAAAGGATGGGAAAAAGCATGTGCTGAAAATGAAGAATTGAAAAAAGGATTAAACATAGCTAATGGTAAAATCTTATATAAAGGAGTTGCTGAAGCTTGGAATCTTCCTTTTAACGAAGAAATAGTATTAGCAAACGCATAGGCTAATACTAAATAAGTGCTACAAATCACTATTAAAAAGGTTTTTCTTAATTGAAAAACCTTTTTTTTTTGGTATAAAAAAACCTGTTCTGAAAAAGAACAGGTTAAATAAATTTATTTAAAGAATACTATTTTTTCGAATCCAAAACTTCTTGCATCACTTTTGCTTCAGTTCCATTAGGAAAAGTAACTTTTATTTTTTGTGCGATTGTTGGAGCAATCTCAGTGATTCCTTTTTTATCATAAGACTCTCCTTTTTTAATTCCCCAACCATAAAAAATTGCTGGAACATGAGTATCATAACTCCAAATTGTACCATGAGATGTACCTGTCGCAGTATATTCAATATCTCCTGGTTTATCCACAATTACCAAATCACCATTTTGCGTAACATCATATCCTTTAGCAACAAAATTTAGAGCATAATCATTTCCTGCGTTAGCTAAAATCTCTTCCTCCGTGTAAACTCTTTTAACTTGTGGCTGAGAAATTAAAAATTCTTTGAATGCCTTTTTAACTTGAGCCAATTCCAACCCTTTATCTTTAATAATTTGTTTATTGAAGAAAACATTGAAATTCGAGTAATTCTGAATTAAATCCACTCCAAAAGTCTTAACTGAAAAATCCTGTAAACTTTTCTTAACCTCTTTAGAAGGATAATTATCTACATTATATTTACGATCTTTCAAGTAAATTACGTTTTCTGCTCCAGCATGATCAGCTGTTAGGAATAATAAATAATTTCCTTTGCCAACTGTTTTATCCAAATAAGCTAAAAAGTCAGCTATAGTTTCATCTAATCTCAAATAAGTATCCTGAAGTTCCATAGATCTTGGCCCAAGTAAATGACCAACATAATCTGTAGAAGAAAAACTAACCGTTAAAAAATCAGTGATATTATCCTTCCCTAATTCTTCTTTTTCTATAGCTCTTTTAGCAAATTCCGCCAAAAGATCATTTCCATAAGGTGTTGCACGAATAATTCCTGCATCATTCTTCTCATACATAGATTTCAGATCGTATGGAAAAACTGGTGCTGCACTTCCATACAATTTACCTTCATACGGATTATTATCTGGCAGACTTTCATTATAAACTGAAGCAGGTTTAAACAAATCCCAACCTTTATTTATGTATTTAAGGTAGTTTTTTTCATTATTGAATTCAGATACCCATTCAGGCAATTTTTCTCCATAAAAAGTACTAGAAATAAACGATCCCGTTTTGCTGTACCAGAAAGCCCAATTAGCAAAATGTCCTGCTGGTAAAATTGCACCACGGTCTTTTAAGCTCATTCCAATAACTTTTCCATTAAAGTTGGTCGCCATTCGAACTTCATCAGTAATTGTAGTGCTTTGAAGATTTTTAGGAGACATAGCGCCTTCCTCTGCAGTACCATCTCCAACAGTTTTTACACCGGCATCATCGGTACAATACATTTCTTTACCCAAAGTTCTGCTGAACCATTCATTGCCAACAATTCCGTGTGTAGCGGGAGTTGTACCAGTATATATAGAAGCATGCCCAGGTGCAGTATAAGTTGGCATATAATTGTAATGCATGTTTTGAAAAACAAAACCATTATTCATTAACTTCTTAAAACCATTTGGGGAAAAATCATCTGAAAATCGATATAAATATTCCATTTTCATTTGATCAACTACTATACCTACAACTAATTTGGGACGTTGTTGAGCACTTAAATTTGTGATAACAAAAAGTGCCAACAGTAAAATACTTTTTCTCATATTTAAATAAATAATTTAAACACAAAAATACTCATTCAAATTCTAAAATTCTAAAGTATCGATACCTAAGACCAACAATTGACCATAATTTAACAAAAATTGAATACTATATTTTAGAATAGAATTAGAGCTGAAGTAAAAAAAGATGCAGCAGAACAATCATGGCGTCTCCCTCCGTGCCGGGCTGTCTGCTGTATCTTTTGTTTTTTAAAGAAAAAAACAAAAGGATGCCGCTTCCATCCCTGACGCATCCAGTTTAAAAAGAACTTTCGGGGATTTCAGCATTAAAACAAAAAAGTGTTATAAACAAAAAAACCCCGTTTCGTAAGAAACAGGGTTTTCAAAAGAAAGGCGGCGACATACTCTCCCACAATGATGCAGTACCATCTGCGCAGGCGGGCTTAACTTCTCTGTTCGGGATGGGAAGAGGTGAGCCCCGCCGCAATAACCACCTTAAGGTTTTCAGTAATTAATATCTAATTACCTTCCGCGTGCGGACAATATTTTAACATACTGAGATAAAGAAACATAAGTTTTTTAAGAAAGTTCCTTCTCTCCCGTCTGGGACGGGAGAGAAAAATTATGTACATAAGCTTACGGATTATTAGTACTACTCGACTATGACATTACTGCCTTTACATCTATAGCCTATCAACGTGGTCATCTTCCACGATCCTTAAAAGAAATCTCATCTTGTGGTGGGTTTCGCGCTTATATGCTTTCAGCGCTTATCCCTTCCAAACGTAGCTACTCTGCGGTGCCCCTGGCGGGACAACAGATACACCAGCGGTTTGTCCAATTCGGTCCTCTCGTACTAGAATCAGATCCACTCAAATTTCTAACGCCCGCAGTAGATAGAGACCGAACTGTCTCACGACGTTCTGAACCCAGCTCGCGTGCCACTTTAATGGGCGAACAGCCCAACCCTTGGGACCTTCTCCAGCCCCAGGATGTGACGAGCCGACATCGAGGTGCCAAACCCCCCCGTCGATATGAGCTCTTGGGGGAGATCAGCCTGTTATCCCCGGCGTACCTTTTATCCTTTGAGCGATGGCCCTTCCATGCGGAACCACCGGATCACTA
This sequence comes from Flavobacterium panacagri, assembly GCF_030378165.1. NCBI lineage: Bacteria > Pseudomonadati > Bacteroidota > Flavobacteriia > Flavobacteriales > Flavobacteriaceae > Flavobacterium > Flavobacterium panacagri. The sequence goes on from NZ_CP119766.1 coordinate 21,173, forward strand.
TGCTCTACTTTCGTACCTGATCGACCTGTATGTCTCTCAGTCAAGCTCCCTTATGCCATTGCACTCTACGCACGGTTACCAAGCGTACTGAGGGAACCTTTAGAAGCCTCCGTTACTCTTTTGGAGGCGACCACCCCAGTCAAACTACCCACCAAGCAATGTCCCCCGATACTCGGGGTTAGGCCTCAGATAAACAAAGGGTTGTATTTCAACAATGACTCCAGAGCGCCTGGCGACGCCCCTTCAAAGTCTCCAACCTATCCTACACATCATTTATCCAAGGTCAATACTAAGCTATAGTAAAGGTGCACAGGGTCTTTTCGTCCCACTGCGGGTAAACGGCATCTTCACCGTTACTACAATTTCACCGAGCTCATGGCTGAGACAGTGTCCAGATCGTTACACCATTCGTGCAGGTCGGAACTTACCCGACAAGGAATTTCGCTACCTTAGGACCGTTATAGTTACGGCCGCCGTTTACTGGGGCTTCAATTCAATGCTTCTCCGAAGATAACATCTCCTCTTAACCTTCCAGCACCGGGCAGGTGTCAGGCCCTATACTTCATCTTACGATTTTGCAGAGCCCTGTGTTTTTGATAAACAGTCGCCTGGACCTCTTCACTGCGGCCACGCCTGAGCGTGGCGACCTTTCTCCCGAAGTTACAGGTCTATTTTGCCTAATTCCTTAGCCATGAATCTCTCGAGCACCTTAGGATTCTCTCCTCAACTACCTGTGTCGGTTTACGGTACTGGTACTAATTACCTGAAGTTTAGAGGTTTTTCTTGGAAGCCCTTAGGCGCACTATCTCTTTGTCCGAAGACTCCGAGTACTATCGTATTTCACCAAAACCTGCGGATTTGCCTACAGGTCTTATAGCTAGGTACTTCAACGAACTATTCCGTCAGTCCGCGGCGCTTTCATCACTCCGTCACCCCATCACAGTAATTAGTAGTACGGGAATATTAACCCGTCGGCCATCGACTGTCCCTTTCGGGTTCGCCTTAGGTCCAGACTAACCCACAGCTGATTAGCATAGCTGTGGAAACCTTAGTTTTTCGGTGTGCGGGTTTCTCGCCCGCATTATCGTTACTTATGCCTACATTTTCTTTTCTGACCGGTCCAGCATACCTTACGGCACACCTTCTGCCCTGTCAGAATGCTCCCCTACCACTTGCAGTAAACTGCAAATCCATAGCTTCGGTAATATGTTTATGCCCGATTATTATCCATGCTCGTCCGCTCGACTAGTGAGCTGTTACGCACTCTTTAAATGAATGGCTGCTTCCAAGCCAACATCCTAGCTGTCTGGGCAGACAAACCTCGTTCTTTCAACTTAACATATATTTGGGGACCTTAGCTGATGGTCTGGGTTCTTTCCCTCTCGGACTTGGACCTTAGCACCCAAGCCCTCACTGCTGGCAAACATTATACAGCATTCGGAGTTTGTCAGGAATTGGTAGGCGGTGAAGCCCCCGCATCCAATCAGTAGCTCTACCTCTGTATAACTATGTCCAGCGCTGCACCTAAATGCATTTCGGGGAGTACGAGCTATTTCCGAGTTTGATTGGCCTTTCACCCCTACCCACAGGTCATCCGAAGACTTTTCAACGTCAACCGGTTCGGTCCTCCACTGTGTGTTACCACAGCTTCAACCTGCCCATGGGTAGATCACACGGTTTCGCGTCTAACACTGCCGACTAAAGCGCCCTATTCAGACTCGCTTTCGCTGCGGATCCATACCTGAAGTACTTATCCTTGCCGGCAACGTTAACTCGTAGGCTCATTATGCAAAAGGCACGCCGTCACCCCACTTAAGGGCTCCGACCGCTTGTAAGCGCATGGTTTCAGGATCTATTTCACTCCGTTATTCACGGTTCTTTTCACCTTTCCCTCACGGTACTGGTTCACTATCGGTCTCTCAGGAGTATTTAGCCTTAGCGGATGGTCCCGCCGAATTCAGACAGGGTTTCACGTGCCCCGCCCTACTCAGGATACTGCTGTCCATTACACTTGTTGCCCATACGGGGCTGTCACCCTCTACGGCGTTCCTTTCCAGAAACTTCCGGTTCCTTGTGCATGAAGTAGCGCAGTCCTACAACCCCACCCATGCCGTAACATGGATGGTTTGGGCTAATCCGCGTTCGCTCGCCACTACTTACGGAATCACTTTTGTTTTCTTCTCCTCCGCCTACTTAGATGTTTCAGTTCAGCGGGTTTGCCCACCTATCGGTGTGCTATATCTTCAATATAGCGGGTTGCCCCATTCGGATATCTGCGGATCAGTCTGTGTGTGCCAGTCCCCGCAGCTTTTCGCAGCTTATCACGTCCTTCATCGCCTCTGAGAGCCTAGGCATCCCCCATGCGCCCTTATTTTGCTTATTGTACCAATCCTGTTAATTAAAACAGGACCGTTTTTTTTGTTTTTATTATTGCTAATAAAAACGCTTTCTACTTTCTTATTATTTTCTTATCTCAATATGTCAATGAACTTTTATTTACTTCTCTGAGTAAATTCGTGGAGAATAACGGAGTCGAACCGTTGGCCTCCTGCGTGCAAGGCAGGCGCTCTAGCCAGCTGAGCTAATCCCCCGTTTTTTCAGTATGCAGTTAACAGTTTTCAGTTAACAGTTCAAAACGGTTCACTAAAAGTGCAACTCAACCTCTAAAATTTCCTTTTCCTAAGCCAAATAGTAGTCCCGGGCAGACTCGAACTGCCGACCCCTACATTATCAGTGTAGTACTCTAACCAGCTGAGCTACGAGACTCTGTTTTACTTAAGTTTTATCATTTTTTTAAATTAACAGCAAGAGTAATACAATCTTAAATCCAAAACCTTATTTAAGGCATCTTATTTCCCTGACGTGCATCAATGCTAACGGTCAGGGCTCTAGAAAGGAGGTGTTCCAGCCGCACCTTCCGGTACGGCTACCTTGTTACGACTTAGCCCTAGTTACCAGTTTTACCCTAGGCAGCTCCTTGCGGTCACCGACTTCAGGCACCCCCAGCTTCCATGGCTTGACGGGCGGTGTGTACAAGGCCCGGGAACGTATTCACCGGATCATGGCTGATATCCGATTACTAGCGATTCCAGCTTCACGGAGTCGAGTTGCAGACTCCGATCCGAACTGTGACCGGCTTTATAGATTCGCTCCTGGTCGCCCAGTGGCTGCTCTCTGTACCGGCCATTGTAGCACGTGTGTAGCCCAAGGCGTAAGGGCCGTGATGATTTGACGTCATCCCCACCTTCCTCACAGTTTGCACTGGCAGTCTTGTTAGAGTTCCCGACTTGACTCGCTGGCAACTAACAACAGGGGTTGCGCTCGTTATAGGACTTAACCTGACACCTCACGGCACGAGCTGACGACAACCATGCAGCACCTTGTAGACTGTCTTGCGAAAGTTCTGTTTCCAAAACGGTCAGTCTGCATTTAAGCCTTGGTAAGGTTCCTCGCGTATCATCGAATTAAACCACATGCTCCACCGCTTGTGCGGGCCCCCGTCAATTCCTTTGAGTTTCAAACTTGCGTTCGTACTCCCCAGGTGGGATACTTATCACTTTCGCTTAGCCACTGAAGTTGCCCCCAACAGCTAGTATCCATCGTTTACGGCGTGGACTACCAGGGTATCTAATCCTGTTCGCTACCCACGCTTTCGTCCATCAGCGTCAATCCATCAGTAGTAACCTGCCTTCGCAATTGGTATTCCATGTAATCTCTAAGCATTTCACCGCTACACTACATATTCTAGTTACTTCCTGATAATTCAAGTCCTGCAGTATCAATGGCCGTTCCATCGTTGAGCGATGGGCTTTCACCACTGACTTACAGGACCGCCTACGGACCCTTTAAACCCAATGATTCCGGATAACGCTTGGATCCTCCGTATTACCGCGGCTGCTGGCACGGAGTTAGCCGATCCTTATTCTTACGATACCGTCAAGCCTCTACACGTAGAGGTGTTTCTTCTCGTACAAAAGCAGTTTACAATCCATAGGACCGTCATCCTGCACGCGGCATGGCTGGTTCAGGCTTGCGCCCATTGACCAATATTCCTCACTGCTGCCTCCCGTAGGAGTCTGGTCCGTGTCTCAGTACCAGTGTGGGGGATCTCCCTCTCAGGACCCCTACCCATCGTTGCCTTGGTAAGCCGTTACCTTACCAACTAGCTAATGGGACGCATGCTCATCTTTCACCGTTGTGACTTTAATAGTGTGTTGATGCCAACTCACTATACTATGAGGTATTAATCCAAATTTCTCTGGGCTATCCCTCTGTGAAAGGCAGATTGCATACGCGTTACGCACCCGTGCGCCGGTCTCTGCACCCGAAGATGCATACCCCTCGACTTGCATGTGTTAAGCCTGCCGCTAGCGTTCATCCTGAGCCAGGATCAAACTCTTCATCGTATATTTTTATATTATTTATGCGATGCCTTATCTACCGGTTCTTTCCGAATCTTACGATTCTATTACTCTTATTCTTTTCTGTTCTGAAATCTCTTTCAGAACGGCTGTCAATTCAATATGTCTACGAACGTGTATTTCTTTCTATCTCCGCCTGTATCTCAAAGCGGGTGCAAAACTAAAAATTCTTTTTGTTTCCTGCAAGGAAAATTTGAAAATTTTTGAAACTTTTTTTTCGTTTCATTTCTTCAGCATTCCCTTCCAATCTTTCAGTGAACTTCCCGTATTTGCGGGGTGCAAATGTAAAACGCTTTTCCCAATCCTGCAAGACTTTTTTAATCTTTTTTTTCGAAAATCTCTTTTCTCTTTCTGATCAGTCTCCTGCCGGTATTGCTGTGAACGTCTTCGCTTCTGCGGGTGCAAAAGTAGAACCTTTTTCCGCTTCTGCAAGCTTTTTATCCGCCTTTTTTTGTTCTTTTTACAATCTTTTTCTTAACTCACTCATAACAGCTGATTTATATGGAAAATTTTTTTGACGCTTTGTCAGTTTTTTCTGCTTTCCTTTCGTTTTTATCCATTTTCAGCCTGTTTGTCTATATAGTTTTTGAGGAGTTTTCAGCCTTAAAGGCAGTTTCCTGAAGAGAAATCAAAGTTTGAAGTTTTCCTTTCTGACAATTGTAATCTCACAAAGACGCTGAGATGCCAAATTTTTCTTCTAAAAACAGGTGTCATAGCCCCGATAGAAGTGGAAATCCTTTTGTGCCGGGGTTCGGCACAAAAGATTGGAACGGATAGCGGGATTAAGCTCCTTATTAAAATTCTAAACTTAAAAGGACTTCAACTTAGCCCGGCCTGACATATTAGCTTTTTCTATTATGCATTATAGTATACTTCTCTACTTATATATATCTATAAAAAATAAACCCGGCTGGTTTTGAAAACCTGCCGGTTGTGGGAATGAAACCGCTTCTTATTTATAATATGTTTAGGTTCTTACATAATAAAGCAATCTTATACATATATATATTGTATGTATTTTTGTAATCATGTATATTTGCATTCACAAAATTATAAACAATGATCAAGATTACTTTACCCGATGGGTCAATTAGAGAGTTCGCTCAAGGCGTAACTCCAATGGAGGTCGCTAAAAACATTAGCGAAGGTTTTGCAAGAAATGTTATTTCTGCATCTTTTAATGGTACAACTATTGAAACCGAAACTCCATTAACGACCGATGGTAATCTTATTTTATATACTTGGAATGATGCTGAAGGTAAAAAAGCTTTCTGGCATTCGACTTCACACGTAATGGCTCAAGCTCTTGAGGAACTATACCCTGGAATTAAATTAACTCTTGGACCTGCAATTGCAAATGGATTCTACTATGATGTTGATTTTGAAGATCAGAAAATTTCTGAAGCTGATTTTAAAAAGATCGAAGACCGTATTCTTGAAATCTCAAGAGGGAAATACGATTTTAAAATGCGTCCTGTAAGCAAAGCGGAAGCTTTGGAGATGTACAAAGACAATGTTTACAAAACCGAATTGATTTCAAACCTTGAAGATGGAACAATTACTTTTTGTGATCATGCAACTTTTACTGATTTATGTCGTGGTGGACATATTCCGAATACTGGAATCATTAAAGCAGTAAAAATCATGAGTGTTGCTGGCGCTTACTGGAGAGGTGACGAGAAAAACAAACAGCTGACTCGTGTTTACGGAACTTCTTTCCCTAAACAAAAAGACTTAACTGAATACCTTGAACTTCTTGAAGAAGCAAAACGCCGTGATCACCGTAAATTAGGAAAAGAGCTTGAATTGTTCGCTTTTTCTCAAAAAGTTGGCCAAGGTTTACCATTGTGGCTACCTAAAGGAGCTGCACTTAGAGAGCGTCTAGAGCAATTTCTAAAAAAGGCTCAAAAGAAAGCAGGTTATGAGCAAGTTGTTAGTCCCCATATTGGTCAGAAAGAATTATACGTTACTTCTGGTCACTATGCAAAATATGGCGCCGATAGTTTTCAGCCAATTCATACTCCAGCTGAAGGTGAAGAGTTTTTATTAAAACCAATGAACTGTCCTCACCACTGTGAAATTTACAATGTAAGACCTTGGTCATATAAAGATCTACCGAAACGTTATGCTGAATTTGGCACTGTTTATAGATATGAGCAATCTGGAGAATTGCATGGATTAACTCGTGTTAGAGGATTTACGCAAGATGATGCACATATTTTTTGTACTCCAGAACAATTAGACGAAGAATTCAAAAAAGTAATTGACCTTGTATTATATGTATTTGGTTCATTAGGTTTTGAGAACTTCACTGCTCAAATCTCATTAAGAGATCAGGAAGACAGAGAAAAATATATCGGTACAGATGAAAACTGGGAGAAAGCCGAAAACGCTATTATCAACGCGGCAAGAGACAAAGGTCTTAATACTGTTGTAGAATATGGCGAAGCTGCATTTTATGGCCCTAAACTTGATTTCATGGTAAAAGATGCATTAGGAAGGCAATGGCAATTAGGAACAATTCAGGTAGATTACAACCTTCCTGAACGTTTTGATTTGACATATAAAGGTGCTGATAATGAATTACACCGACCAGTTATGATCCACAGAGCTCCTTTTGGATCGATGGAAAGATTTATAGCTATTTTACTAGAGCACACAGCAGGAAATTTCCCACTTTGGCTAATGCCTGAACAAGCTATTATCTTGTCTTTGAGCGAGAAATACGAAAATTATGCTAAAAAAGTTTTAGATTTGCTAGAAAATCACGAAATTCGCGCCCTAATTGACAATCGAAACGAAACAATCGGCAAGAAAATTAGAGATGCAGAAATGCAAAAAATCCCATTTATGCTGATTGTAGGCGAGGAAGAAGAGAAAAATGGCACAATTTCTATTCGTCGTCACGGACAAGAAGGAAAAGGTAATATCACCGTTTCTATCGAAGAATTTGCTTCGATTGTAGACGAAGAAATAAAAAAGACATTAAAAGTATTTACAGTTTAACTTAAATTAGAAAGTCATAGCAATAAGAAGCAACAGAGGTTTTCAACCTCGAGTAGAAAAAAAAGATGCACACAGAATAAACAATCTTATTCGTGTTCCAGAGGTACGTCTTGTAGGTGAAAATATTGAGCCTGGCGTTTTTAAAATCGCAGATGCGTTACGTTTAGCTGACCAATTTGAATTGGATTTAGTTGAGATATCGCCAAACGCGGAACCGCCAGTTTGTAAGATCATGGATTACAAGAAATTTGTTTATGAACAAAAGAAAAGAGACAAAGCTTTAAAGGCAAAATCTTCTCAAGTTGTTGTTAAAGAAATTAGATTTGGGCCTCAGACTGATGAGCATGATTATGAATTTAAAAGAAAGAACGCTGAAAAATTCTTAAAAGAAGGATCAAAATTAAAAGCTTTTGTTTTCTTTAAAGGACGTTCGATTATTTACAAAGATCAAGGTCAGATTCTGTTATTACGTCTTGCTCAAGATTTAGAAGAACATGGTAAAGTTGAAGCTATGCCAGTTTTGGAAGGAAAGAGAATGATTATGTTCATTGCTCCTAAAAAGAAAAAATAGTCTCAGTTTACAGTCTCAGTGTTCAGTTAGAACCTGAGACTTTAAACTTGAAACAAAAAATATAAGTAAGTAAGAATAAATTAAAACACTAGGAAAAATGCCTAAAATGAAAACAAAATCTAGCGCTAAGAAACGTTTTAAAGTTACTGGCTCTGGAAAGATTAAAAGAAAGCATGCTTTTAAAAGTCACATCTTGACTAAAAAATCTAAAAAACGTAAATTAGCTTTGACACACTCAGCGCTAGTTCACCAAACAGATATGAAAAGCATTAAACAACAATTAAGAATTATCTAATTATTGTAAAATGTAAAATGTATAATGTAAAGTTGTTTTTGGCAATATTACAATATACCACACTACAATATACAACATAAAGAATTCTTTAGGTTAAAAAAAAATTTATATAACCTTGGAGTATGGCTTTAAGTTCCTTTGATTCAATTCAGGACGCCTGCTACAAAAACACATTAAAATTATGCCAAGATCGGTAAATTCAGTTGCTAAAAGAGCAAGAAGAAAAAAAATAATGAAGCAAGCCAAAGGTTTCTTTGGAAGACGTAAAAACGTTTGGACAGTTGCTAAGAATGCAGTAGAGAAAGCGATGAGCTACGCTTACCGCGATAGAAAACAAAACAAAAGAAATTTCCGTTCATTATGGATTCAACGTATCAACGCTGGAGCTAGATTAGAAGGAATGTCTTATTCTCAATTCATGGGGAAAGTTAAAGCTAACGGAATCGAATTGAACCGTAAAGTTCTTGCTGATTTAGCTATGAACCACCCAGAAGCTTTCAAAGCTATTCTTAATAAAGTAAAATAAACGTTTTATAAACTCAATTTAAGATTACTTACTTATTATAAAAAAGCCATTCGATATTTTTCGAATGGCTTTTTACTTTTATAATATCTCTATCTAAACTTCTTTGTAGATATAATTAAATAATAAAGTAAATTTACTTCAAAGCAAATCTTCACATGCAGAACGCAATTCTCAACCATATTCAAAAGTTTATTTCCTTAGAACCTTCAGAAATTGATATACTAGAATCATGTTTAAGCACTTCAAAAATTAAAAGAAAAGATCATGTTTTACAAGAAGGGCAAATATGCAATACGATGTATTTTATTGTAAAGGGCTGTATGAGACAATATATCATTAATACGAGAGGAACAGAACAAACGCTTCAATTTGGTGTCGAAAATTGGTGGATCACTGACTATTTAAGTTACCACAACCATACTCCTTCTCATTTTTATATTCAGGCTGTTGAAACAACAGAAGTAATTGCAATTGAAAAATCTGTTTTGGAATCTATATTAGTTCAGATTCCAAGTCTTGAAAGATACTTTAGAATTGTTGCTCAAAAAGCATTTGGAGCTGCGCAAATGAGGATTAAGTTTTTGTTTACAATGTCTGCTGAAGAACGATATAATCATTTTAAGAATCAACAACCTGATTTTGTTCAGCGTGTTCCTCAATATATGCTTGCCTCCTATCTGGATTTTTCTGCCGAATTTATGAGTAAAATCAGAGCTGGAAAAGTGTAAAACGTATTTCTTGAAGTAGTTCAAGTTTTTAAGAGTATTGATTACTGACCTTTGTAATGAACTTTTAAAACATATAAAAATGAAACCAAGAATTGTTATCCCGAATGTTGCTCCAGAAGCGTATCAAGCATTAATGAACTTAGAAAAATATATTGCTTCAACTTCATTGACTCCCGTTCATAAAGAATTAATCAAAATCCGTGCTTCACAAATTAATGGCTGTGCATTCTGTATTAACATGCATACCGCTGATGCTAGAAAACATGGTATTTCTGAACAAAGAATTTACTTGATAAGTGCATGGCGTGAAGCTGATTTTTATACAGAAGAAGAAAAAGCAATTTTAGCTTTAACGGAACAGGTGACCTTAATTGGAAATCACGTTTCTGATGATGTTTATGAAAATGCAGCTAAATTATTTGACGAAAAATATCTTGCCGAAATACTATTAGCGATCATTACAATTAACTCTTGGAACAGATTAGCAATTACTACTGGAATGCGTGCATCATAACATTATAAAGAGAATATTTACAAGCAATTAGAACTCAAAAGCCCTTATTCCTAAAGGGCTTTTTTGTATTTATATAAAAATTAGAAATTAAAAAAAATCAATTTTTAAAAATATTTCAAATTACCGTATTTATACTGTTTTAAAACTTGTAAAATTATTTACTTTTGGCGCATGATACCAAAAAGAATACGGTTTTACTTCTACCTATTTATTACTTTTTCAGCAGTTTTTTCTTGCCAGAAAAATACTGTAATAGAAAAAAAAGAAACCTACAATAAAATAAAAGTTACTAGATTGATTGCTCTAGCAAATACCTCATTTGGCGAGAATAAATTGGATAGTGCGTTTTATTACTACAACGAGGCATTATCGATGTCTTCTCCATCAAAAGATCCTGAAAATTATATTAGCACTTTAAATTATATGGCAATCATCCAGCAAAAGTATGGTGATTATGCTGGAAGTGAAACCACATTAACACAAGGATTGCCATACGTAAAATTTATCAAAGACCCACTTCTTGTATGGACTCTTTACACCACTCTTGGCAATAATTTTCTAAATACCTTTGATAACAAAAGTGCAATTTTATACTACGAAAAAACTCTAAAGCTAAATATAGAGACAGAGAAAAAATTAATTTCAAAAAACAGTATAGGGATTGCATTAATTCAAAGTGAAAAATTTAATGAAGCCCTTACTATTTTTCTTCCTTTAGAAAACACAAAAGAGGTTATCATTAACCCCAAATTTTACGGCTCTTTATTAGATAATATAGGATTGTGTTATTTTAAAATTAATAACAATCAAAGTGGATTAGATTATATGCTGAAAGGGTTAGCGATTAAAAAAAAGCTGCAAAATCCTGATGAACTGGGAAAAAGTTATCTTCATCTTGCACAATTGTATGAATCAAAAAATTCTTCTTTATCAAAAAAATATGCGATTTTAAGTTATAAAGAATTTAGTAAAACCAATCTGGCCGAAGAAAGTTTAACTGCTTTAAGGGTGATAATTAAGCACAGCTCTGATGAGGAATTTAAAACATACTCTGAATCTTATATTAGTCTAAATGACAGCATTTATATAACTGCACAAAGATCAAAGAATAACCTTTCAAAAATTAAGTATAACTCCAAACGTGAAAAAGAAGAAAATTTAAAACTGAAAACACATAGAGCCGAAAATGAACTCAAAGTGGAAAGACAGAAAAATAAAAACATTATAGCCTATATTACTATAGTACTAAGTTTGTGTATGATTTTAATTTTGTACTACTATCTAACCTCTAAAGCTAATCGCGAGAAAATTGAAGCCACTTATGATAGTGAAACCCGAATTTCTAAAAAACTTCATGATGAACTAGCAAACGATATTTATCATACAATGGCATTTGCAGAAAACAAAAATTTATCCCAAACCGAAAATAAACAGCAATTATTAAATCATTTAGACGCAATTTATTCGAGGACAAAAGATATTTCAAAAGAAAATCCTGCAATCACTACTGAAAATTATATAACATCACTTAAAGAAATGCTTTCTGGTTTTAGCACTTTACATATAAATTTAATTTTAACTGGATTGGATACTATCGATTGGAGTGAAGTGGATCAAAACAAAAAATCCACTGTCTACAGAGTATTGCAGGAGTTGCTTGTTAATATGCGAAAATACAGTGAAGCTTCTTTAGTTGGAATTAGTTTTACAAAAGACCAAAAAAACATTCTAATTAATTATGCTGATAACGGAAAAGGAATTGATACAGATAAAATTATATTTAAAAATGGGCTTTATAATGTTAAAAATCGAATTCATAAAATAAAAGGACAAATCAATATTTCTTCCAGCCCTAATCAAGGATTTAAAGTCTCTTTCAAATTTCCATTATCATGATTAAGAGCTTATTTTTATTTTTCCAGAAAAAACATATTGCCTTTTGCCTCCTTATTTTTTTCGCCATTTTAGCTATTATTCTTTCCTTAAAATTGTATAAGGAAAAAAAACAGCAACAAATACTTTTCAAAGAGAATCGTTCAGCTGCTATACAAAAATTAATACTAAAAGGAGATGCTCTTTTGGATCCTGGAAAATATGACAGCGCACTTTTCTATTTTAAAAAAGCAGCATCATTATGCAATCCCAAAGCAGATTATCCGGATGATTATGTTCAATCGTTAACAAATATTGCGGATGTCCAACAAAGATTTGGCGATTTCTATGAAGCCGAAAACACACTAACAAAGACATTACCTTATCTAGAAAAAACCACAAAAGCAAAAAATCCTGTGAATGCCTATGCATTAATGGCGCATAATTATTTTTCTATTTACGATTATGATACTGCATTGCTTTACCAGCGAAAAGCATACAAAAAGGCAATCTCTTCCTTTAGAAAATCTGACATACTAACACATATTGCTTTTATATATATTCAGCAAAAAAAATATAAACTAGCCATAAGTATATTAAGACCTCTTGCCAGACATAAGATTAGAGATAAAATTGATCCTCCAAATACCGATGTTCAATACGCAGCTCTCTTATATAATCTTGGACTTTGTTATTTACGCATTGGAGATCATAAGGAATTGGCATTTGATTGTTTTAACAAGAGTTTAGAATTAACAATCAAAACCAACAATGATTATGAATTAATTGCAAATTATTTCTCTCTTTATATCTTTTACAAGAAATACAACAACCCAGAATTAGCTAAAATTAATGCACAAAAAGCATACGAATGTGCAAAAAGAACAAAATCGACCATATACGAAATCGATATGCTGGCCAATCTAATTAAAGCTGATGATGTCAAAAATTCAAGAAAACATTTTGAAACTTATCTAGCATTAAATGATAGTGTGATTCGCAGCAGAAAAAAAGCAAAAAATCAATTTGCTACTATAATTTATGATTCCAATAAAGACAAAGAAGAAAATTTTGAGCTAAAAAATCAAAAAACACAAAAAGAATTACAGCTGCAAAGACAAAAAAATAGGAGCTATATTTCGTATGTAGTAATCTCTATAAGTTTACTTGTATTACTTTTTTTAATATTCTACATCACTACTAAAGGCAAAAGAGAAAAAAATGATGCCATATTTAAAAGCGAAATGCGAATATCCCAGAAACTACATGATGAGCTTAACTCCAATATATACCACACTTTACTATTTGTTCACGATAACAATCTAGAAAACAAAGAAAATAAGGAAATATTATTGAGTGATTTAAACAGCATTTACTCAAAAACTCGAAATATTTCAAGAGAGAACAGCAAAATACCAACTGATACACGTTACATTTTGGCCTTAAAAGAAATGATTTCAGAATATAAAAGCCATGATACAAATATTATCTTAAATGGTTTTGACCTAATTTCATGGGATTCTATTGATAAAAACAAGAAAATCATACTTTACAGAATCCTACAAGAATTATTATACTATATGAAAAAGGATAACAATTCGAATATAGTAAGCATCGTTTTAAAATTAAAAGACAAAAAATTAAACGTTTTGTATGTTGAAAACAGTAGTGAATTTGCTTCAAATCAAATTATTTTAGAAAAAAGACTACAAAATGTGGAAAACCGTATTAAAACAATAAAAGGAACTATTAATTTTGATACAACATTAGAAAAAGCCTTTAAAATAAATTTCACATTCCCTATATAAGATAAAAATATGTTTAAAAAAGTTTTAGTTGCCGAAGATTTAGATAGTATCAGCATTGCAGTTGTTCAAGTATTGGAAGATTTACAAGTTCCTGTTATTGACCATGTAAAATACTGTGACGAAGCTTTGCTTAAGATAAAAAAGGCTCTACTTGAAAAAGAACCTTATGATTTATTAATCAGCGATTTATCATTTAAATCAGATCATAGAAAGGCTGTCTTAAACAGTGGTGATGAGCTCATTGAAGCTGTAAACAAAGTACAGCCTACATTAAAGAAAATCGTCTTTTCTATTGAAGATAAAAGTTATAGAATTAAAACTCTTTTTAATGATTTAGGAATAAGTGCTTATGTTTCTAAAGGAAGAAATAGTATTACAGAACTAAAAAATGCTATTGTAAGCACTTACAATAATGAAGAAAAAATTATTTCTTCTGATTTATCCTTTAGTTTTAATGACAAGGCACTGATTGAAATTGAATCTTATGATATATCAATCTTAAAACTTCTTTCTCAAGGATATATTTTAGAAAGCATTTCTAAAGAATTTAAAGATTTATCTATAACTCCAAACGGTACAAGCAGTATTGAGAAGAGAATTAACAAATTAAAAATCTATTTCAAGGCCAATAATAATGTACATCTTATAGCTATTGCTAAAGATTTTGGCTTAGTTTAATTTGCGTATTACGGAATCCCGTAAGGAATATAAACTTAATAGATCTAAATTTGTTACAGCCCTATCAACTTACTAATGAAACCAAAAAACAAAACGATTACTTTTATTGAAAGAATCAATACAACTCAAAATAAAATTATCATGAAAACAATGTTTCTTTGTCTTTTTTTATCTATAAGCTTTGCTTATGTGTCTGAAAAAACCGGCTGGCTAGAAATCGATTGGAAAATAATCTTTATTCCTGCATTGCTTGTTTTACAAATTATAGTCATAGGAACTGCTTTAAAAAACAGATACAAAAAACATTAATAATTTCTGAGGAAGGTTTAATGTAAGTTATAGGAATTACCTATATATTTGATTTCATTTACATTTTACATGAAAAGCATTCTAAGCCCTCTTCTACTATTATTTACCTTTTTATCATTTGCACAAACCAAAGTTTTATCATGGAATATTGAAAACTTTGGCAAATCAAAATCTGATACAGAACTCAATTATATTGCAAAAAAAATTGCCGTATACGATATAATTGCTATCCAAGAAGTAGTTGCTGGATATGGAGGTGCACAAACTGTAGCTAAACTAGCTGGAATTCTAAACGAAAAAGGTACTAAATGGGATTATATCATAAGTGATCCTACAACAGGCAGCAGTTATAAAACTGAACGATATGCCTATATCTGGAAAAGTGGTAAAATTAAATTAAAAAACAAACCTTGGCTGGAGCAAAAATATCGTTTAG
Source organism: Flavobacterium panacagri (assembly GCF_030378165.1). Lineage (NCBI taxonomy): Bacteria > Pseudomonadati > Bacteroidota > Flavobacteriia > Flavobacteriales > Flavobacteriaceae > Flavobacterium > Flavobacterium panacagri. The sequence goes on from NZ_CP119766.1 coordinate 36,337, forward strand.
AGATTGATCGAGAACCTTATTTAGCAACGTTTGAAATCAATAGAAAACAAATTACGCTAGTTAACTTTCACGCCATAACTCAAAAAAAACAGCCTGAAACCGAAATCAAATTTTTCAAGTTTTTACCAAACGAATATCCCAATTTAAACTTAGTTTTCTTAGGTGATTTTAACTGTCCTGAAAAACATTCTGTATTTAATCCTCTTAAAAAAATGGGATACGATTCCGTTTTAAAGAATCAAAAGACCACACTAAAACAAAAATGTAAAAATAACATCTGCCTAGCTTCAGAGTTTGACAATATATTTTATAAATCTTCGAAGCTAAAAGCAATTAATTCAGGAATTATAAAGTTTTATGAAGATTTTGACTCTCTTCAGAATGCTAGACGAGTTTCCGATCATATTCCGATCTGGCTTGAATTCTCTCTAAACTAAAATTACGTTTTTAGTTTCTTTTTTCTTGCAGCAGGAAACAATACATTATTCAAGATCAATCTATAACCAGGCGAATTTGGATGCAAATCTAAAACTGTTGGCGGATCACCAACTTGATGCTGAAAATCTTCAGGATCATGTCCTCCAAAAAAAGTAAACATTCCTTTTCCTTTTTCGCCATGAATATATCTTGATTCTCCATTTAACTCACAGGTTCCCATAATCAAGACATTCGATTTTATCAATGAAGTATCAAATGATGTTGTCTGCCCCATAAATCCTTTCACTAATTGTGTATGATTCTGGCAAAGCATACTTGGAATTGGATCCCATTTTGCAGAAAACTCCATTAAAGTAAAGTAATCTTTATCCATCATGATTCTTCTTTTTGTCGTCATATCAATATCCGAAAACTCATAAACCTCAGGTTTTCTTTCTAAAGTGAAGTTTTTAAACGCAAAAGAATTATTATAATTTAGTTTGGATTGGTAATTGGATTCACTTGGATCTCCATCAAACATAGCTTCACAAATATCAACACCATCGGCTGCAAGTGCAATATCAAAACTATCTGTAGCAGAACACATAGCAAACATAAAACCACCGCCAACAACAAAATCCCTTATTTTTTTTGCAACAGCACCTTTTTCCTGAGATACTTTTGAATAACCTAATTTTGCAGCCAGAGCTTCAGAATCTCTTTTTTGATCTATATACCAAGGAGTATTCTTATAAGCTGCATAAAATTTCCCATATTGACCGGTAAAATCTTCATGGTGCAGATGAAGCCAATCATACATTAAAAGCTGATCACTTAAAACTTCGTCGTCGTAAATCGGGGTAAAAGGAATTTCTGCATAAGTCAGCACCAAAGTAACGGCATCATCCCAAGGCTGTTTTCCTTTTGGAGTATAAACTGCAATTTTTGGAGCTTTTTCTAAAATTACAGATTCCATATTTTGAGAAGGGCTTGAAATTTCATTTAATATTGAAGCTTCTTCACTATCTGAAATAACCTCAAAACTTACTCCTCTAATTTTACATTCTTTTCTAATTTCTTCGGCATCTGGAAGCAAAAAAGAACCGCCGCGATAATTTAAAAGCCAGCTTGCTTTATAATCTCTGCTCAAACACCAATATGTTATACCATAAGCCTTTAAATGATTCTGCTGTGTAGATTCATCCATAGGAAGTAAGATAAACGATGCTCGAGTATTAAATGTAATTAGCAGTATAAAAATGTAGAATAAACTCTTATGCATTAGAAAATTATTTTAGTAAAGATATAAAGGAAGACTTAAAAAAAAGAATGCTTACAATTTTTTCTAGCCTAACAGAATGTTAAATAGTCAAACAGGTAAAAATACCTGATTTGGAATATTGAAAAAAAAGGGTAAAAACACCTATAGTATGCTAAAATAATCTATATACATTTGCTATCCCAGATCATCAAACTAATCAATGTAAAAAAACAAACCACCATGAAGTTTAATGATAGTAATAACCAAGAAAAAGGTATGAATATAATTCAAAAAATAGGTTTATGTGTTCTTGTAGTAACAATTATATTGTATTACGTGTTGTCAATTCAATTTTTGACAGCTTAACATAATTAAATTGTCAGAACCGCTAAATCATTTTGAATAGCATATACAACAAGACCAGCAATATTTCGGGATTCTGTTTTAAGCAGTAAATTATTCCTGTGTCCTTCTACGGTTCTTGGACTTAGAAACAGCTGTTCTGCAATTTCTGCTGTTGTCTTTTGCTGGCAGATTAATTGAAGTATTTCTACTTCGCGAGGCGAAAGAAAATTAGTCTCCAGCCCACCTTTTGTATTTTTAGGAGAAACTATAGTTTCTCGAATTGTCTTTAGAACACTTTCATCATAATAGAAACCTTTCGCCGCTACTTCATTGATTGTGAGAATTAAATCCTTTGGAGTAGTGTTTTTTATCAAATAAGCTACCGCACCAACCTGAATCATATTGGCAATAAATGACTTCGTATCATAACTTGTCAAAGCGATAATCTTAATATCAGGATATGATTTTCGAATAATTTTTGTGGCTTCAACACCGTTTAGAACCGGCATTTTTAAATCCATTATAATGATGTCTGGTTTAATTTCGTTTTTATCTAACAGAGCAATAAGTTCGTCTCCGTTTGAGGCCTCAAAAATAATTTCAATATTTTCTTCCCTCTGCAATAAAAAAGAAATTCCTTTGCGAAACAAAATTTCATCATCGACTAAGGCAATTTTTATAGCAGCATTCATCTTATTTGATTTTGGTCGTTTAGTTTGGTCTGCCGAATTTACGAAATATGATTTATAAAATACTCAATTACCTTATTTTATTGATAAAAAACCTTACATAAGCCATTTTATTTAGCTTAAAAACTAAAGTTTACTACGATTCCATTGTTAATTTCGGATGTAATTTTTATTTCACCTTCTAGAAACGATATACGGCTGTCAATATTTTTCATTCCCAATCCTTTTTGATTTTCAGCATTAGTACTGTCAAAACCAACTCCATTATCTTCGTAGTCACAGGTATTTATTCCCTCTTTCTCAGAAAATGCGATCCAAATCTCTGTCGCTTTTCCATGTCGGAGTGAATTATTCATAAGTTCCTGCAGAATTCTAAAAACATGTAAATGTCTATCGATATCATTATCATCAAAATCAATCTCATTTTTATAATGTGTTTTTACAGATTTACTGCTTTCAAATTCTTCACACAGTTCTTCTATTGCTGCATTAAGTCCAAATTTTTCAAAAACAGGAGGCAATAGATTATGGGCAATTTTTCTTGAATTGTCTAATGCTTTAGTTGTCAAAGCGATTATGTTCTCTGTAATTTCAGCAGTCTCTGCTTCAGTAAGATTTGGCGCGGTTAGTAAATGACTATTTAAAGAAACAATATTTAATTTTGAACTGATATCATCATGGAGATCTTGTGCAATTCTTTTACGTTCTTCTTCTTGTGTCACAATATTTGCATGCAGCTGTTCTTTTTGGTAACGAAGCTCTAAATCTTTTTTTTCTAATTCCTTTTGAATGATTTTTTTTCTAGAAAAATAAAAGAATATAATTAACGCAACTGCAACAATTATAAAAAACAAGGAGATATACAATATAATAGCAACTAGCTCTTTATCAGGAATTGAATGGGTGTTCATATCTGTTTTCTTATGTTAGACAATTACAAACTAACTTTGTAAACTTTTTTTCGGAGAAAAACTTACTTTCCATTCAAATAGAATAATCAAATAATAAATTATAAGCAAAAAAGCATTTAACTGCCAGCTTAGATATTTCAAATCAGTGCTTAACCCTGTAGAAAGATTTCCAATTAAAAATAATACTGTACTTGCTAATAAATAAAAAACTACTGCAATACTTATATAATAGAACTTTTTACCTTCTGTAAGCATATTATAAAAATGAAGTAGCGCAAAAACAACAATAAGTAAAGATGTTAAAGTGATTTCAAACAGATTAAACTTCAAAAATTGACCAGCATCTAAAATAAATTGTATTGATAAAATCAACAGAGCAATTACTAAAGTTGTTCGAACAAACATTTTTTGAACTTTAAGATAAAATAACGAATCATAAAAGAGCCCTAATAAAATCATTTGTCCTATAAAAAAAATATTAACAAGGAATAAATTGTTTAGCTCTAAATGATAAATAACTTCCATTGAAATTTGCATTACAAAAGAGAAGCCCAAATAGAAAACAAAAAAAACATTAGCTTTTTCCTTTCGGAAAAAGCTAAATGAATATAACATAAGATTAATCAATAAAATCAAATAACTTGAATATATTAAAAAATCATCCATTCTAAAAGTGATTTAATTAATATGGAGGACTTGGACGTGCACCATCGTAAACAATTGGTATACCTTCGTTTTCGCCTTCATCTGCTCCTACTTCTGTACCGTAAACATCTACGTATTTACCCGTTTCTGGATCATATTTGGCTCCAACAAAAAGTAAAGTTTTCTCATTTTGGTCATTAATCCCAATGTAAGCACGAACAGCTTCAGTATCTAGCTTTAAAACCAGCTCTAAACTTTCTCTAGGAATTAAATAAGATTTAACTTTTTTCTTACGATCCTCAACAGAAGTATCATCATCGTATCTTTTCTCCCACTTTTCGGCAGTTGTCAAAGGCACCTTGATAGGTCCAGGAAATTTTTCTTCACTCATAATTTAAATTTGTTATTGGTTAATACTTTAAAAAAATAAATAGTTCCTTAATGGTATAGCTAAACTACTGATTTTAATTAGAAAATTAGCACAAAAACAAAAAAAAAGCCTTAAAAAATAAGGCCTTTACAATTTATTAAAATGGAACATCGCTGTCATCGTCATCATCGTTCAAATTACTGCCAAATGCTTCATTGGCTGAAGGCAGATTATTTGTCACAAACGGACTATCATCATGATTCATTTTTGACGGCAGATCGTCATAGCTACCCGAAAATTCATCAAGATTATCAAATTTCCCTAGGTGTCCTAAAAATTTCAAACGTATGTTTTCAATACCCCCATTACGGTGTTTTGCGATCATAATTTCAGCCTGACCAGCAGTTGGCGAAGCCTCTTCATCATCCCATTCCTCAATTTTGTAATATTCTGGTCGGTATAAAAACGAAACGATATCGGCATCCTGCTCAATTGCTCCAGATTCACGAAGATCCGAAAGTAAAGGACGTTTACTAGAACCACGCGTCTCAACGGCACGTGACAACTGAGAAAGTGCAATTACCGGAACGTTAAGTTCTTTTGCCAAAGCTTTTAAGTTTCGGGAAATTGTAGAAATTTCCTGCTCACGATTTCCTCCTCCTTTAGCATTTCCTCCGGCAGTCATCAACTGCAAATAATCAATAATAATAATTTTAATACCATGCTGTGACGCTAAACGACGGCATTTTGCTCTTAAATCGAAAATAGAAAGTGAAGGTGTATCATCAATAAACAAAGGCGCTTTCTCTAAATCTTTTACCTTAGTACTCAACATTGTCCATTCATGAGCCTCTAATTTTCCTGTACGCAATTTTTCTGACGACAATCCTGTTTCAGAAGAAATAAGCCTCGTAATTAACTGAACAGATGCCATCTCCAGAGAGAACAAAGCTACTCCATGTCCATATTGGATCGCAATATTTCTAGCCATAGAAAGTACAAACGCCGTCTTTCCCATCGCTGGTCTGGCCGCAATAATAATTAAATCACTCGGCTGCCATCCAGACGTTAGTTTATCTAGATTATGAAAACCAGTCTCTACACCACTTAATCCTTCTTTTTTAGAAATCTCTTCAATTTTCTTTTTAGCTTGTAAAACCAAACTCTGTGCGGTTTCGGAGCTACGCTTGATATTTCCTTGTGTAACTTCGTACAATTTAGATTCAGCTTGATCCAATAAATCAAAAACGTCTGCACTTTCATCATAGGATGCTTCAATAATTTCTGAAGAAATTCTAATCAAACTTCTTTGAATAAATTTTTGAAGAATGATACGCGAATGAAATTCGATGTGCGCCGAAGAAGCAATTTTCTGCGTAAGCTGAATTAAATAGAAATCTCCACCCGCTAAATCTAACTTTCCGTTTTTCTTTAACTGAGTCGAAACTGTTAAGATATCAATAGGCTGCGTTTCGGTAAAAAGTTGTAAAATCGCTTCAAAAATATGTTTGTGTGCGTCTTTATAAAAAGCTTCTGCCTGCAAAATATCAATTACGTCATCTACCCCTTTTTTATCAATCATCATTGCACCTAACACAGCTTCCTCCAAATCAAGAGCTTGCGGTGGCAACTTACCTTTTTCTAAGTTGATAATGGTGGTTTTGTCGACCTTTACAGGGCTTAAGTTTTTGAAATTTTCCATATAGCGAAAGTAGCAAAATTTAAAAAAAATCTGCTATCGAGTTATAACTATTAATTGTTTATAAATAATCCTGATTTGTTCATAACCAAAAAAAAATCCGAAACTGTAAGGCTTCGGATTTTAAGTCTCTTTTTATGAATTTACTCTTTATACTCGCCCATATTACTGTATTTGTCCATTCTTTGGGCAATTAAGTCGGCTGTTGATAAGTCTTTTAATTCATTATATCCTTTAGTGATGTATTCTGCAACTGTTTTAAAAGTTGTTTCGCGGTCATAGTGCGCTCCTCCTAGTGGTTCCGGAATAACATCATCTACTAATTTTTGTTTTTTCATGTCAGAAGATGTCAATTTTAAAGCTTCTGCTGCACGCTCTTTGTATTCCCAGCTCTTCCATAAAATAGAAGAGCAAGATTCTGGAGAAATTACAGAATACCAAGTATTTTCTAACATATAAACACGGTCTCCAACACCAATTCCTAAAGCTCCACCAGAAGCACCTTCACCAACAATAATTGTGATAATCGGCACTTGAAGACGAACCATTTCAAAAATATTTCTTGCGATAGCTTCTCCTTGTCCTCTTTCTTCAGCTTCTAATCCTGGATATGCACCCGGAGTATCTACCAAAGTCAAAACTGGAATTCCAAATTTCTCTGCCATTTTCATCAAACGCAAAGCTTTACGATATCCCTCTGGATTTGCCATACCAAAATTACGATACTGACGTGTTTTAGTATTAAAACCTTTTTGCTGTCCGATAATCATAAACGACTGTCCGTTTATTTTACCAAGACCACCAACCATTGCTTTATCATCTTTAAAACCTCTGTCTCCATGAAGTTCCAAAAACGTATCACCACAAATTGCTTTAATATAATCTAACGTATACGGTCTATTTGGGTGTCTTGACAATTGTACACGCTGCCAAGCAGTAAGGTTTTTGTATATATCTTTCTTGGTTTCCTCTAATTTCTTGTTGATTTCCTTGCAGGTAGGTGTTACATCAACGTCAGATTCTTTTCCAATAATAACGCACTTTTCTAGCTGTTCTTCAAGTTCTTTAATTGGAAGCTCAAAATCTAAATATTCCATGGATTTTTGAATTTTGTTTGTAAATCGAACCGCAAATATAAAAATATTATATCATTGGCGAAGTTAATTGTTATTTAAAGTATAAAAATGCATTTTAAAAATAAGGAAACTATTACAAGCTCTCTTTCTTTTTCTGATAGTGTTTAAAAACACCATTTAGGATAACGGTTATGATAATTATAACTGCTCCAATATAAAATTCCACACTCATTTTTTCTTTCCCCCCTAATATGAAATAAGCTAAAACTATTCCGTAAACAGGCTCTAAGTTCGTGGTTAGCATTACCGTATATGGCGTTAATCGCTGCATTACTTTTACTGATGCAGTAAAGGCATAGGCTGTACAAATAGAGGATAAAACCAGTAGCAAAACCCAGTTATTTAAAGACATCGTAAAGAAATCTGCCGTAAATTTTCCTTGAAATAAAAAATAAATTGAGATAAAAAAGACTCCAGCACCAAACTCATAAAAAGTGATTACTGAAGGTTCATGGTCTGAAATCAGCTTTCCATTCATTAAGGTAAACAAAACTCCTAAAATAATTGCAGCTAAAGCATAATAAACTCCCGTTAGATATTTTATTTCTACCTGAAGAATCAGTCCCAAACCTGCAATAATTACAAGACCAAAAAGAACTTCATACCACAAAACTTTACGTCCATAAAATAAAGGTTCTAGTAAAGAGGCAAAAAAAGCGCCTAGCGAAAAAATAGAAAGTGTAATGGATACATTGGAAACCTGAATGGCTTTAAAAAAGAAAATCCAGTGCAAGGCAATTAATAATCCAACAAAAATCAGTTTAAATAATTCTTTTACAGGAACTTGAAAAGATTGTTTTTTATAAGCGATAAAAGCTCCTAAAAAAATCATGGCAATAAGCATTCTATACCAAACCAGATTATTGGCATCAATAGTTATTAAAGCACCCAAAATGGCTGTAAAACCCCAGATAAAAACAATTAAGTGAAGATTTAAATAACTTTTTAAATTATCGTTTCGCATTACGTAATAGATAAACTGCTAAGATTCCGAAAACAATATTCGGGAACCAGACAGCTAATAAAGGTGAGAAAGTAGATTTTTCGGCAAGTGTACCAAAAATTTTATCAAAGAATACAAATGAGAAGGCAATCGCTATTCCGATTGCTAAGTTCGTTCCCATTCCACCGCGTCGTTTCATAGAAGAAACTGCAACAGCTATAATAGTCAAAATAAAAGCAGAAACTGGAACGCTATACTTTTTATAAAGAACAACAAGATAAGTGTTGATGTTTCCAGAGCCTCTTTTTCTTTCTTTTTCAATAAAATCGATCAGTTTGCCTAAAGTCAATGTTTCTGCGATGTAAACAACAGGGGTTAAATCGGCTAGTTCAAACTTAAAAGCTACATTTTTTTCCGGCGATTTTTCAAGCACATCATTCAATTCGCCAACTGTTCTTTTGGTGTAATCGTACAAAATGTAGGTCTTTTTTTTAGGATCCCATTTAATACGGCTTGCAGTAATTTTATAGGTTAGTTTTTCCTTTTCAAAATGCTCTAATGTAAAATTAAAGGCCGTCTTAGATTCTTCATTAAAACTGTTTACAAAAATAAAATCGTTATCATTAATCTGCCTGTAAACATTGGTATTATTACCAAGCATTTCTGCTTTTCCATTACCTTTTAAATAAGTATACCTGAAATTATTGAATCCTTCACTGGCAGCAGGAACAATAAAAAAACCCATTAAAAGCACAAATACAGACACAATAGTTGCTCCCATAATATAAGGACGCAAAAAACGTGTAAAAGAAATTCCAGAACTTAAAATCGCAATAATCTCTGTATTATTAGCCAATTTTGAAGTAAACCAAATTACAGATAAAAACAAGAATATCGGAAATAATGAATTGGCAAAATATACCGTAAAATTGTAATAATAGAGCGCAATTTCTGTAAATGGAATTTTATTCTCCAGCATTTTATTTACCTTTTCAGAAACGTCAATTACGATTCCAATCGGAATAAATAATAAAATCATTACCGAAAAAGTGGCTAAATATCTTTTTAAAATATACTTATCTATTATTGTCAGCATATATTTTTTGTTTCAAGTTTAAAAGTTTCAGGTTTCACGTTTCAAGTTTCATGTTACACTGAGCAACTTGAAACTTGAAACTAAAAAAACTTGAAACTTTTTTATAGTCTTTGACTCATATTTTTAACCATCATTTCTTTCCATGGTCTGAAATCTCCGGCTAAGATATGTTTTCTAGCTTCACGAACCAACCACATATAAAATCCAAGGTTATGAATTGTAGCGATTTGTTTTCCTAAGTATTCATTAGCTGCAAACAAGTGACGTAAATACGCTTTTGAATATTCTGTATCTACAAAAGTATGCGCCATTTCATCAATTGGAGAAAAATCTGCTTCCCATTTTTTGTTTTTGATGTTGATTGTTCCATTTGCTGTAAACAACATTCCGTTTCTTGCATTACGCGTTGGCATAACACAGTCAAACATATCAATACCTAACGCAATATTTTCAAGAATATTTATTGGAGTTCCAACTCCCATTAAGTAACGAGGTTTGTCTTCAGGAAGAATTTCGCAAACCACTTCTGTCATCGCGTACATTTCTTCTGCAGGTTCACCAACCGAAAGTCCACCAATTGCATTTCCTTGTTGTCCAGAATTAGCAATATATTCAGCCGACTGACGACGTAAATCTTTATAAGTACTTCCTTGAACAATTGGAAAAAATGTTTGTTCGTAACCGTATTTATAAGGTACCTTTTCCAAATGATTAATACAACGATCTAACCAGCGGTGTGTCATGTGCATCGAACGCTGTGCATATCTGTAATCACAAGGATAAGGCGTACATTCATCAAAAGCCATAATAATATCAGCTCCAATGGTACGCTGAATTTCCATTACATTTTCAGGAGTAAAAAAGTGATAAGATCCATCAATATGTGATTTAAACTTTACCCCTTCTTCTTTAATTTTTCTGTTTGATGAAAGAGAATATACCTGATATCCTCCCGAATCAGTCAAAATATTACGATCCCAGTTCATGAATTTATGCAATCCACCAGCTTTTTCTAAAATTTCAGTCTGCGGACGCAAATATAAATGGTATGTATTTCCAAGGATAATATCCGGATTTATTTCTTCTTTAAGTTCACGCTGGTGCACACCTTTCACAGATGCAACCGTTCCAACCGGCATAAAAATAGGCGTTTCAATTACGCCGTGATCAGTAGTTATACTCCCCGCTCTTGCTTTAGACTGCGGATCTTTTTGTAATAAATCGAACTTCATTTGTTTCTTTTTTCAGAGCGCAAAGATAGTTTAATTTCAGGAAAATTAATTAGATAATTTGTCAATTAGAAAATTAGAAAATTATTCTCATCAAGCTAAAACCTGATGTCCCCAACTTGAAACAAAGAAAACCTGAAACTTGAAACTAAAACTATTTTGGGCGTTCCCTTCAGTCGGGCTATCCGCTATATCTTTTGTTCCAGAAATTATCGTTGTTAATGAAGTCTTGACATTTGTCACAAAAGGATGCCGCTACAAACGAAGTTCACTGAACTCCAATAAAAAATAAAACTCTGTGAAGTAATCCCTAACGCAAACGGTTCTTCAAGAAAATCCATCGATAAAATCGGAATGTAAAAACTGCAGCAATCCTATTATTAAAGTATAACAAACCCATTCATTTCTTTCGTAATTTTAATATTCAACTAAAATTTTAGAAATCATGATAAACTCAGAAGATAAATTAGATGATATCAAGGACGATCAAATCGAAAAAAACCTTGAAAACATGGATTATCCAGCAAACGAAGATATTTACAATCAAGAAGAAAGATTAGAAGACATTGATCCTCAAGACATTTCTGGAGAAAGAATAATTAATAATGATAATCACGAATGGAAACAGAACAGCGATAAAATCGGCAACGATTTAGATGTTCCTGGTTCCGAGCTTGACGACGAACAAGAAGATATTGGTTCTGAAGACGAAGAAAACAATTATTACAGCGAAAGCGACACTAATTAAACCTTTTAAACCTCCTCTAAAGTTTATATCTTTTTTTTGCCACAAATTATACAGATTTAATAGATTTTAAAATCATTACAATCCGTATAATCTGTGGCAAAACTTTTGCATACAATTATCATATTTTTGCTTTTCCTCCAATTTTGATAAAAAAAGAACAAAAAAATTTAACAATTGGAACGAACTAAAGCAGAAAATCATTTGTCTCCCCACAAAATATCCGTTACTTTTGCTTCAGTTTAAAATTTTACATATAAAATGAAGCCTAACACACAACAATTAAGCGATTTAACGATCCAAGTAAGAAGAGATATTCTTAGAATGGTACATGCTGTAAACTCTGGACACCCAGGTGGTTCTTTAGGTTGTACTGAATTTTTGGTAACACTATATCAAAATATAATGGACCGCAAAGAAGGTTTTGATATGAACGGAATCGGAGAAGATTTATTCTTCCTTTCAAACGGACACATCTCTCCTGTCTTTTACAGCGTTCTAGCACGCAGCGGTTATTTTCCAGTTTCAGAATTAGCTACATTCAGATTATTAGACTCTCGTTTACAAGGGCATCCAACAACTCATGAAGGTTTACCTGGAGTTCGTATTGCGTCTGGTTCATTAGGACAAGGTTTATCTGTAGCTCTTGGAGCAGCGCAAGCTAAAAAATTAAACAAAGACAATCATATTGTTTATAGCTTACATGGTGACGGAGAATTACAAGAAGGTCAAAACTGGGAAGCTATTATGTATGCTTCTGCTAAAAAAGTAGACAACATCATCGCAACAATTGACCTTAACGGTAAACAAATTGACGGAACAACCGACGAAGTTCTGCCAATGGGAAGTCTTCGTGCTAAATTCGAAGCTTTCGACTGGGATGTTTTAGAAATTAAAGAAGGAAACAGCATCGACGCTATCATTGCTGGATTGACTGATGCTAAATCAAGAACAGGAAAAGGAAAACCAGTTTGTATATTGTTACATACAGAAATGGGTAATGGTGTAGATTTCATGATGCACACTCATGCTTGGCATGGTAAAGCACCAAACAATGATCAATTGGCTAGTGCTTTAGCTCAAAACGTTTCAACTTTAGCAGACTATTAAAAAAGTGTTCAGTCTCAGTAGATAGTTTTCAGTTTAGAAACTAAAACTACTAGAGACCCAACATCTCAAAAGATATAAAATGAAAAAATACGAAAATACAGGAAGTAAAGATACTCGTTCTGGTTTTGGAGCGGGAATGACTGAACTAGGTCAAAAAAACGAAAATGTTGTAGCATTATGTGCTGACTTAATTGGATCATTAAAATTTGATGAATTCAAAAAAAATCACCCAGAGCGTTTTTTCCAAATTGGAATCGCTGAAGCTAACATGATTGGAATCGCTGCAGGTTTAACAATTGGAGGAAAAATTCCTTTCACAGGAACTTTCGCTAACTTCTCTACAGGAAGAGTTTACGATCAAATTCGTCAATCTGTAGCTTATTCAGATAAAAATGTAAAAATCTGTGCTTCTCACGCAGGTTTAACTTTAGGAGAAGATGGTGCAACTCACCAAATTCTAGAAGATATCGGATTAATGAAAATGTTGCCAGGAATGACTGTAATCAACACTTGCGATTACAATCAAACAAAAGCAGCTACAATTGCATTAGCTGATCACCACGGACCAGCTTATTTACGTTTTGGTCGTCCAGTTGTAGCAAACTTCACTCCTGCTGATGAACCTTTCGTAATTGGAAAAGCAATTATGTTAAACGAAGGAACAGATGTTACTATTATTGCAACTGGGCACTTGGTTTGGGAAGCACTTATCGCCGCTGAAGCTTTGGAAGCAAAAGGGATTTCTGCCGAAGTAATCAACATTCACACTATCAAACCGCTGGACGAAGAAGCCATCTTAAAATCTGTTGCTAAAACGAAATGTGTTGTAACTGCTGAAGAGCACAATTATCTTGGAGGTCTTGGAGAAAGCGTTTCAGGAGTATTGGCTTTAAACAATCCAGCTCCACAAGAATTTGTAGCTGTTAAAGATAGTTTTGGTGAATCTGGAACACCAGAGCAATTAATGGAAAAATACAAATTGAACAATCAAGCTATTGTTGAAGCTGTAGAAAGAGTTATTAAAAGAAAATAGTTTTAACTATCTTATCTATAAAAAAGCCTCGAAATTAACATTTCGAGGCTTTTTCATTATACTTCCTTTTCTAATTAGAACCAAGATATATCCTGAGTCCACGTAGTCGCTGCTGGCTGAAATTGTATAGCAGGAACATTTGTAAAAGAACATGTTACTGTACCAGACACAGCAAAATAATCTGCAGGACCAGGAAGCATAACTGGTGTACCCGAATAACGAGACCCGTCTGCCAACATAATTGTATTTGCATTATCGTTTAATTGATAAGAGTAATATTCTACAAAAATAGGGTTTATAGGCCAATTTGTATATCCCGTAAATCTTACCATCACAACTCCTCCTGCATCACTATTCCATCTGCACCTCCACACAGAACAATACCTTCCTAATCTTTGAGCTCTTAAAAACATTTTTGTTGTATAAACATCTCCGTTTAAATAAATAGTTTCATTAAATAAGGTCAAAATAATCTTTCTTTCTCTTCCATCCCAATTAAAACCATACTCCCATGATTTTGATTTGTTTGCATTAATAATACTTCTTCCTGTTTCATTATTTTTGGTCTCTCCAAAAACATTACCATAAATTTTAAGATTTGATCTTTCTACCTGTAACTGCTCACTTGTTTTATTCAAATCTACAGAACTTAATTCGTAAAGATTTTGCTCATTCAACCAAAGAGTTTTACCATTTATTTTAACTTTTGAATCTTCATTAAAAATAGCACTTAAAGCATTTGAATAGATGTATTTTGAAACTTCTGTATCTTCTAAAGTTTCTTCTTGATCAATTACACTCTCATTTATTGCATTTAAAAGAGAAGAATGCTTTTTTTTAGAAATCCAAGCCTGAAGCTCTTCTCCCGTCTTTAATTTTGTCAATTCATTATACTCCGTTATAAAAGACTTATCATCTTTAAAAGAAAGAGTTGTACCGTCTAAAACCGACAATGAATTAGCAGATAAACCTTCAGCGGATTGAATTGTTTGATCCTCATTACTGCATGATAAAAGAGCAGTCATTAAAAAGAATGCTAAAATTTTTTTCATTATAAAATATTTATTTGTTATTCCTACAAATATAAATATCAAACAAAGACATTCCTTACGTAATCACGTAAAACAGTATCTTTTTTCTTATTTTAACATTATTCTAAAATAAAAAAACAAAATAAACTTACAGAAAATACAAAATATTTTTTCTAATCTTACAAAAAATGAAAAAATAGATTTTGAGTTTTTTTTTCAGAGACAGTCAACTTATAAAACATATTAAATAATAAATGTTTTACCTTTTAACAACTAAAGATTTGACATATAAAAAAAAAAGACTCGATTTAAAATTCGAGTCTTTTTTTTTATTTAATTTTTATTGGATAACTATTATCCAAATGAATTCTCTTTCTTGGGGTAGCGGTATAATCTTCCTCAGTATATTTTCTAGGATTGTTTGCCGACTCTACAGGATCTGCAGGATTTGTAAGATCGCCAGTTGGTCTTCTAGGAATTCCCCTAGGCTCTGTTTCATCTACATTAGGAGTAGCTGGATTATCTACCATTGGCTCCCAAGGATAATATAATGACACTCCAAAATAGAAAGGCTGACTGTTTAATGTTCCCCAACCAACCTGATTAGTTGGCTTAGTAATTTCAAATCTAGTAGTAAAACCATCTCCGTCATCATCAAAGTCAACAAAATCAGCAATACCATCTCCATCTGTATCATCAATCAATTCTTTTGGAGGGTTTGGATATTTAGTTGTGTTTCTAAAATCATACAAATAACCATCTCCGTTAAGGTCTTCTAAATAATCTGGAACGCCATCGCCAGCAAAGATTCTTCCTGAACTTGTAGAAGTATACTCATTATCCATTCGCTGCAGATCAAACAATTTGAAAGTGAAATATAGCGGTGTATAAGCAGGAATAGATCCTCTACCTGAGTAATACCCCATACCTGATGGCAAAAACATAACACCAGCACCATAATCGGCATAAGTGATTACACCATCATTCCCTGTAGTAGAAGTTCCTGTCTTAAATTTAGGAAAAATCTCTGACCAACCCTCTACCACTGTATTCGCATTTGCATATGGAAATAAATTAGCCGTAAAAGGAAGTCCATAAGAAGAATCAACAAGAGCGTTATCCAAAAAATAACAAGAATAAGCTGCTGAAATTTTATCGGTATTTGTTGGAGACTGTCCAGAACCTTCTCTCAACACCAAATAATACACCTTATAAGTAATAGCATCACTATAAACATCTCTGCTCAATAATTTATA
Organism: Flavobacterium panacagri; assembly: GCF_030378165.1. Taxonomy (NCBI): domain Bacteria; kingdom Pseudomonadati; phylum Bacteroidota; class Flavobacteriia; order Flavobacteriales; family Flavobacteriaceae; genus Flavobacterium; species Flavobacterium panacagri. The sequence continues at coordinate 52,253 of NZ_CP119766.1, forward strand.
AGTCTGTTGATCCCAAATAGAAGTTTGTGTGCCGCCAGCAGGAATTTTTGATATCTTAACATCAAAATCAGCTGTGACATTTTCAATATAATTGGTTTTCAAAAATTTCACAATTGAATCATTATCTGCATTATACTGTTCTTGATAATCTCTCAACGGAGTTACCACTGTATCATCATCATCCTTTTTACTACAAGAAGCGATGGCAATACCAGCCAGTAATAAAACAAAATAATATTTAAATTTATTCATTATTATCATTTTTTTAGGTGCGCAAGATACAATATTGATTTATTTTTGTAAAGAATTTAACTTGGATTTTAGAAAAATTATGAGAGTCGATAAATACTTATGGTGCGTTCGTTATTACAAAACGAGAAACATGGTTACAGAGGCCTGCAAAAAAAACCATATTACTGTAAATGGACAGGTTGCAAAACCGTCTAAAGAAGTTTTTCCTACTGACCGAATTACCTTCAGAAAAGATCAAATTACTCAGATAATAACCGTTTTAGATATTCCTGAAAGTCGTGTCGGTGCAAAACTAGTAGATATTTACCGTAAAAACGAAACTCCACCGGAAGCATACGCACATTTAGAACTTCTAAAGCTATCAAAAGAACATTATAGAAAAAGCGGCACAGGAAGACCAACCAAAAAAGACCGAAGAGATATTGATGAATATGGAAATGAAATCTTTGATGAAGATGAAGAGACAGAATAAAATCTAATTTTTCAAATTCCAATTCTTTTCCAAAATCCAATTTCAAAATAGTTCCAATCAATAAGAAATTTGGAATTTGGAATTTTAATATTCTAATTTTTTAAAATTTGTACTTTAGCAAAAAAATAAATCATGAGCAATAATATCATCTTAACAAACCAGGAAATCGAACACAAAATAAAACGTATCGCTTATCAAATCTACGAAACTTTTGTTGACGAAGAAGAAGTCATTATTGCCGGAATAGCTTCTAACGGATTTCTATTTGCAAAAAAAATAGCTTCTGCTTTAAGCAGCATTTCTACTTTAAAAGTTTCTATCTGCGAAGTAAAAGTAAACAAACAAAGTCCTCAGGACGCTATACAAACTTCATTAAGCCCAGAAGAATACTCTAACAAAGGATTAGTTCTGGTTGATGATGTACTAAACTCTGGCACAACATTGATCTATGCTGTTCGTCATTTTTTAGATGTACCGCTAAAAAAATTCAAAACAGCAGTACTCGTTGACAGAAATCATAAAAAATACCCTGTAAAAGCAGACTTTAAGGGCATTTCTCTTTCAACTTCATTATTAGAGCATGTTCAAGTTGTTTTCGACTCCGAAAACGGAAACTATGCTTCTTTAAGTTAAAACCTGTATGATATCCTGAACCGTTTCTTCGACAGATCTATCATCAACTACAACTTTATGTTTGGCCTGATTGTAGTAAAAACTTCTGTCGAATAAATGTTTCGCGATAAACTCTCTCATTTCTTCCTCGTTCATATTCGCGATTAAAGGACGTTTACTCTTATTATAAACTAATCTATTATATAAAGTATCGATTGATGCTTTTAAATAGATTGAATCAACATTTTCTCCTTTTAGCAATTCATGATTATTAGCATAACATGGAGTCCCTCCACCCAATCCGATAATATTATTTTCGTCAGATTGCAATAATTCGACAAATATTTCATGTTCTAATTTTCGAAAATAGATCTCTCCGTGCTTCTCAAAAATCTCATTTATGGACATTTTTGCTCTTTCTTCGATAATTTTATCCAAATCTAAGAACGGAATATTTGTGATTTTTGACAAATTTTGAGCGATTGTCGACTTTCCGCAACCCATATAACCTAACAATACAATTTTCTTCATACTAATAAAACCTTATAAACTAAGCAATTGGAAATTTTTCCAAAAAAAAGACAAATTTATAATAAAATTGCTTGCAAACTTCAAAATAAACTCCTTATATTTGCACCCGCATTCAAGAAATTAAATGACTCGATAGCTCAGTCGGTAGAGCACATCACTTTTAATGATGGGGTCCTGGGTTCGAGCCCCAGTCGGGTCACAAATTTTGTGATTAACAGATTAAATTTCTTGAAAGCAATGACTCGATAGCTCAGTCGGTAGAGCACATCACTTTTAATGATGGGGTCCTGGGTTCGAGCCCCAGTCGGGTCACAAAAGGTCGAGTAATTTATTTTACTTGACCTTTTTTCATTTTTGGCCATGTGGAGAAACGGTAGACTCGCCATCTTGAGGGGGTGGTGCTCGTAAGGGCGTGAGGGTTCAAATCCCTCCATGGTCACTAAAAAATTAAAAAGCCTAAGAATATTGATTCTCGGGCTTTTTTTTATAGTTTGAAAATTTTGTAGATAAAAATAATTTTTATAGGTGCATTTTTTTTCGCCTCTTATAGATAAATCGTTGCCATTCCCAATAACAGAATGATGCAAAAAGATAAGAAAGCTAATTTTATTGACTGCTTACATAAAATGTACATTTCATAAAGCTCTTTATTTTTCAAGTTTTCAAAATCTTCATTCTTCGAAAGTACTCCTATATCAACAATTTCGCCAATATCAGCTGAAATCCCATAATTAACAACATGTTTTTGGAATAAATCAGGATATTTTTTTTTAAGCACCCTACTAAAATCTTCTAATTTATTACGAAAGTTAAATATAAAAATGGGAAAAGTTGGAATTCCAAAAACAATTGGAGCAAAATTTTTAATAGGCTTTGAAAAAACAAACAACCAGATTATACTAACTACAAGTATCGAATAAAAGCATATCAGAGTTTTGGATGATTTGCTCATTCTACAATTTAGGTTTTAAAATTATATTTTATTTTTTCAGTTTTGGTACGCAACAAAAATTAAGCCCATCAGAGTATTCTCTGTGCAAATTTAGACTACACAACTACACATACATCATTTAAAATATTTAAATCTTCCTATAAAGATTCTAATCCTTCTCCTTCAAGATTACAAAAAAAAAAAATCAAGAATCTATTTTACTGTAAAATAAGTCATTAGAAATTATTCTAAAAATCATTTCAAAAAACACTTGAAAAACTAAATAAAGTGCTTATCTTTGCACCCTCATTGAAGAAAACAAAAGACTCGATAGCTCAGTCGGTAGAGCACATCACTTTTAATGATGGGGTCCTGGGTTCGAGCCCCAGTCGGGTCACAAAAAAGCAACTTTTAAAAGTTGCTTTTTTTATACCTTGTAATTTGTAAGTTTGTAATCAAAAAACTAAAGCTTAAAACTAGAACTGCAGAAATCACAAACAAACCATCTGCAATTCAAGACAATAACCAATTTATTGATTCCCAATGAAGACATATAAAGATAATTACCTTCTGATTAGTTTTATTGTTGGTTTTTTAGTGTGGTTTACAGCCACTATCTTATTCAGAATTGCAGGTCACTATTTTTTTATAGTTGACAATCCCTTAATAATGCTTGTATTGTATATCATTCTCATCCCAGTATTAGGCTTCATCTCAACCTCAGTCTTTAACAAATTTAACCTAAACAATCCTGAAAGTATAAAAGCGGCAGTCGCCATGGTTTTACCAGGAATGTTGCTGGATACGTTATGCATACAGTTTTTTGAAAAGTTATTTCTCAATATGCCTGAAAGCTACAGCAAAACTTTCGCTTCATGGCTAATGTTTGCATATTCTGTTGTTTTACTTTTTGGGCTTTTTCGAAAAAATAAAAAATAGATCGAAATAAAACTTCTTTTTACCACTGCCCAAAAGACACTATAATTCATTTTCTTTTAAAATCTTTACTTTAAAAACAGAAACGGCATAGTGACTAAAAATCAGATTTTTAACAATTTATTTTCATACAACAATTCTAACTGCGTTTCTCTCATATCAATTCCCACAATAAAACCAAGCTTGTTCTTGTATGCAACATCCAGTAATTCAAGGAAAGTGTCTGCCCGTTCATTATCTTCAAAATGCAAATTTTCTTTGTCGTAAAAAAGAAGTTCTACATCTTCATATGTAATCCAATTTGCAATTCCCATTCTGTCTTGAGACAAAAAATCATTCCAATTATCAAGCTCTCCAATGATGTCACAAGAAAGAGTTTTTATAGGAATATTAAAATTTCGGGATACTCCACCCTTACCCAGCCCTAAATGCGGATTATAGTCAGCACAAGTCTTAAAAATATAATATTCCAGGAATTTGCAAAACTCATAATGACCATCGAGCTTTCCTATAAAACTAATCTGAGCATCATAATTACTAATCTTGTGAAATTCATGATAAATTTTAAAGGACTCATCAAGAGAATTTGAAATGGAAACAATTTTTCTAATATTCTCTTCAATAAGACTATTGATTTTTTCCTCAGAGAAACGAGAAATACCTCCAACAAGATAATATTTCAAAAATTCCCGACAAGCTTCGGTCAAATCTCCAATTTCTCCTTTTAATTCTGGAACCACTTTACTATAAAATTTCTTATCGTCAAATAAATGCAGACTGCACCAATATCCCATTTTAATAATTTTATTACGAATGTATAAATAATATACTCCGCCTAACACATCCTCTTTCCATCAAATGTTTAATTTTTCTAATGATAATTTAAAAAAGAAATTCTCCCACAAAATAAAAACTTTCCTAAATTCGTTTAAAAAATAATTAATCACTAATCCCAAATTAGTCCTATGAAAAACCTACTATTATTATCATCTATCCTGATGATGACATGCTCTGTGTGGGCACAATCTGCCACCGGTTATTTTGACAAAGCCATGAAAAAAGCTGAAGCCGGAAACACCAAAGGTGCTATCGCCGACTACACCAAAGCCATCAGCATGAATTCTAAATTTGCCGAAGCCTATCAAAATCGCGGTGTGGCAAAATACAAACTAAACGATTTAAAAGGAGCTGAAGCCGATTTCAGCAAAACAATCGAATTAGACAACATGAATGCCGATGCATTTACTGGAAGAGCCAATGTGTATTACAAATTAAAAAACTACAAAAACGCTATAGACGACTGCACTTCTTCTTTAGGTCTCAACCCAAAAGATTATATCGCTTACAATTTAAGAGGCTTGGCCTATAACGAAAATGGCGATAAAAAAAATGCCTGTAAAGATTTCACTAAAGCAATTGAATTAGGAAGTCAAAGCGCCATAAAAAACAAAGCGAATTACTGCAAATAACAAAACTCAAAACAAAAGCAGCCTTCATTATTTTACTTGAAGGCTGTTTTTGTTTTATTGTCAAAGTAATAATTTTCCTAAGAAAAAAATACCTGATTTTAGGTAAAAAATATATTTTAAATACATAAACATCTAATCTTCTATCTTTTTAATGTGGTTTTAAGGTTGTTTATTAGATTTTGTTTTACATTTGTCGACCTAATCGCGAAAAATGATAAACAATATAAAAACTGTTTTCAGCATAAAAGATCTTGAGAACTTATCTGGAATAAAAGCGCACACCATACGCATCTGGGAAAAGAGATACAATATCCTTGAACCAATGCGAACGGATACTAACATAAGATTTTATAATCTTCATAACCTACAGAAACTCCTAAACATTACGTTATTACACGAATATGGTTATAAGATTTCTAAAATAGCAACGTATCCTGAAGAAAAGATACCGCAATTGGTACGCGAAATAATTTCTAAGAAAAACTCTCAGAACTACGCCATTACTTCCTTCAAAATGTCCATGATGAATTTTGATCAGGAATTATTTTTCAATACATTCGATTGGCTTATTTCTGAAAAGACTTTTAAAGAAGTTTTTAAAGAACATTTTTTACCGCTTTTAAAAGAGCTTGGATTGTTGTGGCAATCTGAAACGATTACGCCTGCAAATGAACATTTCATGAGTCACTTGATCAAGCAAAAAATATTGATTTATACGGAAAGTCTTCAAATTAAAAAACCAACAAAAACCGACAGAATTTTTGTTTTATCGCTTCCGCTGAATGAAATACACCAAATTGGTTTATTATACTTACAATACGAAATTCTAGATAAAGGTTACAAAACCATTTATTTAGGCGAAAGCATGCCAATTGAAAATCTTCAGGATTTAACGAGACATTTTGAGAACATTACGTTTATCTCTTTCATGACCGTTCAACCTGATCGAAGCGTAATCAATCAGTACGTAAAATCAATGGGGCAGAAATTGTTACAGAAAAACAACGAAATCTGGCTTATGGGAAAAATGGTCGAACATATTGACAAAACCGTTTTACCAGAAAGAATCCGCATTTTTGACTCAATGGAAGAAACTATTAACATGATCTAATTTTATTTTGTTTAAAGTTTTCCTATATTTGTTAAACAAATGAGAAAAACAATCAAAATAATAGGATCTGGCTTTTCCTCCCTAGCCGCCGCTTGTTATCTTGCCCATCAAGGAAACAGCGTTACTATTTATGAAAAAAATCCAACAATTGGAGGTCGTGCCCGTCAATTCAAGAAAGAAGGTTTTACCTTCGACATGGGACCAAGCTGGTATTGGATGCCCGATGTTTTCGAACGTTTTTTTCAGGATTTCAACAAAAAACCTTCCGATTATTACGAGCTTGTAAAACTCAATCCGGCTTATCGTGTTTATTTCGGCATAAATGATTTTGTCAGCATTTGCGACAATCTTGCAACAATCAAAAATACATTTGATGAAATTGAAAAAGGAAGCGGTCAAAAACTAGAAACCTTTATCAATCAAGCCAAAAGCAATTATGATATTGCCATAAAAGATTTGGTTTATCGTCCCGGAGTTTCCCCATTGGAATTGGTTACAAAAGAAACCACTTTAAAACTCAATCAGTTTTTAGGAAATGTAAGTGCTGATATTCGCAAAAAATTCAAAAATAAAAAGCTGATTCAAATTCTGGAATTTCCAGTTTTATTTCTTGGAGCAAAACCAACCAAAACGCCCTCATTCTACAATTTCATGAATTATGCCGATTTCGGTCTCGGAACCTGGCATCCAAAAACGGGAATGTTTGATGTTATTCGTGGCATCGAAAAATTAGCTTTAGAACTCGGCGTAACCATTAAAACCAATTCGCCAATCGAAAAAATAATCGTTGAAGATAAAACCGCAACCGGAATTCTAATTAATGGAGAAATCCTAAAAGCCGATATTATTTTAAGCGGAGCCGATTATCAACATACCGAAACTTTATTAGAAAAAGAACATCGCGCTTATTCTGATGAATATTGGGAAAGCAGAATCTTTGCGCCTTCTTCGCTCCTGTTTTTCATTGGTTTTAATAAAAAAATAGAAAATATTTCGCATCATGCTTTGTTTTTCGACACCGATTTTAATCAGCATGCGATTGATATTTATGATCATCCTAAATGGCCAGATGAGCCCTTATTTTATGCCAACTTTCCATCCAAAACAGATTTGACTTGTGCTCCGGAAGGAATGGAAACTGGTTTTTTCCTAATTCCGCTTGCACCTGGAATTGAAGATAATACAAAACTCCGTGATGAATATTTCGAAAAGATAATTACTCGTTTTGAACAGCTTACGCAACAAGAAATTAGAAATAACATTATCTTTAAGGAATCGTTCTGTAAAAATGACTTTGTAACCGATTATAACGCTTACAAAGGAAATGCTTACGGAATGGCCAATACTTTATTGCAAACGGCTTTTCTGCGACCGAAACTAAAAAGCAAAAAAGTTCGTAACTTATATTTTACAGGACAATTAACTGTTCCCGGCCCAGGTGTTCCGCCTGCGTTAATTTCTGGAAAACTAGCCGCTGAATTAATTCAAAAATCTTTAAGATCGTAAAAAAATGAAATCACTATTCGACGCCGTTTCTTTCAAATGCAGTAAGCTGGTTACCAAAAACTACAGCTCCTCTTTCTCGATTGCCGTAAAAATGCTGTCGCCAAGCATACGCGATGCCATTTACAGTATTTACGGATTTGTTCGTTTTGCCGACGAAATCGTAGATTCATTTCACGATTACGAAAAAGAGTATCTTATCGATGATTTCGAAAAAGAATATTACAAAGCAATGGAATTGGGAATCAGTCTAAATCCTATCTTAAATTCATTTCAGCATACTGTAAAAGAATACAATATTACAGACGATTTGGTTCAGGCATTTCTAAAAAGCATGAAACTCGATCTGATTAAATCAACATACCAAACCCAAACCGAATATGCCGATTATATTTATGGTTCTGCCGATGTTGTGGGCTTAATGTGTCTGAAAGTCTTTGTTTCTGGAAAAGAACACAAATACGAACAGTTAAAAGAAGAAGCCATGCGTTTGGGATCAGCATTTCAGAAAGTCAATTTTTTGAGGGATTTAAAAGATGACAGCACGATTTTAAACCGTGCTTATTTTCCGGGAATCAACCTCAACAATTTCAATGAAGATTCGAAAGAGCAAATCATCAAAGAAATTGAAGAAGATTTCAGAATTGCTTATCAGGGAATTGTAAAATTGCCAATCGAAGCCAAATTTGGAGTTTATACGGCTTATGTTTATTACAAAAAACTGCTGAAAAAACTAAAAAACACACCGTCACATGAAATTGGAAATTCGAGAATTCGGGTTTCTAATTATACTAAAGCGGGACTTTTAGCGCAATCTTTTGTGACTTATAAGCTGAAGCTTGTATAGTTTTTTTTTTAAACACATAGAAACATAGTTTTCATGCCTTAGAAAAGGCGTTTCACTTGCATAAATACACATAGCTATGTGTTAGAAACTAGTTTCTTTCAATATTCTCCTTGCAAGAAAAATAAAATCTATGTTTCTATGTGTTTAAAAACTAATAAATAAAAACCTTTAGAGTTAATCTTTTATCATCTAAGGCAAAACTCAAAAGAAATAAAATCATAATTTTAATTTACAACATTTATAAAATGATTTCTTTTTTAATCTTTATAGGCGTTTTTCTGTTTATGGAATGTGTTACCTGGCTTACTCACAAATATGTAATGCACGGTTTTATGTGGTATTTTCATGCCGATCACCATCAGCCGAAATACGAGGATACTTTTGAACGCAACGACATTTTCTTTGTCATTTTTGCCATTCCGAGTATTCTCCTGTTTTATTTTGGTGTTCAAGGCGGATTCAATTATTTGTTTTTCATTGCATGCGGTGTTACGCTTTATGGAGCCTGTTATTTTTTAATTCATGATGTCTTGATTCATCAGCGCTTTAAATGGTTTAAAAACACCAAAAACAAATACCTCATCGGACTGAGAAAAGCGCATAAAATACACCACAAACACCTTGGAAAAGAAAAAGGAGAATGTTTCGGAATGTTGTTTGTACCATTTAAGTACTATAAAATGTAACTTGATTTGGGCGTTCCCTATCGGTCGGGTTTTTCGTTCCCGCTTTTTTATGTCTGGCAGAAAAAGCCAGCCACAAAAAGAGCTCCACTACAACCCCTAACGCTCACGTGTTTTTAAGAAGCATTTGTAACAATTTAAAGTAAAAAGATGAAATTATACAAAATAGCAACCGTTCAATATGTAAATGCCAGCGTTGAAGACTGCTGGGATTTTTTCTCCAGTCCAAAAAACCTGCAGACCATCACGCTTGATAATATGAATTTTACTATCAAGGATTTTGACGACAAGCGAATGTATCATGGACAAATTATAACCTATACCTTAAGACCGCTATTAGGAATCAAGATTTCCTGGGTTACCGAAATTACAGCCTGCAAAGAAAATCACTATTTTATAGACGTTCAACGTTTTGGTCCGTACAAGTTATGGCATCACAAACACTTTTTTGAACGAACATCTGACGGCGGAACTAAAATGACAGATATTGTTCATTATGCGCTCCCACTCGGAATTTTCGGAAGAATAATGAATCGCTTAGTCGTAAAAAACAAACTAAAAACCATTTTTGATTTCAGATACAACAAAATCGAAGAATTATTCAATTCCAAATCACAGCCCAAGATTATTCAAATTAACGCAGAACAAAAGAGCATATAAATTCATTTTAACACATAGAAACATAGTTTTCATTGCGCAGAAAAAGGCGTTTAACTTGCATAAAAACACATAGCAGTACTTTAACCATGTGTTAGAAACTAGTTTCTTTCAATATTCTTCTACAAGAAAAAAAATAGAATCTATGTTTCTATGTGTTTAAAAAAAAAACATAAGCTGAGCAAAAAAATAAACAATGACAAAACAAAAAGTATCCTTTTTCTGGTTTAGACGTGATTTACGTTTAGAAGACAATACTGGATTATTTCACGCTTTACAATCCAATTCCCCAGTAATTCCATTATTTATTTTTGATGAAGACATTCTGGATAATTTACCGAAAAATGATGCGAGAGTTAGCTTTATCTACGATTCACTTCAAAAAATAAATACCGAATTAAACACTTTCGAATCCTCTATTTTAATCAAAAAAGGAAAAACTACAGCAGTTTGGAAATCGCTTTTAGAAGAATTCGATATTCAGAATATATTCTTCAATAAAGATTACGAACCTTTTGCTATCAAACGTGACAATGCAATTTTTTCCCTCTTAAAAGAAAACAAAATCGACGCTTTCTCTTTTAAGGATCATGTTATTTTCGAAGAAAAAGAAATCACAAAAGCTGATGGCCTTCCGTACACTGTTTACACTCCATACAAAAACAAATGGCTTGAGAAGTATCATTTTTCAGGTTCAGCTCCAGAATATGATTCTAGTTCGCTGGTTTCCAAATTTGCGAAAAATCAATTTATATTCCCTGATTTAGCTGAAATTGGTTTTGAGAAAAGCTCCATAAAAGTACTTCCTCACAACTTAACTCAAATTGCGAATTATAAAGAAACTCGTGATTTTCCTGCTTTAGACAGTACGTCTTATCTTTCGCCACATTTACGTTTCGGAACCGTAAGTATTCGTAAATTGGTAAATTGGGCGAGTAAAAAAAATCAGACTTTTTTAAGTGAATTGATCTGGAGAGAATTCTTCATCCAGATTCTGTTTAGTTTCCCAAATTGCGTCAATCACAATTTCAAATCGGCCTATGACGGAATTCAATGGCGAAATAACGAAGAAGATTTCAAACGCTGGTGTTCTGGAAATACAGGTTATCCAATGGTCGATGCCGGAATGCGTCAGCTAAACGAAACAGGCTATATGCACAATCGTGTTCGTATGGTTGTCGCAAGTTTTCTTTGCAAACATTTATTAATCAATTGGCAATGGGGCGAAGCTTATTTTGCAGAAAAATTATTAGATTTTGAACTAGCATCAAATGTCGGAAACTGGCAATGGGCAGCAGGAACCGGTTGCGACGCTGCGCCCTATTTCAGAGTTTTTAATCCCGAAATCCAGCAAAAGAAATTTGACGAAAAAGGCGAATACATCCGTAAATGGATTCCTGAGTTTGATTTTGGTTATGCTGAACCTATGGTCGATCATGCTTTTGCGAGAGATCGTGCGATTTCTACTTACAAGGCGGGAATACTAAAGTAAAATCCCAAGCCCAAAGCAACAGGGCAAATTCCAAATCTCAATTATCATACAATAAAAAATCCCAAACTTTTTTTAAATTTGGGATTTGTTATATTTAAAATTAATTCAAAGAATTTAGATTTTCTTCATTTGTTCTTTCATCATAGAGATTTGCTCTTTCAGCATCCCTTGTTTGTCTAATTTTTTAGCTTCGTTTAATAAATTAGTCGCTTCTAATTTTCTTCTTCGTGACATAGCAACTCCAGCTAAGTTTAATTTAGCTACAGCTAAATCCATATCCATTGATAGTCCAAGTTCGATCGCTTTTTTGAAATGTTTCTCTGCTTGGTTGATATTAGTTTGAGACAACATTATACCTTGTAAGTAATTTAAGTAACCTTGTTGTTTTCTTACTAATGCTCCTTCAGGATTTTTGATATATGACAACCATTTATTTGCACCTTCAAAGTCTTGTTTTCTTAATTTAAGGAAGGCTAAAAGGATAAATTCGTTTTTAAAATAAAGAAAAATTGGAATTGCAGTCAATAAAATAAGAAATATACCATTCCCAATATTACTTTCTGTAAATTGCCAAATGCCAGCAACCACAAGAAGTCCGGCTAAAATTAGTTTAATATTTTTGTGAAACATAATTAATGTAAATTTGTGATTGCAAAGATAGTAAAAGGAATTAAAAATATTTTTATAAAAGTGCTTGCCAGAAAAAAAAGTCTTTGTATATTTGCACTCGGTTTTTGAACAACGATATCCAAAACCAAATAAACGAGTTAATAGATACCATTTTTAAAGATACAAAGCAATGAGCAAAAGAACATTTCAACCATCGAAAAGAAAAAGAAGAAATAAGCACGGATTTATGGACAGAATGGCTTCTGCGAATGGAAGAAAAGTTCTAGCGCGTAGAAGAGCAAAAGGAAGACATAAATTAACTGTTTCTAGCGAGCCTAGACACAAAAAATAATGTTTGTATAAACATACATAAGGCGATTACTTTTTTAGTATCGCCTTTTTTTATACCTTGTCGGTAAAAAATTTCGCAACATTCTAGTTTAGAATAGACTACGAATGTTTTTTTAAAGTACTTTATATAACTACACAATACAAAAAAAATGCCTAAAGACACATCAATTAAATCCGTTTTAATAATAGGTTCAGGACCTATTGTTATTGGTCAAGCTTGCGAATTCGATTATGCAGGATCTCAATCTGCACGTTCGATTCGTGAAGAAGGAATTGAAGTTATCTTGATTAACTCAAATCCAGCAACAATTATGACCGACCCATCTATGGCCGATCATATTTACTTAAAACCTTTAACTACAAAATCGATTATTGAAATTCTTAAGGAACATCCACAAATTGACGCTGTTTTACCTACAATGGGAGGACAAACAGCTTTGAACTTGTGTTTGGAAGCTGAGGAGAAAGGAATCTGGCAGGATTTCGGAGTAAGATTAATCGGTGTTGATGTTAACGCAATTAATATTACTGAGGACAGAGAGCAATTTAAACAGCTTTTAGAGAGAATTAATGTACCAACGGCACCTGCAAAAACGGCTACTTCTTACTTAGAAGGAAAAGAAATTGCTCAAGAATTTGGTTTCCCACTTGTAATTCGTCCTTCGTTTACACTTGGAGGAACTGGAGCAGCTGTGGTGTACAAAAAAGAAGATTTTGATGAGCTTTTAACAAGAGGTCTTGAAGCTTCTCCAATTCACGAAGTTTTGATCGACAAAGCTTTGATGGGATGGAAAGAATACGAGTTAGAACTTTTAAGAGATAAAAATGATAATGTTGTAATTATCTGTTCTATTGAAAATATGGATCCAATGGGAATCCATACTGGAGATTCGATCACGGTTGCACCTGCAATGACATTATCGGATACCACTTTCCAAAAATTACGCGACTACGCTATCTTAATGATGAGAAGTATCGGGAATTTTGCGGGAGGATGTAACGTACAGTTCGCAGTTTCGCCAGACGAAAAAGAAGATATCGTAGCGATCGAGATCAACCCTCGTGTATCTCGTTCTTCTGCTTTAGCATCAAAAGCAACTGGATATCCAATTGCTAAAATTGCTTCTAAACTGGCTTTAGGATACAACTTAGATGAATTACAAAACCAAATTACAAAATCGACTTCAGCCCTTTTCGAACCAACTTTAGATTATGTAATCGTAAAAATCCCACGCTGGAACTTTGATAAATTTGAAGGTTCAGACAGAACTTTAGGCCTTCAGATGAAATCTGTTGGGGAGGTTATGGGAATCGGACGTTCTTTCCAAGAAGCACTTCACAAAGCAACTCAATCTTTAGAGATTAAGAGAAATGGTTTAGGAGCTGACGGAAAAGGATACAAAAATTACGAACAAATTATCGAGAAACTAACTTATGCAAGCTGGGATCGTGTTTTCGTAATTTATGATGCAATCGCAATGGGAATTCCATTGAGCACTATTCACGAAATTACAAGAATCGATATGTGGTTCTTGAAACAATACGAAGAGCTTTATACTTTAGAGAAAGAAATTTCAAACTATAAAGTTTCTGATCTTCCAAAAGAATTATTGCTTGAGGCGAAACAAAAAGGTTTTGCAGACAGACAAATCGCCCACATGATGAGCTGTCTGGAAAGTGAAGTACACACTTTACGTATGAACATGAACATCAACCGTGTGTTTAAACTGGTTGATACTTGTGCGGCTGAGTTTAAAGCAAAAACACCATATTACTACTCAACTTTTGAGGCTGAAATTGAAAAAGCAAACGGAGAACGTTTTGTAGATAACGAAAGTATCGTAACAGATAAAAAGAAAGTAATTGTTTTAGGTTCTGGCCCAAACAGAATTGGACAAGGAATCGAATTTGACTACTCTTGTGTGCACGGAGTTTTAGCAGCTAAAGAATGCGGTTATGAAACGATCATGATTAACTGTAATCCTGAAACGGTTTCTACAGATTTCGATACGGCTGATAAATTATACTTCGAACCAGTATTTTGGGAGCATATTTATGACATCATCCAACACGAGAAACCAGAAGGTGTAATCGTGCAGTTAGGTGGTCAAACAGCGCTTAAACTAGCAGATAAATTATCTAAATACGGTGTAAAAATTATCGGAACTAGTTTCGACGCACTTGATTTAGCAGAAGACAGAGGACGTTTCTCTGACTTATTAACAGAGTTAAACATTCCTTTCCCAAGATTCGGAATTGCTGAAACAGCTGACGAAGCTTCAAAATTAGCGGATACTTTAGATTTCCCACTTTTAATTCGTCCTTCTTATGTATTAGGAGGTCAGGGAATGAAGATTGTAATCAACAAAAAAGAATTAGAAGAGCACGTTATCGATTTGTTGAAAGCCATTCCAGGAAACAAATTACTTTTAGACCATTACTTAGCTGGAGCTATCGAAGCTGAGGCTGATGCAATCTGTGATGCAGATGGAAATGTTTACATCATCGGAATTATGGAACACATCGAACCTTGTGGAGTTCACTCTGGAGATAGTAACGCAACATTGCCTCCTTTCAACTTAGGAGAGTTTGTAATGCAACAAATTAAAGATCATACGCATAAAATTGCAAGAGCTTTAAAAACAGTTGGTTTAATCAACATTCAGTTTGCAATTAAAGACGATACAGTTTACATTATCGAAGCAAATCCAAGAGCTTCTAGAACGGTTCCGTTCATTGCAAAAGCTTATGGTGAGCCTTATGTAAACTACGCTACAAAAGTAATGTTAGGTCACAACAAAGTGACAGATTTCGATTTCAATCCACAATTAAAAGGATATGCAATCAAACAGCCGGTTTTCTCTTTCAGCAAATTCCCGAACGTAAACAAAGCGTTAGGACCAGAAATGAAATCAACAGGAGAAAGCATCTTATTTATTGATGACTTAAAAGATGATCAATTCTACGAATTGTACTCTAGAAGAAAAATGTATTTGAGTAAATAATCTCAGATTCTATTATATAAAAAAGCTCCAATTTTCATTGGAGCTTTTCTTTTAGCGTCATATCTTGTCTTTATTTAAGTAAAATTGCAGATTTTGTTTATGCCTCTCAATTTTAGGATATTCAAGTATTAATTTTTCTGTGCAATTTTTTCCTTCACTAAAAAAACCAAGATAATAAGCATGTATGCTAATAATCTCTACAGGACCATTTCCTCCATTGGCATTCTTATCAATAAACAATACATCGTCTTTAGTTGAAGTTACTTTAATTGCTAATGAAGCATACATATAAGCTCTGACGTGATTGTCTTTTTTGTTATAATATTCAGCCAATTGAAAAACAGGTTCTGCTCTCCATGGGCGTTCTTGAAAAGCTTCTAAAAGAACATCTTCTGCATCTTTTATAGAAGATAGTTTTAACAGACATAAACCCCATTTGTATTTAGCATACCAACGTTCTTCTTCCCAGCCATTCATTGCAGTCCTAGCTTCGTAATATTGTTTTGCGCTATCATAATTACCAATATCAAAATAAGAATTGGCTAAATAAAATACATGTCTTGGATTTTCGGGTTCTGATTCAACTGCCATAGTTAAAAGTTTTACATCTCTCTCAAACTTGTCAATTTTAGAACCGCCGTCACCTATATCATGAATTTTTAATAGTTCAAAAGAAGTATTTTCCGAATTGTTGATATCTAAAAACTCATGTGTAGGCCCTATATATTGCATTTGAACATCAGAACGTACTAAACGAATATTGTAATACTCAAAAGTACTGTCATGAAATTGCTTGATATTGTATGCAAGAGCAGTTAATTTATTTTTACTAAAGGAAGGCTCAACTATTAACTGCATATCTGCATCTAAAAACAGAAAATACCAGTCATCTGCTTTGTTGTTATAAAAGTTTAGATATTCTTTTGCGTAATTAATGGCGTTTGTTCTATTAACTCCAAAATTTACCCATCTATCCTGAAATACCTTACATTGTATATTTTTAGAGTTTGCCCAATCTTCTATAATTTTAATGGTATCATCTGTTGAGCCTGTATCGCATATCACGATTGCATCTACAATATTTGCTACTGAATTTAAAAGACGAGTTATGATTTGTCCCTCGTTTTTAACTATCATATTTAAAAGAATTTTCGCCATAACCAACACATAAAATATACTTAATCAAGCAATTAAAAAATTACATAAAATTTAAACCAATAATAAAAGGTTTTTCAAAACCATGCAAATATAAGTAAAGTATTACAATTTAATTATTTTAAATTCAAAAAAATAGGTGATAACGATTTTATTTTTATGCTAAGTGAAAAAGTATTTGAGTAAATAATCTCAGATTTTATTATAAAAGAAAAGCTCCAATTTTTCATTGGAGTTTTTTTTGGTTAAGTTTTTTTTTCTAATTTATTTTATTGCTTTAATAATTTGCGTTAAAGTATTCCTTATTTTTCATTTCAATTTCTTTAAATTCTTAAAAAGTTTATCTTTTAATTTTGAAGAAAAGGCTTTGTAAATACACCACATTATTAATGAGATAATTGATAACAGAATAACAAAAAAATAATTAGAAGTTTGATTTGAAAACAAATTATTTCCAAATAACAAATCGAAGATTATCAGGTTTTTATTGTTTTTAAAATATTCAAATAGTAATATGAGTACATTTAGATTTAGTAATATGATACTTAGGGAAATATATTCAGATACATATTTGATTGTTTTTAATATATGTTCCGAGTGCTTTTTTAAATTTAAGTTAAGATCTATTTTTTTCCAGTTAGTCCAAAATTTCAGATAATAATAAGTGATAATGACATAATATAGATAATTAATAAAAGTAAGAGAGAAATTATTGCGTTCCATATTTTTATTGTGAATTATTATCACAGAAGCTAATAAAACAGAAAACTCTAAAACACTAATAATTAGTATTTTTTTCATAACCGATTTGGATGGCAATTTTAAGATTTTCTCTATATCGTAAAATTCAAAATTAAATTCATTCCAGTTTTTTTTAAATTGTATAAAATTGGATTTCATAAATGCACTTTTATTAAATTAGTGCGTTTTTTCTTTATTTTGTTACAATTTAGCATCCATAAAAAAAGAATTTTCTCTCTTTTTTTATATTTTAAGCTTATTCGAAGTATATTTTTAATAAAAAAAGCTCCAATAAAAATTGGAGCTTTTATATTTAAATCAGCTAAAATTATTCGTTTTGACCAAAGTTCATATTATCCCTAGTATTTTTCTGTACCGAAATAGCACCAAACAGGGCCAATAAGAAGGCAAATGCATAGAACCCTTTTTCACTTGGAAGAATCGTGGCATTCCAAAGACCAACTACTAAAAGTACGATTGAAAGCAAAGTTCCAAACCAGCATATTCCGTAATAAATATCAGTTACTGGAAGTTTTTCAAGTCTATCCCTAACACTTTTTTGAAGCGAAACTACAGCGAAAAGACCGAACATTAGAACAGTAAAATAATATCCTTTTTCATTTAAAAGCATTTCAGCTCTGGCAAGTCCAACAATAAATCCGATTGTTCCTGCTCCAAGAGCAACCCAAGATGCCGCGATAAAGGCATTTGACGTTTTTTGTATCATATTAATTCTGGTTTAATTAGGTTTTGAGATTTGATTTTTTGGCTTATAGAGAATCTCATTTTGTAAATGTAATTATTTTTGGCTAACAGTAAAATAAAAGAGGTACTTAATTAGTACGTATAAACTTTCTTTTTCTATTCGTGTTTTGAGCAGAAAAAAATTAATTCAAAACTTCTATAGCCTTTTGAATAAGAGGGTCTACTTTGTTCTCAATATCTTGTTTAGAGTTTTTCATTTCGATTTTTACAGGGACTCCAACATCTTCCAATAATTTCTTATCGGTAGAATAATATCTTTGGTTGGAAAGCGTAAATAAAATGTTTTTTGAAAGTTTTCCATCAAACATATCAGACATCATTCCAGAAGTATTGGTTCCGATTGTAGTAACATTAGCCTGTTGATACAATGAAATAGTAAAATCTTCAGCCGAACTTGCCGTTTTATCATTGGTTAAAATAACGATTGGTTTTAAATATTGAACTTCGTTATTAGGTTCAATATAAATTGGCTTTTGGACAGAGAAGTTATTGTAATCTCCTTTTTCTTTTATCGATTTATAATGCGTAAGTCTCTTTTCTGACACAAATCTTTTGGCTAGAAGTTCTCCTGCATGACCACCTCCATTTGCTCTTAAATCAATAATAATCCCTTTTGTATCTGCGAAAGATTTTAAAATGCTGTCAAATAGAGTAAGCATTAAATTGATATCTTGTTTTTCTTTTTTATCATCAAAAAGACTTTCGAGAGTTCCAAAACATCTTGATATTCGAATAAATCCTAAATCTTTACTTTTACAACTATTGTACAAATAGACATTATTAAATAAAGGACCACTTCCTTCCATTTTCGAAAATCCGTCTTTTTCTAAAGTATTCAAACTGGTTTCCCATAATTGTTTTTGAATTCCTTTAAATTCTTCTAAAAAAGGAGACTGTTTTTTGTATTTATAAATTACTTCTTCGCCTTTTAAAATAGTAATGTGTCCATCTTGTAACGGAGACACCATTTCCTCCAATATTTTCAAGAGTTCTTTTTCTGTTGTCTCTTTAGTAACCTGAGGCCTGTATTTTTTATAACTTTCCTCCCAATCTACTTTTTTAAGATCAAAAAAAGCATAATTATTTTTAAAAGTAGTCCAGAAAGTTTCAAAATCCTGTTCAGGACGACTGAGTTTTTTTGAGTTTTGGCTGTAAAAACTTAAAGAAAACAATAACATAACGATTAATAGAAAATAGATTTTTTTCATAAGAACAATATTGATTATTTATTCATTTTCGATTGATTAATAACACCTTAAAGATATGATCAAAAATAAGAAAAGCTCCGTAACTGGAGCTTTCTTAAGTTTAATAAAGTAAGATTTTTTTATTTTTTCAGCAATTGTTCTAATGGTTTTAACTGTTCCATATCTATTTTAGATTGCTGTAAAACAGACATTAGAGTCATGATATTATTTGGATTCATATTTTCGCCTAAAACCCTAACTACAGCAAATCCATTTTCTTTTCTGTTGGCAAAAATCACAAACTCTTTAATATTGTCATCACTTCCAACGTAACTTACAGAAGCACCATCTTTACCAGATCCAAACTTCATTAATTCTTGATATTTCGGGTCTTTTAGAATCGCTTTTACTTTGTTTCTTTCTGTTTCAAACAGTGATTGATTACTTTTATCTGCTTTAAAAGCTAGAATATTCATTTTATCAAAAGAATTTAAAGCTTCATTTTGTTCGGCAGATAGCTTTGCTTTATCAACATTTAAAATAGTCGGCGAAACATCTAAAGCGATAAAATCTTTTTTCTCCGAATTCTCTACAAAATATTTTTGAAGTGAAGGTTCAGAATTGCAACTTACTAAAGTCAGCAATAAGCATAGAATCGAGGTAAAAACAGTTGCTTTCATGTTATTTTTTGTTTTTAGAAGCTTTCTTTAAGTCCGTACCGCCAGGAAGCTGCATTTTATCTGTTAATACTGAAATCTCGTTCAAGTCAAAATTACCTGTAAGAGATAATAAAACAGTTTCGTCATTTTTTGCACCGTCAACAAACATTAATAATTCTTTAATTTGTGTATCGGTTGCGCCAGATTTTACCATTATTTTGACATTTTTACCACTGTCGTTTACTCTCATTAATTCTTCAAGACCAGCAGTTTTAATGTATTTATCGGCAGAAGCTTTCATGTCTGCTTCAATTTTTGGATTTTTAGTAGTAAATACTTTTAAGTAGTCCAGTTTTTTAATAAGTGAAATATACTGCTGTGTTTCCTTGTCAGAAGCATCAACTTTTACTTTACTCATTAAATCGAACATTTTTTTGTTTACAATTACAGAAGTTACATCGTCTTGACCATCAAATTTGTCAAAAGCACCTTGTGCATAAAAAACGCTTGTTACGAATGTGAATACTAATGTTATAATGAAATTTCTCATGATTATTTTTGTTTAATTACTGTTTAAAAATTTTGTTTTTTGATTGTTCATATTCGTTAATGTACTGTACACTTTCAATACCTACATTAACATTGTTTGATAATAAAGCCAAAGCCTTTTGAGTTGCTTTTAGGGCTTCTTCGGGATCATCGTAGGTTCCTAATTCTGTTTGCGAAGCTACTGCAGTAGTATCATTTTTTTCGTTCACAAAAAAGTAGGTTCCAATTCCCAGCAAAACAACAGCTGAAGCTGCAATCGATAACCACGCCACATTTCGTTTTTTGTCCCGAGGCTTCGGGAGTGGAATCTCATACGTCGATTTCTGTTCTTTTGCTTGAGAGAAATATCCAAACATTGGTTTGTACTGCTCCAAATGCTGCGCAACATTTGATGAAGAAAAGTATTCTTTTAATTGATTTTCTTCAGCAATAGAAGTTTCTCCCTGAAAGTATTTTTCTAATATATCTTCTATTTTATTTAGTTCCATAAAGGTGTGTATTAATCATTGATTCTCTAATTTTTTTTCTTGCTCTTGAAAGCGCCACTCGTATAGCCGTTTCGTTCATATTGACGATTTTAGCTATTTCATCAAATTCATATTGTTCAACATCCCGAAGCTGAATTAACAATTGTAATTGTTCCGGCATTTGGTTTATTATTTTTTCAACCCATTCTAAACTGTCTTCATCTTCAATTTTTTTATCTAATCTGGGCTCTCTGTCTGTAAAATTATTATGAACGATCTGGAGATTACTGGCTCTTTTAGATTTTAATTGATCCAGACAATAATTTTTAGTCATTGTCATGGCCATGGCTTCAACACTATTGTAACTTTCCAGACTTTCTTTTTTGTTCCATAATTTTACCATTACCTCCTGAGTTGCATCTTCAGCTTCCTCGGTGCTTGTAAGCAATCTTTTTGCCAGACGAAAAACTTTGTCTTTAAAAGGATTTATCAATTCTATAAATACAACTTGGTTCATTAATCTGATGGTTAATCGTTAGCTTATATAGTCAAGACGAGGCACAATTATATTTGTTACAACAAAAAAATATTTTTTTTTTACGTAAAAAAATACTGCTTTTTAACGAAGCTAAAACTAAAGATACTACTTTTACGTTTATTCTATTATAGAAACTTAAACGATATGAAAACACCTTTAAAAAGTATTCTTTTTCTTTTTTTGCTAGTTTTTTCTTTGCAATCCTGTGAAGATAATGATGATGTTGCGGCTCCGGCAGACGTACAGGTTAATAGTTTTATCTGGAGAGGTTTAAATGAAGTTTATCTATGGCAGGCTGATGTACCTAATCTAGCAGATGGACGTAATCTTAAATCTGATTTCAATTCTTTTTTAAGAGGATATTCTAAACCAGAAGATTTGTTTGAAGATTTATTATATAAACCAGAAAGTAAATATCCAAATGGTGATGCTGTCGATCGTTTTAGCTGGATTGTTAACGATTATACTGTTTTAGAGCAAGAATTAAGCGGTATTACAAAAAATAATGGAGTTGATTTTAGATTAAGCCTTATTGCTTCAGGTTCAAATGATGTCTTTGGTTACGTTCGTTATATTATACCAAATTCTGATGCTTCAACAAAAGCCATTAAACGTGGTGATATATTTACAAGTGTAAACGGTACGAAACTGACAGTGTCTAATTATCAGGCATTACTATTAAATCAGGATAGTTATACTCTGAACTTGGCAGATTATAATGGAAGTACTTTTGTTTTAAACGGAAAATCAGTGTCTTTAACTAAAACAGTTTTAGAAGAGAATCCAATTTTTATTAATAAAGTAATTCCTTCCGGAAGTCATAAAATTGGTTATTTGATGTATAATGGTTTTTATGATGAGTATGATGATAAATTAAACCAGGCTTTTGGCGAATTAAAAGCACAAGGCGCTACCGATTTAGTTTTAGATCTTCGTTATAATGGAGGCGGCGCTATTTCATCAGCTGCTAAATTAGCGAGTATGATTACAGGGCAGTTTGATACTCAGATTTTTTCGAAAATGACGTTTAATGCCAAACAAATGCAAGGTTTGTCTGATGCTGATCTAGAAAGTTTAAACGTAAGATTTGTTAAAAATTTAAACAGTTTAAACATGAGTACTGTTTATATCATAACCACTGCAAGTACAGCCTCTGCCAGCGAATTAATCATTAACGGACTGAAACCTTATATCAATGTAGTGCAAATTGGAGAAACGACCACGGGTAAAAACGTAGGTTCGTTTACGGTTTATGATTCAGAAACTCTGACTACAAAAAAAGGGATAAACCCAAATCACAAATATGCCATGCAACCTTTGGTTTTAAAAATTACAAATTCTGTTAATTTTGGTGATTATACACAAGGTTTGCAACCAACATATCAGCAATCCGAAAAAATATCGACTTATGGAATTTTAGGAGATGCATCTGAGCCATTATTAAGTCTTGCTATTTCAAAAATTACAGGAGCAACGGCTAAGAATATTCCTCTTGATTCAGAACCTGATCGTCCATACCTAACAGATTCTAAAATTATTAATGGATTGAAACATGGTATGTATCTTAAAACTGCACCAAAAGTGTTTTAATAAATTCTAAATACAAAAAAAGGCTTTCAGAAATGAAAGCCTTTTTTAATCCAAAAATATAATCTAATTCTAATTATTAGAGTAGAAACCGTTTGGTCCTAGACCAGCAGTTACTGTTTTTAACACTGCACCCGTTGAAGAATATACCGTAACAGTTCCGTCTGCAGTAAATCCGTTAGCAGCTCCTGAATAAATTTTTCCATCAATAACACCAAAACCATAAAAAGTTGACCAGTCGTTGTCTGCTACAGAAAACAAAGCTTTGTCTGAAAAAGCCGTAGCAGATAAATTCATTGCATAAACTCCTAAACCTTGAGTATAATAGATTTTGTCTCCATCAATATCCATATTCAAAGCTCCTTTTATAGTAGTCGATTCTATAGATGTTGCAGTATCAGTAGAAGTATTGATTTTAAATAATTTACTTTTTGTACTATTTCCAGCTAATACATAAACAGTTCCATTATTTGCTTCAATAGAATTAATTCCATTTTCAAGAGTAAGAGTTGTAGTTACCGCATTAGTAGACGGATTGATAACTGTTACTTCACTTCCGCTTCCATAAGCAGCGTTTGTCACATATAATTTTCCGTTTGCAGTTACAATTTTTTCAGAAGTTTTGCCAATTGAAATTGAATTTAAGTATGCATAAGTTTTAGCATCATAAACAGTTACCGCTTTAGAAATTGCATTCGTTACATACAATTTGTCATTTAAAACAACACTGTAACGCGGATTTTCAAGTTTTTCAGTAATTGTTCCAAGACTTTTAAGCGTGTAACGGTTCACTACCTCTACTTCATTAGAATTGTTTACCACAATAAAGGCTTTGTCATTGCTAAAGCTTAGAGATTGTGCTACATCCCCCAAAACAGCAGTTGGATTAACTACTTTAAAAATATCATTTTGAAAAGTAGCTAAGTCATTTGAAAGGTAAGACACAGAAGCATTGACATCCTTAAAGTTTCCTTCATTCAAAATAAGTACGCCGTTGTCATATGCCCCTAACGGAACATCATTATTATCATCATTATCACTGCTACAAGATGCAAACAGAAAAGCAGATGCTATAATTCCTAAATAAAGATTTTTTAGTTTCATGTTATTAATAATTAAGGTTTAAATAAATGGTTAAATTTCGTCCTGGCATAAAGCGATTAGGAAGCGCTTCATACTTTTCATTCCAAAGATTAGCGGCTTTGACTCCCAGTTTGAAAATATTTTTTTTACTAAAATTATAATCAACTCCTATGTTAGAAACATTGTAAGCGTCAAGTATATATTTTGGATTATTGTCTGATGTTGTAAAAACTTCTCCCGTAAACATAATTTGATAATAGGCTGAAAGTTTTTTGTAGTAATAAGATGCTGCACCTGTCATTTTATGGTAGGGAACATAAAAAAGCTGCTTGTCTGTTTTATCGTTTAATGAAACGGTATAAGCATAAGTTCCATTAAAATCAAATGTATGTTTGTTGAAGCTTTTTCTCCATCCCAAAAGTGCTTCGGCACCATAGATAGTGACTCTATCTGTGTTTTCTGGGATCCAATTTCCTGAACTATTGGGCAGCCATCGAATCATATCCTTAATTTTCATTCCGTAAGCTGTAACCGTCAGCCGAAGATCTTTGTATTTAAATTCATTTCCTATTTCTGCCTGAAAAGAACTTTCTGGTTTTAAATCAGGATTACCGCTTCCTTCCCAATACAAATCATTAAATGTTGGAATTCTGAAGTTTCTAGAAAAATTAAACTTAAGCTTATAGAAATCTGAGAAATTATATCGAGAACCAACCGAAAAAAGGACAGGACTTTTGTAAGCATCTGAAACCTCTTTTCGAGCGCTCATTTCATAATTCCATTTATCTGTCAGTGTATGTTTCCATAACAAGCTAGCACCTGCAATTTCGCGTATGCTTTGGCCAATTCCAGATCCATTTCCATCATTTCTGGTGTAATCTAAAATGGTGCTTATTTTCATTTTAGCAGATATTGTGTAATCTAGATCATACTTTCCTATAAAGCTTTTTACACCTCCAGAAGTATGTACGTCTCTATTAATATCTTCAAAATAATTATAATGTTCACTAATATAAGCAAGCTTTAAATTAGAGTCAAATTTGGTAAAGGAACTGCTCCAAGTCAATAAATTTCGAGTATTATAATCTTGGTATTTGGTTTTGGTTTCATTTGGTGAAGTGAGCGAAAAATGCCTTTCGCCATCAAATATTTCGCTGTAAAATTTGATACTGTTTTTATCATTTATTTTGTAACCTATTGCAGCATCAAGAGTGTTATTGTAGTATTGACCATTTTTATTCCATACTTCTTGCCCCACAAATTTAAAATCGTTGTCAGAGCTGTTTCTGGTAAAACTTGCATCAAAACTCCATTTTTTAGTTCCCGCTGTAATACCGTAAACAGCACTTAAAGTATTAAACTCTCCATAATAGATTTGGAAATCATTTTTGAATGTATCTGTAAATTTCAGATCATTATTTAAATGAATTGTTCCTCCAATGGCACCGCTTCCATACACAACACTTCCTCCGCCGGCTTTTACATCTATTGAATTAAAGCCACGTGTCGAAATGGTATTGAAATCTGCTTGTCCTAATAATTGAGAGTTTACATTTATACCGTTCCAAACCACTACAGTTTGCTGCGAAGTTGTTCCTCTGAAAGAAGGAGCAGAAGTCATTCCTAATCCATTTTCTTTAAAATATAATACAGTATTGTAATTTAAAAGTGAAGTTAATGAAGATTGGTTTTTGCTTATGATAGAATCATTCAAACGTTGAATCGACTGTGTATTCGAGAAATTTTTAAGATTTGAATCGGAAACGACAACTTCTTTCAATTTGTTAATAGAATCGTTCTGCGCCAAAGTAATCTGGCACAACAATAGAAAACAAAAAACAAACCTTAATTTTATAGTCATAATTTCTTCACTCTTTTTCCCGAGAGCTCGATAATTTGTTATAAAGGCAGGTCTCCTGGCTTGCGTCTTGTTGTTTTCCTTCCCATCACGCAGGGCGTGACAGTGGCTTTGCAGTTTACAACAAGCGTTCGTTTAAGAACTTAGCTTACAGTTGCGGGTACAGCTCAAGATTTTACTTGATTCCCTTTTAATGTGTTCATCAAAACACAACCTTATTTTGCCGCAAAGATAAAGTTAAAAATACGGATTATTCAAATTTGTTTCACTAATAAGCCTTAAAAGTGAAACAAATAAGGAATTTATAATTCGATTCTTATAACTTGTCCAAAATCTACTTTATTCTGAAATGCTTCCTTTAAAGGTAATGAAGTTTGATGACATAATATGCTTCGAATGATTCCTGCGTGTGCCACAATGACTATCGGTTGTTTTATTTTAGAAATTTTTTCAGATAAAAAATCACCGACTCTTTCGTGTAATTCCGTGAAAGATTCGCCATTTGTAGCTTTAAGATTGACAAAATCTTCCATCCACGGATTGAGTTCTTCGGGCGGAATTTCATTCCAGTTTTTTAGCTCCCAGTCGCCAAAATTCATTTCCATCAAACGTTTGTCTTCCTGATAAGAAATTACCTTTATATTTTCTTGAATATGTTTAGCTAAAATCACACAGCGTTTTAATGGACTAGAAAAAATGAAGGCTTCAGAAGGCAATTCAGAAATAATCTTACTGAAAACTTCATCAAAAGGTTTCGCAATAGCAACATCCGATTGTCCGTAGCAGATTCCTTTTTCGCAAATGGTTTCAGTATGGCGGACTAGATAAATTTCCATAAAAATAAAATGCTTAAGTAAAAGATAACTTCACAAACCTGCTGTGTGGCACCAAGGCAATCTCCAGTATAGCCATCAATCCATTTTTGGAAATATTTTGCTAAAAAATATCTTGTTATGAAAACTGGAATAACTGAAAATAGAACTTTAGGATCTAAATAAGAAAATACAAGTAAAGGAATCAACCCAAAAAAGAATGATCCAAAAACTTCTTTCCAGGTAAATTGTTTGGCAATGGGTTTGCTTTTGCTCGAAGCATCTTGACGAGAATATTCATGTGTAAAAATGATACTAATTGCAGCTAAACGGCTCAAGGAATGAGCAGAAATAAACAAAAGCCAAATTTTGAATATTGCCATCGAATCATAAACTTGAAATAGCAAAATAGATTCTGAAAGCAGTTTGAATTTTAGTAGAAAAAGTAAAACCAATCCAATTGCTCCATACGCACCGATTGCACTGTCTTTCATAATCATGAGGATTTTTTCTTTTGTCCAGCCACCGCCAAAACCATCGCAGACATCCGCAAATCCGTCTTCGTGAAAAGCTCCTGTTGTAAGAACTGAAATGATAATTGAAAAAATAACAGCCGTTTCTGTAGAAAGAAACAGAGCAAATAGAGAATAAATGATAAAAGAAATACTTCCAACAATCCATCCGATAAAAGGAAAATATCTGGTTGCTTTGTTTAAATAATCTGGATGATGTGTAATGTTTTTTGGACAGGGGATTCGGGTGTAAAACATTAAACTGGTAAAAAAAATATGGAGTTCTTTTTTCATTTAGTTTTTAGTTGTTTGGCTAAAGCCTTTCTATCTTCCAAATTTATAACCTCCAGATAAATCTGGAGGCAACTCAAAGAAGAAAATTATAAAAAAATATAAATAATTTCACAATTTGAGTTGCCAACATCTTTAGATGTTGGTTTGTTTGTAGACAAAGATGAAGGCTTCAGCCAAACTCTTTAAGTTGTTTAGCTGGAATTCTTTATAGAGTAAATACTTTCATAGATGTTTTAAATATGGTGATAATTAATTTGTTGTTTGGAATGTAATTATTTGGCTAAAGCCTATTTATGTGAATAAATTTGTTACCTCCAGATAAATCTGGAGGCAATTCAAAGAAGAAAAATTCTAAAAATGGAGGATTTTATAATTTGAGTTGCCAACATCTTTAGATGTTGGTTGGTTTATAGACAAAGATAAAGGCTTTAGCCAAACTTTTTTTAAGTATGTTTAAAGCTAAACTTAATCATAAACTCATCATATTCCTCTTGAAATGTTTTCTTTTTATGATATTCTTCCTGATTTTTGATGTAATCTCGAACTTTATCTACAATTGATTGTGAAACAGAAACTGCAAAGTATTCATCCTGCCATTCAAATTTATTATTTGTTAATTGATTTTTATTGATCCAATAAGAAGATTCTCCTTTTAATAATTGTATTGTTTTTTGAATTGTCTGATCGTTTCCTAGTGAAATTAGACAATGACAATGGTCAGAATAGCCACTTATAAAATCTAGATAAATATCTTTTCTTAAGGCATTTTCTTTTATATGATTCCAGACTTTTTCACGTAAATCGACTGAATTCAAAAAAGGAAATCTGTTTTTGGTACTCCAAACACAATGAACATAGATTTTAGTAAATGGCATAGATAAATAGTTTTAAAATTATTTCAAGTTTGATTCAAATTTAAAAACTATTAACAATAAACAGAAAGTTATTTCCTACTTATTCCCGCGCTTTCAAAACTAGCCATTTCATTCAAAAAAGCCTCAGCCGATTTTAAAATAGGAAAAGCTACAGCACAGCCGGTTCCTTCTCCCAAACGCAAATCAAGATTTAAAATAGATTTAGCTTCAAGGTATTCAAGCAGTTTTACATGTGCTTTTTCAACAGAACAATGACAGAAAACAGCATTATTTTTAATGTTAGGATTGATTTTAGAAGCAATTAGATAGGCTACAGTACAAATGAAACCATCAATTAGAATAAGCATTTTGTTTTCAAAAGCAGAAAGCATTCCGCCAGCCATTTGAAGAATTTCAAAACCTCCGAAGTAAGAAAGATGCGACAATAATTCCGCTTGACCAGAATAATTATCAATAGCTTTTTTGAGAATATTTTGTTTCTGAGTTAATTTTTCATCTGAAACTCCTGTTCCTTTTCCAACGCATTCTTCAATAGGTAAACCAGTTAAAAGACTCATTAAAACAGAAGCAGTCGAAGTATTACCAATTCCCATTTCGCCAAAACCGATGCAGTTACATCCTGTTTTTGCAATATTTTCTACGATAGCTTTTCCTTTGTCAAAACACAATTGCACTTCCGATTCGCTCATGGCTGGAACGTGAAGGAAAGATTGACTTCCCTTAGCAATTTTACAATCTATTAATTTTGTATTAGTTGGAAAATCATAATTTACACCAGCATCAACAATCGATAATTTGATCTCGTTTTGTTTGCAGAAAACATTTATTGCCGCTCCGCCCTCCAAAAAGTTGTTGACCATTTGACGTGTCACATCTTGTGGATAATCGCTTACACCGTGATTAGCAATTCCATGATCTGCAGCGAAAACAATAATGTTAGGATTGGTGATTTTTGGATTTAAAGTTTCAAAAACAGTTGCTATTTGAAAAGCTAAGGTTTCTAAAGTTCCCAGTGAACCAACAGGTTTTGTTTTTGAATCTATTTTTTCCTGTAAAAGCTTGTGGAAATCAATTTTGTTATCGTTTTCAGTTTTTACGTTTAATTCAAAATTTGAAATGTTTATTGTATGAATTTCCGAAATCTCTTTGCAGATTGGAGCTTCTGATTTTTGTTTCCAATGCAGTTGTTGTAACATTGGCTGATTGTTGTAATTGGTAGCTGGTTTTCCGATACAGAAATAACCCAGCGGTTCTATATTTTCAGGTAAATCGAGGATTTTTTTAAATTGATAATAATTTAAAATCGAAACCCAGCCCATTCCGTAACCTTGTTCCGTCAGTGAAAGCCAGATATTCTGAGCCGCACAAACGGAACTGAATTTTACTGCTTCGTTACTACCGATTGTTCCAATCGTAAATTGATTCAAAACCGAACGATCGTAAGCGATAATAAGTCCGATTGGCGCTTCTTCAATAGCTTCGAGTTTAAGTGAATTATACAATTCTTTTTGTTCCTCGTTATCGGTAAGTTCTGCTGCTTTTTTGTTGTAATCTAAAAACAGCTTTTTAATCGAGGTTTTAACTTCATTAGATTTGATGAGGAAATATCTAGTCGCATCAGTTAACCCCACGGAAGGCGCCCAATGACCAGCCTGCAAAGCTTTCTGAATTACTTCATCAGGAACTTCATCAGGTGTAAAATGTCGGGTGTCACGGCGTGATTTTAGTATGTCTTCTAGATTGCTCATAAATTTCAAATTTCAAAAATCAATATAAATTTCAATTTTCACTTTATGTAAAGATACTCCACGATATTTGAATTTGAAATTTAAAAATTTAGAATTTGTTTTTTGATATTGTCATTGCCATTGAATTTTATCAACCCTTTATTTTTACCGGAATTCCAGAAACCATCAGAACCACTTCATTAGCATTTGATGCCAGAAACTGATTCATCCAGCCTTGCAGTTCTACAAATTTTCTTCCGATATGAGTTTCTGCATGAACTCCCATTCCGATTTCATTTGTTACAATAATGATATTAGCGTTTTCTTGATTGGCAATGGCAAGGAATTCTTCTTTTGCTTCTTCTAAACTTAGTTGAACATCATTTTTAGTATCCACAAAAAAATTAGTCAACCAAAGTGTAACACAATCTATTAAAGCTGTTTTTCCGGAAAAATCAATTTTACTTAAATATTTTTCCTCTTCGATATTCGTCCAACGTTCGTCTCTTTCCTGCTGATGTCTGTCAATTCGGTTTTGAAAATCAGAATCCCATTTTCTCGCAGTTGCAACGTATATTGGATTATCGGAAAGTGTTAAGGCTAAGTTTTGTGCATAACTGCTTTTTCCTGAACGCTCGCCGCCGGTTATTAGGTAAATCATTTTTTTAGGGAAGTTATAAGTTATGGGTTAAGTGTTGCACTGTGAGACAAAGATAACGAAGAGTTTCTCAATTCATGACATATAATTCTTAACCTGAATTACTTTTAATAAGGACAATGTCGGCAGTTATTTCCACAGCAGGTTCCTCTTTTTAAATGGTACCAGGTTTTAAAAACCATATTTCCATTTTCAATATAATAATCAATACCTTCAATTAATGTGTTTGTTTTGGGTAAGGAAATAGCTTTGTTTTTAGGAGCGTTTGAAGGATTTATAGTTTCTACATAAGCATCAATTTTGTCTTCACATGCTTCTTTAAAACATGTTGGACAAAGGCAATCTCCTCCTTCAGAAAGAGAAAAAATGGGTGGGTAGTCATTGCACCAGCATTTTTTTTCTACAGATATATCTCCACAGCTGAATTCAGATTCACAGCTTGAGCAAATTTTCATTTTTGTGGTATTCATGTTGTAAAGATACAATTGTTTAAATTTGTAAGAATAAAGGTAAACAAAAAAAATATAAAATACTTTACCTTTGTCACTATCCAAAACATGAAACATGAGACATTTATTACCGAAAATGGTTTTTATAGCTTCTTTTTTTATCCTGACAGGTTGTAAGAAGAATGAAAAAACGGAAACTGTAAAAACTGAAGACGCAAAAAACAGTATCGAATATGCGAGCGGACTTTCAATCGTAAAATATGATGATTATTCAGTTGTAACTGTCTCAAATCCATGGCCAAATGCCAATAAAGATTTCAAATACATTTTAAAAGAAAAAGAAGCAAAAGTTCCGGACAGCCTTCAAAGTTATACTACAATTCAAGTTCCGTTAACTTCTGTTGTGGTAACTTCAACTACTAATATTCCTTTTTTAGAAATGTTGGAAGTAGAAAATAATTTGGTTGGTTTTCCGCATACTGATTATATTTCTTCAGAAAAAACAAGAGCTTTAATTGACAAAGGTTCTGTGAAAAACGTTGGACAAAATGAAAAACTAAATATCGAACAATTAATCGAGTTGTCTCCGGATTTGATTGTCACTTTTGGAGTAGATAACAATAATCCAATGTTGGATAATCTGAAAAAAAGCGGATTAAATGTTTTAATTCAAGGCGACTGGATGGAACAATCTCCCCTTGGAAAAGCAGAGTGGATTAAACTTTATGGTGCTTTATTTGGTAAAGAAGAGCAGGCAAAAGAACTTTTTGATAAAATTGTTCAAAGTTATAATCAGGCGAAAAAAATGGTGGCTGATAAACCTGCAACTTCAAAAGTTTTATACGGTTCTATGTACGAAGATGTTTGGTATGTCGCCAAAGGAAACAGCTGGGTTGCCGAGTTTATGAAAGATGCAAAAGCCAATTATTTGTGGGCTGATTTAAAAGGAAGCGGAAGTGAAGGTTTGTCTTTTGAAAAGGTTTTAGACAAAGCCAAAGATGCAAATGTCTGGATTGCTTCAGGTTCCTTCAAAAGTTTAGAAGAATTGCAAAAGGCAAATCCGCATTACGGAGAGTTTGATGCTTTTAAAAATAAAACAGTTTATAATTTTGAAGGCAAATTAGGAGCGACCGGAGGTACCGTTTATTACGAATTGGCTCCAAGCCGTCCTGATTTGGTTTTAAAGGATTATATCAAAATTTTTCATCCTGATTTATTATCAGGTTACGAATTTACTTTCGCATCAAAACTGAATTAAATTGGCAAATAAAAAACGAAATACCATTTTATTTGTCATTTTGGCGCTGGGACTTTTGCTGATGTTTTTCGCAAGCATTAGTTTAGGTTCTGTTATGATTCCTGCAAAAGATGTTTTTAACAGTTTAACTGGAGGACATGCGACAAAATCGACTTGGGAATATATCATTATAAATTACCGTTTACCAAAAGCAATCACCGCAGTTTTGGTTGGAAGCGGACTTTCAATCAGCGGACTTTTGATGCAGACTTTATTCCGTAATCCGCTCGCTGGGCCTTATGTGTTAGGATTGAGTTCGGGAGCAAGTTTAGGAGTTGCTTTTGTGATTTTAGGAGCAGGATTTCTGCCTTCTTTTTTAAGTGTAATTGCCTTGTCTTCTTATGGAATTGTTTTAGCCTCTACAGCCGGAAGTACATTGGTTTTACTTTTGGTTTTAGTAGTTTCACAAAGATTGCGTGACACGATGGCCATTCTGATTGTGGGGTTAATGTTTGGAAGTTTTACCACAGCTATTGTAAGCGTTCTGACTTATTTCAGCACAGCCGAACAGCTTCAAAAATTCACTTTTTGGTCAATGGGAAGTTTAGGAAATCTTTCATGGCCAACGATTGGCATTTTGACAATTTGCATTGGAATCGGGTTGCTTTTAAGTGCCAAAAGCATAAAACCTTTAAATGCATTGCTTCTTGGAGAAAATTATGCCAAAAGCATGGGGTTGAATTTTAAACAAGCAAGATTAATAATCATCTTTGCCACAAGTATATTATCCGGAGCGATTACGGCCTTTGCGGGGCCAATAGCTTTTATCGGATTAGCAGTGCCTCATATTGCAAAACTGACTTTTCAAACCAGTAATCATACCATATTATTTTGGAGTACTTTATTTTTTGGTTCGATTATAATGTTGTTTTGTGATATTGTTTCACAAATGCCAGGATTTGAAGTTACGCTTCCAATCAATGCGATAACGTCTATTATTGGAGCGCCGGTTGTAATTTGGCTTTTGGTAAGAAAAAGAAATTTTAAGTAAAAGATTACAAATTTTAATATCTTAGTTTTTTTAAACACATAGAAACATAGATTACTATTTTTTCTGAAAGTTAATTTTGAAAATTTACTAGTAAATTAAAACATAGACTTTGCGAAAATGGAACATGTTCTTTTAAAAATTAAGATAATGATTACTCAGAAATATTTAGATGAATTGACTTTCAGTGTTATAGGGGCTTGTATTCAAGTGCATAAAACGATTGGAAGAGGATTATTGGAAAGTGTTTATCATGAATGTTTAAAAGAGGAATTGAGTTATCGTAAAATAAATTTTTTCACAGAAATGAATGTGCCTTTGATTTACAGAGATAAAGAATTAAATGCTAATTTAAAATGTGATTTATTTATTGAAAATTGTTTAGTTGTAGAATTAAAAGCAACATTAGAATTAAATCCTATTTGTGAAGCACAGTTAATGACTTATATGAAACTCTTAAAAGCACCAAAAGGCATTTTGATTAACTTTAATTGCTTTAATATTTTTAAAGAAGGTCAAAAAACATTCGTAAACGAATATTACAAATTACTCCCAAAGATTTAAACTCAAAGCTATGTGTTAATTTACTAGTAAATTTTCAAATCAACTCTCAGAAAAAGGAAAAAACCTATGTTTCTATGTGTTTAAAAAATAACCACAATGATTAAAAGTATCTTAAATACATCAAATTTAAATATTGGATATAAATCCAAGAAAGGTGTTACAACTGTTGCCAAAGATCTGAATTTAAATCTGGATTCAGGAAAACTGATTACTTTAATAGGAGCAAACGGAATTGGAAAATCGACTTTACTTCGGACTATAACCGGAATTCAAAAACCTTTATCAGGAAATGTTTATTTGAATGAAAAAGAAATTTCACATTATAAACCTTTAGAACTGGCGCAGAATTTAAGCTTGGTTTTAACCGAAAAACTGCCTCCAAGTAATTTGTCTGTTTTTGAATTAGTCGCTTTAGGTCGTCAGCCTTATACCAATTGGGTGGATAGTTTGTCGAAAGAGGATATTGAGAAAGTTCAGGAAGCATTGCGTTTAACTCAGATTGAACACTTAGCTTCAAAAAAACATTTCGAAATCAGTGACGGACAATTGCAGAAAGTCTTAATTTCAAGAGCTTTAGCACAAGATACGCCGCTGATTATTTTAGATGAACCTACAACACATTTGGATTTATTGCATAAAGTTTCTTTATTTAAATTATTGAAGAAACTAACACAAGAAACTGAGAAATGTATTTTGTTTTCAACCCACGATATCGATTTGGCCATTCAGTTAAGTGACGAAATGATTATTATGACACCGGAAAATATTGTACAGGATCAGCCTTGTAATTTAATTTCTAATGGTAGTTTTAATAATTTGTTCAAAGACGAACATATTATTTTTGATGCGGAAAAAGGGAAGTTTATTGTGAATTGATTTTCAGTCTTTCCTGCAAGGTTTTCCAAACCTTGTAGGTTTAAATTTTAGATTTTGATGGAAAATAACAAATACCTACAAGGTTTGGAAAACCTTGCAGGAACGTAGTAACTATTTTTTCAATCCAATTTGTCTTTTAGCTTCACCAACCACAAATGCAACTGAATTCGCAATATTAAAACTACGAATCAGTGGAGACATCGGAATTGTCAAATGATTTTCGAATCTCGCCATAAATTCTTTGCTTAGACCAACGCTCTCTTTTCCAAAAACCAGCCAGTCGCCATCCTGAAATTCATTTTCCAAATACGACTTTTCAGAATGGGAACTCATTAAAAATACACGAGACTGATCCGGAATCTGTACAATCCATTCCTCAACGTTTTGATATTCGGTAACATCAAGATGTACCCAATAGTCCAATCCCGAACGTTTTAAGTTTTTATCATTAATGACAAATCCGAAAGGATGAATTAAATGAAGTCGGCTTTCTGTACCCACACACAATCTTCCAATATTTCCGGTATTATTTGGTATTTCAGGTTCTACGAGAACTACGTTTAGCATTTTCTTTTTTTAAGTTATGAGTTAAGGGTTCAAAGTTATGAGTTCACAAAAAAATATCAAATTGGCATATTTTCTAATTATCCAATTGAAAATCTGAAACTTCCAAAACTTCTCCCGCTTTTAAGTTTTGCAAATATACATTTCCTATTCGTACACGAACCAAACGTAAGGTTGGAAAACCAACTGCAGCAGTCATTTTTCTAACTTGGCGAAATTTTCCTTCTCTAACTGTAATCGAAGCCCAGGAAGTTGGGCCATGACGTTCGTCTCTGATTTTTTTGGCTCTTGTCCCAAAATCAGGAATTTCGTTTACGATAAAAGCTTTGCAGGGTTTGGTTTTATATTTTCCTCCATCAAGACCAATTTCGACACCTTTTTGCAATTGTTCTATTGCTTCGGGTGTAATTAATCCGTCAACCTGGACGTAATATTCTTTGTCGACTTTTTTGCTTCGCACGAGTTCACTCATATTTCCGTCGGTCGTCAGGAGAAGAAGGCCTTCAGAATCTTCGTCTAATCTTCCAATTGCCATTGTTCCTTCAGGAAAATTATGTAATTCGCCCAAAAGCTTTTTCTTTCTTTTTAATTCATAAATAAATTGGCTCAAATAGCCGTAAGGTTTAAAAAGAATGAAGTGTCGATGCATTTTTAATTTTTTGCAAAGATAGTTCTTTCATAAAATAAAAAGAGAACATTTAGTATGGTAAGTCTGAATGGGATTTCATTTTTTTAATCCATTGATACACAAACCAAATCGCGGTAAGAACAAAAACGCCGAATAAAATAGTATAGTAATCAGTAAAAAAATCATGAAAATAACTTCCAACAAAAATATAGGCAGAAGCCATGCAAAGTTTGATGAGAATAAAGTCGGCATTAGACCAGCTGGTTTTGATTTTTAAGAAATTCATGGTTTGAAATTTAGTTAAACATTGAAATATTGTAAACCTCACAATAAAATTATGAAAAATTTTCTGTCAAAAACCAAAAGCAATGTTAAACCACTTAATTATGAGAACTATAATTCGTAATATTATAATAGAAACTAAAAAGAATAAAGCCATGGAAACGAATAATTTAGGAACAAAAAAGATAAACGGTACTCAAAAAAATATTGATGAATCTAAAGGGAAAAATGTTTCTCACGATAAAGAACTGAAAGATTCAAAATTGAACAAGGAAGTGGTAACTGATGCTGACGGAAATAAAAAGATAGTAGATCGTGCGCGAAACGAAAATGAAGATATTAAAACCAAACCCTCGAATACAACACCAAAAAATCCAAATGTAAATCGTGGCGTAATTTCTGACGAAGAAGCAAAAAAAACAGTAGAAAACAAAGACCGAAATTCTGATATAACACCAAATCGATATCCAAATTCAAACCCTGAAAGTCATAAGGACAGAGGTAATATGAAATTAGATGAAGACGAGTAATAGTAATACGAAATTTTGACGAAATAGAGGTCATTTTAATATCAAATAACATAAGATTAGCGCTAAGCGTTAATCTTATTGTAAACTCTTGTCAAACCTTGAATATGCAGGGATATCTTCGTAAATTTAAGGTATAAATTTAAAACATAAATAAAATGGCACTTTTAGAAAATAAAGTAGCTTTTGTATCTGGCGGCGGTTCGGGAATCGGACGCGCAGTGGCAGAAGCCTACGCTCGAGAAGGAGCAAAAGTAGTAGTCTCTGATATAAACGTAGAGCACGGTGAAGAAACCGTAAAAATCATAAAAGAAAAAGGCGGGGAAGCTTTTTTTGTAAAAGGGGATTCATCGAGTGCAAGTGATAATAAACATATGGTAGAGGTTACGGTTTCAAAATACGGCCGACTAGACATTGCCTGCAACAATGCGGGAATGGGTGGTCCTGCAAAACCAACTGGAGAATATGAACCAGAAGCTTGGGACAAAGTAATTGCATTGAATTTAAGCGGTGTTTTTTATGCCTGCCGTTATCAATTGGAACAAATGGAAAAAAACGGCGGAGGAAGCATTGTTAATATTGCCTCTATTCACGGACAAGTTGCAGCACCAAACAGCGTAGCATATACAGCAAGTAAACACGGTGTTGTGGGTTTGACCAAAAATATTGCAGTTGAATATGCACAGAAAAACATTCGCTGTAATGCTGTTGGCCCTGGTTATATCGAAACAGCTCTTTTAAAAGACAACTTAAATAAAGATATGATGAATGCCGTTGCAGCAAAATCGGCAATGAACCGTTTAGGAACGGCCGAAGAAATTGCGGAATTGGTAGTTTTCTTGAACTCTGATAAATCATCATTCACAACAGGAAGTTATATTATTGCCGATGGAGGTTATACAGCGGTATAATATTTTAGAGAATAATATTTTGAATTAGAGAAAGCAGTAAGCAAAGGTTTACTGCTTTTTTTGTTTTGAAAACCTTATCATTTGTAGGAAACATGGTGTTTCAAAAGTCAAAGCAAAGCATAAATGTTTTGAATTATATTTTAAATATTTCACTTTTTGTTGTTTTTATTTTATTATCTTTAGAGTAATCCTGAATTTTATTATACATTATTTACAAAAAACCAAACATTAAGTTTATGGTTTTATAATATTGGCTTAACTTTAAAGGAGATAAATTTGACTTCTAAAAACTCTATTATTTAACGTATGAAAAAACTTTACTTATCACGCCTTTTTTGGGCTTTACTATGTTTTTTTGGCTGTGTTTCTGGAAATCTTTTTGCACAGACGATGCCAGAGCCGCAGACTTTACCCTATAGACAAGAATTTACTAATTTAGCGGCAGATTATCCAGATGGGATACAAGGCTGGAATGCAAGCACGCCTTCAAGCTCAGCTATAACTACACCTTCATCTTTTACTACTACAGTTTTATCAGATAAAACCATGTCTGCTGGCGGTTCAGCTACTTCTGCATCAGGGAATATTTATAATTTTAATGAGAGAATTGGTTTTTTAAATGCTGGGAATTTTCTTGATCAATGTATAGCTCTGGCTTTAAAAACTACTGGTAATACTGACATAGAGGTGCAATATGATGTAATGGTAATTCGTAATCCATATGGTACTGGTACAAATACTCGTATTAATGAAATGGCTTTACAATATCGAGTGGGTGTAACAGGAAACTTTATAACATTGGATAGAACTTATTTTCAAAATAATACAACTACACGAACAAGTGAAAGCGCCACATCACAAAGTGAGCATATAACGGTAATGCTTCCTGCAGCATGTAACAATCAAGAAATAGTTCAGATAAGATGGATTACGAGACAAGTTTCAGGAGGAGGATCTCGTCCATCATTTGCAATTGATAATATTGATGTTAGAGAAAGTAATGATCAAAATCCGCCAGTTAATGTTTCTGGTTATCCAAAAACAGATAATATCTTGGCGCAAGGTTTTGATTTCATCAATAAAATAAATGAAATTGGAAAAACCTATTTTGTATTACTTCCAAATGGAAGTGCTGCACCAACGGCAGTACAAGTAAAAGCGGGTCAGAATTCAAATGGAGCTTCAGCTTTACAGTCAGGGGTCTTAGATATTACAAATGCATCTCAGGAATATGTAAAAACTTTTTCAAACTTAAGTTTAGGGACAACATATTCTGTTTTTTCTGTTTCAGAAGATCAAGTTGGGAATATTCAAACAGTAGTAAATAAGGTTGACGCTACAACATTAAGTGTTATTCCTCCTGCTCTATCTACAACTGTTGATGAGTTAAATTTAGGTGGCTTTGAACCCAATTATGAATCTGTAATTAGAAGTTACCAAATAGAAGCTTCTAATCTTACAGGGAATGTTGTGGTTACTGCTCAATCTGATTTTTTAATTTCAAAAGATAAAGTTACATTCTCATCTTCATTAACATTCACTCCTGCTGATTTTGCTTCTAATGCAAAACCAACAGTTTATGTAAAATATACTCCAACAGCAATTGGCAGTTTTACAGGCTCAATTACTCATGAAACAACTGGAGTAGCAACAAAAATAGTTGAAGCAACAGCTTATGGAATTAATCCTTTGGTACAAAATTTTGATGATCCCAATGTGCTTTTAAAGAACGTATGGACACAATACAATGAAGCTGGGCCAGTAAACAAATGGGCATATACTGCAGCAACTAGAAATGTAAATTCAGGAACTGGTGCAGTTCTTATGAATGGTTTTTCAGATTCTGGAGCAAGTAAAGATTGGTTGATTTCTCCAAAATTGCGTTTAGATAGTTTTACTGAAATTCCTTCATTGTCTTTCTATTCTCGTCAATATTTTGAAGGACCTGCTTTAAAATTAATGGTTTCTACGGATTATGACGGAGTAAGCAGCCCAAGTACAGCAACATGGACAGCCTTAGAAGGTAAATTTCCAGGTAATACAGCAACTTATACAAAATCTGAGTACATCAATTTAACAGCTTACAAAACAAGTCATACTTATCTAGCTTGGGTTTACGAAACAACTTCTAGCGGAAGTGGTAATGCCGCAGAATGGTCTTTTGATGATTTTGCAATTACAAGCGAAACCAAATATGTAGACTCAAATCCAATTTTAGATTTTGGAGATGCAAGTCCAAATTCATTCTCAGCAAGCCAGTCTTTTGTGTTTACGGCTGCAGGGTATGATGATATAACAATTCAGGCTCCGGCTTCCTATCAATTATCATTAGATAATATTTCGTTTGGATCAAGCGTTGTGGTTTCTGCCACAGATGCATTCGCAGGAAAAACGGTTTATGCAAGATTTGCCCCAACAGTTAAAGAATTAACGATTTCAGGTGTTCTAACCATAACAGGAAATTCATTAAACAGACAAATAGGATCATTTACAGCTTCTTCTTGGCCTAAAGCTGATACTTTTGATGTAGTGACTTATAATGTATCGTTTTTTGGATCAACAAATAATAACTATGGTCCTGCAAACAATGCATTACAGGTTGAGAATGTGGCAAAAGTCATGAATAAATTAAATGCAGACGTATATGCGCTTCAAGAAGTTTCAAGTGACACTGAAATAGATAACTTAATTTTGAAGCTAAATATAAACGGAAAAACTTTCGCAAAGGCGACTTCGACATCTTGGTCATATTCATGGCAGAATCCTCCAAGTGATCCAAATTATCCGCCTCAAAAATTAGTGGTGTTGTATAATACTCAAACGGTTACAGTAAAAAATACAAAAGTATTATTTAAAGAGCTGTACGATCAGGTTCTTGCCCATACTGTAGTTTTACCAAATTATCCAGGACCAGATACTCCAGAGATAAATGATGATAGTTTTTTCGCATCTGGACGTTTACCTTATTTGGTTGAGCTAGAAACAAATATTGGAGGTGTTAAAAAAACAATCAGTTTAATTGATTTTCACGCACGTGCAAACAGTGGAACTCAGGTAATAAAATACGATCAGCGTAAATATGATGTTGATTATTTAAAACAAGCTTTGGATGCGGAATATGGAGATGCTAATATCATCCTTTTAGGAGATCTTAATGATGACGTAAAAGCGTGGGTTGGAAATGCGAACACACCATCTTCTTACCAGAGTTTTGTAGAAGAGACATCGGGCTTTAATCCTTTAACTTTAGAAATCAGTAAAGCAGGAGCCGTAAGTTATTTAAATTACACACCCCCAAGCTTCCTAGACCATATTATCATTTCTAATGAATTAAGTGATCAATATATAGCAAATTCAACGGCTGTCTATGACCCAAGAAATGATATTTCAAATTATATCAGCACAACTTCAGATCACGGGCCAGTGATTGCTCGTTTCGAATTAAAACAAGATGTGCTTTCTACGCCAGATTTTGGAAAAAATAAATATTATGTAAAAGCGTATCCAAATCCAGCAACTGATCTTGTCAGTTTTGATGTGAAAACAACACAAGGAAGAGACTTAAAAATCAGATTGTATGATTTTAACGGACGAGCAATTGGAACTCCGATAAGTGTTAAAAACGAATCAGAGATTAGTACGGCTGTAGTTCCTGTTACAAATCTAGCTTCGGGGGTTTACTTCTATACTGTTTCAGAAAACAACAAAGTAATCTTTAAAGATAAGATTATCAAGAAATAAATAAGCTCAAGATTAAAAGAAAGGCTTCCAGATTTTGGAAGCCTTTTTTATTGAAAATCTACACGAAGATTTTTCTCAATTGATTGAAATCAATTTTATTTGAATTAGTAAGCATTATAAAATAATCTGATTGCCATTTTTGAGTTTTTTGAGCTTGTTTGCTCGTAGTTTCATCCCATGGCGGATAAACTCTTGTCGCTCGAATTCCTTCTTTATTACTTGTCGAAAAAATTCCTTTCTCTAAGAGTATTTTTTTTGGAAATATAAAATGTCCCCAGTTTAAATCCTTTCGAACACTCACTATTACAAAATCAATTGGGTCAGAGTAGTCAAAAGGTTCTATGGTTCCAAATTTATTTCGTTTCCATAAAGTAACAAATTGCCCCGTTTTGCTTGGAGTAATCTTAGCTTCTCTGTAACAAATTTTCTTTTCGCTTAGTAGAAAACGATAGGCGCTATATTCGTCACTTTCATCTTCTTTTTGAAGGGATGCCATTTGTAAGGGAACTTTGTGAAAAACAATTTCTTTGGCTAGTTTTAAATCAGTAGGAATAGAATCAGTAGAAGCATTATCATTCATAAAAAAGGATATTAATTTTTATTGAAAATTACGCTAAAGGAAATTTAGAACGAAACATTCAAACCAAAATTTAATCCCCATTGAAACTGATTGAAAGACTGGCTATTTAGTGGATTGATATAATAATTCATAGCCGGTTCGACAAATACATTAGTTTTTTTGTAAACGCGATATTGAACCGTACTACTCAAAGTTGACCCATAAACATAATCATTTGCACTCATATTTTGTCCAATCGAATGACCGTCTAAAGCTACGTTGTTCGAAATCAGTTTCCCTACAAAACCACCAGTATTCAAATTAATGCTGGCTTTATTTTTATTAAAAACAGAATAAGAAACTTCAAGAGGCATTTCGATATATCTTAAGTTTTGATCTAATTTTCCTGTTTGAATACTGTTATCATTTTTTAATGCCTCTTTTGTACTATTAGAAACCAAAAGATAATCTGGATTATTGCTTACTACAGGTGAAGATGCTACATCTGACATTGCAACACCAGGAATAAAAAGAGCATTAGTTTTTGCACTTACATACGAAACATTCGCAACACTTTGTCCCAATTCATTAATCTTAAAACCAGACCCTACCGCCCATTTTTTATTAATGTTATATCTTGTTTTTACTCCAAAAGAGTTCGATTGTTTAGAATCGTTTGTATTTCCAAGCGTTTTTTCGTTTTTAGTATTTTCAGAACTAGCAACTCCAGCAAAAACGGCAACTGCCCATTTTTCTTTTTTATCAATTAAGTTGTTCTTTTTCTCTTTTTCTTCTTTTTTAGTTTCAGGAGTCAGAATACCTTTTTCTAAATTTTGAAGTTCTGCCAACTGCACCGAATCAACTTTGCTTAAAGCATTACTGTTAAATTTCGAATTTTCCTTTGCATCGGTCTTATAAGCTAACTCTGTTGAAGTATTTTGCCTTGGTGCTTGAACTTGATTTTCTTTAATTACCGAATTGCTTGATTCATTACTTTGCTTTAAGAAAGCTAAATTAGGGTTGTTTTTGGAAGGAGATAAATCTTCAAAAATCGAATTGGAAAGCTGTTTTTTAGCTGTCGAATTAAATTTATTTTGTTTTCCAAAAGCAATTCTTTCTTCATAAATCCCTTTTGAAGCACTCTTCTTGTTGTTAATTAAGATAGTTTTTTTAGAAGATGAAGTTTTAGATTGATCATCAGAAGTATTATAACTCTGAATAGCAAGTGATTGATTTGGAGCATTTACGCTGTTTGGCATTTGCACCTTAGATTCTGAATTCTTTTGATTGGTTTTATCTTTAGAATTATTTGTTGCAACAGCTGTTTCCTGCTCCTGAATTTCTTTAGGATTAGAATTAATTAATTGTTTTTGTGATGGCGAAACAGTGTTTAAAGAGTCTTTTGTTTCACTTGTCTTTTCATTTTGTCCAGCACTCTTGTTTTTAGAAGCATCATTTGCTTTTTCTTCCAAAACTACGCTGTTAGCATCAGATCCTTTTATATTAAAATTTTTATTTTCTGGAGAAGTGAAATGTAAAATTGAAGGCAGAAGCAACCCTAATAATAAGCATGCAGCAGCCGACCACCAAAGAATAGCTCTCTTCTTCTTTTTAGGTTTGTCTAATTTTTCTTCAATCTGCGCCCACAATTCTGGAGGCGGAACACTCGAAAAGTCTTCCATTGATGAAAAAATATCTTCTATTTTGTGCTTCTTCATGCTGTCTTAAAATTTTTTATGCTCAAAATTCGCTTCTGTAAAATATGTTTGGCGCGATTTAAATTTGATTTTGATGTTCCTTCGGAGATTTTTAATAATTCGGCGATTTCTTTGTGTTTCATTTTTTCAAAAACATATAAGTTGAAAACCGTCCTGTATTGATCTGGTAAATCCCGAATATATTCTAGAAGTTTTTCTTGTTCCATCGGAATCGCTTCTAGCTCCTCCTCTTCAATAAAATCTGTATCGGGATCAAAAACATCTAAAAAGAAACTCTCCTTTTTCTTTTTGTTTAAAGTTTCGATGAGCTTATTAATGAAGATCCGTTTGAGCCATCCTTCAAAACTTCCTTCAAATTTATATTGCCCTATTTTCTGAAATACAATTACAAAAGCTTCTTGAAAAACGTCCTTTGCGTCATCTTCATTTTTCATATACTTCAAACAGATACCATACAAAACAGGAGAGAACAACTGATAAATTTTCAGCTGTCCCTCTCTGTCATTTTTTATGCACAGTTTGATGTATTTTTCTAAATTGTCTTTCAAGAAATGGTTCAAATTTGATTTTGCAAAAATAGTTTTAAATAGCTTACAAAACTATCTTTTAAATATAGTTCTAGAACCATCTTGATTGTTACT
Source organism: Flavobacterium panacagri (assembly GCF_030378165.1). Classification (NCBI taxonomy): domain Bacteria; kingdom Pseudomonadati; phylum Bacteroidota; class Flavobacteriia; order Flavobacteriales; family Flavobacteriaceae; genus Flavobacterium; species Flavobacterium panacagri. The sequence goes on from NZ_CP119766.1 coordinate 96,926, forward strand.
CACAATCGTTAGGTTTTGATTATCAAGTTTTTCGATGATATAAGTTTTACCTTCAAAGGTCACTAAGTCATGTTCTACTTGATCGGAATAACCTATCCCTTTCTCTATCTGATAAGCACTATTTCTAATTTCTACATTGTTTTTATAGGTAATCACTCTTCCATTTGGAGTAAAGATTACTTTCTTTGTGAAACCAATAGTTTTTGGTGTAGCGAGATAAGGATTGTTTGTTCCTCCAACAGATTTTTCCCAAGTCCAGGTATTTACAATCGCTCCTGAATATTCATTAGAAATATCTGCTGCACAAAAACTGGCAAAAACAAAAAATGCACTAAAAGATACTAAAAGGTGTTTCATAATCGAATTATTTTAAACTTGTGATTTTATCTTGGATCGCTTTCTTAAACGTTTTTATAGCCGCACTTTGATCATCCGTGTCATTGTTATCAATATAAACTTTAGTTACAGCACCGTTTTGACGTAATTCAAAATAAACACCGCCTTGGTCTGCACTGTCTGGAGTTCCATAAGTTTTCGTCTGACCTCTTAAAGTTAGAATTTCAGCAGGAACTTCTTTCAAAAGCAAACTATATTCTCCCCTTTTGATTGTTGGTGTGTATTTGTACTGACCAAATTCGTATTGTCCAGCTGCAACATTTAAGAATTTTAAAGTGTTGTAGTCATTAATTTGATAGAATTTTTGACAATCTGCACCAGTACATTGATTACGGAAGCTTCCGATAACAATATTATCAGGATTTTCAGTTGTTTTATAAAATATAAAACCTTTTGATGTTTTTGGCACTAAAACAAAATCTGTAGGGTAAGTTGGAGTCTGAGTTACTGTTTCACCAGTTGCTGGAGACTTTTCATAGTAATTCACTACAATCTGACAGTTGTTTTCTACAATAGAAGTTATTTTAATTTCATATCCTGTAGATTCTTTTCTACCTGCAAAAATTCCAACTAAATATTGTTTTGTAAAATCGATGTTAGGATCACTTGCAACAGGACAGCTGCCAGCAGTTTTTGTAAATAATTGATTCAATTTTTCTTCAGTTGCAACAACAGTGACTGCAGCAGCACTAGGAGGTGCTTTTACAGTATAATTGCACAATAAAGGAAATCCGGTAAATTCTACATTAGTATTAGCGCCACAGTCAACATAATTATCGTCCCCATTATTAAGAGAGCAGGCACTAAATCCAAAAGCTACAAATAAGCTCAACATTAATTTTTTCATAATTTATTTTAATAGGTTTATATCTTGTAGATAGCGCTTTTAAAAAAAGGTTGCGTAGATGATGCAATTTTTTTTATTTTTTTATTTTGAGTAAAATGTTGGTTTAGTTTGGATTGATTATGAATTCGTGAAATTTCTATTTTTAAAACTAAGCACTACGTATTATTGCGTACTTTTACGTAAAATAAACTTAGTTATGTCTGATTATCTACCATTTTTATTGGGTTTTATTGTAGCGCTTTTTATTGGGTTATACTTAGGGAAAGTACTTGCTGGTTCAAAAACTCAATCAGAAAAAGGCATTTTTGAAGAAAGATTGAATGCTTTAAATGCACAATTGCAAATGCAGAAAGACCAATTTGAAAATGAAAAAAATAATTTTCAGAAACAATTGCAATTTCATCTTTCTGAAAAAGAAAGTATCCGAACAGAAAAAGACAGTCTGGCCATTCAGCTTTCTAAAAAAGAAGTTGACTTTGAAAATCTATGGGAACGTCACAAAGAACAAAAAAGTGAAATCAACGAACTTCAAGAAAAATTTACCAAAGAATTTGAAAATTTAGCCAATAAAATTCTGGAAGAAAAATCGGCAAAGTTTACCGAACAGAATAGCGAGAATATGAAAAGTATTCTTTTACCGCTTCAGGATAAAATTCACATTTTCGAACAAAAAGTAGATCAGACGCACAAAGAAAGCATCGATTACCACGCCGCGCTCCGTCAACAGATTTTGGGCTTAAGCGAAATGAATGCGCAGATGAGTAAAGAAACTCTGAACTTAACCAAAGCGTTAAAAGGCGACAATAAAATGCAGGGGAATTGGGGCGAACTGGTTTTAGAACGCGTTCTGGAAAAATCAGGTTTAGAAAAAGGAAGAGAATACGAAGTACAGCAGAGTTTTACGAACAGCGAAGGGAATCGTGTTTTGCCAGATGTTGTGATAAATCTTCCAGACGGAAAGAAAATGATTGTCGATTCGAAAGTTTCACTCGCTGCCTATGAAAAATGGATTAACGAAGAGTCTGAACTTTTGAAAATAGAGTTTTTAAAGGAACATGTTAATTCGATAAGAAGGCATGTGGAACAGCTTGGCAGTAAAAATTACCACGATTTGTATCAAATGGAAAGTCCGGATTTTGTATTGCTTTTTATTCCGATGGAACCTGCGTTTGCAATTGCTTTAAATGAAGATCCGGCTTTGTACACAAAAGCTTTCGATCGAAATATTGTGATTGTAACGCCAAGTACATTGCTGGCAACTTTAAGAACAATTGACAGCATGTGGACGAATCAGAAACAGCAGGAAAATGCTTTTGAAATTGCAAGACAGGCAGGCGCATTATACGATAAATTTGAAGGTTTTGTTTCCGATTTAGTCCGAATTGGAAATAAAATTAAAGACACCAAAACAGAATACGAAAGCGCGATGAATAAATTGGTCGAAGGAAAAGGAAACCTGATTACAAGTGTAGAAAGACTCAAAAAAATGGGAGCTAAAGCCAAGAAATCACTTCCTGAAAATATTATTACGAGAGCTTTGAATTCAGATGAAAATGAATTATTAAACTAAAAATATATAAACACATAGAAACATAGATTTGGTTTGTCTTTATAAAGAATAAAGAAAGAAACTCGTTTCTAACACATAGTAATGATATGTGAACTTATGCAAGTGAAACGCCTTTTTTATAGATTCCAATGAACTATGTTTCTATGTGTTCAAAAAAAACTAACCATTCCAAAAAAACAAAAAGCATGACTACAGATTTTAAACCCGTTTCTTCATCAAAAATTAGTATATCAGAATTAATGCTTCCGTCGCATACCAATTTCAGCGGTAAAATTCACGGAGGATATATTTTACAATTGCTGGATCAGATTGCATTTGCTTCGGCATCAAAATTCAGCGGTAATTATTGTGTAACAGCTTCTGTTGATACAGTAAACTTTTTAAAACCAATTGAAGTTGGGGAATTGGTCACTATGAAAGCTTCTGTAAATTATGTAGGAAGAAGTTCCATGATTGTGGGAATTAGAGTTGAAGCAGAAAATATCCAGACAGGAGTTATTAAACATTGTAATTCATCTTATTTTACAATGGTTGCGAAAGACAAAGAAGGTAAAAGCGTTCAGGTTCCCGGATTAATTTTGTCCAATTTACAGGAAGTACGTCGTTTTAGAAAAGCAATCAAACATATCGAAGTTCGCAAAGAAATTGAAGAACACGAAAAACTGGCTAATATCAACTCGATTGAAGATTTGGCAAGTTTAGAAAAATATAATGTTCTTTTAGAAATCAGTTAAAATTCTTATATTTAATTCAAACATATTAAATAAAGAAATCATGATAAAGTTTGGATATACAATATTGTACGTTGAAGATGTAGAAGAATCAGTAGCATTTTACGAAAATGCATTTGGATTTCACAGGAAATTTATAAGTCCTGATCACGATTATGCAGAATTAAATACAGGTGCAACCGCACTGGCATTCGCATCAAAAAGTCTGGCATCGCAAAATCTCAGTGATGGTTTTATAGAAAGCAGTTTAGAAGACAAACCTTTTGCTATAGAAATTGGATTTATAGTAGACAATGTTCCCGAAGTTTTACAAAAAGCCACTTCTTTTGGAGCTGTAATTGTTTCAGAACCGGTAGAAAAACCATGGGGACAAGTCGTTGCTTACGCAAGAGATTTGAATGGTTTTTTGATTGAAATTTGTACAGAAGTAGAAAATGTAGTTTAAATGCATTTTACATCGATAAAAGGTGTTTTTAGGTTAAAAATATTCACAAATATTTAGCATTAACTGGAGAACTTAACAAGCATAAATTTCGTAACTTTAAGTGTAATCATTAGGGTTACGAAATTTATTCACGGAGTACTGCCGTTCGATTTTTCCAGATTAGTCGGAATCTAATTTTTTACCTTCTGTTAACCAAGACAAATTGAATGACATAATTGTTTAAATGCAGACGATTATGAAAACAACTACCTTATTATTTTTACTTTTAACTGCTTTTACTGTACTAGCCCAAGACCGTTTTTTTACTAATACGGGTACTGTAAATTTTGAAGCTTCCGTTCCTTTATTTGAAGAAATAAAAGCAGTAAACAGACAGGTTATAATTCTTTTGGAGCCTAAAACCAGTACATTTATTTGTACGGTTATGATCAAAAACTTTCGCTTTAAATTAGATTTAATGCAGGAGCATTTCAACGAAAATTATTTAGAAAGCAACCGTTACCCAAAAGCGGTTTTTAAAGGTAAGATCGAAAAATTCGATTTAAAGGATATTAATGAAATCGAAAAGAAATACGAGATTAAAGGGAAATTAAATATGAAAGGCAAGTCGAAAGAAATTGTCGTGAATGCTTTAATCAAAAGAGTTCCGGAAGGGATTCAGATAATTTCAGATTTTCCGATAACGGTTTCCGATTTCAATATCAAAATTCCAAGTAAAATAGCTTCGAAAATTGCTCAAACTGCCAACACAGAACTGACGGGAATTATTCATGATGAAGAAGGAATGTATGCTACTTTAAAATAAGAGATTATTTTAAGCAGTTTATTAAGGTCTTTTCTAAATCGGTAAACTGAAATTCGAAACCTGTTTTCTGGATTTTTTCAGAAGAAACTCGTTGTCCTGTTAAAACAGCTTCACTCATTTCGCCTAAAACTATTTTTAAAAAGAAAGGAGGAATTTTGGGTAACCAAATACTGTAGTCAAACAATTTGGCGAATGTCTTAGAAAATCTTGAGTTCGTGGTGTTGTCAGTAATACAGGCGTTATAAGGGCCTTCTAATTTTGGATCCTCAATAGCTTTTAAATAAATAGTGCATAAATCGTCAATATGAATCCACGGAAGATATTGTTTTCCCGTGCCTAAAATGGCACCAAAACCAGATTTAAAACTCGGAGTTAGTTTTTTTAGAAAACCTTCATTTTTGCCAAAAACAATTCCGGTTCTTATTTTAACAGTTCTAATCTCTAAAGCGCCAATTTTATCCACGGCGCTTTCCCATTTTTGGCAGGTTGTGCCCAAAAAATCATCTGCCGGAGGCGTATTCTCAGTACATATTTTATGACTCGTAACAGCGCCATAAATTCCAACTGCTGAAGCCGAAACAAAAGCTTCCAGTTTTTTATTGTTTTTTTCTAATACAGAAAGAATTAAATCAATTGGTTTTACACGGCTTTCCAGAATGACTTTTTTTCGTTTATTCGTCCATCTTTTTTCTACAATTCCTTCACCGGCAAGATGTATGATATAATCGGCATTTAAAACCGCATTTTCGTCAATGTAGTTTTTATTTAAATTCCATTGATAATACGTTATGGCAGGAGAACTTTCTTTGGCAGAACGACTCAAAACAGAAACAGTAAATCCAGCTTCAAGAAGAACATCTGTTAAATGTCTTCCAATGAAACCGCTTCCGCCCGTTAGTAGAACATTTTGAGCCATAATAGTTTATAATATATTTAACAGTCTAACTTGTTTAAGGAATAGTAAAGGTACTTAAACAATGTTTACCTTTATGGCAAATTCTAAATTTTAATAAAATGGCGACTAAAAAAAAGGATATTACCAAAGATGACATCGTTTCAATATACATGGAAGAAGTTTTAGAAAAAGGGCAAAAGCCAAAATCGGTTTATCATTTTGCCAAAGAAAATGATTTTACTGAAGCTGAGTTTTACTCCTTTTTTGGAACGTTAGAAGGTTTAGAAAAAGAAATATTCCGACTGTTTTTTGAAAACACAGTTGGATTGCTTCACAAAAATGAAGAATATCAGCAGTATGATATGAAAAATAAAATGCTGAGTTTCTATTTTACTTTTTTCGAAGTTTTAACGGCAAACAGAAGTTATGTTTTGCAGACGCTTAAAATAGACCGAAATCCACTTAAAAATTTAGTGCAGCTGACTACACTTCGCGAAAGCTTTAAGAATTATGTTTCAGAAATCCTGACAGATGATTACAGATTGGAACAGGAAAAATTCCAGAAGTTTCAAGAAAAAGCCATTCAGGAATCATCTTGGTTGCAATTGATGCTGACTATTAAATTCTGGATGGAAGACGAATCGGCTGGATTTGAGAAAACAGATATTTTTATCGAAAAATCGGTTAATGCTTCATTTGAATTAATGAATGTAGCGCCAATGAATCATTTAATAGATTTTGGAAAATTTCTATTTAAAGAAAAAATACACAGCAGATAATGAAAACAATCGATTATATTCCAACTTCAAAAATAGAAAGAGCCGGAAAACTGGTTCAAACCGGAGCCAAAATTGGAGTAAACTACATTAAGCATTATGCCGAAAAAGTTGTAAATCCAGATTTGACCCGAGATAAACTAAACGAAAATAACGCCGAAGATATTTATGACGGACTAAAAAGCTTAAAAGGAAGCGCGCTTAAAGTCGCGCAGATGTTAAGCATGGACAAGAATTTTCTGCCTCAAGCTTATGTGGAGAAATTCTCATTGTCGCAATTTTCTGTTCCACCGCTTTCAGCGCCTTTGGTTTTAAAAACGTTCAAAAATAATTTTGGTAAAACACCTTATGAAATCTTTGATGAGTTCAATCCAAATTCGGTAAATGCGGCGAGTATTGGTCAGGTACATTTGGCTAAGAAAAATGATAAAAAACTAGCGGTTAAAATTCAGTATCCTGGCGTTGCCAATAGTATTTCTTCGGATTTGGCTTTGGTTAAACCAATTGCAATCAGAATGTTTAATCTGCAGGGAAAAGATTCAGATAAATATTTTAAAGAAGTTGAAGATAAACTGATTGAAGAAACGAATTATTTGCTGGAATTAAAACAAAGTCAGGAAGTAGTTGAAGCCTGTCATAAAATTGAAAATATCACTTTCCCGAATTATTATCCGGAGTTTTCATCAGAGAAAATCATTACAATGGATTGGATGACAGGAATTCATCTTTCTGAATTCACAGCTAAAAATACAAATCAGGAAGTGGGCGATAAAATTGGGCAGGCACTTTGGGATTTTTATATGTACCAAATTCATGTTTTACGCAAAGTACACGCTGATCCGCATCCCGGAAATTTTTTGGTTGATGATCAAAATCAATTAATTGCTTTGGATTTTGGCTGTATGAAACAGATTCCTGATGATTTCTACACGCCGTATTTTGAGTTAATCAATAAAAATGTGATTACGGATGAAGCATTGTTTAATAAAAAGTTATTCGAATTAGAAATCCTTCGCCCAGACGATACACCTGCAGAAGTAGAATATTTTACAGAAATGTTTCATGATTTATTGTCACTTTTTACAAGACCTTTTCAAAATGAAACATTCAATTTTGCCGATGAAACTTTCTTTAACGCTATCGCCGAATTAGGAAAACGTTTCTCTGAAGATACTAATTTGAAAAAAATGAACGGAAATCGTGGTTCAAAACACTTTATTTACATGAATCGCACTTTCTTTGGACTTTATAATTTAATGTTCGATTTGAAAGCGAAGATTGTGGTGGAGAATTATTTGAAGTATTAGTTTTTGTTTTATCTGTTTCAGGTTTCAAGTTGGCTCAACTTTATGTATAGACCTTTGTCAAAGTTTAAAACTTTGACAAAGGTTTTTTTAGCCTAGTTTGTCATACCGAGAAACGAAGGATGACAAGATTGTACATAATTAGAATTTTATTTTAACTAATCCTCCAATATAATTGAAGGCAGATTCTCATTCAGCCATTTGTACTTATTTAAGATCATAATATGAGTTCCCCCTTTTACCACAATACAGCTGTTGATGTATTTTATAGGAAAAACATCATCCTGATCTCCATGGATATGGATTACATTTTCATCAATCCGATTTCTATCCCACAAAATAACCGACTCCACAGCCCATTGTAAATAATTAAGATCACGCACAGCCAAAAACTTCTCGTATAATTTAATTCGTTTGTTGACTTTCTCTCCAAAAGAATATTTTGCAAGATTTTCAATATTCAAAATCAGCTTCATCGGGATTAATTTGTAGGCTTTTGTTGTCTTCCCTATTTTCATTCTTCTAGGAAACTCGAGATTACTTCTAACACTTGATATAATAATTACTTTTCTGGTTTTTATATGTTTCGAAATTTCCTGAACCAAAATTCCACCAAAGGAAACCCCAACTAAAACAGGATTTTCATGTTTGATATTTTTGCTTATTCGAAGCGCATAATCCGATAAAGATTCTTTAGGATTTGGAATTTCCCATTCCAAAAGACATATTTCGAAAATATTTTCATCCAATTTAATTCTTTCAAAAATAGATGGACTTGCCGCCAGACCGGGCATAAAATAAACTGGAATTTTACTCATAACATTAAAATGAAATTACCATTAAGATATTTATTCTAAAAAATAAAGTTACTTTTTTTAATAGCATGACAATCAAATTTTAAGCCTAATTTCTCATGAAACTCAAAAAAAGCAAACTTTGAAAAGACATCTTTAGGTTTACATCTTTAAAAAATAATTCAATATTGAAAATCAAATGATTACCTTTGTATTTGAAATAATTTTGACTTGGAAAACTTATAAAGAATTTTCTTTCAAGACTATTTCGGACCCCAAATTCACTATTTACACATAACCTAAAAATGAAAAATTACTATGGAAACTTTTGTAACTATGGAAATCAAAGACAACACTTTTGCACGCCAATTTGAAACTGTCGTACCTGAAGGGATGCTGGCAGTTGAGTATTCATTTCAAGAAAAAAAAATCTTCTTAACCAAAATCAACACACCAGATTCTTATCAAAATGATGATGCAATCAACGCCTTATTGAAAAATGTTCTGGATTTAAGTTCTGAAAAAAATTACAGAGTTGTTCCAATTCATCCAAAGATCGTTTCTTTCTTCAAAAAAAATCCGAAGTATAAGGAGTTACTTCCTCCAGGAATCAGGATTTAAAAATCACCTATTAAACGGAGCCACAGTCCTCCAATTACCATATAAATAAAGAGCATTACCAAACCAGTTACTAATCCTTTAACCCACCAGCTCTTTAAATCTACGTAGCCGCTCCCAAAAAATACGGGTGCCGGACCGTGACCATAATGCGTTAATGTTCCGTATAATGAACCTATAAACCCTAACATAAAAGCCAATAACAAGCCTGGAATTCCAAGTGAAATCCCGACCCCAAGCAGTGCTGCATACATCGCCGCTACGTGTGCTGTTGCACTGGCAAAAAGATAATGACTGAAGAAATAAACCAAAACAATTATCGGAAAAGCCATCTGCCAGCTTAATCCGCCGATTTGTGTTTTTACTAAATCACTAAACCAAGCAATAAAGCCCAATTCGTTAAGCGAACTGGCCATCATTACTAAAACCGAAAACCAAACTATAGTATCCCAAGCTCCTTTTTCGGCCTTGACATCATCCCAAGTCAAAACAGAAGTTAAAAGCAAAATCACCAATCCGATAAATGCTGTTGTTGTGGCATCAATAGAAAACAAATCGCCTGTCATCCATAGAAACAGAAGGATAAAAAATGTCAAAAGCATCATCCATTCATTTCTCGTTATAGCACCCATTTCTTTTAATTTCTGAGCGGCAATCTGTGGGGCATCGCCAGTTTTCTTTAGTTCTGGCGGATAAATTTTATATAACACAAACGGAATCACAAAAAAAGCGCATAGTCCCGGAACAATTGCCGCAATTGCCCATGACATCCAAGTAATTTTTATTCCCAAATTCAAAGCAAACTTTTGACACATTGGATTACTTGCTGTTCCAGTCAAAAACATAGAAGATGCAATCAAATTCATATTATAACTATTCAAAGTAAGATATGAACCTAATTTTCTATGTGTTTCGGGCTGATCGGGCATTGATCCAAAACTCATTGACATAGATTTCATGATTGGATAGATAATACCTCCTCCCCTTGCCGTATTACTTGGAACAGCAGGCGCTAGAACCAAATCAGCAAGACCTAAACCATAAGCCAATCCCAAAGAACTTTTTCCAAATATTCTAATAAACAAAAAAGCGATCCTATTTCCTAAACCTGTTTTTATGAAACCTCTGGCTATAAAAAACGAAATTCCAATAAGCCAGATTACCTTATCTCCAAAACCTTTTAGCGCCAGTGTGATCGACTTACCTGGATCTCCTGGTGCTAAAACTTGTGTGAAAGCTGTTAAAGCAATTGCAATCATACACATGGTTCCCATTGGAGCCGCTTTCAGAATAATTCCTAAAATCGTAGCTACGAAAATGGCAAACAAATGCCAAGCTTCAGCAACAACACCATTTGGAGCTGGAATAAGCCAAATTGCAATTCCAACAGCAAGTGTAATCAGGGTTTGGGGAATCTGTACTTCTTTCATAATAAATGGTTTTATATTAAACTTAAAGTCGAAGCTGTAATTGGATTAAAAATAATTCGTCGTTGTAAGTTGACGTATCTGGAACATTTCTATCAAATCGATCAATTTCAAATCCCATCTCGATTCGGCCTGTGTAAGCTTTTCCAAATTCCAAACTGATCATGGGCGTATACGTCTGTCTTACGTTTGAATTTACTTTGTAACTTGGGTCAAAGGTTTCATAACGACATGATAATTCGACTGCGGTTAATTTTTTATAATTTATTACATACCTCAAATTAGGTAGGAAATAAACACCTCTCATTTGATAATTGGAAACATCTCCTACTCTGCTTTCTGCTGGAAGAGAAAAATATAAATTATGATTTGTTCCCTGCTTATATTCAATTTGAAGATCAAAACTCATTCGGTCAGTCAGTTTAAAATCGCTGGTGATATCAGCTCCAACGGCAAAAACATCTTCTTTGAATACTTTTCCAAAACCACCGTTTAAACCAAGATTTATTTTATGCTCTTTAGACAATTCAAAAACCCATCTTGTAGAATATTGCTTTCCATTATCTTTATCCAATTCTACATTTTTTCCGTTTCCATTTAAAACAGAAACTGCATAATTGACTGGAATTTTTCCTATATCAAAAGCTCCCGTTGCCGAAGCTCCGATCTGGAAACTGGTCCAGCCGTTTTTTCCAAATTCGTAATACTGATTCGAGAAATCGAAAGATTTAATGATATCAACCGGAACAAGCTCTTCTATACCGAATGCCGGACGAAATTGCCCTCCTGTTAAGGCTATGTATTTACTAAAAGTATATTTTCCATAGGCATTTTCGAGAACTTTACCTTTGGTATCCGATTTAAAATCGGCTAAGTTGACTAAGATTACAACTTCTGTAGCTTCGCTCAATTTGGTATTTAAACCAACACGCATTCTTTTAATATCAAAAGACTGCTGCGTAACATCTCCTGCAGAATGATGAACTCCTAAAACATCGACATTATCGCCGAAACTTTCCAGATATCTTGCCTGCAAAAGACCTTTGAGCTGATATTGCGGGTATTTTATTTCGCTTTCTTCTTTTTTTTCTCCTGCATTAACATCACCTTGAGCATACAGAAATACTGGAGTAAGAAGAAAGAAAAAAATAATCGGAATTAGTAGAATTTTACTCATAGACTTCAAATAGATAAAATGTTATTTTTATATAATGAATTCAAAATCAGCATTCTGCTTTTTATTCTCAAAAAGCTAATTACCTACCGTCAACACGAAATGGGATTACTAAAATAACAAAAAAATGCGTGAGCTGTAAAAAAATTTGCATTAAAATTCTGTTATCAAAAAAGACAAACAAAAAAGGCGCAAGAATTAACCTGCACCTTTTCTATTATTTATATTAAAAAAATTACTTTTCGATCTCTCTCATAGAATCCATTTTCTTATGAGCAAGGAAACCTGCCACATCTTCAAAATGTTCTTTTACCCTTTTGTTTCCGAATTCAAAAACTTTAGTTGCCAACCCATCAAGGAAATCACGGTCGTGAGAAACCAAAATTAAAGTTCCATCAAAATCTCTTAAAGCATCTTTGATAATATCTTTAGTCTTCATATCCAAGTGGTTCGAAGGCTCATCCAGAATCAACAAGTTAACCGGCTCCAACAACAATTTAATCATTGCTAAACGCGTTTTTTCTCCTCCAGAAAGTACTTTTACTTTTTTAGTAATATCATCTCCTTGGAACATAAAAGCTCCTAAAATATTTTTAATCTGAGTTCTGATATCTCCAACTGCAATACTATCAATTGTTTCAAAAATAGTAGCATTCTCATCTAATAAAGCTGCTTGATTTTGAGCAAAGTATCCAATTTGAGCGTTATGACCAATATCAACACTTCCAGAATCAACACCAATTTCTTTCATGATTGCTTTAATCATGGTCGATTTTCCTTCACCATTTTTTCCAACAAATGCTACTTTCTGACCACGCTCAATTACAATGTTTGCATCTTTAAAAACCACATGATCTCCGTACGATTTAGACATTTCTTTCACAATAACCGGATATTGCCCAGAACGCGCTGCCGGTGGGAATTTTAAACGCAATGCAGACGTATCTACTTCATCAACCTGAACAATCTCCAGTTTTTCCAACATTTTTACTCGAGATTGAACAGCATCTGTTTTAGAAAAAGTTCCTTTGAAACGTTCAATAAAAGCACGATTTTCTGCGATCATCTTTTGCTGCTCATCGTATGCTTTCTGCTGATGGATACGACGGTCTTTTCTTAATTCTAAATAATGCGTGTATTTCGCTTTGTAATCGTAAATTCTTCCCATAGTAACCTCGATAGTACGATTCGTGATATTATCTACAAACGCTCTATCGTGAGAGATTACTACAACCGCTTTTGCCTGATTCAACAAGAAATCTTCTAACCATTGAATACTTTCAATATCCATGTGGTTCGTAGGCTCATCCAGCAAAATTAAATCTGGCTTTCTCAATAAAATTTTAGCCAATTCGATACGCATTCTCCAACCTCCAGAAAACTCAGAAGTCTGACGCGTAAAATCTTCACGTTCGAAACCTAAACCAACTAAAATCTTCTCAACTTCAGCTTCGTAATTTACTTCTTCGATTGCATAAAATTTCTCGCTTAAGTCCGAAACTCTTTCGATTAATTTCATGTATTCATCACTTTCATAATCCGTACGAACCGTTAATTGCTCGTTGATTTCGTCAATTTCAGATTTCATTTTAAAAATCTCACTGAAAGCTTTAGATGCTTCTTCCATAACAGTTGCACCGTCTTCAGTCAACAAATGCTGAGGCAGATAAGCAACCACAGCTTCTTTTGGAGCAGAAATGCTTCCGGTTGAAGGTTTGTTGACACCTGCAATTATTTTCAAAAGTGTAGATTTTCCTGCACCATTTTTACCCATAAGGGCAATTTTATCATTTTCATTAATAGCAAAAGAAACATCGCTAAAAAGTGTAGTTCCACCAAACTGAACCGAAATATCGTTAACTGTAATCATTTGTTTTTGTTAATTTGTTTAATCGGTTAATCGTTTATTTGACTACCCATTTTTTGTGCTGCAAAGATAGATTAATTAGATAATTAGACAATTTGAAAATTAGATAATTTTGGAAATGTGTCAATTAGATAATTTACTAATTAATAACACCTTAAATTCTAATAAACGAAACCCTAATCGTTTTTTAATATTTTAAAATTTTAATCTTATCTTGTATAATAATTTTAAATGCAGCAGAATATGAAACCGAAATTAAAACTGACCGTTTACCTAATTGCAGGATTACTATTTGGACTTTCTGCGAATGCACAAAAAACTGTTATTAAAAAAGAAGCTTTACCTGCAAATGCACAGACTTTCTTAAAAACTCATTTCGGATCAAAAAAACCGAGTTATGTATTAGAAGACAAAGAATTTCTTTCTACAGAATACAAGGTTCAATTTGACAAACAGCTTGAAATTGAATTTGACAAAAAAGGAAACTGGAAAGAAGTATACGGTAAAAATGAAAAAATTCCAAAATCTATTATTCCGAAAAAGATTGCTTCTTATATCAAAACAAATTTCCCTAAAGAAAAAGTAACCAAAATAGAAATTGGATCTTCTGGCTACGAAACAAAGTTGACGAACGGTTTAAAGCTAAAATTCAACTTAAAAGAAGATTTTATTAAAATTGATAAGTAATAGTAGCCACAGATTAGAAGATTAAAAAGATTTTTTTCACGACTTAAGATAACAATCTGTGAAAATCCTTTTATCCCGATAGCTATCGGGAGTGGGCAAAAAAATAAACCCGACAGGTTTTAAAAACTTGTCGGGTTACAAAATTATCTAATTTTCAAATTGCCTAATTATCTGATTAATCTTTTCTCCACTTTTTCGTTTCTTCGAAAACATGTTCTAAGATTGCCTGTTCCGTTTCATCAAAATCAATATTTCTTCTTGACAAAACCAAACGCGCCGTTTCAAAAGCTTTTTTCGTTACATACGTTGTAAAACCTGCAGCACCACCCCAAGAAAAACTTGGAACAAAATTTCTTGGAAATCCTGAACCGAAAATATTAGCACTTACACCAACAACGGTTCCTGTATTAAACATCGTATTGATGCCACATTTACTGTGATCCCCCATCATTAAACCGCAGAACTGAAGTCCTGTTTTTGCGAAACCTTCTGTTTCATAGCTCCACAACTTCACTTCTTCATAATTATTTTTCAGATTAGAGTTATTAGAATCAGCTCCAATATTACACCATTCACCTAAAACAGAATCACCTAAAAATCCTTCGTGTCCTTTATTCGAATTAGCAAAAAGAACAGAGTTTTTAACCTCTCCTCCTATTCTAGATCCAGGCCCAACAGTTGTTGCACCATAAACCTTAGCCGACATTTTTACCATTGCATTTTCGCATAAAGCAAAAGGCCCTCGAATAACAGTTCCTTCCATGATCTCGGTATTTTTACCTATATATATAGGACCGTTCGAAGCATTTAAAGTCACAAACTCTAATTTTGCGCCCTCTTCAATAAATATATTTTCAGGAGCAATTACATTTACGCTTTTAGGAATTGGCTGTGATTTTCGGTCTTCTGTTAAAAAATCAAAATCCTGACGGATTGCCGCATCGTTTTTAGAGAAAATATCCCAAGTATGCTCGATAGTAATACAAGCGTCATTATACTGGATAATTTCATAAGAATCGAAATCGACTTCCTCTTGATTTTCGCTTGCAAAAAATGCTATTACATCTTCACCTTTAAATATGGCTTGATTAGTGGTCAAATTAGAAACCATCTCCGCAAGAGTATCATTTGGCAGATACGCTGCGTTGATCATTACGTTTTCTTCCATTTCAACCATTGGAAATTTCTCTGATAAATATTCTTCGGTTATCGTGGTAATTGTAGAACCTAAACGTCTTTCCCATTTTTGACGAATAGTCATAATTCCAACCAAAATATCAGCCACAGGCCGTGTAAAAGTAAAAGGTAGTAAAGCATTCCGAACGGGGCCGTCGAAAAGAATGTAGTTCATAAATAATTGAGTGTTTGTTAAAATTTGATTTGGTTACCTAAGGCCAAAGTTACAAATATTTTACTGGTTTCATTTAAAACCACTTTAACGAAAAGTAATATTTAACGCATAAAAAAAGCCTTCCAGAATTGGAAGGCCTTTGTATAATTTAAAACAGCTATTATTTTTTAGCGTGTTTAGCGTATTTAGTTTTGAATTTATCAATACGTCCTGCAGTATCGATAAGTTTAGATTTACCAGTATAAAAAGGGTGAGATGTTCTAGAAATCTCCATTTTTACAACTGGATACTCAACTCCGTCAACTTCAATTGTTTCTTTTGTATCTGCAGTAGATTTAGTGATAAAAACGTCATCATTTGACATGTCTTTAAATGCAACTAATCTGTAATTTTCTGGGTGAATTCCTTTTTTCATCTTTTCTTTTATTTATTGTTTTAGAGCATTTTTATTTTGAAGCTTTTTCATGATTAGAAAAAGGTGTAAACAACACTACTCTTTTTTGTTTAAAAATTTAATTATTTTTGAGTGTGCAAATTTACAATTCTTTTTTAATAAACAAATACTTAGCTCACTTTTTTTTAGTTTATTTCGAAAAGCTTTTTTTATCTCCGATTATAGTGGGAATTACTATATTTGTGGATTAATTTTAAAACATATAGAAATATGATTAATGAAGTTATAAAAAAGAATGGGGTTACTTATGGAATAATGATCGGAATTGCATCGGCTTTGGTTACGGCTACTATATATGCAATTGATTTAAAACTATTTACAGCTTGGTGGATGGGAATCCTAGGAATCGTAATAAGTATTACAATTAGTATCATTTTACTTTCTAAAACCAAGAAAGAATTAAAAGGCGTTTTTACTTTCAAAGATGCTTTCACCACCTATTTTATAGCCGCAGTAATCGGAATTTTGATTTCTACAACTTTTAACATTGTATTATTTAATGTTATTGATCCAGGAGCAAAAGAAACTTTAAACGAAATCATGATCAAATACACTGTAGGCATGATGCAAAAATTCAACACACCAGCTTCTGCAATTAACGAGGCTGTTGCCAAAATGAAAGAAAGCAGTCCATACTCTACTTTTGAATTATTAAAAGGATCTGCTTTTGCTATTGTTATCAGTGCCATTTTTGGATTAATTTTCGCAGCATTTTTTAAAAGCAAATCTACACAAGAATAAAAATATAAATGAATTTATCTATACTTATACCGCTTCTAAACGAGGAGCAATCACTTCAAGAACTCTATGCATGGATCATTAAAGTGATGCAATCTAACAATTACTCTTATGAAATCATTTTTGTAGATGATGGTAGTACAGATAATTCTTGGCAGATTATTGAAGGCTTTTCTAATGAAAATTCGAATGTAAAAGGCATTCGTTTCATGAAAAACTTTGGAAAATCCCAGGCTTTACATGCTGGTTTTGCAAAAGCTAAAGGTGATGTTATTATTACCATGGATGCCGATTTGCAGGACAGCCCTGATGAGATTCCAGAATTATATGACATGATTACAAAAGAAAGATTCGATTTGGTTTCTGGATGGAAAAAGAAACGTTACGATTCTGTTGTTGCCAAAAATCTTCCTTCAAAGCTATTTAACTGGGCCGCTAGAAAAACTTCTGGCGTTGAGCTAAATGATTTCAACTGTGGCTTAAAAGCATATAAAAATGTCGTAGTTAAAAATATTGAAGTTTCGGGCGAAATGCACCGCTACATCCCTGTTTTGGCAAAAAATGCCGGATTCGGAAAAATTGGAGAAAAAGTGGTTATTCACCAAGCTAGAAAATATGGTGAAACCAAATTTGGAATGGAACGTTTTATAAACGGATTTCTAGATTTAATTACCATTTGGTTTTTATCGCGCTTTGGAAAAAGACCGATGCACTTGTTTGGAGCAATGGGTTCTATCATGTTTATTATTGGTTTTTTAGCGGCCGGATACATTGGTGTTTCGAAATTATACCATATGTATAATGGAATGAAATATTCTCTGGTTACAAGCAATCCTTGGTTTTATATTGCCTTAACCACAATGATTTTAGGAACTCAGCTTTTCCTTGCAGGATTTTTAGGCGAAATTATCTTAAGAACCAAAAACAATGAAGAAAGATATAAAGTAGCACGTGAAGTGAATTTTTAACACCAATCAGGAAAAAAAAATCTTTTTCACTCCAATCAACCTTTGAAGAAAAACTATCTTTATTAAAACATAAAAGAAAATTTACATGAACATAGCACCTAATATTTTAAACGCTGTAAATGAATGGTTAACACCTACGTTTGACCAAGAAACTCAGGCAGCTGTTAAAGAATTAATGACAACTTCACCAAAAGACCTTGAAGAGAGTTTTTATAAAAACCTTGAATTTGGTACTGGAGGAATGAGAGGTGTCATGGGGGTTGGAAACAACAGAATCAACAAATACACGCTGGGAAAAAATACTCAAGGATTATCCGATTATTTACATAAAGTTTTTCCCAACGAACCTTTAAAAGTAGTTATTGCTTATGACTGCCGTCACAACAGCAATACACTGGCAAAAGTTGTTGCAGACGTTTTTTCTGCAAATGGAATTCAAGTTTATTTGTTTTCTGATTTAAGACCCACTCCTGAGTTATCATTCGCGCTTAAATATTTAAAATGCCAATGCGGTATTGTTCTAACTGCTTCACACAATCCGCCAGAATATAATGGATATAAAGTGTACTGGCAGGACGGCGGACAAATTGTTCCTCCGCAAGACGGCGAAATCATTCAAGTAATCGAAAGTTTAGGCTACGACAAAATTAAATTCAATGCAAACGAAAGCCTTATTCAATATATTGATACGGAAATTGACAAAGAGTTTGTAAAATCATCTATAGAAAACGCAAGTTTTAATACTCCTGCTGAAGCAAAAGACAATCTTCATATTGTTTTTACTTCTCTGCACGGAACTTCAATAAAATCTATTCCTGATGTTTTATCGCAGGCCGGTTATAAAAACGTTCATATCGTTCCAGAACAGGCGGTTCCAGATGGAAATTTTCCAACAGTAAAATCTCCAAATCCAGAAGAACCTGAAGCTTTAACGATGGCTTTGGCTTTGGCTGATAAAACAAATTCTGATATCGTTGTTGGGACAGATCCTGATTGCGACCGTTTAGGTGTTGCTGTCAGAAATAATGATGGAAAAATGATTTTGCTAAACGGAAACCAAACTATGGTTTTAATGACTTCTTTCCTTTTGAAACAATGGAAAAAAGCAGGCAAAATCAACGGAAAACAATTTGTCGGATCTACTATTGTTTCGACTCCAATGATGATGGAATTGGCAACAAGCTACGGTGTTGAATGCAAAGTTGGTTTAACTGGATTCAAATGGATCGCTAAAATGATCAAAGATTTCCCAGAACTTCAATTTATTGGAGGTGGAGAAGAAAGCTTTGGTTTTATGGTTGGCGATGCTGTTAGAGACAAAGATGCTGTTGCCGCTACGCTATTAATCTGCGAAGTTGCCGCTCAGGCGAAAGCTGCAGGAAGTTCAGTTTACAAAGAACTTTTACAGCTTTATGTTGAAAATGGTTTCTACAAAGAATATTTAGTTTCATTAACTAAAAAAGGAATGGAAGGCTTAGAAGAAATTAATCAGATGATGATTAATTTACGCCAAAACCCTTTAAAAGAAATCAATGGCCAGCGTGTGATTATGGTTGAAGATTATCAATCATCTACAGCTTTGAATTTATTGACAAATGAAGAATCTTCTATGGATATTCCGAAATCAAATGTATTGATTTATTACACAGAAGATGGTTCTAAAATTTGCGCAAGACCAAGTGGAACTGAGCCAAAAATTAAATTCTATATCAGTGTGAATGCTGAATTAGAATCGGTTGCTGATTTTGATGAAGCAGAAAGTTTTTTAGATCAAAAAATACAAAATATCATTGCTGACATGCAATTAAAATAATAAAAAAGAGCCGCAAACTCTTTACATACATACTATGATTGTGCAGGCAATACCTGCACAATTGATTAAGTTTAATTTTTTTTAAACTCTGATTCACATTTAGAATAAATATGAATCAGAGTTTTTTTGATAAAAAAAAGCAAAAAAAAATTGAAAACACTCCAATTGGATTAATTTTGCGAGGTATAAATTCGACAGAATAAACTAATTATAACCTAAAAAAAATACTAAAACTCAAAAGAGCTTTAGCACAGCAGAAAAACAATATTCAAAATTAAATGAGTAATTTTAAAAAAATAGTTCCTTTTATATACCCATATAAAAAATACGCATTCTTAAACATTTTTTTTAATGTTTTATATGCACTTTTCAGTACACTTTCATTTGTTGCTTTAATACCAATGCTTCAAGTTTTATTTGACAAAACGAAAGCTAATCATGTAAAACCAGTATTTACAGGAATTTTAAACCTGAAAGAATATGGCGAAAACTATTTAAGTTACTACATAACTACAACAAAAGGCACTCACGAATCTGGCTATATTCTGGGGGTTATGGTAACTATTATAATTTCAATTTTCTTATTAAAAAACCTGGCCGATTATCTGGCAATGTTTTTTATCAACTTTTTACGTAACGGAGTTTTAAGGGACATGCGTAATGCATTGTACAAAAAAACACTTGAACTTCCTTTAGCTTTTTATTCTGAGAAAAGAAAAGGAGATGTTATTTCTAGAATTTCTGCAGACGTAAATGAGGTTCAAACTTCATTTTTAGCTATTCTGGAACTTATCGTGAAAGAGCCTTTGACTATTATTTTTACAATAAGTGCGATGCTTATTATTAGCGCTAAATTAACTTTGTTTGTTTTTATTTTTATCCCTATTTCTGGGTATATCATTTCATTAATTGGAAAACAGCTTAAAAAACAGTCCAGCAAAGCTCAGGAAGAACAAGGAAGATTTTTATCTACTATTGAAGAAACGATTGGCGGATTAAAAGTTGTAAAAGGTTACAATTCTGAAAATTATTTTAATACTGTTTTTAGAAACTCTACCGAAAGATTTTTTGACTTATCAAACAGCATCGGAAATCGTCAAAACTTAGCTTCGCCTGCGAGTGAATTTATGGGAATTACCGTTATCGCTATCTTACTTTGGTATGGAGGACAAATGGTTTTAATTGACAAAACTCTTGAAGGAGCTGCTTTTATCGCTTATATGGGATTAGCTTACAATATTCTAACTCCAGCAAAAGCAATTTCTAAAGCATCTTACGGTGTCAAAAAAGGAAATGCAGCAGCTGAACGTGTTTTAGAAATTTTAGAACAGGAAAATCCAATTACAAGTAAAGAAAATGCGGTTGAAAAAGAATCTTTTGATAATGAGATAAGCGTTCAAAATATCAACTTTAAATACCAAGAAGAAACTGTTTTAAAAGATTTTTCCCTTCAAATTAAAAAAGGACAAACTGTTGCCCTTGTTGGTCAGTCTGGAAGCGGAAAAAGTACAATGGCAAACTTATTGACCCGTTTTTATGATGTTAATGATGGAACTATTTCTATTGACGGAATCAACATTAAAGACATCAATCTGCAATCGCTACGCCACTTAATTGGACTGGTTACACAGGACAGTATTTTATTTAATGACACCATAAAAGCCAATATTGCATTAGGAAAATTAGATGCAACAGATGACGAAATTATTGAAGCATTAAAGATTGCCAATGCTTATGAATTTGTAAAAGACTTACCAGCCGGAATTTACACCAATATTGGAGACAGCGGAAACAAACTTTCTGGAGGACAAAAACAACGTTTATCGATTGCTCGTGCTGTGCTAAAAAACCCTCCAATTATGATCCTAGACGAGGCAACATCTAATTTAGATACGGAAAGTGAAAAATTTGTTCAGCTGGCATTGGAAAATATGATGCAAAACAGAACCTCTATCATAATTGCACACCGCCTTTCAACAATTCAAAAAGCAGACGTAATTATTGTGATGCAAAAAGGAAAAATTGTTGAACAAGGAACTCATGAAGAATTAATTGCGCTTAATGGCACTTACAACAAGCTGGTAACAATGCAGTCTTTCGAATCGTAAGATTTTCACATAAACAAATAGCCAAACACAGATTAAGGAAATATTAAAACTCATTTTAATTTCTTTAATCTGTGTTTATTTTTATAACTTTAGGTTGGTTAAAGAATAAGTCATTTAATCCCAAGAAAATGTATCTTAACAACCCCAACCTTATACTTCCTGAAGATCCTGATACTATTGTCTGGAAATATTTGGACTTATCAAAATTCCTGGATTTATTGCTCTCGAAGAAACTCTTCATGTCACGTTCAGACAAATTCGAAGATCAATACGAAGGCACTTTCAGCGAGCCTACTTACGAGGAAATCAAAAAACTCGCCATCGACAATCCTGAATTTCTAAATTACTACAAAACACACAGAGAACAAGTTGCTGTAAGCAGCTGGCACATTAATGAATATGAGTCATTTGCCATGTGGCAGATTTTTACTCAAAATAGCGAAGGAATCGCCATTCAATCTACAATTGGCCGATTACAAAAGGCAGTTAGACCTGAAAATAATTTTGACCAATATATTGGCGAAGTCAATTATATCGATTATAAAAAAGAATATATTCCTTTTGAAGATTTATTCTTTCCTTTTTTATTTAAAAGGAAAAGTTTTCAATACGAAAGAGAAGTCCGTATTTTAACTGACACTTCTAAAAGTTCTTTAAAACTCAATGACGGCTTAAAAATCAACGTCGACATCAATCAATTAATTGAAAAGATTTATATTCATCCTAAATCAGAGAATTGGTATAAAAAACTGGTTATTGAATTGGTGGAACGCCTTGGATTTGATTTTGAAATCGAAAAATCTGATCTGGAAAGTGATATATTAATTTAAAGCTGCTAAGGTTCTGAGATACTAAGGTTCTAAGTTTTTTTTTTAGCCACAGATTAAAAGGATTAAAAAGATTCTTTTTGAATAAAAAAAACAGGAAAGCCTGTTAAAAATTATATTTTTAACAGGCTTTCTTTATCTCAAAGATTGGAAAATCTTAGAACCTTAGTATCTCAGAACCTTAACAGCTAGCTTAAATAGGCTTATAACTTTTCACTTCCCATTTTTTTGAAGCTAAATCTATATAGTTATAATGCAAAACATCGTTTTTATCAAATTGACCATTTTGGTTGGTATCCTCAATTGTTCTAAAATACAAACGGTTTTTAGATTCTACTAAATTCCAGTCTATCAATTCTTCTAGATCAGCTGAAACTTTAGTAAAATTTTCTCCGCTGATATCACTTAAATATAGAGTCTTAATGTCACTTGTATCTATTTTCCCGTCTTTATTGGTATCAGAATCTGTCAATGTATAGACCATCACATTATTATGAGTTTTATCAGCAACGGTTTTCAAATAAGTTGCGGTTAAAATCAAAATAGGTTTATCAGATAAAGGACGAATAGAATCTGAATCTACCTTTTGGAATTTTAAGTTCTGCAAATATCCTGTAATTTCATATTCGCCTAAATTAGAAATCGTAAAACTCACATCGTTTACGCTTGAAGAACCAAATCTTGCTTTAGAACCTCTTTCAATTACTCTTAAATCTCCAACAGGATGAATTAAATAATTAGTTCCTTCCAATTGAATAGGAAGATCTGCAATTTCTATTTGAGTCGAATCTGCTTTTGTGACACTTACTTTGTTTGAAACATCATAAGTTACTTTTGGCTTTTTAACTTCCTCTCGGCAACTAATTACTGTTCCGACAAGGATTAAGGCGATATATTTAAAATACTTTTTCATCTACAACGATTATATACGATTATCAAATATACTATTTTTGATTGTAATTTCTGTTTTTATTGAATTTTACTAGTGTAAAGATGTTGATTAGAACAATTCCAATATATCCACAGAAAATTAACTGCCATTTTTGAGCAAAATAGGATTTTTGAAAAACAAGCGCTTCTTCTTCTTTCTTGTTTTTTTGTTCCAAGTAAGCCTGCTGTCTCATTACATCCATGGTTCCACAATTCATTGCCTTATAATGCGTTGTATCTTTAACTTTTTTAGGTGAATTATTATTCGCTATTACATAAATATCATTATCAAATATCACCCAAGAAGCAACATCTTCCAATACCAAAACATCAATAGTACTAATAAAGGTCTCATAATTTGTTCTTAGAGCGTATTGTAACTCAATGCCATTTAAAGTGTCTTTATCCTTTTTTAATTTTCGAAGATAAAACCTCATTTCATTAAGCATCTTCTGATCATCAAACTCATTCCCATTAAACTTATAAGTTTTGTATTTTCTTAGTGTTTCAACTTCATACTTTTCAAAGTCTCCTTTATTAGGCATCGACAAGTCTATTACTCCATAAACTTTAAAAGCATCTGTTGTATAAAAATAAACAATACATATCAATGGAATCAAAACCAAAGAAATCATTCCCGGAACGTAAAAAATCTTTTTTCTTTTTTTACGCTTTTCTATCATAACCTCGCATTAATCTTAACGTTAAAAACCCTCGAAGTCATATAATTTGGAATTGCATATTGGTTTTTTGAATACACATCACGAACCCAGGTATTGGTAATAGCATTTTGATTATTAAAAAGATTGAAAATTTCCAATCCAACAGCTAATTCTTTAAAGTTTTTCAGCCAGCCTTTTTTCGTATTCTGCGTACTGCTGTCCACAAAAACCTTTGCAAAACCAATATCGGCTCTTCTATAATCATTTAACCTGTTTTGGTACAAATATGGATCAGAATAAGCTGGCGCTCCACCGGGAAGTCCTGTATTATAAACTAAATTCAAATACACTTTTACACTAGGAATATTCGGCATATAATCCTGAAACAGCATCGCAAATTTCAGTCTTTGATCTGTTGGACGTGCAATATACCCTTTGTTTTCGTAATTTTCCTCTGTTTTCATGTAACCAAAACTTACCCAAGATTCTGTTCCCGGCACGAATTCTCCGTTCAATCTAAAATCTAAACCTTGCGCATAGGCTTTTGCATTATTATTGGCGACATATCGAATGCGGACATTATCAATCGAATATACATTTACATCTGAAAGTGATTTATAA
Organism: Flavobacterium panacagri; assembly: GCF_030378165.1. Taxonomy (NCBI): domain Bacteria; kingdom Pseudomonadati; phylum Bacteroidota; class Flavobacteriia; order Flavobacteriales; family Flavobacteriaceae; genus Flavobacterium; species Flavobacterium panacagri. The sequence continues at coordinate 121,734 of NZ_CP119766.1, forward strand.
TAAAGTTCCGTTACCCATTTAAAAGGGCGGTTCCACATTTTAAAATTATAATCATTACCCAGAACTACATGAACAGCTTCCTGCGCTTTCACATTTGGATTTACAACCCCATCCAAATCACGGAGTTCTCTGTAAAATGGCGGTTGATGATATAATCCTCCTGAAATCCTGAAAACCATATCACGATCCCAATCCGGTTTAATTGCAAACTGCGCACGCGGACTTACAACGGTCTGATTTTTTCCTTCTTCTGAAGCTCCAGAAACATTCCAGCTTTGAAAACGAGCTCCGAAATGATACCAGACTCTGCTCGAACCAATTTCAGACTGCTTGTTCCATTGTGCATATCCTGAAAATCTATTGATTGTATTGAAGTTTGTCGCTCGAATATCTTGATAAGGCAAAAGTGGCCCAGTGTAGGGACTGTACGGCTGATTATTTTCTGGCAAAATTGCTATTGGAGGATTTATAGAAAATCCAGCCGAATCGATTACTTCCCACTCAACTACTCTATCGCGAATGGATTCTCTGGTATATTTTAAACCAAATTCCAACTGACTTTCTTTCCATTCTTTTGTTCCCTTCAATTCGATATTGGCAATTAAAGCGTCCAAATCGTTACGGGCATGATTCAGTTGCGAACCAATTCCACGAGTAAAATCAATTGTGGATGGATCTGTTGGATTTTCTGGATCAACATTTCCTAAACGATATTGTGCTAAAATATCAAAATGCTCTTTTTCAGTGGTATGAAATAATGATCCGATTAACTTTAGCGTAAGTGAAGGAGAAGCTTTATAAGTCGTTTTTAAAGCTCCAAAATAGGTGTCATATTGATCTTTTTCCTGACCTTGATAATAAACCGCAAGTGCCATTGGCTGATCGATTGTTCCGAATTTAGTTTCTCGTGTTAAAGGCTGATATAAATATTTATTTTCTGAAATATTTCCGAGAAAACTCATCTGCCATTTTTCAGAAATATCATAATTAACATTGGTCTGAATATCTGCAAAAGTCGGTGTATAATTGGTTTGAGTGTCTTGACTATTTACCAGCAGACTATTATTTCTGTAACGAACCCCAGTAACTGCCGACCATTTTTTATTTTTAGAAACCAAATCTACAGAAGCGCTTCCGCCCAAAAAACTGGCTTCAAAAGAAGCACCAAACTGAGTTGGTTTTCTGTACGTAATATCTAAAACAGAAGACAATTTATCTCCAAATTTCGCCTGAAATCCACCAGCAGAAAAATCGACATTCTGCACTAAATCTGTATTGGTAAAACTCAAACCTTCCTGCTGTCCTGAGCGAATTAAAAACGGACGATATACTTCTACCTCATTTACATAAACCAGATTTTCGTCATAATTTCCACCGCGAACCATATATTGAGAACTTAATTCATTATTAGAGTTCACACCGGGAAGCGTTTTCAGTACATTTTCGATTCCTGCATTAGCACCTGGAATCTTTTTTATGGTTTCAGCATCAATAGTTGCAATGCCCTGAACTCGTTTTCTATTTCCTGAAGAAACAAAAACTTCTCCCATTTGCTCCTGCGAATTGTTCATTATCGGATTAAAAACAAAAATTTCATTTGTTTTTAAACTAACCTTTAAGCTGATCATTTTTAAAGAAACATGGGTAAATATCAAAGAAACCTTTCTATTGGAAGGAACTACAATTTCAAAAAAACCATTCGAATCAGACTGAACTAAATTTCCCTGTGAAGAAATATTTACACTTGGCACAGGATGTTTGTCTGTATCTAAAATTACTCCTTTAATACTGGCTGTCTGAGCTAATGAAATACAGCTGACAAATAATAAAAGAAAAGCGAATATAAACCTATTATTACTCAAAGATTCGGGTTTTATTTTTGTTGACTTCTAAAAAAATGAGTTTCAAAGATAGTAGTATTTCCTACATTATCGACAACTTCAACTTTTAAATCATTTGCGCCTTCATTCAATAAAGCATCATCAAAAACATGCGTAATTCTTCTGGCTTTATTTTCATATTCAAACAAAACCCAATTCCCGTTTATATAACCGTTATATGATTTTATTCCCGATAAAGAATCACTAATTATAAAATCAACTTTCTTTTGATCACTAATCCATTTGTCTTGAATTGGCTTTGTAATCGAAATTTTCGGAGCGATTGTATCGAGAACCAAACCATACTGACCTAATATTTTGGCTTTTGCTGTAAAAACATCACCTTTTCTAACAGTTCCGTTATGACTTGTTCCTCTTCCGATATATAACTTATCTCTTAAATTTTCCGGATAAGAATCGTCTTTTATCGTTATTGTAAAATTAGAATGAACTGGAACAGTATCATCGTGGATATAAAGTTTTTTATTTCGAACATCAAAGTTCATATTAAAATCTTCATAGAAAGTGCCAGCCGGAAAGAAAACTGACATATTATCTTTTTCGAAATTAGAATCTTTATTATACCGAACAAAATATGGAGAAGTAACTGGTTGTGCTTCTACAATCGGAGTGACACTGTCAAACTCAATTGGAACAGTAACTGTTCTTAAATTTCCAAAATAGTCCGAAACTTCGATTCTGTAAGTAGAAGCTAAATTAGGCTCTGTTTTTATAATACCGCGAAGTGAATCCGTTTTAATAATACTTAAAGCAAAAGGTGTTTTCATAAAAAGCTTCTGCACACGCTGACTTGTTTTTTTGTATCTTGAATAATCAATAAAAGCATTGATATAACGCATCTCATCAAAAGAATAGGTATTAAACTGGTAGTTATAATTTTGATTTCCATTTAAAAAACTAGTCACATTAAAAACACCATTTTTATTAAAAGAAACATCATCAGTATCCACAGCATTGATTCCAAAACCAATTTTCCCGTTTGCTTTCACTTTTGCTGCTAAATAATTTCCATCTTTCTGAAGTGTCATGGCCAGCAGCAAAGGCTGTTTAGACTGATTCACAGTTGCATTATCCAAAGGATATACATACAAACTGGACAAAGTTGGCTTTTTGGTGTCTTTTATATTTTGGTCAAAGCCAAAGAAAATTGGATTGATGACAAACTCCGTTTTAGAATCACGAATTTCAAAATGAAGATGTGGTCCTTCAGATGAGCCTGTATTTCCTGACAAACCTATAATTTCTCCTTTGGTAACTGGAAGTTCACCTGGCTTTGGGAACATTTCAATTTCATACGCTTTTTCTTTGTAATGAGTTGCTTTAACATAATCTAAAATTGCTCCAACCGGAGTCTGCAAATGCCCATAAACAGAAGTATATCCGTTAGAATGTGTAATGTAAATACATTTGCCATTTCCAAATGTTGAAATCTTGATTCTCGATACATAACCATCTGCAATTGCATGCACACTCAAACCTTCTCTTTGATTGGTTTTTAAATCGAAGCCAGCATGAAAATGGTTAGGTCTTAACTCTCCAAAGTTACCAGAAAGTTGCATTGGAATATCAAGCGGAGGGCGGAAATAGTCTTTAGGATATTGCGTTTGAGCAAATAAAAAATTACAAATAAAAAGGGTAAGTACAGAAAATCTCATAAGCAACATTTTTGCTAAGATAAGTAAAAATAAGCCAAAAAAAGCAAGTAAAAAACTACAAAAAACACAATCAACTGAAAAACATTCATTTATCTATTTTAATGCAAAAAAATCGATAAAAAATTGCATTAATAAAAAGGAATATTAACTTTGTAGGATTAAGTAATGAATAGGATGTATAATGAGTGTAATTGCAGAAATAATTGATACTCTTGAATATAAAGTCGAAAAGCTTTTTGAAAAATCAAAAGGGCTGGAGAAAAATAATCAAGCATTACGATTAGAATTAGCTAAAGCTGCGCAAATTATCCAGAAACAATCTGAAGAAATTGAAGCTTTGAAGAAGCAAAATGAAACACTTAAGATAGCCAATTCGTTGCTTGGCAGCGACAATAACAAGAGAGAGACAAAGCTTAAAATAAATTCATTAATTCGCGAAATTGATTACTGTATAGCACAATTATCAGATTAGTAACATGGACGGAAAGCTTAAAATTAAAATATCAATTGCAGACCGCGTTTACCCGTTAACGGTTGAACCATCTCAGGAAGAAGGACTTAGAAGTGCTTCAAAAAAAATTGATGCTATGATAAAGCAGTTCGAAGAAAATTACGCGGTTCGTGACAAACAAGATGTTCTAGCCATGTGTGCCTTGCAATTTGCATCACAAGTAGAACAAAAACAAATTGATAACGCAATCGATGGAGAAGAAACTATCGAAAGAATTAAGAAATTAAATTCGCTATTAGATCAATATCTCGAAAATTAAACGTTCTTTACAGAAACTAAGATACTGCCTACATTAGTTCACAATTGGTAAACTCAACACTAACAATTTAGAATGAGCAAATCGTCGCTACTATAGTATGCCCTCCATTTGGCTGGGAAACTTGAACAGTGAGTTAGCTCAAAACTTGTCTTTACGAGTTTATACAAGCAATTAATGTAGGCTTTTTTTATATATAAACCCTAACAAACATGGACATCATAACGATCATTATTGGTATTGTAGGTATTGCAGCAGGTTTTGCAATAGCTAAAATTATCGAGAAAAGTAATATTTCAAACCTCATCAAAAACGCTAAAAAAGAAGCTGCTTCAATTTTAAAAGACGCTAATTTAGAAGCTGAAAATATTAAAAAAGATAAAATCCTTCAAGCAAAAGAACGTTTTATCGAATTGAAATCAGAACACGAACAAGTTATTTTAGCACGAGATAAAAAAGTCGCTGAAGTAGAAAAACGCGTTCGCGATAAAGAATCTCAAGTTTCTAATGAACTTTCTAAAGCAAAAAAAGTCAACGACGATTTTGAAGCTAAAACTGCTGAATACAACAATAAAATTGAAGTTTTAGACAAAAAACAAGCAGAAGTTGAAAAACTTCACAAAAGCCAGTTACAGCAATTAGAAGTAATCTCTGGTCTTTCTGCTGAAGAAGCAAAAGAGCAATTAGTGGAAGGCTTAAAAGCTGAAGCTAAAACAAAAGCCATGTCTCATATTCAAGAAACTATTGAAGAGGCTAAACTAACTGCACAGCAAGAAGCTAAGAAAATCATCATCAATACAATCCAAAGAGTTGGAACTGAAGAAGCGGTTGAAAACTGTGTTTCTGTTTTCAACATTGAATCTGATGACGTAAAAGGTAGAATTATCGGCCGTGAAGGACGTAACATTAGAGCGCTTGAAGCAGCAACTGGAGTTGAAATCATTGTCGATGACACACCAGAAGCAATCATTCTTTCTTGTTTTGATCCTGTTCGTAGAGAGATTGCTCGTTTGTCTTTACACAAATTAGTAACTGACGGACGTATTCACCCAGCAAGAATCGAAGAAGTTGTGGCTAAAACAGCAAAACAAATCGACGATGAAATTATCGAAGTTGGAAAACGTACGGTAATCGATTTAGGGATTCACGGTTTACACCCAGAATTGATTAAAGTTGTAGGTAGAATGAAATATCGTTCTTCTTACGGACAAAACTTATTACAGCACTCAAGAGAAGTTTCTAAACTTTGCGGTATCATGGCTGCAGAATTAGGTCTAAACGTGAAATTGGCAAAAAGAGCTGGTTTATTACACGATATCGGAAAAGTGCCAGATACAGAAAGTGATTTGCCACACGCATTATTAGGTATGCAGTGGGCTGAGAAATACGGTGAAAAAGAAGAAGTTTGTAATGCAATTGGAGCTCACCACGACGAGATCGAAATGAAATCATTGCTTTCTCCAATTATTCAAGTTTGTGATGCTATTTCTGGAGCTAGACCTGGAGCTAGACGTCAAGTTCTTGACTCTTATATCCAGCGTTTAAAAGATCTTGAAGACGTAGCTTACGGATTCAGCGGAGTTAAGAATGCTTATGCAATCCAAGCTGGTAGAGAACTTCGTGTAATTGTGGAAAGCGAAAAAGTTTCAGATGACAATGCTGCCAACTTATCTTTCGAAATTTCGCAAAAAATTCAAACAGAAATGACTTATCCTGGACAGGTAAAAGTAACAGTTATTAGAGAAACTAGAGCTGTTAATATTGCTAAATAATTGAAGAATATAAACATAAAAAGAAAGGCCGTCAATAGACAGCCTTTCTTTTTATATGCTAATTTAAGCTTTACATATCATTAAAAACGATTTTAAAGCTAGTTCCTACTCCTACTTCACTTTCCACCAAAACCGTCCCTTTCATCGCCTCAATTTGATTTCTCGTAATATATAATCCAATACCGCGAGCTTCTTCGTGTTTGTGGAAAGTTTTATACATTCCGAACAATAAATCGCCATACACTTTCAAATCTATACCTAATCCATTATCCGTAATTTTAAGAGATTTAAACCCTTCAGGCTCGAGTGCAAAATCAAAAGTAATTATAGGATCACGATCTGGATGTGCATATTTAATCGCATTGGTTGTAAAATTCAACAAAACACTTTCCATATAGGCAGGGTTAAAATTAATCGTCAAATATTTTGGAACGTTATTTACAATCGTCACTTTTCGCTGTTTATCATATCCTTTGATTGTTGAAATCGTTTTTTCTATGTATTCGCACAATTTCAAAGGCACAACCGCAATATTAATATTACTCTGCGTTTTTACAATTTGCGTAAGATTCAAAATAGTTTCATTCAGATCGTTAGAAACAGCACGCAAATATTCCAACATTTCTGTCACAGTCTGCTTATTAACATCAGCATCAATAAGATCTAAAATCGATTTTATGTTTCCTGCCTGCGTATTTAAATTATGCGAAACTATATGCGAAAAATTCAGCAGACGGCTATTTTGTTCGCTGTATAATTTCATAGTTTTCAAAAGCTCAAGCTCTTTTTCTTTTTGTGCAGAAACATCTGTATGAGTACCAATTACACGCAAAGGCTTTCCGTTTTCATCACGTTTAATTACTTTTCCACGATCCAAAATCCATTTATAATTTCCGCTCGAAGTCATCACACGATGATAATTTTCATAGTATGGAATTTTATTATCAAAATGCTCTTGGATGTCCGAGTAATATTTTGGAAGATCATCTGGATGTACAATTTTATCCCAGCGTTCCGGATCATCAAAAATATCAGTCGATTCCAGTTCTAAAATTTTAAGCGAAAGCGAAGAATAAAAAACACTATTAGTCACCATATCCCAATCCCAGATTCCAGCGGTAGAAGCATCAAGAGCAAATTGAAAACGTTCTTCGGATATCCTAAGCTTTTCTTCTTTGTCTTTTAAGTCTGTTATATCCGAAACATGTCCATAGAAAATAACGTTTCCATCCAAAGCCAATTCTGTTTTCGCCGCAATTTTAAACCATCGCATTCCTTTTTTGGGAAGAATTGCTCTAAACTCGATTTCCCAAGGCGTAATTTCTTTTCTCGACTTAACTAGTGATTGAAAAAAAAAGTCACGATCCTGCGATACAATTCTATTGTAAATTATAAGCTTTATATCATTTGTAAAATCTGATGCTGCAAGCTCAAATATCTCATCTGCCGACTTGCTGACAAGCGGGAATGTATAATTATTATCCGTATCTATAATAAACTGAAAAAGTAAGTCAGGCATCTCGGCCAACAATTTTTTATAAAAATTATTTACCTCCAAGCAATCGTCATTTCCATATAAATCAAAAACCATATACTACTTCTTTATGTAAATAAAATATTTAGATTTTTTACCTCTAAAAAAGAGAGAAAAATCACAACTTATTCCGATATTGTTTTTATTACAACAATATTTTAACACAATATATAAATTTTTACAACAAAAGTAACGCAACAAATAAAAAATTATTTTCTGGGGTGAAAACTATACATCACTTCTTTTAAGAAACTGCGATCTAAATGCACATAAATTTCTGTTGTTGTAATTGATTCGTGACCAAGCATTAATTGAATTGATCTTAAATCGGCTCCATTTTCAAGTAAATGTGTCGCAAAAGAATGTCGTAGCGTATGGGGACTTATACTTTTTTTCAAACCTATTTTTTGAGCAAGATCTTTAATAATGGTAAAAATCATAGCTCTTGTTAACTGGCCTCCTCTTCTATTGAGAAACAAGGTGTCTTCTGCACCTTTTTTAATCGTTTGATGTGATCGCACGGCATTTCTATAAATATCAATATACTTTTGGGTTAATGAACCTATTGGCACAAATCTCTCTTTGTTTCCCTTACCTGTAATTTTAACAAAACCTTCATCAAAAAATAAATCTGAAATTTTAAGAGTTGTTAATTCCGAAACACGAAGCCCACAGCCATAAAGTGTTTCAAGAATTGCTCTATTGCGTTCGCCTTCATTTGTACTTAAGTCTATTGCGTCAATCAAATTATCGATTTCTTCAAGCGATAAAGTATCTGGCAGTTTACGACCTGTTTTAGGTGCTTCGATTAATTCTAAAGGATTATCATTTCTATAATCTTCAAAAACTAAATAATTAAAAAAACTTTTTAACCCCGAAATAATTCGTGCCTGCGATCTTGGATTTACTTCCTTTGCAACAGCATAAATAAATTGCTGTAAGGTTTCGTCGGAGATTTTAATTGGAGAAACATCTATTTGATTCGTTTCCAAGAAAAGACACAAACGTTCGATATCAAAGCCGTAGTTCTCAATCGTATTTTTAGACAAACCTCTTTCTATCCTCAAATACGATTGATAATCTTTAATATATCTGCTCCAATTCATATTTACAAAGTAAAACAATTTTAGAAATAAAAATGTCTCATACAACGAAATAAAAAAACCTTTCTTAAAGGAGAAAGGTTTTTACAATTAATAAATATTCAATTTATAATTTATATCCCAGAGCCAAAGAAAATACACTGCTTTTAATTTTATAATTATAATCCTCAACATGAAAATCTAAGGCATTTGACAAACCTAAGTTATAACGAAGATCTACCGAACAATCTTCCAGAAAATTATAGCCAATACCAAAATTCAAACCAAAATCGATAGTTTTAACATGATCCGTAATATTTAAACCTTTTTCTTCAGCATGCATTAAAAAACCAATTTGCGGACCTGCTTGCACAGTTAATCCCTGAGTGACAAAATATTTAGCCAAAATAGGCAAATTCAAATAGCTTAATTTAATATCATTATTGTATGCTATACCATCTTCTACAAATTTATTTTTCGCTCCGTGAGTTGAGTATAGAAGTTCAGGCTGAATACCAAATTTTTCATCTGTTTTAATTTCCGAAAAAATACCAACCTGATACCCTATCAAAGTTTCATTTTCATGGAAATTAGAACTATTTGGAAAATTGACACCTCCTTTAATTCCAAATCTACTCCCAGTTCCTTGAGCATTAGCAAAACCAAATGCCATAACTGCAAGAGTAGATAAAACAATTTTCTTCATTTTAATTTGATTTTTTTAGTCTGGTTAATTTAATTCACCAAATATAAAAATATACATACGAAAACTTAATTTTATTTTAATAATAAAAATACCATATAACAAAAAAAGCCTTTCATATAGAAAGGCTTTTTTTGTTATATTCTAGAAAAATTAGAATTTATAAGCTAAGGACAGAGCTAAAACGCTATTCTTTGGGCTATCAAAATATTCATCAAAATCTTCAGCGTTATAATCTGCAACATTAGATATACCTACAGTGTAACGCAGATTTACTGAAAGATTATCTGTAAAATTATATCCTCCTCCAAAGTTAAATCCAAAATCAGTTGATTTGTATGCATCTTTTGCATCCTCGCCATCAACTTTAGCAGAAACTAAGAATCCAATTTGTGGACCTGCTTCCACAGTCCATTGTTTAGTAATAAAAAATTTTGCTAACACCGGTACATTTATGTAATTTAATTTAGAATTCACATCTAAATCATCAAGTTTAGCACCTTGCATCGAAAACAGTACCTCAGGTTGAATTGCTAATCTTTCAATAACTTTAATTTCAGCAAAACCTCCAACATGAGCACCAACAAGAGATTTAGCATCCCAATAATTTCCTCCCGCAAAGGATGTTAAGTTAAGACCTCCTTTTACTCCAAATCTGGTTTCCTGAGCATTTGTAAATGCAAAAGCCATAATAGCAATGGCTGATAAAATTATTTTTTTCATTCTAATTTGTTTTGGGTTAAATTAATTTTCATATCAAATATAAAAATATTCTTCATAAAAACTAATTTGGATTTTAACAAATAAAATAGTAATAAGTATAGATACTGTTAATTGACGATCAATTTGGTCTTAATTTTTTAAGCAAAAAAAAAAGGCCTTTTCATTTCTGAAAAGGCTCTTAAAAAGAATTAACTAAATAATTTTAGAAGTGTAATGCAAATCCAATGTTTAATTGAAAAGCATTTTTATAATAATCATCATTTAATGAAACATTATAACGAAGTCCTGGCTCAATAGAAACATTATTTCCAATAAACCATGCATATCCTCCTTGCAATCCTACAAAAGATGGGTTTTCATCAGCTCCTTTACGACTCATTCCATTATAAGAAGCCTCAACAGGAAATTTGTTTGCGATATAATATTTCGCACCAACTTTGTAAGCAAAAACGCTATCACCATCATCATCTCCATAGCCTAAACCTAATTTTACAGCCAAATTATCAGCAACAAAATAACCTCCTTCAGCTCCTACATTCCATTTAGTATATCCATCTGAAGACCACAAACCAAAAGATGTGCTTCCAACTAAAGGTGTACCAAAACCAGTATTAGCCTCAATTAACCATTTTCCTTTTGCTGTTTGTTCTTGTGCATTAGCAAATCCAAAAGCCATCACTGCAATAGCAGCTAAAAATAATTTTTTCATGTTTATATTTTTTTAATTATCGAGATCAAAACTAAGATTAGACCTACAAAATAAAACACCTCAGAAGTTTAAAAAATATTAAAATAAGACATAAAAAATAACACGAAAACAAAACTGAAAATCAACATTATAACTATAAAAATCACCGATAAAATGCTCAAAAAACAAAATATAGTGGGAATTTTAGTAATTATTTAATCTAAATTATAAGGCAATAAAATGCTAAATATGTAGTTTTGAACTTTAGAATAACATTTAAATACCAAAAAATTAAAAAACATTTTTATGAAAAAAATAATTGTAGCCGCTGTATTGTTCCTAGCAACATCAGCAACGATGAATGCACAATTTGTACAAATCGGGGTTAAAGCAGGGGTTAACTTTGCTAACCAAACTGGAGGTTCGGATTTTAATGGAATTTCAGTTGACAAAGAAGGTATTACAAGCTACCATGCTGGTCTTGTAGCAGAACTTAAATTATTAGAAAAATTCTCAATCCAGCCAGAGCTTCTGTACACTACTCAAGGAGCTACATATAAAAATGCTGTTGATGAATTTAAAAATGAAATGGGATACATTGCAATTCCTGTAATGGCAAAAATCTATATGACTAAATCTCTTAGCTTAGAGCTTGGGCCACAAGCTTCATTTCTTGTTAGTAATAAAAAAGAATTTGATCCAGCAGATCCAAAAACATTTGACTTTTCTCTTAATGCAGGTTTAGGATTAAAAGTGGTTGGAGGTCTTTTTGTTCAAGCCCGTTACGGTATAGGCTTAACAGAAGTTTCAAAAGAAGCTGACTTTAAAAACTCTGTATTCCAACTTTCAGCTGGATACATGTTCTAAAAGAATATCACATACTTTTATAAAAACCGTTCTATTAATTAGAGCGGTTTTTTTATTTTTACACAATTCAATGGCAATATCAAAAGTCAATGTCAACTTCAATAAATACCTCAACATAAATAATTAAACATGAAAATCTGCATTATCAACGGTCCCAATTTGAATCTTTTAGGAAAACGTGAACCCGAAGTTTACGGAAGCCAGACTTTTGAAGATTATTTTGAAACGTTGAAACAAAAATTCCCAAACATTGAACTTTCTTATTACCAAAGTAATATTGAAGGCGAATTGATTGAAAAAATTCAGGAAGTTGGTTTTTCGTTTGATGGAATTATTTTGAATGCAGGAGCTTATACTCATACTTCAATTGGTTTGGGTGATGCAATGAAAGCCGTAACGACTCCAGTTATCGAAGTTCATATTTCTAATACTTATGCTAGAGAAAGTTTCAGACATCAATCATACTTATCAGGAAATGCAAAAGGGGTTATTCTAGGTTTCGGATTAAAAAGTTACGAATTAGCAATTCAATCTTTTTTATAAATATTGTCTTCCTGAGCGAAATCGAAGGACTTACCAACTGTGAAAGGCTTCGACTTCGCTCAGCCTGATAATCAAATTCGTTCCCTAAATAACAGAACTCCTAAGTTCATCAATTCACTTATTTTAATTTAACAAATTATTAATAAGCTCGTTTTTAAGTTATTCTATTTTTGTAAGAGAAACTACTTACATGAGAAACTTTACGCTACTTGCCTTTTTAATTTTTTCTATTTCTAATTTCGCCCAAATCAAAGGAACCATAACCGATGAAAAGGGAAATCCGCTTCCGTTTGTTTCCATTTTTGAAGAAGGAACTTATAGAGGAACCACTTCAAATGAACAAGGACAATATCAATTGCAAGTAAAAGAAATTGGTAAAAACCGAATTGTGTTTCAATATCTAGGTTTTAAAACACAAAAAATAACGGTTTCCCCAGATTCCAAAACCGTAACATTGGATGTAAAACTAGTAGAAGAAAGTTTTGCATTAAACGAAGTCGTTATCGATCCTAAAAACAATCCCGCCAATGCCATCATAAAAAATGCTATTGCGAACAAAAAAGAAAACTCAGATAAAACAGGAAGATTTACTGCGGATTTTTATTCTAAAGGAATGTTTAAAGTCAAAGATCTTCCTAAAAAAATCCTAGGTCAAAAAGTAGATCTTGGTGCTGACATGGCTTCCAATCTGGATTCGACAGGATCAGGGATTTTGTATTTATCTGAAACGGTTTCTAAAATTGCTTTTGAAAAACCAGCCAAACTAAAAGAGAAAATTATTGCTTCTAAAATTTCTGGAAATAACCGAGGCTATAGCTATAATACAGCTGCTTTGTCTACTTATGATTTCTATGACAATTCTTTAGATTTTGATGTCAAAATGATTTCCCCTATTGCCGATAATGCTTTCAACTATTACAAATACAAATTAGAAGGAAGTTTTTATGACGATAACAATAAGCAGATTTATAAGATAAAGATCATTCCGAAACGAGATAAAGAACCTGTTTTTGAAGGTTATATTTACATTGTAGATGATAGTTTTGCGATCTATGCCATCGATCTAGATCTTAAAGGTTATCGAATGAAAAATGAAATTACTGAAACGATGTCATTGACACAGAGTTTCAGTTATAATGCAAAAAATAAAATATGGTCTAAAAACGCCCAGACACTTTCTTTTACTGCAGGTCTTTTTGGAATAAAATTCTCTGGAAACTTTAATTATATATATTCTAATTATGAATTTCCAGCTTCTTTTGAAAAGAAAACGTTTGGAAATGAAATTGTTTCTTTTGAAGCCAATGCCAATAAAAAAGACAATGCCTTTTGGAATGAAATTCGCCCCATTCCGCTAACAATCGAAGAAAGCAACGATTATACTAAAAAAGACAGCCTCTTAGTCATTCGAAAATCAAAAAAATATACTGATTCTATTGATGCCAAAAACAATAAATTTAAAGTTTGGGATATTTTGATGGGCTACGACTATAAAAATACTTTCAAACAATATTCTTTTAATTATCAAGGTTTATTGAATATTGCTTCTTTAAGTTTCAATACTGTTCAGGGATTCAATTTAGACTCAGGTTTTTCATTTAAAAAAGAAAATGAAGAGAAAGGAAAATCAACTTCAATTGGAACCACTTTTAATTATGGTTTTTCAGACGAACGTTTTAGAGCAACTGGATATTTTTCGCATAAATTTAACAATATAAATTATGCTACAATTGGAGCTTCGGGCGGAACAAAAGTAGCTCAATTTAATAGTGCAGAACCCATTACAAAACTGGTCAATTCTGTAAGTTCTTTATTCTTTAAAGATAATTACATGAAGTTGTACAACTTAGAATATGCACAAGTTAATTATTCACAAGACGTATTAAATGGCGTTAATTTATTTGCGAAAGTGGCTTACGAACAGCGAAAACCGCTCTTCAACACCACTGATTATTCTTTCTTTAAAAGAGATGATTTGTATTCTTCCAACAATCCTTTAGATCCAAATGATTTCACCACTGCTCCGTTTGAACAGCATCATTTGTTTAAAACAGGTATCAATGCGCGAATTAATTTTGGCAATAAATACATCTCAAGACCTGACGGAAGATATAATTTTAAAGATGACAGATATCCAACTGTAGTTTTAGGATTCGAAAAAGCTTTTGCCGCAAGCGAAAAAAAATATGAATTTGAACGAATTGGAGCTTCTCTGCAATATGATTTAAACTTAAATAACAAAGGAACTTTAGGCATGAATTTCAGAGCTGGAAAATTCTTTAATGCCGAGAATATTGCTTTTATAGATTACAGACATTTCAACGGAAATCAAACTCACATTGGAACAACGGGACGTTATTTGAATGTTTTCAATTTAATGCCTTATTATGCCAACAGTACGAATGACAGTTATCTTGAAATGCATCTGGAACATAATGATAACGGATATGTAATGAATAAAATTCCGTTATTAAATCTTCTTAAATCGACGATGAATATTGGGTTTCATTCTTTGGCAATTCCAGATCGCAAACCTTACACAGAATATACAATTGGTTTAGACAATTTAGGTTTTGGTAAATTCAAATTATTTAGAGTGGATTATGTGCATTCTTACCAAGGCGGTATTCAGCAAAATGGAGTTGTTTTTGGATTGAAGATTTTGAATGCGTTGGACTAAGATACTGAGATTCTCAGATGCTAAGATTCTAAGTTTTCGTTTAGTGCTTAATACTAATTTTTGTCAAGCTGATCGATCCCGAAGCTTCGGGAGAAGCCCACGCAAAGATTTTCGAACTTAAAAAAAAACTGCTTAATTTACAATCTTGTTAAAGTAGATTGTAAATTAAGCAGTTTTTTAATGATTACAAGGGAATTATATTTACATGCTAAAGAAAAACTTAGAATCTTAGCATCTCAAAACCTTAGCACCTTTAGCAGTGATAATCATCCGGCTCAATATGAATCAAAACATTTCCTAACTGCGGAATCTTTTCTTTTAAAGTGTCTTGTAATTTATGAGACAAATCATGCCCTTCTTTTACCGAAATTTTAGCCGAAACAATGGCGTGTAAATCGACATGATAACGCATTCCTGCTTTACGGATAAAACATTTTTCTGTTCCTAAAATTCCAGGAACTGTTAAAGCCACAACACGAATTTCTTCCACCAAATCATCGTTTAGATTTTCATCCATGATTTCGCCAAGTGCTGGTCTGAAAATTTTATAACTGTTGTATAAAATAAAAAACGCTGCAAAAAGCGCTGCCCAATCATCTGCCGATTCGTAGCCTTTTCCCATAATCAAGGCAATCGAAATCCCGATAAAAGCCGCTACAGAAGTTATCGCATCACTTCTATGATGCCATGCATCTGCTGCTAAAGAAGAACTGTTGGTTTGTTTGCTTCTTTTCATTACCAAACGAAAAGAATATTCTTTCCAAATGATAATCGCTCCTAAAACATATAGCGTCCAAGATTTAGGCAAATCATGAGAAGTTCCAATGTTAGCAATACTTTCGTATCCGATAATTGTTGCCGATGTAATTAAAAAACCAACAACCAAAAAAGTTATTAAGGGTTCTGCACGACCGTGGCCGTAAGGATGATTTTCATCAGCTGGTTTGTTTGAATATTTGATTCCGAATAAAACCAGACAAGACGAAAATATATCCGTAGTAGATTCGATTGCGTCTGCAATCAAGGCATATGAATTGCCAAAAAAACCTGCGAGACCTTTTACAAGGGCCAGGCAGGTATTTCCTATTATACTAAAAATAGTAGCTTTTACAGCTTTTTGTTCATTTGTCATTTAGACTATTTTTTTTAGCCACGAATTCACGAATTATTTTTTTATAATCTTTGACGATTTAAATTCGTGAATTCGTCGCTATAAACTTTTAAGCTCTCACGATTTTTGCACCGATTGCTCTTAAACGCTCATCGATACGCTCGTATCCACGGTCGATTTGCTCAATATTTTGAATAGTACTTGTTCCTTTTGCAGAAAGTGCCGCGATCAATAATGAGATTCCCGCACGAATATCAGGAGAAGACATTGTTGTAGCTTTTAATTGAGATTCGAAATTATGTCCCATAACCACAGCTCTGTGCGGATCACACAACATAATTTTTGCGCCCATATCGATTAATTTATCCACGAAGAATAAACGGCTTTCGAACATTTTTTGGTGAATTAAAACATCTCCTTTTGCCTGTGTTGCTACAACCAAAACGATACTTAATAAGTCAGGTGTAAATCCTGGCCAAGGTGCATCGGCAATTGTTAAAATAGAACCATCGATATCTGTTTTCACTTCATATCCATCTTTGTGAGCTGGAATGTAAATATCATCGTTACGTTTTTCGATTGTAATACCAAGTTTTCTAAATGTATTTGGAATCAAACCTAAGTTTTCCCAGCTTACATTTTTGATTGTGATTTCGCTTTTCGTCATAGCAGCAAGACCAATCCAAGAACCAATTTCGATCATATCAGGAAGAATTCTGTGCTCGCAACCACCAAGACTTTCAACACCTTCGATAGTCAACAAGTTAGATCCAACTCCAGTGATTTTAGCTCCCATAGAGTTCAACATTTTACACAATTGTTGTAAGTAAGGCTCACAAGCCGCATTGTAAACTGTAGTTTGTCCTTTTGCTAAAACTGCTGCCATTACAATGTTTGCAGTTCCAGTTACAGAAGCCTCATCAAGAAGCATATCTGTTCCTTTAAGACCTTCTGCAGGAGATTCTACTCCGTAAAAATGATCTTCTCTATTATATCTGAACTTTGCTCCAAGATTAATAAAACCTTCAAAGTGCGTATCTAATCTACGACGTCCAATTTTATCTCCACCCGGTTTTGGAATATATCCTTTTCCGAAACGAGCTAAAAGAGGCCCAACAATCATAATAGAACCACGAAGCGCTCCACCTTCTTTTTTGAAAGCTTCGGTTTCTAAATATCCAACATTAACTTCATCAGCTTGAAATGTAATTGAACCTGGTTCGTTACGTTGAATTTTTACCCCTAAATTACCCAACAAAGTGATTAATTTATTGATGTCTATAATATCAGGAATGTTATTAATTTTTACTTTCTCTCCTGTTAGAAGCACGGCACATAAAATTTGTAATGCCTCATTTTTTGCTCCTTGCGGAGTGATTTCTCCTTTTAAAGGAGTTCCTCCTTCGATTTTAAAAATTCCCATAGATCTTTGTTAAGGTTCTTTCAAAGTTTCTAAGATTCTGAGACTCTGAGACTCTAAGTAAAAAACTTAGCATCTTAGTCCCGATAGCTATCGGGATAGCATCTTAGTCACTTTTTTTTATTTTTGATTATTGTTTTTTTGAAATGTCTTTTTTTGACCGCCTTTGTTATTGTTGTTTTTATTGTTGTTCTGAATTTTCGGCTGAACACCAGAAGCTGTTTTATTAGACATGCGTTTGTTGGTACGCATTAAATCTGTTGTATTTAACAACTCTTCTGTACTATGCAATAAATTAATTTTTCCGCCTGATAATTCATATAAATGTTCGAAAATCACATCATCTTTCACGGTGTCTTTGTTCCAGCTTAAGAAAGATTTTTTCATGTGATTGGCGATAACCATTACCAATGCCGTTTTCATCTCGCCTTCGTCCCATTTATTGGCGACATCAATCATGTACTTGATGTTGTTACCATAAAATCTGTATTTTGGGAAGTTCTGCGGATATTGCAAAACATCTGGTTTTAACTCCAAAACTTCTCTTGATGGAATTGGATATGGCGATTCTACATTCAGTTTAAAATCTGACATAATAAAAAGCTGATCCCAAAGTTTGTGCTGGAAATCCGGCACATCACGCAAATGCGGATTCAAACTTCCCATAACCTGAATGATATATTTCGCCGATTTATTGCGCGTTTCATCATCTTCAATTGCGGTAGCCTGATCGATCAATTTTTGTAAATGACGACCATACTCTGGAATAATCAAACGCTGTCTTTCAGAATTGTATTCTAAATTATACACAACGTCGCTTGCGGCTTCTCTTTTATATTTTTCGATCATAAGTTTATAATGAAACTATACCTTCTATTGTAGAAACTTCTTTGTATTTACTAATCACATCGTCTGAGCTGTGCATCGTAACATCTACAGAAACACTGGTAAATTTACCTGTTTTAGATTTTGTTGTTTTTATAACCGCTCCCATTCGATCAAAAGCTTTTTCGACACGCTCCACATTATCTGCAACAGAAGGTACAATGAATTTGTATAAATATTCTGCTGGCCAAGTGTTTGCGTTATCAAGCTCTACTTTTAATCTTTCGTAAAATTCGGCGGTATTTTTTTCTTTATCGTTCTCCATTCGTAATTAAAAATAAACGCAAATATACGGTTTTGATTTTAGACTTTTGAGTTTAGATTTTAGATTTTTTTCGGGGCTAAAACTTTGTTTTAAAGGGACAAAATTACAAAGGCGCAAAGGTGCAGAGAAAAAAGCAATCGAAGATTATTTCTTTGTAAAATTTACTGTTATATTTGAGAAAACAATCTTCTGATATCTCTCGCAAAGTCGCAGAGGCGCAAAGTTTTTTTTACTTATTAGACTACTATAAAATTTCTTTGCGATTCTGCGACTTTGCGAGATTAAAAACACATTACAATGAAAAAACTTCTTTTACTTTTTATCGTTCTTATATCCAGCAATATTCAGGCACAAGAAGTCAAAACACTGACTTACTTCCAAAACGACACTTTAAAACTGGATTTAGATTTATATCTGCCAAAGAAAAAAGCTGGCGAGAAAATCCCTCTAATTATGTTTGCTTTTGGTGGAGGATTTTCTGGCGGAGAACGCACAAGTGAGAAAGACTTTGGAAAATTTATGGCTCAAAACGGTTATGCCGTTGCAAGTATTTCGTATAGTTTATACATGAAAGGAAAAGATTTTGGATGTAAAGGAACTTTGACTGAAAAAATAAAAGCAATTCAGATTGGCGTGAGCGATATGTGGCAAGCGACCTCTTTTTTAATTGAAAATGCTGATAAATATAATTTGGACACTTCAAAAATCTTTATCTCTGGAATTAGCGCAGGCGCTGAAATTGGTTTTCATGCTTCGTTTTGGGATTATAAACTGATGAATCTATACAAAAGTAATTTACCAGAAAACTTTAAATACAAAGGTTTTATAGGCGGTTCGGGCGCGATTCAGGATATTAATTTGATTACGAAAGATAAAGCGATTCCAATGTTATTGGCGCATGGAAGCAATGATGATACAGTTCCATATAGTGCGGGTTCACATCGTTCTTGTCCGACAAATGCTTCAGGATGGCTTATCCTTTTTGGTTCTTATGCAGTATACAATCAAATGAAAGATTTACATAAAGACATCGAACTGATTACTTTTTGCGGTGGCGGACATGAATTTTCCGGCTACCTTTTCCATGAAGGACAACAATATGTTTTGGATTTTGTAAATGATGTTTTGAAAGGAAAGAAATTTGAATCGCATGTAATTGTGCCTTCTAAAAATGGAAAAAGTTCTGGGAAGTATTTGTTTTGTGAGTAATCTTTAAATCAATTTAAATGAAGATTAATTATAAAAATTTTGAAATTGAAGTCTATGCCGATCCAGATTATATTGCAAACATATATGACATTTACACCGACAATAAGAGACAATACGAAATAATTTATTCTGAATTCGAAGTAGAACCAAGCGAAAATCCCGATTTTTTTTACACCAGTAATTATGCAATTATAGTTAAGGAATCTGAAAAAGAAATTTCTAGTGCAATAATTTGCGAGACTGACAGACAAACAATGCTAAATAAAAATTCTTTCATAATTGAAAATGATAAAATTTGGATTTGTGTTTGTAATAAAATTTATTGTTTAGAAATACCATCTTTAGAGTTGATATGGCAAAAAGACTTTGATGCTTTTTCTAATTTTTACTTACATAAATTAGAAGATGATTTTATCATTCACGGAGAATTAGAAATATTTAGAATCACTAAAGAAGGAGAAATTTTATGGCGTTTTGGAGGAAGAGATATTTGGGTAAGCATAGATGGGAAAGTCGAATGTAGTATAAAAGACAATAAAATAATTTTATTTGATTTTGAATCAAACGAATATGTTCTTGATTTTGAAGGAAAAGAATTAGAATTCAATCCCAGAATAATTGAAATCGAGACCAAAAAGAAATGGTGGCAAATATTTGGCTAAAGCCGAAATCTAAAAACCTTTTAAACCCGTTGGTTAAAACCAACGGCAATTCAAAATCATCATTAATTCCTGCAAGGTTTTCAAAACCTTGTAGGTATAAAATATAAGCCGAACCTACGGCTCTTTACATCTTAGACTTTTATTTGATGGACGAATTAAAATTCGTCCCTACAATATTGATCGAGCCTAAGGGCTCTTTTGCTAAAGTTCCGAAGGAACGATTTATTTTGTAGCACCCCCCGATAGCTATCGGGATTAATCCGTTGAATTTTATCGAACATTAACAGAAATTCCATCGGAACGAAACATATAAAATTGAATATCTAAATATACCTACAAGGTTTTGAAAACCTTGTAGGAGGGATCATCATAGAAATAATTCCAAAAACAAAACCATGTCTCTCTCCTAGCCCTGATTGAGGCGGTATCCTTTTATGGTCTCGTTTTTTTCTAACGAGACCATAAAAGATATAGCCGAAAGCAGGAACCCATACCTACTAAAAATGCCAAATCTTTCGCTTCAAGTAAAAATTCTTTTTAATTACGAATAAGTTTAGGTAAATTTGCCCTTTATTTTTAGAATAGTGCAAAAAGAAATTATAGTCTTACTTGGCGGTCCTGGTACTGGAAAATCAACACTTATTAACGAATTGGTAGCTCGTGGCTTTTGCTGCTATCCTGAAATTTCTAGACAGGTTACCATGAAAGCGCAACAGGAAGGCATTGAGCAACTGTTTCTGGAACAGCCTCTTTTGTTTAGCGAAATGCTTTTGGAAGGTCGTATCGAACAGTACAAAAATGCTCTTGAAGAACCAGATAACGTCGTTTTTATTGACCGAGGGATTCCTGATGTTGTAGCCTACATGGATTACATTGGAGACGAATATCCAGAACGTTTTACTAAGGCTTGTGAAGACTATAAATATTCTAAAACTTTTATTCTGCCGCCTTGGGAAGAAATTTATCAAAGTGATGCAGAGCGTTATGAAAATTTTGAACAAGCAGTTAAAATTCAGGAACATCTTATCGAGACCTATAAAAAATATGGGTACGAACTGATTGAAGTCCCAAAAGATACGGTTGAAAACAGAATTCTTTATATCTTAGACAAAATTTAGCAAAAAGGTTTTAAAGTTGCAAAACTAGGAACTGTTTTCTAAATTTTTAACTTTAAAACTTACGCAATGCTCGGAGCGCAGGATATTCTTCTAAAATACTGGAAACACGACAGTTTTAGACCGTTGCAAAAAGAAATTATCGATTCGGTTCTCGAAGGACAGGATACTTTTGCCGTACTTCCGACGGGAGGTGGAAAATCGATTTGTTTTCAGGTTCCCGCTATGATGCAGGAAGGTATCTGCCTCGTAATTTCTCCTCTTATTGCTTTAATGAAAGATCAGGTAATGAACCTGCAAAAAAGAGACATTAAAGCTATTGCTCTTACGGGCGGAATTCACACTGAAGAAATTATTGATCTTTTGGACAACTGCCAATACGGAAATTATAAATTTCTTTATTTATCTCCAGAACGTCTACAATCGGATTGGATTTTGGAGCGCATCAAAAATCTTCCTATCAATTTAATTGCTATTGATGAGGCGCATTGTGTTTCGCAATGGGGACATGATTTTAGACCAGCTTATCTTAAAATTTCTGAACTCAAAAAATTCTTTCCTAAAATTCCGTTTTTGGCTTTGACCGCTACGGCAACTCCGAGAGTTATTGAAGACATCAGAACACAATTGGAATTGAAAAACCCAAGACATTTTCAGCAGTCGTTTGAGCGAAAAAATATTGCTTATATGGTTTTTGAAGTAGAAGATAAATTGTACAGAACCGAGCAAATCCTTAAAAAGAATCCACAGCCTTCTATCATATATGTCCGAAATAGAAAGTCTTGTTTGAACATGTCTTCACAATTGCAGTCGTTAGGATTCACTTCGACGTATTATCATGGCGGACTTTCGGCAAAAGAAAAAGACAAAAACATGCAGTTATGGATGTCACAGCAAGCACAAGTGATTGTGGCAACGAATGCTTTTGGAATGGGAATTGACAAAGACAATGTTAAAACGGTTATTCATACACAGCTTCCGGAAAACTTAGAAAATTATTACCAGGAATCCGGTAGAGCGGGGCGAAATGGCGCAAAAGCTTTTTCGGTTTTGCTTTATAACAATTCAGACATGATCCAGACGGAACAACAGTTTATTAATGTTCTTCCAGACAAGAAGTTTCTTAAAACGATGTACATCAAACTCTGTACTTATTTCCAAATTGCTTACGGAGAGGGTTTAGATGAATCTTTTTCTTTTAAATTGAATCATTTTTGTAATAAATACGACTTCCCTACTTTAAAAACTTATAATGCACTGCAGTTTTTGAGTCAGCAGGGAATTATTACGATGTCTCAGGAATTCTCTGAAAAAATCAATATTCAATTTTTACTCGAATCTAAAGAGGTGATTCGATACATGAGTTTGAATCCGAATGATGAAGAAATTATGCTGGCCATTTTAAGAACCTATCCTGGCGTTTACGAAGTAAAATCAAATCTAAATCTGGGATTAATAGCTAAAAAATCCAATCATACCGAAGAACAAGTTACAGCACTTTTAGAAAAATTAAAGGAAAAGGAAATCATAGAATACAAATCTAAAAACAATGACGCTACTATTTTATTTAATGAAGTCCGCGAAGACGATCTTACCATAAATAGGGTTTCAAAATATTTAGAAAAACAAAATCAAGTTAAAAAAGAACAGCTTCATTCTGTTTTACATTATATAAAAGACACCAAAACCTGCAAAAACAGATTGGTTTTGAATTATTTTGGAGAAGAAACCAACGAAAACTGCGGTATTTGTTCATACTGCATTACCCAAAAAGGAAAAATTACAGAAGCAGATTCGATTGCTGATAAAATTTTATCACTTTTAAAAACAGCTTCTTTGACTTCGAGAGAAATTGAAACCCAAATCAAAATGGATACAAAAGACATTATTTCGGTTCTTCAAGAATTACTCGAAAACAATCATATCATTATACAAGCGAATAATAAATACACTTTAAAATCATAATGGAGAAATTGAGAATTATATTTATGGGAACGCCAGAATTTGCTGTCGGCATTTTGGATACCATTATTAAAAACAACTATGAAGTTGTCGGCGTGATCACTGCGGCAGACAAACCAGCAGGACGCGGACAAAAAATAAAATATTCAGCAGTAAAAGAATACGCCTTAGCAAACAACCTTACTTTATTACAGCCAACCAATTTAAAAGACGAGAATTTCTTAGCCGAATTAAAAGCTCTAAACGCTAATTTACAAATTGTAGTAGCGTTTAGAATGTTACCAAAAGTAGTTTGGGAAATGCCAAGTTTAGGCACTTTTAATCTTCATGCTTCTTTATTACCAAATTATCGTGGCGCGGCGCCAATTAACTGGGCCATTATAAATGGAGAAACCAAAACTGGGGTTACCACTTTCTTTATTGATGATAAAATCGATACTGGTGCGATGATTTTAAATTCTGAAATCGCAATTGAACCAGAAGAAACAGCCGGACAATTACATGATCGTTTGATGCATTTAGGAAGTACAACCGTTATTGACACCTTAAAAGTTATTGAAACAGGAAATGTAACGACCACGATTCAAGAAGATAACGACGATATAAAAACAGCTTACAAATTAAACAAAGAAAACTGCAAAATTGACTGGACAAAATCTGGAACAGAAATCAATAATCTGATTCGAGGCTTGAGCCCTTATCCTGCTTCTTGGTGTTTTTTAAAAGATCAAAATGAGGAACTTAACATCAAAATTTATGAAGCAAAACTGGTCTCAGAGTCCCATTCTTATGAGATTGGAAAATTAATTAGCAGTAAAAAAGAAATCAAGATTGCAATAAAAGAGGGTTTTATTCAGTTATTAAGTCTACAATTTCCAGGAAAAAGGAGAATGCTTGCCTCAGAAATATTAAATGGAGTGAGTTTTTCAGATGCTGCAAAAGTCTATTAACGTCAGTAAAACAGGGGTTTGTACTTGTTTTTCATCGATGAATAACATTCTTTATGAACAAAAAAAGCAAGTTATTAACAATTTTTGCTAAAATTAAAGAAAAGACTTGCACGCAACGGATTTCCTACTAAATTTGTGTATTAACAATTTTTTTTAACCAACAATTAATAACTAATTATTATGAACAAATCAGAATTAATCGATGCTATCGCTGCTGATGCAGGAATTACAAAAGCTGCGGCGAAATTAGCTTTAGAGTCTTTTTTAGGTAATGTAGGGACAACTTTGAAAAAAGGTGGAAGAGTTTCATTAGTAGGTTTCGGATCTTGGTCAGTTTCTTCTAGAGCTGCTAGAGATGGTAGAAACCCTCAAACAGGAAAAACAATCAAAATCGCAGCTAAAAATGTTGTAAAATTCAAAGCTGGTGCTGAATTAGAAGGTGCAGTGAACTAAGTAAGAAAGTTCTCTAAACTTACAATATAATTAAAACCTTCCTTATGGAAGGTTTTTTTATGCGGTTTAACGATTTTTTTTGTGATTTTAATTTTTTTATGATTAAATTTAATAAAAATTGTAACCGTATGATTTCAGAAAAATTAAAAAAAGGACACCTGCTTATTGCCGAGCCTTCAATAATTGGAGATTTATCTTTTAACAGATCGGTAATTTTATTAGCAGACCATAACAAAGAAGGATCAATAGGTTTTATAATTAACAAGCCATTAAAATATACTATTAGTGACTTAATACCAGAAATTGAGGCCAACTTTAAGATATATAACGGAGGTCCCGTAGAACAAGACAATCTTTATTTCATTCACAATATTCCTGAACTAATCCCAAACAGTGTTGAGATTTCGAACGGAATTTATTGGGGTGGCGATTTTGAGTCCACCAAAGACCTTATAAACAGCGGTGCTATCAGCAAAAATAACATTCGCTTTTTCTTAGGTTACACTGGCTGGGACGAAAATCAGCTTGAAAATGAAATGCAGGGAAACTCTTGGATCATTGCTGATAATAATTATAAAAATAAAATTATCGGAAAATCCACTACCCATTTTTGGAAAGAGCAGATTATAGAACTTGGAGGCGATTATCTTATTTGGTCTAATGCACCTGAAAATCCATATCTGAATTAATTTTCAGAAATGGATTCGTTTAGTTTCTGTACTAATAAATGAGCCAGATTCGCTTTAAACTCCTTTTTTCGATATTTAGTTATCGGCTGTATCCCTGTGATTACATTTGTGAGAAATAATTCGTCTGCTTTTTGAAGATCAAATGGCGAAATTATTTCTTCGGAAACTTCTATGCCTTCTATTTTCTTAGCCACAGCTAAAATTTGTTTACGCATTATTCCGTTTAAAGCTCCTTCTGAAACTGGTGGTGTGATCAATTTATTCCCCAAAACCATAAAAATATTTCCTTGAAGTGCTTCTACCACATTTTTACTGTCATTCAGTAAAATACAGTTAGCAAGACCATTTTCGTCTGCAAAAATACTTCCTGTTATATTAATCATCTTGTTAGTCGTTTTAAGAGACGATAACAATTGTTTTGTCACATAGAAGTCTTTATATAAATCTACTTCGTATTCGTTTGCATTTATGCTATATGCTTTATTTCCAAGAGAAATGGCATTTATTAAAAACGAAATATCATTCGTTTTAGGAAGATACAAACCCCCATCTTTTCTAAAAACAGTAATTCTGGCTCTTGCCGAAGAAGCAATGTTTAATTGATTAACCAAATTTAAAATCTGCTCTTCAAAATATTCCATTGTAAAATCCATAGGAATCATCATTCTAACCACACGCATGGAAGCCATCAATCTAAAATAATGATCTTCAAGAAACAAGATTTTTCCGTTGACAATTTTTACTGTTTCAAATATGCCGTCACCATACAAGAAAGCACGGTTTAGAGTTAATATATTATCTTCCTTTGCTATGTTTCCGTTAAAATTAATCATAAAAAAACCCTGAATTTTGTTCAGGGCAAATATAAGGTATAAAATAGACTTTTACTAAACAGAACCTATAAGATGTTTTAGGTCTGAAATCTGATTCTCCCACAATTGTTTAGCTTCTCCTAATTCTTCTTTTTCGGCAAAATCAACCACCATTAATGATACATCTTTAGTCAATTCATCAACTAAAATATGAAGTTCAAAAAAGTAATCAGTGTCTTTACTGCTTTCGTCAACCCATTTAAATTTTACTTTTTCGCCAGATTTTTTTGAAGCTAGACGTGCTTTTTCCTGTGAATCATTCCAAATAAATGTAAAAAACTCTCCTCTTGAATTAACATTGTCAGCAAACCATTCTTGTAAACCTGACGGGGTTGATATATATTGATACAATAATTGCGGCGAAGAATTGATCGGAAACTCTATTTCGTAACGTATTTTTGACTCCATGTGCTACTTTTAATTTTTTTGGAAATATAAGAATATATGTCCAAAAACAATGCGTTTTTAAAAATATTTTTTTTTCTTCATTTTATGCTTGCAAGCTTTAATATTATTTCTATCTTTGCACCCGCAATCAGGAATTCATGATAGCAGTCCAGGCGAGGTAGCTCAGTTGGTTAGAGCGCAGGATTCATAACCCTGAGGTCACGGGTTCAACTCCCGTCCTCGCTACTTGAAATAAAAAAACACCACTTTTGAAGTGGTGTTTTTTTCGTTTATAGCAATATGTAATACCACTAATAATCAGTTTGTTTTATAATTCAAAAGAGTTTTTTTACTCTCTTATTTCTAAACAACTCACTATCAACCTCAACATAGTTTATATTTCCAAAATACAGTTTTTATAATTACAAAACAGTTGTACAAAAGCCCAAAAGCTTTTCAACTCTCTATTTAGTAACCTTTAAACTATATTGATATGAATTTATTTAAACAACCTTTATTCATTGCATTAATTATAATGCTATTTTCTAATTCTATTGCTGCAAAAGTCAAAATCCCTTTTGGAGAAAGAGAAGTATTAAACAAAGTTTACGATCTGCCTAATACAGATGAGTTTAAACTGAAAGATGGCAATTTTATGGATTTAGCAACACTTCATAAAGAATTCAACATTGCTTATTTTCTTCCATTGTATATCATGGAAGAACCCAAAATAGTAGGTTATGATGAAAAAACAGAAGCCTTTTATGACATTCCGCAAAATGAGATAGATGAGATTATAGCCTCGCAAAAGCTAAAAAAAGAAAATCTTCTTCAATTGCCATTTTACACCAAATACGGTGGCAAATTAGTCGCAGGATTAATTATTGGATTATTGATCTGGGGTTCCATACCTTCAAAGAAAGACAAAGTTGAACCAAGAAATGTCTAACCTAATTCACAAATCATGAACTTTTACTATTTTCTTATTCCAGTTGTTTTAATTGTGGCAAGCTTAATACTTTCAAAAATTATGAAAAAGCGCCATCAATCTGCAAAATCTGAAATTGATTTTGATAAAGAAAGGGCAAATTATGCTTTATACAAAGACGAACTGTTAAGTAATGATTTTTCTTTTCTGAAAAAATGGATGAATGGCAAAACAATAAATGCTTTTACCTCTGCTTCTATTCCTCAAAGTACAGGAAATAAAATTAAAAACTTTATTGGTGATGGTTTAAAAAATGTCGCATTATCAACTGTAGGCGTAAGACTAAACAATATAGAAACGGATGCCTACTGGGTTTTAAGCGGCAATGATTTGCACTTTTTCACAACAGATACTGTTGGGGACTTAGAAGAACATTTGATTTTTGATACGTTTCGAATAGAAAGAGCTACGTTACAATATTCTGGACTATTAAAAACTCCAATAGGCTTTTACTCAAAACTTACGGAAGAATATCTGCCTAAAGTACATCTTATAACTTTTGATATTGATGGCCAGCAACTACCTTTAGAAATCCACGACAGATTAATATACCACGTAGATCCGACTGATATTTGGAGTGTAAAAAAGCAACTGCAAATCAGGACAAAACATTTAGTAGTTGGAGAAGGTTTCTTGGAAGAACTCAAATCTATATTTCCTAACTTAATTGCTTAACTTTTATGATTTTACTAAAATTATGGAGAGCTCTTTCTGGTTTGCGGTTAAACAATAAAGAACCTTTAAACGGACAACAACTTGATTACATATTAGTTAGTTCAATGTACGCCGGTCAACAATCAGCTTATTTAAACTCTTATGCTACAGGTTTAAGCAAAAGAGAAATAACAAAAATCCTGCAAGATTATTGGGGCATTTACAATATCGAAAATGCAAAAGAAACAATCGAAAACTTAATGGAGAAAAATAATGATCCTTATACTTCTGTTTTGTATGAAGCATTTGAAAATAAAGAAAACTATGTTGAAATTTTAAAATCAAAATTACCTGATGAAGAGACTATATTAGATTACTATGTTCAAATTTACAGAGCCATAAGTAATATAATTCCTGAAGTCACGGCTCAAGGCTTATTTGAAAATTATTCCATACTAAAAGAAACAAAAGATGCTGGATGGAATTACGGTCGAGCTTCTTTTATTGCAAGATGCTGTTTCGAAATGGGCTATTTATCAGATAATGAATTCAAATTGTATTTAGAAGCAAGTTACAAGGGTCTAAAAAACCATTGCAAAACATGGAAAGAATATACTTCTAGTTATATTTATGGCAGAGCTTTATGGGGCGGTTCACATAATGAAGGTATGATTTCTATTGCCAATAATTTATTGACCAATAATAAGAGCCCGCTAAAGGGCAAAAACTATATCTAAATTACTTAAAAATCTGATTTTCTATTAAAACAAATAACACTATTTTAAAAGTGGTGTTATTTTGTTTTGCAACGTGAAACATTTTACTACAAATATGTTATTCATGTGCGATGGCACTAAAATGATAAGTCGTCAAATTCCTTTATGATTCAAGATCATTATATTCTTTGCAAAAAGACTCAAATTAGAAAAATCTAAAAAACACTTAACAATAAATTTGCTTAGTATTTTACTGAAATCCGTAAAAAAACCCCTCAATTGAGGGGTTACTTTCGACCGGGTTAACAAGGTAATATATTTGCGGTTATTACAAATTATAGTTTAATTGAGAGAAGCTCTTTACCTAATTTATGTAAACCTTCCTCAATTTCTTTTGCTCTTTTTTCTGATATATATGTTTGTTTTTTAGATGTAGTATATTGTCTAAATAATGATGGATTAACTCCTATACTTTTTGCAAATACTGACTTATTGATAACTTCAAATATATTGAAAATTTCTGATATTTCCACATCATACTCAAATTCAAAACCTTTGACGTAAGCTTCATAAGTTTCTTTGTCGTGATCTTTTGCAGTCTCCAAATATAATTCTACTGCTTCTTTTAAGTTGTCTTTCATTTCATCGATAGTATCTCCATCAGATGCAATAACTCCTGGCACATTTTGTGTTGTACCCCAGAAGCTACCATCAGAAGATCTTTCAATCTTTACTTTGATTGCCATAACTCTTACCTTTCTTAGTGATTTTTCTCTTTACTTTTTTAATTTGCTTTTTGGTTGTTATAATAAAACACCCGACAAAATCGGGACTTACTCTACTTCAGTCCCGCTTGTCTCAAAATATTGCTTTCGGTTCCTTTCGGAATATCCTTTCTCGGATGAGGAAGAACAACAATACCTTCTTTCGTTGGGTGTCGAAACACATGATGGCTACCTTTTACTCGGTCGAGAATCCAACCATCATCTTCCAACAGCTTAAACAAATCCTTTGAACTCATAATAACCTGTTATTTGATTTATTAATAACAGCACAAATGTATAACATTTTCGCAATATAACAAATTTGTTATATATGTTTTTTTAAACTTTAACATTTTTTACCTTTGAAATAAAAAAGCGCCCCATCTCTGAACTGCTTTTTCGACTAAACAAAACCACTAAAATTACTTCTTTTTTCTATATTTTTTAATCTGTCGCTTTCTAAGTAATCATCAATTGTTTCTGTTGCAAAAAAGCTATTCTTACCAAGAACTGAGCTTTATTGTAATGTAAAAGAACTTAACATGTTACAGTTCTCATGTTAAAAAATTTCAAAAAAGTTAACACGTTATAAATCTCATGTTAATCATAAACACATTTTTAAGTCCAATATAATCCCAATACTTTTTTCAAAGTGGTGCTTTTTTATTTACAAATCTTGTAATTTGTACTAAATTTGCAACTTATAATTCAGCATAAAAAACATCAAACCCACTTTTTTCAATCTAAGTACTTTATTACCAAATGGATATAGTCAAATTTAAAATCACATCAAAAACGATAAAAGTAGAAGTACGTAATTCGAATAATTATGTTTTCAATTTTAATAATGTTTTAGACATTAAAAAAGAAGACAAAGATGTTTTATTAAAATTGTACAATGCCCTGGATATACTTTTTAAGAAAGAAACTCCAACAGAAACAAAAAATTATATTTCGCCTAATCAAACCAATATCTTGGATCAGATTTCTGATATTGATAAACTTGATCAGGAGAACAAATAACAGATTTTCTTTATTTAATTTACTAATCATTAATTTGATTTAAAAATATTCAAAACCCTCAAACAAAAAGTTTGAGGGTTTTCTTTTATACTCTGTTTTTCAAAATAAAGTATTACTTTTAATCTGTATCCTTAAAAAAAGTATTTTCTGTATCTGTACCCAAATCTAGAATCGCAATAATTTTGCTAAAAAAAGATATGGAGTCTACAGCATCAACACAGGAAAAAACAAAATTTAGAGAGGTTTATATATTTGACATGGAGGAGCTACAAAACATCTTTAGTCAAAATAGTAGTGAAAAAACTGAAGATAAAATGCTTTTTGGCATTCCCTTTCTTCTCAGTAAAAATAACAATAAGATTAATGCTTTTGCCAGTTTGATTTTGGATCAGAACAATGAAATCAAATTTGAAATTTATGATGACGGAAGTCTCAATGATCAAGAAAAAGAAGTTTTTAATGAATACATTATAAATTTTCTAAAGAAAAAAAGAAGTGCCAATTTCAATAATGTCACACAATTAAAACAAAGTACAGAACATCTTGTTCATTGCCTTAGTTTTTGAAAGTTTAACAAATAACAAAAATGAAGAACAATCAAACATTATATTTAAAAATTGCCAAAATTATCGAGGATCAGATTCACAATGAAACTTTGGTACTTGGCGACAAACTGCCTTCTGTTCGAAGTGCACAGAAACTTTATAATGTTAGTTTAAATACCATCAAGCAGGCTTATTTGGAACTGGAGAGTCGTTCACTTATAGAATCACGCCCAAAAATGGGTTATTATGTGAGTAAAAGTGCGATACGTACCACGGCGCTTCCCAGCATTGCGAGCATAAATAATCACGAAACTAAAAATACTCCTGAGGAACTTATCGATAAAGTTTTCAGCACCCTTAACAAAACAGATGTGACACAGTTTGCACTTGGATTACCCGGAAAAAATTTCCTTCCAATTGCTAAACTTAATAAAGGGATTATCAATGCTGTTCGCAACAGAGACGATGCCGGAACTGCCTACGAACCGGTTCAGGGATCTGAAAGTCTTCGGCGTGCCATTGCAAAATGGGCGCTTGTTATGGAAGGGAAAATTACAGAAGATGATCTTATCATTACCTCTGGTGCCATGCATGCTATGTACAATGCGTTAATGGCTGTAACTTCTCCCGGAGATAGTGTTGCTGTAGAAAGTCCTGCCTATTTTGGAATACTTCAAGCAATTAAAGCTTTAGGTTTAAAAGCAGTTGAAATTCCAACGCATCCTTTATATGGACTGGATCTTGAGGCTTTAAAAAAAGTACTTCCCGAAATTAAGGCTTGTTGTTTTATTACTAATTTCAATAATCCGATGGGTTTTCAAATGCCTGACGAGAATAAACGGGAATTGGTTAAATTGATAACACAATACAATGTTCCGTTGATTGAAGATGATCTTTACGGAAATTTATATTTTGGTTCAGAGCGTCCAAAACCTTGTAAATTCTACGACGAAGCTGGATTGGTTTTATGGATTGGGTCTGTTTCTAAAACTCTTGCGCCCGGATATCGTGTCGGATGGATTGCTCCGGGAAAATTTAAAGATAAAATTATACGCCAGAAACTGGTGCAAACCGTTTGTAATTCTTCTTTGTTTTCGGATGTTATTAGCGACTTTCTGGAACACGGACGTTACGATCATCATCTTAGAACTTTTAGAAATAAACTTTACACCAATTACCTCCAAATTAATCGTGCTGTAGAAACTTATTTTCCTGACAATACTAAAATTGCGCAACCAAAAGGCGGTTTTATGCTTTGGCTCGAACTCGATAAAAGAATCTCAACAACAGAATTATATACCACTGCCCTATCTCAAAAAATCAATTTTGCGCCCGGAAGAATCTTTTCGCAATACAATCAATACAATAATTGCATGAGACTTACTTATGCTCTGGAATGGAATGAACGCGTGGAATCTGATTTGGAAAAATTAGGCAGAATAATAAAGAATAGCATTTAACATTATGAAAAATAACGTTCAAATAGAAACTTATACTCCCAAATACAAAGAAAGTTTCAAGGATTTAAATATCGAATGGATTTCGAATTATTTTGAAGTTGAACCCAATGACATCAAAGCGCTCGATCATGCCGAAGATTATATTATTGAAAAAGGAGGCGAAATTTTTTCAGCTGTTTTAAACGATGAAGTCTTGGGAGTTTGTGCTTTAATCAAAAGCAATACTAAAGATTACGATTACGAATTGGCAAAAATGGCCGTAAGTCCAAAAGCACAAGGAAAAGGAGTTGGATTATTACTCGCGAAAGAAGCTATAAAATGGGCTTCTGAAAAAGGTGCTTCCAAAATTTATCTGGAAAGCAATACCAAACTTCAGCCTGCAATTAAATTATACGAAAAACTAGGTTTTAAAGAAATTAAAGGCATTTCATCAAGTTACAACAGAGTGGATATTCAGATGATGCTTGTTCTTAATTCTTAGATTAAATTGTACTGGACTATTTCATTAAAAGCAAAAGTGGACTATTAAAAACGTACTTTAGAAAAATACATTTGTAATCAATTTTTAGAAACAATGAATATCCATATTATACAACACGAAACATACGAAGCTCCCGGCGCTTATCTCAATTGGGCAACAGAACGAAATTATAATCTGTCTTTTTCTAAAGTATATGAAAATGATAAACTGCCAGCCAACATCGATTTTATAGACTTGCTGATTGTGATGGGTGGCCCGCAAAGTCCAAATACCACTCTTGATGAATGCCCTCATTTTGATGCATTAGGAGAAATTGCTTTAATACAAAAATGTATTACCGCTAAAAAAGCTGTTGTTGGAGTTTGTTTGGGTTCTCAGCTAATTGGCGAAGCTTTTGGTGCAAAATTCAACCATAGTCCAGAAAAAGAAATTGGAGTATTTTCTATTACATTAACTGAAGATGGAATAAAAGACGAAAAAGTAAATCATTTTGGTTCAGTTCTAAATGTGGGACATTGGCATAACGATATGCCAGGTTTAACAAAAGAAAGTAAGGTTCTGGCTGTAAGCGAAGGCTGTCCTGTTCAGATTGTTTCGTATTCGAATCTTGTTTATGGTTTTCAGTGTCATATGGAATTGACAACAGAAGTAGTTGGTCTTTTAATTGAAAGTGAAACTGATTTATTAGCTAAAAGCAAGCAATATCAATTTGTTCAAAATCCTGAAACGATTTTAGCTTATAATTACAGTGAAATGAATGAAAAACTTTTTCAATTTCTGGATAAACTTGTAGAAGCTTACAAAAACCAGAATTCACTTTAATTAAAACTATCATTTACTGAAATTTTTAGGGACGATAGAAGTTTCAGTTCAAAATAAATTTAAAAAAGCCACAAAATCAATTTGCTTAATTTGTGGCTTTTCTATTTTTTTTAATCAAATCGGTGTTTGTATTTCTTGAATAAGGTATTCATAACCAAAAGCACTACTCCTACTCCCAATAAAACTAATGCCCTGATTAAGAAATCAGAATTCGAAAGATCAAAAAACATTAATCGTATGACGCAGACTCCAACCAAAGAAAGAGAAACGTAGCGGAAATACTTTTCTTTCAGCATAATTCCAAGAATTAACAATCCTAAAGATTCTAAAATCCAGAAGAACGTTAAAATTCCTTTGTCGAATGTGAGATATAAAAACAATCCAATACTAAAAGTTGCCGGATAAATAATAATACTGTTTTTGAATGGAAACTCTTCGATGAATTTGTAAACAATAAAAACATACAATGCCAAAAGCGCAAATATAATGAGATAAACAAACTCGAATTTGGATTCAAAATAGTTGAAACTAACAAAGGCCAAATGAAAATTAGCCAATAAATAATAAACAATACTAATTTCTTTTTTACTGCCAATCTTTTTGTAATAAAGCCAAGCATTTACAATCGCTGTTGCTGCCCAAAATACTGGAAGCCATTTGTGTTCCAATTGCGAGAACATAATAATCGAAAGCCAAACGTTTATCACAATTTGATAGTCAAGCTGTAAAGATTTGATAAATTCTTTTTTGTGGATCAGGAAAGTTAATGCGATCAACAATGCAACTGCCGAAATTTGCAGCATCCAGTCCAACAAAGTGAAAGCGTTAAGGGTTTTAATGTTATAAAAGACAGATGTTAAAATAGCTAAAACTCCTATAACCAAAACCGATTCTGATGCCAAAACTATTTTTCTGTAAAGAATTAAACTAAAATTAACTATTGCCAAAATCATAAATAACAAAGGCAGATAAACGATTTCTACCTGAATAAACAATAAAGCAATTACCCATAAATTTTGAATGATAGGCAAAACTGCAATAAACATTTTTCCTTCTTCTCTCGGACTTTTAGTTTGCAGATAGACATAAACAACAGACAATAAAACACTGACTGTTTCTACAACATAAAGAACGATTTGATTGGTTGCATTCAACTCAAAAGCACTTAAATAAATACTCAGCATCACAGTGCCAATTAAAAGTACAAAAGAATAAATATTGAAGCGATTGATGCTTTCGATTTTTTGAAAAATCCAAAAAGTAATTAATGCTAAAACTCCTAAATAAACAGGAATGTAGTTCATCTCGACACAAGAAAAACCAAACACCAAAGCATTAAAAAGAATAAAATCAGAATTTAGGACGTTGAAATTTTTCCAGCCTGAAATAATTTCGTTTGA
The DNA here is from genome assembly GCF_030378165.1 of Flavobacterium panacagri. Lineage (NCBI taxonomy): Bacteria > Pseudomonadati > Bacteroidota > Flavobacteriia > Flavobacteriales > Flavobacteriaceae > Flavobacterium > Flavobacterium panacagri. The sequence goes on from NZ_CP119766.1 coordinate 157,482, forward strand.
TTTATTTCTGATTTTTTCTCCAAAGAAAATATAAACTTCAATTAAAGAAATCCCAACGGCAATTAATCCGATTTCAGTATTATTTAAGAATCTCGTATTATGTAAAAACAACAAACTTCCAAATACCGAAAAAGCAAGACAAAAACCATATAATAAGATTTGGTTTCCTACAGAAAGTCGTTTCTGCTTAAACTGAATCCATAAAAATTCATGATTCAATAAAGCGATTGCTAACAATCCAAAAATCTGAATAATATTATCCGATGTTAAATATTTGTACTCAATCGAAAGAAGTAAAGCATTTACCCCAATAATTCCGATTGTTTTGACAATTGAATCGTCTTTGTAAAAAGATTTCACAAACCAGTTAAGCGTTATTACAACGATAATTCCTAAAGCAAAAAGAAGATCTAAATTTGATTTTGGCTCTACCAGAATCAAAGTTAATCCCACACCAATAGCAATTAATAAAAACACAAATCGGCCAAGATCAAAAGTATTTGTTTCGAATTTAAATCGTAAAGAACACCACAGTAAAGCAATAAACACAATTGGATAGTAGAATGAAATTTCGATAGTATGATACCAGCTTATAAAAAACAATATGGAGGCCACAACAGAGAAAATTCCGTTTAAACTCAAGTTTTGTTTTGAAATAAAAGCATCAACCTCCAAAAATTCTTTTTTTACTGAGCAAAAAACTGGAACCATTAATGATGTAATTACAAGTACTATCAGCGCAGCAAAAGTGTTTGTTATATAGGTTTGAACAAAAAACGGATTAATATGCGAAATAAAAAAGATGAAAATAAACACACAAAAAATATGATTGATCACTAAAAATATTTTATGTAGTAATGTTTCTTTGTTTTTATAAACGATGAATAGACAAGTGACAATTAAAAAGTACAGACCACAAATAATAATATCGTAACCAATTTTCCAATCGTTAAGCATAATCATACTTAGAGAAAAAAGGATAAAAGAGACCATTCCGTCTAAATGATACAGCCAAAAAATCTTTTTCTTTCTGGCAAAAAGTGTCGCAAAAAGGCAAAGTATCCCCGCCACTAGCAAAACAAAAATCTTGATTTTACTGCCTGTAGAATGTAATATTAAACCTGCCGCAAATAAAACCCAATTGGTTAAATGTGTAATAAAAGCAATTCTATCAAAGCGAGTATCGGCATAAATACTTCTGTACTGCATGTACATACAGCTTACTGAAACCAAAATAATTCCTATTATCGCAAAAAGATTTTCTGTTGAAGTCAAAGCATTTGCGCCCTGCGTAAACCAAATATCAAATATGATAAAGCCTGAAATAACAATTAATAAATGATATTCCCATTTTTCTTTATAAGACAAGATAATTCCCGCTGTTGCAGTTAACGAAGCCAATAAAAATGTAATTAAGAGTTTCTCCGGAATTACACATAAAATTAAGATACTTAAAATCACATGAAGAGATAAAAAGGTCTGCTGTTTTATAATATAGCCGACATACAAATTGAGCGCAATCCCGAATCCGATTAGCGAATAAGCAATTGGGATATTAGTTATAAAAGTCAATGCTGGAATTTGCGAAGCACCAAAACAGCCAAACAAAAACAAACTCGCTCCCGCACTGCGTAACCAAAGTCCTGTTTTAAACCATTTTTCTTTTTTCTCCAGAAAATAGTATGATCCAACCAAAATTCCCGCATACAACCAAAGAATTAAAATTCTAAACATTGGCGACACTTTCAAAGCCGTGTAAATGCTTAAATAGCCAATTCCTAAAACCATAATTGCCGTTCCAAGAATTCCCGTCCAGTTTTCGACAAACTGCTGTTCCAGCTTTTTCATGAAAAGGGAAAAAGCACTTTCTACATAAACTTCTTCTTCACGAACCTGCGTTTCTGGCTTGGATTCTAAAGCACTAAACGAAGGAGTTTCTAAAACTTCTTCTAATTCTGGAGTTTCTTTTTGCGCTGAAATTTCAGTTTTGTCTAATACAGGAATTGAGGCAGATTCAAAACTTACCACTGGCTCAATGGATTCTTCAATAACCTCTTTTTCATTTTGAACTTCCTCGCTAACCACAAATGAATCTGTAACAACGGGCGAGAAAACTTCTTCTACAGGTTCCAGAATAATTTCTCGTTCCTCAATTACAGGTTTTGGATTTTCAGGAATAAAATCAGATTGTGAGAGTTGCCTTTTGATTTCGGCTAACTCATTTTTTAAAGTATTAAAATCGTCTCTGTTTTTTCTGTAAAGTGAATCCAGATGATCGTTTTCTTCTTTTAAGCTATTAAACTTATTAAACAAGACGACAATGCACACGATTAAGGCAAAAAGAATAAAATTCTCCATAGTTTAGGTTTTGGTTGGGGCTAATGTAGGAATTATTGGTTTAATTTAGTTTTCAAATAAAAAAGATTTCGTAATTGAAATCACTTTCTCCAAAAAACAAAAGCTTTTAAAATTTTTCACAACTAAAAAACATTCAAGAAACTGTAACATTTTTCAATAACAGCGTCAAAATATAGAATTAAATTACGGTTCTTTGTAACTTATTACATTCATAATACTAAACTGATAATTTTTGAATGCAATAATATTGAAACCAATGAGTTTAGATTAGTTAAAAACTAGTCGCGATATTTTCGTTATGGACAATAAAAAGTTTATTTTAAGTTTGAAAAAAGGGAATGAGGAAGCCTTCAAAAAGGTTTACTTCGACTACTATGATAAACTGATAAACATTGCCAGACGATTTAATCTTACGGTTCTTACGCCAGATGACTTTGTTCAGGAAAGTCTTTTAAGATTATATAATAAAAGAGATTTACTTAACGAAGATGTTTTGTTTGACAAGCAATTATATACCATCTGTAAAAACATTATTATCAATCATGTGAACAGAGAAAACAAAATTGTACAGCTTGATCCTTTTCAAGTTGACATCTTAGATGAAGAACAAGATTCAGGAATTTTTGAAGAAAGAAAAGAAAAACTGCAAAACTTCATAGATCAGCTTCCTGAACAGCAGCAAAAAATATTCACTTTACACAAACTGGAAAACCTTAGCTATAAGGAGATTGCAGAAATGACGGATCTTTCTGAGAAGACCATAGCCAATCATATTTATCTCGCCAGTAAATTTATTCGAAAAAAAATCGAAAACCATTAGGAACTTTTTTGTTCTCGTTTGTTATCTATAAAAACAAGAACAAAAAATGCACATTGAAGCTTATAAAACCAATGTTAGAACTAAAAAAGACGCGAGTTTAATTGTCGCTCTTTTACAGTTTGTTATTTCTGATTGTATCATAAATTTTGATTTCACAAAAAGAGAAAGAATTCTTAGAATCGAAACCAACCGAGAAATCAAAGAAATGGTTTATGGTGTTTTCACCAAACAAGGATTTTATTGTAAAAAGCTTTAACACTTAACAAACATGGAAAAGGAAAATTTTGATGATGAGTTTGATAAAATATGGAACGCCCCTCCTGCTTCACATTCAGATGAAATAAAAAAAACTTCGTGGGAAAAATTTCATTCTAAGGCTTTCGCCGAAAAGAAACGCAAATCGCAGCCGTGGCGTTATCTCGCTGCAGCATCTGTATTGCTTTTCGTTTTGATTGGAACTGGAATTTATTTCAACAATCAGCCTTTGGAAAAAAATACAATTGCCTCAACAGAAAATATAATTGAAAATACAACTTCAAAAATTAAATATGTGATTCTGCCAGACAGTTCGAAAGTAGAATTAAGTCCGAACTCTAAAATTTCTTACGGCAACAATTTTGCTTTAAACAGAAAAATTCAAATTGACGGCGAAGCTTATTTTAAAGTCAAAAAAGACAAACAGCATCCTTTTCAGGTTTTTTGCAATGAAACAACAACTACGGTTTTAGGAACATCCTTTATTGTAAAAGAAGCTGAAAATGAACAAATAACTGTTGAACTTTTTGAAGGAAGCGTTCAAATGAATGTAAAAGGTCAGGATCAAAAATGGATTTTAAAACCAGGCGAGAAATTCACGTATGGAAATCAAACTGCTTCGGTAACCGAATTCAGCCGTTTTGTAGATTTTGAAAACGAAAAGCTAACCAACCTAAGCAAATATATAGAAGAAAACTATGGTTATAAAGTTATTCTTCCAAGTGAATACCTGAATCAGAAAATCACAATCCGAATCAATAAAAAAGAAGATTTAAAAACAATTGTACAATTAATATCAGAAATGTATAACCTAAACTTTGAGATCAATGAAGATTTAAAGCAGATTACTTTTCAGTAGAAAAGAAAAAAGGATGTAAGCCGCGAAACTCCACATCCTCCTCATATTCAGGATAACACGAGGTTATTCCAGTTAATAATTATTCAAAAATACAAAATTTCATGAAGCATATAATTTCAGCATGCTTTTTTTTATTCAGCTTATGTATGTCCGCTCAAAGCGTTACAGTAACTGTAGATCAAAATGTAACTTTAAAAGAATTCTTTAAGCAAATTGAAAATCAAACCGATTATAAATTTGCCTTTACAGATCAAATTGACACCAATAAAAAATACTTTAATCAAAAAAGTACTTTTAAGCAGGCTGATATTGAAAAGCTTATTGCAGAACTAAACAAAACAGCATCTGTACAATTTTCTATAGTAGGCAATAATATTTTTGTGAAACAGAAATCTCAAACAACTAAACCAGCTAAAAAAAAAAGCAAGTTAACCGGACACATATTTGACGATGAAAAACAACCTGTTATTGGCGCCAATGTTTACATTAAAGAACTGGAAACTGGTGTTGTAACAGATGTTAACGGAAAATACAGCATGGAAGTTCCAAACGGAAGTTATATCGTTCAGGTAAGTTATGTTGGATTTAAAAATGAGGAAAAACGTGTTGCTGTTTCTGATGATACTAAAGTTAATTTCAACATAGATTCAGACAGCCAGCAATTGGGAGAAGTTATTGTCATGAATAACAAAGCCGCTGACATTAAAACAACTCAAATGAGTGTTAATAAACTTTCGATGCAGGAAATCAAAAAGATTCCGGTTGCTATGGGAGAACCAGATCCCTTGAAATCGATTTTGACTCTGCCAGGAGTTACCAACGCTGGAGAAGCTTCTTCAGGATTTAATGTCCGCGGAGGTGCTGCCGATCAGAATTTGATTCTTTTAGATGGTGCTCCAGTTTATGCTGATTCACACATGTTTGGATTCTTTTCTATTTTCAATGCTGATATCGTAAATGGTTTAGATTTATATAAAGGAGGAATTCCATCTAAATTTGGAGGCCGTGTTTCTTCTGTTTTGGACGTAGCGCAACAAACGGGAGATTTTGAAGAATATAAAGTAAATGGGGGAATCGGAATTATTTCGAGTCGTCTATTGGTTCAAGGGCCAATACAGAAAGAGAAAAGTTCGTTCATCCTTTCCGGACGTGCTTCGTACGCGCATTTGTTCATGAAACTGGCGGACAATAAAAACTCCGCCATGTTTTATGATTTGAACGCAAAAATAAATCACCGCTTTAATGCCAATAATACGCTGTCTTTTTCTGGTTATTTCGGAAATGATTTATTTGATATTAATGATCGTTTTGCAAGCACTTACGGAAGCACAATGGGTATTTTAAGCTGGAAACATAAATTTTCAGATCGTTTAAACAGTAATTTATCTGGTTTTTACAGTGACTACAGATTTAATCTAGAAATTCCTATTGAAAGCTTCAAATGGGACAGCAACATTCAGAGCTACGGATTGAAATACAATTGGAATTACCAATACTCAGAAAAGTTCAAAATCAATTATGGAATTGATGGCCTGTATTATAATTTTAATCCGGGAGTTGTAGCACCTACTGCTTCAGATTCTCAGTTTAATTATAAACAATTAGATAAAAAATATGCTTTAGAAGCTTCTGCTTTTATTGATTTTGAAAATCAGATTACAGAGAAACTGAATTTCCGTTACGGCCTTCGTTACAGTTCATTTTATCGTTTCGGGCCAGAACCAATAAGTACTTACGAAAATGGTCAGGCTGTAGTTTATAATCCGCTATATAAAATCTACGAAGAAGGTACTCCGACAGGAACTATCAATTATAAAAAAGGACAGGCAATCAGTACTTTTAATAATTTTGAACCTAGAGCCGCCTTGTCTTATGCTTTTAATGACGAAACTTCTATAAAAGCGAGTTACAACAGAATGGCGCAGTACATTCACATTTTGTCGAACACTCAATCTCCTTTACCCATGAGCATCTGGACGCCAAGCGGGCCATTTACAAAACCGCAGCTTTTGGATCAATATGCAATGGGTTATTTCAGAAATTTCAGAGACGGCGATTATTCTTTAGAAACCGAATTATTTTATAAAAATGTCCAAAATCGTATTGATTATATTGACGGAGCTGATGTCTTGGCTAACAATAATATTGAGCAGGTAATTCTAAACGGAAAAGCCAGATCTTATGGAATGGAATTATTATTCAGAAAAAATGTTGGCGTTTTCACAGGATGGATTTCTTATACTTTGTCTCGTGCAGAACAAAAAACACCAGGAAGAACTCCTGAAGAGCCAGGCGTTGCAAACGGAAATTGGTATCTATCTGGTTATGATAAACTGCATAATTTAAGCATTGTAGGAAGTTACGAATTAAACCCAAAATGGTCTTTTAATGGTAATTTCACTTTGCAATCCGGTCAGCCTGTAACTTATGCAAATGGTTATTATGAAATGGGAGGCATTCATGTTCCGAATTATTCTTTAAGAAACGATAACAGATTACCACTTTTCCATCACTTAGACCTTGCAGCAACTTATACTCCGAAACCCGACAAAAAGAAAGGATGGCAGAGTTATTGGGTTTTCAGTCTTTACAATGTTTACAACAGAAAAAATGCTGCTTCGGTTAGTTTTACAACCAATGAAGATACGGGAGCAAATGAAACCAGAAGACTTTCTATTTTTGGAATTGTACCTGGGGTTTCTTATAATTTTAAATTTTAATGCTATGAATAAATTGAAAAAAAATTGGGTAATGAATAGAGCACTGGCATTAATAAGTATTCTTTTTGTATTCGCTTTTGCTTCGTGCGAAGATGTAGTGAATCTTGATTTGGAAACAGGCGAAACCAAATTGGTTGTTGATGCTGAGATTTTATGGAAAAAAGGGACAAGCGGAAATGAACAAACAATAAAAATCAGTAAAACAGCTTCTTATTACAGTGGCTCAACGCCAAAAGTTTCTGGTGCGCAGGTTCGAGTAGAAAACAGCAACGGAGATGTTTTTACTTTTAATGAAACAGAAGCCGGAGTTTACAAATGCACCAATTTTGTTCCTGTAATCGACATGGAATATAAATTGTTTGTAACTGCCGAAGGTCAAAGTTATACCGCAACAGAAAAACTAACTTCTGCTACTCCAATTAATAAAGTAGAACAGAAAATCGTTCCAGATTTTGGAGGAGAAGATGTAATCGAATTAACCTTTTATTATAACGACCCAGCAGATCAAATCAATTTTTATGTAACCGATTATCAAAGCGAATTTTTGATTTATCCGGAATACGAAATCACAAATGATGATTTTTATAATGGAAATGAAATCAGTACTCGTTTTTCTCATGAAGACATGAAAGCAGGAAATACTGTAAAAATTACGCACAGAGGTGTTTCTAAAAACTTCTTCAATTATTGGAAATTAATTTTAGAAGCTTCCAACTCAAATCCTTTTCAGGTTCCGCCTGGAAATATTAGAGGAAATATCATCAATACTACCGATGCTAACAACACCGCTTTTGGTTATTTCAGACTTTGCGAAGCGGATCAGGTTGATTATTTGGTAAAATAATCTTTAAATTCAATATTACATTCCGTAGGAATGTTTCATTGGTAAAATAATAATAACCCTATAATTTTTCTACCGATGAGATGTTCCTACGGAACAAAATAGAATGTAAAATTCTATTTTATCCAGCCAGTCTTTTTTCGCCATTCCTCCATTTCCAGTTTTCTTTTTTCAAAATCTATTGGTGGAAATTGATTTTCATCTTTAACTCTTTTCTTCATAATTCCGATTTGTTCTTCCAAAGTATTGAAACCAATCTGTTTTCTTCTTTCGTTTACTTTGGTTACATCATCAAAGAAATTCGGGCTCATTTCACCGTTTTTATCCCAATCAAATTGAGTTCCGTATAACTGAGGCTTCCCTTCAAAAACGGCAATTCGATCTGTCAGATAAGCCAGATTTATTGGATCTGCTTTATTTTCGTTTACTGCTTTTTCTAATTCTTTGGCACACTTTCGCATAAAATCAGGCAGTGCAATTGCATGCTGTATTATAATCCACGCATTTTGACTGGCCTCTTCTCCAACTTTATCAATTGATGGATAACCAATTTGGTTTATTATATCTTCTAATTCACCAGCATTTTTATTATGCAGTTTTTCCATTTCTGGATTATATCCTACTGAAAGTTTTCCGTCGAGAATGAGTTTTTCTCTCAATGCGAAATCGGCGTTCTTTAGTTCTATTATTTTTTGGACTATGTCTTGATACATTACGTTTCTCCTTATTTTAAAATCTTCCCACTCGTTCTTTCAACAATTTAAAATACTTCTCTTTCATATCTTCAGACAAAAATGAAAACTCAATTAATTCATTCCATTTTTCAACATTATCAAACATTTTTTTTATTATCTGCTCAATAATTTTATCATTTAATCCTAATCGTTCTTTTGCAAAATAATCAATCAAATCAACGGCTTTAAAATTACTTTTCTTCCCTTTTAATTTTAAAGCCATTTCTTCCTGCGGTTTTTTTATGGCAATGGAAGAATTTAGAAAATCATATGCTGGTGCTAAAGTCGTTTTACCCGATTTTGTAATCAATGAAAAGTTTTTCAAATGCATGTCTTCATTACCTGTTATAAAACAAAATAATACTCTTTTAAAAAGTGCTGCTTTTTCAATGGAAGGAAATGTGCAGAAATCATCCAAAACTTTTACAATTTTCTCCATCGTAAAATTATACTTGGTATCTCTGGAACTTCCTGTTAACTGTGCGAAATCCTCTGTAGCAAATTTTCTGCCTTTACTATAACGATCAAATCTTTTTATGAAATATGATTTTGAATCATCTTTAGAATAAACCAATCCATGAAGCGGTACATCGATTCCGTAAAGTTTTGCCATTCGCATGGTAAGATCTTCATTCTCCGGTAGCTCAGGAAAAATATCACTTTGAGGTTTGATAATGAAATTACCAAACTGATCTACAATATCGAATTGTTGTTTTTTAATAGATAATACAGCGCTCAATTTAGGCTGAACACCTTGTATAGACAATTTACTGGCTCTATTAACCGCTTCTTGTCTCTGCTCTGATGCAGAAAAAGGAAGATTATGAAAAGAATTCAATTTAGGAGATAACATTCTTAAACCTTTACTACTGTATAATCCATCTCCACATAATTCATATGTTATTGGGCACCTATTCATAATCAACTTCTTTTACTGTTACCGCTCCCACTAAATCGCTTCCAGTTGCAATAAGTTGCGAAAAATAATCTTTCGTGTCTATTTTATTTATCTTTAAAAGACCTTCCAGCATTATTCCTTCTGGTAGTAATCCTTCAAAAAATGGAGGAAAATTCAAGAATGAATATTTTTTATGGGTAATAGGCATAGTAAGTGAAACTGGCTCAGCCGAATAATCTTCATCATATTCAAATACATAACTGCCATTTCCTTCTTCCAAAAGCTCGCCAGCTCTTACACCATGTACATAAACAATTGCTTTTCTCATCTCTTATTTTTTTAGTGGGCTATTAAATTGCACTTCAATATTTAAAACATTCAGAATCGCTTTTAGACTATCCCATCTCACAGATTCTTTATTTTTTTCAACATCAAATACAGTCGTTTTTCCTATACCTGCTAAATTTGCTAATTCAAGCTGTGTTAATCCTGCAGTTTTACGATGCTCTTTAATTAATTGTCCTAAATTAAAATCATTCATAATTACCGTTTTAACAGTAAATATATTGATTTTTTAAAGACAAAAAATGAAATAGAGATATTTTACACCATTTTTTACCGCTATAACAGTAAAAACACATGTTAAACAATCTTTTTTTATTCTTTTCAATCTGATTAACGAATATTTACTGCTACAACAGTAAAAAAGAAAAACCTTCAAAATCATTTCTGACTTTGAAGGTTTTTCAACTTTATCTAAAACTATAACTTACTTGTATTCTTTCTCTTTTTGTGCATACCAATCTTTCATCACATAAAAAGCTTTCTTTTTAATTCCTTGATCTGAGATTAAACCTTTACGATTAAAGAAATCCTGGATGTTTGGCAATTGTCTTCTAGGAGATCTAAAGTCAACTAAAATCCAAGGCGAAACTCCAGCTAGGCCTTCAATACGATTGAACATCTGTGTGTTTTGAATGTACAATTCTTCCTGATATTCTTCGTTCCAGCGCTCTTTTTTATCGCCGTGACGACCTTGTAAAGCCTCCCCTCCGAATTCGCTGATGATTACAGGTTTGTTATACGGAATTACCCATTGCATGTCTTTGCAAGATTCATTCGTTCCTCTGTACCAACCTAAATATTGATTGAAGCTTACAATGTCTACATATTCATTCATATTATCGTGAAGTGTATTGACATTGTTCGGACTTTTGGTTACTTCCATCGCCATACTGATTAAACGTGTATTATCCTGCGTACGAGCATATTTTGCCAATTTACTAAGGAAAATATCTCTTTCTTCACTATGTGGTGTTTCGTTTGCAATTGACCAAATCACGATACCGCAACGGTTTTTATCTCGATAAATCATATCGTGTAACTGTCGTTCTGCATTGGCATACGTATCAGGATTTGTCCATGAAATTGTCCAGTAAACTGGAACTTCAGACCAAATCATAATTCCCATTTTTTCAGCTTGTCTTACCATGTTTTCGTTGTGCGGATAATGTGCTAAGCGAACATAATTACAACCTAATTCTTTTGCCCAATTCAATAATGTAATGGCATCGTCTTCTGACCATGCTCTTCCCGATCTAAAAGGTGCTTCTTCGTGAATACTGATTCCGCGTAAAAAGACTTTTTTCCCATTTAAAAGAATTTCTTTTCCTTTGGTCTCAATAGTTCTAAACCCAATTTGATCTGCGATATTTTCATCAGCTTTGGAAATAGTTACCTCATATAATTTTGGTTTTTCAGGCGTCCATAAAACGGGATTGGCTTTGATTTCAAAATAAGCCATTCCTTTTGCATCTGTCGTAATGCTCTTTTTGATTTTCAATTCGGGAATCGAAACAGAAACCGATTGATTTGCTGTTTCATCATTCAGTTTTATCCACCCTGAAATTTTTCCTTTTTCTTTTTTATCCAATTGAACCAAATAATCTTCGACATATGTATTTGGAACTTGAGCCAAAGTCACGTCTCTTGTAATGCCGCCGTAATTCCACCAATCCATGTTTACGGTTGGTACATTGTCTTTATGACGTTTGTTATCAACCTTTACAACTACGAAATTGTTTCCATCTACCAATAAATCGGTTACATCAAAATTGAAAGGTGTATAACCTCCAACGTGTGTTCCTGCCAGTTTTCCGTTTAAATACACTTTAGCATCGTAATTGACTGCTCCGAAATGAAGAATCCCTTTGGTTTTAGAATCTTTTTTATAATTAAAGTCTTTCTGAAACCAAACCGTTCCTTCATAAAAAAACAATCTTTCGTCTTTGCTGTTCCAATCTGATGGAATATCCATTGTGGCAGAAGTCGCGAAATTATATTCCGTTAAATCTGTGGTATTCCATTTTTTGTTTTCGAAAAATCCGTTGTTTTTAAAAGGCATTAATCGGTAATCGTAATATCCATTTTCCAAAGGATCTACGATATAACTCCATTTTCCGTTTAAGGTAATATTGTTTCGGGCCGCAATATTGGAAACTAATGGAACTTCCTGCGCTATGGCTTTTCCCATCAATAGAAAAGTACAACACAGCATTACAATTTTTTTCATAGTTTTTATTTTTAATTATCTGATTTAATTCAGGAGCTGTATGAGGACACTGATTAAACGGATTCGTTATCACGAAGACGCGGATAAAAACGGATTTTTTCAACAAAATAAAATCTGTTTTTTTCTGCGCTTTTGCGAATGCAAATCTGTTTTATCCGCGTTCTATCTACGCAAACTAATTTATCTGCTGATCTGCTAAATCTGCGAGCTGAAAATTTCTCTCGCAGATTTGGCAGATTAAGCAGATTTTATTTTTTAAACACATAGAAACATAGGTTTTCTTTGTGTGCAAAAGGCGTTTCACTTGCATAAATACACATAGCTGGATTTTACTAACAAAGTTTAGCTATGTGTTAGAAACTAGTTTCTTTTAGTATCCTTTTTTCAAGTCTAAAAAATCTATGTTTCTATGTGTTTAAACTTTTACATTTTATCAAAATAACGCGTCAATTCATAAGCATTATCATTGATCACTTTCATCTCTTTTAATAATGGCTGATACGGTTCGAAATTGCTGTTCACAATTCCTTTGTTCGAATCTCTGTTGGAATAATCCGTACTTAAATCCAGCGGATCATTATCCATATATTTAAACCAATGCCAGCCTACTGAATTTTTATTTTTCAGAAGTTCTAAAGTGAAATTCTGATAAAAAAGCCCTCTTTCTTTTTGAGTTCTAACTAACCATCCGGCACCTGTATTATTGGGCAAACCTGAATCTTCTCCTTTAGTATACCATTCTGTAATTAAAAATGGTTTTCCTGACCACTCGCCCCATTTGTTCATTAAATCCTGACTCGGTTCCCATTTTCTGTAATGATTAATTGAAATAATATCCATGTATTTTCCTGCCACTTTAAAAATCTCAGGATTCGTCAATTCCTGTTCTTTATCCTGATTGAAACGGCATCCTAAATACATGTGGTTTGGATCTGCTTTTCGAAGTGCTTCCGTTACCTTTTTCATATAAGTTTCAAAATAAAAAGCGGTAAATGCCATTCGGTCTTCCTGAGTAATATCCGAAACGGAAGCATTAAAACCTTTTCTTTTATCAAACCACTCTTTTGCAGCGATATAACCCTGCTCATCTTTGGCCAATAAAGTTAAATGTTTATCTAATGCGTCATTATACCAAGGCAATTCATTATCAGTAAAATAACCCATCAAATACTTATCATTTTTGTACTGGGCAACCTCTTTTACCGATTTTTCGATGTAAGCATCAAATTCTTTATCAAAAACCATTACCAGATCAAAGCGGTAATTTTGCCAGCTTGCTTCTTTGTATTTTCCGCCGTATTTCTTGATGTGATCCGAATGATACATTCCCATTGGCGAAATAATTACCGTATAAACCAACGGATTTTCAGCATTTCGTACCAAATCAACATTCGACCAAGCTCCTACGCCATTGAATCCGTTGTCACGAAGTAATTTCGATTCTTGTTTGACCCAGTTTTCTTTGCTTCCGAATTTCTTATCAAATGCTTTCTGCTGGTTTACAGAACGTCCTGCATTAAAAACGGCAATTCCTTTATAGATATAAGGATAACCTTCAGGATCAATAATCCACCATCTATTGTCTATTTTTTCGGTTCTAAAAAATCCTGTTGCTTCTTTCTGCCAGACTTTTGATCCGCCGTAAATTGAAGTCGATTCTTGTTTTTTGATTTTAAATCCAGGCAGTTTATCAATAGTTTTGGCTTCGTAAGAAATCCATTTTGGATCTAAAGCATTTTGTCTGGCTTCAACTTTTTGATAGGTAATTTTATTCTGAGCATTCAACGATATGACACTTGTAAAACAGAACAATACGCAAATGGAATGTTTCTTTAAATTCATTTTTAATTATTTTTTTGAGAGGAAATACTGTGTTCATTTTTTTTAACACATAGAAACATAGCTTTACTTTGAGCATAAAAGGCGTTTCACTTGCATAAATGCACATAGCTAGATTTTATTTTCTGCTATTTCTCTCAGATTTTGCAGATGGTGCAGATTTTTAATTGTCTACATTCACAAAGTTTAACTATGTGTTAGAAACTAGTTTCTTTCTATACTCTTTCCAAGTCTAAAAAAATCTATGTTCCTATGTGTTTAAAAAACTATTTAGACAAATAAATGTGATCGAAATCAAACGTATAGTTGTTTAAAGCTCTTACATCTTCTGGATCAACACTTCTCAAAACCAAAATGTCTTTGATTTTAGTTAAATCTAATGCCGGATTTTGCTTTTTGTATTCTGCGATTGGGATTTGAACCATGTTCCAGCTTCCATCTCTTTTTAGTCCGTATAAGTTGCTTGTTGCATCAAATTCAACATAACCAGTATTAGTCGCATCTTTCATTCTAAATCTGATTTTTCCAGTACTTGTAGTTCTTACTGCCATATTGATATAAGTGTAAGATGAAATATCTGTGAAATTGACAAACTGCAGAATTGCCATTGCCCATTTTGCTTCTGCTGCAGGTGGAGTTGCCGGAAGAGAAAAGTTTCTGTAAACGCCTTCATATCCATCAGTTGCTACTTCTTTAATTACAAACTGATTGCTTGAAACCCAGTTTAAAACTGGAGCCGTTTTGGTAAAATCAGGATTTTCAGAGTAGATTTTAAGGGCATCTGTTGGAATAACAATTGGCGGCGTAGGCGGTGCTTCTACCTCAACTGTGAACGTTTTCTTTTGAATGGTATTATCTACAAAAGTGATTTCTAAAGTAGTGGTAAAAGTTCCTGCTTTGGTATATTTTACTTCAACATTTGGCTCAATTGAGGCCCCTGGCGAACCGCCTTGAAAAGTCCATTTTATGGCACGCACTTTTGTCGACGAATCGGTATAGGTTACCGTTTCTCCTCCCTGAATGGCTGTATTTGTTGAAGTCGCATTTAATTCTCCTTTTTTATAAAGATATACTTCGCGCACATCGTCTTCGCAGGAAAGCAAACCTACAAAAAGCACTAAAAGGAAATATTTTAATTTCGGTATATGGTTTAGTTTTATGGTCATGATTTTAATTTTTTTGGTTATTTTTTTATAGAAAATAGAACATAGATTATAGAGAAAAGACTTTTTTATTTTGAAGAATATAGAGAATAGAACATAGAAAAAAGACTTCCTTAAAAATCTCATTTGTGATATCTCTAGTTTCTATTTCCATATTGTATTTTCTTTGTTCTATATTCTATTCTCTATATTCTAAAATCCTATTTCAATCCTTCTAAAAATCCTTGGTAAGCTGGTTTTTTATTATAGTCAGCATCTAAAAGCAATGGATATTCTTTATAATGCCAAAAGCTTGTCAGCCAAGTATATTTATCGGTTACTCCCCAAGTTGTAATGGCAAATTTTTGGTTTTGAGGCAATTCTTCATACATAGTCGTGATGTACTTGTAGGTTTCTGACTGTTTTTGAGCTTCGGCATCATTAAAAACATAGGAATCAGATTTACTTGTATTGACTTTGATATCTAATTCTGAAATATGAATTAACAATCCTGTCGAAGCCATATCTGTAAAACCGGTTTTCATAGTCTGCCTGTTGGTGTCTGTAGCATAGTGAAACTGATCTCCAATACCATCAATAGGCACTCCGTTGGCTTTGAATCTGGTCACCATTTTTTTGATGGATGCTCTTTTTCCTGCATCCAGCACTACGCTGTAATCGTTGTAAAACAATTTGGCGTCTGGATCTGCTGCTTTCGCATATCTAAAACATCTTCCATAAAAACCTATTGGATCTTTAAATAATGAGTTTATTACGGTTTCGTTTCGCATAGCTCCACCATCTGCAAAAACTTCGTTGACAACGTCCCAGCTTTTTACTCTGCCTTTATAACGCCCAACAACATCGGTTATGTAAATTTTCACTTTTGACTCGAAGGCAATAGAATCGTATTTGGCATTTTTAAACCATTCTGGAAATGAATCATACCAAACTAAAGTATGTCCGTGAACTTCCATATTATTGTCTTTGGCAAAACCAACTAAATAATCGGCTGCAGTATAATTGTAAGCCGTTGAAGAAGACCAAATAGTGGCCATTTTCATTTCAAATTCTGCCGAAATTTGATTGTAATGTTTTAAAACAGCATTTTTAAAATTGGCTTCATTTTGCAAATCTCTCATTTTGACTGCGGCTCCAATTTTAAACTTTGCTTTTTCTTTTAAAGTCTGCGTAATCGGATTTGGATTTCCTGTATCGCCTTCATCTGCATTAATAAAAACTACTTTTTCGTCGTTGCTGCAGGATGCAAACAACAAAACGGTAAGTATACCAAGAATATATTTTTTATTTATCATTTTGTGTCTTTTTAAATCCGGAAGTCAGATTAGGATTATGCTAACTTCCGGATGGGTTATTACTAACTTTAACCTTAACTTTTTTGGGTGTGATTTTTTAAACACATAGAGACATAGTTTTTGAGAAACTTAAAAAAAGGCGTTTCACTTATTTAAATTCACATAGTAATCTGTGTGTGAGAAACTAGTTTCTTTATTTTAATCTATGTTTCTATGTGTTTAAATCAAATTAATTGTACCCAACATTAAAACCTGCTGGTTTTCCCATTAAATCGATTTGACTCTGTGGAATTGGCATGTTTACCATTGCTGGAGTCATTTTCAATTGTACTTCTCCAGAAATAGTTCCTGATGGACTTGAACGGAAATATAAATTTTGTCTTTCGACCAAAAGTCCAAGTCTTTTCAACAGAAACCATCTGTTATTTTCAAATGCTAATTCTCTTGCTGATTCGTCTAAATAATTATTTAATGTCCAAGCTGTCAAATCAAAAGTGGTTACAGTGCTTTCAGGATTTCCAGTGTATCCTCTCCTTCTTACTTTGTTTAAATAAGCCAAAGCTTTAGTATCATTACCTAAATTATGATACGCTTCAGAAGCCAATAAATAAGTTTCAGCTAATCTGTAATACATATAATCTTTGTAACTATTTGAAGTCATTGGCAGTTTTTCTGAATCATGATATTTCTTTAAACTCCAATGCCAAGCTCTATAGTTTCCGTTTGGCGCTGCAATGGCTGGATTGGTAATTGGCTGTCCAAATTTTGGATTACTTGGAACGTTGATTTTATAATCTTGATAATTATCTGAATAATAATACGTTTTAAATCTCAAGTCATTTGTCTGATCGTATAATGATTTCAAATAATTATTCGGATAAAACCATCCTAAAGCCTGACCTCCGTAAGCCACATCCTGAACCAATTCGCTTGTATTCAATTCGTAAGTTCTGTGGGTAAAAACACTGCTCAACCAAGAACCACCGCCTCCGGCTAAATTATCATCAGGCCCTAATAAAAAGTCTTTTTGATAGGTAAACAGTGATTCTTTATGATTTCCGTTTTGTCCCCAAACATCAATAAGGTTTACCAAACCATGAGTTCCATCATTAATAATGGCATCAAATTGTGTTGCTGCTTCTGTCCAGTCTTGCTGCCATAAAGCGCTTTTACCGCGAATGTGTCTGGCAACACCTTGTCCGTAACGTCCTGGATCTACTTTAAAAGGAAGGTTGGCAATTGCATAATCCAAATCTCCATCAATTAATTTGTAAACATCTGCATCGCTGGCTACTTTATATTCAACTGGATCGTTGATGTTTTGAGGTGTTGTTGGAATCGTATCGATTAGAATGCCGCCATACATTTGTTTTAAATCCAAATACAATTCGCCTCTAATTACACGAGCCTGTGCTACTAATCTTTTCTTAGCAGCTTCATCCATTTTTATAGATCTTGCCGAAGTAATAATAGCCGAACATCTGTCAATGATTTTATATCCCTGAATCCATTTTGAACCTGTAAACGACTGTGGGTTATGACCAGTTCCGTAAGGTGTATTCCATGTTCTGTGCAAACCTAAATCGGTTGCCACCATAAAGAATACATTGGCCCATAAATCGCTGTTGTCCCCAGATGGCAGATTGTAAAAACGCATCTGGTTGTAAAGTGCATTAACTCCAACTTCTAAACCAGCCGGAGAATTGTAGATATAATCTACTGAAACCTGATCTTTTACTGTTTCCTCCAGAAAATCTTCGCACGAAGTAAGTCCTAAAGAAAGTCCGAAAATCAAAACAAATAGAAAATTTATATTTTTCATGATCTTGTTATTTTTTATTTATTGAAATGTCTTAAACCTTGTGATTAGAAACCTACCTGCAATCCGATAACACAAGTAACAGGTTCTGGATAATCGTATATTTCTTTTTCTGGACTATACGATTGGTAATCGGTAAGGGTAACCAAATTACTTCCTGTTACGTAAAGTCTCATATTGCTTAATCCTAATGGTTTCAGCGTACTTTCCGGGAATTTAAATCCAACTGAAACGTTTTGTAAACGAATGTATGAGGCATCTTGCAATCCTAGAGTATTGATGTACGGCGGATCATTTCCGTCTCTTGGTCTCGGCCAGTTTCCTCCTGGATTTTCTGGTGTCCAATAATCTTGTTTGATACCGTTTTTCACTCCTCGTAAAGAACCTCCACGAACATAATCGTATAAGAATAAGTTGTCTCTTGTAACTCCCTGAACAGTATAAATATCTGCTGAAAAATCAAATTGTTTATATTCTAACGCCACAGAGAAAGTTCCGAACCAATCCGGCATTTTAGACGTAATTACTCTGTCTTGATCTGGATTTGGATTGGCTCCATTTGACGGATCTGCGTCCCACAATTTTATATCTCCAGGATATAAAGTAGTTCCTGTTACCAGCGGAATATTTTCTCCTTCCTGATAAATTCCAACTGCTTTGTATCTGTAATAAACATCAATCGGTTTTCCAATAAACCATAAGTTTCCAACAGCATCATCTTCTCTTCCGTCTCCGTCTGCATCTTTTCCGTAGATACTTACAATGCTGTTTTTGTTTTTAGTAAACGTGGCTCCCAGATTCAGTCTAAAATCTTTTGTTTTAATTGCATCGCCATTCAAAGTCACTTCCAAACCTTTATTGTTGACTTTTCCAATATTAGAAAGTTTGGTCGTGTAACCTGTATTCGCGTTAAGCGTTTCATAAATCAATAAATCTGAAGTATCGGTATTGTAAACCTCAACTGTTCCATTCAATCTATTTTTGAATAAACCGAAATCGGCAGCCAAGTTTAATTGAGTAGAAGTTTCCCATCTTAAATCTGGATTGGATAATTGCGAACCTGGCACATAACCCGAAACTTTTACACCATTGATAATGTAATCTCTCTGAGTTGCCGTTGCCATACTTTGATACGGATCTTTCGGCTGGTTTCCTACTTTACCATAACTTGCTCTTAATTTCAAGTTGCTGATTACTGGAACGTGCTCTCTCATGAATTCTTCATTCGAAACATTCCATGCTGCATTGACAGCCGGGAAGAATCCCCATTTATTATTGGCTCCAAAAACAGAAGATCCATCAGCTCTTCCTGAAACTGTAAAATAATATTTGCTGTCGAAATCGTACTCTAATTTTCCTGCGAAAGAAATCAGCGATCTTTCATTTCCTCCAATTTCAGGCGTATTTAAGAAAGCACTTTCTAAACCGTAAATCCCAAGAATATCACTCGGAATTCTGCTTGCTGAGTTTCTAAAATCATTGTATTCCGAAGAAGTAATCTCATAAACTCCAGTTACGTTAAAATGATTTTTTTCGGCTACATTTAAATTATAATGCAAAATATTACTCAATTGATATTCTACGTTATCCTGAAAACGAATATAACCGCTTCCTTGTCCTGAGTTTGCAATTCCTGAAAGTGATTTTGAAGAATTGAAAGACATCGCTTTGTAATTCCACGATCTACGGCTGGCATTCAATTTATAAGTAAAACCTTTTGCCAGATTAATATCCAAAAAGATGTTCATGATATCGTTACGATTTAATTCGTTTGTATTGGTTTCGTAAACATCAATCAAGGGATTTGGTGTTTCCTGAATTCCTCCCGGCAGATAACGGAAAGAACCATCTTCATTATAAACCTGTCCTAATGGCGAGGTATTAATCGCATTATTCAAAATATTCCCCACATTCGGACGGTTCGATTCTGAATACTGAAGCGAAACATTCATTCCTACTTTCAGCCAATCTGTAATTCTTTGATCGACATTTACTCGCATCGCTACCTTATCGTAATCCGAATTAGCAATTACTCCAGAAGTATTGATGTAGTTGATACTAGAAAAAATACTAGTTTTCTCTGTTCCAGATGAAATGCTCACACTATGGTTATTGGTTACGCCCGTTCTTAAAACCAGTTTTTCCCAATCAATATATTTTCCAGATTGAACAGATTCCAATTCTAAAGGAGTAAAAACCTGATCGTCTGGTCTGTAAACTCCACCATTGCTTGTTCTGTAGGCTTCTCTTTTTAGCTGTGCAAATTCTTCTCCACTGTAAACATCAAAATTTCTATTGATGGTCTGAACTCCCGAAAAACCATTATAAGAGATTTTTGCCTTTCCTGTTTTTCCTCTTTTAGTCGTAATTAAGATTACACCATTTGAAGCTCTTGCTCCATAAATAGATTGAGCAGCGGCATCTTTTAAGATTTCTAGAGAAGCAATATCGTTGGCATTAATATCATTAATGTTTCCAATTACGATTCCGTCTGCAATAACAATTGGCTCGTTGCTTCCATTAATCGATTTTTTTCCTCTAATTTGGATGGAAGAAGAACTTCCCGGTCCGCCATCATTTAAACTTACTTGTACTCCGGCAGCTTTACCACGAAGCATTTCTCCAACATCTGAAGTTGCTACTTTGGTCATGTCACCCGGTTTTACCGAAGCCACAGAACTGATTACGTCGCTTTTCTTTTTGGTGCCATAACCTACAACGATGATTTCGTCTAAGGCTTGAGAACTTGGTTTTAAAACTACTTTTAGGTTTTTCTTGTTTTCGGTTTCCACCGAAACCTCATCCATTCCGATGAAAGAGAATACAAGTGTACTTTTTGGGGCAGTACTGATTGTGAAGTTACCGTCGAAATCGGTTTGGGTTCCTTTTGTACTTCCTTTAACGTGAACGTTTACACCCGGAAGAGGCAATCCTGCATTATCGACTACTTTTCCAGTAATCGAACTTTCTTGTGCACTCGCAGTGGTTGAGAGAATACACATCAGAAGTAATACAACTAGTTTGAGATATTTTCCTTCACGGCAAAACATCTTTACAGGTTTGTTTTGTTTCATAAAATAATTGTTTGGTTAGTTAGATAGAAATCAGTCATGATTTATGTTGCAAATGTGACTAATAAATGATGGTTTTAGGGGAGGAAAACATTCGCATTTGGGGGCGTGAATGTGTTTATTTGCGAATTTCATGCTTTGTAATGCCTTAAAAAACGGGATTCGTAATATAAACCTTAAAAAATTGTGAGGTGCTTATTTTTTTTAGTTCTGGTTATTTAACCGCAAAGCACGCAAGGAATAAAAGCGCAAAGTCCGCAAGTTTTAATATTCAAACTTTTGCGGACTTTGCGTAAACCTTCGCGCGCTTTGCGGTTAAATAGGAGGTTAATTTTTCACCTGAGCCCCTTTATACTCACTTGGCGATAAATTATAAAACTTTTTAAATTCTTTACTAAAGTGTTTTCGATCATTAAAACCTACCATATAAGTAACTTCAGAAACCGAATAACTAGTATTGATTAAAAGACTCGCCGCTTTCTTTAAACGCATATTTTTAATAAGGCCAGCCACAGACTGATTCGTCAGCGTTTGTACTTTTTTATATAATACTGTTCTGCTCATTCCGATTTCGTTGACCAGATCGTTTACATCAAAATCAGTATTATCGAGATTGGCTTCAATAATCTGAATTAGTTTTTTTAGGAACTGTCCTTCGGGTGTATTTAGATTTTCCTGTTCCGTATCTTCAATAAATCCGTCACCATATTTCTGACGCATGATTTCTTTGGCTGATAATAAATTCGCAATCGTCAGTTTTAATTCTTCAATACTGAAAGGTTTCGAAATATAAGCATCTGCACCAGTTGAAAGCCCTTCGATTCTGTTTAAAGTTGACGATTTTGCTGTCAATAAAATAACCGGAATATGATTGGTATTCTGACTTGTTTTTAAAATCGTACACAATTCAAATCCATCCATTTCTGGCATCATCACGTCGGTTACAATCAAATCCGGAATTTCTTTTTCCATATATTCCAGCGCCTGGATTCCATTTATGAATTTCAGCACTTTATAATCGGCGTACAAAATATCGTAGACAAAAGAGAGCACTTCTTCATTGTCTTCAATTACTAGGACGGTCTTTTTAGAAGTGTTTTCCGGTTCCTCTAAATATTCGGGTTCATAAAGATCAATTTCAGTTTTAACATCTGAAATCGGATTTGCATTTTCTTCAATCTTAACCGAATTTTCAACAATCTGCGATTTCTTAAAATGCTCTTTTCCTTTCTTTAAAGTAATTGTAAAAATGGTGTTGAAATTAGCGTCGGCTTCAGTCTGTACTTTTATTTCGCCATGATGTAATTCAACAATACTTTTACTTAGCGCCAAACCAATTCCGCTTCCTAAATTGGCGCTTCCGCGTTCGTCCAGCTGAAAAAAGTTCTTGAAGATTTTCTTCTTTCTATTTTCTGGAATCCCAATTCCGTTGTCTTTTACTTTAATTTCAATCAAATCAGAATCTTCTTTTTGCTCGACAGCCAAAGTAATTCTGCCATTCTTGCCCGTAAATTTAAAAGCATTCGAAAGCAGGTTATAAATCACTTTCTCCATTTGATTTTTATCGAAATAAATCAAAGCCGTATTGATATTCAGCACAAACTTATAATCGATTTTTTTCTCTACTGCAATGCCTCGGAACGATTCATAAATATCAAAACAAAACGAAACAATATCTTGCTGTTCGCAATAGATTTTCATGCTTCCTTTTTCGGCTTTTCTGAAATCCATTAATTCGTTAACCAATTTCAAAAGGCGATCCGAATTGTTTTTAATGATTTTCAGTTTATGTTCCAGATTCGAATTCTTTTCGGCTCCATTTAATAATTCTTCAACTGGCCCGCTTATCAGGGTTAATGGCGTTCTAATTTCGTGTGAAACATTCGTGAAGAAATCCAGTTTCATTTTATACAATTCTTCCTGTCTTTCTTTTTCAACCTGTTCCAGATAATAAGCTTGTTTTAATAATTCACGGTTTCTTAAAAAACGGAACAATAAAACTCCGGCTCCTGCTAGTAAAGCAACATAAATTAAGTATGCCCACCACGTTTTCCACCAGGGCGGTAACATAATAATTTTTAAAGTTTTAACCGACGGATTCCACTCTCCGCCTCCGCTTGAAGTTTTGATTTTTAGAGTATAAGTTCCCGAATTCAGGTTCGTCAAATTGATGTAATGCTGTGAACCTATTACATGCCATTCGTCTTTATTAAACGAACTTTCCAGTTTATACGCATATTCACTTTTTTCGGGCGAAATAAAATTCATGGCACTAAATTCTATTCCAATATAGCCCTGATCGTGTTTTAAAGTGATTTCAGAAGTTTCGCTAATACGTTTTTCCAACGAAACCTCTTTATTTCCTGGTCTGATTTCTTCATTATTTACGATTAGTTTGGTTAGGACAATTGGCGCTTTATCTTCGGTTTTAATTAATTTCGAAGGATTAAAAAGCACTAATCCGTTCGAACAGCCAAAAGCAAGTTCTTTAGCATTCAGCTGTATACTGCAATTATTAGAAAACTGCTTTACTTTCAATCCATCTTTCGATGAATAAGAAGTAATTTCAAAATCGGAAATTCTAAAAGTCGGACTTAACTTTTTGGTTTTTAACTTATAAAGCAAATTATTATCGCTAATCCAGATATTTCCTTCCGAATCTTCCGAAATACTTTTTATGGTTTCATCTGTAAAACCCATCGAACGGTTGATTTCAAAGAATCTTCCTTTCTTTTCGTCAAATAAATTCACGCCTCCGCTTTCGGCACCGATCCAAAATCGGTTTTTAGAATCGGTAAACATGACAGTAAGACTGTTGTTAGACAAACCGCTTTTTCCGCCGGTTTTAAAAACTCTTGTAACCTTTTTTAGTTTTTTATCGAAATAATTCAAACCGTATTGTGTAGCAATCCAAAGTCCGTCTTTTCGGTTCACCAAATCGGTAATAAAATTATCGCTAAGCGAATTCGAACTGCCGTCTGCCATATAAATTTCGACCGTTCCGTCGGGCATTACTTTTTTCAGTCCGTTTCCGTTGGTTCCAACCCAAAGATCTTCATTATCCATCAACAAAGAAGTAATCGGACGTTCTCTTTCTTTGGAATCCTTTCGCGAAAGCGAGATAAACTGAAATGTTTTACTGCTTTTATTGAATTTAAATAATCCGTTGAAAGTCCCACAAAATAAATTCTGCTTGTTCTGATTGACCAAAGCTGTAATCATATTCACGCTTTTGTCAAAATCATAACCTTCAATCTGATACGTTGTGTTTCGGTTATTTCTAAAATCAAGATAATTTAAACCTCCTCCATTCGTTCCAACCCATAGAGCACCGTCATTTTCTCGTGCAACCGCATTGACAAAAGCGGTATTTAATCCGAAATTCGGTTTAACCACTTCTCTGATGTTGGTGAAATTGGCATTTGTTTTCTGAAAAAGATTAACTCCTCCTCCATTTGTACCAATCCAAATATCATTGTGACGATCTTTTAAAAAGCATTTTACATCATCGTCTGAAAGGCTGTAACTTTCTAACGGATTGTGTCCGTATTTGGTAAACTGATTTCTGTCTTTTTTGTAAACACACAAACCGTTTTTTGTAGCAAACCAAATCGTATTATTGTCCACTGCAACAATATCATTTACCCAGTTTGAGGATAAACTATTTCTGTTATTTGTATTCAGCAGATAATTTTTGACAACATTTTTATCGACATCAAAATGAAAAACGCCATTGGCTTCGGTTGCAAACCACAAATCGCCATTCTTTTCTTTGACGACTTTCCAGATTTTAGATTTTAGTAAAGCTTCATTTTCTACCAAAGCTTTTGGAAGCGTTTTTTTAGAACCGTTTTTAGGATCAAAACATTCCAAACCTTTAGAAGTTCCAACTAAAACTCCATAATTACGATCGTAAAACAAAGACAAAACCCTGCTTTTTCTGAATGGCGAATTATGATCGTTTGAGATTTCTTCCAGTAAATATTGCTGTCTGTTCAGGCGTTTGATTCCGCCAAAAGTTCCAATCCAGATTCGGTTTTCATCGTCCTGAATTATGGAAGAAATATAATTTCGCCCGCCTTTTATTTTCTGGACATCGACACGTACAAAACTTCTTTCGTTTTTATTAAAAAGATTCAGTCCGTTATTGGTTCCAATCCAAAGTTCTTTTTGATTGTCTTCCAGAATTACATTTACGTGATTATTGCTGATACTGTTCAAAATGTCCTTATTGTAAACATATCGAAGGAAATCATATCCGTCATAACTAATCAAGCCGTTCGCCGTTCCGATCCAAATAAAACCTTTTTTGGTTTGATGAATACTCGAAATCATACTCTGCGAAAAACTGGTATCATAGTTAATATGGTCAAAGTACAAATCGGAACTTTGAGCAAATGAACTGACAGCAGTTGCAAAAAATAGAATAAAACTTAAAATGTAGTTTTTGATGCTTTTCATAAACAAAATAGAATAAACGCCCGAGTAATTTAATTTCAATAAACCTATGAAAAAAATCAATCGAATGCACTGCAAAATACCGCTATTGCGAAAAATAAAGGAGGGAGTTTTTTCTTTTTAAGGGGTGTAGATGTACTTTCTCCCTAATTTTTAAGAGTAGTTTTTTAATTTGGAGCTAATTCCAGCTATCCGCTATATCTTTTGTGGTCTCGTTTTTATTTTACGAGACCACAAAGGATATCGCTCCTATCTGGGCTAGGGCAGTCATTTTCAAAAGTCCGTTTTTTATTGAATTAAAATTAGAAAGCGGAAGTATCCATTTTTAATTTATATTTAATCAAAAAATACGATTCTGTTTTTCAAAACTAAACATGCAACAATTAGAAGATATAATAAATCACGTTTCAACTAAAAACAAAAGAAACCTCTTTACCTTTTTGACAGGAGCCGGACTTTCTTCAGAAAGCGGCATTCCAACTTACAGAGGTGTTGATGGAATTTGGGTCAAAGGAACACAATTTCATAAACCGGAAGAATTTGGAACTTTTAAATACTTTAAAGAACATCCCGAAGAAGTCTGGCAATATTCTTTGTTTAGAAAGAAAATGTTTCAAAATGCCAAACCAAATGAAAGTCATTACGAATTGGTTGAAATTGAAAACATCCTGAAAGACCGATTTCATCTTATTACCCAAAACATTGATAATTTACACCGACAAAGCGGAACCGAAAGAATTTTCGAAATCCATGGCAACAATAGAGAAATTAAATGTTCGAAAGGCTGTAAAGAAATCGTAAAGCTACCTGAAGAAATAAAAGGAAAAGAAATTGACGAAGATCTGACTCAAAGAGAAATAGAACTTTTAAAATGTCAAAGTTGCGGAAGCTGGATGAGACCTAATATCTTATGGTTTGATGAATATTATGATGAGAAAACCAATAAAAAATTCAGTTCTTTAAAAATTGCTAAAAATTCGGGAATACTATTTATTCTGGGAACTTCGGGCGCGACAAATCTCCCGATTGCAATTGCAGAAACCACTCTAAAATATGGCGGAACTATTGTTGATATCAATATAGAAGACAATCAGTTTACCGCTTTGATAAAGGATAAAAAAAATAAAATCATCATTCGTAAAACATCGACTGAAGCTTTAAAAATCATAAAAGAGATGATTAAAAATATACAACTGACTTAAAGAATATGTACAAATTTTATTTTTTCATACTACTATCTTTTTTATTGACATCTTGTGATAGAAGAAGTGATATAACTCAAGAGTTATTAGATTCTGTATGCGAGATTCATATACAAAACAGAGCTATTGATCCATATGGAGGAATTGAAGAATATAGAATTACAGATAAAAAAGAAATAGTTTCTATATGCAGTGAATTATTATCATTAAAGCAAGAAAATAATTTACCTACTAAGCCGTATGATGGAACTATTCTTATTTTATTTGTTAGAAAAGATCATGATGGTACAAAAGAATATATTAATTTCCTCTCCACTGGAATTATTCTTAAACCTAATAATGACTATTATATAGATTTTTCAGAAGGTCAATATGTCTCAGACCATTTTCTAGCAAGAATTTTAAAGTATTTGCAAATAGATGAAACTAAAGTTGCCGCATTAGATAACTATAGAAAATCTCAGGAAAAATCTAGTCTATCTTTTGGTTCTAAAAACAAAAACATAAAAACATTAGAAAATCATAATTTTAAATTAGATATCGAAACTCAGTTTTCTAATGACACATTGGATATAATTGATTATAAAAATGATTTTTGTAGCAGTCCTATAATTTTAAATCAGGAATTATCTTTTTTTGAGAAAAATAAATTAATTAAACATTATAAACTGCCTGTTAAGATTGTAAAGAGAAAAACTATTACAAAAAGCAGTTTGAATACTTTACAAACTCCAATCTATGAAGTAAATCTGGCGAAAACTAGCGACAATGATTATTATATAGTTAATGGTTCAGACTGTTGCAATGGTTCAGGTTGTCCAGAATTTACAGGAATTTACACAATGCAAGGAAAAGTAATTTATGAAGGATTATCTACAGAAAAACAAAAAATACTTTTAAGAGATGTATTGAAGAAATATAAAATAGATATCAATACTCCTAAAATGAAAATTAAGGTAGATGACTTTTAAATGGTAAATCCCCACACTCTGAAGATTTCACTATAAAAGCTTTTCAATTAAAATAAAGATGAAAAAAATAACCGTTCTTAGAATTTTGCCCATATTTATTGTTGTTTCCGGAGTGACTGCATTTCTTATATACAATAATCAATTGAATAAAAAATTCATTCTATTGGAGGTAAACAGTATTATTATCAAACGAAATAATTGGCAATTAACAACAACCGAATTTTATTTACAAAATGGGTTGAGAATTGATTCTACATTTAAAGATAATTTTGACCTGAAAATAGGAGACTCTATTTCAAAAAAATCAAATACAACTATTTTTATGGTTTACAGAAAGGAAAATGGAACATATAAGTTTTACAAAAAAAATACTATTGATTAAAACGACCTTATTTTAGACTTAAAAATTTTAAAAAAGCCACTTCATTAAGAAATAACTTCTGTCTCCTCAATCAACCCCAAAATTTTCCCATAAGCGATCGCTGCTTTATGCACTTGGACTGTCCAGTCTTCGGCAGCATTGTCATCAGCACCGTCTGAAATGTATTTTAAAGATAAAAATGGAATGTTTTCTTTCATGGCAATCACGGCTAAAGCATAAGCTTCCATATCAACTACATTGTAAACATCAGATTTATGTTCCATTTCGAAGTTATCGCCTGTTCCGCAAATACCTTCAGGCAAATCATCCATTTTTAAACCGTATTCTAAAACTGGCGGTAAACCGGATAGCGGCGTTTCGTATAAGGCAAAACCTAAACCGCGGACATCCATATCTCTTTGCACAAATTGAGTACAACAAATTACTTCGCCTTTTTGAAAACAACTGCTTCCCGCCGAGCCCAGATTTATAATTACAGCCGGTTTTTTCTTTTGAATAGCTTTAGTCAATTCATAAGCCGCATTTACTTTACCAATTCCAGTAATTAAAACGTTATGTCCTTTAAAAACTTCAGCTGCTTCAGATTCAAGAGCAAATGAGAATAATATATCTTGGACAGCAAAAGATTCTGTCTGGTTAATTTGTATCATGCGTAATTTAATTTTCGGTTTACAAAAATACGTTTTAAAATTTACGCGGTTCTAACCTAAATTTAAAATCTAAAAAACACGTTAAATTCTGGTTTGAATGCGGGATTTTGTTTTTTAAAAAATACTTTTGTTAGAAACAGTTAAAAAGAATTTCCATCCTTAAAAACCAGAAAGAGAAACTGCATGGATAGCGAAAAATTTATTTTCTGCCTAGAAGGCGTGAAAGATATAGACGATCTTACTCCAACGCATGTGGTAAAATGTCTCGAAGAATTGGCTATTGACCAAGGCATTTCGAGCATTCATAAAACTTGCGATACCATTGAAGGTTTAGAAGAAAGTTTGAACATTTTATTGTATGAAGATCATAATTTTAAAGATTATGAAATCATTTATCTTGCCATGCCAGGACAGGAAAACAACATTTGCCTTCATGATTATTACTATAGTATAGAAGAAATCGCCGAACTTTTTGAAGGAAAAATGAAGGGCAAAATCATCCACTTTGCCAATCTTAAAGTTTTAGATTTAAATGAAGAAGAATCACAATATTTTCTGGATATAACAGGAGCAAGAGCCATTTCCGGTTACGGATCCACCTATAATAGAATTGCAAGCTGCAGTACGATTGATAAAGCATTTTTTAGTTTGTATCAGGAAAACGATAACTTGATTGAAGTTGTCGAAGACCTTTATGCTAAACATTATAATCTATGTAAACTGCTTGATTTTAGATTATACTATTAAAATGAAAAAAAAGCAGGCTGAGAAAATAAAGACATACAGTCCATCAGGATTTCGGGAGAAGTTTCTGGGAGAAGACAATCCCATTCATTTACTTTTCAAATCCAATTCGGATCATTTTTTCTGTCTAGAGATTGAGGAAATCATGCAGATGCAGCATCCTGTTCCGCCTTCTAAACATTCTTGCCATACCTTAATTTTTATTTCTTCGGGACAACATGTAATGAAATTGGGACATCAGGAATACATCACGACCGATAACGAAATGATTATGGTACCTGCTGGACAGATTTTCTCTCTTGAAAATGTCAACAATATACATAAAGGATTTATCTGTCAGTTTCATCCTGATATTTTAATTCGAAAATACGGAAGCCGAGAACTGCTGAATGAATTTGATTTCTTAAAAATTTCAGGAAACCCAAAAATAAGCCTTCCTAAAGAGGATATCGGTTCCATTGTCAACATTTTGGAACGATTGAAAAAAGAATATTCTGAAACTGCCTTTACAGATCTTAATATTGTACAGTCTTACCTGATTACTCTTTTTTATGAAATGAATAAAAATGCGGTAAAAACGGCAAAAGGCATTTCGGCTGCTGCTGTTATTACAGCAAAATTCAAAGAGCTTATTCACGATCATATCAAAAGCCAGCATCAGGTCAATTATTATTCCTCTCTATTGAGCGTAACTCCTAACCATTTGAATAAATGTGTCAAAACCGTAACGGGGAAATCTGCCGTAAAATGGATTGATGAAAACATATTGTTAGAGGCCAAATATTTACTCTTTCAGACCACACTTTCTGTAGGTGAAATCGCAACTCAGGTAGGTTTTGAGGATCAATCTTACTTTAGTCGTTTCTTTAAAAAAGCGGAAGGAATTTCTCCTATACGTTATCGAAAAATGATTGATAAGTCCTAATTATTGATTATAACATCCTAACAAAAAGCTTTACTTTTTTCAGAAATTTGCCTCTTGAAAAAAATGCAAATTATGATTTATGTTTTTAAAACTTCCGTTGACAGCCAGACCAAATTTGAGTCGGCATCTCTATTACTAGATCAATTATTGCCTGAATCTAAGTGGAACTTTGATCTTGAAGACTGTGACAATATTTTAAGAATCGACAGTGAACTTGACATTCCGAGTCTAATTCAAAACAACGGCATTTTTGATTGTATTGAATTAGAATAAAATAACCTTCAACCTCTTCATAAAATAATATGGAAACCAAATTATATCAAAATAGAACTTTTGATACCGTAGATTACTCTGAACAGAGTTTATCGAATGTAGAATTTGTAAACTGCGAATTTGTTAACTGCAACTTTTCTAAAAGCGATTTAAGTCATAACGATTTCTTAGACTCTACTTTTAAAAACTGTAATCTTTCATTGGCAGTTCTTAAAAATACAGGTTTAAAAAACATCAAATTTATCGGATGCAAACTTATGGGATTGGATTTTAGTGCCAGTAATAGTTTTTTATTCTCCATGAATTTTGAAGATTGCCTTTTGGATTATTCTACTTTCATTTATAAGAAGCTGAAGAAAACCAACTTCACAGACTGCTCTCTCAAAGAAACCGATTTCTCAAATACGGATTTATCTTTGGCAATTTTTAAGAACTGTGATCTGTCCGGTGCTACTTTCGTAGAAAGTATTTTAGAAAAAACCGATTTCAGAACTTCCAGAAATTATGCTTTTGATCCGTCAGAGAATAAAATTAAAGGAACAAAAGTTTCACATACAGCACTTGCTGGTTTGCTAGAAAAATTTGATTTATCAATTGAATGATTTAAAAATTAATAGTCTCCTTTTTTGAGAGCTGTCATAAAAACAGAAAGCGGAATACAAAATTAATTGTACTCCGCTTTTCCTATTTATTAACCATGAATTTATTGCTGTTTGATCCAACGAGGATCTCCAATTTTATTATCTATTAAAGTTTGGTTGCCTAATGTAAAATCTCCTGCAGTTGCGTTTACAAATTGTGGATTTAGTTCTGTTGCGCCAGTATCAGGTCTATTATTAGTTAATGCTGCCTTTAAATTAGGTGAATTAAAATTATTATTATTTCCAAATGCTGGAGCAGATGTCGTAACTTGATTGGTATAAATTGCCTGTCCAACAACAAACAAGGTATTACGTACCGCTAAAACATTTGCATCAAAACGTACATACAAAATCCTATTACTAGCTAGTAATGTAGGAGCATAGATAGTACATGCATCAATTACTACGTTACTTGTTAAACCTGTTCCTGACAAACCTCCACTAGCAGGAAGAACATTATCTATCCTAACAAAATCACGTCCTGTAGAACAAGAATCAAATGTACTATTTTTAAGAACTACACTTGCAATATATGTATTTCTAAAATCAATAAAATCAGCTCCTCCATTTGTATTTACTGACTTGATAATACTGTTATCAACTGTAAATGAAGTTACTTTTGAATTTGAAGCACTAGCAGCAATCAAAGCTCTTGTATAATCATGAACTCTAGAATTACTGATTAAAATATTTCCATAATTAGAAGTTCCTGAAATAGTTACCACTGCAGCATTAGTTAATGCAGTTCCGTCTAAATCTAAATCTACCAACGAAAGATCAACAAGACCTGGATTTACAGTAAATTTCACATTCAGTTTTGGTTTATTCTCTGGCCTTGTACCTCTAATAATAAGAGTTTTATTTACAATTAGCTCTCCCGTAGTCTGATATGTACCTGGCACAAGCAACAATCTTGATCCTGCAGTCGCTTGAGCTATTTTATCAGTCAAATTATCCCCTGGATTTACCAAAATACCCTTTGTTAAATCAACACCACTAGTAAATGTTAGTATTCCTCTTGTTTTAGTTCCATTTTTTAGAGTAGCAGTATAGTTTGTTTCTGGAGTTAAACCAGTAACAGTTGCCTCTCCTTTTGTTTTTTCTTCCGCTGTTATAGTGTGAATCACATCACCAGGCTGCGATATAATTTGGGTTACATTACTGTTAGGCGCCCATCTCAAAATAATAGAATTTGCTTGGATTTCTTCTGGTTTAATTGGAAGAAAAATTTGTTCGGATGCTGTAGCAGCAGAAGTAATCGACCATTTAGAATCGTCAAGGCCACCTGCACTTACAGCTTTTACTCTAATATAATAAGTAGTTTCTCCTTCTAAAGGCACTTGTATTGGCAATTGGCTTGTAGTAACATTAACTGTTTTGAAAATAGTTTTAAATTCAGGATCATCTGGACTAAATTCTACTACATAATGATCTGCATTTTCATCTGCCTTCACAGTCCAGTTTAACTCAACTGTGGTTGAGTTCCTAACTCTGGCTGTAAGTCCAATTGGCGAAAACTCTCTAGAGTTCCCAACACCATCTAATAAGCCTTCATTATAACTATCGCAGCTTGAAATTCCAATTGCAAGAAATAATACGGCTATTAATCCTCTATATATATATTTTGATTTCATCATAATACCTTAAATTTATTATTAATTTCTAAAGGTTTTAATAACCGTAGTCATTTTTTAATTGACCATTACTTCCATCCAAAAACACTTGCCATATTGGCCAGAATTGTCTGTTATCAGGATTAACCCCTGTTTTATACAATGAGTTTATCTTAGTATCTGCAGCTGTACCTGTCCATGTCCAAGCAATAGATGAATATGTTGTTCCAGGGTTTGTTGTTTCTCCTCTATTTAGTCCGTAAATATCTAAACTTACATTATCTGTTTTGTACTTGTAATACAAAGTTGACGGTACAGTAGCATAATTACCAGTACGTGCTGATAAGTCAGCCATTTTTTGTTTGGCTTCGTCTAATTTTACTTTTAACAAATTCCAGCGAATTAAATTTTGTTTACGCTCCATTTCTCCTGTAAACTCATATTTATTCTCAAGAACAAGTGCATTAAACATTGCTTCTTTACTGTTTAGAGCGTTCACATAGTTCTCTACTTTTTCAGCCTGAGCTGCTGCAGGAAATGATCTTCTACGAACTTCTTTTAAATAAGACATTGCTGCACTAGGCCCTTCTAGTTCGTT
The DNA here is from genome assembly GCF_030378165.1 of Flavobacterium panacagri. Classification (NCBI taxonomy): domain Bacteria; kingdom Pseudomonadati; phylum Bacteroidota; class Flavobacteriia; order Flavobacteriales; family Flavobacteriaceae; genus Flavobacterium; species Flavobacterium panacagri. The sequence continues at coordinate 191,183 of NZ_CP119766.1, forward strand.
TGCTGTTTCAGCAGCTATAAGCAACACTTCAGCATAACGCATGTACATTTTATTAACTCCATCATCATTATCTGAAGTAACTCTGCGTGTCATCCATTCATAACGATACTTACCAAAATACCATGTATCTAATGTTCCTAACTCTTGTTTAGCAATAGGATACGGAGATGCTGCTACAGCAGTACCCCATTTGTAAGGTACACAAGTAACATCTCTACGCAAATCAGTTTGATCATAATCGTAAAAAACAAATGGTAAAGGACCAGCTACACCTCCACGGTTCGCTCCATTTTGCTGAAATTGATCACTTGCAGAAGTGTGTTTTACTGCAAACGTAAATAGCATACGTCCACGTCCATTTGAAAAAGGAAGTTCCCAAAGAGATTCTCCACCAGCTGTGGTAATTTCTTGATTATATTTTCTCCAAAGCCCTTCAAAAGTAGATTCTAAGTGAGCAGAACCACTTTCTATAACTTCACGAGATTCTTTTAAAGCCAATGCATACATAGTAGCCACTGAAAGTTCCGGATCACTGCTTCTTCTTACTCCATCAGGATATTGCTGATAACCACTTGCTGCCAATGCCAAACGAGCTCTAAATCCTTTTACAAAAGCTCTATTTACATGTTCAACAGTACTGGTATAAGAAGTTGTACCCGGCCATGCCACCAATGTTGATGCTTCTCCTAAATCTGCAATTATTTGCTTATAGATAACATCTCTGCTTGATTTAGGCAAATATAAAGTCGCTGTAGTAATAGGTTCAAAACGAGCAGGAACATCTCCCCATGCTTTAATCAAATCTGCATAGTAAATAGCTCTAAGTGTTAATGCTTCTCCGAGTAACTGTCCCATTTCTGTTCCAGGTAAAGGATTACCATACTTACGTATTCCTTCAATACAAATATTTGCTCGCTCAATACCCATATACATCATCGCGTAAGCATTCGTTATATTGTTCATTTCTGTGTTACTTGGTTTTGCATCGTAAACACACAAATCTGCTTTATCTCCTGCTGTTTGTGAGGCATTATACCATTCTACATCTGTATTTAGTCCATAATATGGTAAAAATCTTCCTCTGTAAGAGTTCGTTTCGGCGAACGGTACTTTTATTCCATCAATAGCTCCTTTTGCAAGTTCAGCATCAGAAAAAATCAATTCGGGCTTTAATGTTGACGGTGCGTCTGTTTCTAAATAGTCGTCTTCAAATTGCTGGCAAGAACTAAATAGACTTGAAATTATCAATCCTGCTATTATTAATTTATGTTTCATTTTGTGATAATTTAAAATTAGAAATTAAGATTCATCCCAAAAACCATTTGTCTGCTTCTTGGATAAGGACTTGAATCAACCCCTGGTGTAAGAGGGTTTTTTCTCTTAGTTGAAACTTCTGGATCAGAACCAGAGTAGTTAGTCCAAACAAAAACATTGCTTGCCGTCATATAGAATCTCAATTTAGAAACTCCAAGTTTAGATGTAAACATCTGCGGGGCTGTATATCCTAACGTTAAAGTATTTAATCTTAAAAATGATGCATCTTCAACTGCCCAATCTGTAAATATAGCTGTTCTCATATATGGAGACCACATAGTAGTATTAGCATTCAAAGCTGCCAATTGATCTGGATCGGTAACTAATTGGCCTGAAACTGGATCCAAATTTGTCCATCTTTTTCCATCAGCCATAGTAGAATTTAAATTTTTATACTGACCAGAAGCTGAAGCTGTCGAGAATTCAATTTTATCAGCATTATAAACATCATTACCAATACTCCAGTTAAAAGCCGCCATTAAATCAAATCCATAAGCATTACCATTGATAACAAAACCACCTGTACTTTTAGGGTTATAATTACCAATAACTGTTTTATCATTTAAATCTACTTTACCATCTCCATTAACATCTTTCAATTTCATATCTCCTGGCTTAAGACCACTTCCATCTCCCACTAACGTGGTAGCTGTAGGAATTACACCTGCTTTTAAAACATATTTCCCGCCAACGTAATCGAAGTCTGAAACCTCATATCTACCATCATTTTTATAACCATACATAGTTCCTAAAGATGAACCAACTGCGATTAAATAATCATCTCCAATTTGTGAAGAAGCCCAACCTGTAGCTTGTCCAAAATTATTCATAACCCCAAGTGAGTTAATACGATTTTTATTTATTCCCATATTAAATGAAAAGTTCAATCCGTACTTCGCTTTTTCAATTGCCACAACATTTATTGTTGCTTCAAAACCTGTGTTTTGAGTTTCTCCCATGTTACGGTATTGGTATTCGTATCCAGATCCTGGAACTGGGAAATTAATTAATAAGTCACTTGTAATGTTTTTATAAACATCAAAATTACCACTTAAACGATTTTTGAAAAATCCAAAATCCAAACCAACATTCTGAGTTACTGTAGTTTCCCATTTCAAATCTGGATTAGGCATTGTTTTTGGAATTGCCCAAACACTAGTAACTCCATTAATCCATGTTGTTGGAATAGATTGAAAAATTTGAGTTTGCTGTCCTACAGGAATATTGTTATTTCCTGCTTCACCATAACTAGCTCTTATTTTTAAAAGATCTATCCAATTTTTATTTTTCAAGAAACGCTCTTCAGAGATTTTCCATCCTGCTGCAAAAGCTGGAAAATAACCCCAACGATTTTGTGATAAAAATTTACTTGATCCATCTGCTCTAAATGTAGCCGATAAGATGTAACGGTTTTTATAGTCATAATTAGCACGTCCAAAAAATGATAATAATCTATCATCTGGATTATAATAATTATCTACCGCTTGTGGTGTCCCTTGTGATGTTAGTGTTTTTGCTTGGTTAAAATCAAAGAAAGAAGGATATCCATGAATAGTAGAAGTCACAGTATTTACATCGTAATTAATACTTTCTTCTCCTACAAGAGCTGTCAAATGATGATTTTCACCCATTATTTTTTTGAAATCATAATTCAACGTATTTGCATTTCTAAAACGTCTTTCTTTACCATCTGTAATAATCATAGCTGGCTTGCCTTGTAAAGTACTAGCTGGAGCGTTAGCCACATAGTAAGTACTACGTCCATAATAACGATAATCTAAACTGTTGTAATTATCTAGACCTAAATCTACTTTCAATTTTAAATTATCTACAAGTTCCCATCCAAAACTTCCCAACATATTAAAGTTCTTACGGAACTGCTGACGATTATTATCCGAAATAGATCTTAAAGGATTGATCAATACATCTGTTCCATCTCCAGAAACATCATCAGAAGTTAAACCTGAAACAGGAATTGGTGCATACCCCACAATAGTACGCATACGTGAATCTGATGAAGATTTTTCATTTTGCTCATTTACACCTCCACCATCAATCTCAGTATCAGAATAACGCACTGTAAAACCAACATCAATTTTATCACTTACTTTACTTTTTAAAGCCAAAGCAAGGTTGTTTCTTTTGTAATTTGAACCTAGCATAATTGCCTTTTCATCGAAATGAGCGTAATTGAAGTTATAATTTAACTTATCTGTTCCGCCTCTGATTCCTAAATCACGGCTTTGTACCTCTCCTGTACGTCCAAAAATCTGCTTTTGCCAATCATTTCCTTTTACCCCCTTGTACATATCTTGATCCTGCCAATTTCCAAAGTATTTAGTGTAAGAAGCTGGATCCGAAGCCACTTTTGTTCCAGTTTGAGAAAGCAATGCATATTCGTACTGCCATTTAGTGTAATCTTCAGGAGATAAAACATCGATTTCATTAGCCATAGTTTTCATACCGTAGAACATATTGAAATTCACTGCTATTTTCCCGTCTTTTCCACTTTTTGTTGTAATCAAAATTACCCCGTTTGCACCACGAGATCCATAGATGGCAGTTGAAGCTGCGTCTTTTAAAACGGTCATTGTCTCAATATCAGATGAAGAAATGTCATTCATGTTATTGATAGGAAATCCATCCACAATAATTAAAGGCGATGCATCTTGAGTAAGTGAACCACCTCCACGAACTCTAATTCTAATATCCGCATCTGGAGATCCCTCTGCAGAAGTAACCTGAACACCCGCAATTCTACCTGTTAAAGCTTCTGCAACATTTGCCACTGGGACTTTTTTCAAGTCGTTACCAGAAATAGTAGATACTGCTCCAGTTAAGTCAGATTTTTTAGATGTACCATATCCAATAACAACAACCTCATTTAAGTTGTTGGAATCTTCGAGCATCGTAGCATTTACTTTTGCTTTTCCCTCTGTCGCTACATCAATGCTTTTAAAACCAATAAACGAAAAACTTAAGACAGCTTTCGGATTGGTTAATTTTATTTTAAAGTGGCCGTCAAAGTCAGTAGAGGTTCCGTTCTTAGTTCCTTTCTCCAAGACATTTACTCCTGGCAGAGAAAGTCCTGCAGCATCTTTCACGGTTCCCTCTATAGTTGTGCCCTGTGCATGCATTTGACTGCCGATCAATAAGCACAGTAAGAAAACAAGTTTAAAGCAAAAATTTGCTCCTTTGTTTAATAGTTCTTTAAAGTTCATGGTTGATTGTTTAAGTTGTTAATTTTTTTTCGTTTTGGTTTAAGTGGTTTTTTGTGGTTACTTCAATTCATTTTTGCAATTATTAATAGGTCTGTTTTTTATTCAAAATTTTCTTATTTCTTAAATAACAGTGTTAATCTCTGTTACTTTATATGTTGTGTCACTTAATCGTTTTCGAACAACAAAAAATAAGTTGTAATCGATTACACAAACATAGATATTTTTTTGAAACGAAAAATAAATTCTCATAAAAATTTGCTAAAAAAAATTACATATTGAAAATTTTATTGCTTTTTTATGTGAGATATATAATTTATCTTAACTTAAAATATTAAAAATATTATTACTAATCGTTCATTTGATTCTCTTTTTATAAAAAAAACAATCGATTACATGAATATTAATTACGAAATTATTAGGTGTTATTTTTACACTTAAAAAGTTAAAAAGATGCTAAAAAAATTTGAGGCCAGAAGAAAATTATGCTGATTTTTAAAGTGTATTTTCCGATAAAGTAGAGAAAAAATAGAATAATTAGAAACAAAAAATCATTTCTGGACATAAAAAAAGCCCTTAAACAAAAGTTAAGGGCTTAAAAAAGGAGTGAAAATATTTTTAAATGTGCTGTACCGCAACTTGTTTACGATGTAACTTCATCAATATGAATGTAATAATCATTCCGATAATTGACATAGCGACGCCAATTAAATTAGGTGATGAGTAACTAAAGCCCGCTGCCAAAGGTAATCCTCCAAGAAAGGCTCCTAAAGCATTACCTATATTAAAGCTTCCTTGAAGTGATGCTGAAGCAATCATCTCTGCTCCTTTTGCCGTACGAATCATCAGCATCTGGATTGGTGCTATGACAGAGAAAGAAATAGCTCCCGTTAAGAATGTCAAAAATAAAGACACATATTGATTAAAAGAGAAGAAATAAACCAAAACTAAATCGGCCGACATTACTAGCAATAAAGCTAATGTAGTTGGAGCCGGCGAAAATCGGTCTGCCAGTTTTCCTCCTGCGAAATTTCCAACAACCATTCCTAATCCTGCTAAAATTAAGATATACGAAACATCTTCTGGCGAAAACTTAGAAACATTAATTAATAAAGGAGCAATATAACTGATCCAAGCAAACAAACCTCCAAAACCAATTGCCGTAATTCCGATAATCAGCCAGGCTTCTGTTTTCTTAAAGAATTGAAGTTGTGTTTTCATATTGACACTTTCTCCTTTTTCCAGATTTGGCATCCACATATAAATTGCTAGAAACGTTAATAATCCCACAAAAGCAATTAACACAAAAGTATAACGCCAAATAAAATGATGACCTATATAAGTTCCGATAGGTACGCCTATTAAGTTCGCAATAGTTAATCCGGCAAACATAATAGAAATAGCCTGCGCTTCTTTTCCTTTATCTGCCAAACGGCTTGCGACTACCGCTCCCACTCCAAAGAATGCTCCATGTGGCAAACCAGAAAGAAAACGAGATGCAAATAAAACATTATAATCAGGAGCAATAATTGACAATGCATTAAAAACAGCTAACATTAATGCTAAAATCAAAAGCATTTTTTTAGGCGCATAATTTCTTCCTGCGATTACCAATAAAGGTGCTCCAATAACAACTCCAAGTGCATAAGAAGATATTAAATACCCGGCAACAGGAATGGAAACTTTCATATCTGAGGCAATATCAGGCAAAAGGCCCATCATTACAAATTCTGTAATTCCAATAGTTAACCCTCCTAAAGAGAGTGCAATAAGACTTTTCTTCATTTGATTAATAAGTAGAAAGGAATAGATTTCTACGTTGCAAATTTAACACTGTTAGCTTAATCAAAAATTGTATATTTGTGATATAAAATTGTATATTTAAGTTATGCCTAAATTAAATCAGTTTAAAACACTAGTATTGGATGAATTTGAGGAAGAAAAATTTCATCTTCCGCCACATACTCATACTTATTACGAAATTATTTATATCAAAAAAGGAAGCGGAGTTCATCATTTAAACCATAATCTCCTTCCTTATAAAGCTGGAGATTTGTTTGTGATTTCTCCAGACGACGAACATTATTTTGATATCAAGAAAAGTACAGGATTCATTTTCATTAAATTCACTGATAATTATTTCAACTCTAAACAGAATCTTACCTGCGATGAATTTTTGGTCAATACTCCCGAAAGTTTCATGAGAGATAAAATTTTAAAAGAAACCGTTTTAAAGTTTGATGAACCTTGTAAAACTATTCTAAAAAACACTGTTGAAAATATTGTTACTTACGACAAATACATAGATGTAACTAATTCTCCAATTGTTTTCTATCAGATTCTTTCGATTTTTGGTTTAATTAAGGAAACCATTCGAGGCATGAATCTTCAGATGAAATCGACACATTTGGATAATGAACAAATTGCTAATTATATTCATCAGAATATTTATCAGCCAAAATTAGTTCAAATTAAAATTATTGCAGCGCATTTTAATATCGCACAAACTTATTTCAGTGCCTATTTCAAAAGGACTTTTGGTGTTAGTTATCGGGAATACATTCATAATTTAAGAACAACTTTAATAGAGAAAAGGTTTCATAACAATCAATTACCGATTAAGCAGATTGCGTATGAATTTGGTTTTACTGACGAGAGTCATTTGACGAATTATTTCAAGAAACGTAAAAACATGAAACCAAGCGATTTCAAAAAACTCTAGTTAGCGAAATCTTAAATAATGATTTGCTCGAAGTTTTTTAACTAAATTTGTACTTCTAAAAACAATTTCTTTGAAAAAGAAAATCCATATAATACTGCTTTTTATAACACTTAGTTTCTTTTTGAATCCAAGTTATACTTATGCATGTAATATGGGACATCATAAAGAAATTACTTCGAAAGAAGAAAACAGCTGTTCTAAAAAATGCTGTGAAAAGAAAACTTCAAAACAAGAAAAACACAATTGTGACGGAAAGTGCCGTCATTCGGGCTGTACAACTTCTGCATTACAATTTGTTATTTTGACTTCAAACGATTTTGATTTGCAAAATGATGTTTTCAATTTTTCTTTAAAAAACAAAATTTCATCTTATAGGAATTCAACTATTTCTTCTGGATTTACTTCTATTTGGCTGAAGCCGAAAATATAATTATTGCATTTAGTACAGCCCATATTGGGTCTTTTTGAAATCAACTTTTTTAATTAATTTTAAAGGAAATTAATCCTTTACCAAATATTATATACAATGAAAAAATCAATCATAGCTTTAGCAACAGCATTTACAGTATTTTTTAGCGCAAATACTATTCAGGCAAAAAACAATAATTCTGAATTGACAGCAATTGAAATCGCCGATTCTCAATTACAATCGGTTTACGATGCTTACTTTACTGTAAAAGATGCACTTATAAAAAGTGACAGCAAATTGACTTCGGCGAAAGCCAAAGATTTACTGAGTGCCATCACAGCTGTAAAAATGGATAAATTAAAAAGCAACGAACATACCGTTTGGATGAAAGTAGTTAAAAAATTAACCGCTGATGCTAAAAGTATTTCGACTTCTTCAGATCTTAAAAAACAACGTGAGACTTTTAAATCATTATCGAAAGGAACTTACGATTTGATAAAAGTTTCAAGTCCAACTGAACCAATCTACAAACAATATTGCCCTATGGCTGATGCCGATTGGTTAAGCAAAGAAAAAGCAGTTAAAAATCCGTATTACGGTTCTTCGATGCTGACTTGCGGAAATGTAGTTGAAACTATAAAATAAATATGAAGCTTTACATCAAAAACATGGTGTGCAGCCGATGCAAAATGGTTGTGAAGTCTGAGTTCGAAAAACTCGGACTTCAAACTATTGCTGTTGAATTAGGTGAAGTTGAGTTACAAAACGAAATCAATGATTCGCAAAAAGAGGTTTTATTAGAAAATCTTCAAGCTTTAGGTTTTGATTTAATCGATGATAAAAAAACAAAAACCGTCGAGAAAATAAAAAACCTGATTGTCGATTTGGTTCATCATAAAAACAATGATTTAAAAATCAACCTATCAGAATATCTGGCAGAAAACCTCAACCAGGATTATAATTCGTTAAGCAATTTATTTTCTGAAATCGAAAACACAACTATCGAAAAGTATTTTATCAGCCAGAAAATCGAAAAAGTAAAGGAATTACTAATTTATAATGAGCTTTCGTTAAGTGAAATTGCTGATATTCTTAATTACAGCAACGTAGCACATTTAAGCAATCAATTCAAAAAAATTACGGGCTACACTCCTACTTCATTCAAACAATTGAAAGATAATAAACGTATTCAAATCGAGAATTTGTAGTTATTTATTTAACCGCTAAGAGCGCTAAGATTTACGCAATCCCGATAGCTATCGGGAGCAAAGTTTTTTAGCCACAGATTATAAGGATTAAAGGGATTTTAAAAATCTGTGTTAATCTTTTTAATCTGTGGCTAACCTTTTATAGCTGTATAGTTTGTATAATTATATACACAAAGCTTTGCGAACTTTTTTTAATCTCAAAACAGAAAAAAAACTTAGCGTGCTTTGCGTAAATCTTAGCGCTCTTTGCGGTTAAAAAACACCATTTAGTAAATCTTACAAATCATTCTCAAAATTATACAAATCGTTGTAAATTGTACTTCGGAAATTTGCATTGTAATACTTAAAAACCAATACAATGACTCATCAATATATAATTTCAGGAATGTCGTGCAACGGATGCCGAACCAAAGTCGAAAAAACTTTGAATGAAGTCGAAGGCGTTCAGGCAGAAGTTACTTTGAATCCTCCAACGGCAACCATCACAATGGACAAGCATGTTCCGACAGAAAAATTTCAAGAGGTTTTGTCTGCTGCAGGAAATTATACCATTGAAATGGATTCTCCTAAAAACCATTCTGAAACTGCGGTTAAATCATGCTGTTCAGGTCATAAAAAAGAGCATCATGACCAACATAAATCAGAAACAAAAAAAATGCATCAGCAGAGTGCAAATGGCGTTTATTATTGTCCAATGCATTGCGAAGGCGACAAAACATATAATAAACCTGGAGACTGCCCAGTTTGCGGAATGGATTTAGTACCACAAGTTGCAATTACAGCAACACAATTTACTTGTCCTATGCATCCTGAAATTGTTTCAAACGAACCGGGCGATTGTCCGATTTGCGGAATGGATCTGGTTCCAATGCAGGCTTCTGAAAGTGAGGAAAACAAAACCTATTCTGATTTATTGAAGAAAATGAAAATAGCGATTTTGTTTACGCTTCCAATTTTCATTATCTCAATGTCAGAAATGATTCCAAATAATCCACTCTATAATATAATGTCAATTGAAAAATGGAATTGGGTACAGCTTTTATTTTCAATTCCTGTTTTGTTTTATGCGGGTTGGATGTTTTTTGTTCGCGCTTACAAATCGATTATGACTTGGAATTTAAACATGTTTACTTTAATTGGAATTGGGACAAGCGTAGCATTCTTATTTAGTATTATCGGAATGTTTTTTCCTGATATTTTCCCAACCGAATTCAAATCGCATCACGGAACAATTCATTTGTATTTTGAAGCCGCAACCGTAATTATCACATTAGTTTTATTAGGACAATTATTGGAAGCGAAAGCACACGGACAAACCAATGGCGCGATAAAAGAATTATTGAAATTAGCTCCAACCGAAGCCACTTTAGTAGAAAAAGGAATTGACAAAGTAATCTCCATTCACAATATCAAAAAAGATGATTTATTACGCGTAAAACCGGGAGAAAAAATTCCCGTTGATGGAAAAATCTATTTTGGAGAAAGCAGTATCGACGAATCGATGATTACAGGAGAACCAATTCCTGTAGATAAAAAAGTGGGAGATTCTGTAATATCAGGAACTATAAATGGTACAAAATCTTTTGTGATGATTGCTGAAAAAGTGGGTTCAGAAACGATGCTTTCGCAGATTATCCAAATGGTAAATGATGCCAGCAGATCTCGTGCTCCAATCCAGAAATTAGCCGATAGAGTTTCTAAATATTTTGTGCCGACAGTAGTTATTATTTCAATTATAACCTTTTTTGTCTGGGCAAAATTTGGCCCGGAACCCGCTTACGTTTACGGATTAATTAATGCGATTGCCGTTTTAATTATTGCTTGTCCGTGCGCACTTGGATTGGCAACTCCAATGTCGGTTATGGTTGGAGTTGGGAAAGGAGCACAAAACGGAATCCTGATTAAAAATGCCGAAGCGCTGGAAAACATGAATAAAATTGATGTTTTGATCACCGATAAAACAGGAACAATTACCGAAGGAAAACCATCTGTTGAAAAAATAGTTGCAATCCATAATAATGAAGATTTTCTGCTTCAAAACATTGCTTCGTTAAATCAGCATAGCGAACATCCTTTGGCGCAGGCCGTAGTCAATTTCGCGAAAGCAAAAGATAGTTCATTCAAAGAAGTTCAAGGTTTTGAGACTATTGCCGGAAAAGGTGTTTTAGGAACTATCGAAAACAAAAAAGTTGCTTTAGGAAACAAAAAATTAATGGATGAAATTGGTGCCACTATTTCTTCTGACTTAGAACAAAAAGTTACTGCAGAACAAAATCTGGGAAAAACTATTTCTTATATAGCTATTGAAAAAGAAGTTTTAGGTTATGTTGCCATTACCGATGCCATCAAAGAAAACAGTGCGAAAGCGATTAAAGAATTAATTGCTCAGGGCGTTGAGGTTATTATGATGACTGGAGATAATCATAACACTGCAAAAGCAGTTGCCAATCATTTACAGTTGAGCTCTTTTAAAGCCGATTGTCTTCCGGAAGATAAACTGAAAGAAATTGAACGTCTGCAATCTCAAGGAAAAATCGTTGCTATGGCGGGTGACGGAATCAACGACGCTCCTGCTTTAGCTCAATCCAACATCGGAATTGCCATGGGAACAGGAACTGATGTTGCCATCGAAAGCGCTAAAATTACTTTAGTAAAAGGAGATTTAAACGGAATTGTAAAAGCCAAAAACCTCAGCCATGCTGTGATGTCGAATATCAAACAGAATTTATTCTTTGCTTTTATTTATAATACATTGGGCGTGCCAATTGCAGCTGGAATTTTATATCCGTTTTTAGGAATATTGCTTTCGCCAATGCTGGCTGCCGTTGCGATGAGTTTGAGTTCAGTTTCAGTAATCGTGAATGCTTTGCGATTGAGAAATTTAAAATTGTGAGTTAGGACGCAATTATTTTAACACATAGAAACATAGTTTTGCATTGTGCGTGAAGGCGTTTCACTTTTTACAATACACATAGCTATGTGTGGAAACTAGTTTCTTTTATGCTCTTTTTTAGACACAAAAATCTATGTTTCTATGTGTTAAAATAAATTTAACCTAACGATTTAAAATTATAATCGATGACAAAAATAAAATATATACTTGTGCTTTTTTTAATTGCTATTCAGTTAAAGGCGCAAAAAGTAGTGCGTTATGATTTGCATGTTCGCGATACAATTGTCAATTTCTCGGGTAAAGAAAAACGTGCGATTGCAGTAAATGGACAAATTCCGATGCCAACTCTGACTTTTACCGAAGGCGATATTGCAGAAATTTATGTGCATAACGAATTAAAAAAAGAAACCACTTCGATGCACTGGCACGGATTATTTCTTCCAAACAAAGAAGATGGAGTTCCGTATTTGACTCAAATGCCGATTGAGCCTGGAACAACTCATAAATATACTTTTCCCATAATTCAAAACGGAACGTATTGGTATCACAGTCATTCGGGATTACAGGAACAAATTGGTTTGTATGGACTTTTTATCATCAATAAGAAAAAAGACGATTCGACTATTAGAAAAGGCATTGACGATTTGCCAACGATTCCAGTTATTTTAAGTGAATGGTCTGATTTAAAACCTGAGAATATTCAGCGAATGCTTCACAATGCCAATGATTGGTTCGCCATTAAAAAAGGAACTACTCAGAGCTATTTTGAAGCTTTAAAACAAGGGCATTTTTCAACCAAAGTGACCAACGAATGGAAACGAATGAATGCTATGGACGTTAGCGATGTTTATTATGAAAAGTTTTTAATTAATGGTAAAAATGAACAACAGCTTTCAAACCTTAAGCCAGGCTCAAAAGTTCGATTACGAATTGCAAACGGAGGTGCTTCCAGCTATTTCTGGCTGACTTACGGCGGAGGAAAAATCACCGTTGTAGCCAGCGATGGAAATGATGTCGAACCTGTAGAAGTCGATCGTTTAATTATTGCCGTTTCTGAAACTTATGATGTTGTGGTTACAATTCCTGAAGACCATAAATCTTTTGCTTTTTTGGCTACAGCCGAAGACAGGACAGGATCTGCTTCTTTGTTTTTAGGAAATGGAGACAAACAGCCCGTACATCATCTTTCAAAATTAAAATATTTTGAAGGCATGAAAATGATGAACGATATGATGAAAATGAATGGCGAAATGAACGATATGGGCATGAATATGTCACTCAACAAAATGGACATGAATGCCGTAATGTATCCTGAAATTTCGGGTGAAGATGAAAATTCTAAACCAGAAATGGATCATTCCAATCATAATATGGAAGCCTTGAAAATGGAAAGTGACAGCACTGAAACTTCTGAAATTGTGACTCTGAATTACGGAATGCTGAAATCTCCTTTTAAAACGAATCTTCCAAAAGACGCTCCTGTCAAAGAATTGCGTTTTACGCTTTCCGGAAATATGAATCGTTACGTTTGGAGTTTAGATAATAAAGTGGTTTCAGAAACCGATAAAATCTTAATTAAAAAAGGAGAAAACGTTCGTATTGTTTTATACAACGGTTCGATGATGCGCCATCCAATGCATTTACACGGACATGATTTTAGAATTTTAAATGAACACGGCGATTATGCTCCGCTAAAAAATGTAATTGATATTATGCCAATGGAAACCGATACGATCGAATTTCAGGCAAATGCCGATGGCGACTGGTTTTTTCACTGTCACATTTTATATCATATGATGGCTGGAATGGGGAGAATCTTTACTTACGAAAATTCAGCACCCAATCCCTTAATTCATCATCCGGAAATGGCTTTCAAAATGTTGAAAATGGACGATCGTATGTTTCATTTTATGGCAGAAAATGATTTTGCTACTAACGGAAATGATGGTGAAGCGATGTTGAGCAATACAAGATGGAGCATTGGAACGGAGTGGAGATTGGGTTACAATGACAAACATGGTTACGAAACCGAAACTCATATTGGAAGATATATTGGAAAAAATCAATGGTTGATGCCTTTTATCGGTTTTGACTGGCGCTATCGCAAAATGGGAATGGACGAACAGGAACAAAATCTCTTCGGACAGAAAAACACTAAAGACAATCGTTCCGTTTTCAGTTTAGGTGCCGAATATACTTTGCCAATGCTCATAAAAGCACAAGTTGAGGTTTATACCGATGGAAATGTTCGTTTGCAATTTGAACGAAAAGATATTCCGCTTTCGCAAAGACTTCGAATGAATTTAATGTGGAATACAGATAAAGAATATATGGCGGGTTTAAAATACATCGTGGCTCGAAACTTTGGAATTACAACACATTATGACAGCGATATGGGAATTGGTTTTGGGGTTAATTTGAATTATTAATACTACATTAGCATAGAAATTTTATTCGATTACTATGTTTGGCGAACCTCATTTTATTGCATCATTACAATATAAAACGACCGAAGAAGGCGGTCGAAAAACTTTTGCGAGTTCAGGATACAGACCACATATAAAATTTTCATTCGATGAATATCTAACTTCTGGAATGCAACTTTTCATTGGTACAGAATTTGTGCTTCCAGGAGAATCTGTTTCTGCAACGATAAGCATTTTATCTGTAGAATATTTTGAAGGCAAACTATATGAAGGTTTAGAGTTTGATTTTCGTGAAGGTGCACGCATAATTGGAACGGGAAAAATAACTGAAATTGTAAATCCGAAACTAAAACGTAATTTCCAAAAATGAAAAAAGTAAATTTCTTATTGTTATTTCTCACTGCTTTCATCTTAACAAGTTGTGATCCTTCACAAGGTATTCTTTTTACCAACAAAGGCGAAAGCAATGTCAAAGTAAAACTCATTATAAATCCGCAATTTAAAAACGATCAATTGGATGAGATGAAAAAAGGAGATTCAATTGTTTTTAATTTAATTCCTCATAATCCAGAAGAAAAAATAGGACATATTTATTTTGGAAGAGGAAGATGGAACAATGAAAATATTAGCGAAATCAGCAAATCTATCAAAAGCATTGAAATTGAAAATGATAATTATAAAATTGTCTATAAATCACAAAACGCAATAAGTAATTTACTTAAAGAAAATTATAACGGCATAGTCATGAAATCGTTAAACATTAAAATTGATGATGATTTTTTTAACTAAAAATGAGTTTGCTACAAAACTTCAATTCAAATTTAATAGCATTGTAAAAAAGAACTAAAATCTACTTTTACCAAAACATTAACAACAGAACTATTCTTACAAGCATTAAATCATTTTATATTTGATTCACTCAATTATAATTCTTCTAACAAAAAACAATTAAAACAAAATGACAAAAGTAATTACAATCGTTACCGTTGCTTTATTTACAATTAGCGTAAGTGCTCAGGACACAAAACCAGCTTCAAAAGATAAAGCAAAAAAAGAATCTTGTTGTAAAAAGACAGCAGACAAAAAAGACAAAAAATCTTGTTGCGTTAAAAAGTAACGGTAAATTATAAAGTAAAAGGCTTCGAATTGTTCGAAGCCTTTTTTATGTTTTTCTGCCACGAATTTCACTAATTTACACTAATAACTTCGCATTTAAAATTTGTGCTAGTTCGTGAAATTCGTGGCAAACAAAAACTTATTTCAGTCGAATACTCCACTCAAAATCCATTTCCGAAACCTGAATGCCTTCTTCGTTAGTTCCGATAGATTTCATCCAGAACGTCTGCCCTTCTCCGGTTTCGATTGTTTTTTTGATAGCATCGGCAATTAAATGTCCATCATTGCATACGAAAGTTATTCTTCCTGTTGCTTTTTTAGTGAAGTTTCCTTTGTTATTGGCTACTAACATGGATATTTTCTTTCCGCTTTGCTGAATTTGAGAAATAACCAGAGCACCTGTTGTCAATTCTGCTGCCATAGCCTGAACTGCAAAATACATCGAATTAAAAGGATTCTGATTAATCCATCTGTGTTTGACTGTTACGGTACAACTTGAATCGTTTATATCCTTAACACGTACGCCACAGAAATAGGCAGAAGGAAGTTTAAACAGAACGAATTTATTAAGTTTTGATACAGAAAGTGCCATGTGATTTATTTTTTATGTAAAAATACAAAAAAACTATGCACGCACAATAAATTATTCAACTATCAGAAAGACCTCAATAAATTCAACACTTCCGAATGATTTTCAACAATTTAAACTCATATTCCTACTTCTAAAATTGTTAAATTTTTGTTAATAATTAGTACTATGTAAAACAAGATACTGTTTTTTAGACATATATTTGCATAAGAAATTACTATATACTTTTAATCATGGAAACAACAACACCACTCATCATGGAAAAAACATCAGAAAAGAATACAGCAGCATTTACTCATTTGAGTACATTAAGCCAATATATAATTCCGTTTGGGAACTATATTTTTCCGTTAATCATTTGGACAAACTACAGAGATAGATCTGAATTTGCAGACCACCATGGAAAACAGGCTTTGAACTTTCAGTTAAGCTTATTGCTTTATACTTTGATTTTAGCACTTATCGCAATACCGATTTTTGTAACAGTCTTTTTACAGAATATTCCAATGGAAGTTATTTTTAATGACCGAGATTTTGTGATTAGAAACTTTGACTTTCAGTCGCATATCGGAATGTTAAGTATCGGAATTACAGCTGTAGTACTTTTTGGATTATTAAAATTTGTTGAATTCTTTTTAGTGATCTATGCTTCGATAAAAGCTTCAAACGGAGAATTATATAAATATCCTATTACAATTCCTTTTATTAAGTAATTCTAAAAAAGGTTAAAAGTTATATTCGAAATCAATCATCAATCAATCATCATCAATCAAAAAACGAATTGTTCAATCAAAAAAAAACAAAATGAAATTATGAACATTGAAAACACAAAAGCACAGATGCGCAAAGGTGTTCTTGAGTTTTGCATCTTATCTGTTCTAAAAGAAAAAGATGCCTATACATCAGAAATATTAGACACTTTAAAAAACGCAAAATTACTAGTTGTAGAAGGAACTGTTTATCCGTTGTTAACTAGATTAAAAAATGACGGTTTACTTAATTATCGCTGGGAAGAATCGACCTCAGGGCCACCGCGAAAGTATTATGGATTAACCGAGATAGGACAAACTTTTTTAAACGAACTTAGCGGAACTTGGACAGAATTGTCTGACGCTGTAAACTTAATCACCAATCAAAATCAATAAGTCATGAACAAAACAGTAAATATTAACTTAGGCGGGATGTTTTTTCATATCGATGAAGATGCATACTTAAAATTAACACGCTACTTTGATGCTATAAAACGATCACTTAACAACTCATCTGGTCAGGATGAAATTATTAAAGACATCGAAATGCGTGTTTCTGAATTACTGACAGAAAAACAAAAAAGCGAAAAGCATGTTGTAGGACTGAAAGACGTTGATGAAGTGATTGCAGTAATGGGACAACCTGAAGACTACAGAATTGAAGACGAAGAAAACCCAAATCAAACTTATAATAATTACGGCCCAAGAAAACACAAAAAATTATACCGTGATAAAGAAAAAGGTATGATTGGAGGTGTGGCAACAGGGTTAGGACATTATTTTGGAATTGACGCAGTTTGGATTAAAATCATTTTCTTAATCTTCGTATTTGCAGGTTTTGGAACTGGAATTTTAGCTTATTTTGTTCTTTGGATTGTAACTCCTGAAGCAGTTACAACTTCAGAAAAATTAGAAATGACAGGTGAGCCGGTAACGATTTCAAACATCGAAAAAAAAGTTCGTGAAGAAATTGATACCCTTTCTGAAAAATTCAAAAATGCGGATTATGACAAAATGGGAAACCAGGTAAAGTCGGGAGCTGAGAGAATAAGTAGTTCATTTGGAGACTTTATCATGACGGTTTTTAAAATTTTTGCAAAATTTTTAGGTGTAATTCTAATCATAAGCGGAATCGCAACTTTAATCATGTTGTTAATTGGAGTGTTTACTTTAGGAACTAACGTTTTTGTTGATTTTCCTTGGCAGAATTTTATTGAAGCTGGAAACTTTACAGAATATCCAATCTGGTCATTTGGTTTATTAATGTTATTTGCAGTTGGAATACCATTCTTTTTCTTAACACTTTTAGGATTTAAATTGTTATCTCCAAACTTAAAATCAATTGGAAATATTACAAAATATACACTTTTAGCCGTTTGGATTATTTCAATTGCTATTGTTGCGAGTATCGTAATTAAACAAGCTACTGAAATTTCACACGAGAACAAAGTTGTAGAGAAAAAAGAAATTGCTATTAGACCACTGGACACACTATTTGTAAAATTTAAGTACAGTGACTATTATACTAAAAGCTTGAATCATTACAGAGATTTTGAGTTTGTACAAGACTCGGCAAACAATGAATTGATTTACTCAAATGATGTACGCTTACATGTTTTACACACAGATCAAAAAGCTCCATTTATTCAGGTAGAAAAAAGTGCAAGAGGAAATTCTTTCACCAACGCTAAAAAAAGAGCAGAAAAAATCAATTATAAATTTCAAGTTAACGGAAATCATTTAATTTTGGATAACTTTTTTCTGACAGATGTAAAAAACAAATTCAGAGGACAAGAAGTTGACATTTACTTGTATCTTCCAGAAGGACAATTTTTTAAACCAGATAGTTCTGTTAGAGACTACTTCAATTATGAGGATGATTTCTTTAATTTAAATTATGATGGAAATTACAATTATAAAGTAGAAGGATCTAAAGTTAAATGCTTGAATTGTCCAGCAGAACATAACGATCATGACTATGATTCAGAAGAAATAGAAACTATTGACAATGATACTATAAATGAAGTTTCGGTAAAAATTAACGGAAAAGAAGTTATAAACGGGAAAAAAACTAAAGGAAAACTAACCACAGATAAAAACGGAGTTATAATCAAAATCAACTAAGCCATGATCAAAATAATCATTCATATTACAAAATTTGTTATCGCAACTATAACAGCATTATTATTTGCTTCGTGTAATTTTAACATGAATGCAATTGAAGGAAGCGGTAATGTTACAACTGAAAAAAGAACTGTTCAAGGTGATTTTACTAACATAAAAGTAAGCAACGCTATTGATGTAGTCATCGAACAATCTGAATCTAAAGAAATCATTGTTGAAGCCGATGATAATCTGCAGAAAGAAATTGTTACTAAAGTAGAAAACGGAACACTTATTATTGAATGCAAATACAACTCTTTCCGTAATATAGCATCAAAAAAAGTAACAGTAAAAATGCCAATTGTTGATAAGATCGAGGCTTCAACTGCTTCATCTGTTCAAAGTAAAAATGTTATTGAAGGAGAAAACATTATTTTAGAAACTTCAAGTGCGGCATCGATACAAGCTAACATTGAATCTGACAAAATATCCGTAGATTCTAGCAGCGGAGGTTCTGTAGCTATTGAAGGAAAAGCATTAAGCCTTAGCACTTCTGTTTCAAGCGGAGGAAGTATTGACGCTGGTAAATTAATGGCAAACGATATTCATGCTGAAGCTTCAAGCGGCGGAACAATTTCTATACGTCCTATCGTAAGTTTAAAAGCAGAAGCTTCAAGCGGTGGAAACATTAATTACGGAGGTTCCCCAAAAACTATTGAAAAATCTGAAAGTTCCGGAGGAAATGTCAGCAAAAGCTAATCAAGGAGTAACTGTTAAATATAAACGAAATCATTCATCAAAAGTGGATGATTTTTTTATATTTGTCAAAATCAAATCTAGAATTAATGAAAAAAAGTACAGCGCTGCTCCTATTATTATTTGTTACAACATTCACTTTTGCACAAAAAAGAGAAAAAGTTAAAGGCTCTAAAGTTGTAACTACTTCGATAAAAGAAGTTGGCAGTTTTGATGCCATTGAAGTTGACGATAATCTTGAGGTATATTTAGAACAAGGAGAAAAAAACGAAATTAAAATTGAAGCCGATGATAATTTACATGATATCATTGGAATGGATTTAAGGGAAAAAACACTTCGTTTATATACCAATAAAGAATCTACAATTTTCAAAAAACTATCTGTTAAGGTTACCTATACTAAGTCATTAAATAAGGTTATCACCAAAAATGAAGCAATCGTTTATGCCATTCAGGAATTACAATTGGATGATATCACAATGAATTGTCTTGATTATTCTAAATTATATTTGAATGTTAACTCGAAAAAATTCAGCTTAATTGCAGATGACAAATCTAAAACAGAACTAAATTTAAAAGCCGAAGATGGAAGTTTGCAATTGAGCAAAAATGCTTCAGTTAAAACATTGGTTTCTGCTATAAAATTCAAATGTGATTTGTACCAAAAAGCAAATGCAGCAATCGAAGGTATCGCAGAAAAAGCAACTATTCGATTAGATAATAATTCAGTTTTTACAGGAACAAAATTTACTTTGAAAGATGCCAACGTTACAGCTGAAAATTATGCCGTAGGAAGTATTTTCGCAGAAACAACACTTTCACTAGCAGTTGGAGATAAAGCAGAGATCTCTCTTTTAGGAAGTCCTGCCATTACACTAACACGTTTTTCTGAAGAAGCTAAGTTGTTTAAGAAGATAAAATAGTCGTAATATTCAGTGTTCAGTGTTCAGTTTTAAGTATTCAGTTCCGTTTGCAGCACAAATAGACTAAAAAGAAAAAGCTCCGATCATTTGATGATCGGAGCTTTTTCTTTTATAGTTTTCAGACTGAATACTATCTAACTGAAAACTGAACACTATAACTGTTTATTCTTTAGAAGCTAAATATCTTTCAGCATCCAATGCAGCCATACATCCAGTTCCTGCAGCAGTAATTGCTTGACGATATACATGATCTGCAGCATCACCAGCTACAAAAACACCTTCAACATTCGTTTTAGATGTACCTGGAGTATTTACGATATATCCAGTCTCATCAAGAGTGATATAATCTTTAAAGATATCAGTATTTGGTTTGTGACCAATTGCTACGAAGAAACCAGTTGCTGGAATTTCGATTGTTTCGCCAGTTGTTTTGTTCAAAGCTTTAATAGCGTGAACTACATTATTATCGCCTAAAACTTCAACTGTATCGTGATTCATTAAAATTTCGATGTTTTCTGTTTTACGAACACGCTCTTCCATAATTTTAGA
Organism: Flavobacterium panacagri; assembly: GCF_030378165.1. Taxonomy (NCBI): domain Bacteria; kingdom Pseudomonadati; phylum Bacteroidota; class Flavobacteriia; order Flavobacteriales; family Flavobacteriaceae; genus Flavobacterium; species Flavobacterium panacagri. The sequence continues at coordinate 212,158 of NZ_CP119766.1, forward strand.
AGCTCTAAATTTTTCGCTTCTCACTAACATGGTTACTTTTTTGCAAAGTTTAGATAAGTAATGTGCTTCTTCACATGCCGAATCTCCTGCTCCAACAATTACCACATCTTGATTTCTGTAGAAGAAACCGTCACAAACCGCACAAGCAGAAACTCCCCCACCCATATTTAAATAATGCTGTTCTGATGGCAATCCTAAATATTTAGCCGAAGCACCTGTAGAAATAATTACAGTTTCACAGTGCAATTCGATAGAATCATTAATCCAAACTTTATGAATATCTCCAGAAAAATCAACTTTTGTAGCCCATCCATCACGAATATCAGCACCAAAACGTTTTGCCTGTTCTTGTAGCTGAATCATCATTTCTGGTCCTGTAACTCCATCAACATAACCTGGAAAGTTTTCAACTTCATTTGTCGTAGTCAATTGACCACCTGGTTGCATTCCTTGGTATAATACTGGATTCATATTTGCTCTGGCTGCATAAATCGCCGCTGTATAGCCCGCAGGACCAGAACCTATAATAAGGCATTTAATTTTTTCGATTGTATTTGACATAGTATCTATAGTTTTTTTGAGTTGCAAATGTAAACTTTATTATAAAAAATTAGGGTTAAAATAAATCCGAAATAACTATGTCAAAATAAGTTTTATTTATTTTCATTTTTTCCTTTTGTAAATGAAATTTATTTCTATCTTTGCATCCGCTTTCGGGCAGTATTACAAATACATCTTCGGGTGTAGCGTAGCCCGGTTATCGTGTCCCGCTCTAGGCGGGAAGACCACAGTAACGTTCAATAAGCAAATGCTACGGGGTGTAGCGTAGCCCGGTTATCGCGCCTGCTTTGGGAGCAGGAGGCCGCAGGTTCGAATCCTGCCACCCCGACAAAAGCCGAACAGAAATGTTCGGCTTTTTTGCTTTAATCCCAACTTCTATGTTTTTCGTTTATATTCTTTACAGTACTACAAAAGAAAAGTTTTACATCGGTCAAACAAATGATATCGAAGATAGACTGAGAAGACACAATAGTGGACAATCATTATCTACAAAAAATGGTATTCCATGGAAAATCATTTATACAATTCAACTAGATTCAAGATCTGAAGCAGTGACTTTAGAATCTAAAATAAAGAAACGAGGTGCAAAAAGATATCTGCAAGACATCGATTTTAAATATCAATTATAGCATAGAACGTTTATCGTGTCCCGCCTTAAAGCGGGAAGGCCGCAGGTTCGAATCCTGCCTCCCCGACAAAAGTCTTTTCATTTTTTTGAAAAGACTTTTTTTTTGCAATAAACTCAAAATCAACTAACCGGTTATTACATCCCAATTATTTTATTGAATTAATTCAAAATTACATAATCAAATAAACAACTGAATCTAAACATAGCCCGTGGTTTCAACCACGGGAACGCATCATAATACCACAATACGTTTCCCGTGGTTAAAACCAAAGGCTATATTTAAAAACTATATCTCAATCTATTTATCCATTTTAATGTAAGCAGGATAAGATTCATTATTTGGCAAAGTAAATTCTTCATCATAAGGCTGAACACCTTCTCCATTATGATATGACGTTACACGTTTTGCACCAGTTGCCGTACTTCCACCTGTACTATTTATTACATTTTGAATATTCCCTGGCCCTGCAAAACGGGTAATGCACATTTTTTCCAACTTTACATTTGGACTGTTAGGTACTTCAAAACCATTTTTCTTATTTACTTTTCCATCAGTTCCTGTAAAAACTGCATAAGACCCCATGCCAATACTATGATGTTCTTTTACTTTATTAGCAACTTTAAATGCAGCATAACCCTCAACTCTCCCATCCTGACTACTCCAGCTTGCCTGATTTGGAGCATCATAAGGCGGTTCGTTCTGGAAGAAAAAAGTTCTTCCACGTTCTCCCAACCATAAAACTTCATATTCCTGATAATGTTCTGTAAATAATCCATAAAGCGTAACATCATTTCCGGTAACTATGAGTCCATTTTTACATCTATCTCTTGTCCAGCGTAAGTCTCCGCCTTTTTGCGAACCATGATCGGCACGCCATAACCAAAAGTGATCGCCAACGACATTGTTACTATTGATCTGCATCGAAACCTGTATCTGAATATTCTTAGACTGAACCCCTCCAACTCTGCAAGTAATATCTGAAAGTAATATAGGATCTGTTGAATGATCTGCTTTTGTCTCTTCATTGCCAATCCTAACCTGATATGTTGTACTATTCAACGAATCCATAAGAAGCCCAGCAATAATAATCCCGTCTTTATCATCAGCGTAGATACAACCCCAAATATTTTTCTCGGTTGGCTCCAATGTTACTGATGCAATACCGGCTCCAAGCAAAATAGCATCTTTTCTATTCACCTGAATAGGAGCATTCAATGCATAATGTCCCGGAGTAAAAAATATATTTTTGCCTGCTTTTAATGCTGCATTAATTTCTGCCTCAGTATCACCTTCTTTGGCAACATACCATCTTGTGAGCAAATCTTGCATTTTGCCTTCTCCCATATCAGTTAATAACCAAGAAACTCCTACTCGCTCTTTTTGCCACGCCGGAACAAAGATTTTGTATTCACCATCATCATCTAAAAAAAGAAAAGGTTTCTCTCTAATAATTGGCGTTGTTGAAATTGGAGAATTCACATCATCAGCTTGCGGCGGATTAACACAACCTTGCCAAACCATATTATACGAACCGCCCATCACCTCTGAACCCGAAGGAAAAACAGCATTTCTAGTGTACCATTGCTGCTGTCCTCCCCAATTTGGTCTTGATGAGGTATAATGTGTATCAGCAATAAAACCGCCGCTTCCCCAAAAATTAGTATTCCCAATATCCGAAATATACTTTGAAGTACTTTCAAGCAACATTCTTCTGGCACTAGTTGACTGAGAAACTGTCCAGGCAAAATCACGCATTACGGTTAAATTTTCCATAGAACGCCAAAAAGTGCAAGTCGCATTTGCCCCTCCTGAAAGATGAGGTCTGGTAAAAATAGAACCTAATTTAACAGCCGAGGGAACTTTGCCCAAACCTCCAATATGAGAATAAAACCCTAATTCTATTGAATTCGACTCGGCAGACGATGCAGAACCGGATCCTCCTGAATCATAAGTCTGCCCATTAACATTTGGTTTAAAATAGTAAGCTTGACGTTTTGTTGTCCATTCGCCATTTGCACCACCTAATCCAATAGTTTCAAATTGTGCATTAATGTCGTTTCTAGCAGTTTCTGCTTTTTCATATTTCCTGTCATAGAAATACATATTACTACCAAAAATCTGATTTTCTAACGAAATTAGTACTGTCATACCGTTACGAGTAACTTTATAATAGTTCTCATATTTATTTTTATTAGGTTTAACATCAGTAAATGAGAGCTTAGAAGTAGTACCAACCTGTATAAATTCAGATGCCAGACGACTTCCTCCTCTTGTAATGATATAATTTCCCGAAGAACCAAATGCCGGCCATGACAATATTATATTGTGTTTCTTTTTATCATAAACAATTTTGTACTCTATATTTTCCTGTTGATTTTTTTTCTCAGATAAATCAATCATCTCAAAACTGCAAAGAATGAACATAAAGGTAAATCCAACAAATGCCAAGGCTAACTTTTTAATCATAAATATTCTTTTTTGGTTTAATAGTAATAAGTTTTTCTAAAAAGCCAAAATACCAATAATCGTTAATCTAAAAGTCCGTTTTTAGTTCCTATTTTCTTATCAAAAACTATACAAAAGCTACCTTTTCATACCTTAACGACAGAAACAGCCGCTTTTAACATATTACCTTCATCTCAAGTAAACATTTTCATTTCCAATAATCATCTTCAAAAAAAAAAACACTTACTGCAAAATTGATATCGCTAGATTAAAATGAATTCTTCTAAAAGTAATCCTCTTTGATTACACATCAAATTAATAAAAAATCGGAATAAAAATTTGAAAACAAAAATCAATTAAAAAACAGTTCAAATTTTGCAAACTGACAAAAACTGGCAAAAAACCATAAGGAATTGGAAAGGATCATCGTTAATAATTTCTAATGAAAACAAAATAAATATCCGTAAACACCCACCACACAACGGATAACCAAACTTTCTTAAATGTTAACAAAATAGATTTTCAAAAACCATAAATAATTGTATTTTTACGGTTCAAAATTCAGAAAATAAATGGGCAAAATCATTGCTATTGCTAATCAAAAAGGAGGCGTTGGAAAGACTACTACATCAGTAAATCTTGCAGCCGCATTAGGTGTTCTAGAAAAAAAAGTATTATTAATTGATGCTGATCCTCAAGCCAATGCTACATCTGGTCTTGGAATTGATGTAGAAACAGTTGAAACTGGAACTTATCAAATTCTTGAGCATACTGTAACACCAAAAGAAGCCATTTTAAAATGTACAGCTCCAAACGTAGATGTGATCCCTGCTCACATTGACCTTGTTGCTATCGAAATTGAATTGGTTGACAAAGAAAACCGTGAGTACATGCTTAAAAAAGCATTAGAAGAGGCAAAACAAGAATATGATTACATCATTATCGACTGTGCACCATCTCTAGGTTTGTTAACCCTGAATGCCTTAACAGCTTCTGATTCAGTAGTTATTCCTATTCAGTGCGAATATTTTGCACTTGAAGGACTAGGGAAATTATTGAACACTATTAAGAGTATTCAAAAAATACATAATCCTGATCTTGACATTGAAGGTTTATTATTAACAATGTACGATTCAAGATTACGTTTATCTAATCAGGTTGTTGAAGAAGTTCAAAAACACTTTAACGATATGGTTTTTGACACTGTAATTCAGCGAAATGTAAAATTAAGTGAAGCTCCAAGTTTTGGTGAAAGTATCATTAATTATGATGCAACCAGTAAAGGTGCTGTAAACTATATTCATTTAGCTCAAGAGATTATAAAGAAAAACAGCAAATAGTTTTTATGACAAAAGTAATTAAAAAACAAGCCTTAGGAAGAGGATTATCAGCACTATTAAAAGATCCAGAAAACGACATTCAATCAGTAGAAGACAAAAATGCTGACAAGGTTGTTGGAAATATCATTGAACTTGAGATAGACGCGATTGAAATAAATCCATTTCAGCCTAGAAGCAATTTTAATGAAGAATCTTTACGCGAATTAGCCACTTCTATTAAAGAACTTGGTGTAATTCAACCTATTACTGTTCGTAAATTAGATTTTAATAAATATCAATTAATCTCTGGAGAACGTCGTCTTCGTGCTTCTAAATTAGTAGGTCTAACAACTGTTCCTGCTTATATTAGAATTGCAAATGACAACGAATCTTTGGTTATGGCCTTAGTTGAAAACATTCAGCGTCATGACTTAGACCCAATTGAGATTGCACTTTCATACCAGCGTTTGATTGACGAAATTCAATTAACTCAAGAACAAATGAGTGAAAGAGTTGGAAAAAAACGTTCAACAATCGCGAATTACTTACGTCTTTTAAAACTAGATCCGATTATTCAAACTGGAATCCGTGACGGTTTTATCAGCATGGGACACGGTCGTGCCATTATTAATATTGATGACTTAGAAGCTCAAACCGATATCTACCAAAAGATTGTGAGCCAAAACCTTTCGGTTCGTGAAACAGAAGCTTTGGTAAAAAACTACCATGAAGGTGTTCCGCCAAAAGCAGAAGGAAAACCAAAAGCTGATTCTGCATTCCAAGTAAGAGAAACTCAAAAAAACACTTTCAACGATTACTTTGGTTCAAAAGTTGATATAAAAGTCGCTGGTAACGGAAAAGGAAAAATTACAATTCCATTTAATTCTGAAGCTGACTTTAACAGAATTATAAAATTAATAAACGGATAGTGAATAAAATTGTCCCCATCGGTCTATTGTTCTTTCTAACAGGAACCGTTTCTCTTTTTGCCCAGGTAAAAAAAGACACGGTTTTGGTCGTAAAAGACACTACTGCATTACAAGAAATAGATCCGCTAACACCAGCAAAAGCAGCCTTTTATTCTGCTATCCTACCTGGATTAGGCCAAGCATACAATAAAAAATACTGGAAAATCCCATTAGTTTACGGAGCAATCGGAACCAGTTTATATTTCTACATAGACAACAACAATAAATACCGTGATTATCGTAATGCCTACAAGCGAAGACTAGAAGGCTATAATGACGATAATTATAAATTTCTAGACGATAGCCGGTTAATTGCTGGTCAGAAATTTTACCAAAGAAACAGAGATTTATCCGCTTTATTTGTTGTCGGTTTTTATGTTCTCAACATAATAGATGCCAATGTTGACGCAGCCCTGATTCAGTTTAACGTAAACGAAAGATTGTCAATGCGTCCAGAAATTTATCCAGCCGATGTAACATTTAAACCAAACGTTGGACTAACTTTTAATTACAAGTTTTAATAGATTCATTTCTATTTAACAAATCAAAAAAATATAATCATAATGAAAATTGCGCTTTTAGGATACGGAAAAATGGGTAAAGTAATTGAACGAATTGCTTTAGAAAGAGGTCATGAAATAGTTTTAAAAAAGGATGAATTTAACACCTATGACGGACTTTCAAAAGCCGATGTTGCCATAGATTTCAGCGTTCCATCAGCAGCCGTAAGCAATATATCTGCCGCTTTTAATGCCAATGTCCCTGTAGTTTCTGGAACAACTGGATGGTTAGAACATTATGACGAAATGATCGCGCTTTGCAACGAGAAAAAAGGCGGTTTTATCTCTAGTTCAAACTTTAGTTTAGGAGTAAATATTTTCTTCGGATTGAATGAATATTTAGCTAAAATCATGAAACAATTTGATTCTTATAAAGTTTCAATGGAAGAAATCCACCACATTCACAAATTAGACGCACCAAGCGGTACTGCAATTTCATTAGCTCAAGGCGTTATTGAAAATAGCGGTTATACAAACTGGACTTTAGATGAAGCAAAAGATAACGAAATACGTATTGAAGCAAAAAGAATCGGAGAAGTTCCAGGAACTCACACTGTCAATTATGATTCTGCTATTGACAGCATAGAAATAAAACATACCGCACATAACCGTGAAGGTTTTGCCCTTGGAGCCGTTGTAGCTGCCGAATGGCTTGCAGGAAAACAAGGAATTTTCAGCATGAAAGACGTTTTAAACTTACAATAAACTGACAAGATTCAGAAACCGCAAAAAATGATTCTGAATTTAAAACTTAAAAATACATTATTATGACACTTTACTCTTGGTTCGTATTTTTCTTAGCTGTACAGATCATTCATTTTCTTGGTACCTGGAAATTATATCAGGCAGCGGGAAGAAAAAGCTGGGAAGCTGCAGTTCCGGTATATAATTCGATTGTTTTAATGAAGATCATCGGACGCCCAACTTGGTGGACACTGCTTCTTTTTATTCCAATTATCAACTTGATCATGTTTCCGGTTGTTTGGGTAGAAACTTTGAGAACATTTGGCAAAAAATCTACTTTAGATACTATTTTAGGGCTTTTCACTTTAGGTTTTTATATCTATTATGTAAATTATACTCAAAAATTAGAGTATCATAAGGATCGTAAATTAACTCCTGAAAACAAAACAGCAGACACAATCAGCTCGTTGCTTTTTGCTATTATTGTTGCCACTTTAGTACATACTTATGTGGTACAACCCTATACAATTCCGACATCATCTTTAGAGAAATCTTTATTAATTGGCGACTTCTTATTTGTGAGTAAAATAAACTATGGCCCAAGAGTTCCAATGACAACGGTAGCATTACCAATGGTTCACGACTCTATTCCATTAACTAAGAGTAAATCTTATTTAAGCTGGCCGCAATTACCTTATTTCAGACTTCCTGCCATTCAAAAAATAAAACGATGTGATATTGTCGTTTTCAACTGGCCTGTCGATACGGTTCACTATTTCTTTGAACCAAAAGGAAGACCAGGTGTTATCAAACCTATTGATAAAAAATCAAACTATGTTAAAAGATGTGTCGGTATTCCTGGAGACAGCCTATCTATCAAAGACGGTTTTGTTTTCATTAATGGAAAAAAATTAGTTCTACCAGAAAGAGCCAAACCACAATATTCTTATTCTGTAGCACTGGATGGAAAAACTCCGATTGATTTTGAAAGCTTATTCAAAGAATTAGACATAACAGATCCTGCAGGCTTTACATCTGAAAAAAGAGACACTCTTTATTTAGGTTCTTTAACAGAAGCAGGTGCTGAAAGATTTAAAAATACTCCGGGTGTAACTGCGGTAATTCGTAAAATTGACAGAACGAACGACAATAGAATTTTCCCGCATATCAATAAATGGAGCCAGGATAATATGGGGCCAATCTATATTCCTGAAACTGGAAAAACAGTTGCTTTAAACAATGAGTCACTTCCATTCTATAAAGAAATCATTACAAATTACGAAGGAAATAAATTAGAGTTACAAGGTTCTAAATTTTTAATCAACGGAAAACCTGCAACTACTTATACTTTCAAACAAAATTATTACTGGATGATGGGAGACAACCGTCACAACTCTGAAGACAGCCGTTACTGGGGTTATGTTCCAGAAAACCATATTGTTGGAAAACCAGTATTTATTTGGATGAGCTGGGACACTAACGGAAAAGGCATCAATAAAATTCGCTGGAGTAGAGTTTTCACTACTGTTGATGGTGAAGGTCAGCCACAGTCATACTTTAAATATTTCTTAATTGCTCTTGCCTTATATTTCGTTGGAGATTTTGTATGGAGAAAAAGAAGAGAAAATAAAGCATAATTAAAAAAATGTTATTTTTGTTTGCTTCGCCTGTTCGAGCAAGCTCTTGAGTCAGGTTTCAAGTTTCACGTTCTTAACGTTAACTCGAAACCTGAAACATTTAAACCTGAAACAAAAACAAAATGAATTCCTTACTACTTCCTACCTATTTTCCATCTATCAGTCATTTTGCTGTAATTGTACAATCTGACAAGATTACTTTTGAAATGGAAGATAATTTTCAGAAACAAACTAATAGAAACAGAACCTATATCTATAGTCCAAACGGAATTCAATTATTAAATATTCCCGTTAAACATTCAAAGGAAGCACATCAGAAAACCAAAGACATTTTGATCGAAAATGAATTTGACTGGCAGAAACAACATTTTAAGTCTTTAGAAGCCGCTTACAGAAGCTCTCCTTTCTTCGAGTACTTTGAAGATGATATCGTTCCAATTTTCGAAAAAAAACACACTTTTTTAATGGATTTAAACTTTGAAGTATTAGAGATCGTAACAAAATGTCTTCGAATGAAGTTTGAATTCGGAAAAACAACTGAATATTTCCACGAAACACCTGATTTTTCTGATTTCAGATATTTAGCAAATGGAAAAAAAGACACTAATTCTTTTGAAAAATACACTCAGGTATTCGACGACAAACATGGTTTTATCAATAACTTAAGCGTTTTGGATCTGCTTTTTAACGAAGGAAAATTTGCTGCAGATTATTTAAAGAATCAGAAAATAGTTTAAGTTATGAGTTAGAAGTTATGGATTATGAGTATTATTTAATTTTCAACATTTATTCATAACTTACAATAAAATAACTTCTAACATCCCTCTAAAATTGATCGATTGAAAGTCTTGTCATGATTGGATAATGATCTGAATTTTCAAAATCAGGAAAACTTTCAAACTGTTTTACTTTCATTTTGCTGTCAGTAAAAATATAGTCAATTCGGGCTGGATAATATTTAAACTTATAAGTTGCTCCAAAGCCTTCTCCTGCTTCCTCAAAAGCATCTTTAAGTTTACCTTTAATGCTTCTATAAATATATGAAAACGCACTATTATTCATATCTCCGCAAATAATAATTGGGTATTTGCACTTTTTGATATGCTCTTTAAAAATTTCTGCCTGCTCTTGCTGCTGCTTGAAACTTTTACTGATTCGAGCATAAATACGCTGTGATTTCTTTTGATTTACATTATCAATATCATCAGAAATCTCACTTACATCTGGAGATATTTTAATGGACTGCAAATGCATATTGTAAACACGAATAATATCTTTTCCGCGTTTAATATCGGCATAAACCACATTATTATCTGACTTCGGAAAAACAATATTCCCTTCATCAATAATTGGAAATTTAGAAAAAATAGCCTGTCCTGTTTTTATCTTTTTTCCATCTATAAAAATATAGCGGTGCGGATATACTTTTAAATCTAAATGTGCTGAATTTGAATATTCCTGAATGCATAAGATATCAGGATCCTTTTCATCTATAAAAGCTTTTACATTCTCGGGAATATCGTCGCGATCCAGCCATTTAAAAACATTAAACAAGCGGACATTATAACTCATAACAGAGAAATCTTTTTCGTCCCGAACATATTCTTTAGCTGAAAATTTATAAAACTTATTTATAAACGTGATCCCAGTAAGCAAAACCAATCCAGATAAAATAAGACGTTTTTTAAACTGAATTGCCCAGTAAACAAAGAACAACCCATTTGCAACAAAAAAAGCAGGCATAAACAATGTAAGCACCGATAAAAGCGGAAAACTCTTAGGTGCTAAAAACGGCATGATATAAACACTGAATGTAAGCACAGTCAGCACTATATTCAAAAAGAACATTATCTTATTAAACCAAGAAAGGTTTTTCATATCTGTCTCCTACAAGTTTATTTTCCAGCTTTAAATAAAAACTCTTTTTCTTCTTTTGTCAGACAATCGTATCCAGACTGGCTTATCTTGTCTAATATCTCATCAATCTGTTGCTGCGTCTTGTCTTTAGTGACAATTCTTGATGTCGATTTCTGTGTAGGTTTTTGGTAATTTTTATGAACTTTTTTAAATGGGGTCGTAGGAGATTTTCTAAAAAGATTAGCAAAAAAGTCTAATGTTCTAGAAACAATGGTACTTAAATCCGTACCGTTTTGTAGCAGCTTAATATAAATAAAGCCAAAAAAAGCTCCTGCAAGATGCGAAATATGTCCGCCCATATTGCCTGATCGCAATTGCACTAAATCCAAAATCAAGATTACACCGGTTATATGCCAGAGCTTAACATTTCCAAACAGAAACAAACGAACATTCATTAGCGGAGAATAAGTTGTTGCTGCAACTAAAACCGCCATTATAGCAGCAGATGCTCCAACAATAGAAGCTGCGCTCCCTAAAACATAAAAACTCAAGGCAAAAATAATTCCAGCAAAAATGGCACTCAAAAAATACAATCCTAAATACTGCTTTTGAGTAAAAAAAGTTAAAAATAAATTACTCGCAAAATTCAGTACCATCATATTAAACAGCAAATGCAAAAAATCAAAATGAAAAAAAGCATACGTCAAAAACGTCCAAGGCTTAAATAAAAAAACTTGAGGATCTGAAGACAAAGCCAACCAGCTTGGATAATTAAATGCTCCAACAAAACCTGGCCAGAAAAAAAGCAAAGAAACAATAAAGCACGCGACATTCCAATAGATAACACGCATTGCAATACCACCCAATCTATATTGTAATTTCAAATCGTCGAGAATATTCATAGAAATTTCTTTTGGTTTTAGAATTTAAACTTAAAGTTAAAAATTAATTCCAACGATTGTTATTAAACTGATTCTTTTTCCAGTACCACATCATTAAAAAACCAGTTATCGCACCTCCAACGTGAGCAAAATGTGCTATTCCTGTGCCGCCACCTCCGAACAAAGAAGTTCCTTTAACCCCTAAAAACAAATCAATTAACAAAAGTCCAGGAACAAAATATTTAGCTTTAATTGGAATTGGAATAAACATAAGCGCTAATTCAGCATTAGGAAACATAAAAGCAAAAGCAGTCAGCAAACCATAAATAGCTCCAGAAGCTCCTACAACTGTTCCGATATAAGCACTTGTAAACCCATCAAATTGAGCAGCGCTTACTAAAGTCTGCCATCTCGTATCTATTTTTCCTTGACTTAAAATATTTAAAATATCAGCCTTATGATAACCATTAGCAGTCAAGATATTAATTGTATCTTCAAAAAAGTAATAGTTTACCGCTGTGTGAAGTAACGCAGAACCTAAGCCACATGAGATATAAAAAAACAAAAACTTTTTACCTCCCCAAAAATGCTCTAAAGCAGATCCAAAAGAAACCAACGCAAACATATTAAATGCAATATGCATAATCCCGCCATGCATAAACATATGCGTAATAGGCTGCCACACTTGAAAACTTGGATTTTCTGGAAAGAACATCGCAAGATACTCGTAAGATATTGGCACTAACTGAGAACCAATAAAAAATATAATATTAATAATTAGCAGTTGTTTAACCACTGGAGTCATATTCATCATAAAGCAAACTTTTTATCTATATCTTCCACACGCATCGTAATGAAAGTAGGTTTTTGAAAAGGTGAAATATTGGGATCTTTACAAGCAAACAAACCGTTTACCAAATTATCTTGTTCTTTTTCTGTTAAATAAGATCCTGTTTTAACCGCTAAACTTTTAGCCATTGATTTGGCAATGGTATCATTCTGACTGTAACTATTGGCTGGAATTCCATCTTGTAAATCGCTCAATAATTGTTCAATTACCAGAGACACTTCGCTTTCAGTAATATTTACAGGAATTCCTGACACTACTAAATGCTCCGTTTTTGAATCATCAAAAACAAATCCAGTCGTTTCCAGAGATGGTTTTAACTCTTCTATCTGTTTCATTTCTGAAGCAGAATAAAACAAATCTAATGGAAATAATAACTGCTGGCTCGAGGCTTGATTTACTGTCATATTCAGCAAAAACTGCTCATACAAAATACGCTGATGTGCACGCTGCTGATCCACAATGATCATTCCCGATTTAATTGGCGAAACAATATATTTTTTATGAATCTGATAGGTTTTCTGAGTCGCCTGCTCCACTTCGTCATCATTAAACAAAGAAGACGTTACTTCTTCATTTTCGAATGTAAATGGAGAACTTTCTATGGTTTCAGGATTTTCTGTATCCAAACCAACATATAAACTTTCCCAGCTTGCTGTTGGCTCTACTCGTTTAGAATAACCTGAATACGAAGAACTGGAACTTGACCCCGAACCTGAATAAGACGACGATGAAGATCCCGAGCTATAACTTCCAGAACTGGATCCAGAACCCGCTTTAGTATAATGCTGATTAGTCTTATCATCTGTAAAAGGATTGAATGTTCCATCAACTTGAATGGTTGGAATTCCTACTTCAACATCTTTATAATGATAAGGCGTATCCAAATTAGAATCCCGGTCAAAATCTAAAACAGGCGCAACATTAAATTGTCCTAAACTATGTTTAATTGAAGCTCTCAAAATCGCATACAAAGCCGATTCATCATCAAATTTAATTTCTGTTTTAGTTGGATGAATATTGATATCGATTGTATTTGGAGGAACTTGCAGATACAAGAAATAACTTGGCTGAGAACCATCTTTTAATAAACCTTCGTAAGCAGCCATAACTGCATGATGCAGATAACCGCTTTTAATAAAACGATCGTTTACAAAAAAGAACTGCTCTCCCCTATTTTTCTTTGCAAATTCAGGCTTACAAACAAACCCCTGTATATTTATAATATCAGTATCTTCATTTACTGGCACTAGTTTTTCATTGGTTTTACCAGACATAATTCCCACAATTCTCTGACGATAACCTGCAGCAGGAAGATTATACATCTCACTTCCATTATGATAAAAGCTAAAATGGATATTAGGATGCGCCAACGCTACACGCTGAAACTCATCCATGACATGACGAAATTCAACTGTATCTGATTTTAAGAAATTACGACGGGCTGGAATATTATAAAATAAATTTTTAACCGCAAATGAAGTCCCTTTAGGTAAAACAGCCACTTCCTGCGAAACAAATTTACTTCCTTCGATTACAATATGCGTTCCTAGTTCGTCTTGTTCTTGTTTGGTTTTCATTTCCATGTGCGCAATCGCCGCAATAGAAGCCAAAGCTTCTCCACGAAAACCTTTTGTTCCAAGTGAAAATAAATCTTCAGCCTGGCGAATTTTTGAAGTAGCATGACGGGCAAAACACAAACGCGCATCGGTAACGGTCATTCCAACACCATTATCAATAACCTGCACCAGCGATTTACCAGCGTCTTTTATAATCAATTTAATATCGGTTGCTTTTGCATCAACGGCATTTTCTAACAATTCTTTTACAACTGAAGCGGGTCTTTGAACCACCTCTCCAGCAGCAATTTGGTTAGCAACGTGATCAGGAAGCAATTGAATAATACTCGACATTAAGCAAAAATAGTTTTAGAGTTTAGATTAGTTTGTATAAACCAAGAAATACAAATTTAATGAATTTTGGTTGTCTTTTAGAAGAAGAGGTATCATAAAAAAAACAAAAAAACCTATACCGTTATGACACAGTATAGGTTTAAATATTTTTAAAACAATTGTGTTTTATTCGTTTTCTATTTTTCTAGGAGAATCTTCTATTTGAAGCGCTCCCGAAGTTAACAATGGTTGATTAAAAGCGTGTGAAATCGAAGCCTGCTGACGAATGTAAGCCATTTTTATCGCTGCAATTGCAGCTTCAGTCCCTTTATTTCCGTGAACTCCACCGCTTCTGTCGATAGATTGCTGCATATTATTATCTGTTAAAACACAGAAAATAACTGGGATATCCGTTTGCACATTTAAATCTTTGATTCCTTGTGTAACGCCTTCGCAAACAAAATCAAAATGTTTTGTTTCTCCTTGGATAACACATCCAATTACGATTACCGCATCAACATTTTGAGTCTGAAGCATTTTTTTTGCTCCATAAATCAACTCAAAACTTCCAGGAACATTCCAGCGGATAATTTGCTGAGCTGGAACATCACAATCAATTAAAGCATCAAAAGCACCATTATAAAGTCCTTCTGTTATAGTATCATTCCATTCAGAAACAACAATCCCAAATCGAAAGTCTTTCGCATTTGGGATTGTGTTTTTATCGTATTCTGATAGATTTTTATTTTCAGTAGCCATCTGTAATATTTTAGATTTTTGATTTAGTCCCGAAATGTCAGGAAGATTCTTAACTACAAATCTACAATCTTAAATCTAAAGTCTAAAATTTTTATTGTGCTAATCCAATCAAAGCATCAACAAGAGCTGCTTCTGGAGTACTGTCGTAATTATCTTTAATATCATTGAAATATTTCAATGCATCTTCTTTCTGACCTAAAGCTAAAGCTGTTTTTCCAGCTTTCAACAAGAAACGAGGTGTAGTGAAATCATTTTTGTTAGACTCAGCTGCTTTAATATAGTAAGACAAAGCTTCTTTTTGGTTGTTTTTTTGAGAATAAGCATCTCCAATTGCACCTTTAGCCAAAGCACTTAAGATTACATCCTCCGATTTAAACTCACCTAAATATTTAATTGCCTCATCAAATTTACCAGTATTCAAGTAAGCAATACCAGCATAATAGTTTGCTAAATTTCCAGCATCAGTTCCAGAATATTCGTCAGCAATTTTAATAAATCCGAATTTACCTTCTGAACCGTTTAATGATAATTTGAATAATGAATCACTTGAAACACCATTTACTGCTTTTTCAAAGTTTTGCTGAGCAACAAACATTTCGCTAGCCGCTTCATCTTGTTTAGGAGTTGCAATGAATTTTTGGTAAGCCAAATATCCAATTGTAGCAACAGCAATACCAGCCACTAAACCAATAATGATTTTTTGATTTTTAGCCACCCAATCCTCAGTTTTTGAAGCCGTTTCATCTAATTTTGAGAAAACCCCAGCTGTTGTGCTGTCTTTTTCGTCAATAACTACTTGTTGTTCTTCAGTAACCGCTTCTTTTACTTCCTTTTCTTTTGGTGTCTTATATCCTCTTTTATTGTAAGTTGCCATTTAAAATTTATTTAGTGAACGGCAAAAATAAAATTTTTCTTGAAACTGAGGTAAAAAAATTCAATTTTATCACTATTTTAAAAGAAATATTTTCATAATCCATTTTCTCTTCCGCGAAAGCGATAAAATAAAAGAACCTTAAACTTCTCCAAATCCAATTATATCGATAATTTTCGGTAATTTGCACCCTCAAATTTTCACTGCCAAAAAACAGTAATTTTTACACCTGGAGTTCCTAAAAATGCATCTTAACAAAATTTCATTATTCAATTATAAAAACTTTTCCGAGGCAAGTTTTGATTTCGACATCAAAATCAATTGTTTCGTGGGTAAAAACGGTATCGGAAAAACCAATGTTCTGGATGCTATTTACCATCTGGCTTACGGAAAAAGTTATTTTAATCCGCTGGCAGTTCAAAACATCAAACATGGTGAAGAGTTTTTTGTAATTGATGCTGAACTGGAAAAGAATGAGAGAACGGAGCAGATTGTATGCAGTCTAAAAAAGGGACAAAAAAAGGTTTTAAAACGAAATGGAAAAGCTTACGATAAATTCTCTGATCATATTGGTTTTATTCCGCTGGTAATTATTTCACCTGCTGATAGAGATTTAATTATTGAAGGAAGCGAAACGCGTCGTAAATTTATGGACAGTGTAATTTCGCAGTTAGATTCGACTTATTTGCATCAACTTATTCAATATCAAAAAGTCATTGTACAGCGAAATGCTCTTTTAAAATATTTTGCCCTCAATCATACTTTCGATAATGATACCTTATCTATATATAATGAGCAATTAAATGAATATGGAAAATCGATATTTGAAAAACGAAAAGATTTCTTAGAACAATTTATACCTATATTTAATATACACCATCAAGCCATAACGGGATCTGAAGAATCGGTTCAATTGGTTTATGAAAGTCATTTGTTCGAAAAAGATTTACTAACACTTTTACAGGAAAACATTAATAAAGATCGTGCACTGCATTACACAACTGTCGGAACTCATAAAGACGATTTATCTTTTGAAATTGATTCGCATCCGATAAAAAAATTCGGATCGCAGGGACAACAGAAATCTTTTTTGATTGCTTTGAAATTGGCTCAATTCGAATTTCTAAAAAAACAAAGCGGTGTAAAACCAATTCTTTTGTTTGATGATATTTTTGACAAATTGGACGAAACCCGTGTTGCCAAAATTGTAGAAATGGTAAACAGCGAAACTTTTGGCCAGCTTTTTATTTCGGATACGCACCCTGAACGAACAGAAGCAATTGTAAAATCTACCCATCAGACTTATAAGATTTTTAATTTGTAATTTTTCTTTCTGAAAAATTGATATAATTTGTATCAGCTTTCTGCATTAATCCCAAATTAGAAATCACTAAATTAGCCTGAACAAAACTTAAAAAACAACTGCAATAAATATTATAAGGAATATGTTAACGAAAGAATCATTGCAATTTTTAGACGATTTAAAAAAGAACAACAACAGAGAATGGTTTCAGGAGAATAAAAAGAGATATGAGGTTTTCAAAAAAGACTATCATCAATTGGTAAGTGCTTTTTTGGATGTCATGAAACCGCTTGACCCTTCTTTAGATTTACTAGAAGTTAAAAATTGTACTTTCAGAATCAATCGTGACATTCGTTTTTCAAAAGACAAATCACCTTATAAAGCCCATTTAGGAATCTGGATGTCGGGCGGAACTAAAGGTTTGAATCGTGCCGGATATTATGTCCACATTGAAAAAGGTGCCAGTTTTATTGCAGGAGGGTTTTATTCGCCTGAATCTGAAGACTTGAAAAAAGTCCGTAAAGAGATAGCTTTTTTCTATGATGATTTAGAAGAAATTCTGAACAACAAAGACTTTAAAAAAGAGTTTGGAAGTTTTGACACAAACGAAAACAATTCTCTAAAAAGTATGCCTCGCGGTTACGAAAAAGACCATCCTGCTGCCGAATTTCTAAAACTAAAAAGTTTTACAGCTTCACAACCTTATGATATTTCTGAAGTGACTCAGAAAGATTTCGTCTCAAAAATGAGTAAAAAGTTAATCGCTTTAAAACCCTTGAACGAATTCATCAATCGCGCTTTAGATACTGAAGAGTAAAAAAGATAGCCACGAATTCACGAATTATTTAAAATTAATTTGTGAATTCGTGACTAAAAAAACTTTTGTAATGAAAAGAAAAATACTTTTTCTTGGAGAATCTTACCGTGCCGACGCCATAACCTGGATGAAAGGCCTTAAAGAATTTGGCGATTTTGAAATTATCACTTGGGAACTTCAAACTTCAAATGCGCGAAGATTCAAACGAATTCTAGAATATTTATTTGCTCCTTTTGCAATTCGAAAAATTATTCGAAGAGAAAAACCAGACATGGTTATTGCGGAAAGAACTACAAGTTATGGTTTTCTTGCCGCACTATCAGGATCTAAAACTATCGCCATTGCCCAGCAAGGACGAACCGATTTATGGCCTGAAGAATCTAAATTGTATCCTCTTAAAAAATTCATTCAAAAACAAGCTTTCCAAAAAGCACATTTAATTCATGCATGGGGATCTGCCATGGCAATTCACATGAAAGCTTCTGGCGTTGATATGAATAAAGTTTTAGTACTCCCAAAAGGAATTGATTTATCTCTTTTTAAACCTTCAACCAACAATTCAAATAAAATTGAAGCGATTGTGACGCGCTCTTTAATGCCAGAATATCGTCATGATTCTATTTTAAAAGCATTTGGAGTTTTACACCAAAAAGGAATTGATTTTTCACTGACAATTGTCGGCGACGGAACAAGACTGCAATATTTAAAAGATTTGACCAAAGAACTTCAAATCGAAAACAAAGTAATTTTTACAGGAAGAATCCCGAATACGGAACTTCCTAAATTATTGCAACAATCAAACATCTATATCAGCATGCCTACTACAGAAGGTGTTTCGGCATCTTTATTTGAAGCAATGGCATGTAATTGTTATCCTGTTGTTTCAGATATTCCAGGAAATCAAAGCTGGATAACACATCGGAAAAACGGACAATTAATTGAAGTTGATAATATTGAAATGCTGGCTAATGAATTAATCTGGTCTTTTGAAAATCCTGAGTTTAGAAATCAAGCCATTATTCAGAATAGAAAGTTTGTGGAAGAAAATGCCAATTATGATATTAATATGAAGGTTATTTCTGAGAAGTATCATGAGTTGCTAGATTCTCAAACATAATATAACCGCAAAGTTCGCTAAGATTTACGCAATAAACGCAAAGCTTAGCGAACTTTGCGAAAACTTTGCGCCTTTGCGGTTAGAAAAAAAATTATAATCCTTACTTTTGAACCATATTAAAAAGCCTTTTATTTATGGAAATCCAATCCAATTTTTCTTTAAAAAAACACAACACTTTTGGCATTGAAGCAAGTGCAAAACAATTCGTTGCAGTTCATTCGATTGCTGATTTGAAAACCATTTTGTCAGCAAATCAAAACGAGAAAAAATTCATTTTAGGCGGAGGAAGCAATATGCTTTTAACAAAAGACATTGACGCTTTGGTAATTCATATTGATTTAAAAGGCAAAAAAATAATCAAAGAAGACGATGATTTTGTCTGGGTTGAAAGTCAGGCAGGAGAAACGTGGCACGATTTCGTTCTTTGGACAATCAACAATAATTTTGGCGGATTAGAAAATATGTCGCTCATTCCAGGAAATGTCGGTACAACGCCAGTTCAGAATATTGGTGCTTACGGAACCGAAATTAAAGACACTTTTGTTTCTTGTGAAGCGATGAATATTGCCACTCAGGAAATGAAAACTTTTGACAATGCCGAATGTAATTTTGGTTATCGTGAAAGTATTTTCAAAAATGAGGTTAAAGATCAATACATTATTACTTCAGTTATTTTTAAACTGACTAAACGCAATCATAAAATCAACACTTCTTACGGCGACATTTTAGCTGAATTGGCTAAAAACAATATTTCTGAGCCAACATTAAAAGACGTCAGCAATGCTGTAATTGCAATTAGACAAAGTAAACTTCCTGATCCGAAAGAACTTGGAAATAGTGGCAGTTTCTTTAAAAACCCGATTTTATTGAAGTCTGATTTTGAAAAGATCCACCAAAAATTTCCAGAAATGAAGTTCTATGAAGTTTCGGAAACTGAAGTAAAAGTTCCTGCAGGATGGCTGATTGAGCAGGCAGGCTTTAAAGGAAAACGTTTTGGCGACGCGGGAGTTCATAAAAACCAAGCTTTGGTTTTGGTAAATTACGGAAACGCAACAGGACAGGAAATCTTAGCCGTTTCAAAAGAAGTTCAGAAAACTGTTTTTGAAAAATTTGGAATTCAGATTGAAGCAGAAGTAAATGTGATTTAAAAAATATCCGCCACGAATTACACAAATCTCCACTAATTAAATTCGTGCTAATTTGTGTAATTCTTGGCAAAAAAAAGACAACAATGTACACTCCAGATTTATATAAAAATGAAAATCAGGAAGAAATCAGAGCATTTCTAAAAGAGAATAGTTTTGGAATTCTGATTAATCAGACTAACGGAAAATTGTGTGCCACTCATATTCCGATAGAACTGGAATTGAATGTTGATGGAAAAGAAATTCTACAAGGCCATATTTCAAAATTAAATCCACAAGCAGAAGGCTTTAAAGAAAATGATCAGGTTTTGGCTGTTTTTACTGGCCCTCACAGTTATATTTCTTCTTCCTGGTATGATCATGAAAATGTTCCAACCTGGAATTACATAGCCGTACATATTTATGGAAGAATTAAAATTGTCGACTATGAAACTTCTGTGGAACAATTGAAAAAATTAGTTGACAAATATGAAGTAAATTCCGAAAACCCGGTTCGAGTTGAAGATTTATCAGCGAAAACAATGCGTGAAGCAAGAGGCATTTTTGGTTTTGAAATAGAAATTGAAGAAATTCAGGCCACAAAAAAGCTATCTCAAAATCGAGACGATCACAATTATAAAAACATAATTTTGGAATTAGAAAAAACTGAAAACCCTCAGTCTATTGCTGTTGCAAAAGAAATGTCAAAATGCCGAAAGTAAATTAAGATTTAGCTATTGAATTTAAAGAATTCATAAGTACATTTGCAGTCGCAGAACGTGAAATTAAATAGAACCAAATAAATCAGATGCTTATATACATATTTTACTTTTTTATTGCTATTGTTGTTGTTCAACTATTTTATTATCTCGGAATTTTTGGAAAGTTTGCTTTTAGCAAACCGCAGCATATTACGCCAAAAAACCTTCCTGTTTCTGTAATTGTATGTGCAAAAAATGAGGAAGAAAATGTAAAAAAATATATTCCGCTTTTGGCACAGCAAAATTACCCCGATTTCGAAATTGTCTTAATTGACGACGCATCGAGAGATGAAACTCTTGAAATATTTGAAGAGTTTGAAAAAGAATTCTCTAATATTCGTCTGGTAAAAGTAGAAAACAATGAAGCTTTTTGGGGAAATAAAAAATATGCTTTAACACTTGGAATCAAAGCAGCAAAAAAAGATTATCTCTTATTTACAGATGCCGATTGTTATCCAAGTTCCAAAGATTGGATTACCTCTATGTCTTCGCAGTTTACTATGAACAAAACGATAGTTTTAGGATACGGAGGTTATGAAAAAGTAGAGCGTTCGTTTTTAAATAAAATTATTCGTTTTGAAACGGTTTTGACCGCTCTTCAATATTTTTCGTGGGCAAAAGTAGGACTTCCTTATATGGGAGTGGGAAGAAATTTAGCTTATAAAAAAGAAGAATTCTTTAACGTAAACGGATTTATTGATCATATTCAAGTTCGTTCCGGCGATGATGATCTGTTTATCAATCAAGCAGCGAACAAAGCGAATACTACTATCTCTTATACTCCTGAAAGTTTTACCTATTCAAAACCTAAAAAGACATTTGGAGAATGGTTCACACAAAAGAGAAGACATATTTCTACAGCAGAACATTATAAGTTTTTTGATAAAATGCAATTAGGATTATTTTTCTGCTCACAATTATTTTTCTTTTTATTAGTTATAATTCTGCTGGCTTTTCAATTTCAATGGATTGCAGTATTGGCAATTTTAGCAACACGTTATACCGTTGTCTGGACAGTAATTGGATTCACAGCGGGAAAACTGAAAGAAAATGACCTTAAAATTTGGTTTCCAGTTGTTGAGATAGCGCTTATATTAACGCAAATTAATATCTTTATAACTAATATCTTTTCAAAACCGGTATATTGGAAATAAATTCTAAAATAGAAAAAGCAAAAAAAGGCGATCAGATCGCCTTTACTTTTTTATTAGATCATTATTGGAATGAGGTGTATGCTTTTATGCTCAAAAGAACCGAAAACGAAACCACCGCAGAAGATATTACAATTGAAACTTTCTCTAAAGCTTTTGATAAAATAGCCTCTTATAATCCAGAATTTCAATTCAATACCTGGCTTATCGCCATTGCAAAAAACGTCTATATTGATTTACTTAGAAAAAAGAAAACTAATCTTTTTATCGAAATAACAGACAATGAAGACCAGCAGGCATATAATATTGCCGACCCTACTCCCTCAGCAGAAGATGCATTAATTAAGGAACAGAATCTTTCCCGTCTGCTTTTATGCATCAAAGAACTCAAACCGCACTATCAAGAAGTAATTCAGCTTCGTTATTTTCAAGAAATGTCTTATCAGGAAATTGCCGTTAAGATTAATGAGCCTTTAAGCAGCGTAAAAGTCAAACTTTTACGTGCTAAAAAATTATTAGCAGAAATTATCGAACGTAATAGATAATTTCTTATCTTTAAAACAAGAAAAATATACTATCCGTATTTTTATTCTTAAATAATTTATTTTATCACATACTAAAACTACAATTTTCTCGTTGTAGCTCCAAACCTAAAACTTTTTCTGCGTATGATTTAAAGTTACTTAACCTTAAAACCCAAAAATTATGTCTAAATTGAACATTTATGAAAACAAGTGGAACGATCTTGTTTTCGAAAACAGAAACAAAGAGTATGGAGCGTATCAATTACGCCAAGAGAATCCTAGAACTACGGTTAATGCTCTCTTTATGGGTTTATTGTTAATAACAGCTCTGGGAAGCATACCTGTATTAATCAGCAAACTTACACCGCCAACAGTGGATATAACACCTGAAGTTCCGCCTACAGATCCTATTGTTGTGACACCTTACAATCCTACTGTAACACCACCTCCACCTGCTCCGCCAGCACCGCCTGTACTACAGCAGACTACAACTACTGCTACAGACGCTCAAGGACTAGTTAACCCAATAGTTGTAAGAACTGAAGATGCTGTAGATAAAATAGCTCCTAACACAGATAATATACCTGTGATACAAAGTACTTCTGGAACAGGAGATCCTTCTAGTTCCGGTACATCATCAGGGGACGGAGGTAATGGCAATGTAATTTCGGCAGCGCCAACAATACCTGATGGGCCTGTTTCTGTAGCAGCTCTAGACAAACTACCTGAGTTTCCAGGAGGAATCGCTCAATTCTATAAATATGTTGGAAATAATTTCCGCAGACCAGAATTGGACATGGAAAAGACATTAAAAGTGTATGTTTCTTTCGTTGTTGAAAAAGATGGATCTCTTACAGACATTATAGTTAGAAACGATCCTGGCTATGGAATGGGAAAAGAAGCCGTTAGAGTTTTAAAATCATTAAAAACAAAATGGAGTCCAGGAATTTTAGACGGAAAAGCTGTTCGAACAGCATACAGCCTTCCGATTACAATAAAAACGGAAATGGAATAATTTAAAAAAGCAGAACTTAAGTTCTGCTTTTTTAGTTTTATTTTTTTAATCAAAAAGAAGCTAAAGTTCATTAGATTTATAGTTTATTTAAAATTCTATTTTTAATGCCCTTTACCTTTTCTCATCCTGCAATAATTCTTCCTTTAAAGTATTTACCCAGATCTTGGTTTTCTGTTACTGCTTTAGTAATCGGCAGTGTAACACCAGATTTTGAATACTTTTTAAGAATGAAAGTTAAAAGTGATTACAGTCATACATTAGCTGGTATTTTTTGGTTTGATTTACCTCTTGCTCTTTTACTTGCTTTTGCCTTCCATAATTTAATCCGAAATCTTTTATTTCAAAATCTCCCCTCTTTTATTAGCAATAGAGTATCCCTTTTCACCCATTTTAATTGGAATAATTATTTTAAGAAGAATTGGCCTATTATCATAATCTCTTTCTTAATCGGAATAAGCTCACATATCTTTTGGGATTCTTTTACACATAAACACGGCTACTTTGTTAATCAAATTGACGAACTAAAAAACACCATAATTGTCTTTGAAAAGGAAATTCCATTTTGGAAAATCGCGCAACACGCAAGCACCTTTCTTGGAAGCATTTTTATAATTATAGCTTTTCTAAAAATGCCGCAAGATTTTAATTTTAAAAATTCTGTTGATAAATTATATTGGATTACAGTGTCTTTATTTACAACAGCCATTTTATTTATCCGATTTACAATTCATCCAAAAACTTTAAATATTGGAAATTTTACTGTGTCCTTTATAGCTTCCTTTCTTATTTCAATAACTATAATTCCGCTATTAATTAAATCTAAATTCGACACTAAAAATTAACAAAATCAATTACTTTTACTCTTTTTTTAGTCAATTTATTTAACCAATAAAAACAATGGGGATATTTTCTGCTATTCTCGGCAATGCAGGTTCTGTAAGCCAAGAAGATTTAATTAAAAAATATGGACAGCTTTTAACTGCAAACGAGGAAATCGAAATGGGTTTTAAACTCATTCGCGATACCTTTATTTTCACAAACAAAAGATTAATATTAGTGGATGTACAAGGAATCACGGGAAGCAAAACAGAATACAAATCGATTGCTTATAAAAACATCACAAGATTCAGCGTAGAAACTGCGGGTACTTTTGATCTTGATGCCGAATTAAAAATCTGGATTTCAAGTGAACAGCAGCCAAGTATTGTAAAACAGTTTAACAAATCGGTTAATGTTTACGAAGTACAGAAGATATTAGCTTTTCACGTTTTAGGATAAAAAAATAAACCCGACAAAAAAATCTTGTCGGGTTTACTATTTCAGGAAACAGCTATTATTTCTTTTTGGTAGTTGTTGTTTTCTTCTTTGTAGTTGTAGTTGCCTTTTTAGTTGTCGTGACAACTGGAACAGTATTTACAATTTTCTGCTGTACATACGGCTTGTATAAACCATCTTTTTCTGCTCTCTTTTTAGCATCCTCAGCTCTTTGCTTAGAATCTGGATGCGAACTCATCATTCTCTCTATAAATGAAGCCTCTGCGCCTTCACTCATTTTAGCCAAAATTCTAAAAGCAGATTCTTCTGCATTTACGTCATAACCATTTTTCTTCAAGAAATTATAAGCGAATAAATCTGCTTCAGATTCTTGTTTACGGCTGTGTTTGCTATCAATTAATGCACTTCCTATTTTTCCTAATTGACTGTCTGTAACAGCTGCAATTTTTGTTGACTGAGAAGAAGCACCATCAATTAAAGCTTCCTTTTGGTAAGCGGCACGCATCGCATCTCTTGAATCATTGTTGGCTACGTGGCCTATTTCGTGCCCAATAACAGCAAGCAATTCATTATCATCCATAATATCCATTAAACCTGCAAATACTCTTACACTTCCGTCGGCAGTAGCAAAAGCATTAACATCTTTAACTTTATACACTTTGTAATTTAAGGTATATCCTTCTCCTGTAGAATGTTTTCCAAAAACTCTGTTTAATCGTAAAGTATAACCATCATTTGGCCCCGCAACTTCATTCTCTGTATCCATTTTTGCTACAGCTTCTTTAGACAAAGCCGCTGCATCTGCATTGGTTAAAGTAAAAGCTGTCACTCCTTTTTGAACAGCACCTATTGCTTTATCTCCGAAATTAATCTGTGCAGTCATTTTAGTTACACCAAATGCCGCAAATAGGAGTCCTACTATTATAAATTTCTTTTTCATGTTTTTTATAATTACAATTTAACAACAAATGTAAATAACAAAAATGCTTTTTCATTTCTCAAAAGCATGTTTTTTCAACAATTAAAGATATAAAATTTAAGCGTATCAATAGTTAAGTATAACAGTCAAAAAAAACGACAAACCTAAATAATTTGCCGTTTTTCAAACTAGGTTATAATTACTTCTTTTTTGTAGTTGCTTTTTTAGCTGTAGTCTTTGTTGCTGTTTTGGCGGCAGGGACAACAGGAGCAGTATTTACAATTTTCTGCTGTACATATTCCTTATACAAACCATCTTTGGTTGCTCTTTTTTTAGCATCATCTGCTCTTTTGCCAGAATCAGGGTGAGAACTCATCATCTTAGTAATAAAAGAAGACTCTGCTCCTTGGCTCAAATTTTGTAAAATTCTAAAAGCCGATTCTACTGCATTTACATCATATCCATTTTTTTTCATAAAATCATATGAAAATGTATCTGCTTGTGATTCTTGTTTTCTGCTGTGTTTGCTGTCGATCATAGCACTTCCTAAAACTCCTAACTGAGATTTTGTAATAGTCTCAATTTTACCAGATTGTGATGAAGCAGCATCTAAAAGCGCCTCTTTTTTATAAGCTGCTTTAACAGCATCTCTAGAATCATGATTTACAACGTGGCCAATTTCATGCCCAATAACAGCCAACAATTGATTGTCATCCATAATATCCATTAAACCTGCAAATACACGAACGCTTCCATCTGCACAAGCAAAAGCATTAATATCCTTTACTAAATAAACCTTATAATTCAACGTAACACCATCAGTAGTTGCATGTTTTGCAAAAACTCGGTTTAAGCGAATGGTATAGCCATCTGCTGGTCCTGCAACAGGATTATTGGCATCCATTTCGTCAATTGCTTGTTTAGCCAAAGCGGCTGCATCGGCATCACTGAATGTAAATCCCGAAACACCTTTTCCTAAAGCCCCCATCGCTTTATCTGAAAGTATCTGTGCATTTACATCAACAAAACTAAAAGTCATCAATAAGATCCCTAAGGCAATAAATCTTCTTTTCATATTTTTAAAACTATTAAATTAACAACAAAGTTAATTTTGAAAGAATTTTCAATTATCTCTGAAAGTCAAATTTGTAATAAATTAGGACAGAAATGTGAAAAGTGAACGAAAAGCAAATTTAGTCCTCAAAATGAACTACATTCCGTATCTTTGTGCTTTGATTATTGATATATGGAAACATCCGAAGCAAACATAACTACTGCAAAACCTAAGTGGTTAAAAGTAAAACTGCCAATTGGACAAAAATATACCGAACTAAGAGGTTTGGTCGATAAATATAGTTTAAATACAATTTGTACTTCAGGGAGCTGCCCAAATATGGGAGAATGCTGGGGTGAAGGAACAGCAACTTTCATGATTCTAGGAAATGTATGCACCCGTTCTTGCGGATTCTGCGGTGTTAAAACTGGAAGACCAGAAACAGTAGACTGGGATGAACCTGAAAAGGTCGCTCGTTCTATTAAAATCATGAATATAAAACACGCCGTAGTTACAAGTGTAGATCGAGATGATTTAAAAGATGGAGGTTCGATCATCTGGATGGAAACTGTTAGAGCGATCCGCAGAATGAATCCAAACACAACTCTTGAAACTTTAATTCCTGATTTTCAGGGAATGGAAAGAAATTTAGACCGTATTGTAGAAGCAAACCCAGAAGTAGTTTCTCATAATATGGAAACGGTGAGACGTTTAACACGTGAAGTTCGTATTCAGGCAAAATATGACCGAAGCTTAGAAGTTCTTCGTTATTTAAAAGAAAAAGGCATTAATAGAACCAAATCTGGAATTATGTTAGGTCTTGGAGAAACAGAAGAAGAAGTTTTTCAGACTATGACTGATTTAAGAAATGCCAATGTAGATGTCGTAACTATTGGACAGTATTTACAGCCAAGCAAAAAACACCTTCCTGTAAAAGAATTCATTACACCTGAACAATTTGCCCGATATGAGCAATTTGGACTTGATTTAGGTTTCCGACATGTAGAAAGCGGACCACTTGTTCGCTCTTCATACAAAGCACAAAAACATATTTTATAAATTCAGGATAAATCGTTTAACTGTTTAATCGTTTAATCGCAAATGTAAACGTTTTAAATAGTTAAACGATTTTAACTATTAAACGAATAAACCAAATAATTGAAAACAAGAATTGCCATTAATGGATTTGGAAGAATCGGGAGAAATTTATTCCGCCTTCTTTTAAATCATCCTGAAATTGAGGTCGTTGCTATAAATGACATTGCCGACAATAAAACGATGTCACATTTAATTAAATATGACAGTATTCACGGTGTTTTACCTTCTGAGGTCAGTCATGATGAAAATAGTATTATTGTAGACGGCAGGCATTTTTTCTTTTTTCATGAAAAAAACATTTTAAATCTAGACTGGAAATCACATTCGATTGACATTGTAATTGAATCTACAGGAAAATATAAAACACATGAAGAATTAAACAGGCATCTGGAAGCAGGTGCTAAAAAAGTAATTCTTTCTGCACCATCTGAAGTAGATACCATAAAAACGGTAGTTCTTGGAGTAAATGAAAACATTCTGGATGAAGATGAAACAATCGTTTCTAATGCAAGCTGTACTACAAACAATGCTGCACCAATGATCAAAATCATTGAAGAATTATGCGGTATTGAACAGGCTTACATTACAACAATACATTCTTTTACAACAGATCAAAGCCTTCATGACCAGCCCCATAAGGATTTACGTCGTGCAAGAGGTGCAAGTCAATCAATTGTTCCAACAACTACTGGTGCGGCTAAGGCATTAACAAAAATTTTTCCTAAATTGCACAACAAAATGGGAGGATGCGGGATTAGAGTTCCTGTTCCCGACGGTTCATTAACAGACATTACCTTCAATGTAAAACGTGCTGTAAGCATTGAAGAAATAAATAAAGCATTTAAAGAAGCCTCAAAAACAAATTTAAAAGGAATATTAGATTACACCGAAGATCCAATTGTCTCGGTAGATGTAATTGGCAATACACATTCTTGTTTATTTGACGCACAACTAACTTCGGTTATCGATAAAATGGTAAAAGTAGTAGGGTGGTATGATAACGAGATTGGCTATTCATCAAGATTAATCGATTTAATTTTACTCATAAGAAAAAAATAAGATTCATTGTAAAAGCACTGCCATACATGAAATACTGTCTTTTTATTGTTGTTTGTTTTCTTAGCTCGTCTTTGTATTCTCAATTCAAAAAGAATACAGATAGCGTTGTCTATTACAACAAACTAGCCAAAACTAATCTTGACAGTAAAAAGTACAATGAGGCCGCTGCATACACCCAAAAATCTATCAGTTTCTGCGAAGTCCATGGCAAAACAGAAAACTTAGCCAATCAAACCTTAAAACTTGGCAAGATTTTCTATAATCAAGGAAAACTTGAAGATGCTTTAAAAAGCTTTCACAAAACAGTCTCTATTTATGACACATTAAAACCTAGCTGTATTAAAGCCTTGGCTTTGTATTATATTGGAGTAACAAATACAGCAAAAGGAGATTACAAAACTGCTGATATTTACTATGCTAAATCTCAAAATCTATTAAAAGAACTTAATATCACTGATCATTCAGAAGCTTTAAGTTATCAAAAAGCATTGGCACAAAAAAAGAATGATGATCTTGAGCTGGCGGCAAAAACTTTCCGAAGTATCACAGAAAAACCTAACAATCCAGGCATAATAAAAACAAAAGTAGATTCTTATTATCAACTTGGTTTGATTGAAACACAGCTGAAAAGGAACGATTCTGCTATAATCTACTTTGATAAAGCTTTAGATTATAACGAAAAAAGCAATGACCTTCCAAAAAAATCGAAGATTGTTTTAGCCATAAGCCAATATTATAAGCAGAATAAAAATTATGATATGGCTTATTCTTTTTTAGATGAACATTATCAGTTGGAAAATTATCTTTTAAGATTAAAAAATGCCAAAGTTGATCTAAACGAATTCGAAAAATTCAAAAAAAATCAGTCTTTAAATAATACTATAAAAAGAGAAAGCGAAGAAAAAATTCAGCTTAAAACCTATCGTTATTCCAAGTTAGTTAGCATTCTCGCTATTGCTTTAATTTCGATTTTGTCTCTTTTAAGTTTGGCGTTATATAAAAATAACATTATTAGAAATCAGAACAATTTATTGCTTCGCGAAAAAAACAAAGAGTTAATTCTGGCTAAAAACAAAGCTGAAAAAGCATCGAAAGCACGATCTGAATTCTTATCTACAGTAAGTCATGAATTAAGAACTCCGTTAAACGCTATTAACGGAATTACGCATATTTTACTGGAAGACAATCCAAAGAAAAAACAATTAAAATATCTGGAATCTTTAAAATTTTCAGGAAATTATCTCACCACTTTTATTAACGAGATTTTAGAAATCAATAAAATTGATTCTACTAAAGTTGAGGTGGAAAATATTAGTTTTAATCTGAAAGAACTTTTATTCAATATTCAAGGTTCTTTAAAAGAGTTAGCTACAGCTAATAAAAACTATTTCAACTTAGAGATAGACAAATCGATTCCTGACAACTTAATGGGCGATCCAACAAAACTGTCCCAAATCATACTAAACCTGATTAATAATGCTTTAAAATTTACACAAAACGGACAGGTAAGCGTTATTGCAAAACTATATTCTCAGGAAGATGACACAGCTACTATTTATTTTGAAATTGTAGATACCGGAATTGGCATTCCCGAAGATAAGCTTCAAACTGTTTTTGAAAGTTTCTCCCAAGGATCTATCGAAGTAAACCGAAAATATGGCGGAACAGGTCTTGGCCTAACTATTGTAAAAAAACTAATCGAACTCCTTGGAGGAGAAATAAAACTAAAAAGCGAAGTGGGTAAAGGTTCTACTTTTACCTTCAAATTAAATTTTAAAATTAATAACGAACCATTGGAAGTAATTGAAGAAGTAAAATCATATAGTGATACACAATTGAAACACAAATCTATTCTATTGATTGAGGACAACAAAATCAATCAAATGATTACTCGAAAAATGCTTGAAAACAAAAACATTAACTGCGAAATCATTGATAATGGAGAAGATGCTGTTGAACTTCTAAAAATCAAAAGCTTTGATATGGTTTTAATGGATGTTCATCTTCCTGGCATTAACGGTACTACCGCAACCAAATTAATTCGAGAATTTGATAAATTGACTCCGATTATCGCACTGACTGCTATTTCGCTTGACGAAAATCGTGATATGCTTCTCTCTTTTGGAATGGATGATGTAATTACCAAACCTTTTGTCCCAGACGAATTTTACAGCACAATTGCCAAGTTTTTTGATTAACAAGATACTAAGCTTCTAAGATGCTGAGATGCTTAGTTTTTACTTTACATATTCTAAAATTGTCGCATCAAAATTTTGCTGGTGATTGATGAAAGTACTTTTTATTGGCAGGTAATACAATTGCGAAATCAGCTTTGAATCTTTTAAGCGAACATAATCTTTTTCGGTTGTAATTATTTTTCTTCCGTTTGCTTTGGTTAAAATCGTTTCTAAATCGGTATCAGAAAAATGATGATGATCTGGAAAAGTTAAGCATTCGTCATTCTCATTTTTTAAGTAATCATAGAATGGCTTTGGTTTTGCAATTCCTGCCAAAAGTAATTTAGATTCTGATTTAATTTCGCTCACAGCAATTTTTCCTGTTGAACTGTAAATTTCTTGATCATAATCTATAAATGTAAAGAAAAGTTGCTGCGAACAACTTAGTTTTAACTTTAATCGAATTTCAGCTTGTTTTTCTTCCGATAAAACTTTTGGGCATTTGGTAACCACAACAATATTGGCTCTTTCTGCTCCACTTCTGCTCTCTCTTAAATTTCCTGTTGGGAGCATAAAATCGTCTGCATACAAATCATCATAAGCCGTTAAAAGAATATAAAAACCCGCTTTTACTTTTCTATGCTGATAAGCGTCATCAAGTAAAATAACGTCTGGTTTTTCGTTCTGCGAAAGTAATTGCTGAATTCCATTTGTACGATTTGCATCAACGGCCACCATTACATTTGAAAATTTTTGATAAAACTGAAACGGTTCGTCTCCCAAAATTTCTGCATTCGAATTTTGATCAGCTAAAACAAATCCTTCTGATTTTCTTTTATAACCACGACTTAAAGTGGCCACTTTATACTTATCAGATAATAATCGAATCAAATATTCAATTTGAGGTGTTTTACCTGTTCCTCCCACGCTTAAATTTCCGACAGCAATAACAGAAAGATTAAATGAAGTCGATTTTAAAACGCCTTTATCAAAAAGAAAATTACGGACTGAAGTAATGAAGCCATATAAAATGGCGAAAGGGAAAAGTATTTTTCTGAGTAAGTTCATAATGTTATTTATCAGAGTAATGACCCATTGCAGAAACGATAATAACAGTTACTATTTCTTCTTCAACTCTATAAATCAATCTGTCTTTTTTGTTGATTTTTCTTGACCAATAACCTTTATAATTGTATTTCAATTCTTCCGGCTGTCCTTCTCCAGTAAAAGGATGTTCAGTTAATTCCAAAAGTATTTTTTCAATTTTTTTAATAGTAGCTTTATTTCCTGATTTATAATGATCTTTTAAATCTTTACGAGCAACTTCTTCAAAGTCTACAAAATACTTCCCCATATATCCTCAGGATTTAATCTTGTTGTTTTTCCTTTTTTAATGTTGTCTTCTGCTTTTTTAATTTTCTCGATAAATTCAGGACTATAAATACTTTCCTCCTCATTAACCTGTGCATAACTATCTGTTTCAACAATTTCAATACCATCAAGACCTTTAAAAAAAGCTTCGAACATTTCCATAAATGCTTTTCCAGTCTTCGTGCGTTCGTTAATTTTTATAGTTGTCATGACTTATAAATTTTATACTACAAATGTACTAAATTTGTACTTTTAGTATCAACTATTTATACCATTAGTATCAATTATTTATTACTGATGGTATAAATAGTTGATACTAATAAAAATTTGAAAAACTTAAAATGAAAATCAAAAATATAATCTCAGTCCTCGAAGAAATGGCTCCTTTGGCTTATGCCGAAGATTTTGACAACGTTGGACTTTTAGTAGGAAATTCAGAAACCGAATGCACTGGTGTTTTAGTTTGCCATGATGCTTTAGAAAATGTAATTGACGAAGCCATATCTAAAAACTGTAATCTTGTTGTATGCTTCCACCCTATTTTATTTTCCGGAATTAAGAAAATTACAGGCAAAAATTATGTCGAACGAGCTATTTTAAAAGCCATTAAAAATGACATCGCTATTTATGCCGTTCATACTGCTTTAGACAATCATTCAGCTGGAGTAAATAAAATTTTCTGCGATGCTTTAGGCTTAACCAATACTAAAACATTAATTCCTAAAAATAATTTCATTCAAAAACTGGTCACTTTTACCGTTCCGGATAATGCAGATAAAGTTCGAAATGCTTTATTTGAAGCTGGTGCAGGGAAAATTGGAAATTATGACAACTGCAGTTTTAATACACAGGGATTTTTTACTTTTCAAGGAAACGAAGACAGCAATCCTGTAATTGGAGAAAAAGGAAAGCTTCATACTGGAGAAGAAATTAAAATCGAAGTTGTTTTTGAAAAACACCTTCAATCCAGAATTTTAAAAGCGCTTTTTTCGAACCATATTTATGAGGAAGTAGCTTATGAACTCTACGATTTACAAAACCAGCATCAAAATATTGGTTTAGGAATGATTGGTGAATTTGAAAATGAAATGGACGAAAAAGACTTTCTTCATTTTGTAAAAGATAAAATGATCGCTGACGGAATTCGCCATTCAGCTTTTTTAGGAAAAAAAATAAAAAAAGTAGCCGTACTTGGAGGTTCTGGAAGTTTTGCCATAAAAAATGCAATTCAGGCTGGAGCCGATGCTTTTTTGACGGCAGATTTGAAGTATCATCAGTTTTATGAAGCTGAAAACAAGTTACTTTTGGCCGATATTGGTCATTTTGAGAGTGAACGTTATACAAAAAATTATATTGTTGATTATCTTCGAAAAAAAATTCTTAATTTTGCAATCATTTTATCGGAAGAAAATACAAATCCAGTTAAGTACTTATAGAATATGACGAATACGAAAGAATTAAGTGTTGAGGACAAGTTAAGAGCAATATACGATTTACAGCTTATTGACTCTAGAATTGACGAAATCAGAAACGTTAGAGGAGAACTTCCTTTAGAAGTTGAAGATTTAGAAGATGAAGTTGCAGGTTTGAGCACTCGTTCAGAAAAACTGAAAGGTGAACTTGAAGTGATTGAGGAGCAAATCAAAGCAAAGAAAATTGCTATTGAGGAGCATAAAGAAGTGATCAAAAAGTACACAAAACAACAAGAATCAGTACGTAACAACAGAGAATTTAATTCTTTGACAAAAGAAGTTGAATTTCAGGAATTAGAAATTCAATTGGCTGAAAAGCAAATCAAAGAAATGAAAGCTTCTATCGAGCACAAAAAAGAAGTTATTTCTAATTTAAAAGAAAAACTTGATGCTAAAAGCTCTCATTTAAAACATAAAAAATCTGAATTAGACGCTATTATGGCTGAAACTCAGAAAGAAGAAACTTTCTTAACTGAGAAATCTGCTGAATTTTCTGCGCAAATCGAAGACAGATTATTAGCTGCTTACAACAGAATCAGAAGCAGTGTTCGTAACGGATTAGCTGTAGTTTCTATCGAAAGAGGAGCATCTGCAGGATCTTTCTTTACAATTCCACCTCAAACTCAGGTTGAAATTGCTTCAAGAAAGAAAATCATCACTGATGAGCACTCTGGAAGAATCTTAGTTGATACACAATTAGCTGAAGAAGAAAAAGAAAAAATGGAACAATTGTTCGCAAAATTCTAAATACCAAGTCCCGATTAAATCGGGACTTTTTTTTTGCCACTAATTCCACTAATTATCACTAATTATTTTTTTATCTGTAATAGTGAGAATAAAAAATTCGTGGTCACTTGTGTAATTCGTGGCAGACCTTTTTTTACCTTTAGAAAAAATTTAAGTTTTGGGAATTAAAAAAGGAATACGCTTCATCACGTTAAAATCAGTTGGTTCTTATATTAACTTTTTGAGTTACGTGCGTCCGCAAAGAGCTATGGAACTTTCTTATGCACTTTTTAGCCAGCCTCGAATTGGCCGATTCAAAAAAGAACAACTTCCAAAAGTCTTGCGACATACAGAAACAGAAACTTTTCATCATAATGAACACCATTTCCAAACTTATATTTGGAAAGGAAACGAAACCAAAATTCTTTTGGTTCATGGATGGGAAAGTAATTCTTCAAGATGGAAAAAAACTTTACCGCATCTGCAAAAATCAGGAAGTACGATAATTGCTCTTGACGCACCAGCTCATGGACAAAGCAGCGGTAAAGAATTTAATGTGCCGCTTTACGCTGAATTCATTAGTAAAGCGGTCGAAAAATATCAGCCTGAAATTATTATTGGACATTCTATTGGAGGCGCAGCCTGTGTTTATCATCAATATTTATTTCCGAATACCAGTATAAATAAAATGGTGATCCTTGGTGCTCCATCCGATTTAAAAACACTGATTGACAATTATATCTCAATGCTGAGTCTAAATAAAAGAATGCTTTCTCTTTTAGAAAGTAAATTCATAAATCGTTTCAACTTTAAACTGGAAGATTTTTCTGGGCAAAAGTTTGCCTCAGAGTTTAACGTTCCTGGCTTTATAGCACATGATATTTCAGATAAAATTGTAGCTTTTGAAGAAGGAAAAAAAATAGCCAGCAATTGGAAAAACAGTCAGTTTATTGAAACTGATGGGTTAGGCCACGGAATGCACGATGATGAATTATATGATAAAGTGATTGAGTTTCTTTTTGAAGATTCTGAGCCGCTAAGTCGCTAAGACACTAAGTTTTTATTTTCTCAAAGCTCAAAGTAACAAAGAAGCAAAACAACAAAGGCTTTTCTCAAATCTAAAATCTGAATTCTAAAATCTACAATTAAAATGATCGCTGTAATTTTTGAAGTAATTCCTAACGAAGGCAAGAAAGACGAATATTTAGATATTGCAGCAAGTCTTCGTCCTGAACTGAACCACATTGATGGATTTATTTCCATTGAAAGATTTCAGAGCCTTAGTGATCCTGAAAAAATATTGTCTTTATCTTTTTGGAAAGATGAAGAAAGTATTCAGCAATGGAGAAATCTTGAAATGCATCGTCATGCGCAGGCTAAGGGAAGAAACGGAATTTTTAAAGATTATCATTTAAGGATTGCAACTGTAGTTCGCGATTATGGCATGTTTGAAAGAAAAGAAACTCCAGAAGACAGCTCTCAGTTTCATTCTTAAAAAAGATACAAAAGTACAGAGATCCAAAGTGACAAAGGGTTTTATCCCTATTTCAAAAAAATCTAAAATCTGAAATCTGAAACATAAAATCAATTTTTTGCCTACTTTTGCAGTATGGAAGAAAATTTAAAACGTCTAAATAAATTTATAAGCGAAACGGGCTATTGTTCTCGCCGTGAAGCTGACAAATTGATTGAAGAAAGACGCGTGACAATAAATGGTGTTGTACCAGAAATGGGAACTAAAGTTTCGCCAGATGATGAAGTGCGAATAGACGGAAAGTTGATTATTGAAAAAAACGAAAAAATGATTTATCTGGCATTCAATAAACCTGTTGGAATTGAATGCACCACCAATCTTGAAGTCAAAAATAACATTGTAGATTATATCAATTATCCCAAACGAATTTTTCCAATTGGAAGATTGGATAAAGCTAGTGAGGGATTAATTTTCATGACGAATGATGGTGATATCGTAAACAAGATTTTACGGGCTAGAAATAACCACGAAAAAGAATATACCGTTACGGTAAACAAACCCATCACAGAACGTTTTATACAAAGAATGGGAAATGGAGTTCCGATTTTAGATACGGTTACCAAAAAATGTAAAGTAGAACAAATCAGTAAATATACCTTCAAGATTATTTTAACGCAGGGATTAAACCGCCAGATCAGAAGAATGTCTGAATATTTGGGTTACGAAGTTACAGCACTGAAACGTATCCGAATTATCAATATTTCTTTGGATGTCCCAGTTGGACGTTACCGTGATTTAACTGATACTGAAATAAAAGAATTAAACCAATTAATTGAACCTTCGAGCAAAACTGAAGAAGCAAGTCTGCCAAAAGTGGAGACTTCCAATAGAAGTTCAAATGGAAATTCAAACAGAAGAACAACTTATATTTCTAAAAACGATCCTAGATTTAAAAAAAGAGGAGAACAATAGTTCTCCTCTTTTTCATTTATCAAAGTTTGATCTCCTGCACAGGTGCATCAATCACTCCTTTTTGATTTCCAGGAGTAGTTATTTTAAACGAATCGTTATCTATAACCTGCTTATTTTGTTCTGAGTTATTAAAATCCCCCAAAGGATATGCAATTCCTCTTTCATTGTTTTTCAAATTAATAAGCTTTTTAATTTCACTTAAAGACAATACTCTTTTGTAAACTCTAAGATCATCGATTCTTCCGTAAAAACTTTCTCTTGCATAAGGATATAGATTACCAACTGTAAGATCTTTGCCTGTCCATGAAAAACTAAATTTAAGTTCATCCATTGGTACAAAAGCCCCTTCAAAATTAATTGAGAATTTTTCTGGCTCTCCATTTATATACATCTGGAATACTTTTCCAGTATAAGTAAAAGTAACATAAACCCATTCCTGCAGCGGTATTTTATGCTGAGAATTAAAATGGATATAACCATTTTTGTAAGTATGAAAATTAAGGGTTCCGTCTTCCTGAACCTGTAAATTAAAATCTCTTCCAGGATTTACTTTAGATATAATAGTATTATGTTCTGTATATTTATTCAAATAAATCCAGCTGGTAATTGTAAAAGCAGTTAGCCCATTAAAATTATCAATATTTTGAACACCAATAAATCCAATATTGTCAAAAGAAAACGCTCCGTTATTATTTCCGTTTTTATCTTTTTCGGGTTTAATATTCCAAGAAAAACAATTATTTTTTAACGGACTTTCGTCTTGTATGTTTCCATTTAAAGGCAAATACAAAATCAAATCTCTATCAAATTGATTATTGGGTGTTATTTGAGCTTGTACTACTGCACAGCTAAAAAAAATGAAGATTATCCAAGAACTTCGCATAATTATTTAATGTACTATTTATCCTGCAAATATATCAAGCTAGATTCAAGAAAACTCTAATTAAATGTTAATTTTTAACCTCTAAAAAATCGTAATACAGTGCTTTTGAGAGAAATCCAGAATGCTGATAATTCGAAATCAGCTCTTCTCTTATAATCTCTGAATTTTTACCATCTAAATTATTTTTCAAGAAATAGTCACGGCGAATATCATCATTAAAATTTAATCCGCTTAGAAATACTGGTTCTACTCCTTTGTTGACAGAGATATTATAAGTAGTTACTAAACCCCCAATTCACATAACTGCATAAAAGAATTGTTCCATAGAAATACCAAACCATTTGATTGAAAAGATAAGCATTGGTTTTCTGTTTTCTGATTTTCTGAAATGAAACCACTAATCCAATAATGGCTAAGATTAAAAAAGCATATACCCCAAGACGTTTGTATGTTAAGCCATAAAAAGAAACATATTCAGTATTTTTAATCATGGCGCTTACAATTAAAATGACATTTAACGCAAGCCAGACTTTAGCGAGATTTTTTAAAGTTTTTGCTTTTTCATCAAAATTGAATCCTCCTTTAAAATAAAACAAAATTACGCCAACTGCCATTAAAATTGAGAAAATTACGGCATTTACACGCTCATGTGTATCTGAACTTAGATTTGTTTTTTCGACTACTTCAAAAAACTGTTCATAGTTGTAAGTTGCAATAAAAACCAAAAGCATAAGATTCAACATAAACAATGTAATTTCACCACTTTTCCTTTCAAAGTCTAAATCTAAAAATGAAAATGTACTTTGATTTTTCACTTCAGAAATAGCATTAAATTCATTATCAAGTTTTGGATTAAATTCATAAAAAGCATCAGGAACCCAATAATTCCAAAAACTAAACGAGATATAAAATCCAAGCACACTGATTAAGACC
The DNA here is from genome assembly GCF_030378165.1 of Flavobacterium panacagri. Taxonomy (NCBI): domain Bacteria; kingdom Pseudomonadati; phylum Bacteroidota; class Flavobacteriia; order Flavobacteriales; family Flavobacteriaceae; genus Flavobacterium; species Flavobacterium panacagri. The sequence goes on from NZ_CP119766.1 coordinate 251,293, forward strand.
AATTGAAAAATATCAATATCCAAAGTATAGTCCGTGAATAATGAAGAAAAATGATTGCTTCCAAAAGAATAAACTATAAAAAACAACCCTAAAAATATAACCGGAATTACAACAAAAGCTACTAGTTTTTTAGCGAAATCGTTATGAATTTTACGTTCAGGGAGCCATTGGCTAAAAATAAAAATTCGCCCTAGAGAAGTTATTCCATTCAGGAATAGCAGCGGAAAGATTTGTATTATTTTGAGTTCGCCATCCTGCGTTTTAAAATGCAAAAATAAAATTGACAAAGCTAATGCAAAAAATGATGCGGCATCTCCATACCAAGCAAAGGCGAAACAAGATAAAATAGAAGTCATTACTAAAACAAGATGTGATCTGTCTACAAACTTTTCTTGAAAGAAATAACTAATTAATAGTGTCAATACCACTCCAAAAATAGAAACATTGATTCCAGGAGCTTCATTATAAAAAAGCAGCGCAAAAACTGCCGTACAAGCTAAAATAATTTGGTGTTTTTTCATGATTTTAATTTTTAAAAGTACTTTGTAATTCAAAGTTTTTAGGTAAAAAAATTTAGTTTCTAAGATTTCATTAATTTTTCGAGATACGAAAGGTGTTCTTTGAACGCCGCGCGGCCAAGCGGTGTTACCTGATAAGATGTTTTTGGCTTTTTACCCACAAATTCCTTTTTAATTTCGATGTATTCTGATTTTTCCAATGCAGAAGAGTGACTCGCCAAATTCCCATCGGTAATATTCAAAAGCGCTTTCATCTCGGTAAAATCTACCCAGTCGTTTACCATCAAAATGGACATAATACCCAATCTGACACGGCTTTCAAAATCTTTATTTAGTTTGTCAATAATTCCCATTCAATTATTTGTATTTTTTGAACATTACTAAACCATATAAAATATGTAGAATTCCGAATCCTAAAATCCAAAAAATCAAACCATATCCAATATAGAACATAGAAATAAGTCCTAAAATTAATTCAGAAAAGCCTAAATATTTAATATCAGAAAAAGTATATTTTTCTGCATTTAGAACAGCAAGTCCGTAAAATATTAATGTTGAAGGTGCTACTAATCCAAAATATCCGTGATACATCAAAGACAGGCAAAATATTCCACCTGCAAAAAGCGGAACTGCTAGATTAAATAGCATCTTTTTTGTTGCTGATGTCCAGATTGGCAAATTATATTTTCTGCTTTTTCTGATGGTAAAAAAGATTCCGAATACAAATGCACACGTCATAATTATGATTCCAATCCAGAATAATTCGGTTACCAGATTAGCTGAATACAATCTATGTTCATCACTTAGATAATCCATCCCATTCGCTTTAAAAAGCTGGTAAACATATATACCACCAATTAAAGCCGAAAGACCCGCGAAAACTCCCGAAAGTCCGCTTAACGATATAAATCTGGAAGAGCGCTCCATCATGGAACGAATATGTGCTAAATCTTCTTGGTGCTTTTGATTCATAATTAAAGTACTTTGCAGTACAAAGTTATTATTTATTTTGGAATAGCAAATAAAAAAGTTAAAAATATTTACGAAAGTAATCCAAACTCCTGAAAGATTTTCAAAATCTTGTAGGTTTAAAGCTGAGCTTGAATCAAAAAACTAAAGTCGTCTTTTACTTTAACTTCCTAAATATACCTACAAGGTTTTGAAAACCTTGCAGGAATGAGAATTTCTTATTACATGAGACCGCGTGAGGGATAGGAATAAGCTACCGAAGTAGCATGGATAGCCCGACCGTGTTTGCAGAAAGGCGCACATACGCACAAAGATTGGAAGCGCCTTTTTGCAAACACGGTCACGCCCAAATTATAAAAACTGAAAAGCCCTTTCTTAACGAAAAGGCTTTTGAATTATTTTTTAGAACCATCTTCTTCTTTTGAATAAAAAAACTCCAAAAGTGGATAGAATTATAGAAACTAAGAGTAGAATCCAGATTCCGTATTTACTTTCTTCTAATCCGTTTGGGACGTTCATTCCGTACAAACTGGCGATAAGAGTTGGAATCATTAATATGATAGAAATTGAAGTCATCTGTTTCATAATATTGTTCATATTATTGGAGATTACAGAGGCGTAAGCGTCCATCATTCCAGTTAAGATGTTGTTGTAAATATTGGCAGTATCCTGCGCCTGATTTAATTCGATTTCAACATCTTCTAATAATTCTGGATCATAATTGGCTTTATGTGCTTTTAGATTTTTGATTCTTTGGAACAAAACATCATTTGCTTTTAGAGAAGTGATGAAAAACACAAAACATTTTTCGATTTGAAGCAAAGCTTGTAATTCTTCATTTTTAATGGATTTCTCCAAATTATCTTCTGCAAGTTTTATTTTATGATTGATTTGTTTTAGATATTTCAAATACCAAACGCTTGATGATAAAAGCAATCGTAAAACCAAATTGAAATTATCTTCTATCTCGATGTTTTTGCGCTGTGAATAAGCTACAAAATCTTTGATTATCTCTGTTTTATAAAAACTGATTGTAACACATATATCGTCTTTAAAAATAATTCCGAGCGGAACTGTATGGAAAGGGATTTTTACATCGCCGCTTTTTATGGGAATGCGCATAATAATCAAAGTCCAGCCGTCTTCGATTTCGATACGAGGTCTTTCGTCGATATCCTCAATATCATTGTAAAAAGCTTCAGGAACCTGAAGTTCTTCTAATAAGTAATTTTTATCTGATTCTGTTGGAGATTCGATGTGAATCCAGCAATTTGAAGTCCATTTTTGGATTTCTACTAATCCGTTGTTGTTGGTGTAAAAGGCTTTCATTTCAAAATACAGGGTTTTAACGCAGCATTTTGAAATTTCAAAAGCTGCTTAATTTAATACTAACGAATAATAATAATCGTCCATTTGGAGAAGTGTTTTTTAAGTGGTGCAAAAGTATCCTTTATTTTTAAGAACCAAAACTTTAAACTATTAATTATATATTAAAATGGCAGTTTGGATAGATTTTTAAACACATAGAAACATAGATATTGTAACTGCAAAAAAAAGACGTTTCACTTTTTTAAACAAACATAGCCAACCTTTAACCATGTGAGAGAAATTTGTTTCTCATTTGCTTTCTTTTCATAGAAATTAAATTCTATGTTTCTATGTGTTTGTAAAAATTGTTACAATAAAAAAAGCCTGCTCAATTGAACAGGCTTTCATAGTATTTTGAAAAAGAAATTATTTATTTCTTGCGCTTCTCATTTTACGAGCTAAAAGTGTATTTTTAAGTAGCATTGCAATTGTCATTGGCCCTACTCCACCTGGAACTGGCGTAATGAATGATGCTTTTTTACTTACTTCGTCAAAATCAACATCCCCTTTTATCACATATCCTTTTGCATTTGATGCATCTTCTACTCGAGTAATACCAACGTCGATAACTGTTACTCCTTCTTTTACCATATCTGCTTTTAAGAATTCTGGAACACCTAAAGCTGTAATAATGATATCAGCATTTTTAGTGAATTCTGCCAAGTCTTTAGTACGGCTGTGAGTCAAAGTAACTGTCGAATCTCCAGGATTTCCTTTACGGCTCATTAAAATACTCATTGGACGCCCTACGATATGACTTCTTCCAATTACTACTGTATGTTTTCCTGCAGTTTCTACTTTGTAACGCTCTAACAATTCCATAATTCCGAATGGTGTTGCTGGAATAAAACTTTCCATTTCAAGCGCCATTCTACCAAAGTTTGTTGGATGAAAACCATCAACGTCTTTGTCTGGATCGATTGCTAAAAGAATTTTTTGTTCATCGATATGTTTCGGCAAAGGCAACTGAACGATATATCCGTCTAGATTATCATCTTCGTTTAACTCTTTTATTTTCGCAAGCAGTTCGTCTTCGGTAATCGTTTCCGGCAGACTTACTAAAGTAGAATCAAATCCGATTTCTTGACAAGATTTTACTTTACTTCCTACGTAAGTTAAACTTGCTCCATTATTTCCAACTAAAACCGCTGCTAAATGAGGCACTTTTCCTCCAGCTGCTTTTATAGATTGAACTTCGGCTGCAATTTCGTTTTTAATGTCGTTAGATGTTTTTTTACCGTCTAGTAGCTGCATTGTTTTTGTTTCAGGTTTATCTTTTTTTGTTTCAAGTTTAAAGTTTCAGGTTTGCTGCGCCAATTCGGCTTTTAGCCTCGGGTCACGTTGAAACGAAACTGTATTTATTTATCGAAAAAAGTTTCATGTTTTGGTTTCTTAACTTGAAACCTTAAACTTGAAACTTTTAATTTTATTATCTCGGCATTCCTCCTGGCATTCCTTTCATACCTCCCATCATTTTCATCAGATTTTTTCCGCCTGGGCCCTGCATCATCTTCATCATCTTGCTCATTTGGTCAAACTGTTTCATCAGCTGATTTACCTGCTCGACTTTAGTTCCGGAACCTTTAGCGATTCTGGCTTTTCTTTTTACGTCGATAATGGCTGGTTTGCTTCTTTCGGCTGGCGTCATCGAATAAATAATCGCTTCGATATGTTTGAAGGCATCATCTTCGATTTCTACATCTTTCATGGCTTTTGAAGCTCCTGGTATCATTCCCACCAAGTCTTTCATATTACCCATTTTCTTTACTTGCTGAATCTGCGTTAGGAAGTCATCAAAACCGAATTCGTTTTTAGCGATTTTCTTTTGAAGTTTTCTTGCTTCTTCTTCGTCAAATTGTTCTTGAGCTCTTTCAACAAGAGACACAACGTCTCCCATTCCTAAGATACGCTCTGCCATACGTTCTGGATAGAAAACATCAATTGCTTCCATTTTTTCTCCAGTACCAACAAATTTGATTGGTTTGTTTACAATCGATTTGATTGAAAGCGCTGCTCCACCACGAGTATCACCATCTAATTTCGTTAAGATAACTCCATCAAAATTCAAGATATCGTTGAACGCTTTTGCTGTGTTTACAGCATCTTGTCCTGTCATAGAATCGACAACGAACAATGTTTCCTGTGGCTGAATTGCTTTGTGAACACGTGCAATTTCATCCATCATTTCCTGATCAACTGCTAAACGTCCTGCTGTATCGACAATTACAACATTGAATCCGTTCGCTTTTGCATGTTTGATTGCATTTTGAGCAATCTCTACAGGATTTTTATTTTCTGGCTCTGAGTAAACCTCAACACCTATTTGGTCTCCCACAACATGCAACTGATTAATCGCCGCAGGACGGTAGATATCACAGGCTACAAGAAGTGGTTTCTTGTTTTTCTTTGTTTTTAAGAAATTTGCTAATTTCCCTGAGAAAGTAGTTTTACCAGAACCCTGAAGTCCTGACATCAAAATAACAGTTGGATTTCCTGATAAGTTAACACCAGCAACATCTCCACCCATTAATTCTGTCAACTCATCTTTTACCAGTTTTACTAATAATTGTCCTGGCTGTAAGGTTGTCAATACGTCCTGACCAATTGCTTTGTCTTTTACTCTAGCGGTAAAATCTTTAGCAATTTTAAAGTTAACGTCGGCATCAAGTAAGGCGCGACGAACTTCTTTTAAGGTATCGGCAACGTTTACTTCTGTAATTTTACCGTGTCCTTTTAATATATGGAACGCTTTATCTAACTTATCACTTAAATTATCAAACATACTATTTTCTTTATTTGAAGTGCAAAGATAATCTAATTAGATATTTCAGGCAATTTTTATTTATACGCTTTTTTTGCCACGAAGGCACTAAGACGCAAAGTTTTTTACCACGAATTACACTAATTTCCAGAATTATTTTTTCTCTCGCAGATTTAGCTGATTTTGCAGATTATTTTTATTTTAAAAATACAAAATCTGTTTTGATCTGCTAAATCTGCGAGAGAAAAAAAGTTTTGCGCCTTAGTGGTAAAACAAAAAAAGCGCAAAAGAGTAAAATCTTTGCGCCTTAGTATCTTCGAGGCTATATCTTCTTAGAATTGAAAATAAATAAACGGCTGTGAACCTGCCACTGCTGTTGCGTAAACAATCCAATAGACAAATCCCAAGATTATTGCTTTTATTAATAATGGAGTTTTGTCAAAAACCGATTTCATTCCGTTTGTGAATGTTTCCGGTAAGAAATGCCAAACATAACCGAATAACATTAATCCGAATACATTTTTATATCCAAGAACAATTGTTTTCCAAAGTTCTGGTTCGAATGTTAATTGTCCGATATTATTAATTACCTGCAATGCTGTTTCGAAATCTCTTGCTCGGAAGAAGATCCAGCAGAAAACTACGAAGTGAAATGTAATTAGGATGGAGAAAAATCTCCATAAGAAATTAGGTTTCTTATCTTTCTTAGAAGGAAAGAATTCCATGAAAATTTTATGGATTGCTAATGCTAGTCCGTGCAAAGCTCCCCAAACAATAAATTGTGCTCCTGCTCCATGCCACAAACCTCCTAAAAGCATAGTAGTAAACAAATTAAAATTGGTTACTAAAGTCTGTTTTATTTTGCTTGAAAGTAAAAACGACAGACAGAAAACCAAAATACTGCTTCCGGCAACAATCAACGGAATTACACTTTCATTATAATTTGAAATTCCCCAAAGCAATAAACCAAAGAAAAATAAACTCGGAAATAAATATCCTGCGAAAGATCCTTGACGATTTCCTCCAATTGAAATATATAAAAAGTCTTTTAACCAAGTGGAAAGTGAAATATGCCATCTTCTCCAGAAATCGGTGATTGATGTTGATTTATATGGTGTTCTAAAATTGACTGGTAATTTGAATCCTAGTAACAATGCAATACCAATTGCCATATCTGAATATCCTGAGAAATCACAATAAATTTGGATAGCATATCCGTATGAAGCCATTAAATTCTCAAAAGAAGTATAACTTAATGGTGTATCAAAAACACGATCCACAAAGTTTACCGAAATGTAGTTTGAAATTACCGTTTTCTTAATTAAACCTCCAATAATTAAGAACAAAGCATTGTTAACATCCTGCTTTGTCAAATTTAATTTTTGATAGATCTGCGGAAGAAAATCTTTCGCACGTACAATTGGCCCGGCAACTAACTGAGGGAAAAACGAAACAAAGAATAAATATTCAATGTAGTTTTTGGTTGGTTTAATTTCTTCTCTGTAAATCTCAATGATATAACTCATAGACTGGAAAGTATAAAACGAAATTCCAACAGGAAGAAAAACATTATGCAACGCAAAATTACCGTGAAACATGTCGTTGTAAGTCACAATCAAAAAGTTCATGTATTTGAAATAGCCCAAAAGTGCTAGATTCAAAATTACGCTTATAACGAGATATAATTTTTTAACGCCGTCTCTGCTTTCTCGGTAAATAATCTGACTCAAACCATAATCCACGACAGATGAAAGCAATAATAATAGAAAATAAATCCCGCTCGATTTGTAATAAAAGAAAAGCGAGAACAGAATAACATACGTTAATCTCAAATAAAATGTTTTGCGTAAAAAACCATACACAAAATAGAAAACCAAAAATAAACCAAGAAATAATCCGGTATTGAATAAAAGTTTTTCGTCTGGATTATAAACAAACCAGCTTTCAACTTGTTCTGTTGTAATTGCACCAAAATTTTGAATGAACCAATTATTAATGCTATCTATTGTTGTCAACTTAATTCTTTAATTTAAAATTATCGTATGTTTTAAAAAACGCCTGTGTAAACAAGTTTCCTTGTTTCTCATATCCTTTTTTGGAATAATGAACCCAATCTGGCCCAATTAATCCTTGTACTTTTAATTGTTTGATGCCACTCATACCTCCAAATTCATCATATAAATCCCAGACTGCAAAACCGTCTTTTTGAGCTGTATCAATAATCTGCTTTGCATAATCACTAATATAATAATTCGGTTTTCTTCTTAATAAAGATGGCGCCGGTGTCATCACTATTATCGGCACATCTATTTTCTGAGCTTTTATATTACTAATAAAATCTCGTAATTCTTTAATATAACTTGAAGCATCCAGATGATCATAACTTTCATTTGTTCCTAATGAAAAGATAAGTAAATCGGGGTGCAAGGCTTTTAATTGTTCAAAAAACAAAGGATATTTATTGTAATCCGAATATTTGGCACCATTTACTCCAATACTGCTGTAGATAACTCCTGAAGCATCTTTTTCTAAAACCAATCCATTTAATTCATAATTAGAAGCTTCTTTATTCGGAATCAAGAAAATTCGGCTTAAAGCATTATCTGAATTATAATAATGTGAAAAGGAATCCGACTCGATTGTTAAAGGCACAAATTCCGACATTGAAATGGTTTTGGGCCTTGTTTCGTTTGTTGCAATTTTTAAAGTTCGTCCAGCGCGAATATTATTCGATTTTAAACGATTGTCTCTTTTAATTTCAGCAACAGAAACATTGTATTTATCAGCAATCGTCCCCAGAACTTCTCCTTTTTTAATCTTGTGTGTTATAACTCTTCGTTCTGTTGTTTGAATAGAGTTAATCTTGGAAGAAACTGCCAAATCAAACATATCTTGATTCTGAGGTGTTATAATTTTTATGGTATTGAAATTATAAGCGGGATCTTTTACATTCATTTCCATTACAAATCCGCCCGAATCTCTCCAAAGTCCAATACCGCTTAAACCAACGGGATTACTTTTGAACGGAAGGATATTTCTATAACTTTCCCAACCGCGATTTGATTTGAAACGCTCGTTGTAAGATCCGTTTGTTTTTGCCAATTGATACGGAAACACCAAACCTCTTCCTGCATTTCCAAATCTTTGCTGCAAATTCTTTCTAATCTCATTGGTCATTAAATCACCTTGGATATGAGAATCGCCAATATGAACGATATTGATTTTCTGGTTTTTCTGGCTTTCGTTCTGCTCCAGTTTTTCAAAAAAGCTTTTTAAAACTTGGGCATTATAAATTTGACCCTCTATTGGAGCTTCCGCTTTTGCGGTATCAACTTTTTGAATCATTTTTTTGGGTATTGGATCTACATTAGCTTTTGGTGGCTTTTCATTTGTTGTAAAAAAAAGGCAACAAAAGAACACAATAAGTTTATTCATCATACACTGTCTTTTGTTATTGAAACGGAATCAGGTCTGGCTCTTCTTACTGGTTTTGGTTTAGTCCCTTCTGCATCACGTTTTGCTCTGAGCGTTTTAAATTCTTCGTATCCTTTGTTTAACTGTTCGTACAACAAATTACCGATAGCTTTTGCTCCTCGCTGGTTAAAATGCGTATAATCTTTATTAGCTTTCGCTGGCGCTTCGTCAACCCATTTAATCATTGATCCGTCACCGCCCATTAAAGTATATAAGTTTACGAAACCAGATTCTGTTTCTAAAGCATAATGTTTTTGTGCCTTCATTAAAGGTACAACAGCCGAATCGGTTTTCATTTCCAAATCATATTTAGTCGATTTGTCTGCTGTAGAAACAATTAATATCGAAACTCCTGGGAAAGATTCTTTGATTTTGTTTACGGTTTTTGTCATTCCTTTTTCATACCATGAGTAATTTTTGGTACCGTAATTCAAAACGTTTGTTCCGTAGTGCAGAATAATTAAATCGTATTTCAGATTGTTATTAAATGCTCTCATCACATCGGCATTGAACATTGAAATTGGAAGTCCTGAATTTCCTCTTTGTGAAAAATTATCTACGTGAACTCCTATTCCGTTATCAAAATTGAAACCGTAAATAGGAATAGAATCTGAATGTACAAAATTTGCTTTGAAAGCTTTTAAACTGCCCGAAGAAACTTTTAAAGTATTCACTAAACTATTTGGTGAAAGACTTTTCTTTAAGGTATCTTTTCCGATAATAAAATTCACTTTCCCTGTTTTAGACGAACGTCCGTAAAACAAAGTAGCATTATCTAAAGTGGTACAATTTTTATTCAATCCTGCTTCGTACTGAACCCAAGTGTTGTTTGATGCATCGTTTGCAAAAAACACATGTCCGTTAACTCCAAAAGGACTGATCGGTTTTTTGACATTTAAATACGATTGCGTTTTCCAGTTTTTAGAATAAGTAGATTTTACAGAACCTCTTGAAGCAGCAGATTCTGAAGTAATCGAAACAAAGCCAACTCCATTACCACCAAAACGCTCCTGATAATTGGCACGAACATCCTGAACGATCAAATCTCCATCGGTCATAGAATCTCCATAATAAGCAATTCTGACTTTGCTCTGCGGATTTTTCTCTAACTGATATAATTTTTCATAAAAAGAAATCAGGTATTGATATCCTTTATAATTTTCGAATGATTCGGCTGGAAACTCAATCCCTTCTGTTTCATCAAAAACAATTTTCTTATTGTTTAAATTTCTTTCACTTATGGTAATACTATCATCATCCGCAGCAAGCGAATCTTTAGCTACAGATTCTAAAAGCAGACTATCGATTAATATGTTTTTAGAATCTAACTTACTTTCTGAAAATATTTTGTCTGGAAGGATTTGTTTGAATCCAATAAAAGCAACCAATGCCAAAGCAACGATCGAAAAAGACTGAAAAAAATAAGATTTTGTATTCACTTAAATAATTATAAAATATAAAGGACTGCAACGCAAAAATTAAACCAATTAAGTTATTGTTAAATTATTGCAGAAAAAATTTGTGCAAAGATAGAATAACATTTTGTTTCTAATTCATTTTAACAAGAAACTAGTACAAAAAAAGAGGTTAGAAAAATTCTAACCTCCTTATCAAAAAAAAAATAAAAAAAACAAAGCTAATGATTAACTAAATATCGATGCCGAAACATCATTGAGTTAAGATAAGACGATCTTTATAATCTTTAATTTTTTAGCTTAAAAATTATTTTAAGATTGCATATTCTAAAGTAGTATTCCCTCTTAAACCTGCATCATTTGTCATAGCAAGGAATTTAACTTTGTAATAATTTCCAGCTGCATCTTTTACAACATAAAAACGATCTGTTCTAATACTTGGCAATGAAGTTGGTCCACCACCATTTCTCCAGTTAGCTCCAATCACTCTTTGATCTGTTGCAGAAACAGTAAAGTTTGCTTCAACCACATCTGCTTTTGCAAAAGCCTCATAAGTTTTAACAGAAGTTAATACTTGGTAAACTTGTGTTCCTCCTTTTGAGTTTGTAGTAATAAAATCAGCATAACCGTATGTTACTTCGCCACTTCCCATGTTTAAGTAATTTGTAAAAGTTGTGAAATTTAAATCCCATTTCGTTTTTGCAGGTTCAACTGAAACAGTATTACCTGAAACTAGACTAAAAAATGAAAAATTAAAGTCAGTATCTTTTGAGATTGTTTTCTCTGTGAAAGTTGTAGAAGTCAAGTCAGCGTATTGAATTTTATATCCATTTCCGCTTCTTAAGATTCTAACTTTTTTCCATCCTCTTGCATCACCATCAACACTTACTGAACCAACACCTGGTGTAGTAGTAGAAATTGCAAATCCTAGATTTACTAAGTATACTTTGTTGTCAGCATCTGTAGCAGAAATTTCAGCAATTGCTGTTCCTTTACCTGCTCCTTCACCAGCTAAAACTCCAGTCGGGTTATCAACATAACCATTAGATGCAGGAGTTTCTCCTCCTCCAACTGCAACATTTGCATCAGCCACCTGAGACAAAGTAATATCTGAAGTAGCTAATTTTTTTACAGCCATTTTAAGAGAACCATTGATGATTACTCTAAAATCTGAACCAGAAGAAAAACCTAAATCCCAAGACGCTCTGTTTACTGATTTTGTTTCTACAGCACTTAAATCAAGATAAAGTTGATTTGGTTGGTTTGGCCCACCAACAGAAGTCTTCAAAGTTTCTCCCACCGTTGGGATCTCCACTTTATTATCGTCATCATTTGAGCATGATGCTAGTGATAGTAACGCGATTGATAAAAATAATAACTTTTTCATTGTATTGTATATTTATATTAAAGATTAAGGTTATATGCTAATTTTAAAAAGTAAGAACGTCCGTATGCAAGCATTACATCTGAACCTGAAGCATGAGCTCCTGTATTGGCATTCGTTCTGTTTACATTAACTATGTTAAAAATATTTCTAGCGCCAAGGGTAACTTCTAAATGATTTTTGAAGAAATTTTGTCTAATTGAAGCATCAAGCCAGTTACTTGGGGCAACTTCAGACAAAACAAAACCAGAACTTCCTTCGGTAAATTGCTGTGCTTTTCCGTTGTATTTATAATATCCCGAAACAACTGTTTTCCATTTTGGAAACATATAAGAAACGCTTGCGTTTAAATTTAAAGTGTACAAAAATTCATCACTCATACCGTTATTTCCACTATCAATATTTTGAGAAACCCCAGCTAAAGTAGCACCAATATTAAAAGTCAGATTATCCAACCTAAACTGATTGGTTGAAGAAAAGTTCCACATCCTGTATTTACTAATATTGATAAATTGATACATCGGACTTCCTGTGTCTGGATTATCTCCAACAAACGCCTGATCAATTTTATCTTTTAAATCTAAATAACTTCCAGCAAATGTATTTGCCATTTGTAATCCAGAAGAAAAGGCTGTTATTTTTTTGACACTCACTTCATAAGAAGTACTTTTTTCAGGAACTAAATTTTCATTCCCCACAAAAAAGTGGCCATCGAAAATTTGTTTTGAATATAATTCGTTAAAATTTGGCGTTCTAAATCCAGTACCAAAAGAACCTCTTAATTCCAAGCCTTTATCAAATAAATATCTCAAAGCAATTGAGGAAGCGTATTGATTGTCAAATTTTGACTGGGCAGAAAAACGTAATCCTGGTTTTATAGAAAATCGTTCTGTCGCTAAAATTTCTGCAGAAGCGAAGAAATCATAGTTTTCCAATGTTTTTTGAATCGGAACATAAACTTTGTTTGCCTCCTGAACTAGAGAAAAACCTTGATTGTTTACAAATTCGTATCCTAACTGAAAATCTAATGTTTTACTTTCAAAAAAGTTATTGAATGTCCCCATCGAAGAAAGCACTTCCATCGATTGGTCTTTTACTTTCACATTAAGTGATTCGTCTCTGGTATATAAATTATATCTAAAATCTTCAATATCTCTTTCTTGCTTTTGATGTGTAACGGTAATATTATAATTTACTTGCGAAAACATTTTACCAATAGCATTCAAATTATTAAAATATCGATTTGTAAAATACCTGCTATCTTCAGCATAACGATAAGCGGTAGTATTAAAACCAGATTGCACAGTACTATTATAATAATCTACATCTTCGTCTAAAAATTCAAATCGGTAAAAAAGACGGAAATTACCTTTTTGATACGAAATCAAAGCTGTACCATTTAATTGTTCTTTTGGCAACCAGCTGTATCCTCTAGTACCATCATTTTCTATATAATTTTTGCCGTTCTTATCTCCTAAATAGCCCTGAAAATCATTTCTATTAATTCCGGCGCTTACATACCAATTTTCACTAAAAGTATGTCCAATGCGCAAATTCTGAATATGTCTTCCTTTGTCAAAAAGAGAATATTCGTTACCAACTGTTTCTTCTTGAGCTGCAACATTAATATCCCATTTATACTGAGAATATTTTTTTGTAATAATATTAAGAACACCGCTTACTGCATTTGCTCCATAAACAACTCCCATTGCACCTTCTACAATCTCGATACGTTCTACATCATTAAGGTTAATTTGAGAAAGGTCAGTATTGTTTCCTAATCCGCCCTCGTTAACCAATGGAACATTATCAACCAAAATTTTAAAATATTGAGCATCCAATCCAAATAACGAAACCGTCGAACGACCACTTGTCCCACTTGGTGTAACTGTAATATTTAAATATTGATTTAACACATCTGATAAATTATTTGCTGCTAAATTCTTGATATCCTTATTAGAAATAACTCGAACATTGTATACTGACTTTTTTATAGATTGAGGCTCGATTTGACCAGTTACAACCACCTCTGAAAGTTTTTCATGCGATTTTATGGTATCTTTCTGCTGAGCAAAAGAATATGCACTTAATAACAGCACAGCGAAAAGGGTAATTTTAATTTTCATTATTTTTATTGAGTCTTAATAATCGATGCAAATATATGATTATTTTTAATTGTTCTAAATTAAATTTATATATTTGCAAAAAATTTAAAAACAAAACAATAAGTTATGATTTCAAAAAGCCTTTTAATGTCAGCCGCTGTGGCTTTAACATGCAGTCTTGGTTTTAGTCAGGACAAAAAACAACAAGATATTAAGTCTATTAAATCAATGTGCGGTTGTTATGAAGTGAAATTTAATTTCACTGAGACATTCTCATATCCAAAAGACTCTCTTACTTATAAACCATCTGAAACTAAACATGAATCGGCTTTAGAATGGGTACAGTTATTAGAGGATACTCCTAACAAAATTGTTATGCAGCACTTACTTATTGTAAGTCCTGAAATGATTATCAAACACTGGAGACAAGACTGGCTTTACGAAAACACAGACTTATATAGTTTTGACAAAGGAAATTCTTGGAAATACAAAAAATTAGACAAGAAAGCGGTTAAAGGACAATGGACTCAAAAAGTATATCAAGTAGATGACAGCCCTCGTTACGAAGGTTCTTCAACTTGGGTACATGTTGATGGAAAAGATTACTGGGCGAACGTTGCAGATGCTCCACTTCCTAGAAGAGAGCAGACAAAACGTAACGATTACAATGTTTTAAAAAGAAGAAACATTCACGAAATCACAGCAACAGGATGGAATCATGAGCAAGACAACGATAAATTGGTTCGTGACGATGCTGGAAAAGATGTATTGTTAGCACAAGAAAAAGGATTTGATGTTTATACTAAAGTAGATGACTCTAAATGTATTGCTGGACAAAAATGGTGGGCAGCAAACAATGTACTTTGGAAAAACGTTCGCGATAAATGGCAGACTCTTTTTGACAGACATAAAGATTTAAACTTAGAAGCTAAAGTAGACAGAAAAGCGCTTTACTCTCTATTATTTGATTTAAAACCAGATACTGCAAAAGCAGAAACAGATAAAATCATTGACAAATTTGTTAAGTAATTAGAATTAGTTGTTATAAAAAGGCCGGAAGTTTTGAGACTTCCGGCCTT
The DNA here is from genome assembly GCF_030378165.1 of Flavobacterium panacagri. Classification (NCBI taxonomy): domain Bacteria; kingdom Pseudomonadati; phylum Bacteroidota; class Flavobacteriia; order Flavobacteriales; family Flavobacteriaceae; genus Flavobacterium; species Flavobacterium panacagri. The sequence goes on from NZ_CP119766.1 coordinate 266,366, forward strand.
TTTTTGTTTAAATAATTTATAGAATACTATTATCTAGTTCCTCCAGCCCACCAAACGTTTTCTTTGTAAACATAGGTACCATCTCCAAATGCTGCTTGTACATTCTTGTTAGCAGATACATCTGAATTTCCATATGACAATCTAAGTGGAAACTTAGTCGCATTAAGTGGATTTGCCAATTGAATTGGATGGGCTGCGGCTGATCCATACATTGCTAATAAACGTCTGTAGTCATTGTAGGCTTCAACAGCCTCTTCTTCATAAAATGAAAAATATTTTTGCACCGCAATCTCTTTCAATAAACCAGCATTAGTTGAAATGTTTAAACCAGCAACATAACTAGCAGCATCTGTAGTTGAAAAATTAATAGATTGAGCTTTGTTAAAAGCTGCATTTACAGCCGCCGTTAAACTAGCAGTACTTGTAACACTCGCTGATTTTCTAGCCTCTGCTTCAGCCTTGATAAATAACAGTTCGTGATAGCTTAACATATATATAGGATTAGTTTTGTTTAGTAAGGCTGAATACGAATAATTTTGGCTTTGCGGGCTAACACCATTTTCATAAAATTCGTATGTCAATGGAGCTCCACTTGATTTACTAATTTTTTGAAAATAACCTGTAGCACGTGGGTCATTTGGTCTAGCATTTAACTTGTCTGACAAACTTTTACTAGAAAATAAATATCCTCTCGCAATTTTTAATTGATAAAAAGGATTTGGAATACCACTATTTACCATCTTAAATTCTTCACTTTTATTTGTAAATGACTTACTCACATAAGTTAAAACTTTATCATAATCAGGAGATTTAAAAGAAAGATGTAGTGTATAACGAGCCAATAATCCATTAGCCGCTTTTATCCATTTTGAATTACTACCACCATATATTAAATCCTGAGTCCCTAAAGTTGGATAAGTAGATGTTTTTTCCAAATTTACAATGGCATCTTGCAACGTTGCAAAAATTGTTTTATATAGGTCTTCCTGACGATCCAGTTTAGGTGTGTAATACACTCCTGGCTGAAAAGCCTCAGAGAAAGGAACATCTCCATACATATCTGTCAACAAAGCTAAATTATAAGCATATAGAATTTGTGCAATTCCTAATGTCGTATAGTTCCCTTTTTCTGTACCAGTTGTACATTTGTCGATAATAGTCTTTAAATTGTACATCGTTGAATATTGATTGACCCAAGAATTATTATAAGTCGTTGCACTTTGGGGTTCCCCATTTCTTGTCTCAGCATTATACATTTGACCAGAACCTCCTGCGCTTAATTCAACATAAATACCTGTATAAAAAGCTAAATCTGACCCCGTATTACTAAACGCCGTGCTCGTCATTGCATCAGTGATAGCAAAACGAGTAGCCACATTTACTGGTTTATTTACGTTTTTGTTAATGTCATCCATTTTATCTTCAGAACAAGAATTTAAAGAAATTGACGCCATCACCAAAAGTAATATGACTTTATATTTTTTCATGATTTTTTGAATTATATTAATTAATTGTTAGATTCAATCCAACTCCAATACTTGTAGTTTGCGGAACAGATAATCTTTCAAAACCACCAGCCATGTTGTTGTTTCCTTGTGATGCTTCTGGATCTAAATTTGGCATTTTAGCCCACAATAAGACATTTCTTGCGAATGCAGAAACACGTAAATCTAGGCTTGTTGAAAATTTTGGAAGCGTATACCCTAAAGATAATTCTCTTAGTTTTACGAAAGAAGCATCATATATTGCTGTTTCAGCAATGTTCGAATTTACATTATACATTAATTCTTTTGTAATAGCTTTTGTATTAGGCTGTCCATTTGCAGTAACACCTTCCTGAACCACTAATTCTTCACGATTTAGTGTTTTAGTACTTAATCCGTAAAGATCTAACAATGAATTTGTACCGCTATACATTACCCCACCATTTTTCCAATCAAAAGTTGCAGCAAGAGTCAATTTTTTGTATCTAAAAGAGGTTGTGCCTCCTAAGTTGAATTTCGGAGCTACCTCTCCAAGTGATTTAGTGTCTCCAGTCACAGCCTTTCCATTATCGTCAACCAAAATATTTCCTTTATCATCTCTTGCAAAAGCTGATCCGTATACAACAGGATAACGCTCTCCTATACTAGCCCTAATTTGTGGTGTTACAAATCCTCCTAAGAAAATATTTTGCACCCCTTCTTTTAATTCATCCACATAATTGTCTATTTTGGTAAAGTTTGCTGATATTGTCCAATCAAAATCTTTAGATCTAATTGGAGAAACACTAACTACTAATTCATGACTGTTTGTATGAACTTTTCCTCCATTCATTACTAAGCTTGAAGCTCCTGTTGAACCTGCCAAAGGCACACTAAAAATCTGGTCAATTATATTTTGTCTAGCGTAGGTATAATCGATACTTACACGATCATTAAAAAATCGAAATTCACCGCCTACTTCATAAGATCTTGTATTTTGAGGTCTTAAGTTGGGGTCATACATTACTCCGTAAGGCGTGTATGAATTTACACCAGTAAGAGGGTAAGTTATAGGTGCACTTCCCCAAAATCCTCCTCCATAAACTGGTGTCGAATAGTAATTTTGCTTATAAACTGCTGGCTGACCTACTTCAGCCCAAGATGCTCTAAGTTTTGCAAATGATAAGGTTGGGTTTCCTTTTAGACCTTCCAATTCAGTTAATACAACCCCTAATGATATAGAAGGATATACAAATGAACGGTTATTTCGCGGCATTGACGACACTACATCTTTTCTTAAAGTACCGCCTAAATAAATAAAGTTTTTGTATGAAAGATTCAAATTTCCAAACAAACCAACGGTTCTGTTTTTATCAATGTTATCTATGTCAACATTTTGCTGTGTATTAGCTAAATTAGGCCAGCCGCCAAAATTAAGATCATATCCTTCCATTTCGTAACTCTTTTCGTATCTGTCATTGATTTCATTACCTACCAAAGCAGCTAAATTTAAATCGTCTGAAATCTTATATTCATAATTTGCTGTGAATAATGAATTTATTGTTCTGGATGTAATTCCATAAAGATCTAAATAACCTGCTGTAGTCTGCTTATTCCCATATTCATCTATATCTCTATAATTAGTGGTGTAAGCATCAGCACCAAGCTGGTATCGAAATGATAGTTTATGTTTTCCATCCATTGAGATATTTGGAGTAAATTCAACGTAACTGTTTCCGAAAAAACGATCCGTTTGTTCGTCATGTATATTGTGAGCAGCTGCCCAATATGGGTTATTGAATCCAGTTGTTCTGTAATAAATTTGTTTGTATGGGTCTCCTGGGCTTTCGTATCCGTTTCCTTTCATATCATAACTTATTGGACTTGCAAATGCACCTGCAACAGATGAATCATTTGCACCAGTAGCTTTTTCAGTTTTACTGGTAACATAGTTCCCAACAAATCCTGTTTTCCATGTGTCTGATAATTTCGTGCTAAAGGCTGCTCTTGCATTATAACGTGTATAACCAGTAGCAGGTACAAAACCATCTTGGTTAGTTGAACCCAAACTAAAAGCATAATTAGATTTATCTGTTGCTTGTGTCAAGCTAAAAGAGTTATTTACAGTAGTTCCAGTTTTAAAATAAGCACCAAAATTATCATATACTCTTGGTGTTACCCACGGATCTAGACCTGCTGCTGCTCTTTGTGGTACATAATATTTGCCTGCATGAGCTGTTACATCTCCACCATTCACAGCATTGGCAACATTACCTCCATATGATTTATCATTTGGCAACTCAGAAATTTTTGGTCCCCAAGACAATGAATTTGTTGGACCATATACGCCATTTGTTCCTTGCGCATATTGATCTTGAAAATCAATCTTTCTTGACACATTTTCAGCAGACATTGAGCTAGAGAAATTTATGATAGGTTTTCCACTTTTTGAAGCCCCTTTACCGCTTTTTGTTGTAATTACAACTACTCCATTTGTAGCTCTAAGTCCATAAAGTGCTGATGCCGCTTGTCCTTTTAAAATATTGATAGATTCAATATCCTCTGGATCAATATCTGCAGCCCTGTTTGAACTGTCCGAACCTGTCACACTGCTTCCAGTACTAACATCAGCTGTTGAAGCTACTGGCATACCATCAATTACATATAAGGGAGTGTTGTCTCCTGTAAATGAACGAGCTCCACGAATAACAATTCGGGAAGAAGCGCCAGGCGCACCACTTGAAGGTGTAATATTAACTCCTGCTAATTTTCCTTGAAGAGCACCAGCTAAGCTATTATTGTTTGCTTTTGTTAATTCATCAGCTTTAATTTCTTGAGTAGCATATCCTAATGCTTTTTTCTCTTTCTTAATCCCTAAAGCTGTTACAACAACACCTTCTAATTCCTGCGCTCCAGCATCCAACATTTTCACATTAATAGTTGAAGCACTTGCTAGAACTTCCTGAGTTTGCATTCCAATATAACTAAATACTAAAGTCTGATTGGAAGCAGCATTAATAGTATACTTTCCATCAAAATCAGTTTGAGCTCCTGATTTTGTTCCCTTGACCAAAACGCTAACACCTGGTAAAGGCATTCCTGAATTGTCTGAGACCGTTCCTGTAATTTTTCTTTGCTGTGCAAATGCAAATTGCATTGCAAAAACAAAAAAAAGCACGATTAATCCTTTTAAGTTTTGTTTCATTATTTTTTTGTTTTGAGTTATTAAGGGCGAACTTAAAAATTTAAAATAATTTTAACAAGAATTATACAGTATTTAACATTACTAAATGAAATATTTATACTACAAATAATCAACAAGAGCGTTTGAAAAATAAAAAATAACTTACATAAAATGTAAAAAAGAAGAAAAAGTGGAGAGAATTTAGAAATTAGCTGCTATTACGCTAATTCTTTCTTGAAATTCTTACAGAGTAGAAATGAATATTTTAAAAGCTAAAAAAACCGTCTAAAAATTTTAGACGGCCTTTTAATCCCTTACCATTTTAGACTAAATGGGCTACTAATTCAAAATAATCAAAAATGGCTATAGGAAAATATGTTCTACTTATTAGTGTCCAGATAACAAAGGCAACAATACTCCATTTGGAGAATTGCATTGCGTGTGCGATTAAAGGCCAAAAGAAATCTAAACCCAAGAAGAAATAAACTTTACAATATTTGAGGAGTGGTATATTGTCTTTGGAATTATTGGGCAAACATAAATAAATCAAACGTAGTTTCCTACAAAAAACAATAGTCAATATTTAAATATGTCTTATATTAATACTTTGTACACTTTTAGAGGAATTCTCAGAAAACAAAAAGCCGATAGTAAATAACTATCGGCTTTTCAATTATAATATTAAATGAATCTCTAGTAAACAGTATTATTTAGATTCTGCACATTCAGAAAAAGTAATCGCATGTTTAGTCAAATCTGTCCATTTTGGTTCTGGAGTTGATGAGATCAATTTATCACATCCTCCCCATAATGGTGCAAATTCTTTTTTGTATTCTTTTTTCTTTAATAAAAATGCTGGTGAATCTTTTTTAGCAACGTAGTAAGATTTAGCATCTCCTCCAATAAATTTAACTCCACCAACTCCTAAAGATGTAGTTTCTTTTGCATGTGGGTCACAGTAAATTTTAATTTCTTTACTGAATGCAGGGTTTAATAACTGCATTAATAGTTTTGAAGTTTTTTTCTTAATTTTCACATCAGCTGTTTCAAAATAAGCATAACCTTCTTTAATGTATTCTTGGTTCAATTGATCATCATTCCATTGTTTAAAATCTGAAATAAAATCAAGTTTTTTAGCAAAGTTATCCAATCCACTTGGTGGTAAGTACATATGTTTGATATCCTCTGGTTTCAATTTGTGTTTTTTTCCAGCTGCATCTTGTAATTTGATAAATTCAATTAATCCCTTGTCTCTATCAATATCTCTGATAGTTCCGCTAAGCTCTGTTCCATCTGCCAGGGTAATGTAAGCTGTTTTATTGTGTGAAAATCCATAAGATGGATTAATTAAATCTTGAGCATTGATTGCAGTAAATGCAAAAAATAGCATCATTAATAGTAAAGGTTTTTTCATCATTATTTTGGGTTTAAAATTGTGCCTACTCTCACGATTTTCGGCTTCCTCGATTATTTTTAAAGTAAAAAAAAAATATCACACCTTGATTTTACTGGCCTACAAAGGTTTTTTTATCAGAAAATTTTTCACTGTAAACATAATTATAAAAATGATACTTACAAATCTTACTAACTCTTTTTTACACGAAAATTCATTCACTTAAATACTTAACAATCTCCTGACGATAACTTGATTTTTTCTAAACTTAAATCATTAAAATTCTATCTTAATTTCTGTTTCTGATCAAAAAAAAAAAGCCGATAATTATTATAATTATCGGCTCTTTTTTTTTTTAAGATATAAAAAATTACATTCGTTCTGGAACTTCAATCCCTAATAACTGAAATGCAGATTTAATTACTTCTGCTACTTTTTGAGAAAGCTGCACTCTGAATATTTTTTTAGTTAGATCAACTTCTCCTAAAATATGCACTGATTGATAAAATGAGTTATATTCTTTTACTAAATCGTAAGTATAATTAGCAATCAAAGCTGGACTGTGATTTTGTGCCGCATTTTGGATCACTTCTGGGAAAAGCTCAATTTGTTTTACCAATTCTTTTTCTTTTTCGTGAAGTTCTGCTATTTCAATTTTTACTGCGAAATCAAAATCTGCTTTACGAATAATTGACTGAATTCTAGCATATGTATATTGAATAAACGGCCCTGTATTTCCAGCAAAATCAACCGATTCTTCTGGATTAAACAGAATACGTTTTTTAGGATCTACTTTTAAAATGTAATATTTTAAAGCTCCTAGTCCTATTGTTTTGTATAATTTTGCTTTTTCTTCAGTAGAATAGTAATCAAGCTTTCCTAAATCTTCCGAAATTTTCTTTGCTGTATCGGTCATGTCTTGCATTAAATCGTCTGCATCTACAACAGTTCCCTCACGGCTTTTCATTTTTCCAGAAGGTAAATCAACCATTCCATATGACAAATGATATAAGCTTGAAGCCCAGTCAAAACCAAGTTTTTTCAAAATTAAGAATAACACTTTAAAGTGATAATCTTGCTCGTTTCCAACGGTATAAACCATTCCTCCCACATCCGGCATATCTTTTACACGCTGAATGGCAGTTCCAATATCCTGAGTCATGTAAACCGCAGTTCCATCAGAACGTAAAACGATTTTACGGTCAAGACCTTCGTCTGTCAAATCAATCCAAACCGAACCATCAGGGTCTTTTTCAAAAACACCTTTATCTAAACCTACCTGAACAACATCTTTACCTAATAAATAAGTATTGCTTTCGTAGTAATATCTATCAAAATCAACTCCAAGATTAGTATAAGTTGTAGCAAAACCTTCATAAACCCATTCGTTCATTTTTTTCCAAAGCGCAATCACTTTTTCATCACCAGCTTCCCATTTCTTAAGCATGTCTTGAGCTTCGATAATAATTGGGGCTTGTTTTTTAGCTTCCTCTTCTGTCTTACCCGCTTCCATTAAACCGTTAATTTCAGTTTTGTAAGCTTTATCAAATTCTACATAATATTTACCAACCAATTTATCTCCTTTCAAGCCAGAAGTTTCAGGAGTTTCTTCATTTCCGAATTTCTCCCATGCCAGCATCGATTTACAGATATGAATTCCTCTATCGTTGATAATTTGTGTTTTGTAAACTTTTTTACCAGAAGCTTTTAAAATTTCAGCAACAGAATAGCCTAATAAATTATTACGAACGTGACCTAAGTGCAGAGGTTTATTGGTATTTGGCGAAGAATATTCAACCATCACGGCTTTTTCAGCAGGATTTGGCTGCATAAAACCAAATTGTTTACCGTCTTTTATTGCGTTAAAGAAATTTAAATAATAGCTGTCTGAAATTACAATATTCAAGAAACCAGAAACTACATTAAAGCGCGCTACTTCTTCAACGTTTTCAACTAAATAATTACCGATTTTGCTTCCCAATTCTGCCGGATTGCTTTTGATCACTTTCAACAGTGGAAAAATAACCATTGTAATATCGCCTTCAAACTCTTTTCTTGTAGTTTGAAATTCGATTTTATCAACAGTAACATCAAATAATGCTTGTATTGATTTTTGTATAGAAGGTGTTAGAATTTGTGTTAATGACATGTAAACTTATTTTAAAGTGAGCAAAGATACTGCTTATTCATCAATTAGAGAAAATCAAAAACATATTAAATTTAGTAAAAGAATTAGAATTTGCTAAAAAAGCAGAATTTTCAATTGTTAAAATTATCAAAAAACCAAAAGCCTAATCTCTTATAAAACAAGACATGAGAAAGTTTTTATATTTTTTTTTACAATTTCCTGTAACATATCGAATAGGAAAGAGTCTTAATAGAGACTTCAAATTTTGTTTGAGGCAGCAAAAAATAAAAAAACAAAAAGATAATTTATACAATCATCATCATCAATCAAATCAAAACAATCAACAAGTAAATCATGAAATTAAAATTCTTTCTGTTCGCATTATTGGGGGTAATTGCGACAGCACAAGCTCAGAATACGGGAACCATTTCTGGAAAAATAACAGAGAAATCTAACAGTATGCCAATTTCTTATGCGACAGTTTCACTTAAAGAAAATGGCAAAATAGTTTCTGGAGTAAATACAGATGACAATGGAGATTTTTCATTTAAAAACATCGCTTTAAAAAGTTATACTATCGAAATTCAGTACATTGGATTTAGAAAATATATTGGTTCTGTTCTTTTAAGCGAAAACAAAAAAAATGCAACCGTAAATATTGCTCTTGAAGAAGAAGCAACGCAGCTTAAAGGCGTAAACATTATTGCAGAACGTTCTACAATCGAACAAAAAATCGATAGAAAAGTAGTTACAGTTGGTAAAGATTTAACAACTGCCGGTGCTTCGGCATCAGACATCATGAATAATATTCCTTCTGTGAATGTGGATCAAGACGGAAAACTTTCGCTTCGTGGCAACGATAATGTTCGTGTATTAATTGACGGTCGTCCGTCAAATATTGATCCTGCTCAACTACTAAAACAAATTCCATCAACATCAATCAAAAAAATTGAGCTGATTACCAATCCAAGTGCAAAATATAATCCAGAAGGAATGTCTGGGATTATCAATATTATTTTACATAAAAATGCAAATACTGGTTTTAATGGAACGTACAGCGGCGGTATCACTTTTGGAGAAACGGCTAAATATAATCAATCTTTAGATTTAAACTATAAAACTGGAAAAGTAAATTTCTTTGGAAATGTGGGGCAAAACTTTGGAACCTACTTTAATGATGGTTTTATTAGAAGATTTGACCAAGATATCGTTCAGAATATTGACGTTATGAATGACAACGATTCTTATCTGTACAAAATAGGAATGGATTATTTTATTGATGACCACAATACGTTATCGATTTATACCAATCAAAATAAATCGAACGGAAAAGGTTTTGTAGATACTGATATTGATTATAACAATGTTAGTAATTCTGATATTTCAAACATTTTTCAGAAATCAAGATATTGGGGACCAGATCAAGTTGGGACTTACAACTTGGCCTACAAACATATTTTCAAAAAAGAAGGACATACGTTAGATTTTGAAGGTAATTACAGTGATAATAAAGAAACACAGCATGCGTCTTTTGATACTGAAACCACAAAAACAGATAATACTGCTGGAAATATCTATTATGAAGATTATTTAAAAGGTACTCGAAAACTAACAACCCTAAATGTTGATTACGTAAACCCATTAAACGAAAAGACTACGCTAGAAGCTGGTGCTGAAGCTAGAATTACAAGAACTGGAAATGATTACATTACAGCAAATCCTTTGATTCCAGCAGCAGATCAAGTATCAAATTATACTTATGACACAGATATTTATTCTGCTTATGTAACTTTTGGACAGAAATATAAAAAATTCAGTTATCAAGTGGGAGCTCGTTTCGAAAGTTATAAAGCTGCTGCTAACTTAAATCGTGGTCAAACTACTTTTAATGACGATTATATTACACTATATCCTTCTGCTTATTTAACGTACAACTTAACAGAGAAAAACACTTTACAGTTGAGTTACAGCCGTCGTGTAGACCGTCCGAGTTTAGAACAGACAAAACCTATTCGTGAATTTGCTACGCCATTGGTAACGTCTTTAGGAAATCCTGAATTAAGACCACAGTTTACCAATTCTGTTGAGGTAAATTATACTAAAACACTAGAAAAAGGAAGTTTTACAGCGGGTGTTTTTGTGAGAAGCATTAACGATCAGATCAGCAGAATTTTATATCCAGATCCAGCAGATCCAAATAAAGAAAAGCAGATTATGACTTATACCAATTACGATCATAATACAGCATATGGCTTTGAAGCTTCTTTCAACTACAAAATCACAAAATGGTGGGATATTCAGCCATCTATTGATTTTTCAAGTATTAATCAGCAAGGTATTGTATTCCAATATGATCCCATTGCGAACGCCAGTAACCCCGTTGAAAGAAAAATTACAGTGGCTGCGTTTAACGCACGTATGAACTCCAATTTCAAAGCAAATAAACGTTTAAGCTTTTTATTATTCGGATTTTACAGAGGCGCAACTGATGGACTTCAGAACAACAATCACGAAATGTACAAAATGGATATTGGTTCCCGCTACACTTTGTTAGACAATAAAATGAACATCAGTGTACGTTTCAATGACGTTTTCAACACCATGAAATATGCTTTTGATACTATGTATCCTTATCCGCAAGCAGGACAATTTACATGGGAAAGCCAGACTGTTTACTTAGGTTTAACTTACAACTTTGGTGGTGGAAAAATTAAAAATTTACAGCGTAAACAAAGAGATGATAATACTAATAAAAGTGGAGGCGGTATGTTCTAATTCCAGTTTATTAGATGTATTTTAATATTTTAAATAAATTCTTGTAGAAAAAAAGCCTGGAGTATGCCAACTCCAGGCTTTTCTATTTTTATCAATTATAAAAAGTTTTTAAGTTCTCTTATTTCTTCAGGATTTGCAGTTTCAGTGTTGTCTGTTACAGCAGAAGAATGATAAAAAGTTAAATCCAGTTTTTCCTGTAATAACTTTATATTCGAAGACCTTAAACCACCTCCTGGCATAATTTCGATCCTGTCTCCAGCCAATTCTTGAATTCGCTGCAAAGCAAAAATACCTTCTTCGACATTTATTCCTTGCCCCGAAGTTAAAATAGTTTTAAAACCGCATTCTATAACATCTTCTAAGGATTTCTCTACATTTTTAACCACATCAAAAGCACGGTGAAAAGTACACGAAAGAGGATGCGCTAAATGAACTAATTCTTTATTCTGCTTTTTATTTAATTTTCCGTTATCCTTCAAAATTCCGAAAACAAAACCATCTACACCTAGTTTTTTAAACTGTTTAATATCTTGTTTCATTTCTGTCAGTTCTTCATCAGAATAAACAAAATCACCACCTCGGGGTCTAATAATTACGTGCATCTTAATATTTAGGTCTTCGCGGACTTTTAATACCAAAATAGAATTTGGTGTGGTTCCTCCAAGATTCATATTTTCACAGAGTTCAATTCTGTCTGCTCCATTTTCCTGAGCTATTATTGCCGATTCGTAATTAAAACAAGCTATTTCTAGTTGATTTTTTTTCATTGTGATTGAAATGTTTTTTATTCAAATAAGACCTAACAGGTTTTAAAAACCTGTTAGGTCTGAGTGCGCAATTTATAAAAAAACCCGCTCCAAAACGAAGCAGGTTTAAAATATAATGTAAGATGATTATTTTACCATTTAATAATAGCACTTGCCCAGGTAAATCCGCTACCAAAGGCTGCTAAAACTACAGTATCTCCTGATTTGATTTTTCCTTGTTCCCAAGCTTCAGTCAAAGCAATCGGAATAGAGGCTGCAGTTGTATTTCCATATTTTTGAATATTATTGTGAACTTGATCATCTGTCAATTTAAATTTGTTCTGAATGAACTGAGAAATTCTCAAATTGGCTTGATGTGGAATCAGCATATCGATATCTGAAACCTGAAGACCATTTGCTTCTAATCCTTCGTTGATTACTTCTGCAAAACGAACTACAGCATTTTTAAATACAAACTGACCGTTCATATATGGATAATAACTTTCATCATTTGGATCATTGTCTGCAATAATATCAGTTACCCAGCGTGCTCCCATTCCTGGTGCCTGTAACGCTAATTCTTCTGCATGCTCTCCTTCAGAGTGTAAATGAGTAGAAAGAATTCCTTTGCTTAGATCTTCTTCTCTGCTTAAAACTGCTGCTCCTGCTCCATCTCCAAAAATTACTGAAACACCTCGACCACGAGTTGTCATGTCTAATCCTGTTGAATGAACCTCAGAACCAATTACCAAAATGTTCTTATACATTCCAGTTTTGATATATTGATCTGCAACAGAAAGTGCATAAACAAATCCTGAACATTGGTTTCTAACATCTAAAGCCCCAACAGTTCTTAACCCCAAATCTCTCTGTACCAAAACACCTGGTCCTGGAAAATAGTAATCTGGACTTAACGTAGCAAAAACTACAAAGTCAATATCTTCTTTGGCAACGCCAGAACGTTCGATTGCAATTTTAGCTGCTTTCACTCCCATTGAAGTTGTGGTGTCTTCTCCACGAATAATATGTCTACGCTCTTGAATTCCAGTTCTTTCCTGAATCCATTCGTCATTGGTATCCATTATCTTAGACAAATCATCATTAGTCACCACATTAGAAGGAACATAATATCCTAAACCAGCTATTTTTGAATGATACATACTCTATTATTATTTATTAAAAATTTGGATTGCAAATTTACGCATACTTTAAAATATACGTACACAAAATACTATTTTTTTCGTAATTAGCAATTTAATATCATTTAATTATATGGCATTTTAACTGTTTTTATATTTTGAAAAAACAGCATTTTGTGTTATTCTTTGAAAAAAATTAAAAATAAGCACTAAAATGTAACAAGACAAATGTATTTTAGACAAACATTTCTAAACACCATTTTTTTAAACCACAAAACTTAAATTATGAAATTAAAGATTACCTTGTTCTTGCTTTTCAGTTTTGGCTCTTATTCTTTTGCTCAAGAGAACCTAACCTACCAAAAACCTCCAAAATCTATTCTAGATTTAGCCGATTATCAAAGAGCTCCTTCAGTGTCTATGGATACCAAAAAAGAAAACATGCTCTTAATGTATCGAAATACATACAAAACACTGGACGATTTAAACCAAGACGAAGTTCGTTTAGCTGGTTTAAGGATTAACCCTGTTACCAATATATCTAGTACCGTAACTTATATCAATAATCTTAAACTGCGAAAAATAAGCGGTAAAGACGAAGTTCAGGTTATTGGTTTACCCGAAAATCCAAAAATCGCTAATATAATATGGTCTCCAAATGACAAAAAAATTCTGTTTTCTCATACTACAAACACAGGTGTAGAACTTTGGGTTTTAGATGTTGCATCGGCACAGGCCAAAAAACTTACCGAAGCTACTGTAAATGCTAATTTAGGAAATCCGTTCAGCTGGTTTTCTGACAATGAAACGATTCTGGTAAAAATGCTTCCTAAAAACAAACCTGCTCTTTTAGATTCTAAAAAAGATTTGCCAACCGGACCAATTGTTTCTAATACTTCTGGAGAAAAATCCCAAAACAGAACCTATCCGGATATGCTGAAAAACAAAAATGATGAAATCAATTTTGAAAACAGTATTACCTCCGAATTGTACAAAGTAAAACTAAATGGGGATGCCATTTTGTTTAAAGAAGCTGCCATGTTTGCTGGAGAGAGAATTTCACCAGACGGAAATTATATTATGCTGACTACAATTCACAAACCATTTTCATATGTAGTCCCTCTAAATAGATTTCCTTCTAAAACTGTAGTTTATGATATAAGAGGAAAAGAAATTAAAACAGTTAATGAAGTACCTCTAAACGAAATTATGCCTAAAGGCTTTATGGCTGTTCGAAAAGGAAAAAGAGAAATGAGCTGGAGAAATGACAAACCTGCAACTCTTTCTTATGTTGTAGCATTAGACGAAGGAGATCCGGCAAAAAAAGTCGATTTTAGAGATGAGGTTTTTCTGTGGGATGCACCATTTGAAAAAGAAGCTTCTTCATTGGTAAAAACACCGCAACGTTACGATGACATTAAATGGGGAAATGACAATATTGCAATCCTTACAGATCAATGGTATGACACTAGAAATACCAAATCTTATTTAATCAATCCATCCAATCCAAGTCAGCAACCAAAAGTAATTACGGATAGAAATTCACAAGACGTTTATTCAGATCCAGGCAATTTTGAAACTCGTAAAAACGAGTATAACAAATATGTTTTAGCTATTGAAAAAGACAATCTGTACAGAATTGGAGACGGCTATACAAAAAATGGCCAATTCCCTTTTATTGAGGAATTCAATGTTAAAACTTTGAAATCAAAACATATTTATACTTCATCTTATAAAGATAAAAAAGAAGATATTATAGAAATAGAAGATTTCAAATCGGGGAAAGTTTTGGTTCAGATCCAGTCAAAAACAGACTATCCAAATTATTACTTCAGAAATATTAAAAAACAAAACAGCTTAACAGCGATTACTGATTTTAAAAATCCTTTTGAAAGCATTAAAAATGTCAGCAAAGAAGTTATCAAATACAAACGTAAAGACGGATTAGAACTTTCCGGAACTTTATATCTTCCAGCTGGTTATGATAAAACGAAAAAAGAAAAACTCCCGCTATTAATCTGGGCTTATCCAGCGGAATATAAAGACAGAAATAGTGCTTCTCAGTCTACTCAAAACTCAAACGAATTTACATTTCCATACTATGGTTCATTTGTATATTGGGTTACCAAAGGATATGTTGTTTTAGATGATGCGGCTTTCCCAATTATTGGAGAAGGTAATACAGAACCAAACGACAACTTTATTTCGCAGTTAGTAGACAATGCTGCAGCAGCAATTGATGCTGTAGATGCTTTAGGCTATATTAACCGTAAAAAAGTGGCTGTCGGCGGGCATTCGTATGGTGCTTTTATGACAGCGAACTTATTAACACATTCTAACTTATTTGCCTGCGGAATTGCGAGAAGCGGTGCTTACAACAGAACATTAACTCCGTTTGGTTTTCAAACTGAACAGCGTAATTACTGGGAAGTTCCAGAAGTATACAACACCATGTCGCCTTTTATGAATGCTGATAAAATGAAAACTCCTATTTTATTAGTCCACGGTGAAGCCGATAACAATCCTGGAACTTTTACGCTGCAGACAGAACGTTATTTCCAAGCTTTAAAAGGTTTAGGAGCACCTGCAAGAATGGTTATTTTACCTAAAGAATCACATGGTTATGCCGCAAAAGAAAATATTTTACACCTTCTTTGGGAGCAAGACCAATTCTTAGATAAATATTTGAAAAACTAATTTCGTATCAAAAGCAAACCCGACAGGCTTTGGAAACCTGTCGGGTTATTATAACTTAATATTTTTCAACCCGATAGAGTAAAAACCTATCGGGTTATTTTTTATAAATAATTTAAAGCTAAAAATACTTCTTGTTCAACTGGTAAATCTATTTCGCTTTCAAAAAAGATTAACTGTCTTTTATAAACAGTTTCAATTAGATAATGACTTCCTCTAAAATAAGTCCTTCTAATTTTTACCATTAATTTAGACTCCGAAACCATTTTAAACTGGTGCGGATACACTAATGTTTTATGCGTTTCATCTTCATATGACAATAATAAATGAGTTGGAATTTCATTTACTTCCCCAAATAGCGAAGCCACATACTTTATTTTTGGATCCTCATAAATCTTAGAAGGATCATCTTTAACAAGCACTTCTCCATTTCGCATTACAATCGCTTGATCTGCAAAAGACAAAGCATCTGTACTGTCATGCGTTGCAATGATGCAGGTAATTCCTTTTTGCTTTAAATAACGGAACAAATTACGGCGAAGCGCATTTTTTCTAAAAGCATCAATCTGGCTGAATGGTTCATCCAGTAAAATTACTTCTGGTTCCAGAGCTAGAACTCTAACCAATGCCACACGTTGCTGTTGTCCACCACTTAAAAACTTAGTTTTCACGTTAGCAAACGAATCCATTTCTACCATTTCAAGCAATTCCTGAACACGCAGTTTTTTCATGTTGGCAAAACCATTCGAAAGAAACTTACCTACGTTTTCTGCCACAGTTTCATACGGAGACAAATCAAAATCCTGTGCCAGATATTTCATATAAGGCATTCCTGGAATCAAATTGAATTTTGGCCCCAAAATAGGTTTACCTTCGTAAGAGATATTCCCTTCATCTAAATCATACAAACCGTATATAAGTTTAAGCAACGTACTTTTTCCGCAGCCACTTTCACCAATAATAGCAATGTTCTGTCCTTTCTCAATAGAAAAAGAAATATTTTTTATGACGGGGCTGTCGGTATAAGTAAAAGATATATTTTGAATGTCAAGCATGAGTTGTAATATGAGAGGTCAAATTTACAATGTTTAATTTCTAAAGTCAAAAAAAAGCTGCTTCATTTAAGAAACAGCTTTTTTTATATTTTATTTTGTCTGAAATTATTTTCCAGCTTCTGCTTTTGCGTCATTTACCATTTTGTCGTTTGCAGTAATTGAGAATTCAACACGACGGTTTTGAGCTCTTCCTTCTGGAGTATCATTTGTTGCGATTGGATCTGCAATTCCTAAACCTGAAGTTTTGAAACGGCTAGATTTTAATCCTTTTGCCACTAAATAAGCTTGTACTGAAGCTGCCCTTTGTCCAGAAAGTGTTAAGTTATATTCTGGTTTTCCTGTGTTATCAGTGTAACCAAAAATCTGAATATCAGTATCTCCATATTCATTAAATACTGGAACCAATTTATCTAAATTAGCTTTTGCTGTAGAAGTCAAAGTCGATTTATTAGTATCAAATCGAACTGAATTTTCATTCAGAGTCAAGTGAATACCTTCTCCAACTCTTTCTACAGAAGCACCTGGTAAAGCCTGATCGATTTCACGAGCTTGTTTATCCATTTTGTTACCAATAAGCGCTCCAGTTCCACCACCAACGGCAGCACCAATTGCAGCACCCAAAGCCGCGTTTCCACCTTTACCTAAATTATTTCCTAAAACTGCACCAATTACACCTCCAGCCACAGCACCAATTCCGGCACCTTTTTGAGTATTATTGGCATTCTTTACTGAATCACAACTAGTAAAAAAACTAGTTAATACCAATAAACTACACAAACCTAAAACAGTTATCTTTCTCATCTTTTATCTCTTTAAAATATTAATTAGCTCTTTGAAATTGGTATACCACATCTTTTACCTGACCACCAACATTGATATTATCAATTAATTGGAATGAACTTTCAGTTACACCGGCAACTTTAAGCAAATAACCATCTCTTACTTTCTTGGCTTTTTCACCTGCATCAAGAATTTTAAGAATAAACATTCCTTGGTTATTGATACTCCATACAATTGGTGAAGAAAATCCAGTACAACTTGGCGATGTTAAAGCCATTGTCCCTTTATTGTTGTTTGAAATAAAACTCCAAGTACTTCCGATAAAACATTTTGAATCTGCAAGATCAAATGAATTTACTTTGATGTAGTCTGAACCTGGATAAGACACATTGGTAAGCACCCAATTTCCTTTTAACGCTACTTGAGTAGGTCTGTCTAATTTTTTTGAAAGTGTTGTGTCTGTTGAAGACGTTGACGAAGCTGACTTACACGCGAAAAACATCACGGCAATCAAGCATATAAAAATACCCTTCTTCATTTTATACAATTTTTTATAGATTAATATTTTGCTTTTTTAACAATTATTGTACCACAAATATACGATTCGTAGAGATATTTATCATTCCAGAATCTATTTATTTTCTTTCAAAATTAACACTTCCGACATTTTGTCACCCTAAAAACAATTGGTATTTTATTTGAAGAAATGAAAATCATCAAGTTAAATCAAAAAATAAATAAAAATATGACAACAGGTAAAATTAATGTTTCGGTAGAAAACATCTTTCCCTTAATCAAAAAGTTCTTATACAGTGACCACGAGATCTTTCTTAGAGAGTTAATTTCAAATGGAACTGATGCTACTTTAAAATTAAAACACCTTATCAGTATTGGTGAAGCTAAAGTTGAATACGGAAACCCAATTATTGAGGTTAAAGTTGACAAAGAAGGTAAAAAAATCCACATTATTGACCAAGGTTTGGGGATGACTGCTGATGAAGTTGAAAAGTACATCAACCAAGTGGCTTTTTCTGGGGCTGAAGAATTCCTAGACAAATACAAAGATTCTGCAAAAGATTCTGGAATTATTGGTCACTTTGGTCTTGGTTTCTATTCTGCTTTTATGGTGGCTGAAAAAGTAGAAATTATTACTAAATCATACAAAGACGAACCAGCTGCACATTGGACTTGCGACGGAAGTCCTGAATTTACTTTAGAGCCAGCTGACAAAACTTCACGTGGTACAGAAATCATTCTTCACATTGCAGAAGATTCTCTAGAATTTTTAGAAGATTCTAAAATCAGCGGATTATTGAATAAGTATAATAAATTTATGCCTATTCCAATTAAATTCGGAACAAGAACTGAAACACTTCCAAAACCAGAAGATGCTCCAGAAGATTATGTTAATGAAACTGTTGAAACTGACAATATCATCAACAACCCAAATCCAGCTTGGACAAAACAACCTTCCGAATTATCTGATGAAGATTACAAAAACTTCTACAGAGAATTGTATCCAATGCAATTTGAAGATCCGTTATTCCACATTCACTTAAATGTAGATTATCCGTTTAACTTAACTGGAATTTTATATTTCCCTAAGTTAGGATCTGATATGCAAATTCAGAAAGACAAAATTCAGCTGTATCAAAACCAAGTTTACGTTACTGATAACGTAGAAGGAATTGTTCCTGAATTCTTGACAATGCTAAAAGGTGTTATCGATTCTCCAGATATTCCATTAAACGTTTCTCGTTCTGGTTTACAAGCAGACGGAGCGGTTAAGAAAATATCAAACTATATTACTCGTAAAGTAGCTGATAAATTGAAAGCTTTATTTAACGAAAACCGTGCTGATTTTGAAGCAAAATGGAATGATATTAAAATTGTTCTAGAGTACGGAATGCTTTCTGAAGATAAATTTTACGAAAAAGCAGGTGCATTTGTTTTATACCCAACTGTAGACGATACTTATTTCACTTTAGAAGAATTAAAAGAAAAACTAAAAGAAAACCAAACAGACAAAGACGGTAAATTAGTTGTTCTTTACGCTGGAAATAAAGATGCACAGCACTCTTACATTGAAGCAGCAAAAGATAAAGGATACGAAGTATTGCTTTTAGATTCTCCAATTATCTCACATTTAATTCAGAAAATTGAAAACGATAATAAAGATGTAACTTTTGTGCGTGTTGACTCTGATCATATTGATAATTTGATTAAAAAAGACGAAAACACGATATCAAAATTATCTGAAGATGAAAAGGCAACTTTAAAAACTTCATTAGAAGCTTATATTCCAAAAGCATACAGTGTTCAACTAGAAGCAATGGATTCTCAAGCAGCTCCATTCTTAATCACGCAGCCAGAATTTATGCGTAGAATGAAAGAAATGAGCCAGACAGGTGGAGGCATGTTCGGGATGGGTAATATGCCAGAAATGTACAATTTGGTTGTAAATACAAATTCAGACTTAGCTTCAAGCATCTTAAATACTGAAGATAAAGTACACCAAGAGCATTTAGTAAAACAAGCTTTAGACTTGGCTAAATTATCTCAAAACTTATTAAAAGGTGAAGCTTTAACTGCTTTCGTAAAAAGAAGTTTTGAAATGATCAAATAATCATTCCAAAAGAATATTTTTCAAAATCCTGCAAATTCAGTTTTGCAGGATTTTTTTTGTTCTTAAAACACCCTTCAAAAAAAGGGGAATTCTCCCCTATCCTCAAAATAGTAGTTTGTATAATTTTGAAAACCAACAAATTAAAATCAAAATTCTAGAAATCATGGATAAGAAGAAATTTACAGAAAATGGAACAGTTCTAGCAATTATTAACGATTTAAGAGATAATATTAGAAACAAGAAATTCTCAGATATCACAGACAATAATAATAATCAATATGTCGATCTTGTTCAAGAAGGCGGCGGTGTTCTTGGAATTGCCCTAATTGGCTACGTTTATGTTTTAGAAAAAATGGGGATCCGCTTTCTAAGTCTGGCCGGAACTTCTGCAGGAAGCATCAATACCATGCTAATGGCAGCCGCAGGAACTTGCGATATCGAGAAATCGGAATGGATTCTGGACTGTCTTTGCAATAAAAACTTATATGATTTTGTTGATGGAGATCGCGACGCTCGTCAGTTTATCGATGCATTGCTGAGTGATGCTGGAAATTTAAAATTGATTATGAGAGGCGTTCAGGTTGTAGATAATTTTAAAGATGATTTAGGACTGAATCCAGGAAATAATTTCCACCAATGGATGACTAATTTACTTTCGCAGAAAGGAATAAAAAATTACGGCGATCTAAAAGCTTTAAGAAAAAAAGGTGTTTCAGACAAAAACAAATTATTTAGAATAAACGATCAGGGGCAAAAAGAAGAATATAAACGAGAAGACCATTGGAGCGAAATGGCCATTATTGCAGCAGATATTACAACCGAAAGTAAAATCGTTTTTCCAAAAATGGTCGATTTATTTTACTCTAATCCAGATGTTCAAAATCCAGCCGATTTTGTTAGGGCTTCTATGTCGATTCCATTATTTTTTACCCCCTTCAAAATCAAAAATATTCCTGGTGGAGTAGATTCTTGGAACAGATGGAATGAAGCAACCTGCCTTAGAACCTCAGTCCCATCCGAAGTTATGTTTATGGATGGCGGCATTATCTCCAACTTCCCCATCGATATTTTTCATGAAAATCTAAACGTTCCCGCATCACCTACTTTCGGAATTAAATTAGGTTATGATAAAAACGAAATCAATACAAATGAAAAATTCTCCAATTTAATCAGTTCAATGTTTGATACGGCAAGATATGGTTATGATGCCGAATTTTTAAGAAAAAATCCCGATTTTAAACACTTGATCGGTTATATCGACACCGGAACACACAACTGGCTTAATTTTAATCTGACCGAAGATGCTAAAATTGATTTATTTATCCGCGGAGCACAAAACGCCGCCGATTTTTTAAACCGCTTTAATTGGGAAGAATATAAGAAAATCCGTAAGGCTAAAAGCGATTATTACAAGTCGGTCTAAGATTTTCAACAATAAAACAACATTTTATACGTTGCTCATACTTTTTTCTTCAAAAAGACGTTATAATATCCTGTAATGAATACTTACAGGATTTTTTATTAAGCTTCATTTTTTTTCGCTAAATTTGATTGCCTTTTTATCTAACACCAAACATAAAAAACCATTATGAAAAAAATCACTATATTACTAATAACCATCTGTATAGGTTCTCTTCTCTTTGTTTCCTGCTCAAACGACAGTAACGAAGGAACAGCTTCAGCAGACCTTACAAATATTGGTGCATCGATCGCAATTGACACTTCTAACGAAATGGATCTTAACACTGGTTTAGCTGTTGCAACATCAACCGCTACAGCAAAAACAACAGAAACTGTTGTTGGAATCTGCGCTTCAATTACAATAACAACTCCAAACGGCGGAGAATATCCCAAAGTGATTTTAATAGATTTCGGGACTGGATGCAAAGATGACAACAACCTTACAAGAAAAGGAAAACTTGAAGTAACCCTTACTGGAGCACTTACTACAACTGGAAGCAAAATGACAATTAAAAGAGTAGATTATTCTATTAATAACATCAAATTAGAAGGTACTATTGAACACACAAACACTACTACCGTAACAACAGTACCACAATGGACACGAAAAGTAACAAACGGAAAACTAACGGACTTACAAGGTGGCGTTTATACTAATTCTGGAACTTATACAACAAAACAAACTGCTGGAATTGATACTCCTTACGTATTGTCCGATGATATTTACGAAGTAACCGAAGGCACACACACGGTAACAACATCAAACGGCACAACCCTTACTCTGACAGTTAAAGAACCTCTGATAAAAAAATACTCTTGTACTTTTATCTCTAAAGGTCAGTTAAAAATTCAAGGAGGTATTTTAAACGGCGTAGTGGATTACGGAAACAATGACTGCGACGCCCTTTACACTTATACTCATGAAAACGGTGCTTCATTCAATTTATCAATGTAAAACCTTTTCACACTATATTTTAAAATCCCAATTTAGAAATAGATTGGGATTTATTTTTTTTATAAAAATAAAACTTGCAGCACTTTACATTTAAACTATTTTCTTTATTTTGCACCCAAATCTAATAAACCACCAATGAAAAAAACATTAATTGCTTTTGTTACGCTTGCCCTGCTGGCATCATGCAGCAAAAAAGAAACTACTGGTAATGTACATATTACTGGAAACGTTAAAGGATTAAAAAAAGGAACGTTATATATCCAGAAAATTGTCGACACTGCACTGGTTGCAATTGACAGTATTAAAATAGATGGAAATTCGGCCTTTGAAAGCAATATCACATTAGATTCTCCACAAGTATTATATTTATTCTTAGACCGTGGTGTTACGAATTCGTTAGACAATAACATCTTGTTTTTCGCAGAACCAGGAAATATCAACATCGATACTAATTTAGACCATTACATTTCTGATGCTAAAATTACTGGTTCAAAAAACCAAGAATTATATGAGCAATATGCAAAAATAAACAGCCGTTTTAATGATGAAAATCTTTCTTTGGTAGAACCACGTTTTAGAGCGTTAAAAAGACAAGATCAAAAGGCAGTAGACAGTATTACTAAATTGCAAGAATCTAACATCAAAAGAAGATACTTATATGCAACAAATTTTGCTCTAAACAACAAAGACCATGAAGTTGCTCCCTATATTGCGTTAGCAGAGATCTATGATATTAATTTAAAGTTTTTAGACACAATTCAGAAATCAATGACTCCGAAAGTAGCTCAGTCTTTCTATGGAAAGAAATTAACGAAATATGTTAATGACCTAAAAAAAGAAGAACAAACACAAACACCAAAAGCAGAATAATTCTTTTTTAAGAACTCTATAAAAAAATGCCCTGAAAATTTCAGGGCATTTTTTATTTATAATTATCGCTTTTAATCGACTATCTTGCCATTAAGCCTCCAAGAACTGCAAAGGCAAAGAAAAGCGCGTAAATCGCCAATAAAACCACCATAAGAATTCCAATAAACTTATAATGCGATTTTAAATAACCAAACGAAGATGTTAAAGCTTCTGAATCATTATCTCTAAAAGCTTTTTTCGCGTTTGAACTGAATTTAAACAAATAATAAACGGGAAAAAAGTAAAAAGCTGCCATTAAAAAATAAACAGCCCCCATTGCCGCCCCAAAAGAACCTCCATAAGCTCCCATTCCTGGCATCGTACTTCCCATTGCTGAAAAAATGGCACCTGCAAAAACTGCAATAATAAGTAAAAGTCCGATTCCGATAAAACCAAGAATAGACAAAAAATAAGCCCACTTAGCTGTTTCTTTAATAAAATCTTTTGCTGTGATATCCAGCTGTAATTCAAATTTCTCAAATACAGAAGTTTCTTCCATTAGTCATAGAGTTTATAGGTTATCTAACAAACATAGGAAAAATATTCTTAAATTAAAATCCAAATTAAAAAAATCCAAACTCCAACCCGAAACCTAAAACTTGAGTTTTGCGCAAAAAAAAACCACTCACTAAGTGAATGGTTTTTTTGAGCCGATAGAGGGACTCGAACCCACGACCTGCTGATTACAAATCAGCTGCTCTAGCCAGCTGAGCTACATCGGCCTATTTTGCGAGTGCAAAGATAAAAATGTTTTTTAATATTCCAAAAAAAATTTCACACTGCCCTCTATAATTAAAAAAACCATCACATTTCTGTGATGGTTTCCGTTTGAGCCGATAGAGGGACTCGAACCCACGACCTGCTGATTACAAATCAGCTGCTCTAGCCAGCTGAGCTACATCGGCCTCATTACGGGTGCAAATATAAAGCGGTTTTTCAATTTCCCAAAATAATTTTGCACTTTTTTACACTTTTTTTTGCTTATAGTGCGTTGATTTTTTCAACCAATTGATTAGCAGTTTGTTCTAATTCAATATTGATTTGCTTGAAATGTGCTTTTTTATTTTCAACGTTCTTTGCGTTCACTTTTGTAATCAAAGTATCGAATGCAGCAATAGCTTCATCGATCAAAGCATTCGTTTCTGGAGTTGGATTTCCTGTTGTTGACATCTCGAACAAGTAAACTGCCTCAATAATATCTCCTAATACGAAGTTGATGTCTTTCTTTAAATTTTTAACGTTTGCCATTTTTATTTATAATTTTAATTTGCGTTTGCAAAAGTACATATTATCTTTAAAATATGTGTTAAGAAATGTAAATTTCTAAAATTGAAGCATTTCCAGTCAAACTAAATGCATTAATCGCAGCTGGAACCAAAACGGTATCTCCTTTTTTATACGAATTTTTAAATCCGTTAGATTCAATTTCAAAATTACCTTCAATACACATATACACTGTAAAAGTTTCTCCAGTTTTAGAAACTTCCAATTTATTTTCTAATGGAAGGAAATTAGTTGTAAAATAAGGGCAATCTACGACTGTATTTGAAGTATTGACTTTAGATTCGTATTTCTTCTGTGTATCAACTTTATTATAGTTTATAGCATCAAGTGCTAAATCTACGTGTAACTCTCTTTTATTTCCCTGAGCATCTACACGGTCAAAATCGTATAATCTATACGTAATATCAGAAGTCTGCTGAATTTCGGCAACAACCAAACCAGCTCCAATTGCATGGACTGTTCCTGTTTCTAAAAAGAACACATCTCCAGATTTTGCTTTCACATCATCTAAGATCGAAACCAAAGTATTATCATTTAAGTGTTTTAAATATTCTTCTTTGCTTGAATCTTCTTTAAAACCAACAATAATTCTTGCATCTGCATCTGCCTGCATTACGTACCACATTTCAGTTTTACCAAATGAATTGTGACGTTCTTTTGCTAATTTATCGTTTGGGTGAACTTGAATCGAAAGATCTTCTCTAGCATCAAGATATTTGAAAAGTAATGGAAACTGTTTCCCAAAACGCTCATAAACTTTAGTTCCTAAAACGGCGTCTGGAGCTTCATCAATAAGATCCATTAAAGATTTTCCTTTTAGAACTCCGTTTGCTACCACACTTACATCTCCTTCTACAGTAGATAATTCCCAGCTTTCGCCAGTAATTTTAGAAACGATTGGTTTGTTCAGAATTGTTTTTAGTTTTTCTCCTCCCCAGATTCTTTCTTTCAAAATCGGTTCAAATTGCAAAGGGTATAAATTTTGACTCATGTTTTAGGCTAATATATTTGTTTAATTAATTATGTTGTGGTCTTTTATAATACTAATTCTTTGACAGTTTCTAAAGCTTTCGGTATATGTTTAGCAGCATTTACACTATCAAATATCGAAATCACCAAGCCGTTCTTATCAATAATATAAGTAACACGGCCAGGAAGAAGTCCAAATAAATTATTTCGGACACCGAAAAGCTTTCTTAATTTTTTATCTTGATCTGAAAGCAAAATAAAAGGCAATTGATGTTTAGCTGCAAATTTGTGATGTGACTTTACACTATCACTGCTAATCCCGATTACCTCAGCACCCAAATCTTTGAAATCTTCATATTGATCCCGAAAACTGCAGGCTTCTGTTGTACAGCCAGGCGTATTATCTTTTGGGTAAAAATAAATTACCAATGGTTTTCTTCCTAAAACACTTTGGCTTTCGAAAGTTTCTCCATTATTGTCTTTTGCAGTAAAATTCGGAACTATATCTCCTATTTTTAATGACATTTTTTATTCTCCTTTATAAGTTACAAAATTGCGGTCAGTTTCATTCAGCACCACTTCTAAATCAAAATCAGGCTGAATTCTTTTTCTAATTTTATTCCATATCACAACAGCAATATTTTCTGCGGTTGGATTCAAATCTAAAAACTCTGGGACATCCAGATTTAGATTTTTGTGATCAAACGGAATTTCAACTTCTTCTCGTATAATATCCGCTAATACTTTCACATCTAAAACAAAACCAGTTTCCGGATCAATCTTTCCTGTAACACTTACTGTTAAACCATAATTATGACCATGGAAATTAGGATTGTTGCATTTTCCAAAAACAGCATCATTTTTTTCAAATGACCAATCTTTTCTGTGTAGTCGATGTGCAGCATTAAAATGTGCTTTTCTTGATATGGTTACTCTCATTTAGGCTTTTGGTTCGTTTGGGTTAAAGTTTATGATCTTCTAAATAATGATAAAATTCATCAAAAATAATTTTAAACCAAACCGTATATATTTCGGGCTGTTTTTCTATATCTGCTTTTACATCTTCAATCTTCATCCATTTCCAATCTTCGACTTCTTCGGTATTGATATTTGGATCTTCGTTGTAATATCCAATCATTACATGATCTAGTTCATGTTCTGTCAACCCATTGTCAAAAGGTGCTTTATAAATAAAATGAAACAGCTCTTTTAAATCTGTTTTAAATCCCATTTCTTCAAACAACCTTCTGCTTCCTGCTTCGATGTTGGTTTCGCCTTCACGCTGATGACTGCAGCAAGTGTTTGTCCACAGCAAAGGAGAATGATATTTTTGATGTGCACGCTGCTGCAGCATGATTTCATTTTGCTCATTTAAAACAAAAACTGAAAATGCACGGTGCAAAAGCGCTTTTTCATGTGCTTCTAATTTTGGCATTAAGCCAATCTGCTCATCATTTTGATTAACTAATATTACGTTTTCTTCTGTCATAAGTCTTCTTAAGCAAACAAAAATACGAAAAAAGAAATGGCTTAAAAATCCTAATTATAATTGTAAAAAATCCAATTCTTGACTCATTTTCTATTTTTCTGATTTACAACATTATAAATCACATTAAAAATTAAAAGCTATTAAAATTAAGACATAAAAACTACATTCACTTTATTTACGTAACTAATAAAAAGTTAAAACACACTTAAAAAAATCTCAATTATTTTAAACTCAGTATTTCGAGGTAAATCTCAGCGTATCTTTGATTGGTAAATTCAAAATCCTAAAGAATACTGATTGAACACAAAATCCACTATTTGTTTATGAAATCTAAAACTCAATTTCTCAGTCTTTGTTTTTTAATACCGCTTTTCATTTTGCAGGCGTGCGGACAAAACAATAAAAAATACAGTAAACCGACTTCTATGAAAAATGTCATCGAAAAACCAGGAAATCCTTATTACTCCAATACAGATACTACAAAACTAAAGGTGACGGATGCCGAATGGAAAAAAGTACTACCAGAAGATGTTTATGCTGTAATGCGTGAAGCCGACACCGAAAGACCTTTTACAGGAAAATATTGGAATACAGATGAAAAAGGAACTTACTATTGTGCTTCGTGCGGCAACAAACTTTTTAGATCTACCGCAAAGTTCTCAAGCAGTTGTGGCTGGCCAAGTTTTTTTGAGCAGGACAACAAAAAAAGCATTGTTTTTAAAGAAGATAATTCAATTGGAATGGAGAGAATTGAAACACTTTGCGGTCGTTGTGGTGGACATTTAGGCCATATTTTTGACGACGGCCCTGAACCAACAGGAAAACGCTATTGCATGAATTCCATTGCCCTTGATTTTATTCCTGATTCTAAATAAACCTATTTATGAAAAATATACTTTTAATATGTTTCCTGGCGCTATCGCTAAAGGGAATTTCACAGAATAAAAAAGCTTCCAATCTAGAAACCATTACGCTTGGCGGAGGATGTTATTGGTGTGTTGAAGCAGTTTATGAAAATCTGGATGGTGTAAAATCGGTTGTTTCTGGATTTTCTGGAGGAAATGTTGCCAATCCTACTTACGAAGAAGTCTGTACAGGCGAGACGGGACACGCTGAAGTAGTTCAGATTACGTATGATAAAACAGTAACTGATATTAATGAAATTTTCAAAGTCTTTTTTACCGTTCATGATCCAACGACTTTAAACCGTCAGGGAGCAGATGTAGGAACACAGTACCGTTCTGTAATTTTCTACAGAAATGCTGAACAGAAAAAAGCAGCTGAAAGCATTATAGCCGATTTGAATAAAGCCAAAGTTTACAAAAGTCCCATTGTAACGAAAGTAGAACCTTTTAAAGTTTTCTACAAAGCCGAAGATTATCATCAGAACTATTATGCAAACAACAAAAATCAGCCATATTGTAAAATGGTGATCCAGCCAAAACTGGAAAAATTTGAAAAGGTTTTTAACAATAAACTTAAAAAGCATTAAATGTCAAAAAAGGGAAATGAAATCAAATTCATTTCCCTTTTTTTATCATTTTGAACTTTGTCAAAGTTTAAAACTTTGACAAAGTTGCATCAACCTAAATTATTGTTTTGCTACTTTTTTGAATCGCATTACTGGAATATCTCCATTAATCAAATTCAGTTTTCCATCTTTATCGATAGAATAACTGGTAACTTGTTTTATCTGTTTCAAAAACTCTTGCTCTCCTCCGCCTTCACAAAACATCATAGTTGTTGGCCCAGCTTCTCCAAAACTTAAAGATTTTCCTTTTAGAGTATATGGCGCACTGTAACCATTACATCCGTTATTACCATAAACCCTTGTTTCTTTTTGATCAAAAGTAAGCTGTGGTTTTTTATTTGGATACAATCCATCAAAAGCAATTCTAGGCCCAGAAATATATTCTAATTGCCAAGTTGTATCAAATAGATTTCCTGCATTTGAAGCTTCTTTTGATGCATTACATGAAGCAAAAAATAAAGTCAAAACCGAAACGACTGCGAGTGTGTATTTTTTCATTTTTTTTGTTTTTGAAGATTAATATTGCGTTCTCAATATTCGTGCCCGATTGATTTAACGGGTTCAATTTTCTTAATTCAAATATCTTAATGGTATATTTTTTTGCCAATCTAATTTACGGTTTTTATTTTAGATTATTATTAATCAAAACTTTACAAAAGAAATAAAAATTGTTCCTCTTGAAATAATTTTTTTGACAAGGATTTAGATTGCGGAGCTACTTGTGAGGATCCTTCGTTTCTCAGAATGACAAGATTGTGGCTACGGCATCGTTAGTTTCTATTTTTAATCAAATGATTAAAATATTTGTTTAACCTGAAAATAATTTTATAACTTTGTCACGGAATTTAATTCAAGATGGCTAAAAAGAAAATAGACGCTAGTACAGAGGAAAAAATAATTGAAGCGGCCCGTAAAGTTTTTACAGAAAAAGGGTACGCTGCAACCCGTACGCGCGATATTGCCGAAGAAGCTGGTTTAAATCTGGCTTTATTAAATTATTATTTCAGAAGTAAAGAAAAACTTTTCAGTCTGGTTATGGCTGAAAAAATCGGGCAATTGTTTGGCGTGATTGCTCCAATTGTCAATGATGACAAAACTTCTCTGCAGGAAAAAATAGAACTTATTGTTCCTGCCTATTTAAATGTTTTATTACAAAATCCGGGACTTCCACTTTTTGTTTTAAGCGAAATACGAAATAACCCAGAACATTTCAGTAATAGAGTTCAAGCCGGTAAAATATTAACGCAATCAATTTTGGTCAAACAACTTTTAGAGAAACAGCCTAA
Source organism: Flavobacterium panacagri (assembly GCF_030378165.1). Taxonomy (NCBI): domain Bacteria; kingdom Pseudomonadati; phylum Bacteroidota; class Flavobacteriia; order Flavobacteriales; family Flavobacteriaceae; genus Flavobacterium; species Flavobacterium panacagri. The sequence goes on from NZ_CP119766.1 coordinate 296,233, forward strand.
TGTTAATCCGCTTCAATTTATATTAAACTTACTTGGAATGTGTATTTTCCCGTTTGTGACCAAACCTGTTTTTGAAGCTTCAGGATTGTTAAACAATGCTTCTTTTAACCAATTAATCGAAGAAAGAAAAACATTAATTGTAAAATGGGTCAACCTAATGCTCGATAATTAATTTTTTTTGGTGTAAATTTAATCAAATGATTAAAACAAAATAATAAACATAAAAATCTATATATGAACATTCTATATGAATAAATATCAAAAAACAAATAAAAAAAATTGAACATGAAAAGATTACTAATACTTTTTCTCATTTTATCAGCAGCAGGGTATTCGCAGCAAAGCGAAAAACTCTTAACGCTTGATAATTGTTATCAACTGGCAGAAGAAAATTATCCTTTATCCAAGAAAAGAGAGCTTATCGCCAAAAGCAATGAATTTACAATTGAAAATATTGCAAAAGGATATTATCCAAAGTTTGATATACTGGCGCAGGCAACTTATCAATCTGATGTTACCAAACTTCCCGTAAGCATTCCGGGAACTTCTATGCCGATATTAAATAATGACCAGTATAAAGCTTACGGCGAACTGAACCAGATTATTTATGATGGTGGCAATATCAAACAGCAAAAAGAAGTTGTCAATTCTCAAACTAAAGTACAGCAACAACAGCTTCAGGTAGATTTATATGCTGTTAAACAAAGAGTGACAGATATTTATTTCGGAATTTTAATTTACAACGAACAATTACGCCAAAATGAGCTGCTGAAAAACGATATTTTAATTGGAATAAAAACTGTTGAAGCACAGCTTAAAAACGGAACAGCTTACAGAAGCAGTCTGGATTTACTAAAAGCAGAATACTTAAAAGCCGATCAGCAAGCTATAAGTATTAGAAGTTATCGAAAAGGATATCTTGATATGCTCGGCCTTTTTATAAATCAGGAATTAAATACTGAAACAAAATTAGAAACGCCACAAACCAGTATCTCTCGATTAGATATTAATCGTCCGGAATTGGCTCTTTTCAATTTTAGAAATGAAAGTTTTGAACTCAACAAAGAAACTATCGATGCCGGAAACAGACCCAAACTTAACTTTTTTGTACAAGGCGGTATTGCCAATCCTGCACTCAATTTTTTAAAAGAAGGTTTTGAATGGTACTACATTGGCGGACTTCGTTTAAATTGGTCTTTGACGGGCTTATATACTTCTAAAAAACAGAAAGAAATCATTGACATTAACAAATTAGAAGTTGATGCCGATAAGGAAACTTTTCTTTTCAATACCAATCAATCTTTAAAACAACAAAATGCTGAAATCACTAAACTTCAGGAATATTTAATTTCTGACGGACAGATTGTTGATTTAAGAAGTAATGTTAAAAAAGCAGGTTTAGCTCAATTAGAAAACGGCGTTATCAATCCTGACGATTATCTCAAGTTTGTTAATGATGAAAACGAAGCCAAACAAAATAAAATCATTCACGAAACTGAATTGCTTCTGGCGCAATACAGACAAAAATTAATAACCGGAAACTAACACAAAATGAAAAAGATACTTTACATAGCAATTACCTCAATTCTAATTTCATGTTCCAGCAACAAAAATGATTTTGATGCCACAGGAACTTTTGAAGCCGTTGAAACCATTATTCCAGCTGAGGCTTCCGGAATTATTAAAGAATTAAACGTAGAAGAAGGAAATAATCTAAAAGAAGGACAAGTTGTAGGTTATATTGATACTATCCAACTGAAATTGAAAAAAGAACAGCTTCTGGCACAAATAAAAGCAACTCTAAGTCGAAAACCAGATGCTAAAACACAACTCGACGTTTATCGCGAAGAATTGAAACAAGCCAAAATAGATCAGCAGCGTATGCAAAATTTGGTTAAAGCAGATGCTGCAACGAGAAAACAATTGGATGATGCCAATTCTAAAGTTTCGGTTATTCAGAAACAAATCACCGCTTTACAAACTTCTTTAAATATCAGCACAACAGGAATTGACGATGAAACACAAACTTTAAAGGTGCAGATAAGCCAGATTGACGATCAATTGGCAAAATCTAAGATTGTTAATAAAGTGAATGGAACGGTTTTAACCAAATATGCTGAAACTGGCGAAATGGCAACGAATGGAAAACCGCTTTACAAAATTGCAGATTTGTCTTCTATCATCTTGCGTGTTTATGTAACAGGAGATCAGCTTCCGCAGATTAAAACCAATCAGAAAGTAAAAGTTTTTACTGATGCTGCTAAAGATACTTACAAAGAACATGAAGGCATCATAGAATGGATTAGTGATAAAGCTGAATTTACTCCAAAAACAATTCAGACAAAAGAAGAGCGTGCCAATTTGGTTTATGCAGTAAAGATCAGAGTCAAAAACGACGGTTACTTAAAAATCGGAATGTACGGCGAAATAAAATTCTAAGTCATGGAATCTGTAATTGTAAAAAATATCACGAAAGTTTACGGCAAAGAAAAAAAGACAGCGGTCGATAACGTTTCTTTTTCGGTAAACAAAGGTGAACTTTTTGGACTCATTGGGCCTGACGGCGCGGGCAAAACCAGTATTTTCAGAATCCTGACTACGGTTTTACTGCCCGATAACGGCGAAGCTTCTATTGACGGATTGGATGTAGTAAAAAATTATAAGGAAATCAGAAGTACCATTGGCTACATGCCGGGAAAATTTTCTTTGTATCAGGATCTAACTATCGAAGAAAACCTCAACTTTTTTGCCACTTTGTTTGGAACCACCATTCAGGAAAATTACGATTTGATTAAAGATATTTATATTCAGATTGAACCATTTAAAGACCGAAGAGCAGGAAAACTTTCGGGCGGAATGAAACAAAAACTGGCATTGTGCTGTGCTTTAATTCATAAACCGAATGTATTATTTCTGGACGAACCCACAACCGGAGTTGATCCGGTTTCCAGAAAAGAATTCTGGGAAATGCTGAAACGCCTTAAGAAACAAAATATTACGATTATAGTTTCGACACCTTACATGGACGAAGCTAATCTCTGCGATAGAATTGCACTTATTCAGGGCGGTAAAATATTACAAATGGATACGCCTCAAAATATTATAAAAAGTTATCCTGATTCTTTATTTGCTGTTAAAGCCAACAACATGCATAAACTATTGCCTTTTTTAACGGAATATCCCGAACGAAAAGGAAGTTATGCTTTTGGTGAATATGCTCATTTTTCATTCAACGGAAATCCAGATGTTGCTGCCTTAGAAAAATACTTAAAAGAAAAAGGATTGGAAAACATCGAAATTAAAAATGCAGACGTAACAATAGAAGACAGTTTTATAAAACTATTGAGTTGATGGAAAACAAAGTAATTATTTGCAAAGGATTAACAAAGCGTTTTGGAGATTTTATCGCCGTTGACAATATTACGTTTGATGTTCAAAAAGGAGAAATATTTGGATTTCTAGGAGCGAATGGTGCGGGAAAAACCACTGCCATGCGAATGCTTTGCGGTTTGTCTAAACCAACTTCGGGCGAGGCTAATATTGCAGGTTTTGATGTTTATAAAGAAACGGAGAAAATTAAAAAGAATATTGGTTATATGAGTCAGAAATTCTCCTTGTATGATGATTTAACCGTTTTGGAAAACATTAATTTTTTCGCTGGAATTTATGGTTTATCAGATGCTGAAATTAAATCGAACAGTCAATCCTTAATAGAAAGTCTAGGAATGCAGGATCTGGCGGATAAACGTGTGGGCTCACTTCCTTTGGGATGGAAACAAAAACTGGCATTTTCGACGGCCATTATTCATAAACCTGAAATTGTATTCTTAGACGAACCAACGGGCGGAGTTGATCCGCTTACACGAAGACAATTTTGGGATTTAATTTATGAAGCTTCCGGCAACGGAATTACCATTTTTGTGACCACACACTATATGGACGAAGCCGAATATTGCGACCGTGTTTCGATTATGGTCGATGGCAGAGTCGAAGCTTTAGAAAGTCCTTCAAACCTAAAAAAACAATTTAATGTCGGCAGTATGGATGAGGTGTTTTATCATCTTGCCCGAGAAGCAAAACGCGGCGAATAACAAACGAATATGAAACAGTTTTTTACCTTCATCAATAAAGAATTTCTGCATGTACTGCGGGACAGAAAGACACTACTTATACTTTTCGGAATGCCGGTGGTTCAAATTTTAATTTTTGGTTTTGCGCTTACCAATGAAGTAAAGAACTCCAAAATTGTAGTGGTTGATTACGCCAAAGATGTGGCTTCAAAAGAAATCATCAATAAAATTGAAGCCAGCAGATACTTTGAAATCGATCATGTTTTATCCGGAACAAACGAGCTTGAAAAAGCATTTGAAACCGGAAAAATAAAAATGGCTGTTATTTTTCCTGAAAACTTCAACAGCAATCTTTTACATCAAAACAAAGCTCAGATTCAAATAATTGCCGACGCTTCAGATCCAAATCAGGCGACAACCCTGACCAATTATGCGTCCTCTATTATTGCCGATTATCAATCCGAAATGAATCAGCTTAATTTGGCTCCTTATCGCATTCAGTCACAAATCAAGATGCTTTATAATCCGCAATTAAAAGGCGCTCCGAATTTTGTTCCTGGTGTTATGGCACTGATTTTAATGCTGATCTGCGTAATGATGACAGCGATCTCTATTGTAAAAGAAAAAGAAATGGGAACTATGGAAATTCTCTTGGTTTCTCCGTTTAAACCTATTTTGGTTATTCTTTCTAAAGCGGTTCCTTATCTTATCTTGTCTACCATAAATGTAGCTTCCATCTTATTATTAAGCTTCTTTGTTTTAGAACTTCCGATAAAAGGAAATCTGATTTTACTTTTTTCAGAAAGTATTTTATTTATCATAACTTGTTTAACACTTGGCATTTTCATTTCAGTCAAAACCGATTCCATGCAGACTGCGATGTTACTTTCTCTTATGGGAATGCTCCTTCCTACTTTATTGTTCAGCGGTTTTATGTTTCCCGTTGAAAATATGCCGATTCCGCTGCAGATTTTTTCCAACATTGTTCCTGCAAAATGGTATTACATTATTGTAAAAAGAATTATGATTGAAGGTCTTGGTTTTGCTGCGGTTTGGAAAGAAACTTTAATTCTTATCGGAACTACCATTTTTTTACTATTCATAAGCCTCAAAAGCTTTAAAATCCGAATGTCATGAGAATATTACGTTTTTTACTAATCAAAGAATTCAAACAGATCTTTCGTAATCGGGCTATTTTGGCCATCATTTTAGCTATGCCGGTTATCCAGCTTATTATTTTACCGTTGGCGGCTAATTATGAAGTTAAAAATATCAATCTGGCGGTTATAGACAACGATCATTCCGACTATTCTAGAGATTTAATTACTAAAGTTACTTCATCGGGATATTTCAGACTTACAGGATATTCGCAATCCTATCGTAAAGCACTGCATTCGGTTGAAGAAGATAAGGCTGATATTATACTGGAGATTCCTAAAAACTTTGAAAAAGAATTACTGACCGAAAACCAGCAGCAGCTTTTTATCACCATAAATGCTGTAAACGGTACAAAAGCAGGACTTGGAGGCGGTTACATTTCTTCGATAATTCAGGAATACAACAATCAAATTCGGATAAAAAATATTGTTCCGGATAAATTCAATCCAATGCCTGTTATTGAGATTACCTCATCAAACTGGTATAATCCCAATTTAAATTATCAGCTTTATATGGTACCAGGTGTTTTGGCAATGTTGGTAACACTTGTCGGCGGATTTCTTTCGGCATTAAATATCGTAAAAGAAAAAGAAGGCGGAACAATCGAACAGATTAATGTTTCTCCCATAAAAAAATATCATTTTATATTAGGGAAATTAATTCCGTTTTGGATTTTAGGAAATGTAGTTTTTGGTTTAGGCTTGATTGTTTCGTGGATTTTTTACGGTATTGTTCCTCTCGGAAGCATCTTGCTTTTATATGGATTTGTTGTACTATATCTTTTAGCCATTTTGGGCTTTGGTCTTTTGGTTTCCACTTTTTGTGAGACACAGCAACAAGCCATGCTGATTATGTTTTTCTTTATTATGATTTTTGTTTTAATGGGTGGCCTTTTTACTTCGATAGACAGCATGCCGGAATGGGCTAAAACGGTTTCCAGATTTAATCCTGTAAGTTATTTTATCGATGTCATACGAATGGTTATTATTAAAGGAAGTACTTTTCAGGATATAAAACCTCACATGCTTATTATTATCTGTTTTGCAATTGTTCTAAATTTTGCTGCAGTTCTAAATTATAGAAAAACATCTTAATCGTTTTGCTTCACTTTTTTTGTAATTTGCATAGATTTAAAAATCAAAAATCATCAACCAAAAATCAAAAAAAAAAAATGAAGCAATTTCTATTATTGTTTGTCTTTATTATTAGCTTTTCCGGAATTCATTCACAGGAAAATTTGCCAACAGATTTCCTTTCAAAAGAATTTCACAAAGGCCGCCGTGAAGCTTTTAGAAATTTAATGCCCGCCAATTCGGCTGCCGTAGTTTTTTCTTATCCCGAAAGAGTATTTTCAAAAGACATTAATTATACGTATCACGCAAATCCTGATCTATATTACTTAACTGGTTACAAAGAACCAGATGCCGTTTTATTGCTTTTTAAAGAACCGCAAGGGGATGAAAAATATACTGAAGTTCTTTTTGTGAGAGAAAGAAATGCTGCGCAGGAAACCTGGACAGGTAGACGTTTAGGTGTTGAAGGTGCAAAATCTAAATTAGGTTTTACCACTGTTTATAACGGAAAAGATTTTAATACTTTCGTCATTGACTTCAAAAAAATTGATAAAATTATCTACGATAAAATTCCAACAGACCTCGGGAAAAATAAAACAGGTTTTGATCTTTTTGGCTTAATTGAATCGTTCAAATCTAAAGCTTCCATTAAAACTGATGATGAAGCGCCTGTATTGCTTTTCAATACAATCACTAATTCTTTAAGAGAAATAAAGACTCCTGAAGAAATAGACTTAATGCGAAAATCGGTTAAACTTTCCTGCATTGCACATAATGAAGTAATGAAAGCGGTTGGGCCAGACATGAGCGAAAACGAAGCAGACGGAATCCACAGATACATTCACAGACATTATGGAGCCGAAGATGAAGGTTATCCACCGATTGTTGGCGCTGGAGCAAATGGTTGTATTTTACACTATGGAGAAAACAATGCAACCAAAATGGACAATCAATTACTATTGATGGATGTTGGTTCTGAATACCACGGTTATTCTGCCGATGTGACTCGAACAGTTCCTGCAAACGGAAAATTCACTGAAGAACAAAAAGCAATCTATCAATTGGTTTATGAAGCTCAGGAAGAGGTTTTTAAAATTTGCAAAGTCGGAACTCCTTTTCAGGATTTAAATAAAAAAGCAAGAGAAGTGATTACAACCGGATTAATCAAATTAGGAATTATTACAGATCCAAAAGACGTTAAAATTTATTATCCGCACAGCTGTTCGCACTTTCTTGGTTTAGATGTTCACGATAAAGGAAATTATATGAGCACCTTAAAAGAAAACATGATTTTTACTGTTGAACCAGGAATTTATATTCCAGCCAATAGCAAATGTGATAAGAAATGGTGGAACATCGGTGTTCGAATAGAAGATGATATTTTAATCACCAAAAATTCATACGAAAACCTTTCGGTAGAATCACCAAGAAAATGGCAGGATGTCGAAGCTTTGGCTAAACAGAAAAGTACTTTTAATGGAATGAAGTTTCCTAAAATCTAGTTTTTTATAGCCACGAATTCACGAATTATTTTTTCTCAATATTTATTATATGATAATTCGTGAATTCGTGGCTATAAAAACTTTTCAATCTGAAAATGAATTTTCCCGTACTTTGTATTCTTAAACAAATTAAAAAATGAAAGCACTAACCTTCTCTACTTTTGGAGATTCAGATGTTTTAGAATATATAGAAATTCCAAATCCGCAATTGAAAAACGACGAGATTCTGGTCGAAATGAAAGCCATTGGATTAAACTTTGCAGATGTTTACCGTCGAAAAGGAAATTATCACTTAAAAGGAAATCCACCTTTTATTGCCGGTTACGAAGGTGCCGGAATTGTGGTCGATGCGAACAATCATTCGGAATATAAAATTGGTGATCGTGTGGCTTTCGCCGATGTTCCTTTTGCTAATGCAGAATTGGTTGCCGTTAATGTAAATCATGTTTTGCCTTTACCCGAAAGTATTTCGTTTGAAACTGCTTCTTCGGTTTTATTACAAGGTTTGACCGCTCATTATTTAGCTACTGACAGTCACAAAACAGTAAACGGAGAAACTGTTTTAATTCATGCTATTGCCGGCGGAGTTGGACAGATTCTAACGCAAATCAGCAAGCTTTTAGGCGCAACTGTTATCGGTTTAACCTCATCTGCTGATAAAGCTAAAATCGGATTTGAACAAGGCGCGGATTATGTTTTTCTTTATAATGAGGATTGGAAAGCTGAGGTTTTCAAAATTACTCCAAAAGGCGTTGACGCTGTCTATGACAGTATTGGAAGTACGTTAATGGAAAGTTTCGAAGTAACCAAAGAATGCGGACAAGTCGTTTTCTTCGGAATGGCGGGCGGAGATCCTGCACCAGTCGATCCAAGAATGTTAATGGATGGTTCCAAAACTTTAACAGGAGGCGATTTATGGAGTTATTTAAATTCTAAAGAAGAAAGAATCAAAAGAGCGACTCAGTTATTCCATTGGATTACGGAAGGAAAAATCAAACTTTCAGAACCCACTTCTTTCAAATTATCCAAAGGAAAATTGGCACATGATTTTCTGGAAAGTAGAAAAAGCACAGGGAAAATAATTTTGATACCCTAAATTTTTCTGCCACTAATTCACGAATTTTATTTTTAAAATCTATGTGCAAAGTTTTTAAATAAATTCGTGAATTGCTTCGCCAGTTCGCTATCGCTCGGGTCGTGGCTATTTCTCTTAAAGCTGGTTAATTTCAATCTTTGTCAATTCAGACAATTCTAAAATTCTTTCCACTTCATCTTTATTGGCTATAAAAAACAGATAATTATCACCAAAAGTCTCATAAGTCAATAGTTCCCGATTGGATTTTGCTAACTCTGATTGAATGTATGGGAACAAATCGTGGCTGTAGGTTTCCTCGGGATAATCGAATTTGAAATCTTCGCCAAGCATTTCAGAAATAAAATATTCGGCATCTTCAGGATCAAACTTCCAGTCGCTGTTCCAGGCATCAATGCTTTCAAAAAAAGCAAAGTGTTGTTCTGTACTTTCGTAATCTTCTTTGGTATCATCATTGAAATTTTCAAAAAGATTTTCAGCATATTCATTAAGTGCCTCTTCTTCAATAGTACCTCTCGAAACTAGATTAACAAACTCTTTAAAATCTTCGATAGTTGCATTTTCATTAAATAACACACTTTCAGAAGAAGGAAGTTCTACCGTTTTGGAAATTTCAAGATTTAGATATTCACAGATTCCCTGTAAAACCAATTTAAAATCTTTGATGCCAATTTCCTGAGTTTCGTTTTTAGGCGCGTTAAAATCAAGAAATTCAGAGTCTAATAAACCTTTTGTATAATCTAAAAAATGACTGCTGGAATATAAAATCCTAATATCGTTTATTTCTAAACTATTGGTACAGCAAAAGAAAATCATGAAGTTATTGATAACACGCTTAAAGTGTTTCTTCATTTCCTGACTCGGCTGAGAATAAAACTGAATATGAATAAAATCATACTCTAATCCTTCCTGAATCATTTCCTCCGTTAAAGTTCCAATATTCAGTTTTTTATAAAGTTCATTTAAAACCTCATAAGCATTATTAAATCCCGCTTTTTTAACTTCTGCTCTTCCCTCTTCATGATCTAATGAATACGGAATAGAATATAAATTAACAAAAACGGAATCCGGAATTCTTTTCACCTTAAATTCTAAACTATTCGACTCATTATATAAATAATCATAAATCGGATTTATAACATCAAAAGAAATGATGGATTGCGGATCGTTATTTCTATTAAATAAATTGGAAAAGAAATTTTTCATGAAAGGTTTATTCGTTCGAATATTTAAAACTTTTATTCATTTTATCAAAAGGAATCACTTCATTAACGATGGATTCTAATTCATGATCCGTTAATAAACCTCTTGCCGTTTCCACTATTTTGGGAGAAACATTAATTTCATAATCGATAATTTCGCGTTTTAAAATAGATTCTAAAATCTCGTTCTGACGCTCTGTTAAATATTTTTTATGAGATTTAAAAACCGATTCTAAGTCACTTCTAAATTCTTCGTCACTCAGTTCATTATACAAATCCTGTTGTGACATATCGATCAATAAAACTTTAAAAATAAAATCCTGAAGGTTTTTAGCTAGATAATTGACTTCATTAGAATCGTGCCATACAAAAACAATTGGTACATCTCCATTTTCTTCTTCGTTAAGAAAAAAGCAGTAATGATCTCCGCCACCACTTTTTGCAAACGGAATAAATTTAAATTCAGGATTGATATTTCGATAATCTTCCGGAGCTCTCAGTTCCTCTATTTCCTCAGCAACCGATTTTAAATTGAGAGATTCAAAATCGTAAGAATGCAAAAGTAAAGGCGGATTATCTTTTAAAGTTGGATAAACTTCTGTAAACCAATTTGGGCCGTATTCTCCAACATCCAGCATACCATCGGCATCTAGTTGTTTGTATAGAAGCGGATATTCGAATCCGTATTTTGTTTCAATGTCTTTTATAGTCATCTTTGGGGGCAATTTCTATTAGAATCAAACCACTAAGATAACAATCTTTTTACTACATGAAAAATCCTGAGGTCAATTATTTCAAGGACTCCGCAATCATCAAGGCACATTTTTCGCCATCAATGGCCGCAGAAATGATTCCACCGGCATAACCAGCACCTTCTCCGCAAGGATATAATCCTTTGATTTGCAAATGCTCGTAAGTCATAGGATCACGCGGAATTCTGACTGGCGATGAGGTTCTGCTTTCCGGTGCATGTAAAATTGCTTCATTGGTTAAATACCCTTTCATTGATTTACCAAAATCCTGAAATCCCTGACGCATAATCTGAGTTAAGAACCCCGGGAAAACCTGTCCCAATTCTACTGAAGTAGTTCCCGGAACATAAGAGGTTTTTGGAATATCTGCCGAAACTTTGCTTTTTGTAAAATCGATCATTCGTTGTGCTGGAACTTTTTGAGTTTCCCCAGCCAAATGCCATGCTTTTTGTTCGATACTTTTTTGAAATTCCATTCCAGCCAAAGCGCCAAATTTTGCAAAAGGTTTAAAATCTTCCAATTTCAATTCGACTACAATTCCAGAATTTGCTGTAGATTGATCCCGTTTAGATGGCGACCAGCCGTTTGTAACAACCTCACCCGGACTTGTAGCACAAGGTGCAATTACACCACCCGGACACATACAGAACGAATACATACCACGTCCGTTTACCTGCTTTACAATTGAGTAAGGCGCAGGAGGTAAATGTTCTCCACGGAAATCACAGCTGTATTGAATACTGTCAATAAGTTCTTGCGCATGTTCTGCACGAACGCCTAAAGCAAAAGGTTTTGCTTCTATTAAAATTTTCTTTTTATCTAATAATTCAAAAATATCACGCGCCGAATGTCCTGTTGCTAAAATCAATTTATTAGCATGAATCTTATCTCCATTCTGCGTTACAATTCCTTCGACTTCATTATTTTTTATCAGAATATCATCAACACGGGTTTCAAACAAAACCTGTCCGCCAAATTCTCTAATTTTTTCACGGATATCTTCGATAATTTTAGGTAATTTATTTGTTCCAATATGCGGATGGGCTTCAACCAAAATATCTTCTGAAGCACCAAAAGCAACCAAAAGCTCTAAAATTCTGGTTACATCGCCTCGCTTTTTAGAACGAGTGTATAATTTACCGTCAGAATACGTTCCTGCTCCACCTTCTCCAAAACAATAATTCGAATCTTCATTAACGATATGTTCTCTATTTATTGCTTTTAAATCGCGTCGACGTCCGCGAACGTCTTTTCCTCTTTCGAGTACAATTGGCTTTAAGCCTAATTCAACCAATTGCAATGCTGCAAAAAGTCCGGCTGGACCAGCACCAACCACAATTACTTCCTGCGCATTTGAAACGTCTTTATATATTGGAAGCTCAATTTTCGTTTCCTGAAAAGGTTCACCCTTCAAATAAATAACCACTTTCAAGTTGATTTTAATCGCTTTCTGACGTGCATCAATTGAGCGTTTTAAAATAGAAACATGCTGAATTTCTTGAACAGAAACTTTAATCTGCTTAGACAAATGGTCTTTTAGCAATGATTCATTTGCAGCAATTTCGGGTGTAACTTGAAGTAAAAGTTCTTTAGGCATTGTTTTGTATTTATTCTATTAGCTTTTCTTTCTATGAAAAGAAGATGCAAAAGTACTATTTTGAACTGACTTTATGTAATTAACCGCAAAGTACGCTAAGATTTAATTTTCCTTTACGCATAGAAAATACAAAGTTCGCAAAGCTACATCGACACAAAGCTTTGCGGACTTTGTGTTTTTCGAAAACCGTACTAAAAAAAACTTAGCGCATTTTGTGGTTAATTATGCAGCAAATTTCTTCTTCCTAAAATCTTTACTTTTTATTTTCAGCCACAGATTATTTTTGGATTAAAAAGATTCTCTTATGATTAGTTAGACGCACTGCAGTGCGTCTCTACAGCAAAAATCTTAGAACCTTTAAGAAAGACTTTGTACCTTTGCTACTTTGAACCTTTGCACCTATAAAATAATGTCCAGAAAAATAAAACTAATTTGGGATTTTCGCGGACCCGCTTCAGCTAAAACTGCTGAACACCATGAAATTCATTTGAAAGAATATATTGTAATCGAAAAACTACCTTTAAATATCACAGGTTTTTCAATCGTAAACGATATGCATGCAACCGCTTTTATGGTGGTTACAGATGAAAACATGATTCAAGTAAGAGATGCTTTGAAACCACATCGAGGAGAGGTTTATAGTGATCAGTAATCAGTTTTTTAGTGTTCAGAAAGTACTAAAATCCTGATTACTGAATACTTTTATAAATTATTCCATCAATCAGTATTAGCATTTACTGAACACTAAAAAACTGACCACTGAATACTTTCTTTTAATTCGCTACTTCGCTAATAAACTTAATACGCATTAAACGTAATTCATCAATATCATAATCACCATCAAATTCTTTTAGTGCGTCTTCGATTTTATCCGATTCTGATTCCATGAAGTAATCGTGAATTTCTTCCTGCTGATCATCATCAAGCATATCATCAATCCAATATTTGATATTCAATTTGGTTCCAGAATATACGATTTGCTCCATTTCTTTAATTAAAGCATCCATAGTAAGACCTTTTGCAGAAGCAATGTCGTTCAATGGTAATTTTCGGTCGATATTCTGAATGATATATAATTTATTGGCAGAATTGACTCCTGTAGATTTTACAACTAAATCGTCTGGGCGAATAATATCATTATCCTCAACATAACGAGCAATTAAAGCCACGAATTCACTTCCGTATTTTTTAGCTTTTCCTTCACCAACACCGTGAATATTGTATAATTCCTGTATGGTTATTGGATATTTTAAAGCCATATCTTCAAGAGAAGGGTCCTGGAAAACTACAAATGGAGGAACTCCCAATTTTTTGGCGACTTTTTTACGAAGCTCGCGAAGCATTCCCGTAAGAACTTCATCGGCTGTACCGGAAGATTTACCTCCAGTCACAATAGTTTCATCGTCAGCTTCAGTATATTCATGATCTTCAGACATCATAAACGAAACCGGGTTTTTGATAAAATCTAAACCTTCCTGAGTAATTTTAATCACTCCATATGTTTCAATGTCTTTTGACAATAGTCCCGTTACCAAAACCTGTCTCAACAACGCCATCCAGTATTTTTCATCATGATCTGAACCTGAACCAAAATAAGGCTGTGTATCGGTTTTGTGTGCTTTAATAACCGCATTTATACGGCCAATTAAAGTAAATACAATTTCTTTTGATTTGTAAATGTGTTTGGTGTCGCGAACAATTTCGAGTAATTTAACCACTTGTTCTTTGGCTTCAACTTTACTTTTAGGATTGCGAACATTATCATCCATATCTGCTCCTTCTCCTGTTTCGCTGTCAAATTCTTCTCCGAAATAATGAAGAAGGAATTTTCTGCGTGACATTGAAGTTTCGGCGTAAGCCACCACTTCCTGCAAAAGAGCAAAACCAATTTCCTGCTCCGCAACTGGTTTTCCGGACATGAATTTCTCCAGCTTTTCTACATCTTTATAAGAGTAATAAGCTAAACAATGTCCTTCTCCTCCATCACGGCCGGCACGACCGGTTTCCTGATAGTAACTCTCTAACGATTTAGGAATATCATGATGAATTACAAAACGAACGTCCGGTTTATCAATTCCCATTCCGAAAGCGATTGTTGCTACAACGACATCTACATCTTCCATCAAAAACATATCCTGATGTTTGGCGCGGGTTTTAGCATCCAATCCTGCGTGATAAGGAACAGCGCTGATTCCGTTTACTTGTAAAACTTCGGCAATCGATTCTACTTTTTTACGGCTTAAGCAGTAAATAATTCCGGATTTACCTTTATGCTGTTTGATAAATCGAATAATATCCGATTCAATATTTTTAGTTTTTGTACGAACTTCATAATACAAGTTCGGTCTGTTGAATGATGCTTTAAAAGTGTTGGCATCAGACATGTCAAGGTTTTTCAGGATATCTTCCTGAACTTTTGGAGTCGCAGTTGCAGTTAAACCAATAATTGGCACTTTCCCCAATTGCTTAATAATATGTCTTAGATTTCTGTATTCCGGCCTAAAATCATGACCCCATTCTGAAATACAGTGGGCTTCATCGATTGCAACAAAAGAAATAGGCACACTTTGCAGGAAAGAGACATATTCTTCTTTAGTTAAAGATTCAGGGGCTACATACAAAAGCTTAGTTAATCCAGAAGTAATATCTTTTTTAACCTGAGCAATTTCTGTTTTGGTAAGAGATGAATTTAATACGTGTGCAATTCCATTTTCAGACGAAAGACTTCGAATGGCATCAACCTGGTTTTTCATCAAGGCAATCAGAGGAGAAACAACAATTGCCGTTCCGTCCTGAATTAAAGCGGGTAATTGATAACAAAGAGACTTTCCACCGCCGGTTGGCATAATTACGAAAGTATTCGTTTTACCTAAAATACTCGTAATGACTTGCTCCTGCAAGCCTTTAAATTGGCTAAAGCCGAAATACTTCTTTAATTCTTTATGTATTTCAATTTCGTTTGAATTCATTCTCTATATTAACTGTATTTTGTATAAATTTGCAACACATAAAGATACAACTTTCTTTTATACATACAAATTTTAAATATTCTGATTTGATCTCAAAAGAAAATATATTGGCGATAGCTAAAAAAACAATACTCTCTGAAAGTGAAGCAATTACAAAACTAATTGATTTTCTGGACGAAAATTTCTACGAAGCAGTTCAGCGTATCTATGAAACCAAAGGCCGTCTAATCGTTACCGGAATCGGAAAAAGTGCCATCATTGCTCAAAAAATGGTTGCTACTTTTAACTCTACAGGAACACCATCAATGTTTCTGCATGCCGCAGAGGCCATTCATGGTGATTTGGGAATGATTCAAAACGAAGACATTATTATATGTATTTCTAAAAGCGGCAACAGTCCTGAAATTAAGGTTTTAGTCCCGTTATTAAAACGATTTGGAAATACCCTGATCGCTATTACAGGAAATACCACTTCATTTCTGGCAAAAGGTTCTGATTTCGTTTTAAATACAACTGTTAATACCGAAGCCTGCCCTATCAATTTAGCTCCAACAAACAGCACAACAGCACAGCTTGTTATGGGTGATGCATTGGCAGTTTGCTTAATGGAAATGCGAGATTTTAAACCTGAAGATTTTGCGATTTATCATCCTGGAGGTGCTTTAGGAAAAAAACTTTTGCTTCGTGTAAAAGATATGATCGAGCATTCCTTAAAACCAGCTGTTACTCCGGATACTTCAATCAAAAAAGCAATTTTCGAAATTTCTGAAAAAAGATTGGGAGTTACCGCAGTTATAGAAGACAATAAAATTGTTGGAATTATTACTGATGGAGACATCCGAAGAATGCTAAACGACGTAGATACTATAGCAGATTTAACAGCAAAAGATATTATGTCTAAAAATCCCAAAATAGTTTCGTCTGAAACTATGGCTGTGGATGCTTTAAACATTTTAGAAGACTTTTCGATTACACAATTAATCGTTGCGGATAATGGAGAATACAAAGGCGTATTACATTTACATGACATTTTAAAAGAAGGAATAGTATAATGGCAAAGAAAAATCTTGGCGAAATGTCATTTTTGGATCATCTTGAAGAACTAAGATGGTTATTGGTTAGAAGCACAATTGCAACAATTATTATGGCAATTGTCACATATTTTATCAGTGATTATTTATTTGATCAAATTATTTTAGGCCCAATCAGACCAACGTTTTTTACTTACGTTTGGTTTTGTGATTTATCGCATTCATTGGGATTTGCAGACAGCATTTGTATTACGGAACTGAATTTTATTATTCAGAATACCGAAATGGAAGGTCAGGTTAATATCTTCGTATGGATGTGTATTCTAGCAGGTTTTATCCTAAGTTTTCCTTATATTTTATGGGAAATCTGGAAATTTATCAGTCCCGCTCTTTATGAGAAAGAAAGAAAAAATGCGAAATTATTCATTTTCGTTTCTTCTTTACTTTTCTTTTTAGGAGTATTGTTTGGCTATTTTGTCGTAATTCCAATGTCTGTAAACTTCGTAGCGACTTTCTCTGTGAGTGATGTTGTAAAAAACCAGTTTACACTTGAGTCTTACATGGGAATGGTAAAAACGAGCGTTCTTGGAAGTGCTATATTTTTTGAACTTCCAATCGCTATTTATTTCTTAACGAAATTAGGATTAGTAACTCCTGAATTCTTAAGAAAGTACTGGAAGTACGCTGTTGTACTTATTTTAATTATTGCTGCAATTGTTACTCCTCCAGACGTTGTGAGTCAAACTATTGTTGCAATTCCGATGCTAATCATATACGAATTAAGTATATGGATTTCGAAAGTTGTTTATAAAAATAAAATGAAAGAAAATGTCTGATATCATTCAAGAATTTAACGACTATCGTTCCAAAATGAACGAAAAACTGCTTGCTGACAACAATAAAATTGTAAAGAGAATTTTTAATCTTGACACTAATGCTTATGCAGAAGGCGCTCTTGATGTAAAAACAAAAGAACTTCTTGGGTTAGTTGCATCAACAGTTTTAAGATGCGACGACTGTGTAAAATACCATTTGGAAACGAGTTATAAAGAAGGCGTTTCTAAAGAAGAAATGATGGAAGCGATGGGAATTGCAACTCTTGTTGGAGGAACAATCGTAATTCCGCATTTAAGAAGAGCTTACGAATTTTGGGAAGCCCTTGAAGAAGCTGGAAAATAAATAATTGTTAATACGTTTAACTGTTGAATCGTTTATTTGTTAATTTGCAACGAATAAACGATTTATCGATTAAACGATTAAACTTTAAAAATGAAATTAAGAGCCGATAATTTAATCAAAACTTATAAAGGACGTAGTGTTGTAAAAGGAATTTCTGTTGAGGTAAATCAAGGAGAAATCGTGGGGCTTTTGGGACCAAATGGAGCTGGAAAAACAACGTCTTTCTACATGATTGTGGGATTGGTAAAACCAAATCAAGGGAATATTTTTCTTGATGATTTGAATATTACCGATTATCCTATGTACAAACGTGCACAGCAAGGAATTGGTTATTTAGCACAGGAAGCTTCTGTTTTTAGAAAATTAAGTATTGAAGATAATATCTTGAGCGTTTTACAATTGACAAAACTTTCTAAAGAAGCTCAAATCGCTAAAATGGAAAGTTTAATTGAAGAATTCAGTTTAGAACATATTCGTACCAACCGAGGCGATTTACTTTCGGGAGGTGAGCGTCGTCGTACCGAAATTGCCCGTGCATTGGCAACCGATCCAAAATTTATTTTATTGGATGAACCTTTCGCCGGAGTTGACCCGGTTGCGGTTGAAGATATTCAAAGAATTGTTGCGCAGTTAAAAAATAAAAATATCGGAATCTTAATTACCGATCACAACGTACAGGAGACTTTAGCCATTACTGATAAAACATATCTAATGTTTGAAGGAGGAATTCTAAAAGCAGGAATCCCAGAAGAATTAGTAGAAGACGAAATGGTTCGTAGAGTGTATCTGGGACAAAACTTCGAACTTCGTAAAAAGAAACTTGAGTTTTAGTATTCAGTGGTCAGTTTTTAAGTGATCAGTTATTTGAAAGTAATTTTTAGTGGTCAGTTTTTTAGTCATCAGTTTGAAGCTGAATACTAAAAAACTGATTTTTTTTGACATAAACTGATTACTTAAAATCTGAATACTGAACACTTTTTTAGGACTGAACACTATTCTACAGTAATAAAATGCAATTGTTCTAAGTCGCCGTTGTAAATATTCACATCAACACGATGTTTGATTCCAGGCAAAGAAGCTTTTTCTGTGAATTGCCAGAACAACCAGTCATCTTCAATTTTTTCCCTATAGAAATTATAGTTGGCTATCCAGAATAAATAATCTCCGAATTCTTCTTTTAAGAAATCAGCATAATATCTTTCTCCCGAATAAATAATTGGACGAACCTGATAATATTTTTCTACTTTATTCAGCCAACGTTTCAATCCTTTTTTCAAACTGTCTAAGGGTTGATTTTTTGGCAATTTTTCGATATCTAAAACAGGAGGAAGATCTCCTTTTTGTAATTTTACTGTTTTAATAAAAAGATCGGCCTGTTCGATAGAATTTTCATTTGGACGATAATAATGATAAGCGCCGCGCATAATTTTATTCTCTTTTGCACCTTCCCAATTTCTTTTGAATTGTCTATCAACACGATCATTCCCAGCAGTCGCACGAATGAATACAAATTGAACAGGATATTTTTCATCTAGAATTTCGACTTCTTCCCAATCTACTTTTCCTTGAAATTCAGAAACATCGATTCCGATTACTTTTCCTTTGTGATTTTCGAGAACACGAATGTTTCGCACATCCGAAAGATGTTTATCTACGGAATCTTCATCTAAAACTTTTTCAGATTTAAATCCGAGATAATACGCTAATCCTTTACGATAGTGGTAAACGATTCCAATAAATAGAAGTGAAAATAATATTAGTAAAAGCCCTCTGAAAAGCCTGCTAAGAAAAGATCTTCCTGCTGGTTTTCGGGGATATGTTTTACGATAAGACGTTTTTCTTGCCATTACAACAGAACTACTTTTTCAAAAACAAATTATTGATAATAGACAATAAAACGTAGAAAATAATAATCAACGGAATTGCAATATACTGAAGCAAAATAACCATCAATATAGAAATAATCAAAAACACGATTTGAAGAACATTATCCTTCAAAGTAAACTTTTTTATTTTTAAAGCAAATAACGGAATTTCGGCATTCATAACATAAGCGCTGCACAACGTAATAACAAGCAAAACCCAAAAATTGCTTAAAACTTCAAACATAATTAGAGAATTTGAAAATTCTATAACCAAAGGAAGACTTAAAACAAATAAAGCATTTGCAGGAGTTGGCAAACCAATAAACGAATCAGTTTGGCGGGTATCGATATTAAAGTTGGCTAATCTATAGCAAGCTCCCAAAGTAATAATAAATCCTAAAAACGGAATGTATACTGATCCAACTACATCATGAGGATTAGCGCTTTTTAAAAACAAACTATACATCACATATCCTGGAACTACTCCACTTGTAACCATATCAGCCAAAGAGTCCAACTGCAAACCAAGCGGACTAGAAACTTTGAATAATCTGGCAAAAAAACCATCAAAAAAATCAAAAAAGATTCCTAAACAAACCATATAAAAAGCCATTAAGAAATCGCCTTGAGAAACATAAACAATGGCTACGCAACCGCAGAAAAGATTAATTAAGGTAATTAGATTTGGAATGTGCTTTTTGATATTCATAGTTTGAAATTTTGATAATGGCAGAGAACAAATTTAGCATAATAACTCGATGCAAAACGAGTTTTTTTAATAGTTTTTTATTTCTGTTTGTTAGTTTCAGAATATTTGAAGAAACGAACTGAATAGCTGAGTAAAATATTATATTTTTGATAAAAATTTAAAACCTATACAGGTACATAAAAACAAGACTTTTGAAAAGACTTTTAGCATTTCTATTATTTTGGAGTTTTACTTCGCAATACGCTCAAACTGTTCGAAAATATTCGAATGAGTTTATGAATATTGGTGTAGATGCGGCCGCTCTCGGAATGTCGAGTGCCGTAACTTCTTTTACAAATGATGTAAATGCTGTTTACTGGAATCCTGCAGGTTTAACGCATCTTGAAGATCATCAGATTGCATTGATGCATGCCAGTTATTTTGCCAATATAGCACAGTATGATTATATTGGTTATGCAAGTCCAATTGATGACAGAAGCGCCTGGGGAATTTCGATGATTCGTTTTGGTGTCGATGACATTATGGATACAACACAATTAATCGATAGTCAGGGAAATATTGATTACAACCGAATCCGTTTATTTTCTACTGCCGATTATGGTTTTACTTTTTCTTATGCCAGAAAACTTCCAGTTGATGGATTTCAATATGGAGTAAACGCAAAAGTAATTCGAAGAGTGATTGGAAAATTTGCCAATTCATGGGGATTTGGATTTGATGTTGGACTTCAATTCGAAAGAAATGATTGGAAATTCGGATTGATGCTTCGCGATATTACAACAACTTATAATGTTTGGAATATCGACGAAGAAGAATATGCAAAAATAGCCAATGCTATTCCGGGCGAGAACAACGAATTACCAGAAAGCACTGAAATTACTTTACCAAAAGCGCAATTGGGAGTTTCAAAAAGATTTGATTTTCATAACGAATGCAGTCTTTTGACTTCTGCAAACCTCAACATGAGATTTGAACAAACCAATGATATTATTTCATCAAAAGTAGTAAGTATAGACCCAGCTCTAGGGTTTGAATTTGGCTATACCGATTTAGTTTTCGTGAGAGCTGGTGCAGGAAATTTCCAAAACGTAACGCAATTGGATAATACTGAAAAAATTAATTTCCAGCCCAATATTGGTCTTGGATTTAAATATAAAGGAATTCAGATTGATTATGCTTTGACCGACTTAGGGAATCAAAGTACAGCCTTATATTCTAATATTTTTTCGATCAAAGTAGATTTAGGAATCTTTAGATAATTACAAAACCATAAAATCTTTTAAAAATTTCAAACATGAAAACTGTTCTGTTCAAAAAAATACTTTTTATTTTATTCTTCTTAGCTAGTTTTATTGGTTTCAGCCAAAGTTTGCCTTTATCTAAAGATGCTAAAATTAGTGTCCTAACCTGCGGCCTTGGAAATGAAAGCTACTCTTTATTTGGACATACTGGTATTCGAGTTTCGGATCCTGGAAATAATTTTGACGTGGTTTATAATTATGGAACTTTCGATTTTAGAACACCGAATTTCGTAATGAAGTTTGCAAAAGGCGATTTACAGTATTTTGCCACAGTACATTCTTTTGCCGATTTTTTAAATGAATATACTTATGAGAAAAGAAGCATTTTCGAACAAGAATTATTAATTTCTCCAGAATTAAAACAAAAACTTTTTGATAAACTAAATGCAGTTTTAGCTTCTGACGAACGTTATTACACTTATAAGTTTATTGACAAAAACTGTACTTCAATGGTTGTTGATGTGATCAATAAATCTATTGGTCAAGAAATAATTACTAAAAAAGGAGATACAGACAAAACCTACCGCTCTATTCTTTTTCCTTACTTTGACGGACATTTTTACGATCAATTAGGAACCAGTATCATTTTCGGAACAAAAGTAGATCAAATGGGAACCCGAATTTTTCTTCCCTTTGAATTAAAGAATAGTTTAGAGAAAACTACATTTAATAATCAGCCTTTTGTTGGTAAGTCTAAAACCTTGTTAGAATTTACGAAGGAAACTCCAAAATCTTTTTGGAATAACATTTATACTTATCTTTTTATTCTCGGCTTTGTGGTGTTAGCAAGAAATAAAACAGTTGATAAAATCTATCTTTTGATTTTATCTCTCATTGGAATATTCTTTGTTGCAATGGGATTTTATTCTTTTCACCAAGAACTGGCGATGAATTATAATGTATTGCTTTTCAGTCCGTTTTTATTGCTTTTAGTTTTATTTTCAATATTCAAAAACAAACTATGGACGTATAGATTTTCGCTGATCAACTTTGTGCTTTTAGTAATTTACTTTCTATTTTTAATTAATAAAGCCCATTTCTTTATCACTTTACCGTTAATCATTACAAGCGGTGTTGTTTTGGTTAGAACCGGAATCCGTAATAAAAGACCAATCCCGATTATCATTTAATTACTGACCTCGATAAAATAAAACTGTAGTAATTGTTTTGAATGTAATACTTAAATCTAGAAAAACACTTCTGTGTTTGATGTAATATAAGTCATATTGCAGTTTGATCAAACTTTCATCAATCGATTCTCCGTAGGAATAATTCACTTGTGCCCAACCTGTAAGCCCAGGTTTAACAACATGTCGTGTTTCATAGAAAGGCATTATTGCCGCAATTTCTTCCACAAAGAAAGGTCTTTCTGGTCTTGGCCCAATTACCGCCATATCACCTTTTAAAACATTTATAAATTGAGGTAGTTCGTCAATTCTTGATTTTCTCATGAACTTACCAAAAGGAGTTACTCTTTTATCATCATGAGTTGCAAAAACGGCTCCGTTGGTTTCAGAATTTGCAGTCATGGTTCTAAACTTATAAATCTTAAAAACAACTCCGTTTTTCCCTACTCTTTCTTGAGTGTAAAAAAGACTTCCTTTGTTTGCAAAAAAGTTACAGACTGCAATTACTGGAATAAAGATGCCACAAAACAAAAGCCCGATAAAAGAAAAGAAAAACTCCATTATACGAATCAATAATAAGTACAATCTATTGTTGTTGCTTCGACTAAATGGGAAAAAACGATAAAAATCTCTTCCAATGTAATGTACTGGAATTCGCTGTGTTTTACTTTCGTATACTTGAGTGTATTCACGGATTACATTTCCATTTTCCAATAAATTAAGCAATTGCTGGTACAAATCGGCTGTGATACCATCTGTCTTTTGTGAAGCAATAATAATCTCTGAAACATTGTTTTTAGTTACAAATGCTTCTAGATTTTCCTTTTTTACTTCTTTTACGTAATGAAAGTCAAAATCTTCTACAGAATCTGTATCCGAATTCACAAACCCAATTATTTTATAATGCGGATCGACATTTTCAAGTCCCATAACTAATTCTTCTACTTCGCTTTGGTCACATATTAAAACGACATTTTGTGCAAAGCGATGAGAAGCCAAGAAATAAACATAAAATAATCGCCAGAGCAGTAATGAACTTAAAACAGCAAAATAGAAAATAACAATAACCAATCGCTGTTTAGGAAGTTCCGGCGATAAAAGCGGCGTAAATAAATAGACTGTGACGGAAGTGATTGAAGTTAGAATAACACTTCGTAAAATCTGAAAGTGATTACTGGCGGTCTGAAGATTATACATTTCGAAAATGGTTCCGAATATAAAAACATAACCTATCAATAAAAATGACTTTATGTATTTACCATCTTCTAAATCGTAGTAATGATAGTCAAAAATTATACTGAGCAAAAACAAGGCACTCAATATAAATGCGGCATCAAAAAGAGAAAGCAGAACTTTTCTTTCTGAAATTTCGAAATGCATTTTTCTTTTTAAAAACATTTTTTGAAGTTTGTTAGGGGCTTAAACTTGAGGCAAATGTATTATAAAAAAAATAAACTAATCTATAATTTTTCTGCTTGATCTGGGATTTTAACCTGTACAGAAAGTAATGCTAAGGCATAGACAAAAGCGGGAGCTGCTGTTCTCATTGCGGCATGATTAATTGTTAATAGCCAAAACATAAAAAAAGAGAAAAAATATAAATGTTGTTTATTCTTTATATAAAGAATAAATGGCACCGCACAAAGAACTAGAAATCCAAACAGACCAAATAATCCATGTTCTGCAAGCAATCTAGTGATTTCATTATGTGAGGCAACTTCTTCTCCTAATTCTTCCAATCTCTTCGACTTACTAAGTCCGGCTCCGACACCAAAAACAGTATTATCTTGGAAAAGCTTTATTTCTGCATCCATAATTTGTTCCCTTCCGCCTAAACGATCTTTTTTTTCACGTCCGATAGCATCTTTATTGGCATAACGTTTATCGATAAGACCTTTCGTTTGAAGCGAACTATAGGTCCAAATACCAAGACTTAAAAGCCCCGTCAAAACAAACACTATATTCAACTTTATTTTCCCTTTAGCATTAGAAAAATAATATAACAAAAGTAAAAGACATACAATCATAACAGCACCAGTGATTATACCACCTCTAGAAAACGTTACAATTCCTCTATAGCTTATAAAAGCAAGTAATCCCGCATTTAGTATTAACTCCAATTTAGATTTTGAATACAAAACAAGTTGAGTAAAAAAGATGAACATTCCAAAACCTAATATAGTAGAAACCTGATTAGGCCCAAAACCTCCAGATGTTGCATAATTTGACTGTGTACCTGTGATAACATCTTTGATGCTTGGCGTATATAAAAACAAGTATACCGTGGTAGAAATTATAGGAAGTCCTATTGTAATTAAAATATTCTGGAGTGTTTCAAATTCAATTTTTCTGTCAAACATATAGATCGCACAAATTGCTAAACAAAATGGGCCAGATAAATTAAAAAATAATACTTTTTTTACATCAATGTCAATTTCAGCTACACTTGCAGTAATCAAGATCCCGGGAACTAAAAGCATTAAAAAAAACAGATAAATTAAGGCACTTTTTGAGAAATTGCTATAGACCATACCACATAGCATGAAAAACATGACAGAAAACTTTACATACTCATTATTTAAATTTCCTCCCGTCATTCGCAAAAAAACTTCTATTCCAACTAAATAGGCACTTACAAATAATACCTCATTGTTTTTATTTTTAGTTCGGTAAACAATCGAAAAACCTACTGCTAAAACTAACAAGCCATAGATTTTGGATAAAAAGGGAATTATGTAGATAATTAATGCCAGCAATGCATGAAAAACGATCAATGCCACATAACTAAGTTTTTTGTTTTTCATTTATAAAGAATATTTAGTCGATAAAAGTACTCAAAGAATTTAACCATGCATTATATTCTCTAAGAATTGATTGTTTACCGAAATTCTGTTCAACAAAAAAATTCAATTTTCTGCCCATTGCTCTTCTTGTTTCTTCTTCTTCAATCAAAATCTGAATAGAATTTACAAACTGATTTAAATTATTCGAATCAATTACAAAACCTTCCTGTTCTGAAGTAATAATTTTTGAAATCTCTCCCACATTTGTTGCAACAACAGGAAGTCCGGCTAATCCATATTCTAGAACAGCTAAAGGAAGTCCTTCTGATAAAGAAGTCAAAACAGCAATTTCGGACTGTTTTAATAAATCTCTACTGTTGTTTACTGCTCCATAAAAAAATACGATTTCAGAAAGCTTTAGCTCTTTAACTCTTTCTAGAAGATTTGAACTATACCTATCATGAAAATCCTTACCAACTAAGTGAAAAGTCCAATCTGGAAATTTCTGATGTATTACTGCCGCTCCATTTATCAATAATTCGTGATTTTTTTGAGGCCTCAGATTTGCAACACAAATTATTCTTTTATTATCTTCCCCTTTAAGTATTATCTTATTTGAAGCAGCACCAGATGCAGTTATAAAATTTGGAAAGCAAACTACATTGGGGCAATTTAAATAGACAAAAGCCCAGCTTTTTAAATCTTCATTTACTGCAATAATTCCTAAAAACAAATAAGATGCAAGTTTTAATGCTATATTTTTCCTGGAAGCTAAATCCTGTGAAATTCCATAATGATCATGCCAGACAATTTTAATTCTTGGCATCGTAATCTTTGCTAAAACCGCAATAAAAAATGATGAACTATGCGCTTGAATTATTTGAACCCGATTCTTTTTTAGATAATTTCTTAATCTAAAAATAGCTTTTAGATCGATAACCGTCTTTTTTTTCAAGAATAAGTACGATACATTTTGATTGACTTGATCTAAAAGTAATCCTTCATTTCTAGTCGCTACTAATCCCGAAAATTGATTTTTTTCAGCAAGTGAATTAGCATAATTGACCGCCATTCGTTCTGCACCGCCAACTTCCAATGAATCTATAATTTGTACAACTCTCATTTAATAAGCAATTTGGTAATTTCCCTTTCAAAAACATCAGTTGTATAATTTTGTGACCATGTTAATGCCTGCTGGCTTTTATAAAAAAAAGTGTTTTTATTTACGATCATATCTTCGATCTGCTCTATATCTTTCTCTAAATTCATTTCGAGTAAAATTCCTCGTTTACCATAATCTAACATAAAGGGAACACATGAAACATTTGTAGAAATAGGAATACAGCCCCAAAACATTCCTTCCGCAACGGCTTTCGGCCATCCTTCGCTTTTTGAAGGTAAAATTACGAAATGACTTTCTTTATAAGCTCTTTTTAAAGTTTCTTTATCCCGATTTCCTTTTAAAGAAATATGATTTTCTATTTTATTTAGCTGTATATACTTTTCTAGAGCACTTCTTTCTGCTCCTTCTCCATACAAATCTAATGTCGCATTGTATTCATTTTTTAGTAATCTCTCAACTAATTTAATGGCATACATTGGATTTTTACCCGTCACTAAACTTCCAACAAAAACAAATTTAATTCCGTCTGCAAAATCATCTTTCTCTATATTTTCTTTTTCAGATTCAGAATAAGTAGCTGTAAAAAAAGGTCTTATATTTTTTGATTGATTTTCCCAATCTCCATACACTAAAACCTGCATGTTTTTGGTTAATAAAGTATTACTCAAAATCCATTTTTGCAATTTGTAAGTCCAAGGCTGCGAGCTCAAAGGATCCCAATTGCCAGCATATTTTGCTGTTTTAGTTTTTTTAGGAAAAAGAACCTGAACAAAGCACCCAATCAATCCTGCATTTCCTGGGCATCTCAAATGAATATGATCTGCACTTTTCATTGCCCAAAAAATTTTCCAAAAAACCAGGGGTAACTTAAACAGTGAAATTAAAGTATTGGATAAGTTTATAAAATTAAAACTCGGAATCCGTTTGAAACTAATATCCTGAACCTTATAATAATCATCAATCTCTGCTGCCTTTTTTTGGGAAGATAAAGGAGCAACAAGAGTTAGTTTATCAATATACTTAACCCAAATATTCATTTCTCTAACATAAGGCGCATATCCAAAATATTTTTCTTCATTTTTTATATGCTCTACGTGGGTTATTATTGTAAACTTCATTGATTCGAATCTTTTATAATCGCAACTAGTATTATTTCACAATGTTAATCAGCTAAAATTAGTCTGTATAATTGTAAAAGCAGTGCGATGCTATTTTTTTAAATTATAAAACTCCTGCAACATATCTTTTGAATTTCTTTTGGTATTATCTTTTCTAAAAGTAAAAGCGTACCCTTTTGGCATAGAAACATTTCTTCTGTTTGGCAAACCTTCTAATTTATCTAAATATTTAAGCCATCCAAACATAATCCTCGTTAAGAACAGCCAAGAACTTCTAATTAGTTTTTTTGAGCTTAAGTTTACAAAATAATTTGACATTGTAACAGCAAGATTAGCGGCATTGCCTTCTGTTATTTCTGCTTTTACTACAGCACATTCAGGAAACAAGCTTCTCATTCCTGTAAAAGTAAATCTAAAAAAATCATACGGCTCAGCATGATATGGAAAACTTTGAGGAGCCTCTATTTGAAGTACACCACCAACTTTAACAATTCTTTGAAGTTCGGCGCAAAACTTCCAAGGATTAATAGTATGCTCAATAACTTGTGCCGCTAAAACGGCATCAAAAGAGTTATCGGTAAAAGGAATAAAATGGCCGTCAAAAATAAAATCAGGATTAAACTGATTATGAACATCTGAAGTAATCACTTGGCAATCTGGAAAGATACTTTTATAATAATTTATTTTCTCGCCAGCACCCAATATTAGTATTCTACCGCCTGCTGGAATTAATTTCCTAAATACTTCATATCTCTTATCTAAATTAAAATCTTTGCAAAGGGACGGAAGTAATCTCCTTCTAACGTAGTTCTTAATGTTAGAAGTATCTAAATGAGATCTATCTTGTGTCGTAACCTTAGAATTAACAATATCATCTTGATTAAAGATTGATTCTGCACCAAATAATACAGGAGTTCCGTTGTGAATTGGGAGTTTAGAGCTATCCTCAAAAATATAAAAATCACTGGTGATCTCTTTTAGTTTGAAATGAGAATCTGGATGTACTATAATTTCTAACATTTGTATTTTATTTTTTTATTAAAACCTGAAACCATCCCATCATTCTTCCTATCGTTTCAGTAAAAGCCTGATTTCTTTTTGTTGTGGTAACTATATTGGTAGACCTTAGAAATATCAAAAGTAAGGTTATTGAATGCCATTTTAGTCGATCTTTCAACGTTGGTTTGGGATTTCTTACATGCCAGACATACCAGCCATTTAACACAACCATTTTCCCATATTTATATTGATTAGGTCTACCCGAAGGTTCATGAAAGTGCTTCAATTTTGCAGAAGTATTAATAAACAATGACCCCGACTTAGATACTCTTAATGTAAAATCTGCATCCTCATACAATCCATAACCTTCAAAATAATTTGAAAAAGCAAAATTTTCAAAGACTGACTTCCTAAAAGATGAAACGCCTCCCATTAATATTTCAGCTGGATATATTTTATCGCTGGGTGGTAAAAATGCAACACTTCTGGCGTGAGAGAATGAAGGAGAGTAACCTGGAGGACAATCACTGTCTAAATTAAGTTTTTTTCTAAGTACAAAACGACTTCCTTCATTTCGTTTCCAGCCATCATAATAAAACTCTTTACTATTTGCCTTATAATTTTCTGATACTTTTTCCCATTTAACCTCATTTGTGATATAACCGCCTACACCTAAAGCTTCTGGAAACAAAGAATAGGTATTTAAAAGGTTTTCAAAATATGCAGATTCCAAAACAGTATCATCGTCTAAAAAACATACAATCTCACTAGACGGATCAACTTTTGAAATTCCAAAATTTCGTTGTTTAGTAAGTCCACGATTTTCTTCTGAAATCAAAAAATAGTTCAAATTTTGAAAATTATTTTCTTCTAGAATAGTTTTAGTTTTAGTATCCAAAGATCCATCTACAATTATTATTTCACTCGGATACAAAATTTGATCCCGAACCGATATTAATAATTTCAACAATGGTTCAGGACGCATATAGGTACAAACAATTAAAGAGAATTTCATTTATTTCTTAAATATTCGTTACTTATCTGAATAAAATAATCAATCCTATTTAATTTTTCTAAAACCAATTTTCTATTCTTTTTTTGTATTTCTTTCAATTCTTCTTGGGTCTTTGATTCATGAAAATAGATTAAATCCTCAATTATAGAATTTTCTGAAACTATTAAGCAATGCTGTTTCCAGTCAATTATATTTTCCAAAGGTAACTTTACATCTGTATCAACTAAAACTGGAATTCTCCCCATTATTAAAGCTTCATAAAAACGAACAGAGAAATTCCCATTTCCTCTCAAGCAAAAAACATATAAATTGTTTTGAATATTATTAAAAAACTCTAATGTGGTATCTTCTTTAGAACCTGCATTTTTGCCTTGAGCTCTGTATTTTTTTCTAAAAATAAAATTACTTTCAATTTTACTCTCATTTACTATTTTTTGTAAAAGCTTAAATCTTTTCCAGCCTGAAGGATAAAACGGATGGTAGTCTTCAGGGCTTTTCTTCAGTATATTGATCAAATTCCTTTTAGCATATAAAACAAATTCCTTGCAAATTTTCAAGAAGGATCCGTTTGCATTTCCAACAAAACCAATATTGGGCTGTTCCTTTTTTGGCAATAAAAAAAAGTCGTTTTTTAGTACTTCTTTATAAGGATCATTAATAAATGAAGGTATAATATTCGTTGAAGTATTAAGTTTTGATTTAAAACCTCCGAGGCGAAATGTTGTAACATTAAATATTTCTGAACTAAATCCGAAATCACCTGCCGCGTATATCCAAATGGGAAGATCATATTTTGACACCATCGCAATCCAATCATTGAAAAAATTAATTTTATCATTTTTCAGGAAAGAAATAATATCAACTGGAAAAATTGCAACATCAGCCTCTGAAATTGCATCTGTAAAACAAAAATTTGCCATTGCTTTTTCATTCGGTAAATAAACCAAATCAAAAAGCAGGGGAAAAACTTTCCTCCTGTTCTCTGGAATTAAAAACTGATGTTGGGTATATATTTTCAGCATTATAAGAATTAGTTCTTATATATTTTTTTACTTTTCTAATGTCTTAGACCATTTTACACTTAACTTCCAGCTCGTATTAAATTTTGAAACATCAAAAATATTAAGTTTATTAAGTTTAAAAAATAAAACTGTTTTGTATCCCAATAACTGCTGTTTCGTTGAGTACTTTGATTTAACGTACATTATATTCGGAGAAGGTTTAGGAGATTCCCCTTTTTGTTCCCAAGGAAATACAAATTTATTTCTAAATCCTCCCATTGGCGCTTTGAGATGCAGAATACTTAAATCTGGAAAATAGATTATATCGACACCTAAATTTCGAAGTTGCAAACCAAAATCGGTGTCTTCGCCATAACCAAATTCTAGCGCTTTATTAAAAGAAACAACGTTTAAAAAATCTGATTTTAGAAAACTATTTCCAGAACCAAAAATTCCAGATTGATGAATTATACTGAATTTTAAGATTTCTTTTTTTTGAAGATAAGACGTTGTCACGCAATTCACTCCATATAATGATGCTTTTTCTAAAACTTTCTCAATCAAATCTGAATCAAATCGATTATCGTCGTCATTCAAAAATACCCACTCGCTTTCGACTTCTGCCAAAGCCAAATTCCTTGCATTACAGGCACCGGCTTGTCTTGTAAAAGTATGCTTTATAGTAAATGGCCAGCTCTCCATGTTTAAATAATCAAGTTCTGATTCACTGTCTTGACTTGGGTTTTGCTCTATAATTATAACATTTTTGGGCAAGTGGCTTTGCTGTGATAAATCTTTTAATACATCGTACAAAAATTGTTTTCTCCCAATCGTTGGAATGATAACATCTATAGTACTTTTATCAACGGTTTTGTTTATTGATTGAACTTGAATTGTATCGGATAAATTTTTATCCAGCTTTCGCCTAAAATAAAAAATACTCACAAAAAGAGATCCTATCGATATTCTCCTTTCGTATAAAAACAAATTCAGAAACAATAAAAATATCCAACGCATCTTATAATGCTGCTTAACAAAACGAAATAA
Organism: Flavobacterium panacagri; assembly: GCF_030378165.1. Lineage (NCBI taxonomy): Bacteria > Pseudomonadati > Bacteroidota > Flavobacteriia > Flavobacteriales > Flavobacteriaceae > Flavobacterium > Flavobacterium panacagri. The sequence goes on from NZ_CP119766.1 coordinate 327,947, forward strand.
AAGAAATGAATTCGAAGCATTAATTGGAATTATTTCTAAAAGATTATTTAACAGCTTAGGCTCAGAATAACAAAACACCCCATTCGGCATGGCCAATTTTGCGAAAGAAAGCAGAAAGTAATCAAAATTTCGATCTTTTTTAATCTCTTCTTTTAAGACGTTTAGAATAGAAGCGTGAATACCTCCTACAGCACTGCTCATCTGCCATGTTGGATAACTAACTTTTTTGTTAATTTTCAAAAATGGAGAATCCTCAACATAACCAATTGCATCTGATAAAAAAGATCTTTCTCCTGGATTATAAGATGCCATAATTTTGTTATGGTGGAAAACCTCATCAAAACGCTTACTATTTAAATTAGATTTTAGTTTTGTATGACACCAAACAATCAAACTATCTCGATGATCAGCTGCTATTTCAAATAACGTCTCAGCAATATTGTTTTGCGGGATAGATTTACTTTCTCCGTTATAATCAATCTCGACTACTTTATTATTTTCATGATAAACAATAATCATTATTGGCTTTTGTTTGGATTGATTATTTTCTTATAAAATTCAATATTCTCGTGCACCAAAGTATTAATATCAAATTTAGCTTCTACTCTAGTTCTAGCTTTTTTTCCTATTTCTTGGCAAAGTAAATCACTTTGTAATAACTGAATAATTCTATTAGAAAAATCATCATGATTTGAAGGATGAACCAAAAAACCACTTTCTTGATCTACAATTAGTTCCTGTGCCCAGCCTATATTACTATTCACTACTGCTTTTTGCATGGCCATAGATTCTATTGTTACCATTCCTAAAGTCTCTGCGAAAGTAGGAAACACACAAATATTTGCTTTTCTTATGTACTTTTGTACTTCTTCGTATGGAATTTTCCCCAAATAATCTACCTGTTTCAAGTCTTGTTGATTAAACAAATCTTTCATCAACTCCCATGTTGAATTTGAGTTTGTTTTAATATCAAAAGAATCTACTCCAATTAAAACTAATTTTGCATCAGGAACCTCAATACGAACTTTATTAAAAATTTCTGGCAGCGCTAAGACTCCTTTTTTTCTAATGATTGTACCAATGTATAAAATGAGATTTTTTTCAAATTCTTTAGGATTATCATTTTCAAAATTTGAGAGACTTAATCCATAATGAATCGTTGCAATCTCTTTATGTTCTATTTTAAATAGTTTTTTTGAAACTTCTCCTGCGAAACTTGTTGGGGCAATAAAAGCCTTTGCTCCTTTGGTCGCTAATTTTTCAAACCAAAAATTTTTAATTTTCTGTTTTCTATTTTCTAAGTGACAAAAATAAGTGTCACTTCCATGAAAACGAATCACAAGCGGAATTTTAAATTTCATAAAGGCTGTAATTCCTGTCCAATCTGGTGCTTCAATAAGATCAATTCCTTTTTTTTTGATAATCGAATTACAATATTGCTCTATGTGTTTTCGATGGAAAAACCAGCCAAAAAATTTATACTTTTTATTTTTAATTAAATGAATCTCAAGATTACTTTCTTTAATAATTTCGTGATTCTTCTGCCCATAAACAAATACCGTCACTTGGATATCTGCTTTAACAAGAGACTCCACTAAATTTTTTATGCTAGTACCTAAACCACCAGAATTTGTAGTCTTGGCATGAGGAAACTCTGGTGTCAAAAAAGCAATATGCATAAAATTATTTATTAAAGAAATCTTTTAAAATTTTAGCTGTAAACAGCTTTGCCCCTTCATCTGTCATGTGTCCGCAAGACGAAAAATATTTGTTTTCTACAACTGTATTTTCGTAATTATGAATTTCTGGATATGCTTTTTTTACTTTATCAAAATAATTCATCCCTACAACATTTTCGCACATTGGGGTCATAACAGCAATAAAATTAATGTTATTCTTCTTGCATATATCTTTAATCTCCTCATAATATTTATTATAAGCCAGCGGATTCAAATTGACAATATTATTTTTCATATTACCATTTTTATGTTTCTGCAGCGGATAATATCCTAAATTGTCTAGTGCATTTGTTTTTTCATTTGCAGTTATCTTATAGATTTCCCGAAAACCAATCTTAGAATCAAACTTTACGTATCTGTAAAAAGGTATATAATACAATTCGTTAAAATACTTTTCTGTCGAAAAATGCTCTTTGATAACTTTGGAACAATGAATAAAAGGTAAAAATTTTGCTGCAACGCCTTCCGATTCTTGATCATTCGAAAGATTCAAATCGGCTTCCAGAATAACATTTTTGATTTCGTATTTTCTTTCTATCATTAATTTCAGCATTAACGAAGCTTCAAATAAATGTCCGCCACTCATACCGTAATTAAAAGTTTTTAAACCTTTGTCTTCAAACATCTGCGCAACAAAATGATTATTTGCCCTAGAAGAACCTAAAATTACAACATCGTATTTTTCAGCTTTAGAATTTACAACATTTTCAATTTTTCCACGATTTCGAGACTGCATGAACACATAAGTGTAAAAGCCGTCTAACAGAACCGCAATCAAAATTATTACTAGAAAAATTTTAATTATATAGAGTAAAAACTTTTTCATTAAAATTGGAAATAAATAAATTCTTTATAATCCGAGTATGTTCCAAAAGCAATAATTGCCAGAATTGCTAAAGCCATTTTTAACAAACTTCTCTTCCCTGAAATTGGTTCAACTTTAGTTCGGTTATTCCATTCAACCCAAACAAATAGTCCAATCATTAACAGTAATTCATAATTATATCTTTCGTTGTCTAAGTATTGAGAAACAAATTCTCTGTTTGTAACTATTCTTTTTAAGTATAAAACAGCATCTGTAATTGTTCTTGCCCTAAAAAACACCCAGGCGACACAAGTCAATGAAAAAGTTACTAGAATACTAAATAGTACTTTTAGAGAATCTAAATTCCATTTTAAGACAATGGAGTCCATATTATTTCTATTGCTATTTGAAAGTAATAACGGAAGGAAATAAACTGCATTTATAAATCCCCAAACAATATAAGTCCAATTAGCTCCATGCCAAAAACCGCTTACAATAAAAATGATAAACGTATTTCTAATTTTCATCCAAAGTCCGCCTTTACTTCCACCCAACGGAATGTAAAGATAATCACGAAACCAAGAAGAAAGTGAAATATGCCAGCGGCGCCAAAACTCTGCAATATCTCTTGAGAAATACGGATAATTGAAATTTCTCAATAAATCCAAACCAAATAATTTTGAAACCCCAAGTGCAATATCTGAATATCCTGAAAAGTCTCCATAAATCTGAAAAGCAAAATAAACAGCTCCCAAAATCAATGAAAAGGAATTCATAGAAGGATAATGATCAAAAATTGCATTTCCATACACCGCACAAGTATCTGCAATGACCACTTTTTTAACTAATCCCCAAACTATTTGACAAACACCATCTTTTGCTTTTTCAAGATCAAATTCTCTTTTAACTTTTATTTCTGGCAATAGATGCGTTGCTCTTTCAATAGGACCAGCCACAAGAAGCGGAAAATAGCTCACAAACAAAGAATAATCGACAAAGTTATATTCTGCTTTTATTCTTTTGTAATAGATGTCTATAACATATGATAAACCGTGGAAAGTGTAGAATGAAATTCCGACCGGCAGAATTACATTTAATAAAATCGGGCTCGTTTTAAATCCAATAGAGGTAAACATTTCTGCAAATGAAGCTGCAAAGAAATTGTAATATTTAAAGATTCCCAAAAATCCTAAATTGACTATAATACTCAGCCAAAACCAGAATTTCCGGCTTTTGTCTGAATTGCTTTTCTCAATCTGAATTCCTGTGAAATAATCTAAGAATGTAGAGAATACCAATAAAAACAGAAATCTCCAATCCCAGCAGGAATAGAAATAATAACTCGCAACAATTAACAAAGCATTTTGCGTGCTTTTAGTTTTATTGAAAACGAACCAATACAGAAAAAAAACGATTGGCAGAAAAACTGCAAATGTTAAGGAATTAAAAAACATTTTTACTTAATTAAACATTTACCAATTGTATCCCAAATTGTTAAAGAAGCTTGTGTTGGATTTTTCCCAGCAACAATTTCATACCATTTTTTTCCATCTGGCACATTCGTTAGTTTTTGATCTAAGATTTGCTTTAACTGATTTTCTAAATCATTTTTATTTGTACAAAAAACGGCTGCTTGCTGGCTCGGCATACTTCTAAAATGAACATATTTATAGTTTTGTCCAATGTCTCTTATCCCTTTTTTTAATTGAGGCTGTTCGTAATTGAAATAAATACAAGGTTTGTCGTGAGCTACAAAATCAAAAACGGTCGATGAACAAACATTTGTTACTAATTCTGAGTGCGCACAAACGTTATGTAATAAACCTAAATCTTCCTTTGTTGGTAAAATTTCATTCCAGTTTTTACCAGCAGGTTTCCATAAAGGGTCAAGTACAGCAATAACATCTTTATAAGACTCCAAAACTGTGCTGTATCTTGTTGTCGTGTCTACTGGACATTTACGATAAATAATACCTAAATTCTCTCCTTTTGAATTTAAACTACGTACGGCTTTTGCTAAATCCTCCAAATAGTACTGATCGAGTGGTGACGTTGTTTCGTCATCGCCAGAAAAACAAATATATCTTTTAGAAACGTCTAGATTATTTTCATTAAAAAAAGCCTCTCTGCTCTTCGATAGGTTAATGTCATAATGAGGTTCAAATTGAGGAGTACCTGTCACAAAAACCTGAGACTCTTTTACGAAAGGATAATATTTTAATACTTCTTCTTTCATTAAATCGCTCCATACAAAGTAATAATCAGCTTCGACAACCTGCATTGCCTTAGGAACATTATCCCAAGAATATACAAAAGCTACTACTGGAATTTTAAGATCTTTGGCTGCCAGTAATGCGCTTATAGACTGCGTTGCCCTTTGAGTGGTACAAAAAACCAGATCCGGTTTATGTTCCTGCAATTGTTCTTTGCAATAGTGATACTTAGAAGTCGAACGCTCTAGGGCATTGATGCGTTTTCTAATCCTCAGAATTCCATTTTCTGAAGAATTTAAAACAATTAATGTTCTAATAAATAAAGTACGTAATATATTTTTCAAACCATTGTAACTAAAAGGAAATTTATAGGTTTCATAAACCTTGTCATCGAATTTCTTTTGAGAAACATTAAGTTCGATATGTTTTCTAATTCTAGAATAAAGAGGCGTTAAAGGATGTGTTTTATGGTTTTCGATTTTAACCTCATCAAATCCTAACTGCTCTTTTAGAGAAAAAACAGTATTATTCCAATACGTGATTTGATACCCTTTGTCTTCTCCTATTTCTTTAAATTTTGTAAAAGCAAAATTTCGAAGCCCAACGCCATCAGGAAAAAAGATAAATATTTTTTTTTTCATTTCAACAGAAAAACAATAATTTGAATTACTTCTTTATACTTTTTTATTTTTCAATTTATCTCTTTGAATTTGCTCAATTGGCAAAATATCAGTTGATTTAAATGTTAATGCTTGATAAACTGCATTTAAATCACGAGTCAGTTTTCGCAATCCCATAGGTTCTAAAGATGCTGCGTGATCTGTCCCTTTCCAGGTTCTATCTAAAGTATAATGTCTTTCAATAATATTTGCTCCTAAAGTATAAGCGGCAATATCTACAGCAATACCTAAATGATGTCCTGAAAAACCAATATGTTTTACTTTGGCTTCATATTTTTCTCTTAAAATATTAATATCTAAAAGACATACATCTTCAAAAGGAACTGGATATCCAGACGTACAGTTATATAAAACCAAATCTTTGTTTCTTCCTTTTTCAGTAAAAAATTCAACTAAAGTATCGGTCTCGTTTTTAGTGGTCATTCCGGTAGAAATATGGATTTCTCCTGGGTAATTATCACTTAACCAGCCCAGCATTTCAAAATTATTATTACAGGCTGACGGAATTTTAATAAAATCAGGATTTAAAGAAGCTATTTCTTTTGCTGATGTTGTATCCCAAACAGATGTTGAATAGGTTATTCCTATTTCATCACAATATGCTTTTAACTCTTTATGCTCTTCTACATCAAATTCTAAGAATTCTCTATGCGCTCCGTAGGTTTCGCCATAAGAATTAGAAAAATTGGGATGTGGTGCATTGTATTGTTCTTCTGTTAGAAGTTCTTTATTATTACGTTTTTGGAATTTAACAGCATCTGCGTTTCCAAAGATTTTAGCTATTTTAATTAACTCTTTGGCAATTTCCATTTCGCCTTTATGGTTGCATCCAATTTCTGCAATCACATAAGGTTTTTTAAATTCCTTCATAACGTTTGTTGTACTTTATTAAAATTTCACAAGTTTCTCTTATTGCGCCAGCTCCAGAGTTATGGGTCAATACATAATCTGCATTTGTTTTTACAATATCTGTTGCATCAGCTGGTGTAAATGACCATCCAACACTGCAAATATTAGCTAAATCATTGACGTCATCGCCCACATAGGAAACGGCGCCAAAACTACTATTTCTCTCTGAAAGAAAATGTGTTAAAAAGGAAAATTTATCTTTTATGCCTAAAAAAGTGTGTTTTATTTGTAACTTCTTCATTCTCTGCCCAACTAACTCAGAATTTTCTGAGGTCATTACCACAACTTCGACATTATTTTGTCTTAAGATTTCTAATCCCATTCCGTCACGCATATCAAATTTTTTCGCCATTTCGCCATTTGCGTCATAATAAACGCATCCATCTGTAAAAACACCATCGACATCTAAAACCAAATAATCAATTCTTTGATGCACTTTCTGTTTCTTCTGGCGATCGGCCAAAAGCTTTTCTATAATATCCCAATCAGATAAACTATCAATTTCCACTAGAGATTCTTCTTCCATTTTTACTAAACCAATAGAACCACTCACTCTATTTTTAGAATTTAAGAAAGCTTCTTTTGTAGTAACGTAAACGGCTCCGTTTTCAATTAATAATCCCTCAAAATCCTGACGCCTTGGTCTTTTAAAAACATCATAATTTTGCGGAGTTCCATCTGAATTCCATATAAAACGATGTGTGTTTACAACCGTTAAAGCAGCATCTTTTTTATTGATGAGAATTTCGTTTAATGCTGCATTAATATCTGCAGCCTTTGTCATTGGCGAAGTAGCCTGAAGCAAACACAATAAATCAAAGTTATTTTTCAATATGCCTGCGAATTCTAACATAGCACTTTCGGTTGATGCCGTATCAGAAGCATTTTCATCATTGCGCAAAAGAGTTTTTACTTTTGAAGTCCAAGAATATTCTTTTTTAATATAATCTATAATGTCCTGATCATCTGTAAAAACATAAACCTCATCTAATTCTGAGAAAACAGCTTCGGTTAAAACCCATGAAAAAAGAGGTCGGCCTAGCATTTTCTTTTTATTTTTCCCCAGAATTCCCTTAGAATTCTTACGAAGCGGGATTATAGCTGTTTTTATCATATTAGATTCTTTAATTTTTACCCAAATTTATAAATTTACTCAATTCGTTGCTAAATAGCTTTGCCCCTTCTATATTCAAATGAGACTCATCATGAAAATATTCTATTTTTTTGTACCTTAAATCGGTCGTATCATAGACATACAATAGATTTTCTGGCAATGAAATTGATTTAATCCGATTTGCCAAAACTGAATTATAAACTCTAAAATTGGGCGCAAAACAATACATCAGCTTTATGTTTTTTTCTTTACAAATCTTTTGAAACTCTAAAAAAGCTTCCCGTTTGTCTTTAAGTTCTTTTTCAATTGGATATCGTTCTTGTTTTTTCTCAAACTTAAAATTATTCTTGCCCGCTTCTACAGCAAAAGGCATTGATCCGCAAGGCAAAATAGGACTTTCTATTGGCATTTTCTTCTTTGTAAAAGTAAAACTGCTTCTATTTATTCTTCCTAAATATAAAAATCTTAAAAGTTCACTCTTATCATTTTGCCTAATAAGCTCATCATTTATATAATTATACTTTTCTAAAGGATATAAACGATCAAACCTATATTCTAATGATTTTACATCTAAAAATTCATAAGGATTATCTATAGAGAGTATAATAATTTTTGGCGCGTTATTATATCGCAATAATGTTTTGAGCAAAAATAATTGAAACTGAATATTGGAACCCGCATAAGAAATATTGTATGCTGTTTTTCCAGTTTCTTTTTCAATTTGTCCAGCTATAATATTATAAGCTCCCCTAGAAGATCCCATAATAATGACTTCTTTATTTATTTTTCCGTTTAACAAAAGTTCTAACCTATTGTCTGCCTCTAATTTAGGAGCGTTATACAACAAGACATAAAATAGTTTGTCTATGATGAAGAAGATTAAACAAAATAATGCAACTCTTAGTAAAAATCTTTTCATATTAAAACTGGAAATAAATAAACTCCTGCTCTTTGGCACCAAAAATAAAAATAGCTATTAATAAAACGATATACATCGTCCATCTAAAAGAGCTACTGTATTGAAAAGCTAATTTTTCAAGTGCGTATTTATTTCTTCTTCCTAACCATTCTATAATTATAAAAAATACAATCAGTATTATTAAATAAGTAGGACGCACACTTGGCAGCGAAAAAAGAGATTTAGAAAAGATCCCCGAAATAAATTGAAAGGCATGATGCAAATTATTTGCCCTGAAAAATATCCATGCAAAAACAGTTAATCCAAATGTTGTCAACATTAACACAAATTCCTTGAAAGAAGGCAAAATAGAGTTGGAAGCAACAATTTCAATATGATCCCTATTTCTATTAAAAAGCAATAACGGCAAAAAATAAATTGCATTTAGTAATCCCCAAACAAGAAAAGTCCAATTTGCTCCATGCCAAAATCCGCTGACTAGAAAAACTATAAATGTGTTTCGAACCTGAATCCATTTTTTACCCTTACTGCCACCTAGCGGAATATATAGATAGTCTTTAAACCAAGAAGATAAAGAAATGTGCCAGCGGCGCCAAAACTCGGCAATATCTCTTGAAAAATAGGGAAATGAAAAATTCTGAAGCAGTTCGATTCCAAATAATCTTGCAGTTCCTAATGCTATATCTGAATATCCGGAAAAATCACCATAAATCTGAAAGGCGAAAAAGACAGCCCCAATGAATAAAGTGCTTCCAGAATGTTCTGCCGAATTATTAAAAATTAAGTTTGCCTGAATAGCACAATTGTCTGCAATTACAATTTTTTTAAATAATCCCCAAAGTATTTGTCGTAAACCGTCAACAGCTTGTTGATAGTTGAAATTTCTCTTCTTTTTTATTTGAGGAAGTAAGTGTGTTGCCCTTTCTATTGGGCCAGCAACCAACAACGGAAAAAAGGAAACAAAAACGGCATAATCGACAAAGTTTTTTTCTGCTTTAACTCTGTTTTTATAAATATCAATTACATAAGACAAGCCATGAAAAGTATAAAAGGAAATTCCTATTGGCAATATTACTTTTAAAGACCATGTGTTAATTTGAAAACCAAAAATGGAAATTAAATCTTTGAATGATTCTGCAAAAAAATTAAAATATTTAAAAAGCGCCAAAAAACCTAGATTAGCCGTAATACTAAGCCAAAACCAAAACTTTTTGTGAAAATCATTACCGCTCTTTTCTATCTGAAGTCCAGAAAAATAATCTAATAAAGTTGAAAAAAGAAGTAAAAACAAAAAACGCCAATCCCAGCAAGAGTAAAAAAAATAGCTGGAAGCTAATAAGAGTATGTTTTGAAGCCTTAAACTTTTATTGGTAACAAACCAATACAATATAAAAACCAAAGGCAGAAATAAGGCAAAATTAAACGAATTAAAGAGCATTTATAAATTGTTGTTTTTTTTAAATCCTATAAAAATTAATACTTTAATCCTTTTAATTCTATTATCTTTTGTAATGTTTCATTTGAAACAGGTTTTCTAAATTTTAAAACACTTGAAGTGTTTTTCATAGCCTCAAAAATAGATTTAAAAAATAAAACAAAGCATTTTTTATCTGTCAATGCATATTTTTTAAAATTATGAAAAAGCAATTTCATGATCTTAAAAGTTGGTTTAGGATAATAAACCAAATAATAATAAATAGTGTTTTTCAGCTGTTTTTCGAATCTAAAGTAATTTCTGCCTTGAGCCAATCGTTGTTTTTTGTCTATTCTGTGGTTAACGATAATAGCACTATTATACAAAATATCATATCCCAAATCAAGAACCTCGATTGCTAAACAAGGTTCTTCGCCATAAATATCAATCCATGTAGGAAATCCTCTTGTTTCGTTATAAACCTCTTTTTTTACAGCAAAACCACAACCTATAAAATCTGTTGTTTTATATTTCAAAGATTTAGAATCTCTGTGTTGAAATGCTTCTTCGTCTGTTGTAAACAATCCTTTTATTTCTTGAAAAGCAATGATTCCAGAATTCGGGTTATTTGAGAATGTATTGGTTACTTGGTTTATAAAATCATCACTTATTGGATGTGCATCGTCATCAAGTCCAATAAAAATAGTCCCTTTTGCTTTCTTATAGAGAATAGTTCTTGCTGGTGAAGCTCCAATGCTTTTCTCTATAAAGGTCCATTGAACCCAATTGTATTTTGGTATTATTTTTTGAGTATCTGAACAGCCGTCAATTAAAATTAAAATTTCATGTTTCGATAAATCTAATATATTGAATATTTTATTTAATGCTAATTCGAGTTCTTTCACTCTATTCTTGGTAACAATTAGAATTGATATATCCATTATTTATTGTCTGTAAACGGTCTGATATAGTTGGACGATTTCCTTTTGTAAATGCATTCTATTGAAATTTCTATCTACATAAGCCGTATTATAATCCTGTGCAGAGGCTCTTAATTCGAAATTATCAATTGCCATTTTTATCCATTTAGAAATTTCGACACTATCAAATGGATTGTCAATTAGATACCCATTCTGACCATGAGTAATAACCTCTTCCGAAACCTTACCTGGATTGGACTGAATAGGAAAAGCTCCCATTGCCATTGCTTCTACTCCACTTGTAGGTAATCCATCAGAAATACTATTGGCAATATGCAAAATACTTTTGCCCATAATTTGCAGTAAATCTGAATTTGCAATAAACTGTCCTCTAATAAATATTTTTACGTTTAGAGAAGAAAAAAAGATCGAATTTTCTATATATTCTTTTAATTTTTGATCTGTACTATAAATAATGAATTCAAAGTTTTTAAGTTCATCAAATGATAAAAGTTCTATTGCTTCAATAACTTCAATAGCTTTCCCTACACCATCTTCGTATCCTTTGATAATTATAGTCTTTCTATCTTCAATTTTTTGAATGTCATTTTCTTTTATATCCAGCCCTCCATTACCAATGTAAACTCCAAGAAAATTATTCTTGAAACCATTTTGCTTTGCTATCTCATAATCCCTATGACAATCTGTAATTAAAAAATCGGCTCTCTGTAAAAAAGATTCAAACTGTTCTTGCAGTATTCCAATTTCTTTATAGAAATAGATATCACTTCCCCATGAAGAATACATAAATTTTTGGTTTGGATACTTATTCATAATTTCAAGAATAGGTAATCCGCCCAATTTCATTTCAAAACAATGTACAACATCTGGTTTTATATCAAGAAGTAATTTCTCGAAAACAGACTCTAGTTTTCTTTCGTTATATTTTGATATCCATTTACTTAATTCTGGAAATTTCTTTTTAAGAGTATGCCGAAACGGAAAATCATATCTTAACTTCCAGCCTTTAATTTGGTTTACCCAGCTAATTCTTGAAACTTTTTCTCCTCCATCTTTAATATCAAACCAATAAACATCATATCCGGAATCTTTCAATTGGTTGACCCACTGGAAAAAATGATGATTTGGTATTGCAACCATTAGTATTTTCATATGTAGAAATATTCTCTTATTTTAACTTTTGAATCTTAAAAACTTCAAATTGTTATAATGCTTTTGGATATCTAACTATTTCAAACTTTTATAAATGGAGTATAAATAAAGCTTTGTATCTGGATAATTTAAACCTGCATATTTTAAGTTGCTTAAAAATTGAGCAAAACCTTTACTATATTTATGTTCTCTATTATAATTTAAAGTCAAAGCTTTTTTTAGTGCAATTATGGCTTTAAATACAACTTCTCTTCTTGAAGCGAAACTTTCATCTGCATAAATATCATTCAAAATATTTAAATTAATCTGTACCAAATTACTATTAACTCTTCTCATTTCCGAAGAAATTCCTGCATCAATTCTATATACTGCTGTTGTATCATTTAAAAAATGAATTTTCCCACCATCTTTAATTGTCCATAAATAAGTTGGCCAATCTCCAAAAGGATATTTCAAAAGCCATTTGGGAATTTCATTATGATCGTTTTGATTATTTTTGAATAATACAGAAACAGATGAAATGTAATTCATAAAAATCAAATCATCAAAACTTGTATCTACTTTATCTGTTATAGAAATCCATTTCTTCATGGTGCCGTCATTGCGAAGCAGCTGAAGGGAAGTATAAACAATTGAAAAATCAGGATTATTTTCTAAAAAATCAACCTGTTTTTGAAGTTTGTATTCGTCAGTCCAATAATCGTCACCATCACAAATCGCTATATACTTTCCATCACATTCTTTGATCGTACGTATATAATTTTTTATTAGACCTATATTACTTTCTAATGCAGGTAGAAGTTTTATTTTATCACCATATTCTACAGCATAACTTTCGCAAATAGCTCGAGTAGAATCTTTACTACAATCTTCGCCTATTACCAATTGATATTTGAAATTGGTTTTCTGAGCTAAAATACTGTCCAGCGTTTGACTTATAAATTTTTCTTGGTTATAAGTCAGGATGAAGATGCTAACTTTACATTCACTCATTTTTTTATTTTCTTTTTTGGAAAAGCTTTGCTCTTATCGATTTCAACGTTTTATGAATCCTAAATACAGTTGAATTCTCAATATTTCTTATTTTTTTTTGAAGCATTATAGCACTTCTAGCGGCCAATATTGGATTTCCAAAATAATTATTATAGATCTCTCTGTTTAGATCAAATATCATATTTAGCACAAGATTATGTTTTTCCTTATCCTTGTATGCGTCACTTAATGAAACTTCTGTATGTTTACGATAATAAAAAAGGATTTCAGGAATTTTATGGACTTTGCCATTTGGGCTTAAAAGCCTGATCCATAAATCCCAATCTTCTAATCCAGATTTTAATGTTTCATTGTATTGTCCCGCTTCAATAAAATCTTGTTTCTTAAATAATGAACTAATAAATATCATATTATCAATTAAAATTTCTGGAAAAGAATAAGGAGAAAGGATCCACTCCCCTTGCTTTGCTCCAAAATATGATGCTCTACAATAAACTAATTTTATTGTTTCATCCAACTCGAAAACATTCAGTGCTTTTTCTAAATAGCTTACTTCTATAATGTCGTCTGAATCGAGGGGTAAAATATAAATACCAGAAGATTTTGAAATACCAAAATTTCTCGCGCTAGACGCCCCTCCATTTTCTTTCGAATAATATAAAAATCTACTATCTAAATCACACCATTTCTTTGCTATTTCCTCCGTTTCATCTTGACTTCCATCATTCACTATTATACATTCCCAATTCGTATAAGTTTGATCAATCACCGATTGCAAAGATTCGCTCAAATAATTAGCACGATTAAAGCAAGGAACTATGATTGAAATTAGAGCCATTTTTTAGTATTAATTTATTTTATTGAAACTTATTGTTTTATAATGTAATGCCTTTTTTTCAATAAAATGCCATGATAAAAAACCAAGAGCTATAGAAATAACAACTGATGTAATCATTAGCATACAAGTATCCATTTTGAAAAAATACATTAAAACTTGCTGTACTGGAAAGCTATATATATAAATTCCATAAGATGAATCTCCAGCTTTACCAAAATCACGCAAAAATGTGATGGGTACAAAACCAATTAACAATACAATAACCGGTAGTAAAATATGTTTAACTGAATCATAATAGCTAAAACGAAGGGCGATAAATATAAAAAGAAGTGCTATTACTAAAATTATTTTTTTGTTCTTGATTTTTTCAAAATTTAAAACAGCAAGTAAACTTCCTGCGATAAAAAAGGTTCCGAGATTTAGAACATGTATTCCTTGAAAACCTAAAACTGATGATCCTGCAAATCTCACTAAATAAAAATTATAAAGAACTAGAAATAAAATATAGGATATACAAAGTATAACAACTTTTGTCTTTTTATTTTTAATAAAAAATAAAAATGCCAGAACTATATACAGTGTAAACTCATACCTTATAGTCCATAAAGAACCATTTATGGCATGATAGGGATTTGTATCAAATATTCCTTTAATACCAGACTGAAATTTATACAAAATAAGATTATATGGAATATAAGTATATACTTCTCTATTTAACAAAAAGGGAATAGATCCATTATAAACAAACGGAGCCAATACTACTGAAAAAAGCAACACAAAAAATAATGCAGGAAAAAGTCGCAAAAATCTTTTTCTAAAGTACTCTTTTAGACTTTGACTTCTTTCTAAGCTCTGAAAAATAAAGAACCCACTGATGATAAAAAAACCATTCAAACCAATTTGAGCCATAACAAGCTGACCGTTAGAAACTTGAAAAATCCATTGTTTTGTTTCATGACTTCCCGATAATGGATAAGCGTGTGAGAGCACTACTAAAAGAGCAAATAAAAACCGTAAAAAATCAAAATTATTATTCTTAATCATATCGGATTTAAGTAAATTCTGGGGAGTTAACTTAGAACTTTTTAGGTTTGTTTGTAACAAATTTGATTAAATAAAAAAACTGACGAATTATGTAGTAAAAATCTATTGCGAAATTTTTTATCAAATTATAAATGCCACCCAGTAACCCTTTTAATGCTTTTCTAAATGTAATGTCTTGATGCCATAGTTGATAGTTACCAACAACATCATTCTTAAATCTGAAGAAAAGCTGTTCTTTTGTCCTTTTTATATCATAACAAAATATAGCAGGAACAAAATCAATTTCATAACCCTCTTTAAGAACTCTTACTGTCCATTCTTTGTCTTCAAAAGTAGCCACATCTTCTTTGAAAGGATGTTGCTCCCAAACTGACTTTCTAAAGGCTGATCCAGAGAATATGAGACCCGATTTATTTGGGTCAACTGAAGCTGGTATTTGATTTATGTAATTTTTATAATCATTGGGATTATGAAGGCATCGCAAGCCTGCTAAATTAGGGGTTTGCTCAAATTTTTTCTGAATGAGCTCAAAAAAGTCATGGCTTACAGGATAAGAGTGTGCACTAAAAATAACTATAATTGGGTATTGAGCTTCTCTCGCACATAAATTAGCACTACCTCCGAAACTAAAATCTTTAATAGTAACAAAACGAGCACCATATTTTATTGCAACTTCACAGCTATTATCTGAAGATTCATTATCAATCACAATAATTTCTCCAATATCATGAAGATATCTTTGCGTCAGATTCTTTAATGCAAAATCAAGAGCATCAGATTGGTTCTTTGTTCTAATAACAACTGAAATCATCTTAAATTTACTTTTTGCCCCATAATTTTTGAACTATCCTGTAAGGTTTGCAAATTATTTTTGCAATTTTATATTCTAATGAATTTTTGATTCGTTTTTGATTCTTTCTAATTGCATCTTGTTCGTAAAAAAGAACTGTCATACAATTTTCAAAATCGGCAATATAACATTCTTGATGTTTTTTAAAAATATATTCTTTAACTTTTATAGCATGATTTGATATTGTGTCTACAAGCATAGACTTTTTTGATTTCCGATAATAAAATAAGAACTCCTCAATAATTTTATATTTCAGACCTTTTTTTGTTATTGCAATCCAAAATTCCCAATCTTCAAAACCTTTCTTCATGCTTTCATCATATCCGCCAACTTCTTCCCAATATTCCTTTCGATATAAAGAAGTCGCTACTAATTGATTTACATACAACAAATCAACACAACTATTTCCTTTAGGTTTCAACTCATAAACTATATTTTGTTTTTCTTTAATGAAAAACCTGCTGTAAGAGGAAACAATCGCTATAGATTCATTTTGTTCTATTTCAAAAACAGTTTTCTTAAGGTAATCTTGATGCAGAATATCATCAGCGTCTAAGGGTAAAATATAACTGCCTTTTGAATTTTTGATACCAAAATTTCGGGCACTGCTTAGACCTCCATTTTGTTTTTCTAAGTATTTAAATCGTGAATCTTTATTGATCCATTGCTGAGCAATTTCAGACACATTATCGGGACTTCCATCATTTACTATAAGACATTCCCAAGCTGAATAGTTTTGATCTAAAACAGACTGTAACGAATCCTTCAAAAAATGAGCTTGTTTATAACAGGGAACAATTATAGAAACTAACGAACTCATTTTTTTCTCTTTTGTTTAAAAAATCTTATTGGAGACAAAATTAAATTTCCAATCCTAAAATCGATAGATCTTTTAATTTTATTTTCATTAGCTCTAAAAATTGAGTTTTTTCTCAACAATTCGAGAGCAAAAAAGTCAAAATGTTCTTGATATAACTCTTTATGTTTTAAAAAAATATATTTTCTTAAATCAAAATCATATCTTTTTAAGGCATGCTGATCTCTTGAATTACTTTTTACTCTATAAATAAATAATGGTTCCTCTAGAATTTTCATTTCAAAATTTTGTTTCAAAATTGCAATCCAAAATTCCCAATCTTCATAACCATTTGTCATTTCTTCATCATATCCTGAAACCATCTCCCAGCATTTTTTCCTGAACATCGAACTCGCGATTCCATTATTCATCAAAATAAAATTAGTTATAGTTCCTCCAGAAGGTTTTTTAATTTCTTTTTCTAGTGTTTTATTTTTTAATATTTTGACCCAACATCCAACAGCCGCAATTCTATCATTATTATTTAATACTTCAAGTGCTTTTTCAATAAAAGTAGGTTCAAAATAATCATCGGCATCCAGATTCAAAATATAATCTGTTTGAGCTAAGTTTATTGCATTATTTCGAGCTTTACAAACACCTTGATTTTCCTGATAAATAATGCTTACATTATCATGGCTTATTTTTTCTAGAACTTTTTTTGTTTCTTCGTCTGAACCATCATCTACAATTATAATTTTATCTGCTTTTATCGTTTGATTCAAAATAGAATGAAGAGCTTCCATAATATAGAGCCCATCATTATAACAAGGAATAACTACAGTTACATTGCTGTTAAGATTCATTTTCGAGAGTAATTTTTCGGCTTTTATACAAAAATGAGAAAAGTTCTTTTCTTCGTCGAACTAATGGAAAATATTTGATTGTTAAAATAGAAAAAAGAAATTTTGGATTTGAGAAAGTCATCTTTGCCCAATAAAAAGTGTCTTCTATTATTGAATTATTTTGCTTAAATTTTAATAACCAAATCCATTTGAATAAATCATCAACAATAGCAAATTCTACATTATTATGACTACACCAAATTGCTAGAGTTCGAAACATTTTAATGGTGTACTCGCTATATAGATCTTGCTGATCAAAAACATTACTATCATGTACACCTCTAATGGCTAATGGCTTATCAATAATTCCAGTTTCCAAACGACATTTTATGGCCATCTTCCAAAAAATATCTGTGTCTTCTGCCACTACCAAATCAGTATTAAATAAACCAGTAAGGTCAAAAACACTTTTTTTAACAGTTAGCCCATTAATATGGAAATGACCTGATTTACCATAAAGTAAAGTCTTAAAAAGAAATTCAGGTTTTACTTTTTCGGTAACAGTATAAATTTGGTGTTTTTCTAATTCGTAGGCAGTAGCTTCTCTATAAAAATGGAACCCTACAGCATTGTAAACTCCATCACAATTGCTATCAAGCCCAAACATTTTTTTATCATTTAGAAAACGATTTTCCAAATAGTAATCATCAGCATCTAAAAAAGCAATAAAGTTTCCTGTTGCTTTTTGGATTCCTAAATTTCTGCTTGCAGATCGTCCTTGATTTGACTGCCCCGTATGATGATATAATTTTACAATAGGATATTCTTTCTCTAGCTTTTGTAAAATTTGGAGTGATGCATCCGTACTTCCGTCATTTACAACTACAATTTCGCTAACCTCTTTCTGTAACAATATGGAGAGGATTGCTTTTTCTATAAATTGTTCACAATTGTATACAGGAATAATAACAGATAAAGAAAAATTCATTTTTTAATGATTTAATTTAGCTCGATAAACTCGACGAATAAATTTGGCGCAAGAATAAAACAAACCACTTCGCAATAATTTTGAAATTATTAAAATACAGGTACTAAAATTAAGCTGCTTTGTTTTTTTTGCAATTACACCAAACTCAAGCAAAAATATTCTTTTTTGATTTGAATTACATTTCAACAAATGATTCTTTACCAGTCTTTGATAAAATAGATATTCCGATTTTTCTTTTTCTTCTAAATTATCTTCTCTTCCAGAGATATTACTGGCAGACATTCTAAAATATACGATCGAGTTATTTATAGAATAAATAGGTTTATTATTTGAAAAGTCTAACCAAGCCATATCATCAGAATACCAAGCAAGAGGATAGTCCTTAAACCTAAACGTTTCGTAACTTTTCTTTGTAAAAATATATTCGGACAATGAACTTCTGCTTAGCCATTGATATTTTCTAAAAAATGAATCTGTAGGTTTTTCCCAAACAGGATTAATAAAAATCTCTGAGACTGTATTTAACTCTTGATTTATAATTTTTGAAGCATATCTAATAACCTCTGACTTTTCATTAAATAATTCATATTGTTCATAAAATGATGCAACAACATTTTCTCCCAATACATCATCATCGCCCAAAATCATAAGCCATTTTTCGCTATTTGAAAGTGCTATACATCGATCCCATTGTTTTACTAAAGACTTTTTTCCAAAATTTTCGTCAAAACGGTGGTATACTAAATTAAAATGATCTTGGTATTTCTCAATTAAATTTAGTGGACATTCAGAACTTGCGTCATTACCAATATAAGCTTTAAATCTTTTATCCGTCTGATTCTTCAAAGACTGCAGTGTTTCTTCGAAGAAAGTTAATTTATAATACGGAATAATTATGGCAAGCATTTATTACAATCTTTCTGATAAGTTTACTTTAATTCTTGTGCAAAAAAATCTTATTTATGTCTCTTTCGATTAAAAATTCTAAATCCAAAAAAAGTATCCATAAATATGTCAATAACAAACTTTTTACTAGTTAATCTTCTTAATTCTTTTGCTCTCGCCGAAACAATTTTAGCATAGTGATCATAATACAATTTACTATGTTTTTTTACTATATAATCGCGATTCAAAAAAAACATATCGCTAGTAAATGAATGAATCATTGATTTATTTGAAACAAAATATTTAAAAGTAACTGCATGCAAATTAAAAAAAACTGCCCCATAGTTACTTATAGAAATCCAAAATTCCCAATCTTCATGACCCTGATGAGGCATTTCTTCATCATAACCTCCGGCTTTTTCCCACAATACTTTTTTAAAAATAGCGCATGCATCAATATAATTATCAGCTAACATTTTTTGTATGTCAAAATCGTCTATTTTCCACAAACCTTGCTTTTCTCCAAAATATTCTGCGTAGCCATGAACAACATCTACAGTTTCATTATTTTTAAAAACCTCTAAAGCCTTTTTACAAAAATATTTATCTACCAAGTTGTCTGAATCTAATGGAAGTATAAAAGTCCCAGCGGCTCTTTCGATTCCGTAGTTTCTTGCTTTGCCTAAACCCTCATTTTTTTTGAAAAAATATTTAAATCGTTGATCTTTTTCTATCCATTTTTTCGCAATCTGCTCTGTTGAATCCGTTGATCCATCATTAACAATTATGGCCTCCCACTCATCAAAAATCTGATTCAAAACAGATTCTAAAGTAGCCTCTAAAGTGGCTTCAGAATTATAACAAGGGATAATTAAACTAATTTTTGGAACCATTTAAAGTTCTATTTATTTGATGTATTTTTTATTTATTCCAATCGTTGTTTCTCCAGATTCTATTAATAGAAAATTCTTTTCATACAATATTTTATAAATCTCCTCTCTTATATTAAATTCATCGTGGATCTCGATGGCAATAACTTTTGTAATATTTAAAAAGCTTAAATCTATAGAATCTTGAAATATAAATCTTTCAGCTCCTTCAATATCGATCTTCAGAAGTGTAACCTCATTCAAAGAATACTCCTTTATAATCTCATTAATAGTGATACCTGAGATAGTTCCTTTTGTATTTTCTTTTGTAGTGATAGCCCAATCTCTACCATCTCTAAAATTATTTTCAATAGAAAAACAAACATTTTCAGAACCCGAAAGTGCTTTTTCCAAAAGAACTAATTCTGTGTCTGAATTTAAAAAAGCTGTATTTTTTTCTAAAATTTTAAAATTATCTTTAGATGGTTCAATACAAAATATTTTATCAAATGATAATATTTCATTTAAATAAACCGTTGCAAACCCTACGTTTGCTCCAGCATCAATCAGAACGCTTTCTTTTGAATTGAGTTCAATATTTAGTTTTAAAATTGAAGAAACTGTTTTGTATTCTTCCGAAACAAAGATTTGATTAAAAACAGAATAATCGCTATGCATATGATCTCGACAAAAAAGCTCTCTTCCATTTTGTAAATGTAAAGCATAAAGCTGATTGACTTTCTCAAAATTGTTAATTACAATATTTGATCTCAGTACATTTGTAAAAAAATCGCTACCAGAAAGTCTTACAGGAAATACTTTCCTATATATTTTTTTTAATTTTCTAAGTTTCATAAATAATAATACAATATTTTATTTTCGAGCAATGACAACATAATTGATCGTATTAATATTATTATAGTCCGTATTATCTAAATAGCTGAAAAATCTATTTATTAGGTTTACTCCTTTAAAAAATTTAAAAACTTTAAAAAAGAATCTAACACTTCTTTTTCGTCCAGTGTGATCATTTGTAATATTCATAAGAAGATATTGTCCAGCAACTGACCACATTCCTCCATTCTCCTTTAAATCTATTAACTCAAAACCTGATTTCTCTAAAATTAATTTAAAACCATGTTTCGAAAATCTAAAGAAATCGTATGGTTCTTCATGAAGTTGCCAGTTAAAAGGTCCTGATAAAATAAAATAACCGCCAGGTTTTAATATTCTAAAAGCTTCGTCAACTAATCCTTGATAATTTCCAACATGTTCAATTGTCTGCGTAGAAATAATCGTATCAAATGAATTATCATCCAACGGTATAGCATCTGCCGAACATATAACATCAACTTTATTTAAGTTTGATTGAACAATATCACAGCCAACATATTTACTAACTACTTTCGAAATTTTTTTCTCGTATGGCTTATTTCCACATCCTATATCTAGAAGATTTCCTTTTGCATATTTTTCTATTGACTCAAATAAATCATAATGATAAGATTTGTAATGTAAATAATACAAATTATCTTTACTTACATCAATAGAACTTAATCTTTGGACATTTATTTCCCTTAAACTTGTATCCATTTTCCTTTATCGATAAATTGACAAACATTTTTTTGCCATCCCCATTCCGGTTCTTTAAAACCAATCATTTCAACTTCAAAAAAACAGCAGTCGAACTCTTGAAACTTATGTTTTGTCTGTGTTTCTGCTAGATGAACTCTAATGTTATAATTTCCTTTATAAAGAAGTAATTCATCATATTCGAATGAAAGGTAATTTTTACCCTTTTTTCTGCAAATTTCATTCTCTAAATCAAATATATATTCAAATAATACCGGAACTTGGAAATTGTTTAATATTTGAAAAGAAAGTGACATATTATTGGTATTTTCCTGAGGCATTGTCACTTCAAAATTAATTCCAAATTTTTTTCTATTTCCTTGTAATGTGCCTCCTTCAGACGTGATGATTTCTACTTTAGTGACTGATGGTAAATTTAATAATGGTTCTTGCAAAAAAATTTTCTTATTTCTTTCAATAGAAGTATATAAAGAAATTGCTTTATTCGTTTCTTCAATTGCAAATATTTTACCTTTATCTAACACAATTGTTCTTGATGCTAATGTACTGATTGCACTTAGATCATGACTCACAAACAAAACAGTTCTTCCTTCACCTTTAGAAATATCCTGCATTTTTCCAATTGCCTTTTTCTGAAATTCAGCATCACCAACTGCCAACACCTCATCAACAACCAAAATTTCTGGTTCTAAAAATGCGGCAACTGCAAAGGCTAAACGAACAGTCATCCCAGAACTATATCTTTTTACTGGAGTATCAATATAACGTTCGCAACCGGAAAACTCGATAATTTCATCCAGCTTTGAAGCAATTTCTTTTTTGGTCATTCCTAAAATGGCGCCGTTAAGGAAAATATTTTCTCTTCCAGTCATTTCGCCATTAAATCCTGTACCTACTTCTAATAATGAAGCAATACGCCCTCGGGATTTAATACTACCTGTAGTGGGAGCAGTAACCTTTGAGAGTATTTTTAAAAGTGTAGATTTTCCAGCTCCATTTTTACCAATGATACCCAAAACTTCTCCTCGTTCTACTTCAAAATTAATATCCTGCAAAGCCCATACATAATCTGAAGTTCCTTTTGTAGAACGATCGTTAGCTTCTCCAATTCTTAAATAAGGATCTTCTTTTCCTTGAATTTTATGCCACCATCTATTTAAATCATGGCTTAAAGTTCCTGTTCCTACCTGTCCTAAACGATATTGTTTCGAGATGTTTTCGGCTTTTAATATAATATCTTTCATCTATACAGTATCAATAAAGCTTTTTTCTGTTCTATTAAAGATCAGCAAACCTGTAAAAAAAACAACCAAGGTAATAACAATGGTATAAACCAAACCAAGTATTGAAATATTTCCAATATTTAAAAGCATGTAACGAGAAGTTTCTATAATGTAGGCCAACGGATTATATTCAACAATCCAGCCTAATTGTGGTAATTTTTGTTTTATTAATTCCATTGGATACATTACTGCTGATACATACATTAATAATTGTATTCCAAAACCAACCAAATTATTTAAATCACGATATTTTGTAACCATAGACGAAATTATCATTCCTAACCCTAGTCCTAAAATTCCCATAAATGATATTAATACCGGAAAAAACAACACAGACGTATTTAAACTTAAATCTGCTCCTCGTAGAAAATACAGTATATAAAAGAAAACAAAAATAAAGAATTGGATTCCAAACTTAATCAGGTTTGAAATTACTATAGATAAAGGAGTTATAATTCTTGGAAAATAAACCTTACCAAAAATAGACGCATTAGACTTAAAAGTATCTGAAGTTCCAGTCAAACAGGAAGTGAAATAGTTCCAAACCATAATACCTCCCAAATTAAATAAAAACGGCGGAATTGTTCCTGTCTTTATTCCCGCTACATTATTAAATATTATGGTAAAAGTTATTGATGTAAATAATGGCTGTATTAAATACCAAAGCGGCCCCAAAACAGTTTGTTTATAAACTGTAATAATATCCCTTTTCACAAAAAGCATCAATAAATCTCGATACTGCCAAATTTCCTTAAAATTAAGAGAAAAGAATTTATTTTTAGGTGTTATTTCAAACAACCAATCGTTTGTATTATTAGAATCCTCCATTATATAAAATTGGAAAAAAATGATTGCCTAAACTCTAAATTTAACAAGATTTTTAACATTTTAGGAATTGTTTAAAAATGCCAAAAGGTGTTTCTAAAACACCTTTTGATTATATTTTGAATATATTTATTAAATAGTAATTATTTATCTAAGACTTCAAAAGTCGAGTTCATACTCTTAAACTCTGGAACAATTTTTTTCATCTTAGCTACAATATCATCATTCTCATAAAAATCTGCAATTCCTATGAGTTCATCCACTTCAATATGCAGATTCTCATATTCATCCTGAATTTCCTGCGCAATCATGATTTTATTATGATAAGTTGGAAGCGTTTTAGAAGTATCATTTAATAACTCTTCATATAACTTTTCCCCAGGTCTTAATCCAACAATCTTAATTTTAATTTCTTTATCTGGAATAAAACCAGCCAGTTTAATCATCTTTTTAGCCAAATCAATAATTTTAACTGGTTTCCCCATATCAAAAATATAGATTTCGCCTCCATTACCCATTGCACCAGCTTCTAATACCAACTGACAAGCTTCTGGAATTGTCATAAAATAACGAATAATATCTTGGTGTGTTATTGTTACCGGTCCACCTTCTGCAATTTGCTTTGTAAACAATGGTACAACAGAACCATTTGAGCCGAGAACGTTTCCAAATCGAGTCGTGATAAATTTTGTACCTCCTTCAACATTTTCTCTTTGATTTTTTAAATATAAAGACTGTACATATTTCTCCGCAATACGTTTACTTGCTCCCATTACATTACTAGGGTTAACAGCCTTATCCGTAGAAACCATTACAAATTTCTTGACACGATATTTACAAGCTAAATCTGCTAAGTTTTTAGTTCCTTTAATATTAGTTTGAATTGCCTGAGCTGGATTCTCTTCCATCAATGGAACGTGTTTATATGCAGCGGCATGAAAAACAACATGAGGATTATAATTTTTGAAGACTTTCTCTAACGCTTTTTTACTCCTTACATCTGCAATTACAGCTACTATTTTAGTACTAAAATTCATTGCTTGAGTTTCTAAACACAAGTTATGCAATGGTGTCTCAGCATGATCTAAAACAATAACATTTTTAGGATTAAAGTTTAAAACCTGTCTAACAATTTCACTTCCAATAGATCCTGCAGCTCCAGTAATTAAGATCGTTTTATCTTTTAACTGCTTCGAAATGGATTTACTATCTAGAACTATAGGTTTTCTTTCTAATAAATCTTCAATCTGAATATTCTTAACTTTTTGAGAAATTTCTTTTTGATTTTCCCAATCTGAGATTAATGGAACTGTATAAACTCTGTAGTTGAACTCTAAGCATTGATCAACAATAATTAATTGTTCATCCTTACTTAAACTTTTATCGGCAATGATAACCCCTTCAGCAGCAACTGATCTCATTAGAGCTGGAAGCTTCTTTCTTAGAATTAAAATTGGAAGATCCAGCATACGTTTAGACGCATTCTGGTTGTTCTTATCTACAAATCCTACAATTTTAAATCGAGAAGGTGTTTCGAATTTTAAAGCATTTGCTACAGAAATTGCATTTGCATCTGTACCATAAATAACCGTTCTAACCAATTTTGTTGTGGCTTTTTCAGAGAAATACATTTCAAAAGTCTGTTTAACTATCACACGATATAAAAACAGTCCGCAAAATGATAAAACCAGATTAATGAAAAGTGCAGTGTTTAGAAACGCTTTATGTCCTGTGTACAATTCGAAGACCAAATTTATAAACAAGAAGAAAACTAAAACTGACATTTGGGAAAAAAGAAGTTTTATTGCATCTATATAGGATGAATGTCTAATAATTCCCGAATAAGTCCTAAAAAGCCAAAAGAAAAATATATTTACAAGAATCAGACTTCCAACAAAATAAAAATCGTGAGAAGTTATGATATATCCTATCGCAGTTCCGTCAAAGAGCAAGTATGTAAAGGAGAATGAAAAAAACAAAACCATTACATCAATTGCAATAATAATCCACCTTGGCAAATAGCTCAAGTTATTAATATTTGCCCTAAGATTTCTTAGCGAAAAAGTCCTGTATAACAATGAGGTTATACTATTTGGTTTGTCTGTACTCAATTGAGGTTTGGTTTAAGTCTGTAAAATAGTTTCTACAAAAATACAAAATAAAGGTTTTAAATAATTACTTAGCGCAGCAAATTAAATTTTAACACCTTTTTTCTTTTGTTTTAAAAACTCTAATAAATAGGTTCCGTAACCTGATTTCAATAAGGGTTGTGCAAGTTCTTCTAATTGTGCGTCATTAATAAAGCCTTGTCTCCAAGCAATTTCTTCAACGCAGCCCACTTTTAATCCTTGTCGTTCTTCTAAAACCTGAACAAACTGTCCAGCCTGCATCAAACTATTAAAAGTACCAGTATCTAACCAAGCGGTACCTCTACCTAAAATTCCTACTTTAAGTTTAGCATTTTCAAGATAAATCTTATTTATATCGGTAATTTCATATTCACCTCGAGCGCTTGGCTTTATACTTTTAGCGATTTCTACAACGGAATTATCATAAAAATACAATCCTGGAACCGCATAATTTGATTTAGGTTCTAATGGTTTTTCTTCAATCGAAATTGCTTTCTTTTCTCCATCGAACTCAACCACTCCGTATCTTTCTGGATCGGAAACATGGTAAGCAAAAACTACCCCTCCATCTGGATCTGCATTATCTTTTAAAAGTTGTTGCATATTTGTGCCGAAGAAAATATTATCGCCAAGGACTAGAGCTACTTTATCCTTACCAATAAATTGTTCTCCAATAACAAAAGCTTGAGCTAATCCGTTTGGATTTGGCTGCTCAGCATAACTAAACTTACACCCGATTGTACTTCCATCTCCCAAAAGCTTTTTAAAATGAGGCAAATCATGAGGAGTAGAAATAATTAAAATCTCGTTTATTCCAGCCATCATCAATGTTGATAATGGATAATAAATCATTGGCTTATCATAAACTGGCATTAACTGCTTACTCACCGCTAGTGTCAATGGATGCAATCTTGTACCTGAACCTCCTGCTAATATAATACCTTTCATAAATCTTAATTTTTGATCATGGATTATTCAAAAATTCTAATCATAGTTTTTTAAATAAACATCATTTTTAAACTTTTCTTATAATCGGGTACGTCTAAATTATAAGTTTTTTTAATTTTATTCTTATTCAATATTGAAAAACTAGGCCTTTTCGCTGGAGTTGGATATAAAGAAGATGGAATTCCTTCAACTTTACATTTGTAATTCCCAAAATCTTTGATATTTAGAGCGAATTCGTACCAACTAATTTCACCCTCATTCGAATAATTGTAAATCCCTGGCGTCCATTTTTGAGATTCAACTATATCAATCATTGCTTGAGCTAAATCTGTTGCATAAGTTGGTGATCCAATTTGATCATTTACAACATTAATTTCCTCTCTCTCCTGCATTAATCGCTGCATTGTTTTCACAAAGTTATTTCCAAATTTACTGTAAACCCACGAAGTTCTAATAATAATTGACTCAGGATTCTCTTTCAAACAAGAGATTTCCCCAGCTAGTTTACTTTCTCCATAAATATTTATAGGACAAGTTTCTGCATTTTCATCTAAAGCTATTGAAGAGGTGCCATCAAAAACGTAATCTGTAGAAACATGAATTAATTTGACACAATTTTTTTCAACATATTTTGCAATAGATTCTACTGCTAGATGGTTTATCGTAAATGCTAAATCTCTTTCCGATTCCGCTTTATCTACAGCAGTATACGCACCGCAATTAAGAATAATATCTGGTTTAATTGTATTTAACTGTGATTGAAGTAATTCTAAATTATCTAATGTAATTTTTGTTCGATCAGCAAAAATCCATTCGTAATTTGAATATAAAGGCGCTAAAACTGATAGTTCAGACCCTAATTGTCCTGTTGCTCCAGTTACAAGAATTTTTTTCATTAAAACAAACTATTACAATTTTCTATAAAAGGAAGTATTTGATCTTTTTCCGATACAATTGCATCGTCTAGATTCATTCCCCAATCTATATTTAATGAAGGATCATCATATTTGATTCCTCCTTCAGAAGCTTTATTGTAAAATTGATCACATTTGTACATTACTGAAGCTGTTTCGCTAATAACCGAAAAACCATGTGCAAATCCTTGTGGAACTAACAACTGCTTTTTATTCTCTGCAGACAACAAAACACTAAATGCTTTACCATAAGTAGGAGAATCTTTTCTTAAATCTACCGCGACATCAATAATCTCACCTTCTAAAACACGAACTAATTTTGTCTGTGCGAAAGGAGGATTTTGGTAATGTAAACCTCTTAAAGTGCCTTTTTTTGAAAATGATTGATTGTCTTGAACAAATTCGATATTAATTCCTAAACCTTCAAATTTAGTTTTGCTATATGATTCAAAAAAATAACCTCTTTCGTCACCAAAAACGCTTGGTTCTACAACAACTAGATCTTTTATATAAGTCTCTTCAATTTTCATATTATATAATAATCGTATTTCATGTTTTAAAAAAAACAGTAATAACTTCTTTAATTCTCTTCTTATCTTCTATTGATAAATTTGATCCTGATGGCAAACATAACCCCTTTTTAAATAAATTCTCAGCTACAGTACTTCCATAATAAGGATACTTTTCAAAAATTGGCTGTAAATGCATTGGTTTCCAAAGCGGACGACTTTCAATATTTTTTGTTTCCAGCGTTAACCTTAAACTCTCCTTATTTTTATGCGGATCCTCAGTGTTTATCAAAATAGTGTTCAACCAATAACTAGAAAAAGAATGTTTGTTTAAAACTTCAAAAAGCTCTACAACATTTATGTCTTTAAAAATCTCTTTATAAAAATTATGATTTTCTGTTCTTTTTATAACGTTTTCATCAAGAATTTTCATCTGGCCAAGACCAACTCCCGCACAAATATTGCTCATTCTATAGTTGTATCCTATAGCGCTATGTTGGTAATGTACTTCGTTATCTTTTGACTGGGTCGAATAAAAAATTGCTCTTTCTTTGTACTCTTTAGAATTAGAAATCAATGCTCCGCCACTAGAAGTTGTAATTATTTTGTTTCCGTTAAATGACAAAACTCCTAAGCTGCCAAAAGTACCACATTTTTTCCCTTTATAAGTACTGCCTAAAGCTTCGGCACTATCTTCTACAATTGGGATTTGATATCGATCTGCTATAGAATGAATTTCATCAACCTTGTAAGGATTCCCATATAGATGAACTGCTATAATTGCTTTTGGTTTCTTACCTTTTTTAAGTCTATCTTTTATAGCAATTTCAAGAGTATTTGGACAAATATTCCATGTTTCAGACTCGCTATCAACAAAAATTGGAGTTGCTCCCTGATATAGAATTGGATTTGCAGATGCAGAAAATGTCATTGTTTGACAGATAACCTCATCGCCCTTTTTAACACCTAATAAAATTAGTGCTAAATGAATTGCAGATGTTCCAGAATTTAATGCTGTGACAAATAAATTTTCTCCTAAATAGTTTTGGAGTTTACTTTCGAAATTATCAACATTTGGCCCTCCAGAAGTTATCCAATTATCTTCTAAAGCTTTTGAAATATATTCTTTTTCAAAACCACTTTGTACACCTAAAGACAAATAAATTCTAGAATTATCCATTTAATAACCAATAATCTGCATTATGCATTTGCTCTTAAATTCTTTTTGTTTAACAAATAAAATTTTGAAGAATAAATACAAAGCAAAGGCAGAATTACAATTAAGAATATAATTGCATCTTGAACTTGTTGATAAAGAATAATAACTAAAAAAGAAATAATTGCTTGTGCTAATGCATAAAAAAGAGCTACTAATCTATGTTGTATTTTATATTCATTACTTAGTACCTGATATAAATGCAATCGATGTGCTTCAAAAATATTCTGTCTCAAATAAAGTCTGTGTAAAATTGTACAAACTGCATCAACGCCATATACGGCCAAAAGCAATAGCCAAATTACAGATTCTGTTGCAAGAATCAATTTTAAAACTAAATAAATTATCCAAAAAGCTATGGCGATACTTCCAACATCACCAGCAAAACATTTTGCCTTTTTCCTATAATTAAAAAAAAGAAAAATTACACTTGCAAGCATTGCATATTTTATAAAAGTTCCATCAATAAAAAGTTGGATTTTTGTATTTATATATAACAATGATCCCATGACAACCAATGTATAAAGTCCTGTAATTCCATTGATACCATCCATGAAATTATAAGCATTTATTAATCCAATAGCAACGACATACACAATTACAATTCCCCAAATTGGCATTATATTGAATAAATTCATATCATAAAAAATCAAAGTTATAGAAAGAAAATGAATTGAGATTCGGATTTTATTTGACAAACTCTGAATATCATCCCAAAAGCTTACTAAGCTTACTAAAGTTATACCGGTAAAGAAAAAATAATTATTTTGGACATGCTGAACGAAATAAAGCAAAGCCGAAAACCAAAAAATGATTCCACCTCCTCTTAATGTTATTTCCGTATGTGAGCTCCTTAAATTTGGTTTATCAATAATATTAAACCGATCTGCCACTTTAAAATAAAGTAACATAATAATCATTAAAACAATTCCTAAGATTGTATATTCCATTATTTATTTATAAAACTTTTTATTGTTCGTTCCAATCCATATTGTGCAGTATGTGGGAGCTTTTCAATTTCTAAGGCGGTTTTTATTTTTTTATTTGAGACTTCGTAATTTTCAGTCAATTTTTGGATTGTTTCAGAATTTAGCGGAAATCTAATAATATCTCCAATTTTAGCAATAGTACTAATGATTGATTTAGGAACTGCAATCGAACGACTTTTTCTCTTTAAAGCTAGTGATATAATTTGTACTAATTCGTTTGTAGATAAAACTTCATCATCTGCACAATTATATACCCCTGAAACAACCATTTTATTTTCAATCAAATTCTTAATCAAAAAGCAAAGATTCTCAATACTTAAAAATGACCGTTTATTTTGAAATGCCGCCAATGGCCAAGGCAATCCTTTTGCAACTAACTGATATAATAAGTTAAGATTTCCTTTATTTTCTGGGCCATGAATCATACAGGGTCTTAAAATATAAACTCTTTTCCCTTCAGGCAATTTTCTCCCTAATACATATTCTTCCGCTTGCTGTTTAGCTATACCATAGTGCGTCTTAGGATTTGGAACAGTATCTTCCGTTAAAATTCCATCAACTTTATCTGCTACCGCCTTAACAGTGCTCATAAAAATAAATACAGTTGCCTTGGATTTTAAGAAACTATCAAATATTTGCTTAGTTAGCTCAAAATTGGCCTCATAATAATCGTTTGGTCTTGAAACTTTTTTCAAATCATGAGCTTTCCCTGCAAGATGTATAATGGCATCTGCATTGATCTCAATTTTTTGATTTGGTATGTAACGAACACTTAATGATTCAATTTCATACGAACTAAGATATTTTTTTAGATTCGTTCCTACAAATCCTGTCAATCCAGTTACTATAATTTTATGCATTAGCTCTTTAATATAAGTTCTAAATTATTGATACATTTTGTCATTGTAAAGTTCTCTTCAAAATATTTAAATCCATTTTGACCAAGTATACTTCGTTGTTCTTCACTCAACTCATACATCTTTACAATTTCTTTTGCCAATCCTTCATAATTTCCAGCATTTGTTGAAAATCCACAATTAGCTTCGTCAATTAATTCAGCCCCTTCGCCATTTAGAATACCTAAAATTGGTTTCTCGGTACATAAATAAGCCTGTAGTTTTGCCGGCACTGTTAGATTAAATATTAATTCATCCTTAAGAGAAACTAATAATACGTCTGATTTGGTAAAAAAAGTCTTCATTGCTTCTATGGGAAATCTTCCTAGAAAATGTACTGTTTTACTTAAATCATTTACAATAACAAAATCTTCAAGTTCCTGTTTACTTCTTCCATCACCAACAAAGACAAAATGAATATCTAATTTTTCTTTAAGAATTAAAGCCGCTTTTACAATAGAATTTACATCTTGCGCTACTCCAATATTTCCAGCAAAAAGAATCTTAAAGCCTTTAGGCAGTTCAGGAATTGGATAATTAGAATCTCCTTTTAAAATAGAATCTTCAGCCCAGTTTGGAAAATAAATAAGTTTTTCTTCATAATTTCCCTTTGTCAAAATCGATTCTTTAAACCCTTTAGAGCTAATTAAAATCTTATCTGAATTATTGTAGATGTACTTTACCATTCCTGTAAAAAAGGATAATATCGTTTTATTTTTGACTCCTCCTGCTGAAGTAAGGCTTTCTGGCCACAAATCCAAAACCCAAAAATACAATGGGATTTTTTGAATCTTTTTTATAACGATAGCTGGAAAACCTTGAGTTATTGGAGAAGGCTCGTGCACAAAAACTACATCAAATTTATCTCGAAAAGTTAGAAATAAAGCTCTAATTGAAGCAAAAAATGCCCAGCTGAAATAATTCAAAAAAAGTCTCACTCCTCCACCCTTTCCTCTAGGAATTAATAAAGCTCTAACAACTTTTACTCCATTAATAGTCTCGCTTCTCTTTTTAAAAAAGCCATAACCAGTATAAATTTTTCCTTCAGGATAATTTGGTAAGCCAGTTAAAACAGTAACATCATGGCCTCTTTTAACTAATTCAAAAGCAATATCATTACTTTTAAAATTTTCCGGAAAAAAATATTGAGTAACTAATAGTATTTTCATTCTATAATTCTCTCCAAACCACACGTTTTACATAATCTGTGTAACTCAAAATAATACGAACCATTTTTTCTGAAACATTTGGCATTGAATAATCAGCTACTGGCCTAAAGTTTCTTTCTTCTCCTATTTTTTGATATTGAAGTTGCACTAAGCCTTGCAAAATTCTTTCTGGACTTAAGCCTACCATCATAACTGAAGTTTCTTCCATTGCTTCAGGTCTTTCGTGAGCATCCCTAATATTAAGAGCTCTAAAGTTTAGTACCGAAGATTCTTCCGAAATTGTTCCCGAATCAGATAAAACAGCAAAAGATCTCATTTGCAAAGCATTGTAATCATTAAATCCTAGAGGTTTTAAGAATTGTACATTTTTATGCATCTGAATGTTTTTCTTTTCGATCATATTTCTTGTTCGAGGGTGTGTACTCACAATAATAGGATAATTATATTTTTCAGCTATAAGATTCAAACTCTCCATTAATCCACTGAAATTTGTTTCGCTATTGATATTTTCTTCTCGATGTGATGATACCACAAAAAACTTACCTTCTTCCAGTTCTAATCGATCTAAAACATCAGAAGATTTTATAGATGGCAAATAGTGATTTAAAACCTCGAACATAGGAGAGCCAGTTTTTATAATTCTATCAGCAGGCAGACCTTCTCTTAATAGATATTCTCTTGCAATATCACTGTAGGTCAAATTAATATCAGAAGTGTGGTCAACAATTTTTCTGTTTGTCTCTTCTGGAACGCGTTGATCAAAACAACGATTTCCTGCTTCCATATGAAAAATAGGAATATGTCGTTTTTTTGCTGGTATAGCACACAAACAACTATTAGTATCTCCTAAAACTAAGAAAGCATCAGGCTTTTCTGATCCTAATAAAGGGTCTATTTTAATCAATATCTGCCCTACTGTCTCTGTTGCTGTAGCACCTGCAGCATTTAGGAAAAAATCTGGTTTACGAATTCCTAAATCATCAAAAAATATTTGATTTAATTCATAATCGTAATTTTGTCCTGTGTGCACAATAACATGTTCTATTGCATCGGAATTATCTAAAGCTGCCATTACCCTGGAAAGACGTATAATTTCAGGTCTTGTACCAACAACAGTCATTACTTTTAATTGTGATTTCATTATATCTAAGAAATTATTATTTTTTTAAACGTTTTCAAAATAGGTGTCTGGATCATTTGGGTCATAAAATTCATTTATCCAAAAATTAGTGTATAGAACTTCCTCTCCAACATTTTTAATATTGTGTGTGTACCATATTGGCATATCCACATAAGCTGGTTCATTTCCATCAAGATAAAAATCTAAAACTTCATCTGTACCAATACGCCTCAACTGAATTAAGGCTTTTCCTTTAATTACAGCAAAACGTTCAATCTTTCTTGTATGATAATGATTCCCACGTGTGATTCCAGGAACAGTTGTTGAAAATGAAACTTGCCCACCAACTCCTAATCGAATAATTTCTACAAATGATCCCCTTGGATCTGTATGTTCGACGAATTTTACTGGATAATGTTTTTTTATATCCATATAGCACCGAAATGTATTGAATAAATTCAGTTCAAATGTAGTTTCAATACTTGGGATGATGCCTTTGTCCTGATATTCCAATTTAAATTTTTCTAGCAAAGCTAAAAGTTGAGAAACCTTAGATTCTGAAGTATATGGTATCAGAATTTCAGATTTTCCTTTTTTACTTCTAATTTCAGAAATAATGGCATTTACTAATTCTCCAACATATATCAATTTCAAATCACCATCAACGTCAATAACAGGTTTTTCATCATGCGATAACTTATGACAAAAAGTGGCTACGACCGAATTGTAATTTGGATGACCAAAAGGCCCGAAAACATTAGGAATAATCATCCCTGTAAATTTACCTTCAGAATTGCCAGCCCAATTAATCATTAATTCTCTTCCTTCTTTCTTGGACTTTCCGTATAGATTGTCTCTCTCTTCCTGCGTTGATGAGGAAAATAAAACATGTGCTTTACTGCTAGTCTTATTTAAGGAATTGACTAATCTTTTAACCAGGCCTAAATTAGTATCGTAAATTACTTGTGGGTCATTATGACGATTCATAGCTGCCAAATGTACAATCACGTCACATTGTGAAACGAAATCATCTAATTTGGTTTCATCTTCAAAATATTCTTTTTTGAAATCAACTCTTACAAACTCATTGGGAAAGAGCCCAATTGTATTATATAAATGTGTCCCAACAAAGCCTGCTTGGCCTGTAATACCTATTTTTAACATTCTTGTTTTTATATTTTAAAATAATCAATATCATATCGATATTCATCTTGAATTTCACCCAATAAGTAATCTGCCATTACAAGTAATTTAGAATTAAATTCTAAAGATTGAATACTGCTTACATATCCTTTAGGAACATGAAGTACATTTAATTTTTCAGAATCAATTAAATATGTAAAATTTTCTAAATCTAGAGATGGAGTTTCCCAGTTGTCAATTTTAATTAGCTGAATTTTAAATTTCCCACTAACAACAGAAAACCATCTTTGCTCTATCTGATGGCCTTGCCAACCTCTAATAAACTCTGGGCTTTCATTTTCTATAATATAAATCCTTTTGACCATAGAGGCATCAAATTCATTATTATATAATAATGTTCCTCTTTGATCAGAATGACTATTTCCGTTAATTAATTTTGGTTCCATTTTTTATTTATCCTGGCATTTGAGCAACATCTTCTCCGAAAACTTCTTTTCTGATTAATGGTAAAGTTGACAGCAGTTTCTTCATCCCATCAACTCCTTGTTGTTCAGTATTATGCGAATGGTAATCTTCAATTAAAGAAACATCTTCTTCCCCTTCAGAAAAATATTGTGCATAATTTAGATCACGATTATCCGCTGGAATACGATAAAAATCTCCCATATCTTCGGCTTTTACCATCTCTTCACGAGTACATAAAGTTTCATACAATTTTTCGCCGTGACGTGTTCCAATAATTTTTACCTCATTATCCGCATTACAGAGCTCCTTTAATGCTTGAGCTAGATCTCCAATGGTTCCTGCTGGTGCTTTATTTACGAATAAATCTCCTGGATTACCATTTTCAAAAGCAAATAAAACTAATTCTACAGCTTCATCTAACGACATTAAAAAACGTGTCATATTAGGATCTGTAATAGTTATTGGATTATTCTCTTTTATTTGTTTTAAAAATAGAGGAATTACTGATCCTCGTGAGGCCATAACATTTCCATATCTTGTTAAACAAACTGTAGTGTCAGTTAAGTTTCTAGACGCGGCAACTGCTACTTTTTCCATTAATGCTTTTGAAATTCCCATAGCGTTAATTGGATAGGCTGCTTTATCTGTACTTAGACAAATTACTTTTTTAACTTTATTGGTTCCAGCTGCATCAATAACATTTTGTGTGCCTAAAACATTAGTTTTAGTTGCTTCTAATGGAAAAAACTCACATGAAGGTACTTGTTTTAAAGCAGCAGCATGAAACACATAATCAACACCTCTCATTGCACGCTCAACGCTATTATAATCTCTTACATCTCCTATGTAAAACTTCAATTTATCATTTTTTAGTTGATTACGCATATCGTCTTGCTTTTTCTCATCACGAGAAAAAATTCTAATTTCTTTGAAATGATCAGTATGTAAAAAACGATTTAAAACCGCATGTCCAAAAGAACCGGTACCACCTGTAATCAGAAGTGTTCTATTTTGTATTTTCATTACTTATTTATTTTGAAAATCTTATTTTTTTCTATTTGAGTAGGGTAATTAATTAAAACAGCTTTGTATGGACCTTTAAATACAAATAAACTTCCAGCTGCGACACCAATCACACCATGTTTATCAATAACTTTTTCAATATCTTCCAATGAACCAGCTCCTCCTAAAACTGTCATTGGCACAGTAATTTTCTCTCTGATTTTTGAAATTAGCTCCATATCATATCCTTTCATGACACCATCTTTATCAATCGAATTGATAACAATTTCTCCCGCTCCTAACTTTTGGGCTTCTTCGGCAAATTTAAACGGATTAATTCCTGTTGCTTTTTTTCCGTTATGGGTGTACACTTCATAACCTCCAAGTAATTTTTTCTTAACATCTAAAACTACAATGACACTTTGGGCTCCTACACGATCTGAAATTTCAGTAATTAAATTTGGATTTTGCAAAACAGCTGAACTTAATGCGATTTTTTCGATACCCAGACTAAAAATTTTTTGAGCTTGCTCGACAGTTTTTACACCTCCTCCATAACACAAGGGCATCATAGACTGACTTGCTAATCTTTCTATGAGGCTGTAATTAGGTTCTTTTCCAAGTACTGTTGCATCAATATCAAATACAGCTAATTCATCAACTGCTTTTTCATTAAAGATTTTAACTGCATTAATAGGATCACCAACATATTTTGGATTCTTAAAGTTTACTGTTTTTACTAATCCATTTTCATGAACTAATAAACTAGGAATTATTCTTGGTCTCAGCATTGTTTAGAGTTTTGCAAAATTATGTAATAAGGTTTCACCATAATGATGACTTTTCTCTGGATGAAATTGAATTCCATAAATATTTTCGTGATTGGCAGCACATGCAAACTGGCCACCATAATCTGATGTCGCTAAAATATCAGCTGGATTATTACACTCAAAATAATAGGAATGTAAAAAATAAAATAAGGCATCTTTCTCTAAACCAGTAAATAAAGTGTTGAATATTGCAGGATTTACGTCATTCCATCCCATATGCGGCAATCTGGTTACTTGCTTGATCTTTGTTTCATCAAATTTTTTCACAGATGCATCAATCCACTTTAATCCTTCTGAGTTTCCTTCCTCGCTTGAATTAGCCATCATTTGCATTCCAACACAAATACCTATAACAGGTACTTTTTTAATCAATACCAATTCATCTAGTTTTTCACGCATGCCCGATTTTATAAGCTCCGACATAGCATGATCAAAATGTCCAACACCTGGAAGAATTATTTTTTTTGCATCTTCTAAATCAGCTGCAGATTTAGCAATTTTGGTTGGCACATTAACTCTTTTATAAACATTTACAAAAGCATTAATGTTACCCACACCATAATCAATAATTGTTATCATCTAAATAATCTTTTTTCAAGTCCTAATTTTTGCATCATTTTCGCACCAAAACCTATTATTTTAATTTTATTCTTATAATCATGAAAAGTCTTATTTTCTCCTTCAAAAATTTCTTTTAATTGTTGAACACTCAAATCCAATTTATCTGCAACATATTCAAATTCCTTTTCTAAAAAATCTTCACTTAATTCAGGCCTAGAAACTCTATCTATAGCTTCTTCTCTTGTCATTTGTCCAGTAAGAATTAAACTTGAAAAATGAGCTCGCCTTTTTTGATAACCAAATTTACGTGGCAACCAATAATCTTCATAGAAACGAGTAAATCTTGATTCATGATGTTTATGTTGAAAGGGTTCCCAACCAAATTTTTCAATCAATAGCTTTTCTGCATCGGCTTTAATATATGGAACCAAATTCAAAGGTTTAAAAACCTTCATACCGAGAATATAACGATAATATAGTTTATAGCTTAAAATATCAACTAAAGGAAAAGTTCTAAGTGGTCGTTTTCCAAATTTTGAATGAATATCTTTAACCAGCATAGTGTCAATTCCTGGAAACCCACCCCATTCTTCAGGTTCTCTACAACATTCTGTTGAGAAATTCCCTCCAGTCAAAACATATTTAATTTTATTCTTTTTAGCAAATTTATATAATCCTGAAAAAAAAGCATAGTCTTGTGGTAAATCCTGATCAGCTATTTGGGACTTAAGAAATGCTACTTGAAGATCTTTCATTTCTTCCCAATTAATCACTTCTGTATATAAATCTAATCCAAGACCATTACATAATTTTTCAATGTTACCAACCGCCTTATCAGTATTCCACCCAGCATCGACATGAAAAAGTAATGGTCGCAATCCCATAACTTCTTTTGCTACATAAGCCACATAAGAGCTGTCAAGCCCTCCGCTTAATCCAATTATGCAATCAAAATCTTTTCCTTTTCCTTCTTTTTTAATTTTATCTGCAATTTGCATTAATTCAGCATATCCTTTTTCGTCTGTATGCCAATTAGGCAAAATAGTTTCTATATAATTTGTATAATAGTCACTTTCTCCTTTTTCATTAAAAACAATATGAGGATCAGTGGTATCCATTATTGTTTGAGAACAAATTTTATAATTCATATACTTATCTTTTTTAATGATTGTAATTAATATTTTTTACTTTTTGATGATAAAAAACAGACTTTTGTTATCTAAATAAACTTTTAATTGAAAATGTAAATCTACACAATCCTAATAATATTAGAGGAAAAAGTAGAATTGCATAACCAGTATAAAAAATTGAAACAGTTGGAATAAATAACAACAGAATTAAAAAAAACATTGATTTTAATGGTATTACTGCTCTATTCTTTAGTTTTATTTTTGTTGCAAGAAAATAAGAAAAACTAATTAAAAATGTCAAAATATATCCAAAATTAAAAACAAGTGGAGCTGTATATCCATTAAAAGCACCACCATCATAATCATAGGCTTTATCTATTAGTTCTTGTGATTCTTTAACATCCCAATTAACTAACTTAAAAAAATTTAAAATTTGATAAATATCCCTAAAAAACTGTTCCCCTCCTAAACTTTTATCAGGTGTAAATCTTTCCAATTGATACAATCCATTTGAATAACTTTGGGAAGCATAATCAAACAAACTATAAACAATAGGATCTTTCACAATAGAATTTTCAGGAATACGATCCCCATAATAATCCATGGCTGAAAATCTAATATATGTTATAGATAAAAATAGAACAACTATGCAAACAGATGAATACCTTATAAATTTTAAAACTTTAAACTGAATAAAATTTGGAAGTGTTTTTTTTATTAAAAAAAAATAAATGATGAATATAAGTGTATAAGTAAATATTTGTGCTCTTGAATAAAATGCAAAACCAGACAAAAGTGACGAACTTGAAAATAAAAATGCATAAAAAGCTTCTTTTTTCTCTAAATTCCCTAGATGATAATAAAATATTGGAATAGCTAGATAACCTGCATTCTGTGTTGTATATGCATATCTAAAAACATTTGCAAAATAAGGTATTTGATCATACAAATTTAAATAAGCAGACTCCGCCTTAAATGCAGCGATATCAGGCAAATAAATCAAAACTAAGATTAAAATCAATAGATTAAGAAATAAATTAAGAAACAAAAACCTATAAAGAATTTTTTTAAAATAAGCAAAAAAATTAACATTTATATTTTCAACTATTAAAATGTTTGCATAACTCCAGGGTTTTATTATTAAACCAATATTTAGACAAATAAAACATGTATTAAAAATAGTTTTATATGATTTATACTCAAAAGTCCTGCCTACTAAAAATTGCATAAAAAAAGTAAAAAAAGTAAGCAAAACTAAAATTGTATATGTTGCATTGTCTTTTCTTACGAAAAGCAGTAAAAATAAAATAAGAAGAATAAAGAAAACAACCATATAAAATTAAAATTTCTAAGATCCTAAGATTTTTGTTTATTATTGAGTAAAATCATTGCTTTTTTAAACGATGGATCTTCAAAAATTGCTTCAACATTAGAAAAATCCGATAATTTAAACGTAAATGTTCCAGCTGATTTGTAATCAAACTCTAGAAAAGAACCATGACTTATAAATAAACTTGAATTAGGAAAATGAAAAGCATCAGTCCATTCTTCGTCAGCAAAACTAAGCAAAACTTTAAGTTTTTCCCGATTATAGACGTGTTTAGGATGCCTTTTCACTATTAATTTCGCATCAAACTTATTTTTAAAAATTTGAGCGAATTTAATTTCAGAATCAATGAATGGTGAAGAAGAAGCCAGAAAACAAGAGGCTCTTACATTTTTATCAGAAAATATTAAAGCTGTATTTCGCAAAAGTATACTATGACTGTTCACTTTATAATAAATCTCAAAAGATTTCAAAAATTGAATATCTCTTAGCAATAACTTGTCAATTTTGCCGAATCTTGATGGAAATTTTACTGAATCATCTATGTATCCGTGTTGAACAATTACAAAATTTAAACATCCTAAATTAGAGATGATAAAAGCAAAACGTTGATAATGATCTTCTGTTAAAACTACAACTTCAGGATTATCCGTTATATAAACAGAAAGCAAATATAATTTTAATAAATCCTTATAATTTAATAAAAAAACAAATAGATAATCAGAATTTATTATTGCATACCTAGTGAAACCTATTAAGAAAAAAAAATAATTAATTAAGCGATTTTTTTTTACTAAAAAAATTAAATTATAAATACTGGCATTAACAAAATCATTTTGAGACAAATTAAGTTGACTAATCGCATCACTCATTATATCTCTGTAAGATTTAGAGGTTATAATTAAGTTTTTTTTACTTTTAGGTAAGGTAAAAACTCTAATTAAGCAAAAACCAAAAAATAAAACACCAATTACAAATTGTAATAAAACTACAAAAAAACACAGAGCATATATAAATGCAAAGTAGAAAAAACCAGGCCTTAAAAAAATTGAAGAAAATTGGAGAACTTTAAAAGGAACAAACCCTTTGGGTTTAGAAAGTTTTTCAGCTATATGATTTTCTAATGCAATCTCATTTTTGAAACCATTATAAATTAACTTATATATTCCTAAATGATTTTTTTGATATTGACTCATTTTTTTTGATTTATATTGGCTTTAATTTTGGATAATAGTAATAGAATAGAGTTTCTTTCAGTCCAAAAAAGAATAATTGAAAGAAAAACAACTAATAGTCCTTTAATAATTAGTCCCAATAAAAAAGCATCGAAATGAAATATAAAATATAAGAATATATAAAAAGGAAGAACTGCTAATAAAGGCATTAACAAGGATTTCCATGATGTTGAATGAAGTTTCACAAAATAGGCATTAATAAACCATGCTAAAATAGTCATAATAATATATGACAATACAAAAGAGATTGCAGCACCAATTTCTCCAAATGATTTTATCAATAAAACATTCAGCAATACATTACTAATACCACTAACAAGAATTGTTATACTCATGTATTGAGTTTTTTTTGTATATCCAAAATTTCTTATATACGCAAATGATAATTGCGAGAAAATATACCCAACTGTAAATATTGGAACCAAATATAATGACTCTGAAAATTCTTTTTTTGCCAGTAATAATCCAATTTCTTTGCCAAAACATGCAACACCAAAAGCAACTAATATTGTCAATTTAAAAATTTTTATAAAATCTTTATCTAACTGGTTATAGTTTTTAGAATTCATGTACTCAAAATAATATGGATTCCAAGCCTGATGCGTCACGCCAATGATTATATTCACAATACTACCAATTGTTAATGCTAAACTGTAAAAACCAGCATGACTTATATTTTGAGAACTGCCTATTGCAATTTTCCCAAATTGTTCAATTATTACACCACTAAGTGCATAAGGAATTAAAGGTACAGAGTAGGTAAAAATATATTTTATGTAAGAAACATCAAAAGACCACTTAAAAAAAGGTTTTATAAGACGAATCCAAAAAAACACAATAAATAGTCCAGCAAGAATTTGACCTAAAATTTGACCATAGAATTTATCTTTTTTAAATAAATAAATTAATGCAATTGAAAATACAAATCCCAAAAATACCTTCACAACAGAAGATATAGCTACTTCTCTACTTTTTTTTAAAGGGCCATATATTTGTTCAAAAGTTAATCCAATGATATTTATACCTGAAATTGGTATAATTAAATAAACAACTTCTTTACGAAGCCCTACCAGATTTCCGAATTCTTCAGCAAATAAAAATAATATAAAAGCATTTATGAAAAAAAAAACTAACGATAATGTAGCCGAAGTACCTACGAATCTTTTAAAATCAAGTTCGTTTTTTTGATCAAAATAATATCTACTAACCGATCGATCTGCACTAAGAGCCATTAAACTTGCCATAATACTAACCAACCCTATGAAAATACTAACAATACCATAGTCTTCAGTATTAAGCAACCTAGTATAAATAGGAATTGAAATAAAAGCTAAAGCACCTGTAGCCAAACTAGAAATCAGATAATTCCCACCATGCTTTAAAAATCCTACAAAATTATTTGACATTGTTTAAATTACAATTGTTTAAAATATCAGTTATTGGGTTTAAATTTTTAACCTGAGATTGATTTAAATTTACCTGACGGCCTTTAGTATTTTTAAAAAAATTAAAAAGAATTTCCTTTATATTTTTAGGGATAATCTTAGAAATCCAAAATTTAAAAAATCCATTTAATTTAATATGAGAATGCAAATAATTTGCCATAACCTTTTCAGCATAACCATTAAATGTGATTTTGTCTAGTAAACTTTGAAACTTTTCGTAGTCTCCTTGAATTTGAGCAATTTTCATACTCTTAATTGGAACATGCTTATTACCCCAGTGCTCTTTACTACTTACCTCACGCACACCCCAAATTTCATCCATAAATTTTATACCACCACCATAACAAGCATACGCCCCAACAATTAATTCAATATAATTATCATTATAAAATTTAGCATCATTTATAATTTTAAATGCATTTAAAACTAACTCTTTGTCATACATTGCCCAAAGAATTTGATAATAATTAGAAAAAAACAAATCAACATTTTTTTCAGGGTTTCCATTTATACTATTAGGGAGTTCCTGATACAATGGGTAATAATTTCCGTCAAAATGATCTTCGAATGAAATATATTTGCCTACAATTGTTTTGTAATTTCGATCTCCTGTAAGAACAGATAAACCTTTATATAGTGAATCTATTACTATAAAATCATCATCTGCACAAAGTGCAGTAAAATCTGTTTTGATTCCAGATAAAGCAAATAATATTTTGCTAGCAAAATTTTTACCTGGTAAATGCAAATAATTGATATTTGGGTGTAGTTCTCCCTCATACTTCTCCAAAGATGA
Organism: Flavobacterium panacagri; assembly: GCF_030378165.1. Taxonomy (NCBI): domain Bacteria; kingdom Pseudomonadati; phylum Bacteroidota; class Flavobacteriia; order Flavobacteriales; family Flavobacteriaceae; genus Flavobacterium; species Flavobacterium panacagri. Next base: position 371,466 of record NZ_CP119766.1, read on the forward strand.
GTCGCAATAAACAACCTCAGCATCCAAATTTTTAAAATATTCCATGGAACGCTTTAAGTAATGATGCCTATTATGTGTTGGTATTATTAAAGTAAAATTATTCATTTAATATAAATCCAATTTATTATGAATTAATATAATCTCTAATAACCTGAGCTATATAATCATAATGACTTTCATTTAAGCCTGGCCATACACCTAACCAGAAGGACTGGTTCATAATAATGTCTGTATTACTCAAATCCCCAACAACTTTATGCTCAATATTCGCATATGCTGGCTGTCTCAACAAATTACCACCAAATAATAAACGTGTTCCAATTTTCTTTTCTTCAAGATGCTGAACCAGCATATGCCTATCCGCTGCATCTCCTTCTCTTAGTGTAAGTAAAAAGCCAAACCACGAAGGATCAGAATTTGGAGTAGGTTCAGGTAATATAAAGACCTCTTCGAATTCTTTCATTCTCTCATAAAGCGCTGCATAATTTTCTCTTCTGCGCTGAACAAACTGATCAATCATTTTAATCTGCGATACACCAAAAGCGGCCTGCATATCAGTCACTTTTAAATTAAAACCTATATGAGAATAAGTATATTTATGATCGTATCCAAAAGGTAAAGTCCCTAGTTGCTGGTCAAAACGACAGCCACATGTATTATCTTTTCCAGGTTCACAATAACAATCCCTGCCCCAGTCTCTGAAACTCTCTGCTAATTTTGACAATACCGGATTATTTATTAATACAGCACCACCTTCTCCCATGGTAATATGGTGCGCAGGATAAAATGAAAAAGTAGCAATATCTCCAAAAGTCCCCGTCTTTTTACCATTATAGGTAGCACCAAGTGAATCACAATCATCTTCAACTACCCATAAGTTATATTTTCGTGCCACACGCATGACCTCGTCTAAATCAAAAGGATTACCTAAAGAATGGGCAATCATTATTGCTTTAGTTTTTGGACTTACAGCAGCTTCTATCATATCTGTCTTCACATTATGTGTCGCAATATCAACATCTATAAATACAGGAATTGCTCCAAACTGTATAATTGGATTAACCGTAGTAGGGAAACCAGCTGCAACAGTAATTACCTCATCACCTGGTTTTATTGCACGAGCTCCTAATTTTGGAGATGTTAATGCGTAAAAAGCAACTAAATTCGCAGATGACCCTGAATTAACTAATAATGATCTATGTGCTCCAAAATATTTTGCAAAATCTTCTTCAAATTGATTAGCAAAACGACCAGCTGTTAACCATCCATCCATTGCAGCATCAACACCATTTAAAATATCTTCAGCACTTATAATTTTTCCAGTTACAGGAATATAGTCAACTCCAGGTTTTATCTCTTTTCCTATATTCTTTCCAATAAAAGGTAATAATTGTTTTTTAAGTGTATCATCAATATTTTTATATTCCATCTTTATACTTTTTAGTTATGTTCTTATTTTTTTATGTTTTAATTTATATTCTCAGCTATATACTTTCCTCTTAGAATGCAGTCATCTGTCCAATAATATTTCCATTGTCCAAATCTGCCTGCTAAAATTATTTCCCCTAATTTATTACTATCTTTTGTTACTTCTTTTTTAGCCCAATCAGTTGCAGGAGCCAAATCATCATTTTCTCTTACTAATCCAAAACCCGCTAGATAATCAAGAATTGTATTTAATGCTTTTTGTCTTTTATGATCAAACACAACATTAGCATATTTAATATAGTTAGTGTTAACTTCTTCTATACAGTTCTCATTTTTAATAAGCCTCATTTCTACAAGTTCTTCTCCTACTTTATTAATAATTTGTTCTATACTTTCTTCTTGTTCTTTATATTTTGAAAAATAAACTTCGACCTGAATTCCGCACTTGCCTTCAACTCCGTTATTAGGTGATAATAATTCTGTAAAATTGATTCTAGTCGAATATTTGTCATCATCATAAACATATAACCAATGTGAATCAATTGTTGCAGGATGATTAATTACAAAATTTAACAATAAAAGTTCAGAGCAAACCAAATCTTTAGCTGCATTTTGTATTTTATCGCTTGTATCAAGAAATTTTACAAATTCTGGCAGAGGCAGTGTATTAATAAGTTTTGCATACTTTTGCTCCGTACCATCCGTAAAATAAATGGTTTTTGACTCCAGATTTATTCTATTAACACATTTGTTAAATTGGACATTCATATCCCTTCTCAAAAGATTGGTATAACTATTATATCCACCTTTTTTTGGGTAACGAACACTCGTAATATAATGCGTTGATTTATCAAGGGGACCTTCAAATCCCTTTTTAACTGTTTCAACATCTGGAAAAAACACTCTTTCACCTACCCAATCTGTAGACAGATATTTTGGATCTAATGTCCAGTATTTTTTTGTATATGATTTTACAAATTTATTTGAAAACTCATCTCCAAATGCTAATTTAATCCATTCGTCATAATTAGCTGGCTGGTCATAGTTATTGTTTTTTTTTCTAGTTTCCAAAAAATCAGAAAGACAATTAGATCTTACGGGTTCTGGAACAGCGTATAAATTGGATTGTGCGGGGTGTGCAATCCAGTGCCCTTTATAATAATTAGTTGGAAAAACAGGATATTCTAAAAACTCACCTTCTACACTTAGAGCCAACAAGTCTTTTACATATTGATGTTTGGTAAAAGAAACATGAGGTCCTTCATCCCAAGTAAAACCATTTATTTGATGGGAATAAATATGTCCCCCTGCATAACTGTTTTTTTCAACCACAAGACAGTTGTGTTTCAAATGATAAGAAGAACTAATACCAGCTAAGCCAGCACCTAAAATCACTACCATACTACTTTTTCTCTTTATATTTTAATTGCAAGCCCTCTTCAATAGAAATTTTAGGCTGCCAACTGAGTTTTTCTTTTAATTTACCAATAGGTGCGCATGCATGAATAGTGTCTCTAGCTCTAGGAGGATAAGCTCCCCAATCTGCATTAATTTTTTTTCCAGTTATTTGCTCAATTTTCGACGCTACTTCTCTCAAATTATAAGGTTTTCCAGTGCCTAAATATAATTCTTCATTATCTGTGAGCATAAAATTATTGCTCAAATGAACAAAGAAATTAACAACATCATTAATATGAATAAAATCTAAATACTGAAATCCGTTAGACATTTTTACTGGTTCTTTAGCATCAATAGCATCAAATAAAATATCCATTATTTTTTTTTGACTATCAATTCCACCATAAATAGAAAACGGAGTTACATTAACTATTTTAAATTTATTGATTTCAGAATAATATTTAAGTATTGGTCTGAATGCAGATTTGGTAGCAGAATATAAATAAGTTGGGTTTAATACTCCATCATTAAAATGAAATTCCGAAAAGCTTCCAACATTTATAAAACATTTTAATTGCACACTTTTTAGCGAATTCAACAACTTTGTTCCAAAAGTAATGTTTGACGCTATTAGTTTTTCAATATCTTCAGTTTCGGCTCTAGAAGTAAGATAAGATGCTAAATGAATCACCACATCAGGCTTTGCAGAAACAATGTTATCTTCCAAACTAGAATCATCTTTTATAATAATAACTCCATTTGGAAAATCCGAAATACTTCTAGTAATTACAAATAAATTATGATTTGTTTGTTCTATAAGTGCAGAAATTAAATTTTTGCCAACATATCCAGTTCCTCCTGTTATAAGTATATTCATTAGAAATATTTTTTATTTAGGTTAAAATCTTCAAATGATTTATCACGTAAAGAAACTACAGGATCAGAAATAGGTAAATTAAACTCAAAAGAATTCCATTTTATCCCTCCTTCACTATCCTTATTTTGTACAGTTGTTGTATGATATTCAACAATTGTATCGTTTTCTAAAGACAAAAAACCATGTGCAAAACCCTTTCCTATATACAATCCTTTTCTATTTGTATCAGAAAGCTCAACCGTAAAATATTTACCGTAAGTATTAGAGGTAGATCTTATATCAAGAACTACATCCAATATTGCCCCTTTAGCAACGTAAACCAATTTTTCATGATCATTCGGACTAAACTGAAAGTGCATTCCTCTAAAAACATTTTTATGTGAAATAGAGTAAAAGCTTTCGGCGAAATTCCATTCTAAATTATTTTTTATAAAAGTATCTTTATGTATTGTTTTAACAAATTCGCCTCTTTCATCTTTAAATGAATTGTAATTCATTATATACAAATTATTAAAATTCGTAGCTTCAATATTCATAATATTTATTGTAAAAAAGATTTTATCTGTAATTCTGTAAACTCCTTAATTTTGTTTCCTTCGAAATACTCTCTATACCAATCCATGGTTAAACTAACTGCCTGCTTAGCATTCATTTTAGGATACCATTCTAATTCAACAATAGCCTTACTAATATCTAACTTCAACAGTCCTGCTTCATGAGGTTGCCCCTCTACTTGTTCTACTATATATTCACCTCTACCCCAACTACCAATTGTTAATTTTAACATTTCTTCAACCGCTAAAGCGTCTGATAATTGTGGTCCGAAATTATATGCTACACTAAATTTTGTCGGGTCGGAATACAAATTTTCTCCCAAGATCAAATATCCTATTACTGGTTCTAAAACATGCTGCCAAGGCCTAACTGATTGGGGGTTTCTAATTACTACAGGCTTTTCGGCAGCAAATGCCTTTGCGATGTCTGGAATTAAGCGATCCTTAGACCAATCTCCCCCACCAATAACATTTCCTGCCCTTGCTACAGCAATACCTTTTAAATGTTTATCATAATTTTTTATATTAAAAAATGAATTACGATAAGAATCAATCACCAGTTCTGCGCAAGCTTTACTAGCACTATAAGGATCATATCCTCCTAATCTGTCATTTTCTCGGTAAGGATAAATCCATTCATTATTATGATAGACTTTATCGGTAGTAATTAAAACCACGCTGCATGGTTTTTCAAGTAAATTAACTGCATCTAAAACGTTAGCTGTTCCTACAACATTAACTTCAAAAGTTTCTGCAGGAATTTCGTAAGATAACCGTACTAAAGGCTGAGCTGCTAAATGAAAAACAAAATCAGGCTGAAAAGAGACCAGTTCTTTCTCTAATCGTTTTTTATCCCTCAAATCTGCAATAATAGAGTCACAGATTGTTTCTCCATCAATTAAATAAAACAAATCGTCCTTTGTTTGTGGAACCAGCGCATACCCTTTTACTTCTGCACCTAAAAGCGTTAAGGTTTTTAACATCCAAGAACCTTTAAAACCTGTATGTCCAGTTAAAAAAACTTTTTTTCCCTGATATGTTTTTTTTAAACTATCAAATAACGATTCTACCATGTCTTCCATCTTGCATTATCAGAACTCCACATCGCTTCTAGTTCAATTCTATCTCTTAAAGCATCCATACATTTCCAAAAACCATTATGTTTATATGCAGCAAGTTGCTCATCTTTTGCAATTGCCCCTAGTGGTTCTTTTTCCCATTGTACATCTTCTACATCATCTTCTAGATATCTAAATATTCCAGGTTCTAACACAAAAAAACCACCATTTATCCACATTCCATCCCCTGCTGGTTTTTCTACAAAACTTTCAACTTCTCCTGCTGCGTTTATTTCTAAATTTCCAAATCTCCCTGGGACTTGTACACTAGTTAAAGTAGCTAATCTACCGTGGGACTTATGAAAATCTAAAAGTGCAGATAAATCAACATCAGAGACTCCATCTCCATAAGTCAACATAAAGGTTTCTCCTTTCACATATTTTTCAATACGTTTTAATCTTCCTGCTGTATTGGTATGTAATCCCGTATCAATTAAAGTAACTTTGAATGATTCCGTTTCAGAAAAATGCACATTAATATTATTATTTGCTAATTCAATAGTAACATCTGAATTATGCAAATAATAATTATAAAAATATTCTTTTATGTATGTCGCTTTATATCCTAAGCAAATAACAAATTCATTATGACCATGTTTCTCAAACATTTTTAATATATGCCATAAAATAGGCTTGCCACCTATTTCAACCATTGGTTTTGGTCTTGCTTCTGTTTCTTCCATAAGGCGAGTACCAAACCCTCCTGCAAAAATGACTACTTTCATGTTTTATAGTATTATTTTTTATATTTAAATCTCAACTGAAACATTATCTGTTAAAGGGTAACTACAACACAACAAATACTCCTCTTTTCTTAAATCATTTCTTTCTTTTGAAAGTCCAATCATTCTTAGTTCTCCCGTCATTAATGTGCACTTACAAGTATTACAACTCCCTGTTTGACATGAATATGGTAATTCCAATCCAAGATCCAGCGCTGCTTCTAAAATACTTTTTCCCTTTCCAACATTAACAAAAGTATTGACACCTTGATAGCAGACATCTACAGTGTGATCTTTTATATCTTCAAAATCTTTTGGGTTTTTAACCAATTCAAAATCTTCTGAAAAAATATTATCTTCAGGGCATTTCAAAACACTTAAAGTTTCTTTAATAGTATCTTTTAGGCCATTAGGGCCACAAATGTAATGCTTCGTTGTTTTTAAATCAATATTTTCAAGTAAATCATAAACAAATTCTCTACTAATCCTACCACTCTTCACTAAATGATGATTTTGATCCTCCTTATATTGAGAATGCAAATACCAGACCTGTAAATTTTTTGGATATTTATTAATCATTTCTTCTATTAACTCCGAGAATATTGTTGATTCAAAATTTTTATTTCCATAGATAAGATTCACTTTTAATTTTGATTCTGAAATCAAAATTTCCTTTATAATAGAAATTAATGGTGTTATTCCACTTCCAGTCCCCCAAAAGTAAATCTCATTACAATTTTCATCTTGTTCATAAACAAAATCTCCCATAGGCTCCATTACTTCTATAATATCATCAATTTGAATAAAATCATGGATGTAGTTAGAGAATACCCCTCCCGGAACGCGTTTAATAGTTATTTCCAAATTAGAATTACACGAAGGAGCTGAAGAAAAAGAATAGGGTCTTGAATATTTTCTGCCATTAATTCTAGCAGATAGTGTAAGGTATTGACCTGCTTGATATTTTATTTTCTTGAGCCCAGGCTGCTTGAAACAAAGAGTAATTGTATCACTTGTTTCTTTATTTATATTGCAAACCTTTAAACTATATTTTTTCATTTACTGATAATCTGATAGTGGGAAAAATTAATTCAAAAAACTATGAAATTATTTTTGAATATACTTCTTTAGAAATGGATATATGCTCTTTTATGTTTAATAATTTTGTTTCATCATTATCTAAAAAGGCTTTTAATTGATTTTTAAGGCCTGGCTTAAATTGTAAGTCCGCAGAATTATCAAATTCATGTTCAATAACAGTTACTGTACCTTTTTTTTGTACACTGAGGCCTTCCATAGGTTTCAAATAAATTCTACGTTTTTCTGTCAGTAATTCAATAGCCCATCTTCCAGCACTTTCCCAATTGGACAAATAACTGAACAAGACTCCTTTTTCTGTAATTCCTGCCCCTGTAAAATTAGTTTTTGCATGCCATTTTACAGTTCCAGCTTTAGAATAGGTCTGCCATTGTTGTGGCTTTCCTGCAAAATGAAAAGCAAGGTCTACTACATGTGTAGAGTTTGCAAAAAACCAGTTTTCTTTAACACCTGGTGCCTTTGTTAATGGTTCTATTACATGTGACCATTCAGTAAATTCAAAATGGATTGTTTGTAAACCACCATCTTCTTCAATCATTTTTTTAGCTTCAATAACCGAAGCATAAAATCTACGATTGTAGGCGACAAAAACTTTTTCAGAGTAGGGTAATAATTTTTCTTTATTTTCAATTAATTCTTCGATACTTATTGCCGCTGGTTTTTCTATCAAAACTCTTTCAGCTCCCGCTTCCAAAACTGAAATTAAAGAATTCATTAAAACTTCTGTCCCTGTGGCAATAATAATATAAGTATTATCAGTTAACGTATGGTTTTCTAAATACTTTTGTAAACCTCCGACAAAAGGCTGTATGTCTGTCTCTGTTTTAAATTTTTCTGCTGATTCCTGACCTCTACCAATCACTTGAAAAGAAAAATCCTGTGCGGTTAATACTTTTGCATAATCTAATGCCATTGGTCCAGTTCCTACTAGTAAAATGTTCTTTTTCATTATGTAATTGGTAAAACTTTAGTCTGTAATCCTGCAATTTTATTATACTTTTCTAACATTGCCTTAATAAATAACTCATGGGTATGTCTCGCTTCAGCAAAAGAAGGCAATGAACAAAATCCAACTTCAAATAATTCTCTCACTATGATAGAGGTTAATTCACTTTGATATTGTATTCTAAAATCACGGTTAAACAATTTAAATGAATTATTTAGTTCTAATGAATAAACTTGTGGTGTTCCTCCCTCTTGTATAAAGAATCGTTGTTCATTATTACAAATTGTTACTGTTATCGGACTAATATCAGCTTTGAATGATGTGATGCTAAAAGGTGATTTATCTTCTAAGTATCCTGTTAAAGTGCCCGTGAATTCTACAAATCCTTCTCTAGGACTTTTAATAATTTCATCCTCCACGGTACTAACACTAATCTCTCTAATTTTTTTTCCAGAAATATAAACTAAAAGGTCTAAAAAATGTAAAGCATTACAACCTAATCCCCAATTTCCTCCAACTATATTATATATATTTAATCCATTTGTTTGAATGCTTTCTTTTAATTCATTGTAAGACTGAAACATTCTACGAGGATGGTTTACATAGGTAATTGTATTATATTGATCCAATAATAAACTAATTCTCTGATAAGCATCTAAATCTTGAAAAAGAACTTTCTCTAATATTAAAAATTTGACTTTATGTTTTTCTAATAATTTATTGATAATTTGCTCTCGTACATTAGCACTTGTTGCAACAATTACCAAATCAAAATATTGAGGTAAATCTGACCACAATTTTGTATAAATCAATCTATGTATATGATTGATTTCTTTTTCTCTTTCTTGAGCTACTTTAAGTGAACTTTCAGAGGGATCTAATACATAAATTTCAAGTTGCTCTAAATATTTAACTAGTCCCTGTAAATGTCTGCTTCCTAATTGACCAGCACCAATTATTAAACATTTTTTTATATTGCTGTCCATCCTCCGTCTATTATTAAATTTTGTCCTGTAATATATTGTGAATCATCAGATAATAAAAACGCAATCGTTGGCGCAATATCTTCTGGTGTACCCAGTCTACGCATTGGAACTTTTTTACAATAATTATTTACAAAAATTTCATTCTGATTATCAAATATCCCTCCTGGAGATACAGTATTCACTCTTACTTGTTGTGGCCCAAAATAGGATGCTACATATCTTGTAAAATTAACAAGTGCTCCCTTTATTGCCGAATATGCAGCTGGCATTGTCATTGTTGTTCCTTCATAAACATTGAAATCTGCACCAACTACACCATAAATTGAAGCCATATTAATTATACTTCCATTTTTTTGACTAGCCATTTGTGAAGCAACTTTCTGGGTTAAATAGAAATAACTATTTAATTGCCAATCAACGTTTTGTTTCCAAGATTCCAAAACAATATCTTCAAATTTATTTCCCCAATCTTTTGTTCTTGGGTAGGCATTATTAACAAGTCCGTCAATTCTTGTATATTTTTTCAATACAATTTCTAAAGCACTATCAATTGAACTGCTATCAGTAATATCACAATAAACGTTAGACAAATCTTCATTTGTTTGATGGTTAATTTCAAAATTGATACAAAAAGCACCTTCAGAAATTAATCTGTTGATAATTGCTCTTCCCAAAAGCCCATTTCCACCTGTAATTATAATAATTTTATTTTCTAATCTATTCTTCATCTTTTAGAACAATTTTTAATATTTCTATGGATTCCTTAAGAGAGTTCATCGGTTTGCTCTTTTTTATCAAACAATTGATAAAATAATCCAATTGAAAACTATAGGTGTTTTTGACTTCAAAATTTGAAGCCTCAAAAACTATTTCATTATCGTCATTTATTATTTTATTATTTATTAGATCAACTTCTAAAATTTGATCATTAAATAAAACTTCAATGCTTCTTTTTGATTTTTTTCTATAATAATTTAATATTATATTGGCTGTAAACTTATTATACTCTAATGTATAATTTGCATAATCGATTGCATCAATATTTAAAGTCGAAACATTTCTTAAAGTTGAAATACTTTTAATCGGCGTTCCAAATAACCAATTTACATAATCAAGTTCATGAAATAAATCTAAATGAACACCGCCTCCCATTGATGCATTTGCACTGTATACTTTTCTAAAATCTACGTTAGGACGCCAATCTGGTAAATATGAGCCACAATATACATTCACTTCGTTAACTTGTAAATTCTCCTCACTTAATTTGTTTTTCAAATATTTTATACAAGGATGAAATCTTAAATTGCAAGCCACATAGGTCACAAGTTGTTTACTTTCAATTAATTCAATTAACTTATCAACACTTTTTAAAGTATGTACTGCTGGTTTCTCAATAAACAAAGGGATATTTAATCTTGCTAATTTTTCAATAAATTCAAAATGTAGGTTAGTGGGATTTGAAATAATAGCAAAATCAAAAGAAATTTCTAAATTTTCGAGATTATAAACATTTTCAATTCCTTCTTCAATCTCTGAATTTAAATTTGACCTTAATGCATAAATATTAAGATCTTTTATGTTCAAATTTTGTAAAGCACTAATATGTTTTCTAGCAATTGAACCTAAACCTATAATTAGTATTCTCATAATTCAAAATCAAGTTTCTTATTTTGAAGTAGATATTCCATAAATAAAAAATCAACGGGATGATCTAAGTCAAAACATACATGATTCATTTCGTAAATTAGCGATCTGTCTGTAATTGCACTTTTTATTCCTGTATCAAAAAAAGATCTTCTATACCAATAAAATGATGCATTTAGCTCGTAGACTTTGGGTGCAGATTGACGAGTCATAACAGTTCCATCCAGATTAGTTTTGACTAATGAATAAAATCCATCAACATTCTTTTCAACCATATTAAAATAAGGGCTTCTTGCTGCTGGGTTAACCGAAAATAGATTTAATGCTTTAGGATTTTCAAGCATGATATTTAACGCTTTTTCGATATCCTCTACAGTTCGCAAAGGTGAAGTCACATCAAGGTCTAAAATAAAATCATATTTATCATCTGCTATAGATTCTTCGTAAAGTAACAAATCTCTAATTGTATCTATTTTACCTGCAGTATCTGTTGCCAAATAATCTGGTCGTGAATAATTAGTCTTCAAATCAAATAGTTCTGCTTTTTCTTTTATAGCATCGTCATCTGTTGATAAAGCTACTTTTACGTCAAATTTCTCTTTTATTTTTTTTGTTAAATCAATTGAATATCCTATCAATGACTTACCGTTAATATCTTTTATATTTTTGCCTGGTATCCCTTTAGAACCACCTCTAGCACAAATAGTTATTAATATTTTCATTTTAAAATTTTATATTATGAATATCTATATGAGCCTTTTCGAAATCCTCATGTTTTCCAACATCTAACCAATAACCTGAAAAAGGAAATGAAATAACTTTTAGATTTTTACTAATTAACTCTTCCATCAAATCTGTTGCATTAAAAAATGTTTCTTTGGGAATGAAATCTAACATTTTCCTTTTAATTAAATATATTCCACCATTTGAATAGTAGGTATAAGTCGGTTTTTCTTTAAAGCTTTTCACCTCGCCTTTATTTGTTTCTAAAACTGCATATGGAACATTAACTTGATACGGAATGGTTAAAACAGCTAAATCGGCATCTCTTCTGATAAATTCAAGAAAAAATTGTTCATAATCTATATTGGTTAACAAGTCTGAATTTGTTACAAGAATATAATCATGCTCAAAGTTTTTAATTTGAGAGACCGCTCCAATAGTTCCTAAAGGTTCATTTTCCCAGACATATTCAATTTTTACATTTTTCTTCTCACCTTTTCCAAAATGTTGCTCAATTTGTTCACCTAAATATTTTACTGAAACCCAAAAATCATCGATTCCAAACAAAGCTAATCGATCCAGATTATGTTCCATTATAGGTTTATCACCAACTTTTAAAAGAGGTTTGGGAACGGTGTCTGTTAATGGTTGCAGTCTTTGTCCACGCCCTCCAGCCATAATAACGGCATCAATTGGCAAATATGATCTGATTTTTCTAAAATTAATGACATTGACAACTTTGCGATCTTCATCAACAACTGGTACGATTCTAAAATCACCTTCACGATATTCTATAACTTTTTCAAGATTATTTTCTCCCTTGACAATATATCTTGGATTATCCTGAATAATCTCATCAACGTTACATTCTATTGTAAATCCTTTAAGCAAACCTCGTCTAACATCTCCATCTGTTAGTGCTCCAATTAATTTGTCTTCATTATCAACTACAAAAAGTATTGCATCTTGTGACAATTCATTGAACTTTAGTAAAGCTTGTTTAATTTTGCTTCCTGAAAGAATTAAATGGTCTCTATAAATTCTCATAAGAATTGTTTAATGATTTTAATTATATTATCTGCTGCATCCAATTTAAAATAAATATTCTCGCCCTTATAAATATTAGAATTAATCGCTTTACTTACAGCAGAAACGATCTCTTTTTCTTCAAATTCACAATTTATAATATTTTTACTTTGTGCTCTTCCCTTTTGTCTATCGCCAACATTAACAACATATTTTTCAAATGATGCAGCTTCCAAAATTCCGCTGGAAGTATTTCCTAACAATATTGAAGCATAATGCATTGCTGAAAAGTAGTTTACTTTTCCAAAATTTTCAATTAGCAAAATTCTATCAGGAATCTCTAATTTTAATTTTTCAATAGCTTCTCTGTAAATCGATCCCTGAGTATCTGCATTTGGCATCGTAATAATGATAAATCTATATTCTGAAATCTTTTTCAAAGCATTTTTCATCTCATTAGCAAACTGAAAATTATCTTGTGAAGACATTGTTTCAGGATGAAAAGTTACTAGAATAAACTCTTCTTCTGGTATTCCAAATTTCTCAAAAAAAGTTTGTTTTTCTAATGGCGTAAAACTTTTAATATCGTTTAAACTCAAAGATCCTGTTGTGAAAATGTTTTTTGAAGAATCAATAAGATTTGAAACTTTTTCGGTAAAAATATCAGTAGCTGTAAAATGAAGAGTTGAAGCCAAAGTAATTTGATGACGATAAATATTATCAATTGCTCCTAATGTTGTTTCTCCTCCATGCAAGTGCGCAAATTTAACTCCAAAAGGAATTCCCGCTTGAACAGCAGCACTCATTTCAAAACGATCACCTAAGCAAAAAACTAAATCATATTTATGACTCTGCCAAAACTGTGCAAACTTCAAAACAGTTAAACCATAAGAGGAAGCAATAGATTCTTCACTGTCGTTTGAAATTAAGGATGATATTGTATGAATGCAATTATAATTGTCCTTTTCTATATCTTTTAATGTGTAACCATGACTTCTGGATAAATGTGTTCCGAAAGCAATAATTTCCAACTCAAAAAACTCATCTTTTTTAATTTTATCAAGTAGAGGAAGATATATTCCGTAATCAGCACGTGAACTTGTTAAAACACCTATTTTCATTTAATATCGGAAAATAAAAGTTTGTCAAATTCCGTTTTATCTGTAATCAGTTTTTTTCCAATAATTTTTTCCCATTCCATTGGAGAAATTCCATCCCCTGGTCGCAATGGGATAAGATCATCATCAGTTATGATATGTCCTTTTACTAAATTCTTATTTAAATGAATACTTTTTCTTGCAATAGCGATATTTTTTGTTTCACTTTCACTTGGTACTTTTTCACCATCTCCACTCGTAGCCAATTCAATATTACGAATTGCCTCCACCATTTGCTTTAATTCATGTGGTTCTAAAGAAGCAACATGGTCTGGTCCTGGTAAAGTTTTATCTAGGGTAAAGTGTTTTTCTATAATTTTCGCTCCTAGAGCAACTGCAGCCACAGGTACCTCGATCCCTAGAGTATGATCTGAATAACCTATTGGAGTTTGAAATTTTTCTTTAATAGAAAGCATCGCTTTAAGATTGACATCCTTCATTGGAGTTGGATATTCAGTATTACAGTGTAAAATTGAAATCATTTCTTTAGACAGTCCAAATTTAACAAGTACCTCCAAGGCCTTTTCGATATCTTCTTCAGAACACATTCCTGTAGACATAATAACTGGCTTTTTACATAAAGCTACAGCTTTTAGGTAAGGGTAATTGGTTATTTCTCCGCTTGGTATTTTAAAAAATGCAAGACCTAAATCATTTAAATATTTCACTCCCTCAACATCAAATGCTGTCGAAAAAAAGTTAATATTTCTTTCTGAGCAATAAGACATTAATTCTAAATGATTTTCGTGGCTTAATTCTAGATTTTTTAGCATTGCATACTGCGAGTCATCACCATCATTAATGTTTACACTTTGATAGGTCGCTTTTTTTGCAGATTTGCTTACCAAATTGTCCGCCTTAAAAGTCTGAAATTTTACATAATCAACTCCAGCTTCAACAGCAGCATCAATTAGTTTCTTTGCTATTTCGATATTACCATTGTGATTTACTCCAGCTTCAGCTATAATAATTACTTTACTCATTCTTAAATTATTCTTCCAGGATTACCAATAACTTTTTTTCCATCGGGAATATCTGTAATAATTACAGTTCCTGCGCCAATTATGACATCTTTTCCAATATATACACCTTGCTTTACAACAGAATTTGCACCAACAAAACTTCTTTCGCCAATTGTAACATTTCCAGCTAAAACTGCACCTGGAGCAATATGAACTGCATCGTGTATAGTACACTCATGTTCAATTATACATCCTGTATTTAGAATTACATTTTTACCAATTTTGGCAAGAGAGTTAACAACTACATTTTTATTAATAAAGGTACCTGACCCTATTGAAACGTTTCTAGAAATAATCGCAGTCTTATCGATAATTGTTTTAACTATTTTCCCTCTTTCTTCAATTAAACTTGATATACTTTGTCTCAACTTATTATCACCTATACCAAGTACAAAAGGAATTTCTCTCATCCATCCAATGAAATTCGTTTCTTTTTCGAATCCTAAATAAACTAAGTTATAAGGATTCAATTTTGCCTCTTCTTTATCTGAATATCCTGCAATGTTTAAACCGCTATCCAATATAATATCTGCAACAACATACCCATGTCCAGAATATCCAACTAGAATAATTTCGTTATCTGACACTACTCGGTATATTTACAATTCTTTCTTCTAAAAACTGCGCGTTAACTTGCTCATCTCTATAACAATTACTGTACATTGGCAAACGATACATTAACTGCCAAATAGGCCTTGTCATTACTTTATTGTCATTTGTTTCCTTCAAAAACAAATCACGCTCTGTCTTATTAGCTAGTTCCACACACATTAACCAATAGTTAGCTTTTGTATCTGGAGTTTCGGTTCTAAATTTCACACCATTACTTGAAAAAAAAGATTCATACTCTTTGGCCAATTTTCTCTTATTCATTAGGAAAACACTCAATTGTTCTAATTGTGCACATGCAAGAGCAGCATTTAGATTTGGCATTCTAAAGTTATATCCCATTTCATCATGAACATATTCATATGGATGTGGAATTTTTGCTGTAGTAGTCAAATATTTCCCTTTTTCTCCTAATTTCTGATCATTTGTAACAATTGCACCACCACCTCCACATGTCACTATTTTATTTCCATTGAATGAAAATGCACCAAGTTTTCCAAAACTACCTGTTGATTTTCCTTTATATTCTGAACCTAATGACTCTGCGGCGTCTTCAATAACTGGAATTTTCCATTTATCGCAAACTTCAATTAATTCATCAAGGTGCACAGGAAATCCAAAAGTATGCATTGGTAAACAAGCACTTATTCTCTTTCCCGTTTTTTTATTGTAACAACCATCTTCTCGTAAATCTCCAAATTCCTCTAAAAAAATTGCAACGGCCTTTGGAGACAATCCCATAGTATCTAAATCAACATCTAAAAAAACAGGAGTCGCATTTAGGTAACTTATTGCGTTAGCAGTAGCAACAAAAGTTAAAGCTTGTGTTAAAACTTCATCCCCAAGTTTTACACCAATTAAACGCAAAGCGACCTGAATAGCAGCTGTACCGTTTACAACAGCAACTGCTTTTTTAGTATTGGTAATGCTTTGCATCATTACTTCAAACTGGTCTACATAAGCTCCAACAGAAGAAACAAAAGTAGAATCTATCGTTTCTATTAAATACTTCTTTTCATTACCTCCAAAATGAGGAACATGGAGAGGTATAAAACTTTCTGTTTTATATTGCTCCTTTATAAAAGAAATGGCAGAGTTAATTACATTATTCATAATTACATTTTAGCATCTAAATACTTACCCGTTTCTTTATGCCCGAAATTTGGAATCATTGTGTGAAATAAATCAACAATTTGTTCTTTATTCCATGTTTTTTTGAATTTCATTTCAGTTATTTTGTTCGAAAAAATCTCTAATTTATTTTGCTCGAAATCAGCATTATTTTTTATAACACCTAAATTATCAAACCGTTGCATGTCAAGCGTTTCGTTTTCAGTAAAAAACTCTTCAAAATCTTTTTCGCCTGTAGTATCACTAGCAGTAAAAAGACATGGCCATTTTTTCTTCTTTATTAGCTCTTCAGCTTTATCCCTAGCTTCTTCTTCAGAATTACAAGGATAAGCTTCATAACCCAACTCAGCTAAATATTTAACTGCAATATCTGCAAATGTAATTAAATGCAAATTTTCACTTAATTTAGGAAAAAAAATATCTCGGTTTTCTCCAAAAATACAAGACATTAAGCAAAGCTCTCCGGATTCCTTTGGTGTAACAAAATATCTTTTTATATCATGTGGAGCTACAATAGGTTGCTTTTTAATGATTCTCTGATTAAAACCATGCAGTAAAGATCCATCTGAAAAAGCAACATTCGCAAATCGAGCTGTCGAAATTTTAATTTGCTCACTTTTACGCATTAAATACATTTCCATAATTCTTTTTGATGCTCCCATCATATTAACTGGATTAGCAGCTTTATCTGTAGACACACAAAAATATTTTTTTGTCCCATTTTCTATTGATTGCTGCAATGTTTTTTCTGTGTTAAAAACATTAACATCAATCATTCGCATTAAAGTAAAAGGATCTTTTTCACTTCTAACATGTTTTAGTGCAGATAAATTTAAAACATAGTCATATTTTCCATCAGATTTAATAAAAGCATCGTATTCAATTGATCCAATATCTAATGCAAATGTTTGAAAATCCCCATCAATATAACCATAAGAACTTCTTAAATCACGAACAAGCTCTACCATGTTATTTTCGCTGATATCGACAACATGCAATTTAGAAGGATTTCTTTTGAATATTTCTTTTGTTACTGCTTGGCCTATTGAACCAGCTCCTCCAATCACCAAAAAAGAAGATTCATTAACTATTTCTTTTAATTTTAATTCATAAGTCAAAATATCATTTTCAAATATTTCTTCTTTTCTTCCAATTAATTTTAAAATATTCATCTAAATTTATATTTTTTTAAACAATTTATCTAATCAAATCAGTAAATACTCTTCTAAAAACAAAGAATAAAATAACTATAAAACTTCCTAGAAATCCTCCCATTAACAATCCTTTCGTTTTTTCAAATTTTTCTTTTGGTAATGGTAAAATTGGTTTGTCTATTATTTGAATCAAAGGCGTATCTTTACGTAAAGTAACTTTTGCTAATTCACTTTGTTTCACTAATTCAGTAAGTATTGCTGTATTGGCCTGAACATCTACTTGTCGTCTAGCAGATGGAGTCCGTCTAACATTTAACGCAGGATTTAGATTAAATGTATTATCATTAGCAATTGCTACACCTGTAATTGCACCATTAAGTTCATTTCGAATAGAATCAACTTGTCTATCTAGAATAGACATATTAATTCTTGCTTTTTTACTCTTAGTTTCTATATAAAACTCACCAACTTCCTTCGCTAAAGTTTCGCAAAAATATTTTGCAAATAATTCATTTTTAGAAGAAACATTAATATAAATAATAGATACTTTTTTATCTCTCTGTCCAACTGAAAAACCTTCTTTTAATAAATCATTATAGAGCACTCCTAAAATACTATCCTGCAAACGAGTAAAACTTTTACGATTAGAATTTGGTAAAAATTGAATCTTAGATAATTTGAGATCTTTCTTCCAATTTTCCCTCCATCGATTAGTCTGAATATACATCTCAGCTAAAGAGATTTCTTTTCCATCTACATTTACATTAGACAGTAATGTTTTTTCAACCATAGATCTTGATTTAAAAAACTCAGTCAAATTTGATCCTGAAAAAACACCTCCTCCTCCGCTTCCTCCTAAATCCAATCCGAATGAACTTGCTAACCCCAATGCTCCACCAAGTCCACCGCCTGCTTTATCATCCTCTAAGGCAAAAGATAAACTAGCAGTATAAATTGGCTTTTTTAGAAACGAATAAAGTAATCCAATGGAGGAACCCATAATCCCTGCTAAAAGTATTATTTTCCATTGTAAACGTATATAAGAATACCAATCTTTTCCTTTTTGCAGTAATTCTTTAAACGTAATTTCTTCGTTTTCAACAATTGATTTATTATCCATTAATATTATTTAAATGCGGTTACAATTAATAAAGCTAAACTAGATATAACACTCCCAATACCAACCCATTCTCCTGCTGTCATTTTCTTTTTCTCTGGCTTTTCAGGCACAACAATTTGTGAATCAGGCTCTACTTTAGGATAAGATTTAAAAAACAAAAATGAAGTTGTTACATCAGCTTTCCCATTTGGATAAATTATATAAGCCTTTCTCTTCCATCCCTTATTATCAACACCACCGACTGCATTTATGTAATATTTAAAGCCTTTACCATTTCGATATGGTATTTCAGATGTTAATAAAACATTTCCTGTAACCTTAACTCCTTCATTATAAACTGCTACCTCGATTTCATCTCCAGGAAATAATGTAACATTTGAAAAGTGATTTTTATCTTTAACAATTTTTTCCCAATTTACTGGAATTGTCGCAAATTTTAAATCCTCCTTCAATTTTTTAGCTAACTTTCCTTTTAAAGTATCATTTTTTGAAATATTTAAATCAATTCTTTCTAATGTTTCAATTTGTTCCTCTTTAATAGGTCTTTTAATCTTCATCCCATCCAAATTAGCAATGGAAGTTAAGCCACCTGCTCTCATTACTACATTGTAAACCGTCTCTTTTTTGTTTGCTAGGACATATTTTCCTGGATATCCCACAGCACCACTTACAGTTACCATTTGTGGTTTTTCATAAACTGCCATTCGTCGAATATTTATTACATCAAAAGGTTTTAGTAAAAAGTTTTTAATTTGCTCATTGTTATCCACAGTAATTTCTAGTTCAATCAATTCAATTCTTTTTGGATCTGCATCATCTATAGCATCAGATTTAATCATTCTTGCGATTTCTACTCTTTTTGATGCTGAACCTGTTAAACCTCCTACCTGAACAACTAAATCATTTAATGTAAGATTTTCAAAATAATCATATTCTCCAGGATTTTTTACTTCTCCATCAATAGTTACTTTATATTCTTCTCTAAAATCTAGAATTGAATAAACTGTTACTATATCCTCTCTTTTTAATTCTATATCAGCATTTAAATCACCAGACAAGGCTGCACCTAAGTCTACATTAACAATTTCAGTAGTCAAATCAGTTTTCAACCTAATGATTCTTGCTCTTTTACTATAGGCATCCTCTTTTAAACCTTCTGCTCTAGTAATAAGATCAGAAATTCTCATTCCTTCTGTGAAAGAATAATAATCTGGTCTAAAAACTGCTCCCTCAATTTTAATACGATTTTCAAAACGGTTTAAAATTTTGGTAACCCTAAAGACATCTCCTGATTGTGGCTGATAAGAATTATATTCACTTTCGTTTATATCATGAACTTTGAATTCTTTTCCTGTTTTTTGTATAACATTTACAGAAGCTGTATAGGCAAATTCATTAAATCCAGAAGCAAAATTTAACAAATCAGAGAATTTTTCTCCCTTTTTCATTTCAAAAACACCTGGGCGTTTTACTTCACCTTCAACAGTAACTCTTTGAGTATAAGCCGGAATTCGAATCACGTCATTTTCTTTTAAACTAACATTATCAGATTGATCTCCTTTTACTAAAAAACGATAAATATCAATATTTCTATAAACTTTATTATTTCTTATTAACTCAATATTTCTGTAACTTCCATTTTTTCCTGGACCACCTGCTAAATGTAAAGCATTATAGACTGTAGCCAAAGAAGAGATGGAATAATTACCAGGCTGTTTACCTCCAACTATTGTAATTTTAATTGTTCTTATCTGGCTCAAACTTACGCTAACCTGAGACTGTCCAGAACGAACTGTGCTATAAACTCTTGCAATAGCTGCTTTTATTTTTTGAGATGCAGCCTCTATTGACATTCCTGATACAGCTATTTGGCCTACATAATCTATTGTAACTTTCCCTTCAACACTAACAGGTATACTTGCATTATATTCTTGAACTCCATATACACTCACTTGTAACTCATCTCCAGGTCCCAAAATATAATTCATTGGAGTCGCTATTTTCAAATCTGGCTCAAAGTTTAACGCTGGGTTATCAAATAATTCAGAGCCAAAAATTAAAGCATTTACAGAGTCTTTAATCTTTTCATTTTTAATCTTTTCCTGCTTTCTCCCAAATTCTGACTCAGCATCCGTCTTCTTTACTTTAGTTTCCTTTATGTCTTTTTCTTTACTTTCTTTAGAATTCTTCTTTTCATAATCAGCTAATTTTACCTTTAGCTTATTAAATTCATTTTGATTCATTCCCTTTGAAATAGCCATAGGTTCAACCTGATCAATAGTTGTGTTGTTACTTTTTAATTGCGCACTGATTTTAGCTAAATCATCATCAGACAAATAATCTACATTTATCGTACTTAAATCCTTGGACTTAAGAATGTCTTGCGCAGTTGAGTTAAAAGAAATTAATAAAGTTAAAAATAGCGTAAGAACGTATATTTTTTTTTTCATGTTAATTTAAATTTAATCTTAAGGAAAGTATAAATAAATACTTTTATGAATATTGTTTTTTATAATAATCTTTATAAGAGCCTGAAGTTACATTTTTCAGCCACTCTCCGTTATTAAGATACCAATTGATTGTTTTTTCTAAGCCTTCTTCAAAAGTCACTGAAGGTTTCCAACCTAGTTCCTTGTTAATTTTAGAAGCATCAATTGCATAGCGCAAATCATGACCAGGTCTATCTTTTACATAAGTAATCAAATTTTGAGAAGTCCCAGTTACTCTTCCTAATTTTTGATCCATAATTTGACATAGTAATTTTACTAAATCTATATTTTTCCACTCATTAAATCCTCCGATATTATACGTTTCGTGATTTTTTCCTTCATGAAAAACAAGATCTATTGCAATGGCATGATCTTCTACAAATAGCCAGTCACGAGTATAATTACCATCTCCATAAACTGGAAGTGGCTTATTATTTATGATATTATTTATAAAAAGTGGAATCAATTTTTCAGGAAAATGATAAGAACCATAATTATTTGAACAGTTTGTCAAAACATATGGTAATCCATAAGTTTCTCCATATGCTCTAACAAAGTGATCAGAACTTGCCTTTGAAGCTGAATAAGGAGAATTTGGAGCATAAGGTGTCGTTTCAGTAAATAATCCTTCTGCTCCTAAAGAACCATAAACTTCATCTGTACTAATATGATAAAATCTTTTTCCTTCAAAACTTCCTTTCCAATGATTTTTTGCAGCGTTTAACAAATTCATTGTACCAATAACATTTGTTTTTACAAATGCTAAAGGATCTTCAATTGAACGATCAACGTGTGATTCTGCAGCTAGATGTAGAACTCCATCAAAATTATGAAGCCTAAAAAGTTCGTTAATGAAACTTTCATCCACAATATTACCTTTTACAAAAGTATAATTAGATTTATCCTCAATATCTTTTATATTCTCCAAATTGCCTGCGTAAGTCAAAGCATCTAAATTAAAGATTTGATATTCTGGATATTTACTTACAAAACGTCTTACTACATGTGAACCAATAAAACCAGCACCACCAGTTATAAGAATTTTTTTCATTTTTTAAATTTCTTTAATTTAATAAATCAGAGTTTTGTCTTTCTAATTCGTTATATATATCTTTCACATCTTGTGAACTTTCTTTTTGCAATATCAGATTTGCATCATTAGTATGAACAAATATGGTATTTTTCAATCCTAAAAAGGTGGTATGATTTTCACACCCTATGACCATATTTCCGTTTGTATCTGTTGGGTGTCCTTTTGAAACAAGATATTCATATACTGATTCGAAAGAACCTAAATCTGACCATGAAAAAGAAGCTGGGACTACTTTAATTTTCTTACTTCTTTCCATAACAGCATAATCAATACTAATTGAAGGAATTTCTAAAGATGAATTTAAATCTAAAAATCCTTTTTGAGAAGATTCCCAAACGGATCTTGATTTTTCATAAACATCAGGTTGAAATTGTCTTAATTCTTCTAAAAGCACACCAGCTTTAAAACAAAACATACCACTATTCCATAAAAAATTACCTCTTGCTATAAATTCTTTTGCTGTAGTTTCATTAGGTTTTTCTCGAAAAGAAAGTACTTTGTCTCCTTTTGATTCAATATAACCGTAACCTGTTTCAGGCTTAGTAGGTATGATCCCAAAAGTAACTATATAACCTTCTTTTGCTTTTGAAATTGCCTCTTGAATTGCTTTATTGTAATCTTCTTCCTTGTCAATAATATGATCTGAAGGAGTTACTATTAAAATATCATCTGGATTAGATGCAAACGCTGCAAAGGCAATTGCTGCTGCGGTATTTCTGGGAGTCGCTTCTACAATATTCAAGTAAGAGGTTTTAGTCTTATCCATAACTTTTCCACTCAAATGATGATTATCAACATTTCCTACTACCATTACTTTATCAGCTAAATGACTATTTCTTTCTACTGTCATTTCGAATAAAGATTTCCCTTCAAATATTTCTAAATATTGTTTTGGCTGGCTTTTACGAGAAAGAGGCCATAATCTGCTGCCTACCCCACCTGTTAAAATAACATGTATAATTGAACTATTCTTTTCCATATTGTTTTTAAATTTAAAAAGAGTCTTAAGGTGCTACAGTCGATTATCAGCTACAGTTCCCAAAACCCCTTTTACATCATATAATAAACTATTTGATTTTTGCAAAGCAGCAAAATCTAACTCTAAAAATTCCGCATGGGAAACTCCTAAAACTATCGCATCAAATTTATTATTTGGAATAGAGTCTAATGTTATTAAATTATATTCTTTTATTACATCATGTGCATTTGCAAGTGGATCAAATATGGTAACTAAAATTCCATATTCTTTCAATGCTTTTACGACATCAACAATCTTTGTATTTCTAACATCAGGGCAGTTTTCTTTAAAAGTAATCCCTAACATTAACAACTCAGCACCATTTACAGAAATTCCTTTTTTTATCATTAGCTTCACGATCTGCGAAGCCACATATTCTCCCATGCTGTCATTTAAACGTCTTCCTGCTAAAATAATTTCAGGATGATATCCAAACTCTTGTGCTCGTTGTGCTAAATAATAAGGATCCACACCAATACAATGTCCGCCAACAAGACCTGGTTTAAATGGTAAAAAATTCCATTTTGTTGAAGCTGCTGCTAAGACTTCTTGCGTATCAATATTCATCAAATTGAATATTTTAGCCAATTCATTTACAAAAGCAATATTGATATCACGCTGAGAATTCTCAATAACTTTCGCCGCTTCAGCAACTTTAATGGTTGGTGCTAAATGCGTTCCTGCAGTAATGACTGATTTGTATAGCTCATCTACTTTTACTCCAATTTCTGGAGTAGAGCCAGAGGTAACTTTTAATATTTTTTCAACAGTATGTTCTTTGTCGCCTGGATTTATTCTTTCTGGAGAATATCCTGCAAAGAAATCTTCATTAAATTTTAAACCTGAAACTCGTTCTAGAACCGGTACACATTGTTCTTCTGTCACACCTGGATATACCGTTGATTCATAAACGACAATATCTCCTTTTTTTAAAACCTTTCCTACTGTCTCACTTGACTTATATAAAGGAGTTAAATCTGGTCTGTTGTTTCTGTCAACAGGAGTTGGAACAGTAACAATATAATAATTACATTCTTCAATATCTTGTAAAGATGTAGTACAGTATAAACCTTTCTCTTGATTAGGATTTTTTACTAAAACTTTTTGCAAAACATCGTCTTCAACTTCTAAAGTTGTATCTGTTCCAGATTTTAAAGAATTTACTCTTGATTCGTTGATATCAAAGCCAACAACTGAATATTTTGTTGCAAATAATCGCGCTAAAGGTAAACCAACATAGCCTAAGCCTATAACTGCAATTTTTACTTTACTTTTTAATTCCATTTTTCAAATTTATTTAGGTCATTAAAACTCACGGCTTCGCCGTTCCGAGTCCCATTATCTGGTCTCAGCTACCTAAATTAATCATTTTCGGCAAATATAGTATAATAACTCTAGTTATTCAATACGGTTTCCCGTAATCCTTAAAAACAAATTGTTAATAAAAAAGCACTCAATCACAATACCTTACTAATCAGGATGTACATAAATACTTTATAAAAAAAACAGAAGAAAAAAATCTAAAAAAGATCTTCTCTTCTGTTAACTTTTATTGGATAACGCGGTTATTTATATTTTATTTTTAAAATACAGCCTAAAGTTTCTAAAACTAATATATAATAATTATTAGAGACTTCTTGTACAATCGCACTTTGATTACTAAATGCTCCCGACTCTAATTTAATTTTATCTCCAACTTGAATGGCCGAAACAGATACATCACTTATATTGGGTGCTTTAAGACTCGTTTTTATAATTTCTATTTCTTCATCTTTTACAATAGCTGGTTTTCCCAACCAAAATAAATACCTGACAACTCCTGCAACTTGAAAAACCGAATTTCTTTCCGAATCTGCTAATTGAACAAAAACATACGAATTAAAAAGTGGCACTTCTATCTTTTTTTTTCGATCTGACCACTGTTTAATCTGGGTTATCAAAGGACAATAACACTCAATCCCCACTTGTTTGAGTTTATCTGCAACTTTTTTTTCCCATTTGGGTTTTGTATAAACTACATACCAGTTCATTTTTCTATTTATAACGAAGTAAAACTTACTACTACTTCAAGTTCATTTTCAAAACATTTCACTTCAACGCATAATTGGTTTAAGAACCTATACCGTTGTAGACAAATCCAATTTTTTCTAATTGTTTGGCATTTAAAATATTTCTTCCATCAAAAACAAAAGCCGGTTTGTGCATTGAGTCATAAATTTTCTGCCAATCATAAGTTGTAAACTCATCCCATTCTGTCAAAACTGCTACCGCATGAGCTCCTTTACATGCTTCATAAGCACTTTCGAACACATTTAAAGATTTATTATTTTCCTCATCGTTTCTTGTTTCGAGATAGTTCAAATCGGCAATCATTTTAACTCTTGAAACTTTTGGGTCATAAACTGAAATTTTGGCTTGCTCATTAATCAAATCATCAGCTACATAAATCGCTGCCGATTCTCTTGTATCATTTGTATCTTTTTTGAAAGCCCATCCTAAAAAAGCAATTTTCTTATCAGCTACAGTATTGTACAAAGTTTGAACGATTTTATTTGAAAATCGTCTCTTTTGATGATCGTTCATAATAATAACCTGTTCCCAATAATCCGCAACTTCATTTAATCCGTACGACTTTGCAATATATACCAAATTCAAAATATCCTTCTGAAAACATGATCCTCCAAATCCAACAGAAGCTTTCAGGAATTTTGAACCAATTCTGCTGTCCATACCAATTGCTCTTGCTACCTCATTTACATCCGCACCCGTTTTTTCGCATAATTCAGACATTGCATTTATTGATGAAATACGCTGCGCCAAAAATGCATTTGCAGTAAGTTTGGACAGTTCTGAAGACCAAACATTAGTTGTTAAAATTTTATCTTTATAGACCCAATTTGCATAAACCTCTACCAAAGCATTAATTGCTTCTTCGCCTTCTGAAGTTGTGTCACCACCAATTAAAATTCTATCTGGATTTAGCAAATCTGTAACCGCGGTTCCTTCGGCTAGAAATTCTGGATTTGACAAAATCTGAAACTGTACTCCATTTCCTGTATTATCTAATATACTTTTAATGGCTTCTGCAGTTCGAACTGGTAAAGTAGACTTTTCTACCACAATTTTATTCTGCTTTGCTACTCTTGCAATTTGTCTTGCACATAATTCTATATATTTTAAATCGGCTGCCATTCCTTTTCCTTTTCCATAAGTTTTGGTTGGCGTATTTACCGAAATAAAAATCATCTGCGCTTCATCTATTGCTTTATCAACATCGGTAGAAAAAAACAGATTCCTACCTCTTGCTTCTGCTACAATTCCAGAAAGTCCTGGCTCATAGATTGGAATATTCTCAACATTTGGATCGTTCCACCCTGCAATTCTCTGCTCATTTAAATCGACAACTGTAACTTGAATATCTGGACATTTTTGAGCAATAACTGCCATTGTTGGCCCTCCAACATATCCTGCACCTATGCAGCAAATTTTTGTAATTTTCATTGATCTATTATTATCTTGATCGTTATTTATTTTAAATTATTCCAATACCACCCAACAGCTTCTTTCAATCCATCTTGTAAAGAATATTTTGGATCGTAGCCTAATATTTTTTTTGCTTTTTCAATACTTGCTAATGAGTGCGGAATATCACCTGCTCTATTTTCGCCATATACAATAGGCACATTTTTTATTTCTGGATCTAACTCAGACAAATATTCCTTTAAATACTTTACTAAATCATTCAATGTATTTCGATCTCCAAACGCAGTATTATAAACCGAATTAACAGCTTGAGGATTTTGAGAAGTCATTGCTAACTCATTCATCTGAATTACATTATCTATATAAGTAAAATCACGCGAATAATTTCCATCTCCATTAATTACTGGGCTTTCATGATTCATGAATTGTTTTACGAATTTTGGTATCACTGCGGCATAAGCTCCATTTGGATCTTGTTTTCTTCCAAAAACATTAAAATAACGAAGTCCGATTGTTTCTAATCCATATGTTTTACTAAAAATTTCAGCATATAATTCATTTACATATTTAGTAATGGCATAAGGTGACAATGGTTTTCCTATAACATCTTCGACTTTTGGCAGACCTTGTGAATCTCCATAAGTTGATGAACTTGCCGCATAAACAAAACGTTTTACCTTTGCATCACGAGCTGCTGTAAGCATATTTAAAAAACCCGAAACATTTACGTCATTTGTAGCGATTGGATCTTTTATTGACCTAGGAACAGAACCTAAAGCGGCTTGATGTAAAACATAATCCACCCCATTAACTGCCAAAACACAATCATTTAGATTCCTGATATCTCCTTCAATCAATTTAAAATCAGGATTATTCAAAAAATCTTTCAAATTATGACGATGTCCAGTCGAAAAATTATCTAGACAAACTACTTTATATCCTGATCTTAAAAAATATTCTGTCAAATTTGAACCTATAAATCCAGCTCCTCCAGTAATTAAAATTGTTTTTTCTGTTGCGTTTCCCATTTGTCTAAGATTAGCTTTTTCTAAATCTATTTAAAAATGTTTTCCAAAAACCATATTTCACCTCTTCTTCATGATAACCATTTGAATAAGTTCCATAACCATAGCCATAACCGTACGTCCCGCCATATTTTGCTTTGTTTTCGTATCCGTTAAGAACAATACTCACATTCTTTAACTCCCCTCGTTTTAATCGGGTATTTAATAACGTTATCATTTCTTTTTTGGTATAATTCTGCCTAACGATATACAATACAACATCCGAAAACTGAACTAACTCTAATGAATCTGAAACCAAACCAACTGGAGGCGTGTCCAAAACAATATAATCATACTTCAACTTCAATTCATCTATCAATTCTCCCATAGCATCACTCAAAATAAGTTCTGATGGATTTGGAGGAATCGGCCCAGAAAGAATTACATCCAAATTTGGAATAGTCGTTGAATTTGTTATCTCCTCCAAACTATTCTGTTTTATTAAATAATTAACAACCCCTAACTGTGTTGTCAATTGAAATTCGTCAGCCAATCTCGGTTTTCTTAAATCTAATCCCACAATTACTGTCTTTTTTTCGCTTAAAGCAAAAACAGTTGCTATGTTTATAGAACAGAATGTTTTTCCTTCACCACTAATCGAAGAAGTAATCATTAATGTTTTTGAACCACTGACCTGCTGTTTTTTATACAAAAACTGAAGAGACGAACGTATTCCTCTAAATGCCTCTGAAAGAGCAGATTTGGGCTTATCAAACACTGCCAAATTGAGAGAATCTTTATTAATTCCAATTACTCCAAGCAACGGTATTTGTGTTAATTTGCTAATATCATCTGTATTCTGAATTGAATTATTAATAAAGAATATTCCAAAGACAAATAACAACGGAATTAAAACACCTAAAAACAGCGCCATTACATAATTAACAGATGTTTTTGGACCAATCAAACCTCCACCAATATCTTTGGCAGAATCGATAAAATGTATGTCTGACAAATTAGAAGCTTTTACGATCTCTGCCTCGTTCCTTTTCTGAAGAAATGAGGTGTATATATTATCATTTAAATCGTATTTCCTTTTAATTTTCAGCAATTCCTGTTGTTCCGCAGGAAGTTTGCGGACTGTGCTTTCTGCCTGACCAATTTTTGCATTTACAAGCGACAAATCATATAACAGAGCAGACTTTGCGGTTACAATATTCTCTTGAAGAACATTTTTCACAGCCTCCATTTGATTGTCAAAATCTCTAAATATTTTTTCACTTTTTACCGCATAAGCCATTTCTGACCTCTGAGTCGAAAGTGCAATTAGCTTTGCAACATTTGCCACAACATTAGGATCTTCAATTCCTGCTACTGATGGTGCCGGAAGTCTTGAATAATCACCACTGCTGTTTAAATATGATTTTAATGAATTGTAATAAGCAATTTTTCGAGTGACTTGATCTTTTTCAACATCAAAATCCATTATTTTTTCTGAAACTTTAGAACCACCGCCTTCTATCTCATAAATATTTTTATCTTTTTGAAAAGACTTTAATTCATTCCCTGTCTCTTTTAATTGAGATTCCATTGCCACAAGAGTGCTATCAATAAATCGAATAGTATTTGTTGCAAACTGATTTTTACCATCCAATTGTATTTTGATGAGCATATTTACAGTAGCATTTAAATAATCAACCATTCGGGCTTTATTTGTTCCCTGCATAGACAAATTTAATATCGAACCACTGCCTTTATCTCCATCTACACTTATCCCTCTATATCGAGAAACAGTCCCATCAAAATCATTAAATTTCACAAAATATTCCTTGCCCTTGTAAAACCCCGGATTATCATTTATTTGAAGTTTCCAGTTTAAAAAAGGAATATTAACATGTTCTCCAACCTTATACCTATGAATAAAGTCACCTATTTTTACAGAAGTAGTTGTATAGGCATTGTTAGTATAAGTTAGTAAATTAACCGAATTACTTTCAAAAGGAATTTCAATTTGATACACATTCTCACTTAAGAACTTAATTTTTATTAATGTATTAACTAATTGTCCTTTTGTTTTATCAATATCAACATAAAATGGCACAGCGCCATACGAGTCGACCAAATTGTATTTGCCTTGCTCTAAGTAATCGATATAAAACTGGAGTTTATTAACAACTAATTCGTTGTGAGATCTTGATTTTAGAATAGTCGAAATTCCATTCACTTGATCTGATACTCCTCCCCAATTAAAAACTAAACTTGTATTTGATGTAAAAAATGGATTGCTTTGTTCCTTAATAGAAATCATCGTCTGCATTCCGTAAATTTTCTCTTTACGAATGTTTACTTGATAAGCAATTGTAAATGCAATAATTAAGCTAATTAGAAACCACTTCCAGTAACTCGCTATTTTAAGCAGAAACCCTCTAAAATCAAAATTAGAATGATTCTCAAAAATGGAAAAATCTTTAATATCTAACATTTTCTAAATCTTTTTTTTTAATTTTTTATAATGAGGTAAACCGTTGTTGCCAATGATAATAATGTAATAATAGTTCCTATAGACTGTATCCCTGTCTGCCCAGTTCCCCAAGTTTTCTGTCTTAAAGGTTTCACATAAATATAATCATTGGGCTGTAAATAATAATAAGGCGACTTCATGACGTTTATATCTGTGAGATCAATATCATTCATCTGAACTCCAGTTGGAGTCTGGCGAATAACTGTCACTGCTTTTCTATTGCCTACAGTTGTAATATCTCCAGAGTTTGCAATAGCTTCTAAAATTGTAACATTATCTTTGAATAAAATTTTTGTTCCTGTACTTCCTACCTCTCCATTAATTGTATATCTAAAACCGGCTAGTTTTACAGTGACAAAAATATTAGCCTCACTTTTAAAGTATTCTTCTAATAATTTTTTTTCAATTTTTACTCTAACTTCTTCAAGTGTATAACCAATAACATTAATTTCTCCCAGAATCGGCATCCTAATGTTTCCATGATCGTCAATTGTAAACCCATCGAAATATAGTCCAGATTCAGATTTTGCAGTTTGGGCTCCATCAATAGTCGTATTAAAAATAGAAACCAATTTTGAATCGATTGCCTTTATGTTAACACTTATAATATCATTAACCTGTAATCGATAAGGTTTAGATTCTACAGCTGCAATAGAATTCTGTTCGCTAGAAGTACTTTTATCTTGCAGATAAACTAAATCTTTAATCGGAATACACGAAGTAAAAAACACCGAAATCAACAAGAATAGATAAAAGCTTTTTTGTGTCATTAGTTTAATTTTAGCGCAAATATAGCTTTTCCTCTGATGTCTAGAAAAACTAACTATTATTTGGGGTTTAGTTAATTATTTTTAAAAGTTTTTTCAAAGGGAACTCGATGCAGAATACTCCTACCCAATGTTATTTCATCTGCGTATTCCAATTCATCTCCAACAGATATTCCTCTTGCAATTGTTGAAACTACAATCTGTAAATCAGCAATTTGTTTATAAATGTAAAAATTGGTGGTATCGCCTTCCATAGTCGAGCTTAAAGCAAAAATAATTTCAGTTACTTTACCTGATTTAGCTTTTTCTACTAAACTCGAAATATTCAACTGATTTGGCCCAACTCCTTCAATTGGCGAAATTTTCCCACCAAGAACATGATAAATACCTTTAAATTGTCCCGTATTTTCGATTGCCATTACATCACGAATATCTTCGACTACGCATATAGTCTCATGATTTCTGAGAGCATTGGCACATATCTCACAGATTTTGGTATCCGAAATATTATGACAGCTTTCACAAAACTTAATATCTTCACGCATATTCAACAATGCCTGAGATAAAAAAGAAGTCTGTTCTTTCGGCTGTTTCAATAAATGAAGAACCAAACGAAGTGCCGTACGCTTTCCAATACCTGGTAACTGCGACATCTCGTTGACCGCTTTTTCAATTAGTTTTGATGAAAATTCCATGACACAAAAGTAATACTTTTAATGGTTTAGCTAGCATCTGAAATTAAATTCAACTTCAATAAATACAGCAGTACGCAAGATTAATTAATTCAATCCAAATCATTCCTGTTTATAATACTTACACTAGCTAAAAACCCTTTTAATATTGATTGGTAGCCAACAAAACAAGTGTACAAGCAACCTCGCTCTTTATATCATTTAATTCCAATAGTTGATACAGTTCAGGATTTTCGGTTCCAGGATTAAATACAACTCTCTTCGGTTTTGCTTCTATTATATAATTATAATAATCTCTTTGACGAACAGGATTCAAGTATAATGTAATCGTGTCTATATTTTTAACTGGAATGGCCTTGGTCTGAATTTTCACCCCAGCAACTTCACCTGTCTTTTGTCCTATAGCTAAAACAGGATGTCCTTTTCCAACTAACATATTTACCGCTTTATAAGAATAACGTTCTGGATTTGTTGATGCACCTATTACTAATGTTTTTTTACTTTTCATTGTTTTCATTTAGACTGCAAAAGTAATCAAAAAGAACGATTTAATCTTTATGCCTTTGATTCATAATCCCTAACATTAAAAAACATTATCCTAACATAATTTCACTCAAAGACATCAAAAAATAACTACTTTTACTTTATCAACCCCCAAAAACTATATGGAATTATTCATTTACTTATTTGCAGCTTTATTTTCGGTATTAAATCCAATTGGGACAGTACCTATTTTTGTTGGACTAACACAACATGATTCTCAAAAAGAAAGATCCAGAATTTCCCTTTGGACAGCCATAAACGTTTTTATAATACTATTGGTTTCTTACTTTATTGGACAATATGTATTAACCTTTTTCGGAATTAGTATAGATGCATTAAGAATAGCAGGTGGAATCGTGATTGTAAATTCTGGTTTCTCATTGCTTTCTGGAAAATTCAATAAAAAACGAGGTATCAATAAAAAAATTGAAAATGAAGCACAGCAAAGAAATGATATTGCGCTAACACCTTTAGCAATCCCCATGCTTGCCGGCCCAGGCTCAATGTCGCTTTTAATTGCTTTTTATCAAGAACATCACGAACTAAATGAAATCATAATTTCTTCATTAGCGATTCTTGCGATAGCAGTTGCTATTTTTGCAATTTTAAAAAGCGCACATTACTTAGCCAGAATATTAGGAGCTTCTGGAATAGTTGCTATTTCTAGAATTGTCGGTTTTATTGTTATCTCTATTGGTATTCAATATATTGTAAGCGCACTTGTAAATATTATTAAAGGAAATTTTTAAACCAAATCATACTCTAAAAAAGAAAGGGATAAAATCAATAAGATTTTATCCCTTTCTTTTTTACTATACATTTTATTTTAACTTCTTGGCAAAAAAACTTCAGCCATCATACATCTTGCACTTCCCCCACCGCAAGCTTCAATAGTATCAAGACTTGAACTCAAAATTTCAGCATGATTTTCTAACTGAGCAATTTGCTTTGGAGTCAAGCTTTGATGAGCTGATGCACTCATTACAATATATCTTTTATCATTTGTCCCGCGAACTTCAAGCATATTTCCAGCAAAATTATTCACTTGAGCTTCTGTTATTAAAATAACTTCTTTTCCGTCTTGCTTCAAATTATCCAAAACCATTTTGCGCTCTTTCTTGTCATCAATAGAATCTGCACAAATGACAGCAAAAGTTTCAC
This sequence comes from Flavobacterium panacagri, assembly GCF_030378165.1. NCBI lineage: Bacteria > Pseudomonadati > Bacteroidota > Flavobacteriia > Flavobacteriales > Flavobacteriaceae > Flavobacterium > Flavobacterium panacagri. The sequence continues at coordinate 404,950 of NZ_CP119766.1, forward strand.
CCAAACACATCATAACGTTAGTATGATAAATCAGCTTACGCTCTCCTTCAACTGTTTGAAATGCTTCGAAAATTACGGGAGCGTAATCAAAATCTTCACAGAATTCTATAAATAATTCTTCATCAGCTCTTGGCGATAAAGCACAATACGCTTTACCGTTTGCTCTATCCAACAACAAACTTCCTGTTCCTTCTAAGAAAATACCATCTTCTTCTGCAGATGTATAATCCATTATATTGGTAATTTCAAATCCCTTTTCTTCCAAAGTATCCAAAATATCTTCACGACGTTCCTGACGACGATTCTCTGCAAACATTGGATATAAAGCTACATCTCCATTTTCATGAAACGAAACCCAATTGTTTGGAAAAATACTGTCTGGTGTATCAGTTTCTAAATTATCATCAACAACAGTTACATCAACTCCAACCGCTCTTAATTTTTCAACAAAAGTATCAAACTCTTGCTGTGCTTTTGCATTTACCGTACTTGGCAATAAACCGTCTAATACCTTTTGGTAATAATTATTTACAGCAGTCTGCTCGTTCATTCTGAAAGCTACCGGCCGAATCATTACTATTGCGTTTGTTGTTTGTCTCATTTTTTATGTTTTTTCATTTCAATTATTTAGTCTCTAATTAAAGGCAATGTTGAACATCTTAACAAACCTTCTTGTTTTGCAATTTCGGCATATGGAATTTCTTCAACCGTAAAACCATTTGCACGAAGCCAGTTATTCAATCTCGTAAAGTTCTTCTCTGAAACCACAACATTTTCGTCAATTGAAAATACGTTTGAAAACATATTATACATTTCATTTCTTTCGATGTGAAATAAATTTTCTTTTCCAAAAAGATTTACCAAATACAAATAATCTGCTTCTTCTCTAAAACCTCTTTTATAGATAATTCCTTTATCTTTTCCAACAGGCTGGAAACAGCAATCTAAATGCAAAGCATTATCTCTAGCTTCTAATTTCGATTTAACTAAATCAAATTCTTTGACAATTTTGTTCGGAAATAATTCTTTTATATAATTAACGCCATGCATATTGGTTCTCGCTGTAATGTAATCTTTATAATCGCTTCCTTTATAAGTCCCAATAAAAATATGATCATTCCAAAGCATAACATCCCCGCCTTCAATATGAACTTCCTCAGGTGGACGAACTACTTTTAAAGGATCGATTTGATCAATTACATATTGAATTGCATCTAATTCACGCTCACGATCTGGAAGAATATTTGATTTTACAAAAACATCATCAATCACAAACCCTATATCTCTAGCGAAAATCTGATTGTAGTTTTCAATCATTTCAGGGCGATAAACAGTTACATCATATTTTTGGAAAACAGCATTAAAAGCATCCATTTCAGCAACCATATCTTTTTCTACAGGATAAGTTCCTGCTTTAATATGTTCCAATGATTTAGGATCATAAGCTTCCTCAATTGTTGGAGTTGGCCCATTATGAACAGCAGAACCCAAAACAACAGCACGAAGTCTAGATGTTTCGTTCTTAACATTTAATTGCAACATAACATTATAATATTTTGAGCAAATATAAAAAAAGCTTCACAGTTAAGTGAAGCTTTCGTTTTTTATTTATTAGACTTGAACTCTCTTAAAGGATGTCCTGTATAGATCTGTCTTGGTCTTCCAATTGGCTCCTTGTTTTCACGCATTTCTTTCCATTGTGCGATCCAGCCTGGTAATCTTCCAATAGCAAACATTACAGTAAACATATCTGTTGGAATTCCTAAAGCTCTGTAGATAATTCCTGAGTAGAAATCAACGTTTGGATATAAGTTTCTTGATTTGAAATATTCATCTTCAAGAGCCGCTTTTTCTAATTTTCTAGCAATATCCAAAATTGGATCTTCAACACCTAAAGTTTCTAACACTTCTGTTGCTGCTTTTTTAATGATTTTAGCTCTTGGGTCAAAATTTTTGTAAACTCTATGTCCGAATCCCATTAAACGGAAAGGATCATTCTTATCTTTCGCTTTCGCTAAGAATTTATCAGTATCTCCACCATCTTTATTAATTTCTTCTAACATTTCAAGTACCGCTTGATTTGCACCTCCGTGAAGAGGCCCCCATAAAGCAGAAACTCCTGCAGAAACTGAAGCAAATAAACCAGCATGAGAAGAACCTACCATTCTTACTGTAGAAGTAGAACAGTTTTGTTCGTGATCAGCATGAAGAATGAATAATTTATCTAGAGCATTAACAATAACTGGGTTTGCAGCATAAGGCCCTGTAGGCAGTTTAAACATTAATTGCATAAAGCTTTCTACATATCCTTTTGTATTGTCATAATAGTTTAAAGGATATCCCATAGACTTTCTATAAGTCCAAGTAGCAATCACAAGAAACTTAGCCATTGTTTTACAAATAGCTTCGTACATTTCTTTTTCATTATCAACATTTACTGCTTTTGGATTAAATGCTGTTAAAGCACTTGTTAAAGCAGACAACACTCCCATTGGGTGAGCAGTTTTTGGAAAACCGTCAATAATATTTTTCATCTCTTCGTTTACCAAAGAATGTTTTCTGATATTATTTTCAAAATCTTCTAATTGTGCAGCAGTAGGTAATTCTCCAAAAATCAAAAGATATGAAACCTCTAAGAAACTAGCTTTTTCTGCTAAGTCTTCGATTGAATATCCTCTGTAACGTAAAATTCCTTCTTCTCCATCTAGGAAAGTGATTTCACTTGTACAAGATCCTGAGTTTTTGTAACCTGGATCAATTGTAATAACACCTGTTAAATCACGTAATTTGTTGATATCGATAGCTGATTCGTTTTCGCTTCCTGTGATTACTGGAAGTTCAATCTTTTTACCATCTATTTCTAATGTAGCTATTTTTGACATAATATATTGGAAATAATTCTTTAAATAATAATTTACCAAATCTAATGAATTTAAGACTAATTAAAAAAAGAATACTGCTATGAATTTGTTAAAACTCCAAAAAAAAACCATTCGTTAGAAAACGAATGGTTTATCTTAATATAACTCTTATGATTATTTAATCTTAAAAGCATTTAAACCAGGAAAATAAGCTGTACTTCCTAATTCTTCTTCAATTCTTAATAATTGGTTGTATTTCGCCATACGATCTGAACGAGAAGCTGAACCAGTTTTAATTTGACCGCAGTTTAACGCTACAGCTAAATCTGCAATTGTATTATCTTCAGTTTCTCCAGAACGGTGAGACATTACAGATGTGTAACCAGCATTTTTAGCCATGTTTACAGCAGCAATTGTTTCTGTTAAAGTACCAATTTGGTTTACTTTTACTAAAATTGAATTAGCAATTCCTTTTTCGATACCAGTTGACAAACGAGCAACATTAGTAACAAACAAATCATCACCTACTAATTGTACTTTATCTCCAATTTTTTCAGTTAAAGCTTTCCATCCATCCCAGTCATCTTCATACATACCGTCTTCGATAGAAATAATTGGATATTTAGCAGCAAGCTCAGCTAAGTATTCCGCTTGCTCTTCAGAAGTTCTAATTTTTCCAGTTTCACCTTCAAATTTAGTATAGTCATATTTACCGTCTACATAAAACTCAGAAGCAGCACAGTCAAGAGCGATCATAATTTCGTCACCAAAAGTATAACCAGCTTTTTCAACTGCTAATTTGATTGTATCTAAAGCATCTTCAGTACCACCAGCTAAGTTTGGAGCAAAACCTCCTTCGTCACCAACAGCAGTACTTAAACCTCTATCGTGTAAAACTTTTTTCAAACTGTGGAAAATCTCAGTTCCCATTTGCATAGAATGCGTAAAAGAAGTCGCTTTTACTGGGAAAATCATAAACTCTTGAAATGCGATAGGTGCATCAGAGTGAGAACCACCATTGATAATGTTCATCATTGGAACTGGTAATGTATTAGCAGAAACACCACCTACGTATCTGTATAATGGCAACCCAAGTTCGTTAGCAGCAGCTTTTGCAGCAGCTAAAGAAACTCCTAAAATAGCATTAGCTCCTAATTTAGATTTGTTTGGAGTTCCATCTAAATCAATCATTAATTGGTCAATTGTGTTTTGTTCGAAAACAGAAGTTCCAACTAATTCTTCAGCAATAACAGTATTTACATTATTCACTGCATTCAAAACACCTTTACCTAGATAAGCTTTACCTCCATCACGTAATTCAACAGCTTCGTGCTCTCCAGTTGATGCTCCAGATGGAACAGCAGCTCTACCTAAAACTCCATTTTCAGTTACTACATCTACTTCAATCGTAGGATTACCTCTAGAATCAAGAATTTGTCTTGCGTGAACTTTAATTATAATACTCATTATTTTTGTTTTTTATTAATAAATTATATTTTTTTTTCGAAATTATAAAAATATTTAATACTATAAACGCATTCTAGATATTAAACACCTTTATTTATTAACTACATCGTTTTAGGCTTTCGCAGTTTTGATGTTCTCCACAAATTGATCAAATAAATAAGATGAATCGTGTGGTCCAGGACTTGCTTCCGGGTGATATTGAACTGAAAAACAATTCTTATTTTTCATTCTCATTCCTGCCACAGTACCATCATTCAAATGAACATGTGTTATTTCTAATTCTGGATGATTATCTAACTGCTCTTTTTTAACCGCAAATCCGTGGTTCTGAGAAGTGATTTCACCTTTGCCTGTTATGATATTTTTTACTGGATGATTAATTCCTCTATGTCCGTTAAACATTTTGTAAGTTTCAACGCCATTAGCTAAGCCAATAACCTGGTGTCCCAAACAAATTCCAAAAAGAGGTTTATTGTCTGCTAATATATCTTTTGCAACTTGAATAGCTCCAAACAAAGGATCTGGATCTCCAGGCCCATTTGACAAGAAATAACCATCTGGGTTAAATTCAGACATATCTTTGTAAGTAGAATTAAAAGGATATACTTTTATATAACAATCTCTTTTGGCAAGATTTCTTAAAATATTCTTTTTAATTCCAAGATCTAAAGCTGAGATTTTATAAGCAGCATTTTCATCACCAAAGAAATAGGGTTCAGTAGTAGATACTTTTGATGCTAATTCTAATCCTTCCATATTTGGAACATTAGCTAATTCCTTTTTTAAATCTTCAATTGAAGTACCATCTGTACAAATAACAGCATTCATTGCACCATTATCACGAATGTAACTCACAAGCGCACGCGTATCTACATCAGAAATGCATATTAGATTTTGCTTAGTAAAATAATCCTCCAAGCTTTCAGAAGCATTTGTTCTAGAATAATTAAAACTGAAGTTTTTACAAACCAAACCAGCAATTTTAATACTATCAGACTCTACCTCTTCCTCATTCACACCATAATTTCCGATATGTGTATTGGTAGCGACCATAATTTGACCAAAATAAGAAGGATCAGTAAAAATTTCCTGATATCCTGTCATTCCGGTATTAAAACAAACTTCCCCAAAAGTTTTACCGCTGATACCGATAGATTTTCCGTGAAAAATTGTTCCATCACTAAGTAATAAAATGGCGCTTTTTCGTGTTGTGTATTTCATTATTTAATTTGTATTGTTTTTTTATCAAGTTCTTAAAACCAAATTAAACGGTCTTAAATGTAATTAGATATTTTGCAAATTTACTTCTTTAAAGAAGCCCTTCCAAGATTTTTTAAAACTTTCCATCGCAAAAATAAAACCTATCATTTTAAATAAGTTAGATTTTTAAAGGTTTAAAAAAATCAAAAAAAAAGGATAAACTAAAAATTAGTTTATCCTTTAATATTATAGAATGATTACTCTCATAATTATTCAGAAGCTTCAGTAGTCGTTTCTGATTCAGCAGCAGGGGCTTCAGGAGCAGCAGTTTCAGCTTTTTTAGCTTTACCACCACGACGGCTTTTCGCTTTTTTAACTTCTTTTTTACCTCCGTTGTAAAGTTCATTGAAGTCAACAAGTTCGATCATCGCCATATCAGCGTTATCTCCCAAACGATTTCCAACTTTAATGATACGAGTGTATCCTCCTGGACGGTCTCCAACTTTAGCAGCTACATCTCTGAACAAATCAGTTACTGCATATTTACTACGTAAGTAAGCAAAAACAATACGACGATTGTGAGTCGTATCTTCTTTTGATTTTGTGATTAAAGGCTCAACGAATTGTTTAAGCGCTTTAGCTTTAGCAACAGTAGTATTAATACGTTTGTGCTCGATAAGAGAACAAGCCATATTAGCCAACATAGCTTTTCTATGTCCAGTCTGTCTGCTTAAGTGGTTGATTTTTTTTCCGTGTCTCATGACGTGTTTTTTTTATCTTCATCTTGCTACAATCCACTATGGAGAGCAAAATATGAAGTAAATTATTCTTTATCTAATTTGTATTTAGCTAAATCCATCCCGAAAGTTAAATTCTTCACTGCAACAAGTTCATCAAGTTCAGTTAAAGATTTTTTACCGAAATTACGGAATTTCATTAGGTCATTTTTATTGAACGATACTAAATCACCAAGTGTATCAACTTCAGCCGCTTTCAAGCAATTTAATGCTCTCACAGATAAATCCATATCAACAAGCTTAGTTTTAAGCAATTGTCTCATATGCAATGACTCTTCATCATACGATTCTGTTTGTGCAATTTCGTCAGCCTCAAGTGTAATTCTTTCATCAGAGAATAACATGAAATGGTGAATTAAAACTTTAGCAGCTTCAGTAAGAGCATCTTTTGGATTGATAGATCCATCAGTTTTGATTTCAAAAACCAATTTTTCGTAATCTGTTTTTTGCTCTACACGGAAATTTTCGATTGCATATTTTACATTTTTTACCGGAGTAAAAATAGAATCTGTAAAAATCGTTCCAATTGCAGCATTCTGTTTTTTGTTCTCTTCAGCAGGCACGTATCCTCTACCTTTTTCGATAGTTAAATCGAAATTCAATTTGATTTTAGAATCTAAATTACAGATAACTAGGTCTGGATTCAGAACTTGGAAACCTGAAATAAATTTTTGAAAATCACCTGCTGTTAATTGATCTTTACCAGAAACAGAAATAGTAACTGATTCATTATCGATATCTTCAATTTGACGTTTGAAACGTACTTGTTTTAGATTAAGGATAATTTCGGTAACATCTTCAACAACACCTGAAATAGTAGAAAACTCATGATCTACACCTTCGATACGAACAGATGTAATTGCATAACCTTCTAATGCTGAAAGCAAAACTCTTCTAAGTGCATTACCAACTGTCAATCCGTAACCAGGTTCTAAAGGTCTAAACTCAAATTTACCTTCAAAATCGGTTGAATCGATCATGATAACTTTATCGGGCTTTTGAAAATTAAATATTGCCATAAATTTCGACTAAGTCAATTATTATTTGTTGTACAACTCTACGATTAATTGTTCTTTAATGTTTTCTGGAATTTGAAGTCTCGCAGGTACAGAAACGAAAGTTCCTTCTTTAAGATCATTGTTCCAAGTAATCCATTCATAAACATGACTTGAATTTGATAAAGAACGTTCGATAGCTTCTAGAGATTTAGATTTTTCACGAACTGCAACTTTATCACCAGGCTTAAGGTGGTAAGAAGGAATATTAACAACCTCTCCATTTACAGTAATGTGTCTGTGAGAAACGATTTGACGCGCACCTCTTCTAGATGGAGCAATTCCCATTCTAAAAACAACATTATCTAATCTTGCTTCGCATAATTGTAATAGAACTTCACCAGTTACTCCTTTTGTAGCTGATGCTTTTTCGAATAAATTTCTGAATTGTTTTTCTAAAATTCCGTAAGAATATTTAGCTTTTTGCTTTTCCATTAACTGAACAGCGTACTCAGATTTTTTTCCTCTTTTTTTAGCCATCCCGTGTTGTCCAGGTGGGTAATTTCTTTTTTCGAAAGATTTATCATCTCCGAAGATTGCCTCGCCAAATTTACGAGCGATTTTGGTTTTAGGACCAGTATATCTTGCCATTTTAAAAAAAATTTAAGGTAGAAATTATGAATTCAGGTCTAATCCTTCGATAATCTATGTTCTACCTTGTTTATACTATAAAAATAAAAAATTAAACTCTACGTCTTTTTGGAGGACGACATCCGTTGTGCGGCATTGGAGTAACATCGATAATCTCAGTAACTTCAATTCCACCGTTATGAATAGAACGGATAGCAGACTCACGTCCGTTACCTGGTCCTTTTACATAAACCTTCACTTTTTTAAGTCCTGCCTCAAGTGCTACTTTAGCGCAATCTTCTGCTGCCATTTGAGCTGCATAAGGAGTATTCTTTTTAGAACCTCTGAAACCCATTTTACCAGCTGAAGACCAAGAGATAACTTCACCTTTCTTATTAGTCAAAGAAATAATAATGTTATTAAAAGTGGCAGAAATATGAGCCTCACCCGTTGATTCAACGATAACTTTACGTTTTTTTGCAGTTGCTTTAGCCATATTACTTATTATTTAGTTGCTTTTTTCTTGTTAGCAACAGTTTTTCTTTTACCTTTTCTTGTTCTTGAGTTGTTTTTAGTTCTTTGCCCTCTTAATGGAAGACCAGATCTATGACGAATACCTCTGTAACATCCAATATCCATTAAACGTTTAATGTTTAAAGAAATTTCAGAACGTAATTCTCCTTCAATTTTGTAAAATGAAACAGCTTCACGAATCGCTCCGATCTCGTCATCATTCCAATCTTGAACTTTTTTATCTTGGCTAACTTGAGCTTTTTCTAAAATCTCAATAGCTCTACTTTTTCCTAATCCAAAGATGTAGGTAAGTGCGATAACACCTCTTTTGTTTTTTGGGATATCTACCCCTGCTATTCTTGCCATAATTATCCTTGTCTTTGTTTAAATCTAGGATTCTTTTTGTTTATTACGTACAGTCTCCCTTTTCTACGCACGATAATGCACTCGGCACTTCTCTTTTTTACTGATGCTCTAACTTTCATAGTGAATATCCTTTAATATCGATAAGTAATTCTTGCTTTTGACAAATCGTAAGGACTCATTTCTAGTTTCACTTTATCACCAGGTAATAACTTGATGTAATGCATTCGCATTTTTCCAGAAATATGAGCAATTACAATATGTCCATTTTCTAACTCCACACGGAACATCGCATTTGATAATGCTTCAATGATTGATCCGTCTTGTTCTATTGCTGATTGTTTTGCCATAAATATATTAAGCTACCGCTTTTCTATTTTTACCAGTCTTCATTAAACCATCATAATGTTTGTTTAACAAGTATGAATTGATTTGTTGAATAGTATCTATTGCAACTCCAACCATAATTATTAATGAGGTACCTCCAAAAAACATTGCCCAAGATTGTTGTACATCCATAATACTTACAACAATAGCTGGGAACACAGCAATCAAAGCAAGGAATAAAGATCCTGGGAAAGTTATTAAAGACATCACTTTATCTAAGAAATCTGAAGTTTCAGCTCCTGGACGAACTCCTGGAATAAAACCACCGCTTCTCTTTAAATCATCAGCCATTTTGTTAGTAGGTACAGTGATTGCAGTATAAAAGAATGTAAATACAATAATTAAAGTTGCAAAAACAAAATTATACCAGAAACCAAACATATTACTAAATGCACCAACAATAGATTGTGATGTATCTGATTTAGACAATCCGGCTACAGCCGCAGGAATAAACATAATTGCCTGAGCAAAAATAATTGGCATAACTCCAGAAGCATTAAGCTTAAGAGGAATCCATTGTCTATTACCTCCTGCCAAATCTTGCTCGTAATCTCCAGTTGTTGTACGACGAGCGTACTGTACCGGGATTCTACGTACTGCCATTGTAAGCAATACACAAGAAATGATAACTAATAACCACACAATAATTTCAATAACTAATAACATTGGACCTCCATTGTTATTGGTAACACGAGTTGTAAACTCTTGGATAAAAGCTTGCGGTAAACGAGCTAAAATACCAACCATAATTAACAATGAAATACCATTTCCAATACCTTTATCTGTAATTTTCTCCCCAAGCCACATAGCAAAAATTGTACCTGTAACAAGAATGATAACAGACGAGAACAAAAATTCAGGAGAATTAAAGCCTAGCAAAAATGCATTACTAGGCAATGTTCTGTATAAATTATAGATATAAGTTGGACCTTGAACCAATGTGATAGCGATTGTCAACCAACGAGTGATTTGATTAATCTTTTTTCTACCACTTTCCCCATCATTTTGAAGTTTTTGTAAATATGGAATCGCAATCCCCATCAACTGAACAACAATAGACGCAGAAATATAAGGCATGATACCTAAGGCAAAAACTGAAGCCTTAGAGAAAGCACCCCCGGTGAACATGTCTAGAATAGATCCTAGACCATTTTTAGTTTGTCCCGCTAAACCAGTCAATTGCGTTGCGTCAATTCCAGGAAGCGTAACGTGTGCTCCAAAACGATATACTAAAAGCAATCCTAAAGTAATTAAGATTCTATTTTTTAGTTCTTCGATTTTCCAAACATTACTTATTGATTCAATAAATTTCTTCATCTTAATAGATAAGTTATATAGTTACAGCTTCTCCACCAGCAGCTTCAATAGCAGCTTTTGCAGTAGCAGTAAATTTGTGGGCAGTTACTTTTAATTTTGCTTTCAATTCTCCTCTACCTAAAATCTTAACGATTTCATTTTTAGTAGCTAGACGATTTGCCACGAACTCTGCCATAGAAACAGAATCTGTAATTGCACCGTTATCAACTAATAATTGAAGAGTATCTAAATTAACACCTTCGTATTCTTTACGATTGATGTTTTTGAAACCAAACTTAGGTACACGTCTTTGAAGTGGCATTTGCCCTCCTTCAAAACCAATCTTTTTAGAATAACCAGAACGAGATTTTGCTCCTTTGTGTCCACGTGCAGCGGTACCACCTTTTCCAGAACCTTCTCCTCTACCTAATCTCTTATTTTGATTGTGTGTAGATCCCTCAGCAGGTTGTAAGTTACTTAAATTCATAACAGTATTTGTTATTTAGCTTCTTCTACAGAAACTAAGTGTTTAACTTTGTTTATCATCCCAAGGATAGCAGGATTTGACTCATGCTCCACAACTTGTCCAATTTTACGTAGACCTAAAGCTTCCAATCCTCTTTTTTGAGAAAGAGGGCAGTTGATTTTGCTTCTTACTTGTTTTACTAATAATTTAGCCATAATTTCCTAATTAACCTTTAAAAACTTTCTCTAAAGAAACACCTCTTTGTTTTGCAACAGTGTGAGCGCTTCTCATTTGCAATAAAGCATCAAAAGTTGCTTTAACTACGTTATGTGGATTTGATGATCCTTGAGATTTAGACAATACATCGTGAATACCTACTGACTCAAGAACTGAACGAACAGCTCCACCAGCAATAACTCCAGTACCATGAGACGCTGGAATTAAGAATACACGCGCACCACCAAATTTACCTTTTTGTTCGTGAGGAACAGATTGTCCGTTCAAAGGAATTCTAACTAAGTTTTTCTTAGCATCTTCTACTGCTTTCGCAATTGCTTCAGAAACGTCTTTAGATTTTCCTAATCCATGACCAACTACTCCATTTTCATCACCTACAACTACAATAGCAGAAAAACCGAAAGCTCTACCACCTTTTGTAACTTTAGTAACACGATTAACACTTACTAGACGATCTTTAAGTTCAAGACCACTAGGTTTTACCAATTCTACATTTTTGTATTTAGACATAATATATTAGAATTTAAGTCCAGCAGCTCTTGCGCCTTCCGCTAATGATTTAATACGACCGTGATATAAATATCCACCTCTATCAAAAGTGATGGTATCGATCCCAGCTTTTAACGCTTTCTCTGCAACTAATTTTCCAACAGCAGCAGCTACTTCAACGTTAGTACCTTTTCCTATTTCTTTTTCTCTTGAAGATGCAGCTAATATAGTAACTCCATTTACATCATCAATAATTTGAGCGTAAATTTCTTTATTACTTCTAAATACAGAAAGTCTAGGTCTAGCAGCAGAACCACTAACCGATTTTCTAATTCTGAATTTAATTCTCTGTCTTCTTTCAGATTTTGTTAATGACATAATCTTATTTTTTAAGCTGATTTACCTGCTTTTCTTCTTAATACTTCACCCACAAATTTAACACCTTTTCCTTTGTATGGTTCAGGCTTACGGAAACCTCTGATTTTCGCAGCAACTTGACCTAAAAGTTGTTTATCAAATGATGTTAATTTTACGATTGGGTTCTTACCTTTTTCAGATACTGTTTCTAGAGATACTTCAGGAGCAATTTCTAAAACAATATTGTGAGAATATCCAAGAGCTAAATCTAATTTTTGACCTTGGTTTGAAGCTCTATAACCAACTCCAACTAATTCTAGTTCTTTTGTGAAACCTTCAGAAACACCAACAATCATATTACTGATCAAAGATCTGAATAATCCGTGTTTTGCTCTATGGTCTTTATGATCAGACGATCTTTCAACTAAAACTTGATCGCCTTCAACAGTTACAGTTACGTCCGAAAACTCCTGAACTAATTGACCTCTTTTTCCTTTTACTGTAATAACACCGTCTTTAACTTCAACAGTTACACCAGCAGGGATTACAATTGGGCTTTTACCTATTCTTGACATCTTATCTAGTGTTTAAAATTAGTATACGTAACAAATTACTTCACCACCTACATTTAATTGCTTAGCTTGCTTTCCAGTCATCAAACCTTTTGATGTAGAAACAATAGCAATTCCTAATCCATTAAGGATTCTAGGTAATTTGGCAGCACCTGCGTACTTACGTAAACCAGGTTTACTAATTCTTTGGATATCTTTGATTACAGGCTCTTTAGTATCTTTATCATACTTTAAAGCAATTTTGATAGAACCTTGTACAGTGTTCTGCTCAAATTTGTAACTTAAGATGTAACCTTGATCAAATAAGATCTTAGTTATCTCTTTTTTAAGATTAGATGCTGGAATTTCAACAACTTTGTGGTTTGCAGCCACAGCATTACGAACTCTAGTCAAATAATCTGCAATAGGATCTGTATACATATGTATTTGATTGCGATTATGGTTTTCGGGAGACACACGTCTCCCGAACCTTTAATCAATTAAAATTATTTTTTGGTTTGCAAAAGTAATAACTTATTGCGAGATTACCAAGATGCTTTTTTAACACCAGGAATTAATCCATTATTAGCCATTTCACGGAAAGTTACACGAGAAATACCAAATTGACGAATATAACCTCTTGGTCTACCTGTTAATTTACAACGGTTGTGTAAACGAACTGGTGAAGCATTTTTAGGTAATTTTTGTAAACCTTCATAGTCTCCAGCTTCTAATAAAGCTTTTCTCTTTTCAGCATACTTAGCTACCGTTTTCTCTCTTTTAACCTCACGGGCCTTCATTGATTCTTTAGCCATGTCTTAATTCTTTTTAAAAGGTAATCCTAATTCAGCCAATAATGACTTTGCTTCCTTGTCTGTTTTTGCAGTAGTAACAAATGTAATATCCATTCCTGAAATTTTATTTACTTTGTCAATATCAATTTCTGGGAAAATGATTTGCTCTAAAACTCCAAGATTGTAGTTACCTCTTCCGTCGAAACCAGTAGACTTAATACCACTAAAATCTCTAACGCGTGGTAAAGAAGAAGTAATAAGTCTATCTAAAAACTCATACATTCTTTCTCCACGTAAAGTTACTTTTGCTCCAATAGGCATCCCTTTTCTTAATTTGAAAGACGCAACGTCTTTCTTAGAAATTGTAGATACTGCTTTTTGTCCAGTGATCTTTGTTAACTCATCAACTGCATAGTCAATAAGTTTTTTATCAGATACAGCTGCACCAACTCCACGGCTCAAAACGATTTTTTCAAGTTTTGGAACTTGCATTACGTTTGTATATCCGAACTCTTCTTTAAGAGCAGAGATTACTCTACTCTTATATTCTTCTTTTAGTCTAGGTGTATATGCCATTACTATAGTACTTGATTAGATTTTTTTGAAAATCTTACTTTCTTATCTCCTTCTACTCTAATACCTACTCTAGTTGTTTCCTTTGTTTTAGGATCAATTAAAGCAATGTTAGAAATTTGAATAGAAGCTTCTTTCTTAACGATACCACCTTGAGGGTTTTTAGCACTTGGTTTTGTATGTTTTGAAACCATGTTTACACCTTCAACTATCGCTTTATTTTTCTCACGGTAAACACGTAAAACTTTACCTTCAGCACCTTTATGGTCTCCAGCAATAACTCTTACGATATCTCCTGATTTTATTTTTAGCTTTATCATCTTAAAACGAATTAAAGCACTTCTGGTGCTAATGATACAATTTTCATGAATTGTTTTTCACGAAGTTCTCTTGCTACCGGACCAAAAACACGTGTTCCCCTCATTTCTCCTGCAGCGTTCAAAAGAACACATGCATTGTCATCGAAACGGATATAAGAACCATCAGCTCTTCTCACTTCTTTTTTAGTACGTACAACAACTGCAGTTGAAACAGCTCCTTTTTTAACGTTTCCGTTTGGAGTTGCATCTTTGATAGAAACTACAATTTTGTCACCAACAGAGGCATATCTTCTTTTAGTACCTCCTAAAACACGAATAGTTAAAACTTCTTTAGCTCCCGTGTTATCTGCTACTTTTAGTCTTGATTCTTGTTGTACCATAATTATTTAGCTCTTTCTAAGATTTCAACTAATCTCCAACATTTTGTTTTACTTAAAGGACGCGTTTCGCTAATTCTTACAGTATCTCCAATGTTACAGTCGTTTGTTTCGTCGTGTGCAACATATTTCTTAGTTTTCAACACGAACTTACCGTATAATGGGTGTTTTACTTTTCTTACTTCTGAAATAACGATAGACTTATCCATCTTATTTGAAGTAACAACACCTATTCTTTCTTTTCTTAAATTTCTTTTTTCTTCCATCTTTCAGCAGAATACAATTATTGTAACTCTCTTTTAGTTAACTCTGTAGCTAATCTTGCAACTGTTCTTCTAACGCTTCTAATTTGAAGTGGGTTAGCAATTGGAGAGATTGCGTGAGCCATTTTTAGGTCAGCATATACTTTCTTAGTTTGACTAAGCTTTTCTTGCAACTCCGCTGCAGAAAGATCTTTTATTTCTGATTGTTTCATAATAAATATAAATTATGCTTCGAAATCTCTAGCAACGACGAACTTAGTTTTTACTGGAAGTTTTTGAGCTGCAAGACGTAAAGCCTCTTTTGCAACTGACAATGGAACTCCTCCAACTTCAAACATAATTCTTCCTGGTTTAACAACAGCAGCCCAATACTCAACTGCTCCTTTACCTTTACCCATACGTACTTCAAGAGGTTTCTTAGTAATAGGTTTGTCTGGGAAAATTTTAATCCATAATTGTCCCTCTCTTTTCATGTAACGAGTTGCAGCGATACGCGCAGCTTCGATTTGACGAGAAGTTAAGAACATTCCATCTTCATGTACAGATTTAATACCAAACATTCCATTTGAAAGTTCATGCCCTCTTTGAGAGTTACCTTTCATTCTACCTTTTTGTACCTTACGGTATTTTGTTCTTTTAGGCTGTAACATTTTTCTTTAGTTTAAAAATTTACTTTCTTTTACGAGCGTCTGGTTTTCCACCTTTGTTAAAGTTAGATTTGCCTCTAGGAGCATCTCCACCTTTTCCACCACCTGTACCAGATTGTTTTTTGTCCATTCCAGCAAGTGGAGAAAGTTCTCTCTTACCGTAAACCTCACCTTTCATGATCCATACTTTAATACCCATTCTACCATAAGTAGTATGAGCTTCAGCAAGAGCATAATCAATGTCAGCTCTGAAAGTTGATAGAGGAATTCTACCTTCTTTGAAACCTTCTGAACGTGCCATCTCAGCACCATTCAAACGACCAGAAATCAAAACTTTGATACCTTCAGCGTTCATACGCATAGAAGCAGCAATAGCCATTTTGATTGCACGTCTGTAAGAAATACGGCTTTCGATTTGACGAGCGATGCTTGTCGCCACAAGATAAGCATCTAACTCAGGTCTTTTAATTTCAAAGATGTTGATTTGAACCTCTTTGTCAGTAACTTTCTTAAGTTCTTCTTTTAACTTGTCTACCTCTTGCCCACCTTTTCCGATAATGATACCAGGTCTAGCAGTAGTGATAGTAACGGTTACAAGTTTCAAAGTTCTCTCGATGATTACTTTTGATACACTAGCTTTTGATAAACGAGCATGGATATACTTTCTGATTTTGTGATCTTCAGCTAATTTATCGCCGTAATCATTTCCACCATACCAGTTTGAGTCCCATCCTCTGATGATACCAAGTCTATTTCCAATTGGATTTGTCTTTTGTCCCATGCTGCTTAAGAATTGCTTTGTGTGTTATTGATAGCTCCAAGCACGATTGTTACGTGATTAGAACGTTTTCTTATTCTGTGTGCACGACCTTGTGGAGCTGGACGAAGTCTTTTTAACATCATTCCACCATCTACTCTGATCTCTTTAACAAATAATCCAGCTTCTTCTAAATTACCTTCACTATTTTTTTGCTCCCAGTTATTGATTGCAGATAATAATAGTTTTTCTAATTTTCTTGAAGCTTCTTTAGAACTGAATCTTAAAATGTTAAGTGCTCTTTCTACCTTCTGACCTCTTACCAAGTCCGCTACTAAGCGCATTTTTCTAGGTGAAGTAGGGCAGTTATTCAATTTTGCGAAAGCAATAGACTTATTAGCCTCTTTTCTCGCATCTGCTGTTTCTCTTTTACGAACTCCCATTGCTTCTTATTTTTTACCTTTATTTTTTGCTCCAGCATGACCTCTAAAAGATCTAGTTGGTGAAAACTCTCCTAATTTGTGACCTACCATGTTTTCTGTTACGTAAACTGGTACAAATTGACGACCGTTATGAACTGCGATAGTTTGTCCAACGAAATCCGGAGTAATCATTGAAGCTCTAGACCAAGTCTTTACAACTGCATTTTTACCACTTTCTACGTTTTCTTGAACTTTCTTGTCTAATTTATAATGAACGAAAGGTCCTTTTTTTAATGAACGTGCCATATCTTATTATTTCTTTCTACGTTCTACGATATACTTGTTACTCGGGTTTTTCTTAGAACGAGTTCTGTAACCTTTAGCTGGCAATCCGTTTCTTGAACGTGGATGCCCTCCAGAAGAACGTCCTTCACCACCTCCCATAGGGTGATCAACTGGGTTCATCGCTACTGGTCTAGTTCTAGGTCTTCTTCCTAACCATCTTGTTCTACCTGCTTTTCCAGATACAACTAATTGGTGGTCAGAGTTAGAAACAGCTCCAATTGTAGCCGAACATGTCAACAAGATTAATCTTGTCTCTCCAGATGGCATTTTAATTGTTGCGTATTTCCCGTCTCTTGCCATTAACTGAGCAAAAGTTCCAGCTGAACGAGCAATAACAGCTCCTTGTCCTGGACGTAACTCAATACAAGATATAACAGTTCCAAGAGGAATTCTGCTTAAAGGTAAAGTATTACCAATCTCTGGTTGAGATTCTGGTCCAGAAACTAATTTCTGACCAACTTTCAATCCATTTTGAGCGATAATATAAGTTTTCTCTCCATCAGCATAAGCTAATAAAGCAATAAACGCAGTACGATTCGGATCGTATTCGATTGATTTCACTGTAGCTGGAATTCCATCTTTAGTTCTTTTGAAATCGATAATACGATATCTCTGCTTGTGACCACCACCCGTATAACGCATGGTCATCTTTCCTTGACTATTTCTACCTCCAGAGTTTTTTATCGGCGCTATCAAAGAGCGTTCCGGCTTATCAGTTGTAATGGCGTCATAACCATTCACAACTCTAAATCGCTGACCTGGGGTAATAGGTTTTAATTTTCTTACTGACATTTTTCTATCTTAGATATTGTTGTAAAAATCAATTGTTTCTCCTTCTTGTACTTGAACGATTGCTTTTTTGTAAGCATTTGTCTTTCCACTGATTAAACCACTTTTAGTGTATTTAGTAGATCTATCTGGTCTCACATTCATTGTATTAACAGAAACGATAGTTACTCCATAAGCAGCTTCAACAGCTTTCTTAATTTCAACTTTGTTTGCTTTTTTGTCAACAACGAATCCGAAGCGGTTTAGAACTTCACTTTCTTTGGTTACTTTTTCCGTTACTATAGGTCTAATAATAATGCTCATATTCCTATTATTTACTTAAATTTTCTTCAATTAACTCTAAAGAACCTTCCAAAAGCACTAAATTATTAGCGTTTAAGATTGCGTAAGTGCTTAATTCTGAGCTAGTTACGACATTAGAAGCCTTTAAATTACGTGACGACAAATATACATTTTTATTTGACTCACCCAACACGAATAAAGATTTTTTATTCTCTAACCCTAAAGCTTTCAAAACGTTAATGAAATTTTTAGTGTTTGGTACTTCAAAATTAAAGTCTTCTAAAACTACTATATTTGACTCTTTTGCTTTGATTGAGAAAGCAGATTTTCTTGCTAATCTCTTCAAGTTTTTATTCAATTTAAATGAATAACTTCTTGGTCTTGGTCCGAAAACTGTTCCACCACCTTTAAACAAAGGATTTTTAACACTTCCTGCACGAGCAGTACCAGTTCCTTTTTGTTTTTTAATCTTACGAGTACTTCCAGTTACTTCAGCTCTTTCTTTAGCCTTATGAGTACCTTGTCTTTGATTAGCAAGATATTGCTTAACATCAAGATATACAGCGTGATTGTTTGGTTCAATTGCGAATACTGAATCAGAAAGTTGAACTTTTCTTCCAGTATCTTTTCCGTTGAAATCTAATACTTTTACTTCCATTACTTCTGAATGATTACATAAGAGTTTTTATGCCCAGGAACACATCCTTTAACAACAAGTAAGTTCTTCTCAGCAACTACTTTTAAAACTCTAAGGTTTTGAACTTTTACATTTTCTCCTCCCATTCTTCCAGCCATACGCATTCCTTTGAATACTCTAGATGGATAAGAAGAAGCTCCTACAGAACCTGGCGCTCTTAAACGGTTGTGCTGACCATGAGTAGCTTGTCCAACACCACCAAAACCGTGACGTTTAACAACACCTTGGAAACCTTTACCTTTAGACACACCTTGTACATCTACAAATTCTCCTTCTTCAAAAATAGAAACATCAATAAGATCTCCTAATTTTTGTTCAGTTGCAAAATCTTGGAATTCAACGACTTTTTTCTTAGCAACAGTTCCAGCTTTTTTAAAGTGACCTAAAGCCGCTTTAGTAGAATGTTTCTCGTTTTTGTCATCGAAACCAAGTTGCAACGCTTCATACCCGTCAACCTCGTTGGTTCTGACTTGGGTAACAACGCATGGACCAGCTTCGATTACTGTACAAGGAATGTTTTTCCCGTTTTCGTCAAAAATACTAGTCATGCCGATTTTCTTACCAATTAACCCAGACATAAATATTAATTATTAATTACTAAAATTCCCTTCAATTTGAAAATCACATAAATTTCCAAACAGGGAGTGCAAAAGTAGATATTAAAATCGAATAAACCAAACAGTTACAAAAATTAAATCGCTCATTATCAAAATCCAAGCCTAAAAAGAATACAAAATCAAACCTGATTTACCCCAAAAAAGAAATTTCACTTTTACACCAAAACCAATTTCTAACTTAACAATTACTTAAACAATTCACAACAAAAACCTCTCGCATCTCACTAAAATAAAGACTTTTACAAATTTTAACATAAACCGGAGCAACAAAAAAACTCAATCAAAAATTATCATACAGCAATAAAAAAAGCGAGACATTTCTGTCTCGCTTTTATCTATAAAAAAATATAAAAAAATTATACTTTTATCTCTACTTCCACTCCACTTGGCAATTCAAGTTTCATTAAAGCATCAATTGTTTTAGATGAAGATGAATAAATATCAATCAATCTCTTGTATGACATTACTTCAAATTGCTCTCTCGCTTTTTTGTTAACGTGCGGAGAACGTAATACAGTGAAAAGTTTTTTGTGAGTTGGCAACGGAATAGGACCTGTTACAACTGCTCCAGTAGTTTTTACTGTTTTTACGATCTTTTCAGCAGATTTATCTACCAACATGTGATCGTAAGATTTTAGTTTTATTCTGATTTTTTGACTCATTTTCTTAAAATTAAGCGTTACCTTTTGCTTTTTTGATTACCTCTTCTGAAATATTAGAAGGTGTTTCTGCATAGTGAGAAAACTCCATTGTTGAAGTTGCTCTACCAGAAGATAATGTTCTTAATGTAGTTACATAACCAAACATTTCTGATAAAGGCACATCAGCTTTAATAGTTTTAGCACCATTTCTATCACCCATATCATTTACCTGACCTCTACGACGGTTCAAGTCACCAACGATATCACCCATATTTTCTTCTGGAGTAATAACTTCGATTTTCATGATTGGCTCAAGAATAACAGCTCCAGCAGCACGTCCTGACTCTTTATAACCCATTCTAGCAGCTAATTCAAAAGAAAGAGCATCAGAATCCACAGGGTGGAAAGATCCATCTAATAAAGTTACTTTTAAACTATCAACAGCATACCCAGCTAACGGACCTGTTTTCATAGCCTCACGGAAACCTTTTTCAACAGCAGGAATATACTCTTTTGGTACGTTACCACCTTTTACCTCATTTACGAATTGCAATCCAACTGGAACTTTACCATCAACTTCATCAGCAGGCTCGATTCTAAATACGATATCACCGAATTTACCACGACCTCCAGATTGTTTTTTGTAAGTTTCTCTATGTTGAGCAGATTTAGTAAACGCCTCTTTGTACTCTACTTGTGGCTCACCTTGATTAACCTCTACCTTAAACTCACGTTTCATACGATCAACTAAGATATCTAAGTGAAGCTCACCCATACCAGAAATAATAGTTTGACCTGAAGCCTCATCAGTTCTTACAGTAAATGTTGGATCTTCTTCAGCTAATTTAGCCAAAGCCATACCCATCTTATCAACGTCAGCTTTAGTTTTAGGCTCGATAGCAATACCAATTACAGGCTCTGGGAATTTCATAGACTCCAAAATAATTGGATTCTTTTCATCGCAAAGTGTATCTCCAGTTTTGATATCTTTAAATCCTACAGCAGCCCCAATATCTCCAGCCTCAATATATTCGATTGGATTTTGCTTGTTAGCATGCATTTGGTAAATACGAGAAATTCTCTCTTTGTTACCAGAACGAGTATTTAAAACGTAAGAACCAGCATCTAAACGTCCAGAATAAGCACGGAAGAAAGCTAAACGACCTACGAATGGGTCAGTAGCAATTTTAAATGCCAAAGCAGCAAACGGCTCTTTTACATCTGGACGACGTAAGATTTTAGTTTGATCTTCTTCTAATAATTCAGCATCATCAGGGTGAATTCCTTCAATACCTTCTTTATCTAATGGAGATGGTAAATACTTACAAACAGCATCCAACATAAATTGAACTCCTTTATTTTTGAAAGAAGAACCAGCAAGCATAGGAATGATTGCCATATCAATTGTAGCCGCTCTTAATGCATTGTTGATTTCTTCCTCTGTAATAGAGTTTTCATCTTCCATGTATTTATCCAAAAGATTCTCATCATAAGTTGCAATCTCTTCGATAAGGATAGAACGGTAGTGTTTTACATCATCAACCATATCAGCCGGGATATCAACGATATCAAAAGTAGCCCCCTGAGTCTCATCATGCCATACGATAGCCTGATTTTTCACCAAGTCAACAATACCTTTAAAATCTGCTTCATCACCAATAGGCAAAGTAATTGCAACCGCATTCGATTTCAACATATCTTTAACCTGTCCGCATACAGCTAAAAAGTTAGCACCTTGACGGTCCATTTTGTTTACGAATCCCATACGAGGAACTCTATATTGATCAGCAAGTCTCCAGTTAGTTTCTGACTGAGGCTCAACACCATCAACAGCACTAAACAAGAAAACTAAACCATCAAGTACACGTAAAGAACGGTTTACCTCTACAGTAAAGTCAACGTGTCCAGGAGTATCAATAATATTAAAGTGGTAAGGCAATGATTCTGGAAGAACTTTACCTTGCTCAGTTGGAAAATTCCAAGTACAAGTTGTAGCAGCAGATGTAATTGTAATACCTCTTTCTTGCTCTTGCGCCATCCAGTCCATTGTTGCAGCACCATCGTGTACCTCACCAATTTTGTGTGATTTTCCAGTATAAAAAAGAATACGCTCAGTAGTTGTTGTTTTACCAGCATCAATGTGAGCAGCGATCCCGATATTTCTTGTATATTTTAAATCTCTAGCCATTTCTTACGAATTAAAATCTAAAGTGAGAGAATGCTTTATTAGCTTCTGCCATTTTGTGAGTATCCATTCTTTTCTTAACTGCAGCACCTTCTTCTTTAGCCGCAGCTAAACACTCAGAAGCTAAACGTTGTGCCATAGATTTTTCATTTCTTCTTCTTGAATAAAGTATTAACCACTTCATTGCCATAGAAATTTTTCTGTCTGGACGAATCTGCATTGGAATTTGGAATGTAGCTCCACCAACTCTACGGCTACGTACTTCTACGTGAGGCATAACGTTTGTTAAAGCATCTTTCCAGATCTCTAATGAAGTTTTCTCATCATTTTGCTTTTTAGTTTCAATGATATCAATAGCATCATAAAATACTTTAAAAGCTGTAGATTTCTTACCATCCCACATTAAGTTATTCACAAAACGTGTTACTAATTGGTCATTAAACCTTGGATCCGGTAAAAGTGGTCTTTTCTTTGCCGCTCTTTTTCTCATGTCTTTTTCTTAAAAGTTTTTAAATTACTTTTTTGCTTCTTTTGGGCGTTTAGCACCGTACTTAGATCTTCTTTGCGTTCTTCCTGCAACACCTGACGTATCAAGCGCTCCACGAACGATGTGATATCTAACACCTGGTAAATCTTTTACCCTTCCACCTCGCACTAATACTATCGAGTGCTCTTGTAGATTATGTCCTTCTCCTGGGATGTAAGCATTCACCTCATTACCATTTGTCAAACGTACACGCGCAACTTTACGCATTGCAGAGTTTGGTTTTTTTGGTGTAGTAGTGTAAACACGCGTACAAACCCCTCTTCTTTGAGGACAAGAATCTAAAGCAACCGATTTACTCTTCTTAGTGATCTGAGTTCTTCCTGTTCTTACTAATTGTTGAATTGTTGGCATAATTAATACTAAAAATTATTATGTTTATTAAATTCCCGCTTTTTACGGGGTTGCAAATGTATAAAATATTTCTCAGTATACAAACGTTAAACCATTAATTTTCAACAACATTATTTATAACTATGATTTCACAAAGAAACATTAGATATTTGCTTTACATTTAACTAACAAAACAATTGCTTTTGAAACAATTACTAAACATATACATCCTATTAATTAGCTCAAGCTGTTTTGCCCAATCTTTTTGCCTTAATATAAATGGAATCAACAAAGAACAGAGCCAAACAATTGATTCTATTTCATATAACAAAAAACACTCTAACCTAAAATCTCTTTACAACGAAATCACAATTATCACAAATCAACTAACAAAACAAGGGTTTATTGATTCCGAAATTATAGAAAACAAGAAAATAAACGACAGTACTTTCAACGCCATAATCGACCTAAAAAACAAGATAAAAGAAGTACATATATATATAGGTATAAATAATTCTTTTTATAATGAAAAAACAGCAACAAAAGACAGCATATTTATTCCATATTCTGAATTAGAAAATTTCCTCAATCAAGAAATTTCTAATAAAGAAAAAGCAGGTTTTGCATTTACTAAAATAAAACTGAAAAATATCACTAAAAAGAATTCGATAATTTATGCTGCTTTAAATTTAGATTCCGAAAAAAAAAGAGCTTTAAATTCAATTATTCTAAATTATGCTAACTCGGATTCAAAAGATTTTTTCCCAAAAGGAGCATTAAAACAACTCAATAGAAAATATCTAAACAGAACTTTTAATCAAGAAATTATTAAAAACATTTATACCGATATAAATAGTTTTGAATTTATATCCCAAACCAAATATCCCGAAATACTTTTCACAAAGGACTCAACTAAAATCTACACTTATATTGAAAAAAGAAAAGCGAATACATTTGATGGTTACATTGGCTTTTCAAATGACGAAAACAAAAAACTTGTCTTAAATGGATATCTAGATATTTCTTTAGTCAACACATTGCATGCTGGAGAAAAATTTTCGTTATACTGGAAAAGCGATGGCAATCAACAAAAAACGTTTAATACTAAAATTGAAATTCCATATATATTTCAATCTCCAATAGGAATAAAAGCGCAATTAAACATATTCAAACAAGACAGCACTTTCCAAAATACTAAAACCGATATCAACTTAGGATATTATTTGAACTACAATTCAAAACTTTACATTGGATATCAATCCACAGAATCCAGCGATATTCAAAACACAAACAATTCTTCAATCAGCGATTTCAACAATTCGTACCTGACAACTACTTTTGATTTACAAAAATTAGATTACCAAAATCCATTATTTTTCAATAAAGCGTTCATATACACCTCACTGGGATTTGGAAAACGAACTACGAACAACAGTCCTCAAACAGCCGGAACAAGCAATCAGTTTTTTGCAAACATTAACCTTAAGTACAATTTTGAACTTAATCCGAAAAATTTCATTAACATAAATTCACAAAATTTTTTCTTAAAAAGTCAAAACTACATTTCAAACGAATTATTCCGCTTTGGAGGAATGAATTCGATCAGAGGCTTTTTAGAAAATAGTCTTCAAGCTAACTTCACTTCGATGTTATTAACAGAATACAGGTATCTGATT
Organism: Flavobacterium panacagri; assembly: GCF_030378165.1. Taxonomy (NCBI): domain Bacteria; kingdom Pseudomonadati; phylum Bacteroidota; class Flavobacteriia; order Flavobacteriales; family Flavobacteriaceae; genus Flavobacterium; species Flavobacterium panacagri. The sequence continues at coordinate 429,821 of NZ_CP119766.1, forward strand.
TCACAAAATCTATACTTTAACTCTATTTTAGACTATGCCCTTTACCAAGACCAAACAGTTACTTTAAACCAAAAACAGATAAAAAAATTGATCGGCATCGGCATTGGCGCAACAATCCAAACAACAAGTGGTATTTTACGAATAAATCTCAGTAATGGCGCGGAAAGAGCATCGGATTTGCAATTATTTAACACTATCATCAACATATGTTATAATGTTAAATTTTGATGTATATTAAAAAAAGATTAAAAGAACATTAGGATAGTTAACAAATAATTAAGAGTTTTACCACACTAATTCAAAATATTTAAAAATGAAACTAAGGTTCAATGGATTTTTAGTACTTCTTTTAGTACTAATCGCGCAAGTAACTTTTGCGCAAGAAAGAGCTGTCTCGGGTACAGTTTCGGACAATGCAGGACTGCCTCTGCCAGGCGTAAGTGTATTGGTTAAAGGAACAAAGTCTGGGACACAAACGGATTTTGATGGAAAATTCTCTATCAAAGCAACATCAAGCCAAGTTCTGGTATTTAGCTACATCGGAATGAAAACTCAAGAAGTAGCTGCAAGCTCAACTGTAATCAATATAAAGTTAGCAGGTGACGCACAAGAACTAGAAGGAGTTGTAGTAACAACTGCAATGGGGATTAAAAGAGAGAAAAAATCTCTTGGTTATGCATCTCAACAAATTTCAGGTAAAGATGTTAATGGAGGAGCTGGAAACGCGAACGTCGCTAACCTTTTATCTGGTAAAGCAGCGGGTGTTGAAGTTCAAAGAAACAACAACTTTGGAGGATCAACAAATGTTGTCATAAGAGGAAACAAATCTCTTACTGGAAACAATCAGGCGCTTTGGGTAATTGACGGTGTGCCAATTGACAACTCAAACTCAAATGCAACTTCTCAACAAGTTGGTGGCGGAGGTTACGATTATGGTAACAACGCTTCTGATATTAACCAAGAAGACATCGAAAGCATTAACATTCTTAAAGGAGCAGCCGCAACAGCACTTTATGGATCACGTGCAGCAAATGGAGTTGTAATGGTAACAACAAAAAAAGGTAAATCAGACAACAAAATAGGCTTTACTTTTTCAAGTGGTTTTACAAGCGGTAGTATTGACAAATCAACATTCCCTACGTATCAAAACAAATACGGTTCAGGGTATGGTTTCGGATCATCATTTCTAGGAACAGGAACTCCTGACACAGTAGACACTTCAAATGACGCATCAGACGGAGATGCTTTCGACAACCAATTAGTTTACCAATGGGACGCTTTCACTCCATATTCCCCTAATTATGGAAAAGCTACTCCTTGGGCAGCTGCTAAAAATGGCCCCGTAACTTTCTTCAGAAACTCACAAACTTACGTTAACAGCATATCGCTTGAAAAATCAACAGAAAGATCAAGTCTATCTATGTCTTATGTTAACACAAATCAAACTGGTATCTTACCAAATAGTGAATTAAAAAAGAATCAATTAAGCGCTAGATTTAGTCAAAAAGTTACCGATAAATTAACTGCCAACGCTTACGCTGCTGTAACACTACAAAACACAGTGGGAAGAAACTCTACTGGTTACAACGACAACATCATGGGTAACTTCAGACAATGGTGGCAAACCAATACAGATGTTCAGGCTCAAAAAGATGTATACTTTGCTTCAGGAGGCCAAAACATAACATGGAACTGGACTGACCCAACATCTCCAGATGGTTTAGTGCCAGCATACTGGGACAACCCTTACTTTACTCGTTATCAAAACTACTCTTCAGATGACAGAACGCGTTTGTTTAGCTATGCTTCTCTTAACTATGAAGTAGCACCTTGGTTAAACATTCTTGGAAGAGTCTCTTTAGACACTTACAAACAACTTCAAGAAGAAAGAAGAGCAGTAGGATCTATTGCTTCAGGCTTTGGACTTTCTCCAGTTGATGAATCATCAGGATACCAAAGAAATGACATTAATTTCGAAGAAATCAACTACGATTTAATGTTAAACTTCAACAAAAAAATCGGAGACAACATCAGCTTAACTGGAGTACTTGGAACAAACATCAGAAGAAACGACAGAGAAAATGTACTTTCTTCTACTGTAGGAGGATTAGTGGTACCTGGAATTTATGCTTTATCTAACTCTCGTTTTGATCTTCCTTTCCCTAAAGAAGCTAAAATCAAATCCGGAGTAAACGGTATTTATGCTCAAGGTTCTATCGGATACCTAGACACTTATTTTGTAGACGCATCCATAAGAAGAGATGTTTCATCAACTTTACCAGATGACAATAACACATATGTTTACCCAGCAGTTTCGGGATCATTTTTATTCTCGAATGTTGTAAAAGCAGATTGGTTAAACTTAGGAAAATTCAGAGTTAACTATGCAGAAGTTGGAAATGATGCAGATGCATTACAACTTAACAACACTTACACTAGGGTTTCTAACTTCCAAGGACAACCTCTTTACACTAACTCATTATTACTTCCATTCAGAAGCATTAATAAAAATCCTGAACTAAAACCTGAAAGAACAAAATCTTTCGAAGTTGGTTTAGAAGCAAGTTTATTAAACAGACGTTTAGGATTTGACGTTACTTATTACAAAACAAATTCAGTTGACCAAATCGTTGCTGCAGCTGTTTCTTCAGGATCTGGATATACGCACGGACTGGTTAATGGTGGAAATATACAAAATAAAGGTTTTGAAGTTCAATTGAACGGAACTCCAATTAGAACAAAAGATTTCACATGGGAAATCATTGTTAACTGGTCAAACAATAGAAGTAAAGTTATTTCATTACCTAACGGACTAGACAACCTTCAACTAGGAGCTTTCCAAGGAGGTGTTACTGTAAATGCATCACCAGGAGAAGCTTATGGAGCATTAAAAGGAACTGATTTCGTTTACACTAACGGACAGCCAACAATAGATCAAGCTACAGGAAAGTACATGATCACAACATCGTCTAGCAATACAATTGGAAACATTACACCAGATTGGATTGGTGGTGTTAGAAACAAATTTAGCTACAAAAATTTAACTTTTGGATTCTTAATTGACACTCAAAAAGGTGGAGACATCTTCTCATTAGACATGTATTATGGACTTGCATCAGGACTTTACAAAGAAACTGCTGTAGGCGACATTAGAGAAAATGGAGTTTTAAATCCAGGAGTAGCTCCTGACGGATCTGTAAACACTGTAAAAACAAAAGGCGGAACAATTGCAAACAGCATGGGATACCAAGCAGCTCCGAACAAAGCATTTATTTATGACGCATCATTTGTAAAATTAAGAGAAGTTTCTATTACTTATAACTTCCCTAAAAAAATGTTTGAAAATACATTTTTCAACTCAGCATCCGCAAGTCTTGTAGGATCTAATTTATGGATAATCAGTAAAAATCTACCTTACGCAGATCCCGAAAGTGGACTATCTTCAGGAAATAGCTCAAGAGGTTATTCAGTAGGATCTCTTCCAACAACAAGAGATATTGGATTTAACTTAACATTCAAATTTTAATACAGAAAAGAAATGAAAAAATTAATATATGCTTTAGGAATTATGTTTCTCACAATATCATGTGATGACAGCAGCCTAACAGACTTAAATGTAGATGTAAAAAACCCTTCTGTAGTACCTGCAAGCACTTTATTTACAAATGCAGAAAAAGGACTTACAGAACAGCTTGTTAACACCAATGTAAATAAAAATATATTTAGATTAGTAAACCAGCAATGGACAGAAACTACTTATCTAGATGAATCTACATACAATTGGGTTACTCGTAAAATATCGGACAATCACTGGGACAGACTTTACTCTGGAGCTTTAGCTGATTTATCTCAGGCAAAAGGCTTTTTAGAAAAAGATGTAATTCCTGCTACAGATCCAGAATTTGCTCAAAAGAGCATCACTAAAAAAAATCAATTGATCCAAGTTGATATTTTAATGGTTTTCACTTACCAAATCTTAGTGGACACTTTTGGAGATGTACCTTATTCAGAATCTTTAAAAGGATCTGCTAATTATCTACCTAAATACGATAAAGCTATAGACATTTATAAAGATTTAATTGCTCGTCTTAACAAAGATATCGCTGATATAGACACATCTCATCCTGGATTTGGAGATGCAGATGTTATCTACAAAGACGACTTAAATGCATGGATTAAGTTTGCTAACAGTATTAAACTAAAATTAGGAGTAAACCTTAAAGCCTCAGGTTTAGAAGCTACCCTTGCAGACGCTACCATATTATCAGCTGCAGCAGGAACATTCACTTCAAATGCCGACAATGCTAAACTACCTTACATGGCAAACCTTCCAAATACAAATCCTCTTTATGTTGATATGGTGTTCTCTGGAAGAAACGACTTTGTAGTTGCAAAACCATTTGTAGATGCATTAGTTACTTTAAATGACCCAAGAAAAACTCAATATTTCAGACCAACCTACAGAGACACCGACCCTGTTACCGAAGAGTTAATAACTGTTACAGGTTACAGAGGAGGTATTGTTGGATCAAAAAACAGCCAATCTAGATTTACTCACGCAAGCGACAAGATTAAAGCACCAGATTTTAGCGGAACATTGCTAGATTATGCTGAAGTTGAATTCCTATTAGCTGAAGCTGCAGGAAGAGGAGTAGCTGTAAGTGGTACAATAGAATCACATTACACAGCTGCAATCAAAGCATCTATGGAAGATTGGGGAGTAAGCACTGCAGATGCAGACGCTTATTTAGCACAACCTCAAGTTGCTTATGCCACAGCAACGGGAACATGGCAACAAAAAGTGGGTGAGCAAGCATGGTACGCTCTATTTAACAGAGGATTTGAAGGATGGACATCAACTAGAAGATTAAACTTCCCAGTTCTTACTCCTCCAGCAAACGCAGATGCCGCTGCTGAAGGACAAATTCCATCAAGAATGGCATACCCTATTAGAGAACAAACTTTAAATGCTACTAATTATCAAGCAGCCTCTACTTCAATTGGAGGAGACAAGCTAAAAACTAAAATATTCTGGGATATTAACTAACATTAATAGCAAATATCTTAAAGCCGCCTCAAATCGAGGCGGCTTTTTTTTATTTTTTTAACATTCATTTGTGTTACCCGTAAAATAACCAATATTCAAATGAAAAATTGTGATTTATATATCAAAATATTCAGGAAATGTTAAATTAACATATAGAGAAGGTAAAAAAAATGATTTTATGTTAGGAATATTAACAACAAATTAAGATTTTTGCCATACTAATTCAAAATAATTAAAAATGAAACTAAAGTTCAATGGACTGTTAGTACTACTTTTAGTACTAGTAGCGCAATTATCTTTTGCGCAAGAAAGAATTGTTTCGGGAATTGTTTCGGACAATACAGGCATGCCAATACCAGGTGTAAGTGTATTAGTTAAAGGAACAAAAACAGGAACTCAAACAGATTTTGACGGAAAGTACTCTATTAAAGCTGCCCCAAGTCAAACTCTGGTTTTTACTTACATTGGGATGAAAGCACAGGAATTACCTGCTTCTTCAACTACTGTTAATGCAAAACTATCAGGAGATGCATTAGAGCTTGAAGGAGTTGTAGTCGTTGCCTTCGGAACACAAAAAAAATCTGAGATTACTGGAGCTGTTACAAAAATTGACGCAAAAGCTTTAGAAACTGCTCAGGCATCGAATGCCATTCAATCTTTAACTGGTAAAGTTGCCGGTGTTCAGATTAGTGCAAACTCAGGACAGCCTGGAGACGCTCCTCAAGTTCGTTTTAGAGGTATTGGATCATTATCATCTTCAAACGCACCATTATATGTTGTTGATGGTATTCCTTACAATGGAGATATTAATGCAATTGCTACTCAAGATATCGAATCTATCAGTTTCTTGAAAGATGCATCTTCTAATGCATTATATGGTAGCCGTGGAGCAAACGGGGTTATCATTGTTACTACTAAAAAAGGTAAAAAAGGACAATTAAGAGTTACTTACGAAACTAAAATTGGGGTTAACTCAAGAGCGGTACCAGAGTACGACATGATTAAAGATCCAGGAGAGTACTACGAAACTGTTTTTGGCAGAATTAAAAGTGGTTTAATGTTCCAAGGACAAACTGCTGCAAATGCTTCTACTATCGCGGCTAATAGATTAATTACTGGAGATTCTTATTCTTTAGGATACAATAATTATAACGTACCAAACAACCAGGTAATAGATCCAGCAACTGGAAAATTGAACCCAAATGCACAGTTATTATACCATGATGATTGGGCTGATGCATTATTTAGAGATGCTACAAGAACAGAGCACTTCTTGAGTTTATCAAGCAGTACTGACAACTTAAGTTCTTACTTATCTGTAGGATACTTAAAAGACAATGGTTATACTGTTAACTCAGACTTTAAACGTGCAACAGTTAGAGCAAATGTAGATTACAGTATAAATAGCAAAATTAAAGTTGGAGCTAACTTAAACTATGCTAATTCAGATCAAAATGCACCAATTTCTCAAGTAAGTTCTTCAACTTATAGTAACTTATTTAGCTGGGCAAGAAACATTGCACCTATCTATACTATTTACGAAAGAGATGCTGCTGGTAACTACGTAACAAATGCAGATGGAAGTAGAGTTTATGACTTTAACAAAAGCGGAAACCGTCCTTACGGAGCTAACTTAAACCCATACGCAACTACATTATTAAACACAAATTTAAATCAAGAAAATAAATTTGGAGCTAGAGGATATGTTTCTATTGATTTCTTAAAAGATTTCAATTTCAGATATAACCTTGGATACGATTTAATGTCTGGATACTACTTAAACAGTACAACTGGAGAAGGTGGTGATGACATGGGAGTTAATGGTAGAATTGGTACTGCATCTCAAGATGATTACACTATCACTAACCAACAATTATTATCTTGGAAAAAATCTATAGGTAATCATAATATTGACATTCTTGTAGGTCACGAATCTTCTGACTTTACATCAAAAATGTTAGCTGGACAAAAAAGTGGAGTAGTTATTCCAGGTTTACCAGTTTTAAGTAACGCAACTAAATACAACTATGTAGATGGTTACAATGACTTATACAAAGTTGAAGGATACTTCTCAAGAGCAAACTACAACTATAAAGATAAATACTTTATTAATGCTAGTTTCAGAAGAGATGGATCTTCTGTATTCCACCCAGACAACAGATGGGGTAATTTCTACGGTTTTGGAGCAGCGTGGTCTGTAGCAAAAGAATCTTTCTTCCCACAATCTAAGGTTGTTACAGACTTAAGAATTAAAGGAAGTTATGGAGAGCAAGGAAATGACAACATTTTCTACCCAGCAAGTACACAAATCAGCCACCGTAGCTATTTTGGATCTGCAAGAAACTACTATGCATACCAAAATCAATACGAAATTGTTCCAGATGCAGAAGGAAACGCAACTGTACTTCAAGTATTCACTGGAAACAAAGATATCAAATGGGAGGTTTCTAAAAACATGAACGTTGGATTCGAAATTGAATTATTCAACAGAGTGAACATTGAAGCTGAATACTTTGAAAGAAAAGTAAGTGATTTAATTTACAACAGACCTCTTTCTCCATCTACAGGAACTAACTTCGTTAGTGAAAACATTGGAGATATGGCTAATAAAGGAATTGAGGTTAACTTAGGTATTGATATCATCAAAACTCAAGATTTTGATTTCAACATTTGGGCAAATGGAACACATTACAAAAATGAAGTAACTTCATTACCAAGTCCATTTACATCTGGAATCTTCCGTTTCCAAGTAGGAGCTCCAGCTTATGCTTTCTACTTAAGAGAATTTGCAGGTGTTGATAAAACTAACGGAAACTCTTTATGGTACATGGATCAAAAAGATGCTTCTGGAGCAGTAACTGGTAGAACTACAACTGATGTTTACGGAAATGCTACTCAGTACTTAAGCGACAAAGATGCAAATCCAGATGTATACGGAGGTTTTGGAACTGTTGTTCGTTACAAAAACTTAACATTACAAGCGAGTCTTGCTTATCAATTTGGAGGATACATGTATGACCAAGTTTACCAAAGTGCAATGTATTCTGGAGGAGATAACATCGGACAAAACTACCACAAGGACAGTGAAAAAGCTTGGACTGTAGACAATCCAAATTCTGACATCCCTAGAATTGACCACGTTTCAACTCTACAAATGGCGGCTTCTGATTATTTCTTAACTAAATCAGACTACATCAGTATCCAAGATGTTTCTTTATCTTACGATTTCAAAAACAGTAAACTTACAGATCTTGGAATTACATCTACTAAATTTAGTGTAATGGGAACTAATTTGGCATTATGGTCAGAAAGAAAAGGTATGGATCCTAGATTAAACAATTTAGGTACAAGATCAAACAACGGTCAGTCTTTAAATGTATATGGAGTAATGAGAACGATCTCATTTGGTTTAACAGTAAATTTCTAAGAACATGAAAAAATTATTAATTATAACAATGTCCTTGTTGGTACTTACAAGCTGTGAAAAAGATTTTCTTGACACACAGCCTGAATCAACAATCAATGACGAACAACTTGGAACATCTGCAGAAGCTAACAAAGCGATTATAGCAGGTATCTATTCAGCCCTTAGATCTTATGGTCTATCTATTCCTGGAAGTCACGAAGATTATGGCCACAAGTCAATTCTTGTTGCTACTGACATGATGTCTAACGACATGTTAATGACTAAATCTAGCTGGTATGGATCTTTCTATAACTACTTAGGAAGAACACAAACTAACTCAAGATCAAAATTAGCTTGGAGTATTTATTACCCTCAGATTAAAACTGCTAACACAGTTATCAACGCTATTCCAGCTGATACTGATGATGCTAGTTTAAAATCGTTAAGAGGACAAGCTTTAGCATTAAGAGGTTACTTTTATTTTATGTTAGCTCGTATGTATGGACCAACATACGTAGGAAATGAATCAAAATTATGTGTGCCTTTATATACAGATGTATCTTTAGAAGGTAAAGCAAGAGCTACAGTTGCTGAAGTTTACACTGTAATTGAAAAAGATTTAATTGATGCTGTTGAAGCTCTTGAAGGTTTTACACGTGCAAACAAAGATGGATTAGACCAATCTGTAGCACAAGCATTTTTAGCTGATGTTTACTTAGAAGAAGGTAAATATGCACTAGCAGCTACTTTGGCACATGAAGCTAGACAAGGTTATACTTTACTTAATGAAACTGATTGGAGCAATGGTTTCTACGATATCACTACAGGTGGTGAAACAATGTGGGGAGCAAACATAACCTCTGCACAAAGTACGTTCGTAGCAAGTTTCTTTGGTCATTTCGATAATACAAACGATTCAGGATATGCTGGAGGTTTACAAATCTTTAAAAATATCGACGTACGTCTTTATAATAGTATTTCTGCAACTGATTACAGAAAAAAAGCGTTTGTACCAGTAACTGGAAACCCTCTTTATCCTGCATTACCTGCATATGCTAATACAAAGTTTAGAGACCCTACAGTAGATTCTGGAGATTACATCTACTTAAGATCTGCTTCTTTATACTACATTGAAGCTGAAGCTTTAGCAAGATCAGGAAATGAAGCAGGTGCTAAACAAGTTTTATATGATATCACTGTTACAAGAGATCCTGCTTATACATTATCTACTAATTCTGGTTCTGCTTTAATCAATGAAATCATTCTTCAAAAAAGAATTGAGTTATGGGGAGAAGGATATGCTTGGTTTGACATGAAACGTTTAGGAGTTGGTCTTGTTAGAGATTATCCTGGATCGAACCACGTTGCATTTGGAAAAAATAACTATGCAGCTGGCGCTAACGAATTCATCTTCCAAGTTCCACAAGCAGAAGTTGATGCTAATCCACTAATTGTACAAAGTCCACTATAATCTAAATTTAGATTAAGTCATACTTATAAGACTAAACCGCTCTGTTATTCAGAGCGGTTTTTTTATAGCAACATATTACCTATATTTGTCCCATGGAAAAAGAACATCAAATATTCGGCATTAGAGCCATTATAGAAGCAATTCAAGCAGGAAAAGAAGTAGACAAAGTCTTCATCCAAAAGGAAATTTCAAGTGAGTTAATGAAAGATTTAATGAAGGTCATGAAACGTGCTAACATTAATTTTTCTTATGTTCCTGTAGAAAAACTAAACCGTCTTACTCCTAATAATCATCAAGGTGCTGTCGCAACCATCTCCCCTATTGGTTTTATTGACTTAGAACATCTTGTTGAATCTACTATTGAATCTGGTAAAAAACCTTTGTTTTTAATATTAGACCAAATCTCTGATGCCAGAAATTTTGGTGCAATCATCAGAACAGCAGAATGTACAGGCGTAAACGGAATTATTATTCAAAAAGCGGGTTCGGCACCTGTAAACGGAGATACGGTTAAAACATCTGCGGGAGCTGTATTTAATGTGCCAATCTGTAAAGTTGAACATATTAAAGATGCTATTTTCTATTTGCAAGGTTCCGGAATTAAAACAGTTGCCGCAACCGAAAAGACAGATCAAAATATTTATGATGTTTCTTTAGCTGATCCCGTTGCAATAATTATGGGTTCAGAAGATCGAGGAATAAATCCTTCTGTCTTGAAAATAGTAGATGAAAAAGCAAAACTACCTATGTTTGGTAGTATAGGATCACTAAATGTTTCTGTTGCCTGCGGTGCATTTTTATACGAAACTGTCCGCCAGAGAAGTTAAATTGGGTTGAGAATAAAGATTAGAATGAATAATTAAAAACTTTAATTAATGCTTTCAAAATCTAATCCGATAAAAACAATTAATATAGTTCGATGTCTGTTTGTAATTTTAATAATTACAAACAGCTATGGACAAAGCTCTACCTATAATCAATTTTGGAATGAAATTCAGTTTACTAGAACCATAAGCGAAAAATGGGCCACTGAAATAGATTTAGGAGCAACATACAGCAGTACTGAATCTTCTTCTAATTTGTTCGCCAACACAATTCAAAGGTCAGTTAGAGGCTGGGGACATTATTACTTTTCTCCCAGATGGAAATTTTCTTCTTTCATTGCATACTTTAACAATAGAGACGTTCCCGAAATAGGACAATTTGAATCTCCCGAATGGCGATTTGCTCTTCAAGGAATTTACTATTTCCATAAAACTGGCTACACTTTAAGCACAAGAATGCGAATCGAATTTCGCCACATGAGAAATCAAGATGGAGACTATGAAAATGTTTTCCGTTATCGTCAACAGATTAAATATCTACAACCAATAAACAGTAAAGTTTTAAGAGAAGGTGTTATATATGCAGTAGCTTCAGATGAAATATACTTAAAATCTGGTGCAAAGGTTACAGGAGAAAGTTTCTTCGACCGCAATAGATTTAATGTAGGTGCAGGATATTTGTTTTCAGATGATATTCAGGTTGAACTTACTTACTGTAACGAATTTTTACCACGCAACAACGGAAATCAAACTACAAACGCCGCCTCTTTAACTATTAGTTTCAATAATCTACTCGAAAGCGTCAAGAAGAAAATGGCCAGCAAACATAATCATGAAATAAAAGATGAAGAATAATCTACTTTTCTTTCTCTTTTAAAAAACATAAAAGCTGCTCTCTTATAGCATTTTTATGAAGCTTAAAATTATAGCTTCGCACAAACTCTGTTCCTTTCATATTAATTTCAGCAGTAACTGCTTCGTAGTTTGAGAAAGCATTTAAATCTTTTTCATCAATTAAGTAAAGAACTTGCATAATAGAATCATTTCTTCGGTATAGCGTATCGTAATGTGCCAGCTTATAAGTATTATTATCCGCAAGATGAATAATTAAATCATCTTTTATCTTTTTACCAATTTTCTTATCCGGAAATGGAGTTGGCTGCAATGCTACAAAATAATGTTCTTTGTCTGTAACAATATTAATTTTCAAAGATTTTGACTTAGTCGTATAAAACACAGCTGGTTCAAAATAGTACAGCATGCTACCATCAGCCTGAACCCTGTTTTTAATTTCGCATTGTGCACTAGCTTTAGTGTTAAAAATAAAACACAAGAACAAAATACACATCTTTATTTTACTCATAACCCTAGAGATTAAATTGTTACAAAAACAAATTTACTGATTTAATCTCAAAGAAACATTAATCTAAATTTCTCCTTCGGATTCTATTTTTCTTGTTACAATATAATTTACCTGATGACTTGAGGAAAAATAATCCAATTGATCTTCCTCTTGTTCAGGCGTACTATTTACAAAATTTCCGTTTTCGTCAAAATGCTTCATAAAAGGATCTGTAGCTGGATCAAAATCTGGTCGCTGCCAATCATAAACAATAGGCTTTGCATATTCTGGCGCTTTATAAAACAATGTCAGGACAAAACCAGTAATAAGACCTGCCAAATGTCCTTCCCAAGAAATAGATTGATCTACATCTGGAAAAACATACCATATCATACCGCCATAAAGCAAAATCACTGTTAGCGATAAAGCCACTAATCTATAATAACGCGTCTGGATTCCTTTAAAAAAAATAAAACTTACCAAAACATAAATCAATCCGCTCGCTCCAATATGAAAATTTTCACGTCCTAGAATCCAGGTAATTAATCCCGAAAGCAAAATACCATAGCCAATTACTCCAAATGTCTGCTTGGGATAAAAAAACTGGATTGCTGTCAATAATATCAAAAGCGGAATACTATTATTATAAAGATGATCTAAATTTTCATGGATAAAAGGACTAAATAAAACACCTCTTAAGCCCACTATATCTCGAGGATAAATTCCGTATTGATAAAAATCAAAATCGAAACGAATCTGGAGCCAATATACTACCCATAATAAAAGGACAAAAAATAAGGGAAGCGCAATAACTGAATTGGAAAATTTAAAGCTGGTATCGTTCATATTTTTCTAAATAACCATTATAAGAACTCAAAAAACTATCCAAAAATATTTTACTGATATTTTGTCATAGTCGATCCATTCAAATTTTGTCTCAGATTGTAACAATCCACTCGAAACATCCATTGTTTTAACTTCTAATGGATAAAATCTAAAACTAAAAACTGTAATTTTGTAAAATGGAAGCACCGTTAGCAGAGCGCATTCGTCCGCAAAAATTAGAGGATTATATTAGTCAGCAGCATTTAGTTGGTCCAACAGGATCTTTAACACAGCAAATTTCAAGGGGAATAATTCCTTCTTTGATTTTTTGGGGACCTCCTGGCACAGGAAAAACAACACTTGCCCAAATTATTTCACAAGAATCAAAACGGCCGTTTTATATTTTAAGTGCCATTAATTCTGGTGTTAAAGATATTCGCGACGTTATAGAAAAAGCAAAACAAAGCGGCGGTCTTTTTACTGCCAAAAATCCAATACTTTTTATTGACGAGATTCACCGTTTCAGCAAATCACAGCAAGATTCACTTTTAGCTGCAGTCGAAAAAGGCTGGATAACTTTGGTTGGTGCCACAACAGAAAATCCCAGTTTTGAAGTGATTCCTGCACTATTGTCACGCTGTCAAGTTTATATCTTAAATGCTTTTACAAAAGACGATTTAGAGGCTCTATTAAAGCGAGCAATGAAAACCGACACTTATTTATTGACAAAAAATATAAATCTAAAGGAAACCGAAGCTTTATTACGTCTTTCTGGCGGTGATGGAAGAAAACTTCTCAATATTTTTGAACTTGTCATCAATGCTTCTGAAGGAGATGATATCACAATTACTAATGAACGTGTTTTAGAATTAGTACAGCAGAATACTGTACTTTATGACAAAACAGGCGAACAGCATTATGATATTATTTCTGCTTTTATAAAATCTATTCGAGGGAGCGATCCAAATGGGGCTGTTTATTGGCTTGCTAGAATGATCGAAGGCGGCGAGGATGTTAAATTTATTGCAAGAAGAATGTTAATCCTATCAAGTGAAGATATTGGAAATGCCAATCCAACTGCTTTTATAATGGCAAACAATACTTTTCAGGCGGTTACTACAATTGGATATCCAGAAAGCCGCATTATTTTAAGTCAGTGTGCGATCTATCTTGCAACATCTCCCAAAAGCAATGCCTCCTATATGGCAATTGGAAATGCGCAGCAATTGGTCAAACAAACGGGAGATTTACCAGTTCCAATTCATTTACGAAATGCTCCAACCAAATTAATGAAAGAACTTGGTTATGGCGATGAATACAAATACTCGCACGATTATGCGAATAATTTTGCAGAACAAGAGTTCTTACCAGATGCCATAAAGGAAACGGTTCTTTATAATCCTGGAAGCAATTCTAGAGAGAACAGCAACCGAGAATTTTTAAAGAACCGTTGGAAAGATAAATACGGATATTAGACCGCATTTTATATTTAGAATTTCACAGTAATTTTTTCTGAAACCAATTTGTCATTTTGGTAAGATTCAAAATACCATTGACCATCTGGTTTTAAGATTAAAGAACCTTGTACATTATCTTTTATAGCAATATAGACATTTGACTGGGAAGTCTTAAGAAGTTTCATTACTACTTTTGGAGTTTTATCAATTAACTGATAACCTGACTCTGTAGGCTGTGCATACAATAAGTTTGGATCTTTTAAATCTGGCGATGGACTAGACGCTGCAACTTGAGTTGCTGCAACTGGCGTCGCTGCCGCTAAAGTTTCAGCAGTAATCTTTGCTGGTGCTTGTGCTGTAGTTCTAGTAACTACTACAGGATTTCCGCTATATTTGTAATGCAATGCAATAACAGATTTAAAAGCATTATCAAGCGACTCTTTATAAGCTAAATCATAATCTTTCTCTTTGCTTCTTCCAACTTCAGAAGTAAAAACAACCTGATTGAAACAATCTTTAAGCTGCACAAAAAGTTTAGTTACTAAAAAAGCATTATCTTTTACTACATCAATATACAAAACCTGACAGCGATCAGTATATCCATCAGGAAGTTGTTCATTGCTGTAATAGGCTTCAAAACCAGCTTTAGTTAAATTTTGTTTAGTCAAAGTTGCTAAACGATATTGATTATCGGTTTTCATAAAATCATACTTCAAAGGTATAATTACGGCTTTGTAATCATTAACAGACTGCGCAAATCCAACAACTGAACATAAAAGTGCAGTAAGTAAAAATTTAATCTTCATCATTATAAATATTTTTTTAGTTCTAATAAATGGTTAATTTGTTTATAATTTCCAGAAACATCCAGCCTTCTTTCATTAAAATAAATAGCATCCAAACCTGCATTTAATGCTCCAGTTACATCGGCTTCAAAATCATCTCCGATCATTACACTATTTTCTTTTGAAGTTTTGGCTAATTTTAATGCGTAATCAAATATAATACTA
Organism: Flavobacterium panacagri; assembly: GCF_030378165.1. NCBI lineage: Bacteria > Pseudomonadati > Bacteroidota > Flavobacteriia > Flavobacteriales > Flavobacteriaceae > Flavobacterium > Flavobacterium panacagri. Next base: position 445,203 of record NZ_CP119766.1, read on the forward strand.
TTTGGCTTTTTAACACCTGCTAACTCCGAATTTGTTATAGTGCTAAAATAACTTCCTAATGAAGCATTATTAATTTTCTTTTCTTGTACGCCCGCAAATCCGTTGGTAATAATATGCAGTTTATATTTTGGTTTTAAATATTCTAGAACTTCAATAGCTCCATCAAAAAGATAATTATTATCGGTCAAAAATTCAATATAATCATTGGCGATTGCTAAAATATTTTCTTCCGAAATCACATAATTTAAAGCGTCAAAAGAAAACTTCAGTCGATTAAAACGTAACTCCTGATGTGTGATTTTATCATTCTGATACAATCTCCAGCACTCTTGATTTATTGGAATATATTCTTTTATAAAATCCTCAGTAATAATTTCTTGGTATTTACTTTTAAAAATTTTATCAAAAGCCATTTGTGAATTCTTATCAAAATCCCAAAGCGTATGGTCTAAGTCAAAAAAGACATCTGTAATTGTGGTATTCATGTGTTAAAAAATTCCTTCATCTACAAAACTATAATATTTTGATTCAGTAATAATCAAATGGTCTAAAACTTTAACATCTAAAATTTCCCCTGCCTCTTTAATTTTCTTCGTGATTTGTTTATCTGCATTACTTGGCTTTAAATCTCCTGAGGGATGATTATGACACAAAATCAAACCTGTAGCTCCGTTTTCTAATGCTAATTTAAAAATCAATCGCATATCTACAACTGTTCCCGCAATACCTCCTTTACTTAATTGTGATTTAGAAATTACCTTGTTTGAATTATTAAGAAAAAGCACCCAAAATTCTTCATGCGGAAGTTCGCCAATTATAGGCTGCATTATTTCAAATACCGCTTTACTTGAAGTTATTCTTTTTAATACTAAAACATCTTCTGCTCTCTGTCTTCTCCCCAACTCTAATGCAGAAACAATTGAAACTGCTTTTGCTTCACCTATCCCTTTAAACTTCATTAACTGTGAAATAGACATTTTACCTAAAGCATTTAGATTTTTTGCTGTAGCCAAAATTCTTTGACTTAATGCAACTGCCGATTCATTTCGGCTTCCAGAACCAATTAAAATCGCCAATAATTCGGCATCACTCAAAGCATCTCTGCCTTTTTTCATTAATTTTTCGCGAGGTTTGTCATCATCTGACCAATCTCTTATAGCGAAATGCCCTTCATCCATAATCACATCATATAAAAAGCGAATATATACAAAAAGAAGAAAAACCTTTCAAATAAATGCAATCGATTTTAATTTTTATTAACTTTAAAAATAAAAAGTACTAAAATGAAATTCCAAATCTGAAATTTCAAATTCCAATCAAAAAAAAGCCGATTGTCTGAAACAATCGGCCCATTATCTAATTTTCAAATTGATTAATTCTCTAATTAATCAATCCTTTCACATCATCAAAATTTAACCCGCCGTAATTTCCAGAACTCATTAATAAAAGTGCCGAATTATCTAAATTTAAGTTGAATAAATATTCTTTAAATTCAGTTGGATTTGTATAAATGATTAAATCTTTTCTGTTAAATGCTGTAGCAATCTGTTCATAAGTTACTTCTTCTAACTGTTTTATTTTCACAGCATCTGGAGAGTAGAAAACAACGGCAACATCTGCATATTCTAAAGCGCCTTCATATTCTTTTAAGAATTCGGCATTTAAACTGCTGTACGTATGCAATTCCAAACAAGCTACTAAAGTTCTATTTGGATATTGTTCTTTAACTGCTTTTGTTGTAGCTGCAACTTTACTTGGCGAATGCGCAAAATCTTTATAGGCTACTTTTCCTTTTCCTTCAGCAATTTTTTCTAAACGTTTTGAAGCTCCTTTAAAACTTGCGATTGCCTCGTAAAAATCAGCTTCGTCAACTCCCATATTTTGGCAGATCCATTTGGCTCCAGCTAAATTATTTAAGTTATGCGCACCAAAAACTTCAATTGGCATATCGCCTTCTGGAGTTTTTAATAAAGTTACACCATCACTTACAGAATATTCTGGAGTTGAATACGCAATTTTTCTAATTGGATTTGTTGCTGCTTCAGAAACACGTTTTACTTCTGGATCATTTTCATTATAAACTAAAATACCTCCGTTAGTAATTTTTGCAATGAAAATCTCAAACTGCTCTACATAATTCTCGTACGTTGGAAAAACGTTAATATGATCCCAAGCAATTCCAGAAATCAAGGCAATATTGGGCTGATACAAATGAAATTTAGGGCGTCTGTCAATTGGAGAAGACAAATATTCGTCACCTTCCAAAACCATAAAATCATTTTCTTCCGTTAAGTGAACCATTGTATCAAAGCCTTCCAATTGTGCACCAACCATGTAATCAACTGCAATATTATGGTAATGCATCACGTGCAAAATCATCGAAGTAATAGTCGTTTTTCCGTGAGAACCACCAATTACAACACGAGTTTTATTTTTTGACTGTTCATATAAAAATTCAGGATAGGAATAAATTTTTAATCCCAATTCCTGTGCTTTCAATAATTCCGGATTATCTGCTTTTGCGTGCATTCCAAGAATGATTGCATCAATATCAGCAGTAATTTTTTCTGGAAACCATCCTAATTCAGCTGGTAAAATTCCCTTTTTCTCTAATCTTGATTTTGATGGTTCAAAGATAGCGTCATCGCTTCCTGTAACCTGATATCCTTTGTTATGTAGTGCTAATGCTAAGTTGTGCATTGCGCTTCCGCCAATGGCAATGAAATGTGTTTTCATTTAGAATCTCTATTTTATGCTTCGAATTTTCGTTTTAAATCCTGCGCTTTTTTTGTGTCTTTTAGTTTGTTCAAATATAAATTATATAATTTTTGAAATGTGACTTTTGAATTGCCAATTTCATGCGCTTTCTTATAATTTTTTTCAGCAAGATCGTATCTTTTAAAATATTCTTCAATTCTTCCTCTTGACAAATATCCGTCAACTGGAGAAAACTGCGCTAATTCGTTAGAATATGCAATTGCTTTAGATTCGCTTCCGCCTAAAATTCCGGGCAATTGTAAATAAATTTCAATCAATGCCCAACGCGCCTGAACGTGTTTTGGATTAAGCTCGATTGCTTTTTCAAAAGCTTCTTTCATATCACCAACCATCGAGAAAGCTTTGATTTTATTCACTTCAACAGCATGCATCGCCAGACAACCTCCATATTTAAAAAAATAATCAGCAACTGTGGGTTTCAATTCTTTTAGTTTTTTAAAATATTCAGCCCCTTTTACCCATGATTTTTGATGTGCTTCTATTTCGCCAAGATATTCAAGTGACTTTATATCTGACGGATTTGTTTTAAGAACAAATTCAAATATAGGTTTAGCTTCATCGTACTTCTTAGCCCGAAATAACTTCTCTCCTTTTTCAAAATTAGATTGCGCCCAAGAATACATTGGAACAATTAAAAAGAAAATCAGCCACTTTTTCATATTTCAAAAATAAGGAAATATAAAATGCTATTTGCTTTTGAACATAAATTAGTAATTTGTACGAAATTTATTTTTAAATAATCTTTGTATGTTTTCCAACCTTTTTTGAATTTCAAACATCTTAAGATTAAAACTCTTCTTATGAAAAATATACTTTTTGTATTCTTATTGATTTCGACAGTACTTTTTAGTCAGCAAAATGACAAAAAATGGGACAATGTAATTGCTCTTGAAAACGAAGGCAAAGTAAAAGCTGCCAATGAGATTGTTTCCAAAATTTACAAAAAAGCTGTAAATCAAAAAGACGAAGTCCAAATGATAAAATGCTTTTTCTACCAATCTAAATATTTGCAGGTTGTTGATGAAAATGCACAGACGAAAATTTTAAATAATTTGCAAACAGATATTAACCGTGTCTCTATTCCATCAAAAGCAATTTTGAATTTGGTGTATGCAAAATGTTTGACCGATTATTACAGTAATAACAGATATCAAATTAACAGAAGAACAAATACTACGGTTTTAGACTCCGATTTTTTAACATGGACTGATAGTAATTTTATCTCTCAAATTAATCTCGTCTTAAAAAACTCATTAGAAAATGAGGCTATTTTAAAAAACACTTCTCTAATAAAATACGAAGCAGTCTTTGATTATCCTACACTGGAAAAATTCAAAACGTTAAATGTATTCAATTACATACTATCGGAAAATATTTCTATTCTAACACAGAAATTACGTACTTGGGAAATTAAGAAAAGTGAGTTTTTTGATTTTAAAAAAGAGCTTTTAGGAAATTCAAATGATTTTATAAAACTAAATTTCGATTCTGTTTCTAATGAAAATCTCAAAATGATTTTGAAACTTTATCAAAAACAAGAAATCAATAATCCTTCAGCAGAAAACATTTGGCAAAGAATTCAATTCAGCAAAAATTTCATTGTTGATGCTGATCAATATTACATTAAAGCCTTGACAGCGTTTCAAAAACAAACCAATGATGTAAATCTTATTCACAACATTCAACTCGAAAAAGCATATTACTTAGCTCAACATGCATCCAAACATACTTATCCAGATTACAATGTAAAAGCAGTTGTGACTCTCGATAGTATTCTAAAAACAGAAAATAAATCGAATGCTTATAAACTGGCGCTTCAAAAAAAAGAAGCTATTTTGCATAAATTTTTAAATGTAAAGCTTCAAAAGTACATTTATAATAATGAAAACACGAGAGGTTATATCCGATATCAAAATATTGAGAATCTTAAAATTTCATTCTTTAAAATCAGTCAGGCACAAATTAAGCAGACTAAAACGTATAAGAGAGACAGCATAATTGAGAATCTTGTCACAAAAACAAAACCTACAGCATCACAAATCTATCCGCTTGTCGATAAAAAAGATTATTATGAATATTCTACTGAAGTTTTGCTTCCTAAATTAGAAACAGGTTCTTACTTGGTCTATTTTGAAAGTGAATCTGATACTAAAGGCAAAAAAGCAACTGCTTTTGAAACCATAACGGTTTCTCCATTTATAGTTTTAGCATCGCAAAATGAAAAACAGGAAAATTATCAGGTTTTAGATCGAAAAACAGGAAAACCTTTAGAAAATGTAACCGTAAAAACTCCTTCTTTCTCTGTTATAACAAATAAAAACGGAAATGCTGTTTTGGATAAAGTAAAAGATGGCTACGATGAACTTATCTCTTTCTACACTGCAAATGACACGCTTTCTGTAAACAAAAACTACCTTTATTACAATACTGAATATGATGATCTGGATGATGAAAATCAAAAATTTAGCGCAACAGTCGAATTCTATCTAGACCGCGCAATTTATCGTCCCGGACAAACGGTTTATTACAAAGGAATTGCCATACAGAGATTAAAAGGCAAAGTTTCTGTAGTTCCTTACACTTCGTTTAAAATTACTGTTGAAGATGCCAATCAAAATGATTTTAAAGAATTTGACGTAACTACAAATGAATTTGGATCTTTTTCCGGAGAATTTATTCTGCCAAAAACCGGACTTACAGGAACTTTTAATATTAAAGCAGAAGAACCAGATGATTATGAAAAAGACAAAGCTTACGATAAAACAAAAAACGAACATCCATTTTGGGACAATGTCAACTTGTCTTATTCAGAGTTAGGCTTTAGAGTTGAAGAATACAAACGTCCGAAATTTGAAGTCAATTTTGAACCTAAAAAAGAGAGTTTCGAACTTAATAAACTAGCAAAAGTAAACGGAACTGCAAAAGCTTTTGCAGGAAGCAACATTTCTGATGCGAAAGTAACTTACACTGTTACCAGAAGTACAAATTATTTTAGAGATTATTATTCGCAAGAACCGAATGAAGTATTAAAAACAGGAGAAACTAAAACCGATGCTTCAGGAAAATTTACAATTGATTTTACAGCACTTCCTTCAGAGAATGCGATAAAAGAAAAACTTCCTGTTTTTTCTTATTTGATAAAAGCTTCTGTAACCGATATTAATGGCGAAACGCACGATGCTCAAACTACTATAAAAGTGGGCTATCATGATTTAGAGCTTAACACTACTGTCAAGTCCTTGATTTCAACCAAAAATAAAAATGACATCAAACTTACGAGCACTAATTTAAATGGTGAGTCAAAAGCGGTTAAAGCAGATGTGAAAATTTATTTTCTTAAGCCGATCTCTACAAAATTCAAAACCAGAGTTTTTCCTAATCCTGATATCGAAGCGATTTCTGATACAGAATTTGAAAAATTATTTCCTTATGAATCCAACATAAAATCAAAAGAAAAAACACCAGAAACTTTAGTGTTTTCTAAAAAAATCAACACGGAAACCGACAAAATTCTTCCTTTAGATTTTATTTCAAATTATAAATCTGGAAATTATAAAGTTGTCTTTTCGGCTCAAGATAGTTTTGGAAATTTAATTGAAAACAGCTCCATTTTTAAAATTAAACAAAGCAAAGATAAATTTGATGCAAGCAGATTGTTTACTGTAGAACAAATAAATTCTGATGCAAAAAAAGATGGTTTTGCTTTAATAAAATTAACTTCTGTTATACCAGATTTATATATCATAGGAACAGCTAACTTTGAAGGCAATATTTTTTCAGAAGAAACATACCATCTTGAAAATCATGAAACCATAATTAGAATTCCACTTAAAAAAGAATTCAAAGATATTGTCACAATTAATTTTGAAAGTGTTTTTGAAAATGAAAAATTTGATAATAGTATCTCTGTCGCTCTGAAATCAGAAAAACCAGAATTAAAATTTGATGTAGATACTTTTAGAAGTAAATTACAACCTGGAAGCTCCGAAAATTGGTCTTTTAAACTTACAGGAACAGCAACAAAAAAAGAAGCTGAAGTTTTGGCTTCTATGTACGACGCTTCTTTGGATCAATTTGCTACAAAAAACTGGGAAAGGTGGAATAGTTATTACAACAGCGGAAGTATTGTCCGCGGTACATCGAAATCAGTTTTAGGAAATGAAAAAACGAATACTATAATCTCTTATCCAAATAGCAACTCTAAGTCCATAGAACTTAAAAATGAAAGCACAAAATTAATCTGGTTTGGATTTGACTTTAACAGCTCCAATTACAATGCACTTTATCTTCAAAGAGAATATCAAAGACAATTAAGCAAAAAAGTAAAAAAGCCAGCAAATGCCAAAATGATATCGGGAATTGTAACCGATAACAACAAATTGGAAATACCTGGTGTATCTGTAACCGTAAAAGGCACGCAAAGAAGTACAACAACCGACTACGATGGATATTATGAAATAGAAGCTAATGAAAATGAAGAACTTGTATTTTCTTATATTGGCTTTAAAAGTGAAACGGCTGTTATTTCCCGAAACAAAATCCAAAATATTATTTTAAAAGATGAATCTTCTAATTTAGAAGAAGTTGTTTTGGTAGGTTATGGTGTTCAGAAAAAACAGTCTTTAACAGGAGCAGTTACCCAAATGGTCGTTCAAGAAGACAATACCGTTTATAATACAGCCGGAATTTCAGATACATTATCTGGAAAAGTTGCTGGTGTGAGTGTAAGCGACTATAAAGTTATGATTAGAGGAAACGGTTCAATCTCAAGTGCAAATTCTCCCATTTATGTAGTGGACGGAATAATAGTAGCCAATATAGACAGTATAGACCCAAAAGATATTTTAGCAATCGATGTTTTAAAAGACCAAAAAGCAACTGCCCTTTATGGAAGCAGAGCTGCAAATGGCGCTATTATCATTACGACAAAGAAAGCATTAGAAGAATTAACCCAAGTAAAAGCCAGAAAAAATCTTTCTGAAACTGCTTTCTTCTTCCCCAATTTAAGAACTGATTCTAAAGGAAAAGTAAGTTTCAACTTTACTTCTCCCGAAGCGCTTACAGCTTGGAAACTTCGTTTACTGGCTCATAACAAAGATGCCGTTTTAGGATATCTGGAAAGGAATGTTGTTACTCAAAAAGAATTAATGGTTGTGCCTAATTTTCCAAGATTCTTTAGAGAAAAAGACACCATTGTAATCAGTGCTAAAATTTCGAATGTTACCGCTGAAGCGAAAACGGGAATCGCAAACTTGCAGTTTTTTGATGCGACAACCATGCAGCCAATTGATGCTAAAATGCTCAATACAAAAAACATTAAAAATTTTACTATTTCAGCATACGGAAATACAACGGCAAATTGGATCATTACAATTCCTGAAGGCTTACAAGGTGTTCAATATCGAATCGTAGCAAAAGCAGGAAATTTTTCAGACGGAGAAGAAAATATTCTTCCTGTCTTGACGAATAATATGTTAGTTACAGAAAGTATTCCTATTTGGGTTCGCGAGAATTCTACTAAAGAATACACTTTTGAAAACCTAAAAAACAACAATTCTAATACTTTAAAAAATCATCAGTTTACTTTAGAATATACTTCAAACCCAACTTGGATTGCCATTCAATCACTTCCTTATTTAATGGAATACGAACACGAATGTGCCGAACAGACTTTTGCACGATATTATGCCAATGCATTGGCAACAGAAATCATTTCGAGTAATCCAAAAATTGCAACTGTTTTTGAAAATTGGAAAAAAAGCGGTAAACCAACTTCTAAGCTGGAAGAAAATGAAGAATTAAAATCGCTTATTCTGGCAGAAACTCCATGGCTGAATGATGCTCAATCTGAAGAGGAAAAGAAAAAGAATTTAGCCCTTTTGTTTGATTTAGAGAAAATGAAAAGTTCACAGGAAACTACTTTCGACAAATTAAAACAAAAACAAAAATCATCTGGTGGATTTTCTTGGTTTGACGGCGGTTATGAAAGCGAATATATTACAAGACATATTCTGGCTGGTTTGGGTCATTTAGAAAAACTGGGCAAAAACAATACAGCCAAAAGTGATGAAATTACTAAAACTGGAATTCCGTTTATAGATTCTAAATTTTTAGAATATTATAAAACCACAACCAAAAACCTGAAAAAGAACGAGAAATTAACTTGGTTTAATCCGTATTCTGATCTGCATTATTTGTATACGAGAAGTTTTTACTTAGAGAAATATCCGTTATCAGATACTTTGAAAAAAGCAACAAAACTATATTTAGAAACAGCTAAAAAAGATTGGCTGAATTATTCTCTGTACGAAAAAGGGTTAGCGGCTTTGACTTTGAATCGTTTTGGAGAAAAAGAAAGTGCTAAGAAAATCATCGAAAGTTTAAAAGAAACCGCATCTAACAACGAAAATTGGGGAATGTACTGGATTGCCAATAAATCTGGCTGGTATTGGTATCACGCGCCGATAGAAACTCAGGCTTTATTGATTGAGGCTTTCGCCGAAGTGACAAACGACACCAAATCGGTTGATGCAATGAAAGTCTGGTTATTAAAAAACAAACAAACCAAAAACTGGCCCACAACAAAATCAACCACCGAAGCCATTTATGCCTTATTAATGCAGGGAACCGACTGGCTTTCGGTAAAAGACAATACGGTCATCAAATTGGGAGATGAAAAAATAGTAGCCAGAAAACTGGCCGAAAACGAAAAAGAAGCCGAAACGGGTTACATCAAAATGACTTGGAAAGCCGAAGAAGTAAAGAAAGAAATGGCTTCGATCAAAATTCAAAACAAATCTAAAGTTCCCGGTTTTGGAGGTGTTTATTGGCAGTATTTTGAAGATTTGGATAAAATCAAAAATAACTCTGGAACGGCATTGTCTGTTTCAAAAGAATTGTATTTGAAGAAAAGCGCTTTAAAAGGCGATGAATTGGAAAAAATAACAGCTCAAAACACTTTAAAAACGGGCGATTTAATTACAGTTCGATTAATTATTACAGCCAAAGAAAATTCAGAATACATTCATTTAAAAGATATGCGAGCCTCTTGTTTTGAACCTGTAAATGTTCTTTCTGAATATCAATACAAAGATCGTTTAGGCTATTATATGAGTACAAAAGATGCAGCAACGCATTTCTTTTTTGACGAAATCAACAAAGGAACTTATGTTTTAGAATACGATATTCGAGTAAACAACAGCGGGGAATTCTCCAACGGAATTACCACAATCCAAAGTATGTATGCGCCAGAATTCGCAAGCCATACAAAAGGAATTCGAGTGAAAGTCCAATAAGTTTTTCCGCCACGACCCGAGCGATAGCGAACGGACGAAGTAATTCATGAATTATTTTTTGACAATCTTTGAAAATAAAATTCGTGAATTCGTGGCGGAAAAAAAATATAAAACCCTAACAACATCCTCGTATTTCAAAAATCAAGGAAATATAAAATGCTATTTGCTTTTGAACATAAATTAGTAATTTGTACGAAATTTATTTTTAATTAAAACCAACCTTTACGCCACAAAAATACCTCTGATATAAAAAGCTACTTTATGAAAAAGATTTTACTGTTATTTTTATTGGTTTCCACTACCGTTTTCGCACAGCAATTTGACAAAGAATGGAAAAAAGTCATGGCACTTGAAAACGTTGGAAGAATTAGATCTGCCAACAGAATTGTAGATCGCATTTACAAAAAAGCAGTTACTCAAAAAGATGAAGTACAAATGATAAAATGCTTTTTTCACACCTCAAAGTACCTTTATAATTTGGATGAAAATGCTAAAACCAAAACTTTAGCCAATCTAAAAAGGGATATAAACCGGGTTTCCGTCCCGTCAAAAGCACTTTTAAATCTGGTTTATGCGAAATTTTTGATTCATTACCGCGATTATGGCGATCCCGAAATAATGGTAGATAGTGCCGCTTCAGTAGTAGATTACGAAACTACTTCGGTAGACACGACTGCTTCTGCCCTAGATACGTCAGCGGAAGATTCAGATTCTTCTGAAACTGATTTTTATTCAGAAGAGGAGATTACGGAACTTTATAAAAAAACATTAGAAAATGCATCAATCTTAAAAAGTACGCCTTTAAGCAATTATGAAACCCTATTTTACTTTCATAAAAATTCAAAATTTAAAAAACAGAGTTTATTTGACTATTTATTAGAGGAGAATATTGCTTATTTTTCCTCTAAAATAGAACGCTGGGAAATTTCAGAAAATGAATTTGTCCCTTACACAGAATCGTTTTTTGGTAATTCTGAAGCTTTTATACAACTTAATCTCGATTTTATAACTGAAACAAACCTAAAAAATACTCTATTCTTATACCAACAGAAAGAAATTATCGATCCATCTTTAGAAAATCAGTTTGAACGAGTTAAATTCTGTCAGGAAACATTTTTAAACTTAGATGATCGTTTCGAAACTTACCTCGCTTTGATTGAAAAGAAAGCCGAAGAGAAACCACTTATCCAGAAAATTAAATTGGAACAGGTTTCAATCCTCGTGAAAAAGGCATCCAAAACAACTTATCCAGAAAACAATATTAAAGCACTCAATCTTATTGATGAGATTGTAAAAATCAATGAAAACTCATATCCTGCAAGCGATGCTTTGGAAAAAAAAGCACAGATTCTCTCCAAATCATTATCATTAGAACTTGAAGAATATATTTATCCGAATAAAAATACTAGAGCGTTAATATATTACCAAAATGTAGAGCGTTTTAAAATTTCCTTTTTTAAAATTAGTCTTTCGGAATTAAAAGAATTTAAAAAAGGTGAAAGACAAGACAGTTTATCTAAACTAATTACTGCTAAAAGGCCTCCAGTTGTTTCGCAAAATTATGATCTCCTAAATAAAAAAGATTATTTTGATTATACAACAGAAGTTTTACTGCCAAAACTAACTCTTGGAAATTATCTGATTTATGTAGAAAGCGATTCAGATTCAAAAGAAGAAAAAGCCTATGCAAGTGATATCATTTCAGTTTCCAATTTAATGGCACTTGCTTCTGAACAAAAAAATATCGAAAGCTATCAAGTTCTCGACAGAAAAACCGGTAAGCCTATTGAAAATGCAGTCGTAAAATTTAAAAATACTACAACAGAGACCAATGCAAAAGGCATTGCTACTTTTACAAAAATTTCAAATGATGACGATGATTTGTTTGTTGAGTTATCTAAAGATGGCGATTCTTTAATGGTGGAAAGAAATTATTATGTACAACATGTATCAGAATATAATCCTGATAACAGAACAGATGGTAAAATAGAGTTTTATTTAGACCGTGCTATTTATAGACCTGGTCAGACTGTTTTTTATAAAGGTATTGCTTTTCAAAAAAACAAAAACAAAAGCAGTATTGTGCCCAATGCAAGGTTTGAAGTCTCTGTTTATGATGTCAATAATCAAGTCATAAAAAAAATGGAAGTTACTGCTAACGAGTTTGGTTCGTTTTCGGGAGAATTTGCACTTCCTAAAAATGGACTGACTGGAAATTTCAGTATTTCGGCTCAAAAAGTTCACATTTCTTCAAACGAAGAGTCCAAACTCTTACCATGGTATAAAGTGGATTTTTATAACCAGAGAACTTCCTTTAGAGTAGAAGAATACAAACGTCCAAAATTTGAGGTTACTTTTGAACCTAAGAAAGAGTCTTTTAAACTCAATCAAGCTGTTAAAATTAAAGGAAACGCAAAAGCATTTGCTGGAAACTCCATTTCTGATGCTATCGTAAAATACAATGTAACCCGATATACCAGTTATTACCGAAATTATTATGGCCGTGAAGAGAAAGAAACTCTTGCTGTGGGAGAAACAAAAACGGATGCTTCAGGAAAATTTTCAATTGACTTTACAGCTCTTCCTTCAAAAAACAATAGAAAAGAGGAATTGCCCGTTTTCAATTATCAAATTGAGGCAACGGTTACAGACTTAAACGGAGAAACACATACTACGCAGACAATTGTAAAAGTTGGTTATCATGATTTGATTCTTAATGCATCTATTCCCTCAATTATAGAAACTAAAGACAAAAACGAAATAACATTATCAAGTACCAATCTGAACGGAGAATTTTTGACTGCCAAAGGCGAAGTAAAATTATATTTAGTAAGTACTTTTCCTAGTAAATTTAAACGCAGAATTTTTCAACAGCCAGATATAAAGGGTATTTCAGATGAAGATTTTGAAAAACTATTTCCTTATGAAATCAATAAAAATGAAGACGAAAATAAAATTGCAGAAGTTTTAGTATTCTCTAAAAAGGTAGACACGCAAAAAGACAAAAAAATTGTCTTAGATTTTATTTCCAACTATAAATCGGGAACTTATAAAATGGTCTTTTCAGCTAAAGATAGTTTCAATAATCCTATCGAAAATTCCTCTATATTTCAAATTAAACAAAGTGCCGAAAAATTTTATGCAGGCAGTTTACTAACAGTAAAAAAAGTCAATGATGACCCAAGAAAAGATGGCTTTGTACTAGTAAAAGTAACCTCTCCTATTCCTGATCTTTATATTATTGTGAGTGGCAATTACCAAAGCGGTGTTTTCTTTGAAGATATTTTTCATTTAGAAAACAATGAAACTGTAATTAAAATTCCGTTAAAGGATGAATTTGAAAACCAAATAAAATTAGGTTTTGAAAGTGTTTTCGAAAATTACAGTTATACACAAATGCTTGATGTCGCACTTAAAGAGCCAGAAGCAAAATTAGAATGGACTGTTGAAAGTTTTAGAAGTAAAATTGAACCCGGAAGTCCACAAAACTGGTCATTTAAATTAAATGGTGTTAATACAAAAATCGAAGCCGAAGTTTTAGCTTCGATGTATGACAGTTCTTTAGACCAATTCAGCATCAAAAATTGGCAGAACTTGAATATTTACCGTAACACTTACAACAGTATTAATTTTAAAACTGATTTAGGTTTAGCCAAAACCCACATGGAAGTAAATAATCTTAATGAATATGTTGGCGCTACTTATTTTGAGGATGAAGAAACACAATTAAACTGGTTTGGTTTTAATTTCAATTATAGCCATTTTGGTGATCTTGGGATGACTATAGTAGATATTAAAGATGGAAAAGTGGGAGCAGTAACTATTAAAGGAGATCCAGACGCTGTTTTAACTGTTGATGAACCTGTAGGAGCTGGGCCGGTAAATGCTATGGTGATTGAAGGAGGTGATGTTGTTCAAAGATCTCCTATCAAAGTTAGTCAAGTTAAATTCGTAAAGCCTGTTGTTGCTCACGCAAGTGAAACGACTGAAAATCCTGAATATTATTATCAAACAGATAAAATAAAATTTATTCCGGGTAAAAAAATCGTAAGCGGACTAACATCAATGGCCGTAAATACATCAACATTATATATCATTGATGGAGAAATCTTATCAGAAAGTGATTTCAACAAAATAAATCCTGAAGATGTTTTATCTATAGATTTTTTAACCGCTGATAAAGCTAAAGCTCTTTATGGAAGTAAAAGTGCAAACGGTGTTATTATTATCACCACAAAAAAAGCAATGGAATTGTTGACGCAGGTAAAAACTAGAAAAAATCTCTCCGAAACAGCATTCTTTTTTCCACATCTAAAAACAGATTCGACTGGAAATGTAAGTTTCAACTTCACATCACCTGAAGCTTTAACGGCTTGGAAACTTCGTTTAATGGCACATAACAAAGAGGCGGTTTCTGGTTATTTAGAAAAAAACATTGTTACTCAAAAGGAATTAATGGTTTCACCAAATTTCCCTAGATTCTTTAGAGAAAAAGATGCAATTACAATCAGTGCCAAAATCTCAAATCTTACCGCTGAAGCAAAAACCGGAATCGCAAGTTTACAGTTTTTTGATGCTGCGACTATGGAACCAATTGATGCCAAAATACTGAACTTAAAAAACATCAAAAACTTTACAATTCCGAGTTACGGAAACACAACGGCAAACTGGACAATTATAATTCCAGAAGGCTTACAAGGCATTCAATACAAAATCGTAGCAAAAGCAGGTAATTTCTCTGATGGAGAAGAAAATATTATTCCTGTTTTGACCAATAATATGCTGGTAACTGAAAGTATTCCGATTTGGGTTCGCGAGAATTCAACTAAAGAATATAAATTTGAGAATTTAAAAAACAATAATTCTACAACATTAAAAAATCATCAATTTACACTAGAATATACTTCTAACCCAACTTGGCTTGCGATTCAGTCAATTCCTTATTTAATGGAATACGAACATGAATGTGCCGAACAGACTTTTGCTCGTTATTATGCCAATGCTTTGGCTACAGAAATCATTTCAAGTAATCCGAAAATTGCGAATGTTTTTGAAACTTGGAGAAAAAAAGGAACTCCAAATTCAAAACTGGAAGAAAATGAAGAATTAAAATCACTTATTTTAGCAGAAACACCTTGGCTGAATGACGCGCAATCTGAAGATGAAAAGAAAAAGAATTTAGCACTTTTGTTTGACTTAGAGAAAATGAAAACGTCTCAGGAAGCTACTTTTCAAAAATTAAAACAAAAACAACTGCCTTCGGGTGCTTTTTCATGGTTTGGAGGAAATTACGAAAATGAATACATCACGAGACATATTTTAGCTGGTCTCGGACATTTGGAAAAACTTCAAAAAAACAACAATACATCTCAATTAGAGCAGATTACAGCTACTGCAATTCCGTTTATAGATTCTAAATTTTTAGAGTACTATAAAAGCACCACCAAAAACCTAAAAAAGAGCGATAAATTAATTTGGCTCAATCCCTATTCTGACCTGCATTATCTTTATACCAGAAGTTTTTATTTAGAGAAATATCCTTTATCTGATACTTTGAAAAAAGCAGCAAAACTATATTTGGAAACAGCTAAAAAAAGCTGGTTAAACTATTCTCTTTACGAGAAAGGACTTGCTGCCTTGACACTAAATCGTTTTGGAGAAAAAGCAACAGCCAAAACAATTTTGGAAAGTCTAAAAGAAACGGCATCAAACAACGAAGACTGGGGAATGTACTGGATTGCCAACAAATCAGGATGGTATTGGTATCAGGCTCCGATAGAAACTCAGGCTTTATTGATTGAGGCTTTCGCTGAAATAAATAACGACACCAAATCGGTTGATGCGATGAAAGTCTGGTTATTGAAAAACAAACAAACTAAAAACTGGCCCACAACAAAATCTACAACCGAAGCCATTTATGCTTTATTAATGCAAGGTACCGACTGGCTTTCTGTAAAAGACAATACGGTTATCAAATTGGGAGATGAAAAAATCATGACCAAAAAATTAGCCGAAAATGAAAAAGAAGCAGAAACAGGCTACATCAAACTAAACTGGAAAGCAGATGAAGTAAAGAAAGAAATGGCTTCCATCAAAATTCAAAACAAATCAAAAGTTCCTGGTTTTGGAGGTGTTTATTGGCAATACTTTGAAGATTTGGACAAAATTAAAAACAATTCCGGTGCAGTTTTATCTGTTTCGAAAGAATTATATCTAAAGAAAAGCACTCTCAAAGGAAATCAATTAGAAAAAATCATAACAAAAAACCCATTAAAAATTGGAGATTTGGTTACGGTTCGACTTATCATTACCTCAAAAGAAGATACCGAATATGTTCATTTAAAAGATATGCGTGCCTCTTGTTTTGAACCTGTCAACGTTCTTTCTGAATACCAATATAAAAATGGATTAGGTTATTACATGAGTACAAAAGATGCGGCTACACATTTATTCTTTGACCAAATTAAAAAAGGAACTTATGTTTTAGAATATGATATAAGAGTAAATAACAGTGGTGAATTCTCTAACGGAATTACCACAATCCAAAGTATGTATGCACCAGAATTTGCGAGCCATACAAAAGGGATTCGAGTGAAAGTTCAATAAAAAAAATCCGCCACGAATTCACGAATTTTATTTAATTAATTCGTGAATTCGTGGCGGAAAAAATTGTAGAAATTGAGATTATTTAGCAATCGTCAATTCGTCGATAATGTTTTTCGCTCCTGCGTATTTGTCAATAATCCAAAGAACGTAACGAATATCTACGTTGATAGTTCTTTGTAAATTAGAATCAAAAATAACGTCTCCAGCCATAGCTTCGATGTTTCCATCAAAAGCAATACCGATTAATTCTCCTTTTCCGTTCAAAACCGGTGATCCTGAATTTCCTCCAGTAATATCGTTATCAGTTAAGAAGTTTACTGGCATGTAACCTGCTTTATCAGCATATTGTCCGAAATCTTTTTTCTTATTCAATTCTAATAAACGAGCTGGCAAGTCAAATTCCTGATCTCCTGCTTTGTATTTTTTAACCATACTTTCCATTGTAGTATAGTTGTTGATTTTTGCATCATTACGAGGATCAGCAGGTAAAGCTCGAACTTTTCCGTAAGTCAATCTCAAAGTAGAGTTTGCATCTGGATATTTAATCGCGTTTAATTTAGATTCTCTTAAACCTTCAACCAATTTACGGAAAGCCGTTGCAAAACCATCATCGGCTTTTGCCTGATCGTCTGATTTAGAACGGTATTTAGTCAATAAATCATTAGAAATAATATACAATGGATCGTGTGTAAGGGCTACTGGTTTCGGATCTGCTAAAAATCCTAATATTTTTTCTTTAGATGTAAAATAACTTTGTTCCGTTGCTTTTGCTACATCAGCAGTGAAATCGCCATTGTTAGCCGTTTTCATTTTTGCAATTTCTGGAGCAAGTCCATATTCAGCAGCTTTAGCAGCGTATAAATTCAACTGTGCAGTTAAAATATCCTTTTCTAAAGGAGCATAAAATTCGCCATAAACACTTTCAATCAATGCATTGATTTTAGGAAGCATTTCTGCTTTTTTTGCATCATTTTCTTTGTAGTAAGCAATTAATGCATTTCCTAAATTAGCTGGCGCAGTTGCATAAGCAGAAGTACGTAAAAGCTGTGTCAAGTAATTATCGTGACGCGCTTTTAGGTTTGTTTCTCTGTAATAATCATTGATTGTTGGAATTACATTCTCGTACTTTTCTTTATTTGCAGGTTTGCTTGCCCACTCATAAAATTTATCTTCTTGTTCTGCTTTAGTATCAACCGTTCCAGCTTTTGTTAAAGCATCGATCATACCTTGACGGTTTTTCCAGTAGTTTGCTGTAGAAGCATATTTAGAAGCGTACTGTAAACGAACAGTTGCATCTTTATCCATATACTTTTTCATTACATCCATTCCGGTTTTAGCACCTTCAACCCATGCAGGGTAAGCATATTTAATGTTTTGCTCAATTCCACCAGCTGGCATCCAACGGTTTGTTCTTCCTGGATAACCTAAAATCATGGCAAAATCATTTTCTTTTACACCTTTAATACTTACTGGTAAATAATGTTTTGGTTTCAAAGGCACATTGTCTTTTGAGTAAGCGGCAGGATTTCCGTCTTTATCTGCATACACTCTAAACATAGAGAAATCTCCAGTTTGACGAGGCCATTCCCAGTTGTCAGTATCTCCACCAAATTTACCAACGCTTTCTGGTGGTGTTCCCACTAAACGAACGTCTGTGTAATCTTGGTAAACAAAATAGTAATATTCATTTCCTTGAAAGAATGGACGAACAGAAACAGTGTATTTTCCGTTTTCGCTGTTTTCTTTTTCGATCAAATTGATTTCCTGCTGAATCACTTTGTTTCTTTCCGTTTCCGTCATTTGATCGTTTACTTTAGATAAAATTCTTTTAGAAACATCATCCATACGAACGAAGAAACGAACAAACAAAGATTTTGGTTTCATTTCCTGACTACGGTCTTTAGCCCAGAAACCATCTTTTAAATAGTTTCTTTCTGCTGATGAAAGTTCAGCAATGGCACTATATCCGCAGTGGTGATTGGTAAGTACCAAACCAGTATTTGAAACAATCTCTGCAGTACATCCACCATTGAATTGTACAATCGCATCTTTCAAACTGTGATTGTTGATACTGTAAATTTCTTCGGCTGTCAATTGCAAGCCCATTTTTTCCATATCTCTATGGTTCAATCTTTCGATAAACATCAAAAACCACATTCCTTCATCGGCTCTCATAGGGAAAGTCATAAGGCACATGGTCAAGAATAAAATTACTTTTTTCATGTTATTTTGTTTAAGTGATGCGAATATAGCTCATATTTATAATTATTCCACTCAAAACAAATCCAAAATTGCACATGTTTTCGCTTTTTTAGTCTTTTATTAAGAATTTAACATTGTTTTTAAAAAAGAAAGGCGTTCTAAAAATAGAACGCCTTTCTTTTTTAAAAGTTACTAAGATGCTAAGTTTCTAAGAGTCTAAGTTTTTTTCTTTGAACTTAGTAGCTTAGAAACTTAGAACTTTACTCGTTAAGCATTTTCCAAAGCCTGTCTTTCAAATCGGTCAAACCTTGCTGTGCAACAGACGAAATAAACATATAAGGAACATCTTTGAAAGTAACATCTAATTCTGCTTTCAATTCTGCTTTTAGTTCATCATCCAGCATATCGCATTTTGAAATTACCAATAGACGTTCTTTGTCTAACATTTCAGGATTATATTTCGTTAATTCATTAACCAAAATATCGTATTCTGCTCTAATATCTGGCGTATCAACAGGAACTAAAAATAACAATGTCGAATTACGCTCAATATGACGTAAGAAATAATGTCCTAAACCTTTTCCTTCTGCGGCGCCTTCAATAATTCCAGGAATGTCAGCAATTACAAAAGATTGAAAATCTCTGTATGCTACAATTCCTAAATTTGGTTTTAAAGTGGTAAAAGGATAATCGGCAATTTTTGGTTTTGCCGAAGTTAGCACAGATAATAAAGTAGATTTTCCTGCATTTGGGAAACCAACTAAACCTACATCTGCTAGAACTTTCAATTCTAAAATCACATCCATTTCTACACCAAGTAAACCTGGCTGTGCATAACGAGGTGTTTGGTTTGTAGAACTTCTAAAATGCCAATTTCCTAAACCTCCTTTTCCTCCTCTCGCCAGAATTTGTTTTTCTCCATCTTCTGTAATTTCAAAAAGTGTTTCTCCAGTTTCTTTGTCTTTTACAACAGTTCCTAGTGGCACTTCAATGATTTTATCATCTCCATCTGCACCCGTACTACGATCGCCACCACCATCTCCACCGTGACCTGCTTTAATGTGACGTGCAAACTTTAAGTGAAATAATGTCCAGAGTCCTTTATTTCCAACTAAATATACATGTCCGCCTCGACCTCCGTCTCCTCCGTCTGGACCACCTTTTTCAATAAATTTCTCTCTATGTAAATGCGTAGATCCTTTCCCTCCTTTTCCGGAAGAAACGTATATCTTAACGTAATCTACAAAATTTCCTTCTGTCATTTTTCTGAATTTCAGATTTTAGATTTCAGATTTTAGATTGCTCTAGCTTCTATTTCTAAATTCTATTTTATTTATTTTTTCGTTTCAATCTATACATTAAGTGTAAACTGTGTCTGCATACTGAGACTGAAAACTTTTTATTCTCTCTATTCTTTCAATGCTTTAACAAGCACTTTATCAATTTTTACGCCGTCCATGTCGATCACTTCTAAGACGAATTTCTGCCAGACTAATTTTTCTCCTTCTTTTGGAATATGAGAAAGCTCCGTCATGATCATGCCGCTTACAGTGTTTACTTCGTAATCGTTGGTTAATTCGTCTAACTCGAAATAGGTTAAGAAATCGTGTAACGAATAATGTCCGTCAACCAGCCACGAACCATCTTCTCTTTCTATCAGCTGGAATTCGTCTTTGTAAAATTCAGAGGCATCTCCAACTAAAGCTTCTAGGATGTCATTCAAAGTAATCAAACCTTGAAAAACTCCATATTCATCTGAAACTAAAGCGTAATGAACTCCTGTTTTCTTGAAATTTTCTAACGCTTTGTAAGCCGTTGTCTGTTCCATTAAATAAGGCGCATCGGAAACTATTACCGACAAATCGAAATTATCTTTTTCTATACTGGCGAAGATATTTTTTAATGTAACCACTCCAACAATATCATCGTAATTATCATTATAAACTGGATAAACAGCATGCAGATCCTGAACTACCAATTCTTTAATCTTGTCTTTATCTGCTTTTAACGGCAACATGTCAACCGATTTTCGGTGTGTCATTAACGAACTTACTTTTCTATCTCCGATATGAAAAACGCGCTCCACAATATCTTGTTCAATTTCTTGAACTTCTCCAACTTCTGTTCCTTCTTTGATTATGGCCTTAATTTCTTCTTCAGTCACTTTTCCGTCTGCCGTTGGTTTGATTTGTAAAACATTCAACAAGAAATCTGTTGAAGAAGTTAACAACCAAATAAACGGCGCCGTAATGATCGAAATAACTTTCATTGGCATTGCCACCATTTTAGCAATTGCTTCTGGGTAATTTAATCCGATTCGTTTTGGAAGTAATTCTCCTAAAACTAATGAGAAGAAAGTTAAAACTACAACCACAATTCCAACTGCGATTGAATGTGCATAAGGTTTTAAAGCTGCAAAACCTGCCACAAATAATTCAACATCGGCAGTGATTTTATCTCCGGAATAAATACCTGTTAAAATACCGATTAAGGTAATTCCGATTTGTACTGTTGATAAAAATTTGTTTGGCGAATTGGCTAAATCGAGTGCTGTTTTAGCACTTTTATTGCCTTTTTTCGCTGCTGTTTCCAACCTGTTTTTACGGGCTGAAATCAAAGCGATTTCAGACATGGAGAAAACTCCGTTTAGTAGAATTAGAAAAAATATAATTAGTATTTCCAATTGATAGGGGATTCGTTATAAAATGGTCTAGTTAAATGCAATTTGTACTCAATTTATTATAGCCCAGATGGAAGTGAATAGCCCGGAGCTAAAAAAACTAATTTTTCCTGCCAGAAAACAGCGACCGGAGGAAGCTCGTTTTATGGTTTGGAAAAATAGTTTTTTTAGCGAGGACTAGTAACGTACAGCTGGAAAAAGCTTCTACAAATTATCTATAACTGACGTTAAGCGCTCTGTAATATCTTTAATTTCTCCAATACCGTTTACAGCGTGAAATTTATTCTGTGCTTTATAGTAATCGATTAACGGAGCTGTTTTTTCATTGTATTCCTGATATCTCACACGAATTTTTTCTTCGTCCTGGTCATCTGCTCTTCCGCTTGTTTTTCCTCTTTCTAATAGACGGGCTACTAAAATTTCGTCATCAGCTTCTAAAGCGATTGTTGCTGTTACGCTAGAACCAATTGTTGGCAAAAATTTGTCTAAAGCTTCTGCCTGATTGATTGTTCTTGGGTAACCGTCGAACAAAAATCCTGCTGTATCAGGGTGTTTTTTTACCTCATCAATTAACATTGCAGTTGTTACTTCGCAAGGAACTAATTCTCCGTTGTCCATAAAAACTCTTGCTTTTTTTCCTAGTTCAGTATCATTTTTTAAATTGAAACGAAAAATATCTCCTGTTGAAAGGTGTGTTAAATTGTATTTTTCTTTTAAAAATTCTGCCTGAGTTCCTTTTCCTGCACCAGGCTTTCCAAATAAAACGATGTTAATCATAATTGAAATGAGTGTTGTTACTTCTGTCTTTCAGAAGTTTTAAAATGAATATATAGTTGTGTTTTGTTATTCTGCTAATTTGTAAACTTCGGTTAAGTTTCTTCCTAATCCATCATAGTCCAAACCATAACCCACAATAAATTTGTTCGGAATACGAATTCCGATATAATCTATTTTGATGTCTTTTTTATATGCTTCCGGTTTAAAGAATAATGTTGCAATTTTAAAATGCTTTACATTTTGTGCTTTAAACAAATGCTTCAATTCTTCAATTGTATTTCCGGTATCGATAATATCTTCGATGATGATTACCGTTCTTCCCGAAAGATCCTGATTGATTCCGATTAATTCTTTAACCGAATTTGTTGTTTCGGTTCCTTCATACGATGCCATTTTGATAAACGAAACCTCGCACGGTTTTTTATATTTTTTTAGAAAATCTGATACGACCATAAAGGCACCATTCAAAACCCCAATAAAAATTGGCGTATCATCTCCAAAATCGTCTTCTACCTGAGCCACTATTTTGGTTAAAGCAAAATCAATTTCTTTAGCCGAAATAAACGGAACAAATTGTTTATCGTGAAGTTGTATCATTATTTTTCTTTTTAAAATAATGGACAAAGATACAGAATTAGAACTTAACAGCTTATATCAAAATGGACTGTATCCTGATATTTTTTAAGAATGTTAAATATCAGTTAATAATTACAAATTATTTTTTGATGCTGTTTCAAATTTCAGTAAATTGTTGTTAAATAATTATTTAACTCCAAAAAACCGATGAAAAGATCCTTATCACTATTCTCAATATCGTTATTAGCCTTAATGACTTCCTGTAATGGACAAGTTAAAAAAGAAGAAAAAGAAGCCTTAGCCAAACAGCCCGGAAACGTTGTAAAAACGGCTATCGGAGACATTACACTTCCTCCGCCCTACGCAACCGAATCAAAAACAAAGAACAGTAAAGTTATAGGCTGGCCCGAAGGCAAAACGCCAAAAGCACCGGAAGGTTTTACGGTAACCAAATTTGCTGACGGTTTCGAAAATCCGCGTTGGAGCTATATCGGACCAAACAATGATATTTTTGTTGTGGAGAGTGGAACCAGAACAAGTAAAAACCAAATTATAGTTTTGCGTGACAAGGATAAAGACGGAAAATATGAAACTCGAGAAGTTTTTATTTCTGGTTTAAACAGACCTTTGGGAATGCTCATTCTTAAAGACTTTTTTTATATTGCCAATACCGATGGACTTTACCGTTATCCTTATAAAAATGCCCCTTTAAAATTAGAAACTCAAGGAACTAAAATCGTTGAACTTCCTGCGGGTGGATACAACAATCACTGGACAAGAAGTTTGCTGGCTAATCCTGAAGGAACAAAAATTTATATTGGTGTTGGTTCAGGAAGCAATGTTGGAGAAAACGGAATGGATAAAGAAATTCGCCGTGCCGCAATTTTAGAAATTAATCCTGACGGAACCGGCGAAAAAATTTATGCTGAAGGTCTTAGAAATCCAATGGGAATGGATTGGAATCCTGCCAACAAAAAGGAACTATGGACAGCAGTAAATGAAAGAGATGAACTTGGCGATGATTTGGTTCCAGATTATATCACGAGTGTAAAAAGAGGCGGTTTTTATGGATGGCCTTATTCGTATTTTGGAAGTATTCCTGACCCAAGATGGAAAGGGAAAGGCGAAAGAAAAGATTTGATAGAAAGAGCTATTGTTCCCGATGTTCCGGTTGGTGCTCACACGGCTTCTTTGGGATTGGCTTTTTATACTAAAGATGCTTTTCCTGCTAAATATAAAAACGGAGCTTTTGTAGGTCAGCATGGTTCCTGGAACCGATCTGTAATTTCAGGTTATAAAGTTTTATTTGTTCCTTTTAAAGATGGAAAACCTTCAGGAAAACCAGAAGATTTTTTAACGGGTTTTATTTCTGACAATGATAAAGCGGAAGTTTACGGGCGTCCGGTTGCGGTTACAGTTATGAATGATGGATCGCTTTTGGTTAATGATGATAGCGGCAATACGATTTGGAAAGTTTCAGCCAAATAAATCGACAAGCTTGGTTTTAACCACAAATTACACAAATTTTCGCAAATTAATTTGTGTGAATTTGTGCAATTTGCGGTTTAAAAAATATATCGAATTTTTAATCCAATTGCTTTCGGCACAAACTATAAAGATTTTTAAACACATAGAGACATAGATTTTTTTGCATTAAAAAGTTGATTTTAAGAAAACTCGTTTTCACACATAGCTACTATGTGAATTTAAATAAGTGAAACGCCTTTTTTGCCTCAATCAATACTATGTTTCTATGTGTTAAAATAAAACCGCACTTTTAACTCTGCTCATTTATGTCTTTCCTCAAATGTTTTCTTTTTCTTTTGATTTTTTTTGTTTCTAAAAACATTTCAGCACAAGAAAATATTGATTCTGTCAAAACTCAAAAACTGAACGAAGTTTTAATAAGTCCGCTTCACATTAATCGGGATTTACAGAATAGTCCTGCTTCGATTGGTGTTTTATCTGAAAAAGAATTACTTCGAAATAATACCACAGACATAAGTAATGTCATTAACACGATTCCCGGTGTTTTTATGCAATCGTCGAATATTACCACAACCCGAATTTCGATTCGCGGAATTGGCGCCAGAACGCCATACGGAACCAATAAAATCAGGGCTTTTTATGGTAATATTCCACTGACATCTGGAAACAGCGAAACGGTAATTGATGATATTGATCTTCAAAACATCAATCAGGTTGAAGTAATCAAAGGGCCACTTTCGAGTATTTACGGAGCGGGTTTGGGTGGAGCGATTTTGATTTCGCCCGAAACATTTAATAAAGGAAATTATCAAGCGGAAGTCAGTTCTGTTTTTGGATCTTTTGGATTATTGAAAAACAGAGTCGGTTTTAATTGGAACGAAAAAAGCGCTTCTTTCAATCTGAGTTATCACAATTTAAAAACCGATGGCTGGCGCGAAAACAGCGCTTACAATCGGGAAGGAATTACGCTCGGCGGTGAATTGTTCCGAAAGAAAAACAGCAAGTTGACGTACTTTTCCAATTACACTTATTTAAAAGCATACATTCCGAGTTCAATCAATAAAACCACTTTCGAAAATAATCCACAGGCAGGCGCGCCGACTTGGGTTGCTTCAAAAGGATTCAAAGAATACAAATCGACTTTGGGCGGATTGGCTTATGATTTTAAAATAAACGATAATTTAAACAATTCAACTTCTGTTTTTATCAATTATAAAGACAGCAACGAACCGCGTCCTTTTGATATTTTGCGTCAATATACTTTTGCATCAGGTGCGAGAACTCAATTTTCGGGAGATTTTAATATCGGAAAAATCAAAAATCAGTTTATTGCAGGTCTGGAATATTTCAGAGATAATTATAGTGGAAATACTTTTCAAAACTTATATCAGCAAAATAATGGAAACGGAAGTTTGCAAGGCAATCAACTTACCGCAACCGATCAAAAAAGAGATTTTTACAACATTTTTTCTCAAATCAGGACTTTGCTTTCAGAACATTTTGAGATTCAGGCAGGTTTAAATTACAACAAAACTAAATTTGAATTGCAGAATGATTTTCCCGCTTCCGCGAATAATCTGAAGGAGAAATATAGTTATGACGGGATTTTTTCGCCACAGCTTTCTTTTCTTTATAAACCAAATGAAGTTCGAACCTTTTACTTTTCTGTAAGTCGAGGATTTTCTCTTCCCGCTACCGAAGAAACTTTAACTTCAACAGGAAACATCAATTCTGATATTAAACCCGAAACAGGTTATAATTTTGAATTGGGCGGAAAACTGCACTTTTTCAATAGAAAACTCTACACCGAAATTGCTATTTACCGAATGGAAATTAAAGATTTATTGGTTGCCAAAAGAATCGGCGACGATCAATATGAAGGTGTAAATGCCGGGAAAACTTTTCATGAAGGAATTGAGATTTCCTTAAATCACAATTGGCCGATTAATCGAATTTTTACTCTAAATTCTTATGTTGGCGCTTCAATCGGAAATTATGAATTCAAAGAATTTGTCGATAACGGAAATGATTATTCTGGAAACAAATTAACGGGAGTTCCAGCCAATACAGCAAGCGCAGGTTTTACTTTAAACACAAATTCTGGATTTTATTTTACTGCCGATTTCCAATTTACCGATAAAATCCCAATGAACGATTCAAATGCAGATTATTCCGATTCTTATTCACTTCTGAATTTAAAAACCGGTTACCAATTTGAAATTCTATCTGGTTTAAAAGCTCATTTCGACGCAGGCATAAATAATGTCATGAACGAAAAATACGCTTCCATGATTTTGACCAATGCAACTGCCGTTGGAAATGCACAACCAAGATTTTACTACCCAGGATTACCAATAAATTATTACGGAATTATCTCATTAAATTATGTATTTTAGCACAGTATTTAATTCCACAAAACAATGCTTTCCGAATTGCAGAAAAAACTGGATTACGTCAATGCTTACAGAGAAAATCGTCTCAAAACGGCACAGGACGTTTTAGAAAACCCTTCACTTTTTAGTGAGTTGGTTTCGATTTGCTTTTCGCCCCAAGACAAAAACAATCATAAAGCCTGCTGGATTTTAGAATTTGTCTCTTACGAAGAATTGCATTGGCTTCAACCTCATCTTGACTTTTTCTGTTCGAATCTGAAAGTTTTAAAAGATGAAAGTTCCATGCGTCCGATTGCCAAGGTGGTTCAGCTTTTGGTAAAATCGCATTACAAGAAAAACGAAAACGGGATTCAGCTTTCTGAAGAAAATCTACAAGATTGCATCGAAGCCTCTTTCGACTGGCTGATTAACGATACCAAAGTTGCCACAAAAGCGTATTCCATAAGAACCTTATATATTCTAGGAAATTATTACGACTGGATTCATCCCGAACTCAAAGTCATAATCGATAAAGATTTCGGAGACCATTCCCCTGCCTACAAAGCCGTTGCCAAAGAAGTTTTGAAAAAAATAAAATAGCTTTTTTTTGATAGCCACGAATTCACGAATTTTTTCTTTCACTTTTCGTTTAAAAATATAATTCGTGAATTCGTGGCGGAAAAAACTAGTACAAAACGAAATTTTGGTTGAAAAAAGATTAAAAAGTATCTTTGCAAAAACACAACTCAAAATGAATTATTTTTCTTCTGATTTTAAATTAGGAATATTAGGTGGCGGACAATTAGGTAAAATGCTTTTGTTTGACACCAGAAAATTTGACATACAAACTTACGTTCTGGATCCAAGCGACGAAGCACCGAGTAAAATTGCCTGCAACAAGTTTTTTCAAGGCGATTTAATGGATTATGAAACCGTTTACAATTTCGGGAAACAAGTCGATGTTTTGACTTTTGAAATCGAATTGGTAAATCTTGAAGCTTTAACGCAATTGGAAAACGAAGGTTTAAAAATATATCCTTCTCCAAAAACCTTAAAAGGAATTCAGAATAAAGGCGTTCAAAAAGAATTTTACGCTAAAAATAATATCCCAACCGCACCTTTCGAAAGATTTGAAAATTTAGAAAATCTAAAATCTAAAATCAACGATCTAAAATTACCATTTGTGTGGAAATGCACCGAATTTGGTTATGACGGAAACGGAGTAAAAATAGTTCGTCAGGTATCCGATTTAGATACTTTGCCAAATGTAGAATGTATTGCAGAAACTATGGTTCCGTTCAAAAACGAATTGGCGGTAATTGTAGTTAGAAATCCATCTGGAGAAATGAAAACATATCCGGTTGTCGAAATGGAATTTCACCCAGAAGCCAACCAAGTAGAATACGTAATCTGCCCAGCAAGAATTGATGATAAAGTAGCTGAAAAAGCCAGAGCAATTGCTTTGCAGGTTTCAGAAAACTTCAATCATGTTGGTCTTTTAGCCGTTGAAATGTTCCAGACTCAGGACGACGAAATTTTGGTTAACGAAGTTGCTCCTCGCCCACACAATTCTGGTCATTATTCTATCGAAGCAAGTTATACTTCACAATTCGAAAATCATTTACGTGCTATTTTAGATCTTCCATTAGGAAACACAGACAGTAAAGTAGCCGGAATTATGGTCAATTTAGTAGGTGCCGAAGGTCATTCTGGAAATGTAGTGTATGAAAACATCGAAACCATTTTAGGATGGAACGGAGTTACGCCACATATTTACGGCAAAAAACAAACACGCCCTTTCAGAAAAATGGGTCACGTGACAATCGTAAATGAAGATATGGCTGAAGCCAGAAGAATTGCACAGGAAGTGAAGAATACTATTAGAGTGATCAGTGGTCAGTAATTTTTAGTGGTCAATTTTCTCTCGCATTTGACAAACTTTGAGAAAAAAACGAATTTATCAGCCTTAATGGATTATTTTGTAGAAATATTAATGAATCTTTTGAATTTAGACGACAAATCTAATTTGTTTAAAACTCATTTTGAAAGATTTACAGATAAATACGAATATAAGGGTGAAAGAATAAAAAGTTTCATTCTATTTACAATTCTTTTCGTATGTTCCTTAGTATTAATAATTTTCGTTTTATTTCTGATTTATACAATTCTGCTTAAATTAAGATCATAAGCAAAAAACATAAAAACAGTTTTCAGTCACGACAAAACTTGAAACTTTAAACCTGAAACAAAAAAACAAATGAGTAAAGTAGCTATTATAATGGGAAGCATCTCAGACATGCCAGTTATGCAGGATGCAATCGACATATTAAAACAATTTAATGTAGAAGTTGAAGTAGATATTGTTTCGGCACACAGAACGCCGGAGAAATTATTCGATTTCAGCAAAAACGCGCACAATCGCGGTATTTCGGTAATTATTGCCGGTGCTGGCGGTGCTGCACATTTACCTGGAATGGTGGCTTCAATGTCGCCGCTTCCTGTAATTGGAGTTCCTGTAAAATCAAGCAATTCTATTGATGGCTGGGATTCGGTATTATCGATTCTACAAATGCCGGGCGGAGTTCCTGTTGCAACTGTAGCTTTAAACGGAGCAAAAAATGCTGGAATTTTAGCGGCACAAATCATCGGAAGCCACGACAAAAAAGTTTTAGATACTATTATTTCTTATAAAGAAGAATTGAAAGCAGCGGTTAATAAAGCCGCTGAAAGTCTTAATAAATAAATTTAGTGATCAGTGGTCAGTTTTTTTAGTGTTCAGTCGCTTTCTTTATGAGAACTGAATACTAAAAAACTGACCACTGACTACTTTTAAAAAACTCTACTATGAGCGTATTAACACAATATTTCAACACCAAACATAACACAGCGCCTTTTTCGCAAATAAAAATCGAAGATTACGTTCCGGCATTTCAGGACGGAATTGCTTTGGCGAAAGCCGAAATTGATGCGATTATAAATAATCCGGAAGTACCGACTTTTGAAAATACAATCGTCGCAATGGATTATTCGGGCGATATTTTGGATCGTCTTTCGAGTGTTTTCTTCAATTTGAATTCGGCTGAAACGAATGACGAAATGCAGAAAATTGCTCAGGAAGTTTCACCTTGGCTCTCCGAATTTGGAAATGATATTCGTTTGAATGCCGATTTATTTGCACGAGTAAAAGCGGTTTACGATCAGAAAGAAAGTTTAAACCTCAACCCAGAACAAACGACTTTATTGGATAAAAAATACAAAAGCTTTTCTAGAAACGGAGCTAATCTACCAGAAGACAAGAAAAATCAATTAAGAGAAATCGACAAGGAATTATCAAAATTGAGTTTACAGTTTGGCGAAAATGTTTTGGCTGAAACCAACAACTTCGAATTGCATTTAACTGATGAAAAAGATTTAGCTGGTTTACCGGAAGGCACAATCGAAGCGGCAAGATTATTAGCCAAAAATCAAGAAAAAGAAGGCTGGATTTTTACTTTAGACTATCCAAGTTATGTTCCGTTTTTGACTTATGCTGATAATCGTGAATTGCGTAAAAAAATGGCAATTGCTTTTGGTGCAAAAGGTTTTCAGAAAAACGAATTCAACAATGAAGAAAACGTTCTGAAAATTGCCAAACTTCGTCATGAAAGAGCTAATTTGTTAGGATACAAAACTCATGCTCACTTTGTTTTGGAAGAAAGAATGGCCGAAAGTCCTGAGAAAGTCTTCTCTTTCCTAAATGATTTATTAGCAAAAGCAAAACCTGCGGCTCAAAAAGAATTTGCAGAATTAACTGCTTTTGCAAAAGAATTGGACGGAATCGAAAAACTAGAAAAATGGGATGGCGCTTATTATTCTGAGAAATTAAAACAACAGCTTTTTAATTTAGACGATGAAAAACTGAAACCCTACTTTCAGTTAGAAAAAGTTTTAGACGGCGCTTTTACAGTTGCCAAAAAATTATACGGTTTAACTTTTACGGAAGTTTTTGATATCGATAAATACCACGAAGAAGTTACGACTTATGAAGTTAGAGATGCTGAAAACAATTTGGTTTCGATTTTCTATGCTGATTTCTTCCCTAGAAAAGGAAAAAGAAACGGCGCTTGGATGACTTCATTCAAATCACAATATGTAAAAGACGGTGTAAACGAAAGACCACATATTTCTAACGTTTGTAATTTTACAAAACCAACAGAAACAAAACCTTCGTTATTGACTTTTAATGAAGTAACAACTTTATTCCATGAATTTGGGCACGGGTTGCACGGAATGCTGGCAAACACAGTTTATCCAAGTTTATCAGGAACTTCTGTTTATTGGGATTTCGTAGAATTGCCAAGTCAGATTATGGAGAATTGGTGTTACGAGCCGGAAGCTTTGGCTTTGTTTGCAAATCATTATGAAACGGGAGAAATTATTCCGATTGAATATGTGCAGAAAATTAAAGAAAGTGCAAGTTTTCAGGAAGGTTTGGCGACTTTGCGTCAATTAAGTTTCGGACTTTTAGATATGGCTTGGCACGGACAAGATCCAACAAATATTACCGACTTAAAAGCTTTCGAAACAGAACAATTTGCCAATACGCAATTGTATCCTGACGTAAAAGAAAACGCGATGAGTACAGCATTCTCTCATATATTCCAAGGTGGATATTCTTCTGGATATTACAGCTACAAATGGGCGGAAGTTTTGGATGCCGATGCTTTTGAATATTTCCATGAAAATGGAATTTTTAATGAGGAAATTGCGAAGAAATTCAAAGACAATGTACTTTCAAAAGGAGGAACAGAACATCCGATGATTTTGTACAAACGCTTTAGAGGACAAGAACCAAAACCTGAAGCTTTGCTGAAGAGAGCGGGATTACTTTAATATTTATATATTTGTTTATTATTTAAACTATTGAAAGAGAAAAATCTATATATTATTGCAGGTTGTAATGGAGCTGGAAAAACAACAGCTTCATATACAATTCTGCCTGAAATATTAGATTGTAAAGAATTCGTAAATGCTGATGAAATCGCCAAGGCTTATCTCCTTTTCAGCCAGAAAAAGTAAGCTTTGAAGCTGGAAGAATAATGCTAAACCGAATTGATGAGCTACTTCAAAAAGAAGTAGATTTTGCTTTTGAAACCACTCTATCTGCAAAAAGTTATCTTTCAATTGTAAAAAAGCTCGAAATGAAGGTTATTTTGTAACACTAATTTTCTTTTGGTTAAACTCTGTTGAATTAGCAAAGCAAAGAGTAAAAGTCAGAGTAAGTGAAGGAGGTCATAATATCCCTGAAGATGTTATTGAGCGAAGATACATCCGAGGAATTCAAAATTTCTTTGATATCTATCTGAATAATTGTGACAATGTAATGTTATTTGATAATTCAAATAAATTACCAATACTTATCGTTGAAAAAGAAATTAACGAAAAGATTCAAATTATAGATGAAAGCTTATTCAATGAAATAAATAATTTAAGATATGACAAAAGATAAGGTCAAAGAATTACAGCATAAAATTGTTGAAGGTCTAAAAGTATCTTCAAAAAAAATGATTGAAAACAAAAAGAAAATCAATGGAAAGATTGTAGTTTATGCGGATGGAAAAATTCAAACTATAAACGCAGTTGATATTAAAGACTAATGTATATCAAAATTGAAAAAATACTTTAAAATAGCCTTGTATTTTGCCATTATTGGATTGATTTCGATTGTTGCCGTAAATTATTATGTAAAATCATCCACTAAAAGCAAGATTTATTATTCCATTAAAAAATTCCCTAAGAATGATGTTGGGATTATTTTTGGTGCAGGAATTAACGGAAATCAGCCAAGCAAATATTTAAAAGATCGCTTGGATGCCGGAATTATGCTTTGGAAAGCAAAACGCATCAATAAAATTTTACTTTCGGGAGATAACGGACGTGATGAATACGATGAATTAACTGTGATGAAAAATTACTGTTACAATCACGGAGTAGATACAACCAAAATATTTATTGATTATGCTGGTTTTGATACTTACTCGACAATGTATCGCGCAAAACATATTTTCAAAATTAGAAAAGCCACTTTAATTTCTCAGAAATATCATTTGAACCGAGCGATTTATATTGGGCAGAAATTAGGAATTAAATCATCTGGATATTCTGCAAATCAAGGAGAATATTTAGGATATAATTATGTTTGTTTCCGAGAATATATTTCTGTCTTTAAAGCTTTTTTTGATATTTTAAGAAACAGGGAACCTCGTTTTTTAGGAACTCAAATCGATATAAATGGAGAATCTAACTTTTCTAAAGAAGATAAACGCTAACGAAAAACCCGAAACAAAATGTTTCGGGTTTTTCAATTTAAGACTTCTTCATGTTTTACAACATAAGACAAAGCCTCTTTTACCACTTCATTTAAGTTTAGGCCTTTTTTTGTTGCTAACAGTGCTATTTTTTTATGTAACTCCTGCGAAACTCTCACATTAAAAGATCCTTTATAAGTTTTATCTGGAGCTTTATTCAATAATTTACAGGTTTCTAAATAATCCTCAACCGCTTCTTGAAAAGATTCTTCTAATTCCGTAACCGAAGAACCTTCAAAGGTTACTAAGTCATTTATTCCATGAATTTTCCCAAAGAATATTTTATCCTCTGCAGAAAATTCTAATGTGCCAATATAACCGTTATATTCTAAATAGTTTTTCATCTTACAATTCTAAATGTTCAATAATAATATCAAGCTGATATCCTTTCAAAACTTTCAGAGGCTGTGGTTCATGTAAACTTATAATTTGCTTATTTTTATTCACAAATTTTCTTCTTGAACCACCAGTTTTTTCTTGTGAGATTTGTTCGTAACCAAAACGTTTTAAAACTTTAAGCATTTCATCCCAAGAAAAATCTTTTGGTTTTGATTTTAATATTTTCGATAAGTTTATCAATCTTACTCATACAAATTTATCATTAATATTTAATTTGCAACTAAAATATAGTCACAAATTAAAAGCAAGATATAAAAACAGAAAAAATCATTTAATTTAATTAATATTTTTAATAATGTAATTAGAGACAAATAAAAAAGACCAGCAAGAATTCATGCCAATCTTTAAAAAAAATCTTTACTCTTTGTTCTATTCTCTTTGTTCTATTCTCTTTACTCTTTCTCCAAAACTCTGTTAGCCAATTTTCCAACCGTTAATCCTTGAACCACAATAGAAAATAAAACTACAATGTAAGTTACCTCCAATAGCAGGTTTTTGTATTCGCTTTCTGGCATAGAAAGTACTAATGCAATAGAAACTCCACCACGAATTCCGCCCCAAACCAAGACCATTAATGAACCTTTGTTATAAGCCGATCTAATTCCGAAAAACTTAAATATGTCGAAGAATTTCCATGGTAAAACTATTGATGTCAGTCTTGAAAAAAGGACGATAAAAATCGCTACAAAACCTGTCAGCAATTGTTTGTTCAAATCTGGAAGTAATAACAATTCGAAACCAATAAACAAGAATAAAACAGCATTTAAGATCTCATCGATAAGTTCCCAGAATTTACCTAAATAATCTTTGGTCACTTCACTCATGGCCACTTTTTTACCATAATTTCCAATAATCAATCCCGCAACAACCATCGCAAGCGGACTAGAAACATGCAACGCCTGAGCCACTAAAAATCCTCCTGTTACGATAGAAAGCGTGATTAAAACCGAAACCTTATAGTCATCAATCTTCTTCATCACTTTTGAAGCCGTAAATCCGAAAACCGCCCCTAATAAAAGTCCGCCAATTCCTTCTTCTATAAACAGCAAAGAGATTGAGCTAAAAGTCGCATCAAATGTTGGATCGGTTGCCATTTTTAGAACAACGGCAAACATTACTACTGCTACTCCATCATTAAAAAGTGACTCACCAACAATTTTGGTTTCAATTCTTTTTGGAACTTTCGCTTCTTTTAAAACTCCCAAAACAACGATTGGATCAGTTGGAGAAATTAGAGTTCCAAAAACTAAACAAAATATATAAGGTATTTTTATTCCTAAAAGTGGTGCGATATAAAAAAGAAGCATCGAGATTATCAAGGCTGATAAAACAACACTTACCGTCGAATAAATCATAATAGGCACTTTTTGTTCTTTCAGATCAGCCATATTTACGTGCAAAGCTCCAGCAAATAAAAGGAAATTCAACATTGCTCCCATTAGGATTTCGTTGAAATCAAATTGTTTGATTAAATCAAAAAAATGCTTGGTTGTTGCAGGAAAATAAGAATCTCCTAAAAGACGAATTCCAACTGAAACCAGCATGGCAATAATCATAATTCCGATCGTTCCCGGAAGTTTTAAAAATCTTAAATTTAAATAGGCGAAGAAAGAAGCCAATACGATAAGTATTGAAAAGGTGTAGTATAATTCCATAAAATGTGATTTTTACAAAAATAGCTGTATCATTATTTAATCGAAAATTTAAAGGTTTGAATTAACATAACTTTATAATTTGTTAAATAACCATTGAACTAATTGAAAAAGCCGAAGTAAATAACTCCGGCTTTTTACTTTAAAACATTATAATACGCCTTTAATACTCAAAATGTAATTATTTATTATCACGAACAAATTCATCAAACTGTTTCAGTTTAAGTACTTCCGTTTCTTCGATCAGTTTTGTTTTAAGATTTTCATTATTTACGTTTTTACCTGTTAGAACTTTAGGTTTTGTAGTATATAAATAAGACTCAAATATATGACTTAGATACAAAGGAGATTTCCCAATACCTCGTGACTTATCAAAGTTTTGAGATTGATGACACGTAAAACAGTTTACCAGATTACCTGCATTAATTTTATGAATACTATCTTTAAAAGTCTGCGTGTAGGTTTCCATTGTAATGTTAGCTAAATTCGAAGAACCTCTTGCCAATGAATCCGGAAGTACACTTGAAATCTGCTTTTTTACAATTATTTTAGCCTGATCTTCAGGAGACAACCCATCAGTGTCTAACCAAACTGACCCATTATAAAAATAATTTTTGAAAACATCCTTTAATTTTGAAGCTACACATTTATTTATAAAATCAATATTATTAAAATTGATAGGCTCTGATTGACTTGTTGCCATGTATGCATTTGTACCTAAAACTTTTGGCACTCCATATTCATAAAGAACAAAGGCCTTATTAGGTGTAAGTGGCCTTTTATTGGTTCTGTCCCAAGTAATACCAGATAAACCAGATGTTTTTCCGCTTTCATAAAACAGCTTTTCTTCTTTTGCTGTTACTGAGTTATTTTTCCAATCGTAAACTGGTGCCATATCTTTATGCTCAAAAGTTGCCCAGATAAATTCAGGATGATTCTTTACAACTCCAACAACATGCATACCCAGCAATGCTACAGACTTTTCTACATATTGTCCACTTTTATTTTGGACTGCTGCTTTAGTAATAAAATAATCTCCTTGTTTTTCTTTTGGAATTGCAGCTGTGCTAATCCAGGATACTTTTAGTTCAAGCGAACCAACCGGAAATGTTTCTAAATTAGAATATGGTATTTTTCCACTGTTAATTTCAGATGCTGCGATAAGCGCTTTATCCATCAATATTTTATTTACGTGAATAGAATAAAATACTGTATCACCTGCCGTTTTTCCAAGAACTACTTTTGGATTAGAAACCAAAACCCCTGCTGGCCCAGCCTGATTAATTGAACTTAAAACTAATTTCAGCCCTAATTGCGGACTAACATGTTCCATTTCAGGGGTAACAACATCTAACGAATCTAAAAACAACGGATTTCCGTTTGCTAATGGTTTTGTCAGCCATAAAAATTTCTGCCATGACCATTGATGAAAAATACAATTCGTTGTACTTTTAGTGTCAAAAGGACTCCCATCACCTTCTTCGGGAGCCGGGGTCTGTTCGTGTGGGAACCATTTTGCTTCACACTCACAAACCGTGGCTGCATTATCAGCATAAGAGCCTTCTTTTCCCAATATCTTTTCTTTATTTAGAAAAAATAGAGAACCGGCCGCTGCAGCAAGAACAACAGCTGTAGTTATAATCGTTTTTCTTTTCATTTTCTTGTGATTTATTTTTTTGGTAAAGGGTAACAAAAAAAGGCCGTCTAAACCAGACGACCCTTTAATCCAAAACTGTGATTAAATTAGGAATATATTTAATCCTAATCTTTCATTCTTTTGAGTTGTTTAAACTTTGGGGTCTTTATTTATACCAACTCTGTTTGTAAATTCTTTGCAGCCTTAACAGGTACATTTTCGATATTATGTTGGTAATATGAAAAACCACCCGTCCCGTTCCATGCATTATCAATAGCTAAATTGGCA
Organism: Flavobacterium panacagri; assembly: GCF_030378165.1. Lineage (NCBI taxonomy): Bacteria > Pseudomonadati > Bacteroidota > Flavobacteriia > Flavobacteriales > Flavobacteriaceae > Flavobacterium > Flavobacterium panacagri. The sequence goes on from NZ_CP119766.1 coordinate 482,299, forward strand.
TCGAAATCTGCTAAAAAAGAACCAATTCCAGGAGGAGGAACAGAATGAACATATTGCCCCTTTAAGCTTACTACCTGTGTGTAGTTTCCTAATCCTGTAGAGTATATTTTTCCTGTTACAGGTATAACAATATGACTATCTGGCCCTTGTATTGCCTGAGTAATCACTACTGTACCAGAAACGGAATGTTGTGATGGTACAACTACTAAACTAAATGTTGCAAGTGGAGCTCCTGGTGTTCCAACATTTCCAATTGTGCCTTTTGCTAAATAAGCACCCGCTAATAAATCTGACATAATTTTTTCGATTTAGGTTTTCCTACTCGTAAGGCTTTTCGGTACCGCCTCGTTTTTTCTAGTGGGATCTGCTCCACCTTTTTTTGTCAATTAAAAACACCTCAGCAATCATTCATAAATAATAGCTTTTGGCTCCTATTCTAAGTCAAAAAATATATTCTATAAGTAGGCGTAAAATAAAATGAAATGAGATGTTCTTTTTTTGACTTGAACAAAGTAAAGAAGTCTGTAAGAAAAACAAACGAGTATAAATACCTGATTTTAAGAAAATTCCATCATTAAAAATAACTTTCAATTATTTTTGAAAGTTTAAAAACTTTTACTTACATTTGACTCATGGAATTCAAAGAAGCAAAAAATAAGTTTGTACAGACTTGGGGAGCATTAGGTTCTCAATGGGGAATTAATAAAACGATGGCACAGATTCACGCTTTATTAATGGTCTCGAACGAACCTGTTTCTATGGAAGACATTATGGAAGAATTGCAGATTTCCCGCGGAAATGCGAGCATGAACTTAAGAGGTTTAATGGACTGGGGAATTGTTTACAAAGAATTTAAAGCTGGAGAAAGAAAAGAATTTTTCACGGCTGAAAAAGATTTGGATGAACTAGCAGTTAAAATTTCCAGAGAGAGAAGCAAAAGAGAAATCAAACCAACGCTGAAAATCTTAAAAGAAGTTTCGACTATTGAAGCTAAAGATTCAGCAGAAGAAAAACACTTTGTAGACCAAACTTCCAAATTGTATGATTTCGTTTTGAAAGCAGATAATATGCTGGACAAAATGACTGAATTTAATGATAACTGGCTTGGAAAACTGTTCATGAAAATGATGAAGTAAATCTTCAAATCAAAAAAATTTAAATCAAACTTTCATTTTTTTCTGAAAGTTTAAAACAATCAGTAACTATGAAAGCAATAAATTATCTCAATTATTTTTTTGTTGGAATACCAGCTTGGTTATTCTTCATTGGATTCTTAGATACTAATACTGCATTTTCTGGCTACACAGCATCTGGGATGCTTTTCAGTATTTTGACAGGAGTATTTCAAATGACAATTGGAGGAAATATGCTAAAGGATGAACCAAATGATAAAAATCTACAAATGTACACTTACGGAGTAGTGTTTTATATTCTAATCCTCCTTTTCATTAATCCATTTTTACCAGATTATTTCTTCAAAAAATACTTCATATTCGGAATGCCAACTTTTCTCGCACTATATCTTTCAGTAATAATCTATAAAAAAGCACACCAATGAACTTCTTAAAAGCAGAATGGAAAAACTTAGCCCTTTTCAATTATGAAGTTGAGGCTAAACTATTAGAAAAATATCTTCCTGTTGGAACTGAGATTGATATCTGGAACAACAAATGTTATGTCAGTCTGGTTGGTTTTATGTTTAAAAACACCAAAGTTTTGGGATTGAAAGTTCCGTTTCATGTTGATTTTGAAGAAGTGAATCTGCGATTTTATGTAAAACGTTTTGAAAACGGAGAATGGAAACGCGGAGTGGTTTTCGTTAAAGAAATTGTTCCCAAAAAAGCCATCACTTTTATTGCGAATACTTTGTATCAGGAACATTATGAAACTCAGAAAATGAGACATAAAATTCATGAAAATGAAGAGACCAACACTTTCATTTATCAATGGAAAGATGATAAAGAGTGGAATACCATCGAACTAGAAACTAAAAAAATTCCAACAGAAATTGAAATTGATTCTGAAGCTGAGTTTATTACAGAACATTATTTCGGATATACCAAAATTGATGAAGAAACCTCTTTTGAATATGAAGTGACACATCCAAGATGGGAACAATTGGAAGTTTTAAATCATCGAATTGATATTGATTTCGAAAAAAATTATGGAAGCGATTTTGGATTTCTTCAAAACCAAAAACCAACTTCTGTTTTTCTGGCTAAAGGATCAAAAATTACAGTGAAGAATAAAAGAAAACTTCAATTGAAAACAGTTTTGGAAGAAATGTATTAGAACTTATAAACTGGAAAATTATGAATCTTAATATCATTGGGTATTTTATTTACCTCAGCATAACAATTTTCATTATTCTAAAAGTTGGAAAAATCTGCTATAAGAACGGAAATATTTACGTTGCAGAATTGATCCCGAACCATGCAGACATCTGTCAAAAAATCAATCAGATTTTGCTTTTGGCATATTATCTCTTAAATATTGGTTATTGTGCTATGACATTGATCTCCTGGCAAAAAATCCTTTCCTCATCGCAACTAATTGAAATAATCTGCATAAAAACAGCTGTCATCATTTTTATTATTTCAATTCTGCATTATCTCAACATTTTAATTATAACTAAATACATTCAAAAATTAATCAAATAACAACTAAATTTAAATATCATGGAAACTACAAAAATCTTAATCGGTTACGGAATCTATTTACCAGTTGCTTTATTTCTAACCTATTACGTTTCTAAAACACTCTTTAAAAATGGAAAAATCTTTATGCTTGATATTTTCAAAGGTCGAGAAGAAATCGCCGAAGCAACCAACAAACTTTTTGAAACTGGATTTTATCTCTTGAATGTTGGTTTTGCCCTAATGATTTTACAACTTAATTTATACGAGAACAGTTATCAGGAATTAATTGAAAAATTGAGTTATAAAATTGGTGGATTTTCTATTTATCTGGGCATCATGCTGTTCTTTAATTTATATTTCTTTTTTAGAGGAAAAAGAAAAGCCAAAGAAGCTCAAATAGAAGAACGTATTGTTTTTAAAGCTTAAACTAAAAAATCATGAAAACTTTAGAAAACCAAACCTTACTTTATGATGAAGATTGTCCGCTTTGCAGTTTGTACACGACTGGATTTGTAAAAAGCGGTATGCTGGATGAAAACGGAAGAAAATCGTATTGCCAATTATCTGCAGAAGAACAAAATTTTGTGGATTTGAAACGTGCTCCAAACGAAATTGCATTGGTCGATAATAAAACCAAAACCGTTATTTACGGAATTGACAGTTTGATAAAAGTTATTGGATTTTCTTTTCCTTTGATTGAAAAAATTGCAACGCTAAAACCCATTTATTTTATCCTGAAAAAAATGTACTCTTTTGTTTCTTATAACCGAAAAGTAATTATTCCAGGAAATGTGAAAGAGGAAAATAAATTACAATGTATTCCAGATTTCAATTACAAATACCGATTTCTGTTTATCGGATTTGCATTAACCATAACTACTTTTATTCTTTTTGGATATTCTAATTTAATTCCGAATTTGCCGAAAAGTAGTATTACAAGAGAAATCATTTTAGCTATTGGGCAAATTGTTTTTCAAAGTTTATTTCTTTTAAAACTGGACAAACAAACGATTCTGAATTACGCAGGAAATTTAATGACCGTTTCTTTGATGGGGAGTTTAATTTTAAGTCCGATTTTGATTTTAAACAGATTTGTTCCGCTTCCAAATATGATTGTTTTAGGTTGGTTTGGAGTAACAGTTTTTATTATGTTTCTGGAACATTTTAGAAGAGTAAAAATTTTGAAACTTCCTTTTTACTTATCTTTCACTTGGATTCTTTATCGAATTCTTGCTTTGATTTTAATTTTAAATTAAAGTTGCCACGAATTGCACTAATTCCCACTAATTTTTCTAGTGTTTTGCTAAATATTAATTCGTGAAAATTTGTGCAATTCGTGGCTATAAACACACACACCAATGAGCAAACTTATAATAGCATCTGGAACTGGATTTTTAGGACAAGTTTTAGTTAATCATTTCAAAAATAAATTTGAAGAGATTGTAATTCTGACCCGTGGGAAATCTCAAATAATTGACGGAATAAAATATGTAAACTGGAATGCCAGAACTTTTACTGGTTGGGAAAAGGAATTAGAAAACGCAACAGTTTTAATTAATCTCGCAGGAAAATCTGTGGATTGTCGTTATACGAAAGAAAATAAAAAAGAAATTCTTTGGTCTAGAATTGACAGTACAAAAATACTGAACAAAGCGGTTTTGAATTGCAAAAATCCGCCGAAACATTGGTTGAATTCTTCAACCGCAACAATCTATAGATTTTCTCTTGACAAACAAATGGATGAAGTTGATGGCGAAATCGGAAATGATTTTTCTATAAATGTGGCACTTTCTTGGGAAAAAGCATTCTTTAAAACCGAAACTTCAAAGACAATGAAAACGGCTTTACGGACTTCTATTGTTTTAGGAAAAAACGGAGGCGCTTTTATGCCGTTAAAGACTTTGGCTAAAATGGGTTTTGGAGGAAAACAAGGAAAAGGCAATCAGTTTGTGAGCTGGATTCATGAAGAAGATTTTGCGAATGCAGTTGATTTTATTATTGAAAAAGAAATGACTGGTGTTATCAATATTGTTTCTCCTAATCCAATTCGAAATGCTGATTTTATGGAAAAACTTCGAAAAGCTGTTAGTTTTCCTTTTGGAATTCCGTTGAGCAAATTCTTTCTTGAAATTGGTTCTTTTTTTATTCGAACAGAAACGGAATTGGTTTTGAAAAGTCGAAACGTAGTTCCGAAACGACTTTTGGAAAATGGGTTTCGATTTAAATTTGGGAAAATTGATGAGGCTTTTAAAGATTTATTGCACTGAAACTGCACGCATTTTTGTCATCCCGAGGAACGAGGGATCACACTAGAGAATCGACAAAGATTGACGATTTTGATTGTGGAGTTTCTAGTGTGATTTCTCCTTCGTCGAACTGACAAAACAACGCACAAAACAAGAAAATCATGACAACCATAAACCTCACAACCAAAATAAAAGCACCAAAACAAATTGTTTTTGACGCTTCAAGAAATATCGATATTCATCAGCAATCGGCAAGTCCTTCAAAAGAAAAGGCAATTGCGGGCGTAACCTCTGGTTTAATCAATTTAAATGAAACGGTAACTTGGCGTGGTAAACATTTCGGTTTCTATATCACACACAAAAGCCGAATTCCCGTAATGAATCTCTACGATTATTTTGTGGATGAAATGGAAAAAGGCAAATTCAAAACCTTTAAACATGAACATTTTTTTGAAGAAGAAAATGGCTTTACCATTATGAAAGACAAGTTGCAATATGAAACTCCGTTTGGAATATTTGGAGAACTTTTTGATATTTTATTTTTAGAAAAGCATCTTACTAATTTTCTTTTGGAAAGAAATAAGGTTTTGAAAACCGTTTCGGAAAAACTCATTTAAGATAAATTGCTTAATTTTATAAGTATCATTCTTAAAACGAATTGATTACAAATAAAAAAATATACTTATGAAATTAAAAACGATCTTAACTGTAGTTTTATTTTCCCTTTCTTTTATTGGTTTTTCTCAAAGCAATTGTGCTACTCTAAAAGGATGTGAAAGAAAGCTTTGTGAATTGAATGCGAAATTAGCTACTGCAAAAAAAGCTGGAAATCAAAATCAGATAAAGGGTGTTGAAGAGGCTATTGCACAAACCAAGAAAAACTGCACTACTAAAACAGTCAATAAAGATCTTGACAAAAAGGTAAAAGAGAAACAACAAAAAGTCAACGAAAGAACTGCTGATTTGAATGAAGCGATTAAAGACAAGGAAAGCAAAGAAAAAATCGACAAGAAAAGGAAAAAACTAAATGAAGCGAAAGCTGATTTGAATAAAGCTTTGGCTGAACAGAAAGCGAAATGATTTTTTCTCTCGCAGATTCAATAGATTGAGCAGATAAAAAAACAAAATCAACTTGCCTCCAGTTTTAACTGGAGGTGAATTAAGGATTAAATATTATTGGCTTTAGCCGAACTTTGTCATTTGGCTAAAGCCCTTATTAAAGACTTCTTTTACCTCCAGCTAAAGCTGGAGGCAATTCAAAATTTAATAATTAATAAAATTCTCTTTTGAAAATGAATTTCCTCGTTTTACGTTTTGCGTGAGGGATAGGAGCTGGCTACCGAAGTAGCGCGGATAGCCCGACCCCGATTTGATAAGTGGGCGAATAACCGTAAAGCATTTTGCCCACTTATCAAATCGGGGGCACGCCCAGAATATTTTTAAAGAAAAACGATCATCAGCCACCAAAATATTGGTACACTTTCGACCCAAAAGGAAGTGTAATATTTGGAGCGATTGGGACTTGCAAAAAAGATAAATAACATCAGCATGACGACCATGATAAGATTTATAATCGCATCATGATAATTGAATGTTGAAATAAAAACTTCTAAAAACCAAAACGGAATCAACAGTAGAAATCCTAAAAGTTTGGTTTTCTTAACGCCAATTGTCTGCGGAACGGTTTGCAGATGCGGATCGTCATTGGCTAAATCGATGATTTCGAAAACTAAAATCAGCACAAAAACTAAAACGAAACGCTGAATGCATTTGATAAAGAAATCTGTTGTAAACGGAATTTCGGCATTTATTAAAGGTAAAACCAAAGTGGCACCAACCCAGCAAAGTGCCACAATATAGATTTTTACGCCAGCCCAATTTCGGGCATTTCTTCGGTTTGGAAAAAATGGTAAAGTATAAAGTGCAGTAATCAGAAAAATTACGACAGAGACAATTTGGGTAATCCGCTTTAAATGGAAAAAATAATAGCCAACCAAAATTACCGAAATGAAACTCAAAACAGCTATAATTTTTAATTGTGTACCGATTGGATTTTTCTTTACACGAACCAATGCATCATATTTTACGAAATTATATCCTACAATTGTTCCAAAAAAAACAAATAGTGTCATTGGCTCATCGTACTGAATATGAAACACATGAAACGTTATTCGGACTAAAGCATAACACGATAAAGCCACGTGAATACTGCTGTTTAAATAAAAATTGAATATTTGTTTTAGAAGTTTCATATCCCTAAATCTAATCAATTGGTAACAAATCAACTCTTTAGTTAGAAAATTGACAAAAATTGAAGTTAAAAATACCCATTAAATTATTAATAATACTTAATTTTGCGCCACAAAAAAACAACACATTTACTTTAAAATGTAATAAACCTTGTGTAGCATGAGATTACGTCAAATAAAACACCCGGCAAATTACTTTTGATCTTTAAAAAATAGACTGCTACAAATGAAAACAGATGCTTTTGCTTTAAGACACATTGGTCCAAGAGAAACAGATCTTCAACACATGTTACAAACCATTGGTGTTGAATCGATTGAACAACTTGTTTATGAAACCCTTCCGGACGATATTCGTTTAAAAGCGCCTTTGAATTTGGATCCTGCAATGACAGAATTCGAATTTGCAAATCATATTCGCGACTTAGGAAAGAAAAACAAAACATTTAAATCATACATTGGTTTGGGTTATCACCCAACTATCGTTCCGGCTCCAATTCAGAGAAATATCTTCGAAAACCCGGGATGGTACACAGCTTACACGCCTTATCAAGCAGAAATTGCTCAAGGTCGTTTGGAAGCAATCTTGAATTTCCAAACTACTGTTATCGAATTAACAGGAATGGAAATTGCCAATGCATCTTTACTAGACGAAGGTACTGCTGCTGCAGAAGCTATGGCTTTATTATTTGATGTTCGTACGAGAGATCAAAAGAAAAACAATACACACAAATTCTTCGTTTCTGAAGAAATTTTACCTCAGACTTTATCGGTTTTACAAACGCGTTCAACTCCAATCGGAATTGAATTGGTTGTTGGAAACCATGAAACATTTGATTTTTCAAATGAATTCTTCGGAGCGATTTTACAATATCCAGGAAAATACGGTCAAGTAAACGATTACAGTGCTTTTGTTGCTAAAGCAAAAGAAAACGAAATCAAAGTTGCCTTTGCCGCTGATATTTTATCATTAGCGACTTTAACTTCTCCAGGAGAAATGGGAGCTGCTGTAGTAGTTGGAACAACACAGCGTTTTGGTGTGCCAATCGGTTACGGTGGTCCTCACGCTGCCTATTTTGCAACTAAAGACGAATACAAACGATCTATGCCAGGTCGTATCATCGGAGTTTCGATTGATGTTAACGGAAACCGTGCTTTACGTATGGCTTTAGGAACTCGTGAGCAACACATTAAACGTGAAAAAGCGACTTCAAATATTTGTACTGCCCAGGTTTTATTGGCAGTTATGGCTGGAATGTACGCCGTTTACCATGGACCAAAAGGATTAAAATACATTGCAAACAAAGTTCACGCCTCTGCAGTTACTACTGCTGAAGCTTTAAATAAATTAGGAGTTTACCAAACCAACACGGCTTACTTTGATACTATTTTAGTAAAAGCTGATGCTCAAAAAGTAAAAGCAGCTGCGGAGAAAAACAAAGTAAACTTCTTCTACCCTGATGCTGATTCGGTTTCGATTTCATTAAACGAAACAACTTCTGTTGCAGACATCAACCAAATCGTTGCGATTTTTGCTGAAGCTTTAGGAAAAGAAACTGTTACGGTTTCTGAATTAACTTCTGCAAGCCAATTACCAGCTTCATTAGAAAGAACATCTTCTTTCTTAACGCATGATGTTTTCAACAACCATCATTCAGAAAGTCAGTTGATGCGTTACATCAAAAAATTAGAGCGTAAAGATTTATCATTGAATCACTCAATGATTTCATTAGGTTCTTGTACAATGAAATTAAACGCAGCTTCTGAAATGTTGCCTCTTTCTATGCCAAACTGGAATAGCATTCACCCATTTGCACCAGTGGAACAAGCGGAAGGTTATATTACAATGCTAAAAAAATTAGAGCAACAATTAAATGTAATTACTGGATTTGCTGGAACAACATTACAGCCAAACTCTGGAGCGCAAGGAGAATATGCAGGTTTAATGGCGATTCGTGCTTACCACATGTCAAGAAACGAAGGTCACCGTAATGTGTGTTTAATTCCTTCATCGGCTCACGGAACAAATCCTGCTTCTGCAGCGATGGCCGGAATGAAAATCATTGTTACTAAAACAACTCCGGAAGGAAATATTGACGTAGAAGATTTAAGAGAAAAAGCAATTGAACATAAAGATGATTTATCTTGTTTAATGGTTACTTATCCTTCTACTCACGGAGTTTTCGAATCTTCAATTATTGAAATCACAAAATTAATTCACGAAAACGGCGGATTAGTATATATGGACGGTGCAAACATGAACGCGCAAGTTGGATTAACAAATCCGGCTACAATTGGTGCTGACGTTTGTCACTTAAACTTACACAAAACATTTGCTATTCCTCACGGTGGTGGTGGACCTGGAGTTGGACCAATTTGTGTGAACGAAAAATTAGTTCCGTTCTTGCCAACAAACCCAATCTTAAACGTTGGTGGTGAGCAAGCAATTACAGCTATTTCATCTGCACCTTACGGATCTGCTTTAGTATGTTTAATTTCTTACGGTTACATCACTATGATGGGGGCTGAAGGACTAAAAAGCGCTACAGAACATGCTATTTTGAATGCGAACTACATGAAAGCACGTTTCGAAGGACACTACCCAATTCTTTATACTGGAGAATGTGGAAGAGCGGCTCACGAAATGATTTTAGATTGCCGTTCATTCAAAGAAAACGGAATCGAAGTTGGTGATATCGCAAAACGTTTAATGGATTATGGTTTCCACGCTCCTACAGTTTCTTTTCCAGTAGCTGGAACTTTAATGATTGAGCCAACAGAATCTGAAGATTTAGCTGAATTAGACCGTTTCTGTGATGCTCTTATCTCAATCAGAAAAGAAATTGAAGCTGCAACTGCTGATGATAAAAACAACGTATTGAAAAATGCACCTCACACATTAGCAATGTTAACTTCTGATTCTTGGGATTTTCCTTATTCAAGAGAAACAGCAGCTTACCCATTAGATTACATCGCTGACAATAAATTCTGGCCATCTGTTCGTCGTGTAGATGATGCTTATGGTGACAGAAACTTAGTTTGCAGCTGTGCTCCAATCGAAGCTTACATGGAAAGCTAAAATTTAGTTTTCTTATACATATTCAACCCCGACAGTTTTTAAAAACTTGTCGGGGTTATTTGTTGGTTTCAAGTTTCAAGTTTCAGGTTTTACGTTATGCAGGAACTTGAAACCTGAAACTTGAAACAATTAAGACAAAAATAATCTGGGCGTGCCACCATCCCGATAAAAGGGCAAACGTACTTTGCGCTTATACGCCCTTTTATCAGGATGCTGTCAGGCTATCCATGCTACTTCGGTAGCTTATTCCTATCCCTCACGCAGTCAAGTTATAAAAGAACGAATTATCTTTAAAGAAACTTAACTTTCCGGCAATGTTTTGTGAAATTATTTTGGAAAATTAAAAAACATCTTGAAAAAAAATTACTCATCATCTTAGCTTCAATCGTTTGAAATCTAGGAAAAATTAAAATATCATTAGAAAATAAACAATATATTCACTGAAAAATCGTTATTCCATAATTATATGCATGCATAATATTTTTTATGATAGTTATCATTTTTTTATTTATACATTAGCATGAAATTTATCGGATAATTTAAGGGAAATAATGAAAATAAAAATTATTGGTATTGGGAGCTATATTCCTAATCTAGAAGTAAAAAACACAGATTTTGATAAACATGTTTTTTTAAATGAGGATGGAACTCCTTTTGGTTATCCGAACGAAGTCGTTATTAAAAAGTTTAAAGGCATTACAGGAATCGAGAACCGTCGTTATGCCGAAAAAGATCAAACTGCATCTGACTTAGCATTTTTTGCAGCACAAAAAGCAATTGCCAATGCAAATATCGATGCTGAAACTTTAGATTATATTATCATCGCACATAACTTTGGCGATGTAAAAACCGGAACCACTCAATCCGATATTTTACCGAGTTTAGCAACACGTGTTAAAAATAAATTAGGAATTAAAAATCCTAAGTGTGTGGCTTACGATATTATTTTTGGATGCCCAGGATGGATTGAAGGTGTTTTACAAGCCAATGCTTTCATTAAATCCGGAATGGCAAAAAGAGTAATGGTCATTGGAGCCGAAACTTTATCAAGAGTTGTTGATGATCACGATCGCGATTCGATGATTTACTCCGATGGTGCCGGTGCTTCAATCTTGGAAGCTTCAACAGACGAAAGCGGATTATTGGCTTATGAAAGTGCTACTTTCGCAACGGATGAAGCTGGTTTCCTTTTCTTCGGAAAATCATACAACAAAGATTTAGATCCGGATACGAAATACATTAAAATGTACGGACGTAAAATTTACGAATTTGCGTTAAGCAATGTTCCGTGCGCTATGAAAAGCTGTTTGGACAATAGCGGCATTGCAATCGATGAAGTTAAAAAAATCCTTATTCATCAAGCAAACGAAAAAATGGATGAAGCCATTATCGAACGTTTCTACAAATTATACGGACAAACTCCTCCTAAAGACATTATGCCAATGAGCATACACGATTTAGGAAACAGCAGTGTTGCAACTGTTCCTACTTTGTATGATTTAATTCTGCAAGGAAAAGTGGAAGGCCACGAAATCAACAAAGGCGATGTTCTTATTTTTGCTTCAGTTGGAGCAGGAATGAATATTAATGCTTTTGTTTACCGATATTAAATAAAGCTTTATAAGTTTAAGCGAAATAATCTCGCAAAGATGCGAAGTCGCAAAGTTTTTTAAACCATATAAGTAATATAAGAATATTAAGTCTTCTCTTAATTGAACTTATATTACTTATATGGTTTATTTTTTTATCAAAACTTTGCGACTTCGCTCCTGATAGCTATCGGGATTGCGAGAAATTCATTTAAAACTTAGCACCGTAACTGAATACTAAAAACTGAACACTGAATACTTTTTTAGTATATTTGCGACCTAATTAACAATTCATGAACGAGAGATTCGTTCGCAATGACTATGTACGAAAAAACGTTTCCGAATAAGAGATTCAGACTTACCCTAGAGTTTTTAAAAAAACACGTTAGCACCTCTGAAACCATTTTTGATTTTGGTGTTCCAAATCCGTTTTCTAAAATAATGGAAGAAAACGGTTATACTGTAAAAAACACTAAAGGCGAAGATTTAGACAACGATCAGACGGCACTACAAACAGAAGATTATACTGTTTTTACAGCATTTGAAATTTTCGAACATTTACTAAACCCGTACACGATTTTACAAAACGTAAAATGTGACAAATTGTTAATTTCAATTCCGTTACGTTTATGGTTTTCTCCAGCATATCGTTCTAAAACAGATATGTGGGACAGACATTACCATGAGTTTGAAGACTGGCAATTAGACTGGCTTTTAGAAAAAACCGGATGGAAAATAACGGATCGTCTTCAATTTACACATCCAGTAAAAAAAATTGGACTTAGACCTTTATTAAGATATTTTACTCCAAGATATTATATTGTTGTAGCGGAAAAGATTAAATAAATTCCAATACTAAAATTCCAAATTCCAATTGAACTCGCTTTAATTGGAATTTGGAATTTTAAAAAGTTGGGATTTTAAATTGAAAATTTATGAAATACTATATCGTCATTCCGGCACACAACGAGCAAGACTTAATTGGCTTAACCTTACAATCTCTGGTTTCGCAAACCGTTTTGCCTTCAAAAGTTGTGGTTGTCAATGATAATTCAACTGATAAAACAGAAGAAGTTGTTTTAGGATTCGCAAAAGAAAATCCATACATCTCTGTTGTCAACAAAACTTCAGATGCGATTCATTTACCGGGAAGCAAAGTGATTCAGGCTTTTCAGAAAGGTTTTGAAACTTTAGATTCGGATTATGATATTATTGTAAAGATTGATGGTGATTTAATTTTTCCTCCAAACTATTTCGAAACCATAATCAAACATTTTGAATCTGATTTAAAAATCGGAATGGTTGGCGGATTCTGCTATATCGATAAAAACGGCGAATGGGTTTTAGAAAACCTAACCGATAAAGATCATATTCGCGGCGCTTTAAAGGCGTACAGAAAAGAAACTTTCCAACAAATTGGCGGTTTAAAACCTGCAATGGGTTGGGATACGGTAGATGAATTATTATGTAAATATTACGGCTGGAAAATAGTTACAGACCAATCTTTACATGTAAAACATCTAAAACCAACAGGTGCCAATTACAACAAAACAGCCCGCTACAAACAAGGTGAAGCTTTTTATACTTTAGGATATGGATTTTGGATTACTGCCATTGCTTCTGCAAAACTGGCCATGATGAAGAAAAAACCATTTCTATTTTTAGATTACATTAAAGGATTTATGAAAGCAAAAAGAGCCAAAACGCCTTTATTAGTAACCCCAGAACAAGCTAAGTTTATTAGGAATTATCGTTTGCAGAAAATGAAACAAAAGTTAATTTGATTGCCAAAACAGTCGAAAAAAGGGAACTCATACCCCATAACTCATAACTTCTTTTTACCTTAGCCAATATTTAAAACTTATGATGCTAATTCGTTATTTATCCCAAATAGGGAAATATTTTTTAATGCTGAAAGAAATTTTCAATAAACAGACTAAATGGCCTGTTATGAAAAGTCTAATTCTAAAAGAAATCGACGACCTTATTATTGATTCACTTGGAATTGTTTGCTTCATTTCTTTTTTCATTGGAGGAGTTGTTGCTATTCAAACGGCCTTAAACTTAACTAATCCATTAATCCCAAAATATTTAATTGGTTTTGCTACACGTCAATCTGTAATTTTAGAGTTTGCCCCTACTTTTATCTCGGTAATTATGGCCGGAAAAATGGGTTCTTATATTACTTCAAGTATTGGAACTATGCGAGTTACAGAACAAATTGATGCTTTAGAGGTTATGGGTGTTAATTCCTTAAACTATCTTGTTTTTCCTAAAATTGTAGCTTTACTAATGTATCCTTTTGTAATTGGAATTAGTATGTTTTTAGGAATTTTTGGCGGATGGATGGCTTGCGCTTACGGAGGATTTTCAACTGGAGCAGATTTTATTATGGGAGCTCAGAAAGACTTCATACCCTTTCATATTACATATGCCTTTATCAAAACTTTAATCTTTGCTATGTTATTGGCAACAATTCCATCTTTTCATGGCTACTACATGAAAGGCGGTGCATTAGAGGTTGGTAAAGCAAGTACAATATCGTTCGTATGGACATCTGTTACTATTATCCTTCTAAATTATATATTAACTCAATTATTATTAGGATAATGATAGAAGTAAAAAACATAGAAAAATCATTTGGCGACAGCAAAGTTTTAAAAGGCGTTTCGACGGTATTTGAAACTGGAAAAACCAACTTGATTATTGGACAAAGTGGATCTGGAAAAACAGTTTTATTAAAAACATTGTTAGGAATCCACACACCAGACTCAGGAACAATCGAATTTGACGGAAGAGTTTATTCTGACTTAGATAAAGATGAGAAACGCGAATTAAGAACTGAAATCGGAATGGTATTTCAAGGTTCTGCATTATTTGATTCGATGACGGTTGAAGAGAATGTTGCTTTCCCTTTAAAAATGTTTACTAATAATAATAAAGCACAAATTAAAGAACGTGTTGATTTTGTTTTAGAAAGAGTAAACTTAGTTGAAGCACATAAAAAATTACCTTCAGAGATTTCGGGAGGTATGCAAAAACGTGTGGCGATTGCACGTGCAATTGTAAACAATCCAAAGTATTTATTTTGTGATGAACCAAACTCTGGTCTTGACCCAAACACTTCAACTTTGATTGATAATTTGATACAGGAAATTACTCGAGAGTATAACATTACAACGGTAATCAATACTCACGATATGAACTCTGTTATGGAAATTGGTGAAAATATTGTTTTCCTAAAAAAAGGACTAAAAGCGTGGCAGGGAACTAAAGAAGAAATCTTTAAAACAGATAACGAAGCAATCGTAAAATTCGTTTACTCTTCTAACCTATTTAAGAAAGTACGTGAAGCTTATTTAAAAGGACTATAACAACTTTTAATTCAAATACAAAAAATCCCAAATTCCAATCTAAACGACTTGGAATTTGGGATTTTTTATTGGAATTTAATGTAGTATTTCTACTTCCGCATTTGGATTAAAAAGGTAGGTTTTCCCAGAGCTTATTTCGATGCATTCAAAACGTTTTGTACGCACTGCAAGCTTCTTAAACACTTTACCGTTTTTGATTCTAAAAACACTTCCAAACGGAATTTCAAAGACGTAACTTTTATCGTTGTCTGTATCAAATTGTTTTAATGCTAAAGACAAAGTTGTATCAGTATCACTGCTTGCTGAGGGATTCTTAAAATGTCTCGCCAGCAAAGGCAAAATCTGACTTGGAAATATTTCCGGTCTAATAAACGGAACCATCAAACGCTGAAAAGTAAACTTCCATTCATTTCCATGTGGCTTTATGTTTCGTCCAAACTTTTCAAAAGCTACTAAATGGGCGATTTCATGAATCAAAGTAATTAAAAATCGGTATTTATTCAAACTGGCATTAACCGTAATTTCGTGTTTTCCGCTTGGCCCGCGTCTATAATCGCCGTGACGCGTTTGTCGTTCGTTTACAATTTTCAAATGCACCTGATTGGCCACTATCAAATCAAAAACGGGTTTTACCGCATGTTCAGGAATATATTTAGCTAAAGTTTCGCTCAATTTGGGTTAAATGTTATTTATAAATGTGACAAAATTTGGAATTTAAATATTAGAACTTAATTACGGATTCGTTGACGAAACCTCTAATACTTTTCCATTAAAATATTTATTTCCATTTAAAGTAAAATCATAAATATAAGTTGCCATTCCTTCAGCAGAAATTGGCGCTTGATAACCAGGGAAAGCTTCATTCAGCATTTCGGTCTGAACTGAACCTAAAGCTAGAACATTAAATGAAATGCCTTGTTCTTTATATTCTTCTGCTAATAATTCAGTCAAAGTAATAACAGCTCCTTTACTCGAACTATAAGCTGCTAAACCAGCAAATTTCAGACTTCCTCTTACTCCTCCAATGGAACTGATTGTTACAACATGACTTCCTTTTTGTAAATACGGAAGACAGATTCTTGTCAGATTTGCAACAGCAAAAACATTGACTTTGTAAATACTTTCAAAATCTGCCTGAGTAGTTTCTGCAAAAGGTTTCAAAAGTAAAGCTCCAGCATTATGAACCACTGCATCTACTTTTTTCCATGTTGAAGAAAGAAAACTTTCTACTTCTATCAAAGCAGATTCATCTGCCAAATCAATAGACAGGCAAGTCACATTTTGATGCTCTAAAAGCGTTTTAGGTATTTTTCTCGAAATGGCTAAAACCTGATTTCCTGCATTGGCAAACTGCAATGCTAATTCATAACCAATTCCTCTACTCGTTCCGGTAACAATAATATTTTTCATGGAGCAAAAATAATCAAATGCTGTAAAACAGCCTCTTATTTATTCATGGTTATTTCTTGTGTCGAAGAAGTTGCAATTTTAGTAACCGCTGGCAATAATTCCTGCGTAAAAGCAGTAATATGCGGAATATCCATCAGCTTAAATTCATCTGAAACATGATGGTAGAAATCAAAGTTTTCAAAATCGAAAGTACTTATTGACTGGCATGGCTTTTTGAATACATCATAAAAGGAATAATTATCAGATCTGTAGAATAATTGATATTCTGCTTCTTTTGGTAAAAACCCTATCGTATTTTTTCCTGTGTATTCATTTATTTTTGATGCCATATTCGATTTATCAAAACCTGTAATATAAGCCAGATAATCTCTTTTCATTGGAACACCAATCATTTCAATATTCAATTGAGTGTATAGATTAAAGTTTTGATCTTTCAATTTCTGAACTAAACTTTTTGAACCTAACAATCCTTTTTCTTCTCCAGCGAAAAAGACAATTAAAATACTGCGTTTATTTGATTTGGTTTCGCTGAAATATTTCCCCATCGCAGCAACAGAAGTTACGCCCGAAGCATCATCATTAGCTCCATTATTGATTTTATCCGCTTGGTCTTTTTTCTCAATCCCAATATGATCGTAATGCGCACTAAGCACTACAAATTCTTTTTTCAATTCCGGATCTGTTCCTTCAATTACTCCAACTATATTAAAAGCGGGACTTTTAAAATTTGTCAGCGTATCGCGATACGTTTTAAAGTAAGGTTTTATGTTATTCTTTTTTAGAAAATCTTCCAAAAACACTGCCGCTTTTTCAATTCCTTTAGTTCCGGTTTCACGCCCTTCCATTTCATCTGAAGAAAGGTATTTTAAGAAATCTGAAATCTCCGTTTCATTGACTTTATAAGTTACTTCAATTGGTTTTGAATTCCCTTCTTTTTCAGGAATTGTTGAAGTGCTCGATTTGCAGGCAAAGAAGATAAAAGGAAGTAAAAAGTATAGCTTTTTCATAATTGTTGGTTTTGAATTAGAAGGAAAATTTTCTTTAAAGTATAAACTTATGAAAAGTAAAAGAATATTCATAAAAAAACCCTTCCAAACTAAAAGCCGAAAGGGTTTTCAAATTCAAATCTATTGCAACCTAATTTTATCCAGCGATAACAGCTCTTGAAATTACGATTTTCTGAATTTCAGAAGTTCCTTCGTAAATCTGAGTGATTTTTGCGTCACGCATTAAACGCTCTACATGGTATTCTTTTACATAACCATTTCCACCATGAATCTGAACTGCTTCAACTGAAGTGTCCATTGCAATCTGCGAAGCAAATAATTTTGCCATTGCACCGCTCACATCGTAGTTTTTATGCTGGTCTTTATCCCAAGCCGCTTTCATGCATAAATGACGCGCTGCTTCAATATTAACAGCCATATCAGCCAATTTAAAAGCAATTGCCTGATGATTGCATATTTCTGTTCCAAAAGCTTTGCGTTCTTTAGAATATTTCAAAGCTAATTCGTAAGCTCCAGATGCAATTCCCAATGCTTGAGAAGCAATTCCGATTCTTCCTCCAGCTAAAGTTTTCATGGCAAATTTAAATCCGAAACCATCTTCTCCAATTCTATTTTCTTTGGGAACTTTTACATCAGTAAACATTAAAGAATGTGTATCAGAACCACGGATTCCCATTTTTTGTTCTTTTGGCCCAACAGCAAAACCTGGCATATCTTTAGTCATAATCAACGCGTTGATTCCTTTGTGCTTCAATTCTGGATGAGTTTGTGCAATTACTAAATATACTGATGCAGTATTTCCGTTTGTAATCCAGTTTTTAGTTCCATTTACTAAATAGTGATCTCCCATATCAACCGCCGTTGTTTTTTGAGAAGTTGCGTCACTTCCAGCTTCCGGCTCACTTAAACAGAAAGCACCGTGGATTTCTCCTGAAGCTAACCCTGGTAAATATTTTTGTTTTTGCTCTTCAGTTCCATATTCTTGTAATCCCCAGCATACTAATGAATTGTTTACAGACATTACTACCGAAGCCGAAGCATCAACTTTAGAAATCTCTTCCATTGCAATCACATAAGAAATCGCATCAAGACCACTTCCACCGTATTTAGGATCCACCATCATTCCCATAAATCCGAGCTCTCCCATTTTTTTGACTTGCTCTGTTGGAAAAATTTGTTTTTCGTCACGTTCAATAACTCCCGGCAATAATTCATTCTGAGCAAAATCTCTTGCTGCCTGCTGAATCATCAAATGTTCTTCGGTAAGATTAAAATCCATAGTAGTATTCTTTAAAGTTTTTTCAACCAAATTTCAAACAGAATTTTAGTTGATGGTTTTTTATGTTTTTGTTTTTTTTTCAGTTCCTAAACTTTTCAGTTCAAAGACTTTCAAAGATACTTTTTAAATGTGTAATTTACAATGCATGCATACAAAATTAATAGATCAGCAAAGATAACGATAACGTTTTCGTAATTATTTATCTTTTTATTCAAATGAACATTAATCTTGCAACAAATCTTGTAAAACTCTAGATAGATTTTCTCTCAATAAAATATTCAAAAAACTAAGAATATTGATGAATTTTTTAAGCCTAAAAGTTGAACAATTCTTAAAACGCGTAAAACTACGTAAAACAAGTCTTACTAATTTGATTACTAATGTAATACAAAAATTAAATGTAAATTTTACAGAAAAAAAACATTCTAAAAATGAACCAAATATTAATAAATTAACATTATTTTTGACCAAAAAATAAATAATTGACAGAACATGAAAAAGATTTTACTACTCCTTACACTCCTTTTAATCCTCCCTTTTTATACCGTTTCAGCACAAACTCAAATTGAAGTTAATGGTGTAACTGTTCCTAGAAAAATAGATTTTCAAGGTAAAACTTTACAGCTAAATGGCGCTGGCGGAAGATCCAAAATGTGGTTGGAAGTTTATGTCCAAGCATTGTATTTATCGCAATTAACTCAGGATCCACAATTCATTATTGACAGTGATACAGAAATGGCAGTTAGAATCGAAATTACTTCTTCGATGGTTTCTTCTAACAAATTGACAAAAGCGATGAATACTGGTTTTGAAAAATCGGCTGGAGCAAATCTGGAACAATTACGTCCAAGAATTGAAGAGTTAAAAAATTTTCTAAGTGATCCGATTAAAGAAAAAGATGTGTTCATTTTAGCCTACAATCCGCTGGATCAAAATGTTTATATTTCTAAAAATGAAGTACTGAAAGGAAAAGTTGCTGGATTTGATTTCAAAAAAGCCTTATTCGGAATCTGGCTTTCAGATAAACCAGTTGACGAAACTTTGAAAAAACACTTATTAGGACAATAATTCTTAATTTTTTAAATATACCAAAAGCCGAAAACCAAATAGTTTTCGGCTTTTTCTTTTTGTTTACTAAATTTGATGCGAAATACATTATTCGCATTATTCTATTTTATACATTTACGCAAAATAAACATATCACAACAAAATGAAAGATTTATTACAACAATTTGAAAACAAGGCACCTGAAATTGTTTTCAATTGGAAAGATTCAGAAACAGAAGCCGAAGGGTGGACAGTAATTAATTCACTTCGCGGAGGAGCTGCAGGTGGAGGAACAAGAATGAGAAAAGGTCTAGACATGAACGAAGTTTTGTCTCTAGCAAAAACTATGGAAGTTAAATTCTCTGTTTCAGGCCCAGCGATTGGCGGGGCTAAATCTGGAATAAATTTTGATCCGAATGATCCTCGCAAAAAAGGTGTTTTACAGCGTTGGTACAAAGCGGTTTCTCCCTTATTGAAAAGTTACTATGGAACCGGAGGAGATTTAAATGTTGATGAAATCCATGAAGTAATCCCGATGACAGAAGAATGCGGTGTTTGGCATCCACAGGAAGGTGTTTTCAACGGACATTTTAAACCAACCGAAGCTGATAAAATCAATAGAATTGGACAATTGCGTCAAGGTGTAATTAAGGTAATCGAAAATCCGAAATTCTCTCCAGACGTTACCAGAAAATATACTGTGGCAGATATGATTACTGGTTTTGGTGTTGCTGAAGCAGTTCGTCATTTCTACGCAACTTACGGAGGAGAAATTAAAGGTAAAAAAGCAATTGTGCAAGGTTTTGGAAATGTTGGTTCTGCTGCTGCTTTTTACTTAGCCGAAATGGGCGCAAAAGTAATCGGAATTATTGATCGTGACGGAGGTTTAATTAAAGAAGAAGGTTTTTCGTTTGAGGAGATCAGAACGTTGTTTTTAAATAAAGACGGAAATAAATTAGTAGCCGATAATATGATTCCGTTTGAAGAAATCAATTCTAAAATCTGGACTATTGGTGCTGAAATTTTCACGCCTTGCGCTGCATCAAGATTAGTTACTCAAAACCAAATCGACAGCTTAATCGCAAATGGCTTAGAAGTAATTTCATGTGGGGCGAATGTTCCTTTTGCTGATAAAGAAATTTTCTTTGGTTCTATTATGGAAGAAGTAGACCGCAAAGTAAGTTTGATTCCAGACTTTATCTCAAACTGTGGAATGGCGAGAGTTTTCGCTTACTTCATGGAGAAAAAAGTGCAGATGACAGACGAGGCAATCTTTAACGATACTTCTGAAACTATTAAAAATGCAATTGTAAAAGCTCACGCTTTAAGTGCATCCAAAACAAATATCAGCGCAACTGCTTTTGAAATTGCATTGAAACAATTAGTGTAATTTTTATTATACTTTACTATAAGCGAGCTGAATTATATTTGGCTCGCTTTTTTTGTGTCGTAGATTTTTTTAACGCAAAGCGCGCTAAGACATTTTAATTTGGAGCGTAAGCAATATCTAAATATTAAGTTCGCAAAGCTTTGTGCAGGCAATTCTTTGTGAACTTTTAATCTCAAAGATTTATTCAAAGTTTAAGGCAAATGAAACTTTGCGTTTCTTTGCGTAAATCTTAGCGAACTTTGTGGTAAACAACAAGCTGTTTTTTTTAACGCAAAGTACGCTAAGGCATTTTATTTGGAGTATAAGCAATATCTAAATATTAAGTTCGCAAAGCTTTGTGCAGGCAATTCTTTGTGAACTTTTAATCTCAAAGATTTATTCAAAGTTTAAGGCACATGAAACTTTGCGTTTCTTTGCGTAAATCTTAGCGAACTTTGTGGTAAACAACAAGCTGTTTTTTTTAACGCAAAGTACGCTAAGACATTTTATTTGGAGTGTAAGCAATATCTAAATATTAAGTTCGCAAAGCTTTGTGCAGGCAATTCTTTGTGAACTTTTAATCTCAAAGATTTATTCAAAGTTTAAGGCAAATGAAACTTTGCGTTTCTTTGCGTAAATCTTAGCGAACTTTGCGTTACAATTAAATTTAAAAAACTCTTAGCGTGCTTTGCGGTTAAATTCTCTCTTTCATTGTAAACAATTTTTACTACTTTTAAACGTTTTTAAAATAATACATTTCAAAATTTACAATCATAATGAGTTTCACTATTTCTTCAGATAAAAAGAAATCACTCTTACTCACAACTGCTATATATGCAGCCATAATTGCATTGCTTTTTTTCATACGTTTTTGGCCTCCATATAATCCAGAAAACAATGTAGCTCTTGCCGAAGGTGGCGGAGGTGGCGGTGGCGTAACGGTTAATTTTGGCGACAGCGATTTAGGTTCCGGAGCCAATTATAAAAGTGAAGTGCTAGATGTAAAAAACAATATGAAACAAGTTGCTGCAAAAGCGGCTCCTGAAGAAGCTACTATTACTCAGGAAAATTCAACAGCTGATGAAACAGATGTTGTCATTCCGACAAAAGAAAAACCAAAGAAACCTGTTCCTGTTACAAAACCGGAAACAAAACCTGTTCCTGAAAAACCAAAAGTTTCAAACTCTACCAACGATGCTTTATCTAGCATTTTAAAAGGTTCTAACAAAGGTGGTGACGGAGATGACAAAGTTTCAGGAAATAAAGGAAAATCTAACGGAAATTTAAACTCTAATGGTTATTACGGATCCGGTGGCTCTGGCGGAGGAACTGGAGGAGGTAACGGAACCGGAAATGGCATTGGAACCGGAAGCGGTTACGGAGCTGGAACTGGTGGCGGTTCTGGCGGAGGATCGGGATATTCTCTAAATGGACGAAAAGCATTATCGAAACCTAAACCAAATAGTGACTGTAGCAATGAAACAGGGACTGTAGTAGTTCAAGTAACAGTTGATAAAAATGGCAATACTATAAGCGCTGTTCCAGGATTCAAAGGAACTACAATTGCTGCTAAATGTTTAAGAGAACAGGCTAAAATGGCGGCAATGAATACCAAGTGGGATGCCGACAGCAATGCTCCAGCAAAACAAACCGGAACGATTACTTATAATTTCAGTTTGAATTAAAACACCAAGACCCAACAAAAATTTGTTAAAATGAAAAAAGAGAAAAAGAGAAATATCATAGTCTTATCTATGATTGTTTTATCTTCTTGTGTTTCAGCTCAATCAACTGGCAAACCTTCGAAAAGTTATATTGATACAATAAAAACAATAGACAGCAAAAAGGAGACGGGTTATGGAACGAATGTAGCACCTATTTCCTATAGAACTGGATATTCTTTAGGAAACAGAAAAGTAATTTCAAAGCAAATACCTAAACATATCTGTAAGGAAGAAGGAACGGTTGTAGTCGATGTTACTGTTGACCAAAACGGAAAAACAATCAGTGCAGCGCCAGGAATTAAAGGAACAACCAATACCGCAAAATGCTTATTAGACCAGGCAAGAATTGCAGCAATGAATACCAAATGGGAATCTGATAGTGATGCTCCTGCAAAACAAGTGGGGAAAATTATTTATAATTTCAGTTTGGATTAAAACACGAATTACACAGATTTACACTAAACGTTATTATAGAAAAAGGCTTTCAGAAAATCTGAAAGCCTTTTTGTTTATTTGTCATTTCGACTGAAAGGAGACTCGAGCGATAGCGAACAGGCGAAGCAAATCACACACGGGATTAGACAAAGATTGGAGATAAACTTTGTGGAGTTTCTAGTGCGATTTCTCCTTTCAGTCGAAAATATTGTAATCATTAATTAGACCTGACAGGTTTTTAAAACCTTTCTGGCCTAAATTACCGCTAGTTTGCGTGAGGGATAGGAACTGGCTACCGAAGTAGCGTGGATAGCCCGACCGGAATAAAAAAATGGGCGAATCAACGTTATGCTGATTGGCCCATTTTTTTATTGCGGTCACGCCCTAATATTAAATCTACTTCGGACTTGTGGCTATTACAAACTTCAAATTATTTCGTACTCCTATCTGTAAAACATCTACTAAATCCTGAACTTGTAAATTGAACGGAATTCGCACGACAACAGTCTGCGTTTTATCAGTTCCTAATTTACTCATCAAAGTGGTTTCCAGTTCTTCAAAAGGAACTTGTTGTTTGTCGATATAAAATTGTTTGTCTTCTGTAACCGACAAACTAATTAATTGCTTGTTCGTTTTTTCGTTCGATTTCGCTTTTGGAAGCGTCATCTTAATCACATTCGGATTTGCTAGTGTTGAGATAATTAAGAAAAACAACAACAGGAAAAACATAATGTCGCTCAAAGATGAAGTCGCTACTTCGGCGTGAAATCTTCTTTTTCTTTTAATAGACATACCTTATGCTCTTTGAATTATGTTGACAAATTCTAAAATCTGTTTCTGAATTTTTAAAGCGAAATCATCGATTTTTCCATTCAATAAGTGGTAAGCCGAATAGGCAATAATTCCCACGATTAACCCAGAACCTGAACTGATCATTTTTTCGTATAAACCTCCCGAAATGTTTCCGATACTGATATTTTCTGTAACCGAAATACTGTAGAAAATTTTAATAACCCCGGAAATTGTTCCAATGAAACCCAGAGTTGGTGCAATACCTGCGATAAGTCCCAAGTGACCTAAACGTCTTTCCATTTCACCAATTTCGATATCGGCGGCACGATCCATGTTCGATTCGATTTCAGCGATTGGTCTTCCAATTACTAAAACTCCTTCTTTTAGAATATTAGCTGCTGCTGTATCACTTCTTTCTACAATTGTTCTTGCTAATTCAATATTTCCAGAATTTAATTTATCTCCAACATCCTGCATCAAACGATTGTCAATTTTTGAAGCACGGCTGATGTACATATAACGCTCAAAGATTACATAAATGGTATAAAACAATAAAATCGCGATTGGAATTAAGAAAACTCCCCCTTTCATTATGAATCCAAACATTGAAATTTCCTGTTCTGGAGCGATCTTCTCGATCACTACATTTGAAGCATTTGCGATTGTATCTGTTTGTAATTGAATAAAACTAAACATATATTAATTCTGGTTTTTAATAATTAATTCTAAAAAATATTTGAAATTTGCAATAAAGATAATTTTCGCTGTTATATTAAACTACAAAAATCGAAATTTATTTCAATCGACAACCATTTTATCCAAAATAAATGAACTATCAAGAGACTACCAATTGGATGTTTAATCAGCTTCCAATGTACCAATTACAGGGGGCTTCAGCTTATAAAGAAGATTTAACCAACATTAAATTATTAGCAGAGCATCTTGGCAATCCTCAAAAGCAATTGAGATGCATTCATGTGGCTGGTACCAACGGAAAAGGCTCTACTTCTCATATGTTATCTTCTGTTTTACAGGAAGCAGGTTACAAAGTCGGATTGTATACTTCTCCGCACTTGAAAGATTTTAGAGAACGAATTAAAATAAACGGTCAGGAAATTTCAGAAGAGTTTGTTATTGAATTTGTAGCCAAACACAAAGATTTTTTTGAAGCGAATGATATGAGTTTCTTCGAAATGTCGGTTGGTTTAGCTTTTGATTATTTTGCTTCTGAGAAAACCGACATTGCGATTATTGAAGTTGGTTTGGGCGGAAGATTGGATGCTACCAATATTATTACGCCTTTGGTTTCGGTAATTACTAATATTGGATTAGATCATACGCAGTTTTTAGGAAATACTCTGGAAGCGATTGCAGGCGAAAAAGCCGGAATTATTAAACCAAATGTCCCTGTAGTAATTGGAGAATATACGGCTGAAACAAAACCGGTGTTTTTGGCTAAAGCCGAAGAAAATAACGCTCCGATTTATTTGGCTTCAGATTTAATTGATCAGATTTATTTATCGGATTTAATTGGAGATTATCAGTTTCATAATAAAAAAACGGTTCAGCAGACGATTTCGATTTTGAATAACGAAACCGATTTTAAAATTTCTGAAGAACAATTAAAAGAAGGTTTATTGCATGTTGTAAAAAACACCGGTTTACAAGGCAGATGGCAACAATTGGGAGAAAACCCGAAAATAATCTGCGACACGGCACACAACAAACACGGATTATCGGTTGTGATGAATCAGCTGAAAAATGAAAAATACGAGAAACTGCATATTGTTTTGGGTGTTGTGAATGATAAAGATCTGGATTCGATTTTACCACTTTTCCCGAAAGAAGCGCAATATTATTTCTGCCATCCTGATTCTTCACGAGCTTTGCCTGCCGAAACGTTACAAAAGGCGTCTCAAAACTTTGGTCTAACTGGAGAAAAATACGATTCTGTTGCAATCGCTTTCGCGGAAGCCAAGAAAAACGCCTCGGAAAATGATTTTATTTACGTTGGCGGAAGCACTTTTGTGGTTGCCGAATTGCCTTTAAACTAAAATATACTTTTGATATAGAAAAAACTTCAAAAAAACCGATTTAATAACAAATTCATAAACAAGGAGATATAAACTATTTTTAAAAAAGTTTTATTTTTTATTCGAATTTCTTTGCAGAACTCAAAAACTAGCGTATATTTGCACTCGCAATCACAAACGATAGCAACCTAGTAAAATAGGGCGATTAGCTCAGCTGGTTCAGAGCACCTCGTTTACACCGAGGGGGTCGGGGGTTCGAACCCCTCATCGCCCACCAAGAAACTCCTTAAGAAATTAAGGAGTTTTTTTTATGTCTTTATTAAATTTCTTCCAAATCAAAAAATCAAAATTATGAGTGAGCTAATAGGATTTAATGTTAGAGTTTATGCCTTTTGTATAAATGACAATAAAATTTTGGCACTGCATGAAAAATATGCAGGAACACCAATATGCAAATTGCCAGGAGGTGGTCTTGAATTTGGAGAAGGGACAATTGAATGTCTTCATCGAGAATTTGAAGAAGAATTAAACTTAAAAATTGAAATCCTGGATCATCATTATACTCAGGAAAACTTTATAGAATCCCGAATTAAGGACAACAAACAAATTCTTAACATTTATTATACTGTCAAAATACTTAATCTTGAAGATTTACATATTCAAATTCCTGGATTGGAAAAATTAGAATGGATTGATCTTGATTCTAAAGAAAATCCTTTTGTTTTACAGGCAGATATAATTGCATTTGAGAAATTGAAAAAGAAATTTGTCTAGATATTTAATAAATAGATTTAGATGCATTAAAGAATTAAGAGTTTTTTACCTTTTGCGTTATTTAAATGATTCAAAACCGCAAGAAATAGAAAGATGTCTACTCTCTTTAACAATTTCCAGCTTATTAGAATTTGCATTAACAAAATACATATTTGTTTTTATTTCTTGGAATCTCCCCAATTCTGAATTAGGTTGCTTTTCTTCTTCAACCAGCCAGCAGAAAGTATTTTTTCCATCTAAGTAGGCTAGTTCAATATAGTCGACTTTTTTATTTTTAAATCTAAAATCTTTTTTTATCAGACCTAAAGCATCACAAAAATTAGTAAGTTTTTCGAATTTAACATTTTTAGAGTATTCAGGGAATTTGTTCTCTGAAATCATTTCTCCTTTTTTATTAAATTCAAGTCCAAATCCATATTCAATATTCTTGTTTTTATATCTATAAAGTATCCAATATGAAACATTGTAATTGCTAAGATTATAAATATCCGGGTTATTATAATTAATTTCAACAGAATCTTCGTAATTAACTTCAAATCCATGAATATTTAAATTTTGATAAAAATCACTCCCACCTCGCTTAACAATATAGGTTTTTGCTTTTGAAAGAATAAAATTTGAATATTCTTCAATTAGTGCAATTTCTTGTGGATAAGCTATATCCTCAAAATAAATAGAATCTTTATATTTTTTCTCAAATCGAATATTATTTTTTGTTCTTGACGAGTAAGACCCTCCAAAATCTAATTTTTCAGCATCTTCACACTGAGAAAAACCAGAGTAAAAAACTAATGCAAACAATACGACAAAATGCTGTTTCATATTTTAATTTCTATTCTTTTTACAGAATATTTATTAGTAATACAAAGTAATTATTACCCAACGAATATATAAATTTTATTCAACTCTAGTTATTAAATCTCACGTACATAATCTGTGAAGTTCCAAATACAAAATCCAAAATCCTCAAAATCATACCCTAAAAATCGTATTTTTGTTTACCGCTCCCCAAGAAAATCTGTAACATACATTTAAAATCTGTTTTTTACAGTTCTGGTTTATTCACTTAATTATTATCTTTGAATTATGAGCACACTATCAAGACCAAAACATATCGGAAGAAATATTAGCCGTATTCGTGAACTTCGCGATATGAAACAGGAAGCTTTGGCGCAAGCTTTAGGAACAAATCAACAAGCTATTTCTGCTATGGAAAATAGTGAAACTATTGATGAAGAAAAGCTTACAGCAGTCGCAAAAGCACTTGGCGTTACAGCTGAAGGCATTAAAAATTACAGCGACGAAAACATACTAAGCATCATTAACAATACATTTAATAGCCACGACAGCTCAACATTAAATGCCGTTAATTTTCAACCTACTTTTAATCCACTTGATAAAATTGTAGAACTTTATGAGCGTTTGGTTCAAGCTGAAAAAGACAAAGTTGAATATCTCGAAAAAATAGTAAAAGGCAAATAACCTTTTTAAGCATAAAAAAACTCCATTATTTCTAATGGAGTTTTTCTTTTTATTTATTCAGCTCTTTTTCAATTTCTTTAATAAGTTCTATTGCGAGCGGTTTTGTATTTTCTTTATAAACTCTTATGTTATTCTTACCTAGTTTAACAAGATATGCAAGTGTCTTTTTGTATTTTGGATCTGAATATAATTCTTTTTCCGGCTTATCTGCATTTTCTATTTCTTTATCAAAACATTTAAACAAAAACTCAGTGTACATTTTATCCACTTCGTTAGCAGCTGGTACATATATTTGGTAATAGTTCAAGATTTTCTGTTTTAATTTTTCGTCTTCAATATAGCCTAGTTTTCCACTTGATTTAAAACCTTCATAATTACCAATAGTCAATGTTTGCCCGTGTGAATAAATTGGGAAATTAACTTTGCTTTTTGAATTATAAATACTGTCCAATTGAGAAGGTGTTAATGCCAAAATTTTTTCATAGTCTACGTTTGTCTTTTGATAGGCTTTCACTTCCCTGTCGATACTTTCTACATCATTCTTTAAATCATTCTTTAAATTAGCAAGAAACACAGCTACTTCTTTTTGTTGGTGTCTATGCTCACTCCAACCATGCAACCATATTGAAAGCGTTACAGCAAAAACGATTATGAATATTTCTATGATAATTTCTTTTACTTTCTCTCCTAATGTGTGTTCTGAATTTTTCACAGTTTTATAAATTTTTTTTGAATGTTTGCTTATTTCTTCTTGCATAATTTATACTTGCAATTTCTGGTTATTATTTGTTTTTATTTTAGCACGTTATTAAATTCAATGAGTTCCTTTTTTTTCTTCAGCACCCAACTTTTATTCAAAAGCGAATATAAGACTATTTGTAAAATCTCCTTATTATTTTCTAAAGAACTCAGCAAAAGACACAAAAAAACTCCTTAATTCCTTAGGGAGTTTTAAACATTTTAAGCTTTAACAATCAATCATTATTTTGTATTTTCTCACATACTTTTTCAAGAAGTCTCTTAGTCTGCTTAAAATACTTCATTTTATCATCAATCTCTTTTATTTTAGCCTGAAAAAGTTCCAGTGTTTCTGGTTTTGAATCGGTGGTTTCGAACCAGCTGGTCAATATTTTTTTTATTTCTGCTAAACTAAAGCCAACTTCTCTGGCTTCTATAATAATTTCTAAACGCTCAATCGTATTACTATTGTAATGCTTGTAATTATTAGATTTTACCTTTTCATCGGTCAATCCCTTGATCATTCCTAAATTCTCATAATATCTGATCGTATGAATTGATAATCCTGTTTTTTTTGACAATTCGTTTATAAGCATAGCACTATTTTTTTTATACAAAAACAATAAAGCATAGAGCGAAGTCTATACTTTTATGTTTCAAATATACAATTATTTTGCTTTTGAAGTTTTTAAAAATAATAAATACAACATAAAGTAATTTCAGGAAGAACTAACAAAAACAAAATACAAGTAAAAAACATCATTTCCAATAAGCTTTTTTACTTCCATTTGTTTATTCGCTGTGTTTTTTTATCAAACTGTGCCGCTAGAGATTTTATTCTAGACTGCAAAAGCAACTTTCGACCTTCAATTGTTCTGGTAAAAATTAAATCACAATTACCAACAAGTTCTTTCCATTGCTCTTTGAAATGTTCTGCCAGTTTTTTATTTCTGCCAATAATTTCAGGAACTGAATGATAATCTTTTTGTTCTCTAAAAAATAGAAATGTATTTTTTCTGATTATTATATAACGAGGATTTTCGACAGTATCTGTAATTTCCTGTAAAGAGTTTATAAATGTTGATTTCTCAAAAGTAGTCCCTCCCTCCAAATGACAATATACTCTTCCCCAATCATCTACAGAGGTTATTACCTCTAAAGAAGCATAATCGGTTTTAATAATTCTGGCTTTGATTAGTGAATCCAAAAGTGCTTTACCAATTTGTTTTATGTCTTTGGAAATGTCGCGATATTTAAAATACAATCTCAATGCTTTTAATGTCTGCCTTCCAAAAAACAACATTCCAATTATTCCAAAAAAAGTAAGAAAAAAATAAAGATCTCTCATACTCCTGATTCTTCTGGCTGCTTTTAAAAATTCTTGTATTGTTTCTAAACCAAAACTAGCCAAACCAGAACCTAAAGTAGCAAAAAGATTAGCAAGTGTTTTATTCAAATACATTGATTTAACTGCTTTATACTCTTTTTCCTCAGTAAACGGAATTTTAATTTCTTCTACAAGATTCACTCCTGTTTCAAGTGCTTTTTTCCATATTTCTTTTAAACTTTCTCGATTACCAGCATACTTGAACATTTCAATGTTCATTTTCTCAGCCTCTCCTTTTTCGAAACTATTTTCTCCTAAATTCAATCGGCCAATTCCATTTTCAATTCCAGGCTGCTCATGAAATGACACGCCTACAAAACTTTTAAAACGCCTTTTAAGCAAATCAAAATCATTGCCACCTGTTGGAGATGTGTCATCGATAGTAACCAGATGCCAAATGTTTCCCGTTTTATTTGAGTTCCCGTGTTGAGTTCTAATAGCTCTGCCCCGCATTTGATTAGACAAAACAAAAGAACCTACAAAACTTGCCAATATTAAAGAGTTAATTGCCGGAGCATCCCATCCTTCTCCAAGTAATGATTTTGTTCCTATTAAAACTTCTATTCCGCCATTTTGAAAAATTTGGGTTACAATATGAACTATATAATGGGTAAGCTGTTCTGTCTGATTTATTAAAATATAATTTGAATCAAAAGGAACAATGTTTGAATTTATTTTGGAAATGCCACATTTTGCAGCTCTTGTTTCAAAATCATTATAAACACTACTTGGAATAATAATCATTGACCCCGTTAAAACACCAATTTTCTTATTCTCTATATTTTCTCTTCTTAGTTTTTCGAAAATAGGAATAACACCCAATCTGTTTAATTCCAGATTATTTTCGGATGAATTAACATAGTATTCTTTTCGGATGAAATCAGAAAGAATTACCATACGCAAATCTTTTCCCAACTGCTTGTATTCAAAATCAACAATTTCCTTAATACCGTTTAGCTTACTTATGCTTGACGTTAAGAAACCTGTAACTTTTTTGCTGTATAAAAAATCTATCTGCCGTCTCTCTATCGCTCCATGTCTTCTTAACCTGTTCTCAAGAGTTTTTCGATGTTCTTCAAATTCTTTAAAATGTTCATCTTCCTTATAAAGATAAAACTCTAAAAGCTTTTCTGTCCATTCATAATCAAGGATTGGGATTATTATTTTTTTATCTCCAATGACTTCTAGATGAATTTCAGGAATTTCTCTATTGTTTGCTTTTAAAAATATCAAACTAGCAGAATAATAAGAAAGGTTATTATAAATCCAATCTAATTCTCCTTCAGGATTTTTCCAAATAGGATGCGTTTCAATTGCCTGAATAATGGTTTCATTATTTTTTATTTCCTGAAAAAGCATTTCTATATTATCCCTGAAATTAGTGATATCCTGATGTTCTTCTTCTGTTGGCGTTGTAAAATACACATAATCTTGGTGCGGACATAGATCGCCTTCGATTACCAATTCTGGAACCGAAATTTCCATATCCACAATTCCGTTAAGCTCAATGTATCGTTGCCATTCGATAGCAGAAACATCATAAGGCGGTGTTGCGGTTAAACCCACAATTACAGGATTGATTTTTTCTTTTACTCTAGTCAGTGTCTGCCACCACTCATTTTTTAAATGGTGTGCTTCATCAACTACAATTGTCTTGATCTTTTGTGCCTTTAAACCATTTACAATTTTATCGAGATTTGCATTTGCCTGTTTACTTTGTACATTTTCTTCACTTTCTTCTTCCTCTTCGCAATCTTGCTCCTCAATTTTTAAATTATTACAAGCCGCATGAAGTCCTTGGTAAGTTACCACAGTCATAAATTTTGGATTGCGAATGTCTCTCGAAATCCAGTCTGGAGTCTGATCCGTTTGAAGAAATAACTCGCAAAATCGTTGAATCCATTGGTTGCGAATTGCAATTGTTGGAGCAAGAATTAAAGTCGGTTTATTTAACCGAATAGCAACTTCAAGTCCTAAAACAGTCTTACCAGAACCCGGAGGAGCTATAATATGTAAATGTCCATCTTTTAAATGGTCATCTAAATTATCCAGTACTTTTTGCTGGTATTTTCTCCAGTTATATTTAAACTTTATTTCTTTTGGATATTCAGACAATGTATCGTTTACTTTATACTTGTCCTTATTAACTAACATTTTGGCATAAATTAATCACTAAATTTCTAGTTTTATCGATTTGCTAACATAAGTAAAAAACCTTACAAATCATTAAAAAACTCTTGCTTACTGAAATTCTCAAAAAAACACTTTCTTTAAACATCCAAATTATTGGAGTAAATTAAATATATTCGTAAAATTCCCTTACAATTAAAGCCCTTTCCTATTTAGCAAAATTTCCAAAATGAAGATCATCAAAAAATCAAATAGCTCTTTTTAAAATTTAAAAAAAAAAGAAAATTCAAAATGCATTTGGATATTGTTGTCACGAATACTATATTTGCGACAACAATTTAATTTAAAAAAAAATGAGAGAATTAACATTTGCATCGTTACAAGTAAAAAATCTGGAAGCATCAAAAGACTTTTATGAAAAAAAATTAGGTTTTGAAATTGGAAATACCAATCCGCAAGCTTGTATTTTTAAATACAATGAAGGACAAGCAAGTTTTGCGATCCGTACTCCTTTGGAACCACTTGAAGATAAGGAATTAGGTATTGGTGTTGCGCTTTGGTTTGCTGTAAAAGAAAATGTAGACGAACTGAAAGAAAATTTTATCGCAAACGGAGTAACATCTGCAGGGCCAATTATAGAAACTCCTTTTGGACGAGCTTTCCATGTAAAAGATCTTGACGGCTACAAACTTACTTTCTTAGAAACAAAATAATTGAGGAAGAAAATATTTTTTATCAAATAATCAACTAAAGTTTTTGATGGTTATCTTTGATACTTTCAAACCGCTTTTTCGATTAATACCGATACCAATTCTATGTCTAAAGAAATTAATTTTCATTTTAAAAGTCCAAAAGACAGTCCTGGCTATCTCCTTGGACAATTAACTATGCTTTGGCAGCGTAAATTAAAACGAGTTTTAGATCCTTTGGATTTGACTCAAACACAATTTGTATTATTAGCCGCTTTAGGATGGCTTTCGAAAAAAAGCAATTCTGTAACGCAAGTTGATATTGCCAACCAGAGTAATGCTGACAGAATGATGGTATCAAAAGTATTGCGCACACTGGAAGAAAAAGGTTTTATAACGAGACACGAACATGAAACCGATACAAGAGCAAAAATCATTCGGTTAACAAATGCAGGAGAAACTGTTTTACAGAAAGCAATCATCGAAGTAGAAAATGCCGATCTCGATTTTTTTTCTGGTTTAGATGAAAATCTTTCCTTGTTTAATTCCAATATGGCAGATCTTATTGAGAAAAATAAAGCTGAATAATAAACTACGCTGAAATATTCATCGTAAAAAACAAATCCACTTTTTAAAATTCAATAAAAAACTCCTTAATCGCTTAAGGAGTTTTTTATTATTCATTATTTTGACAAGATATCTAAGCCTTTTTATCTAAGAAAGACTATTTCAATTTCGTCAAAGCTTTAGAATTTCTCAGCAAAAACACATACTGAAAATAATCCGTTACAGAGGCATCTTTCAAAGGAACTATGTTTTCTCCAAATGCTATAGACTTTACAGTAATCAAATTTTGCGAATTGAGATAAGGCGAGTTTTTTGAATTCAGTTTGAAAAGAGTTACAGTATCTGGTTTACTTACTTCTTTTAAATCATTGATTCCTTTTACAAGCATTAATGGCCCGTCAGCATTTAACCAATCTACTTTTTCGTCTTCCGGAGTTGGAAACTGAGGATTTTTAGGAAGATACATTTCACTGTCAATTGTATAACTTACAAAGCTGGTTACTTTAAATCCCGAATCTTTTAATCCTGCCGCAAAAGTTACTCTACCTGATTCAGTTTTCTTTTGCAGTGTATGAAAATATCCAAAAAGTCCGTAGAATTTTTCATTTTCAAGATGTTTTTTCTGAATCGTGTTTTTAAGATTAATTACCATCGCTTTATCTCTTGGACCTTTAGATTCATCATCGAAATTTTTATCAATTCCGATTACGGTAATTTTTAAAGAATCAGCCAAATTCTGGTTGTAATCATAAACAGCACTCCATTTATCAAATAATTCCTGACTTGATTGCTGCGGAATTCTTTTCTTAATTGATTCAACCACTTCTCTCAAAACCGCTTTATTTTTTTCTTTCCCAGCAAACAAAAAACCATTTAACTTTTTAGCTGTCAAGCTATCCATTTCAGCAATATAATACTTGATTCCTAATTTTTTATTGAAGAAAAAAAGCATTTCCTGATCTATCTTCTGATTGTCGGCATAACCATGAATTTCTCCTAATAAGAAAACTTGCGATTTGTAAAAATCTGCATCAAATAATTTTTCATCAATGGAAGAGGATAGCTGAACATTATTTTTCGATAGATAACTAATGTTTTCTTCTTTCTTAGATTCCAGAAACAATTTACTGCTGATATACAGATACGCAATAAAAATTAAAATAATACTCAAAAGGGTAATGCATGTAATTTTAAGAATTTTTAAAAATTTCTTCATGGTTATGGTTCATTTGATTTTGATGTAAAAATATTTTTATTCCTAGCAAATCCAAAGTTTTATTGACCGAATTGTCACTTTTATATGATGAATTGTTTTTACTTTTCAAATTATTGAATTTATATTTTTCGGAATTTTTTGAAAATTATTTGAAATCAATAACTTACAAGTAAAGCTTCAAAAAATATTAAAAATATACTGGATTGCAATTATTTTTAAGACATTTACAGCCCTAAATATTCGTTTTATACAATCATATCCATGAAGTTTAAAGTGTAAAATGAAGCAACCAAAAACAAATACCATTTTATGAAAACAAAAATCTTATCAGCCTTCCTTTTCATTTTATCGATTACAGCATTCGCTCAGGAAAAAGTAAATTTTACAGAAAAATTCAAAAAAGAAAATCAAGGAAAAGCTACTGTTGAAATTAACGAAGTAAAAGAACTCTTAACTATCATGTTGGCCATTACCGATTTTGGTTTAGAAAATGATGATATGTTCGAACAAAAAGGAGATTATTACCAACGTGTTCTTAAACATTTCAAACCTTATAAAGAAGAATCGATCATTAAAACAATGAACTCTCTTTTATCAGAAAATCCACTTGAATATATTTTCTTTACCGGAAATGCTCAGACTTACTTTTTAAAAAATGAGGTTTTGGTACCCAATGAAGCGTATATTTTACCTGCCAACAAAGTAGCGAATGTCAAAATTGAAGTAAATCCAGTTACAACTTATAAAAAAGAAATTGAAGATTTTGCCAAAAAATCTCATTTTGCTGACTTTTATAAATCTGAAAAACCTTTTTACGACAAGATCATTTCTGATTACGAGAAATACTCCAATCTTCGCAAACAATGGAATTGGCTGGAAAAGAATTTCGATACCAAAATAAACAGTTACATTGTTTATACTTCGGCATTAATTAATGGCCTTAATTACACTGGAGGCTATGAGAACAATAATTTCCATCTTATAGAAATGGTTTTACCAACCATA
This sequence comes from Flavobacterium panacagri, assembly GCF_030378165.1. Lineage (NCBI taxonomy): Bacteria > Pseudomonadati > Bacteroidota > Flavobacteriia > Flavobacteriales > Flavobacteriaceae > Flavobacterium > Flavobacterium panacagri. The sequence continues at coordinate 518,556 of NZ_CP119766.1, forward strand.
CAAAAAGTCGAAGGCCGATCAGAAAAAAACAGTGAAGCTTTTAATACCAGAAGTATGTTTACTGAAATTGATCATAATTATGTTGAAAAACCAAGTGTTAAATATAAAGAAGAACTAAACTCTGCGCTAAAAGAAAGAGAAAAATGGGTTAACACCAAAGCTTACGGAATGGAATATTATCCGGATGGCTTTAAAGTTTTTAATGAATACATGACTTATGCTGTTTTCATCTTATATGCTGAAGAAATTTACAAAGGCGACACACAACTCCTTTTTGAAATAAACAACGAAGTAAACGCTGTAATGATTGACAGGGGTTTTATTAAAATGAAAGAATTCAACGAAGAGCTGAAAAATCTTAGAAAGAAAAACAAGAAGAAAATTGATGAACTATATCCAGAATTAATTAAATGGTGCAGTTTACAGTAAATCTTTTAAACTGAGTTGTCCTGAAAAAGGTTGACTAGATTATATACTATAAAATTAATTAAATCGGAACAAGATTTCTTTTGTTCCGATTTATTTTTTTCCATGTTTTCAATTTAACTTGATTTTGTAAATGTGCCTGATTTGGAGTAAGCATATTTATTGATAAATGTACTCTGATTTGATTGTAAAACAAGATAGATTCCTGAACCTGTTTTTTTAAGGCTTTAAAATCTTCAAAGGTTTCAAACAGTCCAAATTCTTCTTTCAAAATACCATTTACTCTTTCTGCAACTGCATTTTCATAAGGATCATAACTTTGAGTCATGCTTATTAGAATATTATTTTTAATTAAGTACTCCGTATATTCTTTACTGCAGTATTGCAATCCTCTATCTGAATGATGTATCAGATTACTATCTTTATTTTTATTGGCAACAGCCATTTTTAAGGCTTCCAATGTGGAACTCGCCATTAGATTATCTGATAAATTGTAACCGACAATTTTCTTGGAATAAGCATCAGTTATTAGATGCAGGTAATGTGTTTTCTCTCTAGTTCTAAGATAGGTAATATCCGCAACCCAAATCTGTTCGGGTCTGTTAATCTCTGCTTCTTTAATTAAGTTTGGATATTTGCGCATCCAATGCCTTGAATTTGTTGTCTTATAATATCTTCGAACTTTAGGAACTAACAAATATTCTCCTCGTAGAAAATCAAATAATTTGTCTCTGCCAATTTTTATTTGATGCTTCTTTAAATCATCCCTAAGCATGTAATATAATTTTCTGCCTCCGGTTTTTGGAAGTTTTTGGCGCACGGACATTATTAAACATCTGAGATTCTCCTGGTTTAAATCTGATTTTAATAAAAGTGATTTTCTTTTATAATAAGCCTGCTTACTATATCCAAACAATCTGCATATTTCACATGGACTAATCCTGTAGATATGATTTATTTCTTGGACTGCTTGGAACCAGACTTTTTTACAATTTCGACTTTTAGCTCACGTTCGGCTATTTCAATAAATTTTTTAAAGACTAATAATTCCTGCTCTTTTTTAGCCAATTGTGCTTCAAGTTCTTTTATACGCTGAGATTGAGGGTCTTTCATTGGACGTCCGATGGTTAATTTATCTTGATATGTAAATTTACCATATTTTTTTAACCAACGCGGTATGCAGCTGTTTCCAGAAATATTATAACGTCGGCGAAGTTCCGCTTTTGTGAACAAACCCTGTTCAAATTCTTTTACAACTTGTTTTTTGAAGACCTCACTGTAAATTTTAGGGGCGCATACTTTTTTTAATTCTTCTCTTTCTATTGACATAATTTATTTAATTATAGTCAACTTTTTTTAGGACGAGACAAACAATACAAAAAACTCCACTATGACAGTGGAGTTTTTTGTTTAGAAAGCTTTTCCTTTCGTTTACTATTTAAATAATTCCTTACTGGAACATCATAAAATATCATAACTAAATAAGCAAATCCAACTAATAGAATTACCGCCGTTGGAACTATAAAAGCAAGTTGCGTCACATCAGGTTTGTAATTAGTATAATAATTCCCGAACATCCATAAAACGGCATAATGCGTCATATACAACGGATAGGAAATATTTCCAGAAAACACACATACTTTTTCCAATCCAGGTTTTAAGACAGCTCCGGCTCCTAATGAAATCAATAATGGAAAATAAAACAAAACAACTAAAGGTTCTGTTAACCAATTCCATTCTGAAAATGGCATTATAAAAGCCAGCAATAATAATCCGCTCAAACTTATAAATCCTAATTTGTTTTTAATAACCAAATTGAAACGGTAGATTAACAATCCTGCCAAAAAAGAATAAGATATTCTCGCACAGCCATCCCAAAAAGTCGGCCCGCTCCAGCCGCCTAATAAATTTCCAGAATTGTATGCTACAAAACAAATTGCAAAAGCTGCGATGATAGTCAGAACAAACAGAAGACTTTTTCCAATTCTATAAAGCACCACAGCATAAACTATATTAGCAATATATTCCCAAAACAATGACCAGGCAGGTGCATTAAAACTAAATAAATTAAAACCTCGGTCGGCAATTACTGGTAACGGAATTAAAAATAGAGAACAGATAAAAGTCAAAACAATTTTACCAGCGTTGTACAATTCCAAATGTCCCCCAAAAGGATCAAATAAAAAGGCTAATAATCCTAAAACAGATCCCGCAATAACCAATGGATGCAGTCGAATAATTCTTGCCACAAAAAAATTCCAGATTCCCATTTTTGAAATACGATCATCATAAGCATAACCAATTACAAAACCCGAAAGACAGAAGAAAAAATCAACAGCTAAAAAACCATGTCCAATGAAGTTTTTACTAGGATCGGTAAAAATCCATTCCATAAAATGGAAAACAACAACAGCAAAGGCTGCAACACCTCTAAGTCCGTCAAGAATTTCAAAATGTTGTTTGGTCTGCAGAACTGACGAAGATATTTTATTCGTTTCCATTAAATTGAATGCGGTTTGGTTTTTAGTTAATCATTTGGAGCTGTCGCAAGTTCTACAAATTAATACTTAAATCAAAATTAGATTTACTCAATAATTTAAATCGCTTAGAAATTAGATTTTTCACATTTAAATAACTTTTTATACTTTTTCATTCCGTTCGTTTTTCCTAAGTTTGCTAAAATACAAAAACAAATATGCACGTAGCAGGTTGTCTTTCGCCACCAGAAAATTAATAATACTTCTTTAGTATTGACACTAGACTGAATACCTCAGTCTATTATTCTATGTCTTTACCTCAAATAAAAATTATTAATATTCAAAAATAAATCCTCAAAAGGGATAGACAACTTCTTATGAAAAAATCATATTTGATACTGCACACCGCAGTGTTACTAGCTGGCTTTACTGGCGTTTTCGGAAAACTTATTGCTCTTAATGAACTAACATTGGTTTGGTACCGAGTATTATTTGCTTCGATTATTTTATTTTTTATTCTAAAATCATATAAGCTAAAAGGACTTCAATCTTTTTCAGAAATCGCAAAAATTTCTAAAGCAGGAATACTTATTACCATTCACTGGATCTTTTTCTACGCCAGTATTAAATACTCCAACATTTCGATTGGCGTAGTTTGTTATTGTTTGACAAGTTTTTTTACTGCAGTTTTTGAACCTATCATTAATAAAAAGAAATTCAATTTAGTTCAAGGTCTTCTTAGTTTATTCACGCTTTTAGGAATAAGCCTGATTTTCCATTTTGATTCTTCCTATCAACTCGGAATCATGCTTGGCGTAATTTCTTCAGCATTTGCCGCTTTGTACACCATTTACAACGAAAGATTAGTTCAGTTTTATGATAGTAAGCTGATTAACTTTTATCAAATGTTAGGAGGAACCATTGTTTTGGGATTAGCACTGCCAATTTACTTTTATTATTTCCCAGAAGAATCTTTTATTCCGAGTTTAAAAGATACTTTTTATTTATTTGTTCTTGCTTCTTGTTGCACTGTAGCTTTGTATGTAATGTTTGCAGAATCACTTAAAAAAATTCCGGCATTTACTGTAAACTTAACTTTCAACTTAGAACCTATTTATGCAATCATATTAGCTTTTCTATTTTTTGATGAAGGAAAATCAATCAACTTTTCATTCTACATTGGGATTAGTTTGATTATGACCTCAATTCTATTACAATCCTTAATTTCAATCAAGAAAAAAAACATTGTCGAAGAGCAGATTTCCTAGACAGCTAAAACAGAAAAACTCCTTTGTTAAAAAGGAGTTTTTTTATGCTTTTGTTCAATCTAATCGTTTAAACCTTTACCCGCTAAAATTTGCGGAATATTCTTTTCTACTCTTGCCTCTCTCGTTTTCGATTGTTTTGGCTGAGAGAAATGAAGCAGATAAGCTCTTTGTCTTCCCGGAGTTAAAGCATAAAAAGCTTTTTTCAAATCAGGATTTTCATTTAATTTAACCTGAAACTCCTCTGCGATTTCAAATTCCGAAACTTTTTTCAATTCTACTTTTAAACCTGCTTTTTCAATTTCAGCCGCTTCGTAAATATAGTTTCTCAAAAAATCTTTTTTGCTAATAATATCTTCAATGCTGGTAAAACGAACCTGACGTGCGGCCTGAACATTTTCTGATTGTTGAATTAATATTTTATTCGGATCTTTCATCAGCGCTCCTTTAAAAAACAAAAAAGCACAATATTCTTTAAAAGCGTGAATCAAAACTATATTAGCCTTGTTAAAAGTATAACAAGGACTTCCCCACTTTAATTCTTCCACTAGATGACAATCCAAAGCGATGGTTCGCAATAGTTCTAATTCTTTTTGCCATTTCTCTGCTTTTTCGAAATAAAAATCAACTTTAGGATTTACACTATACTCTGTCATAAAATGGTCAATTAAAATAATTAACTAAAATTAGTAAAATTGAAAATTATACAGCAGACTCATTAGAATTAAAATCATTTTCGATAACCTTTTATAATACCGCGTTTTGAATGGCGTATAAAATCTAAAACTTTATCCCGTTCTATGGTCTGCTCAAATTCATTTTCTATTAATTGTAAAGCAAATTTTGTGTTTCTTTTTTCCTGAAATAAAATTCTATAAATTGCTTTAAGTTCTTCTAGCTTCTCAGAATTAAATCCTCTTCTCTTTAAACCCACTAAGTTTAATCCTAAATACTGCAAAGGATCGTGCGCCGCGATAATGTAAGGAGGAACATCCTTTACAACTCGGCTTAAACCACTAATCATGGTATGTTCTCCAATAATAGAAAATTGATGCACTGCAGTCAATCCACCAATATTGGACCAATCACCAACCTTTACTTCCCCAGCCATTCCAACACTAAAACCAATAACACAATTATTACCAATAATACAATCGTGTCCAATATGAGCATTAGACATAATCAAGTTCGAATTTCCTATAACAGTTTTCCTCTTTGAAGCTGTTCCTTTATTAATCGTAACAAATTCCCGAATCAAATTATCATCGCCGATTTCCAGCAAGGTATACTCATTTCTGTATTTTAAATCTTGAGGAATTCCGCCTAATATTGTATTGGAATGAATCTGACAATTTTCGCCAATTCTTGTACCGCTTAAGATCGTAACATTATTCCCAATAGAGGTATTGTCGCCAATAATAACATCATCCTCAATAGTCGTAAAATTTCCCAGAGTAATATTACCCCCTAAAGCAGCATTTTGATGAACCAAAGTATTTTTCAATTTCTGAACTTTTTAAAATAGTCCACAAAAATCAAAAGAAAAGAAAGAATATTTTTTGATGTAATATCAAGAAATTGAAGCTCGAATTCTGCTCAAAGTTTCCTGACTAACACCAATAAGTGAAGCGATATGTTTAAGTTTGGCTTTAATAACAATTTGAGGAAAAGAATGTAAAAGAAACTCATACTTCTGTTGCGCAGTCATTACCCTAAACAAATGATGAAATTCATTTATTTTAGAAAGATATAATCGCAACTGATTTACATGAAATTTTAAAAAGAGTGGATATTGCATCAAGATTTGTTCATCTGAATAAGATAACGAATAAAGCACCGAATTTTCACAAGCTTGAAAACTTTCAAATGAAGGTTTCTGCTCAAAAAAGCTACTCATAGAGGTCACAAATTGATTATTGGTATAAATCCATTTCGTAACTTCTAATCCTTCCTCAAAACAAAATCTGCGAACAGCCCCCGATTGAATGAAATATACTTTATTACATATTTTACCTTCCTGAATTACAAATTCATCTTTCTTAAAATTTTCAAGAACAAAATACTTTCGCACAGCAAGCTCCGTTTCTAAATCTAATTTTTGAAAACTATTTATGATCTGAATTAACTCATCCATTCTAATTAGTGTTTTTTAAAAGAAATTAAATTTAAAATTTTAATTATAAAGCAAGTTAAAAAGGAAAATAAACAATGAAAAAAAAAAACTTTAAATAATAAGCATTTTAAAAGCTTTTAAAGCAAGATTATTGTTAGCAAAAAGAAATTACATAGATTCAGCTAAAAGTAAAGTATTGAAATCAAATTATCCTTAAAATAATCATAGCGTCTCCCTCCGGGCCGGGCTGTCTGCTGTATCTTTTGTTTTTTAAAGAAAAAAACAAAAGGATGCCGCTTCCATCCCTGACGCATCCAGTTTAAAAAGAACTTTCGGGGATTTCAGCATTAAAACAAAAAAATGATATAAAACAAAAAACCCCGTTTCGTAAGAAACAGGGTTTTCAAAAGAAAGGCGACGACATACTCTCCCACAAAACTGCAGTACCATCTGCGCAGGCGGGCTTAACTTCTCTGTTCGGGATGGGAAGAGGTGAGCCCCGCCGCAATAACCACCTTAAGGTTTTCAGTAATTAATATCTAATTACCTTCCGCGTGCGGACAATATTTTAACATACTGAGATAAAGAAACATAAGTTTTTTAAGAAAGTTCCTTCTCTCCCGTCTGGGACGGGAGAGAAAAATTATGTACATAAGCTTACGGATTATTAGTACTACTCGACTATGACATTACTGCCTTTACATCTATAGCCTATCAACGTGGTCATCTTCCACGATCCTTAAAAGAAATCTCATCTTGTGGTGGGTTTCGCGCTTATATGCTTTCAGCGCTTATCCCTTCCAAACGTAGCTACTCTGCGGTGCCCCTGGCGGGACAACAGATACACCAGCGGTTTGTCCAATTCGGTCCTCTCGTACTAGAATCAGATCCACTCAAATTTCTAACGCCCGCAGTAGATAGAGACCGAACTGTCTCACGACGTTCTGAACCCAGCTCGCGTGCCACTTTAATGGGCGAACAGCCCAACCCTTGGGACCTTCTCCAGCCCCAGGATGTGACGAGCCGACATCGAGGTGCCAAACCCCCCCGTCGATATGAGCTCTTGGGGGAGATCAGCCTGTTATCCCCGGCGTACCTTTTATCCTTTGAGCGATGGCCCTTCCATGCGGAACCACCGGATCACTATGCTCTACTTTCGTACCTGATCGACCTGTATGTCTCTCAGTCAAGCTCCCTTATGCCATTGCACTCTACGCACGGTTACCAAGCGTACTGAGGGAACCTTTAGAAGCCTCCGTTACTCTTTTGGAGGCGACCACCCCAGTCAAACTACCCACCAAGCAATGTCCCCCGATACTCGGGGTTAGGCCTCAGATAAACAAAGGGTTGTATTTCAACAATGACTCCAGAGCGCCTGGCGACGCCCCTTCAAAGTCTCCAACCTATCCTACACATCATTTATCCAAGGTCAATACTAAGCTATAGTAAAGGTGCACAGGGTCTTTTCGTCCCACTGCGGGTAAACGGCATCTTCACCGTTACTACAATTTCACCGAGCTCATGGCTGAGACAGTGTCCAGATCGTTACACCATTCGTGCAGGTCGGAACTTACCCGACAAGGAATTTCGCTACCTTAGGACCGTTATAGTTACGGCCGCCGTTTACTGGGGCTTCAATTCAATGCTTCTCCGAAGATAACATCTCCTCTTAACCTTCCAGCACCGGGCAGGTGTCAGGCCCTATACTTCATCTTACGATTTTGCAGAGCCCTGTGTTTTTGATAAACAGTCGCCTGGACCTCTTCACTGCGGCCACGCCTGAGCGTGGCGACCTTTCTCCCGAAGTTACAGGTCTATTTTGCCTAATTCCTTAGCCATGAATCTCTCGAGCACCTTAGGATTCTCTCCTCAACTACCTGTGTCGGTTTACGGTACTGGTACTAATTACCTGAAGTTTAGAGGTTTTTCTTGGAAGCCCTTAGGCGCACTATCTCTTTGTCCGAAGACTCCGAGTACTATCGTATTTCACCAAAACCTGCGGATTTGCCTACAGGTCTTATAGCTAGGTACTTCAACGAACTATTCCGTCAGTCCGCGGCGCTTTCATCACTCCGTCACCCCATCACAGTAATTAGTAGTACGGGAATATTAACCCGTCGGCCATCGACTGTCCCTTTCGGGTTCGCCTTAGGTCCAGACTAACCCACAGCTGATTAGCATAGCTGTGGAAACCTTAGTTTTTCGGTGTGCGGGTTTCTCGCCCGCATTATCGTTACTTATGCCTACATTTTCTTTTCTGACCGGTCCAGCATACCTTACGGCACACCTTCTGCCCTGTCAGAATGCTCCCCTACCACTTGCAGTAAACTGCAAATCCATAGCTTCGGTAATATGTTTATGCCCGATTATTATCCATGCTCGTCCGCTCGACTAGTGAGCTGTTACGCACTCTTTAAATGAATGGCTGCTTCCAAGCCAACATCCTAGCTGTCTGGGCAGACAAACCTCGTTCTTTCAACTTAACATATATTTGGGGACCTTAGCTGATGGTCTGGGTTCTTTCCCTCTCGGACTTGGACCTTAGCACCCAAGCCCTCACTGCTGGCAAACATTATACAGCATTCGGAGTTTGTCAGGAATTGGTAGGCGGTGAAGCCCCCGCATCCAATCAGTAGCTCTACCTCTGTATAACTATGTCCAGCGCTGCACCTAAATGCATTTCGGGGAGTACGAGCTATTTCCGAGTTTGATTGGCCTTTCACCCCTACCCACAGGTCATCCGAAGACTTTTCAACGTCAACCGGTTCGGTCCTCCACTGTGTGTTACCACAGCTTCAACCTGCCCATGGGTAGATCACACGGTTTCGCGTCTAACACTGCCGACTAAAGCGCCCTATTCAGACTCGCTTTCGCTGCGGATCCATACCTGAAGTACTTATCCTTGCCGGCAACGTTAACTCGTAGGCTCATTATGCAAAAGGCACGCCGTCACCCCACTTAAGGGCTCCGACCGCTTGTAAGCGCATGGTTTCAGGATCTATTTCACTCCGTTATTCACGGTTCTTTTCACCTTTCCCTCACGGTACTGGTTCACTATCGGTCTCTCAGGAGTATTTAGCCTTAGCGGATGGTCCCGCCGAATTCAGACAGGGTTTCACGTGCCCCGCCCTACTCAGGATACTGCTGTCCATTACACTTGTTGCCCATACGGGGCTGTCACCCTCTACGGCGTTCCTTTCCAGAAACTTCCGGTTCCTTGTGCATGAAGTAGCGCAGTCCTACAACCCCACCCATGCCGTAACATGGATGGTTTGGGCTAATCCGCGTTCGCTCGCCACTACTTACGGAATCACTTTTGTTTTCTTCTCCTCCGCCTACTTAGATGTTTCAGTTCAGCGGGTTTGCCCACCTATCGGTGTGCTATATCTTCAATATAGCGGGTTGCCCCATTCGGATATCTGCGGATCAGTCTGTGTGTGCCAGTCCCCGCAGCTTTTCGCAGCTTATCACGTCCTTCATCGCCTCTGAGAGCCTAGGCATCCCCCATGCGCCCTTATTTTGCTTATTGTACCAATCCTGTTAATTAAAACAGGACCGTTTTTTTTGTTTTTATTATTGCTAATAAAAACGCTTTCTACTTTCTTATTATTTTCTTATCTCAATATGTCAATGAACTTTTATTTACTTCTCTGAGTAAATTCGTGGAGAATAACGGAGTCGAACCGTTGGCCTCCTGCGTGCAAGGCAGGCGCTCTAGCCAGCTGAGCTAATCCCCCGTTTTTTCAGTATGCAGTTAACAGTTTTCAGTTAACAGTTCAAAACGGTTCACTAAAAGTGCAACTCAACCTCTAAAATTTCCTTTTCCTAAGCCAAATAGTAGTCCCGGGCAGACTCGAACTGCCGACCCCTACATTATCAGTGTAGTACTCTAACCAGCTGAGCTACGAGACTCTGTTTTACTTAAGTTTTATCATTTTTTTAAATTAACAGCAAGAGTAATACAATCTTAAATCCAAAACCTTATTTAAGGCATCTTATTTCCCTGACGTGCATCAATGCTAACGGTCAGGGCTCTAGAAAGGAGGTGTTCCAGCCGCACCTTCCGGTACGGCTACCTTGTTACGACTTAGCCCTAGTTACCAGTTTTACCCTAGGCAGCTCCTTGCGGTCACCGACTTCAGGCACCCCCAGCTTCCATGGCTTGACGGGCGGTGTGTACAAGGCCCGGGAACGTATTCACCGGATCATGGCTGATATCCGATTACTAGCGATTCCAGCTTCACGGAGTCGAGTTGCAGACTCCGATCCGAACTGTGACCGGCTTTATAGATTCGCTCCTGGTCGCCCAGTGGCTGCTCTCTGTACCGGCCATTGTAGCACGTGTGTAGCCCAAGGCGTAAGGGCCGTGATGATTTGACGTCATCCCCACCTTCCTCACAGTTTGCACTGGCAGTCTTGTTAGAGTTCCCGACTTGACTCGCTGGCAACTAACAACAGGGGTTGCGCTCGTTATAGGACTTAACCTGACACCTCACGGCACGAGCTGACGACAACCATGCAGCACCTTGTAGACTGTCTTGCGAAAGTTCTGTTTCCAAAACGGTCAGTCTGCATTTAAGCCTTGGTAAGGTTCCTCGCGTATCATCGAATTAAACCACATGCTCCACCGCTTGTGCGGGCCCCCGTCAATTCCTTTGAGTTTCAAACTTGCGTTCGTACTCCCCAGGTGGGATACTTATCACTTTCGCTTAGCCACTGAAGTTGCCCCCAACAGCTAGTATCCATCGTTTACGGCGTGGACTACCAGGGTATCTAATCCTGTTCGCTACCCACGCTTTCGTCCATCAGCGTCAATCCATCAGTAGTAACCTGCCTTCGCAATTGGTATTCCATGTAATCTCTAAGCATTTCACCGCTACACTACATATTCTAGTTACTTCCTGATAATTCAAGTCCTGCAGTATCAATGGCCGTTCCATCGTTGAGCGATGGGCTTTCACCACTGACTTACAGGACCGCCTACGGACCCTTTAAACCCAATGATTCCGGATAACGCTTGGATCCTCCGTATTACCGCGGCTGCTGGCACGGAGTTAGCCGATCCTTATTCTTACGATACCGTCAAGCCTCTACACGTAGAGGTGTTTCTTCTCGTACAAAAGCAGTTTACAATCCATAGGACCGTCATCCTGCACGCGGCATGGCTGGTTCAGGCTTGCGCCCATTGACCAATATTCCTCACTGCTGCCTCCCGTAGGAGTCTGGTCCGTGTCTCAGTACCAGTGTGGGGGATCTCCCTCTCAGGACCCCTACCCATCGTTGCCTTGGTAAGCCGTTACCTTACCAACTAGCTAATGGGACGCATGCTCATCTTTCACCGTTGTGACTTTAATAGTGTGTTGATGCCAACTCACTATACTATGAGGTATTAATCCAAATTTCTCTGGGCTATCCCTCTGTGAAAGGCAGATTGCATACGCGTTACGCACCCGTGCGCCGGTCTCTGCACCCGAAGATGCATACCCCTCGACTTGCATGTGTTAAGCCTGCCGCTAGCGTTCATCCTGAGCCAGGATCAAACTCTTCATCGTATATTTTTATATTATTTATGCGATGCCTTATCTATCGGTTCTTTTTCGAATCTTCCGATTCTATTACTCTTATTCTTTCTGTTTCAGCATCTCTGCCGAAACGGCTGTCAATTCAATATGTCTACGAACGTGTATTTCTTTTTATCTCCGCCTGTATCTCAAAGCGGGTGCAAAACTAAAAATTCTTTTTGTTTCCTGCAAGGAAAATTTGAAAATTTTTGAAACTTTTTTTTCGTTTCATTTCTTCAGCATTCCCTCCCAATCTTTCAGTGAACTTCCCGTATTTGCGGGGTGCAAATGTAAAACGCTTTTCCCAATCCTGCAAGACTTTTTTAATCTTTTTTTTCGAAAATCTCTTTTCTCTTTCTGATCAGTCTCCTGCCGGTATTGCTGTGAACGTCTTCGCTTCTGCGGGTGCAAAAGTAGAACCTTTTTCCGCTTCTGCAAGCTTTTTATCCGCCTTTTTTTGTTCTTTTTACAATCTTTTTCTTAACTCACTCATAACAGCTGATTTACATGGAAAATTTTTTTGACGATTTGTCGGTTTTTTCTTTATATCGCCATTTATTGGGCTGTTTTGCCGCAAAGGCACTAAGCCACAAAGCCTTCTTTTACGCTTTTTTTATTCCCGCAAAGGCGCAGAGCCGCTAAGTTTTTCTCTTTCTTTCCTGAAACACCCCCCCCTTTTCTTCCGTGAAATCTCTTCTGAAAACCGATCCCCTAGCCCCGATAGAAGCGGAAATCCTTTTTGTGGCGGGGTTCGACGCAAAAAGATTGCAGCGGATAGCGGGAATTTGCTCCTAATCAGCATTAAATTTCTAATTGAATTATCGTAAATTTTATTTTCTATCACATCCCCGGTACACATTAGACACACTGCGGTACGTCTCTACAGAAAATTGGAATGCTACATTTAAATATCTATCTACATATATATGCAGAAAAAGCAAACCCGACAGGTTTTGAAACCTGTCGGGTTGAGATTATAGTTTAAATTATTTTATGCATCAATCATAACGAATAGCTTTGACTGGAGATATTTTGGTTATTATATAGGACGGTATTAACAGCACTAAAAAACAAACTCCAACCGTAAGTAGATTCAACAAAAGAATATAAATCCAATTCAAATAGACGGGTGCTTGATTTACATAATAATTTTCAGGATTTAACTGAACTATTCCGAATTGCTGCTGTATTAAAAGAATAGAAATACCAATTAGATTCCCCCATAACAATCCTCGAAGAATCAAATAAAATGCATTATACAAAAATATTTTTCGAACAGCCCCGTTATTAGATCCCATCGATTTTAAAATACCTATCATTTGCGTTCTCTCTAAAATAAGAACCAACAAAGCCACAATCATATTAATAGTAGCCACAAGAATCATAATCGCTAAAATAATTACAATATTAAAATCAAACAATTTAAGCCAGTCAAAAATATAACTGTATTTCTCAACGATAGTTTTAGCATCTAAATTCGAATTTATTTCCTGATAGACCTGATTACCGACATTTTTAATTTCATCAAAATCTTTAACAAAAATTTCAAATGCCCCGACCTGATCCTCATTCCATTTATTAATTCTCTGAATATGGCGAATATCCCCAATAATATAAGTTGCATCAAAATCTTGAAATCCAGAATTGAATATAGCAGCAATCTTAAAACGACGGCTATTCGGAAGTTTTCCTTGCTCTTCTTTTACAAAAAAAGTATTAAACTGATCTCCTACTTTTAAATTTAAACGATCAGCGAGAAACTTTGAAATAACAACATCCTCATTTACTGCTTTTGTAAAATCTGGCAATTTGCCACCAACTATATATTCATTAATACTATTCCAATCATAATCTGCTCCTACACCTTTAAACACGATTCCTTCAAACGCATTTTCTGTTCGGATAATTCCAGCCTTAGTAGCAATTGCCTGAACATGGCTCACTTCTGGAATCGATTTAAAATTGGGATAAAAATTCTGTTTTTTTGAAATTGGAACTATAGTAACTTCAGAATTATTATTGTCAAAATTCGAAATTATAATCTGTCCGTTAAATGCCGAAACTTTGTCGCGTATTTTTTTTTGCAAACCTATTCCAGTTGCAACAGAAACAATCATCATAATCATTCCTATAGCAATTGCCGAAATAGCAATTTTAACTATTGGTGCCGAAATACTGCTTTTATTATCTTTTGCAGCAATAAGCCTTTTGGCTATAAAATATTCTAAATTCAAATTAATAGTATTTCTTTAGATTGTTTGATCATTAGTTTTTCAAAAATACATCTTAAAAAAAGAAAACAAGATATTGTTTAAAAACATTTCTACTTTATAGCGGGAGTTTCTTTTTCATTTCTTCTACTATATTATAAGCCGCAGGACAAATTTCAACATTTTTCAGTGTTAAGTTAGAAATCTGATAAAACTTATTTCGATCAGTATGCGGAAATTCACGACAAGCTTTTGGGCGCACATCGTAAATCATACAATAATTTTCATTATCCAAAAAGGTACAAGGCACACGCTGTAAAACATAATCTTTATCTTCATCGATTCTAAGGTACTGCTCTATAAATTGTTGCGGCTTCTGCCTGAAATGTTTTGAGATTCTTTCGATATCCCCCATTGTAAACAAAGGACCTGTTGTTTTACAGCAATTAGCACATTTTAAACAGTCTGTTCTTTTAAATTCAGCATCATGCAAATCTTGCATAACGTAATCTAAATTCTTCGGCGGTTTCTTTTTGAGCTTATCGAAATACTTTTTATTCTCGATATGCTTATCTTTGGCTAACTTATTTAAGTTATTTAAAATCTGTTTCAAGTTTAAAATTTAAAGTTGATCTGCAAAATTAAGCAACTTTAAACTTGAAACCTTAAACTTTGAACTAAAACAATGAAAGATCTTTTTGGAAAAGCCATATTTGATTTCCATACCAATAATTCACCTGAAGATATTATAACCGAAACTTCAATTTCTGAAGAAGACGAAATGAGTGTTGAATATCTTTTTCGTACTTATAATGAAATGCCGAAAATTGAACAAAAAGCATTACAATTAGCTAAAGGAAAAATACTTGATGTGGGATGTGGTGCCGGAAGTCATGCTTTATCACTGCAAAATGAACGAAATTTAGAAGTAATAGCAATTGATATTTCTGAAAAAGCAATTGAAACCTGTCTTCTAAGAGGTGTTAAAAGCGCTAAAGTTCAAAATATTCTAGACTTTGAAGGAGAAAAATTTGATACCATTTTACTTCTAATGAATGGTACAGGTATTTTTGGCAAGTTAAAAAACTGCAATGAATATCTCACTAAATTAAAAATGCTATTAAATCCAGATGGACAAATTTTAATTGATAGCTCTGATATCATTTATATGTTTGACGAAGACGAAGATGGAGGTAAATGGATTCCTTCTGAAAACGACTATTACGGAGAACTTGTATTTAATATAAAATATAAAAATGAAAAAGAAGAACCATTTGACTGGTTGTATTTAGACTACAACACTCTTCAAAATGCCGCAATTGCTAATGGATTAAAATGCGAACTTATCCTTGAAGGCGAACATTATGATTATTTAGCAAAACTTTCTATCTAAACAAATTTAAAATTATGACAGAATTAGATTTAGAAAAATTAAAATATCCAATTGGAAAATTTACAGCTCCTGATCATTATTCTCCAGAATATCTTTCAGAAAAAATGGAAGAAATCAAGACTTTTCCTGATAGATTAGAAAAAGAGGTAATTCATTTAACCAACGAACAACTGGACACCCCTTATCGCCCTGATGGATGGACTGTTCGACAAGTAGTTCATCATTGCGCCGAAAGCCATATGAATTGCTATATTAGAATTAAATGGGCGTTAACTGAAAATAATCCTGTAATCAAAGCATATGATGAAGTTCTTTGGTCTGAATTAAACGATAATTTAACAATGCCAATTGAACCAACTCTAGAATTATTAAAAGGACTTCATTTTCGATTGGCCTATATTATGAAAAACCTATCTGAATCTGATTTAGAAAAGACCTTTGTTCATCCTTCTGATAATTCTGAAAACAAACTCAAAAAAATTATTGGAATGTACGCTTGGCACAGCAATCATCATTTAGCACATATCACTACTTTAAAAAGCTATAAAGACTGGAAATAGTTATTATAGATAAAAAAAAATCTCTTCAAATGAAGAGATTTTTAGTTTATGGTATGTTCAAATATTTATGTGTCTGCAATGAGACTCTCCATTTCGGGTTATTCATTACATAATCAACAATAAGCGGCGTCATTTCTTCTTTTTTACTCCATTCTGGCTGCAGAAACAAAATAGCATTATCATTAACCAATTCTGCTTGTTCTTCTGCAAAAATAAAATCGTGCTTATTGTAAATGATTACTTTTAACTCATGCGCATTGTCGTACACAGTCTGAGTTGGCAATTTATTTTTTTTAGGAGAAAGACAAATCCAATCCCAAGTTCCAGATAATTCAAAAGCACCAGAAGTTTCAATATGGACTTTTAAATTCTTCTCTTTTAATCTATTTGTTAAAAGAGTCATATCCCAAGAAAGAGGCTCTCCACCAGTTACAACAACCGTATCAGCATATTTTGCCGCATTTTCTACAATTAAATCAATGCTAGTTGGCGGATGAATTTCAGCATTCCAGCTTTCTTTCACATCACACCAGTGACATCCTACATCGCATCCTCCAATTCTAATAAAATAAGCAGCTCTTCCTGTATGCGAACCTTCTCCTTGAATGGTATAAAACTCTTCCATCAAAGGAAGCATAGCTCCTTTATTTACCTCTAATTGTATTTCTTTTGATAACATTATTCTATTTTAAAGTGCAAAGATAGTCAATAATATACGGAACAAAAAAAACCGATAGTTTATTGAACTATCGGTTTTCTATTTATTTTAAAAATCTAGATTATTTTAAAGATTTTATAGACTGCGCAGCGTATGAATTTGCTGGATCTAATACTAAAGTTTTATTGAAATATTCAATCGCTTTAGCTTTATCAGTATTAGCATAAGCTGCACCGATACTGTTGTAAGACTCTATAATTTTTTTAGCTGTAGCCGGTTTAGCTAATTCTTCAGCACCTTTAGCTGTCATTTTAGCAACATACTCTTCGTAGTTTTTTATGATCAAATCATCTTTATCTAGTAAAGAGTTGATTCTTGCTTTGTACAAATATGCTTCATCATAATTAGGAGCAGTAGTTAAAATTTTATCAAAAGCTGCATCTGCTTTACCTAAAGCTACTGCATCACGAGATTCTTTTGGTTTACTAGCATTTCCATAGTATAAAGAAATTCCATAATAAACACTATCATCTAAGTAATTTTTAGACTCTGGATTATTAGCTCCAAGTTCAAAAATAGCTGCAGCTTGATTGTATTGTTTTTTACCAAACAATTCTTTTCCAAAATCTGCAAATTCCTCAACTACTAGAGGCTCTAATTCGATTGCTTTTTTAATATCAGCCAAACCTGCATCAAAAGCAGCTTGATCAATTGTTCCGTCAGCAGCAGTTCCTTTTTTAATTTTTGACAATCCTAAGTAATAGTAATCTCTACCAATTGCTTTATTTCCTGGCGCTTTAATAAAATCCTCAATAGATTTGATAGCTACGTCAACGTTTCCATTTTCATAAGCAGCATATCCTAAATATCTGTAAATTCTAGGATTCACTTTATCCTCAGCAATCATTTTGTTTGCTACAGTTTCTAATTGCTTGTAATCTTTAACCAAGATCAAGAAATCTGCGTGACGCATTTTAGAATCTAAAGAGTAATCTGTTAAACTTAGATACTTCTCATAGTTTGTGATTGCGTTTTGTAAATTAACTTTAGCTGTAGAAGGTTTGTTTCTAGCCCATTTATAGTAAGTTTCAGCAAGCTCTCTGTAAACCGGCCCGTAATTAGCGTTTAAAGCAATTACTTCATTAAATGATTTTATTGCTTCATCATAAGATTTAGCTCCTTTTAACAAAACACCTAATTGCATTTTTGCTCTTAACAAAGTATTGTCAGCTGTAAATGCATCACGGTAAGATTTATAAGCATCGTTTTGATTGTTTGATCCATAATATGCATCCCCGATAGCTAAAAGAGCTTGAGCATTTTGCGGATCAACTAACAAAGCACGTTTCAAAACATCGACAGCACTTTTATAATCAGGATTTTCAGAGTTCATATAAGCTCTTGCGATATAAATAAATTCATTTACATCTTTCTTTCTCATATCTTTAGTTGCTAGCGTAAAATTTGCCTGAGCAGCAGCCGTATTTTTAGCATCTAAATCTAATTGCCCTAAACCAATATAGCTTAAGTTTTTCTTATCTGAAGCTTGCAATCCATTATTGTAGTAGATTTTCGCAGAATCTACAACAGACTGATTTAGATAAACATTCCCTAAAACAAAATTTGCCTCACCATCTGAAGGTTTAGATTTGATGATTGATTTAAGGATTGACTTTGCTTTATCAAACTGTTCTGCATCAATCGCTTTTTTTGCTTCGTTGATGTCTTGCGCTTTTGCCGTGGTAGCCGAAACAACTAAGGCAAGACTAAAAATTTTAAATTTATTCATCTTTATCGTAATTAATTTATTCTTTATCTTTTATAATTTCACTTCTAATATTAAGCTTACGTCCAGGAGTTTTATATGGCAGCAAACCAGATTTTAAAACAATACGCTGGCCAATATCTCCAGCTATAAACGAAGCAAACCCCATTCCTAATCCTGTGTATCCCTGACAATTAACAATAAACAAATCACGTGCCAAAGGATACTTACCTATCTCAAGGTCGTTTTGAGTAGGACTGTAGTATTCATTATCCTTCAATCCTTTAACATACAAAACATTTATTTTCTTTACAGTCTCCAACATATCTGGAGTTGGCTGGTAAATCCAATTTACTCCAATAACTCCAATCATTCCCTCATTCTCAGAAACAAACTTAATGACCTCATTATTTGTTTTAAAAGAAAAAACACCAGACTTAGGCACCTCGTTTATCTTAGCCAAATCTTTCATGTAACGAACAGTACTAGAATTTGGATTATCGAAAACTAAACCTTTAATTTTTGAATCTGATTTTCCCTGAAGAAAATCAATTACACTTTTCAACGCAATTAGTGTATCATTATTGCTCTTGCTTGAAATAAATGCAATAGCATCATGTGCAAAAGGTGTAACACGAGGATTAATCTTCTTTTTTTCAAAACGAGCCTTTTCTTCAGCTGTCAAATCTCTTGTTGTAATTGCAACTTTGGCTCTTTGATTTAGCAAATCATTAATGACTTCGGCTTCTGATTTTGGTTTAACTTTAATTTTTGCATCATAGTAAGTCCCTTCAAAAACAGCAACCTGATCGTCTACAATTTGCTTAACTGTTTCATCAACTGCAACATCAATTGAACCTTTCAAGATGGTTTCCTTTTCAGCTTCGTTCTTGTTTTTTTGGTTGCACATGACAAACAAAAAGACAAAAATTACCAATCCTAAAGTCTTACTATATTTCAACATAATTATTATTCTTTTGAATTAATTAATCTTAAAAATCTTATCCCGGAATATATAATAAGTAGACCACCAAAAGCATATCTATATTTCCATTCCATGTTAAGCGGAAGCTTCTCCCAAAACATGATCATTAAACCGAGTACAAGATAAATTAAAAAAAACAGTATTCCTAAAACAAGAAGAAATCGCTCTTTGAGCGATTTCTTCTGAATATTATTAAGTATATCTTTTAACATTATTCTGCAGATTGAATAGTAATAGGTAGAGAGTATAATACCCTAACTTTTTTACCATTTTGCTCGCCAGGAGTCCATTTTGGACATTTTTTAAGAACACGAATTGCTTCTGCTCCTGTACCGTAACCGATATCCCTTAAAACTTTAATGTCGGTTAATGAACCGTCTTTTTCAACTACAAACGTAACGTAAACTTTACCTTTTAAACCTTCTTCTTCTGGAGTCTTATAATTGTTTCCTACGAATTTGTAGAATTTCTCAATACCTCCAGGGAAATCTGGTTTTACTTCGATACCAGCTGTGTTATATACAGTGTTATCTTCTTGGATTACCTCCTGAACTGGCCCTTTACCAACTGGCTCGTCAACAGTTAAAACTGCATCTGGATCTCCTTTGATGGTTTCAGCACCAACTTTTTTGTCCTTCAAATCCACAATTTTTGGTGGATCTTCAGTAACTTCTTCAGCCTTTGCAACCACAGGTTTAACGAATTTAACCTGATCCACTTTTGGTGGTGGTGGTGGTGGTGGCGGTTGATTTGGTTTAATTTCCTCTTTTTTCTTTGGAGGTAATTTTACCGTTGCAATCTTAACATCGTTGTTTTCTTCCACTT
Organism: Flavobacterium panacagri; assembly: GCF_030378165.1. Taxonomy (NCBI): domain Bacteria; kingdom Pseudomonadati; phylum Bacteroidota; class Flavobacteriia; order Flavobacteriales; family Flavobacteriaceae; genus Flavobacterium; species Flavobacterium panacagri. The sequence goes on from NZ_CP119766.1 coordinate 538,794, forward strand.
CTTTAGAATCTGGTAAAAAACTCGCAATAAGAGGTGCAGCCACAGCAAAGCTAAAAATAAGTGAACCAATCACAAGTGCTTTCACAGTTGTTTTTCCGTTCGATTTTCTTAGCTCGTATGCTCCATATATCTTATTACGTCCTTCGAATACGATATCAAGCCACTGATTTTTTATAATATCTAATTTCATATCTCTTGATTTTTTAATTTGATAAAACTAAGATCGCTCTTATTTTTTATCTATTAATTTCGTTTCCTCTGGTGAAAACTCAGGAACAATCGCATAAGTATCTACTTCTGAAATTGCCATCTCATCCAAAATATCAACCAAATTACGATAATTTGATTTTTTAGTTGGTTTAATGATCACAATGATACCGTTTTTAGGTTTCCCTAATGCAGCAGAATAAGCTAAAACATTCTTTTTTTGTTTTAACAATTCTCTACGGATACCGTCTTTACCATACGTAATGTCTTTAGGGCCTACCTTTGGAGTAGCTAACAAACCCATATAGTAAACCATTTTGTTATCAGCACCTAACATTATTGTCATGGTACGATTCTCGTCTACCTTAGTATCAACTTTAGGTTTATTTGGATCATCGTCTTTATCTGGCAATGACAAATCCATCGATTGAGGTTTTGACAACGAAGTAGTTAACATAAAGAACGTAATCAATAAGAATGCCAAATCCACCATCGCCGTTAAATCGACTTTTGAATTCTGCTTTTTACTTCTTACTTTACCGCCTTTACCACCACCGCCGTCGCCAGTATTTAATTCAGCCATTTTAGTGTATTTTTTTAATTAAAAGTCTCTCCCTCTCTTACCTGTAACTAAGTTAAAGGAATTGATTTTCTGATCTTGTAAAATATCCATAATTTTTTTAATTTTTGGATATTCTTCCTTAGCATCTCCTTTAATAGCAATCTGCAATTCTTTGTCATCTAAATCAATTGTAGCTCTTCTAGAGATTAGAAGCCAATCTTTTAATTGATTATCTAGTGAATCCAATGGAATTCCAGGCTGTTGTGCTTTGGTTCTGTCCGCCGCTTTCATGTCAATGATCTGCTTTAAACCTGTAATTGGCACACCAAAATCGTCCATAAGAGCAAATTTGTTTTTGTCTTCTTCTGAAAACTCAACACCATATTTTGCTCCCATCCCTTCAAGAGTTTTTTTACGAACCTCTCTACCTTTGATGTCAAAAAACACTTTTCCTTGTCCTATTGTAATAATAGCCAAATCTGTATCTGGCAATTTAGTTTGAGCAACAGAAGAAGGCATGTCTACAGGAAGTGCCTCAGGCACTTTAGCAGTAGCGGTCAAAATAAAGAACGTTAGCAAAAGGAATGCAACATCACACATCGCAGTCATATCTGTCGATGTCGACTTTTTTTTCATTTTTATTTTAGCCATTATCTTTTATTTTATTTTTTTGATATAAATATCAAAAATTAATTATTGTCTTAAACTTCCTCTGAATTTTCTGTAAGTATTAACGATAGTAGTACCAGCCTCATCGATAGAGTAAGTTAAATCGTCAATTTTAGCAGTAAAGAAGTTGTAAGAAACAATTGCCAAGATAGAAGTAGAGATACCTGTAGCAGTGTTGATAAGTGCCTCAGAGATACCTGTTGCAAGAGCAGCCTGGTCAGGAGTACCAGCAGAAGCTAACGCACCAAACGCTTTAATCATACCAGATACAGTTCCTAATAATCCTCCTAATGTACCTAAAGATACTAAAGTAGAGATAATAGTCATGTTTTTCTCTAACATTGGCATTTCTAATGAAGTTGCCTCTTCAATTTCTTTGTGGATTACTTCTGAAGCTTCCTCGCTGTTGAATCCTTCTTTTTTAACATCTTGGTATTTTACCAAAGCAGATTTAATTGCATTTGCAACTGAACCTTGTTGTTTGTCACATGAAGCGATAGCAGCTTCGATGTTTCCTTCTTTAATACTAGCTTGAACACTTTTCATGAATTTGTCAAGATTAGTTTTTCCAGCAGCTTTACCGATAACAATAAATCTTTCAATAGAAAAAACAACAACCATTAAAAACATACCTAATAATACTGGTACGATGAAACCTCCTTTATATACTTGTCCTAATGTATTGATTGGATGTCCTGTTTCTGGATTACCTCCTTCGAAGTTAGCAGAATCCCCCATGATTACTTTCCAAATAAACACCCCTACTAAGATACACGCTACAATAATGATTCCCGTAATCATTCCTCCGCCATTTGAAGTGCTTTCTTTTTTAACTTTAACGTTTGCCATTTTTTTTAATTTTAATAGTTTTAAATAATTTTTATTTTTTAGTTATATTTAACTTGTAGAGGAGCAAATTTATACGTTTAGTTTAAATAAAAAAACTTTTTTTAATTTTATTGATCGAAATTTAACTTCAATTTAAAAAATATCTCATTAAATTGCCAGCATCATTTTTTAGATAAAACAAAAAATGGGACGATAATTAGAAAAATTACAACGTTTTAGTAAATATTCAAAGATTCCTTTGATATCTTCTTAAAAAGCTGCGAATTTTTTTTTTATTAAATTTTCAATCAAAAAAAGCTTTTTCTTACTAAAAAAAACATATAAAAAACGCCCAAATACAGAGCAATACTCATATAATCACCTAAATTACAAATAAAAACATGAATAGAAAAGATAATTTTATTGAAGCTATAAATAAAGGGTATTCTTCTAAGGGAGACAGCATCATTCTTGGAGGCGCAATCCTTGACGGTGAGCCACTTGCAGAAGCACATGTTAAGATTCCATTAAAAACTTTAAATCGACATGGATTAATTGCTGGGGCAACAGGAACAGGTAAAACTAAAACTATTCAAGTTTTTTCAGAACAACTTTCAAACGCTGGAATTCCTGTTTTGATGATGGACATAAAAGGGGATTTTAGTGGTATTGCAAAAGAAGGAAAAGAAGAAGGTTTTATCACAGAAAGACATACAAAAATAAATATTCCTTATAATGTAAGCGCGTTTCCTGTAGAACTGATGTCATTGTCAAAACAGAATGGAGTTCGTCTGCGCGCCACAGTTTCTGAATTTGGGCCTGTCCTATTTTCCAGAATATTAGATCTCAATGATACACAAGCAGGAGTTGTGGCGGTTATCTTTAAATATTGCGATGATAATCAAATGCCTTTATTAGATTTAAAAGACATAAAAAAAGTCATTAATTATATTACTGAGGAAGGCAAAGATGAAATTACAGCAAATTATGGTAAAATCTCCACTGCCACAACCGGAACTATCCTGAGAAAGATAATCGAATTGGAACAGCAAGGCGGTGATTTATTCTTTGGTGAATTATCTTTTGAAACCGACGATTTAATGCGAATTGATGAAAATGGAAAAGGTTACGTAAATATCATCCGCTTGACGGATATTCAGGATAAACCTAAACTTTTCTCTACTTTCATGTTAAGTCTTTTAGCTGAAATTTACCAAAAAATGCCTGAAAAAGGAGATGTAGATCAGCCTGAATTAGTAATTTTTATAGATGAAGCACACTTAATATTTAATGAAGCCAGCAAAGCTTTGTTAGAGCAAATTGAAACTATTGTAAAGTTAATTCGTTCTAAAGGTGTCGGCGTTTATTTTGTAACTCAGAATCCGATGGATGTCCCTAGTGGTGTTTTGGCTCAATTGGGATTAAAAATTCAGCATGCATTAAGAGCTTTTACAGCAAATGATCGTCAGGCTATTAAAAAAACTGCCGATAATTACCCAACTTCTGAATTCTATAAAACAGATGAATTGTTAACGAGCTTAGGAATTGGAGAAGCATTGGTTACAGCGCTTAACGAAAAAGGTGTTCCAACACCACTTGTGGCTACCATGATGCGTGCTCCTCAAAGCCGAATGGATATTTTATCTGCATCAGAAATTGATGAAATAAATGGTAAATCGAAATTGGTTAAGAAATATGCCGAAGAAATTGACCGCGAGAGTGCTTTCGAAATCCTGACTAAAAAACTAACTGAGGCTGCTGAAGTCGCTGCTCAACAAGAAGAACAAGCTCCAGCTAGATCTTCAAAATCGGAACCAAGTACAGCTACAGTTGTTGGAAAATCGGTTTTAAAAGTGGTAACCAGCGCAACTTTTATAAGAGGTGTTTTTGGCGTATTGAACAAAATATTTAAAAAATAAAACAATATCAAAAAGCAATAACAATATCAATGTCAATTCAAAATTGATTTTTGATATTGTTATTGACATTGATTTATTTCTTTTGAAGTAACTCTAGAATTTTGTTTTCAACTTCTGGAGCATTCCAGATATTTTCAATATTATCCATTCTTAAAACTTCTTCCATAATTCCGTTTTGATAATCTCCAATTGCCAAAGCTTCGGCATACGGGCGATCGCTGAAAGTTACACGACTGTAAAGCGGAATCCATTTGTCTGGATGTTTATCTGAAAAGACTTTTTCTATTTTCTTTTGCAGCAAGAATTTCTCATCTGCTGTTTTGGTGCTCATTTCTAAGAAATTTCGATACGAAAGTTCTGCAATGGCATCTGCGTTTGGCTTACGTGAAATTTGATATTCTGCAAAAATCTTTTTCCAATCATCTCCGTACTTTTCAATCATTTCGTTTAAAACCGTGATATCTTCAAAGCCAGCATTCATTCCTTGTCCATAAAACGGAACAATAGCATGGCAAGCGTCTCCAATTAGAGCGATTTTATTTTCAAAAGTCCACGGAAAACATTTCATGGTTACCAAAGTACTAGTTGGATTTTTGAAGAAATCATTTGCCAATTCCGGAATTACCTCTATCGAATCTGGGAAGTTTTTCTCAAAGAAATCTTCTACCATTTTACGATCTGTAAGTGATTCGAAAGAGTTTGCTCCTTCAAAAGGCATAAATAAAGTACAGGTAAAACTTCCATCCAGGTTTGGAAGCGCAATCAGCATGTATTCTCCCCTTGGCCAAATATGAAAAGAGTTCTTGTCCAGTTTATGTGTTCCATCTGGATTGGCTGGAATATTTAATTCTTTATATCCCATGTTTAAAAATTCCTGAGAATAATTAAACATACTCTGACGCTGCATTCTGTGGCGGATTCTAGAAAATGCTCCATCGGCACCAAAAACCATATCAAATTTTCTTTCCTCCCACTCGCCTCTTTCACTTTCTCCAATATGAAGTGTTGCGTCATTCAGCGTTACATCCCAAACTTTTTGTTCAAAATGAAATTCGGCTCCAGCTGCTTCCGCAAGATCAATCATTTTGCGGTTTAGCTTTCCTCTTGAAATCGAATAAATAGATTCTCCTTCCTGTCCATAGTTTTGAAAATTCAATTTATCCACTAAATGAATGGCGCGTTTGTCCATCGGAATCGCAATTTCACGCACCGAATCGCCAACACCGACAGCATCAAGTGCTTTCCAGCCACGATTAGACATGGCCAGATTAATAGAACGGCCAGAAAAGTTAATCTGACGAATATCGGGACTACGATCATAAACATGAACGGTGTGACCAGCTTTTTTTAGATAAATTGCCAGCAGTGATCCTACAAGTCCAGAACCTACAACTGCAATTTTTAGTGAAGTTTGCATCAGGGATAATCTAATATTGGGTCGTAAAAATAACTAATAATTGTACATGAGCTTTAAAATAACTCAAATATTTGCCCATAAAGTCTAATATTTAGTTGGGCATGTCCCCGCAAAAAAAGCGGGGTCGGGCTTTCGGCTATATCTTTTATTCCGTTTCACTTCATAAAAGGATACCGCCTCTATCCCTCATGCTAATCCGTTTTCATAACAAAATCCCGATTTATTCAATTTATTTAGATTTTCAAAAGAACTAATTTAGCTTCAACCACAACGATCTATCTTTCACTATTAAATTAAAATTGATGAACAGCGAACTTTTACAATCTGAGATTATTCTGGAAAACGAGAAAGTATTATTGATTCCATTTGAGAACGAAAGAAACATCGAACTCAAAGAAATTATTTTTAATGATGAAATCTGGAAATACATGGGAATGTATGTTCGAAACGATCAAGATTTCGAAAACTATATTCAAAGTACATTAAAACAAAAAGCAGACGGAATTTGCTATCCTTTTCTAATAATTGATAAAACAACTGACAGCGTTGCGGGAAGTACTCGTTACGGTTATATCAACCATGGAAGTGAAAAATGTGAAATCGGCTGGACTTGGTACGGCAAAGATTTTCAGGGAACTGGATTAAACAAAGCTTGTAAATATGAGTTGCTGCATTTTGGTTTTGAACAAATCCAGTTTAGAAGAATCCAATTCAGTGCCGATCTTGAAAACGAAAGATCGCAAAGAGCTATTGAAAATCTGGGCGCTTTAAAAGAAGGTTTGTTCCGAAACAATTATATCGATTCTCAAGGAAACAGTAGAGATGATGTTTATTATAGTATTATTTTGGAAGAATGGAAAAATACTAAACGAGATTATTTTGGGGAGTTTGTTTAATAAAAACTTATAATTAAAAAAGTGTTATTTTAGTCTGCGATTTAGTTATACAATAAACTAATTAAAGAACAAACTAAAATGAACCTCTACTCAGAACATTACGTATCGCAAAAAACGGAAAGGTTCATCAATAAGATTTGGTGTCTGGATAACGGCATCGGCGAAAGCCTGATTGAAAACAAACTCGTTTTACCAAATGGCTGTTTTAATCTCGCCATTGTAACTGGAAATGGAATCGAAGTTCATACGAGTAAAAACAAATACCACATGAACGAAGGAATTTACTTTTGTTCTCAAATGACAAACAAAGTTTTGGTTAATATACAGCCCAAAACAAAAGTCACTATTATGCAGCTTCATGCGTGGACACTTTCGATGTTTCCAAAATACGATTTAAGTAATTTTGTAGATTCGATTCTAAAAATAGATACTTCAGAATTGCCTTTTAAAATTGAGATTAATAGTGACATTGAAACTTTATTAGAAACCATTAATCTTTATTTTGAAGAATTATCCAATGCAAATCCGAACAAAAACAGTATTGAAAAAATAGCCGATTTTATCAAATCACATGAAGACATTTCGGTTTCTGAAATTAGTTCGGCGTTGAAGAGTTCACAGCGTTTATTGCAGATTAAATTTAAAGCCGCGACAGGATTAACCATTAAAAAATACATTCAGATTTTAAAGTTTAGAAAATCGGTTGACCAAATGGTGAATGCTGATTTACAAAAAATGAGTCTGACCGAAATCGCTCTTTATAATAAGTATTTTGATCAGTCACACTTTATTAAAAAATTCAAAGATGTGACCAAAACAACTCCTAAAATGTTTGACCCAGCTTCCTATTTCCTTTCTCAAAAAAGATAAGATTTCGCTTTTATACAATTTTGTGAATTCTGATTGGATTATTTTTGCAAAATCATCAATCAATCATCAATCACAATGAAAATAAATCCTTCCTTTTTTCCATTAAAAATCTTTTTAGTAGGAATCTTATGTTTGCAATTCCAATTGGGAATTTCTCAGGAGCAAAAAAACTCTCCATTGTACAAAACCATTATGTCAAAAGACAGCCTTTTATTTAATATTGGCTTTAATACCTGCGACATTTCTGTATCCGAAAGTCTTTGTAGCGATCAGTTAGAATTTTACCACGATAAAAATGGTCTTTCGAACAAAACGGATTTTGTAAAAACAATGAAAAGCGGCTTATGTGCGTCTCCATCAACGTATCAATCTAGAAGAGAACTAATTGAAGAAAGCACTAAAATTTATCCGTTATACAAAAATGGGGTTCTGTACGCTGCTTTACAAAACGGAATTCACTATTTCTATGAAAATAAAACAAACAAAGGTGAGCCATTTTTAAAGGAAAATGAAAAACTAGTTGGAAAAGCGAGATTTTCACATCTTTGGGTTTTAGAAAATAATGTTTGGAAATTAAAACGAATTTTAAGTTATGATCATCAGCCAACCAACTCTATAGAAGAAAAAAGTGACCTTTTTGACAACGAACAGGAAACCGAAAAATGGCTGAAAGAAAACAATGTTCCAACTTTAGGAATTGGAGTTATTTCTGACGGAAAACTAAAACAGGTAAAGGTTTTTGGCAATCTTAAAAGAGAGGTTTCTGCTCCATATAATACCATCTGGAATGTCGCTTCGTTAACAAAACCTGTTACAGCAATTGTAACCTTAAAATTAATCAGTCAAGGAAAATGGGATTTGGATGAACCCCTTTCTAAATATTGGACAGATCCGGATATTGCAAAAGATCCTTATTTAAAACTGCTGACAACGAGATTTGTTTTGAGTCATCAGACTGGTTTTCCAAATTGGAGATATTTAAATGAATCTAAAAAACTGGATTTCAAATTTAAACCAGGAACCCAATATCAATATTCCGGTGAAGGTTTTGAGTATCTGAGAAAAGCTCTGGAAAAGAAATTTCATAAAACTTTAGATCAATTGGCTTCAGAATTAATCTTCGAACCTTTAAAGATGAATGATTCTCAATTGGTTTGGAATGATACAATTGACCTTTCCAGATATGCCATAAATTATGACAATCAAGGAAGTGCTTACGAACCCACAAAAAACAAAACCGCAAATGCAGCCGATGATTTATTGACTACAATTGAAGATTATGGAAACTTCCTTTGCAGTGTAATGAACAGCGATGGTTTGAGTCCGAAAGTTTTTGATGAAATGATTTCACATCAGGTTGCAACTAAAAAAGATAAATATTTTGGTTTAGGTTTTGAAATCTACGATCTCGGCAATCAAGATTATGTTTTATCGCATGGCGGCGCAGACAAAGGCGTTCAAACGATTGTTTTTATGCTTCCAAAAACCAAACAAGGTTTAATCATCTTTACTAATGTTGATGATGGTTATAAAGTTTATGGAAAGACAATTCAACATTATCTAGGAGAAATTGGAAACCGAATAATTTCCATAGAAACAAACTAAATGTTAAACCATAAAATATGATACCGATGATCAATACATTAGTACTTTTTATGCTGTTTTTAAGCAGACAGGCGCTTGCCTATACGAAAAATGAACACATTAGAAAAAATCTTTTACATAATGAAATTATCGAAATGGATCATCAGCTTTTTGATTATGCTTTTAATCAATGTGATGCGGCGCTTTTTAGAAAGATAATTGCCGATGATATCGAATTCTATGATAATCAATATGGACTAAACATCTCCAGAGGAGAAAATGTAAAAGATTTAATTGGCAGGCAAACGCGTTTTCAAAAAGTAACAAGAAAGCTAAATTTCTGCACAGTTGAAAAACTAGGTGATTTTGGCGCTTTGCAAATTGGTGAACATACTTTTTTATCTAGTGATATTCCGCATCTAACTGGAAAATTCATTCACATTTGGGAAAGAAAAGGTAAAAATTGGAAACTAAAAAGGGTTATTAGCTATGAACATAAACCTTTTGAAGACAATTTGGATTAAATTTTAAGATAAAAATGAAAAAACTGAATAATTTATGAAACCAAATCAATAAATGATCGTCTAACTTTTTGAGAGCATTAATTTATTGCAAGTGAAAAAAACGGAATTTTATTTAAAACACTGAATATCTTTATGTTATTAAGTTTCAATCATCAATCAAAAACGAATCATTTTTATCAATCCAAAACCATAATCATCAATCATTATGAAAAAACCGATCAAACTCTTTGTACTCTTTTTCATTTTTCAACTCTCGGCTTTGAGTGTTTTTGCTCAGGATAAAGCAAAGCAAATCGAACAGCTTTTAGGTAAGTACAACGAATACGGACAATTTAACGGTTCCGCTCTAGTTGCTGAAAACGGAAAAGTTATTTTTAAAAAAGGATTTGGCTCTGCCAACATGGAATGGAATATTCCGAACCAACCTGATACAAAATTTAGACTAGGTTCTATCAGTAAACAATTTACAGCACTTTTAATTGTAAAACTGGCCGAAGAAGGAAAACTAAAACTGGATGTTCCAATTACTACTTATCTTCCAGATTATCCAAAAGAAAACGGAGATAAAATAACCACTCATCACTTATTAACGCATACTTCAGGAATACCAAATTATACCGATTCTCCAAATTTCTTTAAAGATAAAGCTAGAAATCCTTATACTCCTGAAGCATTTGTAAAAACATTTTCAAGTCTTCCTCTTGAATTTACGCCTGGAGAAAAATTTAATTATAGTAATTCAGGATACTTTTTGTTAGGTTATATTATCGAAAAAATCACTGGAAAAACTTACGAGCAATATCTACAGGAAGTTATTTTTACACCTTTAAAAATGGTAAACAGCGGTTATGACCACAGCGACGTAATTTTAAAAAATAGAGCTGCCGGATATGAAAGAAAAGGAAAGTTAATTACGAATGCTGCTTATCTTGATATGAGTATTCCTTATGCAGCAGGATCTTTATACTCAACTGTAGAAGATTTGTATTTATGGGATCAAGCGTTGTACACCAATAAACTTCTTTCAGCAAAATCGATGGAATCGTTGTTTAAACCTTACATAAGCGCAGGAAGAGCATTTTATGGCTACGGCTGGTTTGTTGACGAAGTAAATAATGGCGATAAAGGAAAGCTGAATAGCGTGGGCCACGGAGGCGGCATTAACGGTTTTAACACTATTATCTCACGCTATCCTTCAGATAAAAACTTAATTGTTTTATTGAATAACACAGGCGGAACGGTTTTAGGCGAAATGAACGATGCTATTCGTGCCATTTTATACAATCAAAAATTTGAACAGCCAAAAAGATCTTTAGCATTTGAGCTACTAGAAACATTCGCTAATAAAGGAACAAAAGCTGGAATAGACTCTTATAACAAATTAAAAAACGATCCGACTTATAATATTAAAGAAAATGATATGAATAGGGTTGGCTACCAATTATTACAAGACGGAAAAAAGAAGGAAGCAATTGAAATTTTTAAAATTAACGTTGAAACTTTCCCTAAATCTGGAAATGTTTATGACAGTTTAGGAGAAGCTTACTTAGCCGATGGAGATAAAAAACTGGCTATTGCCAATTATACAAAATCGGTTGAATTGGATCCTTCGAACGAAGGAGGAAAAAAAGCGCTCGCGGAGCTTTTGAAAAAATAAAATCTAATAATACTTTATCCATAGCACTTACAGAATCTTCTTAAAATTGATTTTGTAAGTGTTATTTTTTGTAACAACTTGATCTTTTCACTTGGAGGTTTATCGTTGAAAATACTATTTTAGCTCTACCCTAAAACAATAAATTAACCTATGAAAAATTTCAAAAAGCACAGTTTCTTAACTGTTTGTTTCTGCTTGTTTATTTCCTTTAAAAGTGTATCTCAAACCAATTACACTTCTGCAAAAATGCCGTCTCAGCAAAACAAAATTATTATAGACAAAATCGTAGAAGCGACGCATTATAAAAACTATGTAGTTGATTTTTGTCTGTCTAAAATAAACGAAACTTCTGCAAAAGAAGGCTGGAACGAACAAAAAGCAATGGAAATCACTCAAAGCATTAATTACAAAAATTTCAGAGACGCCATCTACAACAGCTTTGTTGTTTTCGATGAAGTAGAACTGGAGACATTATTGAAAGCATACGAAAAAGACACCGCTTATCAGACCAAAAATGTAATGACCAATAATAAAGTGCTCATTAATAATTTGAACATTTTTGCCAATGATATTGTGCTTGGTAAGTATGTTTCTAAGTAAGGTTCAAAGGGACAAAGTGACAAAGGTTCAGAGGTTTTAAAATGAAAACCTTTGAACCTTTCTATTTTTAGATTTTAATTGAAAAACTTGAAATTTGAAACAAAACTAATTCTTCGGTTTCAAAACCAATTTAGTCGAAGTCTTTATAATCTCTTCTTTATTCAGTTTCATTTTTCTGAATTTTCCAGCGTTGTACATTTCGGCTTGATCATCATAATGTTTGCTGAATGGATTTCCGGATTGTCCTGTTGGCAAAATACTCCAGCTGTTTTCGATATCAGAGAAATCTACAATTCTTCTGGTTGAAGGGCCTCCTTTGGTGTAATATTTTCCTTCCTCATTAAATCCAAAAAATAAATTATTGATGACTTCGTTTGAACCTGGAGAATTAAACGGACCAACATTAAATAATCCTCGAAGTGCTTTCACTTTTCCCAACGGATGTTCATGTTCTACTGTGTGAACTTGTCCCCATTTCCAATCTGAAACTTTATTTCCTAACTGATTTTGTAATGCTTTAATCGCATCGTGAAATGATTTAGTAACGATTTGTTTTCTAGTTTCTTTTATATTTTTGGTTTTGATATCATCCCACCAAACCGAATTTTCATTTTTAATCTGATTGGCGATAACTTGTTTTCCAACTGAAATTCCGAGAAATAAATTGAAGTTTTCTTTACCCATTTCGTCTTCAAAAGTATTTTTTAGATACAAATAAATCCATTTGTTGTAAATCGTTGGCGCAACATCTTCCAGATTGGTTGTGCCCTTCCAAGATTTTAAAACATTAATGACTTCTTTTTCTTCTGCTGAAGCAGAACTAAGATCAGTATTTGAAATCAAGTTTTTCACGACCTCAACTGCAACATCCGAAGTATTATCATAAATCATTTTACTAATTGCTTCTTTATCCCAATCTGATTTTGCATCGAGAATTCCGGAGATTCTTTTCGCACGATCTTCTGGCAGATAATATCCTGGATACAAGTAACCATTGTCTATAGTTTCAGGCTGATTATTGGCAGAATAAACATAACCCCATTCTGGATTTTCTGCCGACGGATTTTGTTTGAAATCTAAATATTTTACAATATCATCTTTCCCGCTTGCGCCGTCTAGAATTAAATGAGTATTTACACCTTCGTTATGTCTGTATAATTTTCCTGTTGCCCACCAGCCTACATTTCCTTTAGCGTCTCCATACATTACATTCAATCCTGGCGCAGCGATTAAACTGGCTGCTTTTTTAAATTCTTCTTTGTTTTTAGCATGCGAAAGTCCATATGCCGCATCCAGAATCTGAATGGGCTGATGCGTATAAGTCCACATCATTGCAATTGGATTTTTCTTTTCCAGACGTTCCATAAAATCATTCATAATTGGCCCATGACGACTCGATTTAATCGTCAGAACCACATCTGAAGAATCTTTTACTTTTATTGTTTTTTTTCTGATTTCATATTTTGCAAAACCAGTTGGTATCTGATATTGATTAGTATCGTCAGCTTTATTTTTTTCCTGATAAAAATCGATATCATCATTTTCAAACATCGTTAATCCGTAGGCATAATCACGGTTATGTGCCAGTAACGGAAATGGAGTTCCGGCCAAATAACAGCCATACAATTCTTGTTGTGGCGTTACTAAATGCGCTTCGTACCAAGTGGCAGGTTGTGAAAAACCAATATGCGGATCATTAGCAAATATTACTTTTCCGCTTTTTGATTTCTTCGGTCCAACAACCCAGCTATTACTGCCTATAAATGGTGGAATTGGAGACTGATCCAACATTGCTGTAATAGACTTTGAAATTTCTGCATATTCTTCAGTATTCTGTTTTGAAATTTTGATTCTAGTGGTATTAAACTCGCCTTCAATGCCTAAATCTTTCAAATAAGAATCCCCATATTTATTGCGAATATCAGTCAACAACGGATCCGTTTTTTGAGCCATCGCAAAACTGAAAGACATATACCCGAAAATATTATAAACGTCTTTTATTGTGAATTTTTGTTTTTTAACTCCAACCAAAGTGAACTCAATTGGCGTTACACCTTCTTCTAAATATTGATTAATTCCATCCAGATAAGCCTGAGTCAATTTATAGCTTTCACTGTTTTTGTCTAATTGGGCAATCGCTTTCGCGGAAGCTTCTTCGATCCCAATTCCTGCAAAAAACTGATCATTTTTAAGTGCAACTCCACCAAAAATTTCAGCCAATCTTCCTGGAGCAATTCGGCGCAATAATTCCATCTGCCACAATCTTTCCTGCGCGTGTACATAACCAAGTGCTGTCATCGCATCTTTTTCTGAGTCGGCGTAAATATGTGGCACTCCAAATTCATCAAAATATACTGTTGTGGGTTTATCCAAATTTTTCAATTGTAACTCTCCTTCGTATTTGGGTTTTAAATGAAAAATATAACCACACAAACCAATCCCAAGAAGTACAATAAGTACCAATAAAACCAACAGAATCTTTTTAAGTATTTTCATATCGAGCAAAAAAATATAAATAAATGAATTCTAAAAAATGATGTAACGAAATTGAAGAATAATGTAAATATCCTTCTTTTTAAAACTCTAAATTTATGTATTTAAAATTAATAGAGTAAATGTCAATCTATAAAAAAATAGCGATCGGAATAATTTCTTTGTTTATCATTGTGCTTTTAGCCAATTTTGGACTGAATTACTGGATTAAAAAACAGCTTCCGATTATTATCCATGAGAAGAATAAAACAGCCTACAATATCAATTACGAAAAAATAGAAGTTTCTCTTTTCTCCCGAAATATCTACGCACATACTTTATTGGTCAATCCGAAAAATGAGCCAAAAGACAGTAAAAATGGTCTTTTTACCAAAATAGAATCCATCACAATCAAACACTTTAATATTTGGGATCTGGCTTTTCGCGATATTATTCAGGCCGAAAGTATTATCATCAACAAACCACGTGTAATTCTATATAAAAAAGGCGAGAAACTTTTAAATAACAGTAAAAGCATTAAAAACGAAATCGTCGAACCATTTCGAAAAATTATCGGCGTTTCGAATATTTATCTGAATGACGGAACTGTTGATGTGGTTTCTTTGGATACTCAAAAACCCATTTTCAGCGTTAAAAAAATTCTTCTAAAATTAGAAGGCATTTTAATAACCGATGCGACTTTGAAAGAAAAAATTCCGCTTCAGTATAAAAGTTATGCCTTAATATGTGATAGTTTATTTTATCGTCCAAGTGCTTTTTATCATATCACAATTGGTAAAATCAATACTGAAAAGAACTTTTTAGCAATTAATAATTTTGCTAATATTCCGCAGTTTTCCCGTCCAGAATTTGTAAAAAGACTAAAAACAGAGAAAGATATTTACACTCTGAAAGTAGATTCAGCCAGTATTCAAAAAATGGATTGGGGATTTAAAAATGATCGTTTTTTCTTTAAAGCAAATTCGCTTGTCATCAATCATTTTGATGCAAATATTTATCGCGGAAAAATGCCAAAAGACGATTTGAGCAAAAAATATCTTTATAATCATTTACTACGAAATATAAAATTTCCGTTGCAAATTGATACACTTCAAGTATTAAAATCAAAATTGGTTTACGAAGAAGAAATAGATTTTTCTAAAGGCCCAGGAATTTTAACTTTTGACAAATTCAACTTGCAGGCAACCAATCTGCGAAGTGGTTTTGGGTTGAAAAAAACAGCTGATGTCAAAATCAAAGTGAAAACCATTTTCATGAAAAACTCTCCGCTCGATGTAGATTGGAGTTTTAATGTTTTGGATAAAAACGACGGCTTTCATATTCAGGGTGTAATTTCAAATTTTGATGTGAGAGCCATGGGACAGTTCAGCAAACCTTATATGAATGCTTCCTTTACCGGAGTTTTCAATAAATACCGTTTTAATTTCTATGGAAATGACAATATTTCAAAAGGAAATGCTTCTCTTGATTATGACGATCTAAAAGTAAAATTATACAAAAAGAAAAACCCAGAGAAAGAAGCCAAACTAAAATCGGCAATCGCTAATTTATTGGTGAAAAACGATTCTAAAGACAAAGCCAAAACTGCCGATGTTGAAATCGAACGAATTCAGGAAAAATCATTCTACAACTTTTTATGGCGAAGCATTGCGGAGTCTTTGAAGAAGATTTTGATATGATTTTTTTTCGCCACGAATTCACGAATTTTATTTAAAATGATTGTGTTGACAAACAATATTACGAATTGTAAATAAACATCGCCCGTGGTTTCAATCAAAGAGAACATATTGTGGGAATTCATTATGGAAATTCGTTGTGTTCCTGCGGTTTCAACCGCAGGCTATGCAGCCAGACATTTAAAATAAAATTCGTGAATTCGTGGCTAACAAAACTTTACCCGCAAACCTGACAATTATCAGCTTTTAAAAAAATCCTTTTTCCAATATTTGTCTCTATTTTAATTGGAAGACAAATGACAAAAACACCTATACACACTTTTCATATTCCCGTAATGGGGCTTGCGTACACAATTGACAGTCCGATTCGTGTGGCGCAGTACGGGATTTCGTCTGTTATCGCTCTTGCTGATGACGATTTAATTGAAAAGATGCGTAATTTTTATAGCAATAAATTCAATATCCCGTACGAAGAAATCACACAGAAATTTCATGACTACCGCGCCGAAAGAATTACTTCTTATCTCAATTTGGTTGACAAAATCGTCAAAGAAAAATTTGAAAATTTTAAAACAGAATTAGCAGAAAGCAAAACCGCTCTTGAAAATTTTATGTCGATGTTACCAAACACTTCTGACATCAAAAAAGGATTTCAGAATTTATTGGATGACGGAATCGCTTTTAAAGAAAACATTCAGCAGTATATCGAATCACATCTTTTTCCTGGCGAAATTGATGTGAACATTATGACGAAATTGGACAAAGATAACTTCGTAAAAAACGAACAACTTCCAGTTGAGTTTAATGATGCACATGCCGCTTTAAGAGGTTTTGCGAACAGTAATTTAGAATCTTCTGTGGTACTTTCTGCTGGAATGAATCCGAGATTGTTTGGTTACTTCGAAAATTTTGCAGCCTTTTTCCCGAATGAAAATAACGAACTCAAAAAGAAAATCATTCTAAAAGTAAGCGATTTTAGATCGGCAATGATTCAGGGAAATTTCCTGGCTAAAAAAGGGCTTTGGGTTTCAGAATACCGAATTGAGTCAGGATTGAACTGCGGTGGCCACGCCTTCGCTACCGATGGACTTCTTTTAGGTACCATTTTAGAAGAATTCAAGCAGAAAAAAGAACAATTAGTACAATCTGCCCACGATTTAATGATTAAAGCTTTACAGGCAAAAAATCAAGCTTTTCCTGAAAAACCTTTAGAATTAAAAATCACAGTTCAAGGCGGTGTGGGAACTTCAGAAGAACATGAATTTTTATTGGACGAATACAAAGTCAATGCTGTTGGCTGGGGTTCTCCATTTTTATTGGTTCCAGAAGCTACTTCTGTAGATCAGGAAACCCGCAATTTATTGATGAAGGCCAAAGAAGATGATTTTTACTTAAGTAATATTTCGCCTTTGGGAGTTCCATTCAATACTTTGAAGGGAACAACAAATGAATTTCTGAAACAAAAAAGAATTCACGAGAATAAAGCGGGAAGTTCCTGTCCTAAGAAGTTTTTAGCATTAAGCAAAGAATACGATCCACACGGAATTTGTACAGCTTCTAAAAAATATCAGGATATTAAACTCGAAGAATTAGAAAACAAAAAAGACAGTTTATCTGCAGAAGACTTCGAAAAAAGCAAAATCAAAATAACAGAGAAATCGTGTTTGTGTGTTGGTTTAGCCAATGCTTCTTATCTTGAAAATGATATTAAAATAAAAGGTCAGGCACAAGGTGTAGTAATTTGCCCAGGGCCAAACTTAGCTTATTTTGATCAGGAAGTTTCTTTAAAAGAAATGATACAGCATATTTATCAGGGAAAATCAGTTTTGAGAACCGACCGACCTAATTTGTTTGTAAAAGAATTAAAAATGTATGTTGATTATTTCAGAAATGAAATTGAAAACATTTCTGGAGAAGTAACTGCCATTCAAATTAAAAAATGGAATTCTTTCAAAACAAATATTTTGGGTGGCATTGAATATTATCACAACCTTTTCTCTTCTACTTTTTACTTTAAAACGGATGAAAAGAAAATTAAAGACCAATTCGATTTTTATAAAACAGAATTAAATGCCATTCAAATTCCTACGCTGGAATTAGTATAAGCTAAACCGCCGATTTAGAAATTCTAAATCGGCGGTTTTATTTTATAGAAATTAAACTCTATTCTTTCTTTTTGTTTTTACTGTCAATAACAGCACCTGTTCCTGTTCCTAAAGCAGCACCGGCTAATCCACCAATAATAGCACCTTCGCCTTTTTTCTTACTCACAATTGCTCCGGTTGCAGCTCCTACTCCAGCACCAATTACAGCACCTTTAGCAGTTGCACTCCATCCTTTCTTTTTAGTCGTCGTTGTGGTAGTTGTAGTTTGCCCATTTGCTGGCTGTTGTACCACAACCACTTTTTGAGATTCAACTTTCTGCTCTTCTTTTATCTTCGCCATTTCAGTCTTCATTGAATCGATAACACGTTGTTTGTTAATTTCAACTTTCATGGAATCAATACTGGCTTGTTTGGCTTTGTTTACATCTTCTTTACTTTGATGCTGACATGAAGTAAAAATTATCGCTGCTAATAAAATATATAAGCCTTTCATGATTGTAGTGATTTAAAATTATACACTACAAAATACGGAATATCTGCTATAATAGTTATTACAGAATTCTTTTGAAAATTTATAAGATTAGAAGATTTTGTATTGTTTCTCGAAGAATTTTTACTGAAAGTTTAAATGATTTAATCTCGCAGAGGCGCAGAGGGGCAAAGTTTATTCTCATTTTTGTGGTTAAAGATTTTTTCACGCAGATTTAAAAAGATTTAAGCAGATGTTCGCGGATTATTTATAGAAATCATTTTAAATCTGCTAGAATCTGCAAAATCTGCGTGAAATAATTTACTTCCCTAAAATCCCTTTTTTCAGAATCTGTCCAAAGTCATACATATCTTCGTAAGAGCAATATAATGGAACTGGTGCCAGACGAATTACGTTTGGTTCACGCCAATCTGTGATCACTCCGTTTTTCATTAAATAGTCAAATAAAGCTCTTCCTTCTCCGTGCAAAAACACTGATAATTGAGAAGCTCTTTCTTCTGGGTTTGTTGGTGTAATGATTTCGAAAGTACTTTCGACCTCCTTGTCAATTTCGTGAAGAATAAATTCTAAATACGACGTAATATGATCGCGTTTTTTAATTAAAGCATCCATTCCAACTTCAGCAAACATTTCTACAGAAGCTAAGTAAGGTGCTAATGAAAGAACTGGAAGATTACTAATCTGCCATCCGTCTGCCCCATGAACGGGATCAAAGTTTGGTTCCATTTTAAAACGGCGTTCTTTGTTATGTCCCCACCAACCTGCAAATCTTGGAAGTTCAGAATTATGATGATGTTTTTCATGAACAAAACAACCAGAAGCATTTCCTGGACCTGAATTCATATATTTATAACTGCACCAAGCCGCAAAATCTACATTCCAATCGTGCAGTTCTAATTTAATATTTCCTGCTGCGTGTGCTAAATCCCAACCTACTTTTGCTCCTGCTTTTTGTCCAGCTGCGGTTATCGTTTTAATATCGAAAACTTGTCCGGTATAATAATTTACGCCGCCAATTAGAACTAACGCCAGCTCATCTCCTACTTCTTCAATTTTAGCTAAAACATCCTCTAAACGAATATTATGTTCGCCTTCACGACGTTTGATTTCGACAATCGCATCTTCTGGTTTGTATCCATGAAAATGAACCTGACTTTGAAACATATATTGATCTGATGGAAATGCTTTTTCTTCACAGATAATCTTATAACGTTTCCCTTTTGGCTGATAAAAAGAAACCATCAGTAAATGAAGATTCACGGTTAAGGTGTTCATTACCGTAACTTCAGATGGAAGTGCTCCCACAATTTTACTCAATGGTTCAGAAAATCTTTCTTGATAATCCCACCAAGGTTTCTCAGCATAAAAATGACCTTCAACAGCCAGTTCTGCCCAATCATTCATTACTTCATCTATGTAGGTTTTGGTACGTTTTGGCTGTAATCCTAAAGAATTTCCTGTAAAGTAAATTACTCGTTTGTCATTTACTTTAGGAAAAATAAATTGTTCCTGATAATGGTTTAATGTGTCTTTCGAATCTAGCTCTCGTGCAAATTCGCGTGTATTTTGAAAAGTCATTGTGTTTTTTGTTTTGTCTGCTAAAATAACAAAAATTGTTTGTTTTGTTTCAGGTTTAAAGTTTGAAGTTGAAATGCTTTGTGTGATTTAACGCAAAGAGCGCAAAGATTTTTTATCAAGCTTAACGTTTACAAACGCTAAGTACGCAAAGCTTTGCGTTCTTTTGCATCTGCCAAACACAAACCGAGCAAAAAAATCTTTGCGCTCTTTGCGGTAAATTTCGCAACAAACATCAAATCTGAAACTTGAAACCATTAAAAACAAAAAACCCGACAGATTAAAAACTTGTCGGGTCTTCCTTATAAGATAAATTCTAATTAAAGAATTAACATCGCATCTCCGTAAGAATAGAATTTGTATCCTTCTTTGATTGCTTCTTCGTATGCTTTTTTCATTAAATCATGTCCACAGAAAGCAGAAATCATCATTAATAATGTTGATTTTGGTGTGTGGAAGTTTGTAATCATACAATTCGCAATGCTGAAATCATGAGGAGGGAAAATAAATTTATTTGTCCATCCTTCATAAGGATTCAAAGTATTTGCAGAAGAAACAGAACTTTCGATGGCACGCATAGAAGTTGTTCCTACAGCACAAATACGTTTTTTATTTGCTTTTCCTTCGTTTACAATATCACAAGCCTCTTGAGTAATAATCAATTCCTCAGAATCCATTTTGTGTTTAGATAAATCTTCAACTTCAACTGGGTTAAAAGTTCCTAAACCAACGTGTAAAGTTACCTCAGCAAAATTCACTCCTTTGATTTCTAATTTTTTCAAAAGGTGTTTTGAGAAGTGTAAACCAGCAGTTGGTGCCGCTACGGCTCCTTCTTCTTTTGCGTAGATTGTTTGGTATCTTTCAGCATCTTCTGGCGTAACGTCTCTGTTGATGTATTTAGGAATTGGAGTTTCTCCAAGTTCTGTCAATTTATTTCTAAATTCTTCATAAGAACCATCGTACAAGAAACGCAATGTTCTACCGCGAGAAGTTGTATTGTCTATTACCTCAGCAACTAAAGAATCGTCATCACCAAAATAAAGTTTGTTACCAATACGGATTTTTCTAGCAGGATCTACTAAAACATCCCATAAACGTTGCTCAGAATTTAATTCTCTTAACAAGAAAACTTCAATTCTAGCTCCGGTTTTTTCTTTGTTTCCGTACAAACGTGCAGGGAAAACCTTTGTATTATTTAGAATTAAAACGTCTCCGTCATCAAAATAGTTGATCACGTCTTTAAACATTTTATGTTCGATAGTGTTTTTTTTACGGTCAATTACCATTAAACGAGATTCATCTCTATTTTCTGCTGGAAATTCAGCCAAAAGTTCTTTCGGTAAATTGAAATTGAAGTGTGATAATTTCATATTTGAATTGTTGATTTTAGAGTGTAGCTTTTAGATTTGTTTATCTAAAAATTTAAATCGGATGCAAATATACGATTGTGAGATAGGCGTTGTCAAGTGTTTTGACGTTTATTTTCAAAAGTCCTTGATTTTGTGAGGTTTTCAGAATCTTTAAAAATGTGTTTTTGTATAAAAAAAACTAATTCCACATTTTTTTTGTCATTTCGACGAAGGAGAAATCACACCAGAAACTCCACACAGCATATCGCCAATCTTTGTAGAATCCCGAGTGTGATTTCTCCTTCGTCGAAATAACATACTTTGCGATAATATCCAAAATGACGCATAAAAAAACCTCTGGTTGAAACCAGAGGCTATATGATTAAGCTTTATTTAAATAAACTTATATAACTTATAGGATTCAAAAAATTTTACAATTCTGAGATTTGAAAATTTAACGCTTTTAAATCATTCCAAAAATCTGGATATGATTTAGAAACTACCTCAGCATCATCAATAATAATTGGAACTTTAATGGCTAAAGGTGCAAATGCCATTGCCATACGGTGATCGTTGTAGGTTGCAACATGTACATCATGGTTAATAGCTTCTGAACGCTCTAAAGTCAAACTATCATTAGTTACCGAAATATTCGCTCCTAATTTTGTAAGCTCGATTCTCAATGCTTCTAATCTGTCAGTTTCCTTAATTTTTAAAGTATGAAGACCTGTTAAGTGACATCCAATTCCTAAACCTAAACATGTTACAACTATTGTCTGAGCAATATCTGGAGTATTATTCAATTCAAAATTTACATCTTGATAATTGAAACCAGCTACTTTTTCCAAAGTCATTTTGTTATTCTGGAAAGTCGTTTTCACACCCATTTTTTCATAAAGAGAAACTAATTCTGAATCTCCCTGAAGACTGTTTTCTTTATAACTGCTCAAAGTGATTTTTGCAGATTCAGATAAAGCTACCAAACTAAAGAAATAAGAAGCCGAACTCCAATCTGATTCTACAACCATTTCTTTTGATTCAACCGATTCTTTAGGGAAAACTTTGATTACATTTCCTTCAAA
The DNA here is from genome assembly GCF_030378165.1 of Flavobacterium panacagri. Taxonomy (NCBI): domain Bacteria; kingdom Pseudomonadati; phylum Bacteroidota; class Flavobacteriia; order Flavobacteriales; family Flavobacteriaceae; genus Flavobacterium; species Flavobacterium panacagri. The sequence continues at coordinate 561,297 of NZ_CP119766.1, forward strand.
GCTTGTTTTGATATCTAAATCATTAAGCAAAGCCAAAGTCATTTTGATATATGGAATCGAAGTGATTTCTCCTTCTAAAGTCAGTTCTAAACCATTATCTAATTTTGAAGCCACCAATAAAAGCGCCGAAATATATTGACTGCTTACATTTGCAGCTAATTTTACTTTTGATTCTGTTACTTTTTTTCCTTTGATTCGGATTGGTGGATAACCTTCTTCTTTTTCATAAGTGATTTCAACACCTAACTGCGCTAAAGCTTCAACCAAAATTTTGATTGGGCGTTCCTGCATTCTGCTTGATCCTGTCAAAACTACTTCTCTTCCTTCGTTAACCGAAAAATAAGCTGTAAGAAAACGCATTGCTGTTCCAGCATGGTGAATATCTACAATTTCGTCATTTCCAGCCAAAGCTTTTTGCATTACTTCGCTATCATCAGAGTTTGAAGTATTGGCTAAAGTAATATTTGGGAATAAAGCTTTTAGTAATAATAAGCGGTTGGTTTCGCTTTTAGAACCTGTAATATTGAGTTGCGAATCATCAATGGTGAATGGTGAATTCGTCGTTAATTTTAAATTCATGATATTAGTTATGAGTTGCGAATTATGAGTAACATAATCCAAGCGTGCAATTTACCACTCCTCGCCCGTAAATCAAAATTCGCATTGAAATTTCACAATTATTTCAATTTATCATTGTTTTTGTGACGATCTTTATCTCTAACCGATTTTAAGTCCATTTTTTTATCAAAAGCAGCTTGTAAATCGATTCCTGTTTGATTGGCCAAACATAAAACCACGAAAACAACATCTGCCAATTCTTCGCCTAAATCTTTGTTTTTATCACTTTCTTTTTCTGATTGTTCTCCGTAACGGCGGGCAATAATTCTGGCAACTTCTCCAACTTCTTCTGTAAGTTGTGCCATATTAGTCAATTCGTTAAAGTAACGAACTCCGTGTTCTTTTATCCAGGTATCGACGTCTAGTTGTGCATTTTTCAAATCCATTTTTAAGCTTTTTTAAGGACAATTTTTTCATTTTGACTAGCAATCATTTTTTGAAACAGTGTTTTCAAAGCATTGTAGTGGTCAGCTGCAAAAATACTATTGTTAATGTCTTTTGAAAAGCTAAATTGAATTTTGTTTCCATCATTTAAAAAATTTAATGCCATATTTATAGATTTATCTTCTAAAGAAAGTCTTATAGGAGCTGGCAGTGTTTCTATCACATAACCATCTGGAATTTCTAAATTCACAAAAAGCTTTTCTTGTTTTGGATAGCCAAAATAAATTCCCATCTGTCTATTTTCCTGAACAAAAGGATTTTTGGTAGTCCCATAAAACAGCATTGGATTGATGTATAACTTACCTCCAATACTTTCCACAAAATTTTCAGTTTCAAAACTAAAAGTCTCCACTATTGGATCAGATATGTTGGTGATTTTATTTGTTATTGCATAATCCGTAATCTTTAAATTACCTAACTTCTCTTCTAATTTCTCAAGATAACTATCTTGATTTCTGTTTCCATTTTGAACCCTAAATTTATAAGCCTCATAATCTGTTCGCTGAATCCTTATTTTCCCATCAATCTTTCCGTTTTCGTTTAATTTGATAGTGATACTGGCATTTTCTCTAGATGGTTTTATAGGAACTAAATCAATTTCCTTAGAAGTTCCGTCGCTCTTAATTAGTCTTCCTTTCCAATTTAAAACATTCAAAGGAAGAATATCAATCGTAGTGTATTTTCTAGAAGCATCTAACAAAACTTGTTTGTCGTCTATCTCTACCGCAACAATCACATAATTAAACCCTGTTCTTGTTGGATAAACAGGCACACCATTTTCAATGGTACTCACTAGAACAGGATTTGCCCCTATTCCAGCCCATTTCAACATATTGAGTAATATAAAATTGATTTCGGCAATATTTCCGGTTTGCTCTTTGTATGCTTTTTCAACTCCTTTATCCGTATAGTAACCATTCTTTTCATTCCAGTTCATTTTGCTTTGAACGAACTGAAAAATGACATTCATTCTGTCTTTTGGTGATTGCACATTTGCAAGTATCTTTTTTACATCTTCAAGCAAAAAACTATTCTTATTAATTTCTTTACCAAAACGATCATCCTTAAAAATTGTTAAAGCAACGCCTTCCCATGTAAGTGCATAATCTTTGACCGGCTGTTCTGGCATTCTAACGCGTTCCAATTCGTGTTTAATTGAACCTCTGTAATTTTCTATATTATTGACATAAGGTTCTTCTTTTAGAGCAGGAATATTCTTTGCAGCATAAAAAGAATTAATCTGCTTGTATGACATACTTCGGCTCTGGCCATATTCATTGCTGAAATTCTGGCTTCCCATTACAATTTTCGAATCACTTTCTATTTTATGAGTTCCTAGTAAAAGAGTTTTGTAAATATAAAACTCTGGGAACTCCGTTTTATACTCAAAATAATTCAACGGAATACTGTACTGAAAATCAAAATCTGGAAACTGAACAATATTTTCAGACTTCAAAACATATTTGTATTCTATGATAGAGCCCTCTTTGACGTTTGGAAATGTTATTCCTTTTTCATTCCAATATTCGTTGATCTTTCTTTTAAATGCTCCCTGATTCTCCAGCTTTGTTTTCTCAATTTTACCATTTTCCAAATTATAAGTTACCACATTGGAAAAAGACAGCAAATCTTCATTTAAGTTTTGGTATCCAACATAATACTGTACTTTTTGATCCGCCCATTTTAAACCTTCTTTTTTATAAATTTTGATTTTAAACTCATAAGTATGAATTGCAGAAAAACCGTTTTTTTCATCATAGGTAAAGACAGTTTTTCCTTTTTTAAACAAAATTGCTGCTGGTGCAGAAGAATCTATCGGATGTAATTTTTCCTGAAGTTCAGCAACAGTAACTTTTCCAAGCTCATAATTTTGAGCTTGGATAGTAATAAGATTTCCAAAGAAAATCAAAAACAAGAGAAAAGATCGCATCAACATATTAAATGCGTTTCAAAACTATTTTCTCCGTTTGTTTTGCAATCATGCCTTTATAATAATCTTTCAGCATTTCGTATTCATCGGTTCCAACAATTGCTTTGTTAATTTGATGTACTATGCTTAATTGCAAAAGACTATCACTTGCCGCAATGTTAAATTTGAAGCTTCCTAAATTGTTTTCCATATTAAAAACTACTGCTTCTGGAAGTGTTTCTACTGTAAAACCATCAGGTATTTTAATTGTAATATTGTATTTATCCAAAAAAGGATAACCAAAATCGACTGGATACTCACGTACCTCCTGTTTAAAAGGGTTTTTATTCTGAGCAAAAAACAACATCGGATTTACATAAATCTTCCCTCCAATAACTTCACATAAATTATTTCCTGTAAATGAGTATGTTTCAACAATTGGAACAAGTAAATCTTTCTCGTTTGTTCGCGAATATTCACTTATCTCAATTTTACCATTATTATTTTCCAATTTCTCCAAATACTCTTCCTCTTTCAATTTTTCGAAATTTTCTCTCGTTATCATCGCATTATAATCAGAACATTGTCTTCTGGTTTTTCCTTTAATTTTACCTTCTGCATCGATATCATAATTCATAAACACAATATCGTTGGATGTTTTTGTAGGCATTAAATTAATTTCTTCTGAAGTACCATCTTTTCTTATCAATCTTCCCATCCAATTCAAAGCTCGCATAGGAAGCATATTTGGAGTTGAATATTTATCGGTTGCGTCTAGTAAAACATATCCGTTTGGAGTTTCTACTGCTGCTATGACATAATTAAAAGCGTTTCTATTTGGAAAAAAGGCAATTCCATTAGAACGTGTACTCACTAAAACAGGATTTGCTGTTAAACCAGCATAACGAAGCATTGCAGTTAGCATTAAATTAATATCAGCAACATTCCCCGTTTTCTCCTTATAGGTTTTCTTCACACCACTATCACAGCTGTAACCTGAATAAGTATTCCATTTCACATTTGATTTTACATGATTTAGAATCACTAATATTTTTTCTTCTGGAGTAGTAACGCCAGCCAATATTTTTTTCAAGTCTTCTTCAAAATATCCTGTTTTGTTCAACTCTGGCCCAAAATCGTCATAATCGTAAATTGTTTTCACAACTGAATTCCAATCGGTAGAATACTCTTTAATTGGACTATTTGGAAATTGTATTATTGACAACTCATGCTCAATACTTGCTCTGTAGTTATTAATATTGTTCACAAAACTTTCATCTTTTAAAGCAGGAACATCTTGAGCTGTATAAGTTACCTCAGTCTCTATATAATCTATTTGATTTCTCTCATGCCCGCTTGCAAATGTAAAACCGCTTCCTCCTCTCACTGAAGTAGTAAAGGCAACTGATTTTGAGTTTTTTGTTGTTTTAACTTTTGGAAATATATACCCTTTCTGTCTTGGTTTAAAAACATAGTATTCTGGATATGCCACTTTAAATTCAGAATAATTTACAGGAATAGAAGTCTGAAAATCCCAGTCACGAATCATTCCATCACTAGGAGATCTAACAGTATAACGAAATTCTATTACAGAACCTTCTTTAACATTAGGCATTGTAATTTTTTTCTGTCCTCTATATTTTGAAAGTACTTCATCAAAAGCTCCATCACTTTTTAGTTTTGTTTTTTCTATTTTTCCACCAATTAGATTATAAGTAACGGCATCTGTAAAAAAAACTTTTTCCTTTAAACTATTGTAATTATAATACCAAACCTCTTGATTAGCCCATTCATAACCTTCTTTTTTATAGATTTTGATACGGGTTTCTACATCCGTAATCATACAAAAACCTTCATTTGGATCTAGCTCCATTCTAGAAACTCCTTTTTTATAAAGAACGGCTGCTACTGCTGAAGTATCCTTTGGATGTACTTTCTGCTCTAATTCTGCAACAGAAACTTTTCCTAATTTAAAATCTTGTGCCGTTAATGTCGAAATAAAAAACAGCAGCAATACTACACTGAGATGTTTGGTAATTTTCATTGGTTTGGTAATTTTTGGTTTTTGGATTCGTTTTGGGTTAATTTTTGGTCAATATTATTTTGGCATTATCATTTCTTGAAACTTGTTCCATAAACAAACGATATTCATCGTATTCTTTGTTTGAATATTTCCCTTTATTTAGAAACATCGATCTTTTATAGATAAGCTTGTTTGAGTCGTTTTTGATGATTTCAGTTTTGTATTCACCAAATTTTCCTTTAAGCTCATAATTTTGAGGTAAAAATTCAATACTGAAACCCGTTGGAAGATTTATTTCTATTTCATCTGTATCTGAATAACCACGCTGGATTTGAAATGGATTTTTACGATTTCTGACTCTCTTTACATTTTCAGAATTTTGATTAAAAGCATCCACAGTAAAAATCATTTTATTTCCTGATATCACTCCATAATTTGATGCTGTTAATTGAACATCTTCTGTAAAACGGATATTCTCCTTATCATTTGTAAAAGCTATTCTACCAAGTTTTAAATTGTTTATGTTACTCCAATAATCTTTGTAATGTTTTTCCTTTTCAGTAGGATGAAATCTTTCTATTTGCTGTTTTCTTCCATATTGAGATCCTTCAGAGCTAATATTTATTACACCAGAAAAAACACCATTTTCGTCTAAAGAATAATTTCCTTTACTAATCTGAGCATTACTCCTTGGTTCATATATTTTTGTTCTAATTATTTCTCCTCCTTCGGGTTTAATTACGATAACTTTTCTATTATCTGTAAAATTAGCTTGATATCCAAAAGGATCATATTGACTCGTACATTCTAAAAAAACATAATTTTCTTTATCTGGTATACATAAAACTGCATGATTTCCTTCTATTGCAAAGAAATCTTCATCAATATCTCTTAAGTCATTATCACCATATAATTCTGTATAATATGATGGAACTCCAACAGCATCTAGAAGTGCTCTTGTATAATTTGATAATGCTTTACAATCACCATATCCTAAACGATCGACATCTGCAGCAAGCATAGGTTTAAATCCGCCAATGCCTAATTGAATACTTACATATCTGGATTTTTCTTGTACATAATGATAGATAATTTTTGCCTTTTTTATAGGATCAGATTCATTTCCTACAAGTGCTTTTATTTTACTTTTAGTTTCTTCGGGTAATATTATAGTTTCTGTTAATATTTTTTCTGAAAACCATTTTCCGTATTCTTTCCAATTTTTTGCATTTCCATCAATTCCTTCGAGATTAAAATATTCCAAGCTCATTGTTAGTTTTGGATATAGTTCTGAAAAAGCTGGACTATAATCTTCAGGTTTGTGAGCTAAAATATTTTTAACAGAATAAGAAAGCTTTGTATCTGTTTCATCAGTCTTTTTTATATCAAAAACCGAAAACTGAGATTCTTTTTTTCTAAATCCAAGTGCATTAGGATATTTGACATTTATAACGCTTTTCTCCACACTTACAAAATAATTATCCAAAGGAAGCCAGCGAGGAATAAATGCAGTATTTGAGGTCTCTATTTCGCTACTATAAACTACTGTGTAAGGATATGATATTGGAGTATATTCTAGATAGATATATCTGCCGTCAGAAGCAAGTGTCGCACCATCTGCAGCACTTACATCTTTAAAATCTTTCTTTTTGATCTTTTTGATTTCGTTTCCAAAAGCATCATATATTGTTGCTTCTATATTTTTAACGGAAGTTCTTTTATTATAACTTTCGAAAGCATTTACAGCACGTGCACCTTTTTCGTTTAGAACTGTTACTGCACGATCTGTTTTAATAACCATATTCCTTTGTGATAAAATAGAGATATCGGTTAAATCAAATCTTACTACAGCATTTGCATTATCTTTAAGGCTGTCTGAAATTTTAAGAATAGAATAATCATTCTTTTGAGCAAAAGAATAAGAGGTAAAAATTAAAAAAAATAATGCGCAACACAGGTTTTTCATTAGTAGGGATTTTCGTCAAATATATATTATTTTCAGAAATCCTTAACAAATGTTTAATAATATTTTACTCCTTGTTTTTACTGTCCATTAAAATCGTGACAGGACCATCATTTAGGAGATTTACTTTCATATCTGCACCAAAAATTCCAGTTTGTATTTTTTTATTAAATTCTTTTTCCAATGTTTTGACAAAGTTCTCATACATTGGAATTGCGAAGTCTGGTTTAGCCGCTTTTATATAAGATGGGCGGTTTCCTTTTTTTGTTGAAGCGTGAAGTGTAAATTGGCTTACAACAATAATATCTCCGTCAATATCCTGAACCGAGCAGTTCATGACATCATTTTCGTCTCCAAAGATTCTCATCTTAATAATTTTTCCGGCAAGCCAATCAATATCTTCTTGAGTATCGGTTTCTTCTATTCCGACTAAAACTAATAAACCTTTTTGAATATCGGCTGTTTTTTGACCATCGACTGTTACTGATGCTTCTGAAACTCTTTGGATAACTACTTTCATTTTTATTTTGATCTAAACGCAGCATAATTAATTAGCCACAGATTACATGGATTAAAAAGATTCTAAATTCTGGCGTTAGATACACTGCAGTGCATCTTTACAAAACAAAAAGATTGGAATTGGGATCCGAGCGTTAACAAACTGGCGAAGCAATTTAAAAATTGGAATTTAAAATTTTTACTTTCTTGTTTCATCACTAGCTGCACGATCTTCACCATAAGTATCTGTGCGGTAATGCTCTTCATCTCCTTCCAAAATTTTCAGATAACTATTGTAACGAGACCAAGCAATTTCATCTTTTTCTAAAGCCGCTTTTATGGCGCAGTGTGGTTCTTCTTTATGCAAACAATTGTTAAACTTACATTGATCTTTCAATCTGAAAAACTCTGGAAAATAACCACTGATTTCTGATGGTTCCATATCTACGATTCCGAAACCTTTGATTCCAGGTGTATCGATAATTCTAGCATCAAAAGACAAATCATACATTTCTGCAAAAGTTGTGGTGTGTTGTCCTTGTTTGCTTTGTTCTGAAATGACAGAAGTTTTTAAATGAAGACTTGGCTCCATAGCATTTACCAAAGTTGATTTTCCAACTCCCGAATGTCCAGAAAACATGCTTACTTTGCCAATCATCATTTCTTTCAGTTGGTCAACACCTTTATTTTCTGTTGATGAAATTCGGAGACATTTATATCCAATTTCCTGATAAATATGCTGGAGATACAATTGATCGTCTAAAGTCTGATCGTTTAGTGTATCAATTTTATTAAAAATAAGAATAGCTTCAATCCCGTACGCTTCTGCAGTAACCAAAAAACGATCAATGAAGCTTGTCGTCGTTGGCGGATTGTCAATCGTAACCAATAAAAAGACCTGATCAATATTAGAAGCAATAATATGAATCTGTTTAGACAAGTTAACCGATTTACGAACGATATAATTTTTTCTTTCGTGAATCTTATGAATCGTACCCGTAATGGCATCTGAAGTTTCCTCTAATTCATAATCCACAATATCGCCTACAGCAATAGGATTGGTACTTTTAATTCCTTTTATTCTAAATTTCCCTTTCATACGGCATTCCACAAAATCTCCATTTTCAGATTTTACGGTATACCAGCTTCCTGTAGATTTATATACGGTTCCTGTCATTCTTTTACTTTAGATTTCTGATTTTAGATTTTAGATTCAAAACCTAAATCTTCGCAAAGATAAATGAATAATTTTAAACATCGTTCAAGGTTTCAACCGCGAGCTATATTATACAAAACAAAAATCCCCATCACTTCTTTCAAAGTAATAGGGATTTTAAAAAACAATCTATTTTTAATATTTTGCTATAAGAAAACTCAAGACCAAAGTTTAGTATAAACTTAAATTATCTTATATCACTTATAGGATTTAAAGAAAATTATGCGTTGAAAATTTTCTCTTGGTGACCAATACTTTCTTGGTGAATTGCTTTGAACATTCTTAAAACGAATTCTTCAGTAAGACCTTTTTTCTCTCCTTCTAAAATCATTTTTCCTAAGATTTCGTTCCAACGGTTATTTTGAAGAATCGCAACATTAGCGTCTTTTTTCACCTGACCAATTTCGTCAGCTACTTTCATACGTTTTCCTAATAACTCTAATAAGTTAGCATCCAATACGTCGATGTTAGCTCTTAATTTTTTCATTTTTTGGCTGTACTCATCTGTAGTATCATCCGTTTTTCTGATAGTCAAATCTTTGATGATTTGTTTCAAAGCATCTGGAGTAACTTGCTGCGCTGCATCAGACCAAGCGTTGTCTGGATCGATGTGCGTTTCGATGATCATACCATCATAGTTCAAGTCTAAAGCTTCTTGCGTTACTTCGAAAATCATTTTACGATCTCCAGTAATGTGAGATGGATCAATGATTAATGGTAAATCAGGGAATTTATTTTGCAATTCGATAGCAATCTGCCATTCTGGAATGTTTCTGTATTTTGTTTTTTCGTAAGTAGAGAAACCTCTGTGGATAACTCCTAATTTCTCGATTCCAGCCATGTGTAAACGCTCAACACCACCTAACCATAAAGCTAAATCTGGGTTTACTGGGTTTTTAACCAAAACAATTTTATCAGTTCCTTTTAAAGTATCTGCAATTTCCTGAACTGCGAAAGGATTTGCCGTTGTACGTGCTCCAACCCATAAAACATCGATATCGTATTCTAAAGCTAATTTACAGTGCGCTGCAGTTGCTACTTCAGTTCCCATTAATAAACCAGTTTCAGCTTTTGCTTTTTGTAACCATTTTAATCCGATTTCTCCAATACCCTCAAATCCTCCTGGACGAGTTCTTGGTTTCCAGATTCCAGCTCTGAAAACACTTACTTTTGAATCTTTCAATTCGTGAGCAATTTTCAAAACCTGATCTTCAGTTTCTGCACTACAAGGTCCAGCTATCACAAGTGGGTGATTTAAATTGAAATCTTCTAACCACTTTCTCATTTCTTTCTTATTTTCCATTTTATTTTAGTTTTTACTTTTTAATTGTTAATCCGTTTAATATCTCTTTTATTTTATTTGTGCTTTCCATTTCTTCAAAAATGGCGTTGTAATCTTCTTCTTTCAGCAGATCCCTAAACCGACTGAGGTTTGCAATATAAGCTTCTAAAGTTTCTAGAACATGTTCTTTATTCTGCTTAAAAATGGGTGTCCACATCGCCGGTGAACTTTTTGCTAAACGAACAGTGCTTTCAAATCCACTACCCGCCATATCAAAAATATCTTGTTCGTCCTTTTCTTTATTCATTACTGTTTTCCCAAGCATAAACGAACTGATGTGCGATAAATGCGAAACGTAAGCAATGTGTTTGTCATGCGAAGTCGGATCCATATATCGAATTCTCATTCCTATTGAAGTGAAAAGATTCAAGGCTTTTTCCTGTAATTTAAAAGCCGTCTTTTCGACTTCACAGATAATGTTTGTTTTTCCTTGAAACAAACCTCTTATTGCTGCCGAAGGCCCAGAAAACTCTGTCCCAGCAATTGGATGCGTGGCGATAAAATTTCTTCTTTTCGGGTGGCTTGCTACCGCTTCACAAATTGGCTTTTTCGTCGATCCAACTTCAAAAACAATTGTTTTATCTCCTACTGCGTCCAAAACTTTAGGTAAAACCGTCAGCGCTACATCTACGGGAACCGAAACAATTACAAAATCGGCTTTTTGAAGATCCTCAAAACTTCCCGCTTCGTCAATAACACCTAAATCAATTGCCTGCTGCAAATGCTCTTCGTTACTGTCGATTCCTAAAATAGTCGCATCAGGATAACGTCCTTTGATGTCTAACACCATCGAACCGCCAATTAACCCTATTCCTATTACGTATACTTTCATATTTCTTTTTATTTGAAGCTGTTCCTGCAAGGTTTCCTAAACCTTGTAGGTTTATATAATTAAGACCTTCAATCCTATACCTACAAGGTTTTGAAAACCTTGCAGGAAATCTTGATACTAAAATCTATCGATTGCTTCTTGTACTTTTTCTTCTTTTACACACAATGAGAATCTGATGTAACCTTCACCATTGCTTCCAAAAATGGTTCCCGGCGTGATGAAAATATGTTTCTCATATAATATTTCGTCAATGAACTTCTCTGCTGATTCGATTCCTTCTGGCAATTTTGCCCAAACAAAAAGCCCGACTCCTTCTTTATACACTTTACAGTTTAACTTTTCAGCTAATTTCTCTGTTAATTCTCTACGGCGTCTGTAAATTTTGTTTTGATCTTCGAACCAAGACTTATCACATTTTAATGCTGCGATGGCACCTTTCTGGATTCCGTAATACATCCCGCTGTCCATGTTACTTTTTACTTTTAGAACTGCATCGATAATTTCAGCATTTCCTAAAACCATCCCGACTCTCCAGCCTGCCATGTTGAACGTTTTACTCAATGAATTTAATTCTAAAGCCACATCTTTTGCTCCTTCAACCTGCAATAAACTCATCGGATTATCATTCAAAACAAAACTATACGGATTGTCATTGATTAATAATATATTGTGTTTTTTAGCAAAGGCAACCAATTTTTCAAATAACGCTAAACTTCCTCTAGCTCCTGTCGGCATGTGCGGATAACCAAGCCACATAATTTTTACTTTCGAAAGATCCAATTTTTCTAAAGCTTCGAAATCTGGTTCCCATCCGTTTTCTTCTTTCAAATCATAATAAACCGGAACTGCTTGAACCAAATTGGTTACCGAAGTATAAGTTGGATAACCTGGATTCGGAATTAAAACATGATCGCCTTCATTTAAAAATGCCAATGAAATGTGCATAATTCCTTCTTTCGACCCCATCAAAGGCAAAATTTCATTATTCGGATTCACTTCAACACCAAACTGATCACGATAAAAATCTGCCATCGCCTGCCTCATTTCTGGCAATCCCTGATAGCTTTGATAACCATGCCCGTTTTCATCTTGAATTGCCGCAGCGACTGCTTCAATTACTGCTTTTGACGGACTCAAATCAGGGCTTCCAATTCCCATATTGATGATCGATTTTCCTTCAGACATCAACTGACGAACTTCTCTCAATTTTGAGGAGAAGTAGTATTCTTCAACTGTATCTAATCGTTTTGCTGTTGTAATCATGATTTCTATTTATTCTCTTTTAGAGTTTTTTTTTATTTCTTAAGCAAAGACTTTTAACTTTCTTATGGTCTGGTATTTTTATATTCTCCCAATACTTTAAAATACTCTGCCATGATATTTAATAATGCTTTGGCTTTTGCAAAATCTTCGTATTTCTCGAATGTCACGTCTACGAAGAATGAATATTTCCAAGGTGTTTCAATTTTTGGAAGCGACTGGATTTTTGTCAAATTCAATTTGCAATCACTCATTACATTCAAAACTGCTGCTAAACTTCCTCTTTTGTGATCTAATTCAAACTTAATAGACGCTCTATTAATTTCGCTTTCCGGCAAAAATGAATTTTGCTTTTTGATAATCACGAAACGTGTCATATTGTTTTTAATCGTTTGAATCGATGACGCGATAATATCAAGATCGTACATTTCAGAAGCTGTTACACTTGCAATTGCTGCAATCCCGGTTAATTGTTTTTCCTGAATTCTTCTTGCCGTTTCGGCTGTATCTTTATCCTCAATCAATTTGATATTTGGATATTGTTTCAAAAAATCCATACACTGCAAAAGTGCCATTGGGTGTGAATGAACTTCCTTTATGTCTTCAATTTTCTGGCCTTTTAAAGCCATTAAATTCTGCTGAATGTTTAAATAATGCTCTCCAATTATGTGTAAATTATTCTTGTCAATCAAAGCATAATTCGGAATAATAGGCCCTGCAATTGAATTTTCGATCGCCATTACGGCCTGATCAGATTTTCCGGCAATAAGGCTGTCGATCAATTCTTCAAAAGACAAACATTCATCAATATCCACATTTTCAGAGAAATACTCCTTTACAACCTGATGATGAAATGATCCTTTAATACCTTGTATTGCAATTTTCGTTGTCATATAGTCAAAAAAAAATCCTGATTTGCATCAGGATTGTATATTAGTTTTATTTGTCTTTTATATTTTTCAAATAACCATAGCACAATCCTCACTTCTACTAAAGAAGAAATAAAAGTTGTTGCTAAAATAAAAACGGTTAGTTGCCATTTTGTTTGTGTTATTTTGTAAATTCTTTGCGAATGTATAAATTATTTTCAGCGCACCAAAAAAAATAATGCATTTTATGAAACAAAAAAGGATTTCTTAACAAATTTAGGATGATTTGTATGATAATATAAAAATATGGGCTTAAAATGAGATATTTATAATGAGGTTCTGAGGTTCTAAGCTGCTGAGATACTAAGTTTTTTTCGCCACGAATTCACGAATTAGCGCAAATATCTGTGAAATTAGATCTAATCACACAGATTTTCAAATAAAAATTCGTGAATTCGTGGCTATTAAAATAATCCTGAAACCGGTTTATTCATAATCCCGATCTTAGCATAATCAAAATTCATTTTTTCTTTTAATAAAGATGCATACACACTTCTGAAATCTATTTCATATTTTAAATCGCCATTATCTAAGTCGGCCAGATTTGGATTTTTGCCTAAAATTGTGCCTTTGTTATTTCCACCAATTATAAACATTGGCGCTGCAGTTCCGTGATCTGTTCCATTTCCGTTATCTTTTACTCGTCTTCCGAATTCGGAGAAAACCACAACTGTAACATTTTGCAATAATTGAGCTTCTTTTAAATCAGAATAGAAACTAAATAAAGCATCATTTAAATCGGTTAGTTTTCTTTCGTGAATGTAAAGCTGATTATCGTGTGTATCAAATCCGTTAAGAGACGTATAATATACTTTTGAGTTTAGGTTTCCTTTTATTAAACGTGCAATCCATTCCAGGTTTTTCGATAACTCTGTTTTGGGATAACTGATTTCTGTTTTGGATTTTGCTAATGCTTTTTGGATTTCATCTGAACCTTCTGTAACGGAATTAGCAATTTTTCGAACAAAATCTAAATGCGGATTTTTAGATAAAGTCACATTTTCTTCTTTTGATTTTACTTTAAATCGATCCGGATCTTTTACGGTTATAAAATTTGGTTCAACTCCTTTTAAAGCCAAATTATCAATCGAATCTAAATTTATTCCCGCTGTTGCCTGATGTCCGTTGCATTGCAGATCTAAAAATCTTCCAAGCCAGCCTTCGTTTATATATTTATTAGAATCGGTTGCCGTCTGCCAAATTTCCTGACTTCTAAAATGCGAACGAATTGGTTCTGGATAACCGACATTTTGAATTACGGTTAAATCGCCATTTTGCTGCATTTGAGCAAAATCTTTCAACGAAGGATGAAATGCCATTCCTTTATTCTTTCCAACAACTAAATCTTTATTTAAAGCAATCTTCGTTCGTAAATCATAATATAACGGATCATCGTACGGAATGAAAGTATTTAAACCATCATTTCCGCCATTCAACTGAACAAAAACGACACATTGTTCTCCCACAACCAAATTGTTTTGAGAACCAAAAGCGTGTAAAAATTCAGGAAGCACAAGCAGTCCGCCTGTGAAAGTTCCTGTCAATGTTAGAAAGTTTCTTCTGTTCATGATTACTGCTTTTTAGATTAATTGATATTCCGGAAGTTTTGTGATGTAATTAAAAAGTCTGACCACGGCAAAATCAGCGTGTGGATCTTTGGGATCAAAATCGTATTTCAAAAGATTCTCCATGTCTTTCTGAGCCGAATCGCTGACAGTAAATAATAATCGGTCTGACAATTCAGAAATGATGGTTTTGTTATTTCCTTCTGAATCAAAATTGACTTTTACCGCAACTTTTTCATATTCCGATTTTTCTTTTTCAACTCCGTTCATCATCGTTTTCAAAACTCTTCTATTTAGGCTTTTACCACTGCACAATAAATCGGCCGTATTATTTCTTTGAAGATAAATCTGTGAAGTCAACCAGGAATTTCCGCCATCCCAACCTTTTACATTAACCTGATTATACAAATCCATTCCCTGCTGTTTTACAAATGCCATAATCGCTGCGTCATCAACATTCTGTATCTGCAATTCCTCACAAAGCTGTAAAATATAAACCAGTGGATTTTTGATTTTATTTCCAGAATTTTCTTTTTTAAATTCTTCAGTAAAGATTTTAGTCAATAAAGGTTCAATTTCAAACTTTTGCTTTCGAAAATAATCGCCATAATACACTACCAGATCTTCGGGCGGATTATCATAGACAAACCATTTCAGAATTTTTCTTGTAATGAGATATGGAATGTTTTTTTGTTCGAAAATAATATCTACTAAATCATCTGCTTTCCAGTTTCCAGTTTTTCCGAAGTAAGTTTTATCGCTGTTGTCTTCGATATTTTTTCTGTAAACAGCACCTTCATCGCCAATATTCAATCCAGCCAAAGCTTTTGCACCATTTTTAATATCATTTTCTGTATAATTTCCAATTCCGATTGTGAATAGTTCCAGTAATTCACGGCTTAAGTTTTCGTTGACTTTCCCTTTTTTGTTATCGCCATTGTCTAAATATCGAACCATTGCATTCGATTTCAGAATCTGTCTGGTTAATTCTTTAAAATTGCCAAAAGCATTTTCGCGCAAAATCATATTGTGCTGGTAAATCCAGTAATTGATTTTCACTTTTTGTGAAGTCGAAACAAAATGATTGTGCCAGAAACAAACCATATTTTCACGCAATGGAAATTCATCATTTCGCATTTTAGCAATCCACCATTTTTTGAATTCGGCAGTTGCTTGATTTTCTTTTTTCTGAATTTCCTTTTTGGTTTCGGCATCTGAAGTTTTGATGATTTCCCGAACTTGTTTCAACTCTAAAGTAGTTTTAGGCTGATCTTGCAGAAAGTCTGGAAGTGTTGTATCAAATTTTGAATTATAAGATTGCTTTAGAAATTTTTCTAAGCCGAGTTTTTCAATTTTTGAAGTTTGTTTTCCTGAAAAACCTAATCGTAAGGACCAAAGACTGCTTTTTTTCATTGTTCAGAAATTATTACAATAAGACTCGATTCTTTTTAAAAGGTTTAAAAAGAGAAGATTCTGAGTTACTTAGTTACTAAGATGCTAAGTTTTAAAAGTCTTTGGTAATAATTAGAACGGAGAATTTTTGAGGATATTATCAAATCAACCAATTAAAAAAGCAACCTGTTAAAGGTTGCTTTTTTATTAATAAATAATTCTTAATTTCGTCTTTTCCGTAAAAGTAGAATACAAATCATCAAATATTTGCTTATCTATTCCTAATTCATCGAAAAGAGATTCGTTATTACCCGCATGTAAAGTATCTCTAAAAAAAGTAAAACACTTTTTTAAATTTCTTGGAATGCTTAAATCAATATCGTGTGGTTCATTTTTTCTATATGCAGATAGTTGTGTAACCCATCTTCTATATTGATCTGGAGTTAATGCAATTTGTTTAGCTTTATACAACAACGCACCAACAGACATTTTCCAATAAGCTTTTAGCATAAATAATTTTTCTAAAGTTAATCTGCTAAATTCACCATTAAGTGCTCTTTTGGGCGCTATAAATTCCGAAGCAAATTTATTCGCTTCTGCTTCCTCATCACGATTACTTTCAACAATAAAATTTAAATGCATAATTAGATGTCCCAGTTCATGAGCCAATGTAAACACTTTTCTAGCATTCTGTATTTTATTATTAATTAAAATAACTGGACTTCCTTTAATATAAAAACTCACTCCATCTAAAGTTTTATTCTCTGGGGTAACAAAAGGATAATCAAAAAAATGGACAAAAACCCCTTTTGATTCAAGCAACTCTACAATGTCATTTATAGGAGAAATCCCTAGACCGAAAAGTTGTCTTATTTCTAAAGCTAATGCTTCAGGATTCAATCCAAACTCATTCAAATCAATACTTGGAATTTTATTGTCAGGAGCTTCAATCTCGTCTAAAAAATGAGAAATATGATTTGCAATTAGGGTTAATCTAGATTCAAATAAATCTGTTGTGCTTTTAGCAGTAGATGAACTTTGTCTGTAATAAATTTTAAGATTAAGATTTTCAATTTTTTGCAAAAAGAATTTTTTATTTACAAATGGAGATAAATCGTTGACAATATCTTCATCTAGAGGCCTCAGACCTTTTTCTATTTTTGAAATAACTGTCTGAGAAACACCTAAAAAATCAGCAAACTTTTTTTGACTTAAACCTTTATATTCCCTATAAAGTTTAAGCGTTTCATTGTTATAAGTCATATCATTAGATTTTTTGGTTAAAAATCGTATTGAAATATTTGATACATTACTAATTAATACTATTATTTTTCAGCTCTCCTGTTTCCTTTTAACTTAGGACTCCAATCATCTCCTTTATTATCTTCAGAAGATGATGTGTCTTGATTAAATAAATTAGGAGTAAAGATATCTTTAAGACTAATTAGAAAATTAATCGCTCCATCTTTATAATTAACACACTTTACATCCTCACAAACTAGACCTGTACTATCTAAGGTCGGACCAACAAAAACTATAGGTAAAGGCTTATGAATACCTAAATCCGCCAGTTGTTCTAACATTTCTTTTGAATAAGGAACTTTTTCCTCTCCATTTAATATAGTTTTAAATCTTTTAGAATAAAAACTACTTACCCTCCCTTTTTTATCTATCTTTTTCAGACAAACTAAAAATTTACCTTCAACAAGAAAATAATCAACTCCATGACTTTTAAATCGACTAATTTTCTTTCTTAACCCTTCATCTAGACTAAGCATTCTAACAAACTCTCGTTTGACTAAACTACTTATTCTAACTGGTTTTGCATTCCTGAAATCGTATTCATCAGGAAATTTAACAATTTGCATTAAAGCGCGCGAAGCTCCATTTCTAATGGCTTCGTATGATTTTTCTAAAAAATCTTCTAAAAATTCGGACTTAACACCTTGTGTATATTCCGGAAAAAAATTAATTTTGCGTAACATTTTAAATTAACTGTTTTTTGTAATGCATCAAATATTTCAAAGAACGACCTTATAAAAGCTCAACGTTGGCGCGTTGAGCTTTTTTATTTTCACCAAAAATACGACATATTTTTAATCTGCGCAAATTGATTAAATTTTATTTTATTATAAGTTTAATATAAATTTATTTTTACATAAAACTCATAAAAAAAGGAAGACAAACTCCCTTTTTTTATTCTGATTTTTAACAAAATTAACTTCCACACATTTCACAATCCTCAGGATCTGCCGCTTGTGCTTTTAAAAGCATCGCTTTGTAATCCTCAACACTGATAGCTTCAGTTTCTGCAACTAAAGAAGGAGCTGTTTCTTCTTTTTTATCATTGTTTAATGTGAATTTAATCGCATCTACAGCCGCTTTTGTTCTTAGGTAATACATTCCTGTTTTTAAACCAGACTGCCAAGCATAAAAGTGCATTGACGTTAGTTTAGAATAGTTGGCATCCTGCATGAACAAGTTCAACGATTGAGACTGGTCAATAAAATATCCTCTTTGACGAGACATATCGATAATATCTTTCATCGACATTTCCCAAACTGTTTTGTAAAGATCTTTTAAGTCTTGCGGAATCTTATCAATATTTTGAACAGATCCGTTATGACGCATAATTTCTTGTTTCAAATCTTCGTTCCATAAACCTAGTTTTACTAAGTCTTCTAGTAAATGTTTGTTTACTACGATGAATTCTCCAGACAATACACGACGTGTGTAAATGTTTGATGTATATGGTTCGAAAGCTTCGTTGTTTCCTAAGATTTGAGAAGTCGATGCAGTTGGCATTGGTGCTACTAACAATGAGTTACGAACTCCGTGTTCTACCACTTCTTTTCTTAATGAAGCCCAGTCCCAACGTCCTGATAATTCTTCATCTTTCATTCCCCACATATTGTATTGGAATTCTCCTTGTGACATTGGCGAACCTTCGAAAGTTGAATATGGCCCTTCTTCTTTTGCCATTTCCATAGAAGCGGTTACAGCAGCGAAGTATAATGTTTCGAAAATCTCTTGGTTTAATTTTTTAGCTTCATCACTTGTAAACGGCATACGCAACATGATGAAAGCATCAGCTAAACCTTGCACACCTAAACCAACTGGACGGTGGCGCATGTTTGAGTTTTCAGCTTCTTTTACTGGGTAATAGTTTCTGTCGATTACTTTATTCAAGTTACGCGTTACACGTTTTGTAACATTGTAAAGTGCCTGGTGATCGAATTCTCCGTTATCAATGAACATTGGTAAAGAGATTGAAGCTAAGTTACAAACTGCAATTTCATCTTTAGATGTAAACTCCATAATCTCTGTACACAAGTTAGAAGAACGAATTGTTCCTAAATTCTTGTGGTTTGATTTACGGTTTGCTGCATCTTTATACAACATATATGGCGTTCCAGTCTCGATTTGTGATTCTAGGATTTTCTCCCATAATTCACGAGCGCGGATTGTTTTTCTTCCTTTTCCTCTGAATTCGTAATCTGTATACAATGCTTCGAATTCATCTCCGTAAACATCATATAATCCTGGACACTCGTTAGGACACATCAAAGTCCACGTTGAATCTTCCTGAACACGTTTCATGAATAAATCTGAAGTCCACATTGCGAAGAATAAATCTCTCGCACGCATTTCTTCTTTTCCTGTATTTTTCTTCAAATCCAAGAAATCAAAGATATCAGCATGCCAAGTTTCGATGTAAATCGCAAAACTACCTTTACGTTTTCCACCACCTTGATCTACGTAACGAGCCGTATCGTTGAACACTCTTAACATTGGAACAATTCCGTTTGAAGTTCCGTTTGTACCACGAATGTAAGATCCAGTCGCACGAACGTTATGAATAGAAAGTCCGATTCCTCCTGCTGATTGCGAGATTTTTGCTGTTTGTTTTAATGTATCGTAAATACCATCAATACTATCATCTTGCATTGCCAAAAGGAAACAAGAAGACATCTGTGGTTTTGGAGTTCCTGCATTGAACAACGTTGGCGTTGCATGCGTAAAGAACTTTTTAGACATTAAATCGTAAGTCTCAATAACCGATTTTAAATCGTCTAAGTGAATACCAACAGAAACACGCATTAACATGTGCTGCGGACGTTCTACGATTTTTCCGTTTATTTTAAGAAGATAAGAACGCTCTAAAGTTTTGAAACCAAAGTAATCGTAATTAAAATCTCTTGTATAAATGATATGAGAATCTAAAAAAGCAGCATTTTCCTGAATCACTTTGTATACATCATCAGCAATTAACGGCGCATCTTGGCCATTTCTTGGATTAACGTAGTGATACATATCTTTCATCGTTTCTGAGAAAGATTTTTTTGTATTAGAATGTAAATTTGAGATTGCTATACGAGCTGCCAATTGTGCATAATCCGGATGAGCAATAGTCATAGATGCTGCAGTTTCTGCCGCAAGATTATCCAATTCAGAAGTCGAAACTCCGTCATACAATCCTTCGATAACTCTCATCGCTACCTTTACCGGATCTACAAGCTCATTCAAGCCGTAGCACAATTTTTTGATTCTTTCTGTAATCTTATCAAACATTACGGGCTCTCTATGGCCATCTCTTTTTACTACATACATAAGCTTACCTTTTATAGTTATTGAAAAAATGAAAGTACATAGAGAACGAACTCCAGCACTTAAACATTGCGTGTTTTTAAATTAATTTTAGAGAATTACCAAATTCTCAATAGTTACTTGTTTCAAATTCGAAAATCGAATTTAAATACGTCAAAAATTGCTATTGAACCTGCGACTTGGGGAAAGAGGCTCAACCTTAAAAAATAATCTGTAATCTTTTTTTAGTATCTCTAGAAGATAGACACTAAAAGTATTTTTGTTGTCTAAAAATCTGCATCAAATGAAATTTTCTGAGCATCACTGTCATTGTTCATGACACCTGACTTTTGATACTCCGCAACACGTTTTTCAAAGAAATTAGTTTTTCCTTGAAGCGAAATCATGTCCATGAAATCAAATGGATTGGCTGATCCGTAAACACGCTCACATCCTAATTCAACCAAAAGTCTATCAGCAACAAACTCTAAATACTGTGTCATTAAACCAGCATTCATACCAATTAAACTTACTGGAAGAGACTCAGTTACAAACTGTCTTTCGATATCCAATGCATCAACAATAATTTCTTTAATTCTTTCTTTTGGCACTTTGTTTACCAAATGATGATTGTGCAAGTGAACTGCAAAATCACAATGTACACCTTCGTCACGAGAAATCAACTCATTAGAGAAAGTCAAACCTGGCATTAAACCACGTTTTTTCAACCAATAAATAGAACAGAAAGCACCTGAGAAAAAGATTCCTTCAACAGCAGCAAAAGCAATAAGTCTTTCAGCAAACGAATCAGACTCGATCCATTTTAAAGCCCATTCTCCTTTTTTAGCAATTGCAGGGAATACTTCCAAAGCATTAAACAATTCTGTTTTTTCAGCTTCATCTTTAACGTAAGTATCAATCAATAAAGAATACGTCTCACTATGAATATTCTCCATCATGATTTGAAATCCGTAGAAAAACTTCGCTTCGGCATATTGAACTTCATTTACAAAGTTCTCAGCCAAGTTTTCATTTACGATTCCATCAGAAGCTGCGAAGAATGCCAAAATATGTTTGATGAAATATCTTTCATCATCATTTAATTTGTTATTCCAGTCTGTCAAATCTTGGTGCAAGTCAATTTCTTCGGCAGTCCAAAAACTTGCTTCCATCTTTTTGTACCATTCCCAAATATCATGATGTTTAATCGGAAAAATAACGAAGCGGTTTTTATTTTCTTGTAATATTGGTTCGATTTGTGACATGACAGATTCTGTTAATTTTTGTATTGAATTTTGCGCTTAAACAAGCAGTACAAAGATTGTCAATTAACGGGAAAAATGAAAGGCAAACTTATTCACAATCTGCTGTAGTTTTTAACAACGCTAAAAATTGCGATATTTTTCAGACAATAATTAATTATTTGTAAATGAGATATTTAAAACTCATAAATCTTCGGAAACAGCCGTAAAATATAGACTTTTAAATATAAAATGCAAGTAATTTTTAATAGTTTTCAAAAAAGATTTTTTGAGTTAAAAGTTTATTTTTTTGAGTTAAAAATATGTAGTCAAAAAGACTATATAACGGATAGGTATTTTTATGAATTTTTAAGCTCTTCGGCTACTTTTTCCAGTTCCATATACCAATCCTCGCCAAAACGACGAATCAACGCTTCTTTGACAAATTTGTAAACAGGAACTTCCAATTCCTTTCCTAAAGAACAAGCATCATCACAAATATCCCATTTGTCATAATTAACTGCTGCAAATTCTGTGAAGTCCTTTACACGAATTGGGTATAAATGACAAGAAACTGGTTTTTTCCAGCTTACGATTCCTTGGTTATAAGCCTGCTCAATACCACAAAGTGCCGTTTTTCCATCAAAAATTACATAGGCGCAATCTTTATTATCGATAAGCGGTGTTTCAAGATCTCCATCGGTTCCTTTAACCCACGTTCCCTGTGCTTCGATCGCTTCGATTCCTTCTTTTCGTAAAAAAGGTTTTACTTTTGGGTAGATTTCTTCTAAGATTTTCGTTTCAGCCTCATTCAAAGGCGCGCCCGCATCTCCATCAACACAACAAGCTCCTTTACAAGCAGACAAGTTGCACACAAATTCTTTCTCCAGAATATCTTCTGAAATAATCGTTTTTCCTAACTGAAACATGATATTAAAATACTCTAATTTATAAAGCGCAAAGATAGTCAAAGAAAGCAGATATTCTTTCTTAAAATTTAACCGCAAAGTTCGCAAGGGTTTACGCAATCCCGATAGCTATCGGGAGCAAAGTATTATTAGTTTTTTTATCCTTGCGAACCTTGCGTAATTCTTTGCGGATTTTTGCGGTTAAACCAGTTATTGTTATAAATATCACTTTTTTAATATATAAAACGTGTTTTTATAACAAAAATACATCTTAGAGAAAAAACACCTAACTTTATTATTTACTTTTGCAGCAGTTTTTAAACGCTTAAAATCAAAATGATATGTTAGAAATCGACTTCAAAGAAATCATTACTGTTAGTATGGTACTTTTTGCCGTAATTGATATTGTAGGTTCCATCCCAATTATTGTGAATTTAAGAGCTAAAGTAGGCCATATAGAATCTGAAAAAGCTTCTATTGTTGCCGGAGCTATTATGATTGTTTTTCTTTTTGTTGGGGAAGGTTTACTGAACCTCATCGGTATTGATGTCCATTCATTTGCCGTTGCAGGATCTTTTGTATTGTTTTTTCTTGCTTTGGAAATGATTTTAGGAATTCGAATTTATAGAGACGAAGAACCAGGTTCTGCTTCTATTGTGCCATTGGCTTTTCCATTAATTGCAGGAGCAGGAACTATGACTACTTTATTGTCGCTTCGTTCTCAGTTTCATACTATTAATATTATCATTGCCATTTTACTCAATATCATATTGGTTTACATTGTTTTGAAGTCTTCTAAGAAAATCGAAAATTTACTGGGAGAAAATGGACTTGGAGTGGTTCGCAAGACATTTGGCGTGATACTTTTAGCAATTGCTGTTAAATTATTCGCCGCTAATGTTAAAGGTTTGTTTGTCTAAAATTTATTTTTATACTTTTACCCCATAAAATTTCTAAAATACAACTTTAAGACATTTTTTAAACCTTAAAGTTTTACTTTATTATTTTAGACCAAACAGAAATAATCTTATGAAAATTTTTACTTCAATCTTAGTGCTTTTAGCATTGGCTTTAATCGTTTTTAATATTACGTTATTAGACTTTAAAAACCCTTTTCAAGGAGATAGTATGGTAGCTTTTATTGGAATAGCCGCTTCATTTTGCGCCGTTTTGATTCTTTTGATTTTTAGAATCTCAAAAAGAATCGAGGAGAAAATGAATGAAAACAGATAATATGTTTGATGTTTTAATTATTGGCGGTGGCGTATCGGGAATATCTTGTGCCCTTGTCTTAGGATCTGCAAAAAATAAAGCTTTTGTGACCGATAAAAAAATCGGAATTTTTACGCATCAAAAAACTTCTTCTCTGCAAGAAGCAATTTTTTATAATGCTTACGGCATTACACCGGGCAAATTAGGCTCTGAATTACTTACAGAAAGCACGCAGGATCTAGCCTCGACTTATCCTCATATTGAACAGATTCCAAATGAAAAAGCAATTAAAGTAGAAGGAACTTATCCTGAATTTACTGTCACTACTAATAAAAACTCCTACCAAACAAAAAATATCGTTGTGGGAATTGGTTCTGCCAATACTTTTGACATTGAAGGCTTAATGCAATATATTGAACCTCATAAAAAAGCACTTCCTGAAAAACAGCGTATTCAGTTAAAAAATGAAGATCATAAAGTTGCTGACGGTATTTACGTTATCGGCACTTTAGCAGGTTGGAGAAGTCAGCTGGCAATTGCTGCCGGAAGTGGCGCTGCAGTCGCAACAGATATTCTTACTTTATGGAATAACGGCGTACAGACTCACGCTCATGATAGCATTCGATAAATCTATTTTTTGAATTGCACTTTATTATATTTTGGTAATGGAGGTAAAGGCATTAATAATGTATCAGTATGCATTGAAAAAGCTATTATCGCTTTCTTTTTTTTAGCAAAAGAGAGAGTGTCTCTCATCTTTTCATATTTTCCCTCAACCTGATTTACTTTTAAAGTAACGTACAATTTCTTTATAGCCGAATCTATATTATTGCTTTTTTTAAAATAATACTGATAATATTTTTCTTCGTTGTTAAAATAAACAACTTTTAACCTAAACATTGGAGAGCTTTCCATACAGCCATCTTGCTTATAAGAGTGCACAAGAGCTTTATTTTCGTCTATTTCAGGCAAAAACTTCAATAAATCATTTAATAATTTCGAATCAATCTTCGAATGAAAATAAACTTCATTTTTATTAGGAGAGAATTCACACACATAACTTTGATTATCTCCGTCTAAATTTAGAATGGAATATAATTTTGGCTGAATGTAAAATTCCCCTTTAAAAGATTCTGTAGGATACTTTAAATCCCAATTGTAACATATCAACTCAACACTTCTAATATCTTGTTGATTTGAAGAACATCCAAAAGTTAAAAAAATCAAAACTATCAGAAGCTTATTCATTTAATATTGATTAGTTTCTTTTAATGAGTTTCAACTACTACTTAACAGAAACAATTTCTGTTACTTTAATATGGTTTTCGTCATCGGTTTTCCATTTTTCTCCTTTTACAGCAACTACATCTCCAATTTTTAATTGTTTATAGTTTTGAGGCCCGCCAACATTTACAATACTGATTGTGGCGAAATATACTTCTTTAGTATCTGTTGTAATTTTTGCGGTGTAACCGTCTTTTCCTCCTTCTATAGATTCTACTTTTCCTGAAATTGGAGCATTGGAATCATTTTTCATAGTGTTGCAAGAGATTACGAAAGCCATTATAACTGCTAGTAAAGTTATTCTTTTTAGATTTTTCATATATTTTAGTTTAACCGCGAAGTTCGCAAGGGTTTATGCTAGGTTCGCTAAGTTTTATTTTAAGTTTATATTATTTTCTTTTCCAAGATTCATGCCAGCTGAATACAGCTTCCCGCAATAACTTTTAGATTATTTTCAAATTGTTTCCAGACTCTAATATATTTGAAAACACCCTTTATTGGAGTTGTTTCGTAAGTTCCTTTTAATGAAATGGTAACAGCAACTACAGCCGAATCATCAATGATATTAATAATTTGATCCGAAGCTTCCAAAGAATCAATTTTCATTTTACCTGAGCGATACGAATTCAAATCAAATTCTTTAGTTATCGTTTGTCCGTCTGGAAGATTGAATAATAAATCATCGTGCAGCATTTTTTCCAAAACCAAAACATCCGAACTCTTAACTGCAGTCAGAAGTTCTATTTCTGCATTAATAACGGCTTCTATTTTCATGATATAAAATTGATTTTATTTCTTCGGATTGAGAATGGTTTTAATCATGGCATCATCTTTTAAGATCACATCATAATAGTACAATTCTCCAAACAATTGTCGTGCAAATTCAGCCGTAATATAGCGATTTACTAATGCTTTGGTCTTGTCTAGTTTTAAATCTAAACCAGTCAACAAAATGTAGTTTTTAAACTTTTTAAAGTACACATCTGAATGCTTCATTTTAGCTAAAAACGTATTGAAATTATCTCCTGCAAAAGCATTTCTATCTTTGTCCAATTCTTCAAAAACAAAATGCCCGACAATTCCTGTCTGCAATAAATAGCCTACATTTTCATTTCCGTGTTCTGCTTCCATCGGAACAAAAACATCAGGAACAATTCCGCCGCCACCATAAACGATTTTACCTTTTGGTGTTTTGAATTTTAAGGAATCGGCTACTTTTATACTATCTTTAGCATACAATTCTCCCGTTGTAATTCTGGATTCAGATTCTTTAAAATAATCTTCATTCCCTTTTTTATAAGGCTTTTGAATTGATCTTCCTGTTGGTGTGTAATAACGTGCTACAGTCAAACGAACAGCAGAGCCGTCGTTAAAATCCATTTCTCTTTGAACTAAACCTTTTCCAAAAGAACGTCTTCCTACTATTGTACCGCGATCATTATCCTGAATTGCTCCGGCCAAAATTTCACTCGCAGAAGCACTGTTTTCATTAATTAAAACATACACTTTTCCAGTTTCAAAACTTCCCGCTTTTGTAGCAAATGTTTTATCGATAGAACCATTTTTACTTTTTGTAAAAACAATCAATTGTTTGTCTTTTAAAAATTCATCTGCAATTGCAATTGCTTCTTCCATATAACCGCCTCCATTATCGCGAAGATCAATTACAAGCGACTGAATTCCTTTTTGTTTTAATCTCGTTAAGCCTGTTTTGAATTCATTAAAAGTAGTTTCGGCAAAACGATTTATTTTGATGTAACCGATATTATTCCCAATTAACAAAGAAGCATCGACGCTTTTGATTGGAATAACATCTCTTTTTACTTTGAACTTCAGTTTCTTTTGTTCCGATTTTCTAAAAACTGTTAATTCAATTTCAGATCCCTGCAAACCTTTCAATTTCGAAAACAAACTATCTGAAGGCAGTTTTCGGCCATACAATTTAGTTTTTCCGGCATATAAAATTCGGTCACCCGATTTTAGTCCCGCTTTCGCTGAAGGGCCGTTTTCAATTGGTTTTATAATGGCAACCGAATCTTTATACATATAAAAATTGATTCCGATTCCAACGAAATCCCCTTTCATGCTTTCTGCAACCTCAGCCTGTTCGCTTGGCGGAATATAAACCGAATGCGGATCTAATTTGGAAAGAATATTATCTACAGTAAGATTAACAATAGAGTCTGTATTGATACTGTCAACGTATTCGTTATTGATAAAATCAATCAGTTTGTTGAGTTTGGTTTTAGAGTAATTTTTAGCCAAAAACTGCTCATCGGCTGGAGCATTCATAAGGCTTCCAACAACCGTTCCCAGAGCAAAGGTCGCTCCGATTATTATAGGTAAATATTTCGAATTAAATTTCATTTACTCTTCTAAGTCAGGAATATGCTGTACTTCTACCCCTGCTTTTATTAAAAATTGAATTCCAGAATCATCGCGATATCCATCTTTATAAACCACTCTTTTTATCCCCGACTGATGTATTAATTTACTGCATTCTTTGCAAGGCGAAAGCGTAATATATAATGTTGCCCCTTCACAAGATTGTGTTGATCTTGCTACTTTCAGGATGGCATTTGCTTCGGCATGTAAAACATCCCAGCGTGTTAAGCCTTCTTCATCTTCACAGCAATTTTCAAATCCGGATGGCGTTCCGTTGTAACCGTCAGAAATAATCATTCGGTCTTTTACGATAATAGCACCAACTTGTTTTCTTTTACAATAAGAAAGCTGACTCCACTCTCTTGCAATTCGAAGATACGCTTTATCGTATTTATTCAATTTTTTTACTTCCATTTATTTTATCTGTTCCAAATCGGACTTTCGATAATCATTGGAATTACAACTCCAATAACAAAAGCCGACATTACCAGTGCCCAGTCGCGTTTTGAAAAACGAAAAACGGTTTGCACTATATATGATATTATTAAAACCACAAAAACCACTACGAGCTGTGCAGCTTCGATCCCTAAGGCAAACTCTCCCAAAGGTAATAATTTTGATGTTGCAGATCCTCCTAAAATTGTTTTGAAATAATTAGAAAAACCTAAACCATGAATAATACCAAAGAATAAAGTTATAAAAAATACCAGATTTACACTATCATTTTTTGAAGTCTTTCCAGCTGTAAATAAATGATACAGAGCCGTTATTAAAATCGTAATAGGAATTAAGAACTCGACCAGATTAACTTTTATAGTTATTATGCCGTAAACCGAAAGAATTAAAGCCAATGTATGTCCAATTGTAAACAACGAAACCAATAGAAAAATTCTTTTCCAGTCCTTAAATAAATATGGAACGGTTAGGGCGATTAAAAAAAGAACGTGGTCGTAGGCATGAATATCCAAAACGTGTTTTAATCCTATTTGAAAATAAATCCAAAATTGTGACATAGGTATAATATAATTAAATAATTAGGGGCTGTAAACTTACGATTAATTTTCAAAATTAAAGATTTAGGCTATCAAATCCTTCAATAAAAATAAGTTAAATTTTATGAGAAATTTAAAATCAATAATTTAAAAATAGGATTATATTTGTTCTTTAAAACTAATTAATTATGCCATTTTCAGAATTATTTGATAACGAATTCAAACAAAGAAACAGAGGTCATTTCTCTGCAATTGTGCGTGTTGCTTTTGCTGACGGAAAAATAAGCCCAGAGGAACAGGAATTTTTGAATAAAATTGCTTCTACATTACAAATTTCAGACGAAGAATATAAAGAAATCCTTGCTGATCCTTGGAAACATCCTATAAATCCTCCTTATTTATATACACAACGTTTAGAGCGTTTGTATGATCTAGCCAAAATGGTTCACGTAGATCACCATTTAGGAGACAAACAAGAAGTAATGTTAGTTCGTATGGGACTTGCTTTAGGTTTTACTCCAGGAAACGTAAACTACATTGTTTCAAAAGCATTATCTCTAGTAGATCAGAAAGTAGATTTAGATACTTTCTTGTTTGAAATGGAGAATATGAATAAATAGTATTCAGTAGTCAGTTTTTAGTGTTCAGTTTATAACTGATGAAAAATTGAAACGAAATTTAATTATAAACCCGACATGTTTAAACCTGTCGGGTTTGTTGTTTTTAATCCTAATGATCTTGAAACCAAAAAACCTAACAGGTTTTAAAAACCTGTTAGGTTTGCGTAGTGACTGAACACTAAAAACTGACTACTGAATACTTTTATTCAGCCGCCATAAATTCCTCCGCCTTTTCTACCATATTATAGCTTCCGCAGAAAAATGGAACTCTTTGGTGCAGTTCTGTTGGCTGGATTTCCATAATTCTATTAAATCCGTCTGTTGCTTTTCCTCCGGCTTGTTCTGCAAGAAACGCCATTGGATTACCTTCATACAATAAACGCAACTTTCCTTTTGGCGCTTTAGAACTTGTTGGATAAATATAGATACCGCCCTTAATCATGTTTCGATGAAAATCTGAAACCAAACTTCCAATATATCTTGAAGTATAAGGTCTGTCACCTTCTTCTCGCTGACAATATTTAATGTAATTTTTTACCCCTTGTGGAAAATGAACATAATTTCCTTCGTTTACCGAATAGATATGTCCATCTTTTGGAAATTGCATATTCGGATGTGAAAGATAAAAAGTCCCTATTGCGGGGTTTAAAGTAAATCCGTTTACTCCATGTCCTGTCGTGTAAACCAGCATGGTTGAAGTTCCATAAATTACATAGCCTGCTGCCACCTGATTGATTCCCGGTTGTAAAAAATCCTCGCTGGTTACCGGAGTTCCAATTGGCGTTACTCTTCTAAAAACAGAAAAGATCGTTCCTACTGAAACATTCACATCAATGTTTGAAGATCCGTCAAGCGGATCCATTAAGATCACGTACTTATTATTATGACAGTTGTCGCTCCCCTGAACTGTAATATAATCGTCGTTTTCTTCTGAAGCAATACCACAGACAATCTCACGGTTTATTAACGTCTGGATAAATACTTCGTTGGCATAGACATCTAATTTTTGCTGGTCTTCTCCCTGGATATTCTGCTCGCCCGCGGCGCCAATAATATCCACCAAACCCGCTTGGTTTACTTTATGATTGACCACCTTGGCCGCCAATCTAATAGAGTTGATAATTCGCGAGAGCTCTCCCGACGAATACTGAAATGCTTTTTGGTTCTCAATAATAAACTCTCCCAGTGTTTTATTGCGTTCTTCCATTGCTAAATCGTTATAGTTTTATTTTTAAGTCACAAATATCGCTTATTTTGTGAGAATGATTTAAAAATTATTTTGTTAGTTTGCCCTTATTGTATATTTGCTAATATTTTGCGAAAAGCAACTTTTAAAATGATTTTTATTTGATAATAATTAAATAAAAATACGAATACATAAAATTGCTTCTTTCAAATGTTTGTGAAAACAAATGCTGTATTAGGAAAAAGCAATACTATAAAGGACAAAAAAATAAAGTTTACCAATTATGAATATTAGAAAAGGAAATCCTGAGGATATGAAATCGGTGTTGGAGCTAATTCAGGAGCTTGCAATATTCGAAAAAGAACCTGATGCTGTTGTTATTACAGAAGAAGATTTAGTTCGTGACGGATTTGGAGAAAAACCGCTTTTTCAGGTTTTTGTGGCGGAGATTGAAAACGAAGAAAAACAAAAAGAAATCGTTGGAATTGCTTTATATTACTACCGCTACTCTACCTGGAAAGGAAAGACAATTCACCTCGAAGATTTAATCGTAAAAGAAAAAATGCGCGGTACAGGGTTAGGATCTGCACTTTATGCTGAAATCATGAAACAAGGTAAAAAAGACGGCGTTCGAAGAGTAGAATGGAATGTTCTGGCTTGGAATACGCCAGCCGTTAATTTTTACAAAAATTCCGGCGCCAAAATCCTTGACGATTGGCAGGTCGTTCAAATGGATGAAGCTGGAGTGAATGCGTTCTTAGAAAAATTATAAAAAGTCTTTAGCCACTAATTCACGAATTATTATTTTTTAAAATCTTAGTGAATAAAAAATTCGTGAATTGCTTCGCCTCTTCGCTATCGCTCGGGTCGTGGCTAATAAAAAAAATAATAGATTTCCTCAAATCTAAAATCTAAAATCTAAAAAATCTAAAATTAAAAATGAGAGTATTTAAATTTGGTGGTGCGTCGGTGAAAGATGCAGATGGAATTAAAAACGTATATGACGTTTTACAAAAAGTGGGGTATGAAGATGTAATATTGGTTGTTTCCGCTATGGGAAAAACAACAAATGCTCTTGAAGTGGTTATCAAGAATTATTTTGATAAATCGACAGAGTTGAATTCTTCTGTACAAGAAATCAAAAAATACCACAATCAAATCTTATTGGATTTATTTGAAGATGAAAACAATGACGTTTTTGCAGCTGTAAATGCGCAGTTCGCTGAATTGGAATATTTTTTAGCACACAATAAATCTCCAAACTACAACTTCGTTTACGATCAGGTGGTGAGTTTTGGTGAATTGATTTCTACCAATATTTTAAGTCATTATATGAATTTCAGAGGAATTCAGACACAATGGCTTGATGTTCGTAATTTCATTAAAACGAATGCCAACTACCGAGATGCGGAAGTGGACTGGGAAACAACGCAACAAAATATCAGCAAAAATGTTCCAAGAAAACAATTAAATATTACACAAGGTTTCTTAGGTGCTGACGAAAACAATTTCACGACAACTCTAGGTCGTGAAGGTTCTGATTATACTGCTGGAATTTTTGCTTACTGCTTAAATGCCGAGAGCGTAACCATTTGGAAAGACGTTCCTGGAGTTATGAATGCCGACCCTCGTTATTTTGAAAATGCAAGTTTACTAAACCAAATTTCATATCGTGAAGCTATCGAATTAGCATTTTACGGCGCAACGGTAATTCACCCAAAAACGTTACAGCCGTTACAGAAAAAAGAAATTCCTTTGTATGTAAAATCGTTTGTGAATCCTTTATTAAAAGGAACCTGCGTTTCTAAAGGTGTTGACTTAGAACCACAATATCCTTGCTTTATCGTAAAAAGAGAACAGCTTTTGATCTCGCTTTCTTCTATTGATTTCTCTTTCATTATGGAAGAAAACATCAGTGAGATTTTTGGTTTATTCCACGAATTCAAAATCAAAGTAAACTTAATTCAGAACTCTGCTATTAGTTTTTCTGTTTGTGTAGAGGATAAATTTGGAAATTTCCCAGAATTAAATGCTATTCTTTCTAAAAAATTCAAAGTAGAATACAGCGAGAATGTAACATTGTACACGATTCGTCACTTTACTGAAGAAGCCGCAGCAACTGTTGAAGCTAACAAAGAAGTTTTATTGAAACAAGTTAGCCGCGAAACGATGCAGATTGTGACTAAAGAACTTAATTAATACTTTATAAAAAGGTAATTATTTCAATTCAACTATATTTTAGAAAAGGCTTCACTTTATTGTGAAGCCTTTTTTAGTTTTGTTTTTTATCTTTATTCAGATACTTAATAATCTTCTTCAAATCTTTTATCTGCGATTCATATTCTTTTATTATTTTCCTGTAAACATTCATCAATGCACGTTCCGTCTGACGTTCTACATCAAACAAATTTTCTTGTGAATTAATATCTAAACTTTTTTTAACTAATTCTTCTGGAGATCGATCAAAAAACTCACAAATGTTTTTAAAGTGATTAGCCCACGAAGCACTGTCTCCACGTTCCATTCTTGCATAAGCAGATTGTGAAATATTCAAATGATCTGCAACTTGCTCTTGGGACATATTTTTAGATTTACGTAAAATTTTTAAATTATTTCCTACAATTTTATTCATAAATAGTATTTTTACAAATATAAATAGGAGAAACACTTTGTAATTATTCGATTTTAGGTTTTTATTACCTGATTTTCGAATAAGTTTTTCCACTAACTATTACTAATTATAAAACATGAAACAGAACCAAGAACCCTCCGAAGAAGAACAAAACAATTGGAGCCACGATCCAGATAATTGGATATGGGGACTTTTCTATTATAATCCGAAGGACAAAAGAATGTTTCCTCCTAAAAGAATCAAAGAAATGGGATGGACAGTTAATTTTGCTAATCCTAATTCGGTTTTTCTTTGTGTAATTATGATTCTCATTTTAATGATTTTGTGTGAAAGCGTAAAAAGATAAATTATTCTATTAATTACAATTATATGGCAGCTCGAAAAAAATTCTTAATTATTTTTTTAATTCTGGTTCTATTATTCATTGGCTATGATTTAGCTTCTTTGCTTCAAAAGGAAAGTTTAAAAGAAATTTCATTTTCAGATTTTAGACATTCTATTGGGCCTTTTTTATCCGGTATTGCTGTTTTTATGAGTTACAGAGCAGAAATTAAAAAAGATAGAAACCCCGCTGAATAAACTATTCCTTCATTTCAAAACACAAAATACCGTTTCTAGTTTTCCCAATTATAAATACTACTTTTGGCTTTTCAGAGTTAAGGTAGTATGTTAAAAAAATTATTGTTTTTGACGGTTTTCATTTGGTTTTCTGCCCTTCAGGCTCAGGAAACTGAATCGCTATACAAAACCAAAAAAATAATAACGACAAAAGACACGATTCGAATTGAAAATGTCAGCATCAATTCGGGTTTCTTTCAGCTTTTAAATACTAAAAAAGAACCAATCGATTCGTCTTTCTATAAAATAGATTTCCAGAAAGGCTTTTTACTTTTAAAAGAAAACTTTCCCTCAGCTTCTGATACTTTAATTGTCAATTACCTCAAATATCCTGATTTTTTGACCAAGGAATACAGTTTATACAAATCGGATCAAATTGTAAGCAGTGATGTCGGAACCGAAAAATTATACCGAATAGATAATAATGCCAACGCTAAAAAAGTAACTCCTTTTGATGGATTAAATACTTCAGGGAGTATTACACGAGGTCTTACAATAGGAAATAATCAGAGTACAGTTTTAAATTCTAATTTGGATTTACAGATAACTGGTAAAATCTCAGATAAAGTGAGTCTTCGTGCTTCTCTTCAAGACAATAACATTCCGCTGCAGGATGGCGGTTATTCGCAAAAACTGGATCAGTTTGATAATATTTTCATGGAACTTTTCAGTGACGATTGGAGCATTCGCGCAGGTGATGTTTTTTTGGAAAACAGAAAAACCCAATTTATGAATTTCAACAAAAAAGTTCAGGGGCTTTCTGCCAGTTTTGATTTTGATACCGAAAAAAGCAAAACCAACGTCTTTGCTTCTGTTGCTTTTGTAAAAGGCCAATATGCCAAAAGTACCTTTACAGGTCAAGAAGGAAATCAAGGTCCGTACAAATTAAAAGGACAAAATGGAGAATTGTATGTTCTCGTAATCTCAGGTTCTGAACGTGTTTATGTAAACGGCGTTTTACTAAAACGAGGCGAAAACAACGATTATGTGATTGATTATAATGCGGGGGAAATTGTTTTTACTTCGCTTTTTACTATCACTTCAGAAATGAGAATTAATGTAGAATACCAATATTCTGAACGAAATTACAATCGTCTTGTGACCTACGCTGGCGCAACGCACGAAAACAGAAACTGGAGTTTTGGCGGTTATTTATATTCTGAAAACGATATGAAAAATCAGCCGCTACAGCAAAATCTTTCTAGTGAACAAGTCCAAATTTTAAGTGAAGCCGGGGATGATACCAATTTAATGAAAGCGCCTTCGGCCTACGAAGATAAATATGCCGACAATAAAATTCTTTACAGAAAGATTCTTATAAATTCGGTTGAAGTTTACGAATATTCCAATAATCCGCAAGATGTTTTATACAATGTGAGATTTAGTCAGGTTGGAGCCAATGCAGGAAATTATATCATTCAAAACAATAATTCGGTAGAACGTATTTATCAATATGTAGAACCTATAAATGGTATTTTACAGGGAAATTATGAACCTATTGTACAGCTTGTTGCGCCAATGAAACTTCAGGTTGCCTCTTTTTTAGGAAAGTATAATCCAAACGAGAAAACTTTGGTCGATTTTGAATTGGCTGTCAGCAACAACGATCAAAATTTATTTTCTCCAATTGACGATTCTAATAATGAAGGTGTTGCTTTTAAAACCAATCTTAAAAAAAGACTTTTTTCCCGAAGCTGGAGTTTAGATGCCTTTGCTAATTATCAATATGTACAGCAGGATTTTAAATCTATTGAACGTTTGTATAATATTGAATTCAACCGCGACTGGAACTTAACGGGAACACTTTTGGGTAATCAGAGCCTTTTGGTTACGGGTTTTAATTTTGATTTGTTTTCAAATAAAAAAAACTCAAATATTGGTTTGGTAACGTATCAATTTGAGAAATTAGATTTCAGTGAAAGTTATACAGGTTCTAGACATACGACTTCGGCTTTATTTAAGATAAAAAATTGGACAATTGAGAATAATGGAAGTTTTCTGAATTCTGATGCCACAGCTTCAACTTCAAAATTCATTAGAAATCAAACCAGAACAAAATATCATTTTGGAAAAAATTGGGTTGGAGGAACAATGCAGCTTGAAGACAATCAGGAAAAGGATAAAGTAACCAATCAGTTTTCGGCTTTAAGCCAAAGATTTACAGAATATGGTGTTTTTACAGGACGAGGCGACAGTACAAAAGTGTTTGTCGAAGTTGGTTTTCTGCAAAGACGAAATGATAGTTTGCAAAATGGATTATTACAACATGTCAATAATTCTCAAACGTATTATTTAAAGTCTAAACTAATTCAGAACAAAACAACCGATCTAGCAGTTTATGCGAGTTATCGAAATTTAGATTTTACAGATCAATCCAGACAAAATGAACCTTCTTTAAATTCGAGAGTTTTATACAATGACCGCTTCTTTAACCAATTAATGCAGATTGGAACTACTTACGAAACCAGTTCCGGAACTATTGCACAACAAGAATTTACGTATGTAGAAGTTCCAACAGGACAAGGTGTTTATACCTGGAATGATTATAACGGCAACGGAATTCAGGAATTACAGGAATTTGAAATCGCAGTTTTTCAGGATCAGGCAAAATATGTAAGGATCTTTTTGCCGAATCAGATTTACATCAAAACCAATCAGAATAAGTTTTCACAGTCTTTAACTTTAAATCCGTTGCAATGGCAGAACGAAAAAGGTTTCAAGAAACTTCTGTCTTACTTCTACAATCAGACTTCCTTTATAATGGATCGAAAAGTAAAAAGTGAAGGAGAAAAACTGGAACTGAATCCGTTTAATTCTTCTGAAGAAAATATTTTAGGTTTAAATTCGAGTTTCAGAAACAGTTTATTTTACAACCGTGGCCGTCAGAAACATTCGGTTACCTATTCTTATCTTGTTAATAAAGGAAAAAGTCTTCTTTCTATTGGTTCACAAAATGTCCGCAATTATTCACATCAAATTCAATATACGCATTTGTATCAGAAAAGCTGGTTATTTAATTTCTTTACCAAAACCATTAAAACCGATTTAGTTTCAGAGGATTTTGAAGAGAAAAATTATGATATAAACGGCTGGCAACTGGCACCAAAAGTGAGTTATTTGTTTTCTAAAAATACCAAACTTGATTTCTTTTATGAACTTCAGAACAAGAAAAATCAAATTGGTAATTTTGAGACTTTAAAACAAAATAGAATTGGAACTTCTTTTTCTTATGCCGGTGAAAAGAAAGTAACTGTAAGTGGGGAATTTTCTTTTTATGAAAACAAATTTAATGGTAATGAATTTTCATCAGTTGGTTTTCAAATGCTCGAAGGGCTTCAAGCAGGATCCAATCTAGTTTGGAAACTACTTTTACAAAAGAACATTACCTCATTTTTAGATATTAATTTAAACTATCTGGGACGTAAAAGCGAAACAGGAAATACGATTCATACTGGCAACATTCAGCTTCGCGCATATTTTTAATGCACTGCGAAAAAGGTGACAAAAAATTGTTTAACTTTAATTGAAATTATAAACTATAACCTTATGAAAAAATTAGTATTAATCTGTTTATTAGTTGTTTTCTCTTCCACTTTCTACGCCCAAGAAACAACTACAAAAGCGGCAAAAACAAAAACAGAAGCTTCAGCAAAAAAAGCAAAAGCAAGTGCAGACAAAGCTTCGGCTGATGCCAAAAAAGAAGCAACAAAATCTAAAAAAGCAGCAGATGACGCCAAAGCAGCTTCCTCTAAAGCAAAGAAAGAATCTGCTGATGCAGCCAAAAAAACTGCCGACAAAGAAGCTACAAAAGCAAAAGCTGACGCTAAAAAAGCAACAGCGGCATCTGACAAAGCTAAAAGCACAGCAGACAAAGCTAAAGCCGATGCTAAAAAAACAACCGCTAAAGCTGATGACGCAAAGAAAGATGCTACAGCTGCTAAAAAATCTGCCACAAAAACTTTAAAGGAAACTAACGAAAAAGCACCGTCAGTTCCAGACAAAGTTACTGGAGAATACAATGGCAAAAAAGTTTACACTGGCCCAAGAGGCGGGAAATACTACATTAACAAAAATGGTAATAAAACTTACATTCAGGATTAAAAAGATGCTGAGATACTAAGATGCTAAGTTTCTAAGATATTTACTTAGAATGCTCCAATTAAGAACCGAACATACGTTCGGTTTTTTTATATTATAACTAAACTTACAAATTTCCTTATTAAGGTCATTTCAAAAATTCGAAAATTACTTAACATACAGATAATCTTATTTAAGAAAATGAAAATATTTTTGAAACACCCCTGCAAATCCCTAGTGTTTATGAGAATATAGAGTTAATAATTTAGTAATACCCTCAAAATATCATACAAAACATATTTCTTTATCTTCGTTTTTAAAAAGCATTAAAAATGAGCATTGATTATTCTGCGAATAAAACTATTTTAGTCGCTCCATTAAATTGGGGTCTTGGCCATGCAACTCGTTGTATTCCTATTATAAAAGCGCTTCAGGAGAATAATTATATCCCGATTATTGCCTCAGACGGGGTTGCGCTGGCTTTATTGCGAAAAGAATTTCCTTATATACAGACTTTAGAACTTCCTTCTTATCATATTGAATATGCCAAGAATGGTAAAAACTTTAAATGGAAGCTGATCAAAAACCTTCCTAAAATGATAACTGCCATTTTGGATGAGAAAAAAATGGTCAATACCTGGATTAAAAAACATGGAATTGATGGTATTATCTCTGATAATAGATTAGGGGTTTTCAGTAAAAAAGTTCCTTCTGTATTTATGACGCATCAATTGAATGTGATGACAGGAAATACAACTTGGTTTACGAGTGTATGCCATCAAAAAATCATCAAAAAATATACAGAATGCTGGGTTCCCGATACTAATGATGAAGTAAATCTTACTGGAGATTTAGGTCATGTAAAATCTGAGGAACTGAATTTAAAATATATTGGTCCGCTAAGCCGAATGCGAAAAAAAGACACTCCAAAAATATATGATCTGATGATTATATTATCTGGCCCTGAACCACAGCGTACTTTCTTGGATGAAAAACTACAGAAAGAAGCAGCAAAATATCCTGGAAAAGTCGTTTTTGTTCAAGGGATTGTAGATAAATCTCAGGAAAAATGGCAGGCTGGAAATGTGACTTATTATAATTTCATGAATTCAAAACAGCTGGAACAGACTTTTAATGAAAGTGAATTTGTTCTCTGCCGTTCGGGTTATACGACTGTTATGGATTTGGCTAAATTGGGCAAAAAAGCTTTTTTTATTCCAACTCCAGGACAATATGAACAAGAATATCTGGCAGTAAAACTTCAAGAAGAAAATCTTGTGCCTTATGCAATGCAAGACGACTTTACTATTGAAGATTTATCAAAAGTAAAATCGTTTAAAGGACTATCCCAATTTGAAAACAATATTGACTGGGATTCGTTATTTGCTGTTTTCGAAAATAATTCTCCAGCATAAAAAAATCCGTTTAATCTGTATCCAAATCAGAACACAGATTAAACGGATTCACTATCGTGAAAATCCGGATTTTATTTTTTTCTAGAAATTAAACTGTGCTTGTAATCGTAACACATTTCCTTGTTGTCTGTTTATTGGAAGTGCACTGTCTTCAAAAGTTCTGTCAGCAATTACATATTCTGCCGTTAACTCAAAAGCTTTAATTGGCTGCCATTCGACACCAATTTGGTAATCTCTTACAATGTAGCTTCTGGCATCTTTTTCATATTTTTTTCCTCCGTCATAATATTGAAACTTAGCGAAAGGATAAATATGCTGTTTTTTAATATCCCATTTATAGTTTAATAAAACATAACCTCCATTTAGGTCCGTTTCATCAACTGTATTTGTTACTGTATTATATCTTGGACCTTTCCCAATATTATATTCTGTCTGGATTCCAAAAGGTCTAGGATATAAAACGAATGTTGCTCCTACTCTTTGGTCTTTTACATATTGCGGATCATTTACAGTAACTCCAGATGAGATTTCTCCAGTAAAAGCCCATTTTCCTGTGTAAGCCTGAATTCCTGGTTCGATGATCTGACTCCCAATTACGAATGGATACGTTACTCTGGCAACTACATTTAAATCTCTATTTCCATCTAATTTATTAGCAATTTGACCATTGTAAACACCAAAAGCAAATACACCAAAATCCCCTGAACCTTTATAACCGTCTCTTACCAACATGTTGAAACGCTCTCTAATTTCGGCTGGAGCCCAATAAAAGAACATTCCCAAATCACGTTCGTTCAATATAGCACTGTTGATTCCATCGGCACGATCTAGAGTTAAACGCTGCGAACTAGACTGCATATTTTCGAATCCGTATGGAATTTTACTCTGCCCTACACGAACACGATATTCTCTTTTCTTATCAAACGAAAGATCAAAATACAAATCACGAATCTGAACAAAGTTCTGAATTCCTGTACTTGGCGAACTAGCAAAATCTGGCTGGAAATAGAAAAATACATTTGGATGAACCTGTCCTGAAAATACCAAACGGGCACGGCGAATAAAAAGTCCGTTATTTGCTTTGGCATCTGGAGCTGTAGAAGTTGTTCCCCAAGATTTATCGCACTGATCACAAGAAACTTTATCATTTGTAGAAAGCAGACCATTATATCGAATCTGAGCGTAACCTCTTAATGAGATTCTGTCGTACCAATGTTCTTCAATTCCTCCTCCAGATTTAGTGTCTGGAAGTTTCGCTTTGTTGATAGAATCTAAAATACGCATTACTTCGTTTTTTACATCCTGCTTATTCAATTCTTGCTTATTTGTTTCCTGCGCATTAACAGCACAAGTTAACAGTAATAAAACTGCTAGTAATTTTCTTTTTATCATTAGTTCTCTAAATCCCTTAAATTCAGGATGCAAAGATGGAGCACCTATGTTAAGAAATCATTAACCAGATGTTACTATAATAAAAATTTAATGTTACCGACTAAATCGGTATGTTTATTTATTGTTAAAACCCTTTGTTTTAAGGCTTTCAGCAAAAATCAGCTTACGATTTTTTAACGTCTGCTTTTGGGTTTTTAAATGCTTTTTCGAGCGTAAAAGAGAATTCTGAACCAATTCCGAACTCACTTTCTACATAAACTTTCTCTTTATGCGCTTCAATAATATGCTTTACAATCGCCAAACCTAAACCAGAACCTCCTTCAGAACGCGTTCCGCTTTTGTCAACGCGATAGAAACGTTCAAAAAGTCTTGGAATGTTTTGTTTTTCAACTCCTTCTCCATTATCACTAATACGAATTAAGACTTTTTTCTTGGTTAAGTTGACAACGCCAACTTCTGTTAAACCACCTTCTTTTCCATATTTAATAGAATTGACAATTAAGTTTTCAAGAACTTGCTGAATTCGGTCTTGATCTCCGCGAATAATTACAGATTGTACATTTTTGCTTTCAAAAGCTAATTTGATTTTCTTTTTATCGGCTTTCATTTCCAATAAGTCAAAAACATTCTGAATCAGCTCAACGATATCAAAATCAGTCATATTTAAATCTAAATCACCAGATTCTAATTTGGTAATCATATCCAAATCTTCTACTATATAGATCAAACGCTCTACTCCTTTTTCGGCTCGTTTTAAATATTTTTTTCTGATGTTTTTATCGTCCATTGCTCCATCCAACAAAGTGGAGACATAACCCTGAACGGTAAATAAAGGTGTTTTCAATTCGTGCGAAACGTTTCCTAAAAACTCTCTTCTGTATTGTTCACGAATTTCTAACATTTCGATTTCCAGCTTTTTATCGGTTGCAAACTTTTTCACTTCTCGAGAAAGCGTTTCCATATCCGTATTTATTGGCTGATTGATCAAAGTGGTAGATTCTAATAACGAAACTTCATCATAGATTTTCTTCACTCTTCTATAAATGAATCGTTCTACACGATATTGCAAAACCAAAAAAGAGAAAATATAGATGACAATAATGAAAATTATTCCAAACGCAATCTGATGTTTTAATTGGTTTTTATAAAATAAAGACATTAACATCAGTACAAAAGCAGTAGTAAAGAGACTGATATACAATGCCGATTTTATAGCAAACTTGTATGTTTTTTTAAAATTAATTTTCATTGAAATTATTAATCATTAAGAGATTAAAAGAAATTAAGCATAACTCAAAAACCATATAAAAAACTGAAGTCGATTTAACTTCGGTTTCTTATATGGTTTAAATGTATTGAATATTTTTAAAAGAATTTGAATGGATTTAAATCTTAACCAAAATTCCAAAAGTCTTAGCAACTTAGTAACTCAGAATCTTAGCAACTTTAAAATTTAAACCTCAAATTTATAACCAACACCTTTTATGGTTTTAAAAAGGTCTTCGCCTATTTTTTCGCGCAGTTTTCTAATGTGAACATCGATTGTTCTTCCTCCAACTACTACTTCATTACCCCAAACTTTATCCAGAATTTCATCTCTTTTAAAAACTTTTCCTGGTTTTGAAGCCAATAGATAAAATAATTCGAATTCTTTTCTTGGCAAAGCAATTTCTACATTGCCTTTTATGATTTTGTATTCTTCACGGTTAATCTCGATTCCGCCTACATTTAATGTATCTGTAACGACTTCTTGTTCTTTTAACCTTCTTAACAACGCCTTTACTTTAGAAACCAACAATTTTGGCTTAATAGGCTTTGTAATATAGTCATCAGCACCAGCATCAAAACCAGCCACTTGAGAGTAATCTTCACTTCTTGCCGTAAGGAATGTTATGATAACATTATTTAGTTCAGGAATTTTTCTGATGTGCTCGCATGCCTCCATTCCGTCCATTTCTGCCATCATCACGTCCATAATAATTAATTCCGGCAATTCTTTCTGAGCTTTAGCTATAGCATCTTTTCCATTAGAAGCAGTAACAATTTGATAGCCTTCCTGAGCAAGGTTATAGCCAACGATTTCTAAGATATCTGGTTCGTCGTCAACTAATAAAATCTTAGTTTGTGTTTTTTTCATAAATAGCAAAAATTGAGATTTTTACATCAAATCTTTTTAATTATTTATCCGATGTTTTTTATTTCACGGGGTAAATATACTAACAAAAGAACCTTTAAAAATTGGTGTTAACGGTAATTTAATCTGGTAACAATTTGATAATCTTAAGCACACAAAAACATAACAAGTTGGTAACATCGACTTCACGGTGTGGTTCTTTCTTTGCACCAAAATAAATTAACACAACACTGAACAATGAAATTCAATTTAAGATTTCTATTTATCGCATTATTTATCTGCACGATTTCAATCGCGCAAAACAAAGGTACGATTTCTGGAGTTCTAACCGACAAGGATATGAACAATGATCCGTTACCATTTGCTAATGTTTTAATTAAAGGTATAAATATTAGCGTAAATACCGACGTTGACGGAAAATATTCTTTGAGCGTAAATCCAGGAAATTATACTCTTGTATTTAGCTTTTTAGGATATGAATCTGTAGAAACTCCAGTTGCTATTAAAGGAAGCGAAACTGTAGTGGTTAACCAGGCTCTTTCTTCTGGAAGTTATACACTTAAAGATGTCGTGGTACAAGCGGCAGCTGTAAGTAAACAAAAAGAAACAGCTCTTTTACTAGAACAAAAAAATGCAGTTGACATCAAACAATCTATTGGTGCGCAGGAACTTTCTAGAAAAGGTGTGGGAGACGTAGCTGCTGCTGTTGTAAAAACATCAGGAGTTTCTAAACAAGAAGGAAGTAACAATATTTATGTGAGAGGTTTAGGAGACCGTTACAATACTACTTCGATGAATGGATTACCAATTCCATCAAATGATCCACAGAAAAAAAACATTGCTCTTGATCTTTTTTCAACTGATATTGTAGAATACATTTCAATTGACAAATCGTATGGTGCAAAAATGTATGGTGATTTTGGTGGCGGAAACGTAGATATTGTTTCTAAAGATTATCGCGGAAAAGGAATGTTTGAAATTTCTTTAGGATCTAAAATTAACACAAACGCAGTACAAAATTCAAGTGACTTTTTACTACAGCAAGGACCTACGAAAACTGGTTTTGTTTCATACGGAGTTCCCAACAACCCTTTAACTAGTTATAGTTTCCAAAACAGCTTAAATCCTAAAAAAGAATCTCCATTTGGAGGAAACTTTAACCTTAAAGCAGGTAAAACTTTCAACATTGGCGAAGAAGGAAAACTAAGCCTTTTTGCTACTGCGGGATTTGGAAATGGTTACGAATTTAGAGAAGGACTAACTCAAAGTGTAAATGCTCAGGGTGCTTCATTAAAATCTTTCCAACAAGAAAAGTTTACTTACAACACCAATACTACTGGAATGTTCAACGCTAACTATCGCTTGAACAAAAACCATAAAATCGGATATAACTTTTTGTTCGTAAATACATCAGAACAAACTAGAGATACTTATTATGGATCTGATCGTGATTTCGATAATTCAGATGCTGATCTTTATGTTCAAAGAGGTACGTTTACACAAAATACACTTTATATCAACCAGCTTTTAGGAAGTGATAAAATAACAGATAAAATTGATTTGGACTGGGGTCTTTCATACAATACTGTAAAAGGTAATATGCCTGACAGAACTCAGAACAAAATGTTCCATAATCCAACAACTGATGTTTACACGTTAGCTCAAAGAACGACTACTGACAACCAAAGATATTTCCAAGATCTTACAGAAGATGAAGCTGCTGCTAATCTTGCTTTTACTTACAAACTAGGAGATAAAGAAAGTGGTGAATCTAGAGGGAAAATCACAGCTGGTTACAACGGTAGATTTAAAAAACGTGATTTTGAAGCGATTCAATTTAACTTTAACATTAGCCAAACTGGACAAAGCACAAGTTTAGATCCAAATAACTTAGATGCATTCTTTAATCAGTCAAATTACGATAGTGGTTTATTCTCAATTGCATCTTATGCAGGAATGACTCCTCAAACTTACAATGGAAAACAAGATATACACGCAGGATTTGGTACTATAGAATACAAATTATCAGACAAACTTAGTGGTGTTTTAGGTATTAGATATGAAAAAATCACCCAAACCGTTAACTGGAGAACACAGCTTGATGCCGCTGGAGGAACCAATACATTTGACAGAAATGAATTTTTACCAAGTGCTATCTT
This sequence comes from Flavobacterium panacagri, assembly GCF_030378165.1. Classification (NCBI taxonomy): domain Bacteria; kingdom Pseudomonadati; phylum Bacteroidota; class Flavobacteriia; order Flavobacteriales; family Flavobacteriaceae; genus Flavobacterium; species Flavobacterium panacagri. The sequence continues at coordinate 606,130 of NZ_CP119766.1, forward strand.
AAAGTATGAACTAAACGAAAAACAGAATCTTCGTTTTGCCGCTAGTAAAACATACACTTTACCACAATTTAAAGAACGTGCCTTGTTTATCTATGAAGATGTAATGGAGTCTGTACTTGGTAATCCAAGTTTATATCCTTCACAAAACTACAATGTTGACCTTAAATGGGAAATGTTCCCAAAAAGCGACGAGTTATTCTCTGTTACTGCCTTTGGAAAATACATTTTAGACCCAATTAACCAAATTATTATCGCTTCTTCTGCAAATGATATTTCTTTTGTGAATATCGGAGATACTGGTTATGCATATGGAGTAGAGTTGGAAGCAAGAAAAAACATCTTTGAAATAGAAGGAGAATTCACAAACAAATTATCTTTTGGATTTAATGCTTCTTTAATGAAAACGCATCAAGATATTGATAATGCTAAAATAAACGACGAAACAGAAGGAAGAATAAACATTAACACAACGGATAAAACCTCAGGTTTTACAGGAGCTTCTGATTTGATTTTGAACGCAGATTTATCATATACTAAAAATTTCAGAAACGATTCTGGCATTATGGCAACGCTAGCTTACAATCATTATTCTGATAAACTTTATGCTCTTGGAAATGAAGGAAAAGGAAATTTAGTAGATAAGGCTATGGGATCTTTAGATCTTGTTTTCAAAACTAAATTAAACAAAAACTTTGGAATTGACTTTGGAGCAAGAAACTTGCTAAACCCAGAATTCAAAAGAGTTCAAGAAAATGCAGATGGAGACATTTTAGTATTCAATTACAAAAAAGGATTAACATTAGGATTAGGAATGAACTACCAATTCTAATAACACAAAACAAATGCTGAGTTAGCAATTAGTTAACATTACAGTAAAAAATACATAACAAACAGTTGACAACGGCTTAACGTTGATTAAAGCTTAAGTTCTAATCTTTGCATAAACACAAACTAATTAAAAAAGTAATGAAAAAAACAATTTCAACAATTTTCGGTTTAGCGGCATTATCGCTTGCAACACTTACAACATCTTGCTCAAGCGATGACAACAAAAACGAAGGACCAAAATCTGATTTCGTAGTAGTAAGAGACAACTTACAGGGAGAAATCAACAGTGGTGAGGTAGTATTAGAATCTGGAACTTATAAACTAACAGGAAAATTAGTAGTTAAAAATACTGCAAAACTTACAATTAAACCTGGAGTTATCATTGAAGCAACTGCATTACCAGCAGACCAATTAGCTGCTGTAAGATATATTGCTGTTGCTCAAGGAGGATTAATCGACGTTCAAGGAACTGCATCTAATCCTGTTATTATGACTGCAGAAGTAAAAAAACCAGCTGCTTGGGGCGGTTTAGTACTTTGTGGAAAAGCTCCAATCAACAAAAACATTGGTTCAACAGCTACTGCAGAAGTTTCTGAGTTAGCATACGGAGGAACTGATGCTGCTGACAACTCTGGATCAATCAAATATTTAAGAATTGAGTACCCAGGTTTCTCTTACAGTGCTGATAAAGAATTTAATGGTCTTTCTTTCTTTGGAGTTGGAAACAAAACTGTTGTAGATTACGTACAAATTTTCGAAAGTTCAGATGACGGATTCGAATGGTTCGGTGGAACTGTAAATGCTAATCACTTAGTAGTTTCAAACAAAGACACTACTTCAGTTGGTGATGATTTATTTGACTGGACTGAAGGATGGATTGGAAATGGTGAAAACTGGTATGGAATCAGAACTAACGCTGGTAACAGAGGTATCGAAGCTGACAACAACTCTAACAATCACAAAGCTACTCCAATCTCTTTCCCAAATCTTAAAAACATTACTTTAATCGGTACAACAGCTTCAAATGGAGAATCTCAAGGTCTAAAACTAAGAGTTGGTACTAAAGGTAAATTGGACAATGTTGTATTAAAAGGATGGGCAACTGGTTTTGATATTCAACACGACGAAAGTATTTCATACGTTGGAACTGATTTATTAGCTACTAACGTTAAATTCGAAGATGTAGGTGTTAAAGCTAAAGGTACTGCTACAGTTCCTGTAACAGGAGTAACTCCAGATGTTTCTAAAGTTTTCACAGAATCTACAACTGCAACTGGAGCAGGAAACGGATCAGGAGTTCCAACTTGGACTGCTGGATGGACAAAAGGTCTATAATCTCGTAAGAAAAAATAATATTCAAAAAACACTCTAATTTTATTAGGGTGTTTTTTTTTGCTCTATACGTTTTGCCTTATAAGAACGCCCTAATAACTTATTATACAAAATGTTAAAAACAACTTAAATTTCAGGATATTTTTTTTTGGCGTGCTTTTTGTAATTTTTTTTGTATATTTACGATATCCAAATACACGCGATGGCAAAAAACTACTTTTATATTACTTTCTTATTGGCATTTTTCTTTACTGTAAGCGTTTCAGCGCAAGACAGCAAGCAATTACCAAAACCTCAGGAATCTACTTCTATTGAGGGTCTCAGCTTGTATCCTAATCCTGTAACAAATGGAAAAGTCTATATATCTTCTAAGAACGACCTAGAGAAGGAAGTTATTGTGTTTGATATTCTAGGAAAAAAAGTACTTCAGGCTCATCTGGTATCCAAAGAACTAAATGTTTCAGAATTACCTCCAGGTGTTTACATCATAAAAATTAGCGAACAAAACGCATCGACAACTCGAAAACTCATTATACGATAAAAACTCCTTCTTTGGAGCTTTTTTAGTTTACAGTCTCAGTGACGGTTTTCAGTTTACATACTTTGCTGAAAACTGCCACTGAAAACTGCGACCGAACACTAAATATAATATCTTTGCAAAAAAAAGTTTTGATTACAGCCAACGATATCTTTACCATTTCGAGTCAGAAACAATTTGAAAAAATAGCACTAAAGGTGTTTCGTTTTCAGCACGAAAACAACAAAGTGTATCGTGATTTTTGTGATTTTCTAAAAGTGAATCCGCAGCAGGTAAAATCATTACAGCAAATTCCTTTTTTACCCATCCAATTTTTCAAAAGCCATGATGTAGTTTCGAATAACGATCCTGCACAAGTTACTTTTACCAGCAGCGGTACAACCGGAATGATTACAAGTCGACATTTAGTGACCGATGTTTCCCTATATGAGGAAAGTTACCGCAAAGGATTTTCGGAGTTTTATGGCAATATAGAAGATTATGTTGTTTTAGCGCTTTTACCCTCATATTTAGAGCGTGAAGGCTCTTCGTTAATCTATATGGTAGAAGATCTAATAAACCTCTCGAATCAGCCTGAAAGCGGGTTTTATCTGCACAATCACGATGACTTAATTAAAAAGTTAACAGAATTGGATGAAGCAGGCCAAAACGTAATCTTAATTGGCGTTACTTATGCTTTATTAGATTTAATCGAAAAACACCAATTCAGTCTTCAGAATACCATCATCATGGAAACCGGAGGCATGAAAGGAAAACGTAAAGAAATGATTCGTGAAGAATTACACGAAATTTTATGTAAAGGTTTTGGAGTTTCATCCATTCATTCAGAATATGGAATGACTGAGCTTTTAGCACAGGCGTATTCTTTAGGTGATGGCATTTTCGAATGTCCCTCGTGGATGAATATTCTAGTACGGGATCCAGAAGATGCACTGACTTACGTGAAAGACGGAAAAACCGGCGGAATCAATGTAATAGATTTGGCCAATATCAATTCTTGTTCTTTTATAGCAACCCAAGATTTAGGCAAAAAAAATCCCAACAACTCTTTTGAGGTATTGGGACGTTTTGATAATTCTGATATTCGCGGTTGTAATTTGATGGTTTTATAAAGAGGTTAATTTTCGTCAATTACACCAATACTGTCTATTCCTTCTTTTTTGGATAGTGCTTTTTCTTTTTCTCCTTTATTTTCCAAAAGCTTGTAAACACCATAACAGGCCAAACCTCCACAAAGCACAAAAAATATATTCCATCCCGGGTTAATAAAACTATCGTCGGTTACATTATCGACGCCGCCGATTAAAACAGACAAAAGTCCGACGCCAAAACCCGAAACGAGTGTACCGCCATAATACGACGCTATTCCAATACCAAAATAGCCCCATTTATTCTTATCATATTCAAGAGCTAGATTGGTAAAACTTTTCCAAATCCAATAAATAAATAAAATTCCAATCATAGTTATTAGGTTAGTTTATAGGGAATAAACTTAATAAAAAAAGATTTATATTTTCATTACCAATAAATTAAAATAAAGAATCCCAATAACTAGAAAAAGTTATTGGAATTCTTTATAATTATGCTATTTGTGATTGCAATTAGATGATTTTGTAGTTATTCGTAAATATCTTTTCTATGACCTAAATCAATTACGTCAATTAAAAGAACATCATCAAATATTTCATAGATTACTCTATAATTTCCAACTCGAATTCTGTATCCTGGCCTACCTTTTAATTTTTTATACCCAACTGGTCGTGGATTATCCGCCAAATCATAAATCTGACTTTTAATAGCTGAATAGTAAGGTTCGTTAATCTTCATTAAAGCTTTCAAAACCTTATTATTAAATTCTATTCTGTAAGCCATTATTTAGCTGTCTTACGCTTTTCTTCAATAATTTTAAAAGCTTCATCTATTGATATTCTGAAACCATCATCATTTCTTTTTGCTTCATCATACAATTTCACATCTTCTAAATCTTCCAATTTTTCCAAAAGCTTATTGTATTGTTTGATTGGTAGTAAAACAGCTGTTCTATTTCCCTCTTCATCTGTAATAAATTGTGTTTTCATATTACTAAAGTATTTTAGTAAAGTTAGAGAATTATTTCACTCTAATCACAAAGTAATTTTTCTTTCCGCTTTGTAATAGCACAAACTGATTATTAATTAAATCGTTTGTTGTCAAAGTAAAATCCTCTTTAATTTTTTCTCTGTTAACCGAAATAGAATTTGCTGTTAAAGCTCTTCTCGCTTCCCCGTTAGATTTAAAGAAACCTGTTTTTTCGTTTAAAACAGTTATAATATCCAATCCGTTTTCTAAATCAGCTTTTGTGATTTCCGCTTGCGGCACTCCGTCAAAAACTTCCAAAAAAGTTGCTTCGTCTAATTTCTTCAAATCTTCAGCAGTTGAATTTCCGAATAAGATGTTCGAAGCCTGAATTGCTTTTTCCAATTCTTCACGATTGTGAACAAAAACAGTGATTTCTTCAGCCAGTTTCTTTTGTAAAACTCTTAAATGTGGTGCTGTTTGATGTTCAGCAATTAATGCATCAATAGTATCTTTATCTAAGAAAGTAAAGATTTTGATATATTTTTCAGCATCAGCATCTGTTGTATTTACCCAAAATTGGTAAAATTTGTAAACCGAAGTCTTGTCTGCATCCAACCAAACATTTCCTCCTTCAGATTTTCCGAATTTAGAACCATCTGCTTTTGTAATCAAAGGTGTTGTCAAAGCGTATGCTTTAGCATTTTCGCCTCCCATTCTTCGCACTAATTCTGTTCCCGTAGTAATATTACCCCATTGATCAGAACCTCCCATTTGCAGCACGCAATTGTTGTTTTTATATAAATGATAAAAATCGTAACCTTGAATTAACTGATACGTAAACTCCGTAAAAGACATTCCCTCTCCTTCTCCACTAAATCTCTTTTTTACAGAATCCTTAGCCATCATATAATTTACAGTGATACGTTTTCCAACTTCACGTGCAAAATCGATAAAAGAGAATTCTTTCATCCAATCGTAGTTATTTACCATTACTGGCGCATTTGCTTCGGTTGAATTAAAATCTAAGAAACGAGACAAGACACTTTTGATTCCAGCAACGTTTTTAGCCAAAGCTTCTTCATCAAGCAGGTTTCTTTCATCAGATTTACCAGAAGGATCTCCAATCATTCCAGTTGCTCCACCCACCAAAGCAATTGGTCTATGACCAAAATTCTTTAAGTGAACCAATAAAATAATCTGAACCATACTTCCGATATGCAGTGAATCCGCCGTTGGATCAAAACCGATATACGCAGAGGTAGCTTCTTTTAGTAATTGTTCTTCCGTTCCAGGCATACTATCATGATATAACCCGCGCCATTTTAATTCTTCAACTAGATTCTTCATTTTTTTAAAATAATTTGCGCAAATGTAATCAATGTCAATCGCAATGACAAAAAAGTCTGCCACGAAGACACTAAGGCACAAAGTTTTTGTTTTTTACTTTGAAAGTATTGCATAAAATTCATTGAAATAAAAAACTTGCGCCTTAGCGCCTTTGTGGAAAAATCAAAAAAACCTTTGCAACTTTGTCACTCTGCAACTTTGCACCTTTCCAACAAAAACTTATCTTTACAACATGGTATTAGTAACTGGAGGAACTGGTTTAGTCGGCGCACATTTATTACTTCATTTAATTGAAAATGGGGAAAATGTTCGGGCAATTTATAGAACTCAAAGCAACATTTCGAAAACCAAATCGGTTTTTGATTTTTATAAAAAAGAAGCTTTATTTGAAAAAATTAATTGGCTTGAAGCCGATATTCTAGACGTTCCTTCGCTTGAAATTGCTTTTATAGATATTAAAGAAGTTTATCATTGCGCCGCTTTGATTTCGTTTGATCCAAAAGACGAAGAAAAACTTCGAAAAACCAATATCGAAGGAACCGCAAACATCGTCAATTTTTCGATTGCTAAAGAAGTAGAAAAATGCTGTTTTATAAGTTCTATTGCTGCCTTAGGAGATATTGCACCACACGAAACCTACATCACAGAAGAAACCGACTGGAATCCTGAAAAACCACACAGCGATTATGCCATTTCGAAATATGGTGCCGAAATGGAAGTCTGGCGCGGCCAACAAGAAGGGCTAAATGTTATTATTGTAAATCCAGGAGTTATTTTAGGACCACCACAAATGATGAGTGTTTTTGAGCAGGGAAGCAGTGAGATTTATCAAAAAGTTTCAAAAGGTCTTTCGTTTTACACACTAGGAAGTACTGGTTTTATTACTGTTAATGATGTTGCCAGAACAACTTTCGAATTAATGAAAAGCGATATCAGAAATGAGCGTTTCACTCTAATCGCTGCTAATATTGTTTTCAGAGACATTCTCAACTCTGTTGCCGATACTTTAAAAGTAAAAAGACCACATATTCATGCTAAGCCTTTTTTTATGAATATGCTCTGGATACTTGACAGTATATTTTCAACTTTGTTCTTTAAAAAAAGAAGTATTACCAAAGCAACGGCAAAAGCTTCTTATTCGAAAAATTTATATTCTAATGAAAAAATAAAAACCGCTCTAGGAACGGTTTTTACTGATGTTCATGATTATATTAAAACACAATCTTAATTTACTGGTTTTCTGCTCTGCTGCATCCTGATTTTTTTGATAGAATCAATATTAATTCTTGGAGCCGTTTTTTTCGCAGGATCTAGTGAATCTGGTTTTATTTCTTTGATCTTATTTTTATTAGCTTTTGCTGCTTTTTTCTCATCAATTTTAGCAAGAGAATCTGCTGCTCTTTGATTTACGGCTATTCTTTTATTTACTTCATCAAACATGTCTTTGTAAGTTTCATAATCTGAAGCATAATACATATTATTCTGAGCAAACTGAAGGCTGTCAACTTTATATTTTTTCAAAATAAACTTGGTTGCGTCAGTATCTATCGAATCTAAAGACAATGGTTTTTGATACCGCATGGCTTCCAGAAGCGATAAATCATACATAATATCAATCATTTTTCCCTTCTCAATAAGCTTTGCTGGTTCTTTTACGAGCTCTTTTTTACAGCTTATAGAAAGAAACAAAATCAATATTATTACTATAAAATTCTTCATAGTTGCTTTTTATCTGTCAAACAATAATCTTTTCCCAGCTCTTGTATCTTTTACTTTAAAATTATTATACACCAATTCGCCGTTTACAAAAGTATGTGTAATTCTAGATTTAAAAGTAAAACCTTCAAAAGGAGACCATCCGCATTTGTACAAAATATTATCTGGCTTCACGCTCCAAGGCAGACTTGGATTTACGATAACTAAATCAGCATAATATCCTTCTTTGATAAAACCTCTTTTTTCGATTTTGAAAAGTTTAGCAGGATTGTGACACATTTTTTCCACGATTTTCTCGACACTAATTTTTCCTTGATGATGCGCTTCAAACATAGCGACAACCGCATGCTGCACTAATGGCCCTCCCGAAGGTGCATTTAAGTACGACTGCTGTTTTTCTTCTTTCGTATGAGGAGCATGATCTGTTGCAATAACATCGATTCTGCCATCATTTAAAGCTTTCCAAAGTTCTGCGCGATCATCGGCAGTTTTTACAGCTGGATTCCATTTGATAAAATTTCCTTTTGTTTTATAATCTTCATCTGTAAACCAAAGATGGTGTACACAAACCTCAGCCGTGATTTTTTTCTCTTCTAACGGAATTTTATTAGTAAACAATTCCATTTCTTTCGCAGTTGAAAGGTGGAAAATATGCAATCTTGCTCCAGTTCTTTTCGCCAAAGCCACTGCTTTTGAAGAAGAAATATAACAAGCCTCAGCACTTCTGATTAAATTGTGAGCCGTTACAGGAACATCGTCACCGTATTGTTCTTTAAAAGCAGCTAAATTATTTTTGATTGTAGTTTCGTCTTCACAGTGAACTGCAATTAACATTGGCGTACTTGAGAAAATCTTTTCTAAAACGGCTTCATTATCTACCAGCATATTTCCTGTTGAAGAACCCAGGAAAATCTTGATTCCGGCAACATTTTTTGGATTGGTTTTTAAAACTTCCTCCAAGTTATCGTTTGTTGCTCCCATCATAAACGAATAATTCGCAAATGATTTTTGAGAAGCGATTTGATATTTATCTGCTAATATTTCCTGAGTAACCGCATTCGGGACAGTATTAGGCTGTTCAATGAAAGAAGTAATTCCTCCTGCAACTGCAGCTCTTGATTCCGATTCGATATCTCCTTTATGTGTTAACCCTGGTTCTCTAAAATGCACCTGATCGTCTATAGCTCCCGGCATTAAATAATTACCTTCAGCATCTACCACTATACAATCTGATGTTTTTAATGAAATGCTGTCAGCAATTTCAACAATCAGATCGTTTTCAATTAAAACATCACCTTCAAAAATTGTCCCTTCGTTTACAATTTTGGCATTTTTTATTAAAATCCTGTTCATTCTGGTTGGTTTATAATGAATTGACTAATTTTCTTAATCTTAGCGAAATTACTCCAAGTATAGCTTCTTTAATGATAGCATTACTCATTTTAGAAACTCCTTTTGTTCTATCTGTAAAGATAATAGGAACTTCTGTAATCTGGAATTTAGCGCAGTATGTTCTGTATTTCATTTCAATTTGAAACGCATACCCCACAAATTTTATTTTATTTAAATTGATTTTCTCTAGAACTTCTCTTTTATAGCATACAAAACCCGCAGTAGCATCATGAATCTTCATTCCGGTAATAAATTTTACGTAAACCGACGCAAAATAAGACATTAGAACACGGCTTAATGGCCAGTTTACCACATTTACCCCTTTTACATAACGTGAACCAATTGCTAAATCTGCTCCACCAAAATGACAAGCATCATACAACTTTTCCAAATCATTTGGATTATGAGAAAAATCGGCATCCATTTCAAAAATGAATTGATAATCTCTTTCCAAAGCCCATTTAAATCCATGAACATACGCAGTTCCTAAACCTGATTTTTTAGTTCTTTGCTCTAAGAAAAGTTTATCTGGAAATTCTTCTTGTAAAGCAATTACTTTCTTTGCTGTATGATCAGGAGAATTATCATCGATAATCAGCAAATGAAAAGATTTATGCTGTGAAAGTACGGCTCTTATGATACTCTCTATGTTCTCGATTTCGTTGTATGTGGGAATTATGACAATACTATCATTCATTTTTTCTGGGTAATTTCACGGCAAAAGTAAACTTTTTATAGCATTTGATTCATAATAAATATATAATAAAAGTATTGCATTAAAAAATTACTAATTTTGTAACGCTATGATTGAACAACTTCATCCTCGAATTCTGGAAAACAAAGACTGGGCAACACTTTTATTTGTGCTGACCTTTGCCGTTGTTGCCATGACAAAATCGGCTTACGAAACTAGATTCAGTGAATTTAGTAAACTTATTTTCTCTGATAAATATGCTAAGATTTATCGCGACAACAGTCACATGAAAAGCAGTTTTACGGTTGGTTTGTTTTTTGTGCAAATTATCTCGTATGCTTTTTTCATTTTGCTTACGATGAATAGCTTTGGACATGCCTCCAAAACCGACTGGATTTTGTTTATTCAGATTGCTACTTTTCTGCTTTATTTCATTTTAGGAAAGTATTTAATTGAGAAAATTGTAGCGACTTCCTTCAATATTGACGATTTTGTAGAACTATTTAACCTACAAAAGGTAACTTACAGGACTTATATAGGCGTTTTGATCCTTCCAATCAACGCTATTTTATTCTATTACAACAATATTCCGCAAATAATACCGCTAGGAATCATTGGTATTTCGCTGTGTATTAGTGTATACTCTTACTTTATTTCAATTAAAACGTATCAAAACGTAATAATCGGCAAGTTATTTTATTTTATTTTATATCTTTGCGCTCTCGAAATAGCCCCTTATTATTTTCTTTATTACTGGATAACAAAAGGGAGTGCTTAGAAAATGTTTATAATATGAAAGTGAAAACAATTTTGGTGTCACAGCCTGAACCTAAAGTGGAGAATTCTCCTTACTTTGAGCTCCAACACAAACACAAAATAAAAATTGATTTCAGACCATTTATTCATGTGGAAGGGGTTAGCGCAAAAGAGATTCGATTACAAAAAATCGATCTTAATCATTACACTGCGATCATTTTAACAAGTCGAAATGCTGTAGATCATTTTTTTAGAGTTGCTGATGAAATGCGTTACAAAGTTCCAGAAGGATTGAAATATTTCTGTCAATCTGAAGCCGTTGCATTTTACCTTCAAAAGTATGTTGTGTACAGAAAACGTAAAATTTACGTTGGAGCAAAAGATTTTGCAGATTTATCTCCGCTAATTAAGAAGTATAAAGACGAGAAGTTCTTGCTTCCTGCATCTGACCAATTAAACGCTGATGCTCCTGTAACATTAAACAATCTAAAAGTAGATTGGGCGCAGGCTATTTTTTACAGAACTGTAATGAGTGATTTATCTGATTTAGCAGACGTTTATTATGACGTTTTAGCTTTCTTTAGTCCAACCGGAATCAAATCATTGTTTAAAAATTTCCCAGATTTTAAACAAAATGATACTCGAATTGCTGTATTTGGAAGCACAACTCAGAAAGAAGCTTTAGACCATGGTTTAAGAATTGATATTCTTGCTCCAACTCCTGAAACTCCTTCTATGACAATGGCTTTAGAAAAATACGTTGCCGAAGCAAACAAAGGAAAATAACCTGACCAAGAGAAAAATATTTAAATTCCAAATTCCAACTTAATCAATTGGGATTTGGAATTTTTCTTTTTACCACCTTTCGTTTACCGTGGTTAAAACCACAGGCTATGTTTTTGGAATTTAGACCCGAGCGATAGCGAACTGGCGAAGCAATTTCTACTATTGGAATTTTATTCTTCCTTCATTTTAACTACATTTGATTTCTATTCCAAACCCAAATCACAAAAAATAGTTTCAAATTGTAAGTTATGAAAATCAACTCCCTCCTAATTGAAATTGACGGTATCGATAAAGAGATCCTCCGATACTTAATGGATGATGCCCGAAAACCAATCTTACAGATTGCCAACAAAATTGGAATCTCCGGCGCAGCAATTCATCAGCGATTAAAAAAACTGGAGCAATCTGGTGTTATTTCAGGATCAAAATTCACGGTAAATCCAAAAGTTTTAGGCTATAATACTATGGCTTTTGTTGGAGTTTATCTAGATAAAGCATCCAGAAACTCTGAAGCTGTAAAAGAACTCAGAAAAATCCCTGAAGTTTTAGAATGTCACTATACTACTGGAAACTGGTCGGTTTTAATTAAAATCATTTGCCGCGACAATGAGCATTTAATGTCTCTTTTAAACAATAAAATCCAAGCTATTGAAGGAGTTTCGAGAACCGAAACGTTTATTTCTTTGGATCAGCAGATTGACAGGCAGATTCAGCTTTAGAAAAAAAAGAAATTCCAATTTTATAAAACCCAAATTCCAAAAACATAGCCTGTGGTTTTAACCACGGTAAACGAAAGATGATAAAAAGAAAAATTCCAAACCCAACAAAATTGGAATTTGGAATTTTATGATATTGAAAATAAATTTATTTAGTTTCTTCTATTCCCTGCGTAAATCGAGATATAGTACAACAACGTTGCTATAGATCCAATTGCCGCAACTAAATAGGTTCTTGCAGCCCATTTTAATGCATCTTTTGCTCCAGCTTGTTCTTCTTGCGTCAGCATATGTTTGTTTTCCAGCCAAGCTAAAGCTCTGTTACTTGCATCGTATTCTACTGGAAGCGTAATAATGGTAAATAACGTTGTTGCAGCAAAAATGACAATTCCAACCAATAATAAGCCTGGAAAAACTTTGATCATTAAAATTCCAGCAAGTAAAATCCATTGTACAAAATTGGAAGCCACACTTACAATTGGCACTAATTTAGAACGCATCGTTAACCATTCGTAACCAATTGCATGCTGGACAGCGTGTCCACATTCATGCGCCGCAACCGCCGCCGCCGCCGCGTTACGATGATTATAAACAGCTTCACTTAAATTTACTGTTTTATCTGAAGGGTTATAATGATCTGTTAACTGACCTGGAGTCGAAATCACACGAACATCTGTAATTCCGTTATCTGCAAGCATTTTTTCAGCGATTTCTCTTCCGCTCATTCCATTTCTTAATTGCAATTTCGAGTATAATTCAAATTTACTCTTTAGCTGAGAGCTTACCAGCCAGCTGAATAACATGATAGCTCCAGCAATAATTAGGTATCCTGATCCCATTTTTCTTGTGTTTTTAGATTGATTTTTAAATTTACAAAACAAACAGCAAATTATGAACCATTTTAACAAAATGCCATTTTGACATTTTTAAACCAATTTTGGCTCAATTCAGCATATTATTCTTTAGCAGAAAAGCAATTAATTCTGCTACGTTTTTCATTTTATATTTTTGAAGAATATTTCGTCGGTGTGTCTGAACGGTTAGAAAACTCAAAAACAAATCATCTGCAATTTCCTGAGTCGATTTCCCTTGTGAAAGCAATAATGCAATATCACGCTCTCTTCTGCTCAAAGCAGGAATGCGTTCTAATTCTTCAGATAATGGCTGACTGATAATCGTTTTAACTTCTTCGCTAAAAACAATTTCACCATCAATCGCTTTGTATATACAATTTTTAAACTCTCCAAAAGAGGCGTTTTTCAAAACATAACCGTTTCCTCCATTCTGAATAAACTGCATAACTAAACTTCTTTCAGACTGACTGCTCATCCCTATAATTACAACCTTAGGATGTTTCTGTTTGATTGTTTTACATAAATCAACGCCATTGATTACTGGCAGAAAAATATCCATTAAAATCAAATCTACAGTATGGTCTTCAATATAATCTAACAAGGCTATTCCCGATCCAAATTTCTCTACAATTTTAATATTCTCCAACTCTGACAACAAACCTGCGATACCCGAAATCACAATCGGATGATCGTCTACAATTACTGTTTTATATAGCATAATTTATTATGTTGCAATTAAATTTTCAACTCTATGTAAGTTGAAGTCCCTTTACCTATAACCGAATCAATTTCAAGTTTTCCGTTCAAAAATGCGACACGGTTTTTAATATTTCGCAGCCCCATTCCTTCACGTTTTTCTGCATGTTTAACGTTAAATCCGATTCCATTATCTTCTACAGTAATAAAATAGACATCTTTATTTTGAGAACAAGAAACCAAAATCTGTGAAGCTTTGGCATATTTTAAAGCATTATTCAAAAGTTCCTGAATAATTCTAAAAATCATGACTTTAAAATGTTGTGGAACACTAGATTTTTTAATCAAATATTGCAATTCAATTACTGTTTCTGAAGTAGAATGTGAAGCACATAAATCTTTTAAAGCATGTTCTAATCCCAGTTTCATTAAACTTTCGGGCATTAAATTCTGAGAAATATTACGAAGTTCTTTAATAGAATCGTTTAGCATTTCGTTAATATTGGGATTACTTTCTTTATTATCACGATCTGCAATATTTAAATGCATTTTCAATCCTGAAAGCATACTGCCGAGTCCATCATGTAAATCTCTGGCGATTCTTTTTCTCTCGATTTCCTCTCCTTGAATCAAAGCATTTGAAATTGATAATTTTTTTTCATTTTCAAGCACATCCAATTCCTGCTTGTGATTGACTTCTTTCTGATAGCTTAGTTTTTTCTGATAATTATTCCAGCTCCATAAAAACAAAACTGTCAGAAACAATAAAAACGAAAGCACTGCAAAAAGCATCATATTCAAACGATTATTATTAACCTGCAAAACTGCTTTTTCATTTTCAGACTGTAACAGAGAAATCTTTTTCTCGCTTTCCGCCTTTTTGTATTTCGCTTCAAGCTCTACAATTTCATTTTTTAATTTATCGCCGTTAAGACTATCATTAACAACATTGTATTTATTAGAATAATAGTAGGCTTTAGAGTACTCTTTAGTCGCATTGTAAACTTTAGACAATTCCTTGTAGTAATTCTTTTTATCTATTATAAAAGGTGTATTGTTTATCAGATATTCTATATTGCTTTTCGCTTTATCATAGTTCTTAAGCTTAAAAAGCACCTCATATTCAGCAAATTTCAATCGGTTTAAAGCTACCAGATTATTATGTTTTGCAGAAGATTTAATTCCTTTGTCATAACTCACCAAAGCTTCGTTATGTTTATTTTGTTTAGCATAATAAATTCCTTCCGAATAAAAATAAGAATCATTTAAGTTGGATTCTGGATATTCTTTTAAAATCTCAAATGCTTTATCCAGAATACTTTTAGCGTCATAAAAATGCTTAAGTTCTACTAAATTCTCCGCATTAATAATATAAGTTTCCATTTTGGACTCTGCCAGTGTTGCCGATTTTTTAGTCGCGCTTTCAATGTATTTCTGTGCTTGATCCAGATATTCTGCAGCCTTTTCTCTTTCGTTATTATTCATAAAAATAATAGCAACCGCTTTACTCAAACCACTGATTAATTCATAATCACCGCTCTTTTTCGCAATAGGGATTGCCTCATTTACCAAAAGCTTCATGTAAGCATTTTCGTTATTCTTATGTTGCTGTAGAATTCCGTAATTCTGTAACACAATGGCTCGAAGTCTATACGCTTCTTTATAGCGGTATTTTTTTAGTTTTTCATTGGCTTCTAGCAGCGCTTTTTCGTAACCATTCAAATCCCCTTTTTCCACAAAATTATAGGCATTGTAATAAAGAGCTGCATCTTTTATAAAAGGAAATTTCGTTTTCAGACGGTTTCCCTGCTCTAGATATTCTTTATATTTCTCCCCATTCTGAACCATCAAGAATAATTTTGCCAATCTAAAACTATTCAAACTCTTAATACTGTCCGACTTTACATTTTTAGTATAATTAGCAATACTGTCAATGTAAGCCGTATCATCATCTAATGAAAGTATTACCTGGGAATAGGAAATAGCAGAGAAACTTAAAAAAAGTAGTAAGGCGTGGATTTTCTTCATAAATGGGGCATTTACTCAAAGTTATTAAAGCTTAATGACTTTCGAAAAGAAAATGTTCTCTTTTACCTGATATCAGGTAATAAAAAATACATTTTATCAGGTATTGATAACTCTTTTATAAGAGTCTAATTTTGTACAACTATGAATTTTAATTAAAGAAGAATATTTATGAAAGCGATTTTAAAAACTTTTGCAATTGTATTAACTCTTGCTTTTACTGCAGTTTCTTGCAGCAGCGACAATGATGATAAAAAATCTGGATCTAGAGATATTAGATATGAAGTTTCTGGAAATTATACAGGAAAAATTAGTGCAACATATACTGAATCTGGAAATGGCGGGCAAGCTGTAGACATTAATTCATTACCTTGGAGTAAAGAATTTACAGCTTCTTCAGATACTTATGGAGCTGGTATAACATTAATCGGAACAGGAGGAGTTGTAGATCAAACTCTTACCGTTAAGATTATTGTTGGTGGAAAAGTAGAGAAAGAAACTACTGCTAAAGCTACTAGTGACGGAAGTATTATAGCTGCTCCAGGGAGTTATGTTTTCCCTTTATAAAAATTAGTTTAGAATTTAGATTTAAGTTTTTGGTAAAAAGAAAGCTTCGTAGGGGAAATTACGAAGCTTCTTTTTTTTTTTATGGTTCTAATTGATTGTTGACTTCTTCAAACTTTTCAATAAGGCTATTTATCTTTTCCTGCTGTTTCCTGATTTTTATGGGACGAATATAAAACCAGTTAACTGCTATCCAGAACAAAGTTATTGCATAAGCCAAGCACATTACTCAAAAAGGACAATTTGCTGGTGTATTCGTACAGATACAAACAAATTCCAGTTGTTAACGCAACAAAATAAAAACGTATCATTTTTGTCTGCAAAAACTGCTGTTTCTTTTTAATACTCCAATATTGGTGCGGGTTTTTAACCGCAAAATACGCAAAGATTTACACACGGAACACTAGGTTTTCCGCCACGAATTCACGAATTTTTATTATCAAAAATAATTCGTGAATTCGTGGCGGAAAAAATAAAAAAAATCCCAAACCCCAATCGTAAAATTGGAATTTGGAATTTTTAATATTTAAAATCAAATCGGTTTATCCAACCAAATTAATGATTTTTCCAGGAACGATAATCACTTTATTTGGTGTTCTACCGTCTAATTGTTTTTGTGTTCTTTCGTCTTTCATAACGATTTCTTCGATTTGTTCTTTGGTTAAATCCAAAGGCAATTCGATTGTGAAACGCATTTTTCCGTTGAAAGAAACTGGATATTCTTTATTGGTTTCAATTAAATGTTTTTCATCAAAGGCTGGGAACGCCACTTCAGAAATTGAAGTTGTATGTCCTAACTGAGCCCATAATTCTTCAGCAATATGGGGCGCATAAGGTGAAACCAAAATGGCTAATGGCTCCAAAATTGCTCTTGAATGACAGTTTTGAGAAGACAATTCGTTTACACAAATCATAAACTGAGAAACTGAAGTATTGAAAGAGAAATTCTCGATATCTTCTGCTACTTTTTTGATGGTTTTATGCAATGATTTTAAGTTATCTTTTGTTGGTTCGTCGTTGTTTACGATTAAGCCATTATCATCAAAATACAATCTCCATAATTTTTTCAAGAAACCGAAAACTCCCGAAATTCCGGCAGTATTCCAAGGTTTTGCCTGCTCTAATGGCCCTAAGAACATTTCATATAAACGTAATGTATCTGCACCGTATTCTGCACAAATATCATCCGGTGTTACCACATTGTAGTATGATTTCGACATTTTTTCGACTTCACGACCTACAATATATTTTCCGTTTTCATCCAAAATGAATTCTGCTGTATTGAAATCTTCTCTCCAAGCTTTAAACTTTTCGATATTTAATTCATCTGAAGAATTAACAAAATTTACATCAACACGAATTGGCTGTACATTTTGACCTTCAATTTTATTTTTAGATACAAATGTATTTGTTCCTTCCAATCTGTAAACATAAGCCGTTGTCCCCAAAATCATTCCCTGATTGATCAGTTTTTTGAATGGTTCTTCAGTTGGAGCAAAACCTTTATCTTTTAAGAATTTGTTCCAGAAACGAGAATACAATAAGTGACCCGTTGCGTGTTCGCTTCCTCCAATGTACAAATCTACATTTTCCCAGTAAGCCAAAGCTTCCTTGCTTGCAAACTCATTTTCATTATGAGCGTCCATGTAACGCATCCAATACCATGAACTTCCCGCCCAACCCGGCATTGTATTTAATTCTAAAGGAAAAATCGAAACATTGTCAACTAAATCTGTATCGACAACTTTATTTTGTTTTGTATCCCAAGCCCAAACAGCTGCGTTTCCTAATGGAGGTAAACCGTCTTCTGTTGGTAAATATTTCTCCACTTCTGGCAAAATAATCGGCAAGTGCTGCGTTTCGATCATTTTTGGAAGACCATTCACATAATAAACTGGAAATGGCTCACCCCAATAACGCTGACGCGAAAAAACAGCATCACGCAAACGGTAATTGGTTTTACCTTTTCCTTGTCCGATTTCTTCTAATTTATAAATCGCTTTTGCTGTTGCTTCTTTGTAATTTAATCCGTTTAAGAAATCAGAACCAGCAATTTCAACATTGTCTTTTGATCCGTAAGCTGCTTCAGAAATATCAACATTAGCGAAGATATTTTTGATTTCCTGCATTCCGTTTTGACCTTTAAAGAAATTAGCAAATGCGTAATCTCTTTCGTCACCACAAGGAACAGCCATTACAGCACCCGTTCCGTAACCTGCCAAAACATAATCTCCAATCCAAACTGGAATCGCTTCTTTTGTAAAAGGATGTTCTGCATAAGCTCCAGTAAATACTCCTGAAATCGTTTTTACATCGGCCATACGCTCACGCTCTGAACGTTTTGCTGTTTTTTCGATATATGCTTCAACTGCTTCTTTTTGTTCTGGAGTTGTAATTTTAGCTACCAAATCGTGTTCTGGTGCCAAAGTCATAAAAGTAACTCCAAAGATAGTGTCAGGACGAGTGGTGAAAACCTCAATTACTTCATCGTGATTTTTCACATTGAAAGTTACTAAAGCCCCAACTGATTTCCCGATCCAGTTTCTTTGAGATTCTTTGATAGACTCACTCCAGTCTATATCATTTAAACCTTGAAGCAAACGTTCGGCATAAGCAGAAATTCGCATACTCCATTGTGTCATTTTTTTTCTTATAACAGGAAAGCCTCCACGCTCTGAAACTCCGTTAACAATTTCGTCATTTGCCAAAACCGTTCCTAAACCTGGACACCAGTTTACTTCGGTTTCTGCCAAATACGTCATTCTATATTGCAACAAGATCTTTTCTTTTTGATCTTCAGAATAGGATTTCCATTCGTCAGCAGTAAAAATGGCTACATTATCATCGCAAACTGCTTCAACCAATGCATTTCCGCTTTCTTCAAAAACAATTACAAGCTCCGAAATATCAAATGCTTTTCCTTGTTTTCTACAATACCAAGAATTGAACAATTGGATAAAAATCCATTGTGTATGTTTGTAATAATCTGGATTTGACGTACGCACTTCACGAGCCCAGTCAAATGAGAATCCAATTTTATCTAACTGTTTTCTGTAACCCGCAATTTGTTTTCCTTCTTTGTCTACTCCACCGTCAATATTTACGCGTGTTGTATCTTCCGGACGCTGTCCAGTCTGAATTGCATATTGTTCTGCAGGCAATCCGAAACTATCGTAACCCATTGGATGCAAAACATTGAATCCCTGATGTCTTTTGAAACGAGAATACACATCTGAAGCAATATAACCCAGCGGATGCCCTACGTGTAATCCTGCTCCAGATGGATAAGGAAACATATCGAGAACATAATGTTTCGGTTTAGCTTCGCTCAGTTCGGTTCCACCTCGGGTTTCAGAGTTATTTTTTGCTGCAAAAGTTTGATTTTCTGCCCAATATTTTTGCCATTTGGCTTCAATTTCGTTTGGATTGTACTTCATTTCTAAGTGACTAAGATTCTAAGTTACTAAGGTTCTAAGCTTTTCACTAAATTATTTTAGCGGCAAATTTACATTTATTGTATGAAAGTTAAAACATTGGACGTTATTAACTTTCATAAAGATTAAAACTAAGTTATACTGTTTACTGTTTGTCTAGTTTTTCAAACTCTTCTTTGGTTACTTTTTTACTTTGGAAATAATAAATCTCTTCAGTACTATTCGTTTTACCATTGTAAATAGTCGTTGCTCCATGCCATTTTCCATTTTTAAGATGTTTTTTAGTATAACCTCCATAAGAATTAAAATTAGTATTAACTATTTGCTCTCCTTTTTCATTATACTGTATCTCAGTGTCAAGATATAGTTTATTCTCCCTATCAATACTGTATGTCTTATGAATTCCTACTGGCATGCCATTTTCACCCCATTTATTTTCAGAGAGCAATTTCCCTTCCCTATTAAAATATCGAACAGATAATTTTTTCCCTTCATTACTAAAATTAGTTTCGTTCAGCACCATTCCTTCAGGGTAATATTGTTTTTCATTTTGCCGAACCTCATTTTTATATAAACTCTCCGTTTTTAAAACTCCCGTTTTTTCTTCAAAATACCTAACTGCCCCATTTCGTTTATTGTTATGAAATTCTTCAGACTTAACAAGAATTCCATTTTTAAACTCTTTACTCACTCCTTCTAACTGATCATTCACATAAACCTTCTCTGATCTCATAACTCCCGATCTTTCATAATCTCTCCAAACTCCAATTTTCAATCCATCTTTATCATAGTATTCTTCAGAAATAAGTGTTTTATCATACAAGTATAGCTTGTGTTCTCCTACTTTATTATTGAATTTGTACTCATTTTTATACTGTAAATCACCATTTATATCGTAGTATTCCTTAAAGCCATTTACATCTCCTAGATAATAAGGTGTCTTAGTCGACAGTTTTCCTGTCTTTGGATTATAATCTTTAGCCTCTCCATTTAGTCTATTTTGATTCAGGATTTCATATTCGGAAATCAGCCTGTCTTCAGTAAAATATTTAACTTTTCCTTTTCTTAAATCATTTGGATAAGTATAGACATCATTTCTATAAATAACTTTTAAATCTCCCATTACATTATCATTTTCATAATTACCTTCAATGACCAACCTATTATTTCTAGGGTCAGTCAATTTTCGCAAGCCATTTTTAAGATTGTCTTTGTAATTTGTCTCTAAAACCAGTTTTCCTTTTTCATTATAAACCTTGGTAATTCCATTCGCTTTTCCATTTTTGTATTCAATTTCCTGAAAAACTGCACCATTGTCATGATAAATCACTTTAGTTCCGTCAAGTAATCCTTTTTTATAACCAGATTCTGAAAATTTCAAACCATTGATCATTATTTTAACAATTGTTACTTCTTGTTTTTTATCTATCAGATATTGAATGTTTTCTCTTTTATTTAATTTCTTCTGATTCATTACATCCGAAAGCTTATTGGCAAAATCGGCAGGATTTAATTCCCATTGATTATAAAAATATTGCTCGGTATTTTCAAAATCAGGCAGATTGCGATAGTTAACGTATTGCGATTGTGAAAAAACAGCAGTATTTAACAGCACAAAATATAGTAGTATACGTTTTTTCATTTTATTAATTTTTAAAATATAATGTACCGTTTTCATTCGCATAACCCATTATATTTTTGTTTTCGTCAAACAGTTCTAGTAGGTTTACAGTCTCTGCAGCATTTTTAGAATTATCATAATATTCTTTGGGATAGTTTAGAATTATATCCTTAACAGCATAATCGAATACTGCTGGCTTTTGATTTAAATTCTCACTATATCTTTGGGTAATAACTCGATACTTATTATCTTTTTTGGTTTGAATAATTTTGACATTTGATGATGAACTATTAAATTCCTTAATCTCGTCATATTCACATTTTAGAATTTCTATTCCATCATTTTGTACAAGTCCATATTTAGATCCTACTCTAGCAATATAGTTTTTGATTCCATTACTATTGCTTAAAATGGAAGGTTTTAAATCATCAAAATGAACCGGATACAAAAGCTTTTGATCACTGCTGTAAAAACTATATTTATAAGTATTTGTTTTTGCAGCTTTATCACCTACTATATAAATCCCTTTAGTATTATCAAAATCATCTCGCACATAGGTTCCTACTTTGAAAATTGTGTCAAACTCTATTAGGCCTTTAGTTTGTGATGAAAACAAAATGCCTTTCTTATTATTTTTTTTATACAAAACAGCATTTTTAAATTCATAGATAGTATCATTTTTTTTAAAAGCATTAAAATAACTTTTGAGTTCCATATCGGCTACAGGAACATTTAATGTTATAGGAACTATTTTTTTTGGACTGTTTGGTTTGTATTCGTTTTGTTTGATTAAAACCAGTTTCTTATTTTCTATCTCAAATCGATTAGACATGCGAACTGGCTCTTTTTTTATCTTTTGACTACTCTCATCCGACACTACTGGCTCATCAATTGTTAGTGGAGAATCAGTATCGCCTTTAGCAACAACATCATAAGAACTTATCATTGTTCCTTCTCCACCTCCACTTCCTCTGTCATTTGATTCTTTCATAAAAAGTGCCATAAGATCAGCTTCTGTTTTATAGGCTAATTTTGATTTAGAAATCTCTTCTGGTAACTTAGAAAAATTCCATGTTTCTAATGAAACGGCATCATTTTCTTTTCTTTTAACTTTAAAAATTACTTGGTTCAAATCTCTTATTCGTAATAAGGCAAGTGAATAATATCCATCGTATAACCATTTTGAAATAGTATTTGATTGGCTATTGTAGATAAAAACACTTTCTGACATATCTGTGTTTAACACATGAAAAAGCTGAAATTTATTATCGAAATTTTCATTTAAGATTACTTCTATTATAGGTTTAGAAAGAATTGATTTACCATCTGCTGTTATTACCTCTGTTATTTTTCGGTTGTTCTCGTATTTGTCCGCTATATACAAATCCCCTTTTCTAAAAATAGAATTATAAATTGGCTGTAAGATTTCTATCCCTCCAATAATTAAACCTCTAGATTTTTTAAGACTGGAAACTAAAACTTTATAATCTTCTGAAAAGTTGGTATAAAAATCAATTTTGTCAAATTTTGGCTCAATTAGCATTTTAGCCTCTGGATTACAAACTCCCCACTTTTGTCCATCGCGATATGGAATTGCAATTTCTTGTGAAAAGCACCAATTGGCAGCCATTAAAAGAATAAAGTAAAATGTTTTTTTCATTTTAAAATCAAAATAGTTCAAAAACAAAACTACATTTATTACGAATTTTACCAAAGTTATTTCTTTAGTAAACAAATAAAACTTCAAAATACTTATCTCAATTAAGTAAAAATACGTAATATTGAATCTCCATTAACTATTCCATTTTATGAAAACAAAAAACTACATTCTAATTCTGTTCATTGCATTTTGTTGTTCCATGTGCAATTCTTCCAAAAAAGACAAAGAAGAAACTGTTTCTACTGAAAAAAAATCAGAAAATCCAAAACATGAACACCCAACCCTTACTTCCGAAGACAGCTTGAAACTGGTTAATCATGCTATTGAAGTAAAAGGAGAAGTTGAAAAACAACTGCAATTAACTGTCGATTCTTTAAAAAAGATGAAAGTCGTTACGATTGAAAATCTCAAAATAACTGGTAAAGGCGGTGTAATTAAAAGAGAGGTTAAAGCTTGCAAAGCTGTTCTTTTGAGAGATATTTTAGATAAAGCCAAAATCAAACAAACCGATCATAAAGACAGAAACTTTTATATTGTAGAAAGAGCTTCAGACAATTATAAAGCAACTTTTTCTTGGGCTGAAATTTTCAATAATCCAACGGGAGATAATGTTTATATTATCTTCGAAGAAAATGGCAAGCCAGTGAAAAATGGCGAAATGATTGGGCTTTGCAAAAATGATATTGCCACTGGGCCTCGTCACGTTTATTGGTTAAAAAGCATTGAAGTTTATAAAATAAAATAAGACGCTGAGATACTAAGATTTTTTTAGCCACAGATTAAAAGGATTCACACAGATTTCAAAAAATCATTTCAATCCTTTTAATCTGTGGCTTCATTTTTTTACTTTGCGAACCTTGCGAATCCCGATAGCTATCGGGATCGCGTACTTTACAGTTAAATTTCACACAAGACTTTACGGTTAAACTCCAATTTATTCAGTATTTAAATTGTACTTTTAAGGATAAAAGTTTGTTATTAACTTTAAATAAAGAAATTCTTTATTATTTTTACCACATAATTTAAGCAGACTATGAGTTCTAACTTTGATAAATTTCAAAAGCGCAGGTTAATTTCCTCTTATTTTTCGGTAGTTTTAAGTGTATTCTTGGTATTATTCCTTTTGGGAGTACTGGGATTATTCATCATTAATTCTAAAAAACTGGCAGACGATTTTAAAGAAAAAATCGCCATGACGGTTTTCTTCAAAAATGAAGCAAATGACAGTATTATCAAAGCATTTAACACTGAACTAAAAAGAGCTCCTTTTGCCCTTTCTTCTGTTTATGTTTCTAAAGAAAAAGCCGCAAAAGAACATACTGACATTATTGGAGAAGATTTCCTTACATTCTTAGGAGAAAACCCATTATTAAACTCATACGACATTCACTTAAAAGCGGACTATGTGGAAAGGGACAGTATCGTAAAAATCGAGAATCGTTTTCGCAAGAATGCTATGATTTCAGACATTGTTTACGATAAACAATTAGTAAATCTGGTAAATGACAATATTAGAAAAGTAAGTATGTGGATTTTAATAATCAGCGGTTTCCTGACTATAATTGCCGTTTTATTAATTAATAGCTCATTAAGACTTTCAATACATTCTAACCGTTTTATCATTAAAACCATGCAGATGGTTGGTGCTACAAAAGCTTTTATTAGAAAACCATTTGTAATGCGAAGCGTAAAATTAGGAATGCTAGGTGCTGGTTTAGCTATCATCGCTCTAATTGCACTTTTACTTTATGTAGAAACTAATTTCCCTGGCTTAGGAATTTTAGAAGATAAGATCTTAATCGTTTTGGTTTTAGCAGCCGTTTTCGGATTAGGCGTTTTAATTACTTGGGTCAGCACACATTTTGCAACACAACGTTTCTTGAACTTAAGAACAGACGATCTTTACTAATTTTAGGTTTTAGATCGCAGATTTAGATTTAAAAAAAGTGCCTTCTCCTGAAGCCTCGGGATCGCCCAGGCTGGCAAATAAATAAAAATACCCTGCAACTATTAGGGAAACAAAATATAAAAAATGAAAAACAATAATAAAGAAGAACAACAAGTTCAAAAACAGGAATTTCTTTTTGACAGCATCAATTACAAAATCCTTTTAATTGGTATTGCTGTTATTGCTATCGGATTTGTTTTAATGTCTGGTGGAGGAAGTAAAGATCCAAACGTTTTTAACGAAGATATTTTTAGTTTTAGACGTATCCGCTTAGCACCGACAACTGTTTTGATTGGTTTCGGAATCACGATTTATTCTATTTTCAAAAAATCAAAATAAATTAAGGTTTGTGATTTTTTTGTGCCCCTGAGCACTCCCGACTTCTCGGGAGAAGGGCAATCTAAAATCTAAAACCCAAAATCTAAAATTCTAAATGAATACACTACAAGCTATTGTTCTTGCTATTATTGAAGGAATCACAGAATTTCTACCAGTATCCTCAACAGGTCACATGATTATTGCGTCTTCTTTTTTCGGAATCGCTCATGACGATTTTACCAAACTTTTTACCATTGTGATTCAGCTTGGAGCCATTCTTTCTGTGGTCATTTTATATTTCAAACGTTTTTTTCAAACTTTTGATTTTTACTTTAAACTTTTAGTTGCATTTATTCCTGCCGTTGTTTTAGGATTGCTTTTAAGTGATTTCATTGACGGCTTATTAGAAAATCCTGTTACTGTAGCTGTTTCACTTTTACTTGGAGGAATTATTTTATTGAAAGTAGACGAATGGTTTAACAAACCAAATGATCCAGAAGTTTCTACTGAAATTACATACGCTAAAGCATTAAAAATTGGTTTATTTCAATGTCTGGCTATGATTCCTGGAGTTTCACGAAGCGGTGCAAGTATTGTGGGAGGTATGTCTCAAAAATTAACTAGAACTTCAGCTGCCGAATTTTCATTTTTCTTAGCAGTTCCAACTATGTTAGGAGCAACAGCAAAAAAATGTTACGATTATTACAAAGCTGGTTTTGAATTATCTCAAGATCAAACTAATATGCTGATTATTGGAAACATTGTAGCTTTTGTTGTGGCATTGTTAGCTATCAAAACTTTTATTGGATTCTTAACTAAAAATGGTTTTAAAGTTTTTGGTTATTACAGAATTCTTGCTGGAATCATTTTATTATTGATTCACTTTTTCATTCACCCGCTTACAATTATATAATGACACCTGAAGAATATTTAAACGGACAAGTTTTATTGATTGACAAACCATTAAAATGGAGTTCGTTTCAAGCTGTCAATAAATTAAAATACCTTTTAATTAATAAAGTTGGACTTCCAAAAAAGTTCAAAATTGGTCACGCCGGAACTTTAGACCCTTTGGCAACTGGACTTTTATTAATCTGTACAGGAAAATTTACCAAAAGAATTTCTGAACTTCAAGGTCAAGCCAAAGAATATACGGGAACTTTTTACATTGGAGCCACTACTCCATCGTACGATTTAGAAACCGAAATCGATCAGAGTTTCCCAACAGATCATATTGATGAAGCTTTGATTCATGAAACCGTAAAACAGTTTTTGGGCGAAATCGATCAAAAACCACCCATTTTTTCTGCCATTAAAAAAGACGGCGTTCGTTTGTATGAACATGCGCGCGCAGGAGAATCAATAGAAATTGAAAGTAGAAAAACTACTATTCACGAATTTGAAATTACAAGAATTGCATTGCCTGAAGTAGATTTTAGAGTGGTTTGTTCAAAAGGAACTTACATTCGTTCCCTTGCTTACGATTTCGGAAAAGCCATGAATTCTGGTTCGCATTTAACCGTTTTACGCCGAACCAAAATTGGTGACTACGATGTGAAAAATGCTATTGATATTACTTTGTTTGAAGAAGAACTTCTAAAAAAATAAAATCTTGTATGAAGAGAATTTTACTGGTTATTGCATCTACAACTTTCGTTAATTCTTTTATACATAGTCAAGTCAGTAAATTTACCTATACACAATTTGATATTGCCGTTTCAATAACTGGGAATCCCGACAGAGACAACTCCATAGATCCTAATGAATCCAGTTACTCAAATGCTTTTTTTGTACCTAATGGTTTAGGCTCGCAAATTGGTTATGGAGTACATTATAAAAAATGGCTGACATTGGGAATTCATAGTGGCATGGACTGGAAATGGGACAATAAACTTGTTGCTGTACCTGTTTTTCTAAATCTTGGTTTAAATCCGAAAGTGGGTGTTGATACCCGAATTATGCTTCAGGCTGGTTTCGGAAAAGGATTCGCTTTAGGCCGTGGTAATTTGAATGGAGAATACAAAAAATTAAAACTCGGAATTGGTTCAGATGAATTTACCATTTTTGCAGAAATAAGTGATTATGCTTTTCCTATTCACAATGAAAAAAGCATTGGTGCAATTTCTTTTGGTGTAACACTACAAGATTTCTTTTATTATAAATCAGAAACTTCAGAATAACTACTTTCTAAAAAATAAAAAGCACATTACATAAAAACATAATGTGCCAGGCTCCTAAAATAAGTAATACTATTTCATACTTATCTTGAATTAATAGTGAGGCACATTTTTTCCTCCAAATAAAAATTGAGAGAAGAAATCATAAAACCTTTCAAATAACTTTTTCATAATAGTGCATTTTTAATTGTTAGACATTAAATTAAACACCAATAAAAAGAGTAAATCAGAAAGTTATAATAGAAGTGGGATTATATTTACTAAGTTACAAAATCTTAAAGTAAAATAAAAACACTTTTAGATATTTTTTCATCCAAAATATTTGTTTATCAACAGATTAAGCAAAATCACAATCGATTATACTTGATATTCTCCATAATTTCAAGCAATTCTTCTTGTACCGAGATACCTTTATCTGCCAAATACCATAGCTGCAGATCGGTTTTAATTTTTTCATCGATCGGGCCGACTTCTTTTTTATGTTTAGCCATTAACTCGGCGGCTCCTTTAGGTCTTGGCCCCCAATCGGCACGAACAATTCCTGCTTCTTTACAGATTATGATGACTTTTGGAATTGCTCTTCCGCCATTCGTTAAATACTGATTCATTAAATCATTGTTTTCATCACGCAATGCAATTCTAAGATCGATTTTTTTATTCGAAACATGAGCCATCTTCTCTAAAACAGGAAGAATCTGCGCCGCATCACCACACCAACCTTCAGACAAAACCAGCCAGATATAATGATTATCTAAGTTTTGAAGTTTTTCAGCAACAGTCTCAGAAATTTTGATGGTTTTTTCCAGTCTGTTCATTCTCGCTTCATTCAATTTAGAATAATTAGTCAAACTTTCTGATTGTTCATTTCCTGTTGATTTTCCTTCAGTTAATAAATCGGTAACTAATTTTCGGTATTCCGCATAAGAATGACTATTAAACAATGCTTTGGCTACGATGCTTTTCATATTTATTTCAATTTTAGTACATATAAAAATACAAAATTTAGAAAGATGCAGAAATGACATTTGTCACATTTAATAGTCTATTTAAATTTAATTTGAAATTGTTTTTTTACCGCAAAGGGCGCTAAAATTTTAACCTAAATAATGAAATAGGAAATTGAAAAAGTTCGCAAAAGGATTTTGAACACAAAGCTTTGCCAACTTTTCGTATCAAAGCGTATCTATCCAAAACTCTTAACGCCCTTTGCGGTAAAAAAACAAACCCTTTCAAAGGCTTTATAAATCTAAAATCATAAGTCCGATTAATTTTTTGCAAACATTATTTTTAAAAATCAGAATATGTCTATATTTGCACAAATTAACGCGACACACACATGAAATATAAAAGAATTCTTCTAAAACTTAGCGGCGAAGCGCTAATGGGTGATTTACAATACGGTATAGACCCAAAAAGATTAGCCGAATATGCAGACGAAATTAAGCAGATTCACAGTAAAGGAGTAGAGATTGCAATTGTTATTGGAGGAGGAAATATATTTAGAGGAGTTGCCGGAGCAAGCTCTGGAATGGATAGAGTTCAAGGCGATTACATGGGAATGCTTGCTACTGTAATTAACGGAATGGCTTTACAAGGTGCTCTTGAAGATAAAGGAATGAAAACACGTTTGCAGACTGCTTTGAAAATGGAATCTATTGCAGAACCATACATTAAAAGAAGAGCTGACCGTCACTTAGAAAAAGGCAGAATTGTAATTTTTGGTGCAGGAACTGGAAACCCATACTTCACAACTGATACAGCTGCAGTTTTAAGAGGAATCGAAATCAACGCTGATGTAATATTAAAAGGAACACGTGTTGACGGAGTTTATGATTCTGATCCTGAGAAAAATGCCTCTGCTATAAAATTTGATTTTATTTCTTTTGATGATGTAATCAAAAAAGGATTGAATGTTATGGACACCACAGCATTTACATTAAGCCAGGAAAACAAATTGCCAATCGTAGTTTTTGATATGAACAAAATTGGAAACTTATTGAAAATCTGCGAAGGCCAAAATATAGGAACTGTAGTAAATATATAGTCATCAGTAACAGTTTACAGTCGCATGACTTTAACTGAAAACTGAAAATAAAACTGAAAACTAAAAAACAATGACTGAAGAAATAGATTTTATTTTAGAAAGTACTGAAGAATCAATGAACGGTACGATTGCACACTTAGAAAAAGAGTTTCTAAATATTCGTGCAGGAAAAGCTTCTCCAGCTATGCTTGGAGGTGTTTTTGTTGATTATTATGGTTCAGCGACACCGCTTTCGCAAGTATCTAAAATCAGTGTACCAGATGCAAGAACAATTACATTACAGCCATTTGAAAAAAATATGCTGCAAGCAATTGAGAAAGCTATTTTAATTGCTAACATTGGTTTTAACCCGATGAATAATGGTGATATGGTAATTATTAGCGTACCACCATTAACAGAAGAGCGTCGTCGTGATTTAGCAAAACAGGCAAAATCTGAAGCTGAAGATGCTAAAATTGGTATTCGCAACTCTCGTAAAGATGCCAATACTGATATTAAAAAATTAGAAAAAGAAGGAACTTCAGAAGATATCTGTAAATCTGCTGAAGAAGAAGTTCAGAACTTAACAAACGCTTTCATCAAAAAAATCGATGAATTATTGGCTTTAAAAGAAGCTGAAATCATGAAAGTGTAATTAGTTTTATAATAAAATATAAAATCCGTCTGGTTTATTGTATCAGACGGATTTTTTTATTGCTATTTTTGCATACGAAAATTTAATTCTTTTCGTTTTTGAAACTATATCATTCTGTATGAAGCTATTTTGTTTTTTGACTTTGTTTTTTACGCTTACACTTCAGGCGCAAATTCAAATAAACGGAATCGTTACCGATTCAAACAACAAACCTCTTCCGTTTGCCACCATTACCACTTCAGAAAACAACAACACTATTACAGATGTTGATGGGAAGTTCATTTTCAAGATTAGTACATCGGCAAATACTTTAACAGTCTCTTACGTTGGTTTTCAAAAGAAGACAATTGCATTAATCAAAAACAAAACTTTTTATGCTGTTTCACTTACGCAGCAGACAGATGATTTAAAAGAAGTTATTGTTTCCAACGAAAATCCGGCTTTAACCATAATACGAAAAGTAATAGCCAGCAAATGGCAAAATGATCCACAGAAAAAGCTCAATAATTTCGAGTATAAAACCTACAACAAACTTATTGTAACAGCCAATCCAGACTCTATAGATGGGAGAGTTGATTCTTCAGCATCTTATAAAGATTTAGATAAAAAAATAATTAATGTTGATTCCTCCGATTATAAATTCAAAGAAATTATAAGCAAACAGCATTTATTTCAAACAGAGAAAGTCTCTCAATATCAATTTACAAACAAAAAATTAAAAGAAACTGTTCTTGGCACTAAAATGGCAGGATTTAAACAGCCAATTTATGAAGTGCTAGCATTTAATCTTCAGTCAATTTCGATTTATGATCCGAAATATGAATTGTTTGAGACTAAATATGAAAATCCAATTTCAAACTCTGCAACATCTACCTACAATTATAAATTATTAGACACTGTAAGTATTAAAGGTCGTGACGCTTACATGATTTATTTCAAAAACAAACTTAAGCGAAGATCATCTGGTTTAGAAGGAGTTTTATATATTGACAAAGAAAATTTTGCTGTCGCTAAAGCCGTAATGCGAATTAAAGGCGTTTTGGACATCAGCGGTATCCATGAATTTGAATATATTCCGAAAGAAAAAATCTGGTTCCAAAGCAATACCACTTTCAAAATTGTCAAAGGAAAAAATGATGATGATATTAGAATTCTTGGCGGAACGATTCAATTTGACGGAGATGTTGAAGAGAATTTTGAACCGAGAAAAAAAGTGGCTTCAGATTTTACTTATCTGCTTTCTGAGAGTAATAGCTTTGATGTTCGTTTCAACACGAGCAGTCCTGTAAAAAACCCATCACTTTATATCGAAATTAATGACGATGCTGCTAAAAAACCAGAAAGTTTCTGGGAAGCTTACCGAAAAGAAAATCTTGACTTAAAAAGCCAAAAAACATATCAATTACTGGACAGTATTTCTGTCAGCAATCGAATTGAAAAACGCTTGGGCATTGGCCGAAAAATTATAAATGGTTTTTATCCAATCGGCCCAGTTGATTTGGATTTAAAAAAGATCATTAGCTATAACAATTATGAAGGCTTTCGTGTTGGTTTAGGCGGTATTACAAATGATCGATTATCGAAAAACTTCCGAATTGAAGGTTATACAGCATACGGAACAAAAGATGGTGCTTTTAAATATAGTTTAGGCGCTGGCGTTTTATTAGACAAATACACCAATACTTGGTTTAACGGCTATTACACAGATGATGTTCGTGAGATTGCAAGTACTGTTTTTGCAGTTGACAAACGTGTTTTTAAAATTTATGATCCGCGTCCAATTAACATCAGTACATTTTATGAATATTCGGGATGGCGCGGTAATATTCAAACCAAAATTATTCCTAAAACAGAAGCTGTTCTAGAGTTTTCAAGAAATTATATCGAGCCAAAATTTGATTATTTATTTAATTACGACGGAAAATTGTATTCGAGTTATGTGATGACAACGGCAATGCTTTCTATTGTTTGGGCGCCTTTCAGTGATTTTATGCAGACTCCAACGGGAAGAAATGAATCGGAAAAAAGATTTCCTAGGTTTACTTTTCAATACACGCAGTCTTTGCCGAATGTATTTGATAATGATTTTACTTTTAGCAAAATCGATTTTAAAGCTGAATACGAAAAGAAATATTTAAACCGTCAGAAAACCAGTTTGCTTTTCCAAGCAGGTTTAGCCATGGGAGATGTTCCGATTACACATTTGTACAATACTTCTCCGAATAATTTAACTAAAGAAACGGTTGTACAGCGTATTACTTTTTCGGGAAGAAATGCTTTTGAAACGATGTTTTTTAACGAGTTTTTCTCTAGTCAATACTTAATGTTTCAAATTAAACATGGTTTTGACCGTATTACAATTCTCAAAAAGGTCAGACCTTCATTGGTTATAGTTTCGAGAATGGCTTGGGGTAATATGGAAAACCCTGAACAGCATGTTGGCCCATCTTACAAAACACTTGAAAGAGGCTTTTATGAATCAGGTTTAGAATTAAACAAAATTTACAAAGGTTTTGGTTTGGCTGGATTCTATCGTTATGGCCCAAATCAGTTATTGAAGTTTGAAGATAATATTGCGGTTAAGATTTCTTATGTACTGGATCTGGGACTTTAATTGTAAATTCCAATTTTTTGAAATTCCAAATTCCAATACGTTCGTTAGAAATCTTTGTCAAAGTTTAAAACTTTGACAAAGTTCTTCGCAAATAAAAAAAATCCCAAATCCCAATCACTAAAATTGGAATTTGGAATTTCAAAAAATTGAGATTTAAAACTATTTATGGTTTAAGAATCAAAACCGAAGGCGTATTGTTCAGCCAAGTACTTTGAGATTCTATTAGTTTTTTCCAGCTGTCCAAACTTATAATCATTAGGTTTTGACCATCTAAAAACTCTTTTTTAATTGTTCTGTCATTCATAATCATAATATGATTTGGGGCAATCTGTTCTATAGATCGGATGGTTTCCTGAATCTCACGAGTACTTCGAACTTCTCCGCTTGCATCCAGAACCGTGATCTGAGAACCATTATTATTGATTAATTTTTTAGCATAATCTATTAAAAAAGCATCTTCTTTACTAAAAACAGGAATAAACACTTGATTCATTTCTTCTAAATCTTTATCAATAAAAATACCAACTGGCATTTTGGTTTTTGCAATTATATGACGTGTTCTTTCATCAAAAGGATTATTTTCAAACAAACCTTCTTTTCCGGTAAACTTATCAATCAAACGATCTGGGTTTACAATTCGGGTTGTAAATCCAAGGATTTTTCCAAGCAAAGTTCCATCAAAGATAGATTGTCCAAGACCAACCAATAACAAATCATAATCTCCATGATTTGCCGAATCAATAATATCGGTATCAATATCATTAGAAACTTTAAAAAGACTTACAATCTTTTGATTTAAACGATTGGATTCTTCGATAACTGGAACCAGCATTTTTTTCTCATGATCTTTCACATCAAAAGAGTGAATTTCTGTACTCAATGACAAATGCATCGCTGTTACAATCGAGTTGTCTGGCTGTTTTTTAACTAAACTATTAGCGATTTGAAGCAGTTTTTTTCCTCTTTCTGGCGTTGCAAACGAAAGCAGAATTTTATATTTACTCTTACTTCCTATTTCTTCTGGCACAGCGGTTTCTTTATCTTTAAAAATGAATCCGATAAAATCTAAAGCTGGGCCTGTCATAAAAGTCGTAACCAAAGCCATGATTACCATCATCGTAAAAATCTCTGTAGATAAAACTCCAAGATCGTAACCGATATTCAGAACAACAAGTTCCATCAAACCACGTGTGTTCATTAATGCTCCAATTGCTAAACTATCTTTCCAGCTTTGTCCGACAAATTTCGCTGCCAAAGCACTTCCAAAGAATTTACCTGCAACAGCAACAGCAATAATTAAACCTGTAATTTTCCATAATTCAGGATCATTCAGCAAACCAATTTGTGTACGTAAACCAGTAAAAACAAAGAATAATGGCAATAAAACGATAATGGCTACATCTTCTACTTTTTCAATAAATATGTTTCTGAATTTATTGTTTTCCGGCATAATTGCTCCTGCCAAGAAAGCTCCAAATAAAGCATGAATTCCGATTAATTCTGCTGCATAAGCAGAAACCAAAAGTGTGATAAAGAAAATCGCAACAACTGGTTTATTCAAACTTTCACGAGTCGAATTTAAATCTCCAACACGTTTTAAGAACGGACGAACGATTTTCAACATAATAATTACGTATAAAATCGCTAAACCGATAACATATAACGAACTTGTAAATGAACCTGCTTTTACAATCGCAATTACAACAGCCAAAATACACCAAGCTGTAATATCATCGGCTGCCGCACACGTAATCGCGATCGTTCCTAGTTTTGTTTTCTGCATTCCTCGTTCCTGTACAATTCTGGCCAAAACCGGAAAAGCAGTTATACTCATGGCAATTCCCATAAATAATCCGAAAGAAGAAAACTCAACACCAATTGGGGCAAAAGTGTGGTATATAAAATAAGCTAAAGTTAATCCTAAAGCAAACGGAATTACAATACTGGCGTGGCTGATCACAACCGCATCATGTGCTTTGTTTTTTAGTACTTTAAGATCCAATTCCATTCCGATTACGAACATAAAAAGAATCAAACCAATCTGGCTTAAGAACTGCAAGTTTCCTAATGATTCTTTTGGAAATAAAGCGGCTGAAAATTCAGGAAAATACATTCCGACCAAAGACGGCCCAAGAACAATACCTGCAATCATTTCTCCAATTACAGATGGCTGACCGATTTTTCTGAAAAACCATCCAAATAAACGGGCTACTAAAATGATCGTAACGATCTGCGCCAATAAAATGGCTAACGGATGCTGTAAATTATGAACCATAGAATCCAAGAAGTCATTCCAATGGTTACTTTCGATTTGTTTTTTTACGATGTTGCGCCCCACTTCTAATGCGGCTCCTTTTGAAATTACCCAATAAATCAGTGCTGTAAAACCACCAATAATTGTAATGTAAAATACAGAGTTTTTAATGTTATTCATAACTCGTTCTTTTGATTTATTGCCGCAAATATCAGAACTGAGTTTTAAGTGAAAAAGCAAATTACAGGCTAATTTTCAATGTATGTAACAAGATGGAAAAACTTTGTAATAAGTTATAATTTTACCTTTTTCAAAAAATCAGAACGATAGGTTTCACTTAAGATTAAGGCTGTATTTTTATTGTTTTCTTCTAAATGATGAAGCACAATTTCGTTGTGATTAAAAAATTTTATCGCCTTTACCGCTACAATTTCTTTTTTGTTAATTCTACAGAAATCGGCGTCGGGTAATTCGTGTAAAAGGGTATCGAATTTTACATTCTTTAAATTCAGAAAACTTCCATCGGTAAGCAAAACTGTTTTATCACGGCTATCGCTTGAAGCTGTTGTGATGTATTGAATTTTATTAAAATACAGCAAAGTCTTTCCTTTATCTGTATTCAATTGCATGAACTTTTTGGAATTATCTGATTTATCGAAACGCTCAAAAGCTTTTGTAATGGCTTTTTGAAGACGTTCCAGTTTTACCGGTTTTGTGATATAATCAACAGCATCAATATTAAAAGCATCGGCGGCATAATCTTTATAAGCGGTACAGAAAATCACTAATTTATTATCTAACATTTCAGCTAAATGCAAACCGTCCATTCCTGGCATTTCGATATCAGAAATTAAGAGATCAAAATCCAGATCTGGAATATCAGACAAAAGTTTCTGCGGATTATTGAATGTTTTGACGATTTCCAATTCTGGAATTTGTTCGCAAAGCATTTTCAGATAAGTCAATCCTGGAAGCTCATCGTCCAGAAGCAAGCATTTCAGTTTTGTATTCAAGTAAATCTATTTTTAGATGAGCAATATAAATGTCGTTTTCTATAAACTTATCGAGTTTGAAATTATTCTTGTAAATAATTCGAAGGCGATGTTCTAAAGTCGCATGACCAAAACCGCTTCGCTCCTTTTTCAACACTTTTTTATCTGAGATTTTGTTTGAAACGGTCATAAAAAAAGCATTGTCTTTAAATTCAAAAACTACCGAAATAAAAGCATCAGCACTTTGAAGATCGGCGTGTTTAAATGCATTTTCTATTAAATCAATTGAAATCAAAGGCGCTAACAAAGGCTGATCGTATAATTTATCGTCTTCGTTGATATTCGTTTTAATCTTCAATTCAAAAAGCGGACTGATTTTAATTTTATTGATTTCGATTAGATTCAGTGCAAAATTGATTTCTTCTTTTGCCGTCACAAATTTCTTTTTGCTTTCATATAAAATATAATCCAAAACATTGGCCAGTTTATCTAAGGCGAAATACGTTTGATAAGCATGTGACTGAATCGAATTTAAAATATTCTTAAACAAATGCGGATTTAGTTTTGATTCAAGATTTTCTAACTGAAGATCATTTACTTTTACTTCAAGCGCATAAAAACTCTTTTCTGCATCTTCTTTTGCTTTTTTGGCCTGCATCAATTGATAAATCATAAAACAAATGATGACAATCAGCAAGAAAAGAATCGCTAAAAAAATAAATGTTGTGGTATTGTTGTTCTCCATATTTTTAAGATTGTAAACTTCCCTTTAATGTCATTCTATAATGAACTAAAATTCCAATTGTTAAAATTAAAATACTAGAAATCCAAAGATAATATCCTAACTCAAAAGAAATAATTTTAGCCATTGCTCCACTTTCAGCTCCCAAAATTTCACTCCAAAAAGAAAAAGAAACTGCCAAAGCTGATGCTAATAAACTCAGAGAAATAGCTTTTGGATCATTTTTCCAGAAATATATAATTGCATATAAACACAATGGATTTGCCAGCCAAATAATTTCTTCAAACAATCCACCACCCATAAAAGCGATCGCCCCCATAAAAAAATAGTCAAACGATGCACCTGTTTTTGTTTCTCCTCCGTAATTTACAATTAATGCATTTTGGCTTAATGAAAATAAAAGCAACAATAAACTCAAACCAATCGTTATAAACTTAATCTTTTTGGAATACATCATTTTTTATTCTCTTGTATTAATAAATTAATTGCAAATATGAGAAAACCTTGCGAGTAAAATATAAAAAGCACACATTTTCTCTTTCTCAAACATTATGCATTTTTGTGTTAACGTTAAGTAAAATACTGTGGTTAATTTATGATTTCGAGCACTTTTCACTACATTTGCATCCATTTTTAAAGAATATATGAAAAACGCTGTCCAAGTCGGATTTTGGGAAAAACTGGCCCGAATTATACTTAAAAACAGAATAACTATTTTGGTTATTCTTTCCCTGTTAACTATTTTCCTTGGTTATCAATGGAAAAACCTGTCTATGACTTATACCGAAGCCAACTTGCTTCCAAAAGATCATATTGCGAATAAAGATTATCAAAAATTTCTTGATAAGTTCGGCGAAGAAGGAAACCTGATTGTGATTGGTTTTAAAGATCCGAAGTTTTTTACACCTAAGAATTACGCTGCCTGGACAGAATTAATGAATGGTTTGAAAAAAGCGAAAGAAGTTGATTTGGTAATTTCTTTGAATGACTTAAAGAAACTGGAAAAAGATACTGTAAATCAAAAATTTGTTTTAGCGCCATTTATTGAAGAAAGCAAAGTACTTGATCCTGCTTATTTAAAAACGGTTCAATATGATTTGTTTCACAATCTTCCTTTTTATGAAGGGCTTTTGTTTAACAAAGAAAGCGGGAGTGTTCGTTCTGCCATCTACATGAATAAAGCGCTGGTAAATACAGCTGAAAGAAAGACTTTTATCTTAAAAGATTTAGTTCCGAAAATTGATAAATTCGAAAAAACAACAGGAATCGATCTTAAAGTTTCGGGAATGCCTTACATCCGTACGATCAATGCGGATAATATGAAAGGCGAAATCGGACTTTTTATTGGAGCGTCTTTATTAACGGTTTCTTTAATTTTCTTTTTCTTCTTCCGTTCATTCAGAGCTACATTTATTTCGATTTGTATTTTAATTGTCGGCGTAACCTGGTCGTTTGGAACACTTGGATTATTTGGATATAAAATCACGATTTTAACGGCTATTATTCCACCGCTGATTATCGTAATCGGAATTACCAACTGTATTTTCCTGATTAATAAATACCAGCAGGAAATTAAACTGCATAACAATCAGGCAAAAGCGTTACAGCGTGTGATTTCAAAAATTGGTTCTTCGACTTTGATGACCAATTTAACTGCTGCAATTGGTTTTGCAACCTTGATGATTACCGGAAACGAATTACTTTTTGAATTTGGATTGGTAACTTCTATCAACGTGCTTTCTGTTTATACTTTGACACTTTTTATCGTGCCGATTATTTACAGTTTTATGCCATTGCCAAAAGCGAAACACTTATACCACTTAGACAAAACGTATATTTCAACGCTGTTGAATGTGGTTGCTAATATCGTTAAAGGTAAAAAGACAATCGTTTACACTATTTATGCTATCCTTTTTATAATAAGTTTAAATGGAGTGAGACAAATGAAAGTATCAGGAAGTTTAATTGGCGAAATGCCGAAAACAGCTTCTTTCTTTAAAGATATTTTATTTTACGAAAAGGAATTCAACGGAGTTATGCCGCTGGAAATTATGATTGACACTAAAAAGAAAAAAGGTGTCATGAAGCCGGCTACAATTCGTAAAATGGATGAATTGCAAAATACCATTTCAGAAATTCCCGAATTAGCAAAACCGGTTTCGGTTGTCAATTTGGTTAAATATGCCAAACAAGCTTTTTATAACGGAAACCCTGAATATTACCAATTGCCGACTTCACAGGAACAGACTTTTATTTTGGGTTATGCTAAAAATGCAACCAAAAACAGTAAAGAAAATTTAATGAAAGCTTATGTGGATTCGACTGGACAATATGCCCGAATCACGACTTTCATGAAAGATATTGGAACAGATGAAATGGCAAAAGTAGAAGGAAAACTCCGCAAAAAAATTGATGAAATTTTCCCGAAAGACCGTTACGAAGTTACGATTACAGGAAAAGCTTTAGTTTTCCAAAAAGGAACAACTTATCTGGCACATAACTTAATCGAATCGTTACTTTTTGCAATTGCAACGATTGCAATTTTGATGCTGTATTTATTCCGTTCGTTCAAAATGGTAGCTGCTTCTTTGATTACGAATATTTTACCGCTTTGTATTACTTCGGGATTAATGGGGTATTTCGGAATTCCGTTAAAACCTTCAACGATTTTGGTATTCAGTATCGCTTTCGGAATTTCGGTAGATAATGCGATTCAGTTTATGGCGAAATACAAACATGACCTGATTCAAAACCGTGGAAAAGTGAAGAAATCTGTTTTCAGTGCCTTAAGAGAAACTGGTGTAAGTACTTTCTATACTTCTGTAGTTTTGATCTTAGGTTTTGCGACTTTTACTTTATCAAGTTTCAGCGGAACAATCGCCTTAGGAGGATTAATTTCCTGTACTTTGGTTTTTGCCATGTTTGCTAACTTGGTTGTATTGCCATCACTGGTTTTAACTTTTGAGAAGAAGAAAACTAAGAAAGAGGAATTGGAGAATTTGGAGAAATAATTTTTCTTTGCCCATATAAAGATATTCGCCACAAATTCACGAATTTATTTAAAAACAAATTTTAATAATTCGTGAATTCGTGGCTTATAAATTTACACTAATACTCGCCTTAACAACAAAATAGAAGAAAAATAGCTTCTTTTGAAATTGAGTGCCCTAGCCCTGATCGAAGCGGCATCCTTTCTATTTTTTCTTTAAAAATAGAAAGATACAGCGAAGAGCAGGAAACAGCTTCAAAAATTAATTATTATCGTTTATATTTGCAATTCGATATAAAAAACACTGGTTTTATTTTGATGTAAAATCAGCAATCTATAAATCTAAAATTAAAATGAGACACACAAAGGTTAAAGACTTATTAAACAGTACGACGACGCTACAGGAAGTGAATGCAAAAGGATGGGTGAGAACTTTTAGAAATAATCAGTTCATCGCGCTTAATGACGGTTCTACAATTAATAATATTCAATGTGTTGTTGATTTTGAAAATACGCCAGAAGAAACTTTAAAAAGAATCACGACTGGAGCTGCGGTTTCTGTAATTGGAACTTTGGTTGAAAGTAAAGGTGCGGGTCAGAAATACGAAATTCAGGTGAACAAACTTGAAATCCTTGGAGATTCTGATGCAGAGAAATTCCCAATGCAGCCTAAAAAACACTCTTTAGAGTTTTTACGTGAAAACGCTCACCTGCGTGTACGTACAAACGCTTTTGGTGCGATTATGCGTGTGCGTTCGGTATTGTCATTTGCGGTTCACAAATATTTTCAAGAAAAAGGATTTGTGTATGTAAACACGCCTATTATCACTGGAGCTGATGCTGAAGGTGCTGGAGAAATGTTCCAAGTGACTTCATTACCATTGGATAATCTACCAAAAAATGAAGAAGGAAACATTGATTTCAAAAAAGATTTCTTTGGAAAACATACCAACTTAACGGTTTCTGGACAATTAGAAGGAGAAACTTTTGCAATGGCTTTGGGTC
This sequence comes from Flavobacterium panacagri, assembly GCF_030378165.1. NCBI lineage: Bacteria > Pseudomonadati > Bacteroidota > Flavobacteriia > Flavobacteriales > Flavobacteriaceae > Flavobacterium > Flavobacterium panacagri. The sequence continues at coordinate 646,864 of NZ_CP119766.1, forward strand.
AGATTTATACGTTTGGACCAACTTTTAGAGCAGAAAACTCAAACACTTCTCGTCACTTGGCTGAATTTTGGATGATCGAACCTGAAGTTGCTTTCAACAACCTTGATGACAACATGGATTTGGCTGAAGATTTTATTCAATACGTAATTAAATATGCTTTAGACAATTGTGGTGATGATTTGAAATTCTTAGAAGGAAGACTTTTAGAAGAAGAAAAATCAAAACCACAGGCTGAGAGAAGCGAAATGGCGTTGTTAGAAAAATTGAACTTTGTTTTAGATAACAACTTCAAACGTGTTTCTTATACAGAAGCTATTGACATTTTAAGAGATTCAACTCCAAATAAAAAGAAGAAATTCCAATATTTAATCAACGAATGGGGAGCTGATTTACAGTCAGAACACGAGCGTTATTTAGTAGAAAAACACTTTAAATGTCCTGTAATTTTATTTGATTACCCTGCAAACATTAAAGCGTTTTACATGCGTTTGAACGATAACACAGAACCAGGAAGAGAAACTGTTCGTGCTATGGACATCCTTTTCCCTGGAATTGGAGAAATCGTTGGTGGTTCTGAAAGAGAAGAGCGCTACGATGTTTTGGTTGAAAAAATGAAAGCTTTACAAATCGACGAAGAAGAATTATACTGGTATTTAGACACCAGAAGATTTGGTTCAGCGACTCACGCAGGTTTCGGTTTAGGATTTGAGCGTTTGGTATTGTTTGTTACAGGTATGACAAACATTAGAGACGTAATTCCTTTCCCAAGAACTCCGGGTAGCGCGGAATTCTAAGACCCAAGGTTTTTTTTGCCACGAAGGCACAAAGACGCTAAGTTTATTTTTAAACTAACTGAATTAAAGACTCAAAAAAATTAAAATAATACCACGAAGACACAAATTCACAAGTATTATTTTATTTTTCAATGAAGATAAAGATTTAAAAACTTAAAAAAACTTTGTGCCTTTGCGCCTTCGTGGCAAAACCATAAAAAAATATGCTCTCTGAAAGAACTGAAGAAATTGGAAAAATAATTGTAAACGCAGCATTCAAAGTTCACAAACAACTTGGACCGGGATTATTAGAAAGAGTTTATGAAGTTTGTCTAGCTCATGAAATTGCAAAAGCTGGTCTTGATGTAAAACGCCAAGTTGATATTCCGATCTTTTATGACGGAATTGAATTTAGTGAAGGATTAAGACTAGATTTACTGATTGAAGATTCTATAATTATAGAAATAAAAGCAGTCGAACAAATGAATCCAGTTTGGGAAGCACAAATTATTAGTCAGTTAAAATTACTAGACAAAGATTTAGGCTTTTTAATCAATTTCAATGTTCCTTTAATAAAGAGTGGCATCAGAAGATTTATAAATACAAAAAGAGTATTTTAAATTTTTCAGCGAAATAAAGTAAACAAAAAACTTTGTGTCTTAGCGCCTTAGTGGCATAAAAAAACACAAGAAATAAAAAAACTTACAGCCTTTGCGCCTTAGTGGCTAAAAAATAGCGCCTTAACTATGCTAAAGCAATTTTTAAATTTAAAATTATCCCAAAAATTATCTCCACAGCAAATCCAGCTGATGAAGTTAATTCAATTGCCTACGCAAGCTTTTGAACAGCGTTTATTGGAAGAAATGAACGAAAACCCAGCTTTGGAAGCGGGTAAAGAAGACGAATACGAAGCCGATGAATATGCTAATGACGAATACGACGATTATGATGATAATGAATCTGACAGAATTGAAGCAGACGACATTAACATTGACGAATATCTAAGCGACGACGATACGCCTGATTACAAAACTCAGGTGAATAATTATAGTGATGACGAAGAGCGCGAAACTCCTTTTGCGGCTCCAATCAGTTTTCATCAGGACTTAATCAATCAACTGAATACTTTTATTTTAAACGATGAAGAGCGGGAAATTGCTGAGTTCCTTGTTGGAAGTATTGATGATATGGGTTACATTCGAAGAAGTATTCCGGATATTGTAGATGACATGGCTTTTACTCAGGGAATTTATACTGATGAGGCTATGGTCGAGAAAATGATGACCGTGATTCATGAATTAGAACCTTCGGGAGTTGGAGCACGCGATTTACAAGAATGTTTACTGCTTCAATTAAAACATAAAACACCAACTGAATATGTTGATTTAGCGATTGACATTATCGAAAATCAGTTTGATGCTTTTACGAAGAAACATTACGACAAACTTTTACAGAAATACAGTGTTTCAAACGAACAGCTGAAAAAAGCCATTCACGAAATTGAAAGACTGAACCCAAAACCGGGAGGATCTTTTGCTGGAAATAATAAAGTTACTGAAAATGTAGTTCCAGACTTCGCGATCAGAATTGTGGACGGCGAATTGGAACTGACTTTAAACGGAAGAAATGCTCCTTCTCTGCACGTTTCTAAAGATTATCAGGAAATGATGCAGACGTATAAGGAATCTAAAGATAAATCGACAGCGCAGAAAGATGCCGTTCAGTTTATCAAACAGAAATTGGATTCGGCTAAATGGTTTATCGACGCGATTAGACAGCGTCAGGAGACTTTATTTGTAACAATGAATGCGATTATGCATTATCAGGAAGAATATTTCTTAGACGGCGATGAAACCAAGCTAAAACCAATGATCTTAAAAGATATTGCGGATATGGTTGGTTTGGATATTTCAACAATTTCGCGTGTAGCCAACAGTAAATATGTGGAAACGCCATACGGAACAAAACTGATTAAAGAGTTTTTCTCTGAAGCGATGAAAAACGATCAGGGAGAAGATGTTTCGACTTTAGAAATCAAAAAAATTCTTAAGAATACCATTGAAGAAGAAGACAAAAAGAAACCGCTTCCAGATGATCAATTGGCCGAAATCTTAAAAGAAAAAGGGTATCCCATTGCCCGAAGAACTATTGCAAAATATCGTGAACAGCTTGATATTCCGGTAGCAAGAATGCGAAAGAAGATTTAATTTTTTTTATAAACCATATAAAGAATATAAGTTCATTTAAAATAGAAAACCCGACAAGTTAAAAACTGTCGGGTTTTCTATTTAGCAATCATTTTTACATTTATTCTTTTCTCGACCTTTTATATTCTCCAGGCAAAATATTAAAATACTTTTTAAACGTTTGGGCAAAATAGCCTATATTGTTATATCCTAGTGTTGATGCTGTATCGCTCACACTATACCCATCGTTTAAAAAATCTTTTGCTCTCTCCATTTTCTTACGGATAAAATACTCTCCATAATTCTCTTTGAATAATGTTTGAAACATTGATGCGAATTTAGAGGTGCTCATAAAACAGGAGATTGCAGCTTTGGAAAGTGTTAATACATTTGTAAGGTTTTGTTCCTGTATTTCTTTAAGTTCAATAATACGCATGGCATCCGGTGAAACAGAATTTTTCGTGTCGGCATATTCGTCTCTTAGATTATTGAAGAATAATGCTATTAACTGACAGGCATATCCTTCAAGCAATTGTATTAAATTTACTCTTGTCGTATCTAGTTCTAATATTTCATTGACCAAGTCATAACTTTTATTATCAAAATTAGCAATGGCATGCATTGGCAGAGCATTAGCAAACTCTTTAAATCTTGTAAGCTCTAAGGGTATAGGTTCTGTTAGGTTTTTTATTCCCCAACTTCTATGACCAAAAATCTGTACATAACGAACGGGTACATTTTTATGAAATAAAACAGCAGAATCAAAAGCGTGAGAACTTAACACTACAGGTTTTACAAGTTCATCCAGAATATTGACCTTTTTGCCATCGGACTGTGTTACTTTAACATTATGTTCGCTTACATCAAAAGCAAGGCCATAATAATCATTTCCAATTAATTGCTTTTTATGTAACAGCACTTCATCCTTAAACACAATATCTACGCACAACATTCCTAAATTCTCACTCAATTCATAATATTCATATCTTCCGATGGCTACAGAAGATGGAAAAATCAGTTTGTTGTCTTTAAAAGATACTTCAGTTCCAATCCTTTTACTGAAAGAATTAGCCAAATCTTTCGCCCACTGACTTGAGGTATTAAAATAATATTCGACTTCTATCATAATTTATTGAACTTACAACCTTTTCCTGTACAGAAAAAATTAGTGTTTCACTGCAGCATCACGATACGCTTTTGGAGGCATTCTAAAATACTCTTTAAACACTTTCGTAAAATGACTCTGATTTACAAAACCAACAGATTTTGCTACATCAACAATCTCAAAATTTTTCTTTAACAATTCGGCTGCTTTCTCCATTTTCAACTCCTGAAAAAACTGCAGATAACTTTTAACATACATCGCTTTAAACATATTAGCAAATTTTGATGAACTCATACTGCAGTTCTTCGCTAAATCGTCTAAAATAGGAATTGGCCGTTCCAAATGGTCTTCTATACTTTTTTTTGCATCAATAATAGTAAGCACATCATGGTATTTTAATGTTCCTATAGAATTGGAATATCCTGCTTCTCTTTCTAATGCCAGTGCAATCAAACGTTTAGCATAACCTTTATAAAAAAGTTTTACGAGAAAATCAGGAGGTGTACTTGTAATAATTTCTTGTGTCAACATTACCGTTTCAAGGTCTAAGTCCAATGTAAACTGTAATGGCACATCTTCCAACAATTCTTTTTGATAGGGTATATGACTTTGTTGTTTTTTAAGACGGTATTTATTGATTACCCATTCTCTTGACAGCAATAGCACCACCATCCTGATAGGAATAGTTGCAGGAGCAATCCATGAAAGTTCTGTTTTAGATGTACTATAAAATATTTTATTCCTCCAGCTCTCCCCTTCAAGCTGTTTTTCCTTTCCATCTTTATTTACCATGAAAGAAAAATTAGTAAGGTTAAAACTCATGGCGTGGAAATAATTAATTTCTGCTGGAAGGCGTATAAAGTTTACATCATCAAAAAATATACAATCCATAATTACCACCGCTAGTCCTGTATCAACATCATAACAAGCAAAAGTTCCTTCTCCGACCGATTTAGGAAAAACGAACTGATTATTTTTTATTTCAACTTTTTGTGAGGATACCGCGTTAAAGCCCGCCGCCATATCAGTAAGGTAGCTGCTGCATGTGGTTAAATTGTACTTTACGTTTAACATAGAAATTTGTATAACGATCTAACATTTTTTTGTTTAAATGCAAATAGCAAGTCAACGGTGCAATGACCAAAGGATAAAAATGATTTAAAAAAACAGTTTTCAGATTCTGTGCAAAACAAACATCAACACAACACTATTCAATTAAACACCTTCTAATTAGGTATTTATACATAAAATTACAAAAAAAATATTTGAGCTAGCTAAGCAGTTTTATTCTAATACATATAAAAGATATTTTCTATAAGCAAAATCATTAACCACTAAATTGCTGTATTAAAGCCATTTGTTTTTTATGCATTGTAAATGTCTTATTCTTTGCGTCAAATAATAAAAATATGTGCTTGGAAAACTTTAAAAATATTTTAATCATTCCAAATTATTATTGAACCACCTTCATCTACATGGAAAACTCCTGAAAGAGAAGGATAGGCCCTGCCATCTGAATCTTCCGGTGGATTAACCGTTGCAGCGCTACCAAGTGTAGCTTGGTATGTGTTTGTATCAGCTGGGTAACCCGCACCATTTTTACCGGTTATCTTAAATGTATAAACAGCCCCTTTAACAACCCTGAACCTTGTACTCAACCAAAGACAATCCTTCGTACCTACTACAGTGCCGACGCCAGCTACACCAACAGCAGATGGACTAGCTGCCGTTGTTACAGCACTGCTTGCAATCGGAACTCCATTTTCCAAAGGCTGAAGCGTAACAGAAAGATTACCATATTCATAATTGTTGACAGGATTAGCCATCCAATAAGAACCAAAAATAATCATTTGTACATCGAGCGTTCCATCTGCTGGGGCAGTGTACGACATGCCATTAAAGTATGGATAGAGAGCCGGTGTACCGAGATCAATATAAAATGTACCCCTGGCCGCTTTCCAAAAAAAAGTACGCTGAAAAGCAGGCATTACCCAGTTGGCATTGCCTGAAACATCACCAGCGGTTAACACACTTCCTGTCTGAGGAGTACTTCCATCTACCCCTTTTGCAATTGAGCTGGTAAAAGTTGATAATTTATTGGCATTGTTAATGTTATTGTTTGCCATATTTAATGACTGCGTTGCAGTGTGATTGCCCAAATTATCAGATTTATTGCCGGTTGTTCCCGCAACAAGTCGCTGCCATTTGATACCATCCCAGTAATAATAACCTGTACCTGAACCTCCTGCAACACTTGGATTGGTATTAAAAACTAATAAACTCGTAGCGGGCGAACCGGTAACAATAGGATTGCCTGAGTTTAAATCGCTTAGACTAACCTGCGGAATTAGTAATCCTTTTTGCGAAGCACCTTCTCTCATATCCAATACAGCTGAAGAAGATGGGTTATTTCCCATCATTCCTATCTGGGCAAAAACGTTGTTATTGCAAAATACTAATAGCAATAAAAAAACGGTTATATTATGTAATCTTTTCATTTTTATTTTTTTGATGTTATTTTCCACTGGTAGAAACTTGAAAAATCACTGTCTATTTATCAATATATTTATTTAATTGGCCATGAATGTCCCCAGTACATAAGAAGTAAGAGGCGTACCTCCATAGTCTATAAAACTTCCTGCTTTGCTAGTACCACTGTTATTATTGTACTTATACAAATCAGCAGTTTCCATAGTAAAGTTATAAGTAGTTCCTGCAGTAACCGGGAACTGTGTAAAAATAACCAGACCAACAGGGTTTTTACCTGAACCGGACGTACTAACGGTTGAACTACCATGTATTTCACCATAAGTCACTACTGAACCTCTTGGGTCAGCAATGGGCGTACCACCAGTACGTGCCGTAAAGCGCAGCCCTGATTGAAACATTGCCGTAGCTATTCCTGGGCTAGTTATATCACTCATAGCTATAAAAACGGTTGCTTTTATGATAACATAACCATTTTTTGATGGTGTATACATCAAACCGGACAAACCTGGCACGGTTATCCAAGCATTTAACGTACCTGTAGAAACAGAAGCACCACTACTATATGCTACAAAGATACCGGTTGCGTTTGCTTCTATCTTAGGTAATGGCTTCCATAGTATATTACCCTGAGTATCAGCTGCCGTAGCCACGTTACCAGGCTGAGGAGCGATACCATCTGTACCCAAGGCAATGGCTTCGGTTTGGGTCGATGTTTTATTAGCTTGAGTAATATCAAAACCAGACATATTCAAATTTGTTGTCGCAGTATGATTTCCTAAATCATCACCTGTCAAATCATCTTGATTAGTCAGTTTCTTCCAAGTGTTGTTTTCCCAGTAATAATAACCTTTACCACCTGTTATAGTTGCATTAGTATTATATACCAGCAGACTCGTAGCCGGCGTAACAGCAATAGGCAATGTACTTGTTAAACTAACCAAACTAACCTGTGGGATGAGCAATCCTTTATTGGCAACAGCTCCGCCAGATAAAGACGTTCGCAAATCTAAAATTGCAGTTTTGTCGGGCGAGTTATTCGTCGTACCAACTTGTGCTAAAGCTGTATTCCCAAAAAACCATATAGGAAAGAGAACGTATATTATAATTTTTTTCATTGTTATTTTTTTCTATTCAACCTAATTAAATTCGTCTGGTAAAGGTGTCAGACCCAGCAGAGTTCCCATAATATAAGAATTGATAGTCGCTCCACCAACTGTAGTAAGTGTACCTATTGAAACTGGCAAATCAATCCCAAGTGGCATGGTTGTAGAATTAGTTAGACCACTTATTTTAATAGTGTAAGTTGTTCCTTTAACTACAGGAATCAGTAACTGTAGTACCATTTTTGCCGGGAACTTATTTGTTGAAAAAGCAACGACCTTAGAATAGGTGTACATCTCGTCAACCAGTGTAGCGCCATTATAAACAGCCACACGAGCTAAACAATCAGCCGTGGAACTCGCCGCACTCGCAATACTTTCTATTTGGCCGTAGAAAACACCTTCTAGCATAAGTGTCCCTGAACCCGTAGCCGTATAAGTGAAATTATCCAGATTGGGGATTGGAAAGGCTGCAGATTTTTGACCTACAATACTCACCGCACCAGTACTTTCCTTATAAAAAGCAAATTCATCTTTGGCTACCGTATAAGGCGCAGGTTTCCAAACAATATTACCAGCAGTATCTGCAGAAGTAGCTACATAACCTGCTCTTGGCAATAATCCATCAGTGCCTTTTGCTATAGATTCAGTTTTTGTAGATGTTTTATTAATGTTCTGAATACTATTATTTGACATTTGTAAAGTACTTGTGGCTGTATGGTTACCCAGATTATCTCCAACTACGTTTTCTGGTATTAGCATACGGCACCATTTTACACTGTCCCAGTAATAAAATCCCGCTCCACCTGGCTGACCATTTAAACCTGTTAAGGTAGCATTATCATTATATACCATCAGTCCGGTTTCGGGTGCGTTGTTTACTATCGGAGCAGGATTATCCAGTGCTACCAGGCTTACATTTGGAAGTAGAAATCCTTTATTATCTAGACCTGTCATATCTAGTACTGCGGATTTATGCGGATTGTTGGTTACAATTCCCACTTGTGCATACAATGTTTTACAAAATAGCATTGTACCAAGCAAAATGGTTAAAATCATTCTTCTCATTGTCTTCTATTATTTAACACTTTGCTTCTAAAATCATATATAACTACTAAACAATTAGTTACGATTTAAGCAATTAATTTTTCTGGTACAAAATTACTTTGATGACAACGGAGAAGCATAGCAGTATTTATTTTAAAATTGTCATCTTTCAGTAATTGAAAATTTTGCACCTAGGCCTCATTAAACAGCATTGAGAATATCTCAATTGTAAGAAATACCAGAAATTAGCAAGTTTATCACTAATAAAAAATACTTTTTTGGTAATTAATTGTTCTAAAAACGTAAAACAAGTCGCTTTTAAAATAAAAATATATCCTTGAAGCAGGATTGTAAAAATCAATTTTAGCCTTTACTGGATTGTTTCAAAAAGTCATAAAAACAGGAAACCCGACAGATTTGAAAATCTGTCGGGTTTCCTGTTTTTGAATATTCTATTACTTATACTGATCAGGCAGTATTTTTATCGTAAATAAATACACTTTCTTTTTATCACTATAACTATAATTCAGCGTATAATCATTATCTCTAAAAACCTGAAGTCCGGGATTTGATTTTGCAGTACTTAAAAGACTCTTTTCAATTTCTTCCATAATTACATCCGTTTCTGCAGTTTCTTGTACTACATTCATTAAAGTTAAATTGTATTGAACCGTTCTTTCTTCAGTTAAGCTGACACTGTCTAAACGAATGCCTTCCTGAATGGTCAGCGGACAGTTTTTATTATATTTTGTGACTAATTCTGTTATTTCAGTATTTGTTTCTTTTGCTTCTTCAGTAAGGAAGAATTGAAAATAAACTGCCACAGCAAGTGCAACTCCAATAACAACTAACAATAAAATATTTGACTTTCTCATATTTTGTTTTCTTAACAAGATTTAAATCCAGAAGTTATTTTTCTTGATTTTTTTTCATTGCTTTAAAATACGCTGCACGGCTAAGTGGTTCGTATTCTTCAGTTTCTCCCAGCATCACCAGTTTATCATTATCTGTTTTTCTAAAACTGTAATTAGCTAAATTTCCTGTTCTGGTGCAAACCGCATGCACTTTGGTTACATATTCTGCAGTAGCCATGAGTCCCGGCATTGGCCCAAACGGATTTCCTTTAAAATCCATATCCAAACCGGCAACAATTACACGAATTCCCTGATTGGCTAAATCATTACAGACTGTGATAATTTCATCATCAAAAAACTGCGCTTCATCAATTCCGATTACATCACAGCCTTGTGCTAAAATTAAAATATTAGCAGCTGCTGGAACTGGTGTAGAACGAATCTCATTAGAATCGTGAGACACTACCATTTCATCATGATAACGGGTATCTATCGCGGGTTTAAAAATTTCAACTCGTTGTTTGGCAAACTGCGCACGCTTTAATCTGCGGATTAACTCTTCGGTTTTACCCGAAAACATTGATCCACAAATAACTTCAATCCAACCAAATTGTTCTTTGTGATTTACTGTATTTTCGAGAAACATTTTGTATTTTTCAGCCTTTTAAAATGAATAAGTTTTTATTACTTTGTACTGGTAATAAATCGACGTAAAAATGTGTTGTTTTACATTTTTTCAAAAGTAGAAAATTTTTATCAAAACGGAGATCGGCAAACGCTTATTAACAGAAATAAAAAATATCTTTAAAAGATCTCCCAGATTTATTTAAGAATAAAGACATTCAGACATTAAATACACTAAAATACCGTATTCACTATAATTTCAACAGTTATGAAAAAAAAATTGGAAGCCGATTTAATCAGCATTGCTCATCGAATTTTAAAGCTTAAAAACAAATCCGATATCAATCAATTGTATCTTGAAACTCAGAAATTATATGAAAAATTAGCGGTTTTAAAATTTGTAGAAGAAAATTTTGACGCTGCAAAACCAACTATCGGACAAGCGGATATTACTAATGAATTGGAAACTATTTTCAGTAAAGAAGAAGAAATAACTCCAACTGTAATTGAACTAGAAGCAGCAATTGTTGAAGAAGTTCCTGCTACCGAAGAAGTGATTTTACTGGAAGAAACTGCTGAACCAGAAATTTTAGAAGAAAAACCAGTAGAAATTGTTGAAGCTGCTGAACCTGTAATCGAAGAAACTCCTGAAGCAATTATTGAAGAAACCGTTGTTGAAGTAACTGAACCAATTGTTGCTGAAATTATTGAACCAGAAGCTGAAAAAGAAATTGAAAAAGTTGATGAATCTAAAAATACTATTGAAGAACTTTCATTTACAACGGTTAGCGATTTAAAACCAATTCCAGATTTCAAACCTGCATTTGAATTAGATACACAAGAAATTCAAGAAGAAGCTAAAGAGGAAATTAAGGAAGGACCAAAAACAAACACTTCTACTGCTCCAACTATTTTGTTTGAAGATTTCGGAATTAATTATGCTGATGCGCAGTTTGTAAAAGTAGACAGTTTTGAAGCTGTACCTCCTGTTTCAACACCATCAATTAATGATTTTAAGGAGCCTAAAAAAGTAGAAACTGCTATTCTTGAAACTCCATCTCAACCAAAAGCAGTTAGCCTAAACGAAAAACTATCTCGCGGATTTCATATTGACTTAAATGACAGAATTGCGTTTACCAAAAATCTTTTCGGAAACAGCACGGAAGATTACATTCGTGTTTTAAACCAATTAATGACTTTTGATTCTTACAGTGAAGCAAAAGAATTTATCGAAAACATGGTAAAACCTGATTACAATAATTGGGAAGGGAAAGAAGATTATGCGGAACGTTTTATGGGAATTATAGAAAAGAAATTCGCATAAACATTCCACTTTTTACAGCTTACATTTTACGAATAAACAACTATGTCAAAATTATATATCGTTCCAACGCCAATTGGCAATCTTGAAGACATGACTTTTAGAGCCATTCGGGTTTTGAAAGAAGTCGATTTGATTTTGGCCGAAGATACCCGCACAAGTGGCAAACTATTAAAGCATTTTGAAATTGGCACGCACATGCACAGCCATCATATGCACAATGAACACAAAACTACCGAAAATCTAATTGCAAGATTAAAAGCAGGCGAAACTATCGCTTTGATTTCAGACGCAGGAACTCCGGCAATTTCTGATCCCGGATTTTTATTGACAAGAGCCTGTGTTGAAAATAAAATTGATGTTGAATGTCTTCCTGGTGCAACGGCTTTTGTTCCCGCACTTGTAAACAGCGGACTACCAAACGACAAATTTGTTTTTGAAGGATTTCTGCCTGATAAAAAAGGTCGCCAGACTCGTTTCTTGACTTTGGCCGAAGAAACCCGAACAATGATTTTATACGTTTCGCCACACAAACTCGTTAAAACTTTAGCCGAATTTGTACAATATTTTGGTGAAGACAGACAAGTCTGCGTTTCGAGAGAATTATCAAAATTACACGAAGAAAATGTACGCGGAACAGCAAAAGAAGTTTTGGCGAATTTTGAAAAAACAGCTCCACGTGGCGAAATCGTCGTTGTCGTTGCTGGAAAAACCATAACAAAAGAACCTAAGAAAAGTAAATTTTCTAAGGATGAAGAAGAATAAATAATTATTTCAGTCACAGATTGAAAGGATTAACACAGGTTAATTATAAAGTTTAGCACAAAATTAATTCGTGAATTCGTGGCAAAAAAAAATCAAACTATAATCATGAGCATTCAAGCCTTTTTAGAAAAAGTAAAACAAACTCCAACACAAATCACATTTCCTGAAACTATTGCCGTAATCGAAGAAAATTACAATTTTACACCAACCGCTTTTCAAAATGGAACACAGCACAATGCTGCAGGAGAAAATTCTGGTTCTTGTAAATTATTTTCTTTTGCAAAACTGCAGAATTTAAGCAAAGACGAAACTTTAGCCTGTTTTGGAGCCTTTTATTTTGAAGAAGTTTTAGGAGATCCAAACGGAACTAATCACCAAAATATTAGAAATTTCATCAACTTAGGCTGGGACGGAATTCAGTTTGAAGGAAATGCTTTAGAAGCGAAGTAACAAATGTCAGGCTGAGCGGAGTCGAAGCCCTTACAAAACAAAATATTTTTGCCACAGATTTCACAGATTAAAAGGATTAAAAAAATCTGCCGTATCTGCAAAATCTGCGTGAAAAAATTAAACACATAGAAACATAGATTTTTATTTATGAATAAAAGAATTTAGAAAGAAAACTAGTTTCTAACACATAGTCAAAGTTATGTGAATTTATGCAAGTGAAACGCCTTTTTCAAGTTTCCAATAAGCTATGTTTCTATGTGTTAAAAAAAAAAATTACCTATCAAGATTAAACGATTTCATAAATCTGAAATCTAAGATCTAAAATCTACAATTAAAAAATGCGTTGGACATTAAAACCAAAACCTTCTGAAGATAAAATCAAACATTTGGCGCAAGCTTTAAATGTAGAAGATTTTGTAGCAACACTTTTGATTCAGCGTGGTATAGAAACTTTTGATGATGCTAAGAATTTCTTTCGCCCTTCTTTAGAACATCTGCATGATCCGTATTTGATGAAAGATATGGACAAAGCCGTTGCGAGAATCGAAAAAGCGATTGAAAACCAGGAAAACATCTTGGTTTTTGGCGATTACGATGTGGACGGAACAACAGCAGTTTCTTTGGTTTCATCTTATTTAAAATCGCATTATCCAAATATTGCCACTTATATTCCAGATCGTTATGACGAAGGTTATGGAGTTTCCTATAAAGGAATTGACTTTGCAGACGATAACGGATTTTCATTAATTATCGCTCTCGATTGTGGTATTAAATCCATCGATCATATTGCTTACGCGAAAGCGAAAAACATCGACTTTATTGTCTGCGATCACCACAGACCAGGAGAATTTCTACCAGATGCCGTTGCCATTCTAGATCCAAAAAGAGAAGACTGCTCTTATCCTTATGACGAATTATGCGGTTGCGGAGTCGGTTTTAAACTGATTCAGGCTTTAGGCCAAAATCGAAATGAAACGATTGAAGATTTAGTTCCGTATCTGGATTTGGTTGCTACAGCAATTGCAGCCGATATTGTTCCGATAACTGGGGAGAATCGAGTTTTGGCTTATTTCGGATTGAAGGTAATCAATAGCGAACCAAGACCAGGAATAAAGGCTTTGGTACATCAGGTAAAAAAGAAAGTTTTAGACATTACCGATGTTGTTTTTATTATTTCGCCACGAATTAATGCCGCAGGAAGAATCAAACACGGAAATCATGCTGTTGAATTGTTAACCGAATTTGATTTTGAGCAAGCACAGCAATTCGCCTCAGAAATCGAACAATACAACGCCGACCGAAAAGATTTAGATAAAAAAATAACCAAAGAAGCTTTTCAGCAGATTTTACAGAACAATGAAGAAGAACGATTTTCAACTGTCGTTTTTCAGGAAGACTGGCACAAAGGCGTTATCGGAATTGTCGCTTCAAGATTAATTGAAACTTATTATCGTCCGACTTTGGTTTTTACTAAAAGCGGCGATAAATATGCAGCTTCTGCCCGATCTGTAAAAGGATTTGATGTTTATAATGCTCTCGATGCATGTTCAGAACATTTGGAACAATTTGGAGGACATATGTATGCCGCAGGAATGACTTTAAAAGCCGAAAATTATCAGCTTTTTAAAGAAGCTTTTGAGAAATGCGTTCAAGAAACCATTAAACCTGAAATGCGGACTCCAGAAATCGAAATTGATGCCGAAATAAATTTTTCTGATATAACACCAAAACTGATTCGGATTTTAAAACAATTTGAACCTTTTGGCCCACAAAATATGACACCCGTTTTTATGACTACCGATGTTAAAGACACTGGTTATGCCAAAACGCTAGGCGCAGAAGAAGAACATTTAAGGCTTTTTGCAAAACAATCCCGAAGCCTCGGGACAGACGGAATCGCCGCTATCGGTTTCGGACTGGGAAAAAAACTAAACATAGCACAAAATCAAAATCTGTTTCAACTAGCCTACACCATTGCCGAAAATGAATGGAATGGAACTGTTTCAACTCAGCTTATGCTGAAAGATATTCGAACAAATGGAAGAAATTAAATCCAACAAACCTGATCCCTATCAGGCATTACGTTATAGAGAATTCAACGTGTTTTTATTATTGCGTTTTGCAATGGTTTTTGCCTGGTCTATGCAGTTTATTGTAATTGAATGGGAAGTTTACAGTTTAACCAAAAGCAAGCTTTCTTTAGGAATTATAGGTTTAATGGAAGTTATTCCAGCCGTGGGAATGGCTTTGTTCGCCGGACATATTGTAGATCAAAGAGAAAAGAAAGGATTATTGGTAAAATGTATTTTAGGCTTTTCAGTAGTCAGTTTTGGTTTATTTTTACTAACCTGGCCCAAAATAGTTGGAGGTTTATCTTCAGATGTAATCTTGTATTCTATTTACGCTTTAGTCTTTTTTGGAGGTTTGGTTCGCGCCTTTCTTGGGCCCACTATTTTTTCACTTCTATCGTTGATTATTCCTAAAAAAGTATATCCAAATGCTGCAACTTGGAGCAGTTCGGTTTGGCAGGTCGGCGCTGTAATGGGACCGGCGTTGGCAGGATTTTCAATCAACTGGATTGGCGTGCATTGGTCAATGTGTCTGGTATTCGGATTCTCCATTCTTTCTTTAATTGCCTTATCACAAATCAGTAAAAAACCAATCTTAAATCCAAAAATTGGAGAATCTATAAAAGATAGTCTTACTGAAGGTTTGACTTTTGTATTCAGTAACCAAATTATTCTAGGTGCTCTATCGCTTGATATGATTGCAGTACTTTTTGGAGGTGCTGTAGCGTTATTACCCGTTTTTGCTCAGGACATTTTAAAAGTAGGTTCAGAAGGTTTTGGTCTTTTAAGAGCCGCTCCTGCAGTAGGATCTTTTATTACAGTACTCGCTTCTGCG
The DNA here is from genome assembly GCF_030378165.1 of Flavobacterium panacagri. NCBI lineage: Bacteria > Pseudomonadati > Bacteroidota > Flavobacteriia > Flavobacteriales > Flavobacteriaceae > Flavobacterium > Flavobacterium panacagri. The sequence goes on from NZ_CP119766.1 coordinate 662,483, forward strand.
TATGTGCCACTAAATAAAAATGCAGGAAAAAAACTTTTAGTCGCCATATTCGTTTTTGGGTTATCCATTATCTTATTTGGATTATCAACCTATTTTTGGCTTTCTGTTTTTGCTTTATTTTTAAGCGGATTGGCAGACGGAATTTCTGTCGTAATTCGTCAAACCATTTTACAGCTTAAAACTCCAGATCATATGCGTGGTCGTGTGGGTGCAGTAAATTCTATTTTTGTAGGATCCTCAAATGAGCTTGGTGCTTTTGAAAGTGGCGCAACTGCCCAATTAATGGGAACAGTAACGTCTGTCGTTTTTGGAGGAAGTATTACACTTTTGACTGTAATTTTCACTGCATTAAAATCGCCTACCTTTAGAAATTTAGATTTGAAAAGAGATATGGAGGATCATCATAAATTAGAATAAATGAAATCATTCTTTCTTTCTTTATTCTTGACAATTTCTCTTTTCGCAAAAGGACAAAATCTTTACATCAAAACTTACGGGAATGAGAAGAACAAACCTGTAATTTTCATTCACGGAGGCCCAAGCGGTAATGCGACTTTGTTTGAAGGAACAACAGCACAGAATCTCGCTAACCAAGGTTTTTATGTTATTGCTTACGATCGTCGCGGCGAAGGAAGATCTACAGATCCTAATGCAACTTTTACTTATGAAGAAGCTTTTCAGGATTTAAATTCTATCTATTCAAAGTATCATTTGAAAAAGGCAGTTTTACTTAGCCATAGTTTTGGAGGTTTGGTGGCAACACTTTATACTAATAAATATCCACAGAAAGTAAGCGCTTTGGTTTTGGCGGGAGCTTTATTTTCGCAGCAGGAAACGTATGATCATATTTTAAATTCTATAAAGAAAATCCACGACGGCGATTCTAAAACATTAAATAAAATAGCGTATGTAGAAAAACTTGATAAACATTCTGCAGGATATAGAAAACATTGTTTTGACTTGGCAAGTGATGAAGGTTATTTTAAAATGCCAAAACCAACCAAAGCTTCAAAAAAATTATATGCCCATTATGAAGCCGGTAAATTTTATAAAACCAATATCCGAAACAAAAATGCGCCTTTGCTTTTCTACCAAAACGAAAAACAAAATAACATTGATGTCCGACCAATTTTAAAGAAAATCAAAACTTCTGGCGTTCCTATTTTTGCTATTTATGGAAAACAAGATGCCATTTTTTCATCGGTACAAATTCAATCTATTAAAGATATTACTGGTGCAAATCATTTTGCTTTTCTGGACAATTGCTCTCATTATCTTTTTGTAGATCAGCAGAAAGAATTTCTTTCTAATATAAAGAAATGGCTTAAATAACTTTTTTAAACCATATAAGTAATATAAGTTCATGTAATATTGAAATTTATGAATCAGCCTTCAGTTAAAATGGAAGGCTTTTTTTATTATTCAATACTTCTCAAAATAAAAATCTCTTTAATATGAACTTATATTACTTATGTGGTTCAATTTTTTTTCATTTTTTATGATTTTTTTATTTAGAATTAATATAAATAATATTTATATTTGTTGAATTAAATGGATTAAGATGAGAGAAATTGAACAGATATATCATAATAACTTTGGGATAGCTTTTTACTGGAAAGATCGCAACACGACTATTTCAGACAAAGTACAACTGGTTTTTAAAGAAACAGGTTTTTATTTTACAGTTGCAGAATTGAATCTTTTTTGTGATTTGATTGAAGACAGTATGATTGAAAATGCTTGTTGCGAAGCTTGTGAAATGAAATATTCTTGCCACAAATTCTTATTGAAAACACCTTGTAATTCGATTGATCTGGCTGTAAATATGACCGAATTAAAATCTATTAAAGATTTAGTTGAAGGTTCTTTATTCAAAATCGAATTAGATGAATATATCTACGGAGTTGGAATGAATTAAGAAGCATTCTAAATATTTTAACAACATTTTTTCATTATTGAAATATATTTTGATTCAAATCAAAAAAAAGTATATTTACAGCAATGAAAAAAGCTGTATTTCTATTCTCCACTATTTTCTTGGCAATTTTCTTTGTCAACTGTTCCAATAAATCAGAAGAATACATAGATCCTCGCGGCACCGATTATGCGGGTTCGGAAAGTTGTGTGCAATGTCATAAAGTACAATCTGAAATGGCGCTTCACAGTTCCCATTTTAAAGCTACTGCTCCTGCAATTTTAGGAAATGTTTCAGGCGATTTCGATTCTAAAAATCATACTTTCATTTATGATAAAGACACCAAATTGGTCATGCAAAAACGGGGCGACAGTTTGTATCAAGTTTTATACAAAAACGGAAAAGAAGTTTCTAAATATAAATTCGAAATTGTTTTTGGAACTAAACATGCACAAACCTCTGTTTACTGGAAAAATAATAACACTTACGAATTACCGGTTTCATTTTATCATTCTATAAACAATTGGGCTACAAGTCCGGGTTTTCCCGCTGATAAACCTTATTTTGACCGAATGGTGGTTAAAGATTGTTATGCCTGTCATAGTTCTAATATTAGTTCGCGCACGGTTAATCAAAGTTCTGAAGACAAAAATTTCATGTCTATGGACGTTGAAGATGCCATCAATAAAAAAACGATTGTGTACGGAATTGACTGTGAGCGCTGTCATGGGCCAGCCAAAAAACATGTTGATTTTCATTTGAAAAACCCTAACATTAAAATCGCCAATAGCATTACAAGTTTTAAATCATTGAGCAGACAACAAAGACTGGATGCCTGTGCTTTATGCCATGCAGGAAATGATGGAATGAAATTAAAATCCCGTTTTGATTTTAAACCAGGAGATAATTTATCCGAATACTTTCGTGAAACCCGAAGTATAAATGACACTGCTACTTTTGATGTTCACGGAAACCAATTTAGGTTAATGGCACAAAGTAAATGTTTTATGAACAGCAATAAAATGGATTGTATTACGTGTCATAATCCGCATGAAAATGCATCTAAAAACATGGCGTCTTATTCTAAAATCTGTATGAGCTGTCATCAGGGATTAAAACACAATGAAACAACGCTTAAAACAATGCCTGAAAAATTATTGGCAGATAATTGCATAGAATGCCACATGCCCAAAAAAGCTTCGAACGCGATTAATTTCCAGCTTTCAAACAGCAAACAATTATCCAGTTATATTTTGAGAACGCACAAGATCGGAATTTATCCTAGTGCTAAAAAGTAATTATTTCTTGTACTCTAAAAGTTCAAATTTTTCTCCATCGAAAACACCATATGTAAAGTAACCAATCCAGTCCCCAAGATTTACATATTCTGAATTTTCGCCAACAGAACGAATCATTGGCAAATGACGATGTCCAAAAATAAAGTAATTGTAATGTTTGGTTTCTAACTTTCGTTTGGCATATAGAATCAGCCATTCTTTATCTTCACCTAAAAATTTAATGTCTTCGTCACCAGAAATCAATTTGTTTTTAACAGATAGATATTGTGCTAAACCAACACCTAAATCTGGATGAAGCCAACGAAAAAGCCATTTTGAAAACGGATTCGTAAATACCTTTTTCATTCTTTTATAGCCTTTATCTCCAGGGCCTTTTCCATCGCCGTGGCCAATTAGGAAGGTTTTTCCGTTAAAGGTAAATTCTTTATTATCATGGTAAACGGGAATATTCAATTCTTTTTCAAAATAATCTTCCATCCATAAATCATGGTTTCCGACGAAAAAATAAATTGGAATTCCGCTGTCGCGAATTTCAGCCAGTTTCCCCAAAACACGTACAAAACCTTTCGGAACGACTGTTTTATATTCAAACCAAAAATCAAACAAATCTCCTAACAAAAAAATGGCTTCTGCATCTTCTTTAACCTCATCTAACCAGGCAACAAATTTCTTTTCGCGCGGTAAACTCAATTCCTGAGTCGGCGCACCAAAATGCTGATCTGAAGCAAAATATATTTTTTTCATCTAGAAAGTTAGAAGTTAAGAGTTATAAGTTATTCGTTTGAGTTTTCGGATTTGGAATTTAAAAAATTGGAATTTTAAACATTATCACTTGCATACCATTCTGCAAACGAAGATTCTGTTTCCTGAAGTTTTAATGAGAAAAGAGCAATTCCGGCAGGAAGTCTATTTTTAATTCGTTCTGCAAAATCAACCACCATATTTTCACTTGTTGGCTGGTAATCAACCAAAATTACATGATGTCCACGATTTTTTAATTCATTAGCCAATTCAATATGTGGAGTCGTTTGATTAAAAACAGTTGCATGATCGAACTGATCGACGATTTCTTCTTTTACAATTTTCTTTAGATCCGAAAAATCAATCACCATTCCGAACTTTACATTCGATCGATCCGTAATTGGCGAGCCAATAACCGTTACCGATAATTTATAACTATGTCCGTGAACGTTCTTGCATTTTCCGTCGTAACCGTACAAAGCGTGACCGGTTTCGAAACTAAATTGTTTTGTAATTCTGATATTACTCATCGATTTTTAATTTTAAGCTTGCAAATTTACAAATTAATTGCCGTTTTTGTCTCTTTTTTTAGCCCTAAGATACATCCACAAAGCAAGTCCGCCCAAAACCAGAAACGGAATGAAAGATCCAATGACAACGCCAATTTGATAACCACTGTCTGGGGCGTCTTTAATTTTCTCTGCAATGTCTACTTTTTGGAATAAGGAAATAAGTTTCATTTTAAATTATATTTATTTTTATAGCCACAGATTAAAAGAATTAATTGGATTATTCTATCTAACTCTTCTTCGAAGTCTAACCAGTTTATAGAAACTTTACCACTATATTTAAACACATAGAAACATAGCTTGTTGGAAATTAAAAAAAGGCATTTCACTTTCATAAATTCACATAGCTATTCTATGTGTGAGAAACTAGTTTCTTTCTATTTTCTTTTATTCACAAACTAAATCTATGTTCCTATGTGTTTATTTTTTTTAGTTAGCAACTCCTTGTCAAAATTATATAGTTATTTCCCCAAAATAAATGACTTATATCATAGCTATTTTTTAAACTGCAGTAAAGCATTTCTGCTAAAATCAGATAAAACCAATTTACCTGTAATTGCAGCACGCTCAAACAAAAGAGATTCCCATTGCTCTGTCCCTTCCCAAATAATCTTTTTCATTTCAAATAAAGCTTCGGGATTATAAGAACTTAATTTTTGGGCAAAATTTTCGACATCCTGATCCAAATTCACAGAATCACTTAAAGCTGAATAAAGTCCTTTTTCAAAAGCCCATTCAGCAGATTTCCATTCATGTGGTGCCAAAGTCATTTGAGTCATCGCCGTTTTTCCTATTTTACGAGAAACAGCAGGTTCAATAACAAATGGGCCAATTCCGATTGCCAGTTCAGACAATTTTATAGCACTTTCAGGAGTAGCAAAAACATAATCACAAGCCGAAATAATTCCGACTCCACCACCAACAGCTTTTCCCTGAACACGACCAATAATTAATTTATTGCAATTGCGCATGGCATTTAACAAATGAGCAAAGCCTGAGAAAAACTCTGTGCCTTGTTCCTCATTTTCAACCTGCAAAAGTTCATCAAAAGAAGCTCCGGAACAAAATGCTCTGTTTCCTTCACTTTTTAAAATAATAACCGAAACATTTTCATCTCTGCTCAGCGAATTAATTTCAGTCGTAAGTTGGTTTAACAAAGCCCTCGGAAAAGAATTACTGGCAGGATGTCCAAATTGTACCGTTGCAATTGTATTTTGAAAAGAAGTTTCTAAACTTCCATTTAGATTTTCTGAACTCATAAAAATAGATTTAAACGTAAAGTTACGCTTTTGAAAAATATTTTATCTGATTGATTTCTAAATTTGTTTTTTGAGAATTATTTGACTTTATTTGTTGACGCTTTGGGGGATTAGCTCATTTGGCTAGAGTACTTGCCTGGCAGGCAAGGGGTGACCGGTTCGAATCCGGTATTCTCCACAAAAATTAAAACCCTTGTAAATTCTGTTTTACAAGGGTTGTTTTTTTCTGTGGTTTCGCAATTTTGTCATTTCTCATTAGCCGAATCATCAGCATCTACTCTATCTTTTTCAGCTTTTTTGAAATCGTTATTCAGCAAATTTTCCAATTTCTTTTTCTCTTTTAGATTTTTTCTAATGGTTAAAACAATTAAAAGAACAACCAATAAAATCACTACTGCTATTACAACCCAATTTATTTCCATAATTTAAATTTTAATTAAAAGTAAAAATTTAAACTACTTACCATATTATCAAAAGGTTAAGAATAAAATTCTTGATCAGTCCTTTACTTTTATACAATTTGAAAGATATTTCTTTAAAAAGGTTTCTTATTTTTGTTTAGAGCGTCAATCATTTTAAAAACGACAACACCGAATACTATAGCCAACGAAAATTCAAATACACTAAACACCAAAAAATGAAAAAAGAAATATTAGATCGAATCCAGCAAATTGGCGGAAACATCGATAAAGTAAAAGGAAATTCATTACAGGAAGATTTACAGTCAATCGAATTCAGTCATCCGTTATATACCGATTATTACGAAGACGAGTTATACGGAGCCGACGAATTTTATGCCGATAACCGTGAATTGTATCAGGAAAACAGAAAAGAATTTTATGACCAATTACTACATCATTTTTTCTCTGATCACGAACTTCCGTACGGGCAGGATTTTTACAGGAATTTTCTTTTTACCCCTTTTAAACAAGGCACAAAAGATTTTGAAGAGTTTGACGGATTAATAGAGGAAGCTGAAGTTAGAGAAGTAGTGGAAGGCGGAGATTTAGATTTTATCTGTATTTGTTATTCCTATGGATATCCGGATCAGTTTTTTATCTGTCTAACAGATCCAAATCCTGAAAATCCAACAGTTTACTCAACTGATCATGAAGTCTTTTTCAGTGAAATTGAAAACGAAGGCACTCTCGAAGAATTTCTTAAGCGTTATTTGACCAAAGACGAGTTTTTAGAAATAGTCAAAAATTATATTGAGAATGAAAAAACGGATAAATAGTTTGTAAAATGCAGTAAACACAGAAAATGAAACGATTTATTTCAATATTACTTCTCACAATTCTAAACTCATTTACTATTTCCTGTCAAAAATCAGGGGCTTCAAATGAGAAAATAGAGATTATGAATTTAGAAATTGCAAAAACAGATAAAGTTTTCAAAGGAAACATTAATTTAAAGACTCAGAAAGAGGTTGATGACTTTGGACAAAACAAATACACTTATATCAATGGAAATCTAATTATTGGCGATACTTTATCTTCAGATTTATCGAATGAAATTCAAAATTTGAATGCACTTTCAAGTATCCAAAAAATCAACGGCGAATTATTGGTACTCAAACTCAAAAATCTGGAGTCAGTACAAGGATTAACAAACCTTGAACAGGTAAACGGACATTTTACTATTTCGGGATGTGAATTAAAACAGATTAGCGGTTTTGATAAATTAACTACAGTAAACGGCGATATCACTTTTGGAAACAACAGTGGAAAATACACCGAAAATCCTTTAATAGAAATCTCCGGTTTTAATAATCTAGTTAAAGCAAAAAAAATATTTATAATAGGAAATTCGGGACTTCAAACACTGGATGGATTTAATCAGATTAAAGAAGTTCAAACGGTTATGATTATGAACAGCGAAATCAAAACATTAAATTGTTTTAAAAACCTGCAAACTGTACATGAAAATTTTAGCGTTGAATACTCTGACTTACTAACCTCGATATCTTTGGAAAAACTGGAAAATGTAAATGGCTTTTTCGCTTTAAATGAAAACAAAACGATTAACGGAAACATTACGTTTCCAAATCTAAAATTAATAAAACTGCTGTATTTTTTTCAGAACAAAAGCTTCGAAAATTACTGTCCGTTCAGTCATTTTCTTAAAGAAAATAAAATTGTGGAGATAGAACTTCAAGGCAATAAATCAAATCCATCAAAAGAACAGATTATTACCAATTGCAAATAAATGGAACAAACATTATTAAATAAAACCATTCAATTTCTTAAAAGATCCCTTGCGATTCCTTTATTGATTTTTCTGACCACTTTCATCGAAATTTACTGGGCAATGGGAAGTCTTTCTGAAAGAGTATCCAGCGGAAATCCCGACAGTAGTTTTTTTGATGATGCTTATTTAATGTCTGTGTTTACGACCATTATTCTAACGGTTGTTTTTCTAACATTCTATTTTATCAAAAACAAACCGATAAGAATCACAATTCAGTTATTATGTTTAATTTCAGTTTGGTTTTTCTTGAACTATTGCATTTTTGTAGATAGAGAATCTTCCTGGAGTACTTATCTTTTTAAAGAAGAACTACATTATACGTTTTCACTTTCTTTTCTGCCTATTGTAGTTTTATCTATTGTTACCATTTTTGGTTTAAAATTTATTTCGAAAAAATATGAGCTTAAATAAAAAAATAATACTGCGATTTTATCTTATTCTAAGCGCTATTTCTATATTGGATTGTGCCTTATATTATTTTAAAGCAATAAGTTTTCGGGGTTATTATAGTGATGCGATTTTGTTTTGGTTTTGGCTTTTTTCCAGTTTTGTTATAATCATTGTTTTTTGGAAAAAGCTTTTGGCAAAGCTTCTTTTGGTCTGCATAATAATAACATTCGCCTTGAGTATTATTGCTATGATGCTTCCTTTTTATGCTTTGCTAAATTCAACTACATCATTGGGTTTATACATTGATAAAAATCTTAATGAAAATTACAGAGCTCAGATTGTAGGATATGGCCCAATGGTTTATCCGTGGCTTGAAATCATTGAGAAAAAAGGTTTGTTTGAAAAAAGAATCATCAAATGCACTGATTCTGAAATTATGAATGATAATCTGGATCTAAAAATCAGAACTGCGAAAGACATCCTTTTTAAAAATGAAACCGATCATACCATTACGCTTACTCTATTTTATGGAGGCCCAAACAAAACAATTACATTCGATAAAAACACCGGAAATGTTATTGAAATAAAAGACAATTGATTTATCGTTATGGACTAACATTTGAGTGATAAAATGTCTGGAAATAATGATTCTAGCATTACGAAACATTTTTAAATCAATTAAACTTATTTCAACATATTGATGGCTTATCTCAGCTCTTTTTCCTTATTTGCTTTTATAATTTTATCTATTTGAACTTACCTAATTAAATAAAACCATGCGTTACTTAAAATTTTTATTTCTCGGATTCTTTCTCATGATTTCTTTTAATGGCAATTGTCAGGATAAAATTGTACAACAGGTTTTGAATCGTTTAAAAGCACAACAAACCTGCTGGAATAATGGTGACCTTGAAGGTTATCTAGAATTTTATGCTCCACTAGATTCTGTCCGAATGATTTACAGCGGCGGTGTAGTTTATGAAAAAAACAATATTGCCGATTTCTTTAAGAAATACTGGCCAAAAGAAAGAATGGGAAAACTAACCATGACCGATTTTGTTGTTGAACCTCTTTCAAAAAAAGATGCTTTTGTAAGCGCCAAATTTAGTGTCGAAGCTCCAAATGGAAAAAATAGTTCGGGACAATTTTCGGGGATAATGCGAAAAATAAATGGTCTTTGGTATTTGTATATTGATCATTCTGGATAAAAAAATTATAAGGAGAAAATCAACAATTAATCGATAATTATTTACAAAGAAAATAGCAAAACAATGACATTTTACTTTATTAAAACATGGTTGCTGATTATACTGTTCAGTCTTTTAATTTCAGGTGGTTTATTGTATCGTTTTTTTGAGATACAAGATGAGACTAAAAGTTTCTGGCTGGTTATACTTTCCAATTTGTCCTTTTTTTTCTCTTTAAGATTTGTTTTGTTCTTGTCTCTCTCATCCGTTACCATTTTTCTGAACCATTATGAACCTATTAGAAAAAACAGATTTTATTCATTAGCAACTTATTGCCTGATTTCGTTTACAACATTGTTTTGTTTTATGATAGGCGATTTATCTGTAAAGGAATTTAATTCCGATATACTCCTATCGGGCTGGAATTTTTTAGCAATGCTGGTTTTACCTCATTTAATAATATGTCTCACTGCCTATTTATTTTTTAGAAGAATGTTGAAAAACAGAAAAATTGACTGAGTTTTAACTTTCAAGTTTAAACAAATTAAAGTACTTTCGTACATAATGAATAGAAAATTAAAATCCATAAATGTAAAATGACATTAAAGCCCCTTCTATTATCTGCCTCTTTTTTAATCTTACTAGCTGCCTGCAACAAAAAAGAATCTTCTAAATTACAAAAACAGGATACTTCAAAAAATGCAACAGTAAAAACCGATTCTTTACAGGAAGGTGAAGCAACTCCGAGAAAAGAAAGTATCAATTTGTTTACAGTTATGCCTAAAGACAGCAGTGATATTGCTTTTGTTTCGCTTTCGGATATTTATCCTGTTGATGACGAAAAAGACACTCTTGCTTTGCCCAATATTGAAAAATTAGGAAAACATAATGCTCAGTATTTTGCTTTTTCCAAAAACTATAGAAAAAGATTTCTTTCTAAAACCAATATTGCAGAAACCGATTCAGTTTTTGTTTACGATTATGCCAAAAACAAACTGGCTTCTTTTTTAGTCAAAAATTTAAAAACTGCTGCAATGTTAAACGGATATTCTTCAGAAGAAGATTGGCCACATCATAATTACGATTTTATGATTGGTTTCGAAATCAACAAAAAACAGTTGAGTGGATTTAGCGAATATTATCGGGATGCTTTGGTCTATGTTGGTAAAGAAAATCCGTTTTCGAAAGAAGGTTTAAAACCAATTTCATGGAAAAAAATTGCTCCAAAAGATTATCCGTCTAAATCTTTAAAAAAAGAAGATAAAAATACGCTAAAGGGCACCAACGCTGGAAATACTTATTCTTATCAAACAGACAGTTATCAGTATTTTTTACAGGATTATCTAGATAGCAATAAAATAATTTATGCCAGACGTCTTTTAGTTACCGATTCCAAAACCAAAGAAATCATAATTGAAAAATTATACAGTCAAAGCGAAGGTACCTCTCCTGCTCCTTTAAATTATGAAAACGGAGACGATGCTGTTGAACAATATACAGGAAAACTTTTCAAGAATAAACCAGAAGTTGTATTTGGTTTTTTATATGAATCTTTTGGCTGTCCAGCCATTTCTATTATAGATAAATCAAACGAAGAAATTTACCTTCAATGTGATAATCGCCATTAAAATAATAATCTAAAAATATTTTTATGAGAATTTCAGCTTGGTTTTATAGTATAAATCTTCAAAAGTCCTTTGATTTTTACAAAAAGGTTTTTGATCTTGATGAAGAAGATTTAAAAAGTTCAAAAGGTTTTTCTGTTCCAATTGGCAACCATTTCGAACTTAAAATAAGTACCGCAGAAAGACCTCTAAATACCGGAAATATTGAGATAAATGAAGCCAATATAGAGGAAACATATGAAAGATTTATTAAAAACAACGTTACCGAAACTTCAGAATCAAATCCTCACAAAATGAAAAGCGGCACATTCTCTGGCCCTTGGGAGTATCCCGGCGGAATGGCATTATTTTTAAGAGACCCTGATAATCATTCTATTCTCTTTATGGAGTGGTAATTGGAATTCATGTCGGAAACTTTTTTATATCTAACAACGAAATTTAAAATATTACAAAATCATGTCTGAATTAAGTTCTCTATTCTGTAAAGTAAAAATCACCAAACTTCAGCTTGACAAATTTTTAAGCAGTTCTCCCGAAAAACCAGAACTAAACGATAATTGGTTAAAATGGTGGGACAGCCGACAAATGTATTCTAAAATGGCTCTGACCAGCGAACTGCTTCGCTCTTATGATGATGATACCAATCAAGAAGTTCTTAACGGCTGGATGGAGTACAAACAAGCAATGGCTTTCTCAGATTATGATGAAACTGCCGAAGAATGGCATTGGGGAATGATGTTTTTTAGTGAAAACTATTTGGAAATGCTTCCAATGTTTGCTTTCATCATCAGTCTGGAAAAATATGTAAGTGAAAGTGTAGAAAATATGGCAATTGTTTTTCCTTTCTTTTGGGGAGACAATGGTGTTCATGTCTATATTCATTTTGAAGAAGGAAAAGCCATTTTAAGTCCAACGGTACAAACAACCTACGATATTAGTCCTGAAATGCTGACTTATACAAAAGAATACCTCAATAAAAAGTGGGATGACTTAACAAAAGATATGGATTTGGATTAAAAAACTCAATTATGGATATTACCCATTCTTTTACCGATTCTGTTTTTAAACAATATGTTCTGGAGAATTTCTCTCAGGATAAAACAACAATTCAAACAAATGATGTCGAAAAGATTGTTTCACTGGACTTGAGTGTCCAAAAGTTAAAAAATCTAAACGGATTAGAATATTTTACTTCCTTAAAAAGTTTAAACTGTTCTTATAATAAACTGCAGTCTGTTGATGTCAGCCGTAATTTGCAGTTAGAAGAATTAATCTGTAATGAGAATGAAATGCTGTCGCTTGATTTATCAGCCAATACAGCACTTCAGCATTTGAACTGCGGTTTCAATCGGTTAAAAAAAATAAACCTGAAAAACAATACGCTTTTAAAAGAATTTATCTGTCATTGGAACTTATTGACTGATCTTTCTACAGAAAACAATTCGCTTTTAGAAGAACTGGACTTTTCATACAATCACATTTTTGGAGTAGAATTAGGAGAAAAACCTCATCTTAAACATCTAGAATGCAGTCAGAACGGTTTATTGAATCTCGATTTGAGCGGATGTATTTCATTGCAAACCTTACGATGCAGTAATAATGTACTCAAACAGCTTAATCTCCAAAACAACAAAGAACTCGAAGATTTACATTGTTTTTATAATCATATTTCCATTTTAGATATTAGTCAAAATACAATGCTTAAAAGACTCTATTGTTCTGATAATAAAATAGCAGTCTTAGATACCAGCAATAATTCTAAATTAGAATCTTTAGATTACGCCAATAATCTTATAAAAGAAGAAGATTATATCATTGACGGAATTGCGGTTTTCAAATATGATATTTCGTCCTCTACCTATTCTGCTTCATTAGTTTTTGAAGATTCCGAACTTTACGTTTCAACAGAAGTCAGAACCAAAAAAGAAATCGAAAAATTAAGTCCAATCATTACAAAACTGTATAAAAATTTCGCTCAGCTTAATCAGGAAGCTTTGACATTTATTCAGCAAAAACATCCAGATGAAAACATTGAAACTCTAAAAGCTTCGGATATTATTTTTGATGATGAAGAATCCTTCAGAATAGGTTACGATGCCGGCGATTCTCCTGCCGGCAGGTTATTTTTATATGTTTCTTTTGATGCAAAACTTAAAATGAGCGATGAAATAATTTATGAGACGTATTGATTTTTTTTTACTAAAAAATAAACAAAGCCACTTCTTAAACAGAAGTGGCTTTGTTGTTTTAATCGCTCATTATTAACTTATTATAATATAATTATAACTTTTGCTGGCTCTCTTCCAATACTTCGGCTTTTAATTTTATTTTTCCGTACAACTTATGGTAATTATACCCATGAGAATAGGCTTTCGCCCTTTCAGGGCTTGAGTGACTATATTCTTTCTCTTCAATAGTGCGTTGCACTATCTTAGTGGTTGGGCTCTTTCAGAGCTGTTTTTATCTGGTTGTACAAAGGACAAAGAACAATTCAGCAACAAAATGGGCTGAAAGCCCAATAGATACTACCATAGTGCAAAGCGCTATAAGAGTAGACTTCCAAAATGGGCTGAAAGCCCCAAAGAGATTAACATAGTGCGAAGCGCTATGTAAAAAAAGAAAATCATCTTACCTAAAAGAGAAAAATTATGCCACAATCATTATACAAAGTATACGTACATCTAGTATTCAGCACAAAAAAGCGTTACCCCTTTATTGACGACGACATAAAAGAAAAACTATGGGCATATCTTGGAGGAATTTGCAAAGGGTTAGAATGCAATCCCATTCAGGTAGGAGGGTATAATGACCATGTTCATATTCTTTGTTTATTATCCAAAAAAATTACACAAATGAAATTGGTTGAAGAAGTAAAAAAACAATCATCGAAATGGATAAAAACAATAGATAGGCGTTATGCCAACTTTTACTGGCAGGATGGTTATGGTATTTTTTCTGTTAATCCCTCACAGTTAGAGATAGTGGTTAAATACATTAAAAATCAGGAAGAACATCATAAAAAAAAGACATTCAAAAAAGAGCTCTTAGCATTTTTAAATAAATATAATGTCGACTATGATGAACGATATCTTTGGGATTAGGTTTTCGCCCTTTCAAGACTGGATTAACTATATCAATTCTTTTTCCATGGCGCGTTACACCACTCTAATACTTGAGCTCTTTCAGAGCTGTTTTATGCACTTCTGTAAAAACAAATAAAATCTAACAATTTTCAAAACTGGGCTGAAAGCCCTAAAGACATTACCATAGTGCGAAGCGCTATGAAAGTAAAATCAAAGAGACATCATGCGCCCTGAAGGCAATAGCAAAAAAAAGCCTTTCTAGTAAATCTACTTACTTGAATAAAAAAGAAAATACAATCCTAAAATCATTGAAATAGTATTCTAAACCTACTCTTTTATATATTTAATATAATATTTCAAAAGATACATCGGAAAAAAAGCTAACGCGACAGGAACATACACACCCTGAAAAGCATCATCAAAATTTAATACCATTTTTTCCAACATAACTAAAAGAAAAGACGCAAGAATAGTAAATATCCAGTAAGTCTTTTTTTCATTTTCTTGGTCAAAATAAATAAATGCAGAAGAAATAAAGAGAAGAACATAGAGAATGAGGTTAACAAAAAAGACCATAATTCCAGCTTTTTTATCAAGATCATTTCTAAAATGATAATGTGTAAAGAATACTAATAAAATAAATCCAGCTATTAAATCTGAAATCAAAAATGTTCCCCACTTAACACTAACATAAGCAAAAATGGCTACGAAAACGAAGAAAACAAAATATCCAATCATATTGATTTTAATTTTTTTGTTTAAAAAGATTATTTAATCAAAAACCCCATTCGAATCGAGCCATAAAAATATCCTGCATTGGTATTGATTCCTGGATCATTTAGTTCTCTTCCACGGTAAAGAAAAGAATAGGAGATATTAAAATTGTTGTGTCGGTATTTTAAGCCAGCTTCAGCATTAAAACGAAGCGGATTCAAATCAAATGTAATCGGACTGGTGTCATTAAACATACTGCCTTCTATCGTGGCATCATAAAACTGATAATTGACACTTGGCATGGCATAAAAGTAGAACTCTCTAATATCCGTCTGAACCTGTGAGTTTACAGAAGCATGATACATATTAGAATCATAAATTGGAAGCAGTTTTTTAAATCCAATTCTCGCCATAAAACCAGTTGAAAGTCCTGTAAAAATAGTTCCTAAATTGGCTTCGGAATGAAAGTGCAAATCGACAAAATCATTGTGTTTGGAAGGGAACATTTTTTTAGAATACATTACATGCGCCTGGACAGCAAAAGCATTATGCAATTGATTTTCCCAGCCGTACACTTTTTTGTATCCAATAATTTTATGAAATCCAACCTGAGTTTCTTCTCCCAAAGCATTTGGCCCCATAAATCCTAACTGGAAATTAGTTTTTAAAACTGACTCGCTTTGATAAAAGAAGCTTCTGCCGGCTTCTGCAAAAAGATAAGCCGTAAAAGGACGATCGTTTATATCGATTGCTGTTTCATTAATAAATCTCGGATTATAGATATACTGTCCAACACGGAATTCTGTGACTTTCTTATTGATCTTTTCATTATCATTTTTTGATAAAAACCGATAAAAAAGTTCCAATCCGTTGGTATAATACATATCGTTTTTAGACGAAGTGTATAAATCATTGTCTGATATAAAACCTATTTCAGAAGTTTTTCCTTGTCCAAAAGTCAACGTTACGTTTAAGATCAGAAAAGCAAAAAGAGCTTTTTTACTTTTTCTCATCTCCTTTATAATTGATTTTTCCAACGTATCGCATTTCGCGGACAATTCGTTCTTTTCTTCTGTTAATATAGCTTGAAGAACCTGTAGCTTTAAATTTTCTCGGATTTGGAAGAATTGCTGCAATTCCCGCCGCCTGCATTGGCGTTAAACTAGAAGCATCTCGGCGGTACCAGTGTTCTGTTGCGGCATAAGCTCCGTAAACTCCGTCTCCCATTTCAATACTGTTTAGGTAAACTTCCATGATGCGTTCTTTACCCCAAATTAGTTCAATCAAAACAGTAAAATAAGCTTCGAGACCTTTACGGAAATAACTTTTACCCTGCCATAAAAAGACATTCTTAGCGGTTTGTTGTGAGATTGTACTTCCTCCACGAATTCGGCGTCCGCGTTCGTTGCTTTTATAGGCTTTTTGAAGCGCTTTAAAATCGAAACCGTTGTGTGTTAAAAAAGTGGCATCTTCGCTGGCAATAACTGCTTTTTGCAGATTCATGGAAATTTTTTCAATCGGTTCCCAGTCGTGATCAAAGTAAACCTCTTTTCCTGCCCATTTATTTTCGATAGCACGAATAAGCATTAATGGCGTAAACGGAACTGGAACATATTTAAAAAAGATAACCGACCCAATGGATATTCCAAAAAACCATAAAGCAGCTTTTATAAAAAACCATTTTATTCTTTCGCCCCAAGAACGATTTCCTTTTTTAGGAGCCGTTTTAGGTTTAGGTTTACTTGCGGTTGTTGTTTTTTTAATTGGTCTTTTGGTTACTCCCATTATATTAAATCTGCTAATTCTGTTCCTATTAAACTGCCTACTGCCACTCCCATTCCGCCCAAACGCACTCCACAAAACACGTTTTCAGACAGTTGAGTTACAACAGGATTTTTACTATTTCCGATTCCCATAATGCCACTCCAACGGTGCGCAATCTGAAAATCCTGATTCGGTAAAATTACATTTTTCAGTAAATCTTCCAATTTATTTTGGATAATTTTCGTGTTACCAAATTCGGTTGTAGTTTCACCTTCAAAATCCAGGTTTCTCCCTCCTCCTAATAAAATTCTATCGTTTATATTTCTAAAATAATAATAGCCTTTATCTAAATGAAACGTTCCTTTTATGTCTAAATTATGAATCGGTTCTGTAATTAAAACCTGTGCTCGGGCTGGTTTAACTGCTCCATTTGTGAGAGATCCGGCAAAACCATTTGTAGCAAAAAGCAGTTTTTGGGTTTTAAAACTAAAATCATTTAGAACTACTTCAGCATGATTTCCTGCATCTGCGTAAGAGGTTACGGTTTGCTGATTGAGAATTAAAATATTCTCTGAAACTGCTTGTCTTAGTAATTCCTGCATCATATTTCCGGTATCAATTTGTGCTTCAAACGGATTAAAAATTAAATAATCCTGAACATTTCCAAATCCAAATCGGTCTGTTTCTTTGGTAAAAACATCTGTTTTAAAAAGTGGTTTTAAGATTTCGTTGATAAACGGCATTCTCGAAATACATTCATTAAACCCGAATTCATCTTCTTTCAAAAACAATTCATAGCCACCATGAGGTTTAAAATCTATTGCCGAATCTCCAAGTTTTTTTCGAAGCAACTGCAAACCTTTCCATCGTTTTTCAATCAGAGTTACAACATCATCTTCTGAATGTGTTTTTAAATCTTCTAAAATTTCCGAAAGACTCCCGAAACAGGCAAAACCAGCATTTTTGGTACTCGCACCTTGCGGTAACATGCCTCTTTCCAAAACCAGAATTTTGGCTGCTGGAAATCTTTCGCGTAAGCGCAAAGCAGTATGCAGACCAACAATGCCACTTCCTACGATAGTGTAATCTACATTCGTGAACCAGTTTTTTAATTCCCAATAACTTAATTCCATTTTTAGAGTTTTTTATAAAAATAATGATTTTTTTTCCGCCACGAATTCACGGATTATATTTTGATAATCTTTGTGAATAAAAATTTGTGAATTCGTGGCGAAAAAAAATATCGCAGGTAAGTTTAGAATTTTAACAATAATTGAAATTTGAAATTTAACTAATTGGATTTTAAATGTTGTATTTTTAGCACCACAAAAAATAGAATAATTGATTATGAAAAAAGTAGTATTAACAACCTTAATAATGATGAGTTTAAATGCTATCGGACAGAATATGATGTCGCCGGAATTGTTATGGAAATTAGGAAGAGTGACACCTCTTGGCATTTCTAAAGATGCAAAAAATGTTGTTTTTAAAGTTTCTACGCCTTCTGTAGAAGAAAATAAATCGTCTTCAAAATTGTATACGATTCCTGTAACTGGAGGAAATGCAGTTGAAATTAAAGACACTAAAGACATCTTAACAGACAAAAACATTTCTCCTGACGGAAAATATGTTGTTTATAACGAAGAAGTAAAAATCGACAAAGTTTTAGGTAAAGATTTTTATCCAAACCTGACAAAATCGGATGCGCAAATCTACGACGGATTAGATTACCGTCATTGGGATACCTGGAACGAAGGGAAATTCAACCATGTTTTTTATAAAGAAAATAAAGACGGCGCAAAAGGAATCGATATCTTAAAAGGCGAAACTTTTGATTCTCCGCAAAAACCTTTCGGTGGTGACGAAGATTATATCTGGTCGCCAGACAGCAAAAGCATTTTGTACGTTTGCAAGAAAAAAGCAGGAACGGCTTATGCTATTTCTACCAATACCGATATTTATGAGTACAATCTGGAAACTCAAAAAACGGTTAATAAAACAGATGGTAATTTAGGTTACGATACAGCGCCACAATTTTCTCCAACAGGAAATTTAACTTGGTTGCAAATGAAACGTGACGGTTATGAGTCTGATAAAAATGATATTATTGTTGAGTTTAAAGGAATGAAACAAAACTTAACAGCAAACTGGGACGGAACTGTAGATAATTTTATCTGGAGCAAAGACGGAAAAACAGTATTTTTTGTAGCGCCAATTGATGGTACAAAACAAATTTTTTCGGTTAATTTTCCTGGCTTGACTAAAATCGCAATCAATGTTCAGCAATTGACAAAAGGAGATTTTGACGTAAATGATTTAGTTGGATTTGCCGGAGATGATATCATCGTGACTAGAACAGACATGAATCATGCTGGCGAAATTTTTTCTTTTAATTTAAAGAAAAACACTTGGAAACAACTTTCTAATGTAAATACAGAAACTTATAAATCATTAACGTTAAGCAAAACCGAAAGACGTTATGTTACCACAACCGACGGTAAAAAAATGTTGGTTTGGGTAATTCTTCCTCCAAATTTTGATGCTACAAAAAAATATCCAACTTTATTATACTGCCAAGGCGGCCCGCAAAGTGCATTGACACAATCGTATTCTTTCCGTTGGAATTTCTCATTAATGGCCGCTAAAGGTTATGTAGTCGTTGCACCAAATCGCCGTGGAATGCCAGGACATGGTGTAGAATGGAACGAGCAAATTAGTAAAGATTGGGGCGGACAAGTTATGGACGATTACCTTTCTGCAATTGATGATGTGGCTAAAGAAAGTTATGTTGACAAAAGCCGTTTAGGTTGCGTTGGAGCGAGCTATGGAGGATATTCTGTATTCTACTTAGCTGGAATTCATAAAAACCGTTTCAAAACTTTCATTGCTCACGATGGAGTTTTCAATACCGTTTCGATGTTAGGAACAACTGAAGAAGTTTTCTTTAACAACTGGGATTTTGGAGGCGCGTATTGGGAAAAAGATAATGCTGTTGCTCAAAAAGCCTACACCACTTTCAACCCTGCAACTTTGGTTCAGAACTGGAACCGACCTATTTTGATTTTCCAAGGCGGAAAAGATTTCCGTGTGCCAATCGGACAAGGACAAGAAGCTTTTCAGGCTGCGCAGTTAAGAGGAATCAAAAGCCGATTTGTATATTTCCCAGAAGAAAATCACTGGGTTTTAAAACCTCAAAATGCTCAGGTTTGGCAAGGTGAGTTTTTCAAATGGTTAAGCGAAACATTATAATCGTTAAAAAATTATAAATAACAGCCGTAGATTTTACATAATCTACGGCTGTTTTGCTTTATACACCTTACAATTATATAACATTATCAGTAGTTTCACTGTTCTTAAAACAGATTTTTTTAGATAAATTGCAGGACATTATAATCCCGAGATTTCGGGACCAAATTTCCCCAAAAACCTTTCAGTAAAATATGGAGACCAAAAAAAGTTACACCGCACTTAAAGTTTTATTCAGTTATGTCGCTTTGTTAGCTTTGGTGGTTACCGTTGGATGGTTTTTGTATTCGGAAAATGTCGTTTATAACAAACTGGAAGATAAAATTGCTTTCGAAAAAACCAAAATCCTTAAAGTCAGTAAACTTTTTTCTAATGTTTACAAAACGGAAAGTTTAGCCAGACAAACCATTCAAAGCAACTCCGAAAAAGATTTTAAAAATTATTTAATCGAAACCGATTCGCTTCGTCTTCGCCTTGATACTTTAAAACAAATTGTTACTACAGAATATCAAAAAACACTTTTGGATAGTGTGACTTTTCTTCTGTCTGAAAAGACCAAAAACATCAAGCAGTTAAAAGAAATCAAGAATAAAGCAGACGACGAAACTTCGGTTAATAATGCGATTGACGAAATCACAAAAATGGAGTTTAATTTAAGAAAGCTGGAACTTCAAGATTTTACAAAAAACCCAAATCAGTTAGGAAGTTATCAGCGTAGTGTTCTGCAACGCTATGTTGATTATCTAAATTCCAATATTCCGGATGACAGCACCAATACGCTGAGCAAAAAAGCTTCCGATTCTATTTTGGCGAATTCTAAAAAACTCTTAAGTACCGTAAAATTAAAAGCCGAAAAGAAAAAAGAATCTTTGAATTTTGAAGAAAATAAATTGCTTCAGAACGAAATGGCAATTTCTGATCAGCTTCGAAAAGTGCTTCGAATTATTGAAAGAGAAATCATCATCAATTCGATCAAAAATAATTCATTAAAAGAAAAATCTTTAAAAAGAGTCAACGAAATTGTAACTGCTTCTGCTGTTATCGGTTTATTGTTAACTGTATTTTTCTCTATTTTGATTGTGAGTGATTATTCTAAATCTCAGGTCTATAAAAAACAGTTAGAAATAGCCAATTTCAAGACCAAAAATCTGCTTAAAAGCCGAGAACAATTAATCTCTACTGTAAGCCACGATTTAAAAACACCTTTGAGCACCATTGTGGGATATTCTGAACTTTTAGGAAATTCAGATGTGAATACTAAGCAGTCTTATTTTATCAAAAACATCAAAAATTCATCTGAGTATATTACACAGCTGGTTCAGGATTTATTAGACTTCTCACAAATTGAGGCCGGAAAAATTTCGATTGAAAAAGTTCCGTTTTTACTTCCTGAAATCATTGAAGATGTTGCCCAAAATATCCATACTGTTTACAAGCAAAAAGATATTGATCTTATTATTAATGTTGATGAAAAATTTCAGAAACGCATCGTTGGTGATCCATTTCGATTAAAACAAATTCTGACCAACATTATCGGAAATGCTTATAAGTTTACAGAACAAGGTCATATACGAATTGCTGCTTACGCGGATGAAGAGGATACTTTTACTATTTCTATTCAAGATACTGGAATAGGAATTGAAAAAGCCAATCAGAAATTGGTTTTTGAAGAGTTTGCCCAAGCGAATGAAAACATTGAAAAAACATATGGAGGCACTGGTTTAGGATTATCTATCTGTAAAAAAATTATTTCTATTTTGGGTGGCAGTTTAAGCTTGGATAGTATTTTTGGAAAAGGAAGCACTTTTACAATTCAACTGCCTTTATTATTTGATAATAGCCAACCCAATTTAAATGAAGCAAATAAGACTTTAAGAAATACCAAAAAAAACACTTTTATTGTGGTTGATGATGATATTAATCTTTTGAATTTAACCAGCGGTGTTTTGAAACAGGAGCAACATCAGGTTTTTTCTTTTACTAATCCTATTAAAGCTTTAGAAACCATTCAAAATACACATTTTGATTTTGTGATTACTGACATTCAGATGCCGGAAATTGACGGTTTTATGTTTTTAGAAAAGCTAAAAGAACTTCCTGAAACTACTTTCAAAAACCAGCCTGTTATTGCACTTACAGGAAGAACCGATTTAGATCTTTCGGTTTATAAAGATGCTGGTTTTACAACGGTTGTCAAAAAGCCTTATTCGCCAAAAATTTTACTAGAAACTATCCAGCACATTTTGGATCATGAAGAAATTCCTGTTGCAGAAACAATAGAAAATGATGAAGATAATGCTTCTCAGATGTATTCGTTAGAAACTCTAAAGGACTTTCTAGGTCAGGATGATTCTGCTTTAAAAGAAGTTTTAAAATCTTTTATAGAAAACACTCATGATAATTTAAATCTTCTGAAAACAGCAGTAAGCGATACTAACCACGATGAAATAAAATCAATTTCGCACCGAATTGCTCCAATGTTCAGACAAATTCAGGCAAAAGAAATTGGAGAAATTTTAAAGACTTTGGAAAAAGAAGATTTAAATACGCTTGACATTAAAAGTATTTATTCTGATTTAGAACAAAAAATTATTGTTCTTTTTGAAGCATTAAAACAGGAAATATAAAAAAGAAAAAGCGCTTTAAATAAAGCGCTTTATTCTAATTCTATATTATATTGTTTCAATTTGTTGTAAAGTGTTTTTCGGGTAATTTTCAGAAGCTTGGCTGCTTCAGACTTATTGTTCTGCGCTTTCGATAAAGCATGAATAATGGCTTCTTTTTCATTTTCAGACAATGAAAAACTACCACTCCCTGCCGACTGCTTTTGAATTTGAAAGAATTCTGCAGGAAGCACATCACTTTCTATAAAATCGCCTCTAGACAAAAGAGTCGAACGTTTTACACAGTTTTGTAATTCACGTAAATTTCCCGGCCAACTATAATTTTGAAAAATCGAAACCACTTCTGGCGAAAATCCAATGATCTCTTTATTCAATTGTTCATTGGCTTTTTCAAGGAAATAATCGGCAAAAACCATTAAATCTTCATCGCGATCTTTTAAAGACGGAGACTGAATCGAAAACTCATTGATTCTATGGTATAAATCCTCTCTAAAATCGCCGTTTTTTACTGCCTCGCGTAAATCTTCATTGGTTGCTGTAATAATGCGTATATCGACGTTTATTTCTTTATTGCTTCCAACTGGTTTTATTTTTCTTTCCTGAAGCGCTCTCAACAACTGGATTTGATTTTCGTACGAAAGGTTTCCAATTTCATCCAAAAATAAAGTTCCACCATTAGCCGCTTCAAAATATCCCATTTTATCGCTGATTGCGCCAGTGAACGATCCTTTTAAGTGACCAAAGAATTCACTTGCAGCCAATTCTTTCGGAATCGCACCACAATCGACAGCTATAAAATTATTACTTTTTCTCTGACTCTGCTGATGAATGCTTTTCGCAATGATTTCTTTCCCTGTGCCGCTTTCGCCGATAATTAAAACCGACATATCTGTTGGGCTTACCAATTGAATATGATCCCAAAGTTTTTTAGAAGCAACCGAAATTCCTCTCACAAATTCATTTTCAGGAGAAGAAGCTGTTTTCTTTACTGCTTTTTTCTTTTTAGCAGGAGCTTCTGTTTCTTCTTCCTCTTCTTCTTTTGGAGTTTGCAATGCATTAGTAATCACAAGCAAAACCTCGTCAGGATTGAAAGGTTTCGAAATATAATCGGCCGCACCATTTTTTATGGCTTTAACTGCAGTATTAACATCAGAGTAGCCTGTCATTAAAACAACAGGAATATGTGGGTATTCGTTTTTAAATTCAGACATCAAACCAATACCGTCAGAATCAGGCAGGCGAAGGTCAGTCAAAATCAAATCAAAAGATTCGTTTTTAACCGCAGTACGTGCTTCTGCAGCAGAGAAAGCAATCGTTACATCAAACATTTTTTTAATTAGAAATTTTTCTAATAATTTACAAAACGCGATGTCATCTTCTATCAATAATATCTTGGGCATTTGCTTTTAGGGAGTTTTTTGCTAAAATAAGACTATTAAAATTGGATTTTCACAAAATTATGCAAAAAAAAAGAGATTGCACGACGCAATCTCTTTTTCACCAAAAACATAAATCTAAATTCACCTAATTATATCTTCAACCAGTTACCATTGACATCTGAGTAAACAGTAGCCTTTTGGTCTCCAACTGATATTTCTAGTTTGTACTCTTTTTTATCATTTACAAATGCTTTATCCAGTTTTGCTCCCGGATAAGCTGTCTGCAAAGCTGTTTTTACAGCTGCAGGCACAGCATCTACAGCAACTTCTGTGTATTCTGACTGAATAACTACAGTCGTTTTAGCATCTTCTGAAACAGGCAATACATTGGCATGAATTGACATTGTTCCTAGAAGGATAACTGCTGATAAGATTAACTTTTTCATGATGCTGATTTTTTTAATTATTTTTTGATGATATTACCAGAAGCATCTGTAAAAATAGTGTACTTCTTGTCTCCGCTTGAAATTTCAAGTTTGTACTCGTTTTTCGCGTTTTTATAAGCTTTTTCAAGCTTAGTATTCGGGAAAGATTTTTCAATTGTTGACTTCACTGCTGCCGGAACGGCGTCTGCAGCTACTTCAGTATATTCATCTTGAATTAGTACGGATTGAGTGATCGAAATCGCTGGAAGAACTGTGGCATTAACCGATAAACTTCCTAAAACAATCGCTGCTGATAAAACTAACTTTTTCATAATATTTATGGTTTAAATTATTTTTTAAGAATGTTTCCAGAAGCGTCTGTATAAACGATCGATTTTTCACCACGAACGGTTATCTCAATTTTGTACTCCTTTTTGTCATTTACCCATGCTTTTTCAAGCACTACACCAGGATAAGCTTCGTCTAAGCCTTTCTTTACAGCTGCCGGAACTCCGTCTACTTCTTTATATCCATCCTGATCATTAACTGTCTGCACCATTGGGCTGGTTGCAGCAGCGGTTTCTGCGTGCATCGACAAACTGCCTAAAACAATTGCTGCCGATAAGATTAACTTTTTCATAGTAATAGTTTTTTAGGGTTAGATTTAATTATTGTTTAATCCAAGTTCCGTCTGCGTTAGCAAAAAGATTTCCTGTTTTGTCTCCAACAGCTACTTCAAGCTTATACTCATTTTTAGTATTTTTAAACGCTTTTGTTAGAACTGCATCTGGATATGCTTTTTTAAGCGCATCTGTAATTGCAGTCGGAACTTCCACTACTTTAATTTCTGTATAATCATCTTGAATAGAGATTGTTTTTACGATAGTATTTGAAATTGGCGAAGTTGAAGCAAATGATGTTAAACCTCCCAAAACGATTGCGGCTGATAGAAATAAATTTTTCATGATAATTATATTTTAATGTTGTTAATTTGATCTTAGTATTCTTGATCTGGATTTTCACAAAACCTACAATTTAGATTATTTTTTAATCCAAGTTCCGTCTGCATTAGCGAAAAGATTTCCAACTTTGTCACCAACAGTAACATCAAGTTTATACTCAGATTTTTCGTTTTTATATGCTTTTGTAATCACAGCTTCTGGATATGCTTTTTTCAAAGCTTCCGAAATTGCTGCTGGTAATTCTTCTAGTTTGATTTCAGTGTATTCGTCTTCAATAGAAATCGTTTTTACGATTGTATTGTTTACTTGTGTAGTTGAAGCGAATGAAGTTAAACTTCCTAAGACAATTGCGGCTGATAAAAATAAATTTTTCATAACGTATATATTTAAATTAATAGTTGTTTACGCTTTAGATAATGAAATTATTATGCCGTAATGAAAAAGAACTGTGCCAAACCTCGTAAAGACTTGTTTTTAAAGGCTTTTATGAGATATACCAAAAAAAGGTAAAAAGTAAAAAGGTGTGTAAAAGAGAAAAAAGGTGTGTAATAAGTAAACACTTAAAGTGTAACCTTATGAAATTTTCTAGTTGAAAGTTTCAGGTTTGAAGTTTCAAGTTGAATCAAAAGAACGTATTCAAAACTTATATAAAGAAAAAAGGCTGTCAAAAAAAATTGACAGCCTTCTATAATTATTCTGGATTATTCATTTTAAATGTATCCATAAATGCAGTTGTATAATCTCCTGCAATATATTTTGGATCATCCATTAATTGTCTGTGGAAAGGAATTGTAGTTTTCACACCTTCGATTACGAACTCATCCAAAGCTCTTCGCATTTTGCTAATCGCTTCTTCACGAGATTGTGCCGTTGTAATTAACTTAGCAATCATAGAGTCGTAGTTTGGCGGAATACTATATCCTGAGTAAACGTGAGTATCTAAACGTACTCCGTGTCCTCCTGGCATATGAAGCGTAGTAATTTTTCCTGGTGAAGGACGAAAATCGTTATAAGGATCTTCAGCGTTAATACGACATTCGATAGCGTGTAATTCTGGAAGGTAGTTTTTACCTGAAATCGGAATTCCAGCAGCCACCATAATCTGCTCACGAATCAAATCATAATCAATAACTTGTTCTGTGATTGGGTGCTCTACTTGAATACGAGTATTCATTTCCATGAAATAGAAGTTTCTGTGTTTGTCAACCAAAAACTCTACAGTTCCAGCTCCTTCATATTTAATGAATTCAGCAGCTTTTACAGCAGCTTCCCCCATTCTAGCACGAAGTTCGTCTGTCATAAACGGAGAAGGAGTTTCTTCCGTTAATTTTTGGTGACGACGTTGTACAGAACAATCTCTTTCAGAAAGGTGGCAAGCTTTACCATAAGCATCACCAACAACTTGAATTTCGATATGACGTGGCTCTTCAATAAGTTTCTCCATGTACATTCCGTCATTTCCAAATGCTGCAGCAGCTTCTTGGCGCGCGCTTTCCCAAGCTTTTAAAAGCTCTTCTTCTTTCCAGATGGCACGCATTCCTTTTCCACCACCACCAGCAGTAGCTTTCATCATTACTGGATAGCCAATTTCTTTAGCTGTTTTTTGCGCATGTTCGTAAGATTCTAATAATCCATCTGAACCTGGTACACAAGGAACTCCTGCCGCTTTCATTGTCGCTTTTGCAGAAGCTTTATCTCCCATACGGTCGATCATTTCAGGAGCTGCACCAATAAATTTGATTCCGTGCTCTTGACAAATTTTAGAGAATTTAGCATTCTCAGAAAGAAATCCATAACCTGGATGAATTGCATCTGCATTTGTAATTTCTGCAGCTGCAATAATATTTGACATTTTCAAATACGATAAGTTACTCGGAGGAGGGCCAATACAAACCGCTTCGTCAGCAAATTTAACGTGTAAACTTTCTGCGTCGG
Source organism: Flavobacterium panacagri (assembly GCF_030378165.1). Lineage (NCBI taxonomy): Bacteria > Pseudomonadati > Bacteroidota > Flavobacteriia > Flavobacteriales > Flavobacteriaceae > Flavobacterium > Flavobacterium panacagri. The sequence goes on from NZ_CP119766.1 coordinate 689,849, forward strand.
CTGTAGAGTAAACTGCAACAGTTTTGATTCCCATTTCCTTACATGTACGAATTACACGTAGTGCAATTTCTCCTCTATTCGCAATTAATATTTTTTTAAACATCTTATTTTAATTAGATAATTAGACAATTTGAGAATTAGATAATTTTAGATGTCTGCGATATTAATTCTGCCAGATCAATCTAAAATCTAAAATCTAAAATCTAAATTTATTTATGATGGATCTACTAAGAATAAAGGTTGATCAAATTCAACTGGAGACATATCGTCAACAAGAATTTTTACAATTTTACCAGAAACTTCAGATTCGATTTCGTTGAATAATTTCATTGCTTCAATTACGCAAAGAACATCACCTTTAGATACAGTACTTCCCACTTCTGTGAAAACTGGTTTGTCTGGAGATGGTTTTCTATAGAATGTTCCAATGATTGGAGATTTTATAGTGATATATTTAGAATCGTTAGCAGCTGGTGCTTCTGGAGTTACATTTACAACTGTTGGAGCTGTAACTTGTGGCACTTGTGCTTGAGGTAAAGCTGCCTGAGCAGGTAATTGCTGTACGTAAGTTGCCTCAGTTACATTTGTTTCTAAAGTTGTTCTGATTGTGATTTTTACATCATCCATTTCTAACTTCACTTCTGCAACGCCCGAATTTGCAACAAATTTGATTAGGTTTTGAATTTCTTTTAAATCCATAATGATTCGTTTTTAGTTTTAATTTAATTCTTATCGTAAGCCCATTTTAAATAGATAGATCCCCAAGTGAATCCACCACCAAAAGCGGCAAAAATAACATTATCTCCTTTTTTAAGCTTATGCTCAAAATCTGCTAATACTAATGGTAGAGTTCCAGAAGTAGTATTACCATATCTTTCGATGTTTACCAACACTTTAGAATCGTCCAATTCTAATCTGCCTGCAGTAGCATCAATAATACGTTTGTTCGCTTGATGCGGCACCAAGAAGTCAACATCTTGATTAGTCAAATTGTTTCTTTGTAAGATCAATTCGCTTGCATCAGCCATATTAGTAACAGCATATTTGAAAACAGTTTTCCCGTCTTGCATAATATTGTGCTGTCTGTTTTTTACAGTTTCTTCGCTAGGCGGAATCAAAGAACCTCCCGCAGGGATTTTAAGAAAATCGCGTCCTACACCATCACTTCTTAAATATTCGTCCTGTAAGCCTAAGCCTTCATAATTTGGTTCAAAAAGAACAGCACCTGCTCCATCTCCAAAAATAATACAAGTCGCTCTATCTGTATAATCTACAATTGACGACATTTTATCAGCACCAATTAGCAGCACTTTTTTGTAACGTCCAGATTGTACATAAGCTGCCGCAGTTGACATTCCGTATAAGAAACTTGAACAAGCTGCTTGTAAATCGTAGGCAAATGCATTTGTAGCGCCAATTTCTGTAGCAACAAATACTCCTGTAGAAGCCACCATCATATCTGGTGTTGCCGTTGCCATGATAACCATATCAATCTCTAAAGGATCAATATTTGCTTTTGCAATTAAATCTTGTGCTGCTTTTATAGCAAGGTAAGATGTTCCTTTATCAGCATCTTTTAGAATTCTTCTTTCTTTAATTCCTGTTCGAGTAGTAATCCACTCGTCATTGGTATCAACCATTGTTTCTAACACTTTGTTGGTAAGAACAAAGTCAGGAACATAAGCTCCAACAGCGGTAATTGCGGCTGTGATTGTATTCATTATATTCTATTATTTCCTCTCAAATTATGATTAATTTGAAAAATTTTTAAAAGACTCGAAAATTACAAAAAAAAACGTAACGAATTTGTCTATATTTTCCTAAAAAACGAAAATTATAACCAACAAAAAAAACTCTCACTATGTGAGAGTTCCAGTATAATTTACAAAAACGTATTAAGCAACCGCTTCAGATTTATCGATAACAACTTGCCCTCTGTAGTACATTTTACCTTCATGCCAGTAAGCTCTGTGGTATAAATGTGCTTCTCCAGTAATTGGACATGTAGCGATTTGAGCTACAGTAGCTTTATAATGTGTTCTTCTCTTATCTCTTCTTGTTTTCGAGGTCTTTCTCTTAGGATGTGCCATTTTACTATATTATTTATCCGTTAATAGTTTCTTTAATTTTTCCCAACGCGGGTCAATATCTTCTTCTTTGTTACTCTCTTCCTTTTGTTCTTTTACACTCAATTCATTCAATTTAGTTAAAGCTTCCGTTTGCAGACTTCCATCTTTAACTCCTGGATGAATTCTTTTTTGAGGTACAGAAAGCGCGATCATTTCATAAATATACTGCGCAATATCTATCTCATGTTCACCATGTGGTAAAATCAACAATTCTTCATTATCATTATTGAACTCATCTCCAAAGCGAACAATTAACTTCATTTTTCCCTTTATAGGTAAATCAAAATCTTCGCCTGTTAGATCACAAGGCACATTTACTGTTCCTTTATGTTTGAATTCTAACTCTAACATAGTACTCTTCTTTTCGAAAAGCAACTTGACTTTAATATCTGAACTTTGAAACTCTTCATAATCAAAATTCTTAAAAAAATCATTATTTATCTGATACTCAAAATGGTGTTTTCCTAGTTTTAATCCTACGAAAGGAATTAAAAATTCTTTTGTTTTGCTCATTTCAACATCAATTTGAACAATTCAGTTCTAAAACTAGATATCTGAATTGGGGTGCAAAGATATAAAATTATTATAAATCTAATAATCTTATTCACCTTTTTTTGTTTATAACTGTTTTTCTTTTATTTTAAGAGGTTTTTGGCTAATCTCCTCATACTGATTACGCGAGCGAAAAATATCGATCGCAAGATAGACTGCTTCTTTAAACGAATTGTAATCTGCCATATCTTTTCCAGCAATATCGTAAGCTGTTCCATGATCTGGAGATGTTCTTACTTTATCTAAACCTGCTGTATAATTGACTCCTTTTCCAAAAGACAAGGTTTTAAACGGAATTAATCCTTGATCGTGATACATGGCTACGATAGCATCATATTTCTCGTACTGACCACTTCCAAAAAAACCATCCGCCGGAAATGGCCCAAAAACCATTGTTCCTGAATCGAATATTTTCTTTAATGTTGGTTTTAAAACCAAATCATCTTCTTTTCCAATCACACCACCATCTCCAGCATGCGGATTCAATCCTAAAACTGCTATTTTCGGTTTAACAATACTAAAATCCTGAATCAAAGATTTTCTGATCGTTTCTATTTTTTTAGTAATTAATTCTTCTGTTAAATGAGAAGCCACTTCATTTAAAGGCACATGATCTGTTATCAATCCTACCCTTAAATTATCCTGCACCATCATCATCAGTGCATTTCCTTCTAATTGCTGATCCAGATAATCAGTATGTCCTGGAAATTTAAAATCTTCCGATTGTATATTGTATTTATTTATTGGCGCTGTGACCAACACATCAATTTCACCTTCTTTCAATGCTTTCGTTGCGGCAACGAATGATTTGATCGCATATTCTCCAATCTTTGGATCATTGGTTCCTAAATTAATATCTACTCCTTCTCTCCAAAGATTTAAGACATTTACTTTTCCAGGAATAACCTGCTCCAGCTTATCAACTCCATGAAATTGAACTGTAGAAGCAAAACTTTTTCTAACAAAAGAAAGAATTTTAGCATTTGCAAAAATAACCGGCGTGCATAATTCTAACATACGAGAATCTTCGAATGTTTTCAATATAACTTCGCTTCCAATACCGTTTAAATCTCCTACTGAAATTCCAACAATTATATTTTCTGCTTTTTTATTCATGAGCTCAGTGTATTTATTACTAATTTTGATGTGCAAATTTAGTAAAATAAAACCACAATGTTCACAGGAATTATAGAAACACTCGGCAGGATCCACGAAATTCAGAAAGATCAAAACAATCTTCATATAACAGTTGACTCTTCGATAACACACGAATTAAAAATAGATCAAAGCGTTTCGCATAACGGAATCTGTCTTACAGTAGTAGCCATTAAAGATTCTCTTTATACTGTAACGGCTATTGACGAAACGATCTTAAAAACTAATATTGGCGATTGGAAGGTTGACGATATCGTTAATTTAGAAAGAGGAATGAAGCTGGGCGATCGTCTGGACGGACATATTGTACAAGGTCACGTAGACCAAACCGGAACCTGCATTAAAATCGAAGAAGCAAACGGAAGCTGGAATTATACTTTTGAATACAACAAAGACCTAAACAACATTACTATCGAAAAAGGTTCAATTACTGTAAACGGAGTAAGTTTAACCGTTGTTAATTCTAAAACAAATGAATTTAGTGTTTCCATTATCCCTTATACTTTTGAACACACTAACTTTAAAGATTTCAAAGTTGGAACAAAAATCAACCTTGAATTTGATGTAGTTGGGAAATACATTTCAAGACTGTATTCAATCAACAAATAAGATATTTTTTCTCCACAAAAAAAGCTTCAAATTAATTTGAAGCTTTTTTTGTTTGGTTTCTATAAATTACGGTAGCTCCTAAAGCTAAACCGCCAATTAACAACATCATTATATTCTGATCGATTGGCAAACGCTCACCTCCGCCTCCTATTCCGTCGTCATCTAGATCATCAGTAGCATTTTCAGAACCTGCATTACGAGCCGACGCACCTGGAGGTGGCGGATTATTGTAAGCAGATACAATCGAAATGTTTAATAGTATTAATGCAAATGCTAAAAATGGGGCTTTTAGATTTTTCATAAATTCAAACTGTTACTTGGAGCAGGCTTATAATTATTTTACAAACTTATTTAAATAGAAATTTCGTACAAATTGCATTTTACCTGCAAAATCTTCGACAAAAGTAGAAGTTTTTTAAACAAAAGCAACTTTTAAAACAAAAAACATCCAACAAATTTTAACATTTTCTCTCTTAACCATCTCAATCCCTTTCAGAAAACGTTGTAGACCATAAAAACCTCATTTTCACGACTCTCTACAAATTTTATTTCGTTATAAGAAATTCCTGATTTAAAAAAAAAAACTCTCTTTGTATCTAAAATGAAATCTCTTTTTTTAAATTACGAAATAAATTGTTTTTTGGATCTTTCACAGTCCATTTTCCATGCATTTTATCAAAATTCAAATACTCAAAAGCATAATAGCTCCTTCAATTCTAGCCACACACACTTCTAATTCCTTCTCAATTTGCTTACTCCAAAATCTTAAAACCGTCCAATCTTCTGAAACAAGAAAAGCATTCACTTCTTGATCTCTTTTTATATTTCTTTCAATTTTAGGAATCCAATAGTCACGATTGGATTTAATTCGCAATTGCTGCGTTTCCCAATCTTTTCCATGAAAAAATTCGCTGTCGACAAAAATCGCAAGTTTGTATTTAGCAAAAGTTATATCAGGCCGGCCAAACACTTTTTTATTATTCTTCCGATATCGATGCCCGAGATTCCATAAAGCTTGGGCAAGCCGTACCTCGCCCTTTGTTCCAGTGCTTTTTATGGCCTGCATATTCTTACTCCTTTGAGGAGGAGTTAAATTATCCATCTTAAGATTAAATTTGTTTCTGATAGATAAAGTTACATTATTTTTAAGGAAAGGAGATTTTATTTTGAAAACATCCAAAAACAAAAAAGCCTCTACATTTCTGTAAAGGCTTTCTGTTTCTAAATAAAAGTGGTCCCACCTGGGCTCGAACCAGGGACCACCTGATTATGAGTCAGGTGCTCTAACCAGCTGAGCTATAGGACCGGTTTAGAGGATGCAATATTACTACTATTTTTCATTCACTCCAAATATTTTAAGACATCATTTGAATTTAATTTTAAAACTTTTGTTGAATCCGAAAAACGAAATTGATTTTCAACATCTTATTTAAAAATTAAAATGACATTTTTTTATTTTATTTCTTGGCAAAGCTCCACTAAAACACCATTTGTGTTCTTTGGATGCAGAAAAACGACTAGTTTATTATCGGCTCCTTTCTTCGGAACTTCATTGATCAGTACAAAACCTTCCTTTTTCAATCGGGTGATTTCTGCTTCGATATCATCAACATCAAAAGCGATATGATGAATTCCTTCTCCTTTTTTTTCTAGAAATTTAGCAATCGGACTTTCGGGATTGGTCGCCACCAAAAGTTCGATCTTATTGTTTCCTGTCTGAAAAAAAGAAGTCAGCACTCCTTCGCTTTCTACGGCTTCCATTTTATAAGATGGAACGCCAAGCATTTTTTCGAACAAAACATTGGCGTCGTCAATGTTTTTTACTGCAATCCCGATATGTTCAATCTTATTTACCATCGTTTCAAATTTATTGATTCACATACGTATTAAAATAACCGCATTCCGCAATTACATCCTGATAATATTTAGTATCTGAATAGTCTTTTTTCAAAGCCTTGAATGAGTTCCAAGCTATAAAATTAACCTTATCATCTTGAATTTCCCAATAACTATTTATCGCGCTATATTTTTTGTTGTAATAATCATTACGTTCACATTTCGAAATCAGATACAAACATTTTGCTTTTTGTTCTTTGTTGGATGCCGCTTCAAAAGCTTTTTGATAATACATTTTTGAAACCGAATTATTAGTAATCATTTCTTTCATCGGATTTCTAAACGAATAAGGACTCGATCCGTAACCTACAATACTAATTTCGTAAAATGTTCTTCCGTTTCCAAAATGAGAGATATTATAAAATGCATTTCCAAGCAAAAGACTGTTGGTATAAACATCTTCTTTCTTTGCTAACTTATCCTGCATTTCTTTTATGGTTGTCAAGAAATCCATATAAGTGTATTTTCTTTTTTGATAAGCGACATGATCACAATCGTGGCAATCTTTAATGCTTCCGTTAAACGGATTTCCTAAAAACTTATAATATTGAACTGAGTCGGCTTGTTTCATAAACTCAATTGCCTCTGGGATTTTATTTTTGAAAGTAGCTTGAACTGCTTGAAAATTATTAATGTCTTTTAATTTCAAACTATAAATCCCAGCACCAATTTTCTCGATTTCGGTTTTATTCGATTTCTCCATAAAACTTTTCATAGCCAATAAATCTTTTTCATTATCATAAAATGTGTTTCCACTATTCCAATAACTATAAGGCGATTCACTAAACAATTCCGTCATTACAGGATTTGATTTTGATTTGTATAAAGCAGCCAAATAGTTTTTACTCCATTGCGAAGCATTTTGATAACGGAATTCACTTCCTTTATACGTTTTTGGCAATTCAAAATAAAGCCAGTTCAAATCGGCTAAAACGGTTTTGACATTACTATCATCCAATTTATCTATTTTGCTCATATTATTTACAAAACGAAGCAATCTGATTTGATAACGCGCCAACTCCGTTTTCGGAAGTGTTTTTTCTGCTTTAGTATAATTTTTATCTGCATTAGTATAATCTCCTTTTAAAGTCTGAAGATAACCAATCGCAATATCCCACAAATACGGTCTCTGCGTATTTCCTGCAGCCGAAATTTTAGCAATTAAATCTAAAGCACTATTATCAATTTTTGATTTGTTTTCAGTTTTGTTTTCGGCAATACTCTGTGGTCTTCTCGGCTGGTCTTGACTTCCATCCTTTTGAAACGAATTATTGATTTTTTGTTCTAATGAATTTACCAAACGAGTTCCTAAATAATTTAAATGCTCGCTTTTTGGATCTATTTCATAAATCTTTTCAATGGCTTGTTTTTCATCTTTATAATAACCGTGAATGGCCCAAAGCGCCGCTTTTTCATTATTATTTTTCGCCATTGCTAAAGCTTTTGTCCAATCGGATTCGTTTTTCGGTCGAAAACTATATGCTGTTACCACACGCAATTCTGGACATTTATCAAAAACCTGCGCATACAAATAATTCGAAACCGCATATTTTTTCTGCTTAAAATTGATTCCCGCTACATAAGCCAAAGCACGATAATACAAAGTATTTTTGGCAACAGAACTCTCTGTTTTATTAAAAAAGTCAATCGCTTTTTGTTTGTCATTGCTATAAAAACGAGCTTTCATGGTTAAAAACCAATATCTGTTTTTCAAGAAAGGATCAGACATCGTATTATATACATTTTCGATTGACTGAATCATTTTGGCATCCTTGAACGTTTTCTCCACAACTGGATCATAACTCCAATAATCTTGACCAATAGATACCGTTTCTATTTTTTGAGCCAAATACAAAAACTCGACAAAGTTTTTAATTTTATCATCTTTCAAATTGATCTTTTTTCCCCATTTTAGAGAGCTCTTATTCTCTTTCTTGGTTTTATAAAACACATGAAGATCTTCAATTTCTTCTTTGTTTTTGATTGTATTTTTATCATCAGAATAATAGCTTGGGCGCTCATCTCCGATCAAGAAATAATTTACCGTCGTTGTATCAGCCTTTCCTTTAAGATAATCGGCCCAATCTGATTTTATGTTTTTATTGAAACGAGAATTGTGCTGCGTATCAAAACCAATTCCGTAAAAAATTCCGCCTGATAAAAATAAAGGCGAATAGGATTTGTCTGCAAAAGTTTCAGGCGTAAAATTAGAATTGTAGCCAAAGAAATCCCAATCGTCTCCGCCAGCGCAGGCATAAATGATTCCGTATATCGAAAGTAAAGCAAGGCTAAAACTTAGAAATAACTTGTTCAAAAATATTCTTTTCATAATGGTTTAAATTGAATTCGTCTAAATCGTAAAATATAATTTCGTTTGGTTTTGCAGGCAGATTTTCATCCAAATCTTCTGCCATTTCTTTTAAATCTTTTGTTGCAATTTCTTCTATTTTCAACAGATCGTTTTCTTCATAGAAAATTCCGTTTTTATAATTAGACTTTTTAACTCTAAAAAAAATAGAATGTGTTTTTTCAAAATTTGAATCTTGTAGCAACTCTTTTGTATTCATTTTAGAACGCAGTCCGATTACTTTATTATTTCTAATGTGAACTCCCCAAGAATAAATCGGCAGAGCCAAATCAAGATGAAGCGGATATTTTTTTAAACTACTCAAATATTTTTCAGCGACTTTTTGATCGTAAATTGAATTTAGAGAATCCGATGCAATTGATCCCATATTGTAATACATTAAAACGCCTGAATCGACATTTGGAATTTTTGTCTTTTTAAAATATTTAACCTGATGGAGTCGAATTGTAGCCGAAAGTTTTTTCTTCGAAAGTTTCTTAAAAACTTCTATAAACTTTAAATAATTCTCTTTACTTTTTAATGTCCAATCGCAGTCAATTTGAATTTCCTGACACACAATTTTGTTTTTCGAATTGATTTGTTCTATAAAACCAAACGTTTTCTCTGCCAGCTCATTTACATCTAAATTCGGCTCAAGCATTACTTTATTCTGAATAAAAACGACAGGAACAATCGTAAATCCGTTTAGATTTTCATCAAAGCGTATCGGACTAATTGGAATAGGCTGTTTTGTTTCGGGTTGAAGTCCAATATCAAAATAACGGACATAAAGTTTTTTAACCTGATTATCTTTCAAAACTTCTTTCTCTTTTTCAGAAAATTTGAAGATTGTTTTCCAGTAATAAAAAGAAATAACTGGATTTTCGGTTTTACTGCACGATAGCAGTAAAAAGAAAAATAGAACTGGAAAAATTCGTTTTAACAAAACCTAAAAATTACATTTGAAATCAAAAGTAAGAAATTATGCCGTTTTAAAATATTCGAAACGATAAAAAAACCGAAGAAATACAAAAGTCTTAAATCCTAATAAATGGATAAAAAATTTCAATTAAAGCAAATATAATCGTTATTTTGTGCAATCAAATTTGAAAAACCGTTATGTTGAAAAACGCTCTAAAATACATTTTATTTATAATTCTAATCTCAGTAGTAAGCTGCGCCAAAAGAGGCAGTATTACCGGCGGTTTAAAAGACACACTTGCTCCTGTTTTGATATCAAGTTATCCAGAAAACTACAGTACAAATTTTAAAGGAAATACGATCACTTTGAATTTTGACGAATATATCAAACTTAAAAACACGAATAAGCAATTAATTATTTCTCCGCCTTTTAAAAATGAACCGATAATTACGCCTACTTCGGTTAGTAAATTTATAAAAATTGAAATCCGCGATACTTTACAGCCAAATACAACTTACAGTTTGAATTTCGGACAAGCGATTCAGGACAACAATGAAGGAAATGCATTGAATCAATTTAAATACGTATTTTCTACAGGCCCATATATCGATTCGCTTAAATTGAATGGTAGAATCAAAGATTCATACGAAAAATATGTAGACAACTTTGTTTCTGTGATGCTTTATGAAGTCAACGACAAATTTAAAGATTCTGTTATCTACAAAGAGTTTCCTCGTTATATCACGAATACTTTGGACAGTATGAGAACTTTTCAATTCGAAAATCTGAAAGAAGGAAAATATCTTTTGGTCGCTCTAAAAGACAAAGGCAGCAACAATAAATTCAATCCAAAAGACGACAAAATTGGGTTCTTAAAACATTATATCACGATTCCAACCGACACAGTTTACGAATTAGAATTATTTAAAGAAACATTGCCTTTAAAGACTTTCAAACCTATTCAAGCTTCTGGAAACAGATTATTATTGCCGTATGAAGGAAAACAGAATTTCAAAAATGACAAACCAAAAATCGTCCTTAAAAACGGAAATGAAACCCTAGAAACCATTGTAACACAATTTCCTAAAAAAGATTCGCTTCAGGTTTGGTTTAAGCCTTTAAAAGCCGATTCGTTATCAATGGAAGTTTCAAAAGAAAACTACGACAAGAAATTTTCTTTTAAAATTAAAGCTCTGAAAAAAGATACGCTAAATATCAAAGCGGTGCAAAATGGGCAACTTAATTTTAGAGAACGTTTCACTTTAGAAACCGAAACGCCTTTGGTAAAATTCGACAAATCTAAAATTACATTAGTCAACAAAGATTCTACAGCTGTTGATTTCACAACAGAATATGATGAATTTGACCAAAAGCTATATGTTGATTTTGAGAAAAAACCTTTAGAAAAATACAATTTCACTTTTCTTCCAGGTGCTTTGACTGATTTTTACGAAAAAACCAATGACACATTATCGTATAAATTAACCACCAAAGAATTCGAAGATTATGGAAATTTAATTCTGAATCTGCAGAATGTAAAACGTTTTCCAATTATTGTGGAAATAACCAATAAAAAAGGAGATAATGTATTGGCCAGCGCCTATTCTGAAGGCGAAACCAAAATCACATTTAATTTACTGGTTCCCGAAGAGTTTACTGTCCGTGTAATTTACGATGACAATAAAAATAAAATCTACGACACTGGAAGTTTCTTAAAGAAAACCTATGCAGAAGAAGTATTTTATTATCAAAAAGGCATAGATGTCCGGTCTAACTGGGATGTAGACCAACCTATTGACTTGAGTATACCATTTAATCCAGAGGTCGAGAAAAAACAAGAAGACAAAAAGAAAAAAGAGGCAGAAAAGAAACGGAAAGCTTTTTAAAGTTTAAGTTCAAATTGGTCTCTATCGCCTAGAAAATTCAATTTTCTGCGAGTTTCCAACATTATATTTTTATCCAATTCAGCCACAAAAACTCCCTGAGTTTCTTGTGGCTTTATTATATAATTGCCCCAATAATCGATTAATTGGGTATGACCGTTATGCTCAAAATCATTATCATCAAAACCTACTCTGTTTACTCCAGCAACATAACATAAATTCTCAATTGCACGGGCGCTTAACAAAGTATCCCAAGCATTGGTACGAACTTTTGGCCAATTGGCAACATATAAAATCAGATCATAATTTTCGACATTTCTCACGAAAACTGGAAATCGTAGATCATAACAAATCTGTAGGCAGATTTTCCAATCTAAATAGTCTACAATTACTTTCTGGGTTCCCGAAGTGTAAAATTGATCTTCTCCTGCCAGCGAAAATAAATGACGCTTATCGTAATACTGAAAATCTCCTGACGGAAACACAAAAAACATTCGATTATAAAACGATCCGTTTTCAGTAATAATGACACTTCCTGTTATAGCAGTATTTTTTTGTTTTGCTTTCAGCTTCATCCATTCAAGGGTTTCTCCCTGCATACTTTCAGCAACATCCGAAGCATTCATTGTAAATCCTGTAGAAAACATTTCCGGAAGCACAATCAAATTGATTTCAGAATCGATTTCATTAATTTTTGAGTCGAAATTTTCTCGGTTTGCAGACGGATTTTCCCAAACAAGATCAGATTGAATTAAAGCAATTTTCATATCAGCATATTTTTAGTTAAAGGTAGAAAACATTGACGTAACCTTCATTCATAAGCAAGTATTTTTAACATTATCATTGCAAAAAAAACGCAGTTTTTGCAAAAAAAATGCGAAGTGTAAAAATATTTTATATATTTGGAATTCCAACCACAATTATAACTAACTAAAATCCAACCACAAACCATGAGCATTCTCATACTCACTGCGTGCATTATTTTTTTAATTCTACAGATTGCCTGGTTTAAAATTAATCCGTTTATCGCGTTTATCATTACGTCACTTTTGGCCGCGCTTTTTTTGGGATTGCCAATAGAAACGATTTCTCCTGTTTTGCAAAAAGGCCTAGGTGAAATGCTTGGTTCCATAACTTTAATTATTGTTTTCGGAACTTGCATTGGTAAATTAGCTGTTTCCTCTGGCGCAGCAAAAGTGATTGCCAAAACGGTCATGAATTGGACTGGAAGAAAATATGTTCGTTTGGGTTTAATGATAACTGGTTTCATCATCGGAATTCCGCTTTTCTACAGCGTTGGATTTGTACTTTTAGTGCCGCTGATTTTTTCAGTGGCGCATCAATTTAAATTATCTAAAGTTTATTTAGGAATTCCCATGCTGGCTTCACTTTCTGTTGCACACGGATTTCTGCCACCGCATCCTTCACCAATGGCTTTGAGCAGTATTTTAAAAGCAGATATTGGTTTGGTTTTGATTTACGGAATCATAATCGCGATTCCAACCATACTAATTGCAGGTTTATGGTTTTCAACCCGCTTTAAAAACATCAAAACCGAATCGGATCATGAAATTTTAAATGTCGAAGAAATAACCAACGAAGGTAAACTGCCTAGTTTTGGTTTAAGTTTATTCTCTGCCCTATTTCCAGTTTTTGGTTTAACAATTACGTCTTTATTACCGCTGATTTCAGATAATGAAAAACTAATTTCTATCTGCAAAATCATCGGAGATCCAAGTATCATAATGTTATTATCACTTTTACTCTGCACTTACACTTTAGGAATTAAAATGAACAGAAGCATGTCATCTGTTATGGATGATTATACACAAGCCATAAAAGATGTTGCACTAATTGTTTTAATTGTTGGCGGTGCAGGATGCTTAAAAGAAGTTATGATTGTAAGCGGTGTAAACGAAACTATTGTCGCTACCTTAAACCAAGTTAATATTCATCCATTTTTGCTGGCATGGATTATGGCCGCAATAATTCGTATTTGTGTGGGTTCTGCGACTGCTGCAGGATTAATGACTGCCAGCGTTTTATTACCTTTACTACAATCCAACGATCTCGATCCCAATCTGTTTGTACTTTCTGTTGGAGCTGGAAGTTTAATGTGCTCGCATGTTAACGATCCGAGTTTCTGGATGTTCAAAGAATATTTTAATATCAGTCTAAAAGACACTTTTAAATCCTGGACTGTAATGGAATCTTTGGTTTCTGTTCTGGGAATTGTATTTATATTTATTTTAAACGCTTTAATACATTAAAATCATGAGTTTAAATCCGCAAGAAAAATTCGAAAGTCTTGGTTTATCCCTTCCTCCCGCTCCACAGCCTTTGGGAATTTACAAACCGTATTTGGTAGACGGAAAATATCTATATCTATCAGGTCACGGCCCTGTGCAAGATGATAAGTCATTAATTATTGGACGTATTGGAGAAGACATGGATATCGAAGCAGGAAAATTAGCTGCAAGGCAAGTTGGACTTACTATGCTTTCTACCATTGTAACCAATTTTGGAAGTTTAAGCAAAGTAAAAAGAGTCATCAAAGTTTTGGGAATGGTAAACTGTACTTCAGATTTCTTAAGACATCCTTACGTAATAAACGGTTGCAGTGAATTATTTGCAGAAGTTTGGGGGCAAGAAAACGGAATTGGCGTGAGAAGCGCTGTCGGATTTGGATCTCTTCCTGATAATATTCCTGTCGAAGTTGAAGCGCTTTTTGAATTGTATTAATTAGATTTTTTTAAACACATAGAAACATAGTTTTTTATGCATTTAAGATTAAGCAATAATTAGATCATCAAGCATAGTCTATGTTTTTTCATTCAAAGTGAAACGCCTTTCAACAGTATCCAAATCTATGTTTCTATGTGTTTAAAAAAATATGTTCAACGTAATTACAATTAGCAAAAAAAACAGTAACCATGCAAAAAAACTGGTGGGAAATAAATTCTGAAACTCTTATCGATACTCCGTTTTTAGCAGTTTACGAAGATCGGGTAAGACAAAATATTGAAAAACTTATTTCTTATGTCAAAGGCGACACGCAACGATTGCGTCCGCATATTAAAACGCATAAAAATGCCGAAATTTTAGAGCTTTTTAAAATTTATAATATCAAGAAAATAAAATGCGCTACAATTGCTGAAGCTGAACTGGCTTCCAATCAAAATATCGAAGACATTCTTTTGGCGTATCAACCGGTTGGGTTAAAAGCCGAACGATGGATTTCATTAATTAAAAAGTTTCCTGAAATTCATTTTTCAACCATTGTAGACAATATTAAAACGGCTTCAGATTTAAATGAAATTGCCAAAAGAAACAATCTGATTTTGTATGTTTATTTAGATTTAAATACCGGAATGAACCGAACTGGTTTTTCAATTTCAGAAAATTGGATTGGGTTAATTGACCAAATTTCACAATTAAAAAATATTCAATTTGAAGGAATCCACATTTATGATGGTCATATAAAAGGAAGTGTTGAAGAAAGAAATTTAGAAGCCTCTAAGTCTTTTGAACAAATTATCAATAAAGCAGAAAATTTTAAAGTTGTTGCAGGAGGTTCTAATACTTTTCCTTTTTATGCCTTACAGGAAAATGTAGAATGTAGTCCGGGAACTTTTGTTTTTTGGGATTCTAATTATCAAAATAACTTGCCTGAACAGGATTTTAAGCCCGCATTGGTAATCGTTGGAACCATTATTTCTAAGCCCGCAAAAAACACAATTTGTGTCGATATTGGTTATAAAGCCGTTTCGTCTGAAAATCCGATTGACAAAAGATTGGTTGTTTTAAATGATGAAAATCTGATTCCAACCGCACATTCTGAAGAACATTTGATTTTTGAGAATAACGGCTCATATGAATACCAAATCGGCGATATTATTTACGCTGAACCGTATCATGTCTGTCCGACTGTTGCTTTATATGATACTCTTCAAGTCGTCAATAAAAAACAGCAAATTTATACACAATGGCCCGTTGGTGCGAGAGGCAGAAAAAATACTATTTAATTTTTAATCTGAATTATGTTTATACTAGACGCACATTTGGATCTCAGCATGAATGCGATGGAATGGAATCGTGATCTGAGAAACGATGTTCCAACTTTACGAAACTTAGAAAAAGGAATGACAGACAAACCCGACCGCGAACGTGCGACGGTTTCTTTTCCTGATCTTCGACGCGGAAATATCGGAATTGTTGTTGCCACTCAAATTGCAAGATTCGTAAAGCCAGACAGTATCATTCCGGGTTGGAATTCACCAGAACAAGCCTGGGCGCAAACTCAAGGACAGCTGACTTGGTACAAATCTATGGAAGAAGCCGGCGAAATGACGCAGATTACGGATAAAAAATCGCTTCTAAATCATTTTGATTTATGGAACAATGGAACTCCAAACGATAAGAAACCAATTGGGTATATTTTAAGTTTAGAAGGAGCCGATTCAATTGTAAATATTTCCTATTTAGAAAAAGCATACAATTACGGATTGCGAGCCATTGGCCCCGCACATTACGGCCCAGGAAGATATGCCAACGGAACCGATGCAACCGGAAAAATGAACCAGAACGGAATTGATTTATTGAAAGAAATGGAACGTTTGAATATTATTCTCGATGCGACACATTTATGCGATGATGCTTTTTGGCAGGCTTTGGATCATTTTAACGGAGCAGTTTGGGCAAGCCATAATAATTGCAGGGCTTTAGTTGATCATAATCGTCAATACAGCGACGAGATGATTAAAGCTTTAGTTTCCAGAGGAGCTGTTATTGGCGGTGCTTTAGATGCGTGGATGATGGTTCCGAATTGGGAAAGAGGAATTTCAGATCCGAAGAAAATGAATTGCAGTTTAGAAACCGCTTTCAAACACATGGATCATATTTGCCAGCTGGCAGGAAATGCAAATCATATCGGAATTGGTTCTGATCTGGACGGCGCTTTTGGAACAGAACAATGTCCGTATGATTTAGACACCATTGCTGATTTACAAAAGTTAGTTTTGATATTTAAAAATCATGGTTATACTGATGAAGATCTGAAAAAAATCTTTCATCAAAACTGGATTGATTTTCTGTTAAAACATTGGGATTAAATCACAGTTAGATTAGGAAAGTTCTCTTTGTATAATTTTAGCTTTTTATCATTCGGTTCTTCTTCGGTAATAACATAATTTATCTCAGACAAACTAGCGATTTTCATTTTAAGAACCGTATTTAATTTTTCTGTAATCGTTAAAACCGCTGTTTTTTTAGAAGCCTGAATCATTGCTTTTTTAACTTGTACAGTTTCCCAATCAGAATCAGAATAACCGCCGTCAATGTCTAAAGCATTTGTTCCGAGAACCAAAAGATCTGCTTTTATGTTGGCCAATTGATGAAAAGCTTCTCCGCTCACACACATCTGACTGTATGAAGAAATACTTCCGCCAATCATGATGGTTTTGATATTGGGTTTATCTAAAAGCTGTACAGCTGTTAAAGCAGTAATCGTAAAAACAGTCAAATTAAGATCGTTTGGAATTAATCGGATGAACTCGCGAATAGTAGTTCCTCCATCCACAATTAAAACCATTCCGTCATGAAGAAGGCCGACTGCTTTTTGAGCAATAACCTGTTTGGCTTCGACAGCATAAGTTTGGTTCGATGAAGAATAGTGATATCCTTTGGTCATCGCGCCACCTTTAACTTTAATCAAAAGCGAGTCAGCGTCAAGTTCATTAATATCACGACGAACAGTATCTTCGGAAACACCAAGTTTAGCCGAAAGAGTTTCAAAACTTACACGCGTGTGCAGATTGATCTCTTTTAGAATATGATTTTTACGTTCTTCTTTACTGTAATTTAAAACTTCATTTTCAGTGCCCATGCCGATTGTTTTTTTCTAATTACAAAAATAAACATTTCAATAAATATTTCATCGAAACCAAAAGCGGTATTATCAATAAAATCATTCAAAAACCAGTTTTAAAATCCTTTACCTATCTTTAAAATACCTTTTTACTAAAATTTAAAGTTTTTCTCTTATGAAAAAATTCCTTTTTCTCTTTTTCCTTCTTTCTTTTTCAAATGGAAATGCTCAAAATTCACAGCAGAACATTTCTATAATTCCAGCTCCCAACTTTTATAAATTGACCGGAGACAGTATTCGCATTAACGGAAAAGTTCAGGTGAATTTTATAAATAAAAATTTCAGCGAAAAGGAATCCAAATCGGCAAAAATTTTAGAATCGGCATTAAATGTTCAGGGTTCTTCAAAAAAATCAAATCTGAAAATTGAGTTTAATTCAGATGTAAATTTCAAATCCAAAGAAGGTTATAAAATTGAAATTTCTTCAATTAAAATTTCAGTTTCAGGAAAAGAAGAAGGCCTTTTTTATGCTGTTCAGACTTTATTACAACTTCTTCCAAACAAAATTTCAACCGAAATAAAATTACCTTGTGTAATAATTGAAGATCAACCTCGATATTCTTACAGAGGCTTACATTTAGACGTCTGCCGTCATTTTTTCTCTGTTGCTGTTATAAAAGATTTTATCAGACAAATGTCCAGCTATAAATTAAATAATTTTCATTGGCATTTAACAGACGATCAAGGCTGGAGAATTGAAATAAAAAAATATCCAAAACTGACGGAAGTCGGTTCAAAAAGAGCACAGACTTTAGTGGGGAATAAATTCGAAAGATCACCCTTCTTTTTCGACGGAAATCCGTACGGAGGATTTTATACTCAAGAAGAAATCAAAGAAGTCGTGAAATTTGCCGAAGATAATTATGTGAATGTTATTCCCGAAATAGAAATGCCAGGTCATGCTTCCGCAGCCGTAACAGCCTATCCAAATTTAGCATGTTTTCCAGATCGCAATTATAAAGTCGTAGAATCTTGGGGTGTTTTTGAAGATGTTTTTTGTGCAGGAAAAGACGAAACTTTTACTTTTTTAGAAGATGTTTTGACCGAAGTTTTAGCATTATTTCCAAGTAAAAACATTCATATTGGCGGAGATGAATGTCCAAAAACCAGATGGAAAGTTTGTTCGAATTGTCAAAAAAGAATCAAGGATTTAGGTTTAAAAGATGAACATGAACTGCAGAGTTATTTCATTAAAAGAATTGAAAAATTCCTAAATGCCAATGGAAGACAGATTTTTGGCTGGGATGAAATTCTCGAAGGCGGACTCGCACCAAATGCTGCCGTTATGTCTTGGCGAGGAGAATCGGGCGGAATTCACGCTGCCAAACTGAAACATCCCGTTGTAATGACTCCTGAAAGCACGGTCTATTTTGATTATAATCAAGGATATTCTCCAAACGAACCGCTTACCGTTGGCAGATTAAGTACTTTAGAGAAAGTTTACCATTACAATCCAACTCCTATGGATAGTTTAACTGTTGAAGAGCAAAAATATATTATCGGAGTTCAGGCGAATTTGTGGTCGGAATATTTAACCAGTACTTCAAAATTGAATTATATGCTTTATCCGAGATTTTTCGCTTTGGCTGAAATTGCATGGACAGAAACTCCGAATAAAAATTACAATCATTTTATTCAAAATCAATTACCTTATCATTTAGAAAAATTAGAAGCAGAAAAAAGAATTTATAAAGTCCCAACGCCTTTTGGTGCAGATGAAACAGCTTTAATTGCATCAAGGTATATTTTAGACTTAAAACCAACGATAAAAAAAGGAAAGATTTTTTACACGATTGATGGTTATAATCCTGATGAAACGGCAGCATTACATCAAAATCCTGTCACGATAAATATTCCGAAAGGAGAATATCGAATCATCAAAACCATTCAAATCAGCGAAAGCGGTAAAAGAAGCTCTATCAATAAAATCATTGTCCGCAACCCGGATTTAAAACCTGCACTTGCAATTCAACCCAAGAAAAGCGGATTAAAATTCGAATATTTCACAGGAACATTTAAACAGGTTCAAGATTTAGAACTTTCGAAACCTGTTAATTCCGGAGTTTTAGAAGGTAAAATCAGTGCTGATAAATGGAAAACGAAATTAGAGCGTTATATCGGTTTAAAATTCAACGGATATATCTTTATTCCAGAAACAGGAAATTATACTTTTTCGACGCTTTCAGATGACGGATCGAAGCTTTTTATAGATGATGAATTAATTGTAGACAACGATGGCATTCATTGGATGAATGAAGCTTACGGAGCAGTTAAATTGGAAAAGGGATTTCACAAACTCAACATCAGTTATTTTGATTTAACCGGCGGTACAATTTTAAACTGTTTTATTCAGAAAGAAGGCCAAAAGAAAGAAGAAATTAATGCTTCACAACTTTACTGCGAATAGAAAACAAAAAACGCTTCCAAAATGGAAGCGTTTTTTAATATAATAATTCGGTCTAATTAACCTTTTAAACTTGCTGCTAAATACTCACGGTTCATACGTGCGATATTTTCAAGTGAAATTCCTTTTGGACATTCGATTTCACAAGCTCCTGTATTGGTACAGTTACCGAAACCTTCCAAATCCATTTGGTGAACCATGTTTAATACACGGTCAACTGCTTCAACTTTACCTTGAGGCAATAATGCATATTGCGAAACTTTTGCAGAAACAAATAACATTGCTGAAGAGTTTTTACAAGTTGCAACACAAGCTCCACAACCAATACAAGCAGCTGCATCAAATGATTTATCTGCATCGTCTTTATTAATTGGAATAGTATTCGCGTCAATTGTATTTCCTGAAGTATTTACAGAGATAAATCCTCCTGCATGCTGAATTCTGTCAAAAGAACTTCTATCAACAACTAAATCTTTAATCACTGGGAAAGCTTTTGCTCTAAATGGCTCGATAAAAATCGTGTCACCATCTTTGAACATACGCATGTGTAACTGACAAGTTGTAACACCTCTGTCTGGTCCGTGCGCTTCACCGTTGATGAATAAAGAACACATTCCGCAGATTCCCTCACGACAATCGTGATCAAAAGCTACAGGCTCTTCTCCTTTATTGATTAGATCTTCGTTAAGAACGTCTAACATTTCAAGGAAAGACATGTCTGGTTCGATTCCATCGATAGGATATTCTACAATCCCTCCTTTATCTTGGGCGTTTTTTTGACGCCATATTTTTAATGTAAGTTTCATCTTTTATAAGTTTAAAAGTTTCTAAGCCTAAAATCTCAGA
Source organism: Flavobacterium panacagri (assembly GCF_030378165.1). Lineage (NCBI taxonomy): Bacteria > Pseudomonadati > Bacteroidota > Flavobacteriia > Flavobacteriales > Flavobacteriaceae > Flavobacterium > Flavobacterium panacagri. Next base: position 710,518 of record NZ_CP119766.1, read on the forward strand.
GCCACTAAGGACTAAAGACTAAGGACTTAAATCCTATTTGTAGCTTCTTTGAACTAATTTAATGTTTTCGTAATTAAGAGGTTCTTTGTGTAATACTGCATCACTTGGTTTTCCTTTGTATTCCCAAGCTGCAACGTATGCAAAGTTATCGTCGTCACGAAGTGCTTCTCCTTCTTCTGTTTGGTATTCCTCACGGAAGTGACCTCCACAAGATTCGTTACGGTGTAAAGCATCTTTTGCGAACAATTCCCCTAATTCTAAGAAATCGGCAACACGAGTCGCTTTTTCTAATTCCTGATTAAATTCAAAAGCGCTTCCTGGAACTTTTACATCTTTATAAAACTCTTCACGTAAAGCAGCAATTTCTTCGATAGCCTCAGTTAAACCTTTAGCGTTACGAGCCATACCTACTTTATTCCACATAATTTTACCTAATTTTTTGTGGAAATAATCTACAGAATGTTTACCGTTGTTGTTGATGAATTTATTGATTTGATCTACAACCGCTTTCTCCGCTTCAACGAATTCTGGCAAGTCTGTAGAAATTGTTCCCATTTTAATATCTGGAGCTAAATAATCTCCGATAGTATATGGCAATACGAAATATCCATCAGCTAAACCTTGCATTAAAGCAGAAGCTCCAAGTCTGTTTGCTCCGTGATCAGAGAAGTTAGATTCTCCAATTGAGAAACATCCAGGAATTGTAGTCATTAAGTTATAATCAACCCAAGTTCCACCCATTGTGTAGTGAACTGCTGGGTAAATCATCATTGGTGTTACATAAGGATCTTCGTCAACAATTTTCAAGTACATTTGGAATAAGTTTCCGTATTTACTCTTAACGATATCAGTTCCTAATTTAGTAATTAAAGCTTTGTCATTTTCATTCAATCCTTTTACGTGCGCAGCTTCTTTTCCGTAACGTTCGATAGCTGCTGCGAAATCAAGATAAACTGCTTCTCCAGTTTTATTAACACCAAAACCAGCATCACATCTTTCTTTAGCCGCACGAGACGCAACGTCACGAGGAACTAAGTTACCAAACGCAGGGTATCTTCTTTCTAAGAAATAATCTCTTTCTTCTTCAGATAAATCAATTGCTTTTTTCTTTCCTTCACGAATTGCCTGAGCATCTTCTAATTTTGCAGGAACCCAGATACGTCCGTCATTACGTAAAGACTCAGACATCAAAGTCAATTTAGACTGGTGATCTCCTGAAACCGGAATACATGTTGGGTGAATTTGTGTGTAACAAGGATTTGCGAAAAACGCTCCTTTTTTATGAATTTTCCAAGCTGCTGTTGCGTTACTTCCCATAGCATTTGTTGAAAGGAAAAATACGTTTCCGTATCCTCCAGAACCAATTACTACCGCGTGAGCAGAATGTCTTTCTATTTTTCCTGTGATTAAGTCACGAGCGATAATACCTCTCGCTTTTCCGTTCACGATTACAATGTCAAGCATTTCGTGACGGTTGTACATTTTGATTTTTCCACGACCAATCTGACGGTTCATTGCAGAATAAGCTCCTAACAATAATTGCTGTCCAGTTTGTCCTTGTGCATAGAATGTACGAGAAACCAAAGTTCCTCCAAAAGAACGGTTATCTAAAAGTCCGCCATATTCACGAGCCAATGGCACCCCTTGAGCCACACACTGGTCAATAATATTTGCAGAAACCTCAGCCAAACGGTGAACGTTTGCTTCACGTGCACGGTAGTCACCTCCTTTTACAGTATCGTAGAACAATCTGTAAACTGAGTCACCGTCACCTTTATAATTTTTTGCAGCGTTAATACCTCCTTGTGCAGCAATAGAGTGCGCACGACGTGGAGAATCTTGGAAGCAGAATGCTTTTACGTTATATCCTAACTCAGCTAAAGTAGCCGCAGCCGAACCTCCAGCTAAACCTGTACCAACAACGATAATATCTAAATTACGCTTGTTAGCAGGATTTACTAAATTAATATGATCTTTATAATTTGTCCATTTGTCCGCTATAGGACCATTTGGAATTTTTGAATCTAATGCCATTATAATTGATATTAATTATTGTTTGAAATGATGAAATAAAGCGATAATTACGAAAGCTGCAGGAACTACCACTGCAAACCAGTAACCTACTTTCGCTAAAAATCTAGAGTATTTGTTGTGCATCCCTACTGATTGAAGAGAAGATGCAAACCCGTGCCATAAGTGAAATCCTAAAAGGATGAAAGACACACAGTATAATGCTGTACGAACCGGGCTGTGAAATTTATGAACTAACTCTCCATAATACCTAGTAGCATTTGGCGTTTCACCTGCAATATACTTGTAGGTAACTTCAGGAAACCAAAAATCATAAAAATGCAATCCTAAGAAAGCCAAAATAACCAATCCAGAAATAATCATATTTCTAGAACTCCAAGAAGCGTTTGCAGCTCCATTGTATTTAGCATACGCAATTGGTCTTGCCGCGCTGTTTTGTGCTGTTAGAACAAATCCCATTACGAAATGGAAAATTACCCCGAATGCCAAAACTGGCTGCATTACATATTGAATCAGCGGATTGTATCCCATAAAGTGAGAAGCTTCGTTGAAAACGTCTTCACTTAAAATAGAAATAAAATTTAAGGAAACATGCAGCGCTAAAAACGTGATTAAGAATATTCCCGAAAGAGCCATAGCTACTTTCTTTAAGATGGAAGCATTCAATAGTGCAGATTGTGCCATAAGTGTTTAAGTAGTTTGTTTTAAAAAATTAGACAAAAATAACTCAATTACAAAAGAACTACAACCATTTCGCTGTTATTTATAATGATTTTAAAATAGGCCTGCTCTACGTATTTTTACGTACAAAATTGAAGCCGCTAAAAAATAATTCATTATAGAAAACCTCAAATCACTGCTTTCTAAGCTATACCGAGAAAATTCAATTCTAAGTAGATTACCAAAAATTTATCATATTGTTATTTTATTCAAAGTTTTGATTTGTTTTCTTTAAAAGTTTCATCGCACATAAATTTTGTCTAGGTAAAAAATTGTCATTCCACAACATAGTTTTACCTTTAGCCGCTCAAAAAAATAAGAATGAAAACAGGAATTGATGCTATTTCTTTCGACGTAGCAAACATACATTTACCCATAAAAACTTTGGCAGTTGCCAGAAATATAGAACCCGAAAAATTAGAAAAAGGTCTTGGCTTATTGAAAATGACTTTCCCAGACGTTCATCAGGACGCAGTTGTTTTTGGAGCAAACGCTTTAACCAAATTGATCATTGACAATAAAATTGACTTAAAAGAAATCAGCCGAATCTATGTTGGTACCGAAAGTGGCATTGACAGTTCTAAACCAATCGCTTCTTATTTGATCAGCTTAATGGAGCAGAAATTTGGCGAAGATTCATTAGCAGAATGCGATGTTGTAGATTTTACTTTTGCTTGTATCGGCGGAGTTGATGCGATGCAAAACTGCCTAGATTTTGTAAAACTAAACCCTACTAAAAAAGCAATTGTCGTTACTTCAGATTTTGCAAAATACGATTTGAATTCTGGTGGAGAATATACACAAGGTGCTGGAGCTGTTGCGATGTTAATTGCTGCAGATCCAAAAATTATTGCTTTTGATGATAATTGGGCAACAAGCACAAAAGGCGTTTTCGATTTCTTTAAACCATATAGAACTATATCTAAAGAAGAAATTACCCAAAACACCAACAACGATTCTTGGTTTGATAATTTAGAAGCCGAAATCGAAATCCACAAAGATCAGCCGGTTTTTGACGGACAATATTCGAATCAATGCTATATGGATCGTACGCGTAATGCTTACTTTTCATTCAAAAAATTAAAAAATACTACCGAAACTTTATACAACTCTTGGCATAGTATCGTGATGCATTTACCTTATTCTTTTCAGGGAAGAAGAATGCTATCTGAAATTTATGCTTTAGACAGTGCCGAAAAAATTATTGCCGATGATATTGCACCTGCTGATTATCAGACAAGAATTAAAGAAGTGGCAAAATCCGAAGATTACAGAAGTTTTGTTACCGAGAAATTACAACCTGCAGAATTGGCTTCTTCATTAATTGGAAACCTTTATACAGGCTCTATTTTCATGGGATTATTATCGACTTTGGCTCATTTTTATGATACTAAAAAAGAGGTTGCCGGAACTAAATTCGGTTTCTTAGCTTATGGGAGCGGATCGAAATCGAAAGTTTTTGAAGGAACTATACAGCCAGAATGGAAATCGGCTTTGGAGAATGTGAAGCTTTTTGAAAATTTAGCCGAAAGCGTAGAGATTGATTTCAACACTTATGAAAGTCTTCATAAAAAAGAACAAAAACAAAGTGTTAGAACTCCTAAAAACGAATGGGTTTTAGACCGAATTGAAAAAGAAATTCCAGTTTTAATTGGGGCGAGATATTATAAATGGATTGATTAATTAAATTCCAATCTTTGAAATTCCAAATTCTAAAAAAAAAACCGAAGCATGCTTCGGTTTTTTTTATCCACACAGTTTGTCATTTCGACTGAAAGGAGAAATCTCACTCGAAACTCTACAAAGATTGGCGATTTTGCATGTCGAATTACTAGTGAGATTTCTCCTTTCAGTCGAAATGGCAAGATTGTGCTAAAAAACTTTTACAAAGATCACAGGACGTGAAAATAATTTTCTAATTAACACTTTTCCTAATTAGAAAAGATTATTCTCGTATAAATGAAACCATAGCATCTAAAGTTTCTTTCTGCTGTTGTTCTCTACTGATATCGGCTTTATCATCTCCTAATTGAAATCCATAATAACCAAACTGGCAATGGTTTGCCCCTTCTATTCGCACAAATTTTGTTCCTAGAGGTAATTTCGATTTGTTTTGCATAATAGATCCTTCATCTGCAACTCCGTCTTTTGAACCGTAAATTTTCAAAACTGGAATCTCAATCGCTGCAAGAGAAATATCTCTGGGATGCGAAGTTCCTATTAATATCAACTTATCAATCAATTTAGGATTTTCGTATACAAATTGTGCCGCCATTTTTCCGCCCTGCGAATGTCCTGCCAGAATATAGTTTTTCGAGGTATCTTCAAAAAGATGTAAATCTTTAGGTTTATTATATCCTTTTGATGCAAGTCTCCAAGGCATTTTGATCAAATAAACCTTTATATTTTGATCCGCCAATCTGCGACACAGCGGCACATAAGCTTCTGTTTCCACCATTGCTCCAGGATAAAAAATTACAACGTTTTTAAATTCTTTTTTAGGCTCAAATAAATAATAATCAGAAGTACCTTTTACTTTAACCAAATTGTTAGTTTGTAAAAAAGATTTATCTACACCATCAGATTCATAAGAATAAAACAGCCAAATTGTAAATAGCAAACCTGCCAAGATCCATATTGTCTTTAAAATTTTCTTCAGCTTCCATTTTTTTGTTTTCATATTCAACTGATGTTTTTTAATGAAAATTATTCAGCGTCATCAACTTTATAATGTTGTTTAATTTCTTGAAGAATATCAAATACAACGTCAATATTATTTTCCTTGTATCTTCTTGCCCAAAAACTGTAAACCCAAAATGTACTCACTTTTATGCTGTAATCAGGATCTGGATCGCCTTTTGTATTTTGTTTAATTAAATGCAGCACCTTTTTCGAAGCAAACTTGCTGAGTTCTTCATAATGAAAATCAGGATACTGTGTGTTTTTTCCTAAAACCATTATTTTATAGATTTTATTTAAAGCCACTTCTGGATTTTCAGTTCTATAAAGATCGTTATGACTTTCAATCAAAATATCTACAATAACATTTAGATTGGAATCGTAATAAGTTTCATCTGAAATAAAAGCATAAATCAAAGGACTATAACTATCAAATGTTTTTTGAATTGATTCAGGATTTCGCCCGATCATTTTATCAACCGCCACCAGATCGTCATATCTATAAGAATAAAAACCTGATTCTATTGAGCCTCTCAAATAGCAAATCGATTCCTTTTTGTCCAGGCTCAAGAAATCAGATAAAAAAAATCCGAAAAGCTCCTGAACCTTTGATTTGGTATAGGATTCATCAAAAAGCTCCATAAAATAATCTCCCGTTTCAAGATCCGGAAAACTCATTTTACTAAATCCGTAGTAATCATAATCCGATTCGTTTTCAGCAACCTTACTTTCTACTTTTACAGGGACTACCACTTTTGTAACCTTTTTTTCATTTGAAGGAGTTTCGACATCTTCTTCAAATAAATTTTTCAAAATCCCATATAAACTGTCGCGATTATAGGATTTTACTATTAATGCATTAGTCGAAGCGACAAATAATGCTCCTGCAAAAACAATTACAGAAATCAAAACCATTAAAAATCCTAACAGCTTTGTTATTTCATTAACCGATTTTTTTATGTGCAGTAAAAGACTAATTACCAAACTGGAAACTATCAAAATTGCTAAAGAAATAAAAAATCGATCACTAGAGTCATATCCCGGAATTGCTAAATCCAGATCTGAAACAATTGCCACAATAGAAACTATAAAAGCTAGAATTCCAAAACTGAGATTAATCAAAAAGGAATTTCTCCAAAATTTATCATTTGCTACATTATTGCTTCCCTCAACAATTGTTGAATTGGAATAGAAAAGACCTGCAATCAATATTTGAATCAGTACTGAAAACATCAATAAAATTAAAACTGATGAACCAATCAATAAAACAATAGTTGTTGGAAGACGATTAAAATCGTTTGTGTAATGAAAATCATGGAGCACAAAACTGCCAATCAGGATTACTATAATTTGAAGTATTAATATTGTTTTATAAGACTTTATCATTATTGTGTTTAATTTATATATTTTTTTACTTCATTTAAATTTTAGCAATCTCTTTTGCACGGACAAAAACATCTATCTGAACCTCATTCGGCAACATAAGAAATTTCTCAAAAATATAAACTTTTGGAATGCGTGCGTAAGAAATAGCAAAATAATTTATTGTGAAATAAAGCTTTATTCCTGCTTGTTGTTTTGTTTTTATGTTTTTTAAAATTTAACCGCAATCCCGATAGCTATCGGGATTGCGGTTAAACAACAAAAAATAAATCCTTCTTATGCTGTTCCGTATAATTTTGATTTCCTTTAATTCGGGTGTCTTCGTTGTGCATTCCGTTGGCCATTCCTAACATAAAGGCCGTTATGATAATTATAAATTTTCTTTTTATCCAATAAAGAAGCGGTCGCTTAGATTGCTCCAAACGAGTTTGTTTGTTTTGTTTATACATTTTGAAAATGATAAATGATTAGACATTATTATTTCATCTTATGCTTTGAGATAGCATAAAGCCTCAGAAATAAATTTTCTTAAGCGTTGTATAAACTTTTACTAAAATGTCTTGAAGTGATTATGTCATTTATAAAAACAGATTGATTTATAAATGATATTAGTTCCTGATGAAGCAGATTTAGTAATTTGAGCAGTTTCTTGATTTGAAAAGTAAAGACATTTTCAACATTTAGAAAATTTAAAACAATTGAAAATCGTATTTGATTCCAAGAAACAACCTGCCCAAATTTATAGAAACGAGAACTTTTAAGATCCAATTCCCTTCTTGAAACTACAAATGAAGACTGATAATAATCTGCCGATTTAGATTGAGCATATAAAGCACCATCGCCCACCATCACGACAAAAGTCATTAAAGAGTGCAATTAGATATTTTATGTGTTTTTTCAATTTACTTTTATCAATTTATAAATTACCAGCCTTACTTCAATAATTAAAAATATTACTGTTTTGCAATATCAATTTTTGTTTTTAACAAATCATATAATTTCTTTGTATCATTATTGACCGTTGACCATTCTCCTACTGATTCGTATTCACACATTAAAGTGGTTCGCCTATCTCTTATTTTTACCAAAACATATCCTGCATAACAAGTTGCCATTACATCAGTAAAGGCCGGATTAGTTATTATTTGATGTGTATATTTATAAATACTGTCTCGTTCTGATTCAGTCATTACAAATATTTTCTTTTCAATTGTATCTAATTTATAAGCGGTGGAATAACCATTCCCTCTTATACGTTTTACCTTTTTATAAATCGCCTGCTCAAATGTTGCCGTATCGCTTTCTTTAAAAATAACGATTTTTTGAGTTTTAGTCTGAATTTCAATATCGTCCCACCGTAAATCTTTTTTCTCTTCTTTTTTATTTGAATTACAAGAAAGAGTTATCATTAAAGTCAACGTAAAAAAGATAACAACTGAATATTTAGTCATAATTTTCACTTTTTATAAAATTCCAGACAATATACAAATCCTTTGCTTAATTTATCAAATTATTCTTCACGATTATAAAGCAACAATCCCAATCCTAAAACAAAAATCGCACAACTTAAAACCATCAAAACACCATTTTTCAAAGCAAAAAAAGAAAATCCAACCGCAATTGCACCAACAATTACCATTAAAGATTTTAGAGTTTCTGTTTTTATAAAAGTAAAGGCATGAAGCGCCAAACCAAGAAAAAGCAAAGAAGGCCCAACAGCTATAAATGGATAAAAAAGCAATGGAGAATTGCTAATATGCCGGCTTAGTTCCGCTTTTTCTATTTCATTATTTCCGTAACTTGACATGATGAAATCAATTGTACAAAGTCCGATATGAGCAATAACTCCTAAAGCTGTTAAAACAGAAGCTACTTTATTCATCTTTGTTTTTGGAAATGCATCATTAAAAGACAATAAAAAACAAGCGCCAATCAAATTAAACCAATGCGCAAAATCTATCGATTCGCTTAAACTTGGCAACAGTTTAGAAAAGAATAAATAACTAATTAGAAAAAATAGCAATCCAATCAAGCAACGATGTTTTGTTTTCATAATTTGTTTTTAAAATTGATGAAGCAAAACTAAAATGAAAACTTTCTGCAAAGTCTAATTTTACTGACTTTGGTACGAAATACATTGTTTTAGGGATGAAATTTACAATGCCAGTAAAACTTCTTTATAGTTCTTAGAAACCGGAAGTTCAATTTGAGTCAAAATAATGGTATTTGCATTTCTCCAAGATTTAAAATGCATTGGATTTATTAAATGCGACCGATGGATTTGAACTAAAAAACCAAAATCATCCTGCACTTTTTTGAGCGAAGACCGAATAAGTTTCGACCGAAGTTTATCATTTTCAAGATAAAAAATCTCAACATAATTCTGCGCATTTGAAATGCAGACTAAATCGGCTTTGTTGATTTTTAGAATGTCTAATCTGTTTTCTCCTTTAAATAGTAAAATATCGTCTTTTATCGGAATTAATTTGATCAAATATCTTCTGGCAAGAACAATTACGGGCGTCAAGATCAAAGCGACTTTTATAAATATTATCGAGAAGAATTGGGAAAAAGTATAACCGCCATCTAAAATTGGGCTTTTGTAAAAAGCGAAAACACCAATCAAATACATTAAATAAAAGAGAAAAATAACAAAGATTTCTAAGCTAATATTCCATTTTTCAATTCTCTTATAAAAGCTTTTTTGAACAATTGCCAAAAGACCATAACATAAAAACGCCACAAAACTAAAACCAAAACTTATAAAAAACCAAGCTCTAAAATTTATTGTTCCGTCGTCAAAAGGTTTTATAATGAAAGCGAAAATGAAAAGCCATAACCCAATCAGCAAACCGACTATAAGATTGTGTTTTATGGATATGTTTAACTGCTTCATTTTTACAATACTTTTGTTGCTTCTACTAGGAGACCTAACAGGTTTTAGAAACCTGTTAGGTCTAACATATAATTCATTTTATAAATTTCATCTCCATAATAGGCATGAAACGATTTTTTATGGAAGTTTCAAATTCTCCAATTTTTACAAATCCCATTTTGGCGTAAAATTCCTCAGCATTTGGTTCTGAATCGAGAATTATTCTTTCTATTTTTTCTTCTTTTATTCGGTTTAAAAAATCGAGAACTAAATATTTTCCAAATCCTTTTCCAATATATTCTGGTAATATAAATAAATTATCGAGTTCGATTACTTTTTCATCTTTGAAAACATAAGAATAATATCCAAGAATTAACTCATTATCAACCAATTTAAAAACGTTATGATCCTTAATGTAATCTTGAGAAATGGTTAGATTTTTATCCCATTTCTGAATTTGTTCTTCAGAATATCCCCAATAGGCTTTTTATTTGTGGTTACTTCAATGCTTTTTAGATTATTTTGTTCTGCAAAATTTAAAATCTCATTTAGTAACAACCTTCCAACACCTTGGCCACGATACTTTTGATGAATAAAAAATTCTTGTATTTCGCCAACCAATCCGCAATGATGCAGAAGATTTTGGGTATGAAAGCTAATAAAACCTAAACCTTCTGTTTCGTTTTCTGCAATTAGATACAGATTTTTTGGGTTTGAAATATTTTCATTGAATATCGTTTCGAAAACTTCGAAATCTAAAATTTCATTTTCTAGCTCACAAATTGCTTTGTATACGAAGTCTAGGTCTTTATTTTGGATTTTTCTGATTTTAATATTAAACTTCATAATGTCACAATGTTTTAGATTTCTCTGCAAAGTATTGTAATTGCTATAAAAACAAAACTAAGATATATTGAAATCGGAAATCCAATTCCTAATTCATGTTGCGAAATACCTTTGTAAAAAGGCAGTAATTTCAAAACAATAGCTGTTAAAATTGGAAGTGAGAATAATACCCAAAAAGCAATAAAATTATCAGGAAAAGAAAACAATCTTCTAAGAATAAAATAAGTCAAAATTGTTATTGAAACTAATGGAACTACAAACCATGCCCAACTGGCTTTTATAATAGCCGACATAGCAGATCCAAGTACCAATGTTAATATAAAAACAGTAAATCCGCCAAAAAACAAATAAAAGAATGTTGCCAAATATTGTCCTGATTTTTGTTTCGCAAAAAATCCCACTAAAATAAAAGACAGAATAACCATAAAACCAAAACCAGTCGTTAATCCACGATTGTTTTCTCTATCATATTTTGCCGCTAAAAACATCCAGACCCAAACTAAGAAAAGCGAAACCAATAAAAAAATGGCACTTTGTTTGACTGTTAAATATTTAACATCTGTACTTAATTTCATTTCTTATTAAAAAATTTGCTCCCTCAAGATTACACAATTCTAAATTCAAAACCTATTCAACAGTCAGAAAAATTGTTTTTTTATCCAAGAAAAGATTTACAATTTGTATCGCACAAACTCCGTCTTGTTTTCTACATAAACTAAATAAGATAAAAGAATTTTAAATATCTTTGAATCATGAGCACAGTAAAACCAAAACATATCGGCAGAAACATTAGCCGAATTAGAGAACTGAGAGATATGAAGCAGGAAGCGCTTGCTATTGCAATTGGTACAAACCAGCAATCGATCTCGATTATTGAAGGAAGTGAAAGTGTTGATGAAGAAAAACTAAACAAAATTGCACTTGCTTTAGGAGTTACACCCGAAGCTATAAAAAACTTTTCTGAAGATGCTGTTTTTAATATTATTGGAAATACTTATAATGATGATTCCTCATCTATAAAAAACTATAATTGTACTTTTAATCCATTAGATAAGCTTTTGGAAGCTATAGAAAAGAATGAAAAACTTTATGAAAGATTGATTCAAATAGAAAGAGAGAAAGCTTCTTATTTGGAGAAGTTACTTGATAAGAAATAATCAAAAATATATATTAAAGAAAAACCGATGCTTAGTTCTTAAGCATCGGTTTTTTTATGTTTTGTACTGAAATCCTTAATTAAAACTTCACTATACCAAAGACAAACTAGATTTTCTAATTTATTCAATAACATAAATTAATTTAGGAGCACCAGTATCATGTTCTGCAACAGCTAAATAAAAAGGCTTTTTCAAATTTAATCTCTCGAATACATTTTCTTCATTTGCTCTTTTAAACAATTTATTTATTTCTATTAATGCTGTAGCTTCAAATAGTTCATAAATATTATTTACATCTAGGAAGTCGTCAAAATTATCTTCTTCACCTTGTATATTTTCCGTTAAATGGTATAAAGTTGGAGAAACAAAAGCTGGAAGACAAGAAATATTATCTAGATATTCCATATGATCATCATCGATTTCAAATTCGGATAATTTTCGATCTGAATCATCAAAATCAATGGCAAAAGCCTCTAATTCTCCTCCATACAAACCACCATGCTCAAAATAAATCATATTGAAGCTTTTATCAATAGCGCTATTGTATTTCTGTGCTAGCCAATATTTCTCCATATTAATTTTTAACTCCTCAATCATTACATTTTCATGTTCTTCTCTATTCTGGTTTTTCCATAAATTATAAAATGAATTATATGCTTCATTTTGTGAATCTTCTAAATCTCTTAGAATAATTTCTTTTGCTCGTTTTTCAATTTCCAACAAATTATCTAAAATCAAATTATTAGTTTTTTCCATATATCACTTTAATTTTATAGTACGATGCCAATATACAAAATACCAGAATCTGTAAAATGTTTTTTCTTTTAACTTTATCATAACCGTTCGCGTGAGGGATAGAGGCGGTATCCTTTTATGTAGCGGAGCGGAATAAAAGATATAGCCGATAGCCCGACCCGGAGGGGCACGCCATTATTTAAGATTCTAAGTTGCTGAGATTTTTCAATCTTTGTGGAGTTTCGAGTATGATTGCATCGCCAGTTCGCTATCGCTCGAGTTTCCTTCTTCGAAATGACAAGATTGTGGTTAACTGTGATTTTGAAAAGAAAAAATCTGCCAAATCTGCTAAATCTGTGTGAGACAAAATCGCCAATCTTTGTAGAATTCCGAGTGTGATCTCTCCTTCGTCGAGATGACAATACTATGTAAAAAAACTTTGCGCCTTTGTGCCTTCGTGGCAAAACCAAAACAAATAAGAAAACTTTAATAAATCTATTATACGCCACTTCTTCAAAAATCATTAATTTTGAAATTCGAAGTTCAAAAACGAAATAATTATGAAATATCATCAAATAAACAGCGCACTTTTTGTAAAAAACCGCAGAAAGTTCATGGCTGAAATGAAACCTAATTCTGTTGCAGTATTCAACTCAAATGACATTTACCCAGTTAGTGCCGACAGTACTTTACCGTTTGCACAACACAGAGATATTTTCTATCTGAGCGGTGTAGATCAGGAAGAAAGTGTTTTACTTTTGTTTCCGGATGCGCCTTATGAGCACCAGAGAGAAATTCTTTTTTTAAGAGAAACCAACGATCATATTGCAGTTTGGGAAGGCGAAAAACTGACTAAAGAACGCGCTTTTCAGGTTTCGGGAATTAGAACGGTTTATTGGTTACAAGATTTTCATAAAGTTTTGAACGAAATGATGACGTACGCAGATACGATGTACATCAACACCAACGAACATTACCGCGCATCAGTCGAAACTGAAACTCGTGAAGCTCGTTTTGTAAAATGGTGGAAAGAGCGTTATCCAGCGCATAACGTTGCAAAAAGCAACCCAATTTTACAAAGACTTCGTTCTGTAAAAGAAAGCGAAGAAATCGATTTGATTCAGCATGCTTGTGATATTACAGAGAAAGGTTTCCGTAGATTATTAGGATTCGTAAAACCAAATGTTACGGAATATGAAATCGAAGCGGAATTGGCTCACGAATTTATCCGTAACCGTTCTAAAGGTTTTGCTTATACGCCAATTATTGCTTCTGGAAACAATGCGAATGTTTTACATTATATCGAAAACAATCAGCAATGTAAAGACGGCGATTTAATTTTATTAGATGTTGCTGCTGAATATGCTAATTATTCAAGCGATATGACGAGAACGATTCCAGTTTCTGGACGTTTTTCTGAGCGTCAAAAAGCTGTTTACAAAGCTGTTTTAAACGTTAAAAATGAAGCTACAAAAATGCTTACGCCAGGAACACTTTGGAAACAATACCATATCGAAGTGGGTAAAATCATGACTTCTGAATTGCTAGGTTTAGGTTTATTAGACAAAGCCGATGTTCAGAACGAAAATCCAGAATGGCCTGCTTACAAAAAATATTTCATGCACGGAACTTCACACCACATGGGATTGGATACGCACGATTACGGATTGCTTCACGAACCAATGAAAGCGAATATGGTTTTCACGGTTGAGCCGGGAATCTACATTCCAGCAGAAAAATTCGGAATCCGTTTAGAAGATAACGTTGTGGTTCAGGAAAAAGGAGAACCGTTCAACTTAATGCGAAACATTCCTGTTGAAGCTGACGAGATTGAAACTTTAATGAATGAATAAATAAAAAAGAGGCTGTCCAAAAAATTAGTGGACAGCCTTTTTTTTATCAGTCCTTTCTTTTAAGCCCCAGCGGGGCAAAATATTTATAGAAATTCAATCATGTCGATGCAAAAGAGCTCCAGCGGAGCGAAATATAACAGCGTGGTAAAAAAACATATGTCGCTCCTCCGGAGCTTTATCGGTTCTAATAAATAAATTTTCTATAAATATCTGGCTTCTCCGAAGCTGATTTTCTAAAATCAAAGAAATTGGAGAATACTTGATGAATAAACCACTTACAACTGAAAGTCAACAAGGTTGGCAACCTTAATTATAACCGCAAATTGGGCAAATTTCCGCAAATTAATTTGTGTGAATTTGTGTAATTTGCGGTTTTTAGCTCCGCTGGAGCTTTATCGTTTAAAATAAATAGAATTTCTATAAATATCTGGCTTCTCCGAAGCCTAACCTGATTAAAAACTGATGAATGAATAAACATAAAAAAAGCCCTTAATATTTTTATTAAGGGCTTTTTTAATTTTATGTCTCGTCCTAAAAAAAGTTGACTATAATTAAATAAATTATGTCAATAGAAAGAGAAGAATTAAAAAAAGTATGCGCCCCTAAAATTTACAGTGAGGTCTTCAAAAAACAAGTTGTAAAAGAATTTGAACAGGGTTTGTTCACAAAAGCGGAACTTCGCCGACGTTATAATATTTCTGGAAACAGCTGCATACCGCGTTGGTTAAAAAAATATGGTAAATTTACATATCAAGATAAATTAACCATCGGACGTCCAATGAAAGACCCTCAATCTCAGCGTATAAAAGAACTTGAAGCACAATTGGCTAAAAAAGAGCAGGAATTATTAGTCTTTAAAAAATTTATTGAAATAGCCGAACGTGAGCTAAAAGTCGAAATTGTAAAAAAGTCTGGTTCCAAGCAGTCCAAGAAATAAATCATATCTACAGGATTAGTCCATGTGAAATATGCAGATTGTTTGGATATAGTAAGCAGGCTTATTATAAAAGAAAATCACTTTTATTAAAATCAGATTTAAACCAGGAGAATCTCAGATGTTTAATAATGTCCGTGCGCCAAAAACTTCCAAAAACCGGAGGCAGAAAATTATATTACATGCTTAGGGATGATTTAAAGAAGCATCAAATAAAAATTGGCAGAGACAAATTATTTGATTTTCTACGAGGAGAATATTTGTTAGTTCCTAAAGTTCGAAGATATTATAAGACAACAAATTCAAGGCATTGGATGCGCAAATATCCAAACTTAATTAAAGAAGCAGAGATTAACAGACCCGAACAGATTTGGGTTGCGGATATTACCTATCTTAGAACTAGAGAGAAAACACATTACCTGCATCTAATAACTGATGCTTATTCCAAGAAAATTGTCGGTTACAATTTATCAGATAATCTAATGGCGAGTTCCACATTGGAAGCCTTAAAAATGGCTGTTGCCAATAAAAATAAAGATAGTAATCTGATACATCATTCAGATAGAGGATTGCAATACTGCAGTAAAGAATATACGGAGTACTTAATTAAAAATAATATTCTAATAAGCATGACTCAAAGTTATGATCCTTATGAAAATGCAGTTGCAGAAAGAGTAAATGGTATTTTGAAAGAAGAATTTGGACTGTTTGAAACCTTTGAAGATTTTAAAGCCTTAAAAAAACAGGTTCAGGAATCTATCTTGTTTTACAATCAAATCAGAGTACATTTATCAATAAATATGCTTACTCCAAATCAGGCACATTTACAAAATCAAGTTAAATTGAAAACATGGAAAAAAATAAATCGGAACAAAAGAAATCTTGTTCCGATTTAATTAATTTTATAGTATATAATCTAGTCAACCTTTTTCAGGACAACTCATTATAAATCGGTTATTATCCGATTTTTGAGATTTGTACGTCCAATTGGAATTTACCAGCTGCTTCGTTTTCGTCGATTAAATCAAAAAGTTCTAAAGCTCTTCTAGCATTTTTCTCTTCTTCTCTCTGCTCAGCTACATACCACATCATGAAATCTTCTGTAGCATAATCGTTTTCAGCTCTACATTTTGCGATTACTTTATTCACAGCCTGCGTAACTGCAATTTCATTTTGCAAAGCAATTTCGAATACTTCTCTTAAAGAAGCAAATTCTTGCTGCACTTCTGGGATAGATGGCGTAACTGCAATCCCTCCCATATCTGTAATATATTTGAAAACTTTTAGAAAGTGCTCTCTTTCTTCTTCGGCTTGCTTGTACAAATAAGATGCTGTATTAGCATAACCATTTCTATCCAACCATGCAGCCATAGCTAAATATTTGTTAGAAGCATCGCTTTCTAATTTTGCCTGTAAGTTCAATATATTTTCTACACCTTCAACTAATGAAGTACGTGTTCTAAGTAAATCTTTCATAACCTTTAATTTTTATAGGTGTAAAATTACTAAAATTAAAGGATACAGGCGTAACCCCCTGAAAATTTGGATTTAATCTAAGTAAGAATCTAAATAAGCTCCACATTTACCATATTACAGAGC
The DNA here is from genome assembly GCF_030378165.1 of Flavobacterium panacagri. Lineage (NCBI taxonomy): Bacteria > Pseudomonadati > Bacteroidota > Flavobacteriia > Flavobacteriales > Flavobacteriaceae > Flavobacterium > Flavobacterium panacagri. The sequence goes on from NZ_CP119766.1 coordinate 727,330, forward strand.
ATAGAATGCAAATTAAGGGTAAATTTAGTACCGTTTAGTAAATCTCTTAGTTGCACGATTTCGCAGATGGTAAGATTTCTGGAAAAATTTCTTTTGGTAGTTTCAATCAGCTGTGCATCCGACTGATCAGATAAGTCATAAAGCATATTCAAAATGTCAACGCTATTCACCTTTCTTTGAAAAATCAAAAAATCTTGAATCTTATAACTTGACACAGTATCAACAAAATTGATGATAATACTATTGGTCAAATCACATTGATAACTGTATCCTTTTTCGGTTTCAAATAATACTTTGGTGGTCAAATCACTAACTAACATTCTGATAAAATATGATAACGGTGCAAAAATATATAATTTAAAGTAATTAAACGCATAATTAAGACTAATTTAAAATAACAAAATTTGTTAATCTATTTAAAAATAGCCTAAGCACACTAAAAACTGTAACATTCTAAGGCATCGTGAGTCTAATTTTGAAAACAAATAACTAAGAAATTATGCAAGCGCACGAAATAGATTATCAGATTTTTGGAGAAGAAATGCAGTATGTGGAGATCGAATTGGATCCGCAGGAAATTGTTATTGCCGAGGCTGGCAGTTTTATGATGATGGAAAACAACATCCAGATGGAAACCATTTTTGGCGATGGTTCTCAACAACAAGGTTCAGGTTTGTTTGGCAAACTTTTAAGCGCTGGAAAAAGAGTACTTACCGGCGAAAGCTTATTTATGACGGCATTTTTAAACCAAGGCAATACTAAAAGTAAAGTATCCTTTGCATCACCTTATCCCGGAAAAATTCTTCCAATTGATTTAACTGAATTTCAAGGCAAATTTATCTGTCAAAAAAGTTCATTCTTATGCGCTGCCAAAGGTGTTTCTGTTGGAATAGAATTTTCTCAAAAACTAGGACGTGGTTTATTTGGCGGTGAAGGTTTCATCATGCAGAAAATTGAAGGAGACGGAATGGCATTTGTACATTCAGGAGGAACAATGGCAAAAAAAGTATTAGGTCACGGGGAGGTTCTAAAAGTAGATACAGGATGTATTATTGGTTTTACCAAAGATGTCGATTATGATATTGAATTTATTGGCGGGATCAAGAATTCAATTTTTGGAGGTGAAGGATTATTTTATGCTACTTTAAAAGGCCCGGGAACGGTTTATATCCAATCGTTGCCTTTCTCTAGATTAGCAGATCGTATTATTGCCTCTGCACCAAGATCTGGAGGTAACAGCCGTGATGAAGGAAGTCTTCTTGGCGGATTAGGAAATCTTTTGGATGGCGATAACCGATTTTAATTTATAAAAAAGGGCAGTTCTTTCGAACTGCCCCCACTAACACCTAACCAAAAGTGCACTTAATATCCATTATTCCCAAATTCTTTGGCATTTGAAATGGCATCCAAAAATGACCTTGGAATTGGTCTAACGATATGTTTTCCATCAACAAAATTTGTCCCAGCAATTGGATTGGTCTGATCTAAATAGGTTTTAGTTAATTTTCCCGTACGTTTTAAATCAATCCATCTTGTATGTTCGCCAGATAATTCTCTTGCTCTTTCTTTTAAAATAAAATCAATATTCATCTGACCGCTTGACACTAACATTTCATTTTCTCTTGATGTCAAAGCGGCTCTTTTTCTTAAAGTATTTACATAAGTCGAGGCTTTACTTTGATCACTATTTAAAATAGCGGCTTCCGCTGCAATCAAATACACTTCGCCCAAACGAATTATCGGAGTATCTCCTAACCAATATTGATTACTTTGACAGTACAACGTTGCAGAGAATTTTCGCATCGCTGGAAATATATTAATCAGATTGGGATCATTTGGATACATTGCAGGATCTTTGTATTTATTGGTTCCAGGTTCGAAGAGATCGCTCGGATCAGCAACTAAAACAGGCATTTTACTTTTAACCACAGGATCGATATTCCAATTTGGAGTAAAAACAGCCAACCCTTCATCATTATTCATGTTAATTTGCTCCTCTATTCTTTGAGAATAAAAATTAACCGATGGAATTGCCTGTGCTAAAGTATTTTTAATGGTGTAACCTACTACAGAAGGATCTTTTTTGTAAGCAGTCGCCATTGTTTGTGTAATCGTTTTATTAGCTGCTGCATAAAACTTAAAAGTAAATGTTTCTGCAAAACGAGTATCTGCTGGCGATGGCACTGGCGAAAAAACTTCTGTCAATAAATATTTACTTGGTCTTAGCATTCGGCTGTTGGCTCTTCCGTATAAAATGCTAGTTGCCCCAGCTCCCCATTCAGCTCCTCTTGTTGCTAAATCAGGCAAATAATATTGCCTTGTTCTTCCTCTGTTGTAGCCTTCAGGATTAAGTCCGCCTGGGTCAATTCCCTGTGTGAACAGGAATTCTGTGTTTTTCTTGTTATTGTTGCCATCCCACAGTTTGCTAAATCCTGATTTCGTATTATCACTCAAATACAAAGCGGTATTATATTTTGCTGCGTTATTGATTAATTCTTCAGCAGTATCCAAAGCTAATTTTGCATATTCTGAAACATCTCCTAATCGTGTTCGCTGCAGATATACTTTCGCTAATAAACCATACGCTGCTTTCTTAGCTACTCTTCCCTGTAAAGTTTGCTGCACAGGAAGATGTATGCAGGCAAATTTTAAATCTTCGATAATTAAATCGTAAAACTCTCTTTCAGAACTTCTTACAGGTGAGTTATCTGCTCCTTCAATAATCGATGATTTGGTTCTTAAAACCACACCTCCAAATTGCTCTACTAATATGAAATTACTGAAAGCTCTTAGAAAATAAGCTTCAGCTAATTTTGAATTCATTTCCTCTGTAGAAGAATACCCTTTTACATCTTTTGCATAATAAATTGCCGTATTGCAAAGATTGATAGTTGTGTATGCTGTTCCCCAAATTACTTTAATATTACCATCGTCTGGATTTAATTGACTTGTGTATTGTGTATAACCAATTCCGCTAGTACCAACATTTTCCCAAGAATCTGTTCCAGCTTCTGTAGGCGCTATATAATCTACCTTTCCGTGAAGAAAATAAAGATTCTCGTAGCAGCTGTTAATTAATCCTTCAAATCCTGGTCTTTCGCTATAGGACTTATCCAAAGAAACAGTTGTAAGATTTTTTTCGTCTAAACTGCATGATTGCAAACCAACCATCAAAGACATTAAGACAATTACTGATTTTATATTGATATACTTTTTCATAATACTATAATGATAAATTAAGACCAAAAACAACTTGTTTAAATAATGGAAATGAATCTGACCCTCCACTTTCTGGATCTACATTTTTCAACAAATGGCTTCGGCTAAAAACAAAAGGATTGTAAGACGTTGCATAAAGTCTCATTGAACTTATCCCTGTTCTTTTAAGGAAATCTTGCGGCATCGAATATCCCAAAGTAATATTTTTGATTTTGATATAAGAGGCATCCACCAATTCTAATGAAGATTGAAACTGTGTATTAAAACTACCGCCCGGTCTAGGAAAATCGTTTGTCGGATTGTCTTGTGTCCAATAACTATACGTTTCTGGTTGTGCTTCTTTGTTCCAATATCCTAAAACCTGAGCACGCATCATACCGCCATATCTTCCGTTTACAAATACCGTACAATCAAAATTCTTGTATTTGAATGTGTTTTGAAAACCAAAGAAATAATCTGGAACATTGTTTCCTACGATCATTCTGTCTTTTGTAGAATAAACGTGTACACCATTATCCGATACTCCATTAGCATCAACTTGTGGAACTGTTTGCAATTTTATATCTCCCGGTTTAGCACCATACAAAGCCGCCTCAGTTTCTTGACCCAATTGCCAGATTCCTATTTTTTTATAATCATAAAATACACCTCCTGCAGCTGGAGTCTGTCCAATGAAAAGGCCTTCTGAAATTAATTCGGCAACCGTTAAATTTCCTAAATCAATGTTCGTCAACTTTTCTGTAGCGTGCGTGTAAGTAAAAGATGTATTCCATTTGAAGTTTTCGGTATCAATATTTTTAGTATTAATAGAAAGCTCAAAACCTCTATTCTGAGAAGTCGCAATATTCGAAGTCTTTTTATAAGGTGTTTTAGCATCATAACCACCTGAACTGGTTGGCAGACGACGATCCCATAAAATACCATCTGTATTGGTCCAATAATATTCTGCTACAAGATCGACTCTGTTATGTAATACCGAAACATCCAAACCTAAGTTCGTATTTGTCGAACGTTCCCAAGTTAAATCCGGATTCGAAATATGCTCTGTAGGCACGTACATTGGTAAAGCCGTACTACCTCCAAGAGAAAGACTGCTTGTTTTAGTTGCAGTTCTGGTCAAACTAGAATACGGATCAATATTTGCCGATCCTGAAATACCGTAACCTAATCTTAGTTTTAAGTTATTCAACCATGAACTCGTTCCTTGCATAAAGCTTTCATCACTGATACGCCAAGCCAATGATGCAGATGGAAAAGAGGCCCATTTATTGCCTTCGGCTAAAGGAGAAACTCCGTCCCATCTATTCGTTAACTGAAACAAATATTTCCCTTTAAAACTATAATTAAAACGTCCGGCAAAAGACATTCTGTTAAACTGGCTGTAAGTATTCATTCTCGTAGTAAGATTTTTTACAGCTCCCATATTATAAAACTGGAAATCATCATAATCAATACCGTTACCGCCCATATAAGTTCCTTCTGACCTACTGTCTGCCCAAGAGGTAATTCCTGTCAAACCAAAATCATGATCTTTACCTAGCTTAAAATTATAATTCAGGATATTTTCCCAGATATAACTGTACCCCAAAGTCATATTATAAGTCGCCTCACTTGCTGTTCTTCCTTCGGACAATAAATTGTATGAATTTTTATTCTGGAAAGTTCCTGCTCTGCCTCCTGAAAATCGCGTTCCTAAATTAGATCTTAACTTCAGGTTTTTAGAAAATTCAAATTCCATATAAGGATTGAACTGTACATTATAACTTAAAGATTCATTAGCAAAAGCACCCGGATAATTATTCGCCAAAATGCTAATATTGTTGGGATCTCCTTCTATCGGATAAAGATTTACAATGCCGTTTTCGTCAAATGGAACTCCTAAAGGATAAACGCTGTAGGCCTTATTAATTCTACTGTTTGTAGTGCTGTTTTTACGATAGTTTAAAATCAGTTGAAAACCTGTTTTAAATTTATCACTGAATTTAATATCAACTCCTCCTCTTGAATTAAAACTGTTTACTTTATCATTTTGATAGATTCCTTCTTCACCAACATAACCTAAAGAGAAATATCCCTGAACTTTTTCAGATCCGCCTCTCATAAAAAGGTTATGATTTTGCTGCGTTCCTACCTGTAAAGTTTCATCAATCCAGTTTACATACTGTCCGTTTTCGATAGCTGCAATGGCAGATGCGTTTAAGCCTAAATCGGTTAAACTTGTAGCCTGATATCCGTTGTCTAAATAAAATCGGTCGCGTTTGTAACTTAACCATTTATCACCTGTAAGCGGCGCCGGGAAAGAAGAGAAACCATTTAATCCAAAATAGCTGTTAACATCTATTTGTGTTTTTCCAGCTTTTGCTTTTTTAGTGGTAACAATAATAACTCCATTCGCTCCCGAAGAACCATATATTGCTGTTGACGAAGCATCTTTTAAAACATCGATGCTTTCAATATCATTCGGATTTAAATTATCAATACTTGAAGGAATTCCATCCACAATATATAACGGATCCTGACTAGCCGTAAGAGATCGGTTTCCTCTTAATAATACTTTTGGAGAAGTTCCTGCTTTTCCAGATCCACGCTGAATATCCAAACCCGAAACTCTTCCCTGAAGTGCTTCCATCGGACTTAAAACCGGACTCAAAACAATATCAGACGATTTTACTGTTGCTACAGCTCCTGTCAAATCTTTTTTCTTTACTGCTCCATAACCTACAATTACGACTTCATTTAGTGCCGAATTTTGCTCGCTTAAAATCACACTCAAAGATTTACTTTGACCGACAGTTACTTCTTTATTCTCAAATCCTATAAAAGAAAAAACTAAAACACTATTGGTTCCGTTTACACGAATTGTAAACTTTCCGTCTAAATCAGTTGATACTCCATTTTTAGTTCCTTTTTCATTAACATTCGCACCCGGTATTGGCAGATTTCTGGAGTCTGTTACAACTCCTGTGATTTCAATTCCTTGTTCAACTACAATATTCGGAAACGCACTTTTCTCTGGTAGATTTACCTTCTTTTTTTTCTTTACCAATATAATCTGGCGATCGGCTACACTATAAGAAATGTCAGTATCTTTAAATACTTCTTCTAATATCGCATCGATTTTCTGCTTCTTAACATTAAGGGTTATCTTTCTGTTCAAGTCAATTATACTGCTTTCAAAAAGAAATCTGTATTCTGAAACAGACTCGATTTTATTAAACAGCTTCTCAACTGAAGTATTTTTTACATCTAATGTCAGCTTTGTATTTTGTGAATAGACGCTCGCTTGAATTCTCATCAACGAAAGCATCAATAATAGTGTGGTTAGTTTCATTCTTAGGCTGATTACAGGCAAATAAGGACTGAGCCAATTCCTTTTAATTATTTTTTTCATAATTTTGGATTGATTTTAAATGATTTAATCTCGATACATCGTTTGAAATACATTACTAAATCGGAAAATACTGGTACTATTTTCCGATTTTACTTCTTGTATTTCTTTAAAAAATTACATCCTCTTCATACGTTTTGGTTTTTGGTTGGTTAGTAAATAGTTAGTTTATTTTTATCAGTTCCCCTTCTTTTTTATAAGTGAACCCCATTATTTTACTCATTGTTTCCAATACCTTATCTATACTTTCAATATTTTTATTGAAGCTGGCATTAAATTTTTTATCCAAAATATCTTGTCTGTTATTTTCAATCTTTACATTGTAAGTTCGTTCGAGCTTGATAACGATATCTTTAAAAGCTGTTTTTCTAAAAACAATTTCACCATTAATCCATTCTGTGTAAAAACGAGTATCTACTTTTTCGACAGCGATTTCTGTTTCTTCCTTATTCCAAGATCCTTTTTCACCTGGTTCAAGCATTGCTTTTTTATTGTTTTTATCCGATAAACTAACCGAACCTTCGACCAATACTGTATTAATATCTTGGTCTTCTTTGTATGAACTCACGTTAAATTTTGTTCCTAAAACCTTTACATCGACACCTCTTGTTTTTACAATAAATGGATGTGTTTTGTCTTTTGCCACATCAAAAAAAGCTTCTCCTTCTAAAACTACTTCCCTATTATGTCCTTTAATAAATTGGACTGGGTATTTTAAAGAAGAACCTGCATTCATACTTACCGAAGTTCCATCCGACAACTTTATTTTAAAGGTTTTACCATAAGGAATTTTAATCTCATTGTAAACCAATTTATTAATCGCTTTATCCGAACGATAATTAATTTCATTTTCTTTCTGAGAAGCCACTACTTCTCCATTTTTCTTAATTATTTGTTGTTCTCCATTAGGATTTAAAACCTGAATATCTCCATTTTCCAAGACCAACTGAATAGCATCTGAAGGAACCTCTGGCTTTGATTGTTTACCAGTTTTATATTGAATAAGATAAACCAATCCTAAAAGACAAATAAAAATTGCCGCGTACTGATAAACATTTCTCCAGTTAATTACGACTGACTTTTTATTTACATTTAATTTTCCTTCCAGTTCTTCCCAGTTTTCATCAGTATCTATCGATTCTGCATACGATAATGCTTCTTCCAGTAAACCATTACTTTGAAGGTTTTGTATTAAATCCTGTTCTTCCGGAGATAAAGATGCTATTGTAGTAGCATCAACATTTCCTTTGGACTTTATTTCCCTTAGGACGTTAATCAATTTTGAATTTGGAGTCATTTGTTTTTATATAGTGTTTCTTACATGTTAGAAAAAAATATTTTTAGGGTGACAACAAATCAATATTTTTTGATTTTTTTTACACATTACAAAAAAAAACTAACTTTTTATTTTACATTTGACACAATGTAATCCATTACAAACGAATAAATGATATTTGGAGATGCTGAATTATAAAGATTTTAAAACATTTGAAACCTTATACAAAGAACACTTTGTCTTTTTTTCATTGGTTTCGTTTAACATTGTAAAGGATAAAGATGTAGCAAAAGACATTGTTCAGGATTTTTTTACTTACCTCTGGGAAAAAGAAGAAACACTAAATTTCAGCATTTCGTTTAAAGCCTATGGTACAAAAGCAATTAAAAATCTAAGTCTTCAGTATTTAGAAAAAACCAAAACAATCAGCCTGCAAAACACCAAAATTGTTACACCTAAATCTGAAGAGCAGACAGCATTTGAGAATACAGAAGAGAACAAAAAACCAAAAATTCAAACTTTAATAGATAAAATTCCTCAATCCAGAAGAGAAATTTTTATATCCCACGTTGTCGAAGGATTGAGTTATGCTGAAATCGCAGAAGACCACAATATCTCCATAAATACTGTAAAAACACAAATGAAAAGAGCTTATGCTTCTTTACGAGAATCTCAAAATCTCTCTCAGTTAAAATTCATACTGTATTTTATATGGCTAATAAAATAGCGTATTTTTGCTATTTAAAATATCCGTTTTGAATCACACTTTATACAAAAACACCAAAATATCTTTTTCCGACGCTGGAAAAGGAAACACAATTATTTTCCTTCATGGTTTTCTCGAAAACAAAAAAATGTGGAAAGACTATGTTGCTTTTTTCTCCGATAAATACCGCATTATTACAATTGATTTACTAGGACATGGCGAATCAGATTCTCTAGGTTATGTTCATGAAATGGAAGACAATGCGAATGCAGTAAACAAAGTTTTAGAACATTTAAAAATTGAAAAAGCCACAATCTTAGGACATTCAATGGGCGGTTATGTAGGTTTGGCTTTCGCCGAATTATTTCCACAGAAAATCCAAAAATTAGTTTTACTGAATTCCACTTCTAAAGAGGACAATCCCGAGAAAAAAATCAACAGAACTAGAGCTATAAAAGCAGTAAAACAAAATTATGTCGCTTTCGTAAGTCTGGCAATAGCCAATTTATTCAGCGAAAACAACAGAACCCGATTAGTAGACGAAATTGAAAAAGTAAAAGCCGAAGCTTTAAAGACACCTTTACAAGGAATCATAGCTTCATTGGAAGGAATGAAAATACGAAAAGACCGCGAATGGCTTTTACAAGAAAATCGTTTTCCCGTTTTATTAATCTTAGGAAAAAAAGATCCGGTTCTAAATTACGAAGACAGTCTTTCTCAAATTGAAGATACAACAGCAGAATTAGTTTCTTTTGAAGACGGCCACATGAGCCAAATCGAGAATAAAGAAGCCTTAAAAACTGTTTTAGCAGATTTCTTCGAATAAAATCCCATTTCACAAAATCAAAAAAGGCCATTTCAGACAGAAAGTCGAAATAGCCTTTTTTTTCTTTGTTGGGGGCAAAAAAATCGTTATAATTTGGTGATAATATCTTTTTTATATCTTGACAAAACTGCTCTTGTTAAACCAAGATTTGCTTTATTAGAATCTACAGCCAAATAGATAAAATATCTTCCATCGTCAGAAAGATCAATAATATGAATTTGATCCGTAAGTGTAATTAAAATATCATTAATTTTTTGATCTAATCCTAAAGCTCTAATAGCATTCAATTTTGCTTTAACAACTTCTAAATTGTAAGCAGACGCTAATTCTGGATCAAAATCTGATTTTGCAGTAAGCGAGCAATAAGACATTCCTGTTTCAACTTCGGTTACTGAAACGGCGATAAATCCGTTAATATTTTCTTTTAGATCGTTTTGAAAGTTTTGTAAAAAATCTGACATATTTTATTAAAGTTTTAAGTTTACAATTAATTGCTGAAAACGGTATCCATTTTACGAAGTAAAAGTCCCATTTTACTCAAATCCTTAGAAAGTAACGCGATGCAGTTATCTTCTTCGTTTTTAATAGCAACGACAATTCCGTCATTATTTTTAATCATAACTTGTTTAAGATCACCGTTATTTACGTCTTCCGACATTTCAAGGCACATCTTTAAGATCATTCCGATCATAGCTGCAACATTTCCGTCGTATTCTAAATTAACAGACTCGTTTAAGATTCCATCAATATTAAAACTCAATCCAGATTCTGCTCCAGTCTCTTGTACTAGTGTTTGTAAATCAATCATATTCTTTTATTTGTCATGTTTTTGGAAGGGTCAAAGATATTTCAATCTTTAACAATTGCGCGATAAACACTTGTTAAAAAAAATACAGATATAACAGACTGACTCACTTTTATTTATCATATAATTAATCTCATTTTTTTGCAAAAAATCTGCAATAAAAATTAACATTAAAAACATATTATATTAAAATCGTAACATTTCGTTTCATAAAACTCAATTCTAAAATTAACATTTGCAGAATGTTGCATTTACAAAATGTTTTTATATAGATTTGCAAAAAATTTTTATTTATGAAAACTGTTGACGAATTACGCTTTGACCTAAATGTAAAACTGGAGAAGTTTAGAAGATTTCGTATTGAAAACGGACATATCAATGATACGGCTTCTGGAGAAAAATCTAAAAAAGGTTTCTTCAAAAAAATATTCAGCTAAAAGCTCTTTAAAAAGCCGAACTTCATAAAAAGTTCGGCTTTTTTATTGATTTAATGACAATAACCGTTTTCTATTTTGTTTAGCGACCACCAATAAAATTGTCCTGTTTGCGGACAAATAATTCAGAACAGTTCTACTTTATTGTGACTGGTTTTATTTTATAATTTTTAAGACTAAAAAAATAATTCATATTTTTTCTTCAAAAGGAATACCTACATCAAATATTTCACCAAGCAGATTAGCAATTTCATCTAAATAAGAATTCAGTATTTGTGTAGTTACAACGTTATTTAATTCTTTCTCTTCTTTATACCCAAAAGGCAAAAAACCAGATTTTAAATTTTTAAACGAAATGATCCCTACCTCAATAGGTAAATTGCCAGCTTCTTTTTCAAACATAAAGGCATACGCCAAAACTTGGATAATTTTATCATTTTTAAGCTCTTGTGTCAACCCATTCCATGTCTTCAACACTACATTCGACTTCTCTACTTTTCCCGTCTTATAATCGATAATTCTAATTTTTCCATCACGTTGCTCAATTCTATCCACATTTCCTTTAATTAAAACAGGAAAGGGCAGTTTCGGATGAACAAATTCACGTTCAAATGTCTGTTCCAAAGCTATAATCTGAATCGCTTCATTATTTTTCACAGACTCCAATTCCATCCTCAAGAAATTAGAAACATTTCGTTTTGCGACTTCAAAAGCCAAAAGATTTCGCCCTTTTTTAATTTCTCCCTCTTTATAAACTAATTTAAACTGTTTTAAAACTTCATCATCCAACAGTTTAAAGCAATTTAAAAGATCATTCTCCGAAATAAATTTACCAACAAAAGGCTCATACAAAGCTTTTAATGTCTCATGTATAATTGTTCCCAAAGTATTCAAAGCAATATTCTCCTCCACTTCTTCAACTTCACGAATTCTTAGTATTTTCTGGAAATAAAACTCAATCGGATTTCGAATATAACTCGTCAATGCAGATGGCGAAAAACCAGTTATCGCAATTTCCCTTAAACGCTCCATAACCAATTCCGATTTTGGAACTGAAATAGGTTCATGCGCCACATTAGGCAGAACTGGATTGTAAATATCAAAAGTTAGATTATGCCTTCTTTGTTTCTCTACTTCCAACTGTGTAATAAAACGGCTTCTTTCACCAGCATCCAATCCATCGTTTTCAGTATTATAAATCAAATAGATATTTTTTGCTCTTTGAAGCAGATGATAAAAGTGATAGGTATAAATCGCATCTTTCTCTTTAAAAGTTGGAAGTCCCAATTCTCGTTTCACGTCGTAAGGAATAAATGAATTCTGTGATTTTCCAGCTGGAAATTTACCTTCATTCATCGATGTAATAATAACCGTTTCAAAATCAAGAACCCTACTTTCCAAAACCCCCATAATCTGCAGACCACGCAATGGCTCACCCTCAAAAGACACTTCAGCCAAATCAATAATCTGCTTGTAAATCGCATGAAGCGTATCAATATTATCAATATGATGATGTTTAGAGTAATAATTTATAAGTTTATTAATTACCTTAAAGACACCATATACAAATGCTTTTGCAATTTTTTCTTCTTCATTATCATTACTGAAATGATCTTTTACAGCAATCAATAACGCTGAAATATTATTCAATACAGCAACAGAACCTTTTTCCCATTTTTCAAACAAAAGAGTAAAAAATTTGGATTGATCCGGATGAAGCTCTAGAATTTTTTGATATGTAATAAAAGTATAATTATTCTCTTTGATGATCCTAACTAATGCTTGAGTACCAGCATAAGGCTCCACCAAAGGATGCGTTAAAATATCCAACACATCTTTATAATAAAAAACATAACTACTTCCTTTTCTCGAAAGTGCATTGGTATGCATTTTAAACAATTTGGCAACCAAAATCTGAGACGGATTATTCTTACCCGAATAACCCATTGTAATATTTAAAGCTCCTACAGAAGAAGGAAGTGAATACAAAACCGGAACCAGCAAATTCTCTTCTCCCAACACAACAGCTACTTTGTCCAAAGATGCATTTGGATTTTCATTGATTAAATCCTCAATGATACTTCCCGCCAATTTTGCCTGTCCAATTGTTTTAGGAGTTCCAATAACCTGAATGTTTTTTGACTGCGAAAAATCATCTGCAATCCATTCAAAAGGATGCCCTTTATAATGTTTCCAACTTTCTTTAAAACGTCTTAAAAAAAGTCCGGCATCATGATAAGGGTCATTCAAAAAAGTTTGATCTGCATCCCAAAATATTTTAGCTTGGTCTAAAGCAAGGAGATGCTGTACTATTTTTTCCTCAGCTGCATTTAAAGCATTAAATCCGGCAAAAATAAAAATGCGATTCCCAATAGTATTAGAGAAATGATTCAGATTATTTACCGCTTCCCGATACACCAAACCTTGATAACCGATAGATTTAAATAACAAATGATTATATAATGACTCGTAGTAAGAAGGAAGTAATTTCCAAAAGTCAATATAATTTTCGAGAAGTTTTGTTTTCTGATCTACTTCCAGCCCCCACTTTTTTATATCTTCAATATCTTTCAAGTAAGACAAGACATGAGAAGGATCTAAAAGATAGCGGTCAATTTCATTAAAATCCTGCAATAGCGTTTTGGCCCAATTTGCAAACAATTCAAACGACTGCTGATTTTTCTTTTCTGTAATAGACAAATAAACTTCGTAAAACTCAAACAAAAGCTCAATCGAATCAACAGAACGAATAGATGCAACGTTCTGTACAAAGTCTTCAATACTTGTAATTTCTGGGGCAATTATTGTTTTATCCGTTGTATTTTTAAGCGCTTCAATTAAAAAAACTTTTGCCCTTTTATTAGGAAGAATTATAGTTACTTGAGAAAGTTTTTCAGCATAATCCTGAATTACAACACCAGCCAGCTTTTGAAGAAAAGTATCATTTATCATAGTATAAAAATAAAAAAAGCCATTCAATTAAGAATGGCTTTTCATATTTATTTAGGAACTAAATTATAGTTTTCCTTGGTATTTAGAACCAATGTGTCTAATTTCAGTTCTTCTGTTTTGAGCTTTACCTGCAGCAGTTTTGTTACTTGCAACTGGTTGAGAAGATCCAAATCCTTTAGCTTCTAAGTTTTCTGGATTAACTCCTCTTTCAACTAAAGCGTTTAATACAGCGTTAGCTCTATCTTGAGAAAGTTTATCGTTTACTTTAGCAGAACCTGTACTATCTGTGTGTCCTTCAATAGAGAATTTCGCGTTTGGATAGTTTTTAAGGATTTCTTTAATAGCATCTAATCTAGCTGGAGTTTCTTTGTCACCAGTTTTGAAAGTAGCTTTTCCTGAGTTGAAGTAGATTGCTCTAGCTTGAACTTTAAGATCTTCTAATGCAGCTGAAGTTACTTCTGGACATCCTCTGTTACTAGCAGGCCCTGGAACTGTAGGACAGTCGTCATCTTTGTCGATAACACCATCTTTATCAGCATCTAAGAATGGACAACCACCATTTTCTTTAGGACCAGCAACTGTAGGACATTTGTCATCTTTATCAGCGATTCCGTCACCGTCAGTATCAGGACAACCTTTTAAAGCAGCTAAACCAGCAACATCTGGACAAGCGTCATCTTTATCAGCGATTCCGTCTCCGTCAGTATCAGGACATCCGTTTAATGCAGCTAAACCAAATACATCTGGACAAGCGTCAGAAGCATCAACGATTCCGTCTCCGTCAGTATCAGGACATCCGTTGAATTGTTTTAAACCAGCAACATCTGGACAAGCATCATCTTTGTCATAGATTCCGTCTCCGTCAGTATCTTTACCTCCGAATTTGAAAACTAAACCTGCAGTGTGTTGGAAAACTGATCTATCAAGAGGCTTAGCATCATTAGCAGCTACAGCCCATTTGTATCTTGTAGCTAATTCTAAACCAATAGCATCTGTAAACCAGAAAGTAACACCAGCACCTGGGTTAACAGTTCCAAAACTGTTATCTCCGAAGAAAGTATAACCCCCACCAACAGATAACGAAGGATCAATCACTTTAGATTTGATTAATTCTTGGAAGCTGTATTTGATAGTAGCATCAATTCCGTAGTACATTAAGTCACCAGGATTTGTTACAACGTTTCCTCTTGAATCATGACCTGCAGCAGCTGGGTTGAAAGTAACCAATTTATCAATTTTGTTTACAGATCCTTGTAAACCAACAGAGAAACCGCTACCTACATATCTGTTTACACCAATGTAAGATAAAGAAGGAAGAATATTCCAGTTGTCTTTTACTGCGAATGGCTGAGAGAAGTGCTGATCAAAAAATCCACTTCCTGAACCTGAACTAGTCCTTGTATCCACAGCATTAACCCCAAAAGAGATCGCCCATGGATTGTTACTGTCTTGCGCGTGAGCATTTAAACCCATCGCCATCAATACAGCAACTAAAAGTTTGTTAAGATGTTTCATACTTAATTTTTTTAATTACAATTTAGTTAATTACAAGCAAAAGTAACACCAAATTTTTTAAATACAAAATGAAATGTTAAAAAAAACCTACAAAAATTTGACCAAAGTGGTAATTATATAACTTTTAACATTTTACCGACAACTGTAAAGGCTTCTATGGCTTTATCCAAGTGTTCCTTTTCATGCGCCGCAGACAGTTGAACGCGTATTCTAGCCTTATCTTTCGGGACTACCGGAAAGAAGAATCCAATCACATAAATTCCTTGTTTCAAAAGCTCGTTTGCCATCGTTTGTGATAATTTCGCATCGTATAACATAACTGGAACAATAGCCGAATCTCCATCTATAATATCAAAACCAGCTTTTTTCATGCCTTCTTTAAAATAGTTGGTATTCCACTCTAATTTATCACGAAGTGTGGTATCTTTTTCTAACAATTCGAAAACTTTTATAGAAGCACCAACAATAGAAGGAGCCAAAGAATTTGAAAACAAATAAGGTCTTGAGCGCTGACGAAGAATTTCAATGATTTCTTTTTTAGCCGTTGTATATCCTCCCATTGCTCCTCCAAGTGCTTTTCCGAGAGTTCCTGTAATAATATCAACACGCCCCATAACACCTTTTGCTTCAAGAGTACCTTTTCCTGTCGCACCAATAAAACCAGCAGCATGACATTCGTCCACCATAACCATCGCGTCATATTTATCTGCCAAATCACAGATTTTATCAAGTGGAGCAACTAGACCATCCATAGAAAATACACCGTCGGTCACGATTAATTTAAAACGTGCTCCTGCTTCATTTGCTTTAATCAATTGCTGCTCTAAATCTTCCATATTGTTATTCTCATAACGATAACGCGCCGCTTTACACAAACGAACTCCATCAATAATAGAAGCATGATTTAAACTATCCGAAATAATCGCATCATTTTCACCCAACAAAGGCTCAAAAACACCTCCATTTGCATCAAAAGCAGCAGCGTACAAGATAGTATCTTCTGTGCCATAAAAATCAGCAATCTTTTTTTCTAGTGTTTTATGAATATCTTGTGTTCCACAGATGAAACGAACAGACGACATTCCGAAACCATGAGTATCCAATGCATCTTTTGCAGCCTGCACCACTTCTGGATGCGACGAAAGTCCTAAATAGTTATTGGCACAAAAATTTAAAACCGTTTCTCCTGTTGAAATTTTAATTTCAGCACCTTGAGGAGACGTGATAATTCGCTCCTTTTTAAAAATTCCATTTTCTTCGATTGTCTGCAGCTCGCTTTGCAGATGCTCTTTAATTTTACCGTACATTTTTCACCTATTTAAAACGTTAAAAATTAACAACTTAACAAAAATAAAGCTTCGTTATTTCTTTAACATCTGATTAATTTTTTCACAAATTTACCACTTCAATTTCCGACCCAATATACACCAATGCCTTTTTTAACACTTTGTATCCTAAATCTTCAATTGCATCTTGATATTCTTGAATTTGCTGCTGATATTTTGCATTAACAGCTCCAGTTTTATAATCCAACAAAAACGCTTCCTTACTTTCTAAAAAAACAACTCTGTCTGGCTTTAAAATTCTTCCTTCTTTCTGAACAATGGTCTGTTCGTTTAAAACCGTATGACTTCCATCAAAACAGACTGCCAATTCAGGATGATTTACAATTTCACTTAACGTATTCAAAACCTGATCGCCCTGATCATAAGTTACCAAGCCATTTTCCAGTGCTTTTGTTACCGCCAAATCAATATCTGACTTATCTTTTACAAAAGCCAAAATTTCATGCACAACATTCCCATAAGAAATTGCTTCCTGCTGGTGCGTTCCCCACATTAAAGCTTCTCGCTGGGCAATTTTTATGTTTTTCGGATTTAAAACTTCTTTTACTATCGGAATTGATTTTACCAAATCGACAGTTTTAGAGGCTTTCGAAAGCCTCGTTTTATCACCGAATTCATAATTTAATTTTGTTTCATCATAAACTCCTTCATTAATTAAAAATTTAATAAAAAAAGAAGCCATATTATTTGGATACTCCCCATCTTTTCTTGCCTCAAGAGACTGAGAAATCACATACAATTGTTCTTCAGCACGAGTTAATGCAACATAAAGCACATTGATATTATCCAGCAATTCTTCCTGTTTTTTCAAATTAAAAACTGCCGATGCACTTTCTCCAAAACTTTCCACAACACTGCTGTTATCTACAAGTGCTTTCGGAACTCCTAAATCAACTTCGTCTGTATCCAACCATAGTTTATCTTTTGGTTTACGATTATAATCTTCGTCTGCAAAAGGCATAATTACAACTGGAAACTCCAATCCTTTTGATTTATGAATGGTCATAATACGAACTGCATTATTCCCCTCTGGCGACGGAATACTATATTTCTCTCCATTTTTATCCCAAAAAACTAAAAAATCTGCCACGCCCGACTGATTCCTGATGTCACGTTCCAAAACAATATCCAGAAAAAATTGAACATAAGCATTACCTTCTGACGGAAGAATAAATTTAGAAATTATAATCTCCACTGCTTCGTATAGAGATTTCTTTCGAACATCTTTAAAAGAAAAAGAAACATCAAAAGTCAAAAGCCAGTCTTCAAATTCTTTTTCTATTTTATGATTCATTCCCATCGCAATGAAATCATGAATTGGCATTGCCAAATCTTTGGTTGAAGATAAAAAGTGAAGGAAATTTGCTTTTGATTCTAAATCAGCACTATTACTCAAATAACGTAGTAAATGAACAATCAACCGAACTTCTGAAGCATTTTGAACCATCAAAGTCTCAGAAGACAAAAGAGGAATTCCCTGCTCTGTTAAATAATTTGCAATTGCAATTCCCTGACCTCTTTTACGAGTTAAAATCACAATATCTTTATATTCGAATCCTTGCTTTACAACTTCATGAATTGTATTTAAAGTTGCCAAAACATACAAGTCAGATTTTTCAACCGTTTCTTCTTCATCCGCAAATTCATTTTTTTCTGCAACAGGAAGAAAAGAAATATTGACATACCCCCCTTTTTTCGAGTTTGTATTTTGAAAACTGTGATTCTCATATAAATCTTTATAATCTTCATTCGAAAACTCAGCAGAAATGAGTTTAAAAAAAGCATTATTAAATTCAATTACTTCACTGTAACTACGGTAATTTGTATTTAAATGTCTAATCTGTTTATCCGGATTATTGAATGGATTTACCTCTTTGCTTAATTCAATAAATTGCTCTGCTTTACCTCCGCGCCAGCGATAAATGGATTGTTTCGGATCACCAACAATCATCAGAGTTCCTTTATTCCCGAAATCATCTAAACCTGAAAGCGAGTTATCTATTAATGGAATTAAATTCTGCCATTGCATCTCGGAAGTATCCTGAAATTCATCAATAAAAAAATTACGATAACGCTCTCCCAAACGCTCATAAATGAAAGGCGCCGGCTGATTCTGAATTTCTCGGTGAATAATGGCATTAAATTCAGAAATAGACAAAATGTTTTGTTCTGACTGAATTTTCGACAATTCATTACTAACCGTATTCAACAAAGAAAGCGGTGTGATATTTTTCAAGAAAGCTTTATAAAAATCCCTTTTTTCAAAGTTTTGATAAACCTCTTTCAAAATCTGAAGCAGTTCAGGAATAATATTTTCTATTAAGGCTTTGTCTTTTGCCGTTTTATTAATCACAATATCTTCAAACTCATGAAAAGTTTTATTCTTCGGATTGAATCTTCCGTCACGAATCCCTTCTAAATGATTTGGAAAAGTTCCTCTGGAAAATGATTTCAGATCGATTCCGTTTTTATCAATCAATTCAATTGCTTTGACAGCCAGCCCTGCATTTGTATCTTCCAACTCTTTGCAAAGCGCCTGCATCTTCTTTTTAATCTCAACAAACTCTCCAATCGTTTTATCCTGAAAATGCAGAATCTCATTCCGATTGTTTTCATTTAAAACCAATCTTCCAGTATCGAGAATCTCGCGCGAAATATCCCAGCTTTTATCATCATCGGTTTTTTCCATTGTAAAATCGATGAGCAGTTTGGTCAGCGTCTCATCTTCTCCTGCCTGTGCAATAATGGCATCAACCGCTTCAACCAACAAATTCTCTGTATCCAAAGTAACTTCAAAAGTCATCGGAAGATTTAAGTCATGCGCAAAAGCGCGTA
The DNA here is from genome assembly GCF_030378165.1 of Flavobacterium panacagri. NCBI lineage: Bacteria > Pseudomonadati > Bacteroidota > Flavobacteriia > Flavobacteriales > Flavobacteriaceae > Flavobacterium > Flavobacterium panacagri. The sequence goes on from NZ_CP119766.1 coordinate 746,632, forward strand.
TGACTTTGTGCGTAAATTTATCAATAGTCGAAATATCAAAAGCAGCATAATTATGAATTAAGTGTTTTATGATCTGCTGTGATTTTGTTTTAAGCTTAATGATTGAAAGTCCAGTTTCTCGAGACAAATCTTCCATTAAATCAACCGCCTTTGAAGAGGGATCGTCTTTGGCGAATTCAGACAGATTGCCAACAATACGGCTTTTCATTTCATGAACTGCCTTATTGGTAAATGTTATGGCAAGGATATTTCGGTATGCATCATTTTTTGGCGAAGAAAGAATAATCTTTAAATATTCTTTAACCAATGTATACGTCTTTCCAGATCCTGCAGAAGCATCATAAATAGAAAAAGACGGACTTTGCATAATTTGATTTTTTTGTATCGTAAAAATAACACAATAAAATTAAATCCCAATAATGAAAAATTCCAAATTCTAACATCTGTTTGCTGCGAATGCCTCAAATATTAGAATTTGGAATTTTGAAAATTTTAGATTTTTTAAATTTATGCGTGTTTTGGAAATGCTTTTTTATTGAAGACCAAAAGTATACCTACTCCGGTAGATATTGCCATATCGGCAACATTAAAAATAGCATTAAAAAAAGCAAAGTGCTTTCCTCCGAAAATAGGAAGCCACGTTGGAAGATTACCTTCCCAAATAGGAAAATAAAACATATCTACAACCAAACCATGAAACCAAGTTCCGTATGGAGCTGGAGAAAAGATTGTAGCCAAATTATGCGTACTGTCGTCAAAAATAACTCCGTAGAAAACAGAATCGATAATATTTCCTGCCGCACCAGCAAAGATTAAAGCAATAGCAACTATTAAATAAGTAGATTGGCTTTTCTTCACCACATCAGAAAGCCACCAACCGATTCCGAAAACCGCAAAAATTCTAAAAACAGTTAAAATCAGTTTTCCATATTCTCCTGGAATCTTTGTCCCCCAAGCCATACCTTCATTTTCGATAAAATGAATTTTGAACCATTCAGCCCCCATCACTTTTACCTCTTCACCAAGAACGAAATTTGTCTTGACATAAATTTTAGAAAGCTGATCTATAATTAAAACTAGGAATATAAGGAAATACGCTTTTCGTAATGACATTTTATTATTTTTTGATGGGCAAAAATAGCAATTAAATCAAAAAAAACGCTCCCAAGGGAGCGTTAATTGTTTTTTAATAAACTAAACTTAGTTTATCTGCTAATGTAAAGCCAGGGATTCTATTTTTGCACAGGCGCTTTCGCAGCTGTTTTTGCTGGACTGTCGGAGAAAAAATCTGAGATAGATTTGAATATCCCTTTACTTTCTTTTCCGGCAGCAAGCTTCTTCGCTTCACCTTTTTTAACATCTGCTTTAAATTTGATGCGCAGTTTTTCAAAATCTTTCATTCTGCGCTCTACGTCAGAGTTTACTTCCTTGAATTTCAATACTTTAGCCATAATGTAAGTTTTTTACAGTAAATAATTTAAATTATTAACGATTTGGTACTACAATGATACATAATTTAATTTATATTTGTTAAACAAAATTAACACTTGTTTAGGATGATTCAAGATTAATTTTAAAACCAAATACCAAAAAAAACTAAATTTAACATTCCTCCCTAAATCCTACAAAATCATGAATGAAATCACAACTACACTGAATGACTTTCTTGTCAGCACAAAATCCACAGCAGCATTAATCTTAAACGGAAAAGGAAAACTAATCACTTCCTTAAACCTTGATTACGGAGACAGTATCGCCGCTATGAGCGCCGCAATCTTATCAATGAGTGAAAAATTCTTAATTGATTTAGAAAAAGGCTCTTTAAAACAATTGTATCTAAAAAGCGCCGAAGGCGTTATTGTTGGAAACAAAATCAGCGGTTCCAATTTTATCGTTGCCTTTTCAAAAGAAGGAAGTAACCTAGCATTACTAATGCGTTCAACAGAAGAAGTTTCTGCTGAACTAAGTAAAAATTCCCTACTGAAATAACATACATCTATTAACAAACAAACCCACATCACTATGAGTAATGACTTTTTAAACGTGTTTTTAAATGAAATGAAAACTAACGTAAACGGCTTTATTGCTGTCGCTGTAACAGAGATTGAGTCTGGATTAAGCTTTGGAAATTTAACAGTCGATCCAGGTTTTGACCCAGAACTTGCCGCAGCTTATAACCTCGAAGTTGTAAAAGCAAAACTAAATGCCGTAAAAGCACTAGGTCTAAACCAGGATATTGAAGATATTTTGATTACACTTTCGAATCAAATTCACATTATCGATATCTCTCCAAATAAAAAATTCATGATCTACTTAGCTGCAGATGCATCAAAAGCTAATTTAGGTATGACGAGAGCTATTTTAAGAAAACACAAAGCTGATGTTGAAAAAAATCTAGCTTAATAACTTTACTTTTCTTTACTGTTGAACTGTCTCTAACCAAGACAGTTCTTTTTTTTTGCACAGTCTCAGACTAATACCTTTTCATTCTTACAAAAAAATACAGGCATTTTTGAAAGCAAATTTTAGAAACATAAACATTTTCTTTCAAACCAAAAACACGGGAAACTAAGACAAATCATTAAAACATTAAACAAAAAAAAACGCCCCTAAAAGGAGCGTTTAATTGGAGTTTATTTTTATTATCTCTGCAAGTTTTTAGCTTCGATACTCATTGTTGCATGAGGAACGATTTTAAGCCTTTCCTTGCTAATTAATTTACCTGTTACTTTGCAAATACCGTATGTTTTGTTTTCAACACGGAAAAGTGCGTTTTTTAAGTCACGAATGAATTTCTCTTGTCTGATAGCCAACTGAGAGTTCGCTTCTTTAGACATGGTCTCACTTCCTTCTTCAAAAGCTTTAAAAGTTGGAGAAGTATCATCAGTTCCGTTATTCAAATCGTTCATATAGGCACTTTTGATCAAATCAAGATCTTCTTGCGCTTTTTTAATTTTTGCTTGGATTATCTCTTTGAACTCTGCTAAATCTGCATCAGAGTATCTTGTAATTTCATCTATCATGTTTATCTATTTTGAAATTAATATCATTGTTTTAATATCATCAAACTCAATTTCTGTGCCGTTTTCTAAAGTGTCAACAAAAACTAAGTCGTCTGTTAATGTTTCAGACTTAATATACTCTTCGTTTTTCAAAATGGCATCTTCCAAAATACCATCTCTTTTTATTTGTACCTTAATTTTATCAGTAACCTCAAATCCTGAATCTTTACGGATATTCTGAATTCTGTTTACTAACTCTCTTGCGATACCTTCATTTTTTAATTCTTCAGATATTGTGATGTCTAACGCAACTGTTATTCCGTTTGAATTTGCAACCAGCCATCCTTCGATATCTTGTGATGTTATCTCGACGTCTTCTAGTGATAAAGTTACATTATTTCCAGAAATAACAATATCCAGCGTTCCCTGCTTATCCAGCTGATTGATTTGTTCTGCAGAAAAACCTTGTATTTCTTTGGAAATCAACCCCATATCTTTTCCAAAACGTGGGCCAAGAGCTTTAAAATTAGGCTTAATCTGCTTTACTAAAATACCTGAAGCATCGTCTAAAAGTTCGATTTCTTTCACGTTTACTTCAGCTTTTACAAGGTCAGAAATAGCTTCGATTTCAGTGCGCTGATTCTCGTCAAGTACTGGAATCATTACCTTTTGCAGAGGTTGACGAACTTTTATCATCTCTTTTTTACGTAGTGACAAAACCAAAGATGAGATTGTTTGCGCCTTCTGCATTTTGCTTTCCAACGTTTTATTAACAAAGTTTTCGACAAATTTCGGGAACTCAGCCAAGTGAACACTAGCAAAATCCTCGGTTCCCGTAGAAGCTGTCAAATCTCTGTATAATTTATCCATAAAAAATGGAGCTACTGGAGCGCTTAATTTACTGATTGTTAGCAAACAAGTATAAAGCGTTTGGTAAGCTGCAATTTTATCTTTTGCATATTCACCCTTCCAGAAACGACGACGGCATAAACGAACGTACCAGTTACTTAAGTTTTCCTGAACGAAATCAGAAATGGCTCTTGTCGCTTTCGTTGGCTCATAATCTTCGTAGCATTCGTCAACAAATTTGATTAACGTGTGCAATTCAGAAATAATCCATTGATCGATTTCTGGTCTTTCATTTAACGGGATTTCTGCTTCAGCATATTTAAATCCATCGATGTTTGCATATAACGAGAAGAATGAATAGGTATTGTAAAGCGTTCCGAAGAATTTACGTTTCACCTCAGCAATTCCTTCAAGATCAAACTTCAAGTTATCCCACGGATTTGCGTTCATGATCATATACCAGCGTGTAGCATCCGGACCGTTTTCTGCAATGGTTTTAAATGGGTCTATGGTATTTCCTTTACTCTTAGACATTTTAATTCCGTTTTTATCCAGAACCAAACCGTTTGAAACTACATTTTTATACGCCACTTTATCAAAAACCAAAGTTCCGATAGCGTGTAAAGTATAAAACCATCCACGTGTCTGATCTACTCCTTCGGCAATGAAATTCGCTGGAAAATCTTTGTTCCCATCAATTTTATCTTTATTCTCAAAAGGATAGTGCCATTGCGCATAAGGCATTGCTCCAGAATCGAACCAAACGTCGATTAAATCACTTTCGCGCTTCATTGGTTTTCCAGAAGCAGAAACTAAAGTGATGGCATCAACAACATTTTTGTGTAAGTCAATTAAATCATAATTTGACTCAGCCATGTTTCCTATTTCAAAACCTTTAAACGGATTCTCTTTCTGAAAACCTGCTTCAATAGATTTTTCGATTGCAGTGTACAATTCTTCAACAGAACCAATAATAACTTCTTCAGTTTTATCTTCTGTTCTCCAAATTGGCAACGGAATTCCCCAATATCTAGAACGAGATAAGTTCCAATCGTTGGCATTTTTAAGCCAATTTCCAAAACGTCCTTCACCAGTAGATTTAGGTTTCCAATTGATAGTTTCGTTCAGGTCGAACATTCTATCTTTTACATCGGTTACTTTGATAAACCATGAATCTAGAGGATAGTATAATAACGGCTCATCTGTTCTCCAACTATGTGGATAACTGTGCACGTATTTTTCAACTTTAAATGCTTTGTTTTCTTCTTTCAAACGAATTGCAATTTCAACATCTACAGATTTCTCCGGAGCTTGTCCTGCATCGTAATATTCGTTTTTAACGTATTTACCCGCTAAATCACCTAAATGCGAAGTAAATTTTCCTTGTAAATCAACTAAAGGAACAGCTGTTCCGTTTTCGTCCAAAACCAACATTGGTGGCACTTCTGGTTTTGCTTCTTTTGCTACTTTAGCATCATCAGCACCAAAAGTCGGCGCTGTATGCACGATTCCAGTTCCATCTTCTGTAGTAACGAAATCTCCGGAAATTACTCTAAATGCATTTTCAGCATTTTGATATGGCAATACATAAGGCAGTAATTGCTCGTAACGGATATCAACTAAATCTGCTCCTTTTGCTTCAGTCAAAATTTTATATGGCAATTTTTTATCGCCATTTTTCACATTATCAAAATCAGCATCATCTTCGCTTAAGAAATATCCTTTTCCGAATTGTTTTCCAACTAAGTTTTTAGCCAAAATTACATTGATTGGCTCAAAAGTATATTGATTGAAAGTTTTAACCAAAACGTAATCGATTTTTGGACCAACTGTCAAAGCGGTGTTTGATGGAAGCGTCCAAGGTGTCGTCGTCCAAGCTAAGATGTGAATATCTCCAAATCCTTGTAAAAAGCTAGGAATTGTTTCTGGCAATGTTTTAAACTGGGCTACAATTGTAGTATCGGTAACATCGCGGTAAGCTCCTGGTTGGTTTACTTCGTGAGAAGACAATCCTGTTCCTGCTTTTGGAGAATACGGCTGAATCGTGTATCCTTTGTACAACAAACCTTTATCATAAATTTGCTTCAAAAGCCACCAAACCGATTCCATGTATTTTGGTTTGTAAGTCACATACGGATCTTCCATATCAACCCAGTAACCCATTTTTTCGGTCAAGTCATTCCATACGTCCGTATAACGCATAACGGTTTTTTTACACGCTTCGTTATATTCTTCGATCGAAATTGTTTTGCCAATATCTTCTTTTGTAATTCCTAATTCTTTTTCAGTACCCAATTCTACAGGCAGACCGTGAGTATCCCATCCGGCTTTTCTTTTAACCTGAAAACCTTTTTGAGTTTTATATCTGCAAAAAATATCTTTAATCGCACGCGCCATCACGTGGTGAATTCCTGGTAATCCGTTTGCTGAAGGCGGCCCTTCAAAAAATACGAAAGGCTCAGCACCTTCGCGAGTGGTCACACTCTTTTCAAATATATTTTCTTTCTTCCAAAAATCAAGAACTTCAGACGCTACAGTTGGTAAGTCAAGTCCTTTGTATTCAGTAAATTTTGTACTCATTTTATCCTTTTCTTAAACGAGGTGCGAAAGTAAGGAATTTTGAGTAAAATAGAGAAAATATGATGTAAAAAAGACCGATTTCAGGAAATTTCAAGTAGATTCCGCAATAAAAAATGGCCTTTTGGCTGATTTAAGAGAAAACTTCTTTTAAAATCTCTAAAGATTTAGGTTTTTTGAATCCTTCAAGATGTAAACTATAATAATCAATTATAATTTTTAGAAGTATTTGTCTTTCTAAAACATGAAAGATTTTCTGGTCGTTGTCAAATTTCAATTCCAATAGTTTTTTAAACAAGCTCGTTTCATGTTCAGAAAGCACATTTCCATTTTGAAAAAGTGTAAACACTCCTTCATTCATTTCAAAAAAAGGAAGATTATTTTCTGATAGATCAGGGTAAAAACCAAGATATTTGGTGGTTTCCAAAAGTAGAATTAAGTGAAAATTAGAAATTTCATCATGATGATCCAGCCAAGTCAGTGCGGTTTCTAAAAACAAAAAAAGCTGTTCATTTTTTTCTTCTTCCTGAATAGAATAATGCAGCATTTCTGAAAGAAACATCACCATCGTACTTTTCACAATATCAGTATGAATGCTCTGAAAAGGCACAGCACTTTTTATTTCTTTAAAATTTTCAAGAGTACCTTTATTCTTATGAACAGCTTCAATTTCTAAAATTGAAAAAGGCTGAAAATAGGCGATTTTCTGACTTGCTTTTCTGCTCGAAAACGCATCGCGAACGAAATAAGATTTTAGCCCGCTTGAAAGCGTAAAACATTTTACTATCAGACTTTTTTCCTGAAATTTTAAAGAGGAGATTACTATGGCTTTTGTTTTGACTTGCACGAAATAATTTTAGATTGAAGATTTTAGATTGATAAAATCTAACTGAAAACTGTGACTGTAAACTATCGAATAATCATCACTTTTTTAACCTTAGTTTCTCCACCGTCTTGTGCTGAAATAAAAACCATATAGACACCAGACGCTACTTTGTATCTACCAAAAGCTGTTGTGTCCCATTCGATTGTTCCGCCCGAAGAGGTTGTTTCAAAAACCAGATTCCCTTCAATATCCGTAATTTTAATATTGGCTTTATCAATTAATCCAGCAACTTTTACCGTTCCGGAATAAGTAGGACGAACTGGATTTGGATAAACATATACATTATTAAGATTCTCATTTGCTCCCGTTGCAATTCCGTTGAACGAAACCATTCCTTTATTGGTGACAATAAAAACTTCACCTGTCTTATTATTTATTTTAATATCATTTATATTATTACTTGGCAAGGGAGAATTGTTTATTGTAAAATGATATTTTGTTTCCTGACCATTTGATGAAACCATAAATACGCCAGAATCTGCCGTTCCGATCCATTTGTTATTTGCTCCATCTACGGCAATTGAAGTAATAAACTGCTCATACAACAACTCTTGAGCTAAATTATCTTCCATGATAATGATTGGATTCGCTTTTAACTGACTATCCGATTGGAAACTTCCAACATTAGACAAAACTCTCAATCCTTTTGTTGTTCCAATCCAAAGCTGATTTTTAGTATCTAAAGCTATTGTCCTAACATCTGCAATAGGGAGATTTCCAGCATCGGTGCCAAAAGTCATTTTTTTGAATGTATTCGTAGTTTCATTAAAACCAACAACACCATCTCTATTAGTTCCAATCCATTTTACATTATTATGATCGACAACTATACCAGAATAACTAACATCTTCAGCAACATCCAAAATTGAGGTCATAGAATAGCTTCCCCATTGCCCATTTGTTTTTAAAACCTTTAATCCATTTTTAATACGGCTATTGGTAATCCAAAGATTTCCGGCTTTATCATAAGCATTAGCATTTATACGAACATCAATATAATCTGCACCGGCATTTGTAATAGATTCCAGACCGCTGTTTTTTTCGTTATATAAAAAATTAGGCTCATCATTTTCGATTTTTAGCAACCCCGAAAAGAAAGAACTCGCGTAAACTTGTTTTTCATTATTCGGATTTATAAGCACCCTTGTAATGGATTTTGCGTCATAAACTTCCGAATAAGGAATAGTAAGCCAACCCGAAACATTGTATCGACTTACTCCATAACTATCTAATGGATAAGGATTATAAAAACCATCATAATCTCCATAAACTGCCCAAATTGTATTTGGACTTACATCTATAGAAAAAATGTTATTCTTAAGAGGGCCGGTCGGTGTATTATTTTCAAAAGCGGCTACATTACCAAGCGTAGAAAAAAACATTCCTTTTTCTTTAGTTCCTATAAAAATTTTATCACCAACTGCTGTTGCACAGCTAAAATTTAGAGTATTATCCAGAACCTGAGAATTAGCAATCTGACGATTTAAAATCATTTGGTTATTGTACACATAAACCGTATTTGCTGTTGTAACAAACAGGTTATGATTTTTTGCTCTCATATCTACAGAAGCTTGTGGCAATTGAAAAAAACTCACAAATACATTGGAATCGTACCTATGAATATTCCCAGAATCATTTATTGCAATAAGTTCTGTGTCCAAAGCTTCTACACTAGACCAATTTCCCACATTCAAAAGTGCCCACTGATTATAATCAATAAGATTGGCATTTGTAATAGCTGCTCTTCTTAAGCCGCTTGATGTTGCAGCAAAAATAAATCCGTTAAACAAAGTTGTCTGCTTGACACTGATTTCGGCACCATTATCACCAATAAAATAAGTATCGCCAAATTGAGAAGTATTCAAATTAAACTGAACAATGCCGAAATCACAAGAGACATAAACCAATCCATTATATTCCATAAAATGATTAATCTTTTTCGTATTTGCTGGAAGCTGTTTGTTAATTATATCCACAATTTTCAGCATGCTTCCGTCACTTTCGTTAATTAAAATCATTAAACCGTTTTCATAACCGACTAAAGTTTTTTTGAATGTCTCACTATAATAAACAGCAGAAATAGTCTGACCCGATAATCCGTCAATTGTAGTAATTGTCTTCAGCACATTGGTTGTGATATTTTTTGAAAACAAAGCATTTTCTGAGGCTGCTAGAACAGTAGTTGAAGATTCTGAAACATCCTTGATTTCATTAAACGAAAAATACCCATGCCAAGAAGATTTACTTTGTGCTTGACAAAACTGAATTAGTACTAAAAATAAAATGCTGAAAAGTATTTTTTTCATTATTAAATGTATTCGGATAGACAAATATACTACAAACGGAACTATTTCATTTTGGCACCCATAAAAAATGCCTTCGGTCTTAATTGTCCGAAGGCATTCTTATTCTATTTCAATTTACTTCTAAACTACACCTTGAGCTAGCATCGCATCGGCAACTTTTACAAATCCTGCAATGTTTGCACCTTTTACATAGTTAACATATCCGTCTTCTTCCGCACCGTATTTTTTACATTGATTATGAATTCCAATCATAATTTCTTTCAATCTCAAATCCACTTCTTCACTTGTCCAGTTCAAACGAATTGAGTTTTGAGTCATTTCTAATCCAGAAGCCGCTACACCACCCGCATTTGCTGCTTTTCCAGGAGCAAATAATACTTTGTTATCTAAGAAAAGCTTAATAGCATCTAACGTAGAAGGCATGTTGGCTGCTTCAGTTACACATAGAACACCGTTATCAATTAACTTTTGAGCGTCTTCTCCATTCAATTCGTTTTGAGTAGCACAAGGAATTGCGATATCTACTTTTACTTCCCAAGGACTTTTTCCTTTATGGAAAACGGCATTTGGATATTTTTCTAAATATCTTTCAGCTCTGTTATCACCAGTTGCTCTCATTTCAAGCATATGATCAATTTTTTCTCCAGATATACCTTCTTCATCATAAATATATCCGTCAGGTCCAGAGATTGTAACTACTTTTCCTCCAAGTTCATTTACTTTTAAAGCTACTCCCCAAGCCACATTTCCAAATCCAGAAATTGCAACTCTCTTACCTTTAATTTCATGCCCGATTGTACGAAGCATTTGATCTGTAAAGTAGACTACTCCATATCCTGTAGCTTCTGGTCTAATTAATGAACCTCCATAAGCCAATCCTTTTCCAGTTAAAACTCCTGTAAATTCATTTCTGATCCTCTTATACTGTCCAAATAAATATCCAATTTCTCTTGCACCAACACCAATATCTCCAGCAGGAACATCAAGGTCTGGCCCAATATGACGGCATAATTCTGTCATAAACGATTGACAGAAACGCATAATTTCCGCATCCGATTTTCCTTCTGGATCAAAATCAGAACCACCTTTTCCTCCACCCATTGGAAGTGTAGTCAGGCTGTTTTTAAATACTTGCTCGAAAGCTAAAAACTTCAAAACAGATAAATTTACAGAATGATGGAATCTAATTCCTCCTTTATAAGGTCCAATTGCAGAATTCATCTGAATTCTAAAACCTCTGTTTACAATAATTTCTCCTTTATCATCTACCCAAGGAACTCTGAAAATAATTGATCTCTCGGGTTCAGCGATTCTTAAGAGTATATTCTTACCATCATATTTTTTGCGTTCAGATATAAAAGGAATAACTGTTTCTGCAAATTCTCTAACCGCTTGAAGAAATTCTGGTTCGTTTGGATTTTTTGACTCAATAAGAGCCATAAATTCATTTATTTTTTGTTCCATATTTGAAATAAATTTTCAGATAATTTGATTTAATTTTTTATTATTTAAACCCGAAAACGAGTTCAAGAAAACGTTTTCGTTTTAACACACAAAGATATATCAAATAATGATTCCATGTTATATTTTTCACTTTTTTGAAACGATTTGTGTTTTTTTCAAACATTCCAAAAAAAACACATTTTTCATGTAGGTCTTTACATGCAAATCATCAATTAAAAGTTAGTAAATTAAGTATTTTGATAGTTATTATTCAATAGAATGATTTAATATTTTGAATCGAATATGTTTTTTATATATTTGCCGAGATTTGTAAGCCCTGAAAAATGCCTAAACACCTATTTATCACATTACTTGCCGTTTTTAGTTTATCGACATCGGCATCAGCACAAGGACTAGCTCAAGAGATTGGAATTTATGCTGGACCAGTTACTTTACAGTCTGATTTTGGTGAAAGACACAACTTCGAAACTAATGCTGGAAACTCCGGTTTTGGTATCGGAGTCATGCACTTTATCAACTTTTCTGCCAATAACAACAGAGAAAGTTACTTTACGGAGCACTTCAAAGTTCGATCTGATTTAAATTTTAGCAGAACTACTTTAAAACACTTCGGTCAATGGGTTGAAAGAAAACCTGATGGTATATTTGCTCAACAATTGAAAAACATGCACGCAAGTTCTACGATTGTTGGACTGGGTGCTCAAATAGAATTTACACCTTTCATGAAAATTCATGACTTTGAAAACACAATTGGTAGCTTCAGTCCGTATGGAAGTTTAGGTTTTCAAGTAAGTTATTATTCAGCAAAAATAGGCTCTCATTTAGGAGATATTACACTTCCAACTGTAACTCCAGGGAAATATTTAACTCCTTCTGATGGGCGTGCACATGGATTTTCTTCAGAAAGCGGTGTTGTTTTGTCAGCAACTGCTGGAGTGGGCGTTCATTACAAATTAACAACAATGAGTGATTTAATGTTTGAAACTCGTTTTCAAATGTACAACTCAGACTGGATAGACGGTTTAAACCCTAATAAAGATATTTACAAAGAAAACAAATCTAACGACTGGCAGGTTTGGTTTAACTTTGGATACATTTACTATTTAGAATTCTAAAAACATTCTAAATTTCAAAACATAAAAAATCCCAAATTCCAATTTTACTTTGGAATTTGGGATTTTTTTATTGGATTTTTTTTAAGCTAAAGCTTGTTCTAAATCTGCTATTAAATCTTCTGCATCTTCAATACCAACGCTTAAACGAACTAAATCGTCAGTAATACCAACTTCTGCTCTTTTATCTGCTGGAATTGATGCGTGTGTCATTAAAGCTGGATGATTTGCCAATGATTCTACTCCTCCTAAAGATTCTGCCAAAGTAAATACTTTCAGCTTTTCTAAAAACGAGATTGAATCTTCTTTCTTTCCTGATTTAAAATCAAACGAAACCATTCCACCAAAAGCTTTCATTTGTTTTTTAGCAATTTCGTGAAATGGATGATTTTTTAAACCTGGATAATAAACGGTTTTAATTTTAGGATGATTACTTAAATATTCCACTACTTTTTCTCCATTTTCACAATGTCTCTGTACTCTTAAAGCTAAAGTTTTGATTCCTCTTAAAACCAAAAAACTATCCATTGGCCCAAGTGTTGCACCTGTAGCAAATTGTTGAAAATGTAATTGATCTCCTAATGCTGCGTCTTTTACAATTAAAGCTCCTGCAATAACATCTGAATGTCCTCCTAAATATTTTGTTGCAGAATGCATTACGATATCTGCTCCTAAATCAAGAGGTTTTTGTAAATAAGGTGTTGCAAAAGTATTATCTACCGCAAGAAGGATTTTTTTCTCCTGAGTAATTTTTGCTATTTCTTGAATATCTGCCAATTTCATTAATGGATTTGTTGGCGTTTCTACCCAAATTAATTTAGTGTTTTCGTTGATTAAACTTTTGAATTTTTCAATATCTGTCATATCAACAAAATGAAACTTAATTCCTGAATCTTTATAAATTCTTGAAAACATTCTATAAGTTCCACCATACAAATCATCCATTGCAATGATTTCATCTCCTGCTTTAAATGATCTTAAAATACAATCTGTCGCTGCAAGACCAGAAGAAAATGCTAATCCGCGTGTACCATTTTCAATACTCGCCAATGCGTCTTCTAAAGCGGTACGAGTAGGGTTTGAAGCTCGGCTGTATTCGTAATCTGCTAAAGGTTTTCCTGGACTTGTCTGTACAAATGTTGATGTTTGATATACGGGAGGCATAACAGCACCTGTACTTGGATCATGATGTTGACCACCATGTATTACTTTTGTATTGAATTTCATATGTAAATGTTTATTGTTTTTTTATTGGTTATATGTAATTAGCACATCTCCATTGGTATTTACGTCCAATTTATGGTCATGCTCATTTCATATAGTTATAAATTTTAAATCCTTAATTCTTTTACAAATTTACCGCTTAATTTATTTTATCGCGTCACAAGTTCTTACCTTTGTAGATAATTAACACTTTTTGATATGAAAAATTACATATTTATAATCTTTTTGTGTTTGATTTTTACAAGTTGCAAAAAAGACCTTTCATTTGAAAATGAAACATTTGAAGAAAAATCTACTAAGCCGTGCAAAAATGATTGCCCGAGTATCACAATAGAAGTTCCAGTTGCCAAAAATAAAAAAGTAATATCAGACAGTATCAATAAGAGAGTTTTTGCTGTCATTAAAGAGATTGTATTTTTTGAAGAAGATTCGATAAAAGTCGACGATTATAAATCATTGGCAAAATCTTTTATTGCTTCTTATGAAGAAATGCATCAGAAATTCCCTCAAGACACTTTTGGCTGGGAAGCCAAAATAATTGGGAACATAGAATTTCAATCGGAACAGATTTTAAACTTAAAAATTGATCATTACACTTTTACAGGAGGTGCTCATGGCTATCAAGGTTACCGCTCTTTGTTATTTAATCCGAAAACAGGAAAAGCTATTTTCAACAATCAATTATTCAAAAACGAAAAAGAGTTTAAGGCTTTCGCCGAAAAGGCATTCCGTTCCAAATATAAAATTCCTGAAACAGCCAACATTAATGCAACAGGTATGATGTTTGAAAATGATAAATTCCAATTGCCACAGAATATCTTTTACACTTCTCAAGGTTTACTTTTGTATTACAATTCATACGAAGCTGCTTCTTATGCAGACGGCCCAAAAGAGCTTATTTTTTCTTATGATGAAATAAAAAAATATTTGAATTTTCAATAGACAACAATCCAATATTTCAATATTCTGTATGCAACAGCACTATGGCTCATCTCTAGAGAAAAACCTTTGTTTCTCTGAACCTTTGCCCCTTTCTACTGCACATCATATTTCATCTTACGCAAAACCCTTAATGCTTCTTTAAACGAAGAGTATACCTGTTTATAAGGTTTCAGAAGTAATTTAGCGTCAATTAATTTTTGTCTCGCATCTTCAAAACCATTCAAATGACAAATCATAAAAGTGGAAGGCAGATTTTCGAGATCTTTCATTTCGCGCTCCGATAATGTAATTTCTTTTTGAAGTTTTGCCAGCAATGCCATATTCGAATTGTAAATATGATATAGCATTTTTCTATTAAACTCCGGTGGCTGAAAAAGCATCTGACGATCTATTTTATAATAACCATTATCAAAGAAATGAATGGTTTGCTCTTCCAGCGGATAATAGCTCGTTTTGTCATTTAAACCTAGAGGCACATATTCTGTAATGGTAAAGGTATCATCGTTATAATCAATAGTAACAACATCTTGTGCCGAATAAAAAAGTTTAATTTGTTCGTTGATTAATTCTATATCAACACGCGACAGAAACGTTTTTTCTCGCATTGTTTTTGGAACTCCAGCCCAGCAAATCACAAATAATTCTTTAAAGACATAGTATTTGGGCGACATATCTTTATGTCTGAAATTCATAAAATCGATAACGCCGTCTAAAGTATATTGAATACTGTTTCGGGAACTATTTTCGATTCCAATAACCGTTTCTGTATTCTGATTGCTTTTTTCGATTTCCTCGTGTTCTTCCAGCGGAATCGAGTTACTGCCACGTCTTATGAAAACACTATTTGCTAAAATCGTATGAATTCCTTTTTTAAAGTATGAGATTTTACTTTTAGGTTTAATGGTAACCAAACCAATTACTTTGTCTTTTGGAAGATTTGGAAAAGGGACATTTTCGTATTGAATTTTAGGAGGATTTTCGAGAAAGGCATTGACCAGATTTTGAATTCGGCTGTCGTCGAAAAAATCATCACCGACAATTTCATTATCCTGATCTTCTACTCCAACTACGATATAAGAATTATTGTTTGGATTTGAGTTTGATAAAGCACAAATGTGTTTCAAAAACTTACCTTTTCCTTCTCGAGAATGAAGATTCAACTGCCTTTTTTTATCATAAAAACTGCTTTCGTCATTATGAGCCAGAAGATTTTTAATTAAAAGGCGTTTATTGATCATAATCTAGTTTTTTGGCTACTAATTTACATTAATTAAAACTCGTAATCATTTAAATTTCATTCCATTTCATAACTCTAAACATAAAAAAGACGCACTCAAGTGCGTCTTTCTACAAATTTCATTAAATACTTTTCTTGACAATCGTCGAAGAAGCCTGTGCGGTACTCATTACGACTAAATCTGCAATATTTACATGATAAGGTCTTGAAATCACAAAATGAATAATATCGGCAATATCTTCTGCCTGCAGCGGATCAAATCCTTTATAGACATTTGAAGCTCTTTCGGCATCGCCTTTAAAACGAACTTCGCTAAACTCGGTCGCAACCATCCCGGGATGAATACCGCCAACCCTAATTCCGAATGGATTTAAATCGATTCGCATTCCAGCTGTAATGGCATCAACTGCATGTTTAGAACCACAATACACATTTCCGTTTGGATAAACTTCTTTAGCGGCTGTTGAACCAATATTGATAATATGTCCAGATTGTCTCTCCACCATCTGCGGAATTATCGCTTTTGAAACATATAAAAGTCCTTTTACATTAATATCAATCATGGCGTCCCAATCATCTAAATCTCCATTTTGAATGGGATCTAAACCGTGGGCATTTCCGGCATTATTAATTAAAACGTCGATTGTTGAAAAATCATTTGGTAAAGAACCAATCTTCTCTAAAACATCTTCTTTATCACGAACATCAAAAGCAAGGGAATAAACTTCTGTAAAAGCCGAAAGTTCTTTTTCAAGTTCTTCTAAACGATCTTTACGTCTTCCGCAAAGAATCACTTTATAATTGTTTTTTGCCAGAATCTGGGCAGTTGCTTTTCCAATTCCGCTTGTGGCACCAGTAATTAAAACTGTTTTTTTCATTTTAAATATTTTGTTTAACACATAGAAACATAGATATACTTTGCTTAAAAAGGCATTTCATTTGCATAAATTCACATAGCTATGTGTAAGTGAAACGCTAAATTCATCTTTTTAAAAATATAAAAAATCTATGTTTCTATGTGTTTATTTTTTTGCACTCTAACTGAATACTAAAAACTGTAAACTGAACACTAAAAATTAAGGCACATCGTCGCCCATACTTTCTGTCCAGATCGCAAACCAGTCTTCGGTATCCATATCCAATTCAATTGCTTTTGACAAAGATTGAATTCTGGCAATATTTACAGTTCCAGCTATCGGAATTACCTTTGCCGGATGTTTTAAAATCCATGACAATAAAAGCGTATCTGCACCTAAATGATATTTCTCTAATAAAGTGGAGAACAGTTTTTTCAAACGGCGAGTTTGTTTTGTGTCTTCTCTAAAAACAGTTCCAAGCGGATTCCATGATAAAGGACGAATTCCGTTAGTCTGCATATAATCTAAACTTCCGTCAGTCATAGCTTCGTAGTGTGTTGCTGAAAACTGTACTTGATTATAGCTTACTTCTGTTTTTTGGCGAATTAATTCAGTTTGTGAACTTGTAAAATTTGAAAGTCCGAAATCAATAATTTTACCTTCTCCTTTTAATTTCTCAACTGCTTCAGCGATTTCATCAGCCTGCATTAACGGACTTGGTCTGTGCAGTAAAAAAACATCTACATAATCAGTCTTTAAATTTTTCAAAGATCCTTCAACCGACTTAATAATATAGTCTTTAGAATAATCGTAATGTTTGATTTTGTTTTCAGGGCGTTTATCGGCAATCATCTGAATACCGCACTTTGTAATTAATTGTAATTTTTCACGATCTATCTTACTAGCGTGAAAGGCTTTTCCAAAATCGGCTTCGGTCGTATACGAACCGTAAATATCCGCGTGATCAAAAGTCGTAATTTTGTTTTCGATACTCACTTGTATCATGTTTTCCATTTCTTTGGTTGTAAGGTTTTTATCCCAAACTCCCCAATTCATAGTGCCTGAAATTATAGGCGATAAGACTGTTTTGCTCATAATAGTTATGCGTTATTTTTGGTAATAATTATGCTTTAATAAAACATAATCATCAAAGTTCTTAAAAATATAAAAATAGATTCACAATTAGTCCTTAAAATTAGGTGTTTGGTCGAAGTTTTAACCATTCTTTAACATCTTACTTATTAAAAAATATTCAATTTGCACTCTCAAAAATTAGGCGTTAAAATCAAGGTTTTAAAAATATTTATATGGAAGAAAATACAACGACTTTAGACATTAGAGCGATAAATGAAAAAATTGAAAGAGAAAGTGCTTTTATAGACCTTCTTACAATGGAAATGAACAAAGTTATTGTGGGTCAGAAACATATGGTCGAGCGTTTATTAATCGGATTGCTTGGACAAGGACATATTTTATTGGAAGGAGTTCCAGGTCTGGCAAAAACTTTGGCGATTAATACGCTTTCACAAGCGGTTCAAGGTTCTTTCAGCCGTATCCAGTTTACGCCGGATTTATTACCTGCCGATGTTATCGGAACCATGATTTACAACATTAAAGCAAACGAATTCTCTATTAAAAAGGGACCAATTTTCGCCAATTTCGTACTTGCCGATGAGATTAACCGTGCTCCTGCTAAGGTTCAGTCAGCACTTTTAGAGGCGATGCAGGAAAAACAAGTTACAATTGGCGACACTACTTTTAAATTAGATCGTCCATTTTTAGTATTGGCAACTCAAAACCCAGTTGAACAAGAAGGTACTTATGCACTTCCTGAAGCACAGGTTGACCGTTTCATGCTAAAAACTGTAATTGATTATCCAAAAATTGACGAAGAGCGTTTTGTAATTCGCCAAAACTTAAAAGGATCTTACGAAAAAGTAAATCCGGTAGTTTCTGTAGATCAAATTTTACGTGCGCAAGAAGCCGTTCGTGAAGTTTACATGGACGAAAAAATTGAAAAATACATCCTAGATATTATTTTCGCTACGCGTTACCCAGAAAAATACAAATTAGCCGATTTAAAACCGCTTATCAGTTTTGGAGCTTCTCCTCGTGGAAGTATTAACTTGGCTAATGCTGCAAAATGTTATGCTTTCATCAAACGTCGTGGTTATGTAATTCCAGAAGACGTTCGTGCCGTTGTTCACGATGTGTTACGTCACAGAGTTGGAATCACTTACGAAGCAGAAGCAGAAAACATTACTTCTGTAGACATTATCAACAAAATCGTTAACGAGATTGAGGTACCTTAAAAAAAGTGCTCAGTGTTCAGGTTTTTAGTATTCAGTACAGACTGTTAACTAAATCTCTGAACACTAATAAAGACAGAAAGACTTTTAGAATTTGAACTTACTGAACACTTTCTAACTGATCACTGAACACTAAAAAAAATGGATACAAAAGAGCTTTTAAAAAAAGTACGGAAAATAGAAATCAAAACGAAAAGACTGAGTAATCATATCTTTTCGGGAGAATACCACTCTTCATTTAAAGGACGAGGAATGACGTTTAGCGAGGTGCGTCAATACCAATACGGAGATGATATTCGTAACATCGATTGGAATGTAACCGCACGCTACAACGAAGCTCACGTTAAAGTATTTGAAGAAGAACGCGAATTAACCATGGTTTTAATGGTTGATATTTCGGGTTCGGAATCTTTTGGTTCTAAAAATCAATTTAAAAAAGACATCGTAACCGAAATTGCGGCAACGATGGCTTTTTCGGCTACACAAAACAATGACAAAATTGGTTTAATCTTATTTTCTGATACTGTAGAATTATATATTCCGCCCAAAAAAGGACGTTCGCATGTACTTAGAATTATTCGTGAATTGATCGAATTTGAACCAAAGAGTCATAAAACCGACATTGCTCAGGCTTTGAAATTTTTATCCGGAACACAGAAAAAGAAAGCGATCATTTTTATGATTTCCGATTTTATGTCTGATTCTTACGAGCATACTTTAAAAATAGCTTCTAAAAAACACGACATCACAGGTGTTCGAGTATACGATATCCGCGAAGAAAAAATTCCGAATTTAGGAATGGTAACGATGCTGGATGCGGAGACTGGAAAATTACAATTGGTTGATACAGGTTCAAAAGCAGTTCGTATGAATTATGAGAAACATTATCAGGAAAAATTGAATTATTTTAAAGATACCTTCCGTAAATCTGGAGCAGGAATTGTCAACACCAGAGTTGACGAAAATTACGTAACTAAACTATTAGGCTATTTCAAATCACGATAAAAATCTGGCAATTTTGATTAACAAATCAAAAATCGTTAATCTAAAATCAACAATCGTTACTCAAATGAAATTTAAACTTTATATATATTTATTGTTCTTTTCTACTATGATTTTTGCGCAGCAAAAACCAGTAGAAACCAGCATTGATACTACAAAAAACAAAATTGGTGCAGAGTTTAAACTGACACTTAAAACTGTCGTAAGCTCAAAATCAAAAGTTGAATTTCCGAAACTTAAAAATATTGGGCCACTAGAAGTTATTCAATCTTATCCTGTTGATACGGTTAAGAAAGATGACACTTATGAGCTAGTTAAAAAATATGGTTTAACACAGTTTGATTCTGGTCGTTACACGATTCCAAGTGTTAAGATTTTAATTGATAAAAAACCTTTTTATTCTGATTCTCTTAAAGTTGAAGTGGCTAATGTAAAAGTGGACACTTTACAGCAAAAAATGTATGATATCAAAGATATTTCTTCTGTAGATGAAGGAATGGGAACTTGGTGGATTTACGTTTTAATTGTTTTAGTTATTATCGGAATTGGGGCTTTTGTTTATTGGTATGTTAAAAAACGTCAGCTGAAAAAGATTGAAGAAGAAGTTTATAAAACTCCTATTGAAAAAGCGACAAGTTTATTAAACAACCTTGAGAAAAAAGAATTAGTTCAAAAAGGAGAAATCAAAGAATATTATAGTGAATTAACCGATATCGCCAGAAATTATATCGAAGAAGCAATCCATATTCCAGCAATGGAAAGCACTACTTCTGAATTGATTCAAGCAATCAGAACGGCATCGACTCAAAAGAAAATGACTTTGACGCCTGAAACGGTTGAGAATTTAGAACGCGTTTTACGTCAGGCCGATTTGGTAAAATTTGCTAAATCTAAACCTCTTGATTTTGAAATTACTGATGATAGAAATAAAATTCAAAAAGTAATTTTAACGTTGGATAATGCTATCCCAACAGAAGTCCCTGAAGATATTGAAGATCAATTATTAAACGAAGCGCAAAGACAAAAACAAATTCAGGCACAGCTTCGCAAAAAAAGAAATGCACGAATTGGTTATTCGGTTGCAGCTGTAATCTTATTGTTGTTTGTAACTACAACTTATTTTATCGTTACTAAAGGCTTCAATTATGTAAAAGACAATTTAATTGGTCATCCTTCTAAAGAATTATTAGAAGGAGAATGGGTAAAAAGCGCCTATGGAAGTCCAGCTGTTCTGATTGAAACTCCGAAAGTTTTAAAAAGAATGGATACTGAAAAAGTACTTCCAAAAGAAACGATGGCGTTAATTAAAGAAATGCAGCTATTTGTTTATGGAAGCATGATTGACAATTTCTATGTAACCGTTTCTACTGCCAAATTTAAACAGCCAACTGATATCGATTTGGCAAAAGCCCTTGAAGGATCTTTAAAAGTAATGGAAGCTCAGGGTGCTCAAAATATTATTGTAAAACAAGAAGATTTCCAAACAAACGAAGGCATTCAGGGAGTTAAAGGTTATGGAACAATGTCTATTCTAAATCCGGCAACTAAAACAAGTACTAAAGCATATTATGAATTGTTACTTTTCAAACAAGATCAAGGTTTACAGCAAATCCTGATTTTACATGAAGAAGGCGATACTTATGCAAACGAGATTACCACTCGAATCTTAAATTCTGTTGAACTTCAAAGAGCAAACAACTAATGGGCAATTTCAGTTTTTTAAATCCAGAGTTTCTTTGGTTGTTTATATTAATTCCGATTGCGATAATCTGGTTTTTATTGAAACGCAACCAGCAGTCGGCTACCTTAAAAATGAGTTCGACGGCAGGATTCCAAAACAGCGAATCTTTATTGGTTAAATTAAGACCATGCTTGTATGTTTTCAGAATTTTAGCTTTAAGTTCGCTGATTATTGCATTGGCAAGACCAAGAACTGTAGACATCAGCAATCAGACTAAAACAACAAAGGGAATTGATATTGTTATGGCAATTGACGTTTCCGGATCTATGCTGGCAAAAGATTTAAAGCCAAACCGTATGGAAGCTTTAAAAAGAGTGGCAGCCGATTTCGTTGAAGAAAGACCAAACGACAGAATTGGATTGGTTTTATACGCTTCTGAAGCTTACACCAAAACTCCGGTTACCAGTGATAAAGCAATCATTCTAGAAGCTATAAAAGGCATTAAATACGACACCACTCTTCAAGACGGAACTGGAATTGGAATGGGATTGGCAACTGCTGTAAATCGTTTAAAAGACAGTAAAGCAAAAAGCCGCGTTATTATCTTACTGACTGATGGTGTCAACAACGCAGGGTTTATCGAACCAGAAACTGCAGCCGATATTGCAAAACAATATGGAATAAAAGTATACACAATTGGTCTTGGAACTAACGGAATGGCAGAATCGCCATACGCTTATGCACCAAACGGAGGTTTCTTATTCAAAATGCAGAAAGTAGAAATCGACGAAAAACTGATGAAAAATATTGCTCGTAAAACAGATGGAACCTATTTTAGAGCAACCAGCAACGATAAATTAGCAGAAATATACAACGCAATCAACAAATTAGAAACCACTGAAATTCAGGAATTGAAGTTCTATGATTATGATGAAAAATACAGAGCTTTTGTTTTATTTGCAGGCTTTTTATTATTGCTTGAAGTGGGTTTAAGAAATACAGTTTACAGAAGCTTCATTTAATTTTAGATTAAAAAAATCTAAAATCTAAATTCAGAAATCTAAAATTTAAAATGGAATTAGACGAAAAAAAATATTTATATCTCTTACTACTTATCCCAATTGTGGTGTGTATTTTCTTTTTCAACATGTATTGGAAAAGAAGAAAACAGCTGGAGTTTGGAGACTTGGAAATGGTAAAAAGATTGAGTCCTGAGAAATCAGTTTTTAAACCTGTTTTAAAAATTGTTGTAATTCTTTTGGCACTTACCTGCTTGATTATTGGTTTAGTAAATCCGAAAATTGGAACTAAAATGGAAACCGTAAAACGAGAAGGTATCGATATTGTTTTTGCGGTCGACGTTTCTAAAAGTATGCTTGCCGAAGATGTTGTCCCAAGTCGTTTAGAAAAGAGTAAACAATTGGTTTCTCAGATTATAAACAATCTAGGAAGCGACCGAATCGGAATTGTGGCCTACGCAGGAAGTGCTTTCCCTGTTTTACCGATAACATCCGATTACAGTGTTGCCAAAATGTTTTTGCAAAGTATGAGTCCGGATATGGTTTCGTCACAAGGAACTTCTTTGGATGAAGCCATTCGATTATCAGCTACTTATTTTGATGAAAAAAGCAAAACCAGCAAACTATTAATCCTAATTTCTGATGGAGAAGATCATTCTGAAGGTGCAACTGCTGCGGCAGAAGAAGCCAATAAAATAGGAATGAAGATTATTACAATTGGTGTTGGAACAGAAAAAGGAGGAACGATTCCGTTAAAAGAAAATGGTGTTGTAAGAGGATATCAAAAAGATCAAAACGGACAAACTGTAACTACCAAATTAAATCAGGAAGGTTTAAAAACAATTGCCAAAGCAACTAAAGGGGGTTATGTTTATGGCGGAAGCACTAAAGAAGTTTTAGAATATGTAAAAAACGCTTTGAACAACATTCAGAAAACTGAATTTGAAGCTACGCAAATGGCAGAATTTCAATCCCAGTTTCAATGGTTTATCGGATTTGCATTTTTACTGCTTTTCCTTGATATTTTCTTATTGGAAAGAAAAACAAACTGGATCAAAGAGTTGGATTTATTTAATGAAAAGAAATAAATGTTCAGAGTGAAATTCAGAACAGAAAACAAAATTAGAATGAAAAATTTACTTCTTTATATTTTACTAACGGTTTCTTTTGCGGTTTCTGCACAAGAGAAAGACAAATCATTGCCTGCAGCCAATGAAGAATATAAACAGAATAAATTTGTTGATGCTGAGGCAAACTATAGAATTTCGGAATCCAAATTTCCTAAAAGAGCAACAGCGCCATATAATTTAGGAAACACCATTTACAGACAAAATCAGATTTCGGAGGCGAAATACGCTTACGCGAAAGCAATAAAAAATGCCAAAACAAGACCTGAAAAACATAAAGCTTTTCACAACCTTGGAAATACTTTCATGAAAGAGAAAGATTACACACAGGCAGTTGAAGCTTACAAACAAGCCTTACGTAATGATCCAACAGATGAGGAAACACGTTACAATTATGCTTACGCCAAACAAAAACTAAAAGAAAATCCGCCGAAAAACGACAACAAAGACAAAGACAAAAATAAGGATAAGGACAAAGACAAGGATAAAAACAAAGATAAAGACAAGGACAAAAATAAAGATCAGAACAAAGACAAGGATAAAAAAGACGACAAAGGCGATAAGGACAAAGACAAAAAAGATGGTAAAAATGACCCTAAGAAAGACGACAAGTCTGACAACCAGGGACAGCCAAAACCACAGCCAGGCGGAATATCTAAAGAGCGAGTTCAGAATTTATTAGATGCGGTAAACAACGAAGAAAAGAAAATTCAGGATAAAGTTAACGCTCAAAAAGTAAAAGGAAACCCTAAGAAAACAGAAAAAGACTGGTAAAATAAGTTGAATCGTTTAATCGTTTTATGTGTATTACAAAACGGTTAAACGATTAAACAGTTAAACAAACAACGACTAAAACAAGTAATGAAAAGATATTTAATTCTATTCCTACTCACTTTTCAAGGACTTATGGCTCAGGTGCAATTTGAAGCCAGAGTCAGCAAAAACACGCTTGGAGTAAACGAAAGACTTCGTATAGACTTCATCATGAATGTTGACGGAGACAACTTTGAACAGCCTGCTTTTGAAGGTTTCAGACTTGTTGCAGGGCCAAGTCAGCAAATAAGTCAATCTTGGATAAACGGACGAAGTTCTTTTCAAAAAATATACTCTTATATTTTACAGCCGGAACGAAAAGGAGCGCTTCTTATCAAACAAGCTGCTATAGAATATAACGGACAAGTTTATAAAACTTCACCAATAAAAGTTACCGTTACTAATGCCGTTGCTCAGGAAAGAGATCCAAACGACAGACCACCAGGATCTGGAAACGAGTTATTGAATTTGGTTGCCGAAATTTCAAAAACAAACCCGTATTTAAATGAACCGATTACAGTCGTTTACAAACTGTATTTCAATAACATTGGCGTTACTGGTTTTAAAGAATTGGCTAAACCAAAATACAATGATTTTTGGAACCAAAATATAGACATTAAACAATTGGCCATTGAAGAAGGAAATTTTCAGGGACAGAGATGTTATTATGTCATCTTAAAGAAAACTATTCTATATCCTCAAAAATCAGGAAAACTCACAATTGAACCTCTTTCACTAGACATAGGTGTGCAATTACCAACTAATCGCCGCGATATGTTTGGCCAGATGATTATTACTGAAGACAATAAAGTAGTTTCAGCCGGAGCTAAAACCATAAATGTAAGACCGCTTCCTGAAAGCACAAAACCAGAAGGTTTTACAGGTGCAGTTGGTAAGCTGAACTTTACGGTTACTCCATCCAAAACAACACTTAAAAATGGCGAAGGTCTTGATTTAATTGTTAGTGCACAGGGAACTGGAAATATGAAGTTATTTACACTTCCTAAACCAGTTGTTCCAAATGCATTGGAAATGTATGATCCTGTTCACGATGAAAATGTAACCACTTCGTTGTCGGGAATGTCTGGAAGAATTTCGGATAAATATACTATTGTTCCTCAATACAGAGGAAAATATGCGATTAAACCGATGCAATTTTCATATTTTGATTTGAGTTCTGGCACATACAAAACGATCACTTCAAAAGAAATTATGGTTGATGTTTTGGACGGGCCAACACCGGCAGAAGCAAATACAGGAACGGCTTCTAAAAATGCAACTGCTCAAACGGATCATTTTAAAAACATCAAATCTAAAACAGTTTTAACAGCTATTGCTAAAAAAGAGTTTTACGGTTCTAATTTATATTTAGGTTTATTATTTGCGCCTTTTATCATCATTCCGCTTATTATTTTAGCTAAGAAGAAAAAAGAGGCTATCGATAGTGATGTTACTGGAAACAGAATTAGAATGAACAATAAACTGGCAAAAAAATATCTGTCTCAGGCTAAAAAACATCTTAACAATAAAGAACCTTTCTATATCGCATTAGAAAAAGCAATGCATAATTTCTTAAAAGCGAAATTACATATAGAAACTTCAGAAATGAGCAAAGACAATATCAGAGAATTATTGTTATCGAGAAATGCAAATGCAGAAACGGTTCAGAATTTTATTGATTTGACTGAAAACTGTGAATTTGCACGTTATGCTCCGGCATCAAGCGCTTCGATTCAACAGGATTATAACAAAGCGGTATTGATTATTTCTGAACTAGAAAAACAGATTGTTTAGTTTTTTTTACCGCAAAGTACGCTAAGAAAATTGATTTAGATTGCGTCGAATTTAAGTTCGCAAAGTTGAAGATCTTATTACAATATTTTAGAAAATGAAAAACATACTATATCTCTTTTTATTCATCTCGCAGGTTTTCTTTGCGCAAGGACGCTTTGAAGCAGGAAATGCGTTATACCAAAAAGGACAATACAAAGAAGCTGTACAGGTTTATGAAAACATAGTAAAGGAAGATAAATTACATTCGGCTGAATTGTATTTTAATCTTGGAAACTGTTATTACAAACTAAATCAAGTGGCACCTTCGATTTATAATTATGAAAAAGCATTGGTTTTAAAACCAAATGATCCGGAAACTTTAAACAACTTAAAGTTCGCAAAAAAGCTGACAATTGACGAAATTAAAGAAGTTCCAAAAGTTGGTTTTGCCAAACTAATTCAGAATTTCACTTCTATTTTTGATTACAATATGTGGGCAAAAATTGCTGTCGCAATAGGTTTTGTCTTTTTACTTAGCTTTATTGGTTATTACTTTTCAAAAGCCACCATTGCAAAAAGAATCTATTTTGTGGGAATGTTTATTTTTTTAGTTGCTTTTGCGTTAAGCATTTCCGCTGCTGTATCTGAAAAACGTCATTTTGATAACGATCGTGTTGCCATTGTTTTTTCTGAAATGAGCCAAGTTCGTGCAAAACCTCAAAAGTCTGCCAATGGCATTATACTATTGCACGAAGGAGCAAAAGTTTATGTTCTGGAAACTACAGCTGACTGGAAAAAAGTAGAATTAACAGATGGAACACAAGGCTGGATTGAATCTTCTACAATTAAAGAAGTTAAATAAAGTTTTATAATATTTAAATAAAGAAATCCCAAATTCCAAAACAACAATCGGAATTTGGGATTTCTTATTTTTTGGAATTTCAAATTAATTTACAGCATCAACCAATCGAACAAATTCTGATCTATAACCATCTTCATCATTTTGCAAACCAGATTTTGCCAGTTTTTTAATCTCTGAACTTGAAGTGTTAGCAATGTATTTTGACTCACGAAGTTTTAATCCGAACCAGGAAACAGCAGTTGTAAATTTGAAATCAGGAGAACTATTTTCTAGATTTGTTTTCTTATCTGCTATTACATTTACTATTTCAATGCTTTTGTCGGCATCAGGTTTTTTATATCTAAATTTCACTGTAGCCAATTCATCACTATGATTTTCAGACACTTTCTGTGTTTTGGTATATTTTAAGTCTGACGGAATGTAATCACTTTCAACTCCAACAGGAATTATTTCATATAACGCTGTAACTGAATGTCCGCTTCCTAATTCACCAGCATCAATTTTATCATTTTTAAAATCTTCAGCATTTAGTTTTCGGTTTTCATAACCAATCAATCGATACGCCTGAACATGATTCGGATTAAACTCAATTTGGATTTTTACATCTTTCGCTATGGCAAACATCGAACCTTTAAATTCTTTTCCAAGAAAACGATTGGCTTCCTGAATATTATCGATATAAGCGTAATTTCCGTTTCCTTTATCGGCAAGAATTTCCATTTTAGAATCTTTGTAATTTCCCATTCCAAAACCTAAAACGGTTAAGAAAACACCCGATTCTCTTTTCTGCTCAATCAATTTCAGCATATCATCATCGCTTGACGCACCAACATTAAAATCACCGTCAGTAGCTATCACTACTCTATTGTTTCCGCCTTTGATAAAATTTTCTTGCGCCAGTTTGTAAGCCAACTCGATCCCTTCTCCGCCGGCTGTGCTTCCACCCGCATGTAAATCATCAAAAGCATCCATAATTTCCTCTTTATCTTCTCCCGAAGTTGGTTCCAAAACTACTCCAGCCGAACCTGCATAAACTACAATCGAAACCCGATCTGTACTACGAAGTTCTTTAACTAAGATTTTCATAGATTCTTTCAACAATGGGAGTTTATTTGGTTCATCCATCGAACCCGAAACATCCACTAAAAAAACCAGATTAGTAGCCGGCAAATTTGCCATTGGAATGTCCTTTCCCTGCAAACCAATTTTCAGTAATCGGCTATTTTTATTCCACGGACAGTCACTGTATTCTGTATGAATTGCAAATGGATGCTGTCCGTTTGGCTGTGGATATTTGTATTTAAAGAAGTTGATCATTTCTTCCACACGAACTGCATCTTTTGGAACTTTCTGTCCTTCATTAATAAAACGGCGAATATTGGTATAAGATGCGTTATCAACATCTATAGAAAATGTAGAAAGAGGTGTTTTAAGCGGAGATTCAAACGGATTTTCTTCTAATCCCGCGTAACTTTCTGTGTTTGGCTCGGAAATATATTCTTCGTCTAAAACGGAATCAGTTGTTGCTACTGCAATTTCACTTGCATCTGCAGTCTCTTCTGGCGCATACGCTTTCTTACAGCTGAAAATAGTAAGTACGAGGAATGCCATCATAAAGAAATTAAGATTTCTCATAAAGTAAATTTTTAAAAAATTAGTAAATAGATTTTGGTTCAAATAAGGACTAGCATTCCGGATGTACTAGAAGTGATTATTTGCAATTTTCGAGTATGCAAAATCGTGCCAAAAATTTTACAAATATTTTTCTGACTTAAAAATAAAATGAGAAACCTTGATTTTAGAGGAAATTATGCTCGATTTTTTTTCCAAAGAGTAAAAGAAAGTGGTTAAACTTTGGCAAAACGTTGCTAAGAAAAAGGGCGAGATGGAATTATTACAAAATTTCAATTTTAGTTTTTCTCAAAATGCTAAAAATATAGCCCGTGGTTTCAACCACGGGAAACGTTACAAATAATCTTAATCATACATTGTGTTCCCGTGGTTGAAACCACGGGCTATAATTTGAATATTAGGATAGGATTTTTATTAGACTTTGAAGAGAATTAGATAGAATTAAAATGGATTAATCTTCTGAAATCCTTTAATATGTGGCAACTATATTTTGTAAAATTTAAAAATGGTAAATTTTCTCTGGCGTAACACAAAAATCCAATTTAATATCCGATTCAAAAACATCATCAATTTGGTTTACGGCTTCAAAAAATGAAAGTCCTATTTTGATGGTTTCGGGTTTGCATTCAGCGAGAAATTTATCGTAGAAACCTTTTCCGTAACCAATGCGGTTTCCAAAAATATCAAAAGCCAAAAGCGGTACAAAAACTACTTCCACTTTAGAAGAAGGCACTTCGATTCCGTCAACGGGTTCCGGAATATTGTATTCGTTCTTTTTGATTTTGGTATTATCGGTTAAAAGAAAATGAGTCATTTTTCTCGTTTCGAAATCGCTTTTAGAAATCAGGATTTCTTTGTCTTTTCCAGAAAGTAAATGCAGGACAAATTCTGTATTGACTTCTTTATGTTCTTCGATTGGGAGAAAAACATGATAATAAATTTTGTCCCAAATGGGCATATGGATTAATTGATTGGCAATGGCCAGACTTCTTTCTTCTATTTCATCAAAAGAAAGTGCTTTACGGAGATTTTTATATTGTATTCGGAGTTCTTTTTTACTCGTCGGCATTGTCTGGAGTTTTAGATAAATGGTAAATGGCATCGCCTTCATAAACAATTGGCGAATGATTGGCATTGATCACATAACCATCGTGAGGTGCTTTGATTTTCTGCTCAAATTTCCCAAACGGATCTGTAATAATCGCTAAGATAGTGCCTTTGGTTACAAATTTTCCAATCAAATTAAAATCATGCAGTAAACCAGAACATTTCGCACGTAGCCAAACCGATTGTTTAATATAAATCGAAGGTGTTAAAGCGGGCTCCGCAATTTGCTTCGAATCCAACATCTGTAAATAATGAAGCAAACGTTTGGTTCCTAAAACACCTTGATTCGCAATTTCGTTATTGATATCCAACGATTTTCCGCCTTCAAAAAGAAGCATTTTTACATTGGCATTTTCAGAAGTTTTTCTAAAAGACCCATTAATATTTTTAGAATACAAAGTAAAAGGCGCATTAAAAACGTCGGCCAAAACTTTTAACTCGGGATTATTTTCAGTAATTCTAATTTGAGGCGCATTGAAACGGCTTGCTCCTCCCGCATGAAAATCGATCGCATAATCTAAAATCGGTAAAATTTCTTCGACAATATGATAAGCAAATCGGCTGGCAAGAGAACCTTTTTTACTTCCCGGGAAAACTCGATTTAAGTCACGACCGTCTGGAAACTCTCTTGATTTATTGACAAAACCATACATATTTATTACCGGAATGCAGATAATGGTACCTCGAGTTGGTCTATTTATTTTTTTACTGATAAGCTGGCGCACAATTTCAACACCATTTATTTCGTCGCCATGAATTCCTGCCGAAAATAAAACAGTCGGCCCTTCATGTTTGGAACGACGGACAATAACAGGAATATTTAGTTTTGTTGTAGTATGAAGCCGAGCAATTTCGACGTTTATCGTTCTGTGTTCTCCCGGCAAAATCGATTCGCCAAAAATAACCAATGGAGTACTATTTTTCATTTGGAATTATAAAATCTAAATATAGAAATTATTCTTTTGATTTCGTAAATTTGAAACTAATTCAATGTTAAGCTTCATTTTCAAATCGGAATGGTTTTTGAAAAAAGCTTTTCAAATATCTTCAGAAATAAAATAGAATGCAAAAACCAGCCTTAGATCTTCAAATTTTAACTTTGCCAGACAATCCGGGCGTTTATCAATATTATGATAAGGACGGGAAAATCTTATATGTCGGCAAAGCCAAAAATTTAAAAAAAAGGGTTTCTTCCTATTTCAATAAAATTCACGATACAGCGAAAACCAACGTATTGGTCAAAAAAATTGTAACTATAAAACACATCGTAGTTCCAACCGAAACTGATGCGCTTTTATTGGAAAACAATTTAATAAAAACACTTCAGCCAAGATATAATGTACTGCTTCGTGATGACAAAAGTTATCCGTGGATTTGTATCAAAAAAGAACCTTTTTCGAGAATATTTTTGACAAGAAGAATGGTCAAAGACGGCTCAGAATATTTTGGCCCGTACACGAATTTCAAAATGGTTTATACGATTCTGGATTTGATTAAAGAATTGTATCCGCTTCGAACTTGTAATTATGATCTGAGCGAATCCAATATTAATTCCGGTAAATTCAAAGTTTGTCTGGAATATCATATTGGTAATTGCAAAGGCCCGTGCGAAGGTTTGGAACCTTTGGAAGAATACCAAAGACAAGTCAATGCGATTCGCGAAATCCTAAAAGGAAACTTCAAAGAAAGTTTAAAAGATTTCAAGAAATTGATGAACACTTATGCGCAGAATCTTCAGTTTGAAGAAGCACAGAAAATCAAAGAAAAGATCGAGGTTTTAGAAAATTATCAATCCAGATCGACCATCATCAATCCGAAGATTACCAATATTGATGTTTTCTCAATTGTCTCTGACGAAAGTGCCGCTTATGTCAATTTCCTTCAGATTTCTCACGGTTCGATTATTCGTTCTCATACTTTAGACATCAAGAAAAAATTGGATGAAAGCGATGAAGAATTATTAGAATTAGCGATTGTAGAATTGCGTGAACGCTTTCAGTTATTATCCAAAGAAATCATTGTTCCTTTCGAATTGGATTTAGGCGAAAACATAAAAGTAACCGTTCCACAGCTTGGAGACAAAAAACAGATTCTGGATTTATCGATTCGAAATGCCAAATTCTATCGCATCGAGCAATTGAAACAATTGCAAATTGTAGATCCGGATCGTCACGTAAATAGAATTATGGCACAAATGCAGAAAGATTTACGTCTTCCTGTTGAGCCCCGACATATTGAATGTTTTGATAACTCGAATATTCAGGGAACAAATCCAGTTGCAGCTTGTGTAGTTTTTAAAGACGGAAAACCAAGTAAAAAAGATTATCGCCATTTTAACGTCAAAACCGTTGAAGGCCCAGACGATTTTGCTTCGATGACCGAAATTGTATACCGCCGTTACAAAAGATTATTAGACGAAAACGAACCACTTCCGCAGTTAATCATTATTGACGGTGGAAAAGGGCAGCTTTCTTCGGCTTTAAAAAGTATTGATGAATTAGGATTACGAGGTAAAATTGCCATAATCGGAATTGCAAAACGTTTAGAAGAACTTTTTTATCCGGGCGATTCTATTCCGTTATATCTCGACAAAAAATCAGAAACTTTGAAAGTAATCCAACAGTTGCGAAACGAAGCGCATAGATTCGGAATCACTTTTCACAGAGACAAACGAAGCAAAGCCGCATTGAATTCTTCTGTAGAAAGCATTCCGGGAATTGGAGAAAAAACCATGACAACCTTAATTCAGCATTTTAAAAGTGTTAAAAGATTAAAACTGGCTACAGAACAAGAAATTGCAACCGTTATAGGTGTTTCTAAAGCCAAAAAAATTGTCGATTTTTATCATCCAAAAGAAAACTAATTCACTTTGAAAAAAAACTTTTTACATATCATCCTGTGTTTGTTTTTTTCTCTTTCGTATAGTCAAAACGATATTTCATTTGTACAAAAAGACAAAAGTAAAATCGAAATAAGCCTTCAAAATAAAATTGGCACTAGTGACGAAGAATATGAGCAAGCAGTAGAAATAAAAAATGTTCAAACTGGGAAAACTCAAATTATCAATAACATTGAAGTTTCGATCACAGGAAAACCATCGCATTTAGAAATAAACGATTATAATTTTGATGGTTTTACCGATTTCGCTTCTTATCATACTGATGACGGAATGGGAGTTTATACCATTTATCAGATTTTTGTCTTTAATCCGATAACAAAACAATTCGACAGTTTACAATTTCCGTCGAACTTTAGTCCAAAATGTGATATGTTTTGCGATGTGAAAGTTGATAAAATCAAAAAGACATTAACCTCGAGTTGCAGAGGCGGTGCAAGAACTCATTCTGATGTCTGGAAGTACGATAAAAACAAAAAGTTAATACTTTCAAAAACAGAATCATTTTAAGAATAAACCAAAAAAAATTGCCGACTTTTACAAAACTAACTTGCAAATTTTTATGCGCCAAAATCAGCTGTCCGTTTTAAATATCACATCAAAAGAACTTCCTCCAAATACCATTTGGAAAGCGGTTTCTATGCTGTTTGCGTTGTTAGTACTTTTTTCACAAAACTCCTTTTCGCAGGAAGTAAAAAAAGACAGTGTAAAAAGACCTAAAATTGGATTGGTTTTAAGTGGCGGCGGCGCCAAAGGTTTTGCTCATATCGGAGTTCTTAAAGTTTTGGAAGAAGCTGGAATAAAAATCGATTACATCGGCGGAACAAGTATGGGATCTGTAATTGGCGGATTATATGCTTCTGGCTACAATGCCTCACAAATTGATTCTATTTTCAAAAAAACGAATTTCGACGAGTTGATAAACGATTATATTCCGCGTTCATCAAAAAATTTCTACGGTAAAAAGAATGACGAATTATATGCGATTGTTTTACCATTCAGCAATTTCAGGGTCGGTATTCCGGAAGCACTTTCTAAGGGAATGTACAATTACAATTTATTGAGCAGTCTAACTCGAAATGTTCGTCATGTTCGTGATTTCAATCAATTGCCAACTCCTTTTTTATGTATTGGAACAAACATCGAAACGGGCGAAGAAGTTTTATTGAATAAAGGAAATCTAGTTCAGGCTATGATGGCGAGTGCGGCTTTTCCTTCCCTGTTTACTCCCGTAGAAATTGATGGAAATTTATTAGTCGACGGTGGTGTTGTAAACAATTATCCAATTAATGAAGTTCGCAAAATGGGTGCCGATATTATTATTGGTGTCGATGTTCAAGACGATTTAATGAAGAGGAAAAACCTAAAAAACGCCACTCGTATTTTAGTTCAGATTACCAATCTGCAGTCTATTGACAAAATGAAAAACAAAATAAAAGACACCGATGTTTACATTAAACCAGACATTCGTGATTATGGCGTAATTTCATTTGATAAAGGAGAAGAAATTATTCGAAAAGGAGAAGAAGCCGCTTTTGCAGTTTATGAAAAGATCAAATCATTGTCGAATGAAACTACTTTTTATAAAAAGCCAAAACTAAAAGTGGCGACAGATACGATTCAAATCCAAAAAATCAATACAGATCAATTAGACAATTATACTAAAGAATACATTCGCGGTAAACTTCGTTTTAAACCAGGAAGTACCATTACGTACGACAATCTTAAAACAGGAATTAACAACTTAAATGCAACGCAGAACTTTAGTACAATTTCTTATTGTCTTCAGCCAGACGGCGAAAAAGACGATTTGGATTTGGTTCTAAAAGAAAATCCAACACAGACGTATTTAAAATTGGGACTTCATTATGACGGACTTTATAAAAGCGGTATATTGTTAAACCTTACCCATAAAAAAACATTCTTAAAAAATGATGTTACTTCGCTTGATATTATTTTAGGAGATAATTTCAGATATGATCTAAATTATTATGTTGAAAATGGTTTTAATATTAGTTTTGGTTTCCGTTCAAAACTGAATCAATTTAATCGAAATGTAACCACTAGTTTGAGTAATCTTGTTTCTCAAAATCCAAATGTTAATTTAATTAATGTCGATTTTATGGATTTAAGTAATCAGGCTTATTTTCAAACTATTTTTGTACAGAAGTTCTTGATGGGCGGTGGTTTAGAATATAAATACCTAAAAATAAATTCTCCAACTCTTTCCAATGTAGAAAACATAATAGATAAGAGTAGTTACTTTAGTGCCTTTGCCTATTTAAAATACGATTCATTTGACGATAAATATTATCCAAGTTCAGGATTGTATTTTTCTACAGATTTGCAAACCTATCTGGCATCTTCAGATTATACCAATACTTTTAAGCCATTTTCAATGGCAAAAGCGGAAATCGCTTTTGTAGACAAATTATTTAACAGAGCAACTTTTAGAATTGATGCCGATGCTGGTTTTACTTTCGGAAACACAAGCGTCCCTTTCTTTAATTATATTTTAGGAGGTTACGGCTACAGCAAAATCAACAACTTCAATTATTTTTATGGATATGATTTCCTAAGTATTGCCGGAAACAGTTTTATCAAAACCGGGATTACGTTGGACTACGAAATCATCAGAAAAAATCACATTAACCTTTCTGCCAATTTTGCCAATTTAGGAAATGATATTTTCAGCGGTGTCGATTGGATTTCGATGCCAAAATACACCGGTTATGCTGTAGGCTACGGATTAGAAACGATTATCGGTCCAATTGAGATCAAACAATCCTGGTCTCCGGAAATGTCGAGAAGCTTTACCTGGTTCAGCATCGGATTTTTGTTTTAGGATTTTATTGAGGAATAGTTCAATAAAATCGTGCTATTTTTTTACTATGTAAAAATTATATCAAAAAAAATTACAATATCTTATAGTTATAAATAATATAATTTCTATTTTTACTCGCGAAAATTTACGACATTTGTTATAATGAAAACAAAATGGACAGGTTTATTAGAGTATCTTCAATTCCTCATCAAGAGAAATCCTGAATGAAGCTATCGAATTGAGATAATTAGTCAATACTAAAATTGACTAAATTATCTGTTCACACAATTCAAATTTTTCGAATTATCTAATTAATTTAAAAATTATCTAATTGAAAAGCCATGCCATTATATCATAAACTTGGAGATTTTCCTCAAAAGAGACACACCCAATTTGAAAAACCAAACGGAGGTTTTTACTACGAACAATTGTTTGGGACCGAAGGTTTTCACGGACATTCGTCATTATCTTATCATGTTCACAGACCTACACAGGTTAAAGAAATTTTAAACTCTTATTCGGTTGAACCAAAAATTGCAATCGGAAAAAATATAAAATCGTTACTTTTTAAAGGTTTTGAATTAAAACCAGAAAATGATTTTTTAGACAGCCGAAAAGCCATGTTAGTCAATAAAGACTGCATTATAGGTTTAGCTGCACCGAAAGAATCGCTTCGAAATTATTTCTACAAAAATGCCGATGCCGATGAAATGCTTTTCATCCATAAAGGAAAAGGAAAATTAAGAACCATGTTAGGAAATATTCCGTTTGAATATGGTGATTATTTAATTATTCCACGCGGTATCATTTACCAAATAGATTTCGAAACAGAAGACAACCGACTATTTTATGTAGAATCGTATGCTCCATTTTATACTCCAAAACGATACAAAAACCAATCAGGTCAGCATTTAGAACATTCTCCATTTTGCGAGCGTGATTTTATTTTACCAAGTGAATTGGAAACACACGACGAAAAAGGCGATTTTTTAATTAAAATCAAAAAAGAAGGCATGATGCATGAAGTGGTTTATGCAACACATCCTTTTGACGTTGTGGGTTGGGATGGATACAATTTCCCATACGGATTTTCAATTCACAACTTCGAACCTATAACGGGGCGCGTACATCAACCGCCACCGGTACATCAAACTTTTGAAACGGCCACTTTTGTCGTTTGTTCATTCTGCCCAAGACTTTACGATTATCATCCAAAAGCCATTCCGGCGCCATACAATCATAGTAATATAGATTCTGACGAAGTACTCTATTATGTAGATGGCGATTTTATGAGCCGTAATAATATTGAACAGGGTCATATCACTTTACACCCAAAAGGAATTCCGCACGGACCAGCGCCAGGCGCAATGGAACGCAGTATTGGACACAAAGAAACTCATGAATTAGCCGTTATGGTGGATACATTCCGTCCATTAATGGTTACTGAAGAGGCTATGGGTCTCGATGATGGTCAGTATTACAAATCTTGGACTGAATAATTTCAGTTTGTAACGCAAAGTTCACAAAGGATTTTCGCAAAGTTCACAAAGAATGTAATGACGTTTTACTCAAACGAGTTCACAAAGCTTTGCGTTCTTAGCGATTTTATAAAATCCAACTTAAAAAATCTTTGCGCTCTTTGCGGTAAAAAAAAACTTAAACACAACATTTTGGAAAATCAATTAAAAGATTAACCGATTAAACAAATAAACATCATGTCAAAAGAAGTAAAATCAGTAGAATACGGATTAGAGAAAATATTTGAAGGAGCACAAGATTTCCTTCCATTATTGGGAACAGATTATGTAGAGTTTTATGTAGGAAATGCAAAACAATCTGCACATTATTATAAAACAGCTTTCGGATATCAGTCATTGGCTTATGCCGGATTGGAAACTGGAGTAAAAGACAAAGCTTCTTATGTTTTGAAGCAAGATAAAATTAGAATTGTTTTGACAACGCCATTAACAGCTGACTCTCCAATCAATGAACATTTGAAAAAACACGGCGACGGAGTAAAAGTAGCAGCACTTTGGGTCGAAGATGCTACAAAATCTTACGAAGAAACCATGAAACGTGGCGCACGTTCTTTCATGGAACCAACTGTTGAGGAAGATGAATTTGGTCAAGTAGTTCGTTCTGGAATTTACACTTACGGAGAAACCGTTCACATTTTCGTAGAAAGAAAAAACTATAATGGTGTTTTCTTGCCAGGTTATAAAGAATGGAGATCAGATTACAATCCGGAACCAACGGGATTAAAATACATTGATCACATGGTTGGAAATGTGGGTTGGAATGAGATGAATACTTGGGTAAAATTCTACGAAGATGTTATGGGATTCGTGAACTTTTTATCTTTTGATGACAAACAAATCACTACAGAATACTCTGCATTGATGAGTAAAGTAATGTCAAACGGAAACGGAAGAATCAAATTCCCAATCAACGAACCGGCAGAAGGAAAGAAAAAATCACAAATTGAAGAATATTTAGATTTTTATGGTGGCCCTGGAATTCAGCACATCGCCATTGCTACAGATGATATTATCAAAACGGTATCTCAGTTAAGAGCACGCGGCGTTGAATTTTTATCAGCTCCTCCTCATACTTATTATGAAGCAATCCCAGAAAGATTAGGTGTTCATATGGATATGATGAAAGAAGATATTAACGAAATTGAAAAGCTTGCCATTATGGTTGATGCCGATGAAGACGGTTACCTTTTACAAATATTTACAAAACCTGTTCAGGACAGACCAACGCTTTTCTTCGAAATTATTCAAAGAATGGGTGCAAAAGGGTTTGGCGCAGGTAACTTTAAAGCGCTGTTTGAGTCAATTGAAAGAGAACAGGAATTAAGAGGAACTTTGTAAAAACGCATTTTTTTTGCATTTAAACGCGGATTTCTCTAAAAAACGATGCTTTTTTTGCAAATGTTATGTTAAACTTGACTTTGGCTATTTGAAATCTGAACTTTCTATCTATCTTTGCACTCGCAAATAAGGAAGGGGTGGTTTCCTTCCGAATTGATATAAATTTCATAATTTATAGTTTTTTGGTTAGTTAATAGCATAAAAACTCAGTCATCCTTGACTGAGTTTTTTTGTTTTGGTACATTTGGAATAGAATTTGCATTTATTTATCTTTATAATAGAATGTAAAAAATGTACTATGAAAAAACTCATATTCACTATATTAGCCCTCACTTGTTTAGCTTTCGATTCCCAAAAAGAGGATTCATTTGACACCGGAGAATTCTTCAAATTTCGAATTCATTACGGAATTGTAAATGCTGGATATGCAACTTTAGAATTAAAAGATGCAACCATCAGCAATAAAAAAGTATATCATGCTGTTGGCAAAGGCTTTACAACCGGAATGTCTAAATTCTTTTTTAAAGTGGAAGATTTATACGAAAGTTATTTTGACAAAGAATCTGGAAATCCCTATCGATATGTTCGTAAAATTGATGAAGGCGGTTATACTAAAAACCAAGAAGGATTTTTCAACCAAAACGAAAATAAGGTTTTAGTAAAAGACTATAAAAGAAAATCAGAAAAAACGATTGTAATTACTGATAATGTGCAGGATATTGTTTCTTCTTTTTATTTTTTAAGAAACCATCCAAACATTGATAAATTAAAATCAGGCGAAGCCATTACAATAGACATGTTCTTTGATGAGGAAATCACAAAATTTAAGTTAAAATTTGTAGGCCGTCAAGATATTACGACTAAATTTGGCACTGTTTCTACGATGGTGTTTAAACCATTAGTACAGACCGGAAGAGTCTTTAAAGAAAAAGAAAGTCTAACGCTTTGGATTACAGACGATGACAATAAAATTCCAATTAGAATTAAAGCAGATCTGGCTGTTGGTTCGCTAAAAGCAGATCTCGATGAATATAAAGGATTGAAAAGTCCGCTTAAAGTAAAAAAGAAATGAATTTAACTGATAATTCAGAAGCAATTTTAAAAGAAATTGATCTTAAATTTCAAGCCATAAATCAAAAAACTGATGTACAATTGGAAGGATTGCTTTGGGCTAAACCAATCACGTATTGGGATTACATTCAAACCGACGCTCTTTTAAATTTACAAATTCAACGTACCACACTTCCTGACGAAATGGTTTTTATTATGTACCATCAGGTAAACGAATTAATCTTTAAAATGATTTTGTGGGAAATTGACCAGATCGCCGAAAAAGAAAATATTCAGGTTGATTTTTTCAGCGAAAGACTTTCAAGAATTACCCGTTATTTTGACATGCTTACCAATTCGTTCAGCATTATGGAAAACGGAATGGAAGTAGATCAATATATGAAGTTCAGAAATACGCTTACACCAGCAAGTGGTTTTCAAAGTGCACAATATAGAATGATTGAATTTGCTTCTACAGATGTGATCAATTTAACAGACCGCAGATACAAAGCTAACTTTGACGAAAATACTGATCTTGAAACCAGTTTTGAACATTTATACTGGCAAGCCGCAGGAAAAGATTATCACTCTGGCGAGAAATCTTATTTACTTCAAGAATTCGAAAACAAATACAAAATTCAATTCTTGAGACAAATGTCAACTTTTAAGACAAAAAATATCTGGCAAAAATTTTCTCAACTTCCAGAAACAGACCAGCAAAATCCTGAATTAATTGCGGCCATGCGCCACTATGATAAAACCGTGAATATCACTTGGGTTATGCAGCATCTTAATACTGCAAGAAAGTATATTTTAGAAAGCGGAAAAGGGAATGGAGAAGCCACAGGAGGAAGTGACTGGCAAAAATATATGCATCCAAAATACCAAAGACGCATCTTTTTTCCTAAATTGTGGACCGAAGAAGAATTGTCCAATTGGGGAAATGAAACTGAGGTTTAATTTCGCCGCAAAAATCCCAAAAGTTTGAAAAAAGCAGTCGTAATTTTAATTGTCTTGTTTTCTATTTTTTCATGTAAAAAAGCTGAAGAAAAAGTAGAAATCAAAATTACTAAACCAGCAACCAAAAAAATAGAATTCGGTTTTAATTACGCAGATTTTAATGTTGTTAATGACACTATCTCAAAAGGAGATTCTTTCGGATCTATTTTGCAAAGTCAAAATATTGGAAACAAAAAAGTACATGACATTGTAGAACAAGTTAAAGATTCTTTTAATGTAAGATCCATTCGTTACAACAAACCTTTTACCTTACTTCGTTCCAAAAACAAAACCAACAATCTTCAGGTTTTTATTTATCAGCCCGACGCTTTAAGTTATTATGTAATTGATTTGCGTGACAGCATTGCCAAAGCTTATAAAAAAATAAAACCTGTTACTTTAAAAAGAAAAATGATTGGCGGTGTTTTAAAAAGTTCTTTATCTGAAACTTTAGGAAACGAAAGTGTTGAAACCGCTTTGGCCAGCAGAATTACAAAAGTATTTTCTTGGTCCATTGACTTCTTCAAACTTAAAAAAGGAGATCGTTATGGATTAATTTTCACAGAACGTTTTATAAACGGAAAAACGTATGACGGTGTTGAAGATCTAGAAGCCGCATTTTTTGAATATAAAGGTAAAATCGTTTATGCTTTTCCATTCGAAAAAGATACTACTTCTGGAAAAATTGAATATTATGATGATGAAGGAAAAACGCTTAAAAACTTCTTCTTAAAAACACCAATTAAGTTCAGCCGAATCACGTCAAGATTCACGATGAATAGATTTCACCCAGTTCAACATACTTGGAAAGCCCACAAAGGAACTGATTATGCAGCTCCAACTGGAACACCAATTTCCACTACAGCATCTGGAGTTGTTGAAACTACAGGATACACAGCAGGGAATGGAAACTTTGTAAAAGTAAAACACAACGGAACCTACTCTACTCAATATTTACACATGTCTAAAATCTTGGTTCGCCGCGGACAGCGTGTAACACAAGGACAAACTATTGGTTTAGTCGGAAGTACAGGATTAGCTTCTGGCCCTCACGTTTGCTACCGATTCTGGAAAAATGGCGTTCAGGTAGATGCACTTCGTTTGAATCTTCCAACGGGAGAATCTTTAACAGGAAGTGACAGAACTCGTTTCATGCAAAAAATTGAACCTTTGAA
The DNA here is from genome assembly GCF_030378165.1 of Flavobacterium panacagri. NCBI lineage: Bacteria > Pseudomonadati > Bacteroidota > Flavobacteriia > Flavobacteriales > Flavobacteriaceae > Flavobacterium > Flavobacterium panacagri. The sequence continues at coordinate 788,233 of NZ_CP119766.1, forward strand.
AAGAGAATTAGACAGCATTGGAAATTTGTAAGATTAAATTTCTATTTTAGCAAAAAATCCCAACATCTTTATGATTGAAAATTTTATTGCTTTCCGTAGTTTTCCAACTTTAACTCAAGCCAAAGAACTTGAAACATTATTGAAAGAAAACAATATAGGAACTATTCTAGCCGACAATCTTCCTCCAGTTGACATTACATTTTCAGGAAATACTTTACAGAATCAATATGAAGTAAAAATAGATGCTTCAGATTTTGAAAAAGCTGAATTAATTTTAGAAAAAGAAACTGAAAATCTTCTTGAAACTGTCGATCCAGATTATTATTTATTGAGTTTTACTAATGAAGAGTTATACGAAATTCTCTTAAATTCTGATGAATGGAATGTTTTCGATTATAAGCTCGCTCAAAAACTTTTAACAGAACGAGGTAAAACTATAGACGGTGACATGCTGGCTTCTTTGAAAAAAGAACGCTTAAAAATTTTAGCAAAACCAGAAGAAAACCAAAAACCTTGGATTATCGCAGGATATATTTTTTCACTTTTAGGCGGTGGCATTGGAATTGTTATTGGATATTCGCTTTGGAAATCAAAGAAAACGCTTCCAAATGGCGAAAGGGTTTATTCCTATTCTGAAGAAGACAGAAAACATGGAAAAACGATATTTTATATTAGTCTTATCGTTTTTCCTCTTTCATTTATCTTTAGTATTTTCTCAAATCCAGGAAATCTAAATTTCTAAGTTTTTAATTCAAAAACAGAATCAAAATGAAGAGTACACGCCTTAGAACTATTTATCATGAAACTTTTTCTGGATTAAAATTGTTTTACAGAGATACCACCCTATCTGAAAATCTAATTTTAAATTATAAAGTCGGACAAATTATTCAGGAAAAAGGTTTTACTGATATGAGTTCGATTGGCGGAGGACTTTCTGGAAATTTGAGATATTTAATCGCGAGTTCCCATCCAAAAGATTTGTCAAAATTTAATCCTGATTCGGCAAAAATTGGACATTTTCTTTTAGATTCAATTGCTTATTTCAAAGTATTGGACATTCAGAAAATTGGTGACAAAACTCAGGTTTTTCTTTTGAATATTCCTGATATTTCTATTTCACTTTTCAAAAATTCTTCTTCCAACTTAGAAGAAGAAATTATAGAAAAAGCACAAAAACGCTTTCGCGAAAAAATCGATTTGCCTTTAATTTCAGAATTACAAACCGAAAACTGGAAAGAAAGAACTAGACTTCCTCTTGGAATGGACGAAAATGGATTATTATTTTTTGATGATTCTAAAATTAAAACTGAATCTCCAAAAAGAATTGATGTTGATATTACTAAGAAAGTTATAGAAATTAATAAAAAACCTTGGTGGAAGTTTTGGTAAAGGCAAAATTCAAAAAATCATGCAAAAATTTTTTCTGATATTTTTATCATTATTAACTGTAGGCTGTTCCAATCCAAAGGTTTTTGTTTTAAATGGAAAAGAAGAAAGCAAATATTTTGTTCAGAAACTAGTTAGCACTGCCTTCAAAAAAGATTTAATTGGAGAATCGCCTTTGATTGTAATCAACGGAATTCCATTTCAATACAATAAAAAACAAGACACCATTTTACTACCGCTTAAAAAATCTGACATTATTTCTTTAAACTTTTTAAATAAAAACAGCAGTCGCATAATTTACAATGAAAAGGAAAATGATGGAGCAATCATTATAACTTCAAAAATTCTAAAGCAAAAATTCATAAAACGTTTTCGTAACTAATTGTTATATAATCTTCAACCGTTACCCTTTTAAAAGTTATTTCAGTATTTTTGTGTTTCATAGAACAAACTCAATTATAGATAAAAATGGCTTTAAACACAACAAACCCAACTGGGACTGAAGCGTGGAAAAATCTGCAAAACCACTATAACGCAATTCACGAAACCACCATACAGGAATTGTTTCAACAAGATAGTGCACGTGCTGAAAAATTTAACTTGCAATGGAATGATTTTTTAGTAGATTATTCTAAAAATAATATCAGTCAGGAAACGGTCTCTCTTTTATTAGAATTGGCAAATTCAATCGAATTAAAAGATGCAATCTCTCAATATTTTGGAGGAGAATTAATCAACCAAACTGAAAATCGTGCAGTTCTTCATACCGCTTTACGCGCTCCAGAATCTGCAGTTATTACTGTTGACGGAGAAAATGTAATTCCGGAAGTTTATGAAGTAAAAAACAAAATCAAACAATTTACTGAAGAAGTTATTTCTGGACAAAGAAAAGGATTTACAGGAAAAACTTTTACAGATATTGTAAATATTGGAATTGGAGGTTCTGACTTAGGACCAGTTATGGCAGTGGAAGCTTTACAGTTTTACAAAAACCATTTAAACCTTCACTTCGTTTCCAACGTTGACGGTGATCACGTAAACGAAATCATTAAAAAATTAAATCCTGAAACTACTTTATTTGTAATTGTTTCTAAAACTTTTACAACTCAAGAAACACTCTCGAATTCAGAAACTATTAAAGAATGGTTTTTAAAATCGGCTACTCAGGAAGATATTGCAAAACACTTTGCCGCAGTTTCAACAAATATTCAAAAAGTAACAGAATTCGGAATTAATCCAGACAATGTTTTCCCAATGTGGGATTGGGTTGGAGGAAGATTTTCTTTATGGAGCGCCGTTGGTCTAAGCATTGCGTTGGCAGTTGGTTTTGAGAATTATAACCAATTATTAGAAGGTGCTCACGAAATGGACAACCATTTCAAATCAGCAGAATTTGACAAAAACATTCCAGTGACATTAGCTTTATTAAGTGTTTGGTACAATAATTTTTATGGTGCTGAAAGTGAAGCTTTGATTCCTTACACACAATATTTATCAAAATTAGCTCCTTACTTACAGCAAGCTACAATGGAAAGTAACGGAAAAAGTGTTGGCCGTGACGGAAAACCTGTTAATTACCAAACTGGAACAATTATTTGGGGAGAACCTGGAACAAATTCACAACACGCTTTCTTTCAATTAATTCATCAAGGAACTAAAAGAATCCCGACAGATTTTATCGGATTCGTAAAACCTCTTTATGGGAACGAAGATCATCACGATAAATTGATGTCAAACTTCTTCGCTCAGACGGAAGCTTTAATGAACGGAAAAACAGAAACGCAAGTACAAGCAGAATTCGACAAACAAGGACTTTCTGCTGATAAAGCATCGTACCTATTACCATTTAAAGTTTTCACTGGAAACAAACCAACCAATACAATTTTGATCCAAAAACTAACACCAAAAAGTTTAGGTTCTTTAATTGCATTATATGAACATAAGATTTTTGTACAGGGAGTTATTTGGAACATTTTTAGTTTTGACCAATGGGGAGTTGAATTAGGTAAGCAATTAGCGAATTCTATATTAGACGAGATCAATTCTAAGACTGTTAAAACTCATGATAGTTCAACTTCATTTTTGCTAAATCATTTCTTAAAAAATAAGTAAAAAGCAAAATTTAAAAATTTCATAACACTTTGGAACGCCTTAATTTAACCTTAATTAAGGCGTTTTTTCGCATAAAATACCGACAAAAAGAGTGAAAAAGCCGTCAATTTGCGCGTTATAGATTACAACACAATTAGAATAATTGCACTTTTAACAAAAAAGCCATATTAAAATTCAACAAATCGATATTTTTTTTATCAAAAAGAGAAAAATTCATTTTAATGCGCAACACAAAAGACAAAAGTTATTTTTCTTAACATTTCGATAACATTATCTGAGTTAATTGTTATAATTTTGCCAAAAACAAATAACAAAACAGATGAAAAAATTGTCAAAGTTTCTCTTACTGCTTTTAGCGTTTATTTATGCAGGAGATATTTATGCACAAGGTAACACAACTTCTTCTATCAATGGAGTTGTTTACGATTCGCAAAACAAGTCCCTGCCAGGAGCAACGATTCTTGCAGTTCATGAGGCTTCAGGTAGCCGTTACTCAACCACAACGGATTTTGATGGTCACTTTAGAATCTCTAACATGCGTGTTGGTGGTCCTTACAAAATTGAGGTGACTTTCATTGGTTTCACAACCTACACAGAATCAGGAGTATATTTACAACTTGGTGATTCTAAAAGTTTAAAAGCTGTCTTAAAAGACGAAACAAACCAACTTAGTGAAGTTGTAGTTGTTGGTAAAAAAGACCCAACTTTTAACTCAAAAAAGACTGGAGCTCAAACAGTTATCGACCACGATAAAATTACTGAATTACCATCTTTATCAAGAAACATTGCTGACTTTGCAAGACTTACACCTCAAGCGCAAATGCGTGGAGATGATGTAATCTCAATTGGCGGACAAAATAACAGATTCAACGCGATTTATATTGATGGAGCTGTAAATAACGACGTTTTCGGATTAGCTGCAAACGGAACAAACGGTGGACAAACAGGAGTTTCTCCAATTTCATTAGATGCGATTGAACAATTCCAAGTGAGTGTTTCTCCTTACGATGTTAAATTATCAGGATTCGCTGGAGGAGCAATTAGTGCTATTACACGTTCTGGAACAAACAACTTCGACGGTTCTGCTTATTTCTTATACAGAGATCAATCTTTAGCTGGAAAAACTCCACAAAAAGCAAGTGCTACTGCTGCAAGAAAAAGATTATCTGACTTTACTGCACAAACTTATGGTGTAAGAGCTGGAGGAGCAATCTTAAAAGATAAATTATTCTACTTCATCAACTACGAAAGACAAGATAACGAAACACCAGCTCCATTTGACATTAACAATTATACTGGTGCTATCGGAATTAGCGGTTCAAATCCTTACAGTGGGGCTTTAGCTCAACAAAGAATTGACGCTTTAACGAATCGTTTACAAACACTTTACGGTTACAATCCTGGTGTTTACAACAACAACACTCAAACTTTAGTATCTGATAAATTAATTGCTAAAGTAGACTGGAATATTAATGACAATAACAAACTTTCTGTAAAGAACAGTTATGTTAAAGCAACAAACTTCTCACCATACCGTTCAACAGCTTCTTCTTTGAACTTTGTTAATGGTGCTCAAGATTTCGAATCTATTACAAACTCTGCATCGTTAGAGTTAAATACTAGATTCAACAACAAATTCTCAAACAACCTTGTTGTTGGTTTTACAACTGTAAACGATGATAGAAATGCATCAGGAAACCCATTCCCTACAGTTGAGATTAGAGATGGCGCAGGAACAATTTATTTTGGTGCTGAAGCTAGCTCAACAGCAAACTTGTTAAAACAAAGAACTTTAACAATTACTGATAACTTTGAAATTAACGTTGGTAAACACAATATTTTAATTGGTACACACAACGAATTAACTTACGCTAAGAACTTATTCATCAGCAGTAACTTTGGTAGATACCAATTTGCAAGTTATGATAGCTTCATGAACAATGCAGCACCATCTAGATACCGTTTAGGATACTCTTTAATCGGAGGTTCAGGTGATGATTCTCTAGGAGCAGCTGAATTCAACATGAATCAATTTGGATTATACCTTCAAGATAACATTAGAGTTTCTGATAACTTCAGAGTTTCTGTAGGTGTACGTGCTGATATGCCAGTATGGGAAAGCGGAGTTACAAATACTGACTTCAACGAAAGAACTATCCCGTTATTAGAAGCTGCAGGAAAAGATCTTAAAGGTGCAAAAGTTGGACAACCAATCAAAAGCACTGTTCATTTCTCTCCTAGAGTTGGATTCAACTATGACGTAAACGGAGACAAAGAAACTCAGGTACGTGGAGGTATTGGTGTATTTACATCAAGAGTACCTTTAGTATGGCCAGGTGGAGCTTATAACAACTACGGTATGGGACAATATTTCTACGACACAAGTATTGTTACAACAGGCCCTAGACCTCTTTTCAATCCTAACACAGATATCCCAAGCCAGATGTATTCTAATGGTACTCCTGTAGGACCAGTTCCTGGAACAGGTGCAGTAGGAGGAAATGTTGACTTATTTGCAAAAGATTTCAAATTACCGCAAGTATTAAAAACAAGTATTGGATTTGACCGTAAACTTCCAGGTGGATTAGTTTTATCTGCTGAAGCGATCTTCAACGAAAACTTGAACTCAATCCAGTACCAAAACTTAAACCTTGTTGGACCACAAACTTACACTACAGGTGGAGATGTTAGACCAATTTACAATAACGTTCTTGTTGACAAAACATATTCAGGAATCTACTTAGGTTCAAACAAAAAAGCAGGTAGCGCTTGGAATACTAGTTTCACATTGACTAAGTACTTCACATCTGACTTTATCGATGCAAACATCTCTGCAACATACTCTTATGGAGAATCTAATGTTTGGATGGATGCTACAAGTTCTCAAAACAGCTCTCAATGGCAATACATCGAAACTGTTAACGGTTCAAACGCAATTTCTGGAGTATCTAGATCAGATTTTGATCAAGGATCAAGAGTTTTAGCAAACTCATCTATCAAATTCAAATGGAACAATAATATGAAAACTACTATTGGTCTATTCTACGAAGGTGCTCAAGGAACACCAATCAGCTACATCTACAATGATAGTAATGGTAGAATCATGAGAGATACAAACCAAAACTCTGCTTTGGCTTATATCCCAACTAACAAAAGCGAAGTAGTTTTAGTTGCTACTACTGCTAACCCAATGACACCAGATCAACAATGGGAAGCTTATGATGCATATATTTCAAGCAACAAATACTTGAACAGCAGAAGAGGTAAATATGCAGAACGTAACGGTGATCGTTTAGACTGGAGTCATGTTATTGACTTAAAATTAGCTCAAGAATTCAAAGTTAATGTTGGTAACAAAAGCCACAAGTTAGAGTTTACAGCTGACGTTTTCAACTTCACAAACTTGTTAAACAAAAACTGGGGAAGAAGATACTTCGCTACAAACGATCAAGTATTATTACTTCAACAAGTTGGTTTCTTAGCAAACGGAACTACTCCAACATTCAACTTCAACCCGAATGTTGCTAACACAGTTAACCAAATTGATGACGTAGGTTTACAATCATCAAGATGGCAGATGCAAGTTGGAGCTAGATATTCTTTCAACTAATAAAGAACCATCCTAAATAATAAAAACGGCATTGACTTTTAAGTTTAATGCCGTTTTTTTTTAGTCATTTTTGTTATATTTGTTTCAAACAAAAAACAAGGTTTATGTATAATTTTCTACAAAAATTTCACTCTGGCTGGGCATACTTAGCATTGCTTCTTTTGCTTGTTGCAGTGGTAAATGCCATCATCGGAGTTACTTCAAAAAAAGAGTTTACAGCTAAAGATCGTAAAATTGCTTTATTTGCTTTAATTGGAACTCATACTCAATTATTAATCGGTTTGATATTATATTTTGTGTCTCCGCTTGGAAAAGCAGCTTTTGGACAAATGTCTAATGCAGAACTTAGATTAACATCATTAGAACACCCACTAATTAATCTTATTGCTATCGTCCTAATTACAATTGGATGGTCTAAACATAAAAAGCTAATCAATAGCGAAGCTAAATTTAAAACCTTTGCTATTTTTTACGGATTAGGGTTATTGCTTATTTTAAGTAGAATTCCTTGGAACCTTTGGTTCTAGAAAATACCAATTAAAAGCCCTTTATCAGGGCTTTTTTTATCTCGGCATATTATTTGTACAAACTCCCCCCAAGTCTGAAAAAAAATAACCCATGAGAAATAAAAAAAATATTTTATTCGCCACAATCGCTCTGACTTTAATTAGCGGCTTTACGTATGTTATTAGTCAAACCAAACCTACAACAGAACCCAAAATCATTCAAGACACGGTTAAAAATGCAAGACCAAACATTATTGCATTACCTGTAGATTCTGTCTTTATAGACAAAGGCTTAAAACTTAAACCATACAAAAAAAACGCTCATGCCTCCTACTACGCAGATCGTTTTAATGGAAAAAGAACCGCAAGCGGAGCCCGATTCAATAACAACCAATACACAGCTGCTCATAAAAAAATTCCTTTTGGGACAAGAGTAAAAGTAACAAACGAAGCCAACGGAAAATTTGTTATTGTAAAAATTACAGATCGTGGTCCTTTTGTAAAAACTCGCGAAATAGATCTATCTAAAAGAGCCTTTATGGACATCACTAAACACAAAGGTGCCGGTGCAATGAAAGTTACCATTGAGACTATAGTAGAATAAAAAAATCCCGCTCAGGCGGGATTTTTTATTTAAACCAATTTTCTTAAAGTCATGGCTATTCCGGTGTGAATTCCTTCGTGGTAATTATTAAAATCTAACGCATCTTGGACATTACTCAATGTAAATCCCATACTTGTAGTATATTCATGATAATCTACAAAAAGACCACTGGCGAAATCATTTTTTGTTTTTTCTAATGTTGATATAAGAAATGCTTTTACCTCATCAACTTCGGCTTGTGAAACATCGCCTTCTGGTTTTGTGCCTTTTCGATATTTATTAATAAATTCCTCTGAAACCATTGTTGGTAAACCCGACAATTTATAAACTAATGTCTGTTGTGCAGCAACACAATGCGCTACGTTCCAAATAATATTATTATTAAATCCCTGTGGAATCTTATTTAATTGTTCCAACGAATGGTTTTCTAAAATTTTTAAAAGAATTTCTCTTATCGTTTTTTGTGTTTCAAAAACTGAGCTCATATAATTATTTTTTTTCTAAAATTAGGCATTTTTAAGTTTCAAATGAATTTTCTTTGTAGTCTAATAAAATTCAAAAAATCATGAACAAAATATATTATTTAGCCTCTTGCGACACTTGCAGAAAAATCATTAAAAGTTTACCCGAAAACGATTTGGTTTTTCAGGATATCAGACAAGATCCGATTACTGAAGAACAACTGGAAGCAATGCATAAGCTTTCTGGAAGTTACGAAGCTTTATTTAGTAGAAAAGCGCAATTATACAAATCAATGGGATTAAAAGATAAATCTTTGACGGAAGCTGATTTTAAAAAATATATCTTAGAACATTACACTTTTCTAAGCCGTCCGGTTTTTATTATTGACGGAAAAATTTACATTGGCAACAGCCAAAAAAATGTTGCTGAAGTAATAAAGGCTTTGAGTTAGATAAATCCTCTTTTAAGTACGATTGACCGCGTGAGGGATAGAAGGAAGCTACCGAAGTAGCCCGGATAGCCCGACCTTGTTGCAATAAAAGGGCGAATACACACAAAGTAAGTTTGCCCTTTTATTGCAACAAGGTCACGCCCAAATTACCTTTGACAATCGCTAAAATTTTAGAAAAAAGACATTAAACGGCTTTTCTCTTTTACAGAATAGTATTTTACGTCATAAACAGAGCAAACTTTTAATTATCTTTGCGCCTTTATACTCAATTATATGATACAATCTATGACAGGGTTTGGCAAAGCTTCTTTGCAATTGCCTACAAAAAAAATTACGGTTGAAGTAAAATCTTTAAATAGTAAAGGGTTAGATTTAAATGTAAGAATGCCATCGCTTTATCGTGAAATGGAATTGGGCTTACGAACTCAGATTTCAACTAAACTGGAAAGAGGAAAAATCGATTTTGCTATTTATGTAGAAAGTACTGCCGAACAGACTTCGACTAAAGTAAATGTTCCTGTTGTAAAGAATTATATTGCGCAATTGAGAGAGGTTTATCAAGATGCCGATGAAACAGAACTAATGAAAATGGCAGTTCGTATGCCAGATACCTTAAAAACTGAACGCGAAGAAATTGATGAAAATGACTGGGAGCAGATTCAGATAATTATTAATGAAGCACTCCAAAACATCTTAAATTTCCGTAAAGACGAAGGCGAATCTTTGGAAAAAGAATTCAATCTTCGAATTGGAAATATCCGTCAATATATGAATGATGCTTTGGCGCTTGATCCAGAGCGTGTTCAGGCCATCAAAGATCGTTTACAAACTGCAATCTCAGAATTACAAGTTAATGTTGATGAAAATCGTTTTGAACAGGAATTAATTTATTATTTAGAGAAATTAGATATTACGGAAGAAAAAGTTCGCTTAACCAATCATTTAGACTACTTTTTAGAAACCTTAAACGGTTCTGAAGCCAATGGTAGAAAATTAGGTTTTATTACTCAAGAAATGGGTCGTGAAATCAATACTATGGGTTCCAAATCGAATCATGCACAAATGCAGAAATTGGTTGTCATGATGAAGGATGAATTGGAGAAGATTAAAGAACAAGTGTTGAACGTTCTTTAAATTAAAAAAATCCCTTATTGCTCTTTCTTAGGCATGAAAACTATTTTTAAAATCATGGAGAAAGTTTTCCTGCTAATCTGCATAACGATTCTAGCAGATCGGTGTAATATTCCTCCTAAAGAATTTACTCTTATAGGAAAATGGAAAGCAATAGAATCAAGCGGACTTGATGTATCCAAAATGTTTTATATTGATATTGAAGATGGGGAAGAAATAACTTTTGAGAAAGGAAACATTGCAATTGATCATCTAAAAAATAAGGGTACATATGAAGTTTTTGAAAATAATCTTCATATTGTCTTTCCAAAAGACGAATACTATTACATTATCAGTCGTCATGAAACTGACCCTGATAAAATGTATTTAACACCAACAGATGAATATTATAGCATTCTTTGTGATGAAGGTTGCGCTTTTTTATACAAAAAAATACAATAAACAATTTCAATATAAATAAAATATTGAATTAAGGCTTAAGCTCAAAAGCCTAAAATAAAAGCACATATAATGAACAAAGGAAAATTAATTGTTTTTTCGGCACCATCAGGATCAGGAAAAACAACTATCGTAAAACATTTACTAGGGAAAGAAGATTTAAACTTAGAATTTTCAATCTCGGCAGCATCTCGTGATCCACGCGGAGAGGAAGAACACGGAAAAGATTATTATTTTATTTCGTTGGAACAATTCAAAAAACACATTAAAGCCGAAGAATTCTTAGAATGGGAAGAAGTGTACCGTGATAATTTCTACGGAACCTTAAAAGCCGAAATCGAAAGAATCTGGGCAATGGGAAAAAATGTAATTTTTGATATTGATGTTGCAGGTGGATTACGTATCAAACATAAATTTCCTGAACAAACTTTAGCTGTTTTCGTAAAACCGCCAAGCGTTGACGAACTAAAACGCAGATTAAAACAACGTTCTACAGAAAGTGAAGATAAAATCAATATGCGTATTGCAAAAGCTTCTGTGGAATTGGCCACTGCTCCTCAATTTGATACTATTATAAAAAACTACGATTTAGATACAGCTAAAGAAGAAGCTTATCAACTTGTAAAGGATTTCGTAAATAAATAATTTTATTCCGCAGAGATACACAAAGAAAAAACACAGAGATTCGCAAAGCTATTTTAAAACTTTGCGAATCTTTGTGCTATCTTAGCGAATTTCTGTGAAACTACAAAAAATGAAAATAGGCCTTTATTTCGGAACATATAACCCTATTCATGTTGGTCATTTGATTATTGCCAATCATATGGCTGAGTTTGCCGATTTAGATCAGATTTGGATGGTCGTTACACCACATAATCCGTTGAAGAAAAAGGCGACTTTATTAGACGACCAACAACGCCTTCAAATGGTTTTTCTGGCAACAGAAGATTACCCAAAGATAAAACCATCGGATATTGAGTTTAAATTACCTCAGCCGAGTTATACCGTAATTACTCTGGAACATTTAAAGGAAAAATACCCCAATCATGAGTTTTCTTTGATTATGGGAGAAGATAATCTAAAAACGCTTCATAAATGGAGAAACTATGAAGTAATTCTAGAAAACCATGATATTTATGTGTATCCGAGAATTTCTGACGAACCCGAAAATGTGGAATTAAAATCGCATCCAAAAATTCATGTTATCGATGCACCGATTGTAGAGATTTCTTCGACTTTTATTCGAAACAGTATTAAAGAGGGGAAAAATATTCAGCCTTTACTTCCTCCAAAAGTTTGGGAATATATTGATCATAATAATTTTTATAAGAAATAAAATTATCAAATTTTAAATTGCCTCCAGTTTTAACTGGAGGTTTTTTGTTTTAAAAAACAAATGGCTTTAGCCAAAATGCGGTGTTTGGCTAAAGCCATTCAAATCATTCTTATTTTACCTCCAGTTAAAACTGGAGGCAATTCATAAAAAAACCTTTTTGAAAGCTTTAAACTTTGATAAAGGTCGCATAACGTTTGCAAAATCTAATAAAAAAAGCCTGAATTCTAAATTCAGGCTTTCGTTTTATAATTAAGCTTCGATACTCACGTCGCTTTTTACTCTAGTTCGAATCTCACTCAGCGATTGATCCACTAAAAGTTTTCCATCTCTGAAAACCTCTTTCAATTCGCCTTGTTTTTCTTCTTCCCAAGACACATTATCACTTAAATGATACTTGCCATCGATTAAATCAATTTTCATCAACCCTTTGGCTGATTTTTTAGTTCCGTCATCTGTGATTGGATCTTTGAAGATCGCTCTTCCTTCTCCGTTTACTTCTCCGTAAGTTGCTTTCATTGCGAATCCGAAAGTATCTCTGGTATTGTATTGATATGTAAAAGATCCAATTCCTAAAACCACATTGGTAGAAGCAAAACCTTTTTCTTTTAATCTTTCACATATCTGAGTTGCTCTTGCTACGGTAATACTGTCTCCATAAATAGCGCCAATCTGCGGCACTAGTTCTTTGAATCCTTTAGTATTTGTTGTACCGCCAAAAACATCCCAAAGCAATTCGATTACCCCTTTTCTTTCTTGTTCTGTTTTCCCATCAGGATTTCCGCAGATAATTAGAATTGGGTCACCGCTGTCAGGACGAATTACGACTTTACCTTCTCTTGAAACGATATCTTCTCTCAACCTTGGAAGATAATCCGTTAAAACTTTCCATAAATCCCAAGTATCAGAAACGATAGAAACAATTCCTTTTGGATATACTTCTGTAATTAATCTTTTGAACGTTTCATATTCTCCTTCTGTAGTTCCCATACACATTACAGAATGTTCTGTTGCGGCAACTGAACCTGCAACTAATTCCTGATCTGAATTGGCTTTGTAATATTCTTCTAAGAAATCAATAGCCGGAATGGTATCTGATCCTGTAAAGCTTAATAAATGTCCTGCCGCAGAGGTTAAAGAAGCTTCGATACCGCCCATTCCTCTCATAGAAAAATCATGTGCCTGCCAATCTACAAATTCAGGTACAGATGAAGTTTCTGAAGCATATTTGTCCAATACCTTTCTATATTCTTTTGCAATTGTTGCTGAGTTACAAGGCAACCAGATTACGGCTGAAAGCAAAGTTTCAAAATAATTGGTCAGCCAGAAAAATTCCGGAATGGTATTGTACATCGTAAACATTGGCACTCGCAACGGAACGCTTGCTCCTTCTGGCAAAGCTTTAAAGACCATCGGAATATATCCTAAATCGTGTAAATCTTCGATATGTTTTGTACCGACTTGGTTTTCGCCCAAATAATTATTGATTCTACGAGAATATTTTTTAATTACTTCTTCTTTTGGCTGTTTGAAGAAATACTCTTCAAAATCATGAATAATGTATTTTTTAATGAAATACTGCAATCCGAAAAAGATTACCTCATCAACTTCTTCAAGTCTTGATTTTCTTGGTGTCCAGTTAGAATATACTAAACTTGTTCCATCTGGGTATTGTCTTCTGTGGTCAACTTTGTAACCATCGGTTAATAATAGTGGGTTCATATATTTTTTCTATTTATATTTTTTGTGATAATCGGTATGCTAAATCTTCAATATCATTGGATCTTGCCAAATTGTCAATCCACTTTTCTGGAATATTTTCAATTCCGTAATAAATTCCTGCCAATCCTCCAGCAATTGCACCCGTTGTATCGGTATCTTCTCCTAAGTTAACTGCTTTTAAAACTGTTTTTTCATACGAATCAGAATTTAAAAAACACCAAAAACTGGCTTCTAAACTATGCAGTACATACCCAGATGCCCGAATTTCATTTTCAGGAAATGTCCAGATATCATTTTTCAATAGCTTTTCAAATAGTTGAATTTCGACAGGATTATATTTTTTATCTTCTAAAAACTTCGAAAGAACGTTTTGCATTTCTTTATAAGCTTCGAATTTATCTTTATCTTTTAAAATCTCCAAACAATATACAACATAAATAAAACAGGCAAACCCTGAACGAAAATGAGCGTGTGTAATTGATGAAACTTCTTTTACCTTTTTATAGATAACTTCAATATCATTCTCTTTCTGAAGATAAAAAACTAATGGCAAAATACGCATTAAAGAACCATTGCCATTATCTTCTTCAAAAAAATTACCCGAATTTCTAGCTGATTCTCCTTTTACAACTCTTGCCAAAGAATGTTTTGTAGTGCCGCCAATATCAAATACTTTGTTATGCGCTCCCCAATATCCTTCCTGCATCCATTTTACAAAAGTCAGAGCCATATCTTCTATATCGTAACCTTTGCACAGACTTTCGGCAGTACAAAAAGCTAATGAACTATCGTCGCTAAATGTTCCAGGCGGCTGATTCCAGGACATAAACCCCATCATATCGACAACTGGATCCTGTTTTAATTTTTCTCTTGATTTAAATTCAACCGGAACGCCTAAAGCGTCGCCAATTGCCAAACCAAATAAACCTGATTCTATTTTATTTTTCATGATTTTTTCCCTTCCTATTAGTCAAGCAGATTTTGAATTAATTCGTCTAAAGTTTTAAACTGCTCCACTCCATATCTTTCGCAAACAATATCAATGTTTCCTTTACGCCAAAAATCTTCTTCCACAACCACTTTCATCTTTTTGGATTGCGCATAAAGTCCAAACTCCAGTAAAGAAATAGGCGACATGGTATTGGCTGCAAAATACATGATAATGATATCGGCTTTTTCTAATGCATTAAGTTCCCAATTGACCTGCTCTTTAAAATTAGGATTTTCTATCGTTTGTGACCCACTGCTGTCCCATTCCTTTCTTCTGGGATTAAAAATAATGTATTTGTCTTGCAACTGTTCTTCGCAATGTAATTGCCAGTTAATCGCTTTATCCATTTCTATAGAACCAGCTAAAAAGATGGTTTTGACATCATTCAGCAATGGTATTTCTTCGGGTGCTCTAAAAATTCTTTTCATGATTATTTATTTCTTCCTTTTTCATTTGGATAAAACATTTGCACAGCATCACTTTGCCAAAATTCCTTCGTTTCGACATCTATACAACTCAACTTTCCATAGAAACCTGCTCCCGTATCTATATTCCATACATTACATCCCTGCATCGGAATTTCGACATTATAATGTAATGTTGGCGTATGACCAATATAAACTTCATTAAAAAGCAGTAATCTTTTTGGGTATGAAAGTGAATCTTTTTGGATTCTTTTATCCATTGTCAGAGCCATTTCCCACAAAGTTCTATCCCATGAATAATTGGTTTTGTAATGTTCCTTTTCTGGCCCATGCATAGATGAAAATCCAGCATGAATAAACAAATTGTTGTTTTCGTCTACAAAATAATCTTTCATTGAACTGAAGAAATCACGATGTTTTTGTTTTTCTGAAAGTTCAATAGTATCATAACTTTCTATCGTTGATTTTCCTCCGTGCAGAAACCAAATATCGTTTATGACATTTTCTTCAAGCCATTCCTGACACCAGGCATCATGATTTCCTTTGATAAAAATGCATTCTTGTTTTTGAGATAATTCAATAAGGAAATCAATCAGTTGTTTGGATTCGCTCCAGCCGTCGACATAATCTCCCAGAAAAACAAACCGGTCATTTTCTGAATAATCGATTCTTTCCAGTAACTGAATTAATGCTTTTAATCCGCCGTGAATATCTCCAAAAACTAAAGTTCTTTTCATGACTAACTAAACTTGTTGCTTAATGCAGTATCCAATTGAATTAGAAAATCTTTTCCGAATTTATCATTCTCCAATTCTTCATATAAAAACAACGGCAATGTCTTTTCACAATTTTGCTTCTGACTTAAAATCGCCATGGACAACGCAGCAACGGTATCGGTATCTCCGCCATAACCTATTCCGATTTTCAGACAATCTTTCATAGAAGTGGCTTCTGAAACCATTTTAATAACCGCTTGTGTCGTTGGATATCCATGCATATCAATTGGAGAGGTGATTCTATAATTTTCATTCTCTTTTAAAGTTTCATTCAAAAAAGAAATCAGAGTTGATCCATCGCCCAAATTATACTTAAAATAATGAACCGCTAGCGCAATACGTTTTGCACAGCTTATTCCTTCAACAGTATGATGTGAGGTTTTTGCCTGAATCTCGCAGAACTCCAATATCTGCTTAATATCTTTTAAATATCCAATTGAATACGCTCGCATCGCAGAACCGTTCCCACTGCTACCATTATCAATTATTTTGATAAAATCTGAACCATTTTTACTTGCATCCAAAGCATTATAAACTCTGTCTGAATAACCGCGTCTTTTATCTCTGTGAAAAACCTCTACAAACTTATCTGCAACCTTAATTTCGTTCCAATTATCATCTTCCAGTAGCAATTCTGAAATCGCAATTGCCATCTGAGTATCATCAGTATATCTTTTATAAATCTCAGTATACATTCCGTGTTTATAATACTGCGTCAGATTATTGTTTGGAGTAATGAAATCAAGGTCTCTAAACTCAAAACCTGCACCATATGCATCACCTATTGCCGCTTCTAAAATCATAATCTTCTAATTTATTTAAAACTCAATATATTTTGCGGGAACTTCATCTGTAAGCCAGACATTGTTTTCGGACAAATAAAATTTGAATCCGTCTCTAAACATGGCACCGCTTCTAATAGTTAAAATTTGTGGAATTCCTCTTCTGCTTCCTACTTTTGTTGCGGTCTCTTTGTCTTTGGAAAGATGTACATGCTGACGGCTCATTTTTTTCAAACCTTCATTTCTGATATTTTCCATAAATTTTCCGACTGTTCCGTGGTACAAATATTCTGAAGGTTCTGTTTCTGCTAAGTCTAATTCAACCGAAATAGAATGTCCCTGACTTGCACGAATTTTGGTTTTATCTTCGTTATAAGCAAAACGCTTTTTGTCGTTATTTTCTACAACGTAATCCAAAAGTGCTGCATCGAGACGATTCCCTTTTTTACTACATTTTTCTATTAATTCATTGACATCTGCCCAGCCATTTTCGTCTAATTTTAATCCGATTTTTTCTGGCGAATGTCTGAGCACCAGACTCAAAAACTTGCTGACGCTCTTTGCTATATTTTCATTCATTTTAATATTTTTTTAGAAGTCATACACAATGACCTCAACATTGTTATCCGAAAGCGTTTTAAGAATGATTGGTTCAATCATTTCCCATTTTCCGCCTGCTAAGCCGCATCCAATTCTAGGCATATGAATAGATGCATTATTTGTTTTTGCAAATTCAGAAACCGTTTTTAATCCCTCTTCAATAGCATTATATCGAATTGGAGCTCCGCCGTTTTCGTCTTTATTTATTTTATGCTGTCCAATTAAATTCGCTACCCATAAATCTTCTTCAACTTGGACAAACTGCACTTTACCTAATTCAAAATCATTTTTCGTTTTAAACCATTCGCGATATTGTTTTTCAGGCTCTTTCCATCTTTTTGAAATGGCCATCACAAATCCTTTTCCCCATCCACCAATGTCATTGCAAACGTGAACGATTATTTTGTTTCCTGATGTTTGAGGCGATGTTGCATCTCCTTTTGTATATTGAATCTCTTTCATTTTTTAATCATTTTTATTCGAACGTTCCTATGGAACGCAAATACAATCTGGTAACATTTTTTTCTACCGATGAAATGTTCCGACGGAACATCTACAAAAGGTTTTTGTAAATCTTGTAATTTTCATCATCGAAGCATACAAATATTACCTTTTCTATTTCCTCTGATTTATCGAAATCTTTTATCGTTTTTACTGCAATTTGTGCCGCTTTATCTTTTGGAAAATGATAAATTCCAGTACTAATATTCGGAAAAGCAATAGATTTTATTCCATTTTGAATAGCTATATTCAAACTATTTTTGTAACAGTCCGCTAACAATTTAGATTTTTCCTCTTTATCGCCATTCCAGACTGGGCCAACTGTATGAATAACATATTGTGATGGTAAATTTCCTGCCGTTGTGATAACCGCATCACCTGTTTTACAACCGCCCTGTTTATTTCGAATTTGGATACATTCCTCTAAAATTGCTTTTCCTCCCTTTCTGTGAATCGCTCCATCAACACCTCCGCCGCCTAATAAAGATGTGTTTGCCGCGTTGACAATGGCGTCAACCTCTATTTCTGTTATATCCGCTTTTAGAAGTTCAATTTTCATATTTTACACAATTATCTCAATTCATCCCTAACTTCCATCAAAGCAAAACCCAACAAATTCAAACCTTTCCATTTTTCAGGATTTAGCGCCTCACTATGATCACTTGCCATTCCAATTCCCCAGATTGGATCAACTGGACTTGCTTCTACAATAACTCTTTCGTTAGTGTTTAACAGAAACGTTTTCAAATCAGGGTTTTGACTGAACTTATGAAAATTTCCTTCTTTTACAATTTCAAATCGGTTTTCCAACCAGATTTTGTCATCGTAATTTCTCACTTTGCGACCTAATTTTTTGGCTTCGGCCGGAGAATTGCAGTTTATGATTTTTTCTAAGATTTCCTGATCCTTGAATAATTCGGCCTTTTTCGCCATCATCCAGTGTTCTGCAGTTTTATAAGTCATACCATTAACTTCGAATGAACTTATCCACCATTGGCTGAAGCAGGTTTTTGTAATCGTTCCATCTTTACTTGCCTGATGTCCCCAGAAAAATAAAAATTTACTTTCTGGAGCTATATTTTCTATATTGTATTTCATTTTTTCTATTTATTGAAACAAAGAAGTTATCACTTTAAAATCTTTAGAGTCTGGCGAAAATGATCCGTAAATCGTATTGAAATCTGTTGTCAACTTTTCAAATTCATATTCTTTTTCTAACTGATCCATACAGGTTACCACCAAATTTCTTTTCGCATTCGGACTGTAAGCTGCATCTAATTGTAATGCGTAATTCAACAAATCGTAATCCAAATCCCCAAATCTGAGCTGTTTTTGATATTCGTTGAAAACACAGGTCTCTTCTTCGTTGTTTTTTAATTGTATTTCTCTTTCATTTGGCATCCAGCCGTGGCCGTGTCTTGTGCTGTAACTTCTGGTTACATAATAAATTTCTACCTCTTCAATTTTCAGTTTATTACAGATTTCAACTGCATTTTTTGAAGTGGTATTCGCATAAGTAACATTCGGAAAAACACCGTGATCCATATCAAGCAAAATTCCCTGACTTCCTTCAAAAATTAAATTATTATATTTTGAAAGAAAACTGTAATTGGCAATATTCCATTTGATGTTATCAACTGCTTCAAGATACGCCTGAACTTCCTGATCGATATCGGGTTCGTTTAAAAAACCGTAGTAATAGGCAATTTGGTTTAACTTTTCTAAAAGCATTTCGCGAGGCGCAATCAAATCAATGGCAAACAATTTATATGGCCCTTCGTTTCTTTTCATGGTAGAACCAATGCCCTTTCCGCAGGTTCCGTGGTCAATGTTTCTCGCGTTTCCTCTGTTGTGCCAAACATCAAACGGAGTAGTGACTTTTGCTAAAGGATGAATATATAAATCCAGATTAGCATTTTTTTCTTTCAATTCTTCTCTTTCATTAAATAAAAAAAGCGGATGAATTGTACAGTGTTCACTGTAATAAGATGGAAGTCCGCGTAACGCACCACTAGCAAAACTAGAATGGACGTGTTTTTGATTGCCAATCATAACCGTGTGCGCCGCCTGCTGTCCTCCCGAAAACCGAATAACTATAGATTCAGGATTTTGTTTTGCCAGAAAATCTGTTGTTATTCCTTTTCCTTCATCGCCAAATCCTAAACCTATAACTATTTGTGCTGTTTTCATTTTCACTTAATTGTTGCGTAATTATTTTTAAACACATAGAATCATAGACTTTCGAAACTTAAAAAAGGCGTTTCACTTGCATTAATTCACATTCCCGATAGCTATCGGGACTATGTGTTAGAAACTAGTTTCTTTCTTTAATCTTTCAAATTCAAAATAAAAATCTATGTCTCTATGTGTTTAAAAAATTTAAAGCATTTCTATACTATCTAAACCTGTGTCGTTTGTATCAGAAACTGGTATAGTCCCTAAACCTGAACCTGAATTTTTATGTTTATCGCAGATGATTTTCTTGATTACATTTGGAATTTCCCTGTGATCTTCGATAGACAAACAGTTTTGTCCTAACAATTCTTTCCATTCCACATCGGCATTAATCGCTTGTCCTGAATGCAAAACACTAATGTGGTACACATCGTATTTTTTCTGTGCTTCTGCCAATAACTCAAGATGTGTATAAGTCTGTTGTCCCTGACCCATAATTTCTTTAATGGCTGATGCTGGAAGCGTTTTTAATCCAGGTTCATCGCCTACTGTAAACAACAATCCTTTTTGCCCTCTTTTTTCGAAAGCATCTGTTTTGGTATGAAAGGCTGCGAAATACCACGCTAAAAGATAACTTTCACCGGCATTTCCTCCTCCTCCACCTTCAATATAAGTTCTTGTCAACCACATATCCAGCTCTTCGTCACCAGATTCAAATTGCCCTACTTGCAAAGGATATCTGTCACATTCGTGATCGCCAATTCCCAAGAATAAAAGTGCCGGATCTGGAACGCCTCCCTGAATAATTCCGCCCATTAATTTTGGAAGTCCTTCTTTTATCAATTCGTGCGGAATATGTCCCATACTTCCTGTAACGTCCAGTCCTAAAATAATTGGAACTGTATTGGGATGAACGTCTGAATCTCTCGCTTCTCTAAAAACCACTCCATTTGGATTCATAGATTCATGCGCCATTCTTAGTGCATTCTGTGTAAATATCTCGCTAGCTGATTTGCTGGCATATCCTACTTTTTTTGCTCTGTCTTCACGAGCACCGAAATCATATCTTGTACCTCCCATGACTAAAATGTTTTACCAAATAAATACTCAAATCTCTTTTTTGTTACTTCAAACTGGATATTCAAATTTCTGATGGTCAGCGCAAGCTCCATATCTTTTTGTACAAAAGCTTCTGGCTGAAAATCGGCAAAGGTTAAACTGTTTTTATCCAGCGGACTAATATCGATCAATCCTTCTTGTTCTCTTTCGAGTCTTTTTATTTTTAATTCGATGTCTTCGACTCTTCGTCTGTATATTAATTCTGAATCCTCACCAATTGTTTTGGCTCTGTCTTCTCTAATCTGATCATTGTTTCTTCTTAAAGATTCAATAAATCTTGGTTTTAAATCGCTCATTGTTTTGTGGTTTTTGTTTCAAGTTTTTCTTGTTTCAAGTTGTGCACTGAACTTAAAATTTGGGTTTTAAACCGGAAACGGTTAATAGTATTTTTTTGTTTCAGGTTTTACGTTCCTAAAAGCAACTTGAAACGTGAAACATGAAACTTTTTAAACTAATTCAGCACCTCTTCAAACTGCTGGAAATTTGCATTTTTATCAGAGTATATGGCAAAAACAATCTTTTTAAAAGCGCCTGAATATTTTTCTTCAATAATTTCTTTGAACAAATGCGCTACATCTTTGGCTTCATTTCTAAAAACGCCGCATCCCCAAGCTCCTAAAATTAAGATGTCACATTTTTGATTTGCAGCAATGGCTAATACTTTATCCATTCTTTTTTTGAAAACCTCTTTTGTTGCCGCAATTTCTTCTTTTCTATTATGCTGTATCATCGCACCTTTATTTGGTGCTGGTGCCGTAATCACATCTACAACGAATGGTTTTTCAAAATAATCTCCATTATCATCATTCCAAAACAGAACATTTGGACTGTAAATCATGTAATCTGAATATAAAAACGAAGACTGATTTCTGTTAAAGTCATACATCGTTTTGTCTTTAATCTGCGTTTCATAAAGACTGGAAGATCTAGCCAGACTTTCTTCCTGAGCCGAAGCTCCTCCTAAGAATCCACCGCCTGGATTTTTTGCCGAAGCAAAATTCAAAACACAGATTCTATCCTTTTCCTCCTGAACAATTGCCTCAATTGTCGAACAAACTTTAACAACAATTTCTGTTTCAAAATTATTCTCAATTGGTCTTTCTAAGATTGCATCCCAATCGTTTGGCGCAATGGTAAACGTATTTTTTATGGACTCTTCGAGTTCTTTTTTTACGTCAATCTTATTTCCTTTATATTCATAGAAACCATTTTTTATGATTTCCAAAGTTTTATTTGCTATTTCTACTCTATAATTTTTATTCATAATTTTAATTTTACAACCTCAACCGTTTCGCCGTCAAAGTCTTTAAAAGAGTTCGTTGTAAAAATGCCGTCAAAGCAATTTAAAACTTCGAAACCTTTATTGAAAATTCCGTGGCTTACGGCTAAGTACAGTTTTCCTGCATTTTTCTTTTTCAATTCTTCGGCCAAACCAACAAAGGTTCCGCCACCGTCGCAGATATCATCTACAATTAAACAATCCATTCCCTGCAAATCCTCTTCGTAAACTTTAAATCCAGACAGTTTTCCTGTTTTTACATCTCGGCTTTTACTGCATTCTACCACCTCAACGCCACCCAAATATTCAGAAACTTTATAGATTTTCTTCAAAGCACCTCCGTCTGGAGAAATCAGTTTTACGTTTTGACCAATTTTATTTAGCACTTCTTTGATAAAAGTATAGTTCGGGATCACAGTACTATTATTCAATAAAGCCGGACTTACTTCAGAGTGTGCATCAAAAACAAACACTTTATTCAATTGCATGGCATTGATAATGTCTGCGTACACTTTTACAGATAAAGGTTCTCCAGGAATCATAACACGGTCTTGTCTTGCAGCAGGGAAGTACGGAATAAAAAGATCGATGATCTTAACGTCCATTCTGCGTAACGCATCTACTGTGATACACAACAAACCTAAATCGTTGAATGAATTCAATCTGTGTGTAATCGTTACTTTCTGATTCACATCAAAATCCGGATTGATTTTAATGTGCGGTTCTCCGCCAGAAAATGTAAAACTTTGAAATTTGATTTCTTCCTGATTTTGAATCGGAGCGAATTTTGGGTCGAGATTTAGTATCATAGTGTTGTAGTTTGCGTTAATTATACGCAAATGTAGAATTAAATTTTGAATAAACAATTTGTTTTGTGTAAAAATTACGCAAACTTTATTTCGAAATGAAAGCCTTTTTCAATCAATTCGCTGTATTTCAACTTATTAAACTTAAAAAGTTTTGCCGGACGACCAGTTTTAACGGGTGAAAATTTTTCTGTCTCCTCTAAAATTCCGTAACTGAGTATTTTTTTTCTGAAGTTTCTGCGGTCAATTTCTTTTTCTAAAATCGTACAATACAGGTTTTCTAGATCTGAAAAAAGGAATTCTTCCGGTAATAAATCGAAGCCAATTGGTTCGTAAGTCAATTTTGCTTTCAATCTTTCAATTCCTTTTTGAAGTATACTATTATGATCGAATGCCAAAGGTGGAATTTCATCAATCTTAAACCATTGTACTCTTTCAGCATCTGTATCGGCTTTAATTTCTAGATTGGAAGCATCTACTAAAGCATAATAAGCAACAGAAATTACACGGTTTCTGGAATCTCTGTAAATATCATCTCCAAAAGTATATAACTGTTCCATAAACGTAAGCTGTACATTGGTTTCTTCGTGCAATTCCCGAATAACAGCATCACTCAAAGATTCTGAGTTTTGAACTAAACCGCCTGGCAAAGCCCAATATTTTTCTGAAGTTCCAAATTGCTGTTCAATCAATAACGCATACAAATCATTGTTTTTATAACCAAAAACAATCGCATCAACCGCAATTCTAATATTTTGTAAATTTTCCATAATCAAAAATCGTATCAAACAAATATAACGAATGAGAGTCAATTTTATAATCTAATGCAAAAGCATAAATTATAAAACTGACTCTCACTAAATATCTTTTTCTTTTTCGGTTATCTAATTTACCGTAACATTTTTCTTTGGGCTTACAGTACAACTTCCTCCGTCTTTGGAAAGCGTTACATCTGCTTTTACTTCAAATGTTCCAGTCGCACTGTAAGCATGCGATACAGCTCCGGTAGTTCCGGTTACAGTTTGTGCAGGAGTTCCATCTCCAAAAGTCCATTTTACAGAAGTTACGGTATTGCTGCCGCTGTATTGTATGGAGTAATTAATTATTTTCGAATTAGTTCCGTCTGCCGAATGTTTTAATTCGGTTAAAATAGAATCACCAAAACAATCTACAATTGCTGCATCATCACTCTTACTGCAAGAATTGATCATAAAAAACAACATGGTAAACATTAAAACTGTTGCAATCTTTTTCATAATTGGAAATTTTAGTGGTTTGTATTCTCAAATTTATTCTTTTAAAAGATGCCGTCAAAAGAAAAAGAAAGAATTTTCAATCATTAAAAAATATAATCAACTGATAAAGTGAACTATAAACGGTTTCCAAAAAACAACTTCAGTTCTTTTTCAATGATATCAAAAAACGATTTTAAGTTGTTATTCTTCGGAGCCAATAAATACACGAATTCTTCTGGCACATGAAAACTGTTCCACAACAACTGTAGTTTATTCTTTTTAATAAATTCTCTCGCATTACAATTCCATGTAGCAGCCACTCCTTCATTTTTGCCTAAAAGACGAAGCATTTCTGATTCTGAAGGAATAATATAATTAGGAACCATCGAAGGTCTTTTTTTATTGAAAGCATGAAGCCAGAACAATTTTATATGCGGAATCCTCGCATCGTGGCTATACCACTTTTGTGCATTAAGCCACTGTTCGATTTCAGTAAAATTATCTGATTTTAATTTCTGACGGAATTCAGTTATATCCAAAGAAGTTGGAGCAACTAATATCAATTTGATTTTTCCAACAACTTCGTAAGTCGTATCAAAGGTATCAAATCGTTTTGTGGTAATGGCGAAATCTAATTTTTTAGCATCAATCAATGCAAAGAGTTCATCGTTTTCTGCGAAAGTAAAATCAATTAAATCAAATTTTGAAATAAGCAGATTTCCAACACACTCAAAAAGATGTTTCGAAATGCCGACAGATATTAAACGATTCGCATCTTCTGCTTTGGCTCTGAAACTAGTTTCGACACTTTCGAGACGATCAAGTGCATCTATAATCAAATTATTCAGTAACTTAGCGTATTCTGTTGGTTCAACGCCTTTTGATTTTCGGTTGAATAATTTATTACCAACATGCGCTTCTAACATAGAAATTTGCTGACTAACCGCAGGCTGACTCATAAACAACTCCTTGGCGGCAACTGAAAAATTACCATTTTTATAAACCGCCTTAAATGTTCTGTACCATTCTAGATTTACCATGATATAATTTTATTTATAACAAACATAGTTTATTTTATTTTTACTGATATCACATAAGCCGTAAATTTGTTCAAAATTTAATCTTATGAAGAAAATAGCATTACTCGCAATAATTGCATTTACAGCTGTAAGCACCTCTGCTTTGGCTCAAAAATCAAATAAAAAAAGAATGAAAAAAGTATTATTTGTTGTAACCAGCAACGATAAGCTGGGCAATACAGGAGAAAAAACGGGATTCTGGTCTGAAGAATTTGCTGCTCCTTATTATGAATTATTAGATCAAGGTGTTGAAATTACAATTGCGTCTCCGCTTGGAGGACAACCGCCAATTGACCCAAAAAGTGCTGATCCTGCTTCGGCAACAGAAGACACCAAACGTTTTGACGCTGATAAAGTTTTACAGGAAAAATTAAAAAACACTTTAAAGCTTTCAACGGTTAACCAAAAAGATTATGACGCTGTATTTTATCCAGGAGGACATGGTCCGCTTTGGGATTTGGTGCAGGATCAAAACTCTATTGCTTTAATTGAATCCTTCTATACGCACAATAAACCAGTAGCTTTTGTTTGCCACGCTCCTGCTGTTTTGAAAAACGTAAAAGTAAAAGGGGAATATTTAGTAAAAGGTAAAAAAGTAACCGGATTTACTAATGATGAAGAAGAAGCGGTTGGTTTAACAAAAGTGGTTCCGTTTTTATTGGAAGATGCTTTAGCCTCAAACGGAGGTATTTTTTCTAAAGGCCCAAACTGGCAGCCTTATGCTGTAGAAGACGGACTTTTAATTACAGGACAAAACCCAGCATCGTCTAAATTGGTAGCTGGAAAATTATTAAAGAAATTGGATTAAAAGATGCTAAGATACTAAGTTGCTAAGAGCCTAAGTTTTTCTTTTAGCAACTTAGATTTTTTTTCAAAAATTAAAATAATAAAATCAACCCGATGCTAAAAAACTTAGAATCTTAGTTTCTCAGCATCTTAGAAACTCAAAAAAAATCATGCTTAACTTTGAATTATACAATCCGACAAATTTAGTTTTCGGGAAAGGACAAATTGAAAAACTTTCTACTTTGGTTCCAAAAGACGCTAAAATTCTTTTGGCTTATGGCGGTGGAAGTATTTTTAAAAACGGAATTTACGATCAGGTAATTGCCAACTTAAAAGGTTTTGAAATTGTAGAATTTGGCGGTATCGAGCCAAATCCAAGATTTGAAACTTTAATGAAAGCGGTTGATGTTATTAAAGCTGAAAAAATCGACTTTATTTTGGCTGTCGGCGGTGGATCTGTGATTGATGGTGTGAAATTTATTTCGGCAGCAGTAAATTTCGAAGGAAACCCAATTGACATTTTGCAGAAACGTATTTTGATAAAAGAAAATGCAATGCCATTTGGAACGGTTTTAACGCTTCCAGCAACGGGAAGTGAAATGAATTCAGGATATGTAGTAACAATTGAAGCTACTCAGGAAAAATTATCTTCTGGCGGAAGCGCTTTGTTTCCTCAATTCTCTATCTGTGATCCGACCGTAATTGCTTCTTTACCAAAAAGACAACTTGAAAATGGTGTTGTTGATGCTTTCACACACGTAATGGAACAGTATTTAACATATCCAACCGATGCTTTTTTACAAGATAGAATTGCCGAAGGAATTTTACAGACTTTAATTGAAGTTGGCCCAGGCGTTGTTAAAAACCCAACCGATTATACTTTGGCTTCTAATTTTATGTGGAGCTGTACAATGGCTTTAAACGGATTAATCCAAAAAGGTGTTCCAAGCGATTGGGCTACCCACATGATTGGTCACGAACTAACAGCTTTGTATGAAATTGACCACGCCAGAACTTTGGCGATTATTGGCCCAAGTTTGTATACTGTAATGTTTGAAACCAAAAAAGGAAAACTGGCTCAATACGGAAGACGTATTTTTAATCTTTCAGGTTCTGATGAAGAAGTAGCAAAAGAAGCCATCAACAAAACAGTAGAATTTTTCCATACTATGGGAATGGACACAAAACTTTCTCAATATACAGAAGACTACAGCAAAACAGCCGATTTTATCGTAAATCGTTTTGACGAAAGAGGCTGGAAAGGTCTTGGCGAAAAACAATTAGTGACTTTAGATAAAGTGAAATCTATTGTGGAACTGAGTTATTAAAAAAGTGATCAGTGATCAGTTTTTTAGTATTCAGTATAGTGTGTTTTCAAAGTGCTGTCACTGAATACTAAAAAAACTGAACACTGCCAACTTAAAAAAAGGCGTTCTAACTTGCTCGTGAACGCCTTTTTAAAATACTAAAACAAAACTAACTAACTCAAATCTTTGTAAGTTCATTAAAACTCTAATTTATAAACACTTACAACGTAGCGTTAATTATTTTATTGTGTAAGGATAAAATATTTTTTATTTAAAATTTTCATTCATTTTCTTTTCCAGAATTTTAGTCAGATTTTCGATCTCTGTTTTGACATTTTTCAGCTCAACATTATCCTTTTCCATTAGTTTTTTTTCCTTTAAAAACAATTTCAAATCATAGGAATTATTGTTGTTTTTCAATATTAGAGTTCCTATTTCCGGCTTTTTAGCTTCGTTAATTCTTAAACCGGCAATTAAAACGCCTTTTAGCTCATTTCCAAATAACAATTCAACATCTTTCTCTGATGATATTTTGTCGGCAATCAGATTAAAATTTTCTTCAATTGTTTTATCGTGATTTAAGTAAGAACTAAATACTGTACTGAAAATTTCGGCATCTCTTCTTTCCTCATCATTATCATCTTCGATTGTTGTAAATAGCTTTGCTTCGATTGCATTATTTACTTCATAATACAAAACGCTCCCTGGTTCAGTTGGTGTTACATTATTAACTTCTACTGATGAGCTGGTAACCAAAAGTTTATTATTTATACTGAATTTACCAATTGTTTTTCCATTTGATTTTTCCAAAACAATTTTTCCTTTCAGTTTATGTTGCAATTCTTCGAGTTCAATTGCTTTATTTTTTAATTCGAAATGATAACGGTTAAAATAATGCATTGCAAAAATATCAAAGTCAAAACTTTGCAGAATTCCATTTTTCCAATATTTAGAAACAAACTGGCGGTCTAGTTTGATGTATTCCGGGCCGTCAACTATTTTACCGTCTTTATAAATAGATTTGATATTATAATTTGGATATTCATAGTTCTCCAAATTCTCTAAATAATTGTTCGAATACTGATACTTTATAATACCGTTTTCATAATAATCAACATGATTAAATTCGTTGAAATCTGTAGCAAAATAACCTGAAAACGGTTTGTCATTTTTATAAATTCCAACATAAGAATCCTGTCTGTCTGAAGTAATCAAAAAAGACTGATTCGCAATTTTAGTTCTTTTCCCATTTTCAAAATAGATGGTTTTCAGAACATTTTTTGGGTCTTTAGAATCGTATTCACTTCTATAATAAATCTCTTCAGCTACAAATCCCTTTTTATAAATCGTACTTTTTTTGGATTCTACTAAAGTTCCATCATAAGGCAAATCGTTTTTATACTCCAGTTTTCCCGTCACTTCCCTATTGTCATAAAAAACAGTTTCTCCATTTTTAATATCATTTACTACAGTATAAGTTCTAACAGGATCATCGAGATAATAATTAAAGATTTTCTGTACGCCATTTTTTTTGTAATCAGCAACGTTGATTAATTCGTTTTGTTCATTTTCATTTTTGATGACAAATGTTCCGTTAAATGGTTTTCCTTCCTTGTAAATTCCTTTTGCTACAATAGATCCAGACTCGTCTTTTACAATGGCTTCGCCTTCTTTTAAGCCTTTGCTGTAATTTTGATTGATGAATAAATCGCTTGCAAATCTTTCATCAAAATTACCTTCAAAAGGCTGTCCGTTTTTATAAATTCGTTTGGCTTTTATACTTCCGTCTGAGTTGTATTCTATTTGATCGCCTTGTGCTTCTCCTTCAGCATATTTTACCATTTTTAAAACTTTACCATTTGGATAATACAGGGTTTCTTCGCCATTTTTCTGTCCGTTCTTATAACTAATTTTGGATTTAAGAGCAACCGCAAATTTGTTTTGAAAGTAATAGTCGTACACAATTCCATTTGAAATTTCTCGTCCGTATTTTTCAAAATCATTTTCATTTATGGTCTGCAGCATTTTCCCAGATTTATCGTAGTTAATCTGTTTAAAAGGCTCTGTATTGCCACTTGCAATATCGTACCAGATTTCCTGAGCCAACTGTTTTGAGTTGATCCAGAATATTTTCTTTTTTATGACTTCTCTCTTTTTCGCATTTCCAATTTCATCCCGAATAATTACACCTTCGGTCATTCGAATCGGTTCTTCTTTTTGTGCTTCATTATCAGCTTTGTTCAATCGGTAATCTTCCCAATTTAAAACCTCTTCAAAATCGCCATTTTTGGGTTTTCCACCTTCGTATTTTCCTTTCATCAAAACCGTTCCATCTTCATGGTAAAGGATTGTTTCGCCGTCTTTTCTTCCATTTTTGTACTGAACAGTTTTTAACTTTTTTCCACTTGGATAATAAAAGGTCAAATTAGAAACCGGAGAAAAATTATAAAATTGATAAAAAGAAGCATCGAAACCATCCTGATCAAACCATACAACATCTCCAACATAATTATCTTCGTTATCCTGAAAAGCATATCCTTGAAACTGCGGTGTTTTATTGATGTAGAAATCTTCGACTAAAATCAAATTTCCTAATTTCTTGAAAGGCTGCATTCTATAAAAAGAGGCATTTTCTTTGGATGTGGTTTTCCAATTGGCATCGAAATAAAGTGTTTCCATATTTTGGGAGAAAGAAAATAATGTCGTGAAAACTAAAATAAGAGTCAAAAATTTATTTGTCATAATTGAACGAAATTTCTCTAATATACCATTTTTTACACAAATTTAGTTTTTAAAGCTGAAAAATATATTCTGAAATTCAGCTAGTTTTTATTTAAAGAAAACACAGCAGAAGGCCTTTGTCAAATTTCTTAAATCAGATTTTGCTTTATTAGCACATTATTAAGTACTTTTGTTTCAAATTAATAAAATAATGAGCGAAAAGTTAAAATTTGCAGTAATTGGAGGAGGAAGCTGGGCCACGGCAATTGCAAAAATGTTATGCGTTAATCTTTCCGAAATTGCCTGGTACATGCGTAATGATTCTGCAATCGAGCATATTCAGAAATACAAACACAATCCGAATTATTTAAGTTCTGTTGAATTTGATACCAACAAACTCAAATTAACTAATAATATAAATGAAGCAATAGAATATGCAGATTATATCATTTTTGCTATTCCTTCTGCTTTCCTGGATGCCGAATTGAAAAACATGACGGTTTCTTTGGCTGATAAAATTATTTTCTCTGCCATTAAAGGGATTGTTCCAGAAACGAGTTTAATCGTTGGCGAACATTTCCATATTCAATACGATATTCCATACTACAATATTGGTGTAATTACAGGGCCTTGCCACGCAGAAGAAGTAGCATTAGAAAGACTTTCGTACTTAACAATTGCCTGCGGAGATCCTGATAAAGCAAAAACGGTTGCCAAATCACTTTCTGGAAATTACATTAAGGCTAAAATCTCTGATGACATCATCGGAACTGAATATGCCGCAATGTTGAAAAACATCTATTCAATCGCTGCCGGAATTGCTCACGGGTTAGGTTATGGAGATAACTTCCAGTCGGTTTTGATGAGTAATGCGATTCGCGAAATGAAGAAATTCATTAGAAAAGTACATAAAATGAAACGTAACATTAATGATTCGGCTTATTTGGGCGATTTATTGGTTACAGGATATTCGGTTTTCTCGAGAAACAGAATGTTCGGAAATATGATTGGTAAAGGTTACACCGTAAAAAGTGCCATGATGGAAATGAGTATGGTTGCAGAAGGTTATTATGCCACAAAAAGTGCTTATAAACTAAATCAGGGTTACGGTGCTAAAACACCAATAATCGATGCGGTTTATGCCGTTTTATACGAAGGAAAAGATGCTAAATCTGTCTTCAGAAAATTGACTGAATCTTTGGATTAGTCTCTTTATAGGATAGAAAATAGAGCAAAGAAAATAGAATATAGAGAATAGAAAAGAGCTGGGAGAATTGATCTTCCGGCTCTTTTTTTATTGAATAAATCTTAAAAAATCACAATTAAGTTAAAAATACACTCCCTAATTAACAGGAAATAACTTTATTCATAATACATCAAACCTACATCGGCCTTAAAAAAAGTCTGCACTATATTCTTACAAAACCATCAAAACAATATTCGACTGTCTATCAAACACATAAGTTTAAAATTTAAAAACTTATTACTAATGCTTTTCTCACAAATCTAATGATGTACAATTTTACAATTCCCTTATTTTTCATTGCTTCACGAAGAATTATCGGTAGATTTGCGTCATTATTTTTATTTGTTCTAATTAAATATAGATGCGTTTCATTGCCATTCTTTTACTGTTCAGTCAAGTTATTTTTTCACAGAAGACAATTTCTGGTCAAGTTTTTTCTAAAGAAACTTCGACCGCTTTAGCAGGTGTTTTTGTTCGTGATACCAAAACCGAAAACTGGACGATTTCTGATAAAGATGGAAAATTCAGTATGATCATTCCCTATTTTCAGGATATTGAATTGAACTTTTCCATTCTTGGAAAAAAAGATATTAATCAGACTTTAAAAAACGGACAAAACTCAATTACGGTTTATTTGGAAGATAATACGCTTCATTTGAAAGAAGTAATGGTTACAGCCAATAAAGAACGTAAATACTCTGAGTTGACTCTTGGAACAAATGCTATAAATAATGTTCAGGCTTTTACGCTTGATGATGTTTTAGAACAGCTTCCTGGACAGACTACTTCCTCTTTTAATCTGAATTCTTATAAAAATATTATTTTCAGGACAGCATCTGAAGTGGGTTCTTTTAAAAGCAATAAAGCTTTTGGAACTGCATTTATGATCAATGATATTCCGATTTCCAACAACGAAAACATGCAGGCTTTAAGTCCAAACACACCTACTTCAGCCGGCAATGATTATGGCGTTAATACAATACCTTTCAATAATCCAAATGTTGGTGTTGATCTTAGGGAAATATCAACTAATAATATCGAGGAGATAAAAATCATTCAGGGAATTCCTTCTGCAAAATATGGAGATTTGACTTCTGGACTGGTTTTGATCACTACTAAAGTCGGAAATAGTCCTTACAGAGTTTCCGCTTCCCTTAGAGATGGTACAAGCGAATTGAACTTGACAAAAGGAATTCAATTAAACTCCAATAATTCCATGAATTTTGGAATTAACTTTTTGGATTCTAATTCCGATCCAAGAAATAATTTATTGAGTTATCAGCGTATCAGCGGGAGTTTAGCATGGAAAACTACCGATAAACATTCTAAAGTAAAAAATACTGTAAACCTATCGATAAGATCCACTCTTGATGATGCCAAACGTGATCCTGATAAAATTGCGGCAGATATCATAAAAAATGAAAAACAAGGGTTTTCTATCTCTAACAATTTCATGTGGAAGCCTTCTAATCTGTGGTTAGACGGTATCAATATAAATAGTGGTTTCTCTTATGACAGGCAGTTTTCTAGAAAAGAGAGATGGATAAATCGAGCTTTAACGGCTGCAACTGATTCTAAAGAAGAAGGAATTCACGATGCTTACGTTCTTCCGTCGCAATATACCAGTATCAGTACAGTTGAAGGTATTCCGATTTCAACTTTTGTAAATCTCGAAACCACAAAGACGATTACCAATAAAGCCAACTGGATTCACAGCTTATCATTTGGGTTATCAGGAAGATCAAGTTCCAACAAAGGAGACGGAAGAAAAAGCAGTGCAATTGGCTTAATCAATTATTATGTCTTAGATGACGGAGGCGACACCAGACTAGGTTATAGAGATTATGATTTTAACAGAACCCGAACAGAAAACCAATTTTCTGCTTATCTGGAAGATAGAGTCTATAAAAAATTTGAAGAAGATAAAATTCTAAATATTGATTACGGTGTACGATATGAAAACCAATCTGGAAATGTATCGTTGCAGCCGCGTATTAATTCATCGTATTCTCTAAATAAAACTTTCAGAGTCCGAGGCGGATTTGGATTATCATCCAAAGCGCCTTCGCTTAATCAATTGTACACTGGAGAACGTTATATAGACCGTTTATTAGGCAACGGAATTTATGTAAATCCTGGAGTGTATCAAAAAGCATGGATCTTGACTGTAGTAACTTCTGGAGATAATTTGAATTTAAAACCTTCGAAATCATACAAAACAGAAGGTGGATTAGATGTTAATCTTCCTTTTGCCAGTATTAATTTAACGGGATATTACAACAAACTTAAGAATGGTTTTACGGGACAGATGGTTCCTATCTCAAAAGAAATTCCAAAAGTACATATAACTGCAAACGGAACAGAAATGCCAACGTATGAAGTTGTTGAAACAGATAACTTGTATTATCTAACAAACAGCATTCAAAACAATGCAAATTCGGAAGATATCGGTATTGAATCCATAATCAATTTTCAAAAAATCAAGGCACTGAATCTTGATGTGAGCATGAATGCATCTTATGTAAGATCTAAAGATTTAAGCGAAACGATAACCTATTATGCGTCCACTGATCTTTTATCGGCAGAAAGATATGGAGTCTATCCTTCGATGCCTATGACAAATGAGAATTTCACTGCAAGTTTTAACTTCAGTTATCATATTCCAAAAGCAGGTTTATTATTGTCATTAAGAAGCGAGCATATCATTTTACGTACTTCCTACCTTACTAACAGTAATTATCCAAATGGCTATTTAGACAATCAATTGGCCTATCATGAAATTCCGGAGGCAGATCGTACAAATTCACAAAAATACGGACATATTATCCGCGATACGCAAAATGACTCACAAAATAAGCTTGACAACATGCTTCATAATTTTCATCTGCGTCTTTCCAAAGATTTTCTAAACGGATTTAGTGTTTCCTTTTATTCGACCAATTTTTTAAATCTGAAGCCTTATTACGAGAAAAACGGCATTAAGAGTCCGTACGATTATTTCGCAAAATTCTCTTTTGGAACCCGACTTAATTATCAATTCTAAATATACATACCTATGAAAAAAACACTCTCTATTTTTATAATACTTTTTGGGCTAATCATTCAGTCCTGCAGCAATGATGATAACGAAAACGAAGCATTAAAACCAGTTGATTTTAGTGTTTCGCTTAAATACGATGCCACTTTTAACAGTCAGGTTGTTAAAAAAGCAAGCGTAACTATTGTAAATACAGAAACTGCCAATAAATATACTGTAGAATCTGATGAAAGCGGTGTGGCCACTTTCAAACAGATTTTACCTGGAACTTATACTATTACAGCTACCAAAGTGATTGCTTCTGCCGAATTTACAGAGACTTTTGGTTACACACCAACAGAAACTGAAATTAACTTTAATGGTGCCGAAAGCAGTGTTATTGTAAATGCAACAACACCTACAAGCAACATCGAAATGAAAACTTCTAAAGTAGGCGATTTCGTAATTAAGCAAATTTACTACGCTGGATCTGACACTAAAAAAGGAGCTATTTTTAGAGATCAGTTTATAGAAATCTACAACAATTCTAATACTGTTCAGTATGCAGATGGTTTATACATGGCGTTGTTAACTGGATCTACTTCAACTACTGTTTTAGCTTACTCATTACCAAACGGACAGTTTGATTGGAGCAAATCAGAAGGCATGACTGAGGGTAGTACTGCAAATACCGATTATGTTTATGCATTAAACATCATTAAAATTCCTGGAAGCGGCACACAATATCCAGTACAACCCGGGACAAGTATTGTAATTGCACAAAATGGTATTAACCACAAAGCAAATTATGTAGACAACAAAGGGAAAACTGTTAGTATTCTAAGTCCTGAATTAACCGTAGATTTAAGTACAGCGGACTTCGAATCATTCCTAGGAGACTATTCTGGCGATTTGTATCAATATGATATCCAAAATGCTGCTGTTCCAGATGTAAACATTGCTTATTGGGGAAATAGCAACAACGATATGATTTTTGATTCATTAGGAAGACATAGTTATGTTATTTTCAAAATGACGGATTCAGAGTTTGCTGCCTTAAAAAAATATAAAAACCCTAAAGGAGAGGCTAATCTAGCGCTTCAAATTCCTGTTAGTGTTCTTATCGATGGAGTTGACACTACAAGAGATTTAGGTTCAAACTTAGTTCCTAAAAAACTGCCTTCTCAAATTGATGGAGGAAATACATACGTTCCTTCAGGATCTTATTCTTCAAAATCGGTAATGAGAAAAACTAAAACTACAATTGCCGGAAGAATTGTTCTTCAGGACACGAACAATTCTACAAATGATTTCGTAGAAGTTACTGCAAATCCAAGAGGATTCAACTAAAATTTTCTTTAATGAAAATCAATAAAATTAAAATACAAAACATTAAAAGTAATGCCTGGAAATTCTGGGCATTACTTCTTTTGTTGTTTTCTTCCATTTTTTCTGCGAATGCACAAGACACTATAAAAGTGCAAAATCATATTATTGATAATCAGATCCAAAATCAAATTTTTAAATATCCGGTTGTATACACAAATTCAAATATTAAAGATTTTACCTTTACTGAAGTTTCGTATGAACATCAGCAAAATGAATTTGCAAGAAAACAGGTTGCCAACGAAATCAATACGTATCAGTTTTTAGCGCAGGGCTATTTTACAACAAAATCCAGATGGAAATTATTTGGTGATTTAGCCATAAAAAAAATACTGGAAAAGAATCTCGGCTGGGTACTTTCTGATGATCGTGCCATAGAACAAGAAGTAATTAACCCGCATTATTTTTATGTTCCCAGAAAAGCCGATTGGGACAATCAGGTTTATGCTTTAAGCGGAGGTTTTTCTAAAGACATTACCAATCATTTATCTGTGGCTGTTAAAGCCAATTATGGTACCGAAAAATTTAGTAGAACTTTAGATGCAAGGTCACAAATCACAAACAGAAATTTGGGAGGAGAAATGCAAATTGGCTATCAAATCACAAAAAATCAAAAGGCTTTTATTTTAGGAAGCTATGCCGAAAATCAAAAAGATTTTACTTTTAAGTATAATAATTCGAATTTAAATCTTGAAGTATATCCAGAAACCTACCTACGTTTCAATGCAGGTTATGGTAGAATACTAAATTCTTTTAAATCTTCTGGATCTGGTTATTTATATCAGGATATTGTAGATAAAATTGGATTAGGATATACTATTAAAGGCAAAAATTCCATTTTTACTGCCTTATATTATGCTCAGAATTCCAATAATATTTTCTATACCAGTGATCTTGATTTAAAAGTAAATGAAAGAATGAAAATAAAGACAAAAAGCAACCATGCTGAATTGTTTGCTTTTCATAAATGGAATAAAAAAGAAATCCAGTCTACTTTACAATTCGATCAAAGCGATGCAAAAAATTTTGACAAACAAAGTAATGGATACAATTATACCAATTCACTTAATAAAATCAGTTGGACAGCTTCTCTTGCCCAAAAATCGGATTCTAAAATTGATTATTTAGTAGGTTTGAATCTACTTTACCAGCAAAACGAATACGATGATGTTTTATCCACAACGCATATCGAATTGAATTCATTAAACACTGGAATTTATACGAGTAAAGATTTTGCTTTCAACAAAAGTAAATTGAACGCAACGGCAAGTTTTAATATGTATTTCCCGCTTCCATCGAAATTGGACTATTACGATACTTCGGGTGGCACTAATATTAGATTTTTCGACGAAGTGATTATTTATGATTACGCTGTCAATACCACGAATTATTTTGAACCAGAGTTACGTTTACAATACAGTTATCCCACAAAAAACAACAAAACAGTGGTTTTCTTTACCAATCTAAAAGAGAAAATTGCAGTTAAAAAACAAACTGATTATCCAGTCAGTATTAATACGAATACCACCTATTGGGTTCAAATGGGTGTACAATTAAATTATTAAAGAATGAAAACGAAATTAATTAGTGTAGGAACAATGATAGTTTCACTCATCATGCTTTCTTATGCTAAGATTGAACCAAACTTATCTATTGCCGAATTAAAAAGATTATACAGTAGCGGCGATTATCAAAAATGGCCAAAGCCTGAAGTAGACTCTATAGTTTATACTCAAGGATTTGAAGACATCGGAACTTTAGGCAAACCTGAATTTCCAGAAAACAATCCGTATACCGAAGAAAAAGCAGAATTAGGCAAAGTACTCTTTTTTGACCCGAGATTATCCAAATCCGGACAGATTTCGTGTGCCAACTGCCACGATCCCGAATTAAATTGGGGCGATGCCAGAAAAGTATCCTACGGAGAAGACAGACAACAAGGAACACGAAATGCACCGAGCTTAATGAATATCGCGTATTCTAAAGTTTTCTTTTGGGATGGAAGAGCCAAATCTTTGGAAGATCAAGCCAGTTTCCCGATACAAGATGCTAAAGAAATGAACTTTCATATTGACTTAGCAACAAAACGATTAAACAAAATAAAAGGTTATAAACCATATTTTAAAAAAGCTTTCGGAAAAGAAAAGCTGACTCAGGAAGAAATTTTAAAAGCTATTGCGACTTTCGAAAGAACTTTAATTAGTCCGAAAAGTAAATTTGATAGATTCATTGAAGGAGATTCTACCCAATTAACCAACAGACAGGTTCTAGGTTTACATTTATTCCGTACCAAAGCAAGATGCATTAATTGTCATAATACAGCCAATTTTGCTGATAATAAATTTCATAATGTTGGTCTAACGTATTACGGCAGACAATACGAAGATTTAGGAAGATACAATGTAACAAGAAAAGCTGAAAATGTAGGCGAATTTAAAACGCAGTCTTTACGTGGCGCAGCTCAAAATGCACCGTACATGCACAACGGTTTATTTCCTAATTTAAGAGGTGTTTTAAATATTTACAACGCTGGAATGCCTCAACCCAAACGAAAAGAAAATCAGCTTAATGATACTTTATTTCCAACTACTTCTAAACTGATTAAGAAATTAGATTTAAATCAATCGGAACTTCTTGCTTTGGAAGATTTTATTATGAGTTTGTCAAGTGGAGCTTATAGAATGAAACAACCTGTTTTACCGCAGTAGTTTTTTTTAAGAGAATAGAATAAAGAGTAAAGAAAATAGAGAATTGAGGATAGACAAAAAAAGAGAATCAAAAAGCAGTTTTTATAATACTTTCTTGATTCTCTTTTATTCTCAAAGCATAGCAATCTATTTTCTATACTCTATGTTCTATATTCTCTATTTCACCATCACTCCTTCTACAAACAAAATTGGCACTTCTTCCGTTTTATTTTCGTCAAGTGAATTGGCTTTAAAGATAAATTTCTTATCGTATAATGTATTTCCGATAAAGAAAGTTACCATGAATTCGTTATTTAGTACTAAAAGGCTCTTCTCTACTAATTCTATTTTTACAACAGAAACCGACGGCACCTCAACAAAAGCATGGCGCAGAATTGAAGTTTTTTTCATTTCGCCGTCAATAGTTCCAAAAGCTTTTGAAACTACCATTACGCTGTCTAAGTTAAAATCACTGTCGTTAACCAGATAAGCGTACCAAACTTTTTCCATAAAATCGTCGCTCCATTCTTGTACTGCGGCAAGAAATACGTTTTCGACTTCTGGAATTATTATATCTTTTTTCATTATTTAAATTTTAAAAACCTTTGTCAAAGTCTGAAACTTCAACAAAGGTTTGTTTATTGTAAAAGTAATTTATAACGTAAAGCCCTAGCCCTGATGGAAGCGGCATCCTTTTGTTTTTTTCTTTAAAAAACAAAAGATATAGCGGACAGCAGGAAACAGCTCCTTCTTTCGACTACGCTCAAATGACAATTAAATATTCGATTTAAACTGCTCTAAGAAACGAACATCGTTTTCGTAGAACATACGGATATCTCCAATTTGGTATAAAAGCATTGCAATACGCTCTACTCCCATTCCAAAAGCAAATCCGTTGTATTCATCTGGATTGATATCACAGTTTTTTAGAACGTTTGGATCTACCATTCCGCAGCCTCCAATTTCTAACCAGCCTGTTCCTTTTGTGATACGATAATCGGTTTCTGTTTTTAGTCCCCAATAAATATCAATTTCGGCACTTGGCTCTGTAAATGGGAAATAAGACGGACGAAGACGAATCTTAGATTTTCCGAACATTTCTTTTGTGAAATACAATAATGTCTGTTTTAAATCGGCGAAAGAAACATCTTTATCAATGTATAACCCTTCCACTTGATGGAAAATACAGTGCGAACGAGATGAAATCGCTTCATTACGGAAAACACGTCCCGGAGAAATCGTACGAATTGGCGGTTTATGATTTTCCATATAACGCACCTGAACAGATGATGTATGCGTACGCAACAACACATCAGGATTGGTCTGAATGAAAAACGTATCCTGCATATCTCTTGCTGGATGATATTCTGGCAAGTTCAATGCGGTAAAGTTATGCCAGTCGTCTTCGATTTCCGGCCCTTCAGAAACGTTGAATCCGATGTTGGCAAAAATATCTATAATTTGATTTTTTACGATAGAAATTGGATGGCGAGAACCAATAATCACTGGTTCTGCAGCACGTGTTAAATCGCCAAAAATTCCTTTTGATTCTTCTTTGCTTTCCAGTTCTTCCTGAATCTGCTTTACTTTTTCTTCAGCAACAGCTTTTAAAGTGTTGATTACCTGTCCAAAATCTTTTTTCTGGTCATTTGGAATATTTTTAAACTCATTAAAAAGTTCTTT
Organism: Flavobacterium panacagri; assembly: GCF_030378165.1. NCBI lineage: Bacteria > Pseudomonadati > Bacteroidota > Flavobacteriia > Flavobacteriales > Flavobacteriaceae > Flavobacterium > Flavobacterium panacagri. The sequence goes on from NZ_CP119766.1 coordinate 828,588, forward strand.
CAATAATCCTTTACTACCTAAATATTTAATACGGAATTGTTCTAAAGATTCTTTGTTTTTTTCATTAAAGGCCTTCGCTTCCTCTATATGTTGTTTTATCTTATCTATCATTTTCCTTCAATAATTGAAATACAAATTTAGTGTTTTTAGTTTAAAATGTGCGGTCACAGTTGCAGTTTTAAGAATTTTACAACTGGACTAAAAAATCAGGGGGAAAATTTTCAATTACTTTATCAGTTCTATTTTATTTTCAATTTCCTTGACTTTTTTCAGCCAGTGATCAATGCCTTCCTGATTTTTGACAATTTCTTTTCTGTTTTTGGATGCTACTTTTCCCAGTTCAGCCCAGTTTCTATTCCAATCTTTATCTCTTTCGATATTAGTTGAAGGCTCAATTCTGGCGCGCCAAAAGTCTAGATTTTTAAAATAACCTTCTTTCAGCTTATCAAAATATTCTATCAATTTTTCTTTTGAATTCGGTATATAACCCGGCCCACTGCAACCACAGGAATGAAATGTAATTCCGACCGAGTATAAACTTTTAAGATGTTCCCATTTTTTGACATCGTCTTTTCTAGGCGACTCAAAATCGAGTCCCATATTTGCCATTAGGTCGCCACATTCCGGACATTTGGCTTCAAAAACAGATGTTTCTCCTTTTTTAATATCGCCCATTAGTCTTCTTTTAAATGTTTTTCTACAATTAAAACAAGCATAATGAGGCTTATAGGATGTCATGGCGTATCTACACATTTTTTAGTATACAGTGGTCAGGTTTTTAGTGGTCAGTGGCTTACTTAGTTCCAGTTTACAATACTGAACACTCAGCAACTGAATACTGAACACTAAAAAAATCTAATCAATCAATTTTCTTTCTAAAAAGTAATTCACAATCGCTTCCTTCATTAAAACAGATTGTTCTCCCGCTTTTAAGGCTGGTAATTGTTCTTTTACTTTGTAATGTGGCCAGCCTTCGGCATCAAAAAAGTCAAATTCATAAAATCCGTAAGGTTCCAGCAATCTACAGATGGCAATATGCATTAGATTTAGCTTTTCATCTTTTTTAAATTCACGGTGCACTTTTCCGAGTTCCTGCACTCCAATTAGGTAAATTATGGCATCCAAATCTAAATCTTCGCCTTGCGAAAATTGATTGGAAAGTATATCAACGAGCTTTTCCCAACGCTCTTTTAATTGTGTATCTCTAGACATTATATGATTTTAGATTGTTGATTTTAGATGTTAGATTGCGAAGTGATTTAATGATTATTATCTATTCCGAATCATCGGAACTGCAATCTGAAGTCTAAAATATGAATTGACAAAGATACATACTCTTTACATAAAATGCATTATAGAAGCTTTGTAGTTGTATTTAAGTTCAAAACCTTTGTCACTTTGTCTCTCTGTACCTCTGAACCTTAAAAAAAACATATATTTGCGCCATTATAAAACACCCGCAAAACATGAGTTTTTTTGATATTATTGTAGCTGCACTTTTAGGTTATAGTTTGTATAAAGGCATTAAAAATGGCCTTTTTGTTGAAGTTGCTTCTTTTATTTCTTTGCTGCTAGGAATTTATCTTGCCATTAAATTTTCTTCTATAATGACTGGAATGATTTCAAAACATGTTTCATGGAATCCTACCAATATTCAGATTACAGCTTTTATCCTGACTTTTATTTTAGTTGTAATTGGAGTTTATTTCCTGGCAAAAATATTAACTGGAATTGCAGATTTTGCCATGTTAGGCTGGATGAATAAACTCGGAGGCGGATTTTTCAGGGTTTTAAAAACTATTTTGATTCTGAGTATTTTTATCGCTTTGTTTGAGAAAATCAATTTCAATAATACTTTCGCCAAAAAAGAAACTTTAGACAATTATATTTTTTATAATCCGGTAAAAAAGGTGGCTTCTTTTGTTTATCCGTCTATTGAAAAATGGTATGAGACTTTTAAAAAAGAGCATTCTGAAAAACAAGAAGAAGACAGAGAACAGACCGACAAATAATAGTTACATCGTCTAGAATTAAACCCGACAGGTTTTTGAAACCTGTCGGGTTTGTTATTTAAAAGCTTCAGAGAAGCGACATATTTATAGAAATTAAATCGTTTGAATGTAAAGGAGCTCCAGCGGAGCGAAATATATGTCGCTCCGCTGGAGCTTTATGTTGTAAATCTTTATTATTCGCTATAAATATGTCGCTTCTCCGAAGCTTTTTTTAATAACCTACAGAAAACACCACGCATTTAAATATTTGCAGGAAATATTTTATCTTGCTCCGTATTTCCAACAACCGATTTTAACCAAAAATCTAAACCATGTTGTACTTAGCGGGTATTATAATTACGTTTTTTCTGGTTGTGATTCTCGCCAGTAAAAAGAACAAAAGTGAAGCCGATAAAATTCTGGCGCTTTGGCTATTTTTTACAGGTTTTCATTTGTTTTTATATTATCTGCATTACCAAAATGATTTTTCCTCTTTTCCTTTTCTTTTAGGTTTAGAGCTTCCAATGCCTTTATTGCAAGGGCCGTTTTTGTATTTGTACACTTCGGCTTTGACCAATCAAAATCAGAAAAAGAAATATAATGTAGTACACTTTCTGCCTTTTCTGATTGCGGTTTTAATTTTGACTCCTTTTTATTCGCTTTCTTTTCAGGAGAAATTAAAGATTTTTCAGAATGATGGAAAAGGATACGAAAACCTGATTCTGATTTTGTACAGCGCTATTTTAATTTCTGGAATTGTTTATGCTTTACTTTCACTTCGAAAACTTTCCAAACACCGAAAAAACATCTCCAATCAGTTTTCTTTTAATGAAAAAATTAATCTTCGCTGGTTGCAGTATTTAATTCTCGGATCCAGTATTATCTGGCTTGTTGTGATTTTTTATGAAGATGAATATATTTTTTCTGTTGTAGTTTTTTATCTAATGTTTATTGGCTATTTCGGGATCAAACAAGTTGGAATTTTTACCAATCAAACTATTACTGAAAATTTGATTTTAAATGTTCCTTCTAATGAAAACATTGAAATCGAGAACACATCAGAAAAAATCAAATATGAAAAATCAAGTTTAAGTTCAGAAGAACTTCTGTCCATTCATCAGAAATTGACTCAAATTATGGAGGCTGAAAAACTCTATAAAAATCCTGATTTAACTTTAACGGAATTGTCTCAAAAACTAAATGTTCACCCTAACATACTTTCTCAGGTTATCAATTCAGCCGAAGGAAAAAACTTTTACGATTACATTAATTTACAACGCGTAGAAGAATTCAAAAAACTGATTCTTTTACCCGAAAATCAAAAATTCACTTTACTTTCTATTGCTTTTGAATGCGGTTTCAATTCGAAAACGGCTTTTAACCGAAACTTCAAAAAAGCAACTGGGCTTTCTCCTTCTGAATTTTTGAAATGATTTTTTTAAACACATAGAAACATAGTTATTCTTTGTGTTGAAAGGCATTTCATTTGCAATAAAAAACATAGCTATGTGTGAGAAACTAGTTTCTTTTAGTTTTCTTTTCTACTCAAACAAAAAACTATGTTTCTATGTGTTTAAAATTTCAACCTCAAAGCATATAAGAATGGAACCACCTTACAAGTTGGGGCGACCAGCATACTAACGGAACCCATCTTTGCAGAAATTTTAATCAATTCTTGCAATGAAAACCAAAACACTTTACTCAGCCGTAATCGCTGTTTCCATTTTCTTTTTTATGGGATGCGAAAACGAAAATGACATTAACGAATCTGGATATTTAGTTCCGAAAACAGTGGATGAAGATCCGTCGATTTCATCCATTTTTGTAAACGGAACACAATTACATTCCGAAACTTTTGGAAATCCTACCAATCCAATGTTAATCTTTTTACACGGTGGCCCAGGTTCTGATTACCGAAACGGATTAAACGTACAGCAATTAGCCAAAGAAGGTTTTTATGTTGTTTTTTACGATCAGCGAGGTTCGGGATTATCCAAAAGACATGACAAAAAAAGTTATTCCATTCAATTAGTTTTGGATGATTTGACGGAAGTGATCAAATATTATAAAACTTCTCCTAGTCAAAAAGTGTTTTTATTTGGTCATTCCTGGGGCGCGATGCTGGCTTCGGCTTATGTCAATAAATATCCCAATTCCATAAATGGAGTAATTCTCGCAGAACCGGGCGGGCTGAATAAAAAACTCCTCGACGAATATGGCGAAATGAGCCGGAAAATCAACATCTTTTCTGAAGCTACGAGTAATCTTTTATACGTTGATCAGTTTTTAACGGGAAAAGAAAATCAGCATGCGATTTTAGATTATAAATATGGGATTTCTTCGAGTTTTACTTATGCCAAAGGAAATGATGAAGGAATTCCCGGCCCGTCTCCTTTTTGGCGAATTGGCACAACCGTTCTGGAAAGCTTCATTGACATTTCAGAAAATGAAGGATTTGATTTTACCACAAATCTGGATCAATATCAAACGAAAGTTTTGTTTTTGTATGGCGAACTGAACAAATCATACGGACTTTCTTTCGCGCAAAAAGAAGCTTCTTATTTTCCAGTTTCTGAAATTGCAGAAGTAAAAGGAACTGGTCACGAAATGATTTATTTCAAATGGGAAAATGTCGAGCCTTTGGTGTTGAATTATTTAAATAATCTAAAATAATTCGGCCATGAAAGCAATAATAGCACTAATCGTATTTCTCCTTTCGCTTCTTACTTCTCACATTTCACAGGCACAAACGATTAACTGGGAAAGTCTTCAAGAAAATCAAAAACATATTTTAAACGTAAATGCCGGCTGGGATTATAGTTTTGTTTACGGACTGAGTTATGGTTATCATTTAAAAACCAAAATCCCAATTATTCTGGAAAGTTCCATTTCTTTTGCTTCAGGCGAAGTTATTTTTGATGATTTTAAAACCAAAATTGGCGGACAGCTAAATTTATATCAAATTGAAAATTTCCGTTTTAATGCCTCGCTTCACGGAATTTATAGGCGATACGGAAATCCGCTAGTAACACTTCAAAATTTTGGTGCCGATGCTGGAATTGTTACTGGCCTTTATAAACCAAAATGGTTCATTGCCGGAGAATTTGGTTTTGATAAAGCGATAGTTACCCATTTTGAACATTCTGATATTTACAAGGAAGTTTATCCTAATGTAAAAAATGGCTGGTATGAACCCGCAACAGGAGGAAATTTTAATTTCGGAATTCAAGGTGGCTATTCTTTTAGTCGAAGTGATATTACGTTAAGAGCAGGAAAAGTAATGAATGAAGATTTTAAAAGTACGCCGTTGATTCCGTTTTATGTGCAGTTGGGGTATAATTATAAATTGGATTGATTTGTTTGAAACACATAGAAACATAGGTTTTTTTACAAACTAAGAAAAGGATAATTTAAAAAGCTAGCTTTCACACATAGAGCTATATCTATGTTTGTTTATACAAGTGAAACGCCTTTCAACGTATAGAATAACTATGTTTCTATGTGTTTAAAACTATTACTAAAAACAAACCCGACATTTAGAGAGCCTCAGAGAGGCTAAATATTTATAGAAATTAAATTACAAAAAGACAAAAGCTCCAGTGGAGCGAAATATTGATTGCAAATATTATATTTCGCTCCACTGGAGCTTTATATTGTAGATGTCAATTCAATTCTATAAATATGTTGCTTCTCCGAAGCATATTAAAAAAACAAACCCGACAGGTTTTAAAAACCTGTCGGGTTTAACTATAAAATTGAGTATCGTTTTAAAAATTGATTTCTTTTTTTTCTCCCGTTTTCAAGATAATTTCCTGTTTTTTATCGCCAAAAATCAAAGTTGTTTTTCCTCCATTTTTAGAAGAAACAATTACTTTTTCTGGTTTTTTATTGTTCCAAGTCATTTCAATTTCAAATCCTCCTCTTGCGCAAATTCCCTTTACAGAACCGTCTGACCAAGCATCTGGTAAAGCTGGAAGTAATCTAATTTCGTTTTCGTCTGATTGCACCAACATTTCGGCAACTGCTGCTGCGCCTCCAAAATTACCATCAATTTGAAATGGCGGATGCGCGTCGAATAAATTCGGGTACGTTCCTCCTCCTCTTCTTGGTTTTTCTGTTTTCTTCCCGTCCGGATCTACGTAACGAAGTAATTCACGAAACATCTTATAAGCACGGTTTCCATCCCAAAGCCTTGCCCAAAGATTAATTCTCCATCCTTTTGACCAGCCTGTGGTTTCGTCGCCTTTTATTTCTAATGTTTTCTTTGAAGCTTCGGCTAAATCTGGCGTTTTTAAAGGCGTAATATGGTCGCCTGGGAAAAGTCCGAATAACTGTGATTGATGGCGGTGTTTTGGATCATTATCATCCCAATCGAAATACCATTCCTGTAGATTTCCTTTCTTTCCAATTTGATAGGGATATAGTTTTGAAAGTGCTGTTTCCAGTTTTTTTCTAAAATCGGCATCTGTATTTAATACTTTTGAAGCTTTTATAGTTTTATCAAAACATTCGCGGATCATAGCCAAATCAGCCGTTCCTCCGTACAATGTTGCTCCCACAAATCCGTCAGTTAGCTTATATTGATTTTCTGGCGAAGTCGATGGCGAAGTAATTAAGTTTCCGTTTTTATCTGGAACCAACCAGCCCAAACAAAATTCGGCAGCACCTTTCATCAACGGATAACCTTCTTTTTTCAAATAGGCTAAATCCTGACTAAAAGTATAATGTTCCCAAATATGGGTACTCAACCAAGCTCCTGCCATTGGCCAGCATGCCCACATTGGATCTTCTTTTCCGAATTGTCCAACCGGATTGGTCATCGCCCAGATATCTGAATTGTGTGCCGCAGCCCAACCTTTATCTACACCGTAAAAAGTCTTTGCCGTAACTTTTCCTGTTACTGAAAGGTTTTTAATGAAACTCAAAAGTGACGAATGCATTTCGGAAAGATTGGTGTTTTCTGCCAGCCAGTAATTTTCTTCCAGATTGATATTCATCGTATAATTACTGCTCCAAGGCGGGCTTAAATGCGGATTCCAAAGTCCTTGTAAATTGGCAGGAACTCCCAATGTTCTTGAAGAACTGATTAAAAGATAACGTCCATAATTGAAATACAAGACTTCTAGGTTTTTATCTTCTTTTCCGTCAGCATAACGCAATAAACGTTCGTCTGTTGGCAAATCCGGAGCGGTCGTTTTTCCTAAATCTAAGTTGACACGACTGAAGAATTTTTGATAATCGGCAATATGAGATTCTTTTAGTTTGTCGAATGCTTTGGCGTAGGCATTATTCAAATTCTGCAAAGCAATTGAAACATCATCTAAACCTTCTGATGCTGGATTTTTGTCAAAACCATTAAAACTTGTTGCGAGAGAAACAAAAATAATCGCTTCGGTTGCATCTTTTAAAGTCAACGTTTCTCTAGAACTCGTAATTTTTCCGTCGGTTTTTTTGATTTGGACTAAACCTGTAAATCGTGTTCCTCTATCTTTTAAATTCAAGTATTTTGGAAGAACAGTATATCCTGTATTTTCATGAATTGGCGCAGCACCTCTCAATACTAAAATATTATTTCGCACTTCGACATTTGATTGCAAAAGGCTTTTCAAGTTAATATCAAAATTCAAGGCTCCCTTGTGATCTGCTGTTAATTTAATAATCATTACTTTATCTGGAGCTGACACAAAATATTCGCGAGTATATTTTATGCCCGCCATTTCGTAGCTTACTTTTGAAATCGCATTCGAAAGATTTAGTTCGCGATGATAATTTACCGCTTTTCCTTTTTCTGAATTATTGATTTCTAATGTTCCTAAAGGCGCATACGATTCGGAATTTTTTCCCTGAACTTTTTTGTTGAGTTCTTCTGCCAGTTTGTAGTTTTCGTTTTGTAAAGCTTCACGAATTGCGGGAATGTTTTTGTAAGCTTCCGGACTCATATTCGCATTTACAGGTTCGCCCGACCAAAGCGTAATGTCGTTCAGATAAATTTTATCTGAATTGGCTCCTCCAAAAACGGTTGCTCCCATTTTTCCGTTTCCTAAAACTAAGCTTTCTTCAAAGAACTCTGCGGGTTGTTTGTACCATAAAACATTTTTGGATTGCGCTGAAATGTTTGTATAGTAAGACGTGAAAAGTAAAATGAAAAATGTTTTTTTTATCATATTTGGTTATCTTATCCTAACAGGTTTTGGAAACCTGTTAGGTATTTATTTTTTTATCTAAACTAATAAAAAAATCTAGTGATACCTAACAGGTTTTGGAAACCTGTTAGGATAAAAACCTATAATCAATCAGATGTTCCTATGGAACATTATTATGAGACGTTTATTTTTTCATCAACGGATTTCATCCGTTGCTACCGATGAAATGTTCCTAGCGGAACATATATCGTTGCGGATTATTTAGCTATTTACTAGGGACTAATCACTAATTACTTAAAAACTACTTACTCACTTTATATTTTTCATTCGCCGTTAGCATTTCCCAATTATCGGTTCTGAATGGCGAAGCAGGAAATTTTTCTTTATTGAAAAGATTAATTGCTGTATCGTCATCTGCCCAACCGTAATGCACTGCTGATGGATTTTGAACTTTATCGCTGGAAACGATTATTTTATTGTCTTTGATTATCGCTTTCGCGGCATGAAAAACTTTGTCTGAACCTGCAATTTCGAAACCTTTTAATTCATCGTTATTTGGCGTTGATAATCCGCTGCCGATGTTATCGAAAGTAAGGATAATTTCGTTTCCTTTTATTGTTTGAGATTTATACGTTGGCCCGCTGTGAACTTGTTTTTTCCCGTAAATATTGTTTAGCGCTGTTGCTGCCAAACGTAATCCGATGTCCTGTTTGTTGGTTGGGTGAATGTCTTTTGCATTTCCGATATCTGTTGTCACGGCCATTCCTGTGTTTGGCAGTTTTAAGGTTTCAGATTGTGCTTCTCGAAGTTCTGCCCAACGGCTTCCTTTTTGGCTGTTTCCTCCAAATTCGTCGAAAGTGGATAATTGAACGAAATAAAAAGGGAAATTTCCTTGTTTGAATTTTGTTCTCCAATCGGTAATCAGTAACGGAAATGATTTTTTGTATTCTGCTGCTCTCCAAACATTGGCCTCTCCCTGATACCATAAAACACCTTGCATAGCATAAGGCACTAACGGATTTACCATGGCATTGTACAATAATGACGGATAACTGTTTGGTGAAACCTCGATTCTCACTTTTATAACATTAAATTTCCAAAGTCCTTCTAATGGAAGATTAGAATCTTTAAAATCAATTTTTAAATCTTGTGGATCACCGTAGATTCCGCCACCACCGCTGTAATCTGTAATTCTTACAGCGATTACGTTTGTGCCCTCTTTTAAGACATTTGCCGGAATTTTGTAAATTCTTTTAGCATCCCAAAGATTGTTTGTTCCAATTTGAACGCCGTTTACAAATGTCTGATCTTCGTCATCGACTTTTGCCAAATGTAAAATGGCTTCTTTTTTCGCTTGTTCGGCTGTTAAAACAATGGTTTTTCGCATCCAGACAATTCCGTCGATATTGCCAATCTGCTGGTTTTCCCAAAGTGAAGGCACTTTTATTTCTGGCCAGTTCTTATCCTGGAAATTTGGGTTTTTAAATTGCTCTTCGTTTTCCGTCGAAACATCAAAACCCTGTACTTTTTTCAGATTGTCTAAAACTGATTTTTTATAGGTTTCAAAAATAGCATTGATATCTACAGTTGGAACATCGGCAATCATAGCTTTAAAATCGGGACTGTTTTCGAAAGCTTCACGGCTTGTCCAAGTCTCCACATTTGTTCCTCCCCAGGAAGTATTGATGATTCCGATTGGGATTTTTAATTCTGCATACAGTTTTCTGGCGAAATAGTAGCCAACTGCTGTGAAGTTGCCCACATTTTCTTTGTTTGCTTCTTCCCATTTCCCTTGTTTTAAATCGTCTTTTGGAGTGCCGCTTAAATCTTGTGCCACACCAAAATGACGAATCATTGGATAATTAGCAGTTTCAATTTCCTTTTCGGCATTCATGGTTTTGAAAACCTGAAATTCCATATTCGATTGTCCGCTGCAAATCCAAACTTCTCCAACCAAAACATTTTTGATGGTGATTTTATTTTTTCCAATTACGATTAACTCGAATGGCCCACCGGCTTTTTCAGCAGCTAAACTTACCGTCCATTTTCCGTTTTTATCTGCTGTTGTTTTCTTGATTTGTTTGTTGAAATGAATTTCTACGCTTTCATTTGCATCGGCAAAACCCCAAATCGGGATTTGTTTGTCTCTTTGGAGCACCATTCCGTCAGAGAATATTAAAGGCATTCTCACATTAGCATTGGCTAAAACACTAATTAACAGAAAAATAAATACTAAGTTTTTTTTCATTTTTTTAATTTAAATATTTTTTAAACCATATAAGTGATATAAGATATTTTAAGTTTTTATTTCACACTGCGCTTAAATTTACTTATATCACTTATATGGTTTAAACTAAATTTTTTACTTTAATCCGTCTATTAAAGCGTTTAAAGCTTGAGTATCGAAGACGGTATTATTGCTTCTATTCATGATTCCGAAACCGTTGTTTCCTAAACTTCCTTCATCCCAATAAAAAGGTAATAATCCGTTTGCTTTTGCTGTTTTAACTACCGTTTTTAAATAATACGCTCTTGAATTTAAATGCAATGTCAGCGCATCTCCCGTTAAAGTCGTTCTTCTAATTGCTCCAAATTCTCCCAATAAAACTGGAATTCCTTTGTCTACAAACTGAGTTTTCATCAATTTGAAATTCTTTTCTAAATCGGCTTCTTCGCCCCAAGTTGCATTTCTTTCTGTATCGATTGTAGAATGGAAACCATTTCCCCAATAATAAAACATTTTACCCCAAGTTTCGTCTTTGGTTAAACCAGCAAAATTCCACGGTGAATAATAATGAACCTCAACCATCATTCTGCCTGATACTTTATCTGTAGGCAATGTAGTCATTAATTTGTTTGTTTTCTCGATATCTGTCGTTGGCCCTTGAACTACTAAAACACGAGTAGCATTTTTTCCTCCTGTAGAACGAACCGCATCAATAAAAGTCTGATGATACGAATTTAAAACTGCCATTTGCGTCGCATCTTCAACAGCCGGTTCATTGGCACTTGCAAAAAGTAAATGTTCGTCAAATCCGCGTAAATGTGTTGCGATTTGTTCCCAGAACGCTTTTTGTTTCGCATTATTTTCTACTTTTTTAGCTTCGGTAATATTATTTTCCAGCCAGCCGCCGTCCCAGTGAATATTTACTACAACATACATATCGTTGTCAACACAATATTGTATTACTTCTTTCACTCGGTTTAACCAATCTGTTTTGATTTTTGCTGTTGCAGCATTTTCTAAATTCTGATTCCAAGAACATGGAATTCTGATGGCATTGAAACCATTTGCTTTCACAGCATCAATTAAAGCTTTGGTTACTTTTGGATTTCCCCAAGCGGTTTCTCCTCCGGTTGCTTCCAACGTATTTCCGATATTCCAGCCTAATTTGATTTTTGCTGCCAATTCAACTGCAGAACTTCCCATTCCAGAGGCATCGGCTGCAATCGGATTGGTATTGTAGCTTGGATATAAACTTCCTGGAGCCTGAGAAACTGAAATTGCTTCTGAGGCAAGTTCACCACCACTTAATGTAATCACAGCATTTCGTTGTGCTGTAGTTGTATTTTCTAAAGCAGTAATTTTTACTACAGTTTGTCCTGAAGTTCCTGTAGTCTGACTTAATTTTATCCAACTGGCAGCATTACTCAAAGTCCAATTGACGCCATTAGAATTAATCGTTATTTCAATTGTATTTTCTTTACTTTCAAAATCAATTTTGCTGGTGGTCGAAGAGAGCGTTTTTATAGCGGGCGGATTTTCTTCTTTGTCTGAACTGCAGGCAGAAACTCCCAGAAAAGCAAAACATAAAATAAAGCTCAACAAATAGTCTTTGATTGTTTTTTTCATTTGGTTTGGTTTAAGTTAAGTGTAAGTTTTTAAAATCAACGCCAGCTTATAGTAGGCTGGCGTTGGTGGTTTGGTTATTTTTTAGCAATAACAAGTTTTATTTAACTGTTACCTGAATTTCTTTTTTAATATCTCTTGAAGAGGTTCCCAATTTAATAGTGTATTTTCCTGGCTCAATTGTCCATTTTTTAGCAGCAACATCGTAGTAAGCCAATTCTTTTACCGGCACTTTGATTGTTACTTTTTCTGAACTTCCAGCTTTTACATCCGCTTTTTTGAAACCTTTTAATTCTTGTGCAGCACGAGAAATTTTAGAATCTGATTTTGCTGTATATAATTGAACTACTTCTTTCCCGTCTACTTTTCCTGTGTTTTTAACGTCAACTGTAACTTCGATTACGTCATTTTGAGCATACGAATCTTTATTGGCTTTTGCATTATCAAGCGTGAAAGTTGTATATGATAATCCGTAACCGAAAGGATATAATGGCGCTACGTTTTTAGTATCAAACCAACGGTATCCAATTAAAATTCCTTCTGCATAATTTACCGCTTTGTCTCCAGGGAAACTGTTTGTAGCATGTGCAGGAGAATCTTTCAATTGTTTCGGCATTGTCCAAGGTAATTTTCCTGACGGATTTACTTTTCCTAAAATTACATCAGCCAAAGCATTTCCTCCTTCAGAACCATTAAACCAGCTCCAAACTAAAGCAGAAGATTTTTTACTTACTTCATTAATGTCAAACGGAGCTCCAGCCACCATTACGACAATGGTTTTTGGATTAGCCTCTACTACTTTTTTGATTAATTCTTCTTGTCCAAAAGGCAAGTGCAAATCTCGTCTATCTGAAGCTTCTGTTTCATAATCACGGTTGGATCCTGCAAAAATGATTGCCACGTCTGAGTTTTTAGCTGCTTCTACTGCTTCTTTAACTTTTGCATCGTCTAATTTGTCGATTGTAACTGGACCAGTAGAAGTAATATTTCCTAAATTCCCTTTGTTTTTCTCATCGTAACGCTCTAAATATCCTTCAGCGTAATTGATTTTGATTGATGAAGGAAGTCTGTTTTTAAGACCTTCAAGCGGTGTAACTTCTCTTTTTGTTTTTACACCGGCTCCAAATCCGCCCAAAGCATTTTTCTTTGTTGCATTGTTTCCGATAACGGCAATAGATTTAACTCCGTCCAGTTTTAATGGCAATGCATTGTTTTCGTTTTTCAATAATACGATTGCTTCTGCTGCGATTTTGTAAGCGTCTTGATAGTGTGCTTCGGTTGCGATGCTTCCTTTTGCACGTGTTCCCCCGCCCATTGCTTTAACTTGGAATAATGTTCTTAAAATACGTTTTACGTGAAGATCGATTTCTTTTTCTGAAACTTCTCCAGATTTAACCGCAGCAATTAATTTATCGGCTAAGAAAAATTCGTTGAAAGGTTTTGGTGTTCCCATTTCAATGTCTAAACCGTTTTTCAAAGATTTTGCTGTAGAATGCACCGCAGCCCAATCTGAAACTACGATTCCTTTAAATCCCCATTCGTCACGAAGGATTTTATTCAGCATATAATCATTCTCACATAAATATTCGCCTCTAAATTTATTGTAAGCGCCCATTATACTATAGGCTTTTGCTTCTTTTACCGAAGCTTCAAAAGCTGGAAGATAAATTTCACGAAGTGTACGCTCATCAATTTGTACATCGACAAAATCACGATTCGTTTCCTGATTGTTTGCTGCATAATGTTTTACGCACGCCATTACATCTTTTTCCTGTAAACCAACAATCAAAGGCACTGCGATTTTTTTATTCAAAAACGGATCTTCAGACATGTATTCGTAGGTTCGTCCTCCAAGCGGTGTTCTCACCATATTGATGGCTGGCGAAAGTAACATGTCTTTGTCTCTTGCACGTAATTCTTCTCCTAAACTGGTTCCAAAAGTATGTGCCATTTCTGCGTTCCAAGTTGCTGCCAAAGCGCCTCCTGCTGGATAGTACGTTGCAAAATCGTTTGTCCATCCTGCCGGAGCCCAATTGTCTCTTGAAATTTCTTCACGAACTCCCAACGGACCATCGGCCATTTTTAATTCTGGAATTCCTAAACGTTTTACGCCTGCATTGGCAAACATACTGTTCCCGTGAAGCATTCCGATTTTTTCTTCTAATGTCATCTGCGAAATCAATTTGTCGATTTCTGCATCATGGTCAGTGCTTATTTCTTTTCCAACATACTCTTCGGTTTCTGCCGAACTTGAAGCCGTTGTCTGCGCATCATTTTTACAAGAAGTAAACAATGCAAAAACTAGAGCTGCTGAAAGGAACATCATTTTGTTTTTCATAGATAGTTAGGTGTTTTGTGATTTAAAGATTTTTGATTCCTCACCTCTCATCTTTAAATTCGTTAATATTATGTTTGTGGTTCTTTTTTATTGTTTAATTAAATTCAGCATCACAACATCATTTTCATTGATTTTGAATTCTCTGCTGAAAGTCCCTTTTCCGTCAATTGTAATTTTTTCTGTCGAAATGGGTGCGCCATTATTTTTCTCTTTTATGGAATTGACTTGCTGGTGTGTTAACTGACTTGGTTTATTCATCGCTAAATAATCCGCGAAAGCGTCATTTACTTTATAACCCACTTTGTAAATTTCTAAAAGGTATTTTCCTTTCTGCATTCCGTCAACTTCCACTTTTACTTTCCCTTTTTCTTTTGATGGAAGGTCTTTTATGTAATACGTTTGATTCAACTCTTTATCTCCCGGATGTGTATTGGTAAAATCCCATAATAAAACCTGTACATCGCCTTTTGCATTTTTAGAAGTCCAAGAAGCTTTATCCGAATTTTGAAGTTCTGTTTCTCCTAATTTATTCATTAAATAATAAGAGAAATAGGCCGGCTTTTTAATTCCCTGCGTATTCAATAATCCGAAACCGCCATGAAAAGGAGTAAATCTTGGGCCTGCTTCTTCAAAAATATCCGTAAAAACCCAATAGGACATAGAATTTGCCGCGTTTCCAACTTGTTTTAATTTCTGCAAAATATAAGCTGCAGAATGATAACTGTCATGAATTGGATCTGCTGGTGTATAAGAAGTACTCCACTCTGTGTAATGTAATTCTAAATTTGGTTTAACCGATTCCGTAATCAATTTTCTTGAATGAATAATTTCACCGCTTACACTCCATTCGTCCTGATTTAAAATCGTTCCCGAAGTTCCGAATTCGTCCAAATATCCGTGTTTTACTCCGTATGTATGCGTCGAAACAAAATCCATCGGAACATTATTCTTCGCACAAAAATCAATGGTTTCTGAAACCCAAGCCGAACCTGCCGTTGCTGGCCCGCCGACTTTGTAAGCTGGATTTACTGCTTTTACACCTCGAGCTGCGTAATCGTATAATTTATAATATTCTTCCTGAGTGCTGCTCCAAAAACCTGGTGATAAATTCGGTTCGTTCCAAACTTCAAAATACCAAGTTTTTACTTCTTCGTCTCCGTAACGATCTTTAAAATGCTGCGTTAAATTTCGAACTAAATCTTCCCATTTTTTGTAATCTTTTGGAGGTGTTACGTTGCCTTTCCACCAAAAAATAGTTTCTTTTCCGCTTGCTAAAGCATTGGGCATAAAACCTAATTCAACAAACGGTTTCATTTTCAGACTTACAATATAATCAAATAAAACATCAACATATTGGTAATTGTATTCTGGATTTCCTTTTTCGTCTTCGCGATAAACGGCCATATCATCTGTCAATAAACCATGAAAACGGATATATTTGAAATCGCATTCTTTTTTCACCAATGCCAATTGTTGCTGCCAGTCTGCACGAAGACCTTCGTTTGCTCTTCCGGCTCCAATGCATTCTTTGAACATGGTGTTTAGTTTTCCTGCTTCTTTTTTATAATCAACTTTTATGATTCGGCTTTCATTTTGTCCAAATAAATAGATTGAACTAAATAAAAATGTTGCTATGATTAAAAGTTTTTTCATCTGAAAATGGTGTTTATTTTTTGCTACAGATTAATTAGGATTCTAAAGGATTTTTTTCCTTTCTCTCGCAGATTTAGCAGATTAGGGAGATTTAAATCTTTTTAAACTGTGTATATATTTTATTTACACAGAATTAGAATAAAAAATCTGCGTTATCTGCTAAATCTGCGAGAACATAAAAATCTTTTTAATCATTTTAATCTGTGGCTAAATATTTTATTCTATTAATATCTACAACTTTTTAAAACGAACCGCTCCACCGCCAGCTCCGCCTAATTTCAATTGTAATTTATCTGAAGCTTTTACAGTTTTCTTCGAAATTGCAACTGCTTCTGGATTGTGTTTTTGATCTGTTCCTTCAGCATCTACATAAATCTGTGCTTCGTAAGTTGAATTTGGATCTAAGAATGATAATGAAACCTCAACATTTCTTGGTTTTTCATTGGTCAAAGTTCCTAAATACCAATCAGCGCTGTTTCTGTCTTTTCTTGCTGTTGTGATGTATTCGCCAATTTTACCTTCTAAGATTTTAGTGTCTTCCCAATCTGTTGGAACGTCTTTTAAGAATTGTAAAGCTGGTTTTCCTTCGTAGTTTTCTGGAAGATCTGCCAACATTTGAATTGGAGAATAAATCGTTACATACAATGCCAATTGCTGTCCAACTGTTCCCCGAATTCTTTTTCCTGGATAACCTTGTTTTACCTCAACATCAAAAATTCCAGGCGTGAAATCCATTGGGCCAGAAAGTAATCTTGTAAACGGAATAATACTTAAATGGTTCGGCGGATTTCCTTCGCTCCAAGCGTTATATTCTTGTCCACGCGCTGCTTCTCTTGAAACCATGTTTGGAAAAGTTCTTCTTTCTCCTGTATCTTTTATCGATTCGTGGTATAAAACTGCTAAATCGTATTGCGCGGCTTTTTCTAAAATGTATCTGAAATAATTTACTCCAAACTGCCCGAAGTGCATTTGTTTCATGTTCAGTTTAGAACCAACGTGGCCGATTTTTACAGTATGAATTCCCAATTTTTTGTACAAGGCAAAACCTTCATCAACTTCTTTTAAATAGTTAATTAAGTTTGAACCTGTTTCGTGATATCCAATTAATTCGATGTTCTTTTTCTTCCCGTATTCTACTACTTTTTCTAAGTCGAAATTATCAGCACTTTTCGTAAAGCTGAACATATGCATACGGTTTTCGTACCAAGCTGGTGTCCAGCCTTTGTTCCATCCTTCGATCAATAAATGATGAAAACCTTCTTTTGCTGTAAAATCAATATATTCTTCAGCGTGTTTGGTTGTTGCACCTTGTTTGTCGCTTTCCCAGAAAGTATATTTTCCAATGTGCATTCCCCACCAAATTCCTAAATATTTGTAAGGTTTGAAATAATTGTTGGTGTTTTTTAATTTGTTTGGTTCATTTAAGTTTAAAACCAAATAAGAAGTAATCAATTCACCTGCATTTTCTCCAATTTGAAGAGTTCTCCAAGAAGATGTGAAAGTATCTTTTACACGAACTTTAACGCCATCAGCCCAAGGCACTAAATCAGATTTTAATTCTGTTCCTTTTGTGTTTACCAAAGTAATACTCGCAAAATCGATTAGGTTTGCTTCATGGAAACTTAACGCTAATCCGCTTTTGCTTTCGATTGTTAATGGAGTTAAAACAGTATCTAATGTACTTACTGGTGCATCTTTAAATAAATATTCGTCACGATCTGGTCGGTTTGCAGGAATCCACCATGCTTTTCCATCTTCCTTTAAATTGAAAGTCGTTTTTTCATCCATGATGAAAATACTGTCTTTTACATTTTGTTTTGGATACACATATCTAAAAGCTACTCCATCGTCAAAAGCACGAAACTGAATCTGCAGTTTTCTTTTGTTTCCTGTTTTCTGCTGTAAATCGACTACCAATTGATTGTAGTGATTTCTGATGTTTTTCTTTTCTCCCCAAACTTGTTCCCAAGTCTCGTCAAACGTAGAAGTTTTTGCTCCTTTAATTTCGAAATTTGAACTTAAATCTTCATTTCCTTTCAATACAAATCCCATATCTGACGGAGAAATCACTTCTGTTTTTCCGTGAGAAACGGCATATTTTGGAGCATTTTTTACCAGCTCAAATTTGATTTTGTTTTTTCCATTTGGCGATGCCAGTTCGTAAGCGCTTTTCGTTTTTTGACTGTAGCCTATTGCTATCGAAAACAATACGGCTGGGAGAATTAGATAGTTTTTCATGTTTTTTGGAATTATATTTTTGCCTAAATGCTGGCGATATTTTTTAACACATAGAATCATAGTTTATTGGAATCTTTAAAAGAGGCGTTTCACTTGTTTAAATTCACATAGCTTTCTATGTGTGAGAAACTAGTTTCTTTCCAATTTCCTTTTATTCAAAAACAAAAATCTATGTTTCTATATGTTTAAAAACTTTTATTTTTTTCACCACAAATTCCGCAAATTATCACAAATTCAATTCTTGGAAATTCGTGAAATTCGTGTTTGACTTTTTTATTTTGCCCACTCGGTTTTAAAAGTGGTTTTTCCGTTTAACGGATTTGCAGCTACCTCGAAATTGTTTCCATTTTTGTTCACTTTTATTTCTTGTACCGCATCGCCTTCTGGTAAAAATACTTTGGCTGTTGCCGAAGTGGTTTTGTCGCTTGCGAATACTTTTAATGTCAGTTTACTCCAATCCATATCTTTTGTAGACTGCGCTAAACCAATGTGCGGAATTGCAGTTCCGTCTTTTACTAAAACTACAATTGGCACTTCACCCGCTTTGATTTTATGCCAGCCCGATTGGTACACTTTTTTAGTTTGATAATCGATCCAAGTTCCTTCTGGAAGGTAAACATCTCTTTCTTCAACCTCTTCAAAAAGTGGTGCCACCAACATACTTGATCCAAACAAATATTCATTATCCACTAACCAAGCTCCCGGATCGTTTGGATATTCTACAAAAAGAGCACGCATCATTGGCAATCCTTTTTGAGAACTTTCTTTAGCCTGAGCGTAGATATATGGCATTAATTCGTAACGCATATTATCAGCTTTTCTAAATCCTTCCAAGAATTCTTTGCTGTACAACCAAGGTTCGCGAGGCGGTTCTCCGTGGCTTCTTACGTGTGAAGTAAACATTCCGAATGGTGTCCATCTTCTGTAAATATTCTCAGGAGATTTTGTTGCGAAACCTCCAACGTCATGACTCCAGAAACTGAATCCGCTTAATCCTAATGAAAGTCCACCGCGTAATTCTGCAGACATCGCTCCGTTTGTAGTTTCAGAATCTCCTCCCCAATGTAAAGGATAACGCTGTGATCCTGCCCAAGTACTTCTTGCCCAGATTAAAGTATATCCTTTTTCTTTTTGCGTGATTTCTGCAACAGCTTTGTTATATCTTAATGGATATAAATTGTGCTCGTAAAAACCAGTTCTTCCCGAATGGTAAATTCCGTCTGGCGGAGCTGCTTCTCCAAAATCTACTTTGAAAACTGCAACGCCTTCATCAAATAATTTTTTCAATTTTCCTTGGTACCAAGTTACCGTTTCTGGATTTGAGAAATCTAAAACAGCATCTTCATAAGGAAGATTTCCTTTTCTGTCTCTTACCGCTAAGTTTTTATCCATGATCTCAGGAAACAAAGTATTCTTTGGCGTGAAATAAGGCAACTGCCAAAGACAAACTTGGAAACCATCTTTCTTTAAATCCGACATCATTTTTGTAGCATCTGGGAAACGAGATTTTGCAAATTCGTAGTTGTTTCTCCAATCTACATCAAACCAGCCCGTATCAAAGTGAATAACATCGGTTGGGATTTTGTATTTACGTAAATCTCTTGCCACATCTCTTCCTTCTTTTTCAGAGAAATAGGTAATACGGCTCATCCAGAAACCGAATGACCAAAGTGGTGGCATTGCTGCTTTTCCAGTCAAATTCGTGTATTGGTCTAAGATATCTTTTGGTTCTCCGATAAAGAAAAACAAATCGGCTTCGTCATCTCCAATGTACATTTCGTTGGCACTTGAAAAGTATTTTCCAAAGTCAACTGTAATTGGTGTTGAATGGTGCATGAAAACGCCGTAACCACGACTGCTCATGTAAAACGGAATCGGTTTGTACATCGTTTCATTTTGGATTCCGTTAGCGTCATCTGTCCATAAAACTACTTTTGAACCGCGTTTGTTGAATTGTGTAAATGATTCACCACATCCAAATATTTTTTCGTCTGGTTCTAAACTGAAGGCCGCGCCCATACTTCTTGAATAATCGCTGTTTCGGCGAACGTAAGAAAATGGAAGTGTCGGTGTGTATGTATTTTTAAAGTCGGTATCGTGAAGTGTACTTGTCAGTAATTTTCCTTTTTCATCGTAGATTTTTACGTGCCAAGGTTTTGTCAAAATTTCAACTCTTCCGTGTTTACTTGTGTAACTGTGACCACCTTCTATTTTAGCATATTTCCATAATTCAGGATGATTTGGCGCAACGCCGTCAACCAACATCAAGGATTCTTTTTGCGGATGAAATTGTGGCCCAGAAGTGGTTTTAATACGAACCGTTCTATCTGAAACAAACTGAATTTCGAAAGGCAAAACAGGAGATTCTGCATATTCTGTTGTTGGAAATTCGTTTGCTTTTTCCACATCTGGTTTCATCATCATGTTGTTGAAAGCCTGACGTGTTTTATAATTGTATCGCAGATATTTGATCGTTCCTTTTCCTGTTACAGGATCAAAAGAAGCCAATTCGTCTGCGAAATAAAAAGTATTCAGATAGTTCTGAAAATCTTTACTGATATCGATTGGAGCATTCAGTACATCTGCGTTTTGAATTTGTGCTGTCGCTTTTGGCACAGCTAGAAATCCCAAAACAAAAGCAGAAACTAATGCGGTTAATTGTGAGTTTTTCATTGGTTAATAATGTAGATGTTAGTTCTCCTGCAAGGTTTTCAAAACCTTGTAGGTTTATAATTTTATTCGAAACTTATTATTTATACCTACAAAGTTTTGAAAACCTTGCAGGAACTTGACTTATTATTCTGCCGTAATTACAATTGTAGCTTGTTTTAGCCCATTCGCTTTAGCGGTTAATTCTAATCTTCCAGATTTATCGCCAGATTGAACAATAACCAAACATTTTCCTGCCAAAGCCGTGTGTTTATTTCCTTTGTAAGACTCGTGGCTAACTGGATCTCCGCTGCAAACACCTACAATTTTTCCGTTTCCTTTTAAAGAGAAATTAATTTCATTATTAGCATTTGGAGCTAAAGTTCCATTAGCATCTAAAATATCAACTGTAATAAATGACAAATCATTTTTATCTGCTTTGATAGTGCTTCTGTCCGCAGTCAATTTTAATTGAGAAGGATTTCCTGCTGTTTTAATTTCTTTTTCTAAAACCACTTTTCCATCTTTACGAGAAATCGCTTTTAAAGTTCCAGCTTCAAAAGGAATTCTCCACATTACGTGTAAATCGTCTCCTTTTTTGCTTCTTTTTCCAACTGATTTTCCGTTTACAAAAAGTTCCACCTCATCGGCTTTGTTGTAATATGCCCAAACATCAACAGTTTGTCCTGCTTTCCAGTTCCAATGCGGAAAAACGTGAAGAACCGTTTTATCTGTCCATTCGCTTTGGTACATATAATACACGTCTTTCGCGAAACCGGCTAAATCTACAATTCCGAAATAAGAACTGATAGACGGCCATTCGTATGGTGTTGGTTCTCCGATATAATCGAAACCTGTCCAGATATACATTCCAGAAAGGAAATCGTGTTTTTTAATGACTTTCCAAGTTGCTTCGTGCGTTGAACCCCAAGGAGTTTGGACTTGATCGTATGCTGAGACCGTATTTCCAGGATTTCCTCCTTCAAATTTTTTATCCCAACTAACCGGCCATTTTTTGATGGTATCTGAAACCGTATCATAATAACCTCTTGTCTGCAAACCTGAAGTCGTTTCAGTTGCAATGAAAGGGGTTTTTGGAAAGTTTTTTAAATGATGTTCATACGTTTGATGTGCATAATTGTAGCCTATTAAATCTAAAACACCCGATCCAGCAAGCGGATTAATCGACACATTTTGTTTCTCAAATTGTAACGTTACCGCATCAATATTCATATTTACCGGCGGATTCATCGCTGCAGTTAACGGACGCGTTTTATCATATTGACGCGTAATTGCAGCTAATTCTGTAGCAATCTCAATTCCTTTTTCATTCCATTGTTCTGGGATTTCATTTCCGATACTCCAAACAAAAATACTTGGATGATTTCGGTCGCGAAGCAATTGATCGATTAGATCTTTTTTGTGCCATTTGTCCCAATCGTTTCCGTAATCGTATTTGGTTTTGGTTTGTTTCCACATATCGAAAGCTTCGTCCATGACAATGAAACCCATTTTATCACATAAATCTAAAAGCTCTGGAGCAGGCGGATTGTGTGAAGTTCTGATTCCGTTTACGCCCATTTCTTTCATGATCTCTAACTGACGTTCGATCGCACGAGTATTAATCGCCGCACCTAACGGCCCTAAATCATGATGCAAACAAACTCCTTTTATTTTGACCTGTTTTCCATTTAAAATAAAACCTTTGTTCAAATCGAATTTAAAATCTCTGATTCCGAAATTGGTTTTGTATTGATCGATGATTTTATCGTCAAGCGAAATTTCGGTAACGGCTGTATATAATTCTGGTTTTTCAACCGACCATAAAATCGGCGTTTCAACTTCTGCCGATTGTTTTACGATTTGATTGGCATTGGCACCAATTGTTATATTTTGAGTAACCGATGTTACTTTAGTCTCTTCTTTAAAAATAGTTGTAGTTACTGTTGCCTTTTTTTCTTCAGCATATTGATTTCTGATAGTTGTTTCAAAATTAACGGAAGCATTTTCAGCAGTAACTTTTGGAGTTGTAATATACGTTCCCCATTGTCCCACATGGAGTTTATCAGTAGTTTCGATCCAGACATTTCTAAAAATTCCTGAACCGGAATACCAGCGTGAATTAGGTTGTTTTGAATTGTCAACCTTAACAATTATTTCGTTGTTTTTGTCTCCGTAATTTAAATATGGCGACATGTCATATTGAAAACCAATATATCCGTTTGGACGTTTTCCTAAATAATGACCGTTTATCCAGACTTCACTGTCTTTGTAAACACCGTCAAAAGTAATAGAAGTAATTTTTGTGCTGTCTTCTGCAGCGACTTTGAATGTTTTTTTGTACCAGCCTAAACCTCCGTTTAATGCTCCGCCTCCATAACCTGCGGGACTCTTTTCATCAAATTTCCCTTCGATGCTCCAATCGTGCGGCACATCTAAAGTTCTCCATTTTGTTGAAGCTCCAATGGTATCTTTATCGATTATGCTATCATTCAAATGAAAACTCCAATCTGCATTAAAAGAAACTTTTCTGCTATTGAATTTTTCGTCTGTTGATGATTTGCATGCCGTTAATAAAAGGGCACACACCAATAGTAATCCTAGTTTTTTACACGAAGTTAGCTGCAACATAGTATTCTAAATTTTAATAACATGAAAGCAGTTTAATCCTGCTTTCATGTTATTTTTAAACTGAAAGATATTAATTTTTAGGGAATTATGTAATGAAATACAAACCATTCATCTTTTCCTGCATCATAAGATGTTCCGAACCAAATCCCTTTTTGGAGATAATCATTATTGAAAGCCTTTACCACTTTAATAACACTTACAGTCGGATTCATCCAACTATCTGGATTTTGAATTAGTGTATTTGTTCCTAAATTAATTTCATTTTTCTCTTCATCTATTGTAAACAATCCCGTGGTTACTACACCGTTTTGGCTACGAGTATAATTTAGTTTCCCTCCGAATTGATCAAAACGAATCCATGAATTACCTGCAGCTGCAGTCCAATCATCATTCCAGCCCCAGTTATAAGAACTTGCAGCACCAGTAGTCCATCCTTTTCCTTTTCCAATCCAGTCAACTGGGTTTCCATTTCCGTCTAAACTCCAAACTCTTCCTGAACCTACTCCGCCAGTAATCATTTTTAATAATTCACCAGAAGCAAAAGTTGGATCGAAACCTTCATCATAACTCGGTCCGGTAACAGGTGGTACGTAATTGTCTGCATAATCTTTTGCAACAAAGTTCCAGATATACCACCATGCTCCTTCGCTATTCGTTCTCATAATAGCAATTCTTAACTGATTTTCAGTAAGTTTTAAGATTTTGATGTTATTTGTCCAGTTGCTTGCATTTGCAATATAATTGTCCGGTCTTAAAATTGTTGCTCCAGTTGTTGTTAAAGTATGTGTATTGATATCCAAGAAATAAGTACCACTTTCTTTAAGCGTTCCATCGGCTTCATTAACTTTCATAAATGGACCGCCTTCAAGACTAAAAGTCATTGTTCTTCCCCAATGCATATCTGCATCTGTGCTTGAATTCGCATTTCCTTCTGGTTCCCAGTTTGGTGTAAAATTACCCCATTCTACCGTAGTACTTGGGTCTGCAAATGACATTGCTCCAGGAGCCATACCATATTTACCATTATCGGCAATCCAAACTTTTTGTTTTCCTACTCCTCCAGATAAAGCTGTCCAAAGTGGGTCATTCACATAATTTAAATTGTCCTGAGTTACAGTTATGGTAACTGGATCAAGTTCTACGATTCCTCCACCAGTAACTGCTGAGATTTTTATCGTATAATTTCCTTTAAAAGCGTATTTTACAGTTTCAACGGCTTTGTCTGATTTTCCTGTTACATAATCCCAGTTTAATATAACACCTGGAGTTGTATTTTTCAGGATTACAGTATTTCCTCCTGGATCTGCTGTTAAATCTTGAGTAATTTCAAAATGTATATCCGATTTATCCATCGCGCCGTCAAGGGAATAACTGTCAGGCGAACAAGATGATACCAGCATGGCCAGCATCAAAAATGTCGTAATTAATACTTTTATATTTTTCATTTTTTTACTTTTTAAATTAAAACTACCAGCCTGCATTTTGTTTTAAAACTCCATTAGATAATGTAATCTGAGTATTTGGAATCTGCTGTAATCCTTTTGTATTTTGGATGTTTACTGTAGAAATTGTTTTTGTAGTCTGCACACCTCCATTTAACAAAGTTGTAGTCTCCGCAATGGTTGAAGATGCTTTTCCAATTCCTTGACGTAGTAAATCCCAATATCTAACTCCTTCTAGAGCAAATTCTAAATGTCTTTCGTTCATTATGTTGTCATAATTAACTGGAATAGAATTAAAAGCTGTTTTGTACGCTCTTCTTCTAACATCATCAAAGTAAGCTTGTGCATTTCCGCTTCCTAATTCTGCTGCCATTAAAAGTACATCAGCATATCTTAATACTACATAATCTTGAAACTGACTGATATCCCAGAACTGGCTTCCCATCGTTAATGGAAGATCTTTTCCATCTTTATCTACCATTGGAGTATATTTTTTGTTGTAGTAACCTGTATACTCACGCTGATTGTTTATTTTATCGAATGGGATTTTTTCTTCTGCAATTCCAATTACTGTTGAAACACGTCTTGTATCATTAGCAGCATAAGCATTCCATAATTTAGAATTCACTGTTATACCCCAGCCACGTCCGTAAGGATAAGACGAGAATTCTCTCATTCCAAACATTACCAACCAGTGATTACCATCAGTATTTCCGTTATAATCACTCGTGTAAGTATATTTTATAGAAAATACTATTTCTTTATTCGCTTCACCTGCATATTTGTCAACAGAAGCTGCCGGCCATAATGTAGAGAAATCCTCTAATAAACCATGTCCGCTAGATGCTACTACATCTTCTAAATGTGCCAAAGCTTGTGCTTTAGTCACTACTCCTGCTAAATCCGTTTTGCCATAATATCCTGTGTAGTACAAGTAAACACGACCAAGTAAAGATTTTGCTGCCCATTTTGTAATACGTCCGCTAACTGTTGCGCTGTAAGCTGACGATGGTAAATGATCTGAAGCAAAAACTAAATCTTCTGCAATTACTTTATACACTTCTTCTGGCGCTGCCTGAGGAATATTTTCTGTTGAAGGCTTAGTCAATAAAGGAATATTTCCCCATAAACGAACCATTTCAAAATACAAGTAAGCTCTGATAAATCTTGTTTCAGACTCATAAGTATTTCTTAAAGTAGTATCGCCTTTCCAGTCAATTTGATCCATTTTTGACAATAAAACATTACAACGATAAAGCGCTTTATAGTATGCGATCCAGTTACCGTTCAGCATATCAATATCAGATGGTGAACGTTGAATGTTAAACTCATCAATAGCAGCATAATTGTAGCCGTCTGAATTTCCTGTTCCTCCAAAACAATCATCAGACATTACTTCACTAATTACCGGAACTCCTAAACCAGAAGCTCCTGTCGCCACCTGCATTCCATCATAACAACCAACTAATGCTGCGTATGCATCATCTGTAGTTTTATAAAAATTTCCATCTGTCTGTTGTGTAAGAGGTTCTGTTTCTAGACTGCAAGAACCAAGAGAAAGTAAACTCAAACAGAAAATATATAAATAAGTCTTTTTCATTTTTTTATGTATTAAAGTTTAACATTTAGACCTAACATAAATGTTCTTGGTCTTGGATAGTAACCCACATCAACCCCTGATGAAAACTTTTGATCATCATTAGAAGAACCAAATCCTATTTCAGGATCCATTCCGTCATACTTTGTGAAAGTATAAAGGTTCAATACTGAGAAATACATTCTAAACTGACTTGCAAAAAATGGTTTTGAATGTTTCATTTTTGCTAAATCAAATCCTAATGTTACGGTGTTGATTCTTAAGAAATCTCCATCCTGAACGTATAGATCAGAGAATTGAGTAAAGTTTCTATTATCCTCTGTTACTCTTGGCATTGTGTTCGAAGAACCTTCTCCGTGCCAACGGCTTAATATTGCCGAAGTATAATTTCCGTAAGTATTTGCCTGATTTCTGTACGATTGTACGATTTGGTTTCCAGCTACTCCATTTGCATTAAGCGAAAAATCGAAAGCTTTATAACTAGCTGATAGAGAGAATCCGTAAGTAAAATCAGGGTTTGGATTTCCGATGCTTGTTTTGTCTGAAGCATCGATTTTATCATCTCCATTTGTGTTTACATAAATCAAATCTCCAGGTGCAGCATTTGGCTGTAAAACTACTCCGTTAGCCGATTTGTAATTGTCAATCTGTGCTTGGTTTTGGAAAACTCCTCCTGTTTTATATCCCCAGAAATATCCTAATGGATGTCCGTTTTCTGCTCTATAAAACTCGCCTGAGTTATCGTAAAGTTCGCCATTTAAACCGTGGATAATTCCATCTGCATTTGGAATTGACCCAACCGTATTTTTATTATAAGCACCATTTGCACTTACGCTGTAATTAAAATCTCCAATTTTATTCTGATAGTTTAAACTTAACTCAACTCCTTTATTAACCACATCTCCTCCGTTAATAAATGGAGCGTCAGCACCAGCAGTTGCCAAGATTGGAGCTAAAATAAGCCAGTCTTTGTTTGTTTTTTTATACACATCAAAGTTCACACTTAATGCATTGTCCAAAAATCTTGCATCAAACCCAAGGTCAATTTGCTCTGAAGTTTCCCATTTTAGATCAGGGTTTGCAATGTTTTGAGGATATGCACCTGGTGTTAGTACACCTTCTTTATCGCCAAAACTGTAGTTTGTATTATTAGATTTTATCAAAGATAAAAATTGGAAAGATCTAATACTCTGGTTTCCTACTTGTCCCCAGCTTGCTCTAAATTTAAGGAAGTTGAATACTTTTGAATCTTTTAAGAATTCTTCATTAGAAGCAACCCATCCTCCAGAAACTGACGGGAAATAACCCCATTGATTTCCTTGTGCAAATTTTGAAGAACCATCTGCTCTAAGAGTAGCATTGAATAAATACTTTTCTTGGTAATTGTAATTTAATCTTCCGAAGTAAGACATTAAAACATTTTCAAACTTACTTCCTTTCATTGACATTCTTGCACCATCTTTATTGGTAGTGTTGTCAATCCATGCGTGTTCTAAATCATTAAAAACAGAATCTGCATTGGCTGCTTCTATAGAAGTTATATTGTAATTGATATAAGATGTACCAGCCATAGCTTCAAAATGGTGACTATCGGCTACGTTAAATTTATATGTCAACAAGTTATCCCAGTTGATGCTTCTGCTTTTATTCATGTTCTGATTTACTCTGTCAAAAGCATTGTTAGCATAAATTGACAATCTGTAAATTGGCGAATAAGAATGTCCTTCACTTACATTATAATCCAAACCTAAAGTCGTTTTGAAAGTCAGGTTTTTAACTGGCTGGATCTGCAAGTACACATTTCCTAATAATTTTTGGCTGTTGCTTTCATTTTGATTATTGTACACCATCAAAGCATAAGGGTTTGCCACACCAGTTAACCAAGGCTCTGTACTTCCTGAAGTATCAAAGTAGTTTCCGTTAGCATCATACATTGGCAGTAAAGGTGTTGCTTGAAAAGCACCTCTTAAAGAGTTGTTATATTGATTTCCAACACCAATTCCGTTTCTGTCAATGTAAGCAAAACTCAGGTTTTCTCCAATTGTCACAACATCTTTGTATAATTTATGTTCTGAATTGAATCTGAAATTATAACGTTCATAGTTAGATAAGTCTGGTCCTCCTACAACACCTTCTTGCCCTAAGTAAGACAAAGAAGCTGAATAAACAGAAGTCTCAGAACCGCCTGAAGCCCCAAAAGAGAAATTTTTTGTAGCCGCATTATCTGTCAGCATTTTATCCATCCAGTTGGTTCCAGAACCCATTCCTGCAATTTGAGCATTTGTAAAATACGGTGTATTACCAGAGTTTACTCTTGCTTCATTTAATATTGTTGCATATTCCCTAGCATCCAGCAAATCTACTTTTCTAGCTACTGACTGAACGCCATAGTATTGATCGAATGTGATTTGTCCAGTTGCACCACGTTTTCCTTTTTTTGTTGTAACCAACACCACTCCATTTGAAGCTTGTGAACCGTAAATTGCTGCCGAAGCTGCATCTTTTAAAACAGAAATAGATTCGATATCAGAGTTATTCAAATACGAAATATCCCCTGTAAGTACGCCGTCAACAACATAAAGCGGATTACTTCCTGCCGTTGAACCAACTCCTCTAATTACTACATTCAGGCTTTCTCCCGGTTGGCCAGAAGTAGAAGTAATTTGAAGACCCGCCGCCTGACCTTGAAGTGCCTGAAGCGCATTGGTAGTATTTGTTTTTGTTAGGTTTTCTCCACTAACCTGAGTTACAGCATTTGTAACCAAGGTTTTCTTTTGAGAACCATATCCAATAACCACAACTTCTTTAAGTTCTGCTGTTTCTGGCTGTAAAACCGCGTTGACTACTTTTTGATCGCCAACCTTAATATTCTGTGTTTTAAATCCCACAAAAGTGAATACTAAAACATCGCCTGTTTTGGCTTCAATTTTATATTTTCCATCAAAATCGGTAATAGTACTCGATTTTGTTCCCTGTACTTGTACAGTTGCTCCTGGAACTCCAAATCCGTCTTCGGCAGAAGTGATTGTTCCACTTACAGTTTTAGATTCTTGTGCAAATCCAAACTGCATCATAAATACGCTAAGCAGCACTGTCATAAAATACGACAGCTTTGTTGTTTTAATACAATTTTTGCTTTTCATAATAAGAATTGATTAAGTTTAAGTTATAGTTAGTAATTTCTACCCTAAGAGAAATCTGGAAAAATTTCCCAAGTAGGTCATGCCAAAAGTGAGGGCCTGAATCTCATTTCCAACATTTAGTACTTGCAAGACTATAAGCAGTTATTTTTTATCATTAAAATCGATTCGAAAACCAATTTCTAAAAAAAACATTTGTGGTAAGTTTAAGTTAAGTTGTAGCTTTGCCGTTTTTTACTTATAGTCAATTTGAATTTATCTTATGGTAAATTTGACTACAAGTGTAAAACAAATTTTCTATATTAACAAAATATTAGGGTTAATTTTTTTCAATTCTGAGAAATACTATTTCATTTTTATCAATGCTGTAAAAAGAGAAATGAAATCGAAATAAAAAATATAAGAAAATCAATGTTTTATAAAATTGACAATCAGTAGTTTAAGAATTAGGGATTTTAAAACCCATTTTCCGAACATTTTTAATTAACTGATTATCAATTTTTTGTTACGTTAAAAAAAATATAAAGCTTTGAAGAAGCCTAATAATCATTTTATTTATTTAATTTGTCAAAATTTATCTCAAATATGGTTGAAAATGTAGATGATAAAACTGCCTCAAAAAACGAGCACAGTGCCATGAATGCAATCACGATTGACTGCGTTATTTTTGGTTTTGACAAAGGCAGTCTTGAAGTACTACTGGTACAGCATGGTGAAGGTATCAGCAAGGGAAAATGGGGTCTGCCGGGAGGATGGATTTATAAAAAAGAAAGCACAGACAATGCCGCTCATCGATTATTGAATGAGCTGACTGGTCTTGATAATATTTACCTCGAACAGCTGAAAGCCTTTGGAGATCCAGATCGTTTTCCGCTGAGACGCGTCATTACAATTGGATATTATGCTCTTGTAAAAAGAGAAGATTACAATATTAAGGCAGGTTTTACGGCTTCAGACGCCAAATGGTATAAAATAAACAGCATTCCTGATTTGATTTATGATCATAACGAAATTCTGGCTTATAGTTTACAACATCTTAGAAACAAAGTCCGTCAAACTCCAATCGGATTTAATCTACTTCCTGAAAAATTTACTTTATTACAGCTCATGAGATTGTACGAAGAAATTTTAGGAATCGAGATGGACAAACCTAATTTTAGGAGAAAAATTCTTCACATGAAACTTTTGGTAGCTTTAGACGAAAAACAACAAGATGTTTCACATCGTGCGGCACAGCTGTACAAATTTGATCCAGAAATCTATAAGAAATTAACTGAAAAAGGATTTAATTTTGAATTCTAATTTTCAGTCTGTGAAATCTTTTTAAACTTCGAAACACAATATTAAATTGACAGAAATAACTACTAACGACCACAAACCAGCTGTTGAAGGAATCACAATTGACTGTGTTTTCTTCGGTTTTAATAAAGAGAGTCTCGAAGTTCTCTTGGTGCAGCACGCCCAAGGTGAAAGTAAAGGTAAATGGGGACTTCTCGGCGGATGGCTACAACGCGATGAAAGTGCCGATGATGCCGCCCAGCGTATTTTGCAGGAGCTTACTGGACTGGAAGATATTTATCTGGAGCAGTTAAAAGCCTTTACCAATCCGAAACGTGTTCCAGAAAGACGTGTCGTGACTATTGGTTATTACACTTTGGTCAATCGAGAAGATTATAATATCAAAGCGAGTTTAAAAGTTATTGAAGCCAAATGGTATAAAATAAATGAAATTCCAGACCTGATTTTTGACCACAATGAAATTTTAGAATTCAGTTTATTGCAGCTTAGAAATAGAGTGCGTCAAGCGCCAATTGGATTTAACCTTCTTCCTGAAAAATTTACTCTATTGCAATTGATGCATTTGTATGAAGAAATTCTAGGAATTGAATTGGACAAATCTAATTTTAGACGAAAAATTCTGCACATGAAACTCTTGACTGCATTGGATGAAAAGCAAAAAGACGTTTCGCACAGAGCGGCTAAACTTTATAAATTTGATGATGAGATGTACAAAAAATTAACTCAAAAAGGGTTTAATTTTGAATATTAATGCCAATTTTAATTCACATCTTTCAACTATCTAAGATCAGCATTCCAGAATCCAAAACTTTGCGCTATCTTTGCGCCTTAATAACACGCTTTAAAGCAATTGCTTTGGTGTGAATTATTCCCAAAAAATACTAAAACTCGTTTAGAGAACTGATATATTAAAATGAAGAAGATACGTAACTTTTGCATTATTGCACACATTGACCACGGTAAAAGTACATTGGCGGACAGATTATTAGGCGCAACACAAACCGTTACAGCTCGTGAAGAAAAAGCACAATTGCTTGACAACATGGACTTGGAGCGTGAACGTGGAATTACCATTAAAAGTCATGCCATTCAGATGGAATACAAATACAAAGGCGAGGAATATATCTTAAACTTAATTGATACTCCCGGCCACGTAGATTTTTCGTATGAAGTTTCGAGATCTATTGCTGCCTGTGAGGGAGCTTTATTGATTGTTGATGCGGCACAAAGTATTCAGGCACAAACGATTTCAAATTTATATTTAGCATTAGAAAACGACTTAGAAATCATTCCGGTTTTGAATAAAGTTGATTTACCAAGTGCAAATCCAGAAGAAGTTAGTGATGATATTATCGATTTATTAGGATGTAAATTAGAAGATATTATTCATGCTTCTGGAAAAACTGGTTTTGGTGTTGAAAATATCTTAGCAGCCATTATCGAAAAAATTCCAGCTCCTAAAGGAAATCCAGAAGAACCGTTACAAGCTTTGATTTTTGACTCGGTTTACAATCCATTTCGTGGAATCGAAGTAATCTTTAGAGTTGTAAATGGTGAAATCAAAAAAGGCCAGAAAATTAAATTCATGGCTACAGACAACGAATATTTTGCTGATGAAATTGGAACTTTAAAATTAAATCAGGTTCCTAAAAATGTAGTTTCTGCAGGAGATGTTGGTTATTTGATTTCTGGAATTAAAGAAGCTCGTGAAGTAAAAGTGGGTGATACAATTACTGATGCAAAAGTACCAACTACCAATATGATTACTGGTTTTGAGGATGTAAAACCAATGGTATTTGCCGGAATTTATCCCGTTGATACAGAAGATTATGAAGATTTACGTTCTTCGATGGAAAAATTACAGTTGAATGATGCTTCATTAGTTTTTACTCCTGAAAGTTCTGCTGCATTAGGATTTGGTTTCCGATGCGGATTCTTAGGAATGCTTCACATGGAAATCATTCAGGAACGTTTAGAACGCGAGTTTGATATGACTGTAATTACTACAGTTCCTAACGTTTCGTATTTAGCTTACACTAAAAAACATCCTGAAACTCCATTAATCGTAAATAATCCATCCGATTTGCCAGAGCCTTCAAAACTAGACAGAGTTGAAGAGCCATTTATCAAAGCTACTATCATTACAAAATCTGACTTTGTTGGAAACGTAATGAGCTTATGTATTGAAAAACGTGGTTTAATTACCAATCAAACTTATTTAACTACTGAACGTGTTGAATTAAACTTTGATATGCCTTTGGCAGAAATTGTATTTGATTTTTATGATCGTTTAAAAACAGTTTCTAAAGGTTATGCTTCTTTCGATTATTCTCCAATTGGAATGCGTACTTCTAAATTAGTAAAATTGGACGTCCTTTTAAATGCACAAACAGTAGATGCACTTTCTGCGTTAATTCACGAAGATAACGCTTACAACATCGGTAAAAAAATGACCGAGAAATTGCGTGAGTTGATTCCAAGACAGCAATTTGATATTCCAATTCAAGCTGCAATTGGAGCTAAAATTATTGCTCGTGAAACGATTAAAGCACTTCGTAAAGACGTTACCGCAAAATGTTATGGTGGAGATATTTCGCGTAAGCGTAAATTGCTGGAAAAACAGAAAAAAGGTAAAAAACGTATGCGTCAGGTAGGAAACGTTGAGATTCCGCAAGAAGCATTTATGGCTGTTTTAAAATTGAATGATTAAACTTTAGTATTAAGATTTAAGTACTAAGTATTAAGAATATAACCCGATGACTTTCGTTATCGGGTTTTGTTTTTATAATATGTTTATAAAACTAATCATTATCAGAATACATCAATTTTGATAAAATATACTTTACTAGTAAACCTGTTCCAAAAGCTACCGCTGCAGGAATAAAAAGCTCCAATCGTATATAAGTTTCTTTGTTTCTCAAATAATACTCGAAAGCAAAAGGCATTATAAGCGCCGTAATTACAAATCCAGTAATTGCAGGTATTCTTCTTTTCGGGAATCCCCAATAAGCTGCAAAGGATGCTATTACCAAAGAAATTAAAATGATCCAGATATTCATCTCACCCATCATAGCGGAAAATAAAGAGGAAGCCCACAAAATACACCACGCAACATTTTTCTTATCCTCTGCCTGTTTGTTTTCTTTTATTTCCTGAGACAACTCATCCTTAAAATCTAATACTACTTTATTGACTAAAAAATCTGCAATACCAGGATCATAGCCAATTCTTACAAGACTTTTTATTTCATATTCACTATCAAAAGTGCCATTTCTCATCCTATTTCTTAACTCGGCTTCTTGGTTCTGCGTTAGTTTATTGTACATTTATTAGTCTCTTTTTTTGTTAATCAAAAATATCAAAAACAATAACTAAAATTTCTTACAGCATAATAAATTCTTCATTTTTTTTATTTTAAATCTATTTCTATCGATTAATTAAAACAAGTAAAAACCTGTTAATTTATACAAATATTAACTTAATAAATTGATTTTTAACGCGTTTGACTAAACTCAAAGTGATTTAAAATGA
Organism: Flavobacterium panacagri; assembly: GCF_030378165.1. NCBI lineage: Bacteria > Pseudomonadati > Bacteroidota > Flavobacteriia > Flavobacteriales > Flavobacteriaceae > Flavobacterium > Flavobacterium panacagri. The sequence continues at coordinate 863,090 of NZ_CP119766.1, forward strand.
GAAAAAGTATTTTTAATCTTACAAACAATTAAATTATGTAAGATTATGAAAACTAAATTATCAGTTATTTTAGCCCTTTTTACCTTTTGTTTTGCAAACGCTCAAGAAGACCAAGCTGAAGCTGAAATGAATTCTGCAAAAGGGGTAACTTTTCAACAAGGAGATATGTTTCTTGAAGGTTCTATAAAAATTAGTACTGGCGGCGAGGCAGACTATTACGGGTTTAGTCCAAAGTTCGGCTATTTACTAAATGATAAATTTGCAGTTGGAGCCAAATTAAATTACGCCAGCAATAAAGTTGAAACGACACAAGTAAAAACAAATGTATTTGGAGTTGGGGCTTTTGCACGTTACTATTTCTTAGAATTAGATAAAAAACGTTTTAAAACATACGCTGAAGTTGGTCTGGGTTATGGAAGAAACAAAACTGAAACACCACTTGTTGGCAGCGATACTGATAACAGTTTAACTGCAGATATCAATGTTGGATTAAATTACTTTGTAACCAAAAATATTGCAGTAACTTTTGTGCTGGCAAATGTTTTAGCTTACAACAGCGTCTCTCCAGAAAACGGCCCTTCATCAGATACTTTTCAATTAAATATCAATTTATTTGAAAACATCTTCGACCAGCCTCAATTTGGAGTTTTATATCGATTTTAGTCTTTCCAATTCGTAAAAAAAGCTGTCTTAAATTGAGACAGCTTTTTTTTATTTATGCAGAAGGCTGTGTAAAAGACCAGCCAGCCACTATTAAATCTCGAACTACTTCGTTTGTTTCAGCTCCATCTTGGAGCGTATAAATATCATGTCCCACTACAAATGATTCTGTCATTTTTTTTGATCCATAAATAGCGCCAAAAATTAGAGCAAAAAAACCTCCCACCACAACAAATGGACTTAATAACATAAAGTTATATGCTAACAGAGAAATTGCCAAAATTACAAGTCCCGCAGTTATCCATTGTGATTTTGAAGCGGATTGTTCGTGGATTGCTTTGCAGGAAGAACATCTAGGTATTCCAATTAAAATTTTAGAATATTTAACCGATCTGTAAACCACAATATTTGTACGATCATTAGTTACAAAAAGCGGCACGAAATAGCAATCATTCATTGTTTTCATATGATTTTCACCACAATAAGTACATTTCGTTTCGTACGGTTCAAATCTTTTGTGATGTTCATTAAAAGAGTAATTGTCAATCATAATTCATTCTGTTTAAGTTAGTCTGATGGCAGGATTCGGGATAAAATATATTTTACTAATAAACCAGGTCCAAAAGAAAAAAATAATGGGATTAATATTTCTAGATTCAAGAAAGTACTTCTTCCTTCAAAATAAAAACCACAAGCAAAAGGCATAATCATTGCTGCCAAAGTATAACCCACCATTCCAGGAATTGGATTGTCTTGATTTCCATAATAGCCACAAAAACACGCAACAATAATCGAGATTAAAATTATGATGCTGCTATCGCCTGCAAACATGCTTAAAAAAGTGGTAATCATAATTACGGCAGAAAAGGCGATTTTTTCTCTTTCTTCTGTTTCTTTAGCTTCTTTTGTTTCTTCATAAAGATCATCTTTATGCATTTTAATGACTTTTGACAACATCTCTTTTGCCAAAATAGGATCATATCCTAATCGAATTAATTCGATTAGTTCTTGATTGCCGTCATAAGTTCCTGCTCGAAGCTTCTTTTTAAGTTCTTCTGTCTTAGTATAAGATAAATCGGTTTGCATTTGGGTTGTTTTTGGTTGTGCTAAAAATACAGTTTTTTTTAAATCAGCCATTAAACATAGAAAAATAATTAACAAGATAGTTCTTGATATTTAAAAATTTACAGAATTTAGAATTTTATAAATTTTCAAAACCAATCCTTTGTAACTTTGATCCTTTAAACCTCTTGAACTCAGAAAAAAATGCTTGACGAAACTCCTAAACGATTTGACCGGATTATTGCCATTCTAATTCAATTACAATCCAAAAAAATTGTAAAAGCACAGGAATTAGCTGATCGTTTTGAATGCAGCTTAAGAACTATTTACAGAGACATTCGAACACTGGAAGCCTCTGGAGTTCCAATTTACAGTGAAGCGGGAGTTGGTTATGCTTTAATGGATGGTTACAGACTTCCTCCTGTAATGTTTACACGCGAAGAAGTCAGCAGTTTTATTGCAGCTGAGAAACTAATGCAGAAATTTACCGATCCTTCTTTAGGAACACATTACGCGTCGGCAATGTACAAGTTAAAAGCAGTTTTAAAAAGTAACGACAAGGATTATCTCTCCAACATCGAATCGAGAATTGTAATGCAAGATGCAGAACCAATGTTTAATGATAATTCGCCCAATACTTTGGCCGTTCTTTTTGAGGGAATCGCAGAGAAAAAACAAATTCTTTTGACTTATAAAACTTTTGAGAAAGACGAGACCACTCAACGTAATTTGGAGCCAGTAGGAGTTTTTCATGATAATAACAACTGGTATTTTTTAGGATACTGTCATCTTCGAAAAGATTACCGTCAGTTTAGAACCGACCGAATTCAGGGAATCAAAAAAACCGATGTTAATTTTACAATCGAACACGATGATTTAGAAACTTATTTGACTAAAACAGAAACCTGTCCAACAACAAAAGTCCGCCTTTTAATTGACCGTAAAATAGCAAGATATTTAGCGAGCGAGAGAAAATATCATGGTTTTATTTCACAAAAAGAAGTTGATGATAAAATCGAAATGACCTTTATGTCCAGAGATATCAATAATGCATTTCCGAGATGGTTTTTGATGTTTGGAGATTATGCTGAAATTCTGGAACCTGAAGTATTAAAAACAAACGTTCTAAAATTACTGGACACCAATAGGAAAAGGTTATCATAAAAAAACTCCCGAGAACATTATCTTCAGGAGTCTTTTCGTTTATTTCTGTTTTATGACATTGTAAAAATTATAATCTGTATTGGAAGCATCAGTAATTCCAATATTTCTTCCTATAGTTACAATCTGTCCGCGGTGATATGTGCCGTGATTAATTACCTGAATCAGATAATCTGCAATTGGCAGTTCACATTCAAACCATGGATTTGTTATTTTAATTTCTGTGCTTAAATCTTCTTCAGACAATGAGTTGATGAAGTGTTTCAATTTTGCAGATGAGTTGAGCAATCCTTCAAAAATCTCTTCTTTAGATAATTCGTTTTCTGCCTTCTTTTGAGAAACATCTTTTTGAGAAATTACAGAAAACCAATATTCTTCTGTAGACCAAATATGATCGAGTGTTTTCATTATGGTTGAAAAGCTCGAAGGCACTTCTGCAGACAACAGTTCATCTGACTTCGGCGAAAGCCAGTTTACAAATTGCTGGTTTACCCATAAATTATAATCGGCATAATTGGACATTATCTTCTTTAAACTCATTGTCTTAATTTTAGATTTGTATTATTAAGTTAAGAAAAAAATATCAATTATCTTTCCCAGAAAAACGGCGGTTCGATATTTAAAGCTCTTAAATACACATAAGCTTGTCCTCTGTGATGCACTTCGTTATCAATAAAATATAAGATATTCTGAATAATTGGGAATTCATACTGTCCAAAAAGATTAAACGTTTCGCTAAAATCTTCAATAGACAATTGTTCCCAGTATGTATTGATTTCTTCTGTAGCTTCGTCCCATTTTTCCAGATACTGCGCTTTAAAAATCAATTTTTCTCCTCCTTCTGAGAATGCTTCAGTTTGTTTCGTTACAATTCCTCTAAGTCCTGGAACTGCAATAGCCAAAAGTTCATCAACCAATTTTGCAAAAGGACGCATACCTCCTATTGAAAATTCGAAGAAATCTTTCTCTGGAAAAATCTCAATTAATCGACGTGTAAGAGCACGATGTCCTTGCCAGTGTTTCAATAAATCTTCTTGTGTAATTACTTGTGCAGCTAATGTTTTCATGGTTTTAAAGTTTAAATATTTTTAATACTTCAAAAGTAGAATGGGCCGGTGACAACAGTTTGTCAGCAGGAAAAAATAATTTTTAGAATATTTTAAAATTCTTTCTTTAATCGTAACAAAAACTAACGCTTCTCTTTCCTATTTAAACAACTTAGGCACTTTATTTACAAGCGGTTCACTAATAATTTAACACAATTAAAATTCTCTTTCATTTTTGTTTAAATAAGGTTAAAAAATCATAAAATACTGATAATCATAATTTTAAAGATAAATAATTTCGTAACTTTAAATAACCCTACTAATAAAAATATGAATTATGAGAGCGGCTCTACTTCTACTTTTATTATTTTGTTCGGCTATATCTTCATCACAAGGAATCATAGTCGATACTACAAGCTTGGGTATTCCTGAACTGGTACGAACAGAATTAATGCAGAATGGCTGTTCAAACGAAAGTAATTTTAAATTCTCCTCGCGTCAGGGAATCGGTAAATTCACAAGTACTAATCCAAACTTTCCTATTTCCAGCGGTATCATTATACGAAACGGAATGGCCAAATATACCGAAGGATCCTATACCGGCAATAACGAAAGCAGTAAACTGAATAATGCTACCGATAGCGATTTACAGCAAATCAGTGATAGCAACGGACAAGTTGTACCTGTTACAGATGTCAGCTTTCTTCAATTTGATTTTACGCCTTTATCAAGCAATTTTAGTTTTGATTTTCTGTTCGCCTCAAATGAATACGGTGAATTTCAATGCGGATTTAGCGATGTATTTGCTTTTATATTAACTGATTTAACAACCGGAATTTCTACAAATCTTGCTGTAGTACCAGGGACAACAACTCCAGTTTCGGTCAAAAATATTAGAGACCAGCAGTATAATTCGTCCTGTTTATCTGCCAATGCAAATTTATTTGACCGTTATAATGTTGCCAATCCAGCTGAGTCTGCTATCAATATGAGAGGTGAGACCAAAGTTTTAACTGCTTCTTCAACTGTAATTCCAAACAGAACTTATCGCATAAAATTGGCTATTGGCGATTATAACGACAGCAATTACGATTCAGCAGTTTTTATAAAAGGAGGCAGTTTTATGACTACCATGGATTTAGGCCCCGACAGAATTATTTGCCAAGGCGAAAAAATCACACTTAAATCTGATCTCGCAGGAAATTTCAATTATGTCTGGACGCTAAACGGAGCAGTAATTCCAAACGAAACCAGCAATTCTTTGACAGTCGATAAAGCCGGAACTTATGGAGTTACTGCAACTCTTTCTGGCTGTGTGGTTAAGGATGAAGTTGTAATTAATGATTTGATTATTAAAACTCCTAAAAACTTAACTGCTTGTTATAGTACAATTGGCACTTATCAATATGATTTGACTCAGAACAATTTAACTGAATTAGGCATCGATCCCGCTAAATATTCGATTTATTATTTTGATTCTTTAGCTTCCGCTAATGCCAACGAACCAATTATCCCTGAAAATCAGTTAAAATCTTATGTTAGTTCTGGCAATCAAACTATATATATAAAAGTGGTACCTGTTAATGATAAAACCTTCTTTTGTGATAATTTCATTTCATTTAATTTATTAGTAACAGATCCGATCAATGTGATAAAACCACCAGACTTAAATGCTTGTGATACTGTTTCAAAAAATGTAACCGTCGATTTAACTGTTCAGGAACCAATCATCTTAAACGGATTAAATTCTTCCCAATACAGAATCAGATATTATCAAAGCGAAACTGATGCAAATCTAGCCCGAAACAATATTGCAGATCCTAAAGTTTTCACTACGTCATTATCACAATCACCGAAAACGATCTGGGTGCGTATTGAAAATATTTCCAATTCCGTTTGTTATACAACATTAAATTTCAATGTAATTGTTCATCCGTTGCCGATTGTAGATAAAATTCCAAATGTAATTGCCTGCGAGAGCTATACCCTTCCACCAATTACAAATGGCGAATACAACACCTCAACAAATGGAACGGGAACTAAACTTGATCCAGGATATATCGTTACCAAAAGCGGCACTTACTATATCTACAAAGGCCCTACTACAAACAGCTGTACCAACGAAAGCAGTTTTAATGTAACGCTGATTTATGAAATTGGTTTTAAAAAAGAAGCTTGTGGACAATATACCGTGCCACGAGTACCTGCGGGCGGTTTTTTCACGCAGTCTGGAGGACGTGGCGATGTTATTCCCGAAGGAACGGTTTTTACAGCAAGTCAGACTATTTATTATTATGCTGTAATTAATGGGGCTGTATGTCGAGATATTCCAGTTCCTTTTACCGTTTATCCGCTGCCCGAAATAGACAAACCTGCGAATGTTGTTACCTGTGATTCATATACATTACCTCCTTTGACAAACGGAAATTATTTTACAGTATCAGGCGGTTTAGGCAAAGCTTTGAAAGCGGGAGATAAAATAACTTCCAGTCAGACGATATTTGTTTTTGCAAATGACGGAAGATGCACCAATGAGCATTCTTTTAAAATTGATATCGTAAATTCTCCCGTTTTTGTTCCAATCTCAAGATGCGGCAGTTTTACTTTACCTGCAATTGCTATTGGCGGTTATTATGAAAGTCCGGGAGGGCAAGGCAAAACTATTCCAGCCGGAACTGTTATTACCAACTCACAAACTGTGTATTATTATGCGGCAACAACTACTTCACCCAATTGTACCGAAAATCTTAAATATGTAATTACCATAAAACCGCTTCCGCCAGTAGACACTCCTGCAAATAGACTCGAATGTGCACGTTACGTTTTACCGCCATTAGTAAATGGAAACTATTTTACAAAACCCAACGGCGGAGGAACACGATTAAAAGCAGGTGACATTATAACTACAACACAAACTATCTATGTTTATTCAGTTGGGCCTGAATGTACAAACGAACATAGTTTTACTGTTCAAATAAAACCTCTTCCAGCAGTTGACAGTTTTACAGACGTAGTAACCTGCAATGATTTTAAACTTCCAAAACTTAAAAATGGAAAATATTATACTGCTACGGGAGGCCCGCATGGTTTAGGAACACAATTAACAGAAGGAACAGCCATCAATACCACACAGACTATTTATATTTATAACGAATGGGCCGATTTTACTTCCTGCAGTAATGAAACTTTTTTTAAAGTAAATTATCTAGGGATAGATGTTGGCAGTTTCAGCAACATAAATGTTTGTGACAGTTATACTTTACCTCCGCTGATATTGGGAAATTATTATTCACAACCAGGCGGAAAAGGTTCAATTATTCCAGCAGGAACTATACTAAAAACCTCCCAGACCATTTATGTTTATGCTGTTTCAGGCACACGCCTAACCTGTGTGAGCGAAAAGAGTTTTTCAGTTACTATTTCTCCAACTCCCGTGTTGACTAATACTCCTGATGTTGCCATTTGTGAAAGTTATACTTTACCTCCTCTAGCAGTTGGAAATTATTACAGCGGCCCCAATGCTACAGGAACCTTATTTACTGCCGGTCAAAAAATAAATACTAGCCAGAGATTGTATATCTATGCGTCATCGCCTACAAATCCTAACTGTTTTGCTCAGGATGATTTTTTTGTTACAATTTATCCTTTAAAAAATTTCTCATTGCAAAACGGAATCATTTGCGTCGATTATCAAACTGGAGCATTATTAAATCCTGTGGTATTGAATTCCAGAATTAATTCATCAGACTATACTATTGAATGGTATTTTAATAACAACAAAATGGGTACTGGACCAACATATACTGCAACTCAAGAAGGTATTTATACCGTTGTCCCCGTCAAAAACATACCAGATGTTGGTAACGACTGCGGTTATAATCCAGCCACTTTAACCGTCGAAAAATCAAGTCCGGCAATTGCAACCGTAACAGTTTCGGATGAATTTGAGGATGATATAGATATTACCGTAAACCTAACAAATGGTTTTGGAATCTATGAATACCAGCTGGATGATGGTGATTTTCAAACCAGTAATATATTTAAGGATGTAGATTCAGGAGAACACGCTATCACAATAAGAGATATCAAAGCAAATTGTGACAATCTTATTTTATTTGCCAAAGTGCTTAAATATCCTAAGTTTTTTACTCCAAACAATGATGGTTACCATGACACTTGGAACATTCCCGATCTTGCAGATCAGCCAGATGCCGTCATTACTATTTATGATCGCTATGGTAAATTCATCAAAATGATTAAGCCTTCTGGCGCAGGCTGGGACGGCAATTTCAACGGCAGTCCGCTTCCTTCTTCTGATTATTGGTTTCAGGTTACTTATACTCAAAATGGCGTGGTTCAAGAATTCAAAGCACATTTTAGTATGAAGCGATAATAACTTGAGCGTACTAGAATTCTTCACGCTGCCATAGGGATCTTTTGTAAATGTGATACCATTTTTTCTATATTTGAAAGAAAAAGCTTTGGGTATAATCACAAATTTGTCTTTAAATCAACTTAATTTGAAAAATATTTTTACAAAACAAACCACTTGTCACAAAAATATTTTAAAAACTTTGGCCTTTTACACAGCCTATATTTTAATTTCATTTCTTTTTTTTTATGTCCTCCCTCATGGAATCTGCGCACCAGGTCCAAATGCAATATTAATTTTGTTGGCACCTTTTATTATTGGAATTCTCACTATTACTAATTTGATAAAAACATTCTCAAATAGAGAACACTTAGGTTCACTATTAATTCATTGTTCAGTCTTAATTATTTTACTCTTTTTCATATTATAGTCGAAGTTTCATAAAGTTCATTTGGAGAAAAATCCGGACAATCTCAATAAAAAAATCAAATCTTTCTGCTTCAAACTAATAATCGAACTCTGTTTATAGTTATTCAATCCTCAACTTTGTACCTTTGCAGCTTACAAACTTTGGAACTCAGAAAAAATGATAGAAGATAAAAATCCGCAGCGAACCAGCATAGCTCAATTAGGCGAATTCGGTTTAATAGACCATTTAACCAAAAACTTTGATGTTACTCAGGAATCTACTTTAAAAAGTATAGGCGATGATGCTGCTGTTCTTGATTTTAAAGACAAAAAAGTAGTTGTTTCTACTGATTTATTGATAGAAGGAGTTCATTTCGATTTGGCTTATATGCCGTTAAAACATTTAGGATACAAAGCTGTTGTCGTAAACGTTTCTGATATCTGTGCTATGAATGCGAAGCCAACACAAATTACGGTTTCAGTAGCGGTTTCAAATCGTTTTCCACTTGAAGCACTAGAAGAGTTGTTTGATGGAATCGCGCACGCTGCAAAAGAATATAAAGTAGATGTAATTGGCGGTGATACTACCTCATCTCAAAAAGGCTTAATTATCAGTATTACTGCAATTGGTGAAGCTGATGAAAAGGAGTTGGTTTACCGAAATGGAGCACAAAAAACCGATCTCTTGGTTGTAACTGGAGATATCGGTGCCGCTTACATGGGATTACAGGTTTTAGAACGCGAAAAACAAGTCTTCCAAGTTAATCCAAACAATCAGCCAGATTTAGATCCTTATACTTATTTAGTAGAACGCCAGCTGAAACCAGAAGCAAGAAAAGATGTTAGAACTTTGCTCCATGCTTTAGACATTAAACCAACTGCAATGATTGATATTTCAGACGGATTATCTTCTGAAATTATTCACATCTGCAAACAATCAAAAGTGGGTTGTAATTTATATGAAGACAAACTGCCTTTAGATCCGCAGTTTATTTCTGCTTGTGAAGAATTTAATATCGACAGCACAACTGTTGCCATTAACGGCGGAGAAGATTATGAGCTTCTATTTACAATTGACATCAATGATTTTGACAAAATAAAAGGAAATCCGAATTTCTCTGTTATTGGTCACATGACAGAAGAAAATGAAGGAATACATCTTGTAACACGTGCCAATACCAAAATTGCTTTAAAAGCACGTGGGTGGGACGCTTTGACTGAGTAGTTTCAGTTTTCAGTCTAGGTCGCAGTATTCAGTATATCCTAACAGGTTTAAAAACCTGTTAGGTATTTTTTTATTGTTAAGTTTCGTTTGAAAAATCTGAAATCTAAAATTTTAAAAAAGCCCTTTACTTTTAGCTTCTCTCACCAAATCATCATCAGAACCACTTCTTATTTTCAATAATTCTTTTAGATGTGCTTTTCTTTTTTCTATCGCATTTATAGAAATTGGAATATTCTGGAGCATCTCATTGATTGCAGCTCTTTTTGACAAATGAACTAATATCTGTTTATCATATTGATCAATTTCAATAGCATTGTGAGTCGTTTGGTTCAACATCTTTACTACAGATTGGCTGTAATACTTTTCATTTTTCATTACTTTATCAAAAGCCAATAGCAATTCGTCAAAAGTAAGGTCATTTTTAATGATTAATCCATTGGGCTGAATGCTTCTGATTATCGTTTTAATTTTTAACAATTCAGTATACATCGTCAATAAAATAATCTTGCAGGAAGGCATTTTCTTTGACAAGAGCTTTGCTAAATCTTCGCCAGAAAAAATCTCTTTTTCCTCATAAGGAGGCATACTGATATCTAAAAAAGCAATATCAAATACCGGCGTGTTATCATTTTCTATTATATCATATCCTGATTTACAATCGTGCGCTTGTGCAATAAAAAACTCATATTGCTTTGGATTATAACGAGTTATAGCGTTTTTATATCCTTCAATAATAAATGGATGGTCATCTACTATTAAAATATTCTTTTTAACTAATTGCGGAACTGGAGCTGTTAAATCAAATGTCATTATTATGCAGGTTATTATTGGGATCTATTGGGATTTTTACAATTAAGGCTGTTCCTTCTCCTTTGGCAGATTTTATAGTAACTGCCCCCTTACATTCTGCTGCTCTATATTCGATATTATGCAGGCCTATTCCGTTTTTGGTTCTATTGACATTAAATCCTACTCCGTCATCTTCGATTATTAGTACCAAATGATCGTCTTCATTCTTAAACTCTACTTTAATAAAATCTGCTTTAGCATATTTATTACAATTTTGAAGTCCTTCTTGAATAATTCGATACAAATTGATTTTGACAATATTGCTAATCAATTCCCATTTAATATCAGGATCGAAAGAAGTAATTAATTTCGAACTAAATGTATTTATCTGATTTTCAAATAGTTTATTAAGAATTACGACAAAATTATTAATTAATTCGGATTTTTCTCTATTTAAATCATGAGAAATTTCACGAATATCCTGCTCAATATTTTTAAGCTCTGCCAGATATTTTTTCCTTTTAGAACTTGCTTCAGCCTCCTCTACTTGATCCAAACCATCTAAACTGATTCTGATTCCAAACATTCTGCCCAAAACACCATCGTGTAATTCCTGTGCAACTCTTTTCTTTTCTTGTATTCTGGTCTGTTCAATTTCGTTTTGCTGTGAAATCATCAAATTGTAAATATCTTCATTTGCAATCTGCTGCTGCTGCTTAAAAAGCAATTCTCGATTTTTGGCCTGCTGTGTTTTATACACATAAAAAAACAGCCCAAGCAATGTACAAATACTAAAAACATAAACCAAAGTTTTATTTTTTTCCTGAAGATTAGAGTTCTGATCTTTTATTTCATTGGTTTCATATTCGATTCGGGAAAATTTTTCTCCCATCTTTCGTTCTGCTTTAAGCATTTTATCATTTAGCTTGATATATTCTCTAGAATATTTTGATGCATTTCCCGGATCAATAATTGCTATCTGTTTAAGTACATCTAACGTATTAGCTATTTGATTCGATCTCCTTGACAAAACCAAAGCCTGATTACAATATTCAATAGCTGTAAGAGTATCTCTTTTGTAGGCAAAATATTCAGACAAATGTAATTTACTTAAAACTACACCAGATTTAAGTCCTAGAGTATCTCTTATTTTTAGTGCGTTATCAAACTGAATAAATAAATCTTTCGTTTCTCTCAATCTAAACTTGGAATAGGCTAAGTTATCTAAAACAATAGCATACAACTCCTTATTTTGCTTATATAAATTATCTTCATTTAATGCTTTTTGAAAATACATTTTTGCTGCTCTGTAATTTTCTTTCTTTAAGTTAACATAACCAATATTATTTAGTGATGTTGCTTGCAATTGAAATTCAGCAGGCATGGATTTATCCTTAACTATTTTTAAGGCATTATAATGAAAATCAAGTGCTTTTTGGTATTCTTCTCGTTCATTATATAAGAGTCCTAATAAGTTGTAACAATCATAAAGCAGATCATTGACATTTTTCTCTTCCTTTAAAATTCGTAATGCTTTAAAAACGCTAATTTCACTTTCGAAATAATCCCCTTCATTAAACTGAAGATTTGCTTTATTTAAAAATGTCTTAGCTAAATTATATTTGTCTTTTATTTTCAAATAAACTTTTTCTGCCTTGAAATAGTTCATAAAAGCACTATCAGATATGGATTGTGAAACATAATAATCTCCTAAATAACTGTAAGCTTTTGCCATATTAACAGAATCTTTAGAATTTAAGGATCGCTCTAAAATTAGCTCTGTTGTTATTAAATATTCCTTCAAGTCACCCATATTATAATATCTATTTGCAACTTTAAAAAGATTCACTTTATTAATAGAATCGTCCTTTTGATCTAAAATTATATCAAATGCTTTCTCATTATAAGTCTTTTTATCTTCTGTTGTCAGATTTACATCTTTAGCCTTAGATAGGTAAACTGTAAGACTATCTTCTTGTGAGTCTAGGTTTTTAGGATCTTTGTTTTTATTGACACAACTCAACAAAACAAGGCAAAAAAGGAATAATATTACACAATTATTTTTCAATATCGTTTAAGAGTTTTACCAAAAATAGTAAAAGTATAGAAACAAAAAAAGGCTGCCCAAAATGGACAGCCCTTTTTATACATATCTGTTTTTTTCTTAGTCTACTTTTACGGTCATTCTTTTAGATTGACTATCTGCAGCAAAGCTGTTTAAATGCTTAGAATTTACTTCTGATTTTCTTAACGCAGCAAAATCAGCCTTTTGTCTTCCGCCATTTGTTGCACCTGTACCTGTAGGAGGATTAATTTCTATTTTACTTGAAACTTCTGGATTTGCAAAAGAAGCTGCTACCATTACTAAAGAGAATAATCCGATTGTCAAAGCTGTTTTTTTCATGACCTGAGGGGTTTTAAATTTTAGTTTATTTTTTTGGAGAATGACTGCTGTTTATTGCGAATCATGGTGTAAAACTAATACGGAGGCCAAGAAAAATTTATACGAAAAATTGAGTTTATGGTAGATCATACCCAATTGATAGTCAATGGATAGCAAATCCGTGTAAACGTCTGGTTTTTAGATTTCTAAGTAATTTCCTGCAGCAAAATCGGAAATTATAAGATCGACGTTTGTTTTGTAGGTTTTAGAAAATGGAATTTTTTTGGAAGAGTTTTTTATGTAACAGATTGAATTTCCGCTATGAATTCTTGCAATGTAATTACGATTAATTACATAACTGTTGTGAATTCGAATAAAAGGATATGTCAAAACACTCTCAAAATGCTTTAACGTTTTAAATGCCGTAATCATTTCACCAGTATTCAAATAAATATCGGTCGAATTATTATCGGCTTGAAAATAACAAATATCGGCTGCATTTAAATATCGATAATCACCATAGGATTTGATGCAGATCGTTAAAGGTTTTTCGACATTCTGCGGAATGGTTACATTATTTACATTATCGATTACGATAGAAGTTGGTTCTTCTTTCAACAGCGCTGTTTTTGACTCTAAATTGGCTTTTTTAAGCTTCAAAACTGTTTTTAGAAGATCAACATGCGCAACAGGTTTTAAAAAATAATCAGAGACACCATATTGAATAGCATCAAAGGCTTTGTCTTTTTTATGGGTTGTAATAATAATTTTTGGAATTTCCTGAAAGAAGCGATGCAGTTCACTGATAAAAGACAAGGATAATTCGCTTGCCTTATTTTTTGGATCAATTTCCAGAAAAACCAAGGCTGGTTTGTGTTCTAAAATCAAATTTAAGCCTTCGTGAAAATTTGATGCCGAAGCCATAAAAGATAATTCTGAAAAACCGTCGGCGGTTGTTTGGGTCTTCAAAATACTTTCAGCATCATCATCAATAATAATATACGAATACTTTTTCAATTTTTGGTTTTGTTGCTTTTCTCACTTCACAATCAAAATAATCTAATTTGATTCTATGCGAAAAAAATTAGTTTTCGGCATTTTACCGCATTTAAAAATACGGATTTTAGATTTTTAAACATTTCATTGTTAACACATTACATTAAAATGTTGATACATAATGATGAAATGCAAAAAACATCGATAAAATACGTCTTTTTAAAAATCAAAAATCCCAAACTCCTTTACGGAATTTGGGATCTATAGTATAGTATGTAAAGATTACATTTTCATTAACCAGTTTTTCATCGAAACTTCGTTTTCGATAATACCTCTTAATTCAGCAATTTTCACACGGTCTTGTTTCATTGTATCTCTATGACGAATCGTTACCGTTTCGTCTTCCAATGTCTGATGATCCACTGTAATACAGAAAGGCGTTCCTAAAGCATCTTGTCTTCTGTAACGACGTCCTACAGCATCTTTTTCATCATACGCCACATTGAAATCCCATTTCAAATCTTCGATAATTTTTCTGGAAACTTCTGGCAAACCATCTTTTTTAACTAATGGTAAAACCGCTGCTTTAGTTGGTGCTAAAACCGCTGGTAATTTTAAAACTGTTCTTGTAGAACCATCTTCTAATGTTTCTTCTTTTAATGAAGTTGCAAAAACTGCCAAGAACATACGATCTAAACCTACTGAAGTTTCTACTACATAAGGAACATAGTTTTCGTTTAATTCTGGATCAAAATATTGTAATTTTCTTCCTGAATATTCTTCGTGTGCTTTTAAATCGAAATCGGTACGAGAGTGAATTCCTTCCAATTCTTTGAATCCAAATGGGAAATTAAATTCGATATCCGCCGCCGCATTTGCGTAGTGTGCTAATTTTTCGTGATCGTGAAAACGGTAATTTTCTTTTCCTAATCCTAAAGATAAATGCCATTTCAAACGCGTTTCTTTCCAGTACTCGTATGATTTCATTTCTTCTCCTGGACGAACAAAAAATTGCATTTCCATTTGTTCAAACTCACGCATACGGAAAATAAATTGTCTTGCCACAATCTCGTTTCTAAACGCTTTACCCGTCTGAGCAATTCCGAAAGGAACTTTCATACGACCTGATTTCTGAACATTCAAAAAGTTTACGAAAATACCCTGTGCTGTTTCTGGACGCAAATATAAATCCATTGCATTCTCTGCAGATGCACCTAGTTTTGTTCCGAACATTAAGTTAAATTGTTTTACCTCTGTCCAGTTTTTAGAACCAGTTTCAGGATCAGCAATTTCAAGCTCTTCAATCAAAGCTTTTACATCAGCCAAATCACCTGCACCTAAAGAACGCCCTAAACGCTCTCTAATTTCTTTTTCTTTAGCCAAATATTCAATAACACGAGCATTAGTTGTAATGAACTCTTGTTCGTTGAATGCATCTCCAAAACGAGCTTTTGCTTTGTCAATTTCTTTTTGTGCTTTTTGGTGAATTTTTTCAGCATGATCTTCAACCAAAACGTCAGCTCTATATCTCTTTTTAGAATCTTTATTATCAATTAATGGGTCATTGAATGCATCAACGTGGCCTGAAGCTTTCCAAGTTGTTGGGTGCATCAATATCGCAGCATCAAGGCCGACAATATTTTCATTCATCTGAACCATTGATTTCCACCAATATTCACGGATATTCTTTTTTAACTCGACTCCATTTTGTGCATAATCGTAGACTGCACTTAATCCGTCGTAAACTTCGCTTGACGGAAAAATAAATCCGTACTCTTTTGCGTGCGAAACCACATTCTTAAATATATCTTCTTGTTTTGCCATAGTGATGCAAAAATATAAAAAGTACCTTTAAAAAAAAGAAAAATTATAAAGATTGAACCATTGATTTTGTTATTTTCGTAAATAAAATCTTTCTTTTTGTGATTAATTATCTAATAAATTTGTTTTTCCCGAAAGTCTGTGACGGATGTCGAACTCTTTTACTGCAAAATGAAACTGTTTTCTGTACTTCCTGCCGACACGAAATGCCTCTAACTCAATATCATTTAGATCCAAAAAATGAGGCCATAAAAAAGTTTTACGGCAAAATTGACATTCAGTTTGCATCGGCTTTTTTGTATTTTAATAAAAAAGGAATGGTTCAGGAACTCATTCATAATTTAAAATACAAAGGCCATCAGGAAATCGGAACTGTTTTAGGAAACTGGTATGCCGAAGACTTAAAAGAACTTCAACTCGAAATTCCTTTTGATGTTGTAATTCCTGTTCCGCTTCATAAAAAGAAATTTAAAGAACGAGGTTATAATCAGGTGACAAATTTTGGAAAGGCAATTGCTTCTAGTTTTCAAATTCCTTTCAATGAAAATATTCTGTTTCGAAAAGTGTACTCCAAAACACAATCCAAGAAAAATCTTTTAGGCCGTTCTGAAAATATTGAAAACATATTTGATGTAATTTCAACAGAAGAAAATCAAAACAAACATTTTCTGATTGTTGACGATGTGCTTACAACGGGTGCAACACTTGAAGCTTGCGCCAGGGCACTGCTAAAAATTCCTGACGCAAAAATCAGTATTGTTTGTATGGCGATGGCGCACTCTTAAAATCAAATTTCAATAAAAAATCCAAATTCCAGTAAGCTTAAAGTAAGTTTTGGAATTTGGATTTTAAAGTATTGGGGTTTTAATCAATCTTAGTTTACTAAAATCTTCCTGACGATTCTTTTTTCTCCGTCGTCAACTGTAACGAGATAAAGTCCAGAAGGCACATTTGGCAGCTGAATATCCTGAATAAAATATCCTGATCCCTGAAAAGTATTATTATAGACATATTTCCCTAAAATATCGTGTACATATATTTTTACTTCTTTTATAGAATCTCTGCTGAACTGAATCGTAAAACGCCCTTTGCTTGGATTAGGATATAAAGCAAAATCAATATTTTCAAAATCAGAATTTCCTAATGTATAGGTTTTATTACAAATATTCACCGAAGCCGAATTTATAGTCCCTAATGCTCCTGTAACGGCATCACGAACCCCAAATGTCCAAGTTCCTTGAGGATTTTCATTATTAAATGCAGTCAAAGCACTTGCTGGAACCACAATCTGGTTTGTTGTTGTACCGCAGTTTAAACTAGTGCCACTGTCATCAAACTGAAGCGCTAAGGTTGAATTAGTAGTACCACAGCTTTTATTAAATAAACTTACAACCGTTCCGCTTGGGCTTACGATCTGCATTTCAAGATCTGAAAATCTTGCATGGGTAACATTCACAGAAACATTTACATCTGAAACTGTTCCCGTCGAAGTTGGCACATTAACAGTTTTATTGATAAAAGTAGACGTATTATCTGTAGAATAACCGCCTTCAAAATTATAGGTCGAACAGGTTGTTGCAATAGAATACCCTATGGCAAACGAAGTTCGATTTACAGCATAATAAATATTATTTACGGGTTCAATTAAAAGTCTGCAATTGGTAGACGCTTCAATGTCTGATGGAACTAATATCGTTTCTGAACCATCATTTGCAGTAGCAGAAGCTAGAGTGATCGGAAATGTCAAACCGCCATCTAAAGACAATTTGATATTAACATTTGAGGATCCTGGAAGTGCATTAGTATTATTGACATTCCAAGTAATAACTTGAGCAGATCCTTTGCTCCAGGCTACATCTCCATTATTTTGTGAAGTTACTGCGAAAGGCCCTGCTGCCGCACTTACAGTAACTACCATAGCATCTGCACCCGTTTGTGCTGTTCCAATTGGCGCATTATCTCTTCCTGTCAAAGTAAAATTCATTGTCTTAGCAATAGAAGAAACTGACTCCCATGAAGTGGTAAGCGTATTGCTCAAAACAGAACTCAAAGCTGGCATATAACGAATCGGTGAAGTTGTCGGCTTAAAAGATCTAAACATGGGGCCGTTTGGTTTTGTTGGATAAGTCAAACTATTGTCTCCTGAAGTATTAATGGCGCTATCATATTGTTCCCAAGTATAAGTTATAGTGCCGCCTTCTGGATCAGAACCTGTTCCTTTTAAAACAAATGGAGTGCTAATCGGAATCGTATAATCAGCTCCCGCATCTATGACAGGCGGATTATTCGTTATTGGCGTAGAAACTGGACAAGTCTTTGTTGCCAAATTATTCTGAATCTGATTAATACTGGCATAAGAAAAATAATCATCCGAATTATTCTGAATATTATAACCTCTTGTTACACCAGCATATGCCATGATAGTCGAGCCACTTCCAGGCTCATAACTTGTTCCTAAACCTTCCAGTTCATAAGAAAAAGTATGAGAACCTCCCAATTGATGCCCCATTTCATGAGCCACAAAATCAACATCAAAAGTATCCCCCTGAGGTCTTCTATCTGAAGGAGAAGTATACGCTGAACCTTTTGCTAAAGGATTACTAGAAGTTGGATTCACACAAACACACCCTATACAATTTGCGTTACCTCCTCCTCCTGAAGCTCCAAACAAATGTCCGATATCATAATTTGCATCTCCAATTACACTGCTCAAAGTAGTCTGAACTTCTTTTCCCCAAGTCGGATTAGTAAGAGCCGCTCCTGCAGCTGCGTCAGAATAAGGATCTGTTCTAGAATCTAAATAAATTACATCTTCATTATTCGCTATCAAGACTAGCTTTACAGAAAGATCTCTATCAAAAATTCCATTTACTCGAGTTAAAGTTGCATTCATACCTGCCAATG
The DNA here is from genome assembly GCF_030378165.1 of Flavobacterium panacagri. Classification (NCBI taxonomy): domain Bacteria; kingdom Pseudomonadati; phylum Bacteroidota; class Flavobacteriia; order Flavobacteriales; family Flavobacteriaceae; genus Flavobacterium; species Flavobacterium panacagri. The sequence continues at coordinate 881,917 of NZ_CP119766.1, forward strand.
CTCCCGCCTTTGTTCCGCCAAAATAAGTGGTATATTCTGCCGTACACGATAAAGCTAAACGAAACGTTTTAAGCTGTTGGGTATTTGAAGCTGTTTTTGCAGTTGCTGAAGATTTATTTTCAGAAATTGAATTGGCTGTTTTGCATTCTAAACGCATTTTCGAATCTGCATTATCTGCGGATTTAAACAAAACATATTCTGCTTTATTATCTGGATTCTGTTCGATATATTCTGTTGGCTTATCTACACGAAAAACCATGGTCTGCATTCCGATTGGAGCAACACTAAAATGAATTTTAGCATTTTTATCATCTATTCCTCTTCCTTCATAAGCTCTAATTTCTGGATATTTAGCCTGCAATTCTGGATCAAAATTAGAGGATTCCCTAACAGAGAAACGTTCTAAAGTTCCCTCTGTGTTTGGAATTGTGATCTCAGTTTCAGCACTAGAGGCCAATTTACTGGTTGTCGATGTCAATTTCGCGTTAAGCAGATCTGCATTTAACATAAAATAAAGCTTGCCCGAACCTGAAACATTTGCTTTTCGCGAAAGCGATGAAGAAGAAGTTACTTTCTGCCACAAAACGTCATTCTGAGCATTTACTGCTACATTGCAGAAAATAAGAAATATATAAAGTAATTGTTTTTTCATACCCTAAAATTATTACATCAAAATTACTTCAATTAATTTAGATTGTGCAATATATAAGACAATTAATCTATTTTCATCGACGAGTAGGCTTATTTTCACAAAAAGAAATTAAACTTAGCTAATAATTCAATTTCGCAGTATTAAATTTAAAACAGAATAGTATAAATTTGCAGCATCTTAAATAATTTGTTTTGAAGCTCTTTCATTCTATAAACGATTTTCAGTCGACCAAGAAAACAATCTTAACTCTTGGTACCTTTGACGGCGTGCATATTGGTCACAAAAAAATTCTAGAAAGAATTACACAGAATACTGAAAATGGGAAATACGAAAGTTTGGTTCTTACCTTCTTTCCACATCCAAGAATGGTTCTTCAAGAAAAATCAGAGATTAGACTGCTCAATACCATCAGTGAAAAAACAGAACTGCTTGAAGCAACTGGTATTGAAAATTTAATCGTTCATCCTTTTAACGAAAGTTTTTCAAGATTGACTGCTGAAGAATTTGTGCATACCATTTTGGTTGATAAATTTCAGATTCAGAAAATAATCATTGGACATGATCATCGTTTTGGACGCAACCGAACTGCGAATATTGATGATTTAATTGCTTTCGGCGAAGCATACGGATTTGAAGTAGAACAAATTTCTGCTGAAGAGATTCAGGATGTTTCAGTAAGTTCAACCAAAATCAGAAAAGCTCTAAACGAAGGCAATATGGCTTTGGCTAATGAATATTTAGGATATCAATATTTTCTAAGTGGAACTGTGGTAAAGGGAAAACAATTAGGTAGAACAATCGGCTTTCCAACAGCAAACATTCATATTGAAGAAGATTACAAACTAATTCCAAAAATTGGTGTTTATGTTGTAAGAGCAGTTGTGAATAACCAAATTGTTTACGGTATGATGAATATTGGTTATAATCCGACAGTTAACGGAGACAGACAAACCATTGAAGTGCATCTTTTTGATTTTGATGAAGATATTTACGATCAAAACATAAAAGTTTCATTACTTCGCTATATTCGTGAAGAGCAGAAATTTGGTTCTGTTGATGCTTTAAAAGCACAGCTCAATCAAGATCGAAACGAAGCTTTGGCCTTTATAAATCTTCTTTAAAAACCAACATCAATAGTTTTTACCATTTTTAAATCATCGTAGTTATTTTTTTAGTAAATTTGATAGAACACTGTTTTTCAAATATTTACTATTAACTTCTTTAAAAGTAACCACTATGAAACTACCTAAAGAAATTACCAACGGTTTTTTGATTTTTCTCGGAATAGGCATTTACTTTTTACTAATGAATGTTTTGGGTTTAGCAGATTTGTTTTATTTAAGAACACTTAATGTATTCTTTATATTTTACGGTGTTAACAGGACAATGCAGATGAACCTTCATGAGGGAGAAACCAATTTTGTATCGAATGCTGTTTCTGCAATGGCTACTTCTGTGGTCGGAGTATCGCTAAGCGTATTTGGATTATTGGTCTACAGCTACGCTCGAGGCGGAGACGCTTACGTAAGAACTTTATCTGAAACGTTTATGTTCGGAGGAGATCCATCTGTACCAACTTATTGCATTTGTTTATTGTTTGAAGGAATCGCTTCATCGGTAATTGTGACTTTAATGATGATGTTGTATTGGAATAACAAATATGCGGCTGATTAAGTAATCAGAATAAAAACCACTTTTTAAACACTCAATAATCATAGAATTAAGAAATTTTATGATTATTGAGTGTTTCTTTTTTGAAAAAAACTCAAAAATATCCATTTCGAATAGTCTTCTATATCTGTTGTCGTAATTTACTTACTTTTAATATTACAAAAAAACAATTTATCCATGAGCATTAAAAAACACAATTGGACAAAAGACGAAATTATTGCCATCTACAACAAACCTTTAATGGATTTGCTTTATGAAGCGGCAACAATTCATAGAGAGCAACACGACCCCAATGTTGTTCAAGTATCTACTTTACTTTCTATAAAAACAGGCGGTTGTCCAGAAGACTGCGGTTATTGTCCGCAAGCTGCAAGATACAATACAGGAGTTGAAGGAAATGATTTAATGAGTGTAAGCCAAGTAAAAGCACAGGCATTACGAGCAAAATCAAACGGATCTTCACGTGTCTGTATGGGTGCGGCTTGGAGAAACGTGAAAGATGGTGAAGAGTTTGATCAGGTTTTAGAAATGGTTCGCACCATTAATAAACTCGACATGGAGGTTTGCTGTACTTTAGGAATGTTAACCGAAAACCAAGCTAAACGTCTGGCAGAAGCTGGTTTGTATGCTTACAATCACAACTTAGATACTTCTGAAGAATATTATAAAGATGTGATTTCAACTAGAGGTTTTGAAGACCGCTTACAGACTATTGAAAATGTTCGTAAAACCAATGTTACGGTTTGCAGCGGTGGCATTATCGGAATGGGAGAAAGTATTGAAGACCGTGCGGGTATGCTTGTGGCACTTTCCACTTTAAATCCGCAGCCAGAATCTGTTCCTATAAATGCTTTAGTCGCTGTTGAAGGAACTCCAATGGAAGAAGAACAACCAGTTGAAATTTGGGAAATGATTCGAATGGTCGCTACCACAAGAATTGTAATGCCCGAAACACAAGTTCGATTGTCTGCCGGAAGAACCAATATGTCACGCGAAGGCCAAGCTATGTGCTTTTTTGCAGGAGCAAATTCAATATTCGCAGGAGACAAATTACTTACTACACCAAATCCAGATGTAAATGAGGACATGAAAATGTTTGAAACTCTAGGAATGGTTGCTCAAAAACCTTTTATAAAAATAATGCAGCCTAAAACGGTTGAAGCTGCCGATTCTCAATTTAATGATTTGGGAGAAAAACCAAAATGGTCAAGACCCAAACATACTATTGAAAGAAATATTGAAGCATCGATCAAATCAAAAATTTAGTCAAAAGAGTTCATAATTCTCAATAAATATTTTTAAATTGCTTGTAGCTCAGAGTTATAAGCAATTTTTTTTATTAGAAAAATGAAATTAAAACAAATAGAAAGGGTCAAAAAAATTTCTAAAGAAGATTTTATTTCCCAATATGTAAAAAAACAAATTCCTGTTGTTGTTGAAGAGCTGACAGAAGACTGGCCAGCTTATCAAAAATGGAAATTATCCTATATTAACGCTATTGCAGGTGATATTACAGTTCCTCTTTATGATGATCGTCCTGTAAACCATGAAGAAGGATTTAATGAAGCTCATTTAAAAATGAAAATGAGCGATTATATCAATCTTTTAGAATCTAAACCTACCAACTACCGTATCTTCCTTTATAATTTAATGAAAGATGTGCCAACGTTAAGAAATGATTTTTTATGGCCGGAAATTGGTTTAAAATTAGTCAAACAATTGCCAATGCTATTTTTTGGAGGAGAAAATGCCAGAGTGTTTATGCATTATGATATTGATTATTCTAATATTCTGCATTTTCATTTTCACGGAGAAAAGCAGTGCATGATTTTTGCTCCAGACCAATCCAAATACATGTATAAAGTTCCGCATGCTTTAATTTCGAGGGAAGACATTGATTTTGATAATCCCGATTACGAAAAATTTCCAGCGCTCAAAAATGCAGAAGGTTATATTACTAATTTAAAACATGGCGAAATGTTGTATATGCCCGAAGGATATTGGCATTATATGAAATATTTAACACCAGGATTTTCAATGAGTCTTCGTGCATTCCCGCGAAATATTGCCAATTTATCCAAGGCTGCTTATAACGTTTTTATTATGCGGCATTTTGATATTATGATGCGAAAAATAAAAGGCCAGAAATGGATTGATTATAAAAACAAAAAAGCAATTACAAATACCCACGAAAATTTAAAGCGTTCGGCATAATAGGAAAAAAGTCAGTTGAGTTTTTAAATTTCTCAACCGACTTTTTTATTTAATCCATAATTATTTTTTTTGTCACAGTATGTCCATTATCCAAAGTTACTTTAACCAATAATACCTGTGGTCCAGACCTTAAATTATTAATAACCCATTCTTTATTGTTAATTCCTTTTTTATTATACAATAATTTACCTCCAGAATCGTAAATGGAAGTTTCTTCAAGATTTTCAGTTTCCGAAAAGGATTGCAGTTTGATGTTTTTATCTTTTACTGAAACGGAAACACTTCCATCAAAAGTGGTAAATTCTTCATTCCCTAAAGTAACAGTAGGATCTGCATATCGAAGTACAAAACGTTTATTAAAAGATCCTATTCCAGTTGTAAAAGTATAACCTCCTGTGGTAAGATTGTGCAATTTCTTAGTTACATTATCTTGAAGATAGATTGCCTGATTACTTAAATTCCCATCGCTGTGATCTATAGCTATCGTAAATTCTCCTTCTAAAGCAGATCTATATCCTAATGGAATTGTATCGGATACCGTAAACGGAAGTGCCCTGCCTTGAATTACAAGTTTTTTGTTTTCATTTATACTGTAGAAATCTGCATATTGAAGTGCATCCAGACTTACAGCATCAAAATTATTATCCCAAAAATTTGTGGCTCCTGTAGCATATCCAATTAAAAGCTGCTTAAACACTCCTTGGGTATTGTATAAATTTAACCAAACACGATGTTTTTCTATCTCAGTAGTTTGACCCGATTTAAAAAACTGACTATTACGACCAGCAACCCGCATAGAATTAGTAAAAAGAGATTTATTATTTGTTCTTGCCCTAACTATAAACCCTTGTCCTGCTGCAATGTAACCATCCGGTACGCTTTGATTTCCAGGATTTGGTGCTGGAGTTCCTACCATGCCACCAACCGTAACACTACCAGACAAGTTATAAATAGCATAATCATCATCACTATAATAAAGATAATGTTCTCCCGGAACACTTTGTTGAGGCAGTGTATTGTGTGTCCAGATATATATTGTTCCGTAAATATTATCCGAATTGTCATGAATGAATTGATCCGCATAAATGGCTGATGGGTATGGATTGCCAAAAAGACTGTATCTCCCAGCAACAACATCCGGCCCCAAAATATCTCCATTATTAGGGACACCAACAAATTGACCCGGATATATCTGAGGTGTATTGATATCATAGACCTGTGGAGCTCGAATACTATAGCCTTTTCCTTTCATCATTTCCTCATTTCCGTTATAAATAATTACCCATGCACTTACTGGATCATATTTAAAAAATTTATCTCCTAATGTAGTTGGCGTTAAATCATAAAGTTTAAATGCCGGAACTCTAGTTACTGGAGATGACCAATGCGTAAGGTCATAGCGTCTTACAGGTTTTGTCTCTCTTTTATAAATAATATTTCCTTCGTTAACTGAGTTTAAAACCTGAACTAAACTTGAATTATTTTCAAACATAAAAACACCGTTGCCTAAAACTTTTACTTCATTTGTGACCGTAATTGTATTTGTGCCTTCAACAATTAAAGAACCTTCATTTTGTATTGTTAATCTATTGGCAAAGAAAGTTCCATTTGTACCCGAAATAATCGGGTTATTTACTACGTCTGGAATATCAACACAATCCGAAGCTAAAGGAACTCCTTCTGGAGTCCAATTTGCTGGATTGCCCCAACTTGTATCGACATTCCCATTCCACACTTTAGCAATAAATGAATTTATTGTAATTAATGTTGATGGAGATTCACAACCCGTTGTTGTGTTTTTCACTTTTACATTATAATTTCCCGAAGCAAGGCCTGTAAATATCCCTGAAGTATTAGTAAAATCAACTCCATCGATACTATAAGAATAACCTGTTCCTGTAGCTGGAGAAGTAACTGTTATTGTGCCTACATTATCCTGACAGGTAGGCTGCTGGGTAGCTGAAGCCGTCGGAGCAGCAGATACACCGTTTATTAATATTGTAAACGCATTTAAAACTGAAACACAGCCATTGGCATTTTTTACAGTCAAGTTTCCCACATAGGTTCCTGCAGCTGTTCCTGCCGGAATAGAAATACTGATTGGACTTGCTGGTAATGAAGCGTCTGTAACTGCGACAAAACTATTGGTCGGGCTTGCATTCCATGTTATGCTGTAAGTGGTCGGAGAGTTGGTTACTGCCGTATAATTTAAATTCGTTGTCTGGGCTGAAGCACTCGAACAGACTGCCCCAGCTGTTCCAAGTGTAATGGTCGGAAGCGGATTCACTGTAACAGTAAAAGTATTTACAGCCGACACGCAGCCGTTGGCATTGCGCACTGTTAAATTACCCGTATACGTTCCCGCCGCCGTGTTTGCTGGAACAGAAATACTGATTGGACTTGATGGTAATGCGGCATTCGTAACTGCGGCAAAACTATTGGTAGGACTTGCATTCCATGTTATGCTGTAAGTGGTCGGAGAATTGGTTACCGCCGTATAATTTAAATTGGTCGTCTGGGCTGAAGCACTCGAACAGACTGCCCCAGCTGTTCCAAGTGAAATCGTAGGAAGCGGATTCACTGTAACCGTAAAAGCATTTACTGCCGAAACACAGCCGTTGGCATTGCGCACTGTTAAATTACCAGTATACGTTCCCGCCGCCGTACCTGCTGGAACAGAAATACTGATTGGACTTGATGGTAATGTGGCATTCGTAACCGCAGCAAAACTATTGGTAGGACTTGCATTCCATGTTATGCTGTAAGTCGTCGGAGAATTGGTTACTGCCGTATAATTTAAATTCGTTGTCTGGGCTGAAGCACTCGAACAGACTGCCCCAGCCGTTCCAAGTGTAATGGTCGGAAGCGGATTCACTGTAACTGTAAAAGCATTTACTGCCGAAACGCAGCCGTTGGCATTTTTTACTGTCAAGTTACCCGTATAGGTTCCTGCTGCTGTTCCTGCCGGAACAGAAATACTGATTGGACTTGCCGGCAATGCGGTATCTGTAACCGCAGCAAAACTATTGGTAGGACTTGCATTCCATGTTATGCTGTAAGTCGTCGGCGAATTGGTTACCGCCGTATAATTTAAATTCGTTGTCTGGGCTGAAGCACTCGAACAGACTGCCCCAGCTGTCCCAAGTGTAATGGTCGGAAGCGGATTCACTGTAACCGTAAAAGCATTTACTGCCGAAACGCAGCCGTTGGCATTGCGCACTGTTAAATTACCAGTATACGTTCCCGCCGCCGTACCTGCTGGAACAGAAATACTGATTGGACTTGCCGGTAATGTGGCATTCGTAACTGCGGCAAAACTATTGGTAGGGCTTGCATTCCATGTTATGCTGTAAGTCGTCGGAGAATTGGTTACCGCCGTATAATTTAAATTGGTCGTCTGGGCTGAAGCACTCAAACAGACTGCCCCAGCCGTTCCAAGTGTAATGGTCGGAAGCGGATTCACTGTAACGTTAAAAGTATTTACAGCCGACACGCAGCCGTTGGCATTACGCACTGTTAAATTTCCCGTATAGGTTCCTGCTGCCGTTCCTGGCGGAACAGAAATACTTATTGGACTTGCCGGCAATGCAGTATCTGTAACCGCAGCAAAACTATTGGTCGGGCTTGCATTCCATGTTATGCTGTAAGTGGTCGGAGAATTGGTTACTGCCGTATAATTTAAATTCGTTGTCTGGACTGAAGCACTCGAACAGACTGCCCCAGCCGTTCCAAGTGAAATCGTAGGAAGCGGATTCACTGTAACGGTAAAAGCATTTACTGCCGAAACACAGCCGTTGGCATTGCGCACTGTTAAATTACCAGTATACGTTCCCGCCGCCGTACCTGCTGGAACAGAAATACTGATTGGACTTGATGGTAATGTGGCATTCGTAACTGCGGCAAAACTATTGCTCGGGCTTGCATTCCATGTTATGCTGTAAGTGGTCGGCGAATTGGTTACCGCCGTATAATTTAAATTGGTCGCCTGGGCTGAAGCACTCAAACAGACTGCCCCAGCCGTTCCAAGTGTAATGGTCGGAAGCGGATTCACTGTAACGGTAAAAGTATTTACAGCCGACACGCAGCCGTTGGCATTACGCACTGTTAAATTTCCCGTATAGGTTCCTGCTGCCGTTCCTGGCGGAACAGAAATACTTATTGGACTTGCCGGCAATGCAGTATCTGTAACCGCAGCAAAACTATTGGTCGGGCTTGCATTCCATGTTATGCTGTAAGTGGTCGGAGAATTGGTTACTGCCGTATAATTTAAATTCGTTGTCTGGACTGAAGCACTCGAACAGACTGCCCCAGCCGTTCCAAGTGAAATCGTAGGAAGCGGATTCACTGTAACGGTAAAAGCATTTACTGCCGAAACACAGCCGTTGGCATTGCGCACTGTTAAATTACCAGTATACGTTCCCGCCGCCGTACCTGCTGGAACAGAAATACTGATTGGACTTGATGGTAATGCGGCATTCGTAACTGCGGCAAAACTATTGCTCGGGCTTGCATTCCATGTTATGCTGTAAGTGGTCGGCGAATTGGTTACCGCCGTATAATTTAAATTGGTCGCCTGGGCTGAAGCACTCAAACAGACTGCCCCAGCCGTTCCAAGTGTAATGGTCGGAAGCGGATTCACTGTAACGGTAAAAGTATTTACAGCCGACACGCAGCCGTTGGCATTACGCACTGTTAAATTTCCCGTATAGGTTCCTGCTGCCGTTCCAGCGGGAACGGCAATACTGATTGGACTTGCTGGTAATGCTGTATTTGTAACTGCTGCAAAACTATTTGTAGGGCTTGCATTCCATGTTATGCTGTAAGTGGTCGGCGAATTGGTTACTGTTGTATAAGTTAAATTGCTTGTCTGGGCTGAAGCACTAGTACAGACTGCTCCCGCAGTTCCAAGTGAAATCGTAGGAAGCGGATTCACTGTTACAGTAGCTACACTAGATTCTACACTATTGCATACACCGTTCTGCACTATAGCTTTAAATTGAGTTGTCTGGGTTAATGCTCCTGAAGTATAAGTAGTGAGCCCAGCTGTACTTGCAATATCTGTCCAAGTAGAAAATGGACTAACAGAAGATTGCCATTTTACAACTGTCCCTGTTTGTCCAGATAATGTTAAAGCACCACTTGTAGCACCACTACAAATAGCACTTCCACCCGCTAGTGTTCCTCCAACACTTGCCGCTACAACTGTTACATTAGCCGCAGCTGCCCCAGTGATTGGAGAGCTACAAGTACCCGATGTAATATTTTTTATTGTTATGGTACTTGTTCCTGGCGTGTTAAAACCAGAAGCTGTAAAATTTCCTGTTCCAGCTGTAGTAACCGTCATCGGAGCTGTTAAAGCTGTTCCTGTTGGATTAGTTCGATCATACGTTACAGTATAATTACCAACTGGCAATAGTGTCGGAGTTGATGATAATACCACTGCAGAGTAACCATCTGTTACACATGCATTACCTGGTGCTGTTCCAGAAATATTGTAAGTTGGACATGTATATGTTATTTTTATCTGTCCATTTCCGCCATTTCCGCCTTTATTATTACCAAGACCCAATAAAACAAGACCGCCGCCTCCGCCGCCGCCTGGTAAACCACCATTGCCACCATTTCCTGCTAAAGTTGCTCCATTACCACCAGCTCCACCGCCAGTAACTATTGCACCTCCAGCATTACCTGATGCGGCATTACCATTTGACGCGGTACCTGCACTACCTCCTCCACCTCCTGAATATAGCAAAGTAAGGACAAGGCTTCCATTGGCTCCATTTCCACCATTATGGGTAGAACCAGTACCACCTGTTCCACCAACGCCAACAGTTCCTCCAGTACCTCCGCTTGTTCCCCCCAAACCTCCATTTGCGGATAATGTCGCAAAAGTAGAAGCCGTTCCTGCGACACCATTTGCTGTAGTTCCTATTCCTCCTGAACCAACCGTATAATTTAGGGTAGTATTTGGGGCTACGGTGAGTATAGATTTACTGTAACCACCTCCACCTCCTCCTGCTGCTGAACTACTAATATCATTTCCCCCTCCAGCTCCACCAGCTCCCCAGCATTCAGCCGTTATAGAGGTAAGTCCAGCCGCAACGACAAATGTACCTGGTCCAGTTGCTGAAAATGTAGTAGTGGTCTGAGACCATGAATAAATACTGATAAAAATGAAAATCAAAGGTAATTTTAGTCTCATGATAGTAAGATTAAGATTAAAACAATAATTATTCTGTACGGTTTATTGGAAAATGTCTTTTTCGGATTTGGAACTTCTAGATAAATTCCACTACGGATTTAAAACATAAATATCCTGCTGAATTTCTTTAGCTTATATTTTAGCCGATTTTAAAAAAGGAAAATTTTGTATTGAATTGAAATTCAAATGAGTATTTGTGCTTATACGAGAAGAATATAGATCCTTAACTAATAATTCAGATGCTGCGACTTCACTAGCTCTCAAGTCTTCTATAATGATTTTATACAGATCTGGCGGAAGAATTGATGATCTATTTGCAGTAAATGGATGCGGTAAATTGCATGCTTGTAGAACACCGCAAAAAATAAGTGAGATTAAGATCAAATTGTATATTAAATCTAAATTTGATCGCCTCTTATTGTGGGTTTGAAATTTCGTAAAACCTAAGAGATTCAATATAGTAAGCAAATCTTTTTTCATATTGTGGTATTTTATTAATTGAAAAAAATAAATTCAAACTCAAAAAAAGATTAATTGCAAAATAGGAAGGATTAAAAATTCGGCTGAAACATCAGAAAGAATTCCTTCTTATTGGGAATTAACTTATGGCACATAAAAAACATTAACTGAATCTGCTTATAAATTAATTATAGGGCTTATAAAAAACAAAGTGTTTAATCGAGTAATATTGCGTTTAGTCGATAATTTTAGACAACAAGGTACGATTTTATTTACACAGAAATTCACAATGTAGTATTAAACATATAATTTTAACAGCCAAAACTCAAAAATTATAAAAAATAAGAAAAAACTGTTAATTTTTAAAAAACAAACACCCAAAAACCTGTAAATCAGTATTTTAAATAAAAAAAGCCTTTTTACAGGCAATGTAAAAGGCTCTTTAAAAATGAAGAAGAAAATGATTTAAAAAATCACTTTTTTTGAAGTGGCATCACCATTTTCATAAAATATTTTAAGTATCAAAACTTGATGAGTAGAAACTAAATTCGAAATAATTACTTTACTTGATTCAATTTTACTATTTCTATACAATTCATTTCCTGAAATATCATAAATATCAATTTCTTTAAGATTTCCATCCAAAGATTCAACAGTAATGACATGATTTTTTACTGCTACTAAAACCCCCTCTGATTCTTTTAAATTTGCTGCAACTTCAAGTGTTTTATCGTTGTAAATTATAGAAAAACGTTGATTAAATGTTCCAGCATCCGATTCAAATTGATAAGGAAACTGACTAAGATTATGAATTTTCCCCAGAGTTTTATCAGCCAAAAAAATATTCCTTCCATCAAAAAACTTGTCTTGATGATCAAGTTCTAAATAATAAGTTCCCTTCAAATTAGTCTTATATCCTAAAATAATCGAATCACTTTGTCTAAATGGCAAAGCTCTTCCTTGAATACTAAGTTTTTTACTTTCAGCAATACTATAAAAATCTAATCCCTGATTTGAACTCAAAAGCTCTGCATCGTAATTTAAATCTAGACCATTTGAAGCTCCTTCTGCGTAACCTAATAGAATTTGTCTAAATCCATTATCATTATTTTTAAAATTCAACCAAAAGCGTTGCTTTTCATCTTGCTCACTTTGTGTTTCTGAATTCTTGGCAGGTTTAAAAAAGGTGTTATTACTTCCAGAAATTCTCATACTATTGTTAAATTCCAAGGCTCCCACGACATTGCTTTTCACAAAAAATCCTTGTCCCGAAGCTATAGTACCGTCTGGAGCTTTATTGCTAACGCCAGAATTGAGAGCTGGTCTTGTACCAACGCCTCCCAGAAGATTATAAGCCGCAAAACCATCTTCTGTATATTCATTATTTTGAGGCGGCTGATTATGAGTCCAGAAATAAATTGCTCCTTTTGTTTTACCCGTATTAAACATTAAAAAGGCATCAGCGCTGATTGCAGAAGGATAAGGATTTCCGACCAAATAGTAATTATTGGCTGTTTCAAAATCAACTTTGACTTTTCCATTATTAGGAACTCCTTTAAATATTCCTTCAAATATTACACGATCTGTAAGGGAATAATTTTGTGGCGCCCTAACGTTATAACCTTGCCCTGGAATCATCATCATTGTTCCGTTATAATTGACTGTCCAGCCAGAGAGCGGATTATACCAATAGTATTTATCACCAAGAGTTTCGGGCGATAAATCAAATAATTTTTGTTTTTCTACGGGCGAAGACCAATAGGTAAGATCGTATCGCATTACTGGATTAGTCTTTCTCTTCAAATGAATACTTCCAGTATTAATCATATCATCATCTGATTGATACAAACTTGCAGAATCTTCTAAAACCAAAGTTCCTAAACCGTTATATGCAAATTCAATTGCCAAAGTTTTATTCTCTGATAATACAACCGTTTTTCCTTCATCAATAGTACAACCACACATATTTGCTGTTATTAAATCTGAATAATTATCTTTGAAATAAACATCTTTTTCGCGAGATGGAAAACCATTTGACCAAGCAGTCCCATCCCAACTTGTCGTATTCACACAGAGTTTTAAGCGGGCAATTCTATGCTTTGAAATATCGGAAACGGAATTAAAATTTCCTCCAATCAACAATTTATATTCATCTGTGAAGTTCATTGCATAAAGGGTATTGTTCAAATTCGCCTTGAAAGAATTGTCAAGACTCCCCGAAGGCAGTAATCGAATAAGCCTTGAAACTGCAGTGGTTTTATAAGTTCCTGAAAAAGTCCCTCCTACAAGTATTCTTTCATCTGGCTGTACTAAAAAGCATCGAACATCTCCTTTACTAAAACCAGTTCCAGATTCGAAAGTAGTATCAAGACTTCCATCATTATTTAATCGAAGAATTCTCTTTTGTGGAATTCCATTGAAAACTAAAAAAGAACCCCCAACAATTATTTTTTGATCGGACTGTATAGCAACTGCATATACGTTTTTATCAAAGCCATTTTGAATATTAAAACTTCTATCAACACTTCCGTCAGTATTTAAGCGCACCAAACCTGCAAAATCCAAATCATTAAAGGTTTTAAAATGGCCTCCTACCAAAATTTTTCCATCTGGACATAGTGTAATTGTTTCGATAATTCCATTAGCTCCTGAACCAGTATTAAAAGCGGGATCTTTTGTTCCATCTGCAAGCAGCCTAATAATTCTTCCGGCATTTACTGTTGATCCATTAAATTTTGTAAAGTTTCCTGCGGCTATAATTTTTTGATCGGTTTGAATTGCCAATGCATAAACTTGTCCATTACAGCCATCACCAATATTAAAAGAAGCATCAATTTCTCCGTTTGAAGTAATTCTGATAATTCTATTATTAGTAATATCATTGTACTTTGTAAAGTTTCCTCCTAAAACTATTCTCCCATCAGCTTGTAATACGGCAGTTTTTATCAGGTTATTGGCTCCTGATTTTTCAGAGTTAAAAGCCGTATCACTAGAACCATTCTCTAAAAGGCAAGTAACCCTGAAAGCTATTGCCCCATTGAACTTTTTAAAACTGCCTCCAATCATTATCTTTTTATCAGCCAGAGGTAAAATACTAAAAACAGTATTATCAAATCCTATTCCTGAAGACAAATAAGCAATATCTCTTTCTCCATTACTGTCGATTTTAGCCAATCGGCCTTGATTTAATCCGTCAAAAACAGAAAAAGAGCCTCCCACAAACCAAGATCCTTCCTCATCAGATTCTAAACATAAAACAGAAGCTGAAGCGGGTCCTGAACCGATATCAAAATCTGGTTTTATTGTTCCGTCTGCATTTAAAAAGACCAATCTATTTACCTCATTATTGTTATACAATCCTGTAAAAGATCCTCCAGCCATAATATCTCCATTTGCATTAATTTTCAATACCTGAACGCCTTCTTTACTAAAGCCTGAACCCATTTGAAAACTCTCATCTTTACTTCCATCCTCATTTAAGCAAACTATCCTATTAGCTGCACTATCATCATATACAGTAAAATTACCTCCTAAAACTATCTTTCCATCAGAACGCAAAGCAATGGCATTGACATCATCATTAAATCCAGTTCCGGAATCAAAATCGGGATCAATACTGCCATCTTCTTTTAGCTGTATTATTCTATTGATAAAACTCGTATTGAACTTAGTAAAATTTCCCGTTAGAATTATTTTTTTTGCAGATGTAACACAAACATGAGTAATATTTAATGCTGAACCACTACCCGTTAGAAAATAAGAATCGAGATTTCCATTAGGAAGTAAACGTGCGATCCTATTCACTACCGTATTATTGTATTTCGTAAAACTTCCTACAATGATTATTTTTCCATCATCCTGTAAAGCGATATCGTAGACAATGCCAGAAGTTGCAGTTGTAGCTGCTCCAATTGTTGTATTAAAACTCGCATCGTAAGATCCGTCAGAATTTAAACGAACTAATCGACCTGCATTAAATCCGTTATAAGTTGTAAAACTTCCTCCAAGAATAATTTTGCCATCGTCTTGTAAATAGGATGCATAAACTTTTCCATTAAAACCTTTTCCAGTACTAAAACTGTCATCAATTGATCCATCGGGATTCAGTCGAGTAAGGTAGGAAACAGGAGTTCCATTTAAACTTAAAAATTCACCACCAACAATTAAACGATTGTCTCTCTGCAAAAGAAGTGTCCTTACTGGATTACTAAAACCGTCTCCATTTTCTCCATCATCTTTCGTATTAAAGGTAATGTCAACTTTTCCTTGCTGTGCAAAAAGGATTCCGTTAGAAGATAAAGGGAAAATTAAAATTAGCAGGTAGAGTGTCTTTTTAATCAAAACAATGTAATTGAAGTTAATATTTGTAAGAATTAAACTAAAATTAAAAAGTATTATTAAAATGCACAATACCAAGATTTAGGGATATTAAGGCATAAAAAAAGTCCATTCGTTTGATAGAATGGACTTTAGTTTTTTATTTAATTAAAATCTACAAATTACTATAAATGATTTTCTTCGCAAATGTATAACCGTTTTCTAATGTAATTTTCACTAATAAAGCCTGATCGCTTGACTGCAAATTAGAAATCTGTAATTCTGAAGAATTCACATTATTCTTATTATAAAGCAACTGCGCACCAATGTCAAAAATATTAACCTCTTTTATCGTTTCTTTAGAAGAGGTAATTTTTACCACTTTATTTTTAACAGAAACTAAAACACTATTTTCTAAACTCTCAATATCATCTACTCCTAGAGTACCGCTTGTATAGCGAAGCACAAAACGGCTGTTGAATGTTCCTGCTGCCGAGTTGAATGTGTAATCGGCCAGACGAAGGTTGGTTATTTTTCCAGTCGTTTTATCTTCTAAGAATACATCCTGTCCGCTGCCGAATAATCCGTCGGCGTGGTCGATAGCTACAGTATAATCTCCCGCTGTTGAAAGCATATATCCTAATGGTATTAAATCACTGTTCACAAAAGGAAGCGCACGCCCCTGGATGCTTAGTTTTTTAGAATTGTTGATACTGTAAAAATCAATATCAGGATTTGATCCCATAGAGACAGCATCAAAATCAACATCGGTTGTATTGGTAGCCCCGGTCGCATATCCAACCAGAATCTGCTTGAAGGTTCCTGAGGCATTGGTGAAATTCAGCCATACACGGTTTTTTTCCACAGCTGCCGACTGGTCTGTTTTGTAAAACTGTCCGTTATGGGAAGCTCTTCTCTGGTCATTGTTAAAGTTTACTGTTGCCGCAGGAGCTTTCACGATGAATCCCTGGGTAGCGCCGATATACCCCTGAAATGCATTTGAGCTGCCTGTTGTTGTGGAACCTAAACTATTATAAACTACAAAATCATCTTTATAATATAAATACTGATCTGTCGTAGACTGGATTGGAAGATTTACGTGTGCCCAGAAATAAAGCGCTCCGATGCCCGGATTATCCGCTGTAAATTTGTCTGCGCTGATCGCTGACGGATAAGGGTTACCGATTAAATTCCATTTGCCGCTTACAACAGCAGCCGGAATATTCCCGTTATTTGGAATACCTGTAAAAGTCCCAATAAAATCAGCTTTCACATTGATATCATAATTCTGCGGAGCCCTGATGCTGTATCCTTTTCCTATCACCATCGGAGTTATTCCGTTGTAGTCAATTGTCCAGCCGCCGCTAGGATCATAAGTGTAATACTTGTCTCCTAAAGTGCCCGGAGAGAATTCATGCATGCTGAAACCTGTTCTCGTCACCGGCATTGACCAGTAGGTTAAATCGTAACGTCGCACAGAGATTTTTCTTTTATAAACAATCTCTCCTGTGTTTACGGCATTTGTAGTCTGCACTAAACTTGCACCGCTTTCAAAAACCAGTTTTCCGTTTGAGCTTACCTCATTGGTAATCGTTAATGTAATACCTTCTGGAACCGTAACTACCGGATCGCCTGTAGCATTAGGAATACTGATGGTAAGTCTACAAGCTTCCATATCTGCTGCAAAAGGATTTCCAACTGTCGAAGCGATAATCACACTTTTAGAACTGCTAGGAAGTCCATTAGACCAGCCTGTACTTGTCCATGTTGTTGATGATTGGTCTCCAATACTTACCGCTCCAGTTTGTGCTGATGCACAAGTTGTAGCGGTTTGAACTGTAAAATAATACGTTCCTTGAGCCAAACCTGTTATCGTTGTTGTTGTTCCTGAACCAGGAATACTTGCCGTTGCAGTACCTGATTGATTAATTTGCCATGATCCTGATGGTAGACCACTTAATGCTACAGTTCCTTGACTTAAACAAGTTACGTCAGTTTTAGTTCCTACCGTTGGTGTTGTTGCTATTGAACGTACTGTAACTGTCCAACTACCAGTTGATAATGTTGGACTAGTGTTACACGCACCATCGTTTGCGAACCTTGTATATGTAGTTGTTGTGGCTAATCCCGCTGGAGGTGTATAGGTTGCACTATTTGAACCAGCAATATCAACTCCGCCAGCTTGCCATTTATATGTAATTGTTCCGTTACCGCCACTTGCGGCTGTATCACTTCCAATTTGAGAAGGATTCTGTCCCAAGCAGATTGTTTGACCAGTTGTCTGAATTGCTCCAGCTGTAAATTGTGGACGAACGGTTACAGCCCAAACATTTGTAGAGCTTGTAAATGCATTACAAGTTCCATCTTTTGCCTGACGTCTGTACCACGTACTTACTGTCAATCCTGGTGCTGGTGTATAATTTTGTGTATCGCTCGAAATTGTTGTCGGTGAGGTAAATGCAGCATCCGTACTACTCTGCCATCTATATGTGATTGTTCCGTCGCCACCACTTGCTGCTGTAGTGCCTCCAATTTGAGAAGGATTTTGTCCATAACAAATCGTTTGTCCAGTTGACTGAATTGCTCCTGCCGTAAATTGAGGACGAACAGTTATTGTAGCGCCTGCTGATATATCAGCTACCGTTGCAGTGCAATTTGCATCACTTAAAGCTGTAATTTCATACGTCGTTGTACTCGTTGGGTTAACGTTTACTGTATATGGATTTGTACTAGTCGAAAAAGTACCTGAAGAACCTCCATAAGTATACCATATATTCCAAGGTCCTGTTCCTGTAAATGCAACAGAAACTGGTGTACTTACTCCGTAACAAGTAGTTGTCGTACCACTTATAGTTGCTGTAGGACGAGGTCTCACCGTAATTACAGCACTTCCTGTCATATCTCCTGCTGCTGCTGTACAATTTGCATCGCTTAATGCGGTAACAGTATAAGTTGTATTAGCTGTTGGATTAACATTAAAGGTATATGGACTCGCTGTAATATTAGTAACATTTGTAGTAGCTGAACCATTCGAATAACTCAGACTCCAAGGTGCTGTTCCTGTTAAAGCAACAGAAACTGTTGTGCTTCCACCGTTGCAGATAGCTGTTGTACCACTTACTACTGCTGTAGGTCGTGGGTTTACTTTTATCAAAATAATAGGTGAAGTACTTGTGCAAGTACCGGAAGTAACTACCCTTCTGTAATACATGCTTTGTGTTAAAACTCCAGGGGTATAATTTTTAGCGTTAGCACCTGTAATAGGTGCAAAGGTTCCAGTAGCCGATGTACTGCTTTGCCATTGATAACTATAACCACCAGCACCACTTGGATCACTTCCTGTTATTTCTCCAGGTGCCGTTCCTGAACATATTGCTTGTGAGTAATAAGCAATTACTCTTAAATATTTATAAGTATTTACACAAGGATCTGGTAAAAAATTTGTATTAGTTGCTCTAATTTTAACTGTACCTGAATTACCCAACAATCTACCTTCAACAAAACTTTGGCTACTTGGAGCATGACAAGTATAATTTATTGAAAAAGAGGGACAGCTTCCATTCGCTGTTCCATAACTAGCAAAACTTACAGTATTAAAATAAGTTCCTGTTGGAGCTATAAAATCTGTATCATTAGTATTATCTTCTGGAGCATTTATACAAATAAAACCTGATGTACCATTTGAATAGGTAATAGTGTTATTACCAACTCCAACAGTTATTGTCCCGCTTGTAGTTGCTGCAGTACAAGAATTTCCTGTAGTCGTAACATTATATGTAAATTGGCCACTTACCGTAGGAGTACCACTAATTGTTAAGGTAGTTCCAGAAACAGCATAAGTAACTCCAGCTGGCAATCCTGTAATTGTTGCTCCTGTGGCTCCTCCTCCCAATGTCATTGTAATATTTGACATCGCATTGTTTTGACAAACGGTTCGATTCGCTCCTGCTGATATAGTGTGAACAGAGTTAATAGTTACTGTTCCACCTAAACTGGCAGCAGTACATGGCGTTGTCTGCCCTGTAGTAGCAACACTGTAAGTTCCTCCTGCTGTAGGAGTACCACTTATTGTAACTGTACTTCCGCTTACATTTGAAGTCAAACCAGCTGGAAGACCTGTGACATTTACGCCTGTTGCTCCTCCACCAAAAGTATATACTATGTTTGTTATTGCTGTTCCTGGACAAACTGTAGGTGATGCTGTTCCGCTTGTTAATACTAAAGTAGGCGCTGGATTTATTGTAATTGTACCATTTGCGGTAGTAGCTGTACACGGAGATGCTTGTCCTGTTGTTGTAACAGTGTAAGTTCCACCTGCTGTTGGCGTCCCACTTATTGTCAATGCATTTCCACTTATATTTGAAGTCAAACCTGCTGGAAGATTAGTGACGCTTGCACTAGTAGCGCCTCCTCCAAAGGTATAAACAATATTTGTAATTGCAGATCCTGAACAAACTGTTTGCGATGCAGTACCACCTGACCTAGTTAAAGTTGCTGCTGGATTTGTCGTAATAGAAATTGGATCGCTGCTGTATGAACACGATGCACTCGTAGCTGAAGTTACAGTTCTTCTATAATAAGTAATATTTTGAGTCGCATTACCTGTGATAGCAGCTGGAGTATAATCTTCACTAGTCATTCCTGTACCAGTAGTAACGTTTGACCATGGCCCCGTAGCACTTGATGAAGATTCCCATTGAAATCTTACAGTAGGATTTACTGTAGTACCATTATATTGATAAGCAGATCCGTCTATCAATCCAGGAGTGGTGCCGCTACAAACAGTAGTCGTTGCTGGCGCAGTTATTGTGTTAGAACTGGCATTAAAAGGCGTCATACTAAATTCTACTACGTTACTTCCTCCGTTTTCATAATAATCAAGTACTAGGACACTACTTCCCGTAAGATTAACAAATACATTTGAATAAGTTGTAGCCGATTGTTCCTGCCATTGGTTAACAACCCTTACACCATCAACATACAATCTAACACCATCATCACCTCTTACCGTAACCATATAACAGCCGGTTTTTGTTGATCTCATCCTGTAACGTACTGCAAATTGTTCTGTACGGATAGAACCTCTCTGAGCTCCACCTGAAAGAACTGGAAAACAAACATCATTACCTCCAAAATTTTGAGTAATAGATTCTCCTGGTTCATTATAGTAACCTACATATTCTGCCCCACTAAAAGGAGTTGTTGTAGTAACAGAAGTAGGTGAAGTACCACCGGGAGGCGTAGTAGCACTTGTCCAATTATAAATGTGCCCTCTCCAAGTATTATCAGTTGTCCCTGCTAATGTCTGATCATCTAAAGTATTTCCAACGGAATTTAAAGAAAGTGTTAATCCTCCAGTTCCTGCAATTCCATTATTAGAACAACTTCCTGTAGATACAACAACCTTTACCTGTCCTGAATATGGTGCAACCCAATTAGTAATAGTAGCTCCCGCACTACCTGTATTGGTTGCGGCAGGTGAAACATCTGCATCCGTATTCGCATTCAAAATATTTATTTTTTCATTATTTCCTGAAAAAATATCCCCAACTTGAAATGTATAAGTATACCCTTGAATAACATTTAACAATGCGTACTGACCAGCACTAATATTTGCTGTTGTCTGTGTATTATTTGAATCAACACAAAATGAATACGTAGATCCTATCTGAGAAATTGGAGTATTGTTACCATTAATTGTAAAAGTTGCTGACGTTCTCGTACATGATGCATTTCCTGAAGAAGCATAAAAAGTAGTTGTTCCTACCGTATTAGTATCTGCCAATCCTCCTGTAACTCCTACAGGATTAAAAGGAGAACCTCCTCCAATCAATGTCCCTCCCGAATTGTACCACAAAACTGGAGATAAAGTAACCTGTCCTCCTGCTGGAGGCGTCACAGTCCACGCATAACTACCTGAATATGTTCCTGTTGTTGATGACCAAGTAGTAGAGACTAAGGTATATACAACACCAGCCGTTAAAGTTGTCGTCAATCTAGGTTCTGTTTGTGCTGCTCCATCATCATCAGAGCCTACAACCCAACCCGCTGAGCAAGTCCCTGGTGTAAGACCGGCTGTATATATATATGCCATTCCATCATAAGAATTGGTATCTGTCATTTTGAAGGTATAATTTCCTGTTGTGTTCACAGTAAAATTAACGGAATTATAATTTCTTGATACTGTTCCATCAAATGAACAAGTCGTAGAATTTACCATACCACCTGCAGGCATATTAGCAGTTGGATCAGCAGCTCCATTCCAAGATCCCGAAAATGTATTTGATGTAGTTGCTCCACTTGACGAAGCTGTTAAAGTCCCTGAACCACCTTGGCAGATTGTAGCCGGTGTAGTAGTAGTTGGAAAACAAACTGTACCAGTAAATGTAAAATCATTAATACTATATTGCCTTGTTCCACTTCCTCCCCAAGCATAAACTCTAAAAGTTATCGAACTTGTAATACCTTGATATGAAGTTCCAGATAATGAAATTGTTCCTCCTGAAGATCCTGGAGTTGCAATATTAGCGACATACCCATCAATACTTGATCTTACGGCAAAATTTGTAACACTCGATCCACTTCCTCCAGTTTGAGCACTATATACGAGAGTTACAAAGTTTATTGAATTTCCAGCACTAGGAGTTAATGTGAACTCAAAATAATTATTTAAAACAATATTATTTGCACCTGTAGTTCCACTCCATCCTGATGCATTAAATCTGTCATTACCATTTGCCGCTACTAAACTTGTACCAGAAAGTGTTGATCGCGAAATTCCCGAAACAGTAATACCTGGAGCAACTATTTGTCCCGTTGTATATGGACTTGTATTACCTGGATTATTACCATCAATATTGTTATTCCACAAAACCTGCCCAAAACCAGCAGTATGCAAAAAAATAAAAAATAAAAACGAGTAAAGTAATTTTCTCATCATATTCAGTAGGTATTTGTTTTAAATTTGTTTTTGGCTGCTAAAAAGCAAAAAAGGCAATATTTCTTACATACGAAGAACTGTGGCTTTTGGTTTTTTAACTCGAATCTAAATGTTAAAATTCTGGTTTTCAGCAGAATCAATGAAATGTTAAATTCTCGTACAAAAATATCTAAATTAGGCTAATACGCAAGGTTATAATTTATTTCTTTTTATAATATTTTAACAAAATTTAGAATTATTTTACAACTTATTGACTATTACTACATTTAATCGTTAAAACGCATGAAAAACCCGACGAAATGCACTTTCACTATCAAAGAAGCTTTACAGAAATTAGAGCATTTTTGTGCCTATCAAGAGCGTTGCCACCAAGAAGTTGTGGAAAAATTATATAGTTTAAAGATGACTTCAGATGAAATTGATTCCGTTATAGTACAGCTGATAGAAGGGAATTTTCTTAACGAAACTCGTTTTGCCTGTAGTTTTGCACGTGGCAAACACCGAATCAAACATTGGGGTAAGATTAGAATTACAAGCGAACTAAAAGCAAGGCAAATTTCATCGACGAACATCACTTTGGCTTTAAAAGAAATTTCATCGGAAGAATATTTTGAAACTTTTGAAAATCTAGCCGACAGATGCTGGAACAATTTGACCGAAACCAATCTTTTGAAGAAGCGAAAAAAGTTTTGCGATTATATGCTTCGAAGAGGTTACGAAAGCAATTTGGTTTACGAAAAAGTACAAGAATTGGAAAAAAAGTAGAATGCCATTTTCTATTCCAAAAAGAGTTTCTTCTAACTCTTTCAAAATCATTTTCATCTACTTAAAAGATATATAAATTCCTTACAGAAATCCCAACAACTTTCGGTTGTAAAATATTCCTTTTTTGAAGAATTTATATCAAACGCGACGTTTTTTAGTCTAAAATCTCAAAAGAGCCCGTCGAAAAACGTTAAAATTTACGATTATTCTTATATTTTATTTTAACATTTTATAAGAATATTTGGCGAACATTAAAATTTTTAATGTAGTTCGTCGAGTATTTTAACAACTCATCGAAAAACTCCCCATTCTAAAAACCTTACCAATTTCCAGCTCGTAGATGTGTTTATATTTGCGCGGGCACAAATTATTATGCCAGCATAACAAACTGATAGAAAAACATCTAGTATGAAAAAAACTCTACTTTTATTTTTGTTTTTATTGCCTTTTTTAGGGATTGCCCAAAGCGATCTTGTTACTTGGGATAATGCACATTCTTTAGATGCCCATGTTTTAGCATCTCCCTCACAAGTAGCTTCATCACCTATGACTGGAAGCAATCTTCAAATCATAGATTATGTAGGATTTTCTGGCTCACACTGGCCGGCAGGAAGTTTTTATGATCCTTCGAAGTATATTCAAATTTCTATTAAAGCACAAACTGGCTACAAGATTGATTTATCTTCTTTAAAATATGCCTATTATCCTTATGATGGGGGACAGGGATGTCGAAAATATCAAGTAAGATATTCTAAAAATTCTTCATTTCCTTCGGGCGGAACATTATTATTAGACAATCAAAACCCTTCTTTAAGTGGAAAAAACAATGTCACTCTTAATTTTCCTGTTGGAGTAACTTTACTTCCAGAGGAGACTCTTTACATACGTTTTTATGGGTATGATGTAGGAAATGTTTCTTGGCAGGATTCAAGATGGGGATTAGTAAACTTAAGTACATACGAAGGCGGAACATATAATCTTCCAACAATACGAGGCACTGCTTTAGTTTACAATCCTACTTTAACTGCTAACAATGACACAGGAACAAGTGTACAAAATAATTTTACTGTTGTCAATGTTTTAGCAAATGACCTTCAGGCGACTAATCCTATCAATTCTGTAACAATCCAATCTCAATCAGCAAACGGAACAGCGGTTGTAACTTCAGACAATAGAATAAAATTTACTCCTGCTACTGGTTTTACAGGAGCAACTTCTTTTACATACACTATTGGAGACGGGACAAGCACATCAACAGCAACGGTAAATATTACTGTTACTGCACCTTCAATCGATGATTTGGTAAAATGGAATGGCCCAGATTCAGGAGCACCAACTATTATGGCTCCAACGACAGCTGTTGCAGGAGATCCTATGACTCCAGGTTCTGGTTCAATTTTAGAATTTCCAGCTAATGAAGGTTTTAAAGGATATCAATGGCCGACTCAATTTAGTATCGACGAATCAAAGTATTTTCAAGTTACCACTTCTGCACTAACAGGATATAAAATTAAACTGGATAAATTCAACTTTACCTATACTCCTGATTCAAATCATTATGTAGCAAGATATCAAGTAAGGTATTCTAAAGATAATTTTGCAACGAGTTTCTTGCTGCTAGATGAAGCAACAAGTACTGGTACCACAAATAAGTCTTTAGATTTATCAAATATAACTTTGTATCCTAACGAAAAAATAACACTTCGTATTTACGGTTATAAACTAAAACCAAATTCATTTGATGGCTCACCAATATTTTTAGCTAATATCAATACTAAAGGTTCAGGAACAACTCCAACAATTAGAGGAACTGTTTTAAATTATGATCCAACTGATTTAAATGCAAATGATGATCTTATTTCAACACAAGAAAAAAGAGCTGTTGCTTTTAATGCGCTAACAAATGATACAAATACTAGCGGTGCTGTAATCACTTTCACACAGCCAGCAGCATCAACAGGAACCGTTTCCTTAAACGGTAATATATTTACATTTACTCCTGCGGCTACGTTTAAAGGAACAACTTCGTTTACATACACATTAACAAATGGAACTAAATCTTCTACGGCAACTGTTTCAGTGTATGTTACAGATCTTAGTCCAAAATTAATCATCTGGAATGGTGCTGTACAAACTCCAAAAGCAGTTGTGACAGATCCAAACATAACAGGAAATGATCTTACTATTTCTCCTCAAGTAAATGGGTCAGGATTCAATATGGGCATTTATGACAACTATTTCAACATAACTAATGTTCAAAACAATGGTTCAACAACACTGGATCTAAATAGATATGTCCAAATGAGTGTTACGCCAAAAGCAAATTATAAATTGACACTTACACAGTTTAACTTTATCTATAACTCACCAGTAGGAAATGGAAATGAGGGAGCTTCTAAATACGAAGTTCACTATTCAACAGATCCTACTTTTCCAAACGGAGGAACGGTTCTTTTAGGCGCAACAACAGCTGTAAGAGGTGCTGATACACCTGTAACTTTAAATTTCCCGAGTGGAACAACTGTTTCTAGCAGTACAAATCAAACTTTTTACATTAGAATTTATCCTTATGCTGTAGCAGATTTATATAATGGTTATTTCAAAATAAAAAATGATTATGGTGGAGATGTTGGCCCAACACTTTCAGGTGTAGTCGAGCCTTCTAACTCCATAACGGCAGTTGCAGATTTTGCAAATACTGGTTCAAACACTGCTGTTGTAATTCCAGTTTTATCAAATGACTCCAATTACACACCTTTAGCTTCAATCACTGCTACACAGCCAGCTTCTGGTGGCACAGTTCAAGTTAATGGTACAACAAATATTACCTTTACTCCTACAGCAGGTTTTATAGGAACTTCAACATTTGAGTATACTATTTTTAACGGATTAAATTATTCAACTGCAACAGTAACTGTAAATGTAACTTGTCAAACTCCGGGAGATCAACTTGCCTTTGGACAAAATCAATGGATTGGTTATGTTTATAAACTGGCAAATAATGCCCAAATGCCACCTAATACTTCATATCCAGGATTACCAAGCGCTAGTGTTGGAACTTACATTGGAACTGTAACAGAAAACCAAAACTTTGACAGAAATGTTGGTAATGGTGCTGTTTCTGGTGCAACTGTAAATTTTGGCTGCGAAACGGCTCCTACAGATCGTTTCTTGGTTCGTTATAAAATGAAAGCTACTATTACTGAAGCTGGCTTATACAATTTTGATCTTGGAAGTGATGACGGAATTAGACTCTATATAGACAATGCAGCTGCTCCTCTTATTACAAGATGGAATGGACATGGCTATACTACAGATTATGCTACACAAAATTTAACTGCAGGGGAACATGAATTTGTACTTGAATACTATGAAGACGGCGGTGCATCGAGAGTTTCTTTCTTTTTTGGTCTTCCAAAAGGAAATCCTACTGAATATGGAGACAAAGTCTGGAATGTTTACGGTTATGTAAATAATGATATCACTTTAGCCAATGTGAGATATGCTGGTTATTATGTTGATCCCAATCTAAATCCGTATTCAACTAGTTATTGGACTAGAGACAAATCTCCTTCTTCTGCTACAATTTGGCAGGGGTCACAGATACCAAACGATAACTTTACAGTTGTTTACAAACGTAAAGGTTTTGATTGCGGCCGTTATTTATTACAGCATAACAATCATGATGATGCTATTGAAATCTACATTGATAATCAATTGATATTTTCTGCAAATGGCTGGAACAATGCTTCATTCCCAATTAATAGCGGAAAACTTTACGCTCTAAACAGCAACTCTCTAGTAGAAATTCGTTTAAGAGAAGACGGCGGAGATGCTAATCTTGGTATTAATTTTGTAAAAACCAATGTTACTTACACTAATGGACAAGGCGATGAAGCGGGCAGTAATCTTGTAGTTAATGGCTCTTCAACCTTAAGTTCTGATCTTACGGTTTGTTCTTGTACTGTTAATCCTAATACTACTTTAACAGTTCCAAAAGATATTACTCTTACTGTAGATGAAGCGATTACTGTTGGAACTGGAGGTAAATTACTTATTCTTGATGGCGGATCCTTTTTACAGACAAGCACAAGCGAAACAATGTTTACAGGAGATGTAACAAGTGCATTTGAAATTCAGAGAAAAATTTCTGTCCGTCGTTACGATTTAACTTACTGGTCAATGCCTGTTACCCACCCTGGTTTCAATATGCATCAATTGTCACCGGATACTTTAGGAGATAAATATTATTATTATGACCCTAGTGGCGGCTGGACGATTGACTACAACGGAATAACTCCGATGCAGAGAGGAAAAGGATACAGCGTTCGAGCTCCACAATCTTATGACATCAATAATAAAACTGATTTTCTTGGAGTGTTTACAGGTACTCCTAATAACGGAGATATCTCTGCGCCCGTTGTTAGCGGCAAATGGAATTTAATCGGAAATCCTTATCCATCTGCAATAGATGCTGATCAATTTCTTGATGATAATTTAGGTGTTGGTTCACTTTATTTCTGGGCGCATGTAAATCTTCCAATTAAGTCTACTACAGATCAATATTTATATTATAAAGATGATTTTGTAGTGTATAACAGCTTGGGAGGTACAACAACTGGTGACTCAAATGCTTTTAAAGGATCTATTGCCTCTGCTCAAGGATTTATTGTAAAAGCACCTACTGCAACAATAAACTTTAATAACGGCCAGCGTCAAAAAGCAAAAAACACTCAGTTCTACAAAACTGCTAAATCAAGTATTGAAAGAAACCGCGTTTGGCTGAATTTCACCAATTCTGCTGGAACATTCAAGCAGATTTTGGTAGGTTATGCTACTGGAGCAACCAACACAACCGATGTAAATTTTGATGCCGTTTCAATGGGATCTAATCCCGATGTAGATTTTTATAGTATCAATAATTCTAAGAAACTAAGTATTCAAGGACGTGCACTGCCTTTTGTAAATAGTGACTTAGTACCGTTAGGATATATGCTTGCTGCTGCAGGAGATTACACCATTTCTATTGATCATGCAGATGGATTCTTTAACACTGGACAAGATATATTTTTAGAAGATAAAACAACTGGAAAAATAACTAATCTGCGTCTTGCAAATTATACATTCAACTCGGCCGCAGGTACATTCAACAGTCGTTTTGTGATTCGTTATACTAATTCCACATTAGGAACAGATGATTTCGAAAGTGCAGAAAATGGTCTTTTTGTTTCAGTTAAATCTAAAGTAATAAATGTAAATTCTTCTACTGAAAACATAAGTGAAGTTCAAATTTACAATATAGGAGGTCAATCTCTTTACACTAAAAACAAAATCGATTCTAAAGAATTACAGATTTCAAATTTACAATCTAGCAACCAAGTATTGTTAGTAAAAGTTACTTTAGAAAATGGCGCTGTAGTCACGAAAAAAATAATTTTCAACTGACACTAATGGAATAACAATCCAAATCCGGCATCTAATCAATGTCGGATTTTTTCATATTAAAAACAAAATAAATAGTATAAGGAATACCCAAAAAAACAACCCCATTATTAACCAATCTTAACCGCCAAAAACTTCATGAGCACAAAAAGGCCATCGAATTTTCGTTATTTATTATTAAAAAAAATTAGCATTCTCCTTTTTTTAATATCCTTAAAAATTACAGGTCAAAGCAATACTATTACCCGAATCCATACCGATTGGAACAGAAATGGATCTGGGCCTGGATACTGGACCTCTAACGCAGCAACTGCCTCAGGAAATCGCCCAACTACTGCTAACAATTTATTAGCATTTCAATGGAGAGGCAAAACTTTCTCAACGGGTGTAGATGATCCAAAGTTAACCGCAAATTCTGTTTCTTTTGACCCTCAACGATACAGAGCTTTAAAGATTCAAACTTTAGCCTCTAGCACTGAAACTTATTTTTTACAGGGTTCCATGATTGATGGATCAGCTTCTGGAACAACTTTAATGCCCGCTATAGCAGGAAGCAGCGCATCAGGTGCAGAACTTGCTGCCCGACTTACTGATGGAGAAAACGGATTAAGTTTAGGAACCGGTATTGCCAATATTGCCCGTGGTACTGCTGAGTTCAAAATAGGAACAAACAATTTAAACTTAGCTGGAATAAATGATGATATTCCGGATATATTAGTAACACAAGTTGCATCTCCTGGCGGAACAGCAGACATCTTCAAGTTTGTCGATGCTTCTGGTAATACAGTGGGTAATGAAATTTCTGTGAATTTCAGTTCTGTTACAGTAATTGGAACTTATAGTTTAGATCTATTTAGAGCGAGTAATGGAGCTCCAGCCTTTGTTCCAGGAGACAATCGAGAAATTAGAATGTTGGGTATTGAGACCAATTCGTTTGGAATTAATAGTGCAAATGCATCTCAAGTAGATCGTTTCGTGGTTGTTTTTTCTGGAAATTCAGATTGTGCATTCATTGCTGTAAATACTAAATCGCTAAAAATTGCCGAATTAAGCATGATTAAAAAAGCCACATTATCATCTTGTGGTAAAGCTGGCGATGTCATTACTTATAATTTTGATATTAAAAACACCGGAGAAGTACCTATTACCAATATCAGCGTTTCTGATCCTATGCCAGGAATGGTATTCTCAAGTAATTTTATTTCAAGTTTAGCAGTCGGTGCAACAGCTACTATAACTGCAACATATACTGTTACTGCCGATGATGTAACCGCAGGTCGAATAGTAAACTCAGCTACAGTGACCGGAACAGACCCTGCATTAAATATTGTAACAGATATCTCTGGAGATGATTATAGCAATAATATCCCAACCACAACAATTTTATTAGCGCCGCCTACAATAAGCGCTACCCACAATGCAACTTGTCCAACGTTAGGAAGTATCGATTTAAGCAATCTCCCTGCTTCGGGAACTTGGCAGATAACACAGACTGGTCATGCTAACGCTACTTATAACGGTACAGGATCTACTTTTAGCGTACCTAATCTGGCTGTTGGATCTTATTCATTTAGGGTAAGTATTGGTGGTTGCAATTCACCTGCAACATCCAGTGTGAGTGTAGGAGATGATTCTTCTACCACATGGAATGGATCAAGCTGGTCAAACGGCGTACCAGGACTAACACGAAGAGCTATAATAAACTCAGCAGCAACACAGCCTTTTACTGCCAATACTACAGCATGCTCTTTACTTATTAATGTTCCTAACGGTGCATCAGATCCAAATGTTATAATCCCAGAAGGTGTCACTTTAACGATTACTAATGAAGTAACTTCAAACGGAAAACTGGTTTTTGAAAGCGGTGCAAGTTTAGTGCAGACTACAAATGCCATAAACACAGGAGAGATTGTTTATAAAAGAAAAATCTCTGTACGCCGTTACGATTTAACCTACTGGTCAATGCCGGTGACCAGAACAGGTTTCAGCATGCATGAATTCTCTCCGGGCACTTTAGGAGATAAGTATTACACTTATGATCCTAGCGGCGGCTGGACAATTGACTACAACGGAATAACTCCGATGGTGATAGGAAAGGGATACAGCATCAGGGCTCCGCAGAATTACGATATCAATGTGAAAGCTGATTTTATTGGGACTTTTACAGGTATTCCAAATAACGGGAATATTCCGGCTGCTGTTGTAAGCGGCAAATGGAATTTAATCGGTAACCCTTATCCGTCAGCGATCAGCGCAGACAAGTTCACAGCGGATAATCCGGGTATCGGAGCGCTTTATTTCTGGGCACACGTAAATCTTCCAATCCAGTCTACTACAGATCAGTATTTATATTATAAAGATGATTTTGTAGTTTATAATAGTTTAGGCTCGACAACAACAGGCAGCTCAAATGCATTTCAGGGGTATATCGGCGCCACCCAGGGATTCATCGTGAAAGCTCCTGCGGCAACAGTAAACTTTAACAATGACCAGAGAAGAGCTTCCCATAACGGACAGTTTTACAAAACAGACCAGTCGGCAGCTGTGGAAAAAAACCGTGTATGGCTGAATTTCACCAATGCCTCAGGAACCTTCAAGCAGATTCTGGTTGGATATGCGACCGGGGCTACCAATACAACCGATATTGATTTTGATGCTGTATCTATGGGATCAAATCCTGATATTGATTTTTACAGTATCAACAATTCTAAAAAACTGAGCATCCAGGGGCGTGCGCTTCCTTTTGTGAACAGTGATTTAATACCATTAGGATATATGCTTTCAACAGCGGGAGATTATACTGTAGCTATTGACCACGCCGATGGATTAT
Organism: Flavobacterium panacagri; assembly: GCF_030378165.1. Classification (NCBI taxonomy): domain Bacteria; kingdom Pseudomonadati; phylum Bacteroidota; class Flavobacteriia; order Flavobacteriales; family Flavobacteriaceae; genus Flavobacterium; species Flavobacterium panacagri. The sequence goes on from NZ_CP119766.1 coordinate 913,409, forward strand.
TCGGCAGCGGACAGGATGTATTCTTAGAAGATAAAACGACTGGAAAAATAACCAACCTTCGTCTGGCCGATTACACATTCAACTCGGCGGCAGGAACATTCAACAGCCGTTTTGTGCTTCGTTATACTAATACCACATTAGGAACCGATGATTTTGAAAATATTTCAGATGGAATAATCGTTTCGGTCAAAAATAAAATAGTGCGCATTTCTTCTTCAAAAGAATTAATTAATGATGTAACTATTTATAATATATTAGGTCAGGAAATTTTCAGTAAGAAAAAGATCAATAGTACTGATTTAGAAATTCCTAATTTGCAGACAGGAAATCAAGTTTTATTAGTAAAAACAGCGCTTCAAAACGGATATATTTCAACAAAAAAAATAATCAATCAATAGCTATTTAGATTATTCTCTACAATAAAAAACCCATCAATTATATGATGGGTTTTCTATTTTTTATTCTTCCTTTAATTCGTCAATTACTTTTCTAATCTCTTTGGCATATTTTCCATAAAATAATTTTACATGCCCTTCAGTCATAAACCACATCAAAATCATAAATGCAAATACTATCAATATAAAAATTGCAGCGACATACTCTTGATTTGAATTTAAGACAAGATTCAACAGTTTTCCAGATTTTTTACCCAAAGGCAATAAAAACATATAAAACAATCCAAAAGGAAAAAAACTATAACTAGCAGATTTATAGGTCTCCATAAACAACATTATATTATAGTATATTTCATATAAATTATCTTTAGTTGTTGCTGCAACATTTGTAAAATTTTTATAATAAATATATAATCGTATTGTAAATGCAACTGAGATTAGTATTGAAACTGCATACAGCAAATAGTAGGCAAGAAAAAAACCATAGTTCAAATCGATCAGTAACGGAACTACCCCGACAAAAATCAATGAAATTATTTGAACAATAAATTCTTTTTTTAAATTCTTTTTAATTTTATCCAAAGGTGTATTCACCGAATTAATTTTTTCTAAATTATCAGGAAGAACAACATCATTCTTTTCGTTATTCCATGCGTTTTGTATATCGTTAAAATCCATATCCTTGATTTTTAATTATTTCTTTTAGTTTTTCTTTTGCTCTGTTTAATTTTACTCTGGCATTCCCTTCAGAAATCCCAAGATTTTCGCCAATTTCTTTATGGGAGAAACCTTCCAATTGATAAAAAATAATGGCTTTATCAATTTTTTCGAGCTTTTGAACCGCTTTATAAAAATGATCCAGCTGGCTTTCTTTTATATGCGAATCCCCCTCATCATCTTTAATATTCTCCGAAGCAATTTCGTATTTGTCCACCTTTCGTTTTTCTTTTCGCAGGAAAACAATCGCTGTATTAACAGCCACACGATACATCCAAGTCGAAAACTGGCTTTCGTTTCGAAATGTTTCATACGATTTCCAAAGCTGGCAGACAATTTCCTGAAACAGATCCTGCTGATCGTCATGATTGTCCATGTACATTTTCGAGACCTTGTACAAAATACCTTTGTGACTTTCTATCCGGTTTAAAAACTCTTTTTCTTTCTCTTTCAAAATAGTTCTAATTCATTATTGGTTTTACAATATACCCTGTTTTTCTTAACAAATTAATAACTCCTTCATCTCCTGCCAAATGTCCTGATCCAACTGCCACAAATAAACTTTCATTTTTCATTAGTCCAGACATTTTATTAACCCAATTTTTATTTCTATCATCAAGTATCCACTTTTTAGCAACTTTACTCATTGCATTTTCTCCTGCTATATCGCCGTAAAGATTAAGCAAGTTTTCATTCTTATAATCCTGAATCATTTTCTTGGTTTCTTCTTTGCTTAAATTGTTAAGCATTGCAATCAGTTCAGAATCGGAATAAGCATTTGACAACATACTAATTTGGCTTTTTACCGTTTCAAAACCCATAATACTTTTATCTTCGTTTTTTGCCATCTCCATAAAATCCGATTCATATGATTTTAAAGTTTCGCAATCAAATGTTTTCATCGAAATTAAACTCATTACTGTTGCCAAACTGTAATTATCAACTTGCTGCGCTTTTAACCCTGTAGATTTTTGTAAAATCGCATCTAATTTTGAGAATTGTTCTGGCGCTAATTTTTTACTTAAAGGCACTGAAGATACTGCTAAATTTTGAGCATCTGTAAGTTCATTTGGGTCAGAAAAATTGATTTCCACAATTAATTTTTCTGATTTTTGAAATGCTTTCTTCGTTTTTTCTGATAAAAAATAATCTGTTGGACAAATAGAATGAATTGTTCCATATAAGTAAGATGGTTTTGTTAATCCGTTTCCTGAGACTTCCCATAAAAGAGAATTTTCAAGTTTCGTTGTTTTTTTCTGTGCCTCTACTGTTCCACTAAAAACTAAGGCGATTGCTGCGATTGCTGATGTAAATAAGTTTTTCATTTTGATTATTGATTTTGATTGATAATGATTAATTATTTGATTGACTATTTTGATTTGATTGATGATTGAACACGATTTCTTATTTGTTGTATTTCTTTCTCTGCCAAGAAGCCATTGAAGCAACGAACAAACAGATCATAATAAGAAGCAGCTCTTTATTTGGTTTGTCTAAAATAAATTGATTCATTAGAGAATATCCTAATCCCGCAGAAGCTAAAAAGATAAATACAAAATTGAATATTTTTTCGCTGGTTGAAATTGATGTTGTTTTCATAATTGTTTTTGATTTATTTGATTACGACTCGTAAGTGAACAAACAATCAAAACGTTACAAAAAAAATTAAACTTTTTTTTAAAACCCTGTAAAATCAATACTTGAGAGAGAAAAAAATTTTTAAATCAATAAAAAATCTAAAAAAATAGAAATTAAAAATAGTAAAGACAGTGCTTTATTGCTTCATTCTTTACCATAACCTCTTTTTCCAATAATAGAGCTTCAAAAACAACAAAGCTATCAAGTTATATAGTTAACTATAAATCAAAGTCTAAAATCAGCCATTACTATCCAATTCCACAATATATTCTCTGTTCAATTCTAATCGAAATCATATTTACATTTTTTTTAATAGCTAAGAGGAACTTAAAAATATTGTTTTTTAATTATTTATTATTGTTTTTCGATAATTTTAATATATTTACATCCTATTAAAATTTAAAGCGTTATGAAAAACAACAACAAATTAGTTACTGTACTTTATATTATCTCGCGATTAAGTTTTCGCGTTTGCCAGCTTTCTTTACTATTTGCCTTAATTTTTGAATGTATTCCAGATGGCAATTTAGGAAGCTATAGCCCCACAGTGCATCATTCAAGAGGATACCAAATAAAAACCCAAATACAATTAACTATTCCAGACACCACTATTATTTACAAAGACAAAGGGATGTTTGGATTAACTTCAAAATCAAAGAATTCAGAATTCAATGGTACTTTTAACGGAATAAAAAACGATAAGAAACTAGAAAAAAACTATCAGATCAATAATTTTGAGGTTTATAATTTCAACAATGAAGATTATAAAATTAAAAAGGAATTTTACAATATAGATCCTCAAGCTTCAGATAATTTAAATGTCATTATTAATCCCAAAAATTACTTTTTTAAAGCTATTTTATTTGCACAAACCTATTTGTCATTGCTTTTAGCATTATTTATCAGCTATCAGCTTATGAGGTTGTTTAAACAGCTAAGAACTAACTTTGCATTTGACCAATTACTAAACAAGAGAATTCGAAACATAGGATATTCGTTTATAGCATTTCAAATTATCACCATCTTGATCAGCAAAATAATAACTCAATATTTATCAACTATAAGATATTATCATTACATTCCATCAATTGGAAATTCAGAATTTCATTTTATGAGTCTCAGCACTTATGTTGAGTACAACTGGCAAATGCTTTTTCTAGGCCTTTGTTTAATAGTTTTGGCAAAATTATTAAGCTATGGATATGATCTTCAAAACGAAAACGAATTAACAATATAAATTATGCCCATCATTGTAAATCTTGACGTAATGCTTGCTAAAAGAAAAATGCGATCCAATGAATTAGCAGAACGGATCGGCATTACAACGGCAAATCTTTCTATTTTGAAAACTGGAAAAGCAAAAGCGATTCGGTTTTCAACTTTAGAGCTGATCTGTGAAATTCTAGAATGTCAGCCCGGAGATATTATGGAATATGTAAAGGAAGACGAATAGGCAATTGCTTTCTTCATTTCAATTAAAAAACAAACAGCGGATCAATTCGATCCGCTGCCTTTAAATTAACTCTTTATAGATTACTAATAAATGGCGATTTTCTACTGTATTTAGATTCCATCATTTCTTTAATCATAAACTTTGAAATATCTAAAGCAGTAATTCTATCTCCTATACAATCTTCCAGATTAACCTTTATTTCAGAACTATTGTCCGTAAATTCAATAAAAGGAACACGAACTTGTGTCCAATTGACATTGCTTTCTTCTAAAAGTCGATATGCTTTTTGACGATCTTCCTGAATAATTGGAAAATTAGATTTCATCCAATCTGTTGCCATAATCGTTTTTGGGCTTTTCTTATCAAAAGGAGTATCAATATTCAGGCCTGCCAGTAAAACATAGCGATCAATTCCGAATTCATTCATTGCTTTCAAAATATGATTGGTTACTTCACTTGCCACTAAAGGTTCGTCTTTTCTTTGACCGATAGTACTCAAAACAGCATCGGAATCTTTTAATAACGATTTTATGTTTTCAAAATGGAGAGCATCCCCTTTGATGATTTCAATTTTATCATTCTCTATTTCGATTTTTTCAGGGTTTCTAAGCAGAAGTTTTATACTAAATCCCTCCATTAATAACTGGTTTACAATATAATTTCCAGTTTTTCCACCACCGCCAAGAACAGCGATTTTTGATTTACTTTTCATAAGTATTCTTCATAAAATTTGACATAAATAAGTTGCGCTTTATCAAACTAATAAAGCGAAAAGACAAAAGCTTACTGAGCTTTTATCACTGTATCAATATTTTATAAAGAGATTTTAATACTTCAAAAATAGAAAAATAAAAAAAGCCAGACAAATACTGTCTGGCTTTTAACTTATTCTAAAACTGTCTTAATCAACTAAAACAATTATTTTATTGTTTTTCATTTCGATAGTTCCTGACTTAATCTCTAAAGTATAGGTTTGGTCATTTACTTTCGTGAATTGATCCGCTGCTTCCTTAGAAAAACTGAAGCTTGGAGCTGCAATTTTAATTGTTCCTTTTTCTAAGATAGAAACAATCGGCGCGTGATGATTCAAAATCTGAAAGCTTCCATCAACTCCTGGCAAAGTAACCGAAGTTACTTCTCCTGAAAATAATTTAGCTTCTGGTGATACTATTTCTAAAATCATATTTTTTAAGTTAGAAGTTATTTGTTAAAAGTTAAAAGTTACGAAACGTATAACCTTTAACTTCTAACTTTTAACTTTATTTTTATGCTTCAGCTAACATTTTCTCTCCAGCTTCAATTGCATCTTGAATAGATCCTTTCAAGTTGAAAGCTGCTTCTGGAAGGTGGTCTAACTCACCATCGATAATCATGTTAAATCCTTTGATAGTATCTTTAATATCAACTAATACACCTGGGATACCTGTAAACTGCTCCGCAACGTGGAATGGCTGAGACAAGAAACGTTGTACACGACGTGCTCTAGAAACAGATAATTTATCTTCTTCAGATAACTCTTCCATACCAAGAATCGCGATAATATCTTGTAATTGTTTGTATTTTTGAAGAATTTCTTTAACTCTTTGTGCACAGTTGTAATGCTCATCACCTAAAATATGAGGAGTCAAAATTCTTGAAGTAGAATCTAACGGGTCAACCGCTGGATAGATACCTAACTCAGCAATTTTACGAGACAATACAGTTGTAGCATCTAAGTGCGCGAAAGTTGTAGCCGGCGCCGGGTCAGTTAAGTCATCCGCAGGAACGTAAACCGCCTGTACAGATGTAATAGATCCTTTATTTGTAGATGTAATACGCTCTTGCATTGCACCCATCTCAGTTGCTAATGTTGGTTGGTAACCTACCGCAGATGGCATACGTCCTAAAAGTGCTGATACCTCAGAACCTGCTTGAGTAAAACGGAAGATGTTATCAACGAAGAATAATACATCTTTTCCTTGATCAGATCCAGCTCCATCACGGAAATACTCAGCGATAGATAATCCTGAAAGTGCCACACGTGCACGAGCTCCAGGTGGCTCATTCATTTGTCCAAAAACGAAAGTAGCTTTAGACTCTCTCATTCCTGGCATATCTACTTTAGACAAATCCCATCCTCCATTTTCCATAGAGTGCATGAAATCTTCACCATATTTAATAATTCCTGACTCTAACATCTCACGAAGCAAGTCATTTCCTTCACGTGTTCTTTCACCTACTCCAGCGAATACTGAAAGTCCACCGTGACCTTTTGCAATATTGTTGATCAACTCCTGAATCAATACTGTTTTACCAACACCAGCACCACCGAACAATCCAATTTTACCTCCTTTTGCGTAAGGCTCGATCAAATCGATTACTTTGATACCTGTAAATAAAACTTCAGATGAAGTTGATAAATCTTCGAATTTTGGAGCTTGTCTGTGAATTGGCAAACCGTTTTCTCCAGTTTTTGGTAAATCACCTAAACCGTCAATGGCATCTCCAACAACATTAAATAAACGTCCATATACGTCTGGACCTATTGGCATTTGGATTGGATTTCCAGTTCCAACTACCTCATATCCTCTGCTTAAACCATCTGTTGAATCCATAGAAATGGTACGAACAGTGTTTTCACCAATATGAGATTGTACTTCTAGAACTAAAATAGTTCCATCTTTTTTAGTGACTTCTAGAGAATCATAAATTTTTGGAAGTTCAACATCTTTACCGTTGAAAACTACGTCTACTACTGGTCCAATGATTTGAGCAACTTTTCCTATTACTTTTGACATTACTTATGTATTTATTAAATAGCTATTTAGGTTTATCGAAAATACCTCTTTTTTCAGAGCGCAAAGATAATTTTTTAAAATATAAAATCAATTTTTTTTTCATAAAAAATAGCATGATTTTGTTTGATTCATAAAACTGACCCAAAAAATAACAAAAACAGCATTTTTTTTAATAAAAGAAAAAACCGCTTCATTTTATAAAATCAGCGGTTTATTCTACTAAAAAAAATATTTATTATGGCAGAGTAGCCGGATATTGGATTGGATAAATTCCTAAATCAACATGACGCAGTGTCGAACTATATTTCGCATTGATAGCATCTATAAAGATGTTAGCTATCAAACCATACCCTCTAGCACTTGGATGTACTCCATCTAAAGAAAAAGCACCACCTGTTGCAAAAGAAGAACTCATTGTAAAATTCCCAAACCTAATTCCTCCATTTGCCAATTGCGTTAAAGTTGCCTTCGTATCGACAAATGCCAATCCTTTTTCTTTAGCAACGGCTTCAATTGTCACATTATAAGCATCGGTCGCTTTTTTAACCTCTGCAATTTCAGTTGGAATTAATATATGTTTATCTTGTAGAGGATACGATATTCCAAATGCATTTAAAGGTGCCGGCGGAGCAATTCCAATTCCTGAATTTGCCGCTGTTGGAGCTGTACCAATATCTGCCCTGGTTGTCAACACTACTAAATCAGTAGATTTAGCTTGTCTAGCCTGTCCAAAAACAGCACCATAAAAAGCAGCGTTCTGCGCTCCTAATGTAGGTGTAAACGCAGCGGTTAATTGCGCAGATAAGTTAGTCAAAGTTTCATCTTTAATCAACAAAGGGCTTGCTCCTGTTTCAGAAAGCAGATTAATTCTATCACCAGCACTAAAAGCAGTAAGCGCTTGTTTCAACGGACCATACAACTGTGCATTAAGTGCTTTTATAGTCGCAACACCCACAGCTTCATTATTCTTCCCTATAACTTTAGCTGTTAAAGGATTATAAGGAACCGTTGTAAAATGAGGCAAAGCTGTAATGTATGGTAAATTTGCCACAACTCCTTTTGCTCCTTTTGCCGTTAAAGCAGTAACTAAATTACCGTATACTGATGCAAAAACCGATGGATCTGTAATATCATTACTTCCATAAGTAGCCGGATTTACATTTCCTGTTTGATCTTTTCCTGTTCCTCCAGAAGTTGCATATGCTAAAACATCATTTCCTCCAATAAACAAAGAGAAAAAAGTTGGATCCTGAGCCAGAGCATCAGCCAAAACGGTTGCTGAAGATGTACTGGCGAATCTTGCAAAATAAGGATTTGATGCACCAGCCGCAACACCAGCAACATTACCATAATTTGCAGCCACTAAGTGAAAACTTTTTGCTCCTGGAACACCTAAATTATTAAATGAACCTGTTAAATGAGCCGTAACTTCTGTAGTTGGTTTTCCTGTTACATTTACAGGCGTCTGAGTTGGACCATCAAAATACAAACGTGTACCAGCGATTACATTTCCCCCTAGCAATAAACCGCCAATATTATCGTTCATAAGTGGCTGTGTGAAAGCCCCTCCTCCAGCTGCAGCAAATTGCTGAGACAAAATATTTGGATAGGAATTCTCCTGTCCTTTTTTAAACAGTGCATTATCGCTATAACCAGCCGCAAAAGAGTCTCCTAAAGCAATATATTTTGTAAAAACTGCTGAGCCCGGAACAATTGGCACTTCAACAGGCGCATCATTATCATCATTATTACACGAAGCCATAATGGTTAAAGAAACCAAAAGCAGCCATTTTATATTTTTTTTCATCTTAATTCATTTTTAAATTATTACCACATTTCTCCTATCAATCAATTATCATTACGGATTAATTGTCCAAGAAGCAAACCACATCTGACCAATCATACCTGCTCCAATTACCTGAAGATAATCAGATCCAAAAAGATTTGTTGCTCCTACTTTAATAACCGATTTTAATTTTGGAAGAGCATAATTTATCTGAGCATCAAGAACTGTATTTTCAGGAATCATACCATCTCCAAAAGAAGACTCCCATAAGTACTCAGAATTCCATCTCACATTAACATTGAAACCTAAGTTTTTAATCACTTTTGCATTTCCTAAAGAAGCTTTAATTCTATGTTTTGGCGTATTGAAACCCGCAACGAAATCTGGATCATCTTCCTGATTGAAATTAAATTGGGCATAATTATAATTCGCTCCTACCTCAAAATCTTTATAAACTTTCTTAGACAGACCTACTCCAAAACCAAAAGAAGAAATCTGAGCCGTTGTATTAGTATAAACCTGATACACTCTTCTATCACCAAACGCCAATGCTTGATAACTCTGCTGCACTGCAGGATTTGTCGGATCTGTCCCAACTGTTCCATAGTAAGGAGAAATAACTCTTGCCGTATTCATAAAGTCATTATAAATATTATAATAAGCATTTAAATCTACTGATAAATCATTTTGAACCACAGTACGATATCCCGCTTCAAAAGCTTGAACCTGCTCTGGTTTTACCAAACCAATATCAGCAACTTGAAGACTAGCCGGATTAGAAGAAGCCGCAAAAGCCTGAACCGAAGCTACTGTATAAGCATTACGATAAGCATTTTGTCCAGACATTCCAATAGTCGCTGGCTGTCCTGCCGCCTGTCCTGCCGCACTAACATTTACTGTTTCTTGAAAACGATCTAAATTCTCAGGTGCAGACCCAATCAATGCAAAAGGACCTAAATCTAAACCAATATATTGATCTTGTGTAGTTGGATTGCGGAAACCTGTCTGATAAGACAACCTGAAATTATGATTTTTTGAAGCTCCTGCAGAATACACAAAAGACACTCTTGGCGAAATATTTCCATCAAAATTCTGGCTTTTATCATAACGCAAAGATCCTGTAAACTTTAATCTGTCGTCTAAGAATTTTTTCTGCAACTGTGCATACGCACCGTATTCTTTATATTCAATTGGCCCATCATAATCTGTAAAAATGGTTCCCTCAGAATCCATTACATATTTTCTCCAAGAACCTCCAACTTGAACTTCTGCCCATTTTATTACATCTCTAAAATTATAATTCACATCTGAATGATATAATTTGGAATGGTCGATAAATTTAGCACCTTGTGTCAAATCAGGATTTGCTACTACATTACTTAAAGCATTATTAAATTGCGCAGAGCCCGGCTCAAATCTTGCTGAACCTGTTGGTTTTGGAATAAAAGAAATCTGCGCAGGCAGTACGTTATAATCTGCAAAGTTTCTTGCTATAGCAGCAGATTCATTAGCATTAGTTCCCATAACCGCACCAGCATACTGATATGCCGTTGCATAATTCGTAAACCATTCTTGATCTGATTTTGCTGCTCTGTTCACATTCCACGCCGCAAATCTCATATCGTAAGAATTACCTGCATCTTCACTTGTAAAATACACTCGCCCAAAAAAGTTTTTCCCCTTTACTTCAAACTTTCCTTGCTGCATTAAGAAATCTTTCAAAGCATATCTATTTGCTCCCTGATAAATAGTACTTCCCGTACCTATCTTATATTGTAAAATAAATTCTGTGTCATTAGCCCAAGGTTTAATATGAGCACTAAAATCAGCTTTCATGCTCTGCACTTTATTATCTGTCAAGTCTTGCTCACGGTATCCTGTTCTACTCACCTGACCAACATTAGGAATAAAAGTAGTAACCTCGTCACCATAGATATTCAAACCGTCGTAATTTTGATTCATTGCATGTCCAACAGAACCCCCAGTCATACTTCTAGTATCATTCGCAATCCACTCGCTAGCTTCCATGTAAGTAAAATTAGCTTTCATTGCAAAATGTTTCGTGAAAGCTTTAGCTGCTCTAATTCCGAAATCATTATAATCATTTGTACCCGCAGCATTCTGACTAGTCTGACCATACTTATAATAAACACTTATTCCTTCATTAGTAAACGGACTTTTACTAGTCATAAACATAATTCCGTTAAAAGCATTTGCACCATAAAGAGCTGATGAAGCACCCGGAAGCAACTCCACACTAGCCACATCAATATCTGAAACACCAATAAGATTCCCTAAAACAAAATTCAACGCTGGAGAGGAGTTATCCATTCCATCCACCAACTGCATAAAACGAGTATTGGCAACAGTCGCAAAACCTCTAGTATTTACCGACTTGAAAGAAATACTGCTCGTATTGAAATTTACTTCTTTCAAGTTTTCTAATCCGTCATAGAAAGTGGCTGCCGTAGTATTTTTAATCTCCTGAAGCCCCATACGTTCGATAGTTACCGGCGACTCAATCACTCTTTCAGGTGTTCTTGAAGCCGAAACCACAATTTCATCCAATTTAGTTTCTTCATCTTTTAAAATTACATTCACTTTTTGATTTGCTGCAGTAACATTAATCGTTTTTGATTCAAATCCAATTGCGGAGATTTTAATAGAAAATGGCAGTTTAGAATTTGTGGTCAACTTAAATGATCCATCAAAATCAGTAGACGCGCCAGTGTTTTCTCCGACAACAACAACATTAGCGCCAGGAATAGATTGTTTGTTACCATCTGTAACCGAACCTGTAATTGTATTCTGCGCAAAAGACATTCCGCTGAACAACAACATAATTAGCAAGTAGACTCTCATTTGGGTTAGTTTTTTCGTTAGTATATATAGCCAAAATAAGCAAATATTTTAATATGTATAAAAAAACGTTAAATAAAATTCATATTTAATATCATTTTTTACAATATTTTAACTATTTGTTAATTCAATTTCTTAGAATAAAAACAAAGAAATACAAAAGAAAAACCAATATACTATGCATACATATAAATTTTTATCAAAAAATTGAAAAATTCATAAAAATACATAAGCAGAAAAAAAATTATGACAATAAAAAAAAGCGAGACCTAAATCTCGCTTTTTTAACATATTTATATTTCTAAAAAGAAATTACTCCACTGTAACTGATTTTGCCAAATTTCGCGGCTGATCCACATTACAACCTCTCATAACAGCAATGTAATATGAAAGCAATTGCAACGGAATTGTTGTTACTAATGGAGATAATGCATCTGAAGTTTCCGGAATTTCGATAACATAATCTGCCAATTCGCGAACTTGAATATCACCTTTTGTAACTACAGCGATTATTTTACCGCTTCTTGATTTAATTTCCTGAATATTACTTACAATCTTATCGTAATGTCCTTGTTTTGGAGCAATTACAATAACCGGCATTTGTTCGTCAATCAAAGCAATTGGACCGTGTTTCATCTCTGCAGCCGGATATCCTTCTGCATGGATATATGAAATCTCTTTTAGTTTTAAAGCACCTTCTAAAGCAACTGGGAAATTATACCCACGTCCTAAATAAAGACAATTTGGCGAATCTTTAAAAGCTGCTGCAATTTCTTTTGCTTTATCATTGGTTTCTAATGCTTCTGCTACTTTTTCAGGAATAACTTCCAATTCCTGAAGGTAAGTATGGAAATCTGTATTCGACAATGTTCCTTTCGCTTTTCCAAGTTTCAAGGCAATCATTGTTAAAACAGTAATCTGAGTAGTAAACGCTTTTGTAGAAGCCACTCCAATTTCTGGCCCTGCATGCGTGTAAGCACCTGCATGGCTTTCTCTAGAAATAGAAGAACCTACAACATTACAAACACCAAACACAAAAGCTCCATTCTCTTTAGCCAACTTAATAGCCGCCATTGTATCTGCAGTCTCACCAGACTGAGAAATAGCAATAACTACATCGTCTTTATTGATAATTGGGTTTCTATATCTAAACTCAGAAGCATATTCTACTTCAACAGGAATACGTGTAAACTCTTCAAAAATATATTCAGCAACTAGACCTGCATGCCAAGAAGTACCGCACGCTACAATTAGAATACGTTTTGCATTTAAGAATTTCTCCAAATTATCCTCGACACCGGCCATTTGAACAATTCCCTCATTAGCATGAAGCCTTCCTCTATACGTATCTTTAATTACTGAAGGTTGCTCATAGATCTCTTTTAACATAAAGTGATCATATCCTCCTTTTTCAATCTGCTCCAAATTCATTTGAAGTTCTTGAATATAAGGATCTACCAAAGAATCATCTTTAATTTTTCTAATTTTAATAGGCTTATGCAATCTAATATTTGCCATTTCTCCATCTTCTAAATACACCGCATTAGAAGTATATTCAATAAATGGTGACGCATCAGAAGCAACAAAATACTCTCCTTCTCCAACTCCAATCGCCAACGGACTTCCTAATCTTGCCGCGACAAGTTCATTTGGATTTTTTTTATCAAAAACAGCAATTGCATATGCCCCAACCACTTGATTAAGTGCAATCTGAACCGCTTTACCTAATTTAATATTTTCTTTCTTCTGAACTTCTTCTATTAAATTAACTAAAACCTCTGTATCTGTATCCGATTTAAAAGTATAACCTCTTTTGATCAACTCTTCTTTTAGAGGAGCATAATTCTCTATAATTCCGTTGTGGATAATTACTAAATCCCCAGAGTTAGAAACATGAGGATGAGAGTTTACATCGTTTGGAACACCGTGTGTAGCCCAACGAGTATGGCCAATACCAATATTACCATTAACAGTAAATCCTTCGCTTGCTTTGGCTTCAAGATCAGAAACTTTACCTTTTGTTTTACAAACCTTTATGCCAGACTCTTCGTCATACAGCATAACACCGGCACTATCATAACCTCTGTACTCAAGTCGCTTTAAGCCCTTGATTACAATAGGATACGCGTCTCTATGACCGATATATCCAACAATTCCACACATATATATTTATTAATTTGGTTTCGTATAGTAGATCTGGAGTTTCAATCTTTTATCACCAGCAGAAGCCTTACCGCCATACAAAACAGTACCCAAAGGACTCATTACTGATGTTCTAGGCGCTTGTGATATAGTTTCATTTTTAAGCTCCAATACATTAGGCACAGCAAAAGTAGCTGCAGAACTTAGAGAAACAGTCAATCCTAAATTAACATTTTTCAATGTTGCATCTTTTATAAGATTACGAATATGACTTGTAATTCTCACTTTGTATGTTTTGCCTTTTTTATTAGAATCAAGTACAATTAGACCACCAAATGTACTATCATCGGTAGAGAAATCTGCCAAAACTGTATTATTAGTCATATCAGACAAATAAACTCTCATTGGTTCTTTTGTATTGGCCATTTTATCGGCATCAATATAAAAGACAAGATTTGCTTCATTTACTTTCCAGTTCTTAAGCGTAACATTTTTTCTGATTTCATCCAATTGATCAGGAACACCATTGGCACCATCTTTAACATCTCCATTAGCATCATAACTCAGAACATCTGTCTGATCAAAAAGCTTAATTATTGCCAAAGATCCCTGACCTCCTTTTAAGTAAAGTCTTTCGTCACCATCTTTATCATTTCTGTTTGCAACGGCACTTTGATAATCGGCATTTTTCGCATCTTGAAGAAAACTAGCCGTACTAGTTGCTGTAACACCTTTTAAGTTTACTAGAATCTGCTTATCTTCTGTAGCATTTGCATCATCAGTTGTAGAAGCTGTTTTAGCTTTATATTTAATAGTGATTACTCCTTTAGAAAAATCCATTAAAGCCATATTAGCAGGAGAAGTTCCTGATTTTTCTACCATAAAATACAACCCTCTAAAATATTCCTGAAAAAGATCTTCTGTAGAAAGTTTTGAGGCTACAGCATTTAATATTTTATCCTGAAAAAATTGCTTATTAAGATTTAAAGTCATTTGCGGAGCAACTCTTGTAACAGTTTCTTTATTGTCTGCATCAACTGTTTTAGTTACAATTTCTTTAGAATCAAAAAAGAATTGTTCATTTTCTACGGCCGCTCCATCATTTAATAACACATCCTTATTAGCAATAGTAAAGAAATCATTATTTTGGCTTGTATAATAAAATTGAGGCAATTGGGAACCACCACTGAAATAGCTGTTTCTCATCTGCATTTTTGACTCATAAACACTCAATTTTAATTTATAATCACTTCCCTGACCCCCATAAATAGAATCTAGCTTGTAAGTACTATTACCCTCAGCATCGGTCGTTTTATCTTTGACAAAATATGGAATAGTAAGCACAACACTTTCTACAACCGGAGACTCTCCAATTGTTGGCGCATAGCTAACAAGTCCAACTTGGGTCACAAAATTTGCAGTAGTAGTACCAAATAAAGGATTATCAAAAATACCCAAAGCATTTACAGCTAAATTATTCGACTGAATAGGAGTCACTTCTTGATTAAAAGCTAAAACATTATAATCTTGCGCTTCAAGCCCAAAATGATCATCTGCAATTAAACCATCACCTACTGCATTAAAATCTTTGTCGCAAGAATATAAAGAAACAACAATTAAAGCTAAAAGAATTTTCTTAACAAAAGAAGTATTATACATGTTTTATAATAAAGTTAAAATTTAAAGTCCAAACGTTCTATAGAAATTTGTATAAGCGTCAGCAAATGCATCTTTCGTGGCGAAAGGTAAAAAAGGTTTTCCTGAAGATTCTATAAATTTTGTTAAACTTGGAGAAACATTTTCCGAAGCAATGATTACTCCATCAGAATGTAAGATGCTTGCTTTTAAAACATTCTCGTAATTTGGAACTTCTAAATCTGATACAGCATCATGAGGAACACCATCAAATTTAACTTTATTTATCATCTCCAAATCCAAATTCTCATCAAAAGACTGTCCGTAAACAGAAGTAATGATTTTGGTTTCAGAAAATAAGGCTTCATGTTTGTAATAATGTTTCATATAGATAGGAAGCATTGCTGCAAGCCATCCATGAACGTGAATGATATCTGGAACCCAGTTTAATTTTTTCACTGTTTCCACAACACCTTTAGCAAAGAAGATTGCTCTTTCGTCATTATCAGGATATAAAACACCTTCCTCGTCTGCGAAGGTTGCTTTACGTTTAAAATATTCATCATTATCTATAAAGTAGACCTGAATTCGCTCTTTCGGAATTGAAGCAACTTTAATAATCAACGGCATGTCTAAATCATTCACTACCAAATTCATCCCTGAAAGCCTGATCACTTCGTGTAGCTGATGTCTTCTCTCATTGATATTCCCATATCTTGGCATGAAAATTCTTATTTGACCTCCTTGGTCATTAATCATTTTCGGAACGTCATAAGACATTAAAGAAACCTCATTTTCAGCCAAATAAGGCACGACTTCAGATGATACATATAATATCCTCTTATCTTTCATAATAGTATTTTACTTAATTTTGGTAATAAAAACGTCGCAAAATTACAAAAATTTATGCAGTTTATAACTAATATATTATGTTTGCATAAAATTTTAATAATACCTCAATGCACATTTTCTACAGTAAAGCAGCTTTGATAGCCTATATTAAAACTATCAAAACCGCAAATTCAACTATTGGATTTGTACCAACAATGGGCGCTTTACACCAAGGACATTTGGCTTTAATGCAGCGTTCACTAAAAGAAAACGACGACACCGTTGTAAGCATTTTTGTCAATCCAACCCAGTTTAACAACCCGGAAGATTTAGCAAAATACCCGAGAACTTTAGAAGAAGATATTAAGAAAATGCGTACATTAAGTGATAAAATCATTTTATACGCTCCTTCTGTCGAAGATATTTATGAAGGAAATACTGTTTCTCAAACTTTTGATTTCGACGGATTGGAAAATCAAATGGAAGGAAAATTCAGGCCAGGACATTTTAATGGCGTTGGAACAATTGTAAAAAGGCTTTTTGAGATTGTCACTCCGACCAATGCTTATTTTGGAGAAAAAGATTTTCAGCAGCTTCAAATTGTTAAAAAAATGGTCGAAAAAGCGGACTTACCTGTAAATGTTGTTGGCTGTCCTATTTTCAGGGAAGAAAACCAGCTTGCAATGAGTTCGCGTAATGAACGCCTTTCTGCACAAGAACGAAAAGATGCCGCTATTATCTACAAAACTTTAACTGAGGCTAAAGAGATTTTTAAGAATCATAGTCCACAGGAAACATTGGAATTTGTAGAAAATTCTTTCAAAGACAATAACGAATTCGAGCTTGAATATTTTGTTATTGCTGACGAATCAACACTTTTACCTATCGATCAGAAAGAGAATGACAAAAACTACCGTGCATTTATAGCAGTATTTGTTAATTCTATAAGACTGATAGACACCATTTCATTAAATTAATCTAACTTTGCAGCATGCAAATTCAAGTTATAAAATCAAAAATTCATCGCGTTAAAGTAACGGGTGCCGATTTAAATTATATTGGCAGCATTACTATTGATGAAACTTTACTAGAAGCTTCAAATATTATTGAAGGCGAAAAAGTATCTATTGTGAACATTAATAATGGCGAACGTTTTGAAACTTACGCTATTAAAGGTGAGAAAAACTCAGGCGAAATCACTTTGAATGGTCCAGCTGCAAGAAAGGTTCAGAAAGATGACATCATCATTATCATTTCTTACGCAACTTTGGATTTTGAAGAAGCGAAGACCTTCAAACCGTGGATTATTTTCCCTAACGAAAATGACAATTCGCTAACCTAAACCAATTCTTTCTTTTTTAAGAATTTACTTTCTTTGTTCAAAGCTTTTTGTACAAAGAATTCCTCTTTTGTCTTAATCCAAAATGATTTTGACGCTAAAATACTGTGCTTCAATTTTTATCCCTTTTAACAAAGAAGCAAATAAAATAGTATATTGCTACACTATTTTCAATACATTTTTAATTTACTGAAATGCCACAAATCATGAAAAAAGTTTACCTACTAACACTTTTGATTTCATTCTCGTCGTTTGCCCAAAAAACGTTCGACAACATTAAATCAGAAAAACTGGGAGAAGAGCGTAGAATTACAATTGGACTTCCGGCTTCTTATGAAGCAAACAAAGACAAAAAATATCCTGTTCTTTATTTATTGGATGGCGATTACTTATTTGATCCTTTTTCCGGAGCTGTAAGTTATGGTTCGTATTGGGATGATATTCCGGAAATGATCATTATCGGAATTCACCAAAATAAAGATGGAGAACGTTTTGACGACACCACAATCGACCAAAACGAAGGGCTTCCTTTTGAAAAAGGTTCCAAGTTTTTCGAATTCGTCGGAGCAGAATTAGTGCCTTATATTGAAAAAAAATATCGTACCTCGCCTTTCAGACTTATTGCAGGCCATGACATAACAGCAAGTTTTGCTAATTTTTATCTGTATAAAGAAATGCCACTCTTTAATGCATACATCTGCTTAAGTCCGGAACTTGCCCCAAAAATGGAAGTGCGTATTGCTGAAAAATTTGCTAAAATAAAAAAACCGATTTTCTACTATCTTTCTGCAGGCGAAGGTGACATTAAAAAGATAAAAGAACCGATTGAAAAATTAAACAATAATATTAAAATCGCTAATAATCCGTTAGTGAATTATAAATACGATGTTTTTAAGGGTGCTACGCATTACACAGAAGTATTACATTCTATCCCAAGTGCGTTGTACCAGATTTTTGAAGCATACCGACCTATAAATTCTGCCGAATACAACGACAAAATTGCGGTTCTTCAAGAAGGTTATGCTGAATACTTAGAAAAAAAATATGCTGACATGTCTGAAGTTTTAGGAGTTCAGATTCCAGTTCGAATAAGCGATTTTAAAGTAGTAGAAAATCTTATTTTAAAAAGAAACGCCTATAGCGAATTAGGAAAAATGGCCGAAATTGGAAATGTAAATTATCCAAAAGCCATGTTGGGAGAATATGAATTAGGATTAATGTATGAAAAACAAGGCGATCCGAAACATGCATCAAAAAAATACCAAAATGCTTCACAAATGGAGCCGATTGGCGATTTGAACAAAGACATGATGTATGAGAAGATTGACGAAATGAATACGCTTGCCAAAAAAAGTAAATAATGTCAAAAGTTAAAACTTCCTTTTTTTGCCAAAATTGTGGCACTCAATACTCCAAATGGCAGGGACAGTGCAATGCATGCAAGGAATGGAATACAATTGCTGAAGAAATTATTCAGAAGCAGGAAAAAGTGGCTTGGAAAAGCGAACCCACTTCAACAAACAAAGCGCCAAGGCCTTTAAAAATTGACGAAATTGATTCGGCTCAGGAAATTCGAATGGATACAACTGACGGCGAATTGAATCGTGTTTTAGGAGGCGGAATCGTTCCGGGATCTTTGACACTTTTAGGCGGAGAACCTGGAATTGGAAAAAGTACACTTTTACTTCAAATCTCATTAAAATTACCTTATAAAACTTTATATGTTTCTGGAGAAGAAAGTCAGAAACAAATCAAAATGCGTGCGGAAAGAATAACGCCAAACAGCGACAACTGTTACATTCTAACCGAAACCAAAACACAGAATATCTTCAAACAGATTGAAGCGATTCAGCCAGAAATCGTAATCATCGATTCGATCCAAACTTTACATACCGATTATATCGAATCGACCGCTGGAAGTATTTCTCAAATCAGAGAAACAACAGCCGAGTTAATAAAATTCGCTAAAGAAACTAACATTCCGGTTATTTTAATTGGACATATTACCAAAGACGGAAACATCGCCGGGCCAAAAATTCTAGAACATATGGTAGACACTGTTCTTCAGTTTGAAGGCGATCGGAACCATATTTATAGAATTTTACGTTCGTTGAAAAACCGTTTTGGTTCTACATCAGAACTTGGAATTTATGAAATGCTTGGAAGCGGTTTGCGTGAAGTAAGCAATCCGTCTGAAATATTGATTTCACACAAAGACGAAGAATTATCAGGAACAGCAATTGCTACAACTCTTGAAGGCATGCGTCCGTTGATGATCGAAATACAATCTTTGGTAAGCACAGCTGTCTACGGAACACCTCAACGAAGCACAACAGGTTACAACGCCAAAAGACTAAACATGATTTTGGCCGTTTTAGAAAAAAGAGCAGGATTCCGTTTAGGTGCAAAAGATGTTTTCCTGAATGTAACGGGAGGAATTTCTGTTGATGATCCTGCAATTGACTTAGCCGTTGTGGCCGCGATTTTATCATCAAATGAAGATATTCCGGTTGGTAAAGGTTTCTGTTTTGCAGGTGAAGTTGGTCTTTCTGGCGAAATTCGTCCAGTTAACCGAGTAGATCAGCGTATTCAGGAAGCCGAAAAATTAGGTTTTGATACTATCTTTGTTTCCAAATACAATAAAATTGCTTTAAAAAATACAGGAATCAAAATCGAATTGGTCGCTAAAATTGAAGATGTTGCCAGCATTCTTTTTGGGTAATTTTTTTTGTTAGCCACGACCCGAGCGATAGCGAACGGGCGAAGCAATTCACGAATTATATTTAAATCTTTATGGAAAAAAAATTTTTGAATTAGTGGCAGAAAAAAATATTTAACATCACAGACTGTTCTATTCTTTAAGAAATTAACTTTATGAATTTTCCAAAACAAAAAATATACAAAGCACTAAAAATACTGGGAATAGTAATTCTTGTGCTTTGCATTGGGTTGTACTATTTCCGAAATTCTCTTCTAAAACAGGCAATTGCAAAAGTTACCCACAAAATGGCTGTGCAGTACAACAGTAATTTTTCTGTAGAATCGGCTTCTTTTGATGGATTATCGACTATAAAATTGACCGATGTTGTTTTGGCTCCAATAAATGCTGATACACTGGTCAAAATCAAAAATGTAGAAACCAGCATTAGTTTAAGCAATTTATTAATTGGAGATGTTCAGGTTGGAACTTTAAAAGTGGATAATGGATATATTCAATTGGTAAAAAAAGGTAAAAAAAGAAATTTTGATGCTTTTCTAAAAAAAGACCAGGAAGAAACAGAATCGAACGAAAAACGAAAATATGCTTCTTTTGCTTACAGAATCATTTCAAAAGTTCTGAATTTGGTGCCAACCGATATGGATTTGAAAAACTTCAAATTCAAAATCGACGACAACGGAAAACAAACTACTGTTGATGTAAATAAATTGGTTTTAAGCGACAAACAACTGGAAACGAATCTTCATGTCCAGGCTAAAGATTTTGATCAGCGTTGGAACATTAAAGGATTTGCAGATCCAAGAAATAAAAAAGCCGATATTCGATTTTTCAATCTCGATACAGGAGCAATTCGTGTTCCGTATTTGGATCAGCGTTATAATCTAAAAGCAAGCTTCGATTCGATCCGCTTAAATGTTCAGAATATTGATAAAAGCGGCAGCGAACTTCATATTGACGGTTACACTTCTATTGCTAATCTTAAAATCAATCATCCAAAAATTGCGAGCAAAGATGTCGTAATTAAAAATGCTCGTTTTGATTACCGCTTTTTATTGGGGGACAGTTTTATTTCGATCGACAGCACTTCAACTATGCAGTTGAATAAAATTAAAGTCCGTCCGTACATTTCTTACGATACCGAAAAAGATACAGTTTATACTTTAAAAGTCGACATTCCGAAAATGAAAGCGCAGGATTTTATCGTTTCGCTTCCAGATGGTTTATTTACGCATTTTCAGGGCATGCAGGCGACTGGAAATTTCGATTATAAACTAGACTTCAAATTCAACAAAAACAAACCCAATACGCTTGTTTTTGACAGCAAGTTAAATAAAGAAGATTTACGAATTACCAAATATGGCGAAGCCGATTTAAATAAGCTAAATGGCGAATTTGTCTATCGTGCTATTATTCAAAATGTATTGCAAAGACCGGTTTTGGTTGGAAATGCAAATCCGAATTATACGCCTTTAGACCAGATTTCCCCTTATTTAAGAAAATCGGTATTAACGACTGAAGATCCATCTTTCTTCTCGCATCGCGGATTTATCAATGAAGCTTTCAAGCAATCTATTCTAAAAAACATCAGGACTAAGAAATTCTCTCGCGGTGCCAGTACCATCAGCATGCAGTTGATTAAAAATGTGTTTCTGACTAGAGAAAAAACGCTTTCGCGAAAGCTTGAAGAAATTCTTTTAGTTTACATTTTAGAAAACAACCGAATTGTAAGCAAGGAAAGGATGCTAGAAGTGTATTTCAACATTATTGAATGGGGGCCAAATGTATACGGAATTGGCGAAGCAAGTCATTTCTATTTCCAAAAAAGTCCAGCGGATTTAAATATTGATGAATGTTTGTATTTGGCAATGATTATTCCGAAGCCAAGAAAATTCATGTATCAGTTTAATGATCAGGGAAATTTGAAAGATTATGCTTTAAAAAATCAAAAGTTCCTGAAAAACTTAATGTTCAGAAGAGGGCTTTTAGTTCCGGAAGATACAACTGGAATATTACCGGTTTATATTTCAGGAAATGCGCGTTCTTTTATTAAAATCAAAGCTCCGGATTCCACTGCAGTCAAAAATGATTCTTTGGCTGTGGATGATGAATTTGATTTGTAGTTTTGCCGCGAAGGCGCTAAGACACTAAGTTTTTTTCTCCTGCAAGGTTTTCAAAACCTTGTAGGCGTTATCCTTTTTACTTCTACATACTTATTACCTACGGCGCGAAGCTTTTTTCTCCTGCAAGGTTTCCAAAACCTTGTAGGTGTTATCCTTTTTACTTCTACATACTTATACCTACAAGGTTTTGAAAACCTTGCAGGAAAGGAAACGAATTATTTAAAGTTCTTTAGGAATTCTTCTTTATAAGTTGGCGAAACTTCAATTTCAGCACCATCATTAAGCGTCACGATTCCACCTTTGTTATACGATTTCACGCAATTGATATTGATGATATGCGATTTATGAACCCGAATAAAAGGCAGAGGCAAAATCTCTGAAAAATGCTTCAGGAAACGGCAGACCATTTTTTTACTTCCGTTGTTGAGATGCAAATCGGTAAAATTTCCGTTACCACGAAGTCGTACTATTTCTTCCATTTTTACGACTTCAAAACCTTCAAGCGTTGGAAGAATCACTTGTTGTTTTTCTGGTTTTTGCTCGTGGAAATTCTCAACAATAATTTTATTTCTGTTGAAGATTTCATGATTCATAATTTGATGCTGAACCTTATTTACCGCTACAATCAGCTCTTCAATACTAATTGGTTTTAAAAGATAATACGCGGCACTTTGATTCAAAGCTCGAAGCGAATATTCAGAAAATGCCGTGACAAATATGGTTTCAAAATGCAAGTCTTTGCAGGCTTCCAAAACATCAAAAGCATTTCCGAAAGGCATTTCGACATCCAGAAAAACCAATTGTGGGTTCAGTTCGTGAAGCAAAGGAACCGCTTCTTTGATATTCTGCGCTTCGCCAATAACCTCAACCTGCGGACAATACTTACTCAAATAATTTTTGAGCACTTCTCGCGCAGCTAGTTCATCTTCTACAATTACACTTTTTATCTTTTGGAGCGTCATCATATTTTGTCAATTAATGGAAAAACAATTTGAACTATTGTCCCAGATTCCAGTCCTTCTTTTTCTACAATTCTAAATGTAATTTCCTTTTTATACAATTCATTCAAAAGCGCAATTCGTTCTTTGGTATTGTTTAGACCTCTGGATTCGTATATTTTTTGGTTTTTTGTTTTGAGTTCACCGCTTTTGGTTAAACCAATTCCGTTGTCTTCAATGGTAACGATGATTTTACCATTTTTATAATCAAATCGCAAAGACAAAAATCCTTTTTTATCCAAATAACGTAATCCGTGCCAGATGGCATTTTCAAGATGAGGCTGTAAAATCATATTCGGAACAAAAACCCTTTCCGGGTCCAGCGAATCATCAACCGTAATTTCAAAATCAAATTTATCTTCAAAACGGAGATGTTCTAAATCCAGATATTTCTTGAGCTGTTCTACTTCTTTATCCAGAGAAATAAAATCCTTATTGGAATTCTCCATCATATTCCGCATCAAATTCGAATAAGACGTCAAATATTTATTAGCTTCCAATTCTTTGTTTTCCGAAATAAACTGATTGACGCTATTCAAACTATTAAAAATAAAATGCGGATTCATCTCACGACGCAATGACTGCAAAGCGATTTCTTTATT
Source organism: Flavobacterium panacagri (assembly GCF_030378165.1). Taxonomy (NCBI): domain Bacteria; kingdom Pseudomonadati; phylum Bacteroidota; class Flavobacteriia; order Flavobacteriales; family Flavobacteriaceae; genus Flavobacterium; species Flavobacterium panacagri. The sequence goes on from NZ_CP119766.1 coordinate 937,420, forward strand.
TTTAATTTTAATAGAATACAAAGCTTTTACAATAAACAAAAACAAAAGCAGTAACAACCCAACTGAACCAATCAGGAAATAATTGAAGGTATTTTTCTTCGAAATCAGTTCGTCTTTCAGTGTTTTTTCTTTTTCCAACTGACGGATTTTTTCTTCTGTGATTTGGAAAGTCTTCGCATCAATCAAAGTAGTATCAGAATGAATCAGTCTGTCGAAATTTTCAAAAAATTGTTCGTACAAAACCATACTTTCTTTATCCTGACCTTTGGTTTTGTAGTATTTAACCAAAGATGATAAACTCTTTTTGGCTTCCGCCGAATTTCCTTTTTGAAAAGACAAATCATACGCTTCTTTTAATGATGAAATCGCCTTCTCAGGTTCTTTCTTTTCAAAATAAAGGGATGAAAGCGATTGAAGCTGTTTTATTTCGGTTGTATAATCTTTATTTTTTCTGGCTTCTGCCAATATTTTTTCGCTTATCAGAAGCGCTTTATCAAACTGATTGTCTTCGGCATAAACTTTAGCAATTTCGTTTTTGATTTTTATAGCTTCTTCAGGTTTATTTTTGGTATAATCTAAGGCTTTGTTGTAACTCTCAATCGCTACTTTTTTATCATTTAACTGAAGTGAATTCTGCGCTTTCTGTACATAAGCTTCTTTAACTTCGCCTTTTTTGTTTTCCTTTTTCAGTAAATCAATATTCGAATCCACATAATCTGCCTGACTTGCCGGATCGGACTGATTTTTTAAACGGTTGGCATCATTTAAATTGATTTTTTCTTCAACTGCATCTTTTGTCAACGATCCCGCTTTTTCATAGTTTTTAATCGCCGAGCCAAAGTTTTTCTGATTTTCCTGTGCTTTAGCAAGACTTCTGGTAACACGGGTTTTGTCTTCTGTCAGTTTTAATTTAGTATAACTGTTTAACGCTCTTTTATAGTATTCTTCTGCTTTGGCATTATCTCCTTTATTCAAAAATTCATTAGCCAGTTTTTCGTAATTCTGAGCAATTTTCGATTCATCGTTATCATCAAGTGATTTGGATAATTCTTCTGCCGTTTTACTGATTTTGGTACTGCTTTTCTCCATTTTTTTGTCAGGAATAGCTTGTGCTGTCATTCGCTGTGGAACTAACAACACTAAAAAAAACAGACTAAAAACAATTAACACACTATGCTTCACAACAAATAATTTAGAAAATGTAAAGTAACCTAATTTCAGATTCCCATCCTATATCTTTCACCAAGTCAAACGGCCTGTTGACCCATTCTGCCAAAAATACGTTTTTTCCTGCAATACATTTGTTTCCGAATCAAAAATCAAAATCATGAAAAAACTATTCTTATCTCTTTTTATCATTCTATTTTCTCAGTTTGTAGTTGCACAGGTTTCAGGAAATGTCAATTATCAAAATCATTATAATGACCAAAATAGCATTAACATCAATTTTCCTTCTAACGATGGTATTGTCGCAAGTGTAAAAGGACTTGCCAATGTTAAAGCAGATTCTTATACCGCTATTTTCAGCACCACTCAAACCGGCAAAACAACCAAAGAAGTCAACGAATTACTTGACCAGAGAATTACACAGGCGCTGAACGAAATCAAACTTAAAAAAGGCGTTGAAACTTTTGTCGATATGATTTCGTTTGTTCCGGTTTATGAATATGAAACTGAAAAAAAAGTATTCAGCCGAAAAACTTATAACGAAGTTCCGACTGGATTTGAATTGAAGAAAAACATCTACATTAAATTTTCGGATCCAAATCAGTTAAATGAATTTATTTCCATTTTATCCAGTAATGAAATTTACGATTTGGTGCGCGTAGATTACTTTTCAAATGCTTTGGAAACCATCAAAAAAGAAATGATGGCCAAAGCCAGACTGCTGATTCAGGAAAAAATAAAAAACTATGAAATTCTTCTTGGCGAAACCTTTACAAACGCCGAAAAAAGAATTGCTGATGATTTCATTGTAAACTTACCCGTAGAAATGTATCGATCTTATGAGGCATACAACAGCTCCTCTTTAAACTTAAAAAGGAATTCAAATATTAACCAAGCTACCAAATCGACTACACTTTATTACCAGCCGGTTTTTGGTAAAGAGTTTGATTTTATCCTTAATCCTTCGGTTTTAGAACCTGTTATTCAGGTACAATATGAAGTAAAAATTGTTATTAACAGAGAAAAGAAACAAAATGTAAAAGGAGACAAAGAGTTTATTCTGGTTACACCAAATGGCGATTTAAAAACTTTAAATATTAATATGACAAAACAAAACTATTAAGCTGAGACCATTTCACCAAGTCAAAAGCCCGTTTCACCCTTTGTCCGAAAAATAGGCCTTTTTTGTTTCTAAGTTTGATCTGTAATCATCAGTAAAAACTAAAAATCATGAAATCAAATCTTTTTATTTCCGCACTATTTGCAATTGCATTTTCTATCACAAGCTGTCATTCTTCCAATGACAAACCAAAACCGAAAACTGAAATCGAAAAACCGGCAACAGCTTCCAACACTAAAATACAAGTTGCCCTTTTGCTGGATACTTCGAGCAGTATGGACGGTTTAATCGATCAGGCAAAATCACGATTGTGGAATATTGTAAATACGCTGACCACTTTAAAATATGAAGGAAAAACACCTGATATCGAAATTGCTTTATATGAATATGGCAATGATGGACTTTCTGCAAAATCAAACTTCATCAGACAAATAACACCGCTTTCAACCGATTTGGATTTAATTTCTGAAAAACTGTTTGCGCTTAGAACCAACGGCGGAAGTGAATATTGCGGAGCCGTTATTCAGGATGCAACGAAAGATCTGAAATGGGCATCAGAAAACAGCAGTATGAAACTGATTTATATTGCAGGAAACGAAGAATTCAATCAGGGAAAAATCAGTTACAAAGAAGCGATTAGCAATGCTTTAAAAAATGGTATTTATGTAAATACTATTTTCTGCGGTAATAAAACCGAAGGCATCAACATTTTTTGGAAAGACGGCGCAGACCGCGGAAAAGGAAAATATTTCAATATTGATTCAGACAAAGCGGTAGAATATATCGCCACTCCGTATGATGATGAAATTGCCAAATGCGATGAAAAAATGAACAAAACCTACATCAATTACGGAGCAAAAGGAGCTGATAAAAAAATGAATCAGATAAAGCAGGATCAAAACGCAAAAATGGTTTCAGCTTCAAATTATACAGACCGTGCCGTAAGTAAATCCAAAGCAGTTTATAAAAACGACAGCTGGGATTTGGTTGACAAAGTAAAAGACGATGCAGGAGCTATTTCTAAAATCAAAAAAGAAGAATTACCAACAGAATTGCAAAACAAATCGACTGCAGAATTGCAGAAAATAGTAACTGAAAAGACAAAAGAAAGAGAAACCATCCAGAAAGAAATCAGCGTTTTGGCCAAAAAACGTCAGGAATATATTGATACGGAATCTAAGAAAACCAAAAAGCAGGATGATTTAGGCAATACTATCAATTCATCTATAATAGCTTTTGCCAAAGTAAAAGGTTATACCGTTGAGAAATAAATTGGTGTATGAAAAGCAACCTTTTCTTTTTCTTCTTGCTCTCGATTTTCTGCACCGCATTTGCCTGTAGAAATAAAGAAGAAAAACCAACAGTCAGTAAAAGTTCAAAACCGATTTATTCCTACGAAGAGAAACTAAAAAATGAAGTCACTGAAATCAGGAGATTCTTGGGGAAATCTCCGAAATACAATTCAGATGTTGCTTTCTTTTTAGACATGAAGATAGAATCCGGAAGAAATCGGTTTTTTGTTTATGATTTGAAACACAACAAATTACTAGATAAAGGTTTGGTTGGACATGGTTCTGGTTCCGAAACTGGCATTTATGGAGAATTGAAATTTAGCAATGTCAAAAATTCCAATTGCAGTTCGCTTGGCAAATACGCCATTGGTGGTTCCTATACAGGAAGATTTGGAAAAGCCTATAAATTATACGGTTTAGATAAAAGCAACAGCAATGCCTTTGATCGAAATATAGTCCTACATAAATATGAAGATATTCCGTTTGAAGAACAGCGATATCCAATCTGCAATAGTTTAGGATGTCCTATGGTAAATGAAAAATTCTTCAATGTACTCGAAAAACAGATTGATAATTCTAAAAAGAAAATTATCTTGGTAATGTATTATTAAATCAATATGATATTAAAATTTTTATATCATGAAAATTAACTTAATATTTAAAATTATAGCTATATGATTAAAAAATTAGTAACGATACTCCTACTTATGCTGTGTTCATGCGTATTTGCGCAAAAACCTGTTTTCACAACTGCAAAAGTAAAAGCAGCAACAGTGTACTTTAATGCAGCCGAAATATTAGAGACTGCAAATGTTGTTTTACCAATAGGAACCTCTGAAATAGTGATTAAAAATGTAGCCGTAAACTTAAATGAAAGTTCTATTCAAATTGGAGCACCTACAAATGTAACAGTACTTTCAGTACAGTTTACCAATAATTATATTTCAGAATATGAAACCGATTCACAATCACCATTACTAAAAAGAGTACGAGACAGTATTACTTTAGTTCAAAAGGAAATTCAAAAAGTAAATAATGCTATTAATTCTGAAACAAAAACAATCCAGCTGTTAGATAAAAACCAGCAGATTTCCGGAGCTAATTCTGGACTAAATGTGGCTGAGTTGATGAAAATGGTGGAATATTACAAGAACAAACAACTTGAAATTTCCAATAACATCAACAACCTTACAGAAAAAAAGCAAAAATTGGATCAGACACTCCAAAAATTAAACAACAAACTGGAAATAAATACCGACAAAGAAGAACAAACTTCGTCTGGAAAATTGATTGTTCAGGTAATGAATAATCAGACAGGAAATGTTCCGTTAGAAATATCTTATTTGACTAATAATGCTTCCTGGTCACCTTTTTATGATTTGAGAGCCGAAAGTGTAAATGCACCAATCAATATGATGTACAAAGCACAAGTCGTTCAAAATACAGGAATTGAATGGAAAAAAGTAAAACTTACTTTATCAAGCGGTTATCCTAATCAAAATAATCAGGCTCCAATTTTAAGCTCATGGTTTTTGAGAAACAATGTTAATTATGGCTACAATCAAAGAGCTGTTATGAATCAACTGCAAAGTGTTGGGGCAATGAAAGCTAAAAAGGAAAGCAGTGATCTTAATTATAGTGCAGAACCAATTATGGCAGAATCCACAATTTCTGATTACACAACAGTGGCAGAAAACCAGCTTAATATTTCTTTTGACATTGATATTCCGTATGATATTTTATCGAATGGAAAAATTCACAGTGTCTCTTTGAAGGAAATAAAACTCCCTGCTACGTACAAATATTATGCTGTTCCAAAAGTAGAAAATGATGCTTTTTTACTGGCTGAAATTGCAGATTACAGTAAATACAATTTACTGCGTGGCGAAGCTAATATTATTTTTGAAGGCATGTATGTGGGTAAGACTTTTATTGAGCCAAACCAAACCAGCGATACTTTGAATCTAAGTATGGGGCGTGATAAAAAAGTATCTATTAAAAGAGAAAAAGTTGCCGATAAATCAGGAACTAAATTTTTATCTGCCAGAAAAGAACAAACGTTTACGTTTGACCTTACCGTAAGAAACAATAAAAAAGAAGCTGTTGAATTGATCTTGAAAGATCAATATCCATTGAGCACAAACAAGGAAATTGAGGTAGAACTTCTGCAAAGTGATGGTGCCAAAGTCAATTCAGAAACTGGAATCCTTACTTGGCAGTTACAGCTAAAACCAAATGAAACTAAAAAATTCAGAATTAGCTACAGAGTAAAATACCCGAAAGATCAGATTCTAAATTTATAAAGCCTTTCAAAATAAAAATCCCGATAATCAAGATTATCGGGATTTTTATTTAATTGGAAACCTAACAGGTTTTAAAACCTGTTAGGTTTGTCTTTACTTCTAAATTAAGGAGCAGGATCAGGAATAATTGCCTGAACAGCATCAATTTCTGCTAAAATTTGTTTCGAAAGCACCACATCAATTGTATCAATGTTTTCTTTTAATTGTTCCAAAGTGGTTGCTCCAATAATGGCACTTGTCAAAAATGGCTGTTGCAATACAAATCCCATTGCTAATTCGGTTAACGTTAACCCGTGTTTTTTAGCGATTTCCTGATATAATTTTGTCGCTTGTGTACATTGATCGCTATTGTAACGTTTGTATTGCGGAAAAAGATTAATTCTTGCTTTTGGATGAGCTTCTCCTGTAAGGAATTTTCCAGTCAAAACTCCAAAGGCCAAAGGCGAATATCCTAACAAACCAACATTTTCATATTTCGAAACCTCGGCAGAATTTACTTCAAACAAACGATTCAATAGAGAATACGGATTTTGAACGGTTTTGATTCTTGGTAAATTGTTGTATTTGCTTTCTTCCAAAAGACGCATCATTCCCCATGAGTTTTCATTTGAAACTCCAATGTGTTTTATTTTACCTTCTTTGATTAATACGTCAAAAGTTTCAAGGATTGCTCTGAAATTATCTTCCCAAACATCATCATGTCCGTGAAAAGCACGTTGTCCGAAATTATTGGTTTTTCTTTCCGGCCAATGCATTTGATACAAATCGATATAATCGGTCTGAAGCCTTTTTAAACTTTGCTCAACAGCAAATTTGATACTTGTTGGAGAAAAATCCAATTTCTCACGCATATAACCAAAACTCGGATTGGGTCCGGCAATTTTAGAAGCCAAAATTACTTTATCGCGATTTCCTGATTTCTTAAACCAAGTCCCAATAATTTTTTCCGTACTTCCATAAGTTGCTTCACTTGCCGGAACTGAATACATTTCGGCTGTATCAAAGAAATTAACTCCTCTTTCTAAAGCGTAATCCATTTGCGCGTGTCCTTCGGCTTCTGTATTTTGTTGACCAAATGTCATGGTTCCAAGGCATATTTTACTAACTTTTATATCGGTGTTGGGTAATGTAGTGTATTTCATTTTTTTTTAAGATGCTGAGTTGCTAAGATTCTAAGGTTCTAAGTTTCCCTCACTTTGTTTTTAATTTTTAATTGAAGAAGCACAAATGTACGAATGGATTTTTCAAATCTGAATTTGAAAAAGGTTAAAAAAAGTACAAGATTTTTTCGATCTCTCCTGCAAGGTTTCCAAAACCTTGTAGGTGTTTCTTTTATTGCAAACGAACATATACCTACAAGGTTTTGGAAACCTTGCAGGAAAGCAAAAAGGGTCCAAAGTAAAACTTTGAGCCCTTTTTTAAATCTTAGCATCTTAGTATCTCAGAACCTTAGCAACTTAATCTATTTCAAACTTTTTAACGGATTTTGATATGCATTAAAAATTCTAACCACAAAAATCGAATCCTCTTTAATCTGATACAAAACTTTATATTTTCGAATTACAATTCTACGACAATCCATTCTATAATCATCAATTTGAAATTGCTCAGGAAAAGTAATTTTATCAGTAGAATGGTATAATTCTTCTCTAATTTTTAAAGCAGTTTCTTTAGAATAACTTTCTTCAAATACAAGTAAATATCTTTTAAATCCAGTTTGGCACTTTCACTCCAAAAAACTTCTAATTTACTCATTATCCCAATCTTCCATTTCTTTCAACAAATCATCTTTTGAAATTATTCGATTGTATTTAATATCATCTAAACCTTCTTCAATTTTATTATGATATTCTGACAATGCTAATGGATTTCCTTTAGCATCATAAGAAACCACTTCATTCAAATAGTTATCAAAAACCGAAGAAACAATTCTCAAAACTCTTTCATCTGCTAATTCCAATTGATTCTTTATCTTTTCTTTTAATTCCGGAAGTCCCATAGCTTAATCTTTTGAAATCCAAAGTTACGAAAATAATAAAACTGAAATTCCAATTTAAAGAATCCTAATACAAAAACTAAAGTTTCAGTTCTCCTACAAGGTTTTGGAAACCTTGTAGATGTTTCTTTATTACAAACGAACTTATACCTACAAGGTTTTGGAAACCTTGCAGGAAAACAAAAGGCTCAAAAGTAAAAACCTTTGAGCCTTTGTAACTGTGTCCCTTTTAACCTTAATTAATACTATTAAGCATCTCCGCAATCTCATCCAATCTTGGAGTTAAGATAATTTCGATTCTACGGTTTTTAGCTTTTCCTTCTGGAGTAGCGTTGCTTGCTAAAGGAGAAAACTCGCTTCTTCCCGCGGCAGTTAATTTTTGTTTGTTGATTTTTGGGTTTTCGCTCAAAATCGCAACGATTGCAGTTGCTCTTTTTGTAGATAAATCCCAGTTGTTTGCAATTGGTCCAGAACCAGCATACGGATCATCATCTGTATGTCCTTCAATAAGAACCGAAAGATCCGGATTGTCTCCTAAAACTTTTCCAAGTTCTACAACAGCTCTTTTACCTTCTGTTCCAACAGCCCAGCTTCCTGAGTTGAAAAGTAATTTGTTTTCCATAGAAACATATACTTTTCCGTTTTTATGCTCAACTGTTAAACCTTTGCCTTCAAAACCAGTTAATGCTTTAGATAAAGTTTCTTTTAACTTACGCATTGCTTCTTCTTTAGCCGCAATCATATCTTCCAATTCTTTCAAACGGTTTGCTGTTTTATCTAAACGAGCTTGTTCGTCTGCAAGAGCTTTACCTTTTGCTTCTAACTGCGCTAGCAATTCACGGTTTTTAGCCATGTTTTTCTCCAGAGCATCGTTGCTGTTTTTCTCTAAAGCATTATATGAATCCTGCAGCACTTTAAATTTCTTTTGTTCTGCAGCTAAATCGGCTTTTTGTTTTGCCAAATCATCTTTTGTGCTCGCCAAATCTTTAGTCAATTTATCGCGATCCAATTCTAATTGATTTTTCGCTTTCTTCAGATTATCATTTTCATCCGTAATAGAACGGTTTTCTTTCTTTAAATCTGAATATTTTGTTTCTAAATCATTATAAATTTTCTTAGAAACACAAGACGTTGCGGACATAGCTAATACTAATAATCCGATGGAGGCTTTTTTAATCATCTTTCTTTAATTGGTTTTTATTCTGGGGCGTTTAATACTTTTTCAATGACAATATCAAAATTCAATCACAATGTTTAAACTCTAATATCAATTTTAAAACTTAAATTCTTTCAGCAAGAACAATACCAAACTTTAATCAATTTCGACTAAAACCGGACAATGATCTGAATGCATAGCGTCTGGTAGTATAACAGCTCTTTTTAAACGGTTTTCTAACGCATTGCTTACCAAATTATAATCGATACGCCATCCTTTATTGTTTCCTCTTGCTCCTGCACGGTAACTCCACCAAGAATAATTGTGTGGTTCTTTATTGAAATGACGGAAACTATCAATAAAACCAGATTTCATAAAAGCATCTAACCAAGCACGTTCTGCAGGTAGAAATCCAGAAACTGTCTTATTACGAACTGGATCATGAATATCAATTGCTTCGTGACAGATATTATAATCACCGCAGATAATCAAATTTGGAATCGTCAATTTCAATTCATTAACATACGTTTGAAAATCATCCATAAACATAAATTTATGATCTAATCTTTCAATGTTTGTTCCCGATGGTAAATACAAACTCATTACCGAAACATCATCAAAATCGGCACGAAGATTTCGACCTTCAAAATCCATATGATGAATTCCTGTTCCGTAAACAATGTTATTCGGTTTTGTTTTAGACAAAATTGCTACGCCACTGTATCCTTTTTTAGTTGCAGGATAGTAATATTGGAAAGGATAACCTGCTGCTGTGATATCGTCAACTGGAATCTGATCCTGTGTTGCCTTTATTTCCTGAAGGCAGATTACATCAGGACTTGCTTGTTGCAGCCACTCGATAAAACCTTTGTTTATCGCGGCACGAATTCCGTTTACGTTATAAGAAATAATTTTCATCAGTGATTTTTTTAGGATTTCAAATGTAATAAAAAAGTGCAAAGTTTATCTTGGAAACAATGAAAAGTAGAGTTTTTTGTTATCTTTGTTCGCTGTTCTAATAAATTAAAAGTACTACATGGGTTTAGTTACCGCGAAAGAAGTTGCAAAGGCAATAAATGTTGAAAAGTACGGAGTTCTCGGTACATTTTCTGGCTGGATTCTTATGAAGGTTCTTAAGATCTCTACCCTTAATAAAATTTACGACCATAATAAACACCTTGAGGATGTTGCGTTTTTGAACGGAATTTTGGATGAGATGGAAATCAAATTTGAAATCCCGGAAGAAGACTTAAAACGTCTGCCGAAAGATGGTGCTTATATCACTATTTCTAATCATCCGCTTGGAGGAATTGATGGAATTTTATTGTTGAAATTAATGCTTGAAAGAGAGCCAAATTTCAAAATCATTGCAAACTTCTTATTGCACAGAATTGTTCCAATGAAAAAATACATTATGCCCGTTAATCCTTTTGAAAACCATAAGGATGCAAAATCGAGCGTAATTGGAATTAAAGAAACGTTACGTCATTTAAGTGATGGTAAACCACTTGGAATTTTCCCTGCTGGAGAAGTTTCAACTTATAAAGATGGAAAATTAGTTGTTGACAAACCTTGGGAAGAAGGCGCAATAAAACTGATTAGAAAAGCAAAAGTTCCGGTTGTACCCATTTATTTTCATGCTAAAAACAGTAAATTATTCTACTGGCTTTCTAAAATTGATGACACTTTAAGAACTGCAAAATTGCCTTCTGAATTGTTAACGCAGAAAGACCGTGTGATTAAAGTTCGTATCGGAAAACCGATTTCGGTAAGCGAACAAAACGAAATCGAATCTTTTGAGGAATATTCAGAATTCTTAAGAAAGAAAACCTATATGCTGGCTAATCCGTTTGAGAAAGACACCAAACTAATTGATACAGCAAGCCTTAAAATACCAAAAGCACCTAAAAAAATTGTAACTGCTGCCAGTGAATCAAAATTGATTGATGAAGTTCAGGCTTTAAGAAATAGTGATTCTAGATTTTTACAAAGTAAAAATTACGAAGTTTTCTTTGCAAGCGCAAAAGAAATCCCGAACATTATTCATGAAATTGGCCGTCTTCGCGAAATCACTTTCCGTGAAGTTGGCGAAGGAACAAACGAATCGATTGACTTAGACGAATACGATCAATATTATCACCATATGTTTTTATGGGATGATGAAACCAAAAAAATCGCCGGAGCTTACCGAATGGGATTAGGTTCTGAGATTTATCCGAAATACGGAATTGAAGGTTTCTACCTAACAGATCTTTTTAGATTTGAACCAGAACTTCACGATATGATGCACAAATCGATTGAAATGGGTCGTGCTTTTATTGTGAAAGAATACCAGCAAAAACCAATGCCTTTGTTTTTATTATGGAAAGGTATTATTCATACGACTTTACGTCATCCTGAACACAAATATTTAGTTGGAGGTGTAAGTATCAGTAATCAATTCTCCGATTTCTCTAAATCGCTTATGATTGAGTTTATGAAATCAAACTATTACGATCCGTATATTGCGCAATACATTCATCCGAAGAAAGCCTATAAAGTTAAACTGAAAGATGCTGACAAAGACTTCATTTTCGACGAAGCTGAATCTGACTTGAATAAATTCGATAAAATTATTGACGAATTAGAACCAGGAAACTTACGTCTGCCTGTTTTAATTAAGAAATACATCAAACAAAATGCACGTGTAGTTGCCTTTAACGTTGACCCTTTATTCAATAACGCTATAGATGGTTTAATGTATATCAGGATTGCAGATATTCCGGAAAGCACTATGAAACCTGTTATTGAAGAATTTCAGATTGAATTGGAAAAGAAATTATCCGAGAAAGAAGATTAAAAACAATCTATCATAAAAAGAAAACTCATAAATTTAAGTTTATGAGTTTTCTTTTTTTACACACTATTCTTAAACAACTTCTTGTCGTTCAAAACTAAATATTTCTTCACCAATTGTATCTAGTTTATCCAGTATAACTTTCGAACCAGATTCTTTCATTACTGCCCATTCTCTATCTGAAACAGGTACAACCCATAAAAAATTTGTCTGTGAATCTCCAAAAGCTGGGACATTCATTTGAGGCAGAAGTTTTAATTTATTAGTTAGTACTGCATACTTAAATTTTTCACTAACAATGGTTTGAAATTCTACTGTATGGCCTTCCCCCACAAAAGTGACATAATCCCAAGGTATTGCTGTAATGCCACTTATGAGACTTGCCACATTGTTTACTTCATCATTTGTCAATCCTAATCTCAAAATAATTCCGAGCTCAATTCTATTTACTTTGCTAGGATCTTCATAGTACATTTCGATTTTGGGCTGTGGCCTTAATGATACTGCTACTGTTGCAAAAACAATCTTTTCTTCGCCTTCGTACACATAAAGACCTTTTGGAGGCCATTCTGAATTATCAATTGCATAATACTTTTCACTTTCGCCAAATATATCTTCATAATAATTTAAAATTTTCGGCTGTAAGGACTGAAAAGGATTTTCGTCTCTATCCCATTCTTTAATAAAAGAGACAGCATTATTTACCCTTTTTCTCATTTCATTATCTTCAGATAGTTCCCAAGCAAAATTACCCTGGCCAGTACAGTCTCGAGCATATCCTAAGAATCCTTCATCTCCTCCCCAGCTCGGTATTATGCATAAAATTTCTCCGTTCTCTAACAAGGCAGCACCATCTCCTTCTTCCAGCCAGACAATTTCTAAGTTCTTTTCACTAAGACTTTCTTGACCTTCAGGAAATTTGCAAAACTCTTTAGTTAGCATTGGAGGCACTCCTTTTTCCATCAATTTTACTTCTATTTCTTCTGGTGCCTTACTTAAATTTCTAATCCAACAGCTTTTTACACCAAAGTCGTCATTATCGCCAAACAAATAAAAATAGGCTGTTCTATTATCTTGTTCTACAATTGCAGTGATTGGACAATTCGGGCTTCTTAATTCAAGAAGAACTTTGGGTTTTTCAATCTTATTACTTCTGCTAAATAATCCCATATTTCTTTACTATTTTTTTTTCAGATTAAAATTCATAATGAAGTAACGACTTTTATTTAAAAAACACTATTCTAAAACAAAATTTCTTTATCTCTAAACGTCATGATTACTGTAAACCAAAAATCCCATACGTCGTAACATATGGGATTTCTATATCAACACTTTTCATTTAAAACTAGTTAAGATCTTTTCCAATCTCCTTTAGGTCTTCGAGTTGGCTTTTAGGATTTGCACCATATTTATTTGCCCCTTTTTCCCCTTCCATAGCGGCCAAATATATATCATACAATGGAATGAGAATAAACCAGCCGCTTTTACCAACATCATGCATTCTTCGAACTCCAACTGCAATAGAAGGAATTAAAACTGCCAAAGTAAATAGGTTGGCAAGCATTGCAAGACTAGACGAAATTATGCCAAGTACTACACTCAGAACCACACTAATTATAACATTCACTAGAACAACTGTCCAAAATTCCTTTCTTCTTGCTCTGCCTTTAAAATTTGCATAGTTCTCAAAAACTACTTTTTTATAAATTTCTAACATAATAAATCTTTATAAATTACCCTACTCTTAAGGATTTTCAGTTACTCCATTACTTTATTTATGAAGCGTAAGATTAATCACTATACAAATCATTAACAGGAACTAAAAGTTATTGTTATATCAGATGAAGACATTTTTGAGCATAAAAAAACCCATTCACTACTGAATGGGTTTAAATATGATCGTTTATTGAAATTAAAACCAGCCTTTATAACCTTTTTGATAGGTTTGATAAAACTCATCATCACTTTTGGTCAAATAAATAATACCTTCTATAATTCCAATTACACCGCCAATTCCTAACATAAGGGCTAGAAGAATCTGAATTATACCTTCTTTTGTGTAACCTAGGTAAAATTTATGAATTCCTAAATATCCTACAAGTATCGCTAGAATTCCAGCTACTATTTTTTTATTCTCTTGCTGATAACGCGGATTATTCCAGTCTTCTCGTTTTGTATTTTCCATTTTTATTCTCTTTTATAGTTAATAATATAGTTTTACAAATAGTCAGCCTTAAGTCAAATCCGCTTCCTGCGAATAACTTATTATTTATCTACTACCATAGTTTGGGCAGCCAAATCATGAAGTGCTCTTTTATCTTGATTCAATAATGAAGCTAAATAGATAAACGGGAAGAAAACACATAATCCTTTGATAAGATTTCTTAAGATTGTATAGAAAGGCAGTACACTTTTTCCTTCGTTATAATCAACTGTTTTAATTGAAAGCGCTAATTTGCCTACAGAAGAACCTTTCAGTAAAAAATCGCAAAGCATGAAATAAGCAAAACCTATTAACGGAATAAACCCTAAACCTGATTGTATGTAATAAATCAGAATAAAATTAAGTGCATACAAAAGCGCTAAATCGATAACAAAAGCACCAATTCTTTTTCCAAAATCACAAGGCACAAGGCCAATTGTACTATTTTCTTCTTGTGAAGTATTCCCTAATCTATTTCTTGTGTCGTATTCGTGTGAAGAAAGAACAGATCCTGGAACATAAGTACTATTACAGAAAAAACAGTTTAATTCATCTCCCAATTCTTTAATTTTAAGCAATGGAATAAAGAAAATATGAAAATACAGCTGATAGTTTTTTAATTGATAGCTTTCTTGTCTTCTGCAATTTGGACAGTCAAATTTTCCAGATTTAATTGTGCTTTGAACTGTTTTTCTTCCGTAAATAATCATAGGATTTTTAAATTTATAAGTTAAGTTTTTTGTTTTTGGGAAATTTCAACACAAACATTCTAAATGTTTTGTTAAAAAACTGGAACAATATTATTAAAAATTAACATACAAAACTAATTCGCTTTCAAAATTCAAAAGAAAAGAAATCCGAGCTAAGTTGTTAGCGTACATTATAAACCGCTTTAATCTTATCCACAATTACTTGCGCCAAGCGTTCATGGCTTTCAAAAGTCCATCCGGCAATATGTGGTGTTAACAAAACATTTTTTGCTTCTAAAAGATATTGAAAAGCTTCTGGCGTATTTTTATCACTAAAAAGCGTTTCAAACGAAAGCTTCTCGTACTCCAAAACATCAAGTCCAGCTCCTAAAACTTTTTTTGATTTCATCGCTTCAACCAAATCAGCCGTAACGATGTTTTTACCGCGAGAAGTGTTTATAATCCAAAATGGCTTTTTAAACGCATTTATAAAGTCTGCATTGACCATTTTATCTGTTTCTGGTGTCCAAGGAAGATGAAGACTTAAAACATCTGTTTTTTCCTGTAATTCTGCCAGCGAAACTTGTTTAGCATTTTCGTCTCCTACATTATCCAAAATATCACAACAAAGCACTTCTGTATCAAAACCTCTTAGTTTTTTAGCAAATGCTTTTCCCATATTTCCATAACCGATAATTCCGACTGTTTTAAGATCCAGTTCGTGACCTCGGTTGCTCTCTCGATTCCATTGCCCCGATTTTACTTCGGCGTCGGCCTGATTCAGATTATTGAATAAGGATAAAATCATTCCCAACGAATGTTCTGCAACAGCATTTCGGTTTCCTTCTGGCGCGGCAATCAAATGAATTCCTTTTTCAGCAGCATAGTCACAATCAATACTTTCCAAACCAGCTCCTACTCTAGCTATAAACTGCAGGTTTGTTCCACAGTCTAAAAAAGTTTTATCAATCTTGAATCGACTGCGGATTACGATTCCGTTATAGTCTTGTATTTTTGCTTCTATCTCTTCTTTTGAAGATTTAAAATCGGCGTGATTTTCGAAACCTGCTTCTTCTAATTGATTCCATAGAACTGGATTATTGCTGTCGATATGAAGAATTTTTATGCTCATTTTTATTGAATTTAATAACAACAAAAATACGGTTAATTTAATCTCATGAAGTCGCAAAGTCGCAAAGTTTTTTAATATATACTTTAAAAATTCATCAACAAAACAGAGCTCGCATCTTAGCGCCTTTGCGACAAATCCTTTTTATTGCGCATATTTTTTTCTAACTTTGAAAGTATTCGGATTAATAAAATCCTTTCTCTAAATCTTCAGAATCCTTTCAGATGAAATTAACCAAAACCTTTAAAGCTTTTTTTGAAAACGAAAAATCAGGAGGAATCATCTTGCTCTTTGTCACGATTTTATCTCTTTATTTAGCCAATTCCTCTTTTCAAGTTCCATATGTCGCTTTTTGGGAAAAAGAAATTTCAGGACATTCCATAACAGAATGGATAAACGATGGCTTAATGACCATTTTCTTTTTATTGATTGGTTTAGAATTGGAACGCGAAATTTATCACGGAGAATTGTCTAATTTTAAAAATGCCTCTTTGCCAATAGTAGCTGCTTTTGGCGGTATGATTGTTCCCGCGGCAATATTTCTAGTTTTAAACTACGGAACAACTACTCAAAATGGTGCAGGAATTCCAATGGCTACAGATATTGCCTTTGCAATTGGAATTTTATCGCTTCTTGGGAATAAAGTTCCTGCTTCATTAAAAGTATTTTTAACAGCTTTGGCAGTTATTGATGATTTAGGTGCTATCATTGTCATCGCCGTTTTTTACAGTACATCCATTTCTTTTTTAAATCTCGGAATTGCACTTGCGATCTGGATTATTCTATTTGTTTTAAACCGAATGAAAATTCATAATTTGATTCCGTATTTAATTGGCGGAATTATCATGTGGTATTTTATGCTTAATTCTGGCGTTCATGCTACGATAACTGGAGTAATTTTAGCCTTTGTTATTCCGTTTGGCGATGGTGGGGAAAAAACATCTTCGTATAAACTGCAGCATTTTTTACATCAGCCCGTAGCCTTTTTTATCCTGCCCCTTTTTGCAGTTGCCAATACAGCTTTAATCATAACCGAAAACTGGCACGAAGGATTAAACCACTCCAATTCATACGGAATTATTCTAGGGCTTGTTGTGGGTAAACCGCTTGGGATTTTATTATTTTCTTCTGTTGGTGTTACATCAGGTTTATGTTTACTGCCAAAAAATTTAAAATGGGCACACATTTTAGGCGCAGGAATGCTTGGTGGAATTGGTTTTACAATGTCGATCTTTATAACTGTTTTAGCCTTTAAAAATCCTGAGATAATTATTTTTTCTAAAATAGCTATTCTGATTGCGTCGTTCTTAGCTGGACTTTTGGGATTTGTTTATCTAAAATACATTTTAAGTAAAACCCCATCCATTCAATCTAGTGATTATGAATAAAATTCGATTTTCTGCATTGCTTTCTTTTTATTTCTTTCTAATTTCCTGCAATCAAAAAGCAGAGAAAATTTATTCGAACGAAACCCCAAAAGAAACTATTATCTCTTCAGAATTACCTGCCCAAGATGAAGTTGAAGGAACCTACAAAGCACATGGCTGTGATATGTCGATAATTATTTCAAAAATCAAAACTGAGTATCACTATATTTTAAAAACAAGCATAAGAACTTTAAAAGGTAAAGCAACTTACACAAAAAGCAGTTCCGGAGAGCAATATCTTGTACTGGAAGGAATTCAATGGGATGAATATGAAGGCGATATCAGCAATGAAGAAGAAAATGACTCTATCCCTCGAAAAGAATTAGAAATTCCAGTTGGCATTGATGCTCTATATGTAAAAGATACTTTGACAATCCAGAATTATGGAAATGCAATGAATTCTTATACCAAGATTTCGGAATGTGGGTTGAAGTATATTCAGTTAATTAAAAAAGGAAAATCCAATTGAAAAATTCCAAATTCTAACAAAGTACTTCACGGAATTTCTGTTGTAATGATCAGTTTCTCATCATTACAGCACAAACATATTATCTTGTCGGATATTTCTCAGGATTCTGTGAGGTATGAAAAACAGCATTCAAAAACACTGTTTTGGATGACTCATCAACAATGAAAAATGCAACGTAAGGAAACTTCTTAAATGATAAGTAACGATAATTGTTATCGTGTAATTGATAAAAAGGATTTATCTGCAAGGCCTTATAAACCTTTTTATAATCATTCAAAAAATCTAACGCTACCTTTTTACTAGCTCTTAGAATATAATACTCAACTGCTTCCTCAATATTTTTTAATGCAATTGGAGAAACAATAATCTTATAGTTCATATTTCTTCTTTAAGTCAGCATAAACTGATTCAGCATCTGTGTAAAGACTTTTATCTGAGTTTAGTTGGCTATTTAAAATTTCCTGTTGTTCATCAGATAGCTCATAAGGCTTTACATTTGCTATCTCATACTTGATCTTTAGCGATTTCATAAAAGCTTTTACGGCTTCTATTTGAGAAGCATCTTCTGTATATGCTGTGATATTAATTGCTTGCATGATATTAATTTACTAAAGTTGATAAACAAAGTTAAGACAAAAGCCTGATTTTCATGTTAATTTTTTAACAAACAAAATTCTAAACAAAAAATCCCAAGCTCCAGTTTTAAAATTGGAATTTGGAATTTAAAATATTGGAATTTCTTTAAAATCTAACCTTTAATTTGCTTCAAAGAAGTTTTGATTCCTTTAATTAAAGATGAACTAAAACCATTGTGTTCCATTTCATTTAAACCCACAATTGTACAGCCTTGTGGCGTTGTTACACGGTCGATTAATTGTTCTGGATGCACTCGTTCTTCCAAAAGCATTTTAGCCGCTCCTTTTACCGTTTGAGCTGCTATTGCTAAAGCAGTGTTAGAATCGAAACCAATTTCGATTCCTGCCTGCATAGACGCACGAATGTAACGTAAAGCATACGCCGTTCCGCACGCACCTAAAACTGTAGCGGCATCCATTAATTTTTCGTCGATTACAGGAGCTGTTCCCAAATCCTGAAACAAGTCAACAATTGGCGCTGCGTTTTCTTTGTATTTTTCCGGGAAAGAAATACAAGTTGCTGATTCTCCAAACTGTGCCGCGATATTAGGCATAATACGCACAACTGGATATTCAAAATTTGTTTTCGTCTGAAGCATCTCCAAAGACAAGCCGCTTACTGCCGAAGCAATGGTTTTGTTTTGGATAACAGGCAGAATTTCAGCTAAAACAATATCAACCTGATACGGTTTTATTGTTAAAATTACTACGTCGGCTTCTTGAATATTATGTTTGTTATCGTTAGACACAGTGATTCCATATTCAGTTAAATACTGAATACTTGCTGTATTTCTTCTGGTAACAGTGACTTGATTGTTTTTCGAAAATTTAGCGATTCCCAAGGCAATAGAAACCCCAAGGTTTCCTCCTCCAATAATGTGTACTTTCATTCTTCTTGGTTTGAATTTATGATGACTGATTAACAGTATATTTTCCGCCTGTAAATTACGCAGATTTTACAGATTTTAAATCACTGCATGCTGCTAATTTGTGGCAAAAATCTAAAATCCAAGAATAAGATTTGCAACTCCAAAATAGAGCATAATTCCAAATACGTCGTTGGTTGTGGTAATAAATGGCCCTGTCGCAATTGCGGGATCAATTTTGTTTTTATTCAAGAAAAGGGGAACCAAAGTTCCTAAAGTAGCTGCAAACAGAATTACAACTATCATCGAAATTGAAATCGCAAATCCAACCAAATATTGTTGGTACATGATAGAATGATACCCCAATAAAAGCAATGAAATGATACTTCCCGAAATCATCGAAACCGTAATTTCTTTAGTAAAATAAGCTCGGCTGAATTCTTTCAAAGTTCCGTTGGCCAAACCTTGCACCACGATCGCCGATGCCTGAACTCCAATATTTCCTGCTGTTGCAGAAAGTAATGGTACAAAAATGATTAAAGTAGAATATTTTTGGAATGTACTTTCGTTTCCTTTTAAAACAAAAGAAGCTACAATTTCAATTACCATTCCAATCAAAAGCCAAGGCAGACGTGCTTTGGTTAACTCATAAACGCTGTCATTAGATTCAACGTCTTGTGTAATACCCGCAGCTAATTGGTAATCTTTATCCGCTTCTTCCTTGATTACGTCTACGATATCGTCAATGGTAATTCTTCCTACCAATCGGCCCAATTCGTCGACAACTGGAATTGCCTCTAAATCGTATTTCTGCATGATACGAGCAACTTCGACATCTTCTGTATCAACATTTACAAAATTTAATTTTCGGATATACACTTCCCCAATCTGAGTTTTGGTCGAAGAAGTCAGTAAATCTTTAAGAGAAAGCCTTCCTTTTAATCGGTTTTCATCATCCACTACATAAATAGAATGAACTCTTGAAACATTTTCTGCCTGAATTCTCATTTCTTTAACGCAGGTCAAAACGTTCCAGTTTTCATTCACTTTTACAAGCTCTTTACCCATCAAACCACCAGCCGTATTTTCGTCGTAACGCAAAAGATCAACGATGTCTTTGGCGTGTTCAACATCCAATATTTCTGAGATTACTTCCGCTTTTATTTCCTGCGAAAGTTCTGCGATAATATCGGCAGCATCATTCGTTTCAAGCTCATCAAGCTCTTCCGCGATTTCTTTTGGCGAAAGTCGGCTTAAGATATTCTCACGAAGATCTTCTTCTAATTCCAGAAGAATTTCGGCTGTTTTATCACTATCTAAAACCTTAAAGATATAGGTTGCCTCGTCGAAATCTAATTCGTCTAAAATTTCGGCAATATCGGCATGGTGCAGATCATTAAGTAAAACTTCTAATTCATTGTCGTTTTTCTTATTGATCAGCTCCTCTAACTGGTGTATAAATTCTTTACTAACTTTGAACTCCATCGGTTTCTATTTTTAGAGTTAGTTCAATAAACTCATCGACACTTAACTGCTCTGGACGTTTATCAAAGATAGTGTCTTCTCGCAATTTGTCTGATAAATTTAATGTTTTCAAACTGTTACGTAATGTTTTTCGTCTCTGCTGAAATGCTGTTTTTACAACTGTAAAAAACAACCTTTCGCTGCAAGGAAGACTGTAATCTTCCTTTCGGGTCATTCTCATCACACCCGATTTCACCTTGGGCGGAGGAATAAAAACGTTTTCATCAACCGTAAACAGATACTCTGTAGTATAGAAAGCCTGGGCTAAAACGGATAGTATTCCGTAGGTTTTCGAGCCTTTCTTTTCGCAGATGCGCTCGGCTACTTCTTTCTGGAACATTCCTGAAAATTCTGGAATCTGGTGTTTTAGATCTAATGTCCTAAAAACAATCTGAGAAGAAATATTGTACGGAAAGTTTCCAATTATGGCAAACTGCTTGTCCTGATAAACTTCATTTATATTATACTTCAGGAAATCCTGAGAAATAATTTTGTCTTTTAATTTTGGATAATGCGCATCCAAATACGCTACCGATTCGGTATCGATCTCAATAACGTGAGTAGTAATTGGCTTTTCAAGTAAATATTTAGTAAGCACACCCATTCCTGGCCCTATTTCCAGAACCTCTTCATATCCTTTAAGACTCAAAGTATCTGCAATAGCTTTTGCTACACTCTCGTCTTTAAGGAAGTGCTGTCCTAAATGTTTTTTTGCTTTTACTTTTTCCATTTCATTTCTTGTTTGCCACGAGGGCGCAAAAGTATTCTTTTTGCATTAAAGACTCAAAGCTTATTGGATTTATTTTGCGGCTAAGACTCGAAGACACAAAGTTTTATTTTTTGTTTTTTTTTGCCACGAAGGCACAAAGACACCAAGTTTTATTCTTCAAAGCTGAATACTTATTCCTGAACACTGAACACTTTATCATCTAGTGCTCTGAAATAACTTCTAATTCTGTTCTGAAAGAAAGCATTTTATCAGCAAATAAACCTAAAGCTTCTCTGTGAAATTCCGGTTCGTCTTCGATATAAAACTTATCCAGCGTTTCTTTACTGTCTGTCACATACTGAGTCGAATAGGTAATGCCGCCCATTTCTTCTTCAACCAAAACTTTTACTATTCTCGCCGAAGAGAATTTATTAGTAGCCAGAATTTCTGGTATGTGTTTTTCCTGCATCCATTTTAACCATTGGTCGTGAACGCTTTCATGTATATTGGTGGTAACGTTGTAAATGATCATTTTTTCTAAGGTTCTGAGATTCTGAGATACTAAGATGCTAAGTTTTTCTGCTGGCTCTTAAATTTCTCCACAAATCATCATATTATTAATTCTTTTTATGAGTTTGGAATTTGAATATTGGAATTTATAAATTCTTATCCCCTCTTAACTCTCGGTATTTTTTTCTGGCATCGACAAAGTAAATACTGTCTTGATGATTAAAAATTACCTTTTCATATAAAGACTTTGCCTTTTCGGTGTCTTTTAGTTCGTCGTTGTAAATTTCTGCTGAGAAAAATAAGGCCTCGTCAACATAAATTCCGTCACTATGATTGTCAATAATCTGTTGATATTGGCTTAAAGCCGAAGCAAAATCTTTCTGGTTTTCGTATATTTTTCCTAAACGAAGTAACGTTACCGCTTCTATTTCCTGACCTTTAAAGTTTTTTAGAATATTTTGAAACTGTGCGATTGCTTCTGGTTTTTTATTCTGATAAATTAAAAAATCGCCTTTTGCAAATTGTTTCAAAGCAACCTGAGTTGAATCTGCTGCGGTATTGTCATTAATCAGTAAAAAATATTCTAACGCGTCATTGGCAATTAACTGCGTATTGGCTGCTTTTAATTCTTTAAACTGCTTATTCGCCCATTCAAAATCACCTTTATAATAACTTGTTTTTGCTGCTTTCAAACTGGCTTCGTGTGCCATTACGTCATTCTTTAAATCCAACTGAATCTGCGAATAATAAATAAGCGCCTGATTGTACTTTTCTTCCAAAAGCAGAATATCGGCCAGCTCCATTTTAGCATCGGCTTTTTGATATTCGTTTAAATTCAATTCTAAAGCTTTTTTGATAACCAACTTTCCTTCTTCTGTTTTTTTCAAATTAAAAGCCAGAAAATGCGCCTGAATGATTTGCAAAGATAAGGTAAAAGGATTGATTTCGTAAGTTGCCAGCAATTGCTGTAATTCCTGATTGATGGCCGGATAATCTTTTTCTTGTGCGTTATCAATCTTTATCTGCATTAAATACGCATTAGACTGAATCAACAGATTTAAATCTTTGGTATTTTGAAGAATGAAATTTAAGATTTCAACAGCAGTTTCATCATCATCTTCATTCATCGCAAACTGACTCAAATTGACGATGCTCATCAAAGATTCCGGTTCACGTTTGTAAATGGCTTTTTCCTGAATAAATGCTTTCCCGAATTCTTTTTGCTGTACATAAAACCAGCTTAAATAGTGATTCCAGAAAACGTCCTGATCTTTTTGGGTTCTAAGAATTAATGCTTTTCGCATGGCATCTTTAAAAGCCGTATTATCCGTTTCTCCATTCATAAATCGGGACAACTGCGTCTGAATCAAACTGGTGTTCTGCGGATTTGCGAAAGATTCTGTCAATAACAAATCGATCATCAAATCGGTTTTACCCAACTGACCGTATAACATTCCGATCTGGAAATTGAAATTGAAATTCGGCTGTACCTGCATTGCCGTTTGATACGATTTTAAAGCATATTCCAACAATACTTTTTTCTCAAATGAACTTGCAATTCCATAAACATCATTTGGACTTGTTTTTATCTTTTCAATTGCCTGTTCGTAGAAATTTTTAGCTTTCGAATCGTTCTTTTGCAATTGAAAATTGTATCCTAACTCCACCAAAAAAACACCTTGTTTGTAACGATTGTAACGATCCTGAATTGCTTTTTCGGCATTAGCAAACTGTTGTAACTGCTGATAACAATCAACAGTGCGCAAAAAATACTGTGTATTGGAAGGCGCACCTTTTAAAAGCTCTTCGTAGCTGATTTTTGCTTTATCAAAATCACCTTTGTCGTAGTAATACTGCGCTAGCTGCTCGTTTTGTCCAAAGGCAAAACCAGAACATAATAAGACGATACAAATCAATATGTTTTTCATACTGCTTTTTTTTTAGTTTTCAGTCGCGGTTTTTAGTTTTCAGTCTTGCAAACTGTAAACGGAGACTGTAAACTGTGACTTTTTTCTCAGTTACTGCAAACTGTCACTGCCAACTGGGACTTTTTTACTTTTCCAAATAATCAATACCAAACCAAGTAATACAAACGGAATACTTAAAATCTGTCCCATATTAATCAGCATATTATTTTCAAAGGCTTCCTGATTTTCTTTGAAAAACTCAATTATAAATCGGGCTGAGAATAATAAAGTTAAGAAAGTTCCAAAGATTAATCCCTGTGCATTTTTAATTTTCTCCGATTTATACATATAAAACAAGATTCCGAAAATTAACACATAAGCAAAAGCTTCATACAATTGCGTTGGATGTCTCGGGATTAAATCGTCTCTTTCAAAAACAACTCCCCAGTTTCCATTAGTTGGTTTTCCATAGATTTCAGAATTCATAAAATTTCCCAATCTGATAAAGGCTCCTGTTACGGGAACTGCAACCGCCATTTTATCTAAAAGCCCCAAGAATTGTACCTTGTATCTACGACAATATAAAATCATTGCTGTAATTACACCAATCGAGCCTCCATGACTTGCTAATCCCTGATAACCTACAAACTGATAAACTCCTTTTATTTTCTGAATAGGTAAAAGGATTTCTAAAGGATGTTTGAAGAAATATTCTGGTTCATAAAATAGACAATGTCCAAGTCTGGCACCCAAAACGGTTCCGACAATTACATAAATCAATAAAGTATCCAGATTGTCCAGAGAAAGGTTCTCTTTTTTGTAAATATTTCTAACAATATAAAAGCCCAGAAGAAGTCCACAGGCAAAAAGAGCTCCATAATATTTTAAAGGAAAACTATCTGTGATCCAAAAAATAACGGGATCGACGTTCCAGTTTAATATTCCGTTTTTCATTAGTCGCAGTTTTTAGTTTTCAGTCACAGTTTTCAGTCACAGCCTACAGCTGAAACTGTAAACTGTAACTGAGACTGTAAACTAAATTAATTTATAATATCAAATCCACAGTAAGGACGTAAAACTTCAGGGATTACGATTCCTTCCGGAGTTTGGTAATTTTCTATAATTCCAGCCAAAACTCTAGGAAGTGCCAATGAACTTCCGTTAAGTGTATGAGCCAATTGGTTTTTTCCGTCTTTGTCTTTGAAACGTAATTTCAAGCGGTTTGCCTGGAAAGTTTCAAAGTTAGAAACAGAACTGATTTCTAACCAACGGTCTTGTGCTGTAGAAAACACTTCAAAATCATAAGTCAAAGCAGATGTGAATCCCATATCTCCTCCACAAAGGCGTAAAACTCTGTATGGTAATTTTAGTTCTTTTAAAATCTCTTTTACATGTTCTACCATTCCGTCTAGCGCTGCATAAGAATTATCAGGATGCTCCACACGAACAATTTCTACTTTATCGAATTGGTGTAAACGGTTTAATCCTCGAACGTGTGCTCCATATGAACCTGCTTCACGACGGAAACATGGTGTATACGCTGTATGTAAAACAGGAAGATCACTTTCGTTTAAGATTACATCGCGAAATAAATTGGTTACCGGAACCTCAGCCGTTGGAATCAAATATAAATCATCAATTGTAGAATGATACATCTGTCCTTCTTTGTCTGGCAATTGTCCAGTTCCAAAACCAGAAGCTTCGTTTACCAAATGCGGTACCTGAACTTCGTTATATCCTGCAGCTGTATTTTTGTCTAAGAAATAGTTGATTAAAGCACGTTGAAGCTTTGCTCCTTTTCCTTTGTAAACAGGAAAACCAGCTCCGGTGATTTTTACACCCAATTCAAAATCGATAATATCATATTTCTTTACCAATTCCCAGTGAGGTTGTGCGCCTTCGTGTAAAACCGGAATATCTCCTTCCTGAAAAACATTCAAATTATCGTCCGGAGTTTTTCCTTCAGGAACAATATCTGCCGGAAGGTTTGGCAAAGTGTATAATTTATTGGTTAACTCAACAGCCAAAGCTTCTGCTTTTTCGCTTAGTTCTTTACTTTTTTCTTTTAGTGAAACTGTTTTCTCTTTTAAGATTGCTGCTTTAGCTTTCTCTCCGGCTTTCATCAATTCACCAATATCTTTGGACAATTTATTAGATTCTGATAAAGTATTGTCTAATTCCACTTGAGCAGCACGACGATTTTCGTCTAATTGAACCACTTCTTCCACAACGCTTTTAGCATCGATATTTCGTTTTGCTAAAGCTTTGATTACTTTCTCTTGATTTTCTCTAATAAATGCAATTTGTAACATAGCTTGATTTTTATACTATTGTATTTTTTATAACGGAAGCAAATTTAAGGAAATGTTTGTTAACAATAGGTCAAAGTTTTATAGTAAAACCGAAATCTCTTATAAACAGCAAAAGCACTCTAAAAGTGCTCTTGATGTTATTTCGAAATTCATGTTTTTTACTCTAAAAAACGATGCCTGTCATCTCTATTAAAAGCGTATTCTTTGCCGTTAAACATTAATTTCTCGGATTCTTTTTTGATTTTTAAGTCGCTCTTTTCTTCCATTTCATTTTCTAAACTGTCCTCAACAGCTTCTTCATAAGAAAAGTTTTTGGTTACAATCAAATCATAAAAGCCATTTGTTTTATGATCTCCAAAACTCATTCCTGTTTCTAAGGTTTCGATTTGGTAAGTTCCGCTTCCATTCGAATCTCCGTTAGTAAGACGGATGGGATATTCATAAAGCACTTTTTTAATTTCATTGTTTGCAAGCGTGAGCAATGTAAATTTTCGCTCCGAATATAAAACAATTCTACTGCTCGCACTAGCTTCTGTATAAAAACCAATCGCAGGTGTATTCTCATTCAAATAGACTAAATCCTTTAAAATATGTGATTTCGAAAATCGAATTGCTTCGTTGTGATAATATCCGAGATTATCATCAAACTCTTCAGCAATTATATCTCCGCTTTCTCGATTGACAAATAAATATTTTCTCTGAAAGTAATTGCCTAGATTTTCGTAGCCATCCGCTTTGGAAATCTTTTTATTGTGCTCAATAATAGTCAGGACAAAAAAAGCCGTTTTATCGTCGTAGTTGATTGAGCTTGTCTCATCCATTTTAATGTTTGAGTATTTGATATTCAGATTTGATGCGATTTTAGAAAGCAAAGGCAGATTCAACTCTTCTGAATCTTTAATGTCATCCAGATTTTTAAAAACGAGTTTTTTAAGCTCCTTATTATTAAAATCAGCGTCTGTTTCTGTCAGCGAAAGCAGTTCTTGATTCTGAATCCCTGCTTGGTTTATCGTTTTTTCACTCTTTCCGCAAGCGAATAAAAGCATCAAAACTCCACTGTAGAGTATAGTTTTTCTCATAGGCATCAATTTGTTAGTAGATTTATTTGGGCTTTTCAAATATATAATTTTCTTACAAACACAACTAAAAAAATTACAAGAACTAAACAACTGAAAAAACATTTTGAAAATTTTCATCAAAACCAATCTTAGTAAAATAATTCTGATATATTTGTTTTAACATTAATTTATAAAGTGAAAGCCTATGAAAAAAATTACTTTACTGCTAATACTGTTTGTTTGTACTATACTAACAAGCTGTAATCAGCGCACTACAAAAAGCTACAACGATACAATTGTTGATGCTCACACCAAACTTTTTCAAGCAAATGACGAATTCTTGAAAGGAAGTTTGAACTACATTGGAAAACCTGAATCTAAAAAAGATCTTCTAAAGTTAATTGCGACAACCAAAAATAAATTGGTTGAAGCTAAAAAACCTGTTGAGCTTTTGGAGCCGCTTAATAGAGATCATGGGTTAAGAAAAACAATGCTGGACATGCTGGACAGCAGTATAACCTCTATGGATGGTTTTGAAATAAACATAGATCTTTTGACAGCAAAAGATAATGAAGAAAAAGCCGCCATTATGATGCAGGGTGCTTTTTCTGAAATACTAGAACTTGATGGTTTAATTAAAGAACTTCAAGTTCAATACGCTCACGAAAACAATGCTCAATTAAGATAATAGCTGAGATTTTTGGGCATTTAATCTCTTTTGATTTCATGCCCAATAAACTCTTCAAGAGTTTTAAACATTTCATCTACTGAAAGTACTTCTGTGTCTGGATGCGATTTTAAGAACGCAGCGTTCAATTCTACTATATTTTCATCCAATTCAAAATAAGCATTATTATTTAAAAGATCTCGAAGCGGATTCGGGGTTTCAAACTTCGCCTGCAGAAATTTCCCTAATTTAATATTGCTTTGTAAACGTAGTTTTCGGCTTTGCTCTTTAAATAATTCCAAATGTTTTTCGGCACCAATTAAAGCTAAACCTTCTTCAATTAATTCGTTTAATTCTTTATTCCAGCCAGAATCATGAACGAATTTCGAAAAATTTCCTTCTGTATATTTTGAAGCATAAAAATCTAAATAGTAACTCATCAAAGCGTCTTCGTGAATCAAATCGTCGTCTATTTTTTCTTCACGCATTAAATTGATTACTGAAATATTTGAATTCACAACGTCTTGAGGATTTTCACTGTTTGACGCCGTTTCTGAAATAATAATTTTACCGAATTCCATTTTGAGATTATTTTAAAAGATTGCTTTTGCAAAGTTGAGGGAAATTTTTTTTACATTATAATTATTGACTCGTTTGTTAATAATTCATACCTGATTATTGCCTTTGACAGAGGATGAAAAATACTATATTCGCAGACTAATTGTCTAAGAACACGAAAAATCTTTACTATTCTAAATTATGTTTTATCTAATTTTAAAATTAATTGGCTTTCAATTACTGTTTTATGTTTTATCAGTATTAATGCTTATCGCTTTGGCATTTATATTCAAAAAACATATAAATATTAGCACTAAAAAAGACATGATAATCTTATATGCTTTTTCAATTTTAGGATTTATATTGTGGTTTTTTTATTCGTTACTTGCTGCAGATATAGTTAGCGAATTTATAACCAAAAATCCAAAAGTAAATCCGAAACTAACAATTCTAATAGGAGTGTTTTTTGTAGTTCCGATAATTTCTTTTTTTGGAAAAGATAAAGGGAATGAAAAATCTAAAAGAGACCTTGTTATATCTTGTTCAATAATAGCCGTTACCTATTTTCTATATTTTTTTAATTTCTTTTACCTCCAAATTTTTCTAGCCTAAAACCCTTTATTCTCCACCAACAGCCCTTTCAATTCATCAGCCTTTACATAAGCAGCAAAACGCCCAGAAAGTAAAAGCATTTCCTTTTCTTCAGGTGTTATTTTGAGTTTGGTTTCTACATGCGATGCATATTCGTACAGCATTAAAAGTTCACTGGCGCCAAAATCTTTAAACTTTTCTTTGTCTAAACTGGAAAGTATCACTTCGCTATTTTTGTCTTTTTTAAAACTATCAGAACCAAATTTTGAAATCAATTGAGCTTTAAAATCGTCATGCAGTTTCAGCCAGCTTGCTGCTTCGTCATCACTGTTTTTTAGTTCCGTAATCAAAGCTTCGTATTTTTCATCTTTTTTCAATTTAGACAAATGATTGCGTAAAGTAGTAAAACCAATTACTTGATAATTGGAAGTCGGGATTTTATAACGTTCTAAAACCGTTTCGACATCTCTTTCAAAAGTCATATACCGAGTTTGAACCGTATATAAAGATGCCGTTTCTAACAAAGAAAGCAATCTGATCTTACCATCATTTATATAAGGTGACTTTTTTCCCTGCCCTAAACAATCAATAAAAAGCGCTTTTTTGTTTTTGTCTTTTACTCTATTATCATTATGAAGTAATTCTACTAAAGTTTCATATCCCATATTGTCTGATGCTCCGCCATCAATCACACATAAAATTTTATCCTGGTTTTTGATTCCGAATTTAGTTTTGGGCAGAACGCCAGGAAAAGCAGAACTTGCCGTAATAGCATAAGTAAGCGGAAAATCATAACCATTATTAATCTGATTTCCGTCAAGCGGAAGTGACGCTTTATTGGGAGCCAAAGACGAATTAATCTTTAAGGCACGAATAATATGAGGCATAAATGGAAAACGTTCACCATTGTTATAAGCGGTTCCATTAGCAACCATTATAGGCAATTGCGGATTGAGTTTACTATCTTTCGGAATAAAAAAATCGGACAACTGCATCTGTGTTTGAAACTTATTTTGATTGTCTGGATTCGAGCTGTCATACTGCAAAACTTCCAGATCCAATCGCTGTGCCATTGACACTTTTTCTCCTTTTTCGTTTCGGCTATTATTAAGAAGGGAAAAAAGTGTAGCCGATTTGTTTACATCCGATTTGAAGGCATCTGCTTTAGAAAAGTAAAACTCATTAAAAGTACAATTATCATATTGTAATTTGTTTTTCAGGATCGTCAGATAATATCCTGCTGAATAACAGCCTCCAGAAACAGTCGAAAAATAATCGATTTCATTTAAAAAATTACGGTTCGCATTCTCTTCCTGAATATCTTCCAATCCTAAAAGCACGCCCAAACTAAAAAACTGTGCCCTAGATCCCCCACCAGAAATACCAATTCCTAATGCAATATTTGGATTTTGCAATCGTACATCACGATCCTGAACCGATTTGTATTCGTTTAAACTCACCGTAGGAATTGAGTTGTAATTAATTTCCGAAAAGAGGTTTATTTTGTTTTGAGCGATTCCTTCATTTGACAAAACAATAAAAATGAATACAATACAAAGTCTTTTAAATACCATAAACCAAAACATTATTAAAGTCCATAAAATTAACTGAATTAATTCAATAAGAGTTAATTAAGATCCTATTTTTAAAATTCAATAATGTTAATTTCAGCTTAATCAAATAAATTAAAAATTATAATAAAGAAGCCATCTATTGATTCTTTAATACTAAAATAACAATTCTTGCAAAACGGAAAATAATAATATATTTGCGCTTCATGTAATTTTTAACTCACAAAACCCATTAATTAACTTTTAACAACCACCCCAATGAATCGCATCGTTATTCTTATTAAACTTGCTGTAGCAATTTTTCCGTTTTACTTACTTCATTATTTATTGTATAGTACATTTAATCAAATTCCATATTTTGTAAGTGTACCTATAAACATAATTTTAATAGCTGGTGCGCTGTATTATGTTTACTCGGCCAGAAAACAATTTGTTATTGATAACGAAGATGAAGAAGGAATGCCTGTTCATCTAGAAAAATCAAGTTATTTTTTCATACCGCTGGCCGCTATGATTGCATTATTTCTTGTATCGTCTAGTTTTAGAACTTCACTTTATATTGACAATGGAAGATCTGTTCCAGTAGAAGTAAAAATAGCTTCAGAAGCAACACAAACTGTTGCTCCAAACAGCTTTATTTTAGTCGATGTTCCGATTGGCAAGAACGAAATAAGCATCAATGGAACGAAGAAAAACATAAACATACAAGGCAAAGGACGATGGGTTTACAATGTAGATAATTTGAATTCCTATATTGAAGGAACAGTAAACTACGCCAATCCAGAATTGAGCAATGCAAATGATACTATCTCCACAAAACTTCATGTAGATAAGATTATCCATAAAGAATTTTTCAAACTAGAATCAGATTTTATTTTTGAAGCCCCAGAATCGATAACTATAAAAAAAGACGCTGGAATAGACAAAGTGCATACACAAACTGTTTTATACAGATTGCCAAAAGCATTATCAGATATAAAATAAATTACAAAAAAGGCTGTATCCTAGGATACAGCCTTTTACTTTATTTTTTAATCTCCTGTGGAAGTGTCTTTTTCTGTTCTTTCTGCTCTGGCGGAATTCGTTTTTTCAAAAACAAAATCTGTCCTAAATGACTCGATTGATGTTCCATGACATGAAACCAGCAATATTGGTTGGTCATGTCATATTTTAATTGGACTTGCGCAAACCAGGCATCATCTCTTTTCTTTAATTCTTCGATAGTTTTGGCTCTTACTTGATTATAAATATCAAGATAATATTGAATATTATGGCCTTTAAATTCGTCTCTTCCACCTTGATCCAAATTCAATGCATTGTTCCAAATCTTCTTTTCTTCTTCATTAAAATCCCTGTTTTCAAAAGTAAAAACTTGATAGTATTTTTCGGCTGCAGCCAAATGCATGACCAAAGCCCCAATTCGGTTGGCTTCTTCATCATGAAGATAATCGATTTCATACTGACTCATGTTTTTAACGGTTCTTTCTACACGAGATTTCAAATCTTCCAGCATCGAGATCATATCGGCAATTTTTGGTGAAGCGCCTTCAACATTTCCAATTTTTGCTTCTGGCCTTGGCTTAATTCCGCTTCCTTCTAGTAATAAACTGCTTTTTCCATCAACAACCGATTTATCAGAAGAAACTTTATATTCTTTTACTTTAACTATAGCATCTTTAGAGGTGCCAAAATTCCATTTTGGTATGTCTCCATTTTTTACGGGAGTTTCAAAACTTGCATTTAAAACAGTAAAAGGTTCAAAACCACCCTTATCATTTTCTATCAATACTTCAAATTTATCAAAATAGAATTTCCCGTTATTAACGCATAAACCTCCAAAACTTAATGATTTGGTGTTTGCATCAATAGTTCCTTCAACTGTATAAGAGTTCCATTCTTTAGACTTTACAGGTCTATCCTGCATATTATCAAAAAAGCCTTCTTCATCGTTTTTCGTATCAACTCTAGCCCATACTCCAGCCCAAGATGTTGGTTCTGTGGTTTCGGCTTTAACCGAAGCTATTACTTTAAACTTTTTCTTGACTTTGGTTTGGATATCAATGGTTTGATTGAAAGAAGTCCAATCGCTGGAAATTACTTTTTGTGTTTGAGCATAACTTATACTGAAAAACAAAAACAACAGTGGTATTATCAGTTTTTTCATTTTTTGGAAAATTTAAAAGTTGTGTAAATGTAATTATTGTTTTCTAAGTAATAACTTACTTTTTAATAAAAATTGCCACAAAAAAACTGCACCTTTATCAGATGCAGTCTATTTTAAACTCCATTATTTCAGAATCTTAGTTCGTTTTCATCGGCGGAAGATCAAACGCCACAGAATCGTGTTCGAAGTTGTTTCTGTGTCCTCCATCGCAGAATGGTTTGTTAGCAGATAATCCGCAACGGCACAGTCCAAGTGCAGATCTTCCTTGTAAACCGTAAAGTACTCCTTCTGGATCCATGATTTCAAAATCGCCTTCGATTTTAATAGATCCATTTTTATTGATGATTAATTTAGTCTTGCTCATAAATTTTGTTTTTTCGGGTGCAAAGATTGCGAAATATATCGTTATTTAAGAGCAGTGAACGTAGTTTAAACTGGTTCTATTTTATGTTGGATTTGCCGTGAAGGCTCGAAGGCACAAAGTTTATTGATTTTTAAAATTCAAATGAAAAAACTTTGTGTTTTAGCGCCTTTGTGGCAGACAAAAAAACTACAGCGCCTTGTAAACAAAATTTCTAAACTTTACACTTCCCTTTCCAATAGAGCAAAGACCAATTCTTAGTCCAAGAAAACCGCTCAAAACATTATGATTGTATCCCGAAACTTCTACAGAATTTTCTATTTTTTTCCAGTCTTTTCCATCAATACTGTAAAACATATCGACCGTGTTTTTGATGTTTTTTAAACGAAGAAAAACTTTTCGGTTATGTGTATTTTTCTCTGTTGGAAACTGCCATCCTCTCAAATTTGCCAAGATATTATTCTGATCGGCTAATATTCCCGAGTAATATCTATTATCGTAAAAAAGCGTTAATCCACCTGTAGCGTTGCCTTCGATTTCCATTTCAACTTCGGCGATATAAGAATGTCCGCCCGGAACAATTACAAGTGGTGCACTATTTCCAACACCATCTCCTTTTCCTTCAATAGTCAAAGTATTATTGGCAACTTTAAATCTAGAATTTTCAACTCCACCATAAAACTTCCATTGCGGTTTCAAAACTGAACCTTCAAAATTATCACTTAATGAAAATTCAGGAAGTGTCTTCCCTTGTGGTTTTTCAATCGGTTTATCTGTCTGAGTGTTATCAGAAATTTTATACCAACCGTCTTTTGTCCATTCCACAGGTTGTAGCAAAGTCTGACGACCCAAGTTGTAATAATCTTTTTCGTAACCATGAAAAATCATCCACCATTTTCCGTTTGCATCTTCAAAAATAGTACTGTGCCCTTTTGACCACCAGGTTTCAGAACTATTATTGGTTCGCAAAACAGGATTAAAAGGCGAATTTTCCCAAGGTCCAAGTGGCGATTTTGATCTTGCAGAAATGACCATATGACTTGTAGCTGGGCCAGCAGTTCCGCCTTCGGCAACAGTTAAATAATAATATTCACCTCTTTTAAAGAGTTTTGGTCCTTCCATACAGAAACATTCAATACTCCATTCGCGCGGAATTTTCCAGCCGTCATAAACATGTTTCAATTCACTTGTTACCGAAAGTCCGTCTTTGGATAACGCTACATAACCGCCGTTACTGAAATACAAAAATCGGTTCCCTTTCTCATCTGCAATATGTCCGGGATCGATATTACCGATTTTCAAATCTATTGGCTCGCTCCAAGGGCCGTTAATAGAATCGGCTGTAACTACAAAATTGGTATTATTGGCAGGAAAATAGATGTAATATTTATTGTTGTACCTAATTAAATCGGGCGCCCAAACAGCTCCAACATATTTTTGAAGCGCATTGGTAATGGGTTCCCAATTCATTAAATCGGTAGAATGCCAGATTAAAAGTCCAGGATAATAATCGAAAGAAGAATGTACAACATAATAATCTTTTCCGTCTCTTAATAAACTCGGATCGGGATAATCTCCAGCAAAAATTGGGTTGGAAAATTGTCCTTGCTTTAAACTCTTTTCTGATTGTGATTGAGAGTAACCACAATACACAAACAATATTGAAATGATTAGATATATTTTATTCATGTTTTGATATTTTTTTCAAATATAGTCAAAAAGACCATAAGTTATAATTTAGCTACAGATTATAAGGATTAGAAAGATTCTTTTTTAATATTTTGTCAGACTGAGCGAAGTCGAAGTCATTCTAAAGTGATTTATTTATTGGAGTGAAATAATCTCGCAAAGACGCGGAGTCGCAAAGTTTTTTTGAATTAAGCCACAGATTAAAGGATTAAAAAGGTTTTAAACATCAATTGCCTCCAGCTTTAGCTGGAGGTTGCATAAAATGTAGTTTAGAGGCTTTAGCCAAATGTGCTTTTTGGCTAAAGCCAATATTTAATAATCATCATTATCACATCCAGCTAAAGCTGGACGCAATTCATAAAAACTTTGCGCCTTTGCAAGATTTAAAAAATAAAAATCCTTGCGAATCTCTACGCTTTTTCTCTGCGAATCTTTCCGCAACATTAAAATCTCAAATCTATTGCTTATTTTTGCACTCAATAAAATTGAATTATGATACAAGATCCAAAGAGATATACGATCACGGCGGCATTACCTTACACCAACGGGCCTATTCATATTGGGCATTTGGCTGGGGTTTATGTACCTGCAGATATATATTCTAGATATTTAAGATTGCAAGGGAAAGATGTTGCATTTATTTGCGGAAGTGATGAACACGGTGTTGCAATTTCGATGAAAGCCAAAAAAGAAGGAATCACACCGCAGGAAGTTATTGATAAATATGATGGAATCATCCGTAAATCGTTTGCTGATTTCGGAATTTCATTTAACAATTATTCTAGAACTTCGGCGAAAATTCATCATGATACGGCATCTGAATTCTTTAGGACTTTGTATGATAAAGGCGATTTTATTGAAGAAGTTACAGAACAATTGTACGATGCAAAAGCCAATCAGTTTTTAGCAGACCGTTTTGTGGTTGGAACTTGCCCAAAATGCGGTAATGACGGCGCTTACGGCGACCAATGCGAAAATTGTGGCTCTACTTTGAACGCAACTGATTTGATCAATCCGAAATCGACAATTACAGGCGAAACTCCGGTTTTAAAATCAACGAAACACTGGTTTTTACCTTTGGATCGTTACGATGCTTTTTTACGTGAATGGATTTTAGAAGGTCATAAAAACGACTGGAAAACCAACGTTTACGGACAAGTAAAATCTTGGATTGACGCAGGATTAGAACCTCGTGCGGTAACACGTGACTTGGATTGGGGCATTGATGTTCCGGTTGAAGGTGCCGAAGGCAAAAAATTGTACGTTTGGTTTGATGCACCAATTGGATATATTTCTTCTACAAAAGAATGGGCCGCACGCGAAGGAAAAGACTGGGAACCGTATTGGAAAGATCAAGATACTAAATTGGTTCACTTTATTGGAAAAGACAATATTGTTTTCCACTGTATTATTTTCCCGGCAATGCTAAAAGCAGAAGGAAGCTATATTTTACCAGACAACGTTCCAGCAAATGAGTTTTTGAATTTGGAAGGAAACAAACTTTCGACTTCTAAAAACTGGGCGGTTTGGTTGCACGAATATTTAGAAGAGTTTCCAGATAAACAGGATGTTTTGCGTTATGCATTGACATCAAACGCTCCTGAAACAAAAGATAACGATTTTACGTGGAAAGATTTCCAAGCTAGAAATAACAACGAATTGGTTGCCGTTTTTGGAAACTTCATCAATCGTGTGGTGGTTTTAACCAACAAATATTACGATGGAATTATTCCAGCGCCAAACGAATTTACAGAAGTTGACGAACAAACTTTAGCAGAATTAAAAGCGTATCCAGCTGTAATTTCAAGTTCAGTGGAGCGTTACAGATTCCGTGAAGCTTTGGGGGAATTAATGAATGTGGCTCGTTTAGGAAATAAATACCTTGCAGACGAAGAGCCTTGGAAAGTAATGAAAGACAATCCGGAGCGTGTAAAAACTCAAATGTATGTGGCATTGCAAATTGCTGCTGCGTTGAGCGTTTTGGCTGAACCGTTTTTACCTTTCACTGCTGCGAAACTTTCTAAAATATTGAATTTAGCTGATCTTAAAGAACATTTTGCAGGTTTCAGTAAATTCCTAAAAGAGAAAGATCGTGATGCAAAGGATATTTTTATTGATAAAACATTAGGTTGGAATGATATTTCTGAAAACTCAGATTTACTTCCTGCTGGACATAAAATTGGCGAAGCAGAATTACTTTTCGCTAAAATAGAAGACGAAGAAATACAAAAACAAATAGATAAATTGGAAGCAACAAAAACAGCTAATCTTGCCGAAAACAAACAAGCAGAACCTCAGAAAGATTTAATTCAGTTTGAAGATTTTGCGAAAATGGATATCCGTATCGGAACTATTTTGGAAGCTGAAAAAATGCCAAAAGCAAATAAACTTTTAGTACTTAAAGTAGATACCGGAATCGATGTTCGTACGATTGTTTCGGGAATTGCTGAAAGTTTTTCGCCAGAAGAAATTATAGGAAAACGTGTTTCTGTATTAGCAAATCTTGCTCCAAGAGCTTTACGTGGTGTTGAAAGTCAGGGAATGATTTTGATGACAACAAATGCTGAAGGAAAACTGGTTTTTGTAAATCCAGATGCTGATGCGCCTAATGGAGCTACGGTAAACTAAAAAATTTAAAAGATGTGTAATAACACATCTTTTTTTTATCTCTTTTAAGTTTATTTGGGCTGTCCTGCAAGGTTTTCAAAACCTTGTAGGTTTGAATAAATTGCCATACCTACAAGGTTTTGAAAACCTTGCAGGAATAAAAAAACAAAAATAAAATTCTTACATTTTATCATTTCTTTTCAAAATCCTTTTTGTAAGTTTGTTCTGCAAAAATACCAGAAGTAATTCTGAAACTTTATTTAAAGTTAACATAAGCGAACCCTCGCCATGATGGCCCTATGGAAACTCGGGAAATCTATCCTTCTGGGTATTTTTGCACATCTAAAGCGAGGGTTTCGTGCGTTTAATATTTTCGATATGCAAAGAGAAAATCAAAAACCTACACACCACGATGTAATGCCATCGATGGCAAAATTCCTATCAGATCTTTGGTTTGAAGGAGATTTTAGAGAACAGCCTAATTATCTCTCTGAAATTTTCAAGCGAATTCTTGAAACAGAATTAGGAGATGATAAAGATCTAAGATCAAAAATGATGGAATGCATCAAAACCAGTGAAATGCTTGCCGAAACACTCGAACCGTTTTCGGATAAACAAATTCAGAAGGCCTGCAATAAGATCATAATGACTTAAGATAAAAGCGTAAATCGATTAACTTTTTTAATTGATTTGCGCTTTTTGTTAAAAAGACAAAGCAAGAATTATCGTATGTAAAAAATTAAGATATTAGCTGAAATTTATCTAACCCAAAACCAATTAGTTGTATGAAGAAGAAAATATTCAGCGTCTATTTACTATTATGTACTTTGACCACATTTTCACAAGAAATTGTAAGCTCTACGCCAGTTGAATTAAAAAAGAATCGAGGCATTTTTCAGGTTGTAAACAATGAAAAAAAAGATGTTACTTTATTGATTAGTGATAAAATAAAGGTAAAAGCAATTCATTTAAATGAGAACATGAAAATTGTCGATAGTATTTCTGCCGCAAGACCAGATACTAAAACTTACGACATGATGATTGGTTACAATATCAGCAATAGCAACCCACGTTTATTTTGGTCATCTAACGATTCCGAAAATGTTATTGCTCAGTTATATGATATTACCAATAAAAAAGTTACAACGCAGGAATATACTCTTGCTCTAAAAGATGAAAAAATTCTGCAGAAATTTAGTGACAGCGACAAATTCTATATTTTAAGCGTAATCAAAAAAAGTAATTCCTTAAAACTACACGTTTTTGACCAAAACGGGAATTACACTTCAAAAGTTATCAATCTGGAAGGGTTTCATTTCTTTAAATCAGATTACACGAAATCAGATTTATATGGAATATTGGGAGAAAACCTTCTTCCTTTTGAAGCTCCTTTTTCATTAAAAAACATCAACACAGACAATCCAACTTCATTAACAGATGCTGCGAGAAAAAGAAAATGCTACTTCAACAGTAAAACACTTATTTTAACTATAGACACCAATCCAGATTACACTCAGACAATGGTAATTGATTTGGAAAAATTTTCAGCAGTAGAAAAAATAATTCGATCTGCTGATATTTCAAAAGTAAGTTCTTCAGGATATAGGGTTGCAATAACTTCAAATTCATTTTACTTTGATAATAAACTCTATATGCTAAAATCTTCTTCGGATCAATTTTTCTTTACTATAAAAGATTTAGAAGACAATACATTAAAAGAATATACGGCAACATCTGAAGCGCCTATTGATTTTAAAAATTCGGATATTTATCAGGAAGGCGGAGACTTTGGAGGAGGGAAAAGAATTTTAGATAATAGTTCCCAATTTTTAAGAAAGATAGTCAATTTAAATGCTGGACTTTCATGTTATACTATCGGCAAGAATACCCTTATTACTTTTGGCGGTATTTCAGAATTGGGACAATCTGCCGGACAAGCAACTGCTAATCAATTTGGACTTATAGGCGCTCTCGTTGGAACAGCTTTCTTTAGCCCTACAATGGACAATTTCAATTCTTATGCTAACAGAAAAGTAGTTAAAATAGAAGGTCTTTTTGACAATAACGACAATCACTTAAAAGGCGATTTACAGCCTTTAGCTTTTGATAAAATCCGTACTTTTTTTGATAATTACAAGGATGTGTCTTCTCAAACATTATTCAAAATGAATTCAGCTTATTACTTAGGTTATTACGATAATAAGTCCAAAGAATATACGATCAGAAAGTTTATCGATTAAATCTTAATTTTCTGAAAAACTTTTTAAGCGCAAATCAATTATTTGTTAATTGATTTGCGCTTTTTCATTCTGTACAACATCAAATCATTGATTTTTCTTTAAAATTAGTTTTCTTACAAAAAAAATGAGATATTAGCGCCAAAAGTTATTCGAAAA
The DNA here is from genome assembly GCF_030378165.1 of Flavobacterium panacagri. Classification (NCBI taxonomy): domain Bacteria; kingdom Pseudomonadati; phylum Bacteroidota; class Flavobacteriia; order Flavobacteriales; family Flavobacteriaceae; genus Flavobacterium; species Flavobacterium panacagri. The sequence continues at coordinate 977,332 of NZ_CP119766.1, forward strand.
ACTGAAAATTATGGAGCTATTAGACAGTTTACCTACGTTGCTTAAATCTTTTTGGTACATCGCGATTCCAACAAGTTTAATTTTTCTTATTCAAACCGTTATTACCTTTTCGGGTCTTGATGTCGCAGACGGATTTGATACCGATTTTGATGCTCACTTACATGATGGCGGTGATTTTCAGCTTTTTTCTTTAAGAAACTTAATCAACTTTTTGTTAGGTTTTAGCTGGACTGGAATTTCTTTTTATTCGACTCTTGGCGAAAAGCCGGTTTTTCTTATTGTTACTTCCTTTGTTGTTGGGGTTTTATTCGTGCTCTTGTTTTTCTTCGTGATCAAACAAGTACAAAAACTAGCCGAAGACAATTCTTTTAAAATAACCAATACGCTAAATAAAACTGCCGAAGTTTATCTGACCATTCCCGAAAAGAAAAGCGGAAAAGGCAAAATCATGATCAGCGTAAACGGTGCATTTCATGAACTGGAAGCCATGACAGAAAATGACAGAATTCCGTCGGGAAGTTCCGTAAAAGTTGTTAAAATAGAAAACAACAATCTCTTAATCGTAGAAACCATATAACATAAATTATAATGATCAACCCAATTATTTTGATTGCAGTTGCGGCAATCGTTCTATTCGTAACCATTTCAGCTTTAATCTCGAGGTACAAGCGCTGTCCTTCAGATAAAATTTTAGTAATCTACGGACGTACCGGAGGAACCTCAGCACGCTGTGTGCACGGTGGAGGTGCTTTTATCTGGCCGGTAATTCAGGATTATTCTTTTCTGGATTTAAAACCGCTTTCTATCGAAGCCAATCTGACCAATGCATTAAGCCGTCAGAACATTAGAGTCGATGTTCCTTGTCGATTTACCATTGCCATTTCTACAGAATCTGACAGCATGAATACGGCTGCGGAAAGATTATTGGGTTTATCATCAGAACAAGTTCAAGAGCTTGCAAAAGATATTTTGTTTGGTCAATTGCGTTTGGTTATTGCAACTATGACTATTGAAGAAATTAACTCTGACCGTGATAAATTCTTGGACAACATTTCTAAAAACGTGGACAGCGAATTGAAGAAAATCGGTTTAAAATTAATCAATGTAAACGTTACGGATATTCGTGACGAATCTGGTTATATCGAAGCTTTAGGAAAAGAAGCTGCTGCAAAAGCAATCAACGAAGCTAAAATTAGCGTTGCAGAACAAGAAAAAATCGGGGAAACTGGTAAAGCTCTTGCCGACAGAGAAAAAGATACTCAAATTGCAGAAACTCACAGAGATCGTGACGTAAAAATTGCGATTACTCAAAAAGACCGTGAAATTAGTATTGCAACAGCTGCTAAAGACGAAACTATTGGTAAAGCTGAAGCAGAAAGAGATACAAGGGTAAAAACTTCCGAGGCTAACGCGATTGCGATTCAGGGAGAGAACGAAGCAAAAATTGCCATTGCGAATTCTGAAGCGATTCGTAGAGAAAAAGAAGCAGAATCTTTGCGTATCGCAATTGCTGCCGAAAAAGTACAACAGGCAAAAGCATTGGAAGAATCTTACCTTGCAGAGCAAAAAGCCGAGTTGGCTCGTTCTGAAAGAGAGCGTTCTACTCAAATTGCGAACATTGTAGTTCCTGCCGAAATTGCTAAACAAAGAGCCATTATCGAAGCACAAGCAGCTGCTGAAACTATCAGAGAAAATGCAAAAGGAGAAGCTGATGCAATTTTCGCTAAAATGGAAGCAGAAGCAAAAGGTCTATTTGAAATCTTAACGAAACAAGCAGAAGGTTATAAAGATGTTGTGGCTGCAGCAGGCGGAGATCCAAGCAAAGCATTCCAACTTTTATTATTAGAGAAACTTCCTGAATTGGTTAAAACTCAAGTTGAAGCTGTTAAAAATATCAAGATTGACAAAATCACGGTTTGGGATTCTGGAAATGGTCAGGGCGAAAATGGTTCAACTGCCAATTTTGTCTCTGGAATGATGAAAACAGTGCCACCATTAAATGATTTATTCAATATGGCCGGATTAAATTTACCAAGTTATTTAAAAGGTGAAGACGTGGCTTCGCCAGAAGCTCCCCCAACCCTTGAAGTTGAAGAGACAAAAGAATAAAAATTCTTCTTTTTAAAAATAAAAAAGCACGAACCGATTATAATTTTTAATCGATTCGTGCTTTTTGCTTTCAAAATACTCACTTTCTAAACTATCTTTGAAGAAAAAATATCTAAGAATAAATACATCTAATGAAACTCACTAAACCAAGATTAGCCCTAATCTGCGGTATCCTTTGCATTTCGATTTTCCCAATATTGGTCAAATTACGTTTAACACCAGGATTGATTTCGGCATTTTACCGAATGTTTTTTGCTGTTTTACTTTTACTGCCTTATGTCATTTTTAGCGGAAACTTTAAACTTCCTAGTCTGAAATTTACACTTTTGGCAATGCTTTGCGGTGTTTTATTTTCCTCAGATGTTGCGGTTTGGAATATTGCTATTCAGGAATCAAGTGCGACTCAGGCTTCTTTGTTAACTAATTTATCTCCTGTTTGGGTTGGAGTTGGTTCTTTCCTTTTTCTGAAATCAAAACCTGCAGCAAATTTCTGGATTGGAACTGTAGTTTCTCTTTTCGGAATGGTAACTTTAGTGGGGTTCGAGTTTTTCATTGATTTGAATTTTGATCAGGCATTTTTGTTTGCTGTTTTATCTGGAATTCTATATTCGATTTATCTTTTGGTCAGCAAAAATGTGCTTTCAGGAGTTGATGTGCTTTCGTTTATGACGATTAGTTTAACCGCTTCCAGCATTTATTTGGGAATTTTATGTTATTCGCTGGACGAATCTTTTACTGGATTTTCAAATGCCGGCTGGTTTGTATTGGTTTTACAAGCAGTAATTTGTCAATTGTGTGCTTGGCTTTCGATTAGTTATGCCACACAGCACATGCGTGCAACCAGAGTTTCGTTGAGTTTGTTAAGTCAGGCGGTAATTACTTCTATTTTGGCTTGGTTGTTTTTGGAAGAAAAAATAACTTTACAGATGGTTTTCGGCGGCATCGTTTTGCTTTTCGGAATCCGAATCACTTTTTACGATAAAACTATTTCTTTGAAAAAGCTGTTTACAAAGTAAAATTAGCCCACAGATTTACACTGCTGATTTGTGAAATTAGTGACGAAAAAGTTTCACGCAGATTCTGCTGATTTTAGCAGATTTATTTAAAAAAATCTTTTTAAGCCTAATAATCTGTAGCAAAAAAATCAGTGCAATTCGTGGCGAAAAAAACTTGAAACCTGAAACAAGCAAACATTTGAAACAAAAAATCTATGTTACATAAAACTAAAATACCAAACTTAAAAGTAATCGCATTTGATGCCGATGATACTTTATTTGTAAACGAACCCTATTTTCAGGAAACCGAACATAAATTTTGTGCTTTGATGGAAGATTATCTTTCCCATCAAGGTATTTCGCAGGAATTATTTAAAATCGAAATTGCCAATCTTCCTTTGTACGGTTACGGAATTAAAGGTTATATTCTTTCAATGATCGAAGCGGCGATGAATATTTCGAATAATACGATTCCTGTTGAAGTCATTGAAAAAATCATTCAATACGGAAAAGAATTGCTTGAAAAACCAATCGAATTACTAGACGGAATCGAAGAAACATTACAAGCGCTTCACGGAAAGTACAAATTGGTCGTAGCAACAAAAGGCGATTTAAAAGATCAGCACAGTAAACTGCACCGTTCTGGTTTAGGACATTATTTTCATCATATTGAAGTCATGTCAGACAAACAAGAAATCGATTATCAAAAACTATTAGGACGTTTAGACATTCAGGCGCATGAATTTTTGATGATTGGAAATTCATTAAAATCAGATGTATTGCCTGTTTTAGGAATTGGCGGCTATGCCGTTCATATTCCGTTTCACACCACTTGGGAACACGAAAAAATTAATCATACCATAGAACACGAGCATTTTAGTTCATTTGAAACTATTGCAGAAGTGGTTCCGAATTTATTATAATGAAAACACTTTTAGACTTAGAAAACTGGAATAGAAAAGAGCATTTTGCTCATTTTAAACAAATGGAAGAGCCTTTCTTTGGCGCAACGGTAGAAATCGATTGTACCAAAGCGTATCAAACTGCCAAAAGTTTAAATGCTTCTTTTTTCATTTTCTATCTGCATAAAACTTTAGTTGCTGTAAATACAATTGAGAATTTTAAATACCGAATTTCCGAAAACAAGATTTACATTAACGATCGTATTGATGCTTCGGCAACAATTGGACGAGAAGATGGTACTTTCGGATTTTCATTAATTGAATATAATTCAGATTTTGACATCTTCAAACAAAATGCTTTAATCGAAATTGAACGTATTCAAAATACAACAGGACTTTTTACAAGAGAATTTAATGATGATAATTTGATTCATTTTTCAGCAATTCCGTGGTTGAACTTTACATCGCTTACACATGCGCGAAGTTTTACTTATCCAGACAGCTGTCCAAAAGTCTCTTTTGGAAAAATGATGGTTTCAGAAACAGGAAAAAGAACCATTTCAATGGCGGTGTATGTACATCACGGTTTGATAGACGGAATGCATCTTGGACAATTTGTAGATCTTTTTCAAGAGCTTATGAATCAATAAATTAAATGGAATAATTTTTGTTCGCAGAAACTTATGAAACAAATCTTCCTTTTTCTGGTATTTATATACAGTACTGTTTCGCTGAGTCAGACAGTATTAACTTCTTATCCTATAGATTTAAAAATACAGAAAGAGGAATGCCAGACTTTAAATGCAGAAAATGTCATTACACACGATGTTTTTGCTTTTATTGCCTCTCGTGACAGTTTGACGATTCTTAAGTACAACAGCGCTTTATTCTTAAACGATAAATTTACCACTAACCGACAATATGTAGAAAACAGATCTTTGATGGGCTATAGTTTTAGCGAAGACGGCAATCCAACTTTATATTGGTTTTCACCGCAAGAAAGCAGCATTATCGTGATCAAATATTATTTTGAAACTAAAACTACGAAAGCTTTAAAATTTACATTACCATTTGAGGAACAATCAGTCATTACTCATTATCAAAAAGACAATAATTTTTACCTTTTTCTAAAATACAAAACAAAACAAGCCTTAACTGTTTATATTTTTAAAAATGGTTTAGCCGATGAAAAGCTTCTTGATTTCTCCTCTTTTATTTTTCGAGATCGCAAAACACAGCAGAAAACATTCAATCAGATTTTAAATGAAAATCCGATAGAAAAAATGGATTCTGGAGAATATAATCCGCTTTATAAAGTAGTAGCCAAAAGCAAACTTTATACGCTCCCAAATCGTTTGATCCTGACTTTAGACCAAAGTCCAAGAAAAACACAACTTTTTGATATTAATCTGGAGAACTCTGAAATAAAAGAAAAAACCTTTTTACAACCTTTGGGAGAGAAAAATCCAAAAACATCCAACTCCTTTTATCATGAGAACAAACTTTATCAGTTCAATGTGAACTCCAACGAACTTTTATTTGACATTAAAGATTATAATTCCGGAGAATCTTTAAAATCATTTACTGTCTTAAAAAATGATACTATCCGATTTAATAATTCACCTCTTTTAACGCAAATTGAAAACCGCAGACCAAAAGAGATAAAAAATACAGGAAGGTTCTTGAAAGAACTGGCCGCTACAGATGCTGGCATTTCTGTTTTTAAAAACAAAAAGAATCTTTTTATCACATTGGGCGGAACTGGCAGCAGTACTAAAACTGTATCCATGAATGGTTTTAATATGTTTGATGATTACTTTGGGGATTTTCCATCTAATAATTATTACAATATTGACAGCAATTATTCTGTTTTTTTCGAAAGTGTATGGACTAAAAAATTAGAGCTGACAACTGAAGCACATGAACCGCTTGCTTCAGACAAGATTTTTTATTTTATAGATACTCACAAAGAGATTTTTATTCCAAATATTTTAAAGTTAAACAATTATTCTATTTTAGGATATTACGACATCACTGCTAAACAGTATGTTCTGCGTAAGTTTACCGATGGCTTTGAATAAACCACTTATTATCAATAAATTAAAACCGATTCTTTTTTCCTATTACTTTCGAATCTCATTTTAGGACACTAGAGAGTCTATAATTACCTTATTCTAATATCTTTCTGACTTTTAGAGGATTTTTCTTCTTACATTTTATTGTTGCTTTGATTCAAATTTAAAATATCAAACTACAATGAAAAAAGTTGTAATGACTCTTGCATTTGCTCTAGCCTTAACAGGGTTACGTGCACAAACAGAAACGAACAGTGGTTTTAATAAATGGTCTATCGAATTTGGAGGAGGGATTAACAAACCACAACGACCATTCTCTCCAGGTTATGCAACAAGTACTCCAAACCTTTGGGTTGGAGATTTAGGGGTACGTTACATGCTTAATAATAAGTTTGGTTTAAAAGCCGACTTTGGTTATAACAGCTTTACAAACCAAAAAAACTCTAAAGATTTTGATTCAAAATACTATAGAGTAGATTTACAAGCTGTTTCCAACTTAGGGCGTATTATGAATTTTGAAACTTGGACCAATACTTTAGGATTATTAGGCCACGCAGGTTTTGGTTTAGCCCAGCTAGAAAGTAATCGTTCTAATGAAAAAGACCTAATTGGAAATTTTATTGTTGGTGTTACAGGACAAATAAGATTATCTAACAGAGTTGCCTTAACGGGAGACTTCTCTACAATTTTAAATGCATCACAAAACCACACTTTTGATGGCGCTTACATCGGTACAGGAAAAGGCTTTTCAGGAATACTTTTTAATGGTACTGTAGGACTAAATGTTTATTTAGGCAAAAATGCTAAACATGCCGACTGGACTGTAATTGCAAATGATAATGCTAACGTTGAAGCTTTAGAAAGCAAAATAGCAGATCTGGAATCTCAGATCAAAAAAATACCTGCGCAAAAAGAAATTGTGAGAGAAAAACAAGTTAGTGCACCGCAGCCTACTGACAATGAATTGATCAAAAGAATGATCAACGATAAGTATTACAGTGTTTATTTTGACTTTAACAAAACAACTCCAATAGAAAACTCAACTGCAGCGATCGATGTGGTTTTAACTTATTTAAGAAAAAACCCATCTGCATCACTTGATTTAATTGGATATGCTGACCAAGTTGGAAAAGCAGATTACAATGAAAAACTATCAAACGCAAGAGCCAATAATGTAAAAACTATTTTAGAGAAAGCTGGAATTGCTTCATCTCGTTTAAACGTTGTTGCTAATGGCGCTGATACGTCTATCCAAAAAGATTCTGAAGAAGCTAGAAGATTAGCCAGAAGAGTCACTTTTATTGTGAAATAATTTTCTTTTTTAAATGGTGAATTAAAGTCCTTAAGATGTTATCTTAAGGACTTTTTTATTGCTTAAATTTGATACATGCAATAACATAAAAATTGGAATAAATTTTGATGAATTTTCCGTTATGAAAAAACTGCTTCTACTTTTCGTTTTATTTTCTAAAACAGTATTGTTTAGTCAAACTGTTTTAAATTCTTTGCCACTAAATCTGAACTTTCTAGGAAAAACTCAGATTTTAAATGCACAAGATGAAAAAACCAAGGATATTTACGCTTTTACCTGGGACAATAAAAATGTAAATATTTTAAAATACAATCCATCTTTGTTTCTTGCTAGCCAATTTAGCGATTCTATAAAACATGAAACAAGTCGGGATTTAGTTGGTTACAGTATAAGTGAGGACAAAAAACCATCGTTATACTGGAGTTCCCGTGATTATAAGAACATTTTAATTACCACTTATAATCTGGATAACAAAACCTCAGAATCCTTAAAATTTGATTTTCCAAAAAACCAAGATTATATTATTAGTTCTTTCCAGCAGAACAATACTTTCTACATTCTGGCAAAAGAAAAAGATTTTGAACATCTGCTTCTTTACAAATTTGAAGATGGAAAATGTGAAATTAAAATGTTTGATTTTTCTTCATTTATTTTTAAAAATGAAAGGAATGTTCAAATTTCTTTCAACGCACTTATCAAATATTTCCCAATAAACAAAGTAGACCCAAATATTTATGCTCCAATAGAATTGGCTTCAAGTAGCAGCAAAATGTATGTAATTCAGGATCATATTATTTTGACATTTGATAATACTCTTATCAAAACACAAGTCTTCGATCTTAGTATTAAAACCGGTGATATAAAAGAAAAAACTTTTGATTTCCCAGCTTCGGAAACTCCAACCCGAACAACAAATTCATTTTATAGTGATAATAAATTATTTCAGGTAAAGGCTAATAAAGAATTCCTTCTATTTGAAATCAAAGATTTTGAATCTGGAAAGGGCATTAAGAATTATTCATTTTCAAAAAATGATACAATTCCCTTTATGAACTCCCCTTTTGTTATGCAAATTGACAACAACGAACCTCGTCAATTAAAAACCACTGAAAAATTCCTAAAAAATATAAACGGACTTCCTGCCGGTATTTCAGTTTTTAAAAACCATAAAAACAGTTTCATCACTTTTAGCGGTTTTGGAGAATATAGAGACTTTTATTTTTCTTTCAATTCTATGGATGATTTTGGAGAGCGTATCCCTTATTCGTTAAGTAAAGCAGTCTATTTTGACGCTATGTTAAATGAGAATTGGAATTTTACAAAAGATTTTCAAGCAAGACCTTTGGCGGTCGATAATCTGTTTTACTTTTTAAATAACAATAAAAACATAAGATTGTACGATACACTAAGATTAAAAGATTTTTATATTTTAAGTTATTACGACATTGCTTCTAAGCAATTTATCATGCGAAAATTTACGGATGGCCCGATGATGGAAGACAATGGAAATCCGATTATGAATAAGTCTCAATTCTCAAAACCATTCTCTTTTGGTGATATAAAATAGCATTAAATTTATTGGAAGTGAATTGAAATACGTATTGTTTTCAGGGTTTTGAAAAAATGGTTTGGATTATTTTTTCTAATTTTACAAAAAAGACACATATTATGCTATCAAAAAATATTGAATTGGCTTTAAACAAGCAAATCCGCATAGAAGCAGAATCTTCGCAAACGTATCTTTCTATGGCTTGTTGGGCAGAAGTACAAGGATTAGAGGGAATTGCTCAATTTATGTACACACAGTCAGATGAAGAGCGTGCTCACATGCTTAAATTGGTTAAGTATGTAAACGAACGCGGAGGTCACGCTCAGGTAACAGACCTTAAAGCACCAAAAACGACTTACACTACTTTCAAAGAAATGTTTGAGGAGCTTTACAATCACGAACTTTTTGTATCGAAATCGATCAACGAATTAGTGCATATTACTTTTGAAGAAAAAGATTATGCTACACATAATTTCTTACAATGGTATGTTTCTGAACAAATCGAAGAAGAAGCAACTGCTAAATCTATTCTGGATAAAATCAACTTAATTGGAGACGATAAAGGCGGACTTTACCTGTTCGACCGTGATATTCAGCAATTAACAGTTACCAGTTCGATTGCTATCAATCCAAAATAAAAAAAGTTAAAGTTTATTTAGAATATTTAAAAATTACTTTTTTGGTTTATATTTGTCTCTGTTTTTATAATACAGAGGAAAATTGGGCAAGAAAGAAAAAGACAAGGAGAAGAAAAAGGATAAAAAGAAAAAGAAAAATTCTGAAATCCTTGATAAGATTAAGAAGATTGAAAACTGTAAATCTTCTTGCTGTGAGAAATATAAAAAGAGCGAAAAAAAGCGCTGTTCTCGCTGTCCTATGTTTGATTTATTCAAAAAAACGGCTTAACAAAATATACAAAAACCCATTGGATTTCTCTAATGGGTTTTTTAGTTTTAAATTGCAGCCAATCTTTCTGATTTTTAAATTCAATTATGGAAAACAACGTTACTATACCGAAATCGAGTCTCGATTTTCTGGTTCAGCTTAAAGAAAACAATAACAAACCCTGGTTTGACGATCATAAATCTGAATATTTAATCGAATTAGAACATATTCAAAACTTTGCAGATGCTTTGCTAAAAGAACTTTCTAAAACCGATGTTTTAGAAAATGCTTCAGGAAAAAAAAGCGTTTACCGAATCTATCGTGATATTCGTTTTTCGAAAGACAAAACTCCTTTTAAACATTATTGGGGAGGAAGTTACACACGAGCAACAGCAGCGAGACGTGGTGGTTATTATTTTCATTTGGAAAAGGGAAACAGTTTTTTCGCCGGCGGATTTTGGGGACCAAATGCATCCGATTTAAAACGAATCAGAACTGAATTTGGATTTAATTCTGAAGCTTTTAGAGAAATCCTAAATTCCAAATCTTTTAAAGACACTTTTGGAACTTTGCAGGGCGAGCAACTTAAAACAGCTCCAAAAGGTTTTGATGCCGATCATGAAGCCATTGATTTACTACGTTACAAACAATTTTTAATCATCAAACGTTTTACAGATGAGGAAGTACTAAGTTCAATGTTTTTAGAACAAGCCTTGGACACTTTCAAAAAAATGAGACCTTTCTTTGATTATATGAGCGAAGTATTGACAACGGATAGCAATGGCGTTTCAATTTTATAATTATACTTCGTTATAAAAAATTAAACCCGACAGTCCCGAAGCCTCGGGATTAAACCTGTCGGGTTTGTTTTCCTTTTCGTGGCGTATAATCAAAAGTTATTTATAGCAATAAAATCTCGTTTACAACAACTTCGGTGATGTATCTTTTCTCTCCGTTTTTGTCATCGTAACTTCTGTGAGTTAGTTTACCTTCAACTGCGACTTCTTTTCCTTTTACAACAAACTTTTCGATAATTTCGGCTACTTTTCCCCAGGCAGTTACACGATGCCATTCGGTTTGTTCTACCTTATCTCCTTTTTCGTTTCTGTAAACATCGTTGGTTGCGATTGTTAAATGCACTAGCTTTTTACCGCTTTCTAATGTTTTAACTTCTGGATCATTCCCTACATTCCCAATTAACTGTACTCTGTTTTTCATTGCATTCATGGCGTATATTATTTAAATGTTAGTATAACTTGAAATTGTTCGTCAACTTCAACGATGCAAAGATGATACAGCCCAGCAATAACAGTCGGTTATTAACTATTTACTATCGACTGTAACTATTTGTAACCGTTTGTAATTGGAATTCTTTTTTTGTATATTTGAGATAAACCTTACTATATGCAGGCAAAAATCAAAAAAGTCGAGTTACGAAATTTAGAAATTGAAGACTATAAACAATTAAAAAAATCAATGATCGAATCGTATCCTGAAATGGCCGATTCGTATTGGGGATCTGAAGATATAGAAAGATTACTTTCTATTTTTCCAGAAGGACAATTGGTAATTTTGGTTGATGGAAAAGTCGTTGGTTCTGCATTATCTCTAATTGTTGATGAAAAATTAGTAGAAAAAAGACATAATTACCAACAAATTAGTGGCGATTACAAATTCTCTACCCATAATCCAAATGCTGAAATTTTATACGGAATAGATGTTTTTATTCACCCAAATTATAGAGGTTTACGTCTAGGTCGTCGATTATACGATGCCAGAAAGGAACTTTGCGAACAGCTGAACTTAAAAGCAATTGTTTTTGCAGGCAGAATTCCGAGTTACAGGGAACATGCTAAAAAGATGTCTCCAAAAACCTATATCGAAAAAGTACGAACCAAAGAGTTGTATGATCCTGTTCTTTCTTTTCAGTTAAGCAATGATTTTCATGTTTTGAGAGTCATCAAAAATTATTTGGAAGGCGATGAAGAATCGAAAGAGTTTGCGGTTTTACTGGAATGGAATAATATTTATTATGATGACAGTCCGAAACTAATTAATCTAAAGAAAAACATCATTCGTTTGGGATTAATTCAATGGCAGATGCGCCCATTAAACAACGTTGAAGCATTATTTGAACAAGCTGAATTCTTTATCGATGCTGTTTCTGGATATGGCTCTGATTTTGCTCTTTTTCCCGAATTATTCATTGCACCTTTAATGGCCGATTACAATCATTTATCTGAAGCAGAAGCAATTCGGGAATTGGCACGCCATTCTGACCCAATCAGAAAGCGATTTCAGGAATTTGCGATTTCATACAACATCAATATCATTACCGGAAGTATGCCTTATTTGGAAGGTGGAAATCTTTACAATGTCGGTTTCTTGTGCAAAAGAGATGGAACTTCAGAAATGTATACCAAAATTCATATTACCCCAAACGAAGTGATTCATTGGGGAATGAAAGGTGGCTCTGAGTTTAAAACCTTTGATACCGATTGTGGGAAAATTGGAATTTTAATTTGTTATGATGTCGAATTCCCAGAACTTCCAAGACTTTTAGCTGATGAAGGAATGGATATTTTATTCGTGCCTTTTTTAACAGACACACAAAATGGATATACTCGTGTAAAACATTGTTCACAAGCACGTGCAATCGAAAATGAATGTTATGTAGCCATAGCAGGTTGTGTTGGAAATCTTCCGAAAGTAAACAATATGGACATTCAATATGCACAGTCTTCTGTATTTACACCTTCTGATTTTGCTTTTCCAAGCAACGGAATTAAAGCTGAAGCCACTCCAAACACCGAAATGACTTTAATTGTAGATGTTGATCTGAATTTATTAAAAGAACTTCATGAACATGGAAGTGTCAAAACATTAAAAGACAGAAGAAAAGATCTTTATGAACTTAAAAAGCTAAATTCATAAAGAGCTCATTAAATAAAAGAACCAATGACTGTCATTAGAAGAAATCCGTTATTTGAAATCTATATTGAAAATGATCATTTGGTAGTTAATAATACTGATTTCAGGAGGGATAACGGCATATTTGAAATTGACAGTATTACAAGTGTAGAACTGATAAGAAATTTATCTTTTATTAATAAAATAATAGAAACAACATTTGGACTAAATGTCCCCGCAAAATCAAGCGAACTTAGAATTAATTTGGAAAATGGTTTTAAGGATATTGTTCTAACCCATTGTGACCTTAAAAAAGTGGAACTTTTAATCTACAAAATCAATCAAGCAATTATTAAAAGAGAAAACGAAAAACCTAGTTTATCAACGAAATAAAAATTGTTAAATGAAGACATGCCTCGAATGTTCCGTTAAGATTGTTGGCCGAGAAGACAAGAAATTTTGCTCTGATAGCTGCCGAAATGCGTACAATAACAAAATAAATAAAGATAGTACAAATTTCATGCGAAATATAAACAACAAGTTACGCAAAAATTACCGTATTTTGGCAGAGTTAAATGTAGATGGAAAATCAAAGGCATCGCGTGACAAATTATTAAACAAAGGCTTTGATTTTGAGTTTTTTACAAACATTTTACAGACAAAGACAGGAAATACATATTATTTCTTGTATGACCAAGGCTATCGTTCCTTGGACAATGATTATTTTATGCTTGTTAAAAAAGAAATATAGTTAGCGTTTATTAACCATGAGAAAAAACCAAACCTCAATTCTAGCCATTGTCTGTGTCTTAGCTCTGCTGGGCATTATATGCGCCACCATGATGCCGCAAGGAATCAATAAAGATGATGAAGCACTCGCGGAATTCTCAACCGAAAGAGCTTTAAACCAAGTCGAAATTATTGCGCAAAAGCCCCATTATGTCGGATCGACAAATCATGAACTAGTTGCCAATTATTTAAAACTCGAATTAAACAGAATTGGTTTAGAAACTAGTGTTCAGGAAGGTTATACTTTAAACGACAGAGGCCTTTTAGTAAAATCTAAAAATATTTTAGCAAGAATAAAAGGAACTAACAATACCAAAGCACTTTTACTTCTTTCTCATTACGATAGTGCTCCACATTCTTTCTCAAAAGGAGCAAGCGACGACGCTTCGGGTGTCGCAACAATTTTAGAAGGTGTTCGTGCCTTTTTATATTCTAAACATCCTCAGAAAAATGACATCATCATTTTATTTTCAGATGCCGAAGAATTAGGTCTAAATGGAGCTGCTCTTTTTGTGAATCAGCATCCGTGGGCAAAAGATGTTGGTGTGGTTTTAAACTTTGAAGCCCGCGGAAGTTCTGGACCAAGCTATATGCTAATGGAAACCACAAAAGGAAATGAAGCCATGGTAAAAGCATTTTCTGATGCCAAAACTTCTTATCCAGTTTCCAATTCATTGATGTACAGTATTTACAAAATGCTTCCAAACGATACTGATTTAACTGTTTTTAGAGAACAAGGAAATATTCAGGGTTACAACTTTGCATTTATAGATGGACATTTTAACTATCATACACAGCAAGACGATGTTCAGCATTTGAGCAAAACTACTTTAGCACATCAGGGCACTTACATCATGCCTTTGATCAAATATTTGAGCAACATTGATTTAACTAAAACAGAATCTACTGAAGATAATGTATATTTCAGTGCTCCGTTTTCATTCATAAGTTATCCTTTTTCCTGGGTAATGCCAATGACATTAATTGCTTTTGGATTATTGGCTTTATTTATTTTCATCGGAAAGGTAAAAAGAATCATCACTTTCAGAGAAATATTCAGAGGATTTGTACCTCTTTTGGGATCTATAATCATTGCTGGTTTAGTTACCTTTTTAGGATGGAAACTGATTTTGGAAATCTATCCGCAATATTCTGATCTTTTAAACGGATTTACCTATAACGGACACGCTTATATTGGCGCTTTTGTCACTTTAAGTATTGCAATTTGTTTTGCTTTCTACCATCATTTTTCTGAAGCTAAAATTACCATGAATCATTTCGTGGCTCCTCTTTTACTTTGGATTATCATTAATGGATTTTTAGCAAACAGCTTAACAGGCGCAGGATTTTTAATCATTCCTGTTTATTTTGGAATTCTATTGTTCGGAATATTTATTTTCACACAGCATTATAGTTTGGGAGTCAATTTAATTTTCAGTATTCCAGCTTTGGCGATCATTGCACCGTTTATTGTAATGTTTCCAGTTGGCCTAGGACTTAAAATTCTATTCGGAAGTGCTATTTTAACCGTTTTGTTATTTGGATTATTATTGCCAATATTTGGAGATTTTGCCCGAAAAGGAATTTGGACTGTGGTTTTCTTCCTTGCTTCTATCTCTTTTTTCATCTATGCAGGATATCATTCTGATTATGAACCAGGCAAAGCCAAATCAAACAGTTTATTATATGTTTATAATGCTGACAACAATTCTGCCGTATGGACAACTTATGACAAAAACCTTGATGACTGGACAAAATCTTATGTAGGCGAAAAGAATCAAAAAGCAGTGGGTTTAAATTCACTTCCATTGGCAAGTAAATACAATTCAACATTTACTTATAGCGCTATCGCACCAGTTGTTGATGTTCCTAAACCAACAATTCAGTTTTTAAGAGACAGCGTAATTGGAAATAACCGATATCTGAAAATCAGAATCACACCAAACAGAAAAGTAAACCGTTACGATATCTACGCCAATCCAAAAATGACGTTTTATAACTTTAAAGCAAATGGTGTAGCCACTTCCGGAGAAAAAGGAAATCGTTTACAACGCGAAGACAGCAAAATTCTTTGTTACTATGTTGTAGGCAATGAACCTTTGGAAATGGAATTCTACATCAACAAATCGTCTATTTTTGATATGGATTTAATTGAAAGTTCATTTGATTTAATGTCAAATCCACTTCTAAATGTTAAACCAAGAGAAAACTGGATGATGCCGACTCCTTTTGTTTTAAATGACGCTATTCTAATTCAGCAGAAAATAAAAAGATATGTTGCTCCAGTAAAACCAATCGAAACGGCTCCTGTTGTAGACAGTTCAGCGGTTTCAAAAGACAGTATAAAACCAGTTGCATTACCAGAATAAAGCAAATTAAGAAATAATAAAAAGGCAGACTTTATAATTTTTAAAGTCTGCCTTTTTTTATTTTCAGCAAGCGCATTCCACTTTTAATCCTTCTTTTACACCTTTTGTGCCTTCTGTTGAAAAACCGTCAATTTTCCACCATTCCAGTCCTCCAATTAGTTCCTTAACCTTGAATCCTAATTTGGTCATGTTCAAAGATCCTTTTGTCGAAGCATTACAGCCAATTCCGGTACAGTACACTACATACAGAATCTCTTTGTCCAAATGTTGTGTCGTTTCCAGATTCATTTCGCGGTGCGGCATATTAATAGCATTTGGGATATGCTCTTCATCATAACCAAAAGCTCTTCGGGCATCGATTACTACTATTTTTTCGCCATCGTTTAAAGCGTCAAATAAGTCTGAAGGATCCATTTCAAAAGCTAACTTATTCTCGTAATGTTTAATTTGTGTTTCCATTGTACTTATGTTTTAATGATTTTATTTTCCAAAAGTAAAAGTTCAATACACACCAGAAAAACGAAAAGAATTCATGGATCGCATTAGTTTTTTTCATGCAAAAGCCAATCTAAATTTTTGTTACTTTGTTGTGTAAACATCTGGAAAATGGAAATTCGACATTTAAAACTGATAAAAGCAATTGTGGAAGAAGGCAGTATAACCAAAGCCATCGACAAACTTCATTTGACACAATCAGCTTTAAGCCATCAGCTCAAAGAAGCCGAATATCAATTGGGTACTGCCATTTTTTTAAGAACCAATAAAAAACTGGTTCTTACCAAAGCAGGTAAAAAAATCTATGAAATGGCCAATGAAATCCTGAACAAGCTTTCTGAAACTGAAAGTCAGATCAAGCAAATGGTTTTTGGAGAATCTGGCGAAATCCGAATTAGTACCGAATGTTTTTCGAGTTATCACTGGCTTCCGTCGGTTTTAAAACAGTTTCATCTTCTGTATCCCAATGTTGAGCTTAAAATCGTAACCGAAGCCACACATATTCCGTTACAGAAGCTTTTAGAAAACACTATCGATATTGCCATAGTAAGCGATACTATTAAAGATAATCATATCAAATACACCGAACTTTTTCAGGATGAAATGGTAATGGTTGTTTCTGATAATCATTCTTGGGCCGATAAAAAATATGTGATTGCCGAAGATTTCGTAAATGAACATCTCATAATTCATTCGTTGCCGCTTGAAACCGTTACCATTCACCAGTTTCTTTTGGCTCCAGCCAAAATTTCACCCAAAAAGATAACGCCAATGCCATTAACAGAAGCCTCTTTGGAAATGGTAAAAGCCGATATGGGGGTAATGTCGATGGCAAAATGGGCATTACAACCACATTTAAAAAATAATCCAATTAAAGCAGTTAAAATCGGAAAGAATGGTTTGAAACGGAAACATTATGTAGCAACAAGAGCCAACGAAAACAATCCTGATTATTTTCAGCATTTTATACATTTTCTACAAAACGAAATTAACCTCCAATGGAATATTCAATAAGAAACTGCGAAGTAACCGATTTACCTAAACTGGTAATACTATGTCAAAAACATGCCGATTTTGAAAAAGCCGACTTTTCTCCTGAAGGAAAAGAAGAAAGTTTGAAAAAAGCACTTTTCGCTGAAAATCCAAAACTTCATTGCCTGGTTGTTGTCGTAAAAAACACTATTATGGGATATGTTTCGTATACTTTTGACTTTTCAACTTGGGATGCAGCTAATTTTCTGTACATGGACTGTTTATTTTTAGAAGAAGAAGCACGAAGTTTTGGAATTGGTGAAGTCCTAATTGCTAAACTAAAAGAAATTGGAATCCAAAATCAATGTGTTAATATACAATGGCAGACTCCTCAGTTTAACAAAAGAGCCATTAAATTCTATAACAGAATGGGCGCAAAAGGAAAAGATAAAGTCCGATTTACTTTAACTTTGTAAAAACTTAATCACAAACAATCATCTAGTTTGTTTCACGCAGATTTAGCAGATTTAATCTGCAAATAATTATCTGTGGATGCAACTTAAATGTTTTTAAAATCTGCGTGAAACAAAAACCTCTGAACCTTTGTAACTTTACTCCTTTAAAAGAAAAAATGAAACAAATAAGTATATTAGGCTGCGGGTGGTTAGGTTTACCTTTGGCAAAAAAACTAATCGAAAAAGTAAATCCAGTAAACGGATCAACTACTTCTGAAAACAAACTTCCAATTTTAAAAGATGCTGGAATAACTCCGTTTTTGGTAAATGTTGAAGCTGATGGAGTTTCTGAAAATATTGGTCTTTTTTTAGCGGAAAGCGAAATGCTAATTATCAACATTCCTCCTAAACTTCGCAATGAAAATCCCGATTCTGAAAGAAAGGTTTTTGTGGAAAAAATCAAAAATCTAATTCCGTTTGTAGAAAAATCAAATATAAAAAAGATCCTTTTTGTAAGCTCAACTTCTGTTTATGGAGATGACAATAACGTGGTTACAGAAGAAACTATTCCAAATCCGGAAACAGAAAGTGGCAGACAATTGCTTTTAGCGGAAACTTTACTTCAAAACAATCCAAACTTCGAAACAACAATTCTGCGCTTTGGAGGATTAATTGGAGAAGATCGTCATCCTGTCAAATTTTTAACTGGAAAAGAAAACCTTGAAAATCCTGATGCTCCAGTGAATTTAATTCATCAAAAAGATTGTATTGGCATAATTGAAGAAATTATAAAACAGTCAAAATGGAATGAAGTTTTCAATGCCGTTGCATCTTTTCATCCTACAAGAGAGGAATATTATACACAAAAAGCAAAAGATTTAAATCTGGTTTTACCGAAATTCAGTTCTGAAAAATCAAACATTAAAAAGACTATTTCTAGCGGAAAAATTGAGACAATTTTAAACTATCAATTTAAGCTGGAGAATTATTAAAACCGTATAAGTTATGTAAGTTCATTTAAAAAGGCTTTTCCTAAAAACAAAAACTTAAATTACTTATATAACTTACATGGTTTAAAAAAAACTTTGCGAACTTTGCGCTAAACTTAGCGTCTTTGCGGTTAAAAAAATTATGGAAACAGTTTATATCAACTCCCCTTTAGGAATCACCAAAATTATTGGAGATGAAAATGGTATTGCCGTAATTTCAGTTTCTGATGTTGGTACAAACGAAGTTTCTCAGACTATTCCCGAAGTTTTACAAAAAGCAGTTTTGCAGTTAAATGAATATTTCGAAGGCAAAAGAACCGATTTTGAGCTCAAACTAAATCCGCAGGGAACCGAATTCCAGCAGAAAGTCTGGAAATCCTTATTAGAAATCCCATACGGAAAAACGGTTAGCTACATGGATCAGACCAAAAAACTGGGCGATGTTAAAGCCATTCGTGCAGTAGCTTCGGCAAATGGAAAAAATCCGCTTTGGATTGTAGTTCCTTGCCACAGAGTTATCGGAACAAACGGATCACTAACAGGATATGCAGGCGGATTGTCCCGCAAGAAATGGCTTTTGGAACATGAATGCCCATCTCCACAGCAAAGTTTATTTTAGTTTTATAGCCACGAATTCACGAATTTTCTTTTTAATTAATTCGTTTAACTTATATTTCAACACTTTTTACATAAGAAAATTCATTCGGTTTGTGTTTTTTAAAAATACTAAAATCAAATTTGTGTACATTTATATCAAATAAAAAAGTCAGAGTAAATTCGTGAATTCGTGGCTATAAAAACCACATCAAAACTATGATTGAAAAAATAAATCTCAACAACATTCTCTTTCTTGATATAGAAACCGTTCCAGAAGAAGAAAATTTCAATTCGCTTGACGCGGAAATGCAGACGCTTTGGGATTTGAAAACACAATACCAGCGAAAAGATGAATTCTCCCCAGAAGAATTTTACGAACGTGCCGGTATTTGGGCTGAATTTGGGAAAATCATCTGTATCTCTGTTGGATTTTTTACAATCAAGGGAGACATTCGAAACTTTAGAGTTACTTCTTTTTTCGGGGAAGAAAAGAAAATTCTAAAAGACTTTTCTAATCTGATCAACAATCATTTTAACCAGCCACAGCATTTGTTATGCGGACACAATTCAAAAGAGTTTGATATTCCGTTTATAGCCAGAAGAATGATTATTAACCAAATGCCGATTCCAGATAAACTAAATCTTTTTGGAAAGAAACCTTGGGAGATTCCTCATCTGGATACTTTAGAACTTTGGAAGTTTGGCGATTATAAACATTTTACTTCTCTAAAACTGCTTACCAAGATTCTTGGCGTACCATCGCCAAAAGGCGATATCGACGGAAGTCAGGTGGGTCATGTGTATTATGTCGAAAAAGATATTGATCGAATTATAACCTATTGCGAAAAAGATACTATCGCTGTAGCTCAGGTTTTTCTTCGCTTAAGAAGAGAAGATTTACTAATTGATGAGGAAATTATTCACGTTTAGAAATCGTTTATGAATAACAAAATTCTATTTTATTGTCTTTTTATTATAGGCTTCGTTTCACTTTTTTTACCATTTGATATAGATCATCTTATACATTGTGATTTTATATCTACCAATAAATATCCAGAACAAAAAACTACTTCATTTATAGCGATTTTAAAAAATGTATCTTTTCGATATTTTCATTTTAAAAATATTATAGAAGTAATCTTATCCATTTTAATACTATCTCCTTTTACTTTTTCAGCACTATTTTTTCATTACAAAAAATATACCTTTCTCTTGATTTTTAATATAATACCGCTAATTTTCTTGGTTACTCTAGGCATTTCACGTAAACTTGATGACTTGCAAATAGGCTATTATCTTTTAACTTTTCAACAAACCATTTTGTTCTTTTTATTGATTAGAATAAAATTTACCAATCGTCAAAAACAAATCAAATTAGTTAACGATTAATTCTATTTGAATATGATTCATTCTGAAATTTCACATCATCGTCTGGTTGCTCAAAAATTGTTTAAGACTACTTCATGTACACCGCAGGAAGTTGTTCGCCATTTTGGTGCCATGCAGGCACAAGATTATGCTATGGCAAAATGGGCGATTGGATCACGATGTGATGCTTCTGAAAAAGAAATTGAAGAAGCTGTCAATTCTGGAAAAATCATCAGAACTCATATACTCCGCCCAACCTGGCATTTTGTTGCTGCTGATGATATTTATTGGATGCTGGAACTTTCCGCGCCACAAGTAAAGCGTCTCTTTGCTACAATGGCCAAACAGCATGGTTTTGATCAAAAGAAATTTGATCAAGTCAATGCAACTATAGAAAAACTTTTATCGGGAAATAACCATTTAACACGAGAGGAAATCATGAAGGAACTTAACATTCAAAAAAAAGCTGGCGATTTATCACCCGTTATTATAATGATGAATGCCGAGTTAGACGGTTTGGTGTGCAACGGAAGAATGAAAGGCAAACAAATTACCTATGCTCTACTTGAAGAACGTGTCGAAAGGCCAAAAACGAAACTGACAAAAGAGGAAGGTGTTGCCAAACTTGCTCAGCGCTATTTTGAAAGTCACGGCCCGGCAACTTTGCTCGATTTTTCGTGGTGGTCTGGTTTTTCTCCGACAATTTGCAAGTCAGCTATTGATGCAATTGAGTTGCATTTAAACCGTATTACTATTGATAATCAGATGTTTTGGTTCGGAAAAAATTATAAAAAAGAGAATCCCTTTCGTGAAAGCATTCATTTTCTTCCTGCTTTCGATGAGATATTAATTTCGTACAAAACACGAGAAGTTTCCTTTTCAGGAAATCATCAATCCAAAACTTTTACCAATAATGGTATTTTTAAACCGATCATTTTAGAAAACGGAAAAGTAATTGGAATATGGAAAAGAACCATTAAAAAAGATCACATCAAAATTGAAACGGAGTTTTTTAATGAGACCGAAAGTTCTAAAAAACAAGTTTTGTTTGAAGGAATTAAAGCTTTTCAAAATTATATGGGAACTAAAATTGTGATTGAATAGATTGCATTTTATCTTCAATATCGTTGTTTTTCGTAAACACTTCTCGTTTGACTACTAAAATCTTTATGCTTATTATTGCTAAATAATTACATTTACAAAAAATTATAGTTATGGTATTGAGCAGATTTTGGTTAGTTATTTTTATTTCTTCGATTATTTTCATTGTAGCCAGTTTATTTACTGCCAATACATATACTATTGATTCTGTTTTAAATGGAAAAAAAGACGATCCTATTTTAGTTTCAGAAAAGTACATCGAAGAACTTCCTGCTTTTATCAAAGACAGCATTCAAAAAGCGCCAGACCAAACCATGATCGTTAATCGTGATACGCTAAATGCCGACACGACTTACGTTTATAAAAATAAAACCGTAAAAATTTTCAGTGGCTTTCAAAAATCTGATGGTTTACTGCCAACTTGTAAAAGTACTTTAGTCGATTTGATTTTACCGCTTATTGCCTATTTGGCCTTTTTCTGCGGATTAATGGAACTTTTAATTATTTCTGGAGCATCTGGAAATCTGGCAAAGGCTTTAAGTCCGGTTTTCGTAAAAGTTTTTCCAAGTATTCCTAAAAATCACCCTTCGATATCGTACATGACTTTAAACTTTGCTGCTAATTTCTTGGGATTAGATTCGGCTGCGACTCCATTTGGACTTAAGGCCATGGAAAGTTTACAGGAAATAAATCCAGATAAAGACAAAGCCAGTGATGCACAGATTATGTTTATGTGTCTTCATGCTTCGGGATTAACCTTAATTGCTACTTCAATTATCGGTTATCGCGCTGCTGCAAATGCCAGTAATCCAGCCGATGTAATGCTTCCATGTATTATCACTTCATTCATTGGTACAATCGCTGCGTTCTTAATTGTGGGTATCAAACAGAAAATCAACTTTAAAAGTGCTTCACTTCTTATTGGGTTAATGGGTTTAATTGCTGCTATTGTTGGTTTATTGATGTATGTTAATCATTTGGATTTAATTGGAAAAAACTATTTTACTTCTAATCTTTCAGGATTGATATTATTGACGATCATCGTTTTCACGTTGATTTTTTCTTTCAGACATGAACAAAAGTTCAAAGATGCCAATACAACCGTTTTTGACACTTTTGTAGTCGGAGCAAACAATGGAGTAAAAACAGGAGTTACGATTTTCCCTTATGTTTTAGGGATGTTAGTTGCAATTTCCTTATTCAGAAACAGCGGTTTATTTGAAATTATCAGCGACGGAATCGGATTTGTATTTTCAAATATGGGTGTAAGTAAAGAAATTACTAATGCGTTGCCTGTTGCGATGCTTCGTCCGTTTAGTTCTGCAGGCTCTCGCGGATTCTTAATTGATTCGATGAATACCTTTGGTGCCGATTCTTTAACGGCTAGATTGAGCAGTATTTTTCAATGCAGCGCCGAAAGTACATTTTACGTAATTGCAGTTTATTTTGGGTCTGTAAACATAAAAAACACACGTTACGCTTTGGGTACAATGCTTTTGGTTGATTTGATTTGCGTGATTACGGCTATTTTTGTGGCGACTTGGTTTTTTTAATTTGAACCAATCTCATTCAAAATCAAAAAGAGCATCACAAAAAACAAAGCTTTAATGAGGAATATTTAAATTTTCTGAATAAATTTAGCATCCAATACGATGAAAAATTTATTTTTGAAAATCTAAAATAATACCATGAAAACCCCAATTTTCTTTTCCTTACTACTTTTAATCGGATGTCAAAACAAACCTACTAATCCAGAAGCCGTTACAGAATTGCCCGTGCCGCAAGAAATTGCTATGATCACAAACGATGATACTGCTGATGAACGTGCTCTTCGAACGGATACTATTTATCTTTCTGAAGATAAAAATAGTTCAATTACACATGTTTTAGCAAATCTTGTAGATCTAAAGGCCGATCAGGACAGCATAATGACTTCAAAGTTCAGATTGGATTTTTATCAGAATAAAAACAAATTGATTTCTTCTAAAGTTGTCATTAAAAATTACGAGAAAGGATCAGAATGGGGAGGCTCTATTGGTTTAACCAATACTTCTCATAAAAATTCTCCTTTCATACAGCTAGGTTTTGGATATCCTGCTTGTGGTTATGTACATGAAAACTATTTGTATTACTTCAAAAACAATTCTTTACAGCTTGTTCATCAATGGAATACCATGTCAGACAGCGGTTGGGGAAATTGGCTGGAAATTGTAAATCCTTCTAATGATTCTGATCCAAAATCTTTTTATTGCAAAACTGTTGCATTTGTGCCGGCAGATGAAGATGACAACATGGACATGGGAGTTCTTACACACTCAGATTCAATTAGTTTTGAATTAAACGGAAACCAATGGAGCAAGAAATTATTATCAGCAAAAGACAAAGCATACTTTCAAAAAAAGATGACTTTTGATCAATTCAACAGTACCGAATAAAACTGTCTAGAAGGCCTTATTCAAATTCTTTCTTAGGTAAATAATTTCTAAATTTGTAAAAAAAAACAAAGCAATGATTGATTTTATATACCAAGATCCTTATCCGATCTTAAAGGACGATACGCAGTATCGCAAAATCACCTCAGATTTTGTGAAAGTGGAGCAATTTGGAGAACGTGAAGTTTTAACTGTTGATCCAAAAGGTTTAGAATTATTAGCTGAAGAAGCTTTAACTGATGTTTCGTTTATGTTGCGAACGACACATTTGCAAAAACTAAGAAAAATTCTAGACGATCCAGAAGCTACAGACAACGATCGTTTTGTTGCTTACAATTTACTTCAAAATGCTTCAGTAGCAGCCGAAGGTCAGTTACCGAGTTGTCAGGATACAGGAACAGCTATTGTAATGGCTAAAAAAGGAGAAAGCATCTTTACTGGTGTTGATGATGCTGAATGGTTGAGCCGAGGAATTTTTAATACATACCAAAAAAGAAACTTACGTTATTCGCAGATTGTTCCGATTTCGATGTTTGAAGAAAAGAATTCAGGTTCAAATCTTCCAGCTCAAATCGACATTTATGCTAAAAAAGGAACTTCTTATGACTTTTTGTTTATGGCAAAAGGCGGAGGATCTGCTAACAAAACATACTTATACCAACAAACAAAATCTTTGTTGAATGAAAAATCATTAGATGAATTCATTCGCACCAAAATTAAAGATTTAGGAACTTCTGCTTGTCCTCCATACCACTTAGCTTTAGTAATAGGTGGAACTTCTGCTGAAGCGAACTTAAGTGCTGTTAAAAAAGCTTCTGCAGGATATTATGATCATCTTCCAACTACTGGAAACATGGCTGGTCAGGCTTTTCGTGATCACGAATGGGAAGAACGTGTTCAGAAAATCTGTCAGGAAAGTGCTATCGGAGCACAGTTTGGTGGAAAATACTTCACACATGACGTTCGTGTAATTCGTTTACCACGTCACGCGGCTTCTTGTCCAGTTGGATTAGGCGTTTCTTGTTCTGCGGATAGAAATATCAAAGGAAAAATTACTAAAGAAGGAATCTTTGTTGAGCAGTTGGAAGTAAATCCAAAACAGTTTTTACCAGAAACAGCGCCGCATTTAGAAGCTCCTGTAGAAATTGATTTAGATCAGCCAATGGCAGATATTTTAGCTAAATTATCTCAATATCCAGTTAAAACACGTTTAAAATTAAACGGAACTGTAATTGTTGCCCGAGATATTGCTCACGCCAAAATCAAAGAATTATTAGACGCTGGAAAACCAATGCCTGATTATTTCAAAAATCACCCCGTTTATTATGCTGGTCCTGCTAAAACACCAGACGGAATGGCTTCTGGAAGTTTTGGCCCAACTACTGCCGGCCGTATGGATGTTTATGTAGATGAATTCCAGAAAAATGGTGGAAGTATGATTATGCTTGCAAAAGGAAATCGTACCAAACAAGTTACGGATGCCTGCAACAAATACGGCGGATTCTATTTAGGTTCTATTGGAGGTCCTGCAGCTATTTTGGCTCAAGACAACATTCTTAAAGTGGAAGTAGTTGATTTTGAAGAATTAGGAATGGAAGCCGTTCGTAAAATTACTGTGAAAGATTTCCCTGCGTTTATTATTACAGATGATAAAGGAAATGATTTCTTTGCTAATTTATAATTTTTTGCCACAAAGGCACTAAGACACAAAGTTTTTTATAAAAGTTAAACCGCTCATAGAGCGGTTTCTTTATTTCTATATTAAATAAAACTTAGCGTCTTAGAGCCTTTGTGGCAAATCAAGCACTTAAATCCTGCTTTTCAAAAGCTATAAAATGGGAAACTTCTCCTTTTAGGTTATAAACTGGCGAAGCATCAATTTTACATTTATATGTTTTCCCATTTTTTCTGTAGTTATCCAGTGTTTTTTTAAATGGAATTTTCTTCGCCAAAGCTTCTCTGATTTCTTTCAAAGTCTTTTTTGAAGTAGTAGGTCCTTGAAACATCTTTGGTGTTTTGCCTAAAATTTCTTCTGCTTTGTAACCCGTCATTTTTTTGATACCACTCGAAACGAAAACAATTTTCAAATCTAAATCAGTTACCACAACAACTTCTTCTTTGATTCTTTCTTTGATATTCAGCTTTTTTTCATCCCAGGTAAATTGAGTAGAAATCTGATCCACCTTTTCCAAATCAGCAGTTAAATCTTTTAATTCTTTTACATATTCATAATGAAAATCCCAAGAAAGAATCGGAACAGTATTTCGTTGCAATAAATCGTCAGAGTTTGTATCTTTCATATAAACCTAGTTTAGATCATCAACAAATGTTTTCTTTCAAAGGTAAATTAAAAACCCCATTACCCCCTAACTATTACTGTGATATATGTGTTAAAAATAGTACTAAAACATAAATTTTAGTTGCACAACTACAGCCTTTTTTTCTTCCGTATTTAAATTACTTAAAGAAATTCCGAGCAAACGAACCGAATCTTTCATTTTTTCCTGATATAACAATTCTTCCACGTTTTCCATAATCAAGCTTTTATCCGAAATAAAATACGGCAGGGTTTTACTTCTGGTTTGTTGTGAAAAATCGCTGTACTTAATCTTCAAAGTAATTGTTTTACCTGAAATATTGTGTCTTTTGAGCCGTTTTTCCAATGAAACTGCAATTCTTTCCAACTGTTCCATCATAAAAATCTCTGAAGAAAGATTAACATCAAAAGTATGTTCTGCTGCTACAGATTTGGTAATTCGAGACGATTTTACTTCACTATTATGAATGCCACGAACGACATTGTAATAAAAAACTCCCGATTTCCCGAAGTGTTTTTCCAGAAATTCTAATGATTTACTTTTCAAATCAGTTCCCGTAAAAATTCCAAGCTGATACATTTTTTCGGTTGTCACTTTTCCTACTCCATAAAATTTACGAATAGGCAGCTCTTCCAAAAAAGCTTCGATTTCATCTGGATTTACTGTTTTTTGTCCGTTTGGTTTATTATAATCGCTGGCAATCTTGGCAACAAATTTATTAATTGAAATACCCGCAGAAGCTGTCAAACCAACTTCACTGAGAATTCTTGATCTAATTTCTTGAGCTAGAAGACTTGCGCTTGGATTTCCTTTTTTATTTTGGGTAACATCCAAATACGCTTCATCAAGCGAAAGAGGTTCAACCAGATCAGTATATTCATGGAAGATTTTATGAATTTTAGATGAAATCTCTTTATAACGGTCAAATCTTGGGCGGACAAAGATGATATCTGGACAGTATTTTTTAGCCAAAACCCCGCTGATCGCACTTCTAACACCAAATTTTCTAGCTTCATAACTTGCTGCCGAAACCACTCCTCTATTTTCTGAACCACCAACAGCAACCGGTTTTCCTCTTAATTCCGGATTATCCATCTGCTCTACCGATGCGTAAAAAGCATCCATATCAATGTGAATGATTTTGCGATATGTTGGTGTTTCAGACATTATGCAAATTTACAGAGGAAAAGCAATAAAAAAACGCTGTAAATAGTTATAAATCATATCAATTTTTAAAGAACAGCAACTAAAGAATCTCAAAAACAGATATAAAAAAAGCTGTAATTTATATCTTACAGCTTTTTAAACTTATTCAAATTTCCTTTTTATTTAAGATTAACTCTAATTGGGAGTGCCTCGCTGGTATACGGCCCTACTCTTACAGCAACTGTACCTTCAAAAAAGGTTGCAGATTGGTCACTTACAAAGAAGAAATCATCTATTCCTGTGTTTTTTGGAATTACATAGTTAATTTCAGTACCAGCTGCATTGATATTTTTATTTGAAGTTTTACTCTCTGCATATAAAAAGATTTCTCCCGCTTTGTACTTATCAGTAAAAATAAGCGCCGTTGTTACAATGTTGTAACGGTTATTTAATGACGGAATATACTCTTCATTAATGTTATAATTAAAGTTAAGTCCTTTCAGAATCAATGTCTCTCCTCCTTGAAAAATGTTTTTATTAATAGAACTAAGCTTTGGTAATTTTTCTGCTTGAACCACAATATCTTTTTCAAAATAATTATTTATCAAATTATTATATCGCACAGACAAGAAATAATTTCCCTCAGGAACTCCAGTAGAAATTACAAACTCGATTTTTTTTGTTTGAGCATTTACAGAAAAATCTAAATTATATTCTTTTAAAGTTTTTTTATCTTGCAGTGTAACGCTTTTAATACCAGTAGTCAATAAATTACTGGTAATAGTATTTTTGATATTTTGGAAATAAAGATAATCTGCAGTCGGTTTTTCTTGATTGTTAGCATTCAAGGTATATGACGACGGGTACGAATATTCCATTTCATTAAAAACTCCACTCTCTACTAAAAAATAATCCGTATAAAGTTGATTTGTTATAGTATTTTTAATTACTAAAGTATAAAGTCCTTCTGATTTAGGGTGTGCCTTAAAATTTATTCTTTGAACATTAATATCACCGATAGAAGTTATAGTTCTTTCTACGTTTATTGCTTCAACAGGAACAGCATTACCATCATTATCTGTAAGTTTAAAATCCCAATGACTTACATTATTATCAAAATTTAAAGCTAAAAAACTAATATCATGACTATTAACAGCTGGCAACATTACATCTTTCTCAAATTCAAGAAATGTAAATTGTTCTGATTTTTCATCTTCACTAGAACACGAAAAAAATATTACAGAAACAAGTACAAGGCAAATAAATTTTAATTTCATCTTAGTAGGTTTTGTTTTATAAATTAGCGGCAAATATAGTATTAATAAACTATTCATTAAAAGGTATTTTAATAAGATAATATTCCTAAAAATTAAAGATTATCATCTTATTATTTTTAAACAAATCATTTTCCTTATTTTTGTTCTTCTACTCGAAAAATTAAATAATGCGAACATTTGTTATAGGTGACATTCACGGCGGATTACTTGCACTTGAACAAGTGATTCAAAGAGCTAAAGTTACCACAGAAGATACACTAATTTTTTTGGGCGATTATGTAGACGGCTGGAGTCAGTCTGTGGAAGTAATCGACTATTTGATTGATTTAAAAAGCAAACAAAACTGTGTTTTTATTAGAGGAAACCATGATCAGCTGGCGTTGGACTGGCTAGAAGAAAGACACGATGATTTTGACGAAGAAATGTGGTACAAACATGGCGGAAAAGCTACTGTTGAAGGTTACGCAAAAATTTCAGCAGATAAAAAGAGAACACATATTGAATTTCTAGAAAATCTTCAAGACTATTATCTTGACGATCAAAACCGTTTGTTTGTTCATGCCGGATTTACCAATTTAAACGGCGTAAAATGGGAATATTTTTCTAAGCTTTTTTACTGGGACAGAACGCTTTGGGAAACTGCCCTTTCGTTAGATCCAAAATTAAAAGAGGATGATGTAAACTATCCGAAGAGATTTACCGTTTATAAAGAAGTTTACATTGGACATACCCCAGTAACACGAATTGGACAAACAATTCCGGTAAACAGAGCCTGTGTTTGGAATGTCGATACGGGCGCAGCATTTAGAGGTCCGCTTACGATTTTGGATATCAATACCAAGGAATACTGGCAGAGCGAGCCCTTAAACGAATTGTATTTTAACGAAAAGGGTAGGAATTAATTTATTTAAAATTTATTTTTGCTTTTCAAAATAATTAATATTTAAAATTTATGAAAAAGGTTATTACACTCTTGTTTTTAGTTTCATTCGGATTTATTAATGCGCAGCAAGCGTTTAGCGGTAAAGGCGATATTAAAGTAAACGTTGGTGCTAATTTACAAGATGGTGGTTCTGGAATTCAGGGATCTGTTGATTTTGGTTTAGGAGAAAACTTCTCTTTTGGTTTTGTTGCGAACTACATATTAGGATTTGACAATTTTAACGGTTTTTATAACGGCAGCACGAATACTTATTACAACGCAGAACCAGATTTCGGCGATCGCTTTGATGCAAAAGCAAGAATCAATGCCAACTTATCTAGTGTAATTGGTGTGCAGCAGTTAGACGTTTATCCTGGATTAAGCTTAGGTTTACATAACTTTGGCGGACATGTTGGTGGTCGTTATTTCTTTACCGAAGGATTTGGTGTTTTCACAGAAATTGGGTTTCCAATTGCAAAATATGGTTCAAACAATGATCCTTTCTATCATTTGAATAATCAAGCTACTTTTAGTTTAGGAGCTTCTTTTAATTTATAATATTTTGTTGTTTAACCGCAAGGTACGCTAAGATTTACGCAAAGCACGCAAGATTTTTTAATCTCGCAAAGACGCAAAGATGTTTTTTAAAATCTCAACAACGAAAAATAAAAAAACGCTCGTTTGAGCGTTTTTTTATTTTTTTACTTTGTGACTCTGCGTATTTGCGAGACCATAACATTACATAATACCTGTTTTGTGTGTCCTTCGTAAATCTTAGCGTACCTTGCGGTTAAAAAATCTAGATTACCATCTCAGGAATTTCTCCTTCAATAATCAAATCAGCTTCGGTTGAAGCGATGATGTGCTCGACTGAGATACCTGGCGCTCGTTCTAAGAGCTTAAAACCTTTTTCTGTTACTTCGAGAACCGCAAGCTCTGTTACGACTTTTTTAACGCATCCTACGCCCGTTAATGGCAAAGTACATCTTTTTAAGATTTTGGACTCTCCTGCTTTGTTTACATGCATCATGGCAACGATTATATTTTCAGCGGAAGCTACTAAATCCATTGCGCCTCCCATTCCTTTTACCATTTTACCTGGAATTTTCCAGTTGGCGATATCGCCATTTTCAGAAACTTCCATTGCGCCTAGAATCGTCAAATCTACTTTTTGGCTTCGGATCATTCCAAAACTAAACGCCGAATCAAAGAAACTTGCTCCCGGCAATGTTGTTATAGTTTGTTTTCCTGCATTAATAATATCGGCGTCTTCTTCTCCTTCAAACGGAAAAGGCCCCATTCCGAGAACGCCGTTTTCACTTTGAAATTCAACTGCAATATCTTCTCTAACATAATTGGCCACCAATGTTGGAATTCCAATACCCAGATTCACAAAATATCGGTCTTTAACTTCCTTTGCAATTCGTTTTGCTATATCTTCTTTTGTTAACATATCTCAAATGTGTTAATTAGTCAATTTTATAATTAGATAATTGATTTGATCATCCTAATTCTCTAATTCTTTTTTGCAAAATAATTCCAAGTTGCCTTGGTTATATCTGCGATTATTTTCTCTGTGTCTTCTCTCTTTTCTGTAATTTCTTTTAAATAAACAGAAACAATGAGATGTTTTTCACTTGGAAGTTTTACAATACCAACATCGTTCATAGCAACTCTCAAATTATGATCATTTGTACCTGAAATTCCAGTTCTATGCGCTAATTCTGTTCCTTCAGGAAGTCCTGCTTTCATCCACGTTAATCCTCTTGAAGTTTCTATCATGATTTGATACAAATACTTTGTTGTTGTTTCTTTCAGAATCTCTCCTTTATAGAATTTCTCCAGCAATTCTGTTGTTGCCAAAGGAGTTGTTGTATTTATATAAAGTTTTTCCCAAGTTTTCATCTGTTCTTCATTCACTTTAATGACAAAGTCTTTGATTCCCTGCTTATTTATAAATTTCTGAACTTCTTTAGTTCCTCCAACCAAATTAATTAAAATATCGCATCCGTTATTATCACTGTGCGAAACGGTATATCTAAGTAATTTGTCTAAAGTCAGATTTACATTTCCGTTTGGATAATCTTCCATCATCGGACTCCAAGTATTTTCATGTAAATCTTTCTTTTTTATGAAGATATCCTGAGTTAACGAAAGCTTTCCTTCATCCACTTTATTTAAAACAGCCAGTGCAATATGAAATTTAAAAACACTCATTAAAGGCATTTTCAAATTTCCATTAATGCTTAAAGTATCTTTATCTTCAATGTTTTTTATTGAAACTCCAACAGTAGCATTTTTATTCGCAATAATCTGTTTGAGTTCTTGACGAAGTTCATTTGTTTGAGCAGCACTTTTCAATGAAATAAAAGAAAGCATTAAGCAACAAAAAAGGTTTTTTATCATTTTTTAATGAATCAAAAGTTATTTTATGGTTAGATTATACTTTAAATAACACTATTTAATTACCATATTATCAAAACATATACCTATACAATTATACCTTTTTTCTAACTGTTCGCTGTTCAATTCTCTTTTCAAATTTCTCTCCCTGAAAGATACGCTGTACCATAATTCCCGGAATATGAATTTGATTTGGATCTAATGAACCTACTGGAACTAATTCTTCAACTTCAGCAATGGTAATTTTTCCTGCGCCCGCCATACAAGCATTAAAGTTTCTGGCAGTTCCTTTGAAGATTAAATTTCCTGCTTCATCACCTTTCCAAGCTTTTACAATAGCAAAATCTGCTTTGAAGGCTTCTTCCATGATATGCATTTTCCCGTTGAATTCTCGAGCTTCTTTTCCTTCGGCAACTTCAGTTCCGTAACCTGCCGGCGTAAAGAAAGCTGGAATTCCTGCCTGTGCCGCACGACAGCGTTCTGCTAAAGTTCCTTGTGGAGTCAACTCAACTTCTAATTCTCCTGAAAGCATTTGACGCTCAAATTCTGCATTTTCTCCCACATAAGAAGAAATCATTTTCTTAATCTGCTTCTTTTGCAATAATAATCCTAATCCGAAATCATCAACACCTGCATTGTTTGAAATACAAGTCAAATCAGAAATAGAGGTATTTACTAAAGCTGCAATTGTATTTTCAGGAATACCACACAATCCGAAACCGCCAAACATGATGGTCATGCCACTTTCAATTCCGTTAATAGCATCCTGAACGTTATTTACTTTTTTTGTTATCATAACAAACCGTCTTTATTACTGTATATTTTTTGATAAAAATAAGATTTTTAGATTAAATTATAACGATTTCGTAAAAATAAAACCCAAATAAAAATCCCTTTACTAACTTTCTTAAAAGAGCAGTAAAGGGATGATATTTAACTAGTTGATTATTATTGCAACGTTGTTACAATGCAAATTCATCTGTATTTTGTTCTGTGTCTGTAGTATCTTTTACAATCACTGGTCTTTGATAACAGTCAACTTTTATGGATAGGTTTGCTGGG
This sequence comes from Flavobacterium panacagri, assembly GCF_030378165.1. Lineage (NCBI taxonomy): Bacteria > Pseudomonadati > Bacteroidota > Flavobacteriia > Flavobacteriales > Flavobacteriaceae > Flavobacterium > Flavobacterium panacagri. The sequence goes on from NZ_CP119766.1 coordinate 1,010,764, forward strand.
CGCTCAAATTCTGCTTTAGAAATCTGAAGATCTTTATCAGCGTAGCACTTTTTCATATAATACCCCCAAACTGGTAACGCCGCAGTTGCTCCCTGTCCGTATGTCAAACTTTTGAAACGAGCTGAACGATCTTCACATCCAACCCAAACTCCTGTAACTAGATTAGGAACCATTCCCATGAACCAACCATCAGATTGATTTTGCGTTGTACCTGTTTTACCCGCAATAGGATTTGTAAACATGTATGGATAACCTGTCCAACGATTATCTCCGCTTCCGCCGCCCTGAGTACGTAAACGCACACCAGAACCACTTTCTGTTACTCCTTGAAGCAACTTGATTACAGCAAAGGCAATATCTTTATTTAAAACATCATGAGACTCTGGAATAGGCTCATAAATAACCTCACCGCTTTTGTTCTCAATTCGGCTTAAAAACTGTGGTTTTACGTAAACTCCTTGGTTTGCGAATGTACTATACGCCGCAACCATATCTTCAACTGTAATATCAACCGCTCCTAAGGCAATTGAAGGCTGTACAGGGATTTCTGTTTTTACTCCCAATTTTTTAGTCAGTTCAACAACCGCTTCTGGGCTTGTTCTGTCAATTAATTTAGCAGAAACTGTATTAATAGAAGCCGCTAGAGCCTGTTTTAAAGTAACCATTCCTCTGTATCTGTAATCAGAGTTTCTTGGTTCCCAATCAGCTGTAACATGATGACGTCCTTTATGAATCATAAATGGCCCATCTAAAATAGAATCACAAGGAGACATATTCAATTCTTCAATAGCGGTTGCATAAACAAAAGGTTTAAACGTAGAACCTACTTGCCTAGCTCCTTGTCCAACGTGATCGTATTGGAAATATTTATAGTTAATACCACCTACCCAGGCTTTAATTGCTCCAGTCTGAGGTTCCATTGACATCAAACCAGATTGCAAAAAGTGCTTGTAATAACGAATAGAATCCAGCGGAGTCATAGTCGTGTCTCTTTCTCCTTTCCAAGTAAAAACGCGCATTTTTGTTTTTATTTTAAAAGAAGCAATAATATCATCTTCACTTTTATCCATTTCTTTCATCTGAGCCCAACGAACTGAGTTTTTCATTGCCTGCATCATGATTCGGTCTGTTTCTGCCTGTGTGATGTTTACGAAAGGAGCATTTTTATTGGTTTTCTGTTCAATAAAAAACTGTTGTTGCAGGTTTTTCATGTGTGCTGCAACAGCTTCTTCTGCGTAAGACTGCATTCTAGAATCTATTGTAGTGTAGATTTTAAGTCCATCTTTGTAAATATCATAATCAGATCCATCAGGTTTTTTGTTTTCTGCCACCCATTTCTTCATGTAATCACGAAGATATTCTCTAAAATAAGTAGCGATACCTTCACGGTGGCTTTCTAACTTAAATTTTAAAGTAATTGGAAGTGCTTGATATTTTTCTTTTTCTGATTCTGAAATCATTTTGGCCTTTGCCATCTGAGATAAAACGACATTACGACGGTTTTTAACTCCCTGCGGATTGCGAACTGGATTGTATAAACCAGAATTCTTGAACATTCCAACCAAAATAGCCGATTCGTCAACAGTTAAATCTTTTGGCTCTTTAGAAAAATAAGTCTGTGCTGCCGAACTTACTCCAACAGAGTAATTTCCAAAATCGTAAACATTACAGTACATCGCCAGAATTTCATTTTTGGTATATTGTCTTTCCAGACGAATGGCTATAATCCATTCTTTTATTTTCTGTACAATCCTGAAAGGCAAAAACTTAGACCCTTCACCATGAAACAATTGTTTAGCTAACTGTTGTGTTAGCGTACTTGCTCCTCCGTTTGTTCCTAAACTAAAGACAGCTCTTAAAGTTCCTCGCCCGTCAATTCCTGAATGTTCATAAAAACGTGCATCTTCAGTAGCTACAAGTGCTTCTACAAGATTTTTAGGCAAATCAGAATATTTAAGCTGCGATCTATTTGTTTTGAAGTATTTACCCAACACTACTCCGTCAGAAGAAATAATTTCTGTCGCAAGGTTTGAATCTGGATTTTCTAAATCTTCAAAAGAAGGCATTGATCCAAATAACCCCCAAGAGGCAAATAAAAAGAAAGCTAAAAGGCCTAACATTGAGTAGGCAAAAACTCTCCAGAATTTCTTTTTATAATAATTAATATCCTTAACGCTTTTGGATTGATTGTTTTTTTTAGTAGCCATACCTATTTTCTAATCTTTTTGTTCTATTCTAAAACCAACGTCTGTAATTCCTTCTAAAGCTTCAACACCAGCAATTTTGCCTGATTTTCTAACGGCTTGTTTGATGTGAACTTGATATTTTCCTCTAAATTTTACGTCTTCTTTGTAATAAAGTTTACTCTCTTTTATGTCTGAAAATCCATTTCCTAATAATGTTCCGTCTGGTTCAGCCATTTGGTATTCTAAGGTATCCACTTTTGTAAATCCGCTTGGCGCTTCGATCGCAACAATCAAAAATAAATTATTAAACGGATAATTGTTGTTATCTCGTATGTTTACAAACAAATTATATTTTTTTGTAGAATCTAAAACTGGCAGATTAAAGGTTACAACACTGTCTTTGTGCCAAGCACTTCCAACAGATTTATACTCATCAAATACCCTCTTTTTATCACAAGAAAAAAGAAGAATAGCTGCCAAAAGAAGAATTCCGCTATTTTTTATTCTCATTTTTAGTATTCGTTATTGGTTTTCTAGGTTCAGCAGACTTGTTTTCATTTGAATTCTGCTTGTTCGAATTATTTTGTTTATTCGGATTTTGCTTGTTCTTATGATTCTGCTTGTTGGGATTATTAGGCTTATTCTGCTTGTTTGGATTCCCATTCGGATTGCTATTTCCTGCAGGTTTAGCGTTATTATTCGTGTTTTTTTCCTGCTGTGGTTTTACTGGAGCTGCAACACCAGCCGTTTCCGCATTTTGTTTGCGTTTGCGGTTTGGTTTTTTCTTTCTTTTTGGCTGGTCAAAACGAGTCAAACTCTCTTGTCCCATTGCATTATTGAAATCTTTTTCAGGTTCTGCAACTACCTCAACAGCAAAATCTTCTAAAGATGAAACTTTGTTTTTCTGCTTATTTTCTGCAATAATTTCTTTTACCTGATCAATTTTTAAAACATGCCAGTTTGCAAAATTATTGGTGTAAGCAAACCACATTAATCCTTTAAAAATATCTTGTTTTTGACAAACAGCATCTCCTTTTTCCGTAATCAGTTTAGTATCATAATCTGGAAAATCCTTCAATGCATCCATGTAAGTATCTAACTCATAGTTCAGACAGCATTTCAATTTCCCACATTGACCCGCCAATTTCTGTGGATTCAATGATAACTGCTGATAACGAGCTGCAGAAGTATTTACACTTCTAAAATCAGTCAGCCAAGTAGAACAGCAAAGTTCGCGTCCGCAAGAACCAACGCCACCTAAACGAGCTGCTTCCTGACGGAAACCAACTTGTTTCATTTCAACTCTGGTGCTGAATTCTTTAGCAAAATCTTTAATCAGCATTCTAAAATCGACACGATCGTTTGCTGTGTAGTAAAACGTTGCTTTTGATCCGTCTCCCTGAAATTCGATATCCGAAATTTTCATTTCCAATTTATGCTGAATCGCCAATTCACGTGCGCGAACTTTCATTGGTTCCTCACGATCGCGGGCTACAGACCAGATATCGATATCTTTTTGAGATGCTTTTCTGTAAATTTTTGGAACTTCATTACTATCCGGATTAACTCCTTTTTTCTTCATTTGAATTTTAACCAATTCTCCTGTCAAAGTAACAATTCCAATATCATGTCCTGGCGATGCAACAGTTGCCACAATATCGCCAATGCTTAAAGTTAATTTCTCTGAATTTCTAAAGAATTCCTTACGTCCGTTTTTAAAACGAACCTCAACACAATCAAAAATCGCCTCTCCATTAGACGGACTCATGTTCGAAAGCCAGTCAAAAACCGTCAATTTATTGCAGCTATCGGTGCCGCAAGTCCCATTATTTTTACAACCTTTTGGTGCACCACCATCTGAGGTTGAACAACTTGTACATGCCATAATTATATATGTAGTGCTGCCAGAATGCAGCTTAAGTTCATAAACGTTTGATCGGTAAAGATAGTATTTTTTTTATTTGGCTATTTATAGATTAATTCTAAAGGGTTGTTAAATAAAAAAAAGGTCTTTTTTTGTCCGAAATCATTCTTTTTTTCATTTTTAACTCAAAAAATATTCCATAAAAAAACCACTATTTGAGCTTTCGTTTGGAAAAACAATCAGAATCGATTTAACTTTAGAATAATTTTTAACTATAAATTCAAAACATGAAATTTTCAATAATCACAAACCGAAACGAAAAAGAAACCAGCGTTAAAAATTTTGATACCATTGAGAATGAATTGAATAAATGCAAGAAGACAGACGATTTCATCATCATCAACAACACTCCTGCTATTGATAACGCTATTTATTTACAAGCAATACTCACAGATAAAAACAAGTTTACACTTGAAATACGATTAGAATATGCGAATGATTTTTCGCAATATGGAGTTGAAGGAGTTTCAAAATCGGATTGTTTGGAAATTTTCAGACATTACTTCGAAGCTCGTCTTCCCGATTTCAATCAATGGGAAGATATTACGAAGTACGTAAAACAGTATTATTATGATACAGAAATTAGTCTAAATCAAGAAACTGTGCATCCGTCTTTCAATGATTACTTTAAATCTGATTTCTATTATAGCATTAGTGACTTCTATTCCCCTTTTGGGAATGATGCCGGTTTTGATGCCATGATGGAAGCTGAAAAATTTCTGCAAAATGACGATTCAAACAATTTTTATCTGATTCAACTTATTGATGAAATTAATATCGAAAGTTATGATTATGATGAAAAGCGAGATAATGAAAACTTACATTTTTTAGTTCATGACCACAATACAATTGTCGCAATTGGCTTTACAAACCTAAAAGTAAACGGATTTATTATGGAAGATGTAAAAGAAAAAACATTGTCTTCTCTTCGCTTTCTAAATCAGGTTCAGAATCATGAAAATTACCAAATCATGATTGAGGATTTGAATAAAATTGAAGCTCAAACTTATGGGGAATAAAAAAAAATTCGTTTCTCGAAAAACACGTAAAGCTCTATTTTTTTCTAAAAAACCCTATTCTGTAAGTTTTATGTTGTAAATGGTCTTTTTTAATTTTTATCCTGAAATATATTTACGAATTTTATGTTTTATCTTACAGCATGGTTTGCGAAGTCAATAATTACAAAGTAAACCGCTATCAAAATTTATCATCATTTTTAAATATATTTCAAATGCAGACAAACCAGATTGAAAATTTCCTTTTTCAGGGAAAATTTGACGAGGCCAGAGAATGCCTAAATAACGGAGAAAATTTTAACGGACAATACCTTCAAAATAATTTTTCTCAAATCGCCGCCAAAATTATTGAAGCCAAAGAAATTGATTTCATTGAAAGATTGATTAAAGCTGGTTTTATTGAAACTGACATCTACGAACTGGACAGTTTTGATAAATCGATATTCAATCCTCTTTCCAGAAATATCAAAAATGATGAGGAATCTCTTTCTTTCTTCAAAGAAATCATGTCAAAAGTCGACAATGTTAACGACGAAATCAGCGATCAGACTTTATTGGGATATTGTATCGAAAAAGAAGCTGTTCCGGAAGTCATTAAAATTTTAATAGAAGATTTCGGCTGTAATGCCAACTACAAAAGCAATTCACAAGAAAATCTGATTCATAAAATCGTGAATAATTATTCTTTGAATGCTGAAAAAGGCACAGCGTATATTAAAACCCTTCTTGAAAACGGAGTCGATATCAATGATAAAAATGTAGTTGGTACAACGCCATTGATGTATGCCATTAAAAGGCATAAAAAAGAATACATTCCGATGTTGTTAGAAAATGGAGCAGATCCAAATGAAAAAGACAATCAGGAAAACAGTTCTTTTTATTATGCTGTTGGCGAGCAGTTTTCGATTCCGATGTATGAGCTTTTAGCCGAATCATCATCTGCTGATTTCAACAGCATCAATAAAGACGGAAGAACTTTACTAACTGAATTTATCCGAATGATGTCTGATTCTGAATATGATTTGAATTCTTTACAACGATTGTTATCAGATGGCGCCGACTTAAATCACTGTGCTACTTATTACGGAAATCCAAAATCGGGTATCGATTATATTGCCGAGAAAAAGTCGGGCATCCTAAAATCAGCATTAGACAGCGGATCAATTGATGTTAACGAACAGGATAATCAGGGAAATACCATTTTACACAAAGTCTGTGCTTTCAATGTAAATTATGATGCAGAAGCTGCCAAAGAAATTTACAGAAAAGTAAAACTGCTTTTGGAGAATGGCGCAGATAAAGATATTACAAACGATAAGGATGAAACTGCCCTTACGCTTGCTTCGGGAGATAATTTGAAAATAAAAACTGTTGAGCTTTTAATGAAAGCTTAAACTTATACACTGTTTTAAATAAAAAAACAATTTAAACACATAGAAACATAGATTTTGTTTGTGAATAAAAGAAGTTAGAAAGAAACTAGTTTCTAACACATAGCTAAACTATGTGCATTTAAACAAGTGAAACGCCTTTTTTAGCTTCAATAAACTATGTTTCTATGTGTTTAAATATTATACCCAACTAATTTAATTTATATAAAACGAAGATTCTATGTCAATGTCATTTATACTTGCCTGTGAAAACGGCAACCGAAAAATAGCTGAATTGTTACTTCAAAACAAAGAAGTAGATGTAAAATATACCGACGAAAAAGGAAGAACCGCTCTTCATTATGCCGCACACAGAGGTTATCTGGATATTGTAAAAATATTAGTTGAAGACGGTGCCGATATTGATTATGAAGATCATGCAGGAGAAACGCCTTTGTTCTTTGCTTGTCTTCAAAAACAAAAACAAACTGCTTTGCATCTTTTGGATAACGGAGCCAAAATCGAAATCAATGATAAAAACGGTAACAGCCTGTTACACTTGACGGTACAGACGGCTCAAATCGAAATTGCAACAAAGTTGCTTGAAGCAGAAATTGACGTTAATCTACTGAACAACAACGGAGAGACACCATTATTACTGGCTTCGGCAAGATTAAACCGAGAGATCATCCAATTGCTTTTAGACAAAGGTGCAGACATTAATGTGACCGACAAACAAGGCAACACACCATTGCTTTATGCTTGTTATACTAAATCGATTCCGATGGTCACTTTACTTTTGGACAACGGTTCCAATGTGAATCATGTCAATCATGCTGGCGAAAACGCTCTTTTGATCGCCTGTTATGAAACCAACCGAATGCTGGCCAAATTATTGGTCGAAAGAGGTGCCGATGTATTTACGTCAAACAACAACGGTTATTCTCCAATTTGGTACGCCTGCGCGAACAATCAAAAGGAAATTGTGGCCTTGTTTTTAGAAAATGGCGTGGATATAAATTACAGCAAACCTGTCGCTGGAGACACTTCGTCTATGAATGATTATTTGGATTGGGTGGTAAGCGCCTCTAATATTTCGAATGAATCCAGTTTTACATTAAACAGCAGTTATACTTACGGCGGAGAAAGTCTGCTTCATGTTGCCACCAAGAAAGGAAACCTCAGCATGGTTAAATTACTTATTGAAGCCGGAGCGAATATTAATATCCAGGACGAATCTGGAAATACACCTTTGCATTACAGCGCCGCAAACGGAAAGAAAGATGTAGTAAAATATCTTCTTGACAATAAAGCTGATGCCTCAATCGTAAACGTTAAGGAACAAAAAGCAATTGATTATTCGAATGTAAAAGGTTTTAATGAAATTACAGAACTGATCTTGAAATATGCTCCTTCAGGAACAACTATCACGCCAATTCAAACTTCTAAAGCTGAAGAACCAAAAGCGGATGCTGGAAATGCCATGGAAGCAAAAAAGAAAGCTTTACTAGACTTAAAAGAGCTTTTAGATGCGGGAATTTTGACTTCAGAGGAATTTGATGCGGAAAAAAGTAAAATTCTGAAAGGGTAATCTTTTGTGTTTTCTGACAAGTTCAATGCAATAAAAACCTAATAATCATTCTATGACTCAAATTATTTCTAAAGAAAACCGTAAAAATGCGCTTTTGAACTTTGGGTTTCCAAAAGAATTTATAGAAAACATAGGAAAGATTCCTGAACTAGCCTATCGTGTGCAAGATGCAGAAGGAGCTTATTTTTATTTACCAACGATATTGAACTATACCATTCTAAATGGAAAAAGAATTATTCCAATTTACGGTTCAGGAGAAAGTTTTTGGGTTCTTATTGATGATAATGAGTCCCAAAAAATTATAAAATTTGAACTGGAATGTGATCAGATTTATATTGATTATGGAAATAACTGGGAATTACTGCTTATGGACATCATGATTGAATATTTTGATGATCATATTGATGATGAAATTAGCATTGAAAAATTCCAGTTGGTAGCCAATAAAATAGGTTTTAGTAAAGCCCAAGCGTTATTCAAATTAAGAAATCTTTCGATAGACGAATACAACGCAAAATATGAAGATATGGAGCTATGGCGAAATGAAATAGCACAAGAGTTGAAAATACTGAATTAAGAATAAAATAATAAAATATGACAACCCAAATTAAAACAATCATTACCAATCTTGAACAATACATTCAAAAAGCATACGAAACGGGAGATAAATATGAATTTATAGATCCTGCTTACGAAATACGTGACGAATTGGAAGCGATGGAAGATAATTTCGATGCAATAGAACCCATTTTTGAACTTATTGAACGTAGTCCGGATATAGATTATGGCGGGCCAGGCCCGTTAGGCAGTTTTATGGAAAATCATTATAAAAACGGATACGAAGAATTGCTTTTACAATCTATTGAACGTAAACCAACAGAATATACTTTGGGCTTATTACATCGTCTGATAAACGATGACAATAATGCCGAACATCAAAAATATCTGGACGTAATGAAGAGTATTTCTTTAAATACAGCATATCCGCAAAATATTATTGATAATGCAAAAGACAGTTTGACCTATTTTGAATAGATCAAAGATTAGATTTCAAAGAACTTGTCGATTCCGACATTTTAGCTTCGGAAGAATTTGATGATGAAAAAGTAAAATCTTAAAAGTGTAAATTATAAACGAACTCAAAAAATGAAAAAAATCTTAAATACCACAACTCTATTTTTAGTATTAATCGCGACAGCACTCGTTTCTAGCTCTTGCAACAACCTTTCGCCAGAAAAAACCTTTGAAATCGCAGCGTTAAATGCAAACCTGTTGTCTCGTTTTGGCAGTAAAGAGATAAATGAAAAACTACAATCGGAACCACAAATTTATGATGAAGGCCAGAAAAAGATGATTCCTTCTTCTTATTATGATGCCTTTAAGTATGATATAAGCAATCTGGAAGCTCGATTTCAAACTATTAAAGATATAGCCGAAGACGATGACAATAAAGAATTTCTTCAGGCATCAAAAGATTTGTTTACTTATGCAATCGCGAAACAAAAAGAAGGTTATCTGCCCATTGCGAAGATGAAAGACGAAAAAGCCTCTCCTGAACAAATTGAAAAAGCAATTGCCGATTTTGACGCTTCAACCCAAAACGACATAGATGCCAAGTTTACAAAATTGATGAATGAGGCAAAGGCATACGCAGAAAAGCATAATATTAATGCCAAAATCGGAATTTAAAAAAAATTGAAAATATAAAATTTAGAGATTTTTTAAGCAAGTGCATCAAAGATTCAAAAAATGAAAACAAAATTCATCTTTATACTTACAGTACTAGCTGTATTAAATTCTTGTAGTAAAAGAAATAATACTGTTGTTGCAACAAAAACACCAACTGATACTACAGCGACAGAAAGTTATTTCAACTCTGATACCACTTTATTTACTAAAGGACATTCATTCCAAGTTACAACCATTGATCCTGATTTGGAAAATAGTGATACGCTTTTGGTCATGGTTAAGAAAAACTCTTTAAAAATTTTTCAGACCTACATTGAAAAAGAGGGACTTTACAATCAGGAATTTATAGATTTTAATAATGATGGTAATTTTGATATCCTTTTTTCTCGTGGAGAACAGAGAGGCGAACATGAACTTTATTTGTATGATTCATTAAAGAATACTTTTGTAAAATCCAGAGGTTTTGAACGTATCCGTGAGTATGTTCGACTAAAATCTAATTCGAATTATTGGTATAGCTATAGTCGGGCAGGTTGCGCTGATATGAATTGGACAAGCAAACTGTTTACTTTCAAAAATTTTGAGACCGTTGAATTAGGCTATATCTATGGAAAAGGTTGTGAAGATGAAGAAGAACCGCAAAGCATTCAAATTTCCAAAGTACTTAAGAATGATGAAAGCAATTTAAAATTGATAGAAAAACTCCCTTATTCAGTCTTAGATGATACAGATAAATGGAATTTCATTGAAGAATATTGGAATAAGAACTATCAGAAGTTCAGATAAGGTTTATGTTAGATTGAATAGCTAAAAAAATCTTTTGTCAAAACATTAAAAGTAAACTTTCCTACTCCCTTTTTAAGTTTATTAAAAACTTATTCTAATACAAAAAGAGCCTTTCACGGCTCTTTTTGCGTTTTGCATTTAATAGGTTTATCAGATTCGGCTATTAAATAAACAACAAATCGAAAATACATCTCATGTGGCTAGAAGGAAGGAATTAAAGTGAAATGAATAACAATATAAAACTCTATCAATTTTTAAAGGAAGAAACCGGTAAAACAATTACGGACACTTCGCCCAATTGGAAAATTGAAAAAGATTTAGGGATTTATGGAGACGAAGCAGAAGAATTTATAACCCGTTTTTCAAACAAGTTTAATGTAGATATAAGCGATTTTGATTTTGTCGCATATTTTAATTCCGAAACAGACGGCATAAGCTTGCTCATAAGCCGTCTTTTTTATAAAAAAGAGAAAAAAGAGCTGACAGTAACAGATTTAAGAGAAGCTATAAAAAAAGGAAGATTAGTATAAAACAAGGATAGCATTATGAAACCAAACTCAACATCTCAACCAGTAAAACAATTCGAAACATGAACATAGAAGATTATTTTGAAAAAATCAGGAACAACCCCAACTTAGCTTATCCAATACTTTTGGGTGTAGCGATATTTGTCTTAATCGGAATCATTTTAGACTGGGATTGGCTTCTTGACCCTCAAGGCAATAACAAACTAAATGGCAAATGGAACTTTGGGGACGAAAAACAGTCAGAATATCTTTAGGAATAACACTCTCTATTATAATAGTGTTGCTCAGTTGTATTATTTGCGTATCGTAAAGACAATGATAAGGAAATTGTAGAAAGAATAACAAATAAACCCATTACAGCAATGACTGCAATAACTAAAAATATAGAACAATTTACCCAGGATTTAAAAGAAACCGTAAACCAATGGTTTCTTCTTATTCCCGAAAAGTATCGAGTTGTAGTTTCGGCAGTGGCTTTGTTTCTGCTGTTTTTCTTTATCATACGGTACGATTTCAAAAAACGGTATGTATTCGGGAAAAACATTCGCCCAAAAGGAACAAAAAACATATTGGGTTTCAAGGTTTCGGTAGGCACCATACATGCATTTTTGTTTATGGTTATTTACGCTTTCAGCATCTTGTTGTCCTTTTATTATTATCAGCAATCAAAAAAATAAACAATCCAAAAAGGATATAAACTTTGATAACAGAAATGGCAAAAACTAAATTATTCAACAAAGGCGATGTTATTTTGACAAATCCCGAAGAAGACTTTTGGGGAATTGCAGTTGTACTTTCTGAACGGGAAAAAACGCCAAATTTTTCTCCACAATGCCATATTGCAGTTACACCATTGCTTTTTCAAAAAGAAATTGAGTTTTCAGAATTGAATATAGAAGATTTAGTTCCGTTAGAATTCGAGAGGGAATATACTTTTGAGAAACAAAAGAAGAAACCAAAACCTTTCTCGAGAACCGAAATCTGCATAGGAGTTTATACTCGAAACAATAAAGCCGATTTTAAAATCATTGGAAATATAAACCCCGAAAAAGTCTATACAGGCAATTTGCCTTTTGAACCTTTAATGGGCTTAAAAGTTACATTTCCTGTTTGCGGACATCCTGAAAAATTTTGGCTGGGAAGAGAAGCTTATATCGTTTGGCAACGAAAAAATAGCACAGTTTAAAACAACAGTTATGAGAGAAACCTTTTTAGAATTTACAGACAAATTAAAACTGAAAAATGGTAAAGTATAACTATAACGAAACAATTGGATATTTAGAAATTGACCCTCAATTTTTAGCAGAAGGAATTCAACATGCCGAGAAATTGGGGTTTAACGCTATTCGGATTAGAACTTTAAATCAAAATTCAGGTCAAAAATATGATATCGATTTTTCTTCTTTTCAAGATAGATTATTTCTTAATCGACTAATAATAAATGATGATTTTAAAATTGGGAAAACGCTTTCAGTAGAAAGTCTATATACGTTAAAAAAATTAATTCATCTTCAGTTAAATCAACCAGTATTTATAGACTTGTCCTATTTGAATCAATTAGAAAGTCTTTACATAAAAGATGATAAAAAAGTTAAGAATCTGAATTCGTTAACTCATCTAAAAGATTTATTGATTTCTTCAGCAAAAGAAGATAGTTGCCTTTTTTTAAAGGGATTGAATCAATTAAAAGAGTTTCGTATTAGTGGCAATATTAAAGACCTAAAAGGTGCAGAAAATTTATCAGATTTAGAAAGCTTAAAAATAACCCATAGTAGTAAACTTATAGATATTAAAGCCTTGAAAACCTCACTAAAATTGAAAAAATTACACATAGAGAAATGTAAACTGTTGTCAGATTTTTCTTTTTTAGAAGGAAATAATGCTATAAAAGAGCTATTTATTGATGATTTAGATTCCATAAAGTTTATCTCTTCAATGTCTGAGTTAGAAAAAATAAATTTCTGGAATTGTAAAGATGGAGATATGACTCCTTTACTCGAATTAAAAAGCTTAAAACAAATAAATTTTTACCCCAATAAAAAACATTACTCTCACACCATCGAAGAAATAATTAAAATAACGGGCGCAAAAAGAGGAAGAAATGCTTAAAGTAAAAATTTGCGTAATGCATCAAAAAAATAACAATTATGAGAGAAACCTTTTTAGAATTTACAGACAAATTAAAACTCTTTTTTTCAGAATTTTTCGACGGGCATCCGCTTAGGATGTACGTAGGCGTAATGAGCGTATTATTGCTCTATCAATATGGATTAATCCGCGACTGGAATTGGACTGTGCCATCGCCAACACTAAAACAAGGTTTTTGGATGAATTTCATTTTTGAAAACTATAGCCGAAAAACCTATAGAATTGTTTTAAGTATAATAAACATCATTACAATGCTTTTCATTTCATTTTTATTTTATTCTAAATATGTAATGTAAGTGAGATATAGGTTTACTTAAAAATCAGAGAAAATGAATTTAGACGAAATAAAAAACCTCTATCATGAATTGCAGAAAAGTTATGATGAGGTTAAAGTTGAAGATTTGATAGATGAAATTTCAGTCGTGCATGATTTAGAAACATTAGAATTTCACTACAGTGTCTTAAAAAATCAAGAAAACAAAAGATTGTTTTATGACCTCAGAGGCTGTTTTGACAAACATGCAGAAATTGGAAAGGAATTTTTGTTCAGTAAAATTCAAATAGAAAAAGATGCAGACTTAAAAGCAGAGTCGCTGTTTTTATTAGGTACAATGAACTGCAAGGAAGTGAAGCCAATTGCGATTGATTTTTTAAAAGGAAATACATTCAAAGAAAAACAGTACGGCATACTGGTAATGGGCTGGTTAGGAAAAAGCGAAGACATTTCGATTTTAGAAAACGAAATGCTCAACAATCCTGATGCAGAATTGAGCGTTTGCAGTGTAATGGCATTAAGGCAAATTTTCTTTAACCATTCCAAACTAAAAGAAAAAATACTTTCAAGTTATTATAAAGCACTAAAACAAGAAACATCAAACGAAGTAATTATCAACATCATTGCCTGTGTACAAGATTTGCTAAAGAAAAATTTCGGTATTAAAGAATTGAAAAATGGCAATATTTCTGGAGATGCAATTTTGGCTAAAGAGAAAGTGTTACAATTTATTGCCAAACAACCTAAAGATTAAAAAACCTATCAATTATGTTAAATTATCCTTTTTCAGTATTTACTGTTTTTGACGAGTGTTTTGAAACGCTGTCTAAAAACATTAGTCAATGGAATACTTTAGAAGCCTACAAGGATGAATATAGAATTCATTTCGATAAATTTCCTACCGAAAATGAACATTTTCTAAAGCCAATAAAAGGAGGTGCTCATGTAGCAAAGGCCGTTTTTTTTAAATCTAAGCTGGTTGAGAATAAAACAATAATGTTCACAAATTATTCAGATGGCTGGATAACCCTTGCTAATTATCTGGCTCATAATTATAAATGCAACCATATCACTTTTTATATAATGAATGATGAATTGATTCAAGATGATTATAAATGCATGTTTGTGTCCTATAAATATCTCAAAGATAAAGAACGTGTTGTAAGTGTTATTTGGGACAGAAAATGGGAGTTTTTTCAAAAAGGGAAACTTGAAAAATTTGAAAATGCAGAAAATTATAATAAAAGAAAAATAAAAGAACGATTGACTTCAAAAACATTAATTGACTATTGTACTATTTTGGGCTTAGATATCGCAAATAATCTGTTTTGGAAATCAGATTTAGAGTGTCTTTTTTTAGAAGAAATAAGGTAAACAGTATTCAGGTGTGTTTTTTTATAAAATACAATCCCACCGGGCTATCAGGTTTTATGCACAAATAAGACATCATAAATGAACTACAAAAAAAATGAAAAAACTATTATTTATCTCAGCTGCTTTGTCTTTTTTTATTTCTTGTAATAATCCAAAAGGAGAAAGCAAAAAATCGACTGACACTTCAGGCGAAGAATTTCATTGGAATTATCCTGATGAAAATGCTGTAACAAAAATCATTAATACCAATATTACTATTGATGACAAAGACTTGATTTCAAAACTCAATACAGATTTTAAGAAAGAGAAATTTAAAATTGATGAAGTTCAGACTATTAAAGAAAATTCATATCCCAATTGTAAAGAAAATCTAATCTTAAAATTTAAAGGAAATGGGATAAAAGAGTATTATGTCAAACGTCAGGAGGCAAAGCCAAAAAACTATTACCCTGATTTTACAATGTGGATTTATGAATTTAAAAACGAAGAAGAAACCAAAATAGCAGAATACGAAATTCAAAAAGCCTTTAACTCTGGTAATGGATTTTGCAATGGAAAATCACCTGAATACATCGTTAGATATAAAAACAAAATTATCCACTTGGGAACTCGTGCAGAAATGTTCAGAGGTTATATAAAAAACTATGCAGACAAAATTGAAAAACTTAATGACTAATATTTAGATTAACAAAAAAAGCATCCCGATCGTGCGGATTTGCACCCGAGCGATAGCGAACTGACGAAGTAATCCGTGCCCGTAATGCACATCGACAAAGGAAGAAAAAAAACTATGAGAATTAAACCAGATTAACCAATTGGAACGGACACGGATTGCAAATCCGCGCTATCGGGTATCGGGGAAAAGGTTTTTTAATTTTTGATAAAATACAGGTAAACGACAATCTTTCAGATTAAGTATTTTTATAATATAGAAATTTACTAATGAATATCAAAGAACTAAAATTAATAAACCCCACTACACGAATCCTTTTGTGTAGCGGTATGTTCGCAGAAAAGAAAAATGATAACAGCATTAAATCTCAAAAACTTAGAATAATGAAATCACTCTTTACAATATTCTTATTGCTTTGTTCAATCGGGTTTTCTTTTGGTCAAACCAAACCAATTCCCGAAAACATCAAAACCCTTTTTGAAGGAAAATGGATTATTGTAACGAAATATCAGACCAACACAGTCGAAATAAAATTCGAAAAAGGTAAAGACTACGCCACCTTCATAGACATTGGAACTGGCGAAGCTCCTCCTATTATTTTGCATGCTTCCTTTGATGGGAATAAATTGGTAATTCCAGCTGAAACTCATAAAAATGATTATGTTGAAATGATGATAAAAAACGGCAGGTTGGTCTTTAAAACAATTCCAACAATTCAGAAAGAGGATGGCACCTTTGAAAAACCGGATGAAAAACACTTATTAAGTACTGTTTTCACAAAAGTTCCTTTGTCTGCACAAGAATCGTATGACAAGAAATTTTTAAAAATAGTAAATGAATATGAAGAAAAAGCGACAACTTCAACTGAAAACGACAGCATTTTACGCCTGAATTTCGAAAAAGAATTTGAAACTTTAATTACCAATTCTAAATTGCCACAATTTTCAGCAAAAGAACTCCAGCAAAAATGTGATACAAGTGCATTTTGCCTAAAAATTCAGAAATCAGAAGACAAAAATTTCATTCTCTATACTTATACCAGTCAGTTTTATCATTTTAATTATATAACCAAAGCTATTAAGGAAAATAATAAAATTAAAAGCTACAAGATTGTACTAAAAGACAATAAGTGGCATGAGTATTTTACTCAGATTCATACTTTAAACAATAATGAATTTTTACTTATTGAGCAACGCGATGATCTTGTCTTTTCCTGCAATTATGCTTATGTCTATCAGCTAAGCGGTATTAAATACAAAAAGAAGAAAGCCTTTGAAAACAGGTTTGATTTAACAATTTGTAATTTCACAGAAATAGAGGATCTCCCAAACACAAATCCTGGACATCTTTCATTGCCAGTAAGAGAAATTGCCTTTGACTACAAGAATAAAATCATCTCTTATGGTAGATGTTTCGATCCCGATACAGGAAAAACAACAACAGGAAAAGCAAAATATAAAAACGGAAAATTTGCCATAAAAGATTGTGATGAAAGAAAATTTTTTGAATAAAATATGCTTACTGCCTTCTCTTTCATAAACTAATTATTTAAAAAAGCTCAACCAAATTATAATTGTTATGCTAAACAAATTATTTCTTTTTATAACTATAAGCTGTTTAAGTTTTACAGCTTCTGCTCAAAAATTAAACCTTCGCAAAGCAATCCTTAAAAGTGATTTCATTTTTGCAAGCAGTAATTATAAATATGATACTATCTCGAAAAATGATTATACCACAGAGCATTATATTATTATAAATAAAATAGACACGATTTTAAAAAACAGGCTTTCGGCACTACCCAAAAAACTTACTGTTCGAGATTATACTGATGGAGAAGATTATTATTCTTCTCTTATTACCAATGGTGGAGGTTGTGTGCAGAACGCAAGAGGATTTTCTATGAATGAAGTTTACTATACTATTTTCTTCATTCAGAAAATTGGAAAGGAGTATCAAACTCTTGTTTTTTTAAATGATATTAAAGACAAAGAATATGCTAACTGTATCAGGCAAATACAATCCATTAAAAATATTGAACAAATCAAAGATTTAAAAATACGATTTGATAAAAGTCTTGATTGGTTTATAGAGAACGGATTAATGCCAGATGAGGATTTTATGAAATATTATAAAGAAAAAGAGATTATAAAAGATACTATCCAGTATTCTGAAAAGCAATACCAAAATGCATTAATTCAGTTTGAAAAAGGAGAAGAAGAGCTTTTGCTCATTGTAAAAAGCAAGTACAAAGACAATGTAAAAAACTATTTTGTTGAAAAATTAGAAAACATCTTAAGTAAAGACAAACTCGATTATAAAGACTATTATGAATTTTATGAAGCTGTTTACAAAGCTACAGACAATTTTGGCAAAGACGGATACGATTCCATTGATTATTTTTTAAATAACAATTTGGATTCTGATAAATTCGATGAATATGATAAGAAAAAAATCATGTCACATTTGTTAGAAACAGTAAAAAATTGGGAGTACTAACTATTTGATAGCATAGAGAAATCTGCGCTATCAGGGCTATTTAAAGTAACTATAAACTCTTATTTGTAAATAAAAATCTACAAATAAATCAAATGTATCAAGAATATAAATTAGATTTGATAATTAATCACGATGAGCCCTAATTATGACTCTTTATAAAAAAAATGCCTATTTTGTAATCATTACCTTATTCATAACAATATGTTTTATTATGTATGGTTATTTTTTTAGGAATAGTATAGAACAACCCAATTTACCCAAAAAGTATTTAGCCTATAAAAGTCTGGAAGACACCATAAAATCAGCTCATTACGAAATTGTTAGTTTACAGAGCTACCCTGTCAGTCTTAATGCTTTTCATTTTTCTCCATTGTCTGAATCTGTAGTTTTTGAATCAAATAAAAAAGGTTTTTCCGGTGAGTACGACGAATACCGATTGTATTACAAATTCAACAATAAAGCAAAACTAACAGACAGCTTGATTACAAAACGATATGATTCTTATAAAATCTTTAAATCATATTTACTCTCAAGAGAAGATTATATTACCTGGATCATTGATAACGATACAATACGCAATACATATATCGAGTTGAATGCAGACCTAAAATGGACTCCCGAACATATAAAAAGCGAATATGACAAACTCTGTAAAAAAGCCAGCTCCCTTTATTGTTTTAAAGGTTCTGTAAGTGTTCATGACAGTGGAAATCCTGCATTAAATATTGACAAAAATCTTTTTTTAATAGACAAAAAATGGCACGCCCTTTACGGAAATGATCTGTATTTAGAACCAGCAACTGAAAAACAAATAAAAACAGAAGTAACAAATTCACCTGTCTATACTCACAAACTAAGCAAACATGGTGAAAATTTATGGATGATAAATGCTTATTATAATCTTATAATAAAAAACGACACTTTAAAAATAAAAGAGGAAGTTTGGAGCGATCGATCAGATTTGGTGTATTACCGCCATCCCGAATATCCTGATTTTTGCATTTTAGCAAGTTCGGGCTGTTTTTTTATCAAACCAAAAAAATAACATCTTATGAAAATACAGCGCCCTATGCTAAAAATCGTTTTTTGCTCTATTCTGGTTACCATACTTTTTTTTATAATCTTCAATGCGCAGGAAAACGATTCTTTTAATCATACTATAGGTGTTCTTATAGGCATTCCAATTACTTTTATCTGTACGTTTATTTATTGCTGTCTACTTCTGTTTCTGGAACATCTCAGGATAATAGCGCCAAATCTCTTTTGTCGTTTTGCAGTGCCTTTCTCTTCCTGTTGTTTACTATCTGTAGTATATTGTACTTATAATAATGTGCCTATTGTTGATTCTTATCAGCAGTATTCATTTATAGAATACTGGCTGGAACTTAGCATTCCTTTTTTAGTTTTACTAATAATACATATGCTTATTGCAGTACTGTTTTCTACAGGGAACAAAGAGTCACAGCCAAACAAATAACCTTTAGTAAATTCCAATAACGCAAATTTACACTCGAGCGATAGCGAACTGACGAAGTAATCTGTACCCGTAAAACGTAAACAAAGTGCGCGAGAAAAACAAAAAGATATTTTTGATAAATTTTGAAAGTAAAATGCATGAAATTATTTTGGAGAGTAAATTTATTCATAAGTATAGTAACATTCATATTATTTGTAGTTCCTATAGTATTGGATTTAAAAAACATAACTATTTATTTTATAACTGACGTGTCTAATCTGACCTATTTATTAGATCCGTATTTTGAAATGATTCAAATGCCTATATCTTTTTTAATAGCAATCTATAATAACAAAAAAACATTTTGGATATACTTTTTAATAATGTTTATTCTTTTTGTCATAAAAATGGGATTATTTATTTATGTATTAGGATCTGGTTTGTAATTAAAAACTTGGCTTAGTGATTATAGAATAAACAAATAATTCCTATTTCGATAGCAGATTTACACCCGAGTGATAGCGAACTGACGAAGCAATCTGTGTTTGTAAAGTGTCAACAAAGTGAGAAAGAAAAAATAAAAGACATACCTATGAAAATCAGATTTTTAATTTTGCTTTTAATTATTTACAGTTGCGAAACTAAATCCAAAAAAAGCATTCCTAACAATTCTAAAACAGAAAAACCTGTTAAAGAGAAAATTGGAATAGAAGATCGAAAGTTTTTTGTTGGAGATATTGATAATGATAAAATCAGCGACACTGCCTTTGTATATTATAAATGGAATGATGAAACAAATGAAATTGAATGTGGAGAGAAAATTTGTTATATCGATATTCAATTTAAAAGAAATATTCCCAAAATAAGTATTGAACAACGTTTAGTTGGGCTTGTTGTTATGAAAACCGAAGATGTCAATCATGACAACGCAAATGAAATTCTGATTTTTTCCAGGACAAATGAAGGCTGGTGGAATAACATTTCAGTTTGGTCTTTTCAAAAAGGAGCCTGGAAGAAAATTGCAAAAACAAATGCATTCATATCTGATGACAAAGATTTTGAAAACCATATCATTAAAGAAAAAGGAAAATACTATTTGATAGGGCAAGATAAGTGGAACAAAGATGAAAATGGAGATTTCAAAATAGTTAAAATTAAATTATAAAAACTGAAAGTCATGAAACCTTGATAGTAATTGGCAAGCAACACAAAACAAATAATATGAAAAAATTCGCAGCAATTTTTACCTTAACAATCTTGACAAATTATTCATTTGGACAAAATAAGCTAATAAAAGATATAGATTTTGATGGTAAAAAGGATACTGTTTTTATTGACTCTGCAAAATCGACAATTGTTTGTAAATTATCGACATTGAATTATAAATCGATATCAAGCAAACCAATTGAAATCTTAAATGAAATGTCTGGAATTATAGAATCAAAAAATGGATTTATATTCTTCAATGACTGGATGCGTGCAGGCTATAAAAATCAATTTAGATATAATTCCAAAACAAAAAAAATACAATTAATTGGAATGAGCTTCTATAGTTTTGGAAATGTTGTAAATGAAGGAAGTGGAGAATCGAGTATAAACGTATTGACCGATGATTATATTGGAAATTGGAACTATTATGATGAAAGGAAAGAGAAATTAATCAAAATACCAACCATTAAGACAAAAATGAAAATCAAAAGTACCAGTTTAGAAGATTTCTCCGAAGAAACCTATTTTGGCTATAATGAAAAGTGTACTGAATTATACTACAAATACAAGAAAATCAAAATGGCTAAAAAATAACTTTCATTAATTTTTTGTTTAAACGACAAATCCTAAAAAATACCTCTTCAAAACTAAAATAAACAAGTAAGATTATAGCTCTAATTATTAAGATTGCGTTTCGTTCTTTGTATTCTGTTGTGTTTGTGAAATTTGTGTGCTTCTTAAGAAAGTATTTTTCAAAGAATAAAAACAAAAACATTAAAACAAGTAAGAGATTAACTACTTTAGCATATTGACTAAAATACGAGTTCTGCAACAAAAATAGGACTTTGAAAAACGACAGCCAATGACTGAAATATATAAAATAGAAGATCTGAAAAAACTAAAAGAGTTCTTAGAAGGTCAAAAAGATAAAGACAAGATTCGGGAAACACTTTTTACAGAATTTTTGAAATATGCCCATTACAAAAATGTAACCGAATGGAATAAAGCAGTAAAAATTTGCGAATGTCTTGCCATTATAGGCTGGGGAGATTACGAACCTCTGGAGGCATTGAGAGGAATGTACTTTAACGGAAACCCCATGACTTTTTTCTGCAACAAATTTGGAGAATGCCGATTTGTAGACGCCATTTGGTCAAAACGAAAAATGGGTTTTACAATGGAGCAAGGCAGAACTTCTTATCATTTTAGCCCTGACCAAAGAAATGAAAAATCAACCATACTTGGGGACTACGAAACAAAAGAAGATATTCAGGACTTAAAAATTGAAAGTCAAAGAAATTGGGCACCCAAAAATCCAGTTTGGCTGGCGCAAGGAATTAGCAATTGTTACGAAAACTCAAAACCCTTTTTAGAAAGCATTACTACCGATTTACAGCCGACACTAAATCAGGACATGCGCCCCGAAAAATACGGAAGCGCTGTAAACCGTATTATTATAAATCATTCTCATAGTTTTTTTGATAATGCCCATTGTAAAACGAATTACATCATTATAGAAAGTGACAAAAAAATATCAAATCAAAAAGCATGGGAAGATTTGCATACCCTGTACCCGAAAGAAGAAATTGAACAAAACGGATATTATCTTAGAAGCAGGTTTGAATATGGTCCATTCAGAACTGATACAGGTAAAGTACAAATAACAATTCATTTCGAAAAAGAGTTTAGCGAATTAAGCCAGTCTGCACAAAAAGAGCTATTTAGCAAATATGTATTAACAGCATTACAAACCATTACAGACAAACTGAAAAAGAAAAAACTCGATTACGATTTTGATCTGATGCTCGAAGATTTCACGGCAATACTGAATGAATGGAAAAATAAATAATTCTTTTAAAATCTAACAATGAAGAAATTTATAACAATTTTTCTGCTAACAATCCTAATTTTTACGGTGCTCACCTTCTCCACTGCCAGTCTGCAAATGAAGGTCGACGGAAACGACATGTATGGTTTTCCTGCTTCGTTCTATGTTCTTTATGGCGGAATGGTTGCACCCACTCCAACATCAGAAATGACGAATTTTGTTTTTCTGAATTTAGTCCTTGATATTGCCGTTGCTTTTATATTGGCAGTTATCGTTTTGATGTTTTATCAGAAAGTGACAAAAAAGTTCGTTAGAAAATAATCTTAAAACCACTAAATGATGTTTGATATTGTATCCATAATCTCGAAACATACAGCGCTTTTAGAAAATAATCTAAAAGAACTGTATCCGCTTCAGAACAAAAGAATCGCCTTTGCCTTTGCCCAATTCTATTTCCTGCTACCTGATGTAACAGAATGTCTGGAAAATCGTTTGGGTATAAAAACAACTAAAGACCAGTTTATTAAAGACTTAGAAAATAATACCACTTGGTATATTAAAGAAGCTTTGGAAAAATATGATGCCGAAACAAATGAATATGCTGATGATTTTGCCGAGTTGGAACCTATGGAAGTCAACATCCTGAGCGGACTTGAAAATTGCATTTATAGTCTGGAAAAACCGCAAAATGTTATTTCTAATTTTCTATTAATAATTGATATCTTAGATTACTATGAAAATTTCTCAGACAAACCCGAATATTGGAATAGACTGCTTGAAGAAGAAATTCAAATTCAAAGGGAAATAACAGAAAGAATGGCAAACGGAGAAATCCCGGAAGAAAACCTGTATTACGAACGATACAAAAATGTGGATTTTGTGTTATAAATTCCCCTTTTGAAAACCTAAAATAGTATTGACCAAAATGAAATATTCATTTTTACTTTTTCTTCTTATTGGCAATTTTGTCTTTTCACAAACAGAAACTCAAATAGAAATAGATTCAATTCCGAGAATTACATTTGAAATTAATTCCTCCGTCAATGTTTCGGACATTCGTGATATTGATTTTACTAAAGAAAAACCCAAATGTGAGTTTGAACTAAAAGGAAAAATTCCTTTAAAATATGTTTTTTTTCTTGAAAATGATTCAATAGCATCCCTGCATCAATTTAAAAACAATGAACTTAAATTTCAGGAGAATCTAGATTATCAACCTTTTATGTGGCTTGTAGATGATAACTTAATATTCTCGAATTTTAAAATAATGGATTTTGATTATGATGGTGATGACGATTTAGTTTGCTGGGTACATTCTAATGTAAATGGAAATGAATGGACGGTTATTTTTATTAATGACCAAAAACAGCAAAAACTAGTAAGGCTTTACAATACTGCAGACAAAACAGATATTTGGGATAGACCTAGATTTGACAAAAAAACGAACACTATAAATACAGAACTGTATGGCAGTGTCTTTGGAACATCAGAAGAAAGCAGTTATAGATTACAGGATGATCTTACTGTAATTCCGTTAAAAAAACATTTTCAGGATCGAACCGGGAAACGAATGTATGATTATGAGTATGTTGGAAAAAACGGAAAATGGAAATTAATCTCTAAAACCAGTTCAAAAAACTAACCGCCAAAATACTATTTGTTTATGAATAAGTTATTTAATAATGTATTTACAATTATTTTACTGCTTGGAATTGCGAGCTGTAATAAAACCAAAGAGAAAACCGGATCTGTACAGGTTTCAGAAATGCCAACCGTCGAAGAAGTCTTTGAAGGAGATACAGTTCAAGCAGAAATAAAGAAAAAACCCGAAGACTTCATTCCGAAAGGTTATGTTCCTTTTGATACCATCACCGGCGATTTTAATAAAGACGGATTAGAAGATTATATTTTAATTATCAAAGGAACAGATAAAAGCAAAGTAGTTCAAGATGAATACCGAGGTCAATTAGACCGAAATCGAAGAGGAATTATAGCCTTATTAAACAAAAATAACGGTTACGAACTGGCGGTTAAAAACTACGATTGTTTTTCGTCTGAAAATGAAGAAGGAGGCGTTTATTATGCCCCAGAACTTGACCTCGAAATAAAAAACGGGAAACTATATATTGCCTACCGACACGGCAGATACGGCTATTGGGAATATACTTTTAGATATCAAAACAATGATTTTGAACTGATAGGTTATGATGCCAGCAGTAACCACGGGCCAGTTACTCTAACCGAAACCAGCATCAATTTCCTGACCCGAAAAAAGATTGTCAATCAGAACGTTAACGAAAACACTTACGACGGCGATGAAATTTTCGAAAAAACCGAAACTAAACTTCCTCAAAATAAACTTCTTAGATTATCTGATATCAGCGATTTCGATGAATTAGATGTATCAGGAGATTAATACCAACCAAAGCTTCAAAATGAAAAACAAATTACCTCTTTTAGTCTTAATTATTACTCTCTTTTCCTGTAATAAAAACGAAAAAGCAAAAGTTACAGAACCTGTTGTTAATAAAGAAATTACTGTAAAGGACAGTTCAAAATCAGAACAAACAAAAAAAACTTCCGATTCGATAACTTGCGTTGATGTGGTTTTAGAAATCTTGACAACCTCTCCTTCCTATGTCGAAGAAACAAAAGGCTTGTATGAAGCCGTTGTAAAAAACGGCGGGACTTCTATTGGAATTACTGTAGAAGGAAGTCCGAATCCTAAAATCGACAAGTCATGGAGCTATTCTGAAACGTATGATTTAAATCTTCATGAAACTTATCCGGATCGAATGCCTACAATTGCTCGTTATGTATTTGATCCTTCTAAAAGAGAACTTTTTGAATATAACACCGCTAATGATAGTTTAATTGCAATTGATTTCAACAAGGATTTGCTTTTAAAATTTGACAAAATCTGCAAATAAGGCATTAAAATTGAATATTTTACCTCAAAATCAGAATTAAATGACTAGAAACTTAACCAGACTAGGACAACCTGTTTTTATTATTTCTTTGATTATTCTTATTCTTAACGATTGGTTCTTTAAAAACATTTTTCATAATTTCATTACAGGGAAACTGTCTGATTTTGCGGGTTTATTTGCTTTTCCTTTCTTTTGGAGCGTTATTTTTCCAAAAAGAATTAAAGAAATTCACTTGGGTACTTTCCTGTTTTTTGTCTTTTGGAAAAGTCCCTTTTCAGAAACATTTGTACATTTTATTGGAGCATCAAGAATAGTCGATTTCTCAGATAATATGGCGCTCATAAGTGTTTTCATTTCATTTCAAATAGTAAAAAAAGAGTCTTATGTTTTAAAACTACATCCCTTTTTTTTACAGTTGATTTTACTGTTTTCTTGTTTTTCATTTGTTGCAACTACACAAAAAAGGGAACCTTGCACAAGTATTGAGTGCGAATTTTTGGTTTTGAAATTAAGCAACGAAACCAACAAAAAAATAATTGTCCAAATTGATTTTAAATATTCTGAAAAAGAGATAGCATTTTATAAAAAACAACAGATTTTAGATGGTATAAACAATGTTCGGAAAATTTTAGAAGAAAGGCATGAAAGAAAAATATCTCCTGGTTTCCAACCTTCCGATTCTATTGAAATTGTAAAAAACACAAATGAAAATTGGAGCAACCGAAAAAAAAT
This sequence comes from Flavobacterium panacagri, assembly GCF_030378165.1. Classification (NCBI taxonomy): domain Bacteria; kingdom Pseudomonadati; phylum Bacteroidota; class Flavobacteriia; order Flavobacteriales; family Flavobacteriaceae; genus Flavobacterium; species Flavobacterium panacagri. The sequence continues at coordinate 1,036,973 of NZ_CP119766.1, forward strand.
AAGCCTTATCAATCCATTTGTTCTTAATGTACATGAATCCAAATTGGTTGGAATACCGTTATGGCAATTTGACCGTTTGGTTGGTTTTCCTGAAAATTTCAAAATTTCGGTGCTCGACACTAATCAGAAAATCATTAAAACCTATAACAAAAAGACATTCTTTGAAAAAGTAAACCAAAACTCAGCTGTAAAATTAGATGAGTTTTCCCGAGAAAATAGTTTGAATTTAATATTTGGAGAAGTTAAAACACCTTTTATCCTATCTGATTGTTATGGAAAATGGGAATCTAAAACAAATGGAACTTTCAACAAAATAGAATTCAATTCGAGATATTTCAGCAATGACAAAACCGGCGATGTATATAATTGCGAATTCAAAAACGACACCGTTTTGGTATATACTCCAGAAAAAGTACACATCGGAATAATGAAAAAACCTAAAGATGATGTACTTATAATTTCCTGGGATACAAAAACGGTTTTAACCTACCAAAGATCATTTCAACCAACTTCTTTAGGCAATCAATAAATATTAAACCGATGAAACTAAAAACCATTTCGTTCTTCCTGCTCTTTTCAATAGCAACTGCGAGTGCTCAAAAAGCTTATCTCATTCATGATTTCATGAAAGGTTATACTTTGTATTTTATTCAGCAAAAAGCTGGCTCCCAAATAAAAGAATATTACAAACTTACCGAAGATAAGAGCACAAAAATGGTTTTAGAGTTTGGTGCGAAGGAATTGGCGAAACCACAAACAATCAAAACTGCCAAAGAAGTAACTTTCAAAAGTCTTTCTGACAAGAATATTCAAATTCTAGGCGATGTAAATTTTGATGGCAAACCTGATATTATTATTCATGAAACACAAATTAATGATGATGATGGCTGTTATTATCCAAGGGCATCATCTCATATTTTTATTAATACCGAAAACACATTTACAATTAGTCAAAGTATTAGCGATGTTTATAATGATGCTAATTGTATGCGTGGCGGTTCGTTTGATATCGATGCAAAAAACAAACGTATTATTACATCGAGTACCTGCGGTGCAGCTTGTCATGGTTGTGAGCATTACAGCGTCTCGGGTAAAGAGGCTAAAATGATTTCCAGCTTTGATGAAGATGGATTTGCCCAAGGGCCTTTCTCTAAAATAACAGGTAAGAAATTAGAAAACAACAAATGGGTTTCTTTCAATTCTTTATCTATTTACGAACCAAATTTAGATCCGGACAAAATACTTGCTTTTGATACCAAAAATGGCAAAGGGCGTATATTGTTGTTTAAAATAGATACGATCTTATATTATGCTTTTCAACAAAACGACGAGTATAAATTTATTTCTTTTGCTCATCCATTCAGTCCTGAAAAAGCCAATAAAGCTACTTTCAAATTCAGAAAACAAAATTCAAGTTATGAACTTGAGTTTAACAGTGGCAGTATAAAATATCTCGTTTATGAAACGACAAATGGAGTCGGCATTAAAATTAATGTCAACGGAAAAATTTCCGACTGGCAGGGAATGACTAAAACTGGAAGTTTAGAAGCATTGGTTAAAAACAAATTTAGTAATGTTATAAAAGAGTAATTGGTTTTTAAAACAAGAACTAATATTTGTTATGTTTACTTACGCTAAACATATAAAAAAGAACATAATATCCCATTTTAAATAAACCCAAAACTAACCAAAATGAACACCGAAAATGTACTTGACCAACCAAAAGAGGAAACAAACTATTTTTATCACTTTAATTTTTCAAAGTTTAAGGCGATCACTTTTCCTCTGGCAATTATTGCCCTGCTTTTTGTTATTAAACAACTTATCATAAATACTTTTTCCGTTTCCAGTGCTGGAGGAGCTGGATTATCAGGTATGTTAATCTCTTTTCGAGGGCCTCAAAATTTACCTTTGTGGGCGAATATTTTGAATACAATAATCAATGCCCTAATCATAATAATAGCACTTTGCTGGGAAGCTGTTAATGAGAAGAAATTCGATAAAATAAAATACTTTATTTTGTTATGCCTGCCAGCAATACTATCAGACATCATTTCTACTTTTTCAGACCTTCATGAATCTTATGATAAGAGTTCTTTTTATATAATTTATTTTACTCTAGGTTATTTGTACCCTTACGCACTATATGGTGCGCTAAGAGGAAAAATACTTTACGGGAAAAAAATCAATTTTTTAGGCTATTTAATAGGAATGTTTACTTCTATAAATCTAGATGCTTTATATCAAAAAATAATTTCTATATTAACTTTCCGTGATTTTTACGGCTCTGTTTCGTCTTATGAGATAATATTTTCAAAATTATTTACGATACTCTCTTTTTTCTACTTTATGCTTTTATTAGAAGCGGGATTTTCTTTTAAGAGTTTTATAAAAATGCCTGTTACTGCTTTTCTAAGCTATAAAAAATTCGTGATACATTTTTCCTTGCTGTTTACTTCATTCCTTGCTGTTCATTTTGTTTTTACAGAACAATTCTCTGTGAATTGGTTCAGTTCTTTGGCACCAAGTATTTCGAGAACTTACTATGACATCTATACCGTTATTCGCGTCGTTTTTCAAATTGCATTTGTCTATTTATTATTCTCCCAATTACTGCTTTTGCAGTTGGGCGCTTTACGCAGAAGACCTTTTTGGATTTACCTGGCGAGCTTTATACCTGTAATTAATTTAATTCCGTTATTATTCTTTTTTCGCAAAAATACTCCATTGACCCATGCAGAATATTTAGAAATAGAACAAGATGAAAATCAAAGAAAATTATACTTCCAGGCATTTCTTTTGTTTATAATAAGCGTTTATGCATTTTACAAATTTATAGGACTTGGCTTAAACCGTCAGGACTTAATTTGCTTAACTGGGATAGTTATTGCATTGTATATTTCTATAATCTATTTTAGAAAAGGTGTTTGGATAGGTTTTGCCGTATTAGCTCTAGGAACTTTATTCTTTTTCTATCAGGAAATCCCAAGTGGTTTCTATTATTTCTGCGTCTTTTCTTATGGGGCAATTGGAATATATAATCTTCATATTGCCATATTTTGGGAATCTCCAGAATGGGTTGAAATTGAAGAGAATATTGAAACAGTAAAAATCGAAGAAGCATAAACATTATCATCGTAATAAATTCTTACAAAGTATTTTAACCAAAAAGAGTCGCAAAATTGCGACTCTTTTTTTTATGTGATTCAAATATTCCTAAGTCTCTTTAACCGTAATAATCTTCACTGGACAAGCTTTTGCTGCTAATTCACAGCTTTCCACAATCGTATGATTTTGGGATTTCAGCGTAAAAAATCCTTTTGCATTTACAGAATGAATCAAAACCGATTTCCCATCTTTTTTAGACATTTGAAAATGAACCGGATTCATTTCAACACAATAATTACAGCCGATGCATTTATCTCTTTGTAAAGTTACAATAACCATTACGCCTCAACAATTTTATACAGTTTATCAGACATTCTGATTCTGAATGGCAGTTTGAAACTGCAGTCATCGCCTTTTGTTGCTTTTTCTCCAGCTGCATCGTTTACAAACATCTCATTAATAATCATTTCCTGAGCTCCTGTACTTGGCCCGGTAACTAAAATTTTATCTCCGATTTTAATATCATAAGCTTCAATCTTAAACTGCCCAATCTCAGCTTTCGGGAAATAGTGTGTTCCTTTACCCACATAAACCTTCTTCTGAGTTGCTGCAGATCCTGGAATATCACTCCATTCTCCTAATTCCTGACCTAGATAATATCCCGACCAGAATCCTCGATTGTAAACGGTTTCTAAAGCTTTCATCCAAATTGCCGTTTTTTCTTTAGAGAAAGTGCCATCGTAATACGCATCAATAGCTTCACGATAGCTTTTGGTTACGGTTGCTACATATTCCGGCGCACGGCCTCTTCCTTCGATTTTTAAAACTTTAATTCCGGAATCAATAACTTGATCTAAGAAATCCAGCGTACATAAATCTTTAGGCGACATCATGTATTCGTTATCCAATTCGATTTCGAAACCAGTTTCCTGATCAATAACGGTATATTTTTTTCGGCAGTTTTGTTTGCAGGCGCCGCGATTCGCAGATGAATTATGCGAATGTAAACTCAAATAACATTTCCCCGAAACCGCCATACACAAAGCACCATGTCCAAAAATTTCGATTTCGACTAAATTCCCGTTTGGCCCTTTGATCTGTTCTTTTTCAATTTGATCCGTAATATTCTTTACTTGGCGTAAGCTTAATTCTCGGCTTAAAACCATTGTATCGGCAAACAAGCTATAGAATTTAATGGTTTCGATATTGGTAACATTCAACTGTGTTGAAATATGAACTTCCATTCCGATCGATCTTGCCATAGCAATTACTGCTTGATCCGAAGCAATTACGGCTGTAATATTGGCTTCTTTGGCTTTGATCAATAATGTTTTTACAACCGATAAATCATGATCGTAAATAATGGTGTTTAAAGTAAGATAGCTTCGAACATTTTTGGCTCCGCATCGACTGGCAATTTCTTTTAAATCGTCAATCGTAAAATTCACTGTCGAACGTGCACGCATATTAAGCTGTTCAACTCCAAAATATACGGAATTACAGCCATTATCTAAGGCAGCCTGAAGCGACTCAAAATCTCCCGCTGGAGACATGAGTTCAATTGTATTGTTAATTGTCATTTTTGATTCTATTATTTCAATGAAATGATTTTTCAATCAGTCATCTAACAATTGACAAAAATAATGTGGGTGTAGATTAGATTCCTATGATTTATATCATAGTTTATATTTTAAAAATTATTCGTAGTGGTATTAATTATTGTTGTCGATATCCGTTGTGTTCCTGCGGTTGAAACCGCAGGCTATGTTTTTCTTTGCGCATGTTTTTTCAAATATAGCCCGTGGTTTTAACCACGGGAAACGTATCGGATTCAATCCAACAAAATGCATAATCGTTGAGGAAATTCTTTGTGTCCATGCGGTTGAAACCGCAGGCTATGTTTTCTTTGCGTATGTTTTTCAAATATAAACCGTGATTTAAACCACGGGAAAAGTATAGGATTCAATCCTACAAAATACACAATCGTTGTCGATATACTTCGTGTTCTGTGGTTGAAACCACAGGCTATGTTTTCTTTGCGTATGCTTTTTCTTTCGTATGCTTTGTCAAATATAGCCCTTGGTTTCAACCACGGGGAAACGTTTCGTAGTCGACATTCATTGCGCCCATGCGGTTGTAACCACGAAAATACATCGTTAAGCCAAGCAATCATTTATCCCCCAGCCCATGTAGTTTTACAAATCTATCAAATTCATCTTGCGTATTTTTCATAAGATGATGTTCCTTTTGATTTTTAATGTAATTGTAAACAACATCTAACTGAGATTCACTAACGGAAAAGGCTGCATAGCCTGTTTGCCAAGCAAATTTTTCAAGGATAAATTCTCCTCTATTCATAAAATGAGAAGAACTTCCTTTAATTTGCTTTACAATGTCTGAGATTGTTTTTTGCGGGTTTTGTAAAAATAAAACATGCACATGGTCGGGCATTCCATTAATAATTCTAACAGGACATCCAAGTTCAGTTAACTCTAGCCAAATGAAATCGTACAGTTGTTTCTCAATTGAAAAATCAATTAGTTCCTGACGATTTTTAGTTGCCCAAATAGCATGAATCCATAATTTGGTGAACGATTGTGACATAAATAAATCAGCATAAAATTTTTGCTAATTTACAAATTTGAAAAACTAATCCTACAAAAAACAAGTCTATACTTATCACTTTTGATGATAGTATTGTTCCAATGGTTTAGCAACCACAGTAATAACTAAGAATTATTTTATTTTTAGATTCCCTGATTTCGAAATAACAGCCAGCATCACCCTCTTCTTTCCGCTGATATTTGGTTTTTGACTTATTCCAAATATTATCATTTGTTTTGAAAAACCACTCAACAAATTTAATTACTTCACTTTTAGCATAGTTAGAAAAAACGATTTCAACATCTGAACCAGTTTCAGAACAAGAATCACTTTTCAGTTTGATTCCTGTTTTAAATTCAAATTCTTTAGCACAAAAATCTTTTGATTCATTAAATCGTTTCAAGATACGCTCCGATTTTTTACCGAGGTACTTTGTAAAATATTCCTCTTCGGGATTATCTTTATTCTTAAGCTTCTCTATAAAAGCTTTTGTCGGAATCGGTAATTTATTCTGTTGAGCTGTTACTGAAAAACATGTAAAAAATAAAACTAAAAATATCCTAAACATATACTTTCCGTGATTAATTCTCAATTGATAAACTATTCTAAAATCTTATATACTTTATCAGACAATCTTATTCTGAATGGAACCTCAAAAGTAACTTTATCACCAATTTTAGCAGATTGAGTTTCTGCTCCGTTAACAATGATTCTATTCAAAACCATTTCCTGATCACCCGTAGTTGGGCCGGAAATTAAGATTTTATCACCGCTGTTTAACTCTTGGTTTTCGATCGTAAACTGACCTACTTGAGCTTTTACATAATAATGCTCCGCTTTTCCAAGAAGGACTTTCTTTACTTTTATTTTCTGACGAATATCAGCCGGCTTTTGTGCTGTAGCCAATGCAGTTTCTGGCAATTCTCCTGAATGTTTGAATTTTAAGTTTTCAGATTTTCCTTTTCTGAATACTTTATTTCCAACTTGTTTACCTGTTCTTAAACGAACCTGATCTACTAAAGGCATGTGAATTATTTCTAGACATTCTGTAGAACAGCAGTTTTCCATTGCAGCTTTACAATCATCACACTGAATAAACAATAAATGACAGCCATCATTTTCGCAATTCGTGTGATTATCGCAAGGTTTTCCGCACTGGTGGCATTGCGAAATAATATCATCAGTAATTCTTTCGCCTAGACGATTATCAAATACGAAGTTTTTTCCAATAAATTTACTCTCTAAACCTTCTTCTTTCAGTTGTTTAGCGTAATTGATAATCCCGCCTTCCAATTGATAAACGTTTTTAAAACCTTGATGTTTAAAATAAGCACTCGCCTTTTCACAACGAATTCCTCCAGTACAATACATTACCAGATTTTTATCGTCTTTATGATCTTTAAGCTGTTCGTTGATGATTGGTAAACTCTCTCTAAAAGTTTCCACATCCGGAGTAATCGCACCTTTAAAATGTCCCACTTCACTTTCGTAGTGATTTCTAAAATCAACTACAATAGTGTTTGGATCATCAAGAATTTCGTTGAATTCTTTGGCTTTCAAGTGAACGCCAATATTAGTAACATCAAAAGTTTCGTCATTTAAACCGTCAGCAACAATTTTGTGACGCACTTTGATAGTCAATTTTAAAAAGGAATGATCGTCTTGTTCTACGGCAACATTCAATCGTATGTCTTTCATGAAATCATAAGCTTCAAGAGTTTCTCTAAAAGCTTCAAAATTTTCGGCAGGAACACTCATCTGAGCATTAATTCCTTCATGGGCAACATAAATTCTTCCTAGTGCATCTAGTGCATTCCAGGCAATGAATAAATCGTTACGAAATTTTTGTGGATCTTGAATTTTGGCATACGCATAGAAAGACAACGTAAGTCGTTGTTTACCGGCATCATCGATCATGATGGCTCTTTCTTCTGCGCTCAAAGTGTTATACAGTTGCATGCTATAAACAGTTTTAAGTTAAGAATAAATAAAATACGAATCTATAAATGGAATAAATTCGGGTGCAAAGGTAAATCTTTCTTTTCAATTTCAAAAACAATAAAAGGCTTGATTTTTATAACGATATAAGCGATAAAGTTCATTTAAACTCAAGTTAGAGGTTAGATTTCTTAATTGCAACAAAATTGCACTAACAAAAAATAAACACTGTTTATCAATACCTTATAAAATTTATGTACATTTATGTGGTACAATTTTAACATTTATGATTATGAATGCTTTAAAACTACCAAAACCAATTCTTCCCCTCTTCTTTCTTTTAACTTTATTTACTTCCTGCAAAAAAGAACAACCCAAGACACCACCGCCGATGCAGGCTCCTTTTGTTACGGTCAAAAGTGAAGATGTCCCCATTTACAAAGATTTTGCGGGACAGACTTTTGGAGATTTAGACATTGAATTAATCGCAAGAGTCGATGGTATTTTAACAGGCATTCATTTCAAAGAAGGTCAGAGAGTCAAAAAAGGCCAGCTTTTATATACCATCGACCCGTTAGAATATGATACCAAAGTAGAGCAGGTTCGCGGACAAGTTGCGGGCGCTCAAAGTAATTTGGTAAATGCCGAAGAAGAATTAAAGAGAATTCGTCCTCTTGCTGATATGAATGCAGTCAGTAAACGTGAGTTAGATGCGGCTGTAGCCAAAGACAAAGCGGCGCGATCAAACTTAAACAGTGTTCAAGCCAGTTTAAGAAATCAGCAGATTGAACGAAGCTACTGCGATATTCGATCTCCTATTGATGGTGTAATCGGACTTTCGAATGCCCGTTTAGGCGATTATATTACCCGAATAGGAAATGATGCAAAACTCAATACCGTTTCCAAACTAGAAAAAGTCAGAGTGCAATTTACAGTCAGCGAATCTGATTATTTACGATATCAAAAGCAGGTCAAAGCCGGAGAACGTATTACTGATCTTGCTTTAATACTTTCTGACGGAAGTACCCATTCTGAAAAAGGAAGCCTCAATTTCTCCGATACCAAAATAGACCCAACAACCGGAACTGTAACTATCGAAGCCCAGTTTCCAAACCCAGACGGTACTTTACGTTCTGGACAATTCGCAAAAGTTCGTGTTTTACTGCGAACTCAAAAAGATGCTATCGTTATTCCTCAAAAAGCCGTAACCGAAATTCAGGGGCTTTTTCAGGTTTCTATTATCGATGCTAAAAATACTATTCAAACCCGAATGGTGGAAGTCGGACAAAAAATTGGTGTCGACTGGATTATTACCAAAGGTTTAAAACCCGACGAAAAAGTCGCTATTATTGGCAATCAGTTTATTCAGCCCGGATCAACTGTTGTTCCAGTTCCTTATGTAGCCGACAAAGATAAAAAGCAGATTGCATCATCTCTAAACAACTAGATTATGGATAATTTCTTTGTACGCAGACCAATCGTTGCTATTGTTCTCTCCATTTTCATTGTTTTAATTGGAGGTCTTTCTGTCCTTTCGACTCCTATTGCCCAATATCCAGAAATTGCACCTCCTTTGGTACAAGTTTCAACGAGTTATCGTGGTGCAAATGCCTTAAATGTGGAGCAGGCCGTTGCCACACCTATCGAGCAAAAGGTAAACGGAGTTGAAAACATGCTGTACATGCAGTCCACCAATACAGGTGATGGGAGTATGACGTTAAATATTACGTTTGACATGGGAACAGATTTGGATAACGCTACAATGCTTACTCAAAACCGTGTTAACGAAGCGACCAACAAACTTCCAAATGACGTTAAGACAACAGGAGTTACCACGAAAAAGTCACTCTCAATGCCGATGCTGATTTTGTCCTTGTATTCTCCCAACAAAACCTTCGACGGAAACTTTCTGACCAATTATGCCAATATCAACATTGTAGATGCTTTGGCACGTATTAAAGGAGTTGGAGAAGTTACGCTTTACGGAGGAAGTAATTATGCGATGCGAATTTGGGTCAAGCCCGATATCATGGCCAAATACAACTTGACAGTTCCCGATATTATTCGATCAATCCAAGATCAAAATGCCATTGCGCCCGGAGGAAAATTTGGTGCTCCGCCGGCAACCGAGAACAATGAGTTTACTTACAACGTAATGCTGAAAGACCGTTTGGTCAATCCGGAAGACTTTGAAAATATCATTTTAAAATCAAATATCAATAATCAGCAGGTTCGTTTGAAAGATATTGGAACCGTAACTCTAGGTACAGAAAGTTATGCTTCGATTGCAAAATTAAATGGAAATCCAGCAGGAACTATCGGAATCAAACAAATGCCGGGTTCCAATGCATTAGAAGTGGCCGAAAACGTAAAAAACACGATCGAAAGACTCAGCAAAAGATTTCCGCAGGATTTAAAATATCGTGTTTCATTAGATACAACTCTCGCCATTTCTGAAGGAATCAACGAAATCATGCACACTTTGGTCGAAGCGATTATTCTGGTAATCATCGTAGTTTTTATCTTTCTCCAAAACTGGCGCGCGACTTTAATTCCGCTTTTAACCGTTCCGGTTTCGCTAATTGGGGTTTTTATGCTTTTTCCGTTACTTGGATTTTCCATCAATGTACTTTCCCTTTTAGGATTAGTATTGGCCATCGGAATTGTCGTCGACGATGCCATTGTGGTGGTTGAGGCCGTAATGCATCATATCGAACAGGGAATGTCTCCGCGGGAAGCTACCAATCAGGCTATGAAAGAAGTTTCGGGGCCTGTAATTGCGATTGCGATTGTATTGACCGCTGTGTTTATTCCCGTCGCTTTAACACCTGGTATTACAGGAAGATTATATCAGCAGTTTGCCATTACAATTGCTATATCAGTGATTTTCTCTGCCTTAAGTGCATTAACTTTAAGTCCGGCTTTATGTTCTCTTTTACTAAAACCCAATCAGGAAGCAAAAGGCTGGCTTGGAAAATTCTTTGAATGGTTCAATAAAAAATTTGGCGCTTTCACAAATAGATACACCGGATTTTCTGGTTTTTTAATTAAAAAAACTGCCCGAAGCTTAATTTTCATTGGAATAGTTGTTGGGGCAATTATTCTGCTTGGAGGAAGAATTCCGGGCGGTTTTGTACCCGAGGAAGATCAGGGATATATGTTTGTGAACATTGAGCTTCCCGGCGCTTCTTCATTAGAACGAACAGGAAAAGTAATTCAGAAAGTAGAGCATATTCTTTCTCAAAATAAGGGAGTTGAATATTATACTTCGGTGGCTGGATTTAGTTTAATCAAAAACTCGGTGGCAACCAATAACGGATTTTTCTTTGTCGCTTTAAAGGAATGGAAAGAACGCGAACAAGACGTTTTCCAAATCCTAAAAGAAGTCAACGGAAAAGTAGTTTTCGGAATTCCCGAAGCAACCGTTTTTGCCTTTGGCCCTCCGCCGATTACCGGAATTGGAAATGCGGCCGGATTCTCCATGATGCTTCAGGATCGGGAAGGAAATACACCGCAATATCTTTTTGAAAATGCACAGCAATTTATGGCCGAAGCCAAAAAGAGACCCGAAATTGGAACAATTCGAACGACTTTTAACCCGAATGTGCCTCAGATTAGTCTGGACATCGATCGAGAAAAAGTAACCGAACTCAATCTTTCTTTATCGGATGTGAATATCGCTATTGGTGCCAGTTTAGGAGGGCAATACATTAATGAATTCAATAAATTTGGACGACAATATATTGTACTGCTTCAGGCAGATCCAAGTTACACCGTAAATCCCGAAGACATTAATAAGATATTTGTTCGGAGCAAAGACAACAAAATGATTCCGATTTCGAGTATTGCCACAATTCGAAAAGTAAGCGGCCCAGAGTTCACAACCCGTTTCAATTTGTATCGAGCTGCCGAAATTGGAGGAACACCAGCGCCAGGATTTACTTCGGCGCAAGCCATGAATGCTTTACAGGAAACGGCAAGCAAAGTACTTCCCGCAGGAATGGGTTACGAATGGGCGAATATGAGTTATCAGGAAAAACAAGCCGAAGGAAAAGGAAATACGGTTTTTATCATGGCGTTGCTTTTTGTGTTCTTAATTCTCGCTGCCCAATACGAAAGCTGGAAATTGCCTTTCAGTGTTTTACTCGGAACTCCTTTTGCTGTTTTCGGCGCTTTTCTCGGCTTATACATCTGCCGATTATTAAGTCCCGATTATGTGAATAACGTTTTTGCCCAAATTGGTTTGGTCATGTTAATTGGTCTTGCCGCTAAAAATGCAATTCTGATTGTAGAATTTGCCAAGGAAGAATATGAAAAAGGAATGCCTGCCAAAGAAGCTGCTTTATACGCTGCAAAACTGCGCTTCCGCCCTATTTTAATGACGGCCTTCGCTTTTATTTTAGGAGTTGTTCCGCTTTTAACTGCAACGGGAGCTGGAGCTCAGGCTAGAAAAGTTATGGGAATGACTGTTTTTAGCGGTATGCTCGTTGCCACTATTCTAGGAGTTTGCTTGATTCCTGTGTTGTTTGTTTTTATTGAAACCTTCGGAAAGAAAAAAACCGATGAAACCGATGAACCTAAAAAGGATGAACAATGAAAACTCTAAAAATACTTCTAGCGATATTTTTGATAGCTGTTTTCCCTTACGGATGTATGGTTGGGCCAAAGTATGCCAAACCAGAACAGCCTCAGACAGATTCTTTCCGTTATAGTAATCAACCTGCCGATAGCACAAAATCGGTTACAACTATAAAATGGTCGACTATTTTTAATGACAATGTTTTAATTGGTTTAATCGAAAAAGGAATTCAGAACAATTACGATCTAAAAATTGCCATTGCTCGTTTAGAACAAGTACAAGCCAATCTCGGAATGGCAAAAGCCGATTTATATCCTTCTTTTCAATATACAGGTCAGGTCAATAGTGCAGAAACCTTTATGCAACCTTCTTCTGTATTTGCCAATATGTCTTGGGAATTGGATTTCTGGGGAAAATACCGTCATCAGACTAAAGCTTTACAAAATGAACTTTTAGCCTCTGAAGAAGCTCGAAAAGTAGTATTATCTAATATCGTAAGTGCAATTGCCATTTCTTATTTTGAACTGCGTGACTTTGATAATCAATTAGAAATTACCATTCACACTTTAGAAACCAGACAAAAAGCGTACGACATCATCAATGAACGTTTCATAAGCGGTTATGTTGCAGAATTAGATAAAGTGCAAATCGAACAGCAAGTTGCCATTGCCGAAGCCAATATTCCGTTAATCAAAAGACAGATTACGGCTTTAGAAAATTCTATTTCAATTCTAGTTGGACAAGTTCCCCAACCAATTCAGAGAGGAAAAACCAACAGCGAATTATTAATTCTGACTGAATTTCCAACTTCAGTTCCATCTTCTTTATTACAAAACAGGCCAGATGTAAAACGTCAGGAATATTTGTACAAAGCCGCTTTTGAAAGAATTGGTGTTGCTCAGACATTACGTTATCCTTCATTTAACATTGGAGCACTTGCCGGTTTTGCGAGTATTACGGTTGGAGATTTATTTAACGACGGTTCTTATACACAAAATGTTGGTGCAGGAATTGCAGGCCCAATCTTCAACTTCGGAAAAAACAAACGACGTGTTGAAGTGAATAGACAAATTGCTGAAGAAATGAAATTCAATTTCCAAAAAACCTATTTAACCGCGATTTCCGAAGTAGAAAACTCACTTCAAAATGTAGCCATGTTTAAAGAAGAATGGACAGCCCGAAATCGACAAGTTATTGCTGCTCAAAAAAACTATGATTTATCTAATGCGAGATATTATAACGGTTATGTTTCTTACCTAGAAGTTTTAGATGCACAGAGATCTTTGTTTGAAGCACAATTAAGCCTTTCACAGTTGACCCAAAAACAATTGAGTTCTATGGTTCAGCTTTATAAAGCGCTTGGCGGAGGGTGGAATTAGTTCTTTTGAGTTGCTAAGGTTCTAAGGCGCTAAGATGCTAAGTTTTTTACATTGAGTTATCATTCCGTAGGAATGTTTCATCGGTAGAAAAAAAAATTGTAATCGCCCATATTTGCGTTCCGTAGGAACGTTTGATGTGATCAGGATTAAAAAAACAATACCAAAATCAAACGTTCCTACGGAACGTAAAACATAACAACAATACATTTTTTTTCTACCGACGAGATGTTCCTACGGAACATATAAAAATAAAAAAGGTCTGTTTCAAAATTGAAACAGACCTTTTTTAATCTTTGTACCTCTGTACCTTTGCTACTTTGTACCTAACGAATTAACAAAACTCGTTAAAAGCATCTTGCAAATTCTCAGCGATTAATTCAGCTGGACGGCCTTCGATGTGGTGACGCTCTAACATGTGAACTAATTCTCCGTTTTTGAACAAAGCCATAGATGGCGATGATGGAGGAAAAGGAAACATATGTTGTCTTGCAGCATCAACCGCTTCTTTGTCAACACCAGCGAAAACTGTAATAAGGTGATCTGGTTTTTTAGCTCCCTCTAAACTCATTTTTGCTCCTGGACGTGCATTTCTAGCAGCACAACCGCAAACAGAGTTTACAACAACTAAAGTGGTACCTTCAGCTTTGATAGCATTCTCAACAGCTTCAGCACTATGTAAATCTTGAAAACCTACAGCTGTTAATTCAGCTTCCATTGGTTTTACCATGTCTAGTGGATACATATTCTTGTCTTTTAAATTTTACTTTTGAACTGCAAAGTTACAAAGTTTACTGGCAACTAGTTAATTTGAAGTATAAAGTTTTGTTATAGTTCCATATAAAATTTTAACCTCTATAAAAACATCTTTTTTGATTAATCCTCGACAACTCTTTTTTCTTGTTTTTTATGAGAAAATTGATAATTGTACTGTTTCAAATGATGTTTTTTCCCAACCACATTATGAGTTCTAAGAACTGTTGATTTTTTTAGTTCAGGCATCTCTATGGTTGAAAGATAACTGCTAAAGTATTTTTTAAGTATCTGAATATTATTCCTTTCAACAGAATAAATACTCTTTTTACCTTCATTTTTGATGTTTACTAAATTGGCTTTTTTCAACTCCAACAAATGTTTGGATATGGTGGACTGTGCTAACGGAATTAGATCAACAATTTCTCCACACGTCCTGCTATCCCTTTTCCATAAAAGTGTCATAATCTGAATTCGTATAGGATGCCCTAGTGCTTTACAGATTTTACCTATTGTTTCTATCTCATCATCAAAATCTAAGTGCTTTGAAATTCCCATAAACCTGCCAATTCATTCATTATCGTAAAAAGTCGATATTATTTTGAATAACAAATCTAACTCATCTTGTATTCCTTAGGCATCCTCAAAAAGTTATTAGAACGCTACAATAAGGTATTTTTCTAAAAAGATACTCGAAATAAAGCTTTAAGGAAAGGGATTTTGTTTCTTTCAATATTTATTTACTAAACTTCTTTTGATAGGGATAGGTCTCATAAATAGTATTGTCTTCATTAATCGAAAAACCTTTTTCGGCATCTTCGCGAGCGATACTAACCAAAGCTATTACCTCTTCTCTAGATTTTCCTTGCTTCAACCAGCAAATTGCTTTGTAATACTTGGCATCTGAAAATTCTGGATATATTTTTAGCGCTTTATCAAAAATAACAATGGCTTCATCCCACTTTTTGAGTTCGTATTTGGCTATTCCCTCATAAAAATAAGCTGTTGGATGTTCTAACTGTTGTCTGTTTTTATAAATATCATTTACATAGTCGTCGAAAAGTTTCTCTGCTTTTTCATATTCGTTCAATTGTAAATAACATAATCCTTTGTAAAAGCTAAAAGAATGATCCATAACATAACTATTTCCATACAATTTAATGGCTTCGTCAAAATCTATGATGGCTTCTTTGTAATCACGTGAAAAAATACATTTCATAAAAGCTCTGTAAGAAAGCCATCTTTCTTTGTTATACAAAACAGCCTTATTTAAATAGGGCATTCCAACTTCATACTTTTTGCATTTGAAATACGGCATTGCTTTTTGCTGCCATAAATAAGCTACTGTACTATCTTTTTTTAGACCTTGATCCAGACAGTCCTGCCATTCACTCATTTCAAAAATATAATTATGTTTTTCGGCGCAATTGGTTAGAAATTCTTCGATAATAGCATCATGATCCTTATTGGTTGATACTTGCCCAAAAGAAAAAATAGAGATAAGAAAACTGGAACCTAGAATAATTTTTTTCAATAGTTAGTAATTTAGAGTTATGATTTATTTGAAAGAAAAATCACTCTAAATAACGCTTTAATAAATGGAAGTTTTGGACACTTTAAAATAACTTTAACATCTTCAACAAAACTGGTTTCTTCATCTAAAAACTTAAAAATCAGCTTGGGATTTCCTTTTTTGAATAAAGAAGAAAAAATCGAACTGCCCAATTCATTATTGCGATACAGAATATCCAAAAGCAATAAATCATAAAACCAAAATCTATTTTTTTTATGAAACGTTTTCATATCGAGCGAAGTCGAAGCAACAGCAAGAAATTCAACCAATTCTGAAGATTTTTTATCCGAATTTTTAAAAGTATAACCTGTACTTGCTTTTGTCCAACCACCCGCAGTACCAATATTTAAAACACGTTTGGTGTTTTTTTTCCAAAAAGGATAACAGGTCATTGGGATACTTCCCTGTTCTTTTTCCAAAATTTGAAATTGATTAATTCCGAGTTTTTGCAAATAGATTTGAATCTCGTTTTCATATTCTTCTTTTGGAAGAAGGTTTTCTGAAAACAAGGTATATTCTACCAAAGCTTCAGTTTTCGAAATTGGTAAAACATACATAAACCGTGTATTTCCCTTTTGTTCCACCGAAAAATCCATGAAAGTGACTTCTTCAGAATTAAAAACTTCTGATTCAGATTTGACAAACCAACCGACAAAATGCTGCTGCAAAACGGGATATTTGTTTTGAACTTCGGCGAAAGCCTTTGTATAAATGCTATTAAAAAGATAATTTGCAGTATATCGATTTTGTTCTGTACCAACAAAAACATGAGTTTCAAGTTCATTTATGTCCGTTACTTTTTCGTTTAGAAAAGTAATATTCGAATGTTTGGAAAGTGCTTCAAAAACAAAATCATAAAATTCAATTGCGTTAATTTTATTGTATTGATAGGGTTTCAACACTAAATGGCGATTAAAATCTTGATTGGCAAACAAAGCCAAATCCCATTTTTTGGAGATAATGGAATTCCAAATTGATTCTTCTTTTTCCCAAAAACACCAAGTTCGGTCATTGCTTTTTTTCGAATCCTGATCAAGCAATAAAATAGTTTTATCTGAGAATTTTCCAGACAAAACCATTTTATAAATGGTCATCAAAGATGCCAAACCTGTTCCGGTAAAAATGTAATCGAAGTGTTTAATTTGCGAAGAGTTCATTTTCAAAAATAAGAAAAATTTACTCTTCTAGTTTTTCTAACAGAATTTTAAAATCCTTTGGACTTAAATAGTTGTTGTATTGAAGGATAATTTCGTTTTTTTCATTCAAAACACATAAAACAGGATATACAATTTGATTATTGATGGTTCCAAGCTGTAAAGCCAGTTCATTAACGCCTACATTATTTCCTGAAGGCTTGTATTGAAAGGTCTGATTATTAAACATAATATCTCGTTTTTCTTCGGCATTAAAATCAATGAAATAGAATTCTGAATTAAGTTTTTCAATGATTTCCTGATTTTTAAAAGTCGTCGCTTTCATTCTTTGGCAAAATTGACACCAATCGGTATGAATAAAAACAATGATTTTTCGCTTTTGAATTTGCTGTAAACTATCAATTTCTTCAAAAGAATAGCTTTTCAGCTGACCAAAACCTGTTGCCGAAATTCCGAAGAAGAAGATTAATAAAAATAGCTTTTTCATTTGTTTTTGTTAATGACTCTGATTTCTATTATTTAAAATTTTTAAACACATAGAAACATAGATTTTTCTGTTTCTATAAAAAAGGTAAAAGAAGAAGCTAGCTTCCACACATAGCTATGTGAATTGATGCAAGTGAAACGACTTTCTACGCAAAGCTAAACTATGTTTCTATGCGTTTAAAATTTTACCTCAAAGTATATCGCAATCCCAAGAACCCGCGAATCGTTTGATTCTGCCCATAAACATACGTTGTATCAAAAGTCAAACCGTACGGATTATCTGGCGTAACCAATACTTTTCCAGCCGAATCATATTGCACATTTTTATCGAAAGGATCGTTGGTTCTCGAAATCAAAAACGGATTATTTTGTTTTGGAGTAAAGTTCAACAAGTTTTTGACGCCACCATAAACTTCAAAATTCTTCCACCCCGTATAGGTAAACTGAATATTCTGAATGCTGTACCAAGGCGAATTTGGATTTCTCGGATCGTATTCGCTCAACGAAGGCAATTTCATCGGACTGTAAACATTTCCGGTATAATCCAACAATAAATTCCAAGGTTCAATTTTGTATGAAACTGTCCAGGTTCCTGTAAATCTTTCCGTCAGAAAAGGTCTTTCTGAAATTCCGTCCTCCACATTTTTATTGTCCAAAACCGTTGCTCCCAATATAAACTTTAAACCATTGGTAAAATTAATATCCACATTGGTGCTGATTCCCTGACTGATCGCATAACCATCAATATTGTCATAAATGATTTTATTTGGATCAGTTTCGTAATCTGAAATGATTTTATTGCTAAAACGGGTATAAAAAGCTGTAGTTTCTATTCCCATAAAAGTTCCATTTCCGAAGTTTATTTTCTGAATATAATTCAGATTCACATTTACTGATTTCTCTGGTTTCAAATCATTTTCAATCACAACATCTCTCGAACCCGTTAACGCTGCGTGATCTTCAGTAAATAAATTGACCACTCTAAAACCTGTTCCGGCATTTAAGCGGAAAATAGTATTATCGTTGGCTTTAAAGCGATAGGCAAATCTTGGTGTAAAAATCGAACCGTGAATTGAATTATAATCGTAGCGTGCGCCCAGCAAAACCTGACTTTTTGGAGAAAAAGTTATTTCATCTTGCACAAAAATTCCCGGCAGCCAAGTACTTTCAGCTTCTTTTGTGGCTGGCGTATTATCATCGTAATAGGTATATCGGCTTGCGATTCCTGCCAATAAATCATTTCGTCCGATTTTTTTATCCCAAGTCAATTGAAGAAATCCAATTTTTTGATTGGCAATATACGAAGTGGTTCCGTAACGACTGTCTTGATAATGCACATTTCCAGAGAAAGAAAGCATTAATTTCTCCTCAAATGGTAATTGATAACTTCCAATCAATTCTGCTCTTTTGGTATAAATGCTTTCTCCGTAAATTTCGTCTCCCCCACGATATTTTTTCTCCCAGCGAACGTCTCCGCCCCAGCGATCTTCGTACATAGCACGTGCCGCAATGGTAAAAAGCCGATTATTATTACGCTGAAAACTCCATTTATTAAAAACCGAAATTCGTTCAGAAAGCGTTACATCGGTAAAACTGTCTTTGTCTTTATCAATTACCTGGTCATAATTGAAGTAATTAATTCCTAAAAGTGAAATCGCTTTTTTACCCACATTAAACTTCATTCCCAAATCCAGGTTGCTTTCAAAATAAGAAGTCGTAAAATAATCAGCAGAAAACATCGGAGCATTGGTTGGATTCTTAGTAATAATGTTGATCAAACCTCCAACCGCTTCGCTTCCATAAAGTGATGATGCCGGCCCTTTCACGATTTCTATTCGTTCCACCAAAGAATTCGGAATTCCCGATAGGCCATAAACCGTCGAAAGACTGCTCACAATTGGCATTCCGTCAATCATTACTAAAGTATAAGGGCCTTCCAACCCGTTTATATGAATATCTCCTGTATTACAGACACCGCAATTCAACTGCGGACGAACTCCATTTATGTTTTGAAGTGCATCATAAATGCTTGGCGTTGGATTTTTCTTAAAGAAAACTGGCGAATAAACCTCAACGGGAACGGCACTTTCTAAACGTTTTACTGGTTTTAAAGTTCCAGAGACCACTACTTCATTTAGTTCGTTTTGGTCTTCTTTTAATTCAAAATCCAGATTTAGATCTTGATTTTCTGATATTGTTATTTTTTGGGTTAAAGGTTTGAATCCAGTCGAGGTTACCGCAATTTTATAAGTTCCTGCCGGAATATTTCCTAACTGATAATGACCAATTGAATCTGCTTGAGTTTTAAAGTTTGTATTTAACAAACGAACATTAATTTCCTGCACAACAGGACTATCTGCCATTACCTTTCCAGATATATTTTGCGAGTAAATGCTTTTTGTTGAAATTATTAATATTGTCAAAAATAAATATTTCATTCTTTTAAAATTAAATTTAGACAAAACTAAAAATTAAATTTGACAAATAATGATTCTCTGAGCGTAAATTTTTAAACGGATTGAATTCAATATGTTAGAATTTTGTTTTCGATCGAGCAAAGTCACAAAACACAAAGTTTTTTTAAACCATATAAGTTATATAAGAAAATGTAAGCCTAGTTTTAAATAAACTTATATAACTTATATGGTTTATTTTCAGTTTGCGTAATCTTCGTCAATTAGTTCTTTGTTAATGACCGCTCCAGCAAAAGATCCTGTAGAAACGGCAATGGCAACTGAGCGCATTGGAGTTGTACAATCTCCGCTCGCATAAACTCCAGTAACGTTTGTTTTCTGCATTGCATCAACTTTTAATAAACCTTGCTCATTTATATCACAACCCAAATTAGCAGGAATTGGACAATGTTGTTCAAAAGGCGGTCTCGCATAAATCGCTTTTACTTCAACTTTATCCTGATTTTTGAAAACGATCTTTTGGATATATCCCTCTGTATCTTCAAACGAATCTATTTCCTCTTCAAAAATTTGAACGTTATGATTCTTAAGAATTTCAATTTGTTCCAAAGTCAAAGTTGATTTTCCATTGGTACACAATCTTAAATCTTTTGTCCAATTTGAAATCAGTTTGGCAAAATCAAAACCTATTTCGCCATTGGCGATAATGGCTGTTTTTTCGTTTTTAACTTCATAGCCGTGACAATACGGACAATGCAAAACCGAAATCCCCCAGCAATCTGCAAAACCTTTTATCTCAGGAAGCAGATCTTTAACACCGCTTGCAAACAGGATTTTTCTTGAATTGAAAGTTTTACCAGATTCTGTGGAAACTTCAAATCCATTTTCACTTTTAATCGCTTTTACTGCAAGTCCACTATAAAAATGAATTGTTTTATAAACATCGACTTGTAATTTGGCTTTCGCCGAAATCACAGCGGGTTTTTCGCCGTCTTGCGTAATAAAATTATGTGAATGTGGCGTTTGTCGGTTACAAGGCAAACCGCTGTCAATAACCAAAACCTCACGCAAAGCACGTCCTAAACTCATTGCTGCCGATAAGCCACTGTAGCTGCCACCGATGATAATTACATCATATATATTATAACTGTCTTTCATAATCTTAACTATTTAAGATGTTCTTGATATTGGAAAAAGATCCTTTTTTGGAAATAAACCTTCCTGATAATCTATAATTTCATCTTCTGTACAAAGGCATTTTTTGAGTTTGTTGAGAATCTCCGTCTCTTTTATTTTCTGTCCAATAAAAACAAGTTCATTAAGTCTGTCTCCAAAGTTAGCCGTCCAGCGTTCTTCTATAATATCCTGAAATTCAACAAAATTATTAAATGTCATTCGTTCACTTAACGACATACTCGCCCACCAAACTCCTGCCCCTTCCGCTTTTATAGAACCGCCGGCCTGACTCCAATTTATTGCCTGCTCTGGTCGGGATGCCATCCACAATAATCCTTTACTTCTAATGATATTCTCTGGAAAATCTGAGGTAATAAAATTCCATAAACGATTGGGATGAAATGGCCTTGAATCTCTAAATACAAAAGAATTGATTCCATATTCTTCGGTTTCAGGCGTATGGATTCCTTCTAACTCTCTAATCCAGCCCGCAGAATTTTCCGCTTCCTCATAATTGAATAATCCCGTATTTATAATTTCGTTCGGATGTACTTTTCCTAAAACCGAAGTGATTATTTTCGCCACAGGATTCAACTTCTGAATTGACGCTTTCAACATTTGTAATGATGCTGCATCAATAAGATCGGTTTTATTCAAAATAATAACATTCGCAAATTCGACCTGATCAACCAAAAGATTAACTATCGTGCGAGTATCGTTTTCAATACTGGATAAATTTTGTTCCTGCAAAGTTTTAGCCGAACCAAAATCTTTAAAAAAGTTAAAACTATCCACAACAGTTACCATTGTATCGATGTAACTAAACCTTGATAAATCAATACTAGCCTCTTCATTTACAAATGAAAAAGTCTGAGCAACTGGAATTGGTTCGCTAATTCCTGTACTTTCAATAAGCAAATAATCAAATCTGTTTTCCTTTGCTAATCTTTCTACCTCAACCATTAAGTCTTCACGCAGCGTACAGCAAATACAGCCATTTGTCATTTCAACTAACTTCTCTTCCGTTCGTGATAACGTATTTTGATTTTTTACAAGTTGTGCATCAATATTAACTTCACTCATGTCGTTAACGATTATGGCTACTTTCAATCCTTCTTTATTATGAAGAATATGATTTAGAAGCGTCGTTTTTCCTGCTCCAAGAAATCCGCTTAACACTGTAACAGGGAGTTTTTTCATTTGTGTATGTTTTTATGATTTTTATAATTAATCAAATGGCCGATAATCATTCCGATGCCACCGAAATAAATCAGATCCAAATGAATCTCTAAGAATAAATCGGTCAAAATAGTAATCCAAATTAAGCTCATGGAAACAATCAAAATCGACGAAACCAAAAGAGTTGATTTTTTCGTAATTTTGACAATTGCAAACAAACCTATTGAAGCAAATAGTAAATCGATAATTGGATTGTGACTCAACCCTAAAGGAAGAATCGTTAAAAGAGGAAAAATCAAACAATGAACGAGACAAATCGTTGCGCTTGAAATTCCTAAAATATCGTAAAAGGGTGTAGTCAATTTCTTCATTTTGTGTACTTTTACTTAATGCAATTTTGTTGCAAATATACAGATTAAATTCAAACGCAACATTGTTGCGTTAAATTTTTTAATTTATAAAAATGAAAACAACACGTAATACTACCGCTAAAACAGCTGTATTAGAGGTATTTGAGAATTCTAAAACGGCATTATCACACACCGAAATTCAAAAACAATTGAATGATGTCTGCGATCGCGTGACCATTTATAGAATTTTAGATCGTTTGGTTAACGATGATATTATTCATAAAATCTCCAATTTGGACGGCACGGTTAAATATGCCAAATGCAATCATTCGCATCAGCGCGTACACATCCATAACCATGCTCATTTCAGCTGTGAAAACTGTCACGAAATTACTTGTCTTGAAAATGTGAAACCGAGCTACATTATGCCGCACAATTATAAAGTGAACGAAATAAACTTTACATTATCAGGATTGTGCCCAAAATGTTTGAATTCTAACATTTAAATTTTAGACTCGCCTAAAAATATTGTTCCGCGAATATCATTTTTCTATATATTTGTGAAAACAATACATTTACAATGAGTAAATCTTTAGAAGAAGTCCACGAATCGGTTTCTACAGAACATAAAAAAACAGGTTTCAGAAAAATATTAGCCTTTTTAGGCCCGGCTTATTTAGTAAGCGTTGGTTATATGGATCCAGGAAACTGGGCTACAGACATTGCCGGCGGAAGCCAGTTTGGTTATACTTTAGTCTGGGTTTTATTGATGAGTAACTTAATGGCTTTGCTTTTGCAGAGTTTAAGCGCAAGACTTGGAATCGTAACACAGCGAGATTTAGCACAGGCTTCGCGAGAGACTTATTCTAAATATGTCAACTACATTTTATATTTTCTGGCCGAAATTGCCATTGCCGCTTGTGATTTGGCCGAAGTGCTCGGAATGGCAATCGGAATTAATCTTCTTTTTGGAATTCCGCTTTTTGAAGGTGTTTTGATTACCGTTTTAGATACTTTCATTTTATTGTTCTTAATCAACAAGGGAATCCGCAAAATGGAAGCTTTTATTATTGCTTTGGTAGCGATTATTGGTTTTTCTTTCATTTTTGAAATGATTTTTGCCGAACCTGAAGTTTCTAAAATTATCGCTGGATTGGTTCCTTCTATTCCAAATTCGGCTGCCTTATATATTGCAATCGGAATTATTGGAGCAACGGTAATGCCTCACAACCTTTACTTACACTCTTCTTTGGTGCAAACCAGAAAATTCGACAGAAGTCCAGCGGGAATCAAACAAGCTTTAAAATACAATTTGATTGATTCAACTATCGCTTTAAATTTGGCATTCTTCGTCAATGCTGCCATTTTAATTTTGGCAGCCGCCACTTTTCATAAAAATGGAATGTTTGAAGTTGCCGAGATTCAGGATGCACATCAATTCCTGGAACCTTTGTTAGGCACAAAATGGGCACCAATCTTATTTGCCGTTGCCTTAATCGCTGCAGGACAAAGTTCAACCGTAACGGGAACACTTGCAGGACAGATTGTGATGGAAGGTTATTTACACTTAAGAATTCAGCCTTGGGTTCGTAGAATTATAACCCGTTTGATTGCTATAGTTCCTGCTTTGATCGTGATTTGGATTTATGGCGAAGATGTAACGGGAAAATTATTGATTTTGAGTCAGGTTATTTTGAGCCTTCAATTGGGGTTTGCGATTATTCCGCTGATTCATTTTGTGAGTGATAAATCGAAAATGAATGGTTTTCATATTTCCAGAACCACACAGGTTGTTTCTTGGATTATTGCTTTAATTATTGTCTCATTGAATGCTAAGTTGGTTTATGACGAAATTACTTCATGGCTGGCAAGTTCGAATCATCCAATAATTTTATGGGTTACGGTAATACCGCTTGCGATTGCTTTTGCTGGATTACTGCTTTATATCGTTTTTAAACCTTTTATCGCAAAAGCCAAATCTAAAAAAGTTATTAATCACTCGCCGCATAACCTAAAACTTCACTTTACGCCAAAAGAAAGTCAGAGCATTAAAAATATAGCCATTTCTGTAGATTTTTCTCATGCAGATGAAGCCGCATTAAACAAAGCCTTTGAATTGGGTGGCATTGATACCGAATATACTTTAATTCATATCGTTGAAACTGTGGGTGCGTTAATGTACGGCGTTCATGTTCACGATCATGAAACGACAATAGATGAAAAACTATTATTGAAATACAAAGAAATGCTGTCGGAAAAAGGATTCAAGATCAAAACAGAACTTGGTTTTGGAAAACCCAACAATGTAATTCCGAAAATTATAAACGAAGGAAATTTCGACATTCTCGTTATGGGAACCCACGGCCACACTGGATTGAAAGATATTCTTTTTGGCACAACGGTAGACAAATTGAGACATAAAATTTCAATACCTTTGTTGATTGTTAAATGAAGATGCAAAGTTTCAGAGTGACAAAGTAACAAAGTTTTTAGCTTTGTCCCTTTGCAACTCTGTCTCTTTGTTACTCAAAAAGAAAAAAAATGACCTTTTCAGAAGAAAACTACCTTAAATCGATCTATCACTTAACGGCGGCTTTAGAAACAGAAGTCAGCACGAATGCTATTGCAGAAATCATGGAAACCAAAGCTTCTTCGGTTACGGATATGTTAAAGAAACTGGCGGAGAAAGATTTGGTTAATTATAAAAAATACCAAGGGGTTTCGTTAACCGAAAACGGAAAACTAGCCGCAAAAATGATTGTGAGAAAACATCGTCTTTGGGAAGTGTTTTTAGTGGAGAAACTAAATTTCAGCTGGGATGAAGTTCATGATATTGCGGAACAGTTGGAGCACATCAAATCAGAACAATTGATTAACCGATTAGATGATTTTCTTGGAAATCCAACTGAAGATCCTCATGGCGATCCTATTCCAGATGCTAACGGCCGAATTATTAAGATTGAAAAACATTTACTTTCCGAGTTATCTGATAACCAAACTGGAGTTTGTGTTGGTGTGAAAGATACTTCTTCGGAGTTCTTGAAATATCTCGATAAACAAGGAATTGCTTTGGGTTCTAAAATTGAATTTCTTTCTAAAGAATCCTTCGATTTATCGGTCAAAATTAAGGTTGATGAAAGGGAATTGTCAATTTCGAATAAAATTGCTTCTAATTTGTTTGTAAAGCTGGTTTAACGGGTTGTTTTTGCAGAGGTGCACAAAGAAGTTCTTAGAGTATTAACTTTATCAATATTCTTTATCAGTTTGTGAAACCCATTTCCCTGCTGTATCAACATTTTGTCTCAACAATAAATTTAGCTGGCCAACATGATGCTGAACATGTCTCATGTTGTACAAAATCATTTCAATTCTGTTATAATTCTTCTTCTTTGTGACGAATCTTTCTTTTGAAGTTTCTTCATTTAATCCTTCAATTAAAAAGAAAACCTTTATACGGGAATGCCCAAGATATTCAAGCAATTCATCTTTTAGGTAAATTCTTTCGGGTAAAATTCCTTTTGGATCAAATTCAGATAAAGAAAATGGTTGTGGTGGAGAAAATTCGTCTGGTTTTTCAGATGAATAATAATCAAGCCAAAAAATGGTGTGATAAGCAGAATACCAAAAATCTTTTTTATCCCAAAAACTCTCAGGACACACTAAGATTGAACTCTCGAGCATGTCTATTACAGCTCCAAATTGTCTCCATAATATTATCTTAAGTTCCTCCATCGCTTGATTT
The DNA here is from genome assembly GCF_030378165.1 of Flavobacterium panacagri. Classification (NCBI taxonomy): domain Bacteria; kingdom Pseudomonadati; phylum Bacteroidota; class Flavobacteriia; order Flavobacteriales; family Flavobacteriaceae; genus Flavobacterium; species Flavobacterium panacagri. Next base: position 1,063,405 of record NZ_CP119766.1, read on the forward strand.
TAAACTATTCCTTTTTCAATCATTTCCAGCATAACCGGAGAAGCATTTTTAAATGTCGGTGGCTGTTCGATAATACTTCCGGCATTCTTTTTATTTACTTTAAAAGTAACATCATTATCTGTTGTAAACAAAAGCGCAGTTAAAAACGGTTTTTTGATGTAAGTTCCTAAAACCAATAAAGCTTCATCTAAAGTATGAATACTTTCGACTTCTTCTGTTTTGTAACGAGAAGTTAACGAAATAGAAAAAGTATTGTCTTCGTTGAGAACCAAACGAAAATAGATGTTTTTGATTTCGGTGTCGCCCATCGTTTTGGCCAAAGTCAGTTTGGCGAAAGTTCCTGCTTGGATGCTTGCTTTAACTCGTTCACAAAAAAGGGCAAATATTGGTTCGTAAGACATATTGTTGTGTTTATTTAACCGCAAAGGTCGCAAAGATTTACGCAAAGGACACAAAGATTTTAGAAAAACTTGCGAACCTTGCGCTGTCCCTTGCGACCTTTGCGGTTAAGAAAATTTTATTTTCCTGTAAATTCAGCTTTACGTTTTTCTAAAAAAGCTGTTGTTCCTTCTTTAAAGTCTTGGGTTCCGAAACATTCTCCGAATGATTTTATTTCAGTATCGAAACCATTTTTACCATCTTTAAAGTTTGCATTGATGGCTTTTATGGCTTTTCCAATGGCAAAAGGTGCGTTTTTAATTATTTTTTGAGCGATTACGTTTGTAAACGACAGCAATTCCTCTTGAGACACCACATGATTTACTAAACCGTAATCTTTTGCTTGTTCAGCAGTAATCATCGCTGCGGTCATAATCATTTCCATCGCACGGCCTTTTCCAATTAATTGCGGTAAACGCTGTGTTCCTCCGTAACCTGGAATTAAACCTAAAGTTACTTCAGGAAGTCCCATTTTAGCATTGTCTGAAGCTACTCTGAAATGACAAGCCATCGCCAATTCTAATCCGCCGCCAAGAGCAAAACCGTTAACGGCTGCAATAACTGGTTTTCTTAGATTTTCTATGAAATCAAACAAAGATTCTTGTCCTTCTGCCGCCAGTTGCGCACCTTCGACAGTCGTATAATTTGCAAACTCCGAAATATCTGCTCCGGCTACAAAAGCTTTTTCTCCGCTTCCGGTTAAAACAATAACACGAACATCATCATTTTTGGATAATGAGTCAACAGCATTACTCAGATCACTGATGGTTGCTTTGTTTAAAGCATTTAACTTAGTTGGTCTGTTAATGGTAATGGTAGCCACTTTTTCTTCAATTGAAATTAAGATATTTTCGTAGTTCATAACAGCTGGTTTTATGAGTTTGTGATGGGTAAAGAAACCCTGAAAGTCGTTCCTTTTCCGTAAGTTGATTCAAAGGTAATTGTTCCTTTGTAATTTTCTATAATGTTTTTGATAATTCCGAGTCCAAGTCCCATACCGCTGGTTTTGGTAGTAAATTTGGGTTCGAAAATTCGTCCGATATCTTGTTTTTGGATTCCGATTCCGTTGTCTTTTACCGCAATTTCTACATTATTGTTACGTCGTTTTACGGTAACTACAATAGACTTTTGAAACTGACTTTCCGGAATTGCCTGTGTCGCATTTTTAACCAAATTGGTAATGACACGAATCAGTTGCGTACGATCCATTTTGGAAATGATTTCTTCTTCTTCTTTTTCGAAAACAATATAATCTTCGTTAAAAATATCCAAGGCTAATTCTACAACCTCAACCACATTTAAAGTTTCATTTTGCTGCGCCGGCATTGAGGCAAAATTAGAAAATGCGGAAGCCACAGAAGTCATGGTATCGATCTGCTGAATTAAGGTTTCGGAATAATCATTCATTTTCTGCTTCACGTCTGGATCATTTGGATCAAACTTTCTTTGGAAACTCTGAACCGTCAAACGCATCGGCGTAAGCGGATTTTTAATTTCGTGTGCGACTTGTTTTGCCATTTCGCGCCAAGCTTCTTCACGTTCACTTTGTGCCAGTTTAATGGCGCTCGTTTCGAGTTTATCCACCATTCCGTTATACGCTTTGATAAGGAAATTAACTTCTTTGCTATTCGCTTCCAAAACAATCTTTTCATTTTTCTGATCCAGATTGGTTTCTTCCAAACGATCTGAAATGGTTTTAAGCGATTTTGTGATATAAGTCGAAAGGAAATAAGCCAATGCAAAAGCCACAATCAGCATAAAAGAATACACCTGACTCAGGCGAATCAAGAAAGTATTCAACTCATTATCGTAGTAACCGTCGTCTTCTAAATAAGGAAGGTTTAGAATTCCGAGCGGTTTGAATTTTTCATCTTTTATTAAACTGTAGGATGATCGGTTTTTGACTCCGTCAATCGTCTTAATGTCTACAAAACGTTTCTCAATTGAAGAACGAACTAATTTCAGAATATATTCCGGAATTGGCGGGGCAATTTTATCAACCGCAAAAGACTCTTTGGATGATTTTAAAAGTTTTCCGTCGAGACTGTAAATATTGATTTCGATTTTATGAATCTGCGCTAATTCGTGGATTTTATCTTTAAAAATCAAATCCAGATTTTGCGTTTTCAGCGGATAAGTTGTAGTCGCCAGAACGTAATTTATGTGTTCTTTTACCGCATTTTCTTTTCGTTCCAACCGTTCCTGATGGTATTCTTTGGCCTCAGTTTTAAACTGAATAATAGAAATCGAAGCCAATAAAAAAGATGCTACCACAATCAATACAATCATAGACAGGAAAATCCTGGTACGAAGGGAAAGCATTGTCATTTTGATGTTGAGCATGATTTTAGTATTCAGTGTTCAGATTGTTAGTGTTCAGTTATTTTGCAAACGTGTAACTTCGTTTTAAAGTTATAAAATATATAAAAATTTAAAAGACAATGATTGTAAACTGATCACTAAAAAACTGACCACTGCCAACTATTTCCTTTCTCTAATTCGTTTGTAAAAACGAAATCCCAGCATGATTAAAACAGAAAATAAAATAATTCCGATTACGCCAAAAATCCAGTTGATGGCACTTTTTAAAACTACTAAAAATACCACGGCAAACAAAATAATCGTTGCGCCTTCATTCCACAAACGCATAAAATTATTGGTATATTTTACCTCATCTCTTTGTAATTGCTTAAAAATCTGATGGCATTTTCCATGGTACAAATACAAAAGGAAAACAAAACATAACTTTACGTGCATCCAGGGCATTTTAATCCAAACGCTTCCGGCTTCTGTAAAAAACAGCATCCAAAAAGCAAAAATACTCGCCAAAACTGCCGACGGCCATGTAATAATATACCACAAACGATAGGCCATTATTTTGTATTGTGCCTGTAGAATTTCTTTTTCTGGTGAAGGTTTGTCATTGGCTTCTATTTGGTAAACAAACAAACGCACAATATAAAACAAACCCGCAAACCAGGTAATCACAAATATAAGATGCAGTGATTTTAGATAATTGTAATATTCCATTTAGAAATTTCTTTTTTCTTTACTCTTGCCTCTATTCTCTATTTCGCCCAATCATTAATCCAGTTAGAAACCGTTTGGCACCACTCATCATCATCATTCAAACATGGAATTGCCAAGAATTCTTCTCCTCCATTTGCTTCAAAATCTTCTTTGGCACGCATGGCGATTTCTTCCAAAGTTTCTAAACAATCTGAAACGAAAGCTGGTGTTACAACTGCCAATTTCTTGATTCCTTTTGCAGGCATGTTATCAATTTCGACATCGGTATAAGGTTCTAACCATTTATCTCCTGCTAAACGAGATTGAAAAGTCAGACTGTATTTATCTTCAGGAAGTCCTAATAACTTAATAACTTGTTTTGTCGTTTCATAACATTGGTGACGATAACAAAAATCGTGTGCTGGAGAAGGCGTGTTACAGCAAGAACCATCAATTTTACAATGTGATTTGGTAATATCCGTTTTGCGAATATGACGTTCTGGAATTCCGTGATACGAAAACAATAAATGATCGTAATCAAAACCAGCCAAATGTTTCTGAATAGAATCAGCCAAATTTTTGATGTAATCTGGTTTATTGTAAAATGCCGGAACATCAGTAAATTTCATGTGTGGGAATTTCTTCTTACGGATTTCTTCTGCTTTTACTAAAATAGTCAAAGTGGAAGCCATTGCATATTGCGGATATAGTGGAAAAAGCATTACATCGGTAACTCCTTTATCGTTCAATTCCTGAAGTCCTTTTTCGATTGTCATGCTTCCGTAACGCATTGCTAACGAAACTGGGACATTTACTAAAGGTTGCACTTTTTGCTGCATTCTTTCTGAAAGCACAACTAAAGGCGAACCTTCTTCCCACCAAATTTTTGCGTAAGCATGTGCTGATTCTTCTGGTCTTTTTCTTAAAATAATACCACGAACTAATAATGCTCTCAATAAATACGGAACGTCGATCACGTATTTATCCATTAAAAATTCATCTAAATAAGGTTTTACATCTTTTGGAGTTGGACTTTCTGGAGATCCCAGATTTACTAATAATACACCTTTCATTATGTTCTTTTGCTTTAAGCTTTTTATTTGTTTTTTAATTTTCGGCAAAAGTAAACGCTGTACTTTATTCGAAATATGATATTTATTACTTTTTAGTTATGTTGTTATTTTTAAAATTGATGTATTCGCCTTTTTCATCTTTTTTGCTCTCTTCAGCTAAACATTCAATTTTACCATTAATTATATCTACAAGAGCATTCTTATTCTTTCCAAAAGAAACTTTCAATTTTTCCGATCTTACAGAAACAGAATTAATCTTAGTTTTTCTTTTTCCGCACTCTTTCACAACATCTGCTTTCCATTTAATAATGTGGTTTTGAACTGCCATTAAAATTTGACTCTTTTTTTCTATATAAAAAGTAATTCCTCCAACATATTCAATACCTTCTAATTTCAACAATCCATCATAATTGATTTTAGAATTATGCTGAGCAGTAGCTTTAAAAACAAAAGAAATAAGAATTAAAAAGAAAACAAGTTTTTGCATTCCGTTAAACATTCGCATTAATAGACATCAAATACTTCTTTGGAGTTGTGGCAAACTTTTTCTTAAACGCCGCAATGAAATGACTTCCGGTGCTGTAACCTATTTTCAGCCCAACTTCATTTACATTATACGAACCGCTGTCTAACAGTTTTCGGGCGAAATCCATTTTATAATCGAAAAGGAAACCGTAAACGGTGTCGCCATAAATTTGTTTGAAACCCATTTTGAGTTTTTTCAAATTCAAGCCAATTTCATCTGCCAATTCTTGCAATCCTGGCGGTTCGGCCATATTAGCGATAATGATTTCTTTGGCTTTTCTGATTTTCAAAACATTGTCTTCATCAATTAAAAACGGACATTGTTCTGCATTTGGATCCTCCGTTCTGTTAAAATACAAACTCAATAATTCATATCCTTTTCCTTTATAATAAAGGTTTTTTATGGACGGATGTAGATTGTAATGAAACAACTGACTCAAAACAATCGCCATGGATGGACTGATATTTCCTTCGTTATAATACTTTTTATCCTTATTGTCCGGACTTAAAAATGTAATATAGTCGGCTTCGGCAGAAAATAACGCGTGAAATTTCTTAATGGATACAATTACCGAAATTGCCCATGAGTTTGGAGCCAATTCTAAATTCAGCGGTAATTCTTTCTGCGGATTGTACAAAAGCAACGATTTTTCCTCTTTCAATTCTAAAGCATAATTGCCCTGATTGAATAAAAATTTTGCATTTCCTTTTATCCCGAAGTGAAACTGTATCAGGCCAGTACCTACTATTTCATGCTGTGCATAAAATGGTTCTGAACCATCGTTTTGAAAACGAATCAGCGTAAAGTCGTCTTCAATTTTTATAACTTCTTGAGAACTCATAGCGATATTTTTTTGAAACGAAAATCAAAACAAACTCAAAATGTTATTTAGAACGACTCTAAACTAATCACTTCAAATGAGTTGATTTTGCTACAAAAGTAGTCCTTTTTACTCAAAAACACCTATTTAGGTTCAAAAAAACATACAGCGACATAAAAAGTACTTTTAGCGTTATTTTTATCAATGGTATAGTAATAATTTTGTTGCACTTTTATGAAAGTGAATTTATGGAAAACAATAACGTACCGAAACACCTTTATTTTTACTCAGTTGGTCTGAGTTACAAAAAAGCTGATGCTGAGGTTAGAGGTCAATTTAGTTTGGATGCAGTTGCGAAAACGCGATTGCTGGAACAAGCTAAAAACGATGGAATAGAAAGTTTACTAGTTACTTCAACTTGCAACAGAACCGAAATTTACGGTTTTGCTGAACATCCATTTCAATTAATAAAATTAATCTGCGATAATAGTAACGGATCTGTCGACGCTTTTCAAAAAGTCGGTTTCGTTTACAAAAATCAGGAAGCAATCAATCATATCTTTCGTGTAGGAACTGGTTTAGATAGTCAGATCTTAGGCGATTTTGAAATTATATCTCAGATTAAAACTTCTTTTACGCATTCAAAATCAATGGGATTGGCCAATACTTTTATGGAAAGATTGGTAAATGCCGTAATTCAGGCAAGCAAAAGAATTAAAAATGAAACAGAAATCAGCTCTGGTGCTACTTCGGTTTCTTTTGCTTCTGTACAATATATTCTGAAAAACGTTGAAGATATCAGCAATAAAAATATCCTACTTTTCGGAACTGGAAAAATTGGAAGAAATACATGTGAGAATTTAGTAAAACATACTAAAAACGAACACATTACTTTAATCAACAGAACAAAAGACAAAGCTGAGAAATTAGCAGGAAAATTAAATCTGATTGTTAAAGATTACTCTGAATTACATTTAGAACTTCAAAAAGCCGATGTTGTGGTTGTGGCAACTGGCGCTCAAAACCCAACGGTTGACAAAGCAATTTTAAATCTTAAAAAACCTTTGTTGATTCTGGACTTGTCTATTCCTAAAAACGTTAATGAAAATGTAGAGGAATTAGAAGGTGTAACTTTAATCCACATGGATTATTTGTCTCAATTGACAGATGAAACTTTGGAAAACAGAAAATTACACATTCCAGCTGCGGAATCAATTATCGAAGAAATCAAAGAAGAATTTGTTACTTGGACAAAAGGAAGAAAATTCGCTCCAACAATTAATGCTTTAAAAGAAAAACTAAACGCTATTAAAGTTTCTGAATTGGATTTCCAAAGCAAAAAAATTGCTGATTTCAATGAAGCACAAGCAGAAATCATCAGTAACCGAATCATCCAAAAAATTACTACGCATTTTGCAAATCATCTAAAAGACGACAGTACCATGGTCGATGAAAGCATCGAATGGATCGAAAAAGTCTTCAAAATAAAAGCATCTTAATTTTTAATTTAAACCATTAAGATATTAAGGAAATTAAGTCAATCTTTGTCAAGAGAATTAAGCCACGCTATAACACAGTTTAATAATCTTAAATTCAAACAAAAAGCTTAATGCGCTTAATGGTAAAAAACAAATAAGTTCTATGACAAAAAAAGAGGTTACACAATTGGCTTATGAAATTACAGGTTTTGCCATAAAAGTGCACAAAACTTTGGAACCTGGACTTTTAGAAAGTATCTATGAAAAGTGCCTCAAATATGAATTAGAACGAAACGGATATGATGTAAAACAACAATTAGTTGTAAAAATTGATTATTACGATCTTGAATTTGAATCTGATTTAAGGATCGATTTACTTGTAAATGACTGTGTTGTTGTGGAATTAAAAGCAATAGAGAACCTATTGCCGATTCATGAAGCACAATTATTGACATACATGAAATTATTACAAAGACCCCAAGGTTTATTGATAAATTTCAACACAACAAACATTACAAAATCAATGAAACCTCTTGTGAATGATTATTTCGCAAGATTAATTGATTAAAATATTGAACCATTAAGGGCATTAAGAAAGTTAAGTCAATCTTTGTCAAGAGAATTAAGTTTAAAAATCTTTTCAAACTTATTAATCTTAAATTCAGACAAAGCTTAATTTTCTTAATGGTAAGAAAAAATCAGCGTAAAGCTTAATGAACCTTAATGCCTTAATGGTAAAAACAAAAAAACATGGCTGAAAAAACAATCAGAATAGGAACGCGTGACAGCGAATTAGCACTTTGGCAAGCACACACTGTAGAGAAAAAACTAAACGATTTAGGTTATAAAACTTCAATTGTTGCGGTAAAATCTCAAGGTGACATTATTCTGGATAAACCTCTTTACGAATTGGGGATTACTGGAATTTTTACCAAAACGCTAGACATTGCCATGATCAATGGCGATATTGACATTGCGGTTCATTCGATGAAAGATGTTCCAACAGCTTTACCTAAAGGAATTGTTCAGGCGGCTGTTTTACCAAGAGCGAATGTTTTGGATATTTTAGTCCATAAAGGAAATCCCGATTTTGCAAATCCAAGCACCATTGCAACTGGAAGTTTACGTCGCCAGGCACAATGGTTCAATAAATACCCAAATCATACGGTTGTTGATTTACGTGGAAATGTAAATACGCGTATGCAAAAACTTCAGGATAATAATTGGGACGGAGCTGTATTTGCGGCTGCAGGTTTAGAGCGAATTAATTTAAAACCAGAAAATTATATCAATTTAGATTGGATGATTCCTGCACCGGCACAAGGCGCAATGCTAGTTGTGGCAATGGAAAATGACAATTACACTTTGGATGCACTTTCTCAATTGAATGATATCGAAACTGAAATCTGTACTTATATTGAACGTCAGTTTTTGAGAACCCTAGAAGGCGGATGTACGGCACCAATCGGATCTTTGGTTAGATATAATGAAGATGAAGATACTTTACATTTTCAAGGCGTTTTACTTTCCATCGATGGAAAACAAAAACTGGAAATCAACAAAACGGTTGATATTTCAGAATGGAAAAAACTAGGTTTTCATTCGGCACAAGAGATTTTGAATAATGGCGGAACAGAACTAATGCAAAAGATTAAAGAATCTTTGAAAAAATAATGGCGAAATCAATTCAGATATTATCCACTAAAATATTATCTCCTCTTTATAAACAAGAGCTGACAAAAGCTGGCATCGAAGTAATCGAAGCCGATTTCATTAAAACCGAAAACAAACCTTTCGAACTGAAAGACCTCAACGAAAGTTTGATTTTTACAAGTCAGAATGCAGTTCACAGCGTTTTGTCAAATCCAAAATCAGAAGAATTAAAAACCAAAAACGTGTATTGCGTTGGTCTAAAAACCAAAACGCTATTAAGCGATCATGGCTTTAATGTTGTGGCTTACACAGGCTATGCTTCTGATTTAGCAGAAATTATCACTTTGATCTACAACAGTGAAAGTTTCACTTTTTTTAGTGGAAATTTAAGAAGAGATACTTTACCAGAAGCTTTAAAAGAAGCTGGAATTAAATTCAACGAAATCCAGGTTTACGATACTTCATTACAGCCTCAGAAAATAAAGGCAAATCCAGAAGCTATTTTGTTTTTTAGTCCGTCGGGAGTACAAAGTTACCTTAAGGACAATACCATTAATAAACAGCTTTGTTTCTGTATCGGCGAAACCACTGCAGAAGCTTTGCATAAAATCACAAAAAACATCATCATTGCAGATCAGCCCACAATTGAAGATGTCATCGAGGATGTTTTACAAGAATATAAATAATGTTTACCACATCCTGCAAGGTTTTGAAAGCCTTGTAGGTCTAAATATAAATCAACAACAATACCTACAAGGCTTTCAAAACCTTGCAGGAAAAACAAATACGAGATGTTAAAAAACGACCTATTTTTAAAAGCATTAAAAGGAGAAACAGTACAGCGTCCGCCAGTATGGATGATGCGTCAGGCAGGAAGATATTTACCAGAGTTTAGAGAACTTCGTGATAAATATGATTTTTTCACACGTTGCGAAACTCCTGAATTAGCTGCTGAAATCACAGTTCAACCTATCAGAAGAATTGCTCCAGATGCTGCAATTTTATTCTCGGATATTCTGGTTGTGCCTCGCGCAATGGGAATTCACGTAGAATTGAAAGATAATTTAGGCCCTATTATTCCAAATCCGATTCGTTCTTTAGCTGATGTTCACAAAGTTTATGTTCCAGATGTAAACGAAACTTTAGGCTACGTTTTTGACGCTGTAAAATTGACTAAAGAAATGCTGAATGATGAAGTGCCATTAATTGGTTTCGCAGGTTCGCCTTGGACAATCTTCTGTTATGCAGTTGAAGGAAAAGGTTCCAAAAGTTTTGATACTGCAAAAGGATTCTGTTTTTCTAATCCAGCTGCAGCACATACATTATTGCAAAAAATTACCGATACGACTATTTTATATTTAAAAGAAAAAGTAAAATCGGGTGTAAATGCCATACAGATTTTTGATTCCTGGGGAGGAATGCTTTCTCCTGTTGACTATCAGGAATTTTCATGGAAATACATCAACCAGATTGTTGATGCTTTAGCAGATATTACGCCAGTTATTGTTTTCGGAAAAGGATGCTGGTTTGCGCTTGGCGAAATGGGTAAAAGTAAAGCTTCTGCATTAGGAGTGGACTGGACTTGTTCGGCTAGAAATGCTCGTTATTTATCTGGTGGAAACATTACGTTACAAGGAAATTTCGATCCGTCAAGATTACTTTCTCCAATTCCAACTATCAAAAAGATGGTTCACGAAATGATTGACGAATTCGGAAAAGATAAATATATCGTAAATTTAGGTCACGGAATTTTACCAAATATTCCTGTAGATCACGCCAAAGCGTTTATTGACGCAGTGAAGGAATACGGGAATTAGTATTTCAGTGTTCAGTCTCATTTGATTTCCTGCAAGGTTTCCAAAACCTTGTAGGTATAAAAGTTCTTTTTTATATTTACAGTAAAAACTTACTTTTTAGTAAATAAAAAATGAAATTGGAAACACTTGATAAGGATTGTTATTATCATATTTATAATAGAGGAATTAATGGAATAACTATTTTTGAAAATGACGCTAACAAACTTTATTTCTTAAAACAATTATCTAAATATACAGAACATAAAATTTCAGTTTTTGCATATTGCTTGATGAATAATCACTTTCATTTAGTTATTCGTCTAAATGTAGAAGAAAAAGAGGTTACACAAGCATTTTCAAACTTATTTAATTCTTACGCTAAAGCATTTAATAAACAAACCAATAGAACAGGAAGTTTATTCGAAAAGCATTTTAAGAGAATACGGTTAAAAGATGAAAATTATTTAAGGCGACTGATTCTTTATGTTCATTTAAATCCGAAACATCATTTCGATTTAGATTTTAAAGATTTCAAATTTTCATCCTATCAAGCTTTCTTCTCTAAGAGAGAAACAAAAATTGAACGTGATGAAATTATAGAATTATTTGGAGGAACAGATAATTTTCTTTTTTGTCATAATCAGAAAAATGATCTTTTAAACGAAACTTATACATTTGAATGATTATTGTTTTCCGTTCTTCCTGCAAGGTTTCCAAAACCTTGTAGGTTTCTTAAATATTGATTTTTAAATATAATAATATCCAATTAATACCTACAAGGTTTTGGAAACCTTGCAGGAAGAAAAAAATATGCTAGCAAATCTAAACCTCAACAGAAACTCTCCCTTTTCATTTATTGAATATGGATTTCAGGCTTATTACGCCTATGTGTTTCTAATGGTTTGGATGCATCCGGAATTACATCCAGTAAGCCTTATAAACGATTTAGCCATTTTAATGGCTTTTGAATTTATAATGGTGCATTCGGGAGTCTTTATGGCAGTTATGCCTAGAAAATGGTCTCTTTTTGTGTTTTTTCCGCTGTATGGTTTGTTTGCTTATTCTTTTAATGAATCGGTCGTTAACACCAATATTTTATATATTTATCTGTTGACCGTTTTAAATAGAATGCGTTTTGCTTTTTCAAATGTTTCTCCGGAAGTCAGAATATATCAAATGGGAAAATCTGCGGCGAAAGCAGTTTTCTACTTTTTCTTAATTCTAGCGGTTTGCATTGGAAATAATATAGTGCCTCATTTTGGATTGACACCAGAGTTTTTAGAAAAATCACATTATTTCCAAACAGTAAAATCAAGCGGATTGTTTATAGAAAAACCCTATGTGCCGATCTGTATGGGTTTTATATATTATTCGTTGCCGGTTTTATATTTTGTTTATCGTGTGATCAAAAACTTAGGCAAAAGAAGCGAAACTTCTTTTACAAAAAAGCCCATAATGACATTTCAAAAAACAACTATAAGCAACAAAAAATTCTAAAACATTATGCTTAATAAAGGTTTACGAGACGAAGAAAAAATAAGAATTGATAATGTCCTCAAGACGTTACGAACTCTTATTTATGTACCTTATCCTTTGAGCCAATTACAGAAATCAGATATTGAAAACCAGCTAAAAGAGTTTGGTCTTACCATAACTACTTTAATTGACTATTCTAACGAAGAATTAATCACGTTGCTAACTCGTCTTCATTTTGACTGGGAACAATTAGAACAATTCGGCGATGTATTGATCGAATTTTCAAAAGAAGAAAACTATCATTTTGAAGAGAAAGCTTTGGCCATTTATCAATACATTCAAGAAGAAAGCAAGGTTTTTTCTTTTGGAATCAATACTAAAATCTCTTCCTTAAAAAGTAAATTACAATGAGTTTTACAGATTGGAAAACAGACCGAATTGAAAATATTCTTCCTGAAGAGTTTTATAAACTAATTGATAAAAATAGAAATCATATCGGAAAAACTTTTCCTGTAACTCTTGCTAATTCTGATTCACAAGAAAATGCCGAAAATTTTATAGCCGTTAGTAAAGACAAAGAAAGAAACAGCGAAGGATATTATTTTTACGCAAGAGAAAGCACAACGAATAATCTAATTGGTTATTTATGTGTAAAAACAATAGATTATCGCATTTCTAAATGCGAACTAGGTTATTTTATTGACGAAGATTACCAAGGAAAAGGAATCACATCCAAAATGGTTTCTGATGCACTTGAGTTTTGTTTTAACGAATTGTTGATGAATAAAGTTTTCATTTGTACCTCAGAAGTCAATTTAGCAAGTCAGAGAATTGCATTAAAACACCATTTTAAACAAGAAGGAATTTTAAGAGACGAATTTAGAAACGGCGATGGCGAATTGCAAAACTCCGTTTACTTTGGACTTCTCAAATCAGAATATATTAAATCATGAAAGACCAATTTTACGCATACATACAAAATTTACAAGACCAGATCTGTGCAGGATTAGAAGCTGTTGACGGAACCACAAAATTCCGTGAAGACTTATGGAAACGTCCCGAAGGCGGAGGCGGAAGAACGCGTGTTATTGAAAACGGAGCTGTTTTCGAAAAAGGCGGTGTAAACATTTCTGCCGTTCACGGAAAACTGCCGGATACCATGCAAAAAATGTTTGGCGTTGGCGAAGCCGATTTCTTTGCCTGCGGATTAAGTCTGGTTTTACATCCCAAAAATCCAATGGTTCCAACCGTTCACGCGAATTGGCGATATTTTGAAATGTATGACGAAACAGGAAAAGTAATCAATCAATGGTTTGGTGGCGGACAGGATTTAACGCCTTATTATTTGTTTGAAGAAGATGCAAAGCACTTTCATCAAACGTGTAAAACCGCTTGCGATAAACACAATCCGGAGTTTTATCCAAAATATAAAAAACAATGCGATTCGTATTTCTGGAACGCACACCGAAATGAAGCCCGTGGACTTGGCGGTTTATTCTTTGATTATTGCAAAGCAAATGAACAAATGTCAATGGAAAACTGGTATGATTTTGTAACCGAAGTAGGTAACAGTTTCCTTGAAGCTTACGTTCCGATTGTGGAAAGAAGAAAAAATTTAGAATATTCTTCAGAACAAAGAACTTGGCAAGAAATCCGTCGTGGCCGTTATGTTGAATTTAATCTGGTTCATGATAAAGGAACTTTATTCGGTTTAAAAACCAACGGAAGAATCGAGAGTATTTTAATGAGTTTGCCTCCACATGTGCAATGGGTGTATGACCATCATCCTGAAGCAGGAAGTGAGGAAGAAAAATTGATTAATGTATTAGCGAATCCGATTGATTGGGTTTAATTTTATTCCACTAAAAAATTTATTTAACACATAGAAACATAGATTTATTGACCTATCTTAGAGGTGTTTTTTAGAAAATTGCATTTTATCACATAACACAATGTGATTTATTTTGAATGAAATGTCTTTTTTAAAACAATCCAAAAACTATGTTTCTATGTGTTTAAAAATCATTTACACAACATTCTTTACCAGCATTTTTGGATGTTTCGCCCAAAACGATTCCCTGCGAAATCCTTATTTTAAATCTTACAACGATAAAATCACGGCTAGTGTTTATTATTTAGACACTTCCAATAGTTTTCAGATTGCTTCAGATAATCCGGAAACCAAAATGTATGTCAATCTTATTCCCAATCGACGAGAGCAGATTGGTTTTAACTTAAACTACAAAATCATTGATGTCGGTTTTGGCTTTGCGCCGAAATTTCTGAGTCAGAATAAAGGCGATTCACATTCCAAACATTTTAATTTCAATACCCGTTTTTATTTAAAAAAATGGATGCAGTCCTTTACCTATATCAACCAAAAAGGGTTTTATATTAAAGATGACAACATTACAGCGCAATTACCTAGTATGAGGACTATGAAAATTGGCGGATCGACAGCTTATGTTTTCAATGATAAATTTTCGTTTAAAACCTTGGTAAGTCAAAACGAATGGCAGACCAAAAGTTCCGGAAGTTTCATTCCAACCTTCTCTTTTTATTACACCAATTTAGATTTAAATACGCCCGATTCATCGCCAGGAGATATTTATGTTTTTACGCTCGCTCCTTCCTACTTCTACAATTTTGTGATTAGCGATCGGGTTTTAATTGGCGCCGGACTCGCTTTAGGCGCTGGGCTGAATTTGATTGATAAAGATAGCTCAGCTTTATATCAGGCCGATTTCAATTTAAAATTAGCCTACAATAAAGACCGTTTCTTTGCTTTTGCAACTCTAAACACAATCAGCTTTGCTCAGGACGATAAAATTGATCCGAGATTAAATGATAATATTGTGACTTTAAAACTTTCTGCAGGCTATCGATTTGATCCTCCCAAAAAAGTAAAAGAGGCTTATGATAAAGTGAATGAGAAAATTGGTCTTTAAAAAACCTACTTATTCATAATCAACAAGTTGTGAAAATTGCTTAAATTACATGGATTTACAAAACTTAAATTCATTATTATGGCAAATGTGAACCAGGAACAATTAAATCGGATGCATTTTGGAAAAGGATTTATCGCTGCATTAGATCAAAGCGGCGGAAGTACACCAAAAGCATTATCGCAATATGGCGTTCAAGAAAACAGCTATTCTAACGACGAAGAAATGTACACTCTTGTACATGAAATGAGAACCAGAATTATTAAAAGTCCCGCTTTTGACAGTGATTATATTCTAGGCGCTATTTTGTTTGAAAACACCATGGATCGTAAAATTGATGGTCTATGGACTGCCGATTATTTATGGGAAAAGAAAAATATTGTTCCTTTCCTGAAAGTAGACAAAGGACTAGCTGATTTGGCCAGCGGTGTTCAATTGATGAAACTCATTCCGAATCTGGATGAATTGCTAACCAGAGCTGTAGAACGAAATGTCTTTGGAACCAAAATGCGTTCTGTAATCAAAGAAGCAAATCCCGACGGAATTCGTGATATAGTAGAACAGCAATTCAGAGTTGGTTTACAGATTTTCAACAAAGGATTAATTCCTATTATCGAACCTGAAGTTGACATTTACAGTCCTGACAAAGAAAAATCAGAACAGATTTTAAAAGATGAAATCCTAAAACAATTGAATTCTCTGGACAAAGAAGTAAGAGTAATGCTGAAATTATCTATCCCGACAGTAAATAATTTCTATGGCGAATTGATAACAGATCCGCATGTGGTTCGTGTTGTGGCATTATCGGGTGGTTATTCCCGAGAAGAAGCCAATACAAAACTGGCTCAAAACCATGGCTTAATTGCCAGTTTCTCCAGAGCATTGTCCGAAGGTCTCAGCGCAGGTCAATCGGATGCTGATTTTAATGCTGTTCTTGGCGATACCATAAAAACCATTTACAACGCTTCCATTACTTAAAAGCTATTCTTAATCTGTGGGCATAATTATTTCAACACATAGAAACATAATTTATTAAAGATGTAAAAAAGGCGCTTCACTTACATTAATACACATAGTTTAGCTATGTGTGGAAACTAGTTTCTTCTACTCTCTTTTTTCAATATAAAAATCTATGTTTCTATGTGTTAAAATATTCTCCTTTTAATTTCATCCAACAGATTCTCTTACAAACAAAAATCCCCGAAATCTAATGTTTCGGAGATTTTTGTTTTGAACTTTATTTTGAAGCCATCATATCATTGGCCAAATCTAATGTTTGTAAAATGATATTTTTATCGTTTTGCAAAGAATTTAATTTCAGAACAAACTTGAATTTATTATCAATCAGCTTTTTAGGCGATTCCATGGTAAAATCTGAAAACTGTGATGCGAATCTATTCATTTTATTTAATTCATCGTCTTTTGCATTTTTTCCGAAAGCTTTAATAGTCTGTGAAATATTCATTTTTCCGAAAATAGCATTCTTGCTTAAATCTTTCTTTGTTTCTTTCACAAAAGAACCATTTCCTTTGCTAAAATAATCCAATGTATTGCTTACCGCAACAACGTCTTTGTCTTTCAGAATATAAATATCTCCGTATTCCTTAGTGCCTAAAATCTGGTAATAATTTCCGTTTTGAATCAATAGTTTTTTGCGAACGCCTAATTGTAATAATTTATCTCCAAAAGTCGGATGCGTTGATGTAAAAACTACCGAAAATAACGGAATTGTTTTCTTCACTTTCTCTTCCGTAATTTTTTCCTCGTAATTCTCATCATAATCATATTTTTTGGTCATTACCTCCACTTCTTTCACATCATATAAAAAAGCGCTTAAATCACCATCAAAAAGCTTCGCTGTGGCTTCTTCATCAACTATGGTAGAAATTAAATCTGTAATGATTGCAATATCTTCTTTAGTAAACTTTGGATTCTGAAACATATCAGTCATTAAAGACGGAAACTTTTCGAGAGCTGCTTTGGTGTTAATATGATAAGACATATATCCCAAAGGTTTTTCAGCAGGAAAATAATTAAAGATGTTTTTGTTGATTTTTCGATCTCCAATTTTGCTTACTGCCTCAGCAATTTCTTTAGAATATTCTATAATCTCTTCGATTCTCGCATTATCATTATCAAAATAGAAATCAAGGTTTATTCCTTTTACAAAATTCCCGAAGCTCTTCTGCATTGGCAGATATTTATCATAACCTCCAAAAAGTCTCATCGGATAACTATACGCAGAATATAAAGTCGAAATCATACCGCCGTAATCTACCCAAGAAGAAATATCAGCTCCAATAGTAATCTTAGAAGAAGTTGGCGCCGTAAAACCATTTTCGAACAGACGTTTTATAATTTCACTTTGGTTTTCTGCCAATTTTCGATCAAATTCTGCTTGTTCTGCTGAGTATGCTTCATAAGGATTTTCGTCGTATTGGTCGTCATCCAAAATAATATCTGAAGCTTTTGGCTCAACATCAGATACAGCCGGCGCTTCTACAATGGTATCATTTCCATAATAATCTGTTACAGCAACAGAATCGATTGCCACAGCCGAAGTGTCGTTATAAAATTTAGTCGGAAGCCTTTTTGTTAGTTCAAAAATTACCAGAAAATCATCATTCCATGCCAATGACTTTTTAGCTCCTTTTGATGTAAAAACAGCATATTTCCCAAAATCCTGAATAGCATTGTTCTCGGCTTTTAAATTCTCAACTAAATACTGCTTTACAGCTTCTTTGTTTTTTATCGGAATCGTAACTTGATAATAGGGAACGCTGTCTAGAAAACTTCCATGGATGGTAATCTTCTGATCCAATTTGATGATTGAAGTATATTTTCGAAGATCAAAATCAGGTTTTTTACTAGTGAATTTTGTAATAATGGGATGATTCAGCACTTGATTAACATCTACTTTCTTCGAAAGCTGATTTCCGTTAAACTGTACAAAGTAATCGTATTTGTCCAAATTGGCTTGACCAAAAGTCAGCATTGAGGCGAATAATAAAAATAAGGAATAAAGCTGCTTCATAAATTAAGGCGTTAATTGTATTGTATTGTTCATTAAGGTCGATTTCTTGAAAACGCTGTACATACTTTGTTTCAGGAAAACTGTTTTTTTGTTTTTAGAAATTTTACTGTTCACATTTTCAGCAGTTAAAACATCTCTATCAAAAGTGTAAATAGAAGTAATACTGGCTTCTTCCAGATCTTTCTTTTTCTTTGGATCGTTTACTACTTTTTCTGGAATTGGATAAGAGGCAATTCTTTCGAAAGTTTTACCGCTTCCGCTAAAGTGAATCTGATCGCGCTGATTGTTTATCGTATTGACAACGGCATTTAATGCTTTCAAATTGGCATAATTGAGTTTGATAATGAAAACATAATTGCTGAAATCAGTTTTGGTCGAGACATTTGAAATTCCGTCAATCTTCAAAGCTTTATTTTTAAAGTCTTCCAGTTTTTGGGTAATTTCCTGTTCATTCGGAATTTTGACGCCATCTACTTCTTCCAGAAAAATAGCCGATTTGGTTTTAAACCAAGATTTTGAAAAGTCGATCATTAACGTATATTCGCCACTTTGATCGTCGTGATGTTTGATTCTTTCTGTAATCTCAAAACAGCTTGTTAAGAGAAGACAGCAAAATAAAGCGAGAATTTTCTTCATCTTACAAATTTAGATGGAATTTTTAAGAAATCATACTTTCCCCAAAAACAATAAAAAAGAACAAACTTTTAGATAATATTAACGGATTCTACAGCTAGCTAAACACCTTATTCTGTTGATTTTTATTTAACTTTGCGCCACTTATTAAAAAGTAAAAAAAAACAAATACAACTTCATTTTTAGAGATAAAGATTAATCAATCAGAAATCTAAAATTTAAAATCTAAAATTATATGTTCCCATTACAAAGAGGCAGAAGATTAAGAGTAAATGAATCGATTCGTTCTTTAGTACGCGAAACCAGTTTAAGTCCATCGGATTTTATGTTTCCAATGTTTATTGCTGAAGGAGAAAATGTAAAAGTAGAAATTCCATCAATGCCGGGAATTTTCAGAAGATCTATAGATTTAACAGTTGAAGAAGTAAAAGAACTTTATGATTTAGGAATTCGTGCTGTAAATATTTATGTAAAAGTCAGTGAAAACCTAAAAGACAATACTGGTAAAGAGGCTTGGAATTCTAACGGATTAATGCAGCAAGCTATTCGCGCCATAAAAGCCGCTTGTCCAGAAATGATTGTTATGCCAGATGTGGCTTTAGATCCTTATTCTATTTACGGTCATGACGGAATTATAACAAATGGCGATGTAGAAAACGACAGCACGGTTGATGCTTTAGTAAAAATGGCCGTTTCTCACGCAGAAGCTGGTGCTGATTTTGTTGCGCCAAGCGATATGATGGACGGACGCGTTTTGCGCCTGCGCGAAGGTTTAGATGCTGCCGGATTTCAGAATGTTGGAATTATGAGCTATTCTGCTAAATATGCCTCTGCTTTTTATGGCCCATTTAGAGATGCTTTAGATTCTGCTCCAAAAGAAGCTGATGTTGTGGTTCCAAAAGATAAAAAAACATACCAAATGGATTATGCCAACCGCATCGAAGCAATCAAAGAAGCTTTGTCAGATGTAGAAGAAGGTGCAGATATGGTTATGGTAAAACCAGGAATCGCTTATTTGGATATTGTTCGAGAAATAAAAAATACAGTACACGTTCCTGTAACCGTATATCAGGTTTCTGGAGAATATGCTATGATTAAAGCGGCATCTGAAAGAGGATGGCTTGATCACGATAAAATTATGATGGAACAATTAATGTGCATCAAACGTTCTGGTGCCAATCTTATTTCAACATATTTTGCAAAAGAAGCGGCAATTTTATTAAACAAATAAAATGAAAAAGATTTTATTCTTATCTGCTGTTTTGGCTTTTGCTTCTTGTAAAAAAGAAGGTTCTGAAAGTAAAGAACAAACAACAGAAACGTATTCTGAAAGAGAGTCAGCGAAAGCGTCAACACCAGAAGCTTTAGGAAAAGAAATTTTTGAAGGAAGAGGAAATTGTACCGCATGTCATCAACCGGATCAAAAAGTAATTGGGCCAAGCATTCAAGAAATCGCTAAGATTTATAAAGACAAAAAAGGCGATATGACCACATTCTTAAAAGGAAACGCTGATCCAATTGTAGATCCAAGTCAGTTTTCGGTAATGCAGACCAATTTTGCCATTACAAAAGAAATGTCTGATGAAGAGTTAAAAGCAATTGAAACGTACATCTACAGTCATTTAAAATAATTACATGTTCCGTAGGAACATCTCATTGGTAGAAAAATTATGTTGTAATCATTATTTCACGTTCCGTAGGAACGTTTGATTGGCATCATTTTTTAACAATCCAAAATATAAAACGCTCCTACGGAACGTGAAAAAACGGGGTGGATAATATTGTTTTTCTACCGATGAGACATTCCTACGGAATGACAACAGATATGAAGTTTTGGACACAATAATATAGCAAAAGGGCTGTCTCGAAAATCGATACAGCCCTTTTTATATCATTAAAATACTATTTACCAGATTTTAACTCGTTTTTCCGGTTCCAAATACATTGGATCTCCTTTTTTGATTCCAAAAGCATCATAAAAAGAATCTAGATTTTTAATTGGCACAACCGCTCTGTACATTCCCGGAGAATGCGGATCTGTTTTAACTTGGCTTTTAATCGCTTCGTCACGAGATTTTGTTCTCCAAACTGTAGCCCAAGAAATAAAGAAACGCTGTTCTGGTGTAAATCCGTCGATTAAACCTGGATTACCGTGTTTTTTCAAGTACAATTGCAATCCATCATAAGCAGCGTTAGTTCCACCTAAATCTCCGATATTTTCACCTAAAGTAAATTTACCATCAACAAAAATTCCAGGAAGTGGCTCTAATGCACTGTACTGTGCTGCCAATTCACCGCCAAGAGCTGTAAACTGTTTTAAGTCTTCTGGAGTCCACCAGTCTACTAAGTTTCCGTCAGCATTGTAACGAGCTCCCGAATCATCAAATCCATGAGAGATTTCGTGACCGATTACGGCACCAATTCCACCATAATTTACTGCTTCATCCGCTTGATAATTGTAGAAAGGAGGCTGTAAGATCGCAGCTGGGAATACAATTTCGTTATAAGAAGGATTAAAATAAGCATTAACAGTCTGTGGCGACATTCCCCACTCTGTTTTATCAACTGGTTTACCTAATTTTGCTAAGTTTTCAGCATAAGCCCATTTTGCTAAGTTTTTCATATTATCAAAATAAGTACCGCCTTCGTTAACATTTTTAAGTTCTAGTTTTGAATAATCTTTCCATTTATCTGGATATCCAATCTTAACCGTCAATTTGTTTAATTTCTCAATAGCTTTTACTTTAGTCTCTTTTGACATCCAAGGCAATGCATTGATTCTATTTTCGTAAGCCTGCATTACATTAGCAATCATGTCTTTTGCTTTTGCTTTTGCTTCAGCAGGAAATAATTTTTCAACGTATAATTTACCTAAAGCTTCTCCAGTTGCTCCGTTGATTACTTGCAACGCAACTTCTTCACGCGGACGCTGTTTTAAAGCTCCTGTTAATGTTTTTCCGTAGAAATCAAAATTCGCATTTTCTATTTCTGTAGTTAAAGTTGATGCAGATCTGTTTAATAGCGACCATTTCAAGTACTCTTTCCAAGCTTCTACTTTCTTTTCTGTAAACGTTTTTTCTAGAGCAATCATGTAACGAGGCTGTGCCACATTTACGGTGTCTAATTTTGCCATTCCGATTCCTGTGAAATATTTCTCCCATTGAATAGATGGCGTATTCTTTTTCAAATCAGCAACAGCGGTTGGGTTATATTGTTTTCTTCTGTCTCTTCTCTCCACACGATCCAGTCTTGGAGCAGACATTTCAACTTCTAAAGCCAAAATTTGTTTGGCACTTTCCTTTGCTTTTGCTGGAGATTCTCCAATGTATTGCAACATTCTTGCAACGTGAACTTCATATTTTTCACGTTTTTCTTTAGAATCTTTATCATCAGAGTTATAGTAATCTTTATCAGATAATCCTAAATTACCAGGTCCTAATGTCACCGAATTTTTATTACTGTTTTTTGCATCAGCTCCCACATAGACTCCAAAGAAACCAGATCCGCCTGCAAGCTGCATTTCCGTAATATAATTTTGAAGATCTGCAACATTTTTAATAGCATCAATTTTTTTCAAATAAGGCTGCAACGGTGTAATTCCTCTTTTATTCCTTCCAACAGTATCCAAAATAGTATTGAACAAAGCAATTGCTTTACCTTGATCCGTATTGGATTTGTACTTTGGATCTTTTGAAGCTGCTTTTAAAATAGCCAGAGCATCGTTATCAGTCTTTTGACGAAGTTCATTAAAACTTCCCCAAGAATTACGGTCACTTGGAATTTCCGTTTTATCTAACCAAGCACCATTTACATAACGGAAAAAATCTTGGCTTGCACTCACTTTTGGATCCATATTGGAAACATTAATTCCTGGTTCCTTTGGCTTTGCGTTTTGTGCCTGTACTGCTGTTATGGACAACATTGCAGAAACTACACAAAACATAGGTTTAGAAAGCTTTTTTATCATTTTTGTTTAGTTTTTTTGTGTATTTACAAACATATTGTTATTATTTTTAATTCTATGTTAAAATTTTCGAATAATTAATCAAAGAATAAATCTTTCTATGAGAATTTTTCAACTGACTAAAAAAAAGCGGCGCTGAATCAGCGCCGCTTTTAGTATTTATAATCTTAATTACCAGATTTTAACTCGTTTTTCTGGCTCCACATACATTTTATCTCCTTTTTTAATATCGAAAGCTTTGTAGAAAGCATCCACATTTTGAATTGGCACATATGCTCTGTACATTCCTGGAGAGTGCGGATCTGTTTTCACTTGATTTTTGATTGCTTCGTCTCTAGATTTTGTTCTCCAAACAGTAGCCCAAGAAATAAAGAAACGTTGCTCTGGTGTAAATACGTCAATTAAACCTGGATTTCCATTTTCTTTCAAATACAATTGAAGACCATCATAAGCTGCGTTGATTCCGCCTAAATCTCCAATGTTTTCACCTAAAGTAAAATGACCATCAACATGAACCCCCGGAAGCGGCTCAAGAGCACTGTATTGGTTTGCCAAAGCTGTTCCTAAAGCTGTAAATTGTTTTAAATCATTTTCTGTCCACCAATCTACTAAGTTTCCTTCTGCATTGTAACGTGCTCCAGAATCATCAAATCCATGAGAAATCTCGTGTCCAATTACAGCACCAATTCCACCATAATTAACAGCTTCGTCCGCTTGGTAATTGTAGAAAGGCGGCTGTAAAATTGCTGCTGGGAATACTATCTCATTATAAGACGGATTGTAATAAGCGTTTACGGTTTGAGGAGACATTCCCCATTCTGTTTTATCAACTGGTTTCCCCAATTTATCGATACTCTTTTGGAAACCCCATTTTGATAAATTCTTCATATTATCAAAATAAGTTCCACCTTCAGCAATACTTTTAATGGTTAAAGCAGAATAATCTTTCCATTTATCTGGATATCCGATTTTGATTGTGATTTTGTTTAATTTTTCAATTGCTTTCACTTTTGTTTCAGGAGACATCCAAGTCAAGGCATTGATTCTGTTTTTATAAGCTAAAATCACATTTTGGATCATTTTGTACGCTTTCTCTTTTGCTTCAGCAGGAAATAATTTTTCTACATAAAGTTTTCCAAGCGCTTCACCAACAGTTCCGTTCACAATATTAAGTGCTCTTTCTTCTGCAGGAAGCTGTTTGATAGCTCCTCTTAAAGTTTTGCTGTAAAAATCAAAACGGGCATTATCTAGTGCTGATGATAATTGGCCTGAAGCCCCGTTTAATAAATCCCATTTTAAATATTCTTTCCATGCTGCTACTTTGTTTTCAGTAAAAACAGTTTGCAATGCTGTCATATATTTAGGCTCAGAAACAATTACAGTCTCTAATTTTGTAATTCCTAAACCAGCAAAATATTCATTCCATTTAATAGCTGGAGTCAATTTTTGAATCTCAGCAACTGTCATTGGGTTGTATTGTAAACGGCTGTCTCTTCTTTCTACTCTGTTTAATCTAGGCTGTGACAATTCTGTTTCTAAAGCGACAACTGCTGCTGCACTTTCTTTTGCTTTTTCAGGAGATTCTCCAATAAACTGAAGCATTCTCGCTACATGCAGTTCATATTTTGCACGTTTTTCTTTAGAATCTTTATCATCAGCAGTATAGTAATCTTTGTCTGGAAGTCCAAGTCCACTTGGTGCAAGGTTTACAGAATTCTTAGAACTATCTTTATCATCAGCGCCAATATAAATTCCGAAGAAACCGGAACCTCCTTCTTTTTCCATTTCAATCAAATATTTCTGTAGATCAGCAACATTTTTAATGGCATCGATTTTTTTCAAATACGGTTTTAGCGGTTCGATTCCTCTTTTATCTCTTCCTATCGTATCTAAATAAGTATTGAATAAATTAACTGCTTTTCCCTGATCAGTATTCGATTTGTATTTTGGGTTTTTAGAAGCATCTTTCAAAACCGTCATTACATCTTTGTCTGTTCTTTTAATCAGTTCATTAAAACTTCCCCAAGTTGTACGATCGCTTGGAATTTCTGTTTTTTCTAACCAAGTTCCGTTTACATATTTAAAAAAATCCTGACTTGGGCTAACTTTGGTATCCATATAAGATACGTTGATACCTGGTTCTTTTGGAGCATTTTGTGCTTGAACTGCTGTCAAAGAAAACATTGCAGAAATGACACCAAACACAGGTTTAGCGAATTGCTTTTTCATAAAAATTTATAGTTTAAGGGAAAATACAAACATATTGTTATTATTTCATAAATTGTGTTAAAATTCCAACTGTAAAATCCAAAACAAGAATAAATTTCACAATTAGAAATCTTAACTTTTTATATTAGTTGTTATATTATCACAAAAGTTACAAAAGGCTGTTAAAAAAAATTAGCAGCAAAGTTTTTAGAATCTGCTTTTTGTATTTTTGCACCAAATTTTTTTTATGAAATCGCTTTTATATAAATACCGCAAATTCTTTATTGTTTTAATAGTGTTTTCGGTGGTTACAATATCTTTGTTTTATGCTGCTTTAAAACCTAAAAAAACATTACCAATATACAATCCTGCGGATGTAAATCCAGAATTAGTCGACAGTACGGTTCAATATAAAAGCAAATACCACACAATCGCTGATTTCTCTTTTGTGAATCAAAACGGCGATACCATTACACAGAAAAACTACGAAGGCAAAATCTATGTTGCCGATTTCTTTTTTACAACCTGTGGTTCTATCTGTCCAAAAATGACAACCAATCTGGAAGAAGTTCAGAAAGCAGTGATCAATAACCCAAAAGTAATGTTGCTTTCTCATACTGTTTTTCCTGAAGTGGACAGTGTTTCGGTTTTAAAAGCTTACGCCATAAAACATGGTGTCGTAGACAGCAAATGGAATTTGGTTACTGGTGATAAAAAAGAAATCTACACTATGGCTAGAAAATCGTATTTAGCGGTAAAATTAGGAAGACCAGATCAATTGTACGATATGGTTCATACGGAGAATTTCGTTTTGGTTGATCAAAAAAGACGTGTTCGCGGTTTTTATGATGGAACAAATAAAGAAGACATGAAACGTCTTTTAGAGGACATTGAATTCTTATCAAAAGAGTAAAAATCCCTTATTTTTAGAAACATTTAGCATTTGTCCAAGGGTTAAATGCCTTGGAATAAATAATAATTGCCTACTTTTGCAATCTAAATTCAATCTAAATAAGCTTGCAAAATACAATCCACACTCTGAAAAAAGGCGAGAAAGCCATTATCAAAGATTTTGATATCGATCTTATTCCACTGAAATTATTAGAAATGGGTTGTCTCCCTGGCAGCGTAGTTGAGTTACTGCAGATTGCTCCTCTTGGAGATCCACTATATTTGGATATTAACGGTTCGCATGTGGCGATTCGTATTGAAACGGCTCGTGAAATTGAAGTTGAACTTATCCAAAACAATTTATAATGAGTGTTCAGAATATCAATGTTGCCCTTATCGGGAATCCAAATACCGGAAAAACTTCTGTTTTCAATCAGCTTACAGGTTTAAATCAACAAGTTGGAAATTATCCTGGAATTACGGTGGAGAAAAAAATGGGGTTTTGCAAATTGCCTCATAACATCAAAGCCAACATTCTAGATTTACCTGGAACGTACAGTTTGAACGCCAGTTCGATGGACGAAAGTGTGGTTATTGAACTTTTATTAAACAAAAACGATAAACTTTATCCAGATGTTGCCGTTGTAGTAACGGATGTTGAGAATCTGAAAAGGAACTTACTGATTTATACTCAAATCAAAGACCTTGAAATCCCGACGATATTAGTTATTAATATGTCTGATCGTATGGAAAGAAAAGGAATTACTTTGGATATTACGTATTTAGAAGAAAAACTGAAAACTAAAATTGCTTTAGTAAGTTCCAGAAAAGGTTTAGGAATTGAGGAATTAAAGGAACTAATTGTTTCTTATAAAACCATTCCGAACGAGCCTTGTTTGAACGCTTCAGTAATTGATCCTGAATATTTTCAAAAGTTACAACACGCTTTTCCAAATCAATTGATGTACAAGTTGTGGCTGGTAATTACGCAGGATGTAAACTTTTCGAATTTAGACCGAAATGAAGTCCGTAATACTTTTACCAAATCACATTCCGAATTAAAGCGTTTACAGCAGAAAGAAACCATCAAAAGATATCAATTTATAAATGATGTTCTAAAAGAAGGTTTAAAAGTAGATACTTCGAATGCAACAGATATTCGTGCCAAATTAGACCGTGTTTTAACACACAAAGTTGGAGGTTACGTAATTTTCTTTGCGATTTTATTCTTGATTTTTCAATCCATTTTCAGCTGGTCAACGATTCCGATGGATTTTATTGACAGCACTTTTGCTTCCTTAAGCAGCTGGGTGGCCGCAGAACTGCCAAGCGGTATTTTAACCGATTTACTTTCTCAGGGAATTATTCCGGGAATTGGCGGTGTCATTATTTTTATTCCGCAGATTGCCTTTTTATTCCTTTTCATTTCAATTCTGGAAGAAAGCGGTTATATGAGCCGAGTGGTATTTTTGATGGATAAAATCATGCGCCGATTCGGACTTTCAGGAAAAAGTGTCGTGCCTTTGATTTCAGGAACAGCTTGTGCAATTCCAGCAATTATGGCAACCCGAAATATCGAAAACTGGAAAGAACGCCTTATTACGATCTTAGTAACGCCATTCACGACTTGCTCTGCAAGATTACCGGTTTATGCCATTATTATTTCATTGGTTATCCCGAGTAAACGTGTTTTTGGAGTTTTAAATGTTCAGGGATTAACTTTAATGCTGCTGTATGTTTTAGGTTTTTTTATGGCGATATTATCTTCTTATATTTTAAATAAAGTTTTAAAACTAGAGTCTAAAACGTATTTCGTAGTGGAGATGCCAAGTTATAAAATGCCGCTTTTGAAAAACGTTGGAATCAATGTTGTTGAAAAAACCAAAGCATTCATTGTTGGTGCAGGTAAAATTATCTTAGCCATATCTGTTATCTTATGGTTTTTGGCTTCTTACGGACCTGGAAAAGAATTTAATGATGCTGAGAATATTGTGAAAGAAAGATTTGCAAACACAACTTTGGATGAAACGCAGTTTGAAAACGAAGTGAATTCTCAAAAATTGGAGAATTCATACATTGGATTAATGGGAAGAGCGATTGAACCGGCAATTCGTCCTTTAGGTTACGATTGGAAAATCGGTATTGCTTTAATTAGTTCGTTTGCCGCCCGTGAAGTTTTCGTTGGAACATTGGCAACCATTTACAGTGTTGGAGATACCGATAACGAATCGACTATAAAAAGCAAAATGCAGGCGGAAATTCGTCCAGATACTGGAAAAAAAGTATTTGATTTCCCAACTGGAATATCTTTACTGTTATTTTATGCTTTTGCGATGCAGTGCGCCAGTACATTGGCCATTACGAAAAAAGAAACCAACTCATGGAAATGGCCTGCAATGCAGTTGGGCTTCATGAGTGCGTTAGCTTATTTTAGCGCATTAATTGCGTACCAACTTTTAAAATAAAAAATTATGATGCAGCAAATTATCGCTTTTGCCATACTAGGATTTGCAGTTGCTTTTCTGATCAAAAAATACTTTTTTAAATCGAAAAAGAAAAAAGACTGCGGCAATGGAACTGATTGCGGTTGTAGTTAATTGTCTATTCCACAGAGATACTCAAAACAAAAAAGCTTCACAGAGATTTTTAATTCTTTGTGAAGCTTTTTTGTTTTATGAATTGTACCTGTTATTAAAAAACGTCTTTTATTATTATTTTAAAAACTTTTAAAGGCTGTCTATCAATCCTAATTGTGCTTTTTTTGACAAATTTAAAAATCATCAAAAATGCCAGAACAAGATAAAATAGAAATAATTAGAGACAACCGAGTTGCTAGATTATTGTGGTTTACACTTGGATTTTTATG
Source organism: Flavobacterium panacagri (assembly GCF_030378165.1). Taxonomy (NCBI): domain Bacteria; kingdom Pseudomonadati; phylum Bacteroidota; class Flavobacteriia; order Flavobacteriales; family Flavobacteriaceae; genus Flavobacterium; species Flavobacterium panacagri. Next base: position 1,092,215 of record NZ_CP119766.1, read on the forward strand.
TGCTGTCATAGTTACTTATTTAACTATGAAACATCATTCATAAATCAAACATAGAGCCTTTTTTTTATATAAATAGATTAATTTAAAAATGGGAAAACGGCTTCAAATATTTTGAAGCCGTTTTTTTTTATGTATTTGATTTTAATATTGTTTTGCCAAGTTATTTAACTCCTTCCCACTCTGCATAAAACTGCGCCAGAAAAGATTCCATAAAACGATGCCTTTCTGCAGCGATTTCTTTTCCTTTTTCAGTATTCATTTTATCTTTTAAAAGTAAAAGCTTTTCGTAGAAATGGTTTATAGTTGGAGCGTTATTCTTTTTATACTCCTCTTTTGTCATATTCGTTATGGGTTCAATCTCTGGATTGTATAAAGCACGATTCTTAAATCCGCCATAATTGAACGCTCTTGCAACTCCAATGGCACCAATGGCATCTAATCGATCGGCATCCTGTACAATATCCAATTCGACAGAAAAGAACTTCTTTTCGAAATTTCCGCCTTTATAAGAGATATTTTCAATGATATTGACAACATGGGCTATTGTCTCCTCAGAAACATTTTCCGCTTCTAAAAACGCTCTTGCTGTTTTAGGCCCAATAGTTTCATCTCCGTTATGAAATTTACTATCTGCAATATCATGTAATAAAGCTCCTAATTGGACAACTGTCAGATCGCACTCTGTATCTTTCGCAATCAAAAGTGCATTTTTGTAAACACGTTCAATGTGAAACCAATCATGACCACCTTCGGCATCGTTTAATTTTTCTTTTACAAAAGCAATGGTTTTAATAATCAGTTCTGAAGCACTCATACAGAAGTTTTTACAGTTTAAAAAAAAGTTGATTGTCAAAGATTTTAAAACCTTCAACAATCAACAAATATATTCTAAAGCAACGGTGTTGCGTTTTAGATTCCAAGTCCTAAAATCCCTAATTCCAATCTAAAATCTAAGATCTGAAATCTAAAATTTAAAGTCTAGCTGGTTCTACCCATTTAAAGATGTGTGATTCTTGTGGAATAACAATTCTTTCAGAAATTCTAGCCATACGCGCTGGAAGTTTCATTAAATAATCACGTGCTTTTTCGGCTTCATCAGTCAAATTAGAAATTTTATCAATTTCCCATTTGTTGATTAATTTCTGCATGATTTCAACGTAATCCGTTGCTGTATATACACCAATTCTTTGTGCTGAATCTGAAAACTGTTCAAAAGCGGTGCTGATTTTTTGTCCTGATTCTCTCAAAAAGTGAGCTGGCATAACGATTTTCTGCTTCATCATGTATTGAAAAGCCAGCATCATTTCGCTAGGATCAACCTGGAAAATTCTGGTAACAAATTCACTGTATGCATGGTGGTGACGCATTTCGTCACCTGCAATCATTTTACACATTTTAGACAACTTGTTATCTCCAAATTTCTTTGCAATCTGCGATACTCTATTATGAGAAACATAAGTTGCTAATTCCTGAAAACTAGTGTATACAAAGTTTTTGTACGGATCCGTTCCAGTTCCAATATCAAAACCGTCGTTGATCAAATGCTGTGTTGTCATTTCGATTTCACGCATATTCACACGACCAGACAAATACAAGTATTTATTCAAAAGATCTCCGTGACGGTTTTCTTCTCCAGTCCATTGTTTTACCCACTTAGCCCAGCCATTTCCTTGACTTCCTTCTTGCTGATCTATTCCTTCTACATCCATTAACCATGACTCATATGTCGGTAATGCTTCCTCGGTGATGGTATCACCTACAAGCGTAACCCAGAAATCGTATGGAAGTTCTTTAGCAATTTCGCGTAATTCTTTTACCTCTTCAAAGAAGTTTTCTCCTTGAGAATTTGGTAAGAAATCCGACGGCTGCCAAATTTTTTCCACCGGGATTAAATACTGTTCAACGAAGCTATCCACGTTTTTTTCCAAAAACTGCATTACTTCTAATCTAATGTTTTTTATAGACATTACTTATTTTAAATTTGAGTTTACGTCTTAGCTCGGACTAAAACTTAAACCTGTTTATACTCATTTATTCCTTCTTTAACTGCTTTCTCAGTAATTTCCATCAACTCTTCAAACTTATAGTCTTTTACAGCCAAAGCCTGGTGTGCCGTAAATGTCAGATGGTTTCCTAAACCAACCGGAAACATTCCATATCGAACTATCTTCCAGGAATTATTAATACTTACCGGTACAACATACGCAGATGGTGCGTATTTGCATAAAATTTTTAAACCGCTTTGCGCAAATTCTTTTGGCACGCCAGTTTTACTTCTTGTTCCTTCTGGAAAAATAACGGCAGATCTTGTGTTTTTTTCGATATATTCAGACAAGCCTTTGATAACTGGTATCGCTTGTTTAGGGTCTTTTCGGTCAATTAAGACAGATCCTCCGTGTTTCAGATTATAAGAAACACTCGGAATGCCGCTTCCTAATTCCTTCTTACTTACAAATTTACAATGAAAACCTCTAAAGTACCAAATCATTGCCACGATATCGTACATACTTTGATGATTTGCCACAAAAATAATCGGAGCACCTTTCGGAATTGTGTCTACACCTTTCACTGTATATCTTGTCCCTACTAAATTTGTACATTTTAGAAGACAGAAATTCAGATAATCTACACTTTTCTTGTGTGCCTGATATCCGAATAAATTTAAGCAAATCCACTGAATTGGGTGAAAAACAACCAAACATAAACCAAATAATAAATAATAAATTACCGATATTGGATAAGAAATAATTTTTTCCATGCTTCAAAAATTAATGCGCAAAAGTAGTAAATATATTTTTAGACTTATTAAAATTGAAAACAATAACCGATTTTCTGGTTTAATTGTACCTTTGTCACAGAATTTGCAAATCTTTTCTGAATTAAATGAACTTCACTGTTCTTAAAACAGATATAGAAATCAGATAAAAATTGTAAATTTGACAGTAAACTTGTTTTTAAAAGTCATGAAAAGTAAGATCGCACGTTTTGTAATGAAACAACACAGGGAAAAACTTGAAACTAATGAAACAGATATTTTAATAAGATCTGCTTCAAGAGGTTCAAGTTATGCTATTAGAGAATCTAAAGCTTTAGGATTAACTATAAAATCAATTTCAGGAAAAAAAATAATTGAAAAGCTTCCTACTGGAGAAATTAAAGTAATACGAAATCTACAAGATAAACCCGTTTCTGATAAAGGTTTGAAAAAAGGAATGGTATTATGCAGGAAATAAAAAAAAGATTGAGAATTTTTGCAGGCCCTAATGGTTCTGGTAAAAGCACTCTTTTTGAAGAATTCTCAAAACATTATAATACAGGGTATTTTATCAACGCTGACTATCTGGAAAAGATTCTTCAAACTAAAGGTCTGATAGATTTGGATTCGTATGATATTCAAGCCTCTTCAGAAGATTTAAAGAAATTCTTAAAAAGAGAAAATACTAAAACTCTCTTAAGTACTGCTAAAGCAAAAGGGTTTGAAATCTCTTTAGACATAAAAGAAAATTTCATTCTTTCACTTTCAAAAAATCCAAACAGTTATGAAGGGTCTTTAATTTCTTCTTTTTTAAGAGAAAAACTTCTCCGAGAGAATAAAAGTTTTTGTTTTGAAACAGTTATGAGTCATGTTTCAAAATTAGATGACATCAAAGAAGCAAATTTTCTAGGATACACTACATACTTATATTTTGTTTGTATTGATGATCCCGAAGTGAATATCTCTCGTGTAGAAAATAGAGTACAAAAAGGTGGGCACACTGTTGATGCTGAAATCATAAAAAATAGATACACAAGAACTTTAAACAACTTATTTCCTGCTATAGAGATTTCAAACAAAGCTTATTTATTTGACAATTCTGGAGAAAAACTTACTTTAATAGCAGAAATTTACGATGCAAAAACTTTAAAACTTCATATCAATGAAGAAGAATTTCCAAACTGGTTTAAAGAATTTGTATTAAATCATTTCATTTAAAAATGAACTTCAATTACCCTAAAAACGAGCGTTTAAAAAGCAAAACTACTATTGGATTACTGTTTTCTGAAGGAAAATCGGTTTCCAAATATCCGCTTCGTTTGGTTTACCGTCAAGCGGAAGAAAATTCAGAAGAACAGACTAAAGTTGGTGTTTCAGTTTCTAAGAAGTATTTCAAAAAAGCCGTTGACCGCAATTATTTTAAAAGAGTGTTGAGAGAAACCTATCGTTTAAACAAACATTTGCTTTTGGATAATCTAAATGAAAAGTATTCGATTATGCTTTTTTATCAGACCAAAGACCGATTATCTTACGAAGAAATCAATACCAAAACGATTCAGTTATTTGAGAAGTTTACTGCTCAGATAAACAAAACACCGGATTCTGAACCGAAAACCGAATCGTAAATCCCAAAACGTAAGATTAATAATCAAATTAGACAAAAAAATCGTAGTTTTAGCTCTAAATTGAAATTTTATGCGTCGACTTTTCTTTTTATTGGTTTTGGTTTTAATTCTTTTAGGTTGTAGTAAATCTTCTGCTTCAGCAGAAGAAAATTATGCTATCGCAACAGTCCAGCTTCCTCCAAAAAGCAGTTCGGATTCTTATGAAAAAAATGCAGATCCAAAAGCTCCGCCAGTTCCAAAAGAGAAAGAACAAATCGAGCAAAAAATCATAAAAGAAGCAACTTTAAAATTTGAAACTGATAATTTAGAAAATTCATTCAGTCAAATTCAAAAAGCCGTTGCGAATAGTAAAGCAAGAATTATAAACGATTCTGAAGGAAAAGATTTTGCAACTCTTTTTAGAAATCTTACTATAAAAGTACCAAGTCAGAATTTTGACCGTTTTATAAATGATGTTTCTAAAGGTGTTTCGTATTTTGAAGTTAAAAATATCTCTGCACAAGATGTAACAGAAGAATATATCGATCTGACTTCACGATTAAAAACCAAGAAAAAACTCGAAGAACGTTACCTTGAAATTTTAAAGAAAGCCAATAAAGTAAGTGAGATTTTAGAAATCGAAGAACAAATTTCAACTATCCGTGAAGAAATAGAATCAAAAGAAGGTCAGCTGAAATATTTGGAAAGCCGAGTTTCTGAAAGCACGATCACCATAGAATTTTATAAAACAATTGCCGAAAAAGAAGGCATTAAAATATCATACGGTTCCAAACTTTGGACAGCCATAAAATCTGGATTTTTTAGTTTATCCGATTTTTTAATTTCATTACTCAGTGTTTGGCCGTTTGTCATTATATTTTGTGTATTTGCCTATTTTATTAGAAGAAGATTAAAAAGAAGAAAAAAAGAATAATCATGTATCCGTATTTCAAAAAGAAATTTATTATACCAGTCGCTGCGGCGGGAATGTTGTTTGTTGGAACCAGTTTTAAAGAAGATTTCTTTGAAATTGCCAAGCAGATTGAGATTTTCACAACCTTGTTCAAGGCCGTAAACACCAATTATGTAGACGACACCAATCCAGGCGATTTGATGGATAAAGCCATCAAAAGCATGCTGGCAAGTTTAGATCCTTACACCGTTTATTTTAACGAACAGGATGTTGTCAACTTCAAAATCAATAATACGGGAGAATATACAGGAATCGGGGCTTTGATTTCCAGAAAAAAAGATCGTTTGGTTGTTCGCGAACCTTATAAAAACTATCCTGCTGACAAAGCCGGACTAAAAGCAGGCGACGAAATTATCCAAATTGGAGATGTTTTAATTGCCGATTTTAAAGACGATGCTTCTCAGTTATTGAAAGGAACCAAAAACACTAAAATCAATATCAAATATCTACGTCAGGGAAAACCGAATACTACTGTTTTGGTTTTGGATGAAGTCGATATTAAATCGGTTCCTTTTTATGGGAAAATTGATGATAAAACAGGATATATTGTTTTGGCACATTTTAGCAGAAAAGCTTCCGCTGAAGTAAAAGAAGCTTTAGAGAAATTAAAAGCAGACGGCGCAACACAGATCGTTTTGGATTTAAGAGGAAATCCTGGAGGTTTATTAAACGAAGCCATTGATATCTGTAATTTATTTGTTCCGAAGAATGAAGTTATAGTAACCACTAAATCGAGAATCGAAAAACACAACAATACATACAAAACACAAAAAGAACCGATTGACACTCAAATTCCGTTAGCGATTTTAGTAAACGGAAGAAGTGCTTCGGCATCTGAAATTGTTTCGGGCGCTTTGCAGGATTTGGATCGTGCCGTGGTTTTAGGAAGCAGAAGTTTCGGAAAAGGTCTAGTACAGCGTTCTGTAGATTTGACTTATGGAACTCAGTTAAAAGTAACTATTTCGAGATATTACACTCCGTCTGGCAGATGTATTCAAGCTTTGGATTATGCGCATAAAGACAAAAACGGTGTAGCACAAAAAACAGATGCTAAAAATTATAATGCTTTTAAAACCAGAAAAGGCAGAACGGTTTATGACGGTGGCGGCGTTTTACCAGACATCGAATTGGAAGAAGCTAAAACCAGTGCAATTGCAACAGCTTTAATTAAAAACGATGGTGTATTCGATTATGCTACATCCTATTATTACAAAAATCCAAATCTTGGCAATAAAATCCCAACGATAACAGATGCAGATTATTCGGCTTTTAAACAATATTTGAAAACCAACAAAATTACATTTGACACTGAGACTGAAGTGGCTTTGAAAAATACTTTAGCTGCAGCTAAAAATGAAAAAATCGACGAAACTATTGCTCCAGAATATCAGCAATTATTGGCTGCTTTAGAAAAAAGCGAAACTACTTTGCTGGACAAAAACCAAAAAGAAATCAAAAACATGATTCAAGAAGAACTGATTAAAAGATATCAATATCAGGAAGGTTTGTATCAGTTTTACATCAAAAACAATTCAGAAATTAAAAGAGCAGTAAGTGTATTAAATAACCAGACAGAATATAAAACGATTTTAAAAATGTAGTGAATGAAGCTATCCCTAGCCATACTTCTTCTTTCATTTTATACAGTATCGGCGCAGCAAAAACCTGTTGAAACTATCTATTTTGAATTTGACAGATATGATTTAACAGATAAGCAAAAAACAGTTGTTTCGAGCTTTATAAAAAATATAGACACCTCTAAGGTCGAGTCTATACAGATTTATGGGTATTGCGATGACAGAGGGACAGATTCATACAATTTTAAATTATCTAATAAACGCGCATTTACAATACAAAACCTACTGGTTCGTTACGGTTTCAAAAAGAATAAAATTGTTATTCTGGAAGGACGCGGACGTATTAAAGTAAAAACAGATACAGTAAAAAATCTTCATGAAACCCGTCTTCTAAATCGGCGGGTTGATTTAATTGTTGTCAAAAAACATAATTTCGGAAAGGATGTCCATACTTCCTTTAAAGACAAACTAAAAGTTGGAGACCGAGTTTATCTCGAAACCATTCTCTTCAATATTGGAAGTGCCAAACTTACCAGCACTGCAAAAAAAGAGCTAGATAATATTGCTGCAACGCTTCAAAATCATTCAAATCTAAACTTTGAAATACGCGGCCATGTCTGCTGTACACCAGAAATTTACAGCGACGGCATTGACCGGGATACCAAAGAAAGAAGACTTTCGTGGAATCGCGCTAAAACGGTTTTTCATTATTTAATAAATAAAAAAATATCTAAAAGCCGTATGACTTACGTTGGATGCGGGAATAAATATCCGCTCCATCATGGAGATAAATACGATCGGCGGGTGGAGTTTTTAATTACTAAGATTTAAAGTTTTTTTTTGCCCGTTTTTTTGCCACGAAGGCGCTAAGGCACAAAGGTTTTTTCTTTTTTGTCTGGTGAAAACTAATCTCACAAAGTTGCGGAAAAATATAGTTTTAACCCCATTTTGTCATCCTTTGTTCCTCAGGATGACAAAAACATAACCTCTGCTCCTTTTTACAAAAAAAACCATAAAAAACCGCTAAAAAATACTTCCTAGCGGTATTAAAAATACAATGGTTTTGGTTAGAAAAATTAGCTTATTTAAAACTATTAGTGTTGAAAAATTACTTAATTCAAAGGAACATCGTATTGTCTAATATTTCCTCCCATATAAGTTTTAAAAATGATAGATGAAGACAAAATTTTTAAGTGCCCTTGTTCTTGAGCTCTAGTTCCAGATTCTCAATATACTTCTTTTGCAGTTCAATGGTATATTTCGCTTCTTCATACAAAACCTTATAATCCAGTTCCCGTTTTTCTGTAGAAGTAATTGGTTCTTCTGCCGCTTTAACGGGCACTTTTAGCATTTCTCCTTTTCCTGTTAGGAGCCATTCTGGATTCACATCAACAAATGTTTTAGTAATAGCAAATAACACTTCGAAGCTTGGATTACTCTTTCTCCCAGAAACAATATTTGAAATTACTTGTGCTGAATATCCAATACTTTTAGCAAATTTTCTTTTATTATCGTTGCTTTGATTTTCAATCAACAATAAAACTCTCTCGTTAATGGTTGACATTTTTATCATCATTGGTTGTTTTTTATAAACATTTGTTTATATATTTGTTGAGCTAAAGAATATTAAAACAAAGATATCCTTTTACAGCTATTAAAATATCCCCATCACTTTTTTTAGCAATCTCTTCCAAAAACTTTTAAAGTAGTAAATTATTCCATTCTTATGCGAAATATATTTGCATAAGAATGAATAAGAAAAAACTTACCCATGCAATAGTTTTGCATTTTTAATTTTAAAATGTTATGAGAAAGTATATCAGAGCAATTTTTTTATCTTATTGTTTTACAAGTTTAGGCATCTATGCACAAGTTGGCATGATTGGAAATAATCCGAACAAAAATGCCATACTAGATTTAAACAAAACTAATGGCACAAATGACAAAGGATTATTATTACCAAAAGTAACTTTAACTTCTACTACTGCTGCTTCGCCTATGAGTGCTCATGTCGCGGGGATGCATGTATATAATACAGCAACCGCAGGTACAGGTGTAGCCGCCGTAACACCTGGAGAATATTATAATGATGGATCAAAATGGATAAGACTAATAACCGATCTTGAACCTTGGTTTAATTCATCCACAAAAACAAGTGCTACTTCCAACACACAAAATATTTACCAAATGGGCAAAGTAGGTATCGGGATTAATTCACCTGCTGCGCCATTACATATAGATGGCAAACAAACTTTAGGAATTCTAGTAAATTATACAAATGCCGCCTTTACAGGAAATATATGGGATGGTACTGCATCTGCTGATGGTGTTGACATAAGTAACAACAGTGTAAGAATTCAAAAAGGAAGCGGAGGTTCCGGAACACCTCTAATGCTGAGTAAAGGAAAAGGTTACACTTCAGCAAATATGACTGAATATTATGTTGCTGGAAATCGTGTTGGAAGTGTTGTTACTACAGGTACGTCAGTTGTATACAATACGACAAGTGATAGTCGCCTTAAAGAAAATATTAAACCCACCCATTACGGTTTATCGGATATTATGAAAATAAAAGTAGATGATTACAACTACAAAGCTGACGAGAAAAAGACATTATGTACTGGTTTTTTGGCACAGGAACTTTATAAAGTTTATCCTCAAGCAGTAACCGTAGGTGGAGAAAATGAAAAGACAGATCCTTGGCAGGTAGATTACAGTAAACTGACTCCACTTTTATTAAAGGCTATCCAAGATCAGCAAATGCAGATTGAAGTGCTAAAAAATAAAATAGAAATACTTGAAACTAAAAGATAAAATCTGCGCTAAATGAAAATCTTATAACAAGAGATTGTTTTATTTAATTCATTAAAAACAAAACAAAGATGACTAAAACAAAACTCACCAATGCAAGGCTTGCCAAAGGCATTTCTCAAGAAGAACTCGCAGATTTAATTGGCATGACACAATCCAATTATAGCAGAAGGGAAAATGGTCACAAGAAAATCTCTGAAGTTGAATGGGTTAAAATTGCAAAAGTATTGGGAGTTGAAAAAGAAGTTATTTATGAACCTGATGAAGAAATAAACCTAAAAAATACAACAGTAAAAATGCTCCAGTTTAATATACCAAATTTTGTACTGGAGCATATTGAGCTGTTGAAAAAAGAAAATAAGATCCTGAAAGAAAAACTCAAACAGTTTAAAAATCAAAATCTTAATTCCTGAACTTTTAAATACTACGAATCTATTTATTTAACAACTGGTGGAGGTGGTCTGTTCGAAACTGTATGATCTGATTCCAGAATTTCTTTTCCTTCAAGAAACTTCGTAATTACAGTATCATTAATCGTATAAGGTACGCCAATCCATCTTACAATTCCTTTATTATCAATTAAAATAGTTTTTGGAAGAGCAATAGTTCCTTTGTCATCAATCACAAAATCGTTTAAAGCTTTTTTAGTCTGATCGCTTACTACAATAGAATTAAACTTTACTCTTTCTAAAGTTTTCTTTGTTTTTGCTGGAGACTCGTATGTAATAGAAACAAAAACTAAGTCCTTTTGATTCTTAAACCTTTCCTGCATTTGGTTTAATTTTGGAACTTCTTCTAAACAGGTTGTACACCAAGTTGCCCAAAATTCCAGTAACATAAACTTTTTATCAAAATTTTTATCTTCAGGAACATTTTGCAGATAATCTGTAATAGTGAGCTTTGGAGCTGTTTCACCAACTTTCAATTTGTTTTGACTGAAATTATACTGCGACAAAATCAATACAAAAATGGTTAGAAGAATCTTTTTCATAGTTTTTTTCTTCTAAAATTAAATAAATATCGAATTCAAAAAACAATCAAATAAAAAAACTTTCCTCAAAAAAACGAATAAATAACTGAAATCTAGACCTTTATTCTAATCATGAAATTCTCCTGATTTGTTTATGAAAAATACTTTACTCTCGAATCATCTCAATATGTGGGATATCATCTTCCAGATACATTTCGCTTGTCTGCACAAATCCGTGGCTTTCGTAGAACTTCTTTAAATATAATTGCGCGCCAATAGTAATTTTATCTTTTCCAAAGTTAGCTTTAATTCCGGCAATGGCTTCTCGCATTAATTCGTGTCCCCATTTTTTATCTCTGTAATTGGCATCTACCACTACTCTTCCTATCGAGGCATTATCAAAACTAATTCCAGCATCGAACAAACGAGAATAGGCTACAATTTTGCCTTCATATTCGCCAATTAGATGCAAGGCTTTCTTGTCTTTGCCATCAAGATCCAAATAAACGCAGTTTTGCTCGACTACAAAGATTTCACTTCTTAGTTTGAGTAAATCATATAGCTCATTTACATTTAATGCCTCAAAAGGCTTTATTTTCCATTTTAACATTTTTATCGTTTATTGTTTTTGGTTTGTTGTTTATTGTTCATGGAACAAAATTACATGAAATAGAAATCCCAATCGCAAAACTGCAATTGGGATTCTTAAAAACTGTACAGAATGAAGAAGCTATTTTTTCTTCATTAAAATTTCCATGCTTTTATATTCGGTACCATTTTTTATATCGTACATTTCCATTTTACGTGTTTTGGGATCTACGATAGTATATACTTCTCTGTACGGGTTCTTTTTTCCAGTAGCAGGATCTACAAATTCGCCTTTGAATTCTGCACTTTTGGTACTTTCGTCATATTTACCAATTCCAACCATCATTCCGGTTCCCATATTGTCAATAAAAGTAGAGGTATATTCTTTACTGGCATTATTGAAAGCTAAGGTACTTTTACCTTCAAATGGCGCACCCATTATTTTTCCAACATAATTTGCTTCCTGATAGCGTCCGCCTAAAATCATTTTGATGGTGGCTACTGACGATGCTTTTTCGGGTTTTCCATTTGGTTCGTACCAAAAGGTCATTTCACAATTCCATGTTCCTACTTCTTCGGCCATCCATTTATGTGGTTCACCTGGCGTTGCAAAATCTTGCCATGCTTTGGCTACTGCTGCAGAGTCTGCTGGTTTTTCGGCTACTGGCTCTTCTGTCTTAATGCTGTCTGAAACTTTTGGTTCGGTTACTGTTTCAGTTTTTACTTCTTTTTTACAAGAAATAAAACAGAGTACAAACAATACTAGTGTTGCTGTTAATTTTTTCATAACTATTTGTTTTTATGTTTGTTATAAAAACAAAAGTAAGAAATATATTAAAATGATTTGTTTCAGGTTTATGCGAATGTTTGTTTAACCGCAAAGGGCGCTAAGGTTTACGCAAAACACGCTAAGTTATTTGTTATACATTATTGGGTATAAAAGTAAAGTTCGCAAAGCTTTAAACATAACTCATGTATTTGGAAAAATGCCAATTGATGCAGAAATTTATTACCACAGATTAAAGGGATTTTCTTTTTTTCTTTTGCCACGAATTACACAAATTCGCACAAATTATTTTTTTTAAATTTAAGACTATAGATTAGCGTGAATTCGTGTAATTCGTGGCAAAAAAAACTTATATAATGCCAATAATCTCTGGCTAACTTTTTGAAAATGGCAGATGTACATAGATAAATTTATAACCACAAATTACACAGATTCGCACAAATTATTTTTTTAAAATTTAAGACTATAGATTAGCATTAATTCGTATAATTCGTGGAAAAAAAAACTCTTATAATGCCAATAATCTCTGGCTAACTTTTTGAAAATGGCGGATGTACATAGATAAATTTATAACCACAAATTACATAAATTCGCACAAATTATTTTTTAAAATTTAAGACTATAGATTAGCGTGAATTCGTGAATTTGTGGCGAAACAATAATCTTTATGTCCTTTGCGTAAAACCTTGCGTTCTTTGCGGTTAGGAAAAAACTACCTCTTCTCCACTTTAACCGATTTGATAATAGCTTCCAGCTCTAGCATTAAATCCCGTTCTTGATTGGAAGGAGAATAACAGAACCCTTCTATAACCAAAAGACGGTTATACATTTTATCTACAATAGCATAATTGATAAAAGGCCCAGCCATAAAATCATTCTTCAATTCCCAAGTTCCTTTGGTTTCAAAAGCATCTTTCTTGTCTAAAGTTACTTTAGAGAAATAAGGCGCATAAGCTTCACTGGTAATCATAGGCGTATTAGGTTCGCGACCTTTGATGTAACGACCAACGGAGTCACGCATGCGAACGATGGAATTGACAATGTCTTTTTTCTTCTCAAAATTACGAAGCGGTATTTGATAAAACAATAAACTGGTATTACCACTGATAATTTCTTTTTTCAGCCAAATAAAATTCTTCTTATGGAGCATGTATTCATAGCCTATCGGAATCTCAATATTGATGTGAAATTTATTTTTAAGTATTGCAGGGTTCAAAAGTGATTTTCTATTATCCTCTTGTAGCTTTTGGATTTCTGAATTTCGAATTTGTCTGATGATTTCTGCCGAATTATCTTCAATACTGCAGATAAGATCGTCGACAGATTTTTCGTAAATGCGGAAAGTGTTGTGTGGTAAATCTTTGCTGTGAATTATTTCGAATTTCTCAGCAGCCGTTTTTTTAACGACAATAATACTTCGGCTGTCTGTGACAAAACCTTCCAGTAATCGGGCAGGATATTGATTGATGGTAAAAAGCGGTTCTTCTTGTGTAAGTCCAAGAACCGGCGAAGCAAATTTATTTCGAATACTATCCCCAACTTCTCCATACCATAACTGATCATCGATAATGATCGAAATAGTATTGGTTTTTCCTGAAACTGGATCGTTCTGTTTTTCACCTTTAAAACAGGAAATCAGGAAAAATGGAAGTAATAGCAATAAAAAATGGGTTTTATTCATTTTCTTAATTTATGAAATAAAACCCAAATTTAAATAAGATTTTTCTTTTATCCGTTTATTTTAAGTTTCATTCCCGGTTTAATATCTTCATCTTTAATATCATTCCATTTTTTAATATCTGAAATAGTTACTCCAGGATATTTTTTAGAAATGCTGTATAAAGAATCTCCTTTTTTAACGTAATAATCTTCACTAACGTTTTTAGAAGGTGCTTTTTTCTTGAATGAATCAACCGAGTTTGATGCAATTGCTGTTGAAGCAGGTTCTTCTATCACTATCGCTGCTTTAGAAATAATCAATGTTTTTCCTAAACCAATGTTATTTGAAGTTAAATTGTTAAGTTCTTTTAACTCCGCAATAGTCGTACCGAATTTCTTTGCAATGCTTCCTAAATTGTCTCCAGCTGCTACAACATAGTCCATATCTACAGCTGTTTTCTCTTTATTTTCAACAGATGCAACAGCTTGTTCTTTTTCTACAGCTTGAATTGATTTAACAGGAGCTTCCTCTTCTGCTTTGATTTTCAAGCTTCTTCCAATTGCTACGGCATTTGTTTTTAAGTTATTCCATTTTTTAATATCAGAAATGCTAACATCATATTTAGATGCAATTGCTCCTAAATTATCTCCTTTTCTAACTTTATAAAATTCGAAATCCCCTTTTTCAATTGCTGCTGGTTTCGTTGCTGCTGGTTTTGCTTTTGGAGCGTATTTTACAGCAAGTCTAGAAGAAGTTGATCTAAACTCTGTATCATGTTTCACATAAGCATAAATCTGTTCTTCATTGGAAACAAAGGTTGCGATTTTATCTTTTGGAAGTCTAATAAAGTGCTGTTCTCCTTGATAATAAGGAACCACATTCATTTTATAAGATGGATTTAAAAGCTGAATTTGAGATTGTGGCATGTCTAACAAATCGGCAATCTGTTTGAAAGACATTTGATTTTTGATTGCTACCGTATCGGTTTCAAAGTTTTTAACGACAGCTCTTTCTGGGTTAATTCCATGTTCTTTATGATATTCAAAAAGATACATTGTTGCTAAGAAAGCAGGAACGTAACCTTGAGTTTCTTTTGGAAGATAATTACGAATGTCCCAATATTTTGTTTTTCCGCCAGAACGACGAATTGCTTTAGTAACATTTCCTGGACCTGAGTTGTAAGAAGCTAAAACCAGTTCCCAGTCACCAAAAATATTGAACATTTTGGTCATGTATTCAGAACAGGCTGCAGTGGCTTTAAGAGGATCGCTTCTTTCATCAATATAAGAATCAATTTTTAAAGCGTATTGTTTTCCGGTTCCGTACATGAACTGCCAAATTCCCGTGGCACCCATTTTAGAAACTGCTTTAGGGTTTAAAGCAGATTCTACAACGGCTAAATATTTTATTTCCAAAGGAACGTTTTGTTTGGCAAAAGCGTCCTCGAAGATTGGGAAATAATATTCTGATAAAGCCATTAATCGAGAAAACGATTTTTTACGGTTCTTAAGAAATGACTTTATTATATTTTCTAAACCTTGATTGTATTCAATCTCAAAAGGTGATTTCTCATTCATCGCTGCCAAACGCTGTTTAAGCAATTCGGTCGGCAGTTCTTCATCAACTGTAACATCTTTGTTGATGGTTTGAATGTCTTTAGTCAGGTCTTCATAAATATCGAGACTTACTAATTCATTCATCCACAAACTATCTACTTTTGTAGCAAGATCGTTTTTTTTGAATGTTCCCTTAATAGAGTCTAAATATGAAAGCTTAACTTCTGGCTTAACTTGTAATTCTGTCTTTGCCAATTCTTGAGCCGAGACCGCTAACGAAAAGAAAGCCGAAACCACTAATGATATTTTCCTTACAATCATATAACATTATTTTAAAATTCTGTAATTCAAACAATTACAACAAGTGTACTTTTGCAAAAATAAGCCCTTTATCGAAGAAAACTAATTAAAAAAATGTTAATTGTGATATTTTACTCCAAAATCGCCGCGATTCCAGGTAAAGTTCTTCCCTCTAACATTTCAAGCATAGCCCCGCCACCAGTAGAAACGTAGCTCATTTTATCTTCAAATCCGAACTGTTTTACAGCCGCAACAGAATCTCCACCTCCAACTAATGAAAATGCTCCATTTTCTGTAGCTTCTGCAATATAATCTCCCAAAGCGATTGTTCCTTTAGAGAAAGTTTCCATTTCAAAAACGCCTAATGGACCATTCCAAAGAATTGTTTTTGACTCTAAAATTACTTTTTTGAAGTTCTCCAAAGATTTTGGACCGGCATCTAAACCTTGCCATCCGTCTGGAATTGCAGTTACATCTACAATTTGAGTATTTGCTGTATTTGAGAAATCATCTGCAGCAACCACATCAACAGGAATATGAATCTGAACGTTTTTCTCTTTTGCTAGTCTTAAGATTTCTAAAGCTAAATCTAGTTTGTCATCTTCGCAGATTGACTCACCAATTTTTCCACCTTGCGCTTTAATGAAAGTAAATGTCATACCTCCACCAATAATCATGTGATCTACTTTATCTAAGATATTTTCGATAACCGTGATTTTAGAAGAAACTTTAGAACCTCCAAGAACCGCTGTTACGGGTTTTACGCTGTTATTTAAAACTTTATTTAAACTGTCAATTTCTTTTGCCAATAATGTTCCGAAACATTTTTTGTCTTCAAAGAATTGTGCAATAATTGTAGTCGATGCGTGTGCTCTGTGAGCTGTACCAAATGCATCGTTTACATAAATATCTCCAAGAGAAGCTAATTCTTTAGCAAAAACTACATTTCCTTCTTCTTCTTCAGCGTGGAAACGTAAATTTTCTAATAAAAGAACTTCACCTGGCTGTAAATTTTTAGCAGCTGTCTGAGCTGGCTCTCCAATACAGTTTTCAGCAAACTTAACTTCAACTCCTAAAATTTCAGAAGCTGTTTTTAAAATATGTTTTAAAGAGTATTTTTCTTCAGCACCTTTTGGTCTTCCTAAATGCGACATTAAGATTACACTCCCGCCTTGAGCTAAAATAGCATCAATAGTTGGTTTTGCAGCTTCAATACGTGTAGTATCCGTTACATTAAAATTCTCATCCAACGGCACATTAAAGTCTACACGGATAATTGCTTTTTTATTTTTAAAATCGAAATCGTTTAAAGTTTTCATCTTGATAATTTTTAGTTTTTTTTAGAAAGAAAAACAAATATAGGACTTTTAGACTTCTAAAAAATTGGAATAAACTAAAAAAGAAGCAAGAAAAAGAACGAAAACGTTATAAATTTACAAAAAAAATGGTTTATTTAAGAATAAAAACAATTTTAGGAAGTAATTCAATACTGTGTGTTTATAAAAAACCTTTCCTGTCAACAGAAAAACAGGAAAGGCAAAAAAAGAATTAGGATCTATTTTTTGTTTTTGGAGGATAACTTAGTCTTCTGTCTGAATATAACAAATAGACAAATTGTTCTGAACTGGAAACATGATGGTTTCGTATTCGTTTTGGCTTTCAACGTTTTTAGAAACCAAATAATTTCCTTCCATAATTCCGAAATAATTTAATAAAGGCGAATAAAAAGTAATTCCAATTTTATGTTTTGATGAATCGGTTATATCTGTATTTATAATATCCAACTGATAATTGATAAAAGGGAAATAGTTGTTGCCTAAAACATCTGCAACTCTATGAAAATTTCCTTTTAATTGCTCTACATAACCGTTTGCCGCAATTCCTGTTAAGAAATGCAGTTGATTGGCTTTCTCATTTTCACTCAATAATTCTCGAAAGGTATTCTTCGGATTGGTTCCTGAATTGAACTGCTGGCTCTGCATTTGATATTCTTTGAAGGTATCTTCAAAAACATATTTATCCCACAAAAAGGACGACGAATTATCAATTACAATTCGATATGCCAGTTTTATTTTAGTGATTTTCATAAATTAAGCGTTTTAAAGGGACTTCAATAACCATTAAAATAGCATTTTCTGAAAGAGCTTCCCATTCAATTTTTCCTGTTTCTTTTAAGGCTAATCCGTCTTTGGATTCCAAAAGTCGGTCTTCTACTTCAAAAGCGCCATTGAGTACAAATACAAAAACACCATTTTTGGAGTTTCTCAAAGTAAACGACCCGTGTTTTCTTCCATCGTATATTCCGATAAATCCAAGCGCTCTTTCTACTTCAAACAAAGAATAAAGTTTGTTGTGTAAACTAAAATCAAATTTGTACTGTTGGAAATAGTTCTTGAAATACTGTTTTCCCATATCAAATTCGATTTCCAGATAGCTCACATTCTCATTTTCATACGGATTAAAGATTTCGACATTTAATTCGTCATCAGCCGCCAGAACCCGAATTTGATCTACACGCAGAAACTCGGCATTGCCAATACTATCTTTATATTCGATTCCGCCAAACAAAGGCAGAATAATGACATTTGTTTTTAAGTTTATAAGTCGGGTAATCTGTTGTTTTGGTGCCAATATTACTTCATTAAAAATCTTTAAAGATCCAAATGCATTTCTAGATAAATCTTGATATTGTTCAAAATTAAAAGTCGCAAAACAATTGTGCTTTCCTGAATTGAAAACGCCTCTTAAATCTGACTTATAAATTTGGGCTGGAATCTGCGCTATCATGGTAAACTATTTTTAAAAACTAACTGGCAACGTTGATAGTATGTGTTAAAACATATCCTTCACTGATACTTCCTGTAACTGTTCCTAATTCATTTGCCACCGAATCTGAAAATACATTATCTGAAGCATTATAGGTATAACCCGACAATCCTTTGGTATAACCATTTGCCGTTGATGCGTTTACTGTAGCCACCGCACTATTTGTTCCTTCTGGAAAAGCAATTTGTGTTACCAAAAGAGAAGTCCCGCTTGCATTGTAAATATGAACGTGAATATGAGTGGCACGACCTGAATACCATCCTGGAAAAATTGAAGTAAAAGTCACTAACCCGTTTTCGTCTGTTGTTTGTCTTCCTCTTAAAAAATGGTAAGAAGTATAATTGACAGACTGCATTGATGTTCCTCCGTATTCTGAATAATATCCATCTTTATCACAATGCCAAATATCTACAATTGCATCTTTTAAAACAGCACAATTAGCTTTGGTGTTTTTAATTGTAATTTTAATAGTAAAAGCCACTCCAGTTCTATCCATCACAATATTTGATTTTACTAAAGATGATGGCGTAATGGTTGGAAACGGCCCTGCTGTTTCAGATAGTGTTACCGAACAGCTGCTTGAAGATGATCCAGACCCAGAACCTGAATCGGTTCCAGTAGATGACTCCGATGAGTCACCATCTTTACTGCATGCGTTTATGATTGGAATTGCCAAAGTACCAATTCCTACTAAACCCAAACCTCTTAAAAACTCTTTTCTTTCCATTTTTTTGTCTTTTTAAATGTTATTCAATGAAATGATTAACAGTTATTTTGAGGTAAAATTATTGGAAATTGAAGCGTAGTAAAAAGTTTGAGGTAAACGTTATTATTTATGAGGTAAACAGATGAAATATATTTTTTTGTAGTAAAATTTACCTATAAAAATTGTTCCATTTTATATTTATGTAATCAATGAAAAGCATTATCGCATAATGCCGATGTAGTATGAAAGAAGTAGTTTGAAAAGTACAATAGAAAAAATCTACTTCGGATACTATAACAATTAAAATAACCTGCTAGAATTTAAAGCTCTGACGGAGTGGCACAAAATCAAACATCCTCAAAAAGATATTCATTTTTGAAGTCAATATTGAATAATTTTAGAAATGCAATATATTCTTCTCTGAATGTTTTGGTTTTGTGATGTTCTTCCTGATTTTCAATATATTTTATAGCATTAGTTAATTGTGAATGTCCATATGAAAAAGCACCAAAACCATTCTGCCATTCAAATTTTCCATTTATCCATTTTTGTTCATTAATGAATTTGGATGAACACGATTTAATATCTCTTACTAAATCTGATAATGATATATTCGGTTTTATTCCAACTAAGATGTGAATATGATCCGGCATTCCGTTAATTGCAATCAATTTTTGTTTTTGATTGGTGACAATTCCAGTAATGTATTTGTAAATTTCGTCTTTCCGGTTTTTAGAAATTAGGTTTTTCCTTCCCTTAACAGCAAAAACAATTTGAACATAAAGTTGCGAATAAGTATCAGCCATGTTTTCATTAAATTTATTGAGTAGTAAATCTAATTAATAAATTTAATTGTAAGATAAATATTTCTTTTTTGTTTAAAATATTTATGTCACCCCTCCGGGGCTTTATGTGGAGGTTACTAAATTATACTATAAATATTGTGCTTCTCCGAAGCCATTTTAAGAGCTTTTGTAAAGTTTTGAAGAGATGAATATTTGTATCAAAATTTGACAAATGTTATTTAAAATCCCAATTGTACGAAATGAAAATTTTAGGAAACAAAAAAAGAGCTTCGGAGAAGCCCAATATTTATAGCAAAATTTTATAGATATGTTTCAAAAGCTCCAGCGGAGCGACATATTTTTTACAATGGTAGTAGATTTCGATCCGCTAGAGCTATTTTATATTGACGTAATTGAAGTTCTATAAATATTTTGCTCCTCTAGAAGCTTAGAAAAATAAATAGAGATAAAACAGAAAAGATTGTCTAATACTGGACAGTCTGACTTAATATATAATCGGTAGTATATTAATTCCCTTCGAAAAGAGTAAAAAATGCTTCTTCGTAACTTGCACTAATTGGAATTTCGACCTGATCAATGTATATGATTTTGTTTCTTATTTTAGAAACCTTAGAAATGGGAATAATAAAGGAACGATGCACACGCACAAATTCTGTCTCAGGCAATTTTTGAATGATTGCTTTTAAGGTCATCCGTGCAACAACCGTTTTTTGATCTTTGATATGAATCTTTACATAATCATCCAAACCTTCAATATACAAGATATCTGAAAATAATATTTTAATCAAACTGTAATCGGCACGAATGAAAAGATACTGTTGCTCGATGTTTTGGTTTTGCAGTTTCCATTGCGAATAGGCTTTTTCGGCTGCGAGTTGAAATCTTGAAAGGGAAATTGGTTTTAATAAATAGTCGGTTGCACTCAACGTGAAACCTTCAACAGCAAATTCGGAATAAGCTGTTGTAAAAATGACCATGGTTTTATGTGGGAGTTTTTTGTAGAAATCCAATCCAGAAATCGATGGCATGTTGATATCCAGAAAAAGTAAATCGACAGGATATTTTTTTAGATATTTAAATGCTTCATCCGATTTTGTAAAAGTCCGTTCCAAATCTATGTAATCAATAGTATCACATAAACTTTGAAGGATTTCTAATGCTAAAGGTTCATCATCTAAGGCTATTGCTTTTATCATCGTATTTTAACGCTCAAATTTACGACATACTTTTCTGCTGTATCTTCAATCATTAAAGCATGCTTGTTAGGATATACCAACTTTAATCTCTCAACGGTATTCTGAAGTCCAATACCGGAATCGGACTGAACTGAAAATGTTTTTTTATTCGAAACGTATAAAGTTAGTATTTCTTCTTCAATATCAATTTTTATATAAATTTCGGAAGTCTGATCGGGATTCACACCATATTTGAAAGCATTTTCTATGAAGGAAATTAAAATAAGCGGGGTTATTACTTTTCCGTGTGTACTTCCTATTACCGAATAATTAATATTTACGGTGTTTCCTAAACGTGTTTTTTGGAGCGAAATAAAATTGCTGATGTAATTGATTTCTTTGGTTAAGTCGATTACCTCATCATTAGAATTGACCATAATATAGCGCATGAGCTCGGATAACTGTACTACAGCATCTGGCGTTTTATCATCTTTTTTTAAGGCAAGTGCATAAATACTATTCAAAGTGTTAAATAGAAAATGAGGATTGATCTGTGCTTTTAAAAAAGCTAATTCGGATTTTACTTTTTCTTTTTCTACACTTTGCAGTCTTCCTGAAATAGCAAAAAGCAAACTAGAGATTACTCCAATCAAATAGACAAGAGTGGTGTGTCCGTATTGAGTTGGTGGCCCGCCATTAAGTCCAAAAGAAATTGGATGTCTGCCATGCGGTGGAGGCGGAAATCTAGCATCAAATGGTTTAGGATGACCTGCAAACTTTTCAGAATGGTATTCGAAATCTAAAAAGTTTCGGCTTGGATGATCCAAAACTGTTGAAATCCAAAGAAAGAATAAAAGAAAAACAATTATGAGTAAGTAGTATAAAACCTTTTTATCTGAAAAGTAAAGCTTCGGAATTAAGTAATAATAATTAAAGTAAAAGAAACAAAGAAGCGTGAAATAGATAAAAAAGTAAATCCTGTCATGCGCATCACTATACAAATGCGGTAATGAAAAAACTGTATGGGTTGACGTAAATGCATACGGCAAAAATAAAAAAGCGAGGCACAATACTATATGTTTCGCATAAACTGAAAATTTTGCTTTCATGGTTCAAATTTGGTTTATACCTTTTTGAAAAACAAAACGATAAAACTCAAATTTAATGTTATTGAAGCTTTCTTTCAAATTATTGCGGTAAAAACACCTAATGTTGCGACTCGCTTTAAAATGTTAGCCTTTTTCGGGCTTTTATTATAATCGTCATTATACGATTAATCGTGAACTGGACTCTGCGTACAAGGACAGTTACTAATAGATTGTAAGAAATCAAATCCGATGGTGATCGAATGTGTTCCTGTATTATAAGTACCAAGACCGTTAAACATGAATTGATACGAATAGGCAAAATAAAATTTAGATTTCATGAAACCTGCCATTGGCCCTGCAGCTAATGGTTTTGGAAACTGGTCGTTTAAGAAACGATACGAAACCCCGATCCAATAATAATCTTCATAACGATTGTAACGTCTGTATTTGAAGTTAAAATCGGTTGTAGAACGCTGGTCACTAGCAAAATACTGCAAGAAAACTGATGGTTCGTATTCGATACGTCTGTTTTCTCCGTCTCTAAAAGTAAATCCAGAATATACCTGAAAATTAGAAAGTAAATCTGGCTCTACTCCTCTGTACTTATCTGTATTTTTCTTTAAAACGTTGTTGGCATTAAAACTAAAATAAAATCCTTTATGACGGTACAAAGCACTAAGGTCAAAGTTATTATTTGAATTGTAACGATTGTCTGTAATCGAAGGATCTAAAGGTACTGGAACACCATTTACATCTCCAGTAAAGTTTCCTGTTTCTAAACGAAAACTATTGAAGTTGTATGAAATACCAAATGATAGATATTTTTCAGAATAATAATCTAAAATAAGGTGGTGAGCAAACGAAACTTTAGCTCCGGTTTGTCTTGTATTACCATTGCTATCATTATACAACGAAATACCCACCCCAGAACGATCTAGCACACGAAAATCTGCGTACAAAGATTGGTTGTCTGGTGCATCTTTAATTCCGACCCACTGTGTTAAGCCATTGGCTCTAATACGGAGGTTATCTCCAATACCGGCATAAGCAGGCGAAAGAATAAAAGGGTTATCAGCTAAATACTGCGTAAACACTGGTAGGTTTAACTCTTGGCTGTAACTTGTTGTTACAGCCATGAGTACTAAGGATAAAATAAGCTTTTTCATTGTAATAATTTTTTTAGATAACATCATTGGGGCTATAATTTTGTTATCTGTATAATGTGAAATGTCCAACAAACTCTCTAGGATCTTTAGGATCATTCAGTTTAAGAACATACCAATAATCTCCTGTTGGCAATTCATTTCCGTGGTATCTACCATCCCATTTTCCTCCAACTCTGTATTTACCAACTACTCTACCGTATCTGTCGTAAACATCGAATGTTAGATCTTTGTAAGCCAATGCACCACAATCAGGACCAATAGTATTATTAGAACCGATACCATCTGGTGTAAAGTAGTTTGGCATACAGAAGTCATAGAATTTACCTTCAACATCTATTGTAGCCTCACAACCATTTTTGTCTCTTACAATCACTTTATAAATACCTGATTTATAAATTCTATAAGTGTTTGATGATGAGAATGGCTCTCCATTGAAACTATACTCGTAAGGAGCAAAACCACCAGAAGCTTTCACTGATATCGTATTGATTTCATTACTTTGTTTAGTTATGTCTATTAGAGTTACTGGATCTACTGGTTTAACAGAGAAAACAACAGTTGGCACCTCACATCCATTAGTATGTCTTGCAACGATGAAGTGATCACCAGCAGGAACATTTGTAAAGATGTTACTTGGCTGATATACTCCATTGTTATCTAATGAGTAATCAACATCTGCAAGATTGTTAGATGAATCAACAGTTACTACTACTCTATTAGCTTGTGCATTATCGACACAGTCATATGTTACCTCAGCCGTTGGGTTAAGAATTACTGCACCTGGCATATTCTCAACGAACTCAACAGGACAACCTTTTGCATCTTTCACATAAACGGTATGTGTTCCACCTTTAAGATTTCTAAAATCGAAAATTGTTTGTGTGGCATCACCTTGAGTGAATGGTCCATTTGCATTATCTAAACTTACACTATATGGTAATGTACCACCTCTAACTTCGATACTAAACGCACCGTCATTATCTCCGTCACAAACTTCAGGAATCATAGAGTTTGGAACTTCTGTAACGATTACTGGTCTTGGTTCATGAATTGTAAAGTCATACAATACATAACATCCGTTTTCGTCTTGAGCAATAGCCTGATAATCTCCAGGAGCTAGTCTATCATATTTAACTTTTGTATCGAACTGGCTCATGTTAGGAGAGACTGCATATTTAATTACACCAGTTCCTCCAGATGCTACAATTTCTAATTTTCCGTTATTCTCACCAAAACAAGTAACATCTGTTGGGAAGAACTCCGCTTGTAGTGCTCTACTAGGTTCAGTTATAACAATTTCTTCCGAAGTGATATCACAATCAACGCTATTTACTATTACTCTGTAAGTACCAATTGCAAGATTTTCAAATATACCGTTATCCTGAGCTGGACGTGTCTCACTACCTGTAAGAGTATAAGTATAATTTCCTAATCCTCCGAAAGCCTCAACAATGATCGCTCCTGTTGCCTGACCCGTACATTTAACTACCGCGCTTTCTTTATCAATTTCAAGTCTTAACGGTTCTAAAGGATCAACCTCAACACTATTAGAAGCAAAACTGTTACATCCGTTAGCATCTCTTACAAAGTATTTATAAGATCCCACTGGAACTTCAAAAGAAACTGTTGAAGCAAATGGTGCGCTATAGTTTGTTCCGTCTGCACTATAAGTATATGGAGGAGTTCCTCCTTCTACAGTTAAAGTCAATTCAGTCAATGTTTGACATGTTTGCGCTCTTGACTGTTTCAACATAGGCGTAACCAAAGTTGGTTCTTCGATCAGAATTTCATTTGTTGTGCCTTGGCAAGTAAATCCATCAGTCACCGTAACACTATATCTTCCCGCTGCTAAACCACTGAAAACAGGAGATACCATTGGTCCAGAACTAATTACTGGATTTTCAGAAAGATAGTTTAAAGTGTATAGATAATTACTTCCTTGTCCACCTGTTGGAGGAGCAACTGTAATTACACCTGTTTTATCTCCATAACAAGCAAGCATAGTTAAATTCACTGTTGCTGTTGCTGTGATTGGATCTGGAATAACCAAAGTTTGTGTACTACTAGCAATACAACCATTAAAATCTCTAACATTAACTGTATATACACCTTCTGTTAAACCAGGGAATGTAGTCTGACTAGAGTAATCTACTACAATTGTAGATCCTTTCACTAATTGATATTCGTATGTAGTCCATCCACCTGTTGCAGTTGCATAAATTACACCATCGTTATTATCCGTTACACACGTAATATCATCTTTGGTTGTCGTTACAACTAATTCATTAACCGGCTGGTTAATAGTAAAGATGGTTGTAACAGTACAATATGGTTTTCCAAATAAAGTTGCTGTTACATTGTACACACCTGCTGCAAGATTAGAAATCAATACAGGTCCTGCATCTGCTGATCTAGCAGCAACCATAAATCCATTTGGACCAGTAATTACATAATCGAATACACCTGCTTCATTTAATGGCGTAGGCTGATTGTCAATAAAAGTCAATTCTACGCTTCCGTTTGTAGCTCCGTAACAAATTTCTCTATTAATAGCCACCGCTCTGATTTGGAAACTATTTGGATTGTTTACATAATGCGGCGTCACAATAGAACATCCTGTTGCTGGGTTTGTAACCGTTACAAGATAATTTCCAATTGGTAAATCTGTAAATATACCTGTTTGATTATTCGGATTACCTGGTACAGCATTTCCAGCTGCATCTGTAATTACGAAATCTAAAACTGGATTTACTCCTGGAGTTGTTGTAACTTCAACTAAGATGTCTTCATTATTTCTACAAGTAATCTCGTCTGTAACTCTAATTACTACCTTATCTAAATTAATGTATGGGTTTACTGGTACACTAACTACAGCTGTACCCACACAGTTATTTTCATCGTATACATTCACAACATAGTTACCTCCTAAAAGATCTCTTTCTGTGTATACATTACGAGGTCCTTTGTAAACCACAACACCGTCTCTCACAAATTCATAATTTGGATATGAATTTTCTGTACCACCTGTAACACCTGTAACTGTAATCGTTGCTGCATTACTATTGTTTCCAGCTGCACAGCCATACTGAACAACAACTGGATCTGGTACAACAATTAATGCAGGCTCTGTAACAACAACAGTAACTGAAGCAGGACAATTTCTTCCAGAAACAACAGATACGATGTAAGTTCCTTGCGTTAATCCTGTAAATACTGGACTATCCTGCGGAGTTCCTCCGTTGATGCTGTACATATATTTCGGATTATCATTTACGCCAGGACTTGTTGGATCCATACTAGCTGTAATGGTACCGTCGCTTCCTCCGTTACATGTTACTGGAGTAGGAACTGCTTTAAATCCTGTAACTTCAGTAGCTTTCTCTAATTCGAATGTTACTGTATCTGTACAGTTATTAGGTGTGCCTAGATCTGTCACAATAATTGTATGAGGACCTGATCCTACAGCATTAAATATTGCTGGAGTAGTCGTTAAAGTTGTTACTCCATCAAGAGTATAACTAAAGTTACCTGTTCCTCCTGTTGCAGTTGCAGTTACTTGACCATCACCATCTGTACAAGTTGGCTGCATGTCTTTTATTACATCTAAAACTACTGGCTGTAAAATAGTAACCGCAGCTGGGAATGTAGCTGTACAACCAAATGTATCTCTTACTACTAAATCGTAAGCTTTAGGTACATTTACAGTAAATGTAAGCTCTGATTGGAATCCTCCACCAATGCTGTAAGTAAATGGTCCTACTCCTATTGTACCTGGAGTTACTACAATTTCATAGTTTCCATTAGTATCAGAACAATTAGATGTTACTGCCGCTGTAAATCCTAATGGCAGTGGACTAGTTGTAATATTTACAAGTAAAGGATCAGAAGTACATCCGTTGATGTCTCTAGCATAAATATGCCATGCAGAAACTGTTGGATCTAACTCTCTTCTTGTTTCAGCATCAAATACACCTGGACCTGTTGCACTTGCATCTACAAATGAATAGGTATATCCTGGGTTTCCACCTTTACCAAGAACCTCTACTATTGCACCTCTGTTACAGTTTGCATCTAGGTTTTCTATTAAATCAACTTCAACAATAGTTGGTTGTTTTACTTCTGCAGAAGCTTTAATATCACAACCTGTAATATCATCTACAGCTGTTATTTCATAAACTCCAAAAGCTAAATTAGTTAACTCAATTGAAGCGTCTGATGTTACAGTTGATCCTGTAAAAGGAGCACCATCTTTGGTAATTGTATAAGTATAAGTTCCTGCGAAACCAGAAACTGTAAAGGTTACTTTTCCATCATTTGTAGTGTTACAAGACATATCTGCAACTGGCTGGCCATCTGCATTTATTCTAATAACATCTTTGATAGTTAATAACTCATCATAAGAACATGTGTTACTATCTGTAACTCTGAATAGATAATCTCCAAATGGTAAACCATTGAATACTGCAGCAATTGTATTATCTGCAACTACTTGCGGTGTATAAGCTACTGCTGGAGCAGCGCCATTAAATTCAATAATTTCAAATGTTAATTGTCCAACACCATTTGTTGCTCTAACTGTCACATCACTGCTGTTTCCTGTAATACAAGTAATAGCTGTTGGTGTGAATGCTAAGTCTGTTGGTTTGTTCAATGGTACGATTGGCACCGTTACTACAGGAGTTTCACATCCGTTAGCATCTTTTACTGTATAAGTAACATTGGCAACTGAACCATCATTTGCAACTGATATTTTATTAGCTCCTTCTACATAGCCTTTACCATTGAAATTATAGTAATAAGGCTGTGTTCCTCCTGCAGGGTTTACAACAATTTCTGTTGTAGTATAACAACCTGCATTTGGTGTAATAGCGTGAGGAGCTGTAAGCTCAACTGGCTCATCTATAATTACATTAACTGGCGCAGAAGTACATCCTTTAGAATCTGTAATTACTACAGAATATGAACCTGCCTCTAATCCAGTATAGATTCCTGTTGTATCTCCTGATGTATTTGCCGCACCAGAAAGAACAAAAGTATACGGACCAACTCCATCTGATGGTGTTATTGTTAAACTACCATCACTTAAACTTTCACAAGTTACATCAATATGAGCTTCTAAACCTGTTGGATTAATTGGAGTCGTTATCGTTACAGGCTCTGTTTGTACAGAACATGTTGGTGAATTACTATCTGTAATTACAAAATAGTAATCTCCAGCAGCAGTAACTGTTTCCGTAAAGTCTCCTGTTGCAGGTTTTACTGGTCCTTCTGGAGCACTATTGTGATACATTTGATAATTGTATGATCCTACACCACCAGTAATTGTAACGTCAATTACTGCATTAGCAGGAACACAATATAAATCTTGTGCAATAGTTGCATTTGCTATTAATTGCTCTTGAATGATATAATCTACATCATCGGTACATCCGTTACTATCTGTTAAGATAATTTTGTATGTTCCTGGTTTTGTAAATGTTGCTGTAGAACCTGTTGGCACTCCATCAATAGTAAATGTTTTAGTACTACCAGTATAAACTGTAGAAAGAGCATCAAGATCTACTGTTAAATCTGCTCCTACAAAACATTGCTGCGCAGGCATATTAAGATTTGGAGCAACATCGTGAGTAATATCAACACGAACTGGCTCAGAAATACATAAGTTACTATCCTGAACGTAAACATCCCAAGCTAGGTTTGTTAAGTCAGTGTCTACAGTAAGAACTGCATCATCACCAAAAACAGTTGGTCTTGGCGAACCAGCTAGCACTACTGCATATTTATAATTACCAGCACCACCTGCTACAGCACTAACTGTAATATCAGAAAGATCTTTAGTACAGAATACTTTAGTTGAAGCTGCTGTAAAAGTAATCGCCGTTGGTGCAACAAAAGTTACAGTGGCATTATCTGTACACTGTGTCGTTCTATCTGTAACAGAAACTGTATAGCTACCCGCTCTAAGACCTGTTAAAGTAATTACATCACCAGCATCAACTCTCGTGTAGGTCAATGTTGTTGGATTAGTTGTTATTACAACATCATAATTTTGTGTTGTGCTAAAACCTGTAACCGTAAATTTAGCACTTCCGTTATTGTCAGTACCGTTAAGTACGTTACAAGAAATCTCTGTTAATTTCTCTTCTGCAATTTCAATTGGCACTACATCTTTAACCGTATGGTAAGCTGTAATAGCACAATCATGAGCATCAGTTACTTTAAATAAATAAGTATTAGCTGTTAATCCAGTGAAAATATTATTGGTACCGTTATCTGTAGCTAAAGCTGCTGGTTCAATAATTTCATATTTTTTCATTGGCCCGTAACCACCTGTAACAATAAGTTCTACAGATTCTACATTAGTAGGACATACTGGAGCTGCTGTTACATTGATCACAAGACTTAATGGCTGATAAGCGCTTACTGCTTGAGAACCTGTGAACGTACAATCATTGCTGTCTTTCACAGTATAATTTATAGTTTGTGCATTTAAATTATTAACTACAAATGTGTTATCATCTGAATAGTCTGTATAACCTGGGAACAAATATTTATATGGTCCAGTACCAGTAGTGGTATCAACATTTACGACAACGGTTGCCATATGCTGTTCGTTAGTAACAGGATCACAAGCAAAATCAATTACTGAAGATGTCGCTGCTAACTCAGCTGGCTGTGTAATTTCTATAGCCGCAGTTGTGTATTCACATTCTTTAGAATCTTTAACTATAACTTGGTAATCATCCGCAGCTGGTAAACCAGTAAATTGGTTAGAACCAGGGAATGGTACAATTATAGTAGTCCCTCGCATTAATTGGTAAGTATAACCACCAACTCCACCAGAAACAGAAACAGAAATTGTTCCATCTGAATCACTATAACAGCTTACGTTAGTATTGCTTGGCGTAATTGTCGGTAATGGAATAGGATCTAATTTAAATTGTGCTGTTGCTTGACAAGTCGTTACATTGTTAGCGTCTGTTACTCTGAATGTATAGGTATCAATTGTATTACCAGTTGTTAATTGGTTTGTGGTCATTGTTGTCCAAGGTCCAGTTACACCAGTAGTAGAATACTCATATACATAATTTGGAGCTGGTAAAATATTTCCACCCGCAGCTGTTAATGTAATTATAGCATTTGGAATTGTTGCAGAACAAGTCAACTCTCTAGTCATCTCTGCTTTAAGCGTTAACTTAGGATATACGACAAAATCAAAGTCAGCTGTACATCCGTTACCATCTTTAATTACTAAGTTGTAAGTACCCGCTGCACTAATTTCAAATGTAGGATCTGTACCGAAAGTACTTCCGTTTACACTATAAGTCGCTCCTCCAATAATTGCAGGATCAACAGTTCCAGTTATTGTAATATTAAATGGTTGATCATCAAAACAAATAGACGCTATAGGATTGATCGTAGGATCATCATCTTTGTCTAATGTTACAGGGAAATCTTTAATACATCCGTAAGCATCTAATGCATAAGCAATGTAACTTCCCGCATCTTCAAAGAATGTATTAGGTGTATCCCATCTAGAATCTGTTTTAGTAGGAGCTGCATCTGTAGCCAACAATAACATATACTTGTAATATGCTGGTCCTGTTGCTGGTGCAACTGGGACAAAAGCAGTTCCGTCTTTTGCTGTAACCGTAATTACACCTGACTTAGCATTACAATTTGCATTTTTAGAAACAGATCCATCAAGCAACAACATTTTTGGTGACTCTTTTATATTAAAGTTGTCAGAAGATTTACCACAACCCGCATTAGCTCCAGAAGTTTCTCTTACTAAAACATAATAAGTTCCTACTGGTAATGGTGTAAATAATGCCGCTGGATCAATAGTAACTGACCCACCTGCTGGGATTGTTCTTGAACCTGTATTTCCAGTCTCAATATTAGTATATGCATTAATAATACTGTAAGTAACATCAACAGCATATCCATAAGAATTTGCAATTTCAAAACTTACATTTCCATCATTTGCTCCTTTACAAGAGATGTTCTGAGGAACAAAGTTGTTGATCTGTAAAGTCGAACTACTAGGAATTGGTCCATCTGAAGTTTGGAAATAATAACATTTTGTATCCTCATCATATATAATAAAAGTATATGTTTTTCCAGGAACAAGACCAGTAAATACGGTTGATTTACTGTTTGGCGGAATTTCACCAATCCATCCATTTGCTGTAGGATTAAGAGGATCCCAATTTTGAACAGTTCCATCATAAATATTGAAGTGGAATGGTCCATTTCCTGCAAAAGCAGATAAAATTGTTACTGTTGCTGAACCTCCTCCAGAACAAGTAGCCGAAGTATTTACTTCAATGTCAAGCTGATCTACTGGTGCTGCAATTAAAATATCATCAACCGTAGCAAAACAGCCGTTTTGATCCTCTACTCTAATTTGATAGAAACCAAAGTCCACAATATCAAATACTGCACTGATACCATTTCCTCCTGGTAAAGACTTGCTGTAATTATTAATACCTGTTACATGGTAAGTATAATTTGGAGTACCACCCGTTACACCATTAATAGTAATACGTCCTCTAGTAATTCCCCCTCCAACACATTGTAAAGATTCTGGAGTAAAAGTAATATGAATTGGATCTGGTTGAGTAATTCGAATTTCTTCAGTATCAAAACATGCTTTTGAATCTGTTACCGTAATTACATAATATCCTGCTGGAAGACCTGAAGTTTGAGTTCCGAAATCTTTTACAAGAGATGTATGAGCCAAATCATTATATTGTTTTACGTTGATTACAAATGGACCTACTCCTTTTGTATCATCGAATACTACACTAATTGCCGCTGTACTTTCACCATTACAACCAATTGATTGTGTTTGAGTAACAGAAGTAATTTCCGGATCAACCTTCGGAATAATATTTATTGCCTGTGTGGTTGATACCGTACAATTATTGGCATCTCTTACTGTAAAAGTATAAGAACCAGGGGTATCTGTAGTAAATACGCTACCTGTAAATGATCCCGTTGCTGGAGTACTTGTATAAGTATACCCTGTTCTTCCTCCGCCTGCTGTTAAAGTAATTACTGCATCCTCATTTCCTGGATCACAAGTAATGTTTTTGTCTAATTTAGCTGATAATGTTAGTACATTATAAACGGTAACTACACCACTATCTGCTGTACAGCCATTTCCATCTTTAATAGTTACTTTATAAGGTCCCGCAACAGTAACATCAAAAGTATTACCTGCTTGGAAATTACCTCCGTTAAGGCTATATGATAATGGCGTTACTAATCCAGTTCCTGGAGTAGCAGTAATGGTATACGTACCATTTCCTAAACATTGACCAGTTGCTGAAGCAGTAACTGATGGCGATACAGCATTATCAATTGTAATGTCTAATTTAACTTGACATCCATTAGCATCGACCACATATACATCCCAATCTCTGCTTACTGCTGGATTAAGGTTTGCTACTGGAGATGGTGTCAATGTACCAATTCCTGCACCATCTTGAACAAATGAATATTTGTATGAAGGTGTTCCGTTAGATGCTGTAATGGTAACCTCTGCTGTTGCAATTTTACAATTTGCATTAACAACTTTAGCTACTGCTGCTAAATCTGCCGCTGGCTCACCAATAATTACATCTTCATTAGCTGTACAACCTGTTGTTAAATCGGTTACCCTAACATTATAAGTTCCTTTTACAAGATCTGACAATGTAATAACATCGCCTAAAGCTGCTTGTGTAAAAGGTAATCCAGCTGGAGTAGAAGTAACAGCAACTGTATAATTTTGAGTCGTGCTAAATTTAGTTACAGTATATTTTGCAACACCACTATTACCTCCATGACATAAAACATTAGAGAATGTCTGTCCTTTAATTTCAATCTGAGTTGCTTTATTTATCTTATAATCTTCAGAATAATAACATCCATTAGCATCCGTTACTCTAAATACATAATCTCCAGGAAGTAATCCTGTAAATAATCCATTAGAAGCTCCTGTAGTATTAATAGTTGTACCAGAAACGATCGTATAAGTTAATGGCGCTACACCGTTTGTAGCTGTCAATTGAACAGATGTAGTTGTAGCCAAACATGTAATAGTCGCTGGTGTTCCAAAATCTAAATCACTTGGAGAATTCAGTGGTGCTATTACTACAGTTTGCGGTACTGAAAGACAGCCGTTTGCATCTTTTACAATAATAGTAAAACTTTGTGACACTCCAGTATTTGAAACAGGGATACTATTTCCTAAAACGTAAGTTGAACCATTATTAAAACTATAAGTATATCCTCCGATACCTCCACCAGCAGCAACTGAAATAGTAGTTCCTGTTGGATTATTAGTAGTAGGATTACAAGTTAATTTACCTGCCGTAACATTTGCAGTTACAACTGGATTTTCGTTGATCGTCACTTGTGCAGTACCGGTACATCCGATTGCATCAGTAACAACAATATCATAAACTCCCGCAGTTAAACCTGTAGTCGAAGCCGTTGTAGAAACTTCTACTGTTGCTTTACTTACACTGTAAGTATAAGGAGCTTTACCTGCTGTTGTTGTAATAGAAATAGCTCCTGTAGCGGCACCATTACATTTTACATCTGTTTTATTAGTATTAATTGCAAAAGTAGTTGCATTTAAAGTAACTGGAATATCAGCTGTGTAAGCATAACAAACTGGATTCGCAGTATCATTAACTCTAAATTTATAAGTTCCCGCTGCTGTTGCAGTATAAGGACTTGTAACTGCTGAATATCCACCTCCATTAAATGAAACCGCATATGCTCGAGTTCCAGTACCGCCTGTAGAAGATAAACTAATTGTTACGTTTGGTGTACAAGTAGTATTTGCTACAACTGTAGGCGTAATTGTTAATTGCTGTGGCACTATATAAACAACACTATCTTCACAACCAAATTTATCTTTTAAAGTTAAATTATAAGTTCCAGGAGTCAAACTAAAAGTTGGCGATGATACAAAAGTAGTACCATCTTTACTGAACGTTGCTGGCCCTTGATAAGTACCTGTGATAGTCACGCTAACTGGTGATCCTGTATAACATTGCGCTGCAGGAGTATCAATTTGTGGAGCATCTTCTGTTGCGATAGAAACTGTTTTCTTAACCACACAACCATTTATATCTTTTACATATACATCAACTGTTGTTGTTAAAGATGCCGTATCTACTGTTAAAACAGTTCCATAAGGGGTTGTTGGAGCAGTAGAACCACTTGCTGCATAAGCATAAGTATATCCTGGCGCACCACCTGTAATTCCTGTAATGCTTAATGTAGAAATTTTATTATTACAAGTAATTTTTGAAGCATTAACTGTAAAGTCAATTTGAGTCGCCGCATTAATAGTTACTGATTCTGTATTTGATGTACATCCAGTTGCATTATCTCTAACTACTAAAGTATAAGTACCAGCTGCTAAACCAGTAACTGTTATCGTATTATTATTTTTAGTTAAAGTTCCTGCAGTTGGAGAGAATGTATAAGTGTAAGCTCCTACAGTTCTTGCGCCAACAATATTAAATGTTGCAGTTCCATTGTGTGCATTATAACATAATTCATTTGTAAGGTCACCAGAAACTGTAATAGATGGTGCTGCATCAATAGTTTTAGAATCAGATATTGTACATCCGTTTGCATCTGTAACTCTAAAAGTATAAGTTCCAGGAACTAATCCTGTAAATGTACCTGAAGTAGTTTGAGTTGGTGAATTTGGACCAGCTGTTACTGCATAAGTAAATGGTGCCACACCTCCCACAGCTGTTACAGTAAGACTAGTTGTTGTAGCGTTACATGTAATACCTGCCGGTGTTGAAAAATTAAGTCCTGTAGGCGGATTGTATGCCGGAACTTCAATAGTTTTTGTATCAGTACAACCGTTACTATCTCTTACGTTAAACGTAATAGTCTGAGCACTGCTTGTATTTGTAACTGTTATTGTTCTTGTTCCGTTGTAAGTTGTATTTCCTGCTCCAAAACTGTACGTATATGTTCCTGTACCACCTGCAGCAGAAACAGTAATTACTGTTGTAGTGCTACAAGTTGTATTAGGTGTAAAGTTTGCAGAAGCCACAACTTCTGTTGGGTTTCCTAATGTAATATCATATACAGGAGAAAGACATCCTTTTGAGTCTTTTACTTGGTATTTATAAGCACCTGCACTTAAATTAGAAAGTGTAGCAGATGTACCAAAAGTTGTACTTCCATTAAAACTATACGTATAAGCCGCACCATTTCCTCCTGCTGGAGTTACAGTAAAACTTCCATCAGAACCATTATGACATTTAGGATCTGTTCCTTTAGCCGATGCAGTAGGTTCTAATTTTGCGCTTACAGTTACCGCAGTAGTAAGTGCTGTACAACCTTTAGAATCTGTTACTCTAAAGATATATGATCTAGCAGTATCTGCAGAATAAACATTAGATGCTATTGATGCAAAAGAAGTTCCTCCATTAGTTGATACTTCATAAGTATAATTAGGAGTTCCTTGAGATGCTGTAATTGTAATTTGCGCGTTTGGCGAATTAGTACAATCTAAAGTTTTAGTTACTTCTGCACTTGCAAGTAATTGTTCGGCAATAATAATATCTTTTATTTCAACCGTACAGCCATTTCCATCCGTAACTACAATTGTATGCGTTCCAGTACCAACACCAGTAAAGGTATTAGAGTTTTGTCCTTGACCACCATCTAAACTATAGCTATATGGTAATTTACCATCAGAAGCTGTTACAACCAAAGTTGCTTTATCTTTAGTATCATAACATAAATCTGAATTAGAAGCCAACACCGCTTTTGGTGGAACTGGTGCAATAACTGTTATTGGATCAGAAGCTGCAGACTCGCAACCTCCTGAATCTCTTACATAAACTCTATACGTTCCAACTGGAATGTTACTTCCGTCAGCTAATTTTGTAAATACATTATTAGCTTGATACGCAATTATAACATTAGTACCTTGACGTAATTCGTACTGGTAACCTGGTTTACCTCCACCTGCAGTTGCTGTAATAATAGCACCCTCAATACAAGTAGGCTGTTTTGTTACAGATGCAACAGATGTTACAGTTGCTGGAGCTGTAATATCTATATCGAATGACTCTGAACAAGCTCCAGTAGCATCGCTTCTGATAATAATCTTGTAGTTTCCAACAGTCAAGTTATTAAGTTCAAGTGTAGCTGCGGTAGAAGGAGTCCATGACCCGTTATTTATTTTATATTCATATCCACTAGCAAAATTCTTTACTTGGTAGATAATGCTTCCTGTATTTCCTCCAGTACAAGTAACATTGTTAATTTCTGGATCAGAAACATCAAAGCCTTTTCCGCTTTCAATCACAATAGGAAACTCTGTTATTCCACCGCAAGATTCAGGAATCTGACGTACCCAGATATCATCAATAAGAACGTCATTACCGTTAAACTCATTACTGTAAGATCTAATAACAAAACTTAAATTATTAAAAGCTTTAGGATCCAATGATAATTCTTTGTACTCCCATTGTTCTGTTTTTGGAACTACCCAAGGATTGTTAGTGTCAGTCGTAGCTACAATTGTCTCTGTTCCTCCAACACCATTTAAATTATTTACTAACTGAATTGTCAGTTTTGGGTCATCATGTGAAGTCGATGTTTTTACGATTAGGTTTTCTGCCCATAATGAAATAATTACAGGCTGATTTGGAATTACATCAGAAATAGGTTTACTGTATAAAATACCACCAATACCTGCTGTACCACCTACGTTAACGCATAAAAATCTTCCTAACGGATGTTGCGGAACCGTATGGTCTTTTGCAACAATCCAAGAGTTATCAAATCGTGTTCTGATTGAACTTGCAACTGCATATTCACCGTCATTGATCCATTCGTCTCTATTACATTTATAATCTGGAGCTAAGTGTGTAGAAGTTTCGTCTTCGAAACAATATCCTGGATTAATACCTGGCGTAGTAGTATAACCTCCTCTTCCAAAATCTTCAATTAACAAGTTACTGTAAGTTGGAACCTGAATTGCTTTATATTTAACTTTAACCGTATAACTTCCTGATTTAACACCAGTAAATACATTATTTGTAATTGGTACGTTTGGTTCATCGTCTAAATAATACTCATAGGTATATTGAGAGTCTCCAGTTGATACAGGAGTACTAACCACTACTGTACTCGTCGCTAAACCGTCACAGCCGTATACCGTATTTACAGTATTGATAATTGGGTTTGCTGGTATCGCATCTAATTTGACAACATAAGGAATAGTAAAGGTACAACCATTATCGTCCCTCACAATCAGTTGGTATTCTCCTGGTCTAGCATCTATTTCTCTTGCTGGTCCAAAATGGCCTCCATTATCAAAACTAAATTCATATGGTTCTTTACCTCCTTCAACATTATTAAATCTGATTATTCCACCATCTTTAATTCCGTCTCCATCAGGATCTGTACAACCAGCTAATGCTGCAACACCAGCCGAAGCTGTCAATGCAGCTGTTGGTCCTGTAATTATTACGTTTTCTGTATCGCTATAACAATGTTTTGTATCTGTATAAGGCCAGTTTGTTATAGCATAAGTAATTGAATATCTAACTTTAACTTTATAAGTACCTGGCTCTAAATTTAAAAAGTTAGGATTGGTCTGATAAGTTGCTCCGTCATTAATACTGTAAGCCATAGTATTCCCATTTGGAACTACATTTTCAATTTTAATTGAAGAAGTACCATCATAACATAAACTGCTTGTAGCATTTACTGTATAAGTTGGTTTTGAAACTACAGGAACATTAATAGAAGTTTCTGCTTTACAACCTGCATCGTCAATAACAACAATATTATATTGCCCACCTTCTGTTACAGCGAAAGGATTTTCACTAATATAACTGCTAGCACCATTTACAAAATAATGATAAGGAGCTCTTCCGTTTGATGCAGATAAAAAAATCTGACCAGGACTACAAGCCGTTAGTGGCTCTCTCAAAGTTGCTGTAACTCTTAATTGATTATTTGGTGGATTTATCCTGAAATAAACAGATCTATCACAACTTGGCTGCGGGTTATTGCCTCCTATTGGACTACTGGTAACTCTCACCCTGTAATCAATACCATTTGTACCATAACTTAATGACGCAAAAGTGTATTCAGGATCTGAAATAGGCCCTGCACTTCTTTCTATTGTATTGCCATTATATAAATAAATATAATACTGAGCATTATAATCTCTAACTCCAATTTTAATACTTCCTGTATCTCCAACACAAACTGGCTGAGTTTGCTCATTACGCAAATTCATGTCCCTATTTCTTATCTGAATGTTATCTATTCTAAAAATACAAGGAATTGAAGTTACACCTTGTTGCTTAATAAAAACCGTATAAGAGCCTGCATTGTAAATTGGAAAAGTATTACTAGTCTGCCACTCCCAATTCTCGATAGTTGCATTTGGATCTGTTTTAATAGCGTATACGTAACCACTCGGAACATCAAGTATCTTTATACTTCCACTTTGTCCACAAAGACGATCAACATGCTCTTCTCTAGGATTTAGTGGGTTTGTAAATACGTTAAAGTAAAATCTGCTAAAACAACCGCCTGCATAATTAATGGTTAAACGGTACTGTCCTGCATCTTTTACATCATAATCTGGTCCAGAAGCTACAGGCTGCCATCCACATGCTTCATTTTCATTAGCACATCTCTCATTGCTCACCGCAGGACAACTAGCTGTATCTAATCTTTCCCAAACAATATTAGAACTATCTGTTATTCCTGTCTTAATTAATTTTGAAGCATTTGCCCCGCATAAAAATATTTTAGGCAATTGCTTTCCATCATTAGGACAAGTAACGATTTCACTAGCAAAATCATTAACAGGATTATTGACTGTCGTTCCAAATCTTGTAACAGTAAAGGCTTCATAAATAGATCTACATGGTGCAGGAGCAAGATTATAAACATAATAGGTTCCTGGCTCTTTAGCCACAAAAGTCTGACCTCTTCCTATTTCTCTTGTTCTGGCTTCATCACTATACCAGGTGTAAGTAGAATAACCATCAGCTGCAACTAAGTTAACACTTGCAGTACACAATGTAACATTTCTATTATATCTACACCCTTGAACACCAACTAAAAAGTTAGTTGCTTTAGGAACTAAAATACATCCTGTGTTGGTATTCACACTCGGATCATCAGAAATCGTAAATGTAGTATTCTGTGTTCCTTTGTAGGTAGCATAGGCAGAGTTATCAATACTATCAGAGCAAGCCTCATCAAGCATGGTACAATCAGGAATTACTCGAACTTTTAATTCAATTTCTGTTTCTGTTAGACGTCCCGCTTTAAGAAGAGCTGGGTCTGTAACTTCAAAAACAATATTACGTGTTGCCGGAGTCCAAGATTTAACTCGCACACCTGCTGGCAGCACTACGTCTCCAGGATAATTAAAAATTACGTTTATTGGCAATTGATCACGAATCGTAAACTCTGTCGCATCATCATTACCTGTATTTCTAAAACCAATAACATAATTTAAATACTGTCCTAATGTTACATTTTGACCACCAATATTATCTCCCTTGTCATTCTCAACAATTTTAGTAAGAACAATTTTTGGCTCGATAATTTCAACATTAAATGCATTAAAGAATAGACCATATCCATCACCACTGGTCTTTAACTTTAATGTTGCCTTAGTGTCACCATTTTTAATAATGACATTATTAACCGTATTCTCTAATTTAATAATCCCAGAATCATAACCAAGAGTATTTGAACTATTAGGTCTTCTATCATTTACACCATCAAAAGCGCCATCAACATTATTAATTGAACTATTAAAGAAATTGTTTATTGGTCTTTGATTTGTAAAAAGATCTGTACCATTTAGAGAGTAACGGTCTCCTGTAGTCTTTTGATCCCCTTCTATAGCTGCAAAAGCTAGCTTTACTTTAACCTCTCCATTTGGTATGGTTTTAAATCCAGAAATGTCATAATTAACATCAGGACTATTTGCTTTAATAAAACGGAAACCATCAAACGATGTAATATACTTAGCGCTTAATTTAGGGTCTTCATAAATCACAAATAAAGACCATCCTGCAGCAAATCCACCATCAATTTGACCATTAGTAGCTATAACATTTGCAAGCGTATAACTCCCCTCAGGATTATCTAAATCCTGTATTAATTTTGTTACATTAGAATAGTAAGCATAGATGACCTGTGATCCATTAGCCGTATTTGGAGTATTTTCATAATAATCATAGATCTTCTGACCTTCTATTTTTTCGTAAGTATTGGTATTGGCAAGTTTGAACTCCACAGATCCGAGCTTTGTACGATCCACAACTCTGTTTCTAACATCTGCTACACTGTAAATACCTGTCCAATAAAGACCTGCATAAGCAATCTTATAACATTCTTTACTTACATCTGGTATTCTTAATGTTGCAGAACTTGAACTAAATCGTCCTCCTCCTGGATCAACATTAATATATTCCATAGTGAAATTATTATTGTCGTCTCCGCCAGTGTATGCAGTATTTGGACGATCATTGTTTTTATTTCGATTCAAAATATTATTACCAATCAAAAGCATATCTCCTTTTAAACTCGTATCGTAACGAGGAGTAAAATCCTTTTGAGCAAAAGCAATAAAAGTTTGTATAAAAAATAATACAACTAAAACTGATTTTAAAGTAGTAGGTTTCTTCATATGTTTAGGGTTTCAGTTTAACTAATTGTCTCTTGAAGGGGCTTTCAAAAAACAACATGTAATCTTATTTATTTTTAATTCTCTTGAATATATTTTTATTAATTCTCCACTTTTACAATGGCCATTTTGCCGTTGTATGGTTTATTTCCTTTTGCCTCTAATGCTTTTGTTGCGTCTTGTAAACCATCATATTTCTCGTAATAGATATAATATTTACTTGTTGCTACATTATAAAAGAAATTAATATCTGTACGTCCTGCTGCAACTGCTTTAGTCAAGAACTCATCACGTTTCTCTACACTGCTGTGAACAGCGACGATTAAATAATAACCGTTGTCAGAATTTTTAATATTCTTGATAATCTGCATATTTGACTGCTCTTCTCCAAAATCAAAATCATTTGCTGTCATTGGCGCATTGCTCAATTTTGTGGTTTCCTTAATACGTTTAAGAGCGGCAACGTCTTGTGCATATCTTCCTTGATCATTTTCATAAGCCGCACGTTTAATTCTACGTTTGCGCTCAATTTCAGTCTCTGCTTTGATACGCTCTAAATCGGCTATTAAAGCTGCTCCTTCACTTTCCATTTTCAATTGAGCCGCTTTCAATTCGTTGATCTTATCCAGATACGCTTTATTTAACGGATCGTTTTTAGGGAACTTTTTAAGTCTGTCATTATACAGAGCTGTTAATCTGTCAATCTCATTCTTCATGCTCTTATTTGCATCCGCAATCTGAAGTTTTAATGCTTCTATTTGACTGTTTTCTGCTGCTACACTCTTAAATGGTTTTGGCTCTCTGTAAATTCCTCTTTCACTTAAATCATTCTCTTCTTTTAAATCATTTAAGTCTTTTTGTTTATTCGCAACAGTCGCTTTAAACTGACTTAATAAATCGCTTTGGACTTTACTTGTATTTTCAACAGACTGAGTCAAACTTTCAATCGCTTTTCCTGTATCATCTTTTGCTTTCGCTGCAAGTGCTGCTGCTTCCGCGTCAGCTTTTGCTTTTTCTGCTGCTAATCTTGCTTGACGCTCTTCCTCTTCTTTCAATAAACGAGTTTCTTCTTCAGCTCTTAATTTTTCCGTTGCTTCTGCATCGGCTTTCGCTTTCGCATCAGCTAAAAGTTTCGCCTGAAGCGCTTCCATATCTGCTTTAGCTTTTGCATCAGCTGCCAATTTTGCTTGAAGCGCCTCTGCATCCGCTTTTGCTTTTGCGTCTGCTGCTAATTTTGCCAAACGAGCTTCTTCTTCAACTTTTGCTTTTGCGTCTGCAGCTTGTTTTTCTTTTAGTGCTTCTGCATCCGCTTTTGCTTTAGCATCGGCAGCAAGTTTAGCCTGACGTTCTTCTTCAACTCTTGCTTTTTCGTCTGCAGCTTGTTTTGCTTGTAATGCTGCGGCATCTGCTTTCGCTTTTGCTTCTGCTGCTAATCTTGTTTTTTCGGCTTCTGCATCAGCCTTAGCTTTTGCATCAGCTGCCAATTTAGCTTGGCGAGCATCTTCCTCTTCTTGTAATTTTTTCGCTTCTGCTTCCGCTTTTGCTTTTGCAGTAGCTTCAGCATCGGCTTTCACTTTTGCATCTGCTAATAGTTTTGCTTGTAAAGCGACCATATCAGCCTTAGCTTTTGCATCAGCTGCAAGTTTCGCTTCTAAAGCCTCTGCGTCCGCTTTTGCTTTCGCATCTGCAGCTAATTTCGCTTGACGAGCTTCTTCTTCCACTCGTGCTTTTTCATCAGCAGCTTGTTTTATTCTTAATGCTTCTGCATCCGCTTTTGCTTTTGCATCAGCCGCAAGTTTAGCCTGACGTTCCTCTTCAACTCTAGCTTTTTCGTCTGCTGCTTGTTTTATTCTTAATGCTTCTGCATCCGCTTTTGCTTTTGCATCGGCTGCTAATTTCGCCTGACGAGCCTCTTCTTCAACTCTAGCTTTCTCATCTGCTGCTTGTTTCGCTTGTAAAGCTGCAGCATCCACTTTTGCTTTTGCATCAGCTGCTAATCTTGCTTTTTCAGCTTCTGCATCCGCTTTCGCTTTGGCATCTGCAGCTAATTTCGCTTGACGAGCATCTTCAGCTTCTTGTAATTTTTTCGCTTCCGCTTCCGCTTTTGCTTTTGCCGTAGCTTCTGCATCGGCTTTAACTCTTGCATCAGCTATTAACTTCGCTTGTAAAGCTTCCATATCCGCTTTTGCTTTTGCATCGGCTGCTAGTCTTGCTTTTTCAGCTTCTGCATCGGCTTTCGCTTTAGCATCTGCAGCCAATCTTGCTTTTTCAGCTTCTGCATCCGCCTTCGCTTTATTTTCAGCCGCTAATTTGGCTTTTGCCGCAGCTTCTGCATCCGCTTTCGCTTTGGCATCTGCAACCAATTTAGCTTGAAGAGCTTCTGCATCCGCTTTTGCTTTTGCCTCAGCATCTAATTGCGCCTGACGAGCATCTTCTGCTTGTTTCAATTTCAATGCCTCAGCATCTGCTTTTGCTTTTGCTTCAGCAGCAATAATTGCTTGTCTTGCCTCTTCGTCTGCTTTAACTTTAGCTTCAGCCGCTAATTTTTCTTTAAGAGCCGCTTCTTCAGCCGCTTTTGCTTTCGCATCAGCTGCTAGTTTGGCTTTGTTAGCTGCATCAATAGAAACTTTTGTTTTTGTTTCTGCCGCCGCTTTAGCTTTAGCTTCAGCTGCTAATCTTGCTTGTAAAGCATCTGAATCTGCTTTTGCTTTTGCATCTGCCGCTAAAATAGATTGCATATCTGCCGCCTCAGCTTTTGCTTTTGCATCTGCTCTACGTTTTTCTTCTGCAGCATCTGCTTTCGCTTTATTGTCTGCAATTAATTTTATTCTGCGTTCCTCTGCATCAGCCTTAGCTTTCTCTGCTGCTGCAAGTCTTGCTTGTCTTGCCGCTTCAGCATCTGCTTTTGCTTTTTCTGCTGCTGCTAATCTAGCTTTCGCTGCAGCTTCAGAATTTGCTCTAGCTCTTTCTACCGCAAGCTGAGCCGCTGTTTTTTGCTGTGTAGGTGTAGCTGCATTTGCAGCAGCTGCTTTCGCTTTTGCAGCATCAGCATCCGCTTTCGCCTTATCTGCTGTCGCTACTTTTGCTTGTAAAGCTTCTGCATCTGCTTTTGCTTTTGCATCAGCAGCTAATTTTATTTTTAATGCTTCTGCATCAGCCTGTGCCTTATCTGCCGCTAACTGCTCTGGTGTTTTCTGTTCAACCGGTTCAGATTTATTTGCCGCCGCTTTTGCTCTCGCTGCTGCTGCCGCATCTACTCTAGCTTTATTGTCAGCAGCTAGTTTTATTCTGCGTTCCTCAGCATCTGCTCTTGCCTTATCAGCAGCTAACTGTGCTTGTGTTTTTTGTGTTTCAGCTACAGCTCTGTTTGCTGCTGCCGTTTGTGCTCTTGCCGCAGCTGCTGCATCTGCTTTCGCTTTTGTCTCTGCTGCTAATTTTATTTTGATAGCTTCGGCATCTGCCTTCGCTTTGTTATCTGCATCTAGTTTAGCTTTTGCTTTCGCTTCGGCATCTGCTTTCGCTTTATTATCTGCTTCTAATCTGGCTTTTGCTTTTGCTTCTGCATCCGCTTTTGCTCTGTTGTCAGCCTCTAATTTAGCTTTCGCTTTTGCCTCTGCATCTGCCTTCACTTTTTCTGCTGCCAAAAGTTTTGCTTGTTTTGCTTCAGCATCTGCTTGTGCTTTTGCTTCGGCAGCCAATCTGTTTTTTTCAGCAATTTCAGCTCTGTTTACTTGAGTTGCTTCTGAATTTGGTTTAGCTGGAACTCGTTTTGGCTTAGCCGGATCTATTAATGATCCCTCATCATCATCTCCGTAATAATAATTTCTATTTTTGAATTTGTAGGCAATAGCAAATTCATGAGAACCTCCTAAGTTCGTAAAATTGCCCATTCCTCTTTCGTAATTGTATTCAATAGCAATACTTGGAGAAATGT
Source organism: Flavobacterium panacagri (assembly GCF_030378165.1). Classification (NCBI taxonomy): domain Bacteria; kingdom Pseudomonadati; phylum Bacteroidota; class Flavobacteriia; order Flavobacteriales; family Flavobacteriaceae; genus Flavobacterium; species Flavobacterium panacagri. The sequence goes on from NZ_CP119766.1 coordinate 1,137,207, forward strand.
TAATTCCAAGTCCTGCCGAAACTCCATATAATGTATTATATCCTGCTTGAGCCCAAACTCCTTGCTGAAGAGTCAGCATAGCCAAACCAGAAATAACTGTTTTATCTTTTTTTAATTCTGTCCTTACAATTCCAGAGAATTTACTTCTGTCAAAAAAACCATAGCTGTCAATATACCCCGTGTACATTGCGTGAAGCTGAATGGCTCTTTCTGGATCTTCTTTAACCATTCCCGATCCGAAATTGTAAAGCACTAAGTTGTTAATCGCTAATCCAAAATCTAAAAATTCTGTACCGTAATTAATTCCAGGATTTACGGTAAGTAATGTACTTTTTGGAAAATCTCCCTGTCCGATAGTAGTATCATCAGAAATGATTTTTCCTGTGTTTAAACCACTTTGATAAGCACCTACATTTAAACCAAAAGTCAAATTACTATCCTGTTCTAAAACTATATTATGAGCAAAGTTTCCGATAACTCCGAACACAGTCATTAATCCGTAATTCTGCTGAAAAACACCTGCAGCAAAAGCCTCATTTTCTCTAAATCGTCCAGAATAATTAAACAAATAGGTTTGCGGTGCATTTTCAAACTGTACCCATTGCCTTTTATTATAAAAACTTACATATGGGTTCGATTCACGAACAAAACTAAATGCGGGGTTAATTATATATTTATTAAACTTTAAAGAATTTCTGATAGGTAATGAAAACGAAACAACTCCATCATCAGAACCGTTCTGAGCATAGAGTACACTTGATAAACCATAAAATAAAGTGATGAATAGTAGGATTTTCTTCATATTATTTTATAACAGTTATTGATCCTTTTTTTTCACCAGCATCGCCTTTAATGACATAGTAATAAACCGGATTTACATTCTTAAAATCTATATTGCTTTGAGGCCAATCGCCTTGATAATTTACTACGTCCAAAACTTTATCTCCATTTGAACTTATAATAATAACTTGGGTGCTTGCATTCTTGTATTCGTCAGGAATATTCCAATAGGGGTTCATTCCGCTTAATTTTATGATATTGGGAACAACGGTTGATGGCCCGGAATCTCCATTGATTCTAAATGAAAATTCTTTGGTGGCAACACAACCAGCCGTCTGAGATATTTTTACTTTATAATTACCTTTAACTGAAACCGTATAAGATCTTGAAGTCTCTCCAGAAATCAAATTATTGTTTAAGTACCATTCGTAAGAAGCGTTTGTAGCATCTGTAGTAACAGAAACATTTAAAGTTTCTCCTTCACTTAATTTATATCCATCTTCAACATCAATACTTGCATCAAAACCATTACTTTGAAGATTAATGCTTCCCGTTGCTTTACATCCTCCAAAATCAACTTCGACAGTATACAAACCAGATTCATTTGTTGAGTAAGTTCTATTTGTTGCTCCAGCTATTACGGTACCATCTTTTTTCCAAACATAGGCATTTCCTGAAGTAGCTGTTAAAACAGTTCCTGCACCACTTGCACAAAAAGGATTTCCTAAACTTGAATCTATCGTGGCTGCAGATCCACTGCTTGACGAAGTAACATTAACACGATTAGAACTAAAATTCACATCTGAACATTGTCCATAATCGATTTCAGCATAATATTTTCCTGTGCTGTTAACAACTATATCTTTAGAACTTTGTCCCGCAATAAGAACATCATCTTTATACCATTTGTATTTTATACCTGAAATAGTTAATGGTGATGGGGTTTCTGCGCTAATAGAAAGTGTTAAACTGCCGCCAGAACAAATCATGGCAACGTCGCTTTTGTTATTAATGAAAAAAGAGTTTTCGTATGGCTTAAAATAAGCTGGAAAAGAAGTATTGCCTAAAGAATTTCTAAATCTTGAACTAGTAACTCCTGTGGAGCTTTTCACTCTCAGACTATAAGTATCAGAACCTACTAGATTTGTTGGAACTGCGTATTTTATTGTTTTCTGTGTAGCAGAAACATCAGTTGTTTGAAGTAGTGTTGTAGCAATTGGAGAAGTAAAATTTCCCGCAGCGTCTGAAAGCTCAACTACGAAAGTAGTACCTGCGGGAAAATCTATATAACTAAAAGTTGCAAAAAATTCATTGAATGAATTACCAGCACAAAGTTTTTCTAATCCGTCGAATGTCTGTGGCACTATTGTTTGGGCATAGGCATTCGATCTAGCAAAAAACAAGATGCTAAATAAAAATAAAAATTTGGTAAAAGATAAAGTAATTTTTTGAATCATATAGTGCGTGTTCTGGCTAAATCTATACGCTCAAAAAACAGAATATCTATGAATGTTTCTGAAAAATCATATTTATAGTTTTCGATTATATCTTTTGCAAGAATCGAAGTTGCTGTAAGAGATGAATCTTCTTTACAATCGTTTAATACCGAATTTGATTCAGCGGCAATAGTAAGGCTATCCTTGGGGGTGGACATCCTTACTATTAACTGATTAAAATTATCTGTACTGCTGTTTTCAACTACAGCATTATTAGTATTGTTTTGGTTATTTGCCAACGTTACACAACTATCAGAACCAGAGGCCATAGTAGGTTTCCCTGCTGTATTCTGTGCATATAGAGTTAACGATATAGGCGAAACCAAAAATATTATATATAAAAAATATTTTTTCGTAGATACCATTATGTTTTGATCTTTATTTGGTCCGCTTAAGACGATACATAAATTGTGTCTGGGGACTTAATTAATAAAATTTACGCGTGGAAATAAAAATCGAAATCTATTTATCTATTGCCGCTTGAAGCCGTGATTTTTCCTAATTGTAATCTGTAATCTGGTTTTTTAGGATTTGCGATATCAATGAATGTTTCATTGTTACTGCTTTGAGAATAAACATTAAAGAATACACTGTTACCATACCAGCTCTCTAAATCTTCGTTGTTAGAATTGTACTCTGTAAAGATGTTTCCGTTACATAAGTTGAAGTACATTTCTTCAAATTTGATTTTTTTAAGATTAGCATCGTTGATCTCAATTTTACTGTCTAATAAAACAGCAGGATTAAATCCAGAGATTACACTGCGTTTCAATTCAAGAGAGGCAGCTTCAGCAACATAAACACATTCTTTTACTAATCCAGCTTGGATATCAGCTTTAATGTTTTCACTATCATTAAGCATAGTAATATTTGTAGCAGCTACAAGAGTTTGTTTTTTTGTAAAATCTGTTTCGTTCTTTTTCTCATAAGATTTCACCTCCATACAACGAGATCCATCTTTATTACTTGATAAGTAAGAAGATCTAACGGCTAAAGAGTTGAATAAACGACATTGAACACCTTGTGTAAATTTGAAGTCGTCGTTGATAGATTTATAAGAAACTAATTTAGATGCATTCACGTCACCTCCGAAGAAAGCAAATGAATCTCCTCCAGAGAAGCTTACCATTACATTGTCAATAACCGTTTTGCTACCAACTCCAGCAATAGTTAAACCATTGAAAGTATCTGCACCTTTAACTTTTTTACCTGCAAATTCGATTCTAACGAATCTTAAAATTCCAGAGTTTGAAGCTACGTTGTCTCCACCATAAGTAGTAAGGGTTGGATCTAAATCAAGGTTGTAAGAACCTACATTTCCAAATTTATTAATTGGAGCATCTCCAAGAATTACCACTCCACCCCAGTCTCCAGCTTTTTTCATGCTGCGGTTTGAAGTAAATACGATTGGATCTGTTTCTAAACCGTCTGCAATAATTTGAGCACCTTTTGTAACTACCAATGTTCCTTTTGTTTCGAAATCACCAATAATTAAAGTTCCTGGCTCAATTGTTAAAACGGCGTTGTTTGTAACATATACGTTTCCTTGCAAAACGTAGATATTTCTTTTCAGCAATTTAGTATTAACAGAAATGTTTCCTGCTAAAATTTGGTTTGCTTCTCCATAGTCCACTTTATTAGGCTTAAATTCGGTCCAATTATTTAACCAATTGTTGTAGCCCATAATTCCTTTCTCTTGTTGAGCACTCATACTCGTAACTGTCAAAAGAACGCAGATTAATTGAGTAATTTTTTTCATGATTAGGGGGTATTAGGGTTAATAATAAATTTGGGTATGCGTAAATGAAAAAACTCCTCTCGAATTTTCTGAAATGATCAGAACATTCGAGAATGAGTCTTTTTTTATTTTGTTTTTCAAAAGCATCCACTTAGATTTTATCCATCTACGTAAAGACTTCGAAAAAGGTTTTAAAAAAAATTAATCAATATTACATTTCGTTCAAATCGTTGAACTCGTGTAATGATTTCAATGTACTTTCGTAAAATAAAATAGCCGCAATTAGATTTCCTTTATCAGAGTAAGGCATCATCTTTCTTTGGAATTCTACTGTTGTATCCAAAAATGTTGATGTACCCACTGCTTGAGCATCTAATATTTTTTTGTGATCGCCATCGTCTGGAATACCAAGATCGGCCATAGTAACTCCAGGTTTTGTAACCAAAGCAATGTATGGAAGAGTTTTCACTAAAACTTTGATACGCTCAATGTATAGCTCCAAAAGTTCCCCTTTTTGCATACCACTCAATTCTTTTTGATCATGGTATTTACGAATAAGAGCTGTTGTACTAATAATACTTCTTGGCGCGTTTTTAGCCTGTGCCGAAACGGCTGCAGTAGTTAAGATAAAAAGTGCACTTAGCAGAGTAATTTTCCCTTTCATAGATTCTTATTTATAATTGGTTCTTGATAAAAACAAAAATATAGAAATTAACTTAAACTCCAAGAGTAATGATTTATTTTTTCAAAAAAAAACCTTAAAAAAACCTTAAAAATCAGTCTTATGTCGAGAAAATGTGCGTTTTAACGGGCTTTTTGTTAAATTCGTTAAATCTAAAACCGTAAGATTATAACTATAAAAAATGAAGTTTTTTTCTTTTAAATAATAAAAAAAAACTTACGTTTACGAACTTTCCTAAAAAAAATATTAACAAAAACATCTTGATATACACTCATATTGAGCCATTTATTAACAAAATTATTCTCGATAACGACCAAAAAAAATCTTAAAGAGCACCTCTTTTTTTAAAATTATGAGTATCAAATAATCTTTATCCTGAAAATTTTTGACTACATCATTTTCTTCTATCTTTGCTCCATGCAATTTTCTCAAATTTTAGGTCAAGATTACATCAAAAGCCACTTGACAAAAAGTGCTGCTTCTGGTAGAATTCCACATGCCCAATTATTCGTTGGTCCAGAAGGAAGTGGTACGTTAATAACTGCCATTGCTTATGCACAATATATTTTATGTGGCAATACAGGCGATGAAAATTCAAACGGAAACGATTCCTGCAATCTAAAGTTTGATAACATATCCCATCCTGATCTCCATTTTATTTATCCAACTGTTACTACCGAAGATGTAAAAACAAAACCAAAAAGTTTAGATTTTATACAAGACTGGCGCAGTTTCATTCAGGAAATGCCCTATGGCGGTTTGTTTGACTGGTATAAAATTCTGGGTGTTCAAAACAAACAGGGAGAAATTCGTGTTGAAGATGCACAGGAAGTTTTAAAGTCGCTTTCGCTGAAATCTTACGAAGGCGGTTATAAAATTATGATTATTTGGATGGCAGATAAAATGAATATCGCCGCTTCGAATAAACTGCTAAAACTTTTAGAAGAACCTTCAGATAAAACTATGTTTATTCTGATTTCTGAAAATGAGGAAGATATTATACAAACCATACGTTCTCGCTGTCAGGTAATTCATTTTAATGCACTTCCGGAAAAAATCATTGCAGAGGCTTTAGTAGCTCGTGAAAATACTGATCCCAATTTAGCCAAAAAAATTGCGCATCAGGCACAGGGCAATTTTAGCAAAGCTTTGCATTTGTTAAAAGAAGACGATGACGATTTACCGTTTGAACAATGGTTTGTTAACTGGGTTCGTGCTGCCTTTAGAGCAAAAGGAAATGCGGCCGCTATTCAAGACTTAATTTCTTGGAGCGAGCAAATAGCTGCGTTGGGACGCGAAAGTCAGAAAAAATTTATTCAGTACTGTATAGAAATGTTTCGTCAAGCTCTTATGCTGAATTATCAAGCTTCTAGCCTGGTGTACATTGAACCAAAAGTAGATAAATTTAAACTGGAAAATTTTGCACCGTTTGTCAACGGAAATAATATTCATGAAATATTCAAGGAACTTTCAGATGCTATGTATCATATTGAAAGAAACGGAAATGCAAAAATTATCCTAACCGATTTATCAATAAAATTAACTCGTTTAATTCATAAAAAATAGATTTCAAATGAACAATATTGCCTCAATTTTAATTTTAGCTTTTTTAGCTTTAACTTTCTTACAGTCAGGTTACGAAAAAATATTTTATTGGAATGATAATGTGACTTGGCTCAAAGAGCATTTTTCTAAAACGAGATTAAAAAACCATGTTCCACTGGCATTAGCACATTTGTTAATTGTAGAGTTAATTTCTGGAATTTTATGTGTTGTTGGCGGTATCCAATTATTCACAAATAACGGACGAGAATTTGGTTTATATGGAGCTATATTTTCATGCATCTCTTTGTTAATGATGCTTTTCGGACAAAGATTAGCAAAAGATTACGATGGCGCGAGAACTATTGTAATTTACTTTATACCAGCTGTAATGGCGGTTTACTGGTTGAATTAAGACAACCACAATTTTTAAATTTTTAGATCAAAAAAATGAATCCAAAACATCCTTCAGAATCTCTAACTATTTTAACTGATTTAGTTTTACCGAGCGAAACTAATCCTTTAAACAATCTTTTTGGTGGCGAATTATTAGCCCGAATGGATCGCGCTGCAAGTATTGCTGCCCGAAGACATTCGCGCCGAATTGTAGTTACAGCTTCTGTAAATCACGTTGCTTTTAATAGAGCTATTTCGCTTGGAAGCGTTGTAACAGTCGAAGCAAAAGTTTCAAGATCTTTCAAAAGTTCTATGGAAGTATTTATAGACGTTTGGGTAGAAGACCGCGAATCTGGAAACAGAACAAAAGCCAACGAAGCTATTTATACATTTGTCGCTGTAGATGATACTGGAAGACCAGTCGAAGTACCGCCAATTGTACCAGAAACTGAACTAGAAATCCAACGTTTTGATGCAGCTTTGCGCCGTAAACAACTTAGTTTGCTTTTGGCTGGCAAAATAAAACCTTCAGATGCCACAGAATTAAAGGCATTATTTTTATAGTCTAATTTTGTGACAATTTGGAACAATTGGAAATAATGAAACTTCAAAAAAAGAAGTAATTTTACAAATTATAAATCTGATTAATAAAATTAAGAAGGAATTTTCTTAATTTTATCCAGAAAGGCAAATAACAAATTAGATAATTTAAGATAAAGATGAGTTCAGACAAAGAAGCCAAATTAAAAGCATTACAGTTAACACTAGATAAACTTGACAAAACCTACGGAAAAGGAACCGTAATGAAAATGGGCGACAGAGCCATTGTGGAGGTAGAAACGATTTCTTCAGGTTCGCTTGGTGTTGATTTAGCTCTTGGAGTTAATGGTTATCCAAAAGGAAGAATTATTGAAATATATGGTCCAGAATCTTCTGGAAAAACTACTTTGACGCTTCACGCTATTGCAGAAGCTCAAAAAGCCGGAGGTATTGCTGCTTTTATTGATGCGGAGCACGCTTTTGATAGAAACTACGCTGAAAAATTAAATGTTGATATTGAGAATTTAATCATTTCTCAACCAGACAACGGAGAACAAGCTTTAGAAATTGCCGAAAACTTAATTCGCTCTGGAGCAATTGATATAGTAGTAATTGACTCGGTTGCTGCCTTGACCCCAAAAAGTGAAATCGAAGGTGAAATGGGAGATTCTAAAATGGGTCTTCACGCACGTTTGATGTCCCAGGCATTGAGAAAACTTACTGGAACTATCAGTAAAACAAATTGTACTGTATTCTTTATCAACCAGCTTCGTGAAAAAATCGGTGTAATGTTCGGAAATCCGGAGACTACAACGGGAGGTAACGCCTTAAAATTCTACGCTTCTGTACGTTTGGATATTCGTCGATCTGCTCAAATTAAAGACGGTGAAAACGTAATTGGTAATAGAACAAAAGTAAAAATTGTTAAAAACAAAGTGGCGCCGCCTTTTAAAACTGCCGAATTTGATATTATGTACGGAGAAGGTGTTTCTAAAACTGGTGAAATCTTAGATTTAGCAGTAGAATTTGACATCGTTAAAAAAGCAGGATCTTGGTTTAGCTATGGTGACACCAAATTAGGGCAAGGTCGTGATGCCGTTAAAGCTTTGATTAAAGACAATCCTGAACTTGCTGAAGAATTGGAAGTAAAAATTAAAGAACAAATAAAAGAATTAGCAGACGCTTAATTCATTTCCATAAATAAAAAATACTGATTTTGAGTCCGATAGATTCTAAAATTCTATCGGACTTTTTATTTTTTAGAAAAATTTAAAATCTACGCGCAACCATTTCAGTAAATCATAATCTTATAAAAAAGCAAGTTTCCAAAATTGATATGCCATACATCAATTTGGATTTTTTTAGAATTTACATTGGTTGGTTATTTGAACAAAAATCCGTTAGTTATTGGGTACTAACGGATTTTTTATCATTTTTTTACTTTTTTGACGCAACCTTTTCCGCTTTTCCGTATCTATACTAATGTGACGTTAACTTGAGTTATGATTAAACTCTTTATTATCAACCATTAATATTTTTAACCATGAAAGAAAAAATAGAATTGTTGTACAGTAAAAACCGAAGAAAAACCAAATTGAAATTTAAAAAAGTATTACGTTTTATTTCCGAAAAGATAATTCACAGATAATAACTTTTGAATAAAAATAGGGGGTTTTTAATTCAAAGAAAAGCCGGTAGATTTTAAGAAATCTACCGGCTTTTATATTTTAAATTATCTTGGTTAATTCTTTTTTTGAAAATCAATTAATCCATTATAAATCATAGTTCTAACTTGATCCCTCAACTCTTTTCTGTGATCGATTGTTAAATCTTTTGTTTCAATGAAAGGAAGAATTCTCGCTCTCATTTTCCCAGGACTTCCGCTCAAAAAGGTATACGAAAAACGTTCTTTATTATCTGGAAAAACAATTGGTACAATTGGAATCTGGTGATCGATTGCTAGTCTAAAAGCACCGTCTTTAAATTCGTCCAGCAAAATACTTTCATCATCTGGAACACCGCCTTCAGGGAAAATACAAATACTTAAACCTTGGTTTAAACGGCTTTGAGCTCTTTTAAAAACTTCATTTTTGCTTCTTGAAGAATTTCGGTCAACCAAAATACAAGTTCGTTTATAGAAAAATCCAAAAAGCGGAATCTTCACCAACTCTTTTTTTCCAACAAAAACAAACGGATTTTTAATTAGGGCCAACATAAGCATAATATCTGTCATCGAGGTATGATTAGCAACAATCATGTAACTTTTGCCTTTAATGAGCTTCTGTTCGCGTTTTACGGTATAGTAAAACCCCATTCCGAAAAGGATAAATTTCGCCCAAATTCGAGCCATTTTAAAAAAATAAGGATATCCTTTCTCTGAAGCAATAGAAATCAGTAAAAATGGCAACATAATCAAGATTGGAACCGCCATTACAACGTAAAACCAAACACGCCAAAGAATCCAAAAAGCAATTTTAAGTATTTTCATAGCTTCAAATGTAATAAAACGGAAATGAATTTTAAACAAGAATTTGACTGGTCTATTATTCAACGCAAAGAACACAAAGGATTTTCGCAAAGTTTTAAAGTTTTTTTGCTTTGCAATAAGTTCACAAAGCTATGTCGTTAAATTATTTGCAACTCTTCTAATGCCGTTCTTTAAAAGACTTTCGTTGAAATTTATAAGTAGACCGAGTTTAAAATTTCCAAGTTTTAAGTATGTTAATGTTTGAGCCAAATGGTTAACAGTGAGTGATTCTACGCTTTTTATTTCGACTAATAATTTGCTTTCTACAAGTATATCAATACGATATCCACAATCAAGCTTAACTTCTTCAAAAACCAATGGCAAAGCTTTTTCTTTTTCAACAAAAAGCCCACGTTGACTTATTTTATAAAACAAACATTCTTTATAGACATGCTCTAACAAACCCGGCCCAAGTTTTTTATGAATTTCAATGGCAAGTCCGATTACAATATTTGAAATTTCGTTTTCTGTCATACTAAAAAAAATATCAAATTTATAAATATTTTCCTATATTTAAAAAACGGTGAGTATTAAACATAAAAGTTTTCATTGAAGACCTCTTCATTAAAGATAAAGCTTTGTGAACTTCTAGCAAGGCTATCTGCTTCAAGAGAAACAACTTCTTTACTTTGCGAAAATCCTTTGCGCTCTTTGCGTTAGAATAAGCTCACAAAATCTGCTTAAACACCACGTTCCAAAGAAAAACATATCCAACTTTGCGGTTAGAAAAAACATCACGACATTTGCAATTCAGAAAAAATTGAGAATGGCAAAAATACTTACGGGTGTTCAAAGTACTGGAACGCCGCATTTAGGAAATTTATTAGGAGCAATTATTCCAGCAATCGAATTATCAAACGATCCGACTAACGAATCTTTTTTGTTTATTGCTGATTTACATTCAATCACTCAGATTAAAGACGGAAAAACTTTAAGAGAGAATACCTACAGCACTGCTGCAGCATGGCTTGCTTGTGGTTTAAATCCAGATAAAGTGACGTTTTACAGACAATCTGATGTGGTGCAGACTACTGAATTGACTTGGTATTTAAGCTGTTTTTTTCCTTTTCAGAGATTGACTTTGGCACATTCTTTCAAAGATAAAGCTGATCGTCTGGACGATGTTAATGCAGGACTTTTCACTTATCCAATGTTAATGGCAGCAGATATTTTATTGTATGATGCTGAATTTGTTCCTGTTGGAAAAGATCAGTTGCAGCATTTAGAAATTACACGTGATGTAGCTTCTCGTTTTAATCACCAAATGGGAGAAACATTTGTACTTCCAGAAGCAAAAATTCAGGAAAACATCATGTTGATTCCGGGAACAAATGGAGGAAAAATGAGTAAATCTGCCAATAACATTATCAATATTTTCTTGGATGATAAGACCTTACGCAAACAAGTAATGAGTATCGAAACAGATTCGACACCACTTGAAGATCCAAAAAATCCTGATACTTGCAACGCATTTGCAATCTATTCCCTTTTAGCAAATGAAGAGCAAATCGCTCAGATGAGAGCTAATTATCTTGGCGGAAATTATGGATACGGCCATGCAAAACAAGCTCTATTTGAATTGATTACAGAAAAATTCAAAACAGAAAGAGAGAAATATAATTACTACATCAACAACCTTGAAGAAGTAGATGCCTTATTGAAAAAAGGCGCAACTAAAGCTTCTGTAATTGCTGATGGTGTTTTGGCAAAAGTTAGAGAAGTTTTAGGGTTTTCGAAATAATTTTCTAACTCTTGACATATTTTAAAATCAAACGTTGATTGGTTTCAAAACTGATCAACGTTTTTTTTAATTCAACAATTATATATAGGATTTTCTGCGTTAAATTGATTCAAAAAGTTTTCCAGGAAGTGGTCTTATTAAGCCTTTTAATTCCATATTTAAGAGAATTCCAGACATTTTGAAAATCGGAAAATCACATTCAATGGCAATAATATCAAGTAATTCCTTTCCGTTAACTTGGAGAAAATCATATACTTTTTGTTCTTCTGGTTCCAAGTCAACAAAAAGTAGTTTCTGGATTGGCTTTTGTTTTTCTTTAATATCCCAATTCAGCATATAAATCAAATCTGCGGCATTGGTTAATACGCTAGCTTTTTGAGTTTTAATCAAATTATTACAGCCTTGACTATATTTATCTGTTACTCTACCCGGCACTGCAAAAACATCACGATTGTATTCATTGGCCATGTTCGCTGTGATTAATGAGCCACCTTTGTCAGCAGATTCAATTACAATTGTAGCTTCACTCATTCCAGCAACAATGCGATTTCTGCGTACAAATTTTTCTTTATCAGGATTAGAATCACTCCAAAATTCAGTAATAAAACCCCCATTCTCTTCGATCTTTGCCATATACTTTTTATGTGTTTTCGGATATATCTGATTTAATCCGTGAGCCAAAACACCAATGGTCTGCAAATTATGATCTATAGCGGCTTGATTCGCCACGATATCTACGCCATAAGCAAATCCGCTTACGATTACAGGATCTAGTGGAGCTAAATCTTCAATCAATTTTCTGCAGAATTCTGTTCCATAAGAGGTAATCTGTCTAGTTCCGACAATGCTGATTATTTTCCTGTTTTTAAAATCTAATTTTCCAGCCGTAAAAATTAAAATAGGCCCATCAAGACAATGTTTTAGCCTTTCAGGATAACTTTCGTCTTGAAAAAAAGAAGTTTGAAGGGTATTATTTTTAATAAAAAACAATTCTTTTTCAGCTTTATCAAAAACGCTTTTATCTTTTAGGTTTTTCAATAAGACACTTCCAATTCCGTCAACTGTTGCGAGTTGGCTATTTTTTGCCTTAAAAATAGATTCGGCATCACCAAAAGAATGCAATAACTTCTTTCCCATAATATCTCCTACTCCATCGACTTTTAGAAGCGCAAGCAAATAAAACAACTCTTGATCATTCATCTTTTATAATATTATGTAAAATAGAATTTTTATTTTATCATTTTAAAAGCGCAAATATCAATAAAACAAAGTAAATTCTTAATAATTTTTACTGTTAAATTTTAAAATCATTTCTAGAATTACATAAACACTGGCATATATATTTGAAAATGAATTATCTAAAAATAAAACTCAATTGTTAATAAAAATTGTGAATAAAATTTTGATAACTATAAGCGATGCATAACTTTGTGACTATGAAAATCGAAGTATACATCTCACAGTTATTGTATCGTTATCAGTGTGTAACGGTTCCAGGATTTGGTGCGTTTTTAACCGAAACACATTCGGCGCAGCTTAATCCAAACACTAATTCGTTTTTTCCTCCTAAAAAAACCGTTTCTTTCAACAGTCGTATCAAAAATAACGACGGATTGTTAGCAAATCATATCGCGCAAGCTGAAAAAACCTCTTATGGTTTTGCTGTAAGTGCAATTGCTTTTGAAGTTTTAAGCTGGAAAAAAACATTAGAAGAAAATGGCGTAATTCTTTTGAAAAATATTGGAGAACTACGTTTAAACTCTGAAAGTAATATCGTTTTCACACCAAACGATCAAAGCAATTATCAAGCAAATTCTTTTGGATTAAGTCCTTTTGTTTCTCCAATTGTGAAAAAAGAGATTTTCGAGAAAAAAATCGAAAAAATCGCTGCAAAAGAAAAAGATGCTGTTTTGTTATATGAAAATGAAGAACAGGCAAAATCCTCAAATCCATTCTTGAAATATGCAGCGATAATTGTTCTTGGACTTGGAATTACAGGAAGTATTGGTTATCCATTATATCAAAATCAGATTGACAACCAAACTCTTATGGTTGAAAAATCCGTTCAGAAAAAAGTGCAGAACAAAATACAAGAGGCCACTTTCTTTATCAAAAGTCCGCTTCCAGCAGTAACGCTTTCTGTAGATTCTGCTAAAGTTGAAACTGTTGAGCCAACTATGCCTTATCACATTATAGCTGGCGCATTCAGAAGTGAAGCAAATGCAAGAAAAGCTTACAATCAACTCATTAAAGATGGTTTCAAAGCTAGAATGCTGAAAGAAAACAAACACGGATTATTTCCGGTTTTATACGGAAGCTACGCTACAATGCAAGAAGCTGAACAAGCGAAAAGAGAAATACAAAAAGGCGAAAATCCAGACGCTTGGATATTAGTCGAAAATCTATAAAACTATTGAAAATCCTATTCTTCTGAATAGGATTTTTTTTTGCTTTTTACTGATTATAAACATCCTATAAAAATTATATTTTTGAGCTTATTTAACTGTACCGATAGCAATTGAAGAAAAATCAACTTCACAAAAAATCTGAAATAAATCGTAAAAAGGAAATATGCTTTTGTTAATTCATTTTCTTCCGTTTCACGTGGAAAAGATTCATTGTTAAATCAACAAGAACGAAATCGTATTAGATTCTTAAAAAGAGAAAAATCGATGAGCTATAAAGAAATAAAGCCAACTGAAATTCTAAGCAATTTTGTGCAATCCTTCTGGTATTATGAAACTTCAGAAACAGCAATAAACCACACTATTCTGCCCGATGGTTATTTTGATCTTATTGCCGAATTTGAAAACCAAGCCTTATCCAAAGTAAAACTGACTGGAATTTGGACAACACCAAAAGATATCCAAATACCCAAGAATACTACTTTTTTTGCCATCAGATTTAAACTCCTAGCACTCGAGTATTTTTTTAAAACAGAAATCAAATCTATTTTAGATACCACACAAAATTTACCGTTATCGTTCTGGAATATAGACTCTTTCGCCTTTGATGAATTCGAAAAATTTGCAACCGTCGTTTCTGAAAACCTGAACTTCAAAATCAGCAGATTTAATGCGATTGACAACCGAAAACTAAAACTATTCGATTTTGTATACCAACATCAGGTAAAAACAGTTTCAGAAATTTCTACTCAAATTTTCTGGAGTAGCCGGCAGATCAATCGCTATTTTAATTCGCAGTTTGGAATTCCGCTTAAAGAATTCCTGAAAATTATTCGTTGCAATGCTGCTTATCAAGAGATATCAAATGGAAATCTTAAACCGCAGATTGATTTCTTTGATCAAGCACATTTCATAAAAGAAATTAAAAAATACACTGGCGCTACACCAAAGGAACTTCACAAAAATAAAAACGACCGATTTTTACAATTATCAACACGGGAAGAAAAATAATTTTGAGGCTTAATTTTTAATTTCATTCAAATGAAAATAAGCAAACTATCTCCCAATTTTGAAGTAAGAGACATCAGAAAAAGTGTCGAATTTTACATCCAGCATTTTGGCTTTAAATTAATTATGGCGGTTCCCGAAAGTCAAGACGGCGTTGACAATGTAATTCATTCCGATAAAGAATATGTCTATGCCATGATACAGCAAGATGCTGTCGAAATTATGCTCCAGCGCTCGGATACTTTTAAGACAGATGTTCCTTTTTCTTCGGGAATGAAGATTGGAGCTACTGTATCTTTTTATATGGAAGTCAAAGGCATACAAAATTTGCATCAAAGCCTTAAAAATGAAAAACTTGAAATTACAGAACTCCAAAAAACCTGGTACGGAATGCGGGAGTTTTACGTAAAAGATCTGGATGGCTACATCTTGGCTTTTGCTGAAAAAGCGGCATAAATAAAAAACACTTTCTCTATCAACTCAAGAGAAAGTGTTTTTTAAGTTTGGATTTTACTGCCTCACAATCTTTGCATCCTGAGACAAAATTTTTTTTCCAGATTGATAAACCGTTAGAATTGCAGGCGGTGAATCTGATCGGCCCAAAACAATGATATAACAATTGTATGTGAAATTTCCTTTTTTAAATTCATAGTAATGATTTCCTCCAGTTCCATCCGCTTGATGAACTCCTTTTTCAATCACCAAATCTGGTTTGTCTGTCATTTTCTGTCTAACCGACCATGAAGCATATCTGTAATTGTCATTTCCGAGATCATCAATTCTGATTCTGAATTTTGAAGTTTCCAAAACAGCAACCGGTTCTTCAAATTTTGAAAGAGAAACGTTTACTTCTTTTTTCTGCGCCGCAATCAATTCTTTTTTTAATTTCAGTTCTTCATCAGATTGATGAAGAATACTCGTAATTCTTCCATCGGTATCAATCCACAAATCGCCTCTGTTCAGCATAATTCCTCTCCACCCTACTTCTGACCAATCTTTTGCCGGATCTGATTTCGTTATTTTTTCAATCAAAACTTTATCAAAAATCTGGTTGTATCTTTTTATAAAATCTTGTTTATCTTTCACAAAAGGAATTGGATATACTCGTTTAAACGGAAACTTAAAATGTTTTGAAACGGCTTTTTTATCTCCTTTTTTCACTTCCAAAATAAACTTCGAAATGAATTTCTGGTATTCGGGTTTCAAATCTTGTGCATTTACAAATGACGAACAAAAGATTAAAAACGCTAGAAAAAATTTATATGTTTTCATGCCAAAATTGATTTAATATATTATAAACTATAATTTTAAGAAACACAAACAATGTTTCACGTGGGACGTTCAAATACAATTAATTAATGCTCGCTTTGAACATTTTTAATTCGTCCCAAGTAAATTCATCACCGTGTTTTTCTTTCAGACCGCTTAACGATTCTTCCTGATAAAACTGAAACGCTTCTCTTAGTGCTAAAATTTTATCGTATGGTAAAACATCCGTAATTTCGATTTTTTTAGATTGAATCAGTCTGATCAAATGTCCTTCGATAGTTTGAACATTCAATTTACGCATTCTTGCAATATCTTCTACAGAATTTTTCTCGATCCACAAATCGTACGTTTCTTCAATTGTCGTTTTTTTAGCCGTTTTAAGCTCGGTTTTCTCCACTTTAGTTGATTTGTATCGAACAACGGGTTCTTCTGTCCTGAAAATGTCTGTATTTACTGTTTTCAGCTCTTCTCGGATTCTTTCCGCTTTGTTGATTTTATAATTTCGAATAACTGGCGATGATAATTTTTCTTTAGAGATTGCTTCGCCCGAAACCACAACTTCAATCAGTAATTTGGCTTTCATCAATCGCAAAACGGCTTTTGTTTGGAGATCTTCCAAAAAGTTTAGTTCTTCATAGAATTCCTTGACTTTTTTAAATTTCTGAATTTCATTTATTTTATAAATCAAATCATCAACCAACTTGTCCATTGGTTTAAAGAAATAATCATACGCAGCTTCTACCCTTTCTTTCACAAAAAACAAATCAACTGTTTCTTTGATGAAAATTTTATTGAGCTGTGCAATGAATTTCTGCGAAGGGTCCAAAAGCTGCTCGATGATTTCCATTCGCTTATTCGCCCAAGCCGCGTGTTTCGATTTTTCTGATCCAGTAGCATTTTCGTTATAACTAAAACGATGATTTCGCCATTCTTGCGCCAATTCTCCCCAATTAAAACTGTTAATCAAATAGTTATGAATAAAATTTTTGGTTTCAAAGTGAAGTGAAGTTTTCAAAACTTCTTCCGTTGCTCTGTTCAGAGCGTAATCCATCACATCTTGGTCGTTCGAAATACCATTCATCTGCATCGGAGAAAGCAAAATAAGCCCGTTTAAGGAACGCAAACGCGAAAGTGCTACATAGGCCTGCCCGGGCAGAAAAACTTGCGATACATCAAGCGCTGCTTTGTCAAAAGTCAAACCTTGGCTTTTGTGCACCGTAATCGCCCATGCGAGCTTGATTGGATAATGCGCAAAGGTTCCTAAAACCTCTTCCTCGATATCTTTGGTTTGTTCGTTGACTTTGTAACGGATATTCTTCCATTCGTACTTTTCTACTTCCAGAGTCATGTTCTCTTCAGGGAAGTGAACAAAAATTTCTTCATCCGAAAGCGATTTGATTACACCCATCTTTCCATTGAAATATCTCTTTTCAAAAGATAAGTCATTCTTAACGAACATGATCTGCGCCCCGACCTTCAATTTCAGTTCTTCTTCAACTGGGAAAATCTTCTCTGGAAAGTCTCCAACTACAAATGGTGTATAAATGTATTCTTTACCATCTAAATCATTGATTGACTGATTGTTAATAGAATCAGCTTTGGCATTATGCGTTGTAAGCGTTATATAACCTTTGTTTTCCTTGAAGTCAAAATCAGGCTTAACATAATGATTTAGAATGGCTATATCTTCTGGGGTGATCTGATTATTTCGAAGATTGTTCAAAACCGAGATAAAAGCATCATCGGTCTGACGATAGATTTTTGACAATTCAATATAAATCGGCGGATATGTTTGAAGAACATGGGAATGGAAAAAAAACTTTCCGCGGTAATAGTTTTTTAGCGTTCGCCATTCTTCATCCCGAATAACCGGTGGCAACTGAAGCAAATCTCCAATAAACAAAACTTGAACTCCACCAAAAGGCTGCGTGTTTCTTCGAACAGTCTGCATCATAAAATCGACAGCATCCAGCAAATCAGCTCGCATCATACTCACTTCATCAATAACTAGAAGCTCCATGTTTTTGATTACATTTCGCTTGACGTTATTCATTTTGAAATGGCGTCGCAGCGATTCCTTGTTTTCGAACTTAACCGTATCGGTAAATTGTGCACTTGCTTCATATGACGGAATAAATGCAGAAAACGGAAGCTGGAACATAGAGTGAATCGTAACACCGCCTGCATTCAAAGCCGCAATTCCAGTTGGCGCGACAACCACAGTATTTTTGTGAGTAGTTGCAATGATTTCGCGCAAAAGCGTAGTTTTTCCTGTTCCCGCTTTACCAGTAAGGAAAATAGATTTTTGCGTCTGATTGATGAATTGTAAAGTGTAAGCTGCCGCTTCTGAAACGTTTTGCATTGGGCTTGTATTAAAAACTAAAATTACCGCATTTTTATAAAAAGAAAAAACCTAAATCTTAGTGGATTTAGGTTTTTAGTAATTTAGTTAGTTTGGTAGTTTTTATTTTTTTGCTTCGCCTTCTTTTGCTTCAGCTGCTGGTTTTGCATCTGCTTTAGGAGAAGCTTTGTATTTTTCGTTCAATTCTTTGATAATCTCTTTTGTGATATCATATTTGTCTTCAGCATATAAAACAGTTGCAGCATCTCCTGTACCGTAGATGTAAGAGTAACCGTTTTTCTTTCCGTAGTCTTTGATGAATTTTTTAACTCCACTAACAAGAGAATCCATTTCAACTCCACTTTCTTGCTGTAATTGTTGAGCCAATGCTTGTTGAGCATATCCTAATTGCTGCTCTCTTTTTTGTAATTCTGCACCTCTTTGCTGTGCCCAAGCTTGACCATTTGCTTGTGCTTGACTTTGGAAGCTAGCAGCATCTTGTTTAAAACGTGAAATTTCAGCTTGTAATTGTCTCCCTTTTTCTTCCGCTTGAGCTTTATACTTTGCCTCTAGATCTTTTGCCTCAGTGTACTCTTTCATCAAAACCGAAGTATCCACGTAAGCTGTTTTTACTTCCTTTACCTCTGCTGTTTTGTTACAAGAAACTGCGAAAACTGAAAGTGCGATAATAACTAATGCTTTTTTCATTTTTTTTAATTCTAATTTTTTTAAGTGATTGAAGACAAAAATATAAAAAAATCAATAGCATCAGCATAAACTTTAAAAAATGCGTAAATTTTATCATATTGTTTTTATTTATAGAAAGAAAAATAACTATAAATCAACACTATTACTATAAAATCGATGTTTTTTGATCTTTTTCTAATACAAAAAGCCATTTCATCCTTTTTGGAAAAAATAGCTTTTAGATATTTTTATTTATTTTTTAAAACGTAAATATGTGACGAATATTCTTTTGTTGCTTTAGCTTTCCAATTTGATTTTAATCCAACAAAAAAAGCTTTGATATAATTCATTTTTCCCGTTTTATATTTTTCTGATAAAAGGCTAACATAAAACGAATCAAATTTCATTGGAAGTATTTTTTCCAATTTCATCTCTACTTTTTCAAAAAGCAGCTGAATTGATTTTTTAGAGAAATGCCAAAAATGAATTGGTACATCATAGGCTGCCCAAAAAGTTTCATAATGATTGGCATCAAACGATTTGTAATTTGGAACCGCAACAATTAATGTTCCAGTTGGTTTTAACAAACGCTTCAATTCTTGGATTTGATGTTCTAAATCTGGAACGTGTTCCAAAACATGCCACATCGTAATTACATCCAAAGAATTATTTTCTAAAGAGCTAATTTCTTCAACAAAAGAAATTCCTTTTTGTTTGGCACTATTTTTTGCTCTTTCACTTGGTTCAACTCCAATGGTCTCCCAACCGTTGTTTTTTGCTGTTAATAGAAAATCTCCAGTTCCAGCTCCAATATCCAGTAATTTACCTTTTTGTGGTTGTTCGCTATTAATTAAATTCAATTTATTCTGAAGCGCTATATTTTTTACAAAATGATAAGCTTTTTCAAATAAGGAACGTTTGTTGTCTGTATGCGAAATATAATCTTCACTTTCGTAGTATTTACCTAAATTTTGAAGTTCAGGTTGTGGAGAAGTAATCAGCATATCTAATTCTTCATCATAATACAAATCGAAAATTTCTTTTGAAACAGAATGGTCTTTTACCGTAAGAAAGTGTTTTTTGTTTAAAACGTCCATTTTTAAAATTATAGATATTTGGGTTTAATTTATAGCAAATCCTAAAAACGAAATTTCATCATTTTTAGGATTTTTAGTTTTTATTATTTGTTATTTTTCCAATTGATCTTCACAGCCGATATCTTTTCATTTTCTAATCTGATATCTGCTAAAACATCAAAACCATTTAGAACATAAAATTCTAATGGCGATTTGTATTTTTTATTATTTCGTTTGATATCATTTTCATGATCGATTACCCAGCCATTCAAATCTTCATTATTCTTTTTGATTTCTTCCAATAAAATTCTGCCGTATCCTTTTCCCTGAATTTGATAATTCAACATTATTGCAAACCAAACTTCGCTATCTCGTAAAAAAGTATAAGCCCAACCTTGAATAACATTTCCAGAGTCAATTAGAACGTAATTTTCTGTTTTTACTAAAGCATTGCAATACGACTCAAATTCCTGAAAAGTTTCATGACCAAATTGAACTGGATATTCATTATTTCGAAGTTGCCACAATGTTTCTTTTTCCTTTTCTGAAAAACTATTTTGATGTACAACTTTCATTTTTTGATCATTTTTTATTAAAACGTTTCACGTGGAACATTTGTTTAGTGATCAGTGTTCAGTTTTAAAGTGTTCAGTATAACTGCTAACTAAAAAACTGAACACTGATCTCTACAAATCTATCTTCCCATATAAATTAAAAGCACGGAAATATCACTTGGTGATACTCCACTTATTCTTGAAGCCTGTGAAATGGTTACAGGACGAATCTTGCTTAATTTTTGTTTTGCTTCAATCGACATTGATTTGATTTTGTTATAATCGAAATTGTCTGGAATTTTTACTTCTTCCAAACGATTTAATTTATCTGCATTATTTCGTTCCTTTTCGATATAACCCGAATATTTTACTTGAATTACCGCTTGTTCTACAATTTCTTCATCCAATTTATTTTCTTCGATATAAGAAGAAACTTTTTCAAATTTCAACATATCTTCTAGTTCAATCTGCGGACGAGAAAAAATCTTAAACATTTTATCTCCCTGCGAAATTGGTGCAGATTCTTTTGCTTCCAAAATCGGATTTGTTTCTCCAATCGTTACACTAGTTTCTTTAAAGAATTGAACCATCTTTTCAGATTCATTTAATTTCTTTTCCATTCTTCGTAGACGATCTTCAGAAGCTAAACCAATTTCGTATGACATTGGCGTCAATCTGAAATCAGCGTTATCTTGTCGCAACAAAGTTCTATACTCTGCTCTTGATGTAAACATACGATAAGGTTCTTCTGTTCCTTTGGTAATCAAATCATCAATTAGAACTCCAATGTACGCTTCATCACGTTTTAAAATCAATGGCTCTTTTTCGTGCACTTTTAAATGCGCATTGATTCCGGCCATCAAACCTTGAGAAGCTGCTTCTTCATATCCTGTTGTTCCGTTAATCTGTCCAGCGAAATATAATCCTTCAACTAATTTAGTTTCCAACGTATGTTTCAATTGTGTCGGTGGAAAGAAATCATATTCGATTGCATAACCAGGTCTAAAGAATTTTACATTTTCAAAACCTGCTACCGAACGAAGCGCTTTGAATTGAATATCCTCAGGAAGTGAAGTTGAAAATCCGTTTACATAAACTTCACAAGTATTCCATCCTTCCGGCTCCACAAATAATTGATGACGCTCTTTATCTGCAAAACGATTAATCTTATCTTCGATAGAAGGGCAATATCTTGGACCTAAACTTTTGATCCTTCCGTTAAACATTGGAGAACGATCAAAACCTTCTCTCAAAATATCATGAACATCCAAAGACGTATACGTCATATGACAAGAACGCTGATGAATTAATGGAGAAGTCACATCTGAATAAGAAAACTTAGCTGGTTTCGCATCTCCTTTTTCTTCGTTCATTTTAGAATAATCTAAAGAACGTCCATCTACTCGAGGTGGCGTTCCTGTTTTCATTCTTCCTGCTTCAAAACCTGCTTTGATCAAATCTTCGGTAATTCCGGTTGCAGCACTTTCGCCTGCTCTTCCTCCACCAAATTGTTTTTCTCCGATATGAATTAAACCATTCAAAAAAGTACCATTTGTCAAAACCACAGATTTGGAACGAATCTCCACACCAAGCGAAGTTCTAATTCCCTTTATCTTTCCATCTTCGATTATCAGTCCTTTTACCATCTCTTGATAAAAATCAAGATTTGGAGTTGCCTCCAACATCATTCTCCATTCTTCTGCAAAACGCATTCTATCACTTTGAACCCTCGGCGACCACATTGCAGGTCCTTTTGATTTATTCAGCATTTTGAACTGGATCGCAGTTTTATCTGAAACGATTCCTGAATATCCACCAAGTGCATCAATTTCACGAACGATCTGTCCTTTTGCAATTCCACCCATCGCAGGATTACAAGACATCTGTGCTATGTTTTGCAAACTCATTGTAACCAATAAAGTTTTCGATCCCAAATTTGCAGCCGCAGCTGCAGCTTCTGATCCAGCATGGCCAGCACCAACCACAATAACATCGTATTCTTCTAAAAACATTTTGTTTTATTATTCTCCAAAAGCCGCTAACGCAGTTTCTAGAATTACTTTTACATTTTCCTTGTTCCACGTGGAACGTATTTATTTTGTTTCAAGTTTCAGGTTTCAAGTTTCAGGTTTCAGGTTTCAGGTTCAAACTGGAATTTTCAAACTGGAATTTTCAAACTGGAATTTTCAAACTGGAATCTTTAAAATAAAATTGTTTCACGTGAAACAATTTTATTTAACTTCAAACAGAACTTCAAACAGAACTTCAAACAGAACTTCAAACAGAACTTCAAACAGAACTTCAAACAGAACTTCCAAATCAGAACTTCCAAATCAGAACTTCCAAATCAGAACTTCCAAATCAGAACTTCCAAATCAGAACTTTCAAATCAGAACTTTCAAATCAGAACTTTCAAATCAGAACTTTCAAATCAGAACTTTCAAATCAGAACTTTCAAATCAGAACTTTCAAATCAGAACTTTCAAATCAGAACTTTCAAATCAGAACTTTCAAACTAGAACTTTCAAAACAAAACGTTTCACGTGAAACATTTGTAAACTTCCATTCTAAACTTCCATTCTAAACTTCCATTCTAAACTTCCATTCTAAACTTCCATTCTAAACTTCCATTCTAAACTTCCATTCTAAACTTCCATTCTAAACTTCCATTCTAAACTTCCATTCTAAACTTCCATTCTAAACTTCCATTCTAAACTTCCATTCTAAACTTCCATTCTAAACTTCCATTCTAAACTTCCATTCTAAACTTCCATTCTAAACTTCCATTCTAAACTTCCATTATAAACTTCCATTATAAACTTCCATTATAAACTTCCATTATAAACTTCCATTATAAACTTCCATTATAAACTTCCATTATAAACTTCCATTATAAACTTCCATTATAAACTTCCATTCTAAACTTTCGAAGAACATTTTAAAATCATGTTCCACGTGAAACATCTTATGCTTTTCTTTTAAATTCAAACTTAAAAAATCGTTCCACGTGGAACGATTTAATCTTTTATTCAAACTCTTTACATTAACGTTCCACGTGGAACGTTGTAAATTCTTTTACTTTTTTTTTAAATATGTTTCACGTGGAACGTTATAAAAATTTTAAACAAAAATAAAAAACGTTTCACGTGGAACATATACATTCAAAAGTTATTTAATTACTGTTCCACGTGAAACATCTTCATCTTCTCTTCTTCCTTAGCTCTCATTAATTGAGCATCTTCATCGGTCTTATCTTTATATCCACAGTAATGTAGTATACCATGAGATAACACTCTCTTAAGTTCTTCAGCAAATGAAACATTGAAGTCTTTTGCATTGTCTGCAACTCGCTCTACAGAAACAAAAATATCTCCATTTAACTCGTTACCAACTGAATAATCAAAACTAATTATATCAGTTAAAGTGTCGTGATCTAAATATTCTACATTGATTTTATGAAGATACTCATCATCACAAAATATATAATTGATTTCACCTTCATTCTTGTTTTCAGAAACAATTACAGCACTAAGCCAGTCACTAAAAACCTGCTCGTCTCCTAAAGTAAAATCTGTTTCGTAATTAAAATTTATCATTTTGTATTAAAGTATTCTTGAACTTTTTGATTAAAATTCGAGCGCAAAGGTAGTGATTGTCTGTTTAATATCTCCACACTGTTTAAATATTCCAACAACGAACTTGGTAAAGCATTGGATCGATTCGTAAATTCAGCCTTATTTGTTTCAGATTGTCTTTGCGTATCTTGACCTTGTTGCTGTACTGCATTGTTTAATTTCCATAATTCTTGCTGAATATTTAAGATACGCTGCAAGTTCTCATTCTTAAAACCTTTATTCAAAATCTGCTTCTCAGATTGTTTCATTTGGTCAATAACAGATTTCCCTTGAGAGTCTAAACCTTTCTTTGCTAACTCTTTTTGTAGTGCTTCACGAAGCTTAACTTGCTCTTTATAAATTTCCATTATTGCTTCTGCATCGCCTTCTCCATCTTCTCCTTCATTACCGTTCTTCTCTCCTTTTCCATTCTTTCCATCTTTACCCGAAGAACCTTTATCTCCACTTTTGTTACCTTGTCCTTCCTTACCCTGACCATCTTTACCTTGACCATTTTGTCCTTGTCCAGACTTTCCATCTTTGCCATCACCAGCTTTATCTCCGGGTTGCTGACCTGGTTTCATTCCTTCTTTCATTTTATCAGCAAGACCTTTTTGTTTCTGAATAATATCTGGCAATTGCATTCCCTGCCCGTCACCCGGTTTAGGTTTTCCCATGCCTGGTTTAGACATAGACATCTGCATATTGTTTAATAAATCACTTAAAAAATCGGCTAACTTATTAGCAGATGAAACTGCATATTGTTGGTGTGAAACTCCTCTTGGAATTTGAACATCGGTTAAAGTTTCTATAGCCTTGTCCATATTGTATTGCACATTTCCAATTTCTTTGGTTACTTCTTCAGCTACTTTTGGATTACGCAATGAAAGTGCAAACAAACTATCATCAACATGTCGGAACTGCTGTTTCAAATTCTGCTGAATCTTGATGTTTTTTGTGAATGCAGAAGAACCTAATTTCATTGCTTTGAACTGTTTCATCACATCTTCTTGTGACAATGAATAAGCCAAAAGATTATCTAGAATCTGACGAAGCATTGCTACATCTTCTTCTAATTGCTCTTGTTCTCCACCTTCCATTTCACTCTGCATTTCCTGAGCCATAGACTTCATTTTCTTTGCAGCACTTTTCTGTTTTGGTTTAGCTCCAGAAGTATTCTTTTTACTCAATTCTTCAGAAGCTTTATTCAAATCATTATCTACTTCTTTCTCTTTTGAAGCATCAGATGGAATGTCTAAAGGCTTCTTTAAAGTCTTGTTTTCCTCTTTCAAGTCTTTTAAATCTTCTTGAATCTTATCAAAAGATTTATTGATTTCATCCTGCTTCTCTTTAGTGTTTTCTTTTTCTTTATTTGATAACTGTTCCTGTTGTTCTGACAGTTTATTTAGTTTCTCTGCAACCTGTTCTGCTTTCTTAGAAACATAAAAACGCTTGGTCAACTCAACCAATTGTTCTAAATTACGAGATTGATTTTTACTGATTTGTTTGAACTTTTCCATCTTATCAAACAGTTCCTCACTGTTTAATTTATCATTCAGGTTCTTCAATTCATCTAATAATTTCTGATTCTTTTCTAAATCTTTCTGTGCATTATCTAAACGCTTTTGTAAATCATCAGCAGTTTTATCCTTCTTATCATCTTTGAATTTGTCTAAATTCTGATTCATTTTCTCAGAGAATTGTTTCATCATTTCGTCTTGTTGTTTCTGACGTTTGATAAAATCATTGATCTTCTGCTGATCTTTAAACTCTAAATTATCCTTTTCTTTTCCTGTATTCTGAAGTTTATCCATTTCTGAAATCTGCTTCGTTTGGTTCTTCAAAGACTTAGATAAACTATTGATGTTTTGATTTTGTTGTTGTAATTCCTGATCCTGAATTTCATCTGTCGTAGCTACACGATCTGAAAATGTAGAAGACTTTGTGCTCTTAAATCCGTGTGGCGCATCGTTATCAAAAACTTCAAAATAGTATTCGTATGAAACACCTTCTTCTACTGGAAGGTTACTTGGAAAATTAAAAACAAACTGATCGAATACTCCAGCCTTCACAGGAATGTTTCCACGCTTAGCAGATTGTGGTTTGTTACGTTCATAGTATACAATTTGTAATTTCGAAAGCCCGTAATCATCACCCAATCTTCCAAGAATATAGTTCTTATCCAACTTCAAACTATCAGGTGCAGGACCAACATTGATCGTTGGAAACTGATCTTTAATCACAGACAGCTGATAATCTAGTTTTTCATAGTTTTTCACCTTATCATTAGACGTAAGTATTTGATATTCGGTATTTTGACTTATATTTTTAGCTAATTTAAACTCATTTTCTTCCTTATTGAACTTAAATACTTCATTATCTCTTTTCCACACCACTTCTTGTGTAGATTTGGTATTCATTTTCCAGGTTACAGTCGTTCCTTCTGGTACAATTGCATTTCCAGTTCCCTGAATTGTTTCTGATTTTTTCTTTAGATAAGAAGGGAAATTCAAAACCATTTCGAAGTTAGCAATTGATGGAACAGTGATTACTTTTAATTCATATTCTTCTGAAACAACTGAATTTCCTTCAAAAGAAAATTGAATATTTTCGGAAGGTTTTTCAATTTTAAATTCAAACTTTCCGGCTTGAGGAGATTCCATAAAATAGCTTTCATTACCAATATGAATCATCACATTTTCAGGAACAACGTTTCCAACAGATTCCATTTTGATCACAAAATCTTTGTTCTGTTCTGCCTGCAAATTCGAATTTAAAACCACAAACTTGAAAGGAGCTGGTGGTAAAAATGCAGCATTGAAATGCACTACTCTATTCAAACTCTGAGAAATAATATTACTATTTCCAGAAATATAAAACACAGCAAAAAGTAAAATTGGAACTAAAGCTAATGGCAGATATTTTTTGTTAGCTTTAAAATTGATGGCATTTCCAAAAGGAATTGGCTGCAAAGAATTTGCTTTTTGTTCTATCGAAGCCAAAACCAATTCTGAACTTTCATTATTATTTTCAGAAGACAATTGCAAAAAGTTAGTCAACTTATCGCTTACTTCTGTGAAATGACTTCCAATAATTTTTGAAGCCTGAGTATAATCAATTCCTTTTTGAAGTTTGAATAACTTAAATAATGGGAAAAGAATTAAACGGACTAAAAGGAAAACTTCAACTCCAATAAATAACCAAAACAGAAAAGTTCTTCCTAAAGGTTTTAGCCAAAGAAAGTACTCTACAAAAAGCGTAAATAGAAAATATAATAAACCAAAACCGGTAAAAAGTAATACGCCTTTTATCAATTCGTTGGTATAATATTTCTTAATGAAAGCCTCTAACTTTTGATATATTGCAGATGATGTTTTCAAAATAAATCTGTTTTAATTATAACCTATAAAAGTAGTAATTATAATAATACCTTTTTAAGATTCTAAGTTACTAAGACGCTAAGGTTCTAAGATTGAAAATCTAAAATCAACATTCTGAAATCTAAAATCATAAAACGTATCTTTGCATCAAAATTTTAAACAAATGTCAAAGCAAGTTCGTGTGCGTTTTGCACCAAGTCCAACTGGACCATTACATATTGGCGGAGTTCGTACTGCCCTATTTAATTATTTATTTGCAAAAAAACATAACGGTGTTTTTTATCTAAGAATTGAAGATACAGATCAGACTCGTTTTGTTCCAGGTGCAGAGGCTTACATTATGGAAGCTTTAGAATGGTTAGGAATTGCTCCTGAAGAAACAGTTGGAAAAAATGAAAAATTTGGTCCGTACAGACAAAGCGAACGCAAAGATTTATACCAGCAATATGCAGATCAACTGATCAATTCTGGTTGGGCATATTATGCTTTTGATACTCCCGAATCTTTGGATACTTTGAGAAAAGAACATGAAGCAGAAGGAAAAACATTTATTTACAATCACCACAATCGTGAAAAATTAGATACTTCTTTAGTAATTTCTGCTGATGAAGTTGCTAAAAGAATTGCAAATGGAGAAAATTATGTAATCCGTTTTAAAACTCCAGTTGATGAAACTTTACATTTAAAAGATATCATTCGTGGCGATGTGAAGTTTGAAACTAATCTTTTGGATGATAAAATTCTTTTCAAAAGTGACGGAATGCCAACGTATCATTTAGCTAATATTGTGGATGATCATTTGATGGAAACATCACATGTAATTCGTGGAGAAGAATGGTTGCCATCTATGCCTCTTCACGTTTTATTATACAAAGCATTTGGTTGGGAAGCTCCAGAATTTGCACACTTACCTTTGATTTTGAAACCAGTTGGAAATGGTAAATTATCAAAAAGAGATGGAGACAAAATGGGATTCCCAGTATTTCCTTTAGAATGGAAAACTAAAGAAGGTGTTTCATCTGGTTATAGAGAGAATGGATTTTTCCCAGAAGCAGTTGTAAACTTCCTTGCTTTACTAGGATGGAATGATGGAACTGAAAAAGAATTATTTTCTTTAGAAGAATTAGCAGAAGCTTTTGACTTGAATAGAGTTCACAAAGCTGGAGCTAAATTTGATCCAGAGAAAAACAAATGGTTCAACCACCAATATTTAGTAAAACAAAATGATGCTGATTTAGCCAAAACCTTCTCTCCTATTTTAGAAGAAAAAGGCTTCTCTACTCCTATCGAAGTAACAACTCGCATTGTATCACTTATCAAAGAAAGAGCTAATTTCGTATCTGAATTTTGGGAACTTACTGATTTCTTTTTCCAAGCTCCAACAGCTTACGATGAAAAAGCAAGTAAAAATTGGAAAGAAGAAACTCCAGCATTAATGAAGGAATTGATTTCTGTTTTAGAAAATATTGAAGATTTTACTTCTGCAAATATTGAGACATTTGTAAAGGATTGGTTAACTAAAAACGAAATCGGAATGGGTAAAGTAATGCAACCTTTCCGTTTAAGTTTGGTTGGAGCTTTAAAAGGGCCTCACCTATTTGACATTGTTGAAATCATTGGAAAAGAAGAAACTATCTCTAGAATCCACAAAGCAATTGAAACATTGTAATTAAAATTTCACTTAAAAATAGAAACGCTAAGTAACATCTCTAAAATGTTCTTAGCGTTTTTTTAATATTTAATAATTTTATTTTAGAAGAATTTTCGTAATTTACCAAAATCATAAATATAAATTAAATAACCATGGGTACAGCATTTATTATCTTATTAGTATTCGCATTCTTCATTTTAATGTCTTCATTTTTTACAGTGAAGCAGCAAACTTCTATCGTGATCGAAAGATTTGGAAAATTTCTTAGTGTTAGAAATTCAGGATTACAATTAAAAATTCCTATTGTTGATAGAATTGCAGGACGTGTAAATCTTAAAATTCAACAGCTAGATGTTATCATCGAAACCAAAACAAGAGACAACGTTTTTATCAAAATGAAAGTTTCAGTACAGTTCAAAGTAATTCAGGAAAAAGTATACGAAGCTTTTTATAAATTAGAATATCCACACGATCAAATTACTTCTTATGTTTTTGATGTCGTTCGCGCTGAAGTACCGAAACTAAAATTGGATGATGTTTTTGAAAGAAAAGACGATATTGCAGTTGCAGTAAAACGTGAATTGAACGAAGCAATGTCAACTTACGGATATGATATCATCAATACTTTGGTTACTGATATTGATCCGGACATCCAGGTAAAAAATGCCATGAACAGAATCAACGCTGCTGACAGAGAAAAAACAGCAGCAGAATTTGAAGCAGAAAGTTCAAGAATTAGAATCGTTGCAAAAGCAAAAGCTGAAGCAGAAAGTAAACGTTTACAAGGACAAGGTATTGCAGATCAACGTCGTGAAATTGCAAGAGGTTTGGTTGAAAGTGTTGAAGTTTTGAACAATGTTGGAATTAATTCTCAAGAAGCTTCTGCCTTAATTGTCGTTACGCAGCATTATGACACTTTACAATCTATTGGATCTGATTCAAACTCAAACTTAATTCTTCTTCCAAATTCTCCACAAGCTGGAAGTGATATGTTAAACAATATGGTGGCATCATTCTCAGCTTCAAATCAAGTTGGAGAAATGATGAAGAAAAACAATAAAAAAGTGGAAAAACCAAAACAAGCACCAAGACAATCTGGTTATGAAGATGACATTCAACCAGATGTTCAATAATAATTACAAATAAAAAAGAGGCTTAACTGCCTCTTTTTTTATTCATAAACCAATTGATTACAAATGGAATAATTGATTGTAAAATTTGTGGATATGATTTTTTAAAATAATCTGTGTACGAAGAAACAAATCCGTTTACTATATTTTGTGGTGTAATGCTTTCTTTAGTTCTCTGAAAACTCAAAACTAATTTCTGATAATTGATCTCTTTTTCTAATTTCAAGATTTCTAAATCTCTGTCGATTTCAGCATAAGAAGAGTATTTTTTCTTTTCCATAAGTCTTAGTCATTAAAAAATATTTCTGAAAATTTCTCCAATATTGGCCCTTCCACCATTTTGTCTTTTATGAAGAAAAGTAAAATAGTAAATAAAAGATAGATCCCTCCTACTGTTAAAAATCCTAAAGCATTACTTTCGAATAAAGATCCAAAAGCGTACGCTGCTGCAAAAGATCCAAAAATTAAAACCATCGTGAAACACAACAAGATCAAAGTAAATTTGAAAATCAAGGTTGTAGATTTCATTGCCACTTTAAATCCCCAAAGTTTATAGTAAGCCAAATGACTGTCAATATAAATCTTAGTTTGATCCTGAATTTTCTCACTGTTTTCTTTTAACTCTTCAAAAGCCATAATTATAAATTTAAAATAAAAAAAAAGCACAAAACTTTCCTATAAAAATAAGCAAGTTATGTGCTTTTAAAAAATTATTATTTCTGAAGTTTAGCGTTCTGTGCTTTCAATTCAGCCAATTTAGTTTCTAAAAAAGTAATTACTTCTTCTGTTTTATGGCTTACATTAGAAAGTAAATCATTCAAAGTTCCATCAAAATTTTGAGTAGCACTTGTAAATTTTTCACGAAGAACTTCCGAGCTGGCATCAAAAGAATCTTTGATATTATGTTTGGCATCATCGATACCTTCTTTAATTTTTGCTCGAGTTTTGGATCCTTTATCCGGAGCAAACAAAATTCCGATTGCTGCTCCTGCCGCTGCAGCCGCTAAAATTGCAGCCGCTGTATTTAAATTCTTAGACATGATGTTACAATTTTTAAATTATTATTAAAGATACTCATTTTTAAAATGATAAAACTTTGATTAATTGTTATTTACTATAAATTAACAATCTTATTAATACACATAAGTTGTAGCTTCATATTTACCATCACCTTTGTCTACAATACTAACAAAAGGAGATCCGTTTGAAGCCGACTTCGTTTTGATTCTCATAGCAGTCTGTTTTTGATTTGCAATTGGCGGTTCTCCTTTTGTCCTTGTCGAGACACCTGTAAAACTTGCTGCTTGTTTCAGTCCAATTGTTTTTTCCTGAGGCAAAACAGTTACCATTTTGAAATCGTCTTTTGAATCTACTACTATTTTATCAGAAACTTTTTGAGTTGTTTTTGTTTGTTTGTTCGTAATAGATGAAACAGCATGTTTGCTAATTTTTACTTCTTCAGAACTTCCGTTCAATGAATAGTAAATTAAACCATTTTCGTTTTTTATGAAATTAACATCAAGTTGTTCACCATTGTGTTTTGTAATTTGATGTGTTTGTGAAATTGCAACATTTGCAAATAACATCGCTAGCGTAAAATATAAAATTTTCATGATTATTAGATTTAAATTAAAAATGATCAGATTTGAAATTTTAAACTAAAGCTTCACACAAATTCAATGTTATGGAATTTTGTACATTATGAAATAATTTGAAAAATACCTTTTACGCGAAATATTATCAAAATTACATCACAATAAAAATGAGAACATAAAATTGTCTTTTCGGGAAATCAATTTTGAAAATTCACTGCTATAAAAATTACGAGTTTTTAAAAACAGTAAAATCCAGTTTAGTTTCCGTCACGGCAAATTTTAATTTTTCTTAAATCATCTCTGATTTCTGGTATTGAGTTAAAAATAGCAACTTTATAAACAATTGTGTGTTAACAAGCCGTTAAACTGACTAAAATAACAGCCAAAAGTTAAATAAAAGCTTCAAATAAACAATTATTTAAAAAATGAGTAATCTATCAACTACCTTTTAAAAACGCCTTAAAATCGATTTATGAAGGTTAAAATTAATATATTAAAACTATTATTTTATAAATTACTATCAATTTTACAAATAATAAATAAAAACTAAAATTTTAAAAAATCAATAATAATAATTTATAAACATAAAATTAAAATCAAGACCTTAAAAAAATAACAAAAAACTATAGATATAAATTTTATAGTAATTTTTATAAATAATAATTACAAACTAAATTTAAATCTATAACAATAATAAAAACTTATAATTGTAAAAATTGAAGTCAAAAAAATAAAAAATAAGAAAAAACTTTAATTTAAGTTTTTTTAGAAGAAAATTGGAAACAAAAAAGCTAAAAATTAAAATAAAGAGTTATAATGAATGAAAAATAAAAAAAGGTCTTCTCTATTCAACTATTTTTTATTCGCCTTTAAAATTAAATTATAAAAGTCACTTTTAATATATAAAATAAATAAAAATAACAAATTTAATAGATTTTATAAATAATAGATAAAATATTTAAAATAATAAATTTAAAATAAATAAAATTTATTATTAAGGTTTTAAAATAAACACTGAATCAAAAAAAAGTAAAAAATTAAAATAAAGCTTTCTAATAGATTTAAATTAAAAAAATGAATTCCTTATCCAATAAAATTTTATTTTCGATTAAATTAAACTTATGAAAGTTACTTTTGATTTATAAAAATTATAAAATTTAAATTTTTAATAGTTAATCTATATAATAAAAAAAAGCGCTTATAAAAGCGCTTTTAATAAATTTATCTGATATTACTTCTTCACCATTTCAGAAAGAATTTCAATTTCTCTTTCAGAAGCATTTTTTGGAGGATTTGAATATAATTTCAAAATTTCATCATCAAACTGATTTTTGAAACTTTCACTTTCAATATCTCTTAAATTTAAAAGTGCTTTTGATCTTACATAAGTCGATTCACTTTTTAAAGACATTGAATATAATTTCTTAATATCTTCTTCTTCAAAATCTGTAGATTTCCAGTTTGAATATTTCAAAATAAACTGAGAAAACAACAGCGAAGCCTTATTATTGTTGATATTCTTCTTTAAAGAATTCTGTAAAAGAGAAAAAGTAGAGATATTTTTGATGTTCTCCCCTATTGCACTTTCAATTGCAATTCTTTCTGGTTTAGTCTCAACTTTGAAATATTTGTTGATATCTTTCAAAGAATTATTGATACTGTTTTCTTCTTTTTTACCCTTTTCTTCCCAGGCATCTTTTAGTCCAACAGTTTTGTTAAATACTAATTTTGAAGGAGTTGAGTCTTTATCAACAGTAAAATAACCTAAACGTTGAAACTGAAATTTATCTTCATTTTGAGCTGTTGATAAACTTGGTTCAACATATCCAGTTACAATTTCTAATGAATTTGGATTCACAAAATCTAAGAAATTTTTGTCTTTATAACTGTCCGGAGCTTCATCTGTAAACAAACGATCGTACAAACGAACTTCAGCTTCCAATGCATGTGAAATAGAAACCCAATGTAATGTTCCTGACACTTTTCTTTGGCTTGCTTCTGTTCCGCTTCCGCTTAAAGAATCAGTATCATAAGTTACATGAATTTCTGTAATATTCCCATTTTCATCTTTTACAACTGATTCACCTTTAATGATATAAGCATTTTTAAGACGAACTTCTTTTCCTAAAGTCAAACGAAAAAATTTAGCCGGAGCTTCTTCTAAAAAGTCTTCTCTTTCAATGTATAATTCACGTGAAAAAGGCACTTTTCTGAAACCAGCACTTTCATCTTCCTGATTGTTTTCAGCTTCTAACCACTCTTCTTTTCCTTCTGGATAATTGGTAATTACCAATTTAACTGGATCTAAAACAGCCATTACACGAGGTGCAATTTTGTTCAAATCTTCACGAATACAGAATTCCAAAACCGATACATTGATCAAATTATCACGTTTTGCAATACCAATTGTGTTAGCAAAATTACGTAAAGAAGCAGCTGTATAACCACGTCTTCTTAACCCAGAAATAGTTGACATTCTAGGATCATCCCAACCGTTAACATGCTTTTCTTTAACTAGTTGCTGTAATTTTCTTTTACTCACAACAGTATGTGATAAGTTACGTCTGGCAAATTCTCTTTGTTTTGGACGAAGCTTATTATCATCAAAAATCTGATCTAAAAACCAATCGTATAATTCACGGTGAGGCAAAAATTCAAGTGTACAAAATGAGTGTGAAATTTGTTCTAAATAATCACTTTGTCCATGCGCCCAGTCGTACATTGGATAGATTTTCCAAGCATCTCCAGTTCTATGGTGATGTTTGTGTAAAATTCTGTACATAATTGGATCACGCATTAACATGTTTGTTGATTTCATGTCAATTTTAGCACGAAGAATATGCGTACCAGCCTCAAATTCACCGTTTTTCATTCTTTCGAATAAATCTAAGTTTTCTTCAACAGAACGATTTCTGTATGGACTATCAGTTCCTGGAGTTGTTGGAGTTCCTTTCTGGATCGCCATTTCTTCAGAAGATTGACTGTCAACATACGCTTTATCTTTTTTAATTAAGAAAACGGCCCAATCATACAATTGTTGGAAATAATCTGATGCATAACATTCTTCAGCCCATTTGTAACCCAGCCATTCTACATCTTTTTTAATAGCATCCACAAATTCCTGCTCTTCTTTTTCAGGGTTTGTATCATCAAAACGTAAATTCACAGGAGATTGATAATCAATTCCTAAACCAAAATTTAGCGCAATAGAACTCGCGTGCCCAATGTGCAAATAACCATTTGGTTCTGGTGGAAAACGAAAGCGAAGTTTAGTATTTGAAAGACCTGATTTTACGTCTTCCTCTATGATTTGTTCAATAAAATTGAGTGATTTCTCTTCTGATGCCATTATTTTATAGTAATTTTAGCAAAGATAAAAAAGTTTATAGTTTATAGTTTATGGTTTATAGTTTTCTTTGGAAACTTACTGAAAACATGAAACGTTAAACTCAAAATCTTTAATTAATTTATTTAGTATTTTTGTCTAAATATTCAGAATTATGAGACAATTAACTGTTACAATCCCAGACGATTTCTACGAGACTTTTATTAGTTTTTTCAAACATGTTCCAGACGTTACTATAGATGAAAATGTTGAGAATGAAATTCCATTATGGCAACAAGAAATGGTTTTGGATCGTATAAAAAATGCTAAACCAGAGGATTTTATTAGTTGGGAAGAATCTAAAAAAAGACTCAATGCTAAATGGAATAAGAAGTAATGTTCAAAATAAATATTCTTTTAAGAGCTGAATTAGAAGTAGATGAAATTGTTGAATATTATGAATCTCTTTCTGATGGTTTAGGAACAAAATTTTTTAATGAATATCAAAAGTATGTAGATACTTTAAATACATTTCCATTTTTTGAAGAAAAGTATAATATAATTAGAACCTTACCTTTGAAAAAATTCCCATACACTATTCATTTTACAGTTGATTAAATT
Source organism: Flavobacterium panacagri (assembly GCF_030378165.1). Classification (NCBI taxonomy): domain Bacteria; kingdom Pseudomonadati; phylum Bacteroidota; class Flavobacteriia; order Flavobacteriales; family Flavobacteriaceae; genus Flavobacterium; species Flavobacterium panacagri. The sequence continues at coordinate 1,173,305 of NZ_CP119766.1, forward strand.
AACAAAATAGTTACAGTATATGCTGTAACATCCAATTATCAAAATCCAAACACTACAAGAATAAAATTATAAAAATGGGAGTCATTAAACTTAAAAACATACGCACTTTTTCGTACCACGGATGTTTAATTGAAGAAGGAAAAATTGGATCTGATTACACAGTAGATCTAAAAATTAAAACCAATTTACAGAAATCAGCCGAAACAGATCATCTTTTAGATACTGTTGACTACGTACATTTGAACAAAATTGTGACAGAAGAAATGGCAATTCGTTCGCATTTATTGGAACATGTAGCCAAAAGAATCAATATTCGAGTGCTGGCAGAGATAGAAACAGTAGAAAAAACAACAGTTTGGGTTTCTAAAATTAATCCGCCTATTGGTGGTGATGTTGAGTCAGTTACTATAAAAATGACGGAAATTAGGAAGTAATGTTTAAAATTAAAACCCTAAAATTTTAAAATAGTTTGTGTGAAACTTTTGAAATTTAAAGATTTTAGTTACTTTTGCCAACCGTTCAAGTAATGGCGTCGTGGCCGAGCGGCTAGGCTGGGCTCTGCAAAAGCTCCTACTCCGGTTCGAATCCGGACGATGCCTCAAAAAGAGATACAGAAATGTGTCTCTTTTTTTTATGTTTAATTTTTAGGATTTCATAAGCAAACCCGACAGGTTTTTAAAACCTGTCGAATTTATATATTTACATTATAAACATAAAAAAACCTCTGAAATTCAGAGGTTTAATTTTATATATTTGAGTTATTAACAATTACTTTTCAATCTTCTCAAAAGCGTTTCTAACCATTTCTTTTTCTTTTGGAAACCATCCTTGAACCATTAAAGCAACTCCAAAAACCATTAAAACAATACTTATTCCTTTTTTAATTTTTAGAATATTAGTTGGTGTCATTTTCGATTTTAACTGCTTAGCTAATACTATTTTAAGACAATCAACCAATAAATAAGTTATGATTACGGCCGTAAAAAATGTAAACATTCTAGAATTTTGCATTTCTAATTTTGGTCCGATAGAAATAATTACTGCAAGCCAGAAACCTAAAACACCAATGTTAATAACGTTAAGTAAAAAGCCTTTTACAAATAAACTTCCATAGTTTCTTTTGATAATATCGCGGTCGATTTCTTCATCATTTATTTTTTCTTCTTTTTTTAATCTCACAAAAGAAATTATACCATAGGCCAGCATTATGATTCCACCAAAAATAAAGAGTGCAGGTTTATCTTTTAAACTGGAAATCAATCTATAACTTCCCAAATAGGCGATTGCTATAAAAAATATATCACCTAAAACTACACCAAAATCAAAAACAATTGCTGCTCTGAATCCTTTAGTAATACTGGTTTCTAATAGTATAAAAAATACCGGACCTACCATAAAACTTAGAAAAAGTCCCCATGGCAGTCCAGCCAGAATATCATTTATCATCAAAATACGACTTGATTATTTTACTTCTTCGATTTTACCTCCAAAAACGGTTTTCTGATTAATCTGCTTTGGTTTTCCATAAATGTAAATAGAGCCTCCTGCGCTTACTTTTGCATCGACAAGGGTAGAAGCATTAACATCGGCTTTTCCGCCCGCAGAAACGCTTACTTTCGTCTGAGAAGTGGCTAATTTACTTCCAAGGAAATAACCACCGGCTCCTAAACTTGCATCAAGGTTATCTGCCTTACCAGTTGCTGTGATTTCTCCGCCCGAAACTGAACTTACTTTAAGTTTATCAACATTCAAATCTACATTAATTTTTCCGCCTTCTTGTGCGCTTACTTTAAATGAAGTTGCTTTTAAAGTTTCTTTACTTACTACTTCTGCTCCTTCATTAACATCAATCAGTTCTAAATGTTTATAGTACAAAGTAACTTCAAGATCATTTCCTGATAACAATTTAGGAAAAGGCATTCTTAATTTTAAAACACCGTTTTTATTAACAGCTTCTAATTCTGTTTCTCTTGTTCCTTTTATAACTACTTTATTTTCAGAAGACTGAACTAATTTTACACTTAATTTATCGTAAACTTTTACGGTATCAAAATCTCCTAATTCTTTGGTAACCTGACCAAAAGACATTTGTACAAATAAAATTGCTGCTCCAATAATTAGCTTTTTCATACTTTTATTTTTTTAATTAATACTTTATTCTGCTCGTCGCAAAAAATGAAAATCTAGTTGTTTCTTCACTAAATCGGCATTTTTTACTTTAACATAAATTTCGTCTCCCAATTGCAAAATACTGTTTGAAGTAGCTCCAACCAAGGCATATTGTTTTTCATCGAAAGTATAATAATCATCTTTTATTTCTCTGATTCTTACCATTCCTTCGCATTTATTAGAAACGATTTCAACATAAATTCCCCATTCGGTAACACCAGAAATAACGCCAAGGAATTCTTCGTCTTGATGATCCTGCATGTATTTAACCTGCATGTATTTGATACTATCACGTTCAGCATTAGTTGCTAAACTTTCCATGTTAGAACAATGCAGACATTTGGTTTCATAAGTTTCTTCGTCTACAGAAGCTCCTCCGTCTAAATAAAATTGTAACAAACGGTGTACCATAACGTCTGGATAACGACGAATTGGCGATGTAAAATGGCTGTAATAATCAAAAGCTAAACCATAATGACCAATATTATCTGTTGAATATTTGGCTTTACTCATACTTCTAATTGCAAGGGTATCAATCAAGTTTTGCTCTTTTTTACCGTTTACTTCTTCCATCAATGCATTTAAAGACTTAGAAATATCGCCTTTGTTACGGAAATCAATTTTATAACCAAATTTAGCAATTACAGTCTGCATTGCAATTAATTTATCTTCATTTGGTTCGTCGTGAATACGATACACAAAGGTTTTCTTTTGTTTTCCAATGTATTCCGCCACTTTTCTGTTAGCCAAAAGCATAAATTCTTCAATCAAATGATTGGCATCTTTTGATATTTTAAAATACACTCCTTCCGGTTCTCCTTCAGCATCGAGATTGAACTTCACTTCTACTTTATCAAAAGAAATAGCACCTTGCTGCATTCTTTTCTTTCTTAAAATCTTCGCTAATTCATCTAGTTTTAAAGTCGCTTCAGTAATTTCATCTGAAACAACATACGATTCTCCAGTAATAGAAACATCAACTGGAATGGTATTATCTTTTGTTTCAATGATATATTGCGCTTCTTCATAAGCAAAACGCTGATCGGAATAAATTACAGTTCTTCCAAACCATTGGTTAATAACTTGAGCTGTTGGAGAAACTTCGAATATTGCAGAGAATGTATATTTCTCCTCATTCGGACGTAATGAACAAGCAAAGTTAGACAATACTTCTGGGAGCATTGGCACTACTCTATCTACCAAATAAACCGAAGTAGCTCTTTGATACGCTTCATCATCCAGAATTGTACCTTCTTCAAGATAATAGGAAACATCGGCAATGTGAATACCTATTTCAAAGTTTCCATTTTCTAATTTTTTGAAAGACAACGCATCATCAAAATCTTTTGCATCTTTTGGATCGATTGTAAACGTAAGCGTATCACGCATATCACGACGTTTTGCAATCTCAGATTCCTGAATTGAAGTATCCAGCTTTTGTGCAAATACCTCTACTTCTACCGGAAACTCTGAAGGCAAACCGTATTCAGCCAAAATAGCGTGAATCTCAGTATTATGTTCACCAGGTTTTCCTAAAACCCGAATTACAGATCCAAACGGACTATCAGCTCTTTTTGGCCAGTCTTCAATCTTAACCAAAACAACATCACCGTTTTCTGCTTCTCCCAATTTATCTTTTGGAATAAAAATATCAGTATACATTTTAGGATTTGCAGTAGAAACAAAAGCAAAGTTGGGCTGCATATCAATTACACCTACAAACTCTGTTTTATCTCTTTCAAGAACTTCAATTACTTCTCCTTCAGGTCTTTTTCCTTTTCTTCTGTTATAAACATAAACCTTTACTTTGTCTTTGTCTAAAGCACGATTCAAATTATTGGTTGGGATAAAAACATCTTCTTCAAATTCGTCACAAATAAAATATGCCGTTTTTCTACTCGTCATATCTATCGTTCCTTCGTAATAATCCTGACTAACCGCTTTAACTAAATATTTTCCAGGTTCTGTTTCAACTATTTTCTTCTGAGCTGCCAGAATCTTTAGATCTTTTATAATCTGGTTTCTGCTTTTTGTATCGTCAAGTTCTAACTTTGCTCCTATCTGTTTGTAATTAAATGGCTTATTGGCATTTTGCGATAAAATCTTAAGGATCTTCCCAGAGAAATCTTTCTCTTTTTTTATCGGCTTTCTAATTTTCTTACTCATATATCTTTTCTTATAAGGTTTAAAATTACAAATAAGAAATCAGATAATACTTTTTAACAAATAGAATTATTAAAAATATAACTTTTCGTACATTTACAAAAACACCTCATATGGAAAGCTTTAAGACGATCGCCGTATTCAATTATCAGCACGAAACAGTGGTTCTCAAACACTTACTAGAGCAAGAAGAAATACCCTATTTTTTTGAAAACGAAATGACCCTTTCAGTCGCTCCCATGTACTCGGCAGCTCTTGGAGGCATCAGACTTAAAGTTCATCCAAACGATTTCGAGCAAGTTCAAGAAATTCTGGACAATCTCAACAATCCACTTAAAATCGTCTGAAACAAAACTTGAAAAACAAATTCAAATCAGAATAAAATTCAAACTCAAAAAGAATTTTTTCAATTTCAACTTTTTTAGTTTTCAACATATATTAAATACAACAAAAAAGATTTTTAAAAATTTAAAAAAATTTGGTTGTTATTATAGCTTGTTAATATGTCGAATAAATTTTTTTCTGAAGTCATTGAAATCTCGTTTTACTTATTTATTCTGAGTTATCAACATAGTTATTTTTAGTTAAATTGCTTATTTATAAGACTTTTTGTATTTTAATTAACAACGGTTGACAACCAAAAGTGAATTGATTTTGTAGATAAGTTAACATGTTGATAGTTGTTGAAAATGGTATTTTTGATATTGATAACTTTTCCAAAAATTCCCGAAACTTTTCTTGCATATTTAATTCCGGTTTTGGATTAAGGTTTTTTTTGACACAACCAAAAAAAAGTTCTAATTTTCTTTTCGAACTTATTAACATTTTCTATTAACTTAAAGTTAATTGAATATCAAGCAATTACAAACTGCTATCAACACCTCAAAATTTTAACAAAAATTATGTTTATTATTTATTGATTATGAGATACTTATAGAGTTATTAAAATTGTTAATAACTGATAAGGTTTTGATAGTAAGTTAGTTGTAAAATGAAGATTTTTACCTCGGATTATGCTAATGTACATGAATTTATATTGGAATGTTTATATAGTATTGAAAAAGAAAAAAATTTGTGAAAATTAGTGTAATTCGTGGCGACCATTTATTAATTGAGTAAATTTGCATAACACAACTTAATAGTATAGAAAAATGAAAATTTCGATAGGAAACGACCACGCAGGCCCAGAATATAAAAAAGCAATTGTTGCTATGCTTGAAGCAAAAGGTTATGAGGTAACGAATTACGGAACGGATACAGATGCTTCTGTAGATTATCCTGATTTTGGACATCCGGTTGCCAATGATGTATCTGAAGGAAAAGCTGATTTTGGTATCGTAATCTGCGGAAGCGGTAATGGAATTGCAATGACTGTTAATAAACACCCGAAAGTGAGAGCTGGCTTATGCTGGACTAAAGAAATAGCTTATTTAACGCGTTTACACAACGATGCTAATATTGTGAGTATTCCGGCACGCTTTACCTCTATTCATCAGGCAGTTGAAATTGTTGAAACCTTCTTAGAAACTGCTTTTGAAGGCGGAAGACACCAAAACAGAGTGAATAAGATTGCTTGTTCCTAAAAAGTCAAAAAAATCGGGTGCTTCGCACCAATAGCATAAAAACACACCGGGCGGATTTTTAAATTCATCCGGTTTTTTATTTTAAGTATTTGAAAATTAATGGTTTAAAAATATAGAATGCAGCTTATTAACAATGTTAATATCTATATATTATGAGTTAATTTCAAATAAATCACCACTGTTTGTACTATAATAATATATAAGAATTTCATAATAAATGTAGTTTTACTTATTTTATGTCTGAAGAAAAACATACCCACTAATAAACCAATTGAACCACCAATAAAAGCGAGAATGAATAATACGCTTTCTGGTATTCTTTGGTTGTGTCTCCTAGCTTGAAATTTATCATAACCCGTAAGGAGAAATGTTAGGCTATTTACAAATAAAAAATAGAGTAATAAAACTTTCATGGGCTGGAAATTAAAAACAAAGATATTATTTTAGCAAAATTATTGATCTATGTACTTTGGTTTTTAACAAGTAAAGTATATCATTTTAAAATTAAGAATTTATTTCATTAAATGTATGACTAATATTCAATTCATTGCCAAATCTGTTCAGGCACCTGCTGTAAGTATTCAAAATACAGTAAAATTATTAGAAGAAGATTGTACAATTCCGTTTATTTCGCGTTACCGAAAAGATGCAACGGGAAATCTTGATGAAACTGTAATTGAGCAGATTGCAAAACTTCAAAAAGATTACGATACGCTTATAAAGCGTAAAGAAGCGGTTCTAAAATCTATCGAAGAGCAAAAAGCACTTACACCTGATTTGAAGAAAAAAATAGAGGACAGCTTTGATTTGCAAGAGATTGAAGATTTCTATCTTCCATACAAAAAGAAGAAAAAAACAAAGGCAGATGTGGCGCGCGAATTTGGTTTAGAACCATTAGCAAAATTGATTATATCGGAAAGTGATGCTGATATCGATTTTATTTCGACGCAGTACATTAATGAAAATGTTATTAACGAAGAAGCCGCTATTCAAGGTGCAAGAGATATTGTGGCAGAATGGATTAACGAAAACATCTATGTTCGTAAACAGCTTCGTAGATTATATCAGCGAAAAGCGACCATTACTACAAAAGTGGTTAAAAAGAAAGCGGAAGAAGAAGGAGCACAGAAATTCAATCAGTATTTTGATTGGGAAGAACCTTTGACAAAAGCGCCAGCACACCGTTTATTGGCAATGCTTCGCGCAGAAAATGAAGGTTTTATAAAAATGAAAATTGATGTTGATATTGATGATGCTTACGATGTTATCGATGAAATTATCATTAAAAAGCAAAATAATACAACAGCTCATTTGCAATTAGCAATTGAAGATAGTTATAAACGTTTGTTGAATCCCGCAATTGGAAACGAGACTTTACAAGAAGCAAAAGCAAAAGCAGATGCTAATTCGATTCAGGTTTTTGCTAACAATTTAGGACAGTTGTTATTGGCTCCGCCATTGGGAGAAAAACGAATTTTGGCAATCGATCCAGGATTTAGAAGCGGTTGTAAAGTAGTTTGTCTGGACGAAAAAGGCGATTTATTATACAACGAAACCATTTATCCGCACGCGCCTCAAAATGAGGAAACAATGGCAATCAAGAAAATCCGTTCGATGGTAAATGCCTATCAGATTGATGCGATTTCTATTGGAAACGGAACAGCTTCTCGTGAAACAGAATTTTTCATCAAAAAAATCGCTTTTGATAAACCAATTCAAGTTTTTGTAGTTTCTGAAGCAGGAGCTTCAGTTTATTCAGCTTCAAAAATTGCAAGAGAAGAATTTCCAAATTACGATGTAACGGTTCGTGGTTCAGTTTCTATTGGGCGACGACTTTCAGATCCTTTGGCCGAATTGGTAAAAATTGACCCAAAAGCAATTGGAGTAGGACAGTACCAACATGATGTTGACCAAACGAAACTTAAAGAAGAATTGGACAGTACCGTAATTCGCTGCGTAAACTCGGTTGGAATCAATATCAACACAGCAAGTAAACATTTGCTGAGTTATGTGAGTGGAATAGGAGAGAAGCTGGCGGAAAACATTGTACAATATCGTTCTGAAAACGGCCCTTTTGAAGATAGAAAACAGCTGAAAAAAGTGCCTCGTTTAGGAGACAAAGCGTATCAGCAGGGCGTAGCATTTATTAGAATTACTAATGCTAAGAATCCGCTGGATAATTCGGCCGTGCATCCAGAAGCTTATCCAGTTGTGGAAAAGATGGCGAAGGATTTGAATATTTCCCTAAATGAGTTAATTGCAAATAAAGAGAAAACAGCGCTTATTAAGCCTGAAAAGTATGTAACACCTGAAATTGGTTTATTGACGCTGAAAGATATCATAAAAGAGCTTGAAAAGCCTGGATTAGATCCAAGAAAGTCGGCTAAGGTTTTTGAATTTGATGCGAATGTAAAATCAATCAAAGATTTGAAAACGGGAATGATATTACCAGGAATTGTGAATAACATTACCAACTTTGGCTGTTTTGTTGACATCGGAATCAAAGAAAGCGGTTTGGTTCATATTTCGCAGTTAAAAGCTGGGTTTGTAAGCGATGTAAATGAGGTGGTAAAATTGCATCAGCATGTTGATGTGAAAGTTACTGAAGTTGATGAGGATAGAAAGAGAATACAGTTGACGATGATACTTTAAAATAAATTCCAAAACTGGAATTATAAAAAAACTCCCAAATTATAAATTATAATTTGGGAGTTTTTATGTTTAAGATTATTTCAAAATCACTTTTTTAGTAACACTTTTAAAATCATCATTGGATATTTTTACGAAATAAACGCCAGAGGCTTGATTGGTCAGATTAATTTCGGTGTTTTCAGAGATTGTTTTTTGTTGATGAATAACACTTCCAGAAGGAGAAATTACTGAAATAGTCGATTGCTGAGGCGCACTAATTGTGATTCGATCAGCGCTCGGATTTGGGAAAAGCGTAACAGTAGATTTTTCAATATCAAAATTTTCATTGGACAAATTAGCAGTTGAAGGCAGATAAAAATTACCAGTTAATAAAAAGGAGTATAAAGTTTTTAGAGTATGATTAAAATAGCTGTTTGGCTCGTTGAGGTTTTTTAAATCGGTGTAAGAAGCATCTAAATGCGATTGATTTTCACCCGCCATTGCAGCACAAGCAAATGCGCCGACAAAAGTAGCGTTGTGCCATTGTCCGCTTACAGTTCCGTTTTGGTTGTAACCATCCTTAATGTTGGTAGTTCCGCCAAGATTAATACGAACAAAATCGGATGATTTTTTAGCATACGTTTTGGCTTCGGCAGTTCCGTACCAAACATAATCCACAGCAATTCGCCAAGGAGTTCTGGCTGCATCGTAAGTGTACAATTTTCCTGCATTGGCATAACCTCCAGCTTGAGAAGAATACGCTCCAGAAGCTTCACACCAATCCGATACTAGTCCGCCAACAGCATTATTTTGTGCCAAATTGTTATTGATAACTGTATAAGCTTTACTAGCTACTTGATTCCAAAAGGCTGTATCGTTTGTAAAAGCTCCGAAGGCACGGTAATAAGCAGGAGAGAAGTAGGATATGTTTGTAATTGAACTTCCGCCGAATTGATCGCCGGGCTTCAAAACATAAGTATTGGCTTCAACTTCATAATTTTTAATAGCAGAAATTAAAGCCGTTGCATCACTTTTGTAATTGATAGTTCCAGTACTTTTCCATTGATAATCGGCAACAATAAGAGCGAAAGCTGCATCTAGTTCGGCATCCGTTGCTCCGTTATAACCAATGGTTGCAGAACATCCGCTGATTTTCCAGTTCATTACTTTATTGCCGTTTACATTGTCTTTGTAATACAACCAGAAACCATCAAACAACGTTTTATCTGCCATATAAGCAGAAAGGAGCATTCCGTAAGCAATACCTTCAGAAACGGTCTCAGAAGAGTTGTCAAATTTCACACGATAACGTCCGTTAGAACAGGGTTCGACAAAATTAGTTTTCCAGGTTTCATAATTGCTTTGAGCATCTTGACTACTTCTGGGGGTAGCCATAAGTCCGTTTCCGTGCACCTTATTGGCAGGAAAAGGCTGTGTTTGCGATTGACTTTCTAAAGCAAGAAGAAAGACGATCACGAAAAATAGGTTTTTCATATCTTAAAAAATTTAGGGTGCCTAAAAGTAAGATTTTTTAGATATAAAAAAAATCCCAAACTACAATTTGTAGTTTGGGATTGTTAATAAGTTCGAATTTCTTATTTAGTTTCTTCCTCTTGTTTTTTAGAAGCAGCAGGTTGATCGTCTTTAGCAGCGTTTTTAAATTCCTTAATTCCGCTTCCTAAACCTTTCATTAATTCTGGAATTTTTTTACCTCCAAAAAGTAATATCACAATACCTACGATAACAAGGATTTCTGTAAGACCTAATCTTCCCATGACTATTATATTTAATGCCGAAGCAAATTGTTTTTCTTAGATTATTCCGCAAAGGTATATAGAAATATACGAAATAAAAGTATTTTTAGTTTAAAATATTTGTGTCAGACCACGTTAAATATTTTATAAAATCCTGAATTTAGCCCATTCATAAAATAATCCCGAGCTTTAGCAATACGATAAATTGTTATATTTGCTCTAATTAAAAGAGTTTATGTCAAAGAAAAAAAAGAGTTTCAGAAGAAAATTATTCACCAAAAACAGATTAGTAATTTTGAATGAAGATACTTTTGAAGAACTATTTTCTTTCAAACTCAATTTAATGAATGTCTTTGTAACGTTTACTTTAGGAGGCATTTTTTTAATTCTCATTACAACTTTTATAATCGCTTTTACGCCTCTTCGCGAGTTTATTCCGGGATATTCTTCAACAGAACTAAAAAGAAATGCAACCAAACTGGCCATAAAATCTGATTCACTTGAAACAGCATTACGACAGAATGAAGCTTATATTAAAGGTGTTCAGAAAGTCTTAAAAGGAGAATTAGAATATTCAAAATTCAATAAAGATTCTATTTTAGCTGAAACAGTCGAAAACCCCTCAGACGTAAATATGAAAGCTTCTGATGCTGAAATAAAATTAAGAGATGAGGTTGCAAAGACTGAAAAGGAACAGCAGACTAAATCTCAGGAAAAAAAGAAAAATGGCAAAAAATAATACCATAAAAATGTCAATTAAAGCCGTAGCAGCAAAATTATTTGCAACTAAGATATATTCCGAAACTCAAACTTGGGCTAAAAAACCAGTCGAAACGCAACAAAAAGTCTTTAATAACCTCATAAAAAACGCCAAGGCAACCAGTTTTGGCAAAGACCATCATTTTAATCAAATACAAACAATTGAAGATTTTCAAAAAAACGTTCCAGTACGAGATTATGAAGATTTAAAACCTTATGTTGATAAGGTTGTAAAAGGAGAAGAAAATGTTCTCTGGAAAGGAAAACCATTGTATTTTGCTAAAACTTCTGGAACAACTTCCGGCGCAAAGTTTATTCCGCTGACCAAAGAATCAATGCCGTTTCACATTACTGCAGCAAGAAACGCTATTTTACATTACGTTCATGAAACAGGAAATGCAGATTTTGTAGATGGAAAGATGATTTTCCTTCAGGGAAGTCCAATCTTAACGGAAAAATACGGAATTAAATTTGGAAGACTTTCTGGAATTGTGGCGCATTTTGTACCAAAATATCTTCAGAAAAACAGAATGCCTTCGTGGGAAACCAACTGTATTGAAGACTGGGAAACTAAAGTTGATGCGATTGTAGATGAAACTATAGTAGAAGATATGTCTATTATTTCAGGAATTCCGTCCTGGGTACAGATGTATTTTGAACGTTTGCAGCAAAAAAGCGGTGGAAAAAAAATAGGAGAGATTTTCAAAAATTTTAATCTCTTTATTTATGGAGGTGTGAATTATGAGCCTTATCGAGCCAAATTCGAAAACATGATTGGCAGAAAAGTAGACAGCATTGAATTGTTTCCAGCTTCTGAAGGCTTCTTTGCTTATCAGGATTCGCAGAAAGAAAAGGGAATGCTATTGTTATTGAATTCGGGTATTTTCTACGAGTTTATTAAAGCAGATGAATTCTTTAACGAAAATCCAAAAGCGCTGACAATCGGCGAAGTGGAAATAGGCGTAAACTACGTTTTAATTATTTCTACAAATGCAGGACTTTGGCGTTATAATATTGGCGATACTGTTCAGTTTACTTCTTTGGCTCCATATCGTGTTATAGTCTCTGGACGTATCAAACATTATATTTCGGCTTTCGGAGAACATGTTATTGCCAATGAAGTGGAGAATGCGATGAAAGAAGCAGTAGCCTCAACCAATATTGTAATCAATGAATTTACAGTTGCACCTCAGATCAATCCATCAAACGGACTTCCATATCACGAATGGCTGGTTGAATTTGAGAAGGAACCTGAAAACATGGAGATTTTCGCTGAAACTATTGACAATTCAATGCGTAAGCAAAACATTTATTACGATGATTTGATTACCGGAAATGTTTTAAGAAAAGTGGTTGTAACCAAAGTTTCTAAAAATGGATTTCAGGATTATATGAAATCGCAGGGAAAATTGGGCGGACAAAATAAGATTCCGAGACTATCAAATAATAGAGATATTGCGGATAATTTAAGATAGAAATTATCTAACAAGTTGATATTAAATAAACTTTAAATTTAAAGTGTTTTTTTGAAAACATACCAAGAATTGGTATATTTGATAAAAAATGAGTAATCATGGCAAAGAATACATCAATATTGTTAGGAGATTATTTTGATAATTTTATTAATTCACAAGTAAAAACAGGTCGATTTACATCTGCAAGTGAGGTAATTCGGGCTGCATTGAGAATGTTTGAAGAAGAACAAACCAAAAGTGAAGAACTAATAAAAGAATTAAAAAAAGGAGAAAAATCAGGATTTGTAAAAGATTTTGATCGTGAATCTTTTATAAAAAACCTTCACGAAAAACATATTAAAAATGAATTATAAGATTAGTATAGAAGCATCTTATGATTTAGAAAAAATTTGGCTTTATACTTTTGATACTTGGTCTGCCGAACAAGCAGACAGGTATTTAAAATTGATATTGGATGAAATAGAATACTTGTGTTTAAAACCTAATTCAGGAAAAGATTTCAGCCATATCAGAAAAGGTTATTTTAGAACTAAAGTAAAGTCACATTTAATATTTTATAAAATAAACATCAAACAAAACGAAATAGAGATTATTAGAGTTTTGCACCAAATGATGGATATTGAAAACCACCTTAAATAATAGATTATAAAAGAATTATCTTTTGATAAATTTTCCTAAAACGAAGATTTTAAAATAAAAAATTACATGAAAGAAACCAAACATATATCAAGATCAAGAGCTCAGGAATCATCTGCAGCGATAGAAAAAATGTACATTACAATGCGCCATTTATTTAACCGTGGTTTTTATAAACCAATGGGAGTTTCTGGCGACAGCTTACGAGAATCATTATTAGCATTAAGACCTGAAATCTATGGAAATATTGCTGAAGAAAAAGTAGAATTGAACGGACTTTTATATGTTATAGAACGTCTTCCGATTGGAATTGAGCAATGTCGTTTTATCAATTTAACTTCAGATGAAGGGTATTCTAAATCACATTTTCAGGCAATCGTTCCTCCAAAAAGAAGACGAAACTGCTATAGAATTGACGAAGAACAAATGAATGTCGAAATCACAAGAGGACGTTCTGACATTTATGATATTCTAACACATTTGACTTTCATTTTTATTGAATCTCATAAAATTAAAAACAGAGTTTTAATTGATGACGGTGGAGAAGTTTCCCGTGACTGGCAGAAATTGGAACAAGCGGTTATGCAGACCAAAAAGCTTTCTTTGGTAGAAAAAGAAAAAGCTATTTCGCATGTTGCTAATATTTTAGCACGAACTTTTGAGGAAGTTTTAGATATTTACGACGCTTTTGGTTCAGAAACGGCACCAGATCGTTTCTTGCATGTAATTTACTGGTTAGGAAAATTAGCTATTGAAGAAATTGTTGAAAACAATAAAAGAACTATAACATTCAGTCCTGTTTTACGTGAACGTTTAGGACACCACATCCATGGAGAAATCTGGGCTACAAATATCAAAGAAGTTTTAAAAGCAAATGATCTTTTAAAACGTCCAATTCACGTAATAAGTGCCAATATGCACAGTGTGATGAACTCGATTTTTGCGACGCCTTTGTTGAAAACAAAGTACAAAGGCAAAACAGATTTCTTTATTTATGAAGAACTGAGCGGTTCGGGTTCAAAAGAAATAAGAGGTCAGGTAGAAGAACTGGCGCTGAAAAACGGAATGATTTCATTACCAGATTGCTCAGGAACTAATATCGATGTTCAGATTTTTGATACAGCTAAAATTGACTGGTCAAAAACAGCCTTTTCACATGCGAATGTAGGTGAAGATAAACCGGTTATAATCGTAATGGATTATGCGTTTGGAGAACAGGCTTATGAAACAATAGATGAGCTTTTGAAACCCTATAAAAAAGAAACTTTACTAAATGTAAAATCGGTTTCTATTATGGGTAAAGCGGGAATTCTGGAAGGCGGAAAAGGAGATATCATGATTCCGACAGCGCATATCAACGAAGGAACAGCGGATAATTATTTCTTCGAAAATGAATTAACAGGTGCGATGTTCGAAGGAAATGAGATTGATATTTATGAAGGTGCAATGGTAACGGTTTTAGGAACTTCATTACAAAACAGAGATTTATTGAAATTTTTCCACGAATCGACCTGGGGTGTAATTGGTTTGGAAATGGAAGGATCTTATTATCAAAAAGCGATTCAATCGGCATCAAAAATTAGAAAAAGTGTGCCTCACGATATTAAAGTTCGTTATGCTTATTACGCCTCAGATAATCCACTGGAAACAGGAAGTACATTGGCTTCAGGAGGATTAGGAACAACAGGTGTTAAGCCGACTTATTTGATTACAATTAAGATTTTAGAACAGATTTTCAATATTAAATAGAACTTTCAGATGAGTACAAAAGTACCACAGAATAATACAGATCAGGAAATTGATATTTTTCAGCTTTCAAAAAGCATTGGCAGTTTTTTCGATAGAATAAATACTGCTATTTTTCGATCAATCCAGTTTTTTATCAGAAACTGGATTATTGTTTTAATATTAGTAATTCTGGGATTTGGATTAGGATGGTTCTTAGATTCAAATAAAAAGTCATTTCAAAATCAGATTATTGTAACTCCAAATTTTGGCAGTGTCGATTATCTTTATTCTAAAATTGATTTAATAGAATCTAAAATTATTAGTGGAGATACAGTTTTTCTGAAGAATGTGGTTGGAATTCAACACCCAAAAACAATCAAAAGGATAGAAATAAAGCCAATTGCTGATGTCTATAAATTTATAGAAGACCAAGAGAAGAATTTTGAATTGATCAAATTAATGGCTGAGGTTGGTGAGATCAAAAAAGTATTGGAAGATAATGTAACAAGTAAAAACTATACATTTCATTCTATTTCTTTTGTAACGAACAAAATTACAAACGAAAAAGATATCGTTGAGCCGTTGTTAAAATACTTAAACAGTTCGGAGTATTTTAATGCACTGCAAAAAATAGGGTATAAAAATCTTGAAGAGCAAATTGTTAAAAATGATACTATTATAGCTCAAATTGACCAAGTTTTAAGCGGTTTTTCTAATACGGCAAAAAACGGATCAAAAAACGATAAACTGGTTTATTATAATGAGAATACTCAACTAAATGATATTATTAAAACAAAACAATATTTAATTATTGATCAGGGAAAATATAGACTAAAGCTTGTTAGTTATGATAAAGTAATTAAGGAAACAAATTCGACCTTAAACATTAACAACAATAAAATAACGAATGGCAATTTTAAATTTTTCTTACCTTTCATTTTCCTATTTATTTTTGTTTTGATTTATATATTCAGAAAGTTTTATCGCAACCAGCTTTTGAAAGCTCAGGTTAAATAATATAGCCTTGAAAACGTTTAAGATCTTTGAAAGTATTTCAAAAAACTCCTTCATAAAACAAAGTTTAGGAACTTTGGCTTTGCGAATTTTTGGAGTTGTTTTGTTATTCGGTTTCACAGTATTTTTAACAAAATCTTACAGTCCAAAATTAATTGGACAGTATGATTTTGTGCGTTCTTATCTTTTGGCAGTTGGGAGTATCTGTCTGTTGGGCTTTGATCAGTCCATTTTATATTTTAAAGGACGACTTGCAAGTCAGAATGAACAACGACAATTGAAAAAAGTGTATTTAAAAATGGTAGGAATGCTATTTTTAACTTCACTGTTAATTTTAGTTGTTTTTCTTCTAATTGACAAAAAGAGAATCAACGCTTATTTTCTAGATGATGAGGTTTATGTGATTCTTTTAAAAAGTTCAATCCTATTATTTTTTCATGGATTGTCACTTTTAAATACCGAAGTTTTCAGGGCGTTGGACAAATTGTATGTTGCTGAATTATTCAGAAATATTATCAAATATGTTCCATTGATAATGGGTTCTATGTTGTTATTTTATTTGCATTTAGAAACCTATTTGGTAGATGTTTTTCTAATTGGATTTGTTTTTTTGGCATTAATAAGCTCCATTTTAGTATTTATTTATTTTAATAAAACAGAGACTGTTTCAGAAGAGATTTTTAATTCAAAACACATTTTTGTAAAATCATATCCAATGGCCATAAGCGGAATGGCCATGTTTTTATTAATGTCTTTTGATATTATGTTTTTGAAAAAATATCAAAATGACGAAACAGTTGCTTTTTATTCTATTGGAGTTAAAATAATGACGATTGTTTCTGTTATAATTTTGACAATAAACATAACTGTTTCGGCAAAAATTGCTGAGTTTTTTTCAAATAAGAATTGGATAGAATTGAAAAAAACATTGAGAAACAGTGCGCGTTTAATTTTTTGCATTGGATTTCCAGTGATTTTTCTTATTTGCGTATTTTCGGAACATGTATTGTCGTTGTTTGGACAACAATATATTATAGCTCAGAAATCCTTTCTAATTTTAATAATTGGCCAGGGAATTTGTTCTTTATTCGGTTCAGCGCCAGTATATTTGAATATGACTGGAAGACAACACATATTTCAGATAATTTTAATTGGAGCAGTTATTATTAACTTTATATTAAATCGATTTTTGATTCCAGTTTACGGAATGACTGGTGCAGCCTTTGCTTTTTTTAGCAGTTCTTTTTTCTGGAATTTTGTTTCGGCAGTTGTTATATATAAAAAAGACAAAATCAAGATTTTTTTACATTAGAAAAAATCAATTCCAATATGCAAAATAAGATTAAAAAAAGTACAGCAGCATTTTTACTTATAGCGATAGCCAATTTGGCGGTTGCTTTTAGTACTTTTTTTGTTTTGCCACCCAAGTTCTTTTATGATTCAGCGATTATAATTTATGATAAATACAATGAAATTGGCTATTTAGGCAGTTATCCATTGACAATTTTATTTTACAAAGTTACAGGGCTTCGTTATCTTCCTTTTCCTCTAATAGCAATTATACAATTTCCTATTCTAATGTATATTTTGTACAAAATAGGTATTCCTGATTTTTTTGAAAAAATAAATATAAAAAATGCTATTGTCTATTTGGGAATTTTTATGATTGCTATTTTTATAGCAATGCCTTCAAAAGAGTTTATTACTTTTTTATACATTTCTTCATTTGTTTTCTTATCTAAAAACAAACCATATTCCTTTCAAAAAACGATTCTTTTATCCATATTTCTTTTAATACTTTTCGGAGCTTTATATAGGCCTTATTTTGCTTTGATTCCAATAATTGCTGGAGGAATGTATTTAATTAGTTTTATTAATTTTAAAAATAAGACTGTATCGACAATTTTTTACGGATTATTGATTGTCTTTTTTTTGTCACTGAGTTATGGTATTTTAAAAGGAGAATATTTTTCTGAAATGAGCCGGGAAATGGTTAATAAAGAGCGTATGGGTTCTCCAGATGCAAATTCGATGATTACACCGCCTTTAAAACCAGATACGTGGTATGGAGAAATTACGGCAATTTTTTACGGTTTTTTTACAGTTAATATTCCAATAAATGGCTTAAAACACTTTTTATCGCCTCAAATTCTATTATTTATAATTTGGCAACTTTTACTTTTTTATATTTTACTAATTCGTTTTGCTAAATGTTTAAAAAACAGGCAATATTATAAATATGAGCTTTTGATTTTTTTTATACTATTTTCATTTTTCATTACTCAAGGAGTCTTTGAACCTGATTTGGGTTCAGCAATCAGACATAAAATAGGGGTTTTTCCATTAATTTATTTTGCATTATACTATGAGCATTTCCGAAAAGAACTTCAATAAAATCTTTAATGTTTTTTTGTATTTGATTGCCATTTTGATCATCTTTAGAAAACCCTGTTCTATATTGATTGTAATATTTGTAATATTTAATTTAGTTTTTTTAAAAAAGTTACAGTACACAAAGAGAACCTTTATTTTAATGATCTGTATTGCATCTCCGCTAATACTTGAATTATTACTTTTTTGGAATAATGATTCTTTTTCAAAAGGTTTAAAAGCAATAGAAAAAAGTACTTCATTAATAATTTTTCCATTATTTATAATTGGAAATTTTCAGCGGGTAAATTTTTTGAAGTTACTGCAAATCTATGTATTTGGCACAACTTTGGTTTTACTCTTTTTTTTCATTCGATTTAATGTTTTGTATCCAGAATTGATGAACAAATACCTGAACGCTATACATTTGTGGGAAATGGGATATCAATTTGGAAATAGTGTAGGAATTCATGCTCCGGCATTAAATATGCATTTGGCCTTTGCTACCGTTTCTGCTTTTTATTTTGTGATTAAGAGTTTTAAAGATCATGAAAAATCTAAACTTAAAGTTGTAAGAATAATAATCTTTATACTTTCATTTTTCTTTGTATTGTTTGTTAATACAAGGATGGCATTAGTAAACGTTTTTATCGGATTTTTGATAGTTCTTTTTTATGCTGTTAAACAGGATAATTTTAGAAAAATAGCTTTAAAAGGTGCGCCTATATTAGTTTTACTAATGGCTGTTTTGTTCTTGTTTGTACAAAAAGATCCATACATGAAAGAAAAATATTCAAGCGTTAGTTTTGCCTATATGGATAAAGTTGGAAAGCTTGATGAAATTGATCATCCAGAAGTTAAAGTTTTTAATTCTTTGGTAACAAGAGTTTCAATCTGGAAATCAGCTTGGGAATTGTCTTTAAAAAATCTGCCTTTTGGAGTAGGAGCTTCAGATGGAAAACCGGAATTAAATAAATATTATAAAGAAACAAATCAGAAGTTTTTGGCTAAATATGAATTCCCAACACATAATCAGTTTTTGGATTTTTTATTAAAATTCGGAATTCTCGGGCCAATTGTAGTTGCATTCTATATTTTTACAATTGGCTATTTAGGTTACGATTTGAAAAATGCCATTGTACTTTCATTTTTTCTAATCTTTTTCACATCAAATTTAGTAGATGACTTTTTACTTCGTTTTGATGGAATTGCCTTCAGCGGATTTTGGTTTTCTATTTTTGGAAGTTATTGGCTTCAAAGCAAATCATTCATTGTAAATGGTCAATAATTCTTTGAAATTTTTGTCTTTATCAAATAAATCAGAGCATCTTACATAAGCATTTTCTCCGAAAACAACCCTAACAGTTGGATCTTTTAAAATTTCGAAATATTCGTTGAGTTCGCTAATATCATCAAAAAGAAATCCTGTTTTGTTATGTAAAACAGCATCTTTATTACCAATAATATTGGTGGCAATTACCGGTTTTTGTAAAGTCATTGCCTCCAAAACTGCAATAGGCAAACCTTCCCAGAGAGAGATTTGCATGTATATATCAATATTATTAAGTTCTTTCAAAACCTTTTTTCTGTTTAAGATCCATCCTGTGATTTTTATATTTGGAGAAGTAAGAGATGATTTTAAATCTCCATCGCCAATCCAGATAAAATTAAAATCAGGGAATCTTTGGGCTATTTGGTTAAGAAACAAAGGGTTCTTTTGATAAGTAATTCGTCCCATTAAACCAATAGTTAGTTTTTCGTTTTCATGCGGATCAAATTGCTGGTGAACGGCCGACATATTAATACCATTTCTAACCAATCTTGATTTACCAATTTGTTTCGCAATTTCAAATTCGGTATCTCCACAGGCTATAGTAGTGCCTCCAAATAGTGCCTGAAAACTCTTTTCGATCATCCAGTATAATTTTCGAACATTTTTCGAAATATCTTCTCTTAAAAAAGAATATCCGTGTGGTGTGTAATAAAGCTTCTTTTTTTTGAATAGGAAAGCACAAGCAATTCTTCCGAGTACTCCTGCTTTTGATGAATGAAGATGAACAACATCAGGATTTATTTTTTTGAGTTCTTGAATCAGTTTATAGACAGATTTCAGATCCTGAAGAGGAGATAATTCACGAACCATATTAACCTGAACTAGATTTACTCCGTTAGAAAATTCAGATTTTATTTTGTGAGGATCAATTTCTTTTCGATTACCGCTATATATTATTGTAGTCTGAAGATCTTTAGCAATTTCTTTGTCTCCAAAGTAGGTTGACAAATCTCTAAAATAAGTATAAACGCCGCCACCGAGCGCTTCAATTACGTGTACAACTTTCAAAATCGTGGATTTATTTGTAGGTAAAAATAGATAAATGAGTTTAATAATTATCTGAAATCGTAAAACTTCTTTTTATATATGATTTAAGTGTAATTTGAAAGGACAGATATTTTAGTACATTTGTGCGTCTATCTGGGATTTTATTGCCAAATAAAATTCGAAAAAGTTCAATTAAATCAATTATGAAAAGAATACTTATTACTGGAGCTGCAGGATTTTTAGGATCACATTTATGTGACAGATTTATCAAAGAAGGATATTTTGTTATTGGAATGGATAACCTGATTACAGGTGATCTTAAAAATATTGAGCATTTATTTAAGTTAGAAAACTTCGAATTCTATCATCATGATATTACTAAGTTTGTGCATATTCCAGGTGAGTTAGATTATATTTTGCATTTTGCTTCACCAGCAAGTCCAATAGATTATTTAAAAATTCCGATTCAGACTTTAAAAGTTGGATCTTTAGGAACACATAATTTATTAGGATTGGCGAGAGTTAAAAAAGCCAGAATTTTGATTGCTTCAACTTCTGAAGTTTACGGAGATCCTTTAGTACACCCACAAACAGAAGAATACTACGGAAACGTAAATACAATTGGACCTCGTGGCGTTTATGATGAAGCAAAACGTTTTCAGGAATCCATTACAATGGCTTACCATACTTTTCATGGCGTAGAAACCAGAATTGTTCGTATTTTTAATACTTACGGACCAAGAATGCGATTAAACGACGGACGTGTAATTCCGGCTTTTATTGGTCAGGCTTTGCGCGGAGAAGATTTAACGATTTTTGGAGACGGAATGCAGACGCGTTCTTTCTGTTATGTTGATGATCAGGTAGAAGGTATTTATAGATTACTGCATTCTGATTACGTTTATCCAGTAAATATTGGAAATCCAGACGAAATTACGATTAAAGATTTTGCCGAAGAAATCATAAAACTTACGGGAACAAATCAAAAAGTAGTCTACCATCCGTTGCCCATAAACGATCCTTTACAGCGCCAGCCGGATACTACAAAAGCAAAAGAATTGTTAGGCTGGGAAGCTAAAGTTAACCGAGCGGAAGGAATGAAAATTACCTACGAGTATTTTAAATCATTATCTCCTGAAGAACTGGCAAAAGAAGAACACAAAGACTTTTCTAGTTATATAAAATAATCTGAATCCTGAAAGTATTAAACTCTAATGAGCGATTTAGTATCTATTCTAACACCGACATACAATACTGAAAAGTTCATTAGAGCAACTATAGAATCAGTTCAAAATCAAACCTATAAATACTGGGAAATGATTTTGGTTGATGATGGCTCGACAGATCAGACAGTTTCTGTTATAGAAGAGTTTGCACAAAATGATTCTAGAATAAAACTTTTCAAATTAGAAAAAAATTCAGGAAATGGTTTTGCCAGAAATGTGGCTTTAGATAAAGCTTCTGGAAAATATATCGCTTATCTGGATTCGGATGATTTATGGTCTTTTGATAAATTAGAAAAGCAGGTTCAGTTCTTAAAAACGAATAATCTGCATTTTACTTTTAGTTATTACAATTGTATTGATGAAGAAGGGAATACTTTAAACCGAAGAGTCGAAAATCCACAACCGTTAACTTATAATCAGTTGTTTTTCTGCAATTATGTAGGTAATCTTACGACAATTTATGATGCAGAATACTTCGGAAAAATCAAATTAGAATCCTCCCAAAAAAGACAAGACTGGAGAATATGGCTGACGATCTTGAAACAGATAAAAACTGCAGAAGTCATTCCAGAACCTTTAGCTTTTTATAGGATAAGAAAAGATTCTATTTCATCGTCAAAATTCAAATTGATTAAACACAATTTTGGCGTTTATAGAGAATTCCATGGATATAATCTCGTTTTTTCTGTTTTCTTGATGATAAGGTTTTTATTTACTCAGTTGATAATCAAACGAAAATATATAAAGAGAGTTTAAATATTCTTTAAGGTCGCAATTTGCGACCTTAAAGAATTATGTTTTATATCCAATCTTCACTCTTTCAGTTTCATTTTCTTTTTTTTCTGTCAATTCATCTAAATAAGAGAACACCAATTCAATATTTTTATCATGATTTTCCAGCTTCTTCTGAATTTGCAGAATATCAACCTTGATTTCGGTTGTGTCCAAAAGCATTTGTCTCACTTTCGTGAAAATCCTCATAATTTGAATATTGGTTTGGATTGCTTTGTCGCTTTTTAGAACTGTTGAAAGCATAAGAATACCATGTTCTGTGAATGCATACGGTAATGTTCTGCTACCGCCCCAACTTGAAGTCGCAATTTGCGACTTCAAGTTTTCAAATTCACTTTCGGAGAGTTGAAACATGAAATCTTCAGGAAATCGTGATGAATTTCTTTTTACTTGCTCATTTAATCTTTTTGTTTCTACATCATAAAGAGCTGCTAAATCAAATGCAAACATCACTTTTTGGCCACGGATAAAGTATATTTTATTAGAAATTGTTTCTTCAGAAAGTAAAGAGTTGTCGTCCATAAGTTTTTATTTTAAAAAAAAACAAATGTAAGATTTTATTTATTTTATAGATAAGATTTAAATTGTTTTAGCTTTCCTCGATTGGTTCTTTCTAAAACAGTTTTTCTTGTAAATGTGAAGTTTAAATTGGGTTCCAAATACAAATCGATAGCTTCTTTTATTTTTTGAGTTTGTTCTGAAACTAATGCTTTTTCAGCTACATATTCAATTTCAAAAGTATCAATTTTGGTTTGCTTGATGATAAATTCTTTAACATTTCCGTCGTCTTCGATTATGCTTTTGGTTACATAATAGAATGTCAAACCAGGAGATTTTTTTCCACTTGGTAAAATAGCAACATCATTTGTTCTGCCAATCAGTTTTTTTAGAATTGGTTTTTGTGGCGTACTTTTTTCATCCAAAATTCCGATGTCGCCAATTTCATATCGGATAAAAGGATTGGCTTTATTAAAAAGTGATGTTATCACAATTTTCCCTTCTGTTCCATGTGGAACAGGATTATTGTTTTCATCTAAAATTTCTACGAAAAGGGTTTCAGCATTTACCTGCCATTCTCCTTGCGGATTTTCGAAAGCAATCAAATCCAATTCTGAAGCTCCATATTCACTAATAATTGAAATGCCGAACTGTTTTTCTAAGAGTTTTTTATCAGACTCAAAAAGCATTTCTGAAGTAACAAAACAAGCTTTCAGCGTTGGACAGATTTCTTTTAAAATGACGTTATTCTGTTCCAAAAATTTGGCAAATAATACAATCGAACTTGTATAACCATTGATGTAATCGAACTTTTTGGTTCTGAATTTCTGCAGAAACTTTTCAAGAATTTCATCAGATAAGTCAAAAACAGGAAAACGAAAACGATGTGTCAGGAAATCCTTGAAACGTTCTTTTTTGTATCCAATAAAATCCATTGGAATTCCATAAAAACGCGCCTGATACGAATGATTAAAATCAATTCCGAACCAGCCAAATCGCATCATATTGGATGCCCAAGTCAAAGCATGAGAATATTTATCTTTTGCAAAAACAAAGGGAGTTCCGCTCGACCCAGATGTTTTGTTGAGGTAAATGTTTTTTCTAGAATATCCCTTGGAAAGTCTTTCTTCAAGCGGTTTTTGAAGATTTTGTTTGTTTAAAATCGGCAGATTTTCCCAATTTTCGGCAGTTGCATTTCTAGCTAATTCTGCATAAAAGGTATTGTTTTTAAGATGAAAATCAACGATTTCCTTCTTTTTATTTTCAAGAAATGAAGCGTATTCTTCTTCTGAAAAATGAACAATTTTATCCAATTCGGCTTTGGCTTTCTTTATCGGAAAACCATTTAATTGAAGGGAAAGATCAAAAAGACGAATCATTTTTCAGAATAATTTTCGTCAAAAATAATGTTTAGGAATTACTAACAGGGCAGAACCAACAATTTTTTGAAGATTTAATTATTTTTTAAGTTCAAAAGCAAGTATTTTTGCACCACAACTAAATACAACAACACCATGACAATTTTATTATTGGGATCAGGCGGAAGAGAGCATGCATTTGCATGGAAAATGACTCAGAGTCCGCTTTGCGAAAAACTTTTTGTAGTACCTGGAAATGCAGGAACTGCTGCAATTGCTGAAAACGTGGCAATTTCTGCGACAGATTTTGAAGCCGTAAAAGCTTTAGTACTTAAAGAAAATATAAGTTTAGTAGTTGTAGGGCCTGAAGATCCATTGGTAAAAGGTATTTACGACTATTTTAAAAACGACGAAAGTTTAAAACATATTCCAGTAATTGGCCCATCTAAAATTGGTGCTCAATTAGAAGGAAGTAAAGAATTTGCAAAAGAATTCTTGATGAAACACAACATCCCAACTGCTGCTTATGACAGTTTTACTGCCGAAACAGTTGAAGAAGGATGTAAATTTCTGGAAACATTACAGCCTCCTTATGTTTTAAAAGCAGATGGTTTAGCCGCTGGAAAAGGAGTGTTGATTATTCAGGATCTTGAAGAAGCAAAAACAGAATTGAGAAATATGCTGGTTCATGCTAAATTTGGAACAGCAAGTGCAAAAGTTGTAATTGAAGAATTCTTGGACGGAATTGAATTAAGCTGTTTCGTTTTAACTGACGGAAAAAGCTATAAAATACTTCCAACGGCAAAAGATTACAAGCGAATTGGAGAAGGAGATACAGGTTTAAACACAGGTGGAATGGGAGCAGTTTCTCCAGTTCCTTATGTAGACGCTGTTTTAATGGAAAAAATTGAAACACGTATCGTAAAACCAACAATCGAAGGTTTCCAAAAAGACGGAATTGAATATAAAGGATTTGTATTTATTGGATTAATCAATGTAAAGGGAGAACCAATCGTTATTGAATACAATGTAAGAATGGGAGATCCTGAAACTGAAGTTGTAGTTCCAAGATTAAAATCTGATTTGGTTGAATTATTTTTATCTGTTGCAGATCAGAAATTAGGAGATTTTAATTTAGAAGTTGATCCAAGAAGTGCTACAACTGTAATGGTTGTTTCTGGCGGATATCCTGAAGATTTCGAAAAAGGAAAAGTTATTTCTGGTTTAGAAAATATTGAAGATTCTATAGTTTTTCACGCAGGTACAAAATTAGATAACGGAAATGTCGTTACTAATGGAGGACGTGTAATTGCTATAACTTCTTATGGGGATAATTTCCAAGAAGCCATAAAAAAATCTTACCAAAACATAGATAAACTAAGCTTTGATAAGATGTATTTTAGAAAAGATATTGGCTTCGATCTAATTTAAAAGATAAAAGTGACCAGCCCTTAATTAATTTAAGGGTTTGGTTTTTATTTTAAAAATGAGTGAGCTGTTGTATCTTGGTTTTCTGTTCCAGCATCATCAAAAATGCGTAATTGTTTAATCCAGTAAACGATTGCTGCAGCACAAATGATCATGAAAATCCAGTTAATAGTGTTTGCACCAAACCATGTAATTAATTCCAAACGACGTAAAAAGTCAAGAGGAGCAAACAAAATGTTAACGAATAAGTATTGTATTCCTTCAAAAAAAGCTGTCATAATTCTTTAAAATTATATGTTATTTATTGTTGTGTAATGCTTTGAAGATAAAATTCGGTTAATCGAATCTTTTTTCAACTTGTTCGGTTTTTCATTTTAAACAAGTATTATCTTTACAATCACAAAAGTATAAAATATCCTTATGATAACAAGTGTTTTTAAAAAATCTACGCCATTAAATTATTCATTGGTTGTAATTTTAATACTGGTTTTCTTTTTTATGTTCCAAATTAAAGACCCGTCTTGGGTTACTTCTTATTTTTTGGCTTTCCAAAAAGTGAGTTTGTTATGCTTTATTTTGGCTTCTTTTTTTATGGTAAATTTTATCGTAAAAAAGAACGGACTTAGTAAAGACAATGGCTACGCGATATTTTTTTACTTATTGTTTCTTTTATTTTTTCCAACCCTATTTAACAATCCAAATGTTATTTACGCCAACTTTTTTATTTTGTTGGCAGTTCGAAGATTGATTTCGCTTCAATCACTTAAAGCTTCAAAAGAAAAAATATTTGATGCCTCTTTTTGGATTTTTGTAGCTGCTTTATTTCAATTTTGGAGTGTACTTTTCTTAGTATTAGTATTTATTTCGATTATTTTCCACGTTTCAAGAGATTACAGAAACTGGGTTTTACCTTTTATTGCACTCTTAGCAGTAGCAATATTATTTTATATGACTTCTTTAATTTTAAATATTGATGCTGTAGCTTTTTTCCAAGAGAGAGCTGTAGTTGATTTTAGAATTGATTATTTCAAGAATAATTATGAAAACGGAGCACTTTCAATTTATACTGCTGTAGCTCTATTTTTTGTAACATCAATGTTGATGACGTTGTCAAACAGACCGCAGATTGTACATTCTTCTTATAAGAAAATTGTAGCTTACTTTTTTATTGCGGCGTTTGTTTATATTATTTCACCAAATAAAAGCAACGATTTATTGCTGTTCAGCATTGCGCCACTAGCCATTATGGCAACAAGTCATGTAGAATATATGCAGCAAAAATTGAATAACGAAATTGTGTTTTATATATTGATTGCCTGCAGTTTATTTACATTCTTTTCGCAATTATAATTTGCTTCCATAAGCAAGATCACCAGCATCACCAAGACCTGGAACAATGTAGTTTTTCTCGTTTAGTTTTTCGTCTAAAGAAGCAACCCACAAATGACAATTTTCGGGTAGATTTTTTTCTAAGTGAGCAATTCCTTCTGGAGCAGCGATAACGACCACTATATGAAATTCTGTTGGAGCTGCATTTTCAAGTAATTTTTTATGAACAGCCACTATAGATTGTCCTGTTGCCAGCATAGGATCCAGAAGCAGAACCGTCTTATTATTTAGGTTCGAAATAGCTTGATATTCCACTAAAATTTCAAAATCATCACCACCATTTGGATGATGTCTGCAGGCCGAAACAAAACTATTTTCAGCATGATCAAAGTAATTCAGAAAACCGTTATGCAGCGGTAAACCAGCTCTTAAAATAGGACACAGAACTAAGTCAGTTTCTATTTCTGTTGTTTTTTTAATGCCCAACGGAGTCTGAATTTCCACATTTTTATAAGGTAAAATTTTGCTTAATTCATACGCCATAATCTCACCAATGCGTTCAATATTTCGTCTAAAACGCATGCTGTCATTCTGAACATTGACATTTCTAATCTGTCCAAGAAAATGATTTAAAACACTGTTATTTTCAGAGATATAATGAATTTTCATGATGAAATTTTAATTTATTAACGGATAAAAAATAGAAAACGAAAAATAATTGCTTTTCTTCGCAGCATAAAAGTATAAAAAGTATCTTTGTATATCTAAAAAAATAAAGGCATGTTTTCAAAATTAGCATATTCGGTTTTCGAACAAAGCATTATAGATTATCACAAATTTGATAATGTAGATCAACCGATCAATAATCCATATCCAAAAGATAAATTTGAACATTTATTATATCTAAAAAATTGGATTGATACCGTTCAATGGCATTTTGAAGATATTATTCGTGATCCGCAGATTGATCCTGTTGCCGCTTTAACTTTGAAAAGAAGAATCGATGCTTCAAACCAAGAGCGTACTGATATGGTGGAGTATATCGATAGCTATTTTTTACAAAAATACAGTAATGTAAAGGTAAAAGACGGGGCAAAAATTAATTCTGAAAGTCCAGCTTGGGCATTTGACAGATTGTCTATTTTAGCTTTAAAAATTTATCATATGCATGAAGAAGCTACACGTGTAGAAGCTTCACAAGAACACAGAGATAAATGCCAAGAAAAATTAAATGTACTTTTAGAACAAAGAACAGATTTATCTACAGCAATTGAAGAATTATTGACAGATATCGAAAACGGAGATAAATTCATGAAAGTGTACAAACAAATGAAAATGTACAACGATGATGAATTGAACCCAGTTTTATATCAAAATAAGAAATAATTTGGCAGAGTTGTCCAACAACAAAATCAAACATATAGCCGTCATGAGACTATCCGCAATGGGAGATGTCGCCATGACGGTTCCTGTTTTACGTGCTTTTGTAAAACAATATCCGACAGTAAAACTGACGATTATTTCCCGTCCTTTTTTCAAACCATTTTTTGATGGAATTCCTAATCTGGAGTTTTTTGCTTTTGATGAAAAAGAAAGACACAAAGGATTTTCTGGACTTTTACGATTATTTAGCGATGTGAAAAAATTGAAGATTGATGCTTTTGGAGATCTTCACAATGTTTTACGATCTAAGGTTGTGAGTTTACTTTTTGCTTTAAGCGGCAAAAAAAGAGCAACTGTTGATAAAGGAAGAGACGGAAAAAAAGAACTGACAAGAGCTGAAAATAAAGCTTTTAAACAGTTGCCAACGATGTTCGAAAGACATGTAAAAGTGTTTTCAGAACTTGGTTTTCCGTTAAATTTATCTAATCCAGTATTTCCTGAAAAGGCAGTTTTAAATGCTGATATTCTAGAAATCATTGGAAATCAAAATCAAAAATTAATTGGAATTGCTCCTTTCGCACAATACGATTCTAAAGTTTATCCTTTGGATTTAATGCAAGAAGTGATTGCAAAATTAGCTGAAAATCAGACATATAAAATTTTACTTTTTGGAGGAGGAAAAAAAGAAATTGAAATTTTAGATTCACTTGCACAGCCTTTTGAAAATGTAATCAATATGGCTGGAAAAATTAAGTTTCAGCAGGAATTGCAGTTAATCAGCAATCTTGATGTGATGCTTTCTATGGATTCTGGAAATGCACATATCGCGGCTATGCTTGGAGTAAAAGTAGTTACGCTTTGGGGAGCTACTCATCCATATGCTGGATTTTTACCTTTCAACCAAAGTTTAGAAAATACGTTAACTTCAGATCGAAGTCAATATCCAAAACTGCCAACTTCTGTTTATGGAAACAAAATTGTTGAAGGTTATGAGAATGCTATGAGGACAATTTTGCCACAGAAGGTTGTTGACAAGGTTGAAGAACAGTTTTCATAAAAATCAAAAAACTTCTCTTTATGGAGAAGTTTTTTTTTAATTGTTAAGCAATATTTTTACTTAAATCGTATTGTTCATTAGAATCAAGGAAAGAATATCCTAGTGTTTTTTTTCTTTTTTTGTTTACTATAATGGTCACAAAGTTATTTTTGTCTTCGGTAGACAATAGAATATGTTCAAATTTTTCAGACGAATCTCTGTAAATTTTATAAATTAAATCGTGGTCTTTAATTTTCTTAGATAAAACTTTAGCCGATTTAAGTCTGCTTACATAAGGCCAGATATTAAAAATATTTGAATCTGTTTTTTTTACTTCTACCATTTTTTCGGTCAAAGTTGAATTGTATTTTTCTCTTTCAAGCAACTTTGGGCCTTTTCTGTTTTTCATTTTTAGAATAACTGCCAGAACGCATAGCGCAGCAGTTACAACGAGCATAATAGATAGGTATAGATGAAAGTGTTGTACGTGAGCTGTCATGATATTTAAGGTTTAAATGTTTGACAAATTTTGATTGAGCTCTACAAATTCTCAAACTAGTGAGATTGAGATTACCATAATTACACCTCTAATTTAATGAAAATTTGGCAATATTTTGATAAAATTTTGCTTTTATTTCAATTAGAGCCAAATTTTTTCATCACGACAGCGACGGTAAATATAACTTTTTAGATTTGCAATTGTTTGCTGATAATCGGGTGCATCATAACCATATCGTTCATGTTCCATTTGTTTTCTCTCAATGGCATCACATCCTTTTATTACTTCTTTAATCATATCGAGCAAGGCAAGTTCTTTATTGTCAGTCTTTTGAAATTTAAATTCAACAATCTCATCCTGAAGCTCTTCACAATAATCAACCAATTTCACAACTTCTGGTTCATCCAAAAGATATTCTTTGTTCCTAAAAATTTCTCGTACTGATTTCATTTATAAATATTAAAAATTCCAAATTCCAAATTTGGCAAATTTAAATTAAATAAAAAAAATCCAAATTCCGGTTTAATTTGGAATTTGGATTTTTATATTTTGGAATTTCTCAAAGATTAAACATCGTCGTAATCTACATAGATAGTATCTGATGTTGGATGTGCCTGACAAGTTAAAATTAAACCTTCGGCAATTTCACTATCAGTTAAAATAGAGTTTTTCGTCATTTCGGCAGTTCCTGTTGTAACACGTCCTAAACAGCTGCTGCAGATACCGCCTTGACAAGAGTAAGGAGCGTCAACGCCTTGTTTTAGAGCAGCATCAAGAATAGTCTGTTTTTTAGACATTTCAAAAGTAGTTTCTTCATCATCTACTAAAACTGTAATTTTTGTATGTCCTTCCTGAGAACCTTGAATTACATGTTCTTCAGAAGAAGAGGTGAAAAGCTCAAACTTAATTGCAGATTCTTTTACATTTTTTTCTTTCAGAATATCAGAAACAGTGTTGATCATTTCTTCTGGTCCGCACAAGTAGAATTTATCAAACTGTAATTCTTTATGTTTGTTGTTTAAAACAAAATTCACAGCCGATTTCTCAATTCTTCCAAACAAAGCATTTTCAGCTTTTGCCTGACTAAATACATAATGTACAAAAAATCTGCCTACATATTGTAATTGTAAGTCATGAAGTTCTTGATGAAAGATGGTGTTTTCAGGTGTTTTGTTTCCGTAAACCAATACAAATGAACTCTTTGGTTCATTTTTTAAAACCGATTTTATAATAGAAAGAACTGGAGTAATTCCGCTTCCTGCAACAAAAGCCGCATAATTTCTTTGTCTTTCGGCATCTGGTTCAAAAGTAAATTTACCTTCTGGTTGTCCTACTTCAAGAACATCTCCAGCTTTTAGTTTTGTATTGGCAAACTGAGAAAAAAGACCATTTTTTACTGCTTTGACAGCAATTCTTAATTCACCGCTCTCTGGTGCTGAACAAATAGAATAAGCTCGTCTAATTTCTTGGTTATCAATAGTAAGTTTGAGATTTATATATTGACCAGCTATAAATTTATAATCTGGTTTAAGTTCTTCAGGAACATTAAACAATATAGAAACAGCATCGGCAGTCTCGCGTTTAACTTCTTTTATTATTAATTTTAAAAATGAAGGCATGATCTAATTTTTCTGCAAAAGTAGCAAACCACTATTAAATGTTTGGTACTAAATTATTTTTTTTAACTTTTTTTGTAACGTTTTCCTACATTTGGTCTCTTACTACAAAAATACTAAAACTATAAACCATGATTAAGAAGTTTATTTACCTGGAATGGAAAGCGTTCATTAGATCTGCCTCATTTGGTAAAAACCTGACAATGAAAATTATAATAGGTTTTTTTATGATCTATTTTTCCTTAATTTTTATTGGAATGGGAGTTGGAGCATTTTATATGCTTAAAGAAATGAAATTAGAACCATTGGCAACAGTTAACAAATTTTTGATCTATTATTTTCTTTTTGACTTAATAATTAGATTGTTAATGCAATCAATACCAGTTCTAAACATTAAGCCATTGCTGGTTTTACCGTTTAAAAAGCCGACAATAGTTCATTTCTCTTTAGGAAAAACAGCGTTATCTTTTTTCAATTGGATTCATGCTTTATTTTTTATTCCATTTTCTGTTGTGCTGATTTTAAATGGATATGATGTTGTAGAAATTGTTTTCTGGCATTTAGGAATTATGGCGATGATCTATATCAATAATTTTTTGAATATAATTCTAAGTAATATTGATAAACTGTTTGTTGTTTTTGCTGCGATAGTTCTTGTTTTAGGTGGAGCTCATTATTACAAGATATTTGATGTTACACTATTTACAACACCATTTTTTCAAAGTTTTTATGATATCGACGGTGTATTTTTAATTCCGATTTTGGTATTAGCAGGATTGTATGTTTTTACTTTTAAATATTTTAAAAAGAATTTATACTTGGATGCTGGACTTTCAGTAAAACATGATATTGCGGCTACAGAAAACCTTTCGTGGCTAAATCAATTTGGAACTTTAGGAACCTTCCTTAAAAATGACATTAAATTGATTAAAAGAAATAAGAGATCCAAAACAACCATTTTTATGAGTATTCTCTTTTTGTTCTACGGTCTTATCTTTTTTGGAAATTCACATCAGCCGGCTGTGATGCATATTTTTGCAGGGATATTTGTTTCGGGAGGATTTCTATTTGTCTTCGGCCAGTTTGTACCAAGCTGGGATAGTTCTTATTATCAGCTGTTAATGACGCAAAATGTTCCTTACAGAGGTTACATTACTTCAAAATGGTGGCTTATTGTTATTGCTACTTTTGCTTCTACAATTCTAGCCTCATTTTATATTTTTTATGGATGGGAAGTTTATCTTACAATTGTCGCTGGAGCAATTTATAATATTGGAGTGAATTCGCATTTAGTACTTTTAGGAGGAGCATTCACAAAAACGCCAATTGATTTGAGCAATGCTGGAGGGGCATTTGGGGATAAAAAAGCGTTTAATGTTAATGCGATGTTGCTGACATTGCCAAAAATTGTTTTGCCAGTATTGTTATATTGGCTTGGACTTCATTTTGGAAGCAAACCAATCGGACTTGCTTTGGTTGCTGGTGCCGGCGTTTTAGGATTTATATTTAAAGAGAAAGTGTTTTCATTAATAGAAAAAAGATACAAAATAGAGAAGTACAGTACAATAAGTGCTTATAAACAAAAGAATTAATTAGAAAATGTATTTGATAATTAATCTAAAATGAACAATCTAAAATCAACAATTACCATGATACAAGTAAATCAACTTACAAAAAAATATAACGGAACGACAGTTTTAAATATAGAAAATCTTGAAATCCCAAAAGGACAAAGCTTTGGATTAGTGGGAAATAACGGAGCAGGAAAAACAACTTTTTTTAGTTTGCTTCTAGATTTAATTCAGCCATCAAATGGAAAAATTCTAAATCAAAATATTCAAGTGAATACCAGCGAAAACTGGAAATCTTTTACTGGTTCATTTTTGGATGAAAGCTTTTTGATTGGTTATTTAACACCAGAAGAATATTTTTATTTTATCGGAGATCTTCGCAATCAAAACAAAGCTGATGTTGATGCTTTATTGGCACAGCACGAAGAATTTTTCAATGGAGAAATTTTGAAGAATAAAAAGTACTTAAGAGATTTATCAAAAGGAAATCAGAAAAAAGTTGGGATTATTGCTACTCTTATTGGAAATCCAGAAGTTGTCATTTTAGACGAACCATTCGCAAATTTAGATCCAACAACCGTTAGCCGATTAAAAAAAATAATCAAAGATTTGGCAGATAATCCAAATGTAACTGTTTTAGTTTCAAGCCATGATTTACAACATACGGTAGAGGTATGCGACCGAATAGTTGCGCTTAATAAAGGAGAAATTGTTAAAGATATTCAGACCTCAAATGAAACCTTGCAGGAACTGGAATTGTTTTTTGCAGTTTAAATTTCTGTCATTAGAAAAAGAAGCGTATTTTTACGAGTCAATTATACTAAAATTGAATTTTAGCAGTTATCAGTTTTAAAATCTTTTCTATTGAAAAAGAATACTTTTAAATATAGTTTTATTTTCCTTTTTTTATTCTTTTTGATAGCTTGTTCTACCAAAAAAAATACTTTTTTGGCTAGAAGTTCTCACTCTATTGGTACCAAGTATAATATTTTGTACAACGGAGGAATTGGCTTAGACAAAGGACTGCAGTCAATTCAGGCCAATAATGAAGACAATTTTTGGAAAATGCTGCCAATAGAGAAAATGCAATTTGATGAAAATTTTTCTGAAGGTGAAAAAGCCAAAAATCCTGATTTTGAAAAAGCAGAGACAAAGGCAACAAAAGCCATTCAGAAACACTCTATGAATATTGGCGGAAGAGAGAGAAACTGGCAGATTGATGAAGCATATCTGATGTTGGGAAAAGCAAGATATTACGATCAGCGTTTTATTCCTGCAATTGAGGCATTCAATTATATTTTGTATAAATATCCGGAAAGTAATAATATCTACACCGCAAAAATCTGGCGTGAAAAGACCAATATGCGTTTAGGCAACGATGCAATTGCGCTTAAAAACATTAAACTTTTACTTAAAAAAACAGATTTAGACAAACAGACTTTTGCTGATGCAAATGCGCTTTTGGCTGAAGCATTTCTGAATTTAGAACAAAAAGACAGTGCGGTTGCTAAATTAAGAATCGCAGAACAGTTTACCAGAAAAAATGAAGAACGTGCTAGATACCGTTTTATTCTTGGTCAGATGTATCAGGAAGAAGAAAAACGTGACAGTGCAATATATTTTTATGATGGCGTAATTGATTTAAACAGAAAAGCAGATCGTAAATATATGATGCATGCTTACGCAAGAAAAGCACAGCTGTTTGATTATGGAAAAGATAACGATACCATTTTTTTGAAAACATTTAATAAATTGGTAACGGATCGTGAAAACCGACCTTATTATGATTTTCTTTTTTATGAAATGGGAGTTTACTATGATAAAAAGAAAGATCAGGAAAACGCCTTGAAATTTTATAATAAATCTTTGGGAAGAAAATCTAAAGATTCTTACTTAATGGCTTCGGCATACCGTAACATTGGAAATATGTATTTTAAAAATACAGATTATTCAATGGCGGCCAAATATTATGATAGTACTCTTGTCAAACTTGATTCAAAAACAAGAGAATATGCTTTTATAGAAAAAAACAGAAAAAATCTGGATAACGTTATTAAATATGAAGCAGTTGCAAAACGTAATGACAGTATTATTAAGGTATACAATCTACCAGCAGCTGACAAAAAGGTTTACTTCGAAAATTATATTGCAGAGCTGAAAAAGAAAGATGAAGCTAAACGTATCTCAGAAGAAAAAGAGAAAGAACGATTGGCTAATATTGACTTAAATTCTCGAGCAGAAAATCCAGGAATCGGAACGGTAAGTTCTAGTTCATTAGGGAAACCTACAGATCTAGATGGAGGGGGAATAGGAATGCCTCCAGGAATGAATGAATCGGCAAGTACGTTTTATTTTTATAATCCCACCACAGTTGCTTATGGAAAACTCCAATTTAAAAAAATGTGGGGTAACAGAACTTTGGGCGGAAATTGGAGATTGGCAGGAGTAAAATCGGCTAATGATTTGGCAATGAATGATACTATTGCTGATAAAGAAGTTGCTAATGCAGTAAAAGATACTATTGTACCAGAAAAATATACTGTTGCATTTTATACCAAACAGCTTCCAACTTCAGAAGTTGCAATGGATAGTATTGGTAAAGAACGCAATTTTGCTTACTACCAACTAGGACTTATATATAAGGAGAAGTTTAAAGAGTATAAATTGGCAAGTGATAAACTGGAACAATTGTTACGTAACAATCCGGAAGAAAAATTGGTATTGCCATCCATGTATAATTTGTATAAAATTTATCAAATTACAGATCCACAAAAAGCAGAGGCAATAAAATCAGAGATTTCAACAAAGTATCCTACTTCAAGGTATGCTCAGATTTTAAATAATAAATCTGACGATCCGAGCTCCAGTCCAGATGCCGAATATAAAAAGTGGTATAAGCTTTTTGAAGAAGAAAAATTTGAAGAAGTCTTGGCCAATATTGATAATCTGATCAATCAATATTCTGGAGAAGATATTGTTTCGAAGTATGAATTGTTAAAAGCCAATACCTTAGGAAAAGTAAATGGTTTAGAAGCTTATAAAAAAGGAATGGAAAATGTGGCAGATAATTATCCGAATAGTGAAGAGGGTAAAAATGCTAGAGAAATTTTAGAAAAACAAATTCCTGTCCTAGAAAGATTAAACTTTACAACAGCCGACAATAAAAGCTGGAAAATTTTATATGCTGTTTCGAATAATGACACCAAAACCGTTAAGCAAATTGAAGAAGCAATCAGAGTGTTTTTATTAGTTGAAAACTTTGAGCGATTAACAACTTCTTTCGATAAATACAATTTAACGGAAAGTTTTGTAGTTATTAATGGTTTAAAATCTGAGGCTTATGCCAGAGATGTTGCGGGAGTTTTTAGAGATGATAAAAAATACAAAATTGCACATCCTGCAATTATTATATCTACAGATAATTATAAAGTGGTTCAAATTAAAAAGAACCTAGACGCCTATTTGACCCCAAAAACCCCATAATAATGTTTGAAAAAGTAAAGAAAAACGGAACAGAACAATTAGGAAAAACGAACCGAATAGTAGAAGGAACATCCATAGTTGGTGACATAGTATCGAAAGCCGATTTTAGATTAGACGGCGAATTGATTGGAAATTTTACTTCGGAAGGCAAAATTGTAATAGGTGCCAAAGGAGCAGTCAAAGGAGAAATTATCTGTAACAATGCTGATATAGAAGGAGTATTTCATGGAAAAATAAAAGTCCTAGAAATTCTTAATATTAAATCTACGGCACAAATTCATGGAGAAGTAGCAGTAGGAAAACTTTCAATAGAACCAGGAGCTGACTTCACAGCAACCTGCACCATGCTGGCACATTCAAACCCAGTAATCATGTTAGAAGATGGAAAAGGAACCGAATAATAATAAAAGAAATAAATGGTTGGCATTTATTAATATTCCCTTTCAAATGGGAGTTATTATTTTTGTATTCTCTTATTTTGGAACTTGGCTTGACGAAAATCATCCAAGTCCAAAAGTATATTTCAACACCATTTTTGTATTATTTGGTGTTGGAATTGCATTATATAATGTTATTCGACAAGTAAATGATATCAATAAAACAAAATAATTGTTGGTAAAAGAGCTTGAGATAAAAGTTGCATCTTTGCAAAAAAAAATATTTCAAATGCTTTCAACAAATTACAAACCTTTTTTTTATTTGTTATGTCTTGCTTTAGGAACATATATTCTACATAAAGCAGTTTTTTTCTTTACCGAAATTAATACAGAGAACTTTCATTACTGTTTAGAATTACTGTATTTATCTTTCTTCATAATTTCGTCTTTATTATACCTTATATTATTAATAGTAAAAAAGAAGAATTTTGAAATCGTCGGGATGGCATTTTTGTTTGGAACTGTAACACAAATGTTATTAGCATACTTAATCCTCCAGCCTATTTTAAAAAACAAAACAGGAGAAACAGAAGTCGAAAAAATTAGTTTTTTTATAACATTTGTGTTGTTTTTGTTATTTCAGACGCTTTTAACTGCCCGATTATTAAATGAAAAGCGTTAAAATAACAATTCTTTAAAACAAGGTTTAAAAATAATTTTTCATATCCTTTTGAATATTAATAAAAAATGTACCTTTGCACCAAATTTTAGAAACGTAAAAAATAAGATTTTCCAAGATATGGTGATTTCAAACAAACCACTCAGCTTTATTCTTGCTGCTTTTGTAGCTTCTCTACCAATTATGGGTTTTGCAAATCCAGAGAGTGACTCAACGCATGTTCAAACTGAAACAGCTCATGAAGAGAAAGTAGTTTCACATAATGCTCATGAAGAAGGAGAGCACGTTGCTCTTGATCCAAAAGCAAAAGTGGATGCTTTTATTGATCACCACTTACAAGATTCTCACGACTTTGTTTTCTTTCAAGATGAAAAAGAACATAAAAGCTATGGTTTTTCATTACCAGTAATATTAGTTGATGGGGGATTGAAAATTTTCTCTTCTTCAAAATTACACCACGGTGAAGCAGTTGCAGAAGTTGATGGAAACTTCTACAAATTAGTTCATGGTAAAATTTACAAAACAGACGCAGCCGGAACTATTACTTTCAATGAGCACGGTCATCCAGAAAATGAAAAGCCATTAGATTTTTCAATTACAAAAAATGTAGTTTCAATGCTTTTTGTATCAGTATTATTATTCTTAATGTTTACTGGTTTAGCAAAATCATATAAAAAAGGACCAATCCCAACTGGATTTGGTAGAGTTTTAGAACCACTTATTATTTTCATCAGAGACGAAATTGCTGTGCCTAATATTGGAGAAAAGAAATACCGTAAATATATGGGGTATCTTTTAACGGTATTTTTCTTTGTTTGGTTGTTAAACTTATTAGGAATGACTCCACTAGGAATTAATGTTACAGGAAATATTGCTATTACAGTTTGTTTAGCGGCATTTACTTTCTTAATTACACAATTTAGTGCAAACAAAGATTATTGGGGACATATTTTTTGGATGCCAGGAGTACCGGTTCCAATGAAAATTATTTTAGCTCCAATTGAAATTTTGGGAACACTAACAAAACCATTTGCATTATTAATTCGTTTGTACGCAAATATTACAGCGGGTCACGTAGTAATTATGAGTTTGATCGCTATGATTTTTGTGGGTAAAAATTTAGCAGCAGATTTACCAATCTCTTTAGGATTAACATTATTTATCTCTGTTATTGAAGTTTTAGTTGCATTTTTACAAGCCTTTATCTTTACAATGTTATCATCATTGTTTATTGGTATGGCAGTTCAAGATCACCACCACGATGATCATGGACACGAAGAGAATGTAATTATTTAATTAGAAGTTTAATTTTATATATATAAATACTTATGGGAACAATTCCAACTTTAGTAGGTGCTGGTTTAGTAGTAATCGGTGCAGGTTTAGGTTTAGGTAAAATCGGTGGATCTGCTATGGACGCTATTGCTCGTCAGCCAGAAGCTGCTGGTAAAATCCAAACTGCGATGATTATTATCGCTGCTTTATTAGAAGGTTTAGCATTTGCTGCTTTAATCTTAGGAAAATAATAAAGAAAGAAATAACAACATCTTTAACGGTTGGTTAAAGGTGTTGTTACTTTAAAAAAAGAAATTAAATATTTAATATAGTTATATAAAATGGATAAGTTAATTAACGATTTTTCATTCGGTTTATTCTTTTGGCAAGCTTTAATCTTGTTAGTATTAATTTTGCTTTTGGTAAAATTTGCATGGAAGCCAATTATGGAATCTATTACAGCAAGAGAAGAAGGTATTAAAAATGCATTGCTTTCTGCTGAAAATGCAAAAAGAGAAATGGAAAATTTACAAGCTGATAATCAAAGAATTTTGAACGAAGCTCGTGCAGAACGTGACACTATGTTGAAGGAAGCTCGTGAAATGAGAGAGAAAATGATTACTGATTCTAAAAACGAAGCACAAGAGGCAGGTCAAAAAATGATCGAGCAAGCTAAAGCAGCTATCGAAAGTGAAAAAAATGCTGCAATGGCTGAAGTGAAAGCTCAAGTTTCAACTTTATCATTGACTATTGCTGAAAAATTATTGAAAGAAGAATTATCTAACAAAGAATCTCAAACTAAATTAGTAGAGAAAATGTTAGGTGACGTAAAGTTAAACTAAGATTATGGCAAGTACAAGAGCAGCAATTCGTTATGCAAAAGCAATTCTAGACTTAGCAAACTCTAAAGGTGTTGCCGAAGCTGTCAATAACGATATGAAATCAATTGCAAGAGCAATTGAGACAAATTTAGAATTGAGTACCTTTATTGAAAACCCAACTACAAAGGTTGAAGTTAAAGAAAGTGCTCTTTTAGAAGTTTTTGCAGATGTAAATGGAGTTACCAAAGGGTTATTTCATTTATTATTTGAAAACAAAAGATTTGAAATTCTAAAAGCAATCGCTTTAGAGTACAATAAATTATTTGATGAAAATAACGGTGTTGAAGTAGCAAAAGTTACAACAGCTATTCCGATGGACGCAGAATTAGAAGCTAAAGTTTTAGCAAAAATTGCAACTTTATCAGATAAAAAAATTACAATTGAAAATATCGTAGATCCTTCAATTATTGGTGGATTTATTTTGAGAATAGGAGATAATCAATACAATGCTTCTGTTGCAAACAGATTACAAGTATTAAAAAGAGAGTTAAGTAATTAGTTTTTATAACACAAAAAGTGTCTAAATTATAAATTAAGATGGCGGAAATCAAACCTGCTGAAATTTCAGCAATATTAAGAAAGCAAGTAGAAGGTTTTGAATCTGGTGCTACGCTAGAGGAAGTAGGAACAGTACTTCAAGTTGGAGACGGTATTGCTCGTGTTTACGGGCTGTCTAATGTACAATATGGAGAGTTAGTAGAATTTGATAACGGTATGGAAGGTATCGTATTGAATCTTGAAGAGGATAATGTTGGGGTTGTACTTTTAGGACCATCAACTGGACTTAAAGAAGGATCTACTGCAAAAAGAACTCAACGTATTGCTTCTCTTAAAGTAGGTGAGCAAATGGTAGGACGTGTTGTTAACACTCTTGGTTTTCCAATTGATGGAAAAGGACCAATCGGTGGGGACTTATACGAAATGCCTTTGGAAAGAAAAGCACCTGGAGTTATCTTCCGTCAGCCAGTAACTGAGCCATTACAAACAGGAGTAAAAGCAGTTGATGCTATGATTCCAGTTGGACGTGGACAGCGTGAGCTTGTAATCGGTGACCGTCAAACAGGTAAATCAACTGTTTGTATCGATACAATCTTGAACCAAAAAGAATTTTACGATGCAGGAAAACCTGTATTCTGTATATATGTTGCAATTGGACAAAAAGCTTCAACTGTAGCAGGAATCGCTAAAATGTTAGAAGAAAAAGGTGCAATGGCTTATACAGTTATCGTTGCTGCTAATGCTTCTGATCCAGCTCCAATGCAAGTTTACGCTCCTTTCGCAGGTGCTGCAATTGGAGAATACTTTAGAGATTCTGGTCGTCCAGCTCTTATTGTTTATGATGATTTATCTAAACAAGCTGTTGCTTACCGTGAGGTTTCTCTTTTATTAAGAAGACCACCGGGACGTGAGGCTTACCCTGGAGACGTTTTCTACTTACACTCTCGTTTATTAGAGCGTGCTTGTAAAGTAATCGCTGATGATGGTATCGCTAAAAACATGAACGATTTACCAGATTCTATCAAATCTATCGTTAAAGGTGGTGGTTCATTGACTGCATTGCCAATTATCGAAACTCAAGCTGGTGACGTTTCTGCATATATCCCAACAAACGTAATCTCTATTACAGATGGTCAGATTTTCCTTGATGGAGATTTGTTCAACTCTGGGGTTCGTCCTGCTATTAACGTGGGTATCTCTGTATCTCGTGTTGGAGGTAATGCTCAAATTAAATCTATGAAGAAAGTTTCTGGAACTTTAAAATTAGATCAAGCTCAATTCCGTGAATTAGAAGCTTTCGCTAAATTTGGTTCTGACTTAGATTCTGTTACTTTAAACGTAATTGAAAAAGGTAAAAGAAACGTTGAAATCTTGAAACAAGGTTTAAATGATCCTTATACAGTTGAAAACCAAGTAGCTATTATCTACGCTGGTTCTAAAAACTTATTAAGAAACGTTCCTGTAGAAAAAGTAAAAGAATTTGAAGCTGATTTCTTAGCTTACTTAAACAGTAAACATAAAGATACGCTTAACGCGTTGAAAGCTGGTAAATTAGATGACAGCATTACAGATGTTATCGAAAAAGCAGCAAAAGAAATCTCAGCAAAATATAACTAATTAGATAATTCGTTAATTAGATGATTAGATAATGTATAAACATTTATCTAATTATCTAATTTTCAAATTGTCACATTTTCTAATTTAATAGATGGCAAATTTAAAGGAAATCCGTAATAGAATTACTTCCGTTTCATCAACGATGCAGATTACATCTGCGATGAAAATGGTTTCTGCTGCAAAGCTGAAGAAAGCACAAGATGCAATCACTGCAATGCGTCCTTATGCCGAGAAATTAACGGAGTTATTGCAAGATCTTTCTGCATCACTTGAAGGTGAAGTTGGAGGAGATTACACTACACAACGTGAAGTGAAAAAAGTATTGCTTGTTGCTATAACTTCTAACAGAGGTTTATGTGGTGCTTTTAATTCAAATATTATTAAAGAGATTAAAAATCGTACTGCTTTTTACCAAGGAAAACAGGTAGATGTTTTTGCTATTGGTAAAAAAGGAAATGATGCTTTAAGCAAAACTCATAAAGTACACGGTCATCATAATGCTATTTTTGATCATTTGACTTTTGAAAATGTTGCAGGAATCGCTGATAATCTTACAGAGAAATTTTTATCTGGAGAATACGATAGAATCGAATTAATTTACAATCAATTTAAAAACGCTGCGACTCAAATTGTTCAAACGGAACAGTTTTTACCGTTAGCACCTATTAAATCTGATGCAGCTGCTTCTACTGGAGATTATATTTATGAGCCTTCAAAAGAAGAAATTGTTTTGACTTTAATCCCTAAGTCTTTAAAAACACAATTGTATAAAGGTATTCGTGATTCATTCGCTTCAGAGCATGGAGCACGTATGACTGCTATGCACAAAGCAACAGATAACGCAACTGAATTAAGAAACCAATTGAAATTAACTTATAACAAAGCGCGTCAGGCTGCTATTACAAGTGAAATTTTGGAAATCGTTGGTGGAGCAGAAGCTTTGAATGGATAATTTATTCCATATTATATAATAAAAAAAAGCCAGCATTTGCTGGCTTTTTTTTATTGGAAGTTTTTTCTTTTTTAAAAATAACTTTATAAAATGGTGATTCTCAAATTATTCAAAAATTGAGAATCACTACCATTTTATAAAAATAGACAGATTGACTCTGTGTGCTTTGTCTTTTATGGGAACAAACTAGCTTTATTAATCCCACGGCTCTGTTTTTTTAAGGGTTACAATACAGCAGAATCAATCCCTTGTGCTTTGTCTTTTATGGGAACAAACAAGCTTTATTAGTCCCAGTGCTCTGTTTTTATTAGGGTTACACTACAGCTTAATCAATCCCTTATGCTTTGTCTTTTATGGGAACAAACAAGCTTTATTAGTCCCAGTGCTTCCTTTTTTATAAGGGTTGTATCTAGCTTTCTCAATCCCTGTGAAACAAATTTAGGAAAAGACTGTCTAAAAAAAGTTACATAATTTTCATGTCTAATTTATATATTTCACATGTCTTTGATTTTTAATTATATAAGTCTTAACTTAAACTTTACTTATTTTTGTTTATATTTTAATAAAAAATTCATGAATCTTTCTATAAAAGAACTAATTACAGTGCAAGAAATGTTATTTCAAATTGAGACTATTAGGCATTTATATCCTAAACTTAGCTTAGAGCAATACGAGAATTATCTTAAAGAAATGGTGCCTCATAATTATACTCAAATTGCAGTTTTTGAAAATGATGTTTGTCTGGGCTTAACAGGGTGTTGGTCTGCTACAAAGCTTTGGACGGGTAAATATCTTGAAATAGACAATTTTGTGGTTAATCCAGAATTTCGATCTAGAGGAATTGGAAAAATGCTTACTGATTATATCGAGAAAAAAGCAATAGAATTAAATTGCAGCAGTATAGTTTTGGATGCTTTTACAGGAAATTTTGCTGCGCATCGTTTTTACTACAATCAAGGTTATGCACCTAAAGGTTTTCATTTTGTAAAAATCTTAGACGAGACCAAAATGACTGTTTAAAAACAAACAGAACTTTTCTTTATTACATCAACAAAAACACCATTAAACAAAAGAAATGGTTATTTTTGTCCTACAAACATTATTACAATTATATTTTGGGATTATATAAAAATCTATTCAAACAAACAGCAATTTACGGACTGGCGACAGTTTTACCGCGAATGCTGAGTTTTTTATTAGTGAGATTATATACGGGAATTTTACCAACGGCCGAGTATGGGGAAGTTTCGATTGTATTATCTTGGATGGTTTTCTTTAATGTAGTTCTTTCTTACGGAATGGAAACTGCTTTCTTTAGATTTTATAGTGCCGAAGATGATAAGAAAAATGTAATTGCAACTTCGACAATTTCAATCTTTTGGACATCCATTATTTTTCTTTTTGTTGCTTTGATTTTCAGAAATACATTAGCAAGTTTAGCAGA
This sequence comes from Flavobacterium panacagri, assembly GCF_030378165.1. Taxonomy (NCBI): domain Bacteria; kingdom Pseudomonadati; phylum Bacteroidota; class Flavobacteriia; order Flavobacteriales; family Flavobacteriaceae; genus Flavobacterium; species Flavobacterium panacagri. The sequence continues at coordinate 1,217,849 of NZ_CP119766.1, forward strand.
AGTAGATGTTCAATATATTACGTATACCGTTTGGATCTTAGTTTTGGATGCTTTGGTTTTAATTCCATTTTCTAAATTAAGAGCCAATCAAAGACCAATGGTTTATGCGGCAATTAAAATAGGAAATGTAGTCATCAATTTATTGTTGAATATTTTCTTTTTGATGTACTTGCCAAAATTAGCAGATGCAAATCCAAATTCTGTTTGGGATAATTTATATGTAGAGAATTTCCAGATTGCTTATATTTTTATTGCTAACCTTTTGGCGAGTTTGGCAACATTTATAGTGCTTTCGCCAAATTATCTTTCGCTTGGGCGAAAATTCGATCCAGAACTTTGGAGAAGAATGATGAAATATGGACTTCCTATTTTAGTGGCTGGATTAGCCTTTGCAGTAAACGAACATTTTGATAAAATTTTACTAGGTTATTTACTTCCAGAAAATTTAGCAAAATCTGAAGTGGGAGCTTATTCTGCCTGCTACAAATTAGGATTGTTTATGGTTCTGTTTGCGACAGCTTTTAGATTAGGAATTGAACCTTTCTTTTTTAGTCATGCGAAAAACGAAAATGCACCACAGACTTATGCCGTAATTACCAAATACTTTGTGATATTGGGTTCCCTAATTTTGTTAGGAGTGATTGTTTTTGCAGATGTTTTGAAATACTTATTACTAGACAATAAATCCTATTGGGAAGCCATGAAAGTGGTACCGCTTATTATTTTGGCAAATTTCTTTTTAGGAATCTACAATAACTTATCAGTTTGGTATAAACTGACAGACAAAACAAAAATTGGAGCTTATATTTCTATTGTAGGAGCAATTGTTACCTTGGTTTTAAATTATCTTTTAATTCCAAAATACAGCTATTATGGTTCTGCAATTGCAACCATTTCTGCTTATGGAAGCATGATGCTTATTTCTTATATTTTAGGAAATAAATATTATCCAATTCCTTATGATATGAACAAGATTGGTGCTTATTTAGGTGTTTCAATAGTATTTTCAGTGATTTCGTTTTACGGATTTAGAGAGAAATATTATGTTGGAATTCCACTTCTTTTAGCTTTTATGTATATGGTTTACCATTTTGAAAAAGATACTATTAAAGGTATAATGAAGAAAAAATAAGACAGATTTAAAATTTTATACTTAAAAATGAAAATTCAAATTATCAATAAATCACAACACGATTTACCAAATTACGAAACGATTGCTTCTGCAGGAATGGATTTACGTGCCAATATTTCAGAACCAATTACGTTAAAACCTTTAGAAAGAACGATTGTAAAAACAGGACTTTTTATTGAATTGCCAATTGGTTATGAAGCGCAGGTAAGACCAAGAAGCGGATTGGCAGCCAAAAAAGGGGTAACTGTATTAAATTCTCCAGGAACTGTTGATGCAGATTACAGAGGAGAAATAGGAGTAATTTTAGTAAATTTATCTAATGATGATTTTGTAATTGAAAACGGAGAAAGAATTGCTCAGCTGATTATTGCAAAACACGAAAGAGCTGAATGGATAGAAGTTAAAACACTTTCTGAAACATCGAGAGGTGAAGGAGGCTTTGGAAGCACAGGTGTGAAATAGTTTTTGTATTTAACAAAAACACCATAAAAAGAAAGACCAAACCCAATGAAGATTTTTTGATCTTCCTATAAAATCAAATAAAAAATGAAGATAATTGTCCCTATGGCAGGCCGTGGATCAAGATTGAGGCCGCATACATTAACTGTTCCGAAACCATTAATTCCTGTTGCAGGAAAATCTATAGTACACCGTTTAGTTGAAGATATTGCCAAAATATTGAAAGAACCAATTGAAGAAGTTGCTTTTATTTTAGGTGATGAAGCTTTTTTTGGAGACGATGTCGTAAAAAGTTTAGAAGATTTGGCAAAAGGATTAGGAGCTAAAGCTTCAATCTACCGTCAGGATCAGCCATTAGGAACGGGCCATGCTATTATGTGCGCCAAAGATTCTTTATCTGGGCCAGCAGTAATTGCTTATGCAGATACTTTAATTAGAGCAGATTTTGAATTAGATCCATCTGCAGATGCTGTAATCTGGGTAAAACAAGTAGACCAGCCAGAAGCTTTTGGTGTTGTAAAACTGAATCAAAATAATGAAATTATTGAGTTGGTTGAGAAACCAAAGGAATTCGTAAGTGATTTAGCAGTTATCGGAATTTATTATTTCAAAGAAGTTGGAGTTTTAAGAAATGAACTTCAAAATGTTTTAGATAATAATATCCAGAATGGTGGCGAATATCAGATTAATGATGGTATCAAAGCGATGATGGCAAACGGAAAAGTTTTCAAAACTGGAAGCGTTGACGAATGGATGGACTGCGGAAACAAAGATGTTACTGTAGAAACAAACACTAGAATGCTTGGTTTTCTTCATAATGATGGAGAACATTTAGTAGATTATGGTGTAACATTAGAAAATTCTACTATTATTCCTCCATGTTATATTGGAGAAAATGTTGTTTTAAAAAATACTACAATTGGGCCAAATGTTTCAGTTGGAAAAGGTTGTCATATTACGGACAGTAGTATTAAAAATAGCTTAATTCAAACTCATTCTCAAATTAAAAATGCTAACTTAGATAACGCAATGATAGGAAATCATGTGAGTTATGATGGTAAATTTACCAGTGTAAGTATTGGTGATTATGCAGTTTTAGAATAGAATTAAAAATTTAAAAGTTTCATTTTTGTTTAAATGTAAATTTTAAGATGATAAAAAAAAGAGTTTTTACAGTTTTGCTGATTGCTTTATGCAGCACATCGTTTTCGGTTTTTGCACAGACAGAACCTGAAGATATTGCTATGGCAACAGACGAATATCAGGACTCATTTTATGAATCATTGAAACAAAAAGGAATCGAAAATTACGATAAAGCGATTGTGTCATTGGAGAAATGTATAAAACTAAAACCCAATGACGCGGTGGCTTATTTTGAATTAGGAAAGAACTATTTTGCTCTTAAAGAATATCGAAATGCTCAAGATAATTTTGAAAAAGCAACACAGCTGGATCCTAAAAACAAATGGTTTTGGCTCGGAATTTACGATGTAAGTTACGAAACCAAAAACTATCCGCTGGCAATTGAAACGATTCAAAAAATAATTGTTTTTGACGAAGAGTACAAAGACGATTTGATTTCGTTATACATGATTACCAATCAGTATGATAAAGCATTAATTGCGATTAACGAAATGAATGAAAAGTTTGGAAAATCATCAGATCGTGAAATTTATAAAGCACAGATTTTATCGCAAGGAAAATATCAGAATGCTGAAATTGATAATTTGATACAACAGATTAAAAAAGATCCAAAAGAAGAATCAAATTATTTGAATCTCATTCTTTTGTATTCAAAAAATAATGAAAATGAGAAATCATTGGAGGTTGCAAAACAATTAGCCAAAGAAATTCCAAATTCAGAATGGTCGCAGGTCAGTTTGTTTAAAACATACTTAGATGCCAATCAGGCAGATAAAGCTATCAAATCGATGAATGTGATTTTGGCAAGTTCAAAAATCGATTCAAAAATCAAACATAGAACTTTGAATGAGTTTTTGATTTACGTCAATAAAAATCCACAGTATGCTGCCGATTTAGAAAAGGCTATTTCTTATTTTGATAACGATAAAGAGGTTGATGTTGCCAAAGAAATTGGAAAATTTTATCATAGTAAAGGTCAGTTTGAAAATGCAGTTAAATATTATGAAAAAGATTTAAAAGCCAATTCAGATACAGATCTTGAAACCAATATGTTATTGCTGGAAGCCTATTCTCAGACAAAACAATTTGAACCCATGACCAAAAGAGCTATGATGCTGATTGAAGTATATCCGAGTCAGGCTCAGTTTTATTATTTTGCGGGATTAGGAAGCAATCAGCAAAAGCAATTTAAGAATGCAAAAACCGTTTTAGAAATGGGTCTTGATTATGTTGTTGATGATGTAAAATTAGAATCCAATTTTAATATTCAATTAGGAGAGGCGTATAATGGATTGGGAGACGCCAAGAAAAAAGAGGAATACTTTTTGAAGGCAAACGAATTATTAAAGAAAAAAAAATAAAGGAGAAACTCAGATGAAAAAATATATAGCAGTACTAATTCTTTCGGTTGCAGTTGTATCATGTAAGACAAAAGCAGTTGCAGTACAAAATAATACAAGTCCAATAGTTGCACCAAAAGAAGAGAAGAAAGTAATTGAAAAGCATTATGATAATAAGTTAGATTTTTCTACTCTATACATAAAAGCAAGTGCAAAATATGTTGATGAGAAACAAAGCCAAAATGTTACTGCCGAAATTAGAATTGAAAAAGACAAGCAGATTTTGATTAGTGTGCGTTTTCTTGGAATTACAATGGCGAAAGCTTTAATAACTCCTGATGCAGTAAGTTATTATGAGAAAATAAACAGTACTTATTACGAAGGCGATTTTACAAGTTTGAGCAAATGGCTTGGAACCGATTTAGATTATAGTAAAGTTCAGAATTTATTGATCGGTGAAGCATTTGACGATTTAAGAAAAGGAAAATATACACAGACTATTGTAGAAAATCTTTTTAGACTGGATGAAGAAAAAGATGCTAATTTGAAGAAAACTTTTTTCTTAGATGGCGAGAAATATTTAATTCAGAAAGAAGAAATTTCACAACCGTCTGAAAACAGAACTTTACAGATTGCTTATTCAGACAGCAAAACTTTTGATCAAGGAATACTTCCTACAAGTATTGAAATCAATGCAGTACAGCCAAAAGGAAAAACAAGTATTAATTTGAATTATAACAATATTTCATTTAACGAACAGCTTTCTTTTCCTTACAGTATTCCGAGTGGTTATAAAAAAATGACAATTAAGTAAATTTGCAAAAATAAAAATAGAAACATGCCAAAATTTCTCCTAAGTCTAGTTTTAATTTGTGCCACTACTTTTGTATGGGCGCAGGATTCTCAGCAAGAAAAACTGGAACAGCGTAAAGCTCAAATTCAACAGGAAATCAGAGACAACGAAAAGATGCTTCAGTCTGTTCGAAAAAAAGAGAAATCTGCTGTGAATGAATATTTAATTCAGGCCAATAAAATCAAACTAAAAGAGAAATTAATTAATACGACTGCTAAACAGGAAAGACTGATTAGCAATGATATGTATATTAATCAGGTTCAGGTTAATAAATTGAAAAAAGAACTAAAAGTTCTTAAAGAGGATTATGCAGAGATGATCTTAAAATCATACAAAAGCCGTTCAGAACAAAGTCGTGCGATGTTCATTTTATCTTCTGAGAGTTTTTTACAAGCATACAAAAGAGCACAATATTTAAAACAATATACCAATTTCAGAAAAAATCAAGGTCTTGAAATTCAGTCAAAAACAGCACAATTAGTTGATTTTAATGCAAAACTGGATGGACAAAGACAAGTGAAAAAGAAAATTATTGCTGAAAATCAGAAAGAGAAAGTAACTCTTGAAGCAGAGAAAAAAGAACAGCAAAAATTGGTTAATTCGCTTAAAAAAGATAAAAATAAAATTGCTGCCGATATTCGATCTAAACAAAGTGAATCAAAGAGAATCGACAGACAAATTGATCGTTTAATTCGTGAAGCCATTGCCGAAGCCAATAGAAAAGCAGCTGCTGAAAGAGCAAAAGCTAATCCAGGTACAAGCGAAGCAAAAGCACCAGTTTCATCTTCTAAAATTGCTTTAACTCCGGAAGATAAAATTTTAGCAGCAGATTTTAAAGCCAACAGAGGAAGACTGCCTTGGCCAGTAGAAAAAGGATTTATTTCTCTTGGATACGGAGATCAGCCTCATCCGTTGCATCCTTCAATTACAGTTCACAATTCTGGAGTTGAAATTACAACAGAAGATGGTGCAAGTGCAAGAGCAGTATTTGCTGGAGAAGTTTCTAAAGTTATCGTTTTATCACCAGTGAATAAAGCAGTTGTGATTCAGCACGGAGATTTCTTTACAGTCTATCAAAACTTGAGTTCTGTTTCTGTAAGTCAGGGAGATAAAGTGACGATTAAACAAAATATTGGAAAAGTGAGAACAAGTGGAGATACAGGAAAAACGATTATTAAATTCTTGATTCTTCAAAATACTTCAAACAACAATCCAGAAGGATGGTTACAAAGCAGATAAAAATATAGGGAGCAATTTTGCTCCCTTTTTTATAGTCTAATAATTTTCTTCCAAGAAATATTTTAAAACATCTGTCGTCGTGACAATTCCTTTTAATTCTCCTTTATCAACAACTGGTGCGGCATGAAATTCTTCTTTTACAAAAATTTCAGCTAAGTCCCTAATTATAAGATCTGAAGAAACTGTTTTTGGTTTAGAAGTCATAACTTGAGGAATAGTAAGCATTTCTAATACAGCTTCATCTGCTCCATCTTGTCCGTCGAATAATGCACCAAAAGTAAGACGGTTAATATCGGTGCGACTGATAATTCCAACAACTTCTTTTCCGTTAACAACTGGAATATGGCGAATAGAATTAGCTTTTAATTTTTCTACTACATTTTTTAAATCATCATTTTGATTTACAGTTATAACACTTTTTGTCATAATGTGGCTTATCGGTTCTCTCTTTTTCATAATTTGATGGTGTTAGATTTATATCAAATTTGAAAATTATTTGAAACTAATTAGATGATTTTTGTCAGTAGAAAAAACAAGAATAAGTAGTATTTTAGGTAGTTATTATTTAAAATAAGAAGATTTTATTCTGATTTCAAATAATAAAAATTACCATTCAAGTTCCTTTGAAATTGCCATGATTGAATTTAAAAATAGTATTTTTGCAGTATGGAAACAAATAGACAGAAAAAAATAGGCGGAGTTCTCCAGAAAGATCTGGTTGACATCTTGCAAGGTGAAGTGAGAAAAAATGGAATTACGAATTTGGTGATTTCAGTATCCAAAGTAAGTGTAACTACAGATTTGTCTGTAGCGACAGTATATTTAAGTATTTTTCCGCAAGAAAAAGCCAAAGAAACTCTCGAGGCAATTAAAACAAATACCACTTTAATCAAACATGATTTGTCACAGCGTGTACGTTTGCAGTTACGACGTGTTCCAAATTTAGTTTTCTTTATTGACGACTCTTTAGATTATATTGAGAAAATTGACAATGCACTTTCGGGAAAAGAAAACCCAATCGAAAATCGTGATCTTTTAGAAAAAAGAAGAAAATCGTAATTTGAATTTCCCTTTATACATAGCCAAACGTTATATTTTTAGCAGGAGTAAAAACAATGCTATCAATATTATTAACCGAATTGCCAGCATGGGAATCATTGTTGGTACGATGGCTTTGTTTGTGGTTTTATCTGTTTTCAGCGGATTAAAAGTTTTCAGCCTTTCGTTTACAAACGAAATTGATCCCGATTTAAAATTGACGAGTACTTATGGAAAGTCTTTTTTAATTACGCCAGATCAAGAAAATCAAATCAAAAAAATAGACGGTGTTGTTCTTTATACCAAGATTATAGAAGAACGTGTTTTGTTTTTGTTTAAAGACAAACAACAGGTTACGTATTTAAAAGGAGTTGATAACAATTATGCTGTTGTCAACGATATAAAGCAAAAACTTTATTTAGGTCAATGGCTAAAACCCGATAGTTTTCAAGTTGTAGTTGGTTATGGATTATCTCAAAACTTCTCCATGGGAATTTTGGATTTTGAAAACCCGCTTCAGGTTTTTGCACCAAAACCAGGAAAAGGAGGAATTGAAAACCCAGAAGAGGCTTTTAATAAAACAGATGTTTTGCCTGTCGGAATTTATTCAATTAGTGAAGAATTAGACTCAAAATATGTATTTGCAGATTTAGGTTTAACTCAGGAATTGTTAATGTATAAGCCAAATCAAATCTCTGGAATTGAATTTAAGTTAAAAGAAAATGCAGATGAAAATGCAATCAAAAAACAGCTTAATTCGATTTTTAAAAATAAGATCACTTTAAAGAACAGAGCACAGTTAAATGAGTCTTTGTATAAAATGCTCAATACCGAAAATATTGTTGTTTATTTGATTTTTACTTTGGTAATTATTGTGGCGCTTTTTAATTTGGTTGGTGCTTTGATTATGATGATTTTAGAAAAAAAGGGAAATCTTAAAACTCTTTTTAACCTTGGGGCAGAAGTGGGTTATTTAAGAAGAATCTTTTTGCTTCAAGGAACTTTATTAAGCTTTTTTGGCGGTTTAATTGGACTAGTTTTAGGAATCGTATTAGTCATATTACAACAACAATATGAGTTAATTATGATTACACCGACTTTGGCATACCCAGTTGTTTTTTCTTTGGAAAATGTTCTAATTGTGATGACAACTATTGTTACACTTGGTTTTGCAGCTTCTTTAATTGCAAGTAGCCGTGTAAGCAAAAAATTATTGGATTAATATCTTCCTAAAAAATATTACTTATATTTACTGCCTTGAAAATCTACAGCATATGATTGTTTCTGCCTAATCCTATTTTATTTTTAAGAATAATTAGGATACTTACGTTTTTACTTTTTAGTTCAGATTAATATACATCTGAACCAATTTTTTCATTTATCCTAAATATCATGACAGAAACATCTATAAAGGAAAGTTTTATTTCCAAAATTTTTACCACAACAAAACAAGCTTTAAAAGGCGACGAATCATTTGACTATACCTCTGGAAGTATTAAGAAAGCCGTAATTCTATTAGCCATTCCGATGGTTTTAGAAATGATGATGGAATCGGTTTTTGCTTTGGTCGATTTATATTTCGTTGGGCATTTAAAACACAGCAGTTTTGCTATTCAAACGGTTGGTTTAACCGAATCAGTATTGACCGTAATTTACTCCCTTGCTATCGGAATGAGTATGGCGGCAACTGCAGTTGTAGCAAGACGCATTGGCGAAAAAGATCCAATCGCTGCAGCAAAAGCAGGAATGCAGGCCATTATTATAGCATTTGCAGTTAACAGTTTACTCAGCATTTTTGGAATTATATATGCTAAAGACATTTTGCTTTTCATGGGGGCATCAGCCGAAGCTGCAGAACATGGTTTCCAATTTACACAGATTATGATTGGTTCCAGCTTGTGCATTATGCTTTTGTTTTTAATAAATGGAATTTTCCGCGGAGCAGGAAATGCAGCAATCGCCATGAAAAGCCTTTGGATTGCCAATATTTGCAATATTATTTTATGTCCGATTTTAATTAATGGTTTCGGGCCAATTCCTGCTTTCGGATTAGTTGGAGCTGCTTTGGCAACCACTATCGGAAGAAGCATTGGTGTTTTATATCAGGTATATCATTTGTTTTTTGGAAATGGAATTTTAAAAATTAAGATTCCTTATTTTGCTCCAGATTTTACACAAATCAAAGCTTTAGTAAAAATTGCAGCTCCTGGAATTTTACAATTTGTAATCGCTTCCTGCAGCTGGATTTTCTTGGCAAAATTAGTTGCAACAACCGGCGGAGATCATGGTTCAGCAGGATACCAAACTGCATTGAGAATTATGATGTTTTTTATTCTTCCGGCGTGGGGATTGAGTAACGCCGCAGCCACTTTGGTTGGACAAAATTTGGGTGCGAAACAAATTGAACGTGCCGAAAAATCAGTAATGACAACCGCAAAATATAACGTGATTTTTATGGCTTCCATCATGATTATTACGCTTGTTTTTGGAAAATATATTATTTCGTTTTTCACGAATGATGAAGCTGTAAAAACCATTGCAGTCGAAGCACTTCAAATTATGAGCATAGGTTTTATTTTTTACGGAATTGGAATGGTTTTGATCAACACTTTCAATGGAGCAGGAGATACTTGGACACCAACAGGAATTAATTTCTTTGGGTTTTGGTTATTTCAAATTCCGTTGGCTTTCGTATTGGCAAAACATTTTAATATGGGGCCAACTGGCGTTTTTATTGCTATTCCAGTTGCCGAAACTGCTATTACTTTGGCAGGAATCTTTTTTTATAAAAGAGGAAAGTGGAAACGAGTTCAGGTTTAGATTCTGTACAATATTTCTTAAAAATTTGCGTTGAATCTATTTAACCAAAAACATAGATTTATGAGAACCAAAATTAAATTTTTAGTAGTTTTATCTTTATGTGTATTCGCATTTATGGCCTTTAAACCAGCAGATAAAAAAGTGATTTTAATTGATGCAGGTCACGGTGGTAACGATACTGGCGCTGATATACGTGGCTTTGAAGAAAAAATAATTACCGAAGCAGTCGCAAAAAAAATTAAAGAACTAAACAAGAACGAGAATGTTGAGATTGTCTTACTTCGTGACGGAGATACGAGTATGGATTTGAAAGAAAGAACAACAATCATAAACAAATTGAAGCCTGATTTAGTAATTTCATTACATATTAGTGCTGCTCCAAATGTTACATCAAATGGAGTTGGAGCTTACATTTCATCAAAGAAAACATTTTATGATCAGTCAAAAGAAATTGCTGAAAATGTAATTGATAAGATAACATCAACAGGAAATTTGGCAAAGAGACGTGTAAGTGAGGCGCCATTTTATATTTTGAAAAATGCAGATTGTCCCATGATGCATTTAGAAATGGGATTTTTATCTAATGAAAATGACCGAAATTATATTACCAGTGAAAAGGGGCAAACTGAAATTGCACAGAAAATTTTAGAATCGTTAAAGTAAAACATAAAAAAGACCTTCAAATTTTTGAAGGTCTTTTTTGTAAAAGTTAAATATTTTACAACTCAAATTTATAAATGGAAATTGTTGTACTTTTGAACGTACAATTTAAAGTACTATTTATGAAAGCAATTACAATCTCAACTTTGCGAAAAAACATTAAAAATTATTTTGATGAAGTTTCAGAGTCTTCAGAAATAATTGTTGTTCCAAGAAATTCTGAAGAAGATGCTGTTGTCATAATTTCTATGAAAGAGTATAATTCAATATTAGAAACTCAACATTTATTATCAACTAAAACAAATAGAAAACGTCTTTCAGAATCTATAGAACAAATGGAAAAGGGAGAAATTGTGAACTTTAATCTGGATGAACTTTAGATTATATGGATATTTGTTTTACAAAAAATGGATGGGAAGATTTTGAATATTGGATTGAAAACGATACCGAAACAGCATTAAAAATAAAAGAATTAATTAAATCAATCAGAGAAAATCCATTTAAAGGAATTGGAAAACCGGAACCTTTAAAACATGATTTAAAAAGTTTCTGGTCTAGAAGAATTAATGGAGATCATCGATTGGTTTATAGAGTTTCAGGAACAAAAGGAATTGATCAAAAATGTATTATTTTACAATGTCGATTTCATTATGATGATTAAAAAAGAAAGACCTTCAAATTTTTGAAGGTCTTTCTTTTTATCATTTATCAAAGTTTAAAATTTTGAATACGATTATATTTTAAACAAATTCATAACCAGCATAAACCTCTTCAATCTCTTTCATGATTGCAAATAAATCCTCAGGCCCATCAGTTGTAACCAGTTTCTGTTTGAATTCTTTGAAAGAATGAATTCCTTTGAAATAATTGGTATAATGACGACGCATTTCTACAATTCCCAAGCGCTCGCCTTTCCATTCCATAGACCATTTTAAATGGTTTCTAGCAGCCTCAACACGATCAATAACGGTTGGAGCAGATAAGTGTTCGCCTGTTTTAAAGAAATGTTTGATTTCATTGAAAATCCACGGATAACCAATCGCCGCACGGCCAATCATGATACCGTCAATTCCGTATTCGTTTTTATAGTGTAATGCTTTTTCTGGACTGTCGATATCGCCATTCCCAAAAATAGGCATTGTAATTCTTGGATTATTTTTTACACGCGCAATGTGAGACCAGTCAGAATGACCTTTATACATTTGTGCACGGGTTCTAGCGTGAATGGTTAAAGCTTGAACACCAATATCCTGAAGTCTTTCTGCAACTTCATCAATATTAATCGAGTTTTCGTCCCAGCCTAAACGCGTTTTTACCGTAACAGGCAAATCAGTTCCTTTGATAACCGCTTTCGTTAAACGAACCATCAAATCAACATCTTTCAAAACTCCTGCTCCTGCGCCACGACAAACGACTTTTTTTACTGGGCATCCAAAGTTAATGTCCACTAAATCTGGTTTTACAGTTGAAACAATTTTAGACGACATTTCCATTGCTTCTTCATCTCCACCAAAAATCTGAATTCCAACAGGACGTTCGTAATCAAAAATATCCAGCTTCATGCGGCTTTTTATAGCGTCACGAATTAATCCTTCCGACGAAATAAATTCAGAATACATCATGTCAGCGCCATGCGTTTTGCATAATCTGCGAAACGGTGGATCGCTCACATCTTCCATCGGAGCTAGTAATAAAGGAAATTCAGGTAATTCTATGTTGCCAATCTTGACCATCTTCGTAATTTTTTGCAAAATTACAACTTTTTAGTCGAATTGGCACAATTCGAGTGACAAAGGCTCAAAGTAACAAAGGGACAAAGGTTTTTTATAGTGCTGATTAACAGTCTTTGATACTATGGATCTTTGTCACTTTGTCTCTATACTAAGTTCTGTAGTCAAAAAACCGAATAGGTTTTCGACTCATTGGATTAAAAACCAGAGGATTTAAAACTTCTTTTGATGCAAATTCTATTTTGGGCGTTACTCTTAATTTGGCTCTAAAGTGATCTTTTATTTCTTGTAAAAATTCTGGAGTTTGATTTTTAGAGGCAATTTTAATCAGGATTTCATCTGTACCTAAATCGTTTGTAGAGATTTCGATCAAATGATTTTCGATAGTATCAAAACTGCTCAAAACATCGTTCATCGCTGGTGGATAAAGCGTTGTTCCTTTATATTTGATCATCTGCTTTTTACGGCCAACAACTGGGCCAACACGTAAAGTGTTTCTGCCACAAGCGCAAGGTTCATCATGAAACTGTACCATATCTCCAGTTTTAAAACGTAACAAAGGCATCGCTTCAATTCCTAAAGTTGTAAATGTCAACTCGCCGGTTTCGCCGTTTTTTACAGGCTGATTATTTTCGTCCAAAACTTCGATTATGATTAATTCAGGATGATGATGTCCGCCTTTTCCGTGTTCGCATTCTGTGAATGCAGTACTCATTTCGGTTGAAGCGTAAGTCGAAAACAACTTAATATTCCATTTATCAGTGATTTTTTTCGATAGAATATTCATCGAAAAATCCTGTTCTCTTAAGGACTCTCCAATACAGATGGCGCCTTTTATGCTCGAATTATTATAATCGATTCCATGCATTTCAGCATATTCAATTAATTTTAAAAGGAAAGAAGGAACTGTAATTAAATAAGATGGATTGTATTTTAAAATCGAATCCCATTGCATTTCTGGAATTCCAGCGCCAACACGAATAACTCCAACTTTCAATTTTCGAAGACCAAGAAAATAAGCTAAGCCTGCCATAAATTTTCGGTCAATTGTGGTCATTAATTGTACCACATCGCCTTCTGCAATTCCCGCACAGGCGAATGAAATCGCTTCATTATAAGCCAATCGATCCAAGTCAGAATCGGTTAAGCCAAAAGTTACGGGATCGCCTAAAGTTCCTGATGTTGAGGCATAATCTATGATTTGATTTTGTGGAACACACACAAAATCGTCATTATACTGCTGTAAATCTTCTTTGGTTGTAACAGGCAAATGCTGTAAATCTTCCAGTGTTTTCACTTTCGAAATATCAATATTTTGTCCAGCAAAAAGTCTTTTGTAAAAAGGAGAATTTTGACTGATGTATTCTAGAAGTTCAACTAATTTTTTTTCTTGAAAAATTTTAATCTCTTCTAAAGAACCTTTTTCTATTGCTGGAATCATTGTAATTTTCTTTTGACTTTTTTTAAATATTTTTCAATCTTTTCTTTATCAGGAATTGTAGTAATTTCAAGGGTTAAAGCTTTTTCAAAATTAAGCTTTGCCTGTTGGAATTCCTTTTTTTGGTAAAAGTACAATCCTGTCTTATAATATACAACCCAATAATCAGGGTTTAACGATTGATAATTTTGAATGAATTCGGGAGAAATCGTTTCTTTATTATCTAAAACCGAATCTATTTTATGATCTTCAATCTTAAATTTTTTAAAATTCTGAAAAGCAGTGGTTTCCAAAAAAGGATCTTTGGCAATATTTAGATTTTCGGTTTGAAAAGATTTTGATTCAGTTTTATTTTTTCCGAAAATTAAATTCAAATCATAACAGACAAATTCGCCTAATTGATACGGATTTGCAGAAACCCAGACTAATTTTTCTTTAGGTTTAAAAATAATTCCATGATGAGCCAGTAATTGATTTAATGCTTTTTCATTTCCAAATCCTAAAGAAATGTTTTTTAAACCGTTTTTATTTCGAAGAATTTCCGAAGCAATTTCGGGATTTACTTTTGATTTTTCAGACAGCAATTCCTTCATTCTTTCAAAGCGATATTCAGAATGACTATTTATAATTTGTTCCTGATTTCGTTTATCTGCTGTAAAAGCTTCTCCTTGAAAATGATTCGAACAAATTAATTGATCGCTGTTTGGAACATCATAAACGTCCATTTTGTTGGGAGAAACTTCAATCAAAATTGCTTTATTGTCATTGGCGCTTCCCACCATAATTGATTCAGAAACAAAAACTTTTCTTTTTTTTGCAATGGCAATGGCTTCGTCTACATTTTTGGCATGCTGTAAAATTTCACGAGTCAGAATAGAAATTGGCGTTTTAGCGCTAAGCGGAATTTTAGATTTCGAAGCATTTATCGTTACGGTCAATCCTTCATAATTCATTCCCGAAACCGCACCAATCATTCCCGGCCAAGTTACCATCATAAACGGATAACCTTCTTTTGGTTTTATAAAGGCCGCGATTTTATTTTCCGCGAAAGCGTCATTCACATAAAAATCAAAATTGCGGGCCAGAATTAAATTTCCATCTTCTGATTTTTCGTTCCAAGCTGCAAAAGAAGAACAACCTACCAAAGCCAGATCTTGCAAAGCGTGCCCAATATCATGTGCGCCATGCAGATACAAACCACGTTGATATTTAGGCGCGATGTTGTTAAATTCATCTGAACTATATTCTGAAACGCCATAAATTTCGGTTTGATATTCGTCTGGAACATTCAAATACAACTTTCGATTGTACCATTTTAGGAAATTCCTCAACAATTTCTGCTGAAATTTGGACGGAATAAAATCGGTTATTTTGGAGAAAAAAATACGCTGTTGTTTTTGTAAAAGCGAATCGGTTAAAGCGCCGGTTGTGAGACCAATTTCAAGCGGATCGCCTTCAACATACAATTCCCAAAGACCTTGTTTATTTTTTAAAAGTGAATTTTTTCCAGAGATAAAAACAGTATCAGAAACTTTGGTAACAACTGGTTTGGAATTATTAAAAGCAGTAAGATCGGGTTTATGATGTTTTGATTTTGATGTACCGCAGGAAATCAGCAAACTGAGAAAACCGATAAGGAAGAAATAAATAACTCGGCTTTTCATGATTCAATTATTCAGATGCTTTTTTAATTTTTTCCAGCAGATATTCTTTTCCTACAATTTCTGAGCAGGTTATAACCGCTCCAACCGTAACACCCAAGACACCGTGCATGTTAATACTTTGGCCTGTAAGATACAGATTTTCCAGTTTGGTTTTTGTGGGAATTAAAGTTTTCATCGGATTATTAGAATCTTTAACATATCCGTACATATTCCCGCCGTCTCCGCCAATATAATCGCGGTAGGAAAGAGGAGTAGAAGTATGAACCGACTTGATGCAATTTCTAATTCCTGGGAATTTTTTTTCGATTTCTGCTAAAAGTTTTTCGGCTTTTTCGGCTTTGAATTCTTCGTAACTTTTGCCACGGTCGTTTTCGTCAAAAGTCGTATTAAAAGTATTTTCCCAAGCTTTTACATCATCATATTTCATGTAGGTTAAAAAGGTCATTCCGTCTGCCCATTCTTCGTCTTTATTAGACGGATTCATTGAAGCCATAAACGTTTTTGGCCATGAATTGTCATCGTATTCATAAGCAGTCCAAACATCTTCGGTGCTTTTAAAATGGTAATAATTATGATTGATGTATTTAAAAGTCTTTGGTTTAAAAACAATATAAAGGCTAAATGCCGACAACACATTTTCAAGGTCTTGGATTCTGTTGAAAAAGGGTTTTCGGAAATTTTCCTGACCGGCCATTTTCAAAGTTGTTTTGGGTTCGATATTCGAAATAAAATAGGTTCCAGAAACTTCAGTTCCGTCTTTCATTTGTACTGAATTTACCTTTTGGTTTTCGACCACAATTTTGGTAACTTCTTTATGCTTAAAGAATTCGCCTCCATATTTTTTGAGTTGTTTAAGGAGCTGCTTCGTTATCTGACTGCCGCCATTTACGCATCGCCACGAACTTTCGATATAAGAATTAATGACTAGTGCATGTACATAAAATGGAGATTTTTCGGCAATTCCAGCATAAAGAAAATTAGAACCTGCCAAAACCGCTTTTAGCTTTTCATTTTGGGTAAAAGAATCTATGGTTTCTTTCGCGTTGAGCGTTAAAATTTCAGTATCATATTTTCCTTCCGATTCTAAATTATAAAGTGGGAAAGCTTTGCAGACTTCTTTTATTTTCTCGCAGTATTGTTCGAGATTTTCTCTTTCTTCAGGGAAATAATTTATCAGTTGTTGAATAAAATTTTCAAAACCCTGTGCATGCGGATATTCGATTTTATCGTCTTCAAAAGAAATAATATCAAAACCATTTTCATCTAATTTTTTCAGATTCAAATGATCCATTATCCCAATATATTTGAAATATTGATTGAGATTTTGTCCTTCGTCTAAACCTCCGATATAATGAATTCCCGTATCAAAAATAGTTTTGTCTCTTACGAACGTTTGCAGATTTCCTCCGTATTGATTGTTTTTTTCGAGTACACAAACGCTATAGCCTTCTTTCGCTAGAATAATAGCAGAAACTAATCCGCCTAAACCGCTGCCAATAATGACTACATCGTACTCGTTTTTCATTATTTTTTGTTTAAAACAACTAAAGCATTTTCTTCAGAAATAATTTCAAAATCCTCAAACTGATTTTTTAAACCAGAACAATTCACTAAAATGATTAAAGAAGCCAAGGGAATTACTTTTTCAATTTCATCTTTATAACTTTCGTCAGAAATCAAAACAACATCATAATGATTTTCAAGTGCTGATTCAAACTGATCTAAGTAAAGTATCTTTCTTTTTGAAACAATGTAATTCGTTTTTGCCACCAGCAATTTTTCTTCGTCATTAATAAAAGAAACTATTTTTCGTTGTGGTTCCTGCAAAGCCAATAGAACATCCAACTGTCCATAATCATTTCCTAAATGCAGGATTTTTGCTTTCGGCTCAATATGTTTGTTTAAATTATAATAAACTTCCAGATTTTGTTTTAAATCTTTTTTCACGCTGTTTACAATTTCGATTTCTTTATAATCGTAACTGTTAAGCAGCATTTTTTTGAAATAGTCCGGCTTTTCAAGTTCCTGTCTTATTTTGCGGTATTCAGCTTTAAAGAACGTACTTATTTGTTTAGTTCTCTCGGCATAATTATTTCCGAATGAAAGATTATCAGGCGTAATTCTTTCTAAAATTGTAACAGTAAGCGCACTTTTGTGAATGACAAAATCGCCTTTTGGAATGGCTTCTGAAGCACCATGAATAACAACCGGAATGATATCCAGATTAAATTCTTCAGCTAAAAAGAAAGCTCCTTTATGAAATCTTTTAATAACATTATTTTCTGAACGTGTTCCCTCTGGGAAAACCATTAAGGAATATCCTTCCTCTATTTTTTTGCGTAAATGTTCTACACCGCCTTCAATACCTTCAGAAACGGGATAAAATCCTGCTTTTCTAACAATTCCTCCAAAAATAGGAGAGTTATAAACCCAGTCGCTTACCAAAAAAATAATTTTTGGACTCAGACTTCCGATTGCCAAAATATCTATAAATGAAGAATGATTGGCAATAATTACGGCTGGTTTTTCGAATGTTTCATTAAAATTATTGACAATTTTTTTGCTTATAAAAGGATTTGAATACAAGACCGATTTCATCAATTTTGAAACCACATATCGAAATGCTTTCATTTTTGTTTTGGCGCTAAGCGGGATAATCGGCATGATTGTAAAACTGAAGATCGACATTACAATACCACCTAAACCGTAATAAGCAAATGAAATTACACCGTGAATAAAAGTGCGGAGTTTAAATGGTGGATTTCCTTTTTTAGGACGATTCGATAAAAAGACTTTGAAGAGTATTGGATAAAAAATAAATGTAATAATCAACGCCGCAAAAACTCCAATTAAAGAAACAGAAGAAATAGAAGTCAATGCAGGATGTTTGGCAAATATCATCGCACCAATTCCTAAGATTGTTGTGATGACAGCCAAAATAATTGACGTTCTGTAAACCGCAATTTCGTTAACTCCAGTCGAATATTCTTTTTGCAGCGCACTGGTCATAAAAATACTGAAATCGACACCGTGACCAAAAATTAAAGTACAGACAATCATACTGAAAATATTCATTTGAATGCCAAAAATACCCATAATTCCAGCTGTTACAATTCCCGTCAACGCAATTGGAATACAGCTGATGATGACTAATTCAATTCTTCTGAAAAAGAAAAATAGAATTAGAATTACGGCAACAAAAGAATAATTTACGAGTGAATTAAAGTCGGTTTTTAAAGTGCTGAAAAACGTTTCGTTCATCTGCTGACGATCAATCGCAATTATATTTTCTTTTACCGAAGTT
This sequence comes from Flavobacterium panacagri, assembly GCF_030378165.1. Classification (NCBI taxonomy): domain Bacteria; kingdom Pseudomonadati; phylum Bacteroidota; class Flavobacteriia; order Flavobacteriales; family Flavobacteriaceae; genus Flavobacterium; species Flavobacterium panacagri. The sequence goes on from NZ_CP119766.1 coordinate 1,236,669, forward strand.
GTTTTTATAAAGGCATCGCGTTGTTCTGGTGCTACTTTTACCAAAGTCGAAACGGTGTAAAAACCATTTTTTTCTGTTATGAATTCTTGTAATTGCAAAGCTTTGATTTTTAAAAAATCAGCAACAGAAACAGGTTTGAAATCAAAGTCTAAATGATCAAAGAACAAAGTATAGGTTGTTGACTTAAAGCCGAGTTTTGAACCTTCAGCAATTAATTCCGATTTTACGAATTGTTTTTTCTGTGCAGTCCAAAATGAATTCCACTTCTTAATTTTTTCGATTTGTGCTGTCTGAGAAAGCACAATACCGCCAACCGAACTAAAATTTAGAATTTTATGCTGTTGTTTTGCTGTAGATAAATCTCCAAAAAGTTTAGAATTATGCTGTAAAGCTTCTTCAATAGTTTTGCCATATGAAGCAACATAAATCGTTTTGGAAGTTAAACTCGTGCTTTCTTCCAATTGTTTTTCGGCAGCTTTAATTTCTTTTGGAATAAAATTCAGCTGGGACAAATCGTTATTGAAGCCAACATCATTATAAGTAAAGCAACAAATAATCGTAATGATAACACAAAGTCCGATTAAGATTTTATTGTTGTGAAAAGAAAAATGCGCCATTTTATCGATCACATTTTTCTTGTGATCTTCTGGATTTTCTTTTGGTTTATATAAATGAGGCACAATTAAAAGAGAGAAAACTCCGGTTGCCATAACAATAACGGCAGCAAAAATTCCGAGATCATTCAACGCATCCGATTTTACAAAAAGCAGACATAAAAAAGCAACGGCAGTGGTAGAACTGCTCATAATAACCGGCATCGTAATGTCTTTGTACAAGGTTTTTACATCGCTGTTGTGTTTGTAATGCGTGAGAATATGAATGGAATAATCAATCGTGATTCCCAATAAAATAGAACCAATTCCTAATGAGATTGCCGAGATTTGTTCTCTCACAAAGTATAAAAACGCTACAGCAAACAAACCACCAAAAACGGTCGGCAGAAAAATAATCAGCGGAATTAAAATTTTTCGATAGAATAAAATCAGAATTAACATTAAAGTGAACATCGCGATTGATGTTGTCAAAATAATGTCGCCTTTAATTTGATTCGCATTTGCAACCGCAATTAGAGCAGAACCAAAATAACTTACAGAAGTTTTACCTTTAAATTGAGTATTTAAATTTTCCTGAATTGATTTCAGTTTTTCAGCAAAAATCGTATTCTTTTCGGTTTCGCTTGACGGAATATTGGATGTGATAAAAAGTAGTAATTTCTTTTTGTCTTTGGTCATTACAAAACCATTTTCGAGCGTAAAATCGTCGCCAATATTTAATTGTTGTAATTTTTTTAAAGCGATAAAAGAAATCCCAAACGGATCTTGCAGAATAAAATCTTTGGTTACAAATCCCGAAGGCGAAATGATCGATTTGTAATTTCCTTGAACGGTCGCTGCAATACTATCTTTCTGCAGTTTTTGTTCGATGTTTTTATAATCATTATCATCCAGAAAAAGAGGCAGATTATGGTAAACAAAATCTATGGTTTCCTGAATATTTTCTTCGTCAATTTTTCCTTGAATTCCCGTTATGTAAGGTTTGCAGGATTTAGAAACGCTGTCTGAAAATGCAGTAGCCATTTCTTTTAAATCTTCGGCAGATCCATTTTTTTCGAGTTTGAAAATTACGGTCGTTTTATCAGCAAAATTAAGTTGTTTCAGAACTTTTGCCGTAACATCAGTTTTGTCATTTGTCGGGATAAGTTTGGTAATGTCTTCTTCAAACTTTAATCTTGAAGCAAAAAATCCAAAAACAAGAAGCATCAAAACAGCCAAAAAAACCGAAAGAGATTTTCTTCGATTTACAAATAAATGAATGGCGTAGAAGTATTGGTGCATGGTAATTTTATTTTTTTTCCGCCACGAATTCACGAATTCATTTTTAATAGAATTGTAATAATTCGTGAATTCATGGCTATTGGCATAGATTTAAAATTATTTTAATCCTTTTAATCTGTGGCAAAACTTTATTTAATTTTTGGTTTGTTTTTTAGAACTAAAAGCCGTTAAAAGTAAATAACTTATAAGACCAACTGATAGTGCTGAAACGGTTGCTAAAATAAGACTTCCCACGATATATTGAGCAGCATTTTTTTGAATATCATCTAATGTTATAGAACTGTCTAAAACCAAAGGTGCATCAGTTGAAACAAAATAGCTTCCCATTTTTAGAGAACCATAAATTATAAACGGAATAAAAGGTGGAAAACTCACATTAGAAGTCAAATAAGCAATGACTTTATTCAATCGAAAAATAGCAGCAAAAGTAAAAAGCAGTATAGTTTGAAATCCCCAGAAAGGCGAAAGACCGATAAAAATTCCCAAAGCAATAGCAGCCGATTTTTTAAAATTAGAATCGGAGCTTTCCAAAATATCTTCGAGAAAGAATTTTTTAAATCCTTTTTTTTTTGCTCTTCTAAAAAAATCTCTCGGTTTTATATACAACAAAGCATTGGTTACCAAAACCGTATTTAAAATACTAATTCGAGTAAAATCCTGAAACGGACGAAAATGTGAAACTCTTTCAGCAGGATCGTACAAAACCTGAATTGGAATATTTTTTACGACAATTCCTTTCCACGCTGCACGAACGATCACTTCGATTTCAAACTCAAATTTATTGGTATAAAAACGTTTTGGTAATAATCTTAAAGGATATAAACGAAATCCAGACTGTGTATCGTCCAGTTTGATTCCAGTTTCAAACTTGAACCAAAAATTAGAAAACTTGTTGCCGAAACTGCTCTTTTTAGGAACATTTTCCTGCGTCATATTGCGGCTTCCAATCAAGAGAGTATTGGGCTCATTCTGAATTGCTTCAAGAAAAACCGGAATGTCAGATGCAAAATGTTGTCCATCAGAATCTATTGTAATGGCATATTCAAAATTCAATTCCAGCGCTTTTCTAAATCCGTTTCTGAGCGCACGGCCTTTTCCTAAATTTTTAGGATGATGAATTTGCGTCAGCTGCGAATATTGTTTTAGAATTTCGCTGGTCGAATCAGTTGCGCCGTCATTAACAATAATGACATTGGAAGTGAAATCTAAAATAGAATCCAGTACTTTTTTCAAGGTTTTCTGATTATTGTAAGTGGGTACAATAACACAGAAAGAAGTTGAATCGATCAGATCCTGATTGAATGCGATAGGTTTCATCGAAGAAGTTTTCTAGGTCTTATTTTACAAATTGCTTCTCTTTTTCAGAGAAACTTTTAGACTGTAAAACAAAATCTTTTAGATATTCTTTCAAAGCGGCACCTTGCGCAGCATAATGTGTCGTGATGAATTTTTTATCTTCTTTAATATTTTTCTTGTATCCAGTAATGCCTGGAACATCTTCCTGAATACTCAGTCTGATCATTCGCATTTCAATATTGCTTGGATCACTTTTGATAGTGGCTTCAAGAAGTTTTGCTCCTTCTTTAAAGCGTGAAATTTTGCTTCCTAATACACTTTCAAACTTAGAATCGAGTAAAATTGAAGCGGCTTTATATGCTACTAAAATTTTATCATCATTATTAGAAACACCCGAAAGTTTTTCTACAAATTCTTTGGCATTGGTTTCTGATTTTGCAACATCAGAATACATTTTACGAATAGAAGCTAAATCTGGCGTATTCGCAAAATTTACCCATAAAAATAGTGTCAGTAATAATTTCATAATTATATTTTTTTATACACATTGCTCAATTTAAGAGCTGTAGTGTCGTTAAAGTAAGTCGTGTTTTTCACTTTTACTAGGTTGTCTTCAGTACTTGTAATATCAAGCTCTAAGCGTAATTCTGGAGTTACTTCAGGATTAATAAGCGCCATGAATTTTACATTTGCCAAAGACTGAATCATCAATGAACTTTTGGTAATCGATTCTGTAAGTTCCTTGATAATCTGAATCATGCAAACACCCGGCATAATAGGATTTCCTGGGAAATGCCCTTTAAAAACCTCATGTTTTTCATTGACTAAAATGGTAATATTATATTTTGAATCGGAGATTTTTTCTTCCGATAGAACTTTGTAAAAATCTTTTAAAATCATATTTTTTATTTTCCGAATGAATAGGAAACCCCTAATTGAAAATTAATATTTGTATTATAATCTCCAAATAGATAATAATTATTGGAGTTGTTTTGATAATAATCACTGCTCAAAACATCAAGTAAACCTTTCTTAAAACGAGCTTCAAATGTCAAACCCGATGGAAGTGCATAAGCAACTCCTAAAACCAAACCAAGATCATTCTGTGCTTTTCTAACCGCAAGATTGTCATTTAACAAAATGTCTAAAGTTGGCCCAGCTTGAAACTGAATTCCTTGTGGCAAAGTAAACTTATTTAATATGGAAAGCGACAAATAATTGATGTCTAGATCTAGATGTTCTACTTTATTTGTTTGTGTGTTTTCATCATAATAGTTTCTCGCAACATTATTAGAACCTTGTCGGCTGTAATTGATTTCTGGTTGCAATGCATAAATTTTCGTTATTTTAATCTCTGTAAAACCTCCAGCATAAAAATCTGTTTTATAATCGGCATGCATTTCAGAAATCGTCGAAAAATTGAATCCGGCTCTTAAACCTGGTTTAACACTTATTTGGGCTTGTATATTTAAGACTGCAAAAAAAACAGCAATAAAAAGAACGTATTTTTTATTCATGCTTATTTGGTTTTAAATTTATAGCTGATTCCAATCTGAAAAACCTGATTTAAGATTGCATCATTAGTGTAATATCCGTCATTATCATAATAATCATAACCATAAATATCCACCAATCCTTGTTTGATTCTCGCTTCAAAGGTCAAACCATTTGGCAGTGTATAACCAACGCCGCCAACAATAGCAAGATCAAAATCTTCGGGATTCGAATTAATGTAATTATCACCAACTTTTAAATCCAAAGAAGGACCCGCCAACAAGTGGAAACCGCCACCATTAAAATTAAACTTTGCAACTGCTCCAAATGTTATATAATTCAACTCATACTTTTCAGAATAATAACGGCCGTTTTCAAAATAGCTATCTTCATCACCTTGTCTGGAATACGTTATCTCAGGTTGCAGCGAAAAAAATCTATTGAATTTAATATCTACTAATCCTCCAACATAAAAATCAGATTTTGATTTATTGGAATCTACGTTGGTTAAAGTTGAGATATTTAATCCACCTCTTAAACCTGGACTAACTTTTACTTGTGCCTGAGAGGATTGAATTCCAAAGAACAAAACAAATGCAATTACCACAAATTTTCTCATTTTGAATTAATTTAAAGTTTATGATTAGTTTAATTTTCTATTCTGATTTAAAATAGTTCAGCTCGATTTTAAGCTTAATATTTTGATGAATTATCTGAATCTTTTCAGCAAAAATATTGTTTTCTGAACTGAAAAGCAGTGTAAATTTTTCTTTTGTTTTAGAAGCTTGAACAATCTTTTCTAATTTTTGATCTTTTTTCGAGATAAAAATATAATTATCGCGTTTGCCTTCTTTTGATTTATAAATTTCACTTGAGTCATTTTCAAATTGTTCTTGAATCAAATATTCTTTTTTTAAAAGCAAACGAAAATCTTCTTTTAAAGTGTTGATCAATATTTTTCGATCTAATTCTGAAACTATAGAATTGACTTTAAAGTCGGTTTCAGAAATTTCAAAATCCATTAATTTATTTCCGAATTCAGTTGTAAAAACAACGCGATGCGTAGTGTCGTTTATTTTCTTGGCAATAAAAATTCCTGATAACTCATTTCCATAAACACTGATATTAGTTTTGTAAACATAATCGGTTTTGGAATCGGAGAAATAAGGAACCGTATAAGAGGTTTTGTCTAATTTTTTAGGCGTATAATTTTTTGTAACCGAACCGCAGGAAACGAATACAAGAGCTAAAACGAAATTAATTAGTAAAAACTGAATCGTCGATTTTTGCATTGATCACTTTATTTTTAAGTACAATTCTAGTATAATCTTCAGATGATTCTAATAGTTTTACCTGAACCACAGTTGCTTCCTCCTTGTCAAAAGTCAGTTCAATTTGTTTAATGTATTTTTTCAGCGTTGCATCTTTCGGAATAAATTTAGCCAAGTTTTGACCTTTCAATTTAAAATACGAAATCGTAAACTCTTTATCATCAAACATGTTACCGCTTACGCTTCCTACGATTAACTTATTAATTCTCGCAAAAATTTTACTGTCGCCCATATCAACCGCACTTTTTTTACCTTCGTCATTAATCAGGATTTTTCCGTTTTTAAAAGTAATGCTGTAATTGTATGGTTTTTTGTATTGCCATTGTAAAAGAGAAGGTTCTTTAAAAACCATTTTTCCAGAAGTTTCAATATCTTTTGATAAAAAATCCAAATGTTTGTACTGAACAAAATCGGTACTTAAAGTTTTGATTTTTTTCGCCACCACATTTACATCTTCTTTAAATTGAGCAATTTCTGCAGCTGACATTTTTTGCTCCTGAGCAAATAAACTGCCTGAAATAAAAAGAATTAGTAGAGCTATTTTAGTTTTCATAATTTTTAAAATTGTGCTTTGTTTTTTCGCCACGAATTTACTTCGTCTGTTCGCTATCGCTCGAGTCACCAATTTCTGCGAATTTTTAATTTAATAAAATCCGCTTTTACCCGCGTCTTCGCGATAGCGAATCTGTTTCATCCGCGTTCAATTTCTATAAGCATTAAGTTTCAGTAATTCTTCAACAGAAATCACTTTATAATTATTTTGCTGTAAAAATTGCAAAAACTGTTCCAAGACCAAAACAGAGTGTTCGCCGGTATCATGCAAAAGTACGATTCCGCCGGGAGAAATCTGTTTTGTAATTCGGTTTAAGATGAATTCCTGATTTTTGGTTCCGCCGTCAAGTGAACGAATATTCCAGCCTATTACTTTATGATTTGTTTTTTCTAATGCTCTTCGAATTGAAGGCGTCGTAACCCCATAAGGAGGACGAAAAAAGTTGATTTTTCTAGAAGTGAATTTTTCCAGCAGTTTATCCGTTTTACGAAGTTCTTCAGCTATTTTGTCTTCATGATAAAAATCAAAAAACTTAGAATGACTGTACGAATGATTGCCAACCAAATGTCCGTCTTCAATAACTTTTTGAATAATTTCTGGATGTGCTTCGATGTTTTTCCCAATGCAGAAAAAAGTAGCTTTGGTATTGTATTTTTTCAGAAGTGCTAAGACTTCCAAAGTGTAAATACTTGGGCCGTCATCAAAAGTAAGTGCAATTTTTTTCTCCGTTTCTAATGGATTATTACAATAGGCTTTTACATGATAATTAGAAGAAATTCTCGAAGAACCAACAGCATTTATTCCAATCCAAAGGAAAACTACAGCCCAATAATACCATATATTCATTGGCATAATAAAGTTTGCAAGAAACATTAAAAGCAATAAAAGGATAAAAAATATCGAGATGTTTTTATGCGTTATCATTTGGATAGTAACGTAAAACTATGATTTTTGCCACTTAATTGATTGTACAATAAAATAGTTTTGTAAGCTGGTTTTGCAACCGAATTTACTTTGACGATTTCTGGAACTTCCTGTGTTTTCAAAATTTTAGAAGCCATCCAAAAAGCAAAAGCCGAAGCTGTATCATATTCGCCACTTAAATGTTTATAATACAAAACAGGAGTTTTTGCGAAAGCATTTTCCGCTAGATTTCTATAATAATTTTCGAAAGAAGCATTTCCGTCAAAACCTAAAACCAAAGCATCGATATCTGAAATTTCTAAATTATTAGATTTCAAAAATGATTTTATTTCAGTTTCAACTTCATTTATTTCTAGCGTATTTACGATTGCAACATCCAGAAGTTCAGCGTAAGTATTGTTTTTTCTTTCATTTTCTAAAACAAAAAAACTAGCACCTTCGCCATAAACGGCACCGCTTGTTTTAGAAGTTAGAACATCGTATGGAGCAGTATTATCTGCTTTAATACGTCCGTTTAATTTGAAAAGCGCAGTGGTATAATCGCCATTTTCATCAACACCACCCACTAAAATTGAATTGGCTTCCTCTTCTTCAATCTGCATTTTAGCATCAATCAAAGCTGATTCAAAAGAAACCGCACCGTTTACATACGTAAAATTATAACCTTTGCATTGCTGCAAAAGTGCTATTTGTGCACCAACTGTATTATGAGTCGATTGGATAAAAGAAGTTGGCGTTAAAAATTCTTCTTTATTGTCTAAAATACTTTTCAGGAATTTTTCAGAATCTTCGATACAGCCTAAACCAGTTCCAGTAATGATGGCATCAACTTTTTCAACATTAGCATCTTTCATGGCTAAGGCCGAAGCTACGATTCCGTTTTTTACTCCTTTTGCCATTCTTCGGCTTGCAGCCGGCGAAATATATTCTTTGTATGCCGGCGAAACAATTGCCAGCACATTTTCATCGTGATTTACATTGGCCTCTTCTAAAAAAACAGTATCAAATGTTTTTTGAGTCGAAATACAGCCTACTCCATTTATATATGTTTTTTTCATTTTAGCTTTTTGAAAATATAAGGGTTGAACAGTTTCCTCCAAATCCAAAAGAGTTGGATAAAACGTGCTCGATGTTTTTATTTTTTAAAGTAGTTTGCGGACTCAAATCGAGTTCTTCCATCTGCGTTTCGAAATTCAAATTCGGATAAACGACATTATTCTGAAGAGACAAAACACTGTAAACCGCTTCAATTGCTGCTGCAGCTGCTAAAGTGTGACCCGTAAAAGGTTTTGTAGAACTAAAATCTGGAACTTTTTCTTCTTCATAAATTCTGCGTAAAGCTCTTCCTTCCGATAAATCGTTATTTGGTGTTGCGGTTCCATGAACGTTGATATAATCAATTTCAGAAGGTTTTAGGCCTGAAACTTCAAACGCTTTTTTCATTGCCAGAAAAGCACCGTCTCCATTTTCAGAAGAAGCTGTTTGATGAAAAGCATCGTTTGCATTTCCGTAACCCGAAACTCTAGCCAGCACTTTTTTGTTTTGTTTGGCAACAACTTCATCCGATTCTAAAACCAAAAATGCTGCTGCTTCGCCAAGGTTTAATCCTTTTCTGTTATTGTCAAAAGGTTTGTTGTAATCGTCAGATAAAATCATCAAAGTCTTAAATCCGTTGATGGTGAATTTGGACAAAGCATCGGCTCCGCCTACAATAACACGATCTAGTTTTCCCGTTTTGATCAATCTTGCGCCCAACATAATCGAATTGGCTGCAGAGGAACAAGCAGTGCTTATGGTCGAAACCATTCCTTTTAAACCTAATTCTTCGGCAATCTTTTCGGCAACATCGCCGCCGTCATGACAAGTAATGTATTTTACCAATTCTGGTTTTTCAAAATAATCGTAATAATGTTTCTCTGTCATGTCCATTCCGCCCACACTTGTAGCCGAAATGAGTCCCGTTCTAAATTCGTTGATAGCAGTTATGCCAGCATTTTCAACAGCTTGTTTTGCTGCCAAAGTACCAATCATAGCGGTTCTCGAAAAATTATTATCACTGTTTAGCTCCAGTTCGCTGCTCAATTCATCGTTGGTTTTTTTAATTTCGCCCACTTTGATAACCTCTGCATGAACTGTAGAAATATTAGAGATACGGGAAATACCGATTTTATTTTCGATCAACGAAAGATAATTTTCTTCAACCGAATTCCCGATTGCAGAGATAATTCCCATTCCCGTTATTGCAACACCCTTTGTCATTTTAGATTTATGATTTTAGATTGTAGATTCTAGAGCTCTGTCAAAGTTTCAACCTTTGACAAAGTCGACGGATTTTTAAACCATTTTAGATTTTAGATTTCCAACTGGAATCTAAAATCTAAAGTCTAAAATCTGAAATCTATTTAGTTCTGTTAGCGCTGATGTACGCTGCCATAGTTTCGATAGACTGGAAAATTGTTTTTCCTTCTTTCGGATCTACTAATTTAATTCCGTAATCTTTATCTAAAATCACGATCAATTCAAGTGCATCAATTGAGTCTAAACCTAAACCATCTCCAAACAAAGGATCATTATCAGCAATGTCTTCAATTGCGATATCTTCAAGGTTTAGAGTTGTGATAATTTTGTTTTTCAATTCTTCTTTTAATGCTTCCATGCTTATTTATTGTATAATGTATTGATAGTTTCGTTTGTAAATTCTGTGTTTTCTGTCACGCTGATTGTGCAAAGAAAAGCTTTATAATCGTCTTTAAAAAATTCTACCCAGCCACACAAAACCAGATCTGCTTTATTCGTATTCAGAAGAATATTGGAATAATTCGACATAAATTCAGTGTTAAAGGTGTCAAATATAAAGAAAGAATTTTCACTTTTAAGCTGATGACGGATACTTATTTCGCCCAAACAAATATTTGGCAGTGTATAAACGAAAACCGCCGGACTCGGAAAATAGTTTTCTTTGTCTGAAATCGATTCCTGATATTTTACATCCGTATCTAAACTTGAAGATTTATTGGCCAAAACTAAAGCGATATTATTTTCCTCTTCCGTAGAAGTTATTGGACTCAAAAGCAATTCTGATCCTAAAAAAGCCAGTTTGCTCAAAGCATCCATTTTGAAAAACTTTGGATATTGCATTTCAAAATTGCGATAGGCTTGTTTCGAGAAATCAGCAAAATCAGTTGGTTCAATTTTGAAAACAGATGTTCCGTTCAAAACAATTTCGTTGTTTTGGATTGTGATGTAGGATTGTATGTAGGTTTTGTTTTGAGTCATTTTTTAATAACGGATTCAGTTATGAATCCCAAAGATGAATAATTTTATTTACTTTCCATTTTCCAGTTTTATTTTCAATTATGACTAGAAAACCCCTTCCGCATTTTCCTCCTCCACATGAAGCTCCAGCCGTTAAAATTCCTTTTGTTTTTGTTTTATCAAATTGAATTCGGGATATAAAAACTGTTCCAACAGGTATCACAGAATTACTGATGTCGTTTAAGTCCCAATATTTTTCATTAGAATATTTGGAAGCTTTTTCAAAATGAAACTTTTTGTTGTTTTTAAAAGGCTTTAAGTCAAATGTATATTCTTCGGTTTCTTTTAAAGTGTCGTAACTTGAAAGATTAATTTGTTTTTGAATCATTTCTGTTTCCAGAGAACTTATTTTTGTTATTGTATCATAAACACCAATTAATATTCTGGCTTTATCGTTTTTGATACTATCTCGATAATGCCAATATTCTTTTAATTCTTTATGATATCCAATAGTATCTTCTTTATTGGTTTTAAAATCTCTTTTTGGCATTGGTGGTGGAGAAATAATTCTCCTATCCATATAAATAGAATCTACAATTTCTACAAAGACATTCTTTAAAACATGTTTTTCAAAATCAGATTCAGACACTTCTTTCTTTTTACATCCAAAAGATGAAAGAAGAACTAGAGTTACAAATATGAATTTTGACAGTTTCATTTACGTTTAAATATTTTGAACTCTCAAGATTTCCTTGCAAGTTGGATTTTATTTTCAACTGTTCGGAATTTCCGAACAGTTAATTTTTACTTTATCTTTTCAAAAACCACAGCTGTATTACACCCTCCAAACCCAGAAGCTGTTTTCAAAAAATACTTAATATTCGCCTCTTCATTTTTCTCAATAACATTTACGGTTTCACTAACCCCAATTTCATCAAAACCTTTTGATTCAAAAAGTGTGTTTTGATTGGCAGATTCTATCGCAATTACGGTTTCCAATAATCCTGAAGCGCCTAAAGTATGACCGTAAAATCCTTTTAAACTATTTACAGGAACATTTTGTAAACCTAAACGATTTAAAGCAATCGCTTCCATTTCGTCGTTATAAGGTGTTGCCGTTCCATGAGCTGAAATATAATCTAATTTATCAGTTCCAATTTGGGCTTCTTTCAAAGCATTTTGAATACTTATAAACAAACCTTCGCCTGTTCTTGATGGCCCAGAAATATGATTCGCATCGTTTATTGAACTGTCGCCAATTACTTTTATTTTGGCGTTTTTGGCTTCCGCCGAAACTAAAACGGCTGCTGTTGCTTCGCCTAAACTTACTCCAGTTCTGTTTTTAGAATACGGTTTACAAGGCAGTTCACTCATCGCTTGAAAGGCATTAAATCCAGACAAAACAAATTCTGAAACTTCGTCGCCGGCTACAACAAAAACTTTGTCGTACAATTCAGACTGAATCATTCTTTTAGCAATTGAAACTGCTAAAATTCCAGAAACACAAGCATTTGAAACTACAATGGGCTGTGTTTGAAATTTGAAGAAATCGGAAACATTTTTTGCCAAAACATCTAAGTGTGCGTTGTTGAAACTTTCTTCAGAGTCATCTGCTAAAGCCGAAACATTTCCTTTTGTGGTAGAAAGTATAAAAGCCGTTTTTGAATTTAATTCAATTCCTGAGTTTTTGATAATTGGTTCTAAAGCCAAAATCATCATTTTCTCTAAACGGGAATATTTGGTTTCAGTACTGATTTTTGCAAAAGCACTGTTTATTTTTTCATCAGGAATAATAGAAGCATAAAATGAATTGGGCATTAAAGAAATGTCACTATGAAGTTGAATGCCGGAATCGCCGCGAAGAATCGCCTCAACATTTGATTCAACATCAAAACCTAAAGGTGTGATGCAATTGGTTTCTGTAATGTATATTTCTCTTAACATTTTATGATTCTTGATTTCTCCTGCAAGGTTTCCAAAACCTTGTAGGTGTTTTTATTTTAAGCTTTGTCTGAAAAAAGGTTTTTTCGTAGATTTTATTTTATATACCTACAAGGTTTTGGAAACCTTGCAGGAACGAAACTTACTTCAACAACCCAACTTTTCGTTTCCATTCCTCATAAAAAGGAGGATTTGTCAGCATTAAATTACCTGCTGCATCTAAAAAAACCTGAGTTGTCTCTCCTGTGCACGCCACTTCTCCTTTATCATCAATAATTTTAAAACGATAAATCATTTTGGCTGCTGGTGTATCAACAACAGTCGTTTCGATTGTGACCACATCGCCGTAACGCAATGACAATTTATGTTCGCAGGTCGATTTTACAATTGGTGTTGTATAACCTGTTTTTGCAATATCCAGATAAGTAAGACCATGTTCGCGTCCAAAAGCCTCACGTCCATCTTCGAAATAGGTAATATAATTGCCATGCCAAACGATTCCAAGCGGATCAGTTTCGTTAAAACGAATTCTGATTTCGTGGGAAACGGTTAGGTTCGTGGCTTCTTTAAACTGCTCTTTTCTTTTGATCATAAAATAATGCGATGGCTGATGTGAGAATGAAAAACAAAAAGGATAAACTTATTTCTGGAATAATTTCTAACAATGAAACGTTACGCAACAAAACGTCATAAAAAGCTTCTAATCCCCAGTTCATTGGAGACGATTTGGCAATGATTTGCATGATGCTTGGCATGGCAAAAACAGGAACCCAAATACCGCCGATTGCAGCTAAAATAATTACGCTAGTTGCACCAAAAGGAGCCGATTGTTCCTGTGTACTCGCAATTGTTCCTAGTAAAATTCCAAATCCTATTGCAGCAAAACCTGAAAATAAGGCAACGACACTCATTAAAAATAAATGGCCTTCGATATTTAATGATGGCAATCCGATTGATGGAAATAAAAATACGGCAACGGCAACCATCATATAAAACTGAATCATACAAATGACAGAGTAGGTAATGGTTTTCCCGATAATTACCACTAAATTAGAAACAGGATTAGTTCTTAATCGAACAAAAGTTCCCTGCGATTTTTCTTTTACAATATTGATCGATAGCGGAATTACAATAAAAAATATAGCAAAAAGCGTCCAGGCTGGAACGTTATGCTGCACTGAATTTGGACGGACTTCTTTGTTATTAATCGTTGGAATTATTTCTTTAAAAGTAATGAAACTTTTCTGTTCAAAATCGGTTGTGCCTTCGCCAAGCTGATTTTGAAAAGTAGTGTAAATGGATTTAGTTTCTATCTGCGAAATCATTTTGTCAATAGAACTCATGACCGCATTTTTGAAACTCATCTGCACCGCAGGATCAAAATATAGTTTTACTTCTTTTTCTTTTATTATTCGTTTAGGTTCGGTTGCAGTACTGTCTGTCAAACCTAAACTGCTGACAATTTTTTCTACATTCTGATCTACTTTGGCCTGTAAATCTGTACTTAAATCTTTTGGAATTATAATAGCCAATTGAAATTTTCCTCTGTGGACATTTTCTCTGGCAACATCTTCTGTAACAGCTTTGTTGTCGATTTGCGTGACAACGCTGAACAAATTACTTTTCTCTAAATTCTCAAAAACGGTTTTTGAAACAGAACCTTTATCGTTATCAACCAATAAAATCGGAATTTTAGAATCGCTTACCGTTTTAAAAGTGCTGTCCTGAATTAAAGTCACAGTAATAACCAAAACCAAAGGCATTATAAACAGAATAATCAAACCGCCCAAATCACGTTTAAGCAGTAAAAATTCTTTCACAACCGACATCCAAATTTTATATAGCATCTCTCAAAGCTTTACCGGTTAATGATATAAAAACATCTTCAAGATTTCGCGCATCTTCAACAGAATTAATTAAACTTGAAGGTGTTCCTTTGGTAAAAATCTGTCCTTGATCGATGATGGCAATATTACTGCAGAAATCTTCGGCTTCAGCCAAATGATGCGAAGTATAAATAATGGTTGTTCCGTTTTGGTTCAAAACTTTTAGATAATCAATGATCGCATTTTTAGACTGAACGTCAACACCTACGGTTGGTTCATCTAAAAACAAAACTTTTGGATTATGCAGGATTCCAGCAATCAGGTTAACACGGCGTTTCATTCCGCCAGAAAAAGTCTGTACTTGTTTATCGGCAAATTTTAAAAGACCCAAAAGATCTAAAGTTTCAATTACTTTATCTTTTAAATCATTTCCTTTTAAACCGTACATACTTCCAAAATACAGCAGGTTTTCTCTGGCTGTAAGAGTAGGGTATAAGGCATATTCCTGAGGAACAACGCCAATAATTTTTTTAATTTTTGAGGAATGATGCTGATAGTCTAAACCATCAATGGTAAAATGTCCAGCAGTTGGTTTTATCAATCCGCAAAGCATCGAAATTAAAGTTGTTTTTCCGGCACCGTTTGGGCCAAGCAACCCAAAAATCTGTCCTTCGTTTATATCCAGCGAAACGTTGTTCAAAGAATACATTTCTGCATTTTTGTACTTTTTCGAAAGGGATTCTATTTTAATTATAGACTGCAAAATATATTTTTAGCTGATCGCTTTTTTTAGTTTTTTGAAAAAGATTTCTTCTCTGTTCGCAATGTCCAGAAGCTCATCGGCAATGGTATTGTAAGCATCTTCTTTGGCACTTCTATTTTTGTAAATTCTAGAAGCTTCAACAGCAAAATCACGCCATGAATCGCCAATTTTTGTCATTTCTTTAGAAAGTTCTTTTAACTCGTCATTACTTAAAATAACCGAAGCTTCCTGTAAAAATGCCGCATAAATAAAACGGAAACCTCCGCCTCCAGTTCCAATTTCTTCCTGCATACGAACCATTTGCGCCAGATAATGATTGGCTTTTTTGGTTCCGTGTTTTATCGGCCATTTTCTAATTTGCTTGGATACAAATTTGATACCGCGAACACCTACAATTGGCATTGGCGCCAACATATCTCTGCACGTATTTTTGATTCCTTTAATGATAGCAGATTTTAAATCAACGTTTTGTGGAATCTGAATTGGATAATACATTTGACCGCGCGGTGCAAAAGCTCCTTTGGCAAAACGAACTTTATCCAGTTCTTCGTGAGTTAAAGTGGTTACGGTTTCCATTACAGGATCGCTTACTAAATAATCCTTTTCGGTTTTGCCGTAAACGACTAAATTGTGTGCGTTGAAATGAAAACGATATTCATCTGGGAAATAACTTAAATTGTAAACCCCAACCTGTAATCCAGTTGGAATATTATTTTTTAGATTTTCATCTAATGCTTTGTTGGCATTGGATACCGATGAAAATTTTTGTCTTTTTATTTTTAAATTTAAACGAGTGGCAACTTTATTAAAGATTTGTCCAGGCAAAGTTCTGTAACTGATTGCCGGTGCATAATTCACTTTGATAAAAGGCAGATATACAAAAAATAATCCTGAGCCAATACCAAAAACCATCGGTTCGCTGATGTTTAGTCCGCTGTTTTTTAGCAGATTCGACGCTACTCCATTCTCGCAATGAGCAGACTGATGATGTGTGAAAGTTAATTCCATTTATTTGGTAATGCTGTTTTTTAATTCTTCAATTGATACTTCAAAAGTATCGGCATATTTCTTTAAAATCTTATCATTTAGTTTTGCAAAAACACTCGGTTTAAAATGTCTTTTTACACGCCATTTCCAAAATCCTACATAACTGGATAAAATAGTAAGATCCATTTTATTGACTTCCATAAAATACACAATCGGACTTGCTTCGCCATTTAGAACCTGTTGTTTGGCATCGGCAATACGTTCGTTTATTTCATCGATCGAATTCGAAAGTGCGATTGTTTTTGGTTCCCAGCCTGTACTCAATGTTGTGGTGTAATTTCCATTTTCATCTGTTGCATACAAAAGCTCTTTAACGTTGTTTTTCGTTAAGTTGCTGGTATCTTGTGGTACGTTGTCTTTTTCCATAGTGCTAATTTAATTCATTAGAAACATACAGACCGAAACTATACATAAACTAATTATTAAAAATCCAAGATTGGCGAAAGCCAAGGTTCGCTTTTTCTTTATGAATAAATAAATCATTTCTATTAGTAATCCCAAATAAAACATTTGGGTTATCAAAAATATCAGGACAAAAAATCCTAAACCGCCGTCAACATGTCTGTGTCCGGTTTCGTCGCAATATTTATGAGGGTCGTAAGTAAAATGCCAAAACAAGAAAACCAACCCAAGCAAAAGAACCAGAATTCCGATTCGGATTACGAGATGTAGAATGATTTTCTTTGAATTACCCAACCGAGACTGTTTTTTGAATGAACAAGTTAATTTCGCATTCTAAGAGTATCTGGTTTTCGACTGAACTTTGACAGTTCATCGTGCATAAAGTGTAATCGTCGCCAGCGAATTTTGAAACTAATTCTGCTTTGGTAATTATAGTATCGCCGACTTTTGGCAGCGAATGAATTTTTACATTTTTTAAGGCACTTATAAATCCAATTACATTTACGTTCTCATTTTCTATTCCGTCTTCGTCAAAAAAGTATTTTTTTCCAACAATAGACGAACAAGTTTGCGCCGTATTTTCGATTAACCCCGCTTCGTTAAAAACATTATTCTGTACAAAAATATTGTCTTCTTTAATCAAAAAGATGGTTTCTACGAAGTTGGCATCAATATCCAAAATTAAATCCACCATAAGCATCGGTGCTCGGTGCGGTAAATAATTTTGTATATCAACTCCAGTTTTCAAAATCATATATTATTTGGCTAAAACGGTTTTCATTTGTCCGTTTGCAATTTCTTCATTATTTAATGTTGTTACAATATTTACTAGAGTTATTCCAGCAAATTCCTGTAAAATAGTTACTTCAGACTGAATATTGTCGTTTAATCCTGGCAGTTTTTTAATTTCAATTTCTTTAATAGAACCAATATAACCCGTTGGAGCAATTTCGTTTTTCAAAAAATATTGATAACCAGTATGCAATGCCACAGATTGCGCCATGTGCTCGATTAAACCAGCTTCTAGAAAAATATCGTTGTTTACGAAAATGTTATCCTGCTGAATTTTTAAACCAGAAACCAAAGAAGTCTCGGTATAAGAATGCATGGAATCGACCATCACAAAAGGGAACTTTTGTGGTAGTAAATTTTCTACCATTTCTTTTTCTAAAAGAGCCATCGTTTCCATTAGCAGACAGTTAAATAGGCATAAGCAAAAGAAAATCTTCCACTTTCTGGTACCGATAAAAGGATATGATCACCTTTTTTCAATTTATCTGAATTCATCAACTCTTCTAAAGCCAAATAAATAGAAGCAGAACCAACATTTCCTACTCTAGAAAGATTCATGAACCATTTTTCGTCACTCATTCCAATTCCTTTTTCTTGTAATCCTTTCTTTAATCCTTCCACAAAGAAATTAGAAGAAACGTGAGGAATGAAATAATTAACATCTTCAGATTTGATGCTGTTTTTATCCATTGCGTCTTTCATGCTTTCTGCACCTTTTGACAGGATAAATTCATCTAATAATTTTACATCTTGTTTAATGGAGAAAACAGATTCGTTCAACCATTGTTCTGGCGCATAATCGCTCCAGGCTTTGATTTCTCCGTTTTCCAATTTATCTCCACCGGCATACATGCAAGTCTCTAATTCGTAAGCATACGAAAAAGCTTCCATCCATTCTATTTTTAGGGAGATTGTGCCTCTTGGTTTATTTTCTAACAAGAAAGCACCAGCACCATCTGAAAGCATCCATCTTAAGAAATCTTTTTTGAACGCAATAATTGGCTGTTCTTCTAAGTTCTTTAAGTTCTCTGCTTCGTGATTGTATTTTTGAGCATTCAGCCAAGTCGAAACTTTTTCAGAGCCTGTGCAGATTGCATTATTTGAATTTCCAGAACGTACGGAAAGAAAACCAAATTTAAGAGAGTTCATTCCCGCACAGCAAACTCCTGTTGAAGAGTTTAATTCTACCGATTTGTTTTTTAGTAAACCATGAACCATTGCAGCATGCGAAGGCAGAAAAATATCTGGAGTTGAGGTTCCGCATGAAAGTACTTCTAAATCCTGAGGCGTAAAATTTTCGTCGAATAACGGTAAAATTGCATTTCGCGTTAATTCGGCATTGCTGTGAGTGCTTTTACCACTTTTGTCAACAGCGTAATATCGGGTTATAATTTTATTATTGCGCAAAATAATACGTCTTGCTTTTGATGCAGTATCGTTGATAAGACCTAAATAGGCTTCCATTTCATCATTAGAAACAGCTTCATTTGGCAAATATTTTGCAGCTTTTGTAATATATACTTCAAACATAATTTAAAAATAGTCTTCTAAACTCCTTGATAATATTGAGTTTCTCTTTTTATGGTTTTTAACTTAAAAGGGTAGGAAATCAGGTGCAATATATACACTATTGGCGAGATTAACCAAATTGCGAGGAATAAATAAACATTAAATACTTTTAGAAGCTTTTTTCGGTTTTTTTGATTTTTATAAATGATGTTTGACCATTTATTGAAAATTTTATTGGCTGTTTTATCAACAGTCACTAAATATGAACTTATTTTCACTGCTCCCGCGTTTACTAATTTTGGTTGTAAATCGGTTAAATTATTCTTGTTAACAGAATCCAGCATGATTTCTCCAAACTGACTTGATTCTTCGATGTCTTTATCTGAAACTCCCGGAAGCGGAAAAATACCTAAATATTTTTTCTTAACCCCAGAGAACATCCATTCTACAATTGTGATTACGCTGATTAAATTTCCTACACGATCTACCAAAGCTACATTTCCAACCAAATTGGCATTTGCTTCTTTTAGTAAAGTTTTAATTTTTTCTTGCGCCATAATCCACATATTTCTGGAACCGCTTACAGTAACAACTGGTGTGTTATTTAGAATTTTTTTGGCTTCATCGCTTTTTAAAAAAGAGTTAATTGGAATGGAGGGAGATAAATACCAAACTTGATAATGAAAAAGAATCAAATCAAATTTTGTATTTAAAATTTCTTCAGGAACAGGTTTTAGTGCTGTTGGAATTTGTAAAAACGATTCAGGAAAGGCATCAAAAAACGAATCCTTATTCCACGGAAAAGGAAAGGGTTTCTCCAGTTGAATTTCGTGAAAAGTTACATTTATATTCTCGTCGTTTAAAAACGGTTTTGCAATGTTTTGCGCAATCGTTTCTAACTGTCCTGATTGAGAATAATAAATAACGAGAACATTTTTCATCTAAGTTTACTTGCTTTGGTTGCGGACAAAAGTAAGTAAATTTATTTAAACGAATTTTCTTGTTTAATTAATCTAAATTTCGGTTTTGCTTTAGAAATTACATTCTTTTAAATTTTTCCATGAGGAACTAAAAAATGATTTAAGAAAAGTCTTTTTTTGATAATTATAATTAAGAAAACTTTGAGAATTCGCAGAAAAAATTATCCTTGTAAATCGTTCCAAAAGTCGAAATAGTTAAACCATTGTAAAGGATATTGTTGAAGAATGCTTTCTACGCTGGTTACATATTCTTTCAAAAGGCCTTTTTCGTCACGGTGTTTTACCGTTGCTTCTCTGGCATATAAATGATAATGAAGATTTGGTTCTTTCATTACATAAACAAAGACAACAGGTACTTTTAATCTTGAAGCAATTAAAAATGGCCCAGCAGGGAAGTGGGCTTCTTTACCTAAAATATTTTCAGAAAGAGATTTGGTTCCTTCAAAATAACGATCGCCAGTAAAACAAACTAATTCATTATTGGCCAAAGCCGCATTGATCTCAAAAATATGAGATAAATCTTCTTTGATGATAATGAATTTTACGGTTGGTTTTTGTGTAACGCTTTCTAAATAATTTTTGATGGCAGAATGCTCTAAATCTGTCGTAACGAGATTAATTTGAAAATTAAGATCGATATCTCCCAAAAAGTGTTCGGCAATTTCAAAATTACCAACATGTGCACTGATTAAAACACCGCCTTTTTTTTCGGCAAGCAATTTTTTTAGGGTTTCGATTCCGTCAAATTCATAAGTAAATCTGTTTCGCATTCCTGCCGAAATGGAAATTTTATCAATAATGGTTTGTCCAAAAGTGTAGTAACTTTTGAAAACCATTTTTTTAGATTTGAAATAGGAAAATTGAAGCCTCTCTTTGAAATAATAAAAGATAGCACGATTGCTTTTCTTTAAAAACAAAAAGTAATAAGAAGCAACAAAATAAAGTAATACGTAAGCAGATTTAATACCCGCTTTTTTAATCAAAAAAACGAATATTTTATACCCTAAAACAGTTCCTTTTGATTTGCCATCCCATTCACTCATTAAGCTTTTTTGGCTTTTATTTTAGTTTCGATTAGATCATAAAAACTTTGGAAATCAGAAATTCCAACAAAATCTGCTTCTACTAGTTTTACGCCAAAGTTAGATTCAATAGAAACTACTAAGTCAACATAATCTAAACTATCTAATCCAAGCGTATCTTTTAAATTAGCATTTGGTTCAATGTCGTCATTATCAACTTCAAATTCATCAACTAAAAAACCATTTATTCTTGCTATAATCTCTTCTTTATTCATCGTTCAATTTAAACTTTTTAACCACCAACGCCGAGTTGGTTCCTCCGAAACCGAAAGAATTGGACAAAAATATGTCAAATTTTTTGTTTAACGTAACTTTAACTAAATTTAATTTTAAAGCGTCTTCATCTGGATTTTCTAAATTGATGTTTGGTGCAATGAAATCGTTCTGCATCATTAAGATAGAGTAAATAATTTCGCTTGCTCCAGCCATCCAGCATTCGTGGCCTGTCATCGATTTGGTAGAACTTACATAGGGGTTTTTTTCGCCAAAGACTTCAAAAATAGCTTTAGCTTCGTTTGCATCGCCAACTGGAGTTGAGGTTGCATGGGCATTTATGTATTCAATATCTGATGCTTCTAACTTTGCGTCTTCTAGTGCTCTTCTCATGGCTGTAGCCGGTCCTTCGACATTTGGTGTAGAAATATGTCCGCCGTTTGAAGAAAATCCGTAGCCAGAAACTTCTGCAATAATAGTAGCGCCACGTGCGATGGCTGATTCATAACTTTCCAAAATTAAAGTAGCACCGCCACCACTCGGAATTAATCCATCGCGACCAGAATCGAAAGGTCTTGATGCTTTTTCAGGATCGCTTTCTCTGTTGGAAAAAACACCTAATCCGTCAAAACTGCTCATGGCATATTTATTAATTTCCTGAGCACCGCCCGTAATTATAATATCTTGAAAACCACTTTTGATTAAAAAATAAGCCAATCCGATAGAATGTGAACCACTAGCACAAGCAGCACTTACAGTAAGATTGATGCCTCGCAATTTAAAAATCGTTGAAAGATTCATCGTTACCGTAGAATTCATTGATTTAAAAATGGCGCCAGACCCAATAAGAGCGGTATCTTTTTTCTCGCGTACAATATCTGTAGCGTCAATAATAGCTTTAGAAACACTATCATTTCCATACATAATACCTACTTCGTGTTCATCAAAAAAAGCATCGTCGATATTTGCATTTTTTAGTGCTTCGATAGTTGCCATATAAGCGTACTCGGTTTCTTCACCGATGCTCATACGCTGTCTGCGTGTCAATAAATTTTTAAGATCGGCTTTCGGAACCATTCCTGTTAAGGCTGATTGAAAACCAAATTCTTTACGTTCAGAATCAAACTGAATACCAGATTTTCCTTGATATAACGAATCTTTTACTTCGTCTAAAGAAGTTCCGATACAAGAATAAATTCCCATTCCAGTAATTACAACTCTTCTATTCATCGTCTTTCAAAAGTAATTTTTTATCCTTAAAGTGTTTTTTTAAACACATAGAAACATAGTTTTGTAAACTTAAAAAAGGCGTTTCACTTATTTTAAATAAACATAGCTTTCTATGTGAAAGAAATGTATTTCTCTTACGTATTCTTTATTGACACATAAAAATCTATGTTTCTATGTGTTTAAAATATTTTAAGAATATATTCCGCCGTTAATATTGATAATTTCTCCTGTAATATAACTTGCTTTTTTAGAAATCAAAAAGCTTACCAAATCTGCCACTTCTTCGGCTTCGCCAAAACGATTTACCGGAATAAGCTTTAATAATTCTTTTTCATCCAGCTCGCTTGTCATATCTGTTTTGATGAAACCTGGAGCAACAGCATTAACAGTAATATTGCGTTTTGCAACTTCCTGAGCCAATGCTTTTGTTGCAGCAACAATTGCACCTTTAGCAGCCGAATAGTTAGTTTGTCCCGCAGTTCCTTTTACTCCAGAAACCGAAACGATATTTACGATTCGGCCGTATTTATTGCGAAGCATTTTTTGAATGAAAAACTGCGTTACATTAAAAAATCCGTTTGCACTTGTATTCATTACACTATTCCAATCCTGCGGTGTCATCCACATAAAAAGGCCATCTTTTGTAATGCCAGCATTATTTACAATTGCTTCTACCAATTTTTCAGGATTGGCTTCTTGCCATTGCGTAAGAACGTTTTGTACCTGTTCAAAATTAGCAACATCAAAACCTAAAATTTCTCCTGTTGCACCTAATTTTTGTATTTCTTGTAATGTTTCTTCGGCAGCTGTTTGATTCGAATGATAATTAATCAGAATATGATAATCAGATTCTACGGCTAGTTTTTTACAAATAGCACTTCCGATTCCTCTTGAACCGCCTGTTACTAATACACACTTCATAAGTGAAATTTATTTCTTTTTCTTAGCTGCTGTTTTCGGTGTCGATTTGGCAGCTGGTTTGGTTGTTTTTGTTTCTTGTTTTGGGGCTTCAGCTGGGGCAGCAACTGGCTGTGGTTTTTCAGATTTTGAAAATAATTCAGCATTTTCAAACCATTGGTTAGCCAAAACGGTTCCGTCGGGTTTAAGAAATCCCCATTTTCCCTCGTTTTTTACTCGAGCAACACCGTCAATAAATCCTTTGTCCTGCTGTACAAACATGGCAATAATAGCGTTTGTTGTAATTCCGTACTGTGTTGGAATAACTAATTTTCCAGATTCGTTGATGAAACCCCAATTGCTTTCTTTTACCGGAGCTAATCCGTTGGTACTGAAAACCTCTGCATCGCTGTAAGTTGGTTCAATTACAAATTTCCCTTCTGGATTAATAAATCCCCATTTTTTTCCAACTAAAACAGGCGCTAGATTTTTAGAGAAAGCTTTTCCTTTATCATATATAGGAAGAATGGCCCAATTTCCTTTTAAATCGATGTATCCAATTTTTCCATTTTTCTTAGCGAATGTCAAATCCTGAGTTTCAAAATCCCAGATTTTTTCAGCTCCATCAACTGGAATGAATTTTCCGCCGCTTACTAATCCGAAAGTTTTATCTTTTCTAGCCCAAGTTGTTCCTTTAAAATAATTTCCAATTTCAGCATAAGCAGGTTCAACCAATTCTTTTCCTTCGGTATTGATAATTCCCCAGTTTTTGTTTAGTTCCACTCTCGCATAACCATTTTCAAAAGGTTTGATCTGATCGTATTTTGGTTCTAAAACAACAGTCATTTTATTGTTAATCAGACCCACTTTATTATTTTGTCTGATGAAGGCAACTCCATTATTAAAATCAAAAACTTTATCAGAAGTAGGTGCTTTTTGGATTTCTCCTTTCGTATTAATATAAACCCACTCCTTATCTTTTTGCACGACAGCGATTCCATTATTGAAATCTTTCGCATCTTTAAAGTCGGCTGGAATTACCCAAGTCCCTTTTGTGTCAATAAAGCCCCATTTTCCGCCGTTTTCTACAGCGGCTAATCCTTCAGAAAAACTTCTGGCAGATTTATATTGTGGTTCGATTTTAAAAGATCCGTCTTTAGTAAGATAGCCAATTTTGGAGCTCTTTTTAACTAAAGCCAATTCTTGACTATTAACAAATTGAATACTTACCAGCAACAAAAAAATAAGTGTCTTTTTCATGATTTTAAAATTCAATGTTTAACGATTAAAAAACTAAAACTCTTTGGGGCAAATTTGTATATCAATTTTTAACTGTTGATCAAATAATCTTTAACTTTTTGAACAAAAGGATACATTACTTGATCTTCCTTAAATGTTGGAATTATGTTTCTAATATCATCATACCATTTTTTAGTAACAGATGAGATTTTATCTTTTTGATCTAAATAATCAATGGCTTGAACGATTGTAATTAATTCGATTGCCAAAACTTCGAATGAGTTTTCAATTACTTTTGATGTAATTACAGCGGCATTTGTTCCCATACTAACAATGTCCTGATTATCATTGTTGTTTGGAATACTATGAACGTACATTGGGTTAGACAACATTTGACTTTCTGCAGTTGTTGAAGTTGCCACGAACTGAACGCCCTGCATTCCGAAATTAAATCCTAATGTTCCTAGGTTTACAAACGGAGGAAGTAATTCATTAATTTTTGAATTCAATAAATAGTTCAATTGACGTTCTGCCAGCATCGTTAATTTGGTAATAACGATTTTCAGTTTATCCATTTCAAGCGAAATGTAATCTCCGTGGAAATTTCCTCCATGATAAACGTGCTGATTTTTTACATCGATAATTGGGTTGTCGTTGGCCGAGTTAAATTCGTCTTCCAAAATTGAAGCTACATTATTTATCGTTTCTAAAACAGGCCCTAAAATTTGAGGAACACATCTTAAAGAATAATATTCCTGAACTTTTTCTTTGAAGATTTCTTCTGTATTTTCTCCAGAATATAAATGGTCTTCTCTTTTACGGATTAAAGTACTGTCAGAAAGATTTTTTCTCATTCTCTCAGCCACTTCCTGCTGTCCTTTATGACGTTTGGTCTGGTTTAATTCTGCAGAAAAATGATCGTCGTAAGCCTGAACTAATTCGTTAATTGCACAAGAAGCTTTTAACGACCAGTCTAATAATTTTTGAGCATAATGAACATTTACAACACCAATTCCTGTCATTACAGAAGTTCCGTTGATTAATGCCAAACCTTCTCTAATTTCTACTTGAATTGGTTGTAAACCTTCGATTTCAAAAACTTCGGCTGTTGGGCGTCTGTCTCCTTTATAAAAAACTTCGCCTTCGCCAATTAAAACCAAAGCTAAGTGTGATAATTGAACTAAATCTCCGCTGGCGCCAACACCACCGTGCTCAAAAATTAAAGGCGTAATATCTCTATTGATTAATTCTGCCATTAAATGAATTACAGAAGGATGTACTCCTGAATTTCCTAAAGAAAGCGTATTCAATCTAGCTAAAATTGCCGCTTTTGCACATTCTGGATTTAAAGGTTTTCCTGTTCCAGAAGAGTGGCTTCTAATTAAATTATATTGTAATTGAATTTGATCAGATTCTTTAATTCTGTATTGAGCCATTGGACCAAAGCCCGTATTTACTCCGTAGATTACTTTGTTTCCTGAGAATTCTTTCAAGAAATTAAAACTTTCGTTTACTCGATTTAAAACTACATCGC
This sequence comes from Flavobacterium panacagri, assembly GCF_030378165.1. Lineage (NCBI taxonomy): Bacteria > Pseudomonadati > Bacteroidota > Flavobacteriia > Flavobacteriales > Flavobacteriaceae > Flavobacterium > Flavobacterium panacagri. Next base: position 1,262,872 of record NZ_CP119766.1, read on the forward strand.
TTATGGAAACTTTGTTTTTTCCAAAGATTATGGCTTCAAATTCTGCTAAACTTAAATATTCATTAATTGTATTCATCAAATAGATTTTGGTTGCGCTAATTTAATTTTATTTATCAAAATAAATGTAGTTATTTTGATGATGGCAAATGTAGGTTAATTAATGATAATAATTCTAATATGACAAAGGAGTTTGTTGATGTTTTAGTGATTGGTGCAGGACCATCTGGTTGTGTTTCGGCATCGTATCTTTTTAAAAACAATGTTAAGGTTAAAGTTGTAGAAAAACAAAAGTTTCCGAGACTTGTTGTTGGCGAAAGCCTTATTCCGCGTGTTATGGATCATTTTGCTGAGGCAGAATTGTTTGACGCGCTCGATGCCATGAACTTCGAGAAAAAATTAGGAGCTCGTTTTATTAGAGGCGAAGAAATCTGCAATTTTGATTTCAGTAAAAAATTCGGAGAAGGCTGGGACTGGACCTGGCAGGTTCCAAGAGCCGATTTTGATAATACAATGGCACAGGAAGTAGTGCGAAAAGGAATTGATCTAGAGTTTGAAACGGAAGTTTTAGAAGTTTCTTTTGAAGGAAAAAAATCAAAAACAATCGTAAAAGATAAAGACGGAAATCTAAAAGAAATTTATGCCAATTTTATTATTGATTCTAGCGGATACGGAAGAGTGCTGCCAAGACTTTTAGATCTAGATACGCCATCAAAATTAGATCCGCATTCTTCTATTTTTACACATGTTAAAGATATAAATAGAGAAGAAGGTGTAGAAGGAACTCAGATTTCTTTTGATATTCTAGAAACAGAAGTTTGGCTTTGGGTAATTCCATTTTCTAACGGAAATACTAGCTTAGGTGTTGTTGGGCCAACAGACTTTATCAATTCGCTTTCTGAAAATAAAGACAATGCCGAGGCTTTGAAAAATGCCATTCAGAAATCGGATTATTATATTAAAAGATTTGCTGGAACTGAATTTTTATTCGAACCGGTTAAATTAGAAAACTATTCAAGAGCGGTAAAAAGAATGTATGGAGACGGTTTTGCTTTAACGGGAAACAGTTCTGAATTCTTAGATCCAGTTTTCTCTTCGGGAGTGGCCTTCGCAACCGAATCAGGAATGCTTGCAGCAAAATTATATTTGAAAGAATCACAGGGAATTCCTGTTGACTGGGAAGTGGAGTTTACCCAATACATGAAACGCGGTATTGCTGTTTTCACAACTTATGTACAAGAATGGTATACAGGAAATTTACAGACATTATTCTTCCACCAGCCTGAAAATCCTGAAGTAAAAGAAAAAATATGTGCTGTTTTAGCAGGTTATGTTTGGAACGAAGAAAATTCGTTTGTCAAGAAACATGATCACGTTATTGCGAATATGGCGTATTTACTGAATATGCAAAAAGAACAAAGCCCTGAATAATCAAGGCTTTTTTTTATAAAAAACAATTCATTTTGTAGATTCATTCCGTTAGGAATGTTTCGTCGGTAGAATGAAATTTGAATTACGGTTATATGTTCCGTAGGAACGTTTGATTTATGGATATGTATATTATTTCCGTAAATCAGATGTCCCTACAGGACATAATACAAAACGCCAATATTTTATTCTACCGATGAGATATTCCTACGGAATATTAAATATTGCTATTAATATGGAATCACGGATATTACAATCCAAAAATCTTATCCATTAAAATCCATTTTTGCCCTGGTTTTGCCCAAGGTAAAGCTTGTTGGAATTTCCACATTAAAGTTTCCCATTCCTGAACTTTTTCGTTTGCAGCGTCGGCTTTGTCTTTCTTTTCGAAAGTAAAATCGGCATCTGCTTCGATGATCATAAACAATCTGTTCCCGGTGCAGTAAATATCCAAAACTTCAATTCCAGAGTCTTGAATGCTTTTCTTAATTTCCGGCCAGACATTTTCATGCAGTTCTTTGTATTCTGAAATTAAATTTGCATCATCTTTTAAGTCTAAAGCCAGATAGAATTTTTGAGCTGCCATATTTTTAGTTTTGTTTGTAAGCTACGGCAGTTTGTTTACTTGTGCCCAAACCTTCAATTCCTAATTCGATTACATCGCCTGCTTTAATGTAAATTGGATCTGGTTTGATTCCTAATCCAACTCCCGGAGGCGTTCCTGTACTAATAACATCGCCAGGAAGCAAGGTCATAAACTGACTTAAATAATGTACTAAAAATGGAATTTTGAAAATCAAGTTTGATGTATTACTGTTTTGGAACGTTTTTCCGTTTACAGTAAGCCACATTTTTAGGTTATTTACATCGCCAACTTCGTCTGGAGTTGCCATAATAGGTCCAAGAGGAGCGAAAGTATCAGAACCTTTTCCTTTTGCCCATTGTCCGCCGCGCTCGATTTGGAATGCTCTTTCGCTATAATCATTTAAAAGGCAATATCCAGCAATATAGTTTGGTGCATCTTCTTCAGAAACGTAGCTTGCTTTTTTACCTACAACAAATGCTAATTCTACTTCCCAATCTGTTTTTTCACTGTTTTTCGGGATAATCAAATTATCATTTGGTCCGCATAAAGAAGTGGTTGATTTAAAGAAAATAATTGGTTCTTCCGGAATTGCAGCGCCAGTTTCTTCACAGTGATCTACGTAATTTAATCCGATGCAGATAATTTTTGACGGACGCGCAACTGGCGAACCTAAACGAACTGAATCGCTTACTTCTGTTAAAGATGGGTTATTTTTTAAAGCTTCTTCTAATTTTGCTAAACCGTCATTTTCAAAAAAAGCTTCGTTGTAATCGGTTACGATAGACGAAACATCATATCTTTTATCATTTAGTAAAACTCCTGGTTTTTCCTTTCCTTCTTCTCCGAATCTAATAAGTTTCATATTTTAATTTTTTTAGTAATGTGTATTTTTTTAGCCACGAATTCACGAATTAAAATGATTTTAAAAATCTGTGAAATCTGTATTAAATAAAAATAGCCACGAATTATGACTGAAAAAATTCGTGAATTCGTGGCTATTCTTTTTTTTAGTTATTCAATTTGATAAAACCTCCATCAATTGGGTAATCTGAACCTGTGATGAAAGACGATTCGTCACTGCATAAGAATAATGCTAAAGTGGCGATTTCTTCTGGTTTTCCCATACGGCCGATTGGCTGTGACTGAGATAGTTTTTCGAAGATTTCTTCTTCTTTTCCAGGATAATTTTTAGCAATAAATCCGTCTACGAAAGGCGTGTGAACCCTTGCAGGAGAAATAGAATTACATCTGATTTTATCATTCAAATAATCTTTTGCAACTGATAAAGTCATAGCCATAACCGCTCCTTTTGCTGTAGAATAAGCAAAACGATCTGGAATTCCAACCCAGCATGCAATTGAAGCCAAGTTCAAAATGACACCTCCGCCAGAATTTCTTAGCGCCGGAATTGAAGCATGAAGACAGTTGTAAACTCCTTTTACGTTTACATTCATGATTCGGTCAAAATCAGATTCTGAAGTAGTATCTACTTTTCCAACGTGAGCAATTCCAGCGTTGTTTACTAGAATATTGATATTTCCGATTTTCTCGAAAGTTGAATTTACTTGTTCGTGGTTCGAAACGTCGCAAGCGTGAGCAAAAACATTTCCTCCAGTTGATTTTATTTCTTCAACGGTTTCTTTTGCGCTTTCTTCAGTCAATTCTAAAATGTGAACTTCAGCTCCTTGTTTCGAAAATAAAACCGAAATCGCTCTTCCAATTCCGCTTCCGCCGCCAGTGATAATTGCTTTTTTATTTTGTAATGAAAACATTTGATATAAATTTTTATGAGTTGTTTTTAATAGTCTTTTACAAAGATACGCCGCGTTTCCACGGAATAAAATCGTCTTGGTTTAATTGTACAGCTTTCGGAATAATTTCGCCGCTTGCCGCTTTGATACAGTATTCTAAAATTTCCTCGCCCATTTCTTCAATAGATTTTTCGCCACTGATAATTGGCCCGCAGTCAATATCAATAATATCTTTCATTCTGGTTGCCAAAACCGAATTTGTAGCCACTTTAATTACAGGACAAACTGGGTTTCCTGTTGGAGTTCCCAAACCTGTAGTAAACAAAATTAAAGTCGCTCCAGAAGCCGCTTTTCCAGTTGTTGCTTCTACATCATTTCCCGGCGTACAAACCAAACTTAAACCTGGTTTTGTAACTAGTTCTGTATAATCTAAAACATCAACAACAGGAGATGTTCCGCCTTTTTTGGCTGCTCCAGCACTTTTGATGGCATCTGTAATTAAACCGTCTTTAATATTTCCCGGAGACGGATTCATGTGGAAACCTGAACCCACTTTGTGCGCCAGTTCATCATAAGATTCCATTAAATTGATGAATTTTTTAGCGTTATCTTCCGTAATACATCTGTCAATTAAATTCTGCTCTGCACCGCATAATTCTGGGAATTCAGCCAAAAGAATTTTTCCGCCTAAAGCTACAACTAAATCTGAAGTATAACCAACCGCAGGATTTGCAGAAACACCGCTGAAACCATCGCTTCCTCCACATTTTACACCAATGCATAAATCGCTCAAAGGCGCATCGGTTCTTTCGTATTTGTTGATTTCTATTAAACCTTCAAACGTTTTTTTGATGGCGTTGGTAATCAAAACTTCTTCACTTTCGGTCTGCTGTTGTTCAAAAATAAACAATGGTTTATCGAAATCTGGATTTTGTCTTTTAACATCATTTACAAAATCCTGAACTTGTAAATGCTGGCATCCTAAACTCAAAAGTGTAATTCCTCCAACATTTGGATGATTGGCATAAGAAGCCAGTAAAGCGCTCAAAGTAGAAGCATCTTGACGAGTTCCACCACAGCCACCTTGATGATTTAAGAATTTAATTCCGTCTACATTTTCAAAAACGCGATTGTTTTTTGGAGTCGGATTCAATTCAATATTGATATCATTAATGTCATTTCCGTTCAAATAACCCTGAAGCAATTCATGCGTAAATTGATTGTATTTATCGGTGACAGCATAACCCAATTGTTTGTGTAAGGCTTCTTTGATGACATCTAAATTTCTGTTTTCACAAAAAACTGTCGGAACAAAAAGCCAGTAATTTGCTGTTCCAACGCGTCCGTCTTTTCTTTTGTAACCTTTGAATGTTCTGTTTTCAAACTTAGAAACATCAGGCGCATTCCATTCGTAAGAGGCGTTTCTGTAAGCATAAGGATCTGCAGCATGTTTAAGGTTTTCGGTTGTCATTAAACTTCCTTTTGTCAAATCGTTTTGTACTTTTCCAACCAAAACGCCGTACATATTTACTTCTTCTCCCTGCTTCATGTCCTGCATGTAGAATTTATGTTTGGCTTTGATGAGGTCTTGTAAAACGTATGTTTCGTTTTCAAAATGAATGGTTTCGCCTTTTTGAAGATCGGTTAAGGCAACCAATACATTATCATCTGGATGTAGTTTTACAACCAGTTTTTTTGTGTTATTCTCAGACATTGTGTTGTTTGTTTTTTCTTTTTTTTTGATGTCACTGCCTTCGTTTATAACAATTTAATCCTTCAAATTTTTATAGAATTCTGGCAGTTAACGAAAAATAAAATTAGGGTTTTTAGATCTTCGTTAGTAGTCTAATATTATCCGTATCTAATCTTTAATTATCTTTGCAGTATGAAATTGGAACAAACTAAAATAGCGTCTTATCTCAATACTAAAGTTTCAGTACTGAATCGGATTGAACCGTTTTTTCAAGCGCCGTTTCATTCACATCCAGAATTGGAATTGGTGTATGTGAAAGAGAGTTTCGGCAAGCGAATTATCGGAAATTCAGTAATGCCGTTTGAACCCGGAGATATGGTTTTTTTAGGTTCTGATATTCCTCACGTTTGGCTGAATGATGAGAAATATTATCAGGGAATTGAAGATTTAAAAGCCAATTCGATTGTCGTATATTTTCATAAAGATATTTTCGGGCCGACTTTTTACGAGTTAAAAGAAACCCAAAAAATCAATGAACTCTTTTTTCAGGCTGGAAAAGGAATTTCGATTATCGGAAAAACCAATAAACAGATTGCGAAAAAACTGGAGAAATTAGTTGCTAAAAAAGACTTCGAAGTTATTGTCGGACTTTTTGAGATTTTGTCTATTCTTTCCGAAAGCCAGGATACTATTTATATCAATGACGAGATTTATTCTTTGATGCAAAAGGATTCTAAAGTAGATCGTCTTTCTGAAGTTTTTCAATACGTGAATAAAAATTACAAAAAGAATATTTCATTAGAAGAAATTGCAGCTGTCGCGAATATGACGCGGACTTCTTTCTGTAGAATGTTCAGGGTAAAAACGAAGAAGAATTTTGTGGATTATCTGCACGAAATCCGAATTTCGAATGCCTGTAAATTGTTGCTGGAAACCGATAAAAGCATGTCTGAGATCGCTTATGAATGCGGTTATAAAACGGCATCAAATTTTAATAAACTCTTCAAAAAAGTTAAGGGAATTACGCCTTCGGATTTTAAAAATAATGCGAACGTTAGTTTTGCCACTCCCGATAGCTATCGGGATTAAAGATTAAAGAGGATTCAAATCTGTTTGAAAAGAAATAGCCACGAATTCACGAATTAAAAGAATTAAAAAATTTACAGTAGCTGCTTGAAAAATAAACTTAGAATTTCACAGATTAAATGATTAAAAAAAAATTTGTGAAATCTAGGAGAGAAAAAAGGAAAGCCACGAATTCACAAATTTATTCTCAAAGATTTTCAAAAAATAATTCGTGAATTCGTGGCTAAAAAAAAATTAAATAGAACGATCTAAATGTGTATAACCACCATCCACATAAATAATCTGTCCTGTAGTATGGCTTGATTTTTCAGACAATAAGAAAACCACCATATTTGCGATTTCTTCAGCGGTTGTCATTCTGTTTTCTAATGGAATATTTTTAGTAATTGCAGCTAATTTTTCTTCTTTGTTTTCAAAAGTATTGATCCACGTTTCGTAAAGGGGTGTGTAACATTCTGCCACAATTACAGCGTTTACACGGATACTATATTTCAATAATTCAACAGCCCATTCTCTCGTTAAAGCATTTCTTCCTCCATTTGAAGCAGCATAAGCTGAGGTTCCTCCTTGACCAGTTTCGGCAGTTTTGGAACCAATGTTTACAATTGCTCCTTTAGATTCTTTCAAATATGGAAGTGCGTGTTGAGCCATTAAATAATAGTGGACTAAATTTTTGTGAAGTGAAGCGGCGAAATCTTCATAATTTCCGTTTTCTAATCCAACGCCGTCATTAACTCCGGCATTGTTTACCAATCCGTCGATTCTTCCGAATTTTGCGATTATGGCTTCAACGGCTTTTTTGCAGTCTTCAGGTTTTGTCAAATCGGCGGCAACTTGATACGCTTCTTTTCCAAAGGCTTTTAATTCTTCTACGGCTTTGATGTTGTCATTTTCGTTACGTCCAACGATAAACGGAATGGCATTTTCTTCGGCTAAAACCTTAACGATTCCTAAACCAATTCCTTTTGCGCCTCCCGTAACGATAATGATTTTTTGGGTTAATGATAACTGCATGATTTTTATTTATTATAGTTTGTTGTGATTTTTTTGCCACGAATCACACAAATTAGCTTGAATTTTTATTTAAAAAAAATAATTCGTGGAAATTAGTGTAATTCGTGGCTTTTTATTTCTGTTGTTAGAACTTTTTTAAAAAATTTACAGCTGTTGTTCATGACAAACAACAGCTGTAAAAATAGAGAGAATAGAACTGATAATTTATTACCAGAACTTAACATAAAGAGCCACGATAATCAGTAATGTAATTACGATTAAGACCGTAGTCTGCGGCTGTACTTTGAACATTCCAGGTTCTGTCTCGAATGCTTTTGGGTTTACTTTTGGACCAGCGAAACTTATTAAGATCATCGCAATCATTGTGAATAAGAATGATAATCCCATACAAATGTGGAATGGAATTTCGAAAGCTCCTTTCCCGTTAGGATAAGCGGTGTATAAAAATGTATCGGGACCAAATAAAGCTGGAGCGTATTCGTTGAATAAAACAGATAATAAGAATCCTAAGATTACCCCAACGATCGCCGCTGTTCCTGTAGTTCTTTTCCAGAACATACCTAAGAAGAACATAGCAAAAACTCCAGGGCTGATAAATCCAGTATATTTTTGGATATAAGTAAATCCTCCAACACCACCAATTCCTAGAACGTCATTCCAAGTAAATAAAACAGCTAAAAGCATTGCAGCAAAAACGGCAAGTCTACCAATATTTACCTGCTGTTTTTCGCCAGCTTCTTTTTGAATGTATTTTTTATGAATATCTAATGTATAGATTGTAGAGATACTGTTTACTTTTCCAGCTAAAGACGCTACGATTGCCGCAGTAAGAGCCGCAACAGAAAGTCCTTTTAATCCAGTTGGAAGGAAGGTTAAAACAGCAGAATAAGCACCATCTTTTCCTCCAACTAATTGAGGTAAATGTCCGTTTGTGTATAAAACGTAAGCAGCAATACCAGGAAGCATTACGATAAGTGGCATTAATAATTTTAACATACCAGCGAATAAAATTCCTGTACGAGCCGTTTGTAAGTCAGCACCAAGTGCTCTTTGTGTAATGTATTGGTTACATCCCCAGTAGTTTAAGTTGATGATCCAGATACCAGCCGCGTAAGATAACAATCCAGGGAAAGTTAAATATTTATCGATTTCAAGCTGAGTAGAAGTCGCAGTTGGTTTTGGAATAATCATTTTGAAATGCTCAGGCGCTTCTCTCATTAAAACTTTGAAACCAGCGATTGCATTTTCTCCCACACCAAAATATTGACCAACAGTTGTCAATGCAATATAAGAAGTTACCAAACCTCCAATGATTAATACAGCAACCTGAATAACGTCTGTATAAGCTACAACTTTCATTCCTCCAAGAGAAATAAATAAAGCAAAAACAGCTAATCCAATCATAATAGCGTGAAGATATTCTCCTCCAGCAAGACCATTAATTGCAACTGCTCCTAAGTATAAGATAGAAGTCAAGTTTACAAAAACGTATAAGAACAACCAGAAAACTGCCATAATCAATGCAGTAGATTCGTTGTAACGTGTTTTTAAGAACTGAGGCATCGTGTAAATCTTGTTTTTAAGATATACAGGAATAAACCATACAGCCACAATAATAAGTGCAATAGCAGCAAGCCATTCGTAAGCAGCAACAGCAATTCCTAAGAAGAAACCTTCACCACTCATTCCGATGAATTGTTCTGCAGAGATGTTAGAAGCAATAAGAGAAGCTCCAATTGCCCACCATGTTAAATTTCCTTCAGCCAAAAAGTAAGCTTTAGCATCTTGTTCGTCTTGTTTACGTTTGCGATAAACCGTGTAACCGTAGACAGAGACTACGATAAAATAGATAATAAAAACCGCATAATCTGCGAAAGCGAGGTTTTGGTTCATTGTTAGTAGTATTTTAAATAATTATTATAGGGTAAAGTTTGTTTTAGTTTTGTATAATCTCGTCAAAAATGCAAGATGTGTTTTATTTCTGTTATTTTTTTGCGAAAATAAAAGCAGAAGCCAAATGTAAAATAAAAATTTAGAAATCAACCATGAGCAAATGTGTTTTTTACATTTCTAAACGGTATAATGTGTTAAATTTTTGTGTTTGTAGCTTCTATAAAACGATAATTCTTACACTTTTATAAGATTTTTATAATGCACTTCTGATTGCTGTCTTAAAATTTCAGCACTTTTTTCAGGTGTTATGTCACGCTGTGATTCGCCCATCATTTCATATCCAACCATGAATTTCTTTACAGTTGCCGATCTTAACAACGGCGGATAAAAATGCATGTGGAAATGCCATTCAGGATGCTCTAATCCGTCGGTTGGCGATTGGTGGATTCCTGAAGAGTATGGAAAAGAAGTACTAAATAAATTATCATACTTCGTAGTTAACTGCTTTAAGATTTTAGCGAAAGCGGTACTTTCTTCCTCCGTAAAATTGGTAATTTTGTTTACCGCTCTTTTGCTTACAATCATAGTTTCATAAGGCCAAATTGCCCAAAAGGGAACCAAAGCAACAAAATGATCATTTTCGATTACGATACGATCTCCAACTCTCAGTTCGGCCTGAACGTAATCTTCTAAAAGAGTTTTTTTATTTTTATCGTAATATGATTTTAAGCTGTTTTGTGTTTTCTCAACCTGAGTAGGTAACGAAGACTGTGCCCAGATTTGTCCGTGCGGATGTGGGTTGCTGCACCCCATTACACTTCCTTTATTTTCAAAAATCTGAACGTGGTTGATGAATTTAATATTTCCTAAATCAGTATATTCTTTCTGCCAGGTTTTGATGATATTTTCGATATCGGCAATTTCCATTTCTGGTAAAGTCAAATCGTGTCTTGGCGAAAAACAAACCACTCTTGAAATTCCCTGTTCTGGTTTTGCCTTAAAAAAAGTATGCTTGATATCGTCTTCAAAAATAATTTCTTCCTGTTTCATGGCAGCAAAATCATTTTCAAAAACAAAACTGCTTTCGTATGCTGGATTATTTACTCCATTGGCACGAACATTTCCTGGACACAAATAACAAGTTGGGTCGTATTTAGGAAGTTCTTCTGTCGAAATTGTTTCGTTTTGTCCTTGCCAAGGGCGTTTTGCACGGTGAGGTGAAACCAATACCCATTCGTTGATTAATGGGTTGAAGCGTCTGTGCGGATCTTCATTAATGTCAAAATTTTTCATTGTAGTGTGTTGTAGTTTAAAGTAATGTTGTTCCGTTTGAGATTTTTACATCATAGAATTTTAATTCAATTCCAAATGTATCTAAATAAAGTTTCGAAAACTTACTTTTAACCTCATTTTCATATCCTTTTTTAACTAAATTGATGGTGCAGCCACCAAAACCGCCTCCCATAAGTCGAGAACCGATAATAGCATGGTCTTCTTTTGCAGTATCTACTAAGAAATCTAATTCTTCGCAGCTTACTTCATATTCTTGCGATAAACCGTAGTGTGTTTCAAAAAGTAATTCTCCTAAAAGTTCAATATTTCCTTGATCCAAAGCTTCGCAGGCTTTGATAACTCGGTTAATTTCTTTAACAACAAAATGAACTCTGCTGAAAACTTTTTCAGTCATTTTATCTTTAAGACTTAGAACTTGCTCTTCTGAAGCATCTCTAAAACTTTTTACTTCTGGAAAATGACTTTTTATGATGGCTAATCCTTCTTCACATTCAATTCTTCTGGTATTGTATTCTGAAGTAAAAAGGGAATGTTTTACATTAGAATCCAATAAAATCAAAGAATAGTCTTTAAAGTCGGCATTGTGATATTCAAAATCTAAAGTGTTGCAGTCTAATTTGATTACTTTGTTTTCTAAACCATGAACGCTTGAAAACTGATCCATAATTCCGCAGTTGATTCCAACCCAATGTTCTGCTTTTTGTCCTAATAAAGAAATATCTACTTTTTCAATCTTTAAATCAAAAAGAGATTTGATTCCGAAAATCATGCCGCATTCTAAAGCTGCAGAAGAGGACAATCCAGAACCAACCGGAATATTACTGCTGAAAACACAGTTGAAACCTTCAAAAGTAAATCCGTTATCCTGCAGTTGTTTGATTACGCCTCGAATATAATTTGTCCAAACCACATCACTCAATTTAACTTCCTGAGTTAAGTCGATTTCAAATTCTTCGTTTAAATCAATAGCGATAATTTTAGAGGTATTGGTGTTGTTTTTTTCAAAAGCAAAACAAATTACTTTGTCAATTGCTGCTGGTAAAACATAACCGTCATTGTAGTCAACATGTTCTCCGATAATATTGATTCTTCCTGGAGAAAGTACCGTTTTCTGCGGAGAAGATCCGAAAGATTTCTCAAAAAATGCAACGGTGTTTTGTATTAAAATATCATTCATTTTAGTTGTTGTAATTGTAATATTGGGTAAATAGTTAGTTTAAGTTTTCAAATTTGTATACTGTTTTTTGAGCATATTCTTCGCCTTTTTTCAAAACAGCATTTGGAAAATGTGCCTGATTTGGCGCATCTGGAAAATTTTGTGTTTCAAAACAAATGCCGCTTTGTGCATTGTAATCGACGTTTTCTTTTCCTTTTAGTTTTCCAAAACAATTCCCGCCTACATATATATGTACACTTGGCTGATCGGTATAAACATTCATTCGAAGTTTATTTTTTAAACTGATTAATTGTGCTACGATTTCCGTTTCAGAATTGACTACAAAAGAATTGTCAATTGGAAATGGACAGTTTTTAGGAGCTCTAAAATCAAAATCATGATCAGTTAAATCGGTAAAATCTCCTGTTGGAATATTATCTGAATTTGTTTCCAGCATTTTAGCCGATTTGATAAACATCTGCTGTTCTAAAACATTTCCATCATGTCCGTCAAGATTAAAATAACTGTGATGCGTTAAATTAATAATCGTGTCTTCTGTTGAAGTTGCTTTATATTCTAATTTTAATTCGTTTTCTTCTGTCAAAGTATAAGTTAAGTAAACCGTCATTTCGCCAGGGAAATTTTCGTCTAAATGTTGGCTCAAAAGACCAAAAGTAATAGATGGATTTTCGCCAGTTTTTGCATCGGTCACACTCCAAGCTTTTCTTCCAAATCCCATTGTTCCGCCGTGAAGCGTATTTCCATTATTGTTTCCATCAAGCTGAAATTTTTTATCGTTCAGACTAAAAGTGGCTTTATGAATACGACCGGCGTAACGTCCAACCGTTGTTCCAAAATAAGGAGCACTTGGTAAATTATACGATTCTAAATACGATTCCAGATTATTAAACCCTAATACAACATCGGTTAATTTTCCGTTCAAAGGAATCTGGATTGAAGTTACAGTTGCACCATAATTGATGATTTGAACTTTCATTCCGTTTTTATTCACTAATTCAAATGAATAAATTTCTTCTTTATCAGGCATTAAACCAAACAATTTGCAATTATGAGTGTCTTTTAAATGAGATATGTGTTTTATTTCCATATAATTTTTACCAATAATGAAATCCAAAAATAGAAACATTCTCTATATTTGCATACCAGTACCTACCAGTTTTTAATATTAATAGTCAAAATGACTTTATTTATGAACATCATTTCTATCCAAAATAATATTGGTCTTCCAAAATATAAGCAGATAATTCTTTCAATAGAAAAAGCTATTGAAGAAGGAAATTTGGTCAAAGGAGACCGTCTTCCTTCGGTAAATAAAGTCTGTTTGGCGTTTTCTTTGTCGCGTGATACAGTGCTTTTAGCGTACGATGAATTGAAGAAAAGAGGAATTATTTATGCCATTCCTGGCAAGGGATATTATGTTAAAAGCATTGAAATCACTATAACTCAGAAGATTTTCCTGCTTTTTGATGAGTTGAATATTTTTAAAGAAGACATTTATAATTCGTTTCTAAAAAATATTGGAAAGAATGTTCAGGTCGATATTTTCTTTCATCATTTCAATGTTCAGGTTTTTAAAAAACTGATCAATGACAGCAATGGAAATTACACCAAATATATTTTGATGCCGACGAACTTAAACGATATAGTCGATTCGATAAAAACCCTACCAGTGAATGATGTAATAATTTTAGATCAGACGAATTCGGACTTAAAAATATTTCCAGCAATTTATCAAAATCACCAAAAAGATATTTATGAAGGTTTGATGAAAGGCAAATCGCGGTTATCAAAATACAAAAAACTGATTTTGATTTTCCCAGGTTTCAGAGAACCGCCCGGAATGAAAATTGGTTTCGAATCGTTCTGTCAGGATTATGGTTTTGATTACGAAATTATTTCTGATTTCAGCAATCAAACTATCGCTTTGGGAGATTTGTATATTATCCCTCACGATCGTGATCTTCTTTTGGTTATCGAAAATGCGATGGCAAGAAAATTAAAATTAGGAGAAGATTTCGGAATTATCTCTTATAATGAAACACCATTAAAGAAAATTGCTGCAAATGGAATTACCACAATTTCAACCCATTTTGAAATGATGGGAAAAATTCTAGCTGATATGGTCTTGAAAGGAACAAAAGAACAGATCGAAAACAAATCTGCTCTTATATTGAGGAATTCTTTATAATTTTTTCCCGCAGATTTAGCAGATCGGGAAGATTTTTTGACAATTGATCAGCTAAATCTCCTAAATCTGCGAGAGAATAAATAAAGTTCTTATAAATTGAGTGCAAAGTTATTTTGCAGTTTTTCTTCGTATTTCTCTTTATTAAAGGTGTATAAATAAGAACCTTTTCGAGAAGACTGCATGTCTTTTTCGTCTAATTTATTTAAAATATCAAGAGAATTAATTTTGCTGATGAAATTTCGTTTATCCAATTCTTTGCTCAAAATCGCTTCATACAATTCTAAAAGCTGACGCATCGTGAATTTTTCAGGTAGCAGTTCAAAACCAATTGGTTTTACAGATGTTTTATAGCGAAGTCTCTTAATAGCATTTTGAACCATTTCGTTATGGTCAAAAATCAAGTTTGGCGCATCGTTAATCGGGAACCATTCTGCATGATAATTCTGAATCAATTCTGCATTATGGTTTTCGATATTAATCAAAGCAAAATAAGAAACGGAGATAGTTCTTTCAACAGGATCACGGTCGATTTCGCTGTAAGCATATAACTGCTCCATATAAATATCATTCAGACCTGTATAGGTATTTAAGATTCTGGTTGCGGCACTATCTAAAACTTCGTCGCGTTTTAAGAAACCTCCAATCAAGGACCATTTTCCTTTTTCGGGCTCAAAATCTCTTTGGATTAAAAGGATTTTCAAACCCTCATTGTCAAATCCAAAAATGATGCAGTCTACTGCCAGTAACACTTTATCGGCAGAACTATAGCTGTTTAACATATATAATTAATTTGGATTGTAAATATATAAACTTCTTAAAACGTATCATAATTTATTAATGTAGATTTCACACTTACATAAATAACTCTTCAAAAGTACTCTTAAAAAAGTAACATTTTACATAAAAATAACATTCAAAACTTTATTTTAAGATTTTTTTAAGAAAAAAACAGGACAGTAAAGGATAGTTTTTATGTAAAACAAGATCAATTTTTTTAAAAACGCCTAAAAATAAACAGTAATTTACTTACAAAATATTTTTTTTTTTGAATTTAAGCTATTAAAAAACAGATTATTTGTTATTTTTTTAATCGTTTCAAATTTTGATTAAAAATGAGCTTTTTTTTAAAAAGTGTATTTTTTACACAATTAAAACTGTAAAAAGCTTCTTTTTTTTGAAAAAACCACTAAATTTTAAATGTTAATTAAACACTTAATTTATGATATGTGTTTTTTTTGAAGCTTTTTTTTGTGATATTAATTTGTTTTCGTGGTTTTTTTTTAGTTAAATTTACAAATGTAAGATTAACACTTATTAACTAAACAACTAACCAACCTTAAACCAACCACTATGAGAACTAAGCAACAATTAGTTTTGTATTGCAATTTTCTATTGCCAAAAACACAATGGATTTTAGCAGTTTTAATGCTGTTATTTTCAGTTAATCAAATGTCGGCTCAGGGCAAAACGATTAACGGAGTTGTTACATCTGCGCAGGACAATTTGCCTCTTCCAGGTGTAAACATTATGATTAAAGGAACCAAAACAGTGGCCTCAACTGGATTCGATGGAGAATACTCGATTAATGCATCTTCTGGAGATGTTTTAGTCTTTTCATTTATAGGATTTCAAAACAAAGAGATAGTCGTAGGAAGTCAATCCAAAATAGACGTTTCTTTGGGAGAAGACACTAATAAATTGAACGAAGTAGTAGTAATTGGTTACGGAACTCAAAAGAAATCAGACTTAACTGGTTCTGTGAGCGTTGTAAATTTAGAATCGGCAAAAAAGGTAGTTACCTATGACGCAGCAAAAATGCTTCAAGGTCAGGTTCCGGGAGTTACGGTGCAGTCATCAGGAGAGCCTGGAGGCTTTGTAAATGTGAAAATTAGAGGTATAACTTCGTTTAGCAATAATAATCCACTTTTTGTGATTGATGGAATTATGGTCGATTCACCTTATGATTTTGCTCCAGGAGAAATAGAATCGATGCAAGTTCTTAAAGACGCTTCTTCGGCAGCGATTTATGGTGTGCGTGGTGCAAATGGAGTTGTAATTATTACTACTAAAAAAGGTAAGGCTGGAAAAATGGACGTTAAATTCAAGTCTATTGTTGGTCTTCAAAATGTAGCTAAAAAATGGGATGTTACCGATCGTGTAGGATATCAAAAAATTACCAGCGAAGCAGAACGTAACAGAGACATTAGAGCAGGAGTTCCAGTAAGCATTGCTCCAGGAAATGATCCAACAAGCCCTTATTATATTTCAAATGTTAATACAGATTGGCAGAAAGAATCTTTCCAAACTGGTGTTGTACAAAATCAAGCTTTAACATTTACTGGAGGTGCAGAAAGTATAGCTTACAGTTTTAATGTTGATTACTTTAAAAATACAAGTTACATTAAAACGCCTCAGGACTATGAGAGATTATCAACCAACTTAAATTTAAATGGTAAAAAAGGAAAATTTAAGTATGGTGCAAAAATAGCTTATACACAATCTGATAAGGAGATTTTTAATGAATATAATGCTGGGCAGACTGTTGTCAGCGATATTTTAGGTGCAGTCCCTACTATGCCAGTTTACGATTCAAACAGACTAGGTGGTTATGGAGGTACAGATAACCTGACGCAGAGAGCTATTTCTATGAATCCAATTGGATACAATAATCTGATTGATAACAATGGGAAAAGAAACCGTTTCATAGGAGATGTATGGGGAGAAATTGAAATAGTGAAAGGACTTAAATACAAATTGGATGTAAGTTATGACAGAACAGACTGGGAAAACAGAAAATTTATTCCGCCAAGTGATTTAGGCTGGTATTATATTACAACAAATGATGAAGCGTCTTTGGATGTTGAGACTGGAAATGAGTTAAGAACGTTTTTGAACAATCTATTGACTTATGAAGTTACTCTTGGCAAGCACAAATTTGATGCTCTTGCAGGTTGGATTCAAGAAAAAAGAGACTATCATAGGTATAATATGAGAGGTGTAGGTTACACTCCAGGGGAAATACCAATGCTTCAATATGCTGATGCCAGAAATGCGTCGGAGTATAAATTTACGATTACTGGAGTATCTTATATTAGCAGATTAAATTATTCTTTTGATGACAGATATTTAGTGCAGGCTAACTTTAGACAAGACAAAACGTCTCTTTTCAGCGAAAAAAATAATTCGGCAAATTTTTATTCTTTTTCAGGAGGATGGAAAATCAGCAATGAGAAATTTTGGACATTGCCAGAGTGGATAAGCAACATTAAACTTAGAGGAGGTTACGGTACATTAGGGAACAATACCATTTCTCAATATTTCTTCGCCTCAACAGTAAACAGTTTTGCGGGTTACGATTTTAATAATGAGCTTGCTCCAGGAACAACTGTAGTAGCAGCGCTTGATCCTAATGTAAAATGGGAAAAATCGATAAACTCAAATGTTGGTATAGAATTAGGTTTCTTAAACAATGATTTACAGTTTACAGCAGAATATTTCATTAAAAAATCGGATGATTTATTATTAGGCGTGCCGCTTCCTTTTTCAACAGGTGCATTTCCGGCAAGTGTGACAACAAATGCGGGATCAATGAAAAATACTGGGGTAGAGTTTACAGCAGCTTACAGCAATCATCATCATAAATTCAAATATGATATTTCAGCCAACTTTGGAACACTTAAAAATGAAGTGACTAAAATTGGTGTAAACGGAAATCCTATTTATGGCGCAGTTTCTAAAACAGAAGTAGGAAGATCTGTTGGTGAAATGTTTGCTTGGGAAGCAATTGGAATTTTCCAAAATGCGGCTGAGGTAGCGGCTTCGCCAACACAAACAGGTGCAGCTCCGGGAGATATTAAATTTAGAGATGTAAATGGAGATGGAATCATTACAGATGCCGATAGAACTTTCCAAGGAGTAACAATTCCTAAATATGGTTTCGGATTTAATTTCAGCGCTTCTTATTCCAACTTTGATTTTTCAATGTTTTGGCAGGGAGCAGGCGGTAACAAAGTATTTAATGCAATGTACCGAAATTTAATGATTGGTCAATATACGAACCATCATACAGACGAACTGAACTATTGGACACCAACCAATACGAATACAAATGTTCCTGCTCCGGTTATTGGAGATCCAAACGGAAACAGCAGAGACTCTAACAGATTTATCGAAAGCGGTGATTATGTGAAACTGCAAACTATGGAAATTGGCTATAACATTCCGCTGAAAGATAAATTTATTCAAAAAGCAAAGGTTTACCTGAATGGTCAAAATCTGCTGATTATTTCTAAATACAAAGGATATGATCCAGATTTTAATAGCGACGGATTAATCTCGAGAGGATATGATGCAGGATCTTTCCCAAATCCGAGAACAATTTCTTTAGGAGTAGAAGTAAGCTTCTAAAATAGGTCTAACCATTAAAACGTATTAAAATGAAATCTAAATTTTTTAACTATATAACTGTTTTTTTTTCACTGGCTTTGGTAACAACAAGCTGTGTTGATAATGAAGATTTGACTCAGCTAGATCCTAATAATGATGCAGTTGATTCATTTTGGAAAACAGATGATGATGCATTGAAAGGAGTAAATGCAGCATACGGAAGTTTATTGACAGACGGGACTTACATGAGAAGTACACCATTATTGCTGGATGTAAAGGGAGACGATTCCCGAACAAACAGTCCATGGGGTTCTATGTATAATGTTGGACATTTCAACTCAAATGTTGCTGATGCAGCGATCTACGGATGGGCTTACGAAACATACTATCAGGGAATTTATCGTGCAAATCAGGTATTGACAAGCGTGCCAGGAATTGAATTTAAAGACGAAGCTTTAAAAAACAGAATCTTAGGACAGGCTTATTTTTTAAGAGGTTTGTTCTTGTTCCATGCTGTAAATATGTTTAAGAACGTTCCAGTTCCAACAGAATTAGCAGTTTATTATCCGCAGAAAACCCAAGAAGAAGGATGGACGCAGGTTATAGCAGATTTTAAAACAGCTGCTGAATTACTCCCAAATTCTTATACTGGAGTTTCGGGATTAGATGCAGGACAAAAAGGTCGTGCGACAAAAGGTGCAGCCTTAGGATATTTAGGAAAAGCTTATTTGTTCACTAAAGATTTTGCAAATGCAAGAACTACTTTTAAACAAGTGATCGATTTGGGTGTTTATTCTTTGGTTGCTAATTATAGAGACAACTTTACGACAGCGAATGAAAACAATTCAGAATCTCTTTTTGAAGTGCAATTCAGCCGTGATGCTGGTGGAGTTGATTTAGGATGGGGAGGTGCTCCTGCTTCAGGCTGGGGGAAAACATCGGCTAGAGCAATTACTTATGCACCACGTGCTTTCGGATGGACAGACGTACAGCCAACTTGGGCATTGTTTAATGAATTTAAAGAAGAAAAAACAAGAACTGGAGAAGACGATCCTCGTTTAGACGCTACTATTTTCTACAATAAACCAGGAACAAAATTATACGGGAAAGATTTTGCGACTTTCTACGCTTCAAGTCCTGCCGATCTTAATGATCTTTTTTGCAGAAAATACCAAAATTCTGATGGTGAATTTGCAGACGAATACGATTGGCGTTCTGGAATCAATGAGCGTTTATTGAGATATGCAGATATCCTTTTAATGTATGCAGAATGTTTGAACGAAACAGGCGATACACCAGGAGCTTATACTTATATTCAAATGGTAAGAAACAGAGTAAATCTTCCAGACTTATCGACAACAAAACCAGGAATGAACCAGGAGCAGATGAGAGAACAGATTGGTCACGAAAGATTTTTGGAATTCCCTCTTGAAGGACATCGTTTTGATGATATTCGTCGCTGGGGTTGGCTGGATAATCCAACAAAGCTGGCATGGTTAAAATCAAGAGATGCAGAATTCAATTCTTATACAAAAGGAAGAGAATATTTCCCGATTCCACAATTGGAAATGGATAACAATCCAGGAACAAAACAAAATGACAGTTATTAAGTTTAAAGTCTCAGTTCTCAGTCGAACTTGTATACTGTGGCTGAAAACGGAGGTTAAAAAATAAATTTGAGTTAGTTTGAATCTTGATATCATGTGAAGGCTTAAAAATCTTCACATGATATTATAACTAAAAAACCACTATGAAAAAAGCAGTTTTAATTACATTTCTTATTACGTTTTGCAGTCAGTTAAATTTCGCGCAGACCACAATTACCATTAAAAATACGGCCGATGCGCCAACAATTGACAAAAATATTTACGGTCATTTTGCAGAGCATTTAGGACGTTGTATTTATGGAGGATTTTTTGTGGGTGATACTTCGAAAATTCCAAATACAAACGGAGTAAGAAATGATATTATTAAGGCTTTAAAAGAGTTGAAAATTCCAAATTTACGATGGCCGGGAGGCTGTTTTGCTGATACTTACCATTGGAAAGACGGAATCGGACCAAAAGAACAAAGACCAACTATTGTAAACAAATGGTGGGGGGGCGTAACCGAAGACAACAGTTTTGGAACACACGATTTCCTGAATATGTGTGAACTTTTAGGAGCAGAACCTTATTTATCTGGAAACGTAGGAAGCGGAACAGTTCAGGAATTAGCCGACTGGGTTCAGTACACAAACTTCAGTGGTAAAAGTCCGATGAGTGATTTACGTCAAAAAAATGGAAGAAAAGAACCTTGGAAAGTCAAATACTGGGGAATTGGAAATGAAGCATGGGGATGCGGAGGAAATATGACCGCAGAATATTATGCAGGAGAATATCGCAAATATGCCACTTTCATGTCAGACTGGGAAAATACTGGAGGAATCACACGTATTGCTTCAGGATCAAACAGCTCTGATTACAATTGGACAGAAGTTTTAATGAAAGGCATTCCACTAAATATGTTAGGCGGAGTGGGAGTTCACCATTATGCTGTAATTGACTGGGGTAAAAAAGGAGACGATAGAAATTTTACTGAAGAAGGATATTTCAAAACGATGCAGTCGGCTCTAAAAATGGAAGAATTAGTTACCAAACATTCAGCTATTATGGACAAATACGATCCAAAGAAAAAAGTAGCCATGATTGTTGACGAATGGGGAGGCTGGTATGAAGTAGAAAAAGGAACGAATCCAGGATTTTTATATCAGCAGAATACCATGCGTGATGCTGTTTTAGCTGGAGCAACACTAAATATTTTCAATAATCATTCTGATAGAGTTCGTATGGCAAACTTAGCGCAATGTGTTAATGTGTTACAAGCCGTAATCCTTACAGATAAAGCTAAAATGATTGTGACGCCAACCTATCATGTTATGAAAATGTACAGTGTTCATCAGGATGCTAAATTGCTGCCAGTAAGTTTTACATCACCAGATTATACATTTAACGGAGAAAAACTTCCAGCAGTTTCAGCATCAGCATCAAAAGATAAAAATGGAGCGATTCATATTTCATTAGTGAATGTGGATGCAAAAAATAAGAACAAAATCGAAATTGATGTAAACAATTTGGGCGTGAAAAACTTCACAGGAACTGTAATAACATCAGCTAAATTACAAGATTACAATTCATTCGAATCACCAAATAAAATTGTTCCAACAGCTTTTAAAGGTTTTGAAAACAAAAAAGGAAAACTTGAAATCACAATTCCTCCTTTTTCAGTAGTTGTTTTAGAAGGAAAATAAAATAGAAGGAGATGAAAAAACAAAACTTCAATTTAAAAATCATTCCTTTCATCGGATTTTTTATGGCAGCGGTTTTATTAACTAGTTGTTCCAAAGACGATCCTGCGTTGGAAGAACCAGATCCGCCAGTAGTAGTTGATCCGCCAGTAGTAACGCCAACATTTAATGGGCCAACTTACGCAGACAATTATACTTCATTTGCAGGATGGGCAAATAGATCACAATGGAATCTGGCAAACGTGCACGATCCCTCAGTAGAAAAATCAGGAGAATATTATTATATGTATCAAACCGATGCTTCGTACGGAAATGCACATGACGGCAATGGACATTTTTTCTATAGAAGATCAAAAGATTTAATCAGCTGGGAATTTATGGGGCCTTCCATGCTTCAGGCTCCAGCTTGGGTAAAGGATTCTTTAAATAATAAAAGAGCAAGAATGAATCCGGCACTTCCTCCAATAACAAATCCGAGTTACGGATTTTGGGCTCCATGTGTTCGAAAAGTGGGGAATGTTTTCAGAATGTATTACAGCATTGTGGTTACGAATCCAATTACTGGAACCGACACTAACACATCTTGGACAGAGCGTGCTTTTATAGGTTTGGCGGAAACAACGGATTTAGCTTCTAATAACTGGGAGGATAAAGGAATGGTAGTTTGTTCAGAACCAGACGGTGTAAAAAGTTATATTCGAAATGGAGGAAACGACTGGGATGCTTATTTTAAATTCAACGCCATTGATCCGAGTTTTATTGAAACCCCAGAAGGCGAACAATATCTAATCTATGGTTCTTGGCATTCGGGAATTGCTGCTTTGAAATTAAATCCAATAACAGGAAAACCGGATAAA
This sequence comes from Flavobacterium panacagri, assembly GCF_030378165.1. NCBI lineage: Bacteria > Pseudomonadati > Bacteroidota > Flavobacteriia > Flavobacteriales > Flavobacteriaceae > Flavobacterium > Flavobacterium panacagri. The sequence continues at coordinate 1,285,507 of NZ_CP119766.1, forward strand.
CTAAAAACGATAGATGATTACGGAGTTCGAATTGCAGGCCGAGGAAATGTAAATACCAACCGCTGGCAGGCACTTGAAGGACCTGAAATTATCTACAATCCAGACACACAATATTATTATTTGTTTTTGGCCTATGACGAATTATCAGTTGCTTATAACACCCGTGTAGCCCGTTCCAAAAACATTCTTGGTCCATACGTGACTAATACAGGAATGAGTATTACAAACGGTGCTGAATGTTATCCGTTAGTAACACATCCATATCAATTTAAAAACCATACCGGCTGGGTTGGATTTGCGCATTGTGCTATTTTTCAAAATCCGACAACCAAACAATGGTTTTACGCTTCGCAGGCACGTTTACCAGAAGGAGTTGCAGGAATTAATGTTTCAAATGCTGTCATGATGGGACATGTTCACGGTATTCAATGGACAGAAGACGGCTGGCCTGTAATAGAACCAGAACGTTATGCGGGTGTGCCAACAACAACTTTTGCAGAGGGAAATCTCGTAGGAACTTGGGAACAAATCACGATGAATTACCAATACAAAACCATGCAGAAAGCAGTTACGATTTTTTTAACTGCCGATAAAAAAGTAAGCGGTGATATAACAGGAACATGGTCTTATGATTCAGCAAAAAAAATTGCAACTATAAACGGAGTGAAATGTAATGTAGTCGATGCGTGGGATTGGGAATCGGCAACCAGAAAAGTGACATTAAGTTATACAGGAATCAACAGTGCGGGATTAGCTGTTTGGGGTAAAAAAATAAACTAACCCCCCAATTTTTAAATATCAAATTCCATGTATTAGATAATAACCACAGATTAAAGGATTAAAAAGATTAAAATAACTCTCACTCAATCCGCATAATCTGCGAGAGAAAAAATAAGCCGTGAATTACACCAATTTCCACAAATTTTAATTCGTGAAAATTGGTGCAATTGATGGCAAAAAATATAAAAACGATATCATAATGAGGAATTTACTTAAAAGCCTGTCCATTTTGTCTTTAATTATTTCGTGTAAAACCATTGCTCAAGTCGATCCATCTAAATTTAATAATCCAATTATTAAAGATAAATATACGGGAGATCCAGCAGCATTTGTTTATAAAGATAAAGTGTACTTATATGCTGGTCATGATGAAGCGCCAAATGATTTTCATTTTTATAAGATGAATGAATGGCTGGTGTATTCTTCTTCTGATATGAAAAAATGGGAATCGCATCCTGTGCCTTTAAAAGTAACTGATTTCAAGTGGGCAAAAAGTGATGCCTGGGCTTCGCAGGTAATAGAAAGAAACGGAAAATTTTATTGGTATGTAACAGTTGAACACAGTTCTGTACAAGGAAAATCGATTGGAGTTGCTGTTGCAGATAATCCGCTCGGCCCTTTTAAAGATGCATTAGGAAAAGCGCTAATTACCAACGATATGACCAAATTCAGCGATATAAGCTGGGACGATATTGATCCAACAGTCTTTATTGATGTTGATGGTCAAGCCTATCTATTTTGGGGAAATACTGCCTGTCATTACGCCAAATTAAAAGAAAATATGACCGAAATAGACGGAGAAATCCATCATATAAAAATGCCGAATTTTACCGAAGCACCATGGATTCACAAAAACAAAGACTGGTATTATTTATCATATGCTTACGAATTTCCTGAAAAGATTGCCTATGCAATGAGTAAATCGATTACAGGGCCATGGGAGTTTAAAGGAATTTTAAATGAAATCGCTGGAAACAGCAATACCAACCATCAATCTATAATTGAGTTTAAAGGACAGTGGTATTTCATTTATCATAATGGAGCGTCAATTCCGCATGGAGGAAGTTTTAGAAGATCGGTTTGTGTAGATAAATTATTTTATAACAAGGACGGAACTATGAAAAGAGTTGTGATGACATCTGAGGGAATTCAGTAATTCGTGTTCATTTATCAGTTATTAGTATTCGTTTCGCTTATATGATTTAAAAAAGTTTTGAGTCAACACAAAACTTAAATTTACTTATATCACTTATATGGTTCACAAAAACATAAAATATACAATTTTGATTTTTCTAATGCTGATCACTTCGGTAGTTATGGCACAGGAAATTGTAGTACACGATCCCGTTGTTATAAAGCAAAAAGATACTTATTACCTCTTTTGTACCGGAAAAGGAATCAGTGTTTTCAGTTCTAAAGATTTAAAAAAATGGAATCCAGAGGCACAGGTTTTCAAAGAAAAACCCGTTTGGGCAGATGGGGTTGCCACCGATTTTAAAAATCATATTTGGGCGCCAGATATTTCGTTTCACAATAATACTTATTATTTATATTATTCAGTTTCCGCCTTCGCGAAAAATACTTCGGCGATTGGCGTTGCGACTAATACTACTTTAGATTCAAAAGATAAAAATTACAAATGGGTAGATCAGGGTATTGTGATTCAATCGCAGCCAAATCGTGATATGTGGAATGCCATTGACCCGAATTTGGTTTTTGATGAAAACAATACACCCTGGCTTTCTTTTGGTTCTTTTTGGGAAGGATTGAAATTAGTGAAGCTAAATTCTGACTTAAAGTCTATTGCAGAACCACAGGAATGGCATACGATTGCAAAACGTAAAAGATCGTTCGAATTAGCAGACTCAGATCCTGGAGATGGCGCGCTTGAAGCTCCTTTTATCTTTAAAAAAAATGGTTATTACTATCAATTTCTTTCTTGGGATTTATGCTGCCGCGGAGAAAAAAGCACTTATAAAGTGGTTGTTGGAAGATCTAAAAGTGTAAAGGGACCTTATTTAGATAAAGAAGGAAAAACACTTGATCAGGGTGGCGGAAGTTTAGTCGTCCAAGGTGATGAAAATTATTTTGGCGTAGGCCATAACAGCGCTTACACTTTTGATGGAAAAGACTACATATTTTATCATGCTTACGAAAAGAAAACCAATGGAACACCAAGATTGGTGGTCAAAGAAATTAAATGGGATGCCGATTTATGGCCTGTTTTAAAATAGAATACAAGTACAATGAAGAAATACAATTTACCAATTTTCATATCACTTCTTATTTTGGCTTCTTGTAAAGAAATCAAAAATGATGTGGTGCAAAATAAAACATCAGTTTTAAAAGCAGGTTATGAAATCGAACCAGTTAACATTCAAAATGTAAAACTAACAGATTCTTTTTGGCTGCCAATTATCAAGAGAGTACAGGAAATTACGATCGAATATGCCATCAAAAAATGTGATGAAGAAGGCCGTTTTGAGAATTTTTTAATTGCTGGAAAACAAAAAACAGGGAAAGTTAGAGGTGATATGCCTTTTGATGATACTGATGTTTATAAGATAATTGAAGGAGCATCAAATACTTTAATCAGTGCTCCAAATCCAAAATTAGAAAGAGTGCTGGATTCGATGATTGCGATTGTAAAAATTGGCCAGGAACCAGATGGCTATATTACAACGTGGAGAACTATAAATCCTGCGAAACCACCTGCACCATGGGTGCCTGTAATAGAAGGAAAGCGTTGGGAATCTTTGCAGATCAGCCATGAATTGTACAATCCGGGGCATTTGATCGAAGCAGCAATCGTACATTATGAAGCAACAGGAAAAACCAATTTTCTGGATATTGCCATAAAAGCAGCAGATATGCTGGTAAGAACTTTTGGTGATAACCCAGGACAAGTCCAAGGTGTTCCAGGACATCAGATTGTAGAAACGGGATTGTTGAAATTATACCAGATTACAGGAAAAGAAGATTATCTGAAATTGGCAAAATATTATCTGGACAATCGCGGAAATCCAAAAAATCACAAATTATATGGAGAATATGCTCAGGATCACATGCCAGTTATAGAACAAAAAGAAGCTGTTGGGCACGCCGTTCGAGCTGTTTATATGTATGCAGGAATGACAGATATTGTGGCGTTGACGAAAGACAAAGCTTATGAAAATGCCGTAAATAATTTATGGGAAAACATGGTAAACAAAAAAATGTACATCACAGGTGGAATTGGTTCTAGACATGATGGCGAAGCTTTTGGAGTAAACTATGAATTACCAAACTTAACAGCTTACAACGAAACTTGTGCGGCAATTGGAGATGTGTATTGGAATCATAGATTACACAGTTTATACGGAAAATCACAGTATTTTGATGTGATCGAAAGAACGATGTACAACGGATTAATTTCAGGAATTTCGCTTGACGGAAAACAATTTTTCTATCCAAATGCCTTAGAAGCAGATGGTATTTATAAATCTAACAGAGGTTCCTGCACACGTCAGGCATGGTTTGATTGTTCCTGTTGTCCGACTAATTTGATTCGTTTTATACCGTCAATTCCGGGATTAATTTATTCAAAAACGAAGAATGATTTATATGTGAACTTATATGCTTCAAACCAAGCTTCTTTCACATTAGGTAAAACCGATTTACAGATTTCACAGCAGACTTCTTATCCTTGGAACGGAAAAGTGGGCATTTCTGTAAATCCTAAAAAAGAAAGCAAATTCACTATTAAACTTCGCGTTCCAGGCTGGGCTAGGAATGAAGTTTTGCCAGGAGATTTATATGCATATAAGAAAGCTTCAAATCAAAAGCCAACAATTACTGTAAATGGAGAAATAGTGGCTATTGAGCCCGAAAATGGTTATTTCAACGTAACAAGAAACTGGAAAAAAGGAGACAAAATAGCGCTTAATTTCCCAATGGAAGTTCAGGAAGTAGAAACGAATTCTAAGGTAGAAACCAATAAAAATAAAGTCTCTTTAGAATATGGTCCATTAGTCTATGCGATTGAAGAAATTGACAATAAAACCAATTTTGATAAAATTGATATTTCGGCTTCGGATACTTTTAAAGTGAGAAAAGAAATGAATTTATTGCAAGGCGTAAATGTTATAGAAAATTCAAAATTTAAAGCTATTCCGTATTATTCTTGGTCAAATCGTGGTGTAGGAAAGATGAAGGTGTGGATTGATTTTAGAAACTGACGTTAGAAAAATAGAATAAATATTGAAAGTCTAAATTCTTCACAAATAAATTAAATTCAAACAAACAAATATAACATGCAAACAAACATATTAAAAAATCTGGTGCTTTCTGCCGCTGTTTTTGTAAGTGTTTCTTCCTGCACGGATAAAAAAGCAGAAAAAAAGTTGTCTGAAGAAGTGACTATTACAAAAACAAACTTAACAAACAAACCTATTGTGTTGCAAAGAGCAGATCCTTTTATCTATAAACATACAGATGGATACTACTATTTTACAGGATCGGTACCTACCTATGACGCTATTGAGTTAAGACGTGCAAAGTCTATTGATCAACTTCAAAAGGCTGAAACCTTTAGGGTATGGGAAAAACATAAAAGCGGACCGATGAGCCGTCATGTTTGGGCTCCTGAAATTCATTATTTAGACGGAAAATGGTACGTGTATTTTGCAGCAAGCGAAGAAGACGATATTTGGAGATTGAGACCTTATGTTTTGGAATGTAAAGGTCAGGATCCATTACATGACAAGTGGATTGAACTTGGGCAAATGCAGGCAGCTGATGCAGATCCAAAAAGCTTCACAGATTTTTCTCTTGACGGGACTGTATTTGAGCATAAAAATAAACGCTATTTCTGTTGGGCAGAAAAAACAGGTGGGCAATTCGCGGCTTCTAATTTGTATTTAGCCGAAATGGAATCACCCATAAAACTAAAAACAGTTCAATTCATGCTAACAACTCCTGATTATGATTGGGAACGTGTAGGTTTTTGGGTAAATGAAGGCCCTGCAGTTATTAAAAACAAAGGTAAAATTTACATTACTTTTTCAGCAAGTGCTACTGGTTCTTGTTACAGTATGGGAATGATGGAAGCAGATGAAAATGCTGATTTACTAGACAGAAATTCATGGAAAAAATCCAGATATCCAGTATTAAAAACCAATGAAGCAAAAAAAATTTATGGCCCAGGGCATAACTCATTCACCGTAGATGAGAATGGAGAGCCTTTACTGATTTATCATGCAAGGGATTATGAAAAAGCTGTTGGTGATCCAAAAGTTGTGCCTGCGACAGATAAAAGACCGTTGAAAGAAATTATTGCAGACCCTTTATATGATCCTAATCGTCATGCGAGAATGCTGCAAGTAAAATTTGATGAAAACGGTACGCCAATATTTAAATTTAACTAAAAGCTCAACTAGCACTGACGAAAATTCATTTGCATCGTCAACAAAAATCAGTATGAAAGAAAGTCGGTTTAAAGTGGCAGGAAGTAAACTACAATATGATTTTCCGTCCTATTCAGTTACGGTTTTGAAAATTAATATGAAATAATCGCAGCATAATAAATGTAATGCTGACATTTATTTTTGGTTTTAATCATAAACCATTGTTTTGATGCATTTTTTGTAAAAATTAAAGAGCTCAAACTTGTTAAGTGTTTTTTATACACTTATAAAATAATTATCTCTATATTTGTCAATATTTTAAAAAAGAAATAGAATGAAAAATTATGTAATAGGATTGGACTACGGAACAGATTCTGTTCGCGCGGTGCTGATAGACGCTGAAAATGGACAGGAGTTGGCATCCAATGTTTCTCATTACAAAAGATGGAAAAACAAGCAATATTGTGACGCCTCTATAAACCAATTTCGCCAGCATCCTTTGGATCACATCGAAGGTTTGGAAATTACAATTCAAAATGTAGTTAAAGAAAGTAAAGTTGATCCTTCATTAGTAAAAGGAATTTGTATTGATACTACTGGATCTTCTCCAGTTCCAGTTACAAAAGACGGAACGCCATTAGCATTGACAAAAGGTTTTGAAGAAAACCCAAATGCGATGATGGTTTTATGGAAAGACCATACTTCAATAAATGAAGCAAACGAAATCAATGAACTGGCAGTAAGCTGGGGCGGAGAAGACGTAACAAAATACGTTGGAGGAATTTATTCTTCGGAATGGTTTTGGGCAAAAATCCTTCACATTGCAAGAGAAGACGAAGCGGTTCGAAATGCAGCACACACTTGGATGGAGCACTGCGATTTAATGACGTATTTGTTAATTGAAGATAAAGATTTAAAAACGTTCAAAAGAAGCCGTTGTGCAGCAGGACATAAAGCCATGTGGCACACAGACTGGAACGGATTGCCACCAGTTGAGTTCTTAGAAAAATTACATCCCTATTTAGCACAGCTTCGCGGAAATTTATACGATGAAACGTATACATCAGATTTAGTTGCCGGAAAACTAAGCAAAGAATGGGCAGACCGTTTAGGACTTTCGACTGAAACAGTTGTAGCTGTTGGAACTTTCGATGCGCATTCTGGAGCGGTTGGAGCTAAAATCGAAGAGAATGCTTTAGTTCGTGTTATGGGAACTTCAACCTGCGATATTCTAGTGGGTTCTTATGATGAAGTGGGAACAAAAACAGTTCGCGGAATCTGCGGACAAGTTGATGGTTCTGTAATTCCAGGCTTTATTGGTCTTGAAGCAGGACAATCTGCTTTTGGCGATTTATTGGCTTGGTACAAAGAACTTTTAATGTGGCCGACAGAGCATTTATTACAAACTTCTTCTGTTTTAAATGATGCTCAAAAAGAACAGTTAAGAGAAGAATTCAGCGATAAATTAATCGTGGAATTAACGAAAGAAGCGGAGAAAATCCCTGTTTCAGAAAGTCTTCCAATTGCTTTAGACTGGATTAACGGGCGACGAACTCCAGATGCCAACCAAGAATTAAAAAGCGCGATTTCAAACCTTTCTTTAGGAACAAAAGCACCTCATATTTTTAAAGCTTTAGTAAACGCAATCTGTTTTGGAGCGAAGAAAATTGTAGACCGTTTTGAAGAAGAAGGCGTAAAAATTGACAGCGTAATCGGTATCGGTGGTGTTGCTAGAAAATCTCCTTTCATTATGCAGACTTTGGCTAACGTTTTAAACAAGCCAATTAAAATTGCAGCTTCAGACCAGACTCCTGCTTTAGGAGCGGCAATTTACGCAGCCGTTGCAGCTGGAATTTATCCAAACGTAATTGAAGCAAGCCAGAAAATAGGAAGTGATTTTGATGGAGAATATTTCCCTCAAACAGACAAAGTTGAAGCCTATCATAAACTGCTTTTAGGGTACGAAAAATTAAGTGCTTTTGCAGATCCAAACTTAAAAATATCGCAACATGAGCTCTCTTTATAAAGATTTAAAACAAGAATGTTACGAAGCCAATATGCAGTTAAATGCATTGAATTTGGTAGTATACACTTTTGGAAACGTGAGCGCCGTGGATAGAAAAAATGGTGTTTTTGCCATTAAACCGAGCGGTGTTCCGTACGAAGATTTAAAACCAGAAGATATCGTAATTGTCGATTTTGATAATAATGTTATTGAAGGAACCATGCGTCCGTCGTCTGACACAAAAACGCATGCTTATTTATACAAACATTGGCCAAATATTGGAGGTGTTGCGCATACGCACGCAACCTATTCTGTTGCTTGGGCACAATCTCAATTGGATATTCCAATTTTCGGAACAACACACGCCGATCATTTAACGGCTGATATTCCGTGCGCACCACCAATGGCAGATTCTCTTATCGAAGGAAACTACGAACACAATACTGGAATTCAGATTTTAGATTGTTTCAAAGAAAAAAATCTTTCTTATGAAGAAGTGGAAATGATTTTGATTGGAAATCACGGGCCATTTGCATGGGGAAAAAACGCTGCAAAAGCAGTTTACAACAGTAAAGTTCTAGAAGTTGTGGCAGAAATGGCGTACCTGACTTTACAAATCAACCCAAACGCGCCAAGATTAAAAGATTCATTAATTAAGAAACATTACAACCGCAAACACGGAAAAGATTCGTATTACGGACAGTAAAAGTTTTGTTTCAGGTTTTAGGTTTATTTTGTTTCAAGTTGTTGGAGCGTAACCTGAAACCTGAAACCTGGAACTTGAAACAAACAAAACAAAATAATAAAATAACAAATCGAGTTTTCAGATTCCAACAACTTGAAACCTGAAACAAAATAAACAAAAGACATGATTGATATATCTCAAAAAGAAGTATGGTTTGTAGTAGGAAGCCAGGAATTATATGGTGAAGAAACGCTTAGAAAAGTAGCAGAACATTCTCAGATAATTGCAAAAGGATTAGACGCTTCGTCTTCAATTCCGGTAAAAGTAGTTTACAAAGATGTGGTAAAATCGCCATCGCAGATTTTAGATGTTTGTTTGGCTGCAAATTCAGAGAAAAACTGTATCGGAATTATTGCTTGGATGCATACTTTCTCTCCAGCAAAAATGTGGATTGGCGGATTAAATATCCTTAAAAAACCATTATGCCATTTGCATACACAATACAATGCTGAAATTCCATGGGGAAGTATCGACATGGATTTCATGAACTTAAATCAATCTGCGCACGGAGATCGTGAATTTGGTTTCATTATGTCTAGATTACGTAAAAAACGTAAAGTTGTAGTGGGACACTGGGAAGACGAAAGAGTTCAGAAAAAATTAGGAATCTGGTCAAGAGTTGTCTTAGGATGGGATGAACTTCAAAACCTAAAAGTAGCTCGAATTGGAGACAATATGCGTGAAGTTGCCGTTACAGAAGGTGATAAAGTTGAAGCTCAGATTCGTTTTGGAATGTCTGTAAACGGATATGATTCATCAGACGTTACAAAACATATTGAAAAAGTAACTGACGCAGCATTAAACGATTTATTAGCAGTTTACGAGCAATCATACAACTTAACAGATTCATTAAAAGAAGGCGGTGCACAAAGAAGTTCTTTGGTTGAAGCAGCAAAAATTGAATTAGGATTAAGAGCTTTCCTTGAAGAAGGAGGTTTCGGCGCTTTCACAGATACATTTGAAAATCTTGGAGTTTGGAAACAATTACCAGGAATCGCAACACAAAGATTAATGGCCGATGGTTATGGTTTTGGTGGAGAAGGAGACTGGAAAACTGCAGCAATGGTAAGAGCGTTAAAAGTAATGTGTGTTGGTCTGGAAGGCGGAACTTCTTTTATGGAAGATTATACGTACCATTTCACACCACAAAAATCATATGTTTTAGGGTCTCACATGTTGGAAATCTGTCCATCGATTGCAGACGGAAAACCTTCTTGCGAAGTGCATCCATTAGGAATTGGAGGAAAAGAAGATCCAGCTCGTTTGGTATTCAACTCTCCAGCAGGAGATGCAATCAATGTTTCTTTGGTGGATATGGGAACTCGTTTCCGTTTAATTGTAAACGAAGTTACAGCGGTGAAACCTATGGCAGAATTACCAAAATTACCAGTTGCACGTGTTCTTTGGGATTGTAAACCAAACCTTGAAGTTGCAGCAACAGCATGGATTTTAGCCGGTGGAGCGCATCACACAGTTTACAGCCAATCTATTACAACAGAATTTATGGAAGATTTCGCAGATATCGCAGGAATCGAATTGTTGGTAATTGATGAGAAAACAACGGTAAGAGAGTTTAAAGATAAAATCAACGCAAACGAAGCTTATTTCCATTTGTTTCAACACGGCCTGTAAGGCGGTAAAATGTAATTTGTAAGATGTAAAATGTGAAAAAACTTAAAAAGGTAATTTTTACATTTTTAAAATGATTAAATTTCATGTCTAAACATTTTACATCTAACGTTTAACTTTTTACAAACCAAAAAAATATCATTTATGAATGTATTAAAACGCTCTCTTTTCATACTAAGCATGCTCGGTCTTGCTATAGTTTCAGTTCAATGTAAAGGCGATAAAAAAGCAGATACAGAAAAAGTTGCCACTGAAGGAAAAGATTTAGTTACCATTGACAAATCGGAATACGGCACTACTGCTAAAGGCGAAAAAGTAGAGAGTTATAAACTGAAAAACCAAAATGGGATGGAAGTTGATATCATCACTTTTGGTGGCAGAATTACAGATTTGAAAGTGCCTAATAAAGCTGGTGTTTCAGAAAATGTAGTGATCGGATTTAATTCTTTGGCACAATATGAAAAAGAAAATCCTTTCTTCGGAGCTTTGATTGGAAGATACGGAAACCGTATTGCTAAAGGGAAATTTTCTTTAGATGGAAAAGAGTATCAATTGGCAATCAACAATGCGCCAAATGCTTTGCACGGCGGTCCGCAAGGATATTTCAACGTTGTTTGGAAAGCTGAAGAGGCAAAATCTGGCGAAAACGCTTCTCTTAAATTATCTTATGTAAGTAAAGATATGGAAGAAGGTTATCCTGGAACTTTGAAAGTTTTTGTGACTTATACTTTAACAAATGACAATCAGTTAGAGGTTTTGTATGAAGCGACAACAGATAAAAAAACAGTTGTGAATTTAACACAGCATTCATATTTCAATTTATCGGGAGATTTTACCAAAACAATCTTAGATCACGAATTGACTTTAAATGCTGATAAATTAGTTCCAGTTGATGCAGATCTAATTCCTACAGGAAAATTAGAAGATGTTGCTGGTACGCCTTTCGATTTCAGAACGCCAAAATTAATTGGAAAAGACATCAATGCTAAAAATGATCAGTTAGAAAAAGGAAAAGGTTACGATCACTGCTGGGTTTTAAATAATCCTGAAAAAGGAAAAACAATTATTGCAAAAGTATATCATGCAGCAAGCGGAAGAGTTTTAGAAATGACAACAGACGAACCGGGAATTCAGTTCTATTCTGGAAATTTCCTAGATGGAACTTTGCCAATGCCAAATGGAGGAACTTTTGCGCACAGAACAGGATTATGTCTAGAAACAGAACATTATCCGGATTCTCCAAACCAGAAAAATTTCCCAACAACGGTTTTAAACCCGGGAGAAAATTATAAAACGAAAACAACCTTTAAGTTTTCAGTTCAAAAATAATTTTTTAGAATTTGTTAATTAGTTTAGTTCTTTAAAAAACCTCGAAAGCATTTAGTTTTCGAGGTTTTTTTGTTTTTATAGATGATTTTTGCCTTTAAACTGATTTATAGCCCAACTTTGGTTTTACTTCTTATATTTGATCACCCCTTTTGAATCTTGAATAAATACAGCCTGCTAATCGCTTGAGTAAAAACATGACAAACTCAATTGAATAACGCGTATATCAAAATGTCAATAAATCAAAAAAATAGATTTAAAGAAACCTTTTTATGCCTGGTTTTTCTGTTTTTTCAAAATGTGAATGCTAAAATAACGCTAACCAATACTTTCGGAGCATATTTTGTTAAGACCGATAGGCTTCCTTGTGGGAAAAATGAAAGCAGGCCATTTGTTTTTAATCTTAATTTATGTGATTTACACGTTTGTGACAATGATACTGATGGTTTTGCAGAATTCAATTTAAAAGCGGTAGAAAATTTGATTGTTGGAAACACAACAAACCTAAAAGTCCAATTTTACCATCAAAACGGAGAGGAGATACTTGGTGTGTTAACCTCAGTTACTAATTTAGTTGTAAAAGAGGAAATAATAAAAGTAAGAGTAACAAATCTAAACACAGGTCATTGTGAAGAATCAACATTTAAATTAATTGTAAATCCATTGCCAATTGCAAACTCTTTGCAAGAACTTATGGGTTTTGATCCTAATAATGACGGTATTTCTGAATATTTTGATACCTCAAATATTGAGTCCGCTGTTTTAGGAAATCAGAAAAATATGACTGTTTCTTTTTTTGATTCAGGTGGCAGCCAATTGCCTTGTCCTTTGCCTAATCCGTTTACAAATACAATTAAAAACCAAGAAACACTTACAGTAAGAGTCACAAATAATTTGACCAGTTGTTATGCAGAGACAACATTGGTTTTAAAAACGACTTCGCAACCCATTATCAAGAATCCTTGTACAAAATATACCTGTGATGAAGGAGGTGGTTTTGGAATTTTTGATCTTTCTGATTTAACGAGTGAAATTATAGGAAATCAATCTGGTTTAAAAATAATGTATTTTGATGATAAAGGGAATTCATTACCAAGTCCATTGCCCAATTTATTTGAAAACACACAGTCAAGATCACAAACAATAAAAGTGAGAGTAGAAAACGAATTAAATAGTTTGTGTAGTTCTGAAACAAGTTTTGACTTAGTGGTAAACGATTTACCAGTAGTAAATATTAATAAAGTATATTCTTTGTGTGAGTTAGAAGCTTCAGTGTTTATAAGTGTAGATGAAAGTTTAGATAGCTACACTTGGCAATTCCAAAATACTTATATTGTCTCCAATTCATCCAAGGCTAATTTGACAAGTACAGGAAAATATACACTTATAGTTGGAAAAATTCAAAACGATATTTATTGTGAAAATAGATTTGAATTTGAGGTTGTAAGATCTGTTCGTCCAACCATTAAAGAAATAAAATATCAGGAATTGTCAGACAATAATTTTATCGAAATTATTCCATCGGCCGAAGGAAATCTGGAATATTCTATAGATGGCATAAATTATCAGCAGAGCAATTATTTCTCTTCGGTTCAGGAAGGAATTTACATTGCCTATATGCGAGATAAAAAAGGCTGTGGTCAAGATTGGAAAGAAGTAACTATAATTGATTATCCAAAATTTTTTACACCAAATAACGATGGTTTTAATGATCTTTGGCAGATAAAAAGCAGTGCTAAATATCCAAATTCTAAAATAGCAATATTTGACAGATATGGAAAATTGATCGCCGAATTATCTGCAAATAATTCAGGCTGGGATGGCTCTTTTAACGGAAGTGCACTGCCAGCTGATGATTATTGGTTTAAAGCAAAATTTAATGACAAGATTAATTTTTCAGGTCATTTTTCTTTAAAAAGGTAAAACAAGGCTTTTTGTTAAAAAGAAGATTGATAGAAAAATAATAAATAGAAATAAAACAAGATGGCATTCAAACATCTATTCAAAACAGCATTAAATTGGACTTCTAAGAAAGAACATTCATCCTTAAAAAGTTACAGCAAAAGTCATCAAATTAAAATTGAAGGTAAACCAGTTTTGGAAGTTTCGGCAGCAAAAGCTTTCAAAGGAGATCCATCATTATATAATCCTGAAGATTTATTATTGAGCAGTTTAGTTTCCTGCCACATGATGTCGTATTTATATGTCTGCTCTCAAAACGGAATAGAAGTTTTAGAATATTCAGATAATGCAGAAGCAACTTTAGAAGTTTCTCCAGATGGAAGCGGGCGTTTTGTTGAGGTAAGATTATATCCTAAAATAAAAATTTCAAATTTAGATAAAGTTGAATTGGCTTTAGAATTACATCACAAAGCAAATCAATTGTGTTTTATTGCTAATTCCTGTAATTTTCCTGTTTTGCATGAGGCGAGTTGTGAGATTTGAACCATATAAGCTATATAAGTAAATATAAATATTGGGTAGAAAACGCCCTGTGTTAAATGAACTTATATAACTTATGTGGTAAAAAAAACGCATAAAAAAAACCTCTTCCATTAAGAAGAGGTTTTGTACCCGGAGCCGGAGTCGAACCGGCACGGTTTCCCACAGGTGTTTGAGACCAGCGCGTCTACCAATTCCGCCATCCGGGCTTAGCAGACGAAAAAATAAATGATAAATCAGTTATTTTAACGCAATAGAATGAAGTCATAAATGATGTCATTCCTTTAACACGGTGCAAATGTAAAAAATAAATTTAAACCAACTACTAAAAATACTTAATTTTTTGCTTTCAGTGTTCAATAAATTTTATAAATTTGCAGCTCGTTAAAACGAAGCACACACAACTAACTACATCCGAGATATTTATGTCGATTTTGCTTTATTGAAAAAGATAAAGTCAAATTATATAAGTATAACGGAATAAAACAACATATTACAATGTCGCACCTAGAACCAGAAGCTAAAATTTTTGCTTGTTCACAAAGTGTTTATCTTGCAGAAAAAATTGCAAAAGACTACGGGATTCCGTTAGGAAAAGTAACGATGTCAACGTATAGTGATGGAGAATTTCAGCCATCTTACGAAGAATCAATTAGGGGTTTGCGCGTTTTTATCGTGTGTTCAACTTTTCCAACTGCAGATAATCTGATGGAATTGTTGTTAATGATTGATGCGGCAAAACGTGCATCAGCAAGACATATTACAGCTGTTATGCCTTATTTTGGTTGGGCAAGACAGGACAGAAAAGACAAACCAAGAGTGCCGATTGGAGCTAAGTTAGTAGCAAATCTATTAACAGCTGCAGGAGCAACAAGAATCATGACAATGGATCTGCATGCAGATCAAATTCAAGGATTCTTTGAAAAACCAGTAGATCATTTATTTGCATCTACCATCTTTTTGCCTTACGTGCAGAGCTTAAATTTAGAAAATTTAACCATTGCATCTCCAGATATGGGAGGGTCAAAAAGAGCTTATGCTTATTCTAAGTTTCTGGAATCAGATGTAGTAATCTGTTACAAACAAAGAAAAGCAGCTAACATTATCGACACGATGGAGCTAATTGGTGAAGTAAAAGGTCGTAATGTAATCTTAGTAGATGACATGATTGATACAGGAGGGACTTTAGCGAAAGCGGCAGACCTTATGATCGAGAAAGGAGCGCTAAGCGTGAGAGCGATTTGTACACACCCAATATTATCTGGTGGAGCATACGAAAAAATTGAGAACTCACAATTAACAGAGTTAATCGTTACCGATTCTATCCCGTTAAAGAAAGAATCAAAGAAAATAAAAGTGGTAAGCTGTGCGCCTTTATTTGCAGAAGTAATGCAGATGGTTCACCACAACAATTCCATCAGTGGAAAATTCATAATATAAAACAGTAAACACTTTTTATATTTAAAAAGCTTAAAGTTCAAGGCTTTGGCTTAAAACAAAAATTGAATATTTATATTAATAACTATATTTTTTTACAATGAAATCGATTACAATTAAAGGATCAGAAAGAGAAAGCGTGGGCAAAGTGTCAACTAAAGCCTTACGTAATGCTGGAGCGGTTCCTTGCGTGTTATACGGAGGAAATCAGGCAGTACACTTCTCAGCAGACGCTGCAGCGTTCAAAAACTTGGTTTACACTCCAAACGCACACACAGTTGTGATTGAGCTTGGAAAAGGAAAATCATTCAATGCAATTTTGCAAGACATTCAAGTTCACCCAGTATCTGACAAAATTTTACACATTGACTTCTTCCAATTATTTGATGACAAAGAAATCACAATGGAAGTTCCTGTAAAAATCGTTGGTACATCTAAAGGTGTTCTTGCGGGAGGTGTTTTACGTTTGAACCAACGTAAATTAAAAGTTAAAGCTTTACCATCAAATCTTCCTGATTTTGTTGAAGCTGACATCACTCCACTTGAAATGGGTAACAAATTATACGTTACTAAAGTTGGAAAACCAGAGTACAAAATTATGCACCCAGACAACACTGTTGTTTGTCAAGTGAGAATCTCTCGTGCTGCTATGAAAGCTGCTCAAGAAGCTGCAAAAGCTGCAAAAGCTCCTGCAAAAGGAAAGAAAAAATAATTTTTTTCACTCTATACAAAAAGCCTCAATCTTACGATTGGGGCTTTTTTTTTTGAAGGTTCTGAGATGCAGAGGGGCTAAGGTTCTAAGTTTTTTTGGTTATTTTTTTAGAAGCAGAAACTCCTCGTTTTCAGAAGACGTGACATTCCTGCCATCCGCTATATCTTTTCATCCGCTAAAAAGCGGATAAAAAGGATGTCGCTTCTGTCAGGGCTAGCAAGAAAAAATCTTTTTCATAAGATTGTAAGTTCTTGTGATTCTCGGGTTTTAAGAGATAATCAACTTAATCTACATAATCATCGACAAATACTTTTATAAAGGATTATAATAAAATCCGTGTAAATCAGCGTTTTTGCGATAGCAAATCAGTGTCATCCGTGTGCTATTTCTCAGTGTTCTTTGCGTAAATCCTTCGCGCTCTTTGCGGTTAAAAATAATTAGTCCTATTTTTGTCAAATGATAAAATGGATAACAAAACTGTTTTCATCAACACCAAAAGAAGAGAACATAGAAGACAATATGAAGAAATATTTAATCGTAGGTTTAGGAAATATAGGAGCCGAATATGTAAATACACGACACAATATCGGATTTAAAGTGCTGGATTTTTTAGCTAAAAAAGAAGGGCTTTCTTTTGAAACCGTAAAACTAGGCTCATTAGCAGAATATAAGTTTAAAGGAAGAACTTTTTTTCTTTTAAAACCAAACACTTACATGAATTTAAGTGGAAAAGCTGTAAAATATTGGATGGACAAAGAAAATATACCTTTAGAGAATATTCTAGTCATTACAGACGATTTAAATCTTTCATTCGGAACCATCAGAATCAAACCAAAAGGAAGCGACGGAGGTCACAACGGTTTGAAAAACATCAATTTGGTTTTAAACACACAAAATTACACACGATTTAGATTTGGTATCAGCGACCAATTCAAAAAAGGCCAGCAGATTGATTATGTTTTAGGAGAATGGAATGCTGAAGAAGAAGCGAAACTTCCAGAGCGTTTAGAAACTTCGGCAGAAATTATCAAAACTTTCGGAACTGCCGGTTTAGAAAACACAATGACGACTTTCAACGGAAAATAAAGATTTCCAAGTATTTAATCTTTAAAAAATCGATTTATCAATTAATTAAATTGAATTATAACGAAATAGTATTTTCAATTCCAAAGTTAAATGTCTAAATTTGGGATAAATTATTATAAACCATAAAAATCGTAATACCATGGCTTTTGAATTACCACAATTACCTTATGCATACGATGCATTAGAACCACATATTGATGCACGTACAATGGAAATCCATCATACAAAGCATCACAATGCTTATACTACAAATCTTAACGCGGCAATTGCTGGAACAGATTTAGAAGGAAAAACAATCGAAAACATCTTAATCAACTTAGATAAATCTAACGCTGCAGTTCGTAACAATGGTGGTGGTTTCTACAACCATAATTTATTCTGGACAGTGATGTCTCCAAATGGAGGAGGATTACCAACAGGAGATTTATTAGCAGCAATCGAAGCTTCTTTCGGATCATTCGAAGAATTTAAAGCTAAATTTGCTAAAGCTGGAGCAACACAATTTGGTTCTGGATGGGCTTGGTTAACAGTTCAAAAAGGAGGGAAATTAGAGGTTGTAGGTACTCCAAATCAAGATAATCCATTAATGCCGGAAGTTGCTGGTAACGGTGGAACTCCAATCTTAGGAATGGACGTTTGGGAGCACGCTTACTACTTAAACTATCAAAACAGAAGACCAGATTACATCGAAGCTTTCTTCAGTGTAATTAACTGGACAGAAGTGGCTAGAAGATTTGCTTTAGATAAATAAGAAAATAGAGCATAGAATATAGAAAAAAGACGAGCCATAGGTTCGTCTTTTTTTATGTCCAAAATTTTAGTCTTTATTCTATAATCTATTTTCTTTTCTCTAAAAAAATAAAATAAAAAAGGCGGAATCTCTTCCGCCTTTTTTGCCCCAAATCTACCATAAACTTAACCTACTAATGTCATGGTTTAGTAAAGGTATAGTAGTGATTAGTGTGAAAAAAACATTTCGGATGAAAAGTAAGTATATCCGATAAATGGAATATACTTTATGACCGTGTCCTTTTAAAGGAAAGATATTTAAGATGATAATCTGTAGAGTATAGAATAAAGAAAATAGAGTAAAGATTTTTGGTTATAGAAAGAAGGGAAGTTTTGTTTTTTTTTCTTTTAAAGAGACAATCTATATTCTTTTCTAAAAAAAAAGAAAATAAAAAAGGTGGAATAACTTCCACCTTTTTTGCCCCAAATCTACCATAAACTTAACCTACTATGTTATGGTTTAGTAAAGGTATATTAGTAGTTATTTTGAAAAAAACATTTCGGATGAAAAGTAAGTATATCCGATAAATGGAATATACTTTATGACCGTGTCCTGTTAAAGGAAAGATATTTAATAATGATAATCTGTAGAGTATAGAATAAAGAAAATAGAGTAAAGATTTTTGGTTATAGAAAGAAGGGAAGTTTTGTTTTTTTTTCTTTTAAAGAGACAATCTATATTCTTTTCTAAAAAAAAGAAAATAAAAAAGGCGGAAATACATCCGCCTTTTTTGCCCCAAATCTACCATAAACTTAACCTACTAATGTTATGGTTTAGTAAATGTATAGCAGTTATTAGTGTTAAAGAAATTTTTCAGATAAAAGGTAAATATATCCGATTAAGAGAATTATAATTTACTGTGTCAGAAATATTTGAGTTTATTCCAATAAAAAAGGTGGAATTGCTTCCACCCTTTTTGCCCCAAATCTACCATAAACTTAACCTACTAATGTTATGGTATCTCAAAAGTATTGTAGCTTTTCAATTTTACCAAACAAACAGGATGAACGGCAAAAAAAACCGATGAAATGCACAAATTAACCTTTTGTTAATACTTTTTTAATAAGCTCGAGCGTCTTTTCCTTCGTAAAAATTCATAAAAGCACGGTTTACAACTCGATTTCCACCCGGAGTAGGGTAGTCTCCTGTGAAGTACCAGTCGCCTAAATTTTTAGGACACGCTTTGTGAAGATCTTCTACTGTCTGGAAAATAATTTTCACTTCGGCGTTTATTTCTGGCGAGCTTAACATTTCGGCTATTTTATCTGAAATCTCTTCATCTGTAAATTGATCGTAAATTTCTGTTACATAATTTACAACATCTTTATCTGAGAAATTTTCTTGTGCTTTACATTTAGCATAAACTTCATCTACAATATGGTAAAGGTTTCTTTCTTTTAATAAAGCAAGTGCTGCTCTAAAAGCAACTAAACCTTCTAATTTTGCCATGTCAATTCCGTAACAATCTGGGTAACGAATTTGTGGAGCAGATGAAACGATTACAATACGTTTTGGTTTTAAACGATCCATCATTTTAATGATACTCATTTTCAATGTAGTACCACGAACAATACTATCGTCGATAATTACTAAATTATCTTCAGGTTTAATTACGCCGTAGGTAACGTCGTAAACGTGAGCTACTAAATCGTCACGACTGCTGTCTTCAGTTATAAAGGTTCTAAGTTTAGCATCTTTAATGGCTACTTTCTCTGTACGTATTTTTACAGCTAAAAGTTCCTGAAGAGTATCTGCAGTAAGCGTATTTCTGTTTTCTAAAATATAATTGTTTTTTCTTTGATTTAAAAAATCCTGAGCCGCTTCAACTAAACCATAAAATGAAGTTTCTGCTGTATTTGGAATGTAAGAGAAAACAGTATTATCTGTATCGCTGTCAATTGCTTTAAGAACAGCTGGTAAAATTAATTTTCCTAAATCTTTACGTTCTTGATAGATTTCAGCATCACTTCCTCTTGAGAAATAAATTCTTTCAAACGAACATGCTTTTTTAACCGTTGGTTCTAAGATTTGCTGCATCGAAACTTTTCCGCTTTTCTTGATAATCAAAGCGTTTCCTGGATCGATTTCTTGAACACTTTCAAAAGGGACATTAAATACAGTTTGAATAACGGGTCTTTCAGAAGCTACGACAACAACTTCATCATCTTGATAAAAATATGCTGGACGAATTCCTGCCGGATCTCTAAAAACAAAAGCATCACCATGACCTAATAAACCAGCCATAGCATAACCTCCATCTAAGTTTTTGGCTGAACGAGCTAATATTTTACCAATATCCAAGCGCTCAGCAATAACTGGAGAGGCTTCTCTTTTAGAATATCCTTCAGCTTTACAATCTTGGTACAATTGCATTACTTCTTTATCTAAGAAGTGACCAATTTTTTCCATTACAGTAACAGTATCTGCCATTTCTTTTGGATGCTGTCCTAATTCAACCAGATTTTCGAAAAGTTCTTTAACATTGGTCATGTTAAAGTTTCCTGCCAAAATCAAGTTACGGTGCATCCAGTTGCTTTGACGTAAAAATGGGTGAACGCTTTCAATGCTGTTTTTTCCAAAAGTTCCGTAACGAACGTGGCCTAAAAACAATTCTCCTACATAAGGAATGTTTGCTTTTAGTTCTGTCATATTATCTCCCAATTCAGGATGTGCTTTTAGCTCTTCGCTAACACGCTCATTGATTTGTTTGAAAACATCTTGAATAGGTTGTGAATGATTAGAACGAACTCTGCTGATATAGCGTTGTCCAGGTTCAACATCCAGTTTAATGCTTGCAAAACCAGCGCCGTCTTGTCCGCGGTTATGCTGTTTTTCCATCATTAAATACATCTTCTGAATTCCGTAAAAAGCAGTTCCGTATTTTTCTTTATAATATTCAAGCGGTTTTAGTAGTCTAACTAAGGCTATACCACATTCGTGTTTTAAAGCGTCGCTCATTGTTTTTTGTTATTTGTGTGTTGTTGTAAGTTGTGTGTATTAACGTAATAAAAAAGCCCCGTTTTATCGAGGCTCTTAGGCATTATATTTCTATGTCAAACTGAGTTAACGACTTAAATTGCTGTAATCGAATCGCTACTTCTGCTTTGCTTAAGTTTTCCATCCTTTCGGTTCCGAATTTCTCGACGCAGAACGAAGCTAAATTTGAACCGTAAATAATTGCGTTCTTCATATTTCCAAAAGAAATGTTTTCGCTTTGCGCAATAAATCCAGAAAAACCACCTGCAAAAGTGTCTCCGGCTCCAGTTGGATCGAAAACTTCTTCTAATGGTAAAGCTGGTGCAAAGAATACTTCTCTATTATGGAATAAAAGTGCGCCGTGTTCTCCTTTTTTGATTACCACATATTTTGGCCCCATGTCTTGGATTTTAGCCGCCGCTTTTACTAATGAATATTCACCAGAAAGCTGTCTTGCTTCTTCGTCATTGATTGTAATAACATCTACACGTTTAATAACGTCTAATAATTCTGGAAGAGCGCAGTCCATCCAAAAGTTCATAGTATCTAAAACTACTAATTTTGGTTTTTTCTCCATTTGATCTAGAACACTGCTTTGCACTAATGGATGTAAGTTTCCTAACATCACAACATCAGCATCTTTGTAGTTTTGAGGAACTTTTGGCTGAAAATCAGCTAAAACGTTTAACTCGGTTACAAGAGTGTCTCTAGAATTTAAATCGTTGTGGTATAAACCGCTCCAGAAAAAAGTCTTTCCTCCTTTTACAATTTCGACACCAGAGATATCAATATTTTTTGAAGTTAAAAGATCTAAATGTTCTTGAGGGAAATCGTCGCCAACTACAGAAACAATGGCCGATTGCAAGTTAAAAAATGATGCCGATAATCCGATGTAGGTTGCAGCACCACCTAATATTTTATCTGTTTTTCCGAAAGGAGTTTCAATCGCGTCGAAAGCAACTGTTCCAACAATCAATAATTTATTCATTTTATGAATTTCGAATTAGGGTGCAAAGATACTTCATAAGTTACAATCTTGCAATGGTTTGGGTTCTCAAAATTTTCTTAAAAAAATGACAACGATTTCGAAGTAAAACTATTGTAAATGAATTGGTTAAAATTGAATTTTTAACGAGATTAAAATATGTTTTTTAGATTAAAGATGCAAGTTTTTTGAAAATAATTGCGAATAATTTACAATTGATTTTCTTCTTATGATTAAAACTCCAATGATTAAAATGATTTTAAGTTAATCGTTGCTTTACTATAGTGGGTTTAGGGATAAATTAAGGGAATATCGAAAAGGTGAAGCAAAACCCAACCACACTATCTTTCTTTTAAACCAGTTAGTCAAAATCCATTTTAGATTTAGTTGTTGTTAGTCGAAGCTTTTTTCTAAATCTAATTTGGCTAATTTTAGGCTAGGTTTATTTATTTTTAATATTGATGCTTTAATTTTGCTTCTATCTTTTTGAGTTATAACTGTAGGAATTAGATTTTCAAGTTTGATGTGAAATAAACGATGAATAATTATTAAATCTCTATTGGTAAAAGGGCTAATTCCATTCATGAGTTCTGACATATAAGATTTACCATGACCTAAAATTACACCTAAATCTTGTTGGTTTATACCATGTTTAGAAATTTTATCTTTAATTATATTTTTTCTGTTTTCTAAAAATATTCTTTCTTGTTCCGCGATAAATTCTGCTAAATCACTTTCTTGTATTTTTTCATCTGAAACAATTGAATCTTTATTCCAATGTTCATTTTCATATTCTTTAATAATTGCTCGAAGTTGTTTTCTTTGGTCTGTTAATTCGGGGTGGTCTTTCACAAGCAATCGAAGTTTTCTATCTAGAATCATTGCTCTTTCAAGACCAATTTCATCAGAAATAGCACCTTTTTTTAATATCTGTTTTAAATCTATTTGTGTTTTCATGTTTTTAATTATTGCTAAGGTTTTTTATGAAATATGTCCTTTATCTTTTAACCATTTCTTGATTGTATTTTTATTGTTTTTGAATGTGGTTTCATATTCATCATGATTTCCACACCATACTATCGTTGCTTCATCGTCTTCAAATTCTATCAATATAAAAACTCTATGAATATTAATGTCAAAAAAATAAAAATCATCATAAACACAATCCGCATCTGCTCTTTCATTAATAATATCTAATTTATTGCTCCAATTGCTGTTTTTAAAATCATTAAATAATTTATCTATTGCATTGTGTAATAACATGTTTCCCTTATTCTTTCTTTTCAGTTTCTCTAAATGCTTTATTCCAATTATTTCCATAATGACTACAAATATATGTATAAAAGTTCTGAAATAATTAGAACTTTTAGAATTTTTGATTTGCGAGTTGTTTTTTGATTTGCAATAAGGTATCGTCTAGGATTCGATCTGTTTACGTATTTGCTATCAAAATAGGTTGGGTATTCTCTGCTAAGATAAAAAAAAGTCTTCAAGAAAATAAAACGTCTGGTAACTACAAAATCAGCAATTGTGTAAACCAATTTTTAGCGATATTGCCCATCTTTTTTTTTTACTTCTGATTTTTTAGGTTACTTATATTTTTTATCCAATTAATAGCATCTTTCATAGGTTCTTCATCGTTTGAAAATGCTGTATTGTGACCCAAGTTCGGAAACAATTTATATTCATATTGTTTTCCTTTAGATTTTAGTTTATCAAGATATTCGACTGATAGCTTTACAGGAACTTGAATGTCTTTGCCTCCAAAAATCCAAATTCCTGAAATTGATAATTTAGAAAGAACATCATTAGGATTCGTATCAATAAACTCATATTTGTCAGGGTCATTAAACACATGTTTTCTTGTATCTTCTTCGGAGTGTGTGTCCCAAAAATTTTGATCTCCATTGGTATAAAATTGGAATCTCAATTGTTCTTTAACTGTTATAAGTGCTCCGCTAAATATGGTCATAAATTTAACTTTCTTATTTTTCTCAGCAGCCAATGGAATTATCCATCCAGCTTGACTACCACCTATTAAGCCTATTGCTATTTTATCATTGGGTAAAGATTTAGATAAGGTATTTACAGCGGCACTCGCATCTAAAGACAAAAGATTTAGGTTTGAAAAGTCAACATTGTTAGTTCCTACTTCAGGGCCGGCATATACACCAGCTGATTCTCCAACGCCACGTTTATCATAGGTTAAAACTGCAATTCCATTATTGGCTAGGGTTGTAGCAAAGTCTATCATTCTTTTTTCTTGTCCAGATCCATGAACAATCACAACGGCTGCTTCTATGTTCTTAGGTGTAAAAATGGTTCCAGCGAGAGAAACTCCTTCACTAACAAATTTTATTTCCTCAGTAGTAAAGTTTGGCTGAATTGCAGATGCATAATTAGTCACAACTAACAATAATAGTAAGATAGAATATTTGAATGTTTTTTTTGTTCTTAGAACATGTTTAAAAATTACTGTTTTATTTTTCATTTCAAATCTATAGTTCATATTTCTTATCAAAATAATTCTTCAAAATCCCAATCTGAACCAAGATCATAAAAGGAACAATTAAAATCGCATATAAGGTGTTTTTAGAAAAATGAATTCCTGAAAAAGTGTTCGAGATTTTATCAGAATATAATTTTCCGATTTCGTCAATTTTAAAATTGTTTTCAGAAACAGAAAAAAGAGAAACGTAAATGACTAAAGCGGCTAAAGCCAATCCGATAGAAATCCAAACGGGTTTAGAAATTAATGGTTTATATGCTTTGAGTTTTTTCTCTTCTAATACATGAACTTCAGCCATTATTTTAGAAGTAAAATCTATTGATGGCGACTGCAGTTTGTCTTCAGCCATCATTTTCTCAATAAGTTGTTCTATATTTTTATCGCTCTCTTTCATAAAATTCTATTATTTCTGGTTCTAACTGCTGTCTCAAAATTACGGCTAATTTCTGTCGGCTCCTAAATAATTTTACTTTGGCATTATTGGCCGACACATTCATGATCTTTCCGATTTCTTCTAAATTCTGATCATCAAAGTAAAAAAGAGTTAAAAGGAAGTTTTCATCACTGGGTAATAAATTTAAACATTTCTGAATCGTTTGCTTTCGTTCTTTTTCTTCTAAAGCACTTAGCGCATTATCCATCGTTTTAATTAAATGGGATGAAAATTCATCTATCGAAATGTTTAAATCTTCTTTTTTGTTTTTCTTTAATCTGTCCAGACACGTATTATAAGCAATCTTGTAAATCCAAGTCGAAAATTTCGATTCTCCTTTAAATTTATTTAATGAATTGTAAATCTTAATAAACGTATCCTGAGCAACTTCTTCAGCTTCTTCACGGTTTTTAACCATTTTTAAAGCCAAAGTAAAGATCATATCCTTATAACGATCCACAAGAACAGCGAAGGCATTGGTTTCGCCCTGTAGAATTTTATCGATATAATGTTGATCGGTTAATGTGCTCATAATTATATAGGACGACAGTTTGTTTGTTTAGGTTACAAGAAAATTGAAAATAAAATTCCAATTTTTTGAAATTCCAACTTAGAAATCTTATATATAAGAATTGAACTTTGGCAAAGTTTGACTGCAATACTGTCGTCTGAGCTTTTCAAAGAAAATGCACAATCTTTGTCGAGTCTCGTGTGTGTGATCTCTCCTCCGTCGAGATGACAAAAATATCATTGTTAGTTTTTTTTATTCAAAATTAATTGTTAATCAATTAGTTTTGGAATTTGGAATTTAAAAATTGAATTTTTTTCTAAAAACTTGTAACCTCAATTAAAAAAGCCTCGTCCTATGGAATATATCAATCAATTAAAAACATAAATATCATGGATTCAAAAATTTTAATTCCAATAAGCTTATTCTTAATGATCTTCGGGATTGTTTATCTTATTTATTCAACAAGAAATAGAGAACGTATGGCTCTTATAGAAAAAGGTGTAGATGCCAGTATTTTTATGCAAGGAAAAGCAAACAGAGTTCCAGCTTGGAAAATCTTTGTAGTAAATATAGCATTCTTGCTAATAGGTAGCGGTGTTGGAATTTTTATTGGATTACTTATTACAACTTATACTTCACTTGACGATGGAGCGGTTTATCCTGCAATTATTTTCATCATGTCAGGAATAGGGCTTTTGACTGGATTTAAAACAGCAAAAGATTTAGATAAAGAGTAATCAATAAAATAGGACGAGTACAAAAAACGCATCAGTTATTTGATGCGTTTTTTTATTCTTTAGAAGCGACAGTTTCGTAATAAACATCCACCGAAAGTTTGGGTTGCATGGATGCCATAACGGCCAATTGATCACAGCGTTCGTTTTGCGGATGATTGTTGTGTCCTTTGATCCATTTGAAATCGACTTGGTGTTTTCGGTAGGCAATTAAAAAACGTTTCCATAAATCTGGATTTTTTTTGTCTTTGTATCCTTTTTTCTCCCATCCAAAAACCCATTTCTTTTCGACAGAATCCACCACATATTTAGAATCTGAAACCACAAGCACTTTCATGTTTGGGTTTTTCAATTTTTCTAAACCGACAATTACAGCAAGAAGCTCCATTCGGTTATTAGTTGTTAGGCGAAAGCCTTCGTAAAATTCTTTTTTATATGGAGTGCCTACCAATTCCATTACCACGCCGTAACCGCCATTTCCAGGATTTCCTTTTGCCGCGCCATCTGTATATATATGTACTTCGTGCATTTTTTAATTGTAGATTTTAGACTTTAGATTAAATATCCTTTGTCTAAAATAATTGATATTGATTTTTGAATTGGACTTTATTCTCCTAATAATCTATGAATAATTTCTGGAAAGTGTTTTTGTTCTAGTTCGTGAATCTTTTCTGCAACAGTTTCAGGAGTGTCTTCGTCATTTATTGCAACGTTTGCTTGGAAAATAATACCGCCTTCATCGTAATGTTCATTTACATAATGAATAGAAATTCCGGTTTCTTTCTCCTTATTATTTACTATTGCTCTATGAATGTGCATTCCATACATTCCTTTGCCTCCGTATTTAGGTAAAAGTGCTGGATGGATGTTGATTATTTTATTTGGATATTGTTCAATTATGTTTTCTGGGAATTTTAATAAGAAGCCGGCAAGAACGATCAAATCCGGGTCGATTTTTTGTATTTTTTGTAATACATTTCGTTTTAAAAGTTCGTTTTTTTCGAAGATTTCAACTGGAATTTGATGATTTTTTGCTCTGTCGATAACTTTTGCTGAAGCATTATTTGTAAAAATTGAAACAACCTTTGCAATTTCAGTATTCGAAAAATATTTTATAATGTTCTCTGCGTTAGTTCCTGATCCTGAGGCAAAAACGATGATTTTTTTCATAATTGAATTTATTTTGAGAATGCAAAAAACGGAATAAAAAACGAAAATAAATAGCTTTCAAACGGCTTTCTTGAAATTAATTTTATAAATTAGTGTCACATTTATAAACTAAATAGTTGTTTTAAAATAAAGTTTTTTATTTTTGCCAACAAATTAAATTCTAAAATTAAAGATTATGTCAGACATTGCATCAAGAGTAAAAGCGATTATCGTAGACAAATTAGGTGTTGACGAAAACGAAGTTGTAACAGAAGCAAGCTTCACTAATGATTTAGGAGCTGACTCATTAGACACTGTTGAGCTTATTATGGAATTCGAAAAAGAATTTGATATTCAAATTCCAGACGATCAAGCAGAAAACATTGCTACTGTTGGTCAAGCTATTTCTTATATCGAAGAAGCTAAAAAATAATAATACCACACCCGATTTCTAAAAATCCCAATTTTTTTGAAATTCCAAATTCCAATTGGAATTTGATTTTTGAAATTTGAAATTTTTAAGGATCGGGTGTTATTATTTTTTTAAATTTTAAAATTAGATTGATATTCAATCAAAAAGATATATTTATATTGTAATTCCCATGGCTCTTAAGTAACAACAAGTTAAGAAAGCGTGGGTTTTATTTGTTTAAAGTACAAAACACATATTTATGGCATTAAGGCGAGTTGTTGTAACAGGATTAGGTGCACTTACTCCTATAGGGAATAATATCCAAGAATATTGGAACGCACTTGTGAATGGGGTTAGCGGAGCGGCTCCTATAACATATTATGATACAGAAAAGCATAAAACGAAATTTGCCTGCGAAGTGAAAAACTTCAATATTGAAGATTACATGGATCGCAAGGAATCTCGTCGATTAGATAAATTTGCACAGTACGCTGTTGCTGCCAGTGATGAAGCTATTAAAGATGCTGGAATTACAAACGATAACGTAAACAAACAAAGAGTTGGTGTTATCTGGGGAGCAGGAATTGGAGGTTTAGAGACTTTCCAAGAAGAAGTATTGTATTATGCAAAAGGGGATGGAACTCCAAAGTTCAATCCTTTCTTTATCCCTAAAATGATTGCCGATATTGCACCTGCACATATTTCTATGCGTAATGGATATATGGGACCAAATTATACTACGGTTTCTGCTTGTGCATCTTCTGCAAATGCATTGATCGATGCTTTCAATTACATTCGTTTAGGAATGTGCGATGTTATTGTTTCTGGAGGTTCTGAAGCAGCAGTTACAATTGCTGGTATGGGAGGTTTCAGCTCAATGCACGCTTTATCTACAAGAAACGAAAGTCCAGAAACAGCTTCAAGACCTTTTGATGCAACCAGAGATGGTTTCGTTCTAGGAGAAGGAGCGGGAGCTTTGGTTTTGGAAGATTACGAACATGCTAAAGCCAGAGGAGCAAAAATCTATTGCGAAATTGGCGGAGGCGGAATGTCATCTGATGCTTATCACTTGACTGCACCACATCCAGAAGGAATTGGAGTTATTGCTGTAATGGAGAATACTTTAAGAGATGCTGGAATGACACCTGATCAAGTAGATCATATTAATACTCACGGAACTTCTACTCCATTAGGAGACGTTGCTGAGTTAAAAGCGATTAGTGCTGTTTTTGGCGATCACGCTAAAAATATCAACATCAACTCAACAAAATCAATGACAGGACACTTACTTGGTGCTGCTGGAGCTATCGAAGCTATTGCTTCTATCTTGGCAATGCAAAACGGAATTGTTCCTCCAACGATTAACCATACAGTTGTTGACGAGAATATTGATCCATCTTTAAATCTTACTTTAAACAAACCTCAAAAAAGAGAGGTAAATGTTGCCATGAGTAATACATTTGGTTTTGGTGGACATAATGCTTGCGTATTGTTTAAAAAATTAGTTGACTAATTTCTGTATATGAATATTATCAAAAAAATATTTTCTAAATCCCGTTCTCTAGAAGACGGGATTTTTTTTGACACTATTCAGAAAATTCTTGGTTTTCCGCCTTCAAATGTTGATTTTTATAGAAGAGCTTTCACACATCGTTCTTCTAATAAATTAGATTCTAATGGGCATCCTATTAATTATGAGCGATTAGAATTTTTAGGAGATGCAATGTTAAGTGCTGTTATTGCAGCACATTTATTTAACAAAGCGCCAAATGGAGATGAAGGCTATTTAACCAAAATGCGTTCAAAAATTGTGAGTCGTGAGCATTTGAACGAATTAGGTAAAGATTTAAATCTAGTGCAGTTTGTAGAAAGTAAAGTGCCGATTCAGCATTTTGGAGAAAATATTCATGGAAATATTTTCGAATCTCTTATTGGTGCTATTTATTTAGATAAAGGTTATTCTTTCTGCGAACGATTTATTCAAAAAAGAGTAGTTACTCCTTATGTCGATATTGCTCGATTAGAAGGAAAAGTGATAAGTTATAAAAGTCTTGTTATCGAATGGTGTCAGAAGGAAAAAAGAGTTTTTCATTATGACATTTTTGAAGATAACGGCATAGATGGACAGCGTTTATTTGGTGTCAAATTAAGTATTGATGATAAAGTTGTTGCAAGAGCGAGAGCAACTTCAAAAAAGAAAGCAGAAGAAAAAGCATCGCAGAGAGCTTATTTTGCATTTCAAGAAAAAATTGACAAGAAATAGCTGCAAAAATGTTGTAAGTATCACAATGCTATAACGTTTTCGTTTATAATTTAACAAAACAACCATGTCATAACTGTTGAAGCTCCGTTTAGAAATAGTATATTTACAACTTGATTTTTCAAGACATGGCTATTCATAAATTGGATTTAGACGAATTTGACGAAATTGATTATTATTTAATGGCAATTCATACTTCATTAGAAGATTATAGATTAGCCTATTTTATCAATAAAATCCTTCCGATAAACTTAAGTAAGAGCAAAAACGAGATCCATGCTCAAACTAAGGAAGGAGAAGCAAATTTTTCAAGATTCTATTATTATGATGAAGAAAAAGCTGTTTCCTGGAATTTAATTCAGAATAAAAACGAAATCATTTCTGTGAGTACAAATGATTTTCAGAATTTGTTTTCTAATGAAACAAGTGAGGTTTCGACAACAATTCATTTACTTCCTGAATTTAAAAAAGTCGATTTTTTCCTGAAAATAGACAATAGCGAAGAGGCGCTTAATTTTTCAGAAATTCAACAAAAATTAAAAACAATCGAAAGTATTGCAGCAATTTATGCTGTCGATACGGACAATATAAAATCAAAAAACAATCTAATTTTTTAAAAAAAATGCTAACAAACAAGAAAACCAAAATTGTTGCTACACTTGGCCCCGCTTGTAGTACAAGAGAGATCATTAAAGACATGATCGAAGCAGGTGTTAATGTGTTTAGAATCAATTTTTCGCATGCAGATTACGAAGGAGTAAAAGAAAAAATTAATATTATTAGAAGCCTTAACGAAGAGTTTGGTTACACAACTGCAATCCTTGGAGATTTGCAAGGACCAAAACTTAGAGTTGGTGTAATGGAAGAAGGTACTGTGGTAAACGATGGTGATGAAATCACTTTTACAACTGCCGAAGATATTGTCGGAAATGCAAAAAAAGCATTTATGAAATACCAAAATTTTCCAAATGATGTAAATGTTGGAGAGCGTATTTTACTTGACGATGGTAAACTTATTTTTGAAATTGTTTCAACTGACAAAAAAACAGAAGTTGTTGCTAAAGTTATTCAAGGTGGAGAATTAAAATCTAAAAAAGGCGTTAATCTTCCAAACACAAAAATTTCTTTACCAGCTTTAACTGAAAAAGATATTGCAGATGCGATTTTCGCAATCGAACAAAAGGTAGACTGGATCGCACTTTCATTCGTGAAAACTCCACGCGATTTACAGGATTTACAAGAA
Source organism: Flavobacterium panacagri (assembly GCF_030378165.1). Lineage (NCBI taxonomy): Bacteria > Pseudomonadati > Bacteroidota > Flavobacteriia > Flavobacteriales > Flavobacteriaceae > Flavobacterium > Flavobacterium panacagri. The sequence continues at coordinate 1,317,055 of NZ_CP119766.1, forward strand.
TTAATCGCTAAACATTCTGAAGTAAAAATTCCAATCGTTGCTAAAATTGAAATGCCAGAAGCTCTTGAGAACATGGATAAAATTGTAGCATACTGCGATGGTTTAATGGTTGCTCGTGGAGATCTTGGTGTTGAGCTTCCTGCTCACGAAGTGCCATTGGTTCAAAAAGATTTGATCAGAAGAGCTAAAACGGCTAGAATTCCTGTTATCGTTGCTACACAGATGATGGAAACAATGATTACAAGTTTAACTCCAACAAGAGCAGAGGTAAATGACGTTGCTAACTCAGTAATGGATGGTGCAGATGCTGTAATGTTGTCTGGAGAAACTGCAACAGGAAATTATCCAGTTCAAGTTATCCAGAGAATGGCTCAAATTTGTGAGGCTGTTGAGAATTCACCATTAATCCAGGTTCCTCAAAATACACCACAAATTAAAACAAACCGTTTTGTAACTAAAACAGTTTGCCACCAAGCTACTTTATTGGCTAATGAAATCGAAGCTAAAGCAATTTGTACTTTAACAAACAGCGGTTATACAGCTTTCCAAGTTTCAGCTTGGAGACCTTCTACAGCTCATATTTTAGTGTTTACTTCAAACAGAAGAATCTTAACACAATTGAATTTATTATGGGGAGTTAAATCTTTCTACTATGATAATGACGAAAGTACTGATGATACTGTAACAGATGTAAATCAAATTGCAGTTGAAAAAGGATATGCACAAAAAGGAGATTATTTAATCAACCTTGCTGCAATGCCAATCAAAGAAAAAGGAATGGTTAATACGATGAGAGTATCTCAAATCGAGTAATAATTTCTCTACAATATTTTTAAAAAACCGCTTAGTTCATAAGCGGTTTTTTTTGTTTTTACTTCTTTTTTATTGATACTTTCAAAGTCAGATGATGGTAAATTTTGTTTCATTTGATAAATTTTCTAGAAATTTTTATTCCATTTTGCCATAAAATATACTTTGAATAGTTTTTTATCCTATTTACATAAAAAGTAAAAGAGATTACTTTCCCGTTCATTTAGTGTGTTCATTTTCTAAAATGAAACATTTTGGTGCAAATTCTTCATTTTTCTTGTTTCATTTTATAAAATGAAACAAGCTGACGCCAAATAATTACAATTGTTCGCTCATTTATTAGTTAATTTTGAGAAGCTTAAAAAAAAAGTTAAAAAACTATGTTTCAGATTTTTAAGTAAAAACAAATTTGAAACACCTTCAAAATACAGCCTACTCTTTATTAAAAGCCTTTTTAAAATTACATTTTCCCATTTCTTTTTTTGGATTTACAACCTCATATACATAACAAGAATCATTAACGAATTTTTATTATCATGAAACAAATCAAACGAAAATGCGGATTTACATTTGCCATAAAGGTATTTACACTACTATTTTTTGCAGGAGTTTCTGTAACTGCACAGAGCAAAAAGCCAAATATTTTGGTGCTTTGGGGAGATGATATCGGAACAACTAATATAAGTGCTTACAGCGATGGACTTATGGGATATACTACTCCCAATATTGATCGTTTAGCCAATGAAGGATTACGCTTTTTGCATTACTACGGAGAACAAAGCTGTACCGCTGGGCGTGCTGCTTTTTTAACAGGACAGCATGGACTTAGAACTGGATTAACAAAAGTAGGTTTCCCAGGAGCGCCTATGGGAATGAGCCAGTTGGACCCTTCTATAGGAGGTATAATGAAAAGCTTGGGATACACAACAGGACAGTTTGGTAAAAACCACGTAGGAGATCGTAACGAAAGTTTACCAACTGTAAACGGTTTTGACGAATTCTTTGGCAACTTATATCACTTAAATGCAGAAGAAGAACCAGAATTACCTGATTATCCTAAAGATCCAGAGTATTTGAAAAAATTTGGGCCTAGAGGTGTTTTGAAATGTACTGCAACAAATGTTGATGATGCGACAACAGATCCTCGTTTTGGCAGAGTTGGAAAACAAAAAATCGAAGACACAGGAGCACTTACGAAAAAAAGAATGGAAACAGTAGATGATGAAACATCCGCAGCAGCTATAGATTTTATTAAAAGACAACATGCCGCGGGAAAACCATTTTTCTGCTGGTTTAATGCTACTCGTATGCACTTGCGTACACATGTTAGAGCAGAACATAGAGGAAGATATACCCATGGTGACAGTGAATACATCGATGGTATGATCGAACATGATGAAACTATTGGAAGTATTATAAAGGCATTAGATGATTTGGGAATTGCAGATAATACTATTGTGGTTTATTCTACAGATAATGGCCCTCACATGAATACATGGCCAGACGGAGCGATGACACCATTCCGTTCTGAGAAAAATACCAACTGGGAAGGAGCTTTCCGTGTACCATGTATCGTTCGCTGGCCAGGGCATATTAAACCAGGAGTAACGACTGAATTGATGAGCCATAATGATTGGATCCCAACTTTTGCTTCGATTGCAGGAGAGCCAGATATCATTAATAAACTTTTAAAAGGTTACAATGCGAACGGAAAAACATATAAAGTTCATTTAGATGGTTTTGATCAAAGTAAATTTTTAGAAGGTAAAACACAAAAAAGCGCTAGAGATAAATTCTTTTATACAGATGATGATGGACTTTTAGTTGGTTTAAGAGAAGGAGATTATAAATATGTTTTCGCAGAACAGCGTTTAGGAGGAACAATGGGAGTTTGGGCAGAACCATTTACAAAACTGCGTTTACAGAAAATATTCAATTTATATCAGGATCCATTTGAAAGAGCTGATATTACTTCGAATACTTTCTGGGATTGGCAGATGAATCATGTACAGCTAATGTATGGTGCCATTCAAGATGTAGTCGTATTTGCGGAAACATTTAAGGATTATCCTCCAAGATCAATTCCGCCAAGTTTCTCTGCTTATACTATAATGGAAGAAGCGATGAAAGATATCAAAGCTCAAAAATATATTGAGAAAAATGTACTTCCTAAATTAAAAGAGGACGAAGAGACAGCTTCAAAAAAGAAAAAATAAAAACATAAAAAATAGAGCTTGAATCTTCTATACTTCAAGCTCTATTAACTTCAAAAAATCAATATCATGTATAAGAAAATATATGTGTTGCCTCTGTTTTTGTTTTTATTGATTTCTTGTAAAAACAAATCAGAAGACACTACTATTATTAGTCCAAAAGATAGTACGGCATTAGTCACAAATAATGGAGATCCTTTGCCGAGCTGGAATGATGGTGCTTTAAAAAAAGATATTATTGCTTATGTCGAAAAGGTAACCAAAGAGGGGAGCCCAGATTTTATTCCAGTGCAGAACCGAATTGCCACATTTGATAATGATGGAACGCTTTGGGCAGAAAAACCATTGGTTCAGGAATTATTTGCTTTTTACCGAGTAAAAAAAATGGTGGAAGCCAATCCTGCTTTGGCACAAAAACAGCCTTTTAAAGCGGTATTAGAAAAAGATAAAAGCTACTTTGAAAAAGGCGGAGACAAGGCGCTTATCGAATTGGTGGCAGCAACTCATACCGGAATGTCAGAAGATGAATTTGAAGCTTCGGTTTTAGATTTTTTTAAAGATGCAAAAGTTCCTGGAAAAAATGTCGCTGTAAAACAGATCCGTTATCAGCCTCAGTTGGAACTTTTGAATTATCTGCGTGCCAACGGATTTAAAACATTTATCGTAACAGGAGGAACAATCGAAGTGGTTCGGGGAATTTCTGAAGAGTTTTATGGTATCCCGAAAGAACAAGTTGTGGGGACTTCTTTTAAATATAAATACGATCCGGAGAAAAATGTGGTCAAGAGAGAGCCTGCTTTGGATCTTTTTAATGACAAAGAAGGAAAACCTGTTAGTATTCAACTTCATATCGGACAACGTCCAGTATTTGCCTGTGGTAATGAAGGCGGAGCTGGAGACCTTGCTATGCTCAAATATTCGCAGGGAAATAAATATCCATCATTTCAAATGATTGTAAATCATAATGATTCAATCAGAGAATATAATTATGAGGAAATAGATAATCTTTCATTAAATACAGCTGCTAAAAATAAATATCATGTTATTAGTATAAAAGACGACTGGAAAAAAGTTTTTGCAGATTAATATTTACTGTTTCCAAGTTGATGATTATAGATCTGATTTGCTTTTTTAATTGATTAAATAAAATGGTATGAAAAATTCTTTTCTAATATTAATGCTGATGTTATCAGTTCATTTTACAATTTCAGCACAAGAAGAAGCAAAGTCTGGAAATAGTGCGCAAGAACTAGCTGATAAAATGGCAAATCCCGTGGCAAGTTTGATTAGTGTTCCACTGCAAAATAATCTTACTTATGGAATTGGTCCATATAATGGGATAAAATATCAGATTAATATACAGCCCGTTGTTCCTTTTAAATTAAGCGAAAATCTAAATTTAATTACCCGTTATATACTTCCAGTGGTAGACCAGCAAGATGTTACGGGAGAAAATACACATGAATTTGGTTTGAGCGATGCAACAGTAACTGCTTTTTTTGCACCAAAAAGCAAGAAACTAATTTATGGAATTGGCCCCGCTTTTTTAATCCCAACCGCTACAGAAAAATTTTTAGGAACAGAAAAATTTGGAATTGGGCCAAGTGTTTTGGTCATGCATCAAGGAAAAGGACTTTCAATAGGTTTTTTAGCTAATCAAATTTGGTCGGTAGCAGGAGCGTCTGACCGTGCTGATTTCAATCAGTTTTACACACAAATATTTCTAACACATAGTTATAAAAGTGGCGCAAGTTTAGGCATTACTTCAGAAATTACTCAAAACTGGCAGGGCAATACAACTTTAATTACAATTAGTCCAAATGTTGGTGCTATTACAAAATTAGGAGGTCAGACCATGCAATTTGCGGTTATGCCTTTAATTCCGGTTGTGGGACACCAATCTATTAAACCAGACTGGGGATTAAGAGCAGTGGTAGCCTTTATATTTCCGCAGTAAATTTCATAAGAGTTTTTAGAAAATATCACTTTAATTTTTTAATAGTATCAATGAAAACCAAATTTTAAGAATTGGCACGTTTTCATGGTTTGAGAAAAAAACGAAGAAATAAAAGATTAGGAAGCTGAAATTAAATCATTAATAATATTCTAGTATGAAAAATAAATGCCAAATAATTCTAGCCGTAATTTCTTTACTATTAAGCTTTGGCTGTAAAGAGTCAACTATAAAAAATCCAGATACAGCAGTAGTTTCACAACCTGGCTCCGAAATAAAAATGGATGGCGATCTGCCTTCAAAAGAATCTGTTTCGTTATTGTTTGACGAAATGGACACCCAGCAGGCAACACAATGTTATTTGTGGGGACTTCCAATTGTGGCTTTCGCCGAATGGCAGTATCAACATTATAAAACATTTAATGCATCGAGCAATGATCTTGTTTTGTATAATACTTATGATGACCGATTGGGTATTTTGACGGCTAATGCTACAACTCCGTATATAATGACATTTATTGATCTCGCCGCTAACGGGCCAACTGTAATTGAAATGCCTGCGGGTCGTACTGCAGGAGGTTTGGCGGATTTTTGGCAGAGAGAGCAGGCAACAATTGGAGAAATGGGGCCTGATAAGGGAAAAGGCGGAAAATATATTTTGGTGCCGCCAACCTTAAAGGACTTTAAAGCCGATGGATATTTTATAGTTCCCTGCAACACTGTCAATATGTTTTTTGGTTTTAGAGCTTTGGATCCTGATCCTAAAACAACAGAAACATTATTGAAACAGGTAAAAATTTATCCGTACGCACAAAGAGCAAATCCAACTCCGACAAAAGTGGTCAGCCCGCCAGCAGGTAAAAAATGGTTGGGAATTCAGCCAGCAGGAATTGCTTATTGGGAACGCCTTCATGCAATTCTGCAAAACGAACCTGTTGAAGAACGCGATCGTTTTTTTATGGCTTGGCTTAAAAATTTGGGTATAGAAAAAGGGAAACCTTTTACACCCGACGAACGGCAGAAAAAGATTTTAATATTGGGTGCCGAGAAAGGACAGCAAATGGCAATGGCGAATTCTTTTGAAAAACGTTTTGCAGCTGTAAAACATTGGCCGGACAAAAAATGGGATTATGTTATGATTCTCTCAGATCCATCACAGCGTACTGCTAATTATGATGAATTTTTCGAAAGATCATCTTACTTCTATGAGGCAGTTACCTATTCAAAAGCCATGATGACCAAAATACCAAATGTAGGACAAGCATACTTGGGAGCTTATTTTGATAATAATGGAAACTGGTTAAACGGTTCTAAAAATTATACCTTAAATATTCCAGCAAATCCTCCAGCAGTTAATTTCTGGTCTATAACAGTTTACGATTCGGCAACTAGATGTTTGATTGATAATCCGCAGAAAAATGCTGATCTGTCTTCTCGTAAAGATTTAATAAAAAATGCAGATGGTTCTATCGATTTGTATTTTGGCCCAAAAGCACCAGCGGGCAAAGAAAAAAATTGGGTACAGACTTTACCAGGTAAACACTGGTTTACTTATATGCGTTTCTATGGCCCTACAAAAGCATATTTTGACAAAAGCTGGAAAATGGATGACATTAAAGAAGTGAAATAAAATTCATTTTTTATGACCGAAAAGACAGCAAATAATACCGAGAATCTTTTTGATCCTTTAGCATCAAAAGCAGAGCGTTATGAGAAAGGAGCCATAATCCGAAAAATTGTGCCTCGTTCTTCTCATCAAGAATGGACTGCGCCGGAAGATCGTGAAGATCCAATTGCTGTATTGATCAAAACAAGTACTGGAAGAATTGAAGATCTGCTTCCCATTCGATATAGAAGAATGATCGAATCACCTTTTGCATTTTATAGAGGCGCGGCGGCAATTATGGCGGCAGATTTGGTAAATACACCCAATACAGGAATGCAAGTACAGCTTTGTGGAGATTGTCATCTAATGAATTTTGGAGGATTTGCAACTCCAGAGCGTAAATTGGTCTTTGATATTAATGATTTTGATGAAACTTTTCACGGCTCTTGGGAATGGGATGTTAAAAGACTCGCTGCCAGTTTTGCCATTGCTGGAAAATGGAGAAAATTTTCTAACAAAGATTGTAAAGAATTTGCCTGGCATGTGGCAGATAGTTATAAAAGACACATGCTGGAATACAGTAAATTATCGGCATTGCAGATTTGGTATGCCGATATTGATTTAGCCGATCTTATTGAATTAGGTAAAGATGAAGAATTAAAAGAATTTCAGCAGAAGCGGATTAAAAAAGCAGCCGAATCTACAGCTCACGAAAAGGAGTTTGCAAAAATGACGTATCTCGATGGAGTTCGAGCTAGAATAAAAGACGATCCCCCGCTGATTTATCATCCGTCAGGAACCGATGAAAATTATACCTTAAGAGAAGCCAAAGTCATTCATAAGCGATATATAGAATCGCTTCCAGAAGATAAACAGGTTTTGTTGAGCCGTTACACTATGCATGATTTTGCGATAAAAGTGGTAGGTGTGGGAAGTGTTGGAACACTTTGCGGTATAAGCTTATTAATGTCGGCAACGGGAGAACCTATCTTTTTACAATTTAAAGAAGCCAGAAAAAGTGTTTTAGAAGCTAATGTAGAGAATAAACCAAAATATAAACATCAAGGTGAACGGATTGTAATGGGACAAAAATTAATGCAGTCAGCATCGGATATGTTTTTAGGATGGACAAATGATGACAGAGGAAGGTTCTTTTATATTCGTCAGCTTCGAGATGCTAAAATAAAACCGGTTATCGAAATCATGAAAGTAGATAATATGGCCGATTACGCCAAAGCCTGCGGATGGGCGCTTGCACGGGCACATGCACGATCTGGCGATCCGTCAATGCTTTCAGGTTATATTGGAAATAATAATGAATTTGCTAATGCAGTCTCAAAGTTTTCCATGTTATATGCACATCAAAACGAAATCGATTACAATAAATTGGTCGAAGCCGTAAAAGAAGGAAGATTGCCTATTTCGGCAGAAATATAATTTTCAGTAATTAAAAAAGATAAGTATGAATCGAAAAATGATGTTCTTAATCAGTTTTCTGATTATAACAACGACAACACAAAGTCAGACACAACGTATTGATTCTGCAGCTGTTTATATTTTGAACAGAACTACAGAATCTTTACAGTACATAAAATCATGCAGTTTTAAATCGGTTATGACGTATGATATTTTTAACGAAAGTCTGGGCTTGGTTAAGCATTCTATAAATGAAAAAGTTTCGATAAAATTTCCAGATAAAATGAAAATTACATCCACTGGAGATAAAGGAAACAGAAGTTTATGGTACAACGGAAAAACGCTCCATTATTATTCTTTTGATAATAATACTTATGCCGTTACAGATGCGCCAAAATCGGTTATTCAAACCATCGATGAAACCAGTAAAAAATTCGGAATCGAATTTCCTGCCGCCGATTTTTTTTATGAAACCTTTTTGGAAGATTTAAAATCAGAACAAGGCACTCTAATGTATTTAGGAAAAACAATTCTTGACGATAAGGAATGTTTTCATCTTGCAGGAAAAGACAAAAACAAAAGTTTTCAGTTCTGGATTGGAAACGATGATAATTTCCTGCCCATCAAAATGGTAATTGTTTATACAAATGATTCCAATAAACCGCAATACGAAGCAGTTTACAAAGACTGGATCATCAATCCTGATTTCTCCGATTTTATGTTTGAATTTTCGATACCGCCAAAAGCTTCAAAAGTAAAATTACAGCCTAGAGAAGAAAAAAAATAATCTTTTAAATTCTTTATCATGAAATTAGATTTACTTAAAAATATAAAAGCGTGGATTTTAGTAATAGTGTTTGCATTGATGCTAGTACCAGAATCTGTAACGGCGCAGCGTTTTGGTCATTTTACACCACATGCCGTAATGCCTCGCCCGATGCCGATACATCCAAACCCGAGACCAATTCCGCCGGGTCCTACACCACGTCCGATTCCTCCAAGACCAATACCACCCGGACCGCGTCCAATTCCACCACATCCTTATCCGAGACCGTTGCCACCACCGCCACCGTTTCATCCTTATCCAGTACCGTTTCCGTACATCTATCATCCATTTGTGCCTTATTATTGGGGACCAACATGGTATCCAGTTGGATTCTTTTTAACCACATTAACAACGGCTGCAATTGTTGTTTCTGTAGAAAATAACAGCTACAATTATGATGACGGAGTTTATTATACAAAAGAATCAAACGGATACAAAGTAGTTCCTGCGCCATTAGGAGCAACAATTCCTGAACTGCCAAAAGGATATATTACGATCACTGTTGATGGAATCGATTACTATTATTATGGAGGAACCTATTATATAAAAGATACTTCTAAATATAAAGTAGTGACCCCACCGGTTGGAGCAGTAGTACAGCATCTGCCAGAAGGAGCCGAAGAAAAAACGATAGAGGGACAGAAATATATGATCTATAATAACGTGTATTATCAGCCCATTTCAAAAGATGGACAAGACAGTTATGTAGTCGTACAAGGGAAATAAAGTATAAATCTTTAAGTCAATATGAAGAGAAAGTAAAAATAAGTAAGATTTTATTTGTTTAATTGTGTTAATTGAATAAAATCGTTTATCTTTGATAGTGAGCTAAATAATTGTTATACAAATACTTGTGTTGATTGAACAATTGTTAAGACATTCTACGCCTTTCCTTCCATTCATGATTTTTAGATTTTAATAAGATTCGAGTTAAACAGATTTAATTATTAATTTAAATACCACAACATGAATATTAAAAAATCAAATCTTCGTATCATCCCATTATTATTTATGGGTTTAATTTACAGCTGTTCTCCAACTGTAAAAGTCACAACAGATTATGACCATGCCGCCAATTTTGGAGAATACAGAACCTTTGCGGTTTATGACTTAAAAGCGCAGGAAGGTCAGGTTAATCAATTAAACGTCGATCGCGTGACAAAAGCGATTCGAAACGAAATGCTGGCCAAAGGCTTTACAGAATCAGACAATCCAGATTTAAAAGTAAATGCAGTATCTATTTTAAAGAATAAAACTTCAATGAGTGCCAATACTGATTTTTATGGATATGGCGGTATGTATCGTCCTTATGGATATTGGGGAGGCGGTGCCATGATGGGCGGTGCCAACACAACATTCAATACTTATGATTATGTAGACGGTTCGCTGGTAATTGATATTGTATCTACCAAAACACAGAAACTGATTTGGCAGGGAATCGGAAATGCCGAAATCGACAGTAAACCAGACAATCCAGAAGAATTTATTAATAGCTCTATCAAAAAAATACTGGCGGGTTTTCCTCCTGGTACAGAGAAAAAATAAGTCTTACTTATCATAAAAAAACAGATGTGCTTGGTCTAATCAGCCGATAAGCACATTTGTTTTCCAAATTCAAGTCCCCTCTCGAAATTCTTTTTAAGAAGTATTAACAAACAAATCCGCTTAAAAATGATCGATATATTACTTTCTCTATTCTTTTTTATTGCCACGATTGCAGGTCTTGCTACTTCGTTGATGGTTCTTTTTTCTAAAAAATACTATTCTAAAAGTTTCTTTTTAGGAATGTTTTTATTGAGCCTTGCCGTAGTGAGTATCTATAATTTTTATCTGTCGGCAAATATGTTTAAAGAGTTCCCAGATCTCTTTACCATTACAAAATCGTTTATTTTTTTAGCAGCGCCTTGCTCTTTCTTGTATGTTAGAAACATTTTGTCTCCAAACAACAAAAACAAAAAATACGATTGGGTACATTTTATACCTTTTGGAATCTATTTCGTTTTAACTCTTTTTGTTTACATTGGAAGTTTTACCGATTCACAAGTTGTTGATTATGTAGGCTCTATTATCAAAAATCCATTTTCTATCTTGACTTTGACAATTTGGCTTTTTTATGTGTTTTTTCAAACCATGTTGATTTTAAACTATGATTTGAAAAAGTTCAAAGGAAACCAATTTCACAGAAGCAAAGTAATCAATTGGATTCGAGTTTATAATCTTATGATTTTGTTTTTGTTTTCGGCGCTTTTCGTGTATCATTTTTTGTTGAGAAAAATAGATGTGGTCGATATTTCATGTTATTTCCTAATTTCAACGGTTTTATTTTTTACCGTTGGCTGGCTGTATTTCAGGCCTCAGATTTTTCATGATGAAGAAGAAACGTTCGATTTTGTAAGCGACAATACACTCCTTGTAAAATCTAAAGAAACCAAAACCAATCTGCCGATTCCGCACGAGCTAACTACTGATAAAAAAGAAGATTATCTATTGAAATTAGATTATGTTTTAAATGCTCAAAAGTTGTTTCTAAAGAAAGATTTTGTAATCCGCGACCTTTCAGATGAAACTGGAATATCTGTACATCTTTTATCCAATTTAATCAATTCAGAATTCGGACTTCATTTTCAGGATTACGTTAATCTTAAAAGAATTGAATATTTTAAGGAAAAAATAAACGATCCAGAATGGAAAGATTTGTCTCTAGAGGGAATGGCGTGGGGTTCTGGTTTTAAATCCCGTACAACTTGTTTTAGGGCTTTTATAAAACATACCGGAAAATCTCCTTCAGAATACTTTAAAACCATCAGAATAAATCCAGAACGCACTACTACAAGCACTTACTATTTCAAGTAAAACTTCTCCTCCATAAACTTCCCATTTATTAGCCGCAGTTGTAAAGTCTTAATTCATTTTAAAACATTTCAGCATGAAAGCAAAAAATACTATTTCAGGAAAAACATTGCGCCTTTTTTTAATGACAATGTTTGCAATGATTTCATTATACAGCAATGCACAATTAAAAGGCGGACATATTTTGGGTGCCATGGGACTTCAGTCTGGAACTCAAGCGCCAGAAAACACTTTAAGCGTTTATGTTCCAGCATACATTTATACTGCAAACTGTCTGCGAAATGGCGATGGTGATAATATGGGAAATCCCGATTTAATTATGTTTATAACAGGTGTAGGAGCTAACTATGTGAGCGATTTTAAAATTTTAGGAGCCAATTACGGCGCTACAATTTTGCTGGCAGGAGCTTCTAATACGATTCAGGGAAGTTATATCGATTCTAAAAGTAATTTTGCGTTTACAGATATGTATGTACAGCCAATCCAATTAGGCTGGCACAACAAAAAAGCCGACTTTGTTTTCAGCTACCAAATGTATATTCCAACTGGGAAATATGAATTAGGAGGCAGTAACAACAGCGGATTAGGAATGTTTATGAATGAGTTTTCAGCAGGAACTACTTTGTTTTTTAATGAGAAAAAAACGTTTCATTTATCTGCTTTAGCAGCGTACGAAATCAACGGAAAGAAAAAAGATACTGACATTAAAACAGGAGATATTTTAAGTATTGAAGGAGGTCTCGGAAAAACATTCTATTGCATGAATGCCGAAAAAACAGCTCCAAAAGGAATATGGAATGCCGGATTAATTTATTATTTCCAATATAAAGTTTCAGATGATAAAATTCCAGTTGGAAGTCTAATCCTAGAACCAGACAAAGATCATATTGGCGCTGTAGGGGCTGAGGTTAATTATCTTCATATTGGCTGTATGACGCAGGCAGGTTTTAGATGGGTTTCAGAATTTGGAGCGGTAAATAGATTTCAGGGAAATACTTTTTTTATCACTTTGGCACATGTCTTCAGTCTTAAGAAAAAATAATGTTTTTAGAATAAGGTAAATTTTAATTGTAATTAAAGTCAAGCATCTTATGAAAAACAGAAAACGATCAGAAAAAAATATCTTATTCTCGCTTTTGATTCTTTTGGCATTTAATACTTTAAATGCGCAGAAATATAAAATCAGTGTGAAAGATTCCTTAGATGGAGCTTTTGATTTAAGCGATTACATTATTTATGCACATGGTTTTATTGTGGTTCCAACTATAATTACAGAACCAGCTTTAGGAAATATTGGAGGGGCATTAGTTCCTATTTTTCTAAAAAAACACGCTCCAGTAATTGATGAAGACGGCAAAAAACGATTCATAAACCCAGACATAACAGGCGGAATCGGAATGTACACAGGAAACAAAAGCTGGATGGCAGGTGCTTTTCGTTCGGCAACTCTGATAAAACCACGAATATTGTATCGCGTTGCAGCAGGTTATGGAGACGTGAATTTGTCCTTTTATGCTAACAACAGACCCAATCTGCCAGATCAGGAATTCAAACTTAATTTTAGGTCAACGATTTTTTATACCCAATGGCTCAAACAGTTTAAAAATGCAAAATGGAGCGCAGGACCGCAGTATATGTTTTTAAACTCAAAAATAAACCTGCCCGATTTTAATTTGCCACCGCCATTTGTAAAACCTGGCGATATAAAAAGTACGGTAAGTCAGCTGGGAGGCGCAATTCAGTTCGATAATAGAGACAACATATTTACACCAGACAAAGGAATCCGAATTCAGTCCGATTTCTTTTGGTCAGATAACGCAATAGGAAGCGACTACGATGCCTGGCGCGTTAATTTATCAGCAATAGGATATTATCCATTAGCTAAAACATTAATTGGCGGACTAAGGGTAGAAGGAGAGCAGGCGTTTGGGAGTCCGCCTTTTTATTTAAGGCCGGGAATTAACCTAAGAGGAATTCCTGCAGCACGTTATCAAGGTAAAACCAGCATTGTAACCGAAGCCGAATTAAGATGGGACGTTTATAAAAGATGGAGCATTATGGGATTTGGCGGACTTGCAAGTGCTTTTGATGATTGGGATCAGGCTTTTGCTAAACCCGTTGTGTACAGTTATGGAACAGGTTTTAGATATTTAGTGGCTCGAAAATTTAAACTCCGAATGGGAGTTGATGTTGCCAAAGGAAATGAAGATTGGGCATACTATATCGTTTTTGGAAGCAACTGGATGCGATAAAAGTTACTTGTAAGAAGTTGATTTATAAAAAAATATTACTTAAAAGCCTCAATATTGTTTTATTGAGGCTTTTTGTCTTAAATAACCTAATAATTTAATCCGTTAAGAAAACATTAACAATTAATCGTTACACAAATTGTATAATATTTAATTGTTTTGTAACAAATTAGAAACATTGGAGACTAATTTTGTTAAATCTTAAACATAAATTATGAATACATTTTCATTCAAATCAGTGTTTGCAGCATCAGTATTTTTAGCTGGAACAGCAGGCTGTTTTGCGCAAGACGTGTTAGTAAATTCACTTAAACTAAACGCTAGCGACAAAAGTAAAGAGAACTTTAAATTTACAGAAGTAATTAATCTAGGTACAACATCAGTAAAATCTCAAGGATCGTCTGGAACTTGCTGGAGTTACTCAACAAATTCATTCTTAGAGTCAGAAATGATTCGTTTAGGAAAACAGCCGGTAGAGTTATCTCAAATCTACTCTGCAAGAAATGTGTATGTTGAGAAAGGAATTAACTACGTTCGTATGCACGGAGCGATTACGCTTGGTGATGGAGGTGCTCTTCACGATGTAATTAATATGTATAAAAAATACGGAACTGTACCGAGAGAAGTTTACACTGGATTGAACTACGGAACGGACAAAAATAAATTTGCTGAAATGGCTGCGCTTATCGAAGGCGTTTTGGCTGCAGTAGTTAAAAATCCTAACGGAGAATTGACACCAAACTGGCAAAAAGCTTACGCAGCAGTTATTGATTCTTATTTAGGAAAAGTGCCGGATAACTTTACTTACAAAGGAAAAAACTATACGCCACAATCTTTTGCTAAAGAAGTAGTAGGAATTAACCCAGATGAATATGTAGAATTATCATCTTTTACTAATACACCATACTACCAAAAAACAACGATGATGGTGCCAGACAACTGGTCATTGGATCAAGTTTACAACGTAAAATTGAACGATATGACAGATGTTATCGACAACGCGTTGAAAAAAGGATATACTGTAGCTTGGGCAACAGATGTTAGCGAAAAAACATTCAGCTGGAAAAATGGTGTGGCTTATGTAGCAACGAAAAAATTCGACGATATGACTGCTGAAGAAAAAGCAGACTTATTTAACGGACCAAAAGCAGAACCAGAAATTAGTCCAGAAATGCGTCAGGCAGCGTTTGATAACTACACTACAACAGACGACCACGGAATGCACATTATTGGTTTAGCAAAAGACCAAACTGGAAAAGAATACTATATCGTAAAAAATTCTTGGGGAGAAACAAACGACTACAAAGGTTTCTTGTTTGTAACTAAGAACTTCGTAAAATATAAAACTACTGCATTACTAGTAAACAAAGGAGGAATTCCTGGTGAACTTGCTAAGAAATTAGGAGTTTAATTAGAGTTAGAAATTTTATAGAAAACAGAAAAGCGCTGCAATGAGAATTGTGGCGCTTTGTTTTTTACAAAGGAAAACTTGTTAAAAATATTTTTTTTCGTACCTTTGTAAAACAAAAATCGGGAATTCAAAAAATTCTTGGCGGAAAAAAAAATGGCGTTCTTTACTGTTCTGGCAAATTTAATATTATTTCTAGGGGCTTTTAGTTCCTTAATACAAGAACCTGCCGATACAAAGGCAAATTACTTTAAAGTAAATGTTATCATAATTAGTAATGGTGAAAATAATTCAAAAATAAATAAGTCAGATATGGAAAAAAAAGTAAAACAAATTGAAGTTCAAAGTCCAGAAAACAATGTAAAGAACCCATCTCCTGTTCATTAATTTTTTTGTCAACATATAAAAAAAGAGGTTATCAAATATTTGGCAACCTCTTTTTTTTCGACTTCTAGTGAAAAAATATCAAGTTCTAAGGTGATATGTTTTTATGAATATTAATTTGAAAACTACGGTTAGCTAGTTATGATTTTTATTTGTCCTGAAAAATCTTTAAGTACATAATCAGAAACAACATTGCAAGCTGATTTAATCATTTGATCCGTATATGGTTTTTGAAGTCTAATTATACCGTGAGATCCATCATGCATTAAAGAATATAAAAATTCATTTTCAGTAAAATTATCTATCCTTTCACAAAAAGTATTAAGATCAATATCTGGCGCTATAAATCGATTTATTGTCTCTAGTACGTGTCTTAGAGAATTTGGTGTTGTATGTGATGGATTTTTAGTTCCTTGAGATATTTCATAAATATCTCTAAGATGTTCTTCGTAAGGCATTATCAATTCATTGCCTAGTGTCTCAAGCTTGTTGTTTTCTAGAATAAATTTCTGATCTATAACTTTATTTCTAATTATAATAGACATAAATTCTAAGTTATGTGTAAGAATTATTAATCTTAATCTTGAAATATTGAACAGTTTATCTAGGGTTCTTATAATTTGTGATGTTGCATAAACAAAGTGGAAATCTTGACTAGATATGGGGTCATCAATGATAAAAAATAATTTGCTATAGTCCTCTTCTTTATTGATAGATCTATGTGATTCCGCAATAAAATAACAAAACGCAACAATGCTCTTTTCACCATTACTTAAAACATCGCTCGCATTTGATTCTAATAAGTGATTTTTGAATTTTATACAAAAGGTTTTATCATCGAAGGAATATTTGGAACCAAAAAATTTAGTTAGTAATTGGGTGAAAGTCTCTACAACTTTTTGTTTTTTTGAAATTTTTTCATTCTGTTCCTTTTTTAAAATCTCTTCGCTTAAAGTTTTAATTTTAGAATTGTAATTGTTTATTTCTTCTATTTTTTCAGATTCTATTTTTTTTAATTCATTAAATCTCGCTCTGCATAGTCTTTTATTTAGATCTAGCTTTTCGGTGCTAATATTGTTTTTTTTATCATTGAAACTTTTTATTATTGCTGAGTTTTGTAGAATTATTTCATTCTGATCTTGAATCCATAATTGGAGATTTTTTATTGCTTTTTTAATACTATCATCTAAAAGTGAAATTGAAATGTCTTCTTTCTTTTTTTCGAGTGCATCATCAATTATTTTATAGCTTGATTCTAATTTCGTTAAGTCTTCCAGTTCTTTTAAATTAATGCTTGCTAACGAGGGAATATATTTTTGATTTTTTAAATATTCAATTTCAAGATTCTTAAATGATTTTAAAATTTCATTGTTTTCTTTTTTCTCTACATTTAATTGTAATAATAAATCATTAGCTTTTTTTATTTGAATTGCTTCAGTTTCTGAAAGATATTCCAAATATTGATCAATTAGTTTTAAAGCATTTTCTTCAAGATTTTGCTCACAAAAAGGACATTCATTAGTTTTTTCTTTTAATAAAGAGATCCCTGTTTCGACAAATCCCTGTTTGTTTTTTATTTTAGTTTTGAAACTATCAGCAATACTGCTTCTACTAAATTTTTCATCTAGAAAAGAGATTATATTATCGAGAGTTTCAGTTTTCTTTAGATAACTAACATTTCTTAAGTCTTGTAAATTATCAGGAAGTGCTTTTAGCTGGTTATGTTTACTTATTAAATCATTGAAACTTTCTAATTCGACTACATTGAATTCAGGGTTGAACAAGTTATTAAAAGTAATGTTTTGATAATCGCCAGTATTTTTTCTAATGGATAAATCATCTAGATCTTTTATAGCTTTTGCAACTTTTAATTTTAATTCTTCTTCTTTTGTTTTAAGTTCGTTAGAATTTGTTTTAAGTTCATCTTTCTCTTTTGTTAAATCAATTTTTTCTTTTCCAAGTATGTAACCTTCTATTTCTCCACTAGGCTTGTATTTTAGCCCTTCTAAATTTTCTTTTATATAATCATCATTAAATACGCGAAAGATGTAATCAGTTGTGTCTTTTGAAATGTTTGGGGTTTTGTCTCTTTTTATAGAGAACTCTAATTCTCTAATTATGCTAGGTTCGGTACTGTTCGTTATTTTGAATTTAAAAGAACCATCATTCTTTCCAATGGTTAATAATTTATTGGAATCGTTATTATCTAGTTCTTCTTTGTTTAATAATCTAAATGCCCTGCTTAGAAAGGTCTTACCCGTCCCATTATTTGCATAAATTCCCATTTCTAATGTACTGATATGGATTTTAGTATTTAGAGACTCATGTGGTCCTAAATTAACAGTAGATAACTCAAATGTAATGTTCTTAGCCATTATGTTGCAGTTTTAGTAATTAAAAAACAGTTCATTTTTATAACTTATTTCGGAACTTCTTATTCAATATCATTTTGCTAAATAAACTATTTTTGATGAAAAAGAATGATAGTATAAATACCTGATTTTTAATTAAGAAACTAAAATAAATTTTTCGAGTTAAATGTATGTTTTTGATTTTTAGATATTTTATGGATTTCCATAAAACCTAGTTGAATTAAAAAAAAAGAAATATCAAATAGAAAGTTAATAAACAAAAAAAGAGGCGCAATCAATGCGCCTCTTTTTATTTTGTATATTCAAAATCAGAATTTATTTCCCCTTCATCAACCTCTCCAAATACTCCACTTTATCCTTTTCAGCCTGAACCAAACGCTCATAAAGTTCCACAACTTTATCAAGAGGATTAAATGAGCAATTGTGGTTTACAGTTGGACCACTATGAACAACAGAGCCTTCGTAGTTGTTTTGGATATTGTTTAGAATTGCTTCTTCAGAAAAATTCTTAATTCCTTCTACAGACACTCCAAGAGCTTCAGCAATAGCCTTAAGTTTTTATTCGTCTATGGTTTCACTGTTTTCAATAGTAGAAATAGCTTGTTGGTTGGTGCCTAAAGCCTGCGCCAAAGCTTCCTGCTTCATATCGCGAAGTTCACGGATACGGCTTATTTTTCGCCCAATATGGTTTGGTTTTGTAAGTGTGCTCATACTTCAAAGATATTTAAAATTCCTGAAAATTTATTTGTGCTATAAAATACAAATCGCTTCTGTATGACAAATGGTTATTGTGTTTCGATACAAAAGAATCTATTGTGTAATTCGCCGGAACAAAAATACAATTTTTCGCACAATGAGTCTGAAGGTTATAAAAATAAAAATAATAATCATAAATCGATAAAAAAGTTCTTAAAAAAGCTTAGAACCATTTTCATAGAAGCAAAGTAAGGAAGCTTTCTCCCTAATCAGGAAGCCAAAATAAGAAAACGGCATTTAAACGGTTTTTCCAGTTTTTTATAGAGATTGTAAAGGTGTAACTCGCTGAATTAGATATATTTAATAAAATTTTAAGACAAAACGTTAATTTTATTGAATTATCTATGAAAAAGCTCACGGCGTTTCTAAGCGCACTATTAATACTAATTTCCCTTAACTGTTTTGGTCAGCTTAAAGAAAGTGCGTCTGCTTTGTCGGTAAAAGGAAAAACGGTAATCTTAACTGACAATCTTGCTTCGAACAGTGATTACGTGATAAAATCTTATTATGTAGAAGAAAGAATCAATAAACTCTTTGGTGGTAGAATTACAACATATGAGGTTACAAAATTGGATATGGTATACACCAACGATTTGGGGCCAAATAACACTAGAACGATAATTCCGAGGTATGTCAAGAAAAAGCAAAAAGGAACAACAAGGTTAACGCATCCAGAAACTTCTGTTGAAACCTCTACAGTTTCTGCAGAACCCGTTAAAGATGTTGTTACGGCTCAAGAGAATGCTGTAAATTACGTAAACGTCGATGTGACGAGTACCTATCAAAAAGTTTTGGAAAAAGGCTATAAAACGCCAGAAATGCTTCAAAAAGTGGCCGACCGACTTTATTTCGAAGGAAACTTTAATACGGCAGCTGGATATTACGAACAGTTGTTTATTCTGGTCAAAGATCCCGATGTCATTTATTACTATAGATATGCTCAGTCTTTAAAAGCAATCAATCAACTGGAAAAATCAGATCTCTTGATGAAAAGGTTTAAGAGTGAGACTTTGGTGGTGAAATGAGTTTTTTTTTTTAACCGCAAAGACGCTAAGGAAAGCGCAAAGTTCGCGAAGATGCCTAAAACTTTAACCGTAAAGACACAAAAGAAAAGCGCAAAGGTCGCAAAGTTTATAAAGTATAGCCCGTGGTTTCAACCACGGGAACACAATCATGAGCATAATAAGTATGTGTCACAGTGGTTGAAACGATGGTTGTGGTTGAATATTATAATTTAAATGACTGTATAGTTTTGCCATTTTGACCGAAGGGAAAAATCACACGCGTAAATCGACACAGATTGGTAATACGCTTTGTGGAGTTTTTTAACCGCAAAGGCACAAAAGAAAAGCGCAATCCCGATAGTTATCGGGAGAAAAGTTTAATAATCTAAGTTTGTCAGGTTATTGGGAAAATACTTCAAGATTAAAACATTTAGAGTTTGTTGTTATAGGGTGTTTTATGCATTCTTGATTGTGGTTGAGGTTTCGTGTTCGTTTTACCTAAAGCAATATTTCTTTCATACAATGCAATCTGCTTTTTTACTTCAGGCATTGCTTTTTCCATTTGACTTAAAGCGAATTTCACTCTCTCGATTGTGTTTGAAATGTCCATAAAGCAATATTTATTTGTATTTTTCCTTTAGTTTTAAAATAATATCGGGATACTTAATTAGGTTTTCGATATAGGTTTTGCTTTTCATCTTTTTAATGTGTTTTTCAATATCCAATCCTTGTGGTTTACTGTCACATTCTATTTTAACATATAATTCCCAATCTTCAGCATTTGCTGTGAATTTATGAGATTCAGCATTTTTATGAAATTCCATTCTAGTTTCAAGATCAGATGTATATCCAATATAAAATTGGTATAGCTTGGCAGAATATAGAATATAGACAAAATGCATAAATAGGGTAAATAAAATTATGAGCAGCGGTCTTGTTTGGCTCCTCTTGGACTCGAACCAATCCCGATAGCTATCGGGACTCTGATTAACAGTCAGATGCTCTAACCAACTGAGCCAAGGAGGAATCACCTTAAAGGTAAATATGTTTGCTAAAAAAAGTTGCTCCCCCTCTTGTCCCGATAGCTATCGGGACTCTGATTGACAGTCAGATGCTCTAACCAACATTTAGAGTGTTTTATTTTCGGCTAAACCTTAAATCTGGTTAAAAAGCAAAAAAAATACCACTTACAATTTGTAAGTGGTATTTATTAAGCTCCCCCTCTTGGGCTCGAACCAATCCCGATAGCTATCGGGACTCTGATTAACAGTCAGATGCTCTAACCAACTGAGCTAAGGAGGAATCACCTTAAAGGTAAATATGTTTGCTAAAAAAAGTTGCTCCCCCTCTTGGGCTCGAACCAATCCCGATAGCTATCGGGACTCTGATTAACAGTCAGGTGCTCTAACCAACTGAGCTAAGGAGGAATCACCTTAAAAGGTTTGTATGTTTGCTAAAAAAAGTTGCTCCCCTCTTGTCCCGATAGCTATCGGGAGAACCAATCCCGATAGCTATTGGGACTCTGATTAATAGTCAGATGCTCTACCCAATATTTAGAGTGTTTTATTTTCGGCTAAACCTTAAATCTGATTAAAAAGCAAAAAAAAAATACCACTTACAATTTGTAAGTGGTATTTATTAAGCTCCCCCTCTTGGGCTCGAACCAAGGACCCTCTGATTAACAGTCAGATGCTCTAACCAACTGAGCTAAGGAGGAATCACCTTAAAGGTAAATATGTTTGCTAAAAAAAGTTGCTCCCCCTCTTGGGCTCGAACCAAGGACCCTCTGATTAACAGTCAGATGCTCTAACCAACTGAGCTAAGGAGGAAAGTGTTGCTCTTTTTAGCGAGTGCAAATATAAAACTATTTTTAGTTTCTCAAAAACATTTTCACTCTTTTTTTGACTTTTTTTTACTTGCCAACAATGGCTTTGTAAATGTCGTTACCGTTAGCAAATAGTAGCAGTGAAATAAGTAAAACAAAACCAACCATTTGCGCGTTCTCTAGGAATTTATCGCTCGGTTTTTTACCGCTTACGATTTCATATAATAAAAACATCACGTGGCCTCCATCAAGAGCAGGAATTGGCAATAAATTCATAACTCCTAACATAATTGATAATAAAGCTGTGATTGACCAAAATACTTCCCAGCTCCAAGAACTTGGAAAAATGTTGTAAATAGCCGCAAAACCACCTACTTGTTTGTACGCTTTAGTTTCTGGATTAAAAATCATTTTCAATTGTTTTCCATAACCTACTAACTGATCTTTTCCTTTTTGAAGTCCAACTGGAATAGATTCGAAGAAACCATATTCTCTTTTGCTGATTTTATAATAACCTAGTTTTTCCAATGATTTCATATCTAAACCGCCAGAAACAACACCTAATTTACCATCATTAGTAACTTTTAAAGTAATTGGGGTTTCTTTTAAATCACGTAAAACAACCGCAGGAATTTGTTTTCCTTTGTTTATATCTAAAACAGCTTTAGCTTCATCAAAATATTTAATTTTTTGTCCGTTAAGAGAAAGAATTAAATCTTTTGGTTTTAGATTTTGGTTTGGAGAATCTTCAGCAACTTTTCCAATAGCAAAAGGTCTACGGATATCAACAAGCATTCCTTTTTCTGTTTTAGAAAGTTGGTCAATAAAATCAGTTGGCATTGTAAGAGTTTGTTGTTTTCCGTCTCTTTCAATTAAAACATGTTTTGCCATGATGATATTTATATTCATGTCTCTGTCAAAATTTTCTACAGATTTACCATCTATAGAAATAATTTTGTCACCTGTTTTAAAACCAGCTTTAATCATCACTGGATTTTCAATCAGAACTCCGTCTTTTAAATCAGCATTAGCAATATAAGTGTCTCCATAAGCGAAAGCCATTCCAATATAAATAATAAAAGCCAGAATAAAGTTTACGGTAACTCCACCAAGCATAATAATTAAACGCTGCCAAGCTGGTTTAGTACGAAATTCCCACGGCTGTGGCTCTTGAGCCATCTGCTCTTTGTCCATACTTTCGTCAATCATTCCAGAAATTTTCACATAACCTCCCAACGGAAGCCATCCGATACCGTATTCTGTTTCTCCTATTTTCTTTTTGAAAAGTGAATATTTAACATCAAAAAACAAATAAAATTTTTCGACTCTTGTTTTAAATAATTTAGCAGGGATAAAATGCCCTAATTCATGAAGAATAATAAGTAAAGATAAACTCAATAGAAATTGAGAGAGTTTGATAACTATATCCATTTTTTATTTTTAGTTCGTATTTAACGCACAAAAGTAGCGTTTTCTATTTTAATTTAAGACCGCAAGATAACGTTTAAGGTTTTAAATGTTTGTTAATAATTGCTCATACTTTTAATAAATCAAATAATGTTTATTTATTAGTAACATATTTGATTATTATGTTACAAACAGTTTAAGGATGTACTTGTAAAATGATTTGACAGACTTCTGACTTCATTATTAAAAAAATACAGGTTAGAACAAACATTAAATGACGAAAAAACATTGACAACAATTTTACATTATTTATTTCTTGTTCGGTTTAGGAAATTAGTCGCTAAAGACGATATTTTGGCTGTATTTCTTATTATACTGCTATATTTTGTCAGTGCATTTTTGATTTATCTAAATTTTGAACCATTACGTAATTATGTTCCTTTTCTTTTTCTAGAAATACTCGTTTATCATTTGCAAAGGTCGGATTTGGAGCTTTTAAAAATGAAAAGAAATTACAAACTAATCCTATTTACAGAATACCTTATTTATTCTTTTCCATTTTATTTGGTGCTTTTACTAAAAGGTGAATTTGTATTTATTGGGGCAATTATGTTGTGTAAAATAGTTTTAATCAATTTGCCCAAATTCAATCTAAAAATAATTAAATATCCTTTCAATACCTTTAATATTTACTGGCATATTTCTTTTAGAAAATACAAACTGGTTTATATACTTCCGTTGTTGCTTATCGTTGTTTTTATGGCGGTAAAAAGCAACAATCAAAATCTTTTGTATGCAGTTTTTTTAGGATTATCATTAATAGCATGCGTTCCATCCTTTGAAAGAGAAACAATAGCAGAAATAAAACATAATCCTTTTGATAGCAAAAAATACTTAAGGTTTCAGTTTAAAAATTCAATTATCAATACTTGTTATTTAGTATTTCCTGTCGCGTTAACGATGTGTTTATTATTGCAATGGGAAAAATTGATATTTCTGATTTTTATATTCATTGCGCCAATTATTAATCTGTTGTTAAAGTATATCTATTTTAATAATAGTTATTTACAGCAGATTTTTTTTACGATTTTCATAGCGGGAAGTTTATTTTTATTTGGAGTACCATTCTTAGCGTTGCCTTTTATTTATAAAAAAGCGATTAAAACCTTAAACGAACTCAAAACATGCTAAAAATTATCATTGATCAAAAAAAGTATAAAGATAAATCAATCTTAGAAAACATTGATGTTTCTATTGATCGACCAGGTATTTATGGTGTTATTGGTAAAAACGGTCAAGGTAAAACAACGCTTTTTAAATGTATTTTAGGTTTAGAAAAGTTTGAGGGAAACTGCTCGATAAATGAAAAGGAAGTAGTATTGCAAAATGCTGGCTGGGTTCCAACAGATCCTCCCATTTATGGAGAACTTACCGCTGTAGAATTTTATGATTTTTATGCCCATTTATTGGATGTTGAAACAAAAAATACGAATTTAATATTTGAGGTTCCCAATAATCAACTAATACGAGAGTTTTCTAC
This sequence comes from Flavobacterium panacagri, assembly GCF_030378165.1. Classification (NCBI taxonomy): domain Bacteria; kingdom Pseudomonadati; phylum Bacteroidota; class Flavobacteriia; order Flavobacteriales; family Flavobacteriaceae; genus Flavobacterium; species Flavobacterium panacagri. The sequence continues at coordinate 1,341,675 of NZ_CP119766.1, forward strand.
TGGAATGAAAAAGAAAACCTATCTGAATGCTGTTTTTCAAAAAGAATTTCCCATATACATTTTAGACGAACCGTTTAATGGGCTCGATTTAGAATCGAATTATTTATTAATGAATTACATTCGGGAACTTTCTAAAATCAGCATTGTTTTTATTTCGTCTCATATTTTAGAAATCCTCTATAAAGACTGTGATAAAATTTTTCTGCTCAAAAATAAAAATCTTACTGAGTTTGAAAAAAGTCAGTACTCAGAAATTGAAAAAGAATTATTTTTGAGATAAACAACCATGAACTAAACTTTGATTTAAATGTTTGTTAATTAATAAACATTTCAATATCTCGTTTTAACAAGATGCCGTAACTTTACTTTTTTGAACATTACCTTATTTAATAGGTAGTATAAAACCATTAAAAGTTACAAGTATGGCTTCACAATTATTTTCTCCTTTAACTATAAAAAACATTACCCTAAAAAATAGAATTGCTATTTCGCCAATGTGTCAATATTCTGCCGAAGACGGCTTTGCAAACAATTGGCATTTGGTGCATTTAGGAAGTCGTGCCAGTGGCGGTGCAGGTTTAATTATTCAGGAAGCAACAGCAGTTTCTCCTGAAGCCAGAATTTCGCCTTCGGATCTTGGAATCTGGAAAGATGAACATATCGAAAAACTAAAAGAAATCAATCAGTTTATTGTCTCTCAAAATTCGATTCCCGGAATTCAATTGGCTCATGCCGGACGAAAAGCCAGTGTTTCGGCTCCTTGGCTGGGCAATAAAAAGTTGGATTTCGCTCAAGGCGGATGGCAGACGGTTGCGCCAAGTGCGATTCCTTATCACGACAACGAACCTTTTCTTCCAGAAGCTTTAGACAAAAACGGAATCCAAAAAGTGATTTCCGATTTTAAAACCGCAACTAAGAGGGTAGTCGAAGCAGGTTATCAGGTTTTAGAAATTCATGCAGCTCATGGCTATTTATTACACCAGTTTTTATCGCCTTTAACGAATGTAAGAACAGACGAATATGGCGGAAGTTTTGAAAACCGAATTCGTTTTACACTGGAAATTGTAGAAGCAGTTCAAACCGAATGGCCTTCTAATTTACCTTTGATTGTGAGAATCTCAGCAACAGATTGGGCAGAAGGTGGATGGAATCCAGAAGAATCTGTTCAACTTTCTAAAATATTAAAAGAAAAAGGAGTAGATTTAATCGATGTTTCGTCAGGCGGATTGGTTTCACATCAAAAAATTACTCTTGGGCCAGGATACCAAGTTCCTTTTGCTGAAAAAGTAAAGAAAGAAGCGAATATTGCAACAGGAGCAGTTGGTTTAATTACTGAAGCCAAACAAGCCGAAGCAATTTTAAACAATGGTCAAGCCGATTTAATTTTGTTCGCCAGAGAATCATTAAGAAATCCGAATTTACCTTTGGATTTTGCCAAAGAACTAAACAGCGATATTCAATGGCCAAAACAATACGAAAGAGCTAAACTTTAATATTTTTTCCGCCACGAATTCACGAATTAAAGGTTTTATTAAAAAAAAATAAATTCGTGAATTCGTGGCTAAAAAACCATAACAACATGCAGAAAATAAAAACAGCATTATTATCATACGGAATGTCGGGGAAGGTTTTTCACGCTCCGTTTTTAGATATTCACAAAGGATTTGAATTATTAGGTTCTTGGGAAAGAAGTAAAAAACTAATTCAGGAAGATTATCCATACGTGAAAAGTTATGCCACTCTGTACGAACTTTTGGCAGATGATGTAGATTTGGTAATTGTAAATACGCCAGTTGGAACGCATTTTGAATATGCAAAAAAAGTACTTTTAGCAGGAAAACATGCGGTTGTTGAAAAAGCGTTCACTACAACTGCTGCGGAAGCAAAAGAACTGGCAAAAATTGCAAAAGACAAAGGAGTGAAATTAGCCGTTTTTCAAAACAGAAGATGGGATAGTGATTTCAAAACCGTTAAAAAAATTATCGATGACGGCGTTTTGGGAGATTTGGTAGAAGCCGAATTTCATTTTGACAGATACAATCCGTTGCTGAGTCCAAAAGCGCATAAAGAAACGGCAAATGATGGCGCAGGAGTTCTGAAAGATTTAGGCCCGCATATTATCGATCAGGCAGTGAGTTTATTTGGCTGTCCAAAATCAGTATTTGGAGATATTCGCGTAACAAGAGAAAATTCTGTTGTAGACGATTGGATCGATTTGACATTATTTTATTCTAATTTCAGAGTCAGAATAAAAGCAGGTTTTTTTGTTAGAGAAGCCAATCCAGCGTATACGCTTCACGGAAAAAAAGGTTCGTTTTTAAAACCTCGCGGAGACGTTCAGGAAGACGATTTAAAAGTAGGAAAAAAACCAAACTTAGATTCCTGGGGAACAGAAGATGAAAATTTACAAGGACTTTTGCATACTGAAATAGATGGTAAAATTGTGAGAGAAAAAGTACCAACGCTTCAAGGAAATTATTTCAGTTTTTTTGATGGTGTTTACGATTCTATTGCAAACCATAAACCAGAGCCTGTTACCGCAGATGAAGGTGTAAAAGTAATGCAGATTATAGAAGCTGCAATTGCGAGTAATGCCCAACAAAAGGTAATCAGTATATCATAAGGATTGTAATTATTTGATAACGTTATCATTCCGTAGGAATGTTTCATCGGTAGAAAATGATGTCAAAAATCAAATGTTCCTACGGAACAATTGATTGAATAAAAAAGAAGCTGCATCAATTTTGATGCAGCTTCTTTTTTGGTTTCAAATTAAAAAATGAAACAAATTATAATTCGACTAAACCCGAAAAATTGTAATTTTAATAAGAAGATTTCAATTAATAACCTTCGAATTTATAAACAATAACGTTGTAAATTGTGCATAACCCTAGGCTCTGTGCACTTTGCCAAGCGTTTTTAGTATTTTTGACAATATTCAATAAAAATTCAATATGCTGATAAACTTTAATCCATTAGCGCTTTTTCAAACCAAGGGGAAAATCAAGAAAGTATTTAGAGAAGCAAAAGCCTCTTATTTAAACCGAGTTCGATTTGCCGTTGGAATGTTTTATTTCGGAATGGGATTAAGTTTTGCAACTTGGGCAAGCCGAATTCCAGACATTAAAACAGCCTTGCATTTAACAGAAGGCGATTTAGGTTCTATACTTTTTGCGCTTCCGGTTGGACAATTGGCCATTATGCCGTTTTCAGGAAAAATGGTAACAAAATTTGGAAGTCATCGCATTTTGATTTTCTCTCTTATCATGTATGTTTTCTGTCTTATTAATTTAGGATTGGCAACAACGGCATTGCAATTGTCCCTTGGATTATTTCTGTTCGGTTTGTTTGGAAATCTTGCCAATATTGCCGTAAATACACAAGGCGTTTATACCGAAGTTTTATTCAAAAAAACAATCATGTCCTCATTTCACGGAATGTGGAGTTTTGCAGGATTCACAGGAGCATTGGTTGGATTGGGGATGTTGACTTTAAAATTAAATCCGTTGCATCATTTTATAATTGTTGGAATCATTGTTTTATTGATGGTGGCATTTAATTTTAAATTTTTGGTTAGAGCCAAAGAGAAGTCAAAAGCTAAAGAAGAGAAAAAAAAGCTATTTGTAAAACCAGATTCGGCTTTGCTTTGGCTTGGTGTTATCGGATTTTGCAGTATGGCAAGCGAAGGCGTTATGTTTGACTGGAGCGGTGTTTACTTTAAAGACATTGTAAAAGCGCCAGGGCCTTTAGTGGTTTTAGGTTATACTTCTTTTATGATTATGATGGCCAGCGGCAGATTCCTTGGCGATGGTCTAATCAATAAATTCGGTCGCGAGCGTGTTATGCAGATTAGCGGCGTTATGATTTCGGCTGGACTTTTTACGGCTGTTTTTCTTCCTTATATCGTTCCTTGCACCATTGCCTTTATGTTTGTTGGTTTGGGTGTTGCAACTATTGTTCCTACAGTTTATAGTATTGCAGGCAAAAACCCCACGGTTCCTGCTGGCGAGGCTTTAACGATTGTTTCGAGTGTGAGTTTCCTTGGGTTTTTAATGGGGCCGCCAGTAATTGGACATATTGCGCAAAGTTTCGGATTGCAGTTTTCTTTTGCCTTTATTGGAATTTTTGGAGTGCTGATTGCTTTTATGGTTTCTAAAATTAGAACAACAGCTTAATTTTACAATAAAGCTTTTTATTAAAAATTATAAAATCCTAAATAAATTTGTAAGAATTTATTTAGGGTTAAATATTTTGTTTATATTTGAATGATAAGCGTCTTGCTTAACATTGAAATTTTTCCAAAAACCAATTTTTATCTTTTGAATATAGGATTAGAATCCTAAAGTAATTTTCAAAGTAAATTGGATTTTTAATGGGAAAAAAATACGCAGTCTTCCTCATTTTATTGGTTTTTAATCTTGTTGATGCGCAGCAGGAAATAACAGTTACAGGAATTGTAATCGATGCCCGAACACAAAATCCGTTGGAAAATGTTGTGGTCACGATACAGAATACAGCTGTAATGCAGCTTACTTCGAAAACAGGGAAATTTGAACTTCATATATTTCCAACCAAAGAACAATTGCTTTTGTTGAGAAGTCAAGGTTACAAAGATTCCCTTATAAAACTACAGTATAATTTAGGACAAAATATCAATCTTGGAATCTTACAATTAGAAGACACTTACACAGATGAAGTTCCTGCCGCCTTAATCACATTGTCTGACAATGATTTGTCTGAAGATAATGGTTCTTCTGAAATGACATCAGGTCTTTTGCAGTCTTCGAGAGATGCTTTTATGCAGGCATCGGCTTTTAATTGGGGACAAGCCAGATTTAGAGTTCGTGGTTTAGACAGCGAAAATGCCACAACAATGCTCAATGGCATGACGATGAATAAAATCTACGATGGCAGACTACAATGGAGTAATTGGGGAGGATTAAATAATGTACTTCGAAATCAAGAATTTTCAGTTGGAACTACCGCGTCCAGTTATACTTTTGGCGGTATTTTAGGAACACAACAAATCACTACTAGAGCTTCATCATATAGAAAAGGAAGCTCAATCACGTTTTCTGGAAGTAATGCATCTTATAATTGGCGTGCAATTGCATCGTATGCTTCGGGAATGAATTCTTATGGTTGGGCTTATGCCGTTTCTGCGGGAAAACGATGGGCCGAGGAAGGTTATTTTGAGGGAACCAATTTCGATGCAGATTCCTTTTTTATTAGTGTTGAAAAGAAATTGAATACTAAACAGGCTCTAAATTTTACCGGATTTTATACTCCAAATTCACGTGGGAAAAACTCTCCCAATACTAATGAAGTAACTGATTTAATGGGCGAAAAATACAATTCGTATTGGGGATTTCAGAATGGAGAAAAACGAAATGCAAGAGTGAAAAATGTTGAAGAACCTGTATTGATGCTGAATCATTATTTTAAAATTAATGAAAAGACTAATCTGAGTTCGGGTATTATGTATCAATTCGGAAAAGTTGGAAACAGCACTATTGATTATCAAAATGCCGATAGTCCTGATCCTGTTTACTATAGAAAAATGCCAAGTTACTTTAGTTCGCTTTACGCGAAAGATCATGGCGAGTTTTCGGGAGAATTTACACCAGATTATGAAAATGCAGCCAAAAGTAAAATCGCTTTTTTAGAAAATTCCCAGATAGATTGGAATGCAATGTATTTTGCCAATCAAAAGTCGACGCCAAACGGTTATGAACCTTCAAAAAGCCATTATGTTTTGTATGAAGATAGAACTGATGACAAGACTTTTGCTTTAAATTCAAATCTAAATTCGCAGCTTACTTCCAATATTTCTTTTGATGGCGGATTTACTTTCAGAAAATTAAAATCTCATAATTTCCAGTATTTATTAGATCTTTTAGGCGGAGCATATTTTGATGATATCGATCCGTTTTACAAAGGAAGTCTTTCGCAGTCTGATCTACAACATCCAGACAGACAGGTTGTAAAAGGAGATGTTTATGGTTATAATTACAATTTTTTAGCGAATACTTTAGATGCTTTTACACAGTTTAAATTTGTTTATAATAAGACAGAATTTTATCTGGCACAATCTTATTCCATGACAGATTATCAGAGAGAAGGATTGTATCAAAACGGACTTTATCCCACAACTTCTTTAGGAAAAAGTGAGAAAGTAAATTTTGAAAACTTTGGTTTTAAAGGTGGATTCACTTATAAAATTTCCGGAAAGCAATTGTTGTTTTTTAATGCCGCACATTTAACAAGAGCACCTTCTCTTCGAAATACTTTTTCCAATTCAAGATTAAACAATTCTATAGTGAACGGAATTGAAAGTGAAAACATTTCCAGTGCCGATGCTAATTATGTGTATCGTTCTTCCAAGCTAAAATTACGTTTAACGGCTTATTATACATTAATTAAAAACACTTCAAAAATTTCCTTTTTCTATGCCGAAGGAATTTTTGATGATGGAGCGGGTTACGATGCTACGGATGCTTTCGTCAGTCAGACTTTAACTCATTTGGATAAGAAAAATATAGGAGCAGAATTGAGTTTGGAGTATCAGCTTTCTTCAACAATAAAAACCACTTTATCGACTGCTTTTGGAAATTATGTATACAGCAGTAATCCAAATGTAACGATCACTAATGATGCTAATGCAGCAATAGATGGCAAACAGAAAACTTTTGATTTTGGACAAGCTTACCTTAAAAATTACAAACAACCAGGAACTCCGCAGCAAGCTTATTCGTTTGGATTAGAATACCGCGATCCGAAATTTTGGTGGATTGGGGCTAATATTAATTATTTGGCAGAAAACTATATTGATGTTTCGCCCATTTCGAGAACATCTCAATTTTACATTAATCCAGCAAATGGTTTTCCTTTTCCCGAAGCAACTTCTGAAAGAGGAAATGAGTTGTTGAAACAAGAAAAATTTGATCCTGTAACATTGCTTAATATCAGCGGAGGTAAATCTTGGCGCATTCGTAAAAAATACATAGGACTTTTTGCCAGCGTTAATAATGTTATGAATTCCATATATAAAACTGGCGGATTTGAGCAGGCTAGAAATGCCAATTTTAGAGCTTTAAATCAAGATGTTTCAAGCGGAACACCATCTTTTGGCCCAAAATATTATTATGGTTATGGCAGAACTTATTTTTTAAATCTCACAATTGGTTTGTAAATCAAAATTTAATGAACATGAAACATAGGTTTTTAATATTCTTTGGAATTGTATTAGCAGTAATAAGCAGTTGCAGCAATGAAACTCAAACTCCAGAATTGGTTTGCACACAGCCAGATTTAACAGTAAACAAAACGGTAGAAAAAGTATATGAACTTTCGGCCAATACTGCTAAACAATATTTGTACGATGATATAATTGAGGCTTATGTGGTTTCGAGTGATGAAGAAGGCAATTTTTTCAAAACAATTTATCTGCAGACAAAAGCAACAGACAAACTTCCGACAATAGGATTTAGTGTTCCAATTGATGCATCCAATACTTACATTGATTATAGGCTTGGGAATAAAGTTTACGTGAAACTTAAAAATCAATTCACAGATCTATATTTTGGAGGATTAAGAATTGGAAGTTTATATGTGAGTAACGCTGGCGAACCTACAATTGGAAGAATTTCACAAAATGAATATAAAAATGTATTAAATGCTTCATGTGAAATAATAGATGAAAATCTATTGGTTGAATCACTTTCTATTGAAGAAGCACTCAATGATAATAAACTGAATACTTTAATTGAATTGAATGATGTTGAGTTTACTGAAGCGGCTTTAGGGCGTCATTATTTTGAAGAATCTAATAATGTCGGCGGTTCTACAAATTGGAATTTGAGAGACAAAACGGGAAATCAAATTATTTTGAGAACCTCCAGTTATGCAAAATTTGCAACTCATTTTGTGCCCGAAGGAAGTGGAAAAGTAAGAGGTATTCTAACAAAATATGGCTCTGATTATCAATTGATGATTCGTTCTGAAAATGATATTGTGATGAACGGAAAACGTAACACACCTTTTTTTGCAGAAGATTTTCAGTCAGTTAAGAACAATGTCAATTTTGCACTACCAGGCTGGAGCAATATAGTTGAGAAAGCCACTAAATTATGGAAAAGCATGGTGTATTCCGGAAATGGTTATGCCGAATTTAATACCACAAGCACAACGGCAGCCGAAAATGTTGCTTGGCTGATTACTCCAAAAATAAACTTGGCAGGTTATAAAAATGCCGTTTTATCCTTTAGAAGCGCACAACATGATTTAAAAGTAGATTCCCCTTTAAATACATTGGAAGTGTATGTCTCCACCAATTTTGATGGTGCGAGTGTTACCAAAGCCAAATGGACAAAATTGGAAGCTAAAGTTCCTTCACTTTCAAATCCTTCGCGTGAATTTATGAGTTCAGGAGGAATTGATCTTTCAGCTTATACTGGAAATGTCTATATTGGTTTTAAATACATTGGTTCAGGAAAAGATAAAAGGTTAAACGGTGCTTTTATGGTCGATGACGTTAAGATATTTGGAGAAAAATAAGCGGTGATTTTAGATTTGATAAATAAAGGGTTGGTTTTTAGGTTTTTATTGAAAAGTTTGTAGTTTTTGTATTTCAAATTCTTGAAATCTAATTGAATTTTGTATTTTGGTCATCCCAAATCAATACAAAAACAAATATGAGAACCTACTTTGCTGCCATCTTATTGATGGTGTTTCCATTCTTGATGCATAGTCAAGATGATGTTAAACTAAAGCAGATTAACATTGTAAAAACAAATTACCAAAACTCTAAAGACGGTGAAATTGTAAATAAAACAATGGTCTTTAAAGACGGGAAACTTCAGACAATCACAACTTCAGATGTCGTACAGCATTTCTATTACAATAAAAACGGATTATTAGATATGACCGTTAAAGATAAAATAGGAAGCGATTGGAAAGAAGTAATTAATTACACTTACAACGCTGATAATAATATTACCAAATTTGTAAAAAAATATCAGGAAGGGCCAAATTATATCACCAAAACAGTTTCATTTGTTTATGAAGGTGCAAGGGTAAAAGTAACGACTAAGAGCAGTACTAATCATCAAAATTTATTGGATGATATTGAATATCTTGTTGAAAACGGAATCATTGTAAGACGTACTTCTCGTGATAGAAATAAAGCCATAATTGGAAAATTAGAGTATGTTTATGTGAATGATAACGTGTCTAAACACAAAGGTTTAGTTGGAGATAAAATCTCTAAAACCTATACTTATGATGATAAAAAATCGGTAGATCAATTGATTGTTCAGAATCTTTTTGGAGATAATTATAAAGTGATTGTGCCAATGATTTCCTACCATGAGGAGGAATTTCCTTTTGAAGCGATTTCATATAATAATGAAATGAATTTCAGTCCATCATCTACAGCATTAGTTGCGGTAAGCAGAAAATACAAATACAACAAATTAAACTTTCCAATTTCTTGTTCTCAAATAGAAGAAAATGGAATTGTAAAAACCGAAAAAACGTTTATTTACGAGTAAACGTTTCATACTGAGAGACCAATTCAGATAAATGGAATTTTGTTGAGGTAAAACTTAACGAGGTTCCATTTTTTATTGTCTGCAAGCAGTATATAAATTTAAAAACGAAATTGTATAATTGATTGTAGCTTACAAATCATTAAATTTGCAGCTTATTCAAGACTATGTTAGAAAAAGAAGTTATAAATTTTGAGAGAACCGTAATTGTAGGTATCGTTACTCAAAATCAAAGTGAAGAGAAACTAAATGAATATTTAGACGAATTAGAGTTTCTGACTTTTACCGCAGGCGGTGAAGTCATTAAACGCTTTTCGCAAAAAATGGAGCGCCCAAATCCCAAAACTTTTGTGGGTACGGGAAAAATTGATGACATTAATCTTTTTGTAAAAGAGAACAAAATATCGACTGTAATTTTTGATGATGAGCTTACGCCTTCTCAGCAAAAAAATATTTCTAGAATTATTGATTGTAAAATTCTGGATAGAACCAATTTGATTCTGGATATTTTTGCGCAGAGAGCCGAAACTTCGTATGCAAGAACTCAGGTAGAATTGGCGCAGTGCCAATATTTACTGCCAAGACTTTCTGGTTTATGGACACACCTTGAGCGTCAAAAAGGAGGTATCGGGATGCGTGGGCCTGGAGAAACAGAGATTGAAACAGATAGACGTATTGTACGTGACCGAATTTCGTTATTGAAAGATAAAATCAAAACGATTGACAAACAAATGAGTATTCAGCGAAGCAATCGTGGTGCAATGGTTCGTGTGGCTTTGGTTGGATATACCAATGTTGGAAAATCGACTTTGATGAATGCGATTGGAAAAAGCGATGTTTTTGTTGAGAACAAATTGTTTGCAACCTTAGATACAACAGTTCGAAAAGTGGTAATTAAAAACCTGCCGTTTTTACTTTCTGATACCGTTGGTTTTATTCGAAAACTGCCAACACAATTGGTAGATTCTTTTAAAAGTACATTGGATGAGGTTCGTGAAGCCGATTTACTTTTACATGTCGTAGATATTTCGCACCCTGATTTTGAAGATCATATTGAATCGGTAAACAAGACTTTGCAGGAAATTAAAAGCAATGATAAACCAACCATTATGGTTTTTAATAAAATTGATGCTTATAAACACCTGACCATTGATGAAGATGATTTGATTACCGAAAAAACCAGAAAACACTGGACGCTTGACGAGTGGAAACAAACTTGGATGAGTAACGTTGGAGAAGATAATGCGTTATTTATTTCGGCTAGAAATAAAGAAAATTTTGAAGAATTCAGAGAAGTAGTGTACGAAGCGGTTCGACAAATTCATATTACTCGTTTTCCTTACAATAAATTTTTGTATCCGGATTATAAAGATGCAATAGAAAAAGAAGAAGAATAAAAATAGAAAACGGCTTTTGAAAATTTTCAAAAGCCGTTTTTTTATGTTTAAAAGAAGCCTATTGTTTGAATTTAGCCCCGATGGAGGCGGTATCCTTGCTGGCCCGACGTCGGGCAAGTAAGATAAAGCCGAGAGCGGGAACTATGTTTATTAAAAAACCTATTGTTTGGCTTCTAATTATTAAAATCCAAAATTAACGCCTAAACCAAATACTTGTCTGGTTTGGAGTCCTCTAAAAGCATTGTCATCATATATCGCTTGAAAAGCAAAATTGGCAGATAAAAATTTGTTGATTTTCATAATGATGTTCAAAGAATAATTGATATCTACATTTTGAGGATCTTCTAGATAATTAGAATATAAATTAAGTGTGTTTTCTGCCGTTACATTCGTCATAATGGCTAATTTGTAATAAACTGATGCGTAAAAACCCAGTTCATAACGCATGGTTTTTCCTTCATCAACACCAAAATAATCACCATCAACATATGGCAAGCCTGTAAACCTATCGATTCCGCTAGTATAAGCATTGTCTACAAACGTGAATTTTGAGGTCAGAGGAGCAAAATTTATTTTCAGATTTTCATCTTTAGACCAGTAAATACCGGGACCAACGGTTAGATATCCAGGAGACATGAATTTAGTTTGTTCCGTTCTAATTTCTTTTCCGTTGGCATCCTGTCCGTAAATATATCCCGTTGTAAATTGCGTTCTAAAATTTAAGAAGAAAGAGTAATACCATTCGCCAAAAGCTCTTTTTCCTACGATTGAGTTAAACTCTAAACGGTCGTCTGTTTTTTTGCTGAAATCAGTATTTTTGGTTTGCAATAAACCGTACGAAGCCAAGACTTTGTTGTCCCAAGTTACATCGTCTTTTTTATAATTGAAATCATAATTGATTCCTAAAGTTCCAGAGAAACTATCTTCACCACCCGCGATCCAGTTGTTGAAGCTTGATTGATTTAATAAAAGGGATACTGTACCTTTTGCTTTCCAGCCTTCTTTTTCAATTGTATCATTGAGTTTTTTTACGGCTTTTTCGGTATTTTGGGCTAATTCTTTTTCAGTATTTTGAGCTTGAACAAAAGTAAGGTTTGCTAAAACGAAGAGTAATAAAAAAATCTTTCTCATGGTATTTAGTTTAAGTGTGTTATCAAATATACTAAAAACCAATCGAAAGATAAAGGTTGACCGGCGGTTATTGCAGGTTATTTCTTAGATTGTTTGTATAAAGGTACTGCAGAACATGCTTCGCCGTACATGATGCTTCTTGCAAAAGATTGAAGATTATTAGTCGCTAAAATATAAGCACGCATTGGAACTGGTTTTCTAGAACAGCCTTTTACGATTACAGGTTTGTCTGCATAAGCAGAGTAATCTATTTTACTTAGGATTTCTTCGTAAAGGCTTGCGTCAAGATCTTCGATAGTTCCGTTTACAACTTTTTTAGCAAAAGGTGCTAAATGAACTCCAACTAAAATTAAAGCCCAAGCTGGAATAATCGCATCTGTACTGCAATGTACAGCAACATATTGATCTTGGTATTGAGACCAATCGTGGTTTTTAAGATGCTCTCTAAAGTCTTTTTCTTTCAATAGAAATCCTTCCAAAAGCCATTGTGAAATGTCAATTTGAGTACGGATTCCTTTTGGATAATAATCCTCAAGATCAAAAACTTCTAAAGCACTATTGGCAACTTTATTGATGATTTCTTCCATGATTTTTATAGTAAGCAGTGGTCAGTTTTTAGTGTTCAGTAATTTCTGAACACTAAAAACTAAATACTGAACACTTTATATTAAAGCATTCCTAATTCTAATTTTGCTTCTTCGCTCATTAAATCTTTGCTCCAAGGCGGATCGAAAGTAATTTCAACGTCAACATCTTTGATGTTTTCGATTGTTTTTACTTTCTCTTCTACTTCTCTTGGTAAGCTTTCTGCAACTGGGCAGTTTGGCGAAGTTAAAGTCATAAGAATTTTTACTTCGTAATCTGTATTTACCATTACGTCGTAAATTAATCCTAATTCATAAATATCTACAGGAATCTCAGGATCGTAAATACCTTTTAAAATTCTTACGATTGATTCTCCTAATTCGTTTGTGTCTATTTCTTGTTCCATTTTTATTTTTTGTTTTTACCATTAAGATATTAAGAAAATGAAGTTTTGCAGTACGCTTAATTCTCTTCTAGCTACCAAGAAAATTAAGCTTATCACTTTATGAACCTTAATGTCTTAATGGTTTAAAATTTTTTAATTTTTGTTTTTTGCATCAAATGCCAAAGCGTACATTTTGATGTTTTTTATCATCGATACCAAACCGTTGGCACGCGTTGCTGATAAATGTTCTTTTAATCCAATTTCGTCTATAAAATCAGTATCCGCTTCTAAGATATCTTTTGCTTTTTGATTCGAGAACGCACGAATTAAAATCGCAATTATTCCTTTTGTCAAAATAGCATCACTGTCGGCTGTAAAAACGATTTTGTCATCATTTTGTTCGCCTTGCAGCCAAACTTTTGACTGACAACCTTTGATTAAATTGTCGTCTGTTTTATATTCTTCTTTAATTAACGGAAGACTTTTTCCTAGTTCAATAATGTATTCATAACGCTGCATCCAGTCGTCGAACATCGAAAATTCGTCTATTATTTCGTCTTGTATTTCTTTTATCGTCATAATTATTCTTTAGCAAAATCAACTAATAAATTTACTAGTTTTTCGATTTCTTTTGGAGGAAAACCATTGTCGAAACCTGGAGTTTCATAGGTTTTTCCGTCTTTAGTTATTTTTAAATTTCCTATTGCGGCACCATCATAAGTTCGTTTATCTGTGGGTGCTTTTAATGCTGAAAGATTGTCTAAATTCACTTTAGAATATGCAGCAACAATCTCATTCCATTTTGCATCATCAATATTGATTTTTTCAGGCTCAGCATTACGTTGCTTAGTAACCAAAACAGTTTTGTTTTGCGCAACTATAGTTTTGTAATAACCTCTTGAGTGTGCTGAATATTCGATTTGAGTTGAAGCCATATCTGTTTTTTTCTGACTGCAGCATCCAGTTGCAATACAAAGAGTTAAAAGCAATAAAGACAATATTCTCATAAGATATTTTTTAGCTTAGCATTGTTTGCGCTTTCTTAACTGCATCCACCATGGCATCAATTTCTTCTTTTGTATTGTAAAAAGAAAAAGAAGCACGGATCGTTCCCGGAATGCAGAAGAAATTCATAATCGGTTGTGCACAATGATGTCCAGTTCTAACTGCAATTCCTAATTTGTCGATAATAGAACCAATATCATAAGGATGTATTCCATCAATATTAAACGAAACTACAGACGCTTTATTTTTTCCAGTTCCGTAGATTTTTAAACCTTCAATTTCAGATAGACGTTTTGTAGCGTGTTCTAAAAGTTCGTGTTCGTATGCTTGAATATTGTCAAAACCAATACTGTTTAAATAATCAATCGCAGTTCCTAAAACAATTCCGCCCGCAATGTTTGGCGTTCCAGCTTCAAATTTATGTGGAAGATCTGCATAAGTTGTTTTTTCGAAAGTAACTTCTTTGATCATTTCGCCTCCGCCTTGATAAGGAGGGAGTTTGTTCAGCCATTCTTCTTTTCCGTAAAGAATTCCAGTTCCTGTTGGCCCACACATTTTATGTCCTGAAAAAGCATAAAAATCGCAGTCTAATTCTTGAACGTCTGGTTTTAAATGCGGAACCGCCTGAGCACCATCAATTAAAACTGCAGCGCCAACAGCATGGGCTTTATCAATAATATATTTTATCGGATTAATGATTCCGAGTGCATTTGAAATATGATTTACCGTAACGACTTTTGTTTTTTCCGAAAGGAAAGCATCAAATTCTTCTAAAATCAATTCTCCATTATCATTGATTGGAATTACTTTTAAAGTTGCTCCAGTTTTTTCGCATAACATTTGCCAAGGCACAATATTAGAATGGTGTTCCAATGAAGAAACAATCACTTCGTCGCCTGGTTTTAAAATTGAAGCAAAACCGTTTGAAACTAAGTTAATTCCGTGTGTTGTCCCTGAAGTAAAAAGTACTTCATGAGAAAATCGGGCATTAATATGCTCTTGTACTTTTCCGCGTGAAATTTCATAAGCATCAGTTGCTAACTGGCTTAAGGTGTGAACACCACGATGGATGTTGGCATTAATTTCCTGATAATATTTTACTTCCGCATCGATCACAACTTGCGGTTTTTGCGAAGTAGCTCCGTTATCGAAATATACTAATGGCCTTCCGTTTACAGTTTGTGAAAGTATCGGGAAATCAGCTCTTATTTTTTGAATATCTAGCATGTCTTATTTAGAAAAAATCTATCTACAAAAGTACTAAAACTAAATTTGTTTATACAGGAATTCTATAATTTCCTTTTATGATACCATTGTCACAATGCTTAAATGCTGATTTGGTAAAAATCGATTCTATTTTCTGAATTATCTCAAAAAGATTTGTGATTTGAGTTCTAATATCATGAACATAAATTATTTATATTGCAATAAAAATACTAACATATCATGAAAAAATTTCTCAAAGTACTTTTGCTTGTAGTGGTTCTTGCTCTTTTGTATTTCGGATTTACGACTTATCCAAAGCTTGATTTAATTTCTGGTTTTTCGGCCAAAAGTGTTGCGTCTGGTCATTTTATTGATAATCGTCCGTTGGATTTAATTCAGAAAACCGACAATGATATCGATATGATTGATTTGGCTAAAAACTCCATTGATGATGCTGGAAAATTTGCTGTTTCTTCTGTTTACGGATTAAAAGAAAGGAAAGCGATTTACAGAGAGGGTTTAGGTGCTTTATTGATTAATGATGATTATAATGTTTCGAAACCGTATTTGCTTCCAAAGAGAACAAAATTGGTTAATAATCTCCCTTTTCCATATGGAAATAACGAACCGAAAGATACCGCTTTCGCGAATGTGGATTACGCAAAATTGAAAAAAGCGATTGATGATTCTTTTGATAAAGATGGCGGAAAAGCAAAACGCACACGCGCCGTTGTGGTTTTATATAAAGACAAATTAATTGGCGAAAAATACGATACAGGTTTTAATAAAGACAGTAAAATTTTAGGCTGGTCGATGACAAAAAGCATTACAAGTTCGGCTTTTGGAGTTTTGGCAAAACAAGGAAAAATTGATATTTATAAACCTACTCCAGTTGTAGAATGGAAAAATGATGAGCGTAAAAATATTACGCTTAATGATTTACTTCATATGAATTCAGGTTTAGAATGGGAAGAAAATTACAGCACGATCTGTGATGCTACAAAAATGCTGTTCCAGGCAGAAGATATGGGAAAAGTGCAATTGGATAAACCAGCACAATTCAAACCTAATACACATTGGAATTATTCTTCAGGAACAACTAATTTATTGTCTTTAATTTTAAGAAGACAATTCAAGACACAGCAAGAGTATCTTGATTTTTGGTACAGCGCTGTAATCGATAAAATTGGAATGAATTCGATGATTGTCGAACAAGATATGTCTGGAACTTTTGTAGGTTCATCTTACGGATGGGCAACGCCACGTGACTGGTCTAAATTTGGATTATTATACCTTCATAAAGGAAATTGGAACGGCGAACAAATTCTAGAC
Source organism: Flavobacterium panacagri (assembly GCF_030378165.1). Classification (NCBI taxonomy): domain Bacteria; kingdom Pseudomonadati; phylum Bacteroidota; class Flavobacteriia; order Flavobacteriales; family Flavobacteriaceae; genus Flavobacterium; species Flavobacterium panacagri. Next base: position 1,358,264 of record NZ_CP119766.1, read on the forward strand.
GAAAGCTGGGTAAAATACACTGCAACTCCAACCAATACTTCTGAAGGAAAATATGGTGCTCAATTTTGGTTAAATGCCGGAGGAAAATTCCCAGATGTTCCACGTGATATGTTTTATTGTAGTGGATATCAAGGTCAAATGGTAGCGATTATTCCGTCTTTGGATATGGTTATTGTGAGAATGGGAGTGAGGGAAGGTGATAAAAATTTTGATTTTAATGGATTTTTGAAGGAGATAATTTCTTCTGTGAAAAAATAAAATTTAACCGCAAAGACGCCAAGTAAAAAGCGCAAAGTTCGCAAAGCTTAATAAAAAACTTTGCGAACCTTGCGTAAACCTTAGCGCTCTTTGCGGTTAAATCATCTACAAATCAAATCCTAAATTCACGCCCAATTTCATGGCAATGATTTTAGTAATTCTTTGTTTTAATTCTGGTATTTTGATGCTTTCGATAACGGCATTTGAGAATGCGTACATCAATAAAGCTTTAGCTTCTTTTTGAGGAATACCACGAGATTGCATGTAGAACATTGCTGTTTCATCCAATTGTCCAACTGTACAACCGTGAGAACATTTTACATCATCAGCAAAAATCTCTAATTGCGGTTTTGCGTTGATCGTTGCTTTGTCGCTCAATAAAATATTATTGCTTTTTTGGAAAGCATTTGTTTTTTGAGCTTCTTTTTCTACCAAAACTTTTCCATTGAAAACTCCTGTCGAACGATCAGAAAAAATTCCTTTGTAATCTTGGAAACTTTCACAGTTTGGCTGCGCGTGGTTTACCAAAGTATAATGGTCAACGTGTTGTTTGTCGTTTAAGATCGAAATTCCGTTTAATGTACTTGTCAATCTTTCTCCGAAATGGTAAAAGTTTAAGTTGTTACGAGTTAAATTTCCTCCAAATGAGAAAGTATGAACTGAAGCATGGCTTTCTTGTTGTTGAGAAACATAAGTATTATCAACTAAGTTTGCTTCGCTGTTGTCGTTTTGAATTTTGTAATAATCAACAATCGCGCGTTTTTGAGCAAAAATTTCTGTAACCGAATTGGTTAAAACCGGATTTTCGTTCAAACTTTGGTGACGTTCAATAATTTGAACATGTGAATTTTCACCTACAATAACCAAATTTCTTGGCTGCACCATTAAAGCTGCTTCATTTCCAGTTGAGAAATACATGATCTCAATTGGTTTGTCCGCTACTTTTTTCTTTGGAATATTTATAAAAGCACCTTCCATAGCAAAAGCAGTATTCAATGAAGTTAAACTATCATCTTTACTCGCAATTTGATTAAAGTACGTATCAATAACCATTTTATATTTTGGTTTGGTCAATGCCGATGACATCAAGCAAACATCGATTCCATCATGCGTTGTAGAAGACAAATGCGAACTGAAAACCCCATCGATAAATACTAATTTGTAAGTATCAATTTCGTGTAAAAAGTATTTTTTTACCTGATTAAATTCGATTGCATTTTCCTGCTTTGGAAAAACCGTAAAGTCATTTTTTAAGATGGCATTTAGCGATGTATATTTCCAAGCTTCTTCTTTTTTGGTTGGGAAACCTTTATTTTCGAAGTTTTTTAAAGCATTTGTGCGTATGTCATGTAAATCTGAATGTACATCGACACGCTCTTCAAAAGCCATAAAAGACGATACTAATTTTTCTTTTAAATCCATTGTTCTTTTGTTTCCTTCGGTGTTTCAGGTTTCAAGTTTCATGTTGCCTATTGAAACTTATTCCCCTTGAACTCTTTTTTATTTAGGTAAGTGATAAAGTTTTTTATTTTACCACTTAAATTTTCATAATCTTTTTTTAAAGCTTCGAATTTTTCTTCTGAAATATATTCAAAATCAAAAACACGATATAATTGAGATCTTGTTTCTCCGGCTGAACCTTTGGCAATTGATAAAAATTGTCGAAACTCTAAATTTCCATCTCTTTCAAAACCTTCTGCAATGTTGTCCATTACAGAACCCGAAGAATCTTTTATTTGATTTTTAAATCTGAGATCTGATTTTAACTCTGTCTGAACTGCAATAAGATGAATTTCTTTTGCTAATCGTCGAGCTTCTTTCCAAATTTCTAAATCCTCAAATCGAGTTATTGTCGCCATAATTTCTATTTTAATTATTTTAAGTTTAAACTTACAAAATGTAGTTTAACTTGAAACTAAAAAAACATGAAACCTGAAACAAATTTTAATTTTCTGCTTTGATCCAGTCGTATCCTTTTTCTTCTAATTCGTAAGCCAATTCTTTTCCGCCAGATTTTACGATTCTTCCGTTGTAAAGAACGTGAACGAAATCAGGAACGATATAATCTAACAAACGTTGGTAGTGTGTGATCACGATGATAGCGTTTTTGTCGCTTTTTAATTTGTTTACACCATTTGCCACAATTCTTAAAGCGTCAATATCAAGACCAGAATCGGTTTCGTCAAGGATGGCTAATTTTGGCTCTAACATTGCCATTTGGAAAATTTCGTTTCTTTTTTTCTCTCCTCCAGAAAAACCTTCATTTAAAGAACGAGATAAAAATTTACGGTCAATTTCTAATAATTCCGATTTCTCACGAATTACTTTCAACATTTCGTTTGCCGGCATTTCTTCCTGACCGTTTGCTTTACGAGTTTCGTTGATGGCAGTTTTCATAAAGTTAGTAACACTAACTCCAGGAATTTCTACCGGATATTGAAAAGAAAGGAAAACTCCTTTGTGTGCTCTTTCTTCAGGAGCTAAATCAGCAAGATCTTCTCCGTCAAGAATTACTTCTCCATCTGTAACTTCATAGTTTTCATTTCCTGCAATAACAGCAGAAAGTGTACTTTTTCCAGAACCGTTTGGCCCCATTATCGCGTGAACTTCTCCAGCTTTAACTTCTATATTAATTCCCTTAAGGATTTCTTTATCACCAATCGCGGCGTGAAGGTTTTTTATTGATAACATTGTTTTTTATTTTATATAAATGTCAATTCTATTTTTGTTGTTTGGTTTAGGGTGTTGGCATTAAAATGCGAATGTCCTAAATATTCCATGCCTAAATAATCAGCAGTTTTTTGAAACGGAATATAGAAGCTATCTTCGATTTGATTATCGTGCGAATTTGTAATCACTCCGATTTCCTTTCCTCTTAGTTTTCTTCCGGTTTCTTTTTCAATTCGGATTAAATCTGAAATCCTGTCAAAAAAGACCTTCATAATTCCGCTCATATTATACCAATAAATGGGCGTTGCAAAAATTAAAGTGTCGTACTTTTCGATAATTCCTCTTATTAAAGGCAAAAAATCATCGTCTATATTTTTGCTTTCGTAATCATAATAGGAAATACTATAATCACTTAAATTTACTACATCAATATGGTATTCTTTCGCAATTTCGTCTACAATTCTTGTTGTATTTCCGTTTTTTCTGGAAGAACCTAAAATGATGACTTTTTTATTTTCCATCTTCAAATTATCCTACAGAACCTTCTAAAGAAATCTCTAATAATTTTTGCGCTTCAACAGCAAATTCCATTGGAAGTTTATTCAATACATCTTTACTGAAACCGTTTACAATTAAGGCAATCGCTTTTTCAGTTGGGATACCTCTTTGGTTGCAATAAAAAACCTGGTCTTCTCCAATTTTACTTGTCGTTGCTTCGTGCTCTATTTTTGCAGATGGATTTTTACTTTCGATATAAGGGAAAGTATGCGCTCCACAATTGTTACCCATTAACAATGAATCACATTGTGAAAAGTTTCTTGCGTTCTCCGCTCTTGGCGAAATCTGCACTAAACCACGATAACTGTTTTGTGATTTTCCAGCCGAAATACCTTTAGAAATAATAGTCGATTTAGTATTTTTTCCTAAGTGGATCATTTTAGTTCCAGTATCCGCTTGTTGGAAATTATTGGTAACAGCAATTGAATAAAATTCGCCTACTGAATTGTCTCCTTTTAATACGCAAGAAGGATATTTCCAAGTTACAGCAGAGCCAGTTTCAACCTGTGTCCATGAAATTTTAGCGTTTGTTTCGCATAAACCTCTTTTGGTTACGAAGTTATAAACTCCACCTTTTCCTTCTTTGTTTCCTGGGAACCAGTTTTGAACGGTAGAATATTTAATTTCGGCATCATCCAAAGCAATTAATTCAACCACAGCAGCGTGTAATTGATTTTCATCACGGCTTGGAGCTGTACATCCTTCAAGATAAGAAACGTAGCTTCCTTCATCAGCAATAACCAAAGTTCTTTCGAATTGTCCAGTTCCTGCCTGATTGATTCTAAAGTAAGTTGAAAGTTCCATTGGGCAACGAACGCCTTTTGGAATATAACAGAAACTTCCATCAGAGAAAACCGCTGAGTTTAATGCTGCATAGAAGTTGTCTTTTTGAGGTACAACAGTTCCTAAATATTTTTTTACTAATTCAGGATGTTCTTTGATAGCTTCAGAAATTGGACAGAAAATAATTCCTTTTTCGGCCAAAGTTTTCTTGAAAGTTGTGGCTACAGAAACAGAATCGACAACAATATCCATTGCGACATTGTTCATCATTTTTTGCTCATCAACAGAAATCCCTAATTTTTTGTACATCTCTAAAAGTTCTGGATCAACATCGTCCAAAGTTTTATTAGGATCTACTTGTTTTGGAGCTGAATAATAAGAAATGGCTTGAAAATCAGGTTTTTCGTAATGTACGTTTGCCCATTCTGGTTCAATCATTTCTTTCCAGGCACGGAAAGCCTCGATGCGCCATTCGGTCATCCATTCAGGTTCTTCTTTTTTAAGAGAAATAGCTCTTACAATCTCTTCGTTTAAGCCAATAGGGAAAGTTTCAGATTCTATATTGGTATAAAATCCGTACTCATATTCTTTAGTTTCCAGTTCGATTTTTAAATCGTCTTCGGTGTATTTGCTCATTATTTTTTTGTTGTCTAAAGTTTTGAAGTCTAAAATTCTGAAAGTTATAGGGCAGTCCTAAAACTTTACCACTTTCAGCTTTTGACTAAAGAGAGAATGATTCTCCACATCCGCAAGTTCTGCTTGCATTTGGATTATTGAAAACAAATCCTTTTCCGTTTAATCCGCCAGAAAATTCTAAGATTGTTCCAGCTAAATAAAGGAATGATTTTTTTTCAACAGCTATTTGTATATCGTTATCTACGAATATTTTATCGTCTTCTCCTTTGGTTTTGTCAAATTTTAAATCGTAAGACAAACCAGAGCATCCACCGCTTTTTACGCCTACTCTTACGTAGTCGCTTGCGGCGTCAAAACCATCATCGGTCATCAAGTCGATGATTTTCTTTTTGGCAGTATCAGAAACTTTTATCATTGTTCTTCGATGTTTAATTTTTAATAAGCATTTTTACGCTGTAATGAATTTAGTACAGATTTAAAACGCTAATTTTCAATGTTAAATAGAAATTGTCTGCAAAGATACGACTTAAAAACCTTTTTCCATAACGGTTCACATTATTATAACAAATGTTAAAATAGATATTACTTATTTTGATAAAATAGGTTCCTAAAATTGCTTCTAAAATTAGAATTAAGCATTTTTTTTCTTTTAAGCTGCAAATATCGTTTGTAAATGTTAAAAAACAAGTATTTCTACTCATTACATCCAGTTTTTATTCAATACTTTTGCAGGAAATTGTGAAGTAATTATGAAAAAGCAAAATGAAATTAAGTGGTTTAAACCCTTGTTTACTATGATTTTGGTTTTAGGAGTAGGTGCTGCAGTGCTGGTTTTTAGCAATGAGTCTTCTTATGAAAATGAAATTGACCTTAAAACGGAAAAAGTTTCTGGTATTTCAGGCATTAATAAAGAGTATAATGAACAGAAAAATATTTTAGATTCATTAATTACACTAAAAGCAGCTTATGATATTGCTATTCAAGAAAAAACAGCTTTATCTGAACAATTAGAACTGGAGCGAAAAAATGTAGAGAATTTAATGGAGATTATTAAAGCTTCGGAAAACCCTTCATCAGCACAGCTTAAAATATTTAGGTCACAATTGTCAGATTCAAAAGCTGCATTGGAAAATAAAATTTTGGAGATTAAAAAATTGAAATCTCAAAATAAAAATTTGTTGACAGAAATTGAAAGCCAAAATGTTGTGATGTACAAGCAAAAGGCTGAAAATGATACTTTGATTTTAAAACAAAAGAAACTGGAGTCCACGCTAAAAGATGCTTCAAAACTCTCGCTAAGCAGCTTCAAGGTCATTGCACTTCGTGAAAAAAGCTCTGGAGTAGAATTAGAAACGACAAAAGCAAAAAATACTAAAAAGCTAAAAGCCAGCTTTATCGTAAACGGAAATGCAGTTGCCAAAACTGGGAAAAAAGTTTTTTATATTCAGGTCTTAGATCAAAAAAATACAGTTTTAGGAGATAATAAACTGATCGAATTTGGAAACGATAAAGCCTTGGTTTACAGTTTTATTGTTAGTACAGATTTTCAGGGCAAATCGGCTAATGTGTATGGAGTTCTAAATGCAAACGAAAATCCGTTTAAAAAAGGTACTTATTTTGTCAATTTCTTCGACAAACAGGAAATTATGGGAAGTGCTTCTATTACATTAGAATAATAGTTTTAATAGTAATTTTTAGCAAAAGGAGTTAGTATTTCCTAGCTTTGTTCTTTTAGAAAATCTTACTCATGAAACTTTACCCAATCGAATCTGGAAATTTTAAATTAGATGGAGGTGCTATGTTTGGTGTTGTTCCTAAAACAATTTGGAACAAAACAAATCCTGCCGATGCTAATAATTTAATTGATATTGCCGCACGCTGTTTATTAATTGAAGATGGAAATCGTCTAATTTTAATTGATACCGGAATGGGCGATAAACAATCTGAAAAATTCTTTGGATATTACTCGCTTTGGGGATCACATTCCTTAGATAAATCGTTGGCAAAATATGGTTTTCATCGCGACGATATTACAGATGTTTTTATGACACATCTTCATTTTGATCATTGTGGTGGCAGTGTGCAATGGAATTCAGATAAAACGGGTTATGAACCTGCTTTTAAAAATGCAAAATTCTGGACAAACGAAAACCATTGGGAATGGGCAACAAAACCTAATGCCCGTGAAAAAGCTTCTTTTTTATCCGAAAATATGCTGCCAATGCAGGAAAGCGGACAGCTAAATTTTGTTGCAAGACCAGAATCTGATTTTGGTTTTTCGGCAGCATTGGGTTTTGATATTTATTATGTTGACGGCCACACCGAAAAACAAATGATCCCTTATATAAAATACCAAGATAAAACCATTGTTTTTTGTGCCGATTTATTAGCTACAGCAGGACATATTCCACTTCCGTATGTTATGGGCTATGATACCAGACCACTTTTGACAATGCCAGAAAAATCAAAATTCTTGAATTTAGCTGCAGATCAAAATCATTATCTGTTTTTGGAACATGATGCACACAATCAAATCATAACAGTTGAACATACAGAGAAAGGAGTTCGGTTAAAAGAGGTCTTTAGCTGCGGAGAAATTCTTTAGAAAAGTATTATAAAAACATAAAAAAATCCCGTTTTCAACATTCTGAAAACGGGATTTTTAATCAAACTAAATTCTAAACTATTCTAAAATTATTTTTTTGGCAGAAGCGGCGTCTCCATTAATTAAATATATGTAGTAAACTCCTTTTGACAAACCAGATAAATTGATTGTATTATCTGTATTTGAAGTGTTCAAATTAAATGATTTTACTAATTGACCTAATGAATTGTAAACGTTCGCTTTTTCAGCCGAAATGTTACTAATATTTATTTCTCCTTTTGTTGGATTTGGATACATTATTCCTTTAGTTGAAATCAAATCTTCAGTGCCTAGTGATTTACAGCTTTCCGAATATGTTGTTGTACTTTCTTTAATTTTAGACCAATTAATATTGGAATAATTTGCGTCGTCAACAGTAATACAACTCAAAGATGTAAGCCCTAAAAAGCTTGTAGTTAAGGCATAAGCTGTGTTTTTACCAGTCTCAGACGGAAGTACGAAATTCTTATTATTTCCATTTTTTACATTTAGAGAGATCAATGGATTATTTGCAACATATATTATTTTAAGATTTGTATTTTTCGAAACATCCAAAGAAGTTAGCTGATTGTTACTTGCGTCTAAAGTTGTTAGTGAAGTAAAGTATTCAATTCCAGACAAGTCTTTAATGTTACTGTTAGAAACGTCTAAAGTAGTAATTGCAGTAATGTTTGCAATAGTGATTTTGCCGTTTAAACCATCTGTGTCAAGTCCTAAGTTGATTAGTTTTTGTTCGAAATTAGTATCAGGAATCAATGCTAACATAGGGCAATTTGTATTGAAACTTGCTGTCGCATCTTTTTTGTCAGACCAATTTGTATTAGAATAATTAACGTTATCGACTTGAATACATGTTAAATTTGGATTGCCTTTTAATGTAAAAAATTGGGGATTTATAATTGAGTTTTTCCCATTCTTTAAATTAAGTTGTGCCAAATTACAGTTTTCTAAGAAGATCTCAACTAAGCTTGTATGTTTTGATAAATCTAAACTGCTTAATTGATTATTAGAAATATTTAATGCAATTAATTTGGTGTTTTTTGAAAAATCTAAATTCGTAAAAGTATTTTTTTCTGCAAACAAACTTAGTAATAACGGATTGCTAGATAAGTCTATATTTGATATTTGATTCTCAGAAAAATCAAGATCATCAAGAAGAATGTTTTTTGTTACATCTAATGATGTCAAAAGATTTTTGCGACAGTAAATATAAGTTAGCTCTGGATTATTAGAAAGATCTAAATTGGTTATTTGGTTATCGCCACAATTAAAAATTACAAGCTTAGTATTATTTGAGATATCTAAAGACGTAAGCTTATTTCGCTGACATTGAAGAGATGTTAGAGAAATATTTCTTGAAAGATCAAGACTGCTAATATTATTATTAGGAATGTCTAATTCTACCAAACCTTTAAAATCCTCAATACCTGTCAAATCAGATAATGAACTAGAGTGAATTTGTAATTTTTGAACGCTAGAAATATTTGATGTAAGTACCTTTCCGTCAGGAGTGCCAGAATCAATTTTAAGTCTTATAAGTTCGTTTTCAAAATTAACATCAGGAATTGCTGTGTATTGATCGCAAAATGTGCTATTAAAAATAGCAGATGCATCTTTTAGGTTTGACCAATTTGTATTAGAATACGTGACATTATCAACAAGAATACAACTTAAATTTGGATTTTGTTTAAAATCAGATGTTGAATAGAAAAGGGTGTTTTTTCCATTTTTTAAATTCAATGAAATCAGTTTGTTTTTGCTGCAATCCAAATAATAAATAGCAGGATTGGCATGAATACTTAGTTTTGAAATTTTATTATTTGAAACTGCTAAAACGGTAAGAGCAGGGTTTTGGAAAACATCTATCGCAGTTAAAAAATTATCTCTTACAGCCAAAATACTAAGTGCTGAATTTTTAGAAACATTAACTTCTGTTAGATTGTTGTTATCTAAAACAAGTTCTTTTAAAACACTTTGTTTAGTGACATCAAGTTGTGTTAATTTATTCTGCGTACAATTTATTCTCGTTAAAGCTAAATTTTGAACAAGTGATAATGAAGTTAGTTGATTATAACTACAATCAAGATCAGTTAAATTAGCAAAGCTTTCAATTCCGGTCAAATTAGAAATGTTGCTAGATGATACGTTTAGAGTAGTTAAATTAAAAATGTTAGCTGTTAAAACCTTACCATCAGCAACACCAGAATCTAGACCCAAAGCAATCAATTTGTTTTCAAAATTAACATCGGGAATTGCTGTGTATTGATTACAAAATGCGCTATTATAAGTAGCTGTCGCTGCTTTTAAGTTTGACCAATTTGTATTAGCATAAGTAACATCATCAACAAGAATACAAGTTAAATCTGGGTTATTGTTGAAGTTTGTATACTTACGTTCGATAATAGTATTATTTCCATTTTTTAGATTCAATGAAGTTAATTTATTTAGATCGACCTGTAAACGAGTTATTTTTGTGTTTTTAGAAATATCAACGTTTGTTAACAAATTAGAATAACAATAAAAAACACTCAATTCACTGTTTTTAGAAACATCAATGCTTGTTAAAGAATTATCAGCAACACTTAAGTAAGCAAGTTGTGTATTTTTTGATACATCTAATGCTGTCAATTTATTTGTATCAGCATAAAAGACATACAAGTTTGTGTTTTTAGTTATATCAATAGCAGTGATTTTATTAAAAGAACAATCTAGGGTGCCTAATTTAACATTCTTTGTAACATCAAGAGCTGTTAGATTGTTAGTAAAACAATAAAGGTCTACTAAATTAATATTGTTTGAAATATCTAATGAAGTCAATAAGTTATCCTGACAACTTAAAATAGTTATACTTGGGGAGTTTTTTATGTCTAAACTCGTTAATTTATTAGAACCACATTGAAGTGAAGCAAGTGCAGTGTGTTTAGATAAATCTAAGGAAGTTAACTGATTATTGTAAACCGCTAAATTAATTAGCTTGGTATTTTTAGCTATATCTAATGAAGTTAGTTGATTATAATCAACATATAGATCAGTTAAATTAATATTTTGACTGACATCTAAGGTAGTTAATTCGTTTTTACCTACGTTTACACCAGTTAATAAAACGTTTGACTGAATGTTTAGATTTTGCAGTTTGTTTTCGCGTACATTTATCGAAGTCAGTTTTTTATTTGAAGAAAGATTCAATGTTGTTAATTGATTCCTACTTGCGTTCAGTACTATTAATTCTTTAAATCCTTCAATTCCAGTTAAGTCCTGGATAGAAGAATTTGTAAGACTTAAAGAAGTTAAAGAAGCAATTTTTGTGGTTAAAACCTTTCCGTCCGGAGTTCCTGAATCGATTCCTGCACTTATTAATTTATTTTCAAAATTAATATCAGGAATTAATGTGACGGCATTACAATCGGTAGTAAGACTTGCTGTGTTATCTTTTGTAATGCTCCAGTTTTTAGACGCATAGTCTACATCGGTAACCAAAATGCATGTCAGTTTATTGTAAACACAGTTTAAACTAGTTAATGAATTGTTGTTTCTAAGATCTAAACTAGTTATCTCATTGCGATCACAAGCTAGTGAAGTTAAATTTACGTTTGCGGATGTATCTATATTTGTAAATTTATTGGAAGAAATCCATAATGAATTTAATGCTGTATTTTTAGATACATCAATTGTTGTTATTTGATTTCCATTTAAATACAAGTTTTTTAATGCTAAATTGCTTGATACATTTAAGTTCGTCAATTTATTGTTGTAAAGCCATAAAGTAGTTAGTGCTGTATTTTTAGAGATATCAAAAGTCGTCAATTCATTGTATGAAAAATACAAATCTGTTAAATCTAAATTATTGGATAGATCCAGAGCAGTTATTTTATTCTGGCCAGCTCTTAAATTAGTTAATTTTGTATTCTTAGAAACATCTAAGGTAGTAAGTTGGTTATCAGAACAATCTAAACTCTTCAAAGAAATAAAATCCTGAATTCCAGTCAAATCAGAAATTGAACTTGCATAGATACTTAAGGAAGTTAATGAGGAAATATTGGAGGTCAGAACTTTTCCATTAATACCATCTCTGTCAATTCCAAGTGCATATAGTTTTTTCTCAAAATTTACATCCGGAATTAAGGTATATGCATTACAGTCTGTGCTAAAACTCGCATCCGGATCTTTTACCTGAGACCACATTCTATTGGCATCTTCTACATTATCTACCAGAATGCATTCCATATAGTTGCCATAAAAGGTTGCATAGGAAGCATTCGGATTAAATAAATAGTTTGCCCCGTTTTTTATATTCAGATAGGTTAACAAATTTGTGTTCGCAGTCATCACACTAAGTTTATTGTTTTTACTTAGATCCAAACTTTTTATCAAATTATTACTAGCCCATAAACGATCTAGCTTTACATTGGAGGATACATCTAGGCTATTAAGACTATTATAGGAACAATTCAGGCTTTCCAGCATTAATTGTTTAGAAACATCTATACCTGTAAGCTGATTGTGGTTGCAATCAATAGACTTAAGTGCAGTATTGTTAGCGAAATCAAGTGTTAATAATTTATTATTTTGACATTGAAGAATAATTAACAATGGATTTTTAGACAGATTCAATGTTGTTAACAGATTATTGCTGCAAGATAAAGTAGTTAGTTTAGTGTTTTTAGATACATTCAATTGAGTCAAACGATTGTTAGAACAATACAAATAATCTAAAGCAATAAAATCTTCAATCCCAGTAAGATCAGTAATCGAACTGTTTCCGACATTCAGGGAAGTCAAAGAAGCCACTTTGGAAGTCAAAACCTGACCATCTGGAGCACCCGAATCAATGCCAAGACTGATCAGTTTGTTTTCAAAATTCACATCCGGAATGGCTGTGTATTGTTGTGCGTAAATAGTAAAATTTGCCAGAATCAGCAACAAGAGTAATTTTGTTTTCATAGAATAAATTTTGAATTAGGCTACGCAATCTTAAACTATTTAATCGAAAATTCCTTACGGGATTACGTAAAGTCTCTACAAAACATTGTTTTTCTTACAATTAAAAAAGAGAAATTCTTTTTAGGAAATTTACTTTGTTAATTGTTCTGGGTTCAATTATTTGATAGTAAGTGATTTATGTTTGATTTTAAGTCGCTTAATTTTCATCTAAATTTCATAACACATTGTTAATGGTTAGCATTTTGTAACAAAAAAGCATAATTTAGACCCATCTTTTAACTTTACAATTATTTATAGATAGATGAATCATATAAAACCTATTAAATTATCTGCTTTTGCATTACTTGTATTAGCAGGCTGCAGTGCAAGTTTGCAAGCACAAAAATCAGCGCCAAAACAACCAATTGTTGCTCCTTTGGCAGTAGTTAAAAAAGCACCAGTTAGTGAAAATGAATTAAAAAGATGGAGTCATTTAGATTTAGTAAAAGATTCTATTCCGGGAATGAGTGTAGACAGAGCTTGGGCTGAATTGCTTCAAGGTAAAAAAGGACAAAAAGTCATTGTAGGTATTGTAGATTCTGGAGTAGATATCGAACACGAGGACCTTCAAGGAATGATCTGGACTAATACTAAAGAAATTCCAGGAAACGGAATCGATGATGATAAAAATGGTTTTATCGATGATATTCACGGATGGAACTTTCTTGGAAACGCGGTTAACGAAAATCTAGAATTGACTCGTATCGTTAAAAAAGGAGACGATGGTTCTGCTCAGTATAAAGCAGCTTTAGCACAATATAATGAAAAATACGAAGAGGCGCTGAAGGATAAAGAACAAGTAGATTTTTTACTTGATGTTCATAATACAATCAAAAAAGAACTGAATAAAGCAGACTATAAATCAGAAGATTTAAGTAAAATTACTTCAGCAGATCCAAAAGTTTTAGAATGTAAAAGAATCATGACTCAGATTTTCACAAATGCTGGGCCAACTTTTAATCCAGAAGCTGATTTTGGAGAATATAAAGAGCAAGTTTACGATCAATTAAACTATAACTTAAACAAAGAGTTTGATGGAAGAAAAATCGTAGGCGATAATCCAGATGATATCAAAGACAATCATTACGGAAACAATGTAGTTTTTGGCCCAGACAAAGAAAAAGCACTTCACGGAACTCACGTTGCTGGAATTATTGCGCAAATCCGCGGGAATAATTTAGGTGGAGACGGAGTGGCTTCACCAAATGTTGAAATCTTAACTGTGAGAGCAGTGCCAGACGGAGATGAGTACGATAAAGATATTGCTTTAGCAATTCGTTATGCAGTAGATAATGGAGCAAAAGTAATTAACGGAAGTTTTGGAAAAAGTTTTTCTCCTAACAAACAATGGGTTTACGACGCTATTAAATATGCTGCTAAAAAAGACGTTTTAATTGTTCATGCTGCAGGAAACGATGGTTATAATATTGATGAAACAAAAAACATCAATTATCCAAATGACTCTGAAGACAACGTAAAAGAATTTGCAGATAATGTAATTACAATTGGTGCAATCAACAAAGAATACGGTGAAAATGTAGTTGCAGGATTTTCAAACTTCGGAAAAATCAATGTAGACGTTTTTGCTCCTGGGGAAGAAATTTACGCAACAGTTCCAAACAACAAATACAAATATTTACAAGGAACTTCAATGGCATCTCCAAACGCGGCAGGTGTAGCGGCATTGATTCGTTCATACTATCCAAAATTAAAAGCTTCTCAAGTTAAAAAGATTTTAATGGATTCTGGAGTGGCACTTCCTGCAAAAGTTGTTTTAGGAAAAAGTGAAAATCCAGGCGAAAAACCAGCAGCTGTTTCTTCTGTAGAATCATCAAAAACAGCAAAGATGGTAAACGCTTACAATGCTTTATTAATGGCAGAAAAAATGTCTAAAAAGTAAACATAAATACACTATTAATCTAATGGAAGAGTTCGCGCTCTTCCATTTTCTATACATATCAATATGCGAAAAATTATTTTACTTTCTTTTCTAAGCTTTGGTTTAAACGCAGCTTTTGCTCAAAGCACTTCCTATTGGCAGCAACATGCCGATTATAAAATGGAGGTTTCCATGGATGTAAAAAATTATCAGTACAAAGGGAAACAAGAATTGGTTTACACTAACAATTCTCCTGATACATTGAAAAAAGTATTCTATCATTTATATCCAAATGCTTTTCAGCCAGGAAGCGAAATGGATGCACGTCTTCATTTCATTAAAGATCCAGACGGAAGAATGGTCAATAAAACCAAAGACGCGAATGGAAAAGATGTAAAACAAAGCAGAATAGAGACTTTAAAGCCAAATGAAATTGGTTTTTTAAAGATTGCAAATTTCAAACAAGATGGTGCTGTTGCTCAAACAAGAGTTTCTGGAACTATTTTAGAAGTTACTTTGGCTAAACCAATTCTGCCTAATTCTAAAACTACATTTACATTAGATTTTGATGGACAAGTACCAGTTCAGGTTCGTCGTTCAGGAAGAAATAATTCGGAAGGAATTGAACTTTCAATGTCACAATGGTATCCAAAATTAGCCGAATTTGATTTCGAAGGATGGCACGCAGATCCCTATATCGCAAGAGAATTTCATGGTGTTTGGGGGAATTTTGACGTAAAAATTACAATCGACAAAGAATACACAATTGGAGGTTCAGGATATTTACAAGATAAAAATTCAATCGGACATGGTTATGAAGATGCTGGTGTAACGGTGGTTTATCCTAAAAAAGCAAAAACATTAACATGGCATTTTATTGCGCCAAATGTTCACGATTTTACTTGGGCGGCCGACAAAGATTATGCACATGATATTGTAAAAGGACCAAACGATGTCGATTTACATTTCTTCTACAAAAACACACCAAAAGTGGCAGAAAACTGGAAACAATTGGAGCCTTTAATGGTAAAAGTTATGGATTATTACAACAACAGAGTAGGGCAATATCCATATAAACAATACTCCTTTATTCAAGGTGGAGATGGTGGAATGGAGTATGCAATGTGTACTTTAATGTTAGGAAACGGAACGCTGGAAGGAATTCTTGGAACAGCAACTCACGAATTAGGACATTCTTGGTTCCAGCATATTTTGGCTTCAAACGAATCAAAACACCCTTGGATGGACGAAGGTTTTACCACTTACATCGAAGACAGTGCTTTGAATGAATTAAAAGGAGATAAAAAAGAAGTAAATCCGTTTAAAGGAAATTACAATGCTTATTACAATTTAGTAAATTCTGGTAAAGAACAGCCTCAAACAACGCACGGAGATCGTTATGACGAAAACCGTCCATACAGTATTTCATCTTATATTAAAGGAAGTATTTTCCTTTCACAGCTAGAATATGTTATTGGAAAAGAGAATGTTGACGCGACTTTGAAAAGATATTTTAACGATTTCAAATTCAAACATCCAACGCCAAACGATATCAAAAGAACAGCTGAAAGAGTTTCTGGAGCTGAGTTAGATTGGTATTTAACAGACTGGGCACAGACAACCAATACAATTGATTATGGTATTAAAGACGTTGCTGACAACGCAGGAAAAACAACCATTTCTTTAGAAAGAATTGGAAGAATGCCAATGCCAATCGACCTAAAAGTAGATTACACTGACGGAACTTCTGAAACATTCTACATTCCTTTAAGAATGATGAATTTCATTAAACCAAATCCGAACCCAAATCAAAAAAGAACGGTTTTAGAAGACTGGCCTTGGGCACAGCAAAACTATAGTTTTACGATTGACAAAAACAAAACAGCAATCAAAAAAATCACTATTGATCCAAGCGGATTAATGGCTGATGTAAAACAAGCAAATAATGTTTTTGAAGTGAAGTAATCTTCAAACAAGAATAAAAAAAGTCCCGTTTATTAATTAAACGGGATTTTTTAGTTTCAGGAGCATCACAAAAGGCATTTTAATTTACATGGTTCCCGCTCTCGGCTATATCTCGCTGTTGCCCGACGTCGGGCCAGCAAGGATACCGCCTCCATCGGGGCTAGATACAAACAATTCGCTTTTTTTAAAGATTTATTATAAAAACGTTTACTTTTTTAGTAGAAGATTAATTGCCTCCAGCTTTAGCTGGAGGAAGAAGATTTGAAAGGCAATGGGCTTTAGCCAAACCACGACAGTTTTGGCTAAAGCCCTTTGCTTGAATTCATTTTACATCCAGCTAAAGCTGGACGCTATTCAATCTTTTTATAAAATTAAATGGTTTATTGATTTAACTCAAATGCTCAATCATATCTTTGGTCATCGATTCCAAATCAAATTTATGATTCCACCCCCAGTCTTCCCTTGCTGAAGAATCATCAATACTAGCCGGCCAGCTGTCCGCAATTTTTTGACGGAAATCTGGATTGTAAGTGATTTCAAATTCTGGAATATGTTTTTTGATTTCCGCAGCAATTTCAGTTGGTGTAAAACTCATTGCGGCTAAATTGTATGAAGAATGTATTTTGATCTCTTCAACTGGTGATTTCATGATGTTGATTGTTGCATCAATGGCATCATCCATGTACATCATTGGCATTTTGGTTTCAGCAGATAAAAAGCATTCGTATTTTTTATCGGCAATAGCCTTATAAAAAATATCAACTGCATAATCTGTCGTTCCACCGCCTGGAGGAGTCGACCAGCTGATTAACCCTGGATAACGAATACTGCGAACATCTACACCGTATATATTATGATAGTATTCGCACCATCTTTCTCCTGCTTGTTTACTAATGCCGTAAACAGTAGAAGGTTCCATTACGGTATATTGAGGTGTGTTTTCTTTTGGAGTTGTTGGCCCAAAAACAGCGATACTGGATGGCCAGAAAATCTTCTGAATCTTTTTAGCTTTTGCTAAATTTAAAACATGAAAAAGAGAATTCATATTTAAATCCCAGGCAAAAGCAGGATTTTTTTCGGCTGTTGCTGATAAAAGAGCCGCCATCAAATAAACATCGGTAATTTGATGTACTTCTACCAAATGTTCAATCTGGTTAAAATCTAAAGCATTGACCACTTCAAAAGGCCCTGAATTAACAACATCAGTATTTAATTTTCGAATATCAGAAGCGATAACATTTTCGGTTCCGTATAATTTACGCAGTTTTTGCGTCAGTTCTGTTCCAATCTGACCGCAGGCACCAATGATCAATATTTTAGGATTCATTTTCAAAGATTTTTAGAGAGACAAATATAACGTTTTCGCAATTACTTACGCTTTTTAGAATCATAAATTATAAATTCTATAATTTAAAAGTTTGTTTGTTGGATTATTCTCTATTGACAGCGTGCAATTATTTACCGAAAAGCACGCAAAGATTTTTATTTTGTATTAAGTTTAGAAAACACAAAGTCCGCAAAGCTGGTTCAATATCTAGCTTTGCGAACTTTGTGTTTTTATAAAACGGTTTAATTTTAAAATCTTTGCGTGCTTTGCGGTTAAATTTTTCATGAAAAAAATTTAAATAAAGAATGATTTACTAAGATTTAATCTATTTAAGATATAAATTCTGCAGTAAAAAAATAACCTTGATTTATAGATTCTTTAGCAAAAAACAGAATTCGTAATTGTAAATTTACTTTGTAACTTTGCACCCTAACATTTTATGAAATGAAATATAGAATAGCGCTGTTTTTACTTTTGATTTTTGGACTGCAATCTTGTCAAAATGAGAATGAAAAGCGTCTTGCTGAAAATGCAAAAGAAGCTAAGAAAAAAGAAAAAATCTTTAATAATATTAATAAGGGCTGGACTTTTATAGATGAACCCATCAATGAGGTTTCGGAAGAGAATATAAAAAACTGGGCAGAATGGCGTGATTTCTTAAAAGAAATAGGAGATAAACCTAGAAAAACGATTGGCGCATTTCAGAAAAAATCGGCAGCTATTTCTAAAAAGGCAATGGCTTTGAACAATAATATTCCAACTCAGTTCAATCAGCCTCAAATTAAAAGCCGTATTTCGATTTTAATTACTAAAATAAAAATGCTGGATTTGTTTATTCATTTAAACACTATTCCAGATGATAAAGTTGTTTTTCTGATTCAGGAAATCAATAAAGAATTGATTTCATTGGAAAGACAAATGGATAAAATTGTCGAAAAAGCCAAAATACCAAAAGAACAAGGAGAAGAAGATTTCTTGAGAATGTTAGATACAACGCGCGCGATTCCGAATTCAAGCGCTCCTCAGGTTCCCATACAGCCAATAGATCAAAACGCACCAAAAGTTGAGTAAAAACGCCTTATATACAATCTATGACAATCTGCCGAAAGCGGAGCAGATTTCTAAAAGTTTACTGGAAGGAAATCAGATCAAAATGAACCTTAACGGTTTGCTGGGATCTTCTGTTTCCTTTATAATCCGTTCCGTTTTTAAGAAAACAGAACTGCCTTTTTTAATTGTTTTAGACAACAAGGAAGAAGCGGCCTATTACCTAAACGATTTAGAGCAAATGATCGGAGAGCAGGATGTTTTGTTTTATCCCGCATCTTTCCGTCGTCCATATCAGGTTGATGAAACTGATAACGCGAACGTTTTGCTTCGTGCCGAGGTTTTAAACCGAATCAATTCTAGAAAAAAACCAGCCATAATTGTAACTTATCCAGAAGCGCTTTTTGAGAAAGTAGTAACACGCCAGCAGCTAGATAAAAACACTTTAAAAGTCGCTTTAAACGATAAAATTTCGATTGATTTTATCAACGAAGTTTTATTTGAATACGAATTTAAAAGAGTCGATTTTATTACAGAACCGGGTGAATTTTCGGTTCGTGGTGGAATTGTCGATGTCTTTTCTTTTTCAAACGATCATCCGTATAGAATTGAGTTTTTTGGAAACGAAGTAGACAGTATCAGAAGTTTTGATGTAGAAACACAGTTATCTGTCGAAACGCATAAGAAAATTACAATTATTCCAAATGTTGAAAACAAGGTATTTCAAGAAAACCGTGAAAGCTTTTTAGATTATATTGCGGAAAAAACAGTTCTTTTTATCCAAAATACCGACGGACTTTTTAGTCAGTTAGACAAACAATTTGCTAGGGCAGAAGAAGCTTTTGAGAAATTATCAAAAGAAATAAAACACGCAACCCCGGAACAATTATTCCTGAATCAGGCGGCGTTTATCAAGAGAGCTTTAGATTTTTCTATTGTAGAATTGGCTTCAAAACCAATTTTTAAGACAACAAAAAAATACGAATTTCATATTCAGCCTCAGCCATCATTCAATAAACAATTTGATTTACTGCTGAATAATCTGAGCGATAATCACTTTAACGGATACAAAAATTATCTGTTCTGTTCGAATGAAACACAGGCCAAACGTTTTCACGATATTTTTGAATCATTAGACGAAGCTAATTCAGAGAATATCCGTAAACAATATAATACCGTTGTATTGCCTTTATACCAAGGTTTTATTGATGAAGAAAATCAGATTACGGCTTATACCGATCATCAGATTTTTGAGCGTTATCATAAATTTAATATCAAAAACGGTTATTCTAAAAAACAGAATATTACCCTTAAAGAATTAACGGCACTTTCTGTAGGTGATTATGTAACGCATATCGATCACGGAATTGGGAAATTCGGCGGATTGCAGAAAATTCAGGTGGAAGGCAAAACACAAGAAGCCATAAAATTGGTTTATGCCGATAATGACATTGTGTATGTGAGTATTCACTCGCTTCATAAAATTTCGAAATACAACGGAAAAGACGGAACACCTCCAAAAATCTACAAATTAGGATCCAACGCTTGGAAAGTTTTAAAACAAAAAACCAAAGCGCGTGTTAAACATATTGCATTCAATTTGATTCAATTGTATGCCAAACGTCGTTTAGAAAAAGGCTTTCAGTTTGCGCCAGACAGTTATTTGCAAAACGAATTAGAAAGTTCGTTTATTTATGAAGATACTCCAGATCAAACCAAATCAACAGCAGAAGTAAAAGCTGATATGGAAAGCGATCGCCCAATGGATCGTTTGGTTTGCGGGGATGTTGGTTTCGGAAAAACAGAGGTTGCCATTCGAGCGGCTTTCAAAGCAGTTGATAACAGTAAACAAGTAGCTGTTTTGGTTCCTACTACGATTTTGGCGTATCAGCATTACAGAACTTTCTCAGAGCGTTTAAAAGATATGCCCGTTTCTATTGGCTATTTAAACCGATTTAGAACTGCAAAACAAAAAACACAGACTTTAAAAGACTTAGCAGAGGG
The DNA here is from genome assembly GCF_030378165.1 of Flavobacterium panacagri. NCBI lineage: Bacteria > Pseudomonadati > Bacteroidota > Flavobacteriia > Flavobacteriales > Flavobacteriaceae > Flavobacterium > Flavobacterium panacagri. Next base: position 1,379,015 of record NZ_CP119766.1, read on the forward strand.
AAAACTGGATATTGTTATTGGAACACATCAATTAGTAAATAAAAATGTAGTTTTTAAAGACTTAGGTTTATTAATTGTGGATGAAGAACAAAAGTTCGGAGTTAACGTAAAAGATAAATTAAAAACAATTGCAGCCAATGTTGATACCTTGACATTGACGGCAACACCAATTCCGAGAACGCTTCAATTCTCCTTAATGGCAGCACGAGATTTATCTGTAATTACAACACCTCCTCCAAATCGTTATCCAATTGAAACGAATGTGGTTGGTTTTAATGAAGAAATAATTCGTGACGCGATTTCGTATGAAATTCAGCGAAACGGACAGGTTTTCTTTATCAATAACCGAATTGAAAATATCAAGGAAATTGCTGGAATGATTCAGCGTTTGGTTCCAAATGCCAGAGTTGGAATTGGCCACGGACAAATGGACGGCGCCAAACTCGAAGAATTGATGTTAGGTTTTATGAATGGAGATTTTGATGTTTTGGTAGCCACAACAATCATCGAAAGTGGATTGGACGTTCCAAATGCCAATACGATTTTCATCAATAATGCCAATAATTTTGGACTGTCCGATCTGCATCAAATGCGCGGTCGTGTTGGGCGAAGCAATAAAAAAGCATTCTGTTATTTCATCTGTCCTCCTTATTCATCAATGACCGAAGATGCAAGAAAACGTATTCAAGCATTGGAACAGTTCAGCGAATTGGGAAGTGGTTTCAACATTGCCATGAAAGATCTTGAAATTCGTGGTGCTGGGGATTTATTAGGCGGAGAACAAAGTGGTTTCATTAATGAAATTGGTTTTGATACGTACCAAAAAATCATGAACGAAGCGATTGAAGAATTAAAGGAAAACGAATTCAAAGATTTATATCCGGAAGAAAATGATATTGATACCAAAGAATACGTAAAAGACATTCAAATCGATGCCGATTTTGAATTGTTATTTCCTGACGAATATATCAATAACGTTTCGGAACGTTTGGTTTTATACAACGAATTAGGCGCGATAAAAGACGAAGCTGGTTTAAAGGAGTATGAAAGAAAATTGATTGACCGTTTTGGGCCACTGCCAAAACAAGCGACTGCATTGTTAAACAGCATCAGAATAAAATGGATTGCAACAAAAGTCGGAATCGAGAAACTGGTTTTAAAACAAGGTAAAATGATTGGTTATTTTGTTTCAGACCAGCAATCCGATTATTACCAGTCGGCGAAGTTTAGGAATGTTTTGAATTTTGTTCAAAAACAAAGTGCGCTTTGTAAAATGAAAGAAAAACAAACCGTAAACGGATTACGTTTATTATTGACTTTTGAAAATGTGAAGTCTATAAAACGTGCCCTGGAATTGATGGAGTTGTTTGAGGAGTAAAATGATCTATTAAGTTAAAAAAAGACCAATATAAATATTTATATTGGTCTTTTTTTAGTAATAATTTATGGTTTTTCTCCATTTAAAGTATTGTTGATATTATTAAAAGCTTTTTCTATGTTCTTACTGTTAGGATTTTCTTTATGAAACATTAAAGAGGTATAGAGTTTAATAGTTTCATTATCCAAGTCAAATTCAAGAATATTATTAATCTTCGTAATATTATTAGTCATCGAGCTTTTATTATACCATCTATCAAAAACAGAAAATCTTTGAAAGGCTTTATTATCATTATCATCACAAATATAAATTAATGCATTTTGAGTATTTTCAAAGAAAACTGTAATAATGCTTTTAATTGTCTCAGAAATTAGTACGTCAAATTGCGCAGGCTGATCGCTAATTTTATCTATGGTAATTTGATACACATTTCCAAGCTCTACACTGTCACTTATACAGGAAGCTAATGTGAAATCTTCATAGAAAGCAACTCGGTATTCAATTTGTCTTTTTGTGAAAAAACTATAATAACCAGAATTAAAAGTATAATTATATTGTTTTAACAAGTTTGATACCTTTTGAAGTTAAGGTTTCGGAGGAAGTTTTTCCTTGTAAAAAAGAACGTACAGCAACCTTATCTTCTCTCATCTTGATAATTGCTTTTTTAATTACTTCCTTATTTACTGTTGTAGTTTTCATATTGCAAAGTAACAGATTTAAGTTGAATATTGCAAAATTTGTAGTATTATTTTTTCATTTTAAGGACAAGTGACTGATTTTTAAATAGTTTTTAAATTTAAGTTTTCTTTATCTTTTATTTAAGAAAAATCTTAGAACTAAAAAGTTTTCTTTGATCCAAATTTTCAAAGACCACTTTATATGCAGAATCAATTTCTTATTCTATTTTTATTTTTAGGATTAACGACAATCTTCGCTCAAGAAAAAACTCAAATCATTTCAAAAGATTCTATTAAATCAGAAGAGATTGATCCGCTTCGTCCAGCAAAAGCGGCATTTTATTCTGCTATTTTACCAGGTTTAGGTCAGGTTTATAATAAAAAATATTGGAAAATTCCATTAGTGTACGGAGCAATTGGTACAAGTACGTATTTGTACATTGATAATCAAAAGAATTATAATTTGTATCGTGATGAATATAAAAGTAGACTGGAAGGACTTCCGAGTAAAAATCCAAGTTTGGCTGAATTAGACGAAAGCAGATTGATTAGAATTCAAAAAGGATTTCAAAGAAACAGAGATTTATCGGCTTTATTTATGGTTGGCTTTTATATCTTAAATATTATTGATGCCAATATTGATGCCGCTTTATCCCAGTTTAATGTTGACGAAAATTTGGCATTTAAACCTGCTGTCATAAAAAATGAGATCACATCAAACAATAATTTTGGTGTTGCTTTAAATTATTCGTTTTAAAATAACAAAAGGAACTCCGTTTTTAAAGACAGAGTTCCTTTTTTATTAGTTGTTAAAATTTTATAATTTCTTCAATCCCTTTAATTCTGAAGCAGTTCCTTCTTTGATGCTGATTGCAACACCACCGCCTGGAGCTAAATATTGCTTCAATTTAGTTTTTGAGTTTACAATAACTTTAGTAACCGTATATTTCTGTGGATTTTGATTCCAATTGGCATCTTTAGCATCAGCATAAATTGTCGCGATGAAATTTTTTCCAGCTGGTAAATACTCAAATGAAATGTTGGCTGTTCTTGTATTTTCGTCGGTAATTCCGCCAATAAACCATTCGTTTTTACCTTTTGCCTTGCGGGCAATTGTAATATAATCTCCAGGTTCAGCTTCCAGAATATAACTGTTATCCCAATCTACAGCAACATCTTTAATGAACTGAAAGGCATCTGGAAAACGCTCATAATTCCCTGGAATATCAGCTGCCATTTGCAGCGGACTGTACATCGTAACGTAATAAGCCAATTGTTTTACTAAAGTTGTATTAACTCGTTGCGTACTTCCCGTTCCGTAGTATGAAAGATCAGTTTGGAAAATTCCTGGTGTATAATCCATTGGCCCTCCCATTAAACGGGTAAATGGTAAAATTGTAGTGTGATCTGGAGCTAATCCTCCCATAGATTCAAACTCTGTTCCACGAGCAGATTCCTGAGCAATCCAGTTTGGATAAGTACGGTTTAATCCTGTAGGACGAACGGCTTCGTGACTGTTAATCATAATTTTATAATCGGCAGCACGTTTAGCAACATTGATGTAATGATTTACCATCCATTGTCCGTCATGATGTTCGCCACGCGGAATAATCTGTCCTACATAACCTGTTTTCACTGCATCATAACCATTATCATTCATAAATTGAAAAGCACGATCTAAACGACGTTCGTAATTGGTTGCAGATCCTGAAGTTTCATGGTGCATGATAATTTTTACACCTTTTGAAGCTGCATAAGCATGAACCGCTTTTACGTCAAAATCAGGATAAGCCGTTACAAAATCAAAAACCTCTTCTTTCCAGTTCCCAATCCAGTCTTCCCAGCCAATGTTCCAGCCTTCGATAAGAATGGCATCAAATCCGTTTTTAGCAGCAAAATCAATGTATTCTTTGGCACGTTCTGTTGTAGCTCCATGTTTTCCATTTGGAGTAAGTTTCGTAAAATCATCTGTTATTTTTACGTTATTTTCTTTTCCAAAAGCCCAAGTACTTCTTCCTGCTACAAAATATTCCCACCAAATTCCGATATATTTCACTGGTTTAATCCACGAAACATCTTTATATGAAGTTGGGTCATTCAAATTCAGAATAAGTTTAGAGGCTAAGATATCTGTAGCTTTATCACTTACAACAATTGTTCTCCAAGGGGTTTGTGTATCAGTTTGCATATATCCTTTTGCCCCAAGAACATCTGGTGCCAAATGACTGATCATTTTATTGTTCAGAGGATCAACTTCAAGATACATGGCTGGATAATTGATTAATCCGGCTTCGTGAATATTGATATACAAACCATCATCAGATTTCATCATGGATGGAGTTTGTACAGACAATGCTGCGATTGGCTGCTGTGCATTGATTTCAATTGTTGCTTTTTTCATCAACGAAGGAATCTCCGAAATTTTTGATGTGGTATAAGCATATTCGTTGGTATCATAATCTCCCGGAATCCAGAAAATTTTATGATTTCCAGCCAAGTTGAATTCAGAGCGTTCTTCTTTAATTACAAAATAACTAAGCTCATTTTGTTTTGGAAATTCATATCTAAATCCCAATCCGTCGTTAAATAAACGGAAACGAATACGGATAAATCTATTGTTGGTTTTTGCCTGAGCTAAAGTGACAACCAATTCGTTGTAATGATTGCGAATTGTTTTTTCTTCTCCTAAAACCGGATTCCAATTTTCATCAACAGAAGATTGAGCGGTATTTGTAATGGTAAAACCATCCATAAACGAAGCTCTGTTTTGAAGTTCTAAACCTAAAGAACTTGGTTTAATAACTGGTTTCTGTTTGTATGATAATTGGTAAGAAGGAATGCCTTCTTTTAATTCAAATTTTAGAGAAAGATTTTTGTCTGGCGAAGTTATTTCTTGTGCCTGAAGCCAAAATGTACTTAAGAATACAAAAAATAAAAGCGCTGTTTTTTTGCTCAAACGAATTTGAAGCAATGATTCTTGGGATTGAAAATTCATGTTATTTAGTTTTGTGCAAATTTAGGCTTTAAAGTTGCTTTAGAATATTAATTTTTCAATACTAAATATTGAAAAGGCTGAAGTGTTACATCTGAACCAATAGTAACAGAAGCTCCTGTAAAAGCATCTTTCCAGTTTCCTTTTAAAGTATTAGGAATAAGATGTTTTACTGTTGAATTTGTTAAGTTGGATAGCACAAATACTTTTTCAACATCTTTCATCATGGTGAAAGCACTAACAGCATCGCTGCTGTAACCGGTATATTCTCCAGATTTAATGGCTGCGCTTGTGTTTCTAAAAGCGATAATTTTTTTGTATTCTGCCAGCATTTCGTTGTCAGCAGTCGACCAGTCGATTGGTGTTTTGGCAAAATAGTTTAATCTTTTATCGTATCCAATTTCTTGTCCGTTATAAATCATTGGAATTGATTTTAAATATGCTGCTACAACAAAGGTTGCAATAGAGCCTTTTTTACCTCCGAAAAGTTCTAATGGTGTTCCATCAGAAAGGTTTACGTCGTGGTTGCTTGTGTATCGAACGACTCTGTTTGCAGGATCGTAAACATTAGCATATTCTGTAGCATTGGAATTCTGAATCGTTGTTGCCGATTTATTTTCTTTGAATAATTGTTCGATAGTATAAAAGAAATTAAAACCAAAAGTATAATCAAAACCAGAAGCAAAGTGATTGTATTTTGAACCTTCAGCCAGCATTAAAATAGTCTGGTTCTTTTTAATTTTTCGAAGTTTTGTTATCGCATCTGCCCAGAAATTGTTTGGGACAAAATCGGCATAATCGCATCTAAAACCGTCAATATTGGCATTGTAAACCCAGTAAGACATGGCATCGATCATGGCATCTTTCATTTCGTTATTGTTGAAATTTAGCTGTGCCACATCATTGTAATTGGTTCCCGGCGGAATAATTATATTCCCGCTTGCATCTTGCTGATACCAATCTTTATGTTGTGTAATCCAAGCATTGTCCCATGCGGTATGATTCGCAACCCAGTCTAAAACTACCGCCATATTTTTCTTGTGTGCTTCTTCAACTAATGTTTGAAGATCTTGTAAAGTTCCAAAATCTGGATTTACGGCTTTATAATCTTTTACCGCGTATGGAGAACCTAATTCGCCAGTTGCTCTTTCTTTTCCAACAGGATAAATAGGCATTAAATAAATTACATTGGCACCCAATTCTTGAATCTGGGTTAATCTGTCCTGAACGCCTTTTAAGTTTCCAGCCTGACTAAAAGCACGAATATTTACCTGATAAATTATGGCATCTTCTTTCTTTGGCATTTTGTCAAAAGGAGTTCCATATTGTGTGTAAGGAGATTTCGGAGCTTTGTTTTCGTCATCAGAAGAACTGCACGAAACGAAAGCCAGCGCAAGTAAGAACCCGTAAACGATTTTTATATTAAATTTCATAATATCTATATTTTAAATGGTTGAGAAGTAACCTGCCTTTCGAAGTAAAAAGACAGGTAAACTCAAACCAAACTTAACTTAATTTTTCAGCTATTTTTTTGTGATTGTATAGGTTAGTGTTGGAGGATATCCAAGACTTGCAGGATCGATATCGTTAATTTTCATTGTAATTTCATAAGTACCGCCTTCACCAATATAATGAGCTCCTTGATCATCTAGATAAGCAATTCCATCTGTAGTATTTTTAGATCCGTAATTGATTTTCCATTCGTTATTCAATCGAAACTTCACATTTCCAGGAACTAAAACTGCTGTAACTTTCCATGTTTTGGTTTGGTAATCGTAATTCATTGGCGTGCTGTTATCCCAGCTGCCAGAAGTAGCATCACCAACAATTCCCCAAGAGTAAGGTGTTGCAGACCATTTTAAAGTATTTAAATTCACTTTAACTTGATAAGAACCTTCACCAGGCAATGCAAAATCTTTAGTACTCATATTGACCATATCTGAGTTTGCTGCTCCGGCTCCGTAAAATTGTGCCCAGTTTCTTTCTGTATTTAATTTAAATACTGGTCCATAACCCGGCAATACCGTAACGTAACCTTGATAAACTCCTTTTGCAATAGCAGGTAAAGAATTGGCGATGTCTACATTCCATTCTCCTTGGTATGCTCCTGGCATATAAATTTCGCCAAAAACAACGCTTTTTTCATACGGCGTTACAGTCAAAGTAATAGGATTGGAAAAGACTTTACGATCCATAGCCGCTTCTACACGAACAACTAATTTACCTTCAACATCTATTGGAAGTCCTAAATCGACTGCAATTTTATTTAATTCCTGACCAATTAGAGTTTTGCTTAAAACAGCTGTACCAACTTCAATTCGTTTCGCTTTCAACCAAGCGTTGGCGCCACTGGTATCTCCAACTAAGTCAAACTGTAAAGCATAAGTCACGGGAGCATCAATTGGAAAAGTAACTTCGGGCCATGAAACGAGTAAAACTTGATCATCAGCAGTGTCTTCTGTTAAAACAATTTTTGTAGATGAAACAGTTATTTCCGATGGAAAACTAACAGATTTCAATGTTGTTAATTCGGCGTCGTTTTCGCAGGAAGAACCCAAAAAGAGCAAACTGCCAAGTATGAATAATTTATTAATATATTTTTTCATGATCGTTTTGTTTTTAGTAACCAGGGTTTTGTTTTAATCCGCGATTAGCATCTAAAGCTGAAGTAGGAATTGGGAACAGCTTTCTGAAAGCAGGAGATGCAGGTCTAAATTCATTTGCTAATAAAAATTTGTCAAAGCGAATCATATCTTGTCTTCTGTGCCCTTCCCAGTTTAGTTCAAATCCTCTTTCATTATAGATATCCTCAAGAGTAGGGTTGTGGTCTAATGCATTTAATCCTGCACGTACTCTAATTTGATCAATAAAAGGTTTTGCAGCTGCTGCATTTCCTAATCGAGCATTACATTCGGCCATCATTAAAATAACATCGGCATATCTAAAAATCGGAAAATCATTAGAAGCACCTCCTCCTGTTCTTGGTGCAACAGGGTAAAATTTCACATTACGAACACCCGCTTGCGGATCTGCTCCCGGATTGTCTAATGAAGCAACATCTAATGTATAATTGAAACCGCCTGGTTGTTCTCCAAACAAAAACTGTTTTCTACGAATATCATTTGCATCATATTTTAGGAAAAAATCTTTAGGAACAATTGTACCATTCCAACCGCTGAAACCAAATAAAGATTGAGCATGAGCACCGTACAAACTGCGAACAGCATAAACGTTACGAGAAACAATATCTAAAGTTGCATAGATTGGAAGAATAGTTTCGTCCTCAGGAAGTACGTCTCCAAACAATTCATAATATTTGCTTCCCAAAGGATTTGAAGCATCTGCAGCCCCTGAATGAAGTGTAAATCCTCCGTCAGCGACTTTATTACAAGCTGCTAAAGCTTCATTCCATTTTGGAGTTCCTGTATACACTTCTGCATTTAGATAGACTTTTGCCAGCAAAGTATATCCTGCCCATTTATTGAATCTACCATAGTAATTTCCTCCTCTTGTACCAGACAATAATTCAACGTTTTCCGTTAATTCTTTTACTATAAAATCATAAACTTCCTTACGGCTTGACTGTGGAATTTTATCAACAGTAATATTATTATCAGTAAAGAAAGGAACATCTCCATAATCATCAATTAATAAATAATAAAAGAAAGCTCTCAATGTTTTAGCTTCAGCAATTTTTGAAGCCTCAGCATTTGATTTTTCTAATAAATTAACAGCTAGATTAGCACTGAAAATTGATTTGTAAAGCCAGTTCCAAGTATTGTTGATAATGAAGTCTGTAGGCAGCCATTCGTGTTTATGCAGACGAGCAAAATCCATCTGCCAGTCACCAGTATTTCTGTGCGGAATAACCTGCTCATCAGAAGACATACAGTTCATGTCGTACCATCCGTTATCTGCGCCAGCATAACCAACACCAGAAGCATTATCTCTCATAAATTCTCCAGGAACTTGAGCATATACACTTGCCAGTGCAATATCAGCTCCTTCTGGAGTTCCGTAAAAATCTTCTGCAGGATATTTATCATACACATTTTCGTCTATATCTGTACAGCTAAAAAGTGTCAGGAAACATAAGCTTCCTGTTATCAATATATTTTTAAGTTTCATGTTTTTTACTATTTAAATTTTACAGTCAAACCAAACGCCACGCTTCTTGTACGAGGATAAATTCCTCTGTCACCTCCAAAGTTATCTTCAGGTCTGCCACTTCCGCTTACGTTCAATTCTGGATCAATACCTGAATAATCCGTGATTAGGAATAAGTTGTTTCCTGTAAGTGAAAGTCTAATAGTATCAATGTATTTATCTGTAAAACGGAAAGTATATCCCGCTGTAAGATTTTCTAAACGAATGAAAGAACCGTCTTCTAACCATAAATCGGAACCATAAGGAGAAGTATAAATTCCTTGCTCTACTGCACTTGCCAAAACATTCGATTTACCTATGTTTTCCAATCGGCTTAAGTTTGAGCGTAATCCGTTGTAGATTTTATTTCCTCCTGAACCTCTTAATAGTAAAGAAGCATCAAAGTTTTTATATCTGTATGATGGATTAAAAGCAAAAGTATAAGTTGGTAAAGCAGAACCAGCATAGTAACGATCTGGACTTTTTACACCTTGATCAATTACACCATTCCCGTCACGATCCAAAACAGTTTCAACATTATTTTCATTTTTTCCGGTATGTTCCAAAATGTAAAAAGCGCCAATTGGTTTTCCTTTAACTAAATAAGAGTTTGCAGCTCCCCAAGGAACATAATCAGTATTTAAAGGAACGCCGTTAATACTGCCATTTAAATTAAGAACTTCATTTTTCATAAAGGATACATTTCCTCCAAGAGTAAGTGTGCTGTTGTCTGATTTAATTACATCATAAGCAAGTGATACCTCAATACCTTTATTCGAAATACTTCCAACATTTGCTTTAATAGTAGGATATGGATATGGAGGTTGGGGTACTGTGTAATCAAACAAAAGGTTTTCTGTTTTAGAAGTGTACACATCAACAGTTCCTCTTAATCTATTGTTTAATAAAGCGAAATCAATACCTAAATTGGTTTGTTTTTTAGTTTCCCATTTTAGATCGGCATTTGCATTTTGTGTAATTACATAGTTTGTAATTGGATTTCCTCCAAAATAAGTAGTACCGCTGCTGCCAACTAAAGACAATGAGTTTTGAGGGTAAAGCCCTTGCTGATTACCTGTTTCTCCATAACCGGCGCGAAGTTTTAACTCATCAAACAAGTTTTGGTTTTGCATGAAAGGCTCTTTGTGGATTTGCCATGCCACAGATGCAGATGGGAAATTCCCCCATTTATTATTTACTCCAAATACCGAAGAACCATCACGACGAATACTCGCTGTAACTAAATAACGGTCTAGCAAAGAATAATTTAATCTTCCTAAAAACGAAACTAAAGTTCTGTCATTTTTATAAGATTCAATATCTCCGGGACGAATCTTGGTTAAATCACCTAATTGAAGTGCATTGTAAGTAGCATCATCATTAATAAAACCTCTTACCTGTGCAAAATTTCCTTGGTACATTTGATTTTGCCATTCGTATAAACCTAACACGTTTATATTGTGTATGCCAAAAGTTCTTTTATAATTAAGGCTAAAGTTGGTTAATTTCTCATTTTGTCTTCTGTTTCGAACATTTCCGTAACCATTTTGATCAATTGCATAAGCACTTGTTGAAACTACAGGAAGATAATACCCTTCCGTTGTATTTGTTTTTCTCCAGCTTCCAAACCAGTTTGCAGTTAAACCTTTAGCTAAATCTAAATCAGCTTTCAAGCTTCCGAATATGTTATCATTTTCTGCATTATTGGAAACACTTTGTGCAGCAGCATACGGATTTAAATATTGGAACACATTCGAATCTGTAAAATAAGTGCCGTCAGTATTGAAAACAGGATCTGTCGGTCTAACTAAATAAGCATTTGTAATCAGATTTGATGTATAAGCTGCTGTTCCAATACTTTGAATAATACTGGTTGTATTGTTAATACCAGTATTTAAATTGAAAGTCAATTTTAATTTATCATTCAAAGCCAATTGAGTAGCCTGAATACGTCCGATGTATTTTTGATTACTAGAATTAATTACAACTCCGTCTTGCAAAATAGCAGTTAAAGAAGCTCTATAATTAAATTTATCAGTTCCTCCGCCAAAAGACAAAGTGTGTGTTTGTGTAAGTCCAGTTTGAGTCAAAAGACCGTACCAATCTGTATTAGAACCGTGATTTGCAGATGCTGGAACGCCCACGCTTTTAGCTGCTGCCCACCATTCGTCAGCATTCAACATATCTAATTTTTTCGGAATAAAATCCAAGGAAGTAGAACCTGTATATTCCATTGTAGTTCTTCCTGCTTTATTCTTTTTAGTTGTCACAATGATTACACCAGGCGCGCCTCGAGAACCATAAATTGCAGTCGCAGAAGCATCTTTTAGAATATCATAACTTTCAATTTCGCTTGGCGGAACCTGATTCAGTAAGTCCATATTTCCCTGAATTCCATCTACCACTACCAAAGGATCACTTCCGCCAATCAAAGATGAAATTCCACGAATACGAACGCTTGGCCCTTGACCAGGCTCGCTCCCCAATTGAGTAATATTAACACCTGCCGCTTTTCCAGCAATTAACTGCAACGGATTAACTATTGCACCTTGATTCATATCTTTAGCTGCAATAGAAGAAACAGCTCCAGTAACATCTCTTTTTGTTGCTGTACCGTAACCTACAACCACAATTTCCTGTAAATCGGTTGCATCTGGCAGAAGCTGAATATTAATTACGCTTTGATTAGCCACTACTTTTTTCTCTTTATATCCAACAAAAGAGACAACGATTACAGATTGACTGCTTTCGACAGTAAGTTTATATTTTCCATCAAAATCGGTTACGATTCCGTTTTTAGTTCCTTCTTCAATAACCGATGCTCCAGGAAGAGGCAGGCCATTTTCATCTGTAATTATTCCAGAAACAGTCTGCTTTTGAAATTCAATTCTTTCTGTTTTGAGTTCGGGTTTTTTAAGGATAATCTGTGTATCGCGAATTTTAAATTCGGTTGGAGTTCCTTTAAAAAGTTTATCTAAAACCACATATATAGACTGATCCTTTACAGAAATTGAAACGGTGCGATCCAAGTCGATATCATTCAATTTGTAAATAAATCTGAAGTCGGTTTTTTGTTCAATGGTCTCAATAACCTTCTCGATTGTTGAATTGTTTAATTCAAGGGTAACTTTTGTTTTTTGGGCATAAGTACTTGCTTTGATATTAAACATGGCGACCAAAATAAGTAGAGTAGTTAGTTTCAATTTTAGGTCATTTTGGAACAATGAGTATAGGAACCCATTATTCTTAGATTTTTTTTTCATAATTTTGTTAATTGATTGTAGTTAATTCGTTATATTCAATCACTTAGTTAATCGGAAATTGTTCGCAGCTCTTTCCGATTTTTTTATTCCCGCAATGTTATTTCATCATATTTTTTTGTTGGTTTTAGAGGTTAGTTAATTAGTATTTGATTGTCTTTTATGATGTAATTAATGCCATGAATGTCATTAAAATAACTCATTACATTTTCTATAGATTCTTCTTTAAAACTGGCATTAAATTTCTCGTTGGCCAGTTTTTCATTTTTATTGATAATCGTCACATTATAACGTCTTTCCAGTTTGGTGATAATGTTTTTGAAAGTCATGTTTCTAAATGTCAGTCCGCCATCAATCCATGAAGTGTAGATTTCTGTAATAACTGGTTTTGTAAAGATTGAAGCATTTTCTTTATTGAAACTTCCTTTATAACCAGGCTTTAAAATCGTGTTTTTAGCAGCATCAAACTCTTCGTTGGAACGATACATTCCAACAGAACCTTCGACCAAAACAACATCGGTAAGGTTGTCTTCGGGATAATTAGAAACATTAAAATGAGTTCCTAAAACGCGGACATTCAGTTCGTCAGCATTCACTATAAAAGGATGTTTTTTGTCTTTGGCTACATCAAAAAAAGCTTCTCCGTTCAAATAAACCTGACGATTCTCTCCAGCGATAAACTTAACAGGATATCTCAAAGTGGTTCCAGAATTTAAATGAACCATAGTTCCATCAGACAATTCTAAACGGAATTTTTTACCGTACGGAATTTTAAGTGTGTTATAAACTAATTTATCAGAATCTGTTTCTTTTTCATAAACCAATTTATCGCCGTTTTGATTTCCAATAACATTTCCATTTTTATCCTGAACCTGAACTTTACCATTTTCAGAAATAATCTGAACCGTTCCGTCTTCCATTTGTAAAACAATATCAGTGCTTTTAAAATCGAAAGGAACTTCAGCCGTTTTATTCAAGAAAATTTGTTTATAAGCAAAACCAATTCCAAGAAGCACTAAAAGCGATGCAGCAATTGAAATATACTTTCTGCGATTCGATTTTTTAGGTTGCAGTTCGATTACAGTTTCTTGTTCTTTAGCAGCTGCTAGAATGTTATCAAAAATAGAATCCGCTTTTTGAGCTTCCATTTTTGGCATTTCGTTTAAAAGTTTTTGCACTTCTTCTACAGTCGGAAAATCGTCTGTCAATTTGTTATCACGGCAATAAGCAATTACCTGCTCAGTTTCTTTGGCAGTACATTGATTGAGAATAAACTTTTCTAAAAGCGTTTTTATTTCAGAATTTGAATTCATTAAAGAATGTTTTTTTAGGTTCTGTGTTTCTATAATACAGTTGAGTGAAAGGGGAGTACTACTCAAACGTTATAAATTTTTAAATTTTAACATTTTAAATATTTTATAGTTTTGATTGTCAGTATTTTGTATTGTATTTTTTTATGATGAAAACCATTTTTTGCATTTAGGATTTCAATCTTTGGAAACCTTTAAATTGCCTCCAGCTTTAGCTGGAGGTTGGAAGAATACACTGCAAAAGGCTTTAGCCAAACTAACTATTTTGGCTAAAGCCTAACTGATTACTTATTTTAAGACCTCCAGCTAAAGCTGGAGGCAATTAATCTTCATTTTTAGCCACAGATTAAAGAATTTCCACAGATTGAAATCCATTTAATCTTTTAATCTGTGGCTAAAAAATCAAAATTATAATCAAAAAAAAATCACTCCGAAGAGTGATTTTAATGGTCATTATTGTGGTTTTGGTTAGATAATTTCATCGTGAAGTTGAAAAAAACCGCGCATCGATTCGAGCGCTTTACTCATTTGATTCCGGACTGTATTTATTGATATTCCGAGTTCATTACTTATTTCTTCATAGCTCATTCCTTTTTTCCGCGACATCTTAAAAATCTGCCGTCGTTTAGGAGGAAGCTGTTTTATTGCCTGTTTTCGGAGTTTCTTACAATCGGCTTCGCGAATGGCGTAATCTCCGTATTCATGTGTTTTCTGACTTTCGTAGAAAACGGCTTCTTTCAATATAATTTCGTTTGCGGCTTTGTTCAAAACATTAAAAGCCTGATTTCTTGCGATTGTAAAAATATAAGCCTTAAACGACTGTTCTATATTTAAACTCTCGCGATTGAGCCAAACTTTCATAAAAACATCCTGAACATTCTCTTCTGCGGCCTCTTTTGATTTTAGAAGACTAATGCTGTATCCATAAATATCTTGGTGATATAAATCAAAAAGTTGGCGAAAAGCTTTTTCGTTTCCGTTTTTGAGTTCACTTACCAATAATTTTTCACTATGGTCGGCAGCTTCTAACAATTTAATCTCGTTTATTTAATTCTAATGGTATTAAACTATCAAAATGCGAGGTCTAATGTCTGACTTCTTCGCAAATATATAAAAATATTATTCGCAACAAATTATATATAAAAAAACTTATTTCTGATTTTTTGTTAGTTTTTTAGAGAAAGATGTAAAATGTCGTGTAAAGTGGCTTTATTACAAGTAAGTGTCATATTGACGCTTTTGTAAAATAAAGTTCATTTCAGAATTTGACTTTTGAGAATATTCTTATTTGAGAAAAATGAAATTTGGAAGGAAGTACTGTATTTACTCAAAAAAAAATCCTTTCATCTTTCATTAAAAAGATAAAAGGATTGTATGAAGAGGAATCAAAATGGATTCTCCAGTACGAATTTTGAATTAGTTTTTCAAGTCTTTAATTACTTTAAAAGCAACATCGACCTGATCTTCTCCAACAAGAATTGTAAACTCGTTTGAAGTCGAAATTACTTCATTAATAATAATTCCTTCCCAAGCCAAACGCTGGAAAATGAAGTAATAAATACCAGGAACAACAATGTTTTCTTTTGGTAATTTTACCGTAATCGAAGCTAAATTATCTAATTTCTGAATTAGTTTTTCTCTCATAAAGTGTTTTTCAACTAAATGATTAACACTACTGCTGACAACAATATTGGTTTCGTTTACACCACGAGATGAGGTATAAAAAATGTCAGATAAAGCATTAATATCAGAGATTAAATCTGCCTGTTTGTTTAAAACAGTTTCAGAAGCAGCAAAAGTGTAATCCGTAAGTTCAGAACGAACCGTGATTTCGCCAATATTTTTAATTACTTTATTGATTTTGTGATTCAATTTAAAATCTAGTTCTTCTGTAAGTCGTTTTAAAGACATTACTACAGCGCCTTGTTTTACTTCTTTACCAAACTCGCTTTCTAATTCGGTCATAATATTTCGCGAAAGTGAAGTCAGGTTAATAATTCCGAGCGAGAGGGCATTCAATAAAAATGGTTTTGTTTTAATGTAGTTTTCTACAATAGAAGAAACAGTTTTCATAATCTTTTTTTTTTTTTGTATTCGGTTGGTTGTTAATTTAACATTGCGATGTTATAAATCTCTGCAAATATAAATAAAAAAACAAATTGTTACAATTATAACAATAAAAAATTATGTTAAAAGTGATAAAAAGCGTCGGTAAGATGTTCAATTGCAAATGATTCGCCGTTTTTGTGGATCGCAATGATGTCAAAACGGACTTCTATATCTTCCGGAAAATCCTTTTCCCTATCGTTTATGTAGGCATTTACTGCTTTAATGAGTAATTGAATTTTTTTGGACTTCACAAAATCTTGTGGAGAACCAAAATCTAAACTCGAACGAGTCTTAACTTCTACAATCGCTAAAACAGCATCTTTTTGAGCAATTATATCTATTTCAGCTTTCTGAATAACAAAGTTTCGCTCTAGAATGGCATATCCATTTTCTTTTAGATGTGCCTCTGCAAGATCTTCTCCTAATTTTCCTAGTTCATTATGTTTTGCCATAGGTTTTGTTGTTTCAAGTTTCAGGTTTCAGGTTTTCTGTATGTAAAAAAGTAAAGCCGCAAAGTATTGTTAAACTTTGCGGCTTTGCGTCTCTGCGAGATTTTTATGTGGTATTTAAGCCTTTTAAAGAGAGAAAGGTTAAATGGATATAGTTCTATTTTTTAAATGTCAATGTGCTTCCTGTTGCTGTAACTTCCATTGTAACTATATTTCCCATAACTAAAGCTCTGTTGTCTCTAATATGTCCTGCTGGGAAATTGAAAATTACTGGAATGTTATATTTTTTGGTCACATCGTCAATAATTTCCAGTGCATTTTTACCCCAAGGCACTTCATTGTCTTTCATGCTGGTCATTCCTCCAATAATAATTCCTTTTAGGTTTTCGATGCATCCATTTCGTCTTAAATTCATCATCATACGGTCAATATGATACAGATATTCGTCCAAATCTTCGATAAATAAAATTTTATCTCTACAGTCAATTGCAGAAGGAGAACCTAATAAACTGTATAAGATAGATAAATTACCTCCGACTAATTCTCCGGTTGCAGTTCCGAAACGATTCATTGGCGTTGGGCTAATGGAATAAGAAATTGGCTCACCAAACAAACTAGCTTTTAAAGAACTCACGGCATCTGGAGTTGCTCTTGGAACTGTTACAGGCATAATTCCGTGGATAGATTTGTAGCCCATCGTATTTAAATGGTTGTGCAGAACCGTAACGTCACTGAAACCAATAACCCATTTCGGATGCAGTTTGAATTTGGTAAAATCCAACAAATCTAACATTCTTACCGTTCCATAACCGCCACGAACGCACCAGATTGCTTTAATATTTGGATTGTCCATTTGCTTTTGAAAATCGGCTGCTCTTTGTTCATCTGTTCCTGCTAGTTGATGATAATCTAAACCAATTGTGCTTCCAACAACGGCTTCTAAGCCCCAGCTGTGCAATAAATCAATTGTTGGTTTTAAGTTATCGTCGATATTTTTTCTAGCTGTTGCTAAAAGTGCTACAGTATCTCCTTTTTGTAAATAGGGTGGTGTTATCATGTTTTGTTGAGATTGACAAGTGAATGATTGAAAAGCAAAAATAAGAAATGCGACTCTATATAGGATAAAGTGTTTTTTGAAGTGTTGAAAGCTTTTTCTATTCATTTTTCTTTTTGCTTAAAATTATAAATTATTTTAATTCTTATTTTAATAAAACGGAACACATCCATATTTAGTTTCCAATTCTTTTAAAATTACAATTAACCCTTCATCTGCTTTTTCAGATTGTACATTGGCAAAAAGAATAAACGCTTTGTTGGTGGCTTTACAAATATACACTTTGGTTAAAAATGTTCCAGGATTTCCATTATGAAATGAATATTGCTGTTCATTATTTTTGTTGAGTTCTGGATACCAGCCAAAAGAAAATTCGGGCAGGCCAAAATGCATATAATTAAATTCTTCTTCTGTAAAAAGTTTAGATTTTCCTTGTAAACCTTTAAGCTGTAGTTGAATGAATTTACAAAAGTCAGGTAAGCTTACATTGATATTTCCAGCTGACGAAAGCCAGTTTAATTTATAATTTAAAGCTGGTTTTTCAGGAATCAGATTTTCATCATGTCCCCAAGGCTGATTTTTGTCTTTTAAATTCGGCTGACCAAATTCAAAATCAATATTCAGGCTTTTTCCTAGTTCTTGTACTAAGGTTTCGTATGTTTTTCCAGTCGCTTTTTCTAGCATTAATCCGGCCGCTACGTAACTAGGATTAGAACCATAAACATCTTGCTTTTCTGAAATAGAAGAAGTTTTTACGAAAAACCATTTCATAAACTCGTAACGTTGTTCAGGGTTTGTTCCTTTTATTTCTTTTTGGGTTGGAGTTTTATTTCCATACGACCAAGTTGGCATGTGTGCTCTAAACGTTATAAAATCTCTTAAAGTAAAATTGTAATAATTGGGATTACTTCCAGCTTTTAATTCTGGGTATAAATCAAAAAATTTAGTTTCCCATTTCAAATTGCCCTCTTTAACCAAAACTGCAGCTAAATATGCTGTAATCGTTTTTGTTATTGAACCAAGTCTGAATCGGTCTGATAATTCAGCCTTTAAATTACTGTTGATTTTTTTATATCCTAAAGCATTTATTTCTAAAATAGAATGAGAAGAAACTATGGCGTACGCTATTTCTGGAATATTATACTTTACTCTAATACTGTCAACAAATTGGCTGTTTTTCTGAGAATAACAAAGTGTGTTGTAGCTTAAGAATAGTATAAATATCGAAAGGATTTTTTTCATTTTCTAAATGGCAAATTGAGCCAGCAAGTTACATGAGAATTTGAATATAAAAAAAGGAAATGTAAAATAAATATTTAGAAAATTCTTACAAATAAATCAATTTTTTATACATTAGTTTTTTATTTAAGTAGAACTATGCGCCTTACAACTTTAATTTTCGGTTTTTTTATTTTCTTTAGTAATTGTTCAAATTCGCAACCTAAAAAATACAAAATACACACAGTAGCTTTTTATAATTTTGAAAATTTATATGACACTGTAGATGATGATTTTACAAATGATGATGAATGGACTCCAAATGGCACACAACATTGGACAAAACAAAAATATGAGCAAAAGTTGAAAAACTTAGCAAGAGTAATTTCTGAAATTGGAACATCAGAAAATTCAAATGCCCCAGTTTTGTTAGGTTGTGCTGAAGTAGAAAATAGAGATGTTTTAGAGGACTTAATCAAAGAACCAAAATTACAGCAATTCGATTTCGGAATCATTCATTTTGATTCACCTGATAAACGTGGCATCGATGTAGCATTACTTTATCAGAAAAAATATTTTCGCCCGACTTCTTTTTCTAATATTCCATTAATCATTTACAAAAAGAATAGTCTCAAAAAAGAAGAACAATCTGAAATTGAAGATGATGAACTTGAAATTAAAAAAGAAAATAACAATCGTGTTTTTACAAGAGATCAGCTCTTGGTTTCGGGATTTTTAGAAAATGAAGAAATACATATAATAGTTAATCACTGGCCGTCAAGATCTGGAGGAGAAAAAGCCACAACTTTGTTTAGAGAAGCCGCAGGAAAGTTGAACCGAAAAATTATCGATTCTTTACAGCAGATAAACCCACAAGCAAAAGTGATGACAATGGGAGATTTTAACGACGGACCGATTAATGCTAGTATAAAAACGGCTTTAGGAGCAAAAGGAAAGAAATCAGAAGTCTTAGAATTTGGTGTTTTTAATCCGTTTGAAGAATTAGTAAATAAAGGTTTGGGAACAATCGCTTTTAGGGATTCCTGGAATATTTTCGATCAAATTATGATGACAGCATCTTTAACTAAATCAGATTTTGCAACTTTTAGTTTTTGGAAGGCAGGGATTTTCACCAGACCTTATCTTATCCAGAATTCGGGACAGTATAAAGGTTATCCATTGCGAAATACATTAACAGAAGCAGGTTTTAGTGATCATTTTCCGGTTTATATATATTTGATAAAAGAAATTGGACAGTAGAGACGCACCGCAGTGCGTCTAACTTTTTTATCAAAATGGAATTAGAAACCGAAAGACGCACTGCAGTGCGTCTCTACAAATTCACTACCTTAGCTTTTCACAATTTAGAATTAAAAAAATGGCTATAGCAAAACCTTTCAACTTAACTAAATGGATTGACGAAAACCGTCATTTATTAAAACCGCCGGTTGGAAATAAAAATCTTTACGTAGATTCTGGGGATTATATTGTAATGATTGTGGCGGGACCAAATGCAAGAAAAGATTATCATTATAACGAAACCGAAGAACTTTTTTACCAATTAGAAGGCAGTATAAAAGTAGTAATTCAGGAAGATGGGGAGCGAAAGGAAATGGAATTAAATGCTGGCGATATGTACCTGCATCCGGCAAAAGTGCCACATTCTCCCGTTCGTTCTGCAGGTTCTATCGGATTGGTAATAGAACGTAAACGTGCTGGACAAGGTTTTACCGATGGCTTGCTTTGGCATTGTGACAATTGCAATCATAAGCTTTATGAAGTGTATTTTGAACTGCATAATATCGAGAAAGATTTCTTACCTCACTTCGAACATTTTTACAATTCAGAAGAATTAAGAACATGCGATAAATGTGGAACTGTGATGGAGACTGATCCTAGATTTGTGGCTAAGAAATAAATTGAATTTAATTTTGATATCAAACCCGACAGGTTTTTAAAACCTGTTGGGTTTATAATAAAGAAGAATTAATTTTAAAAATTCTTTTAATTCCGTGAAATCTTTTGCTAAATAAAAACTACAACTCAAACTTTTTCCCTTGTCCAGGATAAATAATCTTCAACCCTAAATCATTCTGATTTTTAATTTGCTCCTTTAGTTTTGTAATGCTTTTTGTTGGTGGTTTTAAATGCGTAACAATAATTTTGAAGCCTTTCAAAGAACCTTTTCCAGCCAAATCTTCTAAAATATGAAGCTCAGTCATTAAATGAGTTGGAGTCAAATGCCCGAATAAAAATTTATCAGGCTGTTCATTTGGAAACGAAACCTCAATAAAAATTCCCTTTAATTGTTTGGTCTGAACCAAAGGCGCAACTGTCGTCCATAAAGCTTTTAGTTTATCGCTTTTCTCAACAGAATCAGGACCAGTATCGCCCAAATATAAAACATAAGAATCTTCACTTTTAACTAGAAATGCAGTACTTTCAAATGGATTGACATGGCTTAACGGAAAAGCCTTAACCGTCATTTTAGTATTTGAAATTGGAGTTTCTTCACCAATATTTAGAGTTTGAAAGTGATATTTTTTCAAAGGAAAACCAGGGCCTTTATCTCCAAAATTTGCCCAAGTCTGATCGTTGAAATAATGATTTTCCATCATTTCCATGCATTTTTCTGTCGCATAAACTGTTTTAGAAGAATCAGCAGGAGAATTGATGATTAACCCCGAAACATGATCCAGATGTGCATGCGAAATTAAATATCCTTTAATATATTTCTTTAAAACTTCGTTTGTCGAAACTTTAAATACTTTGTTTTCAATTGCTTTTTCGATTCCAGCGTTTATCGTTCCAGCATCGAGACAGATATAATCATTTGTGTTAATTGGTGCAAGCAAATAAGCGGAAAGGTTTTTTTCGTCAATTCCTCCTTTTATTCCTAAAGGAACTACCTGAAAAGAAGATTTTTCTTTTTGAGAAAATATGTTTGTTGATATTAAAAGGAAACAAACTAAAAGCCGACTGAAAAGTGTCATAATCTAAAGAATTAGTGTTGCAAATTTCATGAATAAAAGAGAAATACAGGCCTTATTTTTGAAAAATTCATGTTAATTAATACTAAATTTACGTTTCACTAAAAATGCTAATGATGATTAGAAAAGTACTTTTTGGATTGTTTTTTATTTTAATAAGTTCTGAAGTTTATTGTTGCGATTGTTCCAATAAACCCTCAATAGAGGAAAATTGGAAAAAGGCTAATCAAGTTTTTATTGGGAAAGTAATTAAGGTTGACAGTTTGTTATATTCTGAATATGGACAAAAGATGTATTCTTATACGATTCGAATATCCAAAACATATAAAGATGAGATTTTTAGAGAAAACTACTTTCGGACAATTTTAGGGGTTAGTATGGGGTCTTGTGATTATTATTTTGAACCAGGAAAAGAGTATTTGATTTATGCAAAAAGAGATTATAACGCTTTAGGTTGCTCTATATGTTCAAGAACCGATTTTTTACAAAATGTTAAAAAAGGGGAATTAGAAGTATTAGAAGACTTATATAAAAAATCTCAAAAAAATAAAAACGAGATAAGAATAATTAAGCTTCAAAATAACATTGAGTATCAAATAGATTTAGTCAAAAATTCGTTTGAAGAAAAATTAAAAAGAAACGAAATGCTCATTTATATTTTGTCAGGTATAAGTTTTATTCTCTTTTTGGCTGTTCTTATATTATTTTTCAAAAAGAAAAAAAGCATTCAAAAAGCATTAATTGATTAAAAGTTAATTTCTAAAACAATATCTTTACATCAATAATATAACAATTTTAACTAAAAAAGTTACAATGACAACAATAGCATCACAATTTGGAATGAAGGAAGCTCTGGAAAAATTGGGCATTAAAACCATAAATGAAGGAACATCAACGGGAACAAATAATTTTTCATCAGGAGAAATTTTAGAAAGTTATTCGCCGGTTGACGGAAAATTAATTGCTTCAGTAAAAATGTCAACATCTGAAGATTATGAAAAAGTAATTCAGACTGCAGCAGAAGCTTTTAAAACTTTTCGATTAATTCCTGCACCACAACGTGGTGAAATTGTACGTCAGTTTGGAGAAAAATTGAGACAAAATAAAGAAGCACTTGGTAAATTGGTTTCTTACGAAATGGGAAAATCATTGCAGGAAGGTTTTGGAGAAGTTCAGGAAATGATTGATATCTGTGATTTTGCTGTTGGTTTATCACGTCAGCTTCACGGATTAACGATGCATTCTGAAAGACCGGGACATAGAATGTATGAACAATATCATCCGTTGGGAATTGTTGGAATCATTTCAGCATTTAATTTTCCGGTTGCAGTTTGGTCTTGGAACACAGCATTGGCGTGGATTTCTGGTGATGTCTGTGTTTGGAAGCCTTCAGAAAAAACACCTTTATGCGGTATTGCTTGTCAAAATGTAATTGCTCAGGTTATTAAGGAAAATAATCTGCCAGAAGGAATTTCGTGCTTAATAAATGGAGATTACAAAATAGGAGAATTAATGACAGCTGATACTCGTATTCCACTTGTTTCTGCAACGGGTTCGACTAGAATGGGAAAAATTGTAGCTCAGAAAGTGGCGGGCAGATTAGGGAAATCATTATTAGAATTAGGAGGAAATAATGCCATTATTGTTACGCCAGATGCAGACATAAAAATGACGGTAATTGGAGCTGTTTTTGGAGCGGTTGGAACCGCTGGACAGCGTTGTACGTCAACAAGAAGATTGATTATTCACGAAAGTATTTATGATAAAGTGAAAGATGCTTTAGTTGCTGCATACAAACAATTGAGAATCGGAAATCCGCTTGATGAAAACAATCATGTTGGACCGCTGATTGATGTTCACGCTGTAGAAATGTATGCTTCTGCCTTAAATAAAGTAGTGGCCGAAGGCGGAAAAATTTTGGTTGAAGGTGGAGTACTTTCAGGAGAAGGTTACGAAAGTGGCTGTTATGTAAAACCTGCAATTGCCGAAGCTGATAATTCATTTGAAATTGTACAGCACGAAACATTTGCCCCCGTTTTATATCTACTTAAATATTCTGGAGAAGTGGATAATGCAATTGAAATTCAGAATGGTGTGGCACAGGGATTATCATCGGCAATTATGACTAATAATTTACGTGAAGCAGAAAGATTTTTATCTGTTGTTGGATCAGATTGTGGAATTGCAAATGTAAATATCGGAACTTCGGGAGCTGAAATTGGTGGTGCTTTTGGTGGAGAAAAAGAAACCGGCGGAGGACGTGAATCAGGTTCTGATGCCTGGAAAATTTACATGAGACGCCAAACGAATACCATTAATTACACTACAAATCTTCCGTTAGCACAAGGAATTAAATTTGACTTGTAGTACAAGAGGTCAGAAAATAAATAAAAACCGCTTTTTTCATTATTTGAAGAGAGCGGTTTTTTTAATGGGAAAATTTGTAGTATTTTTATTTTTATTTGCCGTTATTTTCCAGCATCATTTATTGATGTGTAATTTATAAGAAACTAATTAATGACTTTGATTTTTTTAGCTGGACTTACTCCTTTTGGTTACGCATTTATTGGAGTCATTCTGTTATCTTTTTTAATCGCCTATTTATGGCTGAAATCATCCAATAAGAAACAAAAAGGAGGCTGTTTGTCTCTTGGTTTAGCGGCACTTTTAATTGGGTTTGCTTTAATGTTTCCTGTTTCTTTCTCATTTGCTATTATTGAAAATGGAAATAAAATTGGAATAATTGGAGTAGCGGTTTTTTGGGTTTTAATTTTAGGTTTGGTCACATATTTTTTTATTGCAAAGAAAACGACCGCAGTAAAAAATGTCATTTTTTCTATAATAAAATATTGTTTTTTTATAATAGCTCTCGGTTTATTTCTTACCCTTGTTTTTGGAATGATCTATTATATTTACGTTCGCCTTTTTACATTAGAAAAAAAGGATGATCCAATTTGGCCTGCATTTTTATGTATCTTTTTTATAGCGTCTTTGATCTTAGCGGGTTATGGACTTTGGATAAGAAGTAAAGATGAGAAGAAAAAGGAAAAATCGACTTTTTATAATTTAGAAGAAGCAAAATTAAAATCAGAACTCGTAATCGAATTGGATTTGTCTAAACAAGAATTGAAAATATTCCCAGAAGAGATTTTACAGTTTAAAAATTTAAAGTTTTTGGTTTTAAGTCATAATGAAATCAGAGATATTCCTAACGAAATTAACAAATTACAGAAGCTTGTAGGTTTAGATTTGAGTAACAATCCTATTTCAGATTTAGAAAGAAGCAGGATTAGAAAATTACTGTCTACAGAAGTCGAAATTGTATTTTAAGCCTTAAAAAGTATAACTATTTGCCCTTTTTATTATGAATGATTTTTTTGAATTTTTAACTCAAAATAGTGTAGATGCTGCAGAAGTGATTTTTCTAATGCTTTTTAGTTTGGGAATCGCATTATTTCAAACTTTAATCTTCGCAGGGCTTTTTAATTTGAAATTCCCAAATTGGTTGTTTTTTGTTTTATCTCCTGCTATTGTTGGAATTAGTTTTTTAATAGACCCTTCTTTTCCTTTGGCTGCTGTGCTGCTATTATTTACTTCTGTTTTTGTTTTTGCAATTATAGGTATGATTTATTCGGGAATTCAAAGTAGTAAAGAGGATAAAATAGAGCGAGAAAAGTTTAATAAAAAACATAACATTCCGAAAACAACTTTAGGGCAAAAATTTCTGGGAGTTTTGATTATAGCGGGTATTTTTGGAACTTTTATTTTATTGGCAGAAACCGAAAATTTAAAACTTCTTTTTTTAATTATTCCGGGTTTTATTATTCTAAAGAATATCTTTTTTCCCAGCAATAAAAGCAAATTCATGCGTCTGCAATCGATTCTTCCTACTTCAAAAATGGATTCAATTGCAATGGGAATGGTGGAGGTTGAAGGTGATCTTGAAGAGATTGAAACCATTATTTCTCCTTATTTTAATAAACCCTGCATTGGATATTATTATAAAATAGAAAAAGAAAGCAAACCTGATGATGATGGCAGAACGACCTATTCGACTATTTTTAGTGAAGTTAAAACAGGCAAATTTAAAATTAAAGATGAGACAGGTTCTGTAGTTGTTGATGGAGAAGGAATGGAATATTTCTTCGATAGAGTTGACAATCAGCAAGGAGGTAAGACCAGATATTCTGAAACATATTTAAGACATAACGATTACATGTTTCTGATAGGTTATGCCGCTTCAGATAATGGAAAAACAATTATAAAAAAGGGAGATTCAGATAATGTATTTGGGATTGCAATTCCAAGAAGTATTTCATTTAGAAATAAATACAAACCTTTATTAGATTCCTTTTTAATTACTCTTTTTTTTATTTCGCTTATAATTATTTATATCATTCTAAACTAAAACAACTATGACTGTTCAAAATATTGCTTTAATCGCTGGAATAATTCTCCTTATAATATTTTTTAATTTTTTCATCAGAATTTATAACAAGCTGGTTATGCTTAAAAATAATTATGAAAAAGCATTTAGAAACATTGATGTGATTCTAATGCAAAGAGCAGAAGAAGTTCCAGAGCTGGTTAAAGTAGCGTCAAAATTTATGGAACATGAAACGGAATTATTAACGAATCTAACTAAATTAAGAACCGATTTTCTGAATTCAAAATCAGTTGGAGAGAAAATTGAAAATGCAAATGAGTTTTCAAAAACCATGAAAAACCTATTTGCTGTTTCTGAAAATTATCCAACATTAGCATCCAACAGTAATTTTTTGGAATTACAACGAAGAGTCTCGCAAATGGAAGATAAAATTGCAGACAGAAGAGAGTTTTTTAATGACAGTATCAATCTTTATAATGTAGGAATAGAGGAGTTTCCTAACTTTATTTTAGCCAAAATGTTGGGGTATAAATCTCAGAGTTTATTTGATGTAACACCAGAACAAAAGAAGTACGATGGAATTCAATTTTAATACCTTTTTTGGATACGAACAACAGATAAACAATCAGCCTGATATCGTTATGATTTATAGTTTTGCAGGTATAGTTTTTGGAATAATGGCATTGCTTTTTTTAGCAATTATTATTAGAAAAATTGGACTTAATAGTATAAATAGTTTTATCATAAATCCGTTAATGCTGGCATTAGGGCTTACATTTATAGTATCGATTTTGCCAACAGTCATTTTTTACGTAGCTACATCAGATATTTCTTTTGTAAAGATTGTTTACAGCTGGATTGTAATTTTTATTGGGATGCTGTTTTTTGTTGGGATTAATCTAGAAACGATTAAAAAATGTTTGAACGAATTTGGAAAAATAACGGAACAGCAAGAGTTCCGGAATCGAAAAAGATAGAAATAAAATGCAAAAAGGCTTCCAGATCAGGAAGCCTTTTTTTACGATTGTAAAATGTTCAAATGTTTATTTTTTAATTACAGTTTGATTAATTGCGCCTTCGGTTGTTGAAATTTTAGCAAAATAACTTCCTGATGCCAGATGACTAACATCGATATTTTCGGCTCCTTTTTGAACAGTTTTCACTAGGATTCCGTTCACATTATAAATTAATATACTCTCCACTTTCTGCTCTGGATCTGATACGTATAGAGTGTTTGAAACCGGATTTGGATATAAATATATTTTTGTGTCGGCAGCTAACTCTGGCTGTGCCATTTTTAATGTTCCGGTATTGTAAACCGTGCTCATGTAAAATAAGTTTGAAGTATCTTTTTTGGTTATAGTATGATTTCCCGCTGTTAATGATACTGTTACGATTCCGTTTGTTGCTACTTTATCTACATTATCCACTTTAATAGTTGCGGCAGCTTCTACAAAAACTAAAGTTAAAGTGCTCGCTTGAGCAGTTGTAAACGAAATGTTGGTAGAAGATTCGATTTTTAAACATTGCGTTAGTGTTAAACCATTATAGGTAACAGTTCCTTTTGTTGTAGAAAGGTTACCTGTTATAGTATAGAAGTTACTGTCTTTATTGGATGTTGTGAAATTATGTATTTCATCTCCCGAAGGATTACTAGTTGTAACTGTTATAGTCCCGGAAGCTGTTGTTGCGGTTCCTGTTCCTGTAGTAGTTACTGTGTAAGATACATTCGCGGTTGGTGTTCCTGTAATCGTAATGGTTTTGGCAGAGCTGTTTTTTACAAAGCTGATACCTGAAGCAGGTAATCCAGTTACTGAAGCATCTGTTGCAGTTCCTCCCCAAGTAAGTACAATGGGGCTTATCGCAGTTCCGCTGGCAACGGTCTGGCTGTTATTGTTTGTAGATGTTAAAGTCTGAGTTCCTGCAGCGCTAACTGTAATAGTTCCTGATCCCGTTGCCGGATTCCCTGCTGAACCTGTTGTCGCGATTGAATAAGTTACTGTAGCCGTTGGATTTCCAGTAATCGTAATTGTTTTCGCTGTAGCGTTTTTTACGAATGATAATCCTGAAGCCGGTAAACCTGTTACAATAGCATCAGTAGCATCACCTCCCCAGGTAAAGACAATAGTTTCAATAGCTGTTCCGCTAGTTACGGTTTGATTAGTGTTTGAAGGTGAAGTCAAAGTTTGATTTCCAGTTGTTCCGCCTTGTACAGCAACTAAACCAGTCTGATAAGAGTTTAATGCATCTCTTAAACCAATATTTACACCGTCGGAAGTATCATCGACGGCATTGTTGAATGTCCATTGAAAATCACCTCCTGAAACACGTCCTGCATATTGCATAATTGTAGTTTTGGCATTTTCTGGAGTTTCAGGTGTATAAGCATACATGACACTTGAATTGGTGTCGAAATTATTATAAGTTTTAGCTCCTTTTTTTGATTTAATACTGCTGCTGATGGTTTCATTTCTAGTCGCTGCAACATACGCATCAAATTCTACGGGATATGTTGTAGCATTGTATCCAACAAAACGAGTTTGTCCACTCATAGTGTTGTTGAAAGCTTTAATTGTACCGCCGTCTTCGCTAGAAAAAGTTCCTCCAGTACCGTAAAAAATATCTGTTCCTTGCATCGAAGTAAGCATTGGATATTTACAGTTTCTAAAAAAGTTGGCTTCTACAAATACGGAAGAACCTAATGTAGACCCTACGCCGTATTTAGAGTTTCCATCATAATAATTATTATAAACGTGAGCTGAATAATAACGGATTCTTGGATGACGAGAATCAGAATGATCATACCAGTTGTGGTGATAAGTTATGTATAAACCTTCTGTAGTTCCTTCGCTTAAGCCTAATAAATTGCTTTTTCCATTATCCCAAAAGTGATTGTATGAAAAGGTTACATAAGTCGATTTTTTGCAATCTAAAGCTCCGTCACCTTTTATTTGATCTGCGTCTCCACCAGGTTTTCCATAAAAGAAATCACAATTATGTACCCAGACATAATCGTTGTCTTGCTGTAAACCAATGTTATCGCCTTCACCGCTATCCACATTCATAATCCCAATATTTCGAATTTCTATGTTTGAAGCATTTTTGACTCTAATCCCCCAGCCATCTGCTGTAGCATCGTTTCCAATTCCTTCCAGAGTGATGTAGCTTGCCGCATTGTTATTATTTTCAATTACCAAATCACCATTCATCATATAAGTTAAGTCGGTGATTTGACCAATCATACGAATAATTAAAGGTCTTGTGTCTTTTCCTTTTTTATATCCGTCCAGAATCGTTTGAAGTCCAACACACGGATTAGCTGATGCTCCTGTTACATTTAGAGAAATTGTGTTTTTGGTTTGCTGTGTGATGTAAAGGATTACTGCATTGCTTTTTGGAGTTCCGTCTGCATTATAAGCTCCAGGAACTCTGGAGTTTGAAAATGCAAATCCGGATCTGTCATGAGCTTTAACGGTTAATGAAGTGGTTGTGGTTCCAGTTCCTTCAACACCAGAAATAACAGGTTTGATTTTTACTGTGTAAGATCCGGCTTTTAGGCCTGGAATGTCGGCTCTAAAATAAGTTCCATAGCTTCTGATCAGTTCATTATCAATCTTTTGATCTACGATTCCTCCCCCAGTGTAATAAATATTGTAGGTTTGAGCGTTGTTTACGGGCTGCCATTTTACGAATACGGATTCAAGCCAGCCGCTTGCTTCTGTGATTTGTTGTGACCATGTTTGAAGGGTAATTAAAAACAAGGTCAGAAAAAGTAGATTTTTTTTCATAATTGCGTGGTTTAAATTTGTTAATAATTAGTAAGTGGTTTTACTATCGATTATTAGTGGTTAATTGTAATCGATTACACTAAATTATATATTAATTTTTAATTATGCATTTTTTTGTATGTTAAAAAGAGAATAAGTTAAAGTTTTTTGCTTTTGAATAATAAAAATGTAATTAATTGCATGAATTGTAATTAATTACATGTTGATGTAATTTAAAGAGGCTCAGATTTTATAAGTCTTTTGAGAAGTTCTTTTCTAAAGATGTAAAATTTTATTAAAAGTGTATTTTTTTGGATGCAATAAATTACATTTTACAAATTTGTAGGAAATTACCTTTTTTTTGTTTTGATTGCTTGTGAGAATATCTAAAAAAAATGCTTGAAAGGGAATGATAGAAAAATAAAAAAGCCTTTTTGATTTGACTCAAAAAGGCTTCAAATAGTATTAAAAAGAACTTACTAGTCCTTGCTCGATAATTTTGATAAAAGTCTTAAAAATTCAATATACAACCAAACCAATGTAATCATTAATCCCATTGCACCGTACCATTCCATAAACTTTGGCATTCTTTCTTTTGCTCCTTTTTCAATTAAATCAAAATCTAGAAACAAATTAAGAGCGGCGATGATAATTACAAAAACACTAATTCCGATACTCATCATCGAATTTCCGTAATGAACAGGTGTCCAACTTGAGAACATTGATATAACCCAAGAAATTAAATAATAAGTTGCAATAGCCAATGTTGCTGCCACAACTACAGATTTGAACTGCTCTGTAACTTTGACGATTTTGAATTTGTATAAACCAAGGCAGACTAAGAAAGTAACCAAAGTTGCTCCAACGGCATTAATTACAATACCTGGAAATTTTAATTCGAATATGGCAGAAATACCTCCAATAAACAAACCTTCAAATAATGCATATCCAGGAGCTAGGTAAGGAGAAGCTTGTGGTCTAAAAGAAGAAATCAATACAAGAATAAAACCAACAATTGCTCCGCCTATAGTTGGAAGCATCGGATTCATTCCATTAAATGCCATCCACCAAGTAACCATAGAGGCACCGCATAAGATTAGAAACAGGATTGCTGTTTTATTAATTGTTCCAGACACTGTCATTTCTTGATTGTAATCAATAATCTGAGCTTGGTGTACTTCAGTTCTTGGTTCAGCATCAGACGAAAAACGTTTGCTGTTTAAAAATGGATTTTTTGAATTAAAGTTCATAATTTATACATTTAATTGAACTCAAATATATGGAGATTTTTTGAAGTGCAATTGAATGAACGGAATTTTTAACATGAATTTCTCTTCTTTATTTGTCATAAAAAAAATCCATCAAAATTAAGTCTGATGGATTTCTTTATATGATTGTATGTCTTTATCTTATTGCAATAAATCTAAAACTAATGATGGGAATAAACCTAAAATAATGTTTAATGCAATTGATACTACTGCTGCAGCATAAATAAGGAATGGTCTTCCTGTTCTTTCTTGATTAGGTTCTTTAGAATACATCGCAATGATTAATTTGAAATAGTAACCCACACTGATAATAGAGTTGATTACTGCTACAATTACTAAACCAATATATCCTGCTTGAATAGTTTGATTGAATAAAAACAATTTAGCAAAGAATCCAGAGAAAATTGGAATTCCAGCCATAGACAATAAAGAAGCTGTCAAGATAGCTGCCAATAACGGATTTGTTTTTCCTAATCCGTGGAAGTTTGTAATGTCTTCATTGTCTTGATCTCTGCATACGTATAAAATAACACTGAAAGCAGCGATTCCTGACAAAGCATAAGCGGCAGTATAATATAATAAAACACCAGCTGAAGCAGAAACAGTTAATAATGTCATTAACATGAAACCTGCATGAGAGATTCCAGAGAAAGCAAGCATACGTTTTACGTTTACTTGTCTTAATGCCATAATATTACCAACACACATTGAAGCGATAGAAATAATCACAACAATAACTTCGAAAGTATTTAGAAGATCTTGATTTTCTAAAGAAGAAATTACGTTCATTCCAGCAATCAACTTGAATAAAGTGGCAATAGCGACTACTTTTGCCAACGTACTCATTAAAGCAGTGGTTAACGCAGGAGAACCTTCATAAACGTCTGGAGCCCAGAAGTGGAAAGGAACTGCGGCAACTTTAAACAACATTCCAACAATCATTAAAATCAATCCAATTGGAAACCAGATTGGTAATTCTGCAGATAAAGCACTTTCGTGAATTTCGCTGATATCAAAACTTCCCATTGCTCCGTAAATCAAACAGATTCCGAATAAGATAATACCAGAAGCGAAAGACCCCATTAAGAAATATTTCATACCTGCTTCGTTACTTTTAATATTTAAACGGTCACTTGCCGCTAGAACATATAAAGCGATAGATAAGATTTCGATTCCTAAAAAGAACATCGCTAAGTTTCCGAAAGAAACCATGGCAACAGCTCCCGCCAATAAGAATACTTTAATGGCAACGTAATCTGAAATTTTTGTTGGATGATTTTGGTAAAAATTATGACTTAACGCTACAAGGAAAATGGTCAAAACGATAAACAATGATGAAAAAGCCGTAGAAAACTTTGACACCGCAACCATATTGTTGTAATAACTTTGTTCCGTTCCAAATTCATAGAAATTAAGTGCCAATACACCTATTAAACCCAAAATGGTAATAGGAATGATGGCCTTTCTTAAATTAAGAATTTCAAACAATAGGCAGAAAATACCCAATCCTGTTATAGCTATTAATGTATTCATTTTTATCTTTTTGAGTTAGGATTGCAATTTGAAGAGTAATCCTAATTTATTTTTTGTTTAAAATATTAGTTCTTATTGATAACTTGTAAAATAGTTTCCAAGCTTGGTGTAATCAAATCTGTAATTGGTTTTGGATAGAATCCAAAGAACAATAAAACAGCTATAATGGCAACAAATGAGATTCCTTCGTTAAGAGAAACATCTGCAAAAGTTTTAGAGTTTGTTTCTCCTAACATTACATGCTGGAACATTCTCAACATATAGTAAGCTCCTAGAATAATAGTAGTTCCACCAAGAATTGCAAACCAAATATTTATTTGAGATAAACTGTATAATACTGTAAATTCTCCAACAAAGTTAAATGTGCTTGGCAATGCAACAGAAGCCAAAACTAAGATTAAAAACATTGAAGTAAATTTTGGAGACTGTGTACGAATACCGCCCATTGCTTCAATTTCTCTAGTTTCAAATCTTCTGAAAATTACTTCAGCAGCAAAGAATAGTCCCACTACCACAAAACCGTGAGCAATCATTTGCATAACAGCACCTCTTAAACCATCAAGAGTTAAAGTGTAAGAACCTGCAGCAATTAATCCAACGTGAGCAAGTGAAGAATAAGCTAATAATTTTTTAAGATCTTTTTGTCTCAATGCAACAATTGATCCGTAGATAACTCCTGCAATTCCTAAAGCGATAAAGATATTCATATATTCTTTAGCAGCTAAAGGCGCAATTGGCAACTGCCAGCGAAGTACACTGTATAATCCCATTTTCAGCATGATACCAGATAAAAGCATTGTTCCAACTGTTGGCGCTTTTTGATACACATTTGCCTGCCAAGTATGGAAAGGAATAATTGGAATTTTAATAGCATAAGCTAAGAAAAAAGCTAAGAAAATCCATAATTGTTCGCAAGCAGATAAATCTAATTTGTATAAATCTTCGATTAAGAAAGAACCAGCTTTTGTATATAAATAAATAAAAGCAGTTAACATGAATAACGAACCGGCAAGTGTGTAAATAAAGAATTTAACTACTGCTTTTCTGCGTTCTTCAGCATCGCCGTTACCCCAGATTAAAGCAATAAAGTAAATTGGGATAAGTGCTAACTCCCAGAAAATATAATATAAAAGACCATCAGCAGCTAAGAAAGTTCCTGTCATAGCAAAGGCCATGAACAAGATTAGACCGTAAAAAGCTTTAGCATTTTTATATTCATTTCCAAAAGAAGAAAATATGATAATCGGAGTTAAGGCTGCGGTTAATAAAACCATTGCAAGCCCAAGTCCGTCAGCATTTAAAGCGAAAGAAATTTTTGGCTGAGTAATCCAGCTGTTGATTACGCTGATATTTTCGCCAGCCGAATAATTATTCAATAATACAATTGAACATCCTAAAGCAGCTAAACTAAAAAGTAGAGCAACTTTTGAAGCTAGTTTGTCACCAGAAAAATAAGTGGCAAATGCACCAATTAAAAGTATAATTAATATAGTAGAAACGTTCATAGTAATAATATTATTGAGCTAAAAATATATAGGAAACAATTGCACAAAGTCCTAAAACAAAAACAAATAGATATAATCCTATACTTCCGGTTTGTAATTTTTTTCCTTGAAAAGCAATTTCGTTTGCTATTTTACCTAATCCAAATACAAGAGCAGATAATCCTGTTTCGATATAATCTCTAAAGAATTTAGATAAGCTGTTAACTGGTGCTACAAATACAGCATCGTAAACTTCATCAACATAATATTTGTTGTATAACACTTTGCTTAAACCAGTAATGTTTTCATCAGCTTCAGGAACATTATCTTGTTTAAAGTATTTTACGTAAGCAATTAAAATACCTAATAATCCGCCTAAAACAGCAACTCCCATTAAAGTGTATTCAGTTGTACCTAAATGATGCTCGCCTTCTGTTGCTTTTGTGAAAAGAGGAGCAAGGTATTCATTTAACCAGCTGTTTCCAGGTAAACTGATTAATCCTCCAAAAGTTGCTAAAATAGCTAAGATGATAAGCGGAATAGTAATTAATGAACCACTTTCATGTAAATGATGTTTTTGTTCTTCAGTTCCTCTAAATTCTTTGAAGAAAGTCAAGAACATTAAACGGAACATATAGAAAGCTGTCATGATTGAAGCAATAGATCCAACAACATATAATGGAATACTGTGGTGGAAAGCTGTCAATAAAATTTCATCTTTAGAAAAGAATCCTGAGAAAAATGGAACTCCAGAAATTGCTAATGAAGAAATCAACATTGTCCAGAATGTAATTGGCATTGCTTTACGTAAACCACCCATGTTACGCATATCTTGTTCTCCGTGTAATCCGTGAATTACAGATCCAGAACCTAAGAATAAACAAGCTTTAAAGAAAGCGTGAGTGATTACGTGGAAAACCGCTACTTCATAAGCTCCAAATCCTAATGCTAAGAACATTAAACCTAATTGTGAAACTGTAGAGTAAGCCAATACTTTTTTGATATCGTTTTGAACTAAACCAATTGTAGCAGCTACTAATGAAGTGATTGCTCCAATGATTGCAATTAAGCTTTGTACATCTGTAGCAAGATCAAAAAGGAAGTTTAATCTCGTTACCATAAAAATACCAGCAGTAACCATCGTAGCTGCGTGGATTAATGCAGAAACTGGAGTTGGCCCAGCCATCGCATCAGGTAACCAAGTGTATAACGGAATTTGAGCAGATTTACCACAAGCTCCAATGAATAAACAGAATGCAGCAATTGATACATTCCAAGCAATATTTGGATCGTAATGAACCGTTAAAAGAGTTTGTTTTAATTCAATGTAATCTAATGTTTTAAAAGTAAAACCTAAAATAAACATACCAATTAACAAACCTAAATCTCCAATTCTGTTCATGATGAAAGCTTTTTTTGCAGCATCATTGTAATCCTGGTTTTTATGCCAGAAACCAATTAATAGGTAAGAACAAAGTCCAACACCTTCCCATCCAATGAAAAGAACTAATAAGTTGCTTCCAATTACAAGTGTAATCATAAAGAAAACGAACAAATTCAGGTAAGAGAAGAATTTGTGCATGTTTTCGTCATCATGCATGTAACTGATAGAGTATAAGTGAATCAAAGATCCAATTCCTGTTACAAAAAGTAACCAAAGAACTGACAATTGATCTAATAAAAATCCAAGATTGATTTTTAAGTTGCTAATTTGAATCCAATCAAATAAAGTAACCTCAATTCCTTTTCCTGTTGAAGTTATTTGATTAAAAAGTAAAAGAGAAACTACAAAAGAAATCGCTACGGCAATAGTTCCGATTGCACCAGAAACTGTTTTTCCTAAGCTTTTTCCAAAAAAGACATTTACTAGAAATCCTAGTAAAGGAGTTAAAACTAAAATTAAAGCTAAATTGGTATCCATTTCTGATTATCCTTTTAAATTTTTTAAATTATCGATACTGATTGATCCGATATTTCTAAAGATAGAAACTAAAATGGCCAATCCTACCGCAACTTCGGCTGCAGCAACCGCCATCGAGAAGAACACAAAAACTTGTCCTTGTGCATCTTGATGATAAGTTGAAAAAGCAACAAATAAAAGGTTCACCGCATTCAACATAATTTCGATAGACATGAAAACGATAATAGCATTTCGTCTGTACAATACACCAAAAATACCAATACAGAAAAGTACAACACTCAAAAAGATGTAGTTTTCAATACCTATTTGATTTAATATATTACCCATTATTTATTTAATTTTTCTTTTTTAGACAATAGAACTGTTCCAATCATGGCAACCAAAAGTAAAACCGAAGCAAATTCGAATGGAACCATATACTCATCTAATAAAATTTTACCTAAAACTTTAATAGACTGGAAATCTTCTCCTGTAGAATCGTATTCTCCAACAATTGGTTTAGAGTTAATGAAGATTGTGATTAAAACAATCAAGATTAAACAGAAAGAAACAATTGCTCCTAAACGTGTAATTCTAGGACGGTGAACTTCTCGCTGTTCGTTTAGGTTCATCAACATGATCGTAAATAAAAACAGAATCATAATAGCACCAGAGTAGACTATTATATGAACTACTGCCAAAAACTGAGAATTTAATAATAAATAATGACCAGCAATTGAGAAGAAACAAATTACTAAGTAAATAGCCGAGTGAATTGGGTTTCTGCTGAAAATAGTCAGGAAAGCAGTAATAACGGTAATAAACGCTAAAAAGCAAAAGATAACTTGAACAGTTGTTGCGTGTGCAAAATCAGGAATATGTATCATTTAGTTAGCGTTTTTAAGTTGAGCATTTTTCATAGCCATTTCTAAAGGCATCACTAATTTATCTTTCCCGAAAATGAAATCTTCTCTGTTGTAGTTAGCAGGAACTAATACTTTAGAAGTAGTTAAGTAAATAGCATCTTTTGGACAAGCCTCTTCACATAAACCGCAGAAAATACAACGAAGCATATTGATCTCATAGATCTCAGCATATTTCTCTTCTCTGTATAAATGTTTTTCATCTGGTTTTCTTTCCGCCGCTTTCATTGTGATCGCTTCTGCTGGGCAAGATAAAGCACATAATCCGCACGCTGTACAGTTTTCACGACCTTGCTCATCGCGTTTCAACATATGCTGACCACGATAAACCGGGCTCATTTCACGAACCTGCTCAGGATAGTGAATGGTAACTTTTTTTCTAAAAAGGTGTTTTACGGTAATAAACAAACCTTTTACAATCGCCACAAGATACAATCGCTCAACAAAAGACATGTCCTTATTTGACACCACCTTTTTTCTACCCGATAATGATATAGTTTCTATTGACATTTTTACTAGTATAGTTTATGATTCAAAATTTGAGTAATCAAATTCAAATCTATTTTGTTTTTTATTTGTGAATAATTACGGGTTCTTAGAATCCTAAGAAAGCTGCAATATCGTGTCTTAATATTACAATACCGGTAATCATGATATTAACGATCGAAAGCGGAATTAAAATTCTCCAGCCTAAGTGCATTAATTGATCATATCTAAATCTTGGAATTGTCCAACGAACCCACATGTAAAAGAATATGAAGAAACATATCTTAGCAAATAGAACCGCGATTCCTAATAAGTTAGCTGTATTTACACCAACATTTTCTACCATCCACTGCATTCCAGGATAGTTGTATCCTCCAAAGAATAAAACAGAAATAATAGTAGAAGAGATAAACATACTAGCATATTCAGCAAATAAATAGAATCCCATTTTCATGGATGAATATTCTGTATGGTAACCTCCAATTAATTCGTTCTCACATTCTGCTAAATCAAAAGGTGTTCTATTCGTTTCAGCAAAAGAACAGATTAAGAAAATTAAAAAGGATAATGGCTGATAGAAAACATTCCAGTTCATTCCTGATTGCTGTAATGAGATTTCTCTCAAACTCATTGTTCCAGTCATCATCAATAAAGCAATCATCGATAATCCCATGGCAACTTCATAAGAAACCATTTGAGATGCCGCACGAATTGCTCCCATCAAAGAGAATTTATTGTTAGAAGCCCATCCACCAATCATGATTCCATAAACTCCAACAGAAAGAACTCCAAAAATGTATAATAAAGCGATATTGATATCTGTAGCTTGAAGAATAATGTCCCTTCCAAAAAGATGCAGGCGATCTCCCCACGGAATTACAGCACTAGTCATTAATGCTGTACTCATCGCAATTGCAGGTCCTACAACGAATAAAAATTTATTTGGAGTGTTTGGAAAAAACTCTTCTTTAGAGAACAGTTTCATACCATCTGCAAGTGGCTGTAATAAACCTCCCCATCCAGCACGGTTTGGTCCAACACGATCTTGCAAGAAAGCAGCAACTTTACGTTCTGCCCAAGTAGAATACATCGCCATAATCATTGTTACCGCAAAAACGACAACAATAACAACACTTTTTTCTATAATAAATGCACTTTCCATTTCTTACTATTTTTGATCTTTATCAGTTAATGGAATTGCAGCCATACTAATCTTTTTACGGTCGATATCTCTACCTAAAAGAATGTTCTTTTCAGTATCGATGGTAACTTTTTCTAATTTTTGAGTGTAATTATTTTGGTTGATTACAGAATCTTTTTCAAATTCTCTCGGCCCTTCAATAACCCAGTCTTTTACATCTTTATGATCAAAACGACAGCTGTTGCAGATGAATTCTTCCACTTCATGGTACTCGTCTTTACGACCAGTTACACGCTGAATTTCTCCACCAAACATCCAAACTGTAGTTTTACCACAGCATCCTGGAGTTGTACATTCTCTGTGTGCATTGTAAGGTTTGTTAAACCAAACTCTTGATTTAAAACGGAAAGTTTTATCTGTTAAAGCTCCAACCGGACAAACGTCAATCATGTTTCCAGAGAACTCATTGTCGATTGCTTTAGAAATTCCAGTTGAAATATTAGCGTGGTCACCACGATCTAATACTCCGTGAACTCTGTTGTCTGTCAATTGATCTGCAACTTGTACACATCTTTGACATAAGATGCAACGGTTCATATGCAGTTGAATATTTGGACCAATATTTTCTGGCTCAAATGTTCTTTTTTCTTCAATATAACGTGATTTTGGGTTTCCGTGCTCAAAACTTAAATTTTGAAGATCACATTCTCCCGCCTGATCGCAAATTGGACAGTCTAATGGGTGGTTGATTAATAAAAATTCTGTTACAGATTTACGCGCTTCGGTAACTCTGGCAGAAGATTTACTATTTACTTCCATTCCATCCATACATCCTGTTACACAAGATGCCATTAATTTTGGCATTGGTCTTGGATCAGCTTCACTACCTTTAGAAACTTCAACTAAACAACAACGGCATTTTCCACCGCTGCCTTTTAATTTTGAGTAATAGCACATGGCTGGTGGTACCAAATCTCCACCAATCATACGTGCAGCCTGCAGGATTGTTGTTCCTGGTTCTACGTCTATACTTTGACCGTCTATGGTTACTTTCATCTCTTTATGATTTGAATGTTGAAAGTCGGAATATTGAAAAGAATTGCTGTCCTTTTTAACATTATGAACTTTATAACTTTCTGCTTTTTATTTTTATACGATTACTTTACCGCCAACTAAATGTTTTACTTGTGAGAAAGGCTCAGCAACAAAGTGATCTCTATTTTTAATTTTTTCAGGGAAACGAACGTGATATTCGAATTCATCTCTAAAGTGACGAATTGCAGCTGCTACTGGCCAAGAAGCGGCGTCTCCTAGAGGACAGATGGTGTTTCCTTCAATTTTACTTTGAATGCTCCACAATAATTCGATATCTTCTTCACGGCCTTGACCGTTTTCAATTCTCCATAAGATTTTTTCCAACCATCCTGTTCCTTCACGGCAAGGTGTACATTGTCCGCAAGATTCGTGGTGGTAGAAACGAGCAAAGTTCCAAGTGTTTCTTACCACACAAGCAGTATCGTTGTAAACAATAAATCCTCCAGAACCTAACATCGATCCGGTAGCAAAACCACCATCACTTAAAGATTCGTAAGTCATTAAACGATCTTCACCGTTTGCTGTTTTGAAAATCAATTCAGCTGGTAAAATTGGCACAGAAGAACCTCCTGGTACAAATGCTTTTAATGGACGGCTTGAAGACATTCCTCCTAAATATTCATCAGAATTCATGAATTCATCAACACTCAAACCTAGTTCAATTTCGTAAACACCAGGGTTTTTAATGTGCCCTGAAGCAGAAATTAATTTCGTTCCAGTAGAACGTCCAATACCAATTTTAGCGTAATCATCTCCAGAGTTATTTACAATCCAAGGCACAGTCGCAATAGTTTCAACATTGTTTACTACAGTTGGATTTGCCCAAAGACCAGAGACCGCAGGGAAAGGTGGTTTAATACGAGGATTTCCTCTTTTACCTTCCAATGATTCGATTAATGCGGTTTCTTCTCCACAGATATATGCTCCAGCTCCACAGTGAACGTGCAGTTCAAGATCATAACCTGATCCTAATATATTTTTTCCTAACCAGCCCGCAGCTTTTGCTTCGGCGATTGCTCTTTCTAAGATTTTGAAAACCCACATATATTCTCCACGAATGTAGATATAAGATAGGTTAGCGCCCAAAGCGTAGCTTGAAGTAATCATTCCCTCGATCAATAAGTGAGGAATATATTCCATCAAAAATCTATCTTTGAATGTTCCTGGCTCCGATTCGTCGGCGTTACAAACTAAGTGTCTTGGTCTTCCTGATTTTTTGTCAATAAAGCTCCATTTCATTCCAGCAGGGAAACCTGCACCACCACGACCACGTAATCCTGATTTTTTTACTTCCTCAGTTACTTCGTCTGGAGTTAATGTTTTTAAAGCTTTTTCTACAGAAGCGTAACCACCGTTTTGGCGA
Source organism: Flavobacterium panacagri (assembly GCF_030378165.1). Taxonomy (NCBI): domain Bacteria; kingdom Pseudomonadati; phylum Bacteroidota; class Flavobacteriia; order Flavobacteriales; family Flavobacteriaceae; genus Flavobacterium; species Flavobacterium panacagri. Next base: position 1,419,945 of record NZ_CP119766.1, read on the forward strand.
TATACTTCGTAGGTTTTAATCCCAGGAATATTGATTTTATCTAATAATATTTTTTGTGACATCTTATTTATCGTGTAATATTATTTTATCATCTCTACAATCAGCAATAATCTGATCGATTTTTTCTTCTGTCAGTTTTTCTTTGTAGAAATCTCCCAACTGCATCATTGGAGCGTATCCGCAGGCACCTAAACATTCTACACCGGCAATGGTAAACATTCCGTCTGGAGTTGTTTCGCCCATTTTGATACCAAGTTTTTCAGAAGTATAATCCATTAAATCTTCGGCACCTCTTAAACAGCAGCAAGAAGTCTGGCAGAACTCAAACATATACTTACCAATTGGCTTCTGGTTAAACATCGTATAGAAAGTAACCACTTCATAAACCTCAATTGGTTTTATCTGAAGAATCTCGGCAACTTTATCTTGCAGTTCAATACTAAGCCAGTTGTTGTGTGCATCCTGAACTTCGTGCAAAACAGGCAATAAAGCCGATTTTTGTTTGCCCTCAGGATAATGACTAATCAATTCATTGATACGAGCGATCAATGCCTCAGTCATATTTATTTCTTGTTTGTAATGTTTACGTTCCATTTTTATTTTAGATTTTAGATTTTAGATTTTAGATTTTTCAATCTTTGTCTTTAATCCGTATTCTGCAATCTTTATTAGTTTTTAGATCTTTTGATCTGAATTCTTCAATTCTATATTGAGCTTAGATTTCAATTTCAATTTTAAAATTTGCTATGCAATCTAAAATCTAAAATCTTCAATCTAAAATTTTTTACGCGTCTAATTCTCCTGCAATTACGTTCAAACTTGAAAGGATGATAATTGCATCAGAAAGCATGGCACCTTTAATCATTTCTGGGAATGCTTGATAATAAATAAAGCAAGGTCTTCTGAAATGTAATCTATATGGAGTTCTACTTCCGTCAGTTACTAAATAGAAACCGATTTCTCCATTTCCTCCTTCTACTGGGTGATAAATTTCTGCAACTGGCACAGGAACTTCTCCCATTACGATCTTAAAGTGATAAATTAAAGATTCCATAGAAGTGTAAACATCTTCTTTTGGAGGAAGGTAGTAATCTGGAACTTCAGCGTGATATTCGTTTCCTGGAGGCATTTTTTCTAACGCTTGACGAATAATGCTTAAACTTTCCCAAACTTCAGCATTACGAACACAGAAACGATCGTAAGTATCTCCTGATTTTCCAACAGGAACAATAAAATCGAAATCTTCGTAAGATGAATAAGGCTGTGCTACACGTACATCGTAATCCACTCCAGCAGCACGTAAGTTTGGCCCTGTAAATCCGTAAGCCATTGCTTTTTCAGCAGTAATGCCACCAACGTTTACAGTTCTGTCAAGGAAAATTCTATTTCTCTCGAATAAGTTTTGGAATTCCTGCCAAACTGGTGGAAATTCTTCTAGGAATTTATCTAGTTTTTTGAAAACTTCTGGAGACCAGTCTCTTTCAAAACCGCCAATTCTTCCCATATTGGTAGTCAAACGAGCTCCACAAATTTCTTCGTAGATTTCGTAGATTTTTTCTCTAAATTGAAAAACGTATAAGAAACCAGTATACGCACCAGTATCTACACCTAAAATCCCGTTACAGATAATGTGATCTGTAATACGAGCCAGCTCCATAACAATAACTCTTAAATATTGTGCTCTTTTTGGAACTTCAATACCCAATAGTTTTTCTACTGTCATCCACCATCCCATATTATTAATAGGAGAGGAACAATAGTTCATACGGTCTGTAAGAGGTGTAATTTGATAAAAAGGACGGTTTTCGGCAATTTTTTCGAAAGCTCTGTGGATGTAACCAATAGTTGGTTCAGCCTCAAGAATTTTTTCACCATCCATCAGCAGGATATTTTGGAAAATACCGTGTGTAGCAGGGTGGGTAGGACCTAAATTCAGTACAGAAAGCTCGCTTCCGTCTTCGTTTAGTCTCTCCTTAATTATTTTAGCATAACGATGCTCTGGTGGTAATAATAGTTCTGACATTTTATAATGTTGAATTATTTTTTAGCAATTTGTTGTTGTTCTTCCAAAGAATCTGTCGTCTTTGTCGGTTCTTCCGCTGTCTTCCATTGGGAATTCTTTTCGCATTGGGTGAGACACCATTTCATCCATATTTAAAATACGTTTCAATTGTGGATGACCAATAAAGTTGATCCCATAGAAATCAAACGTTTCTCTTTCCATCCAGTTTGAACTCAAGAAAATATTTGAAACCGATTTTATTTCTGGTTTTTCACCGTTTAAGAAAACTTTGATTTTTAATCTTTTGTTTTCGTACCAGTTGTGTAAATGGTAAACAACGGCAAACTGACGCTCACTTTCATTATCTGGGTAATGGATACCGCACAAGTCAGTTAGGAAATGGAATTTTAATTCTGGATCGTTTTTTAGAAATAGAATTAACGGTGTAATTTTGTCAGCAGAAGCTTCTAAAGAAAAAATATCTCTTTCTTGCTGAAAGTTGAAAACATCGTTATTGAATGTTTCAGTAAGTTTATCTTGGATCAGGGTATTTTCTAAAGCCATCTTATGAGATATTATATGAAGCTAATAATTCTTGGTATTCTGGAGAGCTTCTTCTTCTTACAGACTCGCTTTTTACCAGATCTTGAAGTCTCATTACTCCATCAACAATTTGTTCTGGTCTTGGAGGGCATCCAGGAACGTAAACATCAACTGGAATTACTTTGTCAATTCCTTGAAGAACAGAATAAGTATCAAAAACGCCTCCTGAAGAAGCACATGCGCCAACAGCAATTACCCATCGAGGCTCAGCCATTTGCTCATATACTTGTCTTAAAATTGGAGCCATTTTTTTTGAAATAGTTCCCATTACTAATAACATATCTGCCTGACGAGGAGAGAAACTCACACGTTCAGAACCAAAACGTGCTAAATCGTAGTGAGATGCCATTGTAGCCATAAATTCGATACCACAGCATGAAGTCGCGAAAGGAAGCGGCCATAATGAATTGGCTCTTGCCAAACCAACAACGTCACTAAGTTTTGTTGCGAAGAAGCCTTCACCGTTAAGTCCTTCTGGCGGTGCAACCATATTTACTTTTGAATCGCTCATTTTATTTTAGATTTCTGATTTTAGATTTTAGATTTTTTGAAATCGTAAAAGGTAAAATCAATTTTTTAAATCAAATTTTGTTGAGGATTAAATCTTAAATTTTAATTCTAAATCACTTAAATCTAAAATCAGAAATCTAAAATCTAAAATCCCTGAATTATTCCCACTCTAAAGCTTTCTTTTTGATGATGTAGAAAAAACCAACTAAAAGTAAAGACATGAAAACAATCATTTTTAACATTCCCTCAATTCCTAAGTCTTTAAAGTTTACTGCCCAAGGATAAAGAAAAATAACCTCTACGTCAAACAATACAAATAAAATGGCAACTAGGAAATATTTTACAGAGAATGGAATACGGGCATTACCAACAGATTCGATACCACATTCGAAGTTTTTATCTTTAACTTCAGAAATTCTTCTTGGTCCTAATTTTCCAGAAATAATGATTGTTCCTACTACAAAACCAACAGCTAGAATAAACTGCATTAGAATAGGAATGTAACTGTATTGATCAGATTGCATAAGCTTCGTTTTTTACTTAAAAAATGAGTTACAAAGATAACTTTCAACTCTGTAAAACACAAGCTAAAAAAGGTTTTAAGAGGACGCGGAACAGCGTTTATGCCTAATTTTTATTGATTATAAATAACATCCAAGAATTTTAATATTTTTTTAAGAAATAGTCCAAAAAAAAACGCCCCGATACTTCGGGGCGTCTTTTGAGACCATTCAGAGGCAAAAAAAATAAATTGCTATATTTTTCTTAGATTACTGCTACTTTAGCAGCAACTTTCCCTTTTCTTCCTTCTTCTTCTTCATAGCTTACACGGTCACCTTCGCGTAATTCTTCCGCGTTAATTCCTGAAGCGTGAACGAAGATATCCTTTCCTGTTTCTTCGTCTGTAATGAATCCATAACCTTTAGATTCATTGAAAAATTTTACTGTACCTGTACGCATTGTAATTGTAATAATAATTTATAATAAAGCAAATGTAACATATAAATTCATACAAAAGACACTAGGGTGTTAATTTTTTGTAAAAATTATTGATTTCCAGTGTTTTTACGTGGTTTATTGCATCAAATTTTATATGAAATACCATAATTTGAGAATCATTTATTGTAAGAATATAAAAAGAAGCATCTTGTAGGAATTTTAAATTTTAAAAAATGACATTTTTAGGTATATTTTTATGTTTTTTGCAAAACTAAAAAGTACTCGCCGTTTAATCGTTTTTTAATAATAAAACAATTTCTTGTATTTTTAAAAATTTAGGCTATTTATACTTTGTATAAAGACGAGTAGAGCAAGATTGAACTACATAATCTGATACATATATTGTTTCTTTTTCTATTATCGCAGTATTTGGAGGAATTATAGACCAAATTGTTTTTTCTTTCGCAATTTCTCGTCCATCTTTCATTTTTAGAATAAAGAACAATTTGTATGTTTTTAATTTTTTATCAAAAACAGTAAATCTGGAATTGTTTTTTAATTCGTATTCGATCTGAACTTCTTTTTTATTGTCTTTTTCTGAAAACCCAATTGTTCTAACCTGTAAGTTAAATTCTCGCTCCTGATCGTCAGCATTTTGCTTTTCAAAAGCATCGTTTTTTGCTGCAGGTTCTTGTACAAATGCACAGCTGCATAAAAGAAGAAGTGATAAAACCGTGAAAAGTTTTCTCATTATTATTTAGAATAAAGCATTAAAAGTCTTAAAATTGAATTGCTGCTGTATTTGTTTTTAAATTTCTCATTTATATTCTCGATTTTTTCTCTATTTAACGGAAAATAGAAAGAGTCGATAATAGCGTTTACTTTCATGGCTTCCTTCTCATGAAGATTTTTTGTAATATCGCTACCAATAAAAGTGTTGAATGTCTTTTTGTATTGTTTAAAGATGCTTTGATATACTTTAGGTTGCTCTTTATATTGACTGTGGCCCTCTGTTGTAAGCTCGTCTGCTAAAAAGCCTAAATACGGAAGTTCTAAAAGCACTCTGTTTTGTGTAATAAAAACCATATTGCATAAAACTTGCAAATCTTCTTTTTTAGTTGTGCTTCCAGGATACTGAGTCAATAAATTTTGAACTTCGACTATTAGTCTTCCTACATCAGTAACAAGTTGTGATCGATTTTCATTGTTAGATTTATCGAGTCTCTCATAAAGTAGATGAGTTAAATCATAAATTTTGTTTGAAGCGGTCAGAATTGCTGCTTTTTCATCTACATTAAAATTTTTCAAATCTGCAACAAGCAATTCTTTGCTTAAGTCATTGTAGCGTTTTGTTAATTTTAAAAAATAATCGTCAGTGTTTTTAAAAAACAGATTTTTATCTTGTTCTTTTTCGTTAAAATCGTTGATTACGCTTACTAAAAAGTCATAGAATTTGGAACATGCCAAAACGTTATAAATAACTTCAACACGATTTTTTTTGATAGCCAATTCTTGTTCTGAAACGTTGCTGTTAATAAGAAGTTTTCCTTTTTTATTGGCAAAATAGACAACATCGAAGTTCTGTTTTTTCGAAAAATCATTCTTTTCAAAATCAATAAATGGTTTCCCTTCTGAATTTAATAAAAAAGCCATGTCCTTAATTTTTTTCTCAGGCATTTCGGCTAAATAGCGGTAATTTTTATTGTAATCAACAAGTAATGCTTTGTCTTTAAATTCTAATGCTTTTTGATTATCTCCCAGTGCATAATAGCTAGTTGAAATATTTGCCATTAGTGCCCAATAAATTTTTTTAGTTTTTTTATTGTTGACATCATATTTAGAAACTTCATTTTCCCAAAATTGTATTTTTTCCAGAAGCAGATTTTTTATTTTAAGATAATTCTCATCAGTGTCTTCTAGTTTTCTGGTAAATTCAAAAGCATCAACAGATTTGTTTATTTCTTCAAAATCATCATCCTTGAATTTGTATAATGGAAGAGTTTCTTCAATTCTGCTGAAATCAATAGTTTCTTTGATTTCTTTGAGAAAATTATATAAAACAGTGCTACTGTAAAGATCGCGGCAATTTTGATTAATTGTTACGCTAGAGTTTTTAAGAAGTAATTGTGCTTGGTTTGCTGCGATTTCTTCCGTTTTAATGCTAAAGTTGTTATAAGCACTTACATCTGAGACAGCTTTAGAAAAATTGAAATCTTTACGGTAAATAACTATGTTTTTTTGTTTAATGCTGAAATTTAATTGAGCAGAAAACACAACTTTTCCAATGTAACTAATGTCGTTTCCAGTAGTTACTTTTTCTACGGCTGTAGTGAGCTGTGTGCTAATAGGCTGAATAACTAGTAAATAGTCGCTCTTTTCGGGAGCGACTATTTCTAAATTTCTAAAATTAAGATCACGGATAGCATAGGCAGAGACATCGTTCTCTATTACGCTATTTCCCGAAGGGTCTTCTATTATGACGCCAATTTTATTGCTTTCTATTTTTAATTTGGGATATTTCCAATCGTAAAATGAATATAAAACTTGTTTTGGGCTTTGTGCAAAACAGTTTACAGCAAAAAGCAATAAAATGATCCTTTTTATCATAATTTTTATAAATCTAATTTGATTGAAAGCTCTTTCAATTGTGCCTCATCAATTGCAGCTGGTGCGTCAATCATAACGTCACGTCCTGAATTATTTTTAGGGAAAGCAATAAAATCTCTAATGGTTTCCTGACCTCCTAAAATGGCAACTAATCTATCCAAACCAAAAGCTAATCCTCCGTGAGGCGGTGCTCCAAATTGGAAAGCATCCATTAAGAAACCAAATTGTGCTTTTGCTTCTTCTTCAGTAAATCCTAAATATTTGAACATTAACTGTTGCGTCGCTTTATCATGAATACGAATAGAGCCTCCTCCAATTTCGTTTCCGTTTAAAACCATGTCGTAAGCATTTGCGCGAACTTTTCCTGGTTCTGTTTCTAACAAAGCCATATCTTCTGGTTTAGGAGACGTAAATGGGTGGTGCATTGCATGATAGCGACCACTTTCTTCATCTAATTCCAATAATGGGAAATCTACCACCCATAATGGAGCAAATTCTTCTGGTTTACGTAATCCTAAACGAGTTGCCAATTCCATACGTAGAGCAGATAATTGTGCTCTTGTTTTATTTGCAGGACCAGAAAGTACAAAAATCATATCTCCAGGATTGGCTTCTGTAGCTTTTGCCCATTTTGCTAAATCATCATTATCGTAGAATTTATCTACAGAGGATTTAAATGTTCCGTCTTCATTGCATTTTACATATACCATTCCAGACGCTCCAACTTGAGGACGTTTTACCCAGTCAATTAATCCGTCAATTTCTTTACGGGTATAATTTCCTGCTCCTGGAACTGCAATTCCCACTACTAATTCTGCCGCATTGAAAACAGGGAATTCTTTATGCTGTGCAAATTCGTTTAATTCGCCAAATTTCATTCCGAAACGAATGTCCGGTTTGTCATTTCCGTATGTTTTCATAGCATAGTCATAGGTAATTCTTGGGAATTTCTCTACTTCAATGCCTTTAATTTCTTTCAATAAATGTCTTGTCAAACCTTCAAAAACATTTAAAATGTCTTCTTGCTCGACAAATGCCATTTCGCAGTCAATCTGTGTAAACTCAGGCTGACGGTCTGCACGCAAATCTTCGTCACGGAAACATTTCACGATTTGGAAATATTTATCCATTCCGCCCACCATCAATAATTGTTTGAAGGTTTGTGGAGATTGTGGTAATGCATAAAATTGTCCTTCGTTCATTCGGCTTGGAACAACGAAATCTCTCGCTCCTTCTGGAGTCGATTTGATTAAATAAGGAGTTTCAACTTCACAGAAATCTAAATCTGATAAATATTTACGAACTTCCATTGCCACTTTATGACGGAACAGTAAGCTGTTTTTTACTGGATTTCTTCTGATATCCAAATAACGGTATTTCATTCTGATGTCTTCACCTCCGTCAGTTTCATCTTCAATAGTAAATGGAGGAGTAAGAGCAGTGTTTAAAATCGTTAATTCAGAAACTAAAATTTCGATTTCACCAGTTAGAATATTCTTATTTTTAGCTTCACGCTCAATAACAGTTCCTTTTACCTGAATTACAAATTCTCTTCCCAGAGTTTTTGCCAATTCAAAAACAGTTTTATCAGTACGACTTTCGTCGAAAATAAGTTGTGTAATTCCATAACGGTCGCGTAAATCGACCCAATTCATAAATCCTTTATCACGTGATTTTTGAACCCAGCCCGCAAGTGTAACTTCGGTATTAATATTTGAAGCGTTTAATTCGCCGCAATTATGACTTCTATACATAATCTCAATTTTAGACTGCAAAAGTAAATACAAAATTCAAGATAATATAGTAAAGTGATAAACTTGATGTGTAGAATTTTAAATATTTTGTTAATTCTTAAATTAGGAAGCTTTAAATTCTTTAGTTTTGAATCACTAAAAAACTAATAAGAATACCTATGAAAAAACTTTTTGTTGCAGGTTTGATACTTTTTAATGCTTTGAATGTGATTGGACAAGGCAAAAGTACGGTTAAGTTCACAGCTAAAATCGCAAATAGAAACAGTGACACTTTAGTCATTAGAGGAAAGGATAATTTTATGCAAATTATTCCAATAGATAAGAAACAAGTATTTGTGGCAACTTTTGAGGCTCCAAAAGGATTTTATATGTTTTCTGATGGGACAGAATCTTCTAGATTGTATTTGAAACCAAATTCAGAGGTTAATTTGACCATGAATGCAAAAGAATTTGACGAGACTATTGTGTACAAAGGTAAAGGTGTAAATGAAAGTAATTTTTTAGCGCAACAAGCATTAAGAAATGAGAAACTTGAGGAAGCCTTTTCTAAAGAACCAGCCGAATTTAATGCAATATTAGCCGCTAAAGAAAAAGCAGATAACGAAAGCCTGGAGAAAGGAACTTTTGATCCTGATTTCATAACAGATATGAAGGGTAATTTTAAAAACTTTCATGAATTCTCACTTAGAAATTATGAAAGTGCATATAAAGCAAGTAAACTTACTGGAAAAGCTTCGCCTGAATTTGATTATGAAAATTTTAAAGGAGGAAAAACTAAACTTTCTGATTTAAAAGGTAAATATGTTTACATTGATCTTTGGGCAACATGGTGCGCGCCTTGTAGAGCTGAAATTCCATACCTTCAAAAAATTGAAGAAAAATATCACGGCAAGAATATCGAGTTTGTGAGTATTTCTATTGATAAATTAAAGGACAACGAAAAATGGAAAAAATTCGTAACCGATAAACATCTTGGAGGTGTACAGCTTTTTGCTGATAAAGATTGGGAATCTGAGTTTGTCGTAAATTATGGCGTAACTGGAATTCCGAGATTTATTTTAATTGATCCTCAAGGTAATATTGTAAAATCTGATGCACCTAGACCATCTGATCCTGAGCTTGATAAACAACTAAGTGCACTATTGAACTAAATTATTTACGAAATTTATAACGTTATCGTAAAAACAAAGTTTTTTCTAAAATACCAGTAAAACCAGTGCTTGAGCGCTGGTTTTTTTGTTTTCTGTAATTTTCCAATGTTAAGTTTTTATTCAATGTTACCAAATTGTTAAGCAAAAGTTTTTTTAATGTAAACTATTAATTATATTTGATAACAATTTAGTAACATTCAATAACATTTAATACCTGACGATATGAAAAAGTGTGTGATTTTAGCGGCTGTATTATTCTCTGGAATTCTAACAGCACAAGAAGGTAAACCTGAATTAGAAACTGTTGGAAATAAAGTAAAAGCAACTTACTATTATGAGAACGGTAGAATACAGCAGGAAGGCTTTTTTAAGGATGGAAAATTGGACGGTATCTGGGTATCTTATGATGAAAATGGAAATAAAAAAACCGTTGGAGAATACACAGACGGACAAAAAACTGGAAATTGGATCTACTTTAATGAGAACAGCTTGAAAGAAGTTGCTTATGTAGATAACAAAGTTAGTTCAGTTAAAAACTTACAGAAAAATGCTTTAGCAAACAGAAACTAATCAAGTTTCGAAAATTATAAAGAACCGCTTTTTTTATAAGCGGTTTTTTTATGTCTTTTTTTGAACGAAAAATATAAATCTCACAAAGAAACTAAGTCCGAAGATCATTTTATAGCTTCTGGATTTAGAGTCTTTACGAGATTTAAAAAAAAACTTACTGTCTTTGTGCCTTTGTGACCAAATACGAATTGGAGTATGTTGAGTTCTTTTTAAGAAACTACTTTTTTAGGTTTTAAATGGTAAGCAACATATAATGAAGTGGAAGCCAAGAAAATCCAGAAAACGTCAATAAAGAAAATCTGAATTTTGTTGTGCATAAACGATGTCCAAAACCAATCTCCAGAAACAATTCCGTTTGTGATTGGAATAAGGAAACCTAAAATACTTCCAGAAATCAAGCAGAATTTATTGGTAAAGCCATCATTCTTTTTAATGATAAAAAAGATTGTTAGCAATAGCCATCCGCCAAAATAAAGTCTGAATAGATTTGCCTGGCTTAAAGGATAGAAAATCTTGCTTCCAATAAAAGCTAAAGCAGTAATTGGATACATACTCAAACAAATTGCCAAATAAATACGGACAACGGCATTGTTGAAACGTCTTTTCTTTTCGGGCATGTTCTTTTTGTCTCTGGCAACCAGCCAGATCATAACACCGGAAATGATTACAAAACAAGTTATGATTCCTAAAATAAAGCTTATTATTTTTAAAGCATATCCTCCATAATCGCCAAAATGGATTCGGTATAAAACATTTTTGACAACATCTAAATAGCTGGTTTGAGAAATAGGATCTTTTTTAGCAATTTCTTTTCCGTCAGCAATTCGATAAACTACTTTCCCGATTCCAGTAAATTTTTTCTGGCTCAAAAGTTCTCCTTCAACTAAAACATGCATATTGGCATCACCATAATTTTGAATAAAAACTCGTTTAATTTCGAAATCAGACCAGTTCTTTTTTGTTTTGGCAACGAGTTCATCAATATTAAATGGAGCAGTTAGTTTTTTGTTTTCAAATTTATAGTCAGGATCGGTGTATTCTAATTCTTTATATAACTTACTCTGGTCATTATCGTACAAAGCCATTACAGCTGGCGCTACAAGAAGAAGCTTAATCATAAAGAAAGCTCCAGTAACGGCGTAAACAAATTGAAAAGGCAGACCGATCATTCCTAATGCCGTGTGGGCATCAGTCCAAAGCGTTTTTAATTTTTCTTTTGGACGGAAAATATAAAAGTTAGAAACAATTTTGTTCCAATGCAATAATACACCAGTTATAATTGCAAATAAGAAAAACAATGCTACAAAACCAGAAAGATAATATCCCACAGGATATGGAATCTGGGCAAAGAAATGCAAACGATATAAAAGTTCTCCAAGAGAATAAGACTCTTCGTAGGTAAAAGTTTTAAAAGTTTTAGGATTTAAATAGAAATACTGTCCTTCTTTTTGCTTGGCTGGAGCCAAAGTATCTTTGGTTCCTTCCATATAAATACCTACTCTTTCTTCTATAGAAGGTTTTGAGATCGTTATGTTTCTTCCATGCAAAACATATTTTTCATCCAAATGTTTTAACGCTTTATCGTAGTCTAATTGAATTTCTCTTGTGATTGCTGTAGATTCACTTCTTTCCCAATTGATGATTTCATCTCTAAAAAAAGAAAAGGATCCAGCAAAGAAAATTACAAATAACGCTACACTGATAACGATACCGCTGACAGTATGAGTATGAAAATAGATATTATAATGACGGTTGTTCATAAATATTATTGAGCAGTATGATTATAGGTTTGACCAAGATAAATGAAAAGACAAAAAAGCAAACTCAGCAGTATGTAAATTCCCCAAATTTTCCAGCCGCTTTTAGCTAAAAAGGCAATTATCATTAAGGCGACCCAAAGTATAAAACCAGTAAAAGCCATAGTGATAAGTATAGCTGCACGATTAAACCAAGCTGCTAAAGCTAAATGAAAAGTAACAGACACAAAGTACCCACCTAAAATGGCAGCAGTAATCTTGGTGAAACGAGCCCCAAGAGAAGGATTTAAATATTTTGGATTTGCTGGCATAACGTAATATAAAAAAGATGTTAGTTATAGTAAAATTCTAGTAAAGCTACAAAAAGCAACAGTGCTAAAAGCGCTTTACTGTTTACCCTTTTTAAAGGAGCAAGAATAATGATTAAACTTCCAATTGTCATTAACTGAACAAAAAATAGTAGCGTACCGCAACCTAAAGACTGTGTAAAAAGCCACATTATATAAGCGGTTAATAATAATGTTAATCCGATAATTTTAGTTGGTTTTGGATTTTTCTGCATCCATTTTTCAAAACCCAAATCATAGGACAAAACCGCTCTTTTTGAAGTGTAATAAAGAGTATAAAAAGCTAGAAAAACAAAAAGACTGGCAATTGTAATCATAATCTTTAAAATTTAAAAAACACCTTTCTCCTAAAAGAAAGGTGTTTGAAATGTTTTTTATTAAAATCTGTATGAGAAACTTGCAACCACGCTTCTAGCATCTTTAGGGTGAACTGTTGACCATCCATCGTAAATGTCTTCATTTGCAATGTTGTTCACTTTTAGTGTTAAAGTGTATTTCTCAGTTCCATAAAAGATAGAAGAGTTTAGTACTGTATATTCTGGAATTGTAAACACTCCAGCTACAGTTCTGTTCATGATTTTATTGTCGCTTGCATAGTTACCACCAAAACCTAAACCAAATCCTTTTAACTCACCTTGTGTGAATTTATAGCTAGCCCAAAGGTTTGCTAAATTCTGTGGTCCAGCACTTTCAGGTCTGTGATTTACGAAATCTGGCAGTCCTGCAGTTAAAAGAGCATCGTTATAGCTGTATCCTAATACAATGTTTAGGCCGTCAATTGGGTTTGCAACAATTTCTGCTTCAAAACCTTTGTTTCTTTGTGCACCGTTATCATAACTAATCGTAGTTGTTGCTCCATAATCGGTGTAAACCATATCTCTTACTTTAGTATCATAGTAGCTAAAAGTAGCGTATAATTTTTCTTTGAATACATTTAATTTTGTACCCACTTCAAATTGAGCGGCATGTTCTGGTGAGAATGTTCTAGGTGTTCTAGTTCCATCAGCAGCGACATCAGTAATTGGTGATGGGTTTACAAAACCATCCATGTAGTTAGCAAAAATCGAAACTTTATCAATAATTGGCTGGTAAACTAAACCAAATTTTGGAGAGAAAGTAGTTTGGTTAAAATCATCAGATTTTGTTGTTACATCTCCTGAATTAATGAAACGGTCTATACGTAAACTTGCCATAGCAGAAAGGGCAGGCGTAATATTGATTACGTTAGATACATAAGCACTAAAAACTTCTTGTTTTTGTTTGGTGTTGTTTACAGGAACCGTAGATAATGCAGCTTCAGCATGAGCTTTTGATAAATTACCATTGTCTCCATTTGTGATATAGTCATTAGGATCTGTAATTCCATATACATTTTCGTTTACAGTTTGTAAAGGATCATTTCCAATATAAATAAGACTTTCGTTGTAAAGATATCCAGATCCATTATCAACTTGCATTCTGTTGAAATAATCTAAACCAGCAACAATTCTGTTTCTTAAGTTTCCAATTTTAAAATCGCCAATAAAATTTTGCTGAATATCGGTTGTTAATGTTTTAGAATCATTATTTGTAAATGATCTTCCAAGAACAATTCCGTCATTAATGCCACTAAAATTGCTTGTGATTTCATATAGATAAGCATAGTATCCTAGTGATTTCGCAGAGCTTCTTGCAAGAACTGTTTGTGAAGTCCATTGATCAGAAATTTTATAATTCATCTGTCCCTGAAGACTATACGATGGTGTTTTAAGTGTTAACTGATTACTAGTGTAAGAACGTTTGTTGTCATATCTCAATTCATCAATGTTGTGAACGCGAAGAGGAGAAAAACGATCTAAAAACAACATAGTAGGATTTGTACTTTCACTGCTTAAAAACTCAGTATTAACTAAGAATGATAATCTTTCATTCACTTCATAAGAAAGAGAAGGAGCTACAAATAAAGATTTTCTAAAACCTGCATCTTGAAAACTATCCTCATCATGATAAGCAGCATTTATACGAAAGTTTACTTTATGTTCTTCGTCAAGAGGAGTGTTAACATCTGCAGTAACTCTGTTTAAACCGTAGCTTCCGGCAGTATAACTTATTTCTCCTCCAAAATGGTCATAAGGTTTTTTTGTAGTGATGTTGATTAAACCTCCGTAAGAGATTAAACTGCTTCCAAATAAAGTTCCAGATGGGCCTTTGATTACTTCAATTTTATCAATATTAGCAGGGTCTAAACTTCCGTTAGATAAACCTGGAAGTCCATTAATCATAGTTGGTTGAACAGCAAATCCTCTTAGAGAGAAATAACCAGCACCATCTCCGCCACGGCCAGTTGATGCCCAAAGCTGTGTTAAGCCTGGAGAGTTTTTAAGAGCATCATCAAGGTTAGTTACAACTTGTTCTTTTAATAACTCGCTAGTAATAGTAGTGTAAACCTGTGGGTTTTCAAGATTTTTAAGAGGTAATCTTGATACTTGCTGTGTTTCTTTACGTGCCAATGGGTTTTTTCTATTCCCATTTACTACAATTTCATTTAGTTCCTGAGAATTTTCACTGATTCTAAAGTCTTCTATAATAGAATCACCACTATTTAGGCTAACGCTTTTTTCTTTTGAAGAGTATCCAATTCCAGAAACTTTAATTACATAGTTTCCAGGTTTGATGTTTTTAATTTCATAGAAACCATTTGCATCTGTAACTGTTCCTATTTTAGTTCCTTTTAATACTACAGAAACATTGTCTGCAGCTTCATTATTTGTTAAACTAATCTGACCTTTGATGGTTGCTTTTTCTTGGGCTAAAGCTGATACGCTAGTCAATAAAGCAAAACAAAAACTCAAAAAAGAAATGGTAAATCTATATTTCATTTTATTTAGAATTGATTTTAATAGCGCAAATGTAGTAGTTGATTGCTAATAATACAAGTTATCCTTATTTATTCTAAATAAAATTTTTTTTAAAGGGTAAAATTTACGTTAATGTAAAAAATTAACAGCTTAAGCTAAAATTAAGACAGTATTAAGAAAAAAAACCTGTTCATATTGATGAACAGGTTTTTGAGTATTGTTGAAAATTATTACAATTACAATTCTAAAGCACGTTTAGCATCGCCATTCATTAATAATTCTACTGGATTTTCTAAAGCTTCTTTAACAGCAACCAAGAAACCAACAGACTCACGTCCATCAATAATTCTGTGGTCGTAAGAAAGCGCTACATACATCATTGGGTGGATTTCCACTTTTCCATTTACAGCGATTGGACGCTCGATGATGTTGTGCATTCCTAAGATTCCTGATTGAGGAGGGTTAATGATTGGAGTAGATAACATACTTCCAAAAACTCCACCATTTGTGATTGTGAAAGTTCCTCCAGTCATATCGTCAACTGTAATTTGACCGTCACGAGCTCTTAAAGCTAATCTTTTGATTTCAGCTTCAATTCCACGGAAAGTTAATAATTCAGCATTACGAACAACAGGAACCATTAATCCTTTTGGTCCAGAAACTGCGATTGAGATGTCAGCAAAATCATAAGCGATTTTGTAATCACCATCCATCATTGAGTTAACATCTGGATATAATTGTAAAGCTCTTGTAACTGCTTTTGTAAAGAATGACATGAAACCTAAACCAAGACCACCATGTTTTGCTTTGAACGCATCTTTGTATTCGTTACGAATTTGGTTGATTGGCGTCATATTTACTTCGTTGAAAGTAGTAAGCATAGCTGTTTCATTTTTAGCTGAAACCAATCTTTCTGCTACTTTACGACGTAACATTGATAATTTTGTACGCTCAGTTCCACGGCTTCCACCAGTTGGAGTTCCCATAGAAGGTACTGCATTTACAGCATCATCTTTAGTAATTCTTCCGCCTTTACCAGTTCCTGTTACAGTTGCTGGAGCAATATTTTTCTCGTCTAATATTTTTCTTGCTGCTGGAGATGGAGTTCCCGCTGCATAACTTGTAGCTGCAGGAGCTTGTGCTGGTTCTGCCTTTGGAGCCTCAGCTTTTACTTCAGCTTTAGGAGCTTCCGCTTTTGGTGCCTCTGCTGCTGGAGCTTCTGATGCGCCACCTGCTGGTTTTGCAGCATCTGTATCAATTAAACAAACTACAGCACCTACTGCTACTGTATCACCTTCTTCAGCTTTTAGTGTAATTACACCGCTCATTTCAGCAGGTAATTCAAGAGTAGCTTTATCTGAATCAACTTCAGCAATTGCTTGATCTTTTTCTACATAATCTCCGTCTTTTACTAACCAAGTTGCAATCTCAACTTCTTTTATTGACTCCCCTGGTGATGGGACTTTCATTTCTAAAATCATCTTATTTCTTTGTTTAAGGTTTTTATGGTTTCAATCCCGATAGCTATCGGGATTGAAACTGGAAACATTTTTTTATTATCTGAATAAATTTTTATCGAATACCATTCTAATTGCATCTGCGTGACGACGTTTTGCACGTGTGTAACTTCCTGATGCAGGAGCAGAGTATGCTTTTAATGAAGCTAATCTCCATTTTACAAGATCAAAGTTCATTAACATAAAGCTGTAAGCTCCCATGTTTTTAGGCTCTTCTTGCGCCCAAACATAATCATCAGCATTTGGATATTTTGCAATGATTTCTTTAATCTGCTCAACAGGGAAAGGGAATAATTGTTCGATACGAACAACTGCAACATCATTTCTTCCGTTGTTTTCTCTTTCAGCCACAATATCATAATAGAATTTACCAGTACAGAAAACTAAAGTTTTTACTTTCTTTTTATCTACTGTATTATCGTCAATTGTTTCTTGGAAACTTCCAGTTGCTAATTCCTCAACTGTTGATACGCATCTAGGATCACGCAACAAACTTTTTGGAGAGAAAACTACCAATGGTTTACGGAAGTTTGTTTTCATTTGTCTTCTCAACAAGTGGAAGAAGTTTGCTGGAGTTGTACAGTCTGCAACATACATATTATGTCTTGCACAAAGTTGTAAGTAACGTTCCATTCTTGCAGAAGAGTGTTCAGCACCTTGACCTTCGTATCCGTGAGGCAATAATAAAACGATACCATTTTGGTTGTTCCATTTGTCTTCTCCACAAGAAATATATTGGTCAATCATGATTTGAGCACCGTTAGAGAAATCTCCAAATTGTGCTTCCCAGATTGTTAAGGCTTTTGGGTTTGCTAATGCATATCCGTAATCAAAACCTAAAACTCCATATTCAGATAAAAGAGAGTTGAATACTCCGAATTTTCCTTTTTTGTTTTCGATTGCATCTAAAAGAATAACTTCTTCTTCAGAATCTTCAACTTTAACAACTGCATGACGGTGTGAGAATGTACCACGCTCAACATCTTGTCCAGAAATACGAACATCAAATCCTTCTGTTAAAAGAGATCCGTAAGCTAATGCTTCAGCAGTTCCCCAGTCAAGAGTATTGTTGTCGTATCCAACTTTTCTGTCTGTAACAATTTTAGTGATCTTATTGATGAACTTTTTGTCAGCTGGTAAAGTTGAAATGGTGTTGATGATAGAATCTAAACCTTCTTTAGCGAAAGTAGTATCTACTTTTTGAAGCATTTGTGTATCAGTTACCTGAACAAATCCTTCCCATTCGTTTTTCATGAATGGTGTAATGATAGTCAAATCTTTTTTACGAGAAGCTTCTAAGTTTTCCTCTAAAGCAGATTTGTATTGTTTTTCTAAACCGTTTACATAAGATGCATCGATTACGCCTTCAGATAATAATTTCTCTGCGTAAATGTCTCTTGGGTTTTTATGCTTAGCAATGATTTTGTATAAAACCGGCTGCGTAAAACGAGGCTCATCACCTTCGTTGTGTCCGTATTTTCTATATCCTAATAAATCAATAAATACGTCACGTCCAAACTGCATTCTGTAATCTAATGCAAAAGATACAGCATGTACTACAGCTTCAGCATCATCAGCATTTACGTGTAATACTGGAGATAAAGTTACTTTAGCAACGTCTGTACAATAAGTTGATGAACGAGCGTCTAAGTAGTTAGTTGTAAATCCAACCTGGTTGTTGATTACAATGTGGATTGTTCCTCCAGTTTTGTAACCATCTAATTGTGCCATTTGAATGATTTCATACAAAATACCTTGACCAGCGATTGCAGCATCACCGTGAACGGCGATTGGTAATACTTTAGAGAAATCGTCAGCATAATATTTATCTTGTTTTGCTCTTGTAATACCTTCAATTACAGCTCCAACCGTTTCTAAGTGAGAAGGGTTTGGCGCTAAATTGATGTTGATGCTTTTTCCAGATCTTGTTTTTCTGTCGGCAGTAAGACCTAAATGGTATTTCACATCACCATCAAAATATTCCTGATCGTAATCTTTACCGTCAAACTCACCAAAAATATCTTGAGTAGATTTTCCGAAGATGTTTGCCAAAACGTTCAAACGACCACGGTGGGCCATTCCCATTACGAATTGTTCAACACCTTTTTCTGCAGCTTGTTCGATCAAAGCGTCTAAAGCCGGGATGATAGATTCTCCACCTTCTAATGAGAAACGTTTTTGTCCCACATATTTAGTGTGAAGGAAGTTCTCAAAAGAAACAGCTTCGTTTAATTTATCTAAGATGGTTTTCTTTTCTGCTGTAGAGAAATTAGGCTGATTTACATTTACAGACAATTTATCCTGAATCCATTTTACAACGCCAGGATTTCTAATATACATATATTCAATACCAATATGCTGGCAGTAAATAGCTTTAAGACGGTTTACGATATCTTGTAAAGAAGATGGCTGCATTCCGATGGTTTGAGCAGCATCAAAAACAGTTGAAAGATCAGCTGCAGATAGTCCGAAGTTTTCGATATCCAAAGTAGGAGATGAAGTTCTACGGTCACGAACAGGATTTGTTTTCGTGAATAAATGCCCGCGCGTACGGTATCCGTCAATTAATTTAAGAACGTTGAATTCTTTTTTTAGTTTTTCTGAAACTTGACTATAATCTGTGTTGTCGCTAGTCACGTACTCAACGATGGTTTGCACTGGATTTTCGTCGTTATAAGTTGTTTGTCCAAAGTCAAAACCTTGAAAGAAACTTCTCCAGCTAGGCTCAACGCTGTCTGGGTTAACTAAATATTGATCGTATAATTGTGCAAAAAACTCGGTATGCGCTGCGTTTAAAAATGAAAACCTATCCATAATATGAGTGAATATACTTTTTGTTATATAGAAAGGCAAAAGTACAACAATCACATTTATTTAAATCTTTTTTTTACGTACTTTTACGTAAAAATTTGTTAAAATAAACGTTAACTATGAAGAAAAATCAAATTTCAATCGTTTTCAATTTCTTTTTTGTGATTTTGGCTGTTTTATTTTCAACGAATGTATCGGGGCAGCAAAAGTATGTCATAGATAACAGCAATCACTTCTGGGAAAAAGTTCAATTTGGAGGAGGTCTTGGTTTAGGAATTGGTTCTGGTTATACAGACATTTCTGTAATGCCAAGTGCTATTTACAATGTTAACGAAATTGTTGCTGTTGGTGTTGGTTTACAATTTGGTTACTTAAATTCAAGAAATTATTATGAATCGTACGTTTATGGAGGAAGTTTAATTGGACTCGTAAACCCGATTCCGGAAATTCAATTATCGGCGGAGTTAGAACAAGTTAGAATAGATACGAGATATGATTCGAATATAAACAGACCCGCTTTTTCTGACAGTTATTGGAATACAGCGCTTTATTTAGGAGCTGGTTATAGAACTGGAAACGTCACAATCGGTGCGAGATACGATGTTTTGTACAATCCTAATAAAAGTCTTTACGGTTCTGGATTTATGCCTTTTGTGAGAGTGTATTTTTAAAGTTGCTAAGGTGCTGAGATGCTGAGATTCTAAGTTTTTAAATATAGAAATTTGAAGAAATTTATTTGTATACTGACAGCAGTTGTAGCTATAAGTTGTAACAATTTGGAAAAATCAAAGAATGCTGAAGCAAACGTTGTAAAAAAAGAATTACGGCCTTTTTTTGATTCTGATGAAATAGATCATTATTATCTAGGTTCTGCAAGTGATTTCGAACATTTGTCAAGTGATAATCAGAAACAGATTGAGAAGAAGAAAGAATTCTCGACTTTTTTTTATGGGTATTATCCCAAGAATATTGAAAAAGATTTTGAAAAACTTTTGTTGAAATATGATTACAAAAAGTCGAATTTATCTAGTAAGCATCAAAAGAAATTCAAAACATATTCAGTGAAAAAGATTCTATTCAGTCGTATGGATTTGCTTGCATTCCTGAATATCGTGATATTTTTATTTTTAAAAGAAAAGAAAAATCAATTGGAATAGCCAAAATTTGCTTCAAATGTGCGCGATTCCAGATTATTGGAAGTAAAATTGACACTGAAGGTTTTGGTCTTTGGACTGAGTTGGATAAATTAAAAAAAATCGTAAGACCTGAAAGTTATAGCCTTTTGGTAACGGATTGACCCTCTATTTGTAATAATTGCGAAACCAAACTTTCTGCCATTCTCTTTTTAAAATCAAAAACGCAACTTGCTCGGCAAGAATTACCAAATCTGATCCATCAAGTTGTTTGATTTCATTTTCAGGAACATCAATAATATAAAGCAGATTCAAATATTCAGCAAATTTGTACTGAATCATTCTGTAGATTTTTTCGTGAAGCTGAATTTTTAATTCGTCGGGCGAAATGCTTAACGGAAAATCGATTCCTTCATTAGCCAGATTAAAATCTTTATTAATCTGCTCAATTAAGTTTAGATATAAAGTCTCTGCCTGCGCTTGTGCTAGTAATGATTCGGTATTTACGGGTGCTACAAACATAATTATTTTAGATTTTAGATTGCTGATTGTAGATTTTTTTCTGAATACTGAACACTAAACTTTACGTCCCATTAAATTTTCGCCGAAAGTTCTTAAAACATTTTTCTTTTCAGCGTTGATTTCCATTTTTTCCAAAGTTTCAAAAGCTTTTAAAGTATACATTTCGATAGCATCTTGTGTTGCTTTTGAAGCTCCTGATTCGTTGAAAATAGCTTTGGCTGTCTCTATTTTTTCGGTATTATCTTCTAATTGCAAAGTAAATAACTGCTCTAGTTCCGAAGCTTTTTCTTTTGAAGAAAATTCCAGAGCTTTTAGGTATAAATAGGTTTTTTTGTTTTCGATTATATCGCCTCCAACTTGTTTGCCGAAAGTTTCTGGATCCCCAAAAGCATCTAGATAATCGTCCTGTAATTGGAAAGCTAAACCTAAATTCAATCCGAAATCGTAGATTAAATCGGCTTCATTTTCAGATGTTTTGGCTACAATCGCGCCCATTTTCATGGCGGCGGCAACTAAAACAGCTGTTTTGTATTCAATCATTTTAAGATATTCAGGAATCGTAACATCTTTACGGGTTTCAAAATCTACGTCCCATTGTTGTCCTTCGCAAACTTCAAGAGCGGTTTTGCTGAATAATTTGGCTAAGTTTCTAAAGACATTTGGCTCGTATTGTTCAAAGTATTGATACGCCAAAATCAGCATTGCATCACCAGAAAGAATACCAGTGTTTAAATTCCATTTTTCATGAACCGTTACTTGCCCTCTTCTTAAAGGAGCATCGTCCATTATATCATCATGAACAAGAGAAAAATTATGAAAAACTTCTACAGCCATTGCGGCAGGAAGCGCAACGGAATAATCAGTATCAAAAACTTCTGCCGCCATTAAAGTTAAAACTGGACGGATGCGTTTTCCTCCAAGTCCTAAAATATATTCGATCGGCTCATAGAGGTTTACAGGTTCTTTATGAATGTTTTGTTTTTTTAAATAATCAATAAAAAAATCCTGGTACTGACTAATATCGTGCATAAAATTAAATTCTGATTTTCGAGCCTCAAAGATACAATTCAATTATGAATTATTGGTTTCAAAAATTTAAATGCTGTTAAAAGTTTAAATAATAGACTAAAAAGTGCTAAGAATGAATTTGTTAAAATTATTTTCAAAAAACTTGGAAACTTTTTTGGTATTTAGAGTTTCCTGTTTATATTTGCAGCGTTCAATGGAAACTCATAACACTAAAAAAGTTTCCATTCAGAATTTTGAGATTATTTATAAACTCATTAAAATCAAATATTTATGAAAACAACATGGACTTTAGATTCTACACAATCAGATGTTTTAATTAAAATGAGACATTCTATCATTGCTTATTTGGGAGGAACAACAAACAAATTTGGCGGTTATGTAAGTCTTGAAGATAATGAGATTGAAGATGCTTCGGTTGAATTTTCACTGGATATTAATAATAAAACCGAAAGCTTTCAGCAAATTGATACCAACTTACAGCTTCAAGATTTTTTTGATGTTGATGAACATCCGATCATTAGCTTTAAATCAACATCGTTTCAAAAGATAAATAACAATATTAATTTCTTCAAAGGAGATTTAACTATAAAAGATGTTACTCGAGTTGTAGAACTTGATGCAGAGTTTATTGGAGTAAACACCTATAACGGAGAGAGAAAAGTGGCTTTCGAAATTAAGGGTGATATCAAACGTCAAGACTTTGGATTAGATTATAATTCATTTCATCACAATGGAGGTTTGGCTCTTGGAAAAGATATAAAGTTAATCGCTAATCTTGAATTTAGCATATAAATCTTACATAATTATTAATTTAATGTAAAATTATTACAAATATCATGGAAACTATTTTTTTAAGTTTTAGTTTCCTGGCTATATTTGTAAGAGAATTGAGAGAATTAAAATGAAAGAGAAAATTATAGCAAAAGCAAGCGAACTTTTTTTAAAGCTTGGTTTTAAGAGTGTTACAATGGATGATATTGCAGGAGAAATGTGTATTTCGAAAAAAACGATTTACAAATATTTCTGTAATAAAGAAGTTTTGATTGAAGAAAGCACTTCTTTGGTTCATGGACAAGTTCATGAAATTATGGATACCATTATTGCAAAGAATTATAATGCGATCCATGAGAATTTTGAGATTAGAGAAATGTTTCGTGATATGTTTAAGAACAACACTGATACTTCTCCGATTTATCAGCTTAAAAAACATTATCCAGAAATTTACCAAAACATCCTTTCTATCGAAATTGATCAATGTACACAGTGCTTTAGAGACAATATCGAAAAAGGGATACGTGACGGACTTTACAGAGATGATTTAAACATAGAGGTATATGTGAAGTTTTATTACACATTGGTTTTTCATATTAACGAAAATACAGTTTCTGAAAGCGAAGCACAAAGAGTAGAATTAGAAGCATTAGAATACCATACTCGAGCAATGGCTACTCCAAAAGGAGTCGAGGAATTAGAAAAGCAATTACAAAGAATTAAAAATTAACCATTCCAAAATTAATCGTCATTTTTCTGTGTGAGGATAAAGAAGCAATGACGGTCTCATCTCAAATTTAATAAATAATAACACTTATGAAAAGAATCTTTCTTATAGTTTTGTGTACCATAGGCTTTTCTGCTGTCGCACAAACCACTACTTTAACTCTGAAGGACGCTGTCAATTATGCGCTTCAAAATAAAGCTGATGCTAAAAAGGCAAAACTTCAGGTTGAAAACAGCGAATATAAAATTCAGGAAGTACGTTCAAGAGCGTTACCGCAAATATCTGCAAACGGAAACTTGACATATAATCCAATTATTCAGACAACTGTTATTGACGGTGCAGGTTTTGGACAGCCGGGAACGACAATTCAGGCCGCATTTGGACAGCCTTGGACTTCGACTGCAGGACTTTCTTTGACGCAGGCAATTTTTGATCAATCTGTTTTTACTGGATTAAAAGCAGCAAGATCTACTCGTGAATTTTATCAAATTAACGACCAGTTAACTGAAGAACAGGTTATTGAAAGAGTGGCAAATAATTACTATTCAGTTTATGTACAAAAAGAAAGACTAACATTATTAGACAGCAATTACGTAAACACAACAAAAGTTCGTGATATTGTAAAAGGTCAGTTTGACAATGGTTTGGCAAAAAAAATCGACTTAGATCGTATCGTAGTTAAAATGTCAAACATTGATACAGAACGTCAGCAGATTAAAAATCAAATCACTTTACAGGAAAATGCTTTGAAGTTTTATATGGGAATGCCGATTGAAACTCAAATCGATATGCCAAAAGAAGAATTTGAAGTGGTTCCAGCGGCTTTAACACAAGAGCCAAATATAGAAAACAGAACAGAATATCTGCTTTTGAAAAAACAAGAAGAGCTTTTAGTATACAATAAAAAAGCAATGGAAGCAGGGTATTATCCAACACTTTCATTGTCTGCTGGTTACAATTACATTGGTCAAGGCCCTGAATTTCCTTGGTTTGCAAAACCTGAAAAAGGAGTTTACTGGTCGGATTTCTCTGCGATTGCTTTAAACTTACATGTGCCAATCTTTACTGGTTTTGGTACTCGTGCCAAAGTACGACAAGCAGATGTTGAAATTAGATCACTTCAGGAAGATATTAAAGACACTAAATTATCTCTTGATTTAGATTATAAAAATGCAATGACACAAATCAATAATAATCTTGTGACCATTCAGAATCAACAAGAAAATATGCGTTTGGCAACTGAAATTCTTAGCAATACCAAAAACAATTATCTTCAAGGTTTAGCTTCTTTAACCGATTTGCTAGACGCTGAAAATGCATCACTTGAAGCTCAGAATAACTATACAAGAGCAGTTTTAAATTATAAAATTGCCGAAATATCTCTAATTAAATCAAAAGGCGAACTAAAATCTCTTACTAAATAACAAATTATTACAATGAAAAAAATAATTATAACAATCGTAATCATAGTCGTGGCACTTGTCGGGATTAACTTCATTTTAAATAAGAATAAGGCTGAGAATGAAGGTAAAACTGCAATTGTAGCAGAAAAAAATGCAGCAGTTTCTGTAAAAGTAGCAACTGTAAAAACAGAAGATGTAAATCTTGGTTTTACGGCAAACGGAAACTTTGCACCAATTCAAGAATTGACTTTCTCTGCTGAAAAATCTGGAAAAGTAATCAGTGTTTTAGTTAAAGAAGGTGATTATGTAAGAGTTGGACAAACTCTTTTAACAGTAAGAGGTGATGTAATCAATGTAAATGCTCAAGCAGCTGAAGCAGCATTTCAAAATGCAAAATCTGATTATGCTAGATATGAAAATGCTTTTAAAACTGGTGGTGTTACAAAACAACAATTAGATCAGGCAAAATTAGCTTTAACAAATGCGCAATCTAACTATACTCAAGCTAAAATTAATGTTGGAGATACAAGAGTAAAAGCGCCAATTAATGGATATATCAATAAAAAATATGTTGAACCGGGATCTATTTTAGCTGGAATGCCTGCAACTGCTTTATTTGATATTGTAAACGTTTCTAAATTAAAATTGACAGTTACAGTAAACGAAAGCCAAGTAGCAAGTTTAAAATTAGGAAACACAGTAAACATTACTGCTAGTGTTTATCCTGATAAAACATTCTCTGGAAAAATTACATTTATTGCTGCAAAAGCAGATGCTTCTTTAAATTTCCCAGTTGAAATCGAAATTACAAACAATGCTAACAACGACTTAAAAGCAGGTATGTACGGAACAGCAAACTTTGGTTCAAACAACCAAAAACAAAACTTAAAAGTGGTTCCTAGAAATGCTTTTGTTGGTAGTGTGAGCAGTAATGAAATCTTCGTAGTAGAAAATAACGTTGCTAAATTGAAAAAAGTAGTTGCTGGAAGAATCTTAGGAGACAAGGTTGAAATCATTAATGGTTTAAATGATGGAGAAACTGTGATTGTTACGGGGCAGATTAACTTACAAGACGGAAATACAGTAGAAATTATTAAATAAAAAGTAATTAGTGATTAAGGGAATCAGTCCTTAGTTCTTAGTTTTTTAGTGCCTAGAATTAGGTAACATTAAAAATGAGGAATTAAAAACTAAGGACTAGGAACTAAAAAAACTAAGTACTTAATAAAAAAAACATATGAAATTAGCCGAAATATCCATTAAACGTCCGTCGTTGGTAATTGTATTGTTTACAATTCTGACATTAGGTGGATTGTTCAGTTACAGCCAGTTAGGCTACGAGCTGATCCCGAAATTCGAAACCAACGTTATTACGGTTTCTACTGTATATCCTGGAGCTTCTCCAAGTGAGGTTGAGAATACTGTTACAAAGAAAATCGAGGATGCAATTGCCTCTCTGGAAAATATAAAGAAAATTGATTCGAAATCTTATGAGAGTTTGTCTGTAGTATCAATCACATTGCTTTCTACTGCAAATGTTGATATTTCGATGAATGATGCACAGCGTAAAATTAACGCAATTTTGAGTGATTTACCAGACGATGCTGATCCGCCATCATTGACAAAATTCTCTTTAAGTGATTTACCAATTATGACACTTGGAGCGAATGGTAAAATGGACGAAGCAACTTTCTACGATTTGATCGATAAAAAGATTGCACCAATTTTATCTCGTGTACAAGGGGTTGCTCAGGTAAATATTATTGGTGGTCAAGAGCGTGAGATCCAGGTAAACCTTGACGCTGTAAAAATGCAGGGTTATGGACTTTCAGTTCCTCAGGTACAGCAGACTATTTTGAGTTCAAACTTGGATTTCCCAACTGGTAACATCCAAACTCGTAATCAGAAAATCTTAATCCGTTTAGCGGGTAAATATAAAAACGTTGAGGAATTAAGAAACTTAGTGGTTTCTTCTCAAAACGGAATTCAAGTTCGTTTAGGTGATATCGCTGATGTTCAGGATACACAAAAGATAGCAGAGAAAATTGCGCGTGTTGATCAAAAAAGTGCCATCGTACTTCAAATTGTAAAACAATCAGATGCTAATGCCGTTGCGGTAAGTGAGCAGTTGATTAAAACAATTGCAACTTTAGAGAAAGATTACAAATCAGCTGAATTGAAATTAGAGGTTGCAAAAGACAGTACCGTATTTACGCTTGAAGCAGCAGATTCTGTTGTACATGACTTGTTAATTGCGGTTATTCTGGTTGCTTTTGTAATGTTGTTCTTCTTACACAGTATCAGAAACTCTTTGATTGTAATGGTTTCTATTCCAGCCTCTTTGATTGCAACATTCATCGGAATCTATTTATTAGGTTATACGCTTAACTTAATGTCTTTATTAGGTTTATCTCTTGTGGTTGGTATTCTTGTGGATGATGCGATTGTGGTATTGGAGAATATTTACCGACACATGGAAATGGGTAAAAGCCGTATCCGCGCTGCTTATGATGGAACTGCCGAAATTGGAGGAACTGTAACTTCGATTACTTTAGTAATTGTGGTGGTATTCTTGCCAATCGCAATGAGTACAGGATTGGTATCAAACATTATTACACAATTCTGTGTTACGGTAATTATATCAACAATGTTCTCTTTATTGGCTTCCTTTACTATTATTCCATGGTTGTCTTCCCGTTTTGGAAAATTAGAGCATATTGAAGGTAAAAACTTATTTGGAAGAATTATTCTTGGATTTGAAAGCTATTTAACTCGTTTTACAGATTGGATTTCAAACTTATTAAACTGGTGTTTAGATCACTATATTAAAACTATTGGTGTTGTATTAGTAATGTTCTTTGGATCGATCTTCTGGTTAATGGGAGGCGGATATATTGGAGGAGAGTTCTTCGCATCGTCTGATAGTGGTGAGTTCTTAGTACAGATTGAGATGCCGAAAGATGCCTCATTAGAGCAGACTAACTTTATGACGCAAAAAGCAGAAGCTTTCTTAAAAGGAGAGAAATATGTTTTCAGCCAGATTACAACAGTAGGACAAACCAGTGAAGGTCTAGGAGCGGCGCAGGCAACAGCTTACAAAGCAGAGATTGACGTTAAAATGATCGAGCAAAAAGATCGAACAGATGACGCTAATGTTTATGCTGCTAAAACAAAACGTAAATTAGAGAAGATCTTAGTTGGTGCTAAAGTGAAAACAGTTCCTGTAGGTATCTTAGGAACAGCAGAAGACGCAACTTTAGGTTTGATCGTAACAGGTCCAAACGTAGAAAGTGCAATGAAATTTGCAAAATTAGCTGAAGCTGAATTACGTACTATTCCTGGAACAACGGAGATTAAATTAACAGTTGAAGACGGAAACCCAGAGATCAACGTTCAAGTTGACAGAGATAAAATGGCTGCTTTAGGATTAACACTTCAAACAGTTGGTTTAACAATGCAGACAGCTTACAGTGGTAATACTGACGGTAAATTTAGAGCTGGTGAATACGAATATGATATCAACATCAAATACAATGAATTTGATAGAAAAAACATCACAGATGTTAGTAATTTGATTTTCATCAACAACGCAGGCCAGCAGATTAAATTAAACCAATTCGCTACAATTACAGAAGGTTCTGGGCCGAGTAAATTAGAGCGTAGAGATAAAACAGCTTCTGTAACCGTACAAGGTCAGAACGTTGGGGTGCCAGCGGGAACAATTGTAACACAATGGCAGGAAAAACTAGACAAATTACAAAAACCAACAGGAGTTAACTACATCTGGGGTGGTGACCAAGAAAACCAATCAGAAGGTTTTGGTACTTTAGGAATCGCATTATTAGCGGCTATTATTTTGGTTTACCTTGTAATGGTTGGATTATATGACAGTTTCGTTCACCCGTTTGTTGTATTGTTTGCAATTCCGCTTTCGTTCATTGGAGTTTTATTCGCCTTGGCATTAACAAACAATACATTAAATATCTTTACCATCTTAGGGGTCATCATGTTGATTGGTCTGGTGTGTAAAAATGCGATCATGCTTGTCGATTATACGAATCAACGAAGAGCTGCTGGTGAATCAATCAGAAGAGCATTGATCCAAGCAAACCACGCACGTTTACGTCCGATCTTGATGACAACAATTGCGATGGTGTTCGGTATGTTCCCAATTGCATTAGCGTCTGGAGCTGGAGCAGAATGGAAAAACGGATTAGCTTGGGTAATTATTGGAGGTTTGATTTCTTCATTATTCCTAACATTAATTGTGGTTCCAGTAATCTATGATATTATGGAGAAAATCATTAGAAAATTCTCTAAAGGAGAAAAAATCGATTACGAAGCTGAAATGGTTGCCGATTATGAGCATACAGAATTAAGCGAAGACGGTTTCAATCCGAAACACACCCATTAATAGTTTTAATTTTCAATAGTGAAATTCCGAACCCGAATTCAGAATTTTACAATAAAAAATCCCAGATTCCTTCAAATTGGAATTTGGGATTTTTTTATTGATGCCTTAAAAAAAATTCACACAGATTTTATAGATTTATCTATTCATTACATTAAAATATAGCCCGTAGTTTCAACCACGGGAAACGTATTATATGGGTTATGTTGAGGAAAAAGATAAATATTTTAGTAGAAAAAGATCTGCGTTTATCTGCTTAAATCTTTTTTAAATCTGCGTGAAAAAAATAGCACTTTCAATTGGAATTTAAACTTTGAGTTTTGGATTTTTTTATTGTTAATCGAAAAATCAGTTTATTTGCATCTCCTTACAAAAATAACTATGCTACAAAAAGACAAATCTGCAGCCATTGGTTTTATTTTCATAACCATGTTAATTGATATTACTGGATGGGGAATTATTATTCCTGTGATTCCAAAACTAATCGAAGAACTGATTCATGGCGACATCAGTGAAGCAGCAAAAATAGGCGGCTGGTTAACTTTCGCGTATGCGATAACTCAATTTGTATTTGCACCAGTAATTGGAAATTTAAGTGATAAATTTGGAAGAAGACCCATTATCTTGATTTCGCTTTTTGGTTTTTCATTAGATTATATTTTACTGGCATTTTCGCCAACTATTGTTTGGCTTTTCATCGGAAGAATTATTGCAGGAGTAACAGGTGCAAGTATTACAACAGCTTCAGCATATATTGCGGATGTCAGCACGCCTGAAAACAGAGCAAAAAACTTTGGATTAATCGGAGCTGCTTTCGGGTTAGGGTTCATTATTGGGCCTGTAATCGGAGGACTTTTAGGACAGTACGGATCTAGAGTTCCGTTTTATGCAGCAGCAGTTTTATGCATGCTGAACTTTCTATACGGATTTTTCATTCTGCCAGAATCACTTAAAAAAGAAAACCGCAGGCCTTTTGACTGGAAACGTGCCAATCCGGTTGGAGCAATTCTAGGTTTAAGAAAACATCCAACTCTAATTGGATTAATTGCAGCAATATTTTTCTTGTATGTAGGTTCACATGCTGTACAAAGTAACTGGAGTTTCTTTACCATCTATCAATTCAATTGGGATGAAAGAATGATCGGAATCTCATTAGGAATTATCGGTTTATTGGTTGGCGTAGTACAAGGCGGATTGGTTCGTTTTATTAATCCAAAAATTGGAAATGAAAAAAGTATCTATATCGGTTTGGCTTTATACACAATCGGAATGCTGTTATTTGCTTTTGCAACAGAAAGCTGGATGATGTTTGTGTTTTTAATTCCATATTGTCTCGGCGGAATCGCTGGTCCTGCTTTACAATCTGTTGTGGCTAGTAAGGTTGAACCAAGTGAACAAGGAGAAATTCAAGGAACTTTGACTAGCTTAATGAGTGCTTCATCTATTATAGGTCCGCCAATGATGGCCAATACATTTTACTTTTTCACTCATAATGATGCGCCTTTTAAATTTGCTGGTGCGCCATTTATTTTAGGAGGAGCATTAATGTTACTGAGTACAGTTATGGCTTATTTTTCACTGAAAAAACATGCAGCTCCAAAAGAAGAAATTATAGAATAAGATCAAAATAAAAAAGCCTTCATAATTATTATGAAGGCTTTTTTTGTGCGTTTTAGAATCGCTATTCTTTGACAAATTTGAATGCTTTTTCTTTTCCATCAGATTTGACATTTAAGATATACATTCCAGTTGAAAGACCAGATAAATCAATCTCAGCAGAATTGCCATTAATATTTTTAGACAAAACAGATTTTCCAGAAACAGAGAAAACTTGAATATGATCTATACTAGATTGATTTTTAATACTCAAAATATTTTTTACAGGATTAGGATAAAACCTAAAGTCTGCCAATTCAAAGTCTGGAGTAGAAAGAGAGCCGTTTACTTTTGCAGTAACTGCAAGACGTTCTTTACTTTCGACTCCATTAATAGTCTGTGATGCATAATAAGTAACTCCATCAACTAAAACAGTGGATAGTGGTAAAGGTACCTCAGCAGCAACTTTATTAGTTTTCCCAGTTGGAGAACTTCCGGGTGTACTGTACCATTTGATATTTTGCCCTTCAATAACAAGATCTGCTAAAGTCTGACCTTGTTTGAAATCTACATTTACAGTAGTTTTTCCATTTGCAGAAGGAGCAGGAACTTCAATTACAAAATTCAGCATCACAACACATCCATTTGAATCTTTAATAATTGCAGTGTAATTTCCAGGAGCCAGATTTGGATAAACATTTTGGCTTGAAAGTCTATCTAAATTTGGAGAAATAGCATACTTTAATTCTGTATTTCCACTGCTTGCATTAATAGTTGCCGTTTGATTTTCTATAGTAATGTTTGCAACTAACGGGATCGGTGCCGCTAATTCCATTACGATACTTTCAGTACATCCATTATTATCTTTTGCTGTTACAATATAAATGCCGGGGCTTAGATTTTCATAAATATTAGTGTCACTAAAAGCACCTCCATTTAAAGAATAAGTAATTGGAGATTGACCACCTATAGCGAGTGCGTGGATTATTCCGTTTTGAGCGCAGGTTATTGGAGAAACAATCGATACATTAAGATATAGTGGGCTTATAGGCTGTACGACTAAATTAAAAGTATAGATAGCATTTTCAGCATCACGAACTACTATTTTATATGTACCAGCTGCGACAACAGAAAATATGCTGTTATTACTATAAGTTACACCATTGTCTATTGAATATTGATAGTAACCAGATCCTCCGCTAGCAATTATTGATATTGTACCCGTAGGATTTGTACAAGTTGGCTGCGTAATTGTACTTACAGCGGTAAGCGGGGCTAAAGATGGTGCTGAAATAATTACTTCTATGGCTTGTGAAACACATCCTATAGCATCTTTAGCAACGATACGGTAAGATCCTGGTGCAAGATTGTTAAAAGTATTCGTGTTAGATGGTTGAGGAGGTACTGTAATTGTATTGCTGCCATTTGTAATTGTGTAACTGTATGGCATTTTTCCTCCGGTTGTATTGATTGTTATTAATCCATCGTTGCTATTTGGAGCAGTTGCATTTGCGTATGCCACAAACGTGCTATTTAGAGAATTTTTAGGACTAATTAGTACAGATTGAGTAACAATACAGCCATTAGCATCTTTAACAAATACAGTGCGATATCCTGGATTTAATTCAGAGGTATTTATATCAGAGTATGTAGTTCCCTCTGTGAAAGAATAGGTGTAAGGCGGCTGTCCTCCAGCAGCTGTAATAGTTACAGAATCTTTTCCATAACAGGTTGCTGCTTCATTAATTGTTGCAGTTGCGGTCAATGAGACAGGTGAATCTATAGTTAAAGTTGAACTAAAAATACATCCATTAGCATCTTTAACATTGATCGTATGTTCTCCAGGAGCAGCTCCAAAAAAAGTATTATTGTCTTGGTAACTTGCAGTAGTATTGACTGCATATTTATATGGCGTTTTACCTCCGCTAGCTGTAATCGTGATGGTTGAATTATAATTTATGGCGCAATTCTCGATTTTGGTATAGGCAGCTGTTGCGGTTAGTGGCTCAGAAGATTTTATAACAACTGGAAAACTTATAATAGCATTTTGGCTGTCTTTTACATTTACGACATAATTGCCTGGAGCTAAATTGTAAAAGAAATTTGAAGCCTGATATGGCTCATTATTTAAAGAATAAAGATAAGAACCAGATCCTCCTATAGTGGTAACCGTTAGAGAGCCTGTAGGATTATTGCAATTAATATCGGTTACTGCTACAGTAGCATTCAAAGGAGAAGGTGGGGCGGGTATAGTAATTTGTGTAGTATACATACATCCTTTAACATCTATAACTTCGACAATATAGGAACCTGCTCCTATACCCTGAAATCTGTTAGAAGATTGATATGGTTTTATGATTGATCCGTAAGTACTTCGCAAGATATAAGAATAGTTAGGTGTTCCTCCCGTTGCATTAACTGTTATTTCTGCATCATTGTTGCCAAAAGCGCTGACGTTAGTAGCGGTTACGTAAGAGTTTAAAACTGTAGGACTTAGTATTTCTACAGAAAATGTGAATGTACACCCTGTAACATCTTTTACTGTCAAATTATAATGTCCAGGAGGTAAATTTGAAAATATATTTGACACCCTATGATTAGTACCGTTCA
The DNA here is from genome assembly GCF_030378165.1 of Flavobacterium panacagri. Lineage (NCBI taxonomy): Bacteria > Pseudomonadati > Bacteroidota > Flavobacteriia > Flavobacteriales > Flavobacteriaceae > Flavobacterium > Flavobacterium panacagri. The sequence goes on from NZ_CP119766.1 coordinate 1,453,552, forward strand.
TAGAATAAGAATAGGGTAGCCGCCCTCCAGTGGCATTAACTTCTATTCTACCATCATTTGAACCGAAACAAGAATTGTCTATATTTAAGCTTGTTGCTGTAAGTGGGGGTATAGGTTGTACAATTTTTTCCATTGTAGCTATACAGTTATAGCCATCTTTAACATAAACGGTATAAGTTCCAGGATTTACATTATTAAAGATATTTTCGGATTGATAATTAACTCCATCTAACGAATATTTATAAGAAGATTGGCCTCCTAAAGCACCTACTGTTAATCTTTGGTTGCCACAGATTGGGTTTGTAACATTGGCATAAGAGATGGATAAGGGAGAATTCAAAAATATCATAAAAGAATTCATGTACTTCTTTTGACCATTAGTATAGACATTCACATGAATTTGCAGCTGTCTTTCATTAAAAACAAAATTCTTTGGATCTGCAATTGCATATTCATCATTTGCAGCATAAGTATCTTTTATATAATACTTAATAGTAATATTTTGGTCAGGAGTAAGACCTTCAGTCAATTCATCATATCGACTGGTCAAATCAAAAACATTATCTCCAGCACAATGTATAATACTGCTAACTTGAGCAAAAAATAAAGTAGGTAACAATAAAAGAAAACAAAGTAGAGTTTTTTTCATAGGGATAAATTTATTAAAATGGCTTAACAAATATATCAAAAAAACTAAATTGTATTATTTTAAATACAAATAATGGTTAAAATAGTCAATAATCGCTTTTCCTTCCAATAAAACATCAGCACCGATAATGCCGTGAACAGGTTTAGCTTTGTACGATTCTAAAGCTTCATTCACATGCGAAAGATCAAAAATCACAATGCTGAAATCCTTGTTTTTCCAACTTCCTAACTGTAATTTATTTTGAGAGGAAATTTGAGTTTTCATTCCCGTTCCACCAGCGCCCGAAGCTTTTGTTTTTGATTTTTTTGCTGCTAATTCAAAGTATTCTATACTTTCAAATCCGATGCAAGTGTTCGATGCGCCTGTGTCTAAAATAAAATTCCCAGAGATGCCGTTAATTTTAGCTTTAATCTGTAAATGCTGGGTTTTAGTGATTTTGAATTTTATTTTTTTGTAATTCTCTATTTTGAGAATTTCGTGAAGATTTTCCATTTCTGTACTGATTGAAACCCAAAAATAAGCCAATTACAGCCAAAAAACTAATGATATAGAAGATATAATTTGTAGGTTTTTCGGTTTCTTCGATAGTTCCGTAATAAACAAAAGCACTCCAGTAATAAGGCGATTTTTTGGCATTCGGAATGGTTTTATCTTTCAAAAATTCCCTTTTAGCATTGGCACTCGCTTTTACAAAAGAAACATCATGTTTGATTTCTTTATAGAAATAATCCATAAAAACAGAAGTCGTATAATCGTTTACATTCCATAAAGAAAACATCAGATTTTGAGCTCCTGCAAACTGAAAACCTCTTGCTACACTCATTGCGCCTTCGGCTTTATATAACTTTCCAATTCCCGTTTCACAAGCACTTAAAACCACCAAATCGGGATTAAGTTTTAAATTATAAAGTTCAGAAAACAAGATTTCTTGATCGTAAAATTTGATACTGGCAGGAGTTTCCAAATCGCCTGAAGAAGCGTGTGTACTGAGATGTATAATAGATTTTCCTATTGAATTATTTTTAAAGTTTGAAAAACTGGCATTTTCGTTTTCAAAAAACTGTCCTTTAAAATTATGTTTTATGGATTCTAATTCATTTTTTGAAAATCTAAGTGCATAATTCGTCTTTTCGAAAATCGGGAAAACACCGAGAATATTTTCTTTTCCGTTTGAAAGCGTATTGGCATTCAAATATAATTCGGCCGAATTGTTATAAGCAACATCAAATTTGTCCAACAGATAATGCATTTTTGTAAAGTTGGTTGTATTGGACGTTTCATTGATTAAGGCTTCAAAAGGCAGAAAAGATAAAATACCATCTGGAATTAAGATTAAATTTTTATGTTTTGAAGGATGGGGAATTTGAAGCTTTTTGTAAACCTTATTTCCCAGCAAATTATATTTTTTAGGATTATTAGTAATAGCCGAAGGATCTTTAAAAAGACTAATAAAAGAAAGCAATTCGGGAAAAGCGTTCTTGTCGGTTTCAATTCGATGTAATGCAATTTTATTGTTCTCTAAAGTAAAATTATAAATACAATGTGTTCCGAAAAAGTATTCGATTAATAGCGCATTGTCTTTTTCTAATTTGGCATAAAGTGCAGAAAGATCAAAGTTGGTATTCTTTTTTGAATCTGTTTTGCTTTGTTTTGTTTTCAAAAGAAGCATTAACTCATTTTGCTTTTTAACCGCTTCATTGATTTTCGAAATATCCGCCAATTCCAGTTTTTGCTGTTCTTTCAGAATAGTGGTGTTCCAATTTTGCAATTGTTGTAAAATCAGTTTTTCTTCTCTTGAAATCGTTTCTGAATTTTTAAGATGATTTTTTAAAACAACTGATTTAGTTTGTTCCGAAAGTAAAAAAGCACTTCCCAAATAGCTCATTTTTCTTTCTTTTTCATACAGAGAAAGATAGATTTCAATACACTTTTCTGTTCGGTTTCGGTTTCGGACTTGTGTTATAATTTTAGAATTTTCATAAACCAAAAGCGACTGAATCATTTCTTCAATCTGAAAAGAAAGCTCGTAACTTTTCAGCGCCTCTTTAGGTTTATTTTCAGCTAAAAAAATCAAAGCCTGTAAATCCAAAGCATCCAATAAAACCGTTTCAGCATAAAGCGAATTTTGATTGGGCAGTTTATTTTTTGAACTAGAATAAGAAGGAAGAAGTGTTTTAAAAATGAATTCAATATTTTCTTGTGCCTCGGCTAATTTTCCTTCGCTGAAAGCAATAAAAGCTGCTTCATAATAAAACTGTCCTATTTTTCTAGGTTCGCGATTAGAGGTTTTATTGAATTCGGTTTTGGCTTTTTCGAAGTATTCTGATGCTTTTACGAAATTATTTTCATTTATTTTTAACTGCGCCAGATTTCGATATGCATTGGCTAAAGTTTCAGTTTGTGATTTATCCTTTTTTAAAAAAGAAACAGCTTTTAAAAATGAAGTTTCAGCTTCGGATTTTTTAGAAGATAAAACATAGTTCGTACCTAAATTATTCAGCAAAAGACCTTTTTCTGTGTTGGAAAGTTTTTCAGTCTGAATGGTCTTTTCAATTAATTCAATTGCTTTATAAACATTTCCGGTATTCTGGTAAACATTCGAAAGATTAAGAATTGCGGCCGTTTTTTGCGCTTTGTTTTTCTCCTGACTGGCAATAAAATAATATTGTTTGATCGTGTTTTCAGCATTTTCATAATCGCCCAAAACCGTATACAAGTTCCCTAAAGGTTTTAAACAGAATTCGACAATATCATAATTTTTCAGTTTGTATTTCTGATAAATCATCCAGGCATTTTCATAGCTTTTTACCGCTTTTAAAGTCTGCCCAAACTGATTTTCATAATAGGCTTTATTACAATTAAGAATAACAATTGCCAATAATTCGTCTTTGGTTTTTGGTTTTGCACTTTTCCAAAAATCACTTTCAATATTTCTAAGATTTTGTAACGCTTCTGCAGAAGGATTTGCGGTAAAATTATCCACAGCATTATATATTTTATCTTCTTCGGACACGGTTTTCTGCCCGAATGAAATTAGAGTTGCGAATAATAAAATATAGCAATGCAGTTTTTTCATAAAGTTTTTTTCCGTCACGAATTCACGAATGATAATTATAAAAATTCGTGAATTCGTGGCTATTTAAAATTTCCAAATTCCATACACCTGAAAATAATTAAAATTCTGTTCAAAATTGATCACATACCGTGCGCCTAAACTTGGCCCGATTCTGGCAAAACCTGCCGTCAAATCAAATAAAAGGCCTGTTTTTACATCTGTAAAACTATTTTTCACTTTATCAGAACTGGTTGTCGAACTAATCAAAAAGTTCTCTTTATCGCCTTCATAAGTATCAATCTTTACAGTCTGATTTTGCTCAGAAGAAACATTGATATTCGCCTGAATTCCTGCTCCAACACCAATATAATTGTTGATGTTATAGCGAATCAAAACCGGAACTTCCCAGTTGATATTTTTATTTTCCGTCAAAGTTGTGGTGCGCACCAACTGTCTTGTTCCATTGGCATTAGTATTAAATTCGTCTGTGACATTTACAGCACTATTGTATTGATTCAAAGCATTTACCCATTCCACCTGCCAATAAAAACGATAGGATTTAAAAGGAGAAAGCGTTGCTCCCACAAAATAACTCGTTGATTTATCTAAATCAGGATAAAAATTATAACCCGCTTTTGCACCAATCGAAAGTCCAGGCAGAAATCGGGTAGTGGCGTAGTTGGTAATTATCGGTTCATTTTTATCAAAAATAATAGCAGTGCGGCTTTTGGTTTTTACCTTATGAAAATCTTCGCCAAACTTCATGGAGTATTTTACAAAACCTTTTGTAGAATCTTTTTCGTGAACATTTTTTTGTTCGCTTCCCGGAAGGTAAATATTTTTAAAAGTAAAAATGATTTGTTTCTGTTTGATAATCGTATCCAAACAGCTTACAGTTGGTTCTTCGCCTTTTGGACAAATCGGACATTCTGGATACATACTTTCAATCTGGAAAGTCTTTTTGTCAAACATATCTGGAACATCTGTTTCTAAACGAATTTTTCTTGCCGGTCCTTTGCCATTATTCTGGAAACGGGTTTTAAAATTGACTCTTTTAAAACGAACCAGTCTGTAATTCATAAATCTTCCGTTAGATCCCATTTTGTTTGGATCATGAGAAGTCACAATTTCCATTTCCAGATTTTTTACTTTATGGTTTTTATAACTTCTGTTCGGAACAAAAATACCGCGCATCGTAACAGTTGCACTTGTATCTTTAATCATTTCAGGAGTAGTTTTGAAAGTGTAAAAAACATTTCGCGTTTCTCCTGGATTGGCATCATCAAATTCTAAAACAGAAACATTATGATAGGTTTTGTTGGCATCTAAAAGCGATGCGTCCAAATCTTCTTCAGTGGTTGTATTTCGGTATTTTTTGGTTTTGAAATTCCCTTCGGCGGAAGCCAGAAAATTATTCGAATCATTCAAATCATCAACCGAAGCGACTAAGTTTTCTTTCACTTCACGTTCGCCGGCATAAGTTCTAAAATCGCTCAATTGGAAATTGTTGTGTTTGAATTGCTTTTCATTATAAAACAAATACAGCTTTCCGTTGGCAACATAATTTTCCAGATTTTGATAACTCACTACGACTACCATTTCCTGCTCCGGAATAGGATCACAGTTCTTGATAATCGCAAAACCGTTCTGATCTGCAATTGAAGCGATGTCTTTATAGTTATTATCCGTAATATCGTTTACAGCCACTTTTTTAGGACGCGTCGCAGGTGGTTTTCCGTTGTCATAATTGTTCGTTACGGCAAGTCTTGTGGTATAAGTGCCTTTCTTTTTGTAAACATGTTTCGGTTCTGCTTCTTTGCTGTAATGCCCGTCTCCGAGTTCCCATAAATAAGAATAACTTGGCTTTGGCGCACCCGCAATCGGAATCAAAGGTGGTGTCTCGGGTTTATAAGAAACCTGATTTCCGTTTTGAATAAAACTGATGTTAGCTCTTCGGGTTATGGTGTCTTTTACTTTGGTTTGCCCTATTGAGAGAATAGAAAATAGAATAAAGAAAATAGACAAATGTGGTTTCATAACTAGATAGTTTTGAGGCTTAAAATTTCCTGTGGAAATTTCAAACAGGATTAAATGTAAAAAAAAGTGATGAGCAAATCACCACTTTTTCTTAAAAAAGCATTTGAAAGTTACTGAATGGCATTAATTGCAGCAACCAGCTGGGCTTCTGTACCGACTGTTGTTTCGGCTAGTGTAAAGGTATAAACAGCATTTGCTGTAGTAGTCACTCCTTTGATTGCATATCTCCAGTTACCACCGTCTTCTGTTGCGAAAATTATATGACAGGCAAGACCAACCGGAATTTGACCGTAGTGTTCACTGAATAATCCTTCGGCTGTGTAAGTGTCCAATTTAGCAAGCGCATTGGTACCTTCGCCATCATAAGAAAGATATACAGCACTATTGGTATTGTTGTATCCTTCAGGAATATCTACCAAAATAGTAGTTTTTGGTCTCGGATCACTGTAGAAACGGTCAACGTTTGTCCATCCAAAGTTTCCAAAAGTTACATAATAATTGTTTCCTTCTCCTTGAACACCGCCTTTTCCGCCAGTTCCATCGGCATTTGCTCTGGCATCTTTCCAAGCCAGTTCGCCATCTTCATCAATAACTCCAGTCCATAAAGTCATTAAATTATCGTAACCATTCGTTAATGCTGTTGGAACAGTCATGTTCATGTAGCATGAGGTCTGTAATTCGACTCCCCCCTGAGTTGCTTTGATGAAGAATTCTCCTCCAGAAATCAAAAGATTTTTCTTTCCATCAGGCATAATTCCCATTGTTGGTTTGTTAGTCACTAACATATTTCCTTTATCAAAAAGTTCGATAAATTCGATATCTACTTGTCCCGTAACAGGAGTTCCGTTTTTAGTTAAACAATCTCCGTTAATGTAAAGCTTGACACCCTTTGCGGATGTTAGAGTTACTACTCCGTTCCCCGCTGTCATCGTAAAATTTTGAGTGTTTCTTTTTACTCCCTTTTCGCTGATGCTTTTAAAAGCGGCTGCAGTTGGAGGAGAAATTTTAATATCTTCTCCGTTTGTATCGTCACAGCTTGCAAAAGTTGTCATTGCTAATATTAAAAGTCCGATCTTTTTAAAATTTGTTTTCATAATTTCTAGTTTTTATAAATCTGGCTTGATTGTTTCAAGTAGTTTTCAGATTTGGTTAATTAATTTTTAGTTAAATCAATTGGGGTTTGATTTTGTTACCCTTGTTTTCAAAAAACATTTTAAAGTGATTTTATATCGTTATATCAATTGGCTTTAAAAATTGTTACCCTTTATTTTTGTTTTTTTTATTTAAGCAGAAAGACACTTGTCTTCAAAGAGATTTCCATCTTCATCAACGGCTACCAAAATGTCTCTTTTACGGGAGAAATTCAGAATGAGATAAATCCAGATAATTACCCAAAAACCTAAAGTCATGAAACTGATAAATAAATGCAGTGCGTGGTTTATGGTTTTTTTTTCTTTGGACAAAACCACATAAGGCAGTTTTTCATTATGTTCTGTAATTACAAAACCGTTGCGGGTTTTGGCTGCGATAATCTCGTAGAACCGGTCTAGGTTTTTCTCATTTACAAATTGGTAACTTTCCATTTCTTTTAATTTTTTAAAGGTTTTTAAAAGACTTTTGTTTCGTTAAATACAATTCACTGCAATATTGTTACCCCTTGTTTTTGAAAATTTCTGAGATTCTTTTTTTAAATTAGCTGTTAAAACATTTTTTATGGATCAAAACAAAATTCATCCTGACCAAAAATATATTGAAGGACTTGCCGCAAATGATTCGGTAATAATTGAAATGATATATAAGAAGTATGCGCCCAAAGTGGTTTTGTTTATCACCAATAATTCGGGAGATAAAGACCAGGCTCAGGATGTGATTCAGGAAATTATGATTTTGCTTTTTAATCAGGCGAAAGCCAATAAACTGCAGCTTACTTGCCCGTTTGATGCTTACTTTTTCTTATTGTGCAAAAGACGCTGGCTGAACGAACTGAAAAAATCATCAAACAAAGGGGTAACAATTTATGAGAACGTGGTATCTAGTAATGAATCTGCGCATGACTTAGTTACTCAAACAGAAGAATTTGACGAAAAACAACAGCTTTTTGATATGATGTTCCAGAAATTGGGAGAGAAATGTCAGGAAGTTTTAAAACTCAGTTTTAGCTTAAAATCGATGGAAGAAGTAGCCGAAAAACTCAATGTGACGTATGGCTATGTTCGAAAAAAGAAATCGTTATGTGTGGGCCAGTTGACGCAGTGGATTCAGGAAGCGAAAAATTTTAACTCTTTAAAAAACAATTAATCATGAACGAAGAACGCTATATATTATTTGACCAATATCTTCAAGGCGAACTGACCGTTGATGAAAAAAGCAATTTGGAGAAACAATTAACTGAAGATCCAGAACTGGCATCGGCATTTGAGAGTTTCAAAGAAATGCATTTTCAATTAGACAATAAATTCGGAATAGAAACAGAGCGAGAAGCTTTTAAAGAAAACCTAAACCGAATCTCTGATAAATATTTCCAGAAAAAGAAAACCAAAGTAGTTTCATTGAAACCTTGGTATTTTGCAGCAGTGGCTTCTGTTGCCATTATGTTCGGATTGTTTTTCTTCGACTATAAACATTATCCTAATTTTGAAGATTATAACCATCCAGAAAGCGCTTATTTTACAGAAAGAGGAGTTTCTGAAGAAACTTTGAAAAAGGCTGAAGACAATTTTAATGGTAAAAGATATGAAAAGGCAATACCGCTTTTTGAAGCTATTTTAAAAGAAAATAATTCAGAAGAAATTAAATATTTCTACGGTGTTTCGCTATTGCAGGTGGGAAAATATGTAAAAGCCGAAACTATTTTTAAAGAATTAGAAGCAGGAAATTCTGTTTATAAAGAAAAGGCAAAATGGAATCTGGCTTTGTCTAAATTAAAACAAGGAAAATATAAAGAATGTCAGGAAATTTTACAGACCATTTCTCAGGATTTTGAAGATTATGATGATGTTGAACAGCTGTTGGAAGAGTTAAATTAGTTAAAATTTAGCGAGATCGATAAAAAAAATGCGGTCTTTACGTAAAACCTCAATCGAATTTGGAATTTTAGTTCTAAATTCGATTTTCTTTTTATAAGAATTGTCCCAAAAAAAATTAAAACTTAACCCGATTAATTGATGCAAAAGATTAATTTATTTCTTTTTATCATATTTTCTCAAACTGTTTTCAGTGCTGCTAAAGTAACTGAAACAGAAAAACTTGCTGCAACCTGCAAAGTTTGGGGTTTCTTAAAATACTATCATCCAAAAGTGGCTGGCGGAGAAGTCAATTGGGATAAGCAGCTTCTAGAGAAATTACCTAAAATAGAAAAAGCACAAACTAAGGAAGAGTTTTCATTAATTCTAGAAAAATGGATTGATGAGCTTGGGACGATAAAAGAAGTTGCACCAATTTCTGCTCCGAAAGAGGTAGAATATTTCGATAAAAACTTTGATTTAAGTTGGTTTAATAATAAGCTGTTTTCTAAGAATCTTTCGAAGAAATTGAAATTTATTGAAGAAAACAGGTTTCAGGGCGAACAATTTTATGTTTATGCTATGGAACATGTTGGAAACATTGGGATAAGAAATGAAAGTTCTGAAGATCCAGACTATACTAATAAGGATTCAAAACTTCGAATGGTTTTTATGCTCTGGAATTTAATAGAATATTATTTCCCTTATAAATATCAGATGGATCAGAAATGGGACATCACATTAGATAAAATTATACCTCTTGCTATTCAAGCTAAGAATCATGATGATTTTTTTAATTTGGTAATAAGAAGACTAATGTCAAGTATTGATGATAGTCATACGGAAGTTTATGTTTATCCTACTTCAGAAGCTCGTTTGCCGACTACATATTTCCCTGCCAACGGAAAGATAATCGATGATAAAGTTGTTGTTACTGAAATTTTAGCGGATAGTCTGGCACAAGCTGATAATATAAAAGTAGGCGATGTCATTACTAAAATAAACAATCAAACAATAAAAGATTTTATTGCGGAAAATAAGAATCTGGTTAGTGCTTCTAATAATGCTAAATATTTGGAAAAGATAATTGGCGGAATCTTAATAAGTAAATCGGATACCGTTAAAGTAGAATTTCTTAAAAATGGGGAATATCTAACTAAAACGATGATATGGCACGATTATCATGATTCTCACCGAAATGAATTTAAAAAAGGAGCAAAGAAAAAGAAGGAGAGATTTAAATTATTAGACAATAATATAGGATATGTTGATATGGGAATTTTAACAGACAGAAATATTCCCGATATGATCGAACTACTAAAAAACACCAAAGCAATAGTTTTTGATGTTAGGAATTATCCTAAAGGGACTGCCATAGAAATATCAAATTTTATAAGCCCTCAGGAAAATAAGTTTGCCATTTATACTATTCCGGATTTAAGTTATCCAGGTAGATTTAAATGGAACAATGAAGGCACTTCAAGCGGATCTGACAATAAGGATAATTATAAAGGAAAAGTAGTTGTTTTATTGAATGAGAAAACGCAGAGCCACGCAGAATGGACAGCAATGTGTTTTCGAGCTTCGGGGAATACGACTATCATTGGAAGTCAGACTTCAGGAGCAGATGGTAATATTTCTGTATTTGAGTTTAAAGGATTTCGTACATTATTCTCAGGAATTGGCGTTTATTACCCAGATAAACGCGAAACTCAAAGAATTGGCATAGTTCCTGATATTGAAGTAAAGCCAACAATTAAAGGCATTCAGGAAGGAAAAGATGAAGTTTTAGACCGTGCTTTATTATTTATTGAAACAGGAAAATAATATTTTATTAATTCAGTTTGTCGTCCTGAGGAACGAAGGATCACACTAGTTGATCGTCAGAAAAAATGGGGGTTTTCTTTGCGATACTACTTTTGAGATTCTTCGTTCCTTAAGATGATAAAAAAATACAGCAACCTTTATCAAAGTTTTAAACTTTGGCAAAGGTTTTTCTCATTCTAAGCGTCATTTCTCAAAATGAACAATAGAGAAAAATCCGTTTTATCCGCGGTTTCACGAAGTGAATCAGTCAAATCCGCGTCCCGTAATCTCTACAAAATTGGTATTCTTTTAATATTGTCGTAATTTTGACCACTTTAAAATGAAAGCCTTGAATTCAACACCTATTATTACCGATACCCACACGCATTTATATTCTGAAGAATTTGATCAGGATCGTGACGAAATGATACAGCGTGCCATTAACGCCGGAGTTACCCGTTTTTTTATTCCTGCAATCGATGCAGCAGCAACTCAGTCTATGTACGATTTAGAGAAAAATTATCCCGATAATGTCTTCTTAATGATGGGATTGCATCCTACTTACGTGAAAGATAATTATCTGGAAGAATTAGCACACGTAGAAAACGAATTAGCTAAAAGAAAGTTCTACGCTGTTGGTGAAATTGGGATCGATTTGTATTGGGATAAAACACATTTAAAAGAACAGCAGATTGCTTTTAAAAAACAGATTCAGCTGGCAAAACAATACAAATTACCTATTGTAATTCATTGTCGTGAAGCCTTTGACGAAATTTTTGAAGTGCTTGAAGAAGAAAAATCTGAAGATTTATTTGGGATTTTTCATTGTTTTTCCGGAACTTTAGAACAGGCTTTACAAGCTATTTCTTATAATATGAAATTAGGAATCGGCGGTGTTGTTACATTTAAGAATGGAAAAATCGATCAGTTTTTAAATCAAATCGATTTAAAACATATCGTTTTGGAGACAGATTCTCCTTATTTAGCACCAATTCCATACCGAGGAAAACGAAATGAAAGCAGTTATTTAGTGAATGTAATTTCAAAATTGGCAACGATTTACGAAGTTTCTGAAGATGAAATAGCAGCGATAACAACCCAGAATTCGAAGGACGTTTTTGGGATTTAATCTATTCGTTACTTTAATGTAATTTTTTTTTTGTTCTTTTGCCCACTTAAAATCAATATAAATAATGCAGAAATTTGATGCCATTCGACCTTTTTATGATTCTGAAATAAATGAAGCACTTCATGGTGTTGTCAATCATCCAATGATGAAAACCATGATGAACTTTACTTTTCCAGATGTAGAGGATGAGGTTTGGAAAGATCAATTAAAGAAAACACATTCGATTCGTGATTTTCAATGCAATTTTATTTACAATACAATTCAGAAGGTTTTAGAAAAAAGTTCTGAGGGCTTAACAACTTCAGGTTTTGAAAAATTAGAACCAAATACTTCTTACTTATTTATATCGAATCACAGAGATATTCTTTTAGATACGACGCTATTAAATGTATGTTTGTTTGAACATGGTTTAGTGATGACGGCATCTGCAATTGGAGACAATTTGGTTAAGAAAGCCTTTTTGGCAACTTTAGCAAAATTGAATCGAAACTTTTTAGTTTTAAGAGGATTAACACCTCGAGAAATGTTGCAAAGTTCTAAGCTTCTTTCAGAATATATGGGACAATTATTGCTTCGCGAAAATCGTTCGGTTTGGATTGCTCAGAAAGAAGGAAGAACAAAAGACGGAAATGACGAAACTAATCCAGGTGTTTTAAAAATGATTGGAATGGGATCTGACGAAGAAAACTTAATGGATTATTTTAAAAAATTAAAAATAGTTCCAGTTTCCATTTCATACGAATACGACCCGACCGATGTGTTGAAAATGCCGCAATTAATGGCAGAAGCCAACAATGAGGTTTACGTAAAAGATAAAAACGAAGATTTCATGAATATCATTAGCGGTATCATGGGAACTAAGAAAAGAATCCATATTTCTGTCGGAGATGTTTTAGATACAGAAATTGATCAGATCGTAGCCGAAAATGATAATGCAAACAAACAGGTTCTGGCTTTGGCACAAACTATTGATGACGTTGTTTTGAAAAACTATCAATTATGGCCGACTAATTTTATTGCTTACGATATTTTAAACGAAACAGACCGATTTGCTGACAAATACAAAGAAAGCGAAAAACAGCTTTTTGAGCGTCGTTTAGAAATGCGTATCGGAAGTGATAATCCTGTGACAAGACAAGGGTTTTTGGCTATGTATGCCAATCCGGTTGTCAATAAATTAAAATACCAAGATGTCATCTAAAGCTAAAATATTATTGATTTATACCGGAGGAACCATCGGTATGAGCAAAGATTTTGAAACTGGAGCGCTTAAAGCCTTCAATTTTGGTAAATTAATACAGAAGATTCCAGAAATCAAACAATTGGATTGTGAAATCGAATCCATTTCATTTGAACATCCAATTGATTCTTCGAATATGAACCCTGAGATGTGGACAAAAATTGCCACAATTATTGAGGAAAGTTACGCTTCTTTTGATGGATTTGTGGTATTACATGGATCTGATACCATGTCATATTCGGCTTCAGCATTGAGTTTTATGCTGGAAAATTTATCAAAACCAGTTGTATTCACAGGATCTCAATTGCCAATTGGAGATTTACGTACCGATGCAAAAGAAAACTTGATTACGGCGATTCAGATTGCTTCTCTTCAAGAAAACGGAAAACCGGTAATTACAGAAGTTTGTCTGTATTTTGAATACAAACTATACCGAGGCAACCGAACGTCGAAAGTAAATGCAGAACATTTTAAAGCTTTTACAGCACCAAATTATCCAGAATTGGTAGAATCTGGAGTGCACTTAAAATTGAATAAACATTTATTTCTTCCTATAAACAAAGACGCAAAATTGATTGTCCATAAAAATTTAGACAATCACGTTGCCATTATTAAAATGTTTCCTGGAATGAGCGAAATTGTTTTGGCTTCAATCCTGGCAACTAATGGTTTAAGAGGAATTATACTCGAAACTTACGGTTCAGGAAACGCTCCGACCGAAGACTGGTTTTTAAATTTAATTGAAAAAGCTATCAAATCAGGAATGTATATCGTAAACGTAACCCAATGTTCGGGCGGAAGCGTAAACATGGGACAATATGAAACGAGTACAGCTTTAAAATCTCTTGGAGTGATTTCTGGAAAAGACATTACGACAGAAGCAGCAATTACAAAATTAATGTATTTGCTTGGACATAAGATTCCGCAAAATGAGTTTAAAGATATTTTTGAAACAGCACTTAGAGGAGAGATTTCATAGTTTCAAAATTCCAATATTCAAAATCCCAAATTCCATACTTTAGTTTTGGAATTTGGGATTTTTTATTTAGAATCTTGTTTAATCGTTCCAATTTGTCATCCTGACGAAGGAAGGATCACACAAGAAACTCGACAACGTTAACATACCGAAACCCGACAGGTTTTCAAAACCTGTCGGGTTTGCTATATGAAACAACCTTTGTCAAGGTCTAGTAATAATTGAAATTTGAAATTTAATTTTTGGAATTTTGATATGGAACCGGACAAGTTTCCAAATCTTCTTCCGTTGCTTTATGTTTTTTATAATATACGTACACAATCACAGAAAGAATACAGATAACACCTTGAAGTGCAACAGTAGTTCTAACGCCAAGGGAGTGAGAAACATAACCAATAATTAAACTTCCCACGGGAATCATTCCTTGATACGCCATCATAAAATAACTGATACTTCTAGAACGCATGCTCACAATACTGTGTGTTTGGATATAAATATTGATAGATGAAGTTTGTCCCATCATCCCGATGCCGCTTAAAGTCATACAGATTAAGGCGATGGTAATGCTGTTTGAAACGGCTAATATGATTACGCTGAAACCAAGAAGCAAACTCGCTGCAATCATTAATTTACCCATATTTTCCGCCGATTTTAGATTGGCTAAATAAACAGCAGATAAAACAGAACCAATTCCAGCAGCACTTTCAAACCAGCTGAAAGTTTCGGCGTTTCCGCTAAAAATATCTTTGGCAAAAACAGGCATTAACGTATTAAAGGAAATTACGAACAAACTACTGCAGGTTAACATTAAAAGCATTCTCGCCATCTCGGTTTCTTTTTTCACATAATCCAAACCTTCAATAAGATCATCCAACATATTCAATTTATTTTCGGCTTTAATATGCGGTGTGATTTTCATTAGCAATAATGAAATCAAAACGGGAATATAACTAATGAAGTTCCCAATAAAACAGATATCTTCTCCATATTGATGCAGAATAATCCCAGCAAGTGCAGGCCCCGCAATTCGGGCAAAGTTGTTCATTGTTGAATTTAGCGCCACAGCGTTTGGAAGATCTTCTTTGTTGTCTACAATATCAATCATCATGGTTTGACGACAGGTCATATCAAAAGCGTTGATTATTCCCTGAATTAAACTTAATGCTAAGATGAAGTTGATGTTGTATATTTTTAGGTAAATCAGCAGAGCTAAAGTTCCTGCCTGAAGCATGGCAAGAGATTGCAGAAATAATAATGTTTTGTGTCTATCATAACGACCAATTATGGTTCCTGCTAGAGGCGCTAAAAATAAAGACGGAATCATACTTAGAAAAGTTGCCAATCCCAATAAAAATACAGATCCTGTTATACTGTAAACCATCCAGCTCACGGCAGTTTTCTGCATCCAGGTTCCAATAACCGAAACAGATTGTCCGTAAAAGAACAACTTGAAATTTTTTGATTTTAAGGCTTTAAACATGATCTTAAATTATTTGATACAAAGGTCGTGATTATGATTTCATTAGAAAAATTAATAATTTTACTGATAATAAGTAGTAAAACTTATCAATATGGAAATCTATCAACTACAGTATTTTATTAAAACGGCTGAGGTACTTCATTTTACCAAAGCAGCAGAATTGTGTTTTGTGACACAATCTGGACTTTCGCAGCAAATAAAAAAACTGGAAGAAGAACTTGGAATACCCTTGTTCAAGAGAATCGGGAAAAAAGTACAGCTTACAGAAGCAGGTTCTGTTTTTTTAATTCATGCCAAAAAAGTGGTAGAAAATGTGGAAAACGGAAAACAGGCAATCGAAGATTTGAACGAAATGATAGGCGGTGAACTGCGAATAGGTGTAACCTACATTTTCGGATTATTGGTGCTGCCTGTTGTGAATGCTTTTGCTAAAAGATACCAGAATCTAAGAATCATAGTAGATTATGGTACAACAGAATCCTTAGAACAAAAATTGATTAATAATGAATTAGATTTAGTATTAGTCATTTCATCGCATGAGATTGGGCCTCCAATTCAAAAAGTACCTTTGTTTACGTCAAACATGGTAATGGCGGTTGCAAAAACACATCCTTTGGCTTCTTTAGAAAAAATACCCTTTAAGAAAATAGAAGAAGTTCCGTTGATTCTACCGGGAAAAGGATCAAATTCCAGAGAATATGTAGAAATATTGTTTGTAAAACATCATATGAAACCGAAAATCTCGATAGAATTAAATTCAATTAATGCTTTATTGCAAATGGTAGAAAACAGCGACTGGGCAACTATTGTAGCCGAAAAAGCATTAAAAGGCTGGGAACACAGTCTAAAAGCTATTCAGATTACGGGCGTTGTTACTAAGCGAGAATCTTTTATGCTGACAATTGGAAGCTATCAAAAGAAAGCCGTAAAGTTGTTTATGGAAGAATTTAGCAAGAGCATTAACGAATCTTAAAAATTTACGTTGTATAACTCGATTTTTTTTGAGTTCTTTGCAGACCAAAATAAAGAAAGGTGTCCGAGTGGTTTAAGGAGCTAGCCTGGAAAGCTAGTATATGGGTAACTGTATCGAGGGTTCGAATCCCTTCCTTTCTGCAAGATTTTCAACTTAAACAATACCAAACCTCGAAATGTATATTTCGAGGTTTTTTTATTAACTTTCTCTAATTACTAATTTGCTGTTTGTTGTAATAATCTTAATGTAAAAAGCTTCTTTTTAAGATGGAAAAACAAGAATTTATTTTTTACAATACTGTTGATGGAAAATCTAATGTAGTTCTTTTGGCTAGAGATGGAGATGTCTGGATGAGCCAAAATCAAATTGCAGAACTTTTTGACACCTCTGTGCCTAATATTAGCATGCATGTGTCTAATGTGTTTAAAGATAGGGAGTTATATGTTGATTCAGTTGTTAAGGATTACTTAACAACTGCTTCGGATGGAAAGCAATATAATGTTGCATTTTATTCTTTAGCTATGATTTTGGCAATTGGTTTTAGAGTGCGAAGCAAAAGAGGAACGCAGTTTAGACAGTGGGCAAATCAAAATTTGCAGGAATATATGATAAAGGGTTTTGTTATGGATGACGAACGTCTTAAAAACCCAAACGGAAGGACGGATTACTTTGATGAATTACTCGAAAGAATTAGAGATATTCGGGCTTCTGAGAAGAGATTTTACCAAAAAGTTCGTGATCTTTTTGCTTTGAGCAGTGATTATGATGCTACAGATAAAGCGACTCAAATGTTTTTTGCAGATACACAAAATAAACTACTTTATGCTATTACAGGAAAAACTGCGGCCGAAATTATTGTATCGCGTGCAAGTGCAGATGCGCCAAATATGTCGCTAACAAGTTGGAAAGGAAGTGTTGTACGCAAACAAGATATTTATATCGCAAAAAATTATCTGACGGCTGATGAAATAGATACATTAAACCGTTTTGTTGTTGTGTTTCTTGAAACTGCTGAATTGAGAGCAAAAAACAGACAAGATATTACAATGAATTTCTGGAAAATAAATGTTGATAGAATTATTGAGTTTAATGATAAAGAAGTTTTGACTCACAAAGGAAAAGTAACACATTTACAGATGGAAGAAAAAGTAGAAGCTATATACGAAGTATTCCATAAACAGCGCAAACAACTTGAAGCTAACAAAGCAGACGAGCAAGATTTAGAAGAATTAAAACACTTGGAAAATAAAATTAAAAATAAACCAAAATAAAGAAAGGTGTCCGAGTGGTTTAAGGAGCTAGCCTGGAAAGCTAGTATATGGGTAACTGTATCGAGGGTTCGAATCCCTTCCTTTCTGCTGAAATAAAAATGCTCCTATTACGGGAGCATTTTTTGTTTTTAATTAAGATACTTCGCTAAAACAGGATCCTTATCCGGGGCATGATATCCCATAATAATTCTGTCTTTGAATGCTTTCTTTGAAATCACAACCAGCTGACTGCTCACATAATTTCCGGTTGGCGAAAATGTTAGTTGATAAATCGTATCGCCTTTATTCCAGATAAAATGCTCGGGATAAGTAATATAATAATCATCGAAATCATCTTTTATCTTTTTGGTTTCGTTAGGCAGTTTGTCCAAAAGAAGTTTTTGCGACTTATCGATTTCGTTATATGGCGTGTTTTCGCTCTTTACAATTTCGGTTGGATTGCCCAGTTTTTTCTTGAGAAAATCGAAAAGAGCAATGCTTTGATCGTTTTTTGGATTGATTCTCATAAAAGCAATTTTATTATCGTAAACAGTTATTGCCGTTCCCATAACATCATTTATTGGAATTCCTCCGTAGTTAAGCTGTGCCGTGTTTTTTTCGCCCATAAAGACATAATTGGTAGATTTTTCGCCCTTGTCTACTAAATTTAGACTGGCATCTTCTCCATTAACAACTGCTTCATAATGTCCTTTTTGTTCTGTTTTGGAAGAAAAGGAAAGTCCGTCGAGATAGGTTTCGGCACTTTTGTTGAAATCTATAGTGGATAAATCTTGTGATTTTGAGGTGCAACTCATTAGTAATAGTAAGTTTAATGAAATTAAAATTTTATTTTTCATAACTAAAGTCCTTGATTTATGTAATTTTTTACTGTTGAAAAAATAGAGTAGAGGTACTAAAAATATATTTTGACTTTTACCAAGATAAAAAATAGTTTGCAATAAAAACCTACAAAGTGTAAAAAAAAACAATTATTAATAGAGCGATTGATTATTGAAAAATAAACTCTAAATTGGTAGTATAATCTTATTTTAAAGAGTATGAAATCAATTCTATATGCCTTTTTAAGCTTTTTACTTTTTTCTTCCTGCGCCTCTTTTTCAGATAAAATGGTTAAAGATAATAAGGAGAATTTATCAGAAAATGAGTTGTCTAAACTGGAAGGAACTTATGAGCTGTTTCCTGATTTACGATATAATGAAAAAGGAATTGCAGAATTGATGAATTCTCAAGATTCTAGGGTAAGACGTGATCTAAACTATTTTGTTTCGTTTAAAGAGACAAAACAAAGTGATTTTGGAGTTTATTTGGTTGATGTAAAGTTGATTAGTGGAAACAGGTTAAAATTTACCACGAAAAAAGATAATGTGGAAATAGAAAGTTTTGAAGTGGGAGGAAAACTAAAAAAAGGACTTTTCTATCTTGACAATAGATATTTAAAACGAAATGGTATTCCGTATCTTGCGGGTGGTTATACCAATTACAAAACCCGAATTGGACTGGCTAAAGATGAAGGACTTCTAGTTAATTATGCTTATGATAATTCGGGCGCTATTTTGTTTCTTTTTTGGGCAGGCTCTGATTATAATTCGGTTTATCATTATAAACGTATTGAAAAATAATGAATTCATATAAATACCATTTTCGTCCCGGTTATCAATCCAAAGAACTTTTAATAGCTATTTTTAGCGGTGCTGAAAGCGAATCTTTTTTGTTTGATTTTCTGCACATCATTCGTGAAATAAACCCCAAAACGACGGACATTCTTGATTTATGGATGAATGACGAAATTTTGATGACTTATAATTCTGAGATTGGAGAATTTACCATTTCCAAAGATATCTGGGGTTTTGCTTTTATAATGGCAGATGATAATCAGGATGGTTTGTATAAGATTAATTCGATTTTGGAAAAGTCGGAACTGTTTGAAAAAGTTGAAGTTGATTTTGAAAACTACAAATAAAAACGAAATGTTCTAATCTAGCCCCGATAGAAGTGATATCCTTTTGTTCTGGGGTTCAGAACAAAAGATATAACGGATAGCGGGACTAAAGGTTCTTTTGAAAACGAGTTTTTCTGCTTCTTAAAAAAAGAAAAAATCCACAAAGATATAGTTCTAAAAAGTTGTGCTTAAATACGGTTTCCCACATTATTTTATTCTGGAAATATTATATATTTGGCCTTTGTGTAATATAAATAACTTGATGGATTTACCTCCTTATTCGCCAGGATTGCATAAACTGGTTACTTTACATGTCGCCGAAATTTCGAAGCTTACCAACAGTAATGGTTTTGTTGCGGTTACCAATTCCATTTTAGAAAAATACGAATTGGAGAAGGTTGGTGCAGTGGTACATAACTTTGATAACGATAGTTTTACAATTTCATACTGTCTTAAGGAATCGCATATTTGCATACATACTTGGCCAGAATACAATCAGTTGACTTTGGATGTTTATTTGTGTAATTATCTTCAGGATAATTCGGATAAAGTGCGCGCTGTAATGGCCGATTATATTGCCTATTTTGATGCTGAGATTATTAAAGATTTTGAAATTAACCGATAAGATATGAAGATTCCTTGTTACGATTGTAATACAGAAACCGAATTAGAGGTTGGTTTTGAAGTAGTCAATTTTGTGTGCCCGAAATGTCATAGTTTGTATGCTCGTGACGATGCGGGCCAGTTTCGAAGAAAAAATAAATATAAAGGAGCAGATTATAATGCTCCATTAGCGATTGGTGATGTTGGTTTTTTAAAAGGAAGCGAATATAAGGTCGTTGGAATCTTAGTTAAAAAAATTCATCCCGATTACAGCTGGATGGAATTTATTCTTCAAAATGATAAAAAGGAGTTTCTGTATTTATCACTTTCTGATGGACATTGGATTTTATTAACGGAAATGGAAGAGACTTTTAATGTGAAGTCTCACCCTTTGGTTTTAGAACATGATGGGAAAGATTATGAGATTTATGATTATTCTAATACGCTAATTATTAATGCAGAAGGTTTTTTCGATTTTGAACTGCCACAGAATACCATAATTTATGTTGTTGAGTATATCAGGCCGCCTTATATGATTTCTATTGAAACGGTGCATAAGGCTGATACGGCATTTTATGGCGAATACATTAAAAAAAGTGAGATTAGAAAAGCCTTTAAAAAAGTTTTTCTGCCTTATCAGTCAGGTGTAAACGTAATTCAGCCATCTCGTTTTGATTTGAGAAATACAGCTATTATTTTCTGCTGTTTCGCTTTATTGATTCTGACAGCCAATTGGTACATTTATAAAGATCAGGTGGAGCAAAATGTGTTTAACAGTGCCATTAAATTCGACGAGTTTAATAATAAAGAAATGACTACTCCGTCGTTTGTGCTTAATGGTGCATCGGCTCCTATGACGATTAGGGTTTCGACGGCAGTCAATAATTCATGGGCAAATTTAAATATTGCTTTGATTAATGAAGATAATGGCGACGAGACTTATGCCAGCAAAGACATAGAATATTATTATGGTTCTTCTGAAGGAGAATCCTGGACAGAAGGAAGTCAGTCCGAGAAATTTAATATCTGTGGTGTAAAAGCAGGGAAATACCATCTTTCGATCACACCAATGAAAGCTCCTGAAGATCTTTCGACTACTACAATGAATGTAAGTGTAGTCTGGAATCAGCCGTCGAGTCGAAATGTGTGGCTGGTTCTTATTGGGATGATTGCACTTTATTTTATAATACGATATTTCAAAAACCAATTTGAAAGAAAGAGATGGGCAGACAGTTCTTACTCCACTTATGACTAAAATATTATGACTAAAATATCAGATTTCTTTGCCAATAATTGGGCTCCATTAGCAATAGGATTCTTTTGCTTTGGAGTTTATATGTACTTTTCTCTTGCCGGAAACCGAATCTGCGACTGCGAAACTACAGAAAAATACAGATCAACAACGAGCGGAAGCCGTTCATCTTATAACCATTTTTACCACAAATAAAAAAAATCAATTATGGAATTAATTCACGCTCAGCCAATAGTAAATTCGATTATCTATTCTATTTTAGGAATTGCCATTTTGTTAGTAGGCTATTTTATTATCGAAAAACTGACTCCAGAAAATACCTGGAAAGAAGTTACAGAAAAAAGTAATGTTGCTGTTGCAATTGTTTTGGCAGCGTTTATCATTGGAATTTCCATGATTATTAGTGCCGCAATTCATGGGTAAAAAGTTTCTTAGGTTTGAATTTCTTTTACTTTTCGCTGTATTTATAATTGCCACTTGCGGTCTTATTTATGAATTGGTTGCGGGAACTTTGGCGAGTTATTTATTAGGCGATTCGGTAAAACAGTTTTCATTTATTATTGGCGTGTACCTGTTTTCGATGGGTATAGGCTCTTTTTTCTCGAAGTTTTTCAATAAGAATCTGCTCAATACTTTTGTAGAAATCGAAATTCTGGTTGGACTTATCGGCGGTTTAAGTTCGGTGGTTTTGTTTCTGCTTTTTGAAAGTGTAGGTTCTTTTCAATTCATTCTATATTTATTTGTTTTCGTAACCGGATTTTTGGTCGGATTGGAGATTCCGCTTTTGATGAATATTTTAAAAGATAGGGTTGAATTCAAAGATCTGGTTTCGAATGTTTTTACGTTTGATTATATCGGAGCGCTTTTGGCATCGATCTTATTTCCGTTAGTTTTAGTGCCAAAATTAGGCATTATGGGAACTTCTCTTTTCTTCGGAATGATTAATATAAGCATTGCGATTGCCTTATGTTTTTTATTGAAAAGAGAATTAAAGAAACCGTCTTTGTTAAGAGCAAAAGCCGTTTTCTCATTTTTGATATTATTGACTGTTTTCATTTTTTCGAATGATATTCTCGCGTATTCAGAAGGAAAATTGTACGGAGAAAATATCATTTATACGAATTCGACACCATATCAGCGTATCGTTTTAACGCATAATAAGAGCGATTACAGGCTTTATTTGAATAACAACCTACAATTTAGTTCTGCTGACGAATATCGTTATCACGAGGCTTTGGTTCATCCCGCGATGTCGATGGCAAAAAGCGTTGAGAATGTTTTGGTTTTAGGTGGAGGAGACGGACTTGCCGTTCGTGAAATCCTGAAATATAAAGATGTTAAGAAAGTAACTTTGGTCGATTTGGACGAAGGAATGACCAAATTGTTTAAAACCAATTCGGTGTTGACGAATTTCAATCAAAATTCTTTGAATAATCATAAAGTTACCGTAATCAATACCGACGCTTATATTTGGGCGAAAAACAACAAAGAAAAATACGATGTAGCGATAATCGATTTTCCGGATCCGTCCAATTATAGTTTGGGGAAATTGTATTCGCTTAATTTTTATCAAACCATTAAAACCATTTTAAAACCTGACGCAGCCGTTGTAATACAAACTACATCGCCTTATTTTGCACCGAAATCTTTTTGGTGTATCAATAAAACAGTCATGCAGGTTTTTCCTCAGGTAGATGCTTATCATGCCTATGTTCCGTCGTTTGGAGAATGGGGTTATACGATTGCCATAAATGGTTTTGGAACGACTTTTAATTCCGTAAACCGAAAAGCTGACGGATTGCGATTTTACAATTACCAATTCGACCGCTTCAATTATTTTACCAACGATATGATTTCAAACCAAATCGAAATCAATCGTTTAGATAACCAGATTTTAGTACGCTATTTTGATGAAGAGTGGGGAAAACTGCAATAAATCCAGAAGGAGTTTTATAAAAATAGTAGGAACGGCTTTAATTGCGGTTCCATTTCTGCAGTTTTGTTCTGATAAAATTGCGGTACTGATGATTCGTTTATCGGGAACAAAACATTTGCTTGGACATCGTTTATGGATTAAAGATTTTCCTAAACCCACCAAAAAAATTGAGATTCCGTATTTAATCGTTGGCGGTGGAATTTCGGGTTTAAGCGCCGCGCGACAATTTCATAAAAAAGGAATTTCAGATTTTCTGATCGTAGAACTAGAAAATCATTTGGGAGGAAATTCTTCCAACGGAGAAAACAAATATTCCAAATATCCTTTAGGAGCACATTATCTTCCTTTACCTAATTTTCAGGATAAAGAACTGCTTCGTTTTCTGGAAGAAGAAAAGATCATTTTAAGCTACGACGAAAAAGGTTTCCCTGTTTTTGATGAATTACAGTTGACTTTTGCGCCAGATGAACGTTTGTTTTACAAAAATAATTGGCAGGAAGGTGTAGTTCCAAAAGAAGGAAACTTGATTTCAGATGATTTGGAGTTTCAAGAATTCTTCAAAAAAATGGATATTTTTAGAACTGCAAAAGGCGAAGATCAAAAATATTTGTTTGATATTCCGCTTTATCTTTCTTCTAAAGACGAAAAGACAAGAGCTTTAGATAAAATAACTATGAAACAATGGTTTAAAGACAATCATTTTACGTCTGAACCTTTGTTCAATTATATCGATTATTGCTGTAAAGACGATTTTGGTTTAGGAATCGAATACGTTTCGGCTTGGGCAGGAATTCATTATTTTGCAGGAAGAAAACAGGATTCTACACCCGAAAAACACGACAGCGTTTTAACTTGGCCGGAAGGGAATTCACGTTTAGCCAATCATTTAAAAAAATATACGAAAGATAAATCGCTGGAAAATCATTTGGTTTATGAAGTTAAAGTCGAGAACAATAAAGTAATCGCAAAAGCTTTTGATAACGTAAACAAAACATCCGTTGAAATTATTGCCGATAAAGTGATAATGGCTTCTCCGCAATTTGTAAATCAGTATTTGATTAATGATAGAAAGGCGTTTACAAAAAACTTTCATTACACGCCTTGGCTTTTGGCAACTTTAGTTGTCAATGATTTGTTTGACAATTTTAGTTTTCCGCTTTCGTGGGATAATGTAATTTATGATGCAAAAGGTTTAGGATATGTTTACGATCAGCATCAGACCGTGAATCAGGTTCAGGACAAAAAGGTGATTACCTATTATTATAGTTTTTCGTCTGCCGATTTGAAGAAAACCAGAAAAGAGCTTTATAAAAAAGACAAAGAATATTGGAAACAGTTTGTGCTGAACGATTTAAAAGTAGCGCATCAGGATATTGAAGAATATACAGAAGCTGTCGAAGTTTTTCTTTTAGGACACGGAATGATTTCGCCTGCGCCAGGATTTATTTTTGGTGAAGCGAAGAAACAGGCCAAGCAGAATATTCAGAATAAAATATATTTTGCGCATAGCGATTTATCCGGAATTTCGATTTTTGAAGAAGCTTTTCATCAGGGAATTAATGTTGTAAATGAAATTGTAGATGGAACAACCGTGGATTCATAAAGCCAAAACCGATTTAACTTTTATCATTGGACCGTCATTTTTTGTATTGGCGATCATCTTTTTGTTTCAGGATTATATTACTCAGATTGAAGAGCATTATTCTTTTTACACTTGGTTGTTTTTAATTGTTTTTATTGATGTCGCCCACGTTTACGCTACATTATTCAAAACTTATTTTGTCGCTGATGAATTTCAGAAACAGAAAAGAAGATTGATTCTTCTTCCACTTATTTGTTTTGTCACAGGAATTGTGCTTTTTGCTTTTGGAAGTTTGGTTTTTTGGTCGTTTCTGGCTTATGTGGCTGTTTTTCATTTCATCAGACAGCAATACGGTTTTATGAGATTGTACGCCAGAAAAGAAACGAAAACAAAAATCTCGGTTTGGATTGATAATCTCGCCATTTATGCTTCAACTGGATATCCCATGTTATATTGGTTTTTTTCGTCCAAGCGAAAGTTCAACTGGTTTGTAGAAAATGAGTTTTTTAGGTTTGAAAACCAAAGAATTCTTGAAATTCTGTTTTGGATTTATATCGGGATTTTGATTTTGTATGTAGCTTATACGACTGTAAAATCAATTCAGAATCGATTTTTTAATATTCCGAAAAACAGCATTATTCTAGGAACGGCCTTGTCCTGGTATTTCGGAATTGTGTATTTTAATGACGATTTGGTTTTTACTTTATTGAATGTCGTTTCGCATGGAATTCCGTATATGGCTTTGGTTTATTTTAGGGAAATTGATGGAAAATCAGCCTCGGAATTAGGGCGTTTGTCTTTTTTAAAACAATACAAAGGGATTTTAATTTATATTGGAATTCTTCTTTTAATTGCCTTTTCGGAAGAATTTCTTTGGGAGTTTTTTGTTTGGAATGAAAATATCACAATAAGCAGTTTTGATTTTTCGAGCTGGCAGATTTTGTTAGTTCCTTTGTTGAGCGTTCCGCAGTTTACTCATTATTTGTTGGATGGGTTTATTTGGAAGTCTAAGAAGTAAATCTCTTTCGTTCTTGTGAAAAATAAAACGTCTAATCTAGCCCCGATAGGAGCGGTGTCCTTTTATGGCGGGGTTCGCCATAAAAGATATAGCGGATAGCGGGACTAAACGTGATTTTGAAAATGAATTTTTCTGCTTCTAAAAAAATAAAAAGCTTAATTCTGTAAAGCAATTTTAATCTTTGGCATCATTCTATCAACGAACATTTTATAAGCAGATTCGGAAGGATGCAAACCATCTGAAGCAACAAGGTTTGGATTGCTAAGTCCTAAACGGGTAATATCAGTAATCGAGACAAATGCGATTTGATTGTTGTTACAATAATTTTCTGCAAAGGTGTTGTATTTGTCTATTTCTGCAGAAATTGTAGCGCTTTGATCTCCGGAAAGTGCTTTCCCGTAAGGTGTGTAGGCGTAATCTGGAATAGAAATCACGACCACATTTTTTCGGTCACCTTTTGCCAGTATAATCGCTTTGTTGACCAATTCTGGAAATTCTTTTTCGTAAACCGAAAAACTTCTATGCTGATATTGATTGTTAACGCCAATTAGAAGAGTTACCAAATCGTAGTTAGATTCTGGTTTTTGAGATTCGATTGCCGAAAGTAAATTGGATGTTGTCCAGCCTGTTGTAGCAATTATTTTAAGCGAAATGTTGCTGGAAGACATGGATCTCAAACTGGTTTTGAGCTGTTCTGGAAAGCGACAGGTTTCGCAGACGCTCTGACCAATAGTGTAACTATCGCCTAAAGCTAAATAATTAATAGTACTCGGAATGGGTGGATTTGTTGTTACAGGTGGGTTTACAACGGGCAGAATAGTGGTAGCTGGAGTAGTGCCAGTTTCATCCGAACTACAGCTCAGAAGAAATCCTGAAAATATAACAATAACTATTTGTCTAAAATCTAGTTTCATAATTTGTTTAAATTTTGAGGTCGCTTTAAACAAATAGTTACGTTAAATATGTGGGTTTGGATTTGTTAAACCATTTCGGTTTTCATCACGATATCTTCTTCGATGGCATTCCAAAGTCCGATGCGTTTCTCTAAGGCAAGAATCGAAACCTCTTCGACTTCTTTCCATTTTTGTGCATCGTCTTCACATAATTCTGTAATCATTGTCATTGCCATTGGGCCATGTTCATCAGCATCTAGTTCGATATGTCTTTCAAAATAATACAAAAGTTTTGTCAAATCGGTTTCTGGAAGGTTCTTTTGAAAGTTTTTCAGAATTTCTGTAAACATGCTTGGAATCAAATCTTCTCTTCCGAATGTAAAAGCGGCAGCAATTTCGTGTGGTTTTCCTTCTTCGATTACTCTGAAAGTAAAATCCAAGAAAGCTTTCACATTTGGATGCATTGGGCTTTGTTTGATGGCAACAAATATATTTTGAAGCGAATGTACTTCTGATAAGAAAGTTAAAATTCCTGTTGTATCAGCACCGCAGGCTTCCATAGCTTCCAAATACATTTCGTAGTGGCTTTGTCTTCTTCCGTCCAGTGTTAAATCGGTTTCTTCTGCCAAAACAATTTCATTGATTAAATATCTCGTTTCTGGATTTTTTGTAGCAAACCAAGGAGTTGTTGTACAAGTAAGTTTGGCTTGTAAGGCTTTTAAAAGTGACATAAAATCCCAAACAGCAAAAACGTGCGTTTCTAAAAAGCTGTGTAAGTCGTCTATGTTTTGAATCTTATTGTATAAAGAATGTTTTAATAGTTGATCTTTTTGAGGTTGAATGCTTTTGTTTATCGTTTCGATATTCATTTTTGGAAAAATTTTGGTGCAAAGATAAAAAGCTTCTCCGTTAAGAAGAAGCTTTTCGCATTGATTTTATGTATATTTTAATAGTTACTGTTTATTTAAATGCTGGAATTCCAGTCACATCCATTCCGGTTATCAATAAATGGATGTCGTGAGTTCCTTCATAAGTAATCACACTTTCAAGGTTCATCATGTGGCGCATAATGGAGTATTCACCAGTAATTCCCATACCTCCAAGCATTTGTCTGGCTTCACGCGCTATATTGATTGCCATGTTCACGTTGTTACGTTTTGCCATCGAGATTTGTGCAGTAGTTGCTTTTCCTTCGTTTCTTAAAACACCCAAACGCCAAGTTAATAATTGTGCTTTCGTGATTTCGGTAATCATTTCTGCCAGTTTTTTCTGTTGTAATTGTGTTCCTCCAATTGCTTTTCCGAATTGAATTCTCTCTTTAGAGTAACGTAAAGCAGTATCGTAACAATCCATTGCAGCGCCAATTGCTCCCCAAGCAATTCCGTAACGAGCAGAATCTAAACAGCCAAGCGGAGCACCAAGCCCCGATTTATTAGGTAAAAGATTTTCTTTTGGAACTTTTACATTATCAAAAATTAACTCTCCCGTTGCAGAGGCACGAAGCGACCATTTATTATGGGTTTCTGGAGTTGTAAAGCCTTCCATACCTCGTTCCACGATTAAACCATGAATTCGGCCTTCTTCATTTTTAGCCCAAATAATAGCAATATCTGCAAATGGAGCATTTGAAATCCACATTTTGGCACCGTTTAAAAGATAGTGATCTCCCATATCTTTAAAGTTGGTAATCATGCTTCCAGGATCAGAACCATGATCAGGTTCTGTTAAACCAAAACAGCCAATATATTCTCCTGTAGCAAGTTTTGGCAGGTATTTCATTCTTTGTTCTTCGTTTCCATATTTCCAAATCGGATACATTACTAAGGAAGATTGAACAGATGAGGTTGATCTTACACCAGAATCGCCTCTTTCGATTTCCTGCATAATTAAGCCGTAAGAAATTTGATCCAGTCCAGCTCCGCCATATTCTACAGGGATATAAGGGCCAAAACCACCAATTTCTCCAAGACCTTTAATAATTTGTTTAGGAAATTCTGCTTTTTGAGCATATTCTTCTATAATAGGAGAAATTTCTTTTTTAACCCAAGCACGAGCAGATTCGCGAACCAATTTGTGTTCGTCAGAAAGTAAATCGTCTAAGTTATAGTAATCTGGAGATTGAAATAGGTCTGGTTTCATGTTTTTAATTTTTAACAAAACAAATTTAAGGAATAAAAATATAACAAATACAGCTTGATTTGTTATATTTTTTAAAGGTAAAAATAAAATTAATAGGAATTTGGCAAATTAATTGTAGTTTATTGATAATTTATAGACTATTTTTGAATACCAAAAATTAATTAAATGAGGCTGATCATCTCTTTTTTATTTTTATTTCTACTTCATACTACTGTGGCTCAACCTACAAAAGAGTTTACTGAACAAGAGTATTTAGAAATTCAGGATAAAATTCGTTTTAGTATGAACGGTAATTTTGATGAAGGACTTGAATATGCTGCTGAACTTCAAAAATCTAAAAACAATGAACATTTGGCCTTTGCTTATGGAGCAGGATCTTACTTATACCAACTAAAAAATAACCGGCTTAAATGTGATCAATGGTATAATAAAGCACTAAGTTACTATAAAAAACTTCCTGAATCTGTTGAAAAAATAAATATTAGAGCCTACTTATATAATTATAGAGGATTAACAGAATGGAAAAGAAAAAACTTTAGTGAAGCTTTAAGCAATTATCAGGAAGGAATTAAACTTTCGATCAAAACATCTGATGTTATACAAACTGTAAAATTTAAAAGTAACATCGCTTTAGTTAATGAAGAAGTTGGTAACTATGCGTTGGCTATTAAAAATTTAAGGCAGAATAGTGATTTTCTAGATAAAAATGAAGGCCTTTATGAAAAAGATCAATTTCAAAATAGTAAAAGTAATATTTATACCAATTTAGGAAATGTATATGAAGGTTTCTTCATGAAAAACAGGAATAAGTTAGTTCTACTGGACTCTGCCGAATATTTCTACAAAAGAGCGATTACTTATTCTCAAAGCTATATAGATAATAAAATGACTGCCACTCTTAGTCTAGGAAATATCTATTTGTTAAAAAAAGATGTAAAAAACGCAGAAAGAGCGTATTTTGATATTGCAATGTATGCGAAACAAAATAAGGATGAAACGTATTATAAAATTGCAAGTTATAATCTAGGAGAACTTTACTATGCTCAAAAAAAATATGATAAAGCTTTAGTCTTTCTGAAAAAGATCGATTCCATGGCTCTGAAAGGAAAAAAAATAGATAACAGCTATTTTCAATCCAATTATATTCAAGCTAAAATATATAATATAAAAAATGAACCTGAATTGGCTTTCAAACATTCTAAATTAT
Source organism: Flavobacterium panacagri (assembly GCF_030378165.1). Classification (NCBI taxonomy): domain Bacteria; kingdom Pseudomonadati; phylum Bacteroidota; class Flavobacteriia; order Flavobacteriales; family Flavobacteriaceae; genus Flavobacterium; species Flavobacterium panacagri. The sequence goes on from NZ_CP119766.1 coordinate 1,483,739, forward strand.
ACTTAGATGCTTATGAGAAATATGAAGGAGAATTGAGAGAAGAGGCTTTAGAAGTTAACTATAAACTAGGTACAGCAAATCTAAGTGGTGAGATGTTAAGTATTCAGGAGAAGTATAAATATGAGGTTTTATGGAATAAAGCGCTTAAAGTTTTCTATGTTATTTTAGTAGTAGGAATTGTATTCTTTCTGATTAAAAATATTCGCGATAAAAATAAAGCACAGAAAAAAATGAATGCTTTAATTGAAGAATTTAAAGCTAATTTAGAGAAAAAAGAAATTGAGAAAACAACTGAGAAACCTATAGTTTTAGAAGTTCCAGAAATAGAAGATACACTACTTAAAAAGGAAAATGCGAATTTGAGTATTGATGAAGCTAAGGAAAATAAAATTGTAGAAAAATTATTGGCACTTGAAGAAAAATTAGAATATTTAAATGCCGATTTTACACTCTCTTATGCCGCTAAAAAAATCAAAACCAATACTACTTATTTATCTTATGTTGTAAATAAAAGATTTGGTAAATCGTTTGGGGAATATTCTAATGAATTAAAGATTAATTATGTTATTAATCAGATGATTACGAATCATTTATATCGTAAATATTCTACTCAGGCAATTGCCGAAAGTGTTGGTTTTAAAAATGCAGTTTCATTTGCTAAATCGTTTCGCAAAAGAACTGGAGTATCTCCAGCTCAATTTGCGAACAATATTTAGAGCTGAATTCTTAACCATTTCCGCCTCCTCCATTTTTAAGTGGGTTTGGTTCCTCTGGTGGATCTGTATCACCACCGGCTTTTACATTTTTCTGTGCTTCCCTGCTGATTTTTTCTAGTTGAAAATCTGAGATTTTCAGTGAATTATTTTTCATATTTTCTACTTTTTTGGATTGTTTTACTGATTTTTTATTCTTTTAGAATAGTAATTAACCATTTCCTCCTCCGCCATTTTTAAGTGGGTTTGGTTCTTCAGGAGGTGTTAAAGGATCACCGCCTTTTATGGTTTTCTGCGCATCTCTGCTTATTTTTTCTATCTCGAAATCTCCTAATGTGAATGTTCTCTTTTTCATTTCTCTTCTTTTTTTGGATTGCTTTACTTATTTTTTATTCTTTTAAAATGGTAATTAGCCATTTCCTCCTCCGCCATTTTTAAGTGGGTTTGGTTCTTCAGGAGGTGTCAAAGGATCACCGCCTTTTATGGTTTTCTGTGCATCTCTGCTTATTTTTTCTATCTCGAAATCTCCTAATGTGAATGTTCTCTTTTTCATTTCTCTTCTTTTTTTGGATTGCTTTACTGATTTTTTACTCTTTTAAAATGGTAATTAGCCATTTCCTCCTCCGCCATTTTTAAGTGGGTTTGGTTCTTCAGGAGGTGTCAAAGGATCACCGCCTTTTATGGTTTTCTGTGCATCTCTGCTTATTTTTTCTATCTCGAAATCTCCTAATGTGAATGTTCTCTTTTTCATTTCTCTTCTTTTTTGGATTGCTTTACTGATTTTTTTATTCTTTTAAAATGGTAATTAGCCATTTCCTCCTCCGCCATTTTTAAGTGGGTTTGGTTCTTCAGGAGGTGTCAAAGGATCGCCGCCTTTTATGGTTTTCTGCGCATCTCTGCTTATTTTTTCTATCTCGAAATCTCCTAATGTGAATGTTCTCTTTTTCATTATCTTTTAAATTTTAAATTATTTTTTTTGTACTATAAATCTGTCATATGTATTTTAAAGCATTTTTTTAAATGCATTAAAATGATGCTTTAATTTTGGTTTATGTTTTGAAATTTTGGGTTTATTTTTGATTAAAAAGCAGTAAAAAAACGATTCTTAATGTAGGTTTAAACTTTCAAATAACAAGCTGCTTTTTATTTTTTTATAGGGAGAATTTTACTTCAAATTTGAGACTTTTCTGACTTATTTTAGCCACTTTTTATCTTCATTTTTCATGATTTATTTCTTTAAAATCATGAGGTTTTTATGCTTTCTTTTCCATGTTTTTAGATGTTTAGATTATTGCTTTTCCAAAACTAGATAAAAAGTAAAGCCGTTAATCGAAAATTAGCTTTCTGAAGTTTTAATTCAAAAAAATAGAATGTAATTCATTGTTTTTCAAATGTTTGTATTGTTTACTATGCTTGGTATAATTTATAAATTGTATGTGGTATAATTAATAAAATGTATACATGCATGAGATAATTATCAATAAAAACTCCAATCTTTGCAGTGTAATTATGATTTTAAAACGATCAAAAGTGATGTTAAAACTGGTCCAAAAATTTCTACAAATCAATCGATACTCAGACATAAAAAATGAGTTCAAGGATCTGTTTTTGTCTCATCCAAATTATCCAAGTTTATTTGCTATTACAGATTCGTTCGATTTGCTTTCTGTCGAGAATGCGGCAGTAAGAGTTTCGAAAGAGCAGATAGTAGATTTGCCTTCTAATTTTTTGGCTTATTTTAAAGAGGAATTGATTTTGGTCGAAAAGATTAAAAATGGAGTTAGAATTACAACATTAAAAAAAGGAAGTCAGAAATTATCGTATGATAAATTTCTTTTGGATTGGAATGGTGTAATAGTTGCAATTGAACCAAATAATGTAGTTGCAAGAGAAAATTTGAAAATAGAGTACAATTGGTTGAAATATTTTCTGCCTTTAGTACTTCTTACAGGACTTTCATTTTTCTATAATGGGTTTAATGCATTTAGCAGTGTTTTTTTAGCCACTTCAATTTTAGGTTTAATCGTAAGTATATTTATTGTACAGCAGAAATGGGGTGTTAAAAATACGGTAATTTCAAAATTTTGTAATTTAAGTTCTAACTCTTCTTGTCATTCTGTGATAAGCTTTAATGATGATATTGCAAATAGATGGTTGAGTTTTTCAGATTTACCATTGCTTTTCTTCAGTTCAAGTATTATTGCAATTTTAGTACAGCCGTTGAGCTCTGCTATATTTGTTGGGTTTTTAAGTTTATTGTCTATTCCAATAGTAGTTTGTTCTATTTGGATTCAGAAATTTGAAATTCAAAAATGGTGTGTAATGTGCTTAGCAGTATCATTTCTGATTTTAATTCAAAGTATTGTCTGGTTTTCATCTGATCTATTTACATTGAGTTTCAGTTTCAGCAATGTTTTTCCTTTTATATTCTCTTTATTGCTTTTGATTCCAATTTGGGCGGCGGTCAAAGTAATGATCAAGAATATACTGGATAATGAAAACTCATTAAAAGAACTTAAAAAGTTTAAAAGAAATTATTCACTATTAAATTTCTTGTCAAAAAAAGTAAAGTATACAAAAGGCTTTGAAGATCTTAGAGGTCTAAATTTTGGAAATAGAAATGCGGCAGTAAAGCTTTCTATAATAATCAGTCCTAGTTGCGGACATTGTTATAAGACATTTCAAGAAGCTTTTGATTTAGTTTTGAAATTTCCAGATAAAATATTCTTAAACGTTCTTTTTAATATTAATCCAGAAAACAATGATAATCCATATAAAGCTATAGTGGAAAGATTATTGACGATTAATAGAACGACTCCAGGAAAAACTGTTGAAGCAATTTCCGATTGGTATATTAAAAGAATGGTACACAAAAAATGGCTAAAAAAATGGAATGTTGATTCTGTTAGTATGATGATCAGCCAGGAAATTCAAAAACAATATGATTGGTGTTCAATGAATAATTTTAATTATACACCCGTTAAGATTGTAAATGAGAGATTGTTTCCAAATGAATATGAATTAAGCGAGTTAAAATATTTCTTGAATGATTTTGTTGATGAAGTTCAAGTTTTAGAAAGAACAGCGTAAAAATATAGTAACCCCAAATACCTGCGTTATGTTAAAAAATATATTAAAATTGAAAGGTGCAGTAGAATTGACTGCGACTGAGCAAAAAACAATAAATGGAGGGAATGCCCCTATTTGTGAGGACGGATTTAAAGCTAAAAGATGTACGGAATTTGGAACGGTGCCATCATATTGGAGCTGTGTGCCAAATAGCTATGTTGGCAGCTGTTAGTGCTTAATAACTAAAGTCTCGGATTTTCCCAGATTTTTGAGACTTACCCAAAAAAATGTAAATAACCAATTATGTTAGAAAAAATTTTAAAGAGTAAAGAGACCAAAAAGCTGACTAAAAAAGAGCAGAAAAACATTTTAGGAGGAGAATATGCAACAGAACCCAATTGTGATAATGCTGCTGAAAAATATTATGCTTGCTAATTTTAATATTTATATAGTAACAGAGCTAAAATAAACTCTGTTACTATAAAATTGTATTGATATGCTGAAAAACATTTTAAATCTTAATGGCGCTCAGACTATAACTAGAAATGAGCAGAAAGCTATGAGAGGTGGAATTCCTGATTGCTGGATTTATGCAATTGAAGCAGGATGCATTTTGATACCGCCAGGCGAAACTTGTCCGATAAATACAGCATCAGGTATTTGTGATACAAGTCGTCTTTGTTGTTGATTTTTAACTTTTTTAAAAGTAATACGATATAGCCTTATTTAGAATTTAGTCATGTTTTTTTTGAATGTATAGGCGCTCGATCGTGGAACATTGAGCATTTTCTCAGTATTGATGATTGGTACTGAGATTCTTAGGAGTTGGCCGCTGTGTTTAATTTTAATTGGTTAGGGTAAAACCGCGGCCATGTCCTAAAGAAATTGTGTTGCTGGTAATTTGTTTATAAATACCCAAACAGAGAAGATTTATATCTTCTCTGTTTTTTTATGGATTAACAAGAATTTTTTTTCCTACTTTAGTCTTGAATAAATCAAAATAAATTGAAAAAATTCGCTCACTACAGACAAGCCGATCATAAAGATTGCGGGCCTACATGTTTAAAAATTATAGCTAAATATTACGGTAAGACAATCAACATTCAAGAGTTGAGAGATTTTAGCGAGACTACTCGTGAAGGTAGTAATCTGCTTTTTTTGAGCGATGCTGCCGAAAAAATCGGCTTTAGGACTTTAGGAGTAAAATTATCTGTACAGAGAATTGAAGAAGCTCCCCTGCCTTGTATTCTTCATTGGAATAAAGATCATTATGTAGTTCTATATAAAGTAAAAAAAGACAAATATTATATTTCAGATCCTGCTTTTGGACTTCTTGAATACAACAAAGAAGAGTTTGTAAAATTCTGGATAGGAAATAATGCTGATGATACAACAAAAGAAGGTATAGCATTATTAATAGAAGCAACTCCTCTATTTTTTGAATCTGATTTTGAGAAAGAAGAAAATAAAGGACTAGACTTTCGATTTCTATCCAAATATTTATTTCAGTACAAATCCTTTTTAATGCAGCTTGCAATTGGACTTCTTGCGAGCAGTTTACTTAATTTAATTTTTCCGTTTTTAACGCAAAGTATTGTAGATGTTGGGATTCAGAATCAGAATATTAACTTCATCTATTTAATTCTTTTTGCAATGCTGTTTGTTTTTGCTGGAAGAACCGGTTTAGAATTAATTAGGAGCTGGATTTTACTTCATTTGTCTACCAGAATCAGTATTTCTCTTATCTCAGATTTCTTTATAAAACTAATGAATCTGCCCATTTCGTTTTTTGATGTTCGAATGACCGGAGATATTATGCAGCGAATTAATGATCATCGCCGTATAGAAAAAATACTGACAACCTCTTCATTAAATGTTCTTTTTTCAGTTATAAACATGTTCGTCATGGGAGCTGTTTTGGCCTATTTCAATCTGCAGATATTTTTAGTTTTCTTTATTGGCAGTGTTTTTTATTTTGGATGGATCACACTATTCTTAAAAAGGAGAGAAGCTTTAGATTATAAGCGTTTTGCTGAAGTTTCAAAAGAACAGAGCAAAGTAATGGAGCTCATTAATGGAATGCAGGAAATAAAGCTTCATAATGCGGAAAAACAAAAACGCTGGGGATGGGAGCATGTTCAGGCTAGACTTTTTAGAGTTTCGATAAAAGGACTGATTTTAGAGCAGACACAAACGATTGGCTCTTCTGTAATTAACGAATTAAAAAATATATTTATTATTCTGCTTTCTGCAAAATTGGTAATAGAAGGCTCTATAACGCTGGGTATGATGCTTGCCATTAGCGCTATTGTTGGAAGTTTAAATGGTCCTATAACGCAGCTAATAGAATTTGTAAGAGAATTCCAGGATGCTAAAATTTCGCTGGCAAGATTATCTGAAATTCATGAAAAAGAAGATGAACTGCAGCAAGAATCTCATCAAACAACCGATGTTCCTTTTGATGCCGACATTGAGATCAAAAACCTTTCGTATCGTTACATGGGTTCTGATACTCCAGTTCTAGATGATTTAAGTTTAGTGATTCCGGCTAAGAAGGTGACTGCAATTGTAGGTGTCAGTGGCAGCGGAAAAACAACTTTGATGAAACTGCTCTTAAAGTTTTATGAACCTGAAAAAGGAGAAGTGACAATTGGAAGTACGCAGCTCAAAAATATTTCTCAGAAAGCTTGGAGATCCAATGTTGGTGCAGTAATGCAGGAAGGATATATTTTTGGTGATACCATTGCCAATAATATTGCCTTAGGTTCTGATCGAATTGATAAAGAACGACTCATTTATGCTACAGATGTTGCTAATATTAAAGAATATATTGCAGGATTGCCTTTGGGATTTAATACTAAAATAGGAGGAGATGGAATGGGAATGAGTACAGGACAGAAGCAGCGTCTTTTAATCGCAAGAGCAGTTTACAAAAATCCTGAAATTTTATTTTTTGATGAAGCTACTTCGGCTTTGGATGCTAATAATGAAAAAGAAATTATGAGAAAACTGGATATCTTTTTCGAAAATAAAACAGTAGTAGTAATTGCGCATAGATTAAGTACAGTAATGAATGCAGATCAAATTGTCGTTTTGGACAAAGGAAAAATTATCGAAATTGGAAATCATTCTGCTTTAGTAGAGCAAAAAGGCAATTACTTTGAATTAGTTAAAAACCAGCTTCAGTTAGGAAATTAATTATGGCAGAAGAAAAAGATACCTTTGAATTAAGAAGTGAAGAAGTTCAGGACATTCTAACCAAAGTACCACATTGGATGATACGCTGGGGAACGGTCTTGATATTTGCCATTATTGTCATGCTGTTTTTTGTGTCTTGGTTTGTTAAATATCCAGATGTTGTAACAGCCGAGATAGTAATTACAACTAATATTCCTCCTGAAAAAATTGTTTCAAAATCCTCAGGAAGAATTGAAGCTATTCTGGTAAAAGATAAAATGGTAGTTTCAAAAAATAGTACACTTGCCATTATTGAAAATACAGCCAACTACAAAGATGTTTTCTTGCTGAAAAGCATTGTCGATGGTTATAATATTAATGCTGTAAAAGCGTTTCCTTTTGAATTGTTAAAAAACAAGCAGTTAGGAGAAATAGAAAGTGCTTTTGCCGTTTTTCAGAAAGATTATCAAGCGCAGGAACTTAATCAAAATCTGCATCCTTTTGAAGTTGAAAGTAGGGCGCAAAGCTTTGAGAAAGTACAGATTAAAGAAAGATTGGAGATTCTGCAGCAACAAAAAGGAATAAATGAAAGTGAATTAGAGCTTCAAAAAAATGAAGTAGCCCGTTTTGAAGTTTTATTCAAAAAAGGAATTATTTCGGCTCAGGAGATGGAAGCAAAGAAACTTGGATTCTTGCAAGCAGAAAAGAGTTATAGAGGGCTTTTGTCGTCAATTTCTCAATTAAGGTCTTCTTTGATAGATAATACAAAATCAAGTCAGAATTCACGTATAAATAGCACGAGAGAAGAAGTAAATTTAGGACGAAGTATGGCGCAGTCTTTTTATCAGCTGAAAAAAGTGATAAAAGATTGGGAATTGGCTTATACTTTAAAATCTTCCATTAGTGGTGTAGTAACTTTTCTTCAGGTTTGGAATGAAAGCCAGACTATAAATGTTGGTGATAATGTTTTTTCGATAATTCCAGATGCTAAAAATGGTTTTGTCGGAAAAGTGAAAGCTCCGGCATTAAATTCTGGGAAAATAAAAGTAGGGCAGAGAGTTAATATTCGTCTGGCAAATTATCCAGACCGCGAATTTGGTGTGCTGAAAGGTGAAATCAAAAATATTTCCCTAGTTCCAGATAAAGATGGGAATTTACTCGTAGATGTTACACTTCCAAACGGATTAAAAACATCTTATGATAAGCAAATTGTCTTTCAGCAGGAAATGAAAGGTAGGGCTGAAATTGTAACCGAAGATCTTAGATTAATAGAAAGAGTTTTGTATCAGTTTAAAAGTATTTTTGAACAGGTTTAAAATTTTAAATAAAAATCTTTAGCCAACTCAATATATTCAGGAGTGTAAACGTGTCTTTCGATTTCGATAACTAACTCGTTTATTTCAATTTCAGAAATTTCATTTCGGCTAAAAGCCAATAGACTACGTTTGATTTCTGATTTAGAAGTTCCTTTAACACGTGTAATTTTTAACGGATACAATTCGGATTCTTTCGCCAAAGCGATGAATTTTTGTTCTTCTTTGAAAGGAATAATAATGGCTAAAACTCCATTTTCTGAAAGTAATAAATCGGCGGCTTCAACAATTTCTTCAAATGGCATTGCATCTTGAAATCTTGCTAAATCTCGTTGCTCATTATCCGTTTTATAATTTTCAGCATAAAAAGGCGGATTTGAAACAATCAAATCATATTCGTCTTCTGGCTCATCAATAAATTCATCTAAACCAGCATGAAAGCAAAATAAGCGATCGCCCCATGGAGAGGCTTCGAAATTTTCTACTGCCTGTTCGTATGCTTCTTCATCAATTTCAAGAGCGTCAATTTGTTCTGCATTAGTTCGTTGCGCAAGCATTAAAGCAATAATTCCAGTTCCAGCACCAATATCTAAAACACTAAAAGGATTGTGATTAATTGGTGTCCATGCGCCAAGTAAAACACCATCTGTGCCAACTTTCATCGCTGTTTTGTCTTGTTTTACAGAGAATTGCTTAAATTGAAACATTTTGATTTATGATTTGATAAATTGCCAATTCGTAATGCAGTTAGAAAACTGAATACTAAAAACGGTCACTGAGCACTAAATTAAAGGTACATCTCAACAAGACCTTCTGGAAGATTCATAATGACTTTTTTGTTTTCACGATCGATTTTTACTAAAAAATTATCAATCATTGGAACTAGGATTTCTACTTCGCCATTCAAAACTTCAAAAAGAGGCTGAGCAGTAGAATCATTAATAGAAGTAATTTTCCCGAAAACGCCCAAACGCTGATCTTCGATTTCAAAACCGATAACTTCGTGGAAATAAAATTTGTTACCAGTAAGTTTTGGTAACATAGTTAGAGGAAGGTAAATACCATTTCCAACAAGAGCATCAGCATCTTCTTCAGTATTTACATCTTCAAAACGAACTCTAAGAAAGTCGTTTTTGTGCATTGAGCTAGATTCAATAAAAAAAGGAACCAAGTGTTTGTTGTGTTCAACAAACACTGATTCCAGATTTTCGTATAACTCAGGTTCGTCTGTGTCTAAATAGATCAGAACTTCCCCCTTGAAACTAAATTTTTTAGCGATTTTACCTAAATAAAAACAGTCTTCTTTACGCATTATCGCTAAGTAAAATTATGCTTCAGTTGTTTCGTTATTCTCTTCAGCAGCAGGAGCTTCTTCAGTTGCTTCAGCAACTTCTTCTGTAGCCTCAGTAGCTTGTGCAGCGGCAACAGCTTCAGCTTGTGCAGCAGCAGCATCAGCAACACGTTTAGCGTTAACTTCTTTTTCAGCTTTTAAAGCTTTAGCTTTAACATCAGCTTGTGCTTTTGATAAACCATCTTTTTTAGCATCAACTTTTCCAGCTTTAGCCTCTAACCAAGCCGCTAATTTAGCGTCAGCTTGTTCTTGAGTTAAAGCTCCTTTACGGATACCTCCATCAAGGTGGTGTTTCAATAAAGCACCTTTGTAAGAAAGGATAGCTCTTGCAGTATCAGTTGGTTGAGCACCATTGTGTAACCATTTAACTGCGCTGTCAAGGTCTAATTCAACAGTTGCTGGGTTAGTGTTTGGATTGTAAGTACCGATTTTCTCTAAGTATTTACCATCTCTTTTTGAGCGTGCATCTGCAGCTACAACCCAGTAAAAAGGTTTTCCTTTTTTACCGTGTCTTTGTAATCTAATTTTTACTGACATAATCTTATTGATTAAATTTTGAGGTACTCGACCTCTGTTAATTAAGGGCGCAAAGATATAATTTTTTTATCAAATATGCGTTTTTAAAAGGATTAATTATAATTGAGTCGTTTTTTTAGCATTTTTTTGACTTTTTAATTTAAGTATTTAGCTCTTAATGCGATACTTTTGCATCAAATTCATTTTTAAATATGAAAAAATACTTTTACTTTTTATCATTTTTACTTATCATAACATCTTGTACAGAGGAAGTAAGGTTTAATAATCCAGCTTTTCAAACCTTAAAAGATAACACTTTTTGGAGATCACAAAGTTATTGGTCAGGAACGCAATCTAGTGGCGTTTTTACTATTGAAGGAATACTAGGTTATGAAAAAATAAGTTTTCAGTTTCCCCAGCAGCCGTCACAAAAGACATATGTTTTAGGGGTAGATGATTTTACAAAGGCGACCTACAAAAACTCTTATACCGGCCAAGAAGCGGAGTTTACGACAGGAGCAGGAAGAGGCAGCGGACAAATTATAGTGACCGAATACAATACGACTGAAAAAACTATTTCAGGTACATTTAAATTTACGGCAGTAAATATTGATGACACAAATGAGAAAAAAGAAATACGTTTTACCGAAGGTGTGTTTTACAAAATTCCAGTTGTGTTAACTTCTAATTTCTGATAGGCTGTTTTTTTACGTTTATAGCTTTTAAAATCTAAATAAAAACATAAATAAACTAATATATAATAGATTACAGAATAATAAGATTACATTTGCTTATTATTATAAAAAAGTATCTATGAATATTTTCGTTGGAAGCCTTCCATTCAGTATTGAGGAAGCAGATTTAAGAGAGTCTTTTGAGGCTTATGGAACAGTTGACTCTGTTAAAATTATTACTGATAAATTTACTGGAAGAAGTAAAGGCTTTGGTTTTGTTGAAATGCCAAATGATAGCGAAGCTCAGAAAGCTATCGACGAATTGAATGGTGCTGTTGTTGCAGGACGTACAATCGTTGTAAATAAATCTGAGCCAAAACCAGAAGGCGAAAGAAGAAGTTTTAATAACAATCGTGGTGGAAATGATCGCGGTGGTTACGGAAACAACCGTGGAGGAAATGACCGCGGAAACAGAGGAGGATATTAATATTTTTTTTCTAAAATATAAAAGGGATCAACGAAAGTTGATCCCTTTTTTAATGTCTAAAAATTGTTTACAAGTTTAACGTTCTTGCAACCTGACCCGATGCTTTAGCCGAACGGGTGAAGCAAACAAAAATGAACTAATTATACATTCGCTGCTAACCAGTCACCTACTTCTTTAGTACCGTAGGCTTTACCTCCATTTGCTAAATCTTCAGTAACTACTCCAGCTTCTAAAGCTTTGTTCACAGCATCTCTCATTGCTTTTCCTTCTTCCATCAATCCGAAGTTTTCGAACATCATAGCAGCAGATAATACAGTAGCCATTGGGTTGGCAATGTTTAATCCTGTAGCTTGTGGGTATGAACCGTGAATAGGTTCGAATAAAGATACTTCAGCTCCCATAGAGGCAGAAGGCATTAATCCCATTGAACCTGAAATTACAGAAGCTTCGTCTGTTAAGATATCACCAAATAAGTTTTCAGTGATTAATACATCATAAGAGTTTGGCCATTGAACTAAACGCATTGCTACCGCATCAACAAATTCGTAGCTCACTTCAACCTCTGGGTAGTCTTTTTCCATTGCCTGAACCGTTTCTCTCCATAAACGAGAAGTTTCCAAAACGTTTGCTTTATCAACGCAGCATAATTTTTTAGAACGTGTCATTGCTAATTCGAAACCTTTTTTAGCTAAACGCTGTACTTCGGCTCTTGTGTAAACGCAGTTGTCGTAAGCTGTATCTCCGTTATCTTTTCTTCCTTTTTCACCAAAGTAAATTCCGCCAGTTAATTCTCTTAAGAAAACTAAATCAGTTCCTTCAATTCTTTCTCTTTTTAGTGGCGATTTATCTAATAAAGATGGGAATGTAAAAGTTGGTCTTACGTTTGCAAACAAACCTAAAGCTTTACGCATTTTTAGTAAACCTTGTTCTGGACGAACTGGTGCAGAAGGGTCGTTATCATATTTAGGGTGGCCAATTGCTCCAAAAAGAACGGCATCAGCATTTTTACAAACTTCGTGTGTTGCATCTGGATAAGGTTCTCCTACTGCATCAATTGCGGCAGCACCAGTTAAAGCTGGTTTCCAAGTAATTTCATGTCCAAATTTTTGCGCAATTGCATCAGATACTTTTACTGCTTGATCGATTACTTCTGGTCCGATTCCGTCTCCGGCTAAAAGGGCTATGTTTAATTTCATTTTTAAATATTTATTATTTTAAGGTTCAAAGTGACAAAGAGGCAAAGGTTCAAAGTTTTAAAAGCAGACTAAAATCTTTGTCTCTTTGTCACTTTAAACCTTTGTCACTATAATTAAGTTATAATGTTAAGCATTTTTTGTGTCGCAATAATCGCTGCAACGGTTTGGTCAGAGTCTAATCCGCGGGTTTTGAATTCTTTTCCGTTGTTTACCCATGTGATAATGGTTTCGCACAATGCATCAGAGCTACTTCCGGGAGGGATTCTTACTGCATAGTCAATCAGTTTTGGAAGCGTCAATTTTTTGCTTTTGTAAATCTTGGATAAAGCATTCATAAAAGCATCAAACTGACCGTCTCCTTGTGCGTTTTCTTCGATTATTTCTCCGTTTAAATTTAAAGATAAAGTCGTAGAGGGACGCATTCCTTTAGAATGAACCAGCATATAAGAGTTTATCGTGATTTTTTCTTCGTAAGTATGACTGTCCAAAACATCCGAAATAATGTATGGTAGATCTTCCTTTGTAACTGTTTCTTTTTTGTCACCCAGTTCAATAATTCTTTGCGTAACCAATTTCAAATCTTCGCTGTTTAATTTTAAACCTAATTCCTGAAGATTTTTTTCGATATTGGCTTTTCCAGAGGTTTTTCCTAAAGCGTATTTTCTTTTTCTTCCAAAACGTTCTGGAAGTAAATCATTAAAATAAAGATTGTTTTTATTATCTCCATCAGCATGGATTCCAGCTGTTTGTGTAAAAACATTATCTCCAACAATTGGTTTGTTGGCAGGAATTCTGTAACCAGTAAAGGTTTCTACCAGTTTACTTACAGAGTACAAAGATGTTTCTTTTATATTGATTTTTACTTCTGGCAGATAATCATTAATTACGGCAACTGTGCTTTCAAGTGGCGCATTTCCAGCACGTTCTCCCATTCCGTTTACGGTTACGTGAAGTCCGTTGATTCCGGCTTTTATGGCTTCCATAACATTAGCGACACTTAAGTCGTAATCGTTATGAGCATGGAAATCAAAATGAATGGTTGGATATTTGGCTCTGATTTTTGAAATAAATTCAAAAGTTAGAGACGGAATTAAAACCCCTAAAGTATCAGGAAGTAAAACTCTTTTAATTGGCTGTGTTGCTAAGAAATCTAGAAATTGAAAAACGTAATCTTGGGAATTTCGCATTCCGTTGCTCCAGTCTTCCAAGTAAACATTAGTTTCAATATTGTTTTCTTTAGCTAAAGAAATGATTTGAGCGATTTCAGAAAAGTGTTGTTCAGGTGTTTTTTTCAATTGATGCGTTAAGTGATTCATTGAGCCTTTGGTCAATAAATTTTGTACTTTGGCGCCGGCTTTTTTCATCCAGTCAATTGAAACGCCTCCGTCAACAAACGTAAGAACTTCAATTCTGTTTATATAGCCGCGTTCTTCAGCCCATGAAGTAATGCCTTTTACGGCTTGAAATTCTCCTTCGCTCACGCGAGCCGAAGCAATTTCGATTCTATCAATATTTAATTCCTCCAGCAACAATTGCGCAATGGTTAATTTTTCTGCGGCAGAAAATGAAACTCCTGAGGTTTGTTCACCATCACGGAGTGTCGTATCCATTATTTCAATTTTTCTTTTTTCCATATTGATATTCAAATTTCTAAAGGGGTGGATAGTTGATATCCCTGTTTTAATTTTGACGCTGATTTAACGGATTCGCTTTCGTGAAGACGCTGGTAAAAACGGATTTTTATTATTAGTAAAATAAAAATCTGTGTTAATTCGCTTCCGATAGTTATCGAGATTGCGAAAACAAATCAGTTTCATCCGCGTCCTATTTATTCTAGAAAGACCCGAGAGGTTTTGAAGCCTGTCGGGTCTAATAGACTGAATGATATTGCTATTAGTAAGGAAGTTTATCGGCGAAAGCCTTAATATCTTCTTTCATATCTTGTAAATAATCAATATCGTCAAAACCATTAATTAGGTTGTTCTTTTTGTAACCGTTGATAGCAAAAGATTCTTGCTCACCAGTTGACAGCAAAGTAATCGTTTGGTTTGGAAGATTGATTTCTAATTCTGTATTAGGATCAGCTTCGATAGCTTTGAAAATATTAGCTAAAAATTCTGGACTGATTTGTACTGGTAAAACACCAATATTCAAACAGTTTCCTTTGAAGATATCAGCAAAGAAACTAGAAACTACGGCACGGAATCCGTAATCGTAAACTGCCCATGCAGCATGTTCTCTAGAAGATCCAGAACCGAAGTTTTTTCCTCCAACCAAGATTTTTCCACTGTAAGTAGGATTGTTTAAAACGAAATCAGCTTTTGGAGTATCGTCTCCGTTGTATCTCCAGTCTCTAAAAAGGTTGTCTCCAAAACCTTCACGTTTTGTAGCTTTTAAGAAACGAGCCGGAATGATTTGATCTGTATCTACGTTCTCAATTGGCAACGGTACGCCGCTGCTTGTAAGTATGTTAAATTTATCGTATGCCATTTTTTGAAATTTTAGATTTTAGATTTTAGATTTTAGATTTTCTTTTGAAAACTTAAAATTTTAGAATCTAAAAATGTTTTGTATTAAATAATGTTGATCAATTTTATTTGAAGAAATTTAGATAAAGATTGCACAAAGTGAGAAATCTAAAATCAAAATCTCCAATCTAAAATAACTCGCGCGGATCTGTTAGTTTTCCTGTAACAGCAGCAGCAGCAGCCATAATTGGACTTGCAAGAAGCGTTCTTGAACCAGGTCCTTGACGACCTTCAAAGTTTCTGTTTGAAGTACTTACTGCATATTTTCCAGCAGGAACTTTATCGTCGTTCATTGCTAAACAAGCAGAACAACCCGGCTGACGTAATACGAAACCAGCTTCAGTCAAAATATCTAAAATTCCTTCTTCTTTAATCTGTGCTTCAACAACGTGAGAACCCGGAACTAACCAAGCCGTAACATTATCTGCTTTTTTTCTTCCTTTTACAATTTCAGCAAAAGCTCTAAAATCTTCAATACGTCCGTTTGTACAACTTCCTAAGAAAACGTAGTCGATTTGTTTTCCAATCATTACGTCGTCTTCGTTGAAGCCCATATAAGCTAAAGACTTTTTGTAAGTTTCCTCACCTCCTTCAACTTCTTTTGCATTCGGAATATGTTTTGTGATACCAATTCCCATTCCTGGATTAGTACCATAAGTAATCATTGGTTCGATATCTTCCGCTTTAATGTTTAATTCAGCATCAAATACAGCGTCAGCATCCGTTTTTAAAGTTTTCCAGTACTCAACAGCTTTTGTCCAAGCTTCTCCTTTTGGAGCGTAAAGTCTTCCTTCTAAGAAATCGAAAGTAGTTTGGTCAGGAGCAATCATTCCTCCGCGAGCTCCCATTTCGATACTTAAATTACAAACTGTCATACGACCTTCCATAGTCATGTTTTCAAAAACATCACCAGCATATTCAACAAAATATCCTGTACCTCCAGAAGTAGTTAATTGAGCAATAATATAAAGCGCCACGTCTTTTGGGCCAACACCTTTACTCAATTGACCGTTTACGTTAATACGCATTTTCTTTGGTTTAGGCTGCATAATACATTGAGTTGAAAGCACCATTTCAACTTCAGATGTTCCGATACCAAAAGCAATTGCTCCAAAAGCACCGTGAGTAGACGTATGCGAATCTCCACATACAATAGTAGCACCTGGCAAAGTAATTCCGTTTTCGGGACCAACTACGTGTACAATTCCATTTTTTTGGTGACCTAATCCCCAGTGCGAAATTCCGTATTCTTTAGCATTATCTTCAAGAGCCTGAAGCTGATTAGCAGAAAGCGGGTCTTCAACTGGTAAGTGTTGGTTTATGGTTGGTGTATTATGGTCGGCAGTTGCAAAAGTACGCTGTGGGTATAAAACGTTAACGCCTCTTGATTTTAATCCTAAAAAAGCAACAGGGCTCGTAACTTCATGAATGAAATGGCGGTCAATAAAAAACACATCTGGCCCATCTTCAATTTTACGCACTACATGTGAATCCCATACTTTGTCAAATAATGTCTTACTCATTTTTTATTTTTTTTAATTGTAATTTCTATAACCACAGCAATTCCCTGTTCATTATAATAGCAAAACAAAAGTAAAAAAAGATAAAAAAGCGTCAATTTCGATATTTCATTTTATACGATACCCAAACTAATTTACAAATTGTGAAACCACTTTTGTAAACTAAAATTTGAAAGAAAAATGATTAAGAAATGGATTTGCTTTTTCTTTTTCGGCTTTAATTTTTCTTGTTTGTTTTTTGTTTTAATAGTTTGCAAATTTATCTCATAATTACTATAAAATATAAGAATTTGATTGAAAAAATCTAACAAAATGAGTAAAAATAGTAATAATTGTTATTTTTGATTTCTTTGCAGAAAAGATGCTTTTCGGGTTTTTTAAAGCTTTTAAAGGAGTTTTTTCGACACTATTTAGATTCAATAAAAGGTCAAAATACTACGACATCCAAGAGGTGTATTTTTGTGAAATTTTATGAATTTTAAGAGAAAAAAGGACTAATAAATAAGAATGCCTTTTTTTAAAATTTAATTGTTTTTTAAAGATAAATAAAATGCATTCCGTAATCCATTCGATATGACTTAATTTTTATTTTATTTCCGTGATATTCAACTTGATGGATTCGTGCATTTTGTTTGTCAAAATAACAATTTCTATAGATGCTTTCAGATTGTTCGCTTAATTTCATTAAGTCATAGTTTCTACGTAATCTCATCTGGGCAGATTGGGTGCTTTCATCTGGAATATCTGAGTTCATACGAAGAGTTTTTAATATTTCAATGCTATCTTTTGCTTGAATAATTTGGCAATCTAGCAAGGAATAAAAAGATTCATGAATAAGATTTAATCTTTTCAGCGACTTACTACGGTCATTATTATTAATTAATTTGTCAATGGCAAGATTAAATTCTTTTGAAAAAGTAGTATTGATTTTAGGAACCTTTGGTATTAAGGTGTCAAAAGGAAACTCCCAATAATCTCGATATTTGCTATTGAAAAGCGGAATAGTGTAAATCTCATTTTTACCATTAATTAAAACGAGAATTTGATTTCTGTTTTTATAATACTGAGGTTGCGAATAAAGTCGAATCTCAGTATTGAATTCTCCTTCTCTTACACTTCTGGTAAATGAGAATTCACGGGTTTTGGCTGTATTCTTATCAGCGGTAAGCTGTGGATATTTTTTAATCAAATTTTGAATAGAAGTATTGATTTTAGGCTCGATACTTTGATTACAGCTCACGGTAATTAATAAAACTAAAAAAGATAAAAAAGTATATTGTAGTCTACAGTTTATTACAGATTTATTTACCATAATTTGAATTTATTTTCTTGAAAGAATGAAACTATTGAATCTTCAATTTTATTTGTAAGATTTGTATTTTTCAGGATTGTAAAGTCTTTTCTCTTCATAATCATTCGGATATTTTTTAAGATCATTTTCCTTTTCTTTAATCAAAAAAATGTAATTCAAATACGGTTTTTCTTTTGTAGGATAGGAAAGTATGATCACTTTCTCGTTAAAGCTTACAATATCATAAGAGAAATCTCTCCATGTCAAAATACTGTCTTCAGATACGGACCATTTTTCAGGATCTCCAGCCATATATCGATCTTCTGGCTTATCGGTAAATTTCCCATTTTCATCCCTGTTATAACGATAAGATAACTGATCGTCTTTAAACTTGAAATAGGTAAAATAGGAGTCACAATTTGTATAATAACACCAACATTCATCCGACTTTGTTTCTAACGCTTTTTCGATAGGATTTTTTTGGGAACAGCCAGTTAAAATCAGTATCAGAAAAAATAAAAAGTAAGTTTTCATAGGCTTTTGATTCAATTTGAGAGACTGTGTTTTTATTAAGTCTTTTTAATGTTGGTTTTTTAGTCCAAATTAGATTGTTAAAACATTTAAATCTAATACTATTTTGTCAAAATTGTTTGTTTTTGTTAACAACTTTCACTTCGTTATTTCTTTAAAAAAAGCGTAAATTTGAACTTCCTCCAAAATTCATAGAGCAATTTTTTACACTCCATATAATCAAGTGTTTATATTGGAAAAGCTTTGGATTTGGAGTTTAATTTTTGTATTTTCACTCTATGTATTTAATATTCGATACCGAAACAACCGGATTACCAAAACGCTGGGATGCCCCAATAACCGATTCTGATAACTGGCCTCGCTGTATTCAGATTGCGTGGCAGCTTCATGACGAAATGGGACAGCTTATCGAACATCAGGACTATTTGGTAAAACCAGAAGGATTTAATATTCCGTATGATGCCGAACGTATTCACGGAATTTCAACTGAATTGGCTGAAGCCGATGGAATTTCGCTGGCCGAAGTTTTAGAGAAATTCAATATCGCTTTAAGCAAAACCAAATTTATCGTTGGTCAGAATTTGGGTTTCGACGTTAATATTATGGGAGCCGAATTCCATAGATTGGGAGTGGAGTCTCAAATGAGTTCAATGCCTGTTTTGGATACCTGTACCGAAGTTACGGCTTCATTATTACAGCTTCCTGGAGGACGTGGAGGAAAATTCAAACTTCCAACACTTACGGAATTACACAGCTATCTTTTCGATCAGCCATTCGCAGAAGCGCACAATGCAACTGCCGACGTTGAGGCAACTACGCGTTGTTTCTTGGAACTGGTTAGAAGAGAAGTTTTTACCAAAGAAGAATTAGACGTTCCGAAGGAATATTTCAAAGAATTTCAGGAGAGAAATTTTGAACCATTTAAGTTAATTGGTTTAAAACATATCAACTTAAAAGCAGCTTCTGATAAAATCAGAGAGCAGCTTAAAGCGTTAGCTGGAGAAGGCCAGCAAACCGTTGTTTCAGAAGAAGATAAAGCCGATTTTAAAGCAGCAAAATTTGCACATTTGCACAATCATACACAGTTTTCGGTTCTTCAATCGACTATCGGAATTGGAAACATTGTAGGAGCTACAGCAAAAAACGGAATGCCTGCTGTTGCCATGACCGATACCGGAAACATGATGGGAGCTTTCCATTTTGTGAGTGCCGTTATGAACCATAACAAAGCAGCATCTGGAAAAAACAAAGCTCTGGTTGAAGCTGGTGAAGAACCAACAGAAACCGAAGTAAAACCAATTGTAGGATGTGAATTTAATATCTGCGAAAATCACTTAGATAAATCCAAAAAAGACAACGGTTATCAGGTTGTTTTAATGGCTAAAAATAAAGCTGGTTACCATAACTTGGCTAAAATGGCTTCGATTGCTTATACTGATGGATTTTATTATGTTCCAAGAATTGACCGCAAGATTGTCGAGCAATACAAAGGCGATATCATGGTTTTGTCTGGGAATTTATATGGAGAAATTCCGAGTAAAATCTTGAACATTGGTGAAAACCAAGCCGAAGAAGCTTTGATTTGGTGGAAGGAGCAATTTGGCGAAGATTTCTATCTGGAAGTGATGCGCCACAATCAGGAAGATGAAAATCGTGTCAACAAAACCCTGATTGAGTTTTCTAAAAAACACGATGTAAAGTTAATCGCTACCAACAATACTTATTATTTAAATAAAGAAGATGCCAATGCACACGACATTTTACTTTGTGTAAAAGATGGTGAAAAGCAGGCAACACCAATTGGACGTGGACGTGGTTACCGCTACGGACTTCCAAATCAGGAATACTATTTCAAGTCGCAAGACGAGATGAAAAAACTCTTTGCCGATTTGCCAGAAGCTATTATCAATATTCAGGAAATTATTGATAAGGTGGAAGGATATTCATTGTATCGAGACGTATTACTTCCGAAATTTGAAATTCCGGACGAATTTATGGTACCCGAAGATGAAGAAGACGGTGGTGTACGTGGAGAAAATAAATACTTGCGACACCTTACTATGGAAGGTGCCAAAAGAAGATATGGCGAAATTACCGAATCGATTCAGGAACGTTTGGATTTTGAGTTAATGACGATTTCGAATTCAGGATATCCAGGTTATTTCTTGATTGTACAGGATTTCATCGCTGAGGCAAGAAAAATGGACGTATCGGTTGGTCCAGGACGTGGATCTGCAGCGGGTTCTGCCGTTGCATACTGTCTCGGAATTACAAATATTGACCCAATTAAATACGACTTGCTTTTTGAGCGTTTCCTAAATCCGGATCGTGTATCGATGCCCGATATTGATATAGACTTTGATGACGAGGGTCGTGGACGTGTAATGGAATACGTAATCAATAAATACGGTCAAAAACAGGTGGCGCAGATTATCACTTATGGTAAAATGGCAACCAAATCAGCGATTCGTGATACGGCTCGTGTATTGGATTTACCATTATTTGAAGCCGATAGAATTGCGAAATTGATTCCGGGAATGATGCCTTCCAAATGGAATTTGGCACGTTTTATTTCTGAAAGTGAAGATGAAGTGAAAAAAGCACTTCGTTCTGACGAATTTGATAATGTAAAAGAGTTAATCGCGATTGCCAATGAAGATGATTTGGCGGGAGAAACCATTCAGCAGGCAAAAATTCTTGAGGGATCAATGCGTAACACGGGGATTCACGCCTGTGGGGTAATCATTACACCATCGGATATTACAAATTATGTTCCGGTTACCACAGCAAAAGATTCTGATTTATATGTAACACAGTTCGATAACTCGGTTGCTGAAAGTGCCGGATTGCTGAAAATGGATTTCTTGGGTCTGAAGACCCTTACGCTGATAAAAGATACCGTAAAACTGGTAAAATATAGAACTGGAATTGAACTTGATCCAGATACTTTTCCAATTGACGATGTTGAAACATATGCACTTTTCCAAAGAGGCGAAACGGTTGGAATCTTCCAATACGAGTCACCCGGGATGCAGAAATACATGAAAGATCTGAAACCTACAGTTTTTGGGGATTTAATTGCGATGAACGCCTTGTATCGCCCAGGTCCTTTAGAGTATATTCCTTCTTTCGTTCGAAGAAAAAATGGCGATGAGGAAATCAAATACGATTTAGATGCCTGTGCGGAATATTTATCAGAAACTTACGGAATTACGGTTTACCAAGAGCAGGTAATGCTTTTGTCTCAGTCTTTGGCAGGATTTACAAAGGGTGAGGCCGACGTCTTGCGTAAAGCGATGGGTAAGAAACAAAAAGACGTACTAGATAAAATGAAGCCAAAGTTTGTGGAACAAGCCGCTGCAAAAGGTCACGACGCTAAGATTTTGGAGAAAATCTGGAAAGACTGGGAAGCCTTTGCGAGTTATGCCTTCAACAAATCGCACTCGACTTGTTATGCTTGGATTGCCTATCAAACGGCTTATTTGAAAGCGCATTATCCTGCTGAATATATGGCCGCGGTACTTTCAAATAATATGAACGATATCAAACAAGTTTCGTTCTTCATGGAAGAATGTAAACGTATGGGATTACAGGTTTTGGGTCCAGACGTAAATGAGTCGTACTATAAATTTACCGTAAACGATGAATATGCTGTCCGTTTTGGAATGGGAGCAATTAAAGGAGTGGGTTCTGGAGCTGTTGAAACCATTGTAGAAAATAGAAAAGACGGAAGATATAAATCAATTTTTGATTTAGCGAAGCGAATTGATTTGCGTGCAGCCAACAAAAAAGCGATTGAGAATTTAGCATTGGCAGGAGGTTTCGATTCATTTGAAGGAACAACCAGAGCGCAATATTTCCACGATGATGGAGATGGAATTACATTCTATGAAAAAGCGATGCGTTACGGATCGAAGTTTCAGGAAAATGAAAATTCATCGCAGGTAAGTTTGTTTGGAGAAGCCAGCGAAGTACAAATCGCAGAACCAGTTGTGCCGCCATGCGAAGACTGGAGTACAATGGAAAAGTTGGCGAAAGAAAAAGAAGTTGTCGGAATCTATATTTCAGGGCATCCGCTTGATGATTTTAGATTTGAAATGAAATATTTCTGTAATTCTCGTTTAGAATCGCTGAAAAGTATGAACGAATATGTTGGGAAAAACTTAATGTTTGCTGGAATTATTAATAACGTACAGCATCGTGTAGCCAAAAATGGAAAAGGCTGGGCGGCTTTCAACTTAGAAGGATATGATGAAAGTTACGAGTTTAAGATTTTTGGTGAAGAATATTTAAAATTTCGTCATTTCTTAATTCAGAACAATTTTGCTTTCTTGAAAATTATGATAAAAGACGGATGGGTCAATCACGATACAGGTAAAAAATCGGATCCTAGAATGCAGTTTGTGGAGATTCGTCAGCTGCAGGATATTTTAGAAGCTTTCGCTAAAAAATTAATCTTATTGTTGAATATTAAAGACCTTCATCCCGAGTTTATACATAAGTTGAGTCATTTATTTAATGAAAATAAAGGAGATAATTCTGTGACTTTTGAAATCATGGAATTAGAAAAGATCAAGAAACTGGTCGAAGTAGAAACTCCAGCTGATTTTGAAGCAGAAAACGCTGATTTCGAAGCAGAAAATGACAACGAAGATAGTGCTATGGAAGATACTAAAATTCAAGAGGTAAATGAAGTTGAAGAAATAAAAGTAGTAACCAAATTAACGATGCCAAGTCGCCGTTTGAAGGTCAAAATTTCAGCTGAATTATTGCAGGAATTGGAAAAAATGCAGATTAATTTTAAATTGAACTAAAAAATTAACAGTTAAATTTTAAACACATGTTAATTTTTTATGTTAAAAATATGCATGCATAATAGTTTTTTAGTAATATTGCCCGAAATTATAACGATTTCGTTCCAAGTCTAACTTTACAAATTGTAAGAATGTGTTTAATGTTCTAAGTTTGTATAAATCAATTAACTCAAAATTATGAAAAAGAACCTATTTTTATTAGGATTATTAGTTTGCTCAATGACTATGATGGCGCAAACAGAAAAAGCAGACAAACCAGAGAGCTGGTACTTTAAATTGGGTGGATCTTATTTCATTCAAACAGCAGCAACAGAATTTCCAATTGTAAATGGTCAATTACCTAATACAGATGTTTACGGTTCTAATGGAACTACATTAATTTCTAGAAGAACAAATCACGGTTCATTTGGAGAAGGTTTCCGTTCAGGATTAACTGCAGGTTACCGTTTTACAACTCGATTAGGAGTTGAGATGGGAATTAACTATTATTCTAGTGCTGATAAATTAATGGTTGAAACTACAAATCGTTTAGTTGCTACTACTCCAGCAAATATTTTCGTAACTGGTGATGCTGTAGGGAAAATAAGAGCTTGGGATTTATCTCCTTCATTAGTATTATTTTTAGGAGAGGCTAAAGGGTTTGAGCCGTATACAAAAGTAGGAGTTATTGTTCCTATTCATGGTGATTTAACTATTGAGACAAATCGCGAGTATTATGCCGCAACACCAAATGGGCCATCAACAGTAGCAAAAACATATTCAGAAGATGTTGTAAAACCTAATCCAACAATTGGTTTTATGGCGGCAGTAGGAACTTCTTATAAAATAGGTAAAAAAATAGCTTTATTTGCTGAGATTGAATACAGAAATTTTACTGTTCATGGTAAAACTAAAGAAACAACTGTATTTACTGAAAATGGAGTTGACAAATTACATACACCTACTACTTTTAGACAAGATGCTTCTTATTCTGCAATCCACACTAATTATGTAAGTCAATTGACTACAAGTTCTAATAGCAAAGTAACTAATGCTGCAGGCTTTGATGATACAAGAGCTACAGATGATATTAGTTCGTTTGTTGGAATTTCAGGTATTGGTTTAACATTTGGTTTAAAATACAGTCTGTAATTTTATTCCATATTATAGTTTACAAAAAGAGGATATTCGAAAGAATATCCTCTTTTTTGTTTGAATTCTGAATTTTCGCATAGCTTGTCATTCCGAGGAACGAGGAATCTCCGCAAGTAGCTCGACAAAGATTGACGATTTTCTATCTGTAGTTTCTTGCGGGGATTCCTCGTTCCTCGGAATGACAAGATTATGTATATTACATTAGCAGGAGTAGATAATTTTAAGATTTAGCCTCTCTAAACTCTTTCAAAACCTGATCAATTACCCAAGTAGTTCTTGAACCCGAAATACCTTTTGATGGAGAAGCTCCTTCTTTTCCTAAAAGCTCAGAAATAACAGTTTCTATAAATGGCTGCTGGATATGTAATGGATTTTCAATTGTAATACTTTCTTTTTCTCCATTTGCATATTGAATATGAATTGGATCATTTCCAAATGTGGAGAAGGATATTTTTCCTTTGTCGCCTACAATTTCAGTGTTATCATAACGTTCAAAACTGGCAAAATTCCAAAGACCAGATCCATGAATTCCATTTTCAAATAAAAAAGACATGGAAACAGCATCTTCAGCAGGATAGGCTTTTAACTGAGAAGTAGCATGTCCTCGAACAGATTTTATCGGACCTAAAACAAAATCTAGAAAGTCTAAAGTATGACAAGCTAAATCAACAAAAATTCCACCTCCTGAAATATGTGGAAGGACTGTCCATGGAAGATTAATTTCATCATCATAACGTGCTTCGAACGGATGGTACAAAACACAGTTTACATGTCTGATTGTTCCAAGTTTGCCTTTGTCGATCAACTCTTTTATTTTTAGAAAACGAGGTAAGGCTCTTCTATAATAAGCAACAAATAAAGGTACGTTATGCTCTTTGCAAACATTGATCATTTCGTTGCATTCCTCAAAAGTTAATGCCATTGGTTTTTCAACATAAACAGGTTTTCCTGCTTTGGCACACAAGATAGTATATTCTTTATGAGAAGATGGAGGAGTGGCAATATAAACTGCATCAACTTCTGGATCATTTATTAAATCAATTGCATTCGAATACCATTTTGGAACATTATGGCGTTTGGCGTAATCTTCAGCAAGTGTAGCATCTCGGCGCATAACCGCAACTAAAGCAGAATTTGGTGCCTTTTGAAATGCTGGCCCACTTTTTACTTCGGTTACATTACCGCAGCCAATAATTCCCCATTTTATAATTTTCATGGTTTAAGTTTTAAGTTTCTCAAATTTAGTGTAAATGGTTTATTTAAAAAAGTTAGCCACGAATTCACGAATTTATTTCAAGCAGATTAAAAATGATTTAAGCAGATGCACACAGATTTTTATTAATTAAAGCAGCTTAGATCTGCAAAAATTTGCGAAATCTGCGTGAAACAAAAAAAAGCCACGATATTCAGAAATAAATTCGTGAATTCGTGGCTAAAAAAAATTGGTTTAAAGGTTTACTTTTTAGGCAAAGTTTTGAAACCCATATTGTAAAGCGTAAAAGCTTGAATGTCTACATTTTCTTGAATGCTTGCTGCAACAGATTTTCCTGCACCATGACCTGCTTTAACATCAATTCTAATTAAAACCGGATTGTCTCCTGCTTGTTTTTCCTGTAATTCAGAAGCAAATTTGAAACTATGAGCTGGAACCACACGATCATCGTGATCTCCAGTTGTTACCATTGTTGCAGGGTAATGTGTTCCTTTTTTAACGTTATGAACAGGAGAATATTCTTTTAAATACTCAAACATTTCTTTGTTATCCTGAGCAGTCCCATAATCAAATGCCCATCCAGCACCTGCAGTAAATGCATTGTAACGAAGCATATCCATAACTCCAACAGCTGGTAAAGCTACTTTCATTAAGTCAGGACGTTGTGTCATTGTTGCACCAACTAGTAATCCTCCATTAGATCCTCCACGAATAGCTAAATAATCTGAAGAAGTATATTTTTGAGCAATTAGATATTCCGCAGCAGCGATAAAATCATCAAATACATTTTGTTTTTGAAGCTTTGTTCCCGCATTATGCCATTTTTTTCCGTATTCACCGCCTCCTCTTAAGTTAGCAACGGCATAAACGCCACCATTTTCCATCCAAACCGCATTTCCAATACTGAAACTTGGCGTTAAACTAACATTGAATCCGCCATAACCGTACAAAATGGTTGGATTTTTACCATCTAATTTTGTTCCTTTTTTATAAGTAATAATCATTGGGATTTTAGTGCCGTCTTTAGAAGTGTAGAATACTTGTTTAGATTCGTAATCTTCGCTTTTAAAATCTACTTTTGGCTTTTGATAAACTTCAGATTTACCAGATTTTGGTTCAAAAGAATAAATACTTCCAGGAGTTGTGTAATTAGTAAAGCTGTAGTACAAAATCTTTTCTTCTTTTTTACCGCCAAAACCGCCAGCAGAACCAACAGCAGGAAGTTTGATTTCGCGTACTAATTTTCCATTGTAATCATATTGCTGTACAAACGATACTGCGTCTTTTGTATAATTGGCAAAAAAGTATCCAGCACCTGTTGATGGACTTAAAACGTTCTCGGTTTCTTTGATAAAATCTTTCCAGTTTTCTACTTTCGGATTACTAGCATCTACAGTAACAACGCGAACATTTGGAGCATTAAGATCAGTTTCGATGAACAGTTTACTGCCTTCATTTTCAATAATTGAATTAGAGCTATTGAAGTTATCTACAATAGTAACAATTGGACTATTTGGTTTAGTCAAGTCCTTGATGTATAATTCATTTCCGTAAGTTGAATTAGCGGCAGTAATAATCAAATAACGATCATCTTCTGTAACATAGCCACCAATGTATCTTCTTTTTTGATCTGCTCCAAAAATTACCTTATCGTCTTTTTGAGAAGTTCCCAGCTTGTGAAAATACAATTTATGCTGATCCGTTTTTGCAGATAATTCGCTTCCTTTTGGTTTTTCATAACTTGAATAATAAAAACCTTCATTTTTGTACCAAGAAACACCGCTGAATTTTATATCTACCAAGGTGTCTTCTAAAACTTTTTTAGATAAAGCATCAATGATGATTACTTTTCTCCAATCACTTCCGCCTTCGGAAATTGAGTAAGCTGCTTTATTTCCGTCTTTAGAAAAATTTAAACCTCCAAGAGAAGTTGTACCATCTTTAGAAAAAGTATTGGGATCTAGGAAAACTTCATCCTTTCCATCTTTTCCTTTTCTATATACTACAGATTGATTCTGAAGTCCGTTGTTTTTAGAATAATAAGTAAATTTTCCTTCTGTAAATGGAGCGCCAATTTTTTCGTAATTCCAAAGTTTTTCCATTCGTTTTTTAAGTTCTTCACGAAATGGAATTTTATCCAAGTATGCATAAGTTACTTCATTTTCAGCTTTTACCCAAGCTCCAGTTTCGGCAGATTTATCATCTTCTAACCAGCGGTAAGGATCGCTTACTTTGGTGTCGAAATATACATCAACCGTTTCTCCTTTTTTTGTATCAGGATATTTGATTTTATTTTGAGCAAATGAAATTCCTGCAGTTGTTAGTGCCATTAATAAAAAAGTTTTTTTCATAGTTTGTTTTTATCTGTTGTAACAAAAATAGTACTTTTTGTGAGAATTAATAAATGTTTAACCGCAAAGTACGCAAGGAAAAAAGCGCAAAGAGCGCAAAGTTTTTTATTTGCTTTGCGCTCTTTGCGCTTATCTTAGCGTCTTTGCGGTTAAATAAATTTTATAAGTTGAAATTAACTCCCAAAACGATGTTTCTTCCAATATTTGGAATACCGTCTGTTTTTAATCTTGAAAGGTGTGCAATATATTTTTTATCAAATAAATTGTTTCCGTTTAAGTTAATGTCAAAAGCAGTTTTTCCTAGTTTTACCGTTCCTCCAAAACCTAAATTGACCAAAGTATATCCTTTTGAAGCTGTTTCAAAACCACTCACATTATCCTGACTGAAAGTAGAAGAAACATTCAAAGAAGCAAAACCTTCGCTAAGCCAATTTTTGATGTTAAACTCAGTTCTAAGGGTATTATTCCAATTGTTGGCAGGAATTAATGGAAGATAATCTTTGTTCTCTTTTTTACCGGTAACCGTTTCAAAACTTGTTTCAAAATGCAGCCAATCCAAAGGATGCGGATGAAAGTGTAATCCAACTTCACCTCCGTACAATTGAGCATTATCTTGAACATAGGCAAAAACATCATTGTCCTCTAAAACTTCTCCTGTTGGAGATGTGTAGATATAATTGTTTACATGATTATAAAATCCGTTTACGAAAAATTCGAAATGAGTGTTCTTATATTCTAAATTCAAATCAGTTTGAACATTTTGTTCTGTTTTCAGATTTGCATTTCCAATTTCGTATCTATTAGTTCCTTCGTGAACACCATTTGAAGTTAACTCAGCTAAGTTTGGTGCTCTAAATCCCGTAGCAACATTTAAACGAAGAGTCAATGGTTCAGCCAATTTTGTTTTATAACCTAAAGAAGCATTAAAACTGTCGAAAGATCTGTCAAGTGGCAGAAAATATCCTTCTTCACCTTCAGTTCCGTGTTCGATTGAAGTAATGTTTCTATTATCAAATCGTAATCCAGCTTGTAAAACGCTGTTGTTCCATTCGTAATTTGCCGTTCCAAAAACACCAAAATCGTTTGTCGTAGCATCTGGAATTAAATATTCTTCTCCCGAATTTTTATTCGTTTGATGCATTCCCTGAACCCCTACAATAGTTTCGATTTTTCCGAATTTAGGAAAATGATATTTAGCATTGTAGTTAAAAGTATTCAATTTCATATGAAGAGAAGCTTCGTTGCTGTCTTCAAATTCGCTTCTGTCATTGGCAATGTAACCTAAATCAACATCCAATTTTGAGTTTTCAAAAAAGATAACGTTGTTTAAACTCAACAAATGATTGAAAATTCCTTGTCTTGGAAACTGCGTGTCTTTGCTTGAGGATTGTTCAGCAATTCCATCTTCAGGAATTCCAATGTCCAGTTTATTATAATTGTATCTTAAAACACTAGAAAAAGTGGAGTTGCTGTATCCAATTCCAGTTTTAAAATCAGTTTCGTTATAACGTGAATTTGTCACACGATCTCCGTCAGCAATTTTGTAGTCAGAATGGGTGTTGTAACTTCCGCGAGCTAAAAATTTCCAGTTATCTGTAGAAGTTTTTAATCCGATAGAAGAATTGCTTCCTTGTGTATTGGTAAAATATTTTTGACTGAAATTAGCTTTAAAGTCGCCTGCATCAGCAAATTTTTCAGGATTAAAGTACAAAACCCCACCCAAAGCATCAGAGCCATATAATAAAGAAGCTGGCCCTTTAATCACTTCAACACTTTCGATTCCGGCATCATTTAAACCTAAACCATGTTCGTCTCCAAACTGCTGATTTTCGATGCGAACTCCTTGAGAATATACTAAAACACGATTCCCGCTAAGCCCACGAATTACAGGTTTTCCAATAGAAGTTCCGGTTGAAATTTGTGAAACTCCGGGAATTGTCGCCAAACCTTCAATTAAAGTTGAGGTTCCTTTTTGCTGTAATGTTTTGATGCTTTCGTGTTCAATTTTCATTACGTTCTGCGATTGTAATTTATTAAATGGAGTAGAAACTACCACTTCGTCCATCTCTAAAATTGATTCTTCAAGAGTAATATCTAAAGTATTTTGCTTCAGTAATTTTGAGATAGTTTTATTCTGATTGGCATATCCAACATAAGTAAAAGCAAGTCTAAGACTTCCGTTTGGAAGATTATTTAATTCGTACTTTCCGTTTGCATCTGTAGTGGTTCCTTTGTGAATTTCGGGAGCATAAACAGAAACACCAGGCAATGGATTATTTTGATTATCGGTTACAATACCAGAAACCGAATTTTGAGCAGAAAGAATGCCCGAAAACCCTAAAACAAGGGCAATTATAAATTTTTTCATTTGAAAATGATACTATAGTTAAATTGATTTTTTCTTCGAATAAAAACAAAACCAACAATAAAGCATTCTGATCCCGATTATAGAAACAGGATTAGAAAGCTCAATGTTTTTTGAATTTGAATTAAAAGAAATGTGATTTTTTCGAAAAACGAAAACTTAAGAAACTATAGTAACAGGAGGACCTCGTAAGAAATAGGAGGTAATTGAAACGGAAAAAATCTTCTCTGAAACAGAAAAGAAATAGGGAGTTTCTCTATCAAAAGAATGAAATTGAAAGGAGAAATCCTGTGGGATAACAAATGATTCAAAAGCAAAATGACAAACAAAACAAACATCATAATCATGATGCTGATGCGTTATCTCGCCATTAGGATCATTGTAATTATGATGACACTGCTTTTCTGAAAGCTGTTTTACAATATGCTCATAACTGTGTATCGACTGAAACAATATTGAGAACAATATTGTGACAGCAAACGAAAGACTTAATATGAGCTGCTTTTTCTTCATTTCCTGCAAAGGTATAAAACATAAAAAGAAAATTCATTTATTTTTTGGCTCTTCCAGTCGATTTATTGAAAAATATGCAGCAATTAATTTTATTAGCAAGTAAAATAAGAATATTTGTATTTCTTAGCACTGCTAAAAAAAGCATTATAGTATATTTGTATATGAAATAAATAAGTGCAGCAATGCGTTTATTTTAAAACCCTCTTTTAAAACCAAATTTACGATATGCGAATTATTTTTAGCTGCCTGTTTTTACTCACTTTTTTTAGCTCTTTTGCACAAGAAGAGGTTAAGCCTGAAGTAAAACCAATAGTCAAAATAGATTCTTTGTATCGAGAAGACCAATTTTATTTTTCTGTAACTTATAATATGTTTACCGATATTCCGATTGCATTTAAACAGAATAAATTCTCTTTAGGGCTTTCTGGAGGTTTTTTGAGAGATATGCCAGTTAATAAATCAAGAACAATTGCAATAGCTGCAGGTTTAGGATTGAGTTATCAAAACTATTATCAAAACTTAACCATTTCTCAAGATGGTTCAGGTAATATTATTTATGGTGTAAACGATTCTGGGCAATTTGTTTCTAATCGTTACAGACAATATTCTGTAGATCTTCCGATAGAGTTTAGATGGCGTAATTCAACTTATGAAAGTACTAAGTTCTGGCGTATTTACGGAGGTGTGAAATTGAGTTATGTGTTCTCCGATTCTTCCATTTTAGATGACGGCGAGAAAACGTATCGAATCAATAATAATGCAGCTATTAATAAATTTCAGTACGGACCATATCTTGCTGCAGGATATAATACTTGGAATGTGTATTTGTATTACGGTTTAAGTCCGTTGTTTAATTCGGCAACCACTTTGTCTGGAGAAAAAATCAATATGAAGACCTTAAATGCGGGATTGATTTTTTATATTTTATAACCATAAGTATAAAAACAATAGCTGAGGCATTATTCCAACAAACAAACCAATTAATATTTCTCTAGACGTATGTGCATTCATTTCTAAACGCGATGATGCTACAACCCCCGACAATAAAATCAGTAAAGCCGGCCAGTACGGATTATGCATTTGAAGATGAATGTTCAAACCGATTACAAAAATGGCAAAACCGCAGATGGCAACCATGTGCAGACTCGCTTTTATTTTAAAAAGGGCAAAAACCAAGGCCAGAATTGCACTGAATAAAGCTCCTAGAAAAAAGAAATGAAGCTCTGGATAACGAATAATTACAATGCTTCTTTTTACCAGTAAAATATACAAAAAACACTGTAGAATTAACGGAATAGTACGTTCTGAAGTTTGACTGAGCATGATCGTTTTTACATGGCCAGTTGATTTAAGTAACAGATAAAACAAGATGGGCACAATTACATTAATCACCAAAATCTGCAATAAAACAAAGTATTTTTCTTGTGTGCTAAAAAGGTCTCCTTTACAGAACAAATAAAACAAAGTGGCATACAACGATATAAAAATCGGGTGTAATATATAAGAGAAAAGTGGAAGTATTTTTTTCAAAACGCGAAAATTTGTGTGTAAAAACAAATATACAGAAATATAAACAACGAAGCTAAAAGGCTTTATTTTTTAAGAAAATCACAACTCTTTTCTATCTTTAATATCTTAATTTTGAAAAAAAGATATTTCTAAATGAGCCTAAATTTAAAAAGCCTGATTTCAGTTCTGAACGCCAAATGGATTGGTTTGGAAACTGATGTTTTCATTGATCATATTTCTATAGACAGCCGTTCTCTTCAAAACGGATCTCAAACCTTGTTTTTTGCTTTGGCAGGTATTAATAACGATGCTCATTTATTTATTCCCGATTTAATAGAAAAAGGAGTTCAGAATTTCGTAGTCCAATATATTCCTGAAGGTTTGGTGGATAAGGCTAATTTTCTTGTAGTTGAAAACACACTGGATGCATTGCAGGAATTTGCTGCCTATTACAGAAACCTTTTTCATTTTCCAGTTATTGGATTGACGGGAAGTAACGGAAAAACCATTGTAAAAGAATGGCTTAATTTTTTATTGAGTCCTGACTATAATATTATAAGAAGTCCTAAAAGTTACAATTCACAGGTTGGCGTGCCACTTTCGGTAATTGCCATTAACGAAAAACACAATTTAGGGATTTTTGAAGCTGGAATTTCGACAGTAAACGAAATGGCAAAACTGGAAAAAATCATTAAGCCTAATATTGGTGTTTTAACAAATATTGGTTCTGCGCACGATGAAGGCTTTTTAAATTTAGTGCAGAAAATTGACGAAAAACTGCTTTTGTTTAAAGATTGTCCGATCATTATTTATCAAAAAACCGAAATTGTCGATTCATGTTTGACGCAGTTTGTAGCAGAATATATGATGCATCCTCGAAAGCTTTTTTCTTGGAGTTTTACCGATAAAACGGCAGACGTTTTTATTCTGAAAAAAGAAAGTAAAAATGATCACACGTTTATTCAATATCAATATCAGAATGAAGTTTTTGATTTAGAAATTCCGTTTAGCGATTCGGCTTCTATAGAAAATGCTATTTCGTGCTTGTTGGTTTTATTGCATTTTAATTATGATCAAGCCACCATTCAAAGCCGAATTGAGATGCTTTATCCAGTTAGAATGCGTTTAGAAGTGAAAAACGGAATTAACAATTGCAGTATAATCGATGATAGCTACAGTTCTGATTTTCAATCTCTCAAAATTGCTTTGGATTTCTTGGAGAGTCAAACAAAAAAAGGTGCTTCAAAAACGGTTATTTTATCAGACATTTTCCAAAGCGGATTTTCAAATGAAGAATTATATTCAAAAGTAGCGCAGTTAATTGCCGATAATAAAATTAATCGTGTAATTGGTATCGGAGCAACCATTTCTTCATTTGCAGCTAAATTTCCGAACAGTACGATGTTTCAAAACACAGCTGATTTTATTGAATCAGTTGAAAGTTTGAATTTTCAAAATGAAACCATCCTAATAAAAGGAGCAAGGTCATTCGAGTTTGAAGAAATTGTTTCGCTTCTGGAAGAGAAAACGCACGAAACAGTTCTGGAAATTAATCTGGACGCCATTAGTCACAACTTTAATTACTTTAAATCAAAACTGGCTCCCAATGTCAAAATGATGGTAATGGTAAAAGCTTTTGGTTATGGAAATGGAGGATTAGAAATTGCAAAATTATTAGAACATCATAAAGTAGATTATTTAGGTGTGGCTTTCGCCGATGAAGGAATATCATTGAAAAATGGCGGAATAAAATTACCTATTATGGTTTTAAATCCAGAATCTACCAGTTTCCCTTCGATAATTCAATATCAATTAGAACCTGAAATTTACAGTATAAAAGGACTAAATGCGTTTTTAAAAATAGCACGAGAAAAGAAACTGATAGATTTTCCAATTCATATCAAAATTGATACGGGAATGCATCGTTTAGGTTTTGAAGAAAATACGATCGAAGAATTAATTGAAACTTTAAAAGGAAATTCAACTGTTCGTGTTCAAAGTATTTTGTCACATTTGGCGACAAGCGACGATCCAAAACATTATGATTTTGTCCATAAACAGATTGCATTATTCGAGAAATTGTCTTCTAGATTAATAAATGAATTAAACATAAATCCAATTCGACATATTTTAAACACTTCTGGAATAAGCAATTTCCCGAATTCACAATACAATATGGTGCGTTTAGGAATTGGTCTGTACGGCGTTTCCAACGATCCAGCAGAACAAAAATATTTAGAAAACGTTGGAACTTTAAAATCGATTATTTCTCAGGTTCGCGTTATTCCTTCGGGAGACAGTGTAGGTTACGGACGCCGTTTTATGGCGCAAAAAGAAACCAAAATTGCTACGATTCCCATTGGTTACGCAGATGGAATTTCAAGATTATGGGGAAATGAAGTCGGATTTGTAACCATAAAGAATCAAAAAGCGCCAATTGTAGGCAGTGTCTGTATGGATATGTTAATGGTAAACGTTTCAGAAATTGACTGCAAAGAAGGTGATCCAGTAATTATTTTCGGCGAAAGCCCAACGGTTATTGAGATGGCAGTGGCTTTAAAAACAATTCCATACGAGATTATGACCAGTATTTCGCAAAGAGTAAAACGGGTATTTTTTAGATAATTTTAAGAAATTTCAAGAAAATTACGTATTTTCGGGATTCACTTATTATAAATATAAATAGATACGATATGGGATTTTTTTCAGAATTTAAGGAATTTGCAATGAAAGGCAACGTAGTCGATTTGGCTGTCGGTGTAATTATTGGAGCAGCTTTTGGTAAGATCGTCAGTTCATTTATTGAAGATGTAATTACGCCATTGTTGTTGAAACCAGCTTTAGATGCTGCGAACTTGTCGACAATTGAACAATTAACCGCTTTTGGAGGTGTAAAGTACGGATTGTTTCTATCGGCAGTAATTAACTTTATTATCGTTGCTTTTGTTTTATTTCTGATTATTAAAGCGATGAACCACGCTAAAAAGAAAGATGTTGCACCGCCACCTCCAGCTGGGCCAACTCAAGAAGAATTATTGATACAGATTAGAGATTTATTGAAAAATAAATAAAAATATAATACCGCTACACTAAGTCTAACTTAACCGCCTTCTAAAGAGGCGGTTTTTTTACAAAATGTTTATTTTGTAACATTTTGTTATTTTTTGTGAATCACCTTGCGGAGACTTTTATTATACTTACTTTTGCCTTACTAAATTAGATTATTGAATTATTTAAAAATATAAAAATGAGAATTGCAGTCGTTGGTGCTACCGGAATGGTTGGCGAAGTAATGCTTAAAGTTTTAGCGGAAAGAAATTTTCCAGTTACAGAATTAATTCCTGTTGCTTCTGAAAGATCAGTAGGAAAAGAAATCGAATATAAAGGAACAAAATATAAAGTAGTTGGTTTACAGACAGCAGTAGATATGAAAGCAGATATTGCCGTTTTCTCTGCCGGAGGAGATACTTCTTTGGAATGGGCTCCAAAATTTGCTGCTGCAGGAACTACTGTAATTGATAATTCATCTGCATGGAGAATGGATCCTACTAAAAAATTGGTAGTTCCAGAAATCAATGCTGCTGTTTTAACTAAAGAAGACAAAATCATTGCTAATCCAAACTGTTCTACAATTCAGATGGTGATGGCTTTAGCGCCTTTGCACAAAAAATACAATATCAAAAGAATCATTGTTTCTACTTACCAATCGATTACAGGAACTGGTGTAAAAGCGGTAAAACAATTAGAAAATGAGTACGCAGGAGTTCAAGGTGATATGGCTTACAAATATCCAATTCACAGAAATGCAATTCCTCACTGCGACAGTTTTGAAGATAACGGATATACTAAAGAAGAAATGAAATTAGTTCGTGAAACTCAAAAAATTCTTGCTGATAACACGATTAGAGTTACGGCTACAGCGGTTCGTGTTCCTGTTGTAGGCGGACATAGCGAAGCAGTAAATGTTGAGTTTACAAATGATTTTGATGTAAATGAAGTTCGCGAAATCTTACACCATACAGATGGTGTAACGGTACAAGATAATTTAGATACCTTTACTTATCCAATGCCATTATATGCTGAAGGTAAAAATGATGTTTTTGTTGGAAGAATTCGTCGTGACGAAAGCCAGCCAAATACTTTAAATATGTGGATTGTTGCTGATAACTTAAGAAAAGGTGCTGCTACAAACACCATCCAAATCGCTGAATATTTAATTCAAGCAGGTTTGGTATAATCTGAGATTAAATAAAATTGTTATAAAGAGAAAACCGTAATTGCAGTACTGTGATTACGGTTTTTTTGATTTTATAAATGTCATAATTTAGCGACTTTATAACTTATTAAGTAAAAGTCAATCAATATAAAGTTATTTTTGTAGGATCAATATAAATTAAAAATTTATGCCGTTTCCGATAGATGTCAAATACATAATTGAAACAGAAGAGCAATTAGAGATTCAATTTCCGCCTTTATTCAAACAAAAAATGATGGAAGAGAATGGAGGAGAAGCTTCAACAGAATATGATGATTGGAATTTGTATCCATTTTTTGATCAGAGCGATAAAAAAAGAATAAGCAGAACCTGCAACCATATTGTTTTAGAAACGAAACAGGCGAGAAAATGGAACAACTTTCCCTCCACAGCAATTGCTATTGCAAGCAATGGATGCGGCGATCAATTAGTTCTTATTCCGATGGATAATGACAGCAAAAAGTTGAGTGAATCAATTTACTTCTGGTATCATGAAACTGGAGCATTGGAGAAAGTGGCTGAAAACATAAAGGAATTAATAGCGGAATAAAGATACTTTACATAAGAAACCCGACAGGGCTTAAAAACCTGTCGGGTGTGCATATAAATAGAAAAAGCGAGAATTTTTGATTCTCGCTTTTTTATATTTTAATATTCTGGAGCCAATTCTAACTCCAATCCTTCTAAATCTTCAGTAATTGGAATTTGACATCCTAAACGGCTATTAGACTTCACATAAAATGCTTCAGAAAGCATTGCTTCTTCATCGTCTCCCATTTCTGGTAATGCAACATCATTTAGAACATAACATTGGCAGGAAGCACACATGGCCATTCCGCCGCAAGTTCCTTCAACAGGAAGTTCGTATGCTTTGCATAACTCCATTATATTCATTGCCATATCAGTAGGAGCCTGTAATTCGTGTATAACTCCTTCTCGATCTTTAATCTTTATTAATACATCCATTTTTTAGTATTGGAATTTTATTTTTAGAATTTGAAAACGTGTTCAAATTCTTATAATTAATTTTAACTTTTCGATTTCTGTTTTTGGCTTATTATAATGCAATATCAATGAAAAAGACTTTCGGAAGCATTAATTCTAAATGCCAGAATTTTTATCTAAATGCGGAAAACACAAAGTCGAAAACAATTAAATTGTTTACATGATATTTACCACAGTTTCAATTTGTGGCGCATATTTTTTTATTGTGGTTTCAACTCCGGCTTTCAAAGTCATTTGATTAACGCTGCAGCTAATGCAAGCTCCTTCTAAGCGAACTTTTACATGTTTATCATCTTCAATCGAAATCAATGAAATATCTCCACCGTCTGATTTCAAAAATGGTCTTATCTCGTCTAAGGCCAATAAAACATTATTTGTTAATTCTTCTGTTGTCATAATTAATGTGTCAATTGTGAAAATGTGTCAATTAGATAATTATCTCCTTGACGTATTATCTCATTATCTAATTATTTAATTTTTTTTAACTGCTGAACAACCCGCCATAGTTGTAATTTTAATGGCTTCAGTTGCTGGTAAACTTTCGTTTCTGTTTACGGTTTCCTGCACCACATTACGAGTAATTTCTTCAAATACTTTTTCTATTGGTGAAGCAGTTTGTAATGCTGCCGGACGACCGTAATCTCCAGCCTCACGAATAGATTGTACAATTGGAACTTCTCCTAAAAATGGAACTTCTAAATCTTGTGCCAAGTTTTTAGCGCCTTCTTGTCCAAAGATATAATATTTATTTTCAGGTAATTCTTCTGGCGTAAAGTATGCCATGTTTTCAATAATTCCTAGAACAGGAACATTGATATTATCCTGCATAAACATTGCCACTCCTTTTTTAGCATCTGCTAGAGCTACGGCTTGTGGCGTACTTACTACTACAGCTCCAGTAATAGGAAGTGACTGCATGATAGATAAGTGAATATCTCCAGTTCCAGGAGGTAAATCAAGAAGCATGAAATCCAATTCTCCCCAATCTGCATCAAAAATCATTTGGTTTAATGCTTTTGCAGCCATTGGACCTCTCCAGATTACTGCTTGACTTGGAGCAGTAAAGAATCCGATAGAAAGCATTTTGATTTCGTAGCTTTCAATAGGTTTCATTTTTGATTTTCCGTCAACTGTGATAGAAACTGGTTTTTCGTTTTCAACATCGAACATAATCGGCATTGAAGGACCATAAATATCAGCATCCAAAACACCAACTTTAAAGCCCATTTTTGCAAGCGTTACCGCTAAATTTGCTGTTACAGTAGATTTTCCTACTCCACCTTTTCCAGAAGCAACAGCAATAATATTTTTGATTCCAGGAATTGCACGACCTTTAATTTCAGGTTTCTCTGGAGATTCTACTTTAATATTTACTTTAACTTTTGCATCAGGAGATATTAATTCGTGAATTGTTTTCTTAATATCATCTTCTGCTCTTTTTTTGATGTGCATTGCAGGAGTATGCAATACAAGGTCAACAACAGCTTCATCGCCAAAAGTAATCACATTGGTTACAGCGCCGCTTTCAACCATATTTTTTCCTTCTCCAGCAATAGTAATGGTTTCTAATGCTTTCAGAATTTCTTTTCTATCTAGTTTCATTGTAATTGGGCTATTTTTCTATTCTTAGAAATCAGTTTTTTAAAGATTATACTTATTTAAACCGAATTCAGGGTGCAAAGATAACAGATTAAGTTCGGAATTAAGCGATTTTGAATTGTAATTATTGATATAGAGATTATTCAAAATTATGTTAGAATGATTTTTTAGACATTTTTAGCTTAAATTTTACTCTAAAATTTTAATTATAACAAATTTATAGTTAGAAGTGCATTTGAATTTTTGTATAAATTTTCTTCTTTTTCAAAAGAGATTCTCGTAAAAGTTCGCTATATTTGAGTACCCAAATCGATGATTTCCAGTTATTAAAAAAGTATGTGAAAACTTATTTTTTAGGATTGCTTATTGGGTTTTCCGTATTTTTTTCAAAAGTTATTTTCTATCATTTAAACTTTAAAAATATGCGAAATTTTACTTTTTCTACAATTATTATTGCGATCAGCTTTTTTGCATTTTCATTTCATTTATACTCAGGTAAAACAGAAATTAAAAAGGCTTCGATAAAGCACAAATATGTTGTGGCTCTTACAATAGACGCGGCATCTTTAAACGCTTTCTTTAAAAAATATCCCAAACTTAAAAAATACCAAAAAGACGTTGAAGACCTTTACAAAAACAAGCAATACAAATCGATTTGGTATGATGATAAAAACATCACAGAATTTGGAGCACTATTGTATCAAAAAGTAAATGTACTCAAAGATCAGGGGATCAACAGCGAAATGCCTTATAAAGAAGTAATTGATCAGGCATTTAACGAAAGCGATAATATCGAACCTCCGCAGATAGATACAGAATTACTTTTAACCAGCATGTATATTTTCTATGCTAGTAATGTTTATTCTGGCGTAGATCCTGCAACTTTAAAGAAAATAGGTTGGTATTTACCAGCTAAAAGTATTTCGTATTCTAAAATTTTAGACTCTTTAATTGTCGATACAAACCGATTGAACGAAGACGACAATCTTTTATTTAGTCAGTACTACAAACTAAAAGATGCCTTAAAAAAATACAGACAAATAGAAAAAGATAATCTTTGGCAGAAAATTACAATCGACAGTCTTAACTACAAAGATTTACGACCAGATGACACAGCTGTTGCGATAAAACAAATCAGAAATCGTTTGTTTGTGGTGGGAGATCTTAAACGCGATTCTCAGAGTGACGTATATGATGAAGAATTAATGGCTGGAGTTTTAGATTATAAAAAACGATACAATCTTAAAATAAATTATGCCATAACACGAGATCATATCAATCAAATGAATGAACCAATCAGCAAAAGCATTAAAACGATCATGCTGAATATGGAAAGATGCCGATGGATTCCGACCAATTTATCTAAAGCAGAAGAATATGTAATGGTGAATATTCCATCATTCAGAATGTTTTATGTGAAAGATGGAAAATATGCGCTCGTTTCTGATATTTTTGTTGGAAACAGATTGAGTGAAACTGTGATTTTCAGCGGTACTATGGATAGAATCGTTTTTAGTCCCTATTGGTATGTGCCGAACAGCATTATTCAAAACGAATTGAAACTCCAGATGGCAAGAGATAAAAACTATCTGGCCGATCATAATATGGAATGGAACGGCGGAAAAGTAAGGCAGAAACCAGGGCCTAAAAACTCTCTAGGTTTAGTGAAATTTATGTTCCCAAATCCAAATGATATTTACATGCACGATACACCTGCAAAAAGTTTGTTTGAATTTGAAAACCGTACTTTCAGCCATGGCTGTATTAATGTAAAAGAAGCAAAAAATCTGGCATTGGCTATTTTAAAAGATGACCCAGACTGGCCGGTCGATAAAATTGATAAAGCCATGAGTGGTGAAAAAGAAACGACTTGCATGCTGAAACATAAAATTCCAGTTTACATTGGTTATTTTACAGCTTGGGTTCAGGATAATGGCGAAATTAACTTTTTCCCAGACGTGTATAGCCGAGACGAAAGTTTAGATAAACTTCTTTATTCAGATTCTGTAACCATGAAATAAAATAGAAAATAAAAAACCCGGCAGATTTAAAAATACAATCTGTCGGGTTCTAAAAAAAATGGTCTACAAGCTTATTCGTATTTTAAATATTTTAAAACGTCTATTTTGGTTACCTGAAATGCTTTTGTTAAGACAATTAATAATGTCAGGAACAAAAGTGAGATCAATGCAATACCAAAAGGAACGGGTGATATTCCAATTCTAAAAGCAAAATCCTCAAGCCATTTTTGTAATAATATGTAGGCTGGAATAATTCCAATTCCAAATCCTATGACACAGAAAACAATGTATTGTTTTGATAATTCTTTTAACAAAACATCGGTTTCTGCTCCTAATGTTTTTCTAATGGCGATTTCTTTCAGTCTTCTCTCCATCGAAAATGATGCCAAAGCGAACAATCCGAAGATTGCAATTATAATTACGACCAAATTTAGGATAAAAAACAGGTTTTTTTGCTTTACTTGTTCTTCATAAGTCTTTGCAAATCCTTTGTTAACAAATTCGTAATCAAAAGGATAGTCTGGGTTTACGTTTTTCTCCCAATATAATTTCAATTTTTCCAACGTTTCTGTTAAATTATTTGGAGAAACCTTCACGTAGACATTTTGAAAGTTATTCCATTTTAAAGTTCTATTGTTTATAAAAACCATTGGAGGAACTTTGTCTTGCAGTCCAGTAATATGAAAATCCTTTACAACACCAACAATTTTAAATTTCATATTTCCTTTTTCATTTCCCCATCCAGAGGATATAATTGTGTTTATGGGATTTTTAAGTCCCAAAGTTTTAGCAAGGGTTTCATTTATAAGCCAGTTATCGATAGTATCTGAAGCAAATTTTGGAGACAAATCTCGGCCTTCTACTATTTTAATTTTCATCATTTCTAAAAAGCCAAAATCCATTTCAACATTTCTAGGCTGCACAAAAACACCATTATGAGTAAAACCAGAACTTGAATTTGTGCTATTCCCAAAAGTACCGGCAAAAGTAGAAACTTCATCAACGCCAGGTATTTTAAAAATCTCCTGTTTTGTGGTTTTATACTTTTGCAGCTTTGTGCCAAAATCTTGATAATTAAAAGGAATTCTGATTATCTGATTGCCACTAAATCCAAGATCTTTATTCATCATGTATTCTACCTGAGAATTTACAATTAAGGCGCCAATGATGAAAAAAGCAGCGATTCCAAATTGAAAAATAAGCATAGAATTCCGAATCCAGATGCCACTTTTACTTCTTGAAAAATTGCCTTTGAGAACTTTTAACGTTTCAAAATTGGAGATGTAAACAGCTGGAAAAATACCTGCAAGAATGATTACTAATCCAAAAATCAAAATGAGTTGCAGGTAAAATTCGCCGCCATTGATAGTTAAGTTTTTTTTCAAAAACGCATTGTAAAATGGAAGAGAGAGTTCTACAATTGCCAAAGCAAACAAAATGGCAAGAGTTACAATTATTGCAGTTTCAAATATAAATTGGGTAATGATTTGTTTTTTTGAAGCGCCTACGATTTTGCGAACGCCAACTTCTTTTGCACGTTTTATTGCGGAAGCAGTTGCGAGATTAATGTAATTAACCAATGATAGGATTAAAATTAAAAGAGACAAACCCGCCATGATGTATAGAAGCTGTAAGTTTCCTTTGCCTTCTGGAGATGATGATCCTGAAGATTTTGTACCGTGCAAGTAGCTTGTTTTCAGCTGATCTAATATGATTTTAATTTCACCATTTTCTTTTACATATTGTTCAACAGTCTGACCGCTTTCTTTGGCATCTTTTAAAGTTCTATTTACAAAATTGACATTATGCATTTTCTTTAAAACTACATTAATGGCAGCATCTTTTTTGGTTTTGATCATTAAACCATAATTGAAATTTCCCCATTGATTAATGTCGTCTTCTCGAACAATTCCTCCAAAAACAAAATTTGGTTCAATAGAAGATGGTTGCATAATATGATAAACAGCTTTTACAGTAAAAGGTTGATCTTTATAGGTAATAGATTTTCCTATCGGATCTTCACTTCCAAAAAGTAATTTAGCCTGCTTTTCCGAAATTGCAACACTGTTTTTTTCTTTAAGAATATCTTTTTTTGCCCCTTTTATTATAGGAAAAGGATAAAAATCAAAGAAATTATTATCGGTTACCGTTATTTTTTTATCGATTACTTTTTTGT
Source organism: Flavobacterium panacagri (assembly GCF_030378165.1). Taxonomy (NCBI): domain Bacteria; kingdom Pseudomonadati; phylum Bacteroidota; class Flavobacteriia; order Flavobacteriales; family Flavobacteriaceae; genus Flavobacterium; species Flavobacterium panacagri. Next base: position 1,527,060 of record NZ_CP119766.1, read on the forward strand.
TCTGATATTTTATAACCGATTGGTCATACCAAACATTTAAGAAACAAATTTGTTCGATTTCAGGAATTGTTGCTTTACAGGTATTTCCAAAAGGAATGGAGCTTGTTGCCCATGTATCACCAGTTCTTCCTATTTTGTTGAGAACTTGATAGACATTTTCTTTTTCTGGATTCCATTGATTATATGCATGTTCATTGTTCCAATAGAGAATGGCGAAAATAACACCAGAAATCCCGATGCTTAAACCTAAAACATTTAAAAACGAAAACAGTTTGCTTTGCTTTAAATGATAAATAAATATTTTAAACCAGTTAAAAATCATTTTGGTATATGTTTTTATAGTTAATATGGCAGTTTTAGAAAACCGTTTTTGGTTTTAAATCATAGTAAATATTTTGCAGACAAGTTCTACCAGAACAACGAATGCAGTAACGATAATTTTGATCATCATTTTATTATTTAGCGTCCATAAAAACATCAACATTGCGTTGATTTAACCTTTCAGAAAATATAACTCCGTCTTTCATATGAATAGTTTTTTGCGAAAAAGAAGCATCATAATCAGAGTGGGTAACCATCAATATTGTAGCGCCTTTAGCGTGTAAATCGGTTAAAAGTTCCATTACTTCATTACCGTTTTTGCTGTCTAGATTTCCAGTTGGCTCATCGGCTAAAATAATTTTGGGGTCATTGACCAAAGCTCTTGCAACGGCAACTCTCTGCTGTTGTCCGCCTGAAAGTTGTTGCGGAAAATGTTTCAAACGATGTGAGATATTCAATTTCTCTGCAATAGCTTCGATTTTTTGCTTTCTTTCAGAAGCTTTTACATTGTTGTAAAGAAGTGGTAATTCGATATTGTCATAAACAGAAAGTTCGTCGATCAGGTTGAAGTTCTGAAAAATGAAACCAATATTTTCTTTTCTCACTTTTGCTCTTCCTTTTTCTTTTAGACCAATCATTTCTTGGTCAAGCAATTTGTAGCTTCCGTCGTTTGCACTGTCCAAAAGTCCAATAATATTTAATAAAGTTGATTTTCCACAGCCAGAAGGCCCCATGATAGTTAAAAAATCTCCTTTTTTTATTTCTAAATTGATGCCACTCAAAGCAGCAGTTTCGATTTCTTCGGTTCTAAAAACTTTGGTTAAATTCTGAATTGTGATCATAATTTTTTAAGGTTTTGAAATGTTATTAAAAACGTTTTTTGATTGATGATTGATGTCTTTTCTGCAAGGTTTTTAAAACCTTGTAGTTATTTCTTTTTTTTGTATTTATTGTTGCTGAAGCGAAAGCTCTTCAATGTCTTTATAATCCGAGTAAGAAGAAGTAATTACAGATTCGCCTTCTTTTAAGCCTTCTAGAACTTCATAATAAGAAGGATTTTCGCGTCCTAATTTTATGTTTCTTCTTTCGGCTTTATTTCCTTTTACTACAAAAATCCATTTTCCTGCTGCTTCCTGATTAAAGCTTCCTTTTGGAATTACTAATGTTTTGTTCTTTTCAGATAAAATTAGTTTTACGCCAAAACTAAGACCGTCCTGTAAAGCAATATTTTCTTTTGAGGTAAATACCAGTTCGACTGTAAAATGTCCGCCTTTTACTTCCGGTATTACTTTAGTAACCAAAACTTCAAGATTTTTACCTTTAAATTCAACCTGACCTTTAAGACCTTCTCTTATTTTTTCCAGATAAAATTCATCTACGTCAGCAACTAGTTTGTAGCCTTTTTTAGAATCGATTTTCCCGATGCTTTGACCAGCCTGAAAGTTTTGACCTAATACTGCTTCAAAAGAAGTTAATCTTCCCGTTTCGGGTGCTGTAATCAAGAAATTCTTTTTGTTGTTTCTAAGTATTTCCAAACTCTTTTCCATTGTCTGAATCGAGCGGTTAATTTGAGAAATCTGAACCTGATTGCTTTGTTTTTCTTTTTGAATGCTTTGCTGAATTGTTTTTTTACGTTCTTCCTGAAAACGAAGACTTTCTTTAAAAGTGTTCCAGTCGTTTTTCGAAATCACGTCTTTGGCAAACAATTTAGCGTTTACATCGTATAATCTTTTAGCGTCGTTGTAATCATGTTCGATTAGGACAAAATCTTTGGTCAAGTTTAATTCTTGGTTTCTAATATTTAGTTTTCCTGTATTTAAATTGTTAATCTGCTCGATAATAGCGGTTTCTTGCGTTAGGTAATTCAATTCTGTATTTGGATTGTATAAGCGAGCAAGAGATTGTCCTTTGGTAACCATGGCGCCATTTTCCACAAAAATTTCTTTTACAGAACCACCTTCGGTTACATTTACAAGCATTACGTTCAATGGCTCAACTTTTGCCTGAAAAACAACGAAATCTTCAAAAAAAGCTTTTTCTGCTTTTTGGATTGTGATTTCCTCAGTCTTTACATTTAAAGTTCGTTTAGTATTAAATGCAAAAACGACGATAATCACTAAAACTAAAAAAGCAACGATTGCTATTGTGAGATATCTAAATTTTTTATTTTTACGAGGAATTATCTTGTCCATTTTTTTTAATATTTTGCTGATAATCAATAGGTAAATACTGTGCCATAAAAATTATTATTTGTAAAGTGTTGATTTTAAAGAGTATTTTAAAGCCTCTTAAAAAAAGTAGTGTTCGATAATGAACAGTTGACCGTTCGGAAGCGGACAGAAAAAATATCTTATGCGAAAAAAACAAGCCCAAATATTAATAGTTGACGATCAGGAAGAAATTCTTTTTTCGGCAAAAATGATTCTCAAAAAACATTTTGAAACGATTTTTACAGAAAATAATCCTAAAAAAATCATTTCAATCTTGGCCGAAAATGAAATAAATGTGGTTTTGCTGGATATGAATTACCGAATTGGTTTTGAAGACGGGCGCGAAGGAATTCATTGGCTGAAAGAAATTAAAACGCTTTCGCCAAATACAATTGTAATTTTAATGACAGCTTTTGGCAAAATAGAAACAGCAGTAGAAAGCATCAAAATTGGCGCTTTTGATTATGTTTTAAAGCCATGGAATAATGAAAAATTACTGGAAACGATTGATAAAGCAGTTGTCGAAAGCAGAAAAAACAGTAAAAAAACAGCTGTTGAAAATGACGGCAAATCTGAAAAGAAATATTTCGTTGGAACTTCTGCCAAAATAAAACAAGCTTATTCTATTGCCGAAAAAGTAGCGAGAACCGATGCAAACGTTCTGATTTTAGGTGAAAACGGAACAGGAAAATATGTTTTTGCGGAGTTTATTCAGCAGCATTCCGAAAGAAAAAATCAGCCTTTTGTACATGTAGATTTGGGATCTTTAAGTGATAATTTATTCGAAAGTGAACTTTTCGGTTATGCTAAAGGTGCTTTTACCGATGCCAAAATTGACACTCCCGGCCGTTTTGAAAATGCTGCAAACGGAACCATTTTTTTAGATGAAATCGGAAATATTCCGTTGCATTTGCAAGCCAAATTGCTTCATGTTTTACAGACCAAAACCGTGACACGTTTGGGAGAGAGCAAACCAAGACCTTTGAATGTTCGTGTGATTGCAGCCACAAACAGCGACATTAAAACCGAAGTGAAAAATAAAACTTTTCGTGAAGATTTGCTTTATAGAATCAATACCATGGAAATCAATCTGCCTTCCTTAAGAGAACGAAAAGATGATATTGTACCCATGGCCAATTTTATTCTCGAGCAAATAGCCCAAAAATACAATCAAGAAAATTGGCATTTTGAAGAAAATGCAGCTCCTTATTTAGAAAGATATCCATGGAAAGGAAATGTTCGTGAGATGGAGAACAAAATCGAACGTGCTTTAATTTTGGCCGAAAATAATACAATTTCTGTATTGGATTTAGATATTTTGGATTTTGAAGAAATTCAAGAAAACGATGAAAATCCTTTATCAGAAATGGAAAAAGGCGCTATCGAAAAAGCCTTGTTCAAACACAACGGTAACATCAGTAAAACAGCTGAGGAATTGGGATTATCGAGAGCAGCTTTATACCGGAGAATTGAAAAGTACGATCTGAAGAATTAAACGTAAATTAAGTTTTGCCACAGATTAAAAGGATTAGAATGATTTTTTAGCGTTGTGTATTTTATTTGAATTGAACAGACAGAAAATATAATCCTATTAATCCTTTTAATCTGTGGCTAAAAGAAAATAAACATGAAGAATTGGAAGTTTTATAACGCACTATTTGTGAGGGTTCTGTTTGTAATGGTGCTCTTTTTGGGCAGCGTTTTGTTGTTGTACAAAGGGTTTCGATTCAATGCGCTTTTGGTAGGATTTTTTGTTTTAGTTTTTTTGTTTGAAATGTACTTTTTTGTCAAAAGCCAATTATTATTCTATGATAAAACCATCGATTCAATATTACATGATGACTTTTCAACCTATTTTCCAGAAGAACATAAGAAAGACAATTTCAATAGCTTGTATCGTTTGTATGGCACCTTGAAAGTTCAGAGACAAGAGCAGATCTCCAAAGAGTTAATTTATCAATCGATTTTAAATAGTATTGACACTGCTGCTTTAATTTTAGAAAAAGAAAACGATTCTTGGTCGATTTTTATCATGAATGACTGCTTTTCAAATCTCTTTAAAGTCCCTAAAGTTGGTCATTGGAAATACCTAAAAAATTATCTTCCTGCACTTTGCAACGAAATAGAAAATGTTGATTTTGCAGAACTTAAAACCGCAATTTCGATTAAAATAGAAGATCAGGATCTGCAGACTTTTATGCTTCAGACTTCGCGTACACAAACTTATAACAAAGAATATTTCATCATTCTATTAGACAGTATTCAGCGTGTAATTGAGAAGAAAGAGAAAGAAGCCTGGATTAATCTTATGAAAATTATTTCGCATGAATTAATGAATTCCTTAACGCCGATTCGAGCGCTTTCGCAGAATCTCCTTCATATTGTCGATCAGGAAGAATTAGAAGAGGATGATTTCGAAGACATTAAAAGCAGTATTTCTACCATCATAAACAGAAGCGATCATTTACAGGTTTTTGTGGAGAATTACAGAAAACTGGCCATGCTTCCAACACCAAACAAACAAATGACACCAATTAATGCTTTGTTTGAAGATTGCCTCCGAATCATGAATCCGATTATAAAAGCGGAAGGAATTGAATTGATTAATGAAATTCATAGCTCTCGTTCGATTATGATAGATAAAAACCAAATGGAGCAGGTAATTATTAATTTGATTACGAATAGTATTCATGCCTTAAAAGAAAAGACAGAAAAGAAATTGATTCTTTCGAGTTATACTGAAAACAATCGTTTTTTTATTGTGATTTCAGATAATGGAAGAGGAGTCGATCCTGAAATTCGTGATAAAGTTTTCCTGCCATTTTTTACGACTAGAAAAGATGGCGCAGGAATTGGCTTAACGCTCTCTAAAAACATCATTGAAGCACACGGCGGTTATTTAAGCTACCAAACCGATGCCGAAAAAACCGATTTTGTGATTTGTTTGATTTAAATTTAGCTCTCCTGCAAGGTTTCCAAAACCTTGTAGGTATGATATTTTAAAGATTAGTTTGAGAAATAGAAGAGTATAGACCTACAAGGTTTTGGAAACCTTGCAGGAAGTCATACAGAGTTTTTTACGATTCAATCTCGGGTTTCCAAAAGTGTTTTTCAAAATCAACAATCTGATTGTTAACGACTTTAATTCCTTCGTTTTCTAATAATTGCTGCATTAAATTGGTTCCGTCAAAATGGTGTTTCCCAGTCAAAAGTCCTTTTTGGTTTACTACTCTATGTGCGGGAACATCATCCATGTTATGACAGGCATTCATGGCCCAGCCAACCATTCTTGCTGATCGTGCCGTTCCTAAAGCTTTTGCAATTGCACCATAAGAAGTTACTTTTCCGTAAGGAATTTGTCTTGCGATTACATAAACTCTTTCGAAAAAATTTTCCTCAGCCATAATAGATAAAAAATTACAATGATTTACTAATAAAATTTTCCCGCAGATTTTGCGGATTTAACAGATAAAATTAAATTAAAAATCTTTCTACATCTGCAAAATCTGCGGGAAACTTAAATTTATACCGAAAGATAAAAGTCTCCTTAATCTGTGGAGATATAAAATTAACCGAAATAGTAATTTAAAATATTGAAAAGTGTTACAAGAGCAATTACACCCGTAATGCTTCCAATAATAGTATTCATATTTCGCATTAAGTAATCAGTTTTCTTTTCGATTTTTCCGAAGAAAGCAATGTAACTGTACAAAGCAGCAAATGATCCCAAAACAGATCCTAATACAAAAGTAAAAATGATATTGTTTTCGAATGCAAAAAGATGATAGGAAGCCAAAGTAACGCTTACCACAACGTAATACGGAATTGGAAAGAAATTTAATCCAGAGAGTAGCATTCCCAAAAAGAAACGACTTTTTTTACTGCTCTTCTTAATCTTCGATTTTTTCTTGGTTTTAGGATCTTTGGCAATAAACAAAAAGTAAATCGTTAAGATTGAAAAAATAAAAAAACCAGCTTCTCTCAGCAAGGTTACCACATCTGGTCTATTATCTATAACTCTTGCAAAAAGAACCGAAACATAAACCTGAAAAAAAATAACGAGAACCGCACCAATAACAAACCATAAGGCATTCTTTTTTCCTTCTTTCAGATTTATTTTAGCTGCCGTCATGTTGATTAATCCCGGAGGAATAATCCCAATAATAGCGGCAATGAAACCTGAAAGTAATGGAGCAAGATATACCATTCAGCAGTTTGTGTGGTTAAAAGGTTGTTTTCAAAATTAAATTAGTCTTTAATTTTGAAACGAATATACGTAATTGCCTTGTTAATTTCTAGATATTGTTTCTCATAAAATGTCTGAATTGAAGTGACAACTTCTGGACTTCCTTCATTTTTGTAAACATTATGGTTCGCATATAAAACTTCGTGCCCTTCTCCATGAAGTAAACCAAGTGTATATCCATGCATAAATTCGCTGTCGGTTTTTAAGTTTACGACACCATCTTTTTTAAGAATCTTTTTGTATAATTTCAAGAATTCAGAATTGGTCATTCTGTGTTTCGTTCTTTTGTATTTGATCTGCGGATCTGGGAAAGTAATCCAGATTTCATCTACTTCGCCTTCGGCAAAAATATGATTGATCAATTCGATTTGAGTACGTACAAAAGCCACATTATGAAGACCGTCTTCAACAGCAGTTTTAGCACCACGCCAAAAACGAGCACCTTTAATGTCAATTCCGATAAAATTTTTGTCTGGGTATTTTTCAGCTAATCCAACAGAATATTCTCCTTTTCCACATCCTAACTCTAAAACTAAAGGATTGTCATTTTTAAAGAAGTCAGAGTTCCATTTTCCTCTTAAAGGCATTAAATTGCCCACAACTTCTTCTCTAGTTGGTTGAAAAACGTTTTGAAATGTTTCGTTCTCTCTGAATCTTTTAAGTTTATTTTTGCTTCCCACTTTTAAAAATTTTTGGCAAAATTAAGGAATATAAACGAATGAAACGGCTTAAGAAGGTTTAAATGTTTTTCGCCACGAATTCACGAATTGTACTTTATTTATTTTTGCCACAGATTATAAAGATTAAAAAGATTTTCAAATCTGTGCTTAAAATTTTAAAGCCACGAATTCACGAATTTTATTTTTAAAATAATTCGTGAATTCGTGGCTGAAAAAAAAATATTTTTTAACCGTAATGTGGTTCTGTAATTGGTTGTGCTTTTGGATCTAGAGATTCATCGTGCTGAGATAAATCCAGTCCAATATGTTCCGATTCTTCAGAAACTCTCAATGGAATAATAAAGTTCGTTACTTTAAATAAGAAATAAGCTCCGAAGAAAGTAAAGACAGAAACTAAAACTAAGGCCATCATATGGTGTCCGAAAACATTCCATCCTCCGTGTAATAAACTTGCATTTTCGCCGTGAGCAAAAATCGCAGTTAAAATCATTCCCATAATTCCACCAACACCGTGGCAGGCAAAAACGTCAAGAGTATCGTCAAATCTTTTTGAATATTTACAGTTTACAGCCGTGTTAGAAACCAAAGCCGTCACAAATCCGAAGAACATACTTTCTGGAACCGAAATAAATCCTGCAGCTGGTGTAATGGCAACTAAACCAACAACAGCTCCAATACAAGCACCTAAAGCAGAAACTTTTCTTCCGTTCATTCTATCGAAGAAAATCCAAGTTAACATAGCAGCAGCCGATGAAGTAGTGGTTGTTGCAAAAGCCATAGCGGCTGTTCCGTTGGCAGCAAGAGCAGATCCAGCGTTGAATCCGAACCAACCAAACCAAAGCATTCCAGTTCCTAATAATACAAACGGAATATTGGTTGGAATATGCTGGCTGTTTTTTCTTTTTCCTAAAACAATAACACCTGCCAAAGCTGCAAAACCGGAACTCATGTGAACCACAGTTCCTCCTGCGAAATCCTTAACACCAAAATAACTTCCTAAAACACCCGTTGGATACCAAACGGCGTGACATAAAGGAGCATATATGAAAATCGTAAATAAACTAATGAAGACTAAGTAAGAGATAAAACGAACACGTTCTGCAAAAGAACCTGTAATGATTGCAGGACAAATGATCGCAAATTTCATTTGAAACAAAGCAAAAAGCATAAACGGAATCGTGTTTGCCAATTGTTTATGAGGTAGAACGCCTACATAATCCATAAAAGCAAAAGTGGTCGGATTTCCGAAAAAGCTGTAAAAATGATCTCCAGAACCAAAACCAACTGGCTCTCCAAACGCTAAACTAAAAGCAACAACAACCCATAAAAGTGTTACAACTCCCAAACAGATAAAACTCTGAAGCATAGTCGAAATAACGTTTTTCTTTCCTACCATTCCACCATAAAAGAAAGATAATCCAGGTGTCATGATTAAGACTAAACAGCTTGAAGTAAGCATCCAGGCAACATCGGCAGGAACAATATGATCTGTTGTTCCAAATTCTGATAAAACATAACTATTTTCTGTTACTGTTGGCCAAAATGCACCAATTGTGCATACGACACTGATCATAATAAAGGAAATAATCCAGCGTTTTTCTATTTTCATTTTTAAAATACTTTGTTTAACCCTATTTTTTTTGGGGTCAAAGTTAAAAAAAAATAAATATTCTCGTTTTGAAGGCTGTTAAATTAGAGGTCTGGGTTTTATTTTGATCGATTTTTTAAAATACACATCATTTTTTTGACAGTATCTTATTTTAAAGTTACAAAAAAGCACCGTTTTTGCCGAATTAATTAAAATTAATTTCTTAATTCGGCTTCTAAGGTGCTCGAAAAGTTATGTTTATAAAAAGAAACAGGTGAAATGTTTTATTTCTTTTGAAGCTTTGTTATCAAAGTGTCTTCGATTGGTGCTTTGATTTTGGTTACCGCATCAACCTCATCGTTTGGAATCGTCATCGATAAAACATAATGCTGGATTTTCCATTCGTTACCTACTTTTGCCAAAACTCCAGAACCACGGCAGATTTTCATTTGTGTATCTAACAATTCATCAAACCAAGCAATTTTTCCAGTTTTGTCAAAAAAGATATGACGTTCTAAAGCTTTAAAGTTCCAAGTTGTTCCTTTGTCAAAATAAGGTTTTGCCCAGATTGCGAATTCTTTTTTAGTCCAGTTTTCGGTTGCATCAGTTCCAATGTAGATGGCATCGTCTGCCAAAGTATTGAAATAAGCATCAAATTTTACTTCGCCCGCCGCTTTATGCCAAGCATCTAAAGTTTGATTGATTTTGTTTTTGTCTGTCTGTGCATTCGCAAAAGAAGCAACGAATAAAAGAAGTAAAAGTGTTTTTTTCATGAGATATACTATTTGAGTTTAAAGGTATAAATTTTTTTAAACCATATAAGGAATATAAGAAAATGGAAGTTTTTATCTAGCATTTGTGATCGTAAATGTGTTGTTTCTCAGGATTACCTAAATTACTGATAACCTGTCTGGATTTTGAAATCAAAACAATTTTAAAATCTTGTCTTTAATTATCATTAACATTCCTCATGTAATTTAATCGCTCAAAAACTATTATATTTGATTTTCAATAAAAATACCATCCCCATGAATCCAAAACTACTTATAAGTTCACTCGCTATAACCTCTCTTTTATTTGTTTCGTGCAAAAAAGAGTTAGAACCGCAAAAAAGCACATCAACTTCTGAATTGGTGCGATTAGGACTTGCAAAAGACACTACAAAGGCGGCGACGCCAGCTGTACAAGCTCCAATGACAAACCCAAATTCTGTTATGGGAGAAACAAAAGGGATCAATCCAGCTCACGGACAGCCGGGACATCGTTGTGATATTGCAGTGGGAGCGCCACTAAATTCTGCGCCTACACAACAAGTACAAACACAGCAAGGTCAAACGGTTCAAGTAAATCCAACGCAGCAACAGGTAGTTACTACAACACAAGTTAAAACACCAAAAGGCATGAATCCGCCTCACGGACAACCAGGACATAGATGTGATATTCCAGTAGGAGCACCATTAAATTCGCCTGCGGCAAAAACAACTGCAGCTGTAAATACAGCGGAAAGCGGATCGGTTTCTCAGAATTTTACGGTTACGCCTCCTCCGGCATCCAATCCAGTTCCTGCTTTATTGAGTACTGAAGGTACAGAAGCTAAAGTAGCAGAGGGAATGAATCCGCCACACGGAAAACCAGGACACAGATGCGATATTGCGGTAGGAGCACCTCTGCCAAAATCTTAGATGAAAGTGACATAGAAATAAAACAACAAAGTGACAAAGGTTCCAGAAAAACTTAGAACCTTTGTCACTTTGTTACTTTGCAACTTATTTATTATATTAATGTTCTTTTATTTTTTCGAAAGTTGTAGTCAACGATTTTTTTGCCTTTGCCAAAGCACCGCTAAATGCTTTTTCAAGGGTTTCGGCATGATCTGTAACAGTGATTGGCTGTAATTTTACAGGACGTACCTCGATTACGCATTTTTTGTCATGCAAGCTGAATTTTTCTCCATTTTCGTCTCCAAAATGAATCTCTACGCGAGTAATTTTATCTTGAAAACGTCCTAAGCTTTTTTCTGTTTCCGCAGCAAAATAGCTTTCTAACCTTGCACTTCCTTCAATGTTTTTGTCGGTGTTGATTTGTACTTTCATAATGCATAATATTTAATGATTCATTCTCAAACTTATCCAATTTAAAGGTAAAAGACAAGAAGGTTAAGGAAATATTAAGATAATATTTCGGGAAAATTATTATCATTTTCATAAACGAATAAAAAATGTAATTTAGCCCTATTTAAAGAGTAAATTCTTATGGCAAATAAATATGTAGACTTTATTACGGATGAGCATTTTTTGAATTGTGTAGCCAATCTGCATAACTCTTATCTTAAAGCTAAAAACAATATTACTAAAAAGAAATTTTTTAAAAATAAGATTGACACTATAAAACTTACCTTAGATTCAAAGTTCAATAGTATTGATGAAGAAGATTTAGTCCAGTCAGAAATATTAAGACAGATTGATAAATCTATTAATAATTCTATTGGTACATTTCATGAACAGATACTTGGAGGTGTAGATGGATATACGGTTGGCAAATTGAGTGGTTTTGATATTAAAGCTGTTGATGATACTTTGTTTGCTGATATCAAGAATAAACATAATACAATGAATAGTAGTTCTGCAGAAGCTCTTTTTCAAAAGCTTGCCCGTTATGCAGATGACTATAAAAAATCAAAATGCTATTGGGTTCAAATTTTAGCAAAAGGTAGTTTTTGCGAATTGTGGCATGGTGATATTAATGGCAAAGAATATAGTCATTCAAGGGTTTATAAAATTTCAGGGGATCAGTTTTATGCTCTCATTACAGGAGTTGAAGATGCTTTTTTTCAGATATATAAGAATCTGCCTTTGGTAATTGATGACTATTTAAACTCAATCGAACAAACCGATCATGTTATAGAAAACTCTGCAATAGATGAAATAAAAAATAATACAATCTCTTCAAAAAGAAGTGTACTGGAGCAGATAACTTTTGAAAATTATAAATATTATTCAGGCTTTGATAAATTATAATATTGATTCAAAAATTTGATAATAGAATATCCTACTTCTTTACCTAGGTTTACAGGAACAGCATTTCCAATTTGTTTATATTGTTGAGCAAGAGATCCTGAGAATTTCCAATCGTCTGGAAATGTTTGGATTCTAGCATATTCTCTAACGGTAAAAGGTCTTGTTTCTTCTGGATGGCATCTTTCTGTTTGCTTTTGTGCAGGGCTGCAAGTTAGAGTAAGACAAGGTTCATCCCATCCAATTCTTCTTGCGATTCCTGTTTTGCCGCCGCCAAGATAAAAACTGCCTCCCATAAATTCTTTCTGTATGTCTAAAGGAAGATCTCTCCAATATCCTTTTTGTGGCACTAATTTTAAAACATCAATTTTGGATTGAGGATACTTTGCTCCTCCAGAATGGGGAGCATCACAATCAAACAAGTCACCTTTTTTGAGAGCGTCTCGGAGATTGTATATTTTTTTATAAGGTTCAGGATATTCATATTTTAAATCAATATCTTTTCTAATGCCAACCAGAATTAATCTTTCTCTTTTTTGAGGAACATTGAAATTAATTGCCTTTAAAACTTGAACTGGAACAACATTATAACCAATTTCATCTAAAATAGAAATCATGCCTTGCAGGGTTTTACCATTATCATGACTCAATAGTCCACGAACATTTTCTCCAATACAAATTGGAGGATTTACTTCCTTCACGGCTCTGGCAAATTCATAAAATAAGGTTCCTCTTGCATCAGCTAATCCTAATTTTTTTCCTGCATAACTGAATGCTTGACAAGGAAAACCTCCGGTTACAACATCAACTTTATTATGAAATTCTGAAAAATTAAATTCTTTTATATCTCCTTCTAAAACATTCCAATTTGGTCTATTGGTTCTTAATGTTTCACAAGCCCATTTGTCAATTTCATTTAAAGCCACACATTTAAGACCTGCTTTTTCCATTCCAACAGCTAGTCCACCAGCTCCAGCAAAAAGCTCGAGAACAGTATAATCATTATTAGGTTTTACGTAATTAGAAACGGCATCTTGTATATCGTCATCAATAAAACTTGAAAACAAGCGAATAATTTCAGATTTATTGTACATTCTATAATTACTCATAGGTTCGCGTACAGCATTCAGTTTGCCCTCATTATCCCAACGTCTTAAAGTCTCTTTACTTTTTCCCAATAATTCTGAAGCTTCAGACAATGAAATATAATCACTCATAACCAAGTTGTTTAACGTTATACAATGGTTACAAAAATAAAGTAAAAAATTCCATAATAAAGAGTGTTTTTTGTTCTAAATTGGAACAAAATAGATTTGATTTTTTTAATTCACTCGAGATCATTTAAGTAGAAGAAAACGAACGTAGCATATTTTTTTAGTTTCTTTTGATATAGTCTTAATCCGTGGAAGATTTATCCTTCTTTCCCCACTTTATTTTCATTTTTCCTTCATTATCATAAGCAATCAAATGAAGCACAATTCCACGTTCACGAACGGCTTTACGCTCTGCTTTAGTCGCTAGATTGGTATCGTTTTTAGAATTTCTAAGCGGAATGGTAAGTGCAAGATTGGTGCCTCGACCGAAAGAATAAATTCCATCTACATCGAAGTTTAGGACGCTGGAACTTATCATGAGTTTGTTGACATCGACTTGCTCGCCACGAAGATTTAAGGAACCTGATAAATCACTGAACGTAATATTCTCGACATCACGAAGCGGAAAAGCAAACTTGCCGATTTTCATAATCGGTTCAAAGTTGAGTAAAGCACCTTGATTGACTTTGAAATCTAAATTTCCTTTCATAGAGTTCACAATTAAATCGCCTTTACTGCTCATTAAACCGGTAACATTGGCATTGGAAGTTAATCGGCCTCGAATGTTTTTTGGACTAAAAGATTGGATTCCGAAATTATGGAAAGATCTTAGGAAACTTGCAATGTCCACCTGATTTACCTGAGCATTCGAACTAAAAATGTAATGATTACCACTGGGCTGAATCGCTCCGTTAAAAGCAATACTTCCACCTGAAGTCTGCAGGATTCCGTTTTTCAGCAGTAATTTAGAATTCAGCATTTGCAATGTTGCCTGAGTATTGGTTGCGGTAAGCGAACCATATGTGATTTTATCGGCTTTAAGATTAATGATCGCCGTACATTTTTCTATAACCGATTTTAACTGATTCGTAAAATTTATATTTTGTTTTTTGACAGTTTTTTTCTGAACTGTTTTTTGTGCTGGAGAAGTTTTTAAAACGCCCAAAAATTGTTTCACATCAATATTGGGACAATAAATGTTCCAGTTTACGATCATTTTTTCGGGAGCGTCGTAATACAGATTCAGGAAATTATCGATTTTTCCGTCAATACGAATAATGTTTTTTTTGTGTTTATAAGCTATTTTTTTAATGTAAAGTGCTTGCTCCGTAAACGATAATTGAACAGCCGTTTTCTCAGCATGAATGCTTTTCGGCAGATAATTGAAAGTAGCATCAGTAATATCGACATCGCCTGTAAAACGAGGTTTGTTGATGTATAAATCGACTATATCAAATTGAAAATTTAAATTAGCTTTAGCATGACCGCTTTCAAAATGAAGGATTTTTTCGTTGGTCATCCCGTTTAGTTTCGAAATATCAAAATCGGCATTTACAATTCCTGTGGCAATGGGTTTTTCGAGATTATTAATAACTGCCTGTGCAATCGTAAGCGGAATGGTTTGGTATTCAGCCTTAAAATTTTTTAAAATTATAGCCGAATTTGGGTCGTTAAACCCGTTTTCTGGTTTAAAATTATTCGTAAAAATTCCTTTAAAACTGCAATTGGTAAACAAACCATCTGGAATGGTCAATTCATTGTTTCGAACATCAGCCTGAACTACAATTTTCGGATCGCCTTCGACATTCAAATCCCCTTTAATATCGCAGTTGACTTTTATCGGTTTTTTCAAATCAAACTGATTCAGTTTTGAACTGATATTGGCAGAAAGCAAATTTGAAGCACTTCGCCATAAAATATCAGTCCTGATATTGATGCCGAACAGCGAATTGTTTTTTCCGATATTAAAAAAGGCAACAATATCAAATCGGTCATCGCCAATTTTTAGCTGTTGTGTCTTGATGTCAATTTTTTGAGATTTCTCGGCATAAGAAATATTAAAATTTCCTTCGAGCCATTTTTCTTTGGCAAAACTTCCGTGAACAGTATTAAAAGCCAGACTGTTAATCTTGGTTTTTAAGAATAAGTTCGTTTGCCAGTTTTCGTCGTCATAATCTACTTTAGATTTTAAACTGGCAACATCAAAGTCAAATAATTTATGCCCAAGATGATTGTCTATAATAACATGAACATTGTTGAGGTTCACTTCATCAATTGTTGTTTCTGGTTTTTCTTTGTTGGTTTCTGCTTTCTTCTTTTTCGGTTTAAAGATGTTTACATTCGAATATCCATTTTCGGCTTTATAAATATAAATCTGAGCATCGTTAATCAAGATTTTATGAATGTTGATTTCCTTTTGCAATAAACTCCAAATGTTCAATCTTGCTTCAATTTCGTTGGCTTTCAATAAAGTATGTTTGTGTACATTCCATTGATTGTCTTTGAGTTCTACATCACTTAATGCCAAAGTAAAATTAGGGAAACCGGTTAAAAACTTGTAATGAAAGTCGGTAACATGAAATTGACCATTTATATTCTCGTTGATTTTATGATTGACTTTGGCGATAATTTCGGTTTTATGCTGATTGAAGTAAATGGATAAAGCACCACAGGCAAGCAGTAGTATAGCAATCAAGCCAAGAATAAAAAAAACAAAACGTTTGGCATATTTTTTAAAAGGCTCAGATTGAAGAAAGGATTTTATTTGAAGTAAAATTTGCTGCATTTGAATAACATCTTTGGAGTATTAAAGATACTATAAAAAAGATTAACGTTTTATTTGGTTGATTTTCAGTAAAATAAATTGTAAATTGACATTTGTGAAGTTGATAATTAATGACAATACATTTATAATGAAAACTAATTTATTAATCGTGTTTGATTTATTTTTAATTTCTAAATTTGTACTGTAGTTTGGAAGTTAATTATTTCAGACCTAATTTTAATCTAAATATATTATGGCATTAGCAATAACAGATGCTACTTTTGATGAAGTAGTTTTAAAATCAGATAAACCAGTAATGGTAGATTTTTGGGCAGCATGGTGTGGTCCTTGTAGAATGGTTGGTCCAATCATTGACCAATTAAGTGAGGAATATGCTGGTAAAGTAGTTGTTGGTAAAGTAGATGTAGATGCTAACCAAGAATTTGCTGCAAAATACGGTGTGCGTAACATACCAACCGTTTTGGTATTTCAAAATGGTGAAGTAGTAGGGAAACAAGTAGGAGTAGCTCCTAAACAAGCCTACGCAGATAGCTTAGACGCTTTATTGTAATCTTTTAAGATTGCAGTTTATATAAAAAAGGTTTGACGAAAGTCAAGCCTTTTTTATTGTTTTTGATTTTTTTTTCGCCACGAATTGCACGAATTTTCGCGAATTTTATTATTAGAAAAGCAGATAAGTAATGGGTTAATTTCACAAATTTAATTCGCGTAAATTCGTGTAATTCGTGGCAAACTTTTATTCAAAAATAATAGTAAAAGTAGCTCCAGCATTTGGTTTGGAACAGACTTCTATCTTGCAATTAATAGCCGTTGCAAGATCTCGGATTAAATGAAGACCTAAACCAGATTTAATGCCGACAACTTCGGATTCATCATATAAAGCCTTAAATTTTTCCTGCGTTCCACCTGGACCGTTATCCGTTATTGAAAGATAGTTTTTCTGATTTTCCTCCCAAGCTTTCCAGACGATTTTGGCATTTGGAGTTTTGTCTAAAGCTTTAATGGCATTTCCCGTAAGATTTCTAATGATGGTTTTTAGATAGTTTTCATCGGTTTCTAGAATGATGTTTTCAGGGTTTTCAAATAGGATTGCGATATTTTCTATATTTGAAAAATGTTTTTCGGTTTCTTCAAACAAAGCAGCTATGGTAATTTTTCTAGGCTGCGGTTTAAAGTTTTCCATCTGTCCTTTGCTCCAAAGTAAAATATCTTCCATAGACGATAATAGATTTTCGGCACCCGTTGTCACTTTATGCTGCATTCGGATGGCGGTTTCTTCATCTATCAATTCGGGATTTTCTTTTTGAATATGCAAAAAGTGAATCAAATTAGAAACGGGACTTCTTAAATCATGATTTAAAATACTAAAGAATCTTAGTTTAATTTTATTTGCTTCATCTAATTCTTGGTTTAAAGCCTGAAGTTTCAAATTGGTCTTCTTTCTATTTTGGTTTTGTTTGAATAACAATAATACGATGATACAGATCAAAGCAATTCCTGAAATTAAAAAAATACGCTGTCTTTTAGCCTCTTCAATCTGAATATTTTTGATTGTGTTTTCTGTGGATAGGTTTTTTATTTTCTGCAGTTTGGTTTTATTTTGGTAACGGGCTTCTGCATTGGCAATGCTTTGTTTGGCAGATTGTGCCATCATTTCGTCATTGTTTTTGCTATAGATTTCGTTATAGTCATAAGCTTCCTTCCATTGTCCAAGCGCGGCATAACTCTGTGATAGTTTTTTATTGATGTTTATAAAAGATTCTTTATCGTATTTCAAGGCATTTTTTGATGCTTTTTTTAAAGTTTCAATTGCTTTTTTGTATTCTCCTTTTTCATATAAAACTTTTCCCAAAATAGTATTGGCTTCCATTATGATATCTTCGTCATTCGATTTTTTTCCGTACAAAATTGCTTTTTGAGCATAATAGTAGGCTTGGTTTATTTTGCCATCATTTACAAAATATTCAGACATGCTTCTATTAGCAAAACTTAGGTTAAGAAAAAGAGAATCTTTTGCTGTGGGATAAGTATATATTAAATCATAATATTTTTGAATGCTGTCATTTTTATGTAACGGTACAAAACTTTGTAAATAATAATTGCATAAAAAAGCAGCTGCGTAAGGCGAATATTTTACGTATGGTTTGGCTTCATTTAAATATTCGATTGCTTTATCGTATTGCTTCATTCTGGTATAAGCACTTCCAATTTGAAGATAAGATATGCCAATGTTCTCCTCGTTGGTTTTGTCTTTTTTAAGCATTTTTTTGTATGAAATCGCTTTTAATTGATAACCAATAAAAGTTTCATATTCAGCATTATTCTGATAATATTCTGCTAAACTTCCGTGTAGGATAGCTTTGGTATAATTACTTTTGGTAGTATCGACAACTTGTTTGATGTATTTAACCAAAGATTTACCTTTTGCGGTATCTTGAACTGAATAATAGATATAATTAAGGCGCATCAAAATAGTAGTTTCATTTTTTAGATGTCTGGCTTTTCGAGCATATCTCCAAGCTGTTTCATAATTTTCCAGCGCTTTTTGATATTGATTGTTGCTGAATTCGTAGGCAAGTCCTTTTTGAAGATAAAACCGGCTTACGTAAGCATATTGATTTTTTGAAATCACAATTCCTTTTTCTGCTGCAATAATAAGTTTAGGATAATCTTCAGACTCTAAAAGCTGATTGGTATATTTTAGCCAGACTTTCAATTTTTCGTTTACAGATTTGTAACGCCCTAAATTAGGTTCCTGTTGTGCAAAAGCATTAAAACTTATATAGAATAACAGCAAGAATTTAAAGATTCTCATGCAATTAGATTTAAGTTTTCCTTGTAACTTCTTCCAATAGGAATTATAGCCGCATTATTCAAAACAATTTCAGTTGAATTGATCTTCTGAACATACTGCTTTTGTACAGCATAACTTCTGTGAATGCGTACAAAGGACTGAAAATGATCTTCTTTTAAAAGATTTCCAATACTAGAAAGCACACAATGCCTTTTTCGTTCTGTGACTACCAAAGTATAATCTTTTAAGGCTTCCAGATATAAGATTTCGTGCAGTTTTACTTTGGTTTGTTCGTGGCCTTCTTTGATATAAATAGTATCACCGCCAATGCTGGCTTCAAACAAAGAAGCTTTCAGTTTGATTTCCATAAACTCCTCGATACGATTTATGGTTTGGGTAAAACGATCCAGTTTAAGCGGTTTTACAATAAAATCGAGTGTTTCGATCTGAAAACTTTCTACGGCATGTTCTGGATGTGCGGTTATAAATACGCAGACAGGAACTTCGAGAGCTTGTTTTCTAAATTCGATTCCGTTTAATCCCGGCATATCAATATCTAAAAACAAGATATCTACTTTTTGTTTTTCCAAGAAAGGAACTGCCTCTTCAGCCGATTCAAAAACACCTAAAATATCCAGAACCGGAAATTTCTTAGCATAAGAAACCACCGTAAGTCTGTCTATTTCGTCATCGTCAACAATAATACAAGAGTATTTTTTCATCATTCAAACTGAATTTAGGTTGTCTGTCTATTTAAAATGTTGTTCGTCTATTGGCTGTTTTTAGCTTGAACTTATTGACGCAAATTTGTTTTGAAATTAAATCATAAGGAAAAAAATGCCCTTACTGATTTTTGCAAAAGTAAAGCTATTGAATTAAAAAAGAGTTATTTAATTAAATTTTTAAAAATCAAAAATGTTATGAAATTTTCAAAAACCATTATTACAATTTTTTTACTAGCCATTTCTACTATTTCATGCAGCGGCGATGACGGAGCAGATGGAACTAACGGAACAGATGGCGCACCAGGAGCAGCAGGAACCGCCAATGTTATTTACAGTGCCTGGATTACAGCTCCAGCAGCAGTTGCAGAAACTATCGACGGAACTTCTGGATTGTCTACCTCTATTAATGCTCCACAACTATCAGCAGATATTCTAGCCAAAGGAACCGTATTAGTTTATATGTCTTTTAGTGGCAGTGTTTATGCGTTGCCTTATACATCAACAGCAGGAGGATTTGCAAATACAATTACAGCCATTTCCAGCTTAAATAAAATCAAACTTTTTCGCTTTAAACACGCTAATGATGGTACAACAGTAGGGCTTCCAACATCACTTACCTGGCGTTACATATTGATTCCGGGCGGTGTTCAAGCGGCGACAGCGAAAACAGCAAAACTAGATTATGCTAAAATGAGTTACGAAGAAGTTTGCAGCCATTTTAATATACAGCCATAATTACAACAAAATCAACTAATCAAAATCAATATTATGAGAGCTTTTAAAACCATATTTACAATTATACTAACAGCTGCTTTAGCCATTTCGTGCAGCAGCGATGATAAAGATAATAGTCCGAAATTTGAAACCGAAAATCCGTTAGCAGCTTATTATACAGCTACAGGCTTTAGCACAGTAAGTAACTTTATTAATTCTGGAGACTACGAATTTGGATTAGCATTTACGCCAACTGTGAAAGGAAAAATAAAGGCAATTACGCTAAAACTGCCCGCGACAAATTCCAGTGTTCGTGTAACGATCTGGGACTATACAGCAAAAACAGTATTGCGTTCGGAGACTTTAAATGTTGCAACAGCTGATGTTGAAGTGAAGAAAGAAATCAGCGAACTCGCTTTAGATAAAGATAAAAAATACATGATTACCATGAACTCAAATGATTGGTACAAAAAAAATAAAGCTGATCTTTCCAATACAACTTATCCAGTTACAGCTGGAAAAATTAGGATTGAGGAATACAGATGGATTTCTGGTACTGCACAAATTTTCCCAACAAATGTTTCGGCAAATTACAATGCAGGGGATTTAAGCTTTGATTTTCAACAAACAGAATAATTCTTTTTTTGGATAGCTTTGAATTAGTAAAGGAAAAGGTTTGACAATCGTCAAGCCTTTTTCGTTTTAACAGAGTGTAGCAACTCTTTTTTAAGCTTCGGAGAAGCGAAATATTTATAGAAAAGAATAGAAATTCTACAATTTAAAGCTCCGGAGGAGTGACATATTTTTTTTACAATCCATAATATATCTCGCTCCGCTGGAGCTTTTTCATTTGTGTTATTGAAATTCTATAAATATTTTACCCCGCTGGGGTTTGCTGATAAAATAATTGAATATTCCAAAAATCAATTAATGACTGTGGCTTTCGCTGTTTTCATACCCAATAACGGTAATCATATAAGGCGTTGCAGAAACCTTTGTCTTTTTAATTTCTGATGAAGAAAGATTTACCTGCAATAATTCTCCGGTTGTTGGCGAAGTGATGTAAGCAAATTTGTCTGTAACGGCCATTTGAGGTTTTAATGTTGCATCTGTTGCCGTAGCAGTTGTTGCTTTAATTTCTTTTTCTACTTGCTGACTATTGATGTTGAAAATTTTAAGATCTCCTGAATGCAAAAGAACAGCCAGTTTTTTAAGATCATAACTTACTTTACACAGCATAATAGTCGTGTTGGCAATAATTGGTTTTACTGTGCCGGCAACAACATCGATTAAATAAGCACCTTTTGCGGCAGTATAACCAATGAATTTTCCAGCAGAAGCCGTTTCCAAAATACTTCCGAACCAAGCCGTTCCAAAATCTGCCGGATGATCGATTAACTTTTGGTTTCCGTTGCTTTCCACTACCAAAATGCCGCTTGACGAACCAAAAACAGCATAAACACCGTCTGAAGCATTTCCGTGAATTCCTTTGGTTTGAATTTTAGCATCAAAAAGCGTTTTTCCGGTATTATCGATAATTTTTACTTTTTCAGGAAGTGTTCCTGTAACCGAATTATCTTTTTCAGTAATAGCATAAGTTCCGTTTGTGAAAGTCGCCATTGCACCGTGATGTGCCAATAAACCAGCGTTTATCGTTTTGAATGTTGAACCAGCTTTGTTTACATCGGTTTCTTTACCAACAGAAAGCGTTCCGTCTCCGTCATTGAAAGTTAGGATTTCGCCAATTTTACTTTTAAAATGCGTTGGTTTTAATGCGCTTGTCGCTAAAATTCCAAATTTCGGAACATCATCAACATCAATATGATCGCCGTGTAATTCCAAGCCGCTGTCAAAAGTTTCTACGAAATTATTGTCTCTGTGAACAATTCCAGCAAAACGTCCCGATTCTGTAGTGTACAAAGAAGACTTTGGAAATTTAGCCGTAAAAGAACTGATTTTATCTTCTGACGGATCAAAAAGTGTTAACTCAGTTGTTTTTTCATCAGAAAGTAAAATTCTAACATAAGTATGTTCTGCCGAATCATGGTCGTGATCATCATGATTATCATCATCGTTGCTACACGAAACCGCAAAAAGCGACAGTGTGAATAAAAAAAGTGCTTTGTAAAAATTGTTTTTCATTGTAATAAAGGATTAAAAATTTGTAAATATTTGAGTTTTGAATTGCCGGATTTATTGAGAAACCAAAAACGGAATCTTCATAGAAACAATAATGTTTCTTCCCGCTTCAGGAAGTTCGATAAGTCGGTAAAAGCTGGTGTGATTTAAATATCTTGTATTAAATAAATTCTGGATCTGAATATTGATGCTGATATCCTGTTTTCCTGTTTTTACTTTTGAGCCAAAGGCCAGATTAAAAACATGACTTTCCTTGGTCTTTTTTTCTGGCGGAACGATATTATTTTGTTCTGCTGTAAAACGATAATCAACAGAAAAATAAGGTTCTTTTAAAAAGCTAATTTGAGGTTCGTAATTCAATCCAAACAAAACCGAAGGCGGTGGCGAAAAAGGAAGTGTGTAACCTTTTTTGCTTCCTGATTTTTGTTCCGAATAAAGATATTCGGCACCTATTTCTGCGCTTAAAGATTTCAGGAAATAATATCTTGTCTGCAATTCTGCACCGTAGCGAAAGACTTTACTTTGTTCGTATTCAAAAACCTGATTTCCTGCGCCGTAATAAATATCATGCGCTGCCGTTGGATTCAGATAAATAAAATTCGGAAAATAATTGGCAAACGGAGTAAACTGAAAAGAGAAGTTCTGGTCTTTCCATTCCATTCCCAAATCCAGTTGATAGGAACGTTCTGCATCCAAATTCGGATTTCCTTTTTCGAATCGGAAATAATGATAATTGACGCCGTTTGAAGCCAGTTCTTTGGCAATCGGCATTCTAAAACTGGAACCCAAATTGGCTTTAAGGGAAAGTTTTCCAGGATTGTAATTTGCCCCAACCGACCATGTAAAACTGTTGAAAGTTTTAGTCAAATCCTGAGAACGCTGTAAATATTCCATTTCCGTCTGATTGTTTTCAGAAACGGGACTTTCAAACCAGTCGTAATAGGATTTCATGTTGATTTTTCCATAATCGTAACGAACAGCGCCGTTTAAAAACCATTTTTCATTCAGTTCCATTTTGTCATAAGCAAATAAACCCGCGTTGAATTGTGTGAAAGACGGAATTAAAAAACTCCATCCGCCAATTTCATTTTGCTGGAAAACCACATTCGAACCAACCGTAATTTGATGGTTATCAATTCTAAATTCATCTTTAGCAGAAAACGACCATACATCTTTATCATATTGACGTTCCAAATCTTGCGGAGCGTACATATCTTCAGGATAAATTGGAGGCATATAACCATGATTAACATAATGGCTATATTCTCTTCTAAAATTATTTTGAAAACCAATCTCTGTCTCAAAAGCATGATTTCCCAACTGAAAAGAAGTCGTATTGCTAACTTTCAAATGATTGACTTGTTGATACGGCATCAAAATATCACGGCTCGATTTATCGTGTAATTCCAGATCTACATTTCTAGGTTCGAGTCCGTGCGCATTCGCAAAAAATCCGCTTTTGGTATGCACGTTACTGAAATAGAAAACCGATTTAAAATGCTCTCCCGAATAACCAGTACTCAAATGAAAATCAAGTTCACGTCCAGCCGTATTTCGCAGATGATTTTTGTATAACGGAACAGCGTAACTATAGACATGAACCACATCGGTCGGAACACGATAATCGCCATAATCCATTGTGGTCACACGCGAATCAAAGAACCAGTTTTCGTTTCTTCCGAATAAATTGATTGAACTTCCAAATTGTGCATTGTTGCTTTTTCCGGTAAGATCAACGCTTCCGCCAAAAGTGTTTTGAGACGGAAGAGGAAGCGGTTTAATATTGATTGCACCGCCTACAGCATCAGATCCATAGATAAATGAAGAAGGGCCTTTTATAATTTCTACCCGATTAACCGCATATTGATCGATTTCCAGTCCGTGATCCGCACCCCATTGCTGGCCTTCGTGTTTCAAACCGTTCTCCACCACAATAACCTGATTGAAACTCAAACCACGAATAAGCGGTTTAGAACCTCCGGAGCCAATCGAAATGGTTTTAACGCCCGGCAATTTCTGCAAAGACTGCATCAAACTTCCGCCAAGATTACGCTGAATGAAACTATTGTTTACCGTTTCGACATTCAGCGATTCTTCTTTTTTGTTTTTTTGTGCAGAATTATTACTGATTAAAACTTCTTCAAGCTCCTTGATTTCCGGTTTTTTTTCAGAAGGCTGATTTTGAGAAAAAGCTTCCGCTGAAACCAATAAACTGATAAGTAAAAAACAATATTTCCAATACATGGATAGGGCATTCTTCATTAATCTGATCTTATAAAATTTTAATACTTAAGCCTTTCAACGTTTGCCAGCCTTCTTTATCCGTCAGGCGAATCATAAAATGGTAATCTCCGGGATCAACATCTGCAGGAATGGTAATTTGTGCCGTTGCTTCGTAGCTTTTTACACCATTTGGAATTGTGTAATTGTTGATGAAAAGCATTGGTTTTACAGGCTTTTTTACCGCTTCCATTTCACAGTTCGTCACTTCTGTACTGTGCGTGTGATGATCGAAATTGTGATGAATGTCAAGGCTGTAAGAACCAAGCGCAACATTATCGCTAAAAGAAGCTTTAAAAGTGATTGTTTGACCGCGTTCAATCGTACTGCACTGAATCGGAAAAGCATTTTGTGTAATATCAATTACAGGATATTCGGTGTCGATTTCTGCGTTGTCGCTAGAACAAGATGTTATAAAGGCAAGGGCGAAAACACCAATTAGAAACTTTATTTTTTTCATATTTTTTGATTGGAATTAAAGTGCAAATGGAAGTTCAAGAGATTGCGAAAAATTGATGTTATAAGTCGTATTTTTATACAAAACCAAGAAAGTGTAATTGCCGGAAGCCCAGGATTTATTGGCTACCAAATCCTGCGGAACAGGTAAATTATTGTCTTTAGATGTGCCGATTGTAAGTTTTGGTGTTTCTCTCAAAAACTTTGTCCCATCCCACGGAATGTTGGAAAACTGACCAGCTTCCGTCATATTTTTATGTTCAAAAACATCATAGACAATCACTTTGCTAAAATCAATCTGATCCACACTTTCCGGATTGTGTTTGGTGTTTTTATTAATCAAAAGCAAATACATAATTCCGTCGCCTTTTACGCCTTCAAGCGTTACCTGCGAACTGAAAATATCGTTGTTTTTGTATTTAACAGTCTCATCAGAAAACTTGCCTTTTCTGTACATAAAAGAATCGTTTATAAAAAGTGTAAATACCGAAGCCACTGGATTTACGGGAATGTTTTCTAATTTATAAATCGTTAGGTTTTTCTTGATTTCCAGTTTCGTTCCGTTTTGATCGTTTATGATAATGATGAAATCGTATTTTCCCTCTACAGCATCTTCTGGAATGTCAAAATGTTTGTGAACTGTTGCATTTTTTGCTCCTGCATATTGTGTCCAGGTAATTTCATGCGACCAGGGTTTTGAATACGTTTCGGTACTTCTTTGTACAATTTTAACCTGAACATTTTCGATTTTATCTGAAGCTGTGATTTCAGCATTAAAATGGAAATCCTGACCAATAGTTGCTGTTTCGTTGTTGCCTAGACCCAGTTCAATTTTGTCAATAGCTGGAATGGCTTGTTCTTTTTCTGTATCGTCGTTGCTACAGCTTGTAAAAGCAATGGAAGCAAAAAGCGAAGCCAGAATGAGTTTTGTTGTTTTCATTTTTTCTGATTTGATTTTGATCATTTTATAAGGAGTATTTAGGTTACGAAAGAGTTTTTTAATGCCTTTAAGCTTTTACGCTAAAGACATTAGGTTAAGATTTTTTCTTTAAGGTTTTCTTTGATTAGCTCTCGCAAAGTCGCGAAGGCGCAAAGACAATGGTTCTAAACTTTGCGTCTTCGCGACTTTGCGAGAACAAACAAATGCTTAAAACAGCAAAGCCGTAACTAGACCTGAATTAGGATTTAGTTTGAATGTGTTAATCGATAAAAAGGGGAGTTCTTTTGTGCAGAAAAAGCAGAGATCAATAATAATGACAATGTCAATGACAATATCAATATCAATAATTGTTTAATTGCTTAAAATGAATGAAATAGCTTTTTAATGTTTTAAGATTTTGAAATCATTAAAACAATGAAATAGCCGAATTGCCAAAGCAAAACTGAGCACAAAAAATACTAAAATGTAAAAGGTGGGGCTCGAAGGGAAAATAAGGAGCCCTTAAAAAATGCAAAATGCGGTTTGTTGTAAAAAGTAAGGTGTTTTACAACAGGATTATTTTTGAAAAACTGAAAAACACTAAATTCAAACGTACCAACCGCGCTGAACTTAAAATCACAAATCGAACATTTATGAAACGAATGCAGTTTGGCCTTAAATTGCGGTTTTTCGGAAACAGAAAATTCTAATTTTTCTTTTGACGAATGAGTATCTAAAATATGCTCGTACGAATGGACTGCCGGAAAAAGTATTGCAAACAATACAATTAAAGGCATTAAGAGATTAATAATTTTAAGTTTCTTTTTCATTCGTTGAGATTATTTCCGACTCATTTAAAACCAGAATTAATGCAATAGTGTTGCAAATATAGAAATCTTATTTTTAAATGCAATGTTGTTGCAGTAATTGTTTGCGAAAAATCAATGCTTTTGCTACTTTTAGCAAATCTTATATTCCTTAAAAATGAAAATTTTCTACAGCCTTGTTTGTTTTGTCATCTTGATTTCCAATGCTTTTTCGCAGTCAAAAGAAAATGAATTATTTGAAAATGGTGTTTCAGAGCAGTTGGCGCACTTTCGAAAAAAACAGATTTCAGATCTTCAGTACACTTTGTTTTTCGAAATTCCGAATCAAAAAGTGGAGAATATAAATTCTCAGTTATTCGTAAATCTGAATTTATCTGATTTAAGTCAGCCCTTACTTTTTGATTTTAAAGAAAAAACTACTAACATAAAAACGGTTGAAGCCAACGGGAAAAAGCTTTCGATTGTTCATGAAAACGGTCATATCGTAATTCCGGTTTCAGCATTGGTTTCAGGAAAAAACACAATTTCCATTTCATTTATCGCCGGTAATTTATCCTTAAACAGAAATGATGATTTCTTGTATACTTTGTTAGTTCCGGATCGTGCGAGTACATTGTTTCCGTGTTTCGATCAGCCCGATTTAAAAGCAACTTATAAATTAAGACTTTCTGTGCCAAAAGACTGGTCGGTTTTGGCTGGAGCCGATGTGGTAGAGAAACTCGAAAAAGGAGATTTTACAGCTTATACTTTTGGAGAATCAGACAAAATGAGTACGTATTTATTCTCTTTTGTAGCAGGAAAATTCAAAAGTGCGACCCAAAAACCAGGTTTAGAAATGACGATGTTATATCGTGAAAACAGCCCGGAGAAATTTCGCGTAAGCGCTGATACTATTTTTAATTTACATCAGCAATCGTTAGACTTTTTAGAAAAATATACTGATCGTAAATTTCCGTTTCAGAAATTAGATTTTGCTTCAATTCCGGTTTTCCAATATGGCGGAATGGAGCATGTCGGCGCAATTCAATACAGAGAATCAACTTTGTTTTTGGATAACAGTGCAACCGACAGCGAAAAACTAAATCGTGCAAAATTGATCGCGCACGAAACTTCGCATATGTGGTTTGGAGATTTGGTAACAATGAAATGGTTTGACGATGTTTGGATGAAAGAGGTTTTAGCCAACTTCATGGCGGATAAAATTATGAATCCAATTTTTCCGAAAGTCAATCATAATCTGCAGTTTTTCACGGCGCATTATCCGAGCGCTTACGCGGAAGATCGATCTTTGGGAACACATCCAATCAAACAGCATTTGGCGAATTTAAAAAATGCGGGTTCGCTTTATGGTGCGATTATTTACAACAAAGCGCCCATTATGATGCGTCAGTTAGAAGCTTCAATGGGAAAGGAAGCCTTTCAGAAAGGAATTCAAAAATACATTCAGAAATACGCCAACGACAACGCCGATTGGAATAATCTAGTAGAACTTCTCGATGCCGAAACTCCGCTTGATATGAAAAAATGGAGCGAGGTTTGGGTAAACAAATCCGGGAGAGCGATTTTTACAGATAAAGTCGAATACGATTCTAAAAACCGAATTAAAAGTTTTGAAATTCAGCAACAAGCCGAGGATAAATCAGAGAATGTCTGGCCTCAGGTTTTTCAGATTGGTTTAGTTTATGCTAAAGAGGTAAAGATTTTATCGGTCAATATTAATGACAAAAATACCCTTGTAAAAGAAGCTGTCGGACTTGAAAAACCGCTTGCCGTTGTGTACAATTATAACGGTTTTGGATACGGAGTTTTTCCGCTTGACGGGAATAATTTAAATTATATTGCTACGCTGAAAGATGAGGTTGCAAGAGCTTCGAGTTACAGCAATCTTTATGAAAATACATTAATTAGAAATGTTTCTCCAAATCAGGCTTTTGATTGTTTTTTAAAGGCAATTGAAACAGAACAAAACGAATTGGTTTTAAGAATTGCCTCAAATAGTCTGAATACAATTTATTGGAGATTTTTTACCGAAAAACAACAGAATAAAGTTCAGAAACAACTTGAAGGTATTTTGAATGAACGTTTGCAGGCTAATTTATCTGCGAATATCAAAAAGACATTATTCGGATTATTTAGTTCGATAGCGTATTCAAATTCGGCGAAAGCCAGTTTATATAAGGTTTGGAACAGAGAAATCTCGATTCCGAATTTGAAACTAAATGAAGATGATTATACCAATATGGCGATGAATTTGGCGATTTTCAAACATCCAAAAGCCGATGAAATTTTGGAGAAAACCAGAACATCATTCACCAATCCGGATAAACAAAAGCGTTTTGAGTTTTTATTACCTTCATTATCAAAAGACGAATCGGTTCGAAATGCTTTTATGGAATCTTTAAAAGACGATGCAAACCGTGAAAAAGAATCCTGGGTTTCGGTTGGATTGGCGAATATTCATCATCCGCTTCGTCAGGAAAGTGCACAAAAGTATATTAGATTTTCATTAGATTTGGTTGATGAAATTCAGCGTACGGGAGATATTTTCTTTCCGAAAGACTGGCTGGATAATACGGTTGGGAAATATTCGTCGAAATTTGCTTTTGATGAAGTACAGCGATTCTTAAAAGAAAACCCTAATTTTAGTCCGATCTTGAAGCGTAAATTGTTTCAGGCGACAGATTTGCTTTATAAAGCACAAAATATTAAAAAGGAAACCGAATGAAAATTGAATCGGAAATAGAGAAAGTCTCCAGTTTTCAGCATCTCGAAATGCTGGCGAACCAGGTTGTGGAAGGTTTTATATCGGGAATGCACAAGAGTCCGTTTCATGGATTTTCGGCCGAATTTGCCGAACATAAAGTCTACAATGCAGGCGAAAGCACCAAACATATCGATTGGAAATTGTTTGCCAAAACCGATCGTTTGTACACAAAACGTTTTGAGGAAGAAACCAATTTACGCTGTCATTTGATTGTCGATAATTCGTCGTCGATGCATTATCCGGAATTGAAATCGAATCAGCCTTTTTATGAAAAGAAGATTGGTTTTGCGGTTTTGGCTTCGGCGGTTTTAATGAATATTTTGAAGAAACAGCGCGATGCCGTTGGTCTGAGCGTTTTCTCAGATAAATACGAATATTACGCTCCCGAGAAAGGAAGCGATCGTCATCACAGAATGCTTTTGAATAAACTGGAAGAATTATTGGTTCAACCAAAAGTCAAAAAAACGACCGATACGATTACCTATTTGCATCAGATTGCAGAGAAAATGCACCGTCGTTCGATGATTATTTTGTTTACCGATATGTTTCAGACGGAAGACGATGAAAAGCTTTTCAACGCTTTACAGCATCTTAAACACAACAAACATAAAGTAGTTTTATTTCATGTAGTGGATAATGAAACAGAATTGAAATTTGGTTTTGACAACGCACCAAGAAAGTTTATCGACTTAGAATCAGGTGAAGAGGTTTCTATTTTTGCTGATAATGTAAAACAGGAATACGAAAAAAGGGTAGAAGCGTACTTTAAAAATCTGGCTTTAACCTGTGCAAAGAACCAAATTAAGTACGTTCCGGTAAATGTTGGCGATAATTTTGAAAAAATATTGACTACATATTTGGTTGAAAAACAAAACTTTGGATAATATTTATAAAAATAATTTCATTTTTTTTATAAAAACGCTTGCAGAAACGAAATTCTGTTATATCTTTGCAACCGCAATAACGCAGAGGTTTGGTAGTTCAGTTGGTTAGAATACATGCCTGTCACGCATGGGGTCGCGGGTTCGAGTCCCGTCCAGACCGCAATATTGGGAGAAGCCTTTCTTAACAGAAAGGCTTTTTTGCCCAAATACGGTATCTAAGATTAGTTGTGTTGTTTTGCTACGACTTTGTAACTCGTAGCTGGTTTAGTAGTTAGACCAATGAAAAGCTTTCCACTTTTGTGGATGGCTTTTTTGATTTAAGACACTTCTGGTTTTGCTTAGACGTGATGAAAATTTTACCGCAAAGAGCGCTAAGATTTACGCAAAGTTCGCAAAGATATTTTTTAAGAATGCAAAGGTTACAAAGCTTACGATTGAGAAAGTTTTGTGATTTTTTTTTGCTTAATTTTATTCTAACGCACAGTTTGTCTTTCTGAGGAACGAAGACACGAGCGAAAGCGAACTGGCGAAGCAATCTCTATAAGTAACTCTACAAAGATTTTCCATTCATTATATTAAAACATAGCCCGTGGTTTCAACCACGGGGACACAATGTATAGCAATACGTTTCCCGTGGTTGAAACCACAGGCTATGTTTAAAAACGAGATAAATGATGCTACGTGGAAAACCTTTGCGAACTTTGCGTAGCTCTTTGCTCCCGATAGCTATCGGGATTGCGGTTAAGAAAAAGAAAGAAACTTCTTCTTTTTGCTTTTAAAGCAAAATTTTAAAATATTGGAATTTAACTCATTAAAAATTTTTCAAAATTTTATTTAAAAAAACGCTTGCAGAAACGAAAATCTGTTGTATTTTTGCACTCGCAATAACGCAGGGTTTGGTAGTTCAGTTGGTTAGAATACATGCCTGTCACGCATGGGGTCGCGGGTTCGAGTCCCGTCCAGACCGCCTAAGTTGTTAAAAATACCTATCATTACGATAGGTATTTTTTTTTACCATTAAGTTTTGATTTATGTTTTACGTTTACATAATTTATTCTAAAACTTTTGATATCTATTACAAAGGATTTAGTGAAGATATCGCTAAAAGATTATTGTATCACAATGAAAATAGAAGCCAATATACTTCTAATAAAGGGCCATGGGAATTGGTTTATTCGAAAGCATTTGAAACTAAAAAAGAAGCTTTAATTGAAGAATTGAGATTGAAAAAATTAAATAGAAAATCGATAGAAGCTTTAATCAAAGAACATAAATAAGAAAGGTAAGGTAGGTTAGAATACGTGTCTGTCATCTCGTCTAAGGACGAGACGGGTTCGAGTCCTCTCGTTTTCAAGAACGAGACCAAGTTGTTAAAAGCCTTTCCTTAACGGAAAGGTTTTTTTTTGGGCTTAACCGCAATCCCGATAGCTATCGGGAGCAAGGTTTCTTTGTTAAGATTATGTTTATAAACGCAAAGTTCGCAAAGCTTTTTGGAAACAGCTTTGCGAACTTTTATAAATCTTGCTTTAAAAAAAACTTGCGATCTTTGCGTAGACCTTAGCGTACTTTGCGGTTAAATTTACAATCCAATTTTCTTCTTATCTTTAATATCACAAAAAGTGCTATATTAAACACCAATGGAACATTCTGGTCAGAAACTCGATAAATACTACATCAGGAAAGTAGATGCCGATAAAAAAAGCATTTATTGCCACCACGATTTGATGGGAGAATTGTTTATTCCGCCACACAGACATCAAAAAGCACAGCTCTTATATGCGGAAGGCGATGTTGTTTTTGTAACGACGGAAACCAAAACTTACTTTTTACCAGCGCGACATTTTATCTGGATTCCGAGTGGAGTGGAGCATAGTATCGAGCCGAAATCGGAAAGTGTTACGATGCGAAATCTATATTTTCCGGTTGAAAAAGACGAGGATGACTTTTATAAAGTAGAAGGAATTTATCCAGTCAATAATTTGTTATTGCAAATGATGCTTTTTACGAATCGCTGGAATGGTGATCTTAAAAAAGGAACTCCAAACTTTACAATTGCCAAGGCTATAAAAGCGATTCTTCCACAAATTTGCACCAACAATCTGCCTTTAGAATTACCACAGCCAAAAGACAAACGATTGGGAAAAATCCTTCGTCATGTTGAAAATAACCTTGGAGAAACGATTCTGTTTGCTGATGTGGCACATGAATTTGGTTACAGCGAACGCTCGTTGTATCGCTTGTTTCAAAAAGATCTTGGCATGTCATTTATTCAATATTATACCATCCGTAGAATCTTAAAAGCGATTGAACTTTTATTAGAACGGAAACTTTCAGTAAAAGAGGTAGCTGAAGAAGTTGGTTACAACAGTGTTCCGACTTTCAGCAACACTTTCTTCAAGATTTTGGGACAAAGACCTTCTGATTACTTAAACGGGGAAGAGATTTTGGAAAGAAAATGATTTGTTTTTCTCTCGCAGATTTGGCAGATTTTTTATTTTAATTATCTGCATAATCTGCCAAATCTGCGAGAGAATATGAAAAATAATCACAATCAAAATCTATTTTGTAATAAATTGTTTTCCAGTGTTTTAATATAACGTTTTCGGAAAATAGAATTTTAACGTTTGTCCGAAATGAATATGTTCTTGGCTTTTTAGAATTATCAGTCAACAGAAAAATGAAGGAACTTTGCACCATCAAATATTAAAGTATTCATGTTCCTTAAAACAACAAATTCTACAGACGATTGTTTTCCCAGAATCCTGCTGTTATTCGTAATGATATTAGCATTCAATGGCTTACAAGCGCAGGAAGTTCATTCGGTTTCATTACAAGAAGCTTTGAAACTGGCGAAAGAAAACAACAAAAAAATCCTTAGATCTCAACTGGAGGTCACGCTCTCGGAGCAAAACATCAAAGAAAGAAAAGAACTTCGACTGCCAGACGTACAACTAAACGGCATGTATTCCAGAATTACGAATATTACCGAATTCAAAGGAAACGGATTCTTAAATGGTAAAGAAGTTACAAAGGCGATTCCTGAAATTTATGAGGTCAACTCTACCTTTAAAATGCCAATTTATGCTGGGAATAAGATTAACAATGCCATCAAAATTGCGAATCAGGAAAACGAAATCGCTAAAATAAAAACGGAAAAAACCGAAAATGATATCGAACTGGAAGTGGTAGCCAACTATCTGGCGATTTATAAAATGATGGAACTTCAGAAGATTTTTGAAGAAAACATCAAAGAAGAAAAAAGCCGATTGAAAGAAGTGCAATCGCTTCAAAAACATGGAACGGTTACGAAAAACGAAGTTATTCGTGCCGAATTACAGCTTTCAGATCGTGAATTGAATGCGTTAACTAACTCCAAAAACATTAAAATCGCACTTCACGATCTGAAAACGCTGATCCAGATTCCGGAAAACGAGGAAATTGCAATTGATACAACATCAAGTTTGGACGAAATGAACGGCCTAGATCCGTATGATTATTATATGACTAAAGCTTTGCAAAACGAAGAAATGCGAATTGCAAGTCAGGAATTGGATATCAGCAAAACGGAATTGAAAATGGTTAAAGGAAATTATCTGCC
The DNA here is from genome assembly GCF_030378165.1 of Flavobacterium panacagri. Taxonomy (NCBI): domain Bacteria; kingdom Pseudomonadati; phylum Bacteroidota; class Flavobacteriia; order Flavobacteriales; family Flavobacteriaceae; genus Flavobacterium; species Flavobacterium panacagri. Next base: position 1,561,098 of record NZ_CP119766.1, read on the forward strand.
AAGCGTTCACTTCTTTGGGAATTACGGTTTTTATTATCCGAATTACAAATTTTTTCCGCCCAATCCGTATTTGTACACTTTAGGGCAAGTGGGTATTGAAGCGACTTTTGATCTTTCTTCTTTGTATAAAAACAAAACCAAAATGGATCAGGCGAATACCAAAATCGAATGGCAGAAAATGCAGAATGAAATTGTAAAAGAAGAAATTCAGGACAAGCTTTATAAAGAACATACGCAATATCAGGAAATCCTTGAAAAGTTTGTTGTGGTTGACAAAGCGTTGGATTTAGCTAATGAAAATTACAGAATCGTAAAGCTGAAATACTTGAATCAACTCGTTTTAATTACTGAAATGGTCGATGCTGATAATGCTTTGCTTCAGGCGAAATACAATAAAATTTCTACGCGACTGGATGCGGTTTTAAAACATTACGAGCTGTTGCATACGGCAGGGATGATGCCTAGCGAGATTTAGTTCGGAGCATAGAAAATAGAATATAGAGAATAGAGTAAAGAATATAGATTTTCAGTTCCGGAGGAACGATTTATGTTGTAGCGCAGGATTTTAATCCTGGGGGAGAATAGATAAAAGAATAGAGAAAAAGATATGGTTAAGATTAAAAATGAAACTAGAAGAAACAAAACGTTTCATATACTAATAACAATTATTGCGTGTGTGCTTGTTATAAGCGGTGTTATTTTAGGAATTTGGTTTTATGTGTTCAACAGAAACCACGAAGAAACCAATGACGCGCAGGTCGAACAATATGTAACGCCAATTATGTCGCGTATTACAGGTTATGTGCAGGAAGTTCGTTTTAATGAAAACCAGTTTGTGCATAAAGGCGATACTTTGGTTGTGATTGATAATCGTGAATATAAATCGAAACTGGATGTGGCTCTTGCCGATGTTCAGTATGCAGAACAAAATAGCGTTGTGGCAGAGAAAAATGCTGTAAACACAGCTAGTGCAACAGCAATTAATGAAGCGCAATTAGATGCAGCAAAATCAAATCTTTGGAAAACCAAACTGGAATACGAAAGATACAAAGCTTTGGTAAGTGAAGAAGCGGCAACTTCGCAGCAATTAGAAAAAGTCCGCGCTGATTACGAAGCTGCTCAGGCGCATTTTCAGGAAATGAAAAACAGAATTCATTCGGCTACTTTAAGTACTTCTGTTGCTGAAGCGAATGTTCCAACAACACAAACAAATATTGCATCCAAACAAGCCTTGGCTGATAATGCGGCATTATTTCTTTCGTATACAATCATTACAGCGCCTTATGACGGCTGGGTTGGAAAACGAACTTTACAGCCTGGACAATTGGTAAAAGAAGGGCAGTCTCTATTGTCAATTGTAAGCAAAGAAAAATGGATTACAGCCAATTTTAAAGAAACACAATTACAATATTTAACTGTTGGACAGGATGTTGAAATTAAAGCTGATGCTGTAAGTGATAAAACTTTCATGGGTACAATTGCTTCTTTATCGCCTGCGAGTGGGGCAAGATTTTCATTGCTTCCTCCAGATAACGCAACAGGGAACTTCGTAAAAATTGAGCAAAGAATTCCAGTTCGAATTCAGTTAAAAGACAACGACAAACAAACCGATTTTTTAAGAGCGGGAATGAATATCACTGTGATCGCAGCACACTAAAATGGAAGATAAAAGTATTTTTAAATCCTGGGTTCCAAGATGGGCAATCATCATTATTTTGTTTGTCTGCCTTTTGCATTCCATGATTTTATTGGGAGTTTATACGTCAAACGTAACGTATGCAGCGAGTTTTCTGGACATTGAGCCAGAAGATTTGCAGTTTGCGATGTGCGTTACGTATGGAACTTTGCTGGCAACGATTTTAATAGAAAGCCGATTTTCGAGTTTTTTCCCTGCAAAAAATTACCTGATGGCAGTTTATTCCCTAATTGGAATTACGATTGTTTCATCGGCGTATATTACCAATTTTTCTCTTTTTTTAATTATGAGAATTGCTGAAGGTATTTTAATGGCGCTTCCGGTAATTACGATCAGGCAATTGTTAATTGAGCAGTTTAATTCTAAAAACGCCATAATCATTGGTTTTTCGTTTTATTACGGTTCACTGTTATTGTCAACGCCTTTTATCATGAATATTGCGGTTTGGTTTCTGGATCATTACGACTGGAAATACATGCTGTATGTTTCGGGCGGCTTGCAGGTTCTGAATGTCTTTTTAATCTTAGTTACTTTTCGCGGGCACCGAATCACAAAGAAAATTCCGTTGTATCAAATCGACTGGATGAGCTACTTTTTGGTTTTAACAGCGATTCTTTGCGGTGCTTACTTTTTTGTTTATGCCGAGAAAAAATATTGGTTTGACTCTTCTCAAATGGTTTTAGCCTTAATGATTGCTTTAATTACAGGAGGTCTGTTCATCTTTAAAGAGCTTTTGGTAAAAAGACCTACTTTTGATTTTGAAGTTTTTAAATACGCCAATCTGCGAATTGGATTTTTATTGTTTTTCCTTTTCTATATCAGTAGAGCGACGCTGAGTCTTTGTCATTCGGCGATGTTTTCGATTTGGAATTGGGATCCATCGCGCGTTGCGGGCGTGCAATACATCAACGGACTAGGAAATGTAATTGGACTTATTTTAGCTGCTTTTTTCCTGATGAAATCGGTTTCTACAAAAATCATTTTTATGATTGGTTTTACGTTGATTGCGGTGTTTCATTTTTGGTTTACATTTCTGTTTGTGCCCGATGTAGCTTTGTCAGATATTATTATTCCATACATTTTGCAAGGAATCGGAGTAGGGTTTTTATTTGTTCCGTTGATTCTGTTTACCACCTCTTCGGTTCCTGCAAATATGGCGGTTTCTTCGGGGATTGTGGGTGTTTCAGGACGTTTCTGGGGAAGTACAATTGGTTTTTGCGTCATGCAGAATGCAACCGTATTTTTAAATAAAAAGCACTTTTTTAAACTAAGTCAGTTTGTAACTGGAGAAAATCCCGAAGCGCAACAAACCATTGCTTCAACAGCACAGAGTTTTATGGCAAAAGGATATTCTGCAGATAATGCGAATACTTTGGCGTTAAAAAAAGTCTTTGGAACAGTTGCCAAACAAGCTACTTTATTGGCTGATATGGAAATTTACACCATTGTAGGTTATGGTTTAGTGATTTTGATTATTCTAATTGCCTGTAATCAGCATTTGAGACAGACTATGACTTTGGTTAAAAGTAAGATTTGGATTGGCTAAGGATTTAATCTCGCAATCCCGATAGCCATCGGGAGCAGAGACGCAAAGTTTTATTTACTCTCGCAGATTTGGCAGATTATGCGGATTATTTATTTTCTTATTTTAAAAGTCAAATCTGCTCAATCTGCCAGATCTGCGAGAGACAAATCCTTTAAATCTTTTTAATCTGTGGCTTTAAAATAAAAACCCTGCGACTCTGCGAGATTCAAAAAAAATCTCAGCGAATCTCCGCGAAAAACCTTTGTGAATCTCTGTGTAATAACCACTTTATACGCTATCTTGCAACCGTTAAAACAACAAAACAAATATATGAGCCAGCAATGTGTAATTTTTGATATGGACGGTGTGATTTGCCACACCAATCCGCATCACGTAGTCGCTTTTGAGGAGTTTTTCAAAAAATATAATATTCCGTATACTCAGGAAGAATTCGAAGAACATATGTACGGAAAACACAATAGTTATATTATGACGCATTTCTTCAAACGTCCAATTGCGGGAGAAGAACTTCTAAAATTGGAAGACGAAAAAGAAGGAATGTTCCGTGAGATTTACAAAGACAAAGTCGAAACGATTCCATATTACATGGATTTTTTAAACGAATTAAAATCCCGCGGTTTTAAAACAGCTGTTGGAACATCGGCGCCTCGTGCTAATCTGGATTTGATTGCTAATTTCCTGAAACTTGGAGAAAAAATGGATTCTATGATGTCTAGTGAAGACGTTACATTTCATAAACCAAATCCAGAAGTGTATTTAAAATCGGCAGAAAGAGTTGGGGTTTCTCCATCTGATTGTGTGGTTTTTGAAGATTCATTTTCGGGTGTTACAGCAGGATTAAATGCCGGAATGAAGGTTGTTGGCGTTTTGAGCACACATACCAAAGAAGAACTTCCGCCATGCGATTTTTATATTAATGATTATAGTGAAGTGAATGTAGATAAGATTTTGGAGATATTAAATTCTAATAAATAAGTTCTAATATTAAAAATATTTTTGTTTCACGCAGATTCGGCAGATTTTAGCAGATTTAATTTAATAATATCTGCGCTTATCTGCTTAAATCATTTTAAATCTGCGTGGAAAATAACTTTTAATAATTCTCTTCTAGAAAAGCCATCCAGCCTTTTTCAAATTCTTCACGACTTACATTCAATGTTTTTTCGATGTTACCGAATGACGTAATCAGTTTAGGCAGAATATCTTTCCCCCATTTTTTGGTCATATATTCGATGATGGTATAACCAATATTATAAATCTGATTGCTTTGATTTAATTCTTCTAAAGTCAGGTTTTTGCTTTTGGCATATTTCACGCTCAGCGAATTGATTTCTTTAGCTTCAAAAATACTAATCGATTCCCAAAGCCAGCGCGGATATTCAGCTTTAAACTTTTTGTCAAATTCTCTTTCAAAAGTCAGCCGGTCTTGGGAAATGATTGTATCTTTTGCTTTATAAATTAAAATATTCAGCTGAACACAATGCGTAAATTCATGCAGGGCAGTTTTTAGCGGATCGTCTGGAAAAATAGAATTAAACCAATTCGTCCACACAAAATGAAACTCATTTGGCCCACGGCTTGTGCCTTTAGTATCTTCTTTTAAACCTGTAGCATCATTAAACTTGAATTGTGAGCCGTAAACAAAAACCTTTATCAAGTCGTGTTCTACATCTTTTAAATTTTCTCGTATTACAGAATAATTGTCTTCGAGATGTTTGCTGACTTTTTCAGCTTCGCTTTTATAAATGCCACTATAAGAAACAATAAAATGTTCCGATTTAAGAGTTCGTGTTTCCTGCTTAACAGTGAAATTTCGAACCGTTCTTGCGAAGTAAAAAATTGCAATAATTGCTAAAAAAATGACTAATAATCTGTATTTCTTCATGTTCTAAATGATTTTTGAAATTTAAAAACAAAATAAAATATGCAGATTTAGGTTTTTGGTATTTTAAAAATAAGAATATTTAAACATTAAAGCATTAAATAATTAAAGAAATTTCTGAATTGCCTTTTGTTTTTGCCACAGATTATCAGGATTAAAAGGATTTTTTCTCATTGTGTAACCGCAGAGTATTGTCATTTCGACGTAAGGAGAAATCGCACTAGAGATTCCATAAAGCATATCGTCAATCTTTGTCGACACCCGAGTGCGATTTCTCCTTACGTCGAAATGACAAGCTAGACAGATACGCTTTGTACAATAAGAGTGTTAAATGAATTGTCTTCTGCTTTAGCTGGAGGTTTAAAGGTGTAAAAAAAAGACTTTATCCCAAAAAATATAAAGTATTACTCTTTTGAAATACTTTTAATTCTAATGTTTTTAAAATCAATTGGCGAACGCTCATAATTCAAAGAAATTTTACCTTCAATGGTTGAAGCTTCCGTGCATTCATTTACTAATTTTCCGTTTAAATACTGCGTGATTTTTCCGTTGAAAGATTTAATAACTACAGAATTCCATTCACCAAACGGATTTTCATTGGCTAAAAACTTTGGAGAAACAACACTTGCGCCAGCTTCAACCAGTTTTCCGTTTACTTTTGCTGTTACCTGATCTAAAAATATAAAGTCGCCCGTAACGTTTTCTTTTATTTGAAACTGAATTCCTTTTGGCCAGATTTTATCCGATGCATCTAAGGGAATATTGTACATAACGCCACTGTTTTTCGTGCCTTTCATCTTGTATTTTTCTTCCATATTCCATCGGTATTCTAATGTAAGCTCAAAGTTTTTATAGCTTTTTTTGGTCATTAAGCAACCAAGATCTTCTCCGTACATACGAATCATTCCATCCTTAAATTCATATACTTTTGAGGGTTCCTGCTGTGCGGTATTTGATTTTGTAAAAGCATACCAGTCGTTCATTTCTAAGCTTTTCTGCTGAACAGCGCATGAGTTTAAAATGTAAAGAAGAATAACAACAAAAATTGATTTTTTGAACATAAGTATAAGTTTAAAGCAAAGCCGATTAATGCGATTGAAGATTTTTTTTAAAGTAAAATTAGTAATACGAACTAATATAAAAAACTGGCAATTCTGGCTTTTTTGTTTTTTATCAGAAAATAATGATTTAGAAAAAAAGACTTATTCTTCACCATTAAAATTAATGATATATTAGCGACATTATCAAATGTCGTAGAAATGCCGTAAGAAAACCGTTATCAAAACAGGCTTTTCGAAATAATTTTGGATTGAAATTTAAAAACATAAACCATGAGTTATATTGGCAAAAAAAATAGCGAAGCGAGAAAATTAAAAGGCTTTACACAAGAAGAACTGGCAGAATTGTCGAAAGTTAATTTGAGAACAATTCAAAGAATCGAAAACAGTAATAACGAACCACGTGGCAAAACGCTGGAATTAATTTGTGAAGTACTTCAAATTGATAAGGGAGAATTACAAGATTTAAAAACATCAGAAAATAATAGAATTGGAGCTTTTGTGGTCAACTCAATCTTTTTGATTCTTTTAAATCTTGCCATAACGCTTACGTTTAGTTATTTAGTGATGCCTGTAGAGGCTGATATTAATAGTAAATTCGGAGCGATTCTTTTAAGCTTTTTTATACCTTTTACCATCTTTTATTATACACAGAAAATGAAGGCCACCGAACGAATTTTTAAATTTGGAATTTGCTGGATGATATATCTTACGACCTTATTATATGCACAAGGTTTTCGTGGTGCGCTTGCTATTGGTTTTGGCTCATGGATCTTTTCTTGTATTTTAATCTATTTTGGTGTATTGTTTTATGGAAAGGTTTTGTTTAAATCAGAGAAATAAAAAATAAAAGACAATTTTTAAACTTCATTAAAGAATAAATGAATTGCCTCCTGCTTTAACTGGAGGTTTTTTTATGATTGAAATGTAAAAGGCTTTAGCGGAAATTTGAAGTATAAAAGCTTATTGATGTTTTACAAGATGTAAACAGGTGTTTCCTTCTTTATTTTCTTTTGTAATGATGTCAAAAATATATTCGCCTTCAGACTCATAACTTCTTTCTGAAGCACACCAGCTCCATTTTAAATCATGTATTCGGTTGCCATTTACAGTACCGCTTAAATCTTCATAAGGAAAACCGCTGTCAAATCTGAATTTTTTAAATTTGATAAAATCAGTTGTATCACCTTTTTTGAGATTTCCAATTAAAGTTTCTCCAATAATAAGCGAGTCGATATCTTTCCCTGTGTTATTGTAGAATTTTACTTGTACACCTTTAAAATTCACGAAACTGATTAAGACAATACCAATAATTATAATGATAATAAATGGTTCTATTAATCTTTTATTGAATTTTGACATTTGACTTAGCTTTTGACTTTTTACTTCGAAGAAAAATCAAGCAATTCTTTAGGTTCAATATCTAAAGCATTGGCGATTTTTATAAGGGTTTTTATTGTAGTATTTATTTTAGCTCTTTCTATTCTTCCTATTTGAGTTTTAGGAATATCACAATCATCAGCCAAAGCTTGTTGAGATAAACCTTTTTTTTCACGCAATTGACGAATGTGAATCCCAAGATTTGCAATAAAGATTTCTTCTGAAATATCCATATTTCAAAATTCTTAAGATTTATTTTTGGCGTGGTTACATTTATGTATCCAAAAGTATTATATTTGGAGTGTTCAAAAAATAAGATAATGGCTACAGAGTGTTTTTCTAAAGAAGTAGAAATTAGACTAAAAGTTTTTTTTAGTGATGTTGTGGATGTAAAAGATATGGCAAAGATGCTCCGACAGGTCAATTATGCTCTTTCGTTAAGTTCTATGAGAGGGTGCGAAACTCTGGATTCTGAGTTGTGCCATGTCGATGATAATTTTTACTGGCTCAACAGACTGGCAGAAGTGCTCGATCCTTATTTAGGTGTAGATTAAAAGAAATTGTGCTTAAAGCACGATCATTTCGACGAAAGGAGAAATTAAAGGCATATCAACAAATTCGAAAATTCCCTACAATTTTTTTCATTGTGTAACTATCGTTGGTATGCTGGAAATGCTCCTTTCGTCAAGGTGAATTATGAGTGTCTAATAAAGTCTGTCACTTTGAGAAAGAGGAAATCTTCGTAAGTGACTCTTGAATAAAAAAACTAATTTTATATTGTTAGTAAGGGATTACTGTGGTTTTAATTTCTCTTTTTATGTTTAAATTTAATTCTCTTTTTAATTCTTCTCCATTGATATCAGTAAAAATTAAAGTTTTACTTCGCATAAGTTCTTGGATATCCTTTTTTCCTCTGATATTAAGAAGATTTATTAAAAGACGAGATTTAGATGTTTCATTATGATGTATTACAATAATCTTCTTTGTTTTTGACTTCAGGTTAATTACAAAATCAAAAACTTCATTAATGTAATCTTCATCAGATTTATCTAAGGAATGACCCCAAAAGAAGAACAAGTAATTTTCTTGTTTTTCTTTTTCGTATTCTTTTATGAAGACATAATCTGTATTGCTATTAAGTTTTTGAAAGTATTTTGTAAAAGGTAAGAAAAATTTCTTGTCAATATTTTCGTCTAAAGGAATTTCATTAATACCTAAAACTATTTGGTTTTCTTTAGAGTTTATTTTGCCATGAAGAAAACTTGTAATATTTCCTTTGTTGTAAATTCTTTCAAAAGTTGGTGTGTAATTGAAAGTGTAATGTTTATCAATATTACTGAATAATTTCTTTTCAATTTTAATATTTAAGTTTTGATATAAAGGAAAAACGAATACTTCGAAATAATAATTAAAGATTAGTTTAAATTCGATTAATTGTTGGTTAAGATTTTTTGTTATTTTATCTAAATCGATGTCTATAAAATGATCGTATTTATTAATTAAAAAGTTAGAATTTAGTTTTATATAATAATATCCGTCAAATTCAATAATCTTAAATCTGTTTAAAACCTGAATTATTTCAATGTCATTATTGAATAATTTCATTTCATAAGTCATGTCATTATTAGGAAGTGACCCTTTTGAAAAAATATTCTTTTTAAGATAGTTTACCGAAGAAAAGAGAATTTTTAAAACGTATTCTATTTTCGTTTCAAAGTCAATCCAAGTTTCGATTTCAAATTCATCCTTGAAAAATTGGAACCATAAATTATGCTCAAGTGTTGTTTTTAGTTTGTTTAACTCTATTTGATCAATGTTAAATGGGGTGTAGTTTTTTGAAATTTGATTATAGTTACTGCTATTTGAAAAGATAGATTCAAAACTATAATCATTATTTTTTTCTATGTGCCTTAGTATTTTGATAAAATCATTATATGATGTCGGTAAGCCGATGTTTAAATCAAATCCATTACCTGTGATTAATATTTTTGGCATATTAGTAATTCTAAATTATGAATCTAAAGAAATTGTATTTAAATGTGTTGCTAAATCAAATTTAGGATAAAATTCTTTTAAAAAATAAAATAACCTGAATACTCTTTTATCTGTAAAAAAGAAAAAGTGAATAAACAGAAGTGAAGAAATGAGTAAAAACAAAAAAGCTTCTGAAAATCTATTCAGAAGCTTCTTAAAAGTGCGGATAATAGGACTCGAACCTACACGCCTTGCGGCACCAGATCCTAAGTCTGGCACGTCTACCAATTTCGCCATATCCGCGGTAATTGTGGGTGCAAAGATAGGCATACTTTTGAATTATCAAAGACTTTTTTGAAAATTTTTTTTAATTCTCTTTTTTGTACTTTTGGTTTTCTATAAAAATAATTTAAATGGAAAATATTAAGTCCTACGTTCAACAACATAAAGATCGGTTTATCAACGAATTGATCGAATTACTAAAGATTCCGTCGGTAAGTGCCGACACTGCATATTCTCAAGATGTTATCGACACAGCAGAGGCTGTAAAAGAAAGTTTATCAAAAGCAGGATGCGATTATGTCGAAACTTGCGACACTCCAGGTTACCCAATTATCTACGGAGAGAAAATTATAGATCCAAATCTTCCAACGGTTTTAGTTTACGGTCACTACGATGTTCAACCGCCAGATCCATTAGAATTATGGACTTCACCACCATTTGAACCCGTTATAAAAACTACAGATATTCATCCAGACGGTGCCATCTTCGCACGTGGCGCATGTGACGACAAAGGTCAGATGTACATGCACGTAAAAGCACTAGAATATATGGTGCAAACAAATAATTTGCCTTGCAACGTAAAATTTATGATCGAAGGCGAGGAAGAAGTAGGTTCGGCAAGTTTAGCTTGGTTCGTAGAACGCAATCAAGAAAAACTAAAAAACGACGTAATTTTGATTTCAGATACTGGAATGATTTCAAACCAACAACCATCAATCACAACAGGTTTAAGAGGTTTGAGTTATGTTGAAGTAGAAGTTACAGGGCCAAACCGCGATTTACATTCTGGTTTATACGGTGGAGCTGTAGCGAATCCAATTAATATTCTGGCAAAAATGATTGCTTCCCTTCATGACGAAAACAATCATATTACGATCCCGGGATTCTACGATAAAGTTCAGGAATTATCTGCAGAAGAAAGAGCCGAAATGGCAAAAGCGCCTTTCAGTCTAGAAAAATATAAAAATGCTTTAAACATTGCTGATGTTTATGGTGAAAAAGGGTATGTAACAAACGAACGCAACTCCATTCGTCCAACATTAGACGTAAACGGAATCTGGGGCGGTTATACTGGCGAAGGTGCTAAAACGGTTATTGCAAGTAAAGCTTTTGCTAAAATCTCGATGCGTTTGGTTCCAAATCAGGAATGGGAAGAGATTACAGAACTTTTCACTAAGCATTTTACAAGCATTGCTCCGGCTGGAGTTACCGTAAAAGTTACGCCTCATCACGGTGGTCAGGGTTATGTTACGCCAATTGACAGTATTGGTTATCAGGCAGCGAACAAAGCGTATACCGAAACATTTGGAGTTCCTGCAATTCCGGTTCGTTCTGGCGGAAGTATTCCGATTGTAGCTTTGTTTGAGAAAGAATTAAAAAGCAAAACCATCTTAATGGGATTTGGTTTAGACAGCGATGCAATTCACTCGCCAAATGAGCATTTCGGAATCTTTAATTACCTGAAAGGAATTGAGACTATTCCGTTGTTTTACAAGTATTTTGTGGAGCTTTCTAAGTAGTTTTTTTACCGCAAAGACCGCTAAGAATTTACGCAAAGTTCGCTAAGATTTTTTTAAAGAAAATTTATAAAGATCGCAAAGCTGTACCACATAGCTTTGCGATCTTTGCGTTTTAAGTGTAACCTTAAAATAAACCTTGCGTTCTTTGCGGTTAAATTTTTCTAAATATAAATCCGTTCAGAAATAAGCGGTTTTTTTGTCTTTTGATATTTGTATTTTATTATTGAAATTTTAATGTTGACTTTGTGTTTTGTTAATTAAATTAAGTTAAATTTGAAAATATTATTATCAATCCCCGCATAATATTATTTATAATTCTATTTTTTAAGTTTTTCTAATGTTATTTTAATATTGATTTTAATGTAGGCAAATGGACTTAGTTAAAAAAAAGGTCAAATTTTCTCCAATTGGATATATCCGATACCTGAAAGGATTGAAAAAATCTCATTTGATGTTTCGGGAGGGCAAAATTTTGGAAAGTCTTGCTGTAAAATCCTGGCAGATTGCTTCGGGAAAAACAACTATTTCTCCTAAGGCTTGCTTTCTAGATGGTCAATTGGAACGAATCACTGGCACCGCCTATACAGATGATCCACATACTGCTATGCATGGTGGCTTTGCGGTAGAACATGCACCAACATTTGCTTATAAGCTCAAGGAAGTCTGGATGGTGAATGGTTTTCTGTACAAAGGACTTCATAATTTCCGACTTCATCCTGCTTTTCAGCTTTCTAAAAAAATGAATTACTTTCCGCCTGCGATTATAGATACAGAAATAGATCATGCTGCTATTTACAGTACATCTGAAGGGAATCAATATTTTGGTCTTTGGCTCACTGATGATTGTGCCAATTACGCTTTGGCTCAGGCTGAAGGGATTCCTGTGACTTCTAATATTATTCCGTATTCACATATGCCGGAATATGAATCTTTTTTAGGAATGAATCCGTTTCGAACGAATGCCGTTCATATGAAAAATGCTGTTTTCTTTGATGATAATTGGGGAAATAATGATAGTAAACATCTTCGATTTACGGCAAACAGAAATAAAATATTGTCATTGTTTTCAGGAACTTCTCATCCTGGCGTTTTTATTTTACGCCGTAATTCGGGAATTTCACGTGTCATGTTGAACGAACTCGAAATTGCCGAAAAACTTCAAGAAAAATACGGCTTCAAAATTGTAGACGTTACTCAAAATACTGCTGCCGAAATACTTTCGGCCTGCGTTGGTGCTAAAATTCTTATCGGTATAGAAGGCAGTCATTTATTTCACGGTTTAATGGCGCTTGAAGCAGGTTCTTCTGTTTTAATTTTCCAGCCTCCAAATCGTTTCAGTGCTGTTATTAAAAATACTACAGATATGGAGAACATCAATTACAGTTTTGTAGTTGGAATTCCAAAAGACGACAATTTTTATATTGATTTTGAAGAGGTTGAAAGGACTTTGGGAATGCTTTCTTTTTAGAGGCTCAAAGAGGCAGAGTAGCAAAGTTGCAAAGGTTTTCTCTTTCTCAAAGTTTTAAACTTTGACAAAGATTAAGTGCATAAGAGAAGCCCTTTGTTTCTTTGAGCCTTTGTTACTCTGTTGCTTAAAGAAAAAAAAGCAGTTTTTTCTTGCCTGTTTGAAAATTAACTCTACATTTGTAGAATGTAATCTATAATTGTAGAGTTGAAATGATTAGAAAAATACTTTTTACAATAATCCTGCTTTCGGTTATTGGATGTAAATCAACACTTATTAATCAGAAAATTGATAAAAAGAAAGAGGGGAAATGGGTTGAGGTTTATGTTCAAGATAGTATTGAATACAAATCTGTCGAGTTTTACAAGAACAATCAGCCTGTTAGGAAGTGGAAGACTTTTATAAACGGGAAATTATACAAATCAGAGAAATATAAAAAAGGGATCTGTGTTGTAAAAAGTTATTACGAAAACGGAAAACTGGAATCAAAAGGAAAAACCAAATTAGAAGTAAACGAAACAGAATCGCATTGGTTTTATTTTGGAGAATGGAAATTTTACTCGGAGAAAGGAAAATTATTCCAGATTAGAAAGTACGAAAAAGGAGAGCTTATTTCTGAAAATCAAATAAAATAGAAATTCAGGGTCTTAAAATCGCAGCAACTTATAAAATTAAACAAAATGCAATTATCAAACGCAGAAGAACAATTAATGGAACATTTATGGAAGCTGGAAAAGGCTTTTATGAAAGATTTATTAGAAGCATATCCAGCGCCAAAACCAGCTACAACAACGGTAGCGACGCTTTTGAAACGAATGATCGACAAGAAATTTGTAGCATACAATGAATTTGGAAATTCACGTGAATATTATCCGTTAGTAAAAAAAACAGATTATTTTTCGAAACATGTGAAAGGACTTATTAGTAATTTCTTCAATAATTCGGCTTCACAGTTTGCTTCTTTTTTTACGACCGAAACTAATTTGTCGGCTTCAGAACTGGAAGATCTAAAGAAAATAATTGACTCGGAAATTCAAAAAAAGAAAAAATGATTGACTTTCTAATTAAATCGACAATTAGCCTCTGTATTCTGTTGGCTATGTATCATTTGTTTCTTGAAAAAGAAAGAATGTTTCGTTTTAACAGATATTTTTTACTGTTGAGTTTGTTGTTTTCGATGGTAGTTCCTTTTATATCTTTTGAAGTTCAAGGAGAGATTCCTGCAGTGTATAAAAATGTAATTCCGTTAGAAACAATAACAAATAAAGAGCTTCCGATTCAGGCAGAAATGACAAATGTCAAAACAGATTTACAAGTTAATTATTGGGTTTCTGTTTTAGAAGTAGCTTATATTGTAATTACATTGCTACTAAGTTTTCGATTTATTTATAACATTTATACGATAACACATAAAGCCAAAGAGTCTAAAATTATACTGCATCAGAATACAAGAATGGTTTTGCTTTCAGAAAATAATTTGCCTTATACTTTTTGGAATACTATTTATATCAGCCAGAAAGATTTTGAAAATCGGGAAATAGAACAAGAATTATTTACGCATGAAATTGCCCATGTAAAACAAAAACATACCATCGATGTGATTTTCATTGAAGTTTTGAAGATTATTTTTTGGTTCAATCCTGTTTTGAGTTTTTATAAAAAAGCAATTCAGCTCAATCATGAATTTTTAGCAGATGAAAACGTATTGTCCCAACATTCTAATGTCATTGTTTATCAAAATCTGTTATTAAATAAAACGAGTATTGTACTGCCTAATTTGTTAACGAGTAATTTAAATTTTTTAGCAACCAAAAAACGACTTATTATGATGACAAAAATCACATCAAAATCAAAAGCTGTAATGATAAAATCAGTGATCATTATAGTGTTTACGGGACTTATTGTTACTTTATGTGTTGACTTTTTTCCTTCTAAATTGTCAAAGTCACAAGAACTGCAAGATAAGAGAAGGGATTATATTTATTCAGGAACCAGAATAACGATTGATGATCAGATAGAGAATAATAAAATAAGTGAGATTTATGAAAATCTGGATAGAGCTACTAAAAGAAAATATTTAGGAGCCTATTCAACTCCATCTATTAGTAAACAAATGCCAAGTGAAAGTCAATTCGAAAAATGGAAAAATAACAGCCAATATATTATTTGGCTTAATAATAAAAGAATCCGTAATTCAGGTTTAAATGATCTAAAAAGAAATGAGATTGCTTATTTTTCTGATCAAAAAGTAAATTTGGAATTCGAAAAAACAAGTAAAGAAGCCAATACCTATTACTTATATACTCAAGAGTTTTTTAAAAAATATAGATTAGAAAAATTCCCTCAAAAATATGCCAAGAAAGAGTTTAAAACTACTTGGATAAAAGGACAGCCCACAGAAGAGCAAACGAGAATTACACGCGAAAAATTTCAAAAAAATCTGGAAACAGCTAAGGTTGAAATGTTGAATAATTCTCCTAAATATATAGCTCAGACATTCATGAAAAAAGCAAATAAAGATCAAAAAATAATTGGTTCGGAAATTCAAAAAAAGAAAAAATGATAGCCTTTTTTATAAAATCGACGATTGCATTAAGCGTTTTCCTGATTTTTTATCATTGGATATTGGAAAGGGAAAAAATGCATCAATTTAATAGATTCTTTTTACTTTTTTCAATTATAGTTTCGTTCGTGGTTCCTTTTATTTCATTTGAAATTATTAAAGAAGTTCCTGTGAATATATCAAGCCAAATCAGTATGGATGAGGCTACGGTTACTAAAATTCGAATTGAAGAGAAGATTGATTACATCTTGATTTTTTTATGGAGTTTGTATGGATTAGTCACATCTTTAATGACGATTAGATTTGGCAGCAATATTTGGAAAATCCTATCAAAATCAAATAGAAATCCAATTGTAAACTTTAAGAATTCAAAATTGGTTTTGATTGATGACAAAATCCTGCCTCATACTTTTTTGAATTATATTTTTGTCAACTCCGATGATTATAAAAACAGAAATATTGAAGCAGAATTGTATACACATGAATTGGTTCATGTAACTCAGAAACATACGCTGGATATTTTGTTTGTTGAGTTTTTAAAGACGATTTTTTGGTTTAACCCACTCTTTATCTTTTATAAAAAAGCAATGCAGCTTAATCATGAATTTCTTGCCGATCAGGAAATAGTGAAAGAATATAATGATGTTCCATTTTATCAAAATTTGCTTTTGCAAAAAGGAAGCGGCAATCAAACGATTTACTTGGCCAGTAATTTGAATTATTTAGTAACAAAAAAACGATTAATTATGATGACAAAAAGCACTTCAAAAAACGGGGCATTCTTCAGAAAAATTGCCGTTATTCCTGTATTTACGACTTTAATAGTTCTTTTATGTGTTAAAACTGTGGCACAGGAATCTAAAAAAGAAGTGAAATCGGTTGAGGTTACTACTGAAACGACTCCAGCTAAAACTGCTGTTGTTTCAAAGGATAAAAATAAAAACGTGATTCCGGAAAATAAAAATAAGGAATCGATGGCAAATCAAAATCGCACTGTTCCTTCGCCGTCTTCAAATGATGATGGGACAAACTCGACCGATGTTATTGTAGATCCAATAGAGGTAAAACCGGAGTTTCCAGGCGGAGTACTTGAATTCTATAAATTCATTGGTAAAAATTTTAAAATGCCAGAGGAAGCTTCAAAGAATAAAATTGACGGAAAGATATTCGTACAGTTTATAGTAGAAAAAGATGGTAGCTTATCTGAATTTAAAATTGTAAAAGATTTGGGTTACGGAATAGGTGAAGAAGCGATTAGAACTTTAAAACTTTCTCCAACATGGATTCCAGGTTCTCAAATGGGGCAGCCGGTTCGGGTTCTGTACAGTTTACCTATAACAATTCAAGCTGAAGAAACACCAAAAAAGTATAAGGTAGTAAAAGGGAGGTATCAGAAAATGGATTTCCCACCAACCATTTTTGGAAATTAAAAACCACCTAAATTATCTTTGAAATAAAAAAATCCGCTTCTTTTGCATCAAAGAAGCGGATAAAATTAAAAAACTAATTAAATAAAATTCTAAAAAAAAATGCAGCATCCAGACTAAAATAAATCTGGATTGTATCCAAAATACGGTACTTTTTGTTCGTTAAAAATAACTCCGTACTCTTCTAATTCTTTTAATATTGGTTCGTAAACTTCTTTTTTTATCGGAAGCTGAACTCCAGGTGTTGTAATTTTTCCGTTTAAGATTAACAGTGTCGCAATCGCAACCGGAAGTCCCACCGTTTTCGCCATTGCGGTATAGGTTTGGTCTTCGCCAATGCAGACCATTTTAGAATCGATTTGTTTCTTTTCGCCATTTAGTTCGTATCCGAATTTATGATACATGACAATCATATCTTTATCATCTGGTTCCAAAGCCCAACTGTCGGTTAGGATTTTTTGTAAAATTTGTGCTGGAGTGGCATTCGGAAGATTTACTTTTTTGTTTGGATTAAATAAATCGAGTTCCAAAAGTTTGTCCCACATGATATCGTCCTGATCGATTTTTAAGATCAATCTCGTTTTGATTTCTACTGAATCTGTTGGATGATAAGGAAGAAAAGAATTGATAAACTGACGGTAACTCATATTCTTAGAGCCTTCAATAACATAACTATCATCGGTCATTCCGAGTTGTACAAACATGTTCCAAGCTCTTGAAAAACCAACTCTTCGAATAGTTCCTCGATATAAAGTCAGAATATCATCTAAACCGTAAATCGATCTGTATTTAAGGGAATCACGGTTAGAATACGCTTCAAATTTTCCGTAGCCTTCTACTTCCAGAAATTCAGTTCTTCTAAATAAAGCGCTGTACGGAATGTATTTATAAGTGCCTTCCTGAATAAACTTTGCAGCTCCGCCTTGTCCGGCCAAAACTACATTTCTTGGTGCCCAAGTAAATTTATAATTCCACAAATTATTGTCAGATTCAGGCGCTACAAGTCCGCCGCAGAAAGATTCAAACAACAGCATTTTACCGCCTTTTGCTCTAATTTCGTCAATTACTTTCATGGCGCTCATGTGGTCGATTCCCGGATCAAGACCAATTTCGTTCATGAAAATCAGATTGTTTTTTATGGCTTCATCATTCAGAGCCTGCATCGCATCGCTGATATAAGAAGCAGTAACCAAATGTTTTTTAAATTCTAGACAGTCTTTTGCGATTTCGATATGCAAATGTGCCGGAAGCATCGAAATAATTATTGAAGCATTTTGAATTGCCGTTTTTCTTTCTTCAGCATTAAAAATATCTAAGGCAAGCGGAGTAGCATTTGGATGATTGTGCGTTTTCGCTTTCGCTAACTCCAATGAAAGATCGGCTACAGTTATATGCAGTTTTTCTTCATTAGATTTGGATAATAAATATCGAATCAATGACGAGGCAGATCTTCCTGCTCCAATTATTAAAACGTTTCTCATGTCTTAAATATTTAACACAAATATATTTAAATGTTACAAATATAACAATTTTAATTAAATAAAATTGAATATATTTTTCAATTTCAGAAAAAAATAATCTGATTTTGTTCTAAATAATGTTGGGTCGAAAGCGATTTTTTAGTTTGTTTGAAGTATTTTTGTTTCAAATTTCAAAAGATATAAATCATGAAAAGAAAACTTGTTCTTACTGGAGCTTTTATAGGAATGTTAGCTATTATTTTGGGTGCTTTTGGAGCTCATTTATTAAAAAAATATCTTTCAGTTGATCAATTAAATACTTTTGAAGTGGGTGTTCGTTACCAAATGTACCACGCTCTTTTTCTTTTCTTTTTATCTACACAAAAAGACATTGCCGAAAAAACAGTAAAATGGATCTATAATTTAGTAGTTGCTGGAGTTATTCTTTTTAGCGGTTCAATTTATTTAGTTGCTACAAAAGACTACACTTTGTTTTACTCTAAAATTATAGTATTCGCAACTCCAATAGGTGGTTTTCTATTAATTATTGGTTGGGCGCTATTATTCTTTACGATTTTGAAGCGAAAATCATAAAATCCCGAAAAAAAAATTCTGTCTAAGAATTAATCTTTAATTTTGTCTCATAAATAACATATAATCTTCATTATGTGAATTTTTTCTATTTTCTGTTGTAAAACGGAAATAATATAACAAATTCCGTCAGAAGGTTGTAAATAAGTAAATTAAAAGCGGTTATTTTTTTCTTTTTGTAAATTTTAAAGTGAAATTTTTCTTTTTTGATATAAATCAAAGTGAAATTTAATTATTTTAAGAGGAATAAGAATTAATCTGTAATTTTGCTTTAAACAAAAAACCACAACATAACTTAAATTTATGGACACTAATACAGTTTTCGCGCAATCGATTTCGTTAAAAGACTTAGGAATTGAAAATGCAAAAGTTCGTTACCAACTATCTGCAGATGAATTACATGCGATTACTTTGCAGTCAGGGCAAGGTGTCGAAAATTCTACCGGAGCGTTAGCAATTAATACAGGCGAATTTACAGGCCGTTCTCCACAGGATCGTTTTATCGTAAAAGACGATATTACAAAAGATCAAGTTTGGTGGGGAAATGTAAATATCCCGTTTGATCCTCTAGCTTTTGAAAAGCTATACAATAAAGTAACAGCATTTTTATCCAACAAAGAAGAAGTTTTTGTTCGTGATTCTTATGTATGCTCTGATGCAAATTACAGACTGAATGTTCGTGTTGTAACCGAAACAGCTTGGTCAAATTTGTTCTGTTACAATATGTTCTTAAGGCCAGAAGAATCGGAACTGGCTAATTTTACTCCAGAATGGACGGTAGTATGTGCTCCAAGTTTTATGGCAGATCCTGCTGTTGATGGAACACGTCAGTCTAATTTCGCAATTTTAGATTTTACTAAAAAAATCGCTTTAATTGGCGGAACAGGATATACAGGAGAAATGAAAAAGGGAATTTTCTCTGCTTTAAATTTTATCCTTCCAGTTTTCAAAAATACACTTCCAATGCACTGCAGCGCCAATGTTGGTGAAGATGGAGATACAGCAATTTTCTTCGGATTATCAGGAACTGGAAAAACAACTTTATCTGCTGATCCGGAACGTAAATTAATCGGAGATGATGAACACGGCTGGACAAACGAAAATACGGTTTTCAATTTCGAAGGCGGTTGTTATGCTAAAGTAATCAACTTAACAGAAGAAAATGAACCGGACATTTTTAGAGCAATCAAAAAAGGAGCTCTTTTAGAAAATGTGGTTTTCAAAGCAGGAACAAACGAAGTAGATTACGATGATGTTTCGATCACACAAAATACTCGTGTAAGTTACCCAATTACACATATCGATAATGTACAGCCAGGTTTGGTAGGACATAATCCTAAAAATATATTTTTCTTAACGGCTGATTCTTTCGGAATTCTGCCTCCAATTTCAAAATTAACTCCAGGCCAAGCGGCTTACCACTTTATTTCTGGATATACAGCGAAAGTTGCCGGAACAGAAGCAGGTGTAACAGAGCCACAGCCTAATTTCTCTGCTTGTTTTGGAGCACCATTTATGCCTTTACATCCAACGCGTTATGCTGAAATGTTGAGCAAAAAAATGAAAGATGCAGGCGTAAAAGTTTGGTTGATCAATACAGGATGGACAGGTGGCCCTTACGGAACAGGAAGCCGTATGAAACTAAAATATACTCGTGCTATGATTACTGCTGCTTTAAAAGGCGAATTAGACAATGTAGAGTATGTAGATCACAAAGTATTTGGATTAGCAAAACCACAATCTTGCCCTAATGTTCCAGAAGAGATTCTAAATCCTAGAAATACTTGGGAAGACAAAGATCTTTATGATAAAAAAGCGTTAGAATTAGCTCAGAAATTCAAAGCTAACTTCGCCAAATTTGAAGAGTTTGCAAATGCTGAAATCTTAGCAGGAGCACCAATTACAGAATAAAAGGAATTATTTAATTCAAAATAAAAAAGCTGTTCGTTAAGAACAGCTTTTTTTGTTTTGGCTCTCAGCCGCAGAAAAAAAATAAATTGAACACTGAAAACTGCGACTGAAAAACCTGAAAGTTTATTTTTTTGCTTCGTCGATGCGTTTTTGGATCAAATCCCAAGTGTAATAATGGAAAGTCATTCCGTTGCTCATGGCTACAAAAAGTCCGTTTTTGAATTTTGGCCCTAAGTTTACGCTTGTAGCATCGGCACCATCGCACTCGATTGTTGAAGTTGGAACTTCAGCTAACAATGGATGATTGTTTGGGTTTCCGTTTGCGCCTTCTCTAGGATAAACCATAAACGAATTTGCCTGCTGGTTAGACACCAAAATGTATCCTGTAGAATCTGTTTTTTTGTAAATCGCAATTCCTTCGTGATCTGCTTTGAAATCTTTTTGACCGAAGAAAGCCAATTCTTTATTATTATTTAAAGCTGGATCTGCTTTGTATTTTCTAATTCCAACTTGTTCGTCGCAGTAGTAAATAAAACCTAATTCGTTATCCACGGCAATCGCTTCAATTTCTTTCTTTCCGCTGTAAGTTCCGAATTTACGAACTACTTTTGCTGCAGCAAATTTTCCGTTTCCAGAAAGCTCATACTGCCATAAATAAGTTCCAGAAGGACCTGTTTTTCTTCCTACGATAGCAAAAATCTTTTGGTCGCTTGGACGTGTGTACAAAGAAATTCCCATTGGATCACGCTGTGCTTCTCCTTCAAAAACTTCGATTCCGCCGTTATCAATTGGTTCTAAATCGGGTAAACTGAAAATTCTGATTTTGTTGCTTTCACGTTCTGTAGTAACTGCAACGTCTACTTTTTTTCCGTCAATGATCAATCCGTAAGCGATATCCACATTGTTTGGACGTTTTAATGGGATTGATTTTTTAAGGATTTTTCCATTCAAATCAAAAGCGTACAAACCTCCGTCTGTGTCTTTATCTGTTCCTACAATAATACTTTTTGAAGCATCTGTAGGATTGATCCAAATAGAAGGATCGTCTGTATCGTGAGGTAAAGCTTCTGTAACTACAGTAGGTTTTACCGCATTTGGCTGCACTGGTGCTAATTTATCGTCTTTACAAGCTGTAAATGAAAGGCTTAAAAGTAAAAGAGCGACTAAAGATTTATTTTTCATTTTGTGTGATATATTTTAATGCAATTAGACAGAGCGCAAAACTCTGTCTAATTTAAGAATTTTTAAAATCGTAGCTTACAAGTCTAATTTCAATCCGAAATTGTAACGAGCTTGGTAATATTCAGCTTGTTTTGTATGTGCAGCAACTCCTTGGTAGTAACGTAACGGTTGGTTTGTTAAGTTATTAGCTTCAGCAAAAAGGCGAAGTTTTGGAGTAATTTTATAAGAAGCATTTGCATCTAAGAAAAACTGCTTGTCATAATAACTGTCTTTGTAAGACTCAGAACCTAATTCATCTAAATAATCAGATGTAAAGTTTGTTGAGATTCTTGCAGAGAAACGTTTGTTTTCCCAAGATAAAGATCCGTTAAACATGTGAGGTGTTGTTCCCGGAAGGCTGATGTCGTTTCTTTCATTTCCGTCTTCGTCAGCAATTCCTCTAGCTTTAGACTGTGTATAAGTATAGTTCAAATAGATACCGAAACCTTTTAAGAATTTTCCTGGCAAGAAATCTAACTGACGCTGGAAAGCAACTTCAAATCCGTAAACATCCACTTTGTCTCCGTTTCTTGATTGTAAAAATGACCAGTTTTCTCCCGCTGGAATTGGGTTGGACTGATTAGGAAAATCTGCAGCAAATTTTGCATCAGTATATTGATTGTCGCTGTAGTTGTAAATGAAATCATTTAATCTTTTGTAGAAAACACCTCCAGAAATCAAACCAACAGATTTGAAATAGTTCTCTGCCATGAAATCATAGTTATATGAATACGTTGCATCAAGATCTGGATTACCAGCTGTAATTTCTTTATCAGCAGCAATGTTATTTACATAAGGAGCCAATGCATAGTAGTTTGGTCTTGCTAAAGCCGTTGTAGCTGCAGCTCTTAAAACTAAATCTTTTGTTGCGTTGTATTGGAATGAAATACTTGGCAATACATTTGTGTATGAGTTGGTATTGTTGATTTTACTTTCTAATTCTTCTTCATCTAATACACGGTTTCCTGTGTAATCAATATGAGTATTTTCAACACGAACTCCCATTACCATAGAAAGTTTATCGTTAAAATCCTGATCCCATCTTACGTAAGCAGCAGTAATTCTTTCTTTAGCGTTATAGTTTACCGCTAAATATTCAGCTGGATCAGTTTCTTTTTCGAATAAAGTAGAATTGTTTAAATCTAAACTTCCTAAATAGTTTGCAGAAGCAAAAGTTCCTGGCACATATTTACTTCCTGGATTAAAATCTTTTCCATCATAATAACTTGTTGGAACTTGTGATAATAATTCCATATCATCATTTAATGGAGTATAAGAATAGAACATATTGTTTCTTTCTTTCTCTTTTAAACGAAGTCTAAGACCAGTTCTCAATCTTCCTTTTTCTCCTGAAATTACAGAGAATGGAAAACGGATGTTTACTTTAGCTCCAAATTCACTTTCGCTAGTTTCGTCTGTGTTTTCAGTAACCGAATCAAATGCAAATTCGTCTGTAGATTCCCCAGCAGTTGTCAATAAAGGAAATCTTGGGTTAGATAAATCCTGAAACATCTCTAAACCTTTTTGACGGTATTCGATGTAACGCTCACCCGGACGGTATTCTCTAGCTTTTGCATAGTTGGCAGACCAGTCTAAATCTAAAGTAGAATTGATTAAGTGTTCTCCACGAAGAGAATAATTCTGCACTCTTTGATCTTCTAATCTTCTGTTTTTGTTACGGCTGTTATCTACACCACCTTTAGATTGACGTTTTACACGACCTTCAAATCCTGTAATAGTTTCTCCGTCATAAATAGCTTCGATATCATCGTAAGTCGTTCTGAAACGGTTTTCTCTATCATCTCTCCAGTTGTAGATTGCATTAGCAAAAATCGTATTGTTTTCGTTGAATTTATAATCCAAAGCAATAGATCCACTGCGGCGAATACGCTGTACGTCATATTTTCTGATTTCAGCTGCTTGTAAATAATCATTTCCAAATTCATCTCTAACCCATTCGTTTTCGATGTTATCCGAACCGTAATCTACATTGTTGTAAGAACCGCTCACTACAACTCCTAATTTATTGTCGATAAAACGATTACCATAAACAAAACCAGCAGTGTAAGAAGCGTGGTCACGAATTGGTAAATATCCTCCAGCAAGAGTTGCAGAAATTCTTTCTCCGTTTGGCGTTGCTCTTGTAATTAAGTTTACAGAACCTCCAATTGCATCTGCATCCATATCAGGAGTAAGAGTTTTGTTTACCTCAATTGTAGAAATCATATCAGATGGGATTAAGTCCATTTGTACGTTTCTGTTGTCTCCTTCGGCAGATGGAATACGGTCACCATTTAAAGTAACAGAGTTTAAAGACGGAGCCAAACCTCTAATGATAATGTTACGAGCTTCACCTTGGTCATTCTGCATTGTGATACCAGGAACACGTTTCAAAGCGTCTCCTACGTTAGCGTCTGGGAAACGTCCCATTTGATCAGAAGAAATTACGTTTCCGATATTTTTGTTGTTCTTCTGCTGATTCAGTGCTTTTGCCTGACCTTTTAAGATGTCTCCGACAATAACTTCTTTCAATTCATTTTCAGAAGCTTTAAGAGCAAAATCAATTACATTGTTTTTTCCTTGCTCTACTTTTATTTCTTGAGTTAAAGTAGTATATCCAATATATTTTACTTCAACTTGATAAGTTCCTTCGTTAATATTCAATAATTCAAAACGACCGTTATAATCTGAAACGGTGTATTTTTTCTCGCCTACAATTTGAACCATAGCTCCAGGAAGAGGCAGTTTGTCATCGGCATCTAATATCTTTCCAGATATAATCGCTTTCTGAGCAAAACCTGTAAAGGCTAATAAAAAGAATGCTGTTAATAGATAAAATTTTTTCATTGTGTGTGTTTGGTTTTATTTTGGTTGCGAAGCTAGAACCCTATTATTACTAAACCCTTGAAAAAAAATTAACATAGTGTTATGATTAACCTCGTTGTGTTAAGATTTATTAATCTTTAAATAACATGAAAGCTTCAAATAATTGATTTCCAGCGAAAAGAAAAATGATATTTTGATTGTAATTGAAAATTTGGCGTTAAATTTGCCGTATCATCATTAATCAAAAATCATCAATCATGTTAAAACAATTTTTTATCCTATGTTCAGGAGTCGACCGTGATCTCTTGAAAGACTGCTCAGAAGGCGAACAAACCAAATATGTTGGAATTGGAGCCACCGTTTTCTTTACAGCAGTTATGGCTTTCTTAGCCAGCGCTTATGCACTTTTTACCGTTTTCGATTCTATTTATCCCGCTTTAATTTTTGGATTTGTATGGAGTTTGTTGATTTTCAATTTAGACCGATTCATCGTTTCTACTATTAAAAAAAGAGATCGTTTTCTAGATGAATTTCTACAGGCAACACCTCGTATTATATTGGCGGTTATTATTGCGATTGTTATTTCGAAACCTTTGGAAATTAAAATTTTCGAAAAAGAAATCAATACTGTTCTATTGAAAGAGAAAAATGAAATGGAATTGGCCAATAAAAAACAAATTGGGACTTATTTCAAAACAGATTTAGATAAAAATAAGGCCGAAATTGCTGCTCTAAAAGCTGACATTGTAAAGAAAGAAAAGGAAGTAAACGATTTGTATTCGGTTTATATTACCGAAGCCGAAGGAACTACCGGAACTAAGAAATTAGGAAAAGGACCAGTTTATAAAGAAAAACGCGAAAAACACGATGCCGCTTTAAAAGAATTCGAAACGCTGAAAAAGACAAACGAAGCCAAAATTGCCGAAAAAGAGAAAGCAGGCGTACAGCTTCAAGCTGATCTAGATAAAAAAGTTTCGCAGACTCAGCCTATTATTGAGGGTTTCGACGGATTAATGGCACGTATTAATGCCTTGAACAAACTACCTTGGCTTCCGTCATTTTTCATTATGCTGTTGTTTTTAGCAATAGAAACTTCGCCGATTATCGCTAAATTATTAGCTCCAAAAGGAGAATTCGATTTCAAGCAGGAAGAAGCCGAAACCGCAATGAAAGCGACTTTGGAACAAAATAAATACCAACGCGAATTATTAGTGAAAACCAGTGCAGAAATGCATGATAGAGTATACGCTGATATTGCAGAAGATAAAGGATTATTTGATTTACAGCGAAAGAATGCAAAAGAGTTATTGGAATTGCAATCACATAAATTTGTAGAAAAACAGAAAGCGACTTTGTAAATAAGTACAAAGTGCAAAGTTTTTAAGCACAAAGTTATAAATGGAAAGCCCGAAATAGATATTCTATTTCGGGCTTATTTTTATTTTAGACAAAGCTGATAAAACTTTGTACTCTGTACTTTGAACTTTGTACTAAGATTACATATAACTTAAAATTTCTTTTTTGTAAGCATCATATTCTCCCTGCATGATTAAACCATTATCAAGAAGTTTTTTGTAGTTCTGTAATTTGTCGAAAAGTTCTTCTTTAGATAAATCACTTAATCTGCGTTCTCCAGCCGGTTGTGTTGGCTGCGTTGGAAGTGGCTCGTAAGTTTCTGTAACAACAGGAGCTGCAGGTAAGATTTCAGCAAAACTTGTTACTTCTTCTGTTTCTATTTCTTCAACTTCTTCAGCTTCTTCTTCCTCTTCGTATACTGGCTCAACAACTTCCTGAACAGGAGTTGCAGTATTAACAGGATTTTTTAATAAATCCAATTGTTCTTTAGCGTAAGTATAAATTTTTCTAGCTTGAATTTTCGGGATATAATCGATAGTAACCGCTAAATCTGTTTTGGTGCCAAATGAAAATTCAGAACCCAAGATATTTTCTTTTACAAAAGTACTTGCTATATCGTCCCAAGCATAATCTGTAAAATCCATTGAAAGACCTAAGTTTTTAGGTTCACAGATAATGATACGTTTGTTTGTTACTACAATACTGTCAGGGAAAACAGTAATTGCAGGTTTTTTTTGTACTGCGATATAACCAATTTCTTCACCTTTCATCAATAAATCTGTAAGTTTAGAAGTGATTTTTTCAATCGCTTTTGGATCTTGTTCTTCGTTCAGAAATTTTTTAAATTGTTCTTTCATGATGCTATAAATTGCTAATTTGCAAACGGATTCGGGTTTTTAAGTTTTGATTTTACCATGCAAATGTAATGCCTAATTTTCTAATTGCTCCGCCAGTTCGGTAAAAAATTTTACCTCGAGTCAATAATTTCATTCTGAATTTTCTTTGTCAAACTTTTGAAAACCAAATCATACGAATGATCAATCAATTCCTTGACAAATTTTACAGGTAAATTTCCGTTTAAAGCAATCGTATTCCAATGCACTTTACTCATATGAAATCCAAGTTGTATTTCGTCATATTCTGCTCTGAGTTCCTGTGCGCGGTCGGGATCGCATTTTAAATTGACCGACTGTTCGCTTTTTTCCCATTGGGATAAAGAAGATAAAGCAAACATTTTTCCGCCTACTTTAAAAACCAAAGTGTCTTCATCAAAAGGAAAATGCTCGCTAGCCCCTTTTTTCGATAGACAATATTCGTAAAACGTTTCTAAATTCATAACTGTTTATTTTCCAATTTCACCTAAATGCGTGTATTTAAAACCTTTTTCATATTTCAATCCGTAACCGAAAATTCGATCCATTGCTGAATGCGAAAATAAAATAATTCCTATTAATTGAATACTTTCCATACTTAAATAACATCCGATGCCATAAATTACAAGTGCAATTCCTTTGTGATGACATAGATTGTATAAAAATGCACCGGTTTTATTGCCAAAAGCATATCCAATCATAGACAAATCGGGAGCTAAAATTAGAACTAGAAACCACCACCAATCATAACTTAAACGATTAAAAAGAAATATTCCGAGAACAAATAAAGCAACTTCCTCAAGTTTTAAGACTGTTTTCATTTGATTATTTTTTCCATCATCTTTTCAGGATGATTCAGTTTTGTAAATCCGAATTTTTCATATAAAAAGTGAGCATCAGTTGTCGCCAATCGCCAGATTTTGACTTCTTGTAATTGTGGTTCCTTCATCATTGTTTCAATTAGAATTGACGAATAGCCTTTTCCGCGATGTTCTTTATCAATAAAAACATCCATTAAATAGGCAAAAACGACATAATCGGTAATCACACGTGCAAAGCCAATTTGTTTGTCATCTAAATAAATTCCAAAACAAACCGAAGCATCAATGGTGCGCTGGACTTCTTCAATAGTTCGTCCGGCAGCCCAATAAATATCTTTTAGGAAGTTTTGTATAAACGGAACGTCGAGTTTGGTTTTATCTGTTGAAACAGTAATCATTTTAATTTTAGATTTTAGAGTTCAGATATTAGATTTTTTGCAGTAGAGTAATCTAAAATCTACAATCTGTAATTTTATATAGAATTGGTTTTGATGGGCTTGCGTCGTTTTCAAAAGAAGCGATTTGAAGATTTAGGATGTAATTTCCATCTTCGATATCGTCTGGGACATAAATCATTTCCGTAATTGTAGCATTTAATCTTGCGTCAGGATTTAGATTTACTGTATCTTTTACATTCCAAAATGCTTTATGTGCCAATAATTTGCCTTCATCATGTTCTTTGTCCACACTTGGCAAATCAATCAATAAATGCTGAATTTCGCTTTCGCGGATGAAAATCGCAGCTTCTTCAGACAAATACGGCGGATTGGTATTCGAATATTTTCTCGACTTTTTTTCCTTTTGATTTGGAAGAGTTCTTATAATTAAAGCCTCGTTTGTCACGCTAGGCGTACTCGAAGTATTTGTCACATTGAGCGAAGTCGAAATGCTTTCTTTCGTAATCACAAAATCATCCCCAATTTTTTCAGGTTCAACTGTAATCAATCTAGCAAAAAAGAAAAACTGTTTAAGCGATTGATTGATGCTGTAAAAATCATTTGTAATATGTCCTAGACATTCCGTGTGCGTTCCATGCCCATGCGGATTGAAGAAAATATTATTGAAATTGGTAGATGATTTTCCTTCCGAAACTTTTCCAATCCAATCGCCAAAAACTACAGGTTCAATTACTGGTTTTTCAATATACCAAGCAATTGGATTTTCATCGGTATTAGTTAATGGAATAGAGATATCAATGGGTTTTGATAAGTCGATATGATATTTATTGTCAATAATTGCAATCATTTGGAACACGGATTTTACGGATATTCTAACGCGGATTCTACGGATTTATCAGCGTTGCTTGCATCCGTTTTATCAGCGTCCAATTTTTAGTCTTCCAAATTTAAATAAAATAAATCTGAAGCAATTCCATCCGTTAAAAATTTTCCTTTTGGAGTTGGTTTTAAAATATTATCTTTAATGGAAAGCAGATCGTCGTTTAAGAATTTTTGAGATTGTTTTTTCAGATAATTCAAATATTCCGAACCAAATTCCTTTTCAATTCTTTCCAAAGAAACACCCCAAATGGTTCGTAATCCTGTCATAATATATTCATTATAACGATCTGAAATCGTTAAAACCTCAGTTTCAATAGGAAGTTCATTGTTTTGAATTGCTTTTAAATACAATGCATTATTAGCAATATTCCAGCCTCTTTTTACGCCGTCATAACTATGTGCCGAAGGCCCGATTCCGATATATTTTTTGCCGAGCCAATAAGCCGAATTGTTTTTGGAGAAATAATTCTCTTTACCAAAATTGGATAATTCGTAATGAATAAAGCCATTTTTTTGAAGCGTATCCACCAAAATCATGAAGTGATTCGAAGCCACTTCATCTTGCGGTTCAGCTATTTTTCCGGTTTGAATTAATTTGCTTAAAGCTGTTTTCGGTTCAACTGTCAAAGCATAACTTGAAATATGCGGAATACCGAAATCCAAAGCTGTTTGAACGTTCTGTCTCCACATTTCATCACTCAATCCAGGAATCCCGTAAATCAAATCCAATGAAATATTATCGAAATATTTGGTTGCTTCTACCAAGCATTTTTTGGCTTCCGCCGAATTATGAGCGCGGTTCATCAGCTGTAAATCCTCTTCATAAAAAGACTGAATTCCAATGCTTAGACGATTTATTGGACTTTTTGATAATTCAAAGATTCGTTCTGCAGATAAATCATCTGGATTGGCTTCAAGCGTAATTTCAGGATTTTTTACAACTTTATAATTTTTATAAACTTCTGAAATTAAAAAGTTGATTTCGTCATTTGATAACACAGAAGGAGTTCCACCACCAAAATAGATGGTTTCTATTATCTCATTATCACTTCGAGCGGAGTCGAGAAGCTCATTTTTACGCATTCCAATTTCTTTGGCCAAAGCCAAAACCATCTCGTCTTTCTTTTTCATCGAAGTCGAAAAATGAAAGTCGCAATAATGACAAGCTTGCTTGCAGAATGGTATGTGAATGTAGATGCCGCTCATTTTTTAGTGTTCAGTGTTCAGTCTCAGTTTTAAGTCTCAGTTTCAGTTACTACTGAAAACTGCGACCGAGACTGAAAACTATTTCTTAACTCGTTCCTCATTTTGTTTCACAAAAGCATCCCATCCTGAATAACTTTTTCCAACCACTACTTTTCCTGAATTAAAGAAATGACAAACTGCAGCAGCTAAACCATCTGTTGAATCGAGGTTTTTTGGTAATTCTTTTAAACCTAAAAGCTGTTGGAGCATTTTGGCAACCTGTTCTTTACTGGCATTTCCGTTTCCGGTAATCGCCATTTTTATCTTTTTAGGTTCGTATTCTGTAATCGGAATATCTCTTGAAAGTCCCGCCGCCATGGCAACGCCTTGTGCACGACCAAGCTTTAACATCGATTGTACGTTTTTGCCAAAGAAAGGCGCTTCAATCGCAATTTCATCAGGACAATGCGTTTCGATTAATTCGATAGTTCGTTCAAAAATGATTTTTAATTTTTGGTAATGATTATCGTATTTGGAAAGCTGCAATTCGTTTAATTGCAGAAATTCCATTTTTTTATTGGTGACTTTAATCAATCCAAAACCCATAATTGTGGTTCCAGGGTCAATACCTAATATGATGCGTTCTTTTGTCAATTTTTAAGTTATTACGCCAAGTTACACTAATATTACACCGAGATTCACAAAGTTTTTTGAATTTCTCTGTGTGTCTTTGCGTTTGCTTTGAGAATCTTTGTGGAATAGCATTATTACAATACTTTATGTTACTTTTGCGGCATGATTTCAATTCCTCACAAAGCTAAGCAATTCCTAGTTCTTCTGGCTAAACTTTTGATTGTTGGCGGTGCTTTTTATTTTATCTACAACCAGTTGGCTAATAACGATAAGTTAGACTGGCAGAAATTCATTGTTTTATTCCGTAAAAACCAATCGGTTTTAGGAGTTTCATTTATATTGCTTTTGAGCGTTTTGAACCGCTATTTCGAGATATTGAAGTGGCAGAATCTCGCTCAGGTCATTCATAAAATATCGGTTTACGAAGCCACAAAACAGGTTTTAGCCGCGTTGACAGCTGGAATTTTCACACCAAACGGAGTAGGAGAGTACGCTGGAAAAGCATTGTATTATCCAAAATCGGAAGCTAAAAGAGTTGTTTTTTTGAACTTAATCTGCAACGGAATCCAGATGATTTTAACGGTCATTTTTGGAATATTTGGATTGATGTATTTCAATGCACAATACCACGTTATTACAACCAAAACAGTAGCCATTTTGTTTGGCGGATTTGTATTGCTTTTGATTGTTTTGTTCTCTTTAAAAAAGATCAAAATCAAAGGATATTCGATTGAAAAACTGATTCATAAAATCAATGAAATTCCGAAAACGGTTCATCGAAAAAATATTGTTTTAGGAATTTTACGGTATTTGGTTTTTTCGCATCAGTATTACTTTTTGTTTCTGGCTTTTGATGTCGATTTACCTTATTCCATTCTAATTGCAACTGTAACATCGGTTTATTTTCTGGCTTCGTCATTGCCAACATTTCAATTTTTAGACTTTGCCGTAAAAGGAAGTGTAGCTATGTATTTCTTCGGAATTCTGGGTGTTAATGAATGGATAGTAGTTTTTATAAGTACTTTAATGTGGTTTTTGAATGTGGTGCTGCCAGTAGTCTTAGGAAGTTATTTTGTGCTGAATTTTAAAACTAAAACGACAGAATGATTTTTGTTTTATCTGGAATATTGATCCTTTATGTAATTAGTATTAGTTTACTGATTTATGGTTTTTTCAAAATCAAAAAATATCAAAAAACAGATTTAAAACCGAAAACGAGTTTTACGATTATAGTTCCGTTTCGGAATGAAAAAGAAAATCTTCCCAATCTTTTAAATAGTATTTCGAAACTCAATTATCCCACAGATTTATTTGAAGTGATTTTAGTTGATGATTCTTCAAAGGAAGAGTTTCAAGTTTCAAGTTTTAAGTTTCAAGTTTCGATAATTGAGAACGTTCGGGTTTCAAAATCTCCTAAAAAAGATGCGATTACAACAGCAATGCAGCAAGTAAAAACCGATTGGGTAATTACAACAGATGCCGATTGCATTGTTCCTCAAAACTGGCTTTTAACTTACGATAATTACATGCAGCAGCATAAAGCTTCGATGCTTGCTGGAGCAGTTTCATACCAATGCAAGAATTCATTTTTAGATCATTTCCAGCAATTGGATTTAACAAGTCTGCAAGGCGCCACAATTGGAAGTTTTGGAATTAAAAAAGGTTTTATGTGCAATGGAGCTAATTTTGCCTACACAAAATCATTGTTCGAAGATCTAAACGGTTTTGAAGGAAACAATAAAATTGCCAGCGGCGACGACGTTTTTTTACTGCAAAAAGCAATTGAGAAATTTCCAAATGAAGTTCATTATTTAAAAGCGAAGGAAGCCATTGTTGTCACAAAACCAACCGAAACTTGGAAAGCTCTTTTTTACCAGAGAGTACGCTGGGCGGCCAAAACCAGTTCGTATAAAAGCACTTTTGGGAAGTTTTTAGGCTTAATTGTTTTCTTTGGAAATCTAACTTTAGTGGTTAGTTTTTTCTTATTTCTCTTCGGAATTCTAAGTTATCCAATTTTGGTTTTATTTGCTTTTTCTAAGTTTGTAACCGACTTTATTTTATTAGCAATAACCAATCAATTTTTAACTAAAACTCGAATAAAAAGTCTGTTGTTAAGCAGTTTGTTTTATCCGTTTTTTAGTTCATTTGTAGCACTGTATAGTTTGTTTGGTTCTTATGAATGGAAGGATCGACGTTTCATAAAATAAATCAAACCATATAAGTCATATAAGAGATTTAAGTTAAATGAATCCCTAAAATTTATAAGTTTTACTGAAGTTTAAGTGAACTTATATCACTTGTATGGTAAAAAAAACTAGTCTTTTGCTTTTAAGATAACTGGAAGAATAAACTGTGTCTTCACAGGAACTCCACGTTTTATCGCAGGATTTATTTTTGGAAAATCAACCAAACGAGCGTGTAAAATACTATCAATTTTTATGGTGTCATAAGTTACAGAATCTTTAGGGAACTGAGGCTCAAATTTAATCGTGGCGTTTGGAAAAACAGTTACTTTTACTTCGATCGTATCCAATTCTGGATATAAAATAGATAAGGTATCAACATTCAGTTTTTCCTGAACTAGATTCGACATCACTTCAAAAAAGCATTGTTGGCGCAGCTTCTTATCAGCAATTTTTTCACAGTTTGCAACAGACGGAAATTCATCTACTTCTTTCCAGTTGATCGATTTTAATTCTTTTTGAAGCAATTCTTTTTCAGAAGGAACCTGCTTCTCAAAATATTGACAAGAATTAAAAAGAATACAAATAAAAATAGGGAAAAACTGCCTCAAAGTTTTAGAATTGAATGAAGGAACAAAAATACGATTATTTTTTTTGAGATGCTTTGTATTCTAAATAATCTTCATAGTTTTCAGAAAGCCAATTTTCTTTGTTTTTCTCTGCAACTTCCTTTTGATCAGGGTATAATTTAACAAGTCTGTCCGAAAAAGCAGCTATTTGAACAGTATAAGTATAAAACTCTGTTTTTGTCATAAGGACGCTTGGATCATTTTTTTTACTGAAAAAATCAAAAAACAGCTTGTCAAAATCTTTCATCGAAAAATTCATGACTTTTTTCTTGTTTCCGTTGTAAAGACTATCCTGCAAAACTTTGTCGTCTGCAGAAAGTTTTTTAGATTGAGCTATTGTATTTTCGTTCAAAGCAAATACAAAGAAGAATAAGAAAACTATTTTTACAAGCGTTCGCATATTATTAAAATTGCTTAAATTGTAAGTGCAAATTTACAAAATTATTATGGATTTACTTTTAGTACTACTAGGTTTTATATGTGTAATCGTTGGGATTTTCGGGAGTTTTATTCCTGTTTTGCCAGGATTATCAAGCTGTTGGATTGGACTATTGCTTTTATATCTTACTAAGGCAGTCGAAAATAATTATTGGGTTTTAGCAATCACTTTTATTTTAATGATTATCATAACTATTTTAGATTATATAATTCCAGCAAAAGGGACTAAGAAATTTGGTGGAAGTTCCTATGGAGTCTGGGGAACCAACATTGGTTTAATTGTTGGAATTCTAGCCCCAATTCCATTTGGTGTTATCATTGGGCCATTTCTAGGAGCGCTTATCGGCGAGTTATTATACGATTCGCGAAATCATAAAAGAGCCATAAAGGCCGCAACAGGCTCTCTTATTGGATTTTTGGCTTCTAGTTTTGTCAATTTCCTTTTTTCGATAATTTACCTTGGTATTTTTCTTACCGTTCTATGGCAGAATCGCGCACTAATTTTCTAATATAGTTAATTTGACTTTGAGTTTTTTCTTATGTTTTTTAAATTTTTAAAAAAACTCTTAAAATTTTAAAAATAATTTTCTGTCTTTTACGTTGCGCCAAGCTTTATGTTTACTGCTTTTATCAATTTAGAATGTTAAAAACTTGAAAAAAAGACCTCTGGAAATTTAACTTATTTTTTGGAAATGTTAATATATTTTATATTTTTATCACGATAAACGATAAAAAGCCTCACTTTGTCGGTTATTTTGAATAAGTTTAAATAATTGTTTCCCCTAAATAAGTTAAACGTATGACCCCAAACCTACAAATTGAACTTAGACGTTTTATTTCATCTAATGTTGTCTCCAAGTTAAACAAGTTTTATTTTGAAAATGATGCTCTTTTGATAAAGGGAATTGATGTCTCAATCGGTACAATTCTAATGGGACTCTACAACAAAGCCGAAGAAGCTGATTTCTACACTGAAATAGTCTCGATGATGAAAGAAGATTCGACTTTTTATCAGGAAATCGATTTTAATGCAGGCAGAATCTTATCAGTTGACGACTGCTACCGTTTAGAAGGAAACACTTATCTAAAAGAACTGTTCACAAATAAAAAAGGAAGAATTTCAGAAATGGTTTCAAATGAAGTTGGAATCAAAAGCGAAACAGCCAGAGAAATACTTAACTTCTCAGCACTTCTAGTAATGTCTTACTTAAGAAATAATCTTCAATTATTAGAAAGCCTAAAATTACTTCTTGAAGATCAAAAAAGAGATATCTTAAACAGTATTCCGCCCGGAATCAAAATTATCCTTGGTTTCTCATGTCACGAAACAGTCGAAGAAAAAAGCCAGTCTATGGGAAGATCAATTTTTACACTTTTCGGACACAATTTCTTTAGTTTCTAAAATAAAAAAATCCCATTTCCAAAAGAAAATAGGATTTAGTATAATTTTAATTAGAGAAACAATTACATGTTTTTCAAATTGATAATTTCTTGATCGGTCAAGAAGCGCCAGTTTCCTCTCGGAAGATTCTTTTTAGTCAAACCAGCAAATGATACACGGTCAATACGCAATACATTGTAGTCAAAAGACTCAAAAATAGAGCGTACCACTTTTACATTTGCAGTACGTAATTTTAAACCAACCTCATTTTTAGGTTCGTTATCAATATAGCTTACTTCTTCAACAAAAACGCGGTGTCCGTCCAAAACAAGACCTTTGGCAATTTTTTCTAAATCTTCATATTTCAAATTCTTGTCTAAAGAAACCTGATAAATTTTAGGAGACTTTTGGTTTGGAAGCGTAAACTTACGAATCATATCGTTGTCGTTTGTAAAGACTAATAATCCTGTCGTATTTTTATCCATTCTTCCAATAGGAGCAATTTTTGCATTGGTTGCACCACGAACAAGTTCTAGAACGTTACGATATTCCTGACCTTCATCAAGCGCGGTTGTAAAGTTTTTAGGTTTATTCAATAAAATATATTCTTTCTTTTCAGGAGTCAAAACAACACCGTCAAAGTTGACCACATCATTTAATTTTACCAAATACCCCATTTCAGTTACAGGAACACCGTTAACTTTAACGTTTCCAGACTGAATATAAATGTCAGCATCGCGACGAGAACAAACACCAGAATTCGAGATGTATTTATTCAGACGAATTTCGTCAGAAGCTTTTTGTCTCTTTGCTGGAGTATTTTGCTTTCTTAATTTTTCAGCTGCTGCTTCCTGCGCTGCCTTAACTTCAGGTTTCACTTTTTTCGGCCCTTGCGCACGCTTAGCCATAGGAGGTTTTGGCTTACTAGAGTTTGATCTTGAGCTGTTTGGTCTTGATCCGCCTCTCTTATTATTGCCTTCCTTGTTGTTCATAAAATCATTAATTTGTGCAAAGATAGTTTTTTCCTGCTAATAAATCCTAAGTTCAATGTTCTTAGATTAATAGCATTTTGTTCTAAGGGTTTTGGAAGCAATACATTTGGTGTTTTTTTGAGACATGGTTTCCCGCTTTCCGTTCCCAATTTTTTATTTTTTTGGCAGCAAAAAAATAAAAAGATTTCCACTTCAATCGGGGCTAGTTTCAAACAATAGGCTTCTTTTAAATATATTGAGGGCGTGCTATTTCACAGAGATTCAAAAAGTTTGCACAGAGTCACACAAAAAAAGAATCTGCTGAAACTGTAATCTCGATAGACAAGTAAAAAAACACGAATTCTTAGTACTGAAATTAATTACACTAACAGTTTAGAGATTGTAATTTGTGAAAATTTGTGGAATTTGTGGCGAAAATCAATCTAATTTTTTGTGTTCACATTGTAGTATAAGTACCGGTAGCGTCAAAAAACAATAAGTTTTTTGTTGCTGTGCAAAGCTCTCTAAAAAACTTTGTGAATCTTTGAGAAACCTCTGTGAATCTCTGCGGAATAAAAAACGTTAGTAATTAGAAATCAATTCCCTTCCATGCCACAAAACACTCGGATTAATCAGAACTATACAGCAGACACCAGAGACAATAAGGAATTTCAAAACATTATGAAGTCTTAAGTATTGCTCTTTAGAATCAGACTTCCATAAATAAATCAAGAAGAAAAGTAAAACTCCAAAACAGACATAAAAGTAAATGTCCATATAACCCACATCGTAAATGTTTACCAAAATATAAACAGGCAAAATAGTCAGCAGTGTTAAAACAGTTATAATTTGCTTTGAGATTTTTTCGCCATACAAAACTGGAATTGTTCTATAATCGCTTACCAAATCACCTTTTAGATTTTCGAGATCTTTTATCATTTCACGAATCAATAAAAGTAGAAACAAGAAAACGGCATGCGCCGAAATCACTACAAAATGACTCATGTGGTTCTCAATTTCTTCAAATGAAACCTTATTATAGAAATACAATAAAATGGCAAAAAATGGCGTAACAGCAAGTAATGCCGACATTAGATTTCCGATTATTGGATACTTTTTTATTTTATGCGAATAAAACCAAATCATGAAAATATAGGCAGAAAAGAATAAAAAAGCGCGCCAAGACACTATAGAAGCCATTAAAACAGCAAGAAAATTTAAACTGAAATAAACATTCAATTTTGTTTTTTGACTAACCAAGCGATCCAGCATTGATTTGTTGGGTCTGTTTATTAAGTCTTTCTGGCTATCATAAAAATTATTGATAATATAACCGGAAGCAATTGTAACAGCTGAAGCGAAAACAATAAGAAACAAATAAAAATCAAGCAGAATATCCAACGCTCTGATTTCCGGAGCAAGAATAAAAATAGCAGACAGATATTGTGCTAAAATGATAATTGGAATATTGTAACCTCTGACAACAGAAAACAAACTGACAATTTTCATTATTAAAAGTTTATGTTGTCTGCTCAGCATAGATAAGGTTTGTGATGGTTTAGATAAGGGAAGTTAAAGGATATTTTTGGTTTTAAAAATTTAGAGTTTATTTTTTAACAATTCTTTAGAGCCAAAGCCTAATTTTCGAATACAGGCCAAGGCTTGTTTTTGAGTCATATCAATTTCTTTGATATCTTTTTTTTCCACAAAAACTACAGAACCGCTCCACGGATTTGGAGCATCTGGAACAAAAACAGTGAAGTTATTATCATCTATTTGCTCAATTAAAAAAGCAAACTGTAAGCCTGCATCGGTAGGAACGAGAATTACTTTTAAATCTTCTTTAGATTCAATTCCCATAATGTTTTCATTCATGCTTTTCATAAATGAATATCCTGGAACAAAACTTAAAATTCCATCTTCTAGTTTCCGGATAAGTTCTTGTGCTTTAGGAGTTCTTGCCAGTAAACCAGCAATAAAACATATAAGAATAATAATGAGTATTCCAATAAGTTCTTGAAGCGCAACTCCTAAAACATGTACTTTTGGTAAATTGCTTACAAGAGGCAATGTGACTTTTTGAATAATGCCGTATCCTTTTTCCAGAATCACAAGCAATACCACTAAAGGTGCCAGAAAAAGAATTCCTCCTAAAAAAGTTGCTTTGATTATTTTAAAAATACTTTTCATAATAAATAACTTTTTAGGATGAAAACTTATAAAAATCTACTCAAATAACTTCGGCTTTTAAGGGAATTAAAACTGATAAACAACTTCTAATTTGAAGTCTTTTAGAGAGGCTTTTGCACGTTCTAAATCTTCTGTAAAACCAAGAATATAACCGCCTCCACCAGAACCACAAAGTTTTAGGTAATAATCGTTGGTGTCGATTCCTTTTTGCCAGATAGCATGAAATTGTTCGGGAATCATTGGTTTGAAGTTATTTAAAACAACTTTAGAAAGTTTTTTAGTATTGCCAATCAAAGACTTCATGTCGCCATGCAGGAAGTTGTCAATGCAGATGTCTGTGTATTTTACGAATTGGTTTTTAAGCATGGCACGGAAACCTTTGTCTTTTAGGTTTTCCATAAAAATGCTGATCATTGGAGCTGTTTCTCCAATAATTCCAGAGTCTAACAAGAACACAGCACCTTTTCCGTCTAAACTTTGAGTCGGAATGCCAGTTGTCTGAATATTATCCTTAGAATTAATTAAAATTGGAATGCTCAAATAGCTGTTCAGCGGATCTAAACCAGAACTTTTTCCGTGGAAAAAACTCTCCATTTGAGAAAATATATTTTTTAATTGCAAGAGCTTTTCACGTGTCAAATTCTCTAGAACAGTGATTTTGTTTGTTGCATATTTATCATAAATAGCCGCTACAAGTGCACCGCTGCTTCCAACACCGTATCCCTGCGGAATACTAGAATCGAAATACATTCCGGTTTCGACATCATTTTTAAGGTTTTCTAAATCGAAAGTAACCAAATCCGGCTGCTGTGTGTGTAAGACTTCAAGATAAGAAGCAAAACTTCTCAAACTTTTATTTGAAGCAATGGCTTCGTCTGAAGGTTCTTCCGACTTTTTCAAAGCGCCATTGTAAAAGTTATAAGGAATAGCAAGCCCTTTTGAATCGCGGATGATTCCGTACTCTCCAAAAAGTAATATTTTTGAATAAAATAATGGTCCTTTCATGATTTATTTTATGTCTTTCTTAATTTCAGTAGAATTTTTATTTAATCCTTTTTCAAGAATCTCTCGAACTTTTCTTAACATTACTGGATCATCAGTCTCCATAATCCATTTTTCTATCTCGAGTTTCTCTAATTCAATATCCATAATCAAAAAATTTAACTAAAGATACGCAAAATTATAATGCAATTGCACCCTCTCCAATTTTGTCGCAAATGTATTGACTATTCTGACAAAATACAACTAATTCGTCCTGAATAAATTGTAATACTTTTTCGGTAACGTTTTCGGGATAAAGCACATGCACATTGGCACCAGCATCAAGCGTAAAACACACAGGAATCTGGGTTTCATTTCTGAATTTCCAAATCGCATTTATGATTTGAAGTGTGTTTGGTTTCATTAAAATAAAATACGGCATTGAGGTCATCATCATGGCGTGAAGAGTCAATGCTTCACTTTCTACGACTTTAATGAATTCTTGCAGGTTACCGCTTTTAAAAATAGCAATCAATTTATCCAGATTTTCGTGTGCCTGGGCAAAACGTCTTTCTGCATACGGATGATTGTGCATTAAATCGTGTCCAACTGTGCTTGAAACTTGTTTTTCGCCTTTATCAACCAATAAAATAGTATCTTGATAATTCTTGAAATTTTCATGAACAGCATACGGATATTCAACTCCAAATAAGTCTGAGCTTCCTTCAATGTTCGTTTGATTTCCCCAAACGACCATATTTCCTTTTACGCTTCGGCAGGCGCTTCCAGAGCCTAAACGAGCTAAAAATGATGCTTTTTGGAAAAAATATTCATCAGTCATTTCAGGATTCAATACTTTTTCTAAACTCATAAAGTTCATTGCCAGCGCTGCCATTCCAGATGCAGAAGAAGCAATTCCTGAACTATGCGGAAAAGTATTTTGTGTATCAATCGTAAAATGATAGTCTTTTAAAAACGGCAGATAAACTTCAACTCTTTCTAAAAACTTCTGAATTTTTGGTTTGAAATCTTCTTTTGGTTTTCCTTCAAAAAACAAATCAAAAGAAAAAGCATTTTGGTTTGTTCTTTTTTCAAAACCTAATTTTGTAATCGTTTTACAATTATTCAAAGTAAAACTAACAGAAGGATTTGCCGGAATCTGATTGTCTTTTTTCCCCCAGTATTTTACTAAGGCAATGTTACTTGGAGCGCTCCACTCAAAGTTTCCGTTTTCGATTGTTGAAGTATATGGATTTGGAATAAAATCGGCTGCTGTAAACATGAAATATAAAATTTTGGCAAAGATAACTTTTTCATTTTTCCACCATGTAAGTTATATAAGAAATTATAAGTTGGTTTGCTAAAATGAACTTGCATCACTTCTATGGTTTAAACTTTTCTTTTAACTATTTTTGACTACAAAATTTAATACCATGAATAAGTTCGTAAAAATCGCCATAGCTTTAGTAATATGTTTAACAGTTGGATATTCTGCCAGTTTGGTTACTAGACCAAGTATTGAGACTTGGTATGTAACTTTAGAAAAACCAGTTTTTAATCCGCCGAATTGGATTTTTATGCCAGTTTGGACAGTGCTTTATATTTTTATGGCCGTTGCAGCCGCTTTAGTTTGGGATAAAATTAAAGAGCAGACCGAAGAAGTTAAAAAAGCATTATTGTTTTTTATAATACAATTGATTTTAAATGCGATTTGGTCTTATTTATTCTTCGGACTAAAAAATCCAATGTTGGCTTTAATCGAAATTGCTCTTTTATGGCTGATGATTTATGAAACCTATTTGAAGTTCATCAAAATCAATAAAATTTCGGGTTATTTATTGATTCCGTATTTAGCTTGGGTTGGATTTGCAACTATTTTAAATGCTAGTATTTGGTGGTTGAATAAATAAGTTTCAGGTTTTATTAGTTTCAGGTTTGTCAGATGTAGAAAGCTATTTCAGCTTCTTAAATTCTTCGTTTTTAGCAGTCAGAAACTCAATTGTAGTCAAAATATTTGGATTTGAAGTAATGCTTTTAGACTTTGGGTCGGCATCGCAGAAATCAATAAAAAGTTCTTTTTGTTCAGCTGCTATTTTTAAGTTTTTTGTAAAGAAATCTTTAGAACAAGTTTTTCTTATAAGTTTTTTGAATGCGCTTTCTGGTTCGTCTTTTTCACGAGATTTCCCAAGACTGAATTTAAAACTAGTCTGCATTCCGTTTGTAATGCTACCGTCATTAT
The DNA here is from genome assembly GCF_030378165.1 of Flavobacterium panacagri. Classification (NCBI taxonomy): domain Bacteria; kingdom Pseudomonadati; phylum Bacteroidota; class Flavobacteriia; order Flavobacteriales; family Flavobacteriaceae; genus Flavobacterium; species Flavobacterium panacagri. The sequence continues at coordinate 1,603,059 of NZ_CP119766.1, forward strand.
ATTGCGGAATATACTGTTTTAAGTCCTTAGCTCTCTTGTCTCTGTCGATTTCTGCTACAGTTTCAGGATCTGGAGGCAGCGGATCAAATTTGATTTCAGCTGGTATTATTACTTCCTCTAGTTCCTCAGGTTTAGGAATCATTTTAACGACCAGATTATTGGCTTGTATGTTTTCAGAAGTAACTTTCATTCTTGTGAAAAAATAATCTTTAGTAAAAAATAGTAAGCTGTCTTTTGCTTTTACCGAAATCGAAAACTCACCCAAACTATTTGTCGTAGTACTTGTTTTGGCTGTCTTGTTTATAACTTCAACTTTACTAATAGGCTTATTATTAGATACGACTTTTCCATGAAGCAATTTTTCGGTTTGAGAAATACTTAGTTGATAAGTGAAAAAAGAAATGGTTGTGAGTAATTTTACTTTCATATAAAAAAGACTTTTTTAGTTTTTAGTTCCAGAATTCAGTTTTTTAAATTCTTGATTTTTAGTATGTAAAAAGTCCAGTGTATAAAGTAAATTTTTTTGTTTTAGAATAAATTGAGAATTAGGATCGGCATCGCAGAAATCGATAAAAAGTTCTTTTTCTTCAGGGTTTAACTTTAAATCATTTGAGAAAAAATCTAAAGGTACAGTGGCATTTACCAATTGTTTAAAAGTCAGTCCTTGCTTTTTGTTTTTTGCTTTTTTATCTTTTTTCATAAACAAACTAAAAATAGCCATTAAATCTGCTCCGTTTGTAATGCCGCCAGTATAAACACCAGGATTAGATATTGCAGGTTTTGGTATTACTGTAGAATTTTCGTCTGCTGCGCTAACTTTAGGAAATTTTATATCTGTTATTAGCACTTCATCGAGTTCTTCTGGTTTCAAAATCATATTCACTACAATATTATTCTGATCGATGTTTTGCTGAGAAATTTTTAATCTTTTGAAGAAATAGTCTCTGGAGAAAAAAAGGAGACTATCTTTTGGGCGAACGAGAATCGAAAACTCGCCTAGTTCATTTGTTCTTGTGCTTGTTTTGGCAGTTTTATTAATTACTTCCACTTTATTAAGTGGTAAATTCTGCGAAAGAACTTTCCCATTTAATACTTTTTCTGATTGAGAAATACTAAGTTGATAAGTGAAAATAGAAATTGTGGTAAGTAATTTTACTCTCATAAAGGATTAATTAGTTGAGAGTAAAATTATTAGAATTGTCTTAATGAAAACTTGTGAATTCTGTAAATTCTTGTTAATTCTATTGTTTGAGTTTTTTAACAAATGTGTCTAATTCTCCACGATTAAATAAAACGGGGCCGTGACCAAAACATAATATTTTAGGTTTTAATGAAGCCAGTTTTAGAATGGATTTTCTGTTCGTTTCCTGATCTGCTGTAAATAAATTGGGAGGTTCATGAAGACCTACTTTTGTAGTAATAAGATTCATATTAGTCATTACATCGCCAACAATCAAAACACCATCTTTTTCTCTGAAAAAAGAGATATGACCGCTGGAATGTCCTGGAGTTTCAATAACCGTAAATCCGCCAATTTGATCGCCTTCTTTTAAAGTTTGAGAAACCAGATGTCCTTTTCCTGCCCAAAAGTTTTTTTGAAATTTAGAAATTAGATGATTCGGATTTGGATATTCTGTAATTACATTTCCGTTTTCAGCGAATTCTTTTTCAGGTTCACTGCACAAAAGAGGAATGTTCAGAGTTTCGCAGATAATTTTACTGCTTCCCTGATGATCGGCATGTGCGTGCGTTAAAGCGTGTTTGGTAATAGTTTTGTCTTTTAAATCTTTTAAAATGGTATTTGAAGAACTGCGAATTCCAGCATCAATTAAAACATCTTCAATTAAATAACAATTAATGGCATTTCTTAGAAGTAAAGGGATTTGGTAAACGTCTTTGGCAATATGCTTCATCTTTCTCAAATTTTATTTTGACAAAGATTTGAATTCCGTTTTTCAATTCACTTGATAAATGTTAAGAAATGTCCTGGCGAATTCTGCTTAAAGATTCTGGCGTAATTCCGAGAAAAGAAGCGATATAAATTAAAGGTGTTCTCTGTATTATTTTGGCTGGAGCCGATGCTAGAAATGTCTTGTATTTTTCTTTGGCGGGAATCATTTGCAGTTTTAAAACACGATCAGCCATACAAAGGTAATTCTGTTCAGCCAAAATTCTTCCAACGCGTTCCCAACTCGGAATTTCGCTGTACAAAAACTGCATTTTCTCGAAGGTGATGGAAAGCACTTCGCTATCTTCGATACATTGAATATTCTCAAAAGAAACAGATTGGTTGATGAAACTGGAATACGAAGCAATAAAACCGTCATCACAACTTAAATAAGTGGTAATTTCTTTTCCGTCTTTTAAGTAATAAACACGTGCTAATCCGTCAACAATAAAGAAAATTTTATTGCTGATTTTCCCCATTTCAGAGAGAAAATTTTTAGCTGTAAAATTTTCATATTCAAAACAAGAATCAATCATTTCGATTTCATTTTCAGAAAACGAAGTGATTGATAGTATTTGTTTTTGTAATTCAGCATTCACGATTTACAACATTTCGATTAATTCTGAAGCAGAATTAATAACCACCTTTGCACCGCTGTTTTTCAATTCTTCTTCTGTTCTGTAACCCCAAGTTACCCCAACAGGAAACATATTGGCGTTTACAGCCGTTTTCATATCAATATCAGAATCGCCAACGAAAAGGATTTCTTCTGGTTTTAAATTCCATTTTTTACTGATTTCAATCGCTTCAAAAGGATTTGGTTTTTTAAGTTCTTCAGTACTTAAACCAATCGCTGTGTCAAATTGGTTTGGAAATATTTCAGTTGCTATTTTCTTTGTCAATTCATCCGCTTTGTTCGAGAAAACAGCCATTTTTATGTTTTGAGAAGTCAGGTTTTCAAGCAGTTCGACAATTCCATCATAGGGTTTTGTTTTGAGGGTGCAGATTTTAGTATATTCATCAACCATACATTCAAAACAACTTTCGATTTCATCATCAGAATTGTTTGTGGCTGGTAATGCTTTGCTTACCAAATTTCGTAAACCATTTCCAATAAAATATTGGTAAGTATCGTAATCATGTGTTGGGTAACTTAGAGCGGTAAGTACTTTATTCATCGCATCTGAAATATCGTGTAATGAATCTACTAGCGTTCCGTCTAAATCAAAAATAATTCCTTTAAATTTCATTTTGTATTAAATATTTTGAGCCAGAATAAACCCGCTTGTCCAGGCATTCTGAAAATTAAATCCGCCAGTTATAGCGTCTATGTTTACAATTTCGCCAGCAAAATAAAGGTTTTCGTGAATTTTGCTTTCCATGGTTTTGAAGTTGATTTCTTTTAAATCGATTCCGCCAGCGGTTACAAATTCTTCTTTAAAAGTGCTTTTTCCGTTGACTTTAAATTCGGCTTTGGTTAATTGTGAAGTTAGATTCTGCAATTGATTTTTAGATAAATCGGCCCATTTTGTTTCAGCTTCAATTCCTGAAGCGAGAACAAGACTTTCCCATAAACGGTTTGGAAAGTCAAAAGGCGATTTCTTAGAAACGGCTTTTTTAGCGTGTTCCTGTTTTAAGTCTTTTAGGATCTTTTCAGCATCTTCAAAATCAACATCATTTAACCAATTCACGAAAATGGCAAATTGATAATTTTTATCGTGCAAAATTCGAGCGCCCCAAGCTGAAAGTTTCAGAATTGCGGGTCCGCTCATTCCCCAATGCGTGATTAATAAAGGCCCAGTTGATTCGAGTTTTGTATCTTTTACATTTACAGTAACTTGTGCCACAACGCCTGGTAATTCTTTTATTCTCGAATCTTTAATATTGAAAGTAAATAGGGAAGGAACTGGGCTTATAACAGCGTGTCCTTGTTCTTGAAGCATTTCCCATATTTTAGGATTGCTTCCCGTTGCCATTACTAATTTTTCTGTGGCGTAATTATCCGTTTGTGTATCAATTTTCCAGTGATTTTCTTTTTTGAAAATCGATTGTACACTTTGACCGGTCAATACTTTTATGCCTAATTTTTCGGTTGCTTTTAAGAAACAATCTATAATGGTTTGCGATGAATTAGAAACAGGAAACATTCTGCCGTCTTCTTCAATTTTTAATTCGACACCGTGTTTTTCAAACCATTCAATGGTATCGCCCGAACAAAATTGATGAAAAGGCCCTCGAAGTTCTTTTTCGCCTCGCGGATAAAACTTTACTAATTCATTAGGTTCAAAACAAGCATGAGTTACGTTGCATCGTCCGCCTCCGGAAACACGAACTTTAGAAAGGACTTCTTTTCCTCTTTCTAAAATGGCGATTTTCAGTTTCGGATTTTTCTCTGCAATATTTATTGCGGTAAAAAAACCTGCGGCGCCTCCGCCAACGATGATGATGTCGAAATTTTGGATCATATTTTTTTGTTAGCCACGAATTCACGAATTATTTTTTTACAATCTTTGAGAATAAAAATTCGTGAATTCGTGGCTATTTAAACTTTATATTTTATCTGGATTATCAGAGATAATTCCGTTTACTTGATAACTTTTTACTTTTTGAATGTCTTGTTCAGAGTTTACTGTCCAAGGTAAAACAAGAAAACCTTTTTCCTGAATTTGATGAACATTTTCTTCATTCAATAAATTAAAATCAGGATTTATGGCTTTTGCTTTTATTTTTTCGGCGAAAGCCAAAGCTTTATCTAAATCTTCTTCTGTTAAAACACCGATTGGTATGTTTGAATTTAAAGTTGATGTTTCTTGCAACATATTCCATTCAAAACTTGAAATGATGAAATGATTGTAATTCCAGTTTTTTGCTGCAATATATTCCTCAATTAATTCAACAACTTTAGATGCAGTTCCTAAACCTTTTAATTCGATATTGATCAGACATTTTCTATTGACTAAATCAAAAACTTCTGTTAGAGTTGGAATTTGATGTTTTCCATCAATTAAAAATGATTTTAATTCAGCTAAAGAAAAACTACTTACTAGACCTTTTCCGTTAGTGGTTTTGTCGATGGTTTCATCGTGAATTACGATTATATGCCCGTCAGAGCTTAAGTGAACATCAAGTTCAATTCCGTCTGAATTTAGGTCTAAGGCTTTTTGGAAAGCTTGTAAAGTATTTTCAGGTTCGTAGGCTTTGGCGCCTCGATGTGCAATTTTGAGCATTTTGCAGTTTTTTTTCTTAACCGCAAAGGTCGCAAAGTTTTACGCAAAGCACACAATGATTTGCGAAAATTAAATAGCCACGAATTCACGAATTATTCTCAAAGATTGTCAAAAAAATAATTCGTGAATTCGTGGATAAAAAAATTTGCGCTCTTAGCGGTTAAATCTTCTCCAACAAAACAATATCAAAATCATTGTCGATAATCACTTTTCCATCAATAACTTCGACTTCATGATTTGAATAAGTATCTTTTAATTTAGTTCCATTTGGGAAGATATCGCCGACAGGAAGTTCTTTTCTGCCTTTTGGTAAATCTACTCCCATAACGACTTTATCTGTAAAATTACCTTGAGTAAATGTTCTTGAAAAAGTATAAGGATACGGATTAATCAGTTTGTGAACACCAGCTCCAACGGCAGGATGATTTCGTCTAAACTGTCCTAATTTTTGCCAATGTAAAAGTGTTTTCTGTGTTTCAGGATTGTTTTGAATATCTTCCCAATTCATATTCGAGCGTAAAGTGGCATCGCCCTGAGTTCCTTCAATAACCAAAGATCGTGCTGATTCGTCGCCGTAATAAACCTGAGACATTCCTGGGGAAAGTAAGAGTTTGTTTGCTGTTTCAATGCTTTTTGTTCGATTGGCATCAAAAGGTTGTCCATCGTCATGAGAAGACATATAATTTAAAACCGAATATCCTTTTAAATCATTATTCAAAGCATTCGAATATTTCGAAAATAAACCTTCGTAATCGTTTTGACCAGCATTCCATTTGAATTCAAAATTGATCATGCTGTTGAAACCATTCTGAAAGTAATTTACTTTTCGATCTCCAAAATCATAATCCTGACCACCGCTGATTCCGTAACCGTAAACCTCAGCAATCGTGTAAAACGGATTTTGGTCTAAAACCTGCATTGGATGGTGTTTTTTCCATGTTTCGAAAGCGTATTCGCATTCTTTTTTGAAATCGGCCCAAACGCCTTCTTCGGTATGTTTTACAGTGTCAGCGCGATAACCGTCAATTCCGAACTCTGTAATATAATCTGTAAGCCATTTTATGATGTAATATTTTGGCGTTCTTGGATAATTCGTTCTTTTGAAGAATTCATCAAGCGAAGCAATTTCTTTTTCATAACGGCCTTCTTTTTTCCATTTTTCGATTAAGAAAGGAGGTAATTCCACTTCTTGAACACTTTCTGTTCTTACATCTGGAAGATTTTCTACCAAAGTACACATTGTGGTGTTTTCAAACGATTTGTAATCGCAGACTACGCCAGTTCTAACCCAGTCAGAAGGCCAAACAGGATCTTCTGGCGTTACTGGGCCGGTATGATTAATTACACCATCGAGAATGATTCTGATGCCTTTTTCATGTGCTTTTTTTACCAGATTAGCTAAATCTTCTTTGGTTCCGAAATTCGGATCTAAAGCCGTCCAGTCTTTTGCCCAATAACCGTGAAAACCGTAGCTCAATCCGGTTCCTTCATCGACGCCATCGTGAATTTGTTCGACAATCGGCGTAAGCCAAATCGCATTGATTCCTAGTTTTTCAAAATATCCTGATTCGATTTTTTTAGTGATTCCGATGATATCGCCGCCTTCAAATCCGCGTAATTTTCCGGGAGTTTTGGTTCGGTTAAAATTGACATCGTTAGAAGTATCTCCGTTGTAAAAACGATCTGTAAGTAAAAAATAAACATTTGCTCCTTCCCAAACGAAAGGTGTTTTCGAAGTATTTTCGTTATTCATTGTAACTGATTTTGAGCCAGAACAACCCGTAATTATGAATACTAAAGATAAAAAAAGGAAAGTGTATTTTTTCATTTATTTCAAATTTAACGAAGATTTATAATAAAGGTTCCGCCACGAATTCACGAATTATTTTTGATAATCTTTGAGAATAAAAATTCGTGAATTCGTGGCGGAAAAAATAGTTTCTCGCAGATCTTACAGATTCGGCAGATTTTTTTTTAATTATCTGCTTAATCTGCAAGATCTGCGAGAGAAAAAAATATTGTTATTCTAGTTCCAAAACCAAAGCTGATTTTGGTTCCAACGTAATTTCAGAAGCTAAATCGAATGTTTTTCCAGTGATAACATCTTTTCCTGATTTATAGTTTTTGATGCTTTCTTTGAAACGAGCTGTTTTTACAACCTGTTCTTTTGCATTGTTATTGAAAACTACCATTACCGTTTTAGCATCTGTATATCTGAAATATACATAAGTGTTATTTTCTGGAATGTAATGCGTCATTTTTCCGAAATGAACGGCTTCGTTTGATTTTCTCCAGTTGAATAATTTTGAACTGAAATCAAAGTAAGCTGCTTGTTCTGCAGTTCTTCCTTCTTTTGTAAAAGCATTGTTTTTATCGCCAGCCCATCCGCCTGGAAAATCCTGACGAATATCGGCATCACCACCTTTTCCTTTATCACCGCCCATTCCAATTTCTGAACCGTAATAAATCTGTGGAATTCCACGAACTGTCGCTAATAAAGTCATCGCCAGTTTGTATTTTGGTAAATCATATTTGAACTTTTCGTTCATACGATCAGTATCATGATTTTCGGAAAAAACCAAAATGTTATTGGTATTTGGATATAAAAAATCCATAGCAAAATTGTTGTAGAATTTAATCAATCCGTTATCCCAGCTTGGCTCATTTTCGTTGAAAGCAGAAGTAATCTGACTTTGAAGCGTAAAATCCATTACACTTGGAAGATTTGAATTGTAATTTTCGATAGCGCCAATTTTACTGTCTTTTTGCCAAAAAGCTAAATTCGCTTGATTGTGCATCCAGATTTCGCCTACAATATTGAAATTTGGATATTCATCTGTAATGGCTTTTGCCCAATTTGCCATGGCAGTTTTGTCGGAATAGTTGTAAGTATCTACTCTGAATCCGTCAAGATTGGCAAATTCGATCCACCAAATGGCATTTTGCGTTAAATATTTTGCAACAAGAGGATTTCTTAAATTCAAATCCGGCATTGAAGGCACAAACCATCCATCAACGCAAACTTCCTGATCTATTTTTGAAGCGTGAATATCTGTAATTACTTCACGTCTGTGGTGTGTTTGTGTAAAAGTCTCAAATTGATTGAACCATGTTTTGGTTGGAATATCTTTCATCATCCAATGGGTAATTCCCCAATGATTTGTTACATAATCCATAACCAGTTTCATGTTCTTTTTGTGCATTTCTGCAGAAAGACGAGCGTAATCGTCATTCGTTCCGTAACGAGGATCAATTTTGTAAACATCAGATTGTCCGTAAGTATGATACGAATGCTGTTTGTCGTTGTCTTCGCATAAAGGCGTGCTCCAAATTGTAGTTGCGCCAAGAGATGAAATATAATCTAAGTTTTTGATAATTCCTTCGATATCTCCTCCGTGGCGTCCGCTTGGATCTTGACGGTTTCCTTTTTCAGTTAAAGAAGCATCACTATCGTTTTTCGGATTTCCGTTAGCAAAACGATCTGGCATAATTAGGTAAATCAAATCAGATGCATCGTAACTTTTTCTTTCTGCCGAATTTGCTCTTCTTTCTTTCAGAAGATATTTTTGTTTAAAGGCAACTTTATTTTTGTTTTTGAAAGAGAAAACCAATTCAGAAGCTTTTACATCTTTTGTGTCGATTGTTACAAAAAGGTAATTTGGGTTTTCTGTTTTCTCGACGTTTTTAATCGCCACATTATTAGAAACGGAAGCTTCATATTGTGAAATGTTTTTCCCGTAGAACATAATCTGCAATTCCGAATTTTTCATTCCAGCATACCAAAATGGTGGTTCTACTTTTTGGATCTGCGCTTTCGCGGAAGCGGAAAACAACAAAACCAATAGGATTAATTTATAGATAAGTGATGTTTTTTGGTTTTTCATAGTTTGTATTTTTTATTTCTTTTGTTCCAGCATCCATTTATAGATTTCAGGTTTTGTTTCGTATAAATACTGAATTTCATGACCTTCATTTTCTAAACGGGTAAACTTGAAGTTGTTTTTGATTCTACAAGATTCAAGACCTTTTGCAATCCTCTCTGTTTCACTAAATGGAATCTTATCATCGGCTGTGCCGTGAAAAGCCCAAACAGGAATTTTACTGAGATTGCAGACTCTTGTTAAATCACTGTCGTTAATACCGCCGCAAAGGGCTACAACTGCTGCGAATTTATCAGGGAAATCTAAAGCTGTTATATATGCTCCATAACCGCCCATGCTAATTCCTGTTATGTAAATTCTGCTTTTATCGATTCTATATTTTGCTTCTAAATCGGCATATAAGGTTTCGAACCAATTTTCTGTTGACCAATATTTATTGTCTGGACATTGAGGCGAAACAATTATAAAATCGAAATTTTGTCCTTTTTCAACCAGATAAGGCAAGCCGTATGTTTTGAGTTTATTTAAATCATTGCCTTTTTGTCCTCCTCCATGAAGATAAATTACAAGCGGATATTTCTTAGTTTCTTTTGAATACTCTTTTGGCAGATATAATAGGTAATCATATTTAGCGACTACTTTCTGTTGAGAATAAATGTTTATGCCAAAAAATATTAGTAAAATTGTCCAAAATGTTAGTCTGTAATTCATTCTCTTTTTTGGGTTCTGATTTCCTGCAAGGTTTCCAAAACCTTGTAGGTATAAATTGAGTAAAACTTTAGAAAACCTACAAGGTTTTGGAAACCTTGCAGGACTGACCTGATATAATACCGAACAGGTTTTTAAAACCTGTTCGGATAAGCTTTTTGCAATTTAAAAAAAAGACAAGTAATCTAGGGGGAAATTACTTGTCTTTGAAAAACTATTTAGTTTCGATAATGCTTATTGCATATCCTCCGCCTGGAGCAGAAAACTGAGATAATTTTGATTTATTGGTTACAGCAATTTTCTTAATTGTGTAAGCTTGCGGATTTGTTTTGTAATGCGCATCTTTTGCATCAGCATAAATTGTTGCTGTGTATTTTTTGCCTTTTTCAAGGAAACTGAAATCGATGTTAGATGTACGAGGAGTTTCTCCGTTTACGTTTCCAACGAACCAGTTGTTTGTTCCTTTTGCTTTACGGGCAACTGTGATAAAATCTCCTGGTTCAGCTTCAATATATTTACTTTCAGACCAATCTACAGCCACATCTTTAATGAATTGGAATGCATCTGGAAAACGGTTGTAATTTTCCGGAGTATCAGCTGCCATTTGCAATGGGCTGTACATCGTAACGTATAATGCTAATTGGTTCGCCAATGTACTGTTCACATGTGATTTGTTCTCAGGATTCATTTTGCTGATATCCATTTCGAAGATTCCCGGAGTGTAATCCATTGGGCCACCAATTAAACGTGTAAATGGTAATACCGTAACGTGATTTGGTTTAGAACCTCCAAAAGCTTGGTATTCAGTTCCTCTTGCTGCTTCATTTCCAATTAAGTTAGGATAGGTTCTAGCAATTCCTGTTGGACGAACCGCTTCGTGAGCGTTTACCATAATTTTATAATCAGCTGCTTTTTCGATAGCGTATTGATAGTGGTTTACAATCCATTGGCTGTAATGGTTTTCGCCTCTTGGCAAAATATCTCCAACATAACCGCTTTTTACAGCATCATATCCGTTATCGTTCATGAATTTGTAAGCGGCATCCATGTGGCGCTCGTAGTTACGAACTGAACCTGAAGTTTCGTGGTGCATGATGATTTTTACACCTTTCGATTTAGCATATTCATGAAGGCCTTTTACATCGAAATCAGGGTAAGGAGTCAAGAAATCAAAAACATAATCTTTTGAATGTCCAAACCAATCTTCCCAACCTTCGTTCCATCCTTCAACCAAAACAGCATCGAAACCATTTGCGGCAGCAAAGTCAATGTATTTTTTTACGTTAGCATTATTCGCTCCGTGCGTTCCGTTCGGTTTTGCTTTTGCGAAATCGGTAACACCTAATTGAACCGTTGGATAATCATTTGTGTATGACCAAGAGCTTTTTCCCGTAATCATTTCCCACCAAACACCAACATATTTTACTGGTTTAATCCAAGAAGTTTCCTCAATTTTCGATGGATCGTTTAAGTTGTAAGTCATTTTTGAAGCTAAGATTTCTCTAGCATCGTCGCTTACGATAATCGTTCTCCAAGGAGAGTGATTAGGAGCCTGCATGTGGCCTTTATCTCCTTTTGCATCTGGCGTTAACCAAGATTCAAAAATTAAGTTTTTATCATCTAAATTTAAGTGCATACAAGAGTAGTCAATCAAAGCAGCTTCGTGTAAGTTGATGTAGATTCCATCATTTGTTTTTAACATCAAAGAAGTCTGAACTCCTGTTGGAGAAAAAGATTTTTGAGAAACGTTTGCAGTATATGCTTTTTCAGATAAACCTCTAATTTCAGATAATTTTGATTTTGTATAATCGTATTCCTGAGTATCATAATCTCCCGGAATCCAGAATGCAGTATGATCTCCAGTCATTGCAAATTGAGATCTTTCTTCTTTAATTACAAAGTAAGTAAGGTTCTTTTGCGCTGGAAATTCATATCTGAATCCTAAGCCGTCATCGAATAAACGAAAACGGATAACGATTTGTCTGTCTGTACTTTTTTGGTTTAAAGTTACAGCCAATTCATTATAATGATTTCTGATGTGATCTACTTCTCCCCAAACTGGTTTCCAAGTTTCATCAAAAGTGGAAGTTTTAGTATCAGCAATTGTAAAGTCGTTCAATAAAGATTTTTTATCATCTTTAAGTTCAAGACCCAATTTACTGGTTTTTACAACTTCTTTGTTTTTGTATTTTAAATTGTACGTTGGAGTTCCATCGTTTTGAAGAGAAAATTCCATTACGAACTTTCCTTCGGGTGATTTTAACTGCTGCGCTTTTGCAACGGTGCTGAACGCAAACAAAATTAAACTTGCGAAAAATAAGTTTTTCATGTTTTTGATTTTTAGAGTATTGTAATTTAATTAATTTGAGCGAGTTTCCCAGCTGTTATGGTTTCTCCATTTACTACGATATTTAAATCTTGATCGCTATCTACAGTAAAAGTGGTTTCATTATGATTTACAGAAACTTTTAAAATTTGGTTTCTGAAATTGATTTTGAACGAATAACCTTTCCATTCTTTTGGAATTTTTGGCGAGAAATGAAGTTGGTCATTTTTAACACGCATTCCTCCAAAGCCTTCCACGATACTCATCCATGTACCGGCCATTGACGTGATATGACAACCTTCTTCTACTTCTTTGTTATAATCATCCAAATCCAAACGTGAAGTTCTTAAATAAAATGTATATGCCATGTCCATTTTATCTAAAGCTGCAGCCTGAATTGAGTGAACGCAAGGCGAAAGTGAACTTTCGTGAACCGTAAATGATTCATAGAATTCGAAGTTGCGTTTTAATTCTTCTTTCGAAAAATGATCTTCGAAGAAATAGAAACCTTGTAAAACGTCAGCCTGTTTGATGTATGGCGAACGCAACACACGATCCCAAGACCATTTTTGGTTAATTGGACGCTGTGATTTGTCTAAATCTTTTACAGGAACTAAATCCTTATCCAAGAATCCGTCTTGTTGTAAGTAGATTCCAAGTTCTTCAGAAATAGGGAAGTACATGTTATCTGCTACTTTTTTCCATTCTTTGATTTCTTCTGAAGAAAGATTCACTTTTTCAAGAACACGTTTGTGATCTGCAGGATATTCTGAAGCCACTTTTTCAATTTGTTCAGCAGCAAAATCAATACACCATTTTGCGATATAATTGGTGTAGAAATTATTGTTGATGTTATTTTCGTATTCGTTTGGACCCGTAACTCCCAAAATCACATATTGGTTTTTATCTTTTGAGAAAGAAGCTCTTTGGTGCCAGAAACGCGCAATTCCGATTAAAACTTCTAAACCTTTTTCCGGAATATAAGAGTAATCGCCTGTGTAACGGTAATAGTTGTAAATCGCAAAAGCAATCGCTCCATTTCTGTGGATTTCTTCGTGTGTGATTTCCCATTCGTTATGGCATTCTTCACCATTCATGGTTACCATTGGATACAATGCTGCACCGTTTTTGAAACCTAAATTATCCTTAGCATTTTCAATTGCTTTGTCTAATTGATTGTAACGATAGGTCAATAAGTTTCTTGCAACCTGCTGATCTTTTGTCGCCATGTAAAATGGAATACAATACGCCTCAGTATCCCAATAAGTTGATCCGCCGTATTTTTCTCCGGTGAAACCTTTTGGTCCAATATTTAATCGGCTGTCTTTTCCTGAATATGTTTGGTTTAATTGGAAGATGTTGAAACGAATTCCCTGTTGCGCTTTTACATCACCTTCAATTGTAATATCTGACATTTCCCAGATTTTTGCCCAAGTTTCTATTTGATTTTGAAGCAAAGCATCATAACCTAAAGCAACAGCAGATTTAATGACTTTTTCGGCTCCAGCCAAAGTGTTTTCGTGGTTTAAAGAAACGGTATATCCACCAATTTTTTGAATGGATGAGGTTTGTCCTTTTGCAATAATAGTTCCGTAAGTGTACTGAACTTTATCTATTGTTGAATCGATTGTAGATGGAGAAATATGAGCATCCTCGCCATTGGCCAAAATCGTGTTGTGCATGAAAGTCGTAACTTTAAAATGCGTTTTGAAAGTTTGAGCGGTTACAAAAGCTTCGTTTGTTCCTTTTTTAACTTCAAGAGGTTCCCAAAATTTTTCTTCCCAGTTCGCATCTTCATTGGTTACACCAGCGTCAACATAAGGTTTGTAAACGATTTTTGCATCCTTGTTTAAAGGCGTAATATCGTATTTAATGATTCCTGTTTCGTCTAAATCTAAGGAAAGAAAACGACGAACATTCACAGCGATTTCAGTTCCATTTTTCAGAATTGCTTCAAAAGAACGGTTGTACCAACCTTCTTTCATATTCAATTCTCTGCGGAAGTTTCTAACTTCGGTACACGTGTTTAAATCAAGATTTTCTTCGTTGATTTCAATGTCAATTCCAATCCAGTTTGGAGCATTTAATACTTTGGCAAAATATTTCGGATAACCGTTTTTCCACCAGCCCACTTTTGTTTTGTCTGGATAATAAATTCCGGCAATATAGCTTCCTTGGAAAGTCTCAGCCGAATAAGTTTCTTCAAAATTGGCACGTTGTCCCATAGCACCGTTCCCAATGCTGAAAAGACTTTCAGACGATTTTACTCTCTCTGCATCAAATCCTTCTTCAATGATGGACCAATTGTCTGGTTTTATATAATCTTGATTCATTTGTTTAAGTTTTAAGAACCAAAATGCAATATTGCTTTTGTGTTCTTGGTGGTTGATTGATTATGATTGATTGATTTTATTTTTTGATTAATGATTCAATAAAGTTTTCATCTATAAAGGTGAAATCTTTAAAGATATAATCAGCTTCATGTAAAATTGTTTCCTCACCAATTCCCACACTTACCATGTCTGCAATGTTTGCTGCCTGAATTCCGGCAACAGAATCTTCAAATACAATTGAGTCTTTTGGATCAATATTTAACAATTGAGCCGCTTTTAAGAAAACTTCAGGATCTGGTTTCGCATTGCTGACATCATTTCCATCAACAATCACATCGAAGTAAGACAGAACACCTGTTTTTTCTAGAATTGGTCTTGCATTTTTGCTGGCAGAGCCTAATGCAATTCCTTGATTTTTTTCTTTTAATAGTTTTAGAATTTTTAAAACTCCTGGAAGAACCTCACTTTCATCCATGTCAACTAAATAAGAAAGATAATCTTCATTTTTTTGAATCAGCCATTTGTCTTTGTCTTCCTGTGAAGCCTCAACATTTCCTAATCCAAGTATAATATCCAAAGAACGAACACGGCTCACACCTTTTAAAAGTTCGTTATCTTCAAGCGTAAAATTTATGTTTAATGATTGGGCAATTTTCTGCCAGGCCAAAAAGTGGTATTTAGCGGTATCAACGATCACGCCGTCAAGATCGAATATGAAAGCTTTTTTGTTCATTATAATTGAAATTCTTCTTTATGATTTTTGAATAGTGTCGTCTACATCTTTTACTTTGTAGACCAAAAGAGCGGCAATTAAAAAGCTTATTCCGCTGGTAATTAAGGCATAAATTGCATCACCATTATACAGGTATTTTACAATTGGACCGCCAATTAATGCGTTTACAATTTGTGGAATAACAACAAAAAAATTGAAGATTCCCATGTAAACTCCCATCTTTTTTGGAGCAATAGATCCCGCAAGAATTGCATATGGCATTGCCAGAATACTTGCCCAGGCAACTCCAATTAAAATCATTGGCAATACAACCCAGTCTTCATTTGGCATAAAATAAATAGAGATTAAACCTATTCCTCCAATGATTAATGAAACGGCATGAGTTGATTTTCGTCCAATTTTTTTTGCGATGTATGGTAAGAAAAACAAAGCGACAATAGCAGAAACTAAGTTGTAAACCCCAAATAGAATTCCGACCCAGTCGCCAGCGTCTTGATATTGCTGGCTTGAAGTGTCTTCTAGGGGTAATCCGTAAATGTGATGTGCGATTGCAGGCGTTGTAAAAACCCACATTCCGAATAATCCAAACCAAGAAAAAAACTGTACCCAACTCAGCTGGCGCATGGTTGTTGGCATTTTTGCAAAATCTGTAAAAATGTCTGTGATTTTTGATTTTTCCTCAGAATCTGAAACTGCAACATTTTGCGGATCTTCAAATTTTGCCAATTCTTCTGGCGAGTATTCCTTGGTAGTGAATAAAGTTACTAAGATAGAACCAATTAAAACTGCTGCACCAATGATAAATGACATAGTCAAATTTAAAGGAACGCTTCCAGGAACTGTACTATTTGGCACACCAAAATACTTCGTTAAAATGTACGGTAACGCTGAACCAATTACAGCTCCAAAACCAATTAAAGAAGTTTGAATACTAAATCCTGCAGTACGCTGGTCTGTTCTTAAATTGTCTCCAACAAGTGCTCTGAAAGGCTCCATTGCGATGTTGAAAGAAGCGTCCATAATCATTAACATTCCAGCACCAACCCAAAGAGCAGGTAAAACAGAAATGAAAATATTAGCCTGCGGCATTAAGATTAATCCCACCGAAGCTAAAACGGCTCCTACTAAAAAGAAAGGTTTTCGTCTGCCGAATTTCCCCCAGGTTTTATCGCTGTAATGACCAATGATTGGCTGCACTATTAATCCCATAAGAGGAGCAATAATCCAAAACCACGAGAGTTCATGCACATCGGCACCAAAAATTTGAAGAATTCTGCTGGCATTTGCATTTTGTAGTGCAAACCCCATTTGGATTCCCAAGAAACCGAAACTCATATTCCAGATTTCCCAGAAACTTAATTTACGCTTTTCCATTATCGTAATTTGAAAAAATTATACGATAAGCGCTTTGCTTATCAAAACTTACTGTTTTTTTCGAAGTAAAAGTAAAAGCCTTGACGGGCGTAAAATTATAAATTATTTTTTTATTAATGCTAATAAAAAAGCCATAAATATTTTTTACGGCTTTAGAATGTGTTGATTTTAAGAAAATTAGTCAGTAGATTCTCGTTTAATAAGATGAGTTTCTATAACTTCTGTGATATAGTTTTCATTGTGTTCTTCATCATCATCATCTTCCTCGGCTTCAATTCTTTCGATAAGCATTTTAGCTGCTTTATTTCCCATTTTTTCACCGCTTTGGCTAACAGTTGTAATGGTTGGAGTTGAATATTTCGAAATTATTCCATCAGTAAAAGCAATTACTGCCAAATCTTCTGGAACTTTTAAGCCCATTTTATTGGCTGTTTTGATAATTGTGACAGCAAAAAGTTCATTTACAGCAAAAACAGCATCAAAAGCACGATCATGTAGAAGCTGGCTTATGGTAATTTCGCAGGTATCTACATCTTCAATTTTTATGATTAAATCTTCATTGAAAGGTAATCCATTATCTAATAGTGCTTTTTCGTAGCCGTCAGTTCTTAGTTTTCCAACGCTTACATAATCAACAGTTGTAACTAATGCAATCTTTTTTCTTCCATTATCAATTAAACTCTGAACGGCTTCATAAGCTGCAGCTTTATCATCAATAATTACTTTGTCGCATAAAATGTCATTAGTAACGCGGTCAAACATGACCACCGGCATTCCTTGATTGATAACTTCTGTGATATGATGAAAGTCGCCTTTGAACTGGGTTTCTTTAGAAAGTGACATGATAAAACCATCGATACTTCCGTTGGCTAACATCTCCATATTTAAGACTTCTTTGTCAAAAGAATCGTCCGATACACAGATGACAACACTGTAGCCATATTCGTTTGCAACCTGTTCAATTCCGTTGATTACAGTAGAGAAAAAGTAGTGCACAATTTCGGGAATAATAATACCAATACTCTTGGTTTTTCGGTTTTTTAAACTGAGAGCAATATTGTTTGGCTTATAGTTGTAAAACTTCGCAAAAGCCTGAACTTTTAGTCGGGTTTCTTCCCCAATTTCAAGACTGTTTCTAAGTGATTTTGAGACAGTTGAAATCGATACGTCAAGTTCCTTTGCAATCTGTTTTAGGGTTATTTTACGTTTCATGTTATTAATTGAAAAAAATCTAATTGATAATAAAGGTATCTGAAATTTTTATAATTGACAATTTTCATACGAAAAGATTACAAAAAATAGAAAGTTTTCAACACTACCACGTTTTCGTAACGCAATAAAAATTGTCTGTGGTTGAGCATGTTAATAAATTCATAATTTTGAAATTCGAAGTAAAATTAAAAACTTAACTAACGTTCACAAACTCAAACTAATTTAAACAAAAAGTATGAAAACAATTTACAAAAAGTTGTTATTTTTATTCCTTCTGCTTCCGTTTACTGTGTTAGCTCAAAGCACTTTAAGTGGAACAGTAACTGATCGTGCCACGGGTCAGCCAATTCCGGGAGTAAATGTAAATGTTCAAGGTGCTGTAGGAGGTACCTCTACTGATTTTGATGGTAAATTCCAATTGCCTAATCTGAAAAATGGAGACAAAATTTTAGTTTCATTTATCGGATACAAAACAGAGACCATTGTGTATAATGGCCAAAAAAACTTAGCGGTTTCTTTAAGCGAAGATACAAATCAATTACAAGAAGTTGTTGTACAAGTAGGTTATGGTACTGTTAAGAAAAAAGACGCTACAGGATCTGTATCTCAAATCTCTGCAAAAGAATTTAATAAAGGGATTAACGTAACTCCAGAAAGTTTAATTGGAGGACGTATTGCTGGTGTTAATGTTGTTGGAGGAGGAGCTCCGGGAGCTAAAGCAGATATTAGAATTCGTGGAGGATCTTCTTTAAGTGCTTCTAACGATCCATTGATTATTTTGGACGGACTTCCATTAAGTAATGCTGTTCCAAGTGGAGCAACTAGTATTCTATCTACTATTGATCCAAATGATATTGAATCTTTTACAGTATTGAAAGATGCTTCTGCGGCGGCTATTTATGGTTCACGTGCTGCTAATGGTGTAATTGTAATTACAACTAAAAAAGGAACAAAAGGTGGTGTAAAAGTTAATTTCAGCTCTCAAGTAGGTATTAACACAGTTGCTAATACAGTTGATGTATTAAGTGCAGATCAATTCCGTAATTTAGTAAATACTTTAGGGAATGATGCTCAAAAAGCAACAATGGGTACAGCAAGCACTAACTGGCAGAAAGAAATTTTCAATACTGCATTAACTACAAACAATAATATCTCGGTAAGCGGTGCTTTATTTAACAAATTGCCTGTACGTTTATCTGTTGGAAATGTTGATAATCCTGGAATCTTAAGAAACACTTCTTTTGAAAGAACAACGACATCGATATCGTTAAACCCAGTTTTATTTGATAATCACTTAAAAATTGATATTAGCGGAAACTTATCTTTCAGTAAAAATCAATTCCAAGATGAAGATGCTGTTATTGGATCTGCAATTAGTTTCGACCCAACGCAATCTCCTTATCAAGCAGGTTCTCGTTATGGAGGATACTTTGAATGGTTAGAGCCAAATGGAAACATAGCATTATTGCCTGCTAAAAATCCAGTTGCAAGATTAAATCAAGAAGATAAAAGATCTAAATCTACTAGAAAATGGGGGAACATTAGCGTAGACTATAAATTCCACTTCTTTGAAGATTTAAGAGTTGTAGCTGAAGCTGGTATCGATAGATTTGACAGCAGCGGATACAACAGACAAAGTACAGAAAGTATTTTAGGATTTCAGCCAGTTCCTTTTACTTCAGCAGGTTATGTGAATTTAGGAAACTATGATACTTATACAGACGATTTACAAAACAAAAACTTAAATACGTACTTCGTTTATACAAAAAATTTAGGAAAACTTAAATTGGATGCTACTGCTGGTTACAACTATCAGTTATTCCAAAAAGAAAAATACCAATCTGGAGCGCTTACACAGCCTGTTGAAACAAGAAATGAAGATGTTATCACTGATCCAGATATCAATTTACAATCTTATTTTGGTCGTTTGAACTTAGGATGGGACAGTAAATATTTATTGACTTTAAACTATAGAAGAGATGGAACTTCTCGTTTTTCTGAAGAAAACAGATGGGGTAACTTTATGGGAGGTGCTTTTGCATGGAATGTTGCTGAAGAATCTTTCTTAAAAGATAACGAAACACTTTCAACTTTAAAATTAAGAGTTGGTTATGGTACTACAGGACAGCAGGATATTTCTGCTCAGTATGACTATTTAAGAAGAGTAACGCTTGGAACAATTAATACTCAGTATGTGTTTAATGGTGTTGTTTACAGAACGGCGAGACCAGAAGGATACAACCAAAACATTAAATGGGAAGAATTGGCTGAGATGAATATTGGGGTTGATTTTGGATTCTTACATGATAGAATTACAGGTTCGATTAATTATTTTGATAAAAAATCAACAGATTTATTGGCAGATGTATTAGTTCCAGATGGCGCTAACTTAAGAAATCAAGGATTCAATAATATTGGTAACTTAAGAACAAAAGGACTTGAGTTCAGTCTTCAGTCTGATATTATCAAAAAAGATAATTTTAATTGGAATGTTGCGGTTAATGCTACTTACTTAGATCAAAAGATTGAAAGTTTAGGACAAACTGTAGAAGGTTTCCAAGGTTATGAAGTAGGAGATAATATTAAAGGAGGAAATGGAAACAAAGTATTGATTAATACAGTAGGATTTGCTCCAAATTCATTCTTTGTATATGAGCAGTTATACGATGCTAACAAAAAACCAATCGCTGGTGCTTATGTAGACAGAAACGGAGATGGTAAAATAGATGCAAACGATCGTTACAGATACAAAAAACCAACAGCAGATTATACATTTGGATTGTTCTCAACTTTAAATTACAAAAAGTTTGATTTTACAATGAACTGGAGAGCAAGTTTAGGAAATTACATTTTTGATAACGTAAATTCTAACATGGGATATTCAGATGCAGCTTTAAGAAGAGATAATGATTTATCTAATCTTAGTGCAGATTATCTAAACACTGGTTTCAAATTTGAAGACAATGGCACACAGCGTTATTTATCTAACTATTACATAAAAGATGCTTCTTTTATCAAATTAGATAACGTAACTCTTGGATATACTTTAGATAAATCTTTATTAAAAGATGTTTCATTAAGATTCTCTGCTGGTGTTCAAAACGTTTTTGTACTTACAAAATATGATGGGTTAGATCCGGAGAAATTCAACGGAATTGATGGTAATGTTTACCCAAGAGCAAGAACATTCTTGTTTGGAGTAAATGCAAGTTTCTAATAGTACATTGAAAAACAAATTTTAAAACATACAAAATGAAAATATCATTTAAATATATATCTTATTTCTTCCTATTTGTTTTAGGAATAAGTATGACGCTTACTTCGTGTACTGACGATTTAAACGTGACGCCAAAGGATGATGATGAATTTTTATCAGAAACTTTTTTTCAGGATCCAGCTTCATACAAACAAGTTTTAGCAAAATTATACGCAGGTTTATATGTTGGAGGTAATGATGGTGATGGTTCTCCAGATATTTCTGGTTTGGGAGGTGATTTTAGCAGTTATTTGCGTTTGCTTTTTGTAACTCAAGAATTGCCTACAGACGAAGCAGTTATTGCTTGGGCAGATGGTGCTTTGCCAACTTTAAACACACAGACTTGGTCTCCTGTTAATGAGTTTTTATACGGAACTTATTCTAGAGCATCTTACCATATTAGTTTAGCAAATGAGTTTTTAAGACAAACTACAGATGATAAATTAGAAGCAAGAGGAGTTGATGCTAGCCTAAAAGCGGAGATAGCAACTTTTAGAGCAGAAGCACGTTTTCTAAGAGCTTTCTCTTATGTGAATTTGATGGACTTGTTCGGGAATGTGCCAATTACTACAGAAGCTGATCCAGTTGGATTCTTTTACCCGGTACAAAAATCAAGAGCAGAAGTTTTTGCTTTTGTAGAATCTGAATTGAAAGATTTAGATAACAGCCTTGCTAACGCAAGAGCAAATGAATATGGTAGAGTTGATAAAGTAGCTGCTAAATTTTTATTGGCGCAGATTTATCTAAATTCTAAAGTATACACTGGAACGGAAAGAAATAATGAGGTGGCTACTTTATGTACAGAAATCATTAATTCTGGATATACATTTGCAAATGTTCCTTATGCTTATTTGTTCTCTGCGGATAATGATAAAAACGGAGCTCAAAATGAATTTATTTTTCCAATTATTAGTGACGGTATTGCTATTAGAGCAACTGGTGGAGGAATGAGTTTTATTCTTCACGCATCGATTGGAGGAAGTATGGATGCTGCTTCAAGAGGTATGGACGGTGGATGGCAGGGAACCAGAACTCGTAAAGAGTTTGTGGGACTTTTTCCTGATGCAACTGCTACTGGAGATAAAAGAGGTACATTTTATACAGATGGGCAAACTTTAGATATTACTAATATATCAACATTCACCAATGGTTATGCTGTAACAAAGTATATTAATAAAAAAGCAGACGGTTCCGCAGCTCAGAGAACTGATATTCCAGATACAGATTTTCCAATGTTTAGAGTTTCTGATGCTTATTTAATGTATGCTGAGGCAACCCTAAGAGGAGCTTCAACAGGAAATATAGCTACAGCATTAGGTTATATAAACCAAATTAGAACAAGAGCGGGTGCACAGAATATCTCTACTGCACAATTGACACTTGATTTTCTTTTGGATGAAAGAGGGAGAGAATTATTCTGGGAATGTCACAGAAGAACTGATTTGATTCGTTTTGGTAAATTTACTGGAGGATCTAAAATATGGCAATGGAAAGGTGGCGTGATGAATGGTACTGCTACAGAATCGTATAGAGATTTAATGCCAATTCCTTCTAAAACAATTCAGGCAAATCCAACTTTGAAACAAAATCCAGGATACTAACATCTAATAGAACTGAAAAATGAAAAAAATATATAAAGTTTTAATCGCATTTGTTGGTGTATTAGCGGTATCATGTAATGCTGATGCTGTAGACGAAAGACCAGTTCTTGATACGCTTTTGGCACCAGAGATTACTGCACCAGCAACGGGACAAAATTATGTTCTTGATGTTGAAAAAGCATCAGAAGAAGTTGCTAAATTTAAATGGTCCGCAGCTGAATATTCTAATACAGTATCTGTAAGATACAGTTTGTTAATAGATAAAAAGGGAGGGGATTTTACTGGAGCAAAAGTTCTTGAAGCTACTACGAATAATACTACTGAGGTATCTGTGCTTGCTAAAGATTTAAATCAGGCAGCAATTGATCTTGGAGGTGTGCCAGAAGTAGCAGCGCAATATGATGTAAAAATTACATCAAATGTTTCAGGCGGATTTGTTCAGGTTTCAAAAGGATTGATTTCGATCACTGTAACTCCTTATGTTGGAAAAGTTGATTATAAATTCGACGATTGGTATTTAGTTGGAGACGCAACAGTTTCTGGTTGGGATAACAATAAAGGAAATCAGATTTTATTTAGAAGTGCAACAAATGCAAATGAATATAAATTTATAGGATTCTTCAAAAAAGGTGTATTTAAGGCTATTAAAAACTTAGGAAGCTGGGCTCCAATGTATGGAGGTAAAGATGGATCTTTAATTTATAGAGCTACAGAAGGTGATGCAGATCCTGCTAGTTTTGAAATTGCAGCAGATGGTTATTACACTTTTGTGATGGATGTTCAAAAATTGACCTATACATTAGCTCCATATGCAGCAGGTGCAACAGCGACGGTTTACAATACTGTAGGTATTATTGGAGATGCAACTGCTAAAGGATGGGATGCTTCGACACCAATGGTAAAATCTACTTTTAATGCTCATATCTGGACATTGGGTGTAACGCCTTTAAATGATGGAGGAATGAAGTTTAGAGCAAATGACGCTTGGGATGTTTCATGGGGAGGAACTACTGCCTTTTCAGGTGGAGGAAACGGTGAAAACATACCGGTAGCAAAATCTAAATATCTTATTTATTTTAATGATTTAGACGGAAGTTATGTAATGATTCCTAATCAATAAGACTTCAGTTAATAACTGGAAAAGGGCTATCAGCAGATAGCCCTTTTTTAATCAAACTAACTAATTAGCTAACCACTACTATTATGAAAAGAATTTTACTATCAATATTTTTATTGATGGCGGTAACTGCCTTTGCCCAGCAACAAACAGTTACTTATTCAATAAATCCAGCAACTTTTGAAGAAACAACTCCGATTACAATTACCATTAATGGAAATAGTGTTAACGAAACTTCATGGGGAATCAGTACAACATACGCATTATATCTTTGGTCATGGTCCTATGATGTAAATGATACGAATCAATCAGATAGTTCTTCTAATGGAACTTGGACTTCATCAAATGAAGCGAGTAAATTTACTTATAATGCCGGAACCGATACGTATACTAAAACAATTACCCCTTCTACGTATTTCGCAAGAAACGGAATAGGAAGAATTGGTTTTTTGGTTAAAGCGAAAGACGGAACTGGTGATAAGAAATCTCAAGATATTTTGGTAGAAGTAGGAACTTTTCAAGTTTCATTAACGTCTCCAGCTGAAAATAGTAATACAATTATTAATTCGGGATCAAGCTTTACTATAACTGCAACAAATACTGGAGGAGCAGGAAGTTATACTTTGAAAGCCAATGGAGCCACAATTAATACAAATGTCAGTACTTCGAATTATTCTTATACACATGTCAATGTTACGGGAAACCAAAGTTATGAATTAGTTGCAACGCAAGGAGCGACTACAATTTCTAAAAAGTTCTCGGTTCTCGTAAATCCGAATACAGTTTCTCAAGCTATGCCTGCGGGTTTGGTAGATGGAATTAATTATAATGCTTCAGATGTGACTAAAGCAACTTTGGTTTTAGATGCGCCTTTAAAAGACTTTGTTTATGTTGCCGGAAGCTTTAATAATTGGCAGCCAACATCGGCTTATGCCATGAAAAAAGATCCAGCTTCAGGGAAATTCTGGCTGGAATTAACAGGATTGGTTTCGGGTGTAAATAATACCTATCAATATTGGGTCGTAGATGCAACACCGCTTGCTAATTCACCAGCCATGGTAAAAACGGCCGATCCATATTCTACTTTAGTTTTATCACCTTATGATGATCCTTCGATTCCTTCATCAAAATATCCTAATATGCCTGTTTATCCAACGGGGCAAAATTTTGAGGTAACGGTTTTGAAAACAGGACAGACTCCTTATAATTGGCAGGTAACAAACTTCGTAAAACCTGAAAAAGAAAAGCTAGTTGTTTATGAAGTTTTAGTACGTGATTTTGATGCAGGTAAAAGTTATCAAAATCTGATAGATAGAATAGATTATTTTAAAAATCTTAAAATAAATGCAATTGAATTAATGCCAGTAATGGAATTCGAAGGCAATGAAAGCTGGGGGTACAATACTTCATTCCACATGGCTTTGGATAAATTCTATGGAACTTCAGATAAATTAAAGGAGTTTATTGATTTATGTCACCAAAACGGAATTGCTGTAATTCTTGATGTAGCTTTAAATCACGCTTTTGGAAGAAATCCGATGGTAAGAATGTGGATGAATGATCCTGATGGAGATGGTTTTGGATCGCCGACTACTGAAAATCCTTATTTTAATACTGTAGCTAAACATTCTTATAATGTTGGGGAAGATTTTAATCATCAGTCTGGAAAAACACAATATTATGTAGAAAGAGTGATTAAACAATGGATTCAAGAATATAAAATAGATGGTTTCCGCTGGGATTTAACTAAAGGTTTTACGCAAAATTGTACAGCTTCTGATAATTCTTGTACAGATGCCTATCAGCAGGATAGAATAGATATTTTGAAAAAATACGCAGATTATTCGTGGAGTTTAGATCCAACTCATTTTACCATTTTTGAACATTTAGGGTCGGATGCTGAAGAAAAAGAATGGGCAAATTATAAGATTTCAGAATCTCCAAGTAAAGGAATTATGATGTGGGGAAAAATGACCAATCAATACAATGAATTGTCTATGGGATACAATAGTGATATTACTAGAATGTCAAGCACAAGTAGAGGATTTACAGCTAATCGTTTAATTGGGTATGCCGAAAGTCATGATGAGGAACGTTTAATGTATAAAAATCTACAGTATGGAGCTGTAAATGGAACTTACAGCGTAAAAACATTGAATACAGCATTATCAAGAATGTCTGCAATTGGAGCAGTTTCTTTATTAGTTCCAGGACCAAAAATGATCTGGCATTTTGGAGAGTTAGGATGGGAAAGTTCTATTTTTACTTGTAATAACAATGTTGTAAATACAGATTTTGATGCTGAACCTGGAGATTGTAAATTAGATACAAAACCACAGCCGCAATGGGTGAATAACTGGTTGGGAGATTCAAATCGCAATAAAATTTATAACGATTGGGCAAAAATGATTACGCTTAAAAAAGCAGAGCCAGTTTTTTCGGGAACCTCGACTATTACAAATGCAAATTCTAAACTTGTAAACATCAAAATAACAGATGCTAATTTATCTTCATCACAGTTAAAAGATGTTTTGATCTTAGCCAATTTCGATACTGCAGCTCAGAACGTTGCAACAGGTTTTCCGTATGCAGGAACTTGGTATAATTTAATGGACAATACCGCCATAAATGTAACAGATGTAAATGCTCCGATAAATCTGCCTCCGGGAGAATACAGAATTTATGGTAATAAAATAGCAAATTTAGCGATAGACGATTTTGAAAAAGGAATTTCGGTAAACCTATATCCAAATCCAGTTACGGACTATTTCACACTTAACGCTGGTTTTGCTAAAGTTCAGATTTATTCTGTTTCAGGACAATTAGTAAAAAGTTTTGCTTCAAAAGGCAATGCAGATTTTCAATTCAGCGTAAGCGAATTACAGACAGGACTTTATATCCTAAAAGCTTCTGATGAAAATAATACGACTCAAGTAATGAAGTTTATTAAAAAATAAAATCTTAACAGATAAAAAAGTTTGGTTAGGTTAGTAATGAGAAAAGGCTGTTCTACATTGTTGTAGGCAGCCTTTTTGATTAAGTAGTTTTCTATCTCATTTATTTCTTTTTATTGTATTCTCCAATTAAAGAATAGTATCCAAATGTTCCCAAGCCCATAACAATGAGGGGAGTTAATATAAATAGAATAATTGCACCAAATACCAAATCGTCCTGTTGTTCCGAAAGTAATTTAGGCAAACCAAATTCAAACACGCAGAAATATGCTGCTGCAGCTGCTAAAGCAATCCATAATGCCCCTAAAACTTGTTTAATCGCGTTCATTTTTTAAATTTTAAAGGTGAGTAGTTTCGTTTTTGTTGTCAATATAAATCATTCCAATTACAAAGCAGATTCCTGCAATAATAATAGGATACCATAATCCGTCAAGATAAAAATCTGTTTTGCCAGCTGTTTTAGCATGGGATACAAAATAAGTAGAAATAGCAGGAAGTAAGCCTCCAAAAATTCCGTTTCCAACATGGTAAGGTAATGACATAGAAGTATATCTAATTTTGGTTGGAAACATTTCGACTAAGAAAGCGGCGATAGGGCCATAAACCATTGTTACAAAAAGTACCTGAATAAAAACTAGAAAAATTAATGTCCATTTATCACTTGAATTAATTGTTATTGAGAGGCTGGTTTGAGCTTCTTTTTTAGGGATATACGTTGTTTTTTCTAAAACGGTTGTGCCATCAGTGTATTTTTTTTGCGTTGTAGCAACAGAACTTCCGTCAGCCTTAGTTTCTGTGGTAACTTGCGGTATTTCTACAATTTCACTTTTTTTATTGATATCAGTAGTATCGTACATTGCTTTGTAAATTGGCCTGTATGATATTATAGCCAGCAGCATTCCGAACATCATAATGTATTTGCGTCCAATTTTATCGCTCAGCCATCCAAAAATAATAAAAAAGGGAGTTCCAATCAAAAGGACAATTCCTAATAATTCATCTACTTGAGAAGAATCAACATTCATAACCGTTTTCATAAAACTCATGGCATAGAATTGTCCTGTATACCAGACAACTCCCTGTCCCATTGTAGCACCGAATAAAGCTAATAAAACAAACTTTAAATTGTATCTGTTTCCAAAACTTTCTTTTAATGGATTTGCACTCGTTGTTCCCTCTTTTTTAGCTTTTGCAAAAACAGGTGATTCATCCATATTTTTTCGAATCAAATACGAAACGCCAACCATAGCAACCGAAACCCAGAAAGGAACACGCCATCCCCATAAATCAAAAGCTTCAGGAGAAAGCATGCTTTTTGTAGCAAGAATAACCATCAAAGAAATAAATAAGCCAACGGTAGCAGTAGTCTGAATCCAAGAAGTCCAATAGCCTTTTTGTCCTGCAGGAGCATGTTCGGCAACATAAGTAGCGGCGCCTCCATATTCACCTCCAAGAGCAAGTCCTTGCAGCAAACGTAAAATCAAAACTAATAGAGGCGCAAGAAATCCAATTGTTTCATAACTCGGAATACAGCCAATTAAAAATGTAGACCCGCCCATTAATAATAAAGTAGCCATAAAAGTATATTTACGACCAATAATATCACCAAGCCTTCCAAAGAATAAAGCTCCAAACGGACGCACAACAAATCCAGCCGCAAATGTGGCTAAAGTAGATAAAAACGCTGCGGTTGGATTGTCACTGGGGAAAAATTTTGTTGAAATAACAACGGCTAAGCTGCCAAAAATATAGAAATCGTACCATTCGATCATGGTGCCCATAGAAGAGGCAGAAATTACTTTCCAAATGCCTTTAGTAGAAGTTTCGCTCATAAAACTGCTTTGAAATCTTATTAGTAAATGAAAGATAAAATTATAGTTTTACGAATATAGAAGATATTTTTTTATTTAGTTAATACTTTTTTAACAAAAACTATTTAATTGTTGACATTTCGTTTTAAGAATCTTAGTAAAGCTTAAAAATAAAGTAATGTGATTATATTTGAAGTATACTATTTATTGCGCTTATTGGTATGAACCAGATTTTTGTGTTAATTCTTTTTTTGAGTTTTGCAATTTGTCAAAGCCAAAAAGTAAATGTTTCTGATGAAAATAAATGTTTGGCAGTTTCAGTTCCGTCAGAAATTCTGCAATGGCAATATATTGGTATCAGGGGAGATTCTACTTCTTATAAAAGTGAGTTTGCCAATTTTACAAAAATAAAAAATGGAATCTTGCTATATAAATGGCATGAGGGACATGAAAGCGGTCAATTTTTAGTAATTGATTTTGATGAAAATTTTAAAGCTGTTTTGAAGACGGAAAAATTAAACACAGAGATAAATTTTTCAATAGAAGAGCAAAAGAAATTAAAGTTTGCTTCGGAAATTTTAGAGAAGAAGAGTTACTATCAGAATTGCAGAAAAGATCATGGTCATACTAATTTATATATATTGGTTGTAAGACGTAATGATGAAATGAAAGCACAGTATTATTCTCCAATGAATCATCCTTACGAAATAAAAACAGCTGATAGTAATGTTTATTTAATTCAGGAAATATTTAGTGCAATAGATAGGAATTATTATAAAACTATAACAGTAAAGAAGAAAAAGGAAAGACGTAAAGATTCTTAAATTTTAGTTTTTACAACTGTAATGCTTTAAAAAAAAATAAAAAACAAAAAACCCGAATATTTCTATTCGGGTTTTGTGGTACCTCCAGGGATCGAACCAGGGACACATGGATTTTCAGTCCATTGCTCTACCATCTGAGCTAAGGTACCTTATTGTGCGTATTGCGGGTGCAAAGATAGAATCATTTTCCGTTTCTCCAAAACATTTTAGAAAAAAAATCAATTCGTATCTTCGCAAAAACAAAAATGCAAAATGGTTTTAACGGTTGATGTTGGAAACACTCGAATTAAAGCGTCTGTCTTTGAGGGAAGTACTGCTCTGGAGAATTTTATTTTTGAGAAAAAAGAGCTTGTAGAAAAGATTAAAAATATTTTGGAAAAATTTCCAAATTGCTCAGATTTGGCTGTTGCTTCGGTTGGAAATATCGAAAAACAAGCTTTTTTAACATTCGAAAAAGAAATCAGAGTTCATTTTTTTACACACGAAGATGTTTTTCCGTTTCATAATAAATACGCAACTCCCAAAACGTTAGGGATAGACCGCATGATTCTGGCAGCAGGAGCCACTTTGAAATTTCCAAAACAAAACCGATTAGTTATTGATGCAGGAACTTGCATTACCTACGATTTTATCGACGAAAATGATAATTATTTAGGAGGAGCGATCTCTCCGGGGCTTCGATTGCGATACGAGTCGATGCATAATTATACGGCCAGATTGCCTTTGTTGACATTAGAAGTGCCCAATTCATATATTGGTAACTCGACAACACAAGCCATGCATTCTGGTGTTGTCAATGGTTTCGTCTATGAGATTGACGGTTTTATCGATGATTATCGCAGGGACTTTTCAAATTTTATCATAATTTTAACGGGAGGCGATGCAGATTTTTTGGCTAAACGATTAAAAAATACCATATTTGCCAATTCAAATTTCCTTCTGGAGAGTTTGAACCAAACATATCAATATAAAATCGACAATGATTAAAAAAGTAATACTAAGCGCTTGTTTGCTTATATCGTTCGTTTCATTCGCACAGCAAGGTACTGCTTCTCCCTATTCTTTCTTCGGAATAGGAGATGTAAGATTCAAGGGAACTCTTGAAAATAGGTCAATGGCCGGAGTTGCAGTGGAGCAGGATACGATTCATTTAAATTTAGAAAACCCTGCTAGTTACGCCAGCTTATTGCAAACGACATTTACGGTTGGAGGAACTTTTGCAACTTCTAATTTAAAAACAAGTACACAGTCTGAAAAAGCACAGCGCACTACTTTTGATTATTTAGCATTAGGAATTCCGATGGGAAAATTCGGCGCTTCATTTGGTTTAATACCTGTTAGTTCAGTAGGTTATAAAATTTTTACTGACAACACGGCAACAGAAGGATTGACAAGTTCACAGCTTGAAGGAAAAGGCGGTGTAAATAAGGTTTATTTTGGTTTGGGATACAAGATTACACGTAACTGGAATATTGGAGCGGATGCGCAGTATAATTTTGGAAAAATTACCACAACAACTTTAGAAGCTGTAACGGGAGTTCAAAACAGTACAGCAGAAGTAAATACTTCTGAAATATCAGGAATGGCTTTTAGTTTTGGGACGATGTATCAACAAAAAGTCTATAAAAAAATTAGTATTTTTTCTAGTTTAAGTTATTCATTTGCAGGGAATCTGAATTCAGATAACACAAGAGTATTTTCAGTTCAAGGCGATCCGGATCCTTATACTCAGGCTGTAGATCCTACAAAACTAAAACTTCCAAATAAGTTGAGTATTGGTTTAGGAATTGGAGAGGCTAGAAAATGGCTTGTTGGTGCAAATATGACTTTTCAAGGAGATGGACAGTTAGAAAATTATTACAATAAAATGAATAATGTAAGTTACCAAAATTATTCAAAATTTGCCCTTGGAGGATACTTCCTTCCTAACTATAATTCTTTCACAAGCTACATGAGCAGAATTACGTATAGAGCAGGTTTAAAGTATGAAAAAATAGGTTTAATTGTTAATAATGAGTCTATCAAAGATTACGGAATGACCCTTGGAGTTGGAATTCCGATTCCGCAATCTTTTTCAAATTTGAATTTTGGAGTTGAATTTGGAAAACGCGGTACGATTTCCTCTGATTTGGTACAAGAAAACTATGTGAATTTCAGTTTGAGTTTTTCTTTCAACGACAGATGGTTCGTGAAGAGTAAATTCCAATAAACAAACTAGTTTATCTTTTCTAAGCTCATTACAATTTACTACATTTGGCAAATGAATTTACCAAAAAGATATAGTCTGCTAGTTGTCACAGTTCTTGCTGTGACACTGTTTTTTGGATGCGAAAGTAATTTTAAAGAAGTTCAGAAAATTAACTTCTCGGAATTTGTTCCAGCAAGTGATGCAGATACAGTTAATATTAAGTATACAGATTCTGGACGTATTACAGGTGTTTTGATAAGTCCTAAAATGCTTGATTATTCTAATCTTGATTTTCCGTTTACTGAATTTCCAAGAGGAATTGATGTTACTTTATATGATAAAAAGCAAAAGCGTACTTTTATAAAAGGAAATTATGCAGTTTCGTATAAAAATACAGGAATTATAGATTTAATTGGGAAAGTAAAAATAACTTCTGAAGCAGGGCAGGTTTTGGAAACAGAACAATTATACTTTGATCAGAAAAACGAATGGTTTTATACTGAGAGAAAATTTAAACTGACAGATGCAAAAGGTGTTTCGAATGGTCAGGGAATAGATTTTAGTAAAGATTTTAAAGTGATAAATTCACAGCGAATAAGCGGTGAAATTGAATCCGACGAAGAATAAATAAGATTATGGGTTATTTAAAATATACACAATACATTTACATCATTATAGCACTATTTTTTGCTTACGATGCTATAATGAAACTAAATGAAGGCGATGAAAGTTATCCTTTCTATTTTGTAATTGCCGGAATGTCGGCTTTTATGTTTTTCTTTAGAAGAAGGTTTATTAATAAGCACAATAATCGCAATAAAAACCAGTAAAAATGGAAATTAGTATTATAATAATATGTTTAATACTAGCAGCTTTTTTTTCTGGAATGGAAATCGCTTTTATTTCCGCCAATAAAATTTATCTTGAAATAGAGAAGAAACAAGACGATTTCTTGTCTAGAATCTTAACGAAACTTACCGAAAATCCATCCAAATTTATTGCGGCAATGCTTATTGGAAACAATGTTGCATTGGTGATTTATGGCTTTTTTATGGGAGATCTAATTCTAAATTGGATGACTCATTTGGGTTTGTTTGTTCCAGATTGGTGGGATATTCTCATTCAGACTCTTCTCGCAACTTTTATTGTTTTACTGACTTCTGAGTTTTTTCCTAAAGTTTTTTTTCAGATTTACGCCAATTCATTAATTAAAATTTTGGCGCTTCCAGCTTATTTCTTTTATAGGTTGTTTTATTATATCTCCTCTTTTTTTATCTGGATTGCCGATTTTGTACTGAGTAAATTTTTTAAAACAGAGGGAAGCCAGATTCATTTATTCAGTAGAATTGAACTTGGAAACTATATTAACGAGCAGATGAGTTCTGTTGAAGAAGATGAAGAAGTGGATTCTGAAATCCAGATATTCCAGAATGCATTAGAATTTTCTGGCGTTAAGGCTCGTGATATTATGACGCCACGAACAGAAATTGTAGATGTAGATCTTTTTGATACTGTTGATGACCTTAAAGCAATGTTTATTGAAACAGGATATTCTAAAATTATCATCAGCCAGAATTCTTTAGATGATATTGTAGGTTATGTGCATTCGTTTGACTTGTTCAAAAAACCGTCTACAATAAAATCAGTTTTAATGACTGTTGAATTTGTTCCGGAAACGATTTTGATAAAAGATGTGCTGAACTTATTAATTAAAAAGCGTAAAAATGTTGCAGTTGTCCTAGATGAATACGGAGGAACTTCTGGAATTATTACGATTGAAGATATTGTGGAGGAACTTTTTGGAGAAATTGAAGACGAGCACGATTTGGATGAGGAATTAATTGAAGAGGTTATAAGTGAAGGTAAGTATTTGTTTTCAACCCGATTAGATGTTGAATACTTAAATGAAACTTATAAATTAATGATTCCAGAAGAGGATTCGTATGGGACGTTAGGAGGCTTTATTGTAAATCATACAAAAGAAATTCCACAAAAAGGAGACAGAATTGTAATAGATAAGTATCATTTTTTTATAAAAGAGGCTTCAAATAAGAAAATAGAACTAGTCAAATTGACAATTAAAGATTGATTTTTTAAATTAATAAAAAAAAATGTGTAAAATAAAACGCTAGTTGTATTGTTATTAACTAGATAATTGTATTTTCGCAAACTGAATATAAAATTAACGATAATAAAATGGCAGTTTTAGCAAAAATTAGACAGCGTTCCGCTTTATTGATAGGAGTTATTGCACTTGCATTATTTGCATTTATAATACAAGATCTAATCGGTAAGGGAACATTTAGTCAAAGTTCAAAAGATGTAGGAAGCATCGACGGAAAAGATATTTCATTTGAAGACTTTAGAATTAAAGTTAGTAATGTTGAAAAAAGTGGGCAGGGTATTACTTCCACTGAAGCTGCAAACAGAGTTTGGGATCAAGAAGTTTCAATCGCTTTATTGTCATCTCAATTTGATAAATTAGGATTGAGAGTAGGTGAAAAACACTTATTAGAGGTTCTAAAATCAGATCCAAATATTGGTAAAAACCCAATGTTCTTAAATGCAGCAGGACTTTTTGATGAAGTTAAGTTTAAAGACTATTTCAAATCAAATCCAGAAGCAAAAGAATTCATCACTCAAAAAGAGAAAGATGCTGAATTGAATGCTAAATTTCAAATATATAATACTTTAATTAAGTCAGGACTTTACACAACTGCTAGTGAAGGAAAATTAAAGTATGAAATGGAGGCTAACAAAGTGAACTTTGCCTATGCTGCTGCTCCATATTCTTCAATTAAAGACAGTGAAGTAAAAATCTCTGATTCTGATATTGTAGATTATATGAAGAAAAACGAGAAAAAATTCAAAGCAGATGCAACTCGTGAAATTGAATACGTTTTAGTAGAAGATAAAGCTTCTAAAGAAGATGAGGCTGAAATTAAAGCTAAATTAACAGCATTATTATCAGGAAGTGTTGTGTACAACGCAAAAACTGGTAAAAATGATTCGTTACCAGGATTTAGAAATGCGACAAACATTGCTGAATTCGTAAATGCAAATTCTGATGTTCCTTACGATTCTACTTACGTTCCTAAAAATAACCTTCCAGCTGTAGATGCTGACAAATTATTCAGTTTGCCTGCTGGGGCAATTTACGGGCCATATGTTTACGGAAGATATTATGCTATCTCTAAATCTTTAGGATTTAAAGCTGGTGTTAATGCAAAAGCAAGCCATATTTTAATTTCTTACGATGGTGCTCAAGCAACTCCAAAAGAAAAAAGAACTAAAGAAGACGCTAAAGTTAAAGCTGAAGAAATCTTAGCTCAGGTTCAGGCAAATCCAGATAGTTTTATGATGTTGGCCTTTACAAGTTCTGATGATTCTTCTGCACAGCAAGGTGGTGATTTAGGATATTTTGGTCAAGGCCAAATGGTAAAGCCATTCAATGATTTTGTATTCAATAACGGAATTGGAAAAATAGGTTTAGTAGAAACTCCTTTCGGTTTTCATATTATCAAAATTACGGATAAACAAGATGGAATTCGTTTAGCTACAATTGCTCAGAAAATTGAGCCTTCTGAAGCTACTTCTGATAAGGTATTTACTTTAGCAACTAAATTCGAAATGGATGCGGCTGATAAAGATTTTAATGCTGCAGCTAAAGAATTAGGCTTAAAAGTAGCTCCTGTTGTGAATGCAAAAGCTATGGATGAAGCATTCGGGCCTTTAGGAAATCAGCGTAACATTGTAAGATGGGCTTTTGATAAAGAAACAGGAAAAGGAGACGTTAAACGTTTTGAAATAGCGAATATCGGACACGTTATTGCTAAATACAAAGGTGAAAATAAATCAGGTTTAGTTTCTGTTGATATGGCAAGACCTTATGTTGAGCCAATCTTGAAAAACAAGAAAAAAGCGGAATTGTTAAAAGCTAAAATGACAGGATCAAGCCTTGAAGCTATTGCTAAAGCTGCTGGGGTTGCTGTTCAGCAAGCTGCTGATGTAACTTTAGATAATCCAGTTTTACCTGGTGGAGTTGGACAAGAACCAAAAGTTGTTGGAAATGCATTTGCTTTAGCTGCAAATAAGATTTCTGCTCCAATTGAAGGAAATACAGGGGTTTATGTAGTTAAAAACATTAAAACAGTAAAAGCTCCAGCAATTGCTACTCATGCTGCTTATGTAGAGAAAGTAAAAGCTCAAAGTGCAAATGATGCAAGTAGAGTATTGCCAGCGTTGAAAAATAATGCTAAAATTGAAGATAATAGATTACAGTTCAATTACTAAGAATAAGTAATCAATATCATAAAAACCCGAAACATCCAAGATGTTTCGGGTTTTCTTTTTTATTCTGAATAATTAATTTCACTTTGTAATATTTTTTAGTTAATTTTTTGATACTCTGTAGGGAAAGTATAGATTTAATCTAAAAAATTTGTGATATTCAAAATATTACAGTTAATTTGTCCGAATTTTTATTTTAATATTTCTTTCTGATTTCCAAAATGTTAGAATAAAGACGAAAAAAAGGACCCAAAATCAAATACCTTAACATCAAACATTTAATGTTTTTTACTTTAAAAATTTTTAAAAAGAAGCCGAGAGTTTATACCAAAATTGAAAGTCATATTTTTGGAATCATTACGGAGCTTTTAAAAGTTGCCAGCACCGACATCAACGTAGATGAATTGGGAGGAAAGTATTATTTAAGTAACGAAGAACAGCATTTTAAAGTTACCATCTTGAGTAACGATTATGTAATTCGATTAACAAACACTCATGATTCTGTGGCAGAGAAATATGATAAAATGTTTGTTGAAGATGTGTTGCGAGCAGTAAAAGAAGAAAAACACCGCAGAATGGAAGTGGTTTATGATTCTATCACCAACAGTATTGAGAAAATGGCAGAGCGTCTTCATAATAGACTTATAGAGTCTAACGAACAAGAAAGCAAGTCTGTTCGTCGACTAGAAACAAAATCAGATAAGAGTAATAACAAAAAAGTGAATTATTGATCTTTTGGTCTGAATTGCTTAAGCTTTATAAAATCATTTCCTCGTAAGTCAGGATTATTTCGTAACCTTTATTAGTGAAATATTCTTTCGGATTTTCTTGAGAAACTACCATTACAA
Source organism: Flavobacterium panacagri (assembly GCF_030378165.1). Taxonomy (NCBI): domain Bacteria; kingdom Pseudomonadati; phylum Bacteroidota; class Flavobacteriia; order Flavobacteriales; family Flavobacteriaceae; genus Flavobacterium; species Flavobacterium panacagri. The sequence goes on from NZ_CP119766.1 coordinate 1,639,690, forward strand.
AATCGCCTCCCCACGCTCCGAGACTTTTAATTACGCCGTTAAAATCTGGAAATACAGCTTCTCTTATAGTCTGCATTTCTAAAATATTACTCATGTGAATTTCATGTTTCTGAACGGCTGATGCAAATTCTTTTAGGTTTTTTGCATTCAGGATAGCGTTAGTTATTTTATTGTTTGTAGCAATACTTTGGGCTAGATGATGATTTTTATTGTTATTGTAAGCGTAAATCGCTGATTTGCTATTTTGTTTTTTATTCAAATAAACAAAGTAAATGTGATCCTTAAAGTCAGGATTAAATTCAACTGGTTTTACTATGTTGTTTTTAATTTGATATACAACTGGTGTATTGTTTTGTGCACAGGCAATATCGTAACCACTTCCTCCAAAACTGTTATTCAATAAGGTAAAAGCATTAACATCAGCCCATTGTGCTATATTGTTTATAAGAGTGGAGGAAGTTCCCAATCCCCAATTTCTTGGAAAAGACAAATGAGTGTTTATTTTAAAACCTTCAGAATTGTCTATAAATTTTGGATTTAAAATGTAAGCTTCATGAAGAATGTCAATCAGGGTAGATTTTACAGTTTCAATTTTTATTTGTGGTTTATTTACAAATTCATCAAATGAAATGGTTTCTTCAAACCACAAACTTTTATCGTGGTCGTAACTTTTCCATTCGATTTCATTGTTGCTCCCATTTTCAATTACTAGATCTTGACCGAATTTTGTTGGCAGTGCAAAAGCATCTGCTCCGTCTAAAACCAGATATTCTCCAGCGATAAAAAGTTTTCCGTTACTGTAAAATGTTTTTGACATACTTTGTCTTTATTATATAAATTCCAATGTTTTAAAACCCAAATTCCAATTTTGAGATTTAAAATGTTAGAATTTTTGAATTCAGTTATTTTCTTAAATTTTCAATAAAATCTACCACAGCGCTGTGAGATACGGCTGTTTTCTTAAAATGCGTTTTAATTAAATGACGCTCTTCTTCGGTAGCTTCAAATTGATTGATGATATTGTTCAGGTGCATTTTCATATGTCCTTCCTGAATTCCTGTAGTTGTTAAGGAACGCAAAGCAGCAAAATTCTGTGCTAAACCAGCAACGGCAACAATCTCCATTAATTCTGGTGCAGATGGTTTTTCTAAAATATCTAAGCACAGTTTTACTAAAGGATGTAAAGAAGTTAAGCCGCCAACAGTTCCTAAAGCTAATGGAATTTCAAGCCAAAAAGTAAAAATTCCGTTTTCGATTTTAGCATGAGATAAACTTGCGTATTGACCATTTTTTGAAGCATAAGCATGAACCCCAGATTCTATGGCTCTAAAATCATTTCCGGTTGCTAAGACTACAGCATCAACACCGTTCATGATGCCTTTATTATGAGTAACGGCTCTAAAAGGTTCAACCTCTGCAATCTGAACAGCTTGTACAAAACGCTCTGCAAATTCCTGTGGATTTGTAATATGTTTTTCGGCTAAATCTTCGATAGGGCAAGAAACTTCAGCTCTGACAAGGCAGTTTGGAACATAATTAGACAAAATGCTCATGATAACCTCCAGCTTTTCGTCATTTTTTAGTAAATCAGAGTTTTGGGCTTCTTCTTTTAATGTCGAAGCAAATTGCTCCAAACAAGAATTTATGAAATTGGCACCCATGCTGTCTTTAGTTTCAAAAGTAGCATGAAGCTGATAATAGTTTTCTAATAAACTTCTTTTGTCTTTTAATTTAATATCCAAAATACCGCCGCCACGTTGCTGCATGTTTTTGGTAATACTTTGAGTTTCTGAGAAGAATTTAGGTTTTATTTCGTCAAAAAAGCTTTTTAGTTTTTCAGCATCTCCATTATAAGTAAAGTGAACTTGCCCAATTTTTTCTGTATTGATGATTGTTGTTTTAAAACCTCCTCTAGTAGACCAATATTTCGCTGCTTTAGAAGCTGCAGCAACAACAGAACTCTCTTCAATGGCCATCGGAATGGTTTTGTATTTCCCGTTGATTAAAAAGTTAGGAGCAACTCCAAGTGGGATATAAAGGTTTGTAATGGTGTTTTCAATAAATTCATCATGCAATTGCTGAAGCTTTTCGTCTGAATTCCAGTAATTTCTTATAATATTTTGCGCCTCATCGGGGTTCGAAAAATATTCATTTGCAATCCAGTTGATTTTTTCTTTTTTGGATAATTTAGAAAATCCGGCAACAGCGTTGTTCATTCTCAGTATATTAAATAATAATGTTGCCGCAAATATACCATTTTAAGAGTTTTGTTTAAAATGTATTTTAAAAATGAAGCCTACGCAATCGTTATTTTTTTTAACATTTAACACTTAAAATGTGTATTATGTTTATTTTTTTTACTAAAATTGGGCTCTTTTTTATATTTAAATTAATTGTAATGAGTACAAGTAAAATTACTGTAATACTTTTATTTCTGGTTGCGACCGTTTTTGGTCAACAAAAAATCACTGTCGAAAATATTTATAGTGGGGCATTTCGAGCAAAAGGAATGGATGAATTGCAATCTTTGAAAAATACAGACCAATATACTGTATTGAATGTTGATAGAGCGAGCAGAAGCATGCAGATCGATTTATATGATTTTGCAACTTTGAAAAAGGTTTCTAATTTAATTGATACTAAAAATCATGCAGCGCTTTCAGAGGGAATTGACAGTTATATTTTTGACGCGTCTGAGAAGAAAATTTTAATTGCTTGTAATTCTAATAAGATTTTTCGTCACTCTTTTACAGCAGATTATTATTTATATGATATCGCTTCAAAATCGTTGACAAAGCTTTTTGATTTTCAGATTCAAGAACCGACTTTTTCTCCTGATGGAACAAAAATTGCTTATGCTAGAGAAAATAACTTGTATGTTTATGACATCGCTTCAAAAAAATCTACTCCAATTACAAGTGATGGAAGAAAGAATGCAGTAATCAACGGTATCACAGACTGGGTTTATGAAGAAGAATTTGCTTTTGTTCGTGCTTTCGATTGGAGTAAAGACAGTAAAAAAGTAGCTTATATTCGTTTTGACGAAAGTCAGGTTCCTGAATTTTCAATGTCAATGTTTCATAAAGATTTGTATCCCACAATCGAAACTTTTAAGTATCCTAAAGCGGGAGAAAAGAATTCAGAAGTTTCATTACATATTTATGATGTAGCTGCAGGAGCAACGAAAAAAGTAGATTTAGGGAAATATAATGATTTCTACATTGCGAGAATGCAATGGACGAACGATGCTAATGTGCTTTCAGCACAAGTATTAAACCGTCACCAAGATAATCTTGATTTATTATTTGTTGATGGAACAAGCGCTGCTGCAAAAGTGGTGTTGAATGAAAAAGATAAAGCTTACGTAGATGTAACAGATAATTTGACTTTCTTAAAAGACAACAGCTTTATCTGGACAAGCGAAAAAGACGGTTTCAATCATATCTATTTATATGATAAAACAGGAAAGCTTAAAAATCAGGTTACAAAAGGGAACTGGGAAGTGGTTTCATACTACGGTTTCGACGAAAAAACAAAAACGATTTTCTATCAATCTACAGAAAATGGTTCTATCAACAGAGATATTTACAGAGTTGGTTTAGATGGGAAAAACAAAACTCGTTTAACTACAAAAGTGGGAACAAGTGCAGCGACTTTCAGTCCAAACTTCCAATATTTCATTACTACTTTCTCAAGCAATTTAGTGCCTACGACTTACACTTTAAATGAGTCAAAAACAGGAAAAGAAATTCAGGTTATAGAAAACAATCAAGCGCTTGCTGATAAATTGAAAGGCTATAACTTACCAGCAAAAGAATTCTTTGTTTTAAAAACAGCTAAAGGAAACGAATTAAACGCTTGGATTTTAAAACCAAAAGATTTTGATCCTTCAAAAAAATATCCAGTTTTTATGTACCAATATTCTGGTCCTGGATCACAGCAGGTAAATAACGATTGGAATAACTCTGATGATTATTGGTTCTTATCGCTTACACAGCAAGGTTATATTGTAGCTTGTGTTGATGGAAGAGGAACAGGATTTAAAGGAGCTGATTTCAAAAAAGTGACTCAAAAGGAATTAGGAAAATATGAGGTAGAAGATCAAATTGATGCGGCTAAAGTAATTGGTTCTTATCCGTATGTTGATGCTTCTAGAATTGGAATTTTCGGATGGAGTTATGGTGGTTTTATGGCTTCTAACTGTATTTTCCAAGGAAATGATGTTTTCAAAATGGCAATCGCTGTTGCTCCAGTAACGAACTGGAGATTTTATGATAGTGTTTACACAGAAAGATACATGCAGACACCGCAGGAAAATGCAAGCGGATACGATCAAAACTCACCAATCAATCATGTTGACAAATTAAAAGGTAAATTTTTGTTGATCCATGGTTCTGGTGATGATAATGTTCATGTTCAGAATTCAATGCAAATGATGGAGGCTTTAATTCAGGCAAACAAACAATTTGATTCTCAAATTTATCCAGATAAAAATCACGGTATTTACGGCGGGGCTACAAGAATTCAGCTGTACAATAAAATGACTAATTTTATCAAACAAAATCTATAATCTAAATTTTTAAACTTAATTAAATAAGCGAATAATATGGGAGAAAATCAAGTAAAAACTGCGCATCCAAAAGGGCTTTGGGTATTGTTTGGAACGGAGATGTGGGAGCGGTTCAATTTTTATGGAATGCGAGCTTTATTGACTTTATTTCTTGTAAATTCATTATTAATGAAAGAAGAGGAAGCTTCATTAATTTACGGAGGTTTTCTTGGGCTTTGTTATCTAACGCCAATGTTGGGTGGTTTCGTAGCCGATCGTTTTTTAGGAAACAGAAATTGTATCTTATTAGGTGGATTATTAATGGCTATAGGACAAATGCTTTTGTTTACAAGTGGAAGTATTTTTGAGTCTAATTTAGGCTTAGCAAAAACCATAATGTATTCGGCATTAGGGGTTATTGTTTTTGGTAACGGATTCTTCAAACCAAATATTTCTAGTATGGTTGGAAGTTTGTATCCAAAACAAGAAAAAACAAAATTAGATAGTGCATTTACTATTTTCTATATGGGAATTAACATTGGAGCTTTTCTAGGTCAGTCAATCTGTCCTTTATTAGGAGATGTTAAAGATGCGGGTGGAATTAGAGATATCCACGCTTTTAGATGGGGATTCTTGGCGGCTTCTGTTGCAATGTTGTTGGGAACAATTCTTTTTTACTTCTTAAAAAATAAATATGTAGTTTCTCCAGAAGGAAAACCATTAGGAGGACTTCCTTCTAAAAATGATGCTTCTGATTTTGAAGAAGGAGAAGCACAGCAGGCAAATTTTTCTACTAAGACTTTAACAATTGCAGGACTTGCATTTATCGCTTTAGGATTCTTTTTTCACTATGTAGTTGGTCAAAATTTAATTTATACTTTGATCTATTCAAGCGGATTAGCTTTGGCTGGATTAATTATTTCAGATTCGTCATTAACAAAAATCGAAAGAGATAGAATTTTTGTAATCTATATTGTTTCTTTTTTTATTATTTTCTTTTGGGCAGCATTTGAGCAGGCAGGTTCTTCTTTGACTTTTATTGCAGATAATCAAACGGATAGAAACTTTTTTGGTTTTCAAATGCCGGCATCTATGGTTCAGATTTTTAACGGATTATTTGTTGTTTTATTAGCGGTTCCATTCAGTATATTATGGGATGCCTTGAGAGCAAAAGGCAAAGAACCAATTTCTCCTGTGAAATTGGCTGTTGGTCTAGTGGTAATTTCTGTAAGTTTCTTCATGATTGCAACTCAGGTTTCTTACATTGGGACTTCAGGATTGTTATTGGTTAAATGGTTGATTTTGTTGTATTTCTTAAATACTTGTGCGGAATTGTGTTTATCTCCAATCGGATTATCATTGGTAGGTAAATTATCGCCAAAACGTTTTGCTTCTTTGCTTTATGGAGTATTCTTCTTGTCTAATGCTTCAGGTTATGCATTAGGAGGAACTTTAGGTTCTATTTTACCTGCAACAGGAGATAAATTTGCAAAAGCAAAAGAATTGGGAATTGATCTTCAGGCTATTTTAGATAAAACGGTAACGCCAACTGCAGAGCAGTTAGCTCTTTTAGAAAAGCATCAAATCAGTGCAGCAAATCACTTTTTTGCTGGATTCGAAATTCATAATTTATACGAGTTCTTTATGGTATTTGTGGTACTTACTGGTATCGCGGCAATTGTATTATTTGCTTTGACTCCATTCTTGAAAAAAATGATGCATGGCGTTAGATAAAATGGAAAAGAAAATTACTCTAGAAGAAATTCAAAATTTTGAAGGCAAGTACCCAAAGCAATTGTGGTACTTGTTTTTTGTTGAAATGTGGGAACGTTTCTGTTTCTACGGAATGCGCGGTGTATTGACTATTTTTATGGTAGATCAGCTTTTTCTAAAAGATGAACATGCTAATTTACAATACGGAGCTATTCAGGCTTTTGTATATGCTTTTACTTTTGTCGGCGGTATTTTTGCTGATAAAGTTTTAGGATTTAAAAAATCATTATTTTTCGGAGCGATCGTAATGATTCTTGGAAATCTTTTGATTGCTTTTTCTCCTCAGGAAATGTTTTACTACGGAATTGCTTTTTCTATTATTGGAACAGGTTTTTTTAAGCCAAACGTTTCTTCAATGGTTGGAGAGTTGTATAAAGAAGATGATGGAAGAAGAGATGCGGGTTACGGAATGTTTTACGCAGGAATAAATGTTGGAGGTCTTTTTGGAGGTGCTTTGTGTGTTTATTTGGGAAAATATTATTCATGGCAACTGTGCTTTTTATCGGCAGCCTTGGTAATGTTTTTAGGATTGATCACATTCTTGTTTACTAAAAAATATTTGGGGCCAATAGGAGATTCTCCGTTATTAAATTTAAAACCATCTACAAGAAAAATTCGCGAAATTACAGTTTATGCACTGTCGCTTTTAAGTATTCCATTTATTTTTATAATGGTAAAAAATACTGATTATACAGATTACTTTATGTATACAATTGGTATTATTGCTGTTCTGTATTTTACTTATGAGTTAATAAAACTTGGAGATGTTAAGTTGCAGAAAAAACTTTTCGCAGCATTTCTCTTTGTGTTTTTCTATCTTCTGTTTAATGCGATTTATGAACAGAGCGGTGGATCTTTATCTCTTTTTGCAAAAGACAATTTAGATAATAAATTATTGTTTTTTAATATTGATCCGAACATCATAAACAATAGCTCAAATACATTCTTTGTAGTAGTATTGAGTCCGTTAATTGGATTGCTGTGGATTTGGATGGGAAAAAGAAAAATCGAACCTAATACCTTAATTAAATTCGGAATTGGATTTTTGTTCCTTGCGACTTCATTTTATATTTTTTACTTGACTAGATTTTTTGCGAATGCTCAAGGTATTGCTTCTTTGAATGTGTTTACATTTGCTTATTTGGTAACGACTATTGGTGAGCTTTGTTTGGGGCCAATCGGAATGTCTATTATTACAAAGTTATCTCCAAAGCGATTATTTGGAATGATGATGGGATTGTGGTTTTTGGCAAGTGCATTTGGGCAACTTGCAGCTGGAAAATTAGGAGCAGAAATTTCGAGATCAAACACGGGGGATACATTATTATCTAAATTACAATCTTATACGGAAGGTTATTATCAATTGGCTATTTATTCACTTGTAGCGGGTATTATTTTAATTGCGATTTCGCCATTAATTAAAAAATTAATGCAAGAAGTAAAATAGCAATGTTTTTGCAATCTGTTTTTGTGTAAATTTGTCAAAATTTCCCCATTATGAAAAAAATAATACTTATTGCGTTGTTTTTAATTGGTGCTTCGAACCTTCAGGCACAGGAATTAAAATGGTATACAGATGTTCGAGAAGCAATTACGGTGAGTAATAAAGAACAAAAGCCTATGTTGATGTTTTTTACTGGCAGTGATTGGTGTGGTTGGTGTATTCGTTTACAGAATGAAGTTTTAAAAACTGAAGAATTTAAAAAATGGGCAGCTACTAATGTAGTTTTAGTAGAATTAGATTATCCGAGAGCTGTGCCGCAAACTCCTGAACTTAAGAATCAAAATCTTGAGTTACAGCAAGCTTTTGGAATTCAAGGATTTCCAACAGTTTTCTTTACAAGTGCAGAATCTAAAGACGGAAAAGTAAATTTTAAAGGTCTTGGCAAAACGGGGTACGTTGCTGGTGGCCCTTCTGCTTGGCTAACAGTTGCAGAAGGAATTGTGCATCCCAATAAGTCGTAATTATAGGACTTAAAATATATAGAAAGCCCTTCACATTGTGAAGGGCTTTTTTTTGTTTAGTAGGAAAAAGTTTTCAATGTTTATAGGTGTTTTTACGTATTTTGTATTTTAATATGATAAAAAAAACACATAATGTATTTTTATAGCCAATAAAAATTGGAAAATTAAAATATAATGTTAATTTCGTCATGCTAATCTAACCAAAACCAAATTTAATATGACTAAAAAACTACTTATCCTACTGTTTTTTTTAGGTTCATTTATGATGCAAGCGCAAAATTTAGCGTGGCGAACTAATATGACAGATGCTATCGCTATAAGTAATGACCAGAAAAAACCAATGTTGATTTTATTCACTGCCTCAGGTGTACCAGAAAATCTTCAAAATGAAATTTTTAAAACCCCAGATTTTGCCGTTTGGTCGCGCGATAATGTGGTTTTAGTAAAACTAGATTTATCAGATATGAATGCTTCTGATAGTGATCGAGAGCAAAATGTGAAATTAAAAAATGCATTTGGCGTTCAAGATCTTCCAGAAGTTTGTTTTGCAATGGCTTCAGTGAGAAAAAACAAAACTACATTTAGCGCTTTAGGGAAAATTGCCTATAAACCTGGTGGGGCTAAAGCGTGGATTGCAGAATCGAATTCGATTTTACATCCTGTAGAATAGAAAGAATATTTTCAACTTTTATTTTATTTTTTTTTAATCCTTTTCTGAAAACAGAAAAGGATTTTTTTTGTATTCGAAAATCTTCACCAAGAATTTGATTTTTTTTCCTAATATTTTTTTAGCATTTACTAAAATAACACCCTATAATTAGTAATTTGATTTTAATGTAAAAAGACGGTTTATTAATTTGTTAAATAATTTATTTGGTTCGGTTTTTATATTATTTTAGTTTTTATTAACATAACCAAAACCAAATATTATGCTTCAAAAACTACTTATCCTACTATTTTTTTTGAGCTCTTTTTTTATAAATGCTCAAGGTCCAATCTGGAGAACAGATATTAATGATGCGGTTGCCATAAGTTCAGAGCAAAGAAAACCATTAATGATTTTATTTACAGGTCAAGGTGCAAATCCAAAGCTTCAGAGCGAAATTTTTTCAACGAAAGATTTTGAAACTTGGGCACAAAGAAATGTTGTTTTAGTAAAACTTGATCTCTCAGATCCTTCTATTTCAGATCAAATTAAAGAACAGAATTTAAGGTTAAAAAGTGCTTTTGGAATCGAAGAAATTCCTCAGGTTTGTTTTACAGAAGTGACAGTAAGAAAAGGCAGAACCAACTTTAATAAGCTCGGTCTTATTTCTTATATTTCCTTAGGAGTTAAAGCTTGGATTTCAGAATCTAATTTGATTTTACATCCAGAGTAAAAAATTATAATTTATAATATCCCTTTTCTTGTATTGAATGAAAAGGGATATTTTTTTTAGTACAGCTTTTTTTCCAAGATTTTTGAATCGAATTAGAATTTGATCCATCAGCAATTATAATTTTTGGATGATTATTTTGTAATAATCGATCTAAATTTATTTTTGGTGTTTGGGTTAGAATCAAAACATCTGGATTTATATTTGGCGGGCAAATCCCAGTACTGTCTATTATTAAAATCTTTGTTTTTTTGAAATAAAGGACGTTTTTAATTTCTTCAACTTTAGTAAGTGCAATTGAATTTCCTACGAGATAAGGATTTAGGTTTCTGTTTTTTGAGTTTTTTTCGAAAATAGTGTCCCTAGTGTACAATACGATTTTACTTCCTTCGCGATCAGAAATAAGCGTATTTCTCTTTTCGTTGTAAACAATTAATTCTTTTTCATTTTCTGTCCGGATTTTAGTTAAAATAAACGAAAGCTGTAGTAAAACTATCGAACTAAATACAAATAGAAGTTTGCTGTAATTTGGTTTTTTTAGACATACAATTGAGGAAATTATAAAGAGATAAAAAGTAAATAGGTAATAAGAATTAAAACTAATATCCCGAATTACAAATGACTCAATTGAAGCAACAGCATGGATCATGAGATTTAATAGGTAAATACTTTTTTCAAAAATTACTGTTATAAATAATGGTGGACTAGTGAAAACAGCTATAATCATTACAATAATTCCTGCAATCATTATAAAAGACAAAACAGGTAGGATTATGATATTGGTAACAAAGAACAAACCTGGAAATTGATGAAAATAGTATAAACACAGCGGTAAAGTTCCTATCTGAGCGGCGAAAGAAACTGTTAAGGCTTCCCAGATATAAATCGTTAACTTGTTTTTTGGATTATAAATATTTTTAAGAATGGGCTGGAGCCACAAAATAAAAAACAGCGCTAAATAACTTAATTGAAATCCAACATCAAATAAAAAATAAGGCTCAAAAAATAAGATCAGCAAAATTGAAACTAATAAGGTATGATAGATGTTTCCGTTTCTGCGTAAATGATTTCCAATTGCTAGAAAAGAAAACATAACGACTGATCTCAAAACCGATGGAGAAAGCCCTGAAATAATAGCGAATCCTGCTAAAGAAATAAGAATGGATGTAAGTTTAATAAAAGAGCCTCTCTTGGTATTTGGAATTGGTTTTAAAATAAAAGTAATAAACAGCATGATAAAGCCAACATGCAAACCAGAAACAGATAAAATATGGGTAGCTCCAGAATATTGATAATCCTGAATAATATCTTGTGAAATTTCCTGCTGCTGACCCAAAATTAAAGCCAATGCAACATTCATTTCTGATTTACTGAAATTCGATTTTTCGAGATTCGAAATTATTCTGGAATGTAACTTAGCACAATAATACCAAATGTCTTTTTGAATAATTTGACTGACTAAAATATCCTTTTTCTGGCAATAGATTTGTGCATAAATTTGCTTGTTGGCCAAATAAGTGCTGTAATCAAATTGATTCGGATTTTTACTTGATTTGTTGTGCTGTAGAGCAGTTTGAACTTTAATCGTATTTCCAATTATCAGATTGTTTTTGACGCTGTCTTTTTGAAGATTAATGATTATTTTTCCTTTGTATTTCTTGTTCGATATGCTTTTTATGTCAGCAATATAGCGGTCACTGTAATCGTTGCTTTTTAGTTTCTCTCTAAGAAGCAGGACTATGGATTGTGGTTTTTCAAATGCCGTTTTGCAATGAATATAATTATCTTTTTGTAGATTTTCGGTATGACTTAAAAGTGTAAATGCACCAAGAATAAAAGAGAACAAATAAACAGAGAGTCCAAATAAAAGAGATTTTTTGGAGTTCTTTAAACTCAAGAAATAACTTAGGCAAAACAGAATAGAAAATGTATAGAAAGGATAAATTACCAATGAAAGAGAGAAATGCAAATAATACGATGCAATAACTCCTAGTATAAAGGTAATCGTGATTTTAACTAAAGGGAAATCTAATACTTTCATGTGCTAAAAGTATTAAAAATTTGTAAGAAAAATAATGGTTTAGTTGAATTGTTTTAATTAAGGATTCTATTGACTTGCTCAAAAGAATTTTTGTAATAAGGTTCTTTGGTAGACGAAATAATTACACCTTTCGAAGTAGAAGAATGTACAAATTTCACTTCATCAGAATTGACTTCTGTGATTAATCCAACATGATTAATTTGCCTGCTTTTATTGGTTTTAAAGAAAATTAAATCGCCTTTTCTCGCATCATTTAACGGAATTACTTTTCCAATTTTTGCCTGTTCATAAGAAGCTCGTGGCAATGTTATATTTTCACTTTGGAAAGTGGTGTAAACTAACCCAGAACAATCATAACCACTTTTTGTAGTGCCGCCAGCTTTGTAGCGGACACCTATATTATCAGTTGCTTTTTCGATTAAATTATTGACCAGATTTCTATTTTCCTTTTTTGTTTCGGTTTTACTTACGGCATTTGAGGTTGATTTACAAGAGGTAAAAGCAACGACTAAAAGCAGAAAAATAAGTACTCTTTTCACAATAAATTAATTAAGCATTTTTTAAATCAGAAACTATAAGTTTTGCTGTGTTTATACTTGCGCCAACACCGCCTAATTTTTGCTCTAAAATATCATAATTATGAAGCAGTTTTGTGCGATATTCAGGTTCTAACAGCTTTTGTAGTTCTTCTTTGATTCGTTTTTTATTGCAGTCGGCCTGAATTAATTCGGTTACTACTTCCTGATCCATAATTAAGTTAACTAAAGAAATGTATTTTAAAGTAATAATACGCTTGGCAATTTGATAAGAAACTTCACTTCCTTTATAGCAAACTACTTCAGGTACTTTAAAAAGTGCTGTTTCGAGAGTAGCAGTTCCAGAAGTTACCAAAGCAGCAGTTGAAGAACGCAATAAATCGTACGTCTTATTGGAAACAAATGCAATATTTTTATTTTTCAGGAATTGCTGATAGAATTCGTATTCCTGACTTGGTGCGCCTGCAATTACAAATTCGTAATCCTGAAAATCATCAACAACACTTAGCATTACACTCAGCATTTTAGTGATTTCTTGTTTTCGGCTTCCTGGTAAAACGGCAATAATAGGTTTTTCGCCTAAATTATTTTCTTTTCTAAATAGGGCTTCATCAAACGCAGGCTGATTCTGAATAGCATCTATTAAAGGATGCCCGACAAAATCTACTGGATAATGATGTTTGTCTTCGTAGAAACTTTTTTCAAAAGGAAGAATCACATACATTTTATCGACATCTTGTTTGATGGCTTTAATGCGATTTTCTTTCCAAGCCCAAATCTGCGGAGAAATATAATAATGCGTTTTATAGCCTAACTCTTTAGCCCATTTTGCAATTCGCATATTAAAACCAGGATAATCAATAAAGATAATAACATCCGGTTTAAATTCCGAAATGTCTTTTTTACAGATTTTAATATTATTCAAAATAGTTTTCAAATTGAAAACAACTTCAATAAACCCCATAAACGCCAAATCACGGTAATGTTTTACAAGAGTGCCGCCGGCTTTCTGCATTAAGTCGCCTCCCCAAAATCGAATTTCTGCCTGAGGATCTTCAACATATAAAGCTTTCATTAAGTTAGAACCGTGTAAATCTCCAGAGGCTTCACCTGCAATTATGTAATATTTCATGTTGTTTTTTTTTGAAAATGGTGCTAAAGTTGTCACTCAGCAAAGATAAGATTTATAAAACTAATGTAGAAATGGCCAGTACAATCACTGCTAAAATTACACCTCTAGCCATTATTTCTTTGTTTCTTTTTAAAAGAATGCTAAAAACGGCCAAATCTAAGAGTGTTCCTAAAGTGATAATTTTTCCCATATATCCATTTTGTCTTATGATTGAAATTCCAGACGAAATGTCAAAAGTTGTAAAAAAAGTGATAAACAAATAACTGCCTAATAGAGCAGTAAAAATTCCAATTAAAAATCCAATAAGTATTTCTTTAGCCATTTAATTTCCAAGTATTAAGTTGTTGAATTGTGTGGTGTGCCGTTAAATCAAATTGCACAGGAACTACTGAAATATAGCCATTTGCCAATGCCCATTCATCTGTATCTTCGCCTTGATCTTCATTGACAAATTTTCCTGCCAGCCAGTAATAATCTTTTCCAAAAGGAGTTTGTCTCTTGTCAAATTTTTGTGCGTAATACGCTTTCGCTTGACGACAAACTTTAATGCCTTTTATTTCCGATTCTTTTAGTTTTGGAAAATTGACATTTAAAACGACTCCTGGAGGTAATTTATTTTCTAGGGTTTCCAAAGTTATTTTTTTAACGAAAGATTTTATAGGTTCAAAATCGGCATTCCAGTCAAAGTCTAAAAGCGAAAAACCAATAGCTTGAATACCTTCTATTCCAGCTTCAACAGCGGCACTCATGGTTCCGGAATAAATGACATTTATAGAAGAATTTGATCCGTGGTTAATGCCCGAGACACATAAATCTGGTTTGCGTTTCAGGATTTCGTTTACTGCCAGTTTTACACAGTCAACAGGAGTTCCAGAACAGCTGTATTCTGCAATTGTGTCATCATCTTTAGAAATTTTATCTAGAAATAAAGTGTTATTGATGGTTATGGCATGTCCCATTGCGCTTTGTGGTTTGTCTGGAGCAACAACGATTACATCGCCAATGGTTTCCATAACGCTGATAAGGGCTCTTATTCCTGGGGCTAAAATACCATCGTCGTTTGTTACCAATATTAATGGTTTTTGGATTTTCATTTTGTGGATTTTATGTGTAATTTTAACAATTGTAAGATTTTAAAAACAAATTTAGTGGCGTATTTGCTCAGATAAGTCACAAATATTACAAAATTTGTCAACTAAGGTAAAGAACTTTTTTGCGAATTAAACATTTTTATATCTTTAACAAAAAATTATCGTGACGTTAGCTCTCGTGGCATAGTTTTTAACGTAACTTAGATAAAAAAATTGATGAATGCTATTATAAAGTTTATGAAAAGAAATTATAAGATACTCATAGCCGTATTGTGCTTATCGCTTACATTATTTGCATTTAAGATGAATGCCGATAGGACAATCGACCCAGATCCGAACAGAGATAAGACACTTTTAGAATTATTAGCATTTGTTATTGAAAAAGGACATTACAGCCCAGCCGAAATAAATGATGAATTCTCAAAAGGTATTTTTAAAGATTATATTGATGCATTAGATCCTTCTAAAAGATTCTTTATGCAGTCTGATATTGATGAGTTTAAGCAGTATGAATTAATGCTTGATGATCAGTTTTTGAATAAGGATATTACTTTTTTCAACCTAACTTATACAAGGTTGATGAAACGTATGGAAGAAAGTAAAAAACGTTATAAAACAATTTTGGCACAGCCTTTTAATTATAATGTTGATGAAACTTTTAATGCAGATTATGAGACTCTTCCTTATGCAAAAAATCTAACAGAGCTTAACGAAAGATGGAGAAAACAAATCAAATTATCTACACTTTCTTCATTGGTTACAAAGCAAAAAATTGAAGAAGAAAAGAAGAAAAAAGACGCGGCTTACAAAGAAAAATCTTTTGAAACTTTAGAAAAAGAAACACGTGAAAGTTCATTGAAATCTTTAGATGATAATTTCAGTGTGATTAAAGATTTGAATAGAGAGTATTGGTTCTCAGTTTACTTGAATTCTATCATGGCACGTTTTGATCCGCATACAAGCTATTTTGCACCTGAAGAAAAAGATCGTTTTGATGTAAATATCAGTGGTAAATTGGAAGGAATTGGAGCTCGTCTGACTAAGAAAAATGATTTCACTCAAATTGACGAATTGATTTCTGGCGGACCTGCTTGGAAAGGAAAACAACTAGAAGCTGGAGATTTAATCTTGAAAGTTGCGCAAGGAAATGAAGAGCCTGTAGATGTTGTTGGAATGCGTCTAGACGATGTTGTTAAGAAAATCAAAGGTCATAAAGGAACTGAAGTTAAACTTACAATTAAAAAAGTTGACGGAAGTATCAAAGTAATTTCGATCATCAGAGATGTTGTTGAAATTGAAGAAACGTATGCTAAATCTAGTATTGTTGAGAAAAATGGTTTAAAATATGGAGTAATTTATCTTCCTAAATTTTACATCGATTTTGAAAATAAAGACGGACGTGATGCTGGAAAAGATATCGCTCTTGAAGTAGAAAGATTGAAAAAAGAAAACATCAACGGAATTGTTTTAGACGTTCGTGATGATGGTGGAGGATCTCTTTCGACAGTAGTTGATATTGCAGGCTTATTTATTGAAGAAGGACCAATTGTTCAGGTTAAATCGGCAGGTAAAAAGAAAGAAGTTTTATACGATAAAGATAAAAAAATCGAATGGGATGGTCCATTAGTAATCATGGTAAACAGTTTTTCTGCTTCGGCATCTGAGATTTTAGCAGCTGCAATTCAGGATTACAAACGTGGTGTAATTATCGGAAGTAAACAAACTTATGGTAAAGGAACTGTTCAGAACGTGTTAGATTTAAATCAGTTTGTTCGTAATGCAAACTATGGAGATCTTGGAGCTTTGAAAATTACAGGACAAAAATTCTATAGAATCAACGGTGGTTCTACTCAATTGGAAGGTGTTCATAGTGATGTTGTGATGCCAGATCGTTACGCTTACTTGAAGATGGGTGAAAGAGATATTGACAACGCAATGCCTTGGGATAAAATTGATCCAGCTGATTACAGTACTTGGACTTCTAATGAGAATTTTGCCAGAGCAATTAATAATAGTAAAAACAGAATTGCTCAAAATGCTCAATTCAAATTGATTGATGACAATGCAAAATGGATTGATGTTAAGAATAAAGAGAATACCTATAGCTTAAATATTCAGAGTTTTAAAGCGACTCAGGAGCAGGTTGAGAGTGAAGGTAAGAAATACAAACCAATCTTAGATTACAAAAATGATTTGGTTTTCAAATCACTTCCTTATGAAGAGATTGAAACAAAAGCGGATGCTTCATTAAAAGAAAAAAGAGATGCATGGCACCAAGCTTTGTCTAAAGATGTTTATGTAGAAGAAGCTTTAAATGTTTTAGATGATTTGCAGCCAAAAGGTCTGGTTAAAAATAACAACGTTTCTCCTAAAATGAAAAAGGATAAACTAGTGAAGTCTTAAGTTCTAAAAGAATTTAATTTGTTAAAAACGCTCTATAAATTTTGAATTTATGGAGCGTTTTTTTGTAAGTTTAACTTCTAAAAATATTTTTATGAAAGCCTTTTCGAGTTTATTTTTTTTGAGTCTTATATTGTTGTCTTGTAAAAAAGAAGTTGTAGAAAAAGAGAATATAAGTAATTCTGAAGTGGTTTCTTTTAAAGGAAATTCAACTTCTACAGATTCATTGTATACTGTGGTCTATCTTCCGACTTCGACAACAAAACAGATTGTGAAACATCAATATTACACACTTTCTTATAACGAAAAATTTGAGCAGGCAGAGTGGGTGGCTTATGAATTGAAGGCAGCATATTTGAAAAACAACGATTTTAAAAGACCTTATTTCATAGAAGATCCAAAAGTAACAACGGGTTCTGCTGATTGGAGAAATTACAAAAATTCTGGTTATGATAAAGGACATCTTTGTCCAGCTGGAGATATGGAATTCAATAAGAATGCTTATAATGATACTTTTTATACTTCTAATATTTCTCCGCAGAAAAAGGAATTTAATTCAGGAATTTGGAATAGACTAGAGCAGAAGACTCGTTATTGGGCTGAAAAATACAATGATATTTATGTTGTTACTGGCGGAATTCCAAAAGATTCAGACAAAAAAATAGGAACAGAAAAAGTGGCTGTTCCTAAATATTTTTACAAAATTATTTTAGCTAAATCTGGAAATGAACACAAAGTCATTGCTTTTTTAGTTCCAAACGAAAAAAGCGACAAATCTATTTATGATTTTGTAGTTCCAATTGAAACGTTAGAGAAAATGACCGGAATTGATTTCTTTCCTAATTTGAAAAATCTAAAAAGTAGTAAGGCTTTTTAATTCCGCAATCGTTTCAATTTGATTTTCGGCTTTAAAAACAAAACTTCCTGCAACTAATACATCTGCGCCAGCTTCTGCCAGTTGTTTGGCATTTTTGCTGGTTACACCACCGTCAATTTCGATTAGTGTTGAAGCATTTTTACGAGTAATTAGTGCCTTTAGTTTTTTTACTTTGTCGTAGGTATTCTCGATAAAAGATTGTCCACCAAAACCAGGATTCACACTCATGATGCAAACAACATCAATATCGTTTATAATGTCTTCTAATAGATCAACATTGGTGTGAGGGTTCATTGCTACTCCAGCTTTCATTCCTTCTGCTTTTATGGCCTGTAGTGTTCTATGTAAATGTGTGCAAGCTTCGTAGTGAACCGTTAATCCGTTTGCTCCTAAATCAGCAAAAGTTTTGATGTAGCGATCAGGATCGATAATCATTAAATGAACATCGATATATTTCTTTGCATGTTTTGAAATCGCTTCTAAGACCGGCATTCCAAAAGAGATATTAGGAACAAAAACTCCATCCATAATATCGATATGAAACCAATCAGCTTGACTGCTGTTAATCATTTCAATATCACGCTGTAAATTAGCAAAATCGGCTGCAAGAACTGAAGGAGCAATAAATGTGTTTTTCATTTTGTTGTAGTGTGTTGTTTTTATTGCAAAGATAAAGTTTAACCGCAAAGTTCGCTAAGATTTGCGCAAAGTTCACAAGTTTTTTGTTTAATAAATAACGCAAAGTGCGCAAAGTTTTTTCGCAAAGTTCACGAAGTATGTGTTACTAAGTAACCAAAAGTTCACAAAGCTTTGAGATCTTCAAATGCTTCTATGAAAAGTTTCATGTTGCTTTTCTTTGCAAACTTTGCGAAAAAACTTTGTGCACTTTGCGTTAAAAAGATAAAAAATAAAAAACTCCGGTAATCAGCCGGAGTTTCAATCATCAATCAAAAAACGAACAGTCAATCAAACTGTTGTTTGCGTTAAAAAGGTTTCAATGTTTTCATGTTTCAAGTTGCAAGAAGCAACCTGAAGCCTTAAACTTGAAACAAATATTGTTATCCTAAATAAGTTTTAAGGATTTTACTTCTAGAAGTGTGTTTCAATCTACGGATTGCTTTTTCTTTAATCTGACGAACACGCTCACGAGTTAGGTCGAAAGTTTCTCCAATTTCTTCAAGAGTCATTGGGTGCTGATCGCCAAGACCAAAATACAAACGTACCACATCAGCCTCTCTTGGCGTTAATGTCTCTAAAGAACGCTCGATTTCAGTACGAAGAGATTCGTGAATTAATTCTCTATCTGGATTTGGAGATTCACCAGAACGTAATACGTCATAAAGGTTAGAATCTTCACCTTCAACAAGAGGTGCATCCATAGATAGGTGACGTCCAGAGTTTTTCATAGACTCTTTTACGTCGTTTACAGTCATATCAAGTTCTTTTGCAATTTCCTCAGCAGAAGGCGGACGCTCGTTAGACTGCTCTAATAAAGCGTACATTTTGTTGATTTTATTGATAGAACCAATTTTATTTAATGGTAAACGTACAATACGAGATTGTTCAGCTAAAGCCTGAAGAATCGATTGACGGATCCACCATACAGCGTAAGAAATGAATTTGAAACCACGAGTTTCATCAAAACGTTGAGCTGCTTTAATTAAACCTAAGTTTCCTTCATTAATTAAATCCGGAAGAGTTAATCCTTGATTTTGATATTGTTTAGCCACCGATACTACGAAACGTAGGTTGGCTTTTGTTAGTTTTTCTAAAGCTCTTTGATCACCAGCCTTTATTCTTTGTGCTAATTCTACCTCTTCATCAGCGGTAATTAGGTCAACTTTTCCAATTTCTTGTAGATATTTATCTAACGATGCAGTTTCACGATTAGTTACCTGCTTGGTGATTTTAAGTTGTCTCATGTTGTTGTCTCCCTATTTTTTTAAAGTGTACAAATGGTTATACGTAAAGAGTATCAAAAAAGTTACAACTTTATCAAAAAAAATAAAAAAAAACTCCAATGTGTTGAAACAGTGGAGTTTTTTGGGATTTTTATTTTTCAAATTTTAATTTGCAGCATTATCTTTTACTTCAATAAAATCTTTTATTGAAACTGGAGTTCCATTTTTTGTAAAACCTTCCAGTCTAATTTCGTATGTTCCAGGAAGATCTGAAGTGAAAAAAGAAATAGGACTGCTGTTGTTTAGGTCAATTTCAGGATTCCAAAATAATTGACTTCTAAAATCTGGAATTCTCTCGTACTTATTGCTATCACTATCACTATAATCTGTTTTATAATATGATTTTTTCATTGAAGGTCGTAAAACAGCTGCTTTCACAACATAATTTTCCTTTTGAGGACTGACATAATTACCCTCATTAGTAATAATGCTGACTAATCCGTTAAAAACTTTTGGGCCAACATAATATCCTCCAGTGATCACATTAATGCTTCTTACATTATTCATGTTGTAGGTAAAAAGTTCATTTGCATTTTGTATTAGTAAACCATCAACAATAACTAATGCTGGTTCAGGCGACTGGAATTTAGTAGTGTAGTCTATTACATGTATGCTGTAATTATTACCATTTTGTTTGTATGAAATATCAGTTGCTATTTCAACAATAGCTTCTTTTAAGGTAGGAAACCTTGTAAAGTCGCTAAGTAGATATTCTTTAGCAAGAGGATAATAAAACGGATCAATTTTTTCTGGTTTAATTATACTATCTGTTTTATTCAAATAATAAGCATTTTCGATTTGGCTGGCAATTGAACGTTCTAATAAGGTTTCTTTAAATTCAATTGGAAGCCTAAAGCCCGGCTGAAATGATAGTTTCGTATAATCAGGTTCGTTTATTTTATCCAGTTCTATGTTGAAGTTTTCTTTTTGTTCTCCTAAAACCTGTAAAATGGTTTCATTGCCAGCATAATTTTTGTCTAAATTAAAAATAAAATGGCCAGCCTGGTCTGTTTTAACGACTTTAAAACCAAATGATTTTCCAGGTAAAGATAATGTTACATTTACATTTTGAACTGGGGTTGAATGATCTTTAGGAACTATTTTGCCAGAAATCATTTCTCCTCGAAGTTCAGGAAGAATTAACTGCTCTTTAGCCTTTAAAATAGGTTCAATTTCAGAAGATATTTTATGAAATTCGTTTGCAGTTAAGAGGTTTGTTGTTGATAAGTTGTCTATTTTTCTAACAGATAGCGAATAGTTTCCTTTTTCAGAAGATAAAGTCGCTGGGTCGATTTCTACAGTGACTTTTTCACGATTTGAAAAAGTCTTTTTATTTAATTTTATTTTAAAATTTTTATCCAACAGTTCTTCTTTATTTATAGGAGAAACTGTTAATAATGTCAAATTTTCCGAAGTTGATTTTAAAACTGTGTTTTTGTCTTTTAATGAATTGGTTTCGTTAACCTCATACGGGTTTACAATTTTAATATCAACTTGAAAGATCTTAGAAACAGAGGTGTTTAACATCCAGTTGGTGTATCCAATTAGTTTGTAGCTTCCTGTTTTTATAGTGGTTGGGATAAAGAAATCACCTGAGCCAGTACTGTTGTTTAGATATAATTTGTTCTTGAAAACAACACTGCTGTTAGCGTCTACAAGTTCAACATAAGCCAATTTACTAATTGTACTTCGAGTTTTGTCTGTAGTTTTCAGACAGTAAAGTTTATATAAAAGAGTTTCTCCCGAAACAAATGTTGTTGCATTTGTATGGATATATATAGTTTCATCTAAAGAAACATCTTGTTGCGCAGCGATTTGTTTTGTATTGATAAGTAATATCAATAATAAAAGGTGTTTTAATCTTTCCAAAATGAAGGTATTATATTAGACGCAAATGTTGTACAGTCCCCGCAAGCAGCATCTACCATGGTATAGTTTGCTGATCCTTCGCCCGCTAAATAGGTGATGGCGTTACTTTGGATACCAGAAATTAATGCTGGTCCATCGCATGGAGGGTTTGCATTAAGTTGAAAGCAGTATCTATAAGAAACATTTTCGCATGGGTTTAAATAGGCAGGAGTATTTGTTGGCGGAAACAAATCGGTATAATTAAAAAAGATTCTTTGTGATGATACAGACGTAACATCAAAATAGCCGATTACTTTTTCATCTACATTGCTGGTGCATCTTATATTACCAGAAAGTACTCCAGGTTGTTTTGGTGATAAAACACTAGAAGAAGTTGCCATTTCTTTCATGATTTTATGAAAAGCATAAGCTTCTTGGTTTTCTACATATTGCGTTATCAATATACTGTACCTTTGAGCAATAATGTAATCATCTTCTTTGATAAATCGTACAGGGAAATTGACGCGGTCTTCTGTTAAACTGTTTGTACTGGTTATAATGATATCAGTTGATTTTTTTGTTGCGTAGCAAATTTTCTTGTTAGGATCATTGTCTTGTTGAACAGTTATTCTTTGAGGCCCTGTAACGATAGCTCTTTCAGAAGACCATTTTGGAGCTACAATTTTGAAAGTCTCTTCATATTCATATCGGTAATATTTTGAAGTTCCTGTTGGGTCGTAACTGTTTACATTAATTTGAACACCAAGTCCTTCTTTGTTTTTTGTAACAGCGGTTGGAACAATTTCGGTTATCGGACTTACAGTCGTTAAAGTTTCAGTAGATGATTCGTAAACTTTGCCGTCTTTAGTTTTTACTTCTAAATGATATTGTCTACCGGCAATAGCTTGAAATTCTACTTCAGAAACATATCTGTCAGACTGTTCTGTGAAAACATACTCATTGCTAAGATCATCCTTTATAACAACAGTTGCACCTGTTTCTGTGGTTGTTCCTTCATCTTCAAAACGAGCAGTTTTAGTGATTTTTATTTCTTGTTTTTTAAGTTCATTAGTTAATGTTGCTTCAATAACTATAGCTTCTTCATAGGTGTTGGTCTGTAAATTGTAAGATTCTGTACAGCTATTAATCAAAAGGGTTAATAGTAGTAAAAGAATGAATTTACTTTTGTATTTGATATTTATAGTTTTAAAATGCATTTTTTAAAATTTAAAATTATAAGTTATACTTGGAACAGGAATTGAAAAAATAGATGTTTTGTAAGCTTTTACCTGTCCGTTCTCTGTCGCAAAATAGATTGAATATGGATTGTTTCGTCCTAATACATTGTAAACTGAAATATTCCAGAAACTATGCGCTAGCTTTTTAATTTTATGGTTTCCTTCAATATTGATTCCAATGTCTAAACGAATGTAATCTGGGATTCTATATGCATTTCTGTCGCTATATAATGTATATTCTGCATTTCCATATTGAAAAGTTCCAATAGGATAAGTAATTGGTCGCCCTGTTTGATACAGGAAATTAGTGGATATGCTGTAACGCTTTGTAAATTTATAATTTAAAATGGCACTTAAATCATGCGGTTTGTCAAAATTAGCAGGAAAAAAATCTCCATTATTTATTCTTTCAGAGTCAAATTTACTATCCAATTTTATAAATGTTCTAGAATAAGTATATCCAAGCCACCCATTTAATCTTCCCATTTGCTTTTTAAGTAAAAACTCTACACCATACGCTTTTCCTTCACCCTGTAATAGCTGTGTTTCTATAGCTTCGTTAAGTAATAGGTTTGCTCCCACTTTATAATCCATTATGTTTTTGGATTTTTTGTAATAACCTTCTAGACTAAGTTCGATTTCATCATCCATTATCGTTTTGTATAAACCTAGGGAATATTGTTTTCCGCTTTGAGGTTTCACATTTGTATTAGATAATGTCCAGCTGTCAGTAGGAGATTGTGTCGTGTTGTTGGATAAGAGATGTATGTATTGTCTCGTCTGGTCAAAACTGGCTTTTACAGAAAAGTCTTTGGTGAAAAAATAACGAGCAGAAACGCGGGGTTCGAAACCGCCATAAGTTGTCATTACCTGATTATTTCCATAGTGTTTTGTGTCAACAAGGGTTCCGTCATTCATAGGGGCATCATCTTGATAAATACGTTCTGTAGCTTCTCCTAAAGCAGCATAAAAGGAATAACGTAAACCTACATCGATTAATAATTTATCATTCAATTTAAAATTATCTCCAATAAAAATAGCCGATTCTAAGCCTTTTTCTTTTTCAATAGTAATGGGTACTAAAGCTGACTCAGGATTTTTAGGATTTTGATAACCAGGATTTACATGGTATAACTTGCTTGAAAGCCCGTAGGTTATATTGTGTTTTTCATTGTACGCATAATTGAATTTCATCATTAGTTGTGTCTCGTTGATTTTATATCCAAAATCAAAAGCATTGTCCCCATCAGTATCGTAGTCAATATTAAATTTGTATTCACTGTTTGTGAAAATTAAAGCCGATTTGTTTTTTGGATTAAAGGTATGATCCCATTTTGCAGAAATAAGTCGGTTGCTGTATTTGTATAGCGAATCTGAACTTATTCTAAAACGGTCTTTACTGTAATATGCAGTGGCTTCAACAGCGTTATTTTTATTGATGGTATTGTTGTATTTTAAGATAACATCATAAAAACCAGCTTCACTATTTTTTAAATCTTCATCGTCTAAAGATTTTAAAATCCAGTCAGAATAAGTGGCTCTTGCACCTACAAGAAGACTTGATTTATTTTTTTGAATTGGTAACCCAATAGTAATATTAGAAGTTATAGGGCCAACAGCACCTTCTCCAGAAATTTTTTCAGCATTCCCATTTTTTGTGCTAATGTCAAATACAGACGATAAGCGTCCTCCAAAATCTACAGGAATACTTCCTTTGTAAATGTCTGCTTTTTTGGTAACGTAAGGGTTTATAGCAGAGAAAAAGCCTAAGAAATGCTGAGGGTTATAAAGAACGGCATTATTCAAGAGAATCAAGTTTTGGTCTTCTTTACCACCACGAACATTAAATCCTGCAGAACCTTCACCTGTAGTTTTGATTCCAGGAAAAGTAGTAGCAACCTTAAAAAGATCACGTTCTCCTAATATTAATGGAACAGTTTTTACGGCTTCAATATCTATAGATACTAATCCTGATACAGCGGTTTCAGTGATTCTTTTCCCTCTTTTTTTGATTACTACTTCATCCAGCTGGTTGCTGTCTTCGTGTATCTCAAAATCAAGCGTTCCGTCATTATAGACCATCACGGTTTGCACCTTTTTCTTGTAATTAAGTGATTTTATTTCGATCACGTTAATACCAATTGGCAACTGTAAGCTATAATGCCCTTCATTGTCGGTAACTGTACTTATGTTTTTATTGCGTATTTTGATGTTAACATTAGATTCAGGCTTATTTGTAGCAACGTCTCTAATGTATCCTGATAAATTGCTGGTTTTTTTATCTGTAATATCAGATTCTTTACCAATAAACACAATGCTGTTGTTTTTCTTAGAACTGCTGCTATTCAAAGAATCGTACTGTTGGTAAAACACAGGGTTTTGAGCTCTTCTGCTAACTTGACTAGCAGGATCATTAGCATCAGGAAAATAATTTGCAGGCAGTTTGTCGTGAATGCTACTATTATTTGTCAAAATTACTTTCTTCTTTAAGATGAAAAAATTAAGGCTCGTATTACTAAATACTTTGCTTAGTATTTCATCAACAGAAGCATCTTTATAGCTTGCTGTATATAAGTTTTTGTTTGATTTAATCCATTCAGAATCAAAATAAAAACGATATGATGATGATTTTTCAATAGTTTGAATAACAGTCATCAAATCTGCATTTTTTAATTCAATTGATAACTTTTCATTGGTATCTTGAGCAAAAAGGAGTTGATTGGAAATGATGGCTAATAGAATAAGTAGAAGTTTTCTCATATGTTTTATTTTTCTGTAAGTAATAGAGATGCATTGATGTGTTTAAGTAGATTAATCATAAACTGATCATTGTCTGATTTTCGAATTTCTCTATTCATTGCATAAAAATCATTAATCTGTTTCTTTTGATTTGGAAAAATTTTTAAGATTTCGCTTTTACTATTGCTAGTGTAGAAATTTTCCTTGTAAAAAACAAAGTAGCTATTACTTTCAATAAAGTTTGAATATATCTTAGTGTCAACTGTTTTGTTTTCAAGTTTTTTGAAATGTTTGATATAGAAATTAAAACCATCTCGCAGGACAGTGACTTCATAATATCCAGTAGTGAGCTGGGGTAATGTAGATATTTTTTTGTTTAGATTGACAAAGTTTTTACCATTTAGGATAAACGAACTGGTTTTGTCCTGAATTAGAGAAATTGTAGAATATTTAGATTCTCCATGCGGACTTAGTATCAATTCGTCTTTGTAGGTGTTGTATTTTAGATTTACATCATAGTAGGTCTGTCCATCATAGTTTACAGAACCTTTTGTGAAATTGTTTGCAACATAATACATGCTGTTGTCATCAATTGTAGTGTAAATGTCTTTGTAGGCTGCTCCATTACAGATTCCTAAATTATCTATACCGACAGTTTTGTCAAATAAATTGTAGATTGAAGCTTCTTTACTGTTTTGGCTGTATAAATTCCAAATGTTTAAGAATAATCCAAATATTGCTATAAGGATTAATCGTTTTTTGTGATTTTTCAAAGGAATAATTTGTTTTTGATTGATTGGTTTCAAATGTATTAAAAATATATTTTATAAAACTAAGAGCAAGTGTTAAAATGTAATAAAAAGGTTATGTTTTTTGGTTGTAAAAAATGATTTGCTTAGTGAAATAAGGAAAAAGCTGTTAAAATATGTTTAATCTTGTTGCATTTTTTAAAAAAGCAAATCTACCTGAGAGTTTATTTTTTCGACATAATAATCTATTTTTCGGATAGCACGATTAAAGAAAAGATTTTGTTCTTTGATGCCAGATTTTCCTAAAGGAATCGAATTAAGAATTTGCTGTTTAAAAAACTGATGCACATTTTTACAGCTGTCTTCGTTATCTGTAATGAAATAGCCCAAAAGAGTGTAAGGAACAAACATGGTTAGTTTTTCTTCGTTTTCTATAAGCATATTATTGTTTAATAAAATAAGTTCATTGTAGTAAATAGAAAATTTTTCATCAGGATTATTACATTTTGTTCTTATTAGCTCAATTATTCTTTTTAAGTCTATGCAAAGAGCATTGGCGCTTTTTAAATTTAAAAGTCCAGCTTCATAAAAATAAAGAATTTGCTGTAAACTGCTGTTTATTGTCGTATCATTCCAGACTTCATTTACGATTGTATTTGCATAAACTTTTTTTAGTTTCTGCATATATTCTGTAAACGACTCATCAATTACAAAATTTTCAAATGCCACTTTCTTTTGATTTGAATTCAAAAGATTAAGCCATACAAAAGCTTTGAATTTTGATAAAATGGTTCCGTCCATAAAGTAGAATAACGGAATATCCTTTGCAGAATAAAATAATCTTGTTTTTGTATTTTTGGTTAATGCTTCAATATTCTCTGCAGATGATTTGAAATACTGTAGCATGTCTTTTAGGTTTTCAATTTCAATTGTCTTTTGAACAATTACCTTCTCCTTATTTGAAAACAAATTATCCAGCGAAATATTAAAATGGCTAGCCAGTTTGATTGTTTCGTCTATAGAGAATTTGCTTTTTTGAGAAATTCTTCGATACGAAGCATCATAACTAATTTCTAAAATAGAAGCAATTTCGTCAATAAAAGAAACTGACGGCGAGATTTTTTGCCTGATAACTTTCAAAAATAGTTCTTGTGATTCCATTTTTACAAATTTGTGATAATCGCAAATTTACAAATTATTTTTATTGCTTTACGCAAATTGAAATGCGATAATTGCAATAGGTTTGCCTTGTAATTTTAAAAAGAAATAGTATGAAAAGGATTAATCAAGTTATGAGCGTCAAATCTTTTATAGCTTCTCGCAAGGTAATGCTAATCTATATTTTATTGTTTTCTGGGTCTTGTTTTGGACAAGATAATACTTCAAAAGCCACAGATACTTTAATTCGTAATATTCCATCTAGTCCTTCTGTGGTATTTGATGGAAGGGATATTAATCTACATTATTTTAAATGGAAATCGGAGAATAATTTAAGAAACGACAGTATTAAGATTTTTAGTTTGTCGCCAATATCAAGAAGAGTCAATAAAGTAAATGGTTTTGTTCTTGGAGTAGGGCATTATGAGAATGCGAATATTAAAATTCAAACAATTAACGGGCTAAATGTTGAAGCTAGTCCTCTGTCGTTAGCTTTATTTTCGATTTCTATTAATGTGCCTTTTGAGGCTCTTTTCGTTGGAATTAATGACAATGTTATTAGTAATGTAGCTTTTTTCGACGATTGTAAGGATACTTATGTTAAGATAAATGGTTTAAATATAAGTTCTGGAGGATTTACTGGTGGTGCAGAACTAAGAGGTTTCAATATTTCTATAATCTCAGGAATGAATAAGATGAACGGATTTTCTGTTGGCGGAATATTGAATACGAAGAATTTTTCAGGTGTGAGTATTTCGGGGTTGGCTAATATATCCGATTCGGGAAATGGAATTCAAATTGGGTCATCCAATGTTTCCAGACGACACAAGGGAATTCAAATTGGATTATTTAATAATTCTAAAGATTTAAGAGGAATGCAGTTTGGTCTTTGGAATACAAACGGAAAACGCAAACTTCCTTTTATTAATTGGCAGTTTAAAAAATAAAAAATGAAAAATATACCATTGATGCTTATTGCTTTCAGGCTTTTATTAGGTCCTATTTTAATAATTCTGACTTACAATTGTGGAAACGAAATTAGAAAAGAACTTGTTGGTTTAATTTTCCTTGGATTGCTGTCGGATATTTTTGACGGAATTATTGCCCGCAGATTAGGAACTTCTTCAGAAAAAATCAGAAGAATGGACAGTCAGACCGATTTGGTTTTTTGGTTATGTATTGCTTGGTGTTCATGGGTTTTAAATCCCGAAATAATACTAGAAAATGCATGTCCTATTGTTGTGATTTTTATAATGGAAGCATTGACTTATGTTTTCAGCTTTATGAAATTTGGTAAAGAAACTTGTACTCATGCTTTACTTTCTAAATTATGGGGTATCAATTTATTGCTCGCCTTTGTAGGGATGATAGGTTTTGGATATTCTGGAATTACTTTTTCTCTCGCAATTATTTTTGGAATTATCGGACATATAGATGTTTTGCTTATTATTTTAATTCTTCCAAAATGGACATTTGATGTGCCAAGTTGTTATCATGCGTATTTAATTCGGAATAATATTCCTTTCAAGAAAAATAAACTTTTTAATTAAACTTTAAAACTCATTTTAAAAATATAATAATTTATGAAAGCTAAATATTTTAATAAATCAGAAGAAGAGAAAATATTTTTTACGGCCTTAAAAGAGAAAGTACATGAAAAGCTAAAGGATAAAACGATTTCTTATGGCGATGCTAGGTTTTGGTTTAAAGGTTTGTTTTGGACTCTGATTTGCTATTCTTCCTATTCATTGCTTTTTTGGGATTCTCTGAGTAAAATACATTTTTGGATATTTTATGTGATTTTTCAGTTAGCGGGATTGCTTATCGGATTTAGTTTTGGTCATGATGCTTCTCATAATACGGCATTCAAAAATAAAAAGGCAAATTCGGTGTTGCACTTTTTTAGTTTTTTAACCGTTGGAATAGATCCATTGCTTTGGGGGTTGAGACATATTCGCTCACATCATTTGTATGCAAATGTTGAAGGAAGTGATATTGACATCGATAAAAATCCATTTTTGAGATTGAGCCCAACGCATCCATGGAAACCAAAACATAAATACCAGGCTTACTACGCACCATTTGTTTACATGTTTACCTTGTTGCATTCTGTTTTTATGAGCGACTGGATCTATTTGTTTTCAAATGAATATGACTGGATGAAAAGAGGGGTTTCTAAAGCGGCATTGTATTTTAGATTTTTATTGTATAAAGTATTTTATTTTTCTCTTGTATTGGTTTTTCCATTGTTGTATGCTCACTTTTCATGGTCTTTTATTGTTTTGACTTTTCTAACAGCAAGTGCTTTTACTTCGATGGTTTTTATTGTTATGCTTGTAGGAACGCATTTCTTTGATGAAGCAGATTATCCTCAGCCCGAAGGAGAGTTTTTAGAACATACTTGGGCAGTTCATCAGCTTTATACCAGCTGCGATTGGGATGCTGATAAAAGTTGGGCAAGATTTTTAAGCGGAGGATCTAACTGTCATGCGGCGCATCATCTTTTTCCAAATATCTGTCATACTAATTATAGTGAAATCAATAATATAATTGAAGAAACTACAAAAGAATATAAACAGCCTTATCATCATAAAACGTTATTTGAAATGATGTTTTCTCATTTTAAGCATTTGCATAAAATGGGAAATCCAAAACAATAAAACTTAAAAACCCCAATTCATTAATGAATTGGGGTTTTCTATAAATAAACCTTTAGTAAACTAAGATCTGATTACTCTTTTTTCTCCTCACGTGGAGGTCTTGGAACAAGTGCTTTTTTAGACACTTTTTCTTTTTTAGTTTTAGGGTCAATTCCTAAGTATTTTACTTGGAAAACATCTCCCATTTTAACTACATCAGCAACGTTTTCAGTACGTTCCCAAGCAAGCTCAGATACGTGAAGCAATACTTCGTTTCCTGGTGCAGCAGTATATTCTACTACGGCTCCAAAATCTAGCATTTTGATTACTTTAACTTCGTAAGCTTCTCCCATTTGAGGTTTGAAAGTTAAAGCATCAATTTTAGCTAATACTGTTTTAATTCCTTCTGGGTCAGTTCCTAAAATTTCAACAACTCCTTGTTCGTCAACTTCGTTGATTACAATTGTAGTTCCTGTAGCTTTTTGTAATTCTTGAATTACTTTTCCTCCAGGGCCAATTAATGCTCCAATAAAGTTTCCAGGAATAGTTCTGGTAATGATTTTTGGTGCGTGAGCTTTTACGTCAGCTCTTGGCGAAGCGATTGTCTCAGTTAATTTTCCTAAAATATGTAAACGTCCATCACGAGCCTGAGCTAAAGCTTGTTCCATAATGTCATAACGTAAACCATCAATTTTGATGTCCATTTGGCAAGCTGTAATACCATCGGCGGTTCCAGTTACTTTAAAGTCCATATCTCCTAAGTGATCTTCATCACCTAAAATATCAGACAATACAGCAAATTTCTCTCCGTCAGTAATCAATCCCATAGCAATACCAGAAACTGGTTTTACCATTTGAACTCCAGCATCCATCAAAGCCATTGTACCAGCACAAACTGTTGCCATAGAAGAAGAACCATTAGATTCTAAAACTTCAGAAACAACACGAATTGTATAAGGACAATCAGCAGGAATCATATTTTTTAATGCTCTTTGAGCTAAGTTACCATGACCAACTTCTCTTCTTGAAGTTCCTCTTAATGGTTTTGCTTCACCAGTTGAGAAAGGAGGGAAGTTATAGTGTAAGTAGAATTTCTCTTCACCTTGTTCAGATGGAGAATCGATTTGGTTTGCTTCTCTAGAAGTTCCTAAAGTTACAGTTGCCAAAGCTTGAGTTTCTCCACGAGTAAATAAAGATGAACCGTGAACTCTTGGTAAATAATCAATTTCACACCAAATTGGTCTGATGTCTGTAGTTTTTCTACCATCTAAACGAACACCTAATTCTAATACTACATTACGAACAGCTTCTTTGTTTGTTTTGTAGAAATATTTAGAAACTAAATCACCGTCAGCAGCTAATTCTTCTTCAGTAAATAAAGCTTTAACTTCTTCTTTTACTTCAGCAAATGCAGCGCCTCTTTCGTGTTTAGCTGAACCAACTTTTGCAATAGCATAGATTTTATCGTATGCTGCGTCTTTTACTTTTTTGTAAATTTCTTCGTTTTCTCTCTCTCCTTCGTAAGTACGGATTTCTTTTTTACCAAAAGCTTCCTGTAAACGATATTGAGCTTGAATTTGAACTTTGATAGCCTCGTGAGCAAATTTAATAGCTTCGATCATTTCAGCTTCTGAGATTTCTTTCATCTCACCTTCAACCATTGCTACAGAATCCATAGAAGCTCCAATCATCATGTCGATATCAGATTTTTCTAATTCTTCTCTGCTTGGGTTGATTACTAATTTTCCGTCGATACGTGCAACACGTACTTCAGAAATTAAGTTGTAAAATGGAATATCTGAAACTGCTAATGCTGCAGAAGCCGCTAAACCAGCTAAAGCATCTGGCATAACAGTTTCGTCATGAGACATTAATTGAATCATAACTTGTGTTTCAGCATGGTAATCGTCTGGGAAAAGTGGACGTAAAACACGGTCAACTAATCTCATTGTCAATACTTCGCTGTCGCTTGGACGTGCTTCTCTTTTAAAGAAACCTCCAGGGAAACGACCTGCTGCTGCGAATTTTTCGCGGTAATCTACCGTTAACGGTAAAAAATCAACGCCTGGATTTGATGTGCGAGCTGATACTGCTGTTGCAAGAATCATAGTGTCGCCCATTCTAACTACTACAGAACCGTCAGCTTGTTTCGCTAAACGTCCTGTCTCGATTGTGATGCTTCTGCCATCACCTAAATCGATCTTTTCTACAAATAATTGTGGAATCATAAATTTTTTCCTTTTGATTATACAATGGGTTTTAGTTGTGTTGTAGTTGTTGTTGTGTGTAGTTGTTATCTAAAACCCAATGAAAAACCAAACTTTTTTTCTTGTAATATTATGCGTGTAATGTAAAAACAAAAAGAGGCACTTTCGCACCTCTTTTCTATATTGATTATTTTCTGATATTCAATACTTTGATAATCTCACGATATCTGTTGATCTCTTTCTTTTTCAAGTAATCAAGTAAAGCTCTTCTTTTACCTACTAATAGTACAAGAGAACGCTCAGTGTTGTAATCGTGACGATTTTTTTTCAAGTGTTCAGTTAAGTGAGAAATTCTGTAAGTGAACAATGCGATTTGACCTTCTGCGCTTCCAGTGTTTGTTGCACCACCGTGTTGTGCGAAGATTTCTTCTTTCTTTTCTTTAGTTAAATACATTCCAATATTATTTAATGATTTTTATGTATGTCATACAACTCTTGTAAGACGGGTGCAAAATTAGATTAAAAAAACAAAAGAATCAAACAAAAATAAAAGAATCTTAAAATGGAGGTCTATAAAATTCAATTTTAATGATTTGAAGGTGGTTTTTTAATTAAGATTTTTAATTTTATTTTGCCATTATAGTTATTGGCAATTTATAAAGAGCTCTTACTGGAATACCTCTGTTTTTTCCTGGATTCCATTTTTTAGCCTCTTTAATTAATTGTATTGCGTTTTCATCGATGCCATAACCAACGCCTTTTATTACTTTTGGTTCTACTAGATTTCCTTCTTCATCTACTATAAAGGTCATGTATATTTTTCCAGACACTTTTCTGGCTTCAAAAGGAATGCGCATTGACTTCCCGATATAACTGTAGAATGAATTTATTCCATTCTGAGGACTTGGTTGAAGGTATTTAGTACTGTAGGAATGTTTTATATTTAGAGAATCCGTGGTAATGCCAGAAACCAATTTCCCATTTTTATACATTTCAATGAAACTTGTTTTTCTCCTAAAATCAC
Source organism: Flavobacterium panacagri (assembly GCF_030378165.1). Classification (NCBI taxonomy): domain Bacteria; kingdom Pseudomonadati; phylum Bacteroidota; class Flavobacteriia; order Flavobacteriales; family Flavobacteriaceae; genus Flavobacterium; species Flavobacterium panacagri. The sequence goes on from NZ_CP119766.1 coordinate 1,672,993, forward strand.
TTCCTTTCCATGTGCCTTCTGGTTCGCCGTCTTTTATTTGCCCGGCTTCTTCACTGTTTTTGCTTTTATAGGAGTAATATCCATTTCCATCTGTTATAATTTGTTCTTTTTCGGGGTTCCAAAAGTTGTTTAGTTTGCCCTCAATACTGCCTTTTCCATCTTCAGGATAGTAAACCTCAGATTTTATATTTCCATTTTCGTACCAGTTAAATTCTTTTCCTGATTTCTTTGAATTGACATAGTTGACAGTATATTTTTTATTTCCATTTTCATAGTAAGAAACAGCCTGTCCTTCAATTTTCATAATATCTCTGTCTGTAGTTGTGGCAATAAATTTTATCTTTCCAGATTTGTAATAGTCTTTATAGATATAAGATTTTTTATCTGAGTAGTATTCTTCGATAAGTCTAGTGTATTTATAATTTTCTTGAGTAGCTGGCACCCACATGGAATCTAAATAAATTAACCTATTAGCAGTTACAGCATTTTGTGAAAATCCTTTTGCAGCAATTAAAATAAAAAATAAAATACGTAAGATTTGTTTCATAAAAGTTTTGGAAATAAAATTACGCCAAAGTAATATGTTTAACACAAATAGACAAGATTTGCATACTATCAAATAAAGAATTTTTTTTGCTTTGCTGGCTGTTGGTATATCATTTTAATTTTACAACCTTTTTCCCTAATTGTTTCTCGCTTAACGAAGAATAAGAAGTTTTTACATTGTTTTTATCTATGCTTACTCCTGATGTTAAAATTCCTTTTTCATAATTATCAACAAACGAAATATTCTTAACCAAATCATTTCCTAGCCAAGCACCTTGTTTTAAACCATTTTTAATTTCTCCTTTTTGAGTTACAAATCCATCTGTTTCTTCATATTCTCCATTTCCGTCGGTTACAGTTTGTTCTTTATCTTTTGTCCAGTAATTAAGAATTAGCGTTTGAGATTTTTTTGTTTGTGGATTCCATGAATTCTTTTTCTCAGACTTTTTGCTTTGGTTTTCGTACCAATTAATTTCTTTACCGGATTTTTGATCGTTAACGTAATCTATGACAGATTCTTTAGCTCCATTTTTATAATAACAGATAAATTCCCCATCTCTTTTCAGGATATCTCTGTCCAAAGTAGCGCCAGTCATTTTCTTTCTTCCGTTTTTGTAGAAATCGGTGACAACGTATCTGGCACTTTTCTGGGAATAGTTGGTAATTATTCTTGTATAACTAAAGTCTGGAGAAGTGGTTTCGCGATTTAATGAATCGAGAAAAATTTTCTTCGAAACCATATTAATCTGTGAAGATAGACTGGCAGAAATTAAAAGGAAGAATAATATATAGGTGCATTTTTTCATTCAAATCTATTTTCTCTAATAAAAATAGAACTTCTAGAATAATTTAGCAACCTCTTGATTTACAAATTCTAAAAATCTTTCATCAGCTTCTGTAAAAGGATCAATAACATGACTGTCAATATCAATCTGTCCGATATTAACTCCATTAACAAAAAGTGGTACTACAATTTCAGATTTAACGGTTAAACTGCAGGCAATATAATTATCTTGTGCTTTAACATCTGGTACTACAAAATTAGCGTTGCTCTCTGCAACCTGTCCACAGATTCCTTTTCCAAACGGAATAACGGTATGGTCTGTTTCTGCACCCACATAAGGACCTAAATGAAGTGTTTTGCTTTCGTGGTTGGCAAAATAAAAACCTACCCAATTATAGTAGTCCACATTTTCATTTAATAATTGGCAGACAGCTAATAGTTTTTCATCTCTAACTTTATTGTTATCAGATATTATAGCGCTTATTTTTGGTTGTAATTCTTGAAATGTCATGATTTGAAATATTTTATACAAAAGTATTTAAAGCTGAACTCAAAAAATACATAAATTTGAAAAAAAAATCTCTTGAAGAAATATTTAGTCCAGTTTAAACCATTTTTAATTTTCGTAGGGATATTCTTCCTGACGTATATTGTGTTGACTTTGCTTTATAAATTCTATTTAAATAGTTACGAAGCAAATGATCTTGATGGTATAACGGTAACAGCTGGCAGAAATACGGAGCAGTTATTAAAATTGCTTAATTATGATGTAATTATCCAAAAAAGTGCTCAAAATCCGTGGATGAGAGTTGGTCTTAACGGTAAATTTTTAGCTCTTATAACCGAAGGATGCAATGCAGTGAGTGTCATGATTCTTTTTGTTTCTTTTGTTGCTGCTTTTTCAGGAAAGTTTAAGCAAACCTTTCTGTTTATATTTTTAGGCGTTCTATCCATTTATATTTTAAACATAATTAGAATTGCACTCTTAACAGTTTTGTTGTTTTATTTTCCAAAACAAAACCATTTTCTTCATGGCGTTGTGTTTCCGCTGATTATTTACGGATATGTTTTTGTTTTATGGATTTTCTGGATTAATAGATTTTCAAAATATGCTAGATAACTTAAAAGAAAATAAACTTCAAATTTTTATTGCGGTATTAGTAATAATGGGTTTCGCTCTAATTAGGAATTTTGAAACACAATTGTTTTATGATCCTTTTTTGAATTATTTTAAAGATGATTTTACCGATTTACCTTTTCCGAAATATGATGTTTTAAAGCTCTTTTTTGGACTTTTTTTTCGTTATTTTCTAAATTCATTACTGTCTCTGATTTTGATTTACGTGTTATTTCAAGATCGGGATATTTTTCAATTTAGTTTGTTTGTATACGTCTTTTTTCTGGTATTGCTTCTAACTGCATTTTTTATTATTCTGGGATTCTTTCCAGATGCTGGCTGGTTGCTTTTTTATGTTCGAAGATTCATAATTCAGCCAATTTTAGTCTTGCTATTTATTCCAGGATTTTATTATCAGCTTCAAAAATCAAAAAAATAACATTTATTTTGGTTTTTTTATCGGCAGTTTTTGAATAGTTTTGCAGTATGAACTTAAAAAAGTGTACAGGACTATTTTTAGCGTTCCTATTATTGGTTTCCAATATTGGGTTTGCTCTTGATGTGCACTATTGTGGCGGAAAAATCGCTTCTATTTCTTTAAATACAACTTCAAAACCAGTAATCGAAAAGAAATGCTGCGGTTCTAAAGAAAAAAAGAATTCCTGCTGTAAAGACAAACATGTTCAGATTGAGAAAAAGTCAGATAACGCGACACTTAAATTTTTCTTTTTTCAATTTGATTTTCCGGCAATTCAGCAAGATTACAAACCTTTAGTATTTTTAGAACTTCCAAGTTTTAAAAAGAAAGAAGTACTTTCGTATTATGCTGATGCAAATGCGCCTCCCTTATTTAAATTATACCATCAGTATATTTTCTATTCCTGATTTTAATGTTTAAGATAAAATGCTAGCCTTGATTAAGGCTTTGCGTTTACATTTTGATTGTTTTTTGTTTTCAAACAAAGATCAAAAATGTAGTTCTATTTAACATTAAAATCATTTTTTATGCAAAAAAATATTATGCTTTTTATGGCATTTTTGCTTTCTGTTGCTGCTTTTTCGCAAGAAGATTTAGAGGAAGTAAAAATCAATAAAAAACAAAAAGGAATCAAAAAATCCTTCACCGTAACAGCCAATACATCAGTTATTACCAGTAAAGAATTGCTTAAAGCAGCGTGCTGTAATTTGGCAGAAAGCTTTGAGACCAATCCATCAATCGATGTCAATTTTTCTGATGCCTTAACAGGAACCAAACAAATCAAAATGCTTGGTTTAACCAGTCCGTATTTAATGATTACAGAAGAAAATATTCCTTCTGTTCGTGGTGCTTCTCAAGCATACGGCCTTTCATTTACTCCTGGAACTTGGATCGAAAGCGTTCAGATTACCAAAGGAGCAGGAAGTGTTATCAATGGTTACGAAAGTATCTCAGGTCAGATCAATACAGAACTTTTAAAACCATTAAGCGATATTCCTTTCTTTGTGAATGCTTACGGTTCAACAGATTCTCGATTTGAATTGAATACCCATTTCAATAAAAAACTTTCTGATAAATGGGCTACCAGTTTATTTGTGCACGGAAATACGCGTGTAGCAAAAAACGACATGAACAATGATGGTTTTTTAGATAATCCATTAGGGAAACAGATCAATGTTTTAAATCGTTACCAATATTATAATCCGGAAAGTGGTTTAGTCAGTTTTATCAATTTCAGATATATGAATGATAAAAAACAGACTGGAGAAGTGGATTTTGATAAAGATCGTGATCGTGGCACTACTAATTACTGGGGGTCAGAAATCAATACAGAACGTTTTGATGTTTCTACAAAAATCGGTTATGTGTTTAAAGATATGCCTTATCAAAGTATTGGTTTTCAAAATGCTTTCAATAGTCATAAACAAGATTCTTATTTTGGTTTAAATCTTTACGATATCAAACAAAATAGCTTTTATTCTAATTTGATTTTCAATTCCATCATTAGTAATACAATGCACAAGTTTACAACTGGTTTGAACTTTACATACGACCAATATCAAGAATTTGTAAATGTTGCAGACTACAGCAGAATTGACAATTCGGTTGGAGCATTCTTCGAATATACTTATGATAACACAGATAATTTCAGTTTGATTTTAGGTGGAAGAGTAGACAATCATAACCGATTGGGTTTCTTTGTGACTCCAAGATTACACATGAGATATAATCCATGGAAAAATGGTGTGATTCGTTTTTCTGCAGGAAGAGGAAAACGAACAGCCAATATTTTTGCTGAAAACCAACAGCTTTTTGCTAGTTCAAGAACGTTTTCAATTTTAGATTCTAGCGGAAAAGTATACGGTTTGAATCCAGAAATTGCTTGGAATTACGGAGTCAGTTTTTCTCAGAAATTCAAGATTTTTGGTAAAAATGCCGATGCAGGTTTTGACTTTTACAGAACCGATTTTCAAAATCAGGCGGTTGTAGATGTAATGCAGAGTCCGCAACAAGTTTTGTTTTATGATTTAAAAGGAAGCTCTTTTGCAAACAGTCTTCAAGTAGAATTTAATTACGAGTTGATTCATAATTTAAATTTGAGAACGGCTTATAAATACTACGATATTCAAACAGACTATTTAAGTGGTTCTTTCCAGCGTCCTTTACAGGCAAAACATCGTTTCCTAGGCAATCTGGAATATGAAACGACTTTGAACGATGACAAACAATGGAAGTTTGATTTTACTTATAACTGGTCAGGAAAACAGCAGTTGCCATATACTGCTTCGAATCCTACGGAAGATCAATTTCCTGATTTCTCACCTGCTTTCGCAGTAATGAATGCACAAGTAACCCGTGTTTTTTCTTCTGTTTTTGAAGTATATATAGGAGGAGAAAATATTGGAAACTATAAACAGAAAAAAGCAATTTTAGGAGCAGAAAATCCTTTTGGACCAAATTTTGATGCATCTGTTGCATACGCGCCAATTTTTGGACAAATGTATTATGCGGGATTACGATTTAAAATCAAATAAATAATAACAATTTCAAGAATCAATTTTAATAACAATAAATAATAATTAAGATGAATAAATTACTTTTAATAGCAATGATTACATTTTTTGGATTTTCAGCGCAAGCTCAAACTAAAAAAAATAAAAACTTAAAATATACTACAGAAGTAAATGGTAACTGCGAGCAGTGTAAAAAACGAATTGAGAAAGCTGCTTATGGTGTTCCTGGAGTAAAAACGGCTAGCTGGGACATTAGTTCTCATCAATTGTCAGTTATTTTGAACGAAGAGAAATCTTCTCCTTTAGATTTAAATAAGGCAGTTGCAAAAGCAGGTCATGATACTAAAGAGGTTAAAGCAACAACGGAAGATTATGATAATCTTCATAGCTGCTGCAAGTATGTGAGAGAATAATTATAACGAAAAGCCCAAATGAATGTTTGGGCTTTTTTTAATAGTTAATTTATGTTTAAAATACTGCATTTTATTGCGGTTAAGCTAAATTATTGTTACTTTCACGAACTTATAAAAATAACCAAATTCGATTTATGAATAATTTTGATTGGACTCAGTTAATTAACCCTGAATTTTATATTACTTTAAGTGTCGGAGGTTTTCAGATTGGGTTATTTATTGTGTTGTTTATAGTTTTTGCTGAAACAGGACTTTTTGCAGGTTTTTTTCTGCCTGGAGACAGTTTACTTTTTTTAGCTGGTATTTACAGCCGCGACTTAATTGAGAATGTTGTTCATATTCCAAATGATTTTATAAATGTATTTTTACTTGCCACTGCAGTAGCAATAATGGGAGTTTTAGGAAATATGACAGGTTATTGGTTTGGAGCTAAAAGTGGTTATTATTTGTTTAAAAAAGAAGATACCTTTTGGTTTAAGAAAAAGTATCTGCTTCAATCAAAAGATTTCTTTGAGAAGTACGGTGGAAAGGCAATTATTTACGCTCGTTTCCTTCCTATTTTTAGAACATTTGCTCCAATAGTTGCTGGGATTGTTTCAATGGATAAAAAGAAATTTATGTTTTATAATATTCTAAGTTCTTTCCTTTGGTCATTTATTTTAATCTTTGCGGGGCACTATTTATACGGAGTCTTTTTAAAACAAGGAATAGATTTAAAAAAACATATTGAATATATCATCATCATCATAATAATAATATCAACGTTACCAGTCATATTAAAGCTTTTAAAAAAGAGGCCGAACGAACAGATATAATTTAATAAAAGATACAAAAAAATCCGAATTCAGCTTCGGATTTTTTTATGCTTATAATCGATGTGATTAATCTATTTGTGTAATTGGTTCAAGATAGTCTAACAGTATCTCATCTCCCTTTTCAATAATAATGAAATTAACATAATATACATTGTGTTTATAAGATTGAAATGTTGGGCAATGTATACTAAAATCTTGAGCAATAATTAAAGTTTTGTTTGAATTTGGAATTTTCTAATTTACCATTCATTTACTTTATTAGCATCCATTTTAAGGAAAATAAACAACAATATCGTAAATCCCCAAAGTCCAGAACCTCCATAAGAAAAGAAGGGGAGAGGTACTCCAATTGTTGGGAAAATTCCAATTACCATGGCAATGTTTACAAAGAAGTGGATAAAGAGAATTCCGGCTACACAATAGCCATAGACTCGACTGAATTTTGTTTTCTGTCTTTCGGCTAAATAAATAACTCTAAGCAGTAATGTAACAAAAAGCACAATTACAGTCAAAGAACCTGCAAATCCCCATTCTTCACCTACAGTGGTAAAGATATAATCGGTATGCTGTTCTGGAACGAATCCTCCTTTGGTTTGTGTTCCTTCTAAGAATCCTTTTCCAATCCATCCTCCAGATCCAATTGCAATTTCAGATTGATTGGTATTGTATCCTATACCTTTCATATCGACTGTTTTTCCTAATAAAATATTGAAACGATCTCTATGGTGCTGTTTAAAAACGTTGTCGAAAACATAATCAACAGAAAATACAAAACCAGATATTAAAGCTAATAAGATTGCACTAAGCAAGAGATTGCGATCAACAACTCTTCCTTTGAAATAAATAATAGCTAAAACGACAAAAGCTATAATAATAACGACATAAGGTTCGAGAACCAAAGTAAGTACAAATAAAACGATGGTTATAAAAGCTGTCCATACATACCAAGAAGGTAAACCCTCTCGATATAAAACCAAAATAAAAACACTGTATATTAAAGCACTTCCAGGGTCTGGTTGTGGTAAAATAAGCATTACAGGTAAAAGCATAATTGCCAGTGCCTGAATCTGTCTATTGGTTTCTTTTAGGTTGATTTGTGTATCACTTAAGTATTTAGCCAAAGCTAATGAAGTGGCTGCTTTAGCAAATTCTGAAGGTTGTAAAGTAAAGCTTCCAATAGCATACCAGCATCGCTGTCCAGCAATTGTTTTTCCAAAGAGAAATAGTCCTGCAAGTGATAATAAAGCTACTCCGAAGATAATACTGGCGTATTTTTCATAAAATTTACCATCAACAAAAAGTACAACAAATATCAAAGGAATTGTACAGCCAATAAAGATAAGCTGTTTTTGATAAGTTCCATCAGTTGATAATAGGGAAGACGAATAAATATTCAGCCAACCCAGTGTTACCAGCGCAATGTAGATAAAGACACTTATCCAATCAATATTATTTTTTACACTTTGATTTTTCATTTGAAATACTTTCTCTTAGTTTTTCTTAGTTGTGTCTACTGCTGTTTTTTTGACTTCTGTCTTTGGTGTTACTGTAACAGGCGCTTTTGGTTTTATAATTTTTGCTTGTAAAACAGAGTCTTTCGGTACTGATTCTATTTTGCTGGCTTCATTCATTCCTCCTAATTTTGCATATTCAGCAGCTAAACTCTTATTTAGTACTCTTGTTTCTAAGTCGGTTCTTGTGATTTTGTTTCTTAGATATTTTTCAATCATTAAACTCGCAATAGGACCCGCTACTGTTGCTCCAAAACCTCCATTTTCAATCATAACCGCAATGGCAATTTTTGGATTGTCTTTTGGTGCAAAAGCTACGAAAATAGAGTGGTCTTTAAGCTTTTCTCTTTTTCCGTTTATTTTAGCATAATTCTCAGCCGTTCCTGTTTTTCCACAAATATCAATTCCTTCTACTCTAAGAGCGTAAGCGGTACCCTTATTGTATACATCAAATAATCCGCTGATAACTGGCGGGAAATATTTTTCATCAATTGAAGTGACATGTTTTGTAGTGAACTTTTCATCAATTTTTTCTCCTTCAATCTTTTTAATGATATGAGGAGTAAAATAATAACCTTGATTGGCAACTGTTGCCATCATATTGGCTAACTGAATAGGAGTCATCAAAACCTCTCCCTGACCAATTGCATTGGATACAATGGTTGAGCTTCTCCAGCCTCCGTTAGGGTAGATTCTTTTGTAGGTTTTAGAAGTTGGAATATTTCCTCTTTTTCCTGTAGGCAAGTCATACCCCATAAACTGTCCTAATCCAAAACTTTTTACGTGGCTACTCCAAACATCAACAGCTTGTCCCGGATCTTTATACTTATTGATCGTAAGCATATAGGCTTGTCCAAAATAAGTATTACAAGAATTGTAAATTCCATTATGCAGTTGATGCGGCCCAAAGCCGTGGCATTTCATAAAACGGCCTCCACCATAACTAAATCCATGATGGCACATAAAAGTCGTTTGTTCATTAATAACACCTTCTTGAAGTGCGATCAAACCAGTTAAAATTTTAAAAGGAGAACCAGGAGGATATTCGGCCAGCAACCCTCTGTCATATAATGGTTTTGCAATAGAATCATTATATAAAAGAGTGTAGTTTTTAGATCTTTGTCTTCCAACTAAAATTCCGGGATCGTAAGATGGAGCAGTAACAAGTGCTAAAATTTCACCAGTCTTTGGCTCAAGTGCAACTATACCGCCTCTTTTGTTGATCATTAATTCTTCACCATACTTTTGAAGAGCCGCATCAATAGTTAAATTGATATCTTCTCCTGCAACGGCGATTGTATCATATCTCCCTTCTTTGTAAGAGCCAATTTCTCTATTATATTTGTCTTTTTGAATGTATTTAACGCCTTTAATGCCTCGTAATATTTCTTCGTAACTCTCTTCTACGCCTTGTCTTCCTATTAAATCTCCACTGTTATAGTATGGGTTTTTTGCAATTTGACTTTCATTTACTTGTGTAATAGAACCAAAAATATTAGCGCCATAATCTACTTCATAATCGCGAAGAGATCTTTTTTGGAAATAGAAACCATCATATTTTCTGATTTTTTCTTGAAAAGCTGCAAATTCATTTTTATTTAACTGCGACAAGAAAACAGATGGAAGTCTTGGACTGTAAACTTTTGCTTTTTCAATACGCTTGTGATAGTCTTCTTGAGTGATATTTAAAAGTGTGCAGAATTCAGTAATATTTAAATCCTTTTTTACCTCTCTTGGAATAACCATGATGTCATAAGAAGCCTGATTAGCTACGAGAAGTTTCCCGTGTCTATCGTAAATATAGCCTCTTTCAGGATAGTCGTAGACTTTTTTTATTGCATTATTTTCTGATTTCAGTTTAAAGGAATCATCGATAATCTGCAGATAAAAGATCCTAATCACTAGCAAAGATGCTGCAATAATAATTATAGTGGGCAGCAGAACTTTTCTCATCGTTTATTGGGCTTAATAAGATAAATTATTATTATGGAGGTGATTATGGTAAAAATAGAGCTGAATAAGGTTCGGAGTAAAATATCCCAGATAAACTTGAATTGAAATGCTTCGAGAACAAACAATACAATATGGTGCATTAAAACCGAAACCAGTATAAATGAAAATCGCTCTGGTGTTAAAGATTCGTTTAGTTTAATAGTTTGATATTCGTAACTAAGTCCAAAAGAGAATTTAAAAATATAAGGTCTGTAATAGGCTAGAATTACACAGGCTGTTGCATGTATTCCGCCAGAATTACAAAACATGTCCATAGTCAATCCAAGTAAAAAGCTGGAGATTATTAAGCCTGCTTTATTGCTGTTTACAGGATATAAAATAATATACAAGATATACGGAAAAGGACTTATGTATCCTAAGAAATTCATATTGTTGAAAATAACAATCTGAACTGCCAGCAGTATAATAAATCGAAAAATATTTACCAACAAAGCGCTATTCATCTTTCTCTTTGCTTTTGTTTTCTAAATTAATAAGTTCTTCTCTTCCTTTGCTTTTAATAATATAAACGTGTCCTAAATTGGTCATGTCGTTAAACAATTTCACTTTTATAACATAAAAACTTGTACCTTCTTTTTTGTAAACAATGTCAACTGTTCCGATATTAATTCCTTCAGGGAAAATTACTGATTGTCCACCAGTAACAATAGTATCGCCTTTTCGAATAGAAGCCAATCTAGGAACATCTTCCAACTGAACGTATCCTGTACTTTTTCCATTCCATGTTAACGAACCAAAATGATTTGATTTTTTGATCTTAGCGTTAATATGTGACTTCATGTTCAAAATACTAACAACGGTTGAATAGTTTGGCGAAGTATTATCGATAACGCCCACAATTCCTAAACTATTGATAACTCCCATATCTTGCTTCACTCCGTCTTTGCTTCCGGAGTTCAAAGTGATATAGTTCTCATGAGTATTGTATGAATTATGAATTACTTTAGATACTATTATATCTGAAGGTTTTACTCCTTTAATGCTATCAGGTGTGGGTGGTTTTGTAGTGTCCTCTTTGTTGAATAAAAGACTTTTTAATCTTGCGTTCTCAAGTACAAGTTCATCGTTTTCAGCTCTTAAATTCAAGTATTCATTTACATGATTAATTTTTTCGTAAACACCGCCACTTAAAAAATTGGCAGAACTAATTACTCTGCTTCTATGAAAGGAATGGGATTGAATTGTGAGTCCTAACGATATACCTAAAAGCAGCAAAAACAGCAATCGATTACTGTTTCTTATAATGAAATTAAATATTTGCTGCATTTCTTGTCTGGTTATTTTGTTTCAGGATATGCTTTATGATTTCAAGTTTTACAAGGGTCAAATATTAAAAATTTAACCCTCATAAAAGTAAATTGATTGTTATTTCGAATCTTATTTGATTAAGATACTTTTAAATTTTGCAATGTTTTTAAGTGCCATTCCGGTACCGCGAACTACAGCTCTTAATGGATCTTCAGCAATGTAAACTGGTAAATCTGTTTTTTGAGAGATACGTTTGTCAAGACCTCTCAACATAGATCCACCACCAGCTAAATAGATACCAGTGTTGTAAATATCGGCAGCTAATTCAGGTGGAGTTTGAGATAATGTTTCCATTACGGCATCCTCAATACGCTGAATAGATTTGTCTAATGCTTTTGCAATCTCACGGTAAGAAACATCTACTTGTTTTGGTTTCCCAGTAAGTAAATCTCTACCTTGAACAGACATATCTTCTGGCGGGCCATCTAAATCTTCGATTGCCGCTCCAATTTGAATTTTGATTTTCTCAGCAGTACTTTCTCCAACAAATAAGTTGTGCTGTGTACGCATGTAATACACGATGTCATTTGTGAAAACGTCACCTGCAATTTTTACAGATTTGTCACACACAATACCACCTAAGGCAATTACAGCAATTTCAGTTGTACCACCTCCGATATCCACAATCATGTTTCCTTTTGGCTGCATGATGTCAATTCCAATACCAATTGCCGCGGCCATTGGTTCGTGAATTAAGTAAACTTCTTTTCCGTTTACACGCTCACAAGATTCTTTTACAGCACGCATTTCAACCTCTGTAATTCCAGATGGAATACAAACTACCATTCTTAAAGCTGGTGTGAACATTCTCTTTTTTAATGCAGGAATGCTTTTAATGAACATATTGATCATTTTTTCCGAAGCATCAAAATCGGCAATTACACCATCTTTCAAAGGCCTTATGGTCTTGATGTTTTCATGTGTTTTACCTTGCATCATGTTGGCCTCTTTACCAACAGCGATGATTTTGCCTGAAACTCTATCTCGTGCTACGATAGAGGGGCTGTCAATAACAACTTTATCATTATGAATGATTAAAGTGTTTGCGGTACCAAGGTCTATTGCAATATCCTCGGTCATGAAATCAAAAAATCCCATAAGTTTTTTAGGGGTTTAAAATGTTATAAATTATTTATCGAACAAAGTTAAACAAATTAATGTTTAAAATGACGAGTTCCAGTAAATACCATTGCAAGATTATTTTCATTGCAATAATTTATGCTTAATTCGTCTTTTATCGAACCTCCTGGCTGAATTACAGCAGTTATTCCTGCTTTTTTAGCTAATTCTACACAGTCCGGAAATGGGAAAAATGCATCACTTGCCATCGAAGCTCCATTTAAATCAAATCCAAAAGCTTTTGCTTTGTCAACAGCTTGAATTAAAGCGTCAACTCTTGAAGTTTGACCTGTACCGGATGAAATCAATGTTCCGTTTTTAGCAAATACAATGGTGTTTGATTTTGTATTCTTGCAGATTTTAGAAGCAAAGATCAAATCTTCGATCTCTTGAGCAGTAGGTTCTGTAATTGTAACGGTTTTTAAATGCTCTTTATTATCCGTAATATTATTTCTGTCCTGAATTAACAAACCATTAAGACAAGTTCTTACTTGACGAGATGGTAATTCAACTTCGTTTTGAACCAGAATAATTCGGTTTTTCTTCTCTTGTAAAACCGTAACAGCCTCATCATCATAAGCTGGAGCAATTACAACTTCGCAGAATAGTTTGTTGATTTCTTGTGCCGTTTCTAAATCAATTTTAGTGTTAGAAATTAACACTCCTCCAAAAGCTGAAGTAGGATCACAAGCCAAAGCCGCTAAATAAGCCTCGCTGATTGTTTTTCTTGAAGCTAAACCACAAGCGTTGTTGTGTTTTAGAATCGCAAATGTTGGTCCGTCAGTTTTGAACTCAGCAATTAAGTTAACTGCAGCATCAACATCAAGCAAATTGTTGTATGATAATTCTTTTCCGTGAATTTTGTTGAACATTGCGTCAAAATCTCCAAAGAAAAATCCTTTTTGGTGAGGGTTTTCACCGTATCTTAAAACTTGACCGTTTGCAATGCTTTCTTTGTAAATAGTCTCGTCTGTATTGAAATAATTAAAAATAGCTCCATCATAGTGAGAAGAAACATGGAATGCTTTAGTGGCAAACAATCTTCTGTTTTCTAAAGTTGTTGCTCCGTTTTGCTCTGTAATCAAATCTAAAAGTAAACTGTATTCGTTTACCGAAGCAACAATAACAGTGTCTTTGAAATTTTTAGCACCAGCACGAATCAATGAAATACCTCCAATATCAATTTTTTCGATAATATCTTGTTCACTTGCGCCAGAAGCAACTGTTTTTTCAAAAGGATATAAATCAACAATTACTAAATCAATTTGAGGAATGTCAAATTCTTTCATTTGCTGCACATCACTCTCGTTGTCTTGACGATTTAAAATTCCACCAAAAATTTTCGGGTGTAAAGTTTTAACTCTTCCGCCAAGAATTTCAGGGAAAGAAGTAATATCTTCAACAGGAACTACCGGAATACCAAGGTTTTTGATAAAATCTTCAGTTCCTCCAGTTGAATAAAGGGTTACATTTTGTTCGTGTAATTTTCTAACAATTGGTTCTAATCCATCTTTAGAAAAAACAGAAATTAATGCCGATTGTATTTTTTTTGTTGTGCTCATTGTGTAGTTATGATTTTGAGACTGCAAAAGTAGTTTTTTTATATATTATATTAAAGAAAATTAGTGTAACAAAATGCTAAAAAAATCTACTGATGAGTAAGTTAACTTTTATTAGGTTTTTGAAATTTAATTATTGAATTTTACTTTATTGAAAAATACTAAAATATGATCGTTTATTTAAGATTATTAAAAGAAAGTCTCAGCTTTGCTATCAATGCTTTGCGAAATAATAAATTACGTACGTTATTGTCGCTCTTAGGTGTTACAATTGGTATTTTTTCAATTATTGCTGTTTTGGCTGCTGTGGATTCTTTAGATAAAAAAATCTCTAAAGATTTGAGCAGTTTAGATAAAAATACAATTTATTTAATGAAATATTGCTTTGGTCCATCTGAAATTCCACAATGGAAAAGAGAGCAGTTTCCAAATGTGAAATACGATGAATATATCGGGCTGAAAAATTCAATGAATGATACGGATCAAGTAGGGTATCAGCTTTTTGTAAATCACGAAAGTTTAAAATATGATTCGAAAACAGTCAGCGATGTGAATATTATTCCTTCGTCAAACGAAATGGTCGATATTGACGGATTAAGTTTTGATAAAGGAAGATTTTATAATGAATCGGAATCTAATTCTGGAACTGCGGTTATTGTTTTGGGGTATGATATTGCAGAAGGCCTTTTTGGATCAAGTGATCCGCTTGGAAAAAATATTCGTTTATACGGACAGCGATTCACGGTTATTGGTGTAATTGCGAAACAAGGTGCTGGTTTTTTTGGAGATAGCAATGATACTTCGGTTTATCTTCCGGCGAATTTTTTACGCAGAATGTATGGAGACAGTGATGCTATGACGCCGGTTATTGTGCTAAAACCTGTAAAAGGTGTTGATATGGATGCTTATAAAGCTGAAATTGCGCAAAAACTTCGAGCAATCCGCGGAATGAAAGCAGGAGAAATGGATAATTTCTTTGTCAATGTGCTTTCTGGATTTACTGATTTTATAGATGGAATTTTAGGTCAGATGAATGTAGTAGGGTGGGTAATCAGCGGATTTTCTCTTTTAGTTGGCGGTTTTGGAATTGCCAATATTATGTTTGTTTCTGTTAAAGAAAGGACGAATCTTATTGGAATTCAAAAATCACTCGGAGCAAAAAATAAATTTATCTTGTTTCAATTTTTATTTGAAGCAATAATTTTATCGGTTATTGGTGGTGTCATCGGACTTCTGATGGTCTGGGGAATTGCCTTTGGTTTGACCAAATTACTTGACTTTGAATTTGTATTAAGTTTAGGAAATATTCTTTTAGGAACTGGTCTGGCTGCTTTTATCGGTTTGGTTTCGGGGATTTTACCTGCAATTTCTGCAGCAAATTTGGATCCTGTTGAAGCTATTCGAACAGGGATGTAGTTTTTAAGATGCTAAGTTCTGAGATGCTGAGTTGCTAAGTTTTTTTGCAGCAAAGGTTCAGAGAGGCAAAGTTGTATTTTTTAAGCTGTGGGATGATATTTCAACTGAATTTGGAGATTGATTTTAAGATTAAAAAGAAGCTTAGTTGAATTGCTTAAGAAGCTTATTTTCTTTTAATTGAATTTCTATAAAATTCCGTAGGAATGAATCATTTTGTAGCAACGGATTTCAATCCGTTGAGAAATGAAAGGACACGATACATAAGTTCCGTAGGAACGGCATATATTCTTATTTGTTGCTTGGAAGTTTAATCTTTGTCTTATCCCATTTTATAGAATCTGGATAATAATAGATATGTTTGTTTTGGTTGTTTTTGTATTTCAAAACAGTATCTTCTTCTTGAGTTGTTCTTCTTATATGATATGTTTGTATAATGTTGCTTTTTAAAAAATCCAAAAAGTAAGGATTTTTAATTGTATCGCTTTGTGAACCTATTATTAAAATATGTCTCTTCTTCTCTTTTGATAAAATATTTTCTGACAGAAAATCGTTTAGACATTTTTTTGGAATTTTGACAATGTCTTTAGGTTGTAAATTAAGAAAATGTGGAAGTGTATCTTTTTCACTACCGTAGTTGCATAAGATTTGAATATATTCTTTTTGATAAAAATATAAATTTCCTTTTTTGTCAATTATTAATTGGCTTTCTCCATAGAAAAATCCTTTTGTTGATGGAGGAGCTACTATTAATGAATCGTAATATTTTTCAAGTTCTTTGTCTTCAAAGGAGATGATGTAAGGTTTGTTTTTATTAACAGCTTTTTCCTCTTTTTTAGTACAATTCAAAAGAAATAGACAAGCCATAAAATAAATAAAAATTCTCGACATACAAATAAGATTTAAATTAAAGATAAAAAAAATCCCAAGAATCAACTTCTTGGGATTTTATGTTTAGAAATAGTCTCAAAACTATTTTCTGATATCATTATTTTGAATCAAATCGATGTATAAGTTGATCTTATCTTTCAATTCTTTTCTAGGCGTGATAAAGTCTAAGAAACCGTGCTCTAATAAGAATTCAGCAGTTTGGAAACCTTCTGGTAAATCTTTTCCTGTAGTGTCACGAACAACACGCGGACCAGCGAAACCAATCAAAGCGCCCGGTTCAGAGATGTTGATGTCTCCTAGCATTGCGTAAGATGCAGTTGTTCCTCCAGTTGTTGGATCTGTACAAAGAGAAATATAAGGTAATTTAGCCTCAGCTAATTGAGCTAGTTTTACAGAAGTTTTTGCTAATTGCATTAAAGAATAAGCAGCTTCCATCATACGAGCTCCACCAGATTTAGAAATCATAACAAACGGTAATTTGTTTTTGATTGCGTGATCAATACCTCTTGCAATTTTTTCTCCTACAACTGCTCCCATAGACCCGCCAATAAAAGCGAAATCCATACAGCATATTACAAGTTCTCTGCCTTTAGATTTTCCTACTCCCGTACGTACAGCGTCTTTAAGGTGAGTTTTCTCCATTACATCTTTTAGTCTTTCTGCATATTTCTTTGTGTCCACAAAGTGCAGAGGATCTTTAGATGTCATGTTTTTATCTAACTCAACAAATTCGTTGTTGTCGAATAAAATTTCAAAATAGGTTGCGCTTCCAATTCGAACGTGAAAATCATCTTCAGGACTAACGAATAAATTTCTCGCCAATTCGTCAGCATCAATAATTTTTCCAGTAGGAGATTTGTACCACAATCCTTTCGGAACGTCCATCTTGTCTTCTGTCGCGGTCGTAATCCCTTTTTCTTGTCTTTTAAACCAAGCCATTTCTTTTAGTATTCAGTGTTCAGTAATAAAAAATTTAGTGTTCAGTCGTATTAAGTTCTAAGTATTCAAACTGAATACTTAAAACTGTACACTGATTACTTTTTTATAACGTATTCACGTTATTTAAATCAGCAAAAGCTTGTTCAAGTCTTGCGTTGAATGTTACTTCGCTTTCACGAACCCATCTTCTTGGGTCATAGTATTTTTTGTTTGGAGCATCTGGACCTTCTGGGTTTCCAATTTGAGATTTCAAATAGTCAAGGTTTTTAACCATATAATCACGGATACCTTCAGTGTATGCAAATTGTAAATCTGTATCGATGTTCATTTTGATAACTCCGTAGCTAATTCCTTCTCTGATTTCTTCAAGTGTAGAACCTGAACCTCCGTGGAAAACGAAATCAACTGGATTGTGTCCTGTATTGAATTTGTTTTGTACGAAATCTTGAGAATTTTTTAAGATTTTTGGAGTTAATTTTACGTTTCCTGGTTTGTAAACACCGTGAACGTTTCCAAAAGCAGCAGCGATTGTAAATTTAGGGCTTACTTTAGATAATTCTTCGTAAGCGTAAGCTACTTCTTCTGGCTGTGTGTATAATTTTGAGCTATCAACATCAGAGTTGTCAACACCATCTTCTTCTCCACCTGTAATACCAAGTTCGATTTCCAATGTCATGCCCATTTTACTCATTCTAGCTAAGTATTCTTTACAGATCTCGATGTTTTCTTCGATTGGCTCCTCAGACAAATCGATCATGTGAGAACTGAATAATGGTTTTCCTGTTTCTGCGAAATGTTTTTCAGAAGCATCTAATAAACCATCGATCCAAGGTAAAAGTTTTTTTGCACAGTGGTCAGTATGTAAAATTACAGTTGCACCGTAAGCTTCTGCTAATGTGTGAATGTGTTTTGCTCCTGCGATTCCTCCCGCGATTGCTGCTTTTTCACCTGCATTAGATAATCCTTTTCCAGCGTTGAATTGTGCTCCTCCGTTAGAAAATTGAATGATAACTGGCGCGTTTAGTTTTGCTGCAGTTTCAAGAACTCCATTAATTGTGCTTGATCCAGTAACGTTTACTGCTGGAAGAGCAAAACCCTTCTCTTTCGCATAATTAAAGATCTCTTGTACTTGATCTCCTGTAGCTACTCCTGGTTTAATGTTGTGTGCCATTGTAATTTTTTTTATAGTTGTTTTTAGTTTTTAGGTTGCAAAAATAAGAATTAATTAGCATTAGAACGGATAATTTATACCAAAATTTAAAACGGAATGCCCAAAATTGTATTCTTTAAACCATCGGTCTCCCTTCTGATGCGCCGGATTATAAGTCTTAAAGCCTAAATCTAAACGAATAACAAAAAAGCTTAAATCGTATCGTAAACCAAATCCTGTACCTAAAGCAATTTCTTCTAAATCGTTTAAGTTGTCAAATTTTGCTTTTGGATCTACCACATTATCGAGTACATTCCAGATATTTCCGGCATCTGCAAAGAGCGCTCCTTTTACATCTCCAAAAACTTTGAAACGATATTCGATACTCGCTGCGATTTTCATATTGGCCTCGTTAAAGTCATTTACAGCATTGGTACTTCCTGGTCCCAAAGCATAAGGTTGCCAAGCACGGTTGTCATTGGAACCTCCGCCATAATAACTTCGTGAAAACGGAATATAATTTGAATTTCCAAACGGAATTGCAATTCCAAAGAAGCTTCTAACAGCTAAAACTTTTTCTTTTCCAAAGTCCCAGTGTTTGATATAGTCAAATTCTGTTTTTATATATTCAGAATATTCTAAATTGAATATCTCATAATTTCCTCTTGAATTTTTAGGAAGGTTTCCAATAGCTGAAATAGCAGATAATAAAGAGCCTGCTGATTCTATTTTTGTTCTAAACTGATAGAAATTATTATCAGCAAGATCTTTTTTGGTTGTTTTTGTGAATGAATAACTGGTTGCCAGAATAAAGTCATTTTCGGTCAAACGAATCCTTCTTTCTTCAATACTTGCGACTTCTTGATATTGTGAGTTGTCTGGTGTTAAGGCAGTTCCTCCAGTTAATACGTCATTAGTAAAGCCAGTTGTTCCTTTTGGTATAGTTAAGTTTTTTTCGGCTTGCTGTTCAGGAGTGTCTCCCCAATTAGTGTCTGTAGTGTTATAATCTTTTCCAATATTATTCAAATCATCATATGAAGAAGTATAGACTCTAAAATAATTGTCTGGATTCAGATTGCGAACAAACTGCGCATTTAATAATTCAAATTTTGCAGTGTTGTGGCGTTTCGGAGTCCAGTTATACGAAATACCTCCTGTAAAGTTTTCTTTGTCTAAACCAATATTTCGCTGTTTTGAAAAACCCGAAGTAATGGAGGTATAAGGAATCATACTTTTGGGAATAATTTTCTCTGTTCCAAAAGGAAATAAAATCCTTGGAAAGTTCAATTTCATATCCAAACCATATTCCGAAACATTAAAGAAATTATTATTAGGATTCGCCATGTCTCTTGAAGATCCAATATTCAAACGAGCTGAAATTTCTAAAGTTTCTGCGCGATTGAATACATTTCGAATAGTTTCTGAAACACTGGCACCAATTCCAAAATCCTGAATATTTGAGTGTGTTACGTCAAAAGTGGCTCCAAAGCTGTATTTTTTTCTTGGAGTCAAATATACATTAGCAATAAGAGATTGAGCTGTAGAATCTCTTTTGTCAACTTCATATTGAATAGACGGATAGTTGAAAATTTTTAAGTTATTCAAATATCGAGAAGAAAGAGTGGTTCTGAAATCAGCAAAAGTGCTTCCTTTGGTAATAAAAATAGCATCAGTAATAGCACGCGGTTTATATTTTAATGTCTTGTAGCTATAAAGGTTAAAATTGTTATACGTTGTACTGTCAGTTGGTTTTTTCTTTGCGTTAGCTGCAGAATAGTCGGTGTAAATATTAACGTCGCTTATCGTGTATAATTTAAAAGGTTCCGTTCTGCTTGAATCTCTACCTTGAATAACATTGTTTGTGATATTTAAGGTTACATTAGCCTGGTTTTTTTTGCCAATAGTATCGATGTCAAAAGTCACATAAGTTGGTTGAAAGTAATAAGCACCATGATTTCTGAAATAAGTCGTAATGCGGTTTTTTTCTTCTTCAAAGTCTGTGGTTTTGTATTGATTTCCCGTTTTTAATAAAGAAGGTTCATTATTGGTTCTGTATAAAGAATCTAATGCTGGAGTCAAAATGTTGGTGCTGATAGTATCTAGTTTATAAGCTGGGCCAGTTGTAATATTATAATTAATTGCGGCTCTTTTAATGCCAACTGTATCTATTGCATAATCGGTTTTAACATTGAAAAAACCATTATTGAAGTAGTAATATTTTAAACGAAGCAATGATTTTTTTGTTCTCGCGGTATCAATAATTACTGGAGGCTCACCAGTGTTTTTTAAAAATTCATGAATTCCTTTGTAATAAAAAGACTGGCCAAGTCGGTCAACTTGTTTAGCAGATAAAATTTTAGACATACGTTCATACTTGCCAGGATTGTTTTTGAATTTTGCCTGATAAGTTGAATCTGGATTTAAATTGGCTAAATTGTATAAATTTAACCGAAGTTTGTATCCTAAAAGTTTTCCATTCGGTTTCTGATACATTTGATTAGAGGCAACTTCGTCATTAGTTGCTTTTCCGTTAACTAGAATATTGTTTTTTACAAGAAGGTTTTTTCCATCGGGAACTCTTTTTACGGCATTACAAGCGCAAATAAGTATTGCAATTAGAAGAAATGCTATTATTTTTGTGGAATTATTTTTCAAGTGTTTTTTAATATTTAATTCAAAAGTACATTATTTTATGGTTAGTAAAAACCAAATAAAACTTATCTCTAGTTTGCATCAAAAAAAGCAGCGTTCTGTCCATCAATTATTTTTTGCTGAAGGAGTAAAAGTAATTCAAGAATTGCTGCAATCCAATTTTGAATTAGAACATTTATACACCACATTGAATGATTTCGAAGCGGTTCAGGCTTCAAAACGAACTCTTATTAATGAACAGGAACTAAAAAAAATAAGTGCTTTATCGACTCCAAATTCTTGTTTGGCAGTTTTTAAAATGCCAGCCGAAAAAAACATAGTCGATTCTGGTTTAATCGTAGCTTTAGACGATATTAGAGATCCTGGAAATTTAGGAACTATTTTACGCCTTTGCGATTGGTTTGGTATTAAGCAGGTAATATGTTCTAAAGAAACTGTAGACATTTACAACCCAAAAGTGGTGCAAGCAACAATGGGTTCAATTACAAGGGTAAATGTGAGTTATATTGACTTAAAAACTTTTCTTGCTCAAACTAAACTGCCAGTTTTTGGAACCTTTATGGACGGAGTAAATATTTATCAATCAGAATTACCGCAGGAAGGCATCATTATTATGGGTAATGAAGCAAACGGTATTTCGGAAGAAATTGAAAAAATAGTAACATCTCGTCTGTCAATTCCTAGATTTGGAGAGCTTCAAAAAACCGAAAGTTTAAATGTAGCTACTGCAACAGCAATTATTCTTAGTGAATTTAAACGAAATAGTTAAGATTTTGTTTTAATGAAAAGTGAAATTTATTAAAATTGCTCTAGATTTCATGGAATCGATATTATCTGTGTAAGGGCTAACAGGGTGTTCTGCCGTAATATTATCAGGAATGATCTCATTAGTAATGCCAAACATACCTCTTACAGAAGGAGAAAAGATAAAATACTCGGTAAAAATATCGATCCCAAATCCAACTTCGTAAGCTGCTGTCCATTGTTTTACTCTAAATTTTTGCTGCCAGTTATCATCTTGAGATTTAGAATTACTAGATAAATTTAGAGTGGTAGACATACCTCCAACTAAATACGGACGAATGTTTCCTGTGCGTAAGGCAGAAAATTTTAATAATAACGGAAAGTGAATGTATGTACTGTTTACTTCTCTTAAATAATCTTTTTCTAAAGTTCCTACGCCGGGAAAATACAAATCGCGCTTTGTGTAATACAAACCAGGTTCAAAACGCAGGTTTATATATTCCTGTAATCTTAAATCGGCTACTACGCCCACATTAAAACCAGTAGTTTTTTTTACCTGAATATCGCTTTGCACAGGAGTTTTGTAATCAAACTTAAAGTCAAAACTATTAAAACCTAAATAATAGCCAAAGTAAACACGCTGCTTCTGCCAGTTTTCAAGATTAATAATAGGGTCTTTACTAAACATGTTTTTAGCAAATTGCGAATACCCTTTTGTTGTTAAGACTAATAAAATTAAGATTACAGCTTTTTTCATACTATTTTTTAGATGCAGAATAAATCGTTGCGACACCAAAAGTTTGTGGCATTGCCACAACATCTATAAACCCAGTTTTTCTCAAAATATTGTTTAAGGCTTCTCCATACGGAAAAGCAGCAGCAGATTCAGATAAATAGCCGTATGCATCATTATCCTTTGAAAATAGTTTCCCGATAAGTGGTAATATATTTTTGCTGTAAAAATTGTATCCTTGTTTATAAGGGAATTTATCCGGAACTGAAGTTTCTAAAATAACAAAAACACCATTAGGTTTTAAGACTCTTAAAATTTCAGAGAAACCTTTCTCTAAATTTTCAAAGTTTCTCACTCCAAAACCTACAGTGATAGCGTCAAAATAATTATCTTCAAATGGCATGCTCTCAGAGTCGCCTAAAACCAATTCAATAATATTAGAGAGATTTTTTTCTTGAACTTTCTTTTTTCCAACTTCCAGCATTCCAGCAGAAATATCCAAACCAATAATTTTTTCTGCATTAGTTTGTGCTAATAAAATAGCTAAATCACCAGTTCCTGTTGCAATATCTAGAATAA
The DNA here is from genome assembly GCF_030378165.1 of Flavobacterium panacagri. Taxonomy (NCBI): domain Bacteria; kingdom Pseudomonadati; phylum Bacteroidota; class Flavobacteriia; order Flavobacteriales; family Flavobacteriaceae; genus Flavobacterium; species Flavobacterium panacagri. The sequence goes on from NZ_CP119766.1 coordinate 1,696,270, forward strand.
CCTTGGGTTTTTTGTCTGATACTATTTTTAATACTTTTTTGCGCCACTTAACATCGATGCCAAATGAAATGACACGATTTAAATTATCGTAATTCCCAGAAATGGTGTCAAACATTTGGGTTACCTGCTCTTTTTTACCTAGTGAAGAGTCTTTATACGGAGTTACTTTTTCAGACATTTTTTTAATTTGGACAAATATAAACAATCTAGTTTAACTGTAATTGAGTTTTTTGATTTGTAAAATAAATGTTTTTAGATGATTTGTTTCAAAGCTAGAACTCTGGGTCTTTTGGCATCCCTAAATTTAGGGATATTGATAAAATCCCTAAATCACGGTATTGTATAATCTCCCTAATATGAACAACTTTGCTAAAGTAAAAATGATTAAAGTTTTAACGATTGATGTCACTATGACTTAAGCAAATGATTACTGTTTTTGCGCTTGTAAATTCATTTGTTCTTGAAAAAAGTTTGTAAGTATTATTCTTGGGGGGAAATACTAATTAATAGTGCAAAATACGTTCTTAGGATTAAATTTGTTTTTGGAAATTTTAATTTTCTGCCTTTAATATCTTAGTGGTATTTGTTGTTAAAGGCGATTTGAGATTTAGGTCTCAAATAACATAAAATGTTATTCAGTTATTTCAAATGTTTCTAACATTTGTGATTTTTTTAAACACAAACTATTTCTTGAGAGAGTCAGGTTAAAAATCAATTGTTTTAAAAACATCCTCTATTTTAGAGGATGTTTTTTATTTATTTTCTAATGTAAGTTTCATACGTATAATCATAAAGGTGTTTTTCATCTTTAAAATTTTCTTCAGATTCTACCAAAAGCCATTCACTTTTATTAATTTTTGGAAAAAAAGTATCTGCTTCAAAAGTGTGATGAACTTTGGTTAATTCTATAATGTCTGTAAACGGAAGAGCAAGATTGTAAATTTCTCCACCTCCAATAACATAACTATCGTCATTTTCTGGACATGCTGCAATTGCCTTTTCAATGCTGTCTACCACAATACATCCTTCTGGCTGATAATTTTCTTGACGAGTAATTATAACATGTACTCGATTGGGTAATGGTTTTGGAAAACTTTCAAAAGTCTTTCTGCCCATAATAATATGATGGCCTGTAGTAAGTGCCTTAAATCTTTTAAAATCATTTGGAAGGTGCCATACTAATTCGTTGTTTTTTCCAAGCGCATTATTTTCAGCCGCAGCCGCTATCATTATAATCATGGTATGCTTAATCTAAATTTTATTTTCATTCTCTTCATTAATTGAAGATTCAAGCTGGCTGATTCTTTTTTGTTGTAAAGCAACTAATCGGTCAATTTGTTCCCTTTCCCATTTTTTATTCATAAAACGGTCGGTGATATATACTTTTATAAAATGCAGAATAAAAAGAAAGAGCCAGATTGTAATTCCCCAGATGCACCAGTTTTGAGTTGTTCCTTCTCCAAAACCAAAAAATCTATTGGCAATAAATAAAAATAAACTTCCTAGAAGGAAAAGAACAAAATGAAAATAAAGGATTTTTTTTTGTCTTAATCGGCGTCTAGCGTATTCGTATTGTTCGTGCACTTCTTTTTCCATAAGATAAAAATGAGATTATAAAGTTAAAATTTATTTTTGAATGTCAATATTCTGCGAAAAGAATATTTGTTTTAAAATGATCTAAGAATTTGAAATGCAAAATTTTAGAGCGTTTAAATTGCAGATATGACTAAAATAATGTGTTGTTTTTGGAATTATGATAAATCGGATAGTCGAGTAGTGGGGGTTTGATTGATTTTGTTTAATTTTAGATGTATAAATCTAAAAACTAAATAGTTATGTCTTTGAAAAAACAATTCATCAAAACGAAACCAGTTTGTAAAGTAACATTTTCTATAGATGCCAAAGATGCTGATTCGGCAGCAGTTGTTGGGGATTTTAATAACTGGAATCCTTCAGAAGGAGCTTTAAGCAAGTTGAAGAACGGAACCTTTAAAGCGACTTATGATTTGGTTAAAGATGCGATCTACGAATTTAAGTATGTAATAGACGGGATTTATGTAAACGATCCAGAAGCCGATTCTTATAAATGGAACGATTATGCTGGAAGTGAAAATAGTGTCTTAATTGTATAAAAAAAATCCGCTCAATATTTAAGCGGATTTTTTGTTTTCTATACAGCAACACTTCCTTTTATTGCAGGATGCGGGTCGTAGTCTACTAAAGTGAAATCGTCATAATCAAAATCAAAAATGTTTTTAATCGCTGGATTCAAAATCATTTTTGGTAATGGTTTTGGTTCACGAGTTAATTGCAATTCTAATTGCTCAAAATGATTGTTGTAAATATGTGCGTCGCCAAAAGTGTGAATAAATTCACCGGGCTCTAAATCGCATACTTGAGCAATCATCATTGTAAATAATGCATAAGAAGCAATATTAAAAGGTACTCCTAAAAAAATATCAGCGCTTCTTTGATATAACTGGCAGGATAATTTTCCTTTCGTTTCTCCTTTTTCTAAATCGGGACTTGCCACATAAAACTGAAAAAAGGCATGACATGGAGGCAAAGCAGCTTTGTTGTTGGCTACATTCTCTTCAAATGATTTTTTAGTATCTGGCAGAACAGATGGATTCCATGCAGAAACCAGCATTCTTCGGCTGTTTGGATTTGTTTTTAATTCTGTAATCAATTCAGAGATCTGATCAATTTCTTCGCTGTTCCAGTTACGCCATTGATGTCCATAAACAGGCCCCAAATCGCCGTTAGAATCGGCCCATTCATCCCAGATTTTTACTCCGTTTTCTTTAAGATATTTAATATTGGTATCTCCTTTTAAAAACCAAAGCAATTCGTAAATGATCGATTTTAAATGAAGTTTTTTTGTTGTAACCATTGGGAAACCTTCACTTAAATCAAAACGCATCTGGTAGCCAAAAACACTTTTTGTTCCAGTTCCAGTACGGTCTCCTTTTTGATTCCCGTTTTCTAAAACGTGTTTTACTAAATCTAAGTATTGTTTCATTGGTGCTTAATTGTTTAACCGTTTATTCGTGTAACTGTTTAATCGATTAAACGAATAAACAACCCCACGATTAAACATCATTTATCTTCTTGAGATTTCGTCTCTAATTTTTGCTGCTTTTTCGTAATCTTCCTGAGAAACTGCCTGATCTAAAAGTTCATTCAGTTCTTGTAAGGTATGTTTGGAATAAACATCCCCAGATTGATTGCTTTCTTCTTCACGTCCAAAAGTTTCTGGATTTGAAAGAACATCATCAATTTCCTGAGCTCCTTGATCAGCATCAGCAGTATTTGATTTTAAATAAATTCCGGCTTTATCTAAGATGTTTTTATAAGTAAAAATTGGTGCATTGAAACGTAATGCTAAAGCAATAGCATCTGAAGTTCGGGCATCAATAATTTCTTCGATTTTGTCTCTTTCACAGATTAAACTGGAGTAAAAAACGCCATCAACCAATTTGTGAATGATAACTTGTTTTACCACAATATCAAATCTTTCTGCGAAATTTTTGAATAAATCATGTGTTAATGGACGTGGTGGTTTTATTTCTTTTTCTAAGGCAATAGCTATCGATTGGGCTTCAAAAGCACCAATAACGATAGGTAATTTTCTTTCACCATCAACTTCATTCAGAATTAGGGCATAAGCGCCATTTTGAGTTTGGCTGTATGAAATTCCTTTTATAGATAATTTTACTAGACTCATATATGTTTGTAAAAAAGGCACTTAGCGCCTCATTTTTTTGCTTTTTTTAATTGAAAAATAAAGCTGCAATTTTAGTCAAAAAATATGGAACAAAAAAGCTGCCTATAAACAAAGATACAATATCTTGTTTTTAGGCAGCAAATATTTTGAAGAGAATTCTTGAATTAAGAATGTTGTGCTTTAAAAGCTTTAAGTTTCTCTGTTAATTGCGGTACAATTTCGAAAGCATCTCCAACAATTCCGTAATCAGCTACTTTAAAGAAAGGAGCTTCTGGATCGTTATTGATCACTACTTTTACTTTAGATGAGTTGATACCTGCAATATGCTGGATTGCTCCAGAAATACCTATTGCAATGTATAAGTTAGTGGCAACTGGTTTTCCTGTTTGACCAACGTGTTCGCTGTGAGGTCTCCATCCTAAATCTGAAACTGGTTTAGAACAGGCTGTTGCAGCTCCTAAAACTTCAGCTAAATTTTCAACTAATCCCCAGTTTTCCGGCCCTTTTAATCCACGTCCGCCAGATACTACGATATCAGCATCAGCGATAGAAACTTTTCCAGTTACTTTTTCAACAGAATCTACTTTAATTCCGAAATCATTTTCTCCAATTGTTGGATTGAAATCTTCCGTTGCTGCAGCTCCAGCACTTTCGAAAATTCCGTAAGAGTTTTTAGCCAAACCAAGAACTTTTACATCTGTATCGATTTGTGTGATGTTGAACGCTTTGTTTGAGAAAGCATTTCTTTTTACCTGAAATGGAGAAGTGCTAACTGGCAATCCTACAACATTTGACGCAAAACCAGCATTTAAAGCTACTGCTGCTAATGATGAAAGATAAATACTGTCTGTTGTAGAAGAAAGTAAAACTACTTTTGTTCCTTCTTTTTCGGCAGCTTGTTTGATTACATCGGCGTAAGCCTTCGCAGTAAAACCAGCTAGTTTATCGTTGTTTACTTTTAAAACTTTATCAACTCCGTATTTGCTTAATTCGCTAACATCGCTGATGTTTACTGTTAAAGCGGTAACTGTTGTTCCTAATGATTCTGCTACTTTCTTAGCGTAAGAAGCCAATTCGAAAGCAACTTTTTTAAATTTTCCTTCTGCAGATTCTGCATATATTAATATAGACATGATTTTTTTGTTTAGAGGTTTCACGTTTCAGGTTTCAAGGTTGAAAACTGAACACTAAAAAACTGATTACTGAATACTAGATTACTTTCGCTTCGTTGTGTAATAAATTGATTAACTCATCTAAATTATCTGCAGATACTAATTTCACTGCTGATTTTGGGGCTGGTTTTTCAAATTTCACCGCTTTAGTATTTACAGGAGCATCAACTGGCTCCAGAATAGTTAAAGCTTTAGTTCTTGCTGTCATGATTCCTCTCATGTTTGGAATACGAAGATCTTTTTCTTCAACAAGACCTTTTTGAGCGCCAATGATTAAAGGAAGAGTAGTGCTTACAGTTTCTTTTCCGCCGTCAATTTCACGAACTGCTTTAACATTGTTGCCATCAACTGTCAAAGAAGTACAAGAGTTTAAGAAATTAGAACCTAAAATACCAGCAATCATTCCAGGAACCATTCCTCCGTTGTAATCTAAAGATTCTTTTCCTGCGATAACTAAATCGTAGCCTCCGTTTTTAATTACTTCTGCTAATTGTTTCGCAACAAAAAAACCATCGGTTGGATTTGCGTTTACACGAATTGCTTCGTTTGCTCCAATAGCTAGAGCTTTACGCAATGTTGGTTCAGTATCAGGGCCTCCAACGTTTACTACGGTTACATTTGCGCCTTGCTGTTCTTGGAACCAGATAGCACGTGTAAGACCAAATTCGTCGTTAGGATTAATTACATATTGTACGCCGGCTGTATCAAATTCTGAATCGCCGTTAGTAAAGTTGATTTTAGAAGTAGTATCAGGCACATGGCTAATGCAAACTAGTATTTTCATAAGTATATATTTTGAATTTATAATATGCTTTTACAAATTTAGAATTTAATTTGGAATAATTATACTATGCATGCATAATATTTTTTAAAACTATTACGATTTCGCAGATTATGCGGTTTTGAATGATTTTCATCGGAATCTAAAAATAAAAAAGCACTCATTTTGTCTGATTGTTAGGAATTTTGTAATATTTGAAGCACTGAAGAAGATTTAAATTTTGTATAAAAAATACTATTTTTTGATTTTTTGCGTTTTGATGATTGAATTTCGAAGAAACAAGAATTAAACAAATCAATAAAAGTTTGTCTAAAAAATATTTTGGATGAAATAAGTGTTGATTATACGTTATTATATCGATTTCGTAAATATCACAATAAGTATAAAAAAGTTAAAACGGAAAGATGTGCAGCAGTTCGTGCGATTTTAAATTCAATTTATGCTTTTAAGTTATTTAAAATATTTATTTTTGCTCTTCAGAAAATTCAACATACAATATAAAATATGAGAACAATACAATTTAGAGAGGCCATTTGTGAAGCGATGAGCGAAGAAATGCGTCGCGATGAATCCATATATTTAATGGGAGAAGAGGTTGCAGAATACAATGGAGCTTACAAAGCTTCAAAAGGAATGCTTGCTGAGTTTGGTGAAAAAAGAGTAATTGATACTCCAATTGCTGAGCTTGGTTTTTCAGGAATTGCAGTAGGTTCTGCAATGAACGGAAACCGCCCAATTGTAGAATATATGACATTCAACTTCTGTTTAGTTGGTATTGATCAAATTATAAATAACGCTGCTAAAATGCGTCAAATGACAGGAGGACAATTTAATGTGCCTATCGTTTTCCGCGGACCAACAGCTTCTGCAGGTCAATTAGGAGCAACTCACTCTCAAGCTTTAGAAAACTGGTTTGCTAACACTCCAGGTCTTAAAGTTGTGGTTCCTTCAACTCCTTACGATGCAAAAGGACTTTTAAAATCAGCTATCCGCGATAACGATCCAGTTATTTTCATGGAATCTGAGCAGATGTACGGAGACAAAGGTGAAGTGCCAGACGGAGAATACACAATTCCACTTGGTGTTGCTGATGTTAAACGTGAAGGTACTGATGTAACTATCGTTTCATTCGGAAAAATCATCAAAGAAGCTTTTATCGCTGCTGATGAATTAGCTAAAGAAGGAATCTCTTGTGAGATTATCGATTTAAGAACTGTTCGTCCAATGGATAAAGAGGCAATCTTAAAATCGGTTAAAAAAACAAACCGTTTAGTAATTCTTGAAGAAGCTTGGCCAGTTGCCAGCCTTTCTTCTGAAATCTCTTATATCGTTCAAGAACAGGCATTCGACTTCCTTGATGCGCCTATTCAACGTATTACAACTGCAGATACTCCTGCACCGTACTCTCCAGTATTATTAAAAGACTGGTTGCCAAATGCTGGTGATGTAGTAAAAGCAGTTAAAAAAGTATTATACAAATAATACATATTTAAAATACTCACAAAACTTCATCATTCATAGTTAATTGATGAAGTTTTTTTTTGCCCAGACAATGAAAAGAATAATTTTACTCAGCCTATTTTTTGTATTCGCGTTTGCGGCTATTGTTACTGCACAAACAAAAGTGAGTGGAATTGTTTTGGACAAATCTAATCAGCCGATACCTTTTGCAAATGTTGTTTTTAAAGGTTCTAATACTGGAATCGTTTCTAACGAAGACGGTCGTTTTTATTTAGAATCACCTAACACCTATACAGCATTAATAGTTACTTCTGCTGGATTTTCAGATAAAGAAGTGCCACTGGAAAAAGCTGTTAATTATAACTTTAAAATTGTTTTAGGCGAAGCTGAAGCGTTAAATGAGGTTGTAATTTATACGGGAAAAACTTCTAAAAAGAATAATCCCGCGTTGGATATTTTGAGGAAAATTTGGGAAAGAAAACGTAAAAACGGACTTTACCAATTTAATCAATATCAAATGCAGAAGTATGAAAAAGTCGAGTTTGACATGAATACCATTGATAGTGCTTTCATGAAAAACAAGCTTTTTAAGGGAATGGAGTTTGTCTTTAATCATGTTGATACTTCGGATGTTACCGGGAAAACGTATCTGCCGATTTTTATCAACGAATCAGTTTATGATGTTTATGGAGATAATAAAATAAAGAAAGTAAAAGAAAATCTTACGGGAAATAAAATGTCTGGTTTCAATGGAAATCAGCAGATTTTAGCTTTCGTAAAGGATCTTTATTCAGATTATAATATTTACGATAATCACCTTAAATTTTTTGATAAAAGCTTTACCAGCCCGCTTTCAAGAACGGGAATTGATGTTTACAATTACGTATTAAAAGACAGTGCTTATATTGATAAAAAATGGTGTTTTAATATTGTTTTTTATCCGAGGCGTAAAAACGAATTGACTTTTAAAGGAGATTTCTGGGTAAACGATACCACTTTTGCCATCAAAAAAATTAATATGGGTGTTACCAAAAGTGCCAATATTAACTGGGTAAAAGATATTTATATCGAGCAGGAATTTGAGGTAGAAAATGATTCCATTTTCCTTTTGACCCGCGATTATATGATGTCTGATTTTGCTTTGAATAAAAAAGAAAAATCAAAAGGAGTTTACGGAAAACGAACGACTTTATATCGTAATCATAAATTCAACATTCAAAAACCAGAAAAATTTTATAAAGAAGAAGTCAATTTCATAGACAATGCGGTCTATGAACGACCGCCGGAATTTTGGGAAGAAAATCGTTTTGAAAAATTAAATAAAGACGAAGCGGGTATTTATAAAATGCTCGATACACTGCAGACCGTCAAGCGATTTAAACAGCTCTACAATCTCGTCTCCATTTTAGGAAGCGGTTACGTCGAATTTAAGAACTTCGATTACGGTCCTATTTATTCGACTTTTGGTTATAATGAAGTCGAAGGCTTACGATTGAGAGTAGGAGGAAGAACCTATTTTGGACCAAACGACCCTTGGCGTTTACAGGCTTATACCGCTTACGGATTTGATGATAATAAATTCAAATACGGTGTTTCTGGAAAATGGATGGTAGACAAGAAAAACCGTGTTATTATTTCTGGAGGAAACAGGCGCGATATTGAACAGATTGGAGCGAGTTTAACCACTACAAATGATATTTTAGGCCGAAGTTTTGCTTCTTCTGCTTTGTTTACAACAGGAAGTAACGGAAAGCTGACCAATATTAATTTGAGCAACGTTTCTGTCGAAATGGAGGCTAAAAAGAATTTTATTGTTTCGGCAGGATTCTCCTATCGAACATTAGAATCGGCTTCAAAAACGTTTAGTTTAGATTATTATACTACTTTGCCAACGGCCACAAATCCGATGGGAGTGGTTAAAAGTGATGTAAAACAATCAGAAGCGAATATTCAATTTGAATATATGCCAAACCGTAAAACAATCGGTTATGGTGTGGAAAGAGATTTAGTTGACAGTCCTTTTAGTCATTTCTTTGTAAACTTTAGTTATGGTCTTAAAGGAGTTTTGGATAGTGATTTTGCTTACGAAAAAATTCAGGTTTTCTACAAACAGCCAATTATAATTGGACCTTTAGGAAGATCTAATATTATTATAGAAACAGGAAAAACATTCGGAACAATTCCGTTAGGATTAATGAGTGTAATTCCAGGGAACCAGACTTATTTTACAATCGAAAATACGTTTAGTAACCTTAATTTCTACGAATTCGTAACAGATCAGTACACGACTTTACAATGGAATCATGATTTTGGCGGAAGATTGTTTGCCAGAGTTCCATTTATGAGAAAATTAAATTGGAGAGAATTTGTAGGAGTTAGAGCGGTACATGGAACAATTTCTGACGCTAACCGCGCTATCAATGCTTCAGGATTACCTTATAATGCTCCAGAAAATATTTATTGGGAATATCACGCTGGTATTGGGAATATTTTCAAAGTCTTTAGAATTGATTTCTCTTGGAGAGGAAATTATTTAGACATGCCAGACGCCCACAAATTTGCTGTAAAAGGATCTTTTGGATTCTATTTCTAGTCAGATTAATAAAATATAATGAAACAAATGAACAAGAATTTCTTTGTAAAAACTCACGGATTAGGAAATGAATATATAGTGCTGGACAGCCAAAATATTACATTTGAACTAACTCAAAAAGCGATAACTAGAATCTGTAACGTAAATTTTGGAATAGGTTCTGACGGTATTCTTTTATTAGTTGATTCTGATCGTGCTGATATCGGTTTACAGATATTCAATCCAGATGGTTCTGAAGCTGAGAAAAGCGGAAACGGATTGCGTATATTCTGTAAATATGTTTTTGATTATGGAATAATGACGAAAAATGAATTTACTGTTGAAACAAAAGGTGGAATCGTAAAAGCGACTATTGAAGAAACGGTAAACAACAAAGCAAAAATTATAACTGTCGATATGGGGCGGGCGATTTTTAAATCAGATTTAATCCCTACAAAGTTTGAAACTCCAGAAGTAGATAACGTTACAATTGAAGCAAATGGTAAATCTTTTAATGTAAATTGTGTTTCAGTTGGAAATCCGCATTGTGTTATTCTGAAAGAGGATTTGAGTATTGATGAAATTAAACAATTTGGTCCATTTTTAGAAAACCACGAAATGTTTCCAAACCGAATTAATGTGCAGTTTGCAAAAGTCATTAACCGAAATGAAGTAGAAGTATTGATTTGGGAAAGAGGAGCAGGATTTACTCTTGCATCTGGAAGTTCATCTTGTGCAGTGGCAAGTGTGATGAAAAAGAAAGGTTTAGTCGATGAAAATATCACAATTAAAATGCAGGGAGGAACATTAAAAATTAAAATTGATCCTGATTTTAATATTAGAATGACAGGAGAAGTTAGAGAAATTTGCTCCGGTATTTTAAGCGAAGAATTGATAGAAGACGCTAATTTGTAAAATCTTTTATTAACTCTCTGTTAGATAACTTAGAAAGTACATTAATTTATGAATAAACTTCATCGATTAATGTACTTTTTTCATTGTAAAAAGGGATTGTTTAGTTATTTTTGCAACCGAAATTATAGAAACAATAAAAAACGAAAATGACCGCAGACAAATTAACGACTTTCGATGTGTTAATCGAAATACCAAGAGGAAGCAGAAATAAATACGAGTACGATTTTGAAATTAAAAGAATGCGTTTCGACAGAATGTTATTCTCTTCAATGATGTACCCAGCTGATTACGGATTTATTCCGGAAACTTTAGCATTAGATGGAGATCCTCTTGACGTATTAGTTTTGGTAAACGAACCAACTTTTCCTGGATGTGTTATGGAAGTGAAACCAATCGGAGTTTTCCACATGGCAGACGATAAAGGACCAGACGAGAAAATTATTTGTGTACCAGTTTCAGATCCAATTTGGAATTCATTAACGGACTTATCAGATATTAATCCACACTTAGTAAAAGAAATCGAACACTTCTTCCAGGTTTACAAAGATCTTGAAAACAAAAAAGTTGATGTTGAAGGATGGGGAGACGTAAAAGAAGCATTCGACATTATTGCTGAATGCACTAAGCGTTTTAACGATATTGAAAATAAACCAGAGGGATTATTTAGTATTAAATAATTTAAGTACTCATAATATATAAAAAAAGCAATACTGCCGTCAGGAGTATTGCTTTTTTGTTTAAATTCGTTTTAGTTAGATTGTTGACTATTAACCAAAACCATTACTATATTATGAATGCATTTATGATTTACCTGCCAATTGTTATGGCAGTTTTAGGATTACTTTTCATGGGAATAAAAAGGAGTTGGGTTTTAAAACAAGACGCCGGAGACGGTAAGATGAAAGAGATTTCAGATTACATCTACGAAGGAGCCTTAGCCTTCCTCAAAGCAGAATATAAGCTGTTAACCATATTTGTAATAATCGCCAGTTTAGCTTTGGCAGGAATTACTTTTATCCCAGGAGTTAAAACACATTTATTAATCGTAATTGCCTTTATTTTTGGTGCATTATTTTCTGCTTATGCCGGAAATATTGGAATGAAAATAGCAACTAAAACAAACGTTAGAACTACTCAGGCAGCACGTACTAGCCTGCCTCAGGCTTTAAAAGTGTCTTTTGGCGGAGGAACCGTAATGGGATTAGGTGTTGCAGGTTTAGCCGTTTTGGGACTGACAACTTTTTTTATAATCTTTTTTAATTTATTTTCTGGTGGAGTTTGGAAAGATACCGATACTATGACGGTTGTATTGGAAACTTTAGCAGGATTTTCATTAGGAGCTGAATCAATAGCCTTGTTTGCACGTGTTGGAGGAGGAATCTACACAAAAGCCGCCGATGTAGGTGCCGATTTAGTAGGAAAAGTCGAAGCGGGAATTCCAGAAGATGATCCGCGTAATCCGGCAACAATTGCAGATAACGTTGGAGATAACGTAGGCGATGTTGCTGGTATGGGAGCCGATTTATTCGGATCTTATGTGGCAACAGTTTTAGCAGCGATGGTTCTTGGAAATTATGTAATAAAAGATATGGGCGGAAGTATTAATGATGCTTTCGGCGGCATTGGGCCAATTTTACTTCCAATGGCAATTGCTGGTTTTGGAATTATATTTTCAATTATCGGGACACTTTTAGTAAAAATTTCAGATGATAATGCTAGAGAAGCTCAAGTACAGAAAGCATTAAATGTAGGAAACTGGGTTTCTATTGTTTTGACTGCTGTGGCTTGTTTCTTCTTAGTGCAATATATGCTGCCAGAAACCATGCAGATGAGTTTCTTTGGAGAAGGATCTAAAGCGATTTCATCCATGCGTGTTTTTTATGCAACTTTGGTCGGATTAGTGGTTGGAGGAGCTATTTCTTCCGTAACAGAATATTATACAGGATTAGGTACAAAACCAGTATTAGCAATTGTTCAAAAATCATCTACGGGAGCAGGAACAAACGTGATTGCAGGTTTGGCGACAGGAATGATCTCGACTTTTCCAACGGTATTGTTATTTGCTGTTGCCATTTGGATTTCTTACGCTTTAGCAGGATTTTATGGAGTGGCATTGGCGGCTTCAGCGATGATGGCTACAACGGCAATGCAGTTAGCAATTGATGCTTTTGGGCCAATTTCTGATAACGCAGGAGGAATTGCGGAAATGAGCGAATTACCAAAAGAAGTTCGAACTAGAACCGATATTTTAGATTCTGTTGGAAACACAACGGCAGCAACAGGAAAAGGATTTGCTATCGCTTCTGCAGCCTTAACTTCATTAGCTTTATTTGCAGCTTATGTAACGTTTACAGGAATTGATGGAATCAATATTTTTAAAGCGCCAGTTTTAGCGATGCTATTTGTCGGAGGAATGATTCCTGTAGTTTTCTCTGCTTTAGCCATGAATTCTGTTGGAAAAGCAGCTATGGATATGGTGTACGAAGTTCGCCGCCAGTTCAAAGAAATTGCTGGAATTATGGAAGGAACTGGAAAACCAGAATATGGAAAATGTGTTGAAATTTCTACAAAAGCGGCTTTACGCGAAATGATGCTTCCAGGAATTTTAACTATCGGATTTCCAATTTTAATTGTACTTATTGGGAAATTAGTTTATTCAGATAACAATCAGTTGATTGCTGAAATGCTAGGAGGATATATGGCTGGAGTTACCGTTTCGGGTGTTCTTTGGGCCGTTTTCCAAAACAACGCTGGGGGAGCTTGGGATAATGCTAAAAAATCTTTTGAAGCAGGGGTTCTGATTAATGGAGAAATGACATACAAAGGTTCAGATGCGCACAAAGCGGCGGTAACTGGAGATACAGTTGGAGATCCGTTTAAAGATACTTCAGGGCCATCAATGAATATCTTAATCAAATTAACTTGTTTGATTGGATTGGTAATTGCTCCAATTTTAGGAGAAGGGCATGCTCCGTCAAATATTGCTTCTAAAGCTTCTTGCTGTGCAAAAACAGAAATGCATGCAGATGGATTTTCTAAATGTGGCGATATGTCCGGAATGACAAAAGAAGAGTGTATCAAAATGTGTAAGGAAAAAGGCTGTACACCTGAAGAAACCGCTAAATGTTTGGCACATTTTGATAAAAATAGAAAACCGTACAAAAAAACGGACTGTTTTGATACTAGCAAATATGAGAAAAAATCAGTTAGTGTTGAGGTTAAAAACATAAACGGAAAAACAACTGGAACCGTTACTAAAACAGAAAATGGTAAAACAACAACTGAAGTTTTTGAAGGAACAGAAGAAGAAGTTTTGGCAAAAGTCGAAGCAGCGAAATAGTTATAAAATATGGGACAAAAACCCGACAGGTTTCAAAAACCTGTCGGGTTTAATCTGTCTACGATTCAATAAAAAAGCCTCTAAAAATTAATTTAGAGGCTTTTTTATTGATTTAAAGTATATTCTTTAATTAAGGTTGAAGCTGGAATATGGAGTTTTTCATTTAGAACTCTAATTTGCTTTATTGTTAAAGCTCTTTTTCGATTAAATAGTTCTGACACTCTCGAGCGACTATTTAAAATAACTCCTAAATCACAATCAGTTAATCCGTTTTGTTCCATCATAAACTTGATAGCTTCAATCGGATCAGGTTCGGGAATAGGATAATGAATCTCTTCATATTTTTCTATTAATGTAACTAGAATATCGAGCTCATCTCCTTCAGGTGTATCAGGTTTTGCATCAAAAAGAGAATTAGCTCTTTCCAATGCTACATTATAATCTTGCTCTGTTTTTATTGGCTTTATATTCATCTTACATGTTTTTTATGTCTATTAAATTATCGTATTCCTTATGTGTACCTATAAAAAGAATATATATAATTTGAGTTTCGTAATTAATCTTTACAATTAATCGATAATGATTGCCACAAATATTAAAAACTACTTTATTGTTGCCTACAAAATCGGCTGTGCCAAAAAGTGATTTTACATCATTTGAATTAGCAAAATTACTTTTATCAAATACTTGATACCAAGCTAATAATTGTTGTTTTGAATTTGGGAATCGTTCCCAAAAATGTTGCAACGTTCTTTTTGCTATTATTCTCATACTTTAATTATGCAAATATAATCATTTTTTCCCAAAACGGGAAAATTGCCTTTTTTATTGGTTATAAAAGTAAGAAAATATTTAAATAAAAAACCTCTAAAAATTAATTTAGAGGCTTTTATATTTTGTGTAAATGTGTGGAATTAGTGTTTAAAACAAACCGTTCAATTCAGCATCAATTCTATTAATGATATCTCCTAAATCTTCAGGATTATCAACGAAATTGATATTATCAACATCAATAATTAATAATCTTCCTTTAGTATAAGTCTGAATCCAAGCCTCGTATCTTTCGTTCAAACGGCTCAAATAATCAATAGAAATTGAGTTTTCGTATTCACGTCCGCGTTTGTGAATCTGCCCAACCAAATTAGGAATAGAACTTCTTAAATAAATCAATAAATCGGGTGCTTTTACCAACGATTCCATTAGCTCAAATAATGATGTATAATTTTCAAAATCGCGATTTGTCATTAATCCCATTGCATACAAATTGGGAGCAAAAATGTGAGCATCTTCGTAAATCGTTCTGTCCTGAATGATTTTTTTTCCGCTCTCGCGGATTTGCTGCACTTGACGGAAACGGCTGTTTAAGAAATAGATCTGAAGATTAAATGACCAGCGCTCCATTTGATGGTAAAAATCATCTAGATACGGATTATCAACAACATCTTCATAATGAGGTTCCCATTTAAAATGTTTGGCTAATAACTTGGTCAGAGTGGTTTTTCCTGCGCCTATGTTTCCTGCTATTGCTATGTGCATTACGGTGTTACGATTTTATAATTGGAAATATCTGTAGCTGTAAAAATAGATAAAATTTGGTCTTTGTAATAAAAATTGTCAAAGGTTTTTTCTAAAATTTTAATCTCAGAAATTACATCTGAATTTGATTTATTAAACCCTTTAAAGTGCAATATATTGTCTTTACTGAAAATATATTGTGAAGAACTTATCAGTTCAATTTTATCAAAATCAGGAATTTTTCCATTTGAAGTGATTTTTCCGAAAATATCACATGAAAACCAGTTGTTATTTTTATCAATCCAGTTAAATGTATTGAAATCGGTTTGGTAAGACTTAATAGTTTCTGTCAGTGGAATCGAAACAGTTTTGTATTCATTTTTTAAATAATCAAAAAGACCAATCTGTTGATTTAAAGTGTTGTAGATCCATAACTGGTTTTGCGTTGACATTCCAATCGCATCAGCTACAATTGGTGTTGCGCTCTGAGAAAAATTAATCTCTGTCATTTTATTTAATTGATTATCTAATAAAATAACACTATTGAAATCTTCATAAAACAACACTATTTTTAACGGATTTTGCAGATCAACTTTTGTTATTTTTCCTAGAGAAACATTTTTATATTCAAAAAGTTCAATTCCTTTGGTTTTGCTAAAAACATTATTCTTTATCTGATAAGAATAACCAAACGAGTCATAGCCTAAAAACTCATCGGAATTGTTTTTATACTGGGATAGTAATGTTGGAGTAATGTTTGAATCCTGTGCAAGCAGTGCATTCGAAGTGCATAAAACAAATAAATAGAATAAAAAATGTTGCACTGTTTTTGGCATAAGAAATTGATTTACAAGAATACCAAATTACAAAAAACTAGCGTTAGAAATTCATTTTTAGTCTTTAAACCTTTTATAAGTCTAATAGTCTAAAAAATAGGCGATTCTATCTATGTACAGAACGTATTAATATATTTAATTTTTTGAATCTTAAAATAAATAATACATTTGAATGTAAGTTTTTTCGAACTTACTCACTTTTAAAGTAAATAAAATGAGAAAGATATTTTTTTATATGACATTGATGCTTGCAGGTACTCAAATTCAAGCTCAAAAAGATTTTCAGGGAATGGCTGTTTATGAGTCAAAAACGCAGGCGCCTAAATTTGAAATGCGTGGCAATAGAGATATTACACCAGAAATGCAGAAGAGCATGGAAGAACGTATGAAAAAAATGCTTGAAAAAACATTCATTTTAAATTTCGATAAATCGGCATCTATTTATAAAGAAGAAGAAAAATTGGAAGCTCCAGGACAGCAGCAAGGCGGTTTTCGTGTCATGTTTGGTTCGCTTACCGGAGGAGGCGGAACTTTTTATAAAGACGTAAAATTAAAATCGTATACAGTTGACAAGGAATTTATGGGCAAGGAATTTCTTGTGGTAGATTCTCTTCCAAAACTAGACTGGAAATTGGAGCAGGAAACCAAACAAATTGGCGGTTACAATTGTTACAAGGCAACTGCAGTAAAACAAGCCAGTAAGACCGATTTCAGAAACTTCAGACCTAAGAATAATGATGATAAAAAGGATGAGGCTAAAAAGACTTCTGGAGATACAAAAACCAATTTTGCAGACAATTTTGAGATTCCAAAAGAAATTGTGGTAACAGCTTGGTATACACCAGAAATTCCAGTTAATCAAGGTCCTGAGAATTATTGGGGACTTCCTGGTTTAATCTTAGAGATAAACGATGGAACAACGACTATTTTATGTTCTAAAGTGGTTTTGAATGCAAAAGATAAAGTGGAAATCAAACCTTCTAAAAAAGGAAAAGTAATTTCTCAGAAAGAATATGATGAAACGGTAATTAAAAAAATGGAGGAATTTAGAGAAATGAACCGAGGTCGTGCAGGTGGACCACCTCCAATGGGAAGATAAATTTATAAAATTCCAATCCCGAAGCTTCGAGATAAACGCCAAATTCCAATGTTCTGATAATGAATAAAACACTTTTTATTTTCGCCTTACTTTTTACTTCTATATGCTTTTCTCAAAGTGTTCGTTTTGACGGTTTGATTCAGGATGAACAGAAAAATCCGTTAGAAATGGCCAATATTATGGCGATTAATAATGGTACAAAAGCAATGGATTCTTATGGAATTACCAATGATAAAGGAAAATTTCAGCTGACTTTAAAACCAAATACTTCTTATACCATTAAAGTAAGTTATTTGGGTATGAAATCTAAAGATATTGCAGTAGCAACTAAAACCGAAAACATGACTCAAAATGTGGTTTTGGATGGTACAGGAATTGAATTAGAAGGTGTTGAAATCGTTCGCGAAATGCCTGTTTCAATAAAAGGAGATACAATTGTTTACAACGCAGATTCATTCAAATCTGGAACAGAGAAAAAACTCGAAGATGTGCTTAAAAAACTTCCAGGAGTTGAAGTTAATGCTGATGGAGAGATTGAAGTGGAAGGAAAAAAAGTCAGTAAATTAATGGTGGAAGGCAAGGACTTTTTTGACGGAGATACCAAATTAGGCGTTAAAAATATTCCAGCAGATGCTATTGATAAAGTTCAGGTTTTAAGAAATTATAATGAAGTAAGCCAATTAAAAGGTCTAGAAAACGATCAGGATAATGTGGCAATGAATATTAAACTGAAAGAAGGTAAAAAGAACTTTTGGTTTGGAGACGTGACCGCCGGAACTGGAGTTGCTGAGCTAGACAGTCGTTATATTATTAATCCAAAATTGTTTTATTACAGTCCAAAATACAGCATCAATTTAATTACGAATTTTAATAATATTGGCGAACTGCCTTTAACGGCTCAAGATTATTTTAAATTCACTGGCGGATTCAAAAATCTAATGAAAAAAGGAGGAAGCAATTTTAATGTTTCTTCTAATGATTTAGGAATTTCACTTTTGAGAAATAACAGAGCGAAAGAAATTGAAACCAAATTTGGTGCAACAAACTTTGCTTATTCCGTTAATAAAGCTTGGAATTTAAGTGGTTTTGGAATTCTTTCAACTTCAAAAACTCAATTAGAAACCAAATCTCAGACCACGATTTTAGATTCTGGAGATCAGCAGAAACGTGACGAAAATACAAGTCAAAAGAATAATTTAGGTCTTTTTAAATTAAGTTCAACCTATAAACCAAGTGATAAATTTCAGTTTGATTATGACATCTTAACGAAATTGACCAAACAAGAAGAATATTCAGATTTGTTTAGAGAGCAGATTGTTCAGAATGTTGCTACTTCAGAAGATATTTTTACAACTAAAAAACAAGATCCGACCTCTTTTAATCAGAATTTGAATTTGTATTATACGCAAAGTGCTAAAAATATTTTTGCTTTTGAAATGCAGCATTTGTATCAGGACGAAAATCCATTTTATAATGCTAATTTACAGACGCTTCCTTTTGCCTTGTCAGGATATGATGCTACGCAGTCTAGAAACGATTACAATCAGAATCGTTTTGTAAAAACGAATAAACTGGATGCTAAACTGGATTACTATTATATGGTAACACCAAAAAGCAACTTAAATATTACAGTAGGAAATACGTATTCTTATCAAAACTTCAACTCTCACATTTTTCAAATGCTGGATAATGGAGACAGAAATGATTTGAATAATTCAGAGAATAATAATGACGTAGATTACCAATTTAATGATGCTTTTGTAGGTTTTCATTATAAAATTCTAACAGGAAAATTTACTTTAACGCCTGGTGTAAGTCTGCACACATATCAAATGACAAACGGACAGGAAGGAACAGATTATTCTCAAAGTTTTACCAAAGTTTTACCTGATTTCTTTGCTTTATATCAAATCAAAAAATCGGAGACATTGACCTATAATTTCTCCTTGACCAATGATTTTACTGATATTAATCAATTGGCAACAGGTTATGTTTTGTCTGATTACAGCAGTTTATTTCATGGAAATCGCTATTTAGAAAATGCCACTTCGCAAGTGCATTCGCTTCGTTATTTCAAATATAATATGTTCAATTTTGAGAATATTTTCGCGAATGCAACCTACACCAGAAAAGTAGATGCTATTAAAACACAAGCTGATTTTGACGGAATTAATCAGTCTTCAGTTCCTTATAATTCTAATTTGGCTGATGAAACTTTTTCGGGAATGGGAGCTTACGGACGTTCGTTTTTGAAAAACTACAAGGCCTCTATAAATGCAAGTTTAAATTGGTCAAAATTCAACAATATTCAAAATGAGGAGTTAAGAACGACCGAAAGTTTTGTACAGAGTTATACGATTAGAGCTTCGACAAATTACAAAAAGCTTCCAAATATCGAATTTGGATACAATCTTTTGATTAATAAATACAGTGGTTCTACTTTTTATACGGATAAACCATTTGCCAAATTAGATTACTATTTCTTGGATAGTTTTTCTTTTGTTTCGGAGTATGAATTCTATCATTATTATAATGGAGATAAATCTGTTGATAATGAATATGATTTCTTAAGTGCGAGTTTAATTTATCAGAAGAAAAACAGTAAATGGGAATACAAAATATCAGCAACAAACTTGCTAAACACAAGATATTTGAACGACGATAATTTTACGCAGTTCTCGACAAGGGTTTCGCAATATACCGTTCAGCCTCGTTACATTATCTTTTCGATGAAATACAATTTATAAGAAGATTTGGCTGAATTTTAGAGAGTAAGACATTTAATTTAAATAAGAATGGAATATCTTTACGTCAATATTAACAGCCAAATTTTTATATTATGCGCAATTTTATTTGGAGTTTATTGCTATTTACTTCGGGAATTTTTACGTCTTTTTCTCAAACAAAAGGCAGCGAAAAAGGAACTTATTTATCTACAAACAAAGGACAGAAAATCAAATTAAATTTATTAGAAGATAACAAATACGAACTGGTATTCTATTCAGGAGATTATGCAGTTAAAGGAGATTCGTTAGTGTTTATTAAAAATGCAGAAGCTCAGACTAGTTTTGACCTTTCTTTTAAAGTGGATAAAAAAGCCAAAAATATAAAAGTAAAATTTTTAGATCCGTCTTACTATTCATTTTATATAGGAACTCAAAAAGGTAATGAGGAGGTTAAATATCAAAAGCTTTCAGATATTAAAACGAAAACCGATCCTGATTGGACTAAAGCTATTTTAGATTTTGAAATTGAAAAAGCAGACTTTTTATATTTGGTATTTGAAGATAATTACAATCCGACTTCAGTAAATAAATATGCTTTGCCAAAAGATGTTTCTGAGATTACCATTAATTACGAGTTAGCAGTTTTAGGAGATTTACAGATAGCAGGATTCTTTGACAGAAGTACAAATGAATTGAAAATCTCTGAAAAATCAGGATTAAATCCGTTGGTTTTTGTTAATGAAAAAGATCCACAGCCGTCTAAGAAAACGGCAAAAGTTCTTCCTCTAGAAAGTCTTTCTGTTTCCAATTGGACTTATCCTGGAAAAGAAAATACTTTACTTAGTGATGATTTCGGAACAGGAATTGTCGCAACAGATAGTGTAGCAACAGCTGCAGATTATGCTGTTCCACCACCAGCGTATACTAGATATGATTTTAAATTAAAGATCGAAAACAGCTTAAAGAAAGCGACCGATGTAACAAAAGGTTCTGCTAATAAATTTTTGGTTGTTTACGCTGATAGTGATACTAAATCGGCAAAAGAGAGTTTCGATGCTATCGTAAAAGAACAAGAAACACAAACGGGATATAATATGTATGATAAATATGTTGCTCTTTATGATGTGTATAATTTTTATTTGGCTGGAGCCGATGATAAAAAATGGCTGAAAACCAATAAAATTACCAGTGATCCAAGTGTACTTGTTCTAAATGGAGAAGGAAATATAATAGCCTCTGCAAAATCTGATTTAACAGCACAGCAATATCAATTTGGTTATTATAGTGAATTTTACAGACAACTTTTAAGAGCAGATGCTTTAATCTCAATAAATAATGCAGTAAAAAATAAGAAAGCAACAGATGCAGATTTAATAAAAGCTTTTAATAAAACAGCATTATTAGAAACTACATACGATTATGATACAGCAACAACTGTTGATCCTAATTCAACGGAATTTGTAATTACAAAAACAACAGTAGATCAAAAGGAAGTAAATGCAGCTTGGAAAAAATTAATTGAATCGCATCAAAAAGACACAGCAGTTAATATGTATTTGGCTGAAACCATTGTAAAAGAAATCAAAAACGGTGGCTTTACAAAACAGCTTTTTAATGAAGACAGAATTCTAAACGATACTGATTTCTTAGCGATTGATTATTTATTAAAACATTCAGATGAAATAGAGAACAATCGTGAAGCATTTAATAGTAAAGAAGGAGAGTTACATACTTTAGGAAATATTGTTTCTGAAATTTCGAATGCTTTGCAGCAAAATGTTTATGCCTCTCAGGATGGAGTTAAAGGAGAAATCAATAAAGAAAAAGTCAATTCGATTTATAAAAAGACAATCACTGCTGGAAAAGGAAATTTTGATGCCTACAAAAATTACTTTGATTATCTGTCGATGGTAGAAGATCAAGATACTTCAAATACAACCTATTTAAGAGAATTCAACACCTATTTTGAAGCGAATCTAGCTGGAGGAAATCCTATTGAGAAATTAGATGCAATATTTTCGACATTAGATGCGTCATCTGCTTATTCTTATGACGGATGGAATGCTTTTAAAGAATATCATTCTAATTTGTGTAATACTGCAGCATGGACAGTAGTATTAAAAGCTCAAAATTCTAGCTTCTTAAAAGATGCTATTAAATGGTCTGAATACAGTTTATTGGTAACCAAAAACAATCCGTATTATTTAGATACTTTGGCACAATTATATTATAAAGACGGCCAGAAAGAAAAAGCTATCGCAACCCAGACTTTAGCTGTAAAATATTTAGATGCAAATATGGATGGAGTTACAGCAACTGATATAAAAGATACCTTAACAAAAATGCAAAACGGAACATATTAATTAATAATTAAACGACCCGACAAGTTTCAAAAATCTGTCGTTTAATTTTGAGTTTAACTAAAAAAGGCTGTCTAAAATTTTAGACAGCCTTTCTTGTATATAAATGTTTCAGGTTAAATTATAATCCGAAAGCAGTTTTTACTTGGTCAACAAAATCAAGTTTTTCCCATGTAAACAATTCAACAGTAACTGTTTTTTCTTGTCCTCCAGGAGCAGAGAAAGTTTTAGTAACCGTTTCTGGTTTGCGTCCCATGTGCCCGTAAGCAGCAGTTTCGCTGTAAATTGGGTTTCTTAATTTCAAACGTTGTTCGATAAAGTAAGGACGCATATCAAAGATAGCTTCTACTTTTTTAGCGATTTCACCGTTAGTTAAGTTTACTTTAGAAGTTCCGTAAGTCTCAATGAAAATTCCCATTGGCTCAGCAACTCCAATTGCATAAGAAACCTGAACTAAGATTTCGTCAGCAACACCAGCAGCAACTAAGTTTTTAGCGATATGACGCGTTGCATAAGCAGCACTTCTATCCACTTTACTTGGATCTTTTCCAGAGAATGCACCACCACCGTGAGCACCTTTTCCACCGTAAGTATCCACGATAATTTTTCTTCCTGTTAAACCAGTATCTCCGTGAGGCCCTCCAATAACGAATTTTCCTGTTGGGTTGATATGGTAGTTGATTTTATCGTTAAATAAGTGAGCGTGCTCTGGATTTTTAGCGATAATTCTTGGAATCAAGATTTCGATAATATCTTTTTTGATTTTAGCCAACATTGCAGCTTCTTCATCAAAATCATCATGTTGTGTTGAGATTACAATTGCGTCGATACGAGTTGGTTTGTTATCGTCGCTGTATTCTAATGTTACTTGAGATTTAGCATCTGGACGTAAATAAGTGATTTCTTTGTTTTCACGTCTTAAAATAGCTAACTCTTGTAATAATTTATGAGATAAATCTAATGCCAATGGCATGTAGTTTTCAGTTTCATTAGTTGCATAACCAAACATCATTCCTTGGTCACCAGCACCTTGTTCTTCTGGCTTAGCTCTGTCAACACCTTGGTTAATGTCTGCAGACTGCTCGTGAATAGCTGAAAGAATTCCACAAGAATTCGCTTCAAACATATATTCACTTTTAGTATATCCAATTTTACGGATTACCTCACGTGCAATATGCTGTACATCTAGATAAGTATTTGATTTTACTTCACCTGCTAAAATTACCTGACCAGTTGTAACTAAAGTTTCACAAGCAACTTTTGAGTCAGCATCAAATGCCAAAAAGTTGTCAATTAAAGCATCCGAAATTTGATCTGCAACTTTGTCTGGATGCCCTTCACTAACAGATTCTGACGTAAATAAATAAGCCATAATAATGTAATAAAAATGTATTAATTTTAAATTTAAGCGAGGAAATGATTGCTAAAAAGGGCTAAAGGAGAGTTTCTGCTTTAGCATTTTTTACTACCGAAAGGAATTCTTTCAGCATTCATAATGAAATCATTTCATTACGAAGAGGTTGCAATCAGTTCAAATTTTTCCTCTGTTTCGGGTGCAAAGGTATGAAACCATTTTGATTTGCAAATCAAAGTTCAACTTTTTTTATTTTTTATAGCAGAAATTTAACAGAAGTATAGTATTTTGATAGGGTAATGGAAAATAATTTGATTTTTGTTTGGTGGTTTGAAAAAAAGTTCTCAAATTTGCCCTGTAAAACAATAAGAAAATGAATTTAACTGCTAAAAATATGTGTTGTATGATGTCGGAACAATCCGCAGAGTAACTCTATTGTTTAGTAATTAAGTCTACAAAATACAATAAGAACCTCTGCCCAACAGCAGAGGTTTTTTTATGAAGTCAAAAAAATAAAAGAATAAGAAATGAAAAATTCAACAGTAAATAAAATGATGATGTGTTGTAAGATGCCAATGTGTGTCCAAAGTTGCTGTTGCCAAAAGTGAAAGATCGAATCTTTGTTATAGTTTCAACTATAAGCCCTTTTGGTAAGCCATCCGAAAGGGCTTTTTTTATTTCAATCTCTTAAAATTTTAAATCATGAATACATTAGATATCAATACAATCGCATTTCAATACTTATTAAGAAATAATAGCTCGGAAGAATCAGCAGCTGAAACTGTAAAATATGATCCTGCTCAGCAGATAAAAAATCAAAAATCATTACTGTTTCATCTGTACGATCTTGAAGAAGAAGCTGAAGATATTTTAGCGTAATCAATTACAATATCAATTACAATATCAATATATAAACGTATTAACAATACCTAAAAAACTAAGAAATCATGAGTACACAAAAATTTGCAACAAACGCATTACACGCAGGACACGATGTTACTAAAAATTCAGGAACAAGAGCAGTGCCAATTTACCAAACATCATCATACGTATTTAATAATGCCGATCATGCAGCTAACTTATTTGGCCTTGCGGAAGCTGGATTTATCTACACTAGATTAAATAACCCGACAAACGATGTTTTAGAACAGCGTTTAGCAGCGCTGGAAGGTGGAATCGGAGCTGTAGTTACCGCTTCTGGAGCATCGGCAATTTCTACAACATTACTGACTTTGCTGAAAGCAGGAGATCATATTGTAGCCTCGAACAGTTTATATGGCGGGACTTATAATCTTTTAAAAGTTACGTTGCCAAGATTGGGAATTACAACAACATTTGTTGATCCTTCAAAACCAGAAAATTTTACCAAAGCGGCAAAAGAAAATACAAGAGCTTTCTTTGTGGAATCTCTAGGAAATCCAAAATTAGACGTTTTAGATTTAAAAGGAATTTCGGCAGAAGCCAAAGCATTCAAAGTGCCATTCATAGTAGATAATACAGTTGCGACACCTTATTTGTTAAACCCTATTAAATATGGTGCCGATATTGTAATTCACTCCTTAACTAAATATATCGCTGGAAACGGAACTTCTTTGGGAGGTGTTATCATTGATGCTGGAAATTTTGATTGGGCAAACGGAAAATTCCCTGAATTTACTGAACCATCAGCAGGTTACCACGGATTAGTATATCACGAAGCTTTAGGGAATGCCGCTTTTATTGCAAAAGCACGAATTGAAGGTCTGCGTGATTTTGGTGCCGCTTTGAGTCCATTTAATGCTTTTCAGATTATTCAAGGTTTAGAAACACTTCCAATCCGAATCAAGAAACATAGTGAAAATGCTTTGGCTTTGGCCGAATGGTTAGAGAAACAAGATGAGGTGGTGTGGGTAAATTATCCAGGTTTAAAATCCAATAAATATTATGATTTAGCCAAAGAATATTTACCAGAAGGACAAAGCGGAATCATTACTTTCGGATTAAAAGGAGGTTTTGATGCGGCTAAAAAAGTGGTAGACAATACCAAGTTATTCTCTTTACTGGCTAATATTGGCGATACTAAATCGCTGATTATTCATCCAGCAAGTACAACGCATCAGCAATTAACAGATGAAGAGCAGATTGAAACGGGAGTTTCAAAAGATTTGGTTCGTCTGTCAGTGGGAATTGAAGATATTGAGGATTTAATTGCTGATCTGCAGGCTGTTTTTGAAACCGTTTCGCTTTCACAATACAGCATCAATAAAAATTAGGTTTTTTTGTTTTTTGTTTGAAAAATTGCCTTTAGCGAGTGGTTTTTGCTAAAGGTAATTTTTTATGAAAAGCATCATTATAAAATTAAACCATATAAGTGATATAAGTACATTTCAATATAGACACACCGCAGTGCATCTAACTCTAAACAGAAGAACTGCTATGTACACGGCAATTAAATGAACTTATATTACTTATATGGTTTCAAAAATTAAAAATTATGTCAAAGCTTAAAATAAACATAGTCCTTTTTGGAATTGGTAATATCGGAAGTACTTTGATTAATCAGATTATAGAAAGTCAGGAGTTTTTTCTTGAAAGCAAAAATGTAGATTTTCATTTTCCAATAATAACCAATTCGACAGTCGCTTTTTTTGAGAAAGAAGGCGTAGGGTATGCTTGGGAAACCAACTTTTTACAATTGGCAGTTCCTTTTAAAGTGGAAGATATTGTTGAATTTGCCAAAGAAAATGAATTCGAAAACTTGATCGCGGTAGATGCAACGGCAAGTGATGAATTGGTAAAACACTACAATACCTTGATTAAAAACGGATTTAATATCGTTGCTGTTAATAAAAAAGCCAATACGCTTCCGATAGATTTGTACAAAGAGTTAAGAGCCAATCTTAAAAAGTATGATAAAGAGTTTTTGTATGAAACCTCAGTTGATACCGGAATTCCAGTTTTGCAGACTTTGAGAGATTTATATTATTCTGGCGAGAAAATCACGAAGATTCGTGGTGTTTTCTCGGATAATTTGAGTTATGTTTTCAATAGATTTTCAGTAGAAGACGTTTCGTTTTCTTCGGTTTTAAAAGATGCAAGTCTTTTAGGGTTGATGAAATCAACATTTAAAGAAGATTTATCTGGAAATGACACGGCAAGAAAACTTCTGATACTGGCGAGAGAAATTGGAAAAGATTTCGAGTTTTCAGACATTCAAATAAAACCCTTTATCACAGAAGAGCATTTGGGGAAAAATGGTGTCCTGAATAAAGACGCGATAGATAAATCCTTTAAAATTGCAAAAATCACACAGGCAGACAATAGCGTATTGCGATATGTGGGCGAATTTGATTTGGAGAAGAATCAACTGGAAGTCAAATTGATTTCTGAACCTGCTAGTTCTGCAATTGGACAATTAAAGGGTTCTGATACCATTTTTGAAATTTATACGCAATCTTACGCTGCTGTTCCGATTGTAATTCAAAGTGCGCCACCATGTAAACAAGCAATTTCGAGGGGAATCATAACCGATATTCTAAAAGTTGCAGAAAGAATTAGAAATAAAGAGGCTGTTTGGTCTTAGATTTTCTCAAAAAAACTAAAAATATAACTGATGTTCTTTGATAAATTGATTTGTCAATGGAGTTTAGAGCTGAAAAATGATCTTTTTTCGATTTGTTTAGTAAGAATAATCTTTGTTTTGTTTTTGTAAGATGTTTTTTAACGTTAAAAATAACTTTTTTAACGAATTTTGTAATTAAATTCCTGAATTTCATTTGTGTAATAGAAAAAATAGTTGCATATTTGTTGTACCCAAAAACTACTAGAAATCAAATGAACTTAAAAGTCAACAAAATGTTTTGTGCCATTTCGGTTATTACCGAGGCTGGGTCGCCTATTGCTTAAAATTGTAAGAAACACAATATATTAGTAAAAGCCTCCCAAAGAACATTGGGAGGCTTTTTAATTATAAAAAAATGCAGAATTTAAATATACAATATAAATCACAGATGAATAAATCCTTACAGGTGAACAAGATGTTTGCTGTCGCGCTTATTTGCGTACGCGCATCGGTCTGTTGATACTAAAAGTATAAATGAGTTTAAAAAACTTAAACCCTTTTGGTATCTAAAAATCCAAAAGGGTTTTTTTATTCCCGAAAGGGGCTTAACACAAATATAAAAGAGAAATAAAGATTATAAAACGCAACTTAACTTAAAAACTTAATATCATGAGCACATTGAACTACTTAGCAGAAAAAATTTCAAATTTGAAAAACAGAAGGACAAGAAAAAACAATCCGCCACCGCCAACAAATGAATTGGCACATCCAAGATTCGGAATGAACGAAACGGATAAAAATGCTGAAAAAAAAGCACCCAACTCTTTATTGTTTTTGATGTATTCAAAAGAAAATGAAACGCTTTTCATCTAAACAGATAAGTGACATAAACTAGGTTAAAACCTGCTTAATTTTACTGGGCATTTATGTTCGGTAAATTTTTGCGTATAATAGTTTTTGCTAAAGTAAGTCTCAGAAATTTAACAAACACTTTTAGATAAAATTTGTTTGTTTAAGAAAATAGTAGTTAATTTGCACCGTTAAGTTCAAACACGTATTGAAATGTTATAAAGAAAGGACGAGGGATTAGACCCGATGAAGCCTTAGCAACCCTTCGGTAAAACGAAGAAGGTGCTACATTCTACCACGCCCAACGTGGAAAGATAACAACAAGATTTTTTCTAGTTTACTCTAGTTTTTTCTTTCTAATATTTCCATATACAAATCAGATAATACAACAGATTTGAAATTGGAAAATATACCAAACCCTATTATAATTCAGGAATTCATCACAGAAAGTGGTGCATCTTATCATGCTTTACCGTTACATTTTACATTGGCAGGTCAGCCCCTGCACAGTGCGCCAATCGTTTTGGTTAATCACGCCTTAACAGGAAATTCGCAAGTTACGGGCGAAAACGGCTGGTGGAATGACTTAATTGGCGAAGGCAAAACCATTGATACTACTGTTTATACTATTCTGGCTTTTGATGTTCCAGGAAACGGTACGAATTCTTTTTTAATCGAAAATTATCTTGATTTCACAGCCAGAGATATTGCAAGAATCTTTATTAAAGGAATTAAAACTTTAAATATCGAAAAGCTTTTTGCAGTGATTGGCGGTTCAGTTGGAGGTGGAATTGCTTGGGAAATCTTAGCTTTAGAACCTAGTATTACAGAAAATCTTATTCCAATAGCGAGTGACTGGAAATCGACAGACTGGCTTATAGCCAATTGTTTTCTTCAGGAGCAGATTCTGAACAATTCTTCAAAACCAATCGAAGATGCGAGAATTCATGCCATGCTTTGTTATCGTTCGCCGGAATCATTTAAAGAAAAATTTCAGCGTACAATTAACCAAGATCTTTTGATTTTTAATATCGAAAGCTGGCTGGCGCATCACGGAAAAAAATTACAGCAAAGATTTCAGTTGTCTTCTTATAAATTAATGAATCAGTTGCTTAAAACAATTGATATTACTAGAAATAGTGAAAGTTTTGAAAACTTATTGTCTCAAACAAAAGCTTCGATTCATATTGTAGGAATCAATTCCGACTTATTTTTTACGGCCAAAGAAAATGTCGAAACCTACGAAGAATTAAAGAAATTTAAAGACAATGTTTTCTACAGCGAAATTGTTTCGGTTCACGGACATGACGCTTTTTTAATCGAGTACAAACAATTAGATCATTTACTTGCCGACATTTTTAAGGCAGAAACAATAAAGAAATAAAATGAAAGTATTAAAATTTGGAGGTAAATCGTTAGCAAACGGAGAAGGACTTAATAAAGTTGTTTCTATCATTTCTGATAAAGTAAATCAAGGTGAAAAAATTGCTGTTGTAGTTTCTGCACGTGGAAATGCTACGGACGAATTAGAATTTATCTTAAGCATTGCGGCTAAAAACGGCAGTTACAAAGAATTATTAGAAAACTTCAAAAAATATCAAATA
This sequence comes from Flavobacterium panacagri, assembly GCF_030378165.1. NCBI lineage: Bacteria > Pseudomonadati > Bacteroidota > Flavobacteriia > Flavobacteriales > Flavobacteriaceae > Flavobacterium > Flavobacterium panacagri. Next base: position 1,726,122 of record NZ_CP119766.1, read on the forward strand.
TCAGATTATCCGCAAGTCGATTTGTCTGAAGAATTTAATGTCTTAGATAAACTTTTTGAAGGTGTAAGCTTAATTGGCGATTACAGCAAAAAAATTAAAGATCAGATTTTGTCTAAAGGCGAATTGCTTTCGGCTAAATTATTGACAGCTATTTTATTAGAAAAAGGAATTCCTGCCAATTTTGTAGATTCTAGAGAACTGCTGAAAACAGATTCTAAATTTGGTGATGCACAGCCATTAGAACAACTTTCAAAGAAAAACGTAGTCAATTATTTTAAAGAACATAACGGCGAAACGGTTAATATAGTTACAGGCTTCATTGGTTCCAACAACAACAACGACACAACTACTCTAGGTAGAAATGGCAGTAACTATACCGCTTCGTTAATCGCAAATTATTTAAATGCTGAAGAATTACAAAACTTCACGCATGTAGACGGAATCTATACGGCAAACCCGGATTTAGTAGCCGATGCTAAGAAAATTGAATATCTATCATTCAACGAAGCAAACGAGCTGGCTAATTTTGGAGCAACAATTTTACATGCTAAAACGATTATTCCTTTGTTAGAAAAGAATATTCCACTTCGTATTTTAAATACTTTTAACCACGAAAACCGTGGAACATTAATTACTTCAGATACTGCAAAAGAAGGAATTAAAACACTTTCTGTTTTAGAAAATGTATCTCTTGTAAATCTTGAAGGACGCGGATTACTTGGAAAAGCTGGAGTCGATGCCCGAATTTTTAAAGTAATGGGCGATCATAATATCAGTGTAAGTATCATTTCACAAGGTTCTTCAGAAAGAGGAATTGGACTTGTGGTTGCAACTGATAAAGCAACGACTGCGGTGGTAGAGTTAGAAAAAGAGTTTGAAAATGACTTTTATTCTAAAGACGTAAACCAGATTACGGTAACAGACAATGTATCTGTAATCTCGATTATTGGACAGGATTTGAGTACTTTCCATAAACCATATACTGCTTTAATTAAAAACAAAATTGTTCCGATTTTATTTAACAACACTGTGACGGGTAAAAACGTGAGTTTGGTTGTTAAAAAAGAAGAACTAAACAAAGCTTTAAACGTAATTCACGGAGAGATTTTTGGAGTTTCAAAGAAAATCAACATTGCCATTTTCGGTCACGGATTAGTGGGAGGAACTTTAATTAATCAAATCTTAGAATCGGCTGCTGCGATTGAAAAACGTAAAGATGTTAAGCTTAATGTTTTTGCTATAGCAAATTCTAAAAAACTGCTTTTAAACAAATATGGTGTTACCAACAATTGGAAAAGTGAAATTGAAACCAAAGGTGAAGCTTATACAATAAAAGATATTATTGCTTACGCGAATGAGCATCATTTAGAAAACTTAATTGCGATTGATAATACAGCAAGTGCGACTTTTGTTGAGAATTATATTCCGTTAGTAGAAAGCAGTTTCGATTTGATTTCTTCTAATAAAGTGGCCAATACATTAAGCTATGGTTTCTATAAAGAATTGAGAAAAGCTTTGGCTGAAAATCAAAAGAATTATTTGTATGAAACCAATGTTGGTGCAGGATTACCATTAATTGATACAATCAAATTATTGCACCTTTCAGGAGAAAATATTACAAAAATAAAAGGAGTTTTCTCTGGGACATTAAGTTATTTATTCAATAATTTCTCTGCAAAAGAGGCGCCTTTTAGCGAAATCTTGCAGGAAGCAATTGATAACGGATATACGGAACCAGATCCGCGTGAAGATTTATGTGGAAATGATGTGGGAAGAAAATTATTGATTTTGGCAAGAGAATTAGATTTACAAAATGAGTTTGAAGAAATCTCAATTCAGAATTTAATTCCAGAGCACTTACGTGAAGGAAGCGCTGCCGATTTCTTGACGAAATTAAAAGAATTCGATCCGATTTATGCTAAAATAAAAGCAGAACAACAGCCAAATCACGTGTTAAGATATATTGGTGAATTGTCTGGAGATTTACAGAATGATAAAGGAAATCTAGAAGTAAAATTAGTTTCAGTACCAAAAGATACGGCATTAGGCGGATTAAAAGGTTCTGATTCTTTCTTCGAAATTTACACAGAATCTTACGGAGATCGTCCAATCGTTATTCAGGGAGCTGGTGCAGGTTCTGCGGTAACGGCAAGAGGAGTTTTTGGCGATATTTTGAGATTGTCTGATAAAGGGTAAATTAAACAAGAAACAAAAGAAAGAAAAATCTTAAATTCGTTATTTAGTTTTAATAATGTAAATATGAAAAAGATTTTTGTTTTATTGTTGATTTCAAATAGTATCGTAGCTCAGGTTTCTAATGTTATTAGGAACAAAGACAGCTATACTCAGGATGTTTTCCCGTACAAAGGAGTAAGAATAATTCAGGTTGATGAGGTAAGTTCTCCTGGAAGCGAGGATAATGTTTTTATTTTTTCTAAGATTGAAAAAAATACTATTCCTGATAAAATGTATTTCCAAAGATTTACGAAAGTAAATGATAAATGGGTTTTAAAATCGATCTTGGAGGTAAATCACAACGGAATTATTTCATCTTGGGGAAGCCGAAAGGCCTTTGGAGATTATAATAAAGATAAAAGTGTAGATGCTCTTTTTATTTATGGATTATATGATGCTGATTTTAAACAACAGTCGGTTCATCTTGTATTTTCTCAAAAAGATAAGTTATACACTATAGAGTCAAGTGTCTCAGATAATTTTGGAACAGACAAATTCTCTGATAATTTTAAATCGCTAGACGAAGAATCTAAAAAACAGATTTTAGAATATTGGAATAAATTAGATAAAAAAGACAAATAACTTAGGAATAAATACCATGAAAGTAACTTTAAACAGAGTAAATGACGCCTTTCATTTCAAAGTAAAAAATGAACGCGGACACGTAGTTGATGTTGACAGCAGAGCCGAATTTGGCGGAAGCGATTTAGGAGCAAGTCCAATGGAATTAGTATTAATGGGAGTTGCAGGTTGCAGTGCTATTGATATGATTTCAATCTTAAAAAAACAGCGTCAGGAAATCACTTCTTTTAACGCTGAGGTTGAAGGAACACGTGTTCAGATCGAAGAAGCAAAACCTTTTAAAGAAATCGATGTGGTTTTTTATTTAGAAGGAGAAATCAATCCGGAAAAAGCAAAAAAAGCAGCACAGCTTTCTTTTGAGAAATACTGTTCAGTTGCCAAAACAGTGGAACCAACAGCAACAATAAGCTACAAAGTTGTCTTGAACAACGAGGCTTTATAAATTAGATAATTTGTCAATTAGATAATTAGAAAATGCTCAGATTGCGCATAAATAATTGACTTGTTTTAGTTTAGATTTCAGTTTTTAAAACTTGAAACCTGAAACCTGAAACTTGAAACAAAAAAAACAAAAAACAATACACAATGAATACAGAAGAATTTGGTTTTGAAACACAAGCCATTAGAACACAATTAGAAAGATCACAGTATTTAGAGCATTCGGTGCCATTATACCTATCGTCAAGTTTTGTATTTGAAGATGCGGAAGATATGCGCGCTTCATTTACAGAAGAAAAAGAAAGAAATATTTACAGTCGTTTCAGTAATCCAAATACTTCAGAGTTTGTAGACAAGATCTGCAAAATGGAAGGAGCAGATTCTGGTTATGCTTTTGCAACAGGAATGGCGGCAGTATATTCTACTTTTGCGGCGTTATTAAACTCCGGAGATCATATTGTTTCTGCAAGCAGTGTTTTTGGTTCTACTCATGCTTTGTTTATGACTTATTTCCCGAAATGGAATATCGAAACTTCGTATTTCGAAATTAATAAGCCAGAAACAATCGAGAGTTTTATCAAACCAAACACCAAAATATTATACGCCGAATCCCCAACAAATCCTGGGGTAGATGTAATTGATTTAGAATTGTTAGGGAATATTGCTAAAAAACACAACTTGATTTTAATTATCGACAACTGTTTTGCAACACCATATTTACAACAGCCAATTAAATTTGGAGCACATTTGGTAATTCATTCAGCAACAAAATTAATCGACGGACAAGGACGTGTTTTAGGTGGAGTAACTGTTGGAGATGCAGAGTTAATCAGACAGATTTATTTGTTTTCAAGAAATGCAGGGCCGGCTTTATCGCCATTTAATGCTTGGGTTTTGTCAAAAAGTTTAGAGACTTTGGCAGTTCGTGTAGACAGACACTGCGAAAACGCTTTAAAAGTGGCTGAATTTTTAGAAAGCCATCCAAATGTAAACAGTGTAAAATATCCATTCCTGAAATCGCATCCGCAGTACGAAATTGCTAAAAAACAGATGAAAGCAGGTGGAAACATTATTGCATTTGAAATTAAAGGAGGAATCGAAGCAGGAAGAAAATTCCTGAATGCAATTCAGCTTTGTTCATTATCGGCAAATATTGGAGATACAAGAACAATCGTAACACATCCGGCTTCTACAACACACAGTAAATTGTCTGAGGAAGATCAATTAGCAGTTGGAATCACACAAGGTTTGGTTCGTGTTTCTGTTGGTTTAGAAACTGTTGAAGATGTAATTGCAGATTTAAAACAAGCACTTTCTTAAATTTTAGACTTTAGATTTTCAATTTCTTATATATAAAGACGATTTTTAATAGTAAGGTTTGCTATTAGGAATCGTCTTTTTTTATGATTGCTTTTTATGTAAAAAAGCTATTTTTGTCAATAGTGAAGTTTATAGATAATAATTAAAAAAAACTAAATACACTTGAGCGATTCTACTTATGTTCTACACAAGAAGTTATTAACGTCTGATCGTGATCGTTTTTTTAACGGCATTATTGATTTTGTTTTTATTTCAGTTTTCATATTTGTTTTTTCATTTTTTGTTGTAATTATTGGGAATGTTTTTCAATGGAATACTTATGGTGCTTGGGTAGAAATTATGATCAGCCTTGGAGTAATAGGAACTTACCTTTCTTTTGCGATAATCTACTATTTGATATTTGAATCTCTTTTTTCCAGAACTATAGGAAAAATTATTACTGGAAGTATCGTGGTGAATGAAAATGGAATAAAACCTAATTTTGAAATGGTTTGTCTGAGAACTGTATGTCGTTTAATTCCTTTTGATGTGTTTTCTTTTTTAGGAAAATCGGGAAGGTTTTGGCATGATTACTTATCAAAAACTTATGTTGTCGAGAAAAATGACTTGGAAAAAGACATGGAAATCTTTTATAATTTAGACGCGATAGGAAATTTAAAGAAGTAATTTGATAGAATTAGTAGAATTTAACTTTATTCTTTTGTGATAGTTCAAACAAAAAGCATATTTTTGTTGTTTAATAATTTGCGGTAATCAATTAACTATTGAAAAACTGCGATCTAAAACATAAAGATGCTTTCAAAAAAGACAAAATACGGAATCAAAGCTTTGACTTATTTAGCAAGACGCGAAAATAATGAACCAGTACAGATTGCCGAAATTGCGAAAAGCGAACACATTTCGATAAAATTTTTAGAAAGTATTTTATTGCTGTTAAGAAACTCTGGATTTCTTGGTGCTAAAAAAGGAAAAGGCGGTGGTTATTATTTAATAAAAGATCCAAAAGATATCAGTATGGCAAAAGTCTATCGTATTTTAGAAGGCCCAATTGCTTTGCTTCCATGTGCCAGTCATAATTTCTACGAAAGATGTGATGATTGTGATGATGAAGCTACCTGTGCAGCACGTCGTTTAATGACAGAAGTTAGAGATAATACACTTAAAATATTAGAAAGTAATTCTTTAGCAGATATCGCTTTTTAAGATGATATTTTTAAAATACAAAAGACCATTTCTGTTTTAATGAAATGGTCTTTTTTTTATGTTTTAAAGTAATTTTAGTCTAAAAAATCAATTTGTATCCAGCCATAAAAAGCATTACGGCTATAGCGTTTCTAAGGAATTGATCCGGTACTTTTCCGCTTAGCATGCTTCCCATGTAGATTCCGGGAAGAGAACCCATTAGTAATTGTCCTAATAAACCAATATCTAAATTTCCCATAGAAGCATGTCCGATTCCGGCAACCAATGTCAAAGGAACAGCATGCGCAATTTCAGTTCCTACTAATCTAGGTGTTGGTAATAACGGGTAAAGGAAAAATAGAGTAACAGTTCCTAAAGCTCCAGCTCCAATGGAAGTAAGTGTTACGGTTGCCCCTAATAAAATTCCAATTCCTATAGTTAGTGCGTTTTGAGTCGTGCTTTCACTGTGAAATTTATCTCCTGCATGTTTTTGAGAGAACTTCAAAATCTTATTTTTGAATATAATAGCAACAGAAGTAAATAGTAAAGCCCAGCCTAAGCTATATTTAATAACATGGTTAATGGTTTCAATATCAGTTTTAATACTGTTTAAAATCCATAATGTTATTAAAGAAGCAGGAACGCTTCCAAGAGTCAGCCAGCCTGTAATTTTCCAGTTGATGTTTCCTTTTTTGTTGTGAACAAAAACACCTCCTGCTTTAGTAAATGCAGCGTATAATAAATCGGTTCCTACGGCGGTTGTTGGCGGAATATTGAAGTATAATAAAATTGGAGTCATTAAAGAACCGCCGCCAACTCCAGTCAGTCCAACAATAAATCCAACGACTAATCCTGCAATTACAAGACCTATTTGAAAATCCATAAATAAAAGTTTGGGGGCTAAAATACAACAATTTTATAATAATCCTATCGATTTTATAGAGATTAAAAAATGTATTTAATAACCAAATTTTTTTGACGCTTAAATTGTTGCAATATCTTGCAATACGGCATTATTTGTGAAATTATATGGCATAATTCTTAAAACTCTCTTTTAGAATGTAATAAAAGGTTAATTAAGGGCTTAAAAAAATAATAATATTGCTTTGTAATTTAGAAATAAGTAGTATTTTTGCAAAGTAATCTACTAACCCGATAGGGTAATAGGTTTTCAAGAAGAATTTAAACTTGTTAACATGGAGAAAGAACTGAAAATAAATAATACGGCCTCTTTTAAAGAGAAGCTTTGGATTGGAATTCCTGTTGTTTTACTAGTAGGTTTATTATTCACTTTATTATACAATCATCACGCTGAATTTTCCTGGGACGGATTTGTAGCAGGATTCAATCAGGAATTTTTAGTGTTTTTTGCCATCGGAGTTTTTGCGCAGTTGGTTGATGGAACTTTAGGAATGGGATACGGGGCAACTTCGACGTCATTTTTATTGGCTTATGGAGTTCCGCCAGTGGTAAGCAGTACGGCAGTTCACGTTTCGGAAATGTTTACAACAGGAGCGTCAGCAGTTTCTCATCATAGATTCGGAAACATTAATAAAAAACTGGTAAAGCATTTATTGATTCCAGGTGTCTTAGGTTCGATTACAGGAGCTTATTTGTTGTCTGATGTTATTGACGGAGATGTAATTAAACCATTTATTGCTGTTTACATGATTGTTTTGGCGGTTATCATTATTAGAAAAGCGTTAAAAAAGAATATTGTAAAAAAGAAAACAAAAAAATTAGGCTTTTTAGCAGTTTTTGGCGGTTTTATGGATTCTGTTGGAGGTGGAGGCTGGGGGCCGATTGTAACGTCAACATTATTAGGAAGAGGTAGAAATCCAAGATATACCATCGGTTCGGTAAGCGCAGCTGAGTTTGCGATTTCATTTGCAAGCGGAATTACATTCATGCTTTTTGGAGGAATCCACGGCTGGCAAGTCATTATAGGATTGATTTTAGGAGGGGTTATTTCAGCGCCATTAGCTGCATTTTTGGTAAATAAAATCAAAAGAAAACCAATGATGGTTGCGGTTGGAGTTTTAATTATAGTATTGAGTTTAAAAACATTATCTAAATTATTGTAATTCTTTAGATAGGGAGAAAGAGATTATGAGTGCGAGTATAGTACAAGAATTATTAGAGAAAACTGCGGCTTTCTCACTTGATGAAACCTTAGTTTTTTTAGCAGGAGAATTTCCGGGGAAAGTAATTTTTTCGACTTCTTTTGGGCAAGAAGATCAGGTAATTACTGATTTTATTGCAAAAAGTAACACAGATATTACTGTTTTTACTTTAGATACAGGAAGATTATTTCAGGAAACGTATGACGTTTTTCACAAAACATTAAAAAAATACAAAAGACCAATCGAAGTTTACTTTCCAGAAGCAGCATCAGTAGAAAAGCTATTACAGGAAAAAGGCCCAAACAGCTTTTACGATTCAGTTGAAAACAGAAAAGAATGCTGTTTTATTCGAAAAGTGGTTCCGTTGAGAAAAGCTTTGGCAGGAAACTCAGTTTGGATTACGGGATTAAGAGCCGAACAATCAGAAAACAGACACGATTTAAGTTTGTTTGAATATGACGGAAACTTCGAGATCATAAAATTCAATCCGTTGCTAAAATGGACTTTAGAAGAAGTTGAAACGTATTTGTCAGAAAACAATGTTCCGCAAAATGCATTGCACAAACAAGGTTTCGTAAGTATTGGATGCGCGCCTTGTACAAGAGCAATCTTTCCAGGTGAAGATATCAGAGCCGGAAGATGGTGGTGGGAATCAAGCCATAAAGAATGTGGTTTGCATAGCGCGAAAAAAGAATAAAGAGAATAGAATATAGATTATAGAATATAGATTATAGAATATAGATTATAGAATAAAGAGTGAGGATTTTTAGATCAGGAAACTTTAAACCTGAAACCTGAAACAAAATTTTCACAACAAAATATCAAACAAAAAAACAATGAGTTCAGTATTAAAAACAAACGCTTTAGAGAGTGAAGCGATATACATTTTCAGAGAAGTAATTTCACAGTTTGACAAACCGGTTTTACTTTTCTCAGGAGGAAAAGATTCTATCACATTAGTGCGTTTGGCGCAAAAAGCATTTTTCCCTGCTAAGATTCCGTTTCCTCTTTTGCACGTTGATACAGGACACAATTTCCCTGAAACAATCGCTTTCAGAGATAAATTAGTAGAAGAATTAGGTTTAGAGTTAATCGTTCGTAATGTTCAGGACGCTATTGATGAAGGAAAAGTAGTTGAAGAAACTGGAAAATACTCAAGTAGAAACAGTTTACAGACAACAACACTTTTAGATGCAATTGAAGAATTTAAGTTTGATGCTTGTATTGGTGGAGCACGTCGTGATGAAGAAAAAGCAAGAGCGAAAGAACGTATTTTCTCTGTTCGTGATGATTTCGGACAATGGGACGAAAAAAATCAAAGACCTGAGTTGTTTGATATATTAAATGGAAAAATTGAAAATGGACAAAACGTTCGTGTTTTCCCAATTTCAAACTGGACAGAATTAGATGTTTGGAGTTATATCGAAAAAGAACATATCGAGATTCCATCAATCTATTTTTCACATAAAAGAAAAGTTTTTTTGAGAGACGGTTTAATCTGGTCGCATTCTCCTTTTGTGTACCAGGAAGAAGACGAACAAATCGAAGAAAGAATTGTTCGCTTCAGAACCGTTGGAGATATGAGTTGTACAGCAGCAGTTGAATCTTACGCAGCAACAATCGAAGAAGTAGTTGGAGAAATCAGATCATCAACCATTTCTGAGAGAGGAGCCAGAATCGATGATAAACGTTCTGAAGCGGCGATGGAAAAAAGAAAACAACAGGGATACTTTTAATTCAATTAAAAATAGAGAATTAAAAATTAAAAGTTAGAATCAAGAAAACAAAAACATACAGATTTAAAAGTTTCGAGAGAACATGAAACCTGAAACTTTAAACCTGAAACAATATATAAGATGGACGTTTTAAAAATAGCAACAGCAGGAAGTGTAGATGACGGAAAAAGTACTTTGATCGGGAGATTATTGTACGATACAAAATCATTGACGACTGATAAAATAGAAGCAATCGAAAAAAGCAGTAAACAAAAAGGATACGATTATCTTGATTTTTCTTTGGCAACTGACGGTTTAGTGGCAGAAAGAGAGCAAGGAATCACAATTGATGTTGCACATATATATTTTTCGACTGCAAAGAAAAGTTACATTATTGCCGATACTCCGGGTCACGTTGAATATACAAGAAACATGGTTACAGGAGCTTCAACTTCTCAGGTTTCTATTATTTTAATTGATGCCAGAAAGGGTGTAATTGAGCAAACGTACCGTCACTTTTTTATCAATAATTTATTGAGAGTAAAAGAGGTAATTGTTGCGATTAATAAAATGGATTTAGTTGATTATTCGGAAGAAGTTTTCAATAAAATCAAAGCTGATTTTCAGGCATTAAATGCAAAAAGTACTTTCAAAGAACAAAACGTAAGTTATATTCCGTTAAGCGCAATCAACGGCGGAAACGTAGTTGATAAATCTGAAAACATGCCTTGGTACGATGGACAAACGGTATTGGAACATTTAGAAGGCTTACATGCTTCAGATGTTTTTGAAGCAGGAAAAGCACGTTTCCCAGTTCAAACGGTTATTCGTCCTAAAACAGAAGAATACCACGATTTTAGAGGTTACGCAGGAAAATTATACGGAAACTCAATTAAAGTTGGGGATGCCGTAACAGTTCTTCCTTCTTTAACCGAATCAAAAGTATCTAAAATTCACTTTTTCGATAAAACATTTGATGAAGCTGTTGCAGGTTCTTCAATCACCATCGAATTAGAAAATGACATCAATGTAACAAGAGGTGACATGATTGTAAAATCATCAGAACTTCCAAAAATTGAAAAAGACATTACCACAACAGTTTGCTGGATGGACAGTAAAAAATTGGTTCCAGGAACTAAATATTTGATACAGCATAATACAAACAGAGTTTTAGCAAAAGTAGAAAGCATCAAAAATACAATTGCAACAGATTACTCAGGAACGACAGAAGCTTCACAATTGGCAATCAACGAAATTGGAGAAGTAACAATCAAATTAAGCAAACCGTTATATTTTGATTCATACAACGAAAACAAATCAAACGGAGCTTTCATCTTAATTGATACAGCAACAAACACAACAGCAGGAGTAGGATTCATCAGATAGTTGATGGTTTTTGGTTTTTAGTTGATAGTTCTGCTGTCAACAACCAACTATAAACAACCAACAATAAACTACAAACCAAAGAGAAATGGAAAGTTTTAGAACAGAAATAGAAAATCCGGTAGTTCAGAAGGAGATTATCGAATTAGAAAAAAAGATTCACTTATTCCGTGGAGGAAAAATTGATGATGAGCGTTTTCGTAGTCTTCGTTTAGCGCGTGGAATCTACGGTCAGCGTCAGGAAGGCGTTCAGATGATTCGTATCAAATTGCCGTATGGAAAGGTAACCAGCGAGCAATTAGTGCGTATCACACAAGTTTCTGATGAATATTCTACAGGGCGTTTACATATTACAACACGTCAGGATATCCAGATTCACTATGTGAGTTTGGACAGAACGCCAGAACTTTGGGCAGATTTGGCTAAAGACGATATCACGCTTCGTGAAGCTTGCGGAAACACAGTAAGAAATATTACAGGAAGCGAATTGGCTGGAGTTGACGTAAACGAACCATTTGATGTTTCGCCTTATGCACACGGACTTTTTCAATATTTGTTAAGAAACCCTATTTGTCAGGAAATGGGACGTAAATTCAAAATTTCGTTCTCTTCTTCAGATGAAGATACTGCGTTGAGTTATTTGCACGATTTAGGATTTATTCCGAAAATAAAAGACGGACAAAAAGGTTTCAAAATCATGTTTGGAGGAGGTTTAGGATCTCAGCCAGCGCATGCAGAATTGCTTTCGGAGTTTGTTCCGGTAAACGAAATCATCCCAACAGCAGAAGGAATCATTCGTATTTTTGATAGATACGGAGAGCGCGCAAAGAGAATGAAAGCGCGTATGAAATTCTTAATCAAAGAAATGGGAAGAGATGTTTTCCTTGATTTGGTTGAACAAGAGAAAAAAGCCATCGCTTTTGAAACATACGAAATTGATACAACCGCTTTTGATGGCCCAATTCCAGAGCCGTTATTAGAAGTTCCGCAAGTTACAATCGAAGATACAGAATCGTATGAAGCATGGAAAAATTCGAATGTAATCAAACAGAAGCAAGACGGTTATTATGCTATCGGGATCAAAGTTTTATTAGGAGATTTTTATACAGATAAAGCACGATTATTAGCCAATTTAATTAAGAATTACGGAGCAAATGAATTACGTTTTTCATTGCGTCAAAATATTGTAATACGTCACATAAAAGAAGAGAATTTGCCTTTCTTTTATCAAGAATTAGCGAAGTTGGATTTTGTTCAGCTAGGATATAATTCAGTTGGAGATATTACGGCATGTCCGGGTACTGATACTTGTAATTTGGGGATTGCAAGTAGTACCGGTATTGCAGAAGAATTAGAAAGAGTTTTAACGGCAGAATATCCTCAGTATTTAAACAACCGCGAAATCGAAATTAAAATTTCAGGCTGTATGAATGCCTGCGGACAGCACAATATGTCTGCAATTGGATTCCAAGGAATGTCAATCAACTCAGGAAAACTGGTGGCTCCGGCTTTACAAGTTTTGTTAGGTGGAGGAAGATTAGGAAATGGCGCTGGGCGTTTTGCTGATAAAGTAATCAAAGTACCGAGTCGTAGAGGTCCTGATGCATTGCGTACCATTTTAAATGATTTTGATGCTAACGGAAGCGGACAAAAATTCCTTGATTATTATGATACAAAAGGAGAAAAATATTTCTACGAAATCTTAAAACCGTATGCTGATGTAACCAATTTAACAGAAGCTGATTTTGTGGATTGGGGTAATGCGGATAATTATGTAAAAGCAGTTGGAGTTGGAGAATGTGCCGGAGTAGTGATCGATTTAGTTGCGACATTATTGTTTGAAGCTAAAGAAAAATTGATCTTGGCTCAGGAATCTTTCGATGAGAAAAAATGGTCAGATGCTATTTATTATGCTTACGCAGGATTTGTAAATGGAGCAAAAGCATTGTTATTGGCAGAGAACCAAAAAACAAACCATCACGCGGGAATTGTAGACTTGTTTGATACTGTTTTTATCGACACGAATAAAATCGAATTAAACTCAACTTTTAAAGACTTGGTTTACCAAATCAATAAAAATGAACCATCAGAAGCTTTCGCTAAAGATTACATTGCTCAGGCAGTAGTTTTCTTTGATAAAATCGAAACTTTCAGAGCTCAGGAATTAGAAAATGCTTAATATAAAACCCAAAATAACTTTAGTCGGTGCAGGTCCGGGCGATCCCGATTTACTTACGCTGAAAGCTGTAAAAGCATTGGCTGAAGCAAATGTGGTTTTATACGATGCTTTGTCCAATGAAGAAATTCTGGATTACGCACCAAAAAATGCCATTAGAATTTTTGTTGGAAAAAGAATCGGAAATCATGCTTACACGCAAGATCAAATCAATCAGTTGATTGTAGATAATGCACTGACATACGGAAATGTAGTTCGATTAAAAGGCGGAGATCCATTTATTTTTGGAAGAGGTGGAGAAGAAATTGATTTTGCAGAAAGTTTCGGAATAGAAACTATCGTAGTTCCAGGAATTTCATCAGTTGTTGCCGTTCCTGCAAGTCAGGGAATTTCAATAACAAAACGTGGTGTTTCAGAAAGTTTTTGGGCTATTACAGGAACAACATCGGATAGAAAATTATCTTCAGATATTGCCTTATCGGCGAAATCTTCTGCAACTGTTGTGATTTTGATGGGAATGCACAAATTGCATCAAATCATCGATTTGTTTCAAAAAGAAGATAAAGGAAATTTACCCGTTGCGATCATCCAAAACGGAACAACAGCAGAAGAAAAAGTTGGAGTTGGAACCGTTGATTCGATTTTGGAAGTTGTAAAACAAAAAGAATTAGGTTCACCAGCCATTATCGTTTTAGGTGAAGTTGTTAGGGAAAGCAATAAATTAAAAGGTTTTTACGAAGAATTTCTATCAAAAGAAGAAATTCGTTAGAATTTATATGTTCCGTTAGGAACATTTCATCGGTAGAAAAAAAATGTTTTTCACAGTATAATGTTCCGTTAGGAATATATGATTGACGCTGATTTTGCAACGTCAGGTTTTAACCCGAAGTTTGCATTATTAATTGTTCCGTTAGGAACAACATATTGGTAACATGGAACAAAACGAATTATATCCAATATTTCTAAAGCTTCACAATTTAAATGTACTAATTGTAGGCGGTGGAAATGTAGGTTTAGAGAAACTTTCTTTTTTGCTAAAATCAAGTCCAAATGCAAATGTTGAGGTTGTAGCACCTGATTTTCATTTGGAAATTAAAGTTTTAGCCGAAAAACATCCTTCAATTAAATTGACGGAAAAAAAGTTTAAAAAGAAAATGCTCAAAAAGCGTCACATGGTGATCGCTTGTACAGATAAGCTGGAAGTCAATAAAAAGGTGTATGATTTGGCTAGAAAACGTTATTTGATTTGCAATATAGCCGATACGCCCGATTTATGTGATTATTATTTGGGCGGAATCGTAACAAAAGGAAATGTAAAAATTGCCATTTCGACAAACGGAAAATCGCCAACAACAGCAAAAAGATTACGTGAGTTTTTCGAAGAAGTAATTCCGGAAGACATCAATCAAATGGTTGAGAACCTGAATGAATATCGAAAAACACTTAAAGGTAATTTCGAAGAAAAGGTTAAAAGAATGAATGAGATTACCTCTTCATTGAAAAATAAGGAATTGTAAGAGTTCCGGAGGAACGGTTCATATTGTAGCGTCGGGTTTTTAACCCGATGAACGAATGAGATTAAAAAATAAAGAGTAAAAAAGTTTCGGAAAGAAATTAATGATAAAAATCATTGATAGTACAAGGATTTATTCGTTTCTTTGCGTTATTAAGAATGATTATAAACAACAACCATAATGATTAAAACAGATATACTTATAATTGGAGCAGGCCCAACAGGTTTATTTGCCGTTTTCGAGGCAGGATTATTAAAATTAAAATGCCACATTTTAGATGCTTTGCCTCAGCCAGGAGGACAGCTTTCAGAATTATATCCTAAAAAGCCTATTTATGATATTCCAGGTTTTCCAGAAGTATTAGCCGGAGATTTAGTTGACGGATTAATGGAGCAAATCAAACAATTTGAGCCAGGATTTACATTAGGAGAACGTGCTGAAACCATCGACAAACAAGAAGACGGAAGTTTTATCGTAACATCAAACAAAGGAACTAAATTCCACGCGCCAGTTATTGCAATTGCTGGAGGTTTAGGAAGTTTTGAGCCTCGTAAACCACTTATCGAAGATATCGAGTTTTATGAAGATAAAGGAGTAAAATACTTCATCAAAAATCCAGAGAAATTCAGAGATAAAAGAGTTGTAATTGCAGGAGGAGGAGATTCAGCATTAGACTGGTCAATTTTCTTGGCAAACGTAGCTTCAGAAGTAACTTTAATCCACAGAAGAAACGAATTTAGAGGCGCTTTAGATTCTGTAGAAAAAGTTCAGGAACTAAAATCAGCTGGAAAAATTAAATTAGTTACTCCAGCAGAAGTTATCGGAATCAATGGTGCTGAGCATGTTGAATCATTAGACATCGAAGAAAACGGTGCACACCGTAAAATCGAATGTGATTATTTCATTCCACTTTTCGGATTAACGCCGAAATTAGGTCCAATTGGAGACTGGGGATTAGAAATCGAGAAAAATGCCATTAAAGTAAACAATGCATTAGATTACCAAACCAACATTCCGGGAATCTTCGCTATTGGAGATATCAACACTTACCCAGGAAAATTAAAATTAATCCTTTGCGGATTCCACGAAGCAACTTTAATGTGCCAGGCCGCATACGGAATCATCAATCCAGGTAAAAAATACGTATTAAAATATACAACAGTTTCAGGAGTAGACGGTTTCGACGGAACTCGTAAAGAAGCGCCTAAAGCGGTTGTGAAAGCGATTGTCTAAGTTGCAGAGATTCTAAGTTTCTAAGACACTAAGATTTTTATATACAAAGCTCAAACTTGTTATCAAGTTTGAGCTTTCTTTTTTAGAAAACATAATAAAACATAGCCAGTGGTTTCAACCACTGGAACACAACGAATAGACATATCGCATTACTGCAATATATAAACACAACGCATAATCACAACACGTTTCCCGTGGTTAAAACCACGGGCTATATTTGAAAAACAAAAGTCAAACTTTAAACGTAGCCCATTAGAATCTTAGCATCTCATAACCTAAAAAAAAACGTATCTTTGTAAATATAAATTTTGATTATCATGAATTTAGAGGCTAGAAAATATCAGTTTATTCAAGAGTTGGTTAAGGTAGAAGATGAGCGTGTTTTAGAAAAACTGGAATTGGTTTTGAAAGCAAATCAAAATGATTGGTTTGATGATCTATCAGAATCAGAGAAAGCCGAAATTCAAATTGGACTCGATCAAGCTGAAAGAGGAGAAGTTGTAAGCCACGAAGATGTTATGAAAAGATTTTCGAAATGGCATTAAAATTTATATGGACCAAACAAGCTGTAAAAGGATTTAATAAAGTTGTTGATTATCTGGAAGCAAAATGGACAAAAAAGGAAATTTTAAATCTAGAAAATAAAATCCAGCAAGTAATAAATCAAATCAATCTAAATCCCGATCAATTCCCAAAATCCGAAAAAAATAAGTCACTGTATAAAGCAATTGTAGACAAAAACAATTATTTGGTTTACAGCATTGATAAAGAATCCAATAGTATTGCAATTATCAATTTTAGAGGAACCAAACAAAAACCTAAGCATTAAAACGTTAAAGATTAAGATTTTTATATAAAAATACAAAGCTCAAACTTTTAGTTTGAGCTTTTTTTATTCATCACGAAGAATCCCAGAGGGATGAAATATTTAAAGAAAAAAAATTATTCGTTTGCAAAAGAGCTCCAGCGGAGCGAAATAGATGTCGCTCCGTTGGAGCTTTTGTGTTGTGCTCGTCGTTTTTCTATAAATATTATGCTCTTCCGGATCTAAATCACGCAAAAGATAAAACCTTAGAGCCTTAGCGACTTAGAACCTCAGAACCTTACAAAAAAAACATTTGCAAATCGAAACCCTATTTCATACCTTTGCACTGTTCTTAAAATTATTGTTCGTTATCACGAAAGGCGGAGGGATAGACCCGATGAAACCTTAGCAACCCTTTATCATAAAGAAGGTGCTAAATTCTACTTTATACGACATTTTCCAGTATTAAAGATAGATAACACAAATACATACTCGTATTTCTCAAAACTTTTCTCGATAACATATAATATTTACTGAAACAGATTCTGTATCAGGAGCGAATCATTGGCGTATTTTTGCAGTCAGTAGTTCCCGCTTTACGTTGCAATCATTTTGTCCGCCGCGGCGGACAAAATAATTTCCACTTCAATCGGGGCTAATGAGCCAGCAATAGTGCACTTTTGGAATTAATGTGAAAAATATCGAAGACTAAACCCGTCAGGTTTTAAAAACCTGTCGGGTTTAAATAGAGTCTTCAAAATTAAAAATAAAAAAAAGCTTGGCGCCTTAGCGTCTTAGTGGCAAAAAAATATGGCAATTACGATACAAGAAGCAATAAAAAAAAATATCCTAATCCTTGACGGAGCAATGGGAACAATGTTGCAACGCTATAATTTCTCGGAAGAAGATTTCAGAGGAGAGCGTTTCAAAGATTTCCCACATCCGTTAAAAGGGAACAATGATTTACTATCCCTAACACAACCACAAGCAATCCGCGATGTGCACGCCGCTTATTATGAAGCCGGCGCAGACATCGTAGAAACCAATACCTTCTCAGGAACGACAATCGGTATGGCCGATTATCACATGGAAGATTTGGTTTACGAGTTAAACTACGAATCGGCAAAAATCGCAAGACAAGTAGCCGATGAGTTTACCGCAAAAAATCCGGAAAAACCACGTTTCGTAGCTGGTTCAATTGGGCCGACAAACCGTACAGCAAGTATGTCACCAGACGTAAACGATCCAGGTTACAGAGCCGTAACGTTCGATGATTTACGAATTGCGTACAAACAACAAGCAGAAGCTTTAATGGACGGTGGTTGTGATTTACTTTTAGTAGAAACGATTTTCGATACTTTAAATGCAAAAGCTGCGCTTTTTGCGATTGAAGAAGTAAAAGAAGAACGTAATCTTGATATTCCAATTATGGTTTCAGGAACAATTACAGATGCTTCTGGAAGAACACTTTCTGGGCAAACTGTTGAAGCGTTTCTGATTTCAGTTTCTCATATTCCGTTATTAAGTGTAGGTTTCAATTGTGCGCTTGGAGCTGATTTGTTGAAACCGTATTTAAAAACATTAGCGCATAACACAAGTTTTAATGTTTCGGCGCATCCAAACGCAGGATTGCCAAATGCTTTCGGACAATATGATGAAACGCCAGAACAAACTCAAGCCTTCATTAAAGAATATTTAGATGATAATTTAATAAATATCATCGGAGGTTGTTGCGGAACAACTCCAGATCATATTCGATTAATGGCTGAGGTTGCGAAAGATTATAAGCCTAGAGTGGCGCCGGTAATTGCATAAATATTTCCGTTTCCTGCAAGGTTTTTAAAACCTTGTAGGTATGATTTTAAGAAAAAATAAAGTTCAATTTGAGAGAATACAAATTTTATAAGAAAAAGAAAGTATGGAGAATAAGAGGGTTCATTATATTTTAATACCAATTTTGTTATTATTACTTGGTATATATTCTTATAAAAAGTTGAATAACAATGAAGAAATTCAAGAAAAACCAGCAGTTGAGATATTAGGGCCAAAGGATGCAAAAACTGAAATAAAAACAAAACTTGAAACTTCAGATTCCATAGTTCAAATAGGGAATTGTTATTCATATGAACAAGATGGCAATTATTATGGAGTAATTGTGATTAAATATGAAGATGATGATTTATTGACAGTTGGTATCTTAGAAGAGGTTAAGCAACAAGAGTTGAAGATTATAGATTTTGAAAAAGGAAACTTAATGTGTGCCAAAACTGAATTGCTTGTAGGGAATCCAGTTAAGGGACTATGGACTGGATTTTTTTTTAAGGACGATTTAAAAGTTTTTAAATCGAATTTCAAGTATGTTGGAAAGATAAAATTAAATGAGACAGAAATTGACGTTAACGGTGGAGGAACTTTAATTTCTTCCTCAGAAGTAAATGTAGAAGATTTACATAATTCGAAGATGTTGAAAGGTATTTCTAGATACAGAGAGCCAATGGAAAAATATATTGAATAATTCGGTTCTCTTATGAAACCGAGTTTGCGTGAGGGATAGTAGTGAAAAGCCCACAGCCTGACGAAGGAAGAGCGAGGACTTGTAACGGATAGCCCGACCCGGAGGGACACGCCCAAAATAATAAACATAAATACCTACAAGGTTTTAAAAACCTCGCAGGAAAGAAGATAGAATAAAAAAACTCAGAATCTAAGCATCTTAGAATCTCAGTAACTTTAAAAAGAAATGACAGAAAAAAGAAGAGACCTTGTATTATCAGGATTAGAACCGTTGATTATTACGCCCGAAAGTGTTTTCGTGAATGTTGGCGAGCGTACGAATGTAACAGGTTCGAGAAAATTCTTGAGATTAATCAAGGAAGAGAAATATGATGAGGCGCTTGATATTGCAAGACAACAGGTAGAAGGAGGAGCGCAGATTATCGATATTAATATGGATGAAGGAATGCTTGACGGTGTTACTGCAATGACTAAATTTTTGAATTTAATTGCTGCAGAACCCGACATTTCGAGAGTGCCGATTATGATCGACAGTTCGAAATGGGAAATCATTGAAGCAGGTCTGAAAGTAGTACAAGGAAAAAGCGTTGTAAACTCAATTTCGTTAAAAGAAGGTGAAGAAGCTTTTATTCATCACGCTAGATTAATCAAACGTTACGGAGCGGCGGCAATTATCATGGCTTTTGATGAAGTTGGTCAGGCGGATAATTATGATCGCCGAGTGGAGATTTGTCAGCGTTCGTATGATATTTTGGTGAACAAAGTAGGGTTTCCTCCGCAGGATATTATTTTCGATTTGAATATTTTCCCGGTTGCAACGGGAATGGAAGAACATCGTTTGAATGCTTTGGACTTCTTTAGAGGAACAAAATGGGTTCGTGAAAATCTTCCGCATGCGCATATCAGTGGTGGAGTGAGTAACGTTTCGTTTTCTTTTAGAGGAAACGATACGGTTCGTGAAGCGATGCACTCGGTGTTTTTATACCACGCAATTAAAAACGGAATGACGATGGGAATCGTAAATCCAGAAATGTTGACGATTTACGATGATATTCCGAAAGATTTATTAGAACACGTTGAAGATGTAATTTTAGATAGACGAGACGATGCGACAGAACGACTTTTGGATTTTGCAGAAAATGTAAAAGGCGAAGCAAAGAGCGATGAAAAAGTAGTTCAGGAATGGCGTTTTGGAACTGTTCAGGAGCGTATCACACATTCGTTAGTAAAAGGAATTGATGCTTTTATTGAAGAAGATGTTGAAGAAGCACGTTTGGCAGCGACAAAACCAATTGAAGTTATCGAAATCAATTTGATGACGGGAATGAATGTCGTTGGAGATTTATTCGGAAGCGGAAAAATGTTCCTGCCTCAGGTTGTAAAATCGGCTCGTGTAATGAAAAAAGCGGTGGCTTATTTATTACCATTTATTGAAGCGAGCAAACAAGCGGGAGATAAACAAGGAAACGGAAAAATCTTGATGGCAACCGTAAAAGGCGACGTTCACGATATTGGTAAAAACATCGTTTCGGTGGTTTTGGCTTGTAACAATTACGAGATTGTAGATCTTGGTGTTATGGTGCCTCCAGAAAAAATTATTTCGGCTGCGATTGAGCATAATGTAGATATCATCGGATTAAGCGGATTGATCACGCCTTCGCTTGACGAAATGGTGTATTTGGCCAAAGAATTAGACAAACAAGGAATTAAAATCCCGATTATGATTGGAGGGGCAACGACTTCGCGTGCGCATACAGCCGTGAAAATTGCGCCTCAATACAGAGAAACTGTAATTCACGTTAACGATGCTTCGAGAGCAGTTACCGTTGCAGGAAACTTGTTAGATCATAATAGAAAAATATATGCGGCAGATATTCGTGCAGAATATGATTCTTTTAGAGAAACATTTTTAAATCGTTCGAGAGATAAAAACTTCCTGACGATTGAAGATGCCCGTAAAAATAAATTGCCATTGGATTGGTCGGAATATACGCCAACTAAACCAAAAGTAATTGGCAAACAAATTGTCGAAGTTGAATTGGATGTTTTGGTTCCGTATATCGACTGGACGCCATTTTTTCAGACTTGGGAATTGTACGGAAAATATCCTGCAATTTTAACGGATGAGGTTGTGGGAGAACAAGCTACATCTGTTTTTAACGATGCTCAGGCGATGTTGAAAGTAATTCTAGAAGAGAAAAAACTAAAAGCAAAAGGTATTTACGGAATTTTCCCTGCGAATCAGGTTGACGACGACGATATCGAATTGCGTGATGAAAACGGAAAAGTTTTAGAGAAATTTTTAACGCTTCGTCAGCAGTCACAAAAAACAAAAGGCGCTCCAAACATTGCTTTGGCCGATTTTATTCTGCCAAAAGACAGTGGTGTAACTGATTATATGGGAGCTTTCTGTGTAACAACCGGTTTTGGTGTTGACGAATGGGCAGCGGAATACGAAAAAAATCTAGACGATTACAATTCGATTATGGTGAAAGCGCTTGCCGATCGTTTTGCTGAGGCTTTCGCCGAATATCTTCACGAGAGAGTTCGTAAAGATTTCTGGGGTTATGACAGCGAAGAATCGTTAACCAACGAAGAATTGATTAAAGAAAATTATAAAGGAATTCGTCCGGCTCCAGGTTATCCTGCTTGTCCAGATCACTTGGAAAAACCAACGATTTGGAAGCTTTTAAATGTAGCTGAAGAAATAGGAGTAACGCTGACAGAAAGCATGGCGATGTGGCCAGCTTCATCAGTTTCAGGATATTATTTCGGAAACCCAAAAAGCCGCTATTTCGGACTCGGAAAAATAAAAGAAGATCAGGTTGTAGATTACGCCAAACGACGCAATGTTCCAACGGATTATGCTATGAAATGGTTAAACCCTAATATAGCAGATTAACAAAAAAGGTTATTATAGTTTCAAGTTTCAGGTTTCAAGTTCTCTACGGCAACTTGAAACCTTAGACCTGAAACTTGAAACAAAAAACAAATAATGAAAGTAACAGAACATATAGAAAACGCCAAAGGAAAAACATTATTCTCATTTGAAATTATTCCGCCTCAAAAGGGGAAGAGCATTCAGGAATTATACGATAATATTGATCCGTTAATGGAATTTAATCCACCATTTATTGATGTAACGACTTCTCGTGAAGAATATATTTACATTGATAAAGGTAACGGACTTTTGGATAAGAAATTAACTCGTATGCGTCCGGGAACGCTTGGAATTTGCGCTTCTATAAAACATAAATACAATGTAGATACTGTTCCTCATTTGCTTTGCGGTGGTTTTACTAAAGAGGAAACCGAATACATGCTGGTTGACTGTCATTATTTAGGAATCAACAACGTAATGGCGCTTCGCGGAGATGCAATGAAAGACGAACAATCTTTTGTGCCAAAAGCAGGGGGAAATCATTATGCAATTGATTTGGTAAAACAAATTAAAGATTTAAACTGCGGGCAATACCTTCACGAAGTAATCGATGCTGATAACAAAGCAGATTTCTGTATTGGAGTTGCAGGTTATCCGGAAAAACATTTAGAATCACCATCTTTACAATCGGATTTAAAAAGATTAAAAGAAAAAGTAGACGCAGGAGCAGATTATGTCGTAACACAAATGTTTTTTGACAACTCTAAATATTTTGCCTTTGTAGAAAAAGCAAGAGAAATGGGCATCACCATTCCAATTATTCCTGGAATTAAACCAATCGCCGTTCAAAGACATTTACAAGTTTTACCGCAGATTTTCAGAATCGATTTACCTGAAGATTTAATCGATGCTGTAGATAAATGCAAAAATAACGCTGAAATTAAACAAGTCGGAATCGAATGGGCGATTCAGCAATCATTAGAATTAAAAGCCGCTGGAGTTCCGTTTTTACACTATTATTCAATGGGTAAATCTGAGAATATCCGCCAGATTGCTAGTCAGGTTTTTTAAAGATTTTCTACATGAAACTTTGTCAAAGTTTTAAACTTTGACAAAGTTGTTGAGAATTAAGAAGGCAGTCTTGGAATTTGGAATTTTTAAGTTTTGGAATTTAAATTTTTACACCATGAAACAAGAAGAACTACAAGCCATAGCCTCTCAATTGAAACATCCATCGGGA
The DNA here is from genome assembly GCF_030378165.1 of Flavobacterium panacagri. NCBI lineage: Bacteria > Pseudomonadati > Bacteroidota > Flavobacteriia > Flavobacteriales > Flavobacteriaceae > Flavobacterium > Flavobacterium panacagri. The sequence goes on from NZ_CP119766.1 coordinate 1,749,463, forward strand.
GAAAAAGGAATTGAAATGGGCAATATGATGAACGAAACCAACATCAATATGACCAAACATTCGATTCAGAATCTAAATATTTCAAACGAAAACAGAATTCTAGAACTCGGACATGGCAACGCAGGTCACGTTGAATTTTTGTTTGAACAAGCGGAAAAACTAAAATACTACGGGCTGGAAATGTCGGAACTGATGTTTCAGGAAGCACGCCAGATCAATCGAAATTTTGTTTCTCAAAAACAAGCTTTCTTTTCACTTTATGATGGAAATACTATTCCGTTTGAAGCTGAATTATTTGATAAAATATTTACAGTAAATACGATTTATTTCTGGCAGAAACCTGAAGAATTACTTTCAGAAATCTACAGGGTTTTAAAACCAAATGGAAATTTCTGTCTGACTTTTGCGGAAGAAGATTTCATGAAAAAACTGCCTTTTACACAATTCGAATTTGAATTGTACAGTACAGAAAAAGCGCAGGAATTAATTAAAAAATCAGATTTTAAAATCGTGTATAAAGAAACACAGACAGAACAAGTAAAAAGCAAAACCGGCGAATTGGTTGACAGAGCTTTTACGACTATTGTTCTGGAGAAGTAGTTGAGATTTTTAAATACATAGAAACATAGATTTTTTTAATTTTAGTGAAAAAGAATTAAAAGTAAAATACATTTTCACATATAGTCTATGTTTGTTTAAATAAGTGAAACGCCTTTATAGACAAAGGGAACTATGTTTCTATGTGTTTAAAAAATATAGATATTGCTGAATTCTAAATCCTTGTAGCATTATGGAAGTTAAGAAAATCAATTTTTTGCAGAATTACAGCAGTATTTTATGGCTTCTTGGCGGAATTATAATTGGAAGTATTTTCGGATTGGTGTTTGGAGAAGATGTTTTGATTATAAAACCGCTTGGCGATATATTCCTAAATTTACTTTTTACAGCGATTATTCCTCTTATCTTTTTTACAATTGGTTCTTCGATTGCTAATTTGGAAAGAACAGAAAAACTAGGAAAATTGTTTGTTATCATGTTGTTGGTTTTTCTCGGTACAATTCTGATTTCGGCAATTGTGATGATTTGTGCCGTTTATCTTTTTCCAATTCATGAAGATATTGCTATTGCCAAGGTTCCCTTTGAAGAAGTAACCTCAGGATCAGCTGGAGATCAAATTGCAAAACTGCTTACAGCCAATGATTTCTTCGAATTATTATCTCGAAAAAGCATGTTAGCATTGATTATTTTTTCTTTTTTGGTGGGTTTTGCCACATTACAATCGGGAGAAAAAGGAAGTGCTTTTAAGAGTTTCTTAGATTCAGGAAACGAAGTGATGAAACAGCTTTTGAACATCATCATGAAGTTTGCGCCAATTGGTTTAGGAGCTTATTTTGCTTATCAGGTTGGGATTTTTGGGCCACAATTACTGGGAGTTTATGCAAAACCAATGGCGGTTTATTATGGCACCTGCATTTTCTATTTCTTTGTGTTCTTTAGTTTATATGCATTTGTGGCTGGCGGAAAAAGAGCTTTTAAAGTTTTTTGGAGCAATAATATAACTCCGTCGTTAACTGCAGTTGGAACTTGCAGCAGTATTGCCACAATTCCTGCGAATTTGGGAGCAGCAGAAAAAATGGGAATTCCTGCGCATGTTCGTAATTTGGTAATTCCGCTTGGAGCGCCTCTGCATAAAGATGGTTCAAGTATGTCATCCATCTTAAAAATAACTTTTTTGTTTGCCATGTTTGGAAAAGATTTTTCAGATCCGATGACGATTCTTTTGGCACTCGGAATTACTGTAATAGTTTCTATTGTTGAAGGCGGAATACCAAATGGCGGTTATATTGGAGAAATTCTAGCCATAACAGTTTATGGTTTTCCGATGGAACAAGCACTTCCGGTTGCCATGATTCTCGGAACTTTAGTTGATCCAATTGCGACATTATTAAATGCCAACGGAGATGTAATCTGTTCTATGATGGTCTCTAGATTTTCAGAGAAAACCAAATGGTAGTTTTTCTATAAAATTTTAATTCTTTAAAAAATACTAAAAAACAACTTGTCTCATGTTGAATGGCTTCTACCGAGGTTTCGGTACGCTCAGCCTGACAACTCGAAGATTAAATAATCTATACTATGAATTCAATATTACAACACGACCTACACAATTTTGAAAATATCTTAGAAAAGGCAAAACGAGAAGGAATAGATTTCCTGAATAATCTGGAGAATATACCAACTTCAAACAAGAATACAATTGATGCAAAACGCAGTTTGAATGAATTAGGCGTAGGTTCTGAAGAAGCTTTAAAAGAGTTTAAAGAACGATTGGCACCTTTACTAGTTTCGTCTCCTGGGCCACGTTATTGGGGATTTGTAACTGGCGGTTCAACTCCAGCTTCTATTGTTGGCGATTGGCTGGCATCGGTTTATGATCAAAATACACAATCGGTAACATCGCAGGGCGGGAATTCGGCTTTAATAGAGTTTGAAACTATTAATTTATTACTCCAACTATTAGAACTTCCCAATTCCTTCTTAGGCGGATTTGTAACGGGAGCAACTATGTCCAATTTTACCAGTTTGGCAGTTGCCAGACAATGGTTTGGAAAACAGTTTGGAAAGGATTTTGCTAAAAACGGAATTTCTGAAACCATTAATATTCTAACGGCAACTCCGCATTCTTCTTCTCTAAAATCATTATCGATGTTAGGAATCGGAAGCCAGAATTATACAGTTGTAAAAACAATTGAAGGAAATCGTGAAGCTTTGGATATTGCAGATTTAGAAGAAAAAATCAAAGCTTTAAATAGAAAACCTTTTATTCTAATTTCGAGTGCTGGGACTGTAAATACAGCAGATTTTGATGATTTTGAAGCGATTGTAAAATTAAAAGAAAAATACAATTTCTGGTGGCATATTGATGGGGCTTTTGGAGGATTTGCTGCGGTTTCTGAGAAATACAAACATTTTGTAAAAGGTTGGGAAGGAGCAGACAGTATTACGATTGATTGTCATAAATGGTTAAACGTGCCTTATGAAAGTGCTTTTTATTTGATTAAAAAAGAACACATCAATCTGCAGATTGAAACGTTTCAAAACTCAAATGCTCCCTATCTAGGAAATGCTTTGGAGAATTTTAATTATCTGAATGTGGTTCCGGAGAATTCACGTCGTTTGAGAGCATTGCCCGTTTGGTTTTCGTTAGTAGCTTATGGAAAAGAAGGTTTTCAGGATTTAATTGAAAAAAGTACATTATTAGCACTTCGTTTTGGAAATGCATTGGTTGATGATGGTAGATTTGAACTTTTGGCTCCAATCAGACTAAACAATGTATGTTTTACTTTAAAAGGAAATGAAAATCAGGATAAAGTAAATGACTTTCTGGTAAAATTAAATGATACTGGAAAAGTGTTTATGACGCCAACTTTTTACCAGAATAAAAAAGGCATACGCGCTTCATTTGTAAACTGGAGAACCACTGAAGAAGATATTAAGATTGTAATGGAAGAAATGAAGAATATTATTGATGATAATTTCTAAAATATAGAAGAGCCTGTTTGAAGGAACAGGCTCTTAACTAACACAAAAAAAAACAAAAAACAAGGTATTTAAAGAACGAAACTTTTATATACGGTATGTAAATGCAATTGTCGCAATACGATTGTCGAGGTCATATCTTTTATCAATGCTCGTCTGCGCAACTACAGATTTGATGTAGAAATTATTGGTATTGAAAACATCAGTAAAATTCAGTTTGATGTTTCCTTTTTTAGCTAAAACTTGTTTCGAAATTCCGATGCTGAAATCAAAGAAACCATCTCGCTGGTAAACACCCAGATTAGATTTAGATTGATACTGTGCATTTCCTTCGGCTTTCCAAGTATCGGTAATGGTAAACGAGTTCTGTACGCTAATATTTAAAGTCATGATCGGATCAATGGTGGAACTGTTTAAGACATTCCCCGCAAATTTGTTCTCAAAAACATTAAATAAAATATTTACAGACCACCATTTATTTAATTCGGTAGTATTGGTAATGTTTACTCCGTAATTATAAGACTTGTCAACATTGATTTGAGTCGTAATTGTCGTATTAGTGTCTGGGTTATAATTATAAACTTCTGTGAAAACATCTTTTGTACTATTGAAATAAACCGAAGCCATAAAATTACTTTTCCAGGCGTAACCAATTTCCATTGCATGTGTAATCTCAGGAATCAAATTAGGATTTCCCTGTGAATAATTGAAGGAATCATCATAGAAACGGAACGGATTTAAATCAAACTGACTTGGTCTGTTGATTCTTTTGCTGTAAGAAGCGTGAGCAGAATGATTACTTGTAAATTCATATTTTAAAGAAAGGCTTGGAAACCATTTTAAATAATCATCTTTATGCTGTTCATTTAATGTTTTCTGATCAATATCGATTGCCGTGTATTCAGTTCTTAAACCAGCTTGAATGTTTAATTTTTCTAACTGATATTTGTAATTCGCGTAAGCAGCATAAATCTGCTCATTATATTCAAAATGATTGGTCGAATTAAAATCGATTAACCATTGATTGTTATCGTAATATTCGTAAACAGAAGGATTATCGTTATTTTTAATGCTGGCTTTGAAACCCCATTCTAGAGATTGTTTTTCTTTAAACGGATTTACAAAATCAACTTTTCCAGTAAAAACCTTTAATTGAGAAGGAATATAACCACGACGATCGTTTACAGTCGTTGCATTAGCTGTATTATTGGCACTTTGAAATTGGTTCGATCTAAATTTTGAAGTTTCATATTCAAAATCAAAAGTCATGTTTTTTCCCTCGGTATTAAATTTATGTACGCCAGAAAAAGCATAAGTATAGTCAAACCATTTTTCTTTGCTGTCATTATAAGTCAATGCGTCAAAAATAGGTTGATTGGCTGTGTTTACAACCGTATTTGTCCCGTTAGCCATATTTTGATAACGTCCAATTTTGGCATCAACATAAACCTCTAAATTGGTTTTAGGAGAAACTTCATACTGTGTTCCAATTTTGAAATTGTTAGAAGTCAAAGGCTCATCTGTAATGGATGTCTGATGATTTTTGCTGGCAATTTCTTGACGCGTCTGATCTGTAAATTGAACTTGATTAAACTCTTTATGTTCTTCTTCGCCTCGGAAAGTATAACTGTAGTTTCCAAAAACGCCCCATTTATCTTTATTATAATTTAAGTTGAAACCAGAATTGGTTCTGTTTTTTCGACCTCTTCCATAACTAGTAAAAACTGTTCCTTTTAAGCCTGAAGCATTAGGTTTCTTTAAAATAATATTGATTATTCCTGCTTTTCCCGCGGCATCATATTTAGAAGAAGGATTTGTAATAACTTCAATCTGTTTAATATTAGATGAGGTAGTTGCTTTTAAATAATTAGCCAACTCTTTCTGTGAAAGCTGTGTCAGTTTACCGTTTATCATCACGGCAACACCTTGCTGTCCGCGAATAGATAAATCGCCATCCTGAGACACCACAACGCCAGGCGCACGTGATAATACGTCAAGCGCGGTGCCGCCTTCAGACACGATGCTGTTTTCTACGTTAAAAACGAGACGGTCTGACTTCTGTGTGTATAAAACTTTCTTTTTGCTAATCACAATTTCATCTAATGCGTTTATAGTGGTTTCAACAATACTGTCATTTTTTTCTTTTTCTTGAGAAAATCCATATACCGAAAAAGCAAGCATTATGGAGGTTATGATATTTTTCATTTTGTTTGAATTTTGGCATTTTCTAAACCATGATTTAGAAAACAATCTTTTTAAGTTTTTTGAATTAGAAGTTTATTGTAATACAATTTTTTCCAATTGATTTGAAAACTTTTCTTGAAGATTTGACGCGTAAATTAAAACAGGCGAAATATTTTTTTTAAAGGTTTGGAGTAGATGTAACATACTTGTGGCATTTATATTTTGATTTGCCAAAGATATAACTATTTATAATAAGTCTAAATAAAAATAGAATTAATTTTATTCTTTTTACTATAATTTATTGATTATGAGTATTTATTAGATGAAAAAAGCGGTTTGTTTTTAGTTAAAACAAACCGCTTTTCTTTTGAAAAACTGTGGATCCTTCGGAAAAATTATTTCGTAATCTCTCTAAAAACAGCTTCTAGGTTTTTATTTTTTTGATTTAATTGTAAAGTTTTAAGTCCGTTTTCATTTGCAAAATCGAAAATCGAAGGACGCATATCTTTATCTGTGATAAAAGTTAACTCCCATGTCATGTCATGCGTATTGGTGTACGAAGAAATATTTTCCAATTTAGCTAAAAGCTGTTCTTCTACTTTGTAATCAAACTCAACTTCAATAACTTGCTCTTTATCTGCGGTAACCAAATGGTCTAGTTTATTGTCCGCAACGATTTGTCCTTTGTCAATAATTATGACACGATCACAGATAGCTTCAACTTCTTGCATGATGTGTGTTGATAAAAAAACCGTTTTATCTTTCCCCGCATTTTTGATTACATTTCGAATTTCCATTAACTGATTCGGATCCAGACCTGTAGTTGGTTCATCCAAAATTAGAACCTCTGGATCGTGAAGTAAAGCATTGGCAAGTCCCACACGCTGGCGGTATCCTTTAGAGAGCTGACTGATTTTTTTATGGCTTTCAGATGTCAGTCCTGTCAGTTGAATAACTTCTTCAATTCGTGAATTTGGCACATTGTAAACATCGGCATTAAAAGCCAAATACTCACGAACATACAAATCCAAATACAACGGATTATGCTCCGGTAAGTAACCAATCGATCGTTGTACTTCTTTGGTGTTTGTCATGACATCATGACCATTTACAAGGGCTGAGCCACTATCGGCAAGTAAATAAGTGGTCAAAATTTTCATCAAAGTAGATTTTCCAGCTCCGTTTGGGCCAAGAAATCCGACAATTTCTCCTTTCTCAATTTTAAAAGAAATTTCATTTAACGCTTTTTGCTCTCCGTAACTTTTTGATATACTGTTTACTTCTATCGACATGACTTTTTATTTGCTACAAAAGTAAACAGAAATAGTTTCGATTGCTACATTTTACCTTCTAAAGTAATTATTAAAAAAATCATAAAGTCCTTTACTCACGGCATTGTTATTGTTAAAGGAATGCTAAAATTAAAAATAAACCCAAATCATGAAAAAATTTTTAGTGATGGCCGCGTTAGCTATCTGCAGTTTTGCAAATGCACAAAAAGGAACAATCTTAGTTGGTGGTAACATTGGTTACACTTCTGAAAAATCAGAGTTTAGATTTGCTGAAGCTAAAGCAAGTACTTTTACTTTCTCTCCTAAAGTAGGTTACCAATTCCACGAAAACTGGACAGTTGGAGGAGAACTTTCATTAAGCTCAACTGATGTTGATAATCCAAATGAAAAATACAAAGACAATAAATTTAGAACTGGAGGTTTTGTACGTTATACGAAATCATTAAGCCAGACTTTTTCTGTTTTTGCAGACATGGGAGCAGGTTTCCAAACTGTAAAGAACAAAGATTATGCTGCTAACAATAGTTATGTAAGATACAAAGGAAATGGTGCTTATGTAGATGTAACTCCAGCACTTTTCATTAACATGAAAAAAGGTTTTGGTCTTAACTTCAGTATTGGAGGTTTAGGATACGAAACATTAAGCTATGATGATAATGGGGAAGATTACAGTAATTTCTACTTCAATTTCGGTAAAACATTTAATATCGGAATTTCTAAAAACTTTTAATCCTAAGTTTTATAAATTCAATTTCAGAAAGCACTCCAAATTGGGGTGCTTTTTTATAAAAAAGTTAATCCGACTTTTTTGTTTAAGCCAATTTCAAAGATTCTAATTAGAGTGGAAAGCTGGACATTACCTTTTCCATTTTCAAGTTTTGAAATGTAACTTTTTTTAGTACCAGTTTTGTCTGCTAATTGTTCTTGAGTTAAATTAGCTTCTTTACGGGCTTCTTTTAGCATTTCACTAATAATGAACATTTGTGATTTTTCTTCAAATTGGTTTCTGCTTTCGCTGCCAATTTTTCCATGCTCAACTTCAATGAGATTATCAAAAGATTTTATGTTTTTATAATTTTTCATAGTGGTATTTATTTTTGTTGAAAATATTCAGTCATTAATTTCTTTGCTCTATCTAATTCTTATTTTGGCGTTTTTTGTGATTTTTTTTGAAATCCATTAAAAAGAATCACTAGTTTTCTCTGGTCGAAACAACAAAATATTCTATAAATATCTGATTTTACTTCAATTCTTATTTCATAAAGTCCGTCAGTGTCTGCTATATGTTTTAAAATTTTTTCAGTAACTCTATCAATTTGTTTTATTAATTAAAGAAAGTACTGAATTTTCAATTTAACTTTTTCATTTTGAGCCTGATAAAATTCAATGAAATGATTTTTATGAAATATGATTGTTCTTGTTATATAGAAAGTTATCTTAAAAGTGAACATTTTGCAAATGAAAAGCATTTTATTATTTAAAGTAAATTCTTATGAAAATAAAAATTTCTAGTCTAGCCCCGATAGAAGTGACATCCTTTTTCTTGCTCCTTTAGCAAGGAAAAGATATAACGGATAGCGGGACTGGATGTAATTTTGAAACCGAAAATTTTCTGCTTCAAATAAAAAAAATAATGCCAGCGAAAGTGAAAACGAAACGAATCATAACTAAATTCGGTCTCACTAAAACTTAAATCAAATTAATCTATAGCCTGTTTTTATCCTAAAATAAAACGTATTTTTGACGTTTAGATGAAAAATCTAAAATCTAAATTCAGAAATCTAAAATTCAAAAATGAACTGGGAACAACTTTTATCCTTAAAACGTCAGGGAGATACAAGCAAAAGATTACGTGTAGAACAAGATGATACTCGTTTGGGTTTTGAAGTAGATTATGACCGAATTATATTCTCCTCTGCTTTTAGAAGTTTACAAGATAAAACACAAGTTATTCCACTTTCTAAAACCGACTTCGTACATACACGTTTAACGCACAGTTTGGAAGTTTCGGTTGTAGGACGTTCTCTTGGACGTTTGGTTGGAAAGAAAATCATAGAGAAATATCCGTATTTAAAAGAAATTCACGGTTATCATATGAACGATTTCGGTGCGATTGTGGCGGCTGCTTCATTGGCACACGATATTGGAAATCCGCCTTTTGGGCATTCAGGAGAAAAAGCAATCGGGGAATATTTTTCTATCGGAAATGGACTGAAATTTAGAAATCAGTTGACGGATAAACAATGGCAGGATTTAATTGATTTTGAAGGAAATGCAAACGGATTTTCGGTTCTTACAGCGAGCCGTCCAGGAATTGAGGGAGGACTTCGTATTTCGTATGCAACTCTTGGGGCTTTTATGAAATATCCAAAAGAAAGCCTTCCGAAAAAGCCAACCAATGATATTGCCGATAAAAAGTACGGTTTCTTTCAATCGGATAAATTGTTTTTTGAAGAAGTAGCCAAAGATATGGGAATGATTGCCAATAAATCTGGAGAGAATATTGGTTTTGAAAGACATCCTTTAGCGTACTTAGTGGAAGCAGCAGACGATATTTGTTATACGATTATTGATTTTGAAGACGGAATAAACCTAGGTTTAGTTTCTGAAGATTATGCTTTAGAATATTTAATTAAACTGGTAAAAGATAATATTGGCGTTGCTAAATACAAAACGCTAGAAACTAAAGAAGATAGAATCAGTTATCTGCGAGCGCTTGCCATTGGTTCTTTAATTAATGATGCGGTAGAGGTTTTTATTGAAAATGAAGAAGCTATTCTGGCGGGCAAATTTCCTTATGCCTTAACCGATAAGAGTAAATACAAAGCGCAGATGAATGATATCATCAAATTAAGCGTTGAAAAGATCTATCAAAGCCGTGAAGTGATCGAGAAAGAAATTGTAGGGTATCAGATTATCCAAACATTATTGGATAAATTTATAACTGCTTTTAATAATAAATATGAAGGAACAGCTTCGAATTACGACAAGTTAATTTTGAAAATGCTTCCAGAAAAGCATCATTTAGATAAAGGGAATTTGTATGAACGTTTGCTGCACATCTGCCATTATGTTTCATTACTTACAGACGGAAATGCATTGGAATTGTATGAAACAATTCAGGGACAGAAAAAACGATAAATACATTTTACTTGAAATAGAAAAGCATCTTTTAGAATTCTAAAAGATGCTTTTTTTACAGCAGTTGCTTTATTTATTTGAAAGCATAAACCAGACCGACTCCCAGAACTTGTCTTAACTGCATTCTTGGGCCGTCGTTTACTTGAGTTTTTGTTCCTGTAGTTGGATCAACAACATCTTTTTTTGTTTTAATATCATCGTCATAAATTAAGTGAACTCCAATATTTGCTTTTACATAAGCATTTACTACAAGATCCAGACGAGTATCATAATCGATATCGACATTTCCAAATTTATTTAGATAATCAGTATATAAACTTAATCTGTTTTCGTAGAAAACGTTTTTATAGATTTCATTTTTCATGTAAGCGGTAAAAAGGATACCAAATTCGGCTTTTACCTTTTGACCTTCTTCAATTAATATTTGCTGTGTAGGATCAAGAGGATCGGCTGCATAAATCGCCTTTTTAACCCCGAAAGAACCTTGATTAGCAAGATATTGATCTAGTACTAAAGTAGTCTTTAACGTAATAGGAGAGAAGTAAAAAACTCTGTTTTTAGCTTTATTAGCATTCTCAGCTCCGGCTCCCAGAAAGATATACGCTGGGGCAAAAGGTTTAGAGATTGCAATATCTCTGTTTGGATAATTATAACCGTTTGTAAACTGAGTATTGAAGTTTAATTTTGAAGAGTAATACCAGTTCGAGGCTGTATCTTTTCTAAACCCGTAAGTCGAGTTAAACTGAAGAGCGTCGTCTGTTTTTCTTAGTTCAGTTCCGTCTTGTTTGTTTAGGCCATACTTTACAATAAGCTCGTTTACCCATTTATGGTTTTTCTTTATGTAAGTTCTTCCAAATTCTCCTTTAAATAAACCTGAAATAGAACTTGTTCCCCCGGCACTCCAGTTCACAAAAGCAATTTCAGAAATATCAAAACCAAGTTGATTCTTTTTTGACCAATTGGATGGCGGTTTTGGAGCTTGATTCGGACTCAAAGTCGTTTGTATAATCTGGGAAAAACCACTCGAGGCAGATAATAGGAATAATAATAAAAGGGTAGAACGCAATAATTTCATTAGGTAATTTTTTTTTGGTATCGCAAAATAATTATTTTGAACGGTTAGAAAAAAGGTTTACTAAACTTTTAACGTCAATATTGCAGATTTGTTGCAATTGACTTACTGTCCCATGCTCAATAAATGTGTCAGGAACACCCAGAATTTCAATATTGTTTTTGAAATTATTTGATGCCGCAAACTCTAAAATAGAACTTCCAAACCCACCATTTTTAACTCCGTCTTCGATTGTGATAATACTTTCGAAGTTTGAAAAAATATGTTTTAATGTTTTGATGTCTAAAGGTTTAATAAAGCTAAAGTTGTAATGAGCAATAGTTTCAGAATGGGCTGATTCTTTTAAAGCTTCGATAACATTATTTCCAATTGTTCCGGCCGACAGAACAGCAATTTTCGTACCATCTTTTAAGCATTTTGCTTGACCAATTTTAATTTTTTCATAATGTCCGAAATTTTCTACCTCCCAATTTACAATTACGCCTCGCCCTCTTGGATAACGAATGGCAATTGGATGGTTTAATTCCAGCTGAACAGTGTATAAAATGTTTTGCAGTTCAATTTCGTTTAAAGGCGCATAGATCATCATATTTGGAATCGAACGCAGATATGCAATATCAAAAACACCGTGATGTGTTGCACCGTCTTCTCCAACTAATCCAGCTCGGTCTAAGCAGAAAATAACGGGTAAATCCTGTAAAGCAACATCATGAATAACCTGATCGTAGGCACGCTGTAAAAAGGTCGAGTAAATATTACAATAAACAATCATGCCTTGGGTTGCCATTCCAGCCGCTAGTGTTACAGCATGCTGTTCTGCAATTCCAACATCAAAAGCACGTTCCGGCAGTTCGTCCATCATAAATTTCAATGAACTTCCTGATGGCATTGCAGGTGTGATTCCAATTATTTTTTCATTCTTTTTGGCTAAATCTAAAATAGTTAAACCAAAAACATCTTGATATTTTGGAGGAAGATTTTCTTCATACTTTAAATGAATTTCTCCAGTCGAAGCATCGAATTTTCCAGGCGCATGATATTTCACCTGATTTTCTTCAGCCTGTTGTAAACCTTTTCCTTTTGTAGTGACAATATGAAGAAATTTAGGTCCTTTTATCTTTTTTAATCGGTTTAATTCTTTGATTAATGTGGGAAAATCATGTCCGTCAATTGGACCAGAATAATCGAAATTAAGAGACTTTATAATATTGTTCTGTCTCGGATTTTTTCCGTTTTTAACAGCAGTTAAATATTTTTTTAAGGCACCAACACTTGGGTCTATTCCGATCGCATTGTCGTTTAAAATTACCAGAATATTAGCATCTGTAACTCCGGCGTGATTTAAACCTTCAAAAGCCATTCCGCTTGCAATCGAAGCATCGCCGATTACTGCAATATGCTGTTTGTCTGAATCACCTTTTAGTTTAGAAGCAATTGCCATTCCGAGTGCCGCAGAAATAGAAGTAGAAGAATGTCCAACTCCAAAAGTGTCATAGATGCTTTCTGTTCTTTTTGGAAAACCAGAAATTCCATCTATTTGTCTGTTGGTATGAAAAATTTCTCTTCTTTCAGTTAAGATTTTATGACCGTAAGCCTGATGACCTACATCCCAAACCAACAAATCTTCGGGAGTATTAAAAACATAATGAAGTGCAATTGTCAATTCGACAACGCCCAAACTAGCACCCAAATGCCCTTCTTTTACCGAAACTACATCAATAATAAATTGGCGTAATTCCTGCGCAACTTGAGTAAGCTGTTCTTCTTTTAAAAGACGTAAATCGGCTGGATTGTATATGTTGGAAAGTAAATCGCTTTTCATTGTAAGGAAAAAAGCAAATTTACGGTTTTAAATTTAATTTTAGCGACGAGATATGTTATAGGAATTACTATTGCAGCGTAATAGGTAAAGAATATTGTCTTTTTACTTTTTTACCGTCAGATTGCCCCGGTTGCCATTTAGGGCATAATTTTAAAACTCGGATAATTTCATTTTCGATTGCTTGATCAACCGAAGGTGAGCATTCGAGAAACGATACAGAACCATTTTTTTCCACAGCAAAAGCGAGTCTTGTTTTTGTAGCGTCTGAATCTTCGGGTCTTTTAAATTCTTTTGCAAAAAAAGTGTAGAATTGATCAATACCGCCTGGGAATTCTGCGTTGGTTTCATATACTACTTCACCGCTAACATATATAGGCTGCTCTTTTGATGAACTGTTTTTCTTGTTAGTTGTTTTTTGTGATTCTGAACCTGAAATCTTTTCTGATTTTAGGTTGTCGTTTTCTGTTGGTTTTGCAGATTTATGACCGTCAGTTTTTGATGCTGATGGTGGTGGAACTGCAGGATGCAGAGAATCATAATAGGAAGAAGCTTGCTCAACAGATGTATGTGATTTGGAATCAGAATCTTTTACCACTTCAACTGTATCAATTTTTTGTTTTTTACCTTCTTTATTTTGGCAACTAAACAAAGTGGTTCCCATAGCAATAAATAAGGCTAAAAGAAACATTTTAGAATAGTTAGTTTGTGTGTATAACACTCTATTTGGAATTTGAATTATAATTGCATCTAGCTGCGATTTTCTAAATCTGCCACAAATTTTCTCATTTTGATTTTGAATGAAAAAATGCTGAATTTGTTCAGGAAGCATCAAAGTAAAATCAACAACTGTTTTAGAACAGCTCATGCAGAAACGACCACTTTCAGTTGGCGTCATTTTATTCCAGTTTTCCTGGCAGGGTTTCGGAATGGTTATTTTGTGTTTAGAGTTTATCATTGTTGTCTCATTGAAATTGTAAATGGTAATTTAAAAGATGTTCGGACTATTTGATCATTTAACTTTCCAGGAATCCATTTGGGGGCTATTTTCAATACTCTAATTGCTTCCTCTCCAGTTCCGTAACCAATATCTTTAATTATTTTGAAAGTACTTAAGCTGCCATCTTTTTCTACGATAAATGAGACATAAATTTTTCCTGCAGAATCTTCTGCTTCATTTGGAATAACATAATTATCCTTAACATAGGCATAAAACTTTTCCATTCCAATCGCTGGAACAGGAATAACATCTAAGCTAAAACTTTCAAAAACAGCATCATAATCAATGGGTTCACTAATTTGAGGCTCTTCAATTATTTGCAATCCTCCTGATACTACGTAGTGAACTTTTACATTAGGAGGATCTTTAATTTTTGGTACGATTAGCGGAGGAGTTGCCTCTTTTAAGGTGTCATTTGATTTTTGAACAGATTTCTTTGGCAGACTAGCTTCCACAATTTCAATTTTATCAATTTTTTTCTTGTTTCCATCTTTACCCTGACAACTAAACAAGGTAGTTCCCATTGTAATAAATAATGCCAGTAAAAACATTTTATGATAATGGGTTTGTGAATATAAAACACGATCTGGGATTTGAATTGTAATAGTATCTAACTGTGATTTTTTAAATCTGCCACAAATTTTATTATTTTGATTTTGAGTAATATAATGCTGGATTTCTTCAGAAGACATAGCAGTAAAATCAATAACTGTTTTACAACAGCTCATGCAGAAACGACCACTTTCAGTTGGTATCATTTTATTCCAGTCTTCATGGCAGGGCTCTGGTATAGCTATCTTGTATTTTCTTTCCATTTCTAGAGATCCGAGAAATAAATGTAATAAAAAATAAATGCTAAGAATTGTTTTGCTAAAAAATATTTCAACGGGATTTCTAAAAGGTACGATCCTTTACGGTTTTACAGCTAATTCTGTTTGTTCTGTGCTCTCTCCGGTTTTAAAAATTTGTATTGAAGTGATTTTTGAAAATTTTCTTTTTCTTTTTTTGGGATTCAAAGTGTCGAGTTCAAGAGTAATAGGTAGATTGTAAAAAGTTCTAACTTTTCTTCCATTAGTTTCCCCTGGAGTCCATTTAACAGATTTTTTCAAAACCCTGGTGGCTTCTTCGCCAGTTCCAAAACCGAGATCCTCAATACTTTTTATTTCACTTACACTTCCATCTTTTTCAATAACGAAGGACATTTTTATTACTCCAGTAGATTTTTTTAGCTCTTTGGGTATTTTATATTCTGATTTAAAATTTTCGTAAAATATATTTATTCCTCCTGGATAATCAGGTAAAACATCAATTCCCATGCCTCCATAAACCGTATTGTCTTCATAAAGATCTGTGTAAGCTATGGCTGGTCCGCATTTTGTTTTGTAAAAAGAAAAGGTTTTTTCCTTTTTTAGAACTGTACCTTTTTTACGTTTTGCAGATTTTGTTTCTTTAATTGTTGCAGAAACTGTTT
Source organism: Flavobacterium panacagri (assembly GCF_030378165.1). NCBI lineage: Bacteria > Pseudomonadati > Bacteroidota > Flavobacteriia > Flavobacteriales > Flavobacteriaceae > Flavobacterium > Flavobacterium panacagri. The sequence goes on from NZ_CP119766.1 coordinate 1,764,982, forward strand.
CAGATTTGTTAGTGGTTATTTCATGCTTTTCGTTAGCATTATTTTTTAGAACAACAGAATCTTCAATTATTTCAATTTTGTCGATTTTTTGTTTGTTTCCATCTTTATCCTGACAGCTAAATAAAGTCGTTCCCATGGCAATAAACAAAGCCAGTAGAAACATTTTTTGATAATAAGTTTGTGTATAAACAATACTGCTCGGAATTTGGATTGTTATCGAATCTAATTGAGATTTTCGTATTCTTCCGCAGATATTGTTGTTTTGATTTTGAACAAAAAAATGCTGAATTTCTTCTGGCAGCATTTCGGTAAAATCGACAACTGTTTTTGAGCAACTCAAACAAAATCGACCATCCTTATTCGGAATCATTTTGTCCCAGTTTTCTGTACAAGGTTCAGGAATCGATAATTTGTATTTTTTATACATGAGTTGAATATCAAAATTTAAATGTAATAAAATTAAACATAAGTATCTTTTATTTATTTGTAAGTTTTTTATAGGAATAACTAATAAATGAGGCGATTGTTTTTATTAATTGCCTCATAAAATGACTATATTTGAGGCGATTATTTTATAAAAGTGCATCATGAAATATAATTGGCAATTACCAAATTGGGAAAATTTTGTTTATGATGATTCTGTAATAGACTCGTTATGTGTTGAATTTGCATTTGAAATGGGAGAGGTAAAAGGTTTAGTCGATTCTCTACCATCTGCAATTCAACAAGATACTATTTTGCAATTTATGATTTCCGAAGCGATGAAAACTTCTGAAATTGAGGGTGAATTTTTCAGCAGGCAGGATATCATGTCTTCTATAAAAAAGAATTTAGGGATTGCGGATGTTTTTGATCAAATTAGAGACAAAAATGCTCAAGGAATTGGAAAATTAATGGTAACGGTAAGAAATTCTTATTCTGAAAAATTGAGTGAATCTATAATAAAAAAGTGGCATTACATTTTAATGGAATACTCAAGGCGTGTTAGTCCGGGGAAATATAGAATTGGAGAAGAACCAATGCAAATTATTTCAGGGTCTTATGGTAAAGAAACTATTCATTTTGAAGCACCTCCATCTCATCATGTGCCTGCTGAAATGGAAAAATTTATTAAATGGTATCATAATTTTGGAGTAAAACCTAATGATATAAAAAAAGCATTGATTAAAACTTCAATCTCTCATTTGTATTTTGAAAGTGTTCATCCTTTTGAAGATGGGAATGGCAGAATAGGAAGAGCTATAGCTGAAAAATGTCTTTCAGAATCATTAAATCGACCAGTTTTAATGAGTATTTCAAGTACAATTGAAAAAAGTAAGAAAAAATATTATGAATCTTTAAAACAAGCGCAGCGAACTAATGATGTTACAGATTGGATTTTTTATTTTTCAAATCTGATTTTAGAATCTCAAAAAAATGCGAAGCAAATTGTGCTGTTTACATTAAATAAAAGTAGATTCATAAACCAGTTTAAAAATCAAATGAACGAAAGACAAATAAAAGTTGTTCTCAGAATGTTTGAAAATGGTACTGCTGGTTTTCAGGGAGGGATGACAGCCATAAAATATGTTTCTATTACAAAAACGTCAAGAGCTACTGCTACAAGAGACTTACAAGATTTAACAGAGAAGAACATTTTAATGCCAAAAGGGGAAGGTAGAAATAGATCATATGATTTGAATTTATCGGCTACAGAATAATCTAATCGGATAAAATCATTCCAAAATCTTATTTTTGCAACTATGATAAATCCTTTTACCGACGAATATTTTATGAAAAAAGCTTTGCAGGAAGCTGAAATGGCTTTTGAAAAAGGCGAAATTCCTGTTGGAGCTGTAATTGTTGTGGCAGATAAAGTTATTGCAAGAAGTCATAATTTGACAGAATTGCTGAATGATGTAACGGCACATGCCGAAATGCAATCTATAACTGCCGCTGCAAATTTTCTTGGCGGAAAATATTTAAAAGATTGTACCCTTTACGTAACACTTGAACCTTGCCAAATGTGTGCAGGAGCTTTGTATTGGAGCCAGATTTCTAAAATTGTTTTTGGAGCTAGAGACGAACAGCGCGGATTTCTAAACATGGGAACAAAACTGCATCCAAAAACTACTGTGGTTTCGGGCGTTATGGCCAATGAAGCGGCTGATTTAATGAAACGTTTTTTTCTTGAAAGACGCAAATAATACTAATTATCATGACGGATTTCTCAACAATAAAAAGACTCTTTAAAATTACTGAGCTTAATGGTTTCACAGAAAGTGAAATGCAGGTTGTAAAAGATATTTTTGGACAACTTCCAGAAGTATTACTTGATTATTATATAGAGTTAGGTAAAATTGAAAGATTGAATCACACACAAGATTCATTAATAATACCAGAGCGTTTCCAATATTTTCAGCACGATGATTATCTGATTTTTTATTCGGAAAATCAACGAGTTTGCGTTTGGGGAATTCATAAAGATGATTTGTCAAAACCGAATCCGCCGGTTTATATGAGTTATGATGATAAAGAATGGAAAAAGGAAACAGAAACTCTACTGGACTTTTTTAAAGCGATGGCATGTCTTCAGGCTGGTTTTGCTTTAGAATATACTTCGGAGTGTTTTTATGAAGTAGAGGATAATGAATTGGCTTTTATTAAAGAGAATTTTAAAAATAAAGGCGTGTCTTTTAAACAATGGGCAGAAGGAATTAATTTCTATGGCAATCACGATGATGATGTAATTGTAATAATGAGTAATTACCAAATTTTTTATTCATCTGCAAGTCAGGAACATTTTGATGAGCTAGATAAAGTTCTGTCAAAACTAGGAACGGAGCTTTAAAAGTTAAAAGCATGAAGATTTCTCAGTTTAAAATAGAGACATCATGTAAAAAGTTACAAATAAGAGAAAGCCATTGAAACAGATAATATTGTAAAATGTATTTTCAGAAACGGCTTTTTTCGAAAGCAGTATTTTTAAACTTAAAGCTACAGAGATAAGAATTACAAAACAGCAATATAACTCAATTCCGTTAGGATTTAAACCATTAATGAGATATTTTGTATAATCTGCATCTTTTGATTTAACGGCTGTGACGCTTTTTAATAATAGTGTATATTCGATTTCTATAGCATCTTCCTCTACAAGAAAATTTTTAGTTGAAAAGGAATTTCGTTTTTTGGTGTAATAATTATAAGAAACTATATTTTTTGAACGCCCATTTCTGTTTTTTCCAACATTCTCAATATAATAGTCAATAGTATCGTTTGCACTTGTTTTAGGCAATAAATAGTAATCAATAAAAGTAATAGAAATTAAGAAGGTTATCAAATACAAGATATTGATAACCTTCTTTTTATTGTTGGTTACAAATTTCTTTTCTGTAAAACTTCTTTCTTGCATTAGTTGTATTTTGATTCTGTGCGAATATACTGTTTTACATACGATATGAAAGAAAAAAGTCTCTTGAAAATAGGTCTCTAGCCCAGATAGAAGCGGCATCCTTTTTACTGCTTCTTTAGCAGGGAAAAGATATAGCGGATAGCTGGAATAAGCTCCTAAATACCTCTACAATAGATTAGAAGCTTCAACAAAAGTTAAATAATCAATATAGAGAATTTTCTTCTTAAATAATTCAAAAAATAATTTACTTTTATTGTAATATAATTTGTAGTTTGCTGTTATGACTTTTAGCGGTAAATGACATTATTTTTTTATTTGTTAACCAATTAACTCTAGATAAAAGTGAAAGTAAAAGGTTTAGCTCTCGTATTTTTTGTGTTTTTTATTTTTCAATCCTGTGGTAGAAAATCGGCTGCTGATTTCAATTCGGATTTTTCATTGTTTAAAGATTACATAACCAGTTTTACTGGGGGAATTGTTTCCTCAGATTCTGATATTCGTGTGGTTTTGGCTTTTGATAAAAATGATTGGAAACCCAATCAAGAATTAGACGATGATTTGTTTGATATTTCGCCAAGCGTGAGCGGAAAAGTCGTTGCACTTTCAACCAATACCTTAGCTTTTATTCCAGAGAAAAAACTCAAAATGGGAACAGAATATCAGGTTACTTTAAACTTAGATAAACTGACTGCTATTCCAAAAGAGAAAGAAAAGGAACTTTCCAAATTCAATTTTACAGTTAAAACGGTAAAACAGGATTTTACGATCAATACAGGCGATATTCAATCCTACAGCAAGGAATATCAATACTTAAACTGCGTTTTGAAAACAGCAGATAATATTGATTTAGAAACGGCCCAAAAGCTGGTTGAGGCCAAACATAATGGAAATAATCTTAAAATTAAGTTTGAGAAAACGAATGGGCTTGCAAAAGAGTTTCGTTTTATAATTGACAGTATTCAACGTCAGTCAGAAGCTTCAAACTTAGAAATTATTTATGATGGAAATGATTTTGATATTGACCAGAAAGGACAAATCGATTTCCCGATTACAAGTATCAACGAATTTAAAGTGATTAAGGTTGAAGTTCCAGATGGAAACAATCAACAGGTTTTAATTAATTTTTCGGAACCTTTAGAAAAAGGACAGGATTTTGCCGGATTAGTTTCGATTCAAAATACCAATAACTTGAAATTTTCGACTCAAGGGAATTTACTAAAAGTATATTTTACCAATCAAAATACACCTAAAAAAGAAGAACCTGTGGCAGTCGCTGTTACAGAACCTGTTGAGGTTGCAGTAGATTCAGCTGCTGTTGTGATTGATTCGGCAGCTGTTGCAGTAGAGTCAGCTGTTGCAGTTGTAGAGGATGCTGTTGAATATGTGCCAGATGAGCAACCTGAACAAGTCGTAACTGGCGAATTATTATTGGAAGTTTTTGAAGGAATCGAAAGTCAGTATGGTAAAAAATTAGAATCAAATTATTCGGAGAAAATATCCTTTGACCAGATAAAACCAAATATCCGTTTTGTAAAAAATGGAACGATTCTGCCAAGTTCCAACAATCTAAAACTAAATTTTGAAGCCGTAAACTTAAGCGCTGTTGATGTAAAAGTCTATAAAATTTACAAAAACAATATCCTGCAGTTTTTGCAGTACAACGAATTAAACGGCGGACAAAATCTTAAAAAAGTAGCACAGCCAATTGCTAAAACTACACTCAATTTAAGAGAAAGCACGCTCGTAAACCTCACTAAATGGAATACGTATGCTTTGGATTTATCTAAAATTATCAAACCAGAACCAGGAGCGATTTATAGAGTGGAGTTTGTCTATAAAAAGAAATACTCGCTTTATAAATGTGAAACATCTGATGGAAATGATGAGGAAGCAGAAGAGGAGGAAGTAGATGAAAATGATGTAAACTACAGCGGCAACTCTTACGACGATTATTATTACTACGATGATTACGATTGGAGAGAAAGTCAAGATCCTTGTACAGGTTCGTATTATTACAATGCAAGAATTGCGACCAATATTTTAGCTTCGGATTTAGGAGTAATTGCCAAAAGAGGCGAGAACAAATCGTATTTATTTGCTGTAAATAATATCGTTACAACTGAACCTGTTTCGAATGCGAGAGTGGATTTGTATAATTTTCAACAACAGAAAATAGCAACAGAAGCGACAAGCAGTGAAGGAATTGCTTCTTTCCAATTAGACAAATTTGCTTATTTTGCTATTGTAACTTTGGGAGACCAATCGACTTACGTAAAATTGGATGACGGACTTTCGTTATCTGTTAGTAATTTTGATGTTGCCGGCGAAACTTTGCAGAAAGGACTTAAAGGATTTATTTATGGAGAAAGAGGCGTTTGGCGTCCGGGAGATAATTTGTATTTGTCTTTCATTTTAAATGATGCTGCCAATAAACTTCCGAAATCACATCCAATTAAATTCAGATTAAACGATCCGAATGGAAAAACGGTTTATCAAACTGTTCAAAGAACAAACGATTTAAATCATTATGCTTTTGTAGTGCCAACAAATCAAGACGCTCCAACAGGAAATTGGGAAGCGATGGTAAGTGTTGGTGGTGCTAAGTTTTATAAAAGCATTAAAATTGAAACGATTAAACCAAATCGCTTAAAAATTAAAAATACATTTAGCAGAAAAACCCTTTCGGCTTCTTATCCAAATACAGATAATCTTGAAGTAACTTGGCTTCATGGCGCAATAGCTAAGAATTTGAATGTAGAAATGCAGGCTAAATTCTCACAGCAAACGACGACATTTAAAGGATATGAAAAATATAGTTTTGATGATATCGTTCGTCAATTTAGTACAGAAGAAATCAATGTTTTTTCAGGAAAATTAAATGAAAGCGGGAAAGCATCTGTAAATATTCAACCAAGATTACAAGGTCAGGCGCCAGGAATGTTGCGTGCTTCGTTCATTACAAAAGTATATGAAGAAGGAGGAGATTTTAGTACGGATGTTATGTCGACAACCTATTCTCCATACCAAACGTATGTTGGATTAAAAACACCGGAATTAAATAAGTATAATATGCTTGAAACGAGAACAAATAATCGTTTTGAAGTAGTTACAGTTGATGAAAACGGAAGACCAAAAGCAGTTAGAAATCTGGAAGTCAGAATTTACAAAGTAGATTGGAGATGGTGGTGGGATTCATCAAGTGATAATTTGTCGAATTACAATTCATCAAATTCAACAACAGCTTATAAATCGATTGTAATAAATACCGATTCAAGCGGAAAAGGAAGCTTTCAATTTGCTTTAACCGATGAAGAATGGGGACGTTATTTAATTCGTGTTGAAGACACAAACGACGGTCATGCAACTGCTCTAACCGTAAATATCGATTGGCCAATCTGGTCTGGAAAAACACGTAACAGAGATGCTTCAACAGCTAATATGTTAGTTTTTTCTACAGATAAAAAGAATTATGCCGTTGGAGAAAAAGCTCAGATTTCTTTCCCTTCTAGTGAAGGCGGACGTGCCTTGATTTCTGTTGAAAATGGCTCAAGAGTGGTACAAACCATTTGGGCAGAAACAAAAAAAGGAGAAACAAAAGTTGAGGTTCCAATTACTGGAGCAATGGCGCCAAATGTTTATTTTAATATTACATTGCTACAGCCTCACGCGACAACTAAAAACGATTCGCCAATTCGTATGTACGGAATTGTTCCAATTGAAGTGGTGGATAAAAACACGATTTTAGCACCAACTCTGAACATGCCAGATGTATTAAGGCCAGAACAGCCGTTCACAGTAAAAGTTGGAGAGAAATCAGGTAAAGAAATGACGTATACGATTGCGGTTGTTGATGAAGGACTTTTGGATTTAACTCGTTTTAAAACACCAAATGCCTGGGATAGTTTCTATGTTCGTGAGGCACTTGGAGTAAAAACCTGGGATGTTTATGATGATGTAATTGGTGCTTATGGCGGAAAAATAAATCAGATTTTCAGTATTGGTGGAGATCAGGATTTAGGAGGCGGAAAAGCCAAAAAAGCCAATCGCTTTAAACCTGTAGTATTGTATTACGGGCCATTTAAATTAGGTAAAGGAGAAACGAAATCACATGAATTAAAACTCCCAAAATACATTGGTTCGGTTCGAACAATGGTAGTAGCGGGAGATGCAAATACAAGCGCTTACGGAAGTGTAGAAAAAGCGACACAGGTTAAGAGTCCGCTGATGGTATTGGCTTCGTTACCTAGAAAGATTTCGCCATCAGAAAAAGTGACACTTCCGGTTACGGTTTTTGCGACTGAAAGCAAAATTAAAAACGTAACAATTCAGGTAAAAACAAGCAACGGATTAAAAGTTGCTGGAAGTGCTGTTCAGAAACTGAATTTTGCGCAGCCAGATGAAAAGATGGCGTATTTCAATTTAGTTGTAGGTGCAGCAACGGGAATTGCAAAAGTTCAGGTAATTGCAACATCTGGAAGTGAGAAATCAACTTATGATGTTGAAATCGATATGACAAATCCGAATCCAGTTACAAGTACTTTTACAGATGTTGTTTTATCTCCAAATAGTGCCAAAACAATTTCATGGAAAACTTTCGGAATTGCAGGAAGCAACAAAGCAAGATTAGAAGTTTCGTCAATGCCATCAATGAATTTGAATGGAAGATTACAATTCTTGATTCAATATCCGCATGGTTGTGTAGAGCAGACTACTTCTTCGGTTTTTCCTCAATTGTACTTAAGCGACGTGGCTGATATTGATGCGAAACGCAAAGATTTGATTCAGAAAAACATTGCAGCGGGAATTGCGAGATTAGGGAATTTCCAATTATCAAACGGCGGATTGCCTTACTGGCAGGGAAATGCAATTGCAGATGATTGGGGAACTTCTTATGCTGGACATTTCTTAATTGAGGCAGAGAAAAAAGGATATGTATTGCCAATTAATTTCAAATCAAAATGGCTATCGTATCAGCAGAAAGAAGCGAAACAATGGCGTTTTGAGCCTAAATATGGAAATGATTTAGCTCAGGCTTATAGATTGTATACTTTGGCTTTAGCAGGAAGTGCCGATTTATCTTCAATGAACAGATTGCGTGAAACAAAAGGAATTTCGAACGAAAGTATGCTTCGTTTGGCTGCGGCTTATGTTTTGGCAGGGCAAAAATCGGCTGGACAAAGTTTGTTCTTGAAAACTAGTATTGATGGAAGTTCAGATGGCTACAGTTATTACTATTATGGTTCTAGCGAACGAAACAGGGCTATGGCTTTAGAAACAATGCTTCTTTTAGATCAGAAACAAAAAGCATTTGTAACAGCTTCTAAATTAGCTAAAGAAATGTCGGCTAACCAGTGGATGAGTACGCAGACAACGGCTTATTGCTTGTATGCAATGTCGAAATTTGCGGTTAGCAACGGCCCAAAAGGAATTAATATTCAGTTTAGTAAAAACGGAAAAGGCGAGACGATAAATACTGGCAAGTCAGTTGCAGATCGTAGTTTGTCTGTTGCTTCTGGCACAAACAGTATTACTCTGAAAAACAATAAAAACAATACCGTTTATGTTCGCATATTGAATACAGGAATATTGCCAATTGGTCAAGAAAATGCAGTTCAAAGTGATGTTTCAGCTTCAATTGTTTTCAAAAATAGAAAAGGAAGTATAATCAATGTTTCAAGAATTAATCAGGGAACTGAATTTGTTGCCGAGGTTACCGTTAAAAATCAAAGAGGAGAAAGTGTTCAAAATGTGGCGTTATCACAGATTCTGCCATCAGGATTCGAAATTGTAAACACTCGTTTCACAGATTACGGAGATGCTGTAAACAACATCGCTGATTATATTGACATTCGTGACGATAGAACGAATTTCTATTTCGGAATGAAAGCCAGAGAAACAAAAGTTTTCCGTATTCTGCTGAATGCATCTTATTTAGGGAATTATTATTTACCTGGATTGCAATGCGAAGCGATGTATGACAATACATTCTTGGCACGAACAAAAGGTTTCTGGGTTGAAGTTGTTAAATAAAGTCTCCCGCAGATTTTGCAGATCAAGCAGATAAAAATAAAAATCTGCATAATCTGCGGAATCTGCGAGTAAAAAACTTAGCGAACTTTGCGAATAACTTAGCGTCTTTGCGGTTAAATAATTACTACGTTGAAAAATAAATTAAAAGCGTTTTTCCAACGCATCATAAACTGGATAAAAAGAAACAAAATAAAATCAGCAATTGCCTTTGTGCTCTTGCTGATTTACTATTTTTCGATACCTCGAACTTTGTTCAAAGAACCTTATTCAACAGTTATTGAAAGTAAAGAAGGAGAACTTCTTGGGGCTAAAATTGCCCGCGACGGACAATGGCGTTTTCCTGCGCAGGACAGTGTTCCTGCTAAATTCAAAAAGTGTATTGTATATTTTGAAGACGAATATTTCTATAAACATCCCGGTTTTAATCCCGGAGCGATGATAAATGCTTTTAAACAAAACAAAAAAGCTGGAAAAGTAGTCAGAGGAGGAAGTACGTTAACTCAACAAGTTATCCGATTATCAAGAAAAGGAAAAAACAGAACTTATTTTGAAAAAATCATCGAAATAATTCTTGCCACTCGATTAGAATTAGGGTATTCCAAAGATCAGATTCTCGAAATGTACGCGGCGCATGCACCATTTGGGGGAAATGTTGTGGGACTGGAAATGGCTTCTTGGCGTTATTTTGGTGTGCAGTCCAATCAACTATCATGGGCAGAAAATGCAGTTTTGGCCGTTTTGCCAAATGCTCCAAGTTTAATTTATCCTGGAAAAAATCAGATAAAATTACTGAATAAACGCAACAGACTCTTATTAAAACTACATCAGGAGGGCATAATTGACAAGCAGACATACGAACTTTCAATAGAAGAACCATTACCACAAAAACCTTATGATCTGCCTCAAATCGCACCTCATTTATTGCAGAGAGTGGCTAAAAGTGAAGAAGGAACAAGAGTCAAAACTACGATTGATTACGCTTTGCAAAATCGCGTTAATCAAATTGCAAGATATTATTACAATCAGTACAAGCAGAATGAAGTTCATAATCTGGCTATTTTGGTAATTGATGTTCAAAGCAGAAATGTAATGAGCTATGTTGGAAATTCTCCAGCAGACAGTGATCATCAAAAAGATGTCGATATTATCGATGCACCAAGGAGCACAGGAAGTATCTTGAAACCCCTTTTGTACGGCGCGATGCTGGACGACGGCGAATTACTGCCTAATACTTTAGTGGCAGACGTTCCAACACAGATTTCAGGATATACACCTCAGAATTTCAATTTAACTTTTGATGGAGCTGTTCCTGCGCATCGGGCATTGTCACGTTCTTTGAATATTCCGGCGGTTTTAATGCTTCAGGAATTTACTGTCAATAAATTTTATGAGGAATTGCAAAAGTTCAAATTGAAAAATATAAATAAAACGCCAGATCATTATGGCTTGTCACTTATTTTAGGAGGTGCCGAAAGCAATTTATGGGATTTATGCAGAACATACGCCAATTTATCTTCAACACTGAATTATTTTACTAAACATCAGGCGAAATACAGAACCAATGAGTTTACCGAGTTAAACTATAAAAACGATTTTAAGTCCGATTTTGGATCAGAAACTACTCAGAAGAACATTCTAGGTGCAGGATCAATTTGGCTAACTTATAACGCAATGGAAGAAGTGAACAGGCCAGAAGGAGATGAAGCGTGGAAATTTTATGACAGTTCATTGAAAATTGCATGGAAAACAGGAACCAGTTTCGGGAATAGAGATGCATGGGCCATCGGAACCAATTCGAGATATGTGGTTGGTGTTTGGGTCGGAAATGCAACTGGAGAAGGAAGACCGACTTTGACAGGAGTTACTAGTGCAGCACCTATTTTATTCGACGTTTTTAATGTACTGCCAAGGCAAAGATGGTTTGATACACCTTATAAAGATTTAGCAGAAGTTGAGGTTTGTCGTTTAAGCGGTTATCTCGCAAAGGATAATTGTCCGAAAATCAAACAATGGGTTGCTAAAAAAGGAAAATCGACTAAAGTTTGTCCGTATCACAGAACGATTCATTTAGACAAAACAGAACAGTTTCAGGTCAACAGCAGTTGTGAAAATGTCGAAAACATTATAACGAAAAACTGGTTTGTACTGCCTCCGGTTATGGCTTGGTATTACAAAAGCCAGCATATAGAATATTTGCCATTGCCTCCGTTTAAAGAAGGATGTGAAGGAACGCAAACCACCACAATGGATTTTATTTATCCAAAAGCCAACAGTAAAATCTATCTGACAAAAGATTTTAATAGTAACGTTCAGCCTGTTATTTTAAAAGTGGCTTATTCTGAAAGAGATAAAGAATTGTTTTGGTATGTAGATGATGTTTATAAAGCTACAACCAAAACCTTTCATGAGCTGCCTATTACCCCGACAGCAGGAATACATTATGTTACAGTTGTAGATGCTTCAGGAAATGAAATTAGACGAAAAATTGAAATTGTGAGAGAATAATTTTATTGTATCATATTAAACTTTTGGTATGCTTTTTCATTTTTTGTTAGACGTAAAGTGAGCGAAGTAGTAAAGCCTTTATAGGCAGGTATTTTTTCATTATCATAGGGAAGGGAATATCCTAAACCTAAATCGAACCGATTTAAAAAAGTAAATCCGCCTATTGCATACGCGTTTTTATGAGAGCTTCCTGTTTTTATAAATAGGAATTCCTTGCTATAGGATAAATGTATATCAGGAAGTCCATAATAGTTTCCGTTGTAACTGTTTGTGACTCCGTATCCCGCGCCCAGAAAGAGTTTGTTTTCATTTTTGCAGTCCAAACAAAATTCTAGTCCGCCAGTGAGAAGACTTTTGTTTGCTACTGAATAGTTTATATAGAAAATAGGCTCAAACGTAAAATCAGATTTGGTGTTTTGAGCATTTACACTGAAAGAAAATAAGACTAGCACTAAGCAATAAATACCTAATTTTCCTGAATATGATTTATAAAAATTTCTAAAAGGCATAATAGAGTATTAAAAATGAAATTTTCATAAACATATTTAAATATAAATGATTTAGTAGCGCTATTAAGTTTTTTTTATGTTATTATATGACAGAAAGGAAGTTTTTTATGAAATAGTAAAAAGAAATATGCTAATGAAAATGAGTGCCTAGCCCAGATAGAAGCGGTATCCTTTTTCTGGTCTCGTTCCTAAAAACGAGACCAGAAAAAGATACAAGCGGATAGCTGGAAATTGCTTCTGAAAATTAGCCACGAATTCATGAATTATTATAAAAAAATTAATTCGTGAATTTGTGGCTATTTAAAAAAAAAGTCACAAAAAAACCGCCAATCTCACGAAAGGCGGTTTTTGTTTTTTATTCTGAAATAACATTTCCTTTTTTGTCGTAGAAATGGTATTCTAAGTACGTGTAAGCGTCACGAGGTATGATTTTCACCCATTTCTTATGTTCAAAAAACCATTTTGAACGTAATGATGGAAAACCTTTGCTGAGATATGCAGCCACAAACGGATGTGTGTTAAGCACAACTTTATTGTGGGTTTTTAAAAGTCTTTCTAAATCAGAGGTGATCTTGTCAATTATTAATATTGGCGCTTCAATTTCGCCATTGACTTTATTTGGATCTTCTTCTCTAGTTTTAATGTTAACTTCTGGTCTTACGCGCTGTCTGGTAATCTGGACAAGTCCAAATTTACTTGGCGGTAATATTTTATGCTTTGCTTTATCGTCGCTCATTTCTTCTCGCAAGAAGTCGAACAAAACTTTCCTGTTTTCAGGATTAGACATATCGATAAAATCAACTACTATGATTCCGCCCATATCTCGAAGACGTAATTGTCTTGCGATTTCTGCAGCGGCAATCATATTAACTTCCATGGCTGTGTCTTCTTGGTTGGTCGCCTTATTGGAACGGTTTCCGCTGTTGACGTCAATAACGTGCAACGCTTCAGTGTGTTCTATGATAAGATAAGCACCTTTACTCATGGAAACAGTTCGGCCAAATGAAGTTTTGATTTGTCTCTCTATATTGTATTTCTCGAAAATCGGAGTGTCATTTGATTGATAAAACTTAACAATCGATTGTTTTGAAGGTGCAATTTCTTGCAGATACTCCTTCGTTTGATGGTACAACTCTTCATCATCTATTTGAATACCGCTGAAGGTATCATTGAATACATCTCTTAATATTGAAGAAGCTCTGTTAAGCTCTCCTAATACTTTTGATGGATGATGAGCAGTTGGTAATTTTTTACACATTGCAGACCATCTGCCAAGCAGGTTCTGCAAATCTTTTTCTAATTCGGCTACGTTTTTGCCTTCGGCTACTGTACGAACAATAACACCAAATCCTTTAGGTTTGATCGATAGAACAAGTTTTTTTAGACGATCCTTTTCTTTTTTGTCTTCTATTTTTTGAGAAATAGAAACACGATCAGAAAAAGGAACTAGAACGATAAATCTTCCGGCAAGAGAAAGCTCAGCACTTATTCTTGGGCCTTTGGTCGATATAGGTTCTTTAACTACTTGAACTAAGACAGATTGATTGGCACTTAAAATATCAGTAATGATGCCATCTTTGTCAATCTCTTTTTCAAACTGAAAGGTTTTTAGGGAGAAATCTTTTATTTTACCTGCGCTTACAAGTTTTATGAATTTCAGCTGAGAAGCTAGATTGGGACCCAAATCGTGATAATGTAAAAAGGCATCTTTTTCGAAACCTACATTCACAAAAGCAGCATTAAGTCCAGCAACTGGTTTTCTGATTTTGGCAATAAAAATATCGCCAACCTGAAAGTTGCTTTTTTCTTCTTCTTTGTGTAATTCAATTAGTTTTCCATCTTTTAATAAGGCAAAATCTACTGCTTCAGAACTAGATCTAATGATTAATTCTTTATTCACACTGTAAATTTTTATCTGTTTTTTCAGAAAATAGAGAAAAGAGAGAAGAGTATAGATTCAGAAAAAATCTAAAATCCTAAGTCTAAAATCTAAAATCTTATCTACAGATGGATTAAACAATATTTTAACAGGTATTGAACCCGGGGAAAACTAGCTGGCAGTTTGCAGTTCTAAGTAATCAGCAGACTGAAGACTAAAAACTGATGACTGAATACTAATTTTCAATTTCAATGAACGTTTAAAAAGAAAAAAGTAGTTTAAAACTACTTTTTCTTTTTGTGGCGGTTAGCTCTCGCTCTTTTCTTACGTTTGTGAGTAGCTACCTTATGTCTCTTTCTTTTTTTACCACTTGGCATATCGTGTCTGATTTATGTTAATTAATATTATTTTGCTTCGTTGTTCGTTTTTACTCCTTCTACAAAAACTTTTGCAGGTTTGAACGCAGGAATGTTGTGTGCTGGAATTTTAATTGTCGTGTTTTTAGAAATGTTTCTTCCAGTTTTTTCAGCTCTAGTTTTAACGATAAAACTACCAAAGCCTCTTAGGTAAACATTGTCTCCAGTTTCTAAAGAAGTCTTAACTTCTTCCATAAAAGTTTCTACTGTTGCTTGAACGTCTCCTTTTTCAAGACCTAGTTTCTCTGAAATCTTCGCTACGATATCTGCTTTCGTCATTTTCTTTCCTATTTTATTTTATAAATGGTGTACTATTTTTTTGAGTTTGCAAATATAGGAATTAAAAAAATAATTAATCAAGCTAATTCGTTAAATTTTAATTACATAAACATTTACTTTTGTATTCTAAGTATTTTCAAATGGATTTTTCTAACATATTGATAAAATGGTATTTACAAAACAAGCGTGATTTGCCGTGGCGAAAAACGGTCGATCCTTACCAGATTTGGCTCTCAGAAATTATGCTGCAACAGACAAGAGTTGCTCAAGGAATGCCTTATTTTTTTGCATTTACTAAGGAATTTCCTACTGTAAAAGATTTGGCTGATTCCTCAGAAGAGAAAGTTTTGAAACTCTGGCAGGGTTTGGGGTATTATTCCAGAGCTAGAAATCTTCATAAAACGGCTCAATATATTGCTTATGACCTAGATGGAACTTTTCCGGATTCTTATAAAGAACTTTTAAAGCTTAAAGGTGTCGGAGAATATACAGCAGCGGCCATCGCTTCTTTCTCTTATAATGAATCGGTTCCTGTGGTTGATGGAAATGTGTTTCGAGTCCTATCCCGTTATTTTGATGTAGAAACCGATATTGCTCTTCCTGCTGCTAAAAAAGAATTTGCTGCTTTAGCTCATGAAGTAATGCCAAAAGATAATCCTGCGATTTTTAATCAGGCAATAATGGAATTTGGTGCGTTGCAATGTGTGCCAAAGAGCCCAGATTGTACAAAATGTGATTTTAATGACAGCTGTGCTGCATTACAAAAAGGAAAAGTAAATATACTTCCTGTGAAATCTAAAAAAATAAAAGTGACTAATCGCTATTTTAACTATTTGATTTTGGAAGATATTTGTGGTAATACTTTAATTCGAAAGAGGACTGAAAAAGGAATCTGGCATAATTTATATGAGTTTCCACTTTTGGAAACAGAATCTATTGTTGATTTCGATATCATTTCAAAAACGGCAAAAGAAGATATTTTTTCAGCATATACAATTATAGGTATAGAGGATTATAGTGAGTCTACCATTGTGCACAAGCTTTCACATCAACATCTTCACATACAATTTTGGAAAATTAAAGTGAAAGAAAAAATTGAAAACGGAATTGATACAGAAAAATTGAAAACATTTCCTTTTCCTATTGTGATTTATAATTTTATAGAAAAGCAGGAAATAAATTGCTAAAAAAATGTATCTTTGGGAGAAATACTACCAAAAACTATGAACGGAACATTAAATAAAGTGATGCTTATTGGCCATTTGGGCGATGATGTGAAGATGCATTATTTTGATGGAGGGAACTGCATCGGACGTTTTCAGCTGGCAACCAATGAGGTGTATATCAATAAAACGACCAATGAAAAAATAACTTCTACAGAATGGCATAATTTGGTTGTTCGAAACAAAGCAGCGGAAATCTGCGAAAAATATCTCTCAAAAGGAGATAAGATCTATGTCGAAGGTAGAATTAAATCTCGCCAATGGCAGGCGGAAGATGGGACTACCAAATATACGACAGAAATTCAAGTTACCGAGTTTACTTTTCTGACTACCAAAAAAGAAACTGCACATACCAGACAAAATCAAGAGGCAGAATCAACAAAAAATACTAACTTTGATGCTGCAAATGAAGGGCTTCCAATTAATGACCTGCCTTTCTAAAAGATGTTTAACTAATTTTATGCAATTTGGACCCGGAGCCCAGTTTATTATTTACTACAAATTTAGACACTAATTTAATTATTGGCTTTGTCGGAATATTTATTTTATTATTTCTCTCAGCCATAGTTTCAGGAGCCGAAGTTGCTCTTTTTTCTTTGTCACAGCAAGATATTGATGATACTCTAAGTGATAATCAGGCAAAAGGTAAAATTATATCCAATCTATTAGATAAACCTAAAAAACTGCTGGCAACACTACTTGTAGCAAATAATTTTTTCAATATAGGTGTAGTGATTCTGTTTGCTTACATCGGGCAGAATATTTTCGAGGATGTTAGTTCAGTTGCGCTTAAATTTACTCTGGAAGTTATTCTGGTGACTTTCTTGATTTTATTATTTGGAGAGGTGCTTCCAAAGGTTTATGCAAGCAGAAATAGCAAGAACTTCGCAAAACGAGTTGCCTATCCTTTAGCTTTTCTAGATAAAGTGCTTTCTCCGATAAGTTTGCCAATGCGAGCAGTTACTTTATATTTGCATCATAAATTAGGCAAGCAAAAAAGTAATTTCTCTGTTAATCAACTTTCTCAGGCTTTGGAGCTTACAGATTCTGAAGGAACTTCAACAGAAGAACAGAAAATCTTGGAAGGGATTGTTTCTTTCGGAAATACGGATACAAAGCAGGTAATGAGTCCAAGAATTGATATTTTTGCATTGGAAATATCGGAAACATTCGCAGAAATTTATCCAAAAATAATAGAAACAGGTTTTTCAAGAATTCCAGTTTATCGCGATAATATTGATCAGATCGAAGGAGTGCTTTTTGTGAAGGATTTGCTTCCTCATATTGATAAAGAAGAATTTGACTGGGCGTCTTTAATTAGAGAAGCTTTTTTTGTCCCAGAGAATAAAAAACTGGATAATCTATTGAAAGATTTTCAAAGCCTAAAAAGCCATTTGGCAATTGTGGTTGATGAATATGGCGGAACATCAGGATTAGTTTCTTTAGAAGATGTAATTGAGGAAATTGTAGGTGATATTAGTGATGAGTTTGATGATGAAAACCTAAACTTTTCACAGATTGATGATAATAATTTTCTTTTTGAAGGAAAGATAAACCTGAAAGATTTCTATAGAATTGTAGATGTTGACGAAGATGTTTTTGAATCTCATAAAGGAGAAGCAGAAACACTTGCGGGATTTATTCTAGAGATTTTAGGTAATTTTCCGAAAAAAGACCAAAAAGTGCCTTTTGAAAACTGTGTTTTTACAGTAGAAACAGTAGATAAAAAGCGCGTAAAACAAATAAAAGTAACAATTAATAAAAATGCTTAATAAAATATTTTCCATAACAGCAATTTTACTTGCATTAACGATTGTAAGCTGTAAAAATGATGTTGTGCCAAAGCCGGCAAGTTTTCTGCGATTAGATTATCCGGAAGCAAAATACATGAATTTTGAAAATAACTGTCCGTTTGCTTTTGAAATGAATGAAGATGCAGTTATTAAAGGAGAAAAAGAATGTGGTTTTGCGATTACTTATCCAAAGATGAAAGCAACGATTTATTTAACTTATAAGCCTGTAAACGGCAATATAGATAAGTTGTTGAGAGATGCTCAAAAATTGACGTATGAACACGTTATTAAAGCCGATGATATTTTAGAACAGCCTTATTTAAATCCGCAGAAAAAGGTTTATGGAATGTTTTACCAAGTTGATGGAAACGCAGCAACAAATTCTCAGTTTTACGTTACCGACAGTACCAAACACTTTTTAATTGGTTCGATGTATTTTTACGCAAAACCAAACTTTGACTCGATTATGCCAGCTGCGAGTTATGTTAAGAACGATATGCAGCGTTTGATGGAAACATTGAAGTGGAAATAATAACAAGAAAGGATCCAATTTGGATCCTTTTTTGTGTTCTTTAAATCATTAAAATATTTTTAAGCCTATGATTCCTGCAACAATTAAAGAAGCAGATAAAAGTCTAAGAATGTTGGATGAATCGCCAAAAAATAATATTCCAACTAATAGTGTGCCAACTGCTCCAATGCCTGTCCAAACGGCATAAGCGGTGCCTATTGGAATTGTTTTTTGTGAGTAAAACAATAAGCTCCCACTAATAACCATTGATAAAACAGCAGTAAATATCCAGACAAATTTATTGTTCTCTGGCTGTTGAGCCATTTTCATTCCTAAAGGCCAGCCAATTTCAAATATTCCAGCGATAATTAAAGCAATCCAATTCATCTTTTTTTTAATTTAATATTGAATTGCAAAGGAATAGAATATAAAAAAGCGATTTTTTGATGTAGATCAAAATCGATTATGGTTTTCGGATTCTGCTTAAAGTTTCTTGAGTAATTCCTAAATAGGATGCAATATGTCCGAGATTAAAGCGATTAAGGAGGTTGGGTTGCAGCCTTATTAATGTCTCATAACGTTCTGCAGCTGATTCTGTATGTAATGACATCGTTCTTTCTTCAAGAATGATACAAACTTCTTCGGCTATTTTCCTGCCAATTAAATTTAATTCAGGGTAGATTCGATATAATTCATTTAAGTCATTTACAGAGATCGCATATATTTCTGAATCTTCAAGAAACTGAATATTTTCAAATGAAGGCTTGTTAGCATAAATAGGTAATATGGAACCAAAAATCTGATTTTCTTCTCCAAACCAGGCATTCACTTCTTTTTCATTTCTGTGAAAATAGACGCGTATTAATCCTTTTGAAATCACAAAATAACTGGATATATTTTGACCTTCCTTTAAAAAATGTTCATTTTTCTTTTTAAGAAAATATTTTGTCCTCAGATTAATCTCTTTTATGGCTTCATCACTAAGATGTCCATATTTTCTGAATTGCTCAATAAGCGGATTGGTAATATGAGCTTGTTCTGATTTCATTTTTTATTGTGGTATTTAAACAAAGAAAGGCGTTCATTTGAACGCCTTTAGTATAATTAAAATCATTTAAGATTTAAAATTCGAAACTTTATATGTTTTTCCGTCTCCAGTTTCTTGAACCACTTTTGTTAAAGATTCTGGATTTTGAACTGTTTTGTCAAAACTTACGGTTGCTGTTTTTTTATCAAAATCTACAGTTGCTTTGTCTACACCGTCAAGATTGGCTAACTCTTCTTCGATTGTTTTCGCACATCCAACAGCACAAGTCATTCCGTCGATTGTAAAACTTGCTGTTTGAAGGTTTTCAGCAGCAATTGGTTTGCGTTCTTTTGGAGCGCTTTTTTCTGCATTTACAACCTGAAGACTTTTATCTTCTTCTTTTTTACAGCCAACCAATACTAAACCAGCGATTGTTGCGGCGATTAAGATTTTTGAAATTTTCATTATATATAAATTTTAAATTGCTAATTAGTTGCCTGCAAAATTACTAAAAAGTGAGCCGTCAGTTCGTAAAATAATTACAAATTTGCAGTAAAACTTGATCTATGGAAACAAAACAGTTAAAATGGCTGTATTTAGCGATTCTCTCTCTTATCTGGGGAAGTTCTTTTATTTTGATAAAAAAGGGATTAATCGGATTGACTGCGATCCAAGTTGGTTCATTCCGAATCATTTTTGCAGCTTTATTTTTATTGATTATCGGTTTTAATAGTTTAAGAAAAATTTCCCGCCGCCAATGGAAATATGTTGCCATAACTTCTTTCTTCGGAACTTTTATGCCTGCTTATCTTTTTGCGATTGCAGAAACGCAAGTGAATAGTTCGATTGTAGCTATTTTAAATTCGCTGACACCTTTAAATACATTAGTTTTAGGGATATTAGCTTTTGGAATTCAGTTTCAGAAAAGACAGGTTTTAGGAGTGTTTGTTGGTCTTGTAGGTTGTCTGTTGCTGGTTTTAAGCGGAGATTCTTCGGGAGGAACTCAAAACTATCTGTATGTATTATTGGTTGTAATTGCAACGCTTAGTTATGCCATTAATGTGAATTTGATTAAAAAATACCTTCACGATTTAAATTCGATAAGTATTACAACGGGAAATTTTGCAGTGCTTTTTCTGCCTGCATTAATCATTTTAAGTACGACTGATATCAGTCAGAAAATACATTTTGTAGAAACCCAGCATTCGATATTTTTTGTCATGATTTTAGGTGTTTTAGGAACAGGAATCGCTAATATTCTTTTCTTTAAATTAATTCAGATGTCATCGCCTGTATTCGCGACTTCTGTAACTTATTTGATTCCGATTGTTGCTTTTTTCTGGGGATTATTAGACAATGAAATGCTGACGCCGATTCAGTCGGTTGGTGCTTTTGTTATTTTGATTGGGGTTTATTTGTCAGCTAAGAAATAAGATTTTTCTATAGTTATAGATAAAGTTTGTCATTTCGACCGAAGGGAGAAATCACACGAGCAATTCGACAAAGATTGGCTACATGTAATGTGGAGTTTCTATTGTGATTTCTCCCTTCGGTCGAAATGACAAACTTTGTGGAATAGTTTAATAAAAAAGCTTTGTCAAAGTTTTAAACTTTGACAAAACCTTCAAAAATCTTAGAGTCTTAGTGTCTCAGTCCCGATAGTTATCGGGATAGCATCTTATAAAAAATCTTTCTCAGAAACCCCTTCGTTGATTTTAATATCAGACATTTTGATGTCTAATTCGAAACCAACATTTTGAATTAAATTAAAAGGAACTTTTACGCCTTTTACTTCTTTATAATCATTGAAGTTTGTGATTTGTGTCGCTGATTTTCCACCTTGTTCGCGAAGTTTAGATTCAGCTGTTTTTAGGCCTGATTTAACATCGTAGTAATAAGTTGTTTTGCCGTCTTTAATAACATAAGCATCGCTTCCGTTGATTGGTTCGATTCCTTCTACTTTAAGATCGGTTCTTTTTACAAGCTGTAACTCTTCAAAAGGAGCAGCGTTTGCTTTCATTTCAGCTAAATCTTCTCCTTGAAGGTCTTTTCTCTGGCCTTGCTGTTCGATATAAGCGCCTTTTTCGTTTACAACCTGTTTCATTAGATTCATGGTTCCCATAGAAAGCGAAACCATCATTTTCCCTTTTGAATCTAATTTTGATGTAAAAGTCAATGGAGTAGGAGCTTGCGGAATAGTGGTTGAGCCGTTCATGTAAAGCGTTTTAACAGCAGAAACTGCTTTTTCTCCTCCAATTGCTTTGATGTAATTTTCAAAAACCGTCTTAGCTGTTAAATCTTTTGGAGCTTCTTTTTTAGTTGAAGGTTTTTCAGCTGGATTTCCGTATTTGTCGAAATAGGAAATTGGAATTTGAAGTTTTTCTAAGCCGGACAGAACATCGGAGCCTTTTCCAACAATTACAACTCGCATATTGTCCAATAGAAAATATTTGTTGGCAACACGGTAAATATCGTCAGCTGTGACATTATTGATCGTCTGAATGTATTTTTCGTAGAAATCTGCTGGAAGTTTCTCTGTTTCGATGTTTAGTGCATAACGAGCAACAGCCTGTGGTTTTTCAACCTGCATTACAAATCTTCCAATATAACCTGCTTTTACATTTCTTAAAACTTCTGGATCTACTCTTTCAGTGCGAATTCTTTTAATTTCTTTAATAAACTGAACAACCGCGCTGTCTGTAACTGTGTTTCTAACAGCCGAATTAGCTTTGAATTTAGTCACATATTTTCCGCTTCCAATGTTTGAGCTTGCACCATAAGTCCAAGCGTGTTGTTCGCGTAAATTCATGTTTAGATAACTGTTGAAATCACCTCCCAAAATTTGGTTTGCAATTACAGCAGGAAAAAAATCTGGATCGCTCATTTTTAAATTGACGGTATTTACCAATGAAATTTCAGATTGAACTGCGTTTGGAACATCTACAAAATCAATTTGTAATTTCGAAGGGTTAACTGGATCAGGATAAGTGTTTTTTGGGGCGCTTTGTTTTTTCCATTTGCTGAATAATTTTTCAACTGAAGCCTTTGTTTCTTTAAATTTAATGTCTCCAATAATTACTAAATAAGCATTTTCTGGAACAAAATGAATATTATAGTTGTTTTGAACATCTTCTAATGTCACATTTTTCACAGTTTCTTCAGAAAGATATTCTCCGTTTGGATGATTTTTTCCAAACGCTAATACATCAACAACTCTATTTGAAATTGCAGGAACACTTTTTTCGTCAGCTTTTAATCCTTCAAGTAATTTCGCTTTTTCTTTGTCAAATTCAGTTTGAGTAAAATTGGGCTGTAAAGAACCTTCGGCCAAAAGCTCTAAAACGCGTCCAGAATATTTGGATAATGAACTAGCGTATGCACCTTGTGAAGTGAAATTTATATTGGCTCCATAAAAGTCAATTTCTTCATTGAAAGCTTCTTTGGTTGTTTTTTTAGTTCCGTTTCCAATTAAACTGCTGGTTAATTCGTCAACACCTTTTTTGTTGCCTTCGGTAAATGGTGCATTATCTAAAGTAAGCGTAAAACTTACTCTTGGTAATTTATGATTTTCAACAATCAAAACTTTCATGCCGTTTGCCAAAACAAAAGTCTGCGGTTTTTTGATGTTGACTACTGGGGCGTTTCCTGGTTTGGGTTGTGGACGATCTTGTGCTTGCATAATTCCAGTTAGGAATAAAAGGATTAAAAAAGTATATATTTTTTTCATGATTCGATATTCTTAGTTTTGAGATTTAGGCGTCGGAATATAATCTAAAATTAAGCGCTGATTTGGATTCAAATATTTTTTAGCAACTTCTCTAATTTCTTCTCTGGTTATAGAATGGTAAATGTCAATTTCTGTATTAATTAAATTTACATCGCCATAAAGCAGGTAGTAAGAAGCTAGATTTTCGGCAATTCCTTCAACACTTGCATTAGCATTTACATAATTGTTATCGAATTTGTTTTGTAGTTTTTCGTAATCTTTTTCAGAAATAAGATCAGTCTGAATTTTTACTATTTCTTCGTCTATTTCTTTTAAGATATCAGCAGTTGTATTTGGAGCCATTGGGAGGCCATATAAAATGTATGTTCCGTAATCTTCCTGGCTGAAACCTACAGCGCCAATTTGTAATGCCATTTTTTTATCATCAACTATCTTTTTGTAAAGTTTAGAGCTTTTTCCATCGCTTAAATAAGAAGATATTAAGTCTAAAACTCTAGCATCTCTTGTTTTCATTGAAGGCGTTCTGTATGAAGCCACAATCATTGGTATTTGAATGTTAGGGTCTTCGTAAGTAGCTTTAATAGTTTGTGTGATTGGTTCTTCAGTAAAAGCTTGTTTTTTAACTTCTTCGCCTCTCGGAATTGGCCCGAAGTATTTCTGGATCCATTCTTTTGTTTTTGCTTTTTCGAAATCTCCAGCAACCACTAAAACGGCATTATTAGGAGTATAGAATTTTTTATTAAAAGCTTGGAATTCTTCCAGAGTTGCTGCATCCAGATCTTTCATAGATCCAATAGTCGTCCATCTGTAAGGATGATTTTTGAACATGTTTTTCTTAACCTCTGCCAGGATATTTCCGTACGGCTGGTTGTCATAACGCATTCTTTTTTCTTCTTTTACCACTTCGTTTTGAGTGTCAACCCCGACCTTATTAATAATAGGATGCATTAATCTTTCAGATTCCATCCATAAACCCAATTCTAAACTGTTGGAAGGAAAAACTTCATAGTAGTACGTTCTGTCATCAGATGTGTTCGCGTTATTAACACCTCCGTTTGCAGTAACGATTTTCATCCATTCGCCACGTTTAATGTTTTGTGTTCCTTCAAATAATAAGTGTTCAAAGAAGTGTGCAAATCCAGTTCTATCAGGACGTTCGTCTTTTGAACCCACATGATACATTACTGATGTAATGACGACAGGAGCAGAAGGATCGTTGTGTAAAATAACATGCAGACCGTTGTCTAGATTGTATTCTTCAAAAGCTACTTTTTGAGCATGAGCTACTCCGCCAAGCATTAATGCAGCACTTAACATCATTATTGATTTTTTCATAAAGATTAATAATTTTAAATATCAAACAAGAGTAGGTTGACTAGAGTTGATTTTAGTTACATCAAAAATAGTTTTTTTTAATTATCAATTGCATTTTTCTTTATAATTAGATGCTATTTTAACAGTATTTTACTTTAAATAAGTTGAGTTTATGTCGTAAAAGTGCTTGATATACAGTGTTTTTTGAGAATGAAATATTTTTGCTTCTACGGGTTGCATAGTAAATTATTAGTTGTATATTTGCAACCTTAAAATTCAATAAATCAATTTGATATGTATGCAATCGTAGAGATAGCAGGGCAACAATTTAAAGTAAGCAAAGACTTAAAGGTTTATGTTCACCGTTTAGCTAATGAAGAAGGTTCAAAAGTTACTTTTGACAAAGTTCTTTTATTAGATGATAATGGAAATGTAACTTTAGGCGCCCCAGCTATAGAAGGTGCTTCAGTAGAAGCTAAAGTGTTACAACACTTAAAAGGTGATAAAGTTATCGTTTTCAAAAAGAAAAGAAGAAAAGGATACAAAAAAAGAAATGGTCACAGACAATATCTTACACAAATTGTAATTGAAGGTATTTCTGCAGCAGGAGGAACTAAAAAAGCAGCAGCTAAAAAAGCAGTTGTAGCAGAAGAAGTAGCTACTGAAGAAGTAGAAGCTCCAAAAGCAAAAAAAGCAGCTCCAAAAGCAAAAAAAGAAGCTACTAAAGAATAATAACAATATTTAAACTCATACGTCATGGCTCACAAGAAAGGTGTCGGTAGTTCGAAGAATGGTAGAGAATCAGAATCAAAACGTCTAGGCGTTAAGATTTATGGTGGACAAGCTGCTATTGCTGGGAACATCATCGTTAGACAAAGAGGTTCAAAACACAATCCAGGTGAAAACGTTTACATCAGTAAAGATCACACTCTTCACGCAAGAGTAGCTGGAGTTGTTAAGTTCCAAAAGAAAAGAGATAACAAATCTTATGTTTCTATTATCCCATTCGAGGCATAATAATCACAAAGATTTACTTTTTATAAAAAACCCGTTCAGAAATGATCGGGTTTTTTGTTTTTAATGATTTTGATAAGACTTTAAAACTTACATTTGTTTTGCCTCTTTAAATAAAAAAGTTTGAAAAAGATTCTATTATTGTTTTTGTTGTGCTGTCTTGGCGCTTATGCAAATACTCCTTCAGAAAATATCGTAAGTCATTTAAGTTCATTAAATGAAAAACAGAAAAATACTTTGTATGAATTTGAAGTTTTAAAAAGGAACGGCTGCAAAACAGATCAGTTTTGGCAGGAAAACAAAAATCAATTCCCGAGCCTTGATGTTAAAACTAGGGATGAATTAGCAAATCAGATTTTTGAAAATTCCACTATTGTTTATAAGCCTCAAAAAAATTCCACAGTTCAAATTTGGATGCAGACGCAATTGCTGAGCAACTGGATGTTTTATTTGTCGGCTTTTATAGCTATTTGTGCTGTTATTGCGCTTTTTAAAAAGTATTGGAGTTTATTAATTGGATTTCTTCTTAAGCGTTTAGAGCCTGTTTTAATGTATTTTTTTTCTCCTTTATTATTGACTTGTGAATTGTTGACAGTTGGAATCGCTTGTGTATTTTATGCGGTTTCTATTGAAGATTTTGTAGTGCGAACTGTGATTATTCATTTGGGATTATTCCTGTTATGGAGTCAGTCTACAGCTTTGTTTACCAAAGAATATTGGGTAAAAAAATATGTTTTAGAAATAGAAAATAATTTCTGGGGAAAAGATCCGTGGGAAACCATAAAAACAATATGTCTGCCAGCTGTTTTGGTGACATTGGCTCTTTCTTATGTTTTGTATAAAGTTCCTGTCGATGTTTTTTATAATTATGAAATTGTAGTTTCGGGAATTGCTTCTATTTATGCATTGCCTTTTTGGCGTACTTTAGAAAAATATATTTATCCAATTTTATTCCCTTTTAAAAATGAAGGTTATAGAGCAAGAAGCATCAATTCGCTTGGTGCCTGTACTGTTATAGCGGTTATTTTAACTATTGTTCTTGTATTGCAATGGAATGCTATTTTTTACAATGTTATTGTAGCATTCATAAGTTTGGAGATTTTTTCATTTCTGATTTTATCCTCAAAAGAGAATCATAAGTATAATTTAGGGAACTATTATTACTTGCAGTTTGTTACCGTTCTTTTTTTTGTATTGGCTTTTTTATATAGTTATCAGATACATTCAAACGAAATAATCTGGTTTTCGTTAATTGGAAGCTGTTTTTTTGTAATTCTAAAATATCTGGAGATTTTCTCTTTCTTTTCAAGCTGGAAAAGGGGGAATTCTTGGGCTTGGAAATTATTAGGACTTGCTGCTTTATTATGGTTTTTAGGGCAGGGGATTTTATATTTTTCTAAACTATTATTTGCAATTTAATTATTTGTAAAAAGAAAAAACCTTTATCAAAGTTTTAAACTTTGACAAAGGTCAGTAATTATTATTTCGTATGATTTGGAATTTGGAATTTGGAATTTGGAATTTTCAAATTTTATTCCTCTGTATCTTTAGTTTCTTCCAAATCCTCAGTTTTACGTCCCACTTTTACTTTAGGATTGTCCTGGGTTCCAGTAACGGTTAACGGAA
Source organism: Flavobacterium panacagri (assembly GCF_030378165.1). Lineage (NCBI taxonomy): Bacteria > Pseudomonadati > Bacteroidota > Flavobacteriia > Flavobacteriales > Flavobacteriaceae > Flavobacterium > Flavobacterium panacagri. The sequence continues at coordinate 1,792,226 of NZ_CP119766.1, forward strand.
TTCCAAAAATACCTAATGGAGGAAGTCCTAAACGCATTTTTAAATTCAGTTTTCCGTCCAGACTTGTTGTTCCTTCGATTCTTGGTCTAAAGCCAGCAAATTTAAATTTAAAACGATCAACGGTTATAATATTATTCTTAACTGTAGTTTTGATATCTACTTTTGAAAGATCTGGATTTTTCATTTTTTCAGAACTGGTTTGTTTGCTGACTGCATTAAACATTTTCAGTCCACGGACTTTTACATCTTTTACAGAAAGCGTTCCGCCTCCAACAAGCGAAGGATAAACCGGTTCCATTTTTGAATTTAAACGTCCTTTCAATTTGTAATCTAAGGAAACAATTCCTTGTGCTTTTTCTGCTGCGCTAGCCATTTTTCTAAAAACTTCAATTTCATTGTAAGCTCTTTTAATGTCAAAATCATTAGCCTTTATAGCGTAGTCAAAATTGGCTTTTTTAGTTGTTACAGCTTGGTAATTGGCAGTCATATCGACTTTGCATCCAATTAAATCAAAGCCTGTGTTCTGCATGGTCAGTTTTCCTTTGTTCATTTTCAGATTTCCAACGGCTTTGTTTAAGGTCAGTTTGTCAAAATTTACTTTTTGGGCATTTGCCAATAATTGTAAATCTAAGTTGGTTGGAATAACAATAACGCCAGTTTCATTTGTCTCTGTTTCTTTTTTCGGAGCTGGTTTTTCATTCTGTGTTACAGATGTGCTTTCTGGTGCATTAGACATGAATTCGTCAATATTGATATATCTTGAAGTCACTTGAAAAGAACCTCTTAAAACGCCTGTATTTGTGGTAACATAATTAATAACGTTCTGCAAATAACCGTTCATTTTAAAATCAGACTGTCCGTAAGCGGCTAAGAAATTATTGAACGACATTTTATCCTGATTGATTTTGAAAATCCCTTCTTTGATAACAAATTTCTTTGGAAGAAATTCTGAGGCAATTCCGATATTTCTCAATTCAAGAGTTCCCTTATTGTATAATTTGCTGTAGTTCCCTTTTTCAGCATCGCTTTGTTTTCCTTTCAAAACCAAATCGGCTTTTATAAAACCATCTAAATCAAGTCCTTTCTGTGAGAAAACTTTATAGATTCGGTTAACATCCAATTCGCCTTTTGCTTTTACATCATAAGTCAAATCATCAAAATTGCTTAGATCGGCTTCAACAAAAACAGGTTTTCCTTCAAAAGTAAATTGAGTTGGTTTTAGGTTTACTTTCAAATCCTGAAAAGTTCCTTTTTGATTCTCAATTTTAGATTTGATGGTAATATTCGTAATCGGATTTGGATAATAAGGTGTTTTTAAATAACCATTTTCCAGATTGATTGTACCATTCGTTACTGGAAAACGTTTGTTTTTCTGGTCAAATACTCCGTTTGTTTTGATGTCGCTTACTAAAGATCCTTTTAGTTTTATATCAGGAATTCCAAGTGCGTTAACTAGTTTTTCAAGATCAATTTTAGCTTTAAAATCACCGTTAATATCCGGTGTATTTACACCTTTAACAATAAACTTCGATTTTAAATAATCCTGATTGATATTTAAAGATAAATTTTGAGCATCAACAATTACTAAGTCCGGATTTAGAGACGGAACTTTGGTTTTGATGTCTAAATTTAAATTAGAAACCGGAAAGGCACTTTTGTTATAATTCACAAATCCATCGTTTATTTTAACGTCTAAATTAAGATCTGGAGCGATATTTTGCGATGTAATATATTTTCCTTTTAAAGTAAAAAGAAGGTTTGTATTTCCTTTTAATTCAGTTTGAGCAAGCCAAGTAATATATTTTGGAGGGAAAGCGGTAAAAACGTCGTACAACTTGCTGTTGTCCGATTTAATCACAAAATCCATATTATAACCATCTTTCAGGATATCAAATTTCCCCTTAAAATCGACCAAAAGCTGATTGATTTTTAAGTTGTTCTGCTGGAAAAAGAACGAAAGCGAGTTGATGTTTACTTTTGTAATCAAATCGGCATCAATCTTTTTGTTCATTAAATACGGCTCATCTTCATAAATGATATTTAATTTTTCGATTTTAGCTTTTGAATACAAATCAAAAACGGCTTTGTTTAAATCTCCTTTTCCTAAATAATTAAATCCAAAAGCATCAAAATGTACTTTTGTCGATTTATCATCGTAAACAATTTTACTGTTTAAGATTTCAATTCGCTCTAGTTTTAATGCAGTATCACTGCTGTCTTTCGATTTTGAAGCCTGTTCCTGCGATTTGTAAATATTGTAATTGGCTTCTCCGTTTGGATTTACTTTTACATTAATAAAAGAATCGGACAAATAAATCTGATCAATTTTTACCGATTTGCTGAAAATCAAACTAGCAACGTTAATCCCAAAAGAAACCTCTTTTGCTGTAATAAATTTTTCGTTTTTATAGGGAGCCGAACCATTAAGACTTAAATCCTCTAATGTAAGTGTCAACGAAGGGAAATGACGGAAAAAAGAAACTGAAACATCAGAATAATTAAGCTCTGCGCTTAATCTTTCGTTAGCTGTTTTCTTAATTTGTTCCTTAATCTGATCTTCAAAAACGATAGGCGTTAAAAATAGTAATCCTAAAAGAACAGCGAAAGCGATTCCGAAATACTTCGCAATTTTAAATACGATTGATCTGGATTTACTTTTTTGCATAACGAATTGTGGGAGTTAAAGTGTAAAATGACGTCAAAAAACGAGTATAATTTATCCGTGTACGGTTTCATTTTTACCATAATTGGTAATAATAGAACCTTCATATTCAATCCATTCTTTCCATCTTTTATCAATGTCAATATTGTCTTGATATTTTCTGGCGAATCCTAGAAAAGTAGTATAATGTCCTGCTTCAGAAATCATTAAATCGCGATAAAATTTCGCTAGTTCTGGATCTTTAATGTTTTCAGAAAGGACTTTAAAGCGTTCGCAGCTTCTGGCTTCAATCATGGCAGAAAATAATAAGCGGTCAGATAACGCGTCTCTACGGCTTCCGTCTTTTTTCATGAATTTAAAAAGTTCATTAACGTAATGATCTTTTCTTTCACGGCCTAAAGTAAGTCCGCGCTGTTTTATAATATCGTGAACCATTTGAAAGTGCTCCAGTTCTTCTCGAGCAATTACAAGCATTTCTGTTACCAATTCTTCTATTTCAGAATTATAAGTCACAATACTAATTGCGTTTGAAGCTGCTTTTTGTTCGCACCAAGCGTGATCCGTTAAAATTTCTTCAATATTTGACTCCACGATATTTACCCAGCGAGGGTCTGTAGTTAATTTTAATCCTAACATAATTTCCAGGCATTTAGATTTTGCAAAATTAGTGTTTTTTTACGACCGAATTTCAGGAAATTGGGTGCAAATCCGCGGAAAAAAGTATTATTTTGTAAGTTGAAACCAATTACAATGAATCAGCTAAAAAAACTTTTAATTATTGGGTTTGTCTGGCCTGAGCCAAAGTCTTCTGCAGCAGGCGGAAGAATGATGCAGTTGATTTCTATTTTCAAAGAAAAAGGATTCGAAATTACTTTTGCAAGCGCAGCTCAAGACAGTGATTTTATGATTGATTTAGCTGAATTTGGAGTTTCTAAAAAAAATATTGAGCTCAATTCTTCAAGTTTTGACGATTTTATAATTGAATTAAATCCAGATGTTGTTTTGTTTGATCGATTTATGATCGAAGAACAATTTGGATGGAGAGTCATTGAAAACTGTCCAAAAGCAATCCGAATTTTAGATACTGAAGATTTACATTGCTTAAGAACAGCAAGACAAAAAGCTTTTAAAGAAAATCGAACTTTTGAATTGATTGATTTATTATCTGAAGAAGTAGCAAAACGAGAAATTGCCAGTATTTTAAGATGTGATTTGTCTTTGATTATTTCAGAATTTGAGATGAATATTCTCGAAGATGTTTTTAAGATAAACAAAAAGTTGCTTTTTTATCTTCCGTTTTTAGTGGATGAAATGACTGAAAATGATCTATTAAATCTGCCTTCATTCAAAGATCGAAAGAACTTTGTTTTCATCGGAAATTTTCTTCATGAACCGAATTGGAATACCGTTCAACATTTAAAAGAATCAATTTGGCCTTCTCTTAAAAAGAATTTTCCAGATGCAGTTCTAGAAGTTTATGGCGCTTATCCATCGCAAAAAGTATTGCAATTGCATCAGCCTAAAAATGGATTTTTTATTATGGGAAGAGCAGAAGATGCCAATGAAATTGTCAAAAAAGCAAGAATTGTTCTCGCGCCGATTCGTTTTGGAGCAGGTTTAAAAGGAAAATTACTAGAAGCCATGCAATGCGGAACACCAAGTGTAACAACTTCAATTGGTTCAGAAGCGATGCATTTAGATTTGCCTTGGAATGGTTGTATTGAAGATAATCCCGAAGTTTTTGCAAAAAAAGCAATAGAGCTTTATCAAGATGAAAATCTTTGGAAAGAAGCTCAGAAAAATGGAGTTGAAATCATTAATAAATGTTACCAAAAACAGGATTATTCAGATAAATTAATTTCATTCACAAATTCACTTTTAATAGATTCCGGAAGTCATCGTCTGCATAATTTTATGGGAAATTTGCTCCAGCATCATGCTTATAAAAGTACCATGTACATGTCCAAATGGATTGAAGCGAAAAATAAGTAATCAGTAACAGTTTACAGTAATCAGCAGACTGCGACTGAAAACTAAGCATCCATTTTTCCAAATCCTACAGTTTCACGATAAATTTGAGGCGAAACATCAGCATTGGTTTTAAAGAAACGACTGAAATAATGTTCATCGTCATAACCTAATTCATAGGCAATTTCTTTGACTGTTTTATTGGTTAGATACAATTCTCTTTTAGCTTCAATAATGATTCTTTCCGAAATTAAATCGGTTAAAGTCTTATTGAAATAATTCTTGGATAATTTTGCCAATGCTTTTGGAGAAATATTGAGTAATTCAGCATAATTTCCTGCTGAATGTTTGGTTTTGAAATTGAGTTCAATTGCATCTTTTAGATTTTGAAGAATTACAGGCTCTTTAGAATCCGGAACCGATTTCATTTCTTCCAATTGTTCTGTTTTTAATCTTGAAGCTGTAATTAGAAAGATTTTCAAGTAAGAAATAAGCAATTCATATTGTGCCAATTCTGCATTCTGAATTTCAGCTTTCATCTGATCAATAACCATTTTAAAAGTCTGAGAAGCCTGTTCTGTAACTTGTACATAAGGTGGCTGATAAATATTGTTGAATAAAACACCATTGCATGAAACCTCTTTTTGATGCATGTGAATACAATAAAAATCAGGATGAAAATGAATTGCGATTCCTTCAATTGGTTCATTTACACAAAGCATAAAAGGTTGATAAGGCGAAAAGGCGAGAAGTGTGTTTTCCTCAAAATGATGTTCAGCAAAATCGGCTTTTACTTTGCCTTTTCCTTTAGTTATCCAAATCAAAGAATAATAATTGTTTCGCTGTAAATGATCAAAGTGGCTGTTGTCATCAAAAGGAAGAATCTTAAAAGCCAAATTCCCATTCTGCGGATTGATTAAAGTGAAAACATTTTGGGAGCTCATGTGTTTTGTTTTTGAAAGCATAAAGATAGCTATGAAATAAACCCGTAGCTATCTTTATAAATTGTTTTTTGTTATAGTGAATGTGCAACTCTTGATTAAACTGTTGGAAAGTCTATTTCAGTATTTGCTACATTATTAAAGTAGTTTGTCAGCACATTTAAAGCTACATGACCAATAGTTTCTGCAATTTCAGCATCAGAAACTCCGGCATTTTTGGCGTTGTTTACATCTTCGTCATTTACTAAACCGCCTTTTCTGATTAATGTTTTAGCCAATTGTAAAATCGCTTCTGTTTTAGCATCTGTAGAGTTTCCTGTTCTTGCCGCGTGTAAAACTGCTGGATCTGCTTTTATCAATTTTTCTCCGATAAAAGTATGAGCTGCTAAACAGTAATCACAAGAGTTGCTTTCTGAAACTGCTAATGCAATTAATTCGCCAGTTTTTGCACTTAATTTTCCGTGGCTTAATGCGCCGCTTAAGTTCAGATATCCTTCCAAAACCGCTGGAGAATTCCCCATTGTTCTCATCATGTTTGGTACAACGCCTAATTTTGCTTGAACTGCGTTAAATAAATCTTTAGTTTTTCCTGTTACTTCTTCTGGGTTTAATGCTGTTAATCGTGCCATCGTATTTAATTTTTTAATGTTATTATTAGTTGTTGTCTTTTGACATTACAAAGTTGCGACGATTGCAGATTTTAAAACATGGAGAATGTACGCTATATGATGGATAATTTTCCCTGAGTTTTTTTGATGAAGAATTATCTTGGTATTTCGATTTCTATAATAAAGTTTTTTAGGAGCTAATCCCGCTATCCGTTCCAATCTTTTGTGCCGAACCCCAGCACAAAAGGATTTCCACTTTTATCGGGGCTGGGACACTCGGTTTCAAAAGAGTATTTTCGTCTAGTTTGTCATCCTGACGAAGGAAGGATCTCCATAAGTAGCTCCATAAAGATTGTCGATTCTCACTGCGGAATTTCTATTGCGATTTCTCGTTTCTCGAAATGACAAATGATTGTCAAAAAAAAACAGGTTGTCCTTTTAAGGATAACCTGTTTTTAATAACATTCTTGAAAAAAACTATTTCAAAACCCCTTCAACAGCCTGAATAGTCGTTGCATGATAACCAGATTTTGCTTTATCAAAAACCTGTTTTGCCCAAACTTTTCCTTCAGGAGTTTTAACCATTTCTTTATAAAGCATCATTACAGATCCAGTTCTGCTAATTCCTATCAAAAATTGCTCAATGGCAGGATAAGCTGGTTTGTATTGATGAATTAATGCCTGAACAAACCATTGACGTTTAATGATAAAATTACCGCCTTTTGTAAAGTTGAATTCTTTATCAATTGCCTCCATTTCTTTTGCTGTAATATCAGCTGGGAGATGGTCAATAAAATGCTGTTTTTCGGCAGTAGTTGTAATTTTTTTGCTTAAACCTGCAACGCCAGTTTCTCTCCAGTTTTTTTGAATTTTATCAATCGCATCAAAATCAGCTGAACTTACAGGAGTTATGTTTGATGGAATTCCCGGTTTGTAAATCCAATCTTCCAATTTGATTTTGTCTGCTAAAGTTTTGTCTCCTTTGATAAGATTTTCGTTTAAATATTTAACAAAATCTTCTGTCGTAATCGATTTGAAGGCATGTGCATCAAAATAATTTTTGATAAAAACATCAAATTTTTCACGTCCAACAGCGTTTTCAATAACTCTCAAGAAAGCATACCCTTTTACATAAGGAATCATACTGATTCCGTCATCAGGATTTCTTCCAGTCAAACTCACTTTTAGTCTAGTGTCAGGACTTGTGCCTCCATATTCTGCTACATTATCAATCAATTCTTTGCGAGTAATAACGTTTTGCATGTCAAATTCTTTCTTTCCAAAAATGGCTTCTCCAATTCTGTGTTCAACATAAGTAGTAAAACCTTCGTTCAACCAAATATCATCCCATGTAGCGTTTGTAACTAAGTTGCCGCTCCAGCTGTGTCCTAATTCGTGTGCCAATAAGCTCGTAAGCGAACGATCTCCTGCAATAACGCCTGGAGTTAAGAAAGTTAGATTTGGATTTTCCATTCCGCCATAAGGGAAACTTGGAGGTAAAACCAAAACATCATAACGTCCCCAACGGTAAGGGCCATATAATTTTTCAGCAGCTACAACCATTTTTCCTAGTTCAGCAAATTCATAGGCCGATTTTTTTAGCATTGATGGTTCTGCATAAACTCCTGTTCTATTGTCGATTGCTTGAAATTCGATATCTCCAACTGCAATTGCCATTAAATAAGACGGAATTGCTTTGTCTTGTTTAAAAGTATAAACACCAGTATCATTTTTCTTCTGCGGATTTACAGCACTCATAACCGCTAATAAATCTTTAGGAACCGTAACTTTTGCATTGTAGGTAAAACGAACTCCCGGAGAATCCTGACACGGAATCCAGGTACGTGACCAAACACTTTCTCCTTGAGAGAACAAGAAAGGTTTCTTTTTGTCAGCAGTTTGTTCTGGTTTTAACCATTGTAATGCTACAGCTTCTTTAGTTGTGTTGTAGTAAATGTTTACTTTGGTTGTATTTGGTTCAATGGTAATATGAAGCGGTTTTCCATGAAATTCAGTGGCTGCTCCAAGTTCAAATTTGGTTTCTTTTTCTTCATCACCTAAAGTAACTTTTGTAATGTTTAAAGTGTTTTCGTCGAAAATAATTTCGTTTCCTTTGCTGATGTTATCAATTGTCCAAGATGCTTTTCCTGAAATCGTCTGTGTATCAAAATCAACTTTGATATCAAGATCAAGATGTTTTGCAACGGCAAGTTCTGGTTTAGAGTAACTGTGTTCGTCTATAACAGCAGTAGTTTTTTCTGTTTGCTCTTTTTTCTGGCAGGCAATTGCTGTCAGAAACAAAGCGAAAAGAATTAGTTTCTTCATTTTGTGAGGTTTTGAATTTGAGGATGAAAATTAAACAAAAAATCCCGCTTTGAATAAACAAAACGGGATTTAATTATAAAATTAACAAAGATTACGCCAACATTGTAACTGGGCTTTCGATGTATTGTTTTAATGTTTGTAAGAACTGAGCGCCAGTTGCGCCGTCAATTGTTCTGTGGTCACAAGCTAATGATAACATCATGGTGTTTCCAACTACGATTTGACCGTTTTTAACTACTGGTTTCTCAACGATTGCTCCTACAGAAAGGATAGCAGAGTTTGGCTGATTAATAATTGAATTAAATTCAGTAATACCAAACATACCAAGGTTAGATACTGTAAAAGTACTTCCTTCCATTTCTTGCGGTCCTAATTTTTTGTTTTTAGCTCTTCCAGCAAGATCTCTTACTGAACCACCAATTTGAGATAAACTCATAGCATCTGTAAATTTCAATACAGGAACTACTAATCCGTCTTCAACAGCTACAGCAACACCAATGTTTACGTGGTGGTTGATGATGATAGCATCTTCTTTCCACTGAGAGTTGATTTTTGGGTGTTTTTTCAATGCTAAAGCACAAGCTTTGATTACCATATCGTTGAAAGATACTTTTGTATCTGGAACGCTGTTGATGGCAGCTCTAGCCTGCATTGCTTCGTCCATGCTTACTTCGATCACTAAGTTATAGTGAGGTGCAGTAAATAAAGATTCTGCCAAACGTTTAGCGATGATTTTACGCATTTGAGAATTTTTGATCTCTTCTGTGTAAACTTCTCCAGCAGGAACAAATACTTTTGGTGCGGCAGGAGCAGATGCTTCTTGTTTAGCAGCAGGTGCTGAAGCAGCAGTTTGTGTTTGTGCAGATGGAGTAAAGTTTTCGATATCGCTTTTTACGATACGTCCATTTTCTCCAGATCCTTTTACTTGGTTTAATGAAATTCCTTTATCAGAAGCAATTTTCTTAGCTAAAGGCGAAGCTAAAATTCTTCCTCCGTTTGAAGTTTCAGCAGGAGCTTCTGTTGCTTTTTCAGCAGCAGGAGCAGTTTTTGTTTCTTCGGCAGCAGGAGCACTTGCAGTTGCAGCGCCACCAGCAGTAAAGTTATCAGCAACTCCAGAAATGTCAGTTCCCGCAGGCCCAATGATAGCTAATAAGCTGTCAACAGGAGCAGTGCTTCCTTCTTGAATTCCGATGTATAATAATGTTCCAGCATTGAAAGACTCAAACTCCATTGTAGCTTTGTCTGTTTCAATTTCTGCTAAAATATCTCCTTCAGCTACAGTATCACCCACTTTTTTCAGCCAAGTTGCTACTGTACCTTCCGTCATTGTATCACTTAAGCGAGGCATAGTTACTACTATAACTCCTTTTGGTAATGCAGCTGCTTTTGCAGGAGCAGCAGTTTCAGTTTTTGCTTCAGCAGCAGGAGCATCCGCTTTTGGTTCCGAAGCTTCGGAACTAGCAGCAGGAGCATCGCCACCAGCTAAAAGAGCAGAAATATCTTCTCCTTCTTTACCAATGATGGCTAATAATGAATCAACAGGAGCAGTTTCTCCTTCTTGAATTCCGATATGTAAAAGAGTTCCTTCGTTAAAAGATTCGAACTCCATTGTTGCTTTGTCTGTTTCAATTTCAGCTAAGATATCACCTTCGCTTACTTTGTCGCCTACTTTTTTAAGCCAAGTTGCTACCGTTCCTTCAGTCATAGTATCGCTCAAACGAGGCATTGTTACTTTAATCGCCATGATATTATAATTTATGAGGTGTAAATGGATAGTCTTCTTGTGCGTATACTACATCGTATAATTGTTGTAAGTCTGGATATGGAGATTCTTCAGCGAATTTCGCACATTCTTCAACTAAGTCTTTAACTTTTTGGTCAATTACTTCGATTTCTTCTTGTGTAGCATATTTTTGATCCAAGATTACGTCAAGAACTTGAGTAATTGGGTCAATTTTTTTGTACTCTTCAACCTCTTCTTTAGAACGGTATAATTGTGCGTCAGACATAGAGTGTCCTCTGTAACGATACGTTTTCATTTCAAGGAAAGTTGGTCCATCTCCGCGACGCGCTCTTTCGATAGCTTCGTGCATTGCTTCGGCAACTTTTACAGGATTCATTCCGTCAACAGGTCCACAAGGCATTTCGTAACCTAAACCTAATTTCCAGATGTCAGTGTGGTTTGCAGTTCTTTCTACAGAAGTTCCCATTGCATAACCGTTATTTTCAACGATAAATACAACTGGAAGTTTCCATAACATAGCCATGTTGAAAGCTTCGTGTAAAGAACCTTGTCTAGCAGCTCCGTCGCCAAAGTAAGTCATGGTAACACCGCCAGTGTTGAAATATTTGTCTGCAAAAGCAATACCAGCTCCTACAGGAATTTGAGCACCTACGATTCCGTGACCTCCATAAAAACCGTGCTCTTTAGAGAAAATGTGCATAGAACCTCCCATACCTTTAGAAGTTCCTGTTGCTTTTCCTAAAAGTTCGGCCATTACGTTTCTAGGATCAACTCCCATACCAATTGGCTGCACGTGGTTTCTGTAAGCAGTAATCATTTTATCTTTGGTCAAATCCATAGCGTGCAGTGCGCCAGCTAATACAGCTTCTTGACCATTATATAGGTGTAGAAAACCTCTAACTTTTTGTTGAATGTATAATGCTGCAAGTTTGTCTTCAAACTTTCTCCAAAGTAGCATGTCTTCATACCACTTTAAATATACCTCTTTTGTAACTTCTTTCATCTGAATTCTTTCTTTTGCTAAAGTTGTTTGTGTTATCGATTATTGTGCCTGTAACGCAAAATAGTTTCCTCCCACAAATTTGCGCCCGAAAGGTCGGGATGCAAAAATAAGACATTACATTTAAGAACTAAAATTTAATGACCACTTTTTGGCTTTTTTTTACAAGAACTTTTTATCAAACATCAATGGGAGTAAATTTTTCAATGATGATGATTTATAAACTTCGCCAATTTCACCCATAAAATAGATTTCAATAGGAGTTTCTTGTTTTATCTCATATTCTGCAATTGATTGTCGGCAAGAACCACAAGGCGGAATAGGAGCAGTGGTTTGGTTGGTGTCTGAAGCTGCTGTAATAGCCATTTTTAAAATTTTGGCTTCTGGATATGCGCTTCCTGCATAAAAAATAGCTGTTCTTTCGGCGCAAAGTCCAGACGGATAAGCCGCATTTTCCTGATTAGAACCCAGAATAATTTTTCCGTTATCTAAAAGCAAGGCTGCACCAACTCTAAACTTTGAATAAGGAGCATAAGCTTTTTTTCTAATCTCTATTGCCTGGTTCATTAAGTTCTGAATTTCTTCAGAAAGCTCGTTTAGATTGTCAAAAATTGTAAATGAAGTTGTTATATTGATCTCTTTCATCTGTTTTTAAGGGAAAAAAAATCCAAATTCCTAAAATGCAGGAATTTGGATTATGTTGTTTTTATTTTATTCTGTTCTTTTAATACGTCTCGTATTTGTCTCCAAAGTTAAACGTTAAAGAGAAACGAAGTGTGTTTTCTAAAGGGTTTTTTATTTTCGAAGCAGAGAATAGGTAAGAAACATCGATTTTCATGATATTGTATTTGAATCCTGCTCCTAATGAGAAAAACTGTTTAGCGCCTTTTTCTGGGCTTTCATGGTAGTATCCTAAACGCATCGCAAATGAATCTTGATACATATATTCTGCAGCAAGGCTATAGGTAACTTCTTTCAGCTCTTCACTGAATCCGCCTGGTGCATCTCCAAAAGATTTGAATATTCCAGAAACCCATCCGATATTTCTATAATTGTTATAAGCGGCATCTGTAGCCTGTTGCTGTGTAATATCTTCAGGATCGTCAAAATCTCCATCTCCATTTCCGTCAACAGCTGCTTGAATTCCTGGAGGTGTTGGAACTAAAAGTTTAGTAAGTTCAGCACTTACAGCAAGTTTGTTGTAGTCGTCAAAAATAAAATCAAATCCTCCTCCTAATCTCAAATTGGCAGGTAAAAAATTGGTGCTAAAATCATCTCTGTCGTAACTGATTTTAGGGCCTAGATTCTGAAGATTAATACCTGCTCTCCATCTCCCATTGAAGTCTTGATAAGCAATTTCTTCTGATTGATAAAACGCAGCGACATCAACTGCAAATGTTCTTGCAGCTGTCGCATCGACATCTTCTGAAGCGACTTTTAAATTTGAGTTAATAAAACGAGCTGCGACAGCCATAGAGAATTCTTCGCTTAATTTTAGAGAGTAAGAGCCGTCTAAAGCAAATTCGTTTGGATTTACTCTTCTAGGAACTTCATTTGGGTCGCCTGTTTGTCTTAATTCAATATCTCCGAAACCAAAATAACGAAAACTTCCCGCAAAGGCGCTTCGTTCATTGATTTTGTTATAGTATGTTACTTGTCCTAAGGAGATGTCGTTGGCAAGATCTGTCAAATAAGGAGTGTAACTAATAGAAAGACCTTGAGCGTCTTCTGAAAACGCATATTTCGCTGGATTCCATTGTTGTGAGAACACGTCGGCAGAAGTGGCAACCCCTTGGTCACCTAAACCTGCTGCTCTAGCATCTGCAGCAACTAATAGAAAAGGAACTCCAGTTACTATAGGTCTTGATTCCTGAGCCTTTGAATTATAAAGGCTAAAAAGGCAAATTAATAAAAGTGATAGTTTTTTCATTTAAGGGACTTATGTTTTTGGTGGTGCAAATATATATAATATTATAGGATGACAAGCTTTTCGTATTTTTCTGCTTTTTTATTTGTTAAATTTGATTTCACAGTTAATTTGTAAATATACACTCCTTTTCCAATTCTGTCTCCAAAATCGTCTTTTCCATCCCATGTAATCTCTCTCGATAAAAATCCTTCTGTCGTTATAGTTTGGTTTTTTGTCCAAACCACTTTTCCTGTTATAGTCATTACTTGCACTTGCACATCTAAGGGTTCGTAAGGTCTATTGTGAGAAAACCAAAATTGTGTATAAGTTGAAAAAGGATTAGGATAGTTAAGAACATGTGATAATGTCAATGATTCGTCTCCTACAACCGTAAATTGAATCTCGCTTGTAACAGGATTATTGTATACGTCCCAAGCGGTAAAACTTATGGTGTGGAGCCCCGGAGCTAAATTTCTAAACGGAAAACGCAGGTTTCCATTGGTGTAATCGTCTAATTTTGTTTGATAGTAATCGTTCAAAATATAAGGATTGCTCACATCTCCATCTAAAATAGCTACAATATCATGTCCAATTCCACTTGCTGTATTAATTCCGTTTTCGTCTTCTAAAAAAGCTAAAAGGAATGGAGATTCGTTTGTGATGCCTCCAGATACAAAAGTTTCATCGTTCATATATAACTTAACTTTCGGGCTAATATTGTCCTGCGGTGCATTTTCATTAATCCCTCCAATCTTAATAATGTTATTATATCCAGTTTGGTTTTCTAAAGTAGTATTTTTCTTTGAATAAAAGCTAATTTTTCCATTATCAACAGGAATTCGGATATCTCTTGGAACTACAAAGCTGAATTCAAATTGACCGTTTGCAACTGAAGCATTTCCTCTGAAAATGGTTTCACCCAAAGTTTTAAACTGCATAGGCGGACTTAATCCATCATTGTTTAAAGTTGAATTCGTAAGCATTTTGTCAAAAATAGCAGTAGCTAATTCTCCATTATAATTACTTAACAAAATATTGTTTTCGTCTGTGATTTCTCCAGATATTTTAATTTTAGATAATGATTTAAAATCGGGTATAGGCTGAGAAATTGCAATATCATTTACTTTTGTTAGGTTGATTCTAGGTTTTGGAATCGCCAGCATTAAAGCAGGATCACCTAAATAGGTAACTACATTGCTGCCTGAGCTGGAGTTTTCGTTTTTAGAAATTCTCAGAGATTCTGCTATACTGTTGTATTGATTTGAGCCGAATGAAAGAAGATTTTTGTTTAAAGTACTGTTAAAGCTTTCTCCGTTTATTTTTCCAATTTGGCGAATGGTAGTCAGCATAGAAATGGCTCCGCCTTTAGGATTCCAATAGACATATTCCCCGGCAGTTGGTCTTGATGGATCATCAAATCTAGAAAATTCACAAGTGATGGTTATAAAAAGAGGATACTTATATTGATTGTTCAGGTTTTGGCCATCTGACTTTTCCCAAATTCTTTCGCTCGCAAGCCCATCTTCTCCGCCATGTCCTAGATAATTAAATACTAATGCTCCTTTTTCAAAAGCATTAAAGAAATCAGTTCTGGCTTTAGGGTATCTGGCTCCTCCGGCAGAAGCCTCTTGTGTATAGGCGTCTAAGAATATTTTTTCGATATTGAAAAAAGGTTTTTCAGTTGCAATTAAATCGGCTAATGCATTTTGGTTTGCCTGTAATGTTTGATCTCCAGCGGCGTCTGTATCGTCACTGATTAAAACAAAATTATTTCTCCAGTTTCCATATGATTTTGTGTCATGATATTCTAAAACTTTATTAACCATTTCTTGTGCTTGTGCATTGTCTGAAACGATCATACGTCCAGTTGCAATGTCAATTCCGTCAAATGGATATCCAACAATTCCTTCGTTTGCATCCATAAGTCCATAGAAGTCATCAGTGGCAAATCCGCCTTCGCCAACAGTAGTACTTGTTAGCGATTGATAAATAGGTACGATGTTGGTGTTGTTTGGAATTCGATCCTTGTAATCATAAGAAGCATCTCCAAATAAGTTTAAATATTTTATTCTTTTTTCTGTAGAAGAGGCGTTCTCATAAATGTATTTTACGAAATTTCTAATCCCTGCAATATCTTGCTTTCCTGACGAGAATTCCTGATAGATATTTTCGAGCGAAACAACTTTGACATTTAAATTTGAATTGTTTCGATGAAAGTTGGCCAGTCTTTCTGCTTGAGAAACTAAAGATTTTGGTGTGACAATTAAATAATCGATGTCTTGAAAAGCATTTTGATTGTTTCTAAAAATAGTTCCTTTTAAGTTTTGATTTGCAATTTTAGACTGGTTTTCTTTTAAAGGAGTGTAATAATCAGATGCATCTATTGCTACATATTTTCGAATTTCTCCTAAATTGGCTTTAAAGCTAAAGCTGGCTTGGTTTGGGTTTTCAATTCTGGATACATTATATAGGTCAGTAACATCCCAGATTTGAGATATTCCCGTAGCGTTCCCAATTGTGTAATTGACAACTCCAGTTGTAGAGCCAGCGTCATTATATTGAAATGGAAACTGTTTTCCAGTTCCTGTAAGTTTTCGTTTTGCAGTTAGATTAATGTAGTCAAGGTAGCCTTTTGAGCCAGGAACTCCATTGTTGTTATAAATTAGTTTTATTTTAATGTTGTCAGCTCCTGTAAAAGTTGTGTTAGGAGGTAAGCTTTTGCTGAAGTACTTATTTTCGGAATCAGGTGTTAAAAAAGAATAATTTATCGTTCCAACATTTTGTCCATTTGCGGTAATCGCGAATGAAGTATTTGTAAATGCGGCAGAAGCAGCGGTTACCTCTATTTTTACAGGTATGGTGGTGTCAAGATTTGGAAAAGTAAATGAAAACTCTTGTTCCTGATTAATGTCAAATGATTCTCCAAGCCATTGACGGCCTAAATGAACAACGTTAGTTTGATCAATTTCATGAAATTGATAGTCATCAAACGTGTTTAGCTCTACTGTGCTGTTGGCTGTTGGCTGATTAAAATTTGGGATTCTTTTTCCATCTGTGCCAGAAGCTGTAATGTAATAATAGGATTTAGAATCGTATAAATTTAAGTTGGTCTGGCTTTCAGAGTTCCAATTTTCAACTCCTTCAGCATAAAAAAGAATATAATCTTCATTGTTGAAAACACCGTCGCTTTCGCCAATTACCTGAATGGTGTTTTCTGTTAAGTCATCAGGATAATAAATATTATTGGCCAAAGGAAGCATTTTACCTCCATTTCCATAGATTTTTATTCTTCGTGGATCTACTTTTGAAGGATCAAAGCCTAAGCTTTGTAAAAAAGATCTGGTAATCTTATATACGCCAGATTTTTGAATATAAAAACGATACCAATCTCCTGAAGCTAATACAGAATTTGAAATTACAGCAGTTTTTTGAAAAATAGAATTGCTGGTATTTCTAGCTGCCGAAGAATTAATAGAATAAGAAAAAGATTTGATTCTTTTAAAGCCATTTCCGTCTTTTATAATGGGGGATAAAGAAAGAAAAGTACGTTTTAAGTCTCTAGAATTTGTAATAATTAAGGATTCATTTGGTTTTGTAGGGATGTTTTCAATAGTTAAATCACCTAAATCCGCTCTTGAAACAGGCTCGTAAATGATGTTGCTAATTTGCACTGAACTGCCGTTAGGTGCATTAGTCAGATTTAGATTTTCTAATAACGTTATGCTTTTTTTTGTCATATCGAAACGAAAACTGCTTTCTAAGAAGTATGGAATCAGGATTTTATTTTCACCGTAATTTGCCTCTTTTTTATCTTGCCAATTGATTGTTATATCCCCATTTTGCTGAGAAAATGAGATAACTGGAATCAAAAAGAGGTAGATGAAAATTAACTGTTTCATTGGTTTAAAAAGTGAAATTTAATTAAAAAATAATTAGTAAGTAAAAATATAGTATTTCATGTTACAGTAAATAATAAAAAGTATATTTTTGCGTTCGTAACTAAAGGTTATTTTCCTGATAAAAAACAGCTAAATAAAATTATTAGAACAGATGTTGCCAATTAAATGTTAATTATTATATTGCAGCACCTAAATTTATCACCTAAGAATGAGTATGAAAGTAAACAAAATTGTAGTCTTGCAGTTAATGATGTCAATGGTATTGATGTTGGGCACGGCTAGTTGTAGCAAAAAATCGAGTTCGAGTCACGCTTCTAGAGCAACAGGCTGGGATGTAGATAGTCAGAATGGAACTGCTGCTAGAAATGCAGGTAAAAAACAACAGGCAGGTCCTGGTTTGGTTTTTGTTGAAGGAGGTACGTTTACTATGGGTAAGGTACAGGATGATGTTATGCATGATTGGAATAACACACCAACTCAACAACACGTTCAGTCATTCTATATGGATGAAACCGAAGTTACAAACGGTATGTACTTAGAATACCTAGAGTGGTTAAAGAAAGTTTTCCCGCCAACAGAAGAAAATTACAAAAATATTTACGAAGGAGCATCGCCAGATACTCTTGTTTGGAGAAATCGTTTAGGATACAACGAAACGATGACTAATAATTACTTAAGACATCCTTCTTATGCTAACTATCCTGTAGTTGGTGTTAACTGGATTCAAGCTGTTGAATTTAGTAAATGGAGAACTGACCGTGTGAACGAAGCAGTTTTAGAGAAAAACGGATATCTTCAAAAAGGTGCTAAAACAAATGATGTTAATGCTGAAAACGCATTTAATACTGAAGGATACTTAATGTCTCCAAGTACATCACGTGGTGGAAGCGAAGAAATTGTATTAAAGAAAAACCCAACTGGTAGAAGACCAAAAGCTGGAAAAGATGGTGTGGTTCCTGAAGAGAAAAATGTTTACGCACAACGTTCTTCTGGAATTATCTTACCAGAGTACAGACTTCCTACTGAAGCAGAATGGGAATATGCAGCTGCTGCTGATGTTGGACAAAGAGAGTATAACATCTACAAAGGACAAAAGAAATATCCTTGGTCTGGAGATTATACACGTTCTAATAAACGTAAAAACAAAGGTGATCAATTGGCTAACTTCAAACAAGGAAACGGTGACTACGGTGGAATTGCAGGATGGTCAGATGATGGTGCAGATATTACAAATGCTGTAAAAAGTTATGCTCCAAACGATTTCGGATTATATGATATGGCCGGAAACGTTGCAGAATGGGTAGCTGACGTTTACAGACCAATTATTGATAATGAAGCAAATGATTTCAACTACTATAGAGGTAATCAATATGCTAAAAACAAAATTGGTAAAGATGGTAAGATTGAAATTGTTACAACTGCTACAATTAAGTATGATACTTTAAGTAATGGTAAAGTTATTGCAAGAAACCTTCCTGGAGAAATTGCTCAGGTACCGGTTGATGAGCAAGAAACTTATTTGAGACAAAACTTCAGCACAAGTGATAATATCAACTATAGAGATGGTGATAAACAATCTTCAAGATATTTTGACTTTGGTGATTCTGAATCAGGTTCAAAAGCAGATCAAGCTATGTACAATTCTCCTAAACATAATGTTACTACAGACAGTTTAGGTAAAATGATAAGAAAATATGATAATTCTAGTAAACGTACTACTTTAATCGATGATAAAGTAAGAGTTTATAAAGGAGGTTCTTGGAGAGATAGAGCTTATTGGTTAGATCCTGCTCAAAGAAGATACTTCCCTCAAGATATGGCAACTGATTACATTGGTTTCAGATGTGCAATGTCTAGAGTAGGTGCAAAATCTGAAAGAAGAAAATCTCCTAGAAACTAAGATTTAGAATTTCTAGTATAGAAAATTCCAAATTCCAAAAGCTGCATATTCAGTTTGGAATTTGGAATTTTTTTATTGTTTTTTTTCTATTTTTATGGTCTATTTAAAATTTTATAAATGAATATTCAAGACATTCATAATCTGTTTTTACAATGCAGTTCTCTTTCTATTGATACCCGAAAAATTGAAAAGAATTCAATGTTTTTTGCGATTAAAGGAGAGAATTTTGATGCCAATACATTCGCTAAAGAAGCTTTGGATTTGGGTGCTTTATTTGTTGTTATTGACAACAAGTCCTATTATATTGATGATAGAACTATTCTAGTTGAAAATAGCTTACAGACACTTCAAGAGCTGGCAAAATTTCATCGTTCTTATTTAGCGCTTCCAATTGTTGCTTTAACAGGGAGTAATGGAAAAACAACAACCAAAGAATTAATAAATGTTGTATTGTCAAAAAAGTTCAATACAAAAGCCACTATTGGAAACTTAAACAATCATATAGGTGTGCCCTTAACTTTGCTTTCGTTTACAAAAGAAACTGAGGTTGGAATTGTAGAGATGGGAGCAAATCATCAAAAAGAAATTGAATTCTTGTGTCAAATAGCACAGCCAGATTTTGGTTATATTACCAATTTTGGAAAAGCGCATTTGGAAGGTTTTGGAGGAGTTGAAGGTGTAATTGCTGGAAAAAGTGAAATGTACCAATATCTCGCTGCGAATCAAAAAACAGTTTTTGTAAATCTTGAAGATCCTATTCAAATTGAAAAATCAAAAGGAATTAAATCTTTTACTTTTGGTGTGAATAACGAAGGCGCAGATCTGAATATTAATGAAATTACTGCAAATCCTTTTGTTGTCATTGATTATAATGATTTTAAAATAGACTCACATTTAATTGGACTTTACAACGCCAATAATATCAATGCAGCTGTTGCGATTGGAAAATATTTTGAGGTAAATCAAAGTGATATAAAGAGTGCTATTGAGAATTATATTCCTGCTAACAATAGATCTCAAATGATGCAAAAAGGCTCAAATGAGATTATATTGGATGCCTATAATGCAAATCCTAGTAGTATGGCAGTAGCAATTGCAAACTTTCTGCAATTAGATAAAAATAATAAAATTATGATTCTTGGAGATATGTTTGAATTAGGAAATGAAAGCCTATACGAACATAAAGTTATAGTAGATTCTTTGGGAGATCAAAATCAGGCATTGTGCTTTTTAATAGGAAAAGCATTTTATGCTAATCAGACTTCGAAAGAGAATATCAAGTTCTTCGAAACGTTTGAGACGTTTGCGGATTTTCTTAAAAGTTTTAAATTCAATTCGAATACGATTTTAATTAAAGGTTCTAGGGGGATGGCTCTAGAACGAACTTTAGAATATATTTCATAAAAAAGAGAAAGCCATTCAATAAAGAATGGCTTTCTCTTTTTAAATAGTCATTAAAAATCCGATTAGATTTTCTTTCTTGTTTAAACCTAGTTTTTTTCTTAAGCGATAACGTGCTAGTTCAACTCCACCAGTTGAAATATTCATGATTTCAGCTATTTCTTTAGTAGACATATTCATTAATAAATAGGTTGATAAATCTAGTTCTCGTGGAGAAATTGTTGGATATTGTCCTTTTAAACGTTTTAAAAACTCAAAATGAACGTTTTTAATATGTTTTTCTAAATCTTTCCAGCTTTTGTCAGTATTCACTTCTTTTACAATGCTTTTGTGTAATTTGCTAAATTCAGACTTAGTATTGTCGTCTAATATACTGGTATCTATATCTTTAAGTTTATGAATGATTCCATTTAGTACTTTGTTCTTTTTTACAACTTGTAAAGAGTTGTTTACTAATTCTTTGTCTTTTGCTAAGATTTTAATTTGAAGCTTATCATTTTTTAGTTTTTCGATTTCTTTTTCTAGATCATGTTGCTCATGTCTGATTTTAGATTCTTTCTCGAGATATAATCTACGCTGTTCGATAGTTTCGTAATATCTGTTTTTTCTAATTTTTAATTTAACTCTTACAGAGATTAAATAAGCTCCTAATAAAATTAAAATTAGGTAGAATAAATAGGCAAGAAAATGTCTATACCAAGGTGGAGAAACCGTGAATTCTACTTCGCTTATATTAGATTCTATTCCATAACTGTTTCTGGCTTTTAGTTTCATCACATAATTTCCTTCTCTCAAATTGGTGTATTCTTTCATAGATGTTGATGACCAGCCTCTCCAGTTTTCTTCAAAAGGTTCCAGTTTATAAGAGTACATTACGTTTTCTTGATTTTCGTATGTTGGCGAAGCAAACGTAAACTTTACACGATTGTATTTATAGGGCAGACTATATGATTCAGTTTTGGAAGTAAGATTACCGGTTAAAATAGTATCGCCAGGAAATGAAAAACTTTCAATGAAAGCTTTCGGTTTTGTCATAAAAGTATTCGGTATTGTTGAATTATAATGTGTTAATCGATCGGTTAATCCTATAAAAATGTTTTCAGGATCTATTGCGTTTACAGAGATATAATTATTTACTAGATTCCCCGTCAGATTAGAGAAAATGGACTGTTTTTTTGCGTAGGTTCCGTTTTTGTTTTTAACCAAAACGCCAAGGGATTCATTAAATACATACCATAAATTTCCAGAAGGATCTTCAATTAATGTATTGATGGTTGGAATTCCTTTAAATAAATTAGTAATCTTTTTGTCTTCAAAAAAAGCTTCTTGTTCAACCGAATATCTGTAGAAATGATTTTTTACCTGAAAATAGACCTTGCCATTAATATTTTGAAGACTGTTAATTCCTTTATGTTTTTCGGATATATTAACATGTTTTTTCATAAAATCGAATCTCATTAAATCATCGGATAATTTGACTTGATATAGAAACGGATCTTTTTTGAGCCATAAATAATTTTCGTCTATTTCTACAGAAAAGTTATTAGTGGTTTCGTCAAAACCTTTTACTTGATGTAAATAGTCGTAGCCAGTTCCGGATTTTTTAAAAACCGAAAAGCCATTGTAACTTTCTCCTATAATGTAATCGGGATGGTTTGGAATTTTTTTGAATCCAAAATATCCTTTTGTGTCCAATATTTTTGAAACTCTGTTTTTCTGGATAATTAGCGCCCCACTGTTGCTGGCGCAGATTAAGACATCATTCAAGACCTGAATATTCCAGACTTGGGAGATTGTTCCTTCGACTCTAGTAAACGGACTGTCTTTAAAGGATTGTCCCCAAGGATGATAAAAGAGACCTTGATTGGTAGCAACGTATAGATTTCCTTGAAATGTTGTTGATGCATAAACAGTTCCTATGTTGTAACTGTAATCAAAATAGGAGAAAGGAGAGTTTTCGTTTATAAACGTAATACCATTATCAAGACCAAGCCAAATGTTATTTTTGTTGTCTATAAATGATGCTAAAATGGTATTATTTTGAAGGCCTTTTTGTCGATTTAAGTGTTGAATTATTTTTCCATTTAAATCGCATATAATTGCGCCGTCCAGTACCGAATTAAGTACAATAAATTTATTTTTAATTATAGAACCTCCAAGAGAAGTGTTTTTCTTTATAAAATCATTAGCTTCAGTTTCCCAAGGTTTGATACTGCCATTTTCAGATACAAAAAGGCCTTTCTCTAAAGTGGCATACATTAATCGGTTATCTGGGAGTGGAAAAAGGGACCAGATTTCCTTATCATTAAAAAAAGTGGTGCCTTTAACAGCAGTAAGTCTTCTGTTTTTATATTCTAGTACACCCAGAGTTTTGTCTTGAAAATAGAGGCGGTTTTTTACCAAAAAAGAAAACTGAAATTTATGGGGAGCATTTAAGGTGGTAATTTTTTTACCTTTTAAAAAAAATACTTTTGAGAAAGATTGAAAGATAACCTCGCCATTAAAGATATGAATTCTCCAGATCAGATTTATATTTTCTTTGTCTATTGGGCTAAGTAAGTTGTATAAAGAATAGTATTTTAGAATTCCTTTTTCATTGATTTTAAAATATCCAAATTCATTATTTCCTCCAACAAAAATCCTTCCCAAAGCATCAATCTTTAAGCTTCTTATCTCTGATTTATTTGGTAAAGAATATTTGTGCCAGTTGGAACCATCAAATTGAATTAAACCACTGTTGTTGGCGAAGTAAATATTGCCGTTTTTATCTTGATCAATACTCCAGTTTTGAGTTCCCCCTTTGTATTCTGACCTTTTGTAGTTTTTAATGTCTGGAATTCCGATGTTTTTAACCTGAGAAAAAACTGAATTTTGTATGAAAAATAGTAATATTAGTATTAATGGTCTAACTATGAATTTCATAAAATTTTAAATGTATTTTTATTAGAAATGCTTAATAATGTACTTAAAATGTTGATTTTTCAATCTGAATAAATCTATATTTTTAAATTATTTTTAATTTATATCGTTGTAGTTGATGTTAATCTAATGTAATATACGTTTTTTTTAATTAACATTTTTATAACAAAATTTTGTCAAATCTAAAATACAGTAAATTAATTAATTAAAAAAAAAATGTTGTGTTTTTGTAGTGTAGCGATATTTAGTTTGAAGTGTTTTTGTAAGGAATTTTAATTCTACTTTATTGAAATTTAACATTATAATTGCATTGAATTACTAATTAATTAACCAAAATTTTTAGAAAAATGAAATTGACAAAATTACTTATTTTTTGTGTTTCGTCTTTATTGTTTTCAGTTATCGCATTCGCTCAGGATATTACGGTAACCGGAACCATTAATGACGAAAGTGGATTGCCCGTCCCAGGGGCAACGATTTTAGTAAAAGGGACTAACAAAGCAACTGCATCTGACTTTGATGGAAAGTTTCAGATTAGCGTTCCTTCAAACGGAACTTTGGTGGTTAGTTTCGTTGGTTTTGAAACTGCTAATGAGGTAGTAAATGGAAAAACAAAATTAAATGTTGTACTTAAAGCGGTATCTCAAAGTTTAAATGAAGTGGTTGTTATTGGATACGGCACACAAAAGAAAGCTTTGATTACTGGTGCTTCTACCAATTTAAAAGGAGAAACGATTCAGGATTTAAATACAGGTTCAGCCATGGAAGCACTTCAAGGTATAGCACCAGGTATTAGTATTACTAGAAATAGTGGTGCTCCTGGCGCTGGAACCAAAGTGACTATTCGTGGAATCGGAACAGTTGGAAATTCAAATCCTTTGTATATCGTAGATGGTGTGCCAGTTGGAGATATTGATTATCTAAACCCTTCAGATATTGAATCTATAGATGTTTTAAAAGATGCTGCTTCTGCCGCAATCTATGGTTCAAGAGCAGCTAATGGAGTTGTTTTGGTAACCACTGTAAAAGGACGTAAAGGAAGACCTGCTAGAATTAGTTATGACTCTTACTTTGGTATTCAAAACATTTATAAAAATTTGGATCCTTTGAATGCGCAGGAATATATGTATATTATGGATGAAGGAAGAGTTAACGATGGACTTGCGCCAACTGATTGGAAAGCTACGCTGACCAATAATAGCTGGCTGGAAGCAAATTATCCTGGTGCAGGAACGCAATTAGGAAATGAAATTTGGGACAAGTTGCAAAATGGCTGGACTGGGACTAATTGGGTTAATGAAATGTCTAAAAAAGATGCGCCAATTGTTAGTCACTCTATAAATATGACAGGTGGAAGTGAAGACATTATTTATTCATTAGGATTCTCGTATTTTGATCAAGATGGTATATTGGGTGGGAATCTTATAGATGCAGGATTTAAAAGATTAACTGCAAGAATGAATACGCAAATGGTATTGAAAAAGAATGAAAGCCATAGTATCATAACGATTGGAGAAAATTTAACTTACACAAACATTCAAAAGAGAGATGTGTCTTCGGGCGATATCTACGGGAATGATTTGCATAATGCCCTTACACAAAATCCGTTGCAGCCTGCTTACTGGCAGACGGCTATTGATAGAAACATAAGTCCATTTGGATTTACTCCTACTCTTGAAGGTATTTCTACGAATCAGACTAACCCTTTAGCTGTAATGTATTATAGAAGTAATTACAATTATCCGAGGGATCATAAAATTATTGGAAATGTCTTTTTAGAAGTTGAACCAATTGCTGATCTTCGATTTAAATCGGTTTACAATGTTGATTCATGGTTTGGGTATAGCAGATCAATGAATCCGACTTACCATTTAGGTGTACTTTATAATGATTCAGTAGATGGTGCTACACAATCTCAGTACTTTGGAGCAAATACGACTTGGACGAATACTGTTTCCTATCAAAAACAGTTTGGAAATCATAATATTAACGCTGTAATTGGTACTGAGTTACTACAAAATGTGGTAAATACAGATATTTCGGGTACTAGAAATGGACTAACATTTCCTGGGGATCCAAAATATGCCTATTTAAATAATACAAAATCTCCAACTTCAATTGCTGCAATTAATACTTCAGGAAAGGATACTGCTGCAGGTGGCGGTGGTATTATGTCTTATTTTGCTAGAGCTCAGTATGATTATAAAGAAAAATATCTTCTTTCTGCTGTAATTCGTCGTGACGGGTCTTCTAATTTTGGAGATGGTCACAGATACGGTAATTTCCCTTCTGTATCTGCTGGTTGGGTTATTTCAAAAGAAGATTTTATGTCTAGTACCTCAAAAACGCTTAATTTCTTAAAACTAAGAGGAAGCTGGGGACAAAATGGAAATCAATGGACGGATTATGCTTTTTATTATACGTCAAGTATTGCTTATGCATTTCCTGGATACTTTTTTGGAGATACTAAGCCCGTTTCTGGTCAAACGGCATATCCATCAAAAGTTCCAAATCCTGATGTTAGCTGGGAAACATCTGAGCAGTTAGATTTTGGATTGGATGCTAGCTTGTTCAATTCTAGGTTGGGATTAACTTTTGACTGGTATAATAAAACGACTAAAGACTGGTTGGTTGTGGCGCAGCTTCCAGGTACTGCTGGAGCTGGATTCCCTTATATTAATGGAGGGGATATCGAAAACAAAGGTTTCGAATTTTCTGTAAGCTGGAAAGATAAAGTTGGTGGTTTTAAATATGGGGCTACTGTAAGTGGTGCTGTAAATAAAAATAAAGTTACAAGGGTTGCTAACCAAGATGGAATAATTCATGGGGTTAGTAATGTATTATCACAAGGAACTTCAGAGATTTCGAGAGCACAAGTTGGTTTTCCGATAGGATATTTCTACGGTTACAAAACGGCAGGAATTTTACAAAATCAACAAGAAGTTGACGCTTATGTTGGCCCATCTGGACAGCCTTATTTTAATGACCAGCGCCCTGGAGATGTTCGTTTTGTAGATTTAAACAACGATGGTGTTATCGACGAAAAAGATAAAACAATGTTAGGAGATCCGAATCCTGACTTTCAATTAGGTATACAGTTAAATTTTGAATATAAAAATGTTTATTTAAACACCACAATGGCTGGTAAATATGGTATGCAGGTTATGCAGTCTTACCGATCTTTTGCTGATATGCCTAAGCAAAATTATACTTCAGATGTTTTTAACCGCTGGCATGGTGAAGGTACTTCTAATACAATGCCTCGTTTAAGTTCAGTTTCAAATAGAAACTCAAACTATATTTCGGATATATACGTACACAATGCAGATTATTTGAGAATTAATAACTTGACGGTAGGTTATAATTTTAATGAATTATTAAAAGACTTTACATTTATTTCTAATCTTAAATTCTATGTTGCAGTAAATAACCTATACACATTTACTAAATATGATGGTATGGATCCAGAGGTGAGATGGTCAGGAAACAATACCACTACGGCTTGGGCTTCAGGAATCGATCTTGGTTTGTATCCACAATCGAGAACAGTAATGTTTGGGTTAAGTGCTGATTTTTAATATTAATACATTCAAAATGAAAAAACTAAAATATATTATAGCGATTTCAGTAATTTTTACAGCTTCAAGTTGTGATGATTATTTGGATCAAGACAATATTACCGAAAAGAGTTTAGTAAGTTTCTATAAATCTCCTACGGATATTGATGAGGCAATGGCGGGTGTTTATAACGCTATTTATACTAATGCTATTACTAGTGAAGAGCAAGTGGCCGCCAATTTGATGGACAACATGATGTTAGGTGGTGGAGGTCCTGATGATAAAGCTGCCAAATGGGTGGATAATTTTGAAGACCCAACAGAAGATACTTATCGCGATATGTGGGTGCAGTCCTATAATGGAATTTCAAGAGCAAATGCAATTATAGAAAAAGTTCCATTGGCAGACTTTTCTACCTACTTTAATACTCCTGCAGAGGCGGTCGATTTTAAAAATCAAGCATTGGGAGAAGCTTTATTTATGAGAGCTTTCTATTATTTTAGATTAGCTAAATTTTTTGGAGGAGTACCATTAATAATTACCTATGAAGGGGATAGACGTGCTCCAAGAGCTACTTACACAGAAACCTTTGCTCAAATTGCTTCGGATTTAAAATTAGCAATCGAAACAATGCCAGCTACTCCTTTTACAAGTATTCCTACCGCAAGATATGGACATGCCAATAAATGGGTGGCGCAGGCTTATTTAGGACGTGTATTTTTATTCTATACAGGTTATATGTCTAATATAGAAAATCAGGCAACAGCAGATTTGCCACTTGCTGGTGGAGGTTCTATTACTAGTGCACAGGTAGCTACTTATTTAAGTGATTGTATAAGCAACAGTGGGTATAAATTGGTTCCAGATTTTAGAAATCTTTGGCCTTACTCTTATTTAAATAAGGCTTCAGGAACTAACATATTACCTTGGGCAGCAGCTGAAGGTTTGGCATGGGTTGGTCAAGATGGAGCTAGTCCAACGTTTGGAACAGGAAATTTGGAAACGATGTTTGTACAAAGGTTTTCATTTGGAGATTGGGGGTGGACAAATGGTAATATTTATACCAATAGGCTGACCTTATATAATTCAATTCGTGGTAACTCATTGGTTCCTTTTGGTGAAGGATGGGGATGGTGTACTGTAAATCCTAAATTATATAGCGGATGGTCAGATCTTGATCCAAGAAAAAGGGGGTCTATTTTAGAGGTTGGTAGAGTTGATCAAGGAACTGGAAATTATGCTAAAGACAAAGGTGATCATGAAACAGGCTTATTTAATAAAAAGTATGTTTCGCTTCAATATGATAATGGTAAAGGTGCAAACGTTGGAATGTTTGTACAGTTATATGACTGGGCTAATGCAGAAATGCAGTTAATGCATGCACAGGATTTTATCTTTATGCGTTTTGCTGATGTGTTATTAATGCATTCGGAAATTACTAAAACAGCAGATGGTATGAATACCGTTAGAGCAAGAGCAAAATTAGATCCTGTGGGATATTCATTAAGTGCACTAAAAGAAGAGCGTTTGCATGAATTTGCTTTTGAAGCTTTACATTGGTTTGATCTGGTACGTTGGGGAGATGTTAATACAGCATTTAATGATGTTATTCAGGTAAGAAATTCTGGAGTAGATGCAAATTACAGTGTGAAATATAGACCAGAGACTAAAGGTTTAGTTCCAATTCCAGAGACCGAGGTTAGACTTTTAAATGGGGTTTATACTCAAAATCCAGGTTGGTAATATTTAGTAACTAAAAATAACTAGAAAGATGAAAATTCACAATATAAAATATTTATTAATTGGCGCATTTATGCTTGCTTTTTCAGCATGTGATCCAATTGTAGATGAGCAGCATTTATCAGATTCGACCGATGTTGCAGGAGTAAATTTAAAAGTAACTCACAGTACGCCTGGAGGAAATAAGATTACGCTAACTATGGACACGCCTGGTGTTACAGGGTATTGGGATTATAATTTAGGAAAGGCCCTAACCAATGAGGCGACAATTGTATACCCTATTCCAGGGAAATCTACTTTTACTTTCGTAGGAACATTAGGCAGTAAATTTTTCACCAAAACAATCGATGCGCAAATTGATAAACTGGATACGCGTTTAGATCAGGACTGGTACGATTTAGTAAGTGAAAATACGGCTGCCGGAAAAACGTGGATATTTGCTGGCGTTGCGGGTACCGGAGCCGAATATTGGTTTATGTCACCGCCAGATAATCCTGATTCTGCAATGAGTCCATGGTGGAATGCTGGAGATTGCTGTCCTCCTCTTGATGTAGCAGGAAGCATGCATTTTGATTTAAATGGTGCAGCAAATTACAATCATTATCAAACGGCTTCTGCGGCAGCTGAAAAAGGCACTTTTGTTTTGGATATTTCCAATAGGAAGCTATTTATAACTGGTTCCAAAATTTTAGGCTATGAAGCTGGAAACACAGCAAATGAGTACAATATTATTACGCTGACAGAAGATAAGTTAGTGTTATATGTGCCAAGAAGTTTAAAAGATCCTACAACTGGATGGACATTTGTCTACAAACCACAATAATTTTCATGTTAGTTATTTTCGAAAGAGGAAGATTAAAAAATTCCTTTTTCGAATTCTTCAACACTCTTTATTTTGCTCTATAACAGAGTAAAATAATATAAATTTTAAACTACTATGGTTAGTTTAAGTTAAGTTTATTGCCTGGATAGCCCATAATTTCGATTATGGGCTATTTTTTTATTTATGACAAAAAGAGTTCAATATTGAGAGCTCATTATATGGGATGCTAACGCTAATCTGAGTAAATATTTACTCTTTTTTAGATTGCTTCTAAGCTTTTTTTGGGTATTAAATACATTAAGCCATTTAATCAGCTTTGTTTTGGACAATAGACCTCTTTTGTGCTTCATTTTAGGCTTGTTTTGTTCTTATTCTAGGAATTAAATTCAAGATAAGTTTTGTGTATTGTTTTAACTCAATAGTTAATTGCACAGCCTTCAATTTCCATATTTGAATTAATTTGAGAGTTTATGGTAAAAATCTATGGATTAATTTAGAGCTTAACTTTTTTTCTTTTTAAGAAGACATTTTAAACGAAACATAATCATCTAACTTATCTATATGATATTTCGCTTAATTATTCTCGTGTGTGTCTCCCTTTTCTCTAAGGATATTAGAGGTGTTGCAAAGGTAATTGTCAATTTTTCTCCAAAAAAACAATTTACGGTTCATTTTAAGATAAAAACAGACTCAAAAAATATTAAATCAAACTTTATTTTGAATGTAAAATCTTCTTAAAATAAAAAATATAAGATTTTTCTTGTGTTAAAATTTTTATTGATAATACAAAAATAACAAGGTAAAAATATCATATTCTCGGTTTCAGTTGTTTCATTAATTTTATTTGTTTTTTAGTTGTAAATATTTGTAAAATAAGTGTTTAATAGAATTGATGTTGTACTATCACGTTGTAGTATGTGGGCTTTTCAGTAATGTTTTCAAAAATTTTACCTATGTAGTGTTTATTGATGAAATTAACTTTTCTTTAGTATTATTTTTTATTTTTTTAAAACATTTAAAATCAATTAATTATGATTTTTTTGATGTGTTTTTATAATATTAAAATTTTCATTTTGATGTGTTTTTGTATGGATTATTAAATGCGAAAAACAAAAAAATAGTTTTAGTATTGCATCGAATTACTAATTAATTAACCAAAATTTTTAGAAAAATGAAATTAACAAAACTACTTGTTTTTTGTATTTCATCTTTGTTGTTCTCGGTTATAGCTGTGGCTCAGGATGTCACAGTAAATGGAATAATAAGCGATGAAAGTGGAATGCCTGTTCCAGGTGCGACAATTTTATTAAAAGGTACTACTAAATCTACAGCTTCCGATTTTGATGGGAAGTTTCAGATACAAGCACCTTCAAATGGAACTTTAACAATTACCTTTATTGGTTATACTACAGTAAATGAAGCTGTAAATGGTAGAACAAAAATCTCAATTCAATTAAAACCAGAATCTCAATCATTAAATGAAGTTGTTGTGGTTGGATATGGAACTCAAAAGAAATCGGTTGTTACTGGAGCAATTTCTAGTGTAAAAGCACAAGACCTTGAGAAAGTACCAAACGGACGTGTAGAACAAGCTTTACAAGGTAGAGTTGCCGGTGTTACTATTGCAGCTACTTCTGGACAGCCTGGCGCAGCTTCTAAGGTTCGTATTAGGGGTATAACTACTTTTAGAGAAGGCGGAAATGACCCTTTATGGGTTGTTGACGGAATTGCCATTGACGCAGGTGCAGTTGGTTTTATCAACCAATCTGATATTGAATCTATCGAGGTTCTTAAAGATGCCGCTTCTGCTGCAATTTACGGTACTCGTGCGGCAACTGGAGTTATTTTAGTTACTACAAAAAAAGGAAAATCAGGAAAAATTTCTGTGAATTATAGTGGCTTTGCAGGAATAGCTGCTCCAGCAAAAAAATTAGACTTATTGAATGCAAGTCAATATGCAACAATTATGAATGAAAAGTCTGTTGCAGATGGAGGAGCTATTAAGTATGCAAATCCAGATTCTTATGGTAAGGGTACAGACTGGCAGGATGCGGTTTTTAATAATTCAGCTTTTAGATATACACATGAATTAAGCTTTAGTGGTGGTGGAGAAAAATCTACTTTCTATGCTTCTTTTGGAGTTCAAGATCAGGAAGGTATCGTTGCAACGGATATTTCAAACTATACAAAGAAAAACTTCCGTTTAAATTCAACGCACAAAATTTCGGACTACTTTACTTTTGGACAAACTTTTGGATATACTCATCAAAAAATAAAAGATATTGGAAATATTAATAGTGAATTTGGTGGGGTACTAAGTTCGGCAATTAACTTAGATCCTATAACTCCGCTAATTGCAGATCCTTCAGTAATTGGAACAGGTTTTTATAACAGTCCAAATATTGTTTTGGATTCTCACGGAAATCCTTATGGTATTTCTCCGGTAGTACAACAGGAGATGACAAATCCACTAGCTTATACACAAACTAGATTAGGAGGTTATAACTGGTCTGATGATTTTGTAGGGAATGCTTATTTAGAAGCAAATATTACAAGTCATTTAAAAGTAAGATCGACACTTGGGGGTAAATTGGCTTACTGGGGTAATGAAATGTTTACGCCAACTTTCTATCTTAATCCAAACATGAAAGCGGATAGAAACAATTACAGCCAGAATAATGAAAAGGCATTTGCATGGAATATAGAAAATACTCTTAATTATTCTAACAAATTTGGGGATCACTCTATTAATGCTTTAGTAGGACAAGGTGCTTATGTAGAAAACATTGGAAAAACAATCGGAACTACATTCTATGGTTTGCCAATTACAAGTTACAAAGATGCTTCCTGGAATTTTAACCTTCCACAAGATGATATGGTAAGTAGAGCAAGTGATAAAATTGAGCATAAGTTATCATCTTTATTTTTCCGTCTAAACTACGATTACAAAGAGAAATATTTATTTACAGGAATTGTTCGCCGTGACGGTTCAACAAGATTTGGAGAGAACAAGAAATTTGGAGTTTTCCCTTCATTCTCTTTAGGATGGGTAATTTCGAAAGAAGGATTCTGGACAGAAAACAATATCGTTAATACATTAAAACTTCGTGGGGGTTATGGAGTTGTTGGTAATGATAATATTTGGGATTTTAAATATAGAGGTTTAGTTGTTGGAGGATACAATTACGCTGTTGGAAATGAGGGAACAATTACTACAGGTTATGGAAACTCTACTTTACCAAATGCAGATTTAGGATGGGAAGAGACATCACAGACTACTGTTGGTCTTGATGCCAAACTTTTTAATGACTTCACTCTTACTTTAGACTATTATAAAAAGAGAACTACCGGAATCTTAAGAGACGTTGTTATTCCTGGTTACGTTGGAGTTGTTGATGCACCAGCCGCAAATATTGCTGATATGAACAACAGTGGTTTCGAGGTAGAAGCTGGATACAAGAAAAGACTTGGTGATTTTAATTTAGGTGTTAATGCTAATTTTGCATACCTGAAAAATGAAGTTACTTACGTAGGATCTTCTACAAACTTTATTGCTGGGGATGCTACTTTCCAATCTATGGGGCAAGTAACAAGAACTCAGGTTGGACATTCATTTAATGAATTTTATGGTTTTAAAACTGCCGGAATTTTTCAAAATGAAGCAGAAGTTGCAGCTTACAAAAATGCTTCAGGTGGTTTAATTCAGCCAAATGCAAGACCAGGTGATTTCCGTTGGGTAGATAATAATGGAGATGGAGTTATTACTGATGATGACAAGCAATACTTAGGAACTAACATCCCTAAATATACTTTCGGATTTACTGTAAACTTAGACTACAAAAACTTTGATTTTATGGCATTTACTCAAGGTGCTGCAGGAAGCAAAATCTTCCAGGGATTAAGAAGACTTGATATGTTAACAGCTAATTATCAAACAGAAGCTTTAGGACGTTGGGTTGGAGAAGGAACTTCAAACGATTATCCTAGATTGACTAACAATGATCCAAACAAAAACTTCAGTAATATGTCTGATTTCTACCTTGAAAACGGAAACTACTTACGTTTGAAAGTTGTGACTCTTGGATATACAATGCCAACTGGTTTGTCATCTAAAATTGGAGCAGACAGAATTCGTTTTTATGTAACTGGAGAAAATTTAATCACTTTCACAAAATATACGGGTTATGATCCAGAAATTGGAGGTCAGGTTTTCGGTGTAGATAAAGGAGTTTATCCACAAGCAAGATCTATTCTGTTAGGAGCTAACGTTCAATTTTAAAAATTAAAAGAATTATGAAAACTATAAAATTTAAATATATATACTTTGCCGTAGCACTGGCAGCCTTAGCAGGAGCTTGTTCTGAAGATTTTGTGAGCATTGATCCAAAAGGGCAATTCGATTCAAGTACTTACTTTTCTAACGAACAGCAATGTTATGCAGCTTTAATTGGAGTTTACGATCCGTTGAGAAAAAACACTGGTGGTTTCGAAAATCTGGTAGCCATGTTAAATGCAGGTTCAGATGATTTTTATGCCGGAGGTGGTAGCGCAACAGATGGAAACGGAATCCAGAACTTTTCTACGCACTCTCTTACATCAATTAGTATTCCAAGTAGTTACTGGGATGATCATTATCAAGGAGTTTCTCGAGCTAACATGTTAATTACAAAGCTTCCAGCAGCCACTATGGATGATAATGTAAGAGCTAGATTTGCAGCAGAAGCAAAAACATTAAGAGCATTTTACTATTTCAATCTGGTAAGAATGTTTAAAAATATTCCATTGGTTTTGGTTCCTTTAACGACTCAGACTATTTATGATCCGGAACAAGTTACGCCAGATGTAATTTATGCACAAATAGAAAAAGATTTGTTAGAAGCTATTCCAGCTTTGCCTAATACTCTTGATGCAAAAACAGAATCTGGAAGATTCAATAAAGGAGCAGCTCAGGCTATTCTTGGGAAAGTCTATTTGTTTGAAAACAAAAAGACTGAAGCCGCTGCTGTTTTAGCTCAAGTAAATGGTACACCAGGAGCAACAAATCAGTATGGAAATAAATTGTTAGCTAAGTTTAGTGATTTATGGGTAACATCAAATAAGTTTAATGCAGAGTCTATAATTGAAGTATCTCATAGTAGTGCAGGTAATTCTGAATGGGGATTCTGGGGACAAGGGAAAGATGAAGGAAACTCTTTAAACGTTATGGTTGGACCAAGAGGTTATTCAAGACCTGACGGCTCTGATGCACCAGATCTTCCTGCAGGCTGGGCTTTTAACGTTGCAACTCAAAAATTATATGATGCAATGAAAACGGATCCAAGATTTGAAGCTACTATTTTTGATTTAAAAGCTTTAAAAGCAGCTGGTAAAGCAGACTATATTCCAGCTTACCAGGATACAGGTTATTTCCTTAATAAATATCTTCCGAGACAATCTGATGTGAGAACTGGAGGAGGGGCAGCTGAGTTGAATTACAAGCAAAATTCTTATGTAATCAGACTTGCTGATACTTATTTAATGGAGGCAGAAGCTTTAGGATCTGGAGTAAGAGCGCAAGCTTTGTTAGATGCCGTACGAGCTCGTGTTGGACTTCCATCTGTTCCTGTAACATTAGCAGCTATTAAAAATGAGCGTAGAATGGAATTAGCTGGAGAAGGACACAGATTCTTTGACTTAGTAAGATGGGGAGACGCTGCAGCAGCACTATCAGACAGAGGTTTTGATGCAGGTACAGATGAGATTTTTCCAATTCCTTTTAAAGAGTTAAATGGTACTAAATTGAAACAAAATCCTAATTATCAATAGTTTTAACCAATAAACCAAAAACAAAATGAACCTAAATATAAATTTCAGAAAAAGTGTATACCTAATGCTAGTTTTAGCATTAGGCACACTAAATAGTTGCGATGATGATGCTAAAGAAAATCCTCTTGTAGCTACC
The DNA here is from genome assembly GCF_030378165.1 of Flavobacterium panacagri. Taxonomy (NCBI): domain Bacteria; kingdom Pseudomonadati; phylum Bacteroidota; class Flavobacteriia; order Flavobacteriales; family Flavobacteriaceae; genus Flavobacterium; species Flavobacterium panacagri. The sequence goes on from NZ_CP119766.1 coordinate 1,827,564, forward strand.
AATATTGATGCTTCGTTTACGATCACTCCAGTTGAAGGAGCAATGAATACGTATCTTTTAACTGCTCAGACAAAAGGAGTTGTTTTCTCAAAATGGGATACTGGCGACGGGGCTTCAGTTGGAAAAATGAATCAAGTAATTTCTTTACCAGATGCAGGCACTTATACTATTACGCATACGGCTTATGGAGCTGGAGCTGCTACTGGAACCGCTTCTAAACAAATTGTTGTAGCACAGACAGATCCTGCTAAAGGAAACTTAGTACAAGGAGGAACTTTTGCTACAGCTGCAGATCAAGCGAAATGGACAAGTGCAAAACTAAGCCCATCAGGAGCTGCTTTTTGGTCTTTTGGTACTAATGGTGCTACAATTTATTCGCCAGGAGGATGGGCTCAAGAAGGTATTTATCAGGCTATCGAAGTGGTAAAAGATAGAGAATATACAATTGATATGACAGTTTCTTGTCCTAGTGGTTTAAAAGAAACTTTTTTTGAAGTATATGCAGGGACATCAGTACCTAAACCAGGCGTTGAGTACAAAGATAATTTAGTGATGGGTATAGGTACTTGGGATGGTTGTGGAGTATCCAAGTTTTCAGGAAGATTATCTGGAGTTGGATGCAAGAAAAATGCGGCAACTGATACAGTTTCGAATGTGGTTAAATTCTCTCAGAGTGGAACAGTATATCTTTTAATCAGATCTGGAAGTAACGCTACAGGTAATGAGCCAATTACCGTTACAAAGGTCGAATTTAGAGGAAAATAAAGAGTTAAGTTTAAGTTTAAGTTTAAGTTTGGTTGTAAAATAGCCCGTAATCATTATGAATATGGGCTATTTTTAAATTCTTCAAAAGGATTAGAATCAGGTTTAGATTTCTCCAAAACTTCAATTAAAACTAAAATAATTGGAAGCGAATGAAAAAAAATAGTCTAAAAATTTTATGTCTTTTGTTTGCTGTTACTGCTTTTGCACAACAGCAAAAAACGAAAAAAGAATTTACAACCACTGGTAAAAAAGTAACAGTCTATACTACAGCAGAAAACTCAAAGTTAAGATTAACTACAACTGATAATGTAACTTTTTCTGCAGCAAAACAGCCTTTAGAAACAGAAACTTCAGTATTTGTTGAACCTGCTAAAAAGTTTCAGACTTTTATGGGAATTGGTGGTGCTATCACGGATGCTAGTGCCGAAATATTTGCTAAACTTTCAAAAGAAAAACAAGCAGAATTCTTAAACGCTTATTACGATCAGCAAAAAGGAATCGGCTATTCTTTGCTAAGAACAACAATTCAAAGTTCCGATTTTAGCAGTGGAAGCTATTCTTATATCGAAGAAGGAGATAAAGAATTAAAAACGTTTTCTATTGATCATGACAGACAGTATCGAATTCCTTTGATAAAACAAGCCATTCAAAAAGCGGGAGGAAAACTAACTACTTATGTAGCGCCATGGTCTCCAAATGCTTTTATGAAAAGCAATAAAAATGTACTAAAAGGCGGAACATTGCTTCCAGAATACTATCAGACTTGGGCAAACTTTTACGCGAAATTCATTAAAGCATACGAAAAAGAAGGAATTCCAATTTGGGGAACTTCAACACAAAATGAACCAATGGCGGTTCAAACTTGGGAATCTTGTATTTATACCGCTGAAGCGGAAAGAGATTTTATTAAAAATTATCTTGGGCCAACTTTAAAAAAAGAGAATCTTGGAGATAAAAAAATCATCGTTTGGGATCATAACCGCGATTTAATGAATTATCGTGCGAATGTAATCTATTCCGATCCCGAAGCATCAAAATATGTTTGGGGAATGGGATTTCACTGGTACGAAACTTGGTCTGGCGGAGCGCCGATGTTTGATAATGTTGCCAAAGTAAATGAAGCATATCCCGATAAAAAATTAATGTTTACAGAAGGATGTATTGAGAAATTTGATGCGTCAAAATATCAATTTTGGGGTAATGCAGAACGTTATGGAATCAATATGATTAATGATTTTAATAATGGAACTGTAGCGTGGACAGACTGGAATATTTTATTGGATCAAAATGGAGGTCCAAATCATGTTGGAAACTTTTGTTTTGCGCCAATTCACGCCGACACAACTACGGGCGAATTGATTTACACACCATCTTATTATTACATTGGGCATTTTTCAAAATTCATTCGTTTGAATGCAGTTAGAGTAAGTACAGCAACAAGCCGAAGCGCGTTATTAAGCACATCATTCTTAAATACTGACGGAACAATGGCAACTATTGTTATGAATCAGTCGGCAAACGAGCTTACTTATAGTTTGACTATTGGAGCTGAAAAAGCGGTAGTCAAAATTCCGCCAAGAGCTATACAAACTTTAGTCTACTAAATAAGTAGCGCTAACCTAAAAACTAAAAAGATGAAATTGAATATAAAAAACACAGTAAAAGCATTTTTCTTTATGGCAGCTGTATTGGCTCAGGTAAAATGCTCTTCTTCGAATGATGTTGTAGAGAATCCGCCAGTGCTAAACCCGCCAGTGGTAAATCCACCACCAATAACCAATGATGTTGACTTTTGGCTGACAAAAGGAGACCAAAGTATTTTATTGGCAAAACAATCAGGAATATTAGGATTTGGAACTACAGTAAATGCATACAATACTATTGAAGTTAAAGAATCTCAGAAATATCAAACGGTTGATGGTTTTGGATATACTTTAACTGGTGGCAGTGTTGATGTAATCAATCAATTAAATCCAACAAGAAGAAGCGCTCTTTTACAGGAATTATTTGGTTCCGGAGAAAATGCTATTGGAGTAAGTTACATCAGAATAAGTATTGGAGCTTCAGATTTGAATGCTGTACCATTTACATATAACGATCTTGCTACAGGCGAAACAGATTTGAATCTGGCTAAATTTAGTTTAGCAAAAGACAAAGATCTAATTGCAATGCTAAAAGAAATCCTAGCAATTAATCCTAAAATTCTAATCTTAGCAACACCTTGGTCTGCACCTCTTTGGATGAAAGATGTAAATAGTTTTAAAGGTGGAAAACTAAAAACAGAGTATTATGATGTTTATGCCAAATATTTTGTAAAATACATACAGCAGATGAAAGCGGAAGGAATCACGATTGATGCCGTTACACCTCAAAATGAACCGCTTCATGATGGAAATAATCCAAGTATGTATATGTCGGCAGGAGATCAGGCAAATTTCATTAAAAATAGTTTAGGGCCATCGTTTAAAGCAGCAAGTTTAAATGTAAAAATTATAGCTTACGATCATAATTGCGATAATCCAAATTATCCAAAAACAATTTTAGCCGATACAGACGCTTTCCCTTACGTTGACGGATCTGCATTTCATTTATATGCAGGAGATATCAGTGCTTTGCTTAATGTTTACAATTCTTACCCAACCAAGAATGTCTATTTCACAGAACAATGGACTTCATCAGAAGGGCAGTTTGCAGGTGATTTAAAATGGCACCTACGAAATGTGATCATCGGTTCAATGAGAAATTACAGTAAAAATGCATTAGAATGGAATGTAGCCAATAATGCAAGTTTTGGCCCTCATACAGATGGAGGCTGCACAATGTGTAAAGGTGCAATAACAATAACATCTGGTGATAGTTATCAGCGAAATGTAGCCTATTATATTATTGCGCATGCTTCGAAATTTGTTCCAATGGGTTCTGTTAGAATCGAAAGTAATTCGGGGGGAAATTTGCAAAATGTTGCTTTTCTAACCCCTTCAGGAACAAAAGTTTTAATTGTTGAAAATGATGGAAACGCGGTAGAGAATTTCAATATTAAATTTAACGGAAAATGGGTGGCAACTTCACTAGAAGGCGGAGCTGTTGGAACTTATACTTGGAAATAGAAATTTAATAAAAACAGTTTCAATTTGAACTATTTTGACATTGTTATGAACAAAACCAAAAAGTAGAAGAAATAATATTTATCTTGATAGTCAATTTATTAACTAAACCATTAAATAGATAAAAGATGAAAATGATCAATCTTGTAAATAGAGCAGGAATGTTTACACTAATATTGTTATTTGTATTTCAATCTTGTAGCAGCAGTAATGATTCAACTGATACTCCAGAAGTAGTTACTCCTGATAAAATTTCTCTTGAAGTTGATATAATAGGAAAAACTGCAGCAATGCCGGATGGAGACGGAAGTGGAAAAATAAATTTGAAAATTACATCAGCAAATGCAAAATCGTATAAAATAAAAGTAAACAATGAAACAAAAGAGTTTACAGCCAATAATTTTACATATGAATTTACTGAGCCGGGAACTAAAACTTATATTATTGAAGTTACCGCTTTTGATGGTTTAAAATATACAAATGTCTCTACATCTGTAAACATTTTTGTAGCAAGAAAACTAATCTTTTCAGATGAATTTGATGTAAACGGTGCTCCAAATCCTGATAAATGGGATTACAATACAGGAACTGGCGACGGCTGGGGAAATAATGAATTGCAATATTATACGAAACGTCCAGAAAATGTAATCGTAGAGAACGGAATCTTAAAAATTAAAGCCATTAGAGAGGATTATATGGGAAGCCAATTTACCTCGGCGAGAATTTTAACGAGAGGAAAATTTTCATTTAAATATGGAAGAGCAGAAATACGCGCAAAACTCCCAGTTGGCGGAGGAACTTGGCCTGCATTTTGGCTTTTAGGAGATAATCTTGATACTGTAGGCTGGCCGGCTTGTGGTGAAATTGATATTTTAGAATCAGTTGGGAATAATCCTAATGTAATTCATTCTTCACTGCACTCTCCAGGACGCTCAGGAAATACGCCGGATACAGCGACAACAACAAACCCGACTTCAGCTACAGCTTATCATATTTATGCGGCCGAATGGAGTGCTGAAAGTATTAAGTTTTATGTAGACGATAATTTATTTTATACCTACAAAAACGCAGCGACAACACCATTCAATGCTAAATTTTTCGTGATTTTAAATTTTGCCATGGGAGGAAATTTTGGCGGAGCAGTTGATCCAAACTACAAAAGTTCGACTTACGAAATTGATTATGTAAGAGTGTATAATTAACATAAGTTTTAAACAGATTTTTTTCTCTAAAGCATCGTAAAGACTAGCTTTACGGGATTAAAATTTTTAAACATGAAAAAGATAAACAAACTTCTTTTAGCATTATTATTCCTTTTAGCAGGAAATTCATTTTATGGTCAAAACCTAAAAATTATGACCTATAATATCCGTCTGGATGTCGAATCTGATGGAGAAAATGCATGGCCAAAACGAAAGGATTATTTTAATGCGCAGATCGGTTTTTACAGTCCGGACATTTTTGGGGTTCAGGAAGCAACTCCAGGTCAGGTAACAGATATTGCATCGGCTCAGCCAAATTATAACCGATTTGGAGTAGGAAGAGAAGAAAACGGATTGGGAGAAGCTTGTACGATTTATTATAAAAAAGATCGTTTTAAAGTAGAACAATCTAATACTTTTTGGTTATCTGAAACTCCAGACGTTGTTTCTAGAGGATGGGATGCGGCTTGCAACAGAGTTTGTACCTACGGACTTTTTAAAGATTTAAAAACAAAGAAGACGTTTTGGGTTTTTAATCTTCACTTAGATCATATGGGAGAAGTAGCTCGAGTAAAAGGCGTACAGCTTGCTTTGTCTAAAATAGAAGCATTAAACACAAAAAAATATCCTGTTTTTTTAATGGGAGATTTTAACTCAGAACCAGAGACAAAACAAATTGCAGCAATCAAAAACGTGATGAATGATACCAAAGATGTTTCTAAAGAAAAACCTTTTGGCCCATCAGGAACTTTTAATGATTTCAAACATAATGAGCCCGTAACATTATTATTAGATTACATTTTTGTATCCAAAAATAGCGGACTCACAATTCAAAAACACGCAGTGCTGAGTGATTCTAAAGATTTAAAATATCCATCGGATCATTTGCCTGTTTTAATAGAAATAGATTAAATGAAAAACAACATCAACAAAAAACTTCAAATTCTGGTTTTACTGCCTTTAATTGCAATGCAGTTAAACTGTGGATCTTCAAAATATGTAACGGCTAATTCAGGAAAAGTTGAATCTTGGATTACTACTACAGATGAAACTTCAAAACTTAAAAAACAATCTGATTTAGTTTTTAGTTCAGAAACAAATTCAAATCAGACGATTGAGATAAATCCAGCAGAAAAATTCCAAACTATAGAAGGTTTCGGGTTTTCATTAACAGGAGGAAGTGCTCAGGCAATTATAAAACTGGATAAACCAAAAAGAGAAGCATTGCTTCAGGAATTGTTTTCTAGAAAAGAGGATGCAATTGGTTTAAGTTATTTAAGATTGAGTATTGGAGCATCTGATTTGAATGAAAAAGTTTTTTCGTATGATGATATGCCGGAAGGACAAACCGATTTGAATCTGGAACACTTTAATCTTGGTCCAGATTTAAATGATGTTATTCCTGTTTTAAAAGAGATTTTAGCCATAAACCCAAAGATTAAAATTATGGGTTCTCCATGGTCCCCTCCAGTTTGGATGAAAGACAACGGAAGCTCAAAAGGAGGTAGTTTACAGCCGAAATATTATGAAGTATATGCGCAGTATTTTGTGAAATACATTCAGGCAATGAAATCGCACGGAATTGTTATTGATGCTATTACGCCTCAAAACGAACCTCTGCATCCAGGAAATAATCCAAGTTTATTGATGTTGGCAGAACAGCAGGCAGATTTTATTGGAAATCATTTAGGTCCCGCTTTCGCGAAAGCAGGAATTAAAACCAAAATTATCGTTTACGACCACAATTGTAATAAACCGGAATATCCGTTAACGATTTTAAAAAATCCAAAAGCAAATCCGTTTGTGACAGGTTCTGCTTTTCACTTGTATGAAGGAGATATCAGTGCTTTAACAACAGTTCATAATGCTTTTCCAAATAAAGATTTGTATTTTACCGAACAATATACGGGTTCTGGAAGCAATTTTGAAAACGATTTAAAGTGGAGTGTAAAAAATGTAGTAATTGGTTCCATGCGCAATTGGAGTAAAAATGCACTTTCATGGGGACTGGCAAATGATGAGTTTTACAAACCTTTCACGTCGGGAGGATGTTCGACCTGTAAAGGAGCTTTGATGATTGATCAGAATCAAAACATTAAAAGAGAAGTCGGATATTATATTATTGGACATGCCTCTAAATTCGTTCCAGAAGGTTCAGTGAGAATTGGAAGTAATATTGCAGGAAATCTTTATAATGTTGCTTTCAGAACGCCATCAGGACAAACTGTTTTAATTGTAGAAAATGATGGAGCTTCAGCAGAAACTTTTAATATTAAATACAACCAAAAACAAACTTCAACCTCACTAAACGCAGGTGCTGTTGCAACTTACGTTTGGTAAACAATTTAAACTTATGAAAAAAGTAACCACAATCACGCTGTTAATGTTTGCGTTTCTTGCGTCGGCACAACAGCAGTCAATAGACCAGAAAGTCAATGATCTATTGAAGAAAATGACAATTGAAGAAAAAATAGGCCAGTTAAATCAATACACTGGCGACAATCAGGCAACAGGGCCAATTACCATTAATCCAAACAAGCAAAATGAGATCAAACAAGGTTTAATTGGTTCGATGCTAAATGTTATTGGAACAAAATATACCAGAGGATACCAAGAATTGGCTATGCAGTCAAGACTTAAAATTCCGTTGTTGTTTGGTCAGGATGTAATTCACGGTTACAAAACCACTTTCCCGATTCCGTTAGCAGAAGCGGCAAGCTGGGATTTGGCAGCAATTGAATTAGGTGCAAGAGTGGCAGCAACAGAAGCTTCTGCAAGCGGTATTCACTGGACATTTGCACCAATGGTTGATATTGGCCGTGATCCTCGCTGGGGACGTGTAATGGAAGGAGCCGGCGAAGATACTTATCTAGGTTCTAAAATTGCTTATGCAAGAGTAAAAGGTTTTCAAGGAACTAAATTGGGAGATTTAAACTCAGTTATGGCCTGTGTAAAACATTTCGCAGCGTATGGAGCAGGTGTTGGAGGAAGAGACTACAATTCTGTAGATATGAGCGAAAGAATGCTTTTGGAAACTTATTTACCTCCATTTAAAGCTGCTTTAGATGCAGGTGCAGCAACTTTCATGAATTCATTTAATGATATAAATGGAATTCCGGCAACAGGAAATGCGCATTTACAAAGAGATATTCTAAAAGGAAAATGGAACTTTCAAGGTTTCGTAGTTTCTGACTGGGGATCGATTGGAGAAATGGTAGCTCATGGTTACTCGAAAGATCTTAAAGAAGCAGCTTATGCAGCTATTACAGCGGGAAGCGATATGGATATGGAAAGTAATGCCTATCGTAAAAATTTAGCAGAGCTAGTAAAAGAGGGCAGAGTTTCTATTGATTTGGTTGATGATGCAGTAAGACGTATTCTTCGCAAGAAATTTGAGTTAGGTTTATTTGATGATCCATATAAATATTCAGATCCAAAGAGAGAAGAAAAAGCTTTGGCAAATCCTGAGCACAGAAAAGCGGCTCTAGAAATGGCTGAGAAAAGTATTGTTTTATTAAAGAATGAAAACCAGACGTTGCCAATTTCAAAAAGTACCAAAACAATTGCGTTTATTGGGCCAATGGTAAAAGAATACAAAGCCAATATGGGGTTTTGGGCTGTTGAATTACCAGAAGTAAATTATGATAAATGGGTAGTTTCGCAATGGGATGGTTTGCAGAATAAAGTGGGTAAAAACACCAAGTTATTGTACGCAAAAGGGTGTGAGGTTACAGGTGAAAACAAAGATGGTTTTGCAGAAGCAGTTGCAACTGCCAAACAAGCCGATGTTGTTATTTTAAGTGTAGGTGAAAGACACGATATGAGCGGCGAAGCCAAAAGCCGAAGCGATCTGCATTTACCAGGAGTTCAGGAAGATTTGGTAAAAGCAATTCAGGCAACAGGAAAACCGGTTGTGGTTTTAATTAATGCAGGAAGACCGCTTGTTTTCAATTGGACAGCAGACAATGTTCCTGCAATTGTGTACACTTGGTGGTTAGGTTCTGAGGCTGGAAATGCCATTGCTAATGTTTTATTTGGAGATTACAATCCGTCTGGGAAATTACCAATGACTTTCCCAAGAGAAGTAGGTCAGGTGCCAATTTATTACAATCACTTTAGTACAGGAAGACCAGCAAAAGATGAAAATTCAACTAATTATGTTTCGGCTTATATCGATTTAAAAAATTCGCCTAAATTCCCATTCGGATACGGTTTGAGCTACACAACTTTTGATTATTCCGGATTGAAATTATCTGCAGCAAAAATAAAAAACAATGAAACGATTAAAGTTTCTTTCCAATTAAAAAACACTGGAAAAGTGGTTGGAGAAGAAGTAGTTCAGTTGTATTTAAAAGATAAATTCGGATCTGTGGTAAGACCCGTTTTAGAATTAAAAGATTTCCAAAAAGTAAAATTAAATGCGGGAGAATCTAAAACAATCGAATTCACCATTGACAAAGAAAAACTTTCATTCTATAATAACAAACTAGAGTGGGGAACTGAACCGGGAGATTTCGAAGTAATGATTGGAGCTTCATCAGCAGATATTAAACTAAGATCAGATTTTGAATTGCTTGCAAATTAAAAAAAAAGTTTTTAGCCACGAATTGCACCAATTTCCACAAATTAATTCGTGAAAATTGGTGCAATTCGTGGCAAATATTAAGCTTTCCAATCTTGTAGATGGTCTGACAAGTAAATCTATTTCCACATAGACTATGTGTATTTATGCAAGTGAAACGCCTTTTATAACACCAGTAAAATCTATGTTTCTATGTGTTTTAATAAATACTCAATCAAACAAAAAAATGGAGCCGTTAAAAGCTCCATTTTTTTATTGAAATTATTTAAGTCGTTTCTTGAAATTAAATTTCAAAAGATTCAGCAAACCTTGTTCAATAATATCAATTCCAAGACCAAAATTACTATCGGCGATTGTATGATGGTCATTTCTAAACTTCTCAAAATCTGCTGAAGGAATTTCTAAGTTTACCAAAGGTTTGAAATCAACAACTATGGAGGCTCCATTTTTAGTTACTTTTTTACGGCTTGTAAAATCAAAATAAGGATTATTGATGGTGCTTTCTTGAATTGTAAACTTCTCTTCAGTATCTATTCTTTGATCGGTTTGAAGATTGATTTCATATTTTTCATTATCAAAATTATGCCAAAATAAAAGGTCTTTATGTATAAAATCCCTTGCATTATTCTTTACTACATTGCGATCAAAATACATTAGGAAACGATTTTTTTGCTGATCTGTAAAATAAGGGTTTTCAATGTTTGTTTTATATTGAATTGTAAATTCGTTTAGTTTTTTATCATCACTTACAATTTCAATAGAAGCATCATTAAAAATAGTTCTGATATCGGTTCCTTCACGGTCTCCTGAATAATTTAAAGTATAAAACAAGAAATTGTTCCAACTGTCTATAATTTCTCTTTTGTTTGTATTTTTAAAATACTTACGCATATAATTGGCACGATTGCCTTTATAAGTTGTTACAAGATTTAAATCTCCTTTTAGGTTCTGAGCTGTTAAATTTACTTTTTCGGTAATTCCATAATAAGGAAATTTATACGGTTTTCTAATTTCCAATTGTTTATTTGGTTTTACTTCCAGATAATGTAAAAAGTAAATAAAGCCACGGTTTTCAATTAATCCAAATTCATCTCTTGTTGTGGCATCAATAAAATACGTTTCGTCTTTGTAATTAATTTTTACAATCACATGATTAAACGTAAGAAGCGAAGGTAAATAATGCTTAATATAATGATCTGAATTGAAGTTTACTAAAACCACAGAAGAATCCACATTGATGTAATCTAAAACTGTTTTCAATAAAACAGATTTCGCTTTACAATCGCCTTGTTTATTTTCATAAGTTATGGCTGGTTCTTGAGGTTTGTGGCCGTTCATTTCGTCAGCATTATACACATAGTAAATATGATTTTGGACATAATCTATGGCAAACTGTAACTGATCATCTTTGTCTGTAATGGCATCCAATTTTTCAACCAGTTTTGGAGCAAACTCTTTTAGAGAAGATTTATTGTATATTTCTTCATAGAGTGGCGAAATGTAATTAGACAAATCAGTCCAGTTGCGGTCTGTGGCAAAATCAATATACGGAACAATTTCTCTGTTTTGATCAAAAGAGTTGATATAATTTTCATTTTCGATTACAAAACGCTCTCCCTTTTTTAGGGAATTAATCTCTGGTTCTAAAACATTTCCATTTTCATCCCTAAAATATGTTTTCTTATACGAAATAGTTTCTTTTCGGTCATTAATAAAACTAAATTTATAATTTCCGTAAGCCCAATAGGTACTTGGAGTAACGTAAACATATTTTAAAAATTCCTTACGAAGAAAATCACGGTCCGTAAAAACTTTTACCCTTGAATCTTCAGTAATTAAAACATCATAAAGTTGTAAATCTTTAATCGTGATATTTACTTTTTTGCTGCTGCTTAGAATACCTCCTTCACTTTGATTTTCATTGTCAAGGACTTTAATTTTTGTATCCGCAATTTTATCAATCAAAACTCCTTCTCTAAGAACGCTGATTCTGTGTATAATATAAGTTTCATTTTCTTCTACAATTACATCTCGAGCAGACGCACTTTCAAGATTTCCCGGCTCGTTAAGCGTGTAAGCAACGCATGCATATTCGCTGTTTTCAGTATCGCTTGTATAATAGATTTTATCTAAAAAGTAGCAGAAATCACGTCCCTCTTCTACTTGTTTATTGGAGAAATCAGATTCTTTAATGTATTCGATTAATTGATTGTCATCTATTTGTGAAGCCCAGTGTTCTGGTTTTTGAATTTTATAACTTTCTGATTCGAGAGTGTTTTCCATATCTATAATTTTACAGGGGTATATTCTTACTTTTAAAACAGCTAAAATAAGTAATAATGCCTGATTTTGCTCAATAAAAACATGAAATTTATAACAATAAAAAAAACCTCGCTGGAAAGAAGCGAGGTTGGCATTATAAATTATAGAAATGTGTAAATGGTCACTTTAAAACGGTATTTATAAAATCCATTGCGCCAATTCCCTTATAAGAAGCAAAAAGCGCTTTTTCATAAGCTTCCTGCTTTGCTTTTTTATTTTTGGCATCTTTATCAACAATCATTTCATTAAAAATTCTTTCTTGTTCTTCACTGTATTTTAGAGAAGCTTCTAACAGATACGTTTTAGAAACAAATCCGAAAGAAGTCCAGATTTTAGTTCTAATTTTTTGATTGATATTTTTTAATGGATTGGTAATCATAACTTCTGTGTTTAAATTTCTACGCTCACTTGAAGAAAAATGGAACAGTTTGTATTATTTTTCTTTGTTTTTGATCTGGATTTTAACAATCGAAAACTGTTAATGTGTTATTGTGACGCAATGTAATTATTTTTTTTAAATTTGACTTTAAATTTTAGTTAAAATTGTGATTTATACACTTCTAATTTTACTGGAAATGAAACCCTAATTTTTTGAAAAAGCTCTTGAATTTCTAAAAATCAAGTAAATTGCAGGGTATTTAAAGAAAGAATTTATATAAATTTTGAATGTTAAAAGACATTATAGACAATAACGAAAATTATCAGCCTGGACTTTCTATTGACTGCGTAATTTTTGGTTTTCACGATAATCAGCTGAAGGTTTTATTGATTAAGGTAGAAAGAGCCAATAAATGGTCTTTACCAGGTGGATTTATCCCTCTGGATCAAGATATAGACACGGCAGCAATTACAGTTTTAAACAGCCGAACAGGAGTAGAAGGTATTTTTTTAAGACAATTTGCAACCTTCGGAAAAGTAAAACGAAACGAACAGCATTTTGATAAAAAGGCATTAGAATATCTGCAGATTGAAGAAGAAAAAGGAAAGTGGCTCATGCGTCGCTTTGTGACAATTGGGTATTATGCTTTGGTAGATTTTTCAAAAATTCTTCCAAATCCGACAGGAAGACACGAAGTTGTAGAATGGATTGATCATAAAGAAGTTCCCGAATTAATTTTAGATCATCGCGAAATTTTAGATAAAGCGCTTGATACTTTGCGAGTTGAATTGAACTTAATGCCAATAGGATATAATTTACTGCCAGAAAAATTTACAATTCCAGAACTTCAGAAATTGTATGAGACGATTTTGGATAAAAAACTGGATCGAAGGAATTTTTTAAGAAAAATAACCAATATTGGAATTCTGACCAAACTGGACGAAAAGAAAAGTAATGTAGCACACAAAGCGCCAAACTTGTATTCTTTTGATAAAGAAAAATACGATGAGGTTTTAAAAAATGGATTGAATCAAGGTTGGTAGATTTCGCATAACGAAGACCTAACAGGTTTTTAAAACCTGTTAGGTCTGATAAATACTTGTGATTATGATTTCAATTGAAACCTTTAGAAAATTAGCTTTGTCGTTTGAAAATGCCACTGAAGAACCTCATTTTGAGAAAACCTCTTTTCGTGTCAATAATAAAATATTTGCCACTTTTGATGAAAAGAATAATCACGCTGTTTTAAAATTAAATGAAATAGATCAATCTGTTTTTTGTGCTTCAAGCGAAATGATTTTTTATCCGATTCCGAATAATTGGGGAAAACAAGGCTGGACAATTGTAGAGTTGGCTAGAGTAAGACCAGAAATGTTTGAAGATGCTTTGACGCTTTCGTATAAAAATGTTACGAAAAAGAAAAAATGACGATAAACAGACCTAACAGGTTTTAAAAACCTGTTAGGTCTCTAAGTAAATTTCTACTCTACAATAGTTCTAAAAGTCAAATTTACTCTCGGTTTTGTTGTAGTTTTAGTAGGAGGCAATCGATGGAGCCAGTAAGTCTGCGTTTCATCTTTCATGACTAATAAACTGCCGTGTTCTAAAATTAGAGCAACTTTTTCTTTAGATTCTTTATGTTTAAAAGCAAACTTACGCTCAGCACCAAAACTTAAGGAACCAATAGCGCCATTTTTCTTTAAATCTTTTTCGCCGTCGCTGTGCCAAGCCATTCCTTCTTCGCCGGAATGATATAAATTTAGAAGACAAGAATTAAATGTTTCTCCTGTTTTTTCTTCGATAATCGATTTTAATTTTAATAATTCAGGTGTCCACGGAAGTGCTTTTTTTGTCGTGTTGGAATAGGTATATTCAAATTCTTTTTCGCCGTACCACGCCACTTTTCTTTTGGTCAAAATTAATTTTCCAAAGATGATCGCTTCGTCATTTTTCCACTCTATTGTTTTTAATAAAGTATCACGATAGAGATCAGCTTCTTCTCTGGAGAATAATTTTCCGTAGTAATTTACAGTTCCATCTTGAGGAAGTAAGTTGGCGTTTTCGTCTGTATGAGGGTTAAATAAGTCCATTTTTCCATTTTTGATATTCGGTTTTCATGCAATGTCCGCAAGGTCTGAAATCGTTTTGTTTTGCATCATTCTCTGAAGAAAAGAAAACACGGTTTTCCCGTTTCATTCTTTTTCCGGAAGAACATTTCAGTGTTCCGTAGATTTTTAATTTTTGGTTGCCACCGAAACAAATTTCGCCTTTTTTAATTTTATTTCGAAGTTCTGAATCTGAAATTTTGTTATGTTGAATCATTTCTTTTTTAGTTGCAGAGGTTCAAAGTAACAAAGAGACAAAGGTTCTCAATCTTTGTGCCTTTGAACCTTTGTCTCTTTGTCACTTAATTTAACGCATCATGAAAAATAATTCCTAGTGTAAAACGTTCGCCTGAATGCACTTCGCTTACGCCATGTTTCATATTGACACGATAATAGCCTTTCGTTCCTTTTACGGGTCTGAAATTGGTTGTGAAAACTAAAATGTCTCCTTTTTTAGGTTTTAAAACAATTGCTTTTGATTGCGCTCTCGGCGTTTGTTGCGTTAAAACAAATTCGCCACCCGTAAAATCTTCATCAGGTTCTGAAAGAAAAAGCACAATCTGAATCGGAAAATAAACATCGCCATATAAATCCTGATGCAGAGTGTTGAAACCGCTTTTGCCATATTTTAAAATCAAAACCGTCGCTTTAAGCTGATTGTTATCGTGGCATTGTTTTAATAATTCTTCGTGATTGGCAGGGAAAACAGTGTTGATATTTAAAGCTTTCATCCACGCATTGGCAATTGGAGCCAATTTAGGATAAATCGAAGTTCGTATGTTTTGGATTAAATCGGGAAGCGGATAATTGAAATATTTATATTCGCCTAAACCAAATCTGTAACGTTCCATTATGACTGTTTTTCGATATAGCATTGGATTATCGTAATCGAATTTTAAATCTTCACATTGTTCGTTATTCAATACGTTTGGAATTATTGCGAATCCATTTTCGTGCATAGATTCGGTGATGCTTTCCCAGTTTTGGGAAGCAATTTTAGATTGTATATTTTGCATAAGAATTTTTAGATTGAGATTTTTTTTCCGCCACGAATTCACGAATTATTCTTTTAAATACATTATCTAATGTTGTTCGAATTAATAATCGCAAAGATTTTAAAAGAATAATTCGTGAATTCGTGGCGGAAAAAACTATGGATTTACCTGAGCTCCTTCCCAGCCAATTATAGCTGTTTTACGTGTATTTCCCCACATATAACCGCCAAAAACACCTGACGACTGGATCACACGGTGACAAGGAATAAGGAATGCAACAGGATTGCTTCCAATTGCAGTTCCTACTGCTCTGGATGCATTTGGTTTTTCAATTTGCTGTGCAATTGTTCCGTAAGTCGAAAGTTGTCCCATTGGAATTTTTAATAAGGTTTCCCAAACTTTCAATTGAAAATCAGTGCCTTTAAGGTGTAGTTTTATTTCAGATAATTTGCTCCAGTCATTTTGAAAAATAAACAGTGCATTTTGTTGTACTAAGTCTAATTTTCTAGAGAAATCAGCATTAGGGAATTTTTCTTTCAGAGCAGAAAATCCGTTCGCTTCATCTTCGGCGAAAGCCATAAAACAAACGCCTTTTTGTGTTGAAGCTACAATGATATTCCCAAACGGACTTTCGGCAAAACTGTAATTTATCGCCAGATTTCTTCCGCCGTTTTTATATTCTGCCGGAGTCATGCCTTCTATGTTTACGAATAAATCGTGAAGTCTGCTTGTACCTGAAAGACCTGTTTCGTATGCTGTTTCAGAAATAGTAGCCTGATTGTCTTTGAGTAATTTTTTAGCGTGTTCTAAACTCGTGTACTGTAAAAATTTTTTCGGACTTGTTCCTGCCCAATCGCTAAAAAGTCTCTGAAAGTGAAACGGACTCAAATGCACTTTTTCAGCCACTTCGTCAAGATTCGGCTGATCTTTAAAGTTCGCTTTGATATAATCGATGGCTTCAGCAATGCGATTATAATTGATGGTTTCCTGTGTGTTCATCTTCATTCAATTTTATAAGACAAAGATCGATTGGTTTGTACGGGAATAAAATCCGAAACTTGCTTTGTTTTTGCCACAAAGTCGCAAAGGCACAAAGTTTTTTCAGTATTGTTGCTCTAAGCGAAAAGTGTAAAGTTATAAGATTAAAAAAACTTTGTGTCTTAGTGCCTTCGTGGCATTCCCCATTAATGCGCTGTAGTTTTAGAAAAAACATTAATCACAACAACGCCTGCAATAATTAAAGACAATCCAATAATAGCAGGTAAATCTGGTATTTCTTTAAAGAAAATAGCGCCAATTGCAGTGATTAAAACAATCCCGACTCCTGACCAAATGGCATAAGCAAATCCAACAGGAATAGTTCTTATGGCAAAACTTAAACAGTAAAATGCGCCACAATATCCAATAACCGTAATGATGCTTGGAATGAGTTTGGTAAATTCCTGAGACTTTTTTAATGCTGTTGTAGCAATGATTTCGAAGATAATAGCAGTAAGTAAAAATAAAAAATTCTTCATGGTTAGCTTTTTTGCAAAGTTAACTTTTATTGAAAAGAGATGATTTATTTAAGATTATCTTTTGCATTAGAAACGCTAATCAGTTTATAGCCGTTTTCGGTTCGTAAAAACTGAATATGATCCTGTTTGAAATCGGTTTTGCTTTTTGGGTTGATGATGATACTTTTTACGGGATAAAGCCATTCTTTAGATTCATTGCAATTGTTGAAATAAACCTCATATTCTTCTGTTTCAAAAATAAACTGATTCAATCCGTCTGTTGAAACAAAATAATCTGTCTTTGGATTTTTGAGTTCGTCAAGCTTTAATTTTAGATAGGTATAATTTTGATGGATAAATTTAGTTTTGAGTTCATTGATCCAGCCGTTTGGCTCTTTCCAATACGTAATTTTATCAAAAGAATGTTTTTCTAAGCCAGTTTGTGATAAATCTTTAAGCAGTGTATTTTGTAGCCAATATTTGAATTCTTTGTCAAAATTTATAAAAGAGTAATATTGCCCGTCAACTCCCAAAAAGCTATCTCTAACGGGATCTTTACTCGGTTCTTTTGATTTTTCAAGGGAATAAAAATTCAACTCGTTGTTGTAGGCGAAATTTTCAATTAGAACTTTATTATTGGTGTCAATTAGAAATTCTTTGCCACCTGTCCAGAAAAAATGTTCTCCGTCTTGTTTTTTTTGAGCGTCTTTCAAAACGATAATCATTCCGTTTCTGACTTTAGTCAAATTGCTGTAAATTGCTGGAATAACTATTTGTCCATCACCGTTAAACATTCCCATTTTATCGGTTTTGTGATCTGTAAATCTTATGAAGCCTTCGTTTTCGCAATCTGGGCCGTTGTCAAAAACGTATAAGCTATCTCGGCCTACTATTTTTCCATTTTTGGTTAAATAGTAGCTATCCCATTTCTGACCTTTTTCTTCGCTGACAGCAATAATATTTTCGAATTTATGAGCGGTTGTCATTCCCATAAATTTGGGTTCGATTTTAATAACGCCATTTTTATCTTTAAATCCGATATGAGTAGTGTCTTTATCCCAAAAAGAAATCCAGGTATCTTTATTTTGAGCAGATAAGGATAAAGTAAGGCATAAAAACAGGCAAAGAATTAAAGTCTTTTTCATGAGAATTTATTTATCGGAGATGAGCTTCTGATTCATTATTTTTTGCTTCTTCAAAACAATCGGAGCATAACATTTTAAAATCGGCTTTGGCTTGAAAAATTTCTGTCCATTCTTCGCCATTATCCAACAGATATTGTTCACATTCTCCACACCAAGCAATTTGGGGTAAATCTTCCTCAGCTTCGGAATAGAAAAAACCGACTTGCTTTTTAGAGTCTATTGCCATTGCAAGATGAATACAAGAAAAAGACATTTCTTTTGACCCATGGATGTCACATATAATTTTTTCGATCATAATTTTGTGTTGAAAAAGCAGTGCTACATTACTTCAATTAACTTAAAACGTAATGTATTATTGTTGAATTCGGTGTGTAAAGTTAATTCTGTTTCTTTGTTGTCGGAGGTAAATAATTTTGCTTCGATCCCAAATCCTTCGACTGAATCATATTTGAAGATATCGAAATTAGTTTCAAGGATTTTTAGTTTTGGCAAATTTTTAGTTTCAAAATAGTCGAATAATTCTTCTTTGATTTCTTCAAAAACAGCCGAGTTGATTCCGAAATTGTTTTTCAAGTTTTCGTGATTCATAGAATTGATATTTTCTATTAATTCGGTATTTAATTGGAATATAGTTTGGGAGGTCTTTTTGTCAATCATTTTATAAGTTTATACTTCAAATTTAAAGTTATAAAATGTAAAGACGATAAAAGATCTTGTTAATTTAATTGGTTCTTGGGCTACGTAAGCGTGAGGGATAGGAATAAGCTACCGAAGTAGCATGGATAGCCCTACAGCAACCCGATAAAAGGGCGCATAAGCGTTTAGTAATTTTGCCCTTTTATTGGGTTGGTGGCACGCCCTTATGATTTTAGATTGCAGATTTCTGATTTTAGATTGGTTTTGAACATTAAAAACAAAACCCGACAAGCCTTTAAAACTTGTCGGGTTTGAGTATGGAATTAAAGAAATCTAAAATCTTTAATCTAAAATTTACTAGTATCTGTAGTATTCTGGTTTGAATGGCCCTTGAACTTCAACACCAATATAAGCTGCTTGATCTTCTCTTAAAACTTCAAGTTCAACGCCTAATTTAGCTAAGTGTAAAGCGGCAACTTTTTCATCTAAATGTTTTGGTAACATGTAAACTTCGTTTTTGTACGCTGCACTGTTGTTCCATAATTCGATTTGAGCTAAAGTCTGGTTTGTAAATGAGTTACTCATTACGAAACTTGGGTGACCTGTAGCACAACCAAGGTTTACTAAACGACCTTCAGCCAAGATGATGATATCTTTGCCGTTGATGTTGTATTTGTCAACCTGAGGTTTGATTTCGATTTTAGATGCACCGTGGTTTTTGTTTAACCAAGCCATGTCGATTTCGTTATCGAAGTGACCAATGTTACAAACAACAGTTTTGTCTTTCATTTGTTCGAAGTGCTCTCCAAGAACGATATCTTTGTTTCCTGTAGTAGTAATGATGATATCAGCATTAGCAATTACAGTGTTTAATTTTTTAACTTCATAACCGTCCATTGCAGCTTGTAAAGCACAAATTGGATCAATTTCAGTAACCGTTACGATAGAACCAGCACCTCTGAAAGAAGCTGCAGTTCCTTTTCCAACGTCACCATATCCGCAAACTACAACTCTTTTTCCAGCTAACATTAAGTCAGTTGCACGACGTACAGCATCTACAGCAGATTCTTTACATCCGTATTTGTTGTCAAATTTAGATTTAGTAACAGAGTCGTTAATGTTGATTGCAGGCATTGGTAAAGTTCCAGCTTTTACTCTTTCGTAAAGTCTGTGAACACCAGTTGTAGTTTCTTCAGAAAGACCTTTAATTCCAGCAACTAATTCTGGGTAACGATCGATAACCATGTTAGTTAAATCTCCACCGTCATCAAGGATCATGTTCAATGGTTTTCTGTCTTCACCAAAGAATAAAGTCTGCTCAATACACCAGTCAAATGACTCTTCGTCAAGACCTTTCCAAGCGTAAACTGAAATTCCAGCAGCAGCAATAGCGGCAGCAGCCTGATCTTGAGTAGAGAAAATGTTACAAGAAGACCAAGTAACTTCTGCACCAAGAGCAATTAAAGTTTCGATCAAAACTGCAGTTTGAATCGTCATGTGTAAACATCCAGCAATACGAGCACCTTTTAATGGTTGTTCGTCTTTGTATTCAGCGCGAAGTGCCATTAAACCTGGCATTTCAGCTTCAGCTAGTTCAATTTCTTTTCTTCCCCAAGCCGCTAGAGAAATGTCTTTTACTTTGAAAGCCACATATGGCGTAGTTGTAGTACTCATTTATATTATATTTGTATAATTGTAAATTTTCTGCAAATTTAAGGAATAGCTTTTTATTTTTACTAATTTCTGTAAGATTTGTGAAATCTTTAATTTCTTAATCTCTAGAATGTTAGTTTGTGAATCTTTATTAAACCATATAAGTAATACAAGTTCATTTAAAAAAGATTCTGAAACTATTACCTTTGCTGTGAATTGCGTATATTTACTTTATGCATTTTTTTGACCATAGTGATTTTTCCTGCATCACAAATATGGTTTTAAAATCAAGAAAACAGTTTACAATTAACCATTCATAATTTACAATTAAAAAGTAATGCCTCTATTTCAAACCATACAATTCAATGAAACTACTAAAATTTTAATCTGGGAAATAACAGAATCCTTTGATGAATTGTATAGTCGCGTTACCTTGAAAGAAAAGACACAGCGCAGACTGGATGGAATGAAATCTCAGATGCATCAGCGTGCTTTTTTGAGTGTTCGAATGCTGATTCAGGAAATGGGTTTTACAGATAAAGACCTGCATTATGATGAATTTGGGAAGCCTTATTTCGATTGTCATAATCATATATCAATTACGCATTCTTATCATTTTGCGGCGATTATTATCAGCCATGAAAAGGTGGGAATTGATATGGAGTTGCAACGAGATAAAATCCAGAGAATTGCAGATAAATTTACGGATTATGAATGCAGTTATCTAGAACCGAAATTTACTGAAGAATACATAAAAAAACTTACCGTGATTTGGGGAGCCAAAGAGGCGATCTTTAAAATCAGAAATGAAAAAGGTATAAGTTTTAAAGATCATATTAATGTAAACAACTTTTCTTTAGAGGAAACCCAAACGCAGGCAAGTCTTCATTTTGATGATTTGATTAAAGATTTTGATGTGCATTATCAGGAAATCAAATCGGATAATTTTGAGGGTATTTTTACTTTGGTTTATGCTTTTGAGAAGTAGTTTTTAGTTTACAGTCTCAGTGGCAGTTTTCATTTTTAAACCTCACTTTCTTTTTGTCTGTGCTGAAACATGCTTACATACAAAAAAGTACTCATTTTTCGAGCACGCCTTTTTAAGGTTTCTACATTTTCGCCTTCAAAATGTTCGTCTAAAGTCTGCGCCCAATGATTGAGCCAGATTCCGAATTCATTTGCTGTGATTTTTTCGTCAAAATGAGCGTCGACTTCATTATGAACAGCATGCGGATTTCCTTTATATTTACGGACGGCAAATAAATTGGTTTCCCAAAAATCAGTTAGTTTTTCTAAATGTAAGTCCCAATCAGTAATCATTTCATTAAAATAAAAGCCGATTTCGCGATCGGCTCTTATTTTAGAATAGAACTGATTTACTAAGAATGAAATATCTTCTCTGTTTTCTATTTGTTTTTTCACAATACAAAACAATTTAAAAGTATAAACAAGATACTTATGAAAGTGCTTAGTGCAATAAGGTTGAAGACCACTTTGTGTTTCATTTGTGCTAAAATTGAAGTATTTGCGAAAACGCAGGCTAAAACAATAATACCCAATTGAATCATTTGAGGAATTGAAGTTCCGTTAGCCAAAACGTACATTGCCGCAGCGCCTCCTAAACAGCTTTGGCCAATTACAGCCATTGCAGCAGAACCCATATAATTTCTATTGAAAATGTCGAATGTGGTTTGATATAGTGTCATGATATTCAGATTTTTATATGACAAAGATACGCCCACAATACAACTGCATTTTATGATTAAAATCATAAAACAAGAACTTTTTTATCTGTATACTTTTCGGTTAATGATCTTCAATTCGCCTTTTTTTTCCAAAGCTTTTATGGCTCTAATTACCGTTTCTACACGTAAACCTGTTAAGTCTCCAATCTGCTGTCTGGTAAAATTGATTAAATAACCGTTGGTTTCTTTTTGGAAATTGAAATACACTATTCCATGATCGATTAATTTTAAAACACGATGTTCTGGTTCATGTGTAGAAATCTCTGTTGCCATAACCGATTTGTAATACAATCTTTGCGCAAGATTTTCGATTATTTTGATGCTGATAACAGGGTTTTCTTCCAGCAGTTTTATGAAACTTGATTTTGACAGTAAAAGAATCTGACAGTCTTCAACGGCAATTGAATTGGCTGGATATTTTTGGTTTAAGAATAAAGGCGGTTCCCCGAAAGATTGTTCTTTATAAAAGATTCCCTGAATAAATTCGCGTCCGTCATCATTGTAATTGCACATTTTAATTTCGCCCGAAATAATTTGGTAATAATGTGTCGGCAGACTTCCCTCTTCAAAAATAATATCATTTTTTTGGAAAGATTTTTTTACTGCACCATATTTCTCCAATAATTCAACTGCAATCATAAAGGTTTTCTTTTATTGTTAACAGAGAGATTACAAATATAATTCATTCAAAATAGTTCTTCTGCACTAAAAAACTTTTACTTTTACACCCAATATGCAAGAACAAACAATAACTATTCGGCAACAGATTCTAGAAGCAAAAGGCAACGGACAAAAGTTGCTTGCGGTGCTTTTGGATCCCGATAAAATTCTATTGGAGAATGTGGCTCATTTAATTCAGAAAATTAATGAGTCGCCGGCTACTCATATTTTTGTTGGAGGTAGTATTGTTCAGAATAATATTTTAGAGGAACTGATTTCGATATTAAAACAAAAAACAACTTTACCTGTTGTTTTATTTCCTGGCGATCCTTCGCAGATTTCACCAAAAGCCGACGCAATTTTGTTTTTGTCCTTATTATCTGGTCGAAATCCGGATTATTTAATAGAATATCAGGTTCAAGCAGCACCAATCTTAAAAAGAACAAATTTAGAAGTTATTTCTACAGGTTATATTTTGATTGAGAGCGGTAACGAAACAGCTGTTGCGCGTGTAAGTAAAACAAAACCGTTAAGCCGTGAAAACCTTGATTTGGTTCTGGCTACTGCACAGGCAGGACAAATGTTAGGAAACCAATTGATTTATTTGGAAGCAGGAAGCGGTGCAAAACAGCCAGTTCCATTAGAAATGATTAAATTGATTTCTCAAAATATAGAAATTCCTATTATTGTTGGCGGTGGAATTGCAGATTTGAAGGGAATTCAAAAAGCATATAATGCAGGTGCAGATTTAGTTGTAATTGGTACAGCTTTTGAAAACAATAGTCATTTTTTCGATTTATAGATAAAATTTAAACGCCTTTAAATACCACAAAATGATCGACTTTTTTTTGGATAGTTATAAAAATGCTCCTATATGGCATATTGCTTTGGAGTTTTTAGTATTTGTTTTTGGAATTTTAAGTGTTTGGTTTGCTAAAAAAGAAAACATTTGGGTTTATCCAACAGGTTTGATAGCTACAGTAATTTCGGTTTATCTGCTTTATATTGCAGGTTATATTGGAGATATGATAATCAATGCTTATTTTTCGATTATGAGCATCTACGGCTGGTATGTTTGGGCAAAAGGAGGAACAGTCGAAGATAACCTGCCGATTACTCGTACAACTTTTAATGAAAAAATAATTGGAATCTTACTGTTTATTGTAACCGTTTTTGTAGTTTTCGGGATTTATAAATATTTTGATTACGAAATTCATCCAGACAATTATGTCGATATGATTTCGTCTGGAATATTTTTCGCAGGAATGTGGTACATGGCCAGAAAAAAAATAGAAAACTGGACACTTTGGATTATTGGTGATATTATTGTTGTACCTCTCTATGCTTATCGTGGTTTAGGGATGCTGTCACTTCAGTATATAATTTTTACAATTTTGGCTATTTCAGCTTATTTAGAATGGAGAAAGATCTTAGACAGCAAAAAACAACTATCATAAAAATTGCTTTGTTTGGCCCTGAAAGTACAGGGAAAACAACTTTAGCAAAACAGCTTGCAGATTACTACGAAACCAAATGGGTTCCTGAATTTGCACGCGACTATCTACAAGAGAAATGGGAAGTAAATAAGCATATCTGTGTTGCCGATGACATGATGCCTATTGCTTATGGGCAGACTGCACTAGAAAATGAAAAGCTTCAAACAGCAAATAAATACTTGTTCTGCGATACCAATTTAATGGTAACCAAAGTTTTTTCTGAAATGTATTATGGTTTTTGTGATCCGCTTTTAAATGAAGCAGCATTAAAGCATGAATACGATTTGTTTTTCCTGACAGATATTGATGTGCCTTGGGAAAAAGATGATATTCGAGATACTCCAGAAGGAAGAGAAACTGTTTTTTCAGTTTTTAAACAAACATTAATAGATACCAAAAAGCCTTTTATTACACTTTCAGGAGATAAAGAATGCCGTTTGAAAAAAGCAGTTTCGATTATAAATGATTTAGCTCTAGCGAAAGAAAATGGTTTTTCTTCGGAAGATTTTGTTCAGGTACATAATAGAGGAATTTCTTTTGATACTATTCTAAAACAATTAAAAAATTTCGAAAAAGGAATTGCAAAAAGCAATCTAATTCGACCTGCAACGATCAATGATGGAATTTTAAGTTTGTCTCAAAATGAGTTTCAAGAAAAAGCGCTTTTTTTTGACAATCAAAAAGATCAATTTAAGATTAAGAAGTTTGTTCCTGCGTCTGGTGCGGCTACAAGAATGTATAAGTTTTTGACTGCTTTTCTAAATGATTTTGATATTACCAAAGAAACCATAAATGCTTATATCAACAGGAAAAATGATAAAGAACTTGCCATTTTTATTGTTGGGATGGAGAAGTTTCCTTTTTTTAAAACTGTAGACAAAAAGCTTAGAGAAATTTATCCTGATTTTGAAAGTTTAGAAAGAGATTATAAAAACTATTACTTTATAAAACTATTATTATCTCCAGAGCATTTTAATTCAGCCAATAAGCCGAAAGCGGTTTTGCCTTTCCATTTGTATAAAACCCATATTGCCAATCCGATAGAGGAACATTTGAACGAATGTGTGCATTATGCATCTTCGAAAAATGTATCTCATTTGCATTTTACAGTTTCAGAAATACATCAGGATTTGTTTGAAAAAGCAGTTCTTGAGGTTAAAGATAAGATTGAAAAACCTGCCGGAATTGACATCAATATTGGGTATTCGTATCAAAATAAAAGCACAGATTCTATTACTATCGATACCAACAATAAATTGGTAAAAGATAAAAATGGAAATTTAATTTTCAGGCCTGGCGGGCATGGTGCTTTGATTGAAAACTTAAATAATCTGGATGCTGATATTATTTTTATTAAAAATATAGATAATGTAATTCAAAATCATATTGATGAAATTTCGTTATATAAGAAAGGCTTAGCGGGTGTCTTAATTGAAATGCAGCAAAAAGTTTTCAAATATTTAAGATTAATCGACGGAGACATTCAACAAGATGATATCGCTGAGATTGTTAATTTTCTACAGCAAGAATTCAATGTTGAAACGACAAACGATTTCAGTAAGTTTACATTTGAAAATAAAATAAGTAAGTTAAAAGAACTTTTACATAGACCAATTCGAGTTTGCGGAATGGTTAAAAATGAAGGGGAACCAGGTGGAGGCCCTTTTTGGATTACTAATAAAGAAGGTATAAAATCACTGCAGATTGTAGAAACTTCGCAAGTTGATTTAGAAGATAAAAAACAGAAGAAAATCTTGAGCGAAGCAACTCATTTTAATCCTGTTGATCTAGTTTGCGGAACAAAAGATTATAAAAACAAGAAGTTTGATTTATTACAATATGTAGATCAGGAAACAGGATTTATTGTTGAAAAAAGCGTTGACGGAAAAGCGGTAAAAAATTATGAATTACCAGGTTTATGGAACGGATCAATGGCAAATTGGCTAACTGTTTTTGTGGCAGTTCCATTAATTACTTTTAATCCAGTAAAAACGGTAAATGATTTACTGAAAGCAGCTCATCAGCCACAATAAAAATGGATGCAGAAAAAATCATATCAGAATTAAATTTTAAAGCCGTTCGAAGTAGCGGAGCAGGCGGGCAAAACGTAAACAAAGTTTCTTCAAAAGTAGTTTTGAGTTTTGATTTGAATGCTTCTCAGGCTTTGTCTGAAGAAGAAAAATTACTTTTGCAGACCAATATAGGTGCTCGTTTAACTACAGAAAATATCCTGATTTTAAACTGCGACGAAGACCGAAGCCAGCTTAAAAACAAAGAAATTGTTATCAAGAGATTTCTAGAAATCATCAAGAAAGGATTGTATGTTCCGAAAGTTAGAAAAGCTACAAAAGTTCCAAAATCTGTAATTAAGAAAAGAATTAAAGACAAAAAGAATGTTTCTGATCTAAAACAATCGCGTAGAAAACCTGATTTTTAGTATTAAGACAACAAAAACTAAAAATCTTAATACTTAATACATTTATCTTAATACTTTTCTATATTTGCACTGTCTCAAAGGGGTGCTCTAAATAACGAGCTGAGATCATACCCAAAGAACCTGAGCGAGTAATGTTGCTAAGGGAAAAACGACACTATCGAGCGTGCACACTTTATTTTGTCGGGAAACACATTTATTAATTTAACAAAAGAATAATTCCCCCTTTTATTCGTAATTCTTTACGAATGAAAACTTATTTTAAAGGTACTAAGGTACTAAGAAACAAAGGTTCTAAGGTTGAAAATCTTAGTAGAACCAAATCTATTTTCTTTACTCTATTCTCTATTTTCTTTACTCTAATTTCTTTTGCGCAACAGCAAGATTCAACTAAGGTAAATCAGCTTGATGATGTCTTGGTTTCTGCTGTCCGTGTTACAGCAAAAACTCCGGTTACGTTTAGTAATATGGATAAAAAAGAAATCAAATATCGAAATCTCGGTCAGGATATTCCGGTTCTGATGAATTATCTGCCATCTGTAGTAACAACTACTGATGCTGGAGGCGGAATAGGTTACACCGGAATTAGAGTACGTGGTAGCGATGCTACAAGAGTAAATGTTACCATCAACGGAATTCCGTACAATGATGCCGAAAGTCAGGGAACTTTTTGGGTGAATATGCCCGATTTTGCTTCTTCTGTAGAAAGTCTTCAGTTACAACGTGGAGTAGGAACTTCTACAAATGGTTCTGGAGCTTTTGGAGCTAGTTTAAATATGTTGACTGATAGCTATGCTTCTAAGGCAACGGGAGAAATCTCAAGTTCTTTTGGAAGTTTCAACTCTACTAAAAATACTGTAAAATTCAGCACAGGTTTATTAAATGATCATTTTGAACTTGCAGGGCGTTTGTCTACAATCAAATCTGATGGTTATGTAGATCGTGCAAGTTCTGATTTGAAGTCGTATTTTCTTCAGGGAACTTATGTTGGAAAAACAACTTTAATCAAAGCGCTGGTTTTTGGAGGAACTCAAAAAACATATCAAGCCTGGAACGGAATTAGTGCTGATAAGTTAAACTCAGACCGCACATACAATTCGGCTGGAGAATATACAGATGAGTTTGGAAATACACGTTATTATGATAATGAAACCGATAATTACAATCAGGATCATTATCAATTGCATTGGAGCGAATCTATTTCAGATAAATGGAGTACAAACTTTGCACTTCATTATACCAAAGGGAAAGGGTATTTCGAGAATTACAAACCAGACGCACTTATGGCCGAGTATAATTTGGCGCCAGCTGGAGATGTTTCTGAAACAGATTTAATTCGCCAAAAATGGTTGGATAATGATTTTTACGGAACTACATTTTCGGCAAAATATAAAGACGAAAAGTTTGATGTTATTTTGGGTGGAGCTTGGAATAAATATGAAGGTGATCATTACGGAAAAGTAATTTGGGCTCGCAATGCTGCGACTTCAGAATTAGGAGATCATTATTATGATGATTTCTCGACTAAAACTGACGGGAATGTTTTCGCGAAAGCCAATTATCAATTCACAGAAAAATTAAGTTTCTACGGAGATTTACAATACAGAAGAGTTGGTTATAAAGCGAATAGTGCAGAAACAGGTTTAGTTGATGATACTTTTAATTTCTTCAATCCAAAAGCAGGTTTGAACTATGCTTTCAATGAAAAAAATACGCTTTATTTCTCTTATGCTCGAGCCAATCGTGAACCAAACAGAACAGATTACGAAGGCGGAAATGTAAAACCCGAAAAACTAAATGATTTTGAATTAGGATGGAGATTCAATTCTGAGAAATTTCAATTGAATTCGAATTTTTATTATATGGGTTATAAAGATCAATTAATCTTAACAGGAAGATTGGATGATGTTGGAAACCCGATTCGTTCTAATACAGATAAAAGTTACCGTTTAGGTGTTGAGGTTGATGCTACAATCGCGCTTTCAGATAAATTTACATTAAGACCAAACTTTACTTTAAGCAGTAATAAAAATGTTGATTTAGCAGTTGATGGCGAATTTTATGGAACCACTAAAATTGCTTACTCACCAGAAGTAATTGCAGGAAACGTTGTTGTATATAAGCCTATCGAAAAATTGTATATTTCATTATTACAGAAATATGTTGGAGAGCAGTACATGAATAACATCGAATTACCTGCAGCTAAATTGGCAGATTATTTTGTAAACGATTTAAATGTTTCTTATGAAATAATACCAAATGCTGTTTTTAAATCAATTACGATTACTGGAATGGTTAATAATATTTTAGATAAAAAATATGTTTCAAACGGAGCCATGTGGGATGTTTATCCATCCTATTATCCACAGGCAGGAATTAATTTCTTAGCTGGTTTGACATTGAAGTTCTAATTAAGTTAAGTAAAAAAAAGCCTGAAATTTATTTTCAGGCTTTTTTTTAGTTGTATACATGTATGACACTTCCAGAAGATTCTACACGATATTGTTTCATTGGATATTGTTTTCCTCCAAGTCCAGTAAATAAGTTATATTGAGCTTTATCGCAAGAACAAACGGCATAAATTCCGTCAATTGTCATGGCAGTGCAGGAAGTCAGTGCCTGATTTGGACATGCCGCATCAAAAGCAGTATAGGTTCCTTCTCCAGTTTTCATTACAATAATTCCTTTTGCACCGTAATTGGCAACATAAACAGGATTACTTGGATACAATAGTTTATTGTAAGTCGGAAGGTTGGTGTCCAAATATGCGTTTATAGAATAATTCGGAATATATGGATTGTTATTGCTTCTGTTATTGTCACTGCAAGAGAATAAAACAGTGGAAAGTGCGATAAAGAACCAGATTTTTTTCATTATTTGAATAAGAATTAGTGAAACAAAAATAATTTATTTAGATTTGAAATCTATATGATTAACATATAATTATGTACTATTAAAAATTATAGTATATTTGTGGTAAGAAAATCCCGTCGCGATGGGATTTTTTGTATTTATATAAACGATGAAGTTATGAGTAAAGTATCTTATTATACAGCAGAAGGACTAAAAAAGTTAAAAGATGAATTGGAGCACTTAAAAAGTGTAATGCGTCCAAAGGCATCTCAAGATATTGCAGACGCAAGAGATAAAGGTGATTTGTCTGAGAATGCGGAATATGATGCAGCAAAAGAAGCACAAGGTTTATTAGAAATGAGAATTTCTAAACTGGAAGAAGTATATGCAAATGCAAGACTAATCGATGAGTCTCAATTGGACGTTTCTAAAGTTTTGGTTTTATCTAATGTAAAAATCAAAAACCAAAGCAACGGAATGGAGATGAAATATACGCTTGTAGCAGAAAGTGAAGCCGATTTAAAAACAGGTAAAATCTCTGTAACATCTCCTATTGGTAAAGGTTTACTAGGGAAATCTGTTGGAGAAGTAGCAGAAATTACAGTTCCAAACGGAGTTTTGAAATTTGAAATTTTGGAAATTTCAAGAGACTAAATTTTCTTTTGTATAATCGGTTAAACGAATAAATGATTAAACAAATAAACAATGAGTTCAATATTCACTAAAATAGTAAACGGAGAAATTCCAGCTTATAAAATTGCCGAAGACGATAATTATTTGGCTTTTTTAGATGTAAATCCGAACGCAAAGGGACATACGCTTTGTATTCCGAAACAAGAAATCGATAAGATTTTTGATATGGATGAAGAGCTTTATTTAGGTTTAATGAAATTCTCTAAAAAGATTGCAGCTGCCTTAGAAAAAACGGTTCCATGTAAAAGAGTCGGTGTGGCCGTGGTTGGACTTGAAGTGCCTCACGCACACGTACATTTGATTCCGTTAAATGAAATGGATGAAATGCGTTTTATCAATAAAGTATCACTTACTAAAGAAGAATTTGAAGCTTTAGCAAAAGATATTCAATCGAATTTATAAGGTTTCGACCGCTCGCCTGACAATAAATTTAAAGTGCAGTAAAGATATTTACTGCACTTTTTTATTTAATGAAATTTGAAAAGTAGTTCCTTTTCCAATTTCAGAACTCAAAACTTTAATTTTTCCATTATGGTATTCTTCCACAATTCTTTTAGTTAAAGAAAGACCAAGTCCCCAACCACGTTTTTTGGTGGTAAAACCGGGTTCGAAAATCGTTTTAAATTGTTTTTTCAAAATTCCCGTTCCGGAATCTTTTATATTGATTTTAATAGTAAAAGCATCCTGTTCCAATTGAAGATCAAGAGTTCCTTTTCCTTTCATGGCATCAATCGCATTTTTGACTAGATTTTCGATAGTCCAACTGTGCAATGTTGGATTTATCATAACATAAATAGGTTCTTGCGGTGCTTTAAATGAAAATGCAACCTGTTTAGAAAAACGAGATTGAAGATATTCATAAGTATTTTTTGTTTCCTCAATAATATTGCGGGGTTCCAAAACAGGAATCGAACCAATTTTAGAAAAACGATCTGTAATGGTTTGCAGGCGTTCGATATCTTTTTCAATTTCAAGACTAATAGACGGATCGATATCTTCCGTTTTTAATATTTCAACCCAGCCTATTAAAGAAGATAAAGGTGTCCCAATTTGATGCGCTGTTTCTTTTGCCATTCCCGCCCAAAGTTTATTTTGCGTTGCCATTTTGGTGCTTTTATAAAAATTATAAATCAAAGCAACACACAAAACAATAATTAGAAATAAGGCAATGGGATAATATTTGAGTTTATTGAGTAATCCTGAATTTCCGTAATACAGAGTCTGATATTTACCTGGAGCATATTCAAAAGTGATAGGTTCATTTTCATTTCTTAATTTATTTAAATATGAATTTCTTTTTTTCTTGTTTTTAAGAATTTCATCCGGAACATTAGTAGCACTTACTACCTTGTCAAATAATATTACTACAGCAGGAATAGAAGTATTATTATTGATAATCTGAAGCGGTAATTCAACATCAGTATTTTCGTTTGCATTCAAAATTGTAATCTGCGCATTTACGAACAGCTTCATTTTTAAGCGTTCCTCATTTTTGAAAATTTGGAAGAAAGTATAAGTGTTCCAAAGGATTAGAGAAATGATTAAAAAGCAGATAGAAATAATAATCCAGCGTGTTGTATTGGTTCTTTCAGAAAAAGACATATCCATTTTTTTGTGGTATAAATATAACGAAATATACCTATTCTATATTTTGCTGAAGCCGAAAGTTTTTTTGTTTTATCTGCAAAACTATTTTTCATAATTAAACGATTTCAATACTTTTGCAGGTACCAAAATGAGATTTGGTTTAAATCAAAAAGTATGATCAGCATTAATCCAAAAGAGATACCAACGGCTAAATTACAAGGCTATCTGCAGAGTTCGATAGGGCCTAGACCAATTGCTTTTGCGAGTACAATCAGCGAAAAAGGAATTCCGAATTTGTCGCCGTTTAGCTTCTTCAATGTGTTTAGTGCCAATCCGCCGATTTTGGTTTTTTCGCCATCAAGACGCGTTCGAGATAATACCATAAAACATACTTTAATTAACGCCGAAGCAACTAGAGAAGTAGTAATTAATGTGGTAAATTTTGATTTAGTACAGCAGACTTCTCTGGCAAGTACAGAATATGGAGATGGAGTAAATGAATTTATAAAAGCCGGATTAACACAGATTCCTTCAGATTTAGTAAAACCGTATCGTGTAAAAGAATCTCCAGTTCAGTTTGAATGCAAGGTAACGCAAATTATTCCGTTAGGAGAAGAAGGTGGAGCAGGGAATTTGATTTTATGTGAAGTTGTGAAAATTCACATTCACGAATCAATTCTGGATGAAAACGGAGCAATCGATCAGCATAAAATTGATTTGGTTTCCCGATTAGGAAATAACTGGTACTCAAGATCGAATCAAGGACTGTTTGAAGTGGCAAAACCCTTGACAACACTGGGAGTAGGAGTAGATGCAATACCAGATTTTGTAAAAGAAAGTCCTGTTTTTGACGGGAATGATTTAGGTAAACTTGGAAACATCGAAGCCTTGCCTACAAAAGAAGAAGTTAGTATATTTGTGAAAGAAAATTTTGCTGTCAAAGGAGTTTTAAGCTCAGATGACCAGAAAAAAGTGCACTTAGAAGCTAAAAAGTATTTGGACAAAGGAGATGTAGAATCTGCTTGGAAAGTGCTTTTAGCCAAAAAATAAAAGAAATAGAAACAATAATTAATATAGACGAAGATGGAAGTTACAGGAAAAGTAAAAGTGGTTAACCCAGAGCAGCAAGTTAGTGCCTCATTCAAAAAAAGAGAATTAGTTGTTACTACTGAGGAGCAGTATCCACAACATATTTTAATCGAATTTACACAAGACAAATGCGATTTATTGAGTAGCTATAAACAAGGAGAGGCAGTAAAAGTTTCTATCAATTTAAGAGGAAGAGAATGGGTTAATCCACAAGGAGAAACTAGATATTTCAATAGTATTCAAGGTTGGAGAATCGAAAGATTAGCAGACGCTGCACCTACACAAGCACCACCAATGCCAACTGCAGAAACTTTTGCTCCAGCAACAAATGTAAGTGACGACGAACCAGACGATTTACCGTTCTAAAAAGGTTTAAATTCCAATATCATAAATTCCAAATTCCAATTCATATAACTGAATTTGGAATTTGGAATTTTGTTTTTGAGCTTTTTACAGAAATAAGAAGTTGCGGATTATTTGTCATTTTGACTGAAAGGAGAAATCACACAAGTAATTCCACAAACTAAATCGACAATCTTTGGTGAGTCTCGAGTGTGATTTATCCTCCGTAGAAATTAGAAGATTGTGAAAGTTGGAATTTGGAATTTTTAAAATTGAATATTTTAAAAGATGTATTTTTTATTTGATAATTTATATTTCCCTCCAGTCACAGAAGCTGATGAAGAAGGCATATTGGCAGTGGGCGGTGATTTAAGTCCCGAACGATTAAAACTTGCTTATAAAAGAGGTATTTTTCCTTGGTTTAATGAGGGAGAATCCATTCTTTGGTGGGCTCCAGATCCGCGTATGGTTTTGTTTCTAGATGAACTGAATGTTTCCAAAAGCATGCGTAACATTTTGAACCGCAATGTTTTTACTGTTACCTTTAATACTCATTTTAGAGAAGTGATTTTAAATTGCCAGCAGATATTAAGAGATGGTCAGGATGGAACATGGATTTCAGATGAAATAGTCGAATCCTATTGTGAACTCCATAATCAAGGAATTGCAAAATCGGTTGAGGTTTGGCAGGATGAGGTTTTGGTAGGAGGTTTGTACGGAATTGACCTAGGCCATATTTTTTGTGGTGAAAGTATGTTTTCTAAAGTGTCCAATGCTTCGAAAGTGGGTTTTATATCTTTAGTGAATCATCTAAGAAAAGAAAATTATAAATTACTGGATTGTCAGGTTTATAACCCTCATTTAGACAGTTTGGGCTGTCGTGAAATTGACCGCGAAGAGTTTATGACTATTTTAAACAGCAAATAAGATGAGTATGAGTCATGTTGTAACAGAAATTTATATTTATCCGATTAAAAGCCTTGCCGGAATTAGTCTTCAGTCTGCAAAAGCCGAAGAAATGGGATTTGAAAACGACCGAAGATGGATGTTGATTGATGCCGAAAATCAGATGCTGACACAAAGAGAACATCGTATTATGAGTCAGTTTTATCCGCAGATTTCGGATGTAAAAATCAGTATTACTTTTGAGAATAAAAAACATGAATTTTCTATTGATGAATCTTTAGAAAATACAATTGAAGTAAATGTCTGGGATGATCAAAGCGAAGTGGTTGAGGTAAGTCATGAAACTTCAAAATGGTTCAGCCAGCATTTAGGTTTTGAATGTAAATTGGTCAAAATACTTAAAAACGGAGCCCGTAAACATGAAAGCTCTAGATTACAAGAAACATTCAACGTAAGTTTGGCAGATGGTTATCCTTATTTATTGATTGGAACAGAAAGCCTTGATTTTTTAAATGAGAAACTAGAGGAGAAAATCACCATTAAAAGATTTCGTCCCAACATTGTCGTAAGCACAAAAAAAGCTCATGAAGAAGATGATTTTACAACTTTCAAAATTGGAGATGTTCAGTTTAAAAACATAAAACCATGCGGAAGATGTGTTATGGTAAATAATGATCCAGAAAATGGACGTTTAAAAAAAGAACCTTTAAAAACGTTAAGTAAATACAGAAATGTAAATAATTCAGTTTTATTTGGCACTAACATCATAAGTTTAAACTCTGGAAATATTAAGGTTGGAGATGTACTTGTTTTCTAGAAATTCAGTTTCGTAAAATTCCAATGCAGCGTATTAAAAATTATAATTTCATTTTTTAAAGAAGGTAATTCCAAAATTAATTTCAGCGTTTCATGCGCCATCATATTGCCAATAATTCCGGGAAGAGTTCCCAATACGCCATTTAAATTACAATTCGGAACATCTTTTGGATCAGGCATTTCAGGAAATAAATCACGAAGATTTTTACTTCCATTATAATTGAAAACCGCAATCTGACCTTCAAATTTCAAAATACTTCCGTAAACCAAGGGTTTTCCAAGTTTTACACAAGTATCATTTACTAAATAACGCGTTGTAAAATTGTCTGAACCATCGACAATTATATCAAATTGCTCAATAATTTGAGAACCATTTTCAACTGTTAGCTTCTCATTTATAGAAACCGTTTCAATTAATGGATTTAGTTTAGAAACAACTTCTCTGGCAACAATAGCTTTTTGTTGACCAATTTCATTTTCGGTATATAAAATCTGCCTTTGCAAATTGTGGATTTCAATCGTATCAAAATCCATAATTCCTATAAAACCAACTCCAGCGGTTGCAATATATTGTAAAATCGGACAGCCCAAACCCCCTGCGCCAATTACTAAAACTCGTGCTTTTTTTAATTTTTCCTGTCCTTCATCACCAATTTCAGGGAGAATTGTTTGTCTGTTGTAACGAAGGAATTCTTGTATAATGCTCATTTTTTAATTGTGAATTGTGAGTTGTGAATTGTAAAATGTTACGTCTTCAAACTTGAAACTTGAAACTTGAAACTTGAAACATTTCAACTATAAACCTTGTCCCAATCTTTCCAAACTGGTTCGTAACCTTTGTTTTTTATGATTTTTGAGATTTCATCTGCCGAACGTTCATCGCTGATTTCGAATTGTTCCAAAGACTGCGGATCAACCGCATAACCACCTGGGTTTGTTTTAGAACCAGCACTCATGCTTGTAACTCCAATTGGAATAATATTGTTTCTGAATTTTTCGTTTTCTCTTGTTGAAATCGAAATTTCCAAATCTTCATTCCACAATCTGTAAGCGCATATTAATTGTGTCAAATCTTTGTCGTCCATAATGAAATTGGGCTCGATAATTCCCTCGGCAGGTCGCAGACGCGGAAACGAAACAGAATATTTCGTCTGCCAATATTTCTTTTGAAGATAATCTAGATGCAAGGCGTTAAAAAAACTGTCCGTTCGCCAATCTTCTAAACCTAATAAAACACCCAAACCAATTTTGTGAATTCCTGCAGTTCCAATTCTGTCTGGAGTTTCTAATCTATAATCAAAATTTGATTTCTTGCCTTTCGTGTGATATTTTTTGTAAACTTCCTGATGATACGTTTCCTGATAAACTAAAACAGAGTAAACTCCAGCATCATGCAAACTTTCGTAATCTTCTGTAGAAAGTGGCTGCACTTCAACAGAAATAATTGAAAATTCTTTTCTAATTAAATTAATTGCATTCAGGAAATAATTAATGTTTACGGTATAGTTTGCTTCGCCAGTAACCAATAAAACATGATCAAAACCTGTGTGTTTTAACGCTTCGACTTCGAGTTTTATTTCTGCATCGGTTAATGTTTTACGTTTGATTTTATTATCTAAACTAAAGCCGCAGTAAGTACAAATATTTTGGCATTCGTTGCTCAGATATAACGGCGCATACATTTGGATCGTTTTCCCGAAACGTTTTTTTGTAATTTCATGGCATTTCTGTGCCATTTCTTCTAGATAATTTTGTGCAATAGGAGAAATCAGAATTAAAAAATCATCGAGATTGTACTTGGTTTTAGTCAAAGTTCGTTCGACATCTTTTGATGTGGTTTGGTATATTCTGGATTGAATTTCATCCCAATTATATTGTTCAAAAATAGTTTTAAATGTGTTCATATTTTTTGGTCTTTAACCGCAAGGCCCGCGAAGAATTACGCAAGGTTCGCAAAGCTTTGCGTTCTTAGCGCTTTTCTTTGCGAACTTTGCGGTTAAATTATTTAGTCATATAAAAATGAAGTCAAAGGGCTAGAAGCCGAAGCATAATTCTGCTGATTGCCAACTTTAGCTTCAAAAGCTTTTCTTCCTGCTATAACAGCCTCCTTAAAAGCCTCAGCCATTAATTTTGGGTTTCCGGCTACGGCAATTGCGGTGTTTACCAAAACAGCATCGGCACCAATTTCCATGGCTTTTGCAGCATCAGATGGAGCGCCAATTCCAGCGTCAACAATAACAGGAACATTGCTTTGTTCGATTATAATTTCTAAAAAATCAATTGTTTTTAAACCTTTATTGCTTCCAATTGGCGAACCCAAAGGCATAACTGCTGAGGTTCCCGCGCTTTCTAAATGTTTGCACAAAACAGGATCAGCGTGAATGTAAGGCAAAACAAAAAAACCAAGTTTTGCCAATTCTTCAGTAGCTTTTAAAGTCTCAATCGGATCCGGCATTAAATATTTAGGATCAGGATGAATTTCCAGTTTTACCCAGTTTGTTTCTAATGCTTCACGAGCCAATTGTGCTGCGAAAACGGCTTCTTTGGCATTTCGCGCTCCCGAAGTATTAGGAAGCAAATTAATATTAGGATGTTTTAAATGAGACAAAATAGCATCAGTATCCGTTTCCAAATCAATGCGTTTAAGTGCAACTGTAACCAATTCACTTTCTGATGCTAAAATGGCACCCTCCATTTCTTCATTCGATCCAAATTTTCCCGTTCCTAAAAACAAACGGGATTTGAAGCTTTTATCTCCAATATTAAACAATGACGTTTGCATATAATTTTTCGTTTAATTGTTGAATTAATATTTTCTTTTCCAGACTTTCTGTGATGATTCCAGAAACTGCAATTCCATGAATCCCTGTTTCCATTAACGGACTTACATCTCGCAGTGTAATACCGCCGATAGTATAAACAGGAATTTCAATTTTATTTTTTTTCATTTTCTGAAGAATATCAAAATAGCCCGATAATCCTAAAATCGGACTTAATTTTTCTTTTGTGGCAGTAAAACGAAAAGGTCCTAAACCAATATAATCACAACCATTTTGAACATGATTATGAATGTCTTCAAAAGTATTAGCAGTGCCACCTATGATTTTTGTTGAGCCTAAAATGGCTCGTGCTTCGTCAATTTTTGTGTCGGTTAGGCCTAAGTGAACTCCGTCTGCAGCAATTCTTTTGGCAAGATGTAAATCATCATTTACAATAAAAGTTGCCAAATATTCTTCACATAAAAGTTTTACTGCTTCTGCTAAAGTGAAAGTATCTTGCGCAGTTTGGTTTTTAAATCGCATTTGAACCCAATTGCATCCGGCATCAAGAGCTTGATGAATGTTGTACAGTTGTGTTTCGATGGTTTCGCCTTGCGAAATATATTGCAGTTTGCTATACATTATGATATCCGATTAAGGTTGATGTTGAACTCAGGTATTTTTCGATATAGGTTTTGGCATTTTTACAAGCCATTTCTAAAGTCTGATTTAAAGCTAAATTGGAAGCTATTGCTGAAGAAAGCACACAGCCTGAACCATGTTTTTCAGTACAATCTTTTTCCGAAGCAAACAAGTCGATGATTTTATTTTTTAAAAACAATTGATCTTTTCCAACTTCATTTAAATTATGACCGCCTTTCAACAGAATTGCTGTTGAAATTTCGTTTTCAATCCAAGGATTATCTTTTATAAAATCAGGAAATAATTGTTCAATTTCTTTATAATTAGGAGTAATCAAATCTATTTTTGATAAAATTTTAGTCAAATCCGAACGATCTTCAATGTTTAAAAAATCAAATTCAGTAGTAGACTTTAAAACAGGATCCCAGACAATTTTTGTATGTGGAGAAGTTAATTTTATAGTCGAAAGAATTCGGTTTAAATACGAAAGCGATGGCACAATTCCGATTTTAACAGCAGTGATTTTATAGCTTTCAAACAAAACCTCAATAGACCGAATTACAAAATTGATATTAACCCATTCTATTTTATGAAACTCATTTTCGGTCTGAATGGTGTTGGCTGTCATAACAGCAAAACCGCTGACTTTATGCTGTTCAAATGTTTTGATATCAGCCAAAATCCCAGCACCACCGGACGGGTCTAAACCTGCGATTGTAAGTACGAATGGACGATTTTCTGACATAATTTAAATTGTTTTATAGGATTTTCATTGTTCCAAATTGTTCCTAAAAGTACCACATCA
Source organism: Flavobacterium panacagri (assembly GCF_030378165.1). NCBI lineage: Bacteria > Pseudomonadati > Bacteroidota > Flavobacteriia > Flavobacteriales > Flavobacteriaceae > Flavobacterium > Flavobacterium panacagri. The sequence continues at coordinate 1,866,775 of NZ_CP119766.1, forward strand.
TCAAAACCATTTTCAAGTGTTTTTTGAATGTTTTCTGAAGTAATTCCACCTAAAGCAATCACTTTTGTTTTATAATTTGTTCTTGATTTTAATGCTTCAAAAAGATCTGTTTTTGGCAGATAATTTTCTTTTGAAATACTTTGAAAAACAGGACTTAGAAATGCATAATCAAAATCATATTCTAAGGAATTAAAATCTTCGATTGAATGTGTTGATGTTGAAATTGAAATTGATTCGCATTTATACCTACAAGGTTTTGGAAACCTTGCAGGAAAGATTGAATTATTTTTTCTTTCTTTTTCAGAAAAATGAAATCGGTTAATTCCAAAATCTTCTGCCAGTTTATGATGATTGTGCAAGACAAGTTGCTCTCTAAATTCCAATTTTATCTGATGAATAAACTGTGCCATTTCCAATTCAGAAAAATCAGGTTTCCGAATATGAAGCAGAGACAATCCTTCCTCAAACAAAGAATGAATTGTCTTGATTTCGTTTACCACAGCAAAAGGATTAGAGATAACGATCATATTTTTTTCTATGTTCTTTCTTCTATTTTCTAAAACTCTAAATATAAATCTCTTTCCCCTGCTCAATAAATTCCTCTGATTTCTCCTGCATTCCTTTTTCTGCGGCAGCGACATCTCTGATTTCCTGAGATATTTTCATAGAACAGAATTTAGGCCCGCACATCGAACAGAAATGCGCTACTTTTGCACCATCTGCAGGAAGCGTTTCATCATGAAATTCTCTTGCAGTATCAGGATCCAAAGCCAAATTAAATTGGTCTTCCCAGCGAAATTCAAAACGGGCTTTACTCAATGCATTATCACGATATTGCGCTCCCGGATGACCTTTTGCCAAGTCGGCAGCATGAGCAGAAATTTTATAGGTGATTACGCCGTCTTTTACATCTTTTTTATTCGGTAAGCCGAGATGTTCTTTTGGCGTTACATAACACAACATCGCACAGCCGTACCAGCCAATCATAGCGGCGCCAATTGCAGAAGTGATATGGTCGTAACCCGGTGCAATATCTGTGGTTAAAGGGCCTAAAGTATAAAATGGCGCTTCATGACAATGTTCTAATTGTTTGTCCATGTTTTCTTTAATCATGTGCATTGGTACATGTCCTGGGCCTTCAATAAAAACTTGAACGTCATGTTTCCAGGCAATTTTAGTTAATTCTCCTAAAGTTTCTAATTCGGCAAATTGAGCAGCGTCATTCGCGTCAGCAATTGAACCTGGACGTAAACCGTCTCCAAGAGAAAAAGCAACATCATACTGTTTCATGATTTCGCAGATTTCCTCAAAATGGGTGTACAAGAAATTTTCTTTATGATGAAACAAACACCATTTTGCCATAATCGATCCGCCTCGAGAAACGATTCCAGTAACGCGATTTGCGGTTAAATGAATGTAACGAAGTAAAACCCCTGCATGAATCGTAAAATACGAAACACCTTGTTCAGCTTGTTCAATTAGAGTATCTCGGAAAATCTCCCAAGTTAGATCTTCGGCAATTCCTTTTACTTTTTCTAAAGCCTGATAAATAGGGACGGTACCGATTGGGACAGGAGAATTTCTAATGATCCATTCTCTGGTTTCATGAATGTTTTTTCCAGTTGATAAATCCATAATCGTGTCGGCTCCCCAACGACAAGCCCAAACGGCTTTTTCAACTTCTTCTTCAATGCTAGAAGTTACAGCGCTATTTCCAATATTGGCATTAATTTTTACCAGAAAATTGCGCCCAACTATCATGGGTTCACTTTCTGGATGGTTGATATTGTTAGGAATAATGGCTCTTCCGCAGGCTACTTCCGAACGAACAAATTCCGGAGTGATTTTGCTTTTTGGTGTATTGGCTCCAAAACTATGACCGCTGTGTTGGCATTGCATTGCTTTGGTTTGTTCATTTAAAAGTTCGATTCTCTGATTTTCACGAATCGCGATATATTCCATTTCAGGAGTAATTATTCCTTGTTTGGCATAATATAATTGTGTGACGTTTGCACCTTTTTTGGCGCGTTTTGGCTGATGCAGATATTCAAATCGTAAATGATTTAGCGTTTCATCTTTTAATCGGCTTTGACCGTAATCTGAAGTTATCTCGCTTAAAATTTCGACATCATTTCGATCAAGAATCCAGCTTTCGCGTAAGCGCGGTAATCCTTTTCGAATATCAATCTCAACATTTGGATCAGTGTAAGGCCCAGAAGTATCATATACAGTTACGGGAGGATTTTTCTCAACGCCTCCGTTTGAAAGTTTAGTATCGCTTAAAGCGATTTCTCGCATAGCTACTTTTATTGGATGAATTTCTCCATCGATATAAACTTTTTTAGAATTTGGAAATGGGGTTCTGGAAATTTGTTCTTCTGTAGTCATAGTATTTTGTTTCAGGTTTGAAGTTTAAAGTTTCAAGTTGATGTGGATTGTGTTTTTCCTGTATGATTTTCCGTAGAGACGCTCAGCAGTGCGTCTACGTCCAGTATATAATTGGAATTTGGGATTTATTTTTAACCTCCCTGTGTGGCAGAAATAATTAGAACTTCATCAGTTTCTTGTACGAAGAATTCGTTCCATTTGGTTTTTGGAACAACGGTGTTGTTAATAGCAACAGCGATTCCGTTTTGTTTTTGCGGAATTTCGAGATCGAGCAATGATTGAACGCTTAGCGATTCAGCATTGAAAAATTTAGTTTGTTGATTGATTTTTAGTTCCATTCCTTTTTGTTTAGTGTAAGTTATACACAATAGGAATGGCTGCAATAACGCACAGAAATGCGTTCAAGAAGTCATCTTACTTTTCCCTACGCTAGTATGAACTAGATCAGGTTCAGAGGGTAAAATCTCAGCCTGCGTGATGCAGACACCCCTAAAGTGTGAAGCAAATGTAATAAAATTTGTTTGAAAGTTTCAGGTTTCAGGTTTCAAGTTTATAAAAAACTGAAAAACGAAACTGAAAATCTGCGACTATTTTCCCTTGCGGATAAAGCAATCTTCCGCGTGATCATTGACCATTCCGGTGGCTTGCATGTGCGCGTAAATAACGGTGGAACCAACAAATTTAAATCCTCTTTTTTTCAAATCTTTGCTGATTTCATCTGAAAGTGGAGTAGTGGCTGGAACTTCTTTTGAGTTTTTTGGATTGTTTATGATAGGTTTTCCATCAGTATATTTCCAAATATAATCGGAAAAACTGCCAAATTCTTCCTGAACCTTCATAAAAGCCTGAGCGTTGGAAACTGCCGCTTTAATTTTTAATTTGTTTCGGATAATGCCAGTATTCTGCATTAATTCTTGGATTTTTTCTTCAGAATATTGAGCTACTTTTTGGTAATCAAAATAATCAAAAGCGGCTCTAAAGTTTTCTCTTTTATTTAAAATCGTAATCCAGCTTAGTCCTGCTTGAAAAGTCTCCAGAATTAAAAACTCAAATAGAGTAGGATCGTCATAAACTGGAACTCCCCATTCTTCATCATGGTATTTTTTGTATAAATCGCTTGAGGTACACCAGCCGCATCTAATCTTATCTTCCATTTATTTCCCAATTTTCCAGTGATAACCTTTTACGCTCGGTATGTAAGCTTTTGTCCCTACGATTATTAAATCGGTATAGATTTTCTTTTTGTATTTGATTCCGATTGCTTGTCCGGAAGTATATATTTTATTCGCCTCAAACTTGAATTTAATTTTCGCATCATTAAATTTTGCATCCGAAATCTTTTCGATAAACCAAGTCGATTTCCATTTTACTTCAATTTCATCTTCTGCGGTTTTGGTAATGCTTTTTATTAATTTAATTCCGTCAGCAGGAATATTGTGGTTTTCAATGAGTTCTTTTTGTGTTATAGTCTCTCCTGTTTTACAGTCGGCTATAAACTTCTTAAAAGCGGTAATTCCTAAAAACTTTTCATTTTCAGCTTCTGCATTTACTGCAATGCTATCAGCTAAAGGTTTTACATTCTCAGAAGTTGCTTCCGTTGTTGTGATTTTGTCTACAATGGATTGTTTATACTCATTTACAGTTTCAACAGTGCTTTCCGAAATAGTTTCTATTTTATTCGTAATCTTATCGGTAACTTCTAGTAGTTGTTTTTTAACATCTTTAGAGCAACTTACAAAACTTAACAGCATGATTAATAGTAATATTTTGTAATGCTTCATTCTATTGTTCCTGATTTTTATGGTGCTTATCGTTTTCCAAATACTTTTTAATTAAGTGATGTCCCAAGTAAATGGCGGGAGTTAATAAAATGGCAATGGCTAATTTGAAAGTGTAGCCAATTAATCCTGAAGAAATAAAAGTGTCAAAATCAATTTTTCCGGGAAGCCAAAAAGCAATTCCAAGAACAATAAACGAATCAAATAATTGTGAAATTACTGTAGAACCTGTAGCTCTCAGCCATATTTTCTTTTCTCCTGTTCTGTTTTTGAAAAACCAGAAAATCCAGACGTCAATTAGTTGCGAGGCCATAAAGGCAATTAAACTTCCGACAATAATCCACATACTCTGTCCAAAAACAGCTTGAAATTGATCGTCATTGACAGGACTGATTCCTTTTGCGGCCGGAATAGTAATGGCCATAAATAGAATCAGAAAAGCATAGGCAATTAAACAGGCCGTGATAAAAGAAAGTTTTTTTACTCCTTTTTCGCCGAAATATTCATTAATTAAATCGGTTGTCAGAAAAACGATCGGCCAAGGGAGAATTCCTATACTCATTACAAAAGGCCCAACCTGAATTAATTTTCCTCCAATAAGCTCTGCTACAACAGCATTCGTGATAAATATTCCTGCAAGAATTACAAAAACAATCTCTTTTCTGGTTTTAAACATGTTGTTTTGGTTATGAAGTTTCAAATTTAAGCTATTTTTTAAAACCTGATATTAGTAAATTTTTAAAATAACATCCATTTGAAGTTTGATTCTGATTGGTTACTTTTGAGATTCTGACACTTCTTAATTTTAAGAAAAGTGCAAGGAAGAACTTTATAAAATGATTTGATTATGGAAAAAGAAACTAATCCGTTACTTCAGGAATGGTCAGGGCCTTATGGAGGCGTGCCGGATTTTACAAAATATAAAATTGCTGATTTTAAGCCAGCCATTGAATTTGCTATTCAGGAAAAATTGGAAGAAATTGATTCTATTGCAAACAATTTAGAAAAACCGACTTTTGATAATACAGTGAAAGCTTTAGAGCTTTCAGGAGAAAAACTGGATCGCATTCATGCGGTTTATGGAATTTATAGATCTAATTTAAGCAGTCCGGAATTTAATGTAGTCGATACGGAAATGTCTCCAAAATTGGCTGAGATTAGCGATAAACTCTATCAAAATGAGAAACTGTTTTTAAGGATAGAAGAATTGTATAAATCAGAAGAAAGTAAAAACTTGGATTCTGAACAACAGCGTTTGCTTTGGTTGTATTACACTGATTTTGTTAGAGAAGGAGCAGAGTTGAATAAAGAAGATAAATCAGAAGTAGCAAAAATTAATCAGGAACTTGCCGGACTTTTTACGCTTTTCAGTCAAGAACTACTGGCAGAAGAAAATGATCAGTATTTGGAACTGCATTCAGAAAGTGATTTGGAAGGACTTCCTGAAGAATTTAAAAATGCGGCAATTGCCGAAGCAAAGGAAAGGAAATTGAATGTTTTGGCTTGTATCGGAAACACCAGATCTTCCATTGAACCTTTTTTGACTTTTTCTAATCAAAGAAATTTAAGAGAAAAAGCGTTTGATATTTTTGTGAAAAGAGGTGATAATGATAATTCAAATAATACAAATGAAACTCTTGTTTCAATTTTAGAGTTAAGAGCCAAGAAAGCAAAAATATTAGGGTTCAAGAATTTTGCTGAGTGGAGTTTGTCTAATAAAATGGCAAAAGATCCTCAGAAAACATTGGATTTAATGCATTCGGTTTGGAAACCAGCTGTCGAAAAAGTAAAAAACGATGTTTCGGCTATGCAGGAATTGGTGAATAAAGAAGGCGGGAATTTTAAAATTCAACCTTGGGATTATCGCTATTATGCCGAGAAAGTCCGTAAAGCAAAATATGATTTAGATCAAAACGAAATTAAGCAATATCTGCAGTTAGAGAATTTGCGTGAAGGAATGTTTTGGACAGCAGGAGAGTTGTTTGATCTTGGTTTTAAACAATTATTTGATGTTCCTGTTTATCATTCAGATGTTCGAGTTTGGGAGGTCAATCATAAAAATACGGGAGAAGTTGTAGGTTTGTGGTATTTTGATCCTTACGCGCGAGTAGGTAAGCGATCGGGAGCCTGGATGAACTCTCATAGAGATCAGCAGAAAATAAGCGGAAAAGTGCTTCCGATTGTTTCTAATAATTGCAATTTCATAAAAGGAAATGCCACCGATCCAGTTTTAATTTCCTGGGATGATGCAACAACTTTGTTTCATGAATTTGGTCACGCTTTACATGGATTGTGTTCTAATGTGACGTATCCGAGTTTATCAGGAACTTCGGTTGCAAGAGATTATGTAGAATTTCCTTCGCAATTGTTAGAACATTGGCTGGCAACTCCAGAAGTGTTGAATAAGTTTGCACTGCATTATAAAACTAATGAACCTTTATCACAATCATTAGTAGATCGAATAGGACAAGCGGCTAATTTTAATGAAGGTTTTGCAACTGTAGAAACGATTTCAAGTTCGTTTGTAGATATGATGTTGCATTTAACTACAGAAAAAGTGAATCCGCATCAATTTGAAAAGCAGATTTTGGCAGCAATTAATATGCCGTCAGAAATTGTAATGCGACATAGAATTCCACAGTTTGCCCATATTTTTTCAAGTGACGGATATGCAGCAGGATACTATAGTTATTTATGGGCCGATGTAATCAATGCCGATGCTTATGAAGCATTTTTAGAAGGAAAAGGGCCTTTTGATAAAGAAGTCTCCAAACGCCTTTATGATATTGTTCTAAGCGCAGGAAATACGGTAGATAATGAAAAAATGTATGAAGATTTTAGAGGACATGCTCCAAAATCTGATGCTTTGATGCGTGCCAGAAATTTTCCAGTTGAAAATTAATCAATATAAAAAAGCCCGAATAACTAAATATTCGGGCTTTTTAAATATTGAAATAATATATTAACCTAAAGTAACTCTTTTGAAACCTGTGATTTCAACGTTGAATCCTTTTACGTAATCACCAACTTTTTTACTGTCATCTTTGATGAAGTTTTGATCAAGTAAAGCTTTTTCTTGATCTAAAGAAGTGTTGTCAGAAATGAAACGTTGAACTTTTCCTGGAAGGATTTTGTCCCAGATTTGCTCTGGTTTACCTTCAGCTTTTAATTCAGTTTTAGCATCTTCTTCTGCTTGTTTGATAACTTCAGGAGTTAATTGAGAGAAAGAGATGTATTTAGGAACATTTTTTAAAGTTTTTCCTAAACGTTTTGCTTCTTCATTGTCTTTTTCAATTACAGCAATACGAGCAGCAAGTTCAGATTCAACGAAAGCAGGATCAAAATCTTTGTAAGATAATGTGTCAGCTCCCATAGAAGCAACTTGCATAGAGATGTCTTTTGTTAAAGCTTCAGCGTTAGCAACTGGAGCAGAAATTGCAGTTAAAGCAGCAATTTTGTTAACGTGAACATAAGATCCAACGAAAGCACCTTCTAAAATTTCAAAACCACCGATTTCGATTTTTTCACCGATAACACCAGTTTGCTCGATTAATTTCTCAGCAACAGTGATTCCGTTGAAATCAGAAGCTAATAATTCTTCTTTAGTAGAGAAGTTGATCGCTTTTTCAACTAAATCTTTAGCTAAAGTTACGAAAGCTTCGTTTTTACCTACGAAGTCAGTTTCGCAGTTTAAAGTAAGGATAGCTCCTTTAGTGTTGTCTGCATTGATAAAAGAAACAGCAGCTCCTTCAGAAGACTCACGGTCAGAACGGTTAGCAGCAACTTTTTGTCCTTTTTCTCTAAGGATTTGTATCGCTTTATCGAAATCTCCTTCAGCTTCAACTAAAGCTTTTTTACAGTCCATCATTCCGGCACCTGTAGATTGTCTTAATTTATTTACGTCTGCAGCAGTAATTGTTGCCATAATATTTTAAGTTTTAATATGTTTTTAAAAGTAAAAAATTCCAGCTTTTAAATCCCAAACTCCAATTTTAATAAATTATCAACATAACGTTTTTAATTTTGTCTTGGATTTTGGAATTTAAAATTTGGAATTTAAAATTTGATTTATTCTTCAGTTTCAGTTGCAGGAGCAGCTTCAGCCTCAACAGCAGGAGCTTCTTCAGCAGCTTCAACTTCTTTTTCAGCACCTCTGTCAGAAAGACCTTCGATTACTGCAGTAGTCACTAAAGATAAAATTTTGTCAATTGATTTAGAAGCATCATCATTTGCAGGAATCACGTAATCAACCTCTCTTGGGTCAGAATTCGTATCAACCATTGCGAAAACTGGAATGTTTAATTTTTGAGCTTCTTTTATTGCGATGTGTTCAGCTTTGATATCTACTACGAACAATGCTGCAGGTAGTCTAGACATATCAGCAATTGAACCTAAGTTTTTCTCTAATTTAGCACGTAGACGATCAACTTGTAAACGCTCTTTTTTAGATAAAGTGTTGAAAGTACCATCTTTCTTCATTTTATCGATAGAAGACATTTTTTTAACTGCCTTTCTAATAGTTACGAAGTTAGTCAACATACCACCTGGCCATCTTTCAGTGATGTAAGGCATGTTTGCAGCTTTTGCTTTATCAGCAACGATGTCTTTTGCTTGTTTTTTGGTAGCTACGAATAAAATTTTTCTACCTGATGCAGCGATTTTTTTCAAAGCTTCGTTAGCTTCTTCAATTTTAGCTGCAGTTTTATATAGATTGATAATGTGAATACCATTACGCTCCATATAAATGTAAGGAGCCATGTTTGGATCCCATTTTCTAGTCATGTGTCCGAAGTGAACACCTGCTTCTAGTAATTCTTTTACTTCTATTTTGTTTGCCATTTTTGTACTAGTTTACGTTCTGTTGATTAGCAATGTATAAATGGCGATTTCTCTGGCTTTATACATTTAGATGCTAAACTATATCCTACCTCGATAGGAGAGCAACAATAACTGTGTTTTTTAATTTCAATAAATAATTGATAATGTCTTGTCCCATCTGAACAAGACAGGTAATATTAACGTTTAGAGAATTGGAATCTCTTACGAGCTTTCTTCTGACCGAATTTCTTACGTTCAACCATTCTTGGGTCTCTTGTTAATAAACCTTCTGGTTTAAGGATAGCTCTGTTTTCAGCGTTAACTTCACACATTACGCGTGCTAATGCCATTCTTACAGCTTCTGCTTGACCAGTTGTACCACCTCCGTAAACGTTTACTTTTACGTCAAAGTTACCAGCATTTTCTGTCATAGAAAGCGGTTGTAAAACTTTGTACTGTAAAGTTGCAGTTGGAAAGTAAGTTGCGAATTCTTTTTTGTTTACAGTGATGTTTCCAGTTCCTTCAGAAACGTATACACGTGCAACAGCGGTTTTTCTTCTACCGATTTTGTGAATAACTCCCATTACTTAAGATCATTTAGGTTAACAGTTCTAGGTTTTTGAGCTCCGTGTTTGTGCTCAGCTCCTACAACAACATTTAGATTTCTAAAAAGTTCAGCACCTAATTTGTTTTTAGGTAACATACCTTTTACAGCTTTTTCTACTAATGCAGCTGGATTTTTAGCTTGCAATACTTTAGCAGTTAAAGTTCTTTGTCCTCCTGGGTAACCTGTATGACGCATGTAAATTTTGTCATTCATTTTTGTACCTGTAAGGTTAATTTTCTCTGAGTTGATAACAATTACGTTATCTCCACAGTCAACGTGCGGTGTGTAACTTGGCTTGTACTTACCTCTTAAGATCATTGCAACTTTAGAAGCAAGACGTCCTAAGTTATGACCTTCAGCGTCAACAACAATCCACTCTTTAGTTACAGTGGCTTTGTTTGCTGAAACTGTTTTGTAGCTTAATGCGTCCATAATATTATTTTAATTAAACATTCCATCCCCAATAAAGGGGATGCAAAAGTACAATTAATTATTTTAAAACCAAATACCTGAAAGAATATTTTATCTGCTGAAAATCAGGGGTTCAGTTTTTGGATTAATTAGGGAATAAAAAAACCGTCTCTACAATAAAGCAAAGACGGTTAAATATTTAAAAGAAAAAACTATTATACAATAAATATATTAGCTATATCAACTACTTGTTGGGTTGTAAGTGGTTCATCATAAGCTTCTGAGCCTGCTGCTGCGCCAAAAGCGGTAGCTGTATTGAATCCCGCCTGCATTGTTACACCTTCACCATCATAAACTGCTTGTGTTGCCGCTGGCATACCGGCACCTCGTTCTGAATTAGAAATCCAACCTTTTAAACCTCTAAGTCTTCTAACTTCAGATGCATGACGAGCTTCAACAGAATGGATTTGTAATGCAGCAGTTAATAAATCGGGTGTGGTAATGAGATTTGCAGCTTGTCCTTTATAGGCTCGAACTCCAGTATCTTCAAAAGCTTGCGCAAGAGCTAGAAAGGTTGGATAATCTCCAAAAGGATTAAATGCCCCTCCAACTGTAAAATCAAAAGTTGGTTTTGGAACAAAGTTAGCACTTGCTGTTCCGCCCAATCCTGCAATTAAGAATTTTACATGGTCAGATTCGTGTGCTGCTATTTGTTGAAAAACTTTTAAGTCTCTCCCGCCATTTTCAGAAGCAGGAATTACCCCAGAATCCAATGCCATAGCATAAAATTCGTTTTCAAGATATTCTAAAGTTAAGGCAAACTGAAGTGCTCCGATTGGAGTTGCAGGTGTTGCTGTTATGTCTTTAGCAAAAGCTTTATTTGCAAGAGCAGACAAACCGAATGGGATTGATGCCAAAGCTAAATTTTTTCCGATATTTCCAAACTGAGAAAAACTGTCTCTGCGAGAACCAGTGCTATTTATTAAATTGTCATCAGTAAAGGATTCTATAAATTTTAAAATGTTCATAATTTCTAAGTTTTAGCGGTTAAGATTAAGGCAAGTATTTAGCAGTGAATTTTGTAGTAATAAAATTGGCTGCAATTGGCAGTATTTTAGATGGGTCTTTTGCATCGTCTAAACCTGTTGACATATTTACAATATCATCTCCGGCAAAATCTTTAGAATTCGGATTAATTAAACTTCTTATGGCTGATGCATGTCTGGCTTCAACAGAAACAATTTTTCCTGCCAATAATAGATAGTCTGCAGTTTTAATTAATTTACCTGCGCCATTATAAGCAGCAACGCCTGTGTCTTCCAATGCTTTCGCTGTAGCTAAAACTTCTGTACGGCTGTTAAAATTTAAAGAGCCGTAATTAAAGGCTAAAGTAGGAAGTAATTGTGAACTAGGATCGGGAAGTGCTCCAGTTAAAGCTGCTTTAAAAAAATCTCTATGAACAACTTCATGATGGTATAAATCGGTTAGAACTTCACGTTCAATAGAATTAAATACAGTATTAAAACTGCTGGCGTTAACAACTTTAGTGTAAAAGTCGGCTTCTAATTGTTCGAGAGCATAAGCGTAAGTTAATACACCAAAATCTCCTGAGCCCAAATCGAAAACACCATTTCTTACTCCGGGTAAGGAAGTGTCTTCCATATTATTGTTATCATCATTGTCGCTGCATCCAGCTAGAACCAAACCAGTGGTTACTAATGTTAATCCGCTAAGCTTAAGAAAGCTCCTTCTGCTATTCAGTGAAGGGTCAACTTCATGAATTTTAACTTCGTTTTTCATAATCAAGTTTTTTATTAGGTTAACAACATTGGTTTTTTAGTTCATAGGTATTTAGTTATTAACGAAATTTTAGGATATGCGGTTTCAGAAAAATCATTCTTTTTTAGAATTATTTCGAAAAGATGGCATAATTTGAAATACTGATAGTTGTTTTTTGTTTTATTTTCGGTAATTCTACTATATTTGTATTAATTACTTAAACTTTTAATGGATGAAAGCTAAAGCAACTCTAAAACAAATTGCGAAAGAACTTGGTGTTTCTGTTTCGACTGTATCTAAAGCATTGAATGACAGTCCGGAAATTAGCGAACAAACGAAGGTGAAGATTAAGGAGTATGCCAAACTCAAAAATTATAAGCCAAATGTTATTGGTCTGAATTTAAAGAATCGTAAAACCAAAACGATTGGAGTGATTATACCTAATATCTTAAACTCTTTCTTTGCGAAAGTTTTTAGTGGTATCGAAAAAGTTGCCGATAAAAAAGGATATAATGTAATTACTTGTATTTCTAATGAATCTCTTGAGAAAGAAGTTCATACATTAGAAATGCTGAGCAATGGAACTATCGACGGATTTATTTTGTCGGTTTCTCAAGAAGCTCAAAAACTTCAAGACTACAATCACTTTTCTGAAATCATAAATGACGGAACACCAATCGTAATGTTTGATCGTATTGCTGATGAAGTAGATTGTGATAAAGTTGTGGTAGATGATTATGATTCTGCTATTAATTCGACACAGCATTTAATTAATCTAGGATGTAAAAATATCGCTCTGATTTCTTCTGTAGATAATATTAGTGTTGGAAAACTAAGAACAGAAGGATATTTGAAAGCTTTGAAAGACAATAATATTCCAGTTAATGAAAAAATTATTCTTCGTACCGATTCTGAAGAAGATATGAAAGCTAAAATCGAAGGTATTTTTGATCATAAAATCGATGGAATTTTTGCTTTGGATGAAAATGATTCGGTTGCAGCATTAAGAGTGAGTTTGAAAAAAGGATATAGAGTTCCGGAAGACATTTCAATTATTGGTTTTGCTGACGGAATTTTAGCTTCCAGACGTTTATCGCCTAGTTTAACAACTGTAAGTCAGCATGGAGTTGAAATTGGAGAAGTAGCGGCTAAAAGATTAATCGAAAGATTAGAAGAACCGGAAGGAACAATTTCTGAATACGAAACAATTGTGATCAAGACAAAGTTGAAAGAACGAGAATCGACTAGAAAAGTGTAATAAAGAAAAACCATCAGCTGAAACTGATGGTTTTTTTTGAAATTACTATTTAGACTCTTAGTTTTTTCCATCAAACATAAGTGAATCTCCATAATCATTATTGCATCTTTTGAAAATTTCTTTTGGTAATCCGTTTTTAAAACTGATTTTAGAAATAATCTTTTTATCGCATTCAGGACTTTTGTTTTCAAATATTAAAATTCCATTCTCAATTTTTTTTGGCAAATTACTTTCAGTTATTGTGTAATAGTTTCCTAAATATTGATTTTTAGCATTAAATACTAATATTCTGCTTGTACTTCTATATGACATGCCCCACGTCCAAATGTAATTCATGATTTTGTACGTTCTTCCTTTGTTTGTTTTTAAAATTCCTAAATAGGTTAAGGAAGTTTCCGTTCCGCCCTTATCGTTCCATTTTCCGAAAATAAATTCTTTACCCACAACATTTTTACGAAGAACTTCCAATCTGATATTTTCATTATTTACTTGGGCATATCCTAATTCGCCAACTCCCGTTATAATTAAAATAAAAAATATCTTAATTAAGATTGTTCTCTTTGTCATTAAAAGGTGCAGTTTAGTTTATTTTAAAAATCTAAAATCAACAATCTGAAATCTAAAATTCTATTAATGCGCTTCCAACCAGTCTTTTCCTATTCCAAGTTCAACTTCCAACGGAACAGACATTTTAAATGCATTTTCCATTTCGTGTTTAATCATTGGTTGGATTTTTTCGAGTTCATCGTTGTGAACATCGAACACAAGCTCATCATGTACCTGAAGTAACATTTTAGATTTCCAGTTTTCGTCACGAAGTTTTTTGTGGATATTAATCATAGCAATTTTAATCACATCGGCAGCACTTCCTTGGATTGGTGCGTTTACAGCATTTCGTTCAGCGGCACTTCTTACTACGGCATTTGCAGAATTAATATCTTTTAAATAGCGACGGCGTCCTAAAATAGTTTGTACATAACCTTTTTCGCGTGCAAATTCAACTTGTTCAGAAATATATGATTTAAGACGTGGATAAGTTTTGTAATAAGCATCAATCAAAGCAGCACTTTCGCTTCTGGATAATGAAGTCTGATTGCTTAATCCAAAAGCAGAAACACCGTAGATGATTCCGAAGTTTACCGTTTTAGCGTTGCTTCTTTGTTCGCGTGAAACTTCTTCTAAAGCTACGTTAAAAACTTTAGCAGCAGTTGCTTTATGAATGTCTTCACCGTCTTGGAAAGCTTTTATCATATTTTCTTCACCACTCAAAGCGGCAATAATTCGTAATTCAATCTGAGAATAATCGGCAGAGATTAAAGTGTAATTTTCATCGCGTGCCACAAAAGCTTTACGAATTTGACGACCTCTTTCAGTACGAATTGGAATATTTTGCAAGTTTGGATTATTAGAACTCAAACGTCCTGTTGCAGCAACTGTCTGCATATAATCGGTATGAACGCGTTGTGTCTTTTTGTCAACTTGTTCTGGTAAAGCTAAAATATAAGTGCTTTGTAGTTTTACCATTTGACGCCAATCCAAAATTTGTTTTACGATTGGGTTATCGTTTGCTAAATACGTTAAAACTTCTTCGCCTGTTGCGTATTGTCCTGTCTTGGTTTTCTTTTGTTTAGCGCCACCAATTTTCATTTTGTCAAATAAAATATCTCCTAATTGTTTCGGAGAAGCCAAATTGAATTTCTCGCCGGCAGTTTCATAGATTTGTTCTTCAAGAGATTTGATTTCAACGTCCATCTCTTTAGACATTTCTTTTAAGAAATCAACATCCAAACGAATTCCTTCGGTTTCCATGGCAGCTAAAACACTGACTAACGGAATTTCGATTTCGTCAAACAACTTTTTAGTCTCTGTTTTATCTAATTCAGTTGTGAAGATTTCTTTTAACTGTAAAGTAATATCAGCATCTTCTGCGGCATATTCTTTAATATCTTCTAAAGGAACATCACGCATCGAAAGCTGATTTTTTCCTTTTTTACCAATTAAAGTTTCAATAGATTTTGGAGAATACTTTAAATAGGTTTCTGCCAAAATATCCATATTATGACGCATATCCGGATTGATCAGATAATGCGCGATCATCGTGTCGAAAAGTTTTCCTTTTACAGTTACGCCATAATTAGAAAGAATTTTTAAATCGTATTTTAAATTCTGACCTATTTTCTCAATGTTTTCATTTTCAAAAAACGGAACAAATTTCTCAATCAAAGCTTTTGCTTTTTCTTGATTTTCTGGAAACGGAACATAAAATGCTTTTCCTTTTTCATAAGAAAACGACATTCCAACCAATTCTGCATGTAAAGCATCAATTCCTGTAGTTTCGGTATCAAAACAAACTGAAGTCTGTTTTTCTAAATTCTGCAAAAGCAGTTTTACACCCAAATCACCTTGAACGGTCTGGTAAGAATGTGGAGTATCTTCTAAAGTATTGTAGAATGAGGTTCTTGGAGCATCTGCATGATCTTCTGTTAAAGTGCTTCCAAAAAGATCAAATTGGTCTTCGTTTTTAGGCTGTGGTTTTTTATACAATTTAGCATCAGAAACTGGAGTTGCAGTCTGCGTTCCATCTGTTTTAAACAAATTATCAAACTGTTCCGCCATTCTTCTGAATTCTAATTCTTGAAAAATAGCATCTGTTTTTTCGATATCTGGACGAGAAAGCTCGTAATCATCTTCATTAAAAGTAACATTGCAATCTGTAATAATCGCAGCCAATTTTTTAGAAAGAATTCCTTTTTCCTTATTGGCTTCAATGTTTTCTTTCATTTTACCTTTCAGCTTATCTGTATTTGCCAAAAGGTTTTCCATGGTTCCAAATTCTTTCAGGAATTTTTTAGCAGTCACTTCACCAACTCCAGGAAGTCCCGGAATATTATCGACAGCATCACCCATCATTCCGAGAAAATCAATTACTTGTTCCGGTCTTTCGATTTCAAATTTTGCCAAAACTTCAGGAACTCCCCAGATTTCGATTCCGTTACCCATACGGGCTGGTTTATACATAAAAATGTTCTCGGAAACTAATTGTGCAAAATCCTTATCTGGAGTTACCATAAAAACTTTGTAATTCTGTTTTTCGGCTTGTTTGGCGATTGTTCCAATTAAGTCGTCAGCTTCACAGCCTTCTACTTCAATAATCGGAATGTGCATCGCTTTTAGTAATTCCTGAATATAAGGAACGGCAATTTTTATAGCTTCTGGCGTTTCATCGCGATTGGCTTTATATTCAACGAACATTTCGGTTCTTACATGACTTCCGCCTTTATCAAAAGCAACAGCCAAATGATCTGGTTTTTCTCTTTTAATAACATCCAAAAGTGAGTTCATAAAACCCATAATTGCAGATGTATCCATCCCTTTTGAGTTGATTCTCGGGTTTTTAATAAAGGCATAATAACCACGAAAAATTAGTGCATAAGCATCTAGAAGAAAAAGGCGTTTTTGAGTCGACATATTAAAAATATTAGTCTGTAAAAATAAACAATTGGGTTTTAAAAACAGATTTGTTCCTAAAATTAATTTGGTATCATGATTCTGTAGAGACGCACTGCAGTGCGTCTAGCTTGTCATCATTAAATTAAATGAACTTGTATAACTTATATGGTAGAAAAACAGCGAAGAGTTAATATCAAGTTAAAATGGTTAGTAATAGTCTTTTCTTCATGTTTTCTTCATTTTCTGAGGGTAATTTCGAACTGTAAAATAAAAGTTATTCATTTAAATACTTAGAAATCATGAGAAATTTATTAATGTTACTCGTAGCGGTTTTAGGAACAAGTGTTATGGTTCACGCTTTCCCAGCAAAAACAGGAAAAGAAACTCCTGCAAAAGAAGTAAAAGCAACAAAACATCGTAAACACAAAACGGATAAAAAAGCAAAATCAGAAAAAAGTGAAGCTCCAAAAACAGAAACTGCACCAATGAAAAAATAAGATACTTTTTGTTTTGTTTTCGAATGATTGTAAGGAAACAAAACAGGAAGGATAATTATGAAGAATGCAGATGGTAAAAGCTGATGAAGAAATTTATCAGCTTTTTGCGTTAATGTTTTTACAAAGCAGACTTTTCTTCTTTTTAAATGATTAATTTTAATTACGCTTAAGTATATTTTTATGAATATTTTGATTGTTGAAGATAATCGAGAACTTGCAGTAGAAGTTTATGATTTTTTGTGTAATGTGGGTTATATCTGCAAGATTACCCATACGTGTGCCGATGCTTTAGAAGAATTTGCCAGTAACGATTATGATGCAATGCTTTTGGATTTAGGTCTCCCAGATGGCGATGGTTTTGAGGTGCTGCAAACCGTTAGAAAAACAAAATCAAAAATGGCAGTTATTGTCTTAACAGCAAGAGGTGAACTAGATGACAGAATTAACGGTTTACATCTTGGAGCCGATGATTATTTGACTAAACCTTTTGCCTTGACAGAACTTAGTGCAAGATTATTTGCTGTGATTAGAAGAATTCACGGATTTACTTTAAATAATCTTACCATTCACGGTTTTGTTCTACAACTTCAGGATTATAAAGTGAGTTTCAATGATAATCCAATCAATTTGACTAAAAAGGAATTTGATATTTTTCAATATTTAGTTTTAAACAAAAATCGGGTAATAACACGTTTACAGCTTACAGAACATATTTGGGGAGATATTCTGGAAGTCAATTCCGATTCTAATTTTATTGATGTTCATGTTCGAAATCTCCGAAAAAAATTAGATAAACACGCGTCAATCGATTGGTTTGAAACGGTTCGAAATGTAGGTTATCGTATAAACGAATAAAGTATTCTTGTGAAAATAAAACATCAATTAGCTATTTTTAATGCACTGACAAGATTGTTGGTGATCTTAATTTTATGGCTGATGTTGCCGATTTTGGTGAAAAATGTGGTTTATCATCATATTAATAATAGTCTTCTGGAGAAAAAGAAGAAATTTATTGAACATTTAAATCCAGAAGAAATTAATGATTTTCTGGAAAATCCAGATGATTCAACAGAGACTTTCTCGGAATTTTCTACACTTCACAGTGAATTTTTAGTGCTTTCGCGTGTTTCAATAAAGCCACAGCAGAAGAAAACGACTTTTAGCAATGAAAATCGTGTAATTGAAGGGGAAGAGAATGAATATCGAATTCTAAAGCATCATTTTACTTATGAAGGCCAAGACTATCAGCTGGAAATTGGAAGCAGTTTGAGTGAAGTCAATGACTTAACTTTTGTGATTCGATTTTTTATATTGATTGTTTTTGTCGTTATTCTACTCATTACATTTTTAGCAGATACCTTTTATATAGAATATCTTCTTAAACCTTTCTACAAAATTATCGATACAAAAATTAGGCGCGTTAACGAGCCAGAAACTTTTGACCATACGCCAATCAAGGCAGCTTCGAGAGATTTTAGGGAACTCGATTTTGTTTTAAATCAAATGATGGATCGTATTGCAGAAGTTTTTAAAAAAGAAAAACAGTTTATTTCTAATGTTTCGCACGAATTGCTAACGCCCATCGCACTTCTTAAAAACAAGCTGGAAAATTTATTGCAGAACGAATCTTTAGATGATAACGCAGTCGATAAAATTGCAGGTTCATTAAAGACATTGGATATGCTCAAAAAAATCATCAATAACTTATTGCTTATTTCTAGAATTGACAACAATCAATACGAAGCAAATGAAGAAATTAATCTTCGCGAAGTGGTTTTAGATTTACAGGAAGATCTTGAGGATCGTATCGAGGATAGAGAAATTCAGTTTGTGAATAAAATGCAGGAGCACTTTATTTTTACAGGGAATAAAACTTTAATTCATATTCTGATTTATAATTTGGTAACAAATGCCGTAAAATACAATAAACCAAATGGGAATATTAGTATTGAAGATGGTTTTACGGAAGAACACTATTTTATTTCAGTAAAAGATTCTGGAATAGGGATGGATGAATCACAACTCGAAAAAATATTCAGCCGATTTGCTCGTATAAGTTCAGATCAAGAAGGGCAGGGGTTGGGACTTGCAATTGCTCAAAGTATTGCCTCATTTCATCACGTGCAAATTAAGGTTGAATCTGTTTTGAATGTTGGAACAACTTTTACTTTGTTGTTTGAAAAAGCTAATTAAAAGTTAAATTTATTTGTAAGGCTTTATCTTCATTTTGTCTTCATTTTACGATTCTATCTTTGACTTATAAATAATGAAACAATAATAATCATAAAATTTAAAGTCATGAAAAAATTAGCAATTTTAGCAGTAGCAGTTCTAGGAACATTTTCAATGGTAAACGCTCAAACAACCCCAGCAGCACCAGCTCAATCAAAAGAAGTAAAAGTCGCTAAACACGATAAAAAAGGAAATAAAAAAGCCAAAGGCGATAAAAAAGCAGAAGCTGCTGTGAAAACAGAAGCTCCAAAAGCAAAATAAAACAACATTAAGTTGTAAGATTAAATAGTTTTAAAAGGTTGGTAGGTTAAAGCTGAAAGAGTCCTCTTTCAGCTTTTTTATATTTTACAGCGTTAAATTTTTTATAATAAAAAGAAATAAAATTTTCATTCTTTGTTACTTTGCTTAAAACTATAACAAATGATCCTTCGTTTTGTAATTCTATGCGCTCTTTTTTTATTTATTGAGTTCTATTCTTATCAGGCTTTTCGAACTTTAATCAAAGTAAGATGGGTTTTGATAAGCTATCAGGTTATAAGTGCACTGCTTTTAATTTTTATCATATATTCTTTTTCTCAAATAGATCGTTCAGTTGGTCAGACCAGACAATTTATGTTTACAACTGGTTTGATGCTGACAATATATGTACCTAAAATTGTACTTACATTAATAATGTTTGGCGAAGATATTTTTAGAATTGGAGCTAGTATTGTGAACTATTTTGTTTATAATGCTCCAAGAAAAGAAATGATGCCTGATAGGCGAAAATTTGTAAGTCAGATTGCGTTAGGACTTGCGGCAATTCCTTTTCTTTCTATAATTTATGGAATATTTGAAGGTAAATACAATTTCAAAGTAATCAAACAAACGGTGTTTTTTCCAGATCTTCCAGATGCTTTTGATGGTTTTAAAATCACTCAGATTTCTGATGTTCATAGCGGCAGTTTTGATAATCCCGAAAAGATAAATTATGCTATTGATTTAATCAATCAGCAGGAATCAGATTTGATTTTGTTTACAGGAGATATTGTCAATACACATGCTAAAGAAATGCATCCCTGGCTGGAAACTTTCAATCGTATTAAAGATTATAAATACGGAAAATTTGCAGTTTTAGGAAATCATGATTATGGTGAATATGTGACTTGGCCTTCGGAAAAGGAAAAAGACGAAAACTTTCAAGCTATTAAAAACTTATACGGTCAAATTGGTTTCAAACTTATGCTTAATGAGCACACTTATATCCAAAAAGGCGATGATAAAATTGCTCTTATTGGAGTAGAAAACTGGGGCGTAAATTTTAAAAAGGCGGGAGATTTGAATAAAGCTTCTGAAAATGTGCATCAAGATGATTTTAAAGTTTTGATGAGTCATGATCCAAGTCATTGGGATGCTGAAATTAAAGACCATCCAAAGAACTTTCATTTAACGTTTGCAGGCCATACACACGGAATGCAGTTTGGTATCGAAATTCCAGGATATTTCAAATGGAGCTTGGCACAGTATATTTACAAACAATGGGCAGGTTTATACGAAAACATCGGAAGATACGTTTATGTTAACCGTGGCTTTGGTTTTCATGCCTATCCGGGACGAGTTGGTATTATGCCTGAAATAACGGTCATTGAACTAAAAAAAGGCCGTAATGTCGCTTAATTCGTTAAAAATGCTAAATTTGTATTATATTTATTTCTTTTAATAGATTTAAAAAAACTTAATTTTTTGGTTTTATGTCAAAATTTGGAGAACTAATCAATGCTCAAGTTCCAGTGTTAATTGATTTTTACACAGATTGGAATGAATCGTCAGTTTCTATGCATCCTGTTATTAAGGATGTTGCAGCTGCGCTTGGCGATAAAGCCAAAGTAATTAAAATAGATGTCGATAAAAATCAGGAATTAGCTGAAGCACTTCGTATAAAAGGACTTCCAACTTTAATGATTTATAAAGAAGGACAAATGATCTGGAGACAATCTGGAGAACTTGACGCGAATACTATAATAGGAATTGTTCAAGAACAATTTAACGTATAAATTACTTCCTTTACGGATATATTCTCTAATGGATAATATCAAACTTATATCCGTTTTCTTTTAAAAAATGCAGTGTTCTAGGTAAAGCAAATCTCAAATTAGGAGAAGCTTTTATACTGTCATGAAAAACAATCACACTTCCGGATTTTACATTCTTTGTTACATTTTCAAGACATTTTTCAGGCGTAATGCTCTGGTCAAAATCGGCGCTTAAAACATCCCACATTACAATTTTGTAACCTAAACTTCTTAGAATTTTAGATTGTGCTTTTTTAATTTTCCCGTAAGGAGGACGAAACAATAAACGATGAGGAGCTTTTTCTTGTTCGTCTAAAACTTCAGCACAGTTTTTTACATTTTCGATGTATTCGTTGGTGTGAATTTTCCATCCGTTGACATGATTCATGGTGTGGTTTCCAATAGAATGTCCGTCAGTAATTAACTTTTCAAATAAAGCTAAGTTGGCTTTGATGTTTTTTCCGATGCAGAAAAAAGTGGCTTTTGCATCAAATTTTTTTAATTCAGATAAAACCCAGTCCGTAATTTCTGGAGTAGGGCCATCATCAAACGTTAGGTATATTTTCTTTTCATTGTTAGGAATGTCCCAGCAATATTTAGAAAACACCGTTTTAATAAATGAATTAGTTTTTACCCAATAAAAGCTCATCTTGAATTGAATTTACATGTATGTAAAATTAAAAAATGCAGCGCTATTTATCAAACAGCGCTGCATTTTTTTAATTGTTAAGATTTTCGTATATTATTTATTCTTTTTCACGTCCAAAACGTTCAAAGACATTTACATAAGTGTTAAATGTTGTTTTGTGCTGACTGTAGAAAACAGTGTCATTATTGTCCTGCATTACGTGTAATAAACTTCTGTAACGTTCAATATCAGTAATAATATCTACGGCTAAATCAGTTTGATCAGAAGGTGTTAATGTGCTGTAATAGTTTAAATTCTCCTTGTATTTCTGAACCAGTTTGTTTAGGAGGTCTTGCGCTTTTGCTTTTTCGCCTACTTTGTAGTATCCATCGCCAAAAGCTTCAACTAGCGAATAATATCCATATTTATCTAGAGGCATTTTAGTAATCGCTAAATTGATCACGTTTTTAGCTTTGTCAATTTTACCTTCTTTAATAAGCTGATACATTAATCTAGAAAGATTAGTACGGTATGTGATACTATTTCTTCTTGTTTCAGGATCATGGTAAATATTTCCATTACTATTACCCCAATCCCATTTCATTACAATATCATACATTTTATCTGCGTCAATTTGTCCCATGTCTAATGGTCCTCCATCTTTAGAAGGAGTATTTTTTATTGGAACTAATTTATAAACCATTCCATCCAATTGCAGGTAATCTTTCAGCCATAAATAATCTTCGTCATCAAAAGCACCGCCACTGAAATAAATTGGTCTTTTCCAGTTGTTGTTTGCTAAGATATCAAGCATCATTAAGCGATTTTTGTATAATGCGCTTCCTTTGATGTTAATATCTAAGTAAGGAACAATAGAATCGTTGTATTTAGGGTTGACTACTTTGTTTTTAATGATGGCATCTTTGTCAACATTTACTCTGATTTTATTAGTTGGGTAAAAATGGATTGTTTGTCCGTTTTGTAGTCCAACAGTTGATTTGGGATTTTTAATGAAATCAATGAAATCTTTAATGTTCCAACGTGTATCAATTTTCTGGATATAAACAGTATAATCAAGTCTATCCCCAACATATTGATCGTGTGTAAAAGAAATAGGAAGCGGATCCGATTCGTATGCTTTCGCTTTCATTTGATCAATGTACCAATCCGTCATAAATAAACTAGTATTTACAATCTTAACATCGGTTCTAAAATGCTCAATTTCTTGTGCATACCACAGCGGGAACGTATCGTTATCACCAATTGTGAATAAAATAGCGTCTTTATCACAAGAGCTCAAGTAAGCTTTAGCCATTGCTACAGCAGTGTATTTTCCAGATCTATCGTGGTCATCCCAGTTTTGGGCAGCCATTAAAACTGGTGCTGCTAATAAACTTCCCGCTATAATAACTGGTCCTGCGATTTTTGGGGAAAGATATTTTTGAATGCTTTCGTAGAGTGAATAAACACCGAATCCAATCCAAATGGCAAAAACATAGAATGAACCGACAAGTGCGTAGTCTCTTTCGCGAGGTTCAAAAGGTCTTTCGTTCAAATATATTTTTAATGCAATTCCTGTAAACAGGAATAGAGCTAAAAGAACATAGAAACTTTTTAAATCTTTATTGGCATGGTACATCAAACCAATTAAACCAAGTATGAATGGCAGGAAATAATAAGCATTACGTCCTTTGTTGTTTAATACGTCAGAAGGCAGATTGTCTTGAGATCCCAAATGAACAGAATCTAAAGGTTTGATACCGCTGATCCAGTTTCCATCTAAATTGTCATATTTACCCTGAACATCATTTTGGCGTCCAACAAAGTTCCACATTAAATATCTCCAGTACATGTATCCAAACTGATATTCAAACATAAAAGCAAAATTATCCGCTGTAGTTGGTTTTTCAACTAATAGGTATTTGCCATAGCTTCTTAAGAACTTAATGTAGCCTTCATTGTCAATTTGTTTTTGAGCGTAAGCATGTCTAAATTCAGAAACTGTTTTTTCAACTTCATTTCGCAATTGAGCTGTTGCTTTGTTGTATTCGTCTTCGCTCAATTGGCTTGCATCAATTCCGTATTCTGCTAAATCTTCATCGTAATTATGATTTGGATCGATTCTGAATTTAGGAGGATTCGTAAAGTTGATGTAGTTTTGAATATGAGCAGTTTCTGTACTCCACATTCTAGGCAGAATTGCTTTCTGATTATCATCAGAATTTTGTTCTGCATTTTTATAATTATTGGTAATAATATATTTACCTGTTTTATAATCTCTCTCGTAGTTCGGTTTTTTGTCTAAATATGGTGTTTTGGCGTCAAGACCAGCAAAAAGTTCAGTATACTGTGGACCGTAAAATAATGGATTTACACCATATTGCTCGCGATTGTAATAAGCTAAAACTTCAGTAGCATCTGAAGGTTTATTTTCGTTGATAACAGTATTAGCATTTGCACGAACCGGAAGCATCAACCAAGTTGAGAAACCAATCAGGATAAATAAAATACACAATATTATAGTGTTGTAAAATATTAATCCTTTTTGTTTGGTGAATTTTAATCCAAAATAGAAGAAAGCTATAAATAATAAAGCAACAAATATAGTTCCTGAGTTAAATGGAAGTCCCATGCTGTTTACCATGAAAATTTCGGTTTTTCCGAAAAATGCCATAGTTAATGGAAGAAGTAATTTGAAGATAAATAGCAAAATTCCGATAACTACTACATTGGCAATAAGGAAGTTTTTGATCGTAACTTTTTCGTAATGTTTGAAATAATACAAAAATCCGATTGAAGGAATAGTTAAAAGAGCCATGAAGTGAACCCCAAACGAAAGTCCAATAACCAAAGAAATGATTAAAAGCCATTTGTTTCCTTTTGGTTTGTCCATATCTTGTTCCCAACGTAAGCCAAGCCAGAAAAGCAATGCAATTAATAAAGAGGCCATAGCGTAAACTTCGGCTTCGACAGCATTAAACCAGAAGCTGTCAGAGAATGTATAGGCTAAAGCACCAACGAAAGAGCTTCCTAAAATTACAATTGAATTGTTTTGGTCAATCTCGGCAAAACGAGCCACAATCTTTTTTAAGATCATAGAAGAAGACCAAAACATAAATAATATAGTAAATGCGCTAGAGAAAACAGACATCATGTTAACCATTACAGCTACATGCTGTGCATCTATTGCAAACATTGCAAAAAATGCGCCCATCATTTGGAATAGAGGAGCTCCTGGTGGGTGACCTACTTCAAGTTTGGCTGCGGTAGCAATATATTCTCCGCAATCCCAAAAGCTCATTGTAGGTTCAACTGTTAATGTGTAAGTAATTAAAGCGATTGCAAATGCAAACCAACCAATAATTGTATTCCATTTATTGAAATTGAATTGTGCCATATTTAGGTGTTAAAAATTTGAAAGTTTTCTATCCTACAAAGAAAATGTTTTTTTATGTAAAGAATCGACCATTAACAAAAAATTCTATAAAACTATCAAGAAGTACTAATTTGTTGTTTTTGAAGTGCTTCTGAAGTTGAGAAGAATTTTGAAGTAAAAAAAATCATAAAAAATGATTTTTTTTGGTTAAAAAGTTTGCACAAACTAAATAAAGACTTAAATTTGCACTCGCTTTAGAGCACTGCTGGTCTATGGTGTAATGGTAACACTACGGTTTTTGGTGCCGTCTTTCTAGGTTCGAGTCCTAGTAGACCAACAGAAAAGCCTCTCAGAAATGAGAGGCTTTTTTTTATGTAAAAAAGTTTCTTTAAAAATTTGCATAAAAGAAATAAAGTTCTAATTTTGCACCCGCTTAACCGCACTGCTGGTCTATGGTGTAATGGTAACACTACGGTTTTTGGTGCCGTCTTTCTAGGTTCGAGTCCTAGTAGACCAACATAAAAAGCCTCTCAGAAATGAGAGGCTTTTTTTATGTCCAAAACTTAGATGAATTTTGTGTTTTTCTGATTCTTTATTTTTGACCGCAAAGTACACTAAGTGTACACAAAGAACACTAAGATGTTTTTTTAAAGAATGCAAAAGTTCACAAAGCTTTTAATTAATAAAGTTTTGCGAACTTTTTTGTTTTGTGGGTTTTGTATTTTTAACATAGCCCGTGGTTTTAACCACGGGAAAGGTATTTTGGATTTAATGAAGAAGGAACGATTCCGAATTTCTTCTTAAATGAAAAGGAAAAATGAGATAAATCCTCAAAACCAACTCCAATATAAACTTCAGAAGGTAATTTTCCTTGGCTGATAAGATAATAGGCTTCCTGCAGTCTTTTGTTTAAAAGCCATTTGCCAGGTGTTTCCTGAAACACTTTCTGAAAATCTCTCTTAAATGTTGCTAAGCTTCTTCCGGTCAAATAAGCGAATCGTTGCATTTGTACATTGAAGTGGAAATTTTTATTCATAAAAGCTTCCAGGTCAATTTTGCCCGGTTCGTTAAAGTCGAATAAAATGTCTTTTAGTTCAGGATTGACTTTTAGTAAAAGATGAATAGCTTCTTTGATTTTTAAATTAAACAAAGTTTCGTTGCTTTCTTGTTCAACTTCAAGATACGATAATAGCGATTCCATGAAAGATTGGTAAAGCGTATTTGGTGCTAAAGTAAACATAGCTTCGGAATCTACTTTCTTTTCGGATTTGTAATGGTATTCTTTGCTGATTTCGCGCAAAATTTCCTGATCTAGGAAAAGGGAAATCGTTTTGAATTCTCCTCCTTCGGGTGGAATTTTGGTGAATTTTGCTAAGTGGTTTCTTCTGCTAAAGCGAAAATCTCCTGGTTTAGAATGAAAAGTATTTTTATTGTCAGAAGCTGTCATTTCTCCTGATATTTGATAGCTGAAAACATGTTCTGGTATAAAATGTTCTCCTTCACGGCTGCGCGAATAATAACAGGAGTAAAGGATTTTCGGTTTTGTATTGATTTTTGGACTCATATTGTAAAGTTATTAAAAGATCCGGATAATCTTTTTGAGAAAAAAAACTTCCGGATCTGTAAAATTATTTTTGTTGAATTAATGCTTTTGGTTCTAAATAAGCTTCAAGTCCTAATACTCCAAATTCACGGCCAATTCCAGATTGTTTAAATCCTCCAAACGGAGCCATTGGGTCATGGCTGATTCTGTTTATTTGAACTCTTCCTGCGTTAATTTGAGAAGCAACAAAATGTGCTCTTTTTGTATTGGATGAACTTACGTAAGCTTGTAGTCCGTAATTGGTGTCGTTGGCAATCTCAATTGCTTCTTCTTCTGTTTTATAAGTGATAATAGATAATACTGGGCCGAATATTTCTTCTTGCGCGATTCGCATTTTGTTGTTTACGTTGATAAAAACAGTTGGTTTTACAAAATTTCCTTTTTCCAATCCTTCAGGTTTTCCCAATCCGCCAGTTAAAATTTCTGCGCCTTCATTAATTCCAATTTGAATATAATCCTGAACACGGTCGAATTGTTTTGTGCTTACCATTGGGCCAACTGCTGTATTTGGTTTTTTGGGATCGCCGACTATTGTGTTTGAAATAACTTCTTTAATAATGGTTTTGGTTTCTTCTAATTTGTTTTCTGGGATCAATAATCTTGTTCCTGCGATACAAGCTTGTCCGCTGTTCATGAACGCAGCAATTACTGCTAATGGAATGGCTTTAGGGAAATCTGCATCGTCTAAAATAATGTTTGGAGATTTTCCGCCAAGTTCTAATGTAACTCGTTTCATGGTGTTGACAGCTTCTTTTGCAATGATTTTTCCAACAGTTGTTGATCCTGTGAAAGAAATTTTGGCAATATCGGGATTGCGGCTTATTTCGGCTCCGACTATTTCTCCTAAGCCGTTTACAATATTAAAAACGCCTTTTGGAAGTTTAGCTTCGTGTAAGCATTCTGTAATTAATTGTGTTTGCTGTGCGCTCATTTCGCTTGGTTTAATTACAACCGTGCATCCTGCTGCAATTGCGGTTGAAAGTTTGCTGCAGATAAAACCGTTGCTTGAATTCCATGGAATAATGATACCGACTACTCCAACCGGTGTCATTTGAACTTCGGATTCTCCCATTGTTTTAGTGAAATCGTATGTTTTTAGTAATTGAATTGCTGAGTCGAAACTTTTTTGCATATAAATGAAGCTGTTGGCGGCGAATTGAAATGTTCCCCCGTATTCTTCGGTAACTACATTTATAAATTCGTCTTTTCTTTTTTCAATTGCGATTTTAATATTTTCAAGATGTTGAATTCTTTCGTTTATTGTTGTTTTTGAAAAAGTTTTGAATGCAGTTTTAGCGGCATTAATTGCGTTTTGAGTGTCTTCGGTATTTCCTAAAAGTACTTTTCCAAGTTTTTCATTTGTTGTTGGACTGATAAGATCGAAATATTCAGCTCCTTTTGGGGTAACAAATTCTCCGTTAATGTAAATTTTGTCTATTGTTTTCATGTTGTAGTTTTTAATGAATTTTTATTTGACAAATTTCTCTATTAATTGAGTATTTGGCTTTGTTGAAAAGCTCAAATAAACTTTGTTGAAAAGCTCATTTTTGGTTGCTGGAATTTTGAGAAAGTAATTGTGTAAAAAAAAAGCCTCTCGATTGAGAAGCTTTTCTGTTATTTGGGTTTTGTGCTCTTTATATTTTTAAAGTAATTACAGGTCTTACGGCATGATTAACTAATCCTTCGCTGATGCTTCCGTTAAAGAAATGTGCAAAACCAGTTCTGCCGTGCGTGCACATTCCGATTAAATCGGCATTAATTCTGTTGGCGAAATTAATAATTCCTTTTTCTATATTGGTGTCGTTGTAAATTTGAGTGGTATAATTACTGATGTTAAATTGATCTACGAACTCATTAATGGCTTCTTCTGCGATATGTGTTGGTTTAAAGCTATTTGGTGTGCAAATGTTGACAAGATGTATTTTTGAGTCAAATAATTGAGTGAAGTTTAAAAGTTTTTCGAATGGTTTTTTTGCTTCTTCAGAAAAATCAGATGCAAATACAACATTAGCGACGTTAAAGTCAGTAATGTCTTTTTTAATTACTAAAACTGGAATTTCTGAATTACGGACTACTTTTTCGGTATTAGATCCAATTAGTAATTCTTCCACACCAGAAGATCCGTGTGATCCCATTACAATTAAATCAATATTGTGTTCTTTGCTGATTTGTGTAATGCCGTGTATAGGTTTGTCCATTTTTACGATTTCAGTAACCTCTATTCCATCTAAATAAGGTTTTTCGGAAACTTTATCTAGCATTTCGTTGGCTTTTTTCATAAAAAGCATGCTTTCAGGAATGCTGATTCCTCCTAAAATTGCATCATTTGATTGATGCGGTAATTCAAGCATGTGCAGGATAATGATTTCTGAATTGTTTTTTTTTGCGATTTGAGCAGCAACTTTTAGAGCGTCTTCTGCATGTTCTGAAAAATCGGTAGGTACTAAAATTCGTTTCATGATTTTGAGGGTTAATAATATGAATAATTCATTTTTTGAATGCTATTATAAAGGTAAGAAATATTTTTAGAGCAATCTATTTATTTGATTTATAAAAAAAACACTATATTTGCACTGTTATTTATTAAAATCTAAATAATGAGGGGACTAAGTGTCCCCTCTTTTTATAAAATTATGACATTTAAAGAAAAAGTAAACGGATTAATTACAGAAGCTCTTCTGGAAAAACCATCAGTCTTTTTGATTGATTTGGCGGTTTCGGATTCTTTTAAAATTAGTGTTGGTTTAGACGGGGATAATGGGGTGGCGCTTCAGGATTGTATAGACATAAGTCGTGCAATTGAGAATAATCTGGATCGTGAAGAGCAGGATTTCTCTTTAGAAGTGGCGTCAGTTGGAGTAGGGTCGCCTTTGAAATTGATAAGACAATACAAGAAAAATATAGGTAGAACGCTGATTGTTACTACAAATACTGAAAAAATCGAAGCAGAATTGATAGAAGCTAACGATGTTTTTATAATTTTGTCTTGGAAAGCAAGAGAACCGAAAAAAGTAGGAAAAGGAAAAGAAACAGTTCAAAAAGAGCAACAAATACCTTATACAGAAATTAAAGAGGCAGTTGTTACGGTAACATTTTAATTTTAATTAAAGAATTCGCATGGAAAATTTAGCATTAATCGATTCATTCTCAGAGTTTAAAGATAATAAACTTATTGATCGTGTAACGCTTATGGCAATTTTAGAGGATGTGTTTAGAAATGCATTGAAAAAAAAATACGGATCTGATGATAACTTTGATATTATTATAAATCCTGATAAAGGAGATATGGAGATATGGAGAAGAAGAGTAATCGTTGCTGATGAAGATCTTGATTTTGAAAACGAAGAAATTACCTTGACGGAAGCAAGAATGATTGAGGCGGATTTTGAAATTGGCGAAGAGGTTTCTGAAGAAGTTAAATTGATTGATTTAGGAAGAAGAGCTATTTTAGCACTTCGTCAAAACTTAATATCTAAAATTCACGAACACGATAATACTAATCTTTATAAACAATTTAAAGATATTATCGGTGATATTTATACAGCAGAGGTACATCATGTGCGTCCAAGAGTTGTAATCTTGGTTGATGATGAAGGAAATGAAATTGTGCTTCCAAAAGAAAAACAAATTCCATCTGACTTTTTCCGTAAAGGAGATAATGTTCGTGGAATTATTGAAAGCGTTGAATTAAAAGGAAACAAACCTCAGATTATTATGTCTAGAACTTCAGAAAAGTTCTTAGAGAAATTATTTGAACAAGAAATTCCGGAAGTTTTCGACGGATTAATTACGGTTAAAAATGTAGTTCGTATTCCAGGTGAAAAAGCAAAAGTGGCGGTAGATTCTTATGATGATAGAATTGATCCAGTTGGGGCTTGTGTGGGAATGAAAGGTTCTCGTATTCACGGAATTGTTCGCGAGTTAGGAAATGAAAATATTGATGTAATCAATTATACAAACAATATTCAATTATTTATTACAAGAGCTTTAAGTCCTGCTAAAGTTTCTTCTATCAAAATCGATGAAGATAGCAAACGCGCTGAAGTATTCTTGAAATTAGAAGAGGTTTCTAAAGCAATTGGTAGAGGTGGTCACAATATCAAATTAGCAGGTCAATTGACAGGTTATGAATTAGATGTTATTCGTGAAGGAGATGTTGCTGGTACTGTTGCAGATGAAGACGATGTTGAATTAACAGAGTTCTCAGATGAGATCGAAGAATGGGTAATTGAAGAGTTTGCAAAAATCGGTTTAGATACTGCGAAAAGTATCTTGAAACACGATGTAGAAGATTTAGTAAGAAGAACAGATTTAGAAGAGGAAACAATTCTAGATGTTATGAAAATACTAAAAGAAGAGTTTGATAGTTAAGCAATAGCTGAATGTCTGCTCTAACAACACAACGAAAAAGGTAATAATAAAAAGGTTATATGTCTGAAGAGAGAGTAATAAGAATAAACAAGGTTTTAAGGGAATTAAATATTTCGTTAGAAAGAGCTGTAGATTATCTAAAAGATAAAGGAATTGCTATTGATGCAAATCCAAATGCAAAAATTTCTGATAGCGAGTTTAATATCCTTCAAAGCCAATTTGCGGGCGATAAGGGGAATAAGGAGGCTTCTAAAGAAGTTGGGGAAGAGAAAAGAAAAGAAAAAGAAGCATTACGTGTAGAGCGTGAGAAAGAAATTGAAGACAAACGCAGACAAGAAGAAGAGCGTCAAAAACAGCAGGAAATAATCAAAGCGAGAGCGGTTGTTTCTGGGCCTGTGCAAGTTGGTAAAATTGACCTAAATCCGAAAAAACCTGCAGTTGCTCCTTCTGAGGAAACAGCTAAAGTTGAAGAGCCGAAAGCTGTTGTTGCGCCTGCGCAAACAGAAAAACCTGTTCAGAATGAAACTGTAAAAGCTGAGCCAGTTGTGGTACAGCCGGTTTCAGAAACTAAAAAGGACGAACCTATTATTACTGAGAAAAAAGAAGTTAAAGCAGAATCTTCTAGAGTTGCGCAGGAGCCTATTGTGTCGACTGATCCAACAACTTCGGAAGAGACTATTACTACTCAATATCAAAAACTTTCAGGAACTACGTTAACAGGTCAAACAATTGATTTATCTCAATTTAATAAGCCTAAGAAAAAGAAAGAGGATCCTAAAGCGGCTCAAAACAAACCAGGAACTCCGGGGGTTGGTAATAATAATAACACTAATAAAAATAAGCGTAAAAGAATCGCTCCTAAACCAGGTGCGCCTGGAACGCAAAAACCTGCTACAGGTAATAATAATGCGCCTGGAACGCCAAATCCAAATAAGATTACGCCAAATAATAATGGTGGTGGTTTTAATGCTAACAGAAGTCAGAGACCAGGTTTTGTGAAAGGAAACCGTCCTGCAATTGTGGCTAAAGTTGAGCCTACAGAAGAAGAAGTAAAAAACCAAATTAGAGAAACTCTTGAAAAACTTCAAGGTAAAGGAGGGAAGTCTAAAGCGGCAAAATATAGAAGAGATAAAAGGGAGACGCACCGCCAGAAATCTGATGACGAGCAAAGAGCTCTTGACGAAGGAAGTAAAACTATTAAGGTTACGGAATTTGTTACAGTGGGGGAAATTGCCATCATGATGGATGTGCCGATTACTAAAGTAATTGGAACTTGTATGTCTCTTGGGATCATGGTAACCATGAATCAGCGTTTAGATGCTGAAACTTTAACTATCGTTGCCGATGAGTTTGGTTATGATGTAGAATTTATTACGGTGGATATCGAAGAAGCGATTGAAGTTGTAGAAGATAGAGAAGAAGATTTAGTAACTAGAGCGCCAATTGTTACTGTAATGGGTCACGTTGACCACGGTAAGACATCTTTGCTGGATTATATTCGTAAAGAAAATGTTATTGCTGGTGAGTCCGGAGGTATTACACAGCATATTGGAGCATACGGAGTTACTTTAGATAATGGACAGAAAATTGCATTCTTAGATACTCCAGGTCACGAGGCGTTTACCGCGATGCGTGCACGTGGAGCTCAAGTTACTGATATAGCAATTATTGTAGTAGCGGCGGATGATGATATCATGCCACAAACAAAAGAAGCGATTTCTCACGCACAAGCGGCAGGAGTTCCAATTATATTTGCAATCAATAAAATTGATAAACCAAATGCGAATGTTGATAAGATTAAAGAGCGTTTGGCTGGTATGAATTTACTTGTTGAAGATTGGGGTGGGAAAATTCAGTCACATGATATTTCTGCAAAAGTTGGAACAGGGGTTAAAGAATTATTAGAGAAAGTTTTATTAGAAGCTGAGATTTTAGATTTAAAAGCAAATCCAAATAAAGCGGCTCAAGGTACTGTTGTTGAGGCTTACTTAGATAAAGGAAAAGGATATGTGTCTACAATTCTAGTACAGCAAGGTACTTTGAAAATTGGAGATTATATGCTGGCTGGAAAACATCATGGAAAAGTGAAAGCTATGCATGATGAAAGAGGTCACATTGTTTTAGAAGCGGGTCCTTCAACTCCAGTGTCGGTTTTAGGTTTAGATGGTGCGGCTACAGCTGGTGATAAGTTCAATGTATTTGAAGATGAAAAAGAAGCAAAACAAATTGCGTCTAAACGTTCTCAATTAATGCGTGAACAATCGGTTCGTACACAAAGACATATTACGCTGGATGAAATTGGTCGTCGTATTGCTCTTGGTCAATTTAAAGAGTTGAATGTAATTCTTAAAGGAGACGTTGATGGATCTGTTGAGGCACTTTCTGATTCGTTCTCTAAACTTTCTACGGAAGAAGTTCAGATTAATATTATTCATAAAGGAGTTGGAGCAATTACAGAAACTGATGTTAACTTGGCTTCTGCATCTGATGCGATTATTATTGGATTTAATGTTCGTCCTGCAGGAAACGCTAGACAGCTTGCTGATAAGGAAGAAATTGATATCCGTTACTATTCTATCATCTATGCGGCTATCGATGACTTGAAAGATGCAATGGAAGGAATGTTGGCGCCAGAGATGAAAGAAGAGGTTTTAGGAAATGCCGAAATTCGTGAGATTTTCAAAATTTCTAAAGTGGGCTCAATTGCTGGATGTATGGTAACAGATGGTAAAATCTTAAGAACTTCTAAGATTAGAGTTATTAGAGATGGAGTTGTGGTTCATACAGGTGAATTGGTTGCTTTAAAACGTTTCAAAGATGATGTTAAAGAGGTGACTAAGGGTTATGATTGTGGTATTCAAATTAAAGGATTTAATGATATCGAAATCAATGATGTTATTGAAGCTTACCACGAAGTAGCTATCAAAAAGAAATTGAAATAATATTTAATAAAATATGCTTAAAAAGTCCCGACGAAAGTTGGGACTTTTTTTATGGAGTCATTTATAAAATAGTTTGTAATAATTGATTGTCGGATTTTAATCTTATTTTTGATTTGAATTAAATTAATACATTATGAAATTAGGGAAATATACTGCTGTTTTGTTTTTAAGTTTTTCTTCTTTTTGTTTTGCGCAAGAAGATGTTGAGAAGCCAGCACCGCCACCTGGTAATGCATTGGTTGGGGATTATTATGGAGCAGCTATTTCGAGTGTGTCTGTAAATAATGCAATTTCCGTTTTGAAATTGGAGGATAAGCTGAAAGATAGTGGTAAAATAGAAAACATTGCTGTGAAGAGAGAAGTGACTGGTGTGTGTCCAAAAAGAGGTTGCTGGATCAGTCTTAAAACAGAAGATGGCTCTTCCTTTTTTGTGAAAATGAAGGACTATGCTTTTTTTGTGCCAACTGCAGCCAAAGGGAAAAATGTTGTTTTGGAGGGTGCGGCAGAAAGGAAAATTACCTCTGTAGAGGAGTTAAGACATTATGCGAAAGATGCTAAAAAATCGAAGGCTGAAATAGATGCGATAAGTGTTCCTAAGGAAGAAATACGCTTTTTAGCAACTGGAATTAAGGTTGTGAATTAAAGTTGTTTTTTTAAATAATAAAATCTAAAAAGACCCTTTCTTAGATTTTAGGATAATAAAAAAGCGAGATGAATATCTCGCTTTTTTATTTTGATTTATTTTCCAGGTTTTAAAAGGAAAACGCTTTTGTACCTGTTTTTAATTTCGGCTAGATTTCTCTCGGCCTCAATTCTGGTTTTAAAGTTTCCTACTATTACTTTGTAGTTCGGTGTGCTAAAAATGATGGTTCCATCAATACTAGGATTCTCTCTCTTGAAATCGGTAAGTGTCTTTTTTGCTTCATCGCTTTTGCCGCTGAAGATCTGGATTCTGTAAGTATCGTTTGTATTTATTGACGTGTTAATTTTACGCTTCTCGTTTAACAATTGCTCAAATTTAGGATCTTGGTTCAATGTTAAATTTTGGTCTTGGGCGCTAATATTGTGTGTAAATGCAATTGTTGCAATTGTTAATAAAAGGTTTTTTGAAGGACTTAAAATTCTCATAATGTGATGGTTTTTATGCAAAAATACTATTTAAAGTTTTAGTGTAAAATTTTAATATTATTTAGAATTGATATAAATTGATATTTAAGGGTATTTTAAGGTTTTGAGAATAGTTCATAAGTCGTATTTTTGTGCAAGTTTTAAAAGAGGGTGTAGATTTTTCCTGAGTTTAGTACAGAAAAAATCATACCAAAAATTAGTAGACAATTATTTATACTATATGAAAAAGGTGGGTAACCATAATTCGATCTCAAGAAAATTGCTGTTTGGCTTATCGCTGACGTTAATTTTCTCCCTAACTTCATTCGCTCAAGATCCTGCTGCTGCTCCAGCGGCACCTGAAGCTGCGGCTGCTGCTCCAGCTGCGGGAGGCGGTGATCCAGTAAAAGGGAAGGAACTTTTTAATGCAAATTGCGCTGCATGTCACAAATTAGATGCTAAATCAACTGGTCCTGCTTTGCGAGGAGTTGCTGATAAGCATGATAAAGCTTGGATTTACAAGTGGGTGCATAACAGTTCTGACATGATTAAGTCAGGTGATCCTGTTGCTGTTAAACTTTTTGAGGAAAATAACAAAGCTGTTATGACTTCTTTTCCTCAATTGTCTGAAGGAGATATTGATAATATTTTAGCTTATACTTCTCAGCCTAAAGCTGAACCTGCTGTAACTCCTGGAACTGTTCCTCCAGGGCAAAAAGTTGATGGTGGTGGAATTTCAAACAATATTATTTTAGGAGCTTTAGCTCTTGTAATGGCTATTTTGGTTGTGATGTTGTTCATGGTGAACAAAGTATTAACTAAAGTTGCAAACAAAAACGGTATTGAGGTAGCTCCAAAAGAAGCTAGGCTTCCAATCTGGAAAGCTTTTGTTAAAAACCAATTCTTGGTTTTAGTAACTGCAATCTTTTTGCTTTTGGCAAGTGGTTATTTTGTTTACGGTTATTTGATGCAGGTAGGTGTAGATCAGAATTATGAGCCAATTCAGCCAATTCACTACTCTCACAAAATTCACGCTGGTGATAACGAAATCAATTGTAAATATTGCCACTCTGCTGCTCGTGTAAGTAAAACAGCTGGTATTCCTTCATTAAATGTTTGTATGAACTGTCATAAAAATATTTCTGAAGTTGCTGAAACTACTGCTACTCCTGAGTACAGCAAAGCATTTTACGATGCTCAAATCCAAAAATTATATGATGCTGTTGGATGGGATAAGACTAAACAGGCTTATACTGGAAAAACAATGCCTGTAAAATGGGTTCGTATTCATAATCTTCCGGATTTTGTTTATTTCAATCACTCACAACACGTTTCTGTTGCTGGAATTGAATGTCAAACTTGTCACGGACCAGTGCAGGAATTTGAAATCATGAAGCAGTACTCTAAATTAACAATGGGATGGTGTGTTGATTGCCATAGAAAAACTGATGTTAAGATGGAAGGTAACGCTTACTATGATAAGATTCATGCTGAACTTTCTAAAAAATACGGTGTAGAGAAATTAACTGCAGCGCAAATGGGAGGTTTAGAATGCGGTAAATGCCACTATTAATCGATTTATTAAGATTTTAATATATATATACAATGTCATCAAACAAAAAATACTGGAAAAGTGTTGAGGAGCTAGAAAACAGCTCTATTGTTGAGGCGCTTAGAAATAACGAGTTTGTTGAAGAAATTCCTACTGATGAGTTTTTAGGTAACGCTGAGGCTTTATCTACATCAGGAACTTCACGTCGTGACTTTTTAAAGTACGTAGGGTTTAGTACAGCAGCTGTTACTTTGGCTGCCTGCGAAGGTCCTGTTCACAAGTCTATCCCTTATGTATTACAACCAGAGCAAATCATTCCTGGTGTTGCAGATTATTATGCAACTACCGTTTTTGATGGTTTTGATTTTGCAAACCTTTTGGTTAAAACTCGTGAGGGTCGTCCAATTAAAATTGAAAACAATACAATTGCAGGAGCTAAATTTGCTGCAAACGCTAGAATTCATGCGTCTATCTTAGGATTGTATGATAGTGGTCGTTTGAAAGAGCCAAAAGTAGATGGTAAAAATACTTCTTGGTCTGCTGTTGATTTAAGAATCAAATCAAGTTTAGCTGATGCAAAAGCTAAAGGTGGTCAAGTTGTATTATTAACGAATACTTTAGCAAGTCCATCTACAGAGAAATTAATTGCTGAATTTATTGCTAAAAATCCAAACGCTAAGCACGTAGTGTATGATGCGGTTTCTTCATCTGAAGCTTTAGATGCTTTTGAGGCTGTATACGGACAAAGAGCTTTGGTTGATTACGACTTTTCAAAAGCCTCTTTAATTGTATCTGTTGGTGCTGATTTCTTAGGAGACTGGCAAGGTGGTGGATACGATTCTGGATATGCAAAAGGACGTATTCCTCAAAACGGAAAAATGTCTCGTCATTTCCAGTTTGAATCAAATATGACATTATCTGGAGCTGCTGCTGATAAGCGTGTTCCAATGACTACAGCTGCTCAAAAACAAGCTTTAGTTCAAATTTATAATATTATTGCAGGTGCTTCTGTTCCTGTGGCTTTAGAAGGAAATGCTAAAGCTGAAGTAGTAAAAGCTGCACAACAGCTTAAAGCTGCTGGATCAAAAGGAGTTTTAGTATCTGGAATTGAAGATAAAAATGCTCAATTATTAGTTTTAGCTATCAATCAAATATTGGCTAGTGAAGCTTTTAGTACTGCTGGAGCAAGACAAATTAGAAAAGGTTCTAATGCTGTTGTTGCACAGTTAATTAAAGATTTGAATGCTGGAAGTGTTCATACTTTAATTATGAGTGGTGTAAATCCAGTTTACACATTAGCTGATTCTGAAGCTTTTGTAGCTGGATTGAAAAAAGTTGAAACTTCTGTTGCTTTTTCATTGAAAGAAGATGAGACTGCATCAATTGTTAAAGTTGTTGCTCCGGCTCCTCACTACTTAGAGTCTTGGGGTGATGTTGAGATAACAAGTGGAACATATAGCTTGACACAGCCAACTATTCGCCCTATTTTCAACACGAAACAATTTCAAGATGTTTTATTATCAGTAAATGGTACTGCTGGTACTTTTTATGATTATTTAAAAGTAAATTCTGGAGCTTTTACTGCGGGATCTTCTTGGAATAAAGTATTGCATGATGGTGTAGCAGTTCTTGGATCTGTTGCTTTATCTGGAGGTGCTATTGATGCTACTTCTGCTGCAAATGCTGTTGCAAAATCTAAATCTGCTGGAGAGTACGAATTAGTATTGTACACTAAAACAGGTATGGGAGATGGACAACATGCAAACAACCCTTGGTTGCAAGAATTTCCAGATCCAATTACAAGAGTTTCTTGGGATAACTATGTTACAGTTTCAAATGCTGATGCAAAAAAAATCGGTTTATCAAATGAAATCGTTGCAAATGGTGGTTTAAATGGTAGTTATGCCACTATTACAACTGCTGATGGTGTTAAATTAGAAAATGTCCCAGTTATTGTTCAGCCAGGTCAAGCGGTTGGTACTATTGGTTTAGCTGTTGGTTATGGACGTAAAGCTTCCCTAAAAGAAGAAATGCAAGTAGGTTTAAATGCTTACGCTTTATATAAAGGATTTAATGGAGTTCAATCTGTTTCTATCGTTAAAGCTGGTGGAGAACATGAGTTTGCTTGTGTTCAAGGTCAGAAAACTTTAATGGGTAGAGGAGATATCATTAAAGAAACTACTTTAAAAATATTTAATACTGAAGATGCAGAACATTGGAATGAAAAACCAATGGTATCTTTAGATCACCAAGAAGTAGAAGCTTCTACAGTTGACCTTTGGGAATCATTTGATCGTACAACTGGTCATCACTTTAATCTTTCAATCGACTTAAATGCTTGTACTGGATGTGGTGCTTGTGTTATTGCATGTCATGCTGAGAACAACGTTCCAGTTGTAGGTAAAGCAGAAGTTAGAAGAAGCCGTGATATGCACTGGTTACGTATTGATAGATACTATTCTTCTGAAAGCACTTTCGAGGGTGATAATGAAAGAAAAGAAGGAATCGCTGGTTTATCTAGTTCATTATCTACATTTAATGAAATGGAAAACCCTGGAGAAAATCCACAAGTAGCATTCCAGCCAGTAATGTGTCAACACTGTAATCACGCTCCTTGTGAAACAGTTTGTCCTGTAGCTGCTACATCTCACGGTCGTCAAGGTCAAAACCACATGGCCTACAACAGATGTGTTGGTACTCGTTATTGTGCAAATAACTGTCCTTATAAAGTACGTCGTTTCAACTGGTTCTTGTACAACAAGAATAGTGAATTCGATTATCATATGAATGACGATTTAGGTCGTATGGTATTAAATCCAGACGTAAACGTTCGTTCTCGTGGTGTTATGGAAAAATGTTCTTTCTGTATCCAAAGTACTCAAGCTGTAATTCTTCAGGCAAAACGTGAAGGTAGAGTGGTAGCAAAAGATGAGTTCAACAATGCTTGTGCTTGTTCTGCAGCTTGTTCTTCTGGAGCTATGGTCTTTGGAGATGTAAATGATAAAGAAAGTGAAGTTGCAAAACTTGCTGAAAGCGAAAGAGCATATCACTTATTAGAGCATGTGGGTACAAAACCAAATGTTTTCTATCATGTAAAAGTTAGAAATACTTAGTAAAATTATTAATTAAGAAACAATATAAAGGATTATGTCGTCTCATTACGAAGCACCCATTAGAAAACCTTTAGTTATAGGTGATAAATCATATCACGATGTAACTGTAGATGTGGCAGCGCCTGTTGAAGGACCTGCAAATAAACAATGGTGGATTGTATTTACAATCGCATTAGTAGCCTTCCTTTGGGGGTTAGGTTGTATAATTTACACCGTATCTACCGGTATCGGAACATGGGGATTAAATAAAACAGTTGGTTGGGCTTGGGATATCACTAACTTCGTTTGGTGGGTAGGTATTGGTCACGCCGGAACATTAATTTCTGCGGTATTATTACTTTTCCGTCAACGTTGGAGAATGGCTATTAACCGTTCCGCGGAAGCAATGACTATCTTCTCAGTAGTTCAAGCAGGTCTATTTCCAATTATTCACATGGGACGTCCATGGTTAGCATACTGGGTATTACCTATTCCAAACCAGTTTGGATCTCTTTGGGTAAACTTTAACTCACCATTACTTTGGGACGTGTTCGCGATTTCAACTTATCTTTCAGTATCATTAGTTTTCTGGTGGACTGGTTTATTACCTGACTTTGCAATGCTTCGTGATAGAGC
The DNA here is from genome assembly GCF_030378165.1 of Flavobacterium panacagri. NCBI lineage: Bacteria > Pseudomonadati > Bacteroidota > Flavobacteriia > Flavobacteriales > Flavobacteriaceae > Flavobacterium > Flavobacterium panacagri. The sequence continues at coordinate 1,907,351 of NZ_CP119766.1, forward strand.
TATAACTCCATTTAACAAAAGAGTTTATTCTATCTTAAGTTTTGGATGGAGCGGTAGAGCAAAAGACTGGCAACGTTTTGAAGAAGTATCTTTAGTATTAGCTGGTTTAGCTACTCCTCTTGTACTTTCTGTACACACAATTGTATCTATGGACTTTGCTACTTCTGTAATCCCTGGATGGCACACAACAATTTTCCCTCCATACTTCGTTGCTGGGGCTGTTTTCTCTGGATTCGCGATGGTAAATACCTTGTTGATTGTTATGAGAAAAGTTTCTAATCTTGAGGCATACATCACATTACAGCATATCGAGTTAATGAACATCATTATCATGATTACAGGATCTATCGTTGGTGTAGCTTATATCACCGAGTTATTCGTAGCTTGGTATTCAGGAGTAGAATATGAGCAATATGCATTCTTAAACAGAGCTACTGGACCTTACTGGTGGGCATATTGGTCAATGATGACTTGTAACGTGTTCTCTCCTCAGTTCATGTGGTTTAAGAAATTAAGAACTAGTATCATGTTCTCATTCATCATTTCGATTGTAGTAAATATCGGAATGTGGTTCGAAAGATTTGTAATTATTGTTACTTCTTTACATAGAGATTATCTTCCATCTTCTTGGACAATGTTCTCACCAACATTTGTTGATATCGGAATTTTCATTGGAACAATTGGTTTCTTCTTTGTATTGTTTTTATTATACTCTAGAACATTCCCTGTAATTGCTCAGGCAGAGGTTAAAACAATTTTGAAAGGAACAGGAGATAATTATATTAGAGAAAGAGCAAACAGTAAAGATTCACATCATGAGTAATAAAGTTATATACGCCATTTATAATGACGATGACGTTTTGATGAGTGCAGTAAAGAAAACTAGAGCTGCTCATCATCATATTGAAGAGGTTTTTACTCCGTTCCCGGTTCACGGATTGGATAAAGCCATGGGATTAGCACCAACAAGATTAGCAATATGTGCTTTTTTATATGGATGTGTTGGTATTTCTGTTGCAACAACTATGATGAGCTACATCATGATTCATGACTGGCCACAAGATATTGGAGGTAAGCCAAGTTTTAGTTTTATTCAAAACATGCCTTCTTTCGTGCCAATTATGTTTGAGATGACTGTATTTTTTGCAGCTCACTTAATGGTAATCACATTCTATATGAGAAGTAGATTATGGCCTTTCAAAGAAGCTGAAAATCCAGATGTAAGAACAACTGATGATCACTTTTTAATGGAGGTTGCAGTAAATGATAACGAAGCAGAATTAGTATCTTTCTTTGAAGGAACTGGAGCTGTTGAAGTTAAAGTAATTGAAAAGAATTAATTGTAGCTATGAAAAAGATATATAAAATAACACTATTAGTTGGTTTAACTATTTTAGTTTCATCTTGCCACAATAATTCGGCACCAAACTATCAGTATTTCCCAAATATGTATGAGTCTGTAGCTTACGAGCCATATACAGAAGCTAAAGTATTTAAGGGAGGAAAAGAAGGACAGCTTCCTGTTGCAGGAACTATCAATAGAGGTTTTGAACCTTATGAATATGAAAATTCAACTGCTGGTTATGAATTAGCAAAAGCTAATTTGAAATCGCCTTTAACAGAAGAAGAAAAAAATTCTGGAAAAGGGAAAGAACTTTTCGAAATTTACTGTATCAGCTGCCATGGTGCAACTGGTAACGGTAAAGGTAAATTGGTTGAAAGAGAGAAATTTCTTGGAGTACCTAGCTATAAAGACAGAGAAATCACTGAAGGAAGTATCTTTCACGTTGAGACTTATGGTTTAAATGCAATGGGTTCACATGCAAATCAATTAAGTGCTCACGAACGTTGGTTAGTTGCTGACTATGTTCTGAAACTAAAAAGCCAATTATAATTGTTGAACAAACTGATCGTAATAGATATGTATACATTTTCAAGTAAATTAAAAACTTTTTCTATCATCTTAATGGCCGTTGGTTTATTAGGAATTGGGTATGGTTTTTTAAGTGCGCCAAAAGATATTCAAGAAGTTGAAAAAATACTAGCTGCAGATGAACATGGTTCTCATGGTGCTGCACATGAAGAGAAAGCGGAGGCATCTCACAAAGAAGCAGGTCATCATGAGACTGCTGAAGCATCACATGACACTCACAAAGCAGCAGGACATGCTGAAGTTTCTGGTGCAAATGAGCACGAAAAACATTTAAAGCATGTATTGCACCAATTGCAAAATAAGCCTTGGTCTGCAGTATATGTAGCTTGTATTTTCTTTTTGCTACTTTCAATGGGAGTTTTAGCTTTTTATGCTATTCAACAAGTTGCTCAAGCAGGTTGGTCTCCAGTATTATTTAGAGTAATGCAAGGTATCACAGCTTATTTACCAGCTGGTTCTGTAATTTTCTTTATTATTTTAGTGTTATGTGGATTACACTTTAATCATATCTTCGTATGGTTAGGAAAAGATGTGACTGTTCCAGGTAGTCCAAATTATGATGCTATCATTGCTGGAAAATCAGGATATTTAAATTTCCCTTTCTGGATTGTAAGAGCTTTTATCTTTTTATTAGGATGGAATATCTACCGTCATTTTTCTAGAAAGAACTGTTTAGCTCAAGATGAGGCTAATGATGATCTTTACTATAAAAAGAATTTCAAAGCTTCTGCTGGATTCTTAGTATTCTTTATCGTTTCTGAGTCTATCATGGCATGGGATTGGATTATGTCTTTTGATCCGCACTGGTTCAGTACTTTATTTGCTTGGTATGTATTCGCATCTTTCTTTGTAAGTGGTATTACAACTATAGCTTTAGTTACGATCTACTTAAAATCTAAAGGATATTTAGAGTATGTAAATAACAGCCATATTCACGATTTAGCTAAATTCATGTTTGGTATCAGTGTATTCTGGACTTATTTATGGTTCTCTCAGTTCATGTTGATCTGGTATGCTAACATCCCTGAAGAGGTAACTTATTTTGTAACAAGAATTCAATTATATAACCTTCCTTTCTTTGGAGCGGTTGTTATGAACTTTGTTTTCCCATTATTAATATTAATCAATACAGATTTCAAACGCCTTAACTGGGTTGTTGTAATGGCAGGTATTGTAATATTATTAGGTCATTATGTTGATTTCTTTAATATGATTATGCCGGGTACAGTTGGAGACAAATGGTTTATTGGAGTTCCTGAAATTGCATCGATTCTTTTCTTCTTAGGTTTATTTATATTTGTTGTATTTACTGCATTAACTAAATCTCCTTTGCTTGCTAAAAGAAATCCTTTCATTGAAGAAAGTAAACATTTTCATTATTAATATTTAAAGAAGTAAACAGATGACAAGTTTGTTGGTAATTATAGTTTTAGTTTTATTAGCAGTTGCATTATGGCAATTGACCAAGATATTTGATCTTACTCAGGTAGGAGCATCTTCGGACGATTCTCAGGTTGCATCAGATAATGACAATAACATTCAGGGATATATTATGTTTGGCTTTTTAGCTTTCATTTATATATTTACTATTTATGGTTTACTAAAATGGGGTAATTTGGCGCTTCATACTCCTGCTTCTGAGCACGGTGGTTTAGTAGATAATTTAATGAATATTACTTGGGTTTTGATCTTTACAGTTCAAGTTATTACTCAAGGTTTATTATACTGGTTTTCTTTTAAATACAAAGGAAATAAAGATAAAAAAGCGTTATTCTTTGCTGATAGTAATAAATTAGAAGCAATTTGGAGTATCATTCCATCTGTTGTTTTAGCATGTTTGATTCTTTACGGATTGTATGCTTGGAATAACATTATGTTCGTAGATAAAGACGAAGATGTAATTGAGATTGAATTATATGCTCAGCAGTTTAAATGGACGGCTAGATATGCAGGTCAAGATAATGTTTTAGGAAAAGCTAACGTACGTTTGATTGAAGGAGTAAATACATTAGGTGTTGATATGTCTGATAAAAATGCTCAAGATGATATTGTAGTTTCAGAATTACATATTCCTAAAGGTAAAAAAGTTCATTTTAAAATGCGTTCTCAGGATGTATTGCACTCAGCATACTTTCCTCACTTTAGAGCACAAATGAACTGTGTTCCAGGTATGGTTACTGAATTTGCTTTTGTTCCAACTTATACTACTGCTGAATACAGAGAGATGCCATTTATGGTTGAGAAAGTTGCAAACATCAACAAACTTAGAGCTGAAAAAAGTATTGAATTAGTTGCAAAAGGAGGAACAGCTTTAGATCCTTATACATTTGATTATTTATTATTATGTAATAAAATTTGTGGAGCTTCTCACTACAATATGCAAATGAAGGTTGTTGTAGATACTCCAGAAGACTATAAAAAATGGTTAAGTGAAAAAACTACTTTAGCACAGGATATCGCAGCTGCAAAAGCTGCTGAGAAACCAGCTGAAGGAGCTGCACCAACTACAGATTCTACTGCTAAAGTAATCGACACAGTTAAAGCTGTTGTTGATACTGTTAAAGCAGCTGTAGCTAAAGTTGCAATGAAATAATATTATTTAGAAAATTTAAAGTACACATATATGTCAGCAGAAGCGCACGATCACGATCACGGACACGATCACGAGCACGAACATCATCATAAAGACACGTTCATTACTAAATATATTTTTAGTATTGATCACAAAATGATTGCTAAACAATACTTGATTACTGGTATTGTTATGGGAGTAATTGGTATTGCAATGTCCTTGCTTTTTAGAATGCAATTGGCGTGGCCAGAAGAGTCTTTTAAGATATTTAATGTTTTATTAGGAGATAAATTTGCACCTGATGGTGTAATGGCAAATGATATTTATTTAGCTTTAGTTACAATTCACGGTACCATCATGGTATTCTTTGTACTGACGGCAGGTTTGAGTGGAACTTTTAGTAACTTACTTATTCCACTTCAGATTGGAGCGCGAGATATGGCTTCTGGATTCATGAATATGATTTCCTATTGGTTATTTTTCTTGTCTGCTGTTGTAATGTTATGTTCTTTATTTGTTGAAGCTGGTCCAGCTTCTGCAGGATGGACAATTTACCCTCCATTAAGTGCTTTACCACAAGCGATTCCTGGATCTGGAACTGGTATGACTTTATGGTTAGTATCTATGGCTATTTTCATCGCATCTTCTTTGATGGGATCTTTAAATTACATTGTTACTGTTCTTAACTTAAGAACTAAAGGGATGTCTATGACTAGACTTCCACTTACAATATGGACATTTTTCGTAACAGCTATTATTGGTGTTATTTCATTCCCAGTATTATTGTCTGCTGCTTTATTATTGATTTTCGATAGAAGTTTCGGTACTTCATTCTTCTTATCTGATATCTATATTGCAGGAGAGGTTTTACACTACCAAGGAGGTTCTCCAGTATTGTTTGAGCACTTATTCTGGTTCTTAGGTCACCCTGAGGTTTATATCGTAATCTTACCAGCAATGGGTCTTGTTTCTGAAATTATGGCTACGAACTCTCGTAAACCAATCTTCGGATATAGAGCAATGATTATGTCAGTTCTTGCAATTGCATTCTTATCAACTATTGTATGGGGTCACCACATGTTTATTTCAGGTATGAATCCTTTCTTAGGATCTGTATTTACTTTCACTACTTTATTGATTGCAATTCCTTCTGCTGTAAAAGCATTTAACTGGATTACAACTTTATGGAAAGGTAACTTACAGTTTAACCCTGCAATGTTATTCTCTATTGGAATGGTTTCTACTTTCATCACTGGAGGTTTAACTGGAATCATTTTAGGAGATAGTACCTTAGATATTAACGTTCACGATACTTACTTCGTAATTGCTCACTTTCACTTAGTAATGGGTATCTCTGCACTTTACGGAATGTTTGCTGGTATTTACCACTGGTTTCCTAAAATGTACGGAAGAATGTTAAATAAGAACTTAGGTTATATTCACTTCTGGATTACGGCGGTTTGTGCTTACGGAGTATTCTTCCCAATGCACTTTATTGGATTAGCTGGTTTACCAAGACGTTATTATACAAATACTAACTTCCCATTATTTGATGATTTACAAAATGTGAATGTTTTAATTACAACGTTCGCTCTTGTTGGTGGTGCATTCCAGTTAGTATTCTTATACAACTTCTTTAGCAGTATTTTCTATGGTAAAAAAGCTGTTCAAAACCCATGGAAATCTACAACTTTAGAATGGACTACTCCAGTTGAACATATCCACGGAAACTGGCCAGGAGAAATCCCTCACGTGTACCGTTGGCCGTATGACTATAGTAACCCAAATCATGATGTAGATTTTGTTCCTCAAAATGTACCAATGAAAGAAGGTGAAGAAGTTTTACACCACTAAAAATATTTTAAAAGACCGTCATCTCTGACGGTCTTTTTTATTTGGTTAAAGTTTAAAAGGATATTATTACTATTTTATAGAACTAATTACTTTCTATATCTTTGTAGGATGAATGAAAATCTTGATCCTACTACAAAAGGATATAACTCAGAAGAATTAGATCTTGAAAAAAGATTACGCCCGCTATCATTTGATGACTTTGCTGGACAAGATCAAGTTTTGGAAAATTTAAAAGTCTTTGTCGCTGCAGCTAATCAGCGAGGCGAAGCGCTTGACCATGCTCTTTTTCATGGGCCTCCTGGACTTGGTAAAACGACTTTGGCAAATATATTAGCTAATGAACTTCAAGTTGGAATTAAAATTACTTCTGGTCCTGTACTTGACAAGCCAGGAGATTTAGCTGGATTGTTGACGAATTTAGATGAAAGAGATGTTTTGTTTATTGATGAAATTCATAGATTAAGTCCTGTTGTTGAAGAATATTTATATTCGGCAATGGAGGATTTCAAAATCGATATTATGATTGAATCGGGGCCAAATGCACGAACAGTTCAGATTAATTTGAATCCGTTTACACTTATTGGTGCCACTACACGTTCGGGATTGTTAACTGCTCCGATGCGTGCCCGTTTTGGGATTTCATCTCGTTTGCAATATTATACTACGGAACTTTTGACAACAATTGTTGAAAGAAGTGCTTCTATCTTAAAAATGCCGATTGATCTTGAAGCGGCAATTGAAATTGCAGGCCGTAGCCGTGGAACTCCTCGTATTGCTAATGCCTTATTGCGAAGAGTACGTGATTTTGCTCAAATAAAAGGAAATGGCAGAATTGATCTTGAAATTTCTAGATATGCCTTAAAAGCATTAAATGTAGATGCTCATGGTCTTGACGAAATGGACAATAAGATTTTATTGACTATTATTAATAAGTTCAAAGGCGGTCCTGTTGGACTTTCTACTTTGGCAACGGCTGTATCTGAAAGCAGCGAAACTATTGAGGAAGTTTATGAACCATTTTTGATTCAAGAAGGATTTATTATGCGTACACCGCGAGGTCGTGAAGTGACAGAAAAAGCATATAAACATTTAGGAAAGGTAAATACAAACATACAAGGAGGTTTGTTTTAATTTTATGTCTGACAAGTTAAAATATACTTATCCCGAAAAATTATCTTTGTTAAGATTTTTTAGAGATGCTGAAGGAGTTCGTAGAAATCCTATTCCTTTTCATAAAAAATATTTTGAGAAATTTGGAGATTCCTTTTCTATTAGAACTGGTTTTTCAAAGTATATAATTTTGTCAAGAGATAATGAAATTGCACAGTATATTTTAGTTAAGAATCAGAAGAATTACCATAAATCTAAATTTCAGTCTGTCTATCTTTCTAAGTATTTAGGAAAAGGACTTTTAACTAGTGATGGCGATTTTTGGTTAAAACAAAGACGTTTGATTCAGCCAGCATTTCATAAACAAAAAATGAATCAGCTGGTTGCTAATATGAATACTGTTATAACTTCAGAAATAGATGATTTTGTTGAAGAAAAGCCAATAGATCTTTTTCCTGTAATGAGTAATCTGGCATTTAATGTTGTGGCGAAATCTTTATTTCAGCTTTCAACTGCTGAAGATAAATTTCAACGAATTAAGTTTATCATAGAGGAAGTTCAGAATTTCTTAATTAAGGAAATTAGGCTTCCACATAAAGCGTGGTGGTTTTCGCTGAGTGGACAAGTTAAAAAACATCTTAAGTTAGCCGAAGAAAATAACAATATTATTCAGGAAATCATTGAAGAAAGAAAAACTTCGGGAGAAGAAATAAATGATTTATTGAATATGCTTTTGGAAACTAGATATGAAGATACTGGTGAAAGTATGTCTGTCGAACAATTGATCGATGAGATTAAGGTTTTGTTTATTGCTGGACATGAAACAACTGCAAATGCTTTGACTTTTACGCTTCATCTTTTGGGAAAAAATCCAGAGATACAGCAAAAGATTTTCGATGAAATTACTGAGATCGAATCCAAGACAGATAATGTTATTGAACAGCTCCAAAAAATGATATATACCAATGCTGTTTTGAATGAATCGATGCGTTTATATCCACCAGCATGGATTACCGACAGACAGAATCTTGAAGATGATTCTTTAGTTCAGTTTAAAATTAAAAAAAATACATTGATTGGAGTTTCTTTTTACGAGCTGCATCGGAATCCAAAATATTGGGAGAACCCAGATGAATTTATTCCAGAACGATTTCTTGGAGATCAGAAGAAAGAATCAATGCAATATTTTTATCCTTTTGGTGCTGGCCCAAGAATGTGTATTGGAACTGGTTTTGCCATTTATGAAATGTGCCTGACGATATCTCAAATTGTAAAAAAATATGTCATTAAATCTAATAATGATGTAGTTCAATTTAATCCGCTTATTACACTAAAACCTGTTAATGTAGAAGTTTCATTTTTTAAAAGATGAGTATTAATTCAAAAGAAACATATTCAAAATTTATAAAAGAAGAAGCAAAAAGACTAGGTTTTATTTCTTGCGGAATTTCTAAAGCAGGTTTTTTGGAACAAGAAGCACCTCGGTTAGAGAAATGGTTAAAGAACAATCATAATGGTCAGATGGCTTATATGGAAAACCATTTTGATAAACGTTTAGACCCTACATTATTAGTCGATGATGCAAAAAGTGTAGTTTCTCTTTTACTTAATTATTTCCCATCTGAGTCTCAGAATAATGAAAGTTATAAAATATCGAAATATGCTTATGGACAGGATTATCATTTCGTTATTAAAGAAAAATTAAAAGAATTTTTACATTCCATTCAGGAAAATATAGGTGACGTTTCTGGTCGTGCATTTGTTGATTCGGCACCAGTTTTAGATAAAGCTTGGGCTGCAAAAAGTGGTTTAGGCTGGATCGGAAAAAACAGTAATTTATTAACTCAGAAAGTAGGTTCTTTTTACTTCATAGCAGAACTTATTTTAGATTTAGATTTAGAGTATGATCATGCTGTAACAGATCATTGTGGTTCCTGTACTGCTTGCATAGATGCTTGTCCTACACAGGCGATAGTGGCGCCTTATATTGTTGATGGGAGTAAATGTATTTCTTATTATACTATTGAGTTAAAGGAAAATCTTCCTTATGAAATGAAGGGAAAATTTGATGAGTGGATGTTTGGTTGCGATACCTGTCAAGATGTTTGTCCTTGGAATCGATTCTCTAAACCTCACTCTGAACCTTTATTTAACCCCAATCCTGATTTACTTTCTTTTACCAAAAAAGACTGGACGGAAATAACAGAAGAAACCTTTAAAATGGTTTTCAAAAACTCACCTATCAAGAGAACGAAATTTGATGGTCTAAAACGTAATATTAAGTTTTTAGAGTAAATATGTTAAGTTTTTTTTTTATTCTTTTAAGTTCTTGTTATTTAGGTTTTTATGTTTTTTAAGTGAGTAAAAACTTATTTTTTAATCTTACAAAATATTGTTTTTTTGTGAATTTTTTCTGTAAGAATATGATTTATTCATATTTCTTTAAGAAAATATGACTTATTCATTATCAAATGTTTATGTTTTTTAGCTTCTAAATGACGTGAACATTTGTTAAATTTTGTTATTCGACGACTTTCCATGCATTTTATCGACTAATATCGTCCTGATTTTAGTCTTTGATATACTTTCGTACCTCCAAAACTACTAATTTAATCTTGAGACGATTGCTAAATAAGTCTTACGCTTTGAAATGCTTATGGTAAAATTTTACTATTCTAGTGCTGAAAAAAGTTTTTTCAACTACTCAAAATCCAATCCTTATAATTTTTCGTATTTCATCAATATGCTAAAAACTATCATCAGTTTTTCAGTGTCTTATATTTCTGTTCCACAAACCCAAGTTGTCTATGCGTAACTTTACTTTTAATTGGTTTAATTTACTTAAGCCAAATTTTATTGTCTTATTCTTTTTTTTGATAAGCTGTAGTGCTTCTGCTCAGTTTTATTCAAAACATTATATTGCGCCGGCTCCCTGGCAGTATTTTAGTAAAGCAAATGAAATTGTCATAGCTACAAATTCTACATCTACTGTAAATGTTTCCATATCAAAAAGTAATGGAACTTTAATTGCTAATTTAACTACAGTAAAAGGAACTCCAGCTGTTTATAGATTTGCTGGTTTGCCAAAAAATGCTCCTGCATATGCATTTAATACTATTTTGAATAGTGCCGGATTAATAATTTCAGGTAATGCCCCTGTTTCTGTCAATTTAAGAAATATTGCTTCTGATGCGTTAGGTAGCGACGGAAGTGATAAAGATATCAAAGGAAATGCAGCATTAACTAGTTTCGGTGATGCTGGAATAGGAATTAGATACAGAATAGGATATTATAGAGACGGATCTTTGGGGAATTTTAACAATTATGGAGACCAACGTCCTATTTACAGTGTAATGGCGATTAGTAACGGTACAACTATAAAACTTAATAACGCAGTTATTACAACATTAGATGCAGGACAAAGTTATTTGTTTACTGCACCTATGGGATCTTTAGTAGAGACTTCAAATCCAACAGTAATGAACACTTCTGCGGCGATAGACACGCCAAATGGCTGTGGAGATGGAGCTTATAATCAAATTCCTCCTGAAGCAGTTTTAGGAACAGAATATTTTATTGAAAGAGGAAAAGGAAATGATACTGCGGAGCAGACAACTGTAGTGGCAACAAAACCCAATACGGTTTTAACTATAGATACATTTTCAGCAACAGGTGCGTTAACAGCTACTGTAAATAAAACACTAGTTAATGCTGGTGATTTTTACACCTTCAAAAATGGTGTTTCTGGAACTAATTTCTCAGCATCTAGAGTTTTTGCTACAAATAATGTTGCTGTATACTCAGGAACTGCACGAGATTGTGAGGTTGATGTTTATACTATTGCGCCTGTTTCACAATGTGGCGGGTCTAATTTTATTGAAACGGCTAAATTTAGGAATTATGGAGTAGATGCATTGCCTTATTTTGGATATGTACTTTTGAAGGATGCTTCTGAAAAAGTATATATAAATGGAGTAGATATCGAAACGAAACCAGGAATTGCTGCTCGTCATCAATTAGGCAATACAGGTTGGTACTTGATTAATTTTGAAGACAATCAAATAGGAAGCCCTGATATTCTCTCGCTTTCAAGTTTAGCTAAATTAACAGTTTCGATTGTACAACAAGGAGGAGGATTTACGATGGCTGGATTTTTCTCAAATTTTGCAGTTCAACCAGCAGATCCAACCTTTACTTATGTATCAGGGGGAGGATGTACCAATAATACAGCTACATTAACTACACCTACAGGGTTTGCTCCTTATCAATGGTATCTAAATGGAGTGGCAATTTCAGGTGCAAACTCAGAAACATATACAGCTACGAAAACAGGTTCATATTCAGTTGCTTCAACCTTGACTTGTGGAGCTCAGACTCAATCTAAACCAGTTTCAGTTACTTTATGTACTGATTTAGGAGTTACAAAAACAGTAGATAACGCGACACCATGTGTTGGTTCTAACGTTGAGTTTACTGTAAAATTGAGCAATTTAGGTGTGAATAATGCTACGGGAGTTTCGATAAACGATCTACTTCCGAGCGGATATACATTTGCCAGCTCAACACAAACAGTAGGAAGTTATAATGCAACAACGGGTGTTTGGAGTATAGGAGATGTAAATGGAGGAGTTGTAGAAACATTAAAAATTACTGCAAAGGTTAATGCATCTGGTGTTTATACTAATACAGCAGCTTTGCCGGGAACAACAACAGATAGTAACTCAAATAATAATAGTGCTAGTGTTTCAACTAATCCAAATCCATTGCCAACTGCTTCGATAACAGGAACCTTAACGGCTTGTTTAACAACTACTTTGACGGCTGTGACAAATGCAGCATCTCCAACGTATGTTTGGTATAAAAATAATGCTGTGATTTCTGGTCAAACATCCTCATCATTGGTTGTAAATTCTGATGGAGATTATAAAGTAAAAGTTACAAATTCTTCGACAGGATGTGAAACAACTTCTACTGCTTCTACAGTAAAAGTAAGTGATACAGACAAACCGGTAAAACCTGTTTTGGCAGATATTACAGCGCAATGTTCAGCAACTGTAACCGCTCCAACCACAACGGATAATTGTGCAGGTACTGTGACAGGAACAACAACAAGTCCGTTAACATATACAGCTCAAGGAACCTATTCTATTACCTGGAGTTTTAATGATGGAAATGGGAATGTTGAAACTGCAATTCAAAAAGTGATTATTAAAGATACTCAAAAACCAGCAATTACATGTCCAACAGCAGTTGTGGTTTCTGCAGATGCAAATTCTTGCGTGGCAACCGGTGTTAATTTAGGCACGCCTACCACATCAGATAATTGCAGTGGAGCAGTAACGGTAACAAACAATGCACCGTCAAGTTTTCCAATTGGAAATACAACGGTAACTTGGACAGCAACAGATGCTGCAGGAAATACGCAGACCTGCACACAGACAGTAACAGTAAACGATACCCAAAAACCAGCAATTACATGTCCATCGGCAGTTGTGGTTTCTGCAGATGCAGATTCTTGCTCGGCAACAGGAGTTAGTTTAGGCACTCCGACAACATCTGATAATTGCAGTGGAGCAGTAACGGTAACAAACAATGCACCGTCAAGTTTTCCAATTGGAAATACAACGGTAACCTTGACAGCAACAGATGCTGCAGGAAATACGCAGACCTGCACACAGACAGTAACAGTAAACGATACCCAAAAACCAGCAATTACATGTCCATCGGCAGTTGTGGTTTCTGCAGATGCAGATTCTTGCTCGGCAACAGGAGTTAGTTTAGGCACTCCGACAACATCTGATAATTGCAGTGGAGCAGTAACGGTAACAAACAATGCACCGTCAAGTTTCCCGATTGGAAATACAACAGTAACCTGGACAGCAACAGATGCGGCAGGAAATAAACAGACCTGCACGCAGACTGTAACAGTAAACGATACCCAAAAACCAGCAATTACATGTCCATCGGCAGTTGTGGTTTCTGCTGATGCAGATTCTTGCTCAGCAACAGGAGTTAGTTTAGGCACTCCGACAACATCTGATAATTGTAATGGAACAGTAACGGTAACTAACAATGCACCGTCAAGTTTCCCGATTGGAAATACAACAGTAACCTGGACTGCAACAGATGCGGCAGGAAATAAACAGACCTGCACGCAGACTGTAACAGTAAACGATACCCAAAAACCAGCAATTACATGTCCATCGGCAGTTGTGGTTTCTGCAGATGCAGATTCTTGCTCGGCAACAGGAGTTAGTTTAGGCACTCCGACAACATCTGATAATTGTAATGGAACAGTAACGGTAACAAACAATGCACCGTCAAGTTTTCCGATTGGAAATACAACAGTAACCTGGACAGCAACAGATGCGGCAGGAAATAAACAGACCTGCACGCAGACTGTAACAGTAAACGATACCCAAAAACCAGCAATTACATGTCCATCGGCAGTTGTGGTTTCTGCAGATGCAGATTCTTGCTCGGCAACAGGAGTTAGTTTAGGCACTCCGACAACATCTGATAATTGTAATGGAATAGTAACGGTAACAAACAATGCACCGTCAAGTTTCCCGATTGGAAATACAACAGTAACCTGGACAGCAACAGATGCGGCAGGAAATAAACAGACCTGCACGCAGACTGTAACAGTAAACGATACCCAAAAACCAGCAATTACATGTCCATCGGCAGTTGTGGTTTCTGCAGATGCAGATTCTTGCTCGGCAACAGGAGTTAGTTTAGGCACTCCGACAACATCTGATAATTGTAATGGAACAGTAACGGTAACAAACAATGCACCGTCAAGTTTTCCGATTGGAAATACAACAGTAACCTGGACAGCAACAGATGCGGCAGGAAATAAACAGACTTGTACTCAAATAGTAAAAGTTGTAGGCCCGATTAAACCCAATAATGATGTGGTTTCGATTAACGGATATCCAGGAGGAACTGCCGTTTCAGATGTTTTAGCAAACGATTTTCTTAATTGTAAAGCAGTAGTCAGAAGTGAAGTTGATTTGACTTTGGCTTCTTCATTACCGTCAGTTTTAACTTTTGATACTACAACAGGAAAAGTTACTGTTAAGCCAAATACACCAGCAGGAACATATTCTTTTGACTATAAAATTTGCGAAGTGGCGAATACTTCTAATTGTAATACTGCAACTGTAGAAATAAAAGTTACCGCACCAGCAATTTTAGCTGTAAAAGAAGACTTAGGACCAATCAATGGAACAATAGGAGGTACAACGACATCACTTATTGCATCGGATAAACTGAATGGAGTTCAGGCCGTTATTGGATCAAATCCGGGACAGGTTACTTTAACAGCAGCGAATGTTCCAGCAGGATTTACCGTTAATGCAGACGGAACAATTACGGTAAGCAAAGGTGTTAAAAAAGGAAATTATGATATTGAATATACCATCTGCGACAATAATAATATTACGACTAACTGCTCAACAGCAACTTCAACAGTTACTGTAACAGCAGCAGATTTAGTTGCCAATCTGGACGCTGCGGGATCAGTAATTGGAGGAAACAGTTCTCAGGCCCTTATCAATGTTTTTGATAATGATACTAAAAACGGGGCAAAACTGGATCCGTCAGAAGTGAAACTGACACCTGGAACAGACCCGAAAGGCTTCTTAACAATTGATTCAGACGGAAATGCGATTTTAGGGGCTAATGCACCGGCAGGAAATTATGAATTAACATATGAAATCTGCGAACTTTTCAATCCAGGGAACTGCAGTACAAATAAGGTTCAGGTTACAGTTACCGCACCAGCAATTTTAGCTGTAAAAGAAGACTTAGGCCCAATCAATGGAACAATAGGAGGTACAACGACATCACTTATTGCATCAGATAAATTGAATGGAGTTCAGGCCGTTATTGGATCAAATCCGGGACAGGTTACTTTAACAGCAGCGAATGTTCCAGCAGGATTTACCGTTAATGCAGCCGGAACAATTACGGTAAGCAAAGGTGTTAAAAAAGGAAATTACGATATAGAATATACCATCTGCGACAATAATAATATTACGACTAACTGCTCAACAGCAACTTCAACAGTTACTGTAACAGCAGCAGATTTAGTTGCCAATCTGGACGCTGCGGGATCAGTAATTGGAGGAAACAGTTCTCAGACCCTTATCAATGTTTTTGATAATGATACTAAAAACGGGGCAAAACTGGATCCGTCAGAAGTGAAACTGACACCTGGAACAGACCCGAAAGGTTTCTTAACAATTGATGCGGACGGAAATGCGATTTTAGGGGCTAATGCACCGGCAGGAAATTATGAATTAACATATGAAATCTGTGAACTTTTCAATCCAGGGAACTGCAGTACAAATAATGTTCAGGTTACAGTTACCGCACCAGCAATTTTGGCTGTAAAAGAAGACTTAGGCCCAATCAATGGAACAATAGGAGGTACAACGACATCACTTATTGCATCGGATAAACTGAATGGAGTTCAGGCCGTTATTGGATCAAATCCCGGACAGGTTACTTTAACAGCAGCGAATGTTCCAGCAGGATTTACCGTTAATGCAGACGGAACAGTTACGGTAAGCAAAGGTGTAAAAAAAGGAAATTACGATATAGAATATACCATCTGCGACAATAATAATATTACGACAAACTGCTCAACAGCAACTTCAACAGTTGCTGTAACAGCAGCAGATTTAGTTGCCAATCTGGACGCTGCGGGATCAGTAATTGGAGGAAACAGTTCTCAGACCCTTATCAATGTTTTTGATAATGATACTAAAAACGGGGCAAAACTGGATCCGTCAGAAGTGAAACTGACACCTGGAACAGACCCGAAAGGTTTCTTAACAATTGATGCGGACGGAAATGCGATTTTAGGGGCTAATGCACCAGCAGGAAATTATGAATTAACATATGAAATCTGTGAACTTTTCAATCCAGGGAACTGCAGTACAAATAAGGTTCAGGTTACAGTTACCGCACCAGTTATCCTTGCTGTCGCAGAAACGTTAACTCCATCAATTAATGGAAGTATTGGAGGAACAACTTCAAATTCTGTGATAGAGAATGATACATTAAATGGAAATCCAGTTGTTATCGGCACTCAAAATGGTCAGGTAAAATTAACAGCCGTAAATGTTCCAGCAGGATTAACATTAAATACAGACGGAACAGTAACTGTCGCTGTTAATACTCCTTCAGGAATTTACAATATAGAATACAGTATCTGTGAGATTACGAATCCATTAAATTGTGATACTGCAATTTCAAAAGTTGCAGTAAATAATGGAACTTTAGTTGCAAATTCAGATGCTCTTTCTTCAGTTAAACCATCAAATGCGTCTCAGACTTTAGGAGGTAATGTATTTGATAATGATACAAAAAATGGGCAGCCGTTAAATCCTTTAGATGTAACGCTGACAACATCAACACAAGATCCAAAAGGATATTTAGCATTGAATCCAGACGGAACAGTGATTTTAGGAGCTAATCCACCGGCAGGTGATTATGAGTTGACTTATACTATCTGTGAAAAATTGAACCCAGAAAACTGTAGTTCAAATAAAGTAAGAGTAACAGTTGATGTTTTTGTAATCGATGCAATTGAAGAAACGTTAACGCCATCAATTAATGGAAGTATCGGAGGAACAACTACAAATTCGGTAGTAGATAATGATACATTAAATGGAAATCCAGTTGTTATCGGCATTCAAAATGGTCAGGTAAAATTATCTGCAGTAAATGTCCCAGCAGGATTAACATTAAATGCAGACGGATCAGTAACAGTAGCAGTTAATACGCCTTCAGGAATTTATAATATAGAATACAGTATCTGTGAGATCACGAATCCTTCAAATTGTGACAGTGCGATTTCAAAAGTTGCAGTAAACAATGGAGTATTAATCGCAAATGCAGATAATATTCCATCTGTAAAAGTTTCGAATACAGCAAAGAATTTAGGATTTAATGTTTTTACAAATGATACCGAAAACGGAATTGCGTTAAATCCATCAGATGTAAATCTGACGATAACAACTCCAGATCCAAAAGGATACTTAACAGTTAACTCTGATGGAACAGTAACTTTAGGATCTAATGCACCAGCTGGTGACTATGAATTGACTTATACTATCTGTGAGAAATTGAATCCAGGAAACTGTAGTTCAAATACAGTACGATTAACAGTAGAAAGTAATCTTGTAGCTAATTTAGATTCAGTGCCAGCAACAGTTGGAATTAATACACAGCAAACATTGATAAATGTTTTTGCAAATGATACTAAAGATGGAAACTCTTTGGTACCGTCAGATGTAATTCTTACCACGACGGTTGCTGATCCAAAAGGGTATTTAACAGTAGATGCAAACGGAAATGCTATACTAGCACCAAACGCGCCAGCGGGAGATTATGAACTAACATATTCAATTTGTGATAAATTAAATGCATCAAATTGCAGTACAAATATGGTGAAGGTAACGGTTACGGCTCCAATAATGAATTCAATTATTGCAAATAATGATGCAGATGGGCCAATTGATGTGAAAAAAGGAATGAATGCATCTATTAACATTTTTGCAAATGACCTTTTAAATGGAGTGAAACCAAGTCCTTCAGATATTATTTTAACAACTACGGTGGCGAATCCACATATAACATTAAATGCAGACGGGGCTATAAGCATAGCTCCAAATACACCAGATGGAACGTATGAAGTGACTTATCAAATTTGCGAAGCTGCAAATACATCAAATTGCAGTCAGCCAGCTGTAGTTAAAATTACAGTTGTAAATAGTGCTGATCCAGCTGGTCCACCAGCATCAAATCAGATTAGTTTAGGAGATGATACCAATATTAGTGTAGACGGAATTAATGGAGATTTAGAATTCATAAATGTTCTAGGAAATGATTTGATAAACGGACAGCCAATTAATCCGGCAGCTGTTGTAATAAAACCTTTAACAATTGATAACTATTTCGAATGGAATGCTGATGGAACAGTTAGCGTAAAACCAAATACACCTGGAAAAACGTATACGTTAACATATCAGGTTTGCGAAAAAGCAGATCCATTAAATTGTTCGACTGCAGTATTGACTGTTTTTGTTGAAGTTCCAGCAATAGCGGTTGTTAAAGCGGCCACATTTAATGACGAAAACAACAGCGGATTTGCAAATGCAGGCGAGACAATTACATACAAGTTTACATTAACAAATACAGGAAACGTGCCGCTTACAGGAGTTATAATAAACGATCCATTGCCTGGAGTAAAAGTTTCTGGACAAGCAATTGATTTAGCAGTAAATGAATCTAATGAGACAAATTTTACGGCTATCTACAAAATAACTCAAGAAGATATTAATCGTGGAAGTGTAACTAATCAGGCAATTGCAAAAGGAAGCAGTTTAAGAGGAGTTGCAGTTGAAGATCAATCAGATGATTCAAGTAACAATGGAGATAATCCTACGGTGCTGGATTTAAATGGGTGTTCAATTAAAGTCTTAAAAGCTTTTTCTCCAAACGGAGACAGCAAAAATGAGAGATTCTACATTAGAGGAATTGAATGTTATCCAGATAATACAGTTGAAATTTATAATCGTTGGGGCGTATTGGTTTTCAATATAGATCAATACAATAATAGTGACAGAGCATTTATCGGATATTCTAATGGACGTTCAACAGTTAAGCAAACAGAAGGTCTGCCAGTTGGAACTTATTTCTACATTTTGAAATATAAAGACAGTGCTAAAAACCCACACCAAGAATCAGGGTATTTATACATTAATAAATAAAATAGATTACGGCTTAGTAAAAGTTAAGCCGTTTTTAAAGCTTACGAAATGAAAAAGTTAATTTTAATTTTTATGTTTTTTTCGATTGTGTCTCATGCGCAGCAAGATGCGCAGTTTACACAGTATATGTACAACACAATCGAAGTTAACCCGGCTTATGCAGGTTCGCGTGGTGTCATGAGCGCGTTTGGTTTGTACCGTACCCAATGGGTTGGTTTAGAAGGTGCGCCTCAAACAAGTACATTTTCAGTGAATACACCTTTAAGCAATAGCGATTTGGGACTTGGTGTTTCGTTGGTAAATGACAAAATTGGGCCAACTACAGAAAATACATTATCAGCCGATTTGTCTTATACAATACCAACTTCAGAGAGCTGGAATTTGTCTTTTGGTATTAAAGGAACTGCAAATATTTTCAATTTGGATGTGAATAAGTTAAGTATGGAAGATCAAGACGATCAGATGTTTCAGAATCTAAAAAACAAGTTTTCTCCAAATGTTGGAGCAGGGATTTACTATCACTCAGACCGCGCTTATATCGGATTATCTGTGCCTAATTTTATAGAAACCAATCGATATGATGCTGATGACACAGCTATTTTTAAAGACAAAATCAATTATTATTTAATAGCGGGTTATGTATTTAATTGGGATCGCTTAGAATACATTAAGTTCAAACCAGCTTTAATGACCAAAATGGTCGAAGGTGCACCGTTACAGGTAGATGTTTCTGGAAACTTTATGTTTAACGATAAATTTGTTGTAGGTCTTGCTTACCGCTGGAGTGCATCAGTTAGTGCAATGGCCGGGTTCCAAGTTACAAAAGGAATGTATATAGGATATGGCTACGATCATGAAACTACAAGATTGAGAAAATACAATTCTGGATCTCATGAGATTTTCCTAAGATTCGATTTCTTCAATAATTATAATAAAATGATATCTCCACGATTCTTTTAATGAAACCTATGAAAGTTAAAAATATAATTTTGATCTTTTTGCTGTCTGGATTTTCAATAAGTGTGAATGCACAATTCACCAATATGAACTTAAAATATGCAGACAAAAAATACGATGAATACGCTTACGCAGATGCTATAAAAGTGTATGAGAATTTAGCAAGTAAAGAAAGTGCCAATGAAGGAATAATACAGCGTTTGGCTAATTCGTATTATTTTAATGGAGAACTGACAAATGCATTAAAATGGTATGAACAATTATTTCTGATCAATCCAAATCAGGAATCAGAATATTTGTATCGTTATGCGCAATCTCTAAAATCGGCTGGGAATTACCGTAAATCTGATGAAGTTTTACAGAAATTCAATGAAAAAGCAGTTTTAGAAAAAAGAGCAGATTTAATCAGAAATTATAAAAATTATCTGGAAGAAATAAAAGAAAATTCTGGACGATTTGAAATTGCAGATGCAGGAATGAATTCCCGTTTTTCAGATTATGGAAGCACAGTCTACAATAACAAAATT
This sequence comes from Flavobacterium panacagri, assembly GCF_030378165.1. Classification (NCBI taxonomy): domain Bacteria; kingdom Pseudomonadati; phylum Bacteroidota; class Flavobacteriia; order Flavobacteriales; family Flavobacteriaceae; genus Flavobacterium; species Flavobacterium panacagri. Next base: position 1,928,090 of record NZ_CP119766.1, read on the forward strand.
ATTTTTACCTCTGCCCGTGATACAGGAGGTGTTTTTAAACCTAATTTTGAGTGGACAAACAAATCATTTTCTAGATTATACACGGCGGTTTTGATGCCAGATGGGAGTGTTGGAAAACCAGAACTTTTGGTAAAAAGAAAAAAGGATAAATTCAACGAATCGACATCAATTTTTACCAAAGACGGCCGAACAATGTATTTCACCAGAAATAATTATACCGATGGTAAAAGAGGCAAAAGCGATAAAGATGTAACGCTCTTAAAATTATACAAAGCAGAATGGATTGATGAAGAATGGAAAAATATTAAAGAACTTCCATTTAACAGTGATCAATACAGTACAGCACATCCAGCTTTAAGTATAGATGAGAAAACTTTGTATTTTGCATCAGATATGCCAGGAACGTTAGGTCAGTCAGATCTATTTAAAGTTGCAATTAATGATGATGGAACTTTTGGTAAGCCAGAAAATTTAGGGCCATCAATTAATACAGAAGGAAGAGAAACTTTTCCTTTTATCTCTGGAGACAATGAACTTTATTTTGCTTCTGACGGAAGACCAGGTTTAGGCGGACTTGATATTTTTGCAGCAAGAATAAAGAAAGAAGAAACTTTTGATGAAGTTCTTAATGTTGGAGAGCCTGTAAACAGTAAACAAGACGATTTTGCGTTTAGCATCGACAGCAAAAACAGAAATGGATTTTTCTCTTCCAACAGAGATAATGGCCATGGTTTAGACGATATTTATAGATTTACAGAAACGAGAAGATTAATCTGCGAACAAAATTTATCAGGAACAGTAACAGATTCAGAAACCAATGAGTTTCTTGCGAATACACAGTTGACTTTATTTAATGAAAAGTTTGATCCAGTAGGAACAATTGTTACAGACGAAAAAGGGAATTATATTTTTCCTAATGTAAAATGTGGCAAAAAATATACGATCAGAACTGCAAAAACGGACTACAATGCAAAAGAAGTTTTTGTAAATATTCTAAGAGATAAAGAAACAACTTTGATGATTGGTTTGAACAAAGTATTTAAACCTCTTGTTGCGGCAAAGACAGTGGCAATCAAAAAAACGAATATTAGTCCTGTAAAAATAGGCTCAATAAGAGTTGGAGTAGATATCGCAAAACTTTTAAATCTGCCTATGAACTTTTTTGATTTAGGTAAAGCAACAATCAAAAAAACATCTGAGCCACAATTAATGAAAGTAGTGAACTTGTTAAATGAATATCCAAATATGAGATTAGATATTCGTTCGCATACTGATAGCCGTGCATCTTCAGAAAGTAACCAGATTCTTTCAGAAAAAAGAGCACAGTCAACCAAAAACTGGCTAATTCAAAAAGGAATCAGCGAAGATCGATTGACAGCCAAAGGTTATGGAGAAACGCAGCTGGTGAACAAATGTGCAGATGGTGTAAAATGTACAGAAAAACAGCACATGCAGAACAGACGTAGTGAGTTTATTATTGTAGCAATGTAAAAGTTTGTTTTATAAGTTCTAAAGTCTTTTCTAAAAATTAGAAAAGGCTTTTTATTTAATCATTGGTAGTCTTAGCATCAGCAAGAAGCATATAGTTAATTTCGCTTAAAAATTCGAATTCATCAGTAGGAATCAGTTGAAGTATCGTTTCTAAAATTAGTGCAACATCTATTGCAGATTTATTAGTTCCAGAAACCTGATGTGCATTTTCATTCAGTGCCAAAATGCATAGTTTTAATAGATCAGTGATAACATAGCCCATTTCGGCATAATTTAGAAATTTAATCTGAGCAACATTAGTTTCTGTTTCATCATTCGATGGTTTTAGAGTGCGAAAATATAAAGAGGTTAGTTTCTTTAGATTATCCAATTTCTCAATTTCATGTAAATTCATTGCAAGATTTTTTCTACAAATATAAAGATATATTTCAAAAACGACATATATGTCGTGTTGTTTTTTTGTGCAGTTTAATAGATTTGATTCGTGGAAAAGAATAAATACGAACTACAGATTATTAAATTGGGTTTCTTAATTAAAGAACTTAGATTAAACTCAAATTTGACGCAAGGGCAATTGTCATTATTATGCAATGTTGATGTAAGAACCATTCAAAGAATTGAAAGAGGAAAACAAAATATTTCTATTAGTTTACTTTTCTCAATAGCAGATGCGTTAAAAATAGAATCGGCTACTTTAATTAGTTATGTATTTTCTGAAAACTCATAATTTAAGATAGTCCCAGAGGGACGAAATATTTAGAGAAAATATTTCCCTTACAATTAAAAAGCCCCAGCGGGGCGAAATGTTACTGCTCTGTAGCTTTTCTTCACGATGAATTTTTCGATTATAAATATTGTGCTGTTCTTGAGCATTAAATTAACGACTGTCAAAAAATTAAAAAATATTGCTTCTTAAAAATTCTATTTTTCATTTAAAAAAAAATCCTTTAAACGTTAAAAAATCTAATTTTCAGCAAAAAACAATTCTAAAAAATTTCATTCTTTACGTTATAATTTTTGAAATCTAATTTTTGGTGTATTTTATTTAAAATGAATCAGTTGTGGTTTTAAAAAATCGATTTCGCTGTAGATTGTGTTGGTTTTTATTTTAACTTTATAAATCTAAAAAATTTTCATTATGACTGTAGATCAAATACTTAAATCAAAAGGAAGAAATGTTTATTCTGTTGTTTCCAATTTAACGGTTTATGAAGCGTTGAAGGTAATGGGAGAAAAAAACATTGGAGCAATTTTAATTATTGATGACAATAATTTAAAGGGAATATTATCTGAAAGAGATTATGCCCGCAAAATTGTTTTAAAAGATAAATCTTCTAAAGAAACTTTTGTTCATGAGATTATGGAAAGTAATGTTTATACAGTAAAACTTTCAGATAATCTTGAAGATTGTATGGAACTTATGAGCGAAAAAAGAATAAGACACCTGCCAGTTCTCGAAGACGGAATCGTCGTTGGAATCATCTCGATCAGCGATGTAGTTAAGGCAATCATCGAAATTCAGAAAGATACCATTCAGCATCTGAATTCTTATATTTCTCAATAAAGCATACCTAAAAACGATAAAAATTTAAAAGGAGTCCAATTTCTATTGGACTTTTTTTATTTACCAAAATGGAATTTCCGAAAAGAAAATGCTAAAAACATGCCATTTTAAAACAAGACTTATATCTTTGTAAGCTAGAATAAAAGCTAAAATAATGAACAAAGAGAGTAAAAAAAGAGAAGCGTTACTGTACCACTCAGAGCCGACTCCAGGAAAAATTCAGGTAGTTCCAACAAAAAAATATGCAACCCAAAGAGACTTATCATTGGCTTATTCGCCGGGAGTAGCAGAACCTTGTTTAGCAATTGCAGAAAACATTGATGACGTTTATAAATATACAGCAAAAGGTAATTTAGTTGCCGTAATTTCAAATGGTACAGCTGTTTTAGGTTTAGGAGATATTGGTCCAGAAGCAGGAAAACCTGTAATGGAAGGAAAAGGTTTATTATTTAAAATATTCTCTGATATTGATGTTTTTGATATCGAAGTTGATACTAAAAATGTTGAAGAATTTATTCAGACCGTAAAAAATATCGCTCCAACTTTTGGAGGTATTAATCTGGAAGATATCAAAGCACCAGAATCTTTTGAAATCGAAAGAAGATTAATAGAAGAATTAGATATTCCGGTAATGCACGACGATCAGCACGGAACAGCAATTATTTCTTCTGCAGCTTTAATCAATGCGCTTGAATTAGCAGGAAAAAAAGCCGAAGATGTAAAAATGGTAGTTTCAGGAGCAGGATCGGCAGCGATTGCTTGTACCGATTTATATGTTTCATTAGGAGTAAAAGTAGAAAACATCTTAATGTTTAATAGTAAAGGGCTTTTAACAAAAGACAATCCTTCACTTTCAGAACTTCAATTAAAATATGCAATTGATGGTGCTAAAATAGATTTAGCAGCAGCGGTTAAAGGAGCCGATGTTTTCATCGGTTTATCTTCTGGAAATATTCTTTCTCCAGAAATGTTGCTTTCTATGGCAAAAAGTCCAATTGTTTTTGCAATGGCAAATCCAAACCCGGAAATTGATTATAATCTTGCTTTAGAAACAAGAAAAGACGTTATTATGGCGACAGGACGTTCTGATTTTCCTAATCAGGTAAACAACGTTTTAGGTTTTCCATACATCTTTAGAGGGGCATTAGACGTTAGAGCAAGAAAGATTAACGAAGAAATGAAAATGGCAGCAGTAAAAGCGCTGGCTATTTTAGCAAAAGAACCAGTTCCAGAGCAGGTTAACGTTGCTTACGGAGCTACAAAATTAGGCTTCGGACAAGAATATATTATTCCAAAACCATTTGATCCTAGATTGATCACGGTTGTTGCTCCTGCCGTTGCAAAAGCAGCAATGGAATCTGGAGTAGCCAAAAATCCAATTACAGACTGGGCAGCTTATGAAGATGTGCTTCGTGAGCGTATGGGGAATGATAATAAAATGGTGCGTTTAATTACAAATCGTGCAAAATTAAATCCAAAGAAAATTGTTTTTGCTGAGGCAGATCAATTAAATGTATTAAAAGCAGCTCAGATTGTTTATGAAGACGGAATTGGATTCCCAATTTTATTAGGAAACAAAGAAGTTATCTTAGAATTAAAACAAGAACTAGGTTTTGATGCTGATTTAGAAATTATTGATCCTAAAACAGACGAAGAAACAGAAAGACGCAACAGATTTGCAAAATCTTTCTGGGAAACTAGAGGACGCAGAGGTGTTTCAAAATTAGACGCTGAAAAATTTATGCGTGAAAGAAACTATTTTGCAGCCATGATGGTTAATGAAGGAGAGGCAGATGCAGTAGTTACAGGGCACTCTAGAAGTTATCCTTCTGTTGTAAAACCAATGATGCAGTTAATTCCAAAAGCACAAAATGCATCTCTTATTGCAACAGCAAACATGATGCTTACTTCGCGTGGGCCAATGTTTTTATCAGATACAGCAATAAACATTAATCCATCTGCTCAAGATTTGGTTAATATTGCAATTATGACTTCTAAAACTGCTAAAATGTTTGGCGTTGAACCTGTTATTGCGATGGTTTCATTTTCAAACTTTGGTTCTTCAACTAGTGAAAGTGCTTCAAAAGTTAGAGAAGCGGTTGCTTATCTTCATAAAAATCATCCAGAAATGATTGTGGATGGAGAAATTCAGGCAGATTTTGCTTTAAATCAAGAAATGCTTGAAGAGAAATTCCCATTCTCTAAATTGGCGGGTAAAAAAGTAAATACATTGATTTTTCCTAATCTAGAATCGGCGAATATCACTTACAAATTGTTAAAAGAATTGTATAAAGTGAACTCAATTGGGCCAATTATGATGGGTATGGGTAAACCAGTTCACATTTTCCAATTAGGCGCAAGCGTAGAAGAAATGGTAAATATGGCTGCCATTGCAGTGATTGATGCACAGGAAAAAGAAATCAAAAAGAATAAAGTAACACAATAAACGTTCTAGTAGGGATTGGATAAATTTGTCGTAGTTTTATGGCATTTTTGTTATATTTGATACTAATAAATTATAGGTAATGATAGCACATTTGCAGGGAAGATTAGTTGAAAAGAATCCTACAGAAGTTGTAATTGATTGTGGAGGTGTTGGTTATCAGGTGAATATATCACTACATACTTTCTCCTTATTGCCAAATTCTGAAAATATAAAATTGTATACGCATCTTCAAATTAAAGAAGATGCGCATACTTTATATGGTTTTGCTGAAAAATCGGAGCGTGAAATTTTCAGAATGTTACTTTCTGTTTCCGGAATCGGAGCTGGTATTGCCAGAACGATGCTTTCTTCAATAGAACCTAAACAAATTATAAATGCTATTGCATCTGGAGATGTCGGCATAATACAGTCTATCAAAGGGATTGGAAACAAAACAGCACAAAGAGTTATACTTGATTTAAAGGACAAAGTGTTAAAGTTGTACGATTTGGATGAAGTTTCGGTAGTTCAAAACAATAGAAACAAAGATGAAGCGTTATCTGCTTTGGAAGTTTTAGGTTTTGTTCGGAAAGCTTCTGAAAAAGTAGTAGAAAAGATTGTTAAAGAAGATCCAGAAGCTACTGTAGAAACAATTATCAAGAAAGCTTTAAAAAGCTTATAAATTCATTTCATATAAAAGAATTCTATGCGTAAAATTTGTATTTTGTTGCTGGTCTTACTCTGCGGTAATGTTTTGCGTGCGCAGGTTACCCCGGCAACTCAAGATACAACTAAAACTCAATTTTCTGTTGGTAAAATTGAGATTGCAGACCCCCCAAGTGTATTGTCGGCCTACAAATATGATCCCATTACGGATCGTTATATTTATACCAATTCTGTTGATGGTTTTTCTATCAATTACCCTTTAATTCTAACGCCACAGGAATATGAAGATTTAGTTTTGAAAGAATCTAGAAGGAATTATTTCAGAAAAAAAATGGACGCTATTGATGGTAAAAAGGCAGGAGCAGAAGCGGCGAAAAAGGATTTACTTCCAAGGTATTACATTAATTCTAGTCTCTTCGAAAGTATTTTTGGAAGTAATACAATTGATGTAAAGCCCACAGGATCAGTGGAGATGGATTTGGGTATGCGCTATACCAAACAAGACAATCCTTCCTTTTCTCCAAGAAATAGATCCAGTCTAACTTTTGATTTTGATCAAAGAATCAGCATGAGTTTAATGGGGAAAATTGGAACCCGTCTGGAAGTTAATGCTAACTATGATACACAATCTACCTTTGCATTTCAGAATTTATTTAAACTGGCTTACACACCTTCTGAAGATGATATAGTTCAGAAAGTTGAGGTGGGTAATGTGAGCATGCCATTAAACAGCAGCTTAATTAGAGGGGCACAAAGTTTGTTTGGGGTTAAGGCCCAGTTGCAATTTGGTAAAACGACAGTTACAGGAGTGTTCTCCGAACAGAAGTCTCAGACCAAAAGTATAGTCGCAGAAGGTGGAGGAACAGTTCAGAACTTTGATTTGTTTGCATTAGATTATGATAATGACCGACATTTCTTCTTGTCACAGTACTTTAGAAATAAATACGATTCATCGTTAAGAAATTACCCGCTTATTGACAGCCGTGTTCAGGTTACAAGAATAGAAGTTTGGGTAACTAACAAACAAAACAGAGTAACGACTACTACTGGTAACAATTTAAGGAATGTTATTGCGCTTCAGGATTTAGGTGAAGGCGAGGTAAGTGGTGTACCGAATAATGAAGTAGTTGTAATTACAAATCCAACAGGATTTTTTAATAACCCTATAGATTCTCCTACAGATAACACCAATAATAAATATGATCCGGCTTCTATTGGAAAAGCAGGAAGTTATTTGAATTCTAATATTAGAGAAATTGTTACCGCAGGTTCTGGATTTAATAATACAAATGTTAGTGAAGGAACAGATTATTCGATCTTAGAAAACGCTAGAAAATTAACGACACAAGAGTATACTTTTAATCCGCAATTAGGATATATCTCTTTACAGCAGCGTTTGGCAAATGATGAAATTCTTGCCGTTGCCTTTGAGTATACTGTTGGAGGTAAAGTATATCAAGTTGGAGAATTTGGTAGTGACGGTGTAGATGCAACAGTAGTAACAGGAAATAATAATAATGCGAATCAAGCTATTATAACACAAAGTTTAGTCTTAAAAATGCTGAAAAGCAGTTTGACCAACGTTAAAAATCCAGTTTGGAATTTGATGATGAAAAACGTGTATCAAATTCCGCAGGCATATCAGATTAAACAAGAAGATTTCAGGCTTAATATTTTATATACAGATCCTTCGCCAATTAATTACATTACACCAGTAACAGGAAGTTCATTCCCTTCTAATCCATCACCAGATGATAAAGTAGAGCAGACTCCTTTATTGAATGTTTTTAATCTTGACCGTTTAAATTATAATAACGACCCGCAGACTGGAGGAGATGGTTTCTTCGATTATGTGCCGGGAGTAACAGTCGATGTACAAAATGCAAGAATCATTTTTACAACGAAAGAACCTTTTGGAGAGTTGTTATTTAGAAAATTACAAAATTCCGGATCGGCAGAAAGCTATAATGATCCAGCTACTTATAATGCGAATCAGCAGAAATATGTATTCAGAAATATGTATAGAAATACACAAGCTGGAGCTTTGCAGGATAGTGATAAAAATAAGTTTTTACTTAGAGGGAAATATAAATCTTCCGGAAGCAGTGGTATTCCAATTGGGGCGTTTAATGTTCCCCAAGGTTCTGTGGTAGTAACTGCTGCAGGAAGAAGATTAATGGAAGGAATAGATTATAGCGTCGATTATCAATTAGGAAGAGTACAGATTTTGGACCCATCACTTCAGGCTTCCAATACTCCGATTGAAGTTTCTTTAGAGAATAATTCAATTTTTGGACAGCAGACCAGAAGATTTATGGGAGTAAATGTGGAACATAAAATTTCTGAAAAATTTATTGTTGGCGGAACTTTATTAAAAATGACAGAACGTCCTTTTACTCAAAAATCGAGTTACGGACAGGAATCTGTAAATAATACTATTTTTGGTTTCAACGGAAATTATTCAACTGAAGTTCCATTTCTAACTAGATTGGCAAACAAACTGCCTAACATTGATACGGATGTCCCTTCAAATCTTTCGATTCGAGGAGAAGTTGCATTTTTAAAGCCAGATGCCCCAAAAGCAAGTGATTTTGAAGGAGAGGCAACGATTTATATCGATGACTTTGAAGGAACTCAGACGACAATTGATATGAGATCGGCTTATGCTTGGAGTTTGTCTTCTACTCCGTTTGTTAACTCTTTGAATGACAATACATTTAATGCTAGTGCGAATACACTAGAATATGGTTATAAACGTGCAAAATTATCTTGGTATACAATTGATCCTGTTTTTTATGCTTCTAGACCTTCAGGAATTTCAAATGATGATTTGTCTTTAAACTCTACAAGAAGGATTTACAGCAGGGAACTTTATCCCAATACAGATATTGCCCAAGGACAGATTCAGGTCATTAATACACTGGATTTAACTTATTATCCATCAGACAGAGGGCCATATAACAATAATCCTAATTTTGGAACAAGCAATCCTTCAACCAATTTTGGAGGAATTATGCGTGCTTTAAATTCAACCAATTTTGAGCAAGGAAACGTTGAATATATACAATTTTGGGTATTGGATCCTTATGTTGGAAACGGAGAAGCACAGCCAGGAAATAATGGGAAAATTTATTTCAACTTAGGAGAAGTTTCAGAAGACGTTCTTAAAGATGGAAGAAAACAATACGAAAACGGATTAGGGCCTGATCAGGTAATGGTAAATCCGCAACCAATTTGGGGAGATGTGCCCGCATCTCAATCTTTAATCTATGCATTTGATACAAATGCAGACAATCGAAGAAATCAAGACGTTGGTTTAGATGGTTTGCCGGATGTAAGAGAAGGAGCTATTTATACCAATTATGCAGGTGAGCCAGATCCAGCTGCTGATAACTATACCTATTATTTAAATACAGATGGAGGAGTTTTAAATCGATACAAAAAATATAACGGAACAGAAGGAAACTCAGCAGTAAGTATAGACGATCCAAATCGTGGTTCTACAACCCTTCCGGATGTTGAGGATATTAATCGTGACAATACCATGAGTACGATCAATGCCTATTATGAATACAGTATTGATGTAAGACCAGGAATGCAGGTTGGAGAAAATTTTATCACGGATATTAGAGAAGTAAATAATGTTGAACTTCCGAATGGAGGGACAACCAATGCGAGATGGATTCAGTTTAAAATTCCAGTTTCGCAGCCACAGAATACAATCGGAAACATTACCGACTTTAGATCAATTCGTTTTATGCGTATGTTCATGACTGGATTTAATGATCAGGTAACAGTTCGTTTTGGAGCATTAGATTTAGTTCGAGGAGAATGGAGAAAATATACAGGAACATTAGACGCCAACGATACAAATCCAGATAATGATGGAACTCAATTTGACGTTGCGGCAGTTAATATTCAAGAGAATAGTACAAAGTGCCCTGTAAATTATGTTATTCCTCCGGGAGTGCAAAGAGAGCAATTGTATAATAACAATACAATTATCAATCAGAATGAGCAGTCTTTAGCAGTAAGAGTAGGTGGTACTGGATTGGAATATCAAGATTCTAGAGCTGTTTTCAAAAATGTAAGTGTTGACATGCGTCAATACAAAAAATTGAAAATGTTTCTTCACGCTGAATCACTTCCAAATGAGACACCGCTTGAGAACGATGAAATGATTGGTTTTATTCGTTTTGGTAATGACTTTACACAAAACTTTTACCAAATTGAGATTCCATTAAAAGTAACCCCTAGTGGTGGTTCTTGTACAATAAGTCCAAGTCAGGTTTGGCTTGATGAAAATAATATTGATTTAGCTTTATCTTTATTAACAAGAATGAAAATTTTAGGTATGAATATCGATATTAACTCTCCAAAAAGAGATATTAATGGTATTTATTATCCTGATGATGATCCCGATGCTGATGGCGGGGATCAAGATGGTAAATTGAGATTAGGAATTAAAGGAAATCCAAATTTCGGTTTGGTTCGAAATTTAATGGTCGGAGTAAAAAGCCAGGCAGATCACAAAGATATAAAAGGAGAAGTTTGGTTCAACGAGCTTCGTATGTCCGATATGGAAAACAAAGGCGGTATGGCGGCTTTATTGAATATCGATACCAACATGGCTGATTTGATGACATTATCTGCATCTGGTAAAAAGAGTACCATAGGTTTTGGATCTTTGGAGCAAGGAGCAAATGAAAGAGACCGTGAAGATATTCAGCAGTATAATATTGTGACCAATTTAAATTTAGGAAAGCTGCTTCCAAAAAAATGGGGTATCAATCTTCCGTTCAACTATGCGATTGGGGAAGAAGTTATTACTCCAGAGTATGATCCATTTAATCAGGATATAAAGTTGAATCAGTTACTTGCTGAGACAACAGATCCAACACAAAGAGACAATATCAGAACTCGTGCAGTAGACTATACTAAACGTAAAAGTATTAACTTCATTGGAGTAAGAAAAGATAGAGCGCCAGAACAGAAGCCTCATATTTATGATGTAGAAAACCTTACATTTTCTCAATCGTATAATCAGGTTGAAAGACATGATTATGAAGTTGAAAATTATGAAGATGAACAGTCTAATACAGCTGTAAATTATGCTTATACTTTTCAGCCAAAAGAAGTGGTGCCGTTTAAGAAAACCAAATTCATGAAAAAGAGTGATTATTGGAAAATGCTGAGTGACTTTAATTTAAATTATCTTCCTTCAAATATCTCTTTTAATACCAATATTATCAGACAAAGCAATCGTCAGCAATATAGACAAGTTGATGTTGAAGGTATTGGACTTGATCCGCTTTATAGAAGAAATTTTGCATTTAATTATCAATATGGATTTGGATTCAATTTGACTAAATCTTTGAAATTAAATTATACTGCCGCTTCTAATAATATTGTTAGAAACTTTCTGAATGACGATAACACCCCAAAAGAAAATTTTAATATCTGGGATGATTATTTTGATGTTGGTATTCCAAACCAGCATTTGCAGCAGTTAAAATTAGATTATGAAATTCCAATTAATAAAATTCCGATTTTTAGTTTTATAAAAGCAAATTATTCTTATACTGCCGATTACAATTGGCAGCGATCTTCGACAGCAATGTCTCAATATGTTGATGAGAATGGAGTTTCTTGGGATTTAGGAAATACAATTCAGAATGCCAATTCGAATACTTTTGCGACAACATTAAATATGAATTTGCTGTATAAGTATTTAGGTTTAACTCCGGGAGGGAAACCTGCGGCAAAACCTAAAGCAGCTGCGCCTCCAAAACCTGGAGAAAAAATTGTAAATACAGCTAAGCCGGCTTCAAGCAATAATCCTTTTTATGATGGCTTGATTGGAGTGCTAACCAGTGTCAAAAACATTCAGGTTAACTACACCAAAAATAGCGGAACTGTATTACCTGGTTATGTGCCAGGAGTTGGTTTCTTTGGTACATCTAAGCCTTCTTTAGGATTTGTCTTTGGTAGTCAGGATGATGTGCGTTACGAGGCTGCTAAAAATGGATGGCTGACCGATTATCAGAACTTTAACCAGAACTTTACACAGGTAAGCAATAAGCTTTTGAAGATTACGGCTAATGTAGATTTGTTTCCCGATTTTAAAATAGATCTAGCAATGGATCGTTCCTATTCTGAGAATTCTTCAGAACAATATAGCGTTGATCCAGATACAAATGAATATTTGCCTTTGTCGCCGTATACATACGGAATGTTCTCTATTTCAACGGTACTGATAAAAACTGCTTTTTCTACCAGTACAGAAACAGAATCACCTGCATTTGACGATTTTAGAAGTAATCGTTTGGTTATTGCAAATCGTTTGGCAGAACAGCATTATGGTACAGGAGTAGAAATTCCAAGATATGGAGATGCAAATAACCCAATTCCGGCAGAGACTGATCCAAATTATAAGATTTATGTATCTAATGTTGGATATCCTATTGGTTTTTCAAAAAGTAATCAGGCGGTGTTGCTTCCGTCTTTCTTGGCGGCATATACAGGAGCGGATGCTTCAAACAGTTCTACTGGAATTTTTAAAAGTTTTCCAATACCAAACTGGACAGTGAAGTATAATGGTTTAATGCGTTATAAATATTTTAAAGACAATTTTAAACGTTTCTCTTTACAGCATAATTATAGAGCATCTTATACTATCAGTCAGTTTAGATCTAATTTTGATTATATAGAAACTCCAAATGGTCAGGATGTTAATACCAATTTCTTTAACAAAACGATTATGTCTAATGTCAATTTAGTAGAGCAGTTTAGTCCGCTTATTCGAGTTGATTTTGAGCTAAAGAGTTCGTTGCGTTTATTAACAGAGATTAAAAAAGACCGTGCTTTGTCTATGAGTTTTGACAATAATTTATTGACAGAGGTAAAAGGAGTAGAATATGTTGTTGGATTAGGATACCGTTTTAAAGATGTAATTTTCTCATCTAGATTAGCAGATAATCCAACTGGAATTATTAAAAGTGATATTAACTTAAAAGCCGATTTTTCATTTAGAAATAATGAAACACTGGTGAGATATTTAGATTACGATAATAATCAGCTGGCAGCGGGGCAGAATATTTGGACTTTAAAGGTAACAGCCGATTATTCATTTAGTAAAAACCTGACCGCAATATTCTATTATGATCATTCGTTTTCGAAAGCCGTTATTTCAACTGCATTTCCTTTAACGAACATCAGATCAGGTTTCACACTTCGTTATAATTTTGGAAATTAATTTTAGGTTTCTAAACTAGATTTCATTAGAAGATTATTACATTTGTGGCTTAAATTTTAAATTATCAATTTTCAAACATACTATTATGAGCATACCAGCAAATTTAAAGTACACAAAAGATCACGAATGGGTTAGCATCGAAGGAGATGTTGCGACTGTAGGAATTACTCATTTTGCACAAAAAGAGTTAGGAGATATCGTGTATGTTGAGGTAGAAACTTTAGATCAGACACTTTCAAAAGATGAAGTTTTTGGAACTGTTGAGGCTGTAAAAACAGTTTCAGATTTATTCTTACCATTAACAGGTGAAATCATTGCTTTTAATGAAGATTTAGAAAGTGCTCCAGAAACTGTAAATTCAGATCCTTACGGAGCTGGATGGATGATTAAAATTAAAATTGCTGATGCTTCAGAAATTGATACTTTATTATCTGACCAAGCTTATAAAGATTTAATCGGTGCCTAAACAGTTATTATTAATTTGGGCAATTATCTGCTCTGGAATTATTGCTTATTTGTGTCTAACAGATTCAAGTAATTTGCCAGCGGTTAATTTTCCAAGCCTTGATAAAATTGTACATTTCTGTTTTCATTTTGGATTTACAATTTCATGGATTCTGTTTTTCAAAAAGGAATTAAAAGGAAAGGAAGCAGATGATTATAAAGCCTATTTGATTTCGTTTATATTTTCAGTTTTTTTTGGAATTACAATCGAAATCCTGCAAAATGCTCTTACGGTTACTAGAGCGGCAGATATTTCAGATGTTTTGGCAAATGCTCTTGGGGCATTTATGGCAGTCTTTTCTGCTATAGCTTTCAAAAAGCAGATCGATAAGATATAAAAATACTAAAACCCACTTCGGTGGGTTTTTTTCTACAAGAAAATCAAAGTTTTAAAAGACTGTTTTTTATCAATATAAAATGTACTTTTGTGCTGGTTTTCTGCAACTTTAATCCTTATGAATGTAAAGCAATATTTAGATTCCACTTATTTAAAAACTGCCTCGCAAGCTGGTCTTTCGGAAGCAGAAAATACTATTGTGGTAAAAAAAGCAATTGCCGAAGCTATTGAGGAAGGATTCAAATTGATTATGATTCGTCCAGAATATGTTTCTTTAGCCAAAGAAATGATTGTAAAAGCGAATTCTGTTTTATTAGTAGGGACTGTAATTGATTTTCCAGAAGGGAATTCAAGTCTGGAAACGAAAATTAAGGAAGCTAATGAAGCAATTGCAAACGGAGCCGATGATTTAGATTTTGTATGCAATTATGAAGCTTTCAAAAATGGGGAAATAGATTTAGTAAAAAAAGAAATCTTAATAGGAACCCAGATTGGTTTAGCCAGCAATAAAACAGTAAAATGGATTATAGAAGTTGCAGCTCTGACAGATAAAGAGATTATTCAATTGTCTGCCTTAATTAAAAACGTTGTGGTTTCTCATTTTAATGAAGAAGATTTTGGGTCTGTTTTTGTAAAATCTTCAACAGGTTTTTATAAAACGGAAGACAATCTTCCGAATGGAGCAACAATTCCAACCATAATTATAATGCTCGAAAATGCTTCACCATTACCAGTAAAAGCAGCTGGAGGTGTTCGTTCGTTTGAAGAAGCATCAGAAATGATTCGTTTAGGAGTTAAACGAATTGGAACTTCGGCGGCAAAAGCCATTGCTAATGGAGAAATTTCCCCAAATCAATATTAAACAAATACCGATATTATAAGTGAATAAGTTTTTTTTGTCCCTTGTTTTTATTTTTTCATTTTTCATTGTTTCATCACAGCAAAATGGGAATGCATCAATTCAGCCTGGTTTTTCGGCAGAAATGTTTCCTGTTTTTCCAAACTGCGAAAATTTGGATGGTAAAAAACTTGAAAATTGTTTTTATAAAGAAGTTCAGGATTTTGTGTTTACTAATTTTCAAGTTCCTGAAAATTTAAAACAGAATAACTATAAAGGACAGGTGAAAGTGCTTTTTGAGGTAAATGCCGAAGGAGAGTTTAAAGTAATTTATGTTTCGGCAGTAAATGAAGAGCTGTCTGAAGAATCAAAACGCGTTTTTGGGAAGTTTCCAAAAATAAAACCATCAACATATAACGGAAAAGCAACCTATTCAAAATATACGATTTCAATTGATATTCCGTTGAAAAGTTCAGAACAGCTTGCTGCAGAAGCTTTGGCGGCAGCCGAAATTTTAAAACCACTCGAAAAACCAATGACAGAGCTGGATAGTATTGTCTATAAAAAATACAATAATCCAGAATTCGAAAGTCATTTAAATATTCCATTTTCTCATAGTTATTATGCGCAGTTTGATGGTGCTATGAACCAAGTGGGAAGCAATAATCATACGGCTTCAAAACCTTACACTTATACTGAAGTTTCAAAATATTATAATTTGAAAGCGGTCAATCAATCCTTGCAGAAAAATGTTTCCTCTTGGCTGGGAAGAAAATGGTGGAACGAAAATATGGTGCAGATTCAAGGAGAAGGTTACTGGTTTTCTTTAAATCCGATTGTCGATTTACAGCTTGGAAAAGCCTCGGATAATGATGCGTCTTATACTTATGTAAATACGAGAGCCTTGAATTTTAGAGGAGGTTTAGGAGAACAGATCAATTTTACGACTACGTTTTTTGAGAGTCAAGGAAGATTTGCGGGTTATTTCAATGATTATGCAGAATCTATTAAACCGTCTGGAGGAAATCCAGCAATTATTCCAGGTGTTGGAATTGCAAAACGATTTAAAACTGATGCATACGACTTTCCTTTAGCAGATGCTAATATTACTTTTGCGCCAAGCAAAATTTTTGATTTACAGTTAGGTTATGGTCGAAATTTTATTGGTGATGGTTACCGTTCGCTTTTGGAAGGTGATGGAGCAAGTCCGTATCCATATTTTAAAATCAATACTAATTTCTGGAAAATAAAGTATACGAATACTTATATGTGGATGAAAGATGTTCGTCCAGAAGTGACCGAAGAAAGGACATATGCAACCAAGTTTATGGCGAATCATTATTTGAGCTGGAATGTTTCGAATAGATTAAACTTAGGTTTCTTTGAATCTGTAGTTTGGACAGATTCCAATAACAGAGGATTTGATATCAACTTTGTAAATCCAATTATTTTTTATCGTGCCGTAGAATTTGGTTCTTCATCAAAAAGCGGAAATGCACTTTTAGGGTTAACAGGTAAATACAAATGGAATAACAGTATTAATTTATATTCTCAATTTTTAATCGATGAATTTTCTGTTTCAGATGTTGGGGCAGGAAACCAAAGCTGGAAAAATAAATTTGGTTTTCAATTGGGAGCAAAGTATTTTAATGCATTTAATGTGAAAGATTTATTGGTTCAGGTTGAATTTAATCATGTTCGTCCTTATGTATATTCGCATAGTGCGGTTATTACAAATTACGGACATAACAATCAAAGTGTTGGGCATCAATGGGGAGGAAACTTTAAAGAGTTAATTTTAATTGGACGTTATCATAAAGGCCGTTTGTTTGGAGATGCTAAATTCACGATGGGAACAAGAGGTTTAGATTTTGATACTGCAACAGATTCTTATAATTATGGAGGAAATATCTATAAAAGTTACGATGAAAAACGTCCGTATGATACAGGTGTAAAAGTAGGTCAGGGAAATAAAACCAGTATTTTTATTGCAGATGTCCAAGGAGGTTATTTAATTAATCCAATGACGAATTTAAAATTGTTTGGAAGTCTAATCTATCGTAATTTTGATCCAACACAGGAAACGGCAACCACTTTTAAGCAAAGTACAACGTGGTTTAGTATCGGATTGCGTTCAGATATTTTTAACTGGTATTTTGATTACTAGTTTTTAATAAGATTTTTCGAAATAATAGTGTTAAAGTATGGCGAGTTCTTAATTTGTAAAGGTTTTATTGAAAAAAATCTATTTTTATAGGTCTAAATTCTACAATCTAATTTGTACATTTGCAGCACTCAAAAAAATACACAAACAACAACAGTATTGAACGCTTCGAAAAATACATTATCACTCAAATCAATATTTCTAGATTTTAAAGAGATTACTAAAGCTGGTTTAGCTATCAGTGTTTTGTTTTCATCTATTGCAGGATATTTATTAGGAGTTGATTCAGATCATCCTTTTAAGTGGAGTGTTTTGCTGGTTTTGTCTATTGGAGGTTACTGTATGGTTGGAGCTTCAAATGCTTTCAATCAAGTAATTGAGAAAGATATTGATTCTTTAATGGATCGTACTAAAAACCGTCCAGTTCCTTCTGGGCGTATGTCTCCAAAAGTGGCATTATTGGTGGCAAGTCTTTTGACCATTTTAGGGATTGCACTTCTTTATACAATCAATGCAAAGTCAGCAATGTTTGCTGCGATTTCTATATTTCTTTACACCAGTATTTATACACCATTAAAAACCGTTACTTCGTTATCTGTTTTTGTGGGGGCCTTTCCTGGAGCAATTCCGTTTATGTTAGGCTGGGTTGCAGCTACAGGAGAGTTTGGTATTGAAGCAGGAACTCTGTTTTTAATTCAGTTTTTCTGGCAGTTTCCTCATTTCTGGTCTATCGGATGGTTTTTGTATGAAGATTACGAGAAAGCAGGGATCTTTATGCTTCCAACAGGAAAGAAAGATAATGGTACTGCATTGCAGATTATTTTGTATACAATTTGGCTTATAATAGCATCATTACTGCCGGTTTTAGGTTTTACAGGGCAATTATTTATTTCTCCAATTGCAGCAGTTTTAGTATTTCTATTAGGAATCTGGATGCTTTTTTATGCAGTCCGTTTGTATAAATTAAGAACTGCAAAAGCAGCGAGAACTTTAATGCTGGTAAGCGTGTCTTATATTTCGCTGTTGCAGATTGTGTTTATAGTAGATAAATTTTTAAGATAGTTATGGAAATGACAATGAAAATAAACGAAGAACAAGAAAGAAAATCAAAATCGGCTAAACTGATATTGCTTTTTGCTATGGTTAGTATGACCATGATGTTTGCAGGATTAACAAGTGCATTTGTGGTAAGCAAGTCTAGGGCAGATTGGTTGAAAGATTTTCAAATTCCAGTAGCTTTTTATTATAGTACGGCGGTTATCATTGGTTGCAGCGTTGCTTTTTATTTTGCAAAAAAAGCAATTCAAAAAGATAATAGAAGTGCTGCTTCTACGTTTCTTTTAGGAACTTTGGCTTTAGGAACCCTATTTGTTGTTTTGCAATTTATAGGTTTTGGGCAAATCATAGAAAGCGGTTATTACATGACGGGACAAGGTAGTTCAATTACTACAACTTTTCTTTATGTTATTGCTCTAATGCACTTATTGCACGTTGCAGGAGGATTAATTTCACTTTTAATTATAATTTATAATCATTTTAAACAAAAATACAACTCGACTCAAACTCTTGGGATAGAGCTAGGTGCGATGTATTGGCACTTTTTGGATTTATTATGGGTATTATTATTTTTATTTTTATATTTCTTTAAATAAGAAAAAAACGTAAATTTGGGAACTTTTTAACGAATATCTTTTATGGGAGCGACAGTTACTACTGCAAACAACGACGAAAAAACTTGGGGGGGTGGTCATGAGATCCAGCCGCTAGGATCAAGTTATGGTAAAATGATGATGTGGTTTTTTATCGTATCAGATGCCTTAACATTCTCTGGATTTCTAGGAGCTTATGGTTTTTCTAGATTTAAATTTATTGAAACTTGGCCTTTGGCTGATGAAGTGTTTACTCACTTTCCATTTATGCATGGTGTTGCGGCTCCAATGTATTATGTAGCATTAATGACTTTTATTTTGATTTTTTCTTCTGTAACAATGGTTTTGGCTGTTGATGCAGGTCACCAATTGAAAAAGACAAAAGTTGCAATTTATATGTTCTTAACTATTATTGGAGGTCTTATTTTCGTTGGTTCTCAAGCTTGGGAATGGAAAAACTTCATTAAAGGAGAATATGGTGCAGTTGAAACAGTTGGAGGTAGTTTACTTCAATTCGTGGATAAAGATGGTAAAAGAGTAGCTTTAGCTGATTTTGCTGTTAAATTGCCAGAGCAAAGAGAAGCTTTAACAAGAAGCCACTCAACTTGGTTTATGGAAGATGCTGAATCTCAGCCAAGCTTTACTGTTGCTGAAGTTCAAGCTGGATTTAAAGCACACCCAGAAATTTTAATTAGAACAGAAAAACTTACTGATAAAAAGAAAAAAACAGTTTTATCAAGAGAAGAATCTGAAAAACATTTAGCAAGTGCTAAATACGTAGTAGAAGGAGCTAACTTGATCAGAAACGAATATGGTAATAAATTATTCGCTGATTTCTTCTTTTTCATTACAGGTTTCCACGGATTCCACGTATTCTCTGGAGTTATCATCAATATCATCATTTTCTTTAATGTATTATTAGGTACTTACGAGAAAAGAAGAAGCTACGAAATGGTTGAAAAAGTTGGTTTATACTGGCACTTCGTAGATTTAGTTTGGGTATTTGTATTTACAGTATTCTACCTAGTTTAATCTTTTAGAATTTAATTATTATGTCACACGAGCACGTATCAAATACAAAAAGAATCTGGTTTGTTTTCGGATTACTTTCAGTAGTAACTACAGTAGAAGTTATTTTAGGTATCTACAAACCTGCATCATTAGAATTCACGCATTTTATCGGTTTGAATTTGTTAAACTGGATTTTCTATATCCTTACCATTTTCAAAGCATATTATATTGTATGGGCATTTATGCACATGGAAGGTGAAAAAAGCAGCCTTAGATGGTCTGTTGTTTCTCCTGTTATCTTCCTAGTTTTATATTTATTGTTTATTCTGTTAACAGAGGGGCATTATATTTATGGGGTTTTTAAAGATTCTACTATTAAATGGAATTTTTAACATGATATTAATTCGAAAAGAGTCCCGATAACATCGGGATTTTTTTATTTTTGTACCTCAATAATTTCCGTTAATACAATGAAAAAAAATATAGTTCTCTTTGTACTTTTTGTTCTGCCAATTGTAGCTTATTTGTTTTTTGCTTCTGGTGTAAATAGTTTTACAACTCTTCCTGTAATAACACCAAAAGTAGCCGATTTTGGAAATTGGGAATCATTAAACGGAAAAAAAGTTTCTCTGGATAAAAAAATTACAGTACTTGGTTTTTCAGGTTCAAATATTCTGGAGAATAGAGGGAATTATTTTAATTTAAATGAAAAGATTTACAAACGATACAACGGTTTTGAAGATCTACAATTCGTAATTTTATGTCCGCTTGGAACTGAAAAAGAAGCACAGAAAATTGTTGATGCTTTATCGCCTTTTACAGATGTGAAAAACTGGAATTTTGTTTTTGCATCAAATGAAGAAATTCAACAGTTTTATGATCAGCTTCATTTAAAAGGAAAACTAAATCAAAATCTTGGAACTTCAAATGTTTATATTGTAGACAAAGAGCGTAATCTTAGAGGAAGAAAAGATCAGAAAGAATATAAAGAAGGATACGACACTTTTCATCCTTCAGAATTAAGCAATGAAATGCTGGATGACTTTAAAATCATCTTGTATGAATACCGCGCCGCTTTAAAGAAAAATCATAACGCTACAAAGCAACTTTAATACTCGTTTATAATGTTCAAAAATAAATCATATATAGGAATCTCCTTTGTTATTCTGATTTTTGGTATTTACGCTATTCCAAAAATTGTGGATCGAGTTAAAAATGGAGATGTTGTAAAAGGAAATCGTTTAGATAATGTCGAAGCAAAATCTTCAAAAGAAGCTAAATTGCTTACAATCGGCCCGGCTCCAAAATTCGAATTAACGAATCAGGATAATGCAAAAGTATCTAATGAAACTTATAAGGGTAAAGTGTATGTTCTGGAGTTTTTCTTCACAACCTGTCCTTCGATCTGCCCAAAAATGAATATGAGTATGCTGGAAATTGAAAAGACTTTTTTTGGCAATCCAAATTTTGGAATCGTCTCGATTACTATAGATCCGAATCATGATACGCCACAGGTTTTGAAAGACCATGCTAAATTGTTAGGCGTAAAATCGTCAAACTGGAATTTCTTAACCGGAGATAAAAATGTAATTATGGATTTATCGAATAAAGGTTTTAATCTTTATGCTGGACAAAATGATAAAGTGAGTGGCGGTTTTGAGCATTCTGGATTATTTGCTTTGATTGATAAAGACGGAAATATTCGCTGCAGAAAAGATGAATTCGGAAATCCGACTATTTACTATGATGGTTTAGATAAAAAAGGAGTTCGTGATATTCAGCAAGACATTAAAATTTTATTAGAAGAATAAAAATGGAAGACAATACTTTAGAAAAAAAATACAGCAAACTTATTATTGCAGTTTCAATTATCATTCCGGTTGTAGTGGCGATTTTGTTTGGAGTTAAATTAAAAGATTTTGGTTTTAATGTCGAGCCTTTATCTTTTTTACCTCCGATTTATGCAACAACAAATGGTATTACTGCTGTTGTTTTAGTTTGGGCTGTTTTGGCAATTAAAAAAGGAAACCAAAAATTACACGAAAGACTAATGACTTTTGCTATTGCTTTGTCGGTTGCATTTTTAGTTATGTATGTTGCGTATCATATGACCTCAGATTCTACAAAATATGGAGGGGAGGGAGCTTTACGTTATGTTTATTTCTTTATTCTTGTAACTCATATTTTATTGTCAATTACCATTATTCCATTGGTGCTTATTACCTATGTTAGAGCACTTGCAAAACGTTTTGACAGACATAGAAAAATTGCTAAAATAACGTTTCCACTTTGGTTATATGTTGCTGTAACAGGAGTTGTGGTTTACTTAATGATTTCACCGTATTATGTACATTAAAAATAAAATCCAAAAATCAAATTCCAAGATCCAAGCCATGCTATTTGGAATTTGTTTTTTCTTTATTGGAATTTCAGCGAATGCACAATGTGCTATGTGCCGTGCGGCCTTGTCAGGAGATTCTAATACAAAAAAAGCAGAGGCAGTAAATGATGGAATTGTTTACTTAATGGTTATTCCGTATTTGCTGGTAGTAATAATAGGATACTTGATTTATAGAATGTATAAAAACAAAAAAGCAGTGTAAATTTACACTGCTTTTTTGTTTGTTATTTTAATCCGTTTACAGAAACATTCACCGTTCCGTTTATCTTGATAAAAGCGATAATAGCTTGATTAGTGAGCTGGATTTTATCAAACTGAATATCTTCCATTTTTCCATTAACAAATACACCTGGCATTGGCGAATAGTTTTTTAAGTAAGAAGCCATGCTCTTTTTGCCTTCTTCTAAATTAGGCTGAATCGAATAACGGCAGCTTTCTTCCATTTTTCTAAGAATGTATCCTTGTCCAAGCCAGCTTGCAGTTCGCATCAATCTGCTTTTGGTGTCTAATACATAATCTAATTTTTCAAAGTAAATTTCTTTTGTCTGAGCATTGTATGATGGAAAACCATTCAAATAAAGTGTTCCGTTGATATATCCTAAAACATCTAATGCAATGATCATTTTGCCTTCTTTATGCCAGATGGAAACATTTTTTACGGTTACTTTTTTGTTTCCGGATCCAAACTCTTGTCCAGCAAAATTCGTAGTCATAATTTTTGAGGCATCTACATAACTCGAAATAGCAGCAATATTGGCTGAGATCTGATTAGGAATTTTAGCAACTGGTTTTAAAGCAGTTTTGTTAGCATTAAATTTCGATTCAGGTTGTTTTCCAACAATGGTTTCCATGTTGCATTTCATACCCATATCCAATAAGAAAGAATCCTTTTTTAGTTTAGCATTCGTAGAGTAAATTTCTACAGGAACAATTCTAAGCCAGCTTTCATAAGTATCGCTCATCTTAAAAGGTGTAGATATTTTTTCAACCGCCTGAAGAACATTTGGCTTAAAATCCATTGATTGCTCAATAGCTTCATCAATTGTCTTTTCCAGTTTTCCTTTAAAAATAGTAATAGCCGGATTTATCAAATAGGTTATCGGCATG
This sequence comes from Flavobacterium panacagri, assembly GCF_030378165.1. Lineage (NCBI taxonomy): Bacteria > Pseudomonadati > Bacteroidota > Flavobacteriia > Flavobacteriales > Flavobacteriaceae > Flavobacterium > Flavobacterium panacagri. Next base: position 1,951,502 of record NZ_CP119766.1, read on the forward strand.
TTTTTGCCAAAAATAGTCATTGTTGGACTTTCGCTCCAATTAAGAGATTTGAATTCTGTTTTTGTAGTAAGTTTCCAATTTGTAAGAGCTGTTTCGCTGGATAATGTTATAGTTCCGTTTAGATTAAATTCCCTGATATCGTAAAATTCAACACCCAGTTTTTTGGTGCCAATTCGGTATTTGATATTTGCTTTAAGCGGTAAAATTGTTCTTATTCTTTTATCTGGGTTGGCTGGATCATTTTGAATTTTGATAGGCGCCTGTTTCCATATTTTAATTTGAATGTCATCATCTTCGATATTGTTGTCTTCATAGATTAATCCATTTAAGAAAGCATTTGTCTGGTTTTCGATGTCACTTAATTTGATTGTTATGGGTAAGTTGATAAACGAAGGGCTGCTATCATAAACCAGTGGACTTGCATCATCGGGTTCGGGTTTTAAGGTTTCTAATTTTTGAGCTGTAGAACAGCCAGTTAGTACGGCAAGTACCGTGAACATTGAAATGATTGAAGTTAGCTTCATTAAGGTAGGGTTTAAAAATGTAGTAAAAATACGAAAACAATCATATTTTACTAAAAAAGTGTAACAATTACTAAAGTTTGAAGTCTAATACAAAATAGGTAACAAAATTATTAACTTTTTATTATCATAAATTACTTAATAAAAATGTTATTATTGTCTAAAAATTTAACAATACCATGATCGAAATTAAAGATTTACACAAATCCTACAAGATGGGAAGTTCGGAATTACACGTGTTAAAAGGCATTAATTTTAATATTGAAGAAGGTGAATTAGTTGCGATCATGGGGTCATCTGGTTCTGGTAAATCAACACTTCTAAATATTTTAGGAATCTTGGACGAAGCCGATTCGGGCAGTTACATTTTAGATAAAACTCCAATTAAAAAATTAAATGAAACCCTTGCTTCAAAATATCGAAATAAATTTTTAGGCTTTGTTTTTCAGTCTTTTAATCTAATTAATTACAAATCGGCACTTGATAATGTTGCAATGCCTTTGTATTATCAAGGAATTAAAAGAAAAGAGCGCTACGAAATTGCAATGAAGTATTTGGAAAAAGTAGGATTAGCGTCTCATTCCCATCACTTACCCAATGAGCTTTCTGGAGGTCAGAAACAACGTGTTGCCATTGCGAGGGCATTAGCTTCAAATCCGAAAGTTTTATTGGCCGATGAACCAACTGGAGCTTTGGACACTAAAACTTCATATGAAGTTATGGAATTGATTCAGGGAATTAATGACGAGGGAAAAACAATTCTAATTGTTACTCACGAGCCTGATATTGCGGCTATGTGCAAAAGAAACGTAGTCTTGAAAGATGGGCTAATCATTGATGATAAAAAAGTAGAACAAGTTAGAGCTTCGTCTTATGTTTAATATTGAACGCTGGCAGGAAATATTTGAAGCCATTTCGAAAAATCGTTTAAGAACATTCTTGACGGGAATTTCGGTAGCTTCGGGAATCTTTATTTTGGTGATTTTACTTGGAGCAGGTAAAGGACTTCAAAATGGTATTGAAAAACAATTTGAAAATGATGCTCAAGGAATTATTGAAGTTTGGTCAAATGTAACGACCAAGGGCTATAAAGGATTAAATCCAGGAAGGCAGATCCAATTAAGAAATAGTGATTATAACCTTCCTGTCTCAAAGTTTAATGACGAAATCGATAAAAAATCTTCTGTTAGAAGTACTTGGGGAGGTATTGTGAGTTATGGAAAAGAATCAGGAAATTATCAGTTTAGAGGAATAACACCAGATTATTTGGCTCTTGAAAATGCGACTATCATAAAGGGACGTTTTATCAATAGCAATGATATGATCAATAACGAGAAAGTAGTAGCTATTGGTTTGAAAGTTAAACAGGACTTGTTTAAAGAAGAAAATCCAATAGGAAAAGAAATTTTAGTTAACAATATCAACTTTAAAGTAGTTGGGGTCTTTACAGATCCTTCAGGAGAAAGAGAAGAATCAAGAATTTATATGCCTATAACCACTAATCAGCGTGCTTATGGTGCTGGCGACAAGCTAACCGGGATGCAGTTTGTTTTAAATAAGAAGCTGGATTATGATCAGGCTTTAGCACAATCGAAACGATTCTCCGAAGGGATAAAAGGATTGTTGAAAAGCAAAAATGTTATTGCTCCTGACGATGATAGTGCAATTGGGGTTTATAACTCAGTTGAAGAAGCAAAACAGTTTTATGATCTAAATTTATATATAAGAGTTTTCTTTTGGTGGGTTGGTATTTGTACAATAATCGCTGGGGTTGTTGGGGTTAGTAATATTATGCTGATTATTGTAAAAGAAAGAACAAAAGAAATTGGAATTAGAAAAGCTCTAGGAGCATCTCCGTTTTCAATTATTTCAATGATACTTCATGAATCAATATTTATTACAACCATTGCTGGTTTTATTGGTCTATTGGCAAGTTTATTATTGTTGGAATTTGTTGGCCCAATGGTTCAGAGCGAATTTTTTAGAAATCCGGAAGTAGATTTTGGTGTAGCGTTAACAACCTTAATTCTGCTTGTATTTGCAGGTGCAATGGCAGGTTTTTTTCCAGCATACAGAGCAGCAAAAATTAAACCTATTGTAGCACTTAGAGACGAATAATTATGTTTAGTAAAGATAATTGGGACGAAATTTTACAAGCTTTAACAGCAAATGTATTTAGAACAGTCCTAACTGCGTTTGGAGTGTTTTGGGGAATATTTATTTTGGTCATCTTATTGGCCGCTGGGAAAGGTCTTGAAAATGGTGTCAAAAAAGGATTTGACGGTATTGCCACAAACACTATGTTTATGTGGAGTCAGACCACTTCTAAGGCATATAAAGGATTGCCTAAAACACGAAGATATGATTTTAGAAATAGTGATGTAGCAGCTTTAAAAGCAGCATTGCCAGATTTATTATATGTTTCGCCAAGAAACCAATTAGGTGATTTTAATGGAACCAATAACGTAGTTAGAGGCACTAAAACTTCTGCATTTACAATTTATGGAGATTATCCAGAATTGATTAAGCAACAGCCAATGGATATTATTAAAGGCCGTTTTGTAAATCAGCAGGATATTAATGACAGAAGGAAAGTTGCTGTAATTGGAAAAGGTGTTATCAGCGAGCTTTATGGAAAAGAGGAAGAAGCAGTTGGAACCTATATTAAAATTAACGGAATCAATTTTATGGTTGTCGGGGTTTATAAATCCAAACAGCAAGGAGGAAATGCAGAACAGGAACAGAAAAATATCTTTATTCCTTTTACTACTTTTCAACAGGCATTTAATTACGGTGATAAAGTAGGGTGGATGGCACTTACGGCAAAAGATGACTCCTCAATTACAGAATTGAAACCTAAGATATTAGAAATTATAAAAGCTTTACATTCCGTTAATCCTTCAGATGATAGGGCAGTCGGAAATTTTGATTTGTATGAGCAGTTTAACAAGGTGCAGAGTTTGTTTAATATTCTGCAAGTAATTGCGTATTTCGTTGGGACTTTAGTGTTGATTTCCGGTGTAATCGGAATTTCAAATATTATGCTTATAGTAGTTAAAGAACGTACGAAAGAAATTGGAATCAGAAGAGCATTGGGGGCAACACCAGGGGCAATAAGAAGTCAAATATTAACAGAATCTATATTTTTAACCATTATTTCGGGAATGCTAGGAATTGCAGTAGCCACGGGAATTATTGCCATTTTAAATATGGTACTGGATTCTATGCCGGCAGATGGCAATACGATGTTTGCTAATCCTACTGTAGACTTAGGAGTTGTATTTGTTGCTTTAATTATATTGGTAGGATCTGGTTTACTTGCAGGATTTATACCAGCACAGACAGCAATCAATGTAAAACCAGTAGACGCATTAAGAACAGAATAAATTATCAATCAAAATAAATCGATTAAACCAAAAACAAATGAAAAAAGGAGTAACCGTAACCATTTTAATATTTATTGCGATCGTTTTCTTTGGAGCATTATATTATTTGTATGCCAAAAATCAAGAATCACCGATTGTCTTTAAAACGGAAAAAGCAGAAACGAAAACGATTGTAAAAAATACAATTGCGACCGGTAATATTCAGCCTGATGAAGAGGTATTAATCAAACCAAATATTTCAGGTATTATTGAAGAGGTTTATATCAAAGCGGGTGAAAAAATCAAAGCGGGAGATATGATTGCCAAAATTCGAGTTGTAGCTAACGTTTCGAATGTGAGTAATACACAAAATCAAGTTCAGACAGCTAAAATTGCTTTGGATAATCAAGAGAGACTTTATAAAAGACAAAAGACATTATTCGAAAAAGAGGTAATCTCTGCAAATGATTTCGATGCAGCTCAAGTGGCATACAATCAAGCCAAACAAACCTATTTGGCTGCTAAACAAAGTTTAGATATTGTAAAAACGGGTACAACAGCTTCTTTTGGAAGTTATGCCAATACTTTAATCCGTTCTACTGTTAACGGAATGGTTTTAGACGTGCCAGTAAAAGTAGGGAATCAAGTTATTGAAAGTAATAATTTCAATGAAGGAACTACAATTGCTAGTGTTGCAGACGTTGGAAGAATGATTTTTATTGGAAAAATTGATGAATCTGAAGTGGGTAAAATCAAAGAAAAAATGCCTATTGAGATTACAATTGGAGCTATCGAAAATAAAAAATTCGAAGCAGTTTTGAATTATATTGCGCCAAAAGGAGTTACAGAAAATGGAGCAATCCAATTTGAGATTAAAGCTCAAATGATCAATAGAGATGATACTTTTATTAGAGCGGGTCTAAGTGCAAATGCTTCAATTATTTTAGAAAAAGCAGATAAAGTGATGGCAATAAAAGAGTCATTGGTGCAATTTGACAAAAAAACGCAAAAACCTTATGTTGAGATCGAAACTGCTCCACAAAAATTCCAAAGAAAAGATTTAATTCTTGGAGTGAGCGATGGAATCTACGTTCAAGTTAAAAGTGGTTTAAAAGCTACAGATAAGATAAAAATCTGGAATCAAGGCTTGATTAACGAAGGTGAAAAAAAATAATTTAATTTGAAGGTTTAGGGATTTTTTTGGGTTTAAAAAATGTTAAATTTGCGTAGTTTGCTTTACTATGCTTTCATCAAAAATATATGAAAATAAATAAATATAATAGTCTGGTTTTCGCAATGTTATTTGGTTTTGGATTAACCGGACAAGCACAGTCAAAACAATGGACACTTGAAGAATGCGTGAGATACGCATTAGAAAATAATATTACAATCAAAGTGTCAGAGCTGGATGTAAAAAATGCAGATATTGATAAAAAAGGGGCGTTAGGAAATTATCTTCCATCTGTAAATGGAAATGCTTCACACTCTTGGAATATTGGTTTGAACCAGGATCTTACAACTGGTATTTTACGTAATCAGACTACTCAATATTCTTCTGTTGGTTTAAATGCAGGAGTTGATATTTATAAAGGTCTGCAAAATCAAAATACTTATAGAAAAGCAAAGTTGTCAATTATTGCATCTAAATATCAATTGCTAAAAATGCAAGAAGATATTTCGCTGAATGTTGCCAGTGCATTTTTACAGATTTTATCAAATAAAGAAGATCTGAAAGTGAAAAAAGAACAATTGGCTATTGATGAAAAACGTTTTACACGTTCTGAAGAAATGGTAAATGCAGGGACAATTCCTCGTGGTGATTTATACGATTTAAAAGCAACTGTTGCTACAGATAAACAAAATATAGCAGTTTCTGAAAATAACTTATTAATTTCAAAATTAAGCTTAGCGCAGCTTTTGCAATTAAAGGAGTTTGCAGATTTTGATGTTGTTGAGAACAATAATTTAGCAGACGAAAACAATATTCTCGCTCAGACACCAGTTGAAATTTATGCCAAAGCAAAAGATATTAGAACAGAATTAAAATTGGCGCAGACTAATCTTGAAATTGCAGAGAAAAATGTAGCAATTGCAAAAGGAGCATTTCAGCCAACACTTAGTGGTTTTTATGGTTTCAATACTAGAGCAAGTTATAGTGATCAGGTTAGATTAGATGCTGCTGGAAATCCATATACTGTAGGGCCAGATCCGCTTTTCCAGCAATTTAGTGATAACAAAGGTCATAATTTTGGTTTTCAATTAAATGTTCCAATTTTTAATGGTTTCTCAGTTAAAAATAATGTAGAGCGCAGTAAAGTAAGTTTAGAGAAATCTAAAATAGATTTAGAGCAAAAAAGTTTAGATTTGCAACGTAACGTTTATACTGCTTTTACAGATGCTAAAGCGGCTTTAAATACTTATGAAGCATCTACCGTAACATTAGAAGCGAGACAGCAGGCTTATAATTATGCAAAAGAAAAGTATGATGTGGGTTTGATGAATTCTTTTGATTTTACACAAGCACAGACATTATTGACTACCGCACAGTCTAATGTGATTACAACAAAATACGATTACATGTTTAAAATTAAAATACTTGAATTTTATTTCGGAATTCCAATCGTTCCAATTATTACAAAATAATTTATTATGTCAAAAAAAACAATTTATTTCTTAGTCGGTGGTGCAATAGTACTTATTGCAGCTTTAATTGGGCTTTCAAAAGCTGGAGTGATTGGGAATAAGGATGAAGGGAAAGAAGTAGAAATCGCAAAAGTAACTGCTTCAACAATTGTTGAAACAGTTTCCGCAACAGGTAAAATTCAACCGGAAATTGAAGTTAAAATTGCTTCAATGGTTTCAGGTGAAATTATCGCTTTAAATGTAAAAGAAGGTCAAGTTGTGAAAAAAGGTGATTTATTAGTAAAAATAAATCCCGATTTATATACTTCTGGATTAGAAAGATCTGTTGCCAATTTGGCAGGAACTAAAGCAGCTTTAACACAATCTGATGCTAGTTTTAAAGAAGCAAAAGCAAATTATGATCGTAATAAAACTTTGTATGATAAAGGGGTTATCTCAAAATCGGATTGGGACAAAGCTATTTCTACATACGAAGTGGCAAAAGCTACAAAACAAAGCTCTTATTATAATGTTCAAAGTGCCTCAGCATCAGTTACAGAAGCTAGAGACAATTTAGGGCGTACCACAATATATTCTCCGGCAGACGGTACAATTTCTGTTCTGAATGTAGAATTGGGAGAAAGAGTTTTAGGAACTCAGCAAATGGCTGGTACTGAACTTTTACGTGTTGCAAACTTAAACAATATGGAGGTTGAAGTTGATGTGAATGAAAATGATATTGTAAAAATTAAAATTGGTGATGAAGCAAATGTTGAAGTTGATGCTTATCTGAAAAAGAAATTCAAAGGAATTGTAACTAGTATTTCAAACTCTGCAAGTACAACCCTAACATCAGATCAGGTAACCAATTTCAAAGTTAAAGTTCGAATTTTAAAAGAATCTTATTTGGATTTATTAGAAGGAAAACCAAGTGCTTATTCTCCGTTTAGACCTGGAATGACGGCAACTGTAGATATTATTACCACTACAAAAAATAATGTATTGGCAGTGCCGATTAGTTCTGTTGTGGTAAAATCGGATACTACAGCAGTAAAAGATTTTAAAGTTGAAGATCCTAAAGAAGATAAAAAAGCAGCTCCAAAAAGTGATAAAAAATTCGAATGCGTTTTTGTGAAAGTTGGTGACAAAGCTAAAATCAGAGTCATTAAGACAGGAATTCAGGACGATACTAATATTGAAGTAATGTCTGGATTAAAACCTGGAGACGTGGTTATTACTGGCCCATATACAACGGTTTCTAAAGATCTTAATTCTGGAGATAAAGTAAAGCTTAAGAAAGCTGATGCTCCTAAAAAATAATCTTTATGGTGATTTCGTTATGTGGCAGTCCGCCCCCAGGATTTTTGGAAGCATTTATATTTGGACTGATCGCAGGAGCAGGATTTCTTTTCTATATTCATTATAGAGTGTATCAGAGTGAATACTATAAAAATGAGTTTGTATATTTTTCGAGCGGAAAAAAGGCAATACTTTATTTGAGCTTTTTAGTGGCTAGTTTATCAATTCTGCCATTATTGTTTCTAATTTGCTTTATCCTTTGTACCTGACTTAACTTTTTTGTAAAACATTAATAATTAAAATTAAATATTTTGTCTTTTATTCTCAATATCGAAACGGCTACTAAAAATTGTTCAGTATCTGTAGCAAAAGATGGTCAAACCATTGTTTGCAATGAACTTGCAGAGGAAGGATATTCGCATGCCGAAAAACTTCATGTTTTTATTGAAGAAGTAATTGCTAAATCAGGTATTTCGGTTCAGGATTTAAATGCAATTGCGGTAAGCCAAGGGCCAGGATCTTATACTGGTTTAAGAATTGGTGTTTCGGCGGCAAAAGGGTTGTGTTATGCTTTAAATATTCCGTTAATTGCTGTAGATACGCTTCAGACCTTAGCTTCTCAGGCAGGAGTTCCAGACGGAAAAATTATTCCGATGTTGGATGCCCGCCGTATGGAAGTATACAGCGAAGTTTTTAATGCAGACTTAACCGTTGAAAGAGCTATTAAAGCCGAAATTATAGACGAAAATTCATTTCAAGAATACACAGATAAGCTTTACTTTGTAGGCGATTGTGCCGAAAAATGCAAAGCTGTTTTAACTAAAGAAAACTTTGTATTTTTAGAAGATATAAAATATCCTTCAGCACAAGCTATGAGTAAAATCAGTTTTGATAAGTATCAAAAAAGCGACACTGTAGATGTCGCTTATTTTGAACCTTATTATTTAAAAGATTTTATGATTACTGCTCCTTCTAAAAAAGAGTAGTATTATTTCTGTATAGTATAGGGTTGCACTGCAATTCCTGCCTCGTCTAGTGCTGCTTTGCAATTTTCTAATGTTTCAGTAAAAACAGATCCATAATCAGCATTTTTAGCCCAAGGGCGAACAGCAAAATCTACTGAACTAGCTGATAAGTTTTTTACAAAAACTTCTGGAGCTGGTTTCTTTAATACTTTTGGGTTTTTGACTAAGACATCTAGAAGGATTTCTTTCGCTTTTTTAATATCGGAATCATAAGAAATTGCAAAAGTCAAATCGGCTCTTCTTTCTCCCTGCATCGAATAGTTAATGATATTCCCGTTAGATAATGCTCCATTTGGTACAAAAACAGTTTGATTGTTGGCCGTTAGCATTTTGGTAACGAAGATCTGAATTTCAAGAACCGTTGCAATCACGCCTTGAGCTTCTATAGTATCCCCAACTTTAAAGGGTTTAAAAACAATAATAAGCATTCCGCCTGCAAAGTTAGAAAGTGATCCCTGCAATGATAAACCAATAGCAAGTCCCATTGCTCCTAAAATTGCTACAAATGAAGAAGTCTCGATTCCAAGGTTTGAAATAAAGGTTACGAATAATAAAATTCGTAAAGCCCATAATAATATATCGGCAAGGAATTTGGTAAGAGTTGGATCAAGATTTCTCTTCTCCATTATTTTCCTAATAATTCGGTTTATTAGTTTTATAGCATATAAACCAACAAATAAAACTATAAATGCCGAAATTAATTTAGGCGAATAATCAATAAAAATATTAGTAAATCGAGTAATGTATTTACTGACTTGTTCTGGGTTCAGATTCATGATTTTTAAATAAAAAAAACCTTCTCAAAAGAGAAGGCATATTAGTTGTGCAAATATAAAAATATTTACCTTATCTGAAAATAGACATTATATCTTGTCTGCAGCTTCATCGCCGATTTCTTCTACTGCTCCAGCCGATTTTTCGCTTGTATCGACAACCGTTTCCGAAATTGTTTCAGTGGCCTCATTTGTTAGAGAAGCTGTTTTTTCTTTAACAGTATCAATCACATCGCTTAGTGCGTCTGATGCTTTATCGGCATATTCGCTTACGGTTTCTTTGGCTTTTTCAGCATAATCTGCAGCTTTATCAATGATAGGCTCAGAAACTTCTTTTACTTTATCAATAGCTTCTTCTGCAAAAGTTTCAGCTTTTTCAATATAAGGGGCAGTAGCTTCTTTAGCCTGCTCAAAAGTGGTTTCGGCATTATTTGCCAATTCTGTTACCGATTCTTTGGTCGAGCCAAATAGATTTTTAAAAAATGAAGATAATCCCATGGTTTTTAATTAATTGGTTATAAATACAATATTAACTAATTTTATAGAATTACTAGTTTTTTTGATGGTAAATAATTGATAGTTAATGTTTAAGTATAAAAAAAGCGCCTCAATGAGACGCTTTGATTTTAAATATATTTTTAAGGATGCTTCCATTCTTTTTTCTTCACTAATAAAAAACATATTCTGTCATAATTATAGCTTTTAGAGGCTTTGTGATTGTTTTACTAAATCTAAGTTTAAAACAATTGTAATTAACTAAAACCTATAAACTATGAGTAAATTTTCAGAACAAGTTCATATTTCTATAAATACGTTCGATAAAAATGTTATTTATTACAATTTACAGCTGGAGCAGAGAATGGCCGACCACCATTATTTTTCTTTCGACTGGCAGTATACGGGTAAAACCATAATTGAGCCCCAAGACCAGGCAAAAGCAATAAGCAGGTATGTGGGCAGTGAAGTGATTTTTACCTTCAAAGTCAACGGGATGAAAGTCATGTCTAAAGGAATCATTACAAAGCTTGTTTCTGTTGACCTCCACGGAAGCCCGGCTGGACTTCGTGTTTTGGGAATAAGCCATACTGTGGTACTGGACGACATGAAAAAATCAAGAATTTTTCTCGATAAAAGCCTGAAAGATATCGCCCTTGAGATTTTTGCCGAGGAAGGTTCGGGAGAATTCTACCAGCGTGAAGCCGTTGCACCCACTTACACCAAAGCTTTTTCATTTAAACCGCAGTACAACGAAAGCAGTTTTGATTTTATGAAACGGCTTTCTGCCCGTTACGGCCAGTGGTTTTATTTTGACGGAATGCGCATGCAGTTCGGACAGACAAAAGCCAGCAAAGTAGTGCTCATTAATGGTTCATCACTGCATAATTATACCATTGAAGCCAGTCTGTTTTCGCATAAAACTTCGTTTGGAGGCTACGATTATAAAAATGCTGGAATTATAAGAAATTCGGCAGCAAAAGCCGAAGGAGGAAGCGGAGACCGGTTTGCTGTTTCAATGGGATGGAATCAGGGATCTATTGCGGCGCAGGATTTAAGCGTTGGAGCCTATACCAATAATGCGCAGAACAAGGAAGAAATAGACGAAATGGTCAGCCTGCAGACAGCAGGAAGAGATGCCAACAGTGTTTTCTACAGCGGAACTTCTTATTTTCCTATTGGTGTAGGAGAAGTTTTTACCATCCAGAACAAAACGGTGGAGCATAAATTAATTGCGGTAGAAGTTACACATCTCTCCAATACTAACGGCAATTACAGCTGCAGGTTTAAAGCTATCCCGTCTGATGTTGCAGCACCGCATTACACCAATGTCGAAGCCTTTGCGCTGGCAGACAGCCAGCCTGCAAAAGTTATCGACAACAACGATCCGGAAGGACTGGGCAGGGTAAAAGTGGCCTATTATTGGAACGGCTGGGGAAATGAAAGCGACTGGATGCGCGTGGCACAATTTTATGCAGGCTCTGGAAAGGGAAATTATTTCAGACCCGAAATAGGCGAAGAGGTTCAGGTTGGTTTTCAGGGAGGAAATGCTGAATGCCCGTATATTTCGGGAACCTATTATAACGGAAGAGAAAAACCAGAGTTTTTTGACACGAAGAATATGATAAAAGGCTGGAAACTTCGATTTGGAATGTTATTAAAGTTTATTGAGAAAATAGGTATCTGGCTTTCTGATCCTAGCGGGAATGAAATTCATCTAGATGAAGAAAACAAAAACATAAATGTGACTTCGCCAGAAACTGTAACCATACGAGCCAAAAATATTGTTTTTGAGGCAAGTGAAAGTATTACGCTTAAGGCAGGAACAAATATTACTATTGACGCTCAAAACAATATTATTCTTGATGCTGATGAAAAACTACTAGAAAAAAGTGATGAAAAGATAGACCTGATCAGAGAAACCATAACAACAACTTCTGCAGAACATATTGAAACAGCAGAAAAGATAAATCTAAATGCAACAAATGGGGATATGACATTAAAAGCTTCAAAAACAATTCGTGCAGATAGTGGCGAAAATACAAGTTTTAATTAAAAAACAATAGATATGGCAATAATAAAACAGGCAAGGAATTACAATATAAAGGTAGAGACAAGACATACTGTAATAGCACGTGAAATAGAAAAAACAGCCCAAACCATAAAGCTGACTGCAACTTGTGGAAACATTGAATTATATAGTATTAAAAAAATTAGAAAAAATGGGAACATCAATTAGTTTAGGAAATTACGAACCAGATCCAGTACCGGAACCTTGGGAAGAATACAGATGCAGAGAATTATCAAGAGCGTACTATACACAAAGTTTAAACATGACAATTGCTTCTGATGGATTATTGCATTGTGTTACAGCATTAACCTCATTAGAACTGAATAAATGTTTTACCGATTCAGAAAAAAAATAGAAATAAATAAAACTCCAAGAAACTGTTATTTGAGTGCTTTAACTATTTATATGGATAATAAAGGACAAATCATCAAAGGAGAAAAAATACTGACCACCTTTAAACTTGTTTATGACGTTACTGAAAAAAGACATATTTTGGATTCTTCTACCAGAATAAGGAAAACAAAAGAGGCCTGTATTGATGTTGATGAACTGCACGATCATGTTATTAAGAATAAAACGATAACTTTTAGAAACGGAAAAATTTATTTAATAAAAAAGTTTCATGAGTATATTATACAGGCGTCGCTTTGCAACCGCCGTACCGATGTAAATTTTACCAATCTAAAAGTGACAGGAAACCGTGATGAGTTAAACAAAAAGCTAAATCTTTTAGGAATAGCTGTTTCTTCTGTAGGCTTTATAACAGGAAAAGCTCCTGTAATAGAAGATGCCACGATTAAAATTTTGGGACTCGTTATAAGTGCAGAACCCAGATTTAGCCTTGCAGAATTTACTTATCCTATAAATGGACCCGTTTATTTGGATGAGAAAACTAAAATCGAAAATTATATCCGAAAAAGTTATAATGGCTACTTAGATTCTTCACAAACATTAGTAGATTCAGATAATTACAAAAAAGATATTTTGAAAGAATTGGAAGATTATGGTTTAAAAATTAAATAGCATGAAAAATATAAGTATATTATTATTGACATTATTCTTTTTATCATGTTCCAAACGAGATAATATAAATCATTATTTACCAAAAAAAATTTCAGCTAAAACTTTAATCGAAAATGGTTTTTACAAATACTCTTACAACGACACAATAGATAATAATTATAGTAATCAAAGACACACAAAAAAAATTGTAAAATACGATATGTATACGAACGTAGAGCCAGAGAATAAAAATGGAAAAAGGTATCCAAAACAATTAGTAGGGTTTTATAAATCTGATTCAATTGAAGAGAAAAAAAGTGTCAAGTATATCGGTCGAAAGTTAGATTATAGAATTATAACATATATGTTTAGAAATGACTCCTTATTTTTTAAAAATATCGTAACATATCCAAACAATATCAGATCAAAAGAAATTGCAGATTTGAGCTCTCAGAAAAAAATTGTGAAATATTATACTGGTCTTAAAATTCCTATAGAAATTATACTTGAAGGAAAAAGAAGCAGTAGAAATTATCCGACTTTATTTATGATAGATGGTTTTAAAACCAGTATTTACTATTCAGAAGATGATAAATCATATGATCTATTTATAAACTATATCAATGATAATTTTTACAGAAATATTGTAGAAAAGTGTTATTCTGGCCATATGAGTAATGCAAGTTATTACTAGTAAAGATAACAGAAAACAATGACGAGTTAAACAAAAAGCTAAATCTTTTAGGAATAGCCGTTTCCTCGGTTGGTTTTATAACCGGAAAAGCTCCTATAGTGGAAGATACCGCAATTAAGATTTTAGGACTTGCTATAAGTGCTGAACCTAGATTTAGTCTTGCAGAATTTACCCATCCTATAAATGGTCCTGTTTACCTTGACCGAAGAACGAAATACTTAGAGTATGAAAGATTTAATACCAATGGTTATGTATCTCCTCAGAGACCAAATAAAGAGACATTAAAATATATAGATACAGATATCTTGGAAACATTGGAAGATTATGGACTAAAAATAATATAAAAATGAAAAAAACAATATTGCTATTGCTGCTCTCTTTTTTGTCGTGTGCAAAAAAGGATAGGATAAACCATTATTTGCCAAAACCCATAACCCCAAAAGAGCTTATGGATAATGGTTTTTACAGATATTCTGATATTGATACGGTTAATAAAGAAGAACTTTTTAAATATAGTGATTACCCCCGCTCCCGCACGAATCCTTTCGTGTGGCGATAAGCTGGTTAAGTCTGATTTACTTTGCAAAACTTTACTTTTAAAAAAGTAAGTAAAATTTAGATTAAGTAGAAACTTACCACACGAAAGGATTCGTGCGGGAGCGGGGTAATAAAATTTGCAAAACAAGCTGCAGAAATTTTTACTTACATTCAGGTTTTAGATGAAATTCGAAACATGATGCCAGAAATAAGCAGTAACGGAAAATTCGCTACTCCTTCAGTTTCTACTGTATTGTCATTTGTTCCGGGATATCAGATTCTTGCTTTTGGTGTATTCCTTTTTGAATGGATGGCACAGGATTTATTGCAGGAAGCAGATCAAAATTTTCAAGAACAAATGTGGTTAGAATGGCAAAATACAAAAACTAAAGGATTGGATGCTGTTTTGTCTTTTATAGAAAATAGTTGGGCAGAAGAGAACTTTTTTAGATCTATTCCTGTCAATTCAGAAATTATCAATGATTTATTTAAAGGGAAACTAAAAACTTACGACGAAATAAAAGAAAGAAGATTTACAACAAAATCACCCTTAACACATATACTGATAACTTATGGTGTACAAGATTTACAACTTGGTACTTATTACGATGTAGTTGATTGTGTATTTATGAACGAAGAATTACGAAAAAAGTAAAAATTATTATTCTAACAATCCTAATTGCAATATGTTCTATTAATTGCAAAGAAAAAACTTATTTTAAAGAAATTGTTTCTGAGAAAAAAATAAATATAACAATTGCTGAGTTCCCAAGAGATAGAGAAGATTTGGTAATTACTATACCAGTTGAATTTAATTTATTCCTTAATAATTTTCCAAATATCCTCCGTGTAGGAGTTTACTACAAAAAAATAATCACTTATCTTCAGATGTTGATGATTACATTATGATAGAAAGCAAAAATGATAAAGTAATTTTCTCATTAGATCGTTATCAATATCCTAATTATCCCAATGCTATCTATTTAGTTGAGCGAAAAATAAAAATATCAAAAGAGGAGGCTCAAAAATTAATTGAACGATATAATCCTAAAACTTCTGTTGAAAACATAAAAAGTACAAATGATACTATAGTTTTAGTTTCTTACAAACAGTTTAGAGAAGATAATCCCAAATTTATTGAAGAATTACGTAGAATTCCTGATTCTATAACATTTATTATTCAAAATAGAAAAGAGAAAAAAACGATACAGGTTAAGGCAGGAATAAATTGGTAATAGTCTAATTTAAAAAAAATAATGGTTACAGAAAGAGAACTTGAATTATTGAAAAAATCCATTCTATTTATTAATAGCTTTAAGGATAATGTACACAATATAAATTCGGGACAAGAATTTATTTCTGTTCACAATCGTAATATAGAAGCAATTAAACAAATAGCACTTGATCGCAATTCTAAATATTTAGAAAACAAGCTTGCAGAATATCCCAAAATTACTGCTGCTTAAGTAAATGAATATATCAAAATTAAAAGGAACGATGTAAGTTTATTACATTTGCTATCGGTCTTTCTATTTGGTTTTTTAATTGGATTATACTTCGCTTTTTTAGAAAGATTTTTAAAAACAGGAAAAATTACTGGTAAACAAATTACTTCCAATATATTAAAAATAGTGGAGATAAATAAAGGTGTTTTAGAAGTCGTTGAAAATCCATATATGGAAAAATTGAGGGTATAATAGAATTAAGTAACCCCGCTCCCGCACGAATCCTTTCGTGTGGCGATAAGCTGGTTTTTATTTTATAAAATTCTAGGGGAAAATAAGTATAGAATGCAATTCTCAGAATGGCATAATATGGAGAAGTAAGTGCAACAAGTTACCCTCGTTCCCGTACGAATCCTTTGGTATGTCGATATGCCGATCAAATCTAACTTCCTTTATTAAGTAAGTAAAATTAGATTAAGTAGAAACTTGCCACACGAAAGGATTCGTGCGGGAGCGGGAAGCGGGGAGTCTAAATTAAAAACAATAGTAAAATGGAAGAGAAGCGTAAAATAGTTGGAGATATCTTAATCATTCAACAAGGAGACTATATACTTGAATTTATAAATTTAAAGAATAATGCTGGATTTGGTTTTATAGGAAATGGTGTTCAATATTACGATCCATTTGGAAATTCAATGATTAGTTACCCAACAGCATTAGTAAAAGACAAGAAGGTTTATAGTTTAAAAAAAATGCGAGATGAGGTTAAACTACCTGAAGGAACTGCTATACTATTACCAATGGAAGAAATTCAGGAAATTGCTAATAAAACTTTTTATGATGTAGGACAGTTTCGGACAATTGATTTTTTAACATTTATTATAACCGAAGAGAAATAAATTATTACTACTCGTAACATGATAGGAATAAAAAGATTATCTAGAGATATGTTGGACTCATTGTTTATAGAATGTAGATTTGAAATGTTTAGTTTAAAAAAAAGCGCCTCAATGAGACGCTTTTAAGATATATCTAACTTTAGATTTAAGCATTTGAAGCTTCTACTTTTATAGCTTCATCATTAAGCATGCTTTTCAGCATATTTTCGATACCGCTTTTTAAAGTAAATGTTGAAGAAGGACAACCGCTGCAAGCACCTTGTAAAAGTACTTTTACCGTTTTGTCTTCTTCATTATAAGATTCAAAAGCAATATTACCACCATCAGCAGCTACTGCTGGTTTTACATATTCTTCTAAGATATTGATAATTTGTTGTGAAGTAACATCTAATTTGTCAAAGGCTTCGTCTTTTGTAACTTCATTTTTGGTTGTAGTCTGAATTAAACTTTCGTCTAAAACCGTACCGCCGTTTTCAATAAATTGTTTAATGAAAGTTCTTAATTCTAAAGTAATTTCAGACCAGTCATTAATTTCATATTTCGTTACTGAAATATAGTTCTCATCGATAAAAATTTCTTTTACATAAGGAAATTTGAATAATTCCTGAGCTAATGGAGAAGAAGCAGTCTGATCGATGTTTTTGTATTCAACAGCATTGCGAGTCAGCATTCTGCTTACTACAAATTTTAAAGCAGAAGGATTTGGAGTTGTTTCTCCATAAACTGTAATAGGCTGTTTTTTAGCTTTAGTTTCATCAATTTTAATGATAACTCCGCCTTTTTCAACAAAAGAGCTTATTTGTTCTGCAACAGCGTCTTTAACATCATCCCAGTCTACAATGCTGTATCTTTCGATAGCAATAAAATTTCCAGATATATAAACAGTCTTAACGAATGGTAAATAGAATAGTTGTTGAGCCAAAGGAGAAGCCTGAGCTTCGTCAATGTTTTTGAACTCAAAGTTTTGATTTTGAGTAATAAAATCCTCAAACTCGAACTTTAAAATAGTTGGATTTTGAGTTTCTTTTATAGTGATTTTTGTCATGGTAGTATATTTTTTGCAAATTTACTAAAGTTATTTTCTACTAATACCTATATTTGATTTTTTAATAAAATAATTAAGACTCTTTTCAAGGAAATCGTGTTAAATTGCAGGAGTGAAAATTATATTGATACAAAATTGCCTTTATGAAATTTAAAATCAGGGTTTTATTAATTTTTCTTATTTCCTCCTTTTTTTCTTATTCGCAAGAAGGAATACCTGTTTATTCAGATTATTTATCAGATAATTATTACTTAATTCACCCTTCAATGGCGGGTGCAGCCAATTGTGCCAAGATTAGATTAACTGCTAGAAAACAATGGTTCGGACAGGAAGACGCTCCATCTCTGCAAACATTAAGTTTTAATGGAAGAGTTGGTGAACGTTCTGGGGCTGGTATTATTGTTTTTAACGATAAAAATGGATATCATTCTCAAAAAGGAGTTAAAGTTACCTATGCCCATCATATTATGTTTTCAAGAGATGAGATCGATTTGAATCAGCTTTCTTTTGGTATTAGCGGTGGTTTAATACAAAGTCAGTTGGATGAAACGAAATTCGGAGGAACTTTTGATCCTATCGTTTTTGGTTCTATTCAAAAAGACTCTTACTTTAATATGGATATTGGAGCTTCCTATAATTTTATGGACTTTTATGCTCATGCAACAGTTCAAGGTTTATTAGAAACAAGAAGAGAATTGTATACAGAATATGAGAGCGATAACCTGAGAAAGTTTTTATTGAGTGCCGGATATGTTTTTGGTAAAAATAATAGCATTACCTGGGAGCCTTCGATACTTTTTCAATATTTCGATAAAACCAAAGAGAAAACGCTTGATTTAAACTTAAAGGCTTACAAAAGCATGGATTTTGGGAGTCTTTGGGCTGCATTATCGTACAGAAGAGGCTTCGATGGGGCGCAGTATCTTGCTGGAAATAATGGTGTTGCGTCTCAAAAACTACAGTTTTTTACGCCTATAGTTGGGGTTAATTTCAAAAACTTTATGTTTGCTTACACTTATTCTCAAGTAATGGGAGATGTAAAATTTGATACTGGAGGTTATCACCAGATTACTTTGGGGATTAATTTATTCTGTAAAAAAGAGCGCTACGACTGTAACTGTCCTGCGGTTAATTAAATATTATTTTTTATGCTGATCAAGTCTGTTAACGGAAAATCACCTCAGATTCCAGAGGATTGTTATGTTGCTGAAAATGCTACAATTGTAGGAGATGTTACTTTTGGCGATTCTTGTAGTGTCTGGTTTAATGCGGTTGTTCGTGGAGATGTAAATTTTATTAAAATAGGAAATAAAGTAAACATTCAGGATGGAGCAATTATTCATTGCACTTATCAAAAACATCCAACTTTAATAGGAAATAACGTTTCAATAGGTCATAATGCGATCGTACACGGCTGTATCATTCATGATAATGTTTTGATCGGAATGGGAGCGATTGTAATGGACAATTGCGTAGTAGAAAGCAATGCAATTATTGCCGCTGGAGCAGTGGTCACTCAAAATACTGTTGTGGCTTCAGGAAGTATTTATGCTGGCGTTCCCGCCAAAAAAGTAAAGGATATTGATCAATCTGATTTTGCCGGTGAAATCGAACGCATTTCAAATAATTATGTAATGTATTCAGGCTGGTTTAAAAACGAAGAACAAAAATAAAAATTATAGGTTAATCCTCTCGAAAAAGGCATTTTTGTAGCTTTCGCTGATTGGAATTCTTTTATCACTTATTAAAACCTTGTTTTTCTGAATAGATTTTACGTGTTTGATATTAATGATGTATGATCTGTGAATTCGCGAAAAACCTTTGCTGGAAAGCAGATTTTCTAATTTAATTAAACTAATAAGAGTTAGAGTAAATTTATTGTCTGTCGTATAAATTTTGACATAATCTTTTAATCCTTCTATAAAAAGTATATCTGCAAAATTTAATTTTACATTTTCGTATTCGGCTCTTACAAACATAAAATCCTGCTCGATTTCAGGGGCATTTGTGTTTTCAGAAATGGTTTGAGTTGCAGTAACAGGCAATAAAACTTGCTGTGCTCTAACAACGGCTTTTAAAAAACGGTGAAAAGGAATTGGTTTAACCAAATAATCGACTGCGCCGAGATTAAAACCTTCTACAGCATAATCTGAATAGGCGGTTGTAAAAATAACCAAAGGTTTTTTTTCGATGGTGTTTATAAAATCAATTCCAGAGAAATGAGGCATTTCGATATCCAGAAAAATCAAATCTACGTTATTCTGATTAATAAATGAGACAGCATCAATCGCATTGTTAAAAGAATTCATTAATTCCAGCGATTCCACCTTTTTGACAAAATCCTGCAATAATTCTACTGCTAAAGGCTCATCATCAATAATTACACATTTCATTTTTTCAGAATTAAGTTTTTATAATTTGTTTTGGCATTCAAAAGTAATTTTAAACCAGTAAATTAAGTTTAAAATTTTCATAAAATACTGACTAAGAAATCAAAATAAGACTTTAATAAAGTTAATTCAGTTTATTGTAGGCTAGTTTTAATTTCATCCAATTTTAGATTTAAATGAACTCTATAATATTCATTATCCTGAGTAATACTTAATTCATGAGCATTTGGATAAAGTAAATCAAGACGATTTTGAATGTTTACCAATCCAATTCCTGAATTTTCAGGGTCTTTAACATAGCTTTCAATTGTGTTTTCAATCCAAAAATCAAGATTATTATCGGTAATGAGAATTTTAATTTTTACGTGGGCAGCACCTTTGTAATCTGTTCCGTATTTGAAAGCATTTTCTACAAAAGAAATTAATAACAAGGGCTCAATAAATTTATTTTTAGTATCTCCATGTACATTAATTACAATGTCTTCGATATTGTTTAATCTCAGTTTTTGCAGTTCAATATAGTTCTGAATATAGTTTACTTCTTTTTCTAAAGCCACCGTTTTGTTATCAGTTTCATAGAGCATATAGCGCATGAGTTCAGATAACGTGACGATGGCATCAGGGACCAAATCAGATTTTTTGTGTGCCAAAGAATAAATACTATTTAAAGAATTGAATAAAAAATGCGGATTGGTTTGTTTGCGCAGGTATATCAATTCGGTATTTGTTCTATGTGTTTCGGCAATCAGTTTGTTTTGCTGATTATTATAAAACTCAGTCAATGTTCTAATAATCGCGCTAATTGTTATAATTAAAATATAGAAAAAAGAGGGGCCGAGTTTAAAGAAAATTGGCTGTCTCATCTCAATTCTTCGAGGCATATAATCAGCTCTTGGAAAAAAATGCGGTCCTTGAGGAATCATTCGAGGAGGCATTATATTTTCAGGTCTTAAGTGTCTGAATTCTGGAATAGAATAATTGATCCTAAAAATCATAAAAACAGCAATAAGACCAAAAGCAAACAAAAAATACAGCCAGTACTTTTTTTGTAAAAGATAGGAAGGTACCAGGTAAAAATAGTTCAGATAAAACAATACAATTCCAGTGACCCACTGCACATAAAAATCATTACTCATTTTAAACGGACTTTCGTAAAACTGAATTAATGAAGTTAAAATAAAGAAAACCCATATTGCGCAATGAAATAGAATTTTGTTGTATCCGGTATTTTTTAAGGTATCTAACTGCATTTATAATTTTATTTTTAATAAAATTAAATCTTTTTTGGTTACCGCTGGGGATAAGTTTTGTTTGAGTTTTTGTTTCACAAGATCGGCTACTTTCAGAGCGTCGTTTTCTGATGCAAAACTTTTGTTGTCGCTTACTACTGGGATTACGGTTTGCTTAATTAAGATTTTTTCTTTGTAAGAAATTGTATATCCCCATCCTGATTCTGTTTTAAAAGAAGCAGCTGTAAGTGCTTCTTTTTTAGTGCAGGAAATCAAAAATATAAAGAATGCCGAAAATAGGAAACACTTCTGGATTAGTGCCCAGAAGTGTTTTTTAATATTAGTTATCATCATCGCTTTGTTCTTCTAATGGTCTAAATTCCCAAGCATCATCAAAATAGGTAGAACCAATTCTTCCTAACATATAGTAACCTCTGTTGTTGATTGTAAAAGCAACAGCATCAGTTCTTATCGCTCCTTCCATTGGAGTTCTTTCTAACCATATATCAGATGATGGATTGTATTCCCAGACCGTTTTAACGTTTTCACCTCCTACAATATAACCTAATCCATTCATTGAGAAGCTAGAAGCGTTTGAACGTACAATTGCATAATCGTCGTTGTATGAATAGTCGTCATCAGTATCTTTATCGACATCTCGTTTTCTTGTCCAGGCATCAGTTGAAGGATCAAATTCCCAAAAATCTTCTTGATAAGTACCATTGTTTACACCAGTCACTAAGTATGCTTTGTCTGCAATTACGAAAACTGTTGCATTACGTCTTTTGTTTCCGCTGAAACCATTTACAAGAGTCCATGAATTAGTGGTATCGTTATATTGATAAAAATCTTTTAAGTAATTTCCATCATATCCAGTCCCAAAATAAGCTTTACCGCCAACTTGAAACCCTACTGCAGCATAACGGGCAGTTCCTGCAAAATCTGCTTTTTGTGACCAGCTGTTGCTAACAGGATCATATTGATAAAAATCTTTTAATTTGTTTGTCCCGTCATAACCAAGACCAACATATCCTTTTTCGTTCAAAGAAAAACTAGAAGCAGAACTTCTTCCCACACCGCTAAAATCAGCTTTTTGTTCCCAATAATCTCCGGTTGAGTTATAAATCCATAAATCTTTTAAATATTCATCGCCAGTGTAACCGCCAACAACATATGCGAAATCTCCAATAACGAAACTTGTTGCACTAGATCTTGCCGGGCCGTCAAAGGCTGATTTCTTAATCCAGTTACCCATTAATTCCTCATCTTCATCATTACTGCAGCTTACAAAAAAAAGGCTCGAAAAAAGCGCTGTGAATAAAATTCCTTTTTTTAGATTAATCATAGTGTATTTAATTTTATTTATTGTTTGTATTTGATCCCTATTCCTAAAACGTAACCATTTCCTATGTTATAGTCATATACTTGATGATTACTGCTGTCTAATAATTTGTATTTTTTATTAAAATCATAACCTGCCTTAAAATTTAAAAACCAATTTTTGCTGACATTACGATCATATTCAAAAGCCGATGTTATTTGCGATAAAACTGCTTTGTCGGTTGTATCTGATGTGTCTAAATGATAAAAGTTTCCGTTAAAGCTGTTTGTTAGTTTAAATTCATTTCTTTCATTGTTAGAATACCTAATGTGAGAATCTGGGAATCCAACTTTTAGATTCATTTTAGCATTGAATTTATAATCTAAAGCAGCAATCGGATTAAATTTTGGTGCTCCAAAAATGGAAGTTCTTCCCACTCCAATAACAAGATTGAACCTTGAGTTTAACTGCTGGCTAAACGCTATGTTTCCTAAAACTGTTATGTCTGATAAATCTAAATTTTGTTGAAAGTTTGCGGTCGGAATAATGGAGAACTGCCATTTTGTTTTCTCCAAAATCTGATGCGAAAATTCAAATTTATTTTGAATCTGGTTGAATTTATCTTGCCCCTGATAAAAATCAAAAGGATTTAGTTCATAATTCACTTTCAAATTAGAATACTCTACTGTGTTGGTTATTTTGAATTTGGTTCCCAGACTCTTTTTATAGGAAACACCAATATCAGTTCCATTAAAATCGATCTTATTTGTAGGTTCTATTTTAATATTCGCATAAGCAGCAAAATTTTCCTGTGCCTTGATACTTAGAAACGAAACCCAAAAAAGAGAACAAATTAAAAACCTTACTTTCATTATTTATTTTATTGGTTTCAAAAGTAATCGGATAGTGCTCTAAAAAAAAAGAAGATATATGTATGAGGTGTTTTGATAGACTAAATCCTCTTTTTTAAGGCTGAAATGATTTTTTTGACGGCAATGGGTATTGTAGATGGTTTTGTGCAATTTGTAGCTTAAAAAAGCACGATAGTATATGTTATAGTGTAGCGCGAGAGCTTGCCTTTTATATTTGTTCAAAAAATAAATTATGCACAAGTTTATATTGATCTTGCTTTTCGTATTAAGTCTATTTTCATGTGGTACAGATACCGATACTGGAGAATTTAATGTTGGATCAGATTATCTGGCTTTAAGCAACAAGGTGGTTTTGATCGATACGGTTACTGTCAACATGTCAACAATTAATTTTGATTCACTTGCAACTTCCAGTAAAGGAAGAATTTTAATTGGTAATTATGACGATCCTGTTTTTGGAAAAGTAAAGGCTGACAGCTATTTTCAGCTTTCTGGAAGTAGTTATGCTTTAAACAGTGTAGGTTCTGATACAGAAGCTACGAATTATGTTTTTGATTCCATTTCTATGATTCTTAAATACGATAAATATTACTATGGTGATACTACAAGAGTGCAGACTTTTAATATTTATAGATTAACCCAAAAAGTAAAACCAAACAAAGAAGACAGTCAGTTTTATAATAATTCTAGTTTGGCTTATAGTTCTGAAAGTCTTGGATCAATATCGTTTAAACCAAGGCCTACTCAGAAAGATTCTATAAATATTCAAATGAATAAAGAGTTTGGAGAAGCCCTTTTTCAGAAAATCAAAAAAAGAGAGGTTACAGATTTTGATAGTTTTACCGAATATTTAAAAGGATTTGTTTTAGTTCCAGAGAATTCAAGTTCTTCAAATGTTATTGGCTTCAGTGTTTCTTCAAGTAAGGTTCGGTTGTATTATTCAAAATACCAATCAGATAATGAAGATGCGTCTAATGTACTGGATTTTTCGATTTTAGATACTTCCAAACAGTTTAATTCTATTTCACTTGATAAAACGGGAACTGTGCTGCAAAATCTCCCCATTTCGAGCAGTAACTTGTCAAGTACGCTGACCAATAATCAAGGATTTATTCAGTCTGGAACAGGTGTAGCTTGTCGAATCGATTTTCCTAATATAAAACAGTTCAAAAATATTTCGACAAATGGAGCAATTGTCGATGCCGAGTTAATCTTGAAGCCTGTCAATAATTCTTATTCAGACAAATATCCTTTGGCAGATTCTCTAACGGTTTATGTTGGGGATAACTTGAATAGGATAAGTGGAACTCTTGTAAATTCTGCGGGTTCTTCAGTTTATGGAAAATTGAGCCAGAAAAGTGATGAATTCAACGAAAATATAGGGTATTCAATTCCAATTGGAGCTTTTCTCCAGAAAGAAATGCTGAAGCAATCCGATTCGAGGTCAGCGCTTATATTGACTTTGCCAGGAATTTCTAAATCAGTGAATAGATTGGTTTTAGCAGACCAAAAGCATTTAAATAATAAAATTCAGCTTAAAATTTATTACATCTCATATTAATGAAAAATAAAATTGTTTTATGGAGCTGCTTCATTTTAATGTCGCTGACTTCGTTTTCTCAAAGTATTTCAAGTTCACCTTATTCATTATATGGTGTTGGAAGTTTGTACGATTCAGATTTTGGTTATCTGCCTTCTATTGGTTCTTCTGGAATCGCTTTGCCATCAGATACATTTATTAATAACCTGAATCCTGCTTCGTTAGGATTTATGTATCAAAATCACTTTTTGTTTGATATTGGAGGAAAAGCAATTTCAACAACATATCAAAGCAGTTCGCGTAAAGAGAGCCGAAATAATTTTCAATTTTCACACTTAGCTTTAGCTTTTCCAGTAACTAAAAAATCAGCATTTAGTCTTTCACTTCAGCCGTATTCTAGTTCGACATTTAAAATTTCCAATTTAAAACTGCCAATTCAAGATGGTCAGGAATATTATTATGTCACAGCAGAAGGATCTGGCGGGTTAAATAACTTAGATTTTTCGTATGGTTATCGATTAGGAAAAAAACTGACATTGGGAGCAACAGCAACAGTTCTTTTTGGAAATACGGTCGACGATCGATCTTTTTTAATTGGAAGCTCTATTACAACTATTCATAAGCAAACAGATTACAGTGGTGTACGTGCAACATTAGGAGGACAGTATAAAATTGATTCCACTTTTACAATTGGAACTACATTCAAAGTTCCTTCAAGAATTAATGCTTCTAAAGTGCAGTCAGTATCGGCAATTGCAGATGAAGTACAATCAACTATTGAATCTAGTACCGCTTCGGCTACAGATGATTATTATATGCCTTTAGAGATAGGAATTGGAATAAGTAAACGATTCAAGAATAATTTGAATTTTACCTTAGATTATGAAAGAAGTCTTTGGGAAGATACCAAACAATCTGACTTGTATGGGAATTTTGTGAATCAAGATCGCGTTGCAGCTGGATTTACCTATAGTTCTAAAAAGAATCCGCGAAAATATTGGGATAGAGTAGGCTATGCCGCTGGAGTAAGTTATGATACAGGTTATTTGGAGGTTGATGCCCATCGTGTTAACAATGCATCTTTTTCAATTGGTTTAAATCTGCCGATAGACAATACTTATTCGTTTCTGAATGTATCGTATTCGTATGGTCAAAAAGGGAGAATTGCGAATGATCTAATAAAAGAAAACTACCATAAAATATCACTTAATTTATCGTTGGACGGAATTTGGTTTGTTAAACGAAAAATAGATTAAAAGTCTTTTTTAACAACGGGATATTTAAATTCTAAGATTGACTCAAGAACTTTTGGGTCTGAATTGACATAAAATATCGGATCATTTTGGATAATTTCCGAGAAGCCGACTTTGTCTTGAAGTAGGTTTTTTGTTTGTCTAGCGACAGCTTCGCCAGAATCAATAATCTTAATATGATCTGGGATAATTTTTTTGATTTGAGGAATTAAATACGGATAATGACTGCATCCTAAAACAAGATAATCGATGTTGGCTTCAACCATTGGTTTCAGATATGACTCGAGAAGCTGTGTCATTTCTGGTGAATATAAATTCCCGTCTTCAATAAGCTGTACCAATCCATAACCAACTTGCTCTACTATTTTAGTGTTTTGAAACATTTCGGCAGTTTTATTAAATAACTCACTGTTTAGAGTTCCTTTTGTAGCCAAAATTCCAATTACTTGTGTCTGCGAATTATTTGCTGCAGGCTTGATGGCAGGTTCGATTCCCACAAACGGAATATCGTAATCTGCACGTAATTCTCGTATGGCATTTGTCGTAGCAGTATTGCAAGCCACCACAATTAATTTACAATTATTATCGAGTAAAAATTCTACATTTTTTTTGCTTAATGCGACAATTTCCTCCTTCGTTTTTTGACCGTATGGAGCATTTTTGCTGTCAGCCAGATAAATGGTTTTTTCGTTTGGAAGAAGATCATGAATAGCGCTCCAGATGGAAGTTCCGCCAATACCAGAATCAAAAACGCCTATAGGATTATTGTTTGTCATAAAGCAAAATTAGTATTTTTTAGATAAAATTTGTTACTCTAAGTTAATTCAATTCTTGAAAATATACCAACGATTAAATTTAATTTTTTGTAAAAAAAAACTGCTCAATTTAAGCAATTGAGCAGTTGATTTTTCGAATTTTGAATTTCTTAGAATCCTAAATCTTTTTTAACGTCAGCAGTGATGTTTGGACCATCAGCTAATAATAAAGTAGAACCATCTAAGATATATTGGAAACCTTTAGCTTTTCCAACTTTTTGGATAGAAGCTCTTACTTTTTCCATTAAAGGTTTTACGATATCAGTTTCTTTTTGTTGTAGTTCTTTTTGTGCATTGTCTCTGTAGTCAACAATTCTTTTTTGCATATCTTGAACTTCTTTAGAACGCTCACCGTTAACAGCATCAGTTACTGTAGCTGCTTCTGTTTCATACTTTTTGATTTTTACTTGATATTCATCAACCATCTTTTTGTATTCAGCATCATATGTTCCACTTAATTTTTGCAGCTGATTTTGAGCATCTAGCATAGCAGGCATTTTCGACATAATCTCGCTGACATCAACATGAGCTACCTTCGCTTGTGCGTTCATTGTGTTACTTGCTCCTAAAATAAGAATTGCAGCAATTAGTAAAGTTTTGATTTGTTTCATCATTTTTAAAATATTAATTAATTATTGGTCGTATTTGTTTTTTGTGATTCGGCTTCTTTTGCTTTTTTAGCCGCTTCTCTCTCTTCTAAGATTTTCTTCCTCTTTTCTTCTAATTCTTTTTTACGCTGTTCATAAAGCAATTGTCTTTCTTCAGCTTTTGTCATTGTTGGCTCAGCAGTTGGCGTTTGTTCTGTTCCAGTAGCAGCTGGTTTAGCAGTTGTTGTACTGGTTTTTGCAGCCTCTGTTGCTGGAGCAGTTGTTTTAGCTGTTTCAGAAACCGTGCCATTTTTTTTAGCTTCTCTTTCTGCCGCTAAAGCGTTACGTCTGTCGTCGTATTCTTTTTTCTTAGCTTCCTGTTCTAATTTTCGATCTTGAATTAGTTTTTCCCTAGCCGCCTTTCTTTCATCAAGTGCTTTTTGACGCTCTGCCATTGCTGGATTTTCGTCTATTGCATTTTCTAGATTTTCTTTTGCTTCTTGTTCTTTTAATTGTTTTTTCGTCAGTTGTTCACGTTTTTCTGTACGATTTAAAACTCTTAAAACCTGATCGCTGATGTCAAATCTTTTGTTGCTGAAAAGCATTGTTAGATCTGATGATTTGTCAAAAATAAAATCATAATTTTTAGCTTCTGCAATATCTTGTACTGCTGTAAAAACCTGATCCTGAATTGGCTTTGCTAAAGCCGCTTTTTGTCTCATCAAATTACCATCAGCACCAAATTGTTTCTGCTGATAATCCATCATTTCTTGTTCTTGAAACTTAATTTCTGTTTCTCTTTCTTCTATTAATTCTTTGGTAAGTAGAGCTTTTTCAGTCTTTAAACTTTCCTTTAATGTATTTATATTTAATTTTTTAGCCTCAACTTCTTGTTTCCACTTTTGAGCTTTCTGCTCTAATTGTGATTTAGCTTCTTTATAATCGGAAACATTTTCTAAAATATATTCCATGTCGATGTAGCCAATTCTAGTCGTCTTACCTTGTGCCTGACTTGTATTTGCTACAATCAAGGCTAAAAATATAAATAAAAATTGTTTTCTCATAACATAACTTTATTTGATGATTTTTAACCAAACGCTATTTCTCTAAAATTGTTGTCCAATAATAAAGTGAGTTTCCCATCCGTTAGCTTTTGTTTGTCCAGGAAGCGCATCAAATCCGTAACCAAAGTCAATACCTAACAATCCAAATGCAGGCATGAATACACGTAAACCAGCACCCGCAGAACGATTCAAATCAAATGGATTGTAATCTTTGAACGTTGGATAAGAAGATCCCGCTTCTAAGAATGTTAAAGCATAAATAGAAGCAGATGCTTTTAATGTAATTGGATAACGTAATTCCATAGAGAATTTATTATAAATAGTTGCTCCAATTGGATCACCATTCGAATTTACT
Source organism: Flavobacterium panacagri (assembly GCF_030378165.1). NCBI lineage: Bacteria > Pseudomonadati > Bacteroidota > Flavobacteriia > Flavobacteriales > Flavobacteriaceae > Flavobacterium > Flavobacterium panacagri. Next base: position 1,980,721 of record NZ_CP119766.1, read on the forward strand.
GGAGTTAAAGAGTTGTTAGGATAACCTCTCAACTGAATAGTTTCTCTACCATCCATTGAGTAGTTTGCCATACCATCTCCTCCTAAGTAAAAACGCTCAAACGGAATTACACCTCTTTCTTGATTATAAGCTCCTAAGAAACCAAATTCTGTAAGGGTTCTTAATACTAGTTTTCCATAGACTTTAGTATACCAGTCTCCTTTAAATTTAACTTTATAATATTCTAACCAGTTGTATTTCTTTTGATCGACTTTTCCTATATCGGTATCAGCACTTCCGTAGTCAGATCCAACACTTACGTAACCAGTCTGCCCATTTACGGTTTCTGTTTTAACATAATCACCAGTGTTAAGTGGTTTTCCGTCTACACCACTCCCAGATGCCCCTGTATATTGTGTTTTATATTCTTTTTCATTTTTCAAATCACCGTAATCAATTCCATTAAACAAAGAATAAGGTGGTGTTACTTTAGCCGAAATACTGAACTCAGAACCATAAGTTGGGAATATTGGATTCACCCCTTTATTGCTTCTTGAAAGTCCGATTGTATACGCCAAGTTTCTTGATGCACCATTACCAAAGGTAAATAATCCAGTGTTGTAATTGTTCAAATCATAATGCTGATAACTTACAGATTGTGATAGTACAAAGTAATCATCTGGAACAGTTAATCTTTTTGCTAAACCAACTTGGACTGTAAAAATATTAAAACTTCTGCTTCTATCAACAGTTCTAGTGATATAATTGTTAAGAAATTGCTTACTGTACGAAATAGAAGAACTAAATTGTACTGGTTTCTTTCCTCCAAACCAAGGCTCGGAGAATGATAAACTATAGGTTTGGAAATAAGTACTTCCTTGTAAACGTAAGGCTACTTTTTGTCCGTCTCCCATTGGTAAAGGTTTGTAGGCTTCTTTGTCAAATAATTTTCGAGCTGAGAAGTTGTTAAACGAAAGACCTAATGTTCCAATGAAACCTCCACCACCGTAACCTCCTTGAAGCTCGACCTGGCTGGATCCTTTTTCTACAACATTATATTCGATATCAACAGTTCCTGCTCCAGCATCTACATTTTTGAATTTAGGATCGATTGCCTCAGGATCAAAAAATCCTAATTGTCCAATCTCACGAATTGTTCTTACCAATTGTTCTTTACTGTATTTTTCACCTGGTTTAGTTCTTAACTCACGATAGATAACGTGGTCATTTGTTTTGTCATTTCCAACAACAGTGATTTTGTTGAAATAAGCAATTGGTCCTTCGGTAACTCTAATCTCAAAATCGATAGTATCATTTACCGTTTTTACCTCTACAGCATTGATGTTTGAGAATAAATAACCATTGTTTTGGTATAAGTTGGTAATGTCTTCTGCATCAGGTTTTGACTTGTCAGCAATTCTTTTTTCTAATAAAACACCGTTGTAAGTTTCTCCTTTTTTGATACCTAAATAACGGCTTAAAAGTTGATCTGAATAAACGGTATTACCTAAGAATTTAATATTACCAAAGTAATATTTATTCCCTTCTTCTACATTAATTTTAATAGCAAGCATATTTTTCTGCTTGTTATATTTCACAGAATCATAAATAATACGAGCATCGCGATATCCTTTTTCTTTATAGGCTGCAATTACTTTTTCTAAATCGGTTTTATACTTTTCAGGAATAAACTTAGAAGCTTTAAATACGCGGATGAAGTTTTTCTGTTTAGTATCTTTCATCGCACCACGTAATTGAGTGCTGGTGAGTTGTTTGTTTCCTATGAAATCGATACTGCTGATTTTTACTTTATCTCCCTTATCAACTCGAACAAGCATATTTACATGATTTCCAGCAGTGGTGTCGGGAGTAGTGGTAATAGTAACTTTTGTAGTATAAAAACCGTCCTTTTTGTATTTATTTTCAATATAGTTTTTAGTTGTTGTAATTAAGTTTTCATTGACTATTTTGTTTTTAGTCAAGTTGTTATCTTTAATTAGGCCTTCAACTTTACCTTTTTTAACTCCGACGAATTTTACTTCGTTTAGTTTTGGAAGTTCAATGATATCTAAATCTAGATAGATGCTGTCATTTTCTACTTTATTTACATAGAAAGCAATTTCATCGAATAAACCAAGTTTACCTAATTTTTTAATTGCACTACTAATTTCTTCTCCCGGAACAGTAATTTCCTGACCTTTTTGAAGACCAGAAAAGGTTACAACAGTTTGCTCATTGAAGCTTATTTTACCAACTACGGAAACTTTGGCTAGGATATATTTTTTCCCTTGATCAAAAGGAACTCTTTCTTGTGCTTTAATTTGTGAAAAACTACCCAGCATTAAAAGGGTAAGGACTATTTGTATTTTTTTTTGCAACACTAAAAAATTATTTAATTTGTTCACTGGTCTTTCCAAATCTACGTTCTCTTTTTTGATAACTAATAATAGCCTCATATAAATCTTGGTCTTTAAAGTCTGGCCATAAGACATTAGTAAAATATAATTCTGCATAAGCGATCTGCCACAGCAAAAAATTACTTATTCTATGTTCTCCACTGGTTCGTATTAATAAATCTACGTCTGGTAAATTTTGCGTGTAAAGATGCTCATTTATAATTGAATCGTCAATAGTGTCGATTGAAATTATATTATTTTTAACTTTATCACTAATTGCCTTTACGGCATTTACCAGCTCTTCTCTAGATCCATAGCTTAAAGCAAGAGTTAGGGTTAATCGGGAATTATTTTTAGTTTTTTCCATAACATCCAAAAGCTCTTTTTGGGCTGTTTTTGGCAATTTGTCAAGATTTCCAATTGCATTCAGTCGGATATTGTTTTCTTGAAGCGTAACGAGTTCTTTTTTTAATGAATTGATCAATATTTTCATCAAAGCCTGAACTTCAAGTTTTGGTCTGTTCCAGTTTTCTGTAGAGAAAGCATATAAGGTTAAATACTCAATTCCCAGCTTAGCTGAAGTTTTGATGATTTCTTTTACAGATTTTGTTCCATTTTCATGTCCAAACGCACGCAGAAAACCTTGTTGTTTTGCCCAGCGTCCGTTACCGTCCATAATAATGGCAAGGTGTTTTGGTAAGTTTGTGTGATCTATTGATTCTATTAAATTCATTTTATTCTGCGCAATAGCAAGGTTTTTTTCCAAAGGTATACGTTAAGGTTACACCTGAAAAAACATACCAGTCATTATTATTTAAATTTCCAAACTTTAAAATGTTTGAACTACTTGTGTTAGGTTTACTTCCGTCAATATTGTCTGTAAAAGTATAGCGAACTCCTGCTTCAAGTCCTAAAACAAAACGTGGCGTTATGTTCGATTTTATACCTAATATAAAAGGTATAGCAAGAGAGCTTGAATTTTCAGAATAAATTACGTTTGGGCTTGTAGTATATCTATATAAGTTGTCGAAGATAAAGAAATTTAAACCTGAATATACATACGGGGTAATTTTTGTGTGATAATCGTGCAGATTGAAATCAAAAAAATTGAATTCTAATCCTGCAGAAAGTTCTTTAATGTTATTGTCAAAACGATAACCTCTTTGATTTCTTCCTGTTTCATCCGATTTGAAATCATTTCCAGTAACTTCTGATTGTGTATAGGAGAAACGCCAAGAATGTCTTGGACTTCTGTTCCATTTGTAGAGAATGCCAAAAGCTAGTTTTTCTGGGGCGATATAAGTCGTTTTACCAACATCACCTACAAAGTTGCTTCCGCCAAGAAAAACACCAATCTCATTGATCTGAGCGTTTAGTGTAATAAAGGGGAAAAAACATAACAATAAATTAAAAATTTTCTTCATTTAATTCAAAATTGCGTGCAAATATAATAATTATCAATACGAATCAAAGTTCCTTTGGTTAAATGTGCTTTTTTTTCAATTTACGTTATGATTTTGAGCCATTTAATGATGATTCGCTATATGCAGAACGAGAAAATGTGGCATTATCGTATAGTAGGGGCTTAGAAAAGGATTTAATTTCTTTTGTCTTCTCCCCAGAGCAATTTGTTTCTTAAGGTTTTCAAGAAAGTTTCACCTGGGATTTCGACCATTTTAATTTTATAATCTGTTTTTTTTATTTTTAGAATTGATTCATTTTTAACTGAAGAGATTCTGGAGTCTAATGAAACTAAATATTGGTCTTCTCTTCCTGTAACTCGTAAGGTAATCTCAGTATCATCAGGAATTACAAGTGGTCTGGCTGTTAAATTATGTGGGGCAATAGGTGTGATTACTAAGCTTTTTACATCTGGAGTTAATATTGGTCCGCCACAGCTTAAGGAATATCCTGTAGAGCCGGTTGGAGTAGAGATGATTAGTCCGTCTGCCCAGTATGAGTTTAAATATTCATTGTTTAAATAAGTCTCCACTGTAATCATCGAAGTAGTGTCTTTTCTACTTACGGTAACTTCATTCATTGCAAAATTAAGTTCTTCAAAAGCTTCATTTTGGGGTTCAGAAGTTAATCCTAATAAGGTACGTTCAGAAGTGGTGTAATTTTGATCTATAACATATTGCAATAGGATGTCGATATTCTCTTTTTGCACTTTGGCAAGAAAACCCAGTCTTCCAGCATTAATACCTAATAAAGGAACGCCAGAATTACGAACAAAAGCTGCTGCTCTCAAAATAGTACCGTCGCCACCAATGCTAATCAGCATTTCAAAACTATTATCTAAAGCAGTACTTGGAGAAAAGGTTTTATATTCTTTTTTAACAAGCTGTTTTTCGTAAAGCATTTTTAGGAAATTTTCCTCAATCACCATTTCAACATTGTTGGAATTGAAGAACATAAAAATGTCTTTTATAATGGGTTCTGTGCTATTTTGATAATATTGTCCGTAAATGGCTATTTTCATTCGCTAATTAGATAATTGGGCAATGAGGAAATTATGTGATGAACTAATTTTCTCATTGGCACATTCATAATTTATATATTAAGATATTTGTCTAAATAATCTGAGCGTTCTTTTAAACTATTAATATAGGTGTCTTCCTGATGTTCTGAAATAATTTCGTAACCATATCTTCTATAGGTTTGAATAATTTCATTGATTGCGCCTAGACCAATTTTTACTGTAATTTGAACATTCTCAAGATCGGCTTCAGAAACAAAGCAGCCTAAAACTTTGCCATTATTGCTTTCTACAATCTGTGTTACCTCGCTCATAGAATAATCTAAAAGGCCTTTTTGAACGATAATAATAGCCCCAGGTTCTTTTAAAAATGGCGTTTCCTGAAAAAATTTCATGATATCTTCCATTTCATAATAGCCAATATAGGTGTTGTTTTCGTCAAGAATCGGAAGTATATTGGTGTGGTTTTTTGCAAAAACTTCTAAAACGTCAAGCCAGATCATCGATTTTCTGGCAAAAAAACGTTCTAAAGTATATTTGTAGTCAATCGCTTTTTTATCGGTGTCAAATGTTTCTACATCTTCAGAAGAAATACTTCCGATAAAAATCCCATCTTCTAAAATTGGGAAATGAGAAAAATTTACATCGATAAAAAAGTCCTGAATCGAGGCTATCGTTTCCTGACTATCAATCGCTCTGAAATCGTTGGTGATATAGTTTGTAATTTCTGTCATAAATCATTGAAGATATTTGATGCAAAATAATCAAAAAATACCGAAAACTGCTGCGTTTTACTTTGTATTTTTGTCGTAACAAATATAGTGTTACTAGAATTAATTATCTATTTATATGACAAAGTTAAGTGTAAATATCAATAAAATTGCAACGCTTCGAAATGCAAGAGGCGGAAATGTACCTGATTTATTAAAAGTTGCTGTAGATATTCAGCGTTTTGGAGGACAGGGAATTACAATTCATCCGCGTCCAGATGAGCGTCATATCCGCTATCAGGATGCACGAGATTTGAAAGCAATTATTACAACAGAATATAATATTGAAGGGAATCCGCAACATAATTTTATCGATTTGGTTTTAGAATGTAAGCCGGATCAGGTGACATTGGTTCCAGATGCAATTGGTGCAATTACTTCTTCAGCTGGTTGGGATACCATTAAAAATCAGGAATATTTGGCAGAAGTAATTCAGGAGTTCCAAAGAAACGGAATCAGAACTTCCATTTTTGTTGATCCAGTTTTAGAAATGATCGAAGGTGCAAAAAAAACAGGAACAGACAGAATTGAATTGTACACAGAAGCTTTTGCACACCAATATGATTTAGGAAACAAAAACGGAATCGATCCTTATGTAAAAGCGGCCGTATTAGCAAATGAATTAGGTTTAGGAATCAATGCAGGACATGATTTGAGTCTAGAAAACATTCAATTTTTCAAACAAAATATTCCTGGATTATTGGAAGTTTCAATTGGACACGCCTTGATTTCAGAAGCACTTTATCTTGGATTGGATAATGTGGTAAATATGTATTTGAATAAATTGAAATAAGAATAAAATTAAAACAATTATAACCTGATGTAATTGGGTTATAATTGTTTATTTTCGCACTTTTCTTATTAAAATTTAAGTGTCGAAATCTGCTATTCTCTTTTTTTTATTCTGTTTTTCTAACATTTTTGCCCAGCCAGATGTAAGGATAACAGGAACGATAATATCTTCTGATAACCAAAAGCTCGCTGGAGTAAATGTCTCTTTAGAGATTAATAAAAAACAGTTTTATGCAGTTGCTGATAGCTTAGGACGCTTCTCAGAGATTATTTCTTCGGGAAATTTGATAATCAGAGTTAATCATTTAGATTTTTTACCAAAAACAATTTACTGTAATGTCATAAAAGACACCGTAATTTCGATTCTTTTAGAAAAGAATGTCGCGCAATTAAAGGAAGTAATTGTTCCAAATGATAAAAAAAGTGGCATCAAAACTTTATCAGCAGGAAAGCTTTCTCTTAATTTGAAAGAATTAAATGCTGTGCCAACAGTTTTAGGAACTACAGATGTCATCAAATTACTGCAGCTGATGCCGGGAGTTCAAAATTCAGGAGATGCAAATGGGTATTTGTATGTTCGCGGAGGCGATCCTGGACATAATGCAATTCTGTATGATGAAGCACCTATTTATGGGATGTCTCACCTGTTGGGAATTTTTCCTTTTTACAATACAGATCATATTAAAGATGTAGAATTTGATAAATCGAGTTCCAATCCAAAATATGGAGGACGTTTAAGTGCTACTACACTTTTAAATACGAATAAAAAAATACCATCCGAGTTTTCACTTCAGGGGAATGCGGGTATTTTGGCTTCACAGTTAACTTTGTCGGTTCCGCTTACAGATAAAACGGGATTATATGTTTCTGGAAGAAAAACATATATTGATGAAGTTATGGGGCCGTTATTAAAATCAGGTTCGAACAACGACGTCCAAAATATGAAATATGGTTTTTCTGATGCCAATTTTACTTTTTTATCTCAGATTTCTAAGAAAAATTTATTTTCATTAAATGCCTTTGTAAGTGGAGACGAACTCAAAATAAAGGATGGGAATCTAGCATTGAAAACCAATTTAAAGTGGAGCAATTTTACTGTTTCTCCATCTTTAAATACTATCTTTTCTCCTAAAGTAAGTATGTCGAATTCTTTTTACTTTAGTCAATATTCAAATGAATTGAATATGGAGCAGGCAACAATTGAATTTGGAGTTTCTTCGTATGTGAAAGATTTTGGTTTTACAAATGCTGTCAAATTTTCGATTAAAAACATTCCCTTTGAGTCTGGAGTACAATACGTTTATCATGATTTACAGCCTCAAAAAGTCAATGTAGAAAATCTGACTACAGTCGATAATTATTCGCAAAGAACAATTTCTGCAAATGAAGCCGCAGTTTTTGTGAGTGCCAATCCTAAATTATTTGAAAAAGTTACAGCTGATTTAGGGCTCAGAATGAATTATTATACTTCGGGATCGGATTCTTATTTGCATTTTCAGCCTCGCATGGTTTTGAATTATGCTGCAAATGAAAACTACTCATTTTATGCTTCTTACAATAGACAGTATCAGTATTTAAGTTTAATCACGACTTCAAGCGTTGGTATTCCGACTGATTTTTGGATTGCTAGTTCTGATGGAATAAAACCGCAATCTTCTAATGAATTTTCTATAGGTTCAAACCAAAACATTACTAGGAATTTTTCGTCTTCTTTTGGAGGTTTTTATCGTTCGATGAAAAATCTGCTCGAATATCCGTATGGAATAACCCAATTCAATGAAATCACAACACTTAAAAATGATTTATATGGTGGAAAAGGAAAAGCTTACGGATTTGAAGTGATGCTGAAAAAAAGCAGCGGAAAATTTAGCGGTTGGCTGAGTTATACTTTAAGCTGGTCTGATCGCAATTTTGATGAACTCAACAACGGGAAAACTTATTTCGCAAAATATGATAGAAGACATAATCTTTCTGTAGTTGGAATGTACGATTTAAATGCAAAATGGAATTTTGGTATAACTCAAATATTTGGTTCTGGAAATCGATTCACAATGCCGACTTCTTGGTATTTCATCAATAATAATCCAGTAAAAGAATATTCAGGATATAATAATGCACAGATGCCAAATTATATTAGAACAGATCTTTCTGCAAATTACTATTTCGTGAAAACTTCGAAGAAAGAAAGTGCATTAAATTTTTCGATCTACAATACATTTAACATTTCAAATCCTATTTATGTGGTTTTAGATGTAGAAGTAAGCGAAAACAAGGACAAAGTTGTCGTAAAACAAGAAGAGAAAGTATTGTACAGAATTCTTCCTTCTGTAAGTTGGCGATTTAAATTTTAAGAAAAATGAAAAAGTATCTATTGTTTCTTTTCGGTTTAACTATAATGAGCTGTTCTAATGATAATTTTAGTGAGCAAAAAAAACTTGAGTCTAAAATAGTGGTCGAAGGCTGGATTGAAGAAGGTGATTTTGCGAATGTTTTATTGTCGAGCAGTATTCCGGTAACAGATGTTATTGATTCTACTAATGTTTTAAATCATGTAATTAGATCTGCGAAAATTACAGTTTCAGATGGTGTAAATTCAGAAGTTCTAAGAGTAAAAAATGATAAAAATAGAATTCCGCCTTTTGTGTATTTTGGATCAACACTAAAGGGAGAAGCAGGAAAGGAATATTCTATTAAAATTGAATATCTCGATCGCGTTATCGAAGCAGTAACTTTGATTCCGAAATCGGTGCCTTTAAAAAGTGCCGAATATATAAAGAAGAATGCAACCGATACAACGGGTTATATTTTTGTGAAATTCGACGATCCTGTAAATGAAAAAAACTATTATCAAATAGCTACAAAGATTGATGGAGAAGAACCGATTTTTGTTCCTTCATTTTATGGGAATTTAGACGATAAAAATTTCGAGAGTCCTTCCGTTTCTGTGCAGATAAATAGAGGTGTTTTATTGTTTCCCAAAACAAAATTCACGCCTTATTTCGCAGATGGAGATTTGATTCATGTAAAATTGAGAACCCAAACTAAAGAAGCACTAGATTTCTGGAACAGCTGGCAGAATGAAATTGTAAACAGCAAAAATCCGATTTATCCATCCAACACCAGTTTAAAATCAAATATAAAAGGAGGAATTGGTATTTGGGCAGGATATGGTCAGAGTACTATAATTGTGAGAACGCCGCCAAAAAAATAAAGCCGATTTGAAATATTTCAAATCGGCTTTAGATTCTCAAAAAAAATAATAACGATTATTTTTCAAAAGCTTTAATGAAATCTTCAAATTTAGCTTCAAATTTCTCAAATCCTTCAGAGAAATAAGCTCCCATTTCAGCTTCTGTATTGTCATTGAATTTTAGGTAATAAACTTCATAATAGTAATTTGCTATTATTTCTGGAGCAGAATTGTCGTATGTCCAATATCCACCGTTATTATTATTGCTGTCAATAACCCATTTATAATTAAGACTGTAGCTATACTCTTTTTCAGAACGTAAAACGATGTCTGCAATTTTAGTTCCGTCTTTTTTAGAAACTAAAATCAATTTAGAGTTTTTGTTGAAATTTGCAGCTTTTCCTTCTGACACTTTTAGATTATAAATATTACTGTTTGTATAATAATCTTTATTGTGTTCTACTTTTAGTAATGATTTTTCTAAAGCAATGTCATCAGCTGCAGCTGTAGCTAAATCCATGTCAGCAATAATAACAAAGTTGTCCATTAATTTAAATAAACCATTTGCTTTTCCTCTGTATTGAACAAGTTTGGCGTCTTCAATTAATTTGTCAATTTCAGTATTACTTCCAGCGTTAAAATCAATAAGAGTTTTTCCATTGTAAGTAAGGACTGCTTTTGCATTGTTTGTAGCAGCTTTTAAACTGCTCATTTCCCAAGTATAACCATCGTTTAAGGTCATTTTGTATGCAAACTCAGTTGGAATTTCTTTTCCATTAGCATATTTTGCAGTTTGAGTAAATGTAGCAGATTCTTTATTATCAATTGTTAAAACTGCATCAGATGAAGTTGGAAGGAAGATAGAGTCATAAATACGAACATCTCCATTAGCGCTGTTAGCCCATCCGTCAAATTTTTTCACTTTGATATCAGAAGAAACTCCTTTTGAAGATAAAACTGCGTTGTTTGCTGTTTGAGATTTTTTAGCAGGGAAAACAAACTTTAATTCTGTTGTAGAGGCAGTTTTAGCCCAAGTTTGACTTGTGTTGTTCCATGTGTAAACTCCATAAACACCAGAAATGTTTAAAATGTCTTCTACTTCATTATTGTTTTTTCCAGCGAAAATATCAATTTGATCAACGTTTAGTAATCTTGATAAATTTTCTAAAGCTTCAATTGCGCTTGAACTTTTTGTCTTGTCTAATTGAGTTAACATCTCATTAGCTTCAGCTTCCAATTTTGTTTTTTGCTGTGCAGGAGTAAGACTTGAGTAAGGTTTTTTTAGTAATTCGGCAATTTGTTCTTCAACAGTTTGTTCTGTTTCTGGTTTGTCGTTGCTTTCGTCACTAGAACATGAAGTCATAAGTTGTGAAGCAACCAGTGATAACAAAATGAATTTTTTAATCATGATTTTTTGTTGATTTAAATGAATTAGTCGGTTAAATTTTATGGTGCGAAGGTAATTTCTTTAATTCTAAAAGCATTACGGGAAACCGTACTGTTGTAGACTTTTTTTTATTAATTTTTTCAAAACAATATGTATGGAGAATATATTCTGTTACAGATTAATAGATAAGTTTTTTACATTTGTAGTAGAATTTAAAAGGAAAATTTAATGTTATATTCAAAAATAGAAGGCGAAGGAAAACCTTTTGTCATCATGCACGGATTTCTTGGAATGTCGGATAACTGGAAAACTTTAGCGGGCCAATATGTGGAGGCTGGATTTCAGGTTCATATTTTAGATTTAAGAAATCACGGGCGCAGTTTTCATTCAGACGAATGGAGTTACGAAGCCATGGTTCAGGATGTCTACGAATACTGTCAGGCAAATCATTTGACCAGAATTGATATTCTCGGTCATTCGATGGGAGGAAAAGTAGCCATGCTTTTTGCAACAACACACCCAGAGATAGTAGATAAATTAATTGTAGCCGATATTGGGCCAAGATTTTACAAACAGCATCATCAGGAAATTTTAGCGGGATTAAATGCTGTCGACTTTTCGGTAAAACCAAGCCGAAATGATGTTGAAGAAATACTGTCGCAATATGTTCCGGATTTTGGAACACGTCAGTTTTTATTGAAAAACCTATATTGGAAAGAACCTGGACAATTGGCTTTCCGATTTTATTTAAATGCCTTCAATAATAATTTGGATGCCATTGGAAAACCTCTTCCTGATGATTTGGTTTTTAATAATCCAACCTTATTTATTCGAGGAGGAAATTCGGGCTATATTCAAGATTCAGATTTAGATGGAATTCGTCAACATTTCCCCAATTTAAAATTAGAAACCATTCCAAACGCAGGGCATTGGTTGCATGCAGAAAACCCAAAAATGTTCTTTGAACTGACAACCGAGTTTTTAAAAGAATAACCGAATTTGATAAAATTTTTAGTACTTTTAAATAAATTTAAAACCTGAATAATTATGAAATTATTACTTAGACTCCTTGTTACTGCTGCCCTTGTTTTGTTGTTGTCTAACATTTTGACCGGAGTGCATGTGGCGAGTTTCGGTACAGCTGTAATTGTTGCAGTAGTTTTAGGATTGCTGAATGTTTTTATAAAACCAATTTTGGTTGTTTTAACACTGCCAGTAACAGTTGTTACACTGGGTTTATTTTTGCTGGTCATCAATGCGGTAATTATTTTGTTGTCTACTAAGATTGTGGGCGGTTTTGCGGTCGATTCGTTCTGGACAGCATTAATTTTCAGTATTATTTTGTCTCTTCTTCAATCTATTACTTATAAAATACTGGGAGACGATAAATAATAACAAATACAGCAGATTAAAACTGCTTCAAATACAATAGATTAAAAACTTGGTTGGGTTGCAAAAATTTTATAATTTTGCAACCCAATTTTATTATGTAAATTAAAGAAGAAGATGGATATTAAAAGAGTAGCAATAGACGCTGTTAACGAGACAATTGTGATGAACGTTGTTCACATGGATTATAAAGGTCAAGTAGCAAAAAGAATTAACGAAAAAATGCCTTTAGCGCAAGTAAAAGGATTTAGAAAAGGCGCTGTGCCTAAAGATCTTGTTGAAAAACAATACGGAAAAGCTATTAAGCAAGAAGAGATCAAAAAAGTAGTTGATTTGGCTTTAGAGCGTTATATTCAATCTGAAAGATTAAATCTTTTAGGAACTCCTCTTGCTAAAGTAAACGAAGATTTTAACTGGGATGCTGAAGAGTTAACTTTCGAATACGAAATTGGTTTAGTGCCAAACTTTGAAATTGATCTTGAAGCTAAAAATAATATCGTAAAATATATCGTTACTGCTGACGATAAATTAATCGACGGACAAGTGGAGCGTATCCAAAAACAATTTGGAAAAGCAGTTCCTCAGGAAGTATCTGATGCAAAATCTGACTTAACTGGAACTTTCTCTAGCGAAGCAAACGGAATCAATAATACAACTACAATTGCTGTAGATGCATTCAGCAAAAAAGCTCAAAAACAATTCACAGGTAAAAAAGTTGGAGATGTTGTTACAGTAAGCACAAAAGGTTTATTCGAAGACGATCACCAATTAATGGATTACCTAAAAGTAGGTCACGAAGGTGTTCACGGTTTAGATGTTGAAGTAAACTTTACTATCGAAGCAATCAATGGTTCTGAGCCAGCTGAATTAAACCAAGAATTATTTGATAAACTTTTTGGAGAAGGAAAAGTGGCTTCTTTAGAAGATTTAAAAGCTAAAATTAAAGAAGATGCTGAAGCGCAATTTGCACAGCAAGCAGACCAAAAATTATTATTAGACGTTCAAGATTTCTTGATTGAAAACACAAAATTCGATTTACCAGCAGAATTCCTTAAAAAATGGTTGCAAACTGTTGGAGAGAAAAAACTTTCTGCTGAAGAAGCTGAAGTGGAATACGCAAGATCTGAAAAAGGTTTACGTTTCCAATTGATCGAAGGAAAAGCAATGGCTCAAAGTAACATTCAAATTACATTTGAAGATTTGAAATCATTTACTTCAGGTGCAATCAGACAGCAAATGGCTCAATTTGGTCAAACAAACCCAACTGACGAAGAAGTAGAAGGAATCGTGGCTAGAGTTTTATCTAATCAAGAAGAAGTGAAAAGACTTTCTGAGCAAGTTGTAGCGGCTAAATTGTTAGATTTATTCAAAGAAAAAGCAAACCCAACAACTAAAGAGGTTACTTACGAAGAATTTATTGCTGCGTCTTACGGAGAATAATTTCTAGAGATACATTATATATTGGAGCGTCAGGATTTTTTTCCTGACGCTCTTTTGTTTTAATTAATTTTTGATTACTTTTCAGAAGCTAATCCAGCTATTCGTTACAAGTTTTTTTACGGCTGCCTTTTTTTGTAAGATAAAAAAAGAGCTTCCGTTGGTCGCTTTTTTTTTACCAACAAAAAATAGTTGCCATTTCAAAAAGCTTTCCACTGCTATCTGGGCTAGAAATAAGACAAATTGACATCCTTTAGAAAGAGGTACAACCTTTGATGAAGAATATTTATATTAAATAAAATAAACTTAGAACAGATACATATGAACTACGGTAAAGAATTCAAAAAATTTGCTACAAAGCACCAAGGAGTAAACGCAATGTATTACGATAAAATCGTAGCTGCAATGACACCAACAAACATGACTCCATATATTATCGAAGAGCGTCAGTTGAATATTTCTCAATTAGATGTGTTCTCAAGATTAATGATGGACAGAATTATCTTTTTAGGAACAGGTATCGATGATCAAATCGCTAATATCGTTCAGGCACAATTATTATTTTTAGAAAGTGCTGATGCTTCAAAAGATATCCAAATTTACTTAAACTCTCCAGGAGGAAGCGTTTATGCAGGTTTAGGAATTTATGATACGATGCAGTACATCAAACCAGACGTAGCGACAATCTGTACAGGAATGGCGGCTTCTATGGGAGCAGTTTTATTATGTGCTGGTGCTGCAGGAAAACGTTCTGCATTACCTCACTCAAGAGTAATGATTCACCAGCCATCTGGAGGAGCACAAGGTGTTGCAACAGATATGGAAATCAACTTACGTGAAATGTTGAAATTGAAAGATGAATTATACCACATCATTTCACAACATTCAGGACAAACTTTTGATAAAGTACACAAAGACAGTGAGCGTGATTACTGGATGAAAGCTGACGAAGCTAAAGAATACGGAATGATCGACGAAGTATTGAGAAGAAGTTAAAAAAAAGTTTCAGGTTTCAGGTTTCAAGTTCCAATAGTTAACTTGAAACCTGAAACAAAATAAAACTTGAAACAAAAAAAATAAAGGTTTAAGCTGCAAAGAATTAAGTTTTTAAGTTTTAATTAAAATAAAAAGCTTAGAAACTTAGTATCTTTGCAACTTAGTAACTTAAATAAAGAATGGCAAAAGTAGTATTAGAATGTTCGTTTTGTGGAAGAAAGAAGCCAGAAACTAATTTATTGATTGCTGGTATCAATGCACACATTTGTGATAAATGTATTGAACAAGCACACGGAATTGTATTAGAAGAATTAAAATCTAGCGGAAGCGCGAAACATATTGGCGACTTAATTTTAAAGAAACCAAAAGAAATTAGAGCTTTCTTAGATCAATATGTCATTGGTCAAGACCAAACCAAAAAAGTAATGTCGGTTGCGGTTTACAATCATTACAAACGTTTAATGCAACAGCAATTAGACGATGAAGTAGAGATCGAAAAAAGTAACATCATCATGGTTGGTCAAACGGGAACAGGAAAAACATTGGTAGCAAAAACAATTGCAAAAATGTTAGACGTTCCTTTGGCTATTGTTGATGCAACGGTGTTAACAGAAGCTGGATATGTTGGAGAAGATGTTGAAAGTATTTTAACTCGTCTACTTCAAGCTGCCGATTATGATGTAGCTAAAGCTGAAAGAGGAATCGTATTTATTGATGAAATTGATAAAATTGCTCGTAAAAGTGACAATCCATCGATAACACGTGACGTTTCTGGAGAAGGTGTGCAGCAAGCTTTATTGAAATTATTAGAAGGAACTGTTGTTAACGTACCGCCAAAAGGAGGACGTAAACACCCAGACCAAAAATTTGTTGAAGTAAATACGCAGAATATATTATTTATTGCTGGAGGAGCTTTTGATGGAGTAGAACGTATTATTTCAAAACGTTTAAACCGTCAGGCAGTTGGTTATTCAACTTCTAAAAATGTGGATAATATTGATAAAGACAATTTACTGCAATATATCATTCCAAAAGATATTAAAGACTTTGGATTGATTCCGGAAATTATTGGTCGTCTGCCAGTTTTAACACACATGGATCCTTTGGATAAAGAAACACTTCGTGCTATTTTAACACAGCCTAAAAATGCACTGGTAAAACAATACCAGAAATTGTTTTTAATGGATGATGTTGAGTTTACGATTACAGAAGAAGCTTTAGATTTTATTGTAGACAAAGCTTTAGAATATAAATTAGGTGCTCGTGGATTGCGTTCTTTGTGCGAAGCTATCTTAACAGATGCCATGTATGAACTGCCAACATCAGATGATACAACGTTGACAATCGACAAAGAATACGCAGAACATACTTTAAGTAAAAACTTATTGAAGCGTATGGAAATTGCTTCTTAAAAACTATATTTCGCTTTGTCAAAGTTCTAAACTTTGACAAAGTTTACATCTAAAAACCTGTTCATTTATCTGAGCAGGTTTTTTTGTGTAAAATTTCAAGTAATATTTTTCTTTCTTTGTTTTAAAAAGATACATTTGATTGTTCATTCAAAGCAATATATGATAACCGAAGTTTTAAAAAATATAGCTTATTTATATTATCCTAAAAATATATGCCCTTGGACTCAAAAAGAGCAATATCTAGAAACTGTGGAGTATAAAAGGTTAGAAGCATTAATAAATCTTTTTGATTCTGATGATAATCAGAAAATAAGAAATAGTATTAAAGAAGAATTTGATAAAGACCTAGTTTTAAAGGATTTTCAGGATTTTTCGAGGCTAGATTGGCAAGATAGATGTTATACATTTTCTTTAAGTATTGTTGAAGGAGGCGAGCTGTGTTCTATTACTGTGCATTTAAGTATCTTGGTTCCGTATTATGTAATTTATACTATAATTCATAAGAACCAAATGATTATTCAGAAATCAAGAATTGAAGAATTAGAAAAGGAAAATGTAGATCCGAGAAAAATGAAGGATTTGGTTTTGGAAATAGAAAATGTAGTTGAAAAGAAGTTATTATACTCGAAATTTCCTAAATCAATATTGAATAATAAATTCGAAGATATAAGTTTTCAAGATTCTTACTTAGGTGAATTTAACATGTTTAATGCCTTTTTTAATAATCAAGCTATTTATCAAAATGAAAATGATAATTAAGAATTGTTTAGTTTTTCCGATACTATTTTCTGTTTTAGGGTTTTCTTGTAATAAAGAAAATAAAAAAGCAATAGTATCTGAAAGCAATCAAAAAATAGAAACAGTAACAGAAAAGAAACCTCGAGTCGAAGTCAACTATAGCAATTATTATAAAGAAGCACAACAATACTGCAAAACAAACAATCTCAATCAAAACAAATTTATATTGATTGATTTAGGACTGCATTCTGGATTAAAACGCTTTTTTGTTTACGATTTTAAAAAGAAAGAAGTTTCAAAATCCTATTTAGTAAGTCATGGCTGTGGCGATAATCAATGGGGAAGGACTTCTTCAAAAGAGAAACCGCAAATAAGTAACGAATTTGATTCGCATTGTTCTTCGGTTGGGAAATATGTGATTTTGGATCGAGGTGTAAGTCAGTGGGGAATCAAAGTGAATTATATTTTGCAGGGAAAAGACAAAACCAATTCCAATGCCCGAAGCCGTGCCATCGTTTTACATTCTTGGGAAGCTGTTTCGAATAGTGAAGTTTATCCCGAAGGAACACCAGAAGGCTGGGGCTGTCCAGCAGTTTCCAACGAAAGCATGAAAGAAATTGACGAGCTTTTGAAAACAAATAAAAAAGTTTTAATGTGGGTTATTAAGTCCTAGTCTTTGGTTCTTCTGAAAAATCAAAGCTGCTCAATAGCCCTGATCGAAACGGCATCCTTTTGTTGTCTCGTTTTTTTCTAACGAGACAACAGAAGATATAGTGGAGAGCAGGAATAACGGTTCTTTTGAAAACGAATCGATCTGCTCCTGAAAATTACTGCACTCTAAATTTCTCTCGATATTCAATAGGTTTCATACCGACCATTTTAAAAAATACTTTTCTAAAAGCTTTTGGATCGTTGTAACCCGTTTTTTCGATAATTTCTGAAATTGAAAGCTGTGTCTGTTCCAGGTATTTTTTAGAGCTTTCGACTCTTATATTCTGTAGATATTCAATTGGCGGAATTCCCGTAACTTGTTTAAAACGACGAGTCATGTTTCTGGCACTGGTTGGAATATCTTTGGTAATTTCTTCCAGTTTTTCGATAGTGTGATACTGACTTTCTATTTTTTGCTGTAACATGGCCACCAAAGTGTCATTGTGCAAATGATTGGGTCTAAAAGTGCTGAAATAACTCTGTTTGTAACGATTTAAATCGATAGAAAATATCTTGGCAATTTTGACGGCCATTTCGTTACCACAAAATTTCTGAATCAAAAGAATCAATAAATGAAAAGTTGAGGTTGAACCACCGCTTGTGTATAGACTACCGTCGGCAGTTAAGGTTTCGTCTGGTTTGAGTTTTACCATTGGAAATGCTTTTGTAAAAGCACTGCAGGCATCGACGTGCGTAGTTGCCAGTTTTTCGTTTAATAAACCAGAAGCGGCAAACAAAAATGCTCCTGTACAAAAACTTGCTAATTCTGCTCCAGCTCGATGCTGTTTTTGCAACCATGGAATGAAGTTTCGGTTCTTCTTTATCATTTCGCTCATATTGTCGGTTGTAAAGGCTGGAATCAAAATGAGGTCTAAGCTAATGTCTGAAGTTTCAATAGAATGGCTTTCGTATCCAAATAAATTTCCCTGATCGGGTTGCTCTTTGGATTGAAAAATCATGATTTCGAATGGTTTTTCGGCTGCGGGACTCAATTTGTTTGCTGTTTCAAATACTTCCAAGATGGCTGCAATGCTTAGCAATTTATAGTCGTGAGGTACGATTAATCCTAGTTTATTGCTCATGATTTGTGTGGTTTTTAGAAATTAGCTTGGAGACAAAAATACGTATTTTGTCTCAAATGCCCCTAAAAATGACTTTTATTGACATTTTAAACTAATCTTAAAAAATTAAATTTGTTTTAATTAATTCGTAATTTTATAAAGATGAAAACAAAAATCTTCTTAAATCTTGCCGTAAAAGATTTAAACAAGGCAGTAGCTTTTTATAATGAACTTGGTTTTCCGACCAATCGACAATTCACAAATGAAAAGGGAGCTTGCATTGTTATTGACGAAAATATATTTGTAATGCTTTTGGTAGAGGAGTTTTATAAAACTTTTACCAAGAAGGAACTTTGTGATCCTACAAAATCCAGTGAAGCTCTTGTTGCTATTTCTGTAGATTCACGTGAACAGGTAGATGCAATGATGGAGAAAGCAATTAAAGCGGGTGGAACAGATTATATGCAGTCGCAAGATTATGGATGGATGTATCAAAAAACATTTTTGGATATAGACGGACATCATTGGGAAGTCTTTTATATGGATGAAAGTCAGATTCCAAATGAGATGTAGAAAATAAATAAGAGTAAACGATATAAAACATATAATATGATAACAATAAAAAATACCGTTAATGCATCTCTTGATAAAGTGTGGAATTTTTGGAACACACCAGAACATATTACAAAATGGAGCTTTGCTTCTCCTGATTGGCACACACCTTATGCAGAAGCGGATTTGAGAGAAGGAGGAAAATTCAAATCTACGATGGCTGCAAAGGACGGAAGCATGAGTTTCGATTTTGGAGGAGAATTTACTTTGGTTAAACCAAATGAAGCGCTTTCGTATGTGATGGGAGACGGAAGAAAGGTCGAAATTACTTTTACCGAAACAGCAGACGGAGTTGAAATTGTTGAAAGATTTGATCCAGAATCACAAAACCCTGAAGAAATGCAACGCGCTGGCTGGCAGGCTATTTTGGATAATTTTAAAAATTATGCAGAAAGCAATTGATTTTTTGCAGGTTCAAAGTGACAATCCCGAAATTTCGGGACAAAGGTGCAGAGTAACTTAAAATAACATATTTCTCTTATATGGTTAAAAAAAACGAATAACTATCTAACTAACTCAAAAAAACAAAAAAGATGACAAAACAAATATGGTTAAACCTGCCTGTGAAGGATGTAGCAAAAGCGAAAGATTTTTTCTGGAAAATTGGATTTTCGTTTAATGAACAACACGATACGCCAAGTTCGACTTGTATGGTTGTGGGCGAAAATAATTTTGTAGTAATGCTTTTTGAAGAAATGTTGTTTTCTAGTTTTTCTCAAAATGGAGTTGTTGATACGAAATCTGGTTCAGAAGTTTTGATTTCGATTGATGCAGAAAGCAGGGAAGAAGTAGATGAACTTGCTAAAAAAGCAGCAGAAGCCGGCGGAACTGTTTTTGCTCCTCCAGCAGAAAGTCAAGGCTGGATGTACGGCTGTGGTTTTGCCGATTTAGATGGTCATCGCTGGAATGTTTTATTTATGGACTTTAGTAAATTACCAAATTGAGATGGAAAAATTAATATTTAATATCGATATAAAGGCTTCTAAAGAAAAAATTTGGAAGGTCTTATGGGATGACGAAACGTACAGAAAATGGACAAGTGCATTTTGTGAAGGAAGTTACGCTGAATCGACTTGGAACGAAGGAGATAAAATCTATTTTTTAGGACCAGGTGGAGCGGGGATGAATAGTGTGATTGAAGCTAAAATTCAAAATGAATATATGGCTTTTAAACACCTTGGTGAGGTTAAAGATTTTAAAGAAGTTCCTCCGAATGAAGAAACAGAAAAATGGAGTGGCTCTATGGAAACCTATAGACTGGATCAAAAAGGAGATGTAGTAGATCTTCATGTCGAGGTTGATGTAATCGAAAAACACATAGATTATTTCAAAGAAGCTTTTCCGAAGAGCTTAGAAATTATCAAAGAGTTGTCTGAAGGGTGAGAAAATGGAATAAGGAAAATAGATCAAAGAATAAAGATTGAAGAGAAATAGGCGATTTTTTAGTTTTTGTAAACAACAAACAATTAACATTAAAAACATAAAACATCATGGCAGCAATAAATCCATATTTAATGTTTAACGGAACTTGCGAAGCAGCGTTCCTATTTTATAAATCAGTATTTGGGGGAGATTTTCCATATATAGGAAAATATAAAGATGCTCCAGCAGAAGAAGGCGAAGTACTTTCAGAAGAAGCTTTGAATAGAATTATGCATGTTTCGCTTCCAATTGGAAATACAATTTTAATGGGAAGCGACAGTCATCCAAGATATGGCGATGTAGGTTTTGGGGATAATTTTTCTATTTCAATCAATACAGAAAGCAGAGAAGAGGCAGATAAAATCTTCAGTGGACTTTCGGTTGGAGGAAAAGTAGAAATGGCAATGGACGACACTTTCTGGGGATCTTATTTTGGAATGTTTAAAGACAAATTCGGAGTAAACTGGATGGTAAGTTTTGATAAAAATCCGCCAGTAGGAGAATTTTAAAGTTACGTTATCTTAATAGTAGAAGATAATTGTTAAATTACTTGAAAAAGCACATGAAAATGTGCTTTTTCGTTTCAAAAAAACAATCATTATTCTTTTTTATCAACTATAGATTGCCGATTTTTGTCGCTTCAAAATCAATAAAGATAAAATGGCGACAGAAGATAAAGAGATAATTTTATTAAAAGTTTCTGGACACGATAAAATTGGAGTTACAGCAGGTTTAACAGCTGTATTGGCGGCGTATGATGCAAATATTTTGGATATTGGCCAAGCCGATATTCACGATACACTTTCTTTAGGGATTTTATTCGAAATTGCGGCAGGATCTTCGTCTGCACCAGTTTTAAAAGATCTTTTGTTCAAAGCCTACGAACTGGAAATTAAAGTCAAATTTATTCCAATTTCTATTGATGACTATGAAAAGTGGGTAAAATCACAATCGAAACAGCGTTATATTATCAATATTTTGGGCGAAAAACTCGCTGCTTCACAATTGGCTGCTGTTACCAAAATTATGTCAGATCAAAACCTGAATATTGATTCGATTATCCGATTAACAGGAAGAACTTCTATTGTCGAAAAAGAGCAATATCCGCGCTCTTGTATTCAATTGTCTGTAACAGGCGAAATTGTAAATAAGATTATCATGACAGCAAGTTTTATGGAAATTTCCAGAACACTTAATGTCGATATTTCATTCCAGGAAGATAATATCTACAGAAGAAACCGCCGTTTGGTTTGCTTCGATATGGATTCAACTTTAATCCAAACCGAAGTAATCGATGAATTGGCAGAATTGAACGGAGTAGGCGATCAGGTAAGAGCAATTACAGAATCGGCTATGAATGGAGAAATTGATTTCAACGAAAGTTTCAAAAAACGTATGGCTTTGCTGGAAGGTTTGAGCGAAGAAGTATTGCAAAAAGTGGCGGTTAATTTACCAATCACTCAAGGAGCACATCGTTTAATGAAAGCCTTAAAATATTACGGTTATAAAACAGCCATTCTTTCGGGAGGATTTACTTATTTCGGAGAATACCTGCAGAAAGAATTAGGAATAGATTACGTTCATGCGAATCAATTGGAAATAAAAGACGGAAAATTAACCGGTAAATATATCGGCGATATCGTTGATGGACAAAAGAAAGCAGAGCATCTTAGAGCAATTGCCGAAAAAGAAGGAATCCACATCAACCAAACCATTGCAGTTGGAGACGGAGCAAACGATTTACCAATGCTAAACTTAGCGGGTCTGGGAATTGCTTTCCACGCCAAACCAAAAGTAAAAGAAAGCGCCTCAACCTCAATCTCAAGTTTAGGATTGGATGGTGTTTTATATCTTTTAGGATACCACGATAGATATATTGATATGATGTAATGTAATTGTCGACCTGACAAGCAGATTCACTCCATTTTTTGTCATCCTGACGAAGGAAGGATCACACAGGAAATTCCGCAAAGAGAATCGCCAATCTTTGTCGATTATCGAATGAGATTTCTCCTTCGTCGAAATGACAATATTGAGAAAAATCTTAGCAACTTAGAATCTTAGAGACTCAGAATCTTAATAATGGCATGTCCCGCCAGAAAAAGGCGGGTCGGGCTATCCGTTCCAATCTTTTGTTTCTCGTTAAAGAAACGAGACACAAAAGGATTTCCACTCCTATCCCTCATGCGGTTTAGTGGAATTATCGTTTTTAAAGTGAAAGCAAGATTTGAATTTGAATTGCCTCCTGCTTCAGCTGGAGGATTAAAGTAATGAAGTAGGTAAATGGCTTTAGCCAAAATTGCCCGATTGTAAATATTCGGCTAAAGCCAATTATATATAACTTAATCTCGACTACTAAATGAAGTTAGTGGCAATTCAAGAAAAAGTATTGCGCTTTAATAATTTAGGATTGCTGTTCTCTAGATTCCAATTCCTTCTTAATTTCCTTCAAAGTATTCATATTTAAAATAAAAATAGGAAGCAGTGCAATCGGAATCACATTGGAGGCACTGAAACCTTTATTGGCAATAAGAAAGATGTTAAGTCCAAACAAAAGAAGTAAAATGACACCAAATAAATAGGTCACTGTTTTTAATGATTTCTGTGTTTTGATTAGTTCTTCACTAGTCATTTCGTTGAACTTCTTTTTCATTTTGGTTGGTTTTGTTGGGATTTGGGTAAAATTTATATTTTGGTTGGTTGCATTTCTTTCAATTGTTCCAAATAATCTCTTTGGTTAGAAAGTCTCGGAATTTTATGTTGTCCTCCCAATTTATCTCTTTCTTTGAGCCAGTCATAAAAAAGATTTTCTCTGGCAACATTAATCACCAGCGGATTCAAAGTCATATTATTGTAGCGTTTCGCTTCGTAATCAGAATTTAAAGTCTGTAATGTTTCGTCCAGAACTTTTTGGAAAAGACCAACATCAGCCGGTTTTTTCTTGAATTCGATCATCCATTCGTGAGCGCCTTTTTCTTTGTCCTGCATAAAAATAGGAGCAACCGTATAATCGATAACTTCCGTTTGTGTTACCTGACACGCTTTTGCAATTGCCTGATCGGTATTTTCGACCATTAATTCTTCGCCAAAAACATTGATATGATGTTTGGTTCTTCCCGTAACTCTAATTCGATACGGATTCAATGAAGTAAAACGAACCGTATCACCAATTAAATAACGCCACAAGCCTGAATTGGTAGTAATGACAATCGCATAATTTTTATTCAATTCAACATCTGCCAGACGAATTACTTTTTGATTTGGAGTTCCAAAAGTATCCATTGGAATAAATTCGTAAAAAATTCCATAATCCAGCATCAACAATAAATCACTAGAATTGTTCAAATCCTGAATAGCAAAGAAACCTTCAGAAGCATTGTAAATTTCGTAATATCTAAAATCTTTGCTTGGCAATAATTTTTTATATTGTTCTTTATATGGAGAAAAACTCACGCCTCCGTGAAAATAAACTTCTAGATTTGGCCAAAGTTCTAATAAGCTTTGTTTTCCGGTATTTTCTAAAACTTTATTCATTAAAACCAGCATCCAGGAAGGAACTCCCGCAAAACTGGTTACGTTTTCATTTTTAGTTTCGTTGATGATAGCCGCGATTTTGGTTTCCCACTCACTCATCAAAGAAGTTTTACTGCTCGGCGTACTGCTGAATTCGGCCCAGATTGGCATGTTTTCAATCAAAATAGCCGATAAGTCTCCAAAGAACGTATTGTTGTTTTCATAAATCTGAGAGCTTCCGCCCAAGCGAAGACTTTTTCCTAAAAACAATTCAGAATCTTCATTATTGTTCAGATAAAGACATAATAAATCTTTACTGCCTTTATAGTGGCAGTCTTCCAAAGCTTCATTGCTAACAGGAATAAATTTACTCTTAGCGTTTGTGGTACCACTGGATTTGGCAAACCATTTAATAGGTGTCTCCCAAAAAACGTTTTGTTCGCCTAAACGAGTACGCTCGATAAGAGGTTGTAATTCTTCGTAAGTGGCAATAGGAACTCTTTCGGCAAAGGTTTGATAAGAGCTGATAGTCGAAAATTCATATTTTTTTCCAATAACCGTATTTTCGGATGCTGTTATTAAGTTGTGCAATAATTCTTCCTGAACTTCATTTGGGTATTTTAAAAAAAGCTCTATTTGATGAATCCTTTGTTTAAGAACCCAAGAAGCAAACGAATTAATTATGGATAAAGGCATGAATTATGATTTTTAGATTTACTGATTTTAGGTTTTAAATCTCACAATCCATGTAAAACTAAAAACTTAAAATTTGAATATCGAGAGACAAATAGTAACTTTGCCGTCATATCAAAAATAGTGTTTTTTTGTAAAAAACAATTCGATTTGAGACAAAGATTCTACTAATAAGGTCGAATTTTAACACTAAAAACTTTAATTCTTTTGATTGATCTAAATCAGTAATATAAATAAAAATACGAATGCAATATCAAGGTGTCCTAACAAAAATGCAAACCGAATTGGCAAGTCCAATTCAATATTATTTAGTTTTTGAAGATAGTTTTCTAAACGTGAATCAATTACTAGATAAAGAGATCGAAATCAATTTTGTTGGATTTCAATGTTTGAATTGCGGTAAAAAGAAAAAAATATACCGACAAGGTTTTTGTTACGACTGTTTTTATTCAAGTCCAGCAGTTGGCGATTGGATTATGAGACCAGAATTAAGTACAGCGCACTTAGGAATTGCAGACCGAGATTTAGAGTATGAAGCAAAAGTACAGTTACAGCCGCATATAGTGTATTTGGCAGCTGCCTGTGAAATAAAAGTTGGCGTAACCCGTAAAACCCAAGTTCCAACGCGTTGGATAGACCAGGGCGCCTCACAGGCCATTGCTGTTGTGGAAGTCCCGAACAGATATTTGGCAGGAATTACAGAGGTAGCTTTAAAAAACCATTATACTGATAAAACCAACTGGAGAAAAATGCTGCAGAACTCTGTTGAGGTTTTTGATTTGGTTGCTGAAAAAGTGAAAATTGAAAGTCTAATTCCAGCTGAGGTTAAAGAATATTTTTATGCACAAAAGAATGATTTGTATGAATTGCAATATCCAGTTTTGAGTTATCCTGCAAAAGTAAACAGTTTAAATTTGGATAAAACACCATCATTTAGTGGTAAATTAACTGGAATAAAAGGACAGTATTTGCTTTTTGAAAACGGAACAGTGTTTAATATACGTGGTTCAGAAGGATATGTTGTGACAATAAATGTGTAGGGTTTTATTAGCAAATTGTTATCTTTTTTTATTATAAAGTTATTTTAATTCAAAATTTACAATTTATTTTGTGGTTTTGTGTTAATTAGTTGATGAATAATTATAGCTTTGATGTGTTGAAGCAAATTTAATTTCAAAAACAAATACCCCTCAAACAAATACCACATGAGTAACTTAAAAAAAGTTAATGATTTTAGGCGTTCCCTAATGCGCAATCTGACAAAGAATATCGGCAATTCAAATGTCAGCAATAGAGGATCTATTGACAAAAGTAAAATCAAAAAAGTATTAATCTGCAGACCAAACGGAAGGCTGGGAAATATGCTTTTAATTACGCCATTAATGGAAGAAGTCACTAAAACTTTTCCAGATTGTAAAATCGATATTTTTGTAAAAGGTTTTGTAGCTCCAATTGTTTTTGAAAACTATGATAATGTAAATAAAATTATCCCGTTGCCCAAAAAGCCGTTTAAAGAATTGGTAAAGTATTTTAAAGTTTGGACTTTAATTAGAAAGCAGAATTATGACATGGTGATCAATGTCGATCAAAATTCTTCTTCAGGAAGACTTGCTGTTAAATTCTCAAACGCTAAATACAAATTCTTTGGAAATCTTCCAGAAAATGTTACTTTGGAACATGCAGACTATGATCATATTGCAAAATACCCGGTTTATAATTTCAGGTATTTTTTAAGCCAATTTGGGATAGAAGATAAAAATGAAGCTATAGGATTGATAGATTTAAAATTATCTGAAACAGAAATTGCAAACGGTAAGCAGATTTTGGATAAAATTATTGATCCAAACAAAAGAACCATCGCTATTTTTACTTACGCCACTGCGGCAAAATGCTTTAGTCCTGAGTGGTGGGGAGAATTTTATACAGCTTTGAAAAAGGAATATCCAAACGAAAATATTTTTGAAGTTTTACCAGTAGAAAATGTTTCTCAAATCAATTTTGAAGCGCCTACTTTTTACAGTAAAGATGTCCGCGAGATTGGTTCTGTTTTGGCAAATGTAGATGTTTTTGTGGGAGCAGACAGTGGAATCATGCATTTGGCTAGCGCTTCAAAAGCGCCAACGCTTGGTTTGTTTTCGGTTTCAAACCTAAAAAAATACGAGCCTTATGGAAACGGAAGTGTAGGTTTGGACACCAATGTTTTGGGCGTTCCGGATTTTATTAAAGCTATAAATAAGGTTCTAAATAAATAAAATAAAAAGAAAAATCCTGTTCGAAGAACAGGATTTTTTTATGATAAAAAACTTAGAATCTTAGTGCCTTAGTATCTTAGTATCTCAGTTTACGGATTCTTTTTCTTAAAAAGACCATTCAGCAAGTCGTTGGCTTTCTTTGTAACTTCTTGTGTTTTTTGCTCTTTTTCTGTTTTAGCAGCCTGAGTGGTATCTTTAGCTTTTGTATTTTTGTTGATCAAATCGGTAAGCGCTGCTGTCCCTTTTTGAGTTAGTTTTTCTTTCTGCTGATTCACCAACTGCGTTGTTAAATTACTCACAGCAGTTTTCATATCTGTACTGATTTTTGGATTTGAAAAATTACCAGTTAAAGAAGCATTGATTGGAATATTTTCCAGTTTTGCAGCATCAGCAGGAGATAATTTAGCAATCAAATTGTTAGCTTCAGTTCCTAAATATTTAGCAGGAACATCAAATTTAATGGTGTAATTCATCGTTTGATCAAAACCATGAGTTCCTCCAATTGTAGCTTTAATGTCTTGATATTTAATGTCAAATGGTTTTACATTTACTTTTCCGTTGTCAAAAGTCAATGCCATTTTTAAGTCATTTAAATTCAAGTTGTTTAAATTAAGAAACTTCACATTTGAACTTAATGAGTTTAAAAGTGTAGAATTATTAGCATTTACCGTAGTAGATAATAACTGTCCTAACAAATCACCAGAAATTGATTTTAAATCAGGAGTCAATTCTTTTGCATCTAAATTACCGTTCAATTTAATAGTCGAATTTAATTTTCCGTTAATAATTCCAGCAATTGGAGCAATTTTTTTCATCATATCCAATTGCGTAAAAGTCTGCGCAATATCCACTTGATTAAAACCAAGATTCATATCAAATGTTGGTACTTTTTCTTTAGTAGAAACAGCTCCTGTCAAACCAATTGTTCCTCCGAAAATACTTGTTTTAAAGTTCTCTAAGGTTGCTTTTTCATCTTTAATAAGCAGTTTTCCAGAAACATCTTTTAATTTTAAATTGTCATATAAAACCGTTGTTGCTTTTGCATTTAATGTACAGTTTAAGAACGCTGGAATCTTCATTGCTTCAGCTGGTTTTGCTGCAGTTTTTGTTTCTTCTTTTGCAGGTTCGCCGGCAGTCATAAAATCATCAACAGCCAATTGATTAGAACTCATATTGAAGTTCCCTTTCAATTCTTGTTTTTTAAACATAAAACCGTAAAAATTTTCCAAAACTCCATTAATGCTAATATCACTTTTTCCAGTTGTAGCATCAAATTGTTTCAAGTTAATTTTACTCGGATTAAATTCTACTAATGCTGTGCTGATGTTCATCGATTTATTGTTTTCATCCGTATATTTAAATCCTGATAAACTCATTGTACCCGCATTTTTGATATTCTCATATTGGCTTTTTTCTACAGAAGCCATATCAAAATTAGTCGTCACATCTGCTTTTAAAATACCAGCAAGCGGTTTGTCCATTTTAATTGGATAGGCTTTGGAAAGATTAGCCAAATTGATTGTTCCTTTCAAAGCCGCATCTACAATTGGGTTTACAGTTATGTTTTTAATATTCGCTTTAGCGTTAAAAACATCCTGATCAATTCTGAAAGATAGTTTGTCTAAGTTGACGTAAGTATCATTTAGGATTCCAGTTTCATTGATGATTTTAGTATCAATTACAATATTCTGAACCGATTTTGGTAAGTTAGGATATTGGAAAGAAGCATTGTTAGAAGCGATTTCAATATTGAATTTAGGAACAGTAGTTTCTGTTAATTCTCCTTTTGCAAAACCATTTACAGTAAAATCTCCTGTCGTTTTTACGCCTTCTAAACTTGAAGCATAAGCAGACGGGATTAAACCTAAGAAGTTCGTAAATGATGAAGTTGGAGTTTTAAACTTTAAATCATAAATCTGCTTGTTTTCAGCCATTTGAATAAAACCGTCAAATTCTAGTGGCAATTGATTGATTAAAGCTTTATTTTCTTTAAAAGTATATTTACTTTGGTCTAAATCAATACCAAGAACCGCATCCAAAGTTAGTTTTACATCTTTCATGTAATTCATCTTATCCATGTCTAAGGAAACTTTAGCAGTAGATTTTGTAGTTAAATCTAATTTTGAATTGGTAAAATCTCCAGTTCCTTCGTGGTTTAAACTATCAATTACCATTTTAATTTTAGAGCCTTGATCGATATATCTAAAAGTAAAGTTTTCAATTTTATAGTTTTGAATCTTTAAAGAAAGCGGTTTGCTTGCTTCGTCTTTTTTATCTTCTTTTTGATCTTTCAAAGCAATGTCGAAGTTTCCAACGCCATCTTTATTGAAGATAATGTTTATTAATCCGTTTGTAGAACTAATTCCCTGAATGCTTAAAGGTTCATCTTTTCCTTTGAAAAGTTCTTTAACACTCATTTTTAAATTTAATTCTCCCAAAGAAACCAAAGTATCACCTTCAAAAGGCGCTTTGTTGATAATAACCAGTTTTTCAATTCCGACAGTTGCGTTCGGGAAATTTTTGAATAAACTTAAATCGGCATCTTTAAAGCTTACTTTGGCATCGACACTTTCGTTAATAGCTTCGGCAATTTTGGCTTTAATCTGATCTTTAAAGAAATACGGAATGGCAAATAATGCAGCAACAAATACCACTATAACAATGGCACTTATTTTTAAAACTTTCTTTAGCATATAATTAGATTTGAGGGTTTACTATTTTAAAATCGACTCATGCAAAAATAGTTTTTTTTAGCAGAGTGTGAAGATAAAGTTTTCTTAAAAATGTAAGAATTATACTTATTTTGTTAAATAAAAAAAATCCGTTTGAAATAGTTTCAAACGGATTTTAAGTCTTATTTATTTTATTATTTCTGAATAAATGAAACGATCCTGTCTACTAGTGTTTCCGATATTGGAAGTGTTTCATTGTTGTAACTGGCCATGTTATCGTTATGGTCGCCTTCAATGATTTTCATAATATGATTCATTTTATCAATAACCTGCTTCTCCGAATTTTTATTAGCTTCGGCTAAATTTTCGGCATCTTGAAGAGAAACTTGTAAATCACTACTTCCCTGCAAAATCAAGATAGGAATGGTAAGTTTTTTTATTTCTGTCTGCGGATTGTATTTAAACCAAGAAATCAAATAAGGCTGAATACTGGGTCTGAAAAGAGAATTCAGCATTGGATCGACTTTGTTTACGGTGTGTCCGCTTTTTAAGCTATCAATTATCGGGAACGTCATATCATCAAGCTGTTTCATTTTTTTGGCTCCAATCTGTGCTTTGATGATTTTATCTGCCGAATCTCCTGCTCCGGCAATCGATACAAATTTATCTGCTTTTGCACCACCAATCATTCCAATTAAAGAACCTTCACTATGACCTATTACAATTACTTTTGAGAAACGTTTGTCTTGTCTTAAAAAGTTAATCCAGCTTTTTACATCCTGAATATAGTTTTCAAAAACCAAAGTGCTTTCAGAATCCCCGCCTGCAGCTTTGCTTTCTCCAATTCCTCTTTTATCATATCGTAACGATGCAATTCCGTTCTTTGCTAAAGCTTCCGCCAGCATTTTCAACGAATTGTTTTTCATCATGGCATTATTTCCATTTCTGTCTGTCGGGCCAGAACCAGCGATAATTAAGGCAACAGGATACTTTTTGGTCAAATCTGGAGTAGTCAGCGTACCAAATAACTGATCAGTATTTATTTTTAAAACCGCTGGTGTTTCTTTAAAAGTGAGCTCTTTTTTAGTCTGAGCATTTAAAACACTCAAAAATAAAATCGTCAGAAAAAGAATTATTTTATTCATCTTTCATTTCAATTAATAAATATTGATTCCGTAAGGCATTATAGCTTGAACTCCTTTTTGTTTTTGGAATTTTTTCACCTGCTCGATTAGCATATAATTTTCTTCTCCAATTTCTTCTTTTATAAAAGCTTCTTTAGATTTTGCAAATGGCAGGCCAGAAAGAATATCGTTCAAAGTTTTTTCGTACTCTGGATAATTCTGAGTGCTGTACTTTTTGATTTTAGCAATCTTAGCAGCTTCAGCAATTGCATCGTTTAAACCGCCAATTTTATCAACCAATCCTAATTTTACAGCTTCTGTTCCAGACCAAACTCTTCCTTGCGCAATAGCGTCAACTTGTTCGAAAGTCATTTTACGTCCTTCTGCAACATGAGTAACAAAAGTGTTGTAGATTTTTTCAACTCCTTCTAAAGTAAACGCTTTAAATTTTTCGTCAACAGGTACAAACGGACTATAATTTGCGGAATTCTCATGAGTTTTAACCTGTTCAGAATTGATTCCTAATTTATTAGCTAAAGGACTGAAGTTTGGCAGCATTCCGAAAACACCGATAGATCCCGTAATAGTATTGTTTTCAGCGAATATTTTATTAGCGTTGCAAGCAATGTAATAACCACCAGAAGCGGCATAGTTACCCATTGAAACTACAACTGGTTTTACTTTTTTAGTAATTTCAATTTCTCTCCAGATCAAATCAGAAGTAAGGGCACTTCCTCCTGGGCTGTCAATTCTAAGAACAATTGCTTTTACATCGTCATTTTTTCTTGCTTCCTGTAAAGAACGACGCATTGAACCTTCTCCAATTGTATTGACATCGCCTTCACCGCTTCCTATTTCGCCTTGAGCGTAAATAATAGCGATTTGATCCGTTGCGCTATTCGCTAAAGCTGTTGTAACATTGTTTTGAGTGTAATCTAAAATCGAAATTTTGTTATAATCTTCGTCTTTATCTACTTTTAGCGCTTTTCTGATTGCGTTATGATAAACATCTTCATAAGCAATAATATCAACTAAATGCTGTTCTTTTGCCATTTCAGGAGTTCTAGCTAAAAGTCCGTTAGCAATTTCATTTAGTTTTGGAAGCGGAATATTTCTACTTTTTGAAATATCTGTAGAAACGGTCGTCCAAATTGAGTTCAAAAGAGCTGTCATTTGTTCTCTGTTGGCATCGCTCATTTTATTTTCTAAGAAAGGCTCAACGGCACTTTTATATTTTCCGTGACGAATCACTTCCATATGAATTCCTGATTTATCCTGAAAATCTTTGAAAAACATAACTTCAGAAGAAAGACCTTTAAAGTCCAAATCTCCCGCAGGATTGATATAAATTGTATTGGCAACAGAAGTTAAATAATATTCTTTCTGCGAATAGGTATTAGCGTAAGCCCAAACAAATTTTCCAGATTTTTTGAAGCTTTCAAGAGCATTTCGCAAGTCTTTATATTGTGCAAGACCAAGAGAGGATTCATCATTTAAAATCGAAATTCCTTTGATGTTGTCATCTGTTTTAGCCGCTTCGATAGCATTAAGTACATCAGTTAAACCGACTCCTTTTTGGTCAGAAAAACGAGTAACCCAGGGATCTTTATATTTTCCTGCGTAATCATTTTTAATTTCTTTCAAATTCAATTCGATAACCGAATCAGCTTTAACTGAATCAGCGTCGTCTCCGCCAAATAAGGCTGCAATAAATATTACTCCAAAAAAGAAGAGCATGATAAAAACAAAAATACCAATTATTGTGGCAAGTACATTTCCTAAAAATTTCATGTGTATATTTTTTTAATAAGTATCAAAAAAGGTTGGTTTGTTACAAATATAATCGAAATAAGATTGAATTTGATTGGACGCTTTAGTAAATGTTTTAGTTTTTTATTTTTAATTCAGAATCTTAAAAAACAGCTTTTTTTGTAAGATAAGTATTGGTCTTGTTGTTTTTTTTATATTTGATTTTAATTTTAGTAGCATGAATAAAATAATAGTTTTCGGGATTTTTTTCTTGTTTAATAGCTTTTTGATAATGGCTCAAAAAACTCCAATCACAAAAGTAGTAGCAGATAAATCATCAAAAATACCTTTGGATAAAGTTAGTGTTTATAATGAGAAAGATAATTCATTAACGAATGAAGAAGGAGTTTTCTCTTTTATTTCAGACAGAGATGATATCAATTTTAGTTTAATTGGTTATGAAGATTTAAAAACAAGTTTGCAACAGATAAAAAATCAGGACACTATTTTTTTGCAAAGTAAAATGGTTGAACTCGACGAAGTTGTAGTTGGGCAGGAATTAGCGATGCTAAAAAAAGCATATGCGAAATTAAAAGAGAACTATATTTTAGAGCCTTATCATGAAAATTTCTTTTTAAGATGTGTCTTAAAAAGAGATAATGAGCTGTCAAGATTGCAGGATATTTACGGGAAAGTTTCTAGAAAAAGCATTTTTAAAACCAAAAGCCAGCCGGATAATAAATGTGAAGTTGAGGTTTTGAATATGAGAAAAGTCGGGATTTCTGAAAAATCCGATATTGTATACTTTAAATTTCAAAGTTTTGAAAAACTATTTGACTTAAATACTCTAATTTTTATCGTGCTTGACAAATTTGAATTAACTCAGCAGAAAAATATAGCAGGGGATTATTTGAAAATTAATTTTGTTTCAAAAGAGCCCAACACAATGGGGCAGAAAACTAATGGTCACTTTGTGATTAATAGAGCAGATTACGCAATCGTTGAAACCTATTTTGACTTTTATGATGATCCAGAAAAAGTACCTTATAGTAAAGATGGTAAAGCGGAATACAGAACAAGTAGTTTTAAGAGAACCACTAATTATAAAAAGAATACCTCTGTTGGAAAATATTATTTAAACAATGCTAATTCTGATGTTAAAGTAGAACTTCTTGGTAATGAAAAGATAAAAACAGCAATTTATGATTACTCTACTCAGTATTTTGTAACGAATAGTTTTATTGCTGAAAAAGCAAAATCAAATTTATCTATGGATAAAGATATTTTTAAAGTAAAATATCCATATTCAGAACAATTTTGGAAAAGTCAGAATCAGCTGCCATTGACAAGTGAATTGAAAGATTTTTTGAAAAAGGTTTCAGACAACAAAGAGAATAAAAAAGAGTTTGAAATAGTCGGAAACTTCTAAGTGTTGAATCAAATAATGTAGTTAATTCTAAAATAGTTTTAGTTAATTTGCATTAATTATGAAATTACAGCATCAAGTCGTTTTATCGATAGGCAGCAACCAAGGCAGCAGACTAGAAAATATCCAAAATTGTATTGATTTAATCCATCAAAATGTCGGGACTGTCATTCAGGTTTCCAAACTTTACGAAACTCCAGCTTGGGGTTTTGAAAGTGATGCTTTTTATAATTGTGCACTGCTGTTGCATACCAATTCTTCTGCACAGAAAATATTAAATCAGGTTTTAAAAGTTGAAAAAGAATTAGGACGAATCCGCTCTAATCAAGAAGGTTATCAATCAAGAATTATAGATGTTGATTTGATTGCTTTTGATGATGAAATTATTGATTCAGAAAAACTTCAAATTCCGCATCCTTTAATGCAGAACAGAAATTTTGTTTTGCTGCCCATGCAGGATTTAAAATTAAACTGGAAACACCCTCTTTTACATAAAACAGTTAGCGAATTAATTGCCGTTACACCAGACGAAAGTATTTGCACGATTGTTCAAGATTTGCAAAATCCGCTTAACGAGATTCCTCTCAGTAAGTTTAATTATATTTCTTTTGAAGGAAACATTGGCGCTGGAAAAACTACTTTGGTCCATAAAATTGCGGAAGATTTTAATGCTAAAACAGTTTTAGAACGATTTGCAGATAATCCGTTTCTTCCTAAGTTTTACAAAGATCAAAATAGATATGCGTTTCCGTTGGAAATGTCTTTTCTCGCCGATCGTTATCAGCAGTTATCCGATGATTTGGCTCAATTTGATTTGTTTAAAGATTTTATCGTAGCCGATTATCATATTTTTAAATCGCTCATTTTTGCTAAGATTACTTTACAGGAAGACGAATATCGTTTGTACAGAAATCTGTTTGATATTATTTATAAAGAAATGCCAAAGCCTGATTTGTATGTTTATTTATATCAAAATACAGAACGTCTTTTGCAGAACATTAAAAAACGTGGCCGTACTTACGAACAAAATATCGAAGCTTCCTATTTAGAAAAAATCAACAACGGTTATCTGGAATACATAAAATCGCAGACTGATTTAAATGTTTTAATTATTGATGTTTCTGATCGCGATTTTGTGAAAAGACATGAAGATTACATTTTTATTTTAAATGAAATTAGGAAAAAAGTAATCAGTTAATTCTAACGATATATTATCTAATTTTCTAATTTCCAGATTGTCTCATTATTCTATCTTTTTAAAGAGAAATGTCCTTTTAATATAGGCATGGTATCATCAATTTTTAAAGCGTACCAATAATCTGAAGCAGGGAGCGGAACTTGGTTTAGGGTACCATCCCAACTCATTTTTGATCTGCTTAACTGAGCAATTAATTTGCCATAACGATCAAAAATCGTGATTTCTGCCTGTGGATAGTTTTCCATGCCGGTTACTTCCCAGACATCATTAAAAGTATCATTGTTAGGGGTGAAGAAAGGAGGGAAAACAAGGACAACAAATTGTTTCGTCACTTGCCCACATCCACTTTTCTCTCGAGCATAAGCAGTTTGGAGTCCTCCTGGGACATCATAAAATATATAAGAATCCTGAAAGTTGATCCCGTCCACAGAATACTCATAATAATCTTCTTCTTTAACGGGATAAATAATCGCTCTAGTACCCTCAACAACGATTCGGTCTATCTGTGGAATTTTATGTTCTTCAACAACAATGGTTTTATTGCTGGTGCAGTTTTCAGGTAATTGACTTGTGACAGCAACCGTATATGTTCCTCCTGAATTGATGGTTATAGTTTGAGTTGTAGCTCCATTTGACCATAAGTAATTCATTCCTTTAATTCCTGCATCTAAAGTGATCGTCTGAAGCTGACATATAGTTAAGTTTTCATCGGTAACAACTGGAGGCGTATAAATGATAATATTTATGGGAGTTCGTTCTACATTAATACAGCCATTGTTTGAAGCCTCGGCATAATAAGTTGTATTAGATGAAATGGTAGGAGTTGTGAAGTTATTGCCAGAAAAGACACTACTGCCGCCAGTTTGTGCTGTATACCAGTTAATGTTTCCAATATTTGAAGAGGCTCTAATAGTTACAGCTCCAGACCCACAGTTTGAATAAGAATTTTGTTCCGCAACAGGTTTGTTTGGCGTGGTGTTCACGGTAGCGGTTATAGGTTTTCTATTTGATTCACAGCCGGCATCGACATAATAAATTGTAGTTGTGTTAAGGATTGGGGTAGTGTAAGTTGTGCCAGTTCCTAATAAATTTCCTCCAGTTGCAGCATCAAACCATCTGATTGTTGCTCCTGCATTTGCTGCAGCACTAAGAGTAAAACTTCCAGAATCACAAATTGGAGTAGGATTAGTAGCAGGAGTTGCTAAAGGAATAGTTATTTTAGTACTTGTAGCAATTTCTAAAGGTGTTTCACCCGGCATTCCTCCATATTCTACGACATAACCTTTTGGCTGATAATTATCTCCCGAAACAGTAGATCCTGTATTTGATAAATCATTCCAAGAACCTCTAATTCCTACGCCAGGTTGTGTAATATGAGCATAATCTTCATCGCCTTGATTATTAGGTTCACCAGTATTCCAAAAAGCAAAGTTTGGAGTTGAACCATTTGATCCTCCATTCCAAAAAATAGTTCCAGCTTCAGGGCCGGTAACCCACTTCCATACACCCTCGGTTTCTGCATCACTTCCTCCAATCCATCCTGTACCAGAAGCTTGTTCTCCAATTAATTTGGCTTCATCTGCAGATAAAATAGTGGCTAGGTAACCTTTAAGGCCATAATATGTACTTGCTTCTGCAGCTGCTTTTGCAGTGCTCCATGTAATTCCGATATTTGGGACAAATAAATAGTAATGACCTGTAGAGGGAAGATAGTTTGCCTGGCCAATAGTGATAGAAAATGTTCTTGTTCCAGAAGCTGTAGCTGATGTATTTGAAAAAACAATATCTTTTATCGCAGCTTCGAGATCAGAATATAATATTTCGCCTCCAGTAAGACTTGATAGAGTGAGTTTTCCAGCAGTAGAGTCCCAATTTGTGGTAATGGAAGGATAGAGTGCTGGGTTTGAAAGACTAAGTTTGTCACCGCTGGCATAACCGGAAGAAATTTGAATATAACCTGCAGTAGTGCCAGTTTCACTTGGGTCGTGTGTAATTGTTATGTCAGTTACAATATTTATATTGCTTTGAGGACAGTATAATTGATCTCCTGTGGCGCTAAGTTTGGGAGGAAGAGTTGTACTCATGCTACATTTATTGGAGAATGAAGTACTGGCATCTTTAAAAGAAGCCCAGTTAGTATCAGAATACAGTTTATTGTCTACTTGTACACAGCTAAGACCTGAATTTGATTTTAGATTTAATTGTGATACCGTTGTATTGTTTCCGTTTTTTAAATTTAGACTAACTAATTGATTATTGTTGCAGTAAAAAACAGCTAAAACAGGATTTTTAGAGAGATCCAAATCTTTTAATTGATTGTTATTAATACTAAGATGAGTCAGTACAGTGTTTTTTGATACATCAATATCGGATAAGTTATTAAAACTGCAATGAATGCCTACTAATGCGGAATTGTTTAAAACATTCAGATTTGATAATTGGTTATTATTGATGCTAAAACTTTGTAGAGAGAGATTCTTGCTGATGTCTATATCGGCTAATTTATTAGAATCGCAGTTTAATCCATTTAAATATAGGTTTTTGGTGGTGTTTAAAACAGTTAGTTTATTCGAGCCGCAAAACAAAGTTCTTAATTGTAGATTTTTACTTAAATCTACACTGGATATTTGGTTATTTTCACATGTTAAATGATTTAAACTAGCGTTAAGAGAAGTGTTCAAAGTTGAAAGTTTATTTGAACTGCAGTTTAAAGATTGAATTTTGGTATTTTTAGAAATGTCCAAATCGGTCAATTGATTTCCTGGGCAACGTAAGCTAGTTAGTAATAAATTATTGGAAACATCTAAGTTTAACAATGAATTGTTGTCTAAGGCTAAAGTTTCTAAAGATATGTTTTTGCTTAAATCTATAGCAGCCAGTTTGTTATTTCTAGCATAGCATATTTTTAAGACTGTATTTTTAGAAATGTCAATATTGCTCAATTTATTATTGTCGAGAAATAATGCTTCTAAATGAATATTATTTGAAAGATCTAACTGAGATAAGTCATTGAAGCTGCAGTTTAAAATAGTAAGAAATAAATTGCTAGAAAGATTTAAAGTGTTTATTTTATTTCTTTTGGCAAGGTTATCATCGATTACACCGATGCTTAATTGCTGTAATTTTATGAAAGCTTCTATTCCAGTTAAATCTGAAATTTCCTTTGATGAAAGGTCTAGCGATATTACATCCTTAATTTGTGCTGTCAAAACTTGGCCATCAATAGCGCCACTATCAATTCCAAGATCAATTAAAGCTTTTTCGAAATTTGGATCTGGAATTGCTGTATATTGTTGAGCAAATCCACTAAAACTAGACAGTAGTAGAAAAAATAAAATGGATATTTTAAAGAAATTGATACTTTTCATTTTATAAAAGTATCAATTTTATAATAATAAAAAAATATATTTGATTTTCTGCTATTTATTGGAGATGAGTAGTGTTAAAATCGTAATTTTATGTGAAAAAGGTTTCTAATTGTTATTTGGCCAATTTATTTTTTGAAACAAATCCCAAACGACAATTCCTGCACTGACAGCGATGTTCAGAGAGTGTTTTGTTCCAAGCTGTGGAATCTCGATGCTTCCATCGCATATAGCAACAGCTTCTTGTGCTACTCCATATACTTCATTGCCAAAAACCAAAGCATATTTTTGGCCTTTTTCAATTTTAAAATCTTGAAGGAATATAGAGCTTTCAACCTGTTCAATGGCCATGGTAAGAACATTTTCTTTCTTTAAGTTTTCAATAACTTCAAGAACATTTTCATGATGTTCCCACGCTACCGTTTCAGTTGCACCAAGGGCAGTTTTATGGATTTCTTTGTTTGGAGGAGTTGCTGTAATACCGCATAAGATTATTTTTTCAATCAAAAAAGCATCTGCAGTCCTAAAAACAGAACCAATATTATGTAGACTTCGAATATCATCTAAAACTAATATTAAGGGAGTTTTTTCAGATTTCTTAAAATCTTCAATAGATTTACGGTCTAGTTCGCTATTTTCGAGTTTTCTCATCGGTGTTAAATTGTAGTCATAAAAAAAGCTTCCAAAGATAAGGAAGCTTTTTGATTATTTAAGTGTTTTTCAGATTAGCTTTTTACTGGATCTGGTAAAACAGTACCTTTAATAGTAAGGATTTTTGTAGGTTGTCCTTCTGCATTAGAAGTTACAGTTACAGTTTTTGTAAAAGCACCAACTCTGTCAGTAGCATATTTTACACCGATAACACCTTTAGCACCTGGCGCAATTGGTTCTTTTGGAGTAGTTGGAACAGTACAGCCGCAAGATCCTTGAGTGTTAGTGATAATTAATGGTTTAGTTCCGTTGTTTACAAAAACAAATTCGCGTTTTCCATCAGCATTGTGAGCGATAGTTCCGTAGTCAATCGTTTCTGTTTCAAAAGCCATTCCTGCTCCTTCAACTTTGGCAACTTTAGCTTTTTTAGTTGTTTGTGCGTTAGTAGCCGTAATACCAGCTACAGCTAACATAGCGAATAAAATTATTTTTTTCATCTTAAGGGTCTTTTTTTAAATGATAAACAAAGCTATATAAAATTCTTCAACCGTAAACTAAAAAAATCTTAAAATATTTTAATTTTTGAAGTTTTCGATATACCGTCAAAAAATCATAAATTCGCTGTCTTAATTTTTCATTTAAAACATAATAATTTGGCAGCTAAAGAGAAAGTGGTGAAGGAAACACCTTTAATGAAACAGTACAACGAAATCAAGGCTAAATATCCTGATGCATGTCTGCTTTTCAGAGTAGGAGATTTTTATGAGACCTTTGGAGAAGACGCCATTAGAGCTTCTAAAATTTTAGGAATAACATTGACTAAAAGAGGTGCAGGATCTGATACTGAAACAGCATTGGCAGGCTTTCCCCATCATTCTGTAAATACTTATCTGCCAAAGTTGGTTAAAGCGGGACTTCGTGTAGCAATCTGTGATCAGTTGGAAGATCCAAAAATGACTAAAACCATTGTAAAAAGAGGAGTAACTGAGCTGGTAACACCGGGAGTTTCTTTGAATGATGAAGTTTTACAATCTAAGTCAAATAATTTTTTAGCTTCTGTTTGTTTTACGAATAAAAGTATTGGAATTGCATTTTTAGATGTTTCTACAGGAGAGTTTTTGACGGCTCAGGGAAATGCAGAATACATTGATAAATTATTGCAGAATTTTAATCCGAGTGAGGTCTTGGTTCCAAAACATAATAAAAGTGATTTTAAAAATGCTTTTGGAGAAGACTTTCATAGTTTTTATCTAGAAGATTGGATCTATAAAGAAGACTATGCTTTAGAAACATTGACGAAGCATTTTCAAACCAATTCATTAAAAGGATTTGGAGTTGAAGAATTGAAAGAAGGAATTATTGCTTCTGGAGCTATTTTGTATTATTTATCCGAAACGCAGCATAATCGCGTGCAGCATATTACAGCAATTCAGCGTATTGCAGAAGATGCTTATGTTTGGATGGATCGTTTTACAATTCGAAATCTAGAGTTGTATCACAGTTATAATCCAAATGCTGTTACGCTATTGGATGTTATTGATAAAACACTTTCTCCGATGGGAGGGCGTTTATTAAAAAGATGGTTGGCTTTGCCATTGAAAGATGCTAATAAAGTAAAAAGCCGACACGAAGTGGTTTCGTACTTAAAATCTAATCCTGAAATTCTGCACAATATACAATATCAGATCAAACAGATTTCAGATTTAGAACGTTTAATTTCTAAAATTGCAGCAGGAAAAGTTTCGCCGCGTGAAGTGGTTTATTTGAAAGAATCGCTGGATGCTATTATTCCAATCAAAACAATTGCACTCGAAAGTCCGCAAGAAGCGGTAAAAGTAATTGGAGATAGTTTGCATGCTTGTGATTTGCTTCGTGAAAAAATCAAAAATACTCTAAATCAGGATGCGCCAGTTGCCATTTCGAAAGGAAATGCAATTGCGATAGGGGTAAATGAAGAATTGGATGAGTTACGTGCGATTTCAACTTCGGGAAAAGAATTTTTAGAAGGAATTGAAAAAAGAGAATCGGAAAGAACAGGGATTTCTTCGTTGAAAATTTCATTTAATAATGTTTTTGGATATTATATTGAAGTACGAAATACACATAAAGACAAAGTTCCAGAAGAATGGATCCGTAAGCAGACTTTGGTAAATGCAGAACGTTATATTACCGAAGAATTAAAAGAATACGAAACGAAAATTTTAGGTGCTGAAGAAAAGATTTATAAAATTGAAAGCGAACTTTTTGAGCAGTTAGTAGCCTGGATTTCGACTTATATCAAACCGGTTCAGATGAATGCCTATTTGGTTGCGCAATTGGATTGTTTGTGTTCGTTTACGCAAATGGCGGTTGAAAACCAATATGTATGTCCTGAAATTGATGATACGTTTGAATTAGATATAAAAAATGGAAGACACCCTGTAATTGAAAAACAATTGCCAGTTGGTACTCCGTATATTGCAAATGATGTTTTCTTAGACAGAGAAACACAGCAGATCATTATGATAACTGGGCCAAACATGTCAGGTAAGTCGGCTATTTTAAGACAAACCGCTTTGATTGTTCTTCTGGCTCAAATGGGAAGTTTTGTTCCTGCTGATAGTGTTAGAATGGGAATTGTAGATAAGATTTTTACCAGAGTAGGAGCTTCGGATAATATTTCAATGGGAGAATCTACTTTTATGGTGGAGATGAATGAAACTGCTTCGATTTTGAATAATATTTCAGATAGAAGTTTGGTTTTGTTAGATGAAATTGGAAGAGGAACCAGTACGTACGATGGAATCTCGATTGCTTGGGCAATTGCTGAATTCATACACGAGCATCCGGGAAGAGCTAAGACACTTTTTGCAACACATTATCATGAGTTGAACGAAATGACGGAATCAATGTCGAGAATTCAGAATTTTAATGTGGCAGTAAAAGAGTTAAAAGACACTGTTCTCTTTGTTAGAAAACTTGTAAAAGGAGGAAGTGCTCATAGTTTTGGAATTCATGTTGCTAAAATGGCTGGAATGCCACAGTTGGTGATTTCGAAAGCGCAGAAACTTTTGAAGAAATTAGAGAAGAATCATTCGAGTGATGCTTTAAACGGAATAAAATCGGCTAATGATGAAATGCAAATGAGTTTCTTTAATTTGGATGATCCGTTGTTGGAAGAAATAAAAGAAGAGATTTTAAATCTCGATATTAATGCCATTACACCGGTTGAAGCGTTGATGAAGCTTAATGAAATCAAAAGGATGCTGGTTAAAAAATAAAATTCAAAGAATTTTCAAATTTAAACTTTAGGTTATCAGAAGGTTATAAAATAAGTGGATTTTTTTTTAAAGAAACGCTTGTTTAATTGAATAAATGTCCTAAATTTGCACTCGCAATACGAAACAAATCAAGTGTTGTAGTTCTTAATAAAATTTGAAATGCGAAAATAGCTCAGTTGGTAGAGCGCGACCTTGCCAAGGTCGAGGTCGCGGGTTCGAGCCCCGTTTTTCGCTCAAAAACCATACAATGCTCGGATGGTGAAATTGGTAGACACGCTGGACTTAAAATCCAGTGAACAGCAATGTTCGTGCGGGTTCAAGTCCCGCTCTGAGTACTAAAGCCTCTTCTTTTGAAGAGGCTTTTTTTATTTGCGAACTTGCAGATAATAAATTTACGCAGTAAATTTATTAGAATCTCAGAATCTCAGAATCTTAAAAAAAAATCAATAATCTAAAATCTAAAATTTCTAAATGGGTGCTTTTGTAATTAGCAAGCGATTTAATGATGAATATAAGTTTACGTTTACTTCTCGTAAGGGAAAAGTAATTTTTACGAGTTTGAGTTATGAGCTGCGATTTGAATGTGAGGAGGATATTGAGAAATTTAAAGCCAATGTCGATCAGGCGAAATTTTTAAAATTTAAAGGTTCTGGGGGGAAGTATTTTTTTAAATTGATGCTGGGTGATGTGCAGTTTGCTACAAGTCGAAAATATAGCACGGAGTTGTTGCTGCAAAAGGGGATTAAGGAGATTGTAACGTATTCTTCTAGGTCGGAGATTTTGGATTTTTCTTCGAGTGAGTCGATTTTTGGAGATGAAGATGTG
The DNA here is from genome assembly GCF_030378165.1 of Flavobacterium panacagri. Classification (NCBI taxonomy): domain Bacteria; kingdom Pseudomonadati; phylum Bacteroidota; class Flavobacteriia; order Flavobacteriales; family Flavobacteriaceae; genus Flavobacterium; species Flavobacterium panacagri. Next base: position 2,024,220 of record NZ_CP119766.1, read on the forward strand.
GAGGAGGAGCTTGAAGAAGCGGCGGAATAAAAAAAAAGCGTCTGCAATTGCAGGCGCTTTTTTTTAGTTTGATTAATTTTTGAAATTGATCAAAAAAAAAACCATCTTCTTAAGATGGTTTTAAAATCGTTAGAACTTAGGTTCTAATTATTTTTTTACTTCTTCTACTTTAGCAGCAGCAGAATCAACTTTAGCAGCAGCAGAATCAACAGTTGCAGCAGCAGAATCAACAACAGCAGCAGCAGAATCAACAGCTACAGCAGCTGAATCAACAGCAGGAGCTTCAGCAGCAGCGTCAGCTTTTTTACAAGATACAACAGTTAAAACAGCAACAACAGCTAAACTTAAAAATACTTTTTTCATCTTACTTTATTATAAAAGGTTAATTATTAATTCGTGGCAAAGATATAAATTTTTTAATATGTAAAATATTTTTTCACTTTTTTTTTAAAATATTTTCCTTACTCACGATTATCTTAGTTATCAAATAATATGCCAAAATAAGAAAAATATTTTATATTATCGGATGTTTTGTCTAATATATTTTTTATTGAAAATTCTATGGCTGTTTTGGCTTTTTAATTACGTTTGTTGTGGTTTATTTTGTTTTTTAAGGATTATTGCGTGTGATCAAATGCTTGAAAAATATGTTTTTTTGCTTTAATCGTCACAGAAAAGGGTTTTAATAGGTCAGAAAATAGATTTAAAGACCTAAGAAATATTGTTTAAAATGGTCTCTGTTGCACCTTTGTTTTTTTGAATAAATGAGCTGCAGATCTCACTTTTTTCTTTAAAGAATAAATTGTCGGACAGTAATCGGTCAAAAATATCTTTTAATTCTGTGTTAGATGAAATTACAGTGCATCCTTGTAATTCTACAAGTGAGACTGCTTCGGCAAAATTAGAATAGTTAGGGCCAATTACTATTGGAATTCCAAATGTTGCTGGTTCTAAGATATTATGGATACCTGGATTTCCAAATCCGCCCCCAACATAAGCGATTGTTCCGTAGCTGTAAATTTTGGTTAAAATCCCGATGGTGTCAATTATGAAGACATTATAAGTTTTTAAATCTTTGTTTTCTTTTTCAGAAAATAAAACGGTTGATTTAGTGATTTGTGATTTAAGATTCGAAATCTGATCAGCTTTAATATTGTGTGGTGCAATAATGAATTTTACATTTTCGGGCGCCTGATTGATGTATGCTGCAATCAAAGCTTCATCTTTTGGCCATGAACTTCCAATTATAATAGTTTGCTGGTTGTTTTTAAATCTTTCGATATACTCAAGAGAATTGTCTCTTTCTAAAATTGCAGCAACTCTGTCAAAACGAGTGTCACCGGAGACAATTACGTTTTTCAGGCCAATTGCTTCAATTTTTTGTTTTGAACTTTCATTCTGAACAAAGAAATAGGTAAATGCTTTTAGTGCATTTCTATAAAAACTGCCATACCATTTAAAAAACACTTGGCTGTCCCTGAAAATTCCCGAAATTAGATAAGTTGGTGTTTTGCTTTTTTCTAATTCCTTCAAATAGTTTAACCAGAATTCATATTTAATAAAAAAGGCAAATTCAGGATGAGTTAATTCTAAAAATTGTTTTGCATTGTTTTTGGTATCAAGAGGAAGGTAAATTGTAACGTCTGCAACTGTGTTATTTTTACGCACTTCGTATCCAGATGGGGAAAAAAAAGTTACAATGATTTTATGGGAAGGGTATTTTTCTTTGATTTTTTCGATAACGGGAAGACCTTGTTCATATTCGCCCAAAGAGGCAGCATGAAACCAGATCGTCTTATCTTCGGCTTTAATTTTTTCTTCTAAAATAGAAAATACGTTTTTTCGGCCTTCAACAAAAAGCTTAATTTTCGGACTAAATAGCGCTATGATTTTTAAGAAAAATCCTGCGGTGTAAATGGTTAGATTATATAAAAAAAGCATGCGATAATTTTTGCAGCTAAATTACATTTCTTTCGACTATTTTCATTGGTTTGAAGCTATTAATAACTATTTTTGTTCCTCCTTTTAGAGATTTCTGTCCAAAATAGAGTCTTTAATTTTAAATATTATTCAAAAATGAAAAAAATACAAATGGTTGACTTAAAGAGTCAATACGAAAAAATAAAATCTACTGTAGATGCCTCAATTCAAGAGGTTTTAGATACTAATACTTACATTAACGGTCCTTTAGTTCATCAGTTTCAAAAAAATCTAGAAGATTATTTAGGTGTAAAACATGTAATTCCGTGTGCCAATGGTACTGATGCTTTACAGATTGCCATGATGGGGTTAGATTTGAAACCAGGCGATGAGGTTATTACTGCCGATTTTACTTTTGCAGCTACCGTTGAAGTAATTGCTTTATTGCAATTAACTCCAGTTTTAGTTGATGTTGATTTGGTTAATATGAACATCGATATCGAGGCTGTAAAAAAAGCGATTACGCCAAAAACAAAAGCAATTGTTCCAGTTCATTTATTTGGTCGTGCGGCTAATATGGATGCAATTATGGAAATTGCCGCAGCACATAATTTATATGTCATTGAAGATAATGCGCAGGCAATTGGAGCTGATTATATTTCTAAATCTGGAACAAAATCAAAAGTGGGAACAATTGGTCACGTCGCAGCAACTTCATTTTTTCCGTCTAAAAATTTAGGTTGCTATGGAGATGGTGGGGCAATTTTTACAAATGATGATAAATTGGCTCACATCATTCGCGGTATTGTAAATCACGGAATGTACGAGCGTTACCATCATGATGTTGTAGGCGTGAATTCCCGTTTAGACAGCATTCAAGCAGGAGTTTTAAATGCAAAACTTCCTTTGTTGGATGAATATAATCAGGCACGTCGATTAGCGGCAACAAAATATAATGCGGCTTTTGCTGGAAATGCACATATAATTACACCAGATTTTGATGCAAACGAAAATGATCACGTTTTTCATCAATATGTGTTAAGAATTTTAGATGCAGACAGAAATGCCTTAATGCAGCATTTGTTGGATAAAGGAATTCCTTGTGCTATTTATTATCCAATTCCGTTGCACTCTCAAAAAGCATATTTGGATCCTCGTTATAAAGAAGAGCAATTTCCAGTTACGAATCAATTAGTTCAGGAAGTGATTGCTTTGCCAATGCATACAGAACTTGATGATGAGCAAATTAAATTTATAACGGATTCTGTTTTAGAATTTTTAAATAAATAAAAGATGAGAAGAGTTAGCCTTTTAGTTTTAATGATTTTTGTTCAGTTTTCAGTTTTGGCGCAAAAAACGAATGCTAAAGAAGAAATCGCTGTCAGTAGTCAAGTTGAAATTTTGCGTCAGGCAATGATTGATGCTGATGGGGCAAAATTAAAAGCATTGACTTCGGAACAATTAAATTATGTCCATTCCAATGGTAATTTTCAAAATCAAGCTGCATTTATCGACGGAATAGTGAGTGGAAAATCAGATTTTGTATCTATTGATTTTCAAAACCAGACTATCTCTATTCAGAATGATGTTGCCATAGTTCGACATGTTTTGTCGGCTCATACCAAAGATGATGGAATAGATAGAGATATTAAAATAGGAATAATGCTCGTTTGGCAGAAGCAAAAAAGCAAATGGGTACTTATTGCCAGACAAGCTTATAAATTAACTACATAAAAACAACCACAAAATGAAAGTATTAGTAACAGGAGGATTAGGATTTATAGGTTCTCACACAGTAGTCGAATTGCAAAATGAAGGCTATGAAGTAGTGATAATTGATAATCTTTCAAACTCTTCAGAAGATGTTTTAAGCGGCATTACAGCCATTACAGGAAAAACGCCTTTATTCGAAAAAATTGATTTAAGAGAAAAAAGTGCCGTTCAGGATTTCTTTAAAAAACATAGCGATGTTACGGGAGTAATTCATTTTGCAGCTTCAAAAGCGGTTGGTGAAAGTGTAGAACAGCCTCTGTTGTATTATGAAAACAATATCAGCAGTTTAGTATATCTGTTGCAGGAATTACAGCAAAAACCTGAAGCAAGTTTTATTTTTAGTTCTTCTTGTACGGTTTACGGTCAAGCCGAAAAAATGCCAATTACAGAAGATGCTCCAGTTCAGGCAGCAATGTCTCCTTATGGAAATACCAAACAAATTGGAGAAGAAATTATTACAGATACAGCGAAAGTGACTAATATCAGCGCTATTTTATTGCGTTATTTTAACCCAGTTGGAGCACATTCGTCAACAGAAATTGGCGAATTGCCTTTAGGAGTTCCTCAAAATTTAGTTCCGTTTATTACACAAACAGGAGCTGGTTTACGTCAGGAATTATCTGTTTTCGGAAATGATTACCCAACGCCAGACGGAACGGCTGTTCGTGATTATATTCATGTAGTGGATTTAGCAAAAGCACACGTAATTGCTCTACAGCGTTTATTGAATAAAAAGAATTTAGCGAAAGTGGAAACGTTTAATTTAGGAACAGGAAAAGGAAGTTCAGTTCTTGAGGTCATTCATAGTTTCGAAAAAGTTAGTGATAAAAAATTGCCATACACAATAAAGCCACGTCGTGAAGGCGATATTACAGAAGCTTATGCAAATACAGATAAGGCAAATAATGTCCTAGGATGGAAGGCTGAACTAAGTTTAGACGAAGCAATGGCGAGTGCTTGGAAATGGGAGCAAAAAGTGAGGAATAAATAGTTTTTTAATAAAATTATAAATTTTCAAAGTCCCAGATTATAGCAATATAGTTTGGGACTTTTTTTTAATGGCATTTTTATGAAACAAAATTTAGATTATAAATTAATTTTTGCTCTAGCGGCGGTTGGAATTATTTGGGGAACAACGTTTTTAGGAATTCGTGTTGCAGTTGAAACGATTCCGCCTTGGTTTGTAACCTCGATTCGTCAGGGATTGGCGGGATTAATCATGATGACAATTCTATTGTTCAAAAAAGAACTGCAATGGATTGGCTGGGAAAATTTAAAACATCAGCTCGTTCCTTCTATTTTGATGATTGTAGTGGCAAATGGTTTTACAACCGTAGCAGAACAGACGGTACCAAGCGGATTGGCTTCGGTAATCAGTGCTATGTCTCCTATACTTATTTTTCTGGGCAGTATTTTGTTTAAATTACAAAAGCCAAGTTTAAAAGGATTTGTTGGAGTTATAATAGGATTTTCGGGAGTCGTTTTTATATTTAAAGACGGACTAGGATCTTTTTTAGATGCCGATTACAGAATCGGAATGATGTTTATGGGATTTGCGATTACTGCCTGGGCAGCCGGAACAATTTATACCAAGCTGCATGGAAATAAATCTAAAAATATAGTTCTTAATTTATTTTACCAGTTTACAATGGCTTCTTGCATTCAGATTGTTTTGGCATTTGTTTTTTCGCCTACTATTGATGTGAATTTATGGAGTTCTAAAAGTATTTTAGCAGCATTGTATTTGTCAATTTTTGGATCAGTAATTGCTTTTTTCAGCTATAATTATGCCTTGAAACATGTTACTCCGGTTCAGGTTTCTATTTTAGCATATATCAACACCATTATTGCGGTATTTTTTGGCTGGCTGATTTTGGATGAAAAAATTACAATTGATTTTATAATTGCAACTATCCTGATCATTTTGGGAGTTTTTATTATTAATTACAAAAAGAAGGAAAAGGAAGCTGTATAAATTTTAATTCAATTTATTTTGTAAATTTGTAAGATTAAAATGTAGGAATAATGGATTCGGATAAAGAAAATAAAAAAGATAAGGTTGAAGAACCAAGAATAGAATATGAAGTTCAAAAACCGAAAATTCAAGGAATAGATCCTGAAACTTTTGATTTTGATGCCGAGTTTGCAAAGGGATTAACTCTAGAAGAAGCAAAAGTAGAATCCAGAAGAAGAATAAGGGAATGGTGGCAAGATAATTTTGATGTTGAATTTGCAAAAGGTTACACCAGAAGAATTTAAAGCCGAAATGTCTAAAAGGATAAATTTTTATCCTTGGAAATAATAAAAACAAAATCCTCATAAGCAATTAGTTCATGAGGATTTTTTTATGAGTATCGTTTTTAACTGATCACTAAAAACTGAATACTGAACACTAATTACGCGTTAGCAGTAACCGCTTCTTTATCAATTTTATTAATCAAACCAGCCAATACTTTTCCTGGGCCAACTTCAGTAAACAAAGTAGCGCCGTCAGCGATCATTTGCTGTACAGACTGAGTCCATTTTACAGGAGCAGTCAATTGAATGATTAAGTTCTTTTTAATTTCGTTTGCATCAGAAACCGCGTTTGCAGTAACGTTTTGGTAAACCGGACAAATTGGAGTAGAGAAAGTAGTTGCTTCAATTGCAGCAGCTAACTCTTCTCTTGCAGGTTCCATCATTGGAGAGTGGAAAGCACCTCCAACTGGTAAAATTAAAGCACGTTTTGCTCCTGCAGCTTTCATGGCTTCACAAGCTTTTTCAACAGCGGTTTTTTCTCCAGAAATTACTAATTGCCCAGGACAGTTGTAATTTGCAGCAACTACAACACCGTCGATAGAAGCACAAACTTCTTCTACAACATTATCGGCTAAACCTAAAACCGCAGCCATTGTAGATGGAGTGATTTCGCAAGCTTTCTGCATAGCAAGAGCACGTTGAGAAACTAATTTTAAACCATCTTCAAAAGATAAAGTTCCGTTAGCAACCAAAGCTGAAAATTCGCCTAAAGAATGTCCTGCCACCATTTCTGGTTTGAAATCTTCTAAAGTTTTCGCTAAAATAACAGAATGTAAAAATACAGCTGGCTGTGTAACTTTAGTTTCTTTTAGTTCTTCGGCAGTACCTTCAAACATAATATCAGTAATTCTGAAGCCTAAAATTTCATTGGCTTTTTCGAATAATTCTTTGGCTAAAGCCGAATTTTCATAAAGGTCTTTACCCATTCCTGTGAATTGTGCACCTTGACCTGGAAATACGTATGCTTTCATTTGTCTAATTTAATTTTTACTTTTTTTAAATTGAAAATTAGTTTCAATTGGTGCGCAAAAGTACTATTTTTTTAGCTTGTATAATCCTTAAACATATAAATCCATGCTAATCTTGAAAATCTCAGATTAAAAGGAGTGAATAAAACAATTGCAGCGACAATGATTGGAAAGATTCTAAAATCAAAATTCTTTTCAAAGAAAAACTGTGCAATACAATAGGTTGCAATTCCCTGAGCCACGGTTAATCCGTAGTTTACGTACATGGCGCCAAAGAAATAACCAGGCTCTTTTTGGAATTTATAATGACAGTGACTACAGTATTCATTCATTTTTGGGAAGCTAAAATTCAGAAAAATGTTTTTATCTGTAAATACTTTTCCTTTGTGACAAACAGGACATTCGTTTCTAAAAATATGAGTTAATGCATTTGACATGATCTTGCTATTTTTTGTTTATACAAAGGTAAATCAGAGTTTTATAAAACTCTTTTTTATATCTTCGCTTATTATAGCACAATAAAGACATTTGTTATGAAAAGATATCCCATTTACAGCGTTCAAAATTTTAGCTGTAACGATATTCACAAGGATTTTTATGTGAATACTTTTAAAGAGCATTTGAAAAGCCACAGTTTTGTCGAAGAACCGCATCGACACGATTCTTATTTGATGGTGTTTTTTACCAAAGGTTCGGGATTACACGAAGTCGATTTTGATCAATTTGAAATAAAAAGAGGGAGTCTTTTTGTGCTACAGCCAGGGCAGATGCATCACTGGAGTTTGTCTGAAGATATTGAAGGTTTTGTAATTATCTTTTCGCAGGAATTGTACAATTTGTATTTCGGACAGAAAAAAATCAACGACTATAATTTTTACCATTCCATTCATAACCGACCAGAAATGGTTTTTGAAGAAAAAGAACTTCCAAAAATCCTTCCGTATTTCAATCTGCTGATTCAGGAAAACAGCCAAGAAAGCAAATTTCAGTTAGATAAATTACTAAATCTGCTAGACTGTATTCATATTGAAGTAGCGAGAAAATACAGCGAAACCTATTCGCATCAAACCCATTCGTACAACATTAAAATTAATAAGTTCGAATCGCTTTTAGAAGAGTATTTCAGAACTCAAAAACTGCCTTCCTTTTATGCAGAAAAATTAAACATTACTTTAAAACATCTTAACAGAATCTGCAATGAAATCCTTCAAAAAACAGCCACAGAAGTAATCATAGATCGCGTAATCCTAGAAATTAAAAGAATGTTAATTGATAAACAATTAGCCGTAAACGAAGTTGCGTTTAAAGTAGGCTACGAAGATTACTCGTACTTCTCCCGTTTCTTCAAAAAACAAACTGGAATTTCCCCAACAGAATTTAGAAACACTGTGCGTTGATTTTTTTAGCCACGAATTCACGAATTATTTTTTCTTTTGCCACAGATTAGAGGATTTTCATAGATTTAATCCAAATAATCATTTTAATCTGTGGCATTAAATATTTCCACCATTTCGGATAAATAAATTCGTGAATTCGTGGCTAAAAAAAAATAAACCCCTGCGTCCTCACGCAGGGGTTTCAATAACCAACCAATTAAATCTAAAACCTAAAGATTAAGCTTGTTTTACAAATTGTAATTCAATGTTCAAACGAACTTCTTCGCCCACTAAAACGCCTCCAGTTTCAAGAGCTGAGTTCCAGTTTAAACCCCAATCTTTACGATTAATTTTTCCTTCTATGCTTAAACCAACTTTAGTATTTCCCCAAGGATCAGTCATGATGCCGCTAAATTCAACTGGGAATTTCACTGTTTTAGAAACACCTTTAATATCTAAATCTCCAGTTAATTCAAATTCACCATCGTTGATTTTTTTGAAAGCAGAAGATTTGAAAGTTAATTTTGGATGATCCTCAGCGTCAAAGAAATCACCGCTTCTTAAATGTCCGTCACGATCTGCGTTTGCAGTGTCGATAGAAGCGATATCAGCAGAAAAACTAAAATCTGCATTATCAAAACTATCTCCTTCTGTGATTGCAGAAGCATCATAAGTTCCAAATTTTCCTGAAACATTAGTAAACATCATGTGTTTAACTTTAAAACCAATTTCTGAGTGAGTTGGGTCAATTGACCATTTTGTAGTTGCCATAATTTTATTTTTTAAATATTTAATTTCATTTTGATAGGACAAAGTTACGGTGACAGTTGTCCTGAAGCACTTAACCTAGATTAAGAAATAAAAAATGCGATAAGTTTTTGGTTATCACATTTTGTGTAGAGACCTAACAGGTTTTTAAAATCTGTTAGGTTTTTTGGTTATTTATTGTTTATTCATATAAAATGTCAACGCTCCCGATGGACATTTGTTAATAGTAGAAATTATTTTTTCAGTTGTAGATTGTTCTGGAGTAATCCACGGTTTTTCTTTTGGGCGAAAAACATCCGGATTGTTTTTGACACAATTGGCCGAGTGAATACATTTTCCAGATTGCCATACAATAGTAACTTCTCCGTTTGTATATTCTTTAGTGAGGTTATTTGGGTTCATGGTTTAAAATTTTAAGGATTAGTTTAATTTTAAAGTCAGACCAATTTTTTTATTATAAAGTTAGCCTTTCTTTTTTAAAATTGCACAAAAAAGAAACGATAATAGTCTGATTAACAGATTTTTTATCGTTTCAAGGTACAGGTGAAAATATTGTTTTACGAATTAATAATTCATCGGAACATCCATTAATAAAAATTCAGCATCTGTATTCGCTTTAATGTTTAAAATGTCAGTTCCTGAAATTCCAACTGCATCACGGCTGTTTAATTCCTGACCGTTGATCGTTACATTTCCTTTTAAAACGAAAGCATAAACTCCGTTTCCTTCTTTTTTGATTTTGTATTCAGTTGCGATTCCGGCATCAAAATTCCCCATGTTGAACCAAGCATCTTGGTGAATCCAAACTCCTTCATCATCAGCATTTGGAGATAAAATTTGAGATAATTTATTATGTCTGTCCGCAACATCCAAAGTAATTTGTTGGTAACGTGGCGTAACATTTCTTTTGTTTGGGAACAACCATATTTGCAACAATTTAGTCTGTTGATCTGCATTTGGGTTAAACTCACTGTGTTGAACTCCAGTTCCAGCACTCATAACCTGAATATCACCATTTTTGATAATTTCAGTATTTCCCATGCTGTCTTTATGAGCCAAATCTCCTTCAAGCGGAATCGTAATAATTTCCATATTATCATGAGGATGCGTTCCAAAGCCCATTCCGCCCGCAATCGTATCATCGTTCAAAACACGAAGCGCTCCAAATTGAATTCTGTCTGGATTGTACCAGCTTGCAAAACTAAAACTATGATAAGCGTTCAGCCATCCGTGATTTGCATTTCCTCTTGATTCTGCTTTGTGCAATACTATATTTTCCATGATTTTGTCTTTTATTTATTTTGATAGTACAAAGATACCACCACGGTAAGCGAAAAGCACTTAATCTAGGTTAAGAAAAGATTCTAAGGAGCTAAGATGCTAGGAGGTTAAGTTTTTTTGGAGCAGAGATTTTTAGTTTTCAAAAGACCATTAGTCCCGCTATCCGTTACAATCTTTTGTGCCGAATCCCGTCACAAAAGGATTTCCACTTCTATCGGGGCTAGATTAGAAGTTTTTGTTTTCAGAAGAGGCTGTTGAAAGAAAGACTTAACGATTCTAGTTTCTCAGGATGACAAGATTGTGGTTAAGTCTAAAAACCGAATTATTTAATCCTAATCAATTTTCCTTTCCCAACCACTACATCAAGATAATTTGCAACAGGACTTTGTTTGTCATGCATGTAAAACAGAATCGTGTCTTTTGTAATCTGATCTTTAGGAATGCTGATAACTAAATCGGTATTGATGAAGTTGTCCAATAGTATTGTATTGTCGTATGAAATTTTTCCTTTTGGCAGATACTTGTTATCAAACTTAAAAACGCTATCGCTAAAAGTAATTTTATCTTTCAGGATATAAGAACCTTCGTCTTCAATCAAATAATTGTAACGGCCAGTAAGTTTATCTGTTTTCTGGTTGAAGTTGATGAAAAACAGAGTCATTATTAAAGCAAAATATTTCATAAGATTCTAACTGTATTGATTGATAAACTGCTGCACCACCAAATCTGTATTCTCATGGCGTTTCTTTCTTTCTAAAACTACAGGAGGTGCGGCTCTTTCTAAACAATCCTGAACGGCACAGGTTTCGCAAGTTACACCAACAATTCTTTTGACCAAAGGTTTGCCTTCAATAAACTTGAATTTCTTTTTCATTGTTGGATTTATCAGAATCCCAACAGAAATACTTCGAATAGTATCATGCAAAAAAGGATCTTTGGTTGCTGACGAAAATACTAAATATTCATTACCGCTGTTAGCGTAGCTGGAAATTTGAGCATCAAAAAAGTGAGATTTATTTTGTTTGATGGCTTCATCAATCGTTTTTACTGAAACCCATCTTCTGCAATAATGTTCGTTGGTTTCGTTAGCGTGCGGTTCCTGCTGATGTGTAATGTGTAATTCTTTGTTGATTTGATAGACATCAGAACCAATTCGGTGTGATAATCTTAAAAAGAAAAGATTCTTTAATTGGAAATCCTTTGGCAGTAAATTAGTCAATCGCTGATAAAAAGATTCAGGCGAAACCTCAAAACTTTCAATTAACTGAACAAATTCCTCGGGTTTTGGATTTTCATTTTCTAAAAAAGAATTGATTTTATCAACAACTAATTTTCTAGGCAATATTAAAGCGCCTGCAAAATAAGAAGCGTAAAAATTATTCAAAACTTGATCAAAATTGTCAAATTTAATCCAGCTGAAAGTCAGCAGACGATCTGATATTTTTAGATAATTATAGGCAATTTCTTTGGCTAAAATAAAAGCTTTTTGCGGCGCATCGAGTTCTGTAGAGAGTAATAATGTTTTGCTTTTTGGAACATAAATCGAACGTAAATCACCCAGTGCTTCCTGATCTGTAAAAGCAATGTCTTTAATAATGTATTCGTATTCTTCTTTTAAAATGGCTTCTAATTCCTCAATGCTGATTTTAGAATCCAGATTAATCTGAAAAGACTTCGAAAACGAAATTACTTTCTCTTCTAAATCATCAAAATAATTGCTGTGCGCTTCCTGATAAGAACGCAAAGAGGCCAAAAAGAAGCTTTCACGGCTTAAATTATAATGCTGAGCAATTTCAAAAATCGTACTGATAAACGCATTGACTTTTGCGGGAGCATTGGCAATAATATCAATTAAATCGGCTTCCTGAATTCCGAAAAGCTCTAGCGGAATCTCTTTCAAAATTCCGGATTTTAAAATTTCTCCAATCGGAGCGAGGTTGTTATCGAGTTTTAATGATACCATTTGGTCGTAAGTCACGTCCAGATGTTCGCATAGTAGCAAAATTTTATCTGTTTTTGGATATTTTTTTCCCTTTTCAATCTCGTTTAAGTACGATTTTGAAAGATTGGTCAATTTGGCTAAGCCAAAAAGCGAAAGATTTTTTTGAATCCTAACCTGCTTTAGTTTTAGCCCAAATATCAGCTTTATATATTCTTTTTCGATATCCATAATATCAAATGTAATCGATTTAAAAATAATCGCCAAAAAAATATTTTTAAATTTTAGCGAACGTTCGCTATTTTTATCAAAAACTTTTTGTAACATTGTGGTGTAAAACTTATTAGCTATTAGGTTGTTAATTGAATTTTGCTTTTTTAAGGCAGGTCAAACTCAAAAACAATTCAATGGCTGGTCAATAAAAAATAAAACCACAGCTATGAAAAACCAAACTGAAATTATCGAAACGGCAATGGAATTTTTAGCCGAAAAAAAGCTTCGTTATCCAAAAATCTGGACAGAAGAAGCGATTGTTTTCATAACCGAATTACACCGAAAATTCGAATCGCAGCGTAAACTGCTTCTTTTGCAGCGCGAACAGAAACAAGTCACTTTTGATCAGGGAATCATGCCGGTTTTTATTCCAGAAACAAAAAGTATCAGAGAAGGAAGTTGGACAGCTGGTGAGATTCCGAAAGACTTATTAGACCGAAGAGTAGAAATTACTGGGCCGGTTGATCGCAAAATGATCATCAACGCTTTGAATTCGGGAGCCAAAACTTTTATGGCCGATTTTGAAGACAGCACTTCGCCAACTTGGCAAAACCTGATGGACGGTCAAGTAAATTTAATCGATGCGGTAAACAAAACAATTACTTATACGGATTTGGTAAAACAAAAATCCTATCATTTAAATGAAAAAATCGCAACGCTAATTGTACGTCCAAGAGGTCTGCATTTGACCGAAAAGCATGTTTTAATTGAAGGAAATGAAGTTTCGGGTTCTTTGGTAGATTTTGGTTTGTATGTGTTTCATAATCATAAAAAACTTCTAGAAAACAACTCTGCCCCATATTTCTATATTCCGAAATTGGAACATTATCTGGAAGCAAGATGGTGGAATACTGTAATTGATTTTACAGAAGATTATCTGAATCTGAAACGAGGTACAGTAAAAGTGACGGTTTTAATTGAGACCATAACGGCAAGTTTTCAGTTAGACGAAATCATCTATGAATTAAAAGAACATATCGTTGGCTTGAACTGTGGACGCTGGGATTATATTTTCTCTTATATCAAAAAGTTTAGAAAAAATCCAAAATTCATTGTTCCGGATCGCGATCAGGTAAATATGACTTCACCATTTATGAATGCCTATTCCAATTTGGTTATCCAAAGATGCCATAAACGTGGTATTCATGCGATTGGCGGAATGGCAGCACAGATTCCAATTAAGAATAATGAAGAAGCAAATGCTGTCGCTTTCGCGAAAGTAAAAACCGATAAAGAACGTGAAGTTCGAAACGGCCACGATGGAACCTGGGTCGCGCATCCAGATTTAGTTGCAATAGCGAAAGCCATTTTTGATAAAGGAATGCCAACGCCAAATCAGATTCATGTAAAAAGAGAACATCGAAGAATTACAGAAACAGATTTGATCGAACCGCCAATCGGATTGATCACAGAAAACGGTGTTCGAAAAAACATCAATGTTGCGATTTTGTACTTGGCTTCATGGTTGAACGGACAAGGCGCTGCAGCTTTGCACAATTTAATGGAAGATGCAGCAACTGCGGAAATTTCGAGATCGCAATTGTGGCAATGGCTTCAAAATAAAGTGATTTTAGATAATGGACGAAAATTAGATTTAGCATATTATCATGAATTGGCTTTAGATGAATCTCAAAAAATTAAGGAAGAATTAGGAGCAGAAAATCACGAAAAACAGCAATTTCCTTTAGCAGAAAAAATGCTGGAAAGATTAGTTGTAAATCTTCATTTTGTAGATTTTCTAACGATTCCGTGTTACAAATATTTATAAGTTTTTAAACACATAGAAACATAGATTTTAATTTTTCTATAAAAAGGGAAAAGAAAAAAACTAGTTTTTCACACATAGCTATGTGTATTGAAACAAGTGAAACGCCTTTAACCACAAAAATGAACTATGTTTCTATGTGTTTAAAAAATGCATCCAGTTAAAAACTGAACACTTTTAACTGTGAACTGAACACTATTACTTACTAACCAACTTAACTATACTATTTATGAAAACAACAGAAGACAGAATTCAGGAATTGATTAACGATTGGATTACGAACCCGAGATGGAAAGGCGTTGAACGTCCTTATACGGCGAGTGAAGTAGTAACGCTTCAGGGGTCATATAAAATTGAGCATTCTATTGCAAAAATGGGTGCAGAGAAATTATGGAGAAAGTTAAAAAGTCAGGATTATGTTGCGGGTTTGGGAGCGTTGACTGGAAATCAGGCAATTCAGGAAGTCGATGCGGGTTTAGAAGCGATTTATTTAAGCGGATGGCAGGTTGCTGCAGATGCAAATCTAGCTGGCGAAATGTATCCTGATCAATCGCTTTATCCGGTAAACAGCGTTCCGATGGTGGTAAAAAAGATCAACAACGCTTTACTACGTGCTGATCAAATTCAGACTGTAAATAATATTGAAGATAAAAAAGATTATCTGGTTCCGATTGTGGCTGACGCCGAAGCAGGTTTTGGTGGAAACTTAAATGCTTTTGAATTAATGAAATCGATGATTGAAGCCGGCGCTTCTGGAGTTCATTTTGAGGATCAGTTAAGTTCTGCTAAAAAGTGCGGACACTTGGGCGGAAAAGTTTTGGTTCCAACTCAGGAAGCAATTAATAAACTGATTGCAGCAAGATTGGCTTCAGATGTTATGGGAGTTTCAACTTTAATTGTTGCCCGAACAGATGCTGATGCTGCGAATTTATTAACCAGCGATGCAGATCCAAGAGACAGAAAATTTCTAACTGGAGAAAAAACAGCCGAAGGTTTTTTCTATGTAAAAAACGGAATCGATCAGGGAATTGCAAGAGGTTTGAGCTACGCGCCTTATGCCGATTTAATTTGGATGGAAACCAGTAATCCGGATTTAGAATTTGCAAGAAAGTTTGCAACGGCTATGAAAAAAGAATTCCCGGATAAAATGCTGGCGTATAATTGTTCACCATCTTTCAATTGGGCAGCAAAATTATCAGTTGCAGAAATGGAAACATTTAGGGAAGATTTGGCAGCAATGGGCTATAGTTTCCAATTTATCACTTTAGCAGGATTCCATGCTTTAAACACAAGTATGTTCGAATTGTCTAAAGCCTATAAAGAACGCGGAATGGCAGGATATTCTGAATTGCAGGAACGTGAATTCGCTTTACAAAAAAACGGATTCAGAGCGGTAAAACACCAGGCTTTCGTAGGAACTTCTTATTTCGATGCGGTTCAAAACACGGTTATGTTAGGAAAATCAGCAATAACCGCAATGGAACATTCTACAGAGGTTGAGCAATTTTAATTTTTTTTTCCGCCACGAATTCACGAATTATTTTTTTACAATCTTTGAGAATAAAAATCTGTGAATTTGTGGCGGAAAATCTTATTTCTTCAAAAGTCTCGCTTTCATTTTACTAAAGAATTCTGGTGTTACGCCAATGAAAGAAGCGATTTGTTTTTGAGGAACTTTATGAACCAATGTTCCATATTTTTTTGTGAATTTTTCAAAGCGTTCTTCCGCAGGCAAACTTAAATTATCCATTAATCGTTGTTGATTGGCAACTAAAGAGTTTTCAATTAAAATCCTGAAGAAACGTTCCAGTTTTGGGATTTCAAGATATAATTGTTCTTGATTTTCTTTGGATAAGGAAACGACTTCGGCTTCTTCTAAAACTTCAATAAAAAGCTGTCCTGGTTTTTGCGAAAAAAAGCTGTACATATCGCTCATCCACCAGCCTTCACAGGCAAAAGAAAGAACGTGTTCTACGATATTATCGTTGATATTGAAACTTCTTAAAATTCCTGAATTTACAAAATAAGAATGTTTGCAGACTTCGCCAGCATTTAATAAAAGTGTTTTGGCTTTGTATGTATTGGTTTCTAATTTAGATAAAAACAGTTCTTGTTCTTCTGGTGTCAGAGAAACGTGTTTAGCAATGTTTTCTAATATTAATGCCATTATTTTTTATCGTCTATTAAAGTGAATGAAGTGGCGATAAATCGGTTTCCTTTGATTTCTCCAGTAACAGAAGCTTTTCTGATAGCATTACAGAAGCCGTTTTCTGCGTGAGCATCGCCATGCTGATCGATTTTTGTGCCGTCAACAAAATACGATTTTCCGTCAATGCGAACGGCTAAATCACAACTTTTGCCTTTCATTCCGAATTGGCATTCTCCGCAAGAAGCTTCGACGATTGTTGGTTTATCAAATTTCTTTTTGTCTTGTGCCTGAGTTGAAATCCCAATAAAAAGGAAAATCATGAATATAAGTTTTTTCATTTTCTATGAATTTACAGTTATTAATTTTGCCGTTTCTTTGGCGCGTTCTGTTATTTCGTTAATTGGAGTTGCAAGTGAATCGTGGCTTAAAACAACTCCCATTCGACGATAAGGTCTTGAAGTAGGTTTGCCGAAAATCCTGAAATCAGTTTTTGGTAAAGCAGCTACTTTTTCGATTCCGCTGAAAGTTGGGTTTGTCGAATCTTCAGATGCTAAAATTACGGCACTTGCTCCGGCTTTTTCCAAAGTAATTTCGAAAATAGGAAGACTTAAAATCGCTCTTAAATGCAATTCGAATTCGTTGAAATTCTGCGTTCCAGCTAAAGTTACCATTCCAGTATCATGAGGACGTGGAGAAAGTTCTGAGAAATAAACGCCTTCTTTTGTTAGGAAAAATTCAACACCAAAAAGTCCGGCACCGCCAAGGGCTTCAGTAATTTTTTCGGCCATATCCTGCGCTTCGTATAAATCTTTCTCAGAGACTAAAGCCGGTTGCCAGCTTTCTTGATAATCGCCTCTTTCTTGTCTGTGACCAATTGGTGCACAAAACAAAGTTGGATTATTATTTTGAGTAATCGTTAAAAGCGTAATTTCAGAATCAAAATTGACAAAAGCTTCTACAATAACTTCGATAACATCGCCACGCGAACCTGCAACGGCATATTGCCATGCTTTTTCGATATCGCTTTCTGTTTTTATAGTCGATTGTCCTTTTCCTGATGAAGACATTAAAGGTTTTACAACGCACGGAATTCCAACTTCCTGAACGGCTTTTTGAAGTTCTTCGGCTGAAGTTGCATATTGATATTTGGCAGTTCTTAGCCCAAGTTCTTTCGAGGCTAAATCACGAATGGCTTTACGATTCATAGTAAAATTTGCCGCTTTCGCTGAAGGAACAACGGTGATGCCTTGTTTTTCGTAATCGTAAAAACGTTCAGTGCGAATGGCTTCTATTTCAGGAACAATAAAATCGGGTTTGTGTTTGGCTACGATTTTGTCTAGCGCTTCGCCGTCTAACATATTAATGACTTCGAAACCGTGTGCAACTTGCATGGCTGGTGCATTTTCGTAACTGTCAACTGCAATTATAGTTTGTCCGATTCGTTGTGCGGCAATGACAAATTCTTTGCCTAATTCGCCTGAACCTAGGAGTAGTATTTTCATTTTGTTTGATTTAAAGTTTGGGTGTTTTGGCTTGCTTTTACAATTATTAAACTGCTTATAAAGGTTAGGGCCATTAATATGAATGATAAAAATAACATCATTAATATTGAAAAAACGATTTGATCTAAAAATTGTGATTGTAATGGAGCAGACATTCCATTAATAAATTTTCCTATTATATAAATTGTGAAAAGAGAAATTATGATTCTTGAACTTACTTCAAAAGAAAATTGGGAGCAAGCTTTTAAATATGTAATTTGATTCAATGAATAACTGAGTCGTTTTGCTGTATTCCAGAAAAGGAAAATAATAAATAATGGGAATAGAATTCCCCAGAAAATTGGATTCCAAAAAATGCCAAAATCACATATTTGAATGCATTGAAAAATAAAATAGCTTTCGGAAAAAATTAAATAAGAAAAAAAAGCACACACAAAAATCCCTGCAATGATGGCATATTTTTGAATGTCTTTGTTTGATTCCATTTAAATTAATTTAAAGAGTAAAGATAAATAAAATGGGATTTATTCTCACGCAGATTTTGCAGATCGAGCAGATTTATTTTTGTTAATTGATTGAGTTGCCTCCAGCTTTAGCTGGAGGAACAGTAATAGTTAAGTTAGGGGCTTTAGCCAAATGTTTAGTTCGGCTAAAGCCATGATAGGAGCTTTGTCTTACCTCCAGCTAAAGCTGGAGGCAATTCAAAAAATATGTTGATTTATTTTGAAAATGAGATTTTCTTGTTTTTACGGTTTGCGTGAGGGATAGAAGTGGAAAGCCCACAGCCGTGAGGAACGAACAGGCGAGGACTTGTAACGGATAGCCCGACCCGGAGGGACACGCCCAAAATAAAAAACCGATACTTCTTTTAAAAGCATCGGTTTGTATATTAATGAAAATGATCTTCTTCAATCTCAAATTCAGCATCTTTTTCCCAGATTTCCATTTCGCAGGGTTTGCAGTTGAATTTTAGTTTGTATTCCAATTCTCCCTGTTTTAATACTAATGGCTCTTTTACTTTTACGCCAACGATGTCTTTTTGGTGAATCGGGCATTTTTTCAATTCGTATTTAATGCAATATTTAGTTGTCATTACACGAGATTTTCCTGGATCCCATTGTAATTCGAATGCTTTTTCGATTTCGGTAACACCGTGGCGTTCGTAGAATTTACGAGCCGTTTTGTTTGAAACGTTGTACATGAAATCCAGTTTAGTTTCTGGATAAGGATGCGACGTTTTTACTAATTGGTGTTCTTCGCGAACGTAATTTGCCAGACGAATTTCTGTTAACTGATCGTAAACGGTTCTTCTCATTTCGTTGATTTTAGAAATTGGAAGGAACCAGTTTTGAGAAAACATAATGTTGATTTCATCAGCAGTATAAGGTGTGAAACCTGTTTTTGCTAATTGTATTTTAATGTTTTCTTCGATTGACTCGCCAGTTTTTGTCTGTTCTTTTGGGTGCTCTAAATTTACGGTACTTACGTTTCCGTCTTCATCGGTTGCGATTAATTCGAAACCATTTTCTGTTTCTGTAAGCAATAAAGTCGTGCTCAATTTACGAACGGCACTATCTTCTCTTTCGACAATTTTGATGAAAGCAGCGTCGTTATTTCTGTATATGAAAGTTCCGTCTTTTACTTCTTTTAAAACGTTTGGATATACTTTCCCGTTTTCGGCTTTGTTTACGTAGATTCCGTCAGCTTCGTTATTTTCGTTGATGAAGCAAAGTCCGTCACCGTTGTTTAATAATTCGCCGTTTTCGATTTCGTAAGCACCGCCAACAGTTCGGATTAATTTACCGATATATTGTCCTTTTGATTTTGGGCTTTCCCAAGAACCAATTGAACTGTGTCTGTCGTTTACGAAATAATCGGTATAACCACGATTGAAAGTTCTGTTTAGTGCAGAATCAAAAGTATAAGTACATTTTCCAGAAGAAGCTTTAATGTATTTGTCGCTTCCTTCTAAATAACTGTCTAATTTTTGACGTAAATAAGAAACGTTGTTTTTAACGTAAGCGACATCTTTTAGACGGCCTTCGATTTTGAAAGAAACAATTCCAGCTTCAATCAAATTAGGAATCTGATCTGAAATATCTAAATCTTTAATCGAAAGCAAGTGACTGTTTCTGATTAAAGTATCTCCGTTTCCGTCAATTAAGTTATAAGGTAAACGGCAGTTTTGTGCGCATGAACCACGATTTGCGCTTCGTTCTCCGTTTGCCACACTCATATAACAGTTTCCACTGAAGGATACACATAAAGCTCCCGTTACGAAAAACTCTAATTCAACATCTGCGTGGTCGTAGATTGTTTTAATTTGATGCAGGTTTAATTCACGTGCTAAAACCACACGTTTGATACCAGCGTCTTTCAGGAATTTGATTTTATCAGCATCACGATTATTGGCTTGTGTACTGGCATGAAGTACGATAGGAGGTAAGTCCATTTCCATAATTGCCATATCTTGAATAATCAAGGCATCAACACCAATACCGTATAACTCCCAGATCATGGCACGACACGTTTCTAATTCGTTGTCGTATAAAATGGTATTCATTACCACAAAAACCTGTGCGTTAAATAAATGCGCATATTTTACTAGTTCAGCAACATCTTCGATTGAGTTGTTAGCATTAGAACGTGCGCCAAATTGCGGTGCACCAATATATACGGCATCGGCACCACTATTTATGGCTGCGATTCCTCCAATTAAATCTCTAGCAGGAGCTAATATTTCGATTTTCTTCTTCATTACTAAAACTTTAGACTTTTGTGGTATTCCCGAAAAAAAGTGTGCAAAGGTCTAATAAATATTCCGAGTTTGCTAGTGATGAAGCGATTTTTTTGAATTTGTTAACTTAATATGGAATGATGATAAACGTGAGATTATTTTTTAATGTACAATTTTAGGATTTTATTATCGGGGATAATTTCTACTATTCCACCGCGGATTCCCATAAAAATGTGATTTTTGTTTTCAATGATTAAAGAATTCGGGTAAAGGCTTTCCCAGAAACCATTAATTTTATTTTCAATTTTCCAATTGTTTATAATTATGAAATTGGAAAAAGTGGCCATATAAAGTCGGTTATTAAAAATCTGGAAAACTTGTGGTTCATCTGGTAAATCCATGATTTTTCTATACGTAAACTTCTCTTCAAAATAATTTATTTCATAAATTTCACCATAATTTATTGATAAGTGCGCCAATCCCTCTAGAAAATAAATTTTCCCATTTAGTGTAAAAATAGAAATAATATTTCCTTCTTTAATTTTGATTTCTTCTTTGCCTTCTTTATAAATTAATTTTCCTCCCCATTCGCCGTTATTAGAACCAATTAAGACTCCATTGTTGAATTTAAGCTCGGAATTTGTGCCTTTAGGTGTTGGAAACACCTCTATTTTATTATTTTGGAGTCTAATTGATGTGTCTTTTGAATAGTTAAGGTTTTGATGTTCTTTGCTATTCGCTTTTGGAATGTTAGTCTGCTTGTAGTTTTTAGGTAATTGAATCTTGGATTGAGGACAAACATTCGTAGATATGAATAGAATCAATATTGTTATAATTATGTTTTTCATTGAAAGATTTTTTTGATGAAATATTTAATTAATCTACAGGAAAAGTAAATCCTGCTGCAAAAACGCCGTTAGATTGTTTGGCTGCGGGATGAAAGTAACCCGAAAGTGCCAGTTCTATATTATTTTTTCGTCCTACGGCTAGACCAATACTGAAAGGAATATGCATTAAAACATCGTTTTTGTCAAAATTTGTTGATGGAGTAAAGGTTTGAAATGATCCTATTGAAGCACCAATACCACCTTCTATAAAAGGAGCAACCCACGGAATTGGAGCACAAAAACGAACTTTTCCTCCAACTAAAAGAGCCCGAGTTGTTACTTTATATAGAGGCTGGTCTAGAAGAGGAGGCTGATTTTTATCAATTTTTGTAGAGATTGTAGCTGCATAAGATCTTAAGCCAAACCATGATTTTATTCCGAAAATGTATTCTGCTTGTAAATAAAGACCACTGTCCATAACATCCAATTCATCTTGGTTTCCATAATCTTCAATATAGTAAGAACTGCTGCTCGCAAAACCTATTGAGGCTTTAATAGATTGACCTACTCTCGGTTGGGCATTTGTAAAATTTGAAATGAGTATAATAAAAAGAAAATAAGTAGATAAACTGCGTAAAGTTAAGGTCATATAGTTTTTTGGTTTTGTTAATTGGTTGCAACTAAAATAAAACTTTAAACTTCTGGTTCGATTAGAATTTTTACTTTTTCTTATTATTTCTTAATAGCCTTTTTTCTTCACCTTCTAATTTTCTCTGTATCTTTTTCACATCTTCTGCAGGGGATAAATTTTCAGGAGTAATGCCTCTTTTTGTAAGCATATCTCTAACCGCTATATTATTGTCAATATGTTCTGTTTCTATTTTGTTTTGTCCTTTCAGATCTTTACTTTGGACATTTAAGCCTGTCATTTCTGTCGCTAAATCCTTCACTTTTATACTTATGGTGGGTAAAAAGTCAGCAACTGGTCTGTTTTCTGGAATGCCCATTTTCTTTTTTAGCATGTTTGTGCTTAATTTGAAAAGTGCTTGATCGCCTTTGCTTCGAATAGATGCAAATCCTTGGCTATCAACACCTCTTTCGTACAATATGCCGGATAATTGTTTTTCTGTCTGACTCAGTTTTTCTCTAGCTTTTATTCTTTCAAATTCTAAAAGACGTTGTTCGACTTTTTCAGCTTTTCGAGTTTGAACGGCAAAATAATTTTGTGCAAATGCTATTTGTTCTTTTCGGCTATCTCCATTCTGAGCGATAAGATAAGAAGCATATCTCGTTAGAGCGATATCATTTATGGATCTTTCAGAATTTGATCCAATTTCGACCATTTTCCTGATGTCGGGAAAATGGTTAGAAATGTCTTCACCAGCATTTTCGCAGGCATCTTTAGCCTTTTGTATTACTTTTTCAAAATTTTCCCATTTGCTATAACCAAGCAACACTTGTAAATCTCGCGCACTCCAGCATTCGATACCTTCTATTTCAGATGTAGCAGATTCAAATTTCTCGAACTATGTTTTTATTTCTTCAGATTTCATAGAATTGAAATTTAAATGTAAAACAAAAATATTAAATAAATAATTTAAAAAGTAAGATATTTCGTCTTTTTTTATGCTTGAGTTGGAAACAAATCAAAAAAACTACCCAGTTTTTCAACTAAGTAGCTTTCTAAAATGAAAAAAAACAATGATATTAAATTCCTTTCATTTTAATTTGTGATAAAGTATTTTGAATACTATTTAATTGTTTGGAAACAACATAAATTTGACTGTGTTCCAATTCATTATCATCGAGTGCTTTTTTGTATTTTTCAATGGCAGCTTCTTCTCCAGTAATACAGGCGTTGATGATGGCTTCAGGATCTCCATCAGTAAAGGATGATTTGATGTCAATCCAAGTTCTGTGTAAAGCTCCTAACGGACCTCCGCCAGAAGTGTCTGTTGATTTTCCGAGTTTATTGATTTCGTCTTGTAATTCTACAATAAATAAGGCTCTTTCGCGTGCGTATTCCAGAAAATCAGTTTTCATTGCCGCGTTGTTTACATGTTCGGCCGCGTTTGTATATCCTAATTTTCCATCTTCAAGAATTGAAATTAATCCTTCCAGAGTTTTAACTGCTTCTTTTGTGGTTTCATCTGTATGTATCATGACGTAATAGTTTTTAAATTAATACATTACAAAGTTGACAATTTATTAAGAGTTATGTTTTACAGTATTATGATTGAGTTTTTACAATATTGTAGAATGGGAATTTTGAAACTTATATTTTATGTTTCCCGCAGATTTTGGAGATTTAGCTGATTTTTTCTTTTGGAAATGAATTTTCTCGTTTTACGGTTTGCGTGAGGGATAGGAGTGAAAAGCCCACAGCCGTGAGGAACGAACAGGCGAGGACTTGTAACGGATAGCCCGACCCGGAGGGACACGCCCAAAATAAGCCCATAAAAAAACAGCTTAAAGTATAAAAGTGATGAAACTTTTGAACCTTAAGCCGTTTTAATAAAATTTAAAATATTGTTTTATGCAGTCAAAGCTTCTTTGATTCTGCGTAATGCTTCTTTTAAAATATCGTTGCTTGTTGCGTAAGAGAAACGAATACAGTTTGGATTTCCGAAAGCATCTCCAGTTACTGTTGCTACATTTGCCTCAGCTAAAAGATACATTGAAACATCGTTTGCATCTTTAATTTCGTGTCCTTTTAAAGTTTTTCCGAAGAAAGAAGAAACGTCTGGGAATACGTAGAAAGCACCTTCTGGAACGTTGATTTTTACACCTGGGATTTCTTTTAATAATCCAACTACTAAATCTCTACGTCCGTGGAAAGCCTGAACCATTTCGTTTAATACACTTGGGTCAGCATCTACTGCAGTGATTGTCGCTCTTTGTGCTACAGAGTTTGCTCCAGATGTTACTTGCCCTTGGATTTTTGTACATGCTTTTGCAATAAATTCAGGAGCTCCAATGTAACCAATTCTGTATCCTGTCATGGCAAATGCTTTTGCAACTCCGTTTACAGTGATTGTTTTTTCTAACATTCCTGGAATAGAACCAATGCTGCAGAAAGTTCCTGAGAAATTGATGTGCTCATAAATTTCGTCAGCAACTACGTAAATATTTGGGTGTTTTTCTAACACTTTTGCCAATGCTGTTAATTCTTCTCTGCTGTAAACAGATCCTGAAGGATTACATGGAGAAGAAAACCACATCATTTTTGTTTTTGGTGTGATGGCAGCTTCTAATTGTTCTGGTGTGATTTTGAAATCTGTTTCAACAGAAGTTGGGACTTCAACTGGAACTCCGCCAGAAAGTTTTACGATTTCGAAATAAGAAACCCAGTAAGGTGCTGGTAAAATTACCTCGTCACCGTCGTTTAACATTACCTGAGCAATGTTGTATAATGATTGTTTTGCTCCTGTAGAAACTACGATTTGAGATGGTTTGTAATCTAAATCATTATCTCTTTTG
Organism: Flavobacterium panacagri; assembly: GCF_030378165.1. Taxonomy (NCBI): domain Bacteria; kingdom Pseudomonadati; phylum Bacteroidota; class Flavobacteriia; order Flavobacteriales; family Flavobacteriaceae; genus Flavobacterium; species Flavobacterium panacagri. The sequence goes on from NZ_CP119766.1 coordinate 2,049,276, forward strand.
AATTTTCTGCAAATTGCTTCTTTTAAATCTTGGTATCCATCAACTGGAGAATAAGTGCTGTAATTATCGTCGATTGCTTTTTTAGCAGCTTCTTTAATAAAGTCAGGTGTGTTGAAATCTGGCTCACCTAAACTTAAACTGATAATATCTTTTCCTTGTGCTTTTAATTCTCTTGCCAAAGCGGCCATTGCTAATGTCTGCGAAGTCGCAAGATTGTTGATTCTGTCCGAAAGAATATGATTCATTATAAAAATTTTGAATGTCCTTAAATTTGCTGTGTTGTTTAAGGAAGGTTAATTATTAATAGATTTTTTTTAGTTTTTAAACTGATAATTCAGGTTTCATTCCCAAATCACGTAGATGCTTGAAGTGAGCAATAACAGCACTTCGCATTGTTTTATATTCATAATAGGGCAAGTTGCATTCTTTTGCAGTTTCTTTTACAATTTTGGCAATTTTACCGTAATGAATATGACTGATATTTGGAAAAATATGATGTTCGATTTGATGGTTTAATCCGCCAGTGTACCAGTTTACGATTGCATTTTTTGGTGCAAAATTAGTTGTGGTATACAATTGGTGGATAGCCCAAGTATTATCCATTTCTCCTAAATCATTTGGAGTTGGATTTGTAGTATGATCTACTACGTGTGCCAACTGGAATACAATACTTAAGATTAATCCTGCTGTGTAGTGCATTGCGAAAAATCCAATAAGTACTTTCCACCATGTAATTCCGATTACCATTGGTAGAACAATCCAAATTGAAACATAGATAAGTTTAGTAATGATTAAAGTAGTCCACAAGATTTTAGGATTCTTTGGTTCTCCGTAAGACAATTTTCTTTTCAAATAGTTTCTCATCTGCTTAAAATCGGTTGTTAATGCCCAATTAAAAGTCAATAAACCGTATAAGAAAACAGAATAATAATGCTGAAAACGATGAAAACGATGCCATTCCGCATGCTCTGTAAAACGGATAATTCTTCCAGCATCTAAATCTTCGTCATGTCCAGGAATATTGGTATATGTATGATGCAATACATTGTGCTGTACCTGCCAGTTGTACACATTTCCAGCCAAAACATAAATGGTTCCACCCATAAATTTATTAATCCAGCTTTTATTGGAGTAAGAACCATGATTTCCATCATGCATTACATTCATTCCGACACCAGCCATTCCAACGCCCATTACAATTGATAGCAACAACATTAACCAAAAAGGCATGCCAAGTGTAAGGATTAAAAAATAGGGAGTTAAGAAAACAGCAAATAGAATAACAGCTTTTAGGTGTAATTTCCAATTTCCGGTTTTCTGAATATTATTTTCCTTGAAGTAATTGTTTACCCGAGAATTAAGTGTTCTAAAGAACTTCAGATTGTCTTGCCTAGCAAATGTCGGAGCCGTGTTATTCATAATTAATTTAAATAGTTTTCAAAGGTAATTATTATAAATTCTCAATTTGCAAAATTGAGTTAAATATTTCAATCGTAAAGTAGTACTTTTGTTAAAAATTTACAGCAATGGATGAGATATTGAAATATTTTCCCAATTTGACCGATCTTCAAATTGAACAATTTCAAAAATTAGACTTTTTATATCACGATTGGAACGAAAAAATCAATGTTATTTCTCGAAAAGACATCGATTCATTATATACAAAACACATTTTGCATTCGTTAGGAATTGCGAAAATTATGAAATTTGAACCAGGGACAACGGTTTTGGATGTTGGAACGGGTGGTGGTTTTCCTGGAATTCCGTTAGCGATTCTTTTTCCAGAAACTCGTTTTTATTTAATTGATGTAATTGCTAAAAAAATAAAAGTAGTTCAAGGTGTTGCTGATGCATTAGAGTTAAAGAATGTAAAAGCAGAGCAAAAACGCGCCGAATTAGTTAAAGGCGATTTCGATTTTATCGTAAGCCGTGCCGTTACCAATATGCCGGATTTTGTTTCTTGGATACATGATAAAATAAAGAAACAGCATAAACATAAATTAAAAAATGGAATTCTTTATTTGAAAGGTGGTGATTTGACAGAAGAACTAAAAGATTTTCCAAATGCCAATTTATATGATTTAGCAGATGTATTTGAAGATGAGTTCTTTGAAACTAAAAAGGTGGTTCATCTACCACTAAAATTTAAACCTTAAAAAAGAAATAACCCAGAAGATTTTACTCTCTGGGTTATTTTTTGAATAAATAAAAACTATTAAAAATTAAGAATGTATTCTTGAAAGATTTAAAAATTGGTTTGCCTGATAATTTAAGTTATCAATGAAACCATGTATCGCAGTTTCTGAGGCTTCATTAGTAGCCTTGAATTCGGCATCAAAAAAGAAGTCTCGACAGATTACAGGTTCATTTGAAGAATCATAAACGGCTTCATCCATTTCTTCAGAAGCTAAGTTCTCATATTCACATGGATATAGACAAATTAGATCTACTATAATACGATTAAACCATCGGTCAAATACTTTCTTTTTAGGGGTAATATGACGAGCTAATAGTACTAAACCGACAAGTTCATTTTGTAAATAATAAGAACCTTTTCTGTATAAAGTATCGATCATTCTCACACTCATATGAGCAATCCATAATGGCCCATTTACAGAGCCTGAGGCCGGAATTTCGAAATCGGTATCAAATAATAATGGATTGGTTTGCTCTAGGCTATCTATAGAACACCAAAGGGCTTCAATACGTTTTTGAGTATCATTAGTGTCTTTTGTGTAACCTGTAAAACGCCAATAAACCCACTCTAATAAGGCAGCTGCTAGTCCAACAGAAGCTTTATGGTTTATTTGTGTTAATAAATTTTCTAGATCTTCATTTTCCTCAAAAGGATCCAATAATTCGTTTATTTTCTTTTTATTCCATTTAAAATCAATTGCGTGACCAATACTTTTTGATTCTAAAATAACTTTAGGAACATTGTTTAAATTTCTCATAAGTTTAAAAATGTTTAAATAATACTAATTGATTTTTATAGGACAAATGTATTGTGATGTTTTTTTTTGAAACGGAACAAGAAGTTTTTTAAATAATAAAATAAGTTTTTAATCGATGTATCTTGTTGAATATCAGTTAAATAAGAAAATTACTACAAAATATTTAACAAGCTATTTTCAAGGCGATATTTTTTTTTTGGGAAGAATCATTTAGGTTTATTATTTAAAAAAAATGGCTAAGAGAAGAGTGAAAAAAGTACTAAAGCAAAAGCCGAATCTTATTAAGAGATTCGGCTTTTTTATATTGAAAGATTTCAAAATTTGCAACCTAAACTTGGAATAGAAATTATCCTAAAAATGGATATCTGTAATCTTCTGGAGTTACAAAAGTTTCTTTGATGGTTCTAGGAGAAGCCCATCGTAGTAAGTTTAATGCAGAACCTGCTTTATCGTTAGTTCCTGAAGCTCTTGCTCCTCCAAATGGTTGCATTCCAACAACTGCTCCAGTTGGTTTATCATTGATGTAGAAGTTACCAGCAGCATTTTGCAATTTAGTAGTTGCTACCTCGATAGCATAACGATCTTGGCTAAAAACTGCTCCTGTTAAAGCATATTCAGAAGTAGTATCAACTAATTCTAAAGTTTCTTCCCATTTAGCATCTTCATAAACATAAATAGTGATAACCGGTCCAAACAACTCAGTTTCCATTGTAGTATATTTTGGATTTGTAGTTACAATAACTGTTGGCTCAACGAAGTATCCAACAGATTTATCATAATTTCCTCCAACGATGATTTCAGCATCAGCGTCTTTTTTAGCTTGGTCAATATAACTAGCTAATTTATCAAAAGAACCTTCGTGGATTACTGCTGTAATAAAGTTTCCAAAATCTTCTGGAGAACCCATTTTCATAGATTTTACATCAGCAATTAATTGTTCTTTTACAGCTGGCCATAAACTTTGCGGAATATAAGCTCTAGAAGCTGCAGAACATTTTTGTCCTTGGAATTCAAAAGCACCACGAGTAATTCCTGTAACTACTTGTTTTACGTTTGCGCTTGGATGTGCAATGATGAAATCTTTACCTCCAGTCTCTCCAACGATTCTTGGATACGTTTTATAATTTTGGATGTTTGCACCAATTTTAGCCCAGATATCTTTGAATACATGAGTTGAACCTGTAAAGTGAACACCGGCAAAATCACGGCTTGCTAAAACGGTATCCGTAATCATTAAAGCATCTCCAAAAACTACATTGATAACACCATCTGGAACTCCAGCTTCTTTGAAAACTTCTAAAATGATTTTCGTAGAAAATACTTGGCTGTCACTTGGTTTCCAAACTACAACGTTACCCATCATAGCAGCACTTGCAGGAAGGTTAGCAGCGATAGCAGTAAAGTTAAATGGAGTAATAGCATAAACAAAACCTTCTAGTGGTCTGTATTCTACACGATTCCAGACAGAAGAATCTGATTTTGGCTGATCGTTGTAGATTTGAGTCATAAACTCCACATTGTAACGTAAAAAGTCGATTAACTCGCAAGAAGCATCGATTTCTGCCTGGTGGATATTTTTAGACTGGCCAATCATAGTAGCAGCGTTGATTCGAGCTCTGTATGGGCCAGCGATAAGTTCAGCAGCTTTTAAGAAAATAGCAGCACGCTGTTCCCATGCCATGTTTGCCCATGCTTTTCTTGATTCAAGAGCATTTGCAATCGCTTTTTCGATATGTTGTTTTTCAGCTAAGTGGTATTTTCCAACGATGTGTTTGTGATCGTGTGGAGCAGTAATGTTTCTTGTATTTCCAGTTCTGATTTCTTCGCTTCCAATATATAAAGGAACGTCAATTTGAGAATTCCACATTGTGGTGTAAGCTGCTTGAACAGCTGCTCTTTCTGGTGAGTTCGGTGCGTATCCTTTTACAGGTTCGTTTACCGCTTTTGGTACATGAAAAAATCCTTTAAGCATGTTATTTAAAATTAGATTATTAGATAATTTACAGTTAGATAATTTGATTTGTTACGAATAATCTAACGCTGCACAAAAGTACAAAGGATAAATTAATAAATTGATAATTTTATGATTAAGATAACGATAAAAAGAATTGCAGAAATAAGATGCTTTAATTTAAAGCAAAAGGAGCACACATTCTAAAGGTAGGAACAATTACTTTGAATGTTTTTGTTGTAGTAAAATTGATCATATTAAAATGACCTTTCATAGCTCCGTAAGGAGATGATAATAAACAACCAGAACTATAAGTGTGATTTTCACCTGGTTTTAAAACTGGTTTTTTACCAATTACACCTTCACCGTCTACTACTTCTAGATCGTTTAGAGAATCAAAAATTTCCCAGTGACGTGAAGTTAACTGCACAGAATCTTTACTGTGGTTTTCAATCGTAACTACATAACTAAAAGCAAAGTGAATCTTGTAGTTCTTGAAGTAAGTACCTTCAAAACTAGTCAAAACAGATATTTTTATGCCTCGTGTAATCTGAGAAACCATACTAACGCAGTATATATGTGTGTGTTATAGTGGCAAAGTTAAGAAAAAAAATCGTTTAATCTAGAACCTTAACATTGTTTTAATTGACTATATTGATAGAGTTTGCATTTCCTTTACCAATAACGCGCTGATAACGGTCTGTTGCTTCTTTATAATAAACCAAAATTGTGTATTCGTTTTCAGTCTGATAGAAGTTTCCGTCAATAGCGTTTTCGTTATCAATAACGCCTTTTTTATCAGCAACAGTGTACTGGAAATTAGTGAATCCCTGTTTGATCATAATGGCTTTTTCAAAAACAGCTTTATCGGTGTTATAGTCCATTTTATATTCTGGCGAAAGGCTGTAGTTATTAAACATTCCGGTAATGTAAATGTCTTTGTTTAATCGAAATGCTGGAGCAGATAATGTGAAGTAAACCCAAGCATAATCAGCTTCAATATCATTGTTAGATGCATTGATGTTCTTAACCACAAAGTTTCCGTTTACATCTTCATAATTCGTGTAGATCTGATTTCCTCTTGCGGCATTAGTATATAAATGAGCGTTATAAATATCGCCATTAGAACCTATTTTAGCAACATTATTATTGGCGGCGCGAATATCTTTATTTTCAAAATACAAAAATTCATTTCCACCCCAAAACTGAGTTTCTTTATCGTATTTATAAACCAGTTGATTACCAATAGTATATTGAGGAATAATATTTTTTATAGCTGTATTGAAATTTCCATTCTGTAATAAAAGAACTTTTACATTTTGTAGAGGCGTCTGAAATACAATATCATTAGATAAAATAGCAAAATCTAAGTTTTGTTTATAGTCGATATTGCTAAGGTTTCGGCTTCTTTTTACCTGTGCTGTAACGGTTGAATGATTTTCGTATAAAATAAACTTTCTCGAAAGCACTAATTCTCGGTCTTCATTTAGAATTCTCAACATATAATTTCCAGAAAACTTTATTTGTGTTGTAAACTGATTCGGAAAAGATAGTCTGTAATGCGAATAAATCTGAAGTGTATTAAATGAATTAGAATAATCATTAATTCTCTGATTGTCTAAACCGCCAATATAATCCGTTTTCGGAATAGCGGTTGGTATCCAGTTATAGTCACAATGCAGAATTTCAAAATAATAATTAGCTTCATTACCAAATAAATCATCAAACTGAAAAGCAAACGAAGAACCTAATTCAAAAATAGGAACAACATTACTTCCGTTTTGAACAAAAGAAACGGTTTTAATATTATAAGGTGGTTCAACCTCGTTTTGTACTTGCTGTGCAGTTATTGAACTAAAGAAGAAAAAAAATAAAAGGCTCTGATATAAAAATTTTGACATCTTATTTATGTTGTAAGATTGTAAATATAACAATTTTATACAACGAAAAACAGCCAGATTTATTGGTTTAACTTATTAAGAGTTCAAAATGTATTCTAAATTGGCTTCGATTTCATCATTAATATAGCTTTCTTCTAAAAGCGAGTCGGACAACAGTTTTTTGTTTTCCTGCAGTTTGATGATTTTTTCTTCAACTGTATTTTTAGAAATAAATCGAACCACATTTACTTTGTTCAATTGTCCAATTCTATGTGCTCGTCCAACTCCTTGTTTCTCTGCAAAAGGATTCCACCATGGGTCTAAAAATAAAACGTAAGAAGCTTTGGTGATATTTAAACCAACGCCTCCCGCTTTCAGCGAAATGAAAAATAATAATGGTTCTTCTTTTTCCTGAAATACTTTTACCTGTTGTTCTCTTTTATTGGCTGGAGTTTCTCCCGTGATTTCACAATATTGGATTTTGTTTTGCTTGCACCAGTCGGTGTAAAATCCAAGATTGGTTACAAACGAACTGAAAATAATAACCTTTTGTTTTTCGTGGACTAAAGTTTCCAGATAATTGGTAACCGCAATATATTTTCCGGAATCAATTTCAGATTCCTGATCAACCATTTTCGGATGGTTACTCAATTGTCTTAATTTCATCAACGTATTAATAATGCTGATTTTATCCGGACTTGAGCCATCGGTTTTTAGTAAAAAGTTACGGGCTTTGGATTTTTCTTTTTCGTATAATTTTTCCTGTTCAGGATCCATTTCACAGTAGTAAATCTGTTCTGATAATTCAGGTAAATCTTTTAAAACCTGTTCTTTGGTTCGTCGCAAAATATAAGGTTGGACAAGAGTTTTTAATTCTGATAAAATAGTTTCGTCCTGTCTTTTTTCAATTGGAGTTTTAAAATTATCCATGAAAAACTTATAATTTCCTAAAATATCAGGATTTATAAACTGCATCTGCGACCATAAATCGTCAAGCGAATTTTCGATCGGCGTACCGCTCAAAGCAATTTTATGAGCTGTGCTAATCTTGTTGATTGCTTTAAAAATCTTAGAATCTTTATTTTTAATGTATTGACTTTCGTCTAAAATCAGATAACGGAAATCATATTTTTCTAAAACAGCAATATCACGATGAACAATGCTGTAACTCGTAAAAATCAAATCTGTTGTGGCTAATCTGCCGGCTAATTGTTTTCGATCATTCCCGACATATTGCATTTTTGAAAAATGCGGAGTGAATTTCAAAGATTCATTATACCAGTTAAAAACTAATGAAGATGGTAAAACAATCAGTGTTTTTAGCGGTTCTCTTTCGATTGTAGTTTCATTTGAAAACAGATCAAAATTCGTTGTTTTTGTAGTGAAACCTAATTGTTCCTGAACAGCAACCAAAACTGCCAAAGTCTGCAACGTTTTTCCAAGCCCCATGTCATCGGCTAAACAAGCGCCTAAATTGGAGTTGAAATGCCCTAAAAGCCACTGTACACCTTCAATTTGATACGGTCTTAAAGTTGCTTTTAATAAATCAGAAGCTTTGTATTCGGCTTTGGTAGTGATGTCATCTTTGATTTCCGGAATGGCATCCAAAGCGGTAAAATTGCTCTTACGCAAAAGAAGATTTCCTCCTTCTGTTTTGGCTAGTTTGGCAAGTGAACTGTATTTGCTAAACCACTCCAGCGGAATTAAAAAGTAGTTTCCGTCAGGCAATTGAAAAAGCCTTTCTTTGCTTTTTATGTTTGGAATAATTTCGCTGAAATTGATTTTATACGTTCCAATCGTAATGATAATTTTAATATCAAACCAATCTCCGGCTGTTTCTTTTGAAGCTGAAACAATATGATTTTCGGTAATAATTTCTTTGCTTTCGGCTTTCAGATTTTCAATGGTAAAGCCTAAACTTTCCAGTTCTTCTTTATGGTCAATAATGAATTGAATATTGATGTAAGGATCTGGATTTTCAGTTTCTGAATCAAGTCCGTAAAATTCATTTTTGATTATGGTCAAGCCAAGTTCGGCCAACTTATCGGTATAAAAAGCCTCTTCAGAACTTCTTTTAAATTGAATTATTTTAGGCTGGTTGGCAATGCTGAAATCAACAAACGAATGTGTTTTTTTTGTTTTGGAAGCGTCAAATGTATAACCATCATAATCAAAATAAAGATTAAGATAGTAACAGTTTTTAAAGAAATCATGAACCGGCTGAATTGTACAGGAAATAATTTTATCCCGACTTTCGACTTCAAAACCTGTTGATTCAATGTCGATTTTCTTTGCTATTTCAGGAATAAAACTTTTGAAATAATCATCGACTAATTTTGATGGAATTTCAATTGATTTTTTCTTTAAAAAAGGCATCAATTTTTTAGCGTTAAGCGCTGTTAACTGACCCAGTTTTTTATTAATAATTAACCATCCTGGCTCGTCTAAAAGAATATCAGCTTTTTTATCCATAGGTAAAAAGGCAGTTTCGTTTTCTTTTAAAGAAAGAGTATAGGTAATTCCTTCGTCGTGTTTGTCAAATTGAATCTGAGGTTCAAAATAAAGCGGACTCACATCAACTCTGGAACGATAAAAATCTTTTTCAGGCCCAAGGTTTAATGACAACGGAAATTGCTCTTTTACAATTAAATCATAAAATGAACCCAAATGAAATTTTAAATGCTGACGAATTGCAAAATCAATTTTGGAATCTTTCTGCAAATCGGCAATAGTCTTAGCCGATTTGATTTTGGCACTGAATTTTTTGAAAATAAATTCAGGTTTTAAAGATTCGCAGGCGGTCAGTATTTTTTTTGAATTAGAATCCAGATTATCGTAAACAATCCCGAAGCTTTGCATTACGCCAGGACTTGCTTTTTTATCCAGATATTTAATTTCATCAGAATTCTCAACAATGTAGGTGGTTGGAATATAAGTATTTAGATTTTTTTCTAAACTAATGTCAAAGCAAAATTGAAATGATTTTGTAGGTTCCAAGATTTTAGGGATTTGGTTAGGCTTGTATTTTGGGAATAGGGCAAAAAAAGAAAGAGTTTTCAAAATAGAAATAATTTGAAAACTCTTTTAAATGAACTTATATCACTTATATGGTGAAAAAATTAGTTTTCAGGTTTAAAGCAAAGCGGAATAATTTCTCCTTTTGCTAAACAATATTTTTCAACCAATTCTGGTGCTATTTTATTAGTATAATCTTCTTCAATTACGATAAAACCAATGCTTCTTAATTTGTCGAAATAATCGCGTCCGTAAATACGAACGTGATCGTATTGGCCAAAAATTCTAGCACGCTCTTTCTGGTCTGTAATCGAATCATCTGCAAATGTAACTTCGCGATTTAAATCCTGAGGAATTTGAAGAATCGCCATTCCGCCTGGTTTTAAAACACGGAATAATTCCTGCATTGCTTTTGTATCATCCGGAATATGTTCTAAAACGTGATTGCATAAAATCACATCATATTCGTTGTCTTTAAAAGGCAAATTACAAATGTCCGCTTTTACATCTGCCAAAGGCGAAAACAAATCAGTTGTTGTGTAATCCAGATTTTTCTGTTTTCGGAAAAGTTTGTAAAAAGCTTGCTCTGGTGCAAAATGCAATACTTTTTTTGGAGCTGTAAAAAAATCAGTTTGGTCATTTAAATACAACCAAAGTAAACGGTGTCTTTCTAATGAAAGTGTACTTGGCGAAAGCACATTATTACGTTGTTTTCCGTATCCGTAAGGTAGAAAAGATTTGAAGCTTCTTCCGTCAATAGGATCAGTAAATTTATCTCCTCTTAAAGAAAAAGCCAAAATAGGACGCGCCACATAACTCAAACGAATTAATAATGGTCTTGGAATGGTATTTAGAACTAATTTGAAAAGTTTCTTCATGGGGCTATTTCAAAATATTTTTTGTTTTCCTGCAAGGTTTTCAAAACCTTGTAGGTATTTAAGTTTGAAAAAAGACACCTACAAGATTTTTGAAAACCTTGCAGGAGTTCGAATTTTTTTTAAGTTTTTGAATCTCGGCTATAACTATAACACTAACGGCACTTTTCTAAATTCATCTTCTTCATTACTCTCAATTCCAAGAGCTTTATAGATGTATTGGAAAGTCGATAATAATTCTGGTTTTCCATCAATTAACGCTACATCGTGCTCGAAATGCGCACTTGGTTTTCCGTCAGCAGTTAGGATTGTCCAGCCGTCTTTTAGTTGTTTGATGTTTCTTGTACCCATGTTGATCATAGGTTCAATCGCCACAACCATTCCTTCTACAAAAAGTTTTCCGCGACCGCGTTTTCCGTAGTTTGGCATTTCTGGTTCTTCGTGCATTTTTTGCCCAACACCGTGTCCAACCAACTCACGAACTACTCCGTAACCGTGAGCTTCTGTATATTTCTGAATCGCATTTCCAACATCTTCAACACGATTACCAGCTTTAAATTCTCTGATTCCAACATAAAGGGATTCTTTGGTCACTCTTAAAAGTTTTTTTACTTCCGGAGCAACTTCACCAATTTCAAAACTATACGCGTGATCTCCATGAAAACCATTTTTAAAAGCACCGCAGTCTACTGAAATAACATCCCCATTTTTAAGCGGAACATTATTAGGAATACCGTGAACAACCTGAGCATTTGGACTCATACAAAGCGAATTCGGGAAATCATACAGACCAAGAAAACTTGGTACAGCACCGTGATCACGAATAAATTCTTCAGCTAATTTGTCAAGATATAATGTAGTCACTCCTTCTTTAATTTCAGAAGCAATCATTCCTAATGTTTTTGATACGATTAAAGCACTTTCGCGCATCAATTCGATTTCCTCTCTGGTTTTTTGGATGATCATATTTTTTCAGATTTTCAGTTGGCAAAAGTACAATTTTTAATTAATTTTTTTTGAGTTATTTTTTTCTGCCACGAATTCACGAATTATCTCAAAACAAAACTTTTAAAAATGCAGATTGCACGAATTAATGAATTAATTTTTAAATAAAATTCGTGAATTCGTGGCTATTTAAAGACAAAGAATGAAGAACGGTCTCAGAAAAAAGCCCTAAATTAGTAGTAAAAACGTATGTAATTATGGAAACTGTTACAGATCAGGATATAGAAAAAGCTAAGGCTTTAAAGAAAATGAAGCGATTTGCTTTGTCGCTTTTGGGAATTGCAGTCTTGCTTTTTATCATAGCAATTTATTTTAAAATTCCGATGCTTCAGGCTTTTAGTGAAGCCGCAATGGTAGGTGGAATTGCCGATTGGTTTGCGGTTGTGGCGTTGTTTCGCCATCCGTTGGGAATTCCGATTTGGCATACGGCTATTATTCCGACTAAGAAAAATGAAATAGGGGAGAATCTTGGAAATTTTGTTTCAGAAGAATTTCTGAATCGGGAGAAGCTAGAAATTAAACTCGACGAATTCAATTTTGCAACCAAAGCTTCTGATTGGCTTTCGCAGGAAGAAAATGCAGATAAAATTGCCAATGTTGTTGCAGTAAATATCATTCCGGGGATTTTAAGAACCATTAAAGATGAGGATGTCAAAAGATTTATTCAGGTTCAGTTTAAGGAAAAAATGGAAGGAATAAATTTTGGAAATTGGGTTGCCGTTGCTTTAGAACCTCTTCAAAAGGGAGATTTAAAAAATCAGATGCTGACGAATCTTTTGGAAGTAATGAGTGCTGAATTAACCAATAACAAAGATTTAATTAGGCAGAAAGTAAAAGCTTCCACGCCACTTTTAAGTTTTGGTTTAGCCGATAAAAGTATTACCGAAGGTGTTTTTAATGGTTTACAGGATTTTTTAAATGAAGCCAAAAAGCCTGAAAGTGCAGTTCGTTTAAAGATTGATGAATATATTTTTGACTTTTTAGAGAAAGTAAAAAACTCAGAAGAAATGAGAGTTAAAATCAACGATATGATTTTAGGTTTCGTAGGAAAAAAAGAAGTTCAGGATTACATCAATGGAATTTGGGACGAAATCAAACTTTCAATCACAAATGATTTGGATAAAGGAGAGGAATCTTCTATCAAAAATAGTATTTCGAGTTTAATTCAAACCTTTGGAAACGGAATCAAAGAAGATCCAGTAATGATTGATAAAATCAATAATTTCATTAAAAACGATCTGCTTTCGGTTCTATTAAATAATAAAAAGGTAATTGGAGATTTGATTTCGTCAACTGTAAAATCTTGGGATGGAAAAGAGGTTTCTGAAAAACTGGAACTTGAAATAGGAAAAGATCTTCAATATATTAGAATCAACGGAACTTTGGTTGGAGGGATTATTGGATTAATTATTTATGGTGTAGAACAGTTGTATCATTTATTTTTATAATAAGATATTCGTAATTTTTGTCATTTCAGTCGAAATGACAAAAAACAGGTATAAAAAAAGAGGCAAATTTTAAAAACTTACCTCTTTTTTATGAAGAAAAATATTTTCTATAATAATGAATGACAAGTCATCGCATTTGGCTGTTGTACACCCATTAATTCTAAAATTGTTGGAGCAATATCACCTAAAACACCATCTTGGATACTTTTCAGTTGTTTATCAACCAAAATGATCGGCACTGGGTTTGTTGTATGTGCTGTATTTGGAGAACCGTCAGGATTAATCATCGTTTCGCAGTTTCCGTGATCTGCAATTACGATTGTGGTATAATCATTTGCAAGAGCGGCTTCGATTACTTTTTTAGCGCAAGCGTCAACTGCTTCACAAGCTTTAATAGCTGCTTCCATAATTCCAGTATGTCCCACCATATCTCCGTTTGCGAAGTTTAAACAAACGAAATCAACTTCACCTTTGTTTAATTCAGGAACAAGAGCATCTGCCAATTCGTAAGCACTCATTTCTGGTTTTAAATCGTAAGTGGCAACTTTAGGAGAATTTCTTAAGATTCTTTCTTCGCCTTCAAAAGGAGTTTCTCTACCACCAGAAAAGAAGAAAGTTACGTGAGGATATTTCTCAGTCTCCGCAATTCTGATTTGTTTTTTACCTGCTTTTTCTAAAACCTCACCAAGAGTTTCAGTGATATTATCTTTATTGTAAACTACTTTTACATTTTGGTATGTTTCATCGTAGTTGGTCAATGTTACATAATACAGGTTTAGTTTATGCATATTTTGTTCGTGGAAATCCTGTTGCGAAAGCGCTTCAGTAAGTTCACGTCCTCTGTCTGTTCTAAAGTTAAAGAAGATTACAACATCACCTTCAACAATAGTTGCAAGAGGTTTTGCATTTGCATCAACCATCACAACTGGTTCGATAAATTCGTCTGTAACTTCTTTTTCATAGCTTGACAAAACACTTGAAACGGGATTAGTTGATGGAGTTCCAACGCCGTTTACAACTAAGTCATAAGCTAATTTTACACGTTCCCATCTTTTATCACGATCCATTGCATAGTAACGACCAATGATAGAAGCAATTTTTACAGGAGTATCTTTAATATAATCTTCAAGATCATGAATGTATTTTGCTCCAGATTTTGGATCAACGTCACGTCCGTCTGTAAAAGCGTGAATGTAAACCTGGTCTAAACCATATTGTTGAGAAGCATCGATTAGACCGCGAAGGTGTGAAGTATGTGAGTGAACACCACCATCTGAAACTAATCCTAAAAAGTGTACTTTTTTATTGTTTTCTTTAGCATAAGTAAAGGCGTCAATCAAAACTTGTTCTTTTGCTAAAGTTTTATGTTCTACAGCTAAATTAATTTTGGCTAAATCCTGGTATACAATTCTTCCAGCACCAAGGTTCATGTGTCCAACCTCGCTGTTTCCCATTTGTCCTTCAGGTAAACCAACATTTAATCCGTCAGTTCTAAGCTGTGCGCTTGGGTAGTTTTTGTAAAGACTGTTTATAAAAGGAACATTTGCATTGTCTATTGCAGATACTTTAGGGTCAGGAGATTTTCCCCAACCATCTAAAATCATAAGGATAACTTTTTTGTTCATTATATTTTTGTTTTCTACAAAGATAAGTCATTTCTAAACTTTGAAGAGAAAGCATAACGACATTTATATTTAATAAAATGAACTCAGATAAAAAATATTAAATTAATTATAGAAGTCTTTATTTTTTAAAATTAATTCACGCTAAGCTCTCTTTCTGACTTTATTTTTGACAGCATTATAGTCAATAAAATATTTTACGCTTATAGAAAAAATGTGTTTTAAAGCATCATTATTGAGAAGTCCGGAAACATTGTGTCTAAAATCTTTATCGATAATTCGCTCAAAATTAGAAGCATTATTTCGATACAAAGCCGAAAGCTGACTTCCAGGCGCAAACCACCATGAAAAAGATAAATCGGTATTCCAGGAATAAAAGCTTGAATTTTTGTTCGTGGTATATTGTGGATAAGGATCTAAATCGCCGTTTGGTTCTAAAATTAAAATATCTTTATTATCCGCATAAGACCAATATTGACGAACTGCAAGATTAATTGTAATAGCGCTGTTTACAGCATATTTTCCGCCTAAAGTATTAGAATATGTAATAACATTTCGGTTGGCAAAGATGATTTGGTTAGGTGTGTTTTCATTATTGTCATCATCGATTTGGTCAATATAACCTTTGTTATTGTTTTTTCTGATATAACTAAAGAAATAAGTAAATAATAATTTATCGCTGAAACGGTATCTTGGGCCAATATCAAAGCCATAAGTGATTCTTTCCGATTCGTCAAAAACATTAAAAGTTCCGTTTAAATCGATGGCAAATTTATGGTTGTAGTTGGTGGAAATGCTTCCCCAAGTTTCTATTCTTCTAGGAATTCCAACATATCTTCCTTCAGCTCTCGGCTCGTAATAATCGTAAATTTCAAGCGGATAAAAAGTAATTCCGGTTCCGTAATAATTGTTTTTTACAGTAGTTAAATTAAGATTAGCATTGATGCTGTTATCCTGTAGTTTTCCGGATTCTTTATTGAATTCGGTATACATATTATAATTGATTCTGAAAGTGTTGAATTTTTTAGTTGGGTTTAAAATCCTGTAATTGGCATTTCCATAAAAATTATAATAATTGGTGTAAAAGTTTATTCCAAGGTCATTCGGGTCATAATCTTTGCTGACATAATCGGTGCCAAAACTATAGCGATAATTACCGCTCGTTTCTGCAAAACCTACTGTAGAATAAACACCGTTTTTGTCTTCAATATCATTTATATGACTGTATTTTACATTTCCAAACAAACTATAAGTGTTGGCTTTTGTATTTAAATTCCAAGCCAAACCTGTAACATTTGCGTCTCTAAAATGACCATTTCGGGTTACGTTTGTATTAATAAAGGTTACAGAGGAATTTTTGCGAAAGCGCTGATCTAAAACCAATACATTATAATTAGTTAAAGGTTCTACAACTTCACGTCTAGTTTCTCCTGTAATAGTATCTTTTATAGTAGCAAAAGTTTTTTCGGTAACGGCATTTAAGACTCCTATTCCCAATCCATTTTTAGTTCTTCCTGAAACTTTAAGCGCGTTTACAAGGTTTACACTTGCTGGAAATTCAGTTACCTCTTCATTTTCATTAAGTTCAGGTTTTGTTGATGGTATGCCGCCAATTCTTCTGGAGTAAAAGATGTTTCCTTTGCTGAATAAATCTGTTCCTTCAGTAAAAAAGGCTCTGTTTTCATTGAATTGCTGTTCAAACGGGCCTAGATTTAAAATTTGATCGTCGTATTTTGTCTGCCCAAAATCAGGAATTAAAATCGCATCGACAGTAAAAGCGTCATTAATTCCGTATTTAATATCCATGCCACCTTTCATGGTTCCGTACGTTTTTTGTCCGTCTGCCGCATTCAAATAATAAGAGGCGTAAGGCATAAAAAACAATCGAGTAGGAGGTTTAATGTTTTCAATTCCTTCCAAAGTTCCAGCCTGTTGCGTAAAAGTGCCTATTTTTCTATCTACAAAATTCCAAGTATACTTAAAACGGTCTCTTTTTATATCTCTGAAAAAGTTGATTCCCCAAGTTTGTTTGTTTTCTGCTGAAAAACGCAAAGCAGAATAAGGTATTTTAATTTCGACTACCCATCCGTTTTCTTTTATAGAAGCTTTACTGATCCAAACGGCATCCCAGGAATAATCTTCACCATTTGCATCGGTCATTATACAATCGCCCTGTACATCTGCTGCTGAAACATAAAACATAAAGTCTTGTTGTCCGTCATTAAAGCCATTTATAAAAACGCCAAAAAGGTCTGCTGTTCCGAAGTTGTCTCGTTGCGAAATTTCTTTTAAAATTTTAGAAGGTTCATTATCATACATCATAGCGCCAATATAAATGGCGTCATTATCATATAGTATTTTAACTTCTGTTTTCTTTTCGTGGGGTATAGGTTTTCCGTTGTCTGGCTCCAGCATCACAAAATCTGATGCAATCGATGCATTTTCCCAAGCCGGTTCATTCAGGTTTCCGTCAACAGAAATATATTGTGAAGTTACCTGAGCCTTAAGTGCTTTTTTTTGGCTGTAACTACACAAAGCAGCAAATAGAAAACAAAATAGAAATGTTTTTTTCATCGATTTTTGACCCGAAATAGTGGAAACTCTTTTAATTTAGAAAGAATAGACTACATTTTCTTTCACTTGTTACAGTTTTTGTTTCAAGATTTCCACTTTTTTGATGTTTTTTTAAGAAAATCAGCTAAAATGTTATGTTTTTTAGCATAAGAAAAAATCTTACAGAAATAACATTTTTATGTTAATTATGTTAAAGTTTAAACAAAAAAGGCCTGAAAATCAGGGTTGTATTTTGCAAGGAATGAATTTTTTATACTTTTGCCTTACCCAAATTTTTGTTTAACCTAAAGAAATTCAATGATTTACAAAATTTATCCGCTATTTGTGTTTTTGCTATTGTCTTTTGGAAAAGATTCAAAAAACACTACAGATCTTAAAAAGAACGCTACTGTAAAATCGATTGCTAAAGTTGAAAAAGTAACAGTTGATTCCAAAATTGAAAGCGTTTACAATGCCCTAAATTCAAACAATTTTAAAATGCCAGAATTTAAAACTTTTACGGAAGCTTTAAAGGGATTTTATTTGTTGAAAGAAAAAGGAGTTATTAAGAAGAACATTTTGACTCTTATTGATTTCAGTTTATCATCAAACACAAAACGTTTGTGGGTGATTGATTTAACAACCAACACTATTTTGTTTAATTCTCTTGTGGCGCATGGAAGAAATACAGGAGAAGAATTTGCTACGGCATTTTCAAATCTGAATTCTTCATTTAAAAGCAGTTTAGGTTTTTATGCTACAGGCGAAATCTATCAAGGAAAACATGGTGCTTCATTACGTTTAGATGGATTAGAAGATGGTGTAAATGACAATGCACGTCAAAGAGGTGTTGTAATGCATGGTGCAGATTATGTTTCTGAGTCTTTTATCAGAGATCATAAAAGATTAGGCAGAAGCCAAGGCTGTCCTGCAGTTCCAGTTGAATTAACTGATGAGATTATCGAAGTAATAAAAGATAAATCGTGTTTATATATTTATCATCCATCAAGAAGTTTCTCAATGGAGGAAAAGCTAATTTCTTAATTTAGCATATAAATCCGAATCTAAATTATAAATATCAGCTCTGAACAGGAGCTGATTTTTTTTGCTCCAAGCAGTCCAATACCATTGATACAAAGAGTATTTTTTTGTGATTTTGAAACTCATCGTCTTTTTAGATGCAATAATAGTGTCGATTCTGTCTTGAGGCCAGTTTCCATCAACATCCAATATATGCTGCGCTAATTCAAGCGGATTTTCAACACGAACACATCCTGAACTCATCGAGCGATTATTACGTCCAAAAATATTACGATGATTAGTGTCATGAAGGTAAACGCTATGATGGTTTGGAAATAAGATTTTCATAAGTCCTAATGAATTAGAATATCCAGGGCTTTGTACATAACGGTAATTATTGGGTTTGTTTTCGTTCCAAGCAATTGGATCAACAACATTTCCCGAAGTATCATAAATAGTGATGTTTTTCTTAGCCAGATAATTTCGGTTTCGTTTCATTGCGGGAACAACATCTTCTTTTAAAATTGTTGGTGGAACTGTCCAAGTCGGATTAAAAACAACGGTTTTCAAAAAAGAAGTAATCACAGGAGTTCTCCTTTTGCTGGTTCCAACCACAACATTTCGAACCAAAGTAGTGTCTTGGCTTTCAACAACATTTAGACTATAATCTGGAATGTTTATAATGAAATAGTTTTCGGCTAATTCGCTTGTATACCATCTCCATCGCTCTAAATTGGCTATAATCTGCTCTTTTCTTTTTTCCTTTGAAAAATTTAAAGCTTTAATTGTTCCAACACCGATAACTCCATCAGAAGCAAGTCCGTGTCTCTCCTGAAACCTTTTCACGGCTTCAAAAGTTTTTTGGTTGTATATCTTTGTAAGGCTATCTTTTCCTGATAGATCATTCCAATACAAAAGTCTTTTCTTGATATTTATTAAAGCTGAATTCGTATCATTTAAAACTATTTTCTCTACACCTTCAATACTATTTATGTTATCATCTGGAAAGGTATTGATAATCTCTAGGGCTTTTAATAATTGCTTATAAGTTTGTGTTTTTGGCTGAATGTTGTCAACAATACTGTCTAATTTGTCTTTGTTGAACGCTTTAATCAAAACATTATTTACATCAAATGTTTTTTCTTCCAAGTCCCAATTGTTATAAAGTTTTTTAGGATCTAGCTTTCCTTTATATAAGTGACTTAGATATTTTTCAAAATTATAGGTCAGTAATATGTCATAAGTGGCTAAATCTTTATCGCTCAGCTTGCTGATTTTACTTTCGAATTTCTTCAATTGAGAAGCTTTATAGTCTTCAGGATTTAAACCCAATTTATCTGAATTTTCTAATTGAGCTAAAACGTATTTTCTTTTTGCAAGATTTCCCCAAACTGTTTGGTTTTCTGAAGCGATATAAAATTGTTTCAGCGTCTCGCTTTTAAAAGTGCCAATTGCGGCAGTATCTATTTCAACTTTCCTTTCGTCAGTAAGTATGATTGCTGGCACCGGTTTTTTGATGACAGGAGTAGGTTTTGGAGTTTCTTTTTTGCAACTCACAAAAATGCATATTACTGCTAAAGAGTAAAGTTTCTTCATAATTATAATCTTTTAAACATCAAATAATGTTCGCCAACGTCTTTAATATCAAAAGCATCACCTTGGGGCTGGTAATTCATTTTTTGATAAAAGCCAACAGCTGCTGTTCTGGCATTAAACCAAATCAAATCGACTTTGTTTTCATTGCAGTAGGTTTCACAATGTTTGACCAAAGCTTCTCCAAATCCTTTTTTCTGGTGGGTTTCTAAAACTGCCATTCCTCGAATTTGTGCTTGATTTCGCTCGGCAAATATAGGATTGATTTTTTTGAATAACGAAATAATTCCTATTAAATTTTCATTATCAAATAACCCGTAATGATGCGTCGTTTCTAGATCATCTCCATCAAAGATGCAGCTCTCTATTGGTTTTCCTTTTCTTAAAACAGGTTGACGAACGGCATAAGTTTCTTTGGATGGGATTTCTTTAATTGTAATCATGATTTTTTTTAAAAATAGCGAATTTATAACTTTTTAATTTTAAATTAGTTATAAAAAAATGTTGTTTTTTATTGATTTTTTTTGCCCAAAAGCTTGTTTTGAACTGAACTTTCTTTTTATATTTGCACCACCAATGCGAAAGTAGCTCAGTTGGTAGAGCTCCAGCCTTCCAAGCTGGTTGTCGCGAGTTCGAGCCTCGTCTTTCGCTCTAAGAAATCTAAATAAATAAGTTTTGATTTCTTTGTCAAAAATAAATATTTTTTGATTTTTATTTTTTAATAATAAAAAATTATTTATATTTGCACCCTGTTAATGCGAAAGTAGCTCAGTTGGTAGAGCTCCAGCCTTCCAAGCTGGTTGTCGCGAGTTCGAGCCTCGTCTTTCGCTCTTCAAAAGCCTCAAACATTGTTTGAGGCTTTTTTGTTTTTATTCTTTTTTGAACCATATAAGTTATGTAAGTAATTAAAGTTTTGGGTTTGAACTTTGTTTTTAAATGAGCTTATATAACTTATATGGTTTAAAAATTAATTCAGATTGCTTAAATCAGTTTCTGGTTCTAACTCTTGAGCTTCTTGATTTTGTTTAAATAATCTTGCAGATAAGTCTCCTTTTAAAGTGATTTTGTCTCCTTTTACGTCCAGCCAGCTTCCTTCTCTTAATCCTAAAACTGGAATGGCATTGAATGCATGAAATTCTTTAATTCTTGTTTCGCGCGTTTCTCCCATATATTTGGATTGTAAATCGGCATCTAGATAATGCGGATTTAAGTTAAAAGGAATTAATCCTAATGTCTGGAAACTTGGAGGGTAAATTATAGGCATGTCGTTTGTGGTCTGCATTGATAAACCACAGATGTTACTTCCTGCGCTTGATCCTAAATAAGGAGTTCCGTTTTTTACTGTTTCAGAAAGTAATTGCATAACGTTGTTTTTGTAAAGCTGTGTAACCAATAAAAAAGTGTTACCTCCGCCGGTAAAAATTCCTTCTGCATTTTTTATGGCATCTTGCGGATTTTCAAATTCATGAATTCCTTTTACTTCTATGTTGATTGATGAAAAAGCTTCTTTTGCTTTTTGTGTATATTCATCATGTGATATGCCACTTGGACGTGCATAAGGAATAAATAATATGGTTTTACAGTTCTTAAAATGCGATTTTAAAGTTGGTAAAAGATATTCTAGATATTTTCCTCCGTGCAAGGTAGAGGTGCTTGCAATAATAATGCTTTTCATGATTTTTTGACTCAAAATTTGTTCGATAAAGGTATTAAAAACTCTTTCTTGGCATATTTTTTTAAGATTTTAATTAACATATTTTTACCAACTCATTAGTATTAAATTTGGATGAGATTAAGATATTTTTACCGTTTTAAGAATATTTTTAATTTATTTCATTTTGTTTCAGAAAATCACTTGTTTTTTAGTTGTTATTGCGGGTCAAGCTTGTTTAGCTCAAACCCAGGATCGTTCTGTTTTAAATGGTAAGATTGTATCGAGTGTTTCAAACGCCGATGGGGTTTATGTTATCAATGCTCAGACAGAAGAAACGGTAACTTCAGATGCCTCCGGATCATTTTCAATTATGGCTAAAGCAGACGATGTGCTCGTTTTTTCTTCGGTAACTTTTAAAGAAAAAAGAATTATGGTGAAACAAGAGGATTTTTCAAATATTAATTTTACAGTTACGCTTAATATGGTGATGTATCAATTGCAAGAAGTTGTGATAAAAAGATATGATAATATTAATGCTGAAAGTCTCGGGATAATTCCTGAAGGTCAGAAAAAATATACTGCCGCCGAAAGAAAATTAAGAACAGCAACAGCATTAGATGCTACGGCAAATGGAGGAGGAATGGTTGGTGGATCAATCTCTGCAGACCCTTTACTGAATTTTTTCTCAGGAAGAACGGCAATGCTGAAAAAAGAAGCTGTGGTAGAGAAAAAAGAGTTCTTTATGAAGCTTTTGGAGAATATGTTTAGTTTAGAGCATTTTATTGAGCGATTGAAAATTCCAGCAGAATATGTAAAAGGCTTTGAGTATTATGCTGTGGATAATGATAAGTTTACGGCAGTTTTAAATTCTAAAAATAAAACTTCCACAGAATTTCTTTTAGGAGAATTGGCTGTGAAGTATAAAGAAATAATTTCGAGTGAAAACAAATAAAACCATATCAGCTGCTTTTTTTCTGTTTTTTGTTCAAAGTAGTATTGGGCAGACAGAAATGAAGCCACTATATGGTAAAATAACTGCTCTTTCGGACGTCGTTGAAGGAGTGAATATTGTTAATAATGATACTCAGGCAACTGCTGTTTCAGATGCCGATGGTAATTTTTCGATACCTGTCAAAGAAGGGCAGATTTTGGTTTTTTCTTCTGTCAATTTACAAACCATTAAACGACGAATTAGTGCTGATGATTTGAAATCTTCAGAAAAATTTGTAGTAGGAATGATTCCAAAAGAAGTGGTATTGAATGAGGTAATTGTGAATGAAAAGACTAATATCACCGCTGAAAATTTAGGAATTGTTCCGCATGGTCAAAAAAAGTTTACGCAGGCCGAAAGACAATTGGCAACGGCAGGAGATTTTAAGCCAATTATGTTACTGGGGCTTTTAGGTGGTTCTATGCAACTTGATCCTTTGATAAATAAAATAAACGGCAGGACAAAACGGCTGAAAGCGAATGTTGAAATAGAAAAAAAAGAAAAGAATTTTGCGAAATTGAGTTATTTGTTTGATGAGGGTCATTTTATTCAAAAATTAAAAATACCAGAACAAAATATAAACGAATTTAAATTGTTTGCGGTGGAAGACGAGCGTTTTTGTGCTGTAATGAATTCTAAAAATAAAACATCCACTGAATTTCTTTTAGGAGAACTGGCTGTGAAGTATAAAGAAATAATTTCGAGTGAGAATAAGTAAAAATATATTAATTGTCCTGTTTGTCTTTTTTGTTCAGTTTGGTTTTGGGCAAAAAGGAAATTCGAAGGAGTTGCTTGGAAGAGTAATGGAACAATCCACTCCAGTTGAAGGGGTGAATATTATCAATAATACAACTCAAGTGGCGACAGTTTCAGGTGCTGATGGAAATTTTTCAATTGCAGTGAGAGAAGGAGAAGTTTTGGTTTTTTCTGCGGTAAACTTAGAGCCACTTAAACGAAGAATTACTGTAGAAGATTTAAGTTCTAGTTTGTTAGTTGTGAAAATGACGGCAAAAGAAGTTGAATTGAAAGAAGTAATTGTAAATGAAAATGCCAATATTACGGCAGAAAATCTTGGGATTATCCCATACGGACAAAAAAAATACACACCAGCAGAACGAAAGGTTTATACTGCAACTTCAACTTCAGTAGATAAGCTTTTGAATGCAATGTCTGGGAGAACGGCTATGTTGAAAAAAGAGGTTAAAGTAGAAGAAAAAGAAGCACTTTTTAGAAAACTAGAATACGTTTTTGATGAGAATTATTATACAGATAGATTGAAAATACCTGTGGATTATATAAAAGGATTTCAATTATTTTGTATAGAAGATACTGAATTTGCTGTATCTTTGAATACTAAAAACAAAACAATGAGTATGTTTTTAATCACAGATCTAGCAAGAAAATATCTAACAATTCTCGAAAATGAAAAATAAATTAGGAGTACTCGTTGTCTGCTTATTTTGTCAATTTGTATTAGGACAAAACGGTTTCAGGAAACCATTACACGGTCAGGTTGTCAATGATTTTTTAACCATAGAAAGTGGTTATGTAATGAATATTAATGCAAATGTTCGGACATTTATTGGTGCTGGCGGTTTGTTTGATATTATGGCGCAGCCAAAAGATACTTTGCTGTTCTCCGGTCTGACATTTCAATCGAAAAAAATCGTTTTAACGGAAAAAGACTGTGCGGAGATTCTTTTTAAAGCAAAATTGGATTTAGTCAACAATCAACTGAAAGAAGTTGTCGTTCATAAAGAATTAAAAGTAAAATCATTGCAGGGCGGTTCTCAAAAAATTGTAGATATGCAGTTTGAAGGGGATAATCTTTCTACGCCAGAAAATAAAGCAATGCTTTCAGATCAAACCATAAAATATGGAACTGATTTTGTTCGAATCTTTAAAGATGTCAAAAAACTTTTGAGCAAAAAAGATGAAGTTAAAGAAGAAGAAATTACAGATATTGCTTTTGTGGAATATGCTAAAGATAATTTCACAAAAGACTTCTATAACAAAACACTCGGGCTTAAAGATGATGAAATTGAGTTGTTTTTAATGTATTGTTCAAATGACCCGCATTCAAGAGAATTTGTTAATCCAGACCAAAAATTTCAATTAATGGACTTTATGGTGAACAAGAATAAAGAGTTTAAGAAAGCTGTAGCTTCTAAAAAATGAAAAATAAATTAGTTTACTGTTTTCTGGCAGTCTTATTTGTATTGTCTTCATCATTCGCATTTCATAAGTTTTATGTGGGTGTTTTTCAGGTAAATTATGCTGCTGAAAAAAAGATGTTGCAAATTACTTCCCGCATTTTTATTGATGATTTGAATAATGCAATGGAAAAGAAGTATCATAAAAAAACTTTCGTTGGTACAAGTAAAGAAAGACCGGAAGATGTAGAATTATTAAAAAAATATCTATCAGAACATTTTTCTATCAAAGTGAACGGACAATCCAAAACAATAGTTTTTTTGTCTAAAGAAGTGGAAGCAGATGATGTTTTGGTTTGTTATTCCAGAATTCAAAATGTAGATAAATTTAAAACACTGGAAATTGCAAATACTATTTTGGTAGATTGGAACTCAGAACAGCAAAACATTACACATATTACAGCATTTGACACGAAAAAGAGTATTCTCTTTACAGAATCTTCAAGGAAAGAAGTGTTAAAGTATTAAATAGGGGGTTAAATTATGGTTTTAATTGCTATTTTCACACCCTGATAAATTACCATTCGATTTTTATGAAAAAAATTTCATTATTATTGCTTTTTCCAGCAATGTTGATTGCGCAGGAAAAAGCAACAACCACACCTACAAGACAGCAGGGTAAATACGATACAAATAAGTTCAGTCAAATGTATGATTTGCTGGCGACTCCAAATATGTTTCGTACTGCTTCTGGAGCTCCAGGGCCAGCATATTATCAACAACAGGCAGATTATAAAATCGATGTTGAATTAGATGATAAAAATTCTAAATTAACAGGATCTGAAGTAATTACGTATTCTAATAATTCACCAGATAGTTTAGAATATCTTTGGATTCAGTTGGATCAAAATCAAGCAAGGGCAAATGGACAAACTTCATTGGCTGAAGGCGAAAAAATCAATCAGGTTTTGCCACTTGAAGGTTTTTCTTCTAAATATTTGAAAAAAGATTTGGAGCGTGGTTTTAATATTGAGCAGGTAAAAGATGCTAAAGGAAATCCAATGTCTTATACAATCAACGAAACGATGATGCGTATCAACTTGGCTTCTCCATTAAAACCTGGTGAAAAAATTTCTTTTTCTATAAAATGGTGGTACAATATCAATAATTACAGAAAAGAAGGCGGACGTTCTGGATATGAACTATTTGAAAAAGATGGCAACAAACTATATGTTATTGCTCAGTTTTATCCAAGAATGGCAGTTTATAATGATGTTGAAGGCTGGCAGAATATGCAGTTTTGGGGAAGTGGAGAGTTTGCTCTTCCTTTCGGAAACTTTGATGTAAATATTACCGTTCCTGCAGATCACGTAATTGATGCTACAGGAGAATTAGTGAATAGAAATGAAGTATTCACTGCTGAGCAGGTTAAACGTTACGAGGAAGCTCAAAAATCATTTGATAAACCAGTGGTTATTGTAACTCAAGCTGAAGCAGAAGCGGCTGAAAAAGGTTTTTCTGAAAAGAAAAAAACTTGGAAATTCAGTGCTAAAAATGTTCGTGATTTCGGAATTGCTTCTTCAAGAAAATTCATTTACGATGCAATGGCAGTGAAAATTGGAAACAGAACTGTAATGGCAGAATCTGTTTATCCAAAAGAATCTAATCCACTTTGGGGAGAAACTTCAACAATGGTTGTAGCGCATACTTTAAAAAGCTATTCTTCTCATACGTTTGATTATCCTTATCCAAAAGCGGTTTCAGTTTCGGCTGAAGATCAAGGAATGGAATATCCAATGATTTGCTGGAATTATGGTCGTCCAGACGAAAATGGCGTAACCAGCAGAGAAGTTAAAAACGGAATGATTGGAGTTATTATCCACGAAGTAGGACATACTTTCTTTCCAATGATTGTAAACTCAGATGAGCGTCAATGGACTTGGATGGATGAAGGGTTAAATTCATTCTTGGAATATTTAGCGGAACAAGAATTAGATCCCAATTTCCCATCAAGAAGAGGGCCAGCAAAAAATATTGTTCCTTATATGAGCGGTGATCAAAAGTTCTTAGAGCCAATTATGTCTAATTCTGAAACAATTCACCAATTTGGAAATAACGCATACGGAAAACCAGCTACAGGTCTTAATATTTTGAGAGAAGTGGTTATGGGAAGAGAATTGTTTGATTATGCTTTTAAAACGTATGCAAACAGATGGAAATTCAAACATCCGACACCAGAAGATTTTTTTAGAACAATGGAAGATGCTTCTGCAGTAGACTTAGACTGGTTTTGGAGAGGATGGTTCTATTCAACTGATTTTGTAGATATCGGAATTAAAGATGTAAAACAATATTACGTTTCAGACACTCCAACAGCAGATCTTAAAGATGTAAAAGTGAGAAAAGGACGTTTTGGTTATGAAAAAGGGCCTTTTGTTTACTTAGTTGCAGGAGATAATGCAGAGGTAAATCAATCTAAGAAAAAAGCTTTAAAAATTGAAGATTTCAAACCTTTAGCAGATTATGTAGATCAGACTTTTACAGCTGAAGAAAAAGCAAGCATCAAATCGCCTAAATATTTCTATGAGGTAGAATTTAATAAACCAGGCGGAATGATTATGCCAATTTTAGTTGAGATTACATACGAAGACGGTTCTAAAGATAATTACCAATATCCAGCACAAATTTGGAGAAAAAGTAATGAAACAGCTAAAAAAGTATACGCTACAACTAAAGCAATCAAGAGCATTCAAATCGATCCAAAATTGTTAACAGCAGATATCGATGTAACCAATAACTCTTGGCCAAAAGTAGAGACTAAGTCAAAATTTGATTAAAAAGAAATAAAACAATATTAAAAAGTTCATTAGGCTGGAAAGCTTGATGAACTTTTTTCTTTTTAAGAAATGAATTTTAAAGGACTTTTTAAGTTAATTTTAAAACTCTGAGCTGCAAAATTTAATATCTTTGCGAAACAAAAATAAAAGTTATGTTTGGTATAGGAGGAGGAGAGTTAGTTTTTATACTGTTTATAGTACTAATGCTTTTTGGTTCAGATAAAGTGCCGGAAATCGCTCGTACAATGGGTAAAGCTATGGCTCAGTTAAAAAATGCAACTAATGATATTAAAAGCGAAATTCAAAAAGGAGCCGAGGCTAACGGTCTTGATTCTAAATCTTTGAATGATATCACTGGAAATATCAATGCAGAAATCAACAATGCAAAATCAAATCTTCTTGGAGATACAGGAAACTTGTTGGGAGATACAGCGACTGAAATTGACAAAGTAAAAGAAGATATTGATTCTCTTTCCGGACCTATTAAACGCCAACGATAATGCTTGAAAAAATACAGGAATTAGACAAAGATCTTTTAATATTTCTTAATGGATTAGGTTCTGAAACTTACGATAAACTTTGGTTGATCATTACCAATCAGTTGTATTGGACGCCATTTTTCTTATTTCTATTCTATCTTATTTATAAAAAAATAGGAGGAAAACAAACCTTGTATTTATTGCTTTTTATAGCTATTCTGATCTTATTTACAGATCAGACTTGTAATTTGTTTAAACATACTTTTAAGCGTTTGCGCCCATGTAATGAACCAGATTTAGCTTCAGTTATTCGTATAGTACAAGTTAGAAAATCTTTTAGCTTTTTCTCTGGACACGCAGCTAATACGATGGCTGTTGCAACATTCTTATTTTTGGTTTTAAAACGTTACTTCAAATATTTAGGATTCTTGTTCTTATGGCCGTTAATTTTTGCTTACAGCCGTATTTATTTAGGATTGCATTATCCGGGTGATATTCTAGCAGGATATTTCTTTGGAGCTGTTTTCGGTTTCTTAATCTATTTAGTTTACAAAAAGCTTAAACCACAATATTTTCCAGGATAGTTTTTTTTTAAGATGCTAAGGTTCTGAGTTGCTCAGATTCTAAGTTTTTTTAGAATGGTTTTCTGTAGAGACATTATAATAAATAGCCTCCAGTTTTGACTGGAGGTTTTTTTTATGAGATTAATTTTGAAAAATTGTTTTTTCGCTCCATTCTAATCCATCAGGAAGTTGTTGTTTGCTGAATTCAATATGAATAACTCTTCTGCGTTCATTATTTGTAGTTTTGTTTGAAGCATGAAACAATAAGGGTTTCATGATCATAATGCCGCCTTTATCAACTTCACAGATGGTTTCTTTTTCATTTTCAAAATCTAGATTCTCAATTCGAGTTATTCCTTTTGAATGTGAATTATTAATGACTTTCAGAGCGCCATTATCTTTTGTGGTTTTATCAATGTGAATTCTGATGGTAAAATTATTTTCTAAAATTTCTAATGGTGGCTGAACCGCAAATTGATTTTGTTTTAAAGTCCAATTTTCAAAATTCTTAACTTCAATTTTTTTGTCAACTGAAATAGTCAAATCTTGGTGATAAGCCACAAACCAGTTTGATTTTTCAGGTTTATCAAAATAAATTGATTTGGTTATGAAATATCCCTTTCCAAAATTTGACTTGATAATTTCTTTTAAATTTTCATTAAAAATAAAATCTAAAGTCTCAGGAACTTCTTTATGAAATTGCCTGATAGCAAATAAATCTTGCGATTTTCTGAAAGTAGCATTTTCAGAATCGTTTTGGGTTGCTTTTTCAATTAACGAAATCAAATTTTCAATCTCATTTTCAGTAAAAACATTATTTATAATTGAAAAACCTTCAGAGTTTATTTCGGTGCTGTAATTCATCTTTAAAAAAGTTTTTGAATTGCCTCCAGCTTTAGCTGGGGGTAAAGTAATATTGAAAGGAAAAGGCTTTAGCCAAATTAGAAAGTATTTAATTTGGCTAAAGCCTTGGCATCTAAATTTTGTTCCTCCAGCTAAAGCTGGAGGCAAGTCATTTTTCTGTTTTTATAAAACCCTACTCACCGTCAACCCATCACGAATTGGCAATAAAACCGTCTCGACTCTAGGATCATCTTTCAAAAGCTGATTGTATTCCAAAAGTACTTTTGTACTAACATCATTTGGATGAACTGGTTCTAGAATTTTGCCGCTCCATAAAACATTATCAGACAAAATAATACCGCCTTTATTCATTTTTGGAACAATCATTTCCCAGTAATTCAAGTAATTTTCTTTGTCAGCATCAATAAAAACCAAATCAAATTTTACATTCAAATCTGGAATAATATTTACCGCTTCGCCTAAATGCTGAAAAATTTGTTTTCCCCAAGGTGATGCGTCAAAATACTTTCTCTGAAAATCAACCAATTCTTCTTTAATATCAATAGTATGTAATTGTCCATTTTCCTGCATTCCTTCGCATAAACACAACGCCGCATAACCCGTATAAGTCCCTATCTCCAAAATATTTACAGGGCGAATTAATTTTGATAACATACTTAGTACGCGTCCTTGGAAATGGCCACTCAACATTCTTGGTAAAAGTATTTTTTGGTATGTTTCTTTATTGAGTTTGGCTAACAATTCTGGTTCGTTTTCAGAATGCTGTTCGATGTAGTCTTCTAATTCTTGTGATATAAAATGCATGTTGTAGTATCTTGTAATTTGAAAAGCAAAAATACAAAAAATAGTAACGAACTATTGTGCATAAAAAAACCATCCGTTGTAGCGAATGGTTTCTGTTTATTAGCTTTTTTAATTTGGTTATTTTTTCAAAGCGTCGTTTACTTCTTTAGCTGTTTTTACAGTTCCGTCTTTGGCAGCTTTAGCAGCATTTTCTACTTTTTCAGCCCCTTTTTTAGTGGCGTCTTTTACATCTTCTGCAGCTTTTTTAGTTGCGTTTTTTACATCTTGAGCGGCAGTTTCTGTTGCGTCTTTGGCTTTAGTGGCTGCACTTTCGGCTTTGCTTACAGCGCTGTCTTTTACTTCTTTGATGTCTGTGGTTAGAGAATCTACTTTGTTTCCAAGAGTTAATTCATCTTCGGCTGGTTTAGGTTCTTTTTTCTCGCATGATTGAACAGCAAACGCTAATAAAGCAACAACAGCTAAACTTAAAATTTGTTTTTTCATAATTACATTTTTTTTAGGTTGATAAAACTTAAAGGTTATATGGCTGAAAAATAAAAATACAAATTTTAAAATGATTGAGCTCTTTGTAAGATTATTTTTCTTTTGAGAGCAAAACAATTCCTGTGCCAAATTTTTAATTTTTGTCTGTTCGCTATTTAATTTTTTTATGAAGAAAAAAGTTATTTTTTGTATAAACTAAAATTGATTACAATATCGTCTTTTACTTTGATTAAACCAGCCATTTTTACTGGTGGTTCTAATTCGATATCAGAGAATTTTAAACTCAATGTTCCCTGAATTTTGTCATCTGTATTATATAGAATGAAATCTTTGTATTTTAAAGTTTTGTCTGTAATGTAAAAGTTAAGTCTGCATTTGTAATTTTTACCGCTTGGTTTAATGTCTGAAATCGAAACCGTACTGTTTGGAAATTTTTTTACTTTGACAGTTCCCTGTAAATCTTTGGTCATGATTTTGTTGCCACAATCAAAGTCTGTCATTTTAATTTCAGTATTGAACGTATTATTTTTAAGACAGTTTACATAAACCGTATCCTTTACAGTAAAGGTATTAGAGCAATTGTATTTGCCAACTGTAGATAGTCCTGTGATTTCTATTTTAATTTTATTAATTACCACAGCGCTATCTTCTGGGAAAAAAGTGGGTTTAGCACTTCCTAGTAAAAAGAATAGTACTAAACCCATAATTAATATTTGAAATCTTGTTTTCATTTTTTTTATATTAGAACGCAATGGTTGCTTCGAATACTAAACCTTCAAATTTACCACCGTAAAAGTTGTTTAGATTTCCTGTAGCAGGATCTCCGGTAAATTGTGAATAATCTTTATATTTTTGATTCACGTAGTTTAATTTAGCTAGAATGTTCTTAGTCATGAACCAACCAGCACTTGCTTCAAATTTATCTACGGTAACCTTTTTAGCATCTGCATTAGATAATTTTCCAGATACGGTATTGTATTTTCCTCCGATATAGAATTGCTCAGTATTTCCAAATCTGTAAATAAGCTCTGAAGCATATTGATTAGCAGTACGTTTGTCATCAGTACCCGCTTTATCTCCTCCTGAAGCTAATTCGATTGTTCCGAAGAATTCAAGTCCTTTATATTTCACAAAAGGGTTAATCATGTACGTAGTAGCCCAGTTTTTGAAATTAGGGTTGAACGTTGCCTCTGGAGTAGATGTTTTACTAAAAGTAGTAGCCACATCAGTAGTAGTGGTAGAAATAACAGTACCACTAGCATCTGTCTTAGTAATGGTGTTTTTATAAGGGTTATTATTCAAGATACCCCAATAACCAAACCCTGATCTATTAGCAGAATATATGTTTGCGTTTCCAAGATTTGCATTATGATAAAGAGACCCCGTTAACCTTACTCTTAAATCTTCATTAAGCTGTTTGTCATAACCTAATTTAGCTAAGATTGATGGGCTGTGTGTTGTATTAGTGTTTGGCCCGGCAGTGTAAAAAACTTCTTCATTACTTTGATTTAAATTACCATTGGTAACACCTAACATACTTACCAATCCATTTCTGTTGTAGTAAACTTCCATACCCATTTCTGTAGTGAAAGAGTACATAATATTGTTTCCAACAAATGCATTTCGGATGGTATTACCATTATCAGAACCTCTGAAGTGAGCATCACCAAAATTGTTCTCCATTTGTCCAATTTTAATTGTAGCGTATTTCATGAAATCAGCCAAGAAGTCTTTTTTGATGAAATCTAGTTTGTCAATTTGTAAGTATCCACCTTTTACATAAGAATCATTGTGGTGTCTTGAAGCTAAATAAATGTCTAAGTTTACTCTCACTCCGTCAAACAATTGAGCACCAATATACATATCAGCAGCAGGAAGAGTAAAATTGTTCTCAGTATTCATTAAGCGATATCCTGTAATTGATCTAGTCGTAGTTCCAGTAGCTGTAGTGGTCGTAGTCGTAATGCTGGCAGGTTGGTCGTTGAATGAATTTGTTGCCTGGAAATCCATGTTGAAAGCACCACCAAGATCAATGCTAAGGTCTTTAAATTCTCTAGTGTCTTTTTGTACATCGAAAACATTGATACCGTCTTTCCCTCTAGAGATTTGGTTTTGCATGTTTCCAAAGCTAACTTGTGCATTAACAGCAAACGTACTTATTAATGTAATAAATAGGATATAAATCTTCTTCATGGCGGCTATAGATTAAAGTTTAAATTAAATTTTATGGTTAGGTCTTGACCTGTTTTAATAGTTCCCAACATTGCAGTTGGCGATTTCATTCCGAAATCTGTGAAAGTGATTTTATTAGATCCCTGCAGATTCAAACCGTCTTTTGTAACAGTTGTTTTTGCAGTTGTTTTGTACACTTTGCTGACTCCGGCGATAGTATAAGTTCCAGTTAGTTCCCAAGTAGTTTCATTTACTTTTTCAGCAGATTTTAGAACATATTTAATGTTTTTGTTTTTGTCTGTTTTTAAAGTTTCGTAAGCTACTTTATCCATGCTTTTTTTCTCGCTTTTTACGGTTTCTGCTGGAAGCGTTATGGCTAATGCATCGATATCAGTTAATTTTCCGTTAGCGATATTTAAGGATGCAGTTCCTGTTCCAGAAGCCGATTTCATTTCCCAGTCATGAAGTGTTGAAGTTCCTGCAACAGAGAAAGTAGATTTGCTGTCTAAATTGTATGATTTTTGTGCGGTAACAATTGATGTAATTCCGAAGAAAGCTGTTACTAATGCGAAAAATTTTATTGTACTTGTTTTCATGTTAGTCATGTTTTTTTATTGTAAAAAAATAAGTTAATAAGTCGGCCAGTTTCTATTTAGTACTAAGAATGTTGTTTTAACTTGTATCAAAGATCCCCCTATAAATCAGAGAAATACATGATAAAAATCATTGTTAAAATTTTATTAAATAGGTATTTAATAACTACAACGTTTTCATTTTTTACGAAATCGATCACTAAGGCAAAAAAGAACGTAGAATTTTGTTGAATTATGAATTTTTAAGATTTTAGAAGTAAGAGTTCTAAAAACAATTTGAGGGATTTTTAACACTCAAAAGTCATTTCATTAGCTTAAAATGATGTTGAATATTACCGTTAAATCCTTTCCAGCTTTTACAACACCAAGAGCTGCTTTTGGAGGAGCCATTTCAAAATCGGCGAAAGTGATCTGGTTTGAGCCTTGTAAAGTGAAAATTCCATTATTATAGGTTACTCTTACTTGTGTGACAAACTCTCTGCTTACGCCAGCAATCGTATAAACTCCTGTTAGATTCCAAGTGGTATCGTCAATTTTAGCAGCAGATTTTAAAACGTATTCAATGTTTTGATGATTTTCTGTGTCTAAAGCTTCATAAGCCACTTTATCCATACTGGCTTTGTAGCTTTTTAAGCTTTCGGCTAATAATGAAATGCTCAAGCTGTTTATTCCAGTTAGTTTAGAATCTTTGATAGTTAAGTTTGCCGTTCCTGTTCCTTCTGAAGATTTCATTACCCAATCGTGTACGGTTGAAGTTCCTGCAACTTCAAAAGTGGAGTTCGCATTTACATTATAAGTTCTTTGTGCATTTATTTGTAAAGTAGCTGTTGTGAATAGTACCGTTAATAGGATTGATTTAATTGTTTTCATCTTGATTATGTTAGGTTAATTTTAATCAGGAGAGTTCAATGAAGTGGTTGAGAACTAACCTTATTTCTTGGGTCAAAATTAGGACTGACATAAAACAAACGGAATGATAAAAATCATGACAAAAGTTTTATTAAATCTTTATTGTAAAGAATGAATTGTTGAGGTTATATATATAGGTAGGATTTATGAAGAATAATTTCGGTTGTAAATATTTGTCTTTTATGGAGTTGTGTGTTTTTTGCGAAAGCTTTAATGATTCGTCTTTTTTGAAGTAGATTTTAAGAATATGATTAAAAAGCAAAGAAAAATGCTAAAAGTGATTAACTTTGCAGCATGCAAATGGAGAAAAAAGACATACGCGCCTTATCAAAAGACCAGCTTCGCGATTTTTTCGTTGAAAATGGAGATAAAGCGTTTCGTGGAAATCAGGTTTATGAATGGTTGTGGAGTAAAGGAGCTCACAGTTTTGAAGATATGACTAATGTAGCCAAGACTACAAGGTCTATGCTGGAGAATAATTTTGTAATCAATCATATTAAGGTTGATACCATGCAGAAGAGTAGTGACGGAACTGTAAAAAATGCCGTAAGACTTCATGACGGACTTGTAGTGGAATCGGTTTTAATTCCGACAGATACCAGAACTACTGCTTGTGTTTCAAGTCAGGTTGGGTGCAGTTTGGATTGTAATTTCTGTGCAACAGCAAGATTAAAAAGAATGCGAAATCTAGAGCCAGGCGAAATCTACGATCAAGTTTTGGCTATTGATAAAGAAAGCCGTTTGTATTACAATCATCCGCTTTCGAATATTGTTTTTATGGGAATGGGAGAGCCTTTAATGAATTACAATAATGTCATTAAAGCAATTGATATGATTACTTCAGAAGAAGGTTTAGGAATGTCTCCAAAAAGAATTATGGTTTCGACTTCCGGAATTCCGAAAATGATCAAAAAAATGGCAGATGATGATGTAAAGTTCAAATTGGCCGTTTCATTACATTCGGCTATAGATGAAACTCGTGCGAGAATTATGCCATTCAGTAAAAATTTTCCTTTAAAAGATTTGCGAGAAGCTTTAGAATACTGGTACAGAAAAACCAAAAGTAAAATTTCATACGAATATGTAGTTTGGAAAGGAATCAACGACGATAAAGCTTCGGTTGACGCTTTAGTGAAATTCTGTAAATATGTTCCATGCAAAGTGAATCTAATTGAATACAATCCAATTGATGAGGGAGAATTCCAGCAAGCTTCAGAAGAAGCTATTATGGCCTACATAAAAGCATTAGAAAATATTGGAGTGGTGGTTAAAGTAAGAAGAAGCCGAGGAAAAGACATCGACGCTGCCTGCGGACAACTAGCCAACAAAGAAGCAGAATAAATATTCGCCAGAATATACTCCGCTAGGAGTATCTCATCGGTAGAAAAATATGTCCGTTCACATATTTGGAATATCAAAAAAAAAGCATTAAAAGCAAGGCGTAAGCCTCGTTTTTAATGCTTTTTTTGGGCAAAAAGGATTCTATTTTTTCAAATCAATTTCTTCTGTAACCCCATCTTTGGTTACTGTTGCAAGAGAGTCACAATCTCCGTTTCCGTAATCTATAGTTGCCGAAGCACTATTTTTAGTAATAGAATTAGTAATAGAAACAATTCCTTTTACTGCAAAAGATTTTCTGCAAGAAGCATTGAATTGTAAAGGAGTTGTAATTTCAGCTGAGTATGTATCTCCGTTAGGAAAAGTTGTAGAACCACTTCCAGTAACCATAAAAACATTATCATCCCAATCGTACCAGGTATCATAGCCGGAAGTCATTTCTTTAACCAAAGTTCCTTTTCTAGTATAAACACCTCCATCATCAAAAGTAACGGTTAAATCTATCGAAGCTGTAGAAACAGGATGAGCCGTAACCAGCAGATCGGTTTCTTTGATTGTACGGACAATGCTTTTGCTTCCTTGAAGTTTTTTTCCATTATGATAAAAACCTTCAAAAGTGTAACTAATAGTTTGAGTCGAAGAACTAAAGTCGCTAGAAAAAGAAACAATCATTTTTCCTTTTACCGTATTTCCGTTATTTAGAGTACAGCCTTCTACGCCGAAATCTACTGTTTTTGTCCAAGTATTATTGGTTAAAACGGTTGTTATAGTAGCACAGCTTGGAAGGAAATTCTTTTTAGGCCCGCTATATTTTGCATTTATATTGAGCTGCGAAGTAAATTGATCTTCGGCAATATTGGTAACATCCTCTACAGTGGCATCGATTTTAGAGTTGGCGATAATTTCGTCATTCGTAATCGTTTTTGCCGATCCATCATTTGTTTTTTCATCAGAACTACAGCTGATAAAAAAAGACATCGTAATACAAGTGCTAAGTAATAAAAATTTTGTTTTCATAAATAAATAGTTTTGGGTTCTTCTTTTAAATTAATGAATTCAAATCAGTATTAGTTAGAGCTATTCTTGGTGGTTGTTTTTAGATTAAGGCGTAATTTTTTTTAAATCCTAACCTAAAATACACAACGTATTTTTATTTAAAATAGTATATTTGGAATCTAAATGAATATTACGTCTCAAATAAAGCAGCCTATTTTTAACGAGATGGAACTTTTTGAAAAGAAGTTCCATGAATCGATGACTTCGAAGGTTGCCTTACTAAACCGAATTACCTATTATATAGTAAACCGCAAGGGAAAACAAATGCGTCCGATGTTTGTTTTTCTTACTGCAAAAATGGTTTCTGGAGGAACTGTAAACGAAAGAACCTATCGCGGAGCTTCGGTTATCGAATTAATTCATACCGCAACTTTAGTACACGATGATGTGGTGGACGATAGTAATCGCCGTCGTGGATTTTTCTCCATCAATGCACTTTGGAAAAACAAGATTGCTGTTTTGGTTGGAGATTATTTATTATCTAAAGGTTTATTGCTTTCTATTGATAATGGCGATTTTGATTTGTTAAGAATCATTTCGGTTGCTGTTCGTGAAATGAGCGAAGGAGAATTACTTCAAATAGAAAAAGCAAGAAGACTAGATATTACCGAAGACGTTTACTACGAAATCATCAGAAAGAAAACCGCAACGCTTATTGCAGCTTGTTGTGCTCTTGGCGCGAAAGCCGTAATCGAAGATGATATTCAGGTAGAAAACATGCGCAAATTCGGTGAATTGATCGGAATGGCATTTCAAATCAAAGACGATTTATTTGATTACAGTGAAGAAGCCATCGGAAAACCAACCGGAATTGATATTAAAGAGCAAAAAATGACTTTGCCTTTAATTCATGTTTTAAATACTTGTACTCCACAAGAAAAAAAGTGGTTGATCAACTCCATCAAAAACCACAACAAAGACAAAAAACGCGTTAAAGAAGTCATTGCCTTTGTAAAAAATAATAATGGTTTGGCTTACGCCGAAAACAAAATGGTGCAATTCCAGCAGGAAGCTCTTGCATTACTTCAAAACTTCGAAGATTCTGAATATAAAGACGCTTTGACTTTGATGGTGAACTACGTTATTGAAAGAAAAAAATAATTCCTACAATTAAATAATTAGAAAATTGTCAATTAGATAATTGGTTTACTTTGTTGTAAATCAATTGTTTGTTTTATGTATGTTGGTATTTGGAATTTTTTTATTGAAATTTTTCAAACCTCATGCAACCATTTCAAATCGACAATCGTCTATGCTAATAGAAGTCTGTTTCTAAAACCAAAACCAAAAGCTTATTAATGAAAATTATTTCGTTACATCAAGAAGAAACCAAAATCATAAAGCTGGCTGTCGAGAACAATCGTCAGGCACAACAGCAGATTTATGGTAAATATTCTTCAAAAATGTTAAGTGTCTGTCGTCAATATATAAAGGACATTCAATTAGCAGAAGATGTAATGATAACGGCTTTCATGAAAGTGTTTACGAATTTAAAAAACTTCGAACACAAAGGAAGTTTTGAAGGCTGGATCCGCCGAATTATGGTTAACGAATGTATTTCTTATTTACGAGTTCAGAAAAAAGTAAAATTTGCCGAAGATGAATTTTTTGTTGAAGAAAGCTTTAATGAAATTGACAGCCAATTTACTGTAGAACAGATTCAGTATTTGATTGATGCCTTGCCGGATGGGTACAAAATGGTTTTTAATTTATACGCTATTGAAGGTTATAAACATAATGAAATTGCCAAGATGTTAGGAATTAATGAAGGAACATCAAAATCGCAATTATCGCACGCTAGAAAAATGCTGCAAACACAAATTACTATTTTAAAAAAACAAGATAATGGAACCGAATAATTTTGAAAAGGATTTCCGTGAAAAGCTAAACGAACGTAGAATTGAACCAAGCAATAAAGCCTGGGATCGATTGGATGCCATGTTGAGTGTTAAAGAAGAAAATAAACCAAAGAAAAATAGAAAATGGCTGTATATAGCCGCAAGTTTTATTGGATTTTTATTGGTTGGAACAATTTTTTTCAATCAAAATAAAAACGAAGTTATTACGCCAAAAACAGTTGTTGTAGAAAAAGAAATCGAAAAAGAATCGGTTGCAGAACCTGTTTTAAATGCTTCAGATTCTGTAAAAAAAGAAGTTGCTATTTCTGAAAAGAAATCGGGAGAAATTTTAAATAAAAAAGAAAAAGTAAGTAATCAAATTTCAAATAAAAATATTAAAAATGAATCAAATCAAATAGCGGAGTCTTCAATCATCATCAAAAACAATCAAGAAAAACAATCAGTAAATAATCAAACCGTAATTCCAGAAGCTCCTAAAAAGGAAAATGTTGACCAATTATTGCAGAATGCAGAGGATAAAGCTTTAGCTCAAAGTGGCGTTAAAAAAGCTAAAATTAAGATCAATGCCAACGATCTATTGAATCAGGTAGATGGCGAATTGGAACTTTCTTTTAGAGAAAAAGTAATTACTAAAGTAAACAAAAACCTGCAAGAGGTAAAAGTCGCTTTATCAAATAGAAATAAGCAAGAATAAGGTGTTAGCAATTTTCCACTTATAATTTACAATTAAATAAAATCATCAATCACACTAATCAATCATTAAAAAAAATCAATCAATCATGAGAAATTTTACCATTTATTTAATTCTTTTCTTCTTCCTTTTGGTGAGTAAAGTAATAGGACAGGAAACCTTTGAGTCAGAAACGAAAAGAATTGCCCATAAAATCGAGAAGATTACAAAAGAAGAAAAAGAAGCCTTAAAAGAAGAGATTGAAGCCGTAAACGTTCAATTATCTGAAGGAAAAATTACGCAGGAGCAGGCTGAAAAACGTAAAAAAGAATTAGCAGAAGCAAGAGCTGTAATTATGGAAGAGAAAATTACATTGGCTCAAAATGAATTAAACGATTTGGTTCAGAAAAAAGTAGACGGAAAAATAAAGGAAGATTCCGCTAAGGTATACATGATTCGCTGGAAATCTTATAAACATGACAAAGATTCGATTCGCGGTGAAAAAAGAACGACTTCTCAATTTGTTTTCGCAATGGGATTAAATAGTACACTTGCCGACGGAAAACTTCAAGATTCAAATTATAAATTTATTGGATCGCATTTCTACGAATGGGGTTTTACCTATAATTCAAGATTAATGAAAAATGACAACCTGCTTCATGCTAAATATGGTCTTTCTTTAATGTACAACAATATTCGCCCAACAAATAATCGCTCTTTTGTAGTAGACGGAGATCAGACCAATTTGGTGGAAAATACTGTTGATTTGAGAGAATCTCGTTTTAGGAATGTGTATTTGGTTGCGCCGGTTCATTTGGAATTCGATTTTACTCGACCAACAGAAAAGGATGGTGCAAAATATTTTAAAACCCATAAAAGTTTCCGTTTCGGAGTTGGAGGTTATGCGGGAATTAATGTAAAATCGAAACAGATTTTAAAGTTTGAAGAGGAAGATTTGAAATATAAAACGACTATAAAAGGCGATTACAATGTAAATAATTTTATTTACGGTCTGAGTTCGTATATCGGTTATAGGGAATTAAGTTTATATTTTAAATACGATTTAAATCCATTATTTCAGAATAATCTAGTCAAAGAGAATAACATATCGTTGGGGCTTCGAGTAGATTTAAACTAAAGAATTGGTCGTTTAGTTAGTGAAAAAAGTATCTCCTATCGAGATGCTTTTTTGTTTTAAAAAAGCATCGAAATTCCAGTAGGATTTGCGTATTTTTGCAAGCTCTCAACTTTTAAATTTTAATACACTTTGATTTCACAAGCCACCATTGATTCTGTTTTTGAAACTGCTCGAGTAGAGGAGGTTATCGGCGATTTTGTGAATTTAAAACGCGCAGGAAGTAATTTCAAAGGATTGAGTCCATTCTCAGATGAGCGCTCTCCTTCCTTTATGGTTTCGCCTGCAAAAGGAATTTGGAAGGATTTTAGTACTGGAAAAGGAGGGAATTCCGTTAAATTCTTAATGGAACATTCACAATTTACTTATCCGGAAGCCATTCGATATTTAGCCCGAAAATACAATATAGAAATCGAAGAAACCGAACAGACAGATGCAGAAAAAGCGATGACAGATGTTCGCGAAAGTATGTATTTGGTTTCTGAATTTGCGGCTAAATATTTTCACGACGTACTCTTAAATAGTGAAGAAGGAAAAGCGATTGGATATTCTTATTTTAAAGAAAGAGGATTTACAAACGAAACGATCAAAAAATTCAATTTAGGATATTCTCCAGAAACTTGGGATGCTTTGACGAAAGAAGCCCTAGGAAAAGGATATAAATTGGAATTCTTAGAAAGTACAGGTTTGACTATTGCCAGAGAAGACCGTCCGTTTGACCGATTTAAAGGACGCGTAATGTTCCCTATTCAAAGTATGTCAGGGCGTGTTTTAGGTTTTGGAGGACGTATTTTAACCAATGATAAAAAAGCAGCCAAATATTTAAACTCGCCTGAAAGTGATATTTACCATAAAAGTAAAGTGCTTTACGGAATATTTCATGCCAAGCAATCTATTGCGAAACAAAATAACTGCTATTTGGTTGAAGGTTACACCGACGTAATTCAGTTTAATCAAGCTGGAATTGAAAATGTTGTGGCTTCGTCTGGAACGGCTTTAACGCCGGATCAAATTCGTTTAGTGAATCGTTTGACCAGAAATATAACCGTTCTTTTTGATGGAGATGCGGCAGGTTTAAGAGCATCTATTCGAGGAATCGATTTGATTCTGGAAGAAGGAATGAATGTAAGAGTCTGCTCTTTTCCTGACGGAGAAGATCCAGATAGTTTTGCCCGAAAAAATTCTCATGATGATTTAGTTTCTTATTTAGAAGAAAATAGCAAAGACTTTATACAGTTTAAAGCTTCTATCTTGATGAATGAAGCTAAAAATGATCCCATCAAAAAAGCCGATTTGATTCGTGATATGGTAACGAGTATTTCTAAAATACCAGACCGTATCCAGCGTGAAGTTTACATTCAGGAATGTGCCCGAATTATGGATATTTCGGAGCAGGTTTTAGTAAGCACGTTAGCGCAGCTGATTCAAAAAGATCTTGCGGAAGCAAACAAAAAGCAAAAACAAGAACAAAAACCTTTTGAAGTTCATAGAAACCAGCCTCCAAATGCAGGTACGTTTTCAGGAGGAGATCCGGATGATCCGCGAACAGGACCGCCAGAAGGTTACGATTACCCAGGAGATCCCGGATATTACCCGCAAGAACAAAATCAAAAAGTTGATATTTTATATGGTTTCGAAAGGAAAGTCATTGAAGTTTTGCTTTTGTACGGAAGTGTAGTAGAAGATTTTGAAGATGTTTTCTTGAAAGCAGATGAAGAAGGAAATGTAAAGGAAGTTTCGGAAAAAAGACAATATAAAGTATTCGAAAAAATATATTTAAGTCTTCAAGAAGATGAGATACAGTTGTCGAATGTTTTATTTCAAAATATTTACACCAACCTCATTGATTTTTATAATCAGAATGAGAGCTTTAGTTTAGATAAATATTTGATGCACTTGGAGCCTGAATTTGCTCAGGAAGTAACCAATATTTTAATGGAAGACGAAAGGCTGACTATTCATAATTGGGAGGGACAGAATATTTTTCCGAAACAAAAAAGTGAAACGATTGAGCAGAATGTTTCTGAGACGATATTTGCTATGCGATGGTATTTGGTGTCTGCAATTATTGCAGAATTAAAGAATTCTCTTTTAACCAACCCGCAAGAAGATAATTCAGAAATTTTGAGTATGGTTATAGATTATTCTAAATTGCTGAATAATTTTTCTAAAAAGCTTGGACGTGTTGTGGTGCCTTACCACTAAAAAGGAAAAAACTCTATCTTTTTGAGGGATCAAAATAGATAGAGTTTTATAAATGTTTGAAAAAACTTAAAACTAAGCTTTTCGATTTAAATTTAGATAATTTCTAAAGTCTTAGCTTTATTTACTAAGTCAACTAAATTAGTAACATTTAATTTAGTCAATAATCTTAGTTTGTAAGTACTGATCGTTTTTTCGTTCAGATTTAAGATTTTAGAGATTTCATTGTTTTTCTTTCCATCACTTAAGTAACGTAAAACTTCAATCTCGCGATTAGAAAGTTTTCTGTACAGACGCTCGCTTTTGCTTTGTTTCGCAATAAGGGCCATGTTTTTGCGTACTGTTTCGTTGATGATGATTTTTCCTTCTTGTACTTTAATAATAGAATGTCCTAGAGTTTCTAGTTTTTCTGTTTTGTGTACATACCCGGAAACTCCTGCTTTAATTGCGTTTGGAGCGTACATTTGCTCAGCAAGATCACTGAAAATAACAATTTTTGTTTTTGGGAAATTTTTCAAAATCGATTTGATTTCGAAGATACTAGAAAGACCTTCTAGTTCTAAATCTAAGATTAGAATGTCGATTTCCTTCGTTTGAAGGATATCTCTAACCATTGAAAAATTGCCTACGTTGGCAACAATTGAAATTTGATCGTGGTCTTTGAAATAAGACTTAACGCCAAAGTGCGTCACAGGATGATTGTCTGCTAGACATACTTTAATCATAATTTTTACCTTTTTTAGAATTGTTCATGTTTTTGGAACTGTAAAATTAATAAATAAATTCTGTAGTTTATAGCTGACAAATGTTAAAAAAAATTATTTTAACGTTTTTGGTATAATGCAGACTGGAATTGGATCCATTTTATGCTTGTTATTGGTGTTTAATCTTTTATAGATTTCAAAGACAGATTTTTCTCTCCCATCAAAGTCAGCTACCGTATTTCCTGACTCTGCGGCTAACATTGCCCATTCTAATTCATCGTAACTTGCTCCCAATTGGTCTTCATCGGTGCGGTTATCTCCAAATAAGCCATCTGTAGGTGCTGCTGTTAAAATGGATTGCGGAATTTCTAAAAATTCTCCTAAAGCATATACGTCAGATTTCATTAAATCGGCAATTGGACTTAAATCGACACCTCCATCTCCATATTTAGTATAAAAACCTACGCCAAAATCTTCTACTTTATTTCCTGTTCCAGCGACCAATAAACCATGAAGACCTGCTAAATAGTATAAAGAAGTCATTCTTAGACGTGCTCTTGTGTTGGCTAGCGCTAAACTTACTTTTGCCTCCTCATCTGTTTTTGGAACGGCACTTTTAAAAGATTCAAAAACCGCAGTTAAATCCGTTTGTACTTCAGAAACATTTGGGAAACGTTTTTTTAGTTGTTCAATATGTTCTTTTGCTCTGTTTACTTGGCTTTCTGCCTGATGAATTGGCATTTCTACACACAAAACTTTCAGTCCAGTCTGTGCGCATAAAGTTGAGGTTACAGCAGAATCTACACCTCCCGAGATTCCAATTACAAAACCGTTTACTTTCGCATTAGCAGCATAATCTTTTAGCCACTCTACAATATGCGTATTTACTTTTTCTGTCTGAATTGTGCTTTTTTTAGCCATAATAGTTTAAGTTTTAAAGTACAGGGATGTATATTTGCAGAATTATTTTTAAGTCTATAGTCGCTTAAAATTCTGGTAACACAAATCTAATTAAAATAAAATGAAATTATATCGCTTTGCAGTGGTTCTATGCCTGTTTTTTTTGTCTTGCGACCAAAAATCTAAGGTTGAAAAAGAAGTAGAAGAAAT
The DNA here is from genome assembly GCF_030378165.1 of Flavobacterium panacagri. Classification (NCBI taxonomy): domain Bacteria; kingdom Pseudomonadati; phylum Bacteroidota; class Flavobacteriia; order Flavobacteriales; family Flavobacteriaceae; genus Flavobacterium; species Flavobacterium panacagri. Next base: position 2,093,768 of record NZ_CP119766.1, read on the forward strand.
TCCTGTAGATGTTAAGGTGGAACGTTTTGATAAGGTGTTTTTTGAAACCAAACCTGAAGATCTGGCAAAGATTAAAAAACAATATCCTTTTTTCTTTCCGGCAGGGAATGATGATAATGTTTGGCTGCAAAAAATGCAAGAACCAATTTGGAGGGAAGTGTATGATGAAGTGCAAAAAAAGTACGGTAACTTTGAACCTGTAAGAGAGGAATTCAATGCTCTTTTTCAGCACGTAAAATATTATTTTCCAAAAACTAAAATTCCAAAAGTGATTACCGTTATTGGAGAAATGGATTATAACGCTAAGGCAATTTATGCAGACAGCCTAGTAGTTGTAGCTTTGGAATTGTATTTGGGAAAAGAGCATAAGTTTTATGAGTTCCCGAATTATTTAAAACAGAATTTTGAAGAAAAACAGATTATGCCAGATGTGGTTTCTAGTTTTTCTTACCGAAACATTTTAAATTCAGTAGACAAAAGTTTGGTTTCGCAAATGATTTTTGAAGGAAAACAGCTTTATGCGAAAGATTTGCTTCTACCAAATTATACCGATGCAGAAAAAATGGGATACACACCAGAACAAATTAAATGGTGCGAAGAAAATGAAGCCTACATGTGGCGATATTTTATAGAAAATGAAATGCTTTACAGTGATGATCAGAAACTGACATCAAGATTTATAGCTCCTGCGCCTTTTTCTAAATTCTTTTTAGAAATTGATAATGATTCTCCTGGCCGTGTTGGTGCATGGATTGGATGGCAGATGGTGCGTTCTTATATGAAAAACAATAGTGATGTTTCTTTGGCAGAGTTATTTAAAATCGAGCCGAAAGAAATCTTCGAAAAATCAAAATATAAACCTAAGAAATAATGGCAAATATAAACTCAGAGATTAAATTCAATATAGAATTAGACGAAAACCGTGTTCCAGAAAAATTAACTTGGAGCGCACAAGATGGAGGTGTAAAAGCTGAAGAAGCAAAAGCAATTATGCTGTCAATCTGGGACAGCAAAGCAAAAGAAACGATGCGTATCGATTTATGGACAAAAGATATGCCGGTAGACGAAATGAAGATTTTCTTTCATCAGACTTTAGTAGCGATGTCAGATACTTTTAAACGTGCAACAGACGACGAAAAAATGTCTGACACTATGAAAGATTTCTGTGATTACTTTGCAGAGAAACTGGAATTAACAAAACAGTAAGCAAACAAAAAAAATCAAATTTAAAAATCCAAATTCCAAACTTTAAAGCTGGAATTTGGATTTTTTTTATTGTTTATTTTGGTAATAATCAGGTCAGAATTTTCAGTTTTTTATTTGATATGAGAACTTAATTAAGGTATTTGAACAGATTTAATTTTAAATTTTAGAAAGGATTTATTTAATAAGTTATTTTCGTGAAGTAAATTTTATAGTATGTTATTTCCTTTTCTTGTAAGTCTTGTCGGGTTGTTTTTTTTATTGATAAATGCAGTTTCTTTTTATAAGACACGAAAAAACAAAGATGCTCATTATTATATACTAATGGTATATTTGATTTGCTTATTTATAAATGAATTGTTGTGTAATATTATTGGATTTTATGCTCCTGGATCTAATTTTTTCCTCTCGCACTATTATTTTATTTTTCAATTTATTTTCTTAAGCATATTTTTCCGAGGGTTGTTTTCTAATCGGATTTTGAAAAAAGCAATACTTTTTGTTTTAGCACTGGTTTTGTCTTTATTGGCAATACAATATTATAGGACACCTGTTCTTTATTGGGAATTTAATTTGTTTGAAATTGGGACTACTTCAGTAGTGTTGGTTCTGTATGCCATAATTTATTTGATTCAGAATTTCAAAAATTTTAAGGCTGATTATTTGTATTTTACCAATGGGTTGATAATTTACTTAGTCAGTAGTTCGACCATTTTTTTAAGCGGTAATACAGATTCGGTAATTTTTACAGAGCCTTTTTTACTTGATTTCTGGTTTTTTAATTCTCTGTTTTACATTTTATATCAGTTCTTGATATTTAAAGAATGGAAAGCTTTAAATAAAAGATTATGATAAATAAAAATCCAAATTCTATATTTAGATTTTATTTATTGAATATTTTTAAAATGCTATTTTACAGATCTTTTGTTTAAATCTTTAAAAATACGTTTTAAAGCGCCAGTCATTAAGGCATTTGAGTTTTTGTAAAGCGTTACATTGTCTATGAGTTTACTCGATTTTTCAGTTTCCCACATTGATTTTGTGTTGCCTTTATTGGTTATCCCTACAACTTTTTGAGAATAGATTATTTGCTGTAAATTCAAATCGTATATTTCCAAAGTTACCGAGGCTTCGTTTTTCTCTGAACCATATTCGGTTTGATAAAGTTCAATAGAAGATAAATCGCTTCTGTCTTTTTTAGTCGAAATGTTGATGAAGAAATCAAAACCTGTTCCGTCTTTTAACTCTTTTAATTTTATGCTGTTAGGATTTAAAGGAATTTTTCGAGGTATAAGTAATCCTTTTGCATCATGAATATAAGTTACTCGATCGCCTACACTTTTTTTGAAGAATTTTAAGGATTCCTCAGTCAATTTTTCTTTTGAGTTTTTTGGGCAGTCTAATTCATTTAAAAGCCATTTTCCAGAAGAAAAATCAACTCCGGTTCTTTGTCCAGTTGTGAACATATAATGCGAAGATTGGCAAGAAGAGAATAATAAGAAGGAAGTGCAAAAAGCAAAACAAATTGATTTTAAGTTGTTCATTGGTTAGATTTGATTGGAGTCAAATATAACTTAAAAAACAATTCTTTAAGATTTTTCTCTAAAATAAAAATTCCAATCAGTACGATTGGAATTTAGAAATTTTATGTTTGGAATTATTCTCTTAATTCGAATTTAAAAAACCACTGTTGTTTTTAAAAACCTCTTGATTTACTTCATCAATATAAGATAAAAGGTCTTCTTTTCCAATTGATTCGGTAGATGAGGTTACAAAATATTGTGGCATTTCGGCCCAATTGTTTGCAAACATTTGTTTTTTATAAGCCGCAATATGAGAGTCAATTTTTGTTTTACTGATTTTATCTGCTTTAGTAAAAATAATACAGAACGGAATCTCACTTTCGCCCATATACGACATAAATTCAATGTCTATTTTTTGAGCTTCGTGGCGAATGTCAATTAAAACAAAAGCACATACTAACTGTTCCCTGTTTTCAAAATAATCTGTAATAAATTGCTGGAAAATTGATTTTGTTTTCTTTGAAACTTTAGCATAACCGTAGCCAGGCAAATCGACCAAAAACCAATTATTATTGATTTTAAAGTGATTTATTAATTGTGTTTTTCCTGGTTTTCCAGATGTTTTAGCTAAGTTTTTATTGTTGGTAAGCATGTTTATTAACGATGACTTACCTACGTTTGATCTTCCTATAAAAGCATATTCCGGCAAAAAATCCTTTGGACATTTTGAGGCATCAGAATTGCTGACAATAAATTCGGCGGTGTTAATTTTCATGTTTCTTCGTTTTAAAACCTCCTAAAAAGTAAATAGTAATGGCTTATAAATTCTTTTCAGTAAGCCATTTTTCAAGAATTTCATTAAATTCCTGAGGGTGTTCCATCATTGCGGCATGTCCGCATTTGTCAATCCAGTATAAAGTTGAATTTGGTAATAATTTATCAAATTCTTCTGCTACATTTGGAGGAGTTACAGAGTCATTTCGACCCCAAATAATGCAAGTTTCAACATCCATTTTAGGCAAATCTTTAGCCATGTTATGGCGAATGGCACTCTTTGCAATGGTTAAAGTTTTGATTAATTTGATTCGGTCGTTAGCCGTCGCATATACTTCATCAATCAAATCGGGAGTTGCAATTTTTGGATCGTAAAATACAGCTTCAGCCTTTGTTTTGATGTATTCGTAATCGCCTCTTCTTGGATAACTGTCTCCCATTGCACTTTCGTAAAGTCCAGAACTTCCGGTAATTACAAGTCCAGCAACTTTTTCAGGATATAATTTTGTGTGATACAAAGCAATATGTCCTCCAAGGGAATTTCCTAAGAGAATTACTTTGTCAAAACCTTTAAAAGTGATAAAATCTTTAACGTACTTGGCAAAACTTTTTACGTTCGTTTTTAAAATGCTTTGTGTGTATATTGGCAAATCTGGGATAACAACTTTATATCCTTTTGTTGGGAAATATTGTGCTACACCATCAAAGTTACTTAGGCCTCCCATTAACCCGTGAAGAATAACGATAGGTGTACCTTCTCCAGCTTCAAAATAGCTGTATTTGCCTTCTTTTTTGTAGTGTTTGTCCATCTAATCTAATGCCAATTTCAATTTCGACAAATATAGGGTTAAATAAATAAAAATGAATTTTTGCTGCCATTTTTTAACTAGATAATTTCAGTAGAATTTCTAAATAACTAAAAATCAGTAATTAATGGGGTGTTTGGTAAATTATCTAAATGTTAAGAAAACTGCATAATAATCAAATTTTTAAGAAAATTAGCGCATTATTTTTTTGAATGAATAATGGATCTGTGAATCTGTTAATTAATAGTTAAGGTATTGATTGATTGTTGATTAACAGAAGTGGTAGCAAAGTGGTTAAACTTATTAACAAAGTGGTATAAAGTGGTAAAATGTGGTAAAATTTTTTATATTTTTGCTGTATAACATGTTATACTAGTTTTTTGAACACAATTGTTGGAACATACGAATGTAAAGTCGATGCTAAAGGAAGGCTGATGATGCCTGCACCTTTGAAAAAGCAGTTGACAGCTTCACTTCAAGACGGATTTGTTTTGAAGCGTTCTGTGTTTCAGCCGTGTTTAGAGTTGTATCCTATGGTAGAGTGGGATGCAATGATGAAAAAAATCAACAAGCTTAATCGCTTTGTAAAGAAGAACAACGATTTCATTAGAAGGTTTACTGCTGGTGTTAAAGTGGTTGAGGTTGATGCATTGGGGAGATTACTGGTGCCAAAAGATTTGGTAACGTTTGCCAGTATTTCTAAAGATGTGGTTTTTTCATCGGCTGTTAATATTGTAGAGATCTGGGATAAGGATTTATACGAAAAATCAATAAGCGGCGAAGATATGGATTTTGCAGATTTAGCCGAAGAAGTAATGGGAAATATTAATGACGACGACAATGGAATATCATAATCCGGTTTTGCTTCATCCAACAGTTGATGGTTTAGATATTAAACCTGATGGTGTGTATGTAGATGTTACGTTTGGAGGCGGTGGTCATTCAAAAGAGATTTTAAAAAGATTAGGACCAAACGGAAGGCTGTTTGCATTTGACCAAGACGAAGATGCGTTGGCAAATGCATTACCAGATGAAAGGTTCACTTTGATAAATGAGAATTTTAGGTTCATAAAAAGGTTTTTACGTTTTCATGGAGTAAAAGAGGTTGATGGAATTTTGGCAGATTTGGGAGTTTCATCACATCAGTTTGATGTTCCAGAAAGAGGTTTTTCAACCCGTTTTGATGCCGAATTAGATATGCGGATGAGTCAGAAAAATGATTTAAATGCTTACCGAGTGGTTAACGAATATGAAGAACAGGATTTACGTCGTGTTTTTTTTGATTATGGGGAGTTGAAAAATGCACCGGTTTTAGCAAGGACAATTGTAGAAGCTAGAAAAGATTATCCGATCAAAACGACAGACGAATTAAAAGACGTTCTGAAAAAGTTTTTGCCAGAGAAAGTTCGAAATAAAATTTTGGCCCAGATTTATCAGGCAATAAGAATTGAGGTAAATCAAGAAATGGATGTTTTGAAAGAGTTTATTGAGCAGTCACTAGAGATTTTAAAACCGGGTGGAAGATTTTCAGTAATATCTTATCATTCGTTAGAAGATCGTCTGGTAAAAAGATTTATCAAAAACGGAATGTTTGAAGGAGAACCAGAAAGAGATTTTTACGGAAACTTTTCAGTTCCATTCAAAACAATTGGAAAATTGATTGTTCCAGATAATGAAGAAATCAAGATAAATAATAGAGCAAGAAGTGCCAAATTAAGGATTGCTGAAAAGGTATAATATATATTAAGGTAGGAAAAAATGAAAAGTGGCGTATTTGGCATATTAAAAGCAAGGTTCCTGATTCATGAAGATGCAGTAAAAAACTGGAGATTTATTGTCTTTATAATTCTGCTGGCTATTTTGATGATTGCCAATACACAGCGATACGAACAAAAGGTTTTTGAAATCGCAAAATTAAATAATGAAGTAAAAGAACTAAGATCGGAGTTTGTAGATCGACGTTCAGAATTGATGAAGCTAAAAATGGAGTCAACCATTTCGGATAAAATGTTAGAAAAACAAATTTTTCCGTCGACAGTTCCTCCAGTGAAAATAGAAGTTAAAAAAGAAGAAGAAAAAAGTTTCTTTAAAAGAATATGGCAGTAGACGATAAACATATATCCTACAGAATTTACCTCGTAGCAGTTTTCATCTTTTTGATGGCAATTGCTATTGTCGTTAAATTGACCAATATTCAATGGGTTCAGGGAGATTATTACAGACAACTGGCAAAACAGCGTACTGTTAAAAATTTTGTAATCCCAGCCAACAAAGGAAATATATATTCTGCTGATGGAAGTTTACTGGCAACTTCAATCCCGAATTATGAAATTCGTTTTGATGCCAAAGCACCAAAAACAGAAACTTTTGAGAAGTATGTAAAACCATTGTCAGATTCATTGGCAACAGTTTTGGATAAGCCGAGCAGTTATTTTCAAAAGGAATTAAGAAAAGCACGTGAGAATAAAAATCGTTATTATTTGATTGCCCGAAAATTGAGTTATACAGAATATGTGAAAATAAAAAGTTTTCCATTATTCAATTTAGGAGCTTTTAAGGGTGGAATTATAGTAGAGCAGGAAACCGTTAGAAAACATCCTATAGGTAAAATTGCTGAAAGGACTATTGGTTATGACAAAATTGATCCAGCAACTGGAGTAGAAGTTGGAAAAGGAATTGAATGGGCTTTTAAAAATTACCTGAACGGAAAAGACGGTAAAATTTTAAAACAAAAAATTGCAAAAGGGCAGTGGAAACCAATTCGTGATGTTAACGAAGTAGATCCAGTTGATGGTTATGATGTTATTTCTACGATAGATGTTTTTATTCAGGATATTGCGCATCATGCTTTGCTGAAACAATTGGAAGATTATGAAGCAGATCACGGTTGTGTGGTAGTGATGGAAACAGAAACGGGACATGTAAAAGCAATTTCGAATTTAGGAAGAGCAGAAGACGGATCATATTATGAAACAACAAATTATGCAATTGCTGAATCTCACGAGCCAGGATCAACTTTTAAATTAGTTGATTTAATGGCGATTTTAGAAGATAAAGTAGCCGATACAAGTACCGTTTATGACAGCCACAATGGCGTGGTTAAATATTATGGAAGATCAGTTCGTGATTCGCATAATGGAGGTTACGGAAAAGTTTCATTAGCTCGCGGATTCGAACTTTCGTCAAATACTGTAATGGTTCAGGCAGTTTATGAGGCATATAAAAGCAATCCGTCAAAATTTGTAAACCATATTAATAGTTACGGGTTAAATAAAACGTTGGGATTGCATTTTAAAGGAGAAGGAAGACCGTACATTCCACAGCCAGGAGATAAACATTGGTCGGGAACTACGCTTCCATGGATGGCTTTTGGATATAATGTTTCGGTTACACCAATGCAAACTTTAGCACTATACAATTCAGTTGCTAATAATGGCGTAATGGTAAAACCACAGTTTGTATCAGAAATTAAAGAATGGAACAAAACCATAAAAAAGTTTGATGTAGAGGTTATAAACCCGAGAGTTTGTTCGCCAGAAACGCTTAAAAAAGTGAGAGCAGTTTTGCAGAATGTGGTAAAAAAAGGAACCGGTTCTAAATTGTATTCGAAAGATTTTTCGATGGCAGGAAAAACAGGAACAGCCCAAATGAATTATGGTGGGAAAGAAGGAAAATCAGCGTTGTATTATGCGTCTTCATTCGTAGGGTATTTTCCTGCTGATCATCCGAAATATTCTTGTATTGTAGTGGTTCATAAACCAAATACATCAAAAAACAACTATTTCGGAGCAGATGTAGCTGGGCCAGTTTTCAAAAGAATTGCTCAAAAGATATTTACAGATGCACCGTCAACTAATAAAATTAAAAAATTAGATACTAGGATTCCAAAGCAGGATGATAGTTATAATAAATATACTGCAGAGGCCAATAAGAAAATCAATCAGATTCCGAATCTAAAAGGAATGCCAGGAATGGACGCCATTGCTTTACTGGAAAATTTAGGTTTAAAAGTAAAAGTAAATGGAATGGGGAAAGTAAAAAATCAATCGATTCAAGCAGGAACCAGTATTAGCAAAAACACAACAATTGTACTAGAATTATCGTGAAAGTATTAAAAGACATATTATATAAAGTAGCTATTGAATCTGTAAAAGGTTCAACAGAAACTCCTGTTCAGAAAATTGAATTTGATTCACGTAAGGTAGAAGCAAATGATGTTTTTGTGGCTATTCGTGGTTCGCTTTCAGATGGGCATGATTATATTGAAAAAGCAATTCAGCTTGGAGCGAAAGCGATTATCTGTGATACGCTTCCAGAAAATATAGCAAGCGAAGTAACATATATTCAGGTAAAAGACACCAATACAGCTTTGGCTTTTATGGCAGCTAATTATTTTGAAGATCCTTCTGCAAAATTAAAATTAGTCGGTGTAACGGGTACGAACGGAAAAACAACAATTGCTTCTCTATTGTTTCAATTGTTTCAAAAAGCAGGTTTTAAAGTAGGGTTATTATCAACTGTAAAAATCGTAGTAGATCAAACGGAATTTCCTGCAACGCATACAACGCCAGATTCTTTGACGATCAATCATTATTTAAATGAAATGGTTGAAGCTGGAGTTACACATTGTTTCATGGAAGTAAGTTCGCATGGAATTCACCAAAAACGTACAGAAGCTTTACATTTTGTGGGCGGCATTTTCACGAATCTTTCTCACGATCACTTGGATTACCATCCAACGTTTGCAGAATATAGAGATGTGAAAAAATCATTTTTTGACTCACTTCCAAAATCAGCATTTGTATTGTCAAATATTGATGATAAAAATGGTTCTGTAATGCTTCAGAATACCGTGGCTAAAAAACTGACTTATGCTTTAAAATCTTATGCGGATTATAGAGCGCAGATTTTAGAAAGCCAATTGTCAGGATTATTATTGAAAATTAACGATAATGAAGTTTGGGTAAAGCTAATCGGTACTTTCAATGCTTACAATGTTTTAGCGATTTATGGAACAGCAGTTGAGCTTGGGATTGATAGTCTTGAGGCATTGCGTTTATTGTCCGATTTAGAAAGTGTTTCAGGTCGTTTTCAGTACATCGTTTCAGATGGTGGCATTACCGCTGTTGTAGATTATGCACATACACCAGACGCTTTAGAAAATGTTCTAAAAACTATAAATGATATTCGTACTAAAAACGAACAATTGATTACAGTTGTGGGTTGCGGAGGAAATCGAGACAAGACCAAACGTCCAATTATGGCTAAGATTGCTTCAGATTTAAGTGATAAAGCAGTTTTGACTTCGGATAATCCAAGAAATGAAGATCCGGAAGTTATTTTGGATGAAATGGAGCAGGGAGTGGAACCTCAGAATTATAAAAAAATGCTTCGAATTACAGATAGAAAACAGGCAATTAAAACCGCTTGTCAATTAGCAGAAGCAAAAGATATTATCCTGATTGCAGGAAAAGGACACGAAACCTATCAGGAAATAAATGGTGTCCGTCATCATTTTGATGATATGGAAACAATTAAAGAAATTTTAGAACAATTAAACAAATAACAATCAATTATTAAGTTCAAATACCACCAAAATGATTGGAATTTGGAATTTCAAAATTGGAATTTAAAAAATAGAAAACTATGCTGTACTATTTATTTGAATATTTTGACAAAACATTGGACGTTCCTGGAACAGGAGTTTTCCAGTACATCACATTTAGATCGGCTTTAGCATTTATGCTTTCATTGCTTTTGTCAACTATTTATGGTAAAAGGGTAATTAACTTTTTGCGCCGTCAGCAAGTTGGAGAAACGGTTCGTGAGCTTGGTCTTGCTGGTCAGAATGAGAAAGCTGGTACGCCAACAATGGGGGGGCTAATTATCATTTTTGCCACATTGATTCCGGTTTTGTTATTCGCAAGACTGCATAACATTTATATCGTATTGCTGATTGTAACTACGTTATGGATGGGAACGATTGGATTTGTAGATGATTATATCAAAATATTCAAAAAAGATAAACAAGGATTAAAAGGAATTTTTAAAGTAATTGGTCAGGTTGGTTTAGGAATCATTGTAGGAACAGTTCTTTATTTTAATCCTGCAGTTACAGTAAGAACAGATACAGGACGTACAGATGTTTTTAGAACAGCTGCTAATACAACGGTTGTACTTCCTGCGCCAATTGAAGAGAAATCTACAGCAACAACAATTCCGTTTGTAAAAAACAACGAATTTGATTATGCCGAAGTATTGTCTTTTATGGGAGATGGATACGAAAAATGGGCTTGGTTAATTTTTATTCCTGTAGTAATTTTTATTATCACAGCAGTTTCAAACGGAGCAAATCTAACAGATGGAATTGACGGACTCGCGGCGGGAACCTCTGCAATTTCTGTCCTCGCGCTCGGGATTTTCACGTTCGTTTCAGGAAATATCATTTTTTCGAATTATCTGAATATTATGTATATCCCCAATTCAGGAGAAATGACGGTCTTTATATCGGCCTTTGTGGGTGCATTGATTGGTTTTCTTTGGTACAACTCTTATCCGGCATCTGTTTTTATGGGGGATACTGGAAGTTTAACAATTGGTGGTATCATTGCAGTTTTAGCTATTGCAGTTCGAAAAGAAATACTGATTGTTTTATTCTGTGGAATTTTCTTAGCAGAAAGTGCTTCAGTCGTAATTCAGGTGTTTTATTTTAAATATACAAAGAAACGTTTTGGAGAAGGAAGAAGAATTTTTCTAATGGCGCCTTTGCATCATCATTATCAAAAGAAAGGATATCACGAAAGTAAAATCGTAACCCGTTTCTGGATTGTTGCTGTCATGTTAGCCATTTTATCAATCATCACCCTAAAATTAAGATAATGAGATTAGTTGTATTGGGGGGAGGAGAAAGCGGAGTTGGAACCGCGATCCTCGGTAAAAAGCAAGGATACGACGTTTTTGTATCGGATTTTGGAAAGATAAAAGAGAGTTATAAAGAAGTTCTTATCATTAATAAAATTGCCTGGGAAGAGGAACAGCATACAGAAGATTTAATCCTGAATGCAGACGTGGTAATGAAAAGCCCAGGAATTCCAGATAAATCTCCGATAGTAAAAAAACTATTCGCAGCTGGAGTTAAAGTGATTTCGGAAATTGAATTTGCAATTCCTTATACAGAAGCAATGACAATTGGAATTACGGGAAGTAATGGTAAAACCACCACCACGATGCTGACACATCATTTGCTGAAATATGCAGGATTAAACGTCGGATTGGGAGGGAATATCGGGAAAAGCTTTGCCTGGCAGGTAGCCGAAAATAAATTTGATGCCTACGTTCTTGAATTAAGCAGTTTTCAGTTAGACGGAATAATAAATTACCGGCCAGATATTGCGATAATAACAAATATAAGTCCGGATCATTTGGATCGATACGATTATAAATATGAAAATTATATCAATTCAAAGTTTCGAATAACCATGAACCAGACGGAAAGCGATTATCTCATTTATGATGCAGATGATGTGGCAAGTGTAGAATGGTTAAAAAACAACAAAACAAAAGCAAAATTAATTCCTTTTTCATTGACAAAAACATTTGACGAAGGAGCTTCTATAAATAACAACAAAATGGAAATAAAGATCAACCAAGAAGAGTTTACAATGGATACAGAACACATTGCGTTAGAAGGAAAACATAATATGAAAAACGCCATGGCAGCAAGCTCTGTAGCAAAGTTGATGCAAATTAGAAATGCAACGATTCGTGAAAGTTTATCTAATTTCCAAGGTGTTGAACACCGTTTAGAAAAAGTATTAAAAATACAAAACGTCCAATATATCAATGATTCAAAAGCGACAAATGTAAATGCAACGTTCTTCGCTTTAGACAGTATGAATGTACCGACAGTTTGGATTGTTGGTGGTGTTGATAAAGGAAATGATTACAACGAATTAATGTCATTGGTTCGTGAAAAAGTAAAAGCAATTATTTGTTTAGGTGTTGACAACCGTAAAATTATTGATGCATTTGGAAATGTAGTGGATATTATGGTTGAAGTGAACAATATGAATGATGCTGTAAAAACGGCTCAAAGATTAACAGAAAAAGGAGATGCCGTTTTATTATCTCCAGCCTGTGCAAGTTTCGATTTATTCGAAAACTACGAAGATAGAGGAAGACAGTTTAAGCAAGCGGTGCACAATTTATAGATGATAGTTTAAAGTTTCAAGTTTCAGGTTTCACGTTAAGCCGAACCTGAAACTTGAAACAAAAGAAACCTGAAACAAAACGATTATGAAAGAGCTGGTAAACAAACTAAAAGGAGATAGGGTAATATGGTCATTTGTGGCTTTATTGGCTTTGTTTTCGTTTATGCCTGTTTTTAGTGCGAGTAGTAATCTGGCTTATATAGGTCATGGAACTGGAAATACATTGGGATATTTGGTAAAACATTTGGCTCACGTTTGTATCGGTTTCCTGATTATTTATTGGGTTCACAAAGTGCCGTATCATTATTTTAGAGCGATTTCTAAAATTGCACTTCCTGTAGTTTGGTTATTGTTGCTTTATACTTTGTTGAAAGGAACTGTAATTGCGGGAGCAAATGCAAGTCGTTGGATTCAGGTGCCGTTCATTGGAATTACGTTTCAAACTTCGACTTTAGCGGCAAGCGTATTATTTATTTACGTTGCACGTTATTTGTCGAAAACCAAAGAAGAAAACGAACCTTTTCAAACTTCGTTTATTCAGCTTTGGATTCCGGTTTTTATCACTTTGGCTTTAATATTACCAGCCAACTTTTCGACAACTGCGTTGATTTTTGCAATGGTAATGATGTTGACATTTATTGGTAAATACCCATTAAAATATATCGCTTTTATTATTGGTTCGGGAATTGCAATGTTGGCGTTTTTCCTTTTGGTAGCAAAAGCATTTCCGGATTCAAGATTTTTTAGCAGGGTTTCAACATGGGAAAGTCGTATAATGAACTTTACCACTGATAAACCAGATGAAGATGATTACCAGATTGAGAAAGCAAAAATTGCAATTGCATCTGGTAGACTAGGAGGATTAGGGCCTGGAAAAAGTGTGCAAAAAAACTTTTTACCACAATCTTCTTCCGATTTTATTTATGCAATTGTAGTCGAAGAATATGGTTTAGTTGGAGGAGTTGCAATATTAGTTTTGTATCTGTTATTGTTATTCCGTTTTGTGGTTGCTTCACATAAGGCGAATACTTTATTTGGAAAATTAGTCGTCGTCGGACTCGGATTTCCAATGATATTTCAGGCGATGATTAATATGGCGGTTGCAGTAGAGTTATTGCCAGTAACAGGACAGACATTACCATTAATAAGTTCTGGAGGTAGTTCGATCTGGATGACTTGTTTTTCTTTAGGAATTATCATTAGTGTAACGAAGAAAGAAGAAGAAATTGCCGAGGAGAAACAGGAAAAAGCAAAACGAAAAGAAGCATTGCAGCGATTGATTGATAAGGAATTGGCAGAAGAAGATTTGGTTTCTGAAGAAATATATGAAGATGAGCCAGCCTATTCGATAGAAGATAATTCAAGAAATCCGATGAATGCGGTTTTAAACAAATAATATTAAAAAAATAGAATAAAATTTTAAAACGTTGTAATTTTTAGAAAGATGACAAAGTATAAATTCATACTTAGCGGAGGAGGAACAGGAGGACATATTTATCCTGCGATTGCGATTGCAAACGAATTAAAATTACAATTTCCTGATGCTGAATTTCTTTTTGTAGGTGCTAGAGATAAAATGGAAATGCAGAAAGTGCCTCAGGCAGGTTACGAAATAAAAGGTCTTTGGATTGCGGGTTTACAGCGAAAACTGACTTTACAAAACTTAATGTTTCCGCTTAAATTGGCAAGCAGTTTATTGGAATCAAAAAGAATAATTAAAAAGTTTAAGCCAAATGTGGTAATTGGAACGGGAGGTTTTGCCAGTGGGCCATTATTACAAGCGGCAGGTTCGGCAGGAATTCCGACAGTAGTTCAAGAGCAAAACTCATTTCCTGGAATAACCAATAAATTGCTAAGTAAAAAAGCCAATGCAATTTGCGTAGCATACCAAAATTTGGAACGTTTTTTTCCAAAAGAGAAAATTGTTTTAACTGGAAATCCAGTCCGTCAGGATTTAATTGATATCGAAAGCAAACGTGATGAAGCAATTACTTTTTATGGATTAGATCCCAATAAAAAAACATTATTGGTTTTAGGAGGAAGTTTAGGTGCACGAAGAATCAATCAGTTAATTGAAAAAGAATTGCAAAATTTCCTTTCGCAAAATGTTCAGGTAATCTGGCAATGCGGGAAATTATATTTTGAAGAATATAAAAAGTACAATCAGCCAAATGTAAAAGTGGTTGATTTTATTGAAAGAATGGATTTTGTTTACGCGGCATCAGATATCATAATTTCACGTGCAGGAGCTTCTTCGGTATCAGAATTATGTATTGTTGGAAAACCGGTGATTTTTATTCCATCTCCAAATGTGGCTGAGGATCATCAAACTAAAAATGCGCAGGCAATTGTTGATGCTAAAGGCGCAATTTTGTTGAAAGAATCTGAATTAGAGAGCGAGTTTAGCATTGTTTTTGAAGCGCTGCTGAAAGATTCTGGAAAACAGAAACAACTAAGTGATAATATTAAAAAACTGGCAAGACCAAAAGCTACACAGGATATTGTGGCAGAAATTGTTAAGTTAATTAAAAAATAAAATAAGTAAGGCTAAAGCAAATTAGAATGAATTTAAATCAAATACAGAACGTTTATTTTATTGGTATCGGAGGAATCGGAATGAGTGCCTTGGCTCGTTATTTCAAATTTATTGGAAAACAAGTTTCAGGTTACGACAAAACGCCTTCTATGCTGACTAATGAATTGATTGAAAGCGGTATTGATATTCATTTTGAAGATGATATAAACTTAATTCCAAAAGAGTATTATGTGGAGAATACGTTGGTGATTTATACGCCTGCGGTTCCAAAAACACATTCAGAATGGAATTATTTTATTGAAAGACATTACGAGGTTAAAAAACGTGCAGAAGTTCTTGGAATTATAAGCAAAGACACTTTTTGTTTTGCAGTAGCAGGAACACACGGAAAAACAACAACATCAAGTATTTTGGGACATATTTTGTTTCAAAGTGGTGCTGATGTAACTGCTTTTATTGGTGGAATTGTAGAAAATTATAATTCGAATTTAATTGGAAGCGGTAAAACGGTAACAGTGGTAGAAGCAGATGAATTTGACAGATCATTTCTGCATTTGCGTCCAGATATCGCTTGTGTGACTTCTATGGATGCTGATCATTTGGATATTTATGGAACCAGTGAGGCAATTCAGGCTTCTTTTAGAGAATTTGCTTCCAAAGTAGAAGATAAAAATAATCTCTTCATAACAAAAGAATTACCGCTTGACGGAGTTCAATGTGCTATAAATGAAGATGCTGTATATAAGGCTTTCAACGTTCGTATTGAAGATGGGGCTTATGTTTTTGATGTGCAGACGCCATCAGAAATCATGAAGGATTTACGTTTCGGACTGCCTGGTAAACACAATTTAATGAATGGATTGATGGCTATTGCAATGGCTAAGACATTCGGCACCCCGACCGATTCTATTGCAAAAGCCATTGCTTCATTCAACGGAATTAGAAGACGTTTTTCGTATCAGATTAAGAGCGAAAATTTAGTATATATTGATGATTATGCGCATCATCCAACAGAAATAAATGCTGTTCATCAAGCAGTTAGAGAATTGTATCCAGGGCGTAAAGTTTTGGCAATTTTCCAGCCGCATTTATTCAGTAGAACAAGAGATTTTGTGGATGGATTTGCAGAAAGCTTATCAAAATTTGATCAAGTGTTTTTGATGGATATTTACCCTGCAAGAGAGCTTCCGATGGAAGGAGTAACTTCTGAGTGGCTTTTGGGTAAAATGACAAATTCGAACAAAAAAATTGTTGCAAAAGAAGATTTATTGGGTGAAATCAAAGCCAGCGATGCACCTATTATTGTAACAATTGGAGCTGGTGATCTGGGAGAAATGGTTCCGTCAATTAAAAGGGTTTTAAATGAAAATATTTAATTGGACAAATATTCGATTAGTACTAATTTTCGGATTGGTTTTGTTTCTATATTCCTTCGCACAGCATCGAAATGGCGATCGAAAATTGAAAAAATCAATGGTCGTTTTTGTAGGAGAAAATACGCTTTTTGTGAAGCCGGAAACGGTTAATAAATTGTTGATAGAAAATAAAAGAGACGCTTCCAGTATTAGAAAAGATGAACTAGATTTGAATAAGATAGAGAAAACCCTCGATACACAAGAGATGATTGAAAAGTCAAATGTTTTTGTAAGTATTGATGGAGTTCTAAAAGCAGTAGTAAAACAGAAGACGCCCATAGCAAGAGTTTATGACGGCGGCGCTTCTTTTTATATTGATTACGAGGGTAATAAAATGCCTTTGTCTGACAATTTCACTGCAAGAGTTCCTCTTGTTTCAGGGGCAATTAATGAAAAAAATAACGAAGATTTAGCAGCTTTATTTCGCACAATTTACGACGATGCGTTTTTGAAAAAAAACATCATTGCAATCGAGATTATGCCGAATGGAAGCTTAAAAATGTTTAATCGAAACTTCGATTACTTCATCGATTTTGGCAGAACGATGAATGTTGATAAGAAATTTAGAAACTATAAAGCGTTTTTTCAAAAAGCAGTTTTAGATAGTTCGTTATACAAATACAAAAAAATTGACCTTAGGTTTACGGAACAAGTAGTTTGCACTAAATAATAGAAAATGGAAAAAGATAATATTGCAGTAGGTCTAGATATTGGAACAACCAAAATCGTTGCCATGATTGGCAAGAAAAATGAGTATGGTAAGTTGGAGATTTTGGGCATTGGTAAATCCAAAAGTTTGGGTGTTGCCAGAGGAGTAGTAAACAACATTACGCAGACGATTCAATCGATTCAACAGGCGATAATCGAAGCAGAAAATAATTCGGGTTACAAAATTAAAGATGTGGTTGTGGGTATTGCTGGACAGCACATCAGAAGTATTCAGCATACGGATTACATCAGCAGAAATAATCCTGAAGAAGTAATTGGCGAAAATGATATTCAGCTTCTAATCGATCAGGTAAATAAACTGGCGATGTTACCGGGAGAAGAAATCATTCACGTTTTACCGCAGGAATTTAAAATCGACGGACAGTCTGAAATTAAAGAACCAATCGGAATGTACGGCGGAAGATTAGAATCTAGTTTTCACGTTGTAGTTGGTCAGGCATCTTCAATCAGAAATGTTGGAAGATGTATTCAGAGTTCAGGAATTGAATTGTCTGGATTGACATTAGAACCATTAGCTTCGGCAGATGCTGTTTTAAGTCAGGAAGAAAAAGAAGCGGGTGTTGCATTGATCGATATTGGTGGTGGAACAACAGATTTGGCTATTTTCAAAGACGGTATCATTCGTCACACAGCTGTAATTCCTTTTGGAGGAAATGTGATTACAGATGATATCAAAGAAGGATGTTCGATTATTGAAAAACAAGCGGAGCTTCTAAAAATAAAGTTCGGATCTGCTTGGCCGGGAGAAAACAAAGACAACGAGATTGTTTCTATCCCTGGACTGAGAGGAAGAGAGCCAAAAGAGATTTCATTAAAAAATCTTTCTAAAATTATCCACGCAAGAGTAGTGGAAATTGTAGAACAGGTTTTTGCAGAAATAAAAGCATACGGTCACGAAGATCCTCGCAAAAAGCTTATTGCCGGAATTGTTTTAACTGGTGGAGGTGCACAATTAAAGCACATCAAACAATTGGTTGAATACATTACGGGAATGGATACTAGAATTGGTTATCCTAATGAGCATTTGGCAGGAAACTCAGGAGAAGAAATTTCTAGTCCATTATTCGCAACAGCAGTCGGATTAGTAATGAATAGTATCGAAAATAGTTCTCAAAGTGCTGTTAGAATGGAGCTGGTTAATGAACAGCCAAAAGTTGTTTACAGAAATGCTCCGCCAGTACAGCGATACGAAGTGGAAGAAAACTACGTTGAGAAAGTAGAGACTATCGAAGAAACTAGAGAGGTTGTAAGCCAGAAGGCATCTAAAGATGAATCTACCGAAACCAAAATAAGACGATCATTTTTTGATCGATACGTCGACAAAATCAAAGAATTTTTAGACAACGCAGAGTAATTAGAATAAAACAAGAAGAAGGAAATTACTTTCTGGCCCCAAGTCAAGAAGTAAAAAATGTACTTAATAAGAATTTCAAAAAACCAAAAAGATGATGAGCAACTCAGAATTTGGAAGTATTTCATTTGATTTACCAAAAAATCAATCAAATGTAATCAAAGTAATAGGTGTAGGTGGAGGCGGAAGTAACGCAATTAACCACATGTTTAAGCAAGGTATTAAAGGCGTAGATTTTATCGTTTGTAATACCGATTCGCAAGCGCTTCAAAATAGTTCAGTACCAAATAAGATTCAGTTAGGACTTAATTTAACTGAAGGATTAGGTGCAGGAGCAAACCCGGACGTTGGACAGCAGTCGGCTATCGAAAGTATTTCTGATATCGAAAAAATGTTGGATAAAAATACTAAGATGGTATTTATCACTGCTGGTATGGGTGGAGGAACTGGAACTGGTGCAGCTCCGGTAATTGCTCAGTTGGCAAAAGAAAGAGAAATATTAACAGTTGGTATCGTGACGATTCCGTTTCAGTTTGAAGGGAAAGTACGTCAGGAGCAGGCGATTATTGGAATTGAAAAATTGCGTAAGCAAGTCGATTCTTTAATTGTAATCAACAATAATAAATTAAGAGAAGTATACGGAAATCTTGGTTTCAAAGCAGGATTCTCTAAAGCGGACGAAGTTTTGGCAACTGCTTCTAGAGGTATTGCCGAAGTAATTACGCACCACTATACTCAAAATATCGATTTACGTGACGCAAAAACTGTTTTGGCTAACAGTGGAACTGCGATCATGGGATCTTCTGTGTCAGAAGGTGAAAACAGAGCAAAAGACGCTATCGTTTCTGCTCTAGATTCTCCTTTGTTAAACGATAATAAGATTACAGGTGCCAAAAACGTATTGTTGCTTATCGTTTCTGGAACTAACGAGATTACTCTTGATGAAATCGGAGAAATCAACGATCACATTCAGGCCGAAGCAGGTTACAATGCCAATATCATCATGGGAGTTGGTGAAGACGAATCTCTTGGGGAAGCTATTGCTGTAACTATTATTGCTACAGGTTTTGATGTTGAACAACAAAACGAAATCGTAAATACAGAACCAAAGAAAATCATTCATACGTTGGAAGATGAGCAGAGAAGTGTTCATAATTTAACAAACAGACCGATTTCATCTTTCGACTTAACAGTGGATACGCCAACTGCAAAAGTAGAAGACAAAGTTGTTTTTGATTTAATAGACGATGATGAAACTTTTACTCCAACTCCTACAAATGCTGTTGCTCCAGCAATTAATCAGGAAGAGTTGGTGGTTATGTCAGAGTTTATTAAAAATCTAGATGTGACTTTTGAAATTGTTTCGCCGATTACGGATATTGATTTTACAATTTCTTCACCAGAGAAACCAGCTGTTCAGCAATTTCAGCAGCAACAGCCAATTCAACAGCAGCAACCTGTACAACAACAGCCAGTACAGCAGCAAAGAGTATTTGAAAAAGAAGAACAAACTACTTTTTCTTTTGATCTTCCTTTGTTTAAACAAGAACCTGTAAAAAGAGAACCAGTTGTTGAAGATAACAGAGTTTTGTTTGAATTGACAAATGAAACTCGAGAAATTAAAGTAAACGATCCGGTACAGTTTGTTCCTGTAACAGAAGTTTCAGAAAACGGAATCATTAAATATTCTCTTGAAGAATATATGGAAGTTGAAAATGATTTAATGGCTTCTAAACCAGTAGAAAAAAAGGTTGAAGATACAATTCCAGAAGAATTGAATATCACTTTGAAACCAAGAACTGATTTTGCTAGTCAACCTGATTTTTCAACAACTTCTGAAGTTTCTCCATTAGAATTAACAATTGAAGAAACACTTCGTTTAAGAGCTGAAGAAAGAAGAAAGAAACTAAAAGAGTTTAACTATAAATTCCATAACAATGTTTCTAGAATTGATGAGTTGGAAAAAGAACCAGCTTACAAAAGATTAGGAATTGATTTGTCAAATTCACAATCAAATAATACAAATTCTAGAATTTCTGTTGGAACCGATAGCAATAATGATTTACAATTACGTTCAAACAATTCATTTTTGCACGATAACGTAGATTAATTTTTAGCATCATAATATAGGATGACCCGAAAATTGGATTTAATTTTCGGGTTATTTTTTTTATCTTCGCACAGAATTTAAAAATTTGACTTCCTAAATAGGTTTTTAAAGTGAATCTTATTGTCAGTTCGAGAGGAGTCGAGAACGAATTCCAAATTAATATATCAATTAATAAGCATTGGCTTATTTAAAATAAAACATAAACATGAGTTTACAAACACAAATCATGGACGAGATCAAAACGGCCATGAAAGCAAAAGATACAGTAGCATTAGAAGCTTTAAGAGCAGTAAAATCTGAATTGTTATTAGCTTCAACGGCTTCAGGTTCTAAAGAAGATTTATCTGAAGACGAAGAAATTAAATTATTGCAGAGATTGGTTAAAACTCGTAAAGAAAGCGCAAGAATCTTTACAGAGCAAAACCGTCCTGACTTAGCGGAGCCAGAATTGGCTCAAGTTGCGGTAATCGAGAAGTTTTTACCAGCTCAATTAAGCGAAGAAGAAGTAGAAGCAGTAATAGCAAAAATTATTGCTGAAACTGGTGCTTCTGGAATTGCTTCAATGGGTAAAGTTATGGGATTAGCTTCTGCACAATTAGGCGGAACTGCTGAAGGAAAAACTATTTCTACAATTGTAAAAAAATTACTTTCGTAAATATAATTTTAGATTTTAGAGTTCAGATTTTAGATTGAATCTGAATTCTAAAATTATAAATCTAAAATAAAACTGACCTCGTAGTTCAACTGGATAGAATATCAGATTTCGGCTCTGAGGGTTGGGGGTTCGAACCCCTCCGGGGTCACTATGAAAAAATGAAAGCCTGCAAAGTGTATATTTTGCAGGCTTTTTTTGTCTAATTGTTTAGAACTCTGGTTTCAATAATAAAAAAATATCCGATTCGTTTTTGTATGAGCCATTTGCCATCTTGTAAAACATAGGTATCCTCATACTTAACACTATAATCTGATAAAATATCTTTACCATCATTTTCCCTAATCATTTTTAGCTGTGAAAAGGAAATCCCCGTAGCAGTTTCGCCTTTAATTTCTACTTGATGCTGTCCGTTCAATGTAAAATATGTTTTTACTTCTGAGGCATGTTTATTAAAGTCCTTTTCCATGTTTTCTCTTCCAGAAACATCTGAGACTAAAAAGTTATTCATATAAA
Organism: Flavobacterium panacagri; assembly: GCF_030378165.1. Classification (NCBI taxonomy): domain Bacteria; kingdom Pseudomonadati; phylum Bacteroidota; class Flavobacteriia; order Flavobacteriales; family Flavobacteriaceae; genus Flavobacterium; species Flavobacterium panacagri. Next base: position 2,115,593 of record NZ_CP119766.1, read on the forward strand.
CTTTGTAGTTTATATCAGCAGTAAATAAATCCATTACTGCTGCAATTTTTTTCTCATCTCCTAGAGAGGCATAACTGTCAATTAAGTTTCTTACTTCTTCTTTAGCTTTGAAAATTTCTAATGTCATGATTTTAATTTTTTAAAATTGATTAAGCCAAAATTATAGTATATTAGCTTACTTTTTGTTAGTAGTTACTTAAAGGTTAGTAGCTTATAAAAATGAATCTATGAAAAAAATATTAAAAGAAGTGGTTGATAATAAAGAGTTTACTGACGAATGTAACACTGTTTTAATGGCTGTATCTGATGCTCTTTATGCAATTGGAGGTAAGTGGAAATTGATGATAATCATTGCTATGGCTAGAGGAAACAAACGTTTTACAGAAATTCAAAGAAAGGTGAATGGTATTTCTGCTCGAGTACTTTCAAATGAACTGAAAGAATTAGAAATTAATGGTTTTATTGTAAAGAAAGTTGCTGTAGGTTATCCTGTAACTATTGAATATGAATTATTGCCTTACAGTCAAACACTGAAAGAAGTTGTAGAAGCGATGACAAAATGGGGAATGCAACATCGAGATAAAATTAGAACCGAAAGTCATCTGGAAATCTCGAAGAAAAACACTAAATAAGTTATTTTATGAAAAGAGCCACTTAAGTAAGTGGCTCTTTAGTATTATCGAATTATTTTCAAATAAGATGTATAAACATTATCACCAAGAGTAGTTCGCATATAATAGACGTTTTCGTCTTTTTCGGTTAAATCGAACTGAATTAAACCAGCGTCACAATAATAATAAAGTAAGTTATCATCAGCAGGAAATTCAATGTTCGAAACTGGCAGTGTTGTCAATTTGGTTTCGAATACTGTTTCGCCATTGAAGTCTAATTGGAAAAGTTTTTTCTTTTTGGTATAGCCCCAAATATTATTTACTTCTTCGGTAATGTATTCGATGTTGTCGTCTTTAAAATCTACTTTCCATAGTTGTGTTCCTGCTTTTGAATCAATAGCGTAAACCGAACTAATTTGTGAACCCTGCGCGCCAATAAAGATTTTTTTGTCTTTATATAAGATGCGTTCCTTCACATTATTTTGATTTTCATCAAACTTAAACTGCCATAAAACATCTAGTTTTTCAGGACTTAAGGCGTGAAGAGTATTTTTTTCGCTTGCGACAAATATATTTTCACCATCTGTTATCGGTTTTCCTGTTATATTTTCTTCAAAAGTTTTTTGAGTAATGACTTTTCCTGTTTTCGCATCAAAACTATAAAGATTGGTTGCACTTGGAAGGAAAATTTTATTGTTGAAGAAAAGAGGCTGAATGTCGTTTTGTGCCGAATCTAATTTGTAATTCCATACCAAACTGCCATCTTTTATATCCAAAGCATAAAGGTTACTGCCTTGATTTTGATTTTGAGCTGTTATGAATAATTTTCCATCGTTTATGATTGGTGTTTGATCTTTAAGAACAATCTGATCTGTAATATTGCCTAATCTTGATTTCCAAAAAAGATCACCGCTTTGGTTGTCTATGGCAAAAATTTCACCGTTAATAAACGGAACATATAAAACTCCATTCAATAGCGTTATTTTATTAGCACACATTTCGGAAGGAGCATCTGTAGCTTTTACAGTCCAATTAATAGATTCAGATACTAAATCAAATGAAAAAAGAGAACCATCGTAATCATAAATCAGAATAGAGGTATCGTCTAATGGAATTTTTTTTATCGGGCGAATGGCTTTATTGGTAACCATTTCAGCGGGAGATAAACTAGTATTGGTGGTATTAGTTTTACCCGTTTTTGGAGTAGCTGGTACTTGCCCAAACATATTGATAACGGTAAATACAAATAAAAGAGTTATTAGATTTTTTTTCATTTTTAAGATTTGGGTTTATTTTTTTGCTTTGTTTATTTCAACAATTAAGCCAAAAGCTAGCCCAAATATAATGAAAAAATATATTAGGGTTTTGAAGCAATAACTTCAACAAATTGTGAAATTGAACTTTAAAGGAAGAAATACCTAGAAAGAAAAAGTCTAAAAAAAAAGAAGGAATGTTAGCAGAATTTAAGAAAGATATTGAAAATCTATAATTGTCTTTTTAATAGTAAAGTCAAATATTATTTTCCTAGATTTAATAAATTAATTGCTTTATGCTTTTCAGCATCACTTACATAGCTTATTTCTCTGTTTTTAGAAATAAAATTTACAAAATCTGATGGCAATTCTATAGACAGATTCTCAACATAAAAATGAAGATAATTAGGCCAAATCCAATATCCATCAGTTAAATAACTAATACCGCCAATAATTGAATTATCGTTTTTTATTAATGAACGCACAATTTGCATCGTAACCGCAATTGGGATTCCATTTTTTAAATAAGTGAGAATAGTTTCTTTATTTTGATATTCTATTCCCGTTTTATATTCAGAAAATTTTTTCTTACTTAATTCCTGATTATATTCACTTATTACGCCTATCAATTTCATTTATACTTTAGTTTTAAAAAATAAAACAATAGTAATGATCCCAAAAAAATAACCTCAACTACAATCCACGGCATTAAATTACTTTTTATAGCCTCTTTTGCGGTTTCATATCTTTTGATGTAAAAGACATTATAAGAATCAGAAAATTGAACTACTCTAATATTTAATTTTAAAGGTCTTAAATTGCTGTAATCAATTTTTTGAAGCTCTTTTTCCCCTGAAGGATTTAAAAACGAAAAGAAATCGTAACTGTCATCATCATACAATCCAAAAACAACCTGCTTTTTATTATCTACATAACCATATACTGTAAAAGATTTTCTTTTTGAGTTGGAATCATTGGAGCATTTTTCAACTCTCATAATTTTTTCTTTGTAATTACCTGTAAAATAATAATATTGTGTAGGTATGGTAATACTGATTATGGGAAGAATGCAAATATTCAGAACGAGAAGCAGTAAGTATATTTTTTTTATCACAATACTTTTACTTCTCAGATCGTTTTTTTCTAAAATCCTTTATTACAACATAAACCGAAAAAAGAAATACAATTGCATATACTGCTGCTAATGCTGGTTTTTCAAACTGCATTGTTTTAAAGTCAAATTGTTTATACAATGCCACACCTACAATGATTGCTACAATTCTTAATACGAATATTGGAGCGTTATTTTTATTTTGCATTTGAAGAGAATTAAAGGTTTCTTAATTTAATTTCTTTACTTAATAAAGAAAAGTTTATCAGTAATGGTGTAAAAACTATTGGTAGTGAAAAAACAGGAATAAGTGCAGCAATTGAGTCTTTTAATCCTTTTAAAGCAATAATATAAATAGCGACAACAAGAGCTAGTATAAAAATAATTCCAAAGCCAATAGCAATTCCTTTTAATAAACTTCTTGTTTTTAACAGTCTTTGATCAGTGAAATTCTCGTAAACATTTTTATTCATAACTATCTGTATTTGGTGAATTGGTTTATAGTGGTTAGCGAATATAAAAAAATATACGAAAAAACACACTGCTTTTTCTCTCATTTGCTTTAGAAATGCCAAATCTAGTATTTATCAAAGATTATTTTAATGATTTTTCTTTTTCATTAAATCTGTTTGATATTTTCCTATTTTAGCGAAACAGAGACCAATGAGGTGTTCTGTTTTTATGAAATTAAAACTATGTTGTTTTTCCTTTTAATTGGGATTTTATTTCTCTTCATACTTGTATTCCGAATTATCGAACCAGTATATTTAATGCTGTTCAATAAACCATTGTTTATATTTTGGTATCCTGTTTTAAAGAAATTGAATCCAGAAGATAAAGCACTGCTGAGACGTGAATTTTCGTATTATTCTAATCTGTCCGTTAAAAAGAAAAGCTATTTTGACCACCGTGTAGAAAGTTTTATTGAGTATTATAATTTTGAAGGAAAAGGCATTGAAGTTACTCGGGAAATGAAACTGATTATTGCTGGAACTTATGTTATGCTCACTTTTGGAATGCGAAATTACCTGATTGAGTTATTCGAAAATATAGTCATTTATCCATCTGTATATTATTCTACAATTAATCAGGAATATCATAAAGGAGAATACAATCCCAGAATGAAGACAATTGTTTTTTCGTGGGAAGATTTCTTGAGCGGACACGAAACAAAAGACAATATCAATCTCGGATTACATGAATTTACGCATGTTTTGCATTTTCATTCCAAAAAAAGCTCTTATCCAGGAGCTGTTATCTTCTATGATGAATTTACAGAAATTGAAAAGTATTTTGATCAGGAGGAATTAACCAATAAGCTTAAAGCAAGGCAATATTTTAGAGAGTATGCTTATACCAATAAATTTGAATTTTTGGCAGTGATTCTAGAGCATTTCTTTGAAACCCCGGAAATTTTTAAAAGAGAATTTCCGGAGTTGTATAAAAATGTAAAAACAATGATTAATTTTAGAGAAGACCTTTAAAATGAAGGATTTACTCTCAAAAGAAATTCCGGAAATCTATTTCGTGTGCTCTAAAAAAATATCGATGTAATTTATTACCAGTGGAATATTCTGGTGCTGAGGAGCGTGTCCAGTTTGCGGTAGTAAAATTAACTGTGATGTTGGAAGCTGTTTGGTCAGCGGATACCAATTTTCTACAGCAAAACTTGTATCATGATCTCCGGAAATTATTAGTATTGGTGTTTTGGTTGTTTTCAGTTTGTCTCTGTAATTTTCTTTGTCTTCAGCCGCATTTTCGCCCCCAGCAAAATACAGCTGAAAAATCTCCATAGTCGAAGGGATTTTAGAAACATCAATTCTTTGCGCAATTCGGTCATGAGAAGCTTTTGCTGCTTTTACGCTTTGCTCAGATTCAGGTTCGAAGAAAAGAATTATTTCATCATTAAAATCATTTATAGGTTTCAAGGCATGATCTAGAAATGATTGTTCAAGAGGTACAACTCTTTTTCCAATTGGGCCAGTTCCTAACAATATAGTATGCGTAACCAGTTCTGGATATTGGTGTGTTGCAGCTTGGGTAACCAATCCGCCGTAAGACCAGCCCATAAAAATGGCTTTTTTAATTTTCAGATAATCAGCCAGATCTTTTACATCTTTTGCGACTTCTTTTACATCAGTTGGAAGCGTTCCTGTTGAATATCCAATTCCTGAATAATCAAAAGTAATGACTTGATGTTTTGCGGCAAGAAGATCTAAAAATAAAGGATCCCAAGTATCGAGTGTTCCTCTAAATCGGTTAATTAAAATGATCGGATTTCCCTCGCCAATGGATCGATACGCAATTTTTCGGTCTGAAAAAGCAGCATATTGTGTTTCTGAGTTTACAGCATTTATTTTTGATGTGCTCATTATTTTAAAGTTTTGATTAATAATAAAATAAGAAACAATTTTAATGCCTACTGAAAATATAATTGAAATCAAGCTTTGGCAGAATCTGACTGATATTTTTCTAGTTTTATTTCGCTAAAAAAATAACTTTTAACGAAATACAGCAACTTACAATTCGATTGTATCGCCAATTTTAGGCAGGAAAAGATTCAGATTTGCCTTTTGAAATTCATCTAAAGCTTTTTGATGGTCCATTTTAATGAAACCAAAAGTATCATAATGAACCCCTAGTATTTTATTGACCTCAACTAGTTTTGAAGCTTCAATAGCTTCTTCTATTCCCATTGTCAAACCATCACCAATTGGGAAAACGGCAAAGTCAAGTTTAGTAAATTTCAGAATAAACTGCATGTCAAAAGTCAAGGCAGTGTCACCGCTGTAATAGAAATTTCCGTCTGGGGTTGTCAATACAAAACCGCAGGCAATACCACCATAACTGCCATCCATAAAACTGCTCGGATGCTGGGCAATCACACATTTAACGGTTCCAAAATCAAAAGTGAATTTTCCTCCTGGATTTATAGGATGAGCATTTTGGATTCCTTTATTTAAGAGCCAGTTATAGATTTCAAAATTCCCGAGTACTTTGGCTCCTGTATTTTTAGCAATTCTTTCAACATCCAGAATGTGATCGTAATGTGCGTGCGAGATAAAAATATAATCAGCTTTTATTGCATCAACATTAATATCTTTTGCTAATTCGTTTTGTGTTATAAAAGGATCGAAGAGAAGATGTTTTCCGTTAGCAAAAACAGAAAAACAAGAGTGACCGTAATAAGTTATTTTCATAAAAATACATTTTTAAGATTAATAAGTTATTGACTTTTAGTTCAATAAAAGTACCAATAAAAAATGCGAAGTAAGTTTTACTGCGCATTTTGGGTTTTTAGAATCTTTTAAAAGATTATTTTAATTGTTCGTCTATAAGTTCTCCTAAACTGGTATTGGAATGATCTGTAAATAGAATATCTCCATTTTTCCCAATAAGAACTCGCGTTGGAATTCCTTGTATCTTGTAGTTGGTAGCGACTTCGTTATTTGAATCAAAAACCACATTGAAGCTGTATTTTTTTTCTGTGATATAATCCGTAACATTCTTCAGAACAACGTCTTCTTTTTTGTTTTCGAATGTATTTACAAATAAGAAAGCAACCTCTTTTTCTTTGTATTTCGTAACCAATTCCTGCATTTTAGGGAAAGAAGCTTTGCAAGGCCCGCACCAAGTTGCCCAAAAATCCAGAACTACAACTTTTCCTCTGTAATCAGAAAGTTTGATTTCTTTGCCTTCCATGTTTTTTAACACAAAATCTGAAGGGGTTTTGCTGCCGAATTGCTCAATAATTTTTTTAGTTTTTTCTTCTTGGGATAATTTATCGGCTTTTTCTTTTAGCTTTTCAAAATTATCTAGCGGAAGATTTTGTGCTACATAAATTTCTTTTAATGTAGAAATGAATACTGGAGGACAGGCATTATTAACGTTAATTTCAGTTTCAATATAATTGCGTACTTCTTCTTTGCTTTTGACCTTTTCCATCATGGCCAGATAACGCTCTTTTCCGCCAGCATCTAATCCGCCAGCATTTTTTACATTGTTTTGGTATTCAAAAGCTTCCTTAAATTTACCTTGTTTGTACAATAACAAGGCATATGTGTCTGCAAACATATTATACATTCCTTGATAGTCTGGATAAAAACCTTCTTTTCTCTTTTCTTCTAGAAGATCTAATGACCTTTTTGAAAGATTTGTAGCAAAGTCTATGTGTTGTACTGGCATTGTAAGATCGCCGCCAGACAAACCCCACGCAAAGTTATTGTAGCTGTAGCCAGCATTATAAACATAAGGTTCTATACCTTTTATCTTTTCCATATTTTTATCCTCAAGATAGGTATAAAGTAAGCTGCTGTAAAATGAAGATAAAGTTTCTTTTGAACTGTCTTTATATATTGTTTTACAAGTGTCTATTGTTTTTAACACATATTCTTCTGTTTTGTTCTTTTGACTGAAAAAACGTCTAATAAATTTAGTTTTGGCTAATGTACCAGTAGGATATTGGGCTAGAATCTCCTTTTCTAATTCTTCTTTCTCATCAGACATTTTAGATAAGTCATAGGCTTGAGTAGCAAGAATGAGATAATCCTCTGTGTTTTTTTTAATGCAGATGTCAGCAAAGGCTAAATTGAGATCCTTATTTTGTCCAGGAGTTGCCATATCTTTTTGATAGAGATAAGCTATATACGTTTTATCACTTTTTAATTTAGGATACTTTTTATATAGGCTTTCATAAGCTGCTACTGTTGTTTCAGGTTTTGAGGTTTTGTTTAATCTAAAACGATAATCGGCATAAGTTTTTACAGTAATTTCATTTAAAAGAGTTTTGCTAAGTTCCCTTTCGTTCTGAGTTCTTAGATAAACATTATAGCCCTGATCTTTATTGCTGTCTATGATTTTTTGATATTCGGTAATTATCACAAAAATTGTTCTGGCAGAGTCGGCGACTTTTGTAGTAAATTCATATTTTTTCCCCTTTTGAATTAAATTTCTATACTGAATTTCATCACTGGAAGACTCCAAAATGGTTGCTACAGCACCACTTGGAATGGTCAGTTCTTTTGAAGGTTCATACACATAAGTATTTTCGGCACCAATTTTAAATTTTGAATTTTTGAGATAGATTTTTCCGTTTTGAGAAAATAGATTGCTAACAATGGTAAAGAATAACAAAATGTAGATTTTTTTCATCTTTTTGTGGTTTTTTATTTGCTTGTTTCTTAATTGTTTAACGAATTGTAAAATTAAATATTATACAATCAGTTGTTTTTTTATTAAGAAAATATTAGCAAAAAACACACAGTTATTTTGTAAGATTCTGTATTTACAGTATATTTTTATAAAAATGAATCCGTTATTTTTTTATTGCAACTGCAGTTCTATAAAATTCATAGCCGCTTTCAGAGCGGTTAGGAAGAAATTTTTCACGGTATTCAGCAGCACCCAAATCTTCTATAAGTTCAATATTGAATTGATATAAATAACCTGAGAGTTCTTCTGGAAGAAATCCGAAAGTCCAGTGTTCTTCTATTTTTTCCAAGTCTTGCAGTAATTTTTTGCCGCCTAAAAAGGAATCAGGATTTTGAAGAATGTTTTTGTGTACGTAAGTAAAAATAAAGTGGCTGCCGTTCGCGAATTTAGAAATAAAAGAAAACGTGCTTTTTACCGCTTCTTCCGTTAGATAATTCGTTACACCTTCCCAAATTACTGCTGTAGGTTTTGAAAAGTCTAAGTTGTGCTCTGATGCTAATTGATCTAGTCTTTGCTTGTTAAAATCAATTTGAAGAAAAGTTACATTAGGCGGAATTTTACCAATCCGTTTTGTATAGATTTTGGCTTTAAAATTGGAAGTATTGGGATGGTCAATTTCTATTACAGGAATAGATTGTAAAAAATCAAGACGTACAGCTCTCGTATCAAAACCAGCGCCTAGAATTAGTACTTGTTTTACACCTTTTGAAACCGCATTCTCCAGTAAACTATCAATATATTTTGTTCTAGCAATCCCAGAAGACAAAGCACCGGGAATCTTTTGGTTTATTGTATTATTAATATATTTTTCAATAATGGGATATTGGTATAATCGAGTTGCAAGTCTCAATTTTGAATCTATAAAATGAATCGCGTATGGATCCAAAAACAATCTGTCTTTACGCTTTGTTTCTAATGCTCGAAAGAACGCCATATATTGTGCCGTTCTACTTGTTTTTTCTGCTTTCATTGTAATCTTATTTTTTTGAAAACAAATTCTCTACAACCCAAGCTGGACCAATTAATAAAAATTGAAGATCTTTTAAAAAAGAGGGTTTTTTGCCTTCAATATTATGTCCATAAAACTGTCCGATCCAAGCAATAACAAAAACGCCAATTGAGAATGCCCATAATGGTACAACTTGTCCGATATAATAATTGACAACCAAACATATTCCAGAGAACAAAGCAATTTTAAATGCCATTGCAATGGATAATCGGATGTAGAAAACCAAAACAAATAATAAAACCACAAAAGCCCAATTTTCGATTATAGGTAAATTTAGTTTTAAAGTAGCAGCAATAATCCCGCTCGGAATACTCATTAAAAGCCCTACAATAGAAAAGAAAATAGCGGGAACACAAATGTAGTGTATCGCTTTGTTGGTTGGGTTTTGGTGACTTACAGCATACTCGGTAAACCATTGATCTAATGTTCTCATTTTTGTGGTTTTATAGTTAGTTGCTGTAAATCTAATGAAATTTTTCTTACGTTTTACCGTGCTGTATTTTCATAATTTCATCAACGATAGAAAGAGCTTTTTTAAAAGATATTCCGTTTTCCTGATCAATAGTTAAGGGATGATTTTCTTCGATCATTTTAATTTCTGGAATCAGGCCTAATCCTTGTTCAATTGCAATTGTTTTAAGTGAAAGTGTTTTGCCATAGGTAGGAACTTCTGTCTGCATCCAGCCAAAATAAGGTTCTTGATTCACTCTATCTGGATCTTCCCATAAATCCATTCGGATGCAGAAATTGTCTTCACTTATGGTAGTCCAGACATTAAAAATTAAATCCTCATGGTAATCAATTATCGGAATGGTTAATCTTCCTCTATGAAAAAAATGTTCTTCATCTATATAACACCAGCTGCCGCCATATTCAATTCGATTTTCTCTTTCTTCAGGCGGAACAGAAAAATAATACGCAGGAAATTCATTGCCGAAACATAAAGGCATTTCGTCAAAAGATTCGCCGCAACAAGAACATTTATAGTGATACATTTTTTTTATTTTTTTAAGGGAATTAAATTGTAATTAGTCCTGCTATAATTATCCAGAAAAGGAGAGGACATAATCCAAAAGCGACCCAGATATATTGGTGTTTTACTTTTAAATTAAAATCCTTTTTTAAAACGAAAATTAAAAATAAAGAAGATAAAACTAAAGAAATAATATGAAAAGCCCAGCATGAAACCCAGCCAATATGATAAAGCCATCTCCATTCCTCTATGTATCTAAATTGCAGCGTGCATTTAGCCATAATAAAAGCTAGGATAAAAGAGGTTATGGTAAAAAGAGAAAAAGATTTTAAGTTGTTCATCTACAACAGCTTTATTTCTGATTGTACTGAAAAACATTATCCCACAATTCATCGATTGTAATAAGTGCTTCGTTTAGTGGGATTACGCTCCATTTTCCATTGTTTTCTATTCCTAATCCAATACTTTTTAGTTTCAATAAAGCATCATTGACATCAAAATCTAATTCGGTTTTTAAATGAGAAGCAAACCAAGATTCTATCTGCAAATCTAATTCAGAAGCAGTCAATGAATTTTGGCTTCTGTTTAAGAATGCATACGCTAAAATAGTTTCTTTCAGGGCTTCTTCTTCAGACGAATTTAAAAGCGAATAAAAAGCACCGCTGTTGTTGCCGACATTCTTAAAATACAAACTGTCCGAAAGTGTTTTGGAATATCTAATTTTCTTATTTATAAAGTTGTTGTACTGACGAAAACAGTAAGCTGCCAAAATTCCTAGAGCAATTAATCCCTGATTTAAGGAAGTTTTACTGTTCAATAAATCGATAGTTTCTCCGGTTTGGTAAGCGTCATACATATTGATAAGAGCCGGAATTACTTTGGCACTTAAAAGTGAAATCCCACCAAAAACACCTGGAACCCAAAGTAGCATTTTGTCTTTTAGAGACATTTTAGGAACTGCATTTGGAAATGTGGTTTCTAGGTCATTTTTAGGAACACGCTTAAAAATTTTTAAAGCAATAGAACCCGGATCAATCGGCATTTTTCCTAATTTGACTTTCTTTGCAGCGAGATAATCTGCATCGCTGTAATTGAGGTAAATTAAAACACGATCGTAATATTCGATTTCGACTTCCTTTTTCCAGAAAAAATATTTTTTCACCTTTTCTTTAGCCTTATGATGACCACGGGCATATAATTCGAAATCTTTAAATGCATTAAAATCAATAGCCAGACTTAAACCAATTAAGTCCGATTCTTCAAATGCCGCTTTTAAGGTTTCTTCGTTGATTCGGTAGTAATTGCCTCTTTCTAAAACCGTAAGCAGTGTTTGTTTAAAAATACCAAAATCACTTTTGCCAATAAAACCTTCGCGTTCTTTTTCACTTAAATCGGGATCATATAAGGCATAATGCTGCTTTAAGTTCCGATTTAAATTAAAAGATTCGTAATGATAATAATGCTCGATGATATCGAATAATTTTTGGAAATCAGTGGCATTTTTGGGGTCTGCTGTTAAAGCAATCTGCTGTTCTAATAAAAACTCTTTGTTAAACGGAATATAATGTTCTCGCGTCATATCGATTCTAAGCTTTAATTTTTTCTGGCGTGGAAGCGGCAAAGATACAAAGGTTTGAAGTTTAAAATTTTAGAAGGGTAAAAAAGAGTAAAATAAAAAATGGGATTTCCAATCGTTACCAGCGATTTGAAATCCCATTTTATGTTCCAAAAAAAGTGACAAAAAATTTAAAAAAGCTTTCTTGAGGAAAACTAAATTCTAACTAAAAATTATTCATAGCAATATTACCACTATAAATTAGCGTAGCTATGCGTATTTATACGGTTTTTTTCTAAAGTTTCTAAGATACTAAGGGACTAAGTTTTTTTTTTGAGAAACAAAGTGATAAAGATTCAGAGTATTTTCTCTGTGGTCAATTCCTTTCTGACCTTTTTAGACTGATTACGCCTTGAACGTATTTTATTAATTCTTCTTTGGTAACAGAAAAGGCGGCGTTTTCTTCTTCAGTGCTTAAATACAAGTTTGCAATACTCTCGGCATCCATGTTTTGATTGAGGTAATGTTGCTCTGCATATTGTATAAGATGATCTACAAAACGTTCACGTTGTTGGCCTTTTTCTATGGTTTCTTGGTCGCCTTCTTTTATTTTTTCGATTACTGATTCTGGTAAATCGATAGTGAGATACATACAATCTACAGCAACTTTAGAAAGCATTTCTTTTTCAATTCTTCCTGTAGCATTGCAATAGGCGCAAGGTGCAGGAACCCATTTTAATTGTCTTTTTAAACGAATAATATCTTCAAGGTCAACAAATCCTTTTCCAAGACATCTCGGACATTCTATATCTGATCGTTTAAAAAAATTAAAAATGCTCATTGGTTATAAAAAAATCTTAGTGGTTGTGAATTATGCTAATTTAGACAATTAAGTAAGAAAAGTTATTCAGGTAAAGTGTTTTTTTTGAAGAAAAAAATTAACAAAGATTGTTGATTTGTTTTTTAACCAGATTTCAACATAGATATTATACAATGAAATGAAAGATACTATGAAACGAAGAGTAACATTTTATGCCTTAAATTTGATAAAGGATTCTTATAAAACAAATTGATTTTTATGGAAAATACACAAACGACTAAAATGCAGGACTTCTTTAGAATTCTCTTAGGGATTTTTATGATCACGGCCGCTTTTGGCCATTTTACTTTTCAAAGACAGGATTTTCAGGCGCAGGTGCCAAATTGGATACCCTTGGGTAAAGACTTAGTTGTTATTCTTTCTGGAATTGTAGAAATAGCATTAGGGCTTAGCATGTTATTTCTAACGAAGTATAAAGTGCAAGTGGGAATTGCGCTGGCGGTATTTTATGTGTTAGTTTTTCCGGGTAATATTGCACAATATCTAAACGGAACTTCTGCTTTTGGATTAGATACAGATCAAGCTCGTTTGATTCGATTGTTTTTTCAACCTGTGCTGATTTTTTTGGCTTTGTGGTCTACTGGTGGGATTGGGTACTTTAGGAATAGACATTAATCAACAATAGAAATACCGTATTTAATATTGCTCTCTTCAAATATGGATTTTAGCATGTCATACTTTGTTGTACAGTATTCTCCAATATTTAGTCTTTTATCGCTCGATTTGTAATGGTCGCAACCGAAACAAATTTCTAGATAAGCGATTATTTTATTATTTGAATCCAAAAATAAAATAGCATTTCTAGGCATATAACACATTGTGTCTACAAATTCGTGAGGGAGTCGTGTATAAGTAAAGTTGAAAACAATATCAGTTAATTTGTTTATCTGTTCCGTATTTAGAGTGGCAGTTTCATCATAATATTCAGGTTTAAAGATGTCTTTCCCTAATACAATTGAATTGATGTGTCTCATTAACTCTACCCCAGTAAATCCTTCAGTTTTATTCTTTAAAGATATAACTTTAATTTGTTTAGATTTAGAAAAAGGGAAATTGAGAAGTCTTTCTTTTTCTGAAAAATTTTTAGACCTAATACATTTTCCGTTATCATAAATAGATTGCGAAAATGAAATTTGAGCTAGTAAAAGTATCACAAACAGAAATTTTCTCATTTTTTACCTGAAATTTTTAAACGAAAATAAGCTTTGAAAATTGAAATTTTACGCTTTCCAAAAAAAATATCTAATTATCTAAATTCACAAATTATTTAATAGAAAGATTATCCAGCAAAATCTGATACTTTCTTCCCACAGGAATAACATCACCATTAGACATTGTAAGATTTTTAAAAGTAACAGCAGTAATTTTAGTTGTATTAACAATAAAAGAGCGATGCACTTGTACAAAATGCGAACACTCAATTTCGGCGCTTATGCTGGCGAGTGAACCGTAAATAATAATAGGCGATTTCAGTTTGCTGTTGTATAGTTTCATGTAATTCCCTAGGCTTTCAATATATAAAATATCGGCAAGAGAGGTTTCAATAGTTTGTCCGTTAGAACGATATGAAAGTGTTTTTTCGGAACTGCTGGTTTCCTTTTTAATGGTATTTCCAGAATGATACGTTTTGGCTTTTTCAATGGCTTTAGAGAATTTATCTAATGAAATAGGTTTCATTAAATAATCAATTGCATCGTTTTGATAGGCAGAAAGCGCAAAATCTGAATAAGCGGTGGTAACAATCGTAAGCGGGCGGTTGGGCTGTAATTCCATTAATTCTACGCCTGAAATAACGGGCATATTAATGTCAAGAAAAATAATATCATATTGATTTTCATTGAGCAGTTTTATAGCTTCCATACCATTAAAAGCGCTTCCGGAATGTTCCAGTTCGTCAAATTTGGAAATGTGCGAAATCAGGGCTTTATGCGCCGGCGATTCGTCATCAATTATTAGACAGCGGTAGGTAAGTGCCATATACTCAATTTTACAACAAATAAATTCTTCTCTTTCTGGCAGCTTAAATTGTGTTTTAAGCCGTAAACTTCCAAACGTCTTTTAAGGTTTTCAATTCCAATTCCCGTACTCGAAAGGCGCGAACCCGAATCGAGATAATTGTTTTTTATGGTAAAAGTCAAATTTCGACATTTTACTTTTAAATCTAGATTAATAAATGGTTCAGGCATTTCGGCAGAAAATTTCACAGCATTTTCTACCAAAGGCAAAAAAAATAAAGGTGGAATCTCGGTTTCTTTAGTAACGCCTTCAATGTTTTGATTGACCGTTAATCTTTCGTTTCTGAATGTATAATATTCGATGTACTTTTTAATGAAATCTATTTCTTCTTCGACCGAAACAAAATCTTTTTTAGAAGCTTCAATCTGATAACGCAGCATATCCGAAAGATTCAGGATTCTGTCCGGAACTTTGTCTGGTTCTGCCAGTGCCTCGCCGTACAGATTATTCATGGCATTCAATAAAAAATGTGGGTTCAGCTGCTGCTTTAAAAACGAAAGTTCCGATTTATAATTCATAATATCTTTGTCGGCATCCATGATTTTTTTGGTAATAACCACATGAATGAAATAGAAAAACATTCCGTTTATAATCAGCGATAATATTTGCAGTGTTTTAAAATTTCCTAAACCAACAAGAGGAAAAAACCAGTTCATAAAAAAGTAGAAACACGTCCAGTACGCTGCAAGAAGAAAAAAGAACGATTTAACCTTTCTTTTGAATAAAACAGGTTTGATAATGCAGATATTGAAAATGGTAATCCATACAATACAAGGAAAATAACCTACTGCAATTTTGCTTAGAATGTAAGACCAGCTGTGTCCGTCTAGTTTTATTTCGTCATAAACACAGGCTAAAATGACTAAGTAAACCAGTGTATTTACGAACAGGTTTCGCAGGAAAAAGTTTTGATAAAGTTTGGAGATCGTCATAACGGCAAAAATAATATAATCGTATAGTTTTTAGCTCTTTGTAAAGGATAAATTATACTAACGCCGTTCGTATAAATCATACGCCGTTGGTATAAAAATACTATTATAATAAGAATGCCTCATTTACTTTTGGATCCAAGTTTCAATATATCCCAAAACAAATTTTATATATTCTATTTTATGAAATCCAAAATCATTTCCGTTTTAGTTGTCTTTATTTCCTTGAAAGCCATGGCTCAGGAAAAAGAACCTGGCATGAAAACTTTAGGAAAAGCAATAGTAGATAAGTTTCCGACAACTAGAACTTTTGATGTGCAGTACGAACAGCTTGGGCCTTCCAATTACAATTCGGAAATGTTTGGAAATAAATTTGAAAGAGGAAGAGTAGAAAGCCACAGCCGATTTAAAGCAGCATTTAACCTGCCGTTTTATGCCACAAAATCAAAACGTTTTGTTTTAACGACTTCGTTACGTTATAAATACGAAAATTATGAGTTTGGCGATATTTACAATTATGGCACTAATGAAACTTATAGAAGAGAAAATGCCGATATCCATTATTGGGCAGGAGCTTTAACGGCAACTTATATGGCATCACTTTTTGGAAAACCTGCTATCTACAGTGCAACAGCAACAGTTGATGGAGATAAAGAAAAACTACAGCGTTTAAAAGGATTTGCATCGGGAGTTTTAGTGCTTAAAAGAACGCCGTCGACAACTATTACGGCAGGGGTTTTAGTATTGCTCGATCCGTCTTCAATCGTGCCAATGACGCCTCTATTGTCTGTAAATCATAAGTTTAAAAACTCTAAGTGGGATATGGATTTTATTCTCCCGCAGCGTCTTTTGTTTAGAAGGGAATTGTTAGAAAACGGAAGAATTTCCTTCGGGACAGAGTTGAATACTGAAAGTTTTTACTTAAATTTAAATAACTCAAATTTAAAAGGTGTTTACGAACTGAACCAATTGGAACTAAAATCGGGAATTACCTACGAATATAGTTTTACTCCGAAGCTGATTGCATTTGCAAAAGGTGGTATCAATAATGTAGTTAGTGCCCGAATTACAGAAAAAGGAGAGCGAACAAACCGTTACGTTTACGATCAAAAAGAAGATGCACAAGGGTATGTTAGATTTGGAATATCCTATAATCTTTTTAATCAAAAATAAGAGATGAATACATTGGAAGAACTAAAAGAGAACGTTATGATTGTGGAGATTTTTAAAACAAATGTTCAGAAAGAGTCAGACCGAGACTATGTCATTACAGTTATACAATCTCAGTTTCCAGATTATAAAATTAATTTTGATCTGGAAGATTGCGATAAAATTTTAAGAGTTGAAGGGATCGACATTCAATGTGATAATGTTATGGATTATGTGCATTGTCTTGGTTATACCTGTGTAAGGCTTGATTAGTAATTAAAAATTGAAAATTGCATTTTCATTGAATTTTGCTATTGTTATTGAATTTTACCATTGCTATTGAAAAAAGGGTAGAAATACGCAGCTGTATATTTCGCCTTCTTAGTAATTTTGTACGATAATTTTTGGTTTAAATAAAAAACACATTCAGATGTTACATCTTATTCTTTCGATTTTTATTTTTCTTTTGGAGCAGCTGGTTTAAATTAGCGATTTTTACTTCCTTAAATTTGTTCCCTAATACTTTTCCTTTGCGGAAAGGTTTCTGCTTTTTTTGCGCATTATTTTTCTAATTTTGTGCCTTATGAAAAAAGCATTCCAACTCTTCGATTTTACTCAAAAAGTCAATTATAAAAACGAAATTTTAGCGGGTTTAACTGTTGCTATGACAATGATTCCAGAATCTTTGTCGTTTGCAATTCTGGCTGGATTTCCGCCTTTGGTTGGTTTATATGCCGCTTTTATTGCGGGATTAGTAACGGCAATTTTTGGAGGAAGGCCCGGAATGATTTCTGGTGGAGCAGGAGCAACGGTAATTGTTTTGATTGCCTTAATGAAATCGCACGGAATAGAATATGTTTTTGCGGCCGTTGCGTTGGGTGGTGTTGTGCAAATTTGTATAGGACTTTTTAAACTCGGAAAATTTATTCGATTGGTGCCTCAGCCCGTAATGTTTGGTTTTGTAAACGGACTAGCAGTTGTCATTTTTATGTCACAGTTAGAGCAGTTTAAAACTGTAGTAAACGGACAAGTTTCCTGGCTTCAAGGAACTCCTTTATATGTTATGCTAGGGTTGGTTGCGTTGACTGTTGCTATTGTTTTGATTTTTCCTAAAATTACCAAAGCAGTTCCAGCTTCTTTAGTTGCTATTATGATTGTTTTTGCTTTGGTGATTGTCTTTAATATCCAAACGAAAACGGTAGAAGATATTGCTTCAGTTCAAGGTGGATTTCCTCCATTTCATATTCCGAATATTCCAATTTCTTTTGAGACATTCAAAGTGATTTTTCCGTATTCAGTAATTGTGGCAGCTGTTGGTTTGACAGAAGGTTTGCTTACGCTGAATTTAGTCGATGAAATAACAGGTACTCGCGGAAACAGTAATCGCGAATGCATCGCGCAGGGAAGTTCAAATATCTTGAATGGTTTTTTCTACGGAATGGGAGGCTGCCCAATGATTGCGCAGACTTTAGTAAATCTTGGGGCAGGTTCAAGAGCTAGGCTTTCGGGAATTATTGCAGCTTTAACGATCTTAATTATTATACTTTTTGGTGCTCCCGTAATTGGAAAATTACCTATGGCGGCTTTAGTCGGCGTAATGATGATGGTGGCCATTACCACTTTTGAATGGGCTAGTTTTAAAATTATTAATAAAATGCCAAGACACGATATTTTTGTGGGTATTTTAGTAGCCGTTATCACTATTGTGCTTCATAATTTAGCTTTAGCGGTTTTAATTGGAGTGATTATTTCGGCTTTAGTTTTTGCTTGGGAAAGTGCCAAAAGAATCCGTGCACGTCAATATATTGATGAAAACGGCATAAAACATTATGAAATATACGGTCCGTTATTTTTTGGTTCTATAACTGCTTTTATGGAAAAATTTGATGTACAAAACGATCCGAATCATGTTGTAATTGATTTTAAAGAAAGCAGGGTCTCAGATATGTCTGCTATTGAAGCATTGAACAATCTGACTAAAAAATACAAACAAGAAAATAAAACTATAGAATTACAGCACTTAAGTCCGGACTGCCGACAATTACTCAAAAATGCCGATGCGGTTATTAATGTTAATGTTATTGAAGATCCGAATTATAAAGTGGTGAGTTAGAAATTTCAGTCGATATGTAAACCCGACAGGTTTTTAAAACCTGTCGGGTTTCTTTTTGTGCCTCATTCTAGTATTTTGCAGAGACGCACAGTGTGCTTCTACAGATATGACTGTGATTTTTGTGTAATTTCTGCATAATAATAAAGAAAAGGATTGATTTAAATTTGTGCATTCGTGGCGAAAAACAAAAGATTGATTTTTGTAACTTTGTAAAATGAAACTAACAGAAACTTTAGAAGACTTTTATACGGTAAAAATAAAAGGGATGCCCGAAAATCTTAAAAAAGAAATCGGACATTTTAATGTTTTTAAACTGGATGATTATATAGGAAGCACTTGTAATCCTTTGCCTTATACGCGAAAAGACTTTTACAAAATCAGTTTAATCATTGGAAAAAACAAAGTGCATTATGCTGATAAGGTTGTTGCGATTGAAGATCAGGCTTTATTCTTTGCCAATCCGCAAATTCCATACAGCTGGGAACATATTGATGAAAACCAAACAGGATTTTTCTGCATTTTTACCGATGCTTTTTTTAGTCAGTTTGGGAATTTAAAAGAATATCCATTATTTCAGCCCGGCGGTAATCCGGTCGTTCCAGTTTCTCCAGAATTAGCAGAATCTTTAAAAACGGTTTATTTAAAAATGCTGGAAGAAATTAATTCTGATTATGCTTTTAAATATGATGTGCTTCGAAATTTGGTTTTCGAAATTATTCATCTTGCGTTAAAAACACAGACCGTAACTGCTTCATTATACAGTAAATCGAATGCTACAATTCGTGTTTCTTCTTTGTTTTTGGAATTGTTAGAACGCCAGTTTCCGATTGAATCGATTTCGCAGCAAATTAATTTCCGTTCCCCTTCAGAATATGCAAATCAATTAAATGTGCATGTCAATCATTTGAATAAAGCATTAAAAGAAACCACTGGAAAAACAACTTCACAGATTATTTCAGAAAGAATTGTTCAGGAAGCAATGATTTTATTGAAACAAACCAATTGGAATATTAATGAAATTGCCTGGTGTTTAGGTTTTGAAGAATTGTCTCATTTTATTAATTTTTTTAAAAAAAATGTTCAGGTTTCTCCTAAAATCTACCGTTTGACAGAAATTGTTTGATTTTTGTAACTTCTTGTTTGATTGCTTCAATATTGGAGAAGTACTTCACTAATACCTTTGTCCTGTATTTAAAACTTAAAAAATTAAAATCATGGACAATAAAAAAGTTTGGTTTATCACAGGTGCTTCAAAAGGACTTGGATTAGAATTAGCTAAAAAATTATTAGCAGAAGGATTTAAAGTAGCTGCAACTTCAAGAAGCGAAGAAGCTTTGATTAAAGTTTTAGGAAATTTGTCTGAAAGTTTTCTTCCTTTAGAAATGGATTTGGTTGATGAAAAAAGTGTTAAAAATGCAATCAATAAAACTATCAATCATTTTAAAACAATTGATGTTTTAGTGAACAATGCCGGCTATGGTTTATTAGGTGCATTAGAAGAGTTAACAGATGCTGAATCTAGAAAAAACTTCGAAGTAAATGTTTTTGGATTATTGAATGTAATTAGAAATACAATGCCAATTCTTCGCGCTAATAAAACAGGACATATTTTTAATATTTCTTCTGTTGGAGGTTATTATGGAGAGTTTCCAGGTTGGGGAATATACTGTTCTACAAAATTTGCGGTTGCTGGTTTAACAGAATCTTTGGCAGCAGAAGTGAAATCATTTGGAGTTCATGCGACAATTGTTTATCCAGGTTATTTCAGAACTGATTTCTTAAAAGACAGTTCATTATTATTGCCTCAAAATCCTATTGCAGAGTACAAGGAAGTAAGACAATCGGAGAGTGCACACAAAGATGATATCAATGAAAATCAGCCTGGAGATCCTGTAAAATTAGCAGAAGCCTTAATTAAAGCAAGTGAAGATCAAAATCCGCCGTTGCATTTGTTTTTGGGAGAGGATGCTTATAATATGGCAAACCAAAAAATTGCAAGCGTTCAAGCAGAATTGGAACAGTGGAAATCGGTTTCTGTTTCAACAGCGCTTTAATTAGAAAATCAAATAAAAAACTCCAAATTCCGAATGCAATGATAAACCCCACAGGTTTTTAAAACCTGTCAGGTTTACTATTTTATTGAATTGCCTCCTGCTTTAGCTGGAGGAAAAGAATAGCTTAATCAGAAAGGGCGTTAGCCAAACTTCGTAGTTTAGCTAACGCCCTTTTTTATATTTCAAAAGCATACCTCCAGATAAATCTTGAGGCAATTCAATTTGATTAATTTAAAGAATTATCTAATTTTCTAATTGCTACATTTTCTAATTAAAAAATTCTTCCGATAGGTACTTTTTTAACTTCTGAAATCAATTGTCCGTCATTAGTAAAACCTTCAATTACAACTTGTATTTCTTTTTGCTGATTCTTAGGAATTTTGATTTGATAGTCCAAATTATCTTTTAGTTCTATGTTTGGAAACCATCCCAAAGTACCAAAATAATTCAATTCATCCTGATTTTCAAATGGAGCGGTTTTGTAAGTGAAGTCTCTTGCAAAACCTTTTGTTACAATGAGTGTTGTAAATTTTACTTTGAAATAATCGTTTTTCTGCCCGGTTTTCATGAAAATTTTAATTGTTCCATGTCCTGCGCTTGTAGTATCAGAGCTTCCTGTCTGATCAATGTAAATTTCATCAACTTGATCTAACGTAAGATTAAAAAGCTGATTGAAATCGAAGACTAGAAAATTGTCAATATATACATTTGGAGAACTCGCTGATTCACCTAGAAAAGCACTTCTTCTTTCTTTTATATATACAGTAAAGTCGGTTGGGTTAACACCTGTATTGTAGCCATTTAAAGATAGGAAATTCAGTACAGTTCCATATTCTTTGCCATCAAATTTAAAAGCTTTGGCCATGGAACTCATGTCGGCTTTATGAGTAAAAACTTCTTTTTTGAAGCTGTTTTTTATTGCAACTTCTTTTAATTCAGTTGCTTTTGCTTTAGGGGGCTGAAAATTAAAAATAGTGTCAGAACTTTTTACGACAGGGCAAAATGCTTTTTCGAATGATGGTCCCAAAACAAACCTAGGTTCGGTTCGGGCAATTCGTGCTTCTATTTTAGTGGTTTGAGTAACGTTTTTTTCATTGGTCATCTGTAAAGCTAAAACAGTCGAATCCTGAACAAAAAAATGTTCAAATTTAAAATCATTATTTTGGTCGATAGTAGTTTGATCAAATAAATTGTTTTTTAATGCAATAAGAGAAATTTTGTTTTGAGAATTCGGTTTTAGATCTTTTTCTACTTTTCCATTTATTGTAACTCCTTTTTCAAATTCAAAACTAATTTTTGGTGGTCCAGATTTTATATTCTCCCAAAGGTATTTTCCTTTGTTCTGATTGAGTAGTAATAGTTCTATATCTTGTCTTCGGGTTTTATTATCAGGATTAAAATAAAAATAAGTATCAGGTTCTGGTTTTTCTAAATAAGTATTTAAGTAAAAAGTTCCTAAAAGTGTTTTCTTTTGATTGATACACACACTTTTTTCAGGAAGAACACTAATACTTAAATGTGCTTTAGCAATATCTGTTTTTCCAGATAGTATAATGCTGTCATTAGTTGTTATTTTTGCATCTAGTGATGTAGACGGATTTTTGCTCTCTTCGATATAAGTTAATCTTTCGGTGATTTCATTTAGATCTTCATCCAAAACTCTAATCGTATTTACTCCATTTGATAAAAATTTTTTGTCAAAATAAAAAGGCTGTTCTGTTTTGTTATTGCTGAAGGTAACTTCTTGCTGCATCGAACTTCCGTTTTGTTGAATCAGTACAGTGAATTTTTTATTTTGATAAGACAGAAGTCCTTTTTCATTCGTCTTTAGAATAACAAGTAAATTGTTTCTTCCGGGGTTATTAGGAGCACTTAATATGAGTCCAGTCTCTTCAATTTTCCCAAGAGGCTGTGTTATTTTTAGTTTGTCATTATTTATTTTAATCGTATACTTTTCATTTAAATCGGCTTTTAGATAAAAAACTCCGTTTCCCATTTGGTTTGTACGAAAGTGTGTAATTTCATTTGATTTGGAATCCAAAATAACACCATCTGCTACTTCTATTCCTATTTTATTGCAGTCTGCAATTTTAATTCCGATCATGTTGACGGTGCCATTTAATATAATTCCTCCTTCGGGAAATAAGCTTATTTCTGCCGTTTTCCAGTTTGGTTCATTGGTTTGAAATGCATATGGAGTGGTTTTGTCGATAATCTCAATGGTCTGATTGAAAGAGTCGTCTTCCTTGAAATTATTCATCCAATTTGTATAGAAATGAAAATGATATTTGCCAGGTTTAAATTTTTCATTTAAATGAATGCCACCAGAAAAAATGCCGTATTGTGCAAAAAGCAGTTGTTTCTGAATTATTTGTTCCTCTTCATTATAAACAACTAATTGAATGTTTACAGTCCTGCTGTTTGGGATATTGTTGTTTTTACTGAGAACGTATCCTTTAAAGGCAATATCTTCATTATTTGTAAACAAGTTTTTATTGAATTGTACATGGATAATCTCGCGGTCTTGAAAAAAATAGTCGTTTAGGTATTTCGTGATTTTTTCTTGGTTGGAAATAGCCTGTGCGAAAGATTGTAGACAGAATAGAAAACTAAAAAACCTGATGATTAATTTCATACAAAGAAAATATTAAAGGCTATTATGATGTTTGTAATAATAGGTTTAAATTTAATTGTAATATTAATCTGTAAAAGTTAAAGCATTCATAATCTTTTAAATATTTATTAAATAAAATGAATATTTATAAAATTGGCTACCTTTGGTGTTATAAGTCAAAAAACAGCAAATGTTCAAAGAGAATTAGAACAAAGGAAATCGATTGCTATACCAGCAGTATTTTGATTGAATAATCTGCGGCAACTAGAAAATTTGTCTGATGATATAATTTGAATTGCCTCCAGATTTATCTGGAGGTCACTTGTTGAAACATTAAAAGGCTTTAACTAAACTTTATAGTTCGGTTAAAGCCTTTTCCTCTTTAAGAGGGGGGTTATTCCTCCAGATAAATCTGGATGCAATTCAATTTGATTAATTTAAAGATTAATAAAATTATCAAATTGACTCATTATTAAATTGCCACATTTTCTAATTAACGAAGCATCGATTTTACATCGCTAAACTTCCCGTCAATCTCACCAACCTGTAAACCTAAAATATGAGCAATTAAAGGATAAATGGAAACATTTTGAAAAGTTGGGACAGTTTTATCTACTTTGAAAGCAGGGCCTTTTGCATAAAAAATTGCATGCATATCTTTTTCATTATTATCATAACCATGTGTTCCGCCTTTTATATGAGTACTTTCTTTGCCTACGAGACTCCATCCTTTTTCAGCTTCAATTACAAAATCATGTGCTCTTGGATTGGTTCCGTAGTGCAATCTTTTTGGAACTTCTGTAGATTTCCAAAATTTAATATGTGGTACTTTTTTTAAGGCTTTAGCAATAGAATCTTGAAATCCTGCTTTAGCCTGTAAGCTCATAATAGGATTAACAACATCTTTATATCCGAGCCATTCAGGTTTTAAATAATCTAGAACGGCTACTTTTTTATCATTACTGATATTGGCCATTCCGTGGTCTGAAACGATGATTAAATTGATTTGTTTTCCTATAGGAAGTTCATTTAATCTTCGGGATAATTCGCCCATAATAGAATCCATTTTGACTACTGCTTTTTTGGTTTCAGGAGAAAGCGGGCCAAAATTATGACCAGAATGATCCGGTTCGTCAAAATATAAAGTAACCAGATGAGGTCGTCTTTGTTCTGGTAATTGTAACCATTTTAGAACTGTGTCGATTCTAGCTCCGTATGGAGTTTTGCCATCATAATTTTTAAAATAACTTGGATTTCTTTTGTCAATATCAGAACCTGGCCAAAAGAAAGAAGCGGTTTTTACGCCTTGTTCTTCTGCTAAATTCCAAATCGGATTTCCTCCATAAAAGCGAGAATCATTTTTTGCTTTGCTTGATAATGAAAACGCTTGATCTAAAGAAGCATCATAAAAAACATTATTGATAATTCCGTGATGATCTGGATAAAGTCCTGTTACGATTGAATAGTGATTTGGAAAAGTTTTACTTGGATAAGAAGGTTTCATTGATTTGGCATGAACGCCTTCTTTTTCAATTTGTTTCAGATTTGGAAGATTATACATTTTGCCATAATCCCAACGAAATCCATCCATAGAAACTAAAACAACATAATTGTCTTTATTGTTTTGGGCCTGTAAGATGAATGAAATTGCGAAGAAAAGTAGTGATAGGAGCGCAGTAGAATATTTTTTCATTTTTTGAATTTATTATAACTGCAAAGTTAGAGATAACAGATTTTTTAAAGAAAAAGAGAATGTTAAATAAAAAAGCAAGTCACGAATAGACTAGAAGAATAGCCACGAATTCACGAATTTATGCAAATACGTTGTGTGAAAAAAGCTTTCCATAAATTACACAGATTAAAAGGATTTCTATTTCATACAGATTAATATAAAATTTATATTAATCTGCTTAAATCTGTGAAATCTGCGTGAAAAAACTTTGCGGCACCTAAGTAAAGGAATCCTTTTAATCCGTGTAATCCGTGGCTAAAAAAAAATAACCACAAAGATTAGAAAAAAATAATTTGTGAATTCGTGGCAAACAAAAAAAGCGCCAGATAAGAAATCCAGCGCTTTTAAGTTTTAAGAAGAGAATGAATTACATCATTCCTGGCATTCCGCCACCCATTGGCATTCCGCCTCCTGCATTTTCTTCTTTAATATCAATTAATGCACATTCTGTAGTTAAGATCATTCCGGAAACAGATGCAGCATTTTCTAATGCTACACGAGTTACTTTTTTAGGATCGATAATTCCTGCAGTAAGCATGTCTACATATTCGTCAGTTTTTGCGTTGTATCCAAAATCTCCTGAACCTTCAGAAACTTTAGCCACAACAACAGATCCTTCAAGACCAGCATTTTCAACGATAGTTCTTAACGGAGATTCAACAGCGCGAGAAACGATTTGGATCCCAGTAGCTTCGTCAGCATTGTCAGCTTTTAAGTCAGCCAAAGCAAGTTTAGCTCTTAATAGCGCCACACCACCACCAGCAACGATTCCTTCTTCAACAGCAGCACGAGTTGCGTGTAAAGCATCATCTACTCTGTCTTTTTTCTCTTTCATTTCAACTTCAGAAGCTGCACCAACATAAAGAACCGCAACACCGCCAGCTAATTTAGCCAAACGCTCTTGTAATTTTTCTTTATCGTAATCAGATGTAGTCGTTTCCATCTGACCTTTAATTTGGTTTACTCTGTTTTTGATGATATCAGCTTCACCAGCACCACTTACGATAGTTGTGTTGTCTTTATCGATAGAAACTCTTTTTGCGTTTCCTAACATTTCGATAGTTGTATTTTCTAGCGTATAACCTCTTTCTTCAGAAATTACAGTTCCGCCAGTTAAGATAGCGATATCTTCTAACATTGCTTTTCTTCTGTCTCCAAAACCTGGGGCTTTAACAGCAGCAATTTTAAGAGCACCTCTTAATTTGTTTACTACTAATGTAGAAAGAGCTTCTCCGTCAACATCTTCAGCAATAATTAATAATGGTTTTCCTGATTGAGCAACTGGCTCTAAAACTGGAAGTAATTCTTTTAAAGAAGATACTTTTTTGTCGTATAATAAAATGTATGGAGAGTCTAGTTCCACTTCCATTTTCTCAGGATTTGTTACGAAGTAAGGAGAAAGATATCCTCTGTCAAACTGCATTCCTTCAACAACATCCACGAAAGTGTCAGTTCCTTTAGCTTCTTCAACAGTGATCACACCTTCTTTTCCAACTTTAGCGAAAGCAGTAGCGATTAATTCGCCAATAACTTCGTCATTGTTAGCAGAGATAGAAGCAATTTGTTTGATTTTGTCTGAATCGCTTCCTACTACTTTAGCTTGTTTTGCTAAGTCAGCCACGATTGTTTCAACCGCTTTGTCGATACCACGTTTTAAGTCCATCGGATTGGCACCTGCAGCAACGTTTTTAAGACCTTCTTTTACGATAGCCTGAGCTAAAACTGTAGCAGTAGTAGTTCCGTCTCCTGCAAGGTCATTGGTTTTAGAAGCCACTTCTTTCACCATTTGCGCACCCATGTTTTCTAGTGCGTCTTTTAATTCGATTTCTTTTGCAACAGAAACACCATCTTTAGTAACAGTTGGTCCACCAAATGATTTTCCAATGATTACATTGCGACCTTTTGGTCCAAGTGTTACTTTTACAGCATTTGCTAATGCATCAACACCACGTTTTAATCCGTCACGTGCTTCAATATCAAATTTTATATCTTTTGCCATTTTAATATTTTTATTTAAAGTTTGAGTTGTTTCAAGTTTATCACAGTCTTAATTCTTAATACTGATTACTTAATACAATATGTTTTTTAGATAATTGCAAGGATATCGTCCTCACGCATAATTAAATAATCAGTACCTTCTAATTTTAGCTCAGTTCCTGCATATTTGCCATAAAGAACAGTATCACCAACTTTTACAGTCATAGTATGATCTTTAGTTCCGTTTCCTACTGCAACTACAGTTCCTTTCTGTGGTTTTTCTTTGGCAGTATCTGGAATAAAAATACCTGAAGCAGTTTTCGTTTCAGCTGCAACAGGCTCAATAAGTACGCGGTCTGAAAGCGGTTTAATGTTTAAAGCCATGATTTTATATTATTATAAGTTATACATTTTTTTATGTTCTATAAACTTTCAGAAATTGTGCCATGCTGGTAAAACTGACATTATTTCTTAAAAAAAATGCCAGCTTTGACAGGCTGGCATTAGATTTTTATATTGAGCTAAAATTATTTAGCTGCTGGTGCTGCTGGAGCAGGAGTGTTTCCTTGTGCTGGAGCTACAGGTGTATTTACTGGAGCTTCAGTTTTGTCAATAAGTTTAGAGTCTGTATCGCTTAAAGCTCCAGAGAAACTTAAGCTAGAAAGTAAAATTAGCACAATTAAAACAGTAGCTAAAGTCCAAGTACTTTTATCTAAAAAGTCAGTTGTTTTTTGTACACCACCTAACATCTGCGTTCCGCTGATAGTAGAAGACAATCCGCCTCCTTTAGGGTTCTGTACCATGATAACTACGATCAATAGAAAACAAACTATTGTGATTAAAACTAAAAAAATTGAAAATGTGCTCATTACTTAATTATTGTTATTGTTATTTTGTTGTAAAATCTTTATATCCGATATGCGGTCTGCAAAGAAAGTAATTTTTTCTGGATATTTCAAAATTAATATTTCATATGCCTGAATTGCCTTTGTATATTTCTTTTGTTCCAGATATACTCTAGCCAAAGTCTCTGTCATTAGGTACGAATTGTCCTCTGGAGCACTTTCAATCTGAACAATCGGAGCGCTATTTCCAGGTTTAATTGGAGAGATTTTCGGATTGTTTTCGATAAATTTATCGATTATGCTGGCTTTTTTTTGTCTTTCTTCCTCTTGTTGTGCTTTTTCAGAAGCTTCTTTTGCTGCTCTTTCTTCAGGAGAAAGATCATTTGAACGATCAATTGGTTCTGTTCTAGATAATTGAAGCCATTCTTGGAAAGAGTGTTTTTCTCTTAATGAAAAATCCAAAGGTTTGCCAATCTCCAAATGTTCTGCAGCAGTTTTTACTGATTCAGTTCTTTCTTCTTCAAATTCTTCAGGAGTTTCTTCTATAATTTCTTCAATTTCTTCCTGAAGTTGTTCAGCAGTAATTTCTTCAACAGTTTCTTCAATAATTTCTTCAATAATTTCTTCTTTAACCTCGATTTTAGGAATTACAGTTTCTGCTTCTTTAATTGAAGAAAGAATTGATCTTTCGATTGTATTAAACTTAGGTTCTGGAATTATCATTTCCTCAATAACGCCTTCTTCTTCGTCTTCTTCGATAGTGCTTGAAACAGGTTGTTCAATAACAGGAATAACCTTAACTTCTTCTATAATTGCTGGTTCTTCAGGAATTGCAGCTTCAGCTTCTTTAATAGAGCTTAAAATCGAATTTTCAATACGATCAAATTTTGTTTCTTCCTCAATTTCTTTTGCTGATTCTGATACAGTAGGAGTTTCAGAAACTTTTATAGAACTTAAAATGGAATTTTCAATACGATCAATTTTAGGTTTTTCAATTTCGGGCTCTTCTGTTTTTTCTGATTCAGTAAAAGAAGGAATATCAATTTCTTCTAAAGATTCTGTAGTTTCGGAAGTTACATTTTCTATAGTTTCAGAAGTGATAATAGATTCTATTTTCTTTTCCTCTTCAATAACTGGTTTTTCATAAGTTACCGACTGTGCTTCTTTGATAGCCATAAAAATAGAAGGATCTATTTCAGGAATTGTTATAGGTTTTTCTTCTATTGCTGGTTTCTCAAAAGTTACCGTTTGAGCTTCTTTAATAGCCATAAAAATAGAAGGATCTATTTCTGGAATATTTTTGACTTCAGTAACAACTAAAGGTTCTTCAATTTTTAAAGATTCCTCTATTTTTATCGGTTCTTCTGGTTTTACAAAATCCTCAATTTTTAAGGATTGTTCAGCTGAAACTGTAGAAACGGATTGAGCTTCTTTAATGTCAGGAACAGGCTGTTCTTCGGGATCATTTTTTTGAAGTGCTTTTCTAATTTGTTCAGGAGAAATAATTTCGCTATCAAAAACCGTAATTTCTAAAAGATCTCTTAGTTTTTGTTCGTAGAAATCATTTTGAACAGATGTAAAAACTTCTGAAGTGATAAAATCAAATAAAACGGAACGATCCGAAGTATGTGCTGCTGTAACTTTTAAAGCATAATTATACTTAAAACTGTTTTGATTGTAAAGTCCTTTTAATCGTAATGCGCGTGCACTTTGAAAATACGGAAATTCATTCAGAACACTTCCTAATGCATCCGCCTGCTTTTCTGTAATAGCATCCGGTTTGTTCATTAAGTAGGTATAATCAGTAACGTTCATTTTTTTTGTTTAATCGTTTAAAATTTTATTGGCTTAACTGTTTTGAAAATCGATTAATCGATTCAACAAGTTAAGATTTTACCATTTCGCCAATGACTCATTAAAAATGTCTTGGGTAATTCTTTCAAAAATTGTTTTAAGCGCATCATTTAATGTTGCTCCTGTTGGGAGTTCCTGTCCTGGGAAATCATAATAGAATTCAAAAGGTTTTTCGAAGTCATCTGTTTCTTTTTTCTTATTCATGAATCTAACATTCACACGAATTGACAAACGGTTTTGAGCGGCTCCCACATCGCCATTTGATCCTACGGCTGTTGCTGTCATTGGAGTAATTCTATAATCTACAATTTCTCCTTCGTATGTTAAATCACCATTGACACTTACCAAGTTTAAATTGGTCTGATTCATAATCAAATCCTGCAAAGCCAATGTAAAAGTTCTGTCGATTCCTGGTTCTACTAAATCTGCGTTGTTTTGAAAAAAGTTAACCTGAAAGGTTTTAGCATCAATTTTTCCAGTTCCTGTAAAATTGTATTTTACAGTACAGCTGCTAAAAGTTGTAGCGATAAGTAGAATAAGGATATGTTTTAAGTATTTCATTTTTTTATTTAAGGGTTGCTTGGCCAGTTCACTGGTACTTGGCCAAAGATATTCATTTTCGTTTAAAACATTTCGTGTCTTGGTGTCTTTGTGGCGAAACTATAAATCGAATTGTTTGATTTTGCGGTATAAAGTCCTTTCAGAAATACCCAATTCATCAGCAGCAGCTTTACGTTTTCCTTTGTTTTTTTCTAATGATTTTTTGATCATTTCGATTTCTTTCTGCTCTAGGCGTAAAATTTCTTCTTCTTCTATAGTTTCGGCAAACAAATAATTATCATCTGGTATCTGATAGTTGTCTTCACGAACGGCTGGCGTTGTCATGACAGCAGTTCTTGGTTCTTCTTCAAAATCAATTTCGCTGTCGTTTTCTTGGTTTCCGTATATTTTCTGAATTAGATTTGGATTAATATCTTGAACTTTAGAAGTGCCGTTTTTCATCAATTCTAATGTCAGTTTTTTCAAATCGTTTAAGTCACTTTTCATATCAAAGAGGACTTTGTATAAGATATCTCTTTCGGTACTGAAGTCACTTTCTTTTTTACTGTCATTAATTACCGAAGGTAGATTACTTCCTTCTGCAGGCAGATACGATTGTAAAGTGGCCAGCGTAATATCGCGATTGGTTTCTAAAACAGAAATCTGTTCCGCCACATTTCGAAGTTGACGAATATTACCGCTCCATCTAAATTTCTGTAAAAGCTGAACAGCATCATCATCCAATCTTAACGGAGGCATTTTGTATTTATGGGCAAAATCGGCTACGAATTTTCTAAATAACAAATGAATATCATCGTTTCTTTCTCGTAAAGGCGGTAAAGTAATTTCGACTGTACTCAAACGATAATACAAATCTTCACGGAATTTACCTTTTTCGATTGCATTAAATAAATTCACATTTGTTGCTGCAACAATACGGACATTTGTTTTTTGAACTTGGGATGAACCTACTTTTATAAATTCGCCATTTTCTAAAACACGTAACAATCTTACCTGAGTTGTCAAAGGTAATTCTCCAACTTCATCTAAAAATATTGTTCCGCCGTCTGCCACTTCAAAATAACCTTCACGAGTGCTTGTGGCACCTGTAAACGCCCCTTTTTCGTGACCAAAAAGTTCACTATCAATAGTTCCTTCCGGAATAGCTCCGCAGTTTACTGCAATATATTTACCATGCTTTCTGTGTGAAAGCGAATGTATAATTCTAGGAATATTTTCTTTACCAACACCACTTTCCCCAGTTACCATAACCGAAATATCAGTTGGAGCAACCTGAATGGCTTTTTCAATGGCACGATTTAATTTTGGATCATTTCCAATTATCTCAAATCGCTGTTTTATTGCTTGAACTGTTTCCATGTAGTTTTTGTTTCAAGTTTTTTATTTGTTTCAAGTTTCAGGTTATACCTAAAAATTAAAACTTTGGCTTGTATTTTTTTTCTTTTGCCACAGATTAAAATGATTAACACAGATTTTTTTTAAATCGGTCAGAAATGTTATTATTAAATTAACCACAAATTACACAAATTAGCGCAAATTCAGTTTATGAATTTATCAATCTTTTGTGTACTAATGATTTGTTTTGAAAGTTTGCAATTATTCCAACAGGAGTATCCGCAAGCTTCATGTAATTTAATGTTTGAGCAAGATGATCATTGCTAATTTCTTTAACTGATTTTACTTCTAATATTATATCTTCATAAACTATAAAATCGGCATAAAATTTATGAGGCAAAATAACTCCTTTGTATTCTATTGAAAATTCCTTTTCTCGATGATAAGGAATGTTGTTATTTTTGAATTCAATTTCTAATGCATCTTTATAGACAATTTCAAGTAATCCAGGGCCTAGTAATCTATGTACTTCCATGCATATGCCTACAATTTGATAATTTTGATCTTTCTTGTAGTAATATTCGTTTGTATCGATCATGAATAGTTAATTTGCGGAAATTTGTGAAATTTGCGGTTATAAAAACTAATTCATCTCAGAATATCCAATGGCTTCACCCTTTAAAGTTCCGCTAGTACAGCTTATGATTTTTACGTTTACAAAATCTCCAATTTTATAATTCTCTTTCGGAAAAACAACCGTTATACTTTGAGAATTTCTTCCGGAGAATTCTTCTTTAGATTTTTTAGAAACTTTCTCGATTAAAACTTCAACTGTTTTTCCAACAAATTCCTCACTTCTAAACCAAGCATGTTTTTGTTGTAAATCGACAATTTCCTGTAATCTTCTGGCTTTAGTTTCTTCTTCAACATCATCTTTCATTTTCCTTCCAGCAAGAGTTCCAGGGCGTTCAGAATACGAATACATATAACCGAAATTATATTTTACATATTCCATCAAACTCATGGTGTCTTGATGATCCTGTTCCGTTTCTGTGGGGAAACCGGCAATCATATCTTGTGAAATCGAAGCATCTGGAACAATCGCTCTGATTTTATCAATCAAAGCCATATATTCCTCACGAGAATGCAGACGATTCATTTCTTTTAAAATTCTGTTACTTCCAGACTGAACCGGCAAGTGAATATGTTTACAGATATTTGGATATTTCGCCATCACATGTAAAATACTTTCGTGCATATCCTGCGGATTTGAAGTCGAAAATCT
The DNA here is from genome assembly GCF_030378165.1 of Flavobacterium panacagri. Taxonomy (NCBI): domain Bacteria; kingdom Pseudomonadati; phylum Bacteroidota; class Flavobacteriia; order Flavobacteriales; family Flavobacteriaceae; genus Flavobacterium; species Flavobacterium panacagri. The sequence continues at coordinate 2,148,660 of NZ_CP119766.1, forward strand.
AATACGCATTTTAGGAAAACCTACCGCAACCATTTCTAATAATTGATCAAAATCGACAGCAGTAGCTTTCTGCATTTCAGAAGCGTTTACGAAGTCTTTTTTCAAACCGCCGCCGTACCAAAGATAACTGTCAACGTTTTGTCCTAAAAGTGTAATTTCTTTAAAGCCTTTTTCCCAAAGATCTTTAATTTCATTCATAATGCTTTGAGGTTCACGGCTTCTTTCTCGTCCACGTGTAAACGGTACAACACAAAACGTACACATATTGTCGCATCCACGAGTAATCGAAACTAAAGCGGTGATTCCGTTACTCATTAAACGAACCGGCGAAATATCTCCGTATGTTTCCTCTTTTGATAAAATTACGTTAATGGCGTCACGTCCTTCTTCAACTTCTGCCAATAAATTCGGAAGATCTTTATAAGCATCAGGACCAACAACAAGATCGACTATTTTTTCTTCTTCTAAAAACTGACTTTTCAAACGTTCCGCCATACAGCCTAAAACGCCTACTTTCATTTTTGGATTCGTACGTTTTACTGCATTGTATTTTTCTAAACGTTTACGAATAGTTTGTTCCGCTTTGTCACGGATAGAGCAGGTATTCACCAAAACCAAATCGGCTTCTTCAAGAACAGATGTTGTATTATAACCTCCGTCAGATAAAATGGAAGCTACGACTTCACTGTCCGAAAAATTCATCGCACAGCCGTAACTTTCTATAAAGAGTTTTTTAGTATTCTCAGGTTTATTTTCCAGAACAAGACTTTCGCCCTGTTTGCTTTCTTCAATAATCTTTTCCATTGTAAAAATTCAAAGTGCAAAGATAGCGTAATTGAAACGAATATGACAAGATGTCAGATAAAGAATTAACAATGTTTTGAGAAATGTTGATAGCTAGTGTTTTGAGGTTTACTTTCTATGATAAACAGCTATTTCCAGCTCTCCACTTCTTGTCCTCATAAAAAAAGCAAAGTTTTTAATGTTGCAAAAAGAGCTTCCGTTGGTCGCTTTTTTTATAACAAGAAACTTTTGTTTTTTATTCCGGGCAATCCGTTTGCAAATGAAATTCTCTGAACACCGGTTTAAAATAAAGTCAGTGAAGTAATCTGGGCAAAGTAAATGTGTTTTTAAAAGAAAATAAATTGAGTTTTAATTTAGCGCATGTTTCTGCAATGTAAAATCTAAACTCTGAAATCTAAAATTAAAAGGGATTTCTCTGTCAGAAATCATTAAAAGTTATACCTATATATATAATCGAGATTATTACAGATAAATCTGCAATTTTAAGTTTCATAATATCAAAATACTTCAAAAATGCATTCGTAAGGTTAATATTTAAAAAAAATAGATACTTTTGTTGCAGAAAATAAGAGCAATGGCAAAGAATTTAGTTATAGTGGAGTCACCTGCAAAGGCGAAAACGATCGAGAAATTCCTCGGAAGCGATTTTCAGGTGGAGTCAAGTTATGGTCACATAGCCGACTTACCATCAAAGGAAATAGGAGTAGATGTAGAAAATGGATTTAAACCTAAATATGAAGTTTCTCCTGATAAAAAAGCCTTGGTAACGAAACTAAAATCACTTTCTAAGAATGCCGAAACGGTTTGGTTAGCATCCGATGAGGACCGCGAGGGAGAGGCTATTTCATGGCACTTGGCGGAAGAATTAAAATTAGACACAAAAAAAACCAAACGAATTGTTTTTCACGAGATTACAAAATCAGCGATTCTTAAAGCAATCGACAATCCAAGAGAAATTGATTATAATCTAGTAAACGCACAGCAGGCACGTCGTGTTCTGGATCGTTTAGTAGGTTACGAATTATCTCCTGTTTTATGGAGAAAAATCAAAGGAGGACTTTCAGCAGGTCGTGTGCAGTCAGTTTCTGTACGTTTGATCGTTGAAAGAGAGCGTGAAATTCAAAGTTTTAATGCAGTAGCAACCTATTCAATTGTTGCAGAATTTGTAAACGAAGCTGGAAAAGCTTTCAAAGCAAAACTTCCAAAAAACTTTAATACTAAAAAAGAAGCCGAAGATTTCTTAAATCAAAATATCGGTTCAAAATATAAGGTAGCTGATTTAGAAACTAAACCTACCAAAAAATCTCCAACATCTCCTTTTACAACTTCTACGTTACAGCAGGAAGCAGCAAGAAAATTATACTTGCCAGTTGGAATTACCATGCAGTTGGCACAGCGTCTTTATGAAGCCGGATTGATTACTTATATGAGAACGGATTCTGTGAATCTTTCAAAGGAAGCAATGGATGCAGCTGAAGCAGAAATCATAAAATCTTACGGAAAAGAATATTCTAAACCTCGCGTTTTTGCTAACAAAAATAAAGGAGCGCAGGAAGCACATGAAGCAATTCGTCCGACAGATATGTCTCGTCACTCTGTAAATATTGACCGTGACCAAGCGCGTTTATACGATTTGATCTGGAAAAGAACTTTAGCGTCTCAAATGAGTGATGCGCAGTTGGAAAGAACAAATGTAAAAATTGAAGCGGATAATCATGATGAGCTTTTTACAGCTTCTGGAGAAGTATTACTTTTCGAAGGATTCTTAAAAGTGTACTTAGAAGGTCATGATGACGATGAAGAAGAGCAAGAAGGAATGCTTCCAGCTTTAAAAGTAAACGAAAAACTAGCAAATAATTACATTACAGCTACAGAAAGATATTCAAGACCGCCTGCACGTTATACTGAAGCTTCTTTAGTGAAAAAACTGGAGGAACTGGGAATTGGACGTCCGTCTACTTATGCGCCAACTATTTCTACAATTATAAATAGAAATTATGTTGAAAAAGGAACTCTTGAAGGACAAGAGCGTAATTATACACAGCTTACTTTGCAAAACAGTAAAGTAGGAGAGAAGTTGTTGAAAGAAAATACAGGTTCTGATAAAGGGAAATTAGTTCCTACAGATATCGGAACTATTGTAACCGATTTCTTGGTGAAGAATTTTGGAAACATTTTAGATTATAATTTCACAGCAAAAGTAGAGCAGGATTTTGATGAAATTGCTGAAGGAAATATTGACTGGGCAAAAATGATGCAGGATTTCTACAATCAATTTCATCCAAATGTAAAAGAGGTTGAGGCAAATGCAGAACGAGAAAGCGGTGAAAGAATTCTAGGAAAAGATGCTGATGGAAGACAAGTTTCTGTTCGTTTAGGAAAATTTGGGCCAATGGCGCAGATTGGAGAAGCAGATGATGAGGATAAAAAATTTGCCAGCTTAATGGCAGATCAAAATATTGGAAATATTACCCTTGAAGAAGCTTTAAATTTATTTTTGCTGCCTAAAAGTTTAGGAGACTATAAAGGAGAAGAAGTAGAAGTGAATAACGGCCGTTACGGTCCTTATGTTCGTCACGGAAGTGTTTTTATTTCACTGCCAAGAGGTGAAGATCCATTGAATGTTTCTAAAGAAAGAGCTCAGGAATTAATTGACGAAAAAGCACTTGCAGATGCACCGATAGCTGTTTATAAAGGAGAAGGTGTCCAGAAAGGTGTTGGGCGCTTTGGGCCATTTATTAAATGGAACGGACTTTTTGTGAATGTGAGCAAAAAATACAATTTCGATAATTTATCGCAAGCAGATGTAGAAGAGCTTATTGAAGATAAGCTTCAAAAAAATATCGATAAAGTGCTTCACAATTGGGAAGACGAAGGAATTGTGGTGGAGAAAGCCCGTTGGGGACGTTCTGTAATCCTGAAAGGTAAAATCAAAATTGAATTGAGTAAAGATGTTGATGCAACGAAGTTGACATTAGCTCAGGTTCAAGAAATGATAGAAGCAAAAGCTCCTGCAAAGAAAGCGGCAGCGAAAAAAACGACAACAACTAAAAAAGCGCCAGCTAAAAAAGCAGCTGCTAAAAAGAAATAAAGAATAGATGGAATTTGATTTTCTAGAACCAGTAAATGATGTAATTGTAAAATTCGTCGGTGCGCTGTCTTCACAAGAACTTGGAAGTAAAGTAGTTTTTCATACCCAAGATCAGTTTCCTGATATTGATCAAATTAATATAGCTATAATTGGTGTTTTAGAAGATCGTACAAACATCAATATGGTTAACGAAGTTAATCTTTCGGCTGTTCGTAAGAAATTATATAGCATGTATCCAGGTAACTGGGATGCATCAATTGCAGACTTAGGAGATATCCTTGCTGGTGATTCTGTTGAAGATACTTATTTTGCAGTAAAAAAGGTTGTAGCGGCTTTAATTAAGAAAAAAGTCATTCCTATAGTCCTGGGAGGTTCTCAGGATTTGACCTATGCTTTGTATCGTGCTTACGACGATTTAGAACAGATGGTGAATTTGGTAGCTGTGGATAATAAATTTGATTTTGGAAAAGAAAATGAGTCAGTTTCGGCTAATTCGTATTTAACTAAAATCATAATTGATGAGCCAAATAATCTGTTTAACTACTGTAATATTGGGTATCAGACTTATTATAATTCTCAAGAAGAAATTGATTTGATCGAAAAATTATTTTTTGATGCTTATCGTTTAGGTGAAATTTCTAATAAAATTACCCTAGCAGAACCAGTTTTTAGAGATGCAGATTTAGTTAGCTTTGATTTGAATTCTGTAAAATCTTCAGCTTCAGGTAATACGGTTACTTTTGAGCCTAACGGATTTAATGGAAAAGAAATTTGTGCATTGTCTAGATATGCGGGAATAAGTGATAAAGTTTCTGCTTTTGGAGTCTTTAATCACAATAGTACAATGGCAGAGTCCGTTATTATTGCTCAGATTGTATGGTATTTTATTGAAGGATATCATTACCGTTCAAAAGAATATCCATTCGGGAGTCGTGCCAATTATCTTAAATATATAGTGCCGCTGGAAGAGGAGGAATTGATTTTTTATAAAAGTGATAAAACAGACCGTTGGTGGATCGAAATTCCTTTTCAATCAAATGGCCACAATAAGTTAAAAAGAAATACGTTATTACCCTGTTCTTATGATGAATATTTGGCGGCTTGTAACCAAGAATTGCCAGAAAGATGGTGGAAAGCGCAACGAAAAAATGCTTTGTAATATTAAAATTTAAGGTAAATCTTAAATTTTTAAAATGAGTAGAAAAAAGTTAAAATTAATTAGTGAGAAAATATTTACATATGATAAAAATTAACGTTTTACATCGATTTTTTGTCACAGTTTATCGATGAAATATTTTTTTTTTATTTTATTTAACATTATTTTTGAACGGTAAAATAAATTCGCAAGTAGTATTGTTTTTTAGATAAATAATAAATACGTTTACGGACTTTTAATAATGAATAGATAATCCCAAATTTATATGAAGAAGTTTATTGCATTTGCAGCAATGTTAACACTGGTAATCGGCTGTGGTAAGTCAGGTGACAAAGGTGAATTAGTTGGTGTTACAGGAGGGAAATGGCATCCCGAGAAGCCTTATGGAATGACATTAGTTCCGGGTGGATCTTTTATTATGGGTAAATCAGATGCTGATTTAGCTAACGTAGAAGATGCTCCGACTAAAACGGTAACTGTTCGTTCATTTTACATGGATGAAACTGAGATTACTAACAGTGAGTATCGTCAATTTGTGGAGTGGGTAAAAGACTCTACAATGAGAGTTCGTTTAGCAATTTTAGCTGACGAAACTGGACAAAAAGCGACTGATGGTAAAGGTAAAAAAGGCGGAAGTATTGCTGATTATGCTTTCAACGATTCTGATCCAGAAAAAATGACAGCTTACGATAAATATATGTACGATAACTATTACAGTGTAGGTACAAAAGATGATCCGTACGCTGGAAGAAAACTAAACAGAAAAGTTAAATTAATTAAAGATACAAAAGCATATCCAGATGAGTATTATGCTGAAGTAATGGATTCTATGTATTTGCCAATTGAAGAATCATACAATGGTTTAAGAACAATTGATGTAAATAAGTTGAAATTCCGTTATTCTTGGATGGATATTCAAGCTGCTGCAAAAGCTAAAGTTGGAAAAAGAAGTGATTTCGTAAAAACAGAGCAGGTTAATGTTTATCCTGATACAGCTGTTTGGATTAAAGATTTTGCTTATTCATATAATGAGCCAATGCATAATGATTATTTCTGGCACAAAGCTTATGGGGATTATCCTGTAGTTGGTGTTACTTGGAAACAAGCTAAAGCATTCTGTGCTTGGAGAACTCTAAATAAAAATAGCTATATCAAATCTAAGAAAAAAGGTCGTGACCTAGTAAACGCTTTCAGATTGCCAACTGAAGCAGAATGGGAATATGCGGCTAGAGGAGGTCTAGAGTCTGCAACTTATCCTTGGGGAGGTCCTTACACTAAAAGTGATAGAGGTTGTTTCTTAGCAAACTTCAAACCTAGTAGAGGAGATTATGCTGCTGATGAGGCTTTATATACTGTAGAAGCTAAATCATATGAAGTAAATGGTTACGGATTATACAATATGGCAGGTAACGTTTCAGAGTGGACAGATTCTGCTTACAATCCAAACGCTTACGAATATGTTTCTACAATGAATCCAAACGTAATTGATGGTAAAAACCAAAGAAAAGTGGTTCGTGGAGGTTCTTGGAAAGATGTTGCTTATTTCCTACAAGTAAGTACTCGTGACCACGAATACGCTGATTCAGCTAGAAGTTATATCGGATTCAGAACTGTTCAAGATTACATGGGAACTCAAGTAACTGGTAACGGAAACGGAAGCAAAAGAAAGTAATTTATAATTTTATCAATATCCAACAAATCTATTTTAAACCTAAAAAAAAAGTATTATGGCATTATTAAGTAAAAAAGCAATGAATTTCGCTTATGGTATGGGAGCGGCAGTGGTAATCGTTGGAGCTTTATTCAAAATTACTCACTTTGAAATTGGACCATTAACAGGAACAGTTATGCTTTCAGTAGGATTAGTGACTGAAGCGTTAATTTTTGCGCTTTCTGCTTTCGAACCAGTAGAGGACGAGTTAGATTGGACTCTTGTTTACCCAGAATTAGCTAATGGACAAGCTAGAAAAAAAGAGGTTAAAGCTGAAAACCCAACTGAGGCTCAAGGATTATTATCTCAAAAATTAGATACTTTATTAAAAGAAGCTAAAATTGACGGTGAATTAATGTCAAGTTTAGGAAACAGTATCAAAAACTTCGAATCTGCTGCTAAAGGAATTGCTCCAACTGTAGATTCAATTGCAGGACAAAAGAAATATTCTGAAGAATTATCTGTTGCTGCTGCTCAAATGGAATCATTAAACAGTTTATATAAAGTACAGTTAGAAAGCGCTTCTAGAAACGCTGAAGCTAACAAAGAAATCGCTGAAAACGCTTCTAAATTAAAAGAGCAAATGGCATCTATGACTGCTAATATTGCTTCTTTAAACAGTGTTTACGGTGGTATGCTTTCTGCAATGAGTAACAAAGGATAATTAGTTTTCAACTAATATTAAATTTATTAATAAAGAACTAATTAGAAAAAAATGGCAGGAGGAAAATTAACCCCTAGACAGAAGATGATTAACCTGATGTATCTGGTTTTCATCGCGATGTTAGCAATGAACGTATCAAAAGAAGTTATTTCTGCTTTTGGTTTGATGAATGAGAAATTTGAAAGTGCAAATACTACTTCAACAGAAACAAATGCAGGTTTATTAACATCTTTAGATCAAAAAGCAGCTGAAGCAAAAGGAGAATTTGCTATTGCTGCAGTTACTGCTCACAAAGTTGAAACAATTACAAAAGATTTCTATGATTATATAGCTACTCTAAAAGCTCAGGCTATTAAAGGTTTCGAAGTTGAAAAAGAAACTGGAAAATTGCCTTACGAAGCTATGGATAGAGGAGATAATATCGACGACTGGTTTACAGGAGACGGTTACACTAAAAAAGGTAACGAAATTATCTCTAAAATCGAAAAATATAAAGCTGATATTAAAGCTGCTTTAGGAACAGACAAAAAATATGCAGCAATTATCGCTGAGGTTGAAAAGAAATTTGATGTTTCTGATGTAAAAAACAAAGAAGGAATCAAAGAAAAATATTTAGCTTATCATTTCAAAGGATTTCCTGCAATTGCATCTGCTGCAAAATTATCAACTTGGCAAAATGACGTTAAAAAGACAGAAGCTGACGTTTATAACAGTGCTTTAGGTAAAGCTGCGGTTGCTGCTGCTTCTTACAGTAATTATCAAGCAATTGTTGTTTTAGATAAAAATGCTTATTTCCAAGGTGAAAAAGTTACTGGTAAAGTTGTTTTAGGTCGTTATGACGAAAATACTAAGCCTACTTCATTCCAAGGTCCTGGACAAATCGTAAACGGACAAGCTGTTATCTCTTTAACTGCTGGTGGAGTTGGAGAACAAGATATCAACGGACAATTTACATTCTTAGAAGATGGTAAAAACATTCCTTTGAAATTCTCTGGAAAATATGTTGTAGTTCCAAAACCAAATTCTGCTACAATTTCTGCTGATAAAATGAACGTTGTGTATAGAGGAGTTGTTAACCCAATTTCTGTATCTTTCGCAGGTGTTGCTGATAATAAAGTTGTGGCTAGTGCTCCAGGATTATCTTCAGCTGGAAAACCAGGAAAATATAACATGAGCCCAGGTCAAGGTACTGAAGCTACAATTTCTGTAACAGGTACATTACCAAATGGTGATAAAGTAACAGACAAGAAAACATTCAGAATTAAAGGTATTCCTGGTCCAACAGGAACAATTAGAGGTGAGATGGGAGTTGTTAAAGGTCCTAGATCTAACTTAGAGATTGCTACAATTGGAGCTAAATTACTTGATTTTGATTTTGAAGTTGGTTTAGATGTTGTTGGATTCAATATGAAAATTGCTGGACAGCCAACTGTGGTTGTAACAGGAAACAAAATGAATGCACAATGTAAACAAGTACTTTCAAGAGCAGGTAAAGGAGATCAAGTTACTATTTCTGAAATTAAAACTAAACTGGTTGGTGCTGGTAGTTATTTATTGCCAAGAACTGCTCCAGTAATTTACGAAATACAATAATAAAGTAGTATAAGCTACGTTCAATATCTTATAATGATATCATGATGAAAGTAAGAAATTTTTTAATAGCTATTGTTTCTATCGCTGGAGGTTTTGCTTCTAATGCGCAATCTAATTTGCTTAATGCGAAAACACCTGCACAGATAGGACTTAAAACTCCTGCTCAACTTATATCTGATAATGATAAGCCATTGGCTTATGGTTATGTAGATGATAGAGATATCTTGATGGGAAAAACAACATGGGAGATCATTGACTTAAATGAAAAAATCAATTTCCCAATGTATTTTCCGGTAGATACAGCTAATATTGGTTCTAACAGACGTTCTTTATACGACGTTCTTACTAAGGCTATTAAAGGTGGAAAAATAACTGAAGTTTATACAGATAGTTATTTTAATACTAAAAAATCTATGAAAGACATCGAAGGATCATTATCTCGTATTGATACAACTGATGCAGGTAGAGAGTTAATTAACCAATATCCAGATGACTACAAATCACGTGTTGTGAAGAAAAAAGTAGTTACTGGTAAAGGTAAAAACAAAAGTGTATCTTATGTTGAAGAAACAGTTGGCCCAACAAGAACAGTTCCTGCTGAATATATCTTAAAACAAGATCTTACTGCTGCAGATGTTACTCAGTATAAAATTAAAGGATACTGGTATTTTGACAAACGTCAGAGTGAATTGAAATATCGTTTACTTGGAATTTGTCCAGTAACTCCAGATGTTTATACAATGAATAGTGACGAAAAGGATTATATTGAATTGTTTTGGGTATTCTTCCCAAATGCTAGAGAAGCGCTTCACGAAGCAAAAGCTTTTAACGATCAAAATTCAGCTCTTCCTATTTCATTTGATCAGATCTTAAATTCTAGACGTTTTAATGCTGTAGTTTACAAAGAGGAAAACCTTTATGGAGATAGAGCAATTAGCGATTATATGAAAGATAATGCACAAAATCAGTTGTTAGAATCTGAAAGAGTGAAAGAAAAAATTCGCAACTTCGAACAAGATATGTGGAACTACTAAGTAGTACATAATCAAATATTTAAAAAACTCTTACTACCTTTGTAGTAAGAGTTTTTTTTATTTAGATAAATGGTGAAATATCATTCTGTAAAGGTTGTAAAAGCAGATAAAGATTATGGTTTTTGTTTATGTAAGAAAAATAACAATATTTTTAATAAAATTTCGTTTAATGCCTTATAATATTTATTATGATGAAAGTGAGAAATTTTTTTGTTGCTATTGTTACTGTTGCTGGAGGTCTTTTTTTACACGCACAGTCTAATTTACTTAATGCCAAAACTGCTGATCAAATTGGAATTAAGACACCCGCACAGATGATATCTGATAATGATAAGCCTCTTGCGTATGGTTATGTTAATGATCGGGATATCTTAATGGGAAAAACGGTTTGGGAGATTATTGATTTGAATGAAAAAATTAATTTTCCGTTGTATTTTCCAGTTGATACAGCTAATATTGGTTCAGATAGGCGCTCTCTTTATGATGTCTTAACAAAAGGTATTAGAGAGGGGAAAATAACTGAAGTGTACACAGATAGTTATTTTAATACTAAAAAATCGTTGAAAGATATTCAAGGATCTCTTTCTCGAGTAGATACAACGGATGCTGGCAGGGAATTAATTAATCAATATCCAGACGATTATAGATCACGTGTTGTTAAGAAAAAAGTGGTTACAGGGAAAGGGAAAAAGAAAAGTGTTTCCTATGTTGAAGAAACGGTTGGTCCAACCCGAACAGTTCCTGCAGAATATATCTTAAAACAAGATCTTACCGCTGCAGATGTCAGTCAATATAAAATTAAAGGGTTTTGGTATTTTGACAAACGCCAGAGTGAATTAAAGTATCGCTTACTCGGAATTTGTCCAGTTACTCCAGATGTCTACACGATGAATAGTGACGAAAAAGATTATATTGAATTATTTTGGGTTTTCTTTCCAAACGCGCGTGATGTTTTACATGAAGCAAAAGCTTTTAACGATCAAAATTCTGCCCTTCCAATTTCATTTGATCAGATATTAAACTCAAGGAGATTTAATTCGGTTATTTATAAAGAAGAAAATGTTTATGGGGATAGAGAAATCAAAGATTACATTAGAGATAATGCGCAAAGTCAGTTGTTGGAATCGGAACGAGTAAAAGAGAAGATTCGAAATTTCGAAGAAGATATGTGGAATTACTAAGTAATGAATCAAATTATAAGAGAAACTCTTGCTACCTTTGTAGTTAGAGTTTTTTTATTTTATCTACACTGCAAATGCTTGATTATTTAATCGTCGGATCTGGATTGGCTGGAATTTCTTTTGCCGAAGTTGCCCTTAAAAACAATAAATCTATTTTGGTTATAGATGACAAATCTCAAAATTCATCTAGAATTGCAGGTGGTTTGTACAATCCGGTTATTCTGAAACGTTTCAGCGAAGTTTGGAATGCTAAAGAGCATTTGGTTTTGATGAACGAATTCTATGATCAAGTTGAGGAGAAATTGCAGGAAAAATTCAATTATAAAATGCCTATTCTTCGAAAGTTTTTTTCGATTGAAGAACAGAATAATTGGTTTGCTGCTTCTGATAAAATAAACTTAGCTCCGTTTTTATCCACCAAACTCATTACTAAAAAGTATCAAGGTATTGATTCTCCTCATAATTATGGAGAAGTGCTGCATACAGGCTATGTAAAAACTGGACAGATGTTGGAGAGTTATAAAGCTTATTTAAAAGATAATAATTTGCTTCTGGAAGAATCTTTTCATAGTTCTTTCTTAGAAATTCTTGAATCTGGAATTCAGTATAAAAGTATTAAAGCCCGCCATATCATATTTGCAGAAGGTTTTGGACTACATAAAAATCCATATTTTAATTATCTTCCTTTGGATGGGACGAAAGGAGAATTGTTTTTGATAAAAGCCCCTGATTTAAAATTAGATCTAATTGTGAATACAAGCGTCTTCATTTTACCAGTAGGCGGTAATCTGTTTAAAGTTGGTGCAACTTACAATTGGCATGATAAGACGGATCTTCCAACAGAAGAAGGGAAACAGGAACTTATAGATCGTATTAAGGAAATTATTACCTGCGATTTTGAGATCATAAAGCATTTTGCTGGAGTAAGACCAACAGTTGCGGATAGAAGACCTTTAGTTGGTACTCACGAAGCATACAGTTCTATTCATGTTCTTAACGGATTAGGAACGCGAGGCGTGATGCTCGGGCCGGCATTGGCAAAAATGTTGTACGAGCATATTGAAAACGGAACGCCTATAGACCGAGAAGCCGATATTAAGCGATTCCATAAAAGATATTTAAAAGGGATTACTTTCGGCCAGCGTTAGGATCATAAGAAACAAACATATTAATGTATAAGTTTCTGGATAGACGAAGTACAAAAGGAAATAAAACTACCAAAGTCACGATAATAGCGATAAACGATTGCTCGATATTGGCTCCAAAAAAAACAAAAGAGATAATAAAGGCAGCAATTCCGACGGCAACATTCAAACCGTAGCTTACATACATAGCGCCGTAAAAGAACGACGGTTCAATTTGATATTTGAATCCGCAATGGCTGCAGTTTTCATTCATTTTTAGAACTTTACTCAAATGAAGGGGATTTTTGTCTTCATACATGCTTTCATTTTGGCATTTTGGACAACTTCCTGTTAAAATACTATTTAGTTTCGATCCTTTTTTTAACATTTTGTGTTTTGAATTTTTTATAATCTGTAAAGAAGTAGCTGTATTTAGATATTGAAATTTACCTTAATAGTGTCAGTAATTACTGAAACAAAGATAAGGTAATTTTTAATTTTCTGCTTTATTTTAGAGAATAAAACCACCGTTTTTTAAACGTTTCTACATTGTTGAAATGACTTATAATATAGAAAAATTGTCTTTTATGGGCAGTTAGAATTAGTAATGTTTTCTACTATTACAAATCAATTAAAATGTTTAAAGAACAATTAAATAAAAGTAATTTTTCTAGCTGAAAAAAAATAAACCTTTCTGGATACTATGAAATTGGTATTGTAAAGAGAGCCAATTTATTAAAGCTCTTAAAAATATTTCCCTTGTTTACGGAATCCCGTAAACTTTAATGCGCTTCTTTTTATATTATTGTACAGGTTAATTTATAAATACAAAATTTCGTAATGGCAATAAATTTACAAAAAGGACAAAAAATTGACATCGGATTATCTAGAATTACGGTTGGTCTAGGCTGGGATCCAAATGAAGGTACTGGGCATGATTTTGATCTGGATGCTTCTGCGATCATGATCAATGCAAGTAGAAAACTTTTAGGGGAAAGCTATTTTGTTTTTTATAACAATTTATCATCGCCCGATGGAGCACTATTGCATACAGGGGACGATCCGACAGGTGGTAATAGCGATGGCGATGATGATGAGGCTATCAAAGTAGACTTATCTAAAATAGATACCGCTGTTGAGGAGATTCTTTTTGTGGTAACAATTGAAGATTTTGAGCGCAGAAAACAGAATTTTGGTCAGGTTAGAAATTCTTATATCAGAATCGTCAATGATGAAAATGGAGAAGAAATTGCTAAATATGAGTTAGGAGAGGATTTCTCTATAGAGACTGGTGTTGAGTTTGGAAGATTGTATAAAAGAAATGGTAATTGGAAGTTTGAAGCTTCCGGTATTGGTTATAAAGCCGATTTGGGCTATTTCTTAGAGAAATATTATTCAGGCGAAATCATTAAGTAACATCTGTTTAGCAAATTTTAAATCTAGTCCTTTTGGAAATAAATTATGAAAATTACAGCCATCTTTCGTTCGATTTGTGGCTTACATTAATAAAATCAAATCCAGAGTTTAAGCAAAAAAGAAACTTATTATTTAAAGAGTTTTTTGAAATAGAGCACGGAATTGAAAAAGTAAATGAAGTTGTTCGATATTATGATGTTTTGTGTAATAATATTAATGAAAAAACGGGATTAAATATTGATACATACGAAATCTATTATTTGATTTTAAGTGCTCTAGATGTTGATTTTGAGAGAAATGATACAGGAAGTTTATTGGAATTCTACAAACATACTGAAGAATTGTTTTTGAAATATAAGCCGGTTTTAATTTATCCAGACATACAAAATCTATTTAAAGAAATAACAGTTCAAGATAAATCGATAAGTATTTTAAGTAATACTGCATTTATTAAAGGTCAGGTTTTAAGAAAACTGCTTGAACATTATGAACTAGCAGATTATTTTAAATTTCAAATCTATTCAGATGAAGTAGGGTTTTCAAAACCAAATCCAGCGATTTTTCAGCTTGTATTTGATGAAATTAATAAATATAAAAAGATAAATAAAAAAAATGTTTTGCATATAGGCGACAATTGTATTGCAGATTACAATGGAGCAATACAGTTTGGATTTAATGCACATTTACTAAAAATATAAACGTGAATAAGAGTTATAGCTTACACAAAATTATAGACCAAGATATTTGTCCTTTTAAAGAGGCAGAATACAGCAGATTTAAATTTGGAGATAAATTCTACGCAGAGAAATTTGCAGAGGATCTATTCGATGGATTTGTTGAAGAGCATAAAGATTTAATTTTATCTGATAAAGATATTGTTATTCTGCCAAGTCCTTATTTATCAATTCCTACTGCATCAAATTTTTTATGTTACTATTTTAAAAAGGAGCTGAACAGTTTTTTATTTAAAAATGGTAAAAAAGCTTGTATCGAATCTAAAATTTATAGAAATCAGACTTACGTTACTGATTATGGTAACTTAGATTTTGAACAAAGAGTAAAATTGATATCGAATGACACTTATTATATTGATCGCAATTTTATTGAAGGTAAGATATGCATTTTTGTGGATGATATTAAGATAACGGGAAGTCACGAGCATACGGTAAATAAGATTTTGGATCAATATAATGTTCAGGGTGATTTTATTTTTGTTTATTATGGTGAACTCGTAAACAAAGAAATTCATCCAAAAATTGAAAATCATTATAACTATTTTGCAGTAAAAAATGTAGAAGATATTGTTTCTATAGTGAATAGTGAAGACTTCCAATACAATACAAGAATTGTGAAGTTCATATTGAGCCTCGATGATAAACAGTTTGCATACTTAATTTCGAACATTTCTAGAAAAAAAAGCAATGAATTATTTCATCTAGCAATCAGTAATAATTACCACCAGATTTTAGAATATAAAAACAATATTAACATCATAAAAATAGATTAGATTATGGCTATTAATTTGCAGAAAGGACAAAGAGAAAATATTAATGCACCCAAATTTACAATTGGTTTAGGATGGGACACAAATAACAGCAGTACAGGTTCTAGTTTTGACCTTGATGCCTCAGCTTTTATTGTGGGGGAAAACGGAAAAATATTATCTGATTCTCATTTTATCTTCTATAATAATCTAAAAGCTCCAGATGAGTCTGTTATACATACTGGAGATAATCTAACAGGTGATGGAGATGGAGATGACGAACAAATTAAAATAGATTTAACTAAAATTAATAGTGCCGTAAAAGAAATCTGTATCGTAGTGACAATTCATGATGCTGAAGGAAGGAGACAAAATTTTGGACAAGTTAGAAATTCATTCATCCGTATCGTTGATGATTCTAATAATGCCGAAATGGTTAAGTATGAATTGGAAGAAGATTTCTCAATAGAAACCGCAGTTGAATTTGGAAGAATTTACAATAAAGATGGCCAGTGGAAATTTGAAGCGATGGGAGTTGGTATGAAAGGCGGATTAGAAGATTATTTAAATAAATACAATTAATTATAGATGGCAATTAATTTAGAAAAAGGACAGCGTATTAATCTTGAAAAAAGTAATGGTTCAAAATTAGTAAATATTTGCGTTGGTGTAAATTGGGGAGCAATAGAGAAAAAAGGATTATTTGGAACTAAAAAAGAACCAGTTGATTTAGATGCTAGCTGTGCGATTTATGACGATAAAAAAAATCATATTGATTCGGTAAATTTTAGAAAACTCATTTCTAATGATCGCGCAATCAAACATAGTGGAGATGATTTAACTGGAGATTTAAACGGTGACGATGGTCTAGATAATGAAGTTATTACTTTAGATTTTTCTCAATTAACGCCGGCAGCCAGTTATGTGGCATTTTTCATAAATAGTTTTAGAGGCCAGGACTTTAAAGATATTCCTTTTGCATCAATCAGAATATATGAAGGAACTCCAACCAGAGTGAGTCAGGAATTTGCACGTTATGATGTTGCAAACGATGCTTCTTTTGCAGGAAATGTATCTATGGTTTTAGGTGTTTTTTACAAAAGAAACGACGAATGGAAATTTAACGCAGTTGGTGTACCGACAAACGATAAAAAACTAGAACAGACAATTGTTACAATTCAACAGAATTATCTATAAATACTTATGGAAAATCAATTAGTTACTCAGGAGAATACTGCTTTGATTGATAAAGATGGAAATGTAAATTTAACTTCAATTTCGGAAGCAGAAATAAACAGTTATAAGAGTATTTCTAATCAATTAAATGAGAACGATGCCAATTCGATTCTTAATTATGGTGCCGATATTCAAAACTCTATAGCAAAACAAAGTGATAGTTTCTTAACCAATGTAAGAACCTATAATTCTGGAGAAGTAGGAACTTTGATTAATGATCTATTAACGGAATTAAATTATGTAGACGTTGATCAATTAGATCAAAGTCCATTTAAAAGATTTCTTTCAAAAATACCATTGCTCAATAAACTGATAACAGATGTAAAAAAGCTATTTCAGGAATATGACAGAATTACTGTAAATATTGAAAAAATCAGTAATAAAGTAAAAGCTGGAATGATCAATTCTGTAAAAGATAACAGCGCTCTTCAAACTATGTTTGACGGAAATGTGAATCTTATCAAAGAAATGGAAAAGCACATTATTGCGGGGCAGATTCGTTTTAAAGAATTGAACGAAGAACTTGCTGTGATGGAAGGCAATAGTGCGCAATATCAGGATTATCAAATTTCTGATAAAAGAACTTTCATAAATCGATTAGACAAGCGTCTTGCTGATATGAAAATTGTACGTTTTATTATGCTGCAATCTTTGGCGCAAATTAGAGTAGTTCAGAATAACAATACTTCGATTGCAGAGAAAGCGCAGTCGATTTTGACTACAACATTGCCTGTTTGGAAAAATCAGCTGACGCTAGCTGTTGCTTTACAAAGACAAAAACAAAATATTGAAGTACAAAGAAGAGTATCAGAAACAACGAATACTATTTTACAAAAGAATGCTGAAATGCTAAAACAAAATAGTATCGAAGTGGCCAAAGAAAATGAAAATACAATCGTTTCTCTGGAAACTCTTAAAATGACAACAAAATCTTTAATTGATACGCTGACAGAAGTAAAACAAATTCACGAGCAAGGTACAGAAACCAGAAGACAGCTTGATGCAGGTTTACAAAGTCTAGAGCAAGAATTGAAAAAAGGCGTTGTAAGCTAGACTATTGAGGAAATAATTTTTTTGAAACAATATAAATGCAAGAAGAAGAGGATCGATATCTTCAGATAATAAAAGAGAGTAATAGAAAATTAGTGATTTTAGAATTGTTATCCAATTTCTTTAATCACAAGGATCTTGTCGGGGTTCTGGTAAGGACAAAAATCATTCATAAGCTCTTTCAAAATAATAGAATATTAGATATAAATAAACTGGAACTCTTTCATATTCAGTATACTGATAGTCTTATTGCATTGTTTCAGAAAATCAAAAAATCAAAAGAACAGCAGTATGTTTTAATCTCTGATGAAATATACATCAACGAGGATATTTTAGTCAAATTAAAGCAGGAAATAGGAGAAACAAAACTGGCAAAATTACTGCAATTGCATGCACAGAATATGTCAAAAAAGATAGAAGAGCTCTATCAATTATTTGTTTCAGAAAAAGATGTTTTTTTTAATTGGAATGATCTGCTGACTTTTTCACAAAGCATTCAGGCAGAATATTACAGAGAAATAACAATTGATCAATATGAAAAGCTTTCACAGTTTAACAAAAGTGTTTATGAAAATGCTCATGCAAAATTCGAAACAAAGCTTTTAGGTCGATTAAACATCTTAAATTTTAAAATTAAGTTTTCGTGTGGATTAGTTTGTAATAATGAGATAATAGAGATTTATGAGTTCAGAGATTCTAATGATAAATTTGTTTTTGTAGCTAACGAAAAATCATTTTATTTTCTAAATGAAGAAGTGGTAAAGGGAATTGATCTCTCAAAAAATGATTCTTCAAAGCAAATTATTATAAAAGGATTGAAGAATAAAAATGCCGAACTAAAAAATGAGCTTAGTACTATAAAAACAACGCTGCCTGAAAATGTTTTAGAAGTGTTAAAAGAATATCTTGAGAAGATTTCATCTGTTGATTTTCTGGATGAATTACAGAATGTTGACGAACAGACTAATATCTTAAAAACAATGTTGAATATTAATATTAATTAAAAAAATAAAATGGCAATTAACTTAGAAAAAGGACAGAGACAAAGTATAGCTGCTCCTAAATTTACTGTAGGATTAGGATGGGATAGCAATTCAAGTAACACTGGATCAAGTTTTGATTTGGATGCTTCAGTTTTTTTAGTTGGTGCAAATGGAAAAATTCCAAATGACAATCATTTTATTTATTACAATAATTTAAAATCTCCAGATCAAGCAGTTATTCATGCAGGTGATAATTTAACCGGTGATGGTGATGGTGACGATGAGAAAATCTACATTGACTTATCTAAAATCTCATCAGATGTTAACGAAATTTCGTTTGTGGTTACAATTCACCATGCAGATACAAAAAGGCAAAATTTTGGACAAATCAGAAATTCATTCATTAGAATTTTAGATGAATCTAATGTTGAGTTGGTAAAGTATGAACTAGATGAAGACTTTTCGATAGAAACTGCTGTTGAATTTGGAAGAATTTACAAGAGAAATGAGGAGTGGAAGTTCGAAGCTGTTGGTATTGGAATGAAGGGCGGTTTACAAGATTACTTAAATAAATATAATTAATTTAAAACATTAACTCAAATGGCAATTAACTTAACCAAAGGTCAAAAAATTGATTTAAGAAAAACAACTGGTGAAACATTAACCAATTTCTGTATTGGAGTAAACTGGGGAGCAATCGAAACAAAAGGTTTCTTAGGATTATCAAAAAATGTAGTAGAGATTGATTTAGATTTAAGCTGTATTTTGATTGATGATCAAAATAAAATTTGTGATCATTTATATTCTCCTCTATACAGAGTAGAAGTATTACAGCAATTTGGTTTGCCAAAAGGGAAATTAGTAAGTGTTGATGGTGCTTTAAGACATACTGGAGATGATCTGGCAGGTGATACAGGCGGAGATGATGGTTTAGATAATGAAATTATTACAGTTGACCTTTCTAAAGTTGATGCTAAAGTAAGTCAGATATTTTTCTTTTTAAATAATGCTGGTAAAGAGGATTTTTCTCAAATTCCTTATGCAAAAATCAGAATGTATGAAGGTACTCCAACAAGAGTGGTTTCTGAGTTTGCTTCTTATAACGTAGCTGCAGAAAGTCAATACGTAAACAAACGTTCGATCATCATGGCGAAATTGTATAAACGTAACGGAGAGTGGAAGTTTAGTGCAATTGGAGATCCAACAGATGATACATTCTTAGGTCAGACTATTCATAAAATTGTTCAATCTTACCTTTAATGCAAATCAAAAACATTGAAGGACTAAGAGTTTCTCAAGTTAGAGACCTAGTTGGGCAAGGTGGAAAATTTGTTGTTTTTCCATATACAATTTCATTTGTAGTAATGACTTTAAAAAGAAGTTCTGATATTTATTTTATCAGACCTGACGAAAGCACTTTTAAATACTCATATGGATATGCACTGCTGAATTTAGTAATCGGCTGGTGGGGAATTCCTTGGGGACCAATTTATACAATTGGCTCTGCGTATCATCATGTGGTAGGAGGAAAAGATCTAACAGATATTGTTATGAGTCATTTAACACAGCATGACCCCGAGGCAGATACAAGTAGTTATAATATAAATGGTGTTGAAAGTTCTAACCAACGAAATAACAACACTTCTGATACTCCAACTTATAATATTCCTGTGTAAAACAATTCTACCATGAGAAGACTGCCCGTATACTTACTATTAGACACATCTGGTTCAATGACTGGTGAACCCATCGAAGCTGTTAAAAATGGTGTACAAATGATGATTAGTTCATTACGCCAAAATCCGCAAGCGATTGAAACGGCTTATTTAAGCGTGATTACTTTTGATACGACTGCACAACAAATTATTCCATTAACAGATTTGGCATCTTTTCAAATGGTTGATCTCAAGGCAACTGGAGTTACTGCTCTAGGCGATGCATTGAAATTAACAGCAAGTAAGATAGAAACTGAAGTTGCTAAAACAACAACAGAGCAAAAAGGAGACTGGAAACCACTTGTATTTATTATGACTGATGGAATTCCGACTGATAACTGGGAAAGTGGTCTTGCAGAATTTAAAAAAGTAAAGGTAGCTTTTACAGTTGCCTGTGCGGCCGGAGCAGGTGCAGATACCAATGTGTTGAAACAAATAACAGATACTGTAGTAAGTCTTGAAAATGCAGACAGTTCAAGTATTGGAAAATTTTTCCAATGGGTTACAGCTTCAATTGGAGTAACTTCAACTAAGATTGAAGATTTAGGCAGAGAGTTTACAAATGTAAAAGAGTTACCTCCTCCGCCATCTGAATTAAACATTGTAGTTTAGTTTCAAGCTGGAGGAGTTCCTTTTTTATAAAAATCAAGAAGAGCTGTTGTAAAATAATTTAGGATTAATTGATTGTTTACTTGTTTTTAAAAGTTATATGAGAAGATTACCAGTATATTTTTTATTAGATACATCCGGATCAATGTATGGCGAACCAATTCAGGCACTTAATAATGCTTTGAGTGGTATGATTAATACTTTGAGGTCAGATGCACAGGCGCTAGATTCGCTTTGGATAAGTATTATAACTTTTGACAGAGAAGTAAAAGAAATCGTTCCTTTGACAGAATTGGTTCATTTTCAGCTTCCAGAAATAACTTGTCCACAAAGCGGCCCCACAAATACAGGTGCAGGATTGGATTTTGTTATTCAAAAAGTAAAAAAAGAAGTGATATCAGGATCTACAACTCAAAAAGGAGACTGGAAACCATTGCTTTTTGTTTTTACAGATGGTAAACCTTCAGATATTCAATTTTATAGAGAAAAAATTCAAGAAGTAAAAGCATTAAATTTTGGTGCTGTGGTAGGTTGCGCTGCAGGTCACATGGCAAATGACAGTATTTTAAAAGAACTTACAGACAATGTAGTTCATTTAGACTCTGCAGATAGTTCGACTTTGAAACAGTTTTTTAAATGGGTCTCAGAAACTATCGAGCAAGGCAACAAAAGTCAGGGAACAGGAGAAAGTGTAACACTGCCTCCACCGCCAAGTGAAATAACGGTTGTGATTTAATTTAAAAGTACTCCATATGCTATTTACATTTTCTAAAGTTCTAATTCATGTCGCAACTGCAATTGATGAAGCTTATCAGGAGGGACAAGAAAATGAACTTGAAAATCTAGAGTTAAGCTCTGATGAAATTTTGGAAACCATGGACATTGATAATATTACATCATGTTATCAAAATACAGGTATTGAAGGGTTTAATATTAAAAATGCAGGGCATGTTTTAAAACAAAACTATACAGGAAAAGTATTTGATATTCTACACGTAATTGTTCGTAGAAATTGTGCTTATGTAAAAGTTATGCATAGTATACCATTCAATGGAGGAAATAAATGTTATGGAGCTTCATTCTCTATAAATTTTATGGAACCTAACAATGGAGTTGCTATTTATGGATGTCCAACTAAAAATTCTGATGAGAAACAGGCTTTCAAAGCTATTTCTATGGAATTATTAGCCGCTCTTTCAAAATGATGTTAGCTAAAATATTTATAAATGTTCTAATTGTTGGTCTGTTTTTATATTCAAAATTATTGCCATATAAAGATAAATTAAATCCTCAATATAAAACGGTTTTTGATTTTTTCAATAGTATATTTTCTCCCATATTTAATTTCCTAAAATCCTTTGTGAAACCTTTTCAGGTAGGTATTGGACTTGCAGTCGATATGACACAGATTATACTATTAATTGTTTTTTTAATGCTATTAAAATTTCTTTAAAATGAGAAGATTACCAATATATTTTTTAATTGATATTTCTGAGTCAATGGTTGGAGAACCGATCCAACAGGTAGAAGAAGGATTGGCAACTATAATTCAAGCATTAAAAACTGATCCGCATGCTCTGGAAACGGTTTATGTTTCGATTATCGTTTTTGCAGGTCAGCCTAAAACATTGGTGCCACTACAAGAAATAGTGAGCTTTTATCCGCCTAAATTTCCAATAGGAAGCGGAACATCATTGAGTAAAGGATTAGGACATTTGATGTACGAATTAAGAAGTAATATTGTAAAAACGACTTATGAGGTAAAAGGAGATTGGAAACCAATAGTATTTTTATTTACTGATGGAGTTCCGACAGATGATACTCAAGCTGCGATAAATGAATGGAAAAATAATTGGCAACGAACGGCTAATTTAATTGCTGTTTCTTTTGGAAATGAAACAGATACCAAGCTTTTAGGAGAATTGACAGAAAACGTGCTTCATTTTAAAAACACCAGTGTACAATCGTATAAAGAGTTTTTTAAATGGGTGACAGATTCTATTAAAACAAGCAGTATTAGTGTAGAAAATAATTCAAGTGGTTTTGAATTAGCAAAGTTAGATGGAGAAACACTTTCTAAAATTGACTTAACTAAAGAGACTCGAAATAAGCAATATGTTGATGATAATTATGTTGTTTTAAGCGGAAAATGTCAAAATACAAAAAGACCTTATTTGATGAAGTACCGCAAGAATATTGCATCTTCTGTTTATGCAGGTATTGAATTGGCTTCAAAAAATTACAAATTGGTTGGCGCTTACCAAGTGGACAACAATTATTTTGAATTGGCAGACAACAGTAATTTTAATAATAAAGTAAATACAGAAGAGTTATTTGGTGCACCAACATGTCCGTGTTGTGGAAATCAAATCGCTTTTGCTGTTTGTGTTTGTGAAAAAATACATTGTATTGGAGACGAACAAATAAGTACTTGTCCATGGTGTAATAATCAAGGTTCTTACGGATATGGAGAAGGAGGTTTTGATGTAAACAGGGCACAAGGATAATACGCATGGAGGAGACCAAAAGATATCTTCAGTCTTTTTTATTTCAAAATAAAATCGATATTCCGAGAAGCAAACAATCTCTTTTTGAAGATTTTATTGCGAATGAAACGAATATAACGGCAGTAAAAATAATTAAAGAAAAACAGCAAATAATTATGCAAAATTGGGAGTTAATAAATCGAATTGATGACATTACGAATCGATCAGTTTTTCTGCCAAATGGTACTGTAAACAAAGCATACGAAGCAAAAATCGATTTTATCCAATTGGGATGGAATGATATTGTTTCATATGAAATTCAAAATTTGGAAAACACTGGACTTTCATTTGATACTGAAAAAGAACTGCTTTCTGGTATTCCAAAAATAAGCGGGGACTTAAAAATAAAACTCTTTTTTAAAATTGAAGGTGAACCTGAAGAAACATCTTTAAATGAGAAAGTGATGATTGTTATTGTAAATCCTGATCCAAAATCCCTTTGGAAGAATTTAGAAAGTGATCAAAATACTCCTTTTGCAAAAGAAGATAATGTTGCGATTTCTAGTTTTTTCTTAGATAAGAAAATAGTTGTAGCTTCTAAACGTGGGCGCAGTCATGCTAATGTAGGCTCTTTTAGAGAAGACGATTTTGCCTTCAAAAATTTCACAGCTAACGGATGGAGTGTTTTAGCAGTTTCTGATGGAGCGGGTTCGTCGGCTTTGTCAAGAAAAGGCTCAAAACTGGCATGTGATACTTTAGTTGAATATTTTGAAGAAAATCTTGATAAGGAAAATCTAAAACAATTTGATGAAATCCTATTGAGTTATTACCAAAAATCAGATCCAGAAGCATCGAAAAAAATAAGCCATTTTGTTTATAATACGTTATTAAAAGCAGCTCATTTTGTAAATCAGACAATTGAGGAATTTGCAATTGCGAATAAGGAAGACCTGAAAAAATTTCACGCCACTTTAATTTTTACTTTGGTAAAAAAATACAATTTCGGTTATGCTGTTTTGACTTTTGGAGTAGGAGATTGTCCAATTGGTTTACTAAACAAAGATTTAACTGAAATTTCGTTAATGAATACTATAGATGTTGGTGAATTTGGTGGAGGAACAAGATTCATTACCATGCCGGAAATTTTCCAGAGTGATAAACTTTCTTCACGATTTGGCTTTAAATTAGTAGATGATTTCTCGTATTTAATGCTAATGACAGATGGAATTTATGATCCTAAATTTGTGGTTGAAGCCAATTTAGAAAAAATAGAAAAATGGAATGAATTTCTATCAGATTTGAAAGGGAATAATGAAGACGAATCAAAAGTTGATTTTGAAAATGAAAATGAAGATATTGCGTCACAGCTTTCAACTTGGATGGATTTTTGGAGTCCAGGAAATCACGATGACAGAACCCTTGCTATAATTTACTAAACATGAGTACAGTTACAGTAAAATCAATAAATGATCCTTCAAAAACCTATCAATTTGTTGATAACGGTGAGCCAATGCGCGGAGGTGTCAAAGATGTCTATTTTAGTCCCGATAGAAAATACGTTGTCGCTATTTTTAGAGATAAATTAGATTTTAATCAAAAAGAAAGACTTCAGAAAATTACCAATAAATATTATGCCCAAATCCAAAATGGAGAAGCTGGAGAATATTATTTAAATGAGGTTTTTAGATGGCCAACAGATGTTATCGAATATAATAATCTAACAGGTATAATTGTTCCTGTTTACAAGCCAAAATTCTTTTTTAGAAAAGGATATCAAACTAGTGAATTAATAAAGGGTAAAGAAAAAAATGGAAAATGGTTTGCGGGGCCAAAATTTAGAAATCCACATTTTCCGCTTCGAATTGCTAATGCTGAATTAGGTGATTGGTTGAGTTATTTTCAGGTTTGTGTCAATCTTTCAAGAGGAGTAAAAAAGATGCATGCTATGGGGTTAGCTCATTCTGATTTATCTTATAATAATGTATTGATAGATCCAATAGAAAGATCAGCCTGTATGATAGATCTTGATGGCTTAGTTGTTCCTGGTTTATTTCCAGCGGAAGTAATTGGCACAGCAGAATTTATTGCTCCCGAAGTACTTTCGAGCAAACATTTAGACAAAAATGATCCCAATAGAAAATTGCCAAACAGGCTTACAGATCTGCATGCTTTACCAGTTTTAATCTACATGTTTCTGTTACACAGGCATCCGTTAAAAGGAGGAAAAGTACATGATTTGGATACCGAAAAAGATGATTTATTGTCGATGGGAGAAAAGGCCATGTTTATTGAACATCCGACAGATGACGCAAATAGACCAAAGCTTAATCAGATTTCTAAATGGGATTTGCCTTGGGCAGATATAACCAAATTGCCTTACACTATAACAGGGCCTTATTTAAAGACTTTATTTGATAAAGTTTTTGTGGATGGACTGCACAATCCAATGCAGCGTCCTAATGCAGAAGAATGGGAAATAGCATTGTTGAAAACGACCGATTTAATGCAGAAATGCCATAATCCAACATGTGAACAAAAATGGTATGTTTTTGATAACACAAATACTCCAAAGTGTCCATTTTGTGGTACAGCACATCAAGGAACACTTCCAGTTTTAGATTTGTATTATCAGTTTCAGGAAACGACTTGGAAACCCGAGAATCATAGATTAATGGTTTATAACGATCAGTATTTGTTTCAATGGCATGTTAATCGGAATATTGTAAGAAACGAAAAGCTGGCGCCAGAACATAAAATTCCAGTTGGGTATTTTACTTTTTTCAATGGTAAATGGGTTTTAGTCAATCAAAAACTGACTTCGCTAAAAGATCTAACCGAGGATAAAGAAATTCCGATTGGGACAATGGTAGAGCTTAATCAGGGAAAAAAAATATTGCTTTCAAATGAAGAAGGCGGAAGAGTAATCATGGTAACAATGGCCAATTTATAATTTAAAAATTTTAACTTAATTAATATCTAAAAATGAATCAACACCCAATCTTTTCAGAGCATCCCGGTTTAATTATCGTTTTTGCGGTTGCAGTAGTCATAATGCTATTGCTGGATTTAGGAATTTTTAATAAAAAAAGCCACGTAGTAACAAATAAAGAAGCTATAACTTGGTCATTAGTTTGGATAAGTTTGGCCATGATTTTTAGTGGTTTAGTATACTATTTTGCAGGCGCAGCCAAATTCTACGAATTTCAATCGGCATATTGGATCGAAAAAGCACTTTCTGTAGACAACCTATTTGTATTTATTTTGGTATTTAAGTTTTTTGACGTAGCTAATCAAAATAAACATAAGGTATTGTTTTGGGGGATTATTGGGGCATTAGTACTTAGAGCAATCTTTATTTTCTCTGGAGCTTTCTTAATTGAACTAACCTATTTAAACAAACTTTTAAGTCTAGCTGGATTAGAAGGATTTAAGTATGATATTAACTTAATTATGACTGCATTTGGTTTATTTCTAGTTTACGCAGGTGTTAAATCATGGTCATCTGGAGACGACGACGATGACGAAGATTATAACAATACAAGAGGGGCAAGATTGATTAGAAAGTTCTTTAGTGTAAGTGATAAATATGACGGAGATAAATTCTTTACAATAGAAAACGGAAAAAAATTAGCAACACCGCTTTTAGTAGTTGTTGCTGTAATTGAATTTACAGATTTGTTATTTGCAGTAGATTCTATTCCAGCTATTTTTGCAATTTCAAATGATCCGTTTATACTTTATACGTCAAATATTTTTGCAATCTTAGGACTTAGAGCATTATTTTTCTTATTGGATAACTTCATTCACCTATTTAGTAAATTACAATATGGTTTAGCAATTATTTTATCATTTATCGGAATTAAAATGATTATTTCGCCATTCTATCACATCGAATCAATTTACTCTTTATTGGTAATTGGAGGCGTACTTCTTATTTCTGTGGTAGCTTCTATCTTAATGCCAGAACCGAAAGAAGCATAATTTTTTTTTAATTTTAAAAATAAACGGATTGAGAATTATGCCAAATTTTCAATCCGTTTTTATGTTTTGTAATATTGCAAAAGGGATTGTTTTTCAATATAAAACTTCAATTAAAAGTTATACTTTTGCACTTTCAAAATTGTAAATGGCAATCTGCTTTTACAGTTTGTTTTATTTAATAAATAATAAAGTTTCTAAACTTTATAACCGGCAGAAAAAATTATGCTTAATATACACAATCTTTCCGTTTCTTTTGGAGGAACCTATTTATTTGAAGAAGTAACTTTCCGTTTAGGAGCTGGAGACCGAGTAGGTCTTGTTGGTAAAAACGGAGCAGGTAAGTCTACCATGCTAAAAATGTTGGCAGGAGATTTTAAACCGGATTCAGGAGTTATTTCTCAAGAGAAAGATATTAAAATGGGTTTCTTGCGTCAGGATATTGATTTTGAACAGGGAAGAACCGTATTAGAGGAAGCTTATGAAGCTTTTACTGAAATCAAAGTTGTAGAAAAGAAGCTGGAAGAAATCAATCATCAATTGGTTACCAGAACGGATTATGAAAGTGAAGAATACGCTAAAATCATTGAGGATTTATCTGATTATACGCACCGTTTTGAACTTTTAGGTGGTTATAACTATGTTGGAGATACAGAAAAAATTCTTTTAGGTTTAGGTTTTAAAAGAGAAGTTTTTAATAACCAAACCGAAACTTTTTCTGGTGGATGGAGAATGCGTATCGAATTGGCAAAATTACTTTTACAGTCTAATGATGTATTACTTCTGGATGAGCCAACCAACCACTTAGATATCGAAAGTATTATTTGGTTAGAAAATTTCCTTCGCAATTATCCTGGGGTAGTTGTGATTGTGTCGCATGATAAAATGTTCTTGGACAATGTTACGAATAGAACAATCGAAATTTCTTTAGGAAAAGCATACGATTTCAATAAACCGTATTCTCAGTATTTAGAATTGCGTCATGAAATTCGTGAGAAACAATTGGCGACTCAAAAAAATCAGCAGAAGAAAATTGAAGAAACAGAAAAATTAATCGAGAAATTCCGTGCCAAGGCTTCAAAGGCTTCGATGGCGCAGTCGTTGATTAAAAAATTAGATAAAGTAGAAAGAATTGAAGTTGATGAAGACGACAATTCTGTAATGAATATTTCTTTCCCTGTTTCAAAAGAACCAGGAAAAGTAGTAATCGAAGCTGAAGATGTAACCAAAGCCTACGGCGATAAAACGATTCTGAAAGACATTAGTTTATTAGTCGAAAGAGGAAGTAAAATTGCCTTTGTTGGACAAAACGGACAAGGGAAATCTACTTTTATCAAAGCTTTGGTAAATGAATTTGAATATGAAGGAAATATCAAATTGGGTCATAATGTACAATTAGGATATTTTGCCCAAAATCAGGCGGAACATTTGGATGGAGAAATTACACTGCTTCAAACGATGGAAGATGCCGCAACCGACACCAATCGTATGAAAGTACGTGATATGCTGGGAGCATTTTTATTCCGCGGAGACGATGTAGAGAAAAAAGTAAAAGTACTTTCGGGAGGAGAACGTAACCGTTTGGCGCTTTGTAAGCTATTATTACAGCCAATTAATGTTCTGCTGATGGATGAGCCTACCAATCACTTAGATATTAAGTCTAAGAACGTTTTAAAGGCCGCGCTTCAAAAATTTGGAGGAACTTTGTTGTTAGTTTCTCACGACAGGGATTTCCTTCAGGGAATGTCGAATATCGTTTACGAATTCAAAGACCAAAAAATTAGAGAATATTTAGGCGATATCAACTTTTTCTTGGAACAGCGTAATATGGAGAATATGCGCGAAGTGGAGAAAAAAGATGTGGTAAAAAATGCACCAGCTACAAAAGAAAAAGAAGCAAGCAAATTATCTTACGAAGACCAGAAAAAAGGAAAATCACTTCAAAATAGATTAAGTAAAATCGAGAGTCAGATTCAGCAATTAGAAAAACAGATTCAGCACGACGATAAAATGCTGGAAACCAATTACGATAAACATATTGAAGACGCATCTTTTTTTACGGCTTATAATAAAAAGAAAGAAGATCTAGAGCAGTTATTAATGGATTGGGAAATCGTTCAGGAAGAGATTGATAGTTTTAATGCTTAATATTCTGTTTTAGGTTTCAAGTTGTAATCCTGGTAACTAAATTTTACCGCAAAGCACGCTAAGTTTTTTTATAGTTTGCCTTTAAGATGTAAAAAGTTCGCAAAGCTTTATTTATATAGCTTTGCGAACTTTGTGTTTTATAAAAACTCTCGCTTAAAAAACTTAGCGTGCTTTGCGGTTAAATATTCATTAGTTCAAAACCTGAAACAAAAAAAAACTATTCAATAATCCTAATAGATTTTGAATGTTCAATAGCTTTGCCACTTTCTTTAAAATAGCAGACAGAAACATTCAGATTTTCTAGGTTTTTTAGAATCTTTTGGACTTCAGATTTTGGTGATTTACCAGTTTGTCTAATGTAAACCGCAATTACGGTAACTGGAAATATTTTGCAGATACGTTCGTATAAAATAGGATCGTGCTGTGAATCATCACCTAATAAAACATATTTTAAAGTAGGATAGAATTCGACAACATGTTTGATTTTTTCAAACTTATGATCGTGGCTTCCTCTTCCGCTCATAAAGAAATCAGTAATTCCTCTTCTAATGTCTTTCAGGAGAATTACAGCTTTTGGAAGTTTGTGGATTTTGGTAAATTTTGCAATAAAACGGTATAAATTCCATTCACTGCTGGAGATATAGAAAAAGGCATTTTCTTCTTCAGGTTTGTCTCTTCCTGCCTGACTTAAGGCTTGATAATGAGCGACAACATCTTTAAAGACTTTACGGTCATTTACATTCTTAAAAAGTAAAATATAAAGTTTTTTGAAAAAATTTTTGGTGTGAGAAATCAAAAAAGTATCATCAATGTCAGATATGATTCCGAGTTTGCCTTTGTGCGGTCGTATAAAACTGCCTTTACACACTATAGTTTCGTCATTGTATTTCAAACTAACTTCATATGGCATCCAGCCAAAATGCGTTTCTTTTTCCAACGGAATACAAAAATTGAAATAACCATCATCTAGAGTTTTGGTGTGAATGATTTCGTTATTATAATGAAGATAAACATCAAAATTTTTAATGGTTTTGATTCGGAATAACTTTAAGATTGAAGTAGCGTTTTTTAATTTTCTTTTTTCAAAATCGTAATTGTGCTCTTTCTTTAAAACGTGCCCCATCACAATTAATTCTTGCTCATTTGCATAACCGCGATATAATTGTAGAATTGGTTTCATTAATTACGTATATTTAGGTAACTGTAATTTACTTAATTTAAATTGGTTTTAAAAATAAAATTTTGAAAAAGAATATACTATTTGTTGTAAATCCGATATCGGGAGATCTTGATAAATCAGACTTAATCGAAGCTGTAGAAGAGTTTGCAGCGACCAATCATTTTGATCTGGAAGTGTATGAAACCACTGGAAAAAATGACCCAAAAGAAATACAATCTATATACAAGCAATATCAACCAGAGCGAATTGTTGTGGCTGGCGGTGACGGTACCATTAAAATGGTTGCCGAAGCTATGGAAGAACAAGATGTCATAATTGGTATTTTACCAGCAGGTTCTGCAAACGGGCTTTCGGTAGATTTGAATCTTCCCGATGGAATCGAGGAAAACCTCAAAATAGCCTTTCTGCATCATTATATCGAAATGGATATGATATGTATTAACGGTAAAAAAAGCATTCATTTAAGCGACTTAGGATTGAATGCAAACTTGGTTAAAAATTACGAACAAAGTGATGTGAGAGGTTTTTGGGGATATGCGTTGCAGGCTTTTACAACTTT
This sequence comes from Flavobacterium panacagri, assembly GCF_030378165.1. Classification (NCBI taxonomy): domain Bacteria; kingdom Pseudomonadati; phylum Bacteroidota; class Flavobacteriia; order Flavobacteriales; family Flavobacteriaceae; genus Flavobacterium; species Flavobacterium panacagri. The sequence goes on from NZ_CP119766.1 coordinate 2,179,861, forward strand.
AAAAGAATCTGAAGATCCTTTTGTAGCCACTATTTCGGCAAATAATAAAACAGTGGAACATACCGCAAGAATGATTGTAATTGCCAATTCGCAGAAATACGGAACAGGGGTAGTCATCAATCCAAATGGTGCGATGAACGACGGGAAGTTTGAATTGGTAATTTTGAAAAGCCTGGATTTGTTATTAATTGGAAAAATTATTACCGGAAATATGCCAATTGATTCAGATGATATTGTCATTATTTCAACAGAAAAAGCCGAAATAAAAACCGATTATCCAGTTAATTTTCAAATTGATGGGGAATATTGCGGGGCACAGACTTCCTTGGAAATTCATATTCTGCATAAACAGATGAAAATTGCGGTGCCTTAAAACTTTGAATCTTTGACAAAGTTTCGAACTTTGTCAAAGTTGTCATTTAAACGGATTTCGTTCCTGCCATTCTGTTTTGGGCTCCAGATAATTGAAAAACCTCGAAATGTTATGGTTTATTAAAGCATTGCTGTGCGTAATTAAACCATACATTTTAACAGGTTTTGCACCGACAGAACTTTTTATTTCGAGTGCAGTTCTAGCAAATACAATTTCTTTGAATCCTTTTTTTATAGAATAGGCAATCATGTCGTAAAGCATGTTTAGATACAGCATTTTTTCGCGCTGAATACTTTCGTCATAGCCAAGGAAATAAGTATCCATGGTATCGCCATTTTTGATGAGTGTATTGAATCCAATTAGTTTTTCGTCAATGAAATAACCATACAACAAAAAGTTATCACCCATGATTTCTTTGAAAAAGCTGAAATGATTTCGAGCGAGGAAAAAAGTATTAAACGGAGCATTCTTAGCGACATGAAAATACAAATCGTAAATAACATCTTCATATTGCTTAATATCCGCTAATGACATTTGCTGTTTTACAATTCCTTCTGATTTTTTTCGGGCTCTTTTATATTGATCTCTATATTTTTTGGATAAAGCGTCGATATAATCCTGTTCGTTTTTCCAGTTTTCCCTGATTTCAAAAACCATATTAGGCTGAGTCGAAAACGTATAATTGTTTTTAAATTCGGCTTGCAGTGGTTTTATTTCTTCAGCAGTAAAATCTTTTATGCTTGTAATGTGAACTTTTTTTCCGTTTTCTTTTAGGTCTTTTTTAAGCTGATTTACGGCTTTGTGAAGGGTTTTAATGGCTTTTGCTTCTTTGATATTTTTATCAAAAATAAAAGCGTTTTGTCCCGTCAGCATGTTGTTGCCAACGAATAAAACATGTGAAGCAAAATTCTTCAATGCAAAATTTCGAACAGAAGTTTTTAAGCATTTATCACGCTCTCCAAACGATTCTAGTTTTTCAGCAAAAAGAAATTGCGTTAAAACAATACCGATTAATTTTTCTTCTTCAAAGAGTCCAATAAAATGGCAAGTCATGTTTACTGGAGAAGAATTTTCCAGAACTTCTAAATATTCACGAGTTAAAAAGATATTTTCAGCAGCAAGCGAATTCCATTCTAATGGTAGTAATGAGGCGCTTTTGTAAATCTGGAAAGAATAAGTTGTATTCAAGAGTGTGAACTAATTTCGTCAAAATTAGATAATATTTAGAATAACTCACTTTCTTTAAGTTATTATTAAGAAAAACCCGTTTGATTTTTTGGTTTCAAACGGGTTTTTGATATTTTGTTTTTTATGCAAAACCGCAGACAATGCCGCCCATTAAAGTAAGCGTAATTAGCCAGTAGCCAGTATGAATAAAAATATATTTCCAGGATTTTCTTTCGAACAAACCATTAATTCCAATTAACGGAAACGCAAAAAATAAACCAGACATAAATCCATGTAATGCGCCATGTTTAAAAGTTCTATATGCCATTCCATAATCGGCCATAAAAGCGGTAAAAGAAGGTTTTGCACTGTCCATTAACGGCGGGCCTCCAACCATTCCGATGGCACCAGATTGATGAATGGTAAGCGACATTAAAGTCATAGTAATCATTAACGAAAAAATGTACGTTAATCCGAAAATTTTAAGCATGCTGCCTTTTCTAAGTTCTTCTTGTGTGAGGTTGTTTTCTTTCATCCAGATGGTTCCGAACACTTTTGGACTGTACCAGATAAAACCGACAACAAGGGTAACAATTGCAGAGATAAGCAATGCGATGAAGTTAATTTTCATAATATGAGGGGTTTAGGATTAGTTAGTCAAATGTAGTTAAAAAACAGATACTGAATTTAGATTTTTGCAAAGTGCTATAAGTCTTGTTAATAAGAAATTTATTAACAGTTTATCGATATTATGCGAATATTATCTATGAAATATATAAATTCGTAAAATAAATTAAGAGCTAAAATCTTGCAATAAAAGCCAAGTATGTATAAGCTGTTATTTTAACCAAAACCAAAAAATAAATTACAATGTTTACCAAAAATTAATCGTGCTTATGAATGAATTTTACACTCGTTAAAAAAGTTGATTAAATATATTTAGTTAATTGCTGAAACCGTAATTCGTTACGGTTTTTTTGTTTTTGGACAGAAGCACTTCTTTAAAAAAATAACATTTAATTTAGAAAGGAATTTTTTATGTTTGTCTAAAATTTTATAACTTTAATACAAGTATCCAAAACAGCAAAGTTTGTAAAAACCGCGCTATTACTAACTTTAATAAACAGAAATTATGACACTGCAATATCAAGGTGAGCAATACGGAAAAAAGACCACTTTTACTATTAGAATTATTGGGAACAATTTGTCAAAAAGTAGTTCAAATTACCAAATCGATCTTTTAGTTGGCGACAAAAAAGTGCCAACTTTTACAAGTGAGATTCATCAGAGTCTTTCGAATTGCTTAAAAGAAATCTATTTGTTTAGAAAATATAATGGAATCCAATTTGATGAATCAACAGAGAAGATTGTTTCGCTTTTTGTTCCTTATGATAAAGTGTTGTACAACTACAATAAATATGCTTTATTTAGAGCATAAATTTTTCTCAAAATAACATGAAAAAAGGCCATTTGGAAAGATGGTCTTTTTTTTGTTTGAAAAAATCAGCTCCAAAATAATTGTAATTAATTTTTAATGAAAAAAATAATCCTAATATCACTTTTTTATACTTTGTTTTCATGTACAAGTAACAGAAATATGGGCGTTTATGGATATGCGTACAGTAACGACAGTGTTATTATTACTGATACTGATAATGAAATTCTTAAAATTAGAGTGGCTGGAAATGAGGATGAAAGGAGGTTATGTCCTGTAAATAAACCTGAAGTAAAAATTAAATCTTCAGAAGTAAAATTAAAAGTACAAATAGATTCATCAGGCATAGTGGTTTTAGATACAGTTGTAGTAATGCCTAAAGAATACAAAAGGCCTTTTATAACTTTTGTTTATCCTTCATCAAGAACTAAATTTAAAAGGATGTTATTGGCGGGAGATTATTCGATGTTTCCACTAGATTGAATTTTCTAAAAATGCAATATGCTTGTAGAATGTTTAAAAATAAAAAAGCTCCAGATTTCTCTGAAGCTTTTGTCTTGCTAAGTAGTCCGTGGGGGAATCGAACCCCCCTTACCAGGATGAAAACCTGGCGTCCTAACCGATAGACGAACGGACCTGCTTTGCTATTGCGGGTGCAAAATTAGAACTAATTTTGAATTATACAAGACGCTTTGAAAAAAAAGTTTCTTCGAATATTTGTGGGATACCATTTTTAAAGATAGATAATCGCAAATTAATTTAGGTACATGAAGTGTATTTGTTTGATTGATAATTGTTTCTTTAATATTTAGAAAATAAAAAAGAGATTTTTTATTAAAAGGAAGGCTTTCAAAAAAAAATAAATTTTATTGAATATTTTTTTTGTTTGAAAGAATATTCTTTTTTTTTTTTTGTTGAAATTGCAGAATTTAATAATAGGAGTCTAACTTTTTCAAAAGAATTAAAAATAAGTTCTAAGGAGTTTTAAAGTTGTTTCATAGGTTGGTTTTCGTCTTGCTTTTGCAAGTAACCAAGCTAAAAAGCTCATAATTACAATATCCTTCGGTCCGCTCTGTGCAGTAATTATAAAGTCTTCTATGGTTTCTTGAAATTTTTGTGTTTGTATAATTTCAGGTTTCAGGACATATTGTTCTACCAATAAGAGATATTGTACAACACGATCTTCATTTACGGTTAAAAGATATTTTTTGTAACGTCGTTTAAAACTTTTTATTCGAGACAATGCCAATTCTGTGTTTTCTTGCTGTGCGTGAAGCAGAATTTCGATAAGACACTTTTTTATTGTCCAGTCCATTCCCATTTTTTTTTCGTACCAATTGTCGGTATGGTTTAATTTTGCCATTTCTTTTTCAGCATTGCGGCCTGCGTTTTGCTGTACATAAAAAACAATAAGCATGAGACGAATATCATTGCTGTCGTTAGGATCAGCTTTTTTGTTTGCAGAAAGTGATTTTTCGGCAATTTCTATTGCTTTCTGTGGTTTACCAAGATAGTTTTCATTGAAAGCTAATAATAGAAAATATCTAAGGCTAAAACGCTGATAGTATTTGCCAGATTGTTTTTGAAGTTCTATAAACATCGGGTTCAAATAACTTACAGACTCAGAAAACTGACCATTGCGAAAATAGAAATTAGCAATAAAATACAAAATGTAGATATGATAGTAGAGATGACGTTCGGCCAGATCAGTTTTTTTGCTGATAAAACGATAACTTTTAATAACGAAGGGCTGAATAAGAGAGAAGTTGTTGTTTATAGAAGCATATTCGTTGGCAATAAATAAAATTTGATACAAGGATTTAAAAGTCAATCCCTGTCTTAACGATATTCCATGTGTTTCAATAGTTTTTTGTATTAGTTCTTGAAAGTCAACTATTCTCCCTTCATGATAAATAGCGGCAAGCTCACGTCGTAAAACTGCGTAACCTAAATTAAGCTGTTCCTCATACTCAAGCTTCTTTTTATTGGCTTTAAACTTTTGTATTGTTTTTTCGATTGGTTGTGACAGATTGAAATGCGCAAATTGAATCTGCGTCATGTAGATTTCGTTGAGAAGACTAAAATGCTCAATATTTAATGCAGTCTCTTCGGCTTTAGCCAAACATTTAAATGCTGTTTTTATAAGCTTATGTTCAAAAAATAAACGGCTCACTACAATAAGACGGAGCGTTGCATTTTCTTGTGAAGTATCATTCTCAAAACTTCGGTTGGCCATAAAATCGATTATGTTGTCGTAAAGTCTTTTTCTGAGTGCATGATAGGCATCGTTACTTTTTTTATCTTCTAAAATGTTTTTTTTATTCTTTATATCGTCAGTTTTTAAAGAATTAAATAATTCTATATTACCAACGTCTTTTCGTTTGTTCTTTCTTGATAAATAATTAATGAATGCCTTTTTTTCTGAATCATTCATCATGTTTGCTATTTCTTGAAGGGCATTCATAAGTACGTTTTTATTATGGTAAAAATATGAAAATGTATTTTTATATCGTCAGTTTTATTTTAAAATTGATTTTCATAACTACAGTTTCATATAGAAATTTGCTTCATAATTATAAAACATAAAAAATTATGGAACCGCTAAAATCAAATGAATCAAACAACAATTCAGAATCAAAAAATGCAAGATTAAATAATGGGAATAGTCCTTTAAAGCCAAGTGCCGCTTTTGTCGGAGCATCGTGGATGACTTTAATTTTAGGGATGGCTTCTTATTGTATTGGTCTTTATAATTCAGGAATGGCCTATAATGAAAAAGGCTACTATTTTACAATTCTTCTTTTTGGTCTTTTCTCCGTAATATCAGTGCAAAAAAGTGTACGAGACAGGTTAGAAGGCATACCTGTAACCGATTTATACTATAGCATAAGCTGGTTTAGTACCATTGCTTCGATAGTATTACTAATCATAGGTCTTTGGAATGCCGATTTACTACTTAGTGAAAAGGGATTTTTCGGAATGGCATTCGTTTTAGGATTGTTTTCTGCTCTTGCTGTACAGAAAAACACCAGGGATCTTAAGCAATTTGAATCGACTAGCATATAGTTTTTAGCGGGCCCCATTACTGTCGCAAACTGCGCGGTTTTGGGGTTTACTAAAATTTTAATTTATAAGGAAATGAAATTCTAAATGAACTTTTATTCTATAGATAAGGGTTTGATATAAAAGATAAAAGCTCCAGGTTTCTCTGAAGCTTTTGTTTTGGTTCTTTTAGGTTTTATTATTTGCACGGATATTTTTCAAAAATAGATTGAAGTTCCTCAAGGGCAGATTTTAATTTAAAGTCTGTTTTTTCAATAGCTTCAATGATCTTTGGGCAGTCAGCAAAAGCTTCCCTAGACATTTTACGAATTAATGAATCTGTTCCAATAGCTACAGAGTAGCCACCTACGAATCCAAAGACTAATTCTTCACTATTCTTTTTTCCAAAAAAGTAAGATGTATTTGGAGATGTAATTACTCTGCTGGTTCCGGCCGCATTTGGACGGTTACTTCCTGGCTGAAAGATGTAGCCTATTTTAGCACTTTTATCATAAACAATGTACATCCATCTTTTTTTGCCTGATCTCGAAAATTTTCCAGTCAGAAGATTTGCCGTTGTAGCATACAATCTCTCAGCAGTAGATTTTACGTTGTTATCATCAGTAAATTCAATTTTTTTGATGTCGGTACTTGCGATTTTTTCTTTTTTGGCTTCTTCGTCAGTTTTAAATTTTACTTTAGAATCATCGTATTCTACTTTTTCAGCCAGCCCTTTTTTTACAGTGCCATCTTCCATGTACAAAACGGCTTTAATATATTTTGCATGAATTGTACTGCTGAACAATAAAAGGGCGAATAAGAGTAAAATTGTTTTTTTCATAGTGTTTTTAAAATTTGTAGTAAATGTTATATGATTCATTAGGAAAAGGCAAGCAAATGTATAAGTAATATTTAAAACAAAGATTACCTGAAATCAGGTATGTTGTCGGTTTTTTTTGTCTTTTCGTCGATTTTCTTTCGATGTAAGCTAAAATTAATACATATATTCGCAGAAATTTTTGCTGATGAAAGTAATATTACCCCTAATAATTTTTAGTTTTTTTTTAAGTGTCCCAATCTATAGTCAAAACGAAACTAACATTACATACGGATTAAAATTTGGAGTTTTGCACTCCACCTTCAGTAATCTTCCAGAAAGCATTAAAGGGAGAGATAATACTTTTGATAATAGCGTGATGGAAAGCAAAGGAAAATTCGGTTTAGAAGGCGGTTTCTTTTTAAACTGTAAGCTTCACGATACACGAGTTGCCATCCAGCCAGAAATCTTATTTAGACAGTCAGGAGAAAAAGTGACTTATAAGGATGCTGTTGGCAAAGAGTTCGAACTCGGATTGAATTATGCTTTTCTGCAAATCGGGGCTTTATATAAAGTTTATCCGTACGAAGGTTTAAATTTTGGTGCAGGAGCTTTTTATGGTATCAATTTATCTCCAAACGATATTACTTATACGTCTAATGAAGCGGGTGGTATGTATGATGTAGCCACGAGACAATTCTATAAAGATGGTCTTGATGGAGATGCCGATTTTGCATTATGCTTCGCATTAGGTTATGAACTTCATCAAAGCATTCACTTTGACTTTCGCTACTATTTGGGCGTAAAAGACATGATTAAAAGTAATGCATCTTCTTTTCAGTTTATCGAAAATCAAAATAAAAGCAGTGTCTTTTGTTTTTCGTTAGGCTACAGTTTTCATCAATGGTAATGTATAAAAAAATGAAAAAAATTATTTTGCTTCTTTTATTAGTAAGCACAAAATCGGTATTGGCCCAAGGCGATCGAGAAATAACTTATGGTCTTTTTGGTGGTGGAATTTATTCTAAAATGTCTAACCTTCCGGACGTGATAGTGCCAAAAGGTATTTATGAAGGCTACACTTTAAAAGAAGAAGGAAAGTTTGGAGGAACTGGCGGTTTTTTCATCAACTGGAAATATCCTTATGCAAAGGTTGCGATTCAAACAGAAGTCTCTTATTCAGGTCAGGGAACTGATTTGAATTACGAAGATGTAAAAGGACTTAAATATAAAATGACATTTGGTTACAGTTATATTAATGTTGGGGCTCAGTTTAAATATTATCCAGTTGAAGGTTTTTATATTGGCGCTGGGCCTTATGTAGGCTTTAATATTGCCAGCGATAATATCAAGTACTCCTCAAATGCACAGCAAATATTTGCCGATTCTGGAGTGTATTTTGAGCCGGATGCTAATGTTCAGAAAGTATTAAAAGAATCTTTGACGGGTAAAAATTATTTCTACGGCGTTTTATCGGCAGGATATGAATTTAGTAATAATCTTTCTATCGGGGCACGATATTCTTTAGGGCTTACAGATGCTTTAATGACCGAAGAAAATGGACATCGCTATAGCGAAAACAAAAATAAGATCAATAGTATTTCATTAATTATTGGTTATTCTTTTGACTTTGATGATTTAGGTAATTTCTAATCCTATTTCATTATAAAAATCACTTTGCACTATGAATAAAAGGATTTTTTTATTGGTAAATGTATCAGTATTCCTAATGACGAATATTGTTTTTTCACAAGAGAAAGTATTGCCTGGAGCAGTTTCAGAACCTTTTTTTTGGATTAAATCCAGAAATACAGGAGAGAACTATTATTGGGAAAGTCTTATAAACAATAAAGAAGCAAAGGTGCCAATAAAAAAACACAATGGTGCAGTTTTTAATTTTAATCCAAGCATTGTTATTAATACTTCGCAGGATTCTTTAATTGTGCCTTTGGGCTCAGATAGTAAAAGACGCCAGACGCTTTTTATGGTTTATAAAGTGCAAGACAGTCTGAAAGAGCAATTTTTATGGACAATAAACGATCCTCAAAAAATAATTTCGGCAGCGACGAACAAACGATTGGTCGATTTAAAAAAGTATTCATATCAGTCTTACCAGGAAAAGATAAAACCTCACAAAGCCAATATTCATTTTTTTCAGCAGAATGTAACAGATACTGTTGCAAAATTGTCTTCGCTAACCATTGGTCAAAAATCCAAAATGGAGAAATTGCCTCCTGAAGATTTTAAAGGGAACATAAGCGAAATATTGATTTACGATCGCGTTTTATCAGGTCTAGAAACACAGAAAACGGCGAGTTACCTTGCGATAAAATATGGAATTTCGTTATCAAATTTTGATAATAAAAATTACGCAAACAGTAAAGGCGAGACAATTTGGGATGCTGAAAAACATAAAGGATTTTCTTCATCAATTACCGCAGTTGGTCGTGACGATGCCAGCGGATTATTGCAGCTTAAGAGCAATAATATGATCGACGAAGGACTGATGACGTTTGAATTGAAAAGTAAATCGGATAAAATTCCCAATAATTACTTTGCTTTTTGGAGTGATAACGGAAAGAATCTCTTAGTTAAAAAACAAGAGCAAGGAGAACCAATTGGCGTTTCTAGAGAATGGCAATTGGATTATTCTAATCCAAGCGATTTAAGTTTGGATTGGACTTTTAATCCTGCTTTTATAAAAGGAACATTGCCAAAAGATACGTATTACTGGCTTTTAGTTGATTATTCTGGAAAGGGAACTTATGATGAAAACGATTCAGAATACATTCGTTTAGGAAGCACTTCGAGTACAGAAAAATTAGTTTTAAAAGATTTTGACTGGAATAAACAGAAATCAGGAACAGCAAAATTTACTTTAAAAGTGGCTCCGCAAATGTTTAGCAGAGTTTGGATAACCGAAGCCTTATGCGGCGTTTCTGGGTCTGGAGAATTAAATTATACGATAGAAGGCGGAGAAGCTCCTTTTACCGTTACCGTTAAAAAAGAAGGCAGTGAAGCCGTAGTAAAACAATGGAATCAAGCCGCTAAAAGTCAGAGTGGCGTACAGCTTTCATCAGGAACGTATGATTATATCGTAAAAGATAAAAGAGGAAATCTCTATTCAGAAACCGTATTTGTTGCCGATAAAGAAGGAACTTTTCCGAACCTAAAATCAGATTATCTGCTTACTGATGGAAATGCGTTGCTTTTGGATGCCAGTAAGGATTTACCATCGGGAAATTATCAATACCAATGGTTTTATGAAGGTAATTTTATAGAGGACAATCCGAAGATTTTAATCGATCAGCCAGGGAATTATGAGCTTAGATTGATAAATGGACAAGAATGTAAAACGGCTAAAAAGATTGCTGTATCAACAGATGGAAAAGAAATTACAGATTCCAGTGTTTTGATATTATATCCAAATCCAACTACAGATGGCAAATTTTCAATTGCGATGCAGTTTCCTAAAAAGACTGATACTTCGATTCGCATTTATTCGCTTACAGGATCACTTTTAAAAGAGAAGAAATACAGTCAGATTGAAACCCATCTGCATGAAGACAGTATTAAAGAACCGTCTGGAATGTATCTGGTAAATGTGACTTCAGATTTTGGAAGTAAGACCTTTAAAGTAATTGTGAAATAATTTGATACCGTAAAACTGGTTCAGATTATTCAAATATAAAACCGATTGTCTCAAATCGATTTAACCCGCTTATGAAAAATAGAATTATAATATTGGTATTTTTAATAGGAGCATTTTTGTTTGCCGCTAATATTGGTGAATATAAAATGACCTCGTTATTTTCTGAAAACACAGCAGAAGAAAAAACGGTTTCAGTTTCTGATTCGACGGTTGTTGTAAAAAATGAAAATAAAACGACAAAACTATACACGGCTGATATCAAAGAAGGAATTATTGGAGTTGATAATCCGGAAGATATTGACGATGCCTACGATAATGTTTTTCATTTAAAGGTAGATGAACTTCCTTCGGAAAAGGAGAATGCTTATTTAGAATACGAATTATTTGGTTATGATTGTGCCGCTTCTATTTCGAGAAGTTTAAATAATCAGTCCAGTATTGGAGGACAATTTTTGTCTTATAACAAAGCGTGGACTACTCAATCTGAATTATTATCTGAAAAGTCATTACGAAAAGGAGATAATGTGCTTTTGTTTACAGCTCCTGAAGGAAATGCAAATGGATATAAAATTAAAAACGTACGAATAGTATATAAAAACGGAAATCAAACTTCTGATTTTACACTCCTGAAAACAGCTGATAAATTATACATCAAAGGAGTCAATTTTCCATCACAGATTAAAAAAATGAGCATTGCCGGAATTGCAATTGATGTAAACCAGCCAGAATTTGAATTGGTTTTGGATGCTCAGAATACAGGTAAATCAATTTTTGTAGAAAAAGAAACGGTTTCAGGAGTTGTTGTAAATGAGAAAATAGAGGTATCGCATTTTTCTAAAGTAGAAAGTTTCAGACCAATCGAAAATGCAAAAGAACGTATTTCAAAAACCATCCATTTTGAAACAGCCAATTCTTTAGAATATAAAGATTTCTCGGCTATTTTTCCAGCTGGTGCTTTAAAAAGTAATGTAAAAGTTTCTGTAAGCGGTTTGCGTAAAATTGATATTGCACCATTAAACTCAGCGATGGTAAATGTGACAGCCGTAAATGCAGGTTTTCGTTTATTGCCTCACGGAACCATTTTTGAAAAAGCCGTGACACTTTCGCTTCCATACGATAAAAAAACAATTCCCGAAGGTTATACAGAAAAAGATATCAATGTGTTTTATTTTGACGAAAATAAACGCCTTTGGCAGGAAGTAACCAAAGATTCTCTGGACATTAAACAAGGAATTATTAAGGCCAAAACAACTCATTTTACCGACTTTATTGCCGGAATTATAAAAATGCCCGAATCGCCTGAAACTTCAGGTTATACACCAACAAGCATTAAAGACCTAAAAGCGGCCAGTCCGTTAGTAGGGATTCAATCTATTGCACCGCCTTCAGCAAACGGAAGAGGAACCATGAGCACTGGTTTTTCTATCGTTATTCCGAATGGACGAGGAGGGCTGCAGCCTTCTTTTAATTTACAGTACGATAGTGATGGCGGCCACAGTTGGGCAGGAATGGGCTGGGATATTTCGACACCATCAGTAAATATTGAAACGCGTTGGGGAGCACCAAGGTATGATGCCGTAAATGAGACCGAAAGTTATGCAATTGCGGGAGAAGCACTGATTCCAAATACTCACAGAGCGGAATGGATTGCTAGAACTTCAGACAAGCAATTTTATCCAAGAAGAGAAAGTGCTTTTCAGCAGATCATCCGCAAAGGATCATCTCCTAAAAATTACTATTGGGTGGTTAAAGACAAAAGCGGAATAGCGAGTTATTATGGCGGAACACAATCTGGACTTGCTGTAAATGGTGTCTTGCAGGATGCTGACGGAAATATTGGACATTGGGCACTTTGTCTTCAGATTGACTTAAAAGGAAATACAGTTGAATACGAATACGATAAACGTGACGGAGAATTATATCTTAAAAAAGTATACTATACTGGTTTTGGTTCGCAGAAAGGAAATTATAGTGTCACTTTTGTAAAAAACTCAGATCTTGGCGAAGCAAACCGTCCAGATGTGCAGGTTTCGGCCAGATTAGGCTTTAAACAGTTGCACAATCAATTACTGCGAAAAATTGAAGTGCGTTACAAAAACGATATGATTCGCAGTTACGAATTGAAATTTAAGGAAGGTGCTTTCAAAAAGACTTTGTTGGAGTCAATTTCAGAATACGACTCAGAGTCTAAATTGTTTTACACCAATACTTTAGATTATTTCGATGATATTCGTGATGCTTCGGGTAAATACAATCCGTTTGGGCCAGAGCAGAATTGGACTGTACCGAACGATAATTTAAAGAACAGTTCTATTCCTGTTTTCAGTAATGTGCTTTTTTCTGGAAAACATTCTTTGGTAAGCAGTACGGAAGGTTCTACAGAGGGAGTGAGTTATAGACTTGGTATAGGTTTGGCGACAAATGCAGGAAGTTTGAAAGGTTTTACTGTTGGAGGACACGGAGGTAATAGCTGGGGATCATCTGATGTTGCTGTAATTTTAGAAGATTTAGATGGTGATGGACTGCCAGATAAAGTTTTTAAAACAAAAAGCGGTGTTTATTACAGAAAGAATTTATCGGCTTCTGGTCAGAATTCTTTTGGTGATTTGCAACAGCTGAATATTAGTGATGTAGGATATTCTAAATCGACTTCATTTAATTGGGGTGTTGATTTGAATTTGAAATTTGGAAATATAGGATATGATGAACAGCGCTCAACCAATAAAACCAAAGTCTACTTTATGGATTTTAATGGTGATGGTCTGACCGATTTTGTTCGCAATGGACAAGTATATTATAATCGTCTGGAAAATGGAATTCCGACTTTTAGAAACAGTAGTACAGGAACTCCTTCTCCTGTATTTGGAGGCGGTAACGTAACCATTCCTGGGTTTACGACCATTTCAGCAGAAGAAATAGAAAAGCAAAATCCGCTGCACGATGTAGTGCGTATGTGGGAAGCTCCTGTAAAAGGAATTATCTCAGTTTCACATCAATATCAATTAATTCAGGAAACAATTCCCGAAAGAATAAAAGCCCGTGCAGAATATGTAAACAATGCCGGAGAGGATAAAGCAGATGGTGTTCGACTTTATTTTCAAAAAGGAAATCAATTAATTTGGAATGAGACAATCGCAGCAACAGATTATAACCTTAAAAACAGACAAAATACTTCACTTTCTGTTGAGAAAGGAGAACGATTGTATTTTAGAGTAAGCTCCTTAAAAGATGGAAATTTTGATACCGTAATTTGGGATCCAGTTGTTACTTATTTGCAAGTCAAACAATATGACAGGGATTTAAATGGTAATCTTGCAGAAAGTGATTTTACCGTACCTTCATCTTTAAAAGATGTTAATGCTTATTCGTTGTCATCTTATCAGGCAAGTACTGATTTCTTCAGCAGTTCTTTGGCAGGAAAAGTCGTTCCAACTGCGGGAAATGTTCTGCTTAAAGGGATTTTAAACAAACCGGTTACCTCAGATCATATTAAATTAGTAATTACTAAAAATTATTTAGATCAAAGCAACCCAGCTGTTGTGGTTTTCGAAAGGACTTTTTTAGCAGAAGAAGTAGCTTCATTTAATTTAGCATCTGTGACTTTGCCAGCTTTTGAAGCCGAAACGCAGATTAGTATGGCTTTAGAAACAGCAACCAATATTAATTGGCAGAGTATTTCTTTTGCACCAATGGTAACAATTCCTGCCTATCCAGGTGGTGTTGCCGAAGAAGTCCCTTTAGAGGTTTCTCATTTCTTATACAACAAAAGAGAAGGAAATTATGCAATACCAGGAGTAACTTCTACGGTGGCTGGAAAAGTGAAATTAAGTATTCTTCCACAAGATTTAATATTGGCAACTCCATTTCAGTATCCAGGGAATATTAATAATTATAACGGAGAAGTAATTGTATCCGCAAAACAAAATAATAAACTGCTGGCACGTAATCGTTACCAGATTGCGGCAGGAACTTTAGTATTGCAAAATAACGCATTTGATAATGCTGTTAACTATCCTGAAGCTGTTTTAGGAGAGCCAATTCAATTAGAAATAACAGTATCAAATCAGCAATCGATTACGATTCTAAAAAATTATCCAAAAGCCAATGCTTTAAATATTCAAGTTCAGGTAACCGATTTAAAAGATCTTACAAACTTAACAGATGATGTAATCTGGACCAAAGCAACAGATGATTTTGCTATTTACAGTCTTTTAAATTCTGATGAAAGAACACTAGGATTATATTACAGAAATTGGGGAGGATTTGTTGTTAATGGAAATCTGGCATCCAATACGATAGATCAGACACAGTTAAAACAATCCGACGCTTATAATACAGAGCCAGATTTAAACAATACAGATCCTGAAAATTATGATGGAAAAGGATATGAAATAGCAAATAATTATTTTGTTTCCTTAAATCCATCTTATGCTAAAACAAAATGGGAAGGTTTAGAAGAAGGAATTTACATAAAAGGTCAGACGATAGGAACTTCAAGATTAGGAGAAGATGATATAGCGGATTATACTGATTTTTCACTTCCTAATTTACAAGGAGGCAGTACAACGGCGCTGGATATGATTAATGAAAGCAAAAGTAAAAGCATTTCAGCGGGAGTTTCGGCTGGTCAGGCAAACTTAGGATATAGTAAATCCATAGACGGAGATTCGTACGTAACACAAACGATGAGTGATTTCAACGGCGACCGTTTCCCAGATTACATTCGTGGAGGAAATATACAGCTTACGGCTCCAGTAGGAAAGGTTTCAGATGAGATAATCAATATTGGAGACAATTTTAGTCATTCTAAAACAAGTTCTGAGGGGCCAAATTTTGGAGGAAGTTACAACCACGGAGCACCTTCAAATTCTTTGAGTGTGACCGTTGGTAAAGTAGATGTAAAAAAGAAATCTTCAGAAGGAACTGCTTCAAAAGAAGCTGAAAAAGGAGGAAACAGTATTTCGGTAAATGCTTCGCAGGGAAAAGGTGAAGACAGTTCTGCAATGGTACACAGTGATATTAATGGTGATGGACTTCCAGATAAAATCTCAGAAAACGGTGATGTTTATTTAAATACAGGATATGGTTTTTTACCTGCCGAAAAATGGAACTATAATACGATTAATAAAGGAAATTCTACAGACTGGAGTGCTGGCTTAGGATTTAGTATTAAACAAGGTTCTATTTCGGGAGGAGCAAATTATGCCAGATCACAATCGGATAGCGATGAATCTTTTATGGATATCAATGGTGACGGACTTGCAGATAAAATTCGATATGTAGGCAATACCATGATGGTGTCGTTAAATTTAGGAAATGCTTTTGATACGCCTGTGATATATCCAAGATTTTCAGAAATGAATCAGAATAAGGGGGTTAGTTATGGTATAAATGCCAATGTTTCTATTGACATTGTGGTTTGGTTATTACGTATTACACCTACAATTGGAGGAAGTAAGGGATGGAGCACGAATCGTTCTGAAGGAACTTTTACAGATATTGATGGTGATGGAAACCTGGATTATATCGTTTCTAAAGACGACGGCCACCTTACAGCACAGCTTTCTAACATCAAAAGAACCAACAAACTTAAAGGCGTTAAAAATGCTGCGGGAAACAGTTATGTGGTAGATTACGAACTAACTAAGCCAAGTTATGAAAATCCGTCTGCCAAATGGGTATTGCAGTCTGTTGACGTTTTTGATGGACACACAGGAGACGGTATCGATCATTCGATAGCAAAATTTAGATACGAAGACGGATATCAAGATCGTCGCGAAAGAGAGTTTTACGGATTTGGGAAAGTGATTCAGGAACAGATTGATGCTGCCAATAATTCTGTTTTTATGACTACCGTGCAGGAGTTTTACAATCAGGATTATTTTAGAAGGAATCTTCTAAAACACAGTTATATTTTAGACAAAAACGGAAAAATGCGTCAGGAATCTGAAAACGAATATAGTTTTGTTGAGGTGGCTACTCAGACGAGTGTTCCAGTTTCAGAATTAAATTTACCTTCCTGTGATGCTAAAAGAATTTTCGTGGGATTAATTCATGTGAATCAAAAAGTGTATGAAGGAGGAAGTGAATATTTAGAAATCAATACTTTTAATACCTATGATGCCAAGGGAAATATTATTCAGTATGAAGATTTAGGAAACGGAACTGCCGATGATAAAGTAACTGCTAAAATCAGTTATTACGAAAGCACTACGCCATATTACGGAGGAATCCCAAAGCAGCTGGAAGTATTTACAACCGAAGGTTTAAAAAGAAAGAGAGCAACAACCATTAATACAACGACTGCTGAGGTTACACAGATTAAAAATTACGCTGCTACAGATAAAATTGCCATTACCGATATTGAGTATGATACGTATGGAAACCTGCAGAAAATTACTGGCCCAGAAAATCATAAAGCACAACATATGATTTTGGAATATGTATTTGATGCCGAAAATCATCAATACATGACCGAGATCAAAGATGCTTTTGGATACCAAAATAAAATGGAATACGATTATCGTTTTGGAATTCCGCTAAAAACAACTGACCGCAACGATCAAAGTACAATTTATACCATTGACGGAAAAGGCCGAATTGCAACTATTAAAGCACCTTATGAAGTTGCTTCTGGAAAACCGTATACCATTGCTTATGAATATTTCCCAGAAGCCAAAGTTCCTTATGCGAAAACCAAAAATTACGATCCAGAGTTTGATAAAGATATTGAAACTTTTACTTATACTGATGGTTTGGGAAGAGCCTTACAGGTAAAAAAAACAGCCAGTTTATTTACACAGGCAGGAAGTCCAGATCAGGAATCGCTTATTATTTCTGGAAAAACAATTTATGACGGATTGGGAAGAGTTACAACAACTTATTATCCAACTACAAGTTCAACGGTCGATACTAATTTTAGTACAGCAGTTTCAAATGTAACGCCGACTAAAACAGAGTACGATGAGATAAGCCGTCCAGTAAAAGTAACGCTGCCAGACGGAAGTACCAATTCGACAGTTTTTGCCATAGAAAGTTATGATGGAGTTCCTGTTTTAAGAACGACTCAAACCGATGCTTTAAACAAAACAACTGAGACTTTTACTGATGCAACTGGACAAAATTTAGCCAGTATGCAGAACGATTTGACCACAAAGTTTGAAACCAATGCACTGGGCGAAATGATCAAAGTAACCGATGCGATGGATCATATTACCAAAAGCAGTTACGATTGGTTAGGAAGACGTGTAGAGTTTACGCATCCAGATGCAGGAACAACAAAAATGGAATACGATTTGGCAGGTAACCTGACCACTCGTATCACACAAGATATTAAAAATACAGTTCCTAACGGCGGTGCTATACAATATGTATATAATTACAACCGTTTGGAAAGCATAAAATACCCTAAAAACCCGCAGAACAATGTGCAGTACAATTACGGAAAAGCTGACGGTACTGCTTCGCGCCGTGGAAGATTATGGTTCGTACAGGATGCCAGTGGCGGACAAGAGTTTTTCTATGGAAAATTGGGTGAAGTAGAAAAAGAGATTAGAACACTTCGTATTACGCCAACCGATGTACAAACTTATATTTCACAATACGAATACGATACCTGGAACCGTATTCAGAAAATGACGTATCCAGATGGTGAAGTGGTAGAATATACCTATAACCGTGCAGGAAACTTGCAGAGCATGAAGGGTAAAAAAGAAAGCCATACCTACGATTACATTAAACAATTGAGTTATGACGAATTTGAACAGCGCAAATATTTAAAATACGGAAACGATACTGAAACCAATTATACCTACGATCCTGTTATGAGAAGGTTACAACAGTTACAGGTAAAAAGCGGTTCAAGACAAGTCATGAACAATGCATACAGTTATGATTTAGTTGGAAACGTATTAAGTATAAAAAATAACGCACCAATAGTTAACAATACTTTGGGCGGAACTTCTGCGCATGAATACCAGTACGATGATTTTTACCACTTAAAGTCTGCAAAAGCGACATATCAAGGCGAGTTTACCAAAGCGAGTTATGAGCTGAATATGAGTTATAACAAAATGCACAATATTACCAAAAAAGACTTGGTACATATGGTAAACAATGAACACAAAGGCTATGCGTTAGAGTATAATTACGATAACGAACTGCACCCGAATGCGCCAAACAAAATTGCCGAGACAGGAAAAGCACAACCAAGAGAGTATGTGTACGACGGCAACGGAAACCCAACCAGTTACACCGAAGAAAAAAGTTTCAGAAAAATGACTTGGGACGAAGAAAACCGTTTGATGGGAATTAACGATAACGGAAGAATTCACCAATATACGTATGATGCAGGAGGAGAAAGAGTAATAAAAAGTTCAGGCGATTCGCAGAATGTAGCCATAAATGGTGAAACCGCTGCAACAATTGTACATACGGATGATTATACAGGTTATGTTTCTCCTTATTTTGTAATTAGTAAAGGGAAATTTACCAAACATTATTTTGAAGGAGCAGGGCGAATCGTAAGCAAATTGGGTAACGGAACTTTTGCACAGCCTTTAAAATTAACCGCTGGAGGTATAAACTACGGCAAACTAACGGCGGAACAGCAAAAAGCATTAGACACTTATGTAAAAAGTTTAGGAGTACCGCCAGGGCCACCAACACAACAGGGAATTTATGCCACGCCAGAATTTACAGGCGATCCGTATCCAAGCGAAGTCATTAAACCCGTAGAAGAAAATCAGGAACCGCCAGAAGGATGGCCAAGAAATCCAATTTTCAATGCACCGGGCGATGTGCCGGGATCGCCTGTGCAATTTGGCCCTCCAGTAGAACCTACAACAGTAAAAGGAGGAGAAGGTTTCACAGGAACAGGAATGCCCGAAAATGATATTTTCTATTTTCATCCGGATCATTTGGGAAGTACTTCGTATATTACCACCAAAAATGGTTCTATTTCACAACATGTGGAATATATTGCTTTTGGGGAAGTGTTATTTGAGGAGCATTCATCATCGTTCAGTTCACCTTACTTGTTTAATGGGAAGGAGTTAGATAGAGAAACGAATTTGAGTTATTATGGGGCGAGGTATTTGGATATGAAGACTAGTTTGTGGTTGAGTGTAGATCCGTTAAAAGAAAAATACTTGAATATTGGCAGTTATGTATACGTTGCAAATAACCCTACAAATGCTATAGATCCGGATGGAAGATTAATAATTTTTGTAAACGGAATGTGGGGAAGAGGTACTGGTGCTTCTGATGGAGGAAAAGCGAAACATTGGGGGGAAAGTTGGATTTTTAAAGCCCAAGAGGCTATTGGAGATTTTAATGCTAGATTTTATGATGGGTCTTCTGACAGGACAGGAAAAACAGGAGGAATGTCTCGACTTAGTTTTAATATGGATCCACTTAATAGATATAGTTCAGGATATAAACAAGGGAGAATAGATGCGTCAAGTATAGTTAATTCATTAGAACGTGATTCAAATGGAAATATAACTGAATCAATAAAGATGGTGACATCAAGTATGGGAGCAGCTTACTCTAGAGGAATGACAAAAGCAATAGTTGATTATGTAAAAGATGAAAATGCTGCGATAGACTTGTATAATAATGGTTTGGCTAAAGATAAAAATGGTAATTATCAAGATCCATCCAAAGTTAAACAAAGATTAAATGTTGTTATCGAATTCACTCTGGATTTGGATGCATTTCAAGCAAAAAATGTTAAAGCTGACCCTAATAGCGCTGCAAATTATTTTATGAAAGCTGACGGATGGGAAAGTAATTTTATTGGTGGAAATAACGTACCAGGATCAACAGAAATAGGTTCATCAAATATGAAGCATCATCATCCATCCTGGGCTCCTACAAAGGACTTCCCAAAAGGTAAAATGAATCCTACTAATTCATCAAAAAGACCAATCGAAAATCCAACTAATTAGTAAAATATGAAAAAACAAATATTTTTAACGAGTTTTTTATTGTTACTCTCATTTTGTTTGCAAACTATTCTCATAGGAACTTCTCCCAATATAGATTGTAGTCAGATAAAAACACAGTTTTATGTTATTGCACAAACATTATTAATTCAGTATATAGTTCTGATTCTTATTGAAATTTTAATTCTAAAATTTTGGATTAAATCTGATCTTAAAAAAAGCATTAAATTAGTTTTGATTTTTACAATTCTTTTTTTAGGTATTTTCGCTTATTTATTTTATGGATATTATAATGATATTTGTAATTAACATAAATTGAGTCATTTACTTTTAGTTGAAAACTATAATCCCGATCGCATATATATTTTCACGATGATCGCACGGATTTGCAATCCGTGCCGTAAAGTTGGCTTGGCTCGTTTTCTTTGTAAATATAAAAAAGGCACATTAATCTGTGTGACTTTTGTTGTAATGATTTGTTTTTGTGTCTTACTGTTGCGGGTACGGATTGCAAATCCGCATCTATAAAGAAACTTTTTTCCCCGCTCCCGCACGAATCCTTTCGTGTGCCGCAAAGATAATCGATAAAGAATAACAAAGAATAGAACCTCGCA
This sequence comes from Flavobacterium panacagri, assembly GCF_030378165.1. Classification (NCBI taxonomy): domain Bacteria; kingdom Pseudomonadati; phylum Bacteroidota; class Flavobacteriia; order Flavobacteriales; family Flavobacteriaceae; genus Flavobacterium; species Flavobacterium panacagri. The sequence goes on from NZ_CP119766.1 coordinate 2,200,908, forward strand.
AGTTGCGAGGTTTTTTTGTGTTTTATAATGAGGTTTATTATTTTCTACCAGCACAATAGAGAATTTATCGCACGCCAGAATTTACAGATGATCCATATCCAAGAGAAGTAATTAAACCTGTTGATGAAAATGAGGAACCATCAGAAGGTTGGCCAAGAAATCCGGCGTATATATTTTTAAGTATATTTGTTTGTACGGTGAAAAGTCATAGACATTTGTGTAGCATTGCGAATAAGACTTTGTTCAGCAGGCCTGATAGCACTAATAAATTTCAGACACCAAATAATTTATACAACAAGTTAATCGAACAAAAAGTCTTTACTCCCACTATAATAAAAAATGCAGGTAATAAAACATCTCAAGATTATGAGGATGCCGTTATAGATGATGGAGTAAAAGCGGCTATAAAAAATTAAAAAAAAATAAAATGAGAAATAAAAAATTGATTGTTTTTTTATTGATGACTATATGTCTAAATTTTTCTTGTGACAATAATTCAGATTGTAATTTATATAAAACTCTTTCAAAAAGTGAAAAAGATGTACAAAGTATTGAGTTAATAAATCTAAAAGATAAAAACAAAATACACATAGACAAATCATTTTTTCTTGATTTAAAAGAGTTAAAAAAAATTGATGGTATATGGAATTTTAGAAAGCAATTTCTAATAATTTCATATAATAATGGATTAAAAGATACTATTACCACTGATGGAACTGTATTTCTTTACAAGGATAAATACTATAGAAGAAATGATAAAAAGAACATATTACATAAATAACTGCAGAAAGGTTAAGTGTTAGAGTACAATTATGTTGGTGAACTACATCCTAACGCCCCGTACGAATCCTTTCGTGTGGAGCACAGATAGTCGATATAGAATAACAAAAAAATAAAACCCTCTGCTTTCCTAAGCGTTAAACTGAAAAGCTACGCAATCCCGAAAGCTTTCGAGATTGCGCAGCATTGCGAATAAGACTTTGCGTAACAGTGGATTTTTTACATATGTAACTCAAAAATTACTAAAATGAAAAAACTCATTTTGTTTCTGTTTGTATGCTCTTTTCAAATTTATGGACAGCACATTGATCTGGAAAGAGCTATGAATTTAATGATCACAGAAATTAAGCCAGATAATTTTAAATATATAAACCTTGCAGAGGAAAACTTAATTGAAAGAGAATTTGATTACAGTATTCAGAATTATCAGAAAAGAGAAATCTTCATTAAAGATTCACTTTTTCCAATTGAGTTAATAATGACGCCAAAAGAAGAAAAGAAAAGGATAAATTGGAAAACTTTTAAATTGAATAATTGTAAAATATATACTGAAAGCGATTGTATTAATATTGTTAGACATTCAAGACATTTAATTAAAGTAAAAAACAAATCAGAATATGATAGCATCATAAATCTAAACATTCCAAATGCAATTGTTGTGATAATAAATCCTGGCTGGGGAAAGCATAAAACCAAATTAGAAATAAGAAAAGCTACTGAAAAAATAGAAAGTGTTGAAAAAAGTATTGAAGATCATTTCTATTTCAGTTTTTCAATTCCTGTTTTTTCCGAAGATAAAAAATACTTCAGAATTACAATTTATAAAGGTAAGGAGCGTAATGGAGAAGGTACCTCAAAGATATTTAAAATCGAAAATGAAACTTTGACAGAGGTGTTTGAATACAATCGATGGAAAACGGAGTTTTCGACCGTAAATTAAAAAGAACAAATAATAGATTTTAGCATAGATTTAATGAAAAGTACCAAAACGGAGATATTTTGAAGTATTTGTTTATAACCTAAATTGCACTTTGCTAACCATGAGAAAGATAAAAAAATCCAGTATTATTAAACTCCGAATAATTATTTAATGCTGTTTTTGAAACAAAACAGTTTTATTGAAGACTAATATTTTAAGGTGATTTTTATTTCTCCCTCTTTTTTTAATTGCTGTTATTTTAAAAACTAAAACTTATGATGACTTTAATCGCTATATTTTTTCCTTCGCTGTCTTTTCTGCTGCGAGGAAAAATCTTGACGGCCTTATTATGTCTTATTCTGCAGATTACGCTCATAGGGTGGATTCCTGCAGCGATATGGGCTGTTTTGTCACTTCAGAATTCGAGGGCAGACAGACGTAATGCTAAACTTATCAAAGCAATTAGATCAAAGTAAAATAAGTTCATTAATTGATGAAGCTTGCGCAAGGTATAGCGTCTCGCTTGTGAACGTAATGAAAATTCAGTTCTAAACAAAAGCTTAGAAAATACAAAAAGCTTCAGAGAAATCTGAAGCTTTTTGTATTGGTAGCGGGAAGTATTCAAATATCTAACCAGATTATTGTGAATTATTATAATGTAATCGTCTACGCATCGTAATGATTTATATTAAAACAGAATATCTGTGACAATTTTGATAGTTTTGTTATATGTATAATATTAGTTATATCCATAAACAAACTAACAGAAAATGAAGTTAATAAAGCAATTTAAAGATCAGTTTATAAATCTTTACGACAATTTGACTAATGCTGATTCAAGTTGGGAGAATAGACAATATGATTTTTGCTTAATTTTTGGGCAGACGAATGAGAACAAATTACCTTGGATAACAGCAAATTGGAAATCAGATTTTGAGCCATATTTTGACTTGCTGATAAAACAGAACGGAATTTTTAAAGAGGCAGGATGTAAAGCGACCAAATACAAACTTGAAAAACGTATTTCCAAAAAAGAAAAGGAATTTATATATCATTCAGAAATAAAGCTTGGGAGACTCAAATGGGATGAAAAGTCACACGAAAAATGGACAATAGCTAATAATACTGATAATTACTTTCTCGATTTTGAATTATGGTCGCCAAGTTGGACAATTTGTGAAAAAAGACAATCACCGCCAGATATTTATATTTCAATATCTAATGAAACTGATTTTGAAAATAGTCGTGATATTAAATTTGGCTATTTTATTGTAGTGGCAATTGCCAAAAGTTTAAAATTTGACTCCAGGCCGATTTTGAAAGAGTTGTCTGAAAGAATAGACTCAAAAGCTACAATTTTAAAAACAAGAAGATGGGGTAAACCTGAAAAAACTGGAGTTTGGATTTTTGAAAATTGGATACAAGATACTTTTAGCAATGGTATTTATAAGGATAAAAATTTGCATTCAATAAACTTTGAAGAGTTAGAATTTGAACCTACATGGGAAGTGATACATCGAGCTAATTAAAAAAGAAGAATCTATGTGTAACAACTTACCAAAAAGAGTATAAAAAATCAAAAAAGCTCTAGATTTTTTTGAAGCTTTAATTGTTGTACTCCCAACGGAACAATTTTCGAACCATTCTCTATATGATTTAAAAAGAATAAATATAATTAGTCATTGAGTGATGCCTATATAAGGAGGTATTAAAATCTGCCATTTACATTTTGATTTCTTTTTGTCTATTGTTGATTAGAGGTTTTGATTATTTTGACTACTTATTTTATGATGTCAAATTCCTCGCATAAGTATACTCAATAATAAATTTCTTTTTATTGACATGACGTAGAAAAATAGACACCGGAGTCTTTAAACCATCGGGAAGAAGGAAAATTTTCTTGATCAACCTGAATGCATTTCAGATTTTCATTTTTAGTAGCGGAAACATAAGATATTGTACTATTATTTCCGTTTTTGAGATTAAGAGAACTCAATTCATTCGAAGAACAAATTAAAGCAAGCAATGCTGTGTTATTTGATAAATCGAGAGTTTTCAACTTGTTATCTTCACACGTAATTCTGGTTAATTGCAGATTCTGAGACAGATCTAAATTTTCTATTTTATTTTGCTGACAACGAAGCTCTTTTAAAGCTGTGTTTTTAGTGACATCTAAAGTTTTCAATAAATTAGAGTTGCATTCAAAATGCATTAAAAGAGTGTTTTGACTTGAATCTAAATTAGTCAGTTTATTTGAACTACAATTTAAATACCATAAAAGTGTATTTTTAGAGATATCCAAAGTCGTTATTTGATTCGATACACAGCTAAAATTATTCAGTACTTTGTTTGAACTGATATCCAGTGTTTTTAGTTTGTTTTCATTGCAATATAACATTCTTAAGCCTTTATTTTTAGAAACATCAAGGTTTGTCAATTGATTATTTGCACAAGCAAATTTTTCCAATTTTGGATTCAGACTTATATCTAAAGTAGTCAAGAGATTATTACTGCAAAACAACTCCCCTAAAATTACATTTTTAGATAAATTCAAAGTTGTTAATTTATTGCTGTCACATCGTAAAATTGTCAAAGCAATATTGTTAGAAACATCTAAATCTGATATTTTGTTAGATTGACAATCGATATAGTTTAAATGTAAATTTTTAGATAAGTCGAGGTTTGTTATTTGATTCGCATGACAGCCCAATTCGATTAATGAAGTGTTCTTAATAACACTTAAATCAGTTAATACGTTATTGTTACAATATAAGGTAGTCAGTGCTTTATTTTCTGAAAGTTCTAAAGTTGTTAATTTATTGCCATCACAATTTAAATTGGTTAGCAATTTATTTTTAGACAATTTCAAAGATTTTAAGTTGTTGTAATCACAATTCAAAGTAACCAACGCTTTATTTTGGCTAACATCTAAAGAAGTCATGTGATTGCGCTGACAATTTAATAAAGTAAGTGCTTTATTATTTGAAATATCTAAATCGATACTATTAGATTCACAATCTAGTTCTTTTAGAGCCTTATTTCCGGAAATATCCAAAGTATTAAGATAGTTTTCCTGACAGTAAAGCGCAGTTAAATTTTTATTTTTGTTTACAATTAAGGAAGTTATTAGGTTTTTAGTACAAATTAGTTTTGTCAAACCTTTATATTCGGTAATATCCAGATTTTCAATGCTATTTCTAGAGCAATCTAATGTTTTTAAAGCGATAAAATCTTCCAAACCTTTTAAGTCTTGGATTTGTCTATTGGAAACATCCAAATCTGTAATCGAGGCAATATTTGCTGTAAAAACTCTTCCGTCTGGTTCACCAGAATCATATTTTAGTGCAATTAAAGCTTTCTCAAAATTAACATCCGGAATCACTGTATATCCAGGTTCGATTTCTGCGCATATTATTTTGCATTTTGAAAAATCTGAAATATCATTGACATGATACGGTTTGCCATCAAAGTCTGCACTAATACATTTTAGATCAGGATTTTCCTCAGTAAACATATAACTTATAAGAGGACAATTTTTAATATTCAAATCAGTTAATTGATTTTTAGAACAATCAAAACCTTTTAAAGAAAGACTGTTTGATAAATCCAATGTTTTTAGCTGATTCTCACTGCATCCCAAACCAGTCAAAGCTTTGTTAGTGCTAAGATCTAATACAGTCAATTGATTATTGGAGCAGTTAATTTCAGTAAGTCTATTATTTTTTGAAAAACTTATAGCTGTTAATTGATTTTCCTGACATTGTATGAATTTCAGATTAATGTTTTGCATTATATCCAGATGGGTCAATTTATTATTATTGCATTCCAAAGTAATTAAATTTGAATTTTGGCTTAGATTCAGAAAAGCCAATTTATTATTAGAGCATTGTAAATACTCTAAATTGCTATTTTCATTCAAGTTTAAAGAAGTTAACTGATTTTCGAAACACATTAAATACTGCAAGACAGTGTTTTTACTCAGGTCTAAAGTTGCTAATTTGTTGTTGGAACAATCTAACTGATTTAATTTTGCATTTTGCGTTACATCTAAAGCTTTCAATTGATTATCATAACACAACAAGTGAGTTAGAATAGTGTTTTTTGTTACATTCAATGATTTTAGTTTGTTATTGCCGCAGGATAAAAAGGTTAAGACGGTATTTTTGCTAAAATCCAGTTTTGTTAATTTATTTCCGATGCATGATATGTTATCTAATGCTTCAAAATCTTGTATTCCAGTTAAATCTGAAATGCTTTTTTCTGAAATATTTAATGATTTTACTTTAGAAATTACAGCCGTTAATACTTTTCCGTCAGGTTTACCAGAATCATATCCCATATCTATCAGGCACTTTTCGAAATTAGCATCAGGAATTAAGGTATAACCTGTTATTGCTTGTGAAAACAAATTATGTGGCGTGCAACAAAGCAAAATAACGAATAGTATTCTTTTCATAAATGTTTCTTTTATAAAAAATGGAAATACAGAATATGATTTTTCAAGCATTAAAAGGGATAATAATTTCTGATTATAATTTATTTATGAATAAGGAATACAGTAGAATAAAGACATCGAACTGTTTTTCCTTTTATCTGTCCTGGAATCCATTTTGGCATTTTATTCAAAACTCTCAAAGCTTCTGGGCCGGAACCATAGCCATAATCTCTCAATACTTTTTGATTCGTAATTGTACCGTCTTTTTCTATTATAAAAGACAAATAAACTTTTCCCTGAAGTATTTCTCCGTCATCTTTTGGTGCTTTAAAGTTTTTATCTATAAATTTCACTTTTGCAGCCATTCCACCGTTATAATCGGGCAATACATCGAGTTCTGCTGTATTATAAATTTTGTTTTCGTCTATAGTTCCAGGCTTGATTATTGCCGGAGGAGTATATAAAGTGCCAATATTTCCTGCGCCTTTAATGGGTTTATTGCCTAAATATTTAATCTTAACTACATTTGAAATTAGAGCGAGCCAATATCCTTCATCATTTTTAAGAAGATAATAATCAGATGCTGGAGTTGTATCTGAACCACAACCAAGTCTGTAGCCAGTCATAATGGCTAATATTTCGACATTCTTATTTTTAATTATTTTATTAATGCCTCGGTAGATATAATCTTTGTCGGCTAGAAAATTGTAGAATGTTTTAACGCTTTGTGCATCAATACCTTTTATGGGAATAAGTTTTTGACTGCCATAATAAACGTAAATGTTATTTTTGTCTTTGTAATAATTCAGAATTCTTTCAAACGTTTCAGCATCTGCAGTGGTTTCTTTACCATTAATGTATATTTTGTTATTCGCTTTATACAATTTATATTCATAATGATTAATTTGTGTTGAATTGAGGATATCTGTTTTAGCGTTTTTTGCAGCATTGATTTGCGCCGGAGAAAGATTTTTATACATTTTCTTATTATAAACATCGTAAGCCTGATTTTCATAGATTAAATAATAATAACCATGAAAAGTATTTTTGGATGTAACTTTTCGTGTGTATACAAAAGGAAATTTTTTAAGTTCAGACTTTCCTTCTTTTTCGTCCCATTCTTGTCCATAAATTCCATTTTTGTCAAAGTACCAATCTGAAGACGGAATCATTCCAAAAGTTTTAGCGTCAACTGAAGTAAATGGAAAATTTGCACCAGCATACACCATTTTACCATCAGAAATATAACGGCTGTTTATCTGATCCCAAGCTTTAATATTTTCTGGATTTTTTGCTATTAGTGCCGTTTTTTTGCCATCATAATACACAAAATTCTTATCTATAGAATAATGTTTAGACAATGGTCGAATAGTTTTTGCATCAATATTTGGAACAACTGATCTGCCGCCTAATATTAATACGTCGGTTGAAGTTTTCATTAAATAATGATTTACAGACCGAAGAGTATCTCCGTTATGCAACCCAATTTCACCATCTATATAAACGTAGTTTTTGTCGTAGATTACAGTATTAACAGTCTCTGAAAGTGAATTTACATCAGCGTTTTTTATTTTTTTGAAATTGTAATAAAGATGATTTTTGTCTTTAAAATAAAGTGTTGAAAAAGAATAGGCCGATTTGAAACTTTCGATATCAATATCTTCCTTGATTTCGATATTGTTTTTAAAAAGCTTATCCTTTGTTTTCCAAACTAAATCCGGGCGAACAAGGTAATCTGTATTCCTGATTTCGGCAATAATTTTAAAACCGGTTGTATCAGTTGCTATAAAATCTCCATTATAATAAACGCCATTTTTGTCTAAAGCAAAAAGACCATATTCATTGAATCTTGGAGATCTAAAAGATTCAACATCTGCATCTTTTAGAATTTTTCTTTCACTGGTATTCTTTTGAAAAACAATATAGTTTTTATTTTTGATATAAAGCGGAGTCTCAAAACCAGCATTAGGATTTATTACTAAAGTAGTATCTACAACAGGATCTATTATAGAAAAAGAATCTGGAGTTTGTGCACAGCTTAAATTTGAAATCAATATAATTGATAATACTAAGAAGTAATATTTATTCATGTTGTGGTATGTATTGTGGTTTTTTAGGTTCTCTTTATTATATGGATGTGTTAAAATCTAAAAAGGTTGGGGAGAGAAGAATTTTTTTGCTGTTTTTGCATGTTACAGATAAATTTTTATGCCATGTTTATTTTTTGTTGAGCGCAAAAACTTAATAAATAGGAATAAAAAGAAAGGCAAACATCTGTCTCATAGTTTGGAATTATTGAATTTATTTTAGGTTAATTATTTTAAAATCATTGTTTTATGTCTCTGTCTCTTATTTTAATTCTTCAGAATTTCTTTATTCTCTCTAAAATAAAGAAATTGATTTCATCAAATTAACAATAAAAAAAGTGTTTTTGACGAATTAATTGCTCTTCATAAGGACAGATGCTTGAAATTCGGAAAAGGTTGTGACTAAGTTGATTATTTATGACTATTTGCTTTAACAAAAAATCATTTGTAATTGCAAGTTTAACATAACGGGACTCTAACCAAATTTGCTTGTAAATGCAGGGACTTAAAAATTTAAGTAATTGAAACAAGATTTTTCGAACCATAAAAAAAGCTCCAGATTTCTCTGAAGCTTTTTGTCTTAGTAGCGGGAACAGGACTCGAACCTGTGTCCGCCGTGGCGGATAAGAGCCCGATGAGCTAAATTTTAGAAACAAGATTTTTAATAAATTCTCTTCCCACTCCAGTTTTTAAATATTTTTCTCTTTTCATAGCTTCAGATTTTGAATTAAAAAACTCAACATAAATTACTGTCCAAGGTCTATATTTTGGAGTATAACCTTTCGTTTCAAGAAAATTATGAGATTTAAATCTTTCAATTAAATTGGAAGTAAATCCAGTATAGTTTTTCTTGAATTTTTCAGAATACAGAATGTAAACAACAAATTCATCCATATTGCAAAATGTTAAAAAACAAAAAAACACCACATGTAATAAGTGGTGTTTTTACTTAGTAGCGGGAACAGGACTCGAACCTGTGACCTTCGGGTTATGAGCCCGACGAGCTGCCTACTGCTCTATCCCGCGATGTTTCGGGTGCAAAGATACACACTAAATACGGTTATGCAAACAATTTTTGCACTTTATTTTTTATATTTCTTGAGAAGTGTTGTTTTTTTTAGATTTTAAAATCCAGTAATTCCTGATAAATATTTCCCTTTAAGCCTAGTAATAAGCCGAATGCGGGTTCTGTTTTGATGCCTTTTTGTTTGAGTTTGATAATTTCCAGTCGGAAGTTTTTATCTTTGGAATGTAGGATTTTGTCTTCAATAATCATGTGTTTATAGCCGTTTTGAAGTTCGGTTGGTATATTTTGCCCAAAGATTTCTATTTCAAAAACGTCAATAAAGAAGTTTGCAACAACCGATTCCTGATCATCAATTACAATTTCTCTAATTGTAAAATGAGTTTCTTTCTCAAAATGTTGTTTAACTCTTTCAATAAAATCCAGTTTGTTTTTCCAGTAACAAACAATATCCAAATCACTGTTTTCGATATCGATGTTTATTGGAATAGTACCGACTAAAATCGGATCAAAATCAACTAATTTTTCTAGAACTTTGTGTTTCGTTAAAACTTCAAAAGCCAATTGTTGTTTTTGATTTCCTGTTTTTAAATAGGTTATATTCTTGAAATCGGTCATTTATAATTACTTCTTATAATTTTTTTCTTTGGCAATTTCCTGTTTTAATCTTTTGTTGATGTTGATTTTGGCATTTGCAAAAACAAAAAGAGTCGTTCCGTATTCTCTCGCATATTTATTGGTAATCTGACCGCCTACAAAAGCCTTTTCAAAAAACGGACTCGTTGTTTTAAATTCGTCACTGTTCTCTTCAAATGTTTTAACACGAATTAAGTTTTTGTAATAAAGATTCAAATCAAACCAATTCACATAATCGGCATTGAAAGAAACGGCTTTAATTCCTTTTTTGGTATAATAATTTATAGCTCCGGCCTGACCATAATTGTCGCAAAGCACCAAAGTATTTTCTGTTTTGGGAAACAAAGCATAAATCGAATCGGTTTTGCGGGCAAGTTCTTTCCAGCCCAGCATATCGGCAAAATCTTGAGATAAGTCGTGTTCTTTTCCGTCTTCCCAACGATGTGTTTCTAATTTTTCGGCAACCAATTGTTCTGGACTTCTATTCGGAAAAGCCATGAAATACATCGGAATAAAAAACAATAACGGAAGTGCAATAAATACAGGTTTTAAAAAACGTTTCCACCCGTTTTGTAAAACGTTCGAAAGAAATACAGATCCAAATGCAATGTATATGGGATACAAACCAATAGCATAATAAGATTTTGCTTTGAAGTACAAAAAGATAACTAAAGTGAAAATGATCGAACCAAAAAAGAATCGGTATTTCTCAAATGGTTTGTAAAATAATAAGGCGTACAAAGAAGCCAGAATTACGAAAAAACTTCCAATAAAAAACAAAACCTGTTCTTTTAAAAATCCAACTCGTTCTACATTTACCAATTGCGTTTCTGCCAGTTCTTTCATATGATGCACAATCGGGAAATGATTTCTGTATTGCCATAAAAGATTTGGAATTATGAAAAGAAAGCCCATAATCAGAGCAAAATAAAGCTCTTTTTTAACTAATATTTTTCTCTGATTCGAAAGTATAATAGCAGGAATTAATCCCAGCAACAAAAACAAAATGTTGTATTTATTAAGAAAGCCAAATGCGAAAACAAAAGCGCCTAAATAGAGCCAATTGTTTTTTTCTGAAGTGATATACTGAATCAGAATATAATAAAATAACGTCCAGCACAACACGTCCAGCGAATTTGGCTGATACAGCATATTAAGACGTAACAAAGAAGAAAAAACAATGCCCAATGCACCAAGAACTAAAGCGTAGAGATTTCCTTTTAAAAGCTCGATAGTTTTCCAAACAACCAAAAGCGTCAAAGCACCAAAAAGGGCAGGGAAGAACTTGACCCAGAAAACCGAATTACCCAGCAATAAAATAAGACACGAAATCCAAGAAGTAACCGGCGGAACCGATAAATAGCCCCAAGCCAAATGATGCGCCTGATCCAGATGCAGATATTCATCACGCTGTAAATCATATTCTGGACTAATTAAAACGTACTGTAAAACAAATTTGAGCAGAATAAACCCAATTAAAATCAGTGTTTTTTTATTCATGAAGTTTTGGTTTAAGCGTAAATGATTTTGTTTCAGTTAAAAGGCTTAACGAATATAGACTTTATTTTTGAAAAAGATTAAAATAAATGAGATATCAATCACGCATAAACTATGTGCCTTTATGCAAGTGAAACGCCTTTTAACGTAAAGTAAATTCTATGTTTCTATGTGTTTGAATATAAAATAAAAAAGCTCCAGATTGCTCTGAAGCTTTTATTGAATTCTTATTCTTCTGTTGCCGTTTCAAATTCCATGTGGTCGATTATTTCAACTTCTGGTTTATCTGGTTTAGAAGCTTTCAGGGCATTAAATCTTTCCAGCATTTCGGTTTCGCCTTCTTCACCGCTGAAATAAGGGAAAACATCCATAATTGGTGTTTCTGAAATAGATGGAATAGAATATTCACCCATTGTATTTTTCATGATGTGAAGTGTGTTGTCAAAAGCTTCGCGAACATCGTTTGCCTGAACAAGCATATACATACTCGTTTTTCTTTCCTTGCCGCTTTCTTCATCATAAGCAATTAATGTAATTTTAGACTTGAACCATCTGTCCGCATTTTCAAAAGGATGAATTTCGGCATAATTGGCTACTTTAATGGCTGTGATTTTAAATTCTTCACTAGTATAAGCGGCCATTTCTTCGGTCATTCTTTTTTCTGCTTCTGTATAAGACAAAGCATCGACCAAATAAGGTTCGGTTAAAACTTTTTGTCCTCCGGTTTCGTCAGTTTTTCTATATTTTACTTTGCATTCGTACCAAATTGCGCTCATTTTCTTCTAAATTTTAAAGATGCCAAAGATAAATCATACTGCAAAATAAATAGTTAAATATCGAAATAGATATTCACAATTTAAGATTGTTTTTGGTAACGTTTTGAAATTCTGAAAGTTATGTTTTTTTGCTCTAAAAAAGCTTTGTAATCTTTGTCATTCTTTTGAAATTTCAGAAAAAAGAAAACATTTTTCTTGTGTAATTATTTGTAAGTCAATGTTTTATTAGTGAAGTTTTGAAAATGATAAAAAAAATCAATTTACCTCAAAACCAAATGGTCAATTTGAACGTAAGTGTGGGAAGATAGTGGTTGGGAATGAGGTAAATTCGAATGATAATTAGTTTTTGGAACATACTGAATCTTACCGCATTTCTGGCTACTATTTTTTATGAATTTTAAGAATACTAAATGACAGGAAAATTAAACGTTCAAAGATTAAAAGAGACTTTAGATTACTTGCAAAGTAAACAGCGTGAGTTAAATAGACAAGGCGAAAATGATTCCAGAAGCATCGAATCTATGATTAAATATCTCAAAAAAGATATGCTGGATCAATACAATTTGGAGGATCATCATTTGTCTATCAAACAAGAAATTAAAGACACTGAAACATTTATAAAAAACGTTAAAAGCATCATTGAGATCAATTCTTAACTTTATTCTATAGAAAGAAAACTACTTTTATTCCAGTTTATATTTTTCGGTTTTACAATCCAGAATCAGTTTATGTTGGAGAAATAGTTTATTCCCAATCATTCCCTGCATTCCGGAGCGTTTCATTAGAAATTTCTGAAGATCTGAAGTGCCTTCAATATAAGTAACTTCAGAAAGGTTTAAAACTAAATTTCCAAACTGTATTTTCTTTTTCGCGGAAGCGGAATATACATCCAGTGTATTTTCCCAAGAATTTCCTTTTTCGGCTTTTATCGGACTATTTTTGATTTTGTATTTTTCCCAAATTTCTTTTTGCGTAATCAATTCGTAACCACTTGTTCCTGTATCAAAGAGCAATTTCAAATCTTGATTTTCAATTTTTGAAGGAATCAATATTTTGCGTTTTTTGAATTCAAAAGCTGTAAAATTTTCTTCTGATATTTGTTCAAGAAAGGAACATTTACTGTTTTTAAAATCTAAAATAGTTACTCGTTTTTCCAGTAAATCGGTTCCAATTGTACCTACAATATTTTCCGCATCTGGATTGTCAAAATCGATTACACTTCCATAATTTAAAAGTTGAAAAACAGCCGAATTAATCTTCATATTTCTAATCGTAAAACCTGTTGAAATCTGTTTTTTTGCGGAGTCCATTTTTATCGCATTCAGAAATTTTTCTGAGATTGATGCTAATGATTTTTTATAGAAAACAGTAATCGGCGAGTCGGAATCAAACTGCATATAAAAGATTTTGTCAATTCCGTCAATTTGTACCGGAATTAGTAAAGCTTCATGCTGATTTTCATTGCCTGAAATCCATTTCAGCGGAATGTTTTCTGCAATTCCTGAAACGTTCAGATAATTCTCCGGCGGTGTGAATTTCTTTTGAAAATAAAAATATCCTCCAAATAAGGACAAAACAATAATCGTTACAATAATAAGGGCAACTTTCTTAAATAATTTCATGACTGATTTTTTTTGCAACATTCGGATTTAGCTTCCGATTTTCGCGCAAAATCAATGCGACATTTTTACGTCAGTTTTATGACTCCAATTATAAGAAGTTGTGTTTTAGTTTGATAGCTAATGTTTGATTTTGATTTAGGCTAATACCATTCAGAATAACAATTACCAATTTCAAACCCAGAATTGTAATTAACGGAATGAGAAAAAGTGGAAATTTTATCAAAAAAGCACGTTGAATAAACGGACTTAAAATCAATAAAAATGAAAGGATAAGGCTTAAGAAAATTTGAACAGTAATGATTTGTTTTCCTAATTCACGGTTTTTATGATCTTTGGTTTTATAAGTCAGAATCAAAGGAAAAATGATGCTTCCAAACGGAATAATAAGTCCTGTTAAAGCAGAAAGATTGATGATTTTAGCTCTTTCTACTTCGCTTTTCTCATTTTTATTTATGAGGTTTTCTGGTTCTGTTTCCAGCGATTGTGCAAGAGTTTTGAGTGTAAATCCTTTTAGAATACTTCCGGCTTCGATTCTCTGAATTGTTCTTAACGAAAGTCCCGATTTTTCGGCCAGTTCATTTTGAGTCATGTTTTGGGTTTCTCTCAAAATTTTTACGTTGTTCTTCATTTTTTAGGATTGGCAGTTTGAAGACGAAAATATAAAAAAGTTTTTTATCGTTTGTTTTTAAATTATTTCAAGCAGATTTTACAGATTTAGGCAGATTTAATTATAATAATTAGTTGGGAGTAATTATTTTTAAACACATAGAAACATAGTTATACAATAGCTGAAAGGCATTTCATTTGCATCAATACACATAGCAAACTATGCGTTGGAAACTAGTTTCTTTTTATCTCTTTTTTAGACAAACAAATAACTATGTTCCTATGTGTTTAATTTTTTTCTATTAATTAGATCTAATGGGTTTATGATAATCTGCTTTTATCTGCTCAAATCTTTTTAAATCTGCGTGAAACTTTTTAAGTACTCTTCAGGGTATATTTAACAGAATACAATCTTTATAAATAGTGTTTCAAAAGTTAAAGTTTAATAAAAATTAAGCCTTTTTCTTTAACAAAATGATTAACTTGTTGTAGAATAATGATTCACCTATATTAAATATCCTAAAAAATACCACTATGCGCGTATCAGTAGTTCGAAAAAACATAAAATTTACACCAGATTCCAGAAGAGTAGTTGCCCGATATTTTATGAATGGGCACGAAAGAACCCAGCAAATGGTGCTTCGGATTATGATGCTCGACGAAAAACAAGTATCACAGACTTTGGAACAAACGCTTCGTGAGTTCGCCAGACGACACCGAAATATCTCGGCAGTTTTCTTTAAACATTGCGAAAGAATAAGACCTATAATAGAAGAATTACAGATCAATTATGAAGGCATGTCTTCTGACCGAAAAATGTTGATTGGTTCCTATTGTACAATGGAATATGCAATTGAATCGGCTGCGATTTTCAATCCATCAATTGTAGAAGATTTTGACCAGACTGGATTAGAAGCAGGCGAAAAACGTGTTGTCATTTCGTTTAGAGCTACGGGCGAAGGACATATTTCATCTATTGTTTTTAGAAGAGGAATTCTGGATAGAAACAATGATCTGCATATCATGAAAATCGGAAATCATATTGATAAGGCCGAAATCGAACATAAGACCTTATTTAACAAAGAAAGATTTCTAACAAAACTGGCAGAAATGCATACTACAGATAAGTATATCGAACAAATTATGCACGATCTTCCAGATGAATTTGAGTTTGCAGTGCTTAAAAATACATTGACCGATGCGTTAAAAGATCCTGCTATTCGAGAAGAAAGAAAAACAGCTTTACAGGAAATATTATGGCTCGCTAATTCCTTTTACGATTTACAATTCAAACACGATTCGGATATTACGGAACGTGTTATTTTTCCAATTTCTGATTCTGAAAGCCGTGGAATTGAAGATGCGCGTTTTGTTCGTTTTGTGGATGATGACGATTCTGTCCGTATTATGGCAACTTATACAGCTTATAACGGACATACGATTTTACCAAAATTAATTTCTACCGAAGATTTTTATAGCTTTAGAGTAATGCCGCTTCATGGAGAAGGAGCGCAGAACAAAAATCTGGCTTTGTTTCCGAGAAAAATCAAAGGTAAATACGCTATGTTGGCCAGAATCGATGGTGTAAACAATTACATTATGTATTCTGATAGAGCCACGCAATGGAATACACCGGTTTTGCTTCAGGAACCTCGTTTTACTTGGGAATTAACGCAAATCGGAAATTGCGGTTCACCACTTTGGACAGAAGAAGGCTGGCTTGTTATTACCCATGGAGTAGGAACCATGAGACGTTATTGTATTGGTGCCTCTTTATTTGATTTGGAAGATCCGTCTAAAGAAATAGGAAGACTTACAGAACCATTACTCGCTCCGTTGGAAGACGAACGTGAAGGTTATGTGCCAAACGTAGTGTATTCCTGCGGTGCAATAATTCACAACAACAGTTTGATTTTGCCTTATGCCGTTTCAGATTATTGCTCAACCTACGGAGTTGTTGATTTGGCTGAATTGTTAGATGCACTTCGAAAAAGTAAATAGCAATTAGCTGGGGCAAATTTCAAAAAATATTTAAACACATAGAAACATATATTAGGATTGTGTCAAAAAAGAAATTAGAAGAAACAAGTTTCCACACATAGCTAAACTATGTGCATTTAAATTAGTGAAACGCCTTTTTTTAATCTCTAAAAAACCATGTCTCTATGTGTTTAAAATAATAAGGCTATCCGCTAAACAAATTAATAATTCAGTATAAAGCATATTGGTAACGCGGATAAAACGGATTTACTTCGTAAAAACGCGGATTAAAACAGATTTTTTATTTATTAAATTTTTTAGACAGATTAATAAAAAATCCTTTTTAATCCGCGTCTTCGCGTTAGCGAATCTGTATCATCCGCGTCTGATTATACAGATTTTTATGAAGATCAACAAAAAATCTATTTTCTGCTTTTTAAATCAGGAATCTTTTCGGTCAGATTCTTCCAGTATCTTTTAGGCATGTGTTGAATGTGAAGCTTCGTGTTTTTACGGGATTCTATATTGACACTTTTAAAATAATTACGCCATAAACTCTGAAAAAATTCTTCATTTTCATCAAATATTTCGGCAAGGAATTTAGACGAAGAAGAGTTGGCATCAAACTGTATTTCGACTGTTGATATATTTTCGAGATCATAGTAAATGCCGTATTTGCGTTTAGCGTCATAAATTAGCCAGCGTTGGTCAGCGTAGCGATTTTTAAAATGATTTTCTATTAGAGGCAATACATTGCAATCTGGCTCTACGATGGCATAATACAAGTTGTCTTTGGTCAGTTTGAAACGAACAAAAGCTTTCATCCTGTGGCTTTCTTTACCGGTTAAATGCGTTGCTTTTTGCACATTTAAAACACTAGTATTGCTGAAATCCTGTTCGATATTAATTGGACTTGCCAAAACATATTGTACATATCGAAACAGGGTTTCTTCAATCTGATTCATTTCAGATAAAAAAGCATAATACAAATTCGAAAATCCGCTGTTGGAAAGGCGTTTTTGAAGACCATTCAAAACACGATCGGCTTTAGTATGATCCGTATTTACAAAATGCCTATTGGAAAAAAGTAAAGCATTCGAAGTTTCGTCTTTCGCGAAAGCAACATCTTTGAATTTGTATTCATAGATTTCAAAAACAGCCGTAAGCCAGCCTTCATAACTTCCGTCGTAAATTATCTGTGTCATTTTGATTAAAATAAAGCCAGCTGATTGGAGAAATTATTTTGGTATTTGCTCTTTTGAAAATTCAGAATATGCTCTTTGATCTGAGCAGAAGTCAGGTCTTTTTGAAGCTGAAAAGGAGAAGCAAAAGCCAGAAAATATTTGGAACGACTGTATGCAATTCCTAATTTTTGTAAATCAGTGGCCTGTAATTTTTTAAACTTTCTGGCCGCGACAATTTTCTTAGCACTCAAAACCCCAATTCCAGGAATTCGCAGAATCAGTTCTAAATCGGCAGTATTGATATCAACCGGAAACTGATGTAGATTTCGCAATGCCCATCCTAATTTTGGGTCGATATCCAAATCAAGATTCGGCTGGTCAAAACCGACAATTTCGTTGACATTAAATCCGTAAAAACGCATTAACCAATCGGCCTGATACAAGCGATTTTCCCGAATCATTGGCACGGGAGTTCCAATTGCAGGAAGTCTGTTGTCGTAACTTATTGGTACATAGCCGGAATAATAAACCCTTTTCATCTGCATGGTATCGTAGAAATAATTGGCCATTCCCAAAATTTCAAGATCATTTTCCTGCGTGGCGCCAATCACCATCTGTGTACTTTGCCCGGCAGGAGCAAATAACGGTGCTTTATAATTAGATTTCTTTTCTTCTTTATAACCAACAATTTCATTTTTAAGATATTCCATTGGTTGAATCACGTCCTTGTGATTTTTGTCTGGCGCAAGCAGTTTTAGGCTTTTTTCGGTTGGCATTTCTACATTTACGCTTAAACGATCGGCATATAATCCAGCTTCCTTTAACAGTTCTTCACTTGCACCTGGAATGGCTTTTAAATGAATGTAACCATTGAAGTTTTCTTCCAGTCGTAATTTCTTTACAATTCGAACCAGACGCTCCATAGTGAAATCGGCATTATCAAAAATACCCGAACTCAAAAACAATCCTTCAATATAATTTCTTCGGTAAAAACCTATGGTAAGATCTACGACTTCTTGAACCGTAAAAGCAGCGCGTTTAATGTCGTTGCTTTTTCGGCTTACACAATAAGCGCAGTCAAAAATGCAGTGATTGGTCAGTAGAATTTTTAATAGAGAAACACAGCGTCCGTCTTCTGTGTAAGCATGACAAATTCCGTGTCCAGTGTCGCCCAAACCTTTGTCTTTGTTCTTTCGGGTGCTTTGACTGGAAGAACAGGAAACATCATATTTGGCTGCATCCGCTAAGATCGCCAATTTCTCCATTACTCTTTCGTGTACCATTTTGATCTTAATTTTTTTGTTTTGGAAATGAAAATTCATTCCTTCAAAACTACTTAATTGATCAAAAAAATAAAGGAAAACAGCTGTTCTAAATTGTACCAAATTTGAATCAGTTAGAAAAGTGACTTTAAAATTTTAACTTTTCCAGATTCAAAAACAGGTATAAATACGTGTTTTCAGGTTTTGCAAACTTTTTATATTGCGCCTCAGTAAGAAAAAAATCCGTTATCCCCCTTAACAATTGATTTTTATCTGTAAAAAGACTTACTAGTATTAGCGAATATTTATAAACCGAATAGCTAAAACGATGAAATTTGTAAAAGGACAAGATGTCTCCTACACAGCATTGAGTGGGAGGTCTTATGAGGCGAAAGTGATAGAAAGAAAAATGGATTTCAAAAAAGGGCTGATAATAAAATCTACTTCAAAACAGAGAGATTTTCATTATCTGATTGAAATTCAAAAAAATGGTACAACAGAAAATATTTTGTGTGCCGAGAATCATCTACAATTAATAGAAAAGAAAAAACGACGGGAAAAGAAAGCTGCCTAGAAATGACAATTTATAAAGGCTGTAACTTTTTCTAAAACTACTTCTGGTACTTCTTTGTGAGGTGTGTGTCCTACGTTTGGAACTATATATTGCTCTGATTTTCCATTAACTAAATGCAACGTTTTTTCAACTTGTGCTAAAGTGCCATATTCGTCATTTTTGCCCTGAATGAAAAGCAACGGAGATTTAATTTTTGGAAGTAAACCTTCAATGTTCCAATCTCTGAAATCATCTCGAAGCCACGTTTCTGTCCATGCTTTAAAAACGTTTTCTGTTTTTTCGGCATGATATTTCTCTAGTTTTAAAGCGAGATTTGTTGTTTCATAAGCCTGAACGGCCTGCCGAATTCCTTCGAGCGTAATTTCTTCTACAAAAATATGGGCTGCTTCGGCAACAACCATTTTGATGCGGTTTTGATATTTTGCAGCAGCAATCAACGCGATAGAACCACCATCGCTATGACCGAATAAAATAGCATTTTTAATATTTAGTTGTTCTAAGATATCGTTTAGAACTGTAGCTTCCAATTCTAAGTAATTTACAGATCGTACAAAGGTTGGCATAGGATTCGATTTTCCGTAACCCAAACGATCGTAAACTAATAAATTACATTGGCAGGCAATGGCAATTCTTTTAGGAAAATCTCTCCAAAGTTCGACACAGCCTAAAGAATCGTGCAGAAAAACGAATGTTGGCCTGTCTTTAAAAGCATGTTGATATTCAGCATAAAGAGTATTTCCGTTGCAATTGATTAACATACAGCTGTTTCGTTTTGCATTACTTTTTCTTTTTTGGCTTTAGAAATATTAAGATAGATAATGGCACCAAGCATTATAGCAATTCCTAATAGCTGTGGTAAAGTTACTTTTTCGCCCAAAATAATATGGGCGCAGAAAACCGCTGCCGGCAATTCTAAAGTCAGCAGAACCGAACTTAAACCTGCACCAATTTTAGGCATTCCGACAGTAAAACAAATTGGTGGAATCACAGTTCCAAAAACTGCTAAAAATGTTCCCCATTGCAGTAAACCAAAATCTAAATGTGTACTTGAAGTTATCGCTTCGCAGTTGATTAAAAATATAATCATAGCAGATCCGCTTGTCATTAAAGCGCTTTTTTCGAACATTGGGGTTTCTTTTCCGATTTTGCTCGTAAAAACGATATACAAAGTGTAAAGTATAGCTGATAATAAACTTAAAAGAATTCCTTTAAAAGAAATATTGGTGTTGTTTAGTTCCAAAAGATTGCCCGCTAATACAGTTCCTAAAATGATACATAACGAAGAACCGATTTCAACGGTACTTGGTTTTTTCTTAAAAACAATCCATTCGACCAAAATACTTAGCCATGTAATTTGCATTAACAAAACAATTGCTAGTGAAGCAGGAATATAAGCAACAGACAAATAATAACTGTAAGCAGAAGAACCCATTGTAGTTCCCGCTAAAAGCAATTTCCAGTCTAAAGCTAGTTTATGACCGTTTTTAAGTTTTTTGAAAAGAGCAATCAACCATAAAATCAAAGTTCCCATCAGGGCTTGCGTCAACGTAATTTCAGCTGGACTGTAACCTTCTCCATAAGCAATTTTGGCGAAAGAAGACAGCATTCCGAAACTCAAAGCGCCCAAAGCGACAATAATAATATATTTGTTCATTTTTGTATTCTAAAATATGTTTTGTACAGTCAAAAGTATTTATTGTAGAATTATGAACGAAATATTAAAATTAAATATGTATTTAATTCTTTAAAATAGAAAATTTTATGATTTTTGTCCGAAATTAAATTGTTTTTTATACTTTAACTGGAAAAAATCCGATGCAAGAATTAAGCAAACAAGAAATAGAACTACTTCGAATCCTACAGCAGAATGCCAGATTCGATATTACAGATTTAACCGAAAGACTAAATATGTCGCGAACTTCTGTTTACGACCGAATAAAAAAACTCGAAAATGAAGGTTATATCAAAGATTATGTCGCGATAATTGACCCGAAAAAAGTAGGATTGAATTTCACTGTAATTATAAATCTTTCTTTAACAAGCCAGCGTTTAGAATTGGTCGAAGAATTCTCACGACAAGTTTCGGAACTCGATGAGGTTGTAGAAGGTTATGTAACAGGCGGAATTTTTGATTATGTTTTGAAAGTGGTAGTAAAAGATCCCGAAGCGTTTAATGATTTTATTCGAAAATTATCCAACATTCCAAATATTAGTAAAGTGCAGAGTTCTTTTGTAATGAGTTATATTAAGCAGTCTACTAAATTGCATTTTTAGGAGAAGTAAATTTAGAATTTAAATAGTTCAGTAAAATCTATCTGTAATGCGTTACATACTTTTTCTAAAGTTGAAAGCGTTGCATTGACATTTCCTTTTTCCAATCGAGACATATTACTTTTTTCAAAGTTACATTTTGATGCTAAATCTTGCTGAGAAAGATTTTTCTGAATTCTAATTTCCTGAATTCGTTTTCCGACTTTTTGTTGTATGGTATTGTTCAAAATAAATTATCTTTTATGATAATTCAAATTTTGTTATATATTTGCCTTACTTGGTTATCATTTATGATAACTATAAAAAATAATCTTATGGAAATGAATGAAGTGAAAAAGCTAGACGAGATAAAAAAGCTGTCCAGATTATATTTAAATACACTAAAACCAAAAGATGGAAAGTCTCCTAGTGCAGAAATCAAAATGCTGAATTATTCAGAGCTTGGGTGTGTTATTACCAACATGCTAAAGCTTTGTATTTTAGCACTGGAACAGGATAATTGTAAAAACCAAGCGATTGATGTTGGATTAATTTTGGAACAAGCACTTTATTTATTTCCGACAGATGAAATGGAATTACTGGATTTGATTCAGGAAATGTTGGTTCAGGAAGAATAACATAAAAAAGCTTCAGATTACTCTGAAGCTTTAATTTAATGTATTAGTTTTTATTAAAATAAATATAGTTTTTTCAGTTTTAGATGTGTTTTTACTAATTGCCAATAAATGGTGGAAGTACTATTATGGCTGCTAATGTGTTATGCAGCTCATCAATACTATTCCACTCGGAACAATTTGGAGGAAGATCACTTTTATGATCTATAAGAGCATTAAACAATTTTTCGATTATTTGTCTTTTTGCTTCATTACTTCTTATAGTTTCTAAAGCGTTATAAGGTTTGTCTTTTTTTATTTCTTCTCCAAAGTAAGCTTCTTCGAAATTAGGTAATGAAGCAATTAGTCTAACGTTTACATTCGCAGGTCTATTTTCTATTTCCCCTAAAATATTAGGATTGTTTCCCCAAGCAGAACTTCGTTTTGTACCTTCTTGATTCCAAGGTCTGTCACTATCATGCAATACTGAATAATCAGCTCCAAACTGATTTAATATTTTTATTAATGATACGATAGTTGCTTTGCCTCTTGCTCTAATAATATGAACATCATTGTACTTTGTCTGATTAAGATTTTTAATGTAATTAAATGCAGTATATTCAGTATCTCCTTCAACTATAATTACTTTACCCCCAAAAAAAAACTCAGCGACATAAGGATCACAGAGATTTAGCAATTTTAAATTCTCCTTATCATCATCTCCAAGTTTAATTTTGTCAGGTCTAAAAACGGTAGTTCCTTTTACAACACCATTCTCGTTTTTTTCTACTCTAATAATTGTTGTGTTATCTCTATCAAAATTTATAAATATTGGGGAATGAGTAGTTGCCATTACTTGCCAGTTGTTATTTTCTGGTAACTCATACAAAACATTACTAGCTTCTCTAATAGCATTTGGATGTAAACAAATTTCTGGTTCATCTATTAATAATAAATGAGGCCTCGAAGGTCGTCCCTCTACAGAGACTCTAGTAGATTCTGATAGATATTTTAAAGCTGTCCATAATAAAGTTCTGCGTGCTCCGCTTCCTTGCTTATCAATTGAACTTTTATATCCATCTTTGGGACCCATTAGAAGATTTACTGTAGCGGATTTAAACAAGGATATAGATTTGTCTATGTTGTTTTCTGCGTCAAGTTCAAAGTCAATAATGTAATCAGGAAAAACTTTGGAAATTAATTTCGAAAGCTCTTCATTTGCTGTTTTTATTTGTTCTTGTGATTCATCTATTACTTTGTTTTGTAATATTTTTAAGCTTTCAAGTAGTTTGAAATATTCATTTTCTTCTTCTTCAGCTTGTAATCCAAGAACTTTTTCATTAATTGCAGTCATTAATAAATCAGCAATTGCTTTTGCTTGTACATCAGGGTTGTCAAATGCTAATACAGGATGTGGTTCTGGTCTTCTAAGATTCGCAACAGCTGCAAAACCAAAAGGGGCTTTTGTATCCCAATCATTTATTTCTGTATTGTATCCAACTCTAATGGGATTTTGTCCAGGTCCATTCCATGTCCATTTTTCTTTAACTATAAGTTCATTATTTTCTGTTCTATGTAACCAATGGGTACCAACTCTTTCTTCGTATACAATTGAATGTAATTCAACTTGTGGCAGATTTTCGGGATCAACGTTGTTGTTTGGAAAGTCATCTATACTTAAAAATGATTTTTTAGAACCATCATGCATTACTGTTTCATAAGCTTTTAAAATGGAACTTTTCCCAGCATTATTTGGCCCAACTAAAACAACAATATCGTTCAAATCTATATGTACCCCTTCTGAGCCTATACTCCTAAAATTTTTTATTATTAATTTTACTAATCGTGGATTAGGCATTGATAGAACTATTTGTTCTTCTTCGCTCTTTTCATTTTTTTTGCCATTTGTTTGGTTTAGGTTAATAGAAATAAATTAAAATGTTTTTGACTTACAAAAGTTTTAAATTTTAGTGAATTAATTCTAAGTGTTTTTACCCGATTTAGAAATATATAGTTTGATGTTTTTGAAATTAATCTATCGAGCATCAGTGAAAGTTGATGCAAGTTTTTTTTATAAAAAAAGCTCCAGATTTCTCCGAAGCTTTTGTGAATTAATACATTATCATTTTACAATTTCCGGTAAAGGCATTTTCCAGACATTATTAATTACATCTGGCTGTGGGCCGTAAATTCTGGTAACAAACATGAAGTTTCCTTCTTTAGGAGTAGGCAGCCAGTTGCTTTCTTTATCTTTTCCAGGCGAAGTATTTTGTAGATAAATATTCAAGTCTCCGTTGGACTCAAATTTTAAACCTTTCGTTTTATTTCCAATAGAGTATCTGTTTATTGGATTTGGAACAAGAAAACGTTTGGGTAAGTTGTACATTGTAATACTCCAAAAGTATTTTGCTTCGGGTAAATCTTTTTTGCTGAATTTTAAAATATACTTGTTGTTTCCTAAAAGCGGCTGTTTGTCTTTATCATTGGTACTTCCTGTGTAAACGGCTTCTATTGTTGTATTTCCATAAATTCCGGCAGCGGCTGCAACGGCACGGTTGAGATAGTTGTTTTTAAGTTCGGCTCGGGTACCAAAAAGATTTCCGAAGTCTTTTAGAGAAGCTAAATTAGATTCCAACTCTTGTTTTCCTTCTTCAATTCCTTTTTCAATTGCCTTAATAGTTTCCGGAGGATATTTAGAGCTGTCAAAAGCAACGCCAGGTACAATTCCAATTTTTGCAAAACGTGCTCTAAGTTCTTTCTCACTGCTGTCCTCGTTTGCATATTGCAATAAAGAATTTAATACATTAATGAATTCAGGCGAACTATAATCGCTTTCTTTCCAGACAGGAAGTGGCAGATTGTATTTTTTAACTGGCGGAGCGGCCTGTTTTGTAAATTCGTGTAAAGGAATTATTTTATATTGTGCCTGTATTTTTTTAAGATTAGCTACATCTGAAGGATCGTGCAGCTGCGTGCGACCAACTAGAAATATTAAATTGGTTTCAGAATGTAAAACTTTATTGATTCCTTGCGGGGTTTCGCCTTTCCAGTCTGGGCCAGCAATAAGATATTTACCAGGATTATTTCCAGTGGCACGAGTCCCAATATATTCGTAATTAAAGGTGTAAAGATCAACAAACTGCATTACATAATATCTGTCGTTTTCAATTTTAGGAACTTCCAAAACAACAGGTTCGCTCGAAACATCAAGAGCCGCCATCGAATACGGAGTATCATTATTTATGGTAATAACCAAAGTGTCTGCAGGAGTTGCACTTGATGCAAAACTTTTAAAATTATTAAAACCGGCATAAGCGGCATGTGTTTTATCTAGTGCATTGGCATAAATGGTTTTGTAGTTATAAAATATAGGATATCCATAAATCCATGCCTCTTTGGTAATTGCAGTTATTGAATTGGCAGATGGGGTTTTGTCTGAAACATCTTGTTTCTCTTTTGATTGATCTTTTTTGCAAGCGGTTAACGCTAAAATGCACACGAATAAAAAAGCAGTAAAATTTTTCATAATTCAGGTATTTTGATTTCACATGAGATTATTTCCTGATTTTAAAATTAGATTTTAAAAGAAAATTTTTACTTTTTTAAATAGCAAAAATGGTTGCAACTTATAAGTTGCAACCATTTTTATTCTTGAAAATCAAAACTGAATAGCTCTTTTTATAGAAGTAGTTTATTCATTAAGCCATTCCCATCTTTTACTCCAGTCCAGAAGAATTTCATCTCTCCATTTTGAAATGGTTTTACCTCCCTGAATTTTGCCAAAATAAAGATCAGGATCGTGTTTATCTGTAAACCAATTACTGCCTAACTGATAATCTTTTGAGCTTCTTTTTCCGGGCCATAAATTGGTTGCAACCAATGCACCGGTTTTTCCGTTAATTTCCGGAATATCCGAAGACAATTTATAATTTAAAACTTCTGCTTTCTTCGGAATATATCTGATAGCATAAACATCATTCCCAATATAATAACCAGGCCATTTCTGAATTGTTTTTCCATAAGGCACTTCCATCCAAAAGCCTATAGATTCTTTTTTAGCTTTTGTTTTGGGTACAGTAAATCGCATTTCCATAATCGAACAGTAGGCAATCGTATCGTTAATAGTTGTTGTACGATCAAGTACAGTTCGCGGACTATGATTGAATTTTTCGAAACTGCATCCCCAGCTTTCACGTGTTGGATCATTGGGATCGCCGTCCATCATGTAGAGCAGGGAAGGCGTATCTCCCATTTTTACTTCTCCTTTATAATAATTGATAAAGTCTTTCCCCAAAAAACTTTTGTCTTTAATATGATTCGTGTAATAATTTGAAATTACTACGCTATCGGGCTCATCACTTTTAGAGAATAAACCATAATAAGACGAGTTGTTTTCGATAAACCATAAATTGGGAAAATTGGCAACAATATAAGCGTAACTATTAGCACTCCATTTTTTATTTGGCCCACCAATCCAATACACTTTGATTTTATTTTGAATTTCAGGTGCGTCGTGCAAGGCTTGCGCCAAGTCTTCTAGACCTCCCCAGCACAATATCCATAGAGGCTGAGAACTTTTTTTCTGAGCCGATTTTACAATCCAGTTAGAACCTTCTGTAGCTTTAGAATAACCAATAAAAGATACATTTCCGTGATATCCCTGTTTGGTTATAGAACGAAGATAATCCGGAGATGCAAATCCGGATTGGTGTTTTTGAAGTTTAGGAAGATCTTTTTCATACAAATCAATCATTCGAATTATTTCCTGTTTGCTTCCGTTTCCATAAGAAGGCGATGAAATTAATCCTTCAATTTCAAATTTATCGCTATACATCAGTAAATGCGTCATCGATTGATTATCATCTGGATCTGTGCCGCCAATATCTGTACTAATTAGTATTCTTGGCTTTACAGGCACGGCTTTTTGACCATAAACTGAAGTAATAAAAAGGCTCAGTAAACTAATGATATAAGATTTAATTCTCATGACAATATGCATTTAAAGATTAATGTAATCGATTACAATTGCTAATATAAGGCTTTTATGTATAAGTTAATTTAAAAAATATTTCGAGTTTGAAGCGTTTTTGTGATTTTAAAGAATAAAAAAAGCTCCAGATTTCTCTGAAGCTTTGATGATTTGTAAAATAAATACTTTTTAGAAATTAGTATTAACTTTTTTAGAGCGGTCTGCTATATAAGAAATCAACCAAGTCACTTGTCCATCTTTTACAAAGTAAATTTTCTTTGTTCCAGAATTTGGAATACTTTCCAGACATGTTACCAATATATTGTTTGCCGAAATAAGGTATTTTTGATCGTATGTATTTAAAACTCTTGCAGCTTCTTTATTCGTTTTTGCAAGGTTTGTAAACTTTCCAAAGTTGTTTTTCAGAATAGCATCATAGTCAATAACATCTTGAAGCGTCAAAGCAATATAATGGTCTTTAACGTTCTCATCATAATAAAGTGTTGAAAAAGCCCAAACTGCACCTCCAGATAAATATAATTTATCCTTTTTTTCTAAAGGAGGATTGGAATCAAAAAGCTGTTTTGTCTTTTTACGCAGAATCGGATTAAAGTCAAAAGACTTTTCTTGGTAAGTAGACATATCATTCACCTGACTTTTGTTTACAACCGTTTTTTCTACAGCATCAGTAAGAGTCATGGTACCAAAATCAAGTTCCAAAGGAATAAATTCTAATTTATTATCTTTGAGTTCATCAATATAACCACCTTTAGTAGTTTGAGCTCCAATGTCTAAAAGGAATGCCGTTGCATAATCAACAGGAGGAATAGCACCTTTTACTAAGGTTTTTGCTTCTTCATTTACTTCAAGAACATCAAGCTCTTTATTAGTAAGTGTAGCAATTTTATTTTTTAGAACATTAACATTAGTAGCAGAAGCAAAAACAGGAGCTGCAACGATAAAGATATTTTCGTCTAACATCTTATAGTCGGTTCTAATTTTTTTCAATTGGTCAACAACTATAATACCTGTTTTGTTAATATCTTCTGGCGTAAGTTGTCCATTTGCTCCAATATGATCCGCAAAAGGAATTCTTTCTGTCCAGAAGGAAAGAATTTTATAATCGGCTTTTCTAATGTTACTTACATCAATAACAGAAACTTTAATTGCTCTTCGGCCAATTTCAATTCCAGCATAAATACTTTTTTGAGCAAAGGAATTGAGGGTAAAAATTAAATTAAAGAGAATAAAAAATAGAACTTGGGGTTTGTTTTTTTTAAGCATTGTGTTGAATTAGTAATTAAAATATAATTTGTTTTTAAAAAATTGTAAAGTGTTTTCGTGGTATTGATGTGAAAGTCACAATTTTGTATTGAAAATAATAGCTTTCATTACAGGATTGCAAATTTATAAAAAACATTTGCTAATGAAAAGCTAGTTAGTAAGAAAACAATGTTAAGTTTTGTAATCATGAAAAGATGTTTAATAAATCTTAAATTCTAAGTATTTTATGATCTTGAATTTAGATTTGATGTCTATTCGTTTTTTAATTTTTAAAGAAGAAATACCTAAAACAACATGAAGAAATTGAAATATAACATAATATCCCAAAAATTTATTGCAGGATATGAAGACATTCCTTTTATAAGAACCGGTTATAAAAGTAATACTGCCTATAATGTCTCAATTGAAATATTTGATACAGATTATATTAATTCTTTTTTTAAAACATTTGAGTTGGTTGATTTATACGCAATTCTAATCTTAGATCTGGAACATATTTTTAAGGATGCTAATTTGATTTTTATTTCAAAATTTAAGGTTTACAATAAGAATATTGCGATTGTAAAAGTAGAGTCTGATTTTTTTACGACCATAAACTATAATAGTAGGAATGAATTAGAGAAGCCATTTTTCTTTAGATCAAATAATTTTGAAGAATTGAATTGGGATAAAATTTTAAGTAAATGTTTATACGAAAGAGAGATCGTAAATCTGAAAAAGAGTGTTTTAACAGTAGATCCTTTAAAAATATTAAAAAATAAAGGAATTGATAAAGTTGTAAAATTCTATGTTGATCTAATTGAGGCTTTTTTAGAAGATGTTTTAAAATTGAGACAAAATGTTTTAGATGTAAATGAAGATTATATATCAAAAATTGAAATCAGTTTAGAGTCGAAAAAATAGGAAGAAAAGGTACTTAAGAGTTGTAATAAAAAAAGCTTCAGAGATCTGAAGCTTTTTTTATTGACGTACGTAGCAAATAAGTTATTTTATTCCAAGATTGCCATCAAATGTATTGAAGTCATCTGTTCTTTTTGGTTTAATAATTAATAAATTATAGAGCTGATGGCAGATTGTTTTTAATTCCGTTAAGTTGGAATTGTCGATTGCTTTTTCTCCTAATTGTATCAATTTACTATGTTTAGACTTGTCTTTAAAGGCACTCGGCTCTTCAAGTCGGAAATAATAAAAATAATCTATATAGCTTTCATCCTGATTGTGATAGATGTTTTCTAACAAGTTTTCGAGTTCTTTTTTCTTCTTGCGAATCAAATATTTATTGTTTGATTGAAGAAATTCCTTCTCGTTTTTTGTAATTTTTTCAAATTCTTCTTTCTGGCGTGGACTTCCTTTCTCAACATAAAAAGCAAGGCTATCTTTGATGCTGTTATATTCTTCGAGCTCAGACAAGATATGTTTGTGTCTAATGAGATCATCAAATTCCTGAATGTAGATTTTTTTCAATTCATCAATTTGATATTTTTTATCTGTAATAGCATCATTTTTATTTTCTAAAGCCTCATTATATAGAACAGTCAACGATTCCTGAGATCTTTTTAATTTGGCTAAATATTCATAATTTTCATGCTGTTCTTCACTTCTTATTTCTTCTAAAATGGTATCTAAAGCATTTTTGATTTCGGAGGCTAATTTTTCAATAGAAATTTTTCGCTGATGCGGATTAAAAACTTCACTGATTTCCAAATCAAGAGCACTTATGTAAACATCAATACTTAAATCTCGAGATTCCGAAACTTTAAAGTTTAGTTCGATATCCATTCCTTTTAAAAGATCCTGCTCAAAATTGCTTCCAGCTATTTCAATATATCCAATAGAGACATTACTGCCAACCATATTTCCGGCATTTCCTTCTACTACATTTATAATCAGTTTTTGGTCAGAATTTCTTAATATGTTTTTAGAACAGGTTTTGTAAATGGTTTTCTTAAGTGGCAGAATATCGTTTTTCTTAAAGATAATTTCCATATGGCTTTTCCCTGATTCTTCGTCTAGTTCTAAACAAATATCGTTTGGAATTGGCTGTCCCAAAATACTGTATAATCCGTTGGTAATTTGGATATTTGGATTGCTAAATATTTGTTTCTGCTGCTTATCGAATAAAAATAATGTAAATTGATTGGTTGCTTTTTCTAATAAGGGAACAAATTCAGCTATTTTTTTATTGGCTTTCAAAAGACCAGTGTCAAAACCGCCATCAGCTCGCGTAATTCTGTAATAGCCCTCAAAAGATTCTTCTAAAAGAATGACAATTAATTCTTCAGAATCTTTAGAATGCGGTTCGTAAATAGTCTCAACCTGAATGTTGTTTTCTACAGCTGCAGGCTTGCTTGTAATTTCTTCTTCAATTAATTCAGAAGGTTTAGAACCTGCATAATAAGCAGCTCCAAGCATTACGGCAGTTGTTGGATCTATATTTGTTTCTACCTGAATTTGCGTTCTCTCTTGCAATTGCTGGCGTATGTAAGGAATATATGTAGTGCCGCCAACTAGAATAATGCGTTCTATATCTGAAAAACTCAGAAAGTTTTCTTTAATTAATTTTTCAACTAAATGAAACGATTCTTCAAATTTAGGCTGAATGATGGATTCTAATTCTTTTCGGCTGATATCGATGTCTAATGAAATTTCAAGCTCATCAAAATCGATTTCAATACTTGAGATTTCTTTAATAGAAAGTTCTTTTTTGGCTTCTTCTGCTTTATACAAAAGTTCAAAAAAGAGTTTATTGTAAACGGAGTTTTCTTTAGAAATTAGTTTTGACCAAAGATTATTTTCCTGAGTCTGTTTTTCGATTTTTGGACATATAATTTTCTCAACAAATAAAGTATCCAAATCAACGCCTCCTAGAAAATTATTCCCTTTGTGATCAAATACCTTTAAATCTCGTTCGTTAATATTTACCAATGCGATATCAAAAGTTCCTCCTCCAAAATCATACACCAGCCATTTTTTGTCTGAGGTAATTTCAATATTTAATGAATTCGAATAAGCCAAACAAGCGGCAATGGGTTCTTGAAGCAAAACTATTTCTTCAAAACCTGCCAGATAACCTGCTTTTTTGGTAGCATTGGATTGGATCGTATCAAATGAAGCTGGAATTGTAATAACGGCAGATCTCAGCTTTTCTCCTTGAGCGAAATTAATTAGTTCTTTCAAAACCATTGAAGAAAGTTCGATCGGACTGCGATTTTCGTTGAGGTCTTTAATGAAATAAATTTCATCAGATCCCATTTTTCGTTTAAAAGAAGAGAATACATTTTCTGCATTTGTTGCACTGTGTTCTCTTGCTTTTTCACCTATTTGAATGCGTCCTTTTCGAAACGAAACGACAGAAGGAATAGTATCTTTGAAACCAACAGGATTTTTATAAATACTGATTTTTCCGTTTTCATATTTTGCAATTCCTGAATTTGTTGTTCCTAAGTCAATTCCGATATTGATATTCTTCATAATGCTATTATTATTCTACAATAACCACTGCTTTTTGAACCAATTGCAGTGTGTCATTTTCTGTTTTGTAAATGGTGGGTCTGATAACTTTGGTTATTTTCTTCGAATTTGAGTTTAGGATATTTGCATCAATAGAACTATCTCTTTCATCATAGTTGGTTCCTAAAGGATTGATAATTTTATATCCTTTTTCTTCCAATTCATTATAAATTCTTTTTAGATTGCGCTCCAAACCAGTGAAGTTTTGTTCTAACGCTTTTTTCTCAATTTCAAACAGTTGGTTTATGATTGTATTCATTTCTAAAATCGGATTTTTATGATCAGCAATTTACAATTTATTTAATACGATATTAATTATAAATATTATTTTTTATTAGCCCTAAAATTCTTTGGAACACAATGAATATCATTCAATTATTTTCTTTGTTAGATTTAAAAAGAGATCAGATTTTAGAATTTGGTTCTGCGGATTATATTAGAATCGAGAAAAACATAAATTTCGAAAGAAAGATAAATTCAGAAATAGATTCAAATACAAGTGGAAATTTAATTTTGGCATTAAAAGAGTACAAAGAAGAACTCTTGTTTGTAATCTCAAATCGTATACTTTTTAATTTTTTCACCAATAATAATCGTATTGAAAATCATTTTCAAGATGATAATTTGAATGTTTCTGAAGAAAAAATGAAACATTTTATAAGTCTTTTTTTGGCAGATGATTTGATTTCTTTTTTCAGTCAAAAACTATCAAAAGGTTGGTATCATTATTTAGAAGAACTGGATCTTCTTGTAAAATTTAAAAGATATTTTCCAGAAGAGATTAATTATAAAATGAGTTCGCTTATTTTTTCTAAACTTGATTTTGCAATTTATAAATTGAGTGTTTTGGAGAATAATAAAGTTTCAGATATCGCTTATATCAAACACAGAACCTTTTATGAATTATTATCTCATTTTGCTTCTATTGAATTAGATCAAAAAATTACGAACCTTTTGTCATTGGTTATTGACTTTTATAAAAAAAAGACAAATATTGTTTTTTGGAATTCTGTTATAAAATCAATGGCATTTTATACGGCTTTTGATGATAGTATTAATGAAATTTTATTTAAAAACAGTGATGCTGTTTCTATAACCGGAAAATACTTTAGTAATGCTGATAGAAGTCCTGCTATGCGTGTACTGATTGCAGCAATTTGTGTTATTATACCTTTTTTGGTTACTAAATGTTCCTGATTTTTTTATTTAATCTTTTACAAAAGAGTTAAAAGATTATGTTTGTGCTCTGAAATAATATAGTAAGGATGAATCTAATAGAATTATTTGAAGAGTTAAAAATAAATAAAAGCCATATTCTAGTATTCTCGCCAGAAGATATAATGCGAGTCGAAAAGCAGGTTAATGTTGAGAAAAAGATAAATCCAGAAATAGATGCTAAGACGAGTGAAAATTTAATTTTGGCCTTGAAAGAATACAAAGAAGAACTCTTGTTTGTAATCTCAAATCGTATACTTTTTAATTTTTTTACCCATAGTAATTTACCCAAAGATAGTTTCCTAAATTACAAGAAGACTGTCTCTGATGAAAAAATAAAATATTTTATTGCTCTTTTTTTAGCAGAAGATTTGATTTCATTTTTTAGCATTAAACTTTCAGAAAATACTTCTGAAAAGTTTAAAAAACTGGATGCTCTTTTAGATTTAAAAAAATATTTTCCCGAAGAGGCTATCTACCAAATGAGTTTGCTTGTTTTTTCTAAGCTAGACTTAACGCTTTCTCAATTAGCTGCTTTAAATATTAGTGAACCCTCAAATATTATTTATATTCAACACAAAACCTTTTATGATTTGCTGTCTCATTTTGCATCAATTGAATTAGATCAAAAGATGGATAGTCTTATGACGTTGGTTGTTAGATTTCATAAAAAAAAGACAGATAATGTTTTTTTTATTTCTGTTATAAAATCAATGGCATCTTATAATGCTTTTGGTGAGCTTTTAAATCAAGCTCTTGTAAAAAACAGAGCTATTTTAGTTCAATTGGAGGAAGATAAGGAGCAAGATAAAATATATCTTGTTGTAAAAATTATTGCTGTGATTCTTTTTCTTTTGTTTGCTTTTTCAAAAATTCAATGGTTCTAAATTTATTTCTATTTAATCTTTTGCAAAACGGTTAAAAAGATTATGTTTGTTGCTCAAAATTAACAGCACAGATGAACATAATAGAATTATTTGAAGAGTTAAAGATAGATAAAAGCAATGTTCTATTATTTTCCCCAGAAGACATAATTCGAGTAGAAAAACAGATTAATGTTGAGAAAAGAATCAATGCAGATATAGATGTTAATGTTGCTAATAATCTGATTCTGGCTTTAAAGGAGTATCGCGAGGAATTGTATTTTATAGTTTCAAGCCGAATTTTATATAATCTTTTTTCGAAGAAAAATTATTCCAGACATAATTTTCCTGCTCCTCAAAGAGAATATGATGCTGCAAAGATTCAGTCTTTCATCAGTCAATTTCTTAATGATGATTTAGTGTTGTTTTTTGACCAGAATTTATCTCAG
The DNA here is from genome assembly GCF_030378165.1 of Flavobacterium panacagri. Classification (NCBI taxonomy): domain Bacteria; kingdom Pseudomonadati; phylum Bacteroidota; class Flavobacteriia; order Flavobacteriales; family Flavobacteriaceae; genus Flavobacterium; species Flavobacterium panacagri. The sequence continues at coordinate 2,235,444 of NZ_CP119766.1, forward strand.
AATAAGTTTGATTACATCACAGATATTTTTGATTTTAAAGACTGTTTTCCAGAAGATGCCCTTTTTCAGTTGAATAAAAAACTTAACGGAAAACTAGATTTTATACTTACAAATTTAACCCAAATGGGTTCGGCAAATATGTCGGCAATCCCATATGCTGAATATAGAAGTTTTTATGTTTTGGTATCTTATTTTAGTTCTGTCGAGATGGATAGTAAAATAAGAAGTCTTGTAAATATTGTTTCGGCACGCTATAATGCCAATAAACTATCCGATTTTTATATGACTTGCATCATGTCGATGCAAGGTTATGTAGCTTATGATCCTTATTTAACGGATATTTTAGTTGGCAATAGAGAAGCTGTTCTTGCCAACAATACTGATAACGGCTCGTCATCAGACAATTCGTCTGGTATATCTGGAAAAACTATTTTTTTTATAATACTTGCTTTAGTAAAAATGATGGTTCTTTTTTCTAAATGCAATCATTAATTTTTAAGTATTGAATTGTATTATAAAAGTATGAAACCTTTTTAAAAGAAAGAGGAGCAGAAGCCTCTGACTTTTTACAGCTTGCAATAACTATCGAAAGTACTAAAGATGAAGAATATTCAAGATTTAAATATAAAAAACGAAATACTGCCGATATTTGATTATTCCTTAAATTCTTTTACAAAAAATAGGCTTCTTTATTTATTGGAAACACCTCTAAAAGGTGAAAATGAAATTATAGAAAGACAAAATATTCTCAAGGCTTTCGGATCTAATATGAACGTTTTGGAAAGTTATTCCTATACCGTTCTTTATTTAAATGAAGTTCACTTTTTTCTAAATACATTTAAAGCAGTAAACTTAAAAAGTAAAGGTTTTCTTTTTTCGAGTCCAGATGATGATGAAATTCTTTTGAAGAACAAACTGCATCAATTGATATTGTTTTTTCACAGACTGGAATCTTTCTATTTTTCAAGAATTAGGGTCAAAGATTTTCCTGAAATTTACAGAAAAGACTTAAATAGGATTCTATCTTTTCTTTCATTTTTTGAATTGAAACATTATGAGTTTATAATCAGGGAAAAACGTTTAAAAAGAAAACATATTAAAGAACTAGCAGATAAAATTCTGAAGCTGCAGATCGAGCAGAGAATAGAAACATTTTGGGGAGATTTATTTTTGTTCGAATCGTATTGTTCTATCAGTTTGGCAGTAAAAAATAAAAAGTTTTCTTTTCCAACTTTTCACGAGAAAGAAATCAATCTTAACGAATTCTATCATCCATTGGTTCAAAATCCAGTTAAAAATAATTTTACAGCTTCGAGTAATGTTATTGTATTAAATGGACCGAATATGTCAGGAAAATCGACTTTTCTTAAGTCTATTAGTTTGTGTGTTTATTTAGGAAATCTTGGACTTGCCATTCCTGCGTCAAAAGGGATAATTCCTGTTTGCAGTGATTTTTCAATTGGAATTAATAAACGAGATAATATCTTAAGCGGATACAGTCATTTTATGACAGAAATTATGAATCTTAAAGATGTCGTTTTAAACGCAGCAGAAGGAAAGAAATGTTTTGCAGTATTTGACGAACTCTTTAGCGGAACAAATGTTGAAGATGCTTCAGAAATTTGCCGAACTACCATAAATGGTCTTAGTAAGTATAGTAATTCCTATTTCTTTATTTCTACCCATATTCAGGAATTAAGAGATGTTACCAATGATAATATCGCTACATTTTACTTAGATTGTGAATTGATTAACAATGTGCCGACTTTTACCTATAAATTAAAAAAAGGATGGTCGGATATTAAAGTCGGCAGAATTTTATTTGATAAAGTCGGGTTGAATGAGCTTCTCAATACTTCAAAGTCAAGTGATAATTAATCTGAAAGTTTTGCAGCAAAGCTCCCGATTCTCTATTTCTCTACTCTTTTGAAATCCAAATCCTGAAAATCAAAACTAAAGTCCATGTTTGGAGAAATTCCTTTCATTTTAATAGACTGTGCCTTACCTGTTTCGTCTAGTGAAAATAGAACAAAAGCATCACAATTCATGGCCTGATATTCCCATTTTACTGCAAATGTATTGGCATTATAAAAAGCCATTGTGCCATTTAATTTTGGAGAACGAAGACATTTGATCCACAATTGCTTATTATTCAAAAATACTTCTGCTTTTCCAAACCAAGGGTCTTCATAAATGCCAACGTAATCTTCGTTTTTTATTTTAGTGTTTTTTGCAGAAGCGACTTTTTTCCAGACATTTTTGGTTACATCATCGCTTTCCGTTTTATCTTCATCCAGCCATTGCGCTACTTTATCTGTCCAGCCAAAATTATCCAGACCTAAATAACTGTCCTCAATAGTATTGGATACCGCAGTAAAAAGACCGCCACCGCCATTTTCAGTATTCGTCAGAATAACAATTCCTAAGTTTAGATCAGGAAACAAGGTTACTTTAGATAACATTCCTGGCAGACCTCCTGTATGTTCTACTTTAAGATTGCCTTTTACATCTGATAAAAACCATCCTAAACCGTAACCATTAAAATGAGAATTGTATCTCGGATCAGAATCTACAGGCATAATAGTGTGTAGACGCCACATTCTATCATGGTTTTTTAAAGAGAACAAAGACGACTTTTGATCTTCTCCATATTTACCTTTATTTAATCGCACAATCATCCATTTTGCCATGTCAGCAACATTGGAATAAATGCCTCCTGCAGCGCTTGCTATTCCAATATCATAAGCCTCGATTGTTTTGATGGTTCCAGATACGGAAGAATGTGGAACGGCAAGATTTGTTTTATCTTGCAGCAGATTTCCAACAAAAGTGTGATTCATCTGCAAAGGAGTTATAATTCTTTGTTGTACAAATTGCTCATAAGGCATTCCGCTGACTTTTGCGATTATTTCCCCAGCAATTATATAAAGTAAATTATCATAGTCAAATTTTGTTCTAAAGGCAGAAACAGGTTTGAAATGCTGAAAACTTTTTGTAACATCTTGCACTGTAAAGTTGGATCCGTCGGGAAAAAACATCAAATCACCAACACCTAATCCAAGTCCGCTGCGATGCGTTACTAAATCCTGAATATTAAAATTCTCTGTAACATAATCGTTATACATTTTAAATTCAGGCAGATAATTTTTAACCTTATCCGTCCATTTCAATTTACCTTCGTCTTCTAAAATGGATAAAGCAGCTGTTGTAAAAGCTTTGCTATTGGATGCAATTTGAAAATTGGTGTATTCGTCTACTGCTTTTTTGGTTTCGATAGAATTAACTCCGTAACCTTTCGAATGAATTATTTTTCCGTCTTTAACCACCGCAATGGATGCTCCAGCAACTTTAAATCTTTGGAGCGTATTTAACATTAAAGAATCAATTTTTGCAGCTGATAATTGGGCAAATGATGCCGAAGAGGCAAAACAAATAAAAAGTAATAAAGCGAAACGAATTCTCATTTTTTTCATATTAATTTCATTTTTGGACTTATTTAAAAACAATTCAAAAGAATATGACTGTTTTTTAAATTATAAGCTGATAGGGTATTTAGTAATGACGAATATAAGAAATATCTTTAATCTATTGTCAAATTAAAGAAAGCCTGAGAAATATAAATTTCTTAGGCTTTTGTAAGGTGAAGCATTGAAAATATAACCAAATTCTTGAAGGTTATTAAAATCGATATCCAGCACTAAGTCCAAATTTTGCAACAATAGTATGATCTGTTTTATCAGCATTGATTAATATACCGCCATAACCAATATTTGCTTCAAAAAGAAATCCGCTTTTACTAACCCATTTCCAGCCTCCGCCGGCACCGAGAGCAAAATTAATAACGTCGGGATTTTCGGCATATATGGAATGATCTTCTGAAGTGTATATTTTTTTACCATCTGTTGAAGCTAGCATTCCAAATCCTTCCACAAACCAGCCCGATGCGTATTTTTTACCAAAATATCTTCTGTAATAGGGAGAAATAGAATAATTCATGTCATTGCTTGTGTCGGTTGTTAATACATGAAAATAATAAATGCCTAACGACGATCTGTTGTTTAAATGTCTTTCGTAGCTTACGTTTAGGGTTTTGTTAAAGGCCGCAATTGCATTTATGGTAATGTCATTTTTTTTCTCAAAAGGATTTGATTCGGTTTCATTTTGAGCATTGGCGGAATAAAAGGCAAGTAAAATGATAAGTAGTAAATAGTTTTTTTTCATAAAAGTACATTGATTAATGTTGCTGTCTCAAAAAGAAAAAATCCTTATTCAATAAATGAAAGAAGGATTTTTATTTTATTAAGTTTTAGAAAAAGAAATACCCAACGGATACTTGAAATGCTCCATTTCTATTTTTGATTGAAGAATTATCTACATTATTAATGTCAGTTAATCCCAGATTATATCTTACACCAAAATTAAGTCCGTTTTCTAGTTTATAGCCTATACCAAAATTAACACCAAAATCAACAGTATTAAACGAATCTTTTACATCAGTTTTTTCATTTTTAGCAGAAAGTAAAAAACCTACCTGCGGTCCAGCTTCAAGGCTCAATCCTTTTGTTACATAGTATTTTCCCATTAAAGGAATGTTCAGATAGTTCATAGCAACAACATCTGTATTCAAGCTATATCCCTGACGAGAATACATTACTTCAGGTTGGAAAGAAAATTTTTCAGAGATTGGAATTTCCGATACAAGGCCAACATGCTGAGATGTTACATAATCAATGTTATTGGTGTTATCTCCGCTGACAGTTGAAAAGTTTAAACCCGCTTTAGCTCCAAATTTAATTTTTTGAGCATTTACATTCATAAATCCTAAAACTGTAAAAACAGTTAGTAATAAAATTTTTTTCATAAAAAGTGATTTGAATTATTTGAAGCCAAAATTGATGTGAAAAAAAGTATGAAAGGTTTCAAAAACTTAAAATTGGATAAAATGGGACTTATTTGCTAGCGTTTTTGTATTCATTTGGTGTTAGACCAGTAACTTTTTTAAAGGCTTTATAAAAAGTCGTTTTAGAAGTAAAACCAGACTCTAGCCCCATTGCTAGCAGATTGTAGTTTTCGTATTCAGGATTTGAGATCATTTCCTTAACCGCTTCAACTCGGTATTGATTAATGTAATTGGCAAAGTTATCTCCTGTTACAGTATTTATGATTTGAGAAAGATATCCTGGGCTTATGCCTAGTTTTTCGGCTACTTTTTCTCTGTTTAATGTACTGTCGTTATAAATGTGCTCCTCTTGGCAAAGAAGTTCCAGTTTTTGAAAATAAAGATTATCTGCCGTTATCGATTCTCGATATTCTTCGACTATATTATTTTCAATGATATGTAGCTGGTCAGGCGAAATAGCTAAATCGTTGTTTAGAAAATTGAAAATAGCTTGTTTGTTTTTGGCCAATTTGTATTTGTAAATACCGATATAGGCTGTCCAATGAATTACAAATGTTGCAGCTAAACCCAGAACACTCATAATAGAAGAAACATCTAATTGGAAAAACCAGCCAACCATATAGGTAGTTAGCCAGAAAACTAACAGCATATACATGAAAGTTAATAAAGTAATGACCCATTTTTTCTCTTGTGGATCCTTTAAATGTTTTACCATAAAATAGGAGTAAAGTGGTAGAAACAATACGATGCTAACGGCCAATAAAAATTGAATCATCCTAAGGATATCGATTAGGTACATGTAGGACTCAGGAATTTTATAAATTCCAGCTATAATGTCAAGATAAACTCCAACAGTAAGAGTACTGTTGTAGACAAATGGAATGTAATACAAATACGTTTTTTGCTTGTTTTTTACAGTATCATCGATGCGGTTTATAATAAACAGAAATGTGAAAACAGGTAATAGAAATACCCAATCGAAAGCGTCTATAAAACGTAAAAAAGGATAGGATTTAAATACATCTTGAAGTTCAAAAACATAATTTAGTAAAACGATGGAAAGTGTCAAAAGTAAGTACGCGAGATATTTATTCGATTTACTATTGAATAAGGAAGACTTTAAAATAATGAAGCCTAAGACTATTCCCTGAAAAATAGCAATATTTAAAAGTGTTGTATAAATCAAGTTATAGTATGGAATTTGGTTTTAAAAGTATTTGAAACAATTTTGCTAAAACATAGCTTATTTCATACGAATAATTAAGGCGAATTTATAGTAATGCTAATGACTTTCTAAATGGATTAAGAAATGATTAACTAAAATAATGAAAGAATTACAGCTTTCTAATTGGTAATTCTAGATCAGATTAATTGTCTTTTTATTTAGTTTTAATTGTATTTCCTTTAACATAAAATGAACTGAATTAAGTATAGTTTCGTCATAGAAAATTATAGGTAATTACCTAAAAAAAAACAGAAGCATTCTAACTAAATACTACGCTATAGATTGATCTTTACTATTTTTTTTAACACGGCAATTTTTCAGGGAATAGTTCTTGGAGCAATTATCTTAAAATCACCATTATTTAAGAGCAAGGCCAATAAATATCTGGCTTATGCAATATTTACTCTTTCGATTCTTATTGCCAATCTCGTCTTCGAAATAATTGATCTTTACAACAGTATGCCTTTTCTGCGCTTTCTTGATGATGTCGAATGGGCATTTCTCTTTCCTGTATTAATTTTTATGTTTGTTATACATCAGGTAAATCATCCCATCAGAAATTCGAAAAATATTCGCTGGCTGTTTGTTCCATTTCTTTATTCCGCTCTTGCAAATGTTTTTTATGATTGTGATGCTGTTGCACATATTTTTACAATACCGCACTTTCTTAAAAGCGCTATAGAAACTTTAGGAAGTTTTGATTTTTATATTATTCTTGCATTTATGCCTTTTATGGCTGTTTACACTTTTCGTTTCATTACATTTTCAAAAGACAAACAGGAAAAAAAATGGATTACTTTTTTATGGCTTTTGGTTTATGTTTTAATGCTTTCTTGGATAACGGCTATTTTGATAACACTTTTTTTCGAATATGATGTTTCATTTGTTATGCGGATTCTGGCATTGTTTGCTACGTTTTTAATTCATTGCACAGCTTATTATGGTGTGTTCAGATATAGATTAGCCGACAATAAAGCAGGTATTGATGAATTATTGAATAAAAAGATTGTATTAGATGGCGAAGCATCTATCGAAGAAGTGATTCTTAATAAAGCAAATGATGCAGCAGCTTTGGAGTTCTTTACAAAAGAAAATCCTTATTTTAAGAGACTTGAACTTCTTTGTAAAGAAAATGAGATTTACAGAGACAGCAATCTCAACAGAGAAAAAGTGGCAGAACAATTAGGCATAAGCCCAGGATATGTTTCGCAGCTTATTAATGCGATTACTGGAGATAATTTTGCCAATTACATAAATAACTATCGGGTAGAAGCGGTGAAAGAAATGATTCTCGATGCAGACTATGAAAATTACAGCTTGTTGGCAATAGGATTAGAATCTGGATTTACTTCAAAGACAACATTCCACAATGCGTTCAAAAAATCGACAGGAATGACTCCAAACGGCTTCCGCAATAACAATAAATAAGTTCAGATTTCTTCAGTCTGAAGATATTTGGACTTTACCATTTTATATTTCATTTAGGTTTGCCGATGATAATCAACTTAAATTTATATGAAATTAAATCGACTCATTTTTGCAACTGCGATTTTGTCTGCAGTGTCTGTTCAATCTCAAACTACTGAAAAAAAGAACCAGCTGGAATTTTCTGCAGGATATAATTTTGGCTATTTGAAAAATCTCGAATTTGCGCCAGTGGCAATGTATGAGTATGAAGGCTCGGTGTATAAATTAAATTACACACATAGTAGTAAAAAAGAAAATCTATTTGAAGTGAAGGCGGATTATCTTTCATCTGAATTAAAAACCGATAAGCTTTCCAATCTCAATACTGATTTTGCAAAAGTTGGGTTGGGTTTTTCTTATCTGAAAAAGATTCATAATAAAGACCGATTTACGATCTATGGAGGACTCCAATCGCAGACTAATACTTCTATTTATAGCAATCCAAATACTTCTACTTTTAATAATGGGGATTACTATACATTACATCAGGAATTTGGAATAGCGGCAAGATTCAGATACCAATTTAGTGAAAAACAATATTTATCATCAAAATTAACACTTCCTATAATTTTGCTTAGAGTTACCAACGCTGAAGGAAAGTTTTATACAATAGACAACTATCAAAGTGTTTTATGGGATTTGGAGTATGGGTACAAGCTTTCTAATCATTTTGATATAAAAGCAGTATATAACTTTAATTATGCAAGACTTCAGGTGCCAAGTGCATACAGAGAACTGCAGCATCAATTGAATCTGGGTATTAACTATAAATTTTAATCATGAAACAAATCAAATTTTTGGGATGCTTTTTTGCAATTATCTTTATGTTTTTATTTGCCTCCTGTGCAGACATGCTGATGGGTGATGAAGGAAAATACGACGAAGATGTCTACTTAAATTATAAGACAAAAACGGTTTTAGAACTGCCTTTTGAAGACGACTGGTATATAGTCGCGGGAGGAAAATCTCTGGAATTAAATCATCATTTTACTCCTAACCGTCACCAAAGATATGCTTTAGACATTGTCCATGTAATAAATCGAAGAGGAAATACGGGAGACGGAACCAAAAATGAAGATTATTATTGTTTTGGGAAACGTTTGAACGCCTCTGGAGACGGAAAAATAATAGCAATGGAAAACACAATTGAGGATAATGTTCCGGGAATTAAAAATAGTAAGCAATCGTTTGGGAATTATATTATTATTGATCATTTGAATGGAGAGTTTTCTTTTATGCTTCATTTAAAAAAGAATTCTATAATAGTAAAAGTTGGAGATACAGTAAAGAGGGGGCAGCAGGTTGGTCTGGCAGGAAACAGCGGTTACTCTACAGGCCCGCATCTGCATTACCATCTGCAGTCAACTTCCTCTCTTGCAACGGGTGTTGGTCTTCCTATGCAGTTTCAAAATTACTATGCTGATGATGTTTTTACAGAAAGAGGAGAGCCAATTACTTCTCAGATCGTGAGGAAAAACTAAGGAACAACAACTTTCATTTTTTTTAATAAAACCTGCGTAAGAAATAAGTAAAAAAGCTCCAGATTTCTCTGGAGCTTTTTGCATTAATGCAAGAATATTTGAATTAATATATTTTTATACATGATTGATAAAATAACCAGAATCTAAATCTGAAAGAATAATATTTCATTATTTTCGTTTAAAAATCAATCATCAATCAAATCAATCAAAATGAAAAAACAATTTTTTCTTTATTTTACAGCTTTACTTTTTACAAGTACGATCTCAGGACAAGAGATAAAAGATTTCTTTTCGACCCTTGCTAAAAATAATCTTTTTAACGGCAGTGTTTTAATTTCTAAATCGGGAGAAACTGTTTTTTCTGATTTTTATGGATATGCTAATATCGACAAGGAAGAAAAAATCAATGAAAAATCTCAATTTACAATTGCATCAGTATCCAAAACGTTTACTGCGACAGCAATACTGCAGCTGAAACAAAAGGGGAAATTGAATATTGACGATCCAGTACAAAAATATCTTCAGGATTTTCCTTATCCCAATGTTAGTATTAGACATCTGCTGAGCCATACTTCTGGAGTAAGTCACTACTATCGTCTATTTGATAATGCAATAAAAGAAAATCCAGAGAAAACTTTTTCTAATAAAGATATTATACCAGCATTAATTGAAAATAAAGTACCGCTTTCATTTGCTCCGGGAGACAAATGGGAATATAATAATGTTAATTACTGCCTTGCGGCTTTGATAGTAGAAAAAATAACAGGAATTGATTTTAGAGATTATTTGAAAAAAAATATTTTCGATCCTGCTAAAATGAAAGATTCATTTCTCCCTAAGAATAGAAGACTTAAAGAGCCAAATCAGGTAGAATTGTATACTTATCCAAATTTTTATTCAACGAATCTAGTCAATGTCCAAACCTTAAAAGAAACTTTTTTAATAGATGAGAAAAGCAATTTTTATGGGCCTGGAGGTATTGTAAGTACGGCTTTAGATTTACAGAAGTATCAAAAAGCATTATTTAGCTATCAGCTTTTAAGCAAGAAAGAATTAGAAGAAGCGCTGACACCAGCAAAGCTTAATAACGGCAAAACTGCTTCTTTTCGAATGGATGAAAAAGAGATCGCCTATGGCTTAGGCTGGGCGATGTACACTAATGATACTAATGAAAAAATAATTTTTCACGACGGACTCAATACTGGGCTTACATCAATTCTAATGCATAATATTACTAGAAACAACACGGTTATTTTGCTGTCCAATACAGCAAGTCCAGTTTTTATTACAGCCAATGAAGTTTTGAAATTAATCGATCATAAGCCTTATAAAATGCCTTTGCAGAATCTTTCGAGAATTTATGGCAGTCTGCTTGAAAGCGGGGATAAAGAAAAAGCAAATCAGTTAATTGAAGGATATTTAAAAAAGCCAGATAGCTACGAAGCATCAGAAAGAGATTTTAATAGATTGGGGTATCAATTTCTTAGACTTCAAAAAACAGACAATTCTTTGCTGACATTCGCTTCGGCAGCATTACTTTTTCCTAACAGTTCAAATATATATGATAGCTATGGAGAGGCATTACTACAAAGCGGTAAAAAAGAGGATGCGATTAAAATGTATCAAAAATCTGTTGAATTAAATCCAGATAATGAAAATGGTAAAAAAGTATTGAAAGAATTGCTGTAGTTACCAGATGTAAAAGTTTCAATCAAGGCCTAGAACACAAAAAGCTTCAGAGTAATCTGAAGCTTTTTGTGTTGTGGCAATTAATTTCCGAATCATTTTATTGATGATATGAAGAATATAATATTAATCTTTAAAATATTTTGGTAGAGTATTCCTTTATTTGATAGTTTAATTTTTAAACCATAATTCAATTCAGTTTAAAGATTTCATCAAAAGGACTTTTACGAATTTCTAGATTTCCGGGCGCTCCAAACTTCTTTATAAAGTCCCATTTTACTTTCTTATCAATTTTTAATGGTTTTACTTTATTACTCAGAGCATAAATTTGCATGCCAGTACATTCGAAAAAAATATTCTCATAAATTTCAAAGTCTAAACAGGGAAAATTTTTATTCAAATGATATCCTATATCCCATAGATAAAGCACTTCGTTTTTATTAAGTTCAATAACATATAAATCACTTTCATCTTCATATTCTGGTGCTATAGCAATTCTTTCAGCAGAAATCTTGCAAGTATGAACTACACCTTTATCTATTATTTTATTAAGTTGATTCAATACAATTTTATGTTCTTTTGTTAATTTATGAATTTCATAAGGAAAGAATACAATAAATGAAAACGCTAAAACCGAAAGAGTTCCAAAGAGGAATGTCCAGAAACTCTCTGGTATATTAACTGCAATAAAAGCGGATCCGATTCCTACTCCGCCTGCAATAAGTAAATGGGGAAATTTTATTTTTCTGTTAGCAAGTTTTTGTTTTTGGGTAATTATTTTTTTTAATAGTTTTAATTCATCATCATAAAGATCTCTGGGGTTGTAAGTTATTTTCATGTTTTAAGATGTTATAATATACTCACATGTTCTCCTAGTTTAGTTTAAAACTGTCAGTAGTAAGTTATTGTATTCTTTAAATTTTAATTATTATCAATCACATTTTGTGAATTGCTAATATAATTTATTTCTCTTGCTCTCTGAAGAGTTTCTTATGAAAAGTCGCGCAATCTCGAAAGCTTTCGGGATTGACTTTGCGCATTTTTTTGTAGTTATTAGAATTTTGATACATCACAAAAGTTTTCCGACTTTTTTCGTTCATACCTTGTTATAATTTTATATTAAGAAATCTTGTTTTAAAGTCGGAGACTTTATGGCGTGAACGTTTTTAATTACATTTGTTTGGAAGAGGTAAAGTCAGTCCCGAAAGCTTTTAGGATTGCGCAACATTGTGAATAAGAGTTTGCGGAGCAGGGTACTTATTTTGAGCAAACAAAAACTACACCTGCAGGTCAAATAAGACCGAAACCCAACGGAGGAACATAAAAAAACAATATGATAAATAGAGAAACAATTATTAATTTTTATGAAGATTTAAAAAAAGAGAACGATTTTAATATAGATGAAAAATTATTGTGGAGCTACTTTTTTTTGGATACAAACAAAAAGAAGTTACAAGATTTTACTGTTAAACTTGAACAGCTTGGATATAAATTTGAAAGTATTTTTGAAGCTGAAAAAATAAATGAAGAAGATGATGTAGAGTATTATCTTCAAGTTATCGAAATTCAGCACCATACAATTGATTCGTTAAATGACTTAAATATGATGTTTTATAAACTAGCTGAAGTAAATGATATTAATCATTATGATGGTTTTGATGTAGGCAATATAGAGTAATTAAGTCATTATTAAATTAACACAAAAAAGTCCCGAAAGTTTTTCGGGACTACGCAGCATTGCGAATAAAACTTTGCGGAGTAGGGGGATTTACAGAAACTTTTACAACTAGGATTGATATAAAAACATTAAATATGGCATATGAAGATTTCTTAACAGATTGTTTTGGCGAATTACAAAAAATGCAAGATGATTTAAATAAAGCGTATGATATTAATTCTTTTACAAGTTGGAACTATGACCAGCCGAGTGGTATTATAACACTATCTAAGCCTGATAAAACTATTAATTTCAGATATTATCAAGTTGGAACTTATTCCACAGCATCTAAAACTTGGAAATGGTCGTGGGACAATGAAAATACATCTAAAAACGTAGTCGTTGATATTGAAAAAATTAAAGGTTTTGGAATTGCAAATAACTATGAAAATCTAATTAATGGGGAATTTCCATCTTATGATGAGATAGGATGGGAATTATCTTCTATCTGCTGTAATTTAATAGGCGGTATTGGCGTGTATAGGCCTGTTGTTGATCACTTAAAAATTTACATTGTATTAACTGAACTGATTGATAATGATTTAGCAGAAAGAGAAAAGACCAAATATGTTGATTGCGAAAATCACGAGAGAAGAAGAAGAGCATTTATCTGCCAGCATTTAAAAGAAGGAAGCAAAAACGGATTCGAAGAATCATTTGAAACATTTGAAGATATGGAATTCGAATATGAAGATGATGATTTTGTGGCTTGGTGTAACGAATGTGAGAAATTGAGAATCAAAGAAGGTGGTTTGTCAGAAAAATGCTGGGAAGAAGGCAAATTTAAAATTGTTTGTGAAAAGTGCTATTTCAAAATTAAAGAAACAAATACCTAAAATGAAAAATCAAATTCTGATTTTATTAATATTTTTAAAAACGTTAGCAGCCCAAGGGCAAAGTAAAATGGAAAATAAATTTATCACTTGGGAAAATTTTGTAAAAGGATTTGGCAAAGAGATGGTTTCTGCTGAAGACGTATTTAAAAATATGTCTGACAGTGGATTGAAAGACAATTGTCTAACTAAAATGGATTTTACTTTTATTTCTGACGATAAGGAAAATCTAATCCGATTATCTGAATTCTTAAACTCCCATTATCCATATGTATTGCATGAAGTTAAGAAATATGGATCTCTTTGGGAAGTAAACGGAGAAACAAATGAAATACCAATGACTGCAGACAATTTAATGTATTGGAGTTTGGATATGTACAAAAGAGGATATGAATTTGATTCAACTCTCGATGCTTATGGAGGATTATTTGATCCACGAAGCTCAAATTTCCCAGACTTGGATAATTCGAAAGCGGAGTACTATTTTGATAAAGGTATTGACTGTTACAACAATGGTGATTTAAGTGGCTCAATATTTAATTGGTCATTGGCAATTGCAATTGATTCGAAAGATTCAAATGCTTATTATTCAAGAGCAATCGTAAAGAATGAACTTTACACTTGGAAATCGGCTCTTAAAGATTATGACAAAGCTATAGAGATTGCTCCAAAATTTGGAAGTGCTTTAATTAATAGAGGCGGATTAAAAGATGAAAACGGAGACTATCAAGGTGCGATTGCAGATTATGAAAAAGTACTGCAGTTTGATGATTCATCACTTGAAAATAAACAGCAGGCATATTTTAATCTTGGAAATACAAAACTTAATTTAAAAGATAAAAGGGCAGCTTGTGAAAGTTGGAATAAAGCATTGGAACTTGGCGCAGATTATGCTAAAGATAAAATTGATGAATACTGTAAAGAAAAAAAGAAATGAATGCTTAATCCTTTCTTAAAATGAATTTTCTTAAAATTTTCTTTTTCAGTAAAAAGCCAGTCATAAAGTATATATAATAAAATAACCGATCGCTGTAGATATGTATACAACCATAGTGCAGATTTTTAATCTGTGTCCGCAAAGAGAATCGGAAAAAGATAAGAACAAAAAAGAGCCTAGATCTATCTGAAGCTTTACTTAGTAACGGGAAGCATTCAAATATCTAACCAGATTATCTTGGATTATTACAATATTTTAGCATGTACATCTTAATTTTTTTCTGAATATTATTGTTTGCATTGCGATTCTTATAGGTATCAAAAGGTATTAGTCAAATTAAAAAGCTTTTTGATAATATGTATTGAAAAAGTATATATTTGATAATAATATATTGAAGTTTATCACGTATATAAATAAGTTTTATAAACGTTTTTATTCAAATCGCAATAATTATTCTAATTACAAGAAGATTTGCCATGAAAAAAGAAACCTATATTATTATCCTATTTTTTTTTATTAATCTAATTCAGGCACAAAAGAAAAGTCCAGATTATTTTACATTAAAGGGCGTTTTAAAAAATAATTACAAAGGGTATTTATACGTTTCTTATGATGATAAAAATGATAGCTGTTTAGTAGAAAACAATAAATTTTCTTTCAAAGGGCATATAAAAGGTAACATGACAAATGTATTTTTTTGGTTGAGAGATAAACCTTGCATAATGAAAAAAGAATTTTTTCTCGAAAATAAAAACGTTAAAATCGACTTAGCTTTTTATGAAGAAATCCAAGACAGAGATACGACAGTTATTTTTCATGCAACTTCAATTGTGGGTACAAAAACAGCTCTGATACAGAACGATTATGAAAGATTTGTTGCTAGTAATTTATTTGCTAAAGATCGGGATCAAAATTTATACAGAAAGCTAAACACAATGGCAGTTAAAAATCCAAAAAATTATTATGTGGCTACTTTAATTGAGGAAATGTGTTGGGATAGTACATTGGATAAGAATCAATTAAAAAAATATATAGTAAATTAGATAAAAAAAATCAACGAAAAAGCACTATTTATATTATAGAAAAAAAACTGTATCCTAAAAACGATATAAATGTAAACGATATGGTTTATGATTTTGAATTACCGGATGAAAACAATACTGTATTTAAAACAGTATCTTTAAAAGGGAAATGGTATCTTATAGATTTTTGGGCAACCTATTGTAGTATCTGTATCGCTGCATTTCCTAAATTACAAAAGATTCATGATTTATATAAAGACCGGAATTTTGAAATTTTAGCAGTTTCCGTTGATAAAGATTTGCAACAATGGCAAAATTTCTTGAAAATACATGATCTAAAATGGCAAAATTTGATTGAAAAAAGGGGTATTGACAATAGCGAAGCTGTAAAAAAATATATTTCTTTTACCCCATCAAATTTTTTAATTAGCCCCGAAGGTAAAATAGTTGCAAGAAATATTAGCCCCGAAGATTTAGAAAAATTCCTCAAAAAAAATTTAAAATAATCCTAAACAATAACAGAGAATTACAATTACCTTTTCCATTATTTGGAAAAGGAAGGCATCTATATTGTAAAAATGATTTTTTTTCAAATACAATCACATCCCTCGCTGGCGCTGGCGTCCCGCTCGTGAACGCAAAGTCTTTCAGTAGTCTAAACAAAAAAAGCTCCAGATTTCTCTGAAGCATTGTGTTAGTAGCCCTAACGGGACAATTTTCGAACCATTTTATTGATGATTTGAAAAGAATATATATAATTCAATCAAGTGATGTATTTACTGTGTAAGGTATCGAATAAAAGCATCTTACTTTTTTTCCATCTTTAATTCCCGGGCTCCATTTAGGAGATAGTTTTAAAACTCTAATGAGTTCTTTTCCGGTTCCATAGCCAAGATCTCGAAGGATTTTTATGTCAGATAAAGTTCCATTTTTTTCAATTATAAAGGTTGAATAAATTTTTCCTTTTAGATTTTTTTCTTCCACTTTGAAATTTTTATTTACAAAACCATTAAATCCACTTATTCCGCCAGGAAAATTAGGTAGAACATCTACATCTGTAGTGCTATAGAGGGCTTCTTCTATTTCTTTTTTTTCTGCTTCTTTTTCTTTTTTATAAACGATATCCCATTTATGACTATAAGTTTTTCCTAAAAAATTGTAGGATACAATATCAGAAGATTTGACGATCCAATATCCTTTAATATTTTTGAATAAGTAATATTGTTCTTTGAGGAAATTCTTCTCATTATTTATTATAGAAACACCTTCTTTGTAAATTGTATAATCGGATATTAGTTTTAAATCTTTACTCTCAATTACTTTTGAAGTTTTAATGTATAAATAGTTTTTGTCAGCAATAAACCAATCAGAATAATTTGTTGAAGCCGCATCGATGCCTTCAATTTTCTGCAAACCTGATTTCCATGTATTATAATAATAAACATGGGTATTGTTTTTAAAATACTCAGGCCCAATTCTCTTAAAGCTACTACCATCAATATTTGTTAATATCCCTTGGTAGTAAACTCTATTTCCTTTTTTATAAAAATTATAATCGTAGTTCTCTGCATTTGGTACTAATGTGTAATAAGGAGTGCCACAACCGGGATATGATTCCACCCATTTACGTTTGGTATAACCTTCGGGAATTTTTAAAGAAAAATCTCTTACTGCGTTATTAGTCTTTTTATTTTGACCATTTCCTATTGAAAAAACACTTAATAATATAAAAATTATTGTTTTCATGGGTTACATTTATTTTGTTGAATGAATGTTTGTTATTTGGCTTTAATCAACACAATCATAAAAACCACTTTCCATCTTTTTCAATAATTTTTTCACTAATTTACTATAGAATCTATTAGTTTGTCTAGCGGCTTTTTTGCTTTGATGATAGATCAATCCAGTACCAGTCACTGTACCTAGATTAATTTCATAGCAGTTTTTATCTTTAATTAAAATTTTTTGAGTTTTAATAAATAATCCTTGAATAATTAAAACGTCACCTTCTTTTGCTTCAATTTCAAATTTGCCATTATCGTCTGTTTTTGTCTTTCTTTCCGTTCCTATTATTTCAATAGGAACTTCAGCAGCTGGTAATGGAATGCTTGCATATTCGGAGTTATCAAAAACAAATCCTCTAATTAATTTGCTTTTTGCTTCGATGTTCTGTCCAAATGAAAGAATAATCATATGACAGAAAAATATGCAGATAATTTTTTTCATAAATACTGTAAAATTGATTTAGAGCTTTTAATTTTAGTATAAAAATTGGGAATTTATTTCAAATATAATACTTCAGAAAAGTAGCAATAAAAATGTAATTAAAGTTTTAAAATTTCTCTTATAATAAATATATAGATATTATAAAATCGGAAAAGGTTGGGAGGGAAGAGCGATTTCTTTTGCTATATTTATAGAAGGTAGCTATAACAGCTTCAATCGTCAATTACCTAAAAGGACTCGAACCAATTTCCCTAGAAAATACAGGCTTTTTATATTTGGTAGAAATATTATAGGATTCATCGAACCACAAA
This sequence comes from Flavobacterium panacagri, assembly GCF_030378165.1. Taxonomy (NCBI): domain Bacteria; kingdom Pseudomonadati; phylum Bacteroidota; class Flavobacteriia; order Flavobacteriales; family Flavobacteriaceae; genus Flavobacterium; species Flavobacterium panacagri. The sequence goes on from NZ_CP119766.1 coordinate 2,253,249, forward strand.
AAAAAGCCTGAGAAATCTATATTTCTCAGGCTTTACATATTTTTTAGTAGCGGGAACAGGACTCGAACCTTTGTCCGCCGTGGCGGATATGAGCCCAAATGAGCTGGTCGAAAATTTTTAAAAATAAAAAAACACCAGCTTTTTCAAGTGGTGTTTTCCTTAGTAGCGGGAAGCATTGAAATATCTAACCAGATTATCTTGGATTATTACAGTATTTTAGCATGTGCATCTTAATTTTTTTCTGATTTTTGTTTGCATTGCTACTTATATAAATGCCCAAAAGCACGAATTATATTTGTAGTTCTTTCGATTGTTTGTAGTGGAAAAATTGTATATTTGAGAATAAAAAATGTGTAATAATTATCAAGTATATCTACTCCAATTCAGGTGAGATGTCTGGTTTCATAACACATAAATAAGTTAACTTAAAGTATGCCGACTAGAAACTAATTAAATAATTTAATAAAGCAAGGTTAATGAAAAACACATTTACTTTTATACTTTTTATCACTTTTTACTTTGGTTCATATGCTCAAAACAAGACTGGAAGTTGGACTTTACAACAATTACAAGCAAGATTCACACATAAAAATTATACTGAAAAAGTACTCTTAGATTTTCAAAAAACAATGGTCAGATCCGAAGAAAGACCGCAACTTAATGAAGATATTCCTGGCGAAGTAATTTCGTGGACTGGTCGAAATGGAGACTTCTCGTGGCACGAAACCTATCTTATCCAAAAAAACAAAGTACAAAATGTGGAGTTAATACCTAAAGACAATCTTTTTTTTAAAAAATTAAATAGTTATGCTTCGGGACAATCTAAATTTTCTTACGGAGCCGATTTGTGGAGTTTTGCATTTGTGGAAAAGAAATTAAAAGACAATTTTTACTTGATTGGAGTGGTAGCAAGATCATTTAGTTCCATGGAAGATATTATTACTGACGATATCTTGATATATGATTTAAAGTATAAAACGAGGGATTTTAAAGAATTTAAATTGGTTCGATTCAAAGATAGTCGTAATGAAGAATGGAAAGAAGTTGGCGAGTATTGATTTTTTGTATAAAATATAGAAAACAACTCTAGAGCTGTTCTGAGTTCTGCTCAAAAGCTAAGCGAATGTCTCTGACTTCGCACCCGCAATCTAAATCAAATATAAACAAAAAAGCTTCAGATTTCTCTGAAGCTTTTTGTCTGTGTAGCGGGAACAGGACTCGAACCTGTGACCTTCGGGTTATGAGCCCGACGAGCTGCCTACTGCTCTATCCCGCGATGTTTCGGGTGCAAAGATACGCCGATTTTTTAGAAATCCAACGAAAACTTTAAAAAATGTTTTATTTTCTGTATTGAGTTGATATGACTACCTTTGCACCTTAAAATAGTAAGCAAATGTCACATAAAGCAGGTTTTGTAAACATTATCGGAAATCCAAATGTTGGAAAATCAACATTGATGAACGCTTTCGTTGGAGAACGATTATCAATTATTACATCAAAAGCACAAACAACACGTCATAGAATTCTTGGAATCGTAAACGGAGAAGATTTCCAATTGGTATTGTCTGATACTCCGGGAATCATCAAGCCGGCGTATGAAATGCAGGAATCGATGATGAACTTTGTAAAATCAGCTTTTGAAGATGCTGATATTTTAATTTACATGGTCGAAATAGGCGAGCAGGATTTAAAAGATGAAGATTTCTTCAAGAAAATTATTCACGCTAAAATCCCTGTTTTATTGCTGTTAAATAAAATCGATAATTCGAATCAGGAACAATTAGAGCAGCAGGTTTCTTTCTGGAAAGAAAAAGTACCAAATGCAGAAATTTTCCCAATTTCAGCTTTACAGAACTTTAACGTTCCAGAAGTCTTCGGGAGAATTGTAGAATTATTGCCAGAATCTCCGGCATATTATCCAAAAGATCAATTAACAGACAAACCAGAACGTTTCTTTGTGAATGAAACCATCCGTGAGAAAATCTTATTGAATTACGCTAAAGAAATTCCGTATGCAGTTGAAATCGTAACAGAAGAATTTTTTGAAGACGAAAAAATTATCAGAATTCGTTCTGTAATTATGGTGGAGCGCGATACACAGAAAGGAATTATTATCGGACATAAAGGTGCCGCTTTAAAGAAAGTAGGAACAGATGCCCGTGCCGATTTAGAGAAATTCTTCGGAAAACAAATTCATATCGAACTGTATGTAAAAGTGAACAAAAACTGGAGAAGCAATGCCAACATGCTGAAACGTTTCGGGTATAATCAGTAAAATGTTTTGGGCGTGTCCCTCCGGGTCGTCCCGATAGCTATCGGGATTCGGCTTTATCTTTTGCTCCGTTTCACTTCACAAAAGGATATCGCCTCAATCCCTCACGCAAACAAAACTCAAAAGAACTATTGATTTATAAAGAAAATAAATGAAAGGTAAAAAGACTGCTCTCATCATAATTTCGGTTTTAGTTTTGGGCTATACAGGAATAAAAGTTGTAAAGAAAATAAACTTAAACTCTCATTATAAAATAGGTCAGGCGCTGGATAGCTTAAATGGAGTAAAAGTTTATTATAACGGAGGAGTAGATCATATCGCAGGAAGAAACGTTACAAAAGATAATTACAATTTAGGACTTAAATATCAGTGCGTTGAATTTGTAAAACGTTATTATTACGAACATTACAAACATAAAATGCCTGATGCTTACGGACATGCAAAGGATTTTTTTGATCCAAGAGTAAAAGATGGGGAATTGAACTCAAAAAGAGATTTAACTCAATATACAAATCCAAGTAAAGAGAAACCTGAAGTTGGGGATTTGATGATTTTTTCAGGATCAATATTAAATAGATTTGGACATGTTGCGATAATATCCAAAGTTTCTGAAAATGAAATCGAAATTATTCAGCAAAATCCAGGGCCATTTAATGATTCCAGAGAGAAATTTGAATTAGAAAAGGAAAAAGGCTATTATAAAATCAAAAATGAAAGGCTTTTGGGTTGGCTAAGAAAAAAGAAATAATTAAATGTTCTTGAAACCTTAAATCATAGCCCAGATAGAAGCGACATCCTTTTCCTGGTCTCGTTTTTTTATAACGAGACCAGAAAAAGATATAGCGGATAGCTGGATTAGCTCCTGAAAAATAACAAGAAAGTGATAAAAAACTTAGGTACTTAGAAACTTAGCGTCTCAGCAACTTTTTTTAACTACCTTTGCAAAAAATTTAAATAAGGCATTTTGGATTTATAATTTATTGTGATTTAGTCAAAAACGAAATCGGAATTGTGAATCTAAAATCTAAAATTCAAAAAAAATGAGTAATAACATTGTTGCGATAGTAGGAAGACCTAATGTGGGGAAATCAACCCTTTTCAATAGGCTGATACAAAGAAGAGAAGCTATTGTAGATTCAGTATCTGGGGTGACCCGTGATAGAAACTATGGTAAAAGCGAGTGGAACGGAAAAGAGTTTTCTGTAATTGATACCGGTGGATACGTTCGCGGATCTGATGACGTATTTGAAGGTGAAATCCGTAAACAAGTAGAGCTTGCTATCGACGAAGCCGATGTTATTATTTTTGTGGTTGATGTTGAAGAAGGAATTACGCCAATGGACGAAACCGTTGCAAAATTGCTTCGTAAAGTAACAAAACCAGTTTTATTGGCTGTAAATAAGGTGGATAACGCTATGCGTGAAAAAGATGCGATTGAGTTTTATAATCTTGGATTAGGAGATTATTTTACTTTTGCAAGTATCTCGGGAAGCGGAACAGGGGATTTATTAGATGCTTTAATCGATGCATTTCCAGAGAAACCAGAAGTTGAGGTTAAAGAAGATTTACCTCGTTTTGCAGTTGTAGGACGTCCAAACGCTGGAAAATCTAGTTTTATCAATGCTTTAATTGGTAAAGACCGTTACATTGTAACTGATATTGCAGGAACAACTCGTGATGCCATTGATACTAAATTTGACCGTTTTGGTTTCGAATTTAATTTGGTTGATACTGCGGGAATCCGTCGTAAAGCAAAAGTAAAAGAAGACTTAGAGTTTTATTCTGTAATGCGTTCTGTACGTGCAATCGAACACGCCGATATTTGTATTTTGGTTATCGATGCAACCCGCGGATTTGAAGGTCAGGATCAGAGTATTTTCTGGTTGGCAGAAAAAAATAGAAAAGGAGTAGTAATCTTGGTAAACAAATGGGATTTGGTAGAAAAAGACACCATGTCTACCCGTGATTACGAAGAAAAAATCAAAAAAGAATTAATGCCTTTTACAGATGTGCCAATTTTATTCGTTTCGGCATTAACTAAACAGCGTTTGTTAAAAGCATTAGAAGCAACAGTTCAAGTTTTTGAAAATAGAAAACAAAGAATTGCAACTTCAAAATTCAACGAATACATGTTGAAAGTAATTGAAGCATATCCACCACCAGCGACGAAAGGAAAATATGTGAAAATTAAATATTGTATGCAATTGCCAACTCAAACACCTCAGTTTGTCTTTTTTGCTAATATGCCACAATATGTTAAAGAACCTTACAAGAGATATCTAGAAAATAAGATTAGAGAAAATTGGGATTTTGCAGGAGTTCCAATTGATATTTATATTAGAGAAAAATAAAAACAAAGAAGTCCCCAAAACAGGGGACTTTTTTATGTTTGGTAATTAAATAATTACAGTATTGGTTTTTTATTGGCATTATATTTGAATAAATGTGAAAAACACAATTAAACCTTTTGCATTTTTTAAAGTCTTAATGTTCTAACTAACCTAATTTATGACCAGAATTTATTCGTTTCTATTGTTTTTAGCTTTTGTTTATTCGGCAAATGCCCAAAATAATATTGTTGTTAAAGGAACTGTAATTGATATTAATACACAGCTTCCGCTTGAACTTGCCACTGTCTATTTTACCACTGTAAAAGATTCTACTATCATTGAATATGCTACGACGGATAAAAATGGAAATTTCCTCATTAATACCAAAAAATTTGATAAACCTGTTTTTTTAAAAGTAAATTATACGGGATACCAAGCTTACTTTGAAGAGCAAAAAGGTCTTACTGAAAGTAAAGACTTTGGAAAATTATATATGATTGAAAATGCCAATGTTTTAAACGAGGTTATAGTAAAATCTGAAGCTCCGCCTATTACCATTAAAAAAGATACTTTAGAATTTAATGCACCATCATATAAGGTTCGTCCAGATGCAAATGTTGAAACTTTATTGAAGCAATTACCCGGATTTGATGTTGATAATTCTGGAAAAATTACGGTGAATGGACGTGAAGTCAATCAGGTTTTAGTGAATGGAAAAGCATTTTTTGATAAAGATGGTGCTATAGCCATTAAAAACCTTCCAGCAGATATTATTAAAAAAGTTCAGGTTTCTGACTTTAAAACAAAAAAGGAAGAGCTTGCTAAGCAGGAATCGACTTCAGATTATTCGAGTATTAATATCACTATTGACGAAAAGAAAAATAAAGGTTATTTCGGAAAAGTTCTCGGCGGATATGGCTCGGACGAACATTATGAAAGCAGTTTGATGATGAACTTTTTCAAAAACAAACAAAAAATCAGTGTTTTAGCTTCTTCCAATAATATTAATTCAACTGGCTTTTCGATGGATGAGGTTTTTGATAATATGGGAGGCGGAAGAAATGCAAAAGGAGGTCAGGGCGCGAGCAGTGGCGGAAGAGGAATTACACAATCGACTTTGGCCGGTATTAATTATTCTGACGATTGGACGAGAGATTTGGAGTTTATGAGCAGCTATAATTTTACGAATGCGGTAACTAAAAATGATAGTAAATCGAATCAGGTTAGTTTTTTGCCAACAGGAAATATTGTAACAGAGGCTGATTCTAAAACCAAAAATGAAAATACGGGGAATAATGCCAATTTTCAATTAGAATATAAAATCGACCCGACGATGCGTCTTGTTGTGGCTCCAAATTTAAATCAATCCAATTCTTCTAATACAAATTCTTCTTTTAGTTCTTCAGTAGATGAAAATGGTGATGCACTAAACGAAAGTACATCAAGCTCTCATACTACAGGATCTAATACGAATTTTGCGAACAGCATAAATTTCAATAAAGTATTTGAAAAAAAGTCACGAAATCTGAGTATTGTTTTTAATAACAATAATTCAAAAAATAGCTCGAACGGAATTAATATTTCTGAAACTATTTTCCACCAAGACGGAAAACCGAATGATGAAAGAAATCAGAATGCAAAAAACACTTCAAAAAGTGATACTTATGCTATTGATTTAGAATATACAGAACCAATTACAGATTCACTTCGTGTACGTTTTGGAACTGATTTTAACTGGCAAAATTCTATAAATGATCAGAAAACATTCAATTTTGATGAAGATACTGATCAATATTCTGATTTGAATTTATCATTGACAAATTATACAACTTCAAAGCAGAATTCGATTTCTCCAAAAGTTGGGATTACTTTACAGAAAAGTAAATTTACACTGAATTTAAACTCAAGAACTTCAATTGTGGAGTTTGATAATCATTCTTTTTATTTGAATCAAGCAACTGATTTGAATAAAAGATATATGCTTCCTTATGGAAATGCGCAACTTCGATACAAATTTAATAGATCTAAGAATTTAACTTTTAAATACGATTATTCGAATGCGCTTCCGTCAGCAACGCAATTAATGCCGGTGGCGAATTTAAATAATCCATTAAATAGTGTAATCGGTAATCCAGATTTAAATCCAATTGAGAAAAATAGTGCCGGAATCGATTTCAAGAACTTTGATTTTAGGACTCGTTCTGGATACAGTGTTTATATTAGAGGGGATTATTATAATAATGACGTAGTTTCAACTTCAATTTATGATGATAGCGGAAAAAGAAATACGACTTATGTAAATATTTCAGGAACTTATTCGACATCTATTGGTGGAAACTGGAATCAGCAGATTAAAAAAGATGCGCATACTTTACGTTACGGCTTGCGTTTAAGCGGAAACTATAATTTTGATAAAGGATTTACAAATGCAGAATTGTATAGTGCCAAATCAATTGTAGTAACACCAAGTGTTTATGCTTCTTACGATTATGGGGAAGTACTTTCTATCGCACCATCTTATAGTTTATCATACAACGAAACACGATATGAGAATTTTTCTAGAGATGCAACTTCAAATGTAATTCACAGAATAAATCTACAAACAACTTCATATTGGCCTGCGAATTTGATTTTTGGAAATGATTTTGGATATACCTATAATTCAAATATTTCAGGTGATTTTAAGAAAGATTTCTTTCTTTGGAATACTAGTTTGTCTTATGGTTTCTTAGATAAAAAATTATATGCAAAAGTGAAAGTATACGATGTTTTAAATCAGAACCAAAGCGCAACAAGAACGATTTCTGCAACTTCGATTCGTGATGAAGAAAATACCGTTTTAAAACGCTATGTAATGTTTTCTCTAGCATACAAAATTGGAAACTTCGCTGAAAGTAAAAAAGGAGGAAGAGGAAGACAGAGAGGAGGATTCTAGTAGCAAAGTTACAAAGTTACAAAGTTACAAAGGGAGAAAGAATAAAAAAACGGCAAATCATAAAATGATTTGCCGTTTTTTTTATAGTAAAATCTAAAATCTAAAATCTAAAATCTAAAATCTAAAATCTAAAATCTAAAATCTAAAATCTAAAATCTAAAATCTAAAATCTAAAATCTAAAATCTAAAATCTAAAATCTAAAATCTAAAATCTAAAATCTAAAATCTAAAATCTAAAATCTAAAATCTAAAATTTTCTATTAATTCTATGGTAAACGGTAAATCTGATAATATCTCGATCATAAAAATCTACACCGCTGGCACGTCTTTGGAAGTTTTTGAGGTATCCCAATTCTAAACCAAGATGTGGAGTGAAGTGATACCGCAATGCAGCATAAATACGATTTTGATCAAAAGTATTTCTTTTGTTGTCTTTTCCGTAATTGAATAAGACTTCGTCAGATAGGGTACCTTTTAAGCTGTTCTGATCTTTTTCCCAAAGGGTAAAAGTAGATTGCAGTCGATATCTAAATCGGTATGCAAAGGAGAACTCGTTTAGAAGCCCGTTTTTATCTGCTTTTTGTATAAAACGTTCTTCTAATTGAAAACGATTATGAAAGGTAATTCTAGCAATATCATTTATGAGAGTCAAATCTTGCTGCGCTCGATATTCAGGAACGGAATAATCTGGATCAATATTTGGATTTTGTGTATTGACATTAAAATAAGCAAATCCACCACCAAAATCCATTAATTTAGTTGCTCTGTAACGAGCCTGAGAACGGATTACAAAAAGATTTTCGTGAATAGGATTAACAAAACTTCGATTGTCAAATTCAGAATGAATGGCCCATTTTTCACTTAAAGGAAAGATATTGTAATAACGAATCCAAGTCAGAGTCTGCTGATCGGTTTTCTTTATATTTTGTGCTGATAAAATCGAACCAGCTAAGATTAAAATAAGTATTAATTTGAAAATCTTCATTCAATCAATAAAATTCAGGCTGCGAATATATACAAAGAGGAGTATATGATTTGAAATTTGATTTGTTTTTTATTCTGCTTTTTGTTTGATTTTGTGATTGTTTTAAAAGTAAAATGTTTTCTTGTTTAAATATTGGAGTTATGTTTTGAATCAGCTGCGATTAAAATTTCTTTTTTAAAATTTAAGAATAATTCAAGTTGAGGTATGATTTCCATTTCTAAAAAACGAACTTCAGGATTATTTTGATTTTCATTTCTTATTTGATTGGTTAATTTGTTGTTTTTTGTAGTAGAGCCCGTTTTGATTGTTAGTATATAACAAAAACTATCCATTTTCGATTTGGTTGTGATATTCAGAATAGCATCTAATGTTGTGATTTCTTTTTTTTCGAACGGTGTAATTTTGTAGAATTTATTTTCAGTTTTGTCAAAAAGAAATGTTGTACTATGTTTGATTTTTAATCTGTAGATATAACTAAGAGAAAAAAAAATACTGACCAAGATTGCAATAACGATTCCATTTTTGGAATCATTTAGGTAGTAATAAATGACTCCAAGAGCTAAAAAACAAATTACTAAAAAGAAATTTAAAGGAAGGTTCAATTTTACATACCAATAAGGATTATAAGAAATTTGATTGGCTGAAACTGTAAAATTGTAATAATGCTGCATTATAGATACTGAATTAGTTTTTCCTTTTTTAAAACTATATCTATTACAATAAGATTTTTAAAGTCTTAAATAGTAAATATCATTTCTTTGAATAAGATAAATTACCACATTAAGGTTTTTAAATAACAGTTTAAGGTTTTTGTAAAAAAAATGAGATATGTTTTTAAAGCATATCTCATTTTTACTCATTAGTTTATTTTATTATAGCGAATATTTCAAAGTAATTCCATAGGTTCTTTGATCACCTAAAACTCCTGCATATTGTCCTGCATTTCCACCTGCTGGCAATAACTGCTCATAGTAATCTTTATTTAAAAGGTTACGTCCCCAGAAGTGAACAGATAAACCTTGTGAAGCACGGAAACCTAAACGAGCATTAAAAATAGCATAACCTTGAACAACCAAATATTTAGATGCAGAAGGGCTTGAGGAAAACTCAGAGCGAGCATAAGAATCAACAGCCAAGAAAATTTTTCCTGCATTTCCAAAGAATTTAGCACGATCAGAAAGTTCTCCTCCTAAAGATCCTGCCCATCTTGAAGCGCCAGGAAGTGCAGATCCAGAAACATCTTTAAAGGATACTGGAGCTCCAGTTTCTTCTAATGGAAGCGGTGCATTTGTAAATTTTACATATTTACCATCTGTATAAGTTGCAGCTCCATTAATAGTTAAGTGCTCGCTAAATACAAAACTGGCATCTACTTCTACACCTTGCACGCGTACTTTATCAGCATTAGCAAGATAACCACGGTTTACACCCAATTCAGCAGCCTGAACATTAGTTTGGAAATCATTTATATCCGTTTGAAACAAGGCTAAGTTGAAAATTGAATTTTTGAAAGGAGAAGTTTTTACTCCAACCTCATAATGATATACTTTTTCTGGTTTAATAACAGCCAGTTCAAGCAGCGGTTGTCCAGCTGAGTTTGTTGGAAGTCCAGCAACGTTTACACCGACTGGTTTGTAGCTTTTTGCGAAAGTTCCATAAGCATTGATTTTATCTGAAGCTTTAAAAGTAACTGTAATGTTCCCTGAAAAGTCTGTGTTATCAATCGCTGAATCAAATGCCTGATCTGAATATACTTGTTTTTTCAAAGCTAATAATGCTGGGTCTGTTGTTTGTAAACCTCCGTATGTTGTACGAGCATAATGCGCATCTTTTTTATCAAAATTATAACGTAAACCTGGTAAAACATGCAGACGATCTGTAATAGCCCAGTCAATCTGACCAAATACTGCAGCACTTGAAGCTCGAATGTTGGCATCCGTTTTAATTCCATATCCTTCAAAAAGACCTGGAGTTTTCCATAGAGCACTAGTTGAACTTTGTGCAAATCTCCATTGTGCATTTCCAGATTCTTCCGTTCCATCAGTCTGCGATGTCTGATCAATAAAGAATACTCCAGCAACACCACTTATTTTTGAAGTAATTTGTCCAGCGTAACGAACTTCTTGTGTAATCTGTGTTTGTCTTGTTGGGTTTTGAGATTTAGCTAATACTTGTAATCCTGTAAAATCTCTATCATTCGACGGATCCCAATTCCAGAAACGCCATGCCGTTGTAGAAGTAAGAGTTCCACCTCCAATTTTAGTATCAACATTCAAAGAGAAACCTCCCATATCTTGATTTGATCTCCATGGAGTATCGTGATCAATTTTACGATCAAAAGCATTTAAGCTTGGTAGCTGATAATTTAAATCGGCAATAATAGCATCAAACTGTCTGTAAGCTGCTCTTTGCGTTGGTGCAACGCCTGCAATAACTTGTGCATATCCGTCAGGGCGCTGTGTTGTGATGTCAGCAGCAAAAATAACATTTGTATTTACAGTTGGTGTCCAAAGCAATTGTCCTCTAATTCCTTGGTTGCTCAAAGTATTTGTTGGTCTTCCAGTTGCAACGTTGTCCACTAAACCGTCGCGAGAAGTACCCGAGAAAGATATTCTACCAGCTACTTTACTTCCTAAGGCTCCAGTAACAGATGCTTTAGCCTGTAAGAAAGAATAATTTCCATAGCTAAGTTCAAAATCAGCACCAGAAGTAAAACTTGGTTTACGAGTTGTAATGTTAAAGGCTCCAGAGGTTGTGTTTTTTCCAAACAAAGAACCTTGTGGGCCACGTAAAACCTCAATTTGTTCTACATCGATAAAATCAAGTGTTGTAGCAGCTGGACGAGCAAAATATACTCCGTCAACGTAGAATCCAACTCCCGGATCGATACCGTCATTGGTTAATCCGAAAGGAGAACCTAAACTTCTAATGTTGATTCCAGTATTTCTTGGGTTCGAAGAATAAAGCTGAACAGATGGTACTAATTCTTTAATACGATTCACGTTAAAAGCTCCAGTTTGTTCTGCTTGTTTTCCTGTGATTACAGAAATGGCAATTGGCACATCTTGAACTTTTTCGATTCTTCTTCTAGAAGAAACTACAACTTCGACAAGTTCGTTTTCTTCTCTAAGTGCAACTTGAATTGGATTTGCTGGAATAGCAGTTAATTCGATTTCTGTTGTTTTGTATCCAACATATTGAATTAAAAGAGTCAATGGCAGTCTTCCTTCAGAATCGATGACGAATTTACCGCTGTTGTCTGTGATAGCGCTATGAGTAGTTCCTTTAATTACCACGTTTACTGCTTCTAAAGGAATGTTTTCACTTGTTGTAACTACACCTTCAATATTTTGTGCAAATGAGATAGAGAAGGTTAAAAAAGATAATATTGTAAAGATATTTTTTATAGATGCTTTCATTTTTATATTAAGTATATATGATTAGTAGAGTTTAAAAATAAATTTTTTTAACAGCACATACACATCATACATGAATTGCCAGAAGCAGTTCTGAAAAGCTTAGTTTTATTTTGCAAAAGTTTTGTAACACCCGAGGGATTAAAATGTACTTTCATGAGATAGAATTTTGTTATTGGTTTGTTAATTATTTTTTGCAAATATATGTAATTAATTCTATCGATTTACTAGGGATTAGAAAATATTTTTTTATTTCTTTACTAATGAAGCGATTGTAATGCCTTCCATAGCCTTCAAAGTTTTATCTCTGATAAGCATTAAACCGTGACGCAGACTGCATTCAGACTCGGTTTTACAATCGGAGCAAGGCTCGTAAAAATTTAGTGAAGCACATGGCAAAAGAGCAATTGCACCGTCAAATAATCGGTGAATTTCTGCCAGAGTGATGTCATTTTTTGATTTAATTAGATAATATCCACCAAATTTCCCCTGCTTACTGCTCACAAAACGGCCGCGTTTTAGATCCAATAAAATCTGTTCTAAAAACTTTTTAGGAATATTGGCTCCATCAGCAATTTCTACAGTTCTAGAAATGTGATTTTCGTCTTGTTCTGCTAAATAAAGTAAGGCCTTAAGGGCGTATTTTGCTTTATGTGATAACATCTATTAATAAATTGTAAAATGTAAATGTATGATTTTTTAATATTGAAACCTAAACTCGACGTCTGAAACAAAGAAAATTAGAAGCATCCTAAATTACCAGCTTCCTCCAGAACCACCTCCCGAGAATCCGCCTCCGCCAAATCCTCCGCCGAAGCCTCCGCCTCCGCCAAAACCACCACCGGATGATCCGCCTCCGAAGCCTCCAAATCCGCCGCCACCGCTTCTTCCAAGATTACTTAGAATAATAACGTCAAGCAGGCTAGGGCCTCCACCATTACTGCCAGAATTTCCTCCTCCGCCTTTTTTATTTCGGGCAAGTAAAATCAAAATAATTACAACAATTACGATAAAAGGTAAAACGGGAAAATCTTGTCCCTTGGCTTTTTTGCGCTCTCCTTTGTATTTTCCTTTAAAAACATCAAAAAGAGCATCAGCACCTTTGTCAAGTCCTCGATAATAGCTTCCAGCTTTAAATTCAGGAATAATAATGTTTCTTGTAATTTCTCCGCCAATACCAGCAGTTAAACGATCTTCTAATCCGTAACCTGGAGAAATCCAGATTTTTCTTTCGGTTTTAGCTAATAAGATTAAAACACCGTTATCTTCTTTTGCTTGGCCAATTCCCCATTCCTGAGCCCATTTTGGAGTAAGAATACCAATATCTTCGCCTTTCAAGCTTTCGATAGTAATCACTACAATTTGTGTAGAAGTGGAGTCGGAATAACGAACTAGCTTTTCTTCCAATTGCGTTTTTTCAGAAGCACTTAAAACATTAGCGTAGTCGTAAACAGAAGTTTGAAAATCGGGTTTTTTTGGGATATCGAATTGCGCAAGAAGAGTATTGCAAACAAAAAAAGCGATAAACAAAAAAGTAAACTGAAAAATTCTATTGGAATTTGAGTTTTTATTTTTAGAATTTTTCATCATTTATCCTTTAGAAATTTCGTTTGATAATTCGTTGATATCATCTTCTTGAGATGGGAAATATTTTTTCAGTTGTTCTCCAGCATTTAGAATACCATCAACAATTCCCTGCTTAAAATTTCCAGCTTTAAAATGATTTATCATAATGTCTTTGGTACAATCCCAAAAATCATTAGACACTAAATCATTAATTCCTTTGTCGCCACAAATCACAAAGTTTTTATCCTCAACAGCAAAATAGAGTAGAACCCCATTCTGTAATTTAGTTTCATCCATTCGCAATTCATGAAAAACTTCTAAAGCTCTATGGTAATGAGCTTTAGAAGTAGTTTTTTCTATATGTACTCTAATTTCGCCAGAAGTATTGTTTTCAGCCACACGAATAGCTTCAACAATTTCATGCTCTTCTTCTTTGGTTAAAAAATCTTCTACTTTTGACATGGAAATGATTTTAGAGTTTATATTATAGATTGTTTCTAGAACCTAGAACTTTTTAGAATTTTATTTCAACTGGTTTATCTGCACCTGTAGAAGCTTCAAAGTATGGTTTTTCTTTGTATTCGCTCAAGAACCAGTTGTTTGGAATTTTCAAAACATATCCGTTGTAAACTTGTACAGCCTCATTAAAACGAGTTCTCGCAGTTAAAATCTGATTTTCAGTACTTGCTAATTCGTCTTGTAATTTCAAGAAGTTTTCGTTAGCCTTTAAAGTTGGATATTGCTCTACAGAAACCAATAATCTTGATAATGATGAACTTACACCACTTTGAGCCTGATTGAATTCTTTTAATTGTTCTGGAGTTACATTACTTGGATCAATTGTTACAGAAGTAGCTTTTGCACGAGCTTCGATTACAGCTGTTAAAGTTCCTTTTTCAAAGTCAGCAGCTCCTTTTACAGTGTTTACTAAATTCCCAATAAGATCATTACGTCTTTGGTAAGCCGTCTGAACATTTCCCCATTCTTTATTTACAGCTTGACTGTGCTGTAAAGCAGTATTTTTAATACCAATCGACCAAAATGCGATAATAGCAATAAGTGCTATAATAATTCCTACAGGGATTAACCACTTTTTCATATTTGTTTTGATTTAAGTTTATTTCTAGTTTTAATTACAATTCGTTTTTGATGTCGTTCAATTGCGTTTTTATGGACTCTAATTTACGTATTATTTCGAATTTATCTAACGTTTTCTTTTGTCCTTCTTTTAAATGTATTTTGGCGCCTTCGAGCGTAAATCCTCTCTCTTTTACAAGATGATAGATCAATTGTAGGTTGGTAATATCTTCGGGTGTGAACATTCTGTTTCCCTTTGCATTTTTTTTGGGTTTCAGGATATCAAATTCGCTGTCCCAAAATCGTATCAAAGAGGCATTGACATTAAAAGCTTTGGCTACTTCGCCAATACTATAATATCTTTTGTCTTTAGAAAGTTCAATATGCATGATTCGTTTTTTACTATTTTACTTCAAAAATACTATTTTTTCGGAATATTAATCTAATGATTGATTTTCTTGGTTGGCCATATGTGAAATTGCCACATATTCTACAGCCGAAATATTTCCGTAATAGAAATTCAGCGGGTTTACGACTTTACCATCTTTATGCACTTCATAGTGACAATGTGGTCCCTCGGATCTTCCAGTGCTTCCAACATATCCAATTACGTCTCCTCTTTTGACTTTTTGTCCAGGTCTACAGTTGTATTTGCTTAAATGAGCATATAGACTTTCATATCCAAAACCATGCCTGATCACAATGTGGTTTCCATAGCCAGATGCTGTATTATCAGCTCTTGCTACGACACCGTCACCAGTAGCATAAATTGGAGCGCCTGTATTGGCAGTAAAATCCATTCCGTTGTGCATTTTTCGTACTTTTGTGAAAGGGTCAATTCGGTATCCAAAACCAGAGGCAACTCGTTTTAAGTTTTCATTCTGAACAGGCTGAATGGCAGGAATTGCTAATAATAAACTTTCTTTAGCTCCAGCTAATTTTAAAATATCATCCAACGATTTTGATTGAATAGCTAATTCTTTGGACAGTTTATCAACTCTTTTTGTGGTGTTTAAAACCAATTGAGAATTATTATATCCTTCTAATGCTTTGTATCTCTCCGGATTTCTAAAACCGGCTTTTCTAATCGAATCCGGAATTTCAGCTTTATTAAAATAAATTCTGTAAATATTATTGTCACGTTCTTCTAAGGCATCTGCAACGGCATCAATTTCATCTAATTTTTTATTTAAAATAGAATATTGAAGTTTTAAATTCTCAATTTCACGTGCCTGTAAACGATCTTTCGGAGTTTCGAAATAAGGTGTATTAATTAAAAGAACGAAAACTAAAAAACCGAACAACGCCGAGGCGAGTAAAAACAGTAAGGCGTAGCCTATTTTTATTCTTTTTCTGGTTTTTATTTTCGTATAAGCCAGATTTTCTGAGTCGTAATAATATTTTACTTTCGCCATATTTTAAAATACGCTATTTTTGCACCTTGTAAAATGAGTTAGACGAACAAAATGGCTAAATGTTTCAGCTGTTCGATAATTTTTTACAAGAAGTAATGATTAGATATTGGGGCTATTTTATCATTAGATAATGCGCAAAATAGGCAATTTATTGTTTATAATATAAGTTTTTTGAATTCATTATAAAAAACTTAACGCATCATCAAATGAAACAATAAGTTAATGATCTAATTATCAAATTGACACATTAAAATTGACACATTTTTCTAATTTAAATATGAAATCACAAGACGTACGTAAACAATTTTTAGATTTTTTTGAGAGTAAAGGACACACTATTGTTCCTTCAGCTCCTCTTGTCCTTAAAGACGACCCAACCTTAATGTTCAACAACTCGGGAATGGCCCAGTTTAAAGAATTTTTCTTAGGGAACGGAACTCCAAAAAGTCCAAGAATAGCCGATACGCAAAAATGTCTTCGTGTTTCAGGAAAACATAATGATCTTGAAGAAGTTGGTATTGATACCTACCACCACACTATGTTTGAAATGTTAGGAAACTGGTCATTTGGTGATTACTTCAAAAAAGAAGCTATCAATTGGGCTTGGGAATTATTGACAGAGGTTTATAAAATTCCTAAAGAAAATCTTTATGTTTCTGTCTTTGAAGGAAGTAAAGAAGACAATGTTCCGTTTGATCAAGAAGCTTGGGATATTTGGAAAGAGTTAATTGATGAAGACCGAATTATTCTTGGAAATAAAGATGATAATTTCTGGGAAATGGGAGATCAGGGACCATGCGGCCCTTGTTCTGAAATTCACGTTGATTTACGTTCTGCAGAAGAAAAAGCTTTAAAACCAGGCAAAGAAGAAGTAAATAATGATCATCCTCAAGTAGTTGAAATCTGGAATAACGTATTTATGGAATTTAACCGTAAAGCGGATGGTTCATTAGAAAAACTTCCAGCACAGCACGTTGATACCGGAATGGGATTTGAGCGTTTGTGTATGGCTTTGCAAGGAAAAACATCAAACTATGATACTGATGTTTTCATGCCTTTAATTAGAGAAATCGAAACGATTACAGGTGCAAAATATACAACTAATGATGTAACAGGCATTAGTGAAGAACAAAATAAAATGAATATTGCGATTCGTGTAGTGGCAGATCACGTTCGTGCGGTAGCTTTTGCTATTGCTGATGGTCAGTTGCCTTCTAACACAGGTGCAGGATATGTAATTCGTAGAATTTTGCGTCGTGCAATTCGTTACGGTTTTACTTTCTTAGGAACAAAAGAGCCGTTTATTTTTAAATTGGTTGAAACTTTAAGCGAGCAGATGGGAGATTCTTTCCCAGAAATCAGAACTCAGAAAGCACTTTGCTCTAACGTAATTCGTGAAGAAGAAAATTCATTCCTTAAAACATTAGATCAGGGATTGATTCTTTTAGATGCTGTAATTTTAAACAATACAGGAGATACTGTTGATGGTAAGAAAGCATTTGAATTGTATGATACTTATGGATTTCCAATCGATTTAACCGCTTTAATTCTTTCTGAAAAAGGATTGAAATTGGATGAAGAAGGATTTAAAGAGCAATTGCAATTGCAAAAAGAAAGATCTCGTGCAGCATCAAAAGTAACAGCAGGAGACTGGAATGTACTTGTAGAGGATGATGTTCAGGAATTTATTGGATATGACAGATTATCGCATCAGGTAAAAATCACAAAATACCGTAGAGTTGAAAGTGCAAAAGACGGTGAGATTTTCCAATTGGTTTTCAATGCAACTCCATTTTACGGAGAAAGCGGAGGACAAACAGGAGACAAAGGCTATTTAGAAGCTCAAAACGGTGATATCGTTTACATTATCGATACAAAAAAAGAAAATAATCAAACGATTCATTTAGCAAAATCGTTACCGGAAAACCTTACGGGAACTTTTAACGCAGTTGTAGATGCTAATCAGAGAGCTAAAACCTCATCAAATCACTCGGCTACGCATTTATTGCACCAAGGTTTGCGTAAGATTTTAGGAACTCACATTGAGCAGAAAGGTTCGATGGTAAGAAATGCTTCTTTGCGTTTTGACTTTTCTCATTTCTCTAAAGTAACTGATGAAGAATTGGTTGAAGTTGAAAACTTCGTAAATGCAAGGATTCGCGAGAGTCTGCCATTAATCGAAAAAAGAGGAATTCCAAAAGAGCAGGCTTTGGAAGAGGGAGCAATTGCTTTATTTGGTGAGAAATATGGAGATTTAGTTCGTATGATTAAATTCGGTGATTCTGTCGAGTTGTGCGGAGGAACACACGTTGCAAATACATCAGATATCTGGCATTTTAAAATTGTTTCAGAAGGTGCTGTTGCAGCTGGAATCAGAAGGATTGAAGCGATTACAAGTGAAGCTGCAAAAGAATATTTTGAGTCGCAAGCAGTTTCTTTAACTGAAATTAAAGAAGCTCTTAAAAATGCTCAAGATCCTGTAAAATCAATTTTGGCTTTACAAGACGAAAATGCACAACTTAAAAAACAATTAGAAGCTTTATTAAAAGATAAAGCGAAAAATATGAAAGCTGATTTGGCTAAAGAATTACAAGAAATCAACGGAGTTCAATTCTTAGCAAAACAAGTAGATTTAAACCCAGAAGGAGCAAAAGATTTAGCTTATGAATTAGGCGGTTCTTATAACAATTTATTTGTAGTTTTCGCAACGGCTCACGAAGGAAAACCAATGTTAACTTGTTATATCTCTAAAGAAATTGTAGCAGCCAAAAACCTAAATGCAGGACAAGTGGTTCGCGAATTAGGGAAATACATCCAAGGTGGAGGTGGAGGCCAGCCTTTCTTCGCAACTGCAGGAGGTAAAAATGTTGATGGAATTGGAGAGGCTTTAGCTAAGGCTGTGGATTTCGTTAAATAAATAAAGATGCTAAGAATCTAAGATACTAAGGTTCTCAGTTTTTATAAAAGTAAACCCGATAAGTTTTATTACTTATCGGGTTTTATTTTTTGCAACAGATTAAATGATTAAAAAAGATTTTTTCTCATTTTTTCTCATTTCGACGAAGGAGAAATCTCCGCAAGTAACTCCGCAATCAAAGGCAATAATCTTTGTCGAGCTTCTTATGGAGATTTCTCCTTCGTCGAAATGACAAATAGCTCGTGTAAAAAAACTCAGAATCTTAGTTTCTTCGAGTCTTAAAACTATTTACGTTCCCCAATCTGCTGGCGCCACATAGCATAATAAAGCCCTTTCTCTACAATTAAATCCTCATGTTTTCCTTGCTCAATTATTTTTCCTTGTTCTAGAACAAATATCCTGTCAGCATGCATTACAGTTGATAAACGGTGTGCAATTAAAACTGTGATTCGGTTTTTATCTGAAATATTTCTGATTGTATCATTAATTTCTTCTTCGGTAATAGAATCCAATGCAGAAGTGGCTTCATCAAAAATCAATAAATTCGGATTTCTAAGAATTGCTCTGGCAATAGATAAACGTTGTTTTTCTCCACCCGAAACTTTGATTCCGCCTTCCCCGATTGTGGTATTTAAACCATCTTCGGCACGTCTAAGCAATTTATCACAGCTTGCACGTTTTAGTGCGTCGTACAGATCTTCGTCGGTTGCGTTTGGTTTTACGAATAATAAATTTTCACGGATTGTTCCAGAAAACAATTGGGCATCCTGAGTTACAAATCCTAATTGCTTTCTCAAATCTAAAAGATCAATATCTGTAGAATCAATATCATTATAGGTAACCTGACCTTCTGCAGGTGTATACAGCCCAACTAATAATTTGACCAAAGTAGTTTTACCAGAACCAGACGGCCCAACAAAAGCTACTGTTTGCCCTTGTTTAATTTCGAAATTGATATTTTCGACCGCTTTAAATTTAGCTGTTCTATGCTGAAAACTTACATTTGAAAAAAGCAATTTCTGAATTGCCCCAATATGTTTTGGATTTTTAGGACGAAATTCTTTTGGAGCGCTTAATAAGGTTTTAAAGTTCTCCATAGAAACTTTCGTTTCATTCAAAGCAATGATAAAGTTTCCTAATTCCTGTAAAGGGCCAAAAATAAAGAATGTAAAAAATACCATTGTCAATAAATCTCCAACGATAATTTTTCCGCCAAACAAGAAGTAATATAAAGCAAAAACAACACAGGTTCTTAAAAAGTGAACGGTTGTTCCCTGAATGAAACTTAAACTTCTAATAAAACGGATTTTCTCTAATTCTAATTGAAGGATTTTAAACGTATTCAGGTTTAAACGTTTTTCTTCCTGATAGGTTAAACCAAGACTTTTTACCAACTCAATGTTTCGCAAACTTTCGGTTGTAGAACCTGCAAGTGCATTGGTTTGATTTACAATTTTTCTGGAAACAATTTTGATCTTTTTACCTAGATACAAACTTACTAAAGCAATAATTGGGGCAGTAATTAAAAAGATGATCGAAATGCGAAGATCTATTCTTGCAACATATACGATTACGAATATAAACCCAATAATAGTCTGAAAAATTAAAGAAATAGAAAGTGTGATCAATTTTTCAGAATCAATTCTAACTTTAGTTAGTTTGCTTAACGTTTCACCACTTCGCTGATCTTCAAATTCTGCGTAAGGAAGATCAAGTGATTTTTTTATTCCGTCTGTATACATTTGAGCACCAGTTCTCTGTATGACGACGTTGGTAAAATAATCTTGAAAATTTTTGGTAATTCTAGAAATCATTGCAGCGCCAAGGGAAAGTCCAAGCCAAAAAGCTAGGGATTTAATGAATCCAATTTCGTTTCCTTTATATTTTGTAATTCCAACACCGCAATCCTGCATTAATTTTCCGGTAATTACTGAATCTGATAAACTGAAACAAATGTTGATAGTAGCCATTATCAAAGCAAAAAACAGAAGCATTTTATGTTTGATAATGTAGGTATATAATAATTTCATAAGTGATTTAAAAAAATGGAAGATGCAAAAGTAAGGAATTGTTTTAGTTTGTGAAGTTGATTTCTGTTATTAAAAATGTAAATTTTATGAAATCTTAAATATTATTTTTTGTGAAAGGTATTTTTAACGTTGAATTGAAAAAACAAATAAATCAGACCTGTATTTATATTTACTCGGTTATTATTTTTTTTATTAAACAAGTCCCTTTTATATTGTTCATTCAGAATGTATTAATATTTTTTTAAATGTATTATTTTTCTTAATGAGGAATCCCGTAAGGTTTTGATTTTGTGTTGTATTACGTTTGCTGTATAACAAATTTAACCCAATCAAAATGAAAAAAATTTTATGTCTTTTTGGAGCATTGACTCTATTATTATCATCGTGTTCAAATGATGAGTCTTCTTCAGATCTTGTTTTACTTAAAAAAACCGTTATTACAAATTCTGATGGTGAAAAATTTACTATTAATTACAAATATGACGGTAATAAAATCATAAGCGCTATTGATGATTCAGGAGATACAAGTCTCTATTACACTTATACAGGAGATCTAATTACTAAAATAGAGTTTAAATTTCCTGATGGAACAATCGATCAGATTAATACGTTTTCTTACAATGCAGAAGGTAAATTAACCACTTTTGTAAGAGTAGAACCTAATATGGATTGGGGACATAAAGAAGTTTACACATACAATACCGATGGTACAATTTCGGTTAAATCATATAGTGGCGATAGTAAAACTCAAACAGCTGGTGGTACTACGTCAACAATTAAATTTGTAAATGGTGAAGTTAGTGAAATCGTAGCCATTACTGCAAACCAGCCAGATCATAAATACACATACGATACTAAAAACAATCCTACGAAAAATATATTAGGAATGGATAAAATTGCATTTGTGGATGGAGAAGGAAATGGAGTTAAATTCAACATTTTAACAGATACAGCAGATGGTGATTTATGGACAAACAGCACTTTTACCTATAATGACCAAGGATACCCAACTAAAGAAGTTGATACAGGATCTGACAGTTTAGGTACTAGCGAGTATTTTTACTAAATAAATCTAAAGTTTGAATATTAATAGCCAGAAGTATTTTGCTTCTGGCTTTATGTTTTTAAATCTTTCCATTTTTAGAAGACCATTTTACGGCTCCATTATAAATTAATTGAAGATCTCCGTCATCTTGTAAATGCAATGTTGCGCCAGGAAATCCAGCAGTATCAGATGTCCAGATTATTTGTTCTGGTGCGGTAAAACCAGAAGAATGACCTTTAATTACTAAATTTCCATCAGATTGTAAATAGCAGGATGGGCGATTGCTGTATCTTGAATTTCCTTCCTGCCAGATTATTGTATCATAGGTTAAGTCTTTTATCGATAACATTCCAGAATCGAATTGTAAAACAAACAAACCATTTGAAGATTTAATAGCTTTTGTCCACGGAATATAATCTATTCTTTCTCCAGATTCTATAGTCGATCTAATAGGAAATGGATACCATTTATTAATAGATTGGATATCAGTTAGAGATAAATCATTCATTTCGTTTACAGCAACCCTGTTAGTAGTAAGAGAAGCTGGTACATAATAATGCATTATAGAAAGAGGATCATACTGACTATAATTGGTAGATTCGGGACTTTTTATAACAAATTGATCCACTTCGTCTTTTGACCATCCATTTAGTTCATTGTAATATTGGTATACTTTTGGTAAATCCCATTTTATGGTTGATGCAGGACTTGAATTTTCATGAATAAGACCTAATGCATGTCCGAATTCATGTAAAATTGTTCGTCTTATCGAAACTTCATTTGTAGAAGTAAGAGATCCCAATCGCATGGATTGATCGTTTGTATTGCCATAAGCAGATTTCATCCCTAAAACAGACCATGCTCCATAACTACCAACATTAAAACCAATTCTAATATCTGCGTATTCAGTTGCTGGAACATATTCAAATGTTAGGTTGGCATATTTTGTCCATTCGCCAGCAATTCTTTTTACTTTTTCCTGTGAAGCAGCATCACCGTCTAAAAATTTAATTTTAATAGTTTGACCAATTTTCCATCTAGGCCATGTTATAATTGCGGCATCGGGTTTTGTTGTGGTGTCAAATTTTAAATCAATAAAATTAAAATTACATAGTTCGGTTTCATTATCGGGGGATTGATTTTCTTCATGACCGCATGAAAAAAGAAATAGAAAGATAAAAAGGATTGGTAACCTGTGAGTATTTAGCATATCTATTTTTTTTAGAAAAGGCAAAATTAGAACAAGATGAAATATCTTTCTACGAGAAACATAAAGTATGTCTTAAAGTGTTATAATTATGTCTTTTTGTGGAAAGCAGTTTTTGCTGGAAAAGGTTCTTTTTGTAAGTTATCTAAATGAGACATGAAAAAATATTTATCTTATTGCTGTACAATTATTTTGTTTGTCTTGTTTTCCTGTTCTAATGAAGAATATATGGAAAGTCAAAATATGATTTTACCTAAAACTTTAAAAACAATATATCCCAACAATCCCTCAGAGAATTTTGATGTAAATATTGTGTACAATGGAAATAAGATTGTAAGTACTAGCAATAAATTGGAAAAGACAGCATATTCGTACAATGGAAATTATATAGCAAGTGAAACAAAATATGATATTAGAAATGGGCAGGAAATAAAATATTTTGAAACCTTTTATGAGTATGAAAATGAAAGTCTAAAAACTGTTTCTAAAATAATGAATGGAGAAGAAACAAGATCTGTTTACACTAAAAATGGAGATGACTCAATTACTAAGGAAATCTATGATTTTGATGTTAAAACTAAAAAAATATCAGATAATCCAAAGCAGGATGTTTTGACAATTTTAAATGGGAATTTAATAAATCTTGTTTTCAATTGGGGATCTAATGATGTGATGACTTGTTCGCGTTTTCAATATGATGCACATTATAATGCTTTCAAAAATGTTTTAGGTTTTAATGTGCTGCTGGATCAGGAAATTTTAGGGTCAGAACTCAGTGTTTCTTCTTTTAATAATTTAACAAGACACTCTTATTCTTCTATTGCTTCGGGAAGTATTATATTTGAACCATATTCCAATTCGATGGTTTACGAATACAATAAAAAGGGATACCCAACTAAGAAAACTACTTACGATTATGCAGACAAAATAATCAGTATCATAGAATATGTATATTGATTTTTTATAACATTATCATTAAAGTTTAATTCTTATAAATGCCACAAAAAGTTTTTTTAATATTAAAATAAGGTAAGATTTTATTGCTTTTTTAGAATGGTTTGATTTATTTTTGAAAGAACAAATCTAACCTACTACAAAATGAAAAAACTAGTAATCCTTTTTACTGCATTATTTTTCGGTATGAGTTCTTGCTCTAGCGAAGATGGTGCTTCTTCAGGCGATACTTCTATTTTGCCTAAAACAATTTCCTATGTTTATCCCAATATTTATTTAGGAACAAATACCACAAGTACTCTTACCTACAGCGGAAATAAAATTATCAGCAGTATTGACGAAGACTCAAAAACACTATTTACCTATACTGGAGACCTTATAACCAAACAAGAAGTTTTTGATATAGACGAAAAAGGAAAGGAAACTAAAACAGCTGAAGCGGTTTATACCTACGAAAACGGAAAACTTAAGACCAGAGTTTTTAAAGAAGATATTACTGCTCAATATCCAGATGGAGAGTATATAATAAAAACAGTTTACAATCATATTTCGAATGAATCAATTTCGTTTATCAATTATTTAGTTGATAAAAATACTAAAGCAGAAATTAAAGATAGTGAAGGTAGTCTGACTTATAAAAATGGAAATCTCATAAAAGAGCAAATTACAAGTAGTACTTCAACTGTATCAAGGGATTATGAATACGATGTAAAAAACAATCCGCTTAGAAATGTCACAGGTTTCAATTTGCTTCTAAATGAAATCAGCGAAATTGGCAGAAACAATTCTGTGAAAACAACCTTTAAGACATCTGAGAATTCTAATACAGGTGTTTATTTAACAAGTTATATTTATAATGACAAAGATTATCCAACAAAGCAGACTTCATATGATGGCTCTGGCGTTTCAATTGAATATGAAATAGAATACACTTATTAGCCTTGAAAAAATTTAAAACCCCAAATACTTAACCTATTAAAAATGAAAAAACTTTTATTCCTTTCTACTGTACTTTCTTTAATCATAACGTCATGTTCAAGTGATGATAATTCCGCGAAAGACAGTTCTGTATTGCCAAAAACCATTACTTATACTTACCCTCCTGAAGATGAGAAGCCAATAGAAATTGGTTTAGTTAGATACGACGGCAATAAAATTAACAGCATTATAGGAGCAAACAAAAGAACATTGTTTACTTACACAGATAACCTTATAACAAAACAAGAGGTTTATGAAAAAGACAGACAGGGAAAAGAGTATAAAACAAAAGAAGCTTTTTACACTTATAAAAACGGAAAATTAGACACTAAAATTTCAAATACCAGTAATATTCTTAGTCCTGATTATATATCTACTCAAAAAACAGTTTACACGCATTCTTCAAACGAACAAATATCATACATAACTTATTCGGTTAATAATGATACGAAAGTTGAAACTAAAACCATTGAAGGAACTTTGACTTATGAAAATGGTAATCTTGTAAAACGTGCAGGAAATATATGGTCTTACGTTTATGAATACGATAATAAAAACAATCCTTTAAAAAATATTGTAGGTTTAGATTTATTGTTGGATGATATCAGAGAAATTGGTAAAAACAATGTTGTTAAAATTACCAACAAACCGTCCCTGACATCTAATCCCGCTATTTTTTTGAGAGACTACACTTATGATGACAAGAATTACCCAACAAAAAATAGATCTTATACTAATGGAGGAACTGTCGAATTTGATATAGAATATACCTATTAATTTAAGAATTTATAAAACGCCAAATACTTTCGGTATTTGGTTTTTTTATTGCTGATAATTGGCGAAATTCGTGTTCAAATAAAATCTCATGCAATTCAGAACACAAATCCCAATTTCAAAAAGTAATTCGCCAATCGATTATCATTCGAAAGTACTTTCAATGGGTTCTTGTTTTGCAGAAAATATGGCGGAGAAATTTGATTATTTTAAATTTCAAAACGAAACCAATCCGTTTGGGATTATTTTTAATCCAGTTTCAATAGAAAAATTATTTAAGAGAGTTTGTCAAGAACAATGGTTTGAAGAAAAAGATGTTTTCTTTCATAACGAACGCTGGCATTCTTTTGAAGCACATTCTGATTTAAGTAATGCCGACCGACAAGAATTGCTGGAAACGCTCAATAAAGCTATTTTAGAAACGAACAAACAATTAAAAGAAGCAACGCATCTCATTATCACTTTTGGAACTTCCTGGATTTACAAAGTTTTAGAGAAAGATGAAGTTGTTGCCAATTGTCATAAAGTGCCACAGAAACAATTTTCAAAAGAGTTGTTATCTGTTGAAGTAATTCAGAAAAGCATTCAAAACACAATGGATTTAGTTCAGGCTTTAAATCCAAAAATCAATTTCATTTTTACCATTTCTCCTGTCAGACATATTAAAGATGGCTTTGTAGAAAATCAGTTAAGTAAATCACATTTGTTTACAGCTTTACACTCCATCTTGAATACTGAACACTCAAAACTGAACACTGCATACTTTCCCTCTTACGAAATCATGATGGATGAGCTTCGCGATTATCGTTTTTATGGAGAAGATATGTTACACCCAAATCAAATCGCGATTGATTATATCTGGAAGCTTTTCAGCGAAAATTATATTTCAGAAAACAGCCTTTCAATAATGCTAGAAGTAGACGAAATTCAAAAAAGTCTTCGACACAGAAGTTTCAATCCGGAATCAGAACAGCATCAGAAATTCTTAGCTAAACTCCAGCAAAAAATAAATCTCTTAGAGAAAAAGATTTCTCATATCAAATTCTAACTAATTATTATAAAAAAACTTTCGGGTCTTAGTGCCTTAGTGGCAAAAACAACAATAAAATTCTAGAATAATTCCTGATAATTATGTAAATTGTTAAGGTTTAAATTTTACATTTTTGTAAGATGTGTAACCCTGCTTTTTTCAGAAGCAATTAATCTAATCGATTTTATTGACGTATGAATAAGAAACCCGCTTATTTTATTAAAAAAATACTTCGTATCCTCATGTGGTGCGTGGTTTCTGTAGTGGCACTTTTATTACTTGTTATCATTTTAATTCAGGTTCCTTCGGTTCAGAATTTCGTTAAAAATAAAGCCATCACCTACCTTCAGGATAAAATAAAAACTAAAGTTTCTTTAGATTATATTTCGATAAAATTTCCAAAAGATGTAGTTCTGGAAGGTTTTTATTTTGAAGATCAAAAAAAAGATACTTTGTTGGCTGGTAAACGATTAGAGGTTGATGTTGATCTTTTTAAACTCGTTAGCAGTGAACTTGAAATCAATTCGGTTTCACTTGAAAATGTGAAAGCTAATATTTCCCGAAATAAAGACGGTGTTTTTAATTTCGATTACATCATAAAAGCATTCGAATCCAAAGAACCAAAAGTAGAGGATCCAAATGCAAAACCTTTCAAAATCTCGGTTGTCAAAGTAAACCTCGATCAGGTTAAATTTAACTTTAAGGATGATTTCGCTAAAAATGATATTCGGGTAAACCTGACGCATTTTGATACCAAATTCAAGAAGTTTGATCTGGATCAGATGGATTTTAATATTCCGACAATCAATTTAAATGGCTTAAAAGTAGTTTTAGATCAGGATGTAGTCGAGAAAATTGCTGAGGTTTCAGTAAAAACAGTTGATACAATTTCGAAACGTCCCGATTTTAAATTGGCGTTAGATAAAATAGCTTTGTCTAAAATCGACATTTTATATGATAATAAAGATTCGAAACTAAATTCTGGCATTAGCTTAGGAAATTTAAAATTAATAGTAAATGAGATTGATCTTAATAAACAGTTTTTGGATTTTGATACTTTTGAAGTTAAAAATCTTAAAGGAAATTTACGTCTTGGTGCAAAAGATAAGCAGATTCAAGCCCCTGACTTGGATACAACAGCCATAAAACAAGCGGGCTGGAAAGCAAAATTAAACAAGGTTGATATCCAGAATGTCGCCTTCAAATTTGATGATATGCAATCAAAACCTGTCGCAAAAGGTTTAGACTACAGTCATTTGGATTTGAGTAAATTCAACTTCGAAGCAGAGAAATTGTATTATGGAAATGATACTATTTCAGGAAATATAAATAAACTTACAGTCAGCGAAAAAAGCGGTTTGCAAATCCAGTCTTTAAAAACTAATTTTTTCTACGGACCAAAAAATGCATCCTTAGAGAATCTGTATTTAAAAACACCTCAAACACTTGTTCAGGATAAAATTAAAGCTGAATACAGATCGCTTGATGCACTGCAGAAAGATTTAGGAAATCTGGCTATTGATGCCAATCTGAAAGAATCCAAAATTGGTTTCAAAGACATTTTATTATTTGTTCCAACGCTTCAAAATACCAATCCGTTTAAGAGTAATCCAAACGCGGTTTTGTATGTTGACAGTCGTGTAAGCGGAAAAGTAAAAGATCTGAATATTTCCAAATTTGAAATGAGCGGAATAGGAACGACAAAAGTTTCCCTTTCGGGGAAGATTGCCGGATTGCCTGATGCGCAAAAAGCGTATTACGATTTGGATATTAAAAAGATTTCGAGCACAGCAAAAGATATTAATATGTTCGTGCCGGCAGGAACAATTCCAAAAAACATTCAGCTTCCTTCGCAGTTGAGTTTGCAGGGAAAATTTAAAGGTTCAGTTCAAAACTTCAAAACCAATTTAGCTTTAAATAGCAGTTTTGGAAATGCAAAAGTGGATGCTTTATTTGACCAGCGAGTTAAAAAAAGAGAAAAGTATGATGCTGTAGTTTCCTTAAACGAATTTGATCTTGGACGATTAATCAAAAATGATTCGATTGGAAAAATAACGCTTAATGCAAAAGTTAAAGGAAACGGTTTAGATCCGAAAACTGCAAATGCTTTTGTGGACGGAATTGTTCAGAAAGCAGTTTTCAACAGATATACATATAAAGATTTAACCTTAAAAGGAAATATCGAAAACGGATCTTTTGCCGTAAAATCCGGAATGGAAGACCCGAATCTGAATTTTAATTTAACCGCAAGCGGAGATACAAAAGATAAATATCCAACCATAAAACTGAAATTAAATCTCGATATAGCCGATTTAGAAAAACTGAATCTGCATGCCGGCCCAATGAAACTGCGCGGAAATTTAGATGCTGCTATTACCAACAGTAATCCCGATTTTTTAAACGGAAAAGTTTTTCTGTCCAATATTCAGATTTTGCAGGACAAAGAGCCAATTGTTTTAGATTCGATTCGTGTTATTGCTTTTGCAGATAAAGACAGCAATTCAATTAAGATTTCGTCGCAGTTTTTAAAAGCAGAAATGACCGGAAAGTACAAACTGACGACTTTGTCCAATTCAATTCAAAAATCATTATCAAAATATATTGATCTTAAAAATCCAAAAGTCAACGCAGAATCAGATGAGCAAAGGCTGGCTTTTATGCTCAAAGTCGACAATGATCCTGTGCTTTTAAAATTATTACCAAAATTGACAAACTTAGAGCCTTTTACCATAACAGGGAATTATAATAGTAAAACAGATTCTCTAAATGTGAAAGGAACGATTCCGAGAATTGTTTATGGAGGTAATACCATTTCAGACGGAAAAATAAATATCGAGGCCAAAGAAAATGCTTTAGAATATGCAGTTTCTGTGGCGACAATCGAAAGCGGTTCGCTTAAAATTCCGTTTACAAGTTTGTCCGGAAATGTGCAGAATAATATTTTGACGTATGCTCTTGAAGTAAAAGATGCCAAAGAAAAACAGCAATATTTTATTGCAGGTGAATTTAAGGCAGAGGATTCAAAAAACATTGTAAAACTGGATGCGGAAAATTTCATTTTAAATTATGATAAGTGGAATGTTGATCCAGAAAATGCAATCGAATTTGGCGAAAAAAGACTCTATGTCAATAAATTCAATTTGAGTAATAACGGAAATGAGTTAAAAATTCAGTCGCAAGGAACACAGGACAATGCACCGTTGCAGGTCGATTTTGTGAACTTCAAAATCGAAACCATTATGAATATGGTCAAAAAAGACGAGCTGTTAATGCAGGGATTGATTAACGGAAATGCGTTAGTCGAAAATGTAATGACCAGTCCGACTTTTACTTCGGACTTAAAAATTGATGATTTTACTTTTAAAGGAGAAAAAGTTGGCGATTTAGAAATAAAAGTAGACAACAAAACGACTGATACACTTGTAGCAAATGTGGCTTTAAGTGACGAAGGAAATGATGTAAAACTTACCGGAGAATATAAAATAGAAGAAGGTAATTTTGATTTGGATGTCGCAATTAATAAGCTGAACATCAAAAGTATTCAAGGTTTCAGCATGGGAAATATTACCGAAGGAAAGGGGTTTCTGTCTGGAAATTTTAAAATAACAGGAAATACTTCGGCTCCAAAAATTAATGGTGAATTGGTTTTTAATGATGCTGGTTTTAGAGTGACACAGCTCAATTCTTATTTTAAAACTAAAAACGAAAAAATCACTTTCGCTAATGAAACAATCTCATTTGACAAATTTTCTCTTTTTGATGAAAATGATAATGAATTGTTTGTCAATGGAACCATTCAATCTGCTGATTTTGTAAAATATAATTTTAATTTATTGGTTGAGGCTAATGATTTTAGAGCCATAAATTCTAAAGCTACGGATAATGATTTGTTCTACGGCGATTTGTTTTTGGATACAAAATTAAATATCAAAGGAAGTTTAGAAAGTCCGGTTGTAGATGGAACAATCAAAATCAATAAAGAAACCAAATTTACGGTGGTAATGCCACAATCAGATCCTTCGATTGCAGACCGCGAAGGAATTGTAGAGTTTGTTGATGAAGACAATATGTACCTCAAACAAACAGTTGATCTTCAAAATAAATTAGATCAATCGGAATTGAAAGGAATGGATGTAAATGTTGCTATTACGATTGATAAAGAGGCCGAATTGACTTTACTGATTGATAAAGCAAACGGAGATTATCTGAACTTAAAAGGCGAAGCCGAACTAGTTGGAGGAATTGATCGATCAGGAAAAACAACTTTGACTGGAAAATATGAGTTCTCGGATGGAGCTTATCAAATGAATTTTAACGGAATCAAAAGAAAATTCGATATTCAGGAAGGAAGTTATATTACCTGGAATGGCGAACCAACGATGGCAAATGTAAGCATTACGGCTATTTATAAGGTTGATGCTGCTCCGATTGATCTATTAGGTAATCAAATTCCAACTGATAATACAGCGGAAAGAAATACATACAAACAAAAACTTCCGTTTCAGACTTTATTGAAAATGAACGGAGAACTGATGAAACCTGAAATTTCATTTGGAATTGTATTGCCAGATGGAAATTATAATGTTTCTACAGATGTAGTTACATTAACACAAACCAAATTGAAACAGTTAGAACAAGATCCTGCCGAATTGAACAAACAGGTTTTTGCTCTTTTATTATTAAACCGATTTGTGGGAGAAAACCCTTTTCAAAGTGAAAGCGGTGGCGTTAACGCAGAATCTTTCGCAAGACAAAGTGTGAGTAAGATTCTTTCACAGCAATTGAATAATCTGGCAGGTGAATTAATTACAGGATTTGAAGTCAATTTTGATTTAGAATCCTCTGAAGATTATACTTCTGGAACCATGCAAAACAGAACCGATCTGAATGTAGAAGTTTCTAAAAAACTGTTGGATGACAGATTGAAAGTAACTGTTGGAAGCAGTTTTGGAGTAGAAGGTGCAGAGCGGGCCAATGAAGAAAGCACCAATATTGCCGGTGATGTAGCTTTAGATTATCAGCTTACAAAAGACGGCAGGTATATTGTTCGTGCTTATAGAAAAAATCAATATCAGGTAGCAGTAGAAGGACAGGTTGTAGAAACAGGAGTTGCTTTTATTATCACAATGAGTTACAATAAATTCAGAGAACTTTTCCATCGCACCGAAAAAGAAAAAGAATTGATTCGAGAAGAGAAGCTTCGAAAAGAAAAAGAAAAACAGAAAAAAAAGGAAGAGAAAGAGAAGGAGCAATTGCAGGAAAATCAAATTGAAGGAAATGAACAAAAAACGTAATCATATAAAAAATCATCTGGTAAAGTATTTTGTGCTGATATCCCTGTTTTTTGTTTTTGGATGCAGTAATACAAAATATCTTCCGGAAGGCGATTTGCTGTACACAGGCGGTTCGGTAAAAGTGAAAGATTCTATCATGAAAAAGAAAGATAGAAAAGCGCTTGAAACGGAGCTGGAAGGTCTTCTTCGTCCAAAACCAAATAAAACTTTTTTAGGCTTACGTCCAAAATTATGGTTTTATAATATTGCCGGCGAGCCCAAAAAACAAAAAGGATTTAGATATTGGCTTCGAACTAAAGTGGGAGAAGAGCCAGTGCTTTTTAGCAAAGTCGATTTAGATTATAATGCTTCGGTTTTACGGAATTTTACAGAAAACAGAGGTTATTTTAAAACTCGTGTCAGCGCAGATTCTACTGTAAATAATAAAAGGGTAACAGCAGAATATACCGTTATTCCCAAAAAACAATACATTATTAAAAGTGTGATTTTTCCGGATGATTCTTTAAAAATGTCAAAAATAATTGCCAGATCAAGCCGACGCAGTTTATTGAAAGTGGGTAAACCGTATGATTTGGATCTTATAAAAGCAGAGAGAGAACGCATCGATGCAAGACTTAAAGAAAAAGGCTATTATTATTTTAGTCCCGATTATCTTCTGGCAAAAGTAGACAGTAGTAAAGGTGATCATGAAGTAAAAATCAGATTGGTTATTAAAGATGAAACTCCTGCAAAAGCTTTAAGAGCTTATACGATAAATAACATATTTGTGTATCCAAATTATTCGCTGTCAAACGACAGTATGGTTTACAGAAAAAAGAATATAACTCAATATAAAGATTTTACTATTATTGATACTACGGAAACATTTAAACCGAGAGTTTACGACAGAACCATCTATTTCAAAAAAGGTGATTTATACAACAGAACCGATCACAATTTGACTTTGAATCGTTTTGTAAACCTAGGAACGTTCAGTTTTGTTAAAAATGAATTCAAGCCTTCTGACAGTATCGACAATGCTTTGGATTCTTATTATTACCTAACACTTTTACCTAAAAAGTTTATCCGTGTTGAGGTTTTGGGTAAAACCAATTCAGCAAGTTATACGGGTACAGAACTTAATTTGAACTGGAATAATAGAAATTTCTTTCACGGGGCAGAATTGTTTACAGCATCCATTTTTGGTGGAGCAGATTTTCAATTAGGTGGCGTCAATAAGGGGAAAAATATTTATAAACTTGGAGGGGAAGTTAGTCTAACATGGCCAAGATTTATTACGCCTTTTAATATTGAAGGAAACAGTGAATATGTGCCAAGAACCAAAGCAACGCTTCGATATGAATATCAAAAACGAACCCAATTGTATGCACTGAATTCTTTTAATACTTCTTTTGGTTATCTATGGAAGGAAAACATCCGAAAAGAACATCAGCTTAATGTAATTGATGTGACGTATGTTAGTCCGAATCATGTTACGGCTGAATATTTAGAAGACATTCAACAAGATCCTGCATTAGGAAAGGTAATTGAAAAACAGTTAATCTTTGGGCCAACTTACAATTATACCTATACGAATACCATGCAGAAACGCCGAAAAAACACGATCTATTTTAATGGAGAATTGGATTTGGCTGGGAATATTACCGGTTTGGTTACCGGTGCAGATTATCCGGATAAGGTTAAAACGATATTTGATGTTCCGTTTAGTCAATATGTAAAAATAAGAACCGATTTCAGGCATTATTTAAAACTAGGAAAAGAGAGCGAATTAGCCAGTAGATTAATTGTAGGGGCAGGATTTGCTTATGGAAATTCGAATACAATGCCAGCTTCTAAACAGTTTGTAGTGGGAGGGACAAACAGTATTCGAGCTTTTAGAGCCAGAACGCTCGGGCCAGGAAGTTATGTGATTCCTGAAACGACAACCAATATTAATTATACACCAGATCAATCAGCCGATTTGAAATTGGAGTTTAATACCGAATACAGAGCAAAACTTTTTAGCATTGTAAGAGGAGCAGTGTTTTTGGATGCCGGTAATATCTGGCTTTTACATGCCGATCCTAATAAACCTGGAGCTGAAATTTCAAAAGATTTTATGAAAGAAATAGCTGTCGGTGCAGGAGCTGGTTTACGTTTTGATTTGTCGTTCCTGATTTTAAGAACAGATTTAGCCATTCCACTAAGAAATCCATCTCTTCCAGATGGACAAAGATGGGTTATTGATGATATTAATTTTGGAAGCAGTTCTTGGAGAAAAGACAATCTCATTCTGAATATTGCTATTGGCTATCCTTTCTAATTTTTTTTAGCCACGACCCGAGCGATAGCGAACTGGCGACGCAATTCACGAATTAATATAATCTATGCGGATGCTTATAATTGAATTAAACGAATTTTGATTTGTGAAATTGAGAAAAATAATAGACAAAGAGATTGGCGAAAATTCGTGAATTCGTGGCAGAAAAAAGAAAAAATAAAGTAAATTGGTCTAAAATATTTTAGAGGAATGCAAAACTTAATCAAAAGAATTATTGGTATTGGTGTAATCGTTTTAGTCATTGTTTTGGCTTTTAAATACTGCCAGTTTAAAAAAGAGGACGATTCGGATATTCAATACAATACCAATTTAATTCAACAGCAGATTCTTAATGTTGGAAAACTAGTGGTAACCGAAGGTCATTTTTCGGAAGTGGTTACCTATAAAAATCAACAGAAGTATTTGATGGATATGATTTCTTTTGAAAAGAAAGCGCTTATTGTAGTCAATGCAAACGTAACGGTTGCTTATGATTTGCATCAAATGAAATACGATATTGATGAGAAAAATAAAACCATTACGATTCTAAACATTCCAAAAGAAGAAATTACAATCAATCCGGATATTCAGTTTTATGATGTAGAACAAAGTAAATTGAATCCGTTTACAGGAGATGACTATAATAAAATCAATAAATCGGTAAAGGCAAACTTAGCCAAGAAAATTGAAAAATCAACGCTCAAAACAAACGCCCAAAACAGACTAATTAGTGAATTGTCTAAAATTCTGATTCTGACAAACTCGATGGGCTGGAAGTTGGAATACAAAGGAAAAACTATCGAGTCTGAGACTGAGTTAAGTCAGGATTTGATTTTTGATAATTTGCCACAAAGGCACTAAGACACAAAGTTTTTTTTGCCATAGATTAAAAGGATTGTGAGGATTTAATCTGAATGTTTTTTCAAATAAAGATTTTCTCGCAATCTTGTCATTTCGACTGAAAGGAGAAATCACACTCGTATATCTACAAAGATTGGTGTTTTCTTTGCGGAGTTTCTAGTGTGATTTCTCCTTTCAGTCGAAATGACATAAAATGAGGAAAATCTTTGCGTCTTAGTGCCTTTGTGGCAAATTATCAAAAATCAAATCCAGTCCTCCAGAAATCAAATGCGCCACTTCAGGACGTTTTACTTTCAATTGATCTAAATGAACCAATACTTCCTGTAAAAGCTGTTTCTCTTCAGAATCTTTCAAAAGCTCAGCAATTTCAACAGACAATAACCAATCATTTGAATGATTATTTTTTAGTTTTTCAAAAACAGCCTTCAATTCTGTTTTAGAAGATTTATTATTTCTGATTTCACGAACAGTTGCATATAAATGCTCCAATTCATCGCGCTCATCAGTATGTTTTGCTTTGATAGTTTTGGTTGAAGGAACAATATTAATTAAATCAAAACTATTGACATCAGCAGGGCCAGAGAAAGCAGAAATTACTTTTTTACCAATTGCCATATCATAATTTCCCCAATCAGGCTGAAATAAAATAGTTTCGCCATGAGTAACGGTACAATTTTTAAAACTAATTAAAATGATTTCTCCATGAAGATTTCGAGAGCCGGTAATAATCTCGCCTTCCACAATAATATTGCCTTCAAATTCCAGTGTTATCTTTTCTCCCTCTACAATGCTGTAAGCCTGTAAATCTTTCGGACTCATATCTTCAATCGCCAGATTAAAACCTTTCAATTTCCCAATCGGACTTCCAAATCCGTGCGGATGTGTTAAAGTTCCGTGGCCTACTAATTCTTTTTCGCGGTAAGCCAAAGCAGTTTTTCCAGTGGTCTGAATATAAACAGGTTTTCCTTCTTCTTCAATTACATTCGTGAAAACTCCTGAAATTTGTAAACCTGTGCTCAATTCAATTGTTCCTAAAGCATTCGATTGAATCAGTTTTTTAATTCCAGAAAGACCTCCAGTACGTAAAGCCATTTTATTAGCAAATTCTTCCAGAATCAAACTTAAATGAGAAAAAGTCGGTGTTACATACAATTGAGGTTGTAATTGCGTAATATCAAAATTCTGATTGGCTGCTGAAATATCATAAGGGATTTTCTTCACATTATCGGTCATGCAGTGTGCACTTTCGCCAATCGAAGAAAGCAATCCAGCACCATATATTTTAGGATTTTCAACTGTTCCAATTAAGCCGTATTCCACTGTCCACCAATGCAGGTTTCGAATTTGAGCCATTTCAGATAATTCACCCATATCATTTTGTAAATCGGCAACTGCTTTTTCAGCTTCGTCTATTTTTTCCTGAGGTGTATCTTCGGCTTCTTTTAAAATCGAAAGCAGTCGGATTGCCTCATACATCTGATAATCTTTATGAGAAGAAATTGCTTTACAGCCAATTTCTCCAAAACGTCTTAGATATTCAGCATATTCAGGATTAGCAATAATAGGAGCGTGGCCAGCACCTTCGTGAATAATATCCGGAGCAGGAGTGTATTCAATATGTTCTAACTGTCGAATATCCGAAGCAATAACCAAAACATTATAAGCCTGAAATTCCATAAAAGCATTTGGCGGAATAAAGCCATCAACGGCAACTGCTGCCCAACCAATCTCGCTAAGAATTCGGTTCATGCCATACATGCTCGGAATAGAATCTATCTCGATTCCCGTTTTTCGTAAACCTTCCAAATAAGAATGGTGTGCTACTTTTGAAAGATAATCAACATTTTTGCGCATCACATATCGCCAAACTGCTTGATTGATAGGAGAATAATCGCTATAATCTTGAGGTTTGATAAATTGCTGTAAATGTTTAGGCAATCTTTCTAATAACGGATTGGTTTCAATATTTGGATTCATTTCGAAAACGTTGTAGATTAGAATGTAAAATTACGAATTTAGACCGCTATTTTTTGCATTTTATCACAATATTTTTATCCGAAATTAGCTTTTATTGCGTTTTTGTGAGTTTAGAATAAATGATAGAATTAATGTTTTTAGCAGTCATTATTTTCAAAACTTACTCTTTCCAGTGTTTGTTCGTAGTTTTCGATTTCTTTTTTAGTCATTGAAACCTCTTTTAAATCGATTTTTAACTGTTTTTTAGTATCGGGACTAATCCATAAACCGGAGAAAGTATTTCCAGTTTTCTTTAAAATCAAAACACCGCTGAAACCATGTTCCACCATAATAAATTCATTTTCAACTTTTCTGT
Organism: Flavobacterium panacagri; assembly: GCF_030378165.1. Classification (NCBI taxonomy): domain Bacteria; kingdom Pseudomonadati; phylum Bacteroidota; class Flavobacteriia; order Flavobacteriales; family Flavobacteriaceae; genus Flavobacterium; species Flavobacterium panacagri. The sequence goes on from NZ_CP119766.1 coordinate 2,290,966, forward strand.
TCTGTGTAATATCCAGATGAAGCCATTTATTTGATTTATAACGATATATTGCGACATAACTTAAATCAGCTGTACATTGGTTTTCTGTTGCTTTAATATAAAAAGTAACGGGAGTTTTTCCATCAACCGTTCCTTTATATAAATTGGAAAACGGTGCTTGTGATTGTGCCGCTAATTGATTTATAAATGCAAAACAGATGATAACAAATAAGGTTGCTTTTTTCATAACTAAAAATATAGATTTGGGGTTAATTCATTTAGCCAAATATAAAGTTCTGTTTGTTATTTGAAAGAAATTTTTTAAGATTTTTTTGTGGCATCTCTCATTTCATTTTCAGCGTTTCTAAAATACTCAATTTTATGGCTGAACATAAAAGCCATATTTGTAGCACGCATTTTAGCTTCTTCTGTAATTGGCCCAGCAAACTGAGAATCGATTGTCGTATTAAAAATGGCAATCCAGCGGTCAAAATGAGTTTTGTCAACAGGCAATTGTTTGTGTGGCGGAAAAGGTGTTCCAGAATAAGCACGGACATCGAAAAGAATGGTCTGCCAAAAATTATACATTTTTTGCAAATGAGGTTCCCAGCGATCTTGTAACTTATCGTTAAAAATAGGGCCAATCAAATCGTCTTTTCTAACATTAGCATAAAAGCTGTTAACCATTTGTTGAATGTCTTCTATAGTGGAAATATCTTTTAAATCTGCCATTTTATTTATTCTAAAGTTAAGCTGCAAAAATACGTCATAAGTTTTTTTATTTATTGACAATTATCATTTTGAAAACGATTATCCAATCAATTGCGTAAACAAATCCTGATTATCATTTAAATATTGAAATTCAAATCCGTTTTGCGTCATTTTAAGTTTAATAGGCATGATGTCTTTTTTGTTTTTCAATTCTAAACCAACAACAACAGAACCTTTTTCACGACTGTTTTTCTTAGCAAACTGAAAATAAGTGATATCATCATCTGGGCCTAAAATATTATTTACGAATTCTTTTAAAGCTCCTGGACGCTGTGGAAACTGAATCATGAAATAATGCATTAATCCTTCATATAATAAAGAACGTTCTTTTATTTCAGCCGTTCTTTCGATGTCATTATTGCTTCCGCTTACAATGCAGACTACATTTTTACCTTTAATTTTATCTTTATAAAAATCCAAGGCAGCGATAGTCAAAGCACCTGCAGGTTCTACAACCATAGCTTCTTCATTATATAATCTTAAAATGGTCGTACAGACTTTTCCTTCGGGAACCAAAATAATATCTTCCAAATTATAACGACAGATTTCAAAGGTTTTATCGCCAACTTGTTTTACAGCAGCACCATCAACAAATTTGTCAATTGTTTTTAACGGCGTGTTTTTATTTTCTTCAATTGAAGTTTTCATCGAAGGAGCGCCTTTTGGCTCAACTCCGATTATTTTAGTGTTTGGACTTAAATGTCTGAAAACTTCAGATAAACCAGATGCGAGTCCACCACCGCCAATGGGTACAAAAACATAATCGATTGGTTCTTTGCAACTTTCTAGAATTTCCAATCCAACAGTTCCTTGACCTGCAATCACTTTTTCATCATCAAAAGGATGGATAAAGGTTTTATGATTTTTAATAGCATCTGCAGTGGCTGAAGCATAAGCGTCATCAAAAGTATCTCCGGTTAAAACAATTTCGACAAACTTTTTTCCAAACAATTGTACTTGTTTTACTTTTTGTTTTGGAGTTGTTTTCGGCATATAGATTTTACCTTGGATATTTAAGAGATTACAAGAATAAGCAACTCCCTGGGCATGATTTCCAGCACTGGCACAAACAATTCCGCTTGCTTTTTCTTTTTCATTTAACGAAGAAATCTTATTGTAGGCTCCTCTAATTTTATACGACCGCACAATTTGTAAATCTTCTCTTTTTAATAAAATAGTCGATTTGAATTCGTCCGAAAGATTCAAATTTTGGGTTAGAGGAGTAGCTGCAACTACATCTTCAAGCTGCTTTTTGGCATTAAGTACTTCATTAAATAAACTCATGAGAATTTGTTTTTTTTTCGCCACGAATTCACGAATTATTTTTGATAATTTTTGAATATAAGAATTCGTGAATTCGTGGCTGTTTAAAATTGTTTTTAAAATAAAAAACCTCCCAATTGGGAGGTTTCTATAAATTATATTTTACAAACTTATATAACACCTCGCCATTACTGCTGAATTGCAATAATGCTAATAATAGCGATAATAATGTTGTTAAAGTTTTTCATTTTTTTAGCTGATTGAATAGCAAAAGTAAATAATTATTTTTTTACAGGCGGATATTGAGCTAAAATTTTATTTACGAACTCAGCAATTTTTTGATCTTTTTTGTCAATGTTTCGAGTTAAAGTTCCCTGACCTTCGCCCTGCCAGATCATTTCTTTCTTTTTAGCATCGATTAAATCAATGTATAAAGTTCCTTCTGTAGAAGTAGAAACAGTAGTTTGATTTCCTCCGTACATCATCCACGGATTCCAACCCCAGCCCCAGCCGTAACCCCAGCCAGCACTAAATTGATTTACATTTACCTGTTCTCTTGATTTAGTGAAAATGTTAACCAATAAATCAGGGGTTTCACTTTTGGTAAGACCTTTGGCTTGCATTTCGGCATCGATTGCTTTCAGAATACGTCTTTTATCCAAATCAGAAATCTCTACTTTATCAATTCCGGGCTTAAAGAAAGCATAAGTCTTATAAGGCGCAAAATCGACAGTTTTGTCGTAATCAGAATATACAGTAACACTGCTGCAAGAAGAAAGAATCAACAGCAGGAAAAACGGAATTAACTTAAGTGTTTTCATATTTTTAGGAATTAAATGTTCTATTAATTTAGTAAATTTTCATCAACTATATTAGGTAAAGTTACTTTTAATAAAGGTTCCACCTCCATAGCCCTTTTTATGGCAAAAACGGCCCCTTCATTTCGAGCCCAGCTTCGTCTTGAAATTCCGTTATTTACATCCCAGAAAAGCATTGACGCTAAACGCTTTGAAGCCTCAGTAGAACCATCAAGAACCATACCAAATCCGCCGTTTATAACCTCTCCCCAGCCAACGCCACCACCGTTATGGATTGATACCCAGGTTGCTCCTCTAAAACTGTCTCCAATCACGTTATGAATCGCCATATCGGCAGTAAAACGAGATCCGTCATAGATATTTGAAGTTTCTCTGTAAGGCGAGTCGGTTCCAGAAACATCATGGTGATCGCGTCCTAAAACCACTGCGCCAATTTCTCCTTTTGCAATGGCTTGATTGAAAGCTTCTGCAATTTTAATTCTTCCTTCAGCATCGGCATAAAGAATTCGAGCTTGTGAACCTACAACCAGCTTGTTTTCCTGTGCGCCTTTAATCCATTTAATGTTATCCTGCATTTGCTGCTGAATTTCATTTGGAGCAGTTTCTGCCATTTTTTCTAAAACTTTGCAGGCAATGGCGTCAGTTTTTAATAAATCTTCTGGTTTCCCCGAAGTACAAACCCAGCGGAAAGGCCCAAATCCGTAGTCAAAACACATTGGCCCCATAATATCCTGAACATAACTAGGATATTTAAAATCGATATTATTTTCGGCCATTACATCGGCTCCTGCACGAGAAGCTTCTAATAAAAAGGCATTTCCGTAATCAAAAAAGTAAGTGCCTTTTGCGGTATGTTTATTAATAGCAGTGGCATGACGGCGTAATGTTTCCTGAACTTTTTCTTTAAATAATTCAGGATTGTTAGCCATTAAATCATTGGCTTCTTCAAACGAAATCCCAACTGGATAATAACCTCCAGCCCAAGGATTATGAAGTGAAGTCTGATCTGAGCCTAAATCAATTTTAATGTTTTCCTGGTCAAAACGTTCCCAAACGTCCACCACATTTCCTAAATAAGCAATCGAAACGGTTTCTTTATTGGCTTTCGCCAAAGCTACTCTGGCAACTAGTTCGTCCGTTGATGTTACGACTTCATTAATCCAACCTTGTTCGTGACGGATTTTGGTGATTTTCGGATTTACTTCGGCGCAGACCGTAATACATCCTGCAATATTTCCAGCTTTTGGCTGTGCCCCGGACATTCCTCCAAGCCCAGAAGTTACGAATAGACTTCCTTCGGGATTTTGTTTTATTTTTCTGAAACCATTTAAAACGGTAATCGTAGTTCCGTGTACAATTCCCTGCGGGCCAATGTACATATAACTTCCCGCTGTCATTTGTCCGTATTGCGAAACTCCCAACGCATTCATTTTTTCCCAATCGTCAGGTTTAGAATAATTCGGTATAACCATTCCGTTTGTAACCACAACTCTTGGAGCTTCTTTATGGGAAGGAAATAATCCCATTGGATGTCCTGAATACATGGTTAATGTCTGCTCATCTGTCATTTCAGAGAGATATTGCATCGTCAATAGATATTGTGCCCAGTTTTGGAAAACAGCACCGTTTCCACCATAGGTAATCAATTCATGTGGATGCTGTGCTACAGCATAATCCAAGTTGTTCTGAATCATGTGCATAATCGCTTTTGCCTGTAATGATTTTCCAGGATATTCTTCGATTGGTCTTGCGTACATTCTGTAATCTGGACGAAGACGATACATATAAATACGCCCGTATTTTTCTAGTTCTTCTAAAAATTCGGGAATTAATTCGGCGTGATGTTTTGGATCAAAATAACGTAAGGCATTTTTAAGAGCCAGCTTTTTCTCTTCTGCCGAAAGAATTTCTTTTCGTTTCGGAGCATGATTAATCGCTGGATCGTATGCTTGCTTTGGAGGTAATATATTTGGAATTCCTTGTTGTATTTGTTCTTTGAAAGTCATTTCTGTAAGATTCTAAGATGCTGAGATTCTAAGTTACTAAGATATTGAGCTTAGATTAACATCAGATTAATTTTTTGTTTTTTAATTATGCCATTTGATGGCGATTCAAATGTGCAAACGCTAATTGATGTAATTGGAATTTGAAATTTAACATTTGGAATTTATTTTAAATTATCTCATTCCCATATTGTCACATTTTCTAATTAAAAAAACTAAGGATAACGGATATCCGACCTGTGATACGATTTATAAATCGTAATCTTAAACTTCCTTGAGCGAATATCCATATATGATATTTTAGATTGTTGATTTCAGATTTTCAAAAATTATCTAATTAAAGATAAACCTCTTCATTAACACAATACGGCATTTTTTTACCCTCAATAACCGCAATTATATTTTGTGCTGCGCAAACTGCCATTCCGTTTCTGGCTTCGTATGTTGCTGAACCAATATGCGGTAAAACACAGCAATTTGAAAGCGATAATAACGGATTATCTTGTTTCATAGGTTCTGGATTGGTAACATCAAGTCCCGCGCCCCAGATTATATTATTTGTTAAAGCTTCAAATAAGTCATTTTCATTATGAAATTTTCCTCTTGCGGTGTTGATGAAAATCGAATTCGATTTCATTTTAGCAAAAGCAATTTTATTGAAGAGTTCGTTATTTTCTATTGTATAATTAGCATGAACACTTAAAACGTCACTTTCAGCAAGTAGCGTTTCAAAATCTACTAATTTTGCACCCAATTCTTTTTCTGCATCTTCTTTACGAGAGCGATTGTGGTAAATAATATTCATTCCAAAAGCAGCTTTGCATTTTTGAGCCATTTCAAAACCAATTCTCCCCAAACCGAATACTCCTAATGTCTTTCCATAAAGTTCCTGTCCTAAATTGGCCAACGGATCAAAACTTCCCCAATCGTTATTTAAAATTCTTTTATGATTAAAAAATGATTTTCGAGCAACACTCTGCATCAATAAAAAGGCAACATCTGATGTTGCTCTACTTAAAACATCAGGTGTATTTCCGACAGGAATTTTTCTGCTGTTTGCCGATGGAATATGAACGGAATCAAACCCGACAGAAAACAAAGCAATTCCTTTTAAATTGGGACATTGCTGAAAAAAATCTTCATCTAAATTATTGGTTCCAACATTTAAAAGAACATCATTCTTCTGACAGATTTTAATGAATTCTTCTCTAGGTAATATATTCTCTGTTGGGTTTATGGTCAGATTGATGCCTTTTTCCTCAAGAAGTTTAATTCCTGTTTCTGGTATATTTTTATTGATGAAAACGTTCATGTGTGTTGTTTTAATTTTTATGAAGGTTTATTGATTCTTCCTGTTTTTTTATCATATCCGTATGGACAATGTCGGCAGCCACTTTTGCAGCAATAACCTCTTTTTAAATGATGTTTTTCAGTAAAGCATTTGTAACCTTCGGGCGTATAGTAAAAATCTTCTCCTTCGATTAATTTATTTTCATTACTTTGCTCTTTCATAAATCTGCTTCGTGTTCTATTTTTCTAAACTTTAAAATCAAAAATATAAATATTTGATTGTGTTTTTATCGAAATCGAACAATTATATAGCTACAAATTTATAAATTTTACAGCCAATGTTTCTGATTGTTGCCAAATATTTAATTCCGAAAGGATATCGAGGAATGGCTGTATTTCCGTTTATAATTGCAAAATATGATTTTGATAAGACGAATGAAGTTTTCGTCAATCATGAAAAAATCCATTTAAGACAACAGTTAGAGCTTTTAGTAATTCCGTTTTTTGTCTGGTATTTTTTAGAATATTTAATTCGCCTGATTCAATATAAAAATGGAGCATTGGCGTATCGAAATATCAGTTTCGAAAGAGAAGCTTATACTAAAGAAAGAGACTTAAATTATCTGAAAAACAGATCCTTTTTTCAGTTTTTACATTACATCAAATCAAAATGAATCCAGTTTTCAATCAATCTATAAATATTCAATTTCCAAATGATATTTCTTTGACTATAAAGCGTGAAGATTTGATTCATTCTTTTGTTTCAGGAAATAAATTCAGAAAACTGAAATACAATTTACTTCAGGCGAAAGCAGAAAACAAAGATACTTTACTGACTTTTGGTGGCGCTTTTTCCAATCATATTGCAGCTGTAGCTTATGCTGGAAAAGAACAAGGTCTTAAAACTATCGGAATCATTCGCGGAGACGAACTTCTGGATAAAATACAGGAAAATCCAACCTTAAAATTTGCTCAGGAAAATGGAATGCAATTGGAGTTTGTTTCGAGAGAAGAGTATCGTTTAAAGAATGAAACTTCATTTATAGAAAAGTTAAAAAACAAGTTCGGCAATTTTTATTTAGTTCCCGAAGGCGGTACAAATGAACTCGCAGTAAAAGGCTGCGAAGAGATTTTGACAGAAGAAGATTCGGTTTTTAATTACGTTTGCTGTGCAGTTGGAACAGGAGGTACGATTTCGGGATTAATCAATAGTGCATTGCCAAATCAGAAGATTTTGGGTTTTCCAGCGTTAAAAGGTGACTTTTTAACCGATGAAATTCGTATTTTTGCAAAAAAAGATAACTGGAATTTAATTTCTGACTATCATTTTGGAGGTTACGGCAAGATAAATTTAGAATTAATTGAATTTATTAATTCATTTTTTGAAGAAACAAAAGTGCCCTTAGATCCAATTTATACGGGAAAGATGGTTTTTGGCGTTATAGATTTAATCAGCAAAAATTATTTTCCTGCACATTCAAAAATTTTACTCATTCATACTGGTGGATTACAGGGAATTGAAGGAATGAATATAAAGTTGAAGCAGAAGAAATTACCAATACTCAAAACCAATGATTAAAAAAATTGTATTACTTGTCGTAATATTAGTTTTGGCAAGTTGCTCGTCGAGCAAACCTGCTATCGCAACGACTAAAAAAGCGGCTGTACACCAAACAAGAACTGCAGCAGCTAAAAAGCCTGTGTATGCTAAACCAACAGCTAAATATCCTTCTACCAATAATACAACTGAGGTTATTCAATCTACTTCAAAAACAGTTGTAACAAGCGATTTGATCAATAATTATGTTTTGCAATACAAAGACATTGCAATGGGAAACATGAAAACGTACGGAATTCCAGCGAGTATTATTTTGGCGCAGGGAATTTTGGAATCGGGTGCAGGAAAAGGAGATTTAGCAGTAGATGCTAATAATCATTTTGGAATAAAATGCCATAATGATTGGTTGGGAGAAAGTGTTCGCCACGATGATGACTCGGCTCAGGAATGTTTTAGGAAATATCCTCAGGCATCAGAATCGTATAGAGATCACGCTCTATTTTTAGTTGGAAAAAAACGATATGCTACCTTGTTCACTTACGAAAAAGACGATTACAAAGCTTGGGCAAAAGGTTTGAGAGCAGCAGGTTACGCAACAGATCCGAAATATCCAGATAAATTAATCAGTTATATTGAAAGATACAATCTGCATCAATATGATTGTCAGGTTACAGGAAGAAATTATGTGCCAATAAATACTTCCACTCCACAAAAAAAATCATCTTATGATGTCGCTTCTGATCCAAAGATCAATATGAATCAATACGATCCGAATTTGTATGAGGTCCAAAAAGGAGATACTTTGTATTCGATTTCAAAAAAATTCAATTTATTGGTTGAAGATTTAAAGCGAAAAAATAATCTGACTGATAATGCCATTTCGATTGGGCAGAGGCTTAAGGTTAAGTAATTAAGTGTTCAGCTTTTAGTGTTCAGTCTCAGTTTTTAATAAAAAATGAAGAAGAAAGTCTTAATTGTAATTTTTATTTTAGCAGTTGCAATGACTATTAGACTTTTTTGTGGAGTTTATGAACATGATGAATTTGCAGAAACAAATTTTTTCATAAAACATCGACCAACTTGGAAATGGAGATTTTATTCTCCAACAGGAATGTCGGATTTGAAAATGGAAGATCTTTCAAAAGAAAAACAAATAGAACAAAAATATTTCAATGAGTTTGTAAGAGATCAAGGTTTAAGTCGATAGATTAAATCTAAAATCTGAACTCTAAAATCTAAAATAAAAAATGTTATATAAAAGAAGTAGTCAGCTTTTTGCTGCAGCAGAAAAAGTAATTCCGGGAGGAGTAAATTCACCAGTAAGAGCATTTAAAGCAGTTGGCGGAACTCCGATTTTTGTAAAAAGTGCCAAAGGTGCTTATTTATATGATGAAGACGGGAACAAATTAATAGATTATATCAACTCTTGGGGACCAATGGTTTTAGGCCATGCCTATCAGTCGGTTGTAGATGCCGTAATCGAAAAAGCAAAACTGGGAACTTCGTTTGGAATGCCTACAGAATTGGAAACTGAAATCGCTGCTTTGGCCGTTTCAATGGTTCCAAATATTGATAAAATAAGATTTGTAAATTCAGGAACAGAAGCTTGTATGAGCGCGATTCGTTTAGCAAGAGGATTTACAAAAAGAGATAAAATTGTAAAATTTGCAGGTTGCTACCACGGACATTCAGATTCATTTTTGATTCAGGCAGGAAGCGGTGCGGTAACTTTTGGTTCGCCAAATAGTCCAGGAGTTACGCAGGGAACTGCAAAAGATACTTTATTGGCAAAATACAATGATTTAGAAAATGTAAAAACATTGGTTGAAGCAAATAAAGGAGAAATTGCAGCAATTATTATCGAAGCTGTTGCTGGAAATATGGGATGTATTCCACCTCAAAAAGGTTTCCTTGAAGGCTTGAGAGAATTATGCACAGCAAACGGAATTTTACTGATTTTTGATGAGGTAATGACAGGTTTTCGTTTGGCTCGTGGCGGCGTTCAGGAATTGTATGGAATTGATGCTGATATTGTAACTTTTGGAAAAGTTATTGGTGGAGGACTTCCAGTTGGAGCTTTTGCTGCCCGCGAAGAAATCATGAATTATTTAGCTCCTCTTGGACCAGTTTATCAGGCAGGAACATTATCTGGAAATCCGTTAGCAATGGCTGCGGGATTGGCAATGTTGAAAGCTCTTGATAGCGACAGAGAAATTTTTACTCGTTTAGAAGAAAAAACAGCCTACTTAGAAGCAGGAATTGACAGAGTTTTAAAAGCGAATAATGTGGTGTTTACCATCAATAGAGTAGGTTCTATGATTTCGGTTCACTTTGATGCAGATCCAGTTACTGATTTCCAAACTGCTGCAAAAGGAGATAATGAAACATTTAAGAAATTCTTCCACGGATTATTACAAGAAGGAATTTATATTGCTCCATCTGCTTATGAAACATGGTTTATTACAGATGCTTTGACTTATGAAGATTTAGATTTTACAATTCAAGCAATTGACAAAGTTTCGAAGACTTTTTAAACAATAAAAAAGACAAATTCAAAGGCTCGCTTTTATAAAGTAGAGCCTTTTTTATACATAAAAACCAAAAGTTAATAAAAAGTTAATAGAAATGAAATTTATTGTATTATTGTAATAAAAATTATTTTTGTTTAACAAATAACCATTAAACCTACCAAAATGAAGAAATTTTTCATTTTATCTACAATAGCCATTTTAGCGCTATTTCCTTCTCAACAATTTGCTCAGAGTAAAAAGAAAAAAGATCAAAAAGAGGTACCAGCCACTCCGCCAGAAAAGAAACCAGAATCGTCTATTAAGGATTATAATAAAGTAATTACTAAAGATGCAGTATCAGACGAAGGGCTTTTCACAGTACATAAAGTAGATAAAAAATACTATTTCGAGATTCCGAATAAATATTTAAATAAAGATATGCTTTTGGTTAGCCGTCTTGCAAAATTGCCTTCTAATTTGGGTGGCGGTTATGTAAATGCCGGTTCTGAAACCAATGAACAGCTTATTGTATGGCAGCGTTTTCAGGATAAAATCTTAATCAAATCAAAATCTTATAATTCAGTGGCAAATGATACACTGCCAATTAGTATTTCAGTTAAAGCTAATAATTATGAGCCAACTTTATATGCTTTTGATATTGTTGCTTTCAGTAAAGATTCGGCAAATACAGTTATTGATGTCACTAAATTTTACAGTACAGATGTAAAAGCAATCAGCGGCATTTCGGCTGAAATGCGAGATACCTACAAAGTAAAAGGTTTAGATGATTCCAGAACTTTTATTACAGCAATGAAAAGCTTTCCGATGAATATCGAAGTAATTCAAGATATGACCTATAATGCTTCGAAACCTTCTATGTTAGAAGAATCAGAATCAATCAGCATTCAGATGAATCAATCTATGATTTTACTACCAGAAATCCCGATGAAACCTCGTTTGGCAGATCCGAGAGTAGGATGGTTTACAGTGAGTCAGTACGATTATGGAAGCAATGAATTAAAATCAGATTTAAAGACGTATATCAGACGATGGAGATTAGAACCAAAAGATCCTGAGGCATATAACAGAGGAGAATTGGTAGAACCTATAAAACCAATTGTGTATTACTTAGATCCAGCAACGCCTGAAAAATTAAAAAAATACATTAAACAAGGAATTGAAGAATGGCAGAAACCTTTTGAAACTGCTGGATTTAAAAATGCAATCATCGCAAAAGATGCTCCGACAAAAGAAGAAGACCCAGATTTCAGCCCAGAAGATGTGCGTTACTCAGTTATTCGCTATGTAGCCAGTACGACTAGAAATGCAGTTGGTCCAAGTGTTTCAGACCCAAGAACTGGAGAAATTATTGAGAGTGATGTAATTTGGTACCACAATCATTTACGTTCTTACAGAAATAGATATTTATTAGAAACAGGAGCAGCAAATCCTTCAGCACGAACTTTGCAAACTAGTGATGCAGAAATGGGCGAAATGATGCGAATGGTTATTGCTCATGAAGTAGGACACGCTTTAGGTTTTCCGCATAATATGGGAGCAAGCTGTGCTTATGATGTAGAAAGTTATAGAAATGGAGCTTTTACAAAAGAAAACGGAATTTCTGCAAGTATTATGGATTATGCCCGTTTCAATTATATCGCGCAGCCTGGAGATCAAAATATTCGTTTTATACGTAAAATGGGAGCTTATGACCATTATGCCTTGAATTGGGGATACAGAGCTATTCCAACTGCAAAATCTCCTGAAGCAGAAATTCCAACTTTAGATAAATGGATATTAGAAAAAGCTGGAAATCCTATTTATAAATTTGGAAAACAAAGCAGTGCTTTTGATCCGTCTTCTCAAACAGAAGACATAGGAAACAACTCCATGAAAGCAAGCTCTTATGGACTTAAAAATTTGGAATACGTTGCCGGTCATCTTAGCGAATGGACTAGTACCGCAACTAATAATTACGAAGATTTAGAAGAATTATATAAAGAGCTTTTGGACTGCTGGAGCCGTTATGTTGGTCATGTGGTAACGAATGTGGGAGGAATTTATGAAAATACCAAAAAGCCAAATCAGGCAGGGAGCGTTTATGAAGTAGTTCCAAAAGCAAAACAAATAGAAGCAATGAACTGGCTTCAGAAAAATGCTTTTGAATCGCCAACTTGGATTGTAAATACTAAAACCTTGCAAAATACAGAGTTTGCAGGTTATACAGAAAAGTTTAGAAACCTTCAGGTAAGACAGCTTAATAACTTAATGACTTTAGGAAGGATAGGAAGATTAATGGATAACGAAATTTTAAGTGGCGATAATTACAAAGCTTTAGATTTTTTTAAAGATATTAGAAAAGGAATTTGGAAAGAAGCTGTGGCTGCAGGAAATGTAACCGTTTATCGCAGAAACTTGCAACGCGCTTATATTGATAGAATGAGCTATTTAATGACAGAGGAAATTAAGCCCACTGATCGATCAGCAACATACTTTAACACTGCGCAATCTGATCTTAGAGCTTTGGTGCGTGGAGAGTTAGTAGCATTAAGAAAATCGCTTGTCACAGCAAAAGCGACAGGGATTAATACTGAAACAAAATACCATTATGAAGATTGTATCAAAAGAATCGATTTGATATTAAATCCAATAAAGTAATAAAAACAAAAAGAGGCTTAAAAGCCTCTTTTTTTTATACGCCAAATTAGATTTTATCTTCTCTGCGTTCTTTCATTTTATCCTTCATTTTGTCTTTTTTTTCTTCTTGTAAAGCTTTCCATTTGGTGTATTGATCGGCTTTTAAGATTGATTTCATTTTGGCATCATTTGCTGCGACTTCATCTTCCATTTGTTTTTTGAAAGCGGCTTTTTCTGCAGCAGTTGGTTTAGTATTGCTGTCTTTTTGCTCTTTTCTCGCTTCTCTAAATTTTTCAGCTTTAGCAGTTCTGTCAGCTAAAAGTTGTTTTACTTGTGCCTGTTGATTGGCATCTAAACTTAATTCTGTTGTCAATTTTTGAAGCTGTTTCTCATTACGCTGTTCTGGAGTCATTCTTTCTCTGCCTTCGCGTGATGGCTTTTGGTTCATGTCTTGTGCAAAACTTGCTATTCCAACAAATAGCATAGCTGCGATAAATAATTTTTTCATGTTCAAGTTTTTTTAATTGTTTCTGATTAGACTTTATCAAATTCAATAGGTTTAAAATGAAGATTAGATTTATAATTTATTTAACAGATTGAAAAGTAGTTGATTAATGGTTTTATTGCTGTAGTATTGAAGATATTTTCTTATTTTTAAGGTACAAACAAATTTTAGACTGAGAATTTAATCGGATTATTTATGAATAAAATAGCTTTTTTTTCTACGCAGCCTTACGATAAAGCATTCTTTAATAAATACAATGCTGACTTTGGTTTTCAGCTAGATTTTTTTGAAACACAATTAAATTCACAGACTGTTGCTTTAATTGAAGAATGCGAAATTGTCTGCGTATTTGTAAATGATATTGTGAACGAAACAGTAATCAAACAATTAGCAGACAAAAATGTAAAAATTATTGCTTTACGCTGTGCTGGTTTTAATAATGTGGATTTAGAAGCAGCAAAAAAACACGATATCAAAGTTTGTCGTGTTCCAGCTTATTCTCCGCAAGCAGTTGCAGAGCATGCTATGGCTATGATTTTGACTTTAAATAGAAAAACACACAAAGCCTATAATAGAGTTCGTGAACAGAATTTTTCTTTAAACGGATTATTAGGTTTTGATTTATTTGGAAAAACAATTGGAATTATTGGAACTGGAAATATAGGAAAAGCATTTTCTAAAATAGCATTAGGATTTGGCTGTAAAGTTTTGGCTTATGATATTGTAGAAAATGAAGAAATGATAAAAGACGGTGTTTCTTTTGTTGGTTTAGAAGAGATTTTTAAATCGAGTGATATAATTTCATTGCATTGTCCGCTGAACGATCAGACAAAACACCTGATCAATAGAACTTCGCTTTCTTTTATGAAAGAAAACGTAATGATCATTAATACCAGTCGTGGAGGATTAATTGAAACTTCATCAGTTATTGAAGGTTTGAAAGAAGGAAAAATTGGTTATCTGGGAATAGATGTTTACGAACAAGAAGAGAAACTTTTCTTTAGAGATTTATCGGCAGATATTATTCAAGATGATGCCATTCAGCGTTTAATGAGTTTTCCGAATGTTTTGGTAACGGCACATCAGGCATTTTTTACCAATGAAGCTTTGACACAGATTGCTTTGGTGACTTTTAATAATATTAAGTCTTTATTGGCGCAAAATGATATTGAAAATAAAGCAGCGTTGTTGGTCTAAATCGAATTAGATTGGCAGACCCGACAGGTTTTTAAAACCTGTCGGGTTTAGCTTGTCGAATATTTTTCGTAATTTAATTACTTGTAAAGAAAGATCTAGATTTAAAATATCAAATTATGAAAAATAAAATTCTAATTCTAGTCGGAATCGTAGCATTTTATTCCTGTCAAAATAAAGACAATTCAAAAAATATTGTCAAAACCATTGTTCAGGATACTTTATCGAAAACCATTGGAGGAACGGCAGATTTAAGCGATGCGCCACCCAGAGATGATAAAGCTGTAGCCTTGATTCGTAAACAATTGAATGTTCTTTTGAAAAAGGATTTGCTGTCAATGACAAAAGAAAATCGGTATTTTTATTATGAAGCTTTTGATCTGAATAACGACAATAAAAATGAATATTTCGTCGGTTTCTCAAATTCGTATTTCTGTGGAAGCGGAGGCTGTTCTGGTTATATTTTGAATAGTGATGGAAATGTAATCAATAAATTTACTGTAACTGATTTTCCTATTTATGTAATGACTTCTTCAACTGAAAAATTTTATGATTTGATATTTGAAAGTGGTGGGAAATTTCATCATCTTAAAATGAAAAGTGGAAAATATCCTTCAAATCCATCCGTTCAGGAAGTTGCGAAAGGAAATGTTCCAAAAGAAAGTACAAAGGTTTTGGATATTAATTCTAAGAAGTTAGAGAAGTATTCGTTCTAACTAAATGATTTTAGAGTAAGAAACCCGACAGGTTTTTAAAACTTGTTGGGAAAGTAGTTCTTTGTTTTAACTTAATAATCTATTTGCCAGTTATTTCAGAATTACTTAATTCAATTAGAGAGTGTTTAGAAAGTAATTCAATAATGGTTTTGAAATTGTTCTTAAAAAGAGAAAAAAAGTCTTTGTTTTTTATATTTCCCGATGTTATTAAAACTAACTTTTTTGGTTTATTAAAAATTAAATAACTATCAAGAAAATCTTTGTCTTTAGTAATTATGATTTTATCTTCTAATTCAGAGATATTTATTATTTCAGTATCAGAAGTTCGCTCCATGTTGGGCATATCGTCTGTGTGAATTGCATCAAATCCATTGTCTTTTAAAAAAAGTTTCAGTCCATAAGGTAATTGCATCTACAGCAAACTTCATGCAACCTTACTTAATATTTTTACATCAGTTAGTTTTGAAGCATATGCTAAACAAGCTAATATGTCTTTATTTTCAAGAGCAGGATAATCTTCAATGATTTCTTGAAATTCCATTCCGGAGGAAAGTAAGTCCAAAATCATTTCTACAGGGTAACGCATATTTCTCACAGTCGGTTTTCCATGACAAACGTTAGGATTTATTGTGATTCTTGAAATTAGATTTTCCATAGTGTTAATTTTACTCAAATATAAAGATATTATTCTACATAAAAAAAGAGCTTCAAACGAAGCTCTTCTATAATTTGACTTAATTTTTATTCATTTTAAATTTTCTAAAATTCAAATTCTCCAATTAGAATCTTACTGTCGTTTTCACGTTTGTTTTCTTTCTGACTTTGGAAAACAGCTATTTTTCGCTCTTGTCTTCCATCAGAATAATGAAGATATACTTCTGCCATTATGGTCGTTGGCCCAGAAAGAACATTCTGTCTCTCACCAAAAAAGTTAGTTTTAATTTTATATTTCCCTTTGATCGCTTTTTTAAGTAAAAACTGTTCAGGGCCAAAACCTTGAGTGAAATCGTTACTTAATCTTCCTCCAATTTCAGTCGATCTATGAGAGTAAGAGCAATCTTCTCCTCTCGGATCTGTAACCCAAAGATCGATATCTGTATTGTCTTTATTCCAATTAATAACGACACGGATGTCTACAGGAAGATTTGCTTTTAAACGATCATCAACTTTGCTGGCATCAACGTTTTTATTTTGGCTCAAAATATTATTGATTTCCATGATCAAAATCTCTTCAATACCAGTATCTCTCACAGAAATCTCATCCGTATATTCCTGATAAAGCATAGATTTGTACACATTAAGAGCTTCTTGAGGTCTTTTATTGTCAACCAAAGCCAATGCATAGTCTCTATGACTTTGAGGATCAAACGGTCTCCATTCTAGAATCTTTTGGGTAATCCACAATTCTTTGTCGTAATTACCTCTCTGTTTCAATAGATAAGATATTGTTTTGTATAATTCTTCATTCTCTAAATCAAGTTCGGCTAATGTGCTTAAAACCTTTAAAGAAAGCACCTTGTCTCCTTTTCTGAATAACAGTTTAGAAACATCAAAATAATAAGTTACCTGTTTTTCATATTTAGGACGATTTTCAAGATATTTTTGGTAAATCAATTCAGGAGATTGTAAAGACTGAAAATCCTTCATATACTCTTGAGTGCTTTCTACATCTACTAAAGTTATTTTACCAGTGGATGTTTTTTTATCGCTTGACCTGCTCTCTCTTTCTGCGGAATATACAGCGTTATCGCTAACAACACTTTCTTCTGAAGACAATTTTTGTGACTGCTTAGAAACTGTAGGATATTGTTTTTTTTCTGTAGGCTTAAATTCAGAATTCCACCAGGTTGTTAGTTCACGTGTTTTATCAAAAGCTTTAGACAGCAGATTTTTTCTTTGTTCTAAAATTTGTCTTTTGTTCTGCGAAACGATTTTGTTGTATTCTGACAATAATTCCTGAGGAGGAGTAATACCGAAACGTACATAATCATTAATGTCGTCTAATACTATTAAACTGGTGTTTTTGCTTACTACTCCAAACTGCTCGCTCAAGTTTCTGATTTCATCGCTGTTTTGAGTCGAATTAAGTTCAAGATCATTAATTTTTCGTTGTGCCCAAAATTGATCAATAGGCCAATTATCTACTTGTACAGCGTTAGTGAAATCTACAGGAACTTCAAATTTCTTGTTTCCTACTGAAAAAACAGCAGTAAGTTTACCCAAATTAGGAGCTGAAATTCCAAATATATTGACAGGTTCGTTTACAGCAGTTCCAACATTTGGAAACAATTCCTGAGCAGTATTGGTTTCTTTAAAACCTAAAAATAGAATAGGAAGTCTATTGTATGTTTTTAAAGCAGATTGCGTGTCTAATTCATTCAGATTAATAAAATTTCCTCCTGATTGTGAAGCCAAAAGTTTCAACAGATTAAAATCAGAAGTTGGCGTGCTTGTAATGCTGTTGATAGGCTTTTTAAATTTTAAAGTTAAATCGCCAAAATTTGAAATTCCGTCAGAAAATAAAAGATATTCATCTATTTGCGGTATTTCCTTTAAAGCACCAAAGTCAGTTCCTCCATCATATTTCAGGTTAAGAATTCTTTCTTTTAATGCACTCCAGTTTCCTCCAGAAACAGTAAATTCTTCTGTTTTTTCGAGAATATTATTTAAAAGGACAAAAGATATTGCAATGTTCTTGTTCTCTAAAAAATAAGCATTAAGAAAGTCCAGTTCTTTTTGATGATCTCTCTTTGATCCGCTGAATGAATTGTCCCAAATAATAGCATTTTTTTGAGATTTTGCTTTTTCTTTTACGGGGAAATTCATCGAAACACTTGCCGCAAAATAAAATTTATTATCAGAAGCTTTTTGAAGCAATACACTTGAAGATTCATTAACTTTTGGAATCGTTATTTTGAGACTTTCATTTGGCGTAAAATTCGTTTTACTGATTTCTGCTACCCATTGATTTCCTTTTTTCTGAAAAGCAAAACTTCCATCTGGATTTTCCGTAATTTTAGGAGTCGTCAGACTTTCATTAATCAATACTTTTAAATTAAATTTTGGAATACTGACTGCATTGGCAAAACTTAGAAAATACAGATAATCAGTAGCAGTATTTTTTAATTCCTGATTATAAGTAATCTGAATCGTTCTGCTGCCTCTAGCTGGAATAGGGTAGATTCTGGTTCTGAAATTGTTTCCTTCTACTTTTTCAATAATACCAGGATCGACATTTCTTCTTTCAATACTTTCAAATACTTCTTTAGCTCGTTCTTTTGGAACAGGAACTGCATCTCTCAAGTTTCCGTTGATGTCTAAAGCATAACCGCTTACACTTACTCCTTCAGGCAACGGAATAGTAAGTTTTCCTTCTAAAATTCTATCTCCAGAATTGTAAAATATATAAGTTGCAGTTGTTGTTGCAAGATTTCCTAAAATTTTAGTTTCGATTTTTAAATCCTGCAAGGTTACAGAATTCTTTTTCTGGTTTTCGACATCCAGATTTGGAATCTGTGAAAAAACGGCACTAAAAAACAGTAGTGCACAAATAGTAAAAATTTTATTCATGATTAATAAACGTGATTTTTTATTTGGCTATAAACGTAGGAAAATTCATTTGTTTTAAAAAAGTATTTTTGATCTTTTTTTAAATTAAAGAGAATTAATATGTTTAGCCACAATTCCAAAATTGATACCTTGAACCTGATCGACTCCACTGAAATTTACTGCAATCAGCTGACCACATTCGTTAAAGACTGGCGCACCGCTGGCACCATGCGTAGAAGTTATGCTGTATTGAATTTTATTGCCGTCTGATTCTTTACTTATCTGACCATTGTAAAGTTGTACTTTTATACCTGAATTGGTTTGTGCCAAATCCATTCCAAGAGGATAGCCTACCATTATCGCTTTCTGACCAGGTGCTAAAGTAGAATCGTTTGCAACAGCATTCTCAAGATCGATTACGTTGCTAACAGTTCCTGGAGTTCTATGATCAGCCAGCTGTAAAATACCTAAATCAACATTGCTGTCTTCAGATACTTTTTTAACCTCACAATTAAGCCATTCACTATCAGAATCGTGCAGAGCTACTTCAATATCCAAGGTTTTTACAAATACTTCAATTTCATCAATAGAAACATATTCTTTTACTGGAATTGATGCTGCAATATCTGTTGATGATGTATCAGTAGCGGTTTCTGTTTCGTTTGAACTAACAAATTCTTCACCCGCTGACTCAGTAGTTTCCTCACCCGATTCGTCATAATCTCCCTCTTCTTCACCTTCATTATATGAGATGGAAGCATGTGTCCAATTTCTTTCAATAAAACTTTCATATTCATCTGCAGAAACCTCTTTAGTAAGAATAGAAGCAATCTTCATTCTTAGATTTCGCATAGTAGCATTTACTTTAGCACTTTCTTCATCTGATGAAGACCATGGCTCTAAAACATGTCTATTGGTTATCATGTCTCCATTTGTATCAACAAAAAAGCCTGTTCCGTAAATGGTCTCTTCCTTAGCATCTTCAGAAGTAAGCTGAAATTCTTTCCCGTTAATTTTAGCAAAATAGCCATATCTATGTTTTATAAGTACAACTGCGTCTTTATAAGCATCGTAGATTTTGGTATCTGTGCCTAAACAAACAGCTTCAGGTTTAGGTTTTAGATATTTAAATCCTAAAAATCCTGCTGCTGCGAGAAAGATAATACCAATGATTACAAATTTGTAGCGATTTCCTTTTTTCTTGTTTGTTGCTGCTGCTAAGTCTTCGTTTGGGGAGATTTTTCTAATTTTCATTTAGAGTATTGGTTGAAAGATGTTAATTTAATGGGTTTGGGTTAAAAATAAATAGACTTGATATCAAGTCTAACTATTTTTCAAATGTAGTAATTTGTTTGCTAAAAAAAGTAAAATTAAAATCAATTCTGTGTTCAATATTGAACTAATTGTAATTCGTTTTTTACATTACATAAGTAATTATTGATGCAACTTACTATGAGATAATTTTCGGGATTAAATTGTTGTTTGTTATTTAGAGGTTCAACTTGATTACGGTTTTAATTCTTTAACCCAGAAGCTTTCGATTCTTCATTCATAAATTTTAGTCAATTAAGAGCTGAGGAAAATATTCATTAAAGAAGTATTGCACTATAAGTTTCAAATTACCTTTTTAGAATTTTAGAAAGTAATTTAGGATTTCTTCTATTATCCCAAAAAGCTACAACAATCAATTCTTTTGAGTTTGACTTATAGAAGATATTGTAATGCCCCAATGTTGAGGTTCTGATTTCTGGAAAGCTGGTTTTAACGTAAATTTCAGGATTATCAACTAGAAATTTAATTCTTTGTGTTATTTCTGAAACTAATTTTCTTGAATAAGTTTTTGATTTGTTTCTTTTGTTCCAGTAATTCAATATTTTTCTTCTTTGATTAACTGCAGTATTAGTCCAAATTATTCTGAAAGCCATTCTAAATCTTCTTTGTCTAAATCTTCTTGAGAAATAACTCTTCCATACTTTATGTCTTCTTCACTTTCTCTGAGCATATCCAGTTCATATTGTTCAAATTGATAAACATCTGATGTATCTGCATTTTTTAAAAGATTTCTGATTTTCTCTAACAGACTTATATCTTCGACATTTTTTAGTTTATCAAATATTTCTAATTTTATTTCTAAAGTGCTCATAATAATGCAATTTTGATTAATCAAAGTTATGTAAATAAAACGAAAAACCCGATAAGTTATAAACCTATCGGGTTGTATTTGTAATAAAATAAGACAAAAATTATCCCACCAATTCCACAAATTTAAACTCACCGTCAACAACAACTTTAGTTAAACCGTGTTTAGATAAATTTTTCATAGAAGCATCCCATTTTTTACCGCTTAAATTAGCTGTGATTTTTAGTTGCGTTAAATCCATTCTATTTTCATTTTTGGTAAGCAAGTCAATAATGAATTTTTCTTCATCAGAAAGTTCAATCTGAGCTTGTTTTTTCTCCGGACGCATTTGAGGGAATAATAAAACTTCTTGAATAGAAGCATTATTAGTTAAATACATAATCAAACGATCCATTCCAATTCCCATTCCAGACGTTGGAGGCATACCATATTCAAGCGCTCTTAAGAAATCTTCGTCGATAATTCCGTTTGCTTCATCATCACCTTTTGCAGCCAAACGCATTTGATCTTCAAAACGTTCTCTTTGGTCAATCGGATCATTTAATTCAGAATAAGCATTTGCAATTTCTTTACCGCAAACCATTAATTCAAAACGTTCCGTTAAATCTGGATTATCGCGGTGCTCTTTACAAAGCGGCGACATTTCTTTTGGATAATCTGTAATGAAAGTTGGCTGAATATAATTTCCTTCACATTTAGCTCCGAAAATCTCATCAATCAATTTTCCTTTACCCATTGTTTCGTCAACCTCGATTCCCATTCCACGCGCCGCTTCAAACAATTCCTGTTCTGTTTTTCCAGAAATATCAAAACCAGTAAAATGTTTGATAGAATCGGTCATTGTAACACGTGCATAAGGCGCTTTAAAGTTGATTTTGTGCTCGCCAAAAGTTACTTCGCTTGTGCCATTTACAGCAATTGCACAATGCTCCAATAAACCTTCAGCAAAGTCCATCATCCAGTTGTAGTCTTTATAAGCTACATATATTTCCATTGCAGTAAATTCCGGATTATGCGTTCTATCCATACCTTCGTTACGGAAGTTTCTAGAGAACTCATAAACACCTTCAAATCCACCAACAATCAATCTTTTTAAGTATAGCTCATTCGCAATTCGCATATAAAGCGGAATATCAAGCGAGTTATGATGCGTAATAAAAGGTCTTGCCGAAGCACCACCAGGAATGGACTGTAAAACCGGAGTGTCTACTTCAAGATAACCTGCATTGTTAAAATACTCTCTCATTGCAGTGAACAATTTAGTTCTCTTAAGGAAAGTTTCTTTAACCTGCGGATTTACCGTTAAATCTACATAACGCATTCTGTAACGCAACTCAGCGTCATTAAAAGCATCGTGTACATTTCCTTCTTCGTCAACTTTTGGTAAGGGAAGCGGACGCAATGTTTTACTCAAGAAAGTAAAACCGTTAACACGAATACATTTTGCACCAACCTGAGTTGTAAACAATTCACCTTCAATACCAATAAAGTCACCTAAATCAGTTAGTTTTTTGAATACTTGGTTGTATAATGTTTTATCATCACCTTCACACAAAACATCACGATTCACGTACAATTGAATACGCCCTTCACTGTCTTGTAATTCAGCAAAACAAGCTTTACCCTGATCACGAACACTCATCAAACGTCCCGCAACAATAACCTTCTTACCTTCCTCAAAAGTTTCCTTTATCTGCTTCGAAGTATGATTTACAGGAAAAAGATTAGCTGGATAAGGATTGATTCCCAGATTGCGTAAATTTTGAAGTTTTTCTCTTCTGATGATTTCTTGTTCTGATAATGCCATTTTGTGCTATTTTTTTAAGTGTGCAAAGATAAAGAAAAGAATGCAGATTTTAGAATGCAGATTTTAGATTTTTTGAAGCAGCAATTTATTGGATTTCAATACCCTTTAGTCCCGCTATCCGTTGCAATCTTTTATGCCGAACACCGGCATAAAAGGATTTCCACTTCTATCGGGGCTAGATAAGAAGATTTTGTTTTTAGAAGAACTTTTTATTGTAAGAAAATTAAATGTAAAACTAGCTATCTTAGCATCTTTTAAAATCAAAACCTTTTACAAAAAATGAAATATTTATTAATTGTATTACTTCTAATTTTAGTGTCTAGCTGTCAAATTACAGAAACACTTACAATCGATTCAGACGGAAGCGGTACAATAGAAATAGAACAGTTTCGGGAAGAAAACAGTTATATGCAGTTGGCAGGCGAAGAATATTCAAAAGAAAATGTATTTCAGGATACCACTTATGTTTTTAAAGAATACATTGGAAAATACAGGGAGAATTTTATAAAATACCTTCCAGAAGAACAAAAGTTGTTTCAAAAATATGCCAATGTAAAAGTGCATGTCAAACGAAGTTCTTACGAAAAAGAATTTCGAACCGTTTTTTCACTTTACTTTAATAAAGTCTCAGAAACTCCAGATTTATTTAAAACAGAAGATTATGCTTCAGACATTCAGCATAATTATGCCCTGACGGCAGAAAATCATTATTTCAAAATAGAATATGATTTTGACGGGACAATTTTTAAACGTTCGGTTTCGATTATAAATAAAGAAGAATTAGAAAAAGCAAAAGAGCAGTGTGAAAATTTTGAAAAAAAATATGGTTCTTCAAAACTGGTACAATCATATCTATTAAAGTATCATTTTCCAAAAAAAATAAAATCAGTTTCCAATTCAAAAGCGGTTATCAATTCAGATAAAAAATCGTTAACAGTAGAATTTAAATTGTCAGATTGTTTACGCAATCCAGAAATGACAAATCTCCAAGTCGTTTTGGAATAATAAAAAAGGAAGTTCGAAAACTTAGAAACTTAGAATCTTAGTCCCGATAACTATCGGGGCAGAACCTAAAAAACTTCGTATCTTTGATGAAAAATTGTACTCTTATGAAACTATACAAATTACTAAGCTTTTCTTTTTTAATAGCAATATTAACGAGTTGTACTTTCACTGAAAATATTACGATTAATGAAAACGGAACAGGAAAATTCTCTGTAGATATGGACGGTTCTGCTTTAATGGAAATGGCGGGCGACCAAATAGGAAGCCAAATGGGAGCTGATGCTAAAAAAGACATTGATTCGACATTTACTTTCAAACAACTATTTGAGGAGAAAAAAGACAGTATTGCTAAATTGTCTCCAGAAGCTCAAAAAGAACTAAAAAAATTGGAGAATTTTGTGGTGAGTACTAAAATGAGCTCAGAGAAAAAGCAGTTTTTAATGAACTTTGCAACAGACTTTAAAAACGTAAACGAATTACAAGATATTTTACAAACCATAAGTGCACTTCAAAAATTGGAAGGTGCAGCCAATGCTAGTCCGCTTGGAAGTGGTTTTGGAAACAATAATAGTAAACTAAGTTATACTTACGACGGAAAGAAATTTACAAGAAAAGCTGTAATAGACAAGCAGAAACTGGCTGAGATTAAAAAAGATTCTACAGCAGATATGACCAAAATGATGTTTGCTTCATCGAATTACATTGTAAAATATAATTTTCCAAAAAAGATTAAGAAAGTCTCTAATC
Source organism: Flavobacterium panacagri (assembly GCF_030378165.1). NCBI lineage: Bacteria > Pseudomonadati > Bacteroidota > Flavobacteriia > Flavobacteriales > Flavobacteriaceae > Flavobacterium > Flavobacterium panacagri. The sequence goes on from NZ_CP119766.1 coordinate 2,315,458, forward strand.
CAAATGCATTGTTTAGCGACGATAGAAAATCAATTACAATTCAATACTCTTTTACGGATTATATGGAGAATCCAGACAAACTCAACTTCGATGTTGAGTTTGAAAAATAATTAAAATGAACAAAAAAATCCAACTTCAGGATCTGGGCAATAAAGACTATAAATCGACCTGGGAATATCAAGAAGAACTTTTCAAAGACATAGTCGATTTAAAAATCAAAAACAGAAGGGAAGAACTTGATCTGCCGACGCCAAATTATTTATTATTTGTAGAGCATCCGCATGTTTATACTTTGGGTAAAAGCGGCGATTTTGAGAATTTATTATTAAACGAAAAACAACTAGAAGCCAAAGGAGCGACTTTCTATAAAATTAACCGTGGTGGCGATATAACGTATCACGGGCCGGGACAAATTGTAGGTTATCCTATTCTTGATTTAGAAAACTTCTTTACTGATATTCATAAATACTTACGTCTATTGGAGGAATCTATGATTCTTACTTTGGCAGAATACGGCTTAGAATCGGGGAGAAGTGAAGGCGAGACAGGAGTTTGGCTTGGTGTGGGAACTCCGTTTGCACGTAAAATATGTGCTATGGGTGTTCGTGCTTCGCGTTGGGTAACCATGCACGGATTTGCTTTAAACGTAAATGTCGATTTGGGATATTTTGATAATATTATTCCATGTGGTATTCGAGGAAAAGGAGTAACTTCTTTAAACGTCGAACTTGGAGTAGAAAAGGTAGATGAGGAAGAAGTAAAATCGAAAATCATCAAACATTTTACAGCATTATTTGAAGCTGAGTTTGTAAGCTAAAAAAAAAGTACAAGCATAAAAAAAAAGACTTATCAATTGATAAGTCTTTTTTATGTCTAAAATTCTAATTTTAATTGTTCCGGTAAAAGCCTGAAACTCATGCGGTGGTGTTTTGTTGTACCATATTTTTTAATTGCTTCACGATGTTCAGTAGTCGGATAGCCTTTGTTTTTTTTCCAATTATACATGGGAAATTCTTCATGAATTTGATCCATGTATTCGTCGCGATACGTTTTAGCTAAAACCGAAGCAGCTGCAATACTTAGAAATTTTGCATCACCTTTTATAATACTTTGATTGGGAATCGATTTTAATAATGCAATTTCATCATCAGAAAACTGTTTTCCAAAAGTGTTTTTAAGTCCCAATTTGGCATTTATAGATCGGTTTCCATCTACAATAATGTACTCTGGAACATGTTTAAGTTTTAGAATACACTCCTGCATGCCTTTCATTGAAGCATTTAATATGTTTATTTCGTCAATCTCTTCTGGAAATAAATGTGTAACCGCAAAACATAGTGCTTCTTTTTCTATAATCGGCTTTAAAAGTGCTCTTGTTTTTTCAGATAACTGTTTACTGTCATTTAAAATTGTATTCTCAAAATCTTCAGGCAGAATTATGGCGGCGGCGGTTACGGGTCCGGCGAGACACCCTCTTCCTGCTTCATCTGTTCCGGTTTCTAGAATAAATCCTGAGTAATTATGCTGTAACATACTTATTTTTTTTCGTACACAAATATTGTGTTTTTCGATAAATTATTCAAAAAGGAAGGATTAAAAAACGAAAAAAAAGTTTTTTTATGAAAGAAAGCTGTTTTGAATTGAAGCGTTATTTATTCTCGAATGAATACACTTTGGTAACACTAAAAGGGATTAGAATATTGGCGAGAAAATGCATTTTTTTAGAGAAAAGTACCGGGTTTAACTTTCTTTTCTTTCCTAAAACACAAAAAAAGGCTAAAAACATGATTTTTAGCCTTTTATTTTTTTAAGATAAGTATTATAATTTGTGGTTTTAATGTCTTGAGAAAGTGTATTTTTCGTACATTAAAATGTTAATATTATGTTAAAATTTTATGTTTTTTTTAAGTCTGATTTCGGTGTTTTTGTTAAAAATATCAGGTTTTGGGTGTTAAAATGTAGTTTTTTAATGTTTTGTGTTAAAATAGCATGAACTAAATCCAAATTAAGTGTTAAAAAAACTATTGTTATTTTAAGAAATAATTAAGATGTTTGCGACCTACTAATTCAAAATATACTAAAATGAAATTAAAATTACATTGGATTTGTACGCTATTAATAGCGTTATCAATTCAGTTCTCTTACGCTCAAGAGAGGACTGTTACAGGTGTTGTTTCAGGCGACACTGGAGTTATTCCTGGTGTTAATGTTGTCGTTAAAGGCACAAAAGTTAGTACACAGACAGATTTTGATGGAGGTTTCTCTATTAAAGCTAAAACAGGTGATGTACTTCTTTTTTCTTACGTTGGAATGGATAATCTTTCTGCAGTTGTCGGGACATCTCCAACACTTAACATCAAAATGAAAGACACAGGAAAAGCTTTGGAAGAAGTTGTAATTGTGGCTTACGGTAAAGCAAAGAAAAGTTCTTATACAGGTTCAGCTGTAGCAATCAAAGGAGAGGACTTTGCTAATAGAGCTGTAACAAACGTTTTGTCTACAATTGAGGGAGCTTCTTCGGGTGTTCAAATTCAGAGTGCATCAGGACAGCCAGGCGCGGCGCCAGCGATAAGAATACGTGGTTTTAGTTCTATCAATGGATCAAATACGCCATTATATGTAGTAGATGGTGTTCCTTTTTCAGGAGATATCAGCAATTTAAATTCTGCTGATATTGAAAGCTTAACAGTTTTAAAAGATGCTTCATCAACTTCATTATATGGCTCCAAAGCGGCAAATGGTGTTGTAATCATTACTACAAAAACGGGTAAATCTTCAAAAGATAAGTTCTCTTTGAATGTTAGCCAAGGTATGAGTTCAAGACTTATTAAAGAATATGAAAGAGTAGGTGCTTTTGACTATTATCCTTTAGAGTGGGAAGCAATTAGAAACAGCCGTCCAATGGCTACTCAAGCTCAAATTGATGCAGCAAATGCATATGCTTCTACAAGGGTTCCAGTGGTTTTGGTTACGAATCCATTTAATGTTCCAAATGCACAAGTTGTTGGTACTGATGGAAAAATAAACCCTAATGCTAGTTTATTATATCCTCAAGATTTAGACTGGTTGGCTCCACTTGAAAGAGCAGGAGTTCGTCAAAATGTAGATTTTTCTTATCAAGGGAAATCAGAAAAATCGAATTACTTTGCTTCTATTGGTTATGTGAATGAAGAAGGATATATGCGTAAATCGGATTACGAGAGAATAGCAGCGAGATTAAATCTTAATACATCTTTAAAAGAGTGGTTTAAAACAGGAATTAATTTATCTGGAACAACTACAGACTCAAATTTAGCTGTAAATGGTGTTGATAATACAAGTTCTTTTAATAACCCATTTAGATCTATCAGATATATGGGGCCAATATATCCAGTATATGATCACACTTCAACAGGAGATTATGTTTATGATGCTTTAGGAAATAAAGTATACTCAACTGTAAGAGGTAGTGGAGCGTCTAATGGTAGAAATATCGTTTATGAAACGTTAAATAATACGGATAATACAAAAGGTACAGCATTATCTGCTCGTGCATACGCTGAGGTTAAGTTCTTAAAAGATTTTAAATTTACATTTAATGCCTCTTTGGATAAATCGTATAACAATAGGACGTATACTTACAATACAGAAATTGGAGACGGTGCACCTACAGGGTTAATTGCAAAAGAGGATAGAATTATTACAGGTGTTACTTATAACCAGTTATTAAACTATGACAAAAAAATTGGTGATCATACAATCTCTGTTTTAGTTGGTCACGAAAGTTTTGATTATGAAAGAAACTGGCTTACAGGTACAAAAACAGGACAAGTTTCTCCGGATAATCCAGAATTTATTAACTATGCAACTACTACAGATTTAACATCTTATACAAGAAACTATGGTACAGAATCTTATTTGTCAAGAATAGGTTACGACTATAAAGACAAGTATATTCTTTCTGGTTCATTTAGAAGAGATGGTTCTTCAAAATTTGCAAAAGACAATCGTTGGGGTAACTTCTGGTCATTAGGAGGAGCTTGGGTTCTTACTAGAGAAAGTTTCTTAGACAATATTGGTTGGTTAAATGAATTAAAACTAAGAGCTTCGATTGGGGAAGTAGGTAATGATTCTCATACAAGTAATGACGATTTAAGTTTCTACGCTAGCCAGCCTACATTTAGTTTAGGGTATGATAATGGAAGTGAAGGTGGAGTTGTAACAAATGCTGCTGGAGCTACAAATTTACAGTGGGAAAAGAATACTCAGAAAGATATTGCTGTTGAATTTGGATTATTTAACAATAGACTTAGAGGTGCTGTTGAATATTATAATAGAAATACAGATGGCTTGATTTTCTCTGTTCCAAATCCATTATCATCAGGTTTAGATAATAGAGTAGAAAATATTGGATCTATGTCAAACAAAGGTTTTGAAATTTCATTAGATGGAGTTGTTGTTAAAACAAATAATTTCTCTTGGGGATTAAATGTTAATGCTTCTACTATTAAAAATGAGATTACAAGTTTGCCTCAAAAAGAGATTATCAATGGAACTAAAAAATTAATGGTTGGACAATCTATGTATGATTACTGGTTGAGAGATTGGTATGGTGTAGATCCAACAGATGGATACGCTTTGTATGTTTCGGATCCTGCTTTAATTGTTGCGGGTGATGCTACTCAGAGAGTTGTTAATGGAGTTAACGTAACGACAGATCAAAATAAAGCATTATACCACTATGCAGATTCTGCAATTCCTGATTTGTATGGAAGTTTTGGTACTAATGTAGACTACAAAGGTTTAAGATTAGAAGTTTTATTTGCTTATCAAATTGGCGGTATGATGTATGATAGTAATTATGCTGCACTTATGCATACTGGTAACAATTACGGATCTGCTTTAAGTGTTGATGCACTTAACAGATGGCAGAAACCAGGAGATATTACTGATGTTCCAAGAATGGATATCAATAGAAATACACAGTCAACTGCAGCTTCTGACAGATGGTTAATTGGTTCAGACTATTTATCTTTAAGACAAGTTAATTTATCTTACAAGATGCCTTCTGAATTAATCTCAAAATTAGGCGTAGATAATGCTACTTTGTATGTAAACGGTGAAAATTTAATGTTATTCACTAAACGTCAAGGATTAGATCCAAGTCAAACTTTTAATGGAACAACTCAAAATAGATACACTCCTTCTAGAGTTATTACTTTAGGTTTGAACTTAAACTTTTAAAAAAAACATTATGAAATCAAATTATATAAAACACCTATTTTTAGCACTATCATTTTTAGTGCTTGCTTCTTGCTCAGAAGAGTTTTTGGATAAAAAACCTACGGAATTTATTGATTATGAAGGAGCTACGAAAACGACTGATAATTTAATGACTCTTTTGAACGGTATTCATAGATCATTATATGTACGATATGAATCTAACCAAAATGAGAATGGATTAGGGAGTTTAATGCAGCAGGTTGATATTGCTGGAGATGATGTTGTTTTTCCAGTAACTAACGGATGGTTTTTACAGGTTTACAACTGGAATGGTGTTGCCAATGAGAACTCTCAGGATATCAGATTTCCATACAGAACTTATTATAGAATCATTAGAAATGCAAATACAATTATTGAAGCTACTGATGCAGCAATAGGTACAGAGGCAGATAAGAAAATTGTAAAAGGACAAGCATTACTTTATAGAGCTTTCTGTCATTATCAATTGGTACAGTTGTTTGGAAAAAGATATGTAAACGGAACGACAAACTCACAGCTTGGTGTGCCAATTATTTTAACAGTTGGTAATGAAAATTTCCCTCGCTCAACAGTTGAAGAAGTTTATGCACAAATTAATAAAGATTTAGATGAGGCTAATGTTTTATTAGTGGGGTATACAAAACCAAATAACTCACATTTAAATTTGAAAGTTGCACAAGGTTTAAAAGCGAGAGTTGCTTTGACTCAAGGGAATTGGGCAATTGCAGCAGATTATGCGGCTAAAGCTAAAACAGGTATCAATTTAATGAGTACTACAGAATATGTTAAAGGATTTAATGACTATAACAATGTAGAATGGATGTGGGGAAGTCACATTAATGAGGTTCAAACAGATTATTTTGGAAATTTTGGAGCTTACATGTCAAGAAATTATAATTCGACAGTTATTCGTTCTTGTCCAAAAGCGATCAACAGTAAACTTTATAATTTGATTCCAACTACTGACGTACGTTCAACTTTGTTTGATAGAACAGGTAGCCATACAGCATTAAATTTACCATCTACATACGCTAAATTTCCTTTTACAAGTCAAAAGTATTTGTCTATAAGTACTGGAGACAGTAGATGTGATATTCCTTATATGCGTGTTGCTGAAATGTACCTTATTGAAGCAGAAGCAAAAGCTAGATTAGGACAGGCAGATGCTAATACAGTTTTATTTACTTTAGTAAAAAGCAGAAACCCTGCATATGTTTTGTCTACTAATACAGGTCAAGCTTTAGTGAATGAAATTTGGTTTCAAAGAAGAATTGAATTATGGGGCGAAGGTTTTAGATTTTACGATTTAAAAAGAACAAATTCTGCTCTTGACAGATCTGGTGCAAATCATGATTCAACAATTACTGGTGGTGTAATCAATGTTCCAGCAACAGACAAAAGATGGCAGTGGCTGATCCCTAGAGCTGAGATCAATGCAAATCCATTAATTGTTCAGAATGAATTATAATAGGATACAATATATGGTTTAATGTGTAGTTATAGTTCTAATAGATTTTCTTAAGTGTTAAAATTTTGAATAAAAAATACTCCACGTTAAGCATGTATTGCAACAAACAATAATTATTTTGATTTATTTTGAAGACCCCGTATACTTTTGTGTACGGGGTTTTCGTTTCAAATAACCTAAATGGTTCTAGGTTCATATTATGTATTATGTTTTTTCGTTTATACGTTTTTATCTTTTACCTTTGCTCAGCAAATTTTGTCATAATAAATTTATATAAAGCCATCAAATGAGAATATTCATTTTTCTATATCTATTAGTTGTACCAACTTTATTGTTTTCTCAAGTAAAACCAGCTCCTAAAAATAATTTAGATATGAATACGGAATACTCAAGTATAACGGATACCGTAAAAAAGAAAAAAGCTAAAATTGCAACTATAGACCAATATAAGATTGTAACACTGGAGCACGATACTATTTATGTTGATACTTCGCTGACGCTTAAAAGTGCTTATAAGCAAAATCATCTCAGAAAAGATCTTTTTGGTTATCAGGAATTTTCCAATATCGGCCAGCCTTTAAATACGTTACAATATAGTTTGACTAGTTTTTCTCCATATCCCGAAATTGGTTTTAGCGGAAAACATTTTAATTACATACAGGCAGATCAAGTTCGATATTATTCTGCCGCAACGCCTTTGACAGAGTTGTTTTTTAATACAACAATTAATAAAGGTCAAAATGTAGATTCTTTTATCACGTTGAACGTTTCTAAAAATCTGAATTTTTCAATTGCCTATAGAGGTTTAAGATCTGAAGGAGATTATATTAATCAGTTGGTTAGTGCAGGAAACTTTAGATTCACCACTAGTTATGCTACTACAAGCAGACGGTATGCCATAAACGCTCATTATACTTTTCAAGATATAATGAATGAGGAAAACGGAGGTATTACAAATGATAATAATTTTGAAAGCGATAATAAAGATTATAAAAATAGACAAAGATTGCAAGTCTATTTAACTGATGCAGAATCGATGTTAAAGGGAAGAAGAATCTTTTTTGATCATGCTTTTAGAGTAAATCCAACTGAAGGAAATAACAATCTATATGTAACTCATCAACTTAATTATGAGAATAAAAGTTACGAGTATAAACAGCCAACAGTGCTTTCTACGGTTACAGATGATAATAATGTTAGTACTAGGATTGAGCGTTTTGGAGACTCCTATGCGTCAAGCAATATAAACGATAAGACAAGGTACGAAAGACTTTATAATAAAGTAGGACTTGCTTATGAAAATTCGCTTCTAGGGAAATTTAACTTTTTTGTAGATGATTATAGATCAAACTATGAGTATGAAAAAATAATTATTCGCACCGACAGTACTGCTGTACCAGGGAATTTGTTTGTACACATTAATAATGTAGGAGGACAATATGAATACCAAAAAAACAAATGGAATGGCAGGTTCTTGTATTCTAGATCAATTACAAACCAGTCACTTTCAGATTTAGATGCAAAGCTGCGTTACGATTTAAATGATGATATTAAATTTGATTTTAGATATCGTAACATTAATAAACTGCCAAATAATAATTATAATTTGTATCAAAGTAGTTGGGTATCTTATAATTGGTCGAATAGTTTTAAAAACGAAAAAATCAATTCTCTTAGTGCAGAAATTAAAACACCTTGGTTGACAGGACAAGTTCAATATACAGTTCTTAAAGATCATTTGTATTTTTCAGACACATTGAGAACGGCTAATGTTCAAATTGTTACGCCATTACAGTATGCAAATACGATTAATTATTTAGAAATAAAAGCAAGCCGAGAATTTAAATTTGGGCCATTTGCATTAGACAATACACTTTTATATCAAAAAGTAGATCAGTCTGATTTGGTATTAAATGTTCCTGACTTTGTAACAAGAAACACGTTCTATTATTCAGGTTACTTTTTTAAGAAAGCATTATATATGCAGACGGGACTTGTATTCAATTATCTTACTAAATATTACGGGGATGATTATAACCCTGTTATTGCTGAATTCTTTGTGCAGCAGGATAAAAAAATTGGTGGTTTTGCAACATTTGATTTCTTTATTAATGCCCGAATTCGTCAGACTAGATTTTATTTAAAAGCAGAGCATTTTAATGCTGCTTTTACACAAAGTAATTATTATGCAACGCCTAATAATCCTTATCGTGATTTTGTATTGCGTTTTGGTTTAGTTTGGAATTTCTTCCAATAAAAAAAAAAGACTTACTTTATTTTAAACCACATATTAAACTTAAATAAAAATGGACTTTTCAAATAATATTTTAGAAACAATTGGTAACACACCATTGGTAAAGCTCAACAAAATTGTTGCTGAAATTGATGCATTAGTATTGGCAAAAGTCGAAACTTTTAATCCCGGAAATTCTGTAAAAGACAGAATGGCCGTAAAAATGATTGAAGACGCAGAGGCTGATGGAAGATTAAAACCGGGAGGAACTATTATTGAAGGAACTTCAGGAAATACGGGAATGGGATTGGCTCTTGTGGCTATTGTAAAAGGATATAAATTGATTTGCGTTATTTCAGACAAGCAGTCAAAAGAAAAAATGGATATTCTTCGTGCGGTTGGTGCAAAAGTTGTTGTTTGCCCTACAGATGTTGAACCTACAGATCCTCGTTCATATTATTCGGTTTCAAAGCGTTTAGCAGAAGAAACTCCAAATTCTTGGTATGTAAACCAATATGATAATATGTCAAATTCATTGGCACATTATGAACAAACTGGGCCTGAAATCTGGAAACAGACTGAAGGAAAGATTACACACTTTGTTGTTGGTGTTGGAACTGGAGGAACTATTTCTGGTGTTGGAAAATACTTAAAAGAGAAAAACCCGAACATTAAAATTTGGGGAATTGATACGTATGGTTCTGTTTTTAAAAAGTACCATGAAACAGGAATTTTTGATGAAAACGAAATCTACTCTTATATAACAGAAGGAATTGGAGAAGATATTCTGCCTAAAAATGTTGACTTCTCTTTAATTGACGGATTTACAAAAGTAACAGATAAAGATGCGGCTGTTTATACGAGAAAAATTGCGCTTGAAGAAGCTATTTTTGTTGGAAATTCGGCAGGAGCTTGTATAAAAGGTTTATTGCAGCTAAAAGAGCATTTTAAGCCTGATGATGTTGTGGTAGTATTATTTCATGATTCTGGAAGCCGTTATGTAGGTAAAATGTTCAACGATGATTGGATGCGCGAACGTGGATTCTTGGAAGAAAATGTGACCAAAGCAGAAGATGTTATTAAAGATCATATCGATAAAGAATTAATTGTAGTTCGTACAGAAGAATTGGTTTCGCACGCAATCGAGCGTATGCGTAAATATAAAATCTCACAGATTCCTGTTGTAGATATCAGTGGCTTTGTGGGATCTGTTGATGAAACAGACTTGTTTAGAAGTTATGTTGCAGATAAAAACGTTGCCGAAAAACCAATCAAGGAGGTAATGGGAAAACCTTTTCCAATTGTAAAATTAGGAACTCCAATTGAAGAAGTGTCAAAACTTTTTACCAAAGAAAATGATGCGGTTCTAGTTGATTTAGGAAACGGACACCATCATATTATTACAAAATATGATATTATTGGCTCGATAAAATAAGTCTTTACAAATAATATTTATCCATAAATCTTGTTACTTTAGTAATTAGATTTATGGATTTTTCTTTTAAAAATATAAAATGAATTTTACTGCAATAGATTTTGAAACGGCTACGGGATATCATCCATGTTCTGTTGGAATTGTGACGGTTCAAAACGGAATAATTATTGACGAATTTGTAACTTTAATAAAACCTCCAAATAACGAATATAATCCGTTTACGACTCGTGTTCATGGAATTTACCCAAAGGACACCATCAATTCTAAAACTTTTTTTCAGGTTTATCCCGAAATAGAAAAGCGGCTAAAAAATCGAGTTGTCGTGGCACACAATGAAAGCTTTGACCGTAATGTTTTAATGAAGTCTATGCTGCTTCATGGTTTAAATTATGAAGATTTAAACATTGCTTCACAATGGGAATGTACAGTGAAAATCTATAAAGCAAAAGGAATAAAGCCAACAAAGCTAAGTGACTGCTGTCGCGAAATGAAAATTCAGCTCAATCACCATGAAGCTTTATCAGATGCAAGAGCTTGTGCAAAGCTGTATATGCTTCGTTAAATAAATTTAATTTGTAAGAATAATTTTAAAATTTTATTATTTTTAGATTTTGTAAAACAATATCAAATCTAAAAATGAAAGAAGACTTTCTTTATTATCTCTGGAAATTCAAGAAGTTTGATACTTTGAATTTGAAAAGCGCGCAAGGCGAATTAATTACTATTTTGAAATCAGGTGATTATTTAGAGCTTTCGGGGCCTGATTTTTTTAATGCACAGATAGAAATTGGAAATCAAAAATGGGCAGGCAATGTCGAAATTCATTTAAAATCTTCCGATTGGTATCTTCATAATCACGAAAAAGATCCTGCTTATCAAAATGTGATCCTTCATGTAGTTTGGGAGAATGATACGGCTATTTTTAGAGAAGATAATACAGAAATTCCCGTTTTGGTTCTCAAAGACTTTGTTGATAAAGAAATACTCGCTAATTATAAAGCATTGGTTTCTCCTAAAACATGGATTTCATGCGAAAAACAAATTAAAGGTATTGACAGTTTTGTTTTTAAAAGCTGGCAGGAAAGATTGTTTTTTGAACGTTTGGAACGCAAATCAAAATTTATTTATGAATTATTAGAAGAAACAAATCAAGACTGGGAAGCAGTTTTGTTTTTTCTTTTGGCAAAGAATTTCGGTTTAAATACAAATGGAGTTTCTTTTCTTCAAATTGCCAAATCAATTCCGTTTTCAATCATAAGGAAAGAAAGTTTCGAAAACGAAAATCTCGAAGCATTATTTTTTGGAACCGCTGGTTTGCTTAATGGAGAAAAAGAAGATGTCTATTTTAAAGATTTAAAATTCAGATATTTTTATTTATTGAATAAGTACCAATTGGAAAGAACATTTGTTGAACCTGTACAATTTTTTAAACTTTGCCCAGATAATTTTCCAACCATAAGGCTTTCACAAATGGCAGGTCTTTATCATAAATATCAAAATTTGTTTTCTAAAATAAATGATTTAAAGTCTATTGCGAGCGTTTATAATCTTTTTAATGTTTCGACAAGTAGTTATTGGCAGAACCATTATCAGTTTGATAAAGAAAGTCCGAAGAAATCAAAGCTATTATCGAAGGCATTTTTAGATTTGATTGTGATCAATACGATTATTCCAATTCAGTTTGCTTACTCGGCTGTATTAGGGGAGTCAATTGTTGAAGATTTAATTGATTTCATGAATGAAGTTGCATCAGAGAAAAATGCCGTAATAGATAAGTTTATTTCGTTTGGAATAAAACCGAAAAATGCATTTGAAAGCCAAACTTTGTTAGAGCTCAAAAATGAATATTGTAATCATAAAGCTTGTTTAAAATGTGCGGTTGGAGTGGAACTTCTAAAAAACAATTAGATAATTTTGTATTTTTGCAATTCACGTCAATGTAGAAATCTTAAATCAAAAATCTAATATCATAATATGTCAGCTATTTTAAAACTAAAATTCTTTTTTGAAAAATATGGTTTCCATGTTTCTTCTAGATTGGCAGATAAATTAGGGATGCGTGTAACAAGTGTTAGATTGTTTTTTATCTATATTTCTTTTGTTACGGCAGGTTTAGGATTTGGAGTTTATTTGACATTGGCATTTTGGATTAGACTTAAGGATTTAATCCGCTCCAAAAGAACATCAGTATTTGATTTATAAAAAGAAAGCTCCAAAATTTACTTTGGAGCTTTCTTTTTTATATTGAAATAGTATATTTCTATTCTTCAAATCCTTTAGCGTCATTAAGCTTAGATCTTTGTTTGCTGTATCCAAAATAAACAAGAATACCAATTGCAAGCCATCCAAGTGAAAATAATTGAGCATCTAAACTCAAATTAATGATAAGATAAGTATTAATTGCAATTCCTAGTACAGCAATAATAGGCAATGCAGGAACTTTAAATGTTCTAGTTAAACCTGGCTGTTTTACTCTTAAAATCCAAACCGCAATACAAACCATTGTAAAGGCAAATAAAGTACCGAAGCTTGTCATGTCAGCTAATTTATTGATAGGAGTAAAAGCGGCAACTGTTGCAATAATACCTCCTAAAATCATTAAGTTAGTTGTAGGAGATCCAGAAATAGGGTTTACTCTAGAGAAAACAGAAGGAATTAAACCGTCTTTAGACATCCCTAAGAAAATTCTAGATTGTCCCATAATCATTACCATTAATACAGAAACTAATCCAATAGTAGCTGCAACAGTAATAATAAATCCAGCCCATCCTTGTCCTGCAATATCAAAAGCATAAGCAACAGGTGCTTTGATAGCTTCAGGATATTTTCCTAGTGGATTGAAATCTTGGTAATTCATCATTCCAGTTAATACAAGAGAAACAAGAATGTATAAAGTTGTACAGATTAACAATGAAGCAATAATAGCAAAAGGTACATCTTTTTTAGGATTAATAGCTTCCCCAGCTTGTGTAGAAACGGCATCAAAACCAACATAAGCAAAGAAAATGGCAGCAGCTCCAGAAACAATTCCTCCAATTCCGTAAGCATTATGAGTTGTTTCTTTTTCGATAATTTGAGTAGCTTCAGGAATAAACGGGCTCCAGTTTGCTGTATTAATAAAGAAAAGTCCAGCAATAATTACGAAGATAACCGCAGCAACTTTAAGAATAACGATAGCGTTATTAGCTTTTGCTGCACTTTTAGTTCCTTTAATAAGTAGTGAAATAACTAAGATAACAATCAAGAAAGCAGGAAGATTCATAGAGAATCCTTCTCCAGTGTAGCTTGCAGGATCTGTTGTCAGCCATTCAGGGAGTTTAATACCAAAGAGTTTAAGTAATTTATTAAAATATCCGGACCAGGAAACCGCTACGGTCATAGATCCCATGGCATATTCGAGTATAAGTCCCCAGCCAATTATCCATGCAAAAATTTCTCCGATAGTACCATAAGCATAGGCATAAGCGGATCCTTCAACTGGTAAAATGGAAGCAAATTCAGAATAGCAAAGAGCGGCAAAAACACAAGCAATACCTGCAATAATAAACGAAATTGCTAATGCTGGGCCTGCATGATAATAAGCCCCAGTACCTGTAAGTACAAAAATTCCTCCACCGATAATGGCACCAACACCAATGGCAGTAAGACTCCATTTTCCAAGGACTCTTTTTAAATCACTTTTTTTCATATCGGCCTCAAAGGCAGATATTGGTTTAACTCTCCAAATTGACATACTATAATATTGGTTTATTTGTTATTAAGTGCCAAATGTATTGTTTTTTGTAAAAAATAAAAACAATTATCATGTTTTAAGTTATAAAATCTTTATTTTTTTTAGAGGACTCTCAGGAAAGTTTCTCTAAGTATTGATATTCATTAAATTAATTGAGGTTTTCTGAAATATTTGATAATTTTTTAAAAGCTACTTTTCTTACTAATTTAATTCATATTTTTGAGAGTTTTTTCTTATTTTTTGTTTTTATAATAAATTAAAGAGCTTTTTTTGATTATGAATTTTAGTTATTTTAAAAAATATTTACATTTTACAAAGTATCAGAGAGCAGGCATTTTAATACTGTTTTTAATAATAGTAGTAGTGCAGCTGTTTTATCTATTTGCGGATTTTTCTATAAGTGAAGAGAAAAGTCCTGATAAAGAAAAATGGCTCGATCTTCAATCGGAAATAGATAAAGAAAAAACTTTAAAGGGAAATAATAAACCAGTAATTTATCTATTTAATCCAAATTTTATTTCAGATTATAAAGGATATAAACTCGGAATGTCGGTTGAGGAAATTGATCGTTTATTGGCATTTCGTAAAGAAAATAAATATGTAAACTCTGCTGAAGAGTTTCAAAAGGTTACTGGTATTTCAGATTCGTTGCTAAATAAAATTTCTCCCTTATTTAAATTTCCAGATTGGGTGGAGCATAAATCTAATTTAAAATCGGAGAAATTAGAATACAATACAATTGCTTATCCAGAGAAAGTAAAGCTTGAAATCTTAGATATAAATCAGGCAACACAGGAAGATTTAATGAAGATATATGGAATTGGTGAAGGTCTATCCACTCGGATATTAAAGCAAAAAGAAATTATGGGATGTTTTGTTTCAATGGATCAAATGGAAGATGTTTGGGGGCTTTCTCCTCAAGTTATAAATGAATTAAAAACTCATTTTAAAGTAGTAATCCCGTCAACATTAAAAAAAATAAATGTGAATGATGCTTCGTTAAAAGAATTATCCCAGTTTCCGTATTTTAAATATGCTCTCGCAAAACAGATTGTAACATATAGAAGCATGAATGGAAATTTTAATAATATTGAGGATTTATCAAAAATTAAAGATTTTCCTGTTGAAAAAGCAAAAATAATTAGTTTATATTTGGAGTACTAAAAAGAAAGCAACTAATGAATTTTGAATATAACGAAACACAGTTAATGATTACGCAGTCTATAAAAGACTTTGCAGAAAAAAATATAAGACCCTATATAATGGAGTGGGATGAGTCGCAGATTTTTCCAATTCCGTTATTTAAGAAATTGGGTGAAATGGGATTTATGGGGGTTTTAGTTCCTGAAGAATATGGAGGTTCTGGGTTAGGTTATCATGAATATGTTACTATAATTGAAGAAATTTCAAAAGTAGATCCGTCAATAGGATTGTCAGTTGCGGCGCATAATTCACTATGTACAAATCATATTTTGACTTTCGGAAACGAAGAGCAAAAGAAAAAATGGCTTCCTAAATTAGCAACAGCAGAACACATTGGTGCTTGGGGACTAACAGAACATAATACAGGCTCGGATGCTGGAGGAATGAATACAACGGCGGTCAAAGATGGCGACCATTGGATAGTAAATGGAGCAAAAAATTTTATAACTCATGCAATTTCTGGAGATATTGCAGTTGTTGTAGTACGTACAGGGGAAAAAGGTGATTCTAAAGGAATGACGGCTTTTGTTTTTGAAAAAGGAATGACGGGTTTTTCGTCAGGAAAGAAAGAAAATAAGCTGGGAATGAGAGCTAGTGAAACTGCGGAATTGGTTTTTGATAATTGCCGAGTTCCAGATGAAAACAGATTAGGAGAAGTTGGGCAGGGGTTTATTCAGGCAATGAAAATTCTAGATGGAGGAAGGATTTCTATAGGAGCTTTGTCATTAGGAATTGCAAAAGGGGCTTATGAAGCAGCGCTGAAGTATTCAAAGGAAAGGCATCAGTTTGGGCAGCCAATTAGTAATTTTCAAGGAATATCCTTTAAATTGGCAGATATGGCAACGGAAATTGAGGCTTCAGAATTGTTGCTTCATAAAGCAGCTTTTTTGAAACAGAAGCATAAAGAGGTAACTACAGCAGGAGCCATGGCAAAAATGTATGCTTCTGAAGCCTGTGTTAAAATTGCCAATGATGCAGTCCAGATTCATGGCGGATATGGGTATACTAAGGATTTTCCAGTTGAAAAATTCTACAGAGATTCTAAATTGTGTACAATAGGAGAGGGGACTACTGAAATTCAAAAAGTAGTAATTTCTAGAAATTTATTGAAAGAATAAAGGGTTGATCTATTCTCTTTTTTTCTGTATTCTATTCTCTGAAAAAAAATAATTTAAAATTTATGGCTTATAATTAATAATTAATTTTTACATTTGCAGCCTTAACGAGAGGAGGTGTCTATATTATGTTAATTATACCAATTAAAGACGGAGAAAATATCGATAGAGCATTAAAGCGCTATAAAAGAAAATTTGATAAAACAGGAACTGTTCGTCAATTAAGAGCACGTACTGCTTTTATTAAGCCTTCTGTTATCAAAAGAGCTCAAATTCAAAAAGCTGCTTACATTCAAGGTTTGAAAGATAGCTTAGAAAGTTAATATTTAGCTTTTCAGAAATAATTACCGTTAGTGGTCAAAATGTTTTAATTTTGATTCTAACGGTTTTTTTTGTGCTTAATACTGAGATTTTATTTTATGAAAACAAATAAAGAAGCTTTTGGGGATTATCTTTTGCTGGAGAAAAAATATTCTGCGCATACCGTGCAGGCTTATTTAAATGATGTTGTGTCTTTTGAGTCTTTTGTTAGTGAAAGTTTTGAGCAGGAGAGTATTGATTTGGTAAATTACAGTCAAGTTAGAAGCTGGATTGTTTTTTTGGTAGAACAGGGGATTTCGAATGTGTCGATAAACAGGAAAATGGCTTCTCTAAAAGCTTTTTACAGATTTTTGTTAAAGTCTAAGCAGATCGAAATTAATCCTATGTTGAAGCATAAGGCTTTAAAAGTTCCGAAAGTGGTCCAGATTCCTTTTTCTGAAAAAGAGCTAAAGGATTTGCTGAGTGAGATAGATTTTCCGGTTGGTTTTCAAGAAGTGAGAGATAAGCTTATTGTGGAGATGTTTTATGTGACGGGAATGCGTCGTGCGGAATTGATTCATTTGATGATTAAGAATGTGGATCTTTCTTCTGGTGTTATAAAGGTGTTAGGGAAAAGAAATAAGGAGCGTATTATTCCTATTCTGCCAATGATAGTGAATCAAATTAGGGTTTATATAAAGGAGAGGGATAGTCTGGGGGATATTGAAGATTTTGATTATTTTTTTATTTCCAAAAAAGGATTAAAATTAAGCGAATCTTTTGTTTATCGTTTAATAAATTCATACTTTAGTAGGGTCTCGGAAAAGGTAAAAAAAAGTCCGCATGTGCTTCGGCATACTTTTGCAACCCACTTGTTGAATAACGGGGCAGATTTGAATTCGGTTAAAGAGTTGTTGGGGCATTCTAGTTTGGCGTCTACGCAAGTTTATACTCATAATAGTTTGGCGGAACTTAAAAAAGTGTATAAAGGGGCGCATCCAAGAGGTGACTGATGACTCTAAAATGTTAAATCCTAAAATTTGTATTATGAAGGTAGATGTTCATGCGGTTAACTTTACTGTTGACAGAAAATTGGTCGATTTTATTCAGGAAAGAATGAGTAAGTTGGAAAAATACTACGATCGAGTGGTTTCGTCAGATGTTTTTTTGAAAGTGGAAAGAACAAGTGATAAAGAGAATAAGGTGGTGGAGATAAAGATTAATGTTCCTGGTGATGAGTTTTTAGTGAAAAAACAGTGTAAAACATTTGAAGAGGCGATTGAGCTTTCGGCAGAATCGTTAGAACGTTTGCTTGTAAAAAGGAAAGAAAAAATAAGAGCGCATATTTAATTGAAATTTTTTTTTGAAAAATGTTTTGATTAAAAGATAAAATACCTACATTTGCAGTCCGTTAGAAATAGCGGACTTTTTTAATGCATTCGCCGATGTAGCTCAGCTGGCTAGAGCAGCTGATTTGTAATCAGCAGGTCGTGGGTTCGAGTCCCTCTATCGGCTCGAAATATTTCAAATACGATTTGAAATTTGTTCTTTTAAAATATTGATAATTAATGATTTGTGGTGTTGGATTTTGGTTTTGGAGAGATTTGAAATTGAAAGCTGAAATTGTAAAATTGTTAAAAGGGGAGATACTCAAGCGGCCAACGAGGGCAGACTGTAAATCTGCTGTGTGAACTTCGCAGGTTCGAATCCTGCTCTCCCCACAAAAAAAAAGAAGTTAAGGTTTTCGGTTTTAATTTTAGGTTTTTTTAAATCTAAAATCAGAATTCAGAAATCTAAAATCAGAACTCTCTGCCGGTGTAGCTCAGGGGTAGAGTGCTTCCTTGGTAAGGAAGAGGTCTCGGGTTCAAATCCCGACATTGGCTCAAGTAAGTAGGAAATTGAAAATTAATATATAACTAAGATTAAAAATTAAGTAAAATGGCAAAGGAGAATTTTAATCGTTCCAAACCGCACTTAAACATAGGTACAATTGGACACGTAGATCACGGAAAAACTACATTAACTGCTGCAATTACAAAAGTATTGTCAGATGCTGGTTACTGTCAAGCAAAATCGTTTGATCAAATCGATAACGCTCCAGAGGAGAAAGAAAGAGGTATTACTATTAATACATCACACGTAGAGTATGAAACTGCTAACCGTCACTACGCTCACGTTGACTGTCCTGGTCACGCGGATTACGTAAAGAACATGGTTACTGGTGCTGCTCAAATGGACGGAGCTATCTTAGTAGTTGCTGCTACAGATGGTCCAATGCCACAAACACGTGAGCACATCCTTTTAGGTCGTCAGGTTGGTATTCCAAGAATCGTTGTTTTCATGAACAAAGTGGATATGGTTGATGATGCTGAGTTATTAGAGCTTGTTGAAATGGAAATTAGAGATTTGTTATCTTTCTACGAATATGATGGAGATAATGGTCCTGTAGTTCAAGGTTCTGCTTTAGGAGGATTAAACAATGATCCAAACTGGGTACCTAAAATTATCGAATTAATGGAAGCTGTTGATGCTTGGATCGAAGAGCCAGTACGTGACGTTGCTAAACCATTCTTGATGCCAGTTGAGGACGTATTTACAATTACAGGTCGTGGAACTGTTGCTACAGGTCGTATCGAAACTGGAGTTGCTAACACTGGAGATCCTGTTGAAATCATTGGTATGGGAGCTGAAAAATTAACTTCTACTATTACAGGAGTTGAGATGTTCCGTAAAATCCTTGACAGAGGTGAAGCTGGAGATAACGTAGGTTTATTGTTAAGAGGTATTGATAAAGCTGATATCAAAAGAGGTATGGTTATTATTAAGCCAGGTTCAGTAAAACCACACGCTAAATTCAAAGCAGAGGTTTACATCTTGAAAAAAGAAGAAGGTGGACGTCATACTCCATTCCACAATAACTACCGTCCACAGTTCTATGTACGTACAACTGACGTAACAGGAGTTATTACTTTACCAGCAGGTGTAGAGATGGTAATGCCAGGTGATAACTTAACTATTGAAGTTGCTTTATTAAGCCCAATCGCTATGAACGTAGGTTTACGTTTTGCTATCCGTGAAGGAGGTAGAACAGTTGGAGCTGGTCAGGTTACTGAAATCGTAGAATAATCATTCTATTAAAATAAATAAAAGCCAGTTGATATTAGTATCACTGGCTTTAATTACGGGCGTAGTTCAAGGGTAGAATAGCGGTCTCCAAAACCGTTGATGGGGGTTCGAATCCCTCCGCCCGTGCAATAAAAAATATATCAAATGACAAAAGTTACTAATTATTTATCAGAGGCTTTCGAAGAGTTAAAGTCAAATGTTACTTGGCCAGCTTGGGCTGAAGTACAAAAATTGACAATTGTTGTGGCTGTATTTTCAATCTTATTCGCTTTGGCAACTTGGGGAGTGGATGAATTTTTTGCAAAAGCTTTGGCTGGATTTTTTAACTGGTTAAAAGGATAATTTTTTTGTGATGGCAGATAATAATGTGAAAAAATGGTACGTAGTTAGAGCGGTTAGCGGTCAAGAGAATAAAGTGAAAGCTTATATCGAGACTGAGATTGCGAGATTAGGTATGGAGGATTATGTTTCTCAGGTTTTAGTTCCTACTGAAAAAGTAGTTACTGTAAAAGATGGGAAAAAATCATCTAAGGATAAAGTGTATTTTCCTGGATATGTTATGATCGAAGCTAATTTAGTTGGTGAGATTCCTCATATTATTAAGTCAATTACTAGTGTTATTGGATTTTTAGGAGAGACTAAAGGCGGGGAGCCTGTTCCTTTAAGGCTTTCTGAAGTAAACCGTATGTTAGGTAAAGTAGATGAGTTGGCTGTAAATACAGATACTCGTTCTATTCCGTTTAGTGTTGGAGAAACGGTTAAGGTTATTGATGGGCCTTTCAATGGATTTAATGGATCTGTTGAGAAAATCAATGAAGAGAAGCGTAAACTTGAAGTAATGGTTAAGATTTTCGGAAGAAAGACTCCATTAGAGTTGAGTTTTATGCAAGTTGAAAAAGTATAATTTTTTGTTACACTATAATAAACCATTGTAATCGCTTCCATTGATTACAGTGTTAAATTTTTTAAAAATGGCTAAAGAAATTAGTAAGGTAGTTAAACTACAAGTTAAGGGAGGTGCTGCGAACCCGTCGCCACCGGTTGGACCTGCTTTAGGAGCTGCTGGGGTTAACATCATGGAGTTCTGTAAGCAATTTAATGCTAGAACTCAAGATAAACCTGGCAAAATTTGTCCAGTGCAAATCACTGTGTACAAAGACAAATCATTTGATTTTGTTGTTAAGACTCCTCCAGCAGCAGTTCAGTTAATGGAAGCTGCAAAGCTAAAATCTGGTTCTGGTGAGCCTAATCGTAAAAAAGTAGCTAGCGTTACTTGGGAACAAATTAGAACTATTGCTGAAGACAAAATGCCAGACTTAAACGCTTTTACAATTGAAAAAGCTATGAGTATGGTTGCTGGAACAGCTAGATCTATGGGTATAACCGTATCAGGAGATGCTCCTTTTTAATTAAGAAAAAGACATGGCAAAATTAACAAAAAAGCAAAAAGAGGCTGCTTCAAAAATTGAAAAGAACAAATTATACTCTCTAAAAGATGCTGCTGCATTATTGAAAGTTGTTGCTTCTGCAAAATTTGATGAGTCTGTTGATATCGCAGTTCGTTTGGGTGTTGATCCAAGAAAAGCGAATCAAATGGTAAGAGGTGTAGTTACATTACCTCATGGAACTGGTAAAGATGTTAAAGTATTAGCATTAGTTACTCCAGATAAAGAAGCGGAAGCTAAAGAAGCTGGAGCTGATTATGTAGGTCTTGATGACTATTTACAAAAAATTAAAGATGGTTGGACAGATGTTGATGTTATCATCACTATGCCAGCTGTTATGGGTAAATTAGGTCCATTAGGTCGTATTTTAGGACCTAGAGGTTTAATGCCAAACCCTAAAACAGGTACAGTAACTATGGATGTTGCTAAAGCTGTTCAAGAAGTTAAGGCTGGTAAAATTGACTTTAAAGTTGATAAAACTGGTATCGTTCACGCAGGAATCGGTAAAGTTTCTTTTGGAGCTGAGCAGATTGTTGACAACGCACACGAAATTATTCAAACATTAATAAAACTTAAACCAACTGCTGCAAAAGGTACATACATCAAAGGTATTCACCTTACAAGCACTATGAGTCCTGCTATTGCATTAGACCCAAAAGCAGTATAATTGGTAGTTAAAAATTTTTAGTATGACTAGAGAAGAAAAATCAATCGCGATTGAAAATTTAACTGCGCAGTTAGCTGGTACAAATATCATTTATGTATCTGATATTTCTGGTTTAAACGCAGAGACAACTTCAAACTTACGTAGAGCTTGTTTTAAAGCAGGTATCAAATTAGAAGTTGTAAAGAACACTTTGCTTGCAAAAGCAATGGAAGCTTCTGCTAATGATTATGGTGATTTACCTACTGTTTTAAGTGGTAACAGTGCTATTTTTATTTCTGATGTTGCAAATGCACCTGGAAAAATTATCAAAGATTTCCGTAAGAAATCAGATAAACCTGTTTTAAAAGGAGCATACATCAATTCTGAGATTTACATTGGGGATAACCAATTAGATGCATTAGCAACTATTAAATCTAAAGAAGAGTTACTTGGAGAACTTATTGGATTATTACAATCTCCAGCTCAAAGAATTATTTCTGCTTTACAAAACAAATTCGCAGGAAGCGAAGAAGGAGCAGAGTAATTATTTATGTAAGGAAGAATGCTTCCTTGCTGCTTAATTAGCGCACAATAAATAAATTATATTTTTTACAAATCATTTTAAACGATAGAAGAAATGGCAGATTTGAAACAATTCGCAGAACAATTAGTTAACTTAACAGTTAAAGAAGTTAACGAATTAGCAACAATATTAAAAGATGAGTATGGTATCGAGCCTGCTGCTGCAGCTGTAGTAGTTGCTGCTGGTGGTGGTGAAGGTGCTGCTGAAGAAGCTCAAACTGAATTTACAGTTGTATTAAAAGAAGCTGGTGCTTCTAAATTAGCAGTTGTGAAATTAGTAAAAGAACTTACTGGTTTAGGTCTTAAAGAAGCTAAAGACGTAGTTGACGGTGCTCCAAGCAACGTTAAAGAAGGTGTTTCTAAAGAAGAGGCTGAAGGTCTTAAGAAAGCTTTAGAAGAGGCTGGAGCTGTAGTTGAGCTTAAATAATTAAACTCAGTTTAGAACTAGGTTTAGACCTTGGATGGCATCATCCAAGGGTCTAAACCATTTTTCGTATAATAAAATATTATTAAGTTTTATTATCCCATAGTTTAAAATACGAAAAAGTTTTTGATCAATACGAAGAAAGAAAATCGAACTTTTTTACTGTTTTATTTTTAAAGATGTATTGATTATAATAAGAAAGTATAGATTAAACAGTGTGTATTTACACAAAAAAATTACTTTTTTTTAATCAAAATTTTGTCCATTGATGATAACAAATCAGACTGAAAGATTGAATTTTGCCTCTACAAAAAATATTCCTGACTATCCAGATTTCTTAGATGTTCAGGTTAAATCTTTTAAAGATTTCTTTCAATTAGAAACGAAATCTGACGAAAGAGGCAACGAAGGGTTGTACAACACCTTCATGGAAAACTTTCCAATCACAGATACAAGAAACAACTTTGTATTGGAATTCCTAGATTATTTTGTTGATCCACCACGTTATACAATTCAAGAATGTATAGAGAGAGGTCTTACTTATAGTGTGCCTTTAAAAGCTAGGTTAAAACTATACTGTACAGATCCAGAACACGAAGATTTTGAAACTATTGTACAAGATGTTTATCTTGGAACAATTCCTTACATGACTCCTAGTGGTACTTTTGTTATTAATGGTGCCGAGCGTGTTGTAGTATCTCAATTACACCGTTCTCCAGGGGTTTTCTTTGGACAGTCATTCCACGCAAATGGAACTAAACTTTATTCTGCCAGAGTAATTCCTTTTAAAGGTTCTTGGATAGAATTCTCTACAGATATTAACAGCGTAATGTATGCTTATATCGATAGAAAGAAAAAATTACCTGTAACAACTTTATTCCGTGCTATCGGTTTCGAAAGAGATAAGGATATCCTTGAAATTTTCGACTTAGCTGAAGAAATTAAAGTTTCTAAAACTGGTATTAAGAAATATATTGGAAGAAGACTTGCTGCGCGTGTATTGAATACATGGCATGAGGATTTCGTAGATGAGGATACTGGAGAGGTAGTTTCTATCGAACGTAACGAAATCATCCTTGATCGTGATACAATTATCGACAAAGATAATGTTGAAGAGATCATCGATTCTAACGTAAAATCTATTTTGTTACACAAAGAGGATAATAACCAAGCAGATTATGCGATTATCCACAATACGTTACAAAAAGATCCAACAAACTCTGAAAAAGAAGCTGTAGAGCACATTTACCGTCAGTTGCGTAACGCTGAACCGCCTGATGAGGAAACTGCTCGTGGTATTATAGATAAATTGTTCTTCTCTGATCAACGTTATAACTTAGGTGAAGTTGGTCGTTACAGAATGAACAAAAAATTAGATTTAGATATCCCTATGGATAAGCAAGTGCTTACTAAAGAGGATATCATTACAATCGTAAAATATTTGATCGAATTGATCAACTCTAAAGCAGAGATTGATGATATTGATCACTTATCAAACCGTCGTGTTAGAACAGTTGGTGAACAATTGTCTCAACAATTCGGTGTTGGTTTAGCACGTATGGCTAGAACTATTCGTGAGAGAATGAACGTTAGAGATAACGAGGTGTTTACACCAATTGATTTGATCAATGCTAAAACATTATCATCAGTTATCAACTCTTTCTTTGGTACTAACCAGTTATCTCAATTTATGGATCAAACGAATCCATTAGCTGAGATTACACACAAAAGAAGACTTTCTGCACTTGGACCAGGTGGACTTTCGAGAGAGAGAGCTGGTTTCGAGGTTCGTGACGTTCACTATACTCACTATGGTCGTTTATGTCCGATTGAAACTCCTGAGGGACCAAACATTGGTTTGATTTCATCTCTTGGTGTTTATGCAAAAGTAAACGGAATGGGATTCATCGAAACTCCATACCGTAAAGTAACTAATGGTGTAGTTGATTTAGAAAGTACTCCAGTTTACTTAAGTGCTGAAGAAGAAGAAGGTAAAATGATTGCTCAGGCAAACATTGAAATGGATGCTACAGGTAAAATTACAGCTAGCAATGTTATTGCTCGTGAGGAAGGTGACTTCCCGGTTGTTGAGCCATCAGTAGTTCATTATACAGACGTTGCTCCTAACCAGATCGCTTCGATTTCTGCATCTTTGATTCCTTTCTTGGAGCATGATGATGCGAACCGTGCGTTGATGGGATCGAACATGATGCGTCAGGCAGTTCCTTTGATCCGTCCTGAAGCACCGATTGTTGGTACAGGTTTAGAGCGTCAAGTAGCTTCAGATTCAAGAGTATTAATCAATGCTGAAGGGCATGGTACTGTTGAATATGTTGATGCTAATATCATTACTATTAAATACGATCGTACAGAAGACGAGAGAATGGTTAGTTTTGATGCTGATGAGAAAACGTACAACTTAATTAAATTTAGAAAAACCAATCAAGGAACAAGTATTAACTTGAAACCAATCGTAAGAAAAGGTGACAGAGTTATTCCTGGACAAGTATTATCAGAAGGATATGCTACTCAAAATGGAGAATTAGCTTTAGGTAGAAACTTAAAAGTTGCGTTCATGCCATGGAAAGGGTACAACTTCGAGGATGCGATTGTAATTTCTGAGAAAGTAGTTCGTGATGATATTTTTACTTCTATCCACGTTGATGATTATTCATTAGAGGTTAGAGATACTAAGTTAGGAAATGAAGAGTTAACAAACGATATTCCTAACGTTTCTGAAGAAGCTACTAAAGATTTAGATGAAAACGGTATGATTAGAATTGGAGCAGAGGTTAAACCTGGCGATATTTTGATCGGAAAAATTACACCAAAAGGAGAATCAGATCCTACTCCAGAGGAGAAATTGCTTCGTGCGATCTTCGGGGATAAAGCAGGGGATGTAAAAGATGCTTCATTAAAAGCTTCTCCATCTTTACACGGTGTAGTTCTTGACAAAAAATTATTTGCAAGAGCCGTAAAAGATAAACGTAAACGTACTCAGGATAAAGATGCTTTAGGAGCTTTAGAAATGGAATTCGAAACTAAATTTGTTGAATTAAAAGACAGATTGGTTGAGAAATTATTCTTGATCGTTAACGGAAAAACATCTCAAGGTGTAATGAATGATTTGGGTGAAGAAGTTTTACCAAAAGGTAAAAAATATACTCAAAAAATGCTTTACGCAGTAGAAGATTTTGCTCACTTAAGCAAAGGTCAATGGGTTGCTGATGATGCTACAAATAAAATGGTTAATGATTTAATTCATAACTATAAAATTAAGCTGAACGACTTACAAGGAGCTTTAAGAAGAGAGAAATTCACTATTACGGTTGGAGATGAATTACCATCTGGAATCTTGAAATTGGCTAAAATCTATATCGCTAAAAAACGTAAGTTAAAAGTTGGTGATAAAATGGCGGGACGTCACGGTAACAAAGGTATTGTTGCTAGAATCGTTCGTCATGAAGATATGCCATTCTTAGAAGATGGAACACCAGTAGATATCGTATTGAATCCACTTGGGGTACCTTCACGTATGAACATTGGTCAGATTTATGAGACTGTTCTTGGATGGGCGGGTATGAACTTGGGTAGAAAATTTGCTACTCCAATTTTCGACGGTGCTTCTCTTGACGAGATCAATGCTTTGACTGATGAAGCTAACGTACCACGTTTCGGACATACCTATCTTTATGATGGTGGAACTGGAGAGCGTTTTGCACAAAAAGCAACTGTGGGTGTAATTTACATGCTTAAATTAGGACACATGGTTGATGATAAGATGCACGCACGTTCTATCGGACCATACTCATTGATTACGCAACAACCACTTGGAGGTAAGGCTCAATTTGGAGGTCAGCGTTTTGGAGAGATGGAGGTTTGGGCACTTGAGGCTTATGGAGCTTCTAGTACTTTACGTGAAATCTTAACTGTTAAGTCTGATGACGTTATTGGTAGAGCTAAAACTTACGAAGCTATCGTTAAGGGAGAAACTATGCCAGAACCAGGTTTACCAGAATCATTCAATGTATTAATGCACGAATTGAAAGGTCTAGGATTAGATCTTCGTTTGGAAGAATAATGTTTTAGTATTCAGTGTTCAGGATTTAGTAATCAGTGATAAACTGAACACTAAATTCTGAATGCTGAACACTTTTTTATAAAAGTTTTTAAAGATTTATACCCGTAACCCGTTCCGATTTTTTATAACAATGCAAGGCATTTTATAACTAGCGCTTCAAATAAGAATTTGAGGTTTAGAGAAGTAACCCGAGGTAGTAGCTGAATGATTAACTCTTAAATTTTTAAGAGTAGATTATAAATCTAAATTCAATTTTTTAATTGCAAATAAATCAATAGTAAAAACTATGATGAATAACAGAAACAATAAAGATAAGAATCCAGTAAAAAGATTTAACAAAATTTCTATTGGATTGGCTTCACCAGAATCTATCTTGAAAGAATCAAGAGGAGAGGTTTTAAAGCCGGAAACTATTAACTATAGAACGCACAAACCAGAGCGTGACGGACTTTTCTGCGAAAGAATCTTCGGACCAGTAAAAGATTTCGAATGTGCTTGTGGTAAGTATAAAAGAATTCGTTACAAAGGTATCATCTGTGACCGTTGTGGTGTTGAAGTTACTGAGAAAAAAGTACGTCGTGACAGAGTAGGACACATCAACCTTGTTGTGCCAATTGCTCACATCTGGTACTTCCGTTCTCTTCCAAACAAAATTGGTTATATCCTTGGTCTTCCATCTAAGAAATTAGATATGATCATTTACTACGAAAGATACGTAGTAATCCAAGCTGGTATTGCTAAAAATGCAGATGGAGAATCTTTACAAAGACTTGATTTCTTAACTGAAGAAGAATATTTGAATATTTTAGATACTCTTCCACAAGAAAACCAATATTTAGATGATTTAGATCCTAATAAATTTGTTGCCAAAATGGGAGCAGAGTGTATTATGGATTTATTAGCTCGTATCGACTTAGATGCTTTATCTTATGAATTAAGACACAGCGCTAACAACGAGACTTCAAAACAAAGAAAAACTGAAGCTTTAAAAAGATTACAAGTTGTTGAATCTTTCCGTGAGTCTAACGAAAACCGCGAAAACCGTCCAGAATGGATGATTATGAAAGTGGTTCCAGTTATTCCACCAGAATTACGTCCACTTGTGCCACTTGATGGAGGTCGTTTTGCAACTTCAGATTTGAACGATTTATATCGTCGTGTAATCATCCGTAACAACCGTTTGAAAAGATTAATGGAGATTAAAGCTCCAGAAGTTATCTTAAGAAACGAGAAACGTATGTTACAAGAATCTGTAGATTCATTATTTGATAATACACGTAAAGCTTCTGCTGTTAAAACAGAATCTAACAGACCATTAAAATCATTATCTGACTCATTAAAAGGTAAGCAAGGACGTTTCCGTCAAAACTTACTTGGTAAACGTGTGGATTATTCTGCTCGTTCGGTAATTGTTGTTGGTCCAGAGTTAAAATTATATGAGTGCGGATTGCCAAAAGATATGGCTTCTGAATTATACAAACCTTTCGTTATCCGTAAATTGATCGAAAGAGGTATTGTTAAAACAGTAAAATCTGCTAAGAAAATCATTGACAAAAAAGAGCCGGTAGTTTGGGATATCTTAGAAAACGTAATTAAAGGACACCCAGTATTGCTGAACCGTGCTCCTACTTTGCACAGACTTGGTATTCAGGCTTTCCAGCCAAAATTAATTGAAGGAAAAGCGATCCAGTTACACCCATTAGTATGTACGGCATTCAACGCCGATTTCGATGGTGACCAGATGGCGGTTCACTTACCATTAGGACCAGAGGCTATTTTAGAGGCACAGTTATTAATGTTGGCTTCTCACAATATCTTGAACCCTGCAAATGGTGCTCCAATTACTGTACCTTCTCAGGACATGGTCTTGGGTCTATACTATATGACCAAAGAACGTATCTCAACAGAAGATCACAAAATTATCGGTCAGGATTTGACTTTCTATTCTGCTGAAGAAGTAAATATTGCATTAAACGAAGGAAGATTAGAATTGAATGCTCGTGTAAAAATTAGAGCAAAAGATTTTAATGATGCTGGAGAATTGGTGTACAAAATTATTCAAACAACTGCAGGACGTGTATTATTTAACGAAGTAGTACCTGAAGCAGCTGGATATATCAACGACGTATTGACTAAGAAAAACCTTAGAGATATTATCGGACACATTTTAAGTGTGACTGATGTACCTACAACGGCTGCTTTCTTGGATAATATGAAAGATATGGGTTATAAATTCGCATTTAGAGGAGGTTTATCATTCTCTTTAGGTGATATTAGAATCCCAGAACAAAAAACTAAGTTAATTGCAGATGCTAGAGAGCAAGTTGAAGGTATCTCAACTAACTATAACATGGGTCTTATTACCAATAACGAGCGTTACAACCAAGTTATTGACGTATGGACTTCAGCAAATGCTCAGTTAACAGAATTAGCAATGAAAAATATTAGAGAAGACCAACAAGGTTTCAACTCTGTATATATGATGCTTGACTCTGGGGCGAGGGGTTCTAAGGAACAGATTCGTCAGTTAACTGGTATGCGTGGTTTGATGGCTAAGCCAAAAAAATCTACTGCTGGTGGTGGTGAGATTATTGAAAACCCGATTCTTTCTAACTTTAAGGAAGGTCTTTCGATCCTTGAGTATTTCATTTCTACTCACGGTGCTCGTAAAGGTCTTGCGGATACGGCTCTTAAAACAGCCGATGCTGGTTACTTGACAAGAAGGCTTCATGACGTTTCTCAAGATGTTATTGTTAACATCGAAGATTGTGGAACTTTAAGAGGTGTTGAAGTTGCTGCATTGAAGAAAAATGAGGAAATCGTTGAATCTTTAGGAGAGAGAATTCTTGGACGTGTTGCATTACAAGACGTTATTAATCCTCTTACTAATGAAGTAATGGTTCAATCTGGTCAACAAATTACAGAAGCAATTATGAGAACTATCGAAGCTTCTCCAATTGAAAAAGTAGAGGTTAGATCTCCATTAACTTGTGAAGCTTTAAAAGGTATTTGTGCTAAATGTTACGGTAGAAACTTAGCTACTGGTAAGATGACACAAAGAGGAGAAGCTGTCGGAGTTATTGCAGCTCAGTCTATTGGAGAGCCAGGTACACAGTTAACACTTCGTACGTTCCACGTTGGAGGGGTTGCTGGAGGTATTTCTGAAGAGTCTAGTATTGTTACAAGATTCGCTGGTAGACTTGAAATTGAAGATTTAAAAACAGTTAAAGGAGAAGACGGAGAAGGTAACTCTGTTGATATCGTAGTTTCACGTTCAACAGAATTAAAATTAGTTGACGAAAAAACTGGAATTGTTTTAAATACACATAACATTCCTTACGGTTCTAGTATCTTCGTTGGAGATGGTGAAACTGTAGCTAAAGGAACTGTAATCTGTAAATGGGATCCATATAACGGTGTAATTGTTTCTGAGTTTACTGGTAAGATTGCTTACGAAGATTTAGAGCAAGGACAATCGTTCATGGTGGAGATCGATGAGCAGACTGGTTTCCAAGAAAAAGTAATTTCTGAAGCTAGAAACAAAAAATTAATCCCAACTTTATTGGTTTATGGTAAAGAAGGTGAATTGATTCGTTCTTACAACTTGCCAGTAGGTGCACACTTAATGGTTGAAAACGGTGAGAAAATTAAAGCAGGTAAAGTATTAGTGAAAATCCCACGTCGTTCTTCTAAAGCAGGCGATATCACGGGAGGTTTACCAAGAATTACTGAGCTTCTTGAGGCTCGTAACCCTTCAAACCCGGCAGTTGTATCTGAAATTGATGGTGTTGTATCTTTCGGAAAAATCAAAAGAGGTAACCGTGAGATCGTTATCGAGTCTAAATTTGGTGAGATTAAAAAGTATTTAGTTAAACTTTCAAGCCAAATATTAGTACAAGAAAATGACTTCGTAAGAGCGGG
Source organism: Flavobacterium panacagri (assembly GCF_030378165.1). Classification (NCBI taxonomy): domain Bacteria; kingdom Pseudomonadati; phylum Bacteroidota; class Flavobacteriia; order Flavobacteriales; family Flavobacteriaceae; genus Flavobacterium; species Flavobacterium panacagri. The sequence continues at coordinate 2,346,411 of NZ_CP119766.1, forward strand.
AGTTCCATTGTCTGATGGTGCAATTACTCCAGATGATATCTTAAGAATTCAAGGGCCAGCAGCTGTTCAACAGTATTTGGTTAATGAAATTCAAGAGGTTTACCGTCTACAAGGGGTAAAAATCAATGACAAACACTTTGAGGTTGTAATTCGTCAAATGATGCGTAAAGTTAAAGTTGAAGATCCAGGAGATACTCTATTCTTAGAAGATCAATTGATCCATACTAAAGACTTTATCCTTCAAAACGATAAATTATACGGAATGAAAGTGGTTGAAGATGCTGGAGATTCTTCAGTATTGAAACCAGGTCAGATTATTACACCTCGTGAATTACGTGATGAAAATTCATTATTGAAACGTACAGATAAAAATCTTGTTGTAGCAAGAGATGTAATTACTGCAACTGCAACGCCAGTTCTTCAAGGTATTACAAGAGCTTCGTTACAAACTAAATCATTCATTTCTGCGGCTTCATTCCAGGAGACAACGAAAGTACTTAACGAAGCTGCTGTAGCTGGTAAAGTAGATGATTTAGAAGGATTAAAAGAAAATGTAATTGTTGGACACAGAATTCCTGCAGGAACTGGTATGAGAGAATACGATCATACAATCGTAGGATCTAAAGACGATTACAACGAAATGATGGCAAATAAAGAAGAATACATTTATTAATTAGGAAACTATGAGTAATCCGAAACAACAACAAGAGCAAATTAACATTGAGTTAGACGAAACAATTGCAGAAGGAATTTATTCTAATCTCGCAATCATTAATCACTCATCATCTGAGTTTGTTTTAGATTTTGTGAGTATTATGCCCGGGATTCCTAAAGCCAAGGTAAAGTCAAGAATTGTTTTGACACCACAACATGCTAAAAGATTATTAAGAGCAATAGGTGAAAATATCCATAGATTTGAAGCCGCTCATGGCGAAATCAAAGAAACGGAACAAGCACCAATTCCCCTTAATTTTGGTCCTGCGGGACAAGCATAAATTCTAAAGCCCCATTTAATGGGGCTTTTTTTGTTTTAAATGCGAAGTTTTATATGTATTTTATCCGATTTATTTTACTTTAATCGACAAAATTTATTTTCGATAACATGTTAGGCTATATTTGCAATCCTATGAAGATAAATTTTTGAAATATAATGACTTAGTAAGGTTGATTTAATTCAAATTAAAAGAAAAGCGCTAATGAAATATTAGCGCTTTTTTTTATTTTCCAATTTTCCTTCATTATGTTTAAAGGATTATTTACCTGCTCTTTGGTGTTGTAAAGTATATCCATTAAACATTAATTCTTTTACTATCGTAGCTGCAGTTTTGTCAGAACTCATTTTATATTGTAACACACCAGAAGTGTCAGGTTTTACAGTAAAAACTTTACCGTCATAGGTTATAAATTGTTCATATAAAAAACCATCATAACCAGGATGTTTACTGCTCATGTTGTACCAAGTTGCCGTTAAGTTACCATCTAGATCAAATATTTCATATTTTTGAATTCCCATGCCTGTTGTTGCAGCAATTTTTATTGTACCAATATTTTTATTGTTAGGGTCTTTTGAAGCTGCACTGTATATGGATCCTGAATCATCGATTGTTATTTGGTATCCATCCATACGTTTTTGTTTCTCTATCCCTGCAGTTGCTTCTTCTTTAATTTTGTTTGAAACTCCAGAAGCTTCACCATTTATAAAACTTTCAATAGCATCAATATTTAGTCCCTCTACACTTAGAAAACCTTTATCTATAAATGCTTCCATAGCACTTTTTTGCTGATTTAGTGGGTTAAATTTTTTATAATCAACTTCATTTGTTTTTCCTGTTTTTGTGCTCTTTAAAACCATCCATCTTTTACCAGAAGATTCTAAGAATTTAAGTTCGGCGCTTACTGTATATTGTTTGTCTAAGCTTAAAATTTGGAAATTTGGTTTCTTACCTTCCATGTAGGCAACTACTTTTTCATCAATTTTAACTTCATTGTTTTTTACTTTGATTTCTTGTGCAGTGGCACAAATAGTAAAGATTATTGCAGTAAGTGAGCAAAGGATTTTTTTCATTTCTAAAAATTTGATTTAGTGTTATAATTTTAATTTTGGCAAAAATAGATTTTTTTTAAATAAAAATACTATTAAAATTATTTGTATAAGCAACGGATTAAGTTGATAAAAAGGAATAAAAAAAGGCTGTTTAATTTTTTTAAACAGCCTTTTTTTATTCCAATAAAATATTTTGTTAGTCGAACTCCGATGTGAAGAATAATTTCACGCTAGGATATTTACTCTGTGTCATTTGAATTGTGAAATCAGAATCTGCTAAGAATACTAATTGACCGTATTTATCATGAGCCAAGAATTTTTGTTTGATACGTTTAAATTCTTTGAATTCTTCATTTTTAGCGTCATCAGGTTTAACCCAGCAAGCTTTATGAACTGGGAAGTTTTCATAAGTACATTTTGCTCCGTATTCATGCTCTAAACGATATTGAATAACTTCGTACTGAAGCGCTCCAACAGTTCCAATAACTTTACGATTATTCATTTCTAAAGTAAATAACTGAGCAACACCTTCATCCATTAACTGATCAACACCTTTTTCTAATTGCTTAGCTTTCATAGGATCAGCATTATTGATATATCTAAAGTGCTCTGGAGAGAAACTCGGAATTCCTTTAAAGCTCATTATTTCGCCTTCAGTTAAAGTATCTCCAATTTTAAAGTTTCCAGTGTCGTGTAGACCAACAATATCACCAGGATACGAAATATCTACAATTTCTTTTTTCTCAGCAAAAAATGCGTTTGGACTAGAGAATTTTAAATTTTTCTTTTGACGAACGTGATAGTAAGGTTTATTTCTTTCGAAAGTTCCTGAAACGATTTTAATAAAAGCTAAACGGTCACGGTGTTTTGGATCCATATTGGCGTGGATTTTGAAAACAAATCCAGACATTTTTTCTTCTGTAGGTTCAACGGTGCGAGTCTCAGAATCTTTTGCTCTTGGAGACGGAGCGGTAGTGATGAAACAATCCAATAGTTCACGAACTCCAAAGTTATTTAAAGCAGACCCAAAGAAAACCGGCTGGATTTTTCCATCTAAATAGTCCTGACGTTCAAATTTTGGATAAACTTCATCAATCAATTCTAGTTCTTCACGAAGTTTATTAGCTGCTTTTTCTCCCACAATTTTATCCAATTCCGGGTTGTTTTGTACATCAGAAAAAGCAATTGTTTCTTCAATGTTTTTACGGCTGTCTCCGCTGAAAAGATTGATGTTTTCTTCCCATAAATTGTAAATTCCTTGGAAATCATAACCCATTCCAATCGGGAAACTTAGAGGCGTAACTTTTAAACCTAACTTTTGTTCCACTTCATCCATCAAATCAAAAGCATCTTTACCTTCACGGTCTAATTTGTTGATGAAAACAATCATAGGAATGTTACGCATTCTACAAACAGCTACTAATTTTTCAGTTTGTTCCTCAACCCCTTTCGCTACGTCAATTACAACGATTACACTGTCAACAGCAGTTAAAGTTCTAAAAGTATCTTCAGCAAAATCCTTGTGACCAGGTGTATCGAGGATGTTGATTTTTTTATCTTTATAATTAAAAGCAAGTACAGAAGTCGAAACCGAGATACCTCTTTGGCGTTCGATTTCCATAAAATCACTCGTTGCTCCTTTTTTAATTTTGTTATTTTTTACCGCTCCCGCTTCCTGAATAGCTCCTCCAAATAACAGTAATTTTTCTGTTAAGGTAGTCTTACCGGCATCGGGATGCGAGATAATTCCAAATGTTCTTCTGCGTTGTATTTCTTTTAAAAAGCTCATATTTCGTATAAATAGGTTGCAAAAGTACTATTAAATACGACTTTATAAAAATATTCACTTCTTAAATTTGGAAGTCTTTATTATTAAGGTGGCTTTTTAGAAAAAAATAAGGCTGTTTTGCAACAGCCCTAAGTAGTCATTTTTAAAATTACTGATTAATTGACCAAATTGAATATCCTTTTGGAGGACATTGTATTTTTACCCATTTATCGGCTTGTGTAGTTGGATACCAAGAAGAATTTCCTGTAAAATCTTTTATTTGGGTGTTAGCCCAATTCGTCTGAATCCATCTTTCCTGCCAAACATCTGAATTATTAATGTAAACAACCAAACCAGGATTTCCATTGTAACCATTTCTTCTTGCCACATATTCATCATTATCAGAATATAAAATAGAAGTCGTTCCTGTGGCTTTGTTGTTATGGATCCAGATTAGATTGTTCAGTTTGTTCTTGTCCAGCCATTCTTCATAATCTCTGTAAAAGATTGTTGGATAGCCTTCATGCGTTAATATATACGAGTACGCTAACATTTTGCTCCAAATTTCATCAGTATCATGATTGGTTACAAAAGTTACGGCTTTGTACGGATTTCGTTTCCACATCATATCATCGTTCAAAAGAGCAAGATTGTTTCCATCAAAAGCATCATTCATTTTGTAATAACACGCAAAGTCAAATACTGAACTGTTGGCACTGTTTGCCCAGTCATTTAAAACGTTTACATTCGAATCCCATAATTCTCCAACAGAAAATCCTCCAACGTTGGCATTCCATGCATTCACAACCCAAGCACCGAAGCCTTTAACATAATCAAATCTCCAGCCATCAAATTTCATAGTATTTTTATAGTATTTACCAACCCCATCAGCTCTAATCCATAACCAGTCTTTTACGTAAGGATCTGCATGGCATAAATCAGGAAATCCTCCAAATGAGCCTTCATCATTATTGCCATAGTTATTTTTGTAAAAATTAGCATAAGTCCTTTTAAATTTACCTGATGCAATTCCACTAAAATTAGTCCATGTATTAGTACCAGTAAAAGGGTTCGCTTCAGATTGTCCGCCGCTGTTGTGATTGATTACAATATCTGCATAAACTTTAATATTTTCATTATGGGCAGCTGTAATTAAACTTACCAACTCAGCTTTAGATCCAAAACGGGTTTCAGTACTTCCATTTTGATTGTAATCTCCAAAATCAAAGTAATCTGTAGGATCATATCCCATAGAAAAAGCTCCGTTCTGCGCTTTTGAAGCAGGTGGAAGCCAAATAGATCCAATTCCGGCATTACCCCATGCGATTACTTTACTGCTTACAGTGTTCCACCAATTTCCTCCTGCAGGAACATCCCAGTAAAAAGCTTGCATCATAACACCTCCACCAGGATTGTCAATATATTTTCCCGTAAACGAAGAATTTGAAGTTCCTGTACTAAAAGGTTTTCCATCGTGATGCGTAACATCGATCATTTTAAATTTTTGACTTTCCGCTCTTGCGTCAGTTTCATTGATTTCAGTTTGAGAGCATGAATACAATAATCCGGAGATTATAATTACCATGCATAGTTTTGCAATAGGTTTTTTCATAATAGATTGTGGTTTCGTTAAATAGTTTTTTTGTAATTAGTAATTTATTTTATGCTAAAAACAGAGATATTGTCATTTTTAGACGTCGTAAATTGATAATTACGTATCTAAAGTATGTTTTTTTTGATGCGGTTTTAATTTGTGAGAAAATTACTTTTAACGAAAACGTTGTAGTGTTGAGAAGTTTTTTTTATATCGCTTATAATTAGTATTTTATTTAAACAATAAATCAGTTCATCAGAAAGTTTTAGCTGGTTTCTAATGAACACTAATTGAAGAAGATCTCAGTATCCCATAATTTTTTGTTAATAGTATATCAGATAGTTGTATTATGTAATTGAATTGTTATTTTTGTTCGTTATAAGTTAGAAAAAGAACTATACTTGAATTATTTATGTTTAAGACATACTAATTTGGGAGGATTATCTAAAAACAGGCTTACATTCAAATAAAATTTAAAATAATGTTATTAAAAAAGTTCCAGCTAAAAACAATTGACTACAAGTTTGCTTTAGCAATTTGTTTTTTCCTTTTTTGCGCTCCATTTATCACAGCACAAGAAATAATTCCCGATGTTGTTGCTCAGAAGCCAGTTGAAGCACCTACTGGTGGGAAATTAAAAATCGACGGAATTATTGCAACCGTGGGAGATTATATTGTTTTAGATTCTGATATTGACAAAGGGTTTTTAGAAATTACTGCGCAAGGAGGATCTATAAAAGATATTACTAGATGTCAAATGCTTGGGAAACTTTTAGAAGATAAATTATATGCTCACCAAGCAATTCAAGATAGTATTATTGTGAGTGATGCCGAAGTAAGAGGTATGATGGAAGAGCGTTTGAATTACATGACGCAACAAGTAGGTGGAGATATCAATAAAGTGGTTGAATATTATAAAAAAAGTTCTGTAGAGGAATTTAAAACTTATTTTGCAGACATCTTGAAAGAGCAGAAACTTGCTCAGGAAATGAGAGATAAGATTATTAAAGATGTTGAAATTACGCCAGAGGAAGTTCGTAATTTCTTTAAGAAAATACCAAAAGAGGATTTGCCAACTTTTGGAGCTGAAATGGAAGTAGCACAGATCGTTGTGGAACCTAAAATCTCAGCAGAGGACAAGAAGAAAGTTATTGATAGATTAAATTCTATAAGACAAGATGTATTGGATGGATCTAGCTTTGCTACAAAGGCCGTTTTATATTCTCAAGATCCTGGATCTTCTCCAAATGGAGGTTATTATAAAATGACAAGAAAAACTCCGTTTGTAAAAGAATTCAAAGATGTTGCTTTTAGTTTGCAGGCAGGAGAAATTTCACAGCCATTTGAAACTACTTTTGGTTTTCATATCATTATGGTGGAGAAAATTAAAGGACAGGAAGTTGAACTTCGTCATATTTTGATCTCTCCAACAGTTTCTGAAGCTGCTTTAAAAGAAGCAAAAGAAAGAATTACTAATATTAGAAATAAAATTGTTGGCAATGAGATTTCATTTGCAGATGCTGCAAGAACAGAATCTGATGAAAAAGAAACAAGAGCAAACGGAGGAACTTTGGTAAATCCTACAACTCAAGATACTCGTTTTGAATTGACGAAAATGGATCCAACTCTATACAGCCAAGTTTCTAATTTAAAAGGAAATGAGGTTTCTCAGCCAATTTTAAATACAGACGATAAAGGTAAAAAGACTTATAAACTTATTACAGTTACAAACCGAATCGAAGATCACACTGCAGATTATGCTAAAGATTACACAAAAATTAAAGAATTAGCTTTAAAAGAAAAGCAGATCAATGCAATTGCTAAATGGTTTGATAATAAAATCAAAGATACTTACATCAAGATTATTGGCGAATACAAAGAATGTGAATTCGCGAACAACTGGTTGAAAAAATAATTTTTATTAAATAAATAAAAAGAGTTAGTTTTATGAATTCATAAAACTAACTCTTTTTAATTTTAAATACACTCATAAATGTCTGACGTAACAGCAATTCAAAATTTAGTTCAAAAAAGAAATGAATTAAAAAAAGAAATAGCGAAAATAATTGTAGGGCAGGACGCCGTTGTAGATCAAATTTTACTTTGTATATTTTCTGGAGGACATGCACTTTTGATAGGTGTTCCAGGACTTGCAAAAACTTTAATGATTAATACTTTATCTCAAGCTTTAGGTTTAGATTTTAAAAGAATTCAGTTTACACCAGATTTAATGCCTTCTGATATTTTAGGAAGTGAAATTTTAGATGAAAATAGAAATTTTAAATTTATAAAAGGACCAATTTTTTCTAATATCATTTTAGCGGATGAGATTAACAGGACTCCACCTAAAACGCAAGCAGCTTTACTTGAAGCGATGCAGGAACGTTCGGTTACAATTGCAGGACAGCATCATAAATTAGATTTACCTTATTTTGTTTTAGCAACTCAAAACCCTATTGAACAAGAAGGAACATATCCTTTGCCAGAAGCTCAGTTAGACCGTTTTATGTTTGCCATAAAATTAGAATACCCGACATTTGAAGAAGAAGTACAAGTGGTAAAAAGAACCACTTCAGATTCAAAAACGGTAATTAATCCATTATTTTCGGCTCAGGAGATTATCGATTTTCAGCATTTAATCCGTAGAATTCCTGTTGCAGATAACGTTATTGAATATGCAGTGACTTTGGTAAGTAAAACGCGTCCTGATAATGCTTTGACAAACGATTTTGTGAAAAATTATCTAGATTGGGGAGCAGGACCAAGAGCTTCACAGAATTTAATTTTAGCTGCAAAAGCACATGCGGCATTTAATGGAAAGTTCTCGCCTGATATTGAAGATGTGCAAGCAGTTGCAACCGGAATTTTGCGTCATAGAATTATTAAAAATTATAAAGCAGATGCTGAAGGAATAACAGAAGAAGTTATTATCAAGAAGTTGATGTAAGATATTTAAAGCCTGATTTTTAATCAGGCTTTTTTTATTTCAGTTCTTTAATGCTTGTCTCGTTTATTAAACGTACCGTTTTGTTGTTGAAAAGTTTTAGCAGTAAAACTGTGATCAGTGAAGTATACTTTTTATTATCATATTCATACCACCAGTAAGAGAAATAGCTAACATTGTTCTTTTCCATTTTTGTCAGCCATATTCTTTCATTGTTTTTACTGATTTCTTTAGATTCAATAATTTTATACCCATTTCCTGTCCAGCAGATTAAAGGTTTGTGAATTGGAGTTTTTATGTAAGTTAATGTCTCAGGAGTTGTAATTTTAAAAACTTCATTATTTATCCAAACACCATTTTTAAGGTTGTATGAAGAATCTAGATTTTCTAACAAAGAATAGTTTTGCTCTTTTTGAATCTCTAAGCTGGTCATAAACAAAATTCCCGTGGCAAATAGTATCGGTATAAATTTTGGCTGAATCATGTTGCTGCTTATTTCATCTTTTTTTGGAATAAAAAATCGGATAAGAAATAAAAGGGGAACGATTTGATAAAAAATAAAACACATAATTCCGATCGTATGATGTAAGATGTTTTCCTCCGTGCAATTGAACAAAATCAGAGTAATGATTCTGAAATAATTTGAAATTATATTCAGAATAATTAATGCACTGCAAAAGATTAAAATTTGCAGTATATTAAAATGTTTTTGTTGTTTTCGTTCTTCTAAAGTCAGTAAAAATGCACCTGAAAGTAATCCAGTTTTAAACATTGATAAGCCCATGCAAGCGGTATCGATAGAAATCTTTGCATTATCAATGTAGAAATTGACTCCTTCTATTTTTGTTATTGGGATAAAGTTTTTTAAAGTATAATATACTCCGTAACAAAGTGTCTGTTTTATTTCGACAGTTAAATAATTAAACAATTGATCGAAAATAGAGGAAAATAAAAAGAGGCATATAAAAGCAATAAAAGAAAATCTTTTGGTAAAGCTATAATAAACAAAACATATAAAAAGCAATAAAGCATGAAAATGCAAGGATTTTGTATGTAGTCTGTAGCTTATAAATTCCAATAAAAAAATCATTGTAAGAAGAGGGTAGCTCAATTTTAGAGTGGTTTTTCTTCCCGCAAAAAGAAATAATAAAATAGAAAAAATGATTCCGAAGAAATTATTGTCCAGTCCAGCTAATGCAATAGTATGGTTCATGACCAATAAAGTGGCAATAGCAAGAATAGCAATTGATTTCTTATAAGATTGTAACAAAACGGTCATTATGCTTTTCGAGTTTTGATTTTTCGATAATAAAATAAAAGTGTGGTTAAACCAATAATGATCATTATCCATTCGTGTGGCTCTGGAACTGCACCGTCATTTTTAATGGAGGCATTTCCTAAAGTATCAACATTCTTTTCGATTCCGTTCTTTTTATAATCTTCATCGGTTTCCAAGACAATTAAAGACGAAATAGGAGTTACAATGTTGGCATCTTTGGCTAGCGTAACATATTTGTTTACAGCCAAAGTATCGTTCTGGATTTTTACTTGTTCTTCTAAAACTTTTCCGAAAGCATACATTCGGTAAATATGATTTGGCCCGTCTTTTTTAGAACTACTTTCTTTAGTAGTTTCTTGAATTGAAATACCGGCAGGCTCGATATTTACTGAGTTTTCTTCTGTTTTGTATACTGCAAACTGGTTTTGTTGGATCATCTTTAAACTATTTTGAAGTGTAGTCTGATAATAATCAACATATTTTTGTTCTTTGATGGTTTGCCAAAACGGATTAATTTCTGCTGAAAGATTAATCACTTTTAAATTTTGCTGCTGCGTTCCGATTCTTATTTTATTTAAATACTCAGATCCATTCAGTTCTTCAAAATTGGCAGAAAACGCACTTGATTTTGTAATGATTAAGCTGTTTTTGGTAATCTTATAAAGTGGTAATAATGAATAGTGCAGGTTTTGAAATTCGGACTGAATGGTTTTGAAATTATCTCTATTAATGGATTTTTTCTCTTTGTCTTGATATACATAAATATACTTTCCAGCTAAATTGACAAAAGATTCTATCTCGTTTGAATTCCAATTGCTGTTTAGATCTAAAATAATTTCTGATGCTACAAAAGGAACAATTGCTTTTTGAATTTCGTTTATTTTATAGGTCTTGTCTTTCCAAGTGAATGAACTCGTTTGGAATGTTTTGTTTAAAGGTAAAACAGCTTCCCATTCTTCTAGCCCTTTTGAATTATTGATGTAGAAACCATTTTTTAATTCAAAGTTTTTAGTGGTTTTGACTTTTGTGTTATCAGTAATTTGAATTCGGGAAAGAGTAGAAGCATTAGAGCTATTAGGTCCCTTTATTGAGATACTTTGGTATTTCATTTCTGTTTCGCCTGTCTGTAATGGAGTTGTAAAACCGCATTTAAAAGTTCTTGGTTTTTCGTAACTTACAGGAAAAACGCGAACTACAATTTTGTTTCCTTCTTTCCATTGCATTAAAGATGGGTCACGGCTTTCTACGCCAACAATTTGTCTGTAGGCGGCCTGAGCTTTTTCTTTTGTGGTCAAAACTCCTTTTCGTTCAATGCCGTCTACCCATAAAGAAAGCGAAGTGGCTACTGAACCTTCAGGAAGTTGAAAAGAATAGATAGCTTCCTTATCTTGCCAAGATTCTTTCTTGCAGGCAATATCTATGGTAATTTCTGTATAAGCTAACCTTGAGGCAGGATAAATTTTCACATCTTCTTTTATCTCTTTAGTGAACAAGTCTTCACCGCTCCATAATTGTTCTTCAGTTTCTAGCCTTTTATCGAAGTTTGATTTTAGTATGTTAATTTGATCATTGACACTCAAATTGAGATTATTGCAAAAGGAATATGCAATGGTGATAAACGGATTGTGAATTTTTCTTTCGTTATATTGGCTGCCTCCAAATGAATCAAAACCTCTAAGGCTAAAGAAATCCTCCTGACTTTTATAAACAATATCCTTTTTAAGTAAAATTTCATTAAAAAAGTTAGGTTCTAGATGTTGTGAAATCCTAATGTAAGCAGGCAGATCTTCATTATAATCAAATGATTTTGAAATTTGATTCTGAGTGATTCTTTTACTTTCACTATTTAATCGGAATGCAAAAGCAAACAAAGCAATTAGTATACTTAAAATACCAGTACAAAATGAGATGAAGTATTGACTGTCTTCATGGAACAATTTTACAAGTTTTATCAAATGAATCAATGAAATTAGGGCAGGAACTAAACCATAAAAACCTAATCCTAAAAGTAAAATTGTAACTACTGAGATTATAGATATAGGAAGCAGGTATAATGTGTAATATAGTATTATAGTATAAGATAATCCATTTATAAAAAAAAGGATTAATGTGGTATTGCTCTTATTTTGTGTGTTGTAAATGAAAAAATTTGAAAAGCAAAAAAGTAAAGTAACGAGATAAACCCAGACAGGCAGATTTTCAAAAATTGGAATTAAAATGTTTAAAGAAAAACATCCAATCAGCCAGTTTAAAAATAAGAAAGGAATCAGATGAATATATTGTTCTCTTTTTCTCAAGATCATAAAGGAAACAGTTACGCCATATATAAATTCAAAAATCAAATTTATTTGGCATAAAGGTTCTGCACTACGTGAACCAGAAGCTGTAACGGTTAAAATTATGCTAAGTAAAAGCAGGCAAAAAGATGTTACGTTTAAGCTAAGTGTTACTCCATCTTTTTGAGTAAATTCTTTAAATTTTTCAAATTTGTATTTCATAGTGTTATGTTTTTAAAAGAACTTTGAATTGCAAAGTTATAAGAAAAAATGAATTATAAACATTTTGGAAGTTTTTTTTTAATGAAAGATTTCTGTAGATAATATAAGCTAAAAAGGGAGAAAGCAGTCGGTTAAAATCGCAACTATAACGTTATAATTTATTATTTAGAACCGTTCTTTGTGAAAATAGAAGTAAAATCTCACTTAGTTCGTAACATTAAATTTCGACTTTGTTAAAGAAAAGATTTTAAAATATGAAAAAATCATTTTTTTAATATATAATTGGTTTTTTGTCAAAAACAAGCATTGAAAATCGTTTTTTAACAATAATAATTTTTGAAAACGCGACTTCTATTATATTTTTTTTAATTCTCAGCTTTAATCTTTAAATTTGCGTACAAAAAAAAATACTTCTACTTAATTATGAATACTTACAAAGATTACATTCAAGAAATTGAAGAAAGAAAAGCCTTAGGTCTTCATCCGAAGCCAATTGATGGAGCTGAATTAGTAAGCGAAATCATTTCACAAATCAAAGATTTAGATAACGAATATAGAGAGGATTCTCTTAAGTTTTTTATTTACAATACATTGCCAGGTACTACAAGTGCTGCTGGTGAAAAAGCGAAATTTTTAAAAGAAATTATTCTTGGGCAATCTGTAGTAAAAGAAATTACTCCAGCTTTTGCTTTTGAATTATTATCACATATGAAAGGTGGACCTTCTATTGAAGTTTTACTGGATTTAGCTTTAGGTAATGATGCTGCTATTGCGAAAGAAGCGGCAAAAGTGCTTAAAACACAAGTTTTCCTTTACGAAGCAGATACAGATCGTTTAGTAGAGGCATTCAAAAATAATAATGAAATTGCTAAAGAAATCCTTGAGAGTTATGCTCAAGCTGAATTTTTTACAAAACTTCCAGAAGTAGCTGACGAAATTAAGGTAGTTACTTTTATCGCTGGTGAAGGCGATATTTCAACAGATTTACTTTCTCCTGGAAATCAAGCGCACTCACGTTCAGACCGTGAACTTCACGGGCAGTGTATGATTACGCCTCAAGCACAGCAAGAAATTAAAGCGTTACAAGCACAACATCCTGATAAAAGTGTAATGTTGATCGCTGAAAAAGGAACAATGGGAGTTGGATCTTCTAGAATGTCAGGTGTAAATAACGTGGCACTTTGGACAGGAAAACAAGCTAGTCCTTATATTCCTTTTGTTAACATTGCTCCAATTGTTGGAGGAACAAACGGAATTTCTCCAATTTTCTTGACAACTGTTGACGTTACTGGTGGTATAGGTTTAGACCTTAAAAACTGGGTTAAAAAAGTAGATGCAGAAGGAAATGTTATTCGTAACGAAAACGATGAACCAATTCTAGAGCAAACATATTCTGTTGCGACAGGAACTGTTTTGACTATTAATATAAAAGAGAAAAAACTTTATAATGGAGATCAGGAATTGATCGACATTTCTAAAGCATTTACTCCTCAAAAAATGGAATTTATCAAAGCGGGTGGTTCTTATGCTATCGTATTTGGTAAAAAATTACAAACATTAGCCGCAAAAGTTTTAGATGTTGAGGCTCCGTTAGTTTATGCTCCATCAAAAGAAGTTTCTCATGAAGGTCAAGGTTTGACTGCAGTTGAGAAAATCTTCAACAAAAATGCTGTTGGAATCGCTCCAGGAAAAGTATTGCACGCTGGTTCTGATGTTCGTGTAGAAGTAAACATTGTAGGTTCTCAAGATACTACAGGTCTTATGACAGCTCAGGAATTAGAGTCTATGGCAGCTACAGTAATCTCGCCAATCGTTGATGGTGCTTACCAATCAGGTTGCCACACAGCTTCGGTTTGGGATAAAAAAGCGCAGGCTAACATTCCTAAATTGATGAAATTTATGAACGATTTCGGTTTAATCACAGCTCGTGACCCGAAAGGTGTTTATCATTCAATGACAGACGTAATTCACAAAGTACTTAACGATATTACGATTGATGAGTGGGCTATCATTATTGGTGGTGACTCTCACACCAGAATGTCAAAAGGAGTTGCTTTTGGTGCTGACTCAGGAACTGTGGCTCTTGCATTAGCAACTGGAGAAGCTTCTATGCCAATTCCAGAATCTGTAAAAGTTACTTTCAAAGGAGATATGAAAGGGTATATGGACTTCCGTGATGTGGTTCATGCTACTCAAGCGCAAATGCTTCACCAATTTGGAGGAGAAAACGTATTCCAAGGAAGAATCATTGAGGTTCATATTGGAACACTTACTGCTGACCAAGCGTTTACATTTACAGACTGGACTGCTGAAATGAAAGCAAAAGCTTCTATCTGTATTTCTGAAGATGAAACTTTAATCGAATCATTGGAAATTGCAAAAGGCAGAATCCAGATCATGATTGATAAAGGAATGGATAACGATAAACACGTTCTTCAAGGATTAATCAACAAGGCAGATAAGAGAATTACTGAAATTAAATCGGCTGAAAAACCAGCTTTAACTCCAGATGCAAATGCTAAATATTATGCTGAAGTTGTAGTTGATTTAGATCAAATTTCAGAGCCAATGATCGCGGATCCAGATGTAAATAATGCTGATGTTTCTAAAAGATATACTCACGATACCATTAGACCTTTATCTTTCTATGGAGGAGATAAAAAAGTAGATCTTGGATTTATCGGATCTTGTATGGTTCACAAAGGAGATATGAAAATCCTTGCTCAAATGTTGAAAAATGTTGAAGCACAAACAGGTAAAGTGGAGTTTAAAGCGCCGCTTGTCGTAGCGCCACCAACATACAACATTGTAGATGAACTTAAAGCTGAAGGAGACTGGGAAGTTTTACAAAAATATTCTGGTTTCGAATTTAATGATGATGCTCCAAAAGGTGCAGCTCGTACAGAATATGAAAACATGTTATATTTAGAGCGTCCAGGCTGTAACCTTTGTATGGGTAACCAAGAAAAAGCAGCAAAAGGAGATACAGTAATGGCAACTTCAACTCGTCTTTTCCAAGGAAGAGTTGTAGAAGATAAAGAAGGTAAAAAAGGAGAGTCTCTTCTTTCTTCTACTCCAGTTGTGGTATTGTCTACAATTTTAGGAAGAACTCCTACTATTGAAGAGTACACTGCGGCAGTTGATGGTATTAACTTAACTAAGTTTGCGCCTTCAAACAAATCGTTAGTTATGTAATCTTACGATTATTGATATATCAAAAGCCCGAGCTAATAAACTCGGGCTTTTTCTTTTATACCTCCTCTATTTTTTGTAACTTAGAAAGTTCAAAAAAAACAGAAAACAAACAAATTACAAGACTTATGGCTTTTGATATCGAAATGATTAAGAAAGTGTATGAGAACATGCCTTCACGTGTTGATAAAGCACGTGAGCTTGTTGGACGTCCACTTACTTTAACTGAGAAAATTTTATACAATCATCTTTGGGACGGAATGCCGTCTCAGGTGTTTAAGAGAGGAGTTGATTACGTTGATTTTGCACCAGATCGTGTGGCTTGTCAAGATGCAACAGCACAAATGGCATTACTGCAGTTTATGCATGCTGGAAAATCTAAAGTAGCAGTTCCAACTACTGTTCATTGTGATCACTTGATTCAAGCAAAAATAGACGCTGCAACCGATTTGGCCAGAGCAAAGACGCAAAGTAATGAGGTCTTTGATTTCTTATCATCGGTTTCGAATAAATACGGAATTGGCTTTTGGAAACCGGGAGCAGGAATTATCCACCAAGTGGTGCTTGAAAATTATGCTTTCCCAGGCGGAATGATGATTGGTACCGATTCTCATACTGTAAACGCAGGTGGTTTAGGAATGGTGGCAATTGGTGTTGGTGGAGCCGATGCTGTTGATGTAATGTCAGGAATGGCCTGGGAGCTTAAGTTTCCTAAATTAATCGGAGTTAAATTAACTGGTAAATTATCAGGCTGGACTGCTCCGAAAGATGTTATTTTGAAAGTGGCTGGTATTTTGACTGTAAAAGGAGGAACTGGTGCTATTGTTGAATATTTTGGCGAAGGAGCAACAGCAATGTCTTGCACAGGAAAAGGGACAATTTGTAATATGGGAGCAGAAATTGGAGCAACAACTTCAACTTTTGGTTACGATGCATCAATGGGGCGTTACCTTCGTTCTACAAATCGTGCTGAAGTTGCAGATGCAGCAGATAAAATTGCTCCATACTTAACAGGGGATCCTGAAGTGTATGCAAATCCAGAACAATATTTTGATCAGGTTATTGAAATTAACTTATCTCAATTAGAGCCAC
This sequence comes from Flavobacterium panacagri, assembly GCF_030378165.1. Lineage (NCBI taxonomy): Bacteria > Pseudomonadati > Bacteroidota > Flavobacteriia > Flavobacteriales > Flavobacteriaceae > Flavobacterium > Flavobacterium panacagri. The sequence goes on from NZ_CP119766.1 coordinate 2,362,822, forward strand.
ATTTAAATGGGCCATTTACACCAGATTTAGCAACTCCAATTTCTAAAATGAAAGAAGAAGCAATCAAAAATAACTGGCCATTGCAAATTCAAGTTGGTTTAATTGGTTCTTGTACAAACTCTTCTTATGAAGATATTTCTCGTGCAGCTTCTTTAGCAAGACAAGTTGCTGCTAAAAACTTAAAAACAAAAGCGGAGTTTACTATTACTCCAGGTTCTGAAGTAGTTCGTTCGACTATAGAAAGAGACGGATTTATTGATACATTTCATAAAATTGGAGCAACTGTTTTTGCAAATGCCTGCGGACCATGTATTGGTATGTGGGACAGAGAAGGAGCAGAGAAAGAAGAAAGAAACACAATCGTTCACTCTTTCAATCGTAACTTTTCGAAACGTGCAGATGGTAACCCTAATACATTAGCATTTGTGGGATCTCCAGAATTGGTAACCGCAATGGCTATTGCGGGTGATTTAAGTTTTAATCCTTTAACAGATAAGTTGATTAATGAAGATGGAGAAGAAGTAATGTTGGATGCTCCAACTGGAGATGAACTTCCTGCTAAAGGTTTTTATGCAGAAGATCCAGGATTTCAGGCTCCGGCTGCTGATGGTTCAGGAGTTCAGGTAGTGGTTAATCCAACTTCTGAACGTTTACAATTATTAGCTCCATTTGATGCCTGGGACGGTAAAAATATCACAGGTGCAAAATTGTTAATCAAAGCATTCGGAAAATGTACAACCGACCATATTTCCATGGCAGGGCCGTGGTTGCGTTTCCGTGGACACTTAGATAATATTTCTAATAATATGTTGATTGGTGCTGTGAATGCTTACAATCAAAAAACAAATTCGGTTAAAAATCAATTATCTGGACAATATGATGCTGTGCCTGCTGTAGCAAGAGCTTATAAAGCAGCTGGAGTACCGTCTATTGTGGTTGGAGATCATAACTACGGAGAAGGTTCTTCTCGTGAACATGCGGCTATGGAACCTCGTTTCTTAGGAGTGAAAGCTGTGTTAGTTAAATCATTTGCTCGTATCCATGAAACAAACCTTAAAAAACAAGGGCTTTTAGGATTGACTTTTGCAAACGAAGCAGATTATGATAAAATAGAGGAAGACGATACAATCAATTTCTTGGATTTAACAGAGTTTGCTCCAGGAAAACCATTAACATTAGAGTTTGTCCATGTAAATGGTACAAAAGACATTATCTTGGCAAATCATACTTACAATGCTGGGCAGATTGGTTGGTTTGTGGCTGGGTCTGCATTAAACTTAATTGCGGCTGGAAAAGCTTAATTTTTAAGTTTCAATTATAACTCAAAACGCTCTGTGGAAACGGAGCGTTTTTTATTTTAGATCAATTTTTAGAGAAAATTCACCTCTAATTATAAAGTTTTGAAATTCAGTTAAGAAGCTTTTTTAGATATTAACTAAGCTTTAAATTTGAGCTTTTGACAAAAATTAGTTGTTAAAAAACGAGGTTTTTTTACTTTAAAAAGTTAAATTCGCCATGCACGTAATAAAAATGATTTTTTTGAGTTTAAAAATTAATGTTTTTGAGCTCTTGAAATAGTAATAAAAATGTAATTCAAGAAATATGGTTTATAGGATAATAATAGTACTGTTTTTTTTTAGTTTTGGAGCCTTCGCACAGGAAAACTTTGTAAAGCACAAAATTTCAAAAGGAGAAAACCTTTCTGTTATTGCTAAAAAATATGGGGTAAAAGTAAAAGAGATTACCGATGCTAACCCAAATGCTCCTAAAATCTTAAAACTAAATTCGACGCTTTTAATTCCTAATAAAAATAAAAGCACTTCTAAGGCGAAGCCTAAAACTACTGAACTTGCTTTAAATAATACTTCTTCTAATAATACTTCTTCTGGAACACATGAAGTGGCTGCTAAAGAAACACTTTGGGGAATTTCAAAAAAATACAATGTTTCTGTTGATGATTTGAAAAAAACAAACCCACTTTTGGAAACAGAGGGGTTGAAAATAGGACAACAGATTGCCATTCCTTCCAATACAATTGCTTCGGTTGATGAAAAACAAAATCAGGATGTTCCAGAAATTGTTTCAACAGATGTAGAATTGTTTAGAGAGGTTAAAGCTAAAGAAACAAAGTATGGCATTTCTAAAGAATATGGAATTACGGTGGCAGAATTAGAGCGCCAAAATCCTTCAATTAAAGGGAAAGTGCCAGTTGGATATCTTCTAAGAATCCGTGTTCCAAAAGAAAAAGCAGATGCAATTCAAGCAGCTCAAGCAGGGCAAACAATTAATGAAACGGTTGTTTCTTCTCCAGTTCAAATAGCAGAAACGGCGCCAGAAATAAAAAGAGATTCTACTTTTGTAAAAGTATCAACAGGATCTCACTCAGAATTAATCGATCAGCTTATAGCAAGTGCAACTGAAAATATCGGAACACGTTATCGTTCTGGCGGTACTACAAAAGCAGGTTTTGATTGTTCAGGATTAATGTTCTGTACTTTTGGTAACTTCGATATTAAACTGCCAAGAAGTTCAATAGAACAATCTCGAATAGGAACTAAGGTAGCTTCAGACGAAGCTCAAAAAGGAGATTTAATTTTCTTTAAAACCAACGGAAGACGTCATATAAATCATGTTGGTATGGTCGTTGAAAATATCGATGGGGAAATTAAATTTGTCCATTCATCAACACACGGAGGTGTAATAATCTCCTCTACAAAAGAACCTTATTACACTAGATCATTTTCTCAAGTAAATCGTGTTTTAGAATAATTTTTAAACAAAAGTCTTTTGCAATAATTCCAGTCTGAAAGGTTTATTCCAGAAATCAGAAACATACTTATTTTCTTTTACTTTCCTAATTTCGTCACTATCTAAAGTAGAAGAAAGTACAAAAATTTCAATTCTATCTTTTATCATTTCTGGCAGTTTAGCAAATTCATCTAAAAACTCAAAACCATTCATAATAGGCATTTGAATGTCTAAAAGAATAATCAAGGAATGATGATTTGGATTCTTTATAAGCCAGTCAATACCTTCTTTTCCATTATTAGCAGTGTAAAGTGGATTAATATCTAATCCTTTTTTAAGTAATTTTTTAGTGACAAACTGATCAATTAGGTTGTCTTCTATGATGATAAATTGAGATCTAAACGGCATGTGAGTTAGGTATAGTTACAATAAATTTACTTCCGACATTGCTTTCCGAAAAAACAAAAATGTCTCCTTTGATATTTTCGACGGCTTCTTTGACAATATATAAGCCTAATCCGGAACCTTTATTTTTGTTAGTTCCAAAGTACATATCAAAAATATTTTCTTTATGTTCGTCATGAATTCCGATTCCGTTATCTGCGATTTCAATTTTATTTAAACCTTCACTGAAGTAGGTTTTAATAGTAATAAACATTTCTTGTTTACTGCAATCGGCATATTTTATAGCGTTTGAAATTAGATTGTTGATAATGATTTTCAAACGAAGGCCGTCACTCTCAATTTGATCTACTTGAAGCTCCTGAGTGAATTTGATTCTACTGGCATTTTCAATATGCATTAATTGTAAAATAGCTTCGTTAAACAATTCCTTTAAACTAACGAGCTCTATGATTATTTCTTTTCTTTTGTTCTTAGAATAATCAATGATGTCACTGATAAATTGATCTTGACGAGCCAGACTTTCATGCATCATTTGAAGATAATTTCGAATCTGATTTACATCATCCTCTAAGGCTGTAATTTCGATTAAGCCTTTTAAAGAAGTGATTGGAGACCTCAAATCGTGTGAAGCACTGTAAACAAAACGATCTAGTTCTTTGTTTACAATTATTAAGTTCTCATTTTTAGCCTCAGTTTCTTTTTTAGAAACAACAAGCCTTTTTACCATAATGGAATAATACAGGCATACACTGCAGATTATGACCAAGATGAAGAAGATATTGGTAAAAATTAATAAGTCTTTGATTTTTCGTGTTCCTTCTCCTAATGTATTTGAGAAATTTCGTTCATTAATAGTTAATTGATCACTAATTATACTAATTTCTTTCATAAACTTTTTTTGATCTGTACCAGTCAAAATTTCACGATCTATTTTAGCGTGAATTTGTTGGCCAATTACAAAAAGCTTAACAATTTGTTTGTCGCCTTTCCCCCATTCGTGAATAGCCTTAGATAAAAAAGAAACATTTTTAAAGTTGTCAAAAAGCCAGATTACATCATCCAAGTCGTCTTCATGATTTCGGCCAGTTAAAAAACCTTTTCTGGCCACTTGATTGTCTCCTGCTTTTAGCAAAGTGATGCGTGCAATTCCATCTCCCTGTGGCACTTTTATTTCCTCAAGAAATGATTTCCACTGATTTGGATTTTGTGTATATAGATAACTAATAAGATGTCTCGATGCATCTTTTTGTCCTTTAGAATAATGAGATTCTCCATTGACGTAAGCCCGGTTTGCCGATAAAATTTTAATGGTAAAAAAATTGATGCAGATGAGTAACGCACAGGAAATAAAAACGATTAGAATAAGAATGAAAACATTCGGAAAACGAAAGTTTTTTAAAGCTTGTAACTTAGACATAATCTTATAATTAGTAGGTTAATAATAAAGTGTCTTTATGTGCTTTTTTTTAATCTGAAAACAATCTTATTTGGGAAAGGTTGTTTAAAATTTAAATTAAACACTTGTTAAAATTATCGGCGCTTAAAAAATAGATTTGGAATGATTCTCTCAAATATAGTTAAATTTATCTTATAAGTTTTACAAAAAAATGAGTTCAAATTGAAAATTTTTTAAACTAATTCTTTTTTGTTTAACATCTTGTTTGGTAGTTATTTATGTTGTTTATATCTTTTATTGAAGTCGAATTAGATTTTGACTTTCCAAATCTGGAAGTGAATAAAAGACAAAAAATAGAAAGTAAAAAAAAGAAGTTGAGGTTTTGTCTGTCTCAATTAATTGATTAAAATTTGGCATAAATGATTAGTCTTCTGAAGGCATAAATGGCAGGAACATTTGGAAAATAAGTGTTTATTCTTTTTTTAAATTCAGCAGTTAATTCTTCAAATTCGCCTTCTTTTAAACGCTCTTGATAAACGGTTAAAGCGGAGCCGGAAATAAAATCGAAAAAGTCATCTTGGGCGGTAGAAATAATAGGATATACTTTTTCGTATATGACCAAATCTTCTCCGCCATTTTCAAAAAGGATTTTAGCATACTCATCTAAAGTCAGAACTGGCGAAGGCCTTGTCCAATTATTTAAATAAGAAGCGAAAGGTTCTTCCTGTACCAAGTTTAAAAGTATTTTATTGAGAATATTTTCATTCTGCTGAGGCATTTGAACTGCCAGTTGTCCACCTGAATTTAGACGGGAAATAAGCTTTGGAAAAAGTTCATAATGATTGTCAATCCATTGTAATGCTGCGTTTGAAAAAATAAGATCCCATTTGACTGTATCGTTTAGCTGCTCTAAAATTGGTTTTTCTTCAAATTGAAGATTTGTTTGAATAGGAGCTTTGGCCAGCATTTCAGCTGAGTTATCTATTCCAAGAACTGTTGGATTAGTTAATTTTTCGGATAGTTTCTTGGTTAGTTCACCAGTTCCGCATCCTAAGTCAATGACTTTTAGGTTGGGCTTATCGATAATATGACTTGTCAGATCGTCAAAAGGTTTCGAACGTTCTTCTTTAAATTCATTGTATTTTTTTGGATCCCAAGTCATAATTATTGTTTTTATTTAAAGTTAAAAAAAAAACTTTAACGTGTAAAAACTAAAGGAAGAGATTGTCCCATTTGCTTAAATGTTCCTGTAATAATTTGATTCTTGTCAAGAACTCCTTCGTATTCGATTGTTAGATTATCAACAGTAAATTTTAATGTTGAATTTTCAAACGTGGTTGAAGTAACAGGTATTCCAAGTGCTTTCTGATCAGGACTGTCTAAAGTAGCGGTTAATTTGTTTTCTGATTTTGTAATATGTAGCACAAGATTTAGTTCTGCACCAGGAACTTTTAGAACACCTTTCCAGTTACCCGTAATATCTTGGGCAGACATACTTACTACAGCGAAAAAGAATAAAAGAGCAAAATTGACTTTTTTCATGAGTTTGAAGTTTAAAATGAGAAACAATATTCTGTGTGATAATTCTGAAATAAAATTAAGGATTTAAATCTATTAAACCTTTGAAAAGTTGAATTTTAAAGTTATTCAAGCTCATGCCAAAAATGACCGCACCCATTTCTACACTCGGTATTCCTTCTTTCTGTATCAGTAATTTTAAAAATCCAAAGTAATGAAATTATTATTTTTCGATTTTCATTTTCAGGAAGTGAAGCCAATTTATTAAAAGCATTTTTTGTTGGAAAACTTTTAAGAATCACAATAGGTGTATAAGTTGGTTTTAATGGAATTGTATGTAATGCCATTTGATACACTTGTGAATTGTAATCTGTTTTGTTTGGAATGGAATTGAAAATATAAAGATGAAGTGTTTTAAAAAGTTCTTCGAAAGAATAATTGTTATCCAATAAAAGCTGAACTCCAAAATCGAAATCAATTTTGTTTTGAGCAATTTTATTGATTAATAATTCGTGGTTTTCCATTGAATAAAAATAAAACTTTATCTCAAATAATTTATTGAAAATTTCTTCTGAAAATGAGTTTGCGTAAGGGATAGAAACGGCATCCTTTTATGGCGGGGTTCGCCATAAAAGATATAGTGGATAGCCCGACCCAGAGGGATACGCCCAAAAAGACTTTAGTAATCTGAAATCTATGATCTAAAATCTAAACTGTTGAAAAAAAGTATATCTTTAACCAACACTAAACCAATAAAAATGCAAGAAAACGACCAAGAAAATTTTAAAAGAGAACTCGGATTATTAGACGGAACCATGCTTGTAGTAGGTTCTATGATAGGATCTGGGATCTTTATTGTAAGTGCCGATATTGCCAGACAAGTCGGATCAGCAGGATGGCTGACGCTTATCTGGCTGATTTCTGGATTAATTACAATTATTGCCGCTGTAAGTTATGGCGAATTGAGCGCTATGTTTCCAAAAGCAGGTGGACAGTATGTTTATTTAAAAGAAGCATATAATAAACTTATTGCTTTTTTGTACGGATGGAGCTTTTTTGCCGTAATCCAAACTGGAACAATTGCTGCTGTTGGAGTAGCTTTTTCAAAGTTTGCAGCCTATCTGTATGAACCTTTTAGTGATGAAAATATATTGTATGAATTAGGTTCTTTTAAACTCAATGCAGCACAGTTAGTGTCTATTTTTACTATTATTTTATTGAGTTATATCAATAGTCGCGGCGTAAAAGATGGTAAAATTTTACAGACAGTTTTAACAATCATTAAAATTTTGTCTTTGCTTGGACTAGTAGTTTTTGGATTAACGCTTGGCGCAAAAGCTTCTATTTGGGAAGCCAACTGGGCAGATGGATGGATTACCCGTACATTTGATAAGGACAGTGGTTCTTGGTTACCAATAAGTGGAACGGCATTAATTTCTGGGATTTCCGCTGCGATGGTTGGCTCTTTGTTCTCAAGTGATGCTTGGAACGGTGTTACTTTTATTGCTGGTGAAATTAAAAATCCAAAACGTAATGTTGGATTGAGTTTATTTCTAGGAACTTTTATTGTAACAATAATTTATGTTTTAACGAATATTATGTATCTGGCGGTTGTTCCTTTTGATGAAATAGCGACAGCAAAATCGGATCGTATTGCTGTGGTGGCGGCACAATATATTTTTGGAAATATTGGAACACTGATTATCGCCATAATGATTATGATTTCGACTTTTGCCTGCAATAACGGGTTAATTATGGCGGGAGCAAGAGTGTATTATACCATGGCAAAAGATGGATTGTTTTTCAAAAAAGCGGCTGTTTTAAACAAGTCAAGCGTGCCAGCTTGGGCACTTTGGGCACAATGTATCTGGGCCTCGGCTTTGTGTCTTACAGGAAAATATGGTGATTTGTTAGACTTTGTAATTATAATTGTTCTGATTTTTTATATTCTAACAATTTATGGAATCTTCATTTTGCGTAAAAAAATGCCAGATGTTGAAAGACCTTATAGAGCTTTTGGATATCCGTTTTTACCAATGCTTTACATCATTACAGCGACAGCAATTTGTATCTCGTTATTAATTACAAAATTTTCAACCTGCGGATGGGGAGTTTTGATTATGCTGACAGGTATTCCAGTTTATTATCTAACGAAACCTAAAGAATAGTTTTTTTGTTTCATGTTTTACATTGAAGCAGAAGAAATTTATAAATAATTAAAGCGCCTTGATGATTTCAAGGCGCTTTTTTTGGAAACAAACTCTAACCAAAATTAATGAATATATTCTATGGAAAACTAGCAGGATATTGAATTATAAAAGCCCATTGACCAAACCAATTAATCAGGATTGTGCTGATTTTTTTAACTATGCGAATTAGTTAAATTGCCTAAATAATCCGTTTTTCGTTGGGCTTTATACTCTTAGTTATTTAACAGAATAAGGGAGCGAAAGATTACCGCTGGCAACGTTATAAACCTTGTAAACCCCCAACATTGGTTTTGCTCCGTCGCCTTCGTGCGAGCCTCCTGCCCCCGTATTAACTTCCATATAACAGGTTACAGCATCGAATTTGAAATTTGTTTTATTGTTAATTCGAAAATCTGGAACGATAACTTTTATGGAATTTCCTTTTGTAACGATATTAAAACCAGGACTATCCATATACATCGCCATTCCGGGATTTGTTGGAGGAAGCACGACATTTGGATCTCCCTTGGTAAATTCTTTAACCGATAGTCCGCCACCAACACGTTTGTCTTCTACCAGTAGAACCCAGTGCGCATGCCAGACTAAACCATCATTAAGATAATTTCCGTCTAAATTTTCATCCCAAAGCGGTGTATCTTCAAAGTCAGGATGTGAAGTTAAACCCAAAGCAACAATTCCTTCAACCTGACCGAAACCGATATCAGATGATTTTAAAGTCGTTGGAAAAACATAGGCAAGAACAGGAGCTCCATTTAATTGTCCAACGGGTTTAGGCATGGTATTGCCTGCTGTTCCTTCTACTTTAATATCCCAGACTGTAATTCCTAAATCGGCTTTGTGTGTTATAGAGGCAGATTTTATCTTGAAGTCACTATTGTTATAAGTGCCGCATTTATCACAGGCTTTTGAAACAGTATAATTAAAAAAGAGGATTAGCGAAATAAGGATTGATTTTTTCATGATGTATGTGGTTTAATGTTAATTGATTTTGAAAAAACAATACATATGCCACATACAAAAAAAGCCCTAAAAACAAGGGTTTTAGAGCTTTTTTAGGTTTGAATAAGATGTTATATATCGCAATTTAGTGAAATTTCGCTGATAGAATTATTGTATTATAAATTCAAATCGTTATTAATTCTTTCTTCTGTCGGTCTTAAAAAAATAAGATAAATAATAATTAGAATTCCAAATAGTACAAATTCTGGTTTTAAGAATAATATTAAAAATGCTGCACCTTCTAGAACTGCCCAGCGCATAATGGAAGCAGCTTGATAAATCGGCATTTTTTCTTCTAATTTCAATTTAGGATCAATTTGTTTTAACTGAGATTTAAATAAAAATGTACTCAAGATATAGGCTAATACTGGTATTAGTAAGTAAATAGCTGACGATGAATCTATATTTGGGATTTCTAATGTTTTCAAAGAAAAGTCTATTAGAAAGAAATAGGCCGCAAGAGTTCCAGCACAAATGGCAAGATGGATAATTTGCAGGGTTTTGATTTTTTCATTCATGATTTTTGGTTTTTTTGGGGATAATGAAGATCAAACTTATACAAATATAAAGGATTACGTTTGGACTGCTTACTTTTAAAAACAAAAAAACACTGCGGTTAGGCAGTGTTAGAATGTTAAAATCGATGAGACTGTAATTTATACAACGGCAGGCTCAAGAGATGATTCTATAGTTGAATTAATAATTGATATGGTAAGAGGATCTAATTCTCCAGAGAAAAAAGCATCCAAAACCTCCTGAAAGATTGGATTTGCATTTTCTACCAAAGAAAACAAAGTCATACAGGAACGTAATTTTCGAGCATCTAAATCGCCAAAAATTCCGTCAGCAGATTTCATTTTGAAGGTTAATAATAATTCTGAAATTTCAATTAAATGTTTTCCTAAAATAGGATGTTCCAAATAATCCGAAGCTTCTTTTAGATCGTTAATGGCATAAAGATTTGCAGTATCACTTTTTCCTAAACCTTTAATTTGAGGAAAAATAAACCACATCCAATGCGTCTCTTTTTTGCCTTTTCCGATTTCAGAAAGAGCAGTAAGATAAAGTTTGTTTTGCGCATCTAAGAAGCGTGCTAAATCGTTGTTTGAATAAGCCATTACGGTATTATATATTTTTAAAAGTTTGCAAAAATAGTAAAAAAGGAAGGTTCAGCCTAATAAAACGTTCATACAATCAGTATTTTAACTTTTTTCGACAGAATTTTCCTCGTCAAAATTGAGCTAATAAATCAGCTAGTTTTTAGTTCCTAATGACTTACGCATTGCGTTGCGTTTGCCTAAAAGTTAAATTAATTCTGGGTAAAACTTTACGAGCCGTTTTTGGAACATGATGTTGCCAAAAACTATTCGTAGTACCCGCCATTAGTAAGAAAGAACCGTGATGAAGCGGAATCTCAACCAGTGGAATATCCTTCCTGAATTTATGACGGAGTTTAAACATTCTCGTTTCTCCAAAAGTAACTGAGGCTATAATTGGATCTTTACCAGAATTATCTTCACGGTCACTGTGCCAGCCTACACCGTCTTTTCCGTTTCGGTATAAATTTAACAGTAAGCTATTAAAGTCAAGTTGGGTTTCCTTTTCGACACGGCTTCTGATTTTTAATAATTCATACGTCCAATCTGGCCCTTTGGGATCTGCACCTGCATTGTCTTTGTCTTCATACCAGGCAATCATTCTAGGGACAGTGTAAGTTTTATCATAAACTTCCATTTCATATTCTCGCCATTTGGTTTTACGCAGTATTCTTTCATAAAAGGAATCTGATTCTTCTTTGCTGAAAAAATTATCAATCAGAATCAGTTCGCAGTCTGGGAGATCAAAAATTTTTTTACCTGTTTGTCCAGTCGTAAATAATTCGGTATCGCTAAATAGTGTCATAATTTTAATTTTTACAGCTCTATTTTTCTCAGATTTGATTTTAGGCTAAAAGATGTTTTTTAAAGAATACTTTTCTCGGATGCTTTTCAGCATATGAAAAAATCAGCTGTTCGATATATTGATTGCTTTTATAAGGCGTAACGTAATTTTTTACATCTGAAGGTTCATGAATCGAAATATCGGAAGGAAGATATCCCATGCCATAAAAATGTCCGTTTTCAATCCAGATACAGCTGCGCTCTTCTTTTGATTTTCCTTTATCAATTATGGCAAAAGAAGGTCTGTTGTTTAACAAATAATCAATGGCGTTGTCGACTTGGGCATTATGCATTAGAACATCAGGCAGGTTTTGTGGATTATTGTTCTGAAAAAAATCTCCTTCTTCGGATTTTGAATATTTGCAGAAACGATGATCAATTTCAAAACGTTCGGCCAGATTTCGCAATAAATTAATGCCTTCATACAAACTGCTGAATTCATGAATACAAACCTGAAATTTACTCACTTTCCCAATCGCGAGATATTTATAACCGTTTCGGGCTTCGTATTGATAAATGCCAAATTTAGCTTCAAAACGTTTTAAAGCTCTGTTGTACGTTGGCCAGAGTTTTTTGATTTCGGTGCATTCTAGTAAAAGTGCCATTAATTCAGTAGCGCAGACTTCAAAAGAAATTCCGTGAATATCCCTTAAAAAATGCTGTCTCTGCGGATTAATATTATTGCCTGTGAAATGAGACGACACACGTTTCTTTAAATTAATCGCTTTTCCAACATAAATCACTTTTTTCGCCTGATTATAAAAATAATAAACACCCGGTTTGTCTGGCAAATTATTAAAATCATCTGGCGGAAGATTAGGTGGTAAACGTTGATCTTGCGCTGTTTTTTTGATCATTTTTTCGATTTCTCCTGCATCGTCCCATTCTAATAAAAGCGAAAATAGTAAAGCAGTAGCATCTGCATCTCCGCCTGCTCGGTGCCTGTTTTCTAAAGATATATTTAATGAGTTGCAAAGATTTCCTAAACTGTAAGAACCTAATCCTGGTTTGATTTTTCTGGCGGCACGAACGGTACAAAGTTTTTTAGCCGACCATTTAAAGCCTGCCTGTTCCAATTGATGATGAACAAATGAATAGTCGAAGTTGACATTGTGTGCCACGAAAATACGATCCGTAAGCATTTCTAATACTTTCTCTGATATGTCATCAAAGATTGGTGCATTGACGACCATTTCATTATTTATACCCGTTAATCCAAAAATAGATGGAGGAATGTCCTGTTCAGGATTTACAAGGGTTTCATAACGATCCAGCACATTTTTACCATCATGAATAATGATTGCAATTTCAGTAATGCGACTTCCACTGGCATTTCCGCCTGTGGTTTCAATATCGACTATAGCATATTCCGTATTTTTCATCTTTATATAACGTAAGTTGTTCTTTAGTTATTTTTTTTAGTGTTCAGTGTTCGGTATTTAGTGTTCAGCCACAGTGTTTACCTGAACACTAAATACCGAACACTGAGTACTAAAACTTCATTCTATGTCTGGGCAGATTAATTTCGTGACCTTGCGGATAAGGTTTTCGATGTGTAAGGCTTATATCTTCTTTAATCTGGTTTTGTGTTTTATATTGATCTTTGGAATCCATATAACGCGGATCTGGGATAAAAGGCATTTTTGCCATTTTTGTAATTGTGATGGTTGGAAAATGATAATCGACCTCAACATTTCCTAATAATAAATAACAGCCTCCGCCCTGAAAAGGATATTTTTCTAAACTATCCGGAAAATGTGCCGTATCAAAATAAGTGCCTTCATGATCGATCCAGGTTCCAAAATACATAGCGCCTTTTTTCGTGGGAACATGTTTTCTGGAAATTAAATAGGCCAGCATTCTGACTTGTTTTTTATGATATTTTACTAAATCTTTAGCCATAATATCGCCTCGATGTTTGGTTTGAAGAAGATCAAAAACAGTGCATGAAACAGGAAAACTCAATAATTCGATTTCGTCAAAAGCATCTTCAAAAACAGAACGTTCCAATTTTGGAAGTTTGTATTCTTTAACGGGTTCCTGCAATAATTTCAAATCTCTGTTTTCAGGTTTAAAATTATTCAACAGTAGACTGGCAGTTACTAAAAGCTGATTTTTGGTTTTCCCTGTAAAACGAAAAGCATCAATAAAAATCAGTGTTTTAACGCCTTCAATTCCAATTGGAATTCTATTGATAAAATCTTCCAGAGAACTAAAATCGCCTTTTTTGTTTCGATTTTCTTCAATTAAATGAGCAATTTTAGATTCCAGACTCTGAATGTGCATAAAACCCAAATAAATATCGGTACCATATAAAGTCGTCTGATATTCGCTTTTATTCACACACGGATTATGAATCGTTCCGCCAGACATTCGCGCTTCGTGTACATAAACTTCGGTTCTGTAAAATCCACCCTGATTGTTGATTACGGCTGTCATGAATTCAACAGGATAATTGACTTTCAAGTACAAACTCTGATAACTTTCAACCGCATAAGAAGCCGAATGTGCTTTGCAGAAAGAATACCCTGCGAAAGATTCGATCTGACGATAAATTTCCTGACTCAAAGTTTCGGGATGTCCTTTTTGAGCACAGCTCGCAAAGAAATTATCTTTTACTTTTTGCAACGCTTCCAGCGATCTTCCTTTCCCAGACATGGCACGACGAAGAATATCGCCGTCAGGAGCGGGTAGTCCGCCGTAATGCTGAGCAATTTTAATTACATCTTCCTGATAAACCATAATGCCGTAAGTTTCGCCAAGATGTTCTTTGAAAACCTCATGAAAATACTCAAATTGAGTTGGATTATTATGACGAAAAATATACTCTTTCATCATTCCCGATTGTGCAACGCCGGGACGAATAATAGACGACGCGGCGACCAAAATTTTATAATTATCACAATTTAAACGACGCAGTAAACCACGCATAGCGGGACTTTCGATATAAAAACAGCCAATTGTATGTCCTTTTGCTAAATAAGAATTGCAAACAGCCTCGTCTTTAGAAATCGAAGTATCGCGGATATTTACTTTTATGCCTCGGTTTTTGGCAATCAGTTTTACGCTGTCATCAATATGTCCGATACCGCGCTGACTTAGAATATCAAATTTATCAAAACCAATTTCTTCGGCAATGTGCATATCAAAAAGTACGATTGGAAAACCTTTTGGAGGCATTTCCAAAGGCGTGTAATTTGTAATTGGTTCTTCAGAAATCAGAATTCCACACGCATGCATGCTTCGTTGATTGGGATATTTTCCCATCATTTGTCCGTATTCCTGAACCAGTTTTACAATTTTATTGGTTGGATGAAGTTCTTCAGGATTTTTTGCCAAAAGATCTAATTCTTCTTTAGGAAGCCCAAAAACTTTTCCAACTTCCCTAAATATAGAACGATATTTAAATTCGACGTTCGTTCCGCAAAAAGCAACGTGATCTTTGCCATATTTTCCAAAAATATATTCCAGAATTGTGTTACGTTCCTGCCAGCTCCAGTCAATATCAAAATCAGGTGGCGTTTTACGGTTGAGGTTTAAAAAACGTTCAAAATACAAATCCAGTTCAATAGGGCAGATATCGGTAATTCCGAGGCAATAAGCGATGATACTGTTGGCACCACTTCCACGTCCAATATGCATAAAACCCTTACTGTTGCTGTATTGAATAATGTCCCAAGTAATTAAAAAGTAACCGCTGAATTCTAATTCGTCAATTACTTTTAATTCTTTTTTTACGCGGGCTTTTGCTTCAATATTTTCGTTTCCATAACGTTTTTCAAATCCTTCCCAAGCCAATTCGGTCAGTTTTTCTAAATCTTTTTGACGGTTTTCAGTATAGAATTTTTTATTCTTTTTAGCCGAATAATCATATTGAAAATTACAATCGTCAATGATACGTTGTGTGTTCAAAATGATTTCAGGATATTTTTCATAAAATGGCAGAATCGATTCTACAGGTTTCATCACATCAGAAACTTTGCAGTAATCTGCTTCTGTAAGTTTCGATAAAATAATATTGGTATCAATAGCACGAAGCACTTTATGTAGATTGTATTCTTTTTTACTTCTAAAAGTCACAGGTTGTAAAATCACCATTTTGGAGATTTTGTTTTTATGTTTTGAAGTCAGAAGACTTGAAACTTCTTCAGGACGAACTCCGATAAATTCATTTTCATGAAGTGTTTCCGGAGCATTTTCTAAAGTATAAATCACAAAAACCGATTTAAATTTAGGAGCACGCAGAGGCAAAGTTTCTCCGCTGAAATTATGTTCTGTTAAGAATCTGTTCATTTCAGCTAAACCTTCTGCATTTTTAGCCAAACCAATATATCGGAATTCATGATTGTATCGAAATTCCATTCCAACTAATGGCTTAATTCCGTTTTCCTGACACGCTTTTATAAAATCATAAATTCCAGTAACAGTATTAATATCCGTCAATGCCATTGCTTTTATACCATGCAAAACGGCTTCGGCAATCAAATCCTTAAGCGGAATTGTGCCGTAACGTAATGAATGATAAGAATGACAATTAAGATACATTATTTCTTGCGTTTTAAAATTTCGTCTTTGGTATTCGGTTTAAAATGAGCTCCGGCACAGCGCATTACGGCATCAAAACCATAACGGCTTTTCATTTTGTCCATCGCTTCATAAAGTGAAAGCATTTCCTGAGTGTCTTCAAAAAGATCAATTTGATAGGTTCCGCGTACCAATCCGCTAAAGCGAACGCCAATCAAACGCAGACGCATCCTACGTTGATACACTTTTTCAAAAAGTTCTATTACATTTTTCGTTAAAATATGATCGGCTGATGTATAAGCTACTCGGCATTGTTTGGTTTCGGTATCAAAATTGGCGTAACGTATTTTGACTGTAACAGTTGAAGTCAGCCATTGTTCTGCACGAAGCTGAAAAGCCAGTTTTTCGACCATTCCTAATAATATTCTTCTCAGTTTTGCAAGATCAATAGTGTCTTGTGAAAAAGTAGTTTCGGTCGAAATTGATTTTCGTTCGGTATAAGGTTCAACAGGCGTGTGATCGATTCCGTGTGCTTTTTTCCAAAGTTCGAGACCATTTTTACCAATCATTTGCTGTAAAACCTCAGCAGGCATTTCGGCCAAAGTTTGAATTTTACGAACGCCAATTCTAGACAAAAGCTGAAAAGTAACAGCGCCCACCATCGGGATTTTCTGAATCGAAAGCGGATTTAAAAAGTCCTGAACTTTTTGTTCTGGAATTTCAAGATTTCCGACAGGTTTGCCTTCTCCAGTCGCAATTTTAGAAACGGTTTTGTTGATGGATAATGAAAAACTAATTGGCAGTCCAGTTTCTTTAATTACCTTTTGTGCTAGTTCATTTGTCCATTTATAACTGCCATGAAATTTGTCCATTCCGGTAATGTCAAGATAAAATTCGTCTACACTAGCTTTTTCTAAAACAGGCGCTTTTTCCTGAAGAATTTCAGTAACGTCATGAGAAAGCTGTGAATACAATTCCATGTCGCCTTTCATTACTTTTGCGTCAGGACAAAGTTTTAAAGCCATACGAATTGGCATAGCAGAACGAACGCCATATTTACGGGCTTCATACGAACAAGATGCCACAACGCCACGATCTCCGCCACCTATAATAAGCGGAATTCCGTTAAGTTCAGAGTTGGTGCGTCTTTCGCAGGATACAAAAAAGGTATCCAAATCCATATGTACAATTGCCCGTGCCATTTTTTCCTTTTGTTTTGTATGAAACAAAATTAGTACAGATAATAACATTTTTTGTATATTTGCTGTTCCAAATTATAACAAATTAATTATGTCCTTATTTTCAGACAACATCAGAGCATTAAGGGTTAAGCATAAAATATCGCAGGAGAAATTAGCTGAAAACCTTAGCATTACCAGAGGTAGATACGTGAAATACGAAGATGGAACTTCGGAAGCACCGTATGACATTTTAAAGAAGATTGCATTATATTTTCACATGAGTATCGACTTGATATTATCTGTCGATATCCGCAAAATTGATGTGCAAAACTTGATAAAACTGGAAGGGAATCGACTTATTTTACCCATTCAAGTGGATAGTTTTGGAGAAAATTTTATTGAAATTGTATCTCAAAAAGCAAAAGCAGGTTACCTCAACGGATATGCTGATCCAGAATATATTGAAAGTTTACAGCAGATTACACTTCCGTTTTTAGGACCAGGAAAACACCGCGGATTTCCCGTTGAAGGCGATTCAATGCCTCCACACGAAGATGGTTCTATTATTATTGGTCGTTATGTAGAAAAGCTGGGAGAGGTAATGGACGGAAAAACCTATATTCTGATTACTAAGAATGAAGGAATGGTGTATAAACGTCTCAATAAAAACAAAAAGAATAGTTTGGTTTTAGAATCTGACAACAATTTTTACCCGAATTATGAAGTGAAAGCTTCTGATATTCTGGAGATTTGGGAATACGAATGTAACATCGGCCGTTCGGATAAAAAACAAGAAACGACAGAAACCGGAGCAATGAAAGATTTACTTTTAGAATTGAAAAGAGAAGTTCGGGAGATTAAGAATAATACTTCGAATACATAAAAAGAATTTGCCACGAAGGCGCTAAGACACAAAACTATTCAAAAAAACTTTGTGTCTTAGCGCCTTTGTGGCAAAAAAACTAAAAGATCTTCGCAAATCCTAATCCATATTGCTGTCCATTATAAAAAGGCATAATCATAGAAGTTGATTTGTTCTCAGAATCTGATTTGAATAACTTTTTAGTAATATATGGATTAATCCAATAGGCAATTTTGGTACTCAAAATCCCAATTCCCGCTCCAGCGGCAACATCAGTTAACCAATGGCGGTTGTTGTAAATTCTAAATAATCCCGTTCCGGTTGCAACGGCATAACCGGCAATTCCGTACCAAATGGATTTGTCTTTATATTCCTGGTATAAAAATTCGGCACCCATAAATGCAGTTGCAGTGTGTCCGGAAGGGAAGGAATTGTTCGAACTTCCGTCAGGTCTTTCTACATGTGAAATCGATTTTAAACTTAAAACTGTTGTAGCCATAATTGCATACGAAGTCACAAGTATTACAGAACGGTCGCGCATATTATTTTTGCCTTTTACACCAAAAGCATTCAGCGCATAAACAGATACGGCAGGCGCATATTGCGAGAAATCGTCAATGGTAACTTTCTCGTCAATGTCTTCGGTAACTTCATCTTTAATTTGATGATTGAAACTCAAAAGCTGATCACTTTCTAAACCAATTACGCCATAACCAATTAATACACTCGGAATAATTAATTGTTTGTAATTGAATTTTAAATTATGTGAAGTACTGTCAATTTTTGTGATCGAATCATTTTGTTGTGCATTTGCAGAAAATAATCCGAACAAGAATACTAGGAAAACTGTTTTGCGGAACATTGTTTTTGTCGTTTATATTTTGCAATAGTAACGAATGTTTAATGTCGGTATTTTGGTCTTAATTGAACCTTAAGCGAACTTTAATTTGCTGGTTTTAAATAGGGTAATTGGATTAAGATTGGCTAAATTTATTTTAAAATTCCGTAGGAATAATTGATATTGTAGCAACGGATTTCAATCCGTTGAGGATGATTTAACATGTTCTAGAAGTCCTTTAGGGACGATTCATAGTTGTGCTCAATATGTGCCGAACCTACGGCTCTTTTGTATTGCGGAATTTCTATGCCAACCGGATTGAAATCCGGCCCTACAAAATGTACCTAGCCTACGGCTCTTTTGATAAACTTTATTAAAATATAATTTGTGAAAATTTGTGTAATTTGTGGCGAAAAAAGACATACAAAGTCATTCAAAAATTTGTTTAATCCTTTTAATCTGTGGCTGAAAAATAAAACTTAGCGTCTTAGTGCCTTTGTGGCAAAAAAAAATCTAAACCTTCAACGAAAACCAAAACGTACTTCCCAATCCCAAATTACTCTCCACGCCAACATTTCCATTTTGAGCTTCAATAAATTCTTTACTGATTGCCAAACCCAATCCCGTTCCAGATTTCTGACTTCCCGGAACCTGAAAATATTTGTCAAAAACTTTGTCTTTATATCTTGTATCAATTCCTTTTCCAGTATCGATAACCTGAAATACGATTTGATTTAGTTCTTTTTTAAGTTTGATGTGAATGGTACTTTTTTCAGAAGAATATCTTATCGCATTCGATAAATAATTAATCAAAACCCAGCCTGTTTTTTCGCTGTCGGCTTTTACGTCTTGCAGGTTTTCATCGGCATCAATAACTAGTTTAATTTGTTTTTGTTCCGCCTGAACTTTTACGGCTTCAACAGCATAATTTACAATTTCATGCGGATTGCTTTTTTCGATATTCAGCTGAATATTTCCCGTTTCTAATTGAGATAGATTCAGCAATTCTCCCGTAATTTTCAATAATCGCTGACTGTCCTCTTTTATGCTTTCAACCAATTGTTTTTGGTCGTCGTTCATGTCGCCTGTTTTTTCATTTTCAAGCAATTTCAGACTTAATTTTATCGAAGCAATTGGTGTTTTTAATTCATGCGAAACCGTTGCAATAAAATTGGTTTTGGCAAAATCCAGTTCTTTAAAAAGTGTAATATTTCGCAGAATAATCACATCACCAATATTGATTTCTTTTTCTTCTCCTGTCGGAATTATGGTAATGTTCAGAATCTCTTTTTCGAAATAACTTTCCTTTCCGTGCGCATAAATTTTAAGCGGTTGTTTTTTAGGAGCATCTAATTCCTCTTTCATAATCAAAGACCGAATCAAATCATTCGACAAGGCTAGAGTAGAAGCCGATTTCCCGATAACATCTTCCAGTTTCAAACCAATAATTTTCAACGCTTCATCATTGGCAAACAAAATAATTCCTTCATGATCTAATCCAATAATAGGATCGTTCATATTATTGATTAAAGTTTCCAGTCGTTTCTTTTCGAAAAAGAGTTTGTATAAATTACTGTCGTTATATTCCTGAAGTTTTTGCGCCATCGTATTAAACGATTTGGCCAAATCTCCAAATTCACTATGACTTGTAAAATGAACGCGTTCAGAATAGTTTTTATTGGCAATTTCCTTAATACTCAGCGTCAATTCCTTGATTGGATTGGCAATATTATTCGGCAGATTAACCAGCAAATTAAAAGCAATCAAAAAGCACAAACTTCCCACAATGGCAATCCATAAATTAGCATTTTCGGCGGTATGTTTGGCAATATCGCTTTTCTGTTTTATAGCATCCAGATTCAGTTTCATAATCGCAAAAATATCCTGTCTGATTTTTGCTTTTATGGTTTCGTTTGCTCCGTTTTGTTCTAAAAGCGTAAAACTTTTTTCAAGGTTTTCGGTTGCTTCTTTTTCTCCTGGTTCGGTAACATTTTGCGTTTGTTTTTCAAGATATTCCTTGAAAACATGAATCTTGCTATCGGGGCTCGCTTTAATTTCATCCAAAGACAAAATCATATTTCGCGAATATTCCAGCGTATTATAATTTGCTTTCAGAATATTCTCGGTATCTGCTTTTATCAAAAAAACAGAATAACCGCTAACTAACGAAAGTATAATGATCATTAAAAATAACAATCCAACTCCCAGATTCAATTTGGTTTTAATTCTCATGACGTTTATTTAAAAACAAGTTTTTTTTATTTGAACCATTAAGATATTAAGGAAATTAAGTTTTGAACTTAATGAAACTTACAAAGAGAAAATTAAGCATAGCCTTTATTTTCTTAATATCTTAATGGTTAGAAAAATTACGACAGAATGACAAGATCAACATTTGACAACGATAGTTTGTTTAGCAAACGTCTAAAAATTGTTGTAGACAAAATTACTTTAAATAAATTCAAATGCGGTTTTCCAATGCAGACAGTTGTAATTTGTTTTTCTTCTACGGTTGCCAAAATTGCATCGGTAATATTACTGTTTTCCAGTTTAATAACTTCTGCGCCTAATTGCACAGCGAGTTTAAAGTTATTAATTAAATGTCTTTGTTTGTCCAAAGCAATTTTATTACTGCTTTCCTTCGGAGTTTCTACATATAAAACATACCACAATCCGTTATAATAACTGGAGAGTCTTGCTGTTTTTCTAATCACAATTTTGGCCGTTTTGTCATTACTGCTAATGCAGGCCAACAATTTCTCATGTCGTAATGCATGAAGATTCGGAACTTCATTTTCAACTTTTCGAACGACCTGACTCGCTACTTCTTTCAAAGCCAATTCCCGAAGTTGTAAAATCTGTTCCGATTTAAAAAAGTTCGTTAAAGCCGTCTGAATTTTATCCGGAGTATAAATTTTCCCTTCTTTCAAACGTGCAATCAAATCTTCAGATGTTAAGTCTATATTCACGACTTCATCTGCCAATCGTAAAACATTGTCAGGAATACGTTCCTGAACATCAATATTTGTAATTCGTTTTACATCTTCATTTAAACTCTCAATATGCTGAATATTGACAGCCGAAATCACATTAATTCCTGCTTCCAAAATCTCTAAAACATCCTGCCAGCGTTTTTCATTTTTGCTTCCCTCAACATTCGTGTGTGCCAATTCATCAACAATAACTACTTCTGGACGAAGATTAATAATCGCTTGAACATCGAGTTCTTCCAATTCTTTTCCTTTATAGAAAATGGTTCGTCTCGGAATTATAGGCAAACCTGCTAATAATTCATGCGTTTCCTTCCGCATGTGCGTTTCGATGTAGCCAATTTTCACATCGATTTCATTTTTCAATAACGAATGCGCTTCCTGAAGCATACGGAAAGTCTTGCCCACACCGGCGCTCATCCCAATGTAGATTTTAAACTTTCCCTTTCGTGATTTCTGAATTAAATCGAGAAAGTGCTGTGCGTTATTATTTTCGTTTTCCATATTTTTTGCCACGAAGGCGCTAAGTCACAAAGTTTTATTTTTTTTAGCCACGAATTCACGAATTTTTATTTGAAATAATTCGTGAATTCGTGGCGAATAAATTAGCACGAAAAAATCCCTTTAATCTGTGTAATCTGTGGCAAGAAATATTCCCCTAAAAACTAATCGCCAAGGAAGTCGTTACAAACGTATTCGTATCCGTTGGAAGATTGTCTTTATTTGTGAAGATTTCGTCTTTACTTGAAAGATTTCTGGCTTCAATTCTAAACATAACATTATCAGTAACTAAGTAATCAAAGTTAGCCGAAAATCCGTAAGTTTTAAAACCATTTGGTGTTTCCGTCGCGATAATCACACCTTTTTCGTCACTATAATATTCACCTCGTACTGCAAGCTGAATCTTGTCAACTGGTTTGTATTGCAGAATCAAAACAGGCGAAAACCAAGTGTCATATTTGTTACTGTTTTTAGCCGATTGCTGAGATCCAATATCAAAACCAGCTGTAATATTTGTCTTTTCCGTTACTTTAAATTGTCCGTAAAAGTTGTTGAAATAACGCCACTTTTTATCAATATCCGGCTGTTCATTTCCAACATAAGTACTCCAGTTCAAAGCAACCCGATCAGATGGTTTGTAAGTAACCTGAGTTCCAAAAGCAGGCGTTTGATTGCCTTCCACTTTCTCGATTCTCTGCCAGCCGTTCAGGTACATTCCTGCCAAATACCATTCTCCAGACTCAGATGTATAACCAATTTTAACTCCCGTTTCATAATAAGGAGAATTCTCAGCCAGAATGCTTCTCGTTAAAGTTTGACAATCCTTTCCAATTGCACTTTCAAAACCAATATGCGAGGGCATAATTCCCGCATCAATCCATAAATTATGGTTTTTCGAAATTTTTACGCCAACATTCGCTTCGTAAACATTTTTCAACAAACCTTGCTCGGCAGACATATTATATTCGGCATAAGTTCCCGCCATTAAGGCAAAATTCCCCCGAATATTCTCTTTCGAATAATTCACTTTCGCCATTCCCAAATTCAGGTTTACCTCGTTGCTTTTATTAGAACTGTAAAAAAAGTTCGGTCGAGTATGATTTTCAGGTTTCCCGAAATCATAACTATAATAAGCGTCAACATATCCCGAAAATGTCAATGGACTTTTAGATTCCTCTTGTGCATGTAAATTGCTAAAACCAAAAGCGATTAAAGCAGTAAGTATTATTTTTTTCATTTTTGTGGTATTCAATTATTTATTAGTAGATTTTTTAGGAGCTAATCCCGCTATCCGTTTCAATCTTTTCCTGGCTAAAGAAGCCAGAAAAAGGATTTCCACTACTATCGGGGCTAGGGCATTTGGGGTAAAAAGGCGTTTTCGTTTCCTGCAAGGTTTCCAAAACCTTGTAGGTATTAATTATAAGTTTCAGTTTACGCTCTGTTTGTCATTCCGAGGAACAAGGACACGAGCGATAGCGAACTGGCGAAGCAATCTTCGCAAGAAACTCCGTATAGAAATTCGCCAATCTTTGTCGAGCTACTAACGAAGATTTCTCCTTCGTCGAAATGACAAGAATGCGCATAGAACAAGAATGAAAATTCGTGTCAATTAGTCTATCATACCTACAAGGTTTGGAGAAAAACTTAGAATCTTAGAACCTTAGCAACTTAGTATCTCTGGAATTAGCGAAGCTGATTCAGCGCCACATTCAATTCCAAAACATTCACCGTTTCAGGCCCAACGACAGCAGTATTAATTTTAGATTCCACCAAAGCTTTTACTTTAGCTTCAGCTAAATTTCTTTCTTTAGCAATTCGTTTTACCTGAATCAAAGCGCCTTGCGGAGAAATATTCGGATCTAAACCACTTCCAGAAGCCGTAACCATATCCGACGGAATATCAGATTTTTTCAAGTACGGATGAACCAATAAAAGCGTATCAATTCTTTTTTGAACCAAAGCTAAATAATCAGGATTGCTTGGGCCTTTGTTGCTTCCGGCACTTCCCGACGCGTTATAATCAACCGCCGAAGGTCTTCCCCAGAAATAATTCGACTTATCGAACTTTTGTCCAATTTTTTGGTAACCAACCACTTTTCCGTTAACCAAAATAGTTTCTCCTTTTCCTTGATTTGGAGCAATTTGTGCGATTCCGTAAATCGCTAAAGGATAAATAACTGCGAACAAGATTAAAGTAGCCACAGTAAGTTTTATTATAGAAAATAGATTTTTCATTTTTTGAAGATTCTAAGACTCTAAGATGCTAAGGTTCTAAGTTTTTTTCTTAGAAGCTTATAGTTTAAAGTCTATGTTTTTAATTGAGTTTTTGTGAACCTGACAGGTTTTTAAAACCTGTCGGGTTTAATTTTTACATGAAGAGTGCAACAATCACGTCAATCAGTTTGATTCCAATAAAAGGAACAATCAATCCACCAAGACCATAAATCAAAAGATTTCTTTTTAAGATCGCACTAGCTCCAATTGGACGATAATCGACCCCTTTCAGCGCAAGCGGAATCAATATCGGAATAATAATCGCGTTGAAAATTACGGCTGATAAAATGGCACTTTCAGGACTATGCAAATGCATAATATTCAAACCTTGAAGCGCTGGAATCGCAGTAATAAAAAGAGCAGGAACAATAGCAAAATATTTCGCAACGTCATTTGCAATAGAAAAAGTAGTTAAAGTGCCTCGAGTCATTAAAAGCTGTTTTCCAATTTCTACAATCTCGATTAATTTGGTTGGATCATTGTCAAGATCGACCATATTTCCAGCTTCTTTTGCAGCTTGAGTGCCACTATTCATGGCAACACCTACGTTGGCTTGCGCAAGGGCAGGAGCGTCGTTTGTTCCGTCACCCATCATGGCAACTAAACGTCCGTCCGATTGCTCTTTTCGGATGTAGTTCATTTTATCTTCTGGTTTAGCTTCAGCGATAAAATCATCAACACCGGCTTTTTCAGCAATAAATTTAGCTGTCAGTGGATTATCTCCTGTAACCATAACCGTTTTGATTCCCATTCGGCGTAAACGCTCAAAACGTTCTTTCATTCCGGTTTTGATAATATCTTGTAATTCAATTACACCTTGAATTTCATTGTTTTTGATAACTACTAATGGTGTTCCTCCGTTAGAAGAAATGGCAATCACTTGCTGCGCAGTATCTTCAGGAAAAATATTCCCTGCCTGTTCTGCAATTTTTTTAGCTGCATCTTGCGCACCTTTTCGAATATTAGTTCCGTCTTGTAAAATGACACCTGATGTTCTGGTCTCAGCTGTAAATTTGATGGTGTGTGAAATTTCAGAGATGTTTTTTAAAGCACTTGCTTTTGTTTCGCTTTTTACATCTATTACTTCACTTAGTTCCAAAATACTTTTCCCTTCAGGCGTATCATCTGCAAGCGAACTCAAAACAGCCGATTTCACAAAATCGTCAAAAGAAATTCCTTTTGTTGGATAAAAATTGGTTGCTTTTCTATTTCCAATGGTAATAGTTCCGGTTTTATCCAAAAGTAATACGTCAATATCTCCAGCAGTTTCAACCGCTTTCCCCGATTTGGTAATTACATTGGCACGCAAAGCTCTGTCCATTCCCGCAATACCAATCGCAGAAAGTAAACCTCCAATTGTAGTTGGGATTAGGCAGACAAAAAGAGAAATAAATGCAGCAATGGTAATAGGAGCGTTGGCATAATCTGCAAAAGGTTTTAAGGTTACGCAGACAATAATAAAAATTAAAGTAAAAGCTGCTAATAGAATGGTTAAGGCAATTTCGTTTGGTGTTTTCTGACGGCTTGCACCTTCAACCAAAGCAATCATTTTATCCAAAAAGCTTTCGCCAGGTTCAGAAGTTACTTTTACTTTAATTTTATCAGATAATACTTTTGTCCCTCCAGTTACAGATGATTTATCTCCGCCAGCTTCCCGAATTACAGGAGCACTTTCTCCGGTAATAGCACTTTCGTCGATTGTAGCCAGACCTTCGATAATTTCACCATCGGCAGCAATTAAATCTCCAGCCTCGCAAATGAAAATATCGTCTTTTTTCAATGCCGAAGAACTGATATTTTTAATTTCTCCGTTTGGCAGAATTTGTCTTGCAGGAGTTTCTTCTCTTGTTTTTCGCAAACTGTCGGCTTGTGCTTTTCCTCTCGCTTCAGCAATGGCTTCGGCGAAATTGGCAAATAAAAGCGTTGCCAGTAATATTAAAAAAACAATCAAATTGTAAATAAAGCTACCTTGGTCAGTTGCGCCCATTAAGATTGAAATGCAGACAGCAAACATTATGGCAGTTCCAATTTCTACGGTAAACATTACCGGATTTTTAATCATCAATTTTGGATTCAGCTTTATAAAAGACTGCACGAGTGCTTCTTTTACCTGCTGACTTTCAAATAATGATGTGGATTTATTAGTTGTCATTTTCTTGTAAAAAGTTAAATGTTATTTGTTAGATGTTATGCGAAAAAAACACATAGATTATAGAATATAACCAGTGGTTTCAACCACTGGAATACAACGCATATCACATTTGATGTCCTTGCAATTCGCTTCCCGTGGTTGAAACCACGGGTTATATTTAAAATAAGAATGAACAATTTGTTGTTCAACTATGTGTTAGAAACCAGTTTCTTTTAATTCATCTTTTTTAGGTGAAAAAAAATCTATGTTTCTATGTGTTTAAAATAATTCTAGCTTTGAAAAATGAGTTATTATTTTAGTGTAAAATATTCCGCCAATGGTCCAAGTGCCAAAGCAGGAAAGAACGATAAAGCAGCAATAATGGCAATCACAGCAAAAATCATAATTCCAAAAATAGAGGTATCGGTTTTTAAAGTTCCGGCACTTTCAGGAATGTATTTTTTATTGGCTAATAAACCTGCAATTGCAAGAGGTCCGATGATTGGAATGAATCGACTTAACAGTAAAACAATTCCAGTTGTGATATTCCAAAACGGATTGTTATCTCCTAAGCCTTCAAAACCAGAACCGTTGTTCGCTGCACTTGAAGTATATTCATATAACATTTCTGAGAATCCATGATTCCCTGGATTGTTTAACCAGCCCGTAGCATTTCCGCTGAACCAATACCCCATTGTAGTATCATGTGCAGCAAAATAAGATGCTAAGGCAGTTCCGGCTAAAATCAATAATGGGTGAATAATAGCGATAAAAGCAGCAATTTTAACTTCCCGCGCTTCGATTTTCTTTCCTAAAAATTCGGGAGTTCGACCAACCATTAAACCAGAAATAAAGACAGCCAGAATAATAAAGATGTAAAAGTTGAGGTAACCCACACCACATCCGCCATAAAAGGCATTCACCATCATGGCTAATAACTGCATCGCTCCAGAAACTGGCATCGAACTATCATGCATACTGTTTACAGACCCTGTAGAAATTACCGTTGTAGCAATACTCCAGAAACCTGAAATGGCCGGGCCAAAACGAACTTCTTTTCCTTCCATTGCTCCAGTTGTCTGTGCTATTCCCATTTTTGCAATAGCAGGATTTCCGTTGATTTCGCTTGATATTGTCGGAATTACAAGAAGTAAAAATCCAACAGTCATTACACCAAAAATGATATAAGATAATTTTCTTTTGTTTAAGAAAAATCCAAGCGCAAAAATCATTGCAAACGGAACAATAATTTGTGCCCAAAGTTCAACGGCATTAGTAAAATAAGTTGGGTTTTCTAAAGGGTGTGCTGAGTTAGCTCCAAAGAATCCACCTCCGTTTGTACCAATATGTTTAATCGCAATAAAGGCAGCGGCGGGCCCACGAGAAACTTCAACATTATCGCCTTGCAAAGTTGTGATTGCATCTTTTCCTTCAAAAGTCATAGGAGTTCCACTGAAAACTAAAACAATAGCTACGATTGCTGAAAGAGGCAATAAAATACGTGTACAGCTTTTAACGAAATAGTTATAAAAATTCCCTAGTTTGTCTGTGGTTCTTTCTTTCATCGCAGTAAAAACCATTACCGCAGCAGCGATTCCGACACCAGCCGAAACGAATTGTAGGAACATTAAAACCATCTGCGATAAATAAGAAACACCGCTCTCGCCAGAATAATGCTGTAAATCGCAATTGACTAAAAATGAAATGGCAGTATTAAAAGCCAAATCGGGTGTCATGGATGGATTATTATCTGGATTTAGGGGTAAAGACCCCTGAAATAGCAGTACAAAAAAGCAGAGAAAGAACCAAACCATGTTGATACTCAAAAGTGCTTTTAGATGCTGTTTCCAGTTCATTTCTTCGGCTGGATTGATACCGCTGATTTTAAAAATAAATTTTTCAAGTGGATTGAAAATCGGGTCAAGAATTGTTTTATTCCCCAAGAAAACTTTAGCAATGTATTTTCCTAACGGAATGGCTAAAACAATGGTAAGGATAAAAATACCTATGACACCTAATAATTCTGTGTTCATAATTTTGAGATTATTTTTTAGATTTTGATGTGATTTGTAAAATGGAACAAGCAAGGAATAAACTTTTAACCCTTAACTTGTAGCTTCTAATTTTTCACATTAGAATTTTTCGGGTTTGATTAATACGTAAATCAAGTACACGAAAACGGCGAGTGAAATAATAAATAGTGCAGTCATGATTTAGATTTTTTCAAAGAATTCAACTGACAGAAAACAAATCGCAAACAGTAAAACTGCCAAAGCGAGAAGAAGAATGGTGATCATAATTATTTTAGATTTTAGTCCCAATGCCGAAACTTCGGGACGGGATAGATTTTAGATTAAACACCAGAGGTATTAACCTGTTTGATATATTCTGCTTTAAGCGTTTGTGGAAAAAGATGTGAAATATTGCAGTGACGCATTTCCATAAAAGACGAAACAGAAAAAACGTATACATTTGAAATAGCATTTTTAGTTTCAATGCTTCCGGTGATAAATAACCGTTCAGCAAGGGCTAAACATTTTTTAGCCCGAACGATATTACCGCAGATAATTGATTTTTTAGTAATCTCAGCAAACCGTTCAGCTTGTTTATAGATTGAGGTAACTTGATTTTTCATGAGAAGGATTTTTTAATGTTCTTTCCCCCTTTATGCCAAAAGATGTTCCGAAAAAGTCAAGCTGTGTCTAAAGTGTTGTGAATAAAAGGAATGTAGTTTTGTGCCAAAAATTAGCCATAAAAAAAGCCTATCAAAATGATAAGCTTTTATTGAAATGATAAGGTTGTTACGTTTCCTGCAAGGTTTTCAAAACCTTGTAGGTATTCTATTAAGCGCAATATTTAAATTATTAAAAATCTAAACCTACAAGGTTTTGAAAATCTTGCAGGATTACGGCTGAATATTGTACTCCTCTAATTTTCTATACAAAGTCGCAATCCCAATTTCCAACAATCTAGCCGTTTCCGCTTTATTGCCTTTCGTATAATTTAAAACTTTCTGAATGTGCAGTTTCTCAACACTTTGCATAGAGAAAGCGGACATAGGTTTCGAATTATTTTCATTCTGATGTTGCATTTCGTATGGCAGAACATCAGCAGTTAAAATATCTCCATTACTCAAAATAACCGATCTTTCGATGACATTTTTAAGTTCACGGATATTTCCCGGCCAGGAATAATTTTCTAATTTCTGAAGAAAATCATCACCAATCTGCAAGGCTTTTTTATTTGTTTTTTCTGAAAACTGCTTAACGTAATAATTCGCCAAAAGCGGAATATCTTTAACCCTTTCACGTAAAGAAGGCAATTTGATTTCGAAGATATTCAAACGGAAATACAAATCAGACCGGAAACGATGTTCGTCGCTTTCTGTTTTTAAATCACGATTTGTAGCGGCAATTAATCTGAAGTTTGATTTTTTTGGAGTCGTGTCACCAACGGGAATATACTCGCTGGTTTCTAAAACACGTAACAATTTGGCTTGAAGGTCAATTGGCATTTCGCCAATTTCATCCAGAAACAAAGTTCCGCCGTTCGCTTCTTCAATAAAACCTTTTTTGTCTTTTAAAGCTCCTGTAAAAGCGCCTTGTTTATGACCGAAAAGTTCGCTCTCTAAAATTTCCTTGCTGAATGTACTACAGTTTAAAGCCACAAAAGATTTCCCGACACGATTACTGTTTTCATGAATGGCTTGTGCAAAAACTTCTTTTCCGGTTCCGGTTTCGCCAGTTAATAAAACAGTCGAATCGGTTTTGGCAACTTTTTGTGCGAGATCGATAACTTGTTCGATTCCTTTCGATTTTCCTATAATAGTAGAAAAAGAATATTTATCATTAATTCGTTTTTCTAACTGTTGTACTTTTTTCTGCAATTGTACTTTTTCTACAGCTTTATAAAGAAGCGGAATAATTTTATCGTTATCATCGCCTTTTACAATATAATCGAAAGCGCCATTTTTCATGGCCTGAACGCCATCTGGAATATTTCCGAAAGCGGTCAGTAAAATCACTTCTGTTAAAGGAAAACTGTTTTTTATGTTTTGAAGAAAATCAACGCCATTTCCATCAGGAAGTTTTACATCACACAAAACAACATCAATTTCGGTTTGTTCCAGTTTTTTGAAACCCGATTTTAAATCTTTCGCTTCAAAAACTTCAAATCCTTCCGATTTTATAATTCGGGCCAGTAGACTTCTCAGTTTCTCTTCGTCGTCTATAATTAAAATTTTGTGTGTCATTTGCAGATAAGCTAAAACCCGAATTGGTATTTGATGTACAAATTTAGCTTTAAATCGATTTCCTTTTTGGATTCAACGGAAATTCTTGTGCAAATTCAATTTTCAGAGTTGTTCCGTTATTATTTTCCATGGTCAAATTTCCGTCAATATCATCACTCAAACCTCTTATTAAACTCATTCCGAAAGAGTTTGCTTTTTTATCGTTAAGGTTTGGGTCAAAACCAATTCCGTTATCAGAAATAGTCAGTACATATTGTTTTTCGTCTTTCGCTTCAAGCGTAATATAAATCATTCCGGTT
Source organism: Flavobacterium panacagri (assembly GCF_030378165.1). NCBI lineage: Bacteria > Pseudomonadati > Bacteroidota > Flavobacteriia > Flavobacteriales > Flavobacteriaceae > Flavobacterium > Flavobacterium panacagri. Next base: position 2,393,890 of record NZ_CP119766.1, read on the forward strand.
TGGTCATTTGGAAAAGCATATTTAATAGAATTGGTAATCGCCTCGTTCAAAATCAATCCAAGCGGAACAGCCTGCGCCACATCTAATTCTAACGGATCGATTTTTACTTCAAAACGAATTCTCTGCCCAAGCGAAAAAGATTCACGCAAATATTCGACTAATTCTTTAATATAATTCGGCATATTAATAGTCGAAATATTCTCAGAATTATACAATTTCTGATGAATCAAAGACATCGAATGAATCCTGTGCTGACTGTTTTTAATTGCCGACAAAGCCATATCGTTTTCCAAATAAGCTGATTGTGAATTGAGAAGACTAATTACAGTCTGCAGATTATTTTTTACACGATGATGAATTTCTTTCAAAAGCCATTCTTTTTCGTCCAATAAATGTCTCAGGTTGGCATTTGCTTTACTGATTTCCTTTTCTTTTAATTCTAATTTGACATTATTTCGTTGTTTCAAACGATAACGATTGTACAATAATCCAATCGTAATGAGAAGCAAAACTAAACTCCATATTGAAACACTGTTCAACATTTTGGATTTCTTTAATGCAAGACCTTTTAAATTCGATTCCTGATTTAATAATTTGATTTCGTGTTCTTGATTTTGTGTTTCGTACTGAATTTTTAATTCTTCGATTTGTCTGTTTTTCGAAATACTATAAAGAGAATCACTTAACTTTTTAAATATTTTATAATTAGAAAGAGCAGAACGAAAATCACCTTTTAAAGAATCAATTCGATACAAAGCAGTCATCAAAGTTTGAGAGTTGTAATTTTTGTCGTATTTATTAGAAAGGGCTAAAACTTTATTAGTGTAATAAGTAGCTTTTCCAAGATTTTTTCTTCCTGCGTAGAAAGAGGCAATTGCAGAATAGCAATTGGCAACATCTCTAAAAGTTTCGGGAGAATCTAATTTGGAAGCATAAAAATCCATTTCTAGGAAATATTTTTCGGCTTTTACATAATTTTTTAATTCCCAATAACAGTTTCCAAGTGCAAAAGCAACCAACATTTGGTCAAAGGTATTTTTAGGCGGATACACTTTTATAATCGAATTGATATAAGTAATAGCTTCTTTATTTTGTCCTCGAATAGATAATGAAGCGGCAGAAGTTATAAAACTTTTATACCAGCTTCCGCTGTTTACAATATTGTCTTTACCGTATTCAATACTTTTCTGTGCCAGTTTCATTGCATCGTCAAAATGACCAATACCTAGATATACCATTGCCAAACGCATATAAAAGATATCTGCAAAAGTATAATCGTTTGTCTCTTCTATTCTGTTAACGCTTTTTTGTGCGTAATAAAGAGAATTTTTTAAATTGAACTGATTCGCTTCAATATAAGAAATAGTAGTTTCAGCATATTGCTGATGTTCAAAACCTATTTTTCGTAAATCAACCAAATTTTGATAGAGTCTTTTTTTGGCCTCATTTATTTTTCCTCCCCAAAAATAGATAGTAGTAATCTTCATGTAATTTTCGATTCTTTTTTCTTCTAGTTTTAAGGATGCATAAAGCGAAACGACTTCCTGAAGTATTTTTTCTTTTTCGGGATCCAGATTAAACAGGAGCGTTCCGTAAGCATCAAGAGCTTCAGCAAGATCTTTTTTGTCATTCTGTTTTCGGCATTCAGCTATGACTTCTAAAAATATTTTTTTGCCTTCTGTTTGATTATTGGCCTGATAATAATATTTGCCTAAAAGAATTAAACTCTGTTGCTGCCATTTTTTATTTTTAAGCTGATTGCTTGTGCGCAAAGCATCGTCAATATAAATTTTAGCATTTTGAAGATCTTCTAATTTTGTCCCAGGTTTAAAAAGATAAAAATTCGCTAATTGAAGCGATAATAAGATTCGATCTTCATTTTTTGTTTTTGGAAGTAGTTTTTTAACAGAATTAGTATCTTCTTTTTCAATTAAATCTTTTCCAATAATATACGAACCATTGTTAAAACCTTCATCGTATGCTAAAGAAACAGGAATTTTATAAGCTTTACAAGCTAAAACTACCGAGCTGTCTACATCAATAGCGCCTTGGTTGGCATTAAACAAATACATAGAACAAGCTTGAATAAGTAATCTTTTTTTAGGAAGATTATATTTGGCAACAGTTGGAGATAATTGACCATGTGAAGAATAACTTACAAGCAAAATCAAATAAAAAATGATTCGTTTCATAACAGGTTATAAATTAGTTTTTTGGATTGGTTTTTGTAAACAAATATAGAAAGAAAGAAGTCTGACTTTTTTAAAAAATATCAGGAAAATTCACATTAAATATGATTTTTTTGATATAAAATTTCAGAAACACTGAAATTACTTAGGTTATTTAACTAATTTTATACCAGTTAATTATAAAAATATAATATTACAAATACTACATTTATGGGAACTGTGTCTGAAAAAAGCACCCAATCTGAAAATAGCAACTTACAAAAGCAAATTTTAATTGTCGAAGATCAGTTTATTGAAGCGCATGATCTGCAATTAATTCTCGAAAAGGCAAACTATAATGTCATCGGAATTGTACGTTCTGTTGATCAGGCTTTGGAAGTAATTCATACCCAAAAACCAGACTTGGTATTTGTTGATATTATGTTGAAAGGAAGCCAAACTGGAATTGATCTTGCCCATATTTTAAAAGGCAAAAACATTGGTTTCATTTTTGTCTCTGCAAATTCGAGCAAAAGAATTTTAGATCAGGCGAAGACAACTCATCCATACGGATTTATCGTAAAACCGTTTCGGGAACAAGATATTTTAACGACGCTGGAAATTGCTTTTTACAGACAAAAGTATAGTTTGGAATCGCAGTTAATGCAACAGTTGGAACTGAAAAATGAGATAACGGAATTGATCAATTCCAATCTAAAGTTAGAAGATGCTTTATTAGCTTTCGCCAAAATCATTCAGACTTTTATTTCTTTTGATTATCTGGAAGCCGGATTTGTAAATGCAGAACAATATTCAAACCTCGGAATCATCCGAAAAAATATCGATCAATACCAAATTATCAATATAGAAAAGCTTTCACAGATTGCCGAAATATCCATTCGAGAATTAAACGAAACCTATATTAAATCGCAAATAGATATCAGGCCAATTGTTTACAGCGAAGAATCTCTGATAAATAATTTTCAAGCTGCACCGATAAAAGGAATTATTTCGCATAATTTCGGAATCAAATCGTATTTGGTTTTCCCACTTTCTATTGCGATTTCGCAGCGTTTTTGTTTTACCTTTTACAGTCGTAATTTTAATGTGTATTCAGACGATAACCTGAAATTATTATCCAATCTTGAAAATACTTTTTCTCAGTTTATTTCCCATTTTTATCTGACCGAGCCAATAATTCGTATTGAACCGAAAGAGATTCCGATAAAAAAAGAAAAATCAGAAAATATAAAATCAGGTTTTGAAGGCATAATTGGAAACAGTTCGCAAATGGTAACGGTTTTTAATTACATCAAAAAAGTGGCGCCATCGGATACTTCTGTTTTAATTTTAGGCGAAAGCGGAACGGGAAAAGAAAAAATTGCCAAAAGCATTCACGATTTATCTCCAAGAAAAGACAAACCGCTTATTATAATAAATTGCGGAGCGATTCCTGAAAATTTGGCTGAATCTTTACTTTTTGGACATGAAAAAGGTGCTTTTACTGGAGCAACCGAAAAACGAATCGGGAAATTTGAACTCGCAAACGGCGGAACAATTTTCTTAGATGAAATAGGAGAGATGCCTTTGGAACTTCAGGTCAAATTATTACGTGTTTTGCAAGAACGAGAAATCGAACGTGTTGGCGGATTGATGCCTATAAAAATCGATGTACGAATTATTGCAGCGACCAATAAAAATCTCGAAGAAGAAGTCGCAGCAGGACGTTTTAGAATGGATTTGTATTATCGACTTCACGTTTTTCCAATAATGGTTCCGTCCTTAAAAAAGAGAAAAGAAGATATTCCCGAATTGACAGACCATTTCATAAATATCTACAGCGAAAGAATGAACCGAAAAGCTCCTGTACTTTCAGAAAATGCGTTACAGCAGATTATGAATTACGACTGGCCAGGAAATATTAGAGAACTAGAACATCTGATTCAGCGCACTATTTTACTCACCGAAGGCAATACGATTAAAAATATCGAGTTTTCGCCTTCATCTAAAATACACGCACAGCAAAACACTGATTCATTTTCAATCAAAACCATTATGGAAAATGAGCGTGACTACATATTATATATACTCAAAAAATGTAATGGGAAAATTTCGGGAGCAGGCGGAGCAGCCGAAATTCTGGATATTCATCCTTCGACTTTAAATTCAAAAATTAAGAAATTAGAAATTAAAAGGGAAATCAGTTAATTTGTTTTTAGTGTAACGTGTAAAATAATTTAAACACATAGAAACATAGATTTTTCTTTATAGTAAAAAGGTAATTAAAAGAAACTAGTTTCTAACAAATAGCTTATGTGTTTTATTAAAAGTGAAATGCCTTTCAACAGTAGCAAAATCTATGTTTCTATGTGTTTAAAAAATAATCAAGTAACTTTCTCAATCCATTTTGAAATGCATTCAGCGACTTCCTGCCATTGAGGCTGTAGAATTACAAAATGATTTTTGTTTTTAAATTCCTTATAACAAGTTATAGAATGCACATTTCTATGTTTTTGGAAATTCCACAAAACGAGTTTTGGAGGAATTATTTCGTCTTCTGAACAAGATATAAAAAAGAGCGGAACATGTTTTTTCCTGAAATTGATTTGAGCATTTTTTGAGAATAGATTTCGAAGCGCTTTTTTAGATTCGGGAATAATTAATTTCTCGTATTCTTTTTTCTGTTCTTCGGCAGATGAATTAATAAAAAAGCTATTCTGCCAGTCTTTATAAGGTAGAATCAATGTTTTTTTAGAAGAGAAAATATTCCAAGTAAAACCCAAAATAGTTTTATAAAACGAAAATTTGAAAACTGTAAAACTTTTTGGAGGAAAAGAACTGATACAGATTCCAGCTTCGGCCAAATCTTTCTGAACTAATAATTGTACTAAAAGTCCGCCATACGAATGTCCTATTAAAATAGGTTTTTCAGGAAGCTTTTCAATGATTTCCGTATAATAACACAAAAGATCATATAAAGTGATGGCACCAATTTTTATGCAAGGATTCTGTTTTCTTAAATTTTCTACTGTATCATTTTTATGAAGCCAGGGAGGAGCGACTACTTTGTATCCTTTGTTTTCAAAAAAAGCAAGCCACTCTTCCCAATAAAAATGACTCAGAAAAGCTCCCGAAATAAACACAATTGTTTTTGTATTAGAAAGATACATAGCAGGAATTTTTAGGTTATATTTTAAAATACAATCGATGTGCCTGTTTATGAAAACCTTATTATTACTGAGCTGATGAGGTTTCGACTTAATTGTAATTATTATATTTCGTTAAATACTTTTTAATGTATTGAAATATCATTTTTTAAATACCTTTAAAAAATCTAACTAAGCTAAAAAATGAAAATACCAAGTTTCCAGATCAAAGTACTTTTATTCATTTTGATTCTTTTACTTCAATGTTCTTTCCATGCTGTTTATTCGCAAAATAATTCAGTTAAATCGAAAACTATTTCCTTTAAAATAAAACTAAAATCAGAAAGCAAAGTAGAAATAAAAGCTTCACCATTAAAATTCAACAAACATTTTGCTTACAGTTTTACACTTGATGATGGATATCGTTCAGCTTATTTAACGGCTTTCCCGTTATTGAATGGAGGAAAAATCAGTAATCCGGATAAAAACGAATGGAAAGTCGATCAGGGCGGAGATGGAACAACTTCAAAAGGACTTTTTTATTCAGACGGATTCGGAAATAATATTCCGTTTAAACTGGCTTTGGCAATCAATGGTGGATCACTTCGTGATTTACCAGAAAACCGAGGACATCTTTCATGGTCAGAAATCAAAGAAATGTACAATGCAGGATGGGATATTTTAAATCATAGTTTTCATCATGCTACTAAACACGGAACAAATTATAAAACAGAAGTAACAGAAAATACAACTTCAATTAAACAAAATCTAGATTTTACAATGTCTCATTTTGTAGTTCCGGGCGGAGAAGGAGATGAGAAGTATTATTTAGAATATGAAAAAGAAGCTCTTAATAATGGACATTTTTCTGTTGCATCTTATTATGGTACTGGCCCGGTTTATAAAGTGAATTCGAAAGTAAATTTGGATGAAATGATTTCAGCCAGAACTTTTGTATTGAGTTCAAAAGATACAACCAGTTTTGCAACAATGGATCGTTATTTAAAAACAATAGATTCGATTGTAAAACAGCCAGAACCAGTTTGGTTTAACGATTTTACCCACGGAACAGGAAATGGAAATCTTTGGAATTTAAGCATGCGTTTTCCAGATTTCAAATATTATATGACAACATTAGCAGATAAATATGGTACAAAAGGAAACGATTCCATCTGGATGGCGCCGTGGCAGGAAGTTTACGAATACATTTGGTTAAGAGACCGAATCAAAATTGAATACAAACAAAACAAAAAAGAAGTAGAAGTAACAATCATTCTTCCAGAAATTCCAGAAACGTTTCGCCACAAAGACATTTCATTAAATATAGAAACGTCATCCAAATTTGAAATCGAATCAGCCAGAGATTTGAAAATAAAAGAAGATGGAAGAACGAATCATAAACAAATTCTAATACAATTGTAGTGGTGATATTTGTAGTAACAAATATTATAATTCTCTTAACATTCAAAAATAGAAGGCATCCGAATAAATGAGTTAATTTTGCATATTAGCATTTTTTTATATGAAAAAAACAATTTCAGTCTCATTATTAGAGCTCGCTATCATCACTCAGGACAGCAACGCCACAGAAACATTTAAGAAAACAAAAGACATAGCGCAATTAGCAGATCAATTAGGATACAAGCGATTTTGGCTGGCAGAACATCATAATATGGCACATGTTGCCAGTACAGCAACAGTAGTTTTAATTGGTTATATAGCAGGTCAGACACAAAATATAAGAGTTGGTTCAGGAGGAATTATGCTTCCGAATCATTCTCCTTTAGTAGTTGCAGAACAATTTGGAACACTTGAAACGCTTTACCCAAACCGAATCGATTTAGGTTTAGGAAGAGCACCAGGAACAGATCAGCCAACGGCAGAAGCCATTAGAAAAGACTTTTTTGAGCAGGCACAGCGTTTTCCGCAAAACGTAAGCAAACTTCAGGAGTATTTTTCAAGCGAAAATGCCACAGGAAAAGTCCGTGCTTTTCCAGCCGAAGGTTTAAAAGTGCCAATCTGGATTTTAGGATCAAGTATGGACAGTGCGGCCTTGGCGGCAGCTTATGGTTTGCCTTATGCTTTTGCTGGACATTTTGCACCAAAGCTGATGATTCAAGCATTTGAGTTTTATCGCGAAAATTTCCAGCCTTCAGAGTTTTTAGATAAACCTAAAACAATGTCATGCGTAAACGTAATCGCAGCTGATACTAATGAAGATGCGGAGTTATTGTCTACAAGTTTGTATCAAATGTTTCTAAACTTAATTAGAAACGATCGTAAAGGTTTACAGCCACCCGTTCCGTCATTAGATGATATTATGAACGAAGCAGAACGTTTTCACGTTAATCAAATGACAGCTGGAACTTTTACTGGAAACAAAGAACAACTAATAATTGATCTGAAGAAATTCATCGACTATGCCAAAATCGACGAACTAATGGTAACAAGTCCAATCTTCGATCATCAGGCAAAACTAAAAAGCATCCAAATCACAAAAGAAGTGATCGATAGTCTAAACGAAAGCATACATATATAAGTATAAAGTATACTATAATAAGAGTAGATTTTATTCCCACAACCCGGCAGGTTTTAAAAATCTGCCGGGTTTATTTTTATACATATATAAGTAGAGAAGTATACTATAATATATAAGAGAAAAAGCTAATATGTGAGGCCGGGCTAAGTTGAAGTCCTTTTAAGTTTAGAATTTTAATAGGGAGCTTAATCCCGCTATCCGTTCCAATCTTTTGTGCCGAACCCCGGCACAAAAGGATTTCCACTTCTATCGGGGCTATGACATCTGTTTTCAGAAGAAAAAATTGGCATCTCATTGTCTTTGTGAGATTAAAATTGTCAGAAAGGAAAACTTCAGACTTTGATTTCTCTTCAGGAAACTGCCTTTAAGGCTGAAAACTCCTCAAAAACTATATAGACAAACAGGCTGAAAATGGATAAAAACAAAAGGAAAGCAGAAAAAACCGACAAAGCGTCAAAAAAATTTTCCATATAAATCAGCTGTTATGAGTGAGTTAAGAAAAAGATTGTAAAAAGAACAAAAAAAGGCGGATAAAAAGCTTGCAGAAGCGGAAAAAGGTTCTACTTTTGCACCCGCAGAAGCGAAGACGTTCACAGCAATACCGGCAGGAGACTGATCAGAAAGAGAAAAGAGATTTTCGAAAAAAAAGATTAAAAAAGTCTTGCAGGATTGGGAAAAGCGTTTTACATTTGCACCCCGCAAATACGGGAAGTTCACTGAAAGATTGGGAGGGAATGCTGAAGAAATGAAACGAAAAAAAAGTTTCAAAAATTTTCAAATTTTCCTTGCAGGAAACAAAAAGAATTTTTAGTTTTGCACCCGCTTTGAGATACAGGCGGAGATAAAAAAGAAATACACGTTCGTAGACATATTGAATTGACAGCCGTTCTGAAAGAGATTTCAGAACAGAAAAGAATAAGAGTAATAGAATCGTAAGATTCGGAAAGAACCGATAGATAAGGCATCGCATAAATAATATAAAAATATACGATGAAGAGTTTGATCCTGGCTCAGGATGAACGCTAGCGGCAGGCTTAACACATGCAAGTCGAGGGGTATGCATCTTCGGGTGCAGAGACCGGCGCACGGGTGCGTAACGCGTATGCAATCTGCCTTTCACAGAGGGATAGCCCAGAGAAATTTGGATTAATACCTCATAGTATAGTGAGTTGGCATCAACACACTATTAAAGTCACAACGGTGAAAGATGAGCATGCGTCCCATTAGCTAGTTGGTAAGGTAACGGCTTACCAAGGCAACGATGGGTAGGGGTCCTGAGAGGGAGATCCCCCACACTGGTACTGAGACACGGACCAGACTCCTACGGGAGGCAGCAGTGAGGAATATTGGTCAATGGGCGCAAGCCTGAACCAGCCATGCCGCGTGCAGGATGACGGTCCTATGGATTGTAAACTGCTTTTGTACGAGAAGAAACACCTCTACGTGTAGAGGCTTGACGGTATCGTAAGAATAAGGATCGGCTAACTCCGTGCCAGCAGCCGCGGTAATACGGAGGATCCAAGCGTTATCCGGAATCATTGGGTTTAAAGGGTCCGTAGGCGGTCCTGTAAGTCAGTGGTGAAAGCCCATCGCTCAACGATGGAACGGCCATTGATACTGCAGGACTTGAATTATCAGGAAGTAACTAGAATATGTAGTGTAGCGGTGAAATGCTTAGAGATTACATGGAATACCAATTGCGAAGGCAGGTTACTACTGATGGATTGACGCTGATGGACGAAAGCGTGGGTAGCGAACAGGATTAGATACCCTGGTAGTCCACGCCGTAAACGATGGATACTAGCTGTTGGGGGCAACTTCAGTGGCTAAGCGAAAGTGATAAGTATCCCACCTGGGGAGTACGAACGCAAGTTTGAAACTCAAAGGAATTGACGGGGGCCCGCACAAGCGGTGGAGCATGTGGTTTAATTCGATGATACGCGAGGAACCTTACCAAGGCTTAAATGCAGACTGACCGTTTTGGAAACAGAACTTTCGCAAGACAGTCTACAAGGTGCTGCATGGTTGTCGTCAGCTCGTGCCGTGAGGTGTCAGGTTAAGTCCTATAACGAGCGCAACCCCTGTTGTTAGTTGCCAGCGAGTCAAGTCGGGAACTCTAACAAGACTGCCAGTGCAAACTGTGAGGAAGGTGGGGATGACGTCAAATCATCACGGCCCTTACGCCTTGGGCTACACACGTGCTACAATGGCCGGTACAGAGAGCAGCCACTGGGCGACCAGGAGCGAATCTATAAAGCCGGTCACAGTTCGGATCGGAGTCTGCAACTCGACTCCGTGAAGCTGGAATCGCTAGTAATCGGATATCAGCCATGATCCGGTGAATACGTTCCCGGGCCTTGTACACACCGCCCGTCAAGCCATGGAAGCTGGGGGTGCCTGAAGTCGGTGACCGCAAGGAGCTGCCTAGGGTAAAACTGGTAACTAGGGCTAAGTCGTAACAAGGTAGCCGTACCGGAAGGTGCGGCTGGAACACCTCCTTTCTAGAGCCCTGACCGTTAGCATTGATGCACGTCAGGGAAATAAGATGCCTTAAATAAGGTTTTGGATTTAAGATTGTATTACTCTTGCTGTTAATTTAAAAAAATGATAAAACTTAAGTAAAACAGAGTCTCGTAGCTCAGCTGGTTAGAGTACTACACTGATAATGTAGGGGTCGGCAGTTCGAGTCTGCCCGGGACTACTATTTGGCTTAGGAAAAGGAAATTTTAGAGGTTGAGTTGCACTTTTAGTGAACCGTTTTGAACTGTTAACTGAAAACTGTTAACTGCATACTGAAAAAACGGGGGATTAGCTCAGCTGGCTAGAGCGCCTGCCTTGCACGCAGGAGGCCAACGGTTCGACTCCGTTATTCTCCACGAATTTACTCAGAGAAGTAAATAAAAGTTCATTGACATATTGAGATAAGAAAATAATAAGAAAGTAGAAAGCGTTTTTATTAGCAATAATAAAAACAAAAAAAACGGTCCTGTTTTAATTAACAGGATTGGTACAATAAGCAAAATAAGGGCGCATGGGGGATGCCTAGGCTCTCAGAGGCGATGAAGGACGTGATAAGCTGCGAAAAGCTGCGGGGACTGGCACACACAGACTGATCCGCAGATATCCGAATGGGGCAACCCGCTATATTGAAGATATAGCACACCGATAGGTGGGCAAACCCGCTGAACTGAAACATCTAAGTAGGCGGAGGAGAAGAAAACAAAAGTGATTCCGTAAGTAGTGGCGAGCGAACGCGGATTAGCCCAAACCATCCATGTTACGGCATGGGTGGGGTTGTAGGACTGCGCTACTTCATGCACAAGGAACCGGAAGTTTCTGGAAAGGAACGCCGTAGAGGGTGACAGCCCCGTATGGGCAACAAGTGTAATGGACAGCAGTATCCTGAGTAGGGCGGGGCACGTGAAACCCTGTCTGAATTCGGCGGGACCATCCGCTAAGGCTAAATACTCCTGAGAGACCGATAGTGAACCAGTACCGTGAGGGAAAGGTGAAAAGAACCGTGAATAACGGAGTGAAATAGATCCTGAAACCATGCGCTTACAAGCGGTCGGAGCCCTTAAGTGGGGTGACGGCGTGCCTTTTGCATAATGAGCCTACGAGTTAACGTTGCCGGCAAGGATAAGTACTTCAGGTATGGATCCGCAGCGAAAGCGAGTCTGAATAGGGCGCTTTAGTCGGCAGTGTTAGACGCGAAACCGTGTGATCTACCCATGGGCAGGTTGAAGCTGTGGTAACACACAGTGGAGGACCGAACCGGTTGACGTTGAAAAGTCTTCGGATGACCTGTGGGTAGGGGTGAAAGGCCAATCAAACTCGGAAATAGCTCGTACTCCCCGAAATGCATTTAGGTGCAGCGCTGGACATAGTTATACAGAGGTAGAGCTACTGATTGGATGCGGGGGCTTCACCGCCTACCAATTCCTGACAAACTCCGAATGCTGTATAATGTTTGCCAGCAGTGAGGGCTTGGGTGCTAAGGTCCAAGTCCGAGAGGGAAAGAACCCAGACCATCAGCTAAGGTCCCCAAATATATGTTAAGTTGAAAGAACGAGGTTTGTCTGCCCAGACAGCTAGGATGTTGGCTTGGAAGCAGCCATTCATTTAAAGAGTGCGTAACAGCTCACTAGTCGAGCGGACGAGCATGGATAATAATCGGGCATAAACATATTACCGAAGCTATGGATTTGCAGTTTACTGCAAGTGGTAGGGGAGCATTCTGACAGGGCAGAAGGTGTGCCGTAAGGTATGCTGGACCGGTCAGAAAAGAAAATGTAGGCATAAGTAACGATAATGCGGGCGAGAAACCCGCACACCGAAAAACTAAGGTTTCCACAGCTATGCTAATCAGCTGTGGGTTAGTCTGGACCTAAGGCGAACCCGAAAGGGACAGTCGATGGCCGACGGGTTAATATTCCCGTACTACTAATTACTGTGATGGGGTGACGGAGTGATGAAAGCGCCGCGGACTGACGGAATAGTTCGTTGAAGTACCTAGCTATAAGACCTGTAGGCAAATCCGCAGGTTTTGGTGAAATACGATAGTACTCGGAGTCTTCGGACAAAGAGATAGTGCGCCTAAGGGCTTCCAAGAAAAACCTCTAAACTTCAGGTAATTAGTACCAGTACCGTAAACCGACACAGGTAGTTGAGGAGAGAATCCTAAGGTGCTCGAGAGATTCATGGCTAAGGAATTAGGCAAAATAGACCTGTAACTTCGGGAGAAAGGTCGCCACGCTCAGGCGTGGCCGCAGTGAAGAGGTCCAGGCGACTGTTTATCAAAAACACAGGGCTCTGCAAAATCGTAAGATGAAGTATAGGGCCTGACACCTGCCCGGTGCTGGAAGGTTAAGAGGAGATGTTATCTTCGGAGAAGCATTGAATTGAAGCCCCAGTAAACGGCGGCCGTAACTATAACGGTCCTAAGGTAGCGAAATTCCTTGTCGGGTAAGTTCCGACCTGCACGAATGGTGTAACGATCTGGACACTGTCTCAGCCATGAGCTCGGTGAAATTGTAGTAACGGTGAAGATGCCGTTTACCCGCAGTGGGACGAAAAGACCCTGTGCACCTTTACTATAGCTTAGTATTGACCTTGGATAAATGATGTGTAGGATAGGTTGGAGACTTTGAAGGGGCGTCGCCAGGCGCTCTGGAGTCATTGTTGAAATACAACCCTTTGTTTATCTGAGGCCTAACCCCGAGTATCGGGGGACATTGCTTGGTGGGTAGTTTGACTGGGGTGGTCGCCTCCAAAAGAGTAACGGAGGCTTCTAAAGGTTCCCTCAGTACGCTTGGTAACCGTGCGTAGAGTGCAATGGCATAAGGGAGCTTGACTGAGAGACATACAGGTCGATCAGGTACGAAAGTAGAGCATAGTGATCCGGTGGTTCCGCATGGAAGGGCCATCGCTCAAAGGATAAAAGGTACGCCGGGGATAACAGGCTGATCTCCCCCAAGAGCTCATATCGACGGGGGGGTTTGGCACCTCGATGTCGGCTCGTCACATCCTGGGGCTGGAGAAGGTCCCAAGGGTTGGGCTGTTCGCCCATTAAAGTGGCACGCGAGCTGGGTTCAGAACGTCGTGAGACAGTTCGGTCTCTATCTACTGCGGGCGTTAGAAATTTGAGTGGATCTGATTCTAGTACGAGAGGACCGAATTGGACAAACCGCTGGTGTATCTGTTGTCCCGCCAGGGGCACCGCAGAGTAGCTACGTTTGGAAGGGATAAGCGCTGAAAGCATATAAGCGCGAAACCCACCACAAGATGAGATTTCTTTTAAGGATCGTGGAAGATGACCACGTTGATAGGCTATAGATGTAAAGGCAGTAATGTCATAGTCGAGTAGTACTAATAATCCGTAAGCTTATGTACATAATTTTTCTCTCCCGTCCCAGACGGGAGAGAAGGAACTTTCTTAAAAAACTTATGTTTCTTTATCTCAGTATGTTAAAATATTGTCCGCACGCGGAAGGTAATTAGATATTAATTACTGAAAACCTTAAGGTGGTTATTGCGGCGGGGCTCACCTCTTCCCATCCCGAACAGAGAAGTTAAGCCCGCCTGCGCAGATGGTACTGCATCATTGTGGGAGAGTATGTCGCCGCCTTTCTTTTGAAAACCCTGTTTAAAATAACAGGGTTTTTTATTCTAAATTTTACTTGTATAAGTAAAAAAGGTACCTTAGCTCAGATGGTAGAGCAATGGACTGAAAATCCATGTGTCCCTGGTTCGATCCCTGGAGGTACCACATAATGCTCGGATGGTGAAATTGGTAGACACGCTGGACTTAAAATCCAGTGAACAGCAATGTTCGTGCGGGTTCAAGTCCCGCTCTGAGTACTAAAAGCTTTAAGAAATTAGTTTTCTTAAAGCTTTTTTTATTTTATTATACTTTATTATTAAAATTTTTTAGATCAGTTAATCAGTGATAGAGTTAAAAATGTAGAGACTTCCTGTGCTAGAAGCTAAAGGGAATATTTTTAAAAGGCTCATTAATATAAAATTTGTTTTTTTTAATTAGAATTTCTTTTAAACTGAGTGTGCGTTAGGGATGGGAGCGACATCCTTCTACTTTTTTCTTAAAAAAGCAAAAGATACAGCCGTATTTCGAACCCTCGGGACGATCCGTAGGGAAACGCCCGAATTATTTGTAATTTATTTTTTTTGATCATTAACATCATTAATAAACTGAATGACACCATTCATAAATACTTTTTGATCGTCCCACATGGCTAAATGGCTTCCGTTTGGACAGTATAAGTAACGCCCTTTTTTAACTAATTTGCTCTGTTCTTCCATTGCTTTTGGATCCATAGTATCGTATTTGGCACCAATCATTAGTGTTGGAACTGTAATCTCATGTAGTCTATTTTTAATGTCCCATTTGGCTAGACGGCCACTGATTCCGAATTCACTTGGACCTTGCATTAAGGTATAAATTTCTCCGTTAGCATGTTTACTGGCACGATTCAGTCCATCTGGCCATTCTTCTAAACGGCATAAATGCTCTTTATAGAAATTTGGAATTAGTAATTCCATGTACCTTGGATTGCTAAAGTCTTTTTTTGCTTCTAATTCTCTTATTTCTTTGAGAACTTCTGGTTTCATTTGTTTGGCTAAAACCTCATCAGCATATTTTCCATATTCGGGTGCACTTGCCATCATATTAGCAACTAGCAATCCTTTCATATTTTGTTGGTATTTTAATGCGTATTCCATTGCTAATATACCGCCCCAAGAATTTCCTAATACATAAAAATTGTCTTTGTCAGCATTAATGGCTTTTCGAACTTGCTCTACCTCATCAACAAATCGATCTATTGTCCATAGACTGCTGTCTTTGGGCTGATCGCTGTAGTAAGAACCCAATTGATCATATTCGTAAAATTCGAATCCTTCACGTTGGAAAAAAGTTTCGAAGCATTCCATGTATTCATGTGTCATTGCAGGGCCTCCATGTAAGAGTAAAACTTTAATTTTTGGATTATTTCCAAAACGTTTTGTCCAGACTTTAAATTCGCCAACAGGTGTTTTTATTGGAATCATTTTTACTCCAGCTGCTTCTATTTTGTTATTTTCATAGGTAAAATAATCTGATAAAAAATTGGTTTTATTTTCATTTTTACAAGAGGTTAGAAGAAAGAGAGCCGAGAGAGCAATGATGTAGCGCATGGTTTTAGTTTTTAATGGTTTAGACTAATTTACAAATTAAATTTAGCAGTGCAGTTTTTGATGGTAGTATTTTATACTAGAGTTCAAAAATCACTATTTATAGTGATGTGAAAGAAATAGTGAGATTATAGTTTTGCGCTTTAAATAGTATTTGCAAATTATAATACCTCTGTATGATAAAATTCAAGAATTTAACTAAAAAAGCTGAGTTAGTTTTACTGTTTGCAACTTTTTTTTCTTTTGTGTCAATTTATGCGCAGGAAAAAGAGGTTAATAAATTAAATTCAAATATTGTTACGCTTGCTACCAAGAATGATTTTCATTCGGCTAGTAAAACTATAAAAGTAACCTCAAAAAGCGCTGTTGCTAAAACAGCTAAATCTGCTGCAGACACAGAACCGCCAACGTTAATTTGCCCATCCAATCAACAATTGAGTTGTGGAATGCCTGTTCCAAGTTATTTCGATTTGCTGACAGTCAATGATAATATTGATACTGAAATCGATGTAACACAATATCCAGGTGAAGGTTCTTTTTTTTATGACGGAATGGAGATTCAATTTACTGCAACAGATGATGCTGGGAACACGAGTAATTGCAGTATTATTGTTACTGCTGTTACTCCAGATGTTACTCCGCCAACATTTACTTGTCCAACGAACATTAAATTGAACTGTGGTGATGCTATACCCAATTACGCGATTAGCCCTGTTATGAATCTTAATGATGATTGCAGTATTAATTTAAAATACAAAATGACACCTGCAGCGGGAACCATTTTTTATGGTAATCCAACTCCAGTTGAAATCGAATATTCTGATAAGGCTGGTAATAAATCCTATTGCAATTTTACAATTACTTCTGATACCGATGTTACAAAACCTGTTATTACAAACTGTCCAGGAACTCAATTTCTCGCGTGTGGTTTGACTCTTCCAGATTATAAAAGCTGGATAACAGTTAATGATAATTGTGATGGGCTTTTAAGTATATCTCAATCTCCAGCTCCCGAAAGCGCTATTACATCAGGTATGACGGTTATTCTAACAGTGAAAGATGCCTCGAATAATACTTCAACTTGTAGTTTTATTGTTAATTCTTCTCCCGATATCATAAAACCTATAATTAGCTGTCCGAGCAATAAGAAACTGGCTTTGGGCAGTATTTTACCTAATTATTTTAGCGAAGTTATAGTAGTTGATAATTGCGATGTGAGTCCAATTATCACACAAAGTCCTGTTTCTGGTACAGCCTTTATACCCGGTATGACGGTTAGAATGACAGCAACTGATCATTCTGGAAATAGTGAATTTTGTACTTTTATAGTCGAAGCGATTAGTAGTTCAGATATTGAACCACCAGTTATTTCTTGTCCTGTAAATCAGGAATTATTTGCGAATTCTACTCTGCCCAATTACGTTTCTTTTTTAGTAGATATCACAGATAATGTTACAGATCCATTTGATTTGGTTTTTACGCAAACTCCTAGTCAGGGAACTTTATTTACTTCTGACACAAATGTAAAAATTACCGCAACTGATGCTGCAGGAAACAGCAGTTCATGTACTTTTTTAGTAAAATTAAAAACTAGTACGGAAGAAATTAATTGTAAAACAACAAGTTTTAATGTCTCAAATTTAAATGGAAGCAACGGTTTTACTGTTTTTGGAGATACAAAAGTCAGAGAATCTGGTTTTAGTGTGAAAACAGCCGGAGATGTAAACAATGATGGTATAGATGATTTTATAATTGGGGCTCCTGGAAATTATAATCCTTGGTACGGAAAAGATAAAGTTTATAAAATTATTCACGGAGCTGCTTTTGTTGTTTTTGGCAAAAGCACTGGTTTTTCACCCAATATAGATTTAGGATTGCTGGACGGAACAAATGGCTTTGCTGTTCGAAATGATACTCCATCAAACAATTTTCCTGAAACGGGGTATGATGTAAGCAGTGCTGGAGATATAAATGGTGATGGTATAGATGATTTTATGATTAGTGATCCAATAAGACAATCTACTTATGGAAATGAAGTTGGGCATGTATATTTCATTTTTGGAAAAAGTGGAGGGTTTCCTGCTGATTTTAATTTATCTTCTTTAAATGGCACAAATGGTTTTACTCTTATAGGTAATGAAAATTATGGTAATGTAGGCAATGAAATAAGCTCAGTAGGAGATATAAATGGAGATGGTTTTCAGGATATAGCTGTAATTACTAGAGGATCTGGGGCAGGAAATGGAAAATGTGTCATTATCTATGGGAAAAATGGAAGCTTTCCAGCAATTATTAGAGTCAATGAAATTAATGGCTCAAACGGTTTTATTATTACAGGAGATCCTATAATTGGAAAAATTGGTATAAATGTTTCAGGTTTAGGAGATGTAAATGGAGATAATATTCCAGATATAGGTATAGGTTATAATAATGCTGCACCAAGTAGAGTGTTTATAATTTTTGGACGCTCAGCTAATTTTCCTGCAGTATTCAATGTTTCGGAAATAAATGGAACAAATGGATTTGTGATTGAAAACTCCGAAACTCCAATAAATTCTTATGCTGAAATTGCTAAGGCCGGAGATGTTAATGGGGATGGATTTAATGACATTTTTGTAACATCAAGCTATGTACTATTTGGAAGAAGTACTTTTCCTAAAACTGTTGATTTAAAGGATTTAAATGGAAGCAATGGATTCAAAGTAACAAATTATTTTGGCAATAACTTTGGAGGAGCAGGAGATTTTAACGGAGACGGAATTGATGATTGTTTCTTTGATAGTGGTATTTTATATGGAAAAAAGGCGTGGAATTCAGCTGTAAATTTAAGTTACATCTCTAATAAAGAGTTTTTAAAACTTAATATAGCAGATACGTATAGTCATAAAACCGCTATAAATTTTGCGGGAGATGTCAATAAAGATGGAATAAGTGACTTAATTATTGGAAGTTATCGTGACTCGTATGGAAGTAATTTAAAGGTGAATTGGAATCCTGGCAGCGCTTATGTGGTTTTTGGAAAAAAAATAGCAGATACAGAAAAACCAATCATCGCTAATTGTCCTGCAAATCAAGTTTTAGGTATAGGAGATTTAATTCCTGATTATACAAAATCAATTACCGTTACGGATAATTGTGATAGTAAACCTTTAATGACACAAACTCCGATAGCTGGTTCTGTATTTGATGGAACAGCGACAGATATTACACTCACAGTTACAGATGCAAACGGTAATATGTCGGAGTGTAAATTTACAGTAGCACTAATGACCAGTGGAAGCCCCGTAATCGTTTGCCCAATAAACCAAGAACTTTATGCAAATTCTTCACTACCTAATTATATTCCTTTCTTAGAAGATGTCAGCGATGATAATACTCTAGACCATGAATTAGTTTTTACGCAGACACCATCTGTTGGAACTTTATTTACTGCTGATACGAATGTAACTATTACCGTCAAAGATAAATCAGGTAATGAAAGCTCCTGCACATTTTTAGTAAAATTGAAAACAAAAATTTTTGATTTAGAGTGCAGTACAGCCAGTATCGATGTTAAAGAGTTAAATGGCAGTAATGGCGTAATTTTATATGGAGATAAAGGAACCAAAAGGACAGGATTTACAACCAGTCAGGCGGGAGATATAAATGCCGATGGAATTCAGGATTTTATTATTGGATCAAGAGATGAAGGATGTTATGTAATATTTGGAACCAGTACTGGATTTCCTCCTAATGTAAATCTAGAATATTTAGATGGCAGCAACGGATTCAAAATTTTTGATGATGTTTTGAACATAACTAGCCAATTGTCTTATGATGTAAGCGGGGCAGGTGATATTAATGGAGATGGTATTGATGATTTGATGCTGAGCGATCGCAGGATAGCAAATGCAACAAAGTATTTTGCTGGATGTGTTTATGTTATTTTTGGAAAGAAAACTCCTTTTACTGCAAAGCTGCCACTTTCGAGTTTAAACGGAAGTAACGGATTTAAAATTTCAGGCAACACTTACAATGAATTTTTAGGAACAGCAATTACCAATATTGGCGACTTTAATAATGATTCCTATAGTGATATTGCAATTTTATCTGATAATGAAGGAACTGGCGGAATTAAAAAGTGCTATATAGTTTTTGGTCGAAATGCTGCTTTTCCTGCATCAATCAATATCGATGATTTAACTAATTCTTCTTCATTGATAATAGAAGGAGATGTTGGGAAGACAATTGAAGCGCCAGGTGATATAAATGGTGATGGTATACCTGATATTATTTTTTCGGGTGATTACACAAAATATAGATATGTTGTTTTTGGAGCTTCAGGTTTACCGGTTAAACTTAATACTTCCAATTTAAATGGAACAAATGGATTTAGAATCGAAAATTCAGTCAATGCATTAGACGCAAGTCAATATTATCAGGTTAAGGCTTTAGGAGATATAAATGGTGATTCATACAATGATTTAGGAATTGATAATTATGTATTGTTTGGGAATGCTGTATTTCCTTCCAATGTTGATCTTAAAGACTTGAATGGAGCAAATGGATTCAAATTTAATATGTATACACTAGAGTATCTTGATGAATATAAAGGTTATGGTGACTTTAATGGAGATGGAATCGATGATATGGCAATTGTTTATATCGACAATATCTATATCGTCTATGGTAAAAAAAGCTGGAATCCTATTGAAGATTTTACCTTTTTCAATGTCGCTGATGGGTTAAAAATGAAAATCCGTTACAGTGCAAAATACAGCGTGACTTATTTAAAAGATGTCAATAAAGATGGTGTCGATGATATTTTAATAGGAAGTACAGATGAAAAGTATTCTTCCGATCCAGATCAAGATCCAGGAATTTCGTATTTAATTTTTGGAAGCAAATTTAGTGACGTTACGGCTCCAGTAATTACAAATTGTCCAAGTAATAAAGTCTTGAATTCAGGAGATTTACTGCCAGATTATACCACAAGTATTACAGTTAAAGATAACTGTGATACAGCTCCTAAAATTACACAGACACCAGCAGTAGGTTCAGTTTATGATGGAAAAAACATAGAAGTTGTGTTATTGGCTGTTGATGCTTCTGGAAACAGTGCTGAATGTAAATTCAGTATTAGCACTGTGGAAGATACAAATCCGCCGGTAATTACGTGTATAACAGATCAGACATTGTCTTGTGAAATAAAAGTAATTCCAAACTATCTAAATCTTATAACGGTTACTGATGCAGAAGATGCTTCACCAGTACTTAGACAAAATCCAATAGCAGGAAGTATTTTTACAGATGGCATGACTGTAACAATAACTGCCAAAGATGCTTCAAACAATGAATCGAATTGCAGTTTTAAAGTTAATGTTTCCGCAGATGTTACTTCGCCGGTAATTACCTGTATCGGAGAACAGACTTTATCATGCGGAGCAACAATTCCAGATTATACAGCATCGATAACGGTTACAGATAATTGTGATGTTTCGCCAGTAATCACACAAAACCCAATTGCAGGAAGTGTTTTTACAGACGGAATGACGGTAACAATAACTGCCAAAGATGCTTCAAGCAATGAATCAAATTGCAGTTTTAAAGTCAATGCTTCCGCAGATTTTACTTCGCCGGTAATTACCTGTATCGGAGATCAGATTTTATCATGCGGAGCAACAATTCCAGATTATACAGCATCGATAACGGTTACAGATAATTGTGATGTTTCGCCAGTAATCACACAAAACCCAATTGCAGGAAGTGTTTTTACAAACGGAATGACCATTACAATAACGGCCAAAGATGCTTCAAACAATGAATCGAATTGCAGTTTTAAAGTCAATGCTTCCGCAGATTTTACTTCGCCGGTAATTACCTGTATCGGAGATCAGACTTTATCATGTGGAGCAACAATTCCAGATTATACAGCATCGATAACGGTTACAGATAATTGTGATGTTTCGCCAGTACTAACACAAAACCCAATGTCAGGAAGTGTTTTTACAGACGGAATGACCATTGCAATAACGGCCAAAGATGCTTCAAACAATGAATCGAATTGCAGTTTTAAAGTTAACGTTTCTGCGGATGTTACTGCGCCTGTAATAACTTGTATCGGAGATCAGACTTTATCATGTGAAGCGACGATTCCAGATTATACAGCATCGATAACGGTTACAGATAATTGTGATGTTTCACCAGTACTAACACAAAACCCAATGTCAGGAAGTGTTTTTACAGACGGAATGACCATTACAATAACAGCCAAAGATTTTTTTTATAATAGTTCAACTTGTAGTTTTAAAGTAAACGCTTCCGCAGATGTAACTGCGCCAGTAATAACTTGTATAGCAGATCAGACGTTATCATGTGGTAGTACAATTCCAGATTATACACCTTTAGTTACAGCAAATGATAATTGTGATCCTTATCCCGTAATTACCCAGAATCCATCTGCAGGAAGTGTTTTTACAAACGGAATGACGGTTACTATAATCGCTAAAGACGTTTCAAATAACGAATCCTCTTGTAGTTTTAAAGTTAATGGTTCCGCAGATGTGACAGCGCCTTCAATTACCTGCATTTCGGATCAGATTTTAGATTTTGGAGCAGTTCTTCCCGATTATCGCTCGATGATTACGGCAACAGACAATTGCGATCCAAATCCGAAAATAACTCAGACACCAGCATCCGGATCAGCAGTTACTAACGGAATGATTGTGACAATGAATGTTTTAGACAACAGCGGTAATAATACTTCCTGTTCATTTACAATTCATTTGGTTAAAGATACAGAAGCGCCTGTTTTTAATTGTATTGATGTACAGATGTTTGATTGTAGTGTAAGTCAGGTTCCGGATTATACCAAAATGATTTTTGCAACCGATAATACAGATCCAAATCCTGTAATCACTCAATCTCCCGCACCTGGAACAGCTTTTTTAGATGGAATGACTGTTACCATAAAAGTTTCGGATTATAGCAATAATACTTCTGAATGTTCATTTCAGCTCTTTACCTATCCCATTTTTGTTGATGCAGGAGCAGATGTAGAAATTAACGAAGGAGATGTTGCGCAATTGTATGTAATTGCTTTAGAAGACGGTACTTTTTCATGGTCGCCTGCAACAGGATTAAATAATAGTAAAATAGGAAATCCAATTGCAAAACCAGCAGAAACCACAACTTATACCGTAGTTTTTACAAATCAAGACGGCTGCGAGACAGAAGATTCTATTACTATAACCGTGATTCCTGCACAGAAAGACGAGACCAAATACGGTTTTTCTCCAAACGGAGACGGTATAAATGATTTCTGGGAAATTGACGGAATCACAGATTATCCAAATAATGAAGTTTTGATTTACAACCGCTGGGGCGATCTGGTTTATCAGACGAAAGGTTACAATAATTCTTCTAATGTTTTTAGCGGAATTGCCAACAAAAGCCGAAGTCTAGGAGCAAATCAATTGCCCGAAGGAACTTATTTCTTTGAAATCCGTGTAGATCAGCCTCATCATTTTAAGAAAACCAAGGGATATCTTGTTTTAAAACGTTAATTCATGAAAAGTAAAATCAATATAATCTTAGCTTTATTTATAATCATCATTTTTTTAGAAAGAGCCTACGGACAGCAGACACCCGTTTTTTCAAGTTATAATTACAATGCCGTTTTAATAAATCCTGCTCATGCCGGTTATTATCCGGATATCGATATTGCCATGACGACCAATGGTTATTTTAATTCGGTAGACGGAAGCCCGAAAAATTTTGATCTTTCAGTAAATAAACTAACATGGGGAGAAAAAATTGGTCTGGCAGGAGGAATAGCGCACGATCAGATAGGAGTAACCAATACAACCAGTTTCTTTACGTCGTATTCCTATAAAATTTACTACGATCCTGATTACAAACATGGAAAATGGTGGGCTTATGATCCCAGTATTATTTCGTTTGGAGTTACAGCAGGAGCCATGCTTTATAATGAAAACCTGACTCGGTTAGGAATCGAAAATGATCCTGAATTTCAGGAAAACATCAATAGTTTTACGCCTACGTTCGGAGTTGGATTTTTATACAATCGGGATCAGATTTATTTTGGTTTATCTTCTCCAAATTTATTGAGCTCTGCTTTCAATTCCAGCAACAATACTAATTTAAAAAATGTTTATTACAGTTATTTGGGATATAAATTTTTTACCAACCGCTTTCATGAAGTCTTAGTAAATCCCAGTTTTTTGCTCAAATATGTTGAAGGAGCGCCCTTACAGGCCGATATGAATCTTTTAATCAATTATAAAAATAAAATAGAATTTGGCGGAGGTTACCGAACTTCAAAGACATTGAACTTTTTAGCCGGATTTCATCTTTCAGACAATTTTAGGGTTATCTGCACTTACAATAAAGCAATTGATAATGTAGTAATTCCAGACACTTTTGGATTAGTTTTAAATTACAGATTAGGAAACGGTTTCGAATAAATCAATCGACCAAACCGTTTTCAACTGCGTATTTTACAAGACCCGCCGTATTTTTTGCATTCAGTTTAGATAATAAATTACGGCGGTGCGTATTTACGGTATTTAAGCTGATAAACGTTTTTTCAGCAATTTCGGCCGTATTATATTCGTGGGCAATCAAAACTAAAATTTCTTTTTCGCGGGAACTTAGTTCTGTTAAATTAGAAACCTGCTTTTCAATTTTCGAACTATTCGAAAGATGTTTTTCCTCTAGTTCTTCAGCAAAATAATTCTCTCCCGACGCAATCCTATTAATTGCTTGCAGTAGTTCTTCTTTTTCGGCATTTTTCAGCAGATAACCATTCACTCCAATTCGGATTAATCTCGAAATAATCATCACATTACTGTGCGTGCTTACAATCAGAATTTTCACGTTAGGATGCTGTTTCTTTAGGATTTTGCTTAACTCAATTCCGTCCATTTCTGGCATGCTGACATCCAGAATGATAAAATCAACAATTCCTTCCTGAATGATTTCCAAAGCCTCATTTCCATTTACGGCCTTTCCAACGATAGTAATATTCGGTTCCTTTTCCAATAAAGACATAATGCCCTGAAGGAACATCGTATGATCATCGGCAATAAGAAGGTTAATTTTTTTCATCAAACAAATATATTAGTTGCTTTTTAATTCGTCAAGCTGATTTTTTAGATCGATGCCTTTTATGGTATTTTTGGTTTTAGAAACTGGAATCGGAATTTCAATATTAATGATTGTACCCCGTTTTAATTTAGAATCAATAACAAATGAACCCTCCAGTTTTTTAATTCGGTTTTCCAGATTAATAAAGCCAATTCCTTTTGAATATTTTGTGGTATCAAAACCAATTCCGTTATCTTCAAACAAAAGATTCACAATATCTTCAATATAATTCAATTGTATTTCTACTTCCGAAGCCTTCGCATGTTTAATTGTATTTGTCAGCAGTTCCTGAATGATTTTAAAGGTTTCCACCTGAATATTTTCATTCAGTTCATTAATCTCTTTTTTAGGATACGGAATAAAAGAAATCTTAATCTTGCTCGCATCACTGATATTTTTGAGATACGATTCTAAAACCTCCAAAAACTTATTCTGGCTGAATTTTTTCGGAAGCAGCGTATGCGATATACCGCGAACCTGCTGATAGGTTTCATCGATTTGAAGACTGATTTTCTGAATAGTAGAAAAATCAGAAGCATTCAAATGATTCACCTGAAGTTTTATTGCTGCTAAATTTCCGCCAATGCTGTCGTGCAGTTCCTGCGAAATGCGTTGTCTTTCCTTGTCCTGTCCGCTAATGGATGCTTTTATTAGTTCCAGTTCCTGATCTTTTAAAATTCCGTCAATCTTTTGCGAAGTGATTTCAGACTGTTTGATATTCAGTAAATGCTGGACTTTAAAACGTTTGTAATACTGAAACAAAAGACCAATTATCGGAATCAGTAAAATCAGAAAAGCAATAACCGTAAACCATCTTATTTTTTTCTGCTGATTAATTTCAAGTGCTTTCAGCTGCTGGTCTTTTTTCAAAAGAGAAATCTCATTTCGTTTTTTGTTTGATGAATTCTGATACGCCAGAATCGTGTTTTCGTTATTTTTCTTCGAAATTTCGTCCTGAAGAATCATATTCTTGATCGCTTCTTCCTGATTCGCCAAAACGAGTTTTTTAGCTTCATTTTCAAACTTCAAAGCCTCAATTTCCTTCTGTTTTTGAGCCGTTTTGTATTTTACTTCTAACTCATTAATTTCTTTTATTTTCTGAAGATTATTGATCGAATCTTTTATAAGGGTCGATTTTTCGAAAAATGAATACGCACTTTTATAATCGTCCTGAAGAATGGCAATTTTCCTCAACTCATCATAAATAGAACTTTGATTTTGAAGCAGTCCAAAGTGAACCGATTTCTGAAGCGCTTCAGAAAAAATCAGTTTTGCTTCATTGTATTTTTTTAAGGAAATATACGTATTACCAATACTGCTTCTTGAAACAATAGACAGCTGATTCAGTTCATTTTTATCAGCAATAGCACGTGCTTCTTCAAACATTTTTAAAGCTTCCTGAAGTTTGTGCTGCAATTGGTAATTTTCGCCAAGACCTAATAAAACAATAACTCTTCCCTGATTATTATTGGTTTTTTCGCAGAGAACTTTTCCTTTTTTATAAAAAATATTGGCGTTGTCATAATCTTTCAGCCTCGAATAAATATCCCCAATATTGATGTAACTGCCTAGTATAATTTCATTGTCGTCTTTGTATTCCAGACATTGTTTAAACAATTTCAACGCATTATCATAATCGCCCAATTCGCTGTAAGTTTGTGCTAAACCGTGCGTATGTGTATAGAAAAGATTTTTTTCATTGTATTTTTGAGAAACTTCGATTCCTTTTAAATGCCATTTTTTGCTGTCATTCAGCAAACCTCTTTTTTTATAATTGATGGCCAGTAAATTGTAACCAAGCGAAAAAAGACGGCTTTTTAAAGAATCGTTTACGACCGTGTTGAACTTTAAAGCCTGATTGGTGTAATATATAGAAGAATCAATAATCGCCCTTTTATTAAAATAATAAGCCAGAAGCAGATGGGTTCGGGCGAGGGCTCTATTGTCGGCAAACCCCGATTTTAGGATAGAATGTGCTTTTTTATATGCCTTTTTTTCATCTCCTTTATTGTATAAATCATAAAGTGCGAGTGTGTTTTTATCCTCCTTAATTTTTACGGAATTTTTGGAAACGAAAGTTTTCTTTTTATTTTCAATCTGAGCCTGCAGACCGAACGATAAAAAGATGAAAATCAATACATAAAGTCTTCCAGACCAGATTGCCATACGTTTTTGGTTTGAACTCTAATTTGGATTTAGAGTAAAATTTAAAGTGTTGTAAACTTGGGGTTTATGATATCATGCTTTGCTGAAGCCGAAAGGTAAAAATACTACAAAAGCATCAAACAGCCATTCCTTAAAATAATTTTTTTAGTCAAAGTTGTGATATAATTTTAAGAACAAGAATTAATTTAAAGTATTTGTAAATCAATTTATTAGGAACGTTTAAAACATTAAAAGTTTCTTAAATTAATTTGAAGGCATTTTTTGAAGTGGTAAATTAGTAATGCTATATTGTAAAGAAATGAATTATGAAAACGAAGATATTTTTAGCCATGACACTGTTAATCCTGACAATTTCGGCCAGTGCACAAAAGAAAATTGAAGTAACCGAACTGCCAAAACCGGCACAGGAATTTTTAAAGAAACATTTTAGCCATACTACAGTGGTAAAAGCGCAAAAGGATCCTGAACACGGAGAAAAAGGCTATGAAGTTAAACTAAAAGATGGAACAGAAGTAGAGTTCTGGAAAGATGGTTCATATCGCGAAGTGGATGGCGGTGACAATCCAATTCCAAGTGATTTTATACCTGATAATATTAAAGCTTATGTCGCCAAAAATTATCCAAATGAAAAAATAACGCACATCGACTATGGACACAAAGATCTGGATGTTGATTTGACGAATAAAATTGATTTAGAATTTACCAAAGACGGTAAAATTCTAAAAGACAAAAAGAATAATGTAAAAAAATAGATAGCAAATTTTATTTTAGACGAAATCTGGTAAGAGAACATCTTGAACGAAAATAGTTTATATTTACATCTTTATTTTTTATTTCATGGAAGAAAATAAACATGTAACGATATACGATATTGCCGAGAGATTAAATTTGGCAACGTCTACTATTTCAAGAGCTTTAAAAGACCATCATACCATTAGTGACAAGACGATTAAGAAAGTAAAAAAAACCGCCGAAGAAATGGGATTTGTTCCTAATACTTTAGCTGCTGGTTTGCGCGGAAACAAAACCAGAACTATTGGTGTTTTAATCCCAACCGTTACACAGCCCTTTTTATCTTCATTAATCAGTGGGATCGAAATTACAGCCCAAAAATCGGATTATACGGTTATCATTATGCAGTCGCATGACTCGTATGAAGAAGAGGTCAATATGGCTAAATCATTGTATAGCAATCGTGTGAGCGGTGTGATTTGCTCTTTGGCAATGGAAACCAGAGATACAGCGCATTTTCATCAGTTTTCCAACAATAATATTCCGTTAGTTTTTGTCGACAGGGTTCCCAAGGATTACAATACTTTTAGAGTTGTTATTGATAATTACTCGGCAGGCTACAAAGCAACTAAACACCTTATTGAACAAGGCTGTATTCGTATTGCGCATTTAACAGCAGGCTCAGAATTAGGAAATTTATATAACGAAAGAAAAAGAGGGTATATAGAGGCCTTAAAAGATCATAATATTGAAGTGGAAGAAGAATTGATTATCAATCTAAATTCTGTTACTTACGAAGATGGTGTAAGAGCCAGCAATGCTTTATTTGATTTGAATCCAATTCCTGACGGATTGTTTGCTCCTGGAGATATTCTGGCGGTAAGTGCGATTCAGACGGCTAAAAAAAGAGGTATTAAAGTTCCAGAAGAATTTAAAGTAATTGGTTTTAATAATGACCCGATTTCACAGATTATAGATCCTAATTTATCGACTATCACACATCCTGCTGAAAAAATGGGAAAAGCTTCTGCAGAAATTATTATCAAAAATCTAAAGTCTTCTAAGAGTGATGATGCCAAAGAAATTACCTTCTTAAATACGGAAGTATTGGCAAGAGAATCTTCAGAAAAATAAATCAGACTCAATTTGGAATTAGGGCTTATCAGTTTGTTTATAGCTGAATAAGTCATCAACGTTTATATTATTTTTTGGAATGAAAACCATTACACTTCCAGACGAAATGGATTTAGAAATAGCACAGTCGGTGCATGTTGTAGAATACAGCAGTTCTAAAGATGTTTCTAAACAGCAGATTATTCTCAATCAAAATATCATTAGTTTCCTCATTGAAGGAACCAAAGAAGTAATTTTTGATAATGTAGCGTTATCGATTGATCCTTCTAAATTCATCATAATGCGTTCCGGAAATTGTTTGATGACTGAAAAAAGGATTTCAGATACATCCAATTATAAAAGCATTCTTTTGTTTTTTTCTAATGAAATGGTTCGTAATTTTATTAGAAAAATGGAATCAGAAAAATCAGAATCGATTGAACCTAAATCGGTTTATGATTTTGGCTATGATGATTTTTTAAAACGTTTTGTAGAGAGTTTAATCGATATTGCTAAACTTTCTAAAACTGTTCAGATAAAACTATTAGAAGTTAAGTTTGAAGAAATTATGCTTTATCTGACTGCTCAATATGGAACCGATTTTTTATATTCATTAATCACTAACAACAATCAAACGGCTCAAAAATTCATTCGTACAATCGAAAACAGTCATCTCGATAAGTTGACTGTAAAAGAATTGGCGTTTTTGTGTAATATGAGTGTTTCGACTTTTAAAAGAGAATTCGAAAAACACTATTCGGCATCTCCAATGAAATGGTTTCAAAACAAACGATTAGAACATGCGCATTACTTGTTAAATCAGGAAAAAAGCCCTTCTGAAGTATATTTTGAAGCCGGTTATGAAAACCTTTCCAGCTTTAGCCAGGCTTATAAGCTCAAATATGGTGTTACGCCAAGAGAACACAAAAAAGTTTGAGCTTTTAGCAACAGTTTTTGATCTTTTACCTAAAATGATTTAGCTGTTCCAAATCTAACTTTGCTTAAAATTTTAAAACAGATAAAATGAAAAAGCTAAGTATGATTTTGGCGATATCAGCCATTTTTTCAACACCAATTTTTGCACAGAAAACATTTACTTTAAACAGTAAAGATTTAGGAGGAGAAACTACTAAAATTCAGGAATTCAACGGTTTTGGATGTTCTGGAGAAAACCAGTCTCCACAGTTATCATGGAAAAATGCTCCAGAAGGAACTAAAAGTTTTGCGGTAACAATGTACGATCCTGATGCGCCTACAGGAAGCGGATTCTGGCATTGGGTTGTAGTGGATATTCCTGCCAATGTAAACGAATTGGTTACCAATGCAGGAACTAAAAATTTGGTTCCAAAAGGTGCAATTCAAAGTGTAACCGATTATGGGATCAAAGGATTTGGAGGGCCATGTCCTCCGGTTGGTCACGGATATCATCAATACATTATTACAGTTTATGCTTTAAAAACAGATAAACTAGGAACTGATGAAAATACAAATCCTGCTGTAGTTGGCTTTAATCTTTGGAATCAGACTTTAGCAAAAGCCAGTATTGTAGCTTATTACAAACGATAATATTAGAGGAATTAAAACCTAAATTCACCCCGCTAAAGCAGGATAGTTTTTATAATTATCCTGCTTTTATTTGTTATAGAAATAATTTTTTCCAAAAAAAAGACAGTCAAAATTTTTTTCTTAAACAACAATCTTATATTTTTACGCAACCGATTGCAATTGTTGTTTTATTTAGGATAATGTATTTTTTGAATTAAAATTTTATCAAATGCTTTTAATTATAAATAAAATGCTGATTCTTTCTAAAAGATGTTTCTAAAGAATAAATTTAAGCCAATGATCTCATTAAGATTTGTTTTCCTGTTTCTTCTGATTTCCTTTTCGGCTTCGGCACAAAAGGATTATAAATTGTGGCTTCAATATAATGCAGTAACTAGCTCAGCAGTAGCTTCAGAATACAAAAACAATCTTAAAGGCATTGTTGTTTTGGGAAATTCCGAAACCATTAGAATTGCTGAAAAAGAACTCAAAACAGGGTTTTTGGATATGTTGGGAAATATTCCTGAAGTCAAACAAGATGTTAAAGGAGAGAACAATCTTATCGTTGGCTCCCAATTGAATTTCAGTTCGGAAATCAAATCGGAACTGAAAGCGGATTTCGAAAAAATCAATAATGAAGGATTTATTATCAAATCCATTTCACTTAAAAGTAAAAAACAAATTGTTATTACAGGAAAAAACGATGTTGCTGTTTTATATGGAGTTTTTCATTTCTTGAGAATTTTGCAGACCAATAAATCTGTTAAAAATTTAAGTATTATTGATTCTCCAAAAACGAATATCAGAATTCTGAATCATTGGGATAATCTTGACAGAACGGTAGAACGTGGTTATGCCAGTTTTTCGTTATGGAACTGGCAAAAACTTCCAGATTTTATTGACCAACGTTATATTGATTACGCTAGAGCGAATGCCTCAATAGGAATCAACGGAACGGTTTTAACCAATGTAAATGCAAACGCCTTAATTCTGACTCCACAATATTTAGAAAAGGTTGAAGCCTTAGCGAATGTCTTCAGACCTTACGGAATAAAAGTCTATTTAACCGCAAGATTTTCGGCACCAATTGAAATCGGAAATTTAAAAACGGCTGATCCAAAAGATCCTGAAGTTATTAATTGGTGGAAAAATAAGTCGGCTGAAATCTATAAACGAATCCCAGATTTTGGTGGGTTTTTAGTAAAAGCCAATTCTGAAGGTCAGCCTGGTCCTCAAAATTATGGCAGAGATCATGTTGACGGAGCAAATATGCTGGCTGATGCCGTTGCACCTTTTGGTGGTGTAATTATGTGGAGAGCCTTTGTATATTCTGAACATGATGCCAATGATCGCGCTAAACAAGCTTATGCCGAATTTCAGCCATATGACGGGAAATTCAAAGGCAATGTAATCGTTCAGGTAAAAAACGGGGCGATTGATTTTCAGCCTAGAGAACCATTTCATCCATTATTTGGAGCGATGCCAAAAACGCCTCTCATGATGGAATTTCAAATTACGCAGGAATATTTAGGTTTCAGCACGCATTTGGTTTTTCTGCCTAAATTATTTCAGGAAGTTTTAGAATCAGATACGTATCAAAAAGGAAAAGGTTCGACAGTTGCCAAAGTCGTTGACGGCACTTTATATCAAAATAAACTAACGGGAATTGCCGGCGTTGCCAATATTGGGAACGATTTAAACTGGACAGGACATCCTTTTGCGCAGGCGAATTGGTATGGTTTCGGAAGACTGGCTTGGAATCCGTATTTGGATTCGGAAACCATTGCTGACGAATGGTTAAGAAGCACTTTTTCTAACGATGAAAATTTTATAAAACCAATCAAAAATATAATGATTGAATCACGTGAAGCCGTTGTCAATTATATGGCTCCTTTGGGTTTGCATCATATTATGGATACTGGACATCATTACGGGCCTGGGCCTTGGGTTTCTAATTTATCAAGACCAGAATGGAATCCGACTTATTATCATAAAGCAGACAAAAACGGAATTGGTTTCGATAGATCGAAATCGGGTACAAATGCCGTTTCGCAATACGCTCCAGAAGTTGCCAAGCTTTTTGATAATTTAGAAACCTGTCCGGAAAAAGAGCTGCTATGGTTTCATCATGTTTCATGGGATTATAAACTAAAAAACGGACAAACGCTTTGGAATGGTTTAGCGCTGAAATATCAAGGAGGTGTAAACCAGGTTAGAGAAATGCAGAATGTTTGGGACAAAACTGAAAAATATGTAGACAGTGAACGTTTTAATGAAGTTAAAATGTTATTGGAAATCCAATATAAAGAAGCAAAGTGGTGGCGTGATGCCTGTTTGCTGTATTTTCAGCAATTCTCAGGAAAAGAGCTTCCTGCTGGAGTAGAAAAACCAACACAGACATTAGAGTATTTTAAATCATTAAAATTTCCTTTTGCACCGGGGAATGGGTAACTAAAAATAAAATAAACACATAGAAACATAGATTTTATTTAATTGTAAAAGGATTAAAGAAAGAAACTAGTTTCTCACACATAGCCTATGTGTATTGATGCAAGTGAAACGCCTTTAAAGACAAAGAATAACTATGTTTCTATGTGTTTAAAAAATTAAGCATGAAATTATTGTAAAAAATTATGAGCAAGAAAACGGCAATTGTAACCGGAGGAAATTCGGGATTAGGTTTTGCAACGGCAAAAAAACTTTGTGACAACGGAATCACAACTTATATCATCGGAAGATCAAAAGAAAAAACAGAAGATGCCTGTGCGGCAATTGGAGAAAATGCTATTCCGGTAATATTTGATTTGAACGATCTGAAAGGAATTCCTGCGATGATCGAAAGCATTACCCAAAACAGTTCAATTGATATTTTGGTTAATAATGCGGGAATCAATATGAAAAAGGAATTTGCAGATGTAAGTGATGAAGATTTTTTATCAATCATTCACACCAATCTTTTAAGTGTTTTTGCTGTGAGCCGAGAGGTTGTAAAAAATATGAAAGCAAACGGAGGTGGAAGCATTGTCAACATCAGTTCGATGGCATCACAATACGGAATTCCAAAAGTAATTGCCTATTCATCAAGTAAAGGCGCAATCGAAGCGATGACTCGTGCTATGGCGGTTGAATTAGCTCAGTTTGGTATTCGTGCCAATTGTATTGCACCAGGATTCATTAAAACCAAAATGTCATCAACAGCACTTGATAACGATCCGGAAAGAAAAAATAAAGTATTAGGAAGAACGCCAATGGGTTATTTGGGCGAACCCTCAGACATTGCAGACGCCGTTTATTATTTTGCTTTAAGCGAATCAAAATATACTACGGGTACAGTTTTGCCAGTTGATGGAGGAAATAGTATAGGGTTTTAATTTTTAAATATTTTAAACACATAGAAACATAGTTTTTTCTTTGTCTATAAAGGCGTTTCACTTGCATTAATGCACAATAGCTATGTGTGAGAAACTAGTTTCTTTCTCTAATCTTTTTTGAGTTAAATATGAATCTATGTTTCTATGTGTTTAATTAATTTTTACAGAAAGGAAGTATGGTAAAAATGCAGCAAGCCATGCGTTGGTTTGGGCCTCAAGACAACGTAAAACTTATCGATATTAAGCAAGCTGGTGCAACGGGAATTGTAACCGCATTGCATCAAATTCCCGTTGGCGAAATCTGGACTGTTGAAGCTATAAAAGAAAGACAGGAAATCATTCGCAATTATGGATTGGAATGGACTGTGGTTGAAAGTCTTCCTGTTCATGAAGAAATCAAACGAGCTTCGGGAAATTATCAGCAATATATTGAAAATTATAAAATCAGTTTGCAAAATCTGGCGGAGTGCGGCATCAAAATTATAACCTATAATTTCATGCCGATTCTGGACTGGGTGCGAACTAATCATAATTTTATAAACGAAGACGGAAGCAAAGCTTTGCTGTACAATCAGGATGCGTTTACTTTTTTTGATGTTTTTCTTTTGAAAAGACCTAATTCTGAAAACGATTATTCTGATGCTGAAAAAGAAAAAGCGTTACAATTCGGAAATCAATTATTGGAAGATGAAAAAGCATTATTATTTAAAAATGTTTTGTTGGGATTGCCGGGAAGTAAAATCAATTTTACGGCAGAACAGATTTTAGCTCTTTTAGAAAATTATGCCGAAATCGACAATCAAAAATTAAGAGAAAACCTGATTTATTTTTTATCAGAAGTAACTCCGATTGCGGAGAAAAACCAACAAAAATTAGCGATTCATCCCGATGATCCACCGTTTTCGGTTTTAGGACTTCCAAGAATTGTTTCAACAGAAGCCGATTTGAAAGCGATTTTTGACGCGGTTCCATCAACAGCAAACGGATTGTGTTATTGCACTGGTTCGTTAAGTGCCGATCCTAAAAACAATCTGGAAAAAATAATAGACGATTTCGGAGACCGAATTCACTTTTTACATCTGAGAAATACCATCCGCGAAAGCGAAACTATTTTTAGGGAATCAGAGCATTTAAACGGTGATGTCAAAATGGAAGTCATTGTTGAGAAATTATTGTTATTAATGCATAAAACCAAAACAAGCCTGCCAATGCGCCCAGATCATGGTTTTCTGCATCGAGTTGATGAAGAAACCGAAACATATCCTGGTTATTCGTTGACTGGAAGATTAAAAGGTTTGGCAGAGTTACGAGGTTTGGAAATGGGAATTGGGTATAAATTGAATTTGTAATAAAAGTTATTTTCAAGTATCCTAACAGGTTTCCAAAACCTGTTAGGTATCATAAGAGGTAAAGTAATATTCACCAGTTTAAACCCGACAGGTTTTTAAAACCTGTCGGGTTTGCCGATGAGAACAGGAAAAACTTTAAATAATACCTAACAGGTTTTGGAAACCTGTTAGGATGCGTATCAAATCTATGATCTATGTGTTTAAAAACTAAAATAACATACATAATCTTATCACTTCTCCTAATCGGATTAAGAACAAATACGTATGCCATAAATCCAGAGAAATATGTAGTTCATCAGGCTTTTAGTGAAAATTTTCCGTTAGTTTCAAAAGGAAAAATAGCTTCAATTTTGGTTGACGATAGAGATCATGTAGGAGTTTTAAAAGTAACAGGACATTTAGAAAACGATCTTTTTAAAGTTTCTGATTTACATTCGAAGAGAATAAAAAAGATTTCGGAGGCAGAAGATTTTGTTGTCATTATAGGAACACTCGGAAAAAATGAAATCATCGATCAATTAGCCAAAGAAGGAAAAATTGATGCCAATCAGCTTAAGGGAAAATGGGAAAAATTTACCACACAGATAGTTGAAAATCCATTTAAAGGAATCAAGAAAGCTTTGATAATTGCGGGTTCAGACAAACGCGGAACGATTTACGGAATCTATGATTTGTCTAATCAAATTGGCGTTTCGCCTTGGTATTACTGGGCAGATGTTCCCGTTAAAAAACAATCAGAATTGCATGTTCTGCCTGGAATTCATTCGCAGGGAGAACCAAAAGTAAAATACAGAGGGATTTTTATAAACGATGAAGCTCCGGCTTTATCTGGCTGGGCTTTTGAGAAATTCGGCGGATTCAATTCGAAATTTTATGACAAAGTTTTTGAATTGATTCTGCGAATGAAAGGCAACTATTTATGGCCGGCCATGTGGGGCAGAATGTTTTATGTTGAAGATCCGCAGAACGCAGTTTTGGCAGATGAATACGGAATCGTAATGGGAACTTCGCATCACGAACCCTTAACGCGAGCACACGCTGAATGGGGAAATGAAAAAGGAAAATGGGATTTTAACACCAATTCAGAAGCTTTGATTCAATTCTGGAAAGACGGAATTAAACGAATGGGAAACAAAGAAACCATCGTTACCATTGGAATGCGTGGTGACGGCGACGAACCGATGACTGAAGGAACTGCTATTGAATTGTTAGAAAATATCGTAAAAACACAAAGAAATATTATTGCAGAAGTGACTCAAAAACCAGCGGAAGAAACGCCGCAAATGTGGGCGCTTTACAAAGAAGTTCAGGATTATTATGACAAAGGCATGACCGTTCCTGATGATATTACGCTTCTATTGTGTGATGATAATTGGGGAAATATCCGCAAACTTCCAGAACTGAATGCCAAACCAAGAAAAGGCGGTTACGGCATTTATTATCATTACGATTATGTGGGTGGCCCGAGAAATTACAAATGGATTAACACCAATCAAATCGAAAGAGTTTGGGAACAAATGGATTTGGCTTATCAATATGGTGTCGATAAAATCTGGATTGTAAATGTGGGCGACATCAAACCAATGGAATTTCCAATAGAGTTTTTCCTGGACATGGCTTGGAATCCTGAAAAGTTCAATGCAGGAAATTTAGAATACTATTATTCAGATTGGGCTAAAGAGAATTTTGATAATCAGTTTACAGGTGAAATCGCTCAGATTTTAAAATTATATACAAAATACAATTCCCGAAGAAAACCTGAATTATTAGATCGTAAAACCTATAGTGTCACTAATTATAATGAAGCTGACAAAGTTATAGCTGATTATCAAAAATTGGTCAAATTGGCTACAATTATAAATGAGAAATTGAAACCAGAATACAAAGATGCTTTTTATCAGTTGGTTTTGTTTCCTGTTTTGGCAAGTGCTAATTTAAACGAATTGTATGTGGCACAGGCTAAAAATTTTTTATACTCAGAACAGTGGAGACTTTCTGCAAATGAATATAAAGAAAAAGTAAAAGAGTTATTTGAAAAAGATTCCGAACTCACGAATTATTATCATACGCAATTAGCAAATGGTAAATGGAATCATATGATGTCGCAGACGCATATTGGTTATGATAATTGGCAACAGCCGGATAAAAATGTGATTCCAGGCACGAGACATCTTTTTCATAATACAGCAATAAATCAGAGAATTGCTGTTGAAGGAATAGAGGAATCTTTTGATGGAGTTCTTAAAAATAAAATAGAGTTGGTAGAATTTTCATCATTAGAAAATAATACATCATACATCGATCTATTAAATTCTGGAATAAAAAAATATACATTTAAAATTTTTTGCGATCATAATTGGATTCAGTTTTCTCAATCTGAGGGTATAGTTGATACAGAACAAAGAATTTTAGTAAATATTGATTGGAAAAAAGCCCCAAAAGGAATAACTAAGAGTCAATTTATAGTTGTTGCTAATTATCAAAAATTTATTATTCAATTAAAAACTAATAATATTAAAGCTGATAAAGTTCATGGCTTTGCTGAAAACAACGGTTATATTTCGATAGAAGCTCAGAATTATTCAAAAGCAATAAATTCTGATTCAATAAAATGGACAACAATTCCAAATCTTGGAAAAACAGCATCCGGAGTAACTTTAAAACCTTCGCATATTCATCCGATAGAAATCTCACAACAATCTCCAAGATTAGAATACAACGTTCATTTTTTTAGCAAAGGAAAGATGAAAGTAAACGCTTATTTTTCGCCAACAATCAATTTTAAAAAGGGCGACGGATTAAAATACGGAATTGCCTTTGATAATGAGAAACCGCAAATCATGAACCTCAACGCAGATGCTTCAGAAAAAGCCTGGGCAGAATCTGTTGCGAATAATATTAAAATCATAACATCGACACATAACATTGAAAGAGCAGGAAATCATATATTAAAGATTTATGGAATTGATCCAGCGCTTGTGCTTCAGAAAATTGTAATTGAAACCGAAGAAGGAAAGGTTTTGGAGTCGTATTTGGGCCCGCCGGAGAGTTTTAGGAAGGAATGATTTCGTAAAGTAACACGTTCTGTTTGTCATTCCGAGGAACGAGGAATCTCCGCAAGAAACTCTACAAAGTTGATCTAGCATGCGGAGCTATTTGTGGAGATTTCTCCTTACGTCGAAATGATAAAACTATGAGAGAATACTAGACCTGTCGGTCTCTTCTGAAAGAAAAAACGATTAACTATTTAAACCAAAAAATATGAAATGCATTAAACCTTTTTTATTTACCGTCACGGCTTTGCTGACTATAAGCTGTACGTCGCAAAAAGAAACTGCTTCGTTAAAAGATGCTTACAAAGATGATTTTTACATCGGAACTGCTTTAAGCGCTGATCAAATTGAAGAAAAAGACAAAAAAGTAGATTCTTTGATTCGAAAAGAATTTAATGCGATTACTGCCGAGAATATTATGAAATCTATGTACATGCATCCACAAAAGGACAAATATCATTTTGCTTTGTCTGATAAATTTGTGGCGTATGGTGAGAAGAATAAAATGTTTGTTCATGGACATACTTTAATCTGGCACAGTCAATTGGCGCCATGGATGGAAAAAATCGCCGATAGTACAGAAATGAAAGCTTTTATGAAAGATCATATTACAACCATCGTTTCTAAATACAAAGACAGAATCAATTCTTGGGATGTTGTGAATGAAGCTTTAAATGACGATGGAACTTTAAGAAAATCAGTTTTTTTGAATACACTTGGCGAGAAGTATTTAGTTGAAGCTTTTAAACTGGCAGAAAAAGCCGATCCAAAAGCAGAATTATATTATAACGATTATAATATCGAAGAACCAGCAAAAAGAGCAGGAGCTATTGCTTTAATCAAAAAAATAAAAGCTGAAGGCGGGAAAGTGGACGGAGTTGGCATTCAGGGACACTGGCGATTACAGAGTCCGTCATTAGAGGAAATTGAAAAAAGCATTTTAGAGTATTCTGCTTTAGGAATCAAAGTGGCTTTTACAGAATTGGATATTACGGTTTTGCCAAACCCGTGGGATCTGAAAGGAGCAGACGTGAATCAGAAATTTGAAGGGAATCCTAAAATGAATCCGTATCCCGAAAAATTACCAGATTCCGTTCAGACACAATTAGCAGAACGTTATGCATCGATTTTTAAATTATTTTTAAAGCATAAAGATAAAATCAGCAGAGTTACGTTTTGGGGTGTTCATGACGGTCAATCCTGGCTAAACGATTGGCCGATAAAAGGAAGAACCAATTACCCGCTTCCGTTTGACAAGGAATTAAAACATAAACTAGCTTACGACAGCATCTTAAAGTTGAAAGAAACTAAAGAATAAGCAGTCGAAATAGCTTAAGATTGATGAATTAATCAACAATCGGTTGTGAAATAAAAAATAACTTAAATAAAGTAAACTAAATTTGCATAATATGTTTTTTTGTCTAATTTTACACAACCGATTGTTTTGATTGTAATTCGCTTTCCTGCAAGGTTTTCAAAACCTTGTAGGTATGGATTTTAAAATTGTATAAAAACAACTGAAACCTTAAAGGTTTTGAAAACCTTGCAGGATCGGGACTAACTAACCACAAAACCACCAATGAGTAACATTTCGCAAAAATTATCCATCAAAGAAAAAATTGGATACAGCTTAGGAGATTTAGCTGCCAATTTAGTTTTTCAGACTTTGATGACCTATCT
Source organism: Flavobacterium panacagri (assembly GCF_030378165.1). NCBI lineage: Bacteria > Pseudomonadati > Bacteroidota > Flavobacteriia > Flavobacteriales > Flavobacteriaceae > Flavobacterium > Flavobacterium panacagri. The sequence continues at coordinate 2,433,588 of NZ_CP119766.1, forward strand.
GGCGTATTTCTACACCGATATTTACGGATTATCACCAACAGATTCTTCCATCATCATGCTGATTGTAGGATTGGTTGCAGCTTTTATTTTCAATCCGATTATTGGGGTCTTGGCAGACAGAACCAGTACGAGATGGGGAAAATTCAGACCTTGGATTTTATTGACCGCAATTCCGCTTGGTGTAGTGGCATTATTAGCCTTTTCAACTCCTGATTTCTCTTATAAAGGAAAAGTAATTTATGCCGTTGTAACGTATACTTTACTGCTTCTTTTTTATGCAGGAAACAATTTGCCGTATTCTGCTTTAAGCGGAGTAATTACGGGCGATATGAAAGAACGAAACAGTATGTCATCGTATCGGTTTGTTGCGGTAATGTTTGCACAGTTTTTCGTTCAGGTTTTTATGCTTGGTATTATCAAAAGCGCTGGAAACGGAGATAAAGCAATCGGGATTGAAAAAGTAATGACCGCTTTGGCGATTATCGGAACGATCATGCTTTTAATTACTTTTTTAACGACTAAAGAAAGAATTATTCCAAAACCAGAACAAAAGTCAAGCGTAAAAGAAGATTTGAGTGATTTGATTAAAAACAGACCTTGGATTATTATGCTTTCGCTGACAACTTTGGTTTTTGTGACTTTGGCTATGAAAGGCGGTTCGTATGTGTATTATTTTGAGAATTATGTAGATAAAGAGCAATTAGCCGTTTTTATTCAGCCTATATTGGATTTTTTAACCAATATCGGATTGAATCATTTTGGGAATGATCCTGTTTCTGCAGGTTTCGGACTCTTTAATGCGGGCGGAATTATCTTTATGATTGTCGGAATTACGTTGTCTAAAAACTTGGCTGATAAATACGGAAAACGAAACATATTCGGATTGTTTTTATTCATTTCGACACTGTTTATCATCGCTTTTTATTTCTATCCGCCAGCATCAATCGGATTGGTATTTTTCTCTCAAATTCTGCACGGATTTTTTTACGGAATCACAATCCCAATTTTATGGGCAATGATTGCCGATGTTGCCGATTATTCGGAATGGCTTAATAATCGAAGAGCGACAGCAATTATTTTTTCAGCAATGATGGTAGGTTTGAAAAGCGGATTAAGCATTGGAGGTGCTTTAACGACATTATTCCTGGGCTATTTTCATTATGTCCCAAATACACCTCAGCAGTCGGAAACAGCTATAAATGGAATTAAATTATTAGTTAGTATTTTCCCTGCAATCCCTTTTTTGATTGGAGTTGGATTGCTGTTTTTCTATAAAATCGACAAAGCGATGGAAGTGCAAATTGAAACAGAACTTAAACAAAGAAGAACTTAATTATTTAAAACAAAGATACCACTATGCCTGAAGATAGCATTGAACACATTAATTTTGAGGAAATTAATGATTTGGCGATTTCAAAGCCATTAGTATCTCATATGTATACAGCCGATCCTTCGGCGCATGTATTCAATGGGAAGATTTACATTTATCCGTCGCATGATATAGATGCTGGAATTCCGTTTAACGATAACGGCGATCATTTTGGGATGGAAGATTATCACGTTTTTTCGATGGACACGATATCATCAGAAGTTGTGGATAACGGAGTAGCGCTTCATGTTGATGATGTGGCTTGGGCCGAAAAACAAATGTGGGCACCCGATGCAGGACATAAAAACGGAAAGTACTATTTGTATTTTCCAGCCAAACGTGCCAATGGAATTTTCCAGATTGGAGTGGCGATAGGCGACGCACCAGAAGGGCCGTTTATACCTCAACCTGACGCTATAAAAGGAAGTTACAGTATTGACCCGGCCGTTTTTGAAGACGAAGACGGAAAACATTATATCTATTTTGGAGGCATTTGGGGTGGACAGCTTCAGAAATACCGAAACAATATATACGATTCCAATAACGAAGAACCGTTTGGAAATGAACCTGCTTTAGGGCCAATCGTAGCTATGCTTCGCGATGATATGCTGGAATTTGCCGAAGAACCAAAAGAAATCCAGATTCTGGATGAAAACGGAAAAGTGATTTTGGCAAGCGATAACGACCGTCGTTTTTTTGAAGCTTCTTGGGTTCACAAATACAACGGAAAATACTATTTCTCCTATTCGACAGGCGATACACATTTTATCTGTTACGCTATTGGCGACAATCCGTATGGACCGTTTACGTATCAGGGAAGAATTTTGAATCCCGTTGTAGGCTGGACTTCGCACCATTCTATTTGTGAAGTAGAAGGAGAATGGTATTTGTTTTACCACGATTCGAGTTTGTCAAAAGGCGTAACACATTTAAGAAGCATGAAAGTAACCAAAATCGATTATCTTGACGATGGTTCCATAGTAACAATTGATCCATACGGAATTAGAAGATTATTTGATTAAGATTTTAGCAAAAAAAGATGTTTAAAAAAAGCAGATTAGGTAGTGCATTGATAAGCGCATTCATTTTAATGAGTGCTTTTTCATCGTGTAAAAAAATTTCGCAAAAATCACAATCGGTTGTGTATTCCGATTATGCTGTTTTTGACTGGTTTGATTATCGAGGAAATGACGATGCGTATCAAAATCTAACAAAATCTGATGCTGAGTATTTAAATCCTGTTTTGGCTGGTTTTTATCCTGATCCTACAATCTGCAGGGTTGAGGATAAGTTTTACTTGGTGAATTCTTCTTTTTGCTATTTTCCTGGACTTCCTATTTTTGAAAGTACCGATTTAGTAAACTGGAAACAGATTGGAAATATTATAAACCGTCGCGAACAATCCGATTTTGGCAATTCTCGTCTTTCAGGCGGCATGTATGCGCCAACAATTCGATACAATAAAGGCATTTTTTATGTGATTTGTACCAATGTCAGCGGAGTGGGTAATTTTATTGTTACAGCTAAAAATCCGTCTGGGCCTTGGTCAAATCCGATTGCGCTTCCTGAAGTTAACGGAATCGATCCAGATCTCTTTTTTGATGAAGACGGAAAAGCTTATATTACACATAACGGGCCTCCGCCTAATAATGTTTCGCTTCACGATGGCCATCGCGCCATTTATATGCTGGAATACGATTTGGAAAAACAAAAAACCACAACAGCTCCCAAATTGGTTATTAACGGCGGAACCGATATGGCTATAAAACCAGTCTGGATTGAAGGGCCGCATGTGATTAAAAAAGATGGATTTTATTATCTGATTTGTGCTCAGGGTGGAACAGGTTTCAATCATTCTGAAGTGGTTTTTAGAAGTAAAAACATCTATGGCCCTTATGAAAGTTATGCTAATAACCCGATTTTGACGCAATCGCATTTAGACCCAAATCGTAAAAATTTAGTTTCGACAACAGGTCATGCTGATTTTGTTCAATTGTCAAACGGCGATTGGTGGTCAGTATTTTTGGGCTGTCGTCCTTATGAAGGTGATTTGTATAATACTGGAAGAGAGACCTTCATGATGCCTGTGCAATGGAAAAACGATTGGCCAGAAATTGTCGGCGGAAATGAGCCTATTCCTATGATTCATAAACGACCAAATCTTATTCTTTCAAAAGAAAAAATAGAAGCCAATAACGGGAATTTTGTTTGGCAAGATAATTTTGATTCGGATGAATTGGGTTTGAAATGGAATTTTATTCGAACTCCTTTAGAAAAATGGTATGATTTAAAAGACGGAAAATTATATATCAAACCGAGAAATGAATCGATTCATACCGAAACTAATTTCTCTTTTATTGGAAGACGACAACAGCATTTAAAGTTTGAAGCTTCAGTGAAGTTTGAATTTACACCAAAAGATAATTTACAAGTTGCGGGTCTAACTGCTTTCCAGAATGAAAAACATTATTTGTTGATTGGAAAGCGCCTGAATACTGATAAGAAGCAAGAGGTTTTTGTAGAAAGAACTGCGAGTAAAATCAATAATGGAAAATCGGAGATAATTGCTAAAAAAGATCTTTTTGATTCTGATAAAGACTTATTAGTGAAAATTGAAGGAAATGGAAGATTATATAGTTTTTATTTTAAAACAAAAGAAAAAGAAAAGTGGAATTTGTTAATTAAAGATGTTGATGGGGCTATTTTAAGTACAAAAGAAGCTGGAGGTTTTGTAGGGACGTATTTGGCGATGTATGCGTCGAGTAGGCATTTTGCGAGATAAAGTTTTAAGTGAAGTGGTTTCGTTTAGTTTGTCATCCTGACGAAGGAAAGATCACACTAGAAACTCCGCACAGAATGTCGCCAATCTTTGTCGATTCTCGAGTGTGATCTTTCCTTCGTCGGGATGACAAAACTGAGAGTGAACTTCTTAGCGTTCTTTGCGTAAACCTTTGCGAACTTTGCGGTTAAATCACTTTATGTAGTTACTATTGTGATTTTTCCTTTTAAATGGAAATGACAAGATTGTGTCTCTTGAACTCGCTTTGCGTGAGGGATAGCAGTGGAAAGCCCGGAGCCTGACGAAGGAAGTGCGAGGACTTGAAACGGATAGCCTCCCGATAGCTATCGGGACAAGCACACGCCCAAATTATTGAAAAATAGATTTTTAAAAACTTAACATAATTAATACAAAAAACAATTTTTTATAAAATATTTTTAGCTACTTTAGCATAACAGAACGGAACAGAACGGTATGCTAAAAGAAGAAGAAAAATTTGAGTTTATAATCAATCACGAAAGTGATATTCCAAAGTATCAGCAGTTGGTGGATGGAATTACAAATTCGATTGCGGAGAATATTCTGCAAAAAGGAGATTTGCTTCCGTCGGTGAATGTGATCTGTAAAACGTATCAGCTTTCGAGAGACACGGTTTTTAAGGCTTATTCGATTTTAAAAGACCAAAATACGATTGAATCTGTGCCGAATAAAGGCTATTACGTAGCGGGTGAAACAAGAAAAGTGCTTTTGGTTCTAGATACGTTTAAGGCATATAAAGAGGTTTTGTATCATTCGGTTGTGAATAATCTGCCCGATAATGTGATTATCGATGTGCAGTTTCATCATTATAATATTGATGTTTTTAAAACGATTATCAATAACGGAATTGGGAAGTATTATAAATACGTGGTGATGAATTTTGATCATCGGGATATTGCTCCGGCATTGTCGGCAATTTCAAGTGACAAATTGCTTTTGATTGACTGGAATATTCAGGCGAAAAAGACGAACAATTATGTTTTTCAGGATTTCGGGAAAGCGTTTTATGAGTCTTTGACAGAGGCAGTTTATTTGTTTAAAAAGTATAAAAAGATACAATTTGTCTATCCTGATTTTACGAATCACCCGTGGGAAACAGTGGAATTTTTTAAGAAATTCTGTGCCGATTTTGGTTTTGAATACGAAGTGATTACAGATCCGAAGAAGTTCAATATCGAAAAAGGCATTGCTTATATCAGTGTAAGCGACAGGATTTTAGGGCACTTTTTAGAGCAGTGTAAAGAGAAGGATTACGAACCGGGAAAAGATGTTGGCTTTTTATCGTACAACGAAACCCCGATGAAGAAATTTATATACAAAGGAATTTCGGTTGTTTCAACTGATTTTAAAGAAATAGGAACCAAAGCAGCGGCATTTATTACGCATGACGAAGAAACGAAGTGTTATGTGCCGACAAAATTAATAATAAGAGAATCATTGTAAGTATGTATTATATCGGATATGATATTGGAAGTTCTTCTGTGAAAGCAGCAATTGTTGAAGCAGAAACGGGTAAAAAAGTGATCGTTTTGAATGAACCGCAAAACGAAATGGAAATCCTTTCAATTCACCCAGACTGGGCAGAGCAGGATCCAGAAATTTGGTGGCAGTACATTTGTACGGCAACAAAAAGAGCGATTAAAGAAGCTAATATTGATGCGTCTAAAATTCAGGGAATTGGTATTTCGTACCAAATGCACGGATTGGTGATTGTGGACAAAGAAGGCGCTCCGTTACGAAATTCAATTATCTGGTGCGACAGCCGTGCGGTTGAAATTGGGAATACCGCTTTCGCCGAAATTGGAGAAGAGAAATGCATGTCGCATTTATTGAATTCTCCAGGAAATTTCACGGCTTCGAAACTGAAATGGGTTAAAGAAAACGAACCAGCAGTTTACAATAAAATTGCGAAATACATGCTTCCGGGAGATTACATCGCTTTGAAATTGACAGGCGAAGTAACGACTACCAAAAATGGTTTGTCTGAAGGAATGCTTTGGGATTATAAAGAAAATAAAGTAGCCGACTGGCTTTTAGAATATTATGGAATTGATACAGCATTGACTCCAAAAATCGTAGAAAATTTTACAAATCAAGGTGTTGTTACAGAAAAAGCTGCTGCAGAATCGGGTCTTCCTGCTGGAATTCCGATTGTTTACCGAGCGGGAGATCAGCCAAATAACGCTTTGTCATTGAATGTACTTCGTTCGGGAGAAGTTGCAGCAACGGGCGGTACGTCGGGTGTTTTCTATGCTGTTACAGAAACAAACTCAGGGAAAAGTACTCGTGTAAACAACTTCGTTCATGTAAATTATACAGAATCAAATCCGAGAGTTGGCAAATTGCTGAATATAAACGGAGCAGGAATCCAATACAGATGGATGCGAAACAATATCGGAAATGAGTCGTATGAAGAAATGAATGAAAAAGCATCTCAGATAAATGTAGGTTCGCAAGGATTGGTTGTCATTCCGTTTGGAAATGGCGCTGAAAGAATGTTCAATAACAAAAACATTGGGTCGCATATTCTAAACTTGAATTTTAATATTCATACCAATGCACATTTATTTAGAGCATCTTTGGAAGCCATTGCATTTTCTTTTGTTTATGGAATGGAATGCCTGAAAGATGATAATGCAACTATTAATGTCATAAGAGCTGGAAATGATAATTTATTCCGTTCTGAAATTTTCTCTAATACAGTGGCAACCTTAATTGGACATGAAATTGAAATTTACAATACAACCGGAGCAGTAGGAGCGGCAAGAGCTGTTGGCTTGACAGATGGCGACTTTGAAAAATTTGGTTCAGGAATTACAACAAACGATCACGTAATGACCTTTTTGCCTCTAAAAAATAAAGAGGAATACGAAACGGCATATAAAAAATGGAAACAAGAATTAGAATTAATATTAACAAATAAATAAAAAAATCAAATGATAGTTTTAGGAGATAAAGAATACTACAAAGGTATTGGCCAAATTAAATTTGAAGGAAAGGAATCTGATAATCCGTTGGCATTTAAATATTACAATCCAGACCAGGTTGTGGCTGGAAAAACAATGCGTGAGCACTTTAAATTTGCTATTGCTTACTGGCATACTTTCTGCGGACAAGGAAGCGATCCATTCGGGCCAGGAACACAGCAATTTGCTTGGGATGCTTCATCAGATCCATATCAAGCCGCAAAAGATAAAGCAGACGCTGCTTTTGAATTCATCAGCAAAATGGGATTCGATTATTTCTGTTTCCACGATTATGATTTGATTGCTGAAGGAGCAACTTTCGCAGAATCAGAAAAACGTTTGGCATTTATTACAGATTACTTAAAACAGAAAAAAGCAGATTCTGGAATTAAATTACTTTGGGGAACTTCAAACTGTTTCTCGAACCCAAGATTCATGAACGGAGCCGCTACAAATCCAGATTTTAATGTAGTAGCGAGAGCTGGAGGTCAAGTAAAATTAGCTTTGGATGCAACAATTGCTTTAGGTGGAGAAAACTACGTATTCTGGGGTGGTAGAGAAGGTTATATGTCTTTACTAAACACAGATATGGGAAGAGAATTAGACCACATGGCGCAATTCTTAGCAATGTCTAGAGACTACGCAAGATCTCAAGGTTTTAAAGGAACTTTCTTCATCGAGCCAAAACCAATGGAGCCATCTAAACACCAATACGATTTTGACTCGGCTACAGCAATTGGATTCTTGAAAAATTATGGGTTAGATAAAGATTTCAAAATTAATATTGAGGTAAACCACGCTACTTTGGCTCAGCATACTTTCCAACACGAATTAGAAGTAGCAGCAAAAGCAGGAATGTTAGGAAGTATCGATGCTAATAGAGGAGATTACCAAAACGGATGGGATACAGATCAGTTCCCAAATAACATTCAAGAAACAACTGAAGCCATGTTGGTTTTCTTAAAAGCTGGCGGATTGCAAGGCGGAGGAGTTAACTTTGATGCTAAAATCAGAAGAAATTCTACAGACTTAGAAGATGTTTTCTTAGCGCACATTGGCGGAGCTGATACTTTTGCAAGAGCTTTATTGACTGCAGATAAAATCATCACTTCTTCTCCTTACGAAAAATTAAGAACAGAAAGATACAGTTCATTCGATTCTGGAAAAGGAAAAGATTTTGCTGAAGGAAAATTAAACCTTAAAGATCTTTACACTATCGCTCACGAAAATGGAGAATTAAATCTTCAAAGCGGTAAACAAGAATTGTTTGAAAACATCATCAATCAATATATTTAATTGATTTAGATTTTCATATCAAACCTAACAGGCTTTCAAAACCTGTTAGGTTTCTTAAAAAACTAAAAACTAAATTTTTAAATAGGATAGCCGTAAAAAGTTAAAAATATTTAAAAGTGTTTTTTTAGATAAAAACTTTAAAAATGTGTATTAAGATTATGGCTTTTTTTCACATTAAGATTTCAGAAAAATAGATTGAAGGTTTAGTTACTATTTTTTTGAAGATCAAAATGAATAAAAAGTCAGTTTGATAAAATAATAAGTGAGTATTTTTTATTGAAGGTTTTTTGAAGAGCAGAATCAATCGAAATGCACATTTTTCACTCACTAGAACACACTGAGAACTTTGTCAATGTTTTAAACTTTGACAAAGTTTTTTTTACGCAAAAATACTTTTAACTTAAACCAAAAACTTATGAAATTTTTTATTGACACTGCCAATCTTCAGGACATTGAAGAAGCACAGTCTTTAGGCGTTTTAGACGGTGTAACCACCAATCCGTCTTTAATGGCAAAAGAAGGCATTACAGGAAAACAAAACATCCTAAATCATTATTTGGCTATTTGTAATATCGTTGATGGCGATGTTTCGGCTGAGGTAATCTCGACTGACTTTGAAGGAATTGTTAGAGAAGGAGAGGAGCTGGCAGCTTTACATCCTCAAATTGTAGTAAAACTACCAATGATTGGTGATGGCATAAAAGCCTGTAAATATTTCTCTTCAAAAGGAATTCGTACCAATGTAACTTTGGTATTTTCTGCTGGACAAGCCTTATTAGCTGCTAAAGCTGGAGCGACTTATGTTTCCCCATTTTTAGGAAGATTAGATGATGTTTCGACTGACGGAATGAACCTAATCGCTGAAATTAGAGAAATTTACGATAATTATGATTATCAGACACAAATCCTTTCAGCATCAGTAAGACATACGATGCATATTATTAACTGTGCAAAAATTGGTTCAGATGTTATGACTGGGCCACTTTCAGCAATCAAAGGCTTATTGAAACATCCGTTAACAGATATTGGATTAAAACAGTTTGTTGAAGATGCCAAAAAGATGAATTTATAGTCTTAATTTAAGATCATTTTTAGAATCCCCTCCAAGATATTTGGAGGGGATTTTTTATGAAATAAAAGCAACCGATTGTTTGTTTTAGGTTTTTGTAAGAAATATATTGTTTAGCGGTTAATAGATTGATTAGTAGTTACTAATTGAATAAAATCCTTATTTTATAAGGGTTGGATAAGGGTTTTCTCTTCAATTCTTTTTTGCAGTTTCACTACAACGTTTTAGCGGTTTTTGAAAAAATATTAAATTTTAACTTTTTATGTTTTTTTTAAGATTTATAAGTAAATGATTTATTATCTCTAACGTTTTCGTTGTATTAATTCTTGTTTTTGATTATTATTCAAATTTTTAATAATATAAACGAATAATATGTTTTTTTGAAGAGGTATTTTTTTAAAAATGACAAAAAAAATTAACGCAACCGATTGTGTGTTGTTGTTTTTTGTATATATTTGTTTTGACTATAAGTTGTTTTTTGTTTGATTTCTTTTAACATAAAAAAACAAACTATAGGTCAATTAAAAGTAAACTAACTAAACCATACTTATTAACTCATTAAACCAATTATTTATGACTAACTTTTTAATTACTAAAAGCAGATCAAAATACTTTAAGAATTTGGGAGTCCTAATTCTGATGCTGGTATGCTCTGCTGCGGTAAATGCGCAAATTACTGTTTCGGGTACTGTATCTGATGGTAGCGGACCAATACCAGGTGTCAATATTATTGTAAAAGGAACTAAAACCAGTACTGTTTCTAACTTTGACGGAACATATACACTACAATCTGTTCCTGCCAATAGTATTCTGGTTTTTAGTTTTATAGGATATAAGCCTCATGAAGTTTTAGTAAACAACAAAACTAAAATAGATGCGGTATTAGAAGAAAATTTAAATGACTTAAAAGAAGTTGTTGTAATTGGATACGGAACTGCTAAAAGAGCAGATTTAACAGGTTCTATTTCGTCTATCTCTAGCGCTGCAGTAACTCAATCAGTTGCTACAACTATTGATCAGGTTTTACAAGGACGTGCAGCGGGTGTGCAGATACAGCAAAATAGCGGTACACCAGGAGGAAGTTCTTCAGTGCGTATTCGTGGTATTAGCTCTATAACCGGTTCAAATGAACCTATTTATGTGATAGATGGTGTTATTATTGACGGAAATTCAGGTTCTTTAAATACCAACCCGCTTGCGGGAATTAATCCAAACGACATTGCTTCTATTGATATTTTGAAAGATGCTTCTGCAACTGCAATTTATGGTTCTAGAGCGGCAAATGGTGTAATCATGGTAACAACTAAAACAGGGAGAAAAGGAGACTTGACTTTAAATTTTGACAGTTATATTGGATGGCAGGAAATGCCGAAACAGTTGCAGGTTCTTAATTTAAGAGAATATGGAACCCTTAAAAATACGCGTTCAGACTTGGGAATTGTACAAAGAGATCCTTATTTTATCCGTCCTGATTTATTAGGGGAAGGAACAAACTGGCAGGATGAATTGTTTCAAACAGGTTTAATTCAAAGCTATAACTTATCTGCGTCTGGTGGTTCTGATACTACAACTTATGCATTAGGTATGTCGTATTTTGATCAAGAAGGAACTATAATTGGATCCTCTTTCGATCGTATGACTATTCGTGGTGTTATTGATTCTCAGGTAAAGAAATGGATGAAAGTGGGGGTAAATATGAATGTTTTTAAAACCAATCAAGTGACCACTGTTAATGATGATTCGGTAATCCTGACAGCTTTAAAGCAAACGCCAAATGTGGCAGCCCGAAATGCTGATGGAACTTTTGATGGACCAGATACAACTGAATTCGTTCAAACCAATCCATTAGGAATTGCAATGCTGAAAGATAATCATGGAAAAGATTATGGAGTTAGAGGAAATGTTTATGCAGAAATTAGTTTTACAAAAGATTTAAAACTTAGAACACAATATTCTATAGATTATGGTTTTGGAAACCGATATACTTTTAATCCGTCTTATACTTTTGGAGCATTATCAAATGAGGTTAGAGAAGGAACAAGAACAAAATCTACCAGCGAAAACTGGATCTGGACTAACACTTTGACTTATAATAAAATATTTGGAAAACATAATGTTAATGCGATGCTTGCAGAAGAACTTCAGGAAAGAAACTGGGAAAATCTTTACGGCTATCGCTCTGGATATTTAACAAATGGAGCAACAGACTTAAATGCGGGTGATCCAACAACAGCACGAAATTCTAATGCAAGTTCTACAAATTCTCTAAGTTCTTACTTTGGAAGGGTAGCTTACACATTTGATGACAGATATTTTATAACAGGAACGATTAGAAGAGATGGATCTTCACAATTTGCAGAAGGTAATAAATGGGACTGGTTCCCAGCTGCAGGTTTGGCTTGGAAGATATCAAATGAAGGATTCTTAAAAGAGAATCAGACAATCAATAATCTTAAATTACGTGCTGGCTGGGGAGTTACAGGTAATTCAAGCGTGCCAAATAATGCTTATACTTCTGTTTATGGTACTTCGGCAACCAATTGGGGAAGCGGACAGATTGCAACCAATACGGCAAATCCAGATTTGAAGTGGGAAAAATCAAACCAGACAAATATTGGTTTAGATCTTGGACTTTTTAATAATAGAGTAGAAATTACCGCAGACGTTTATTACAAAAGAACAGATGATTTATTATTAAGATTGTCACTTCCAGCTTATGTTGGTACAACAGGACAAGGGTCGACTTCTCCGCCTTTTGCAAATATTGGATCTCTTGAAAATAAAGGTATTGAGTTTACTCTAAACACAATCAATATGCAACGACCAGATTTTCTTTGGAAATCAAACTTTAATATCTCTATGAATAGGTTTAAAGTATTGAAATTAAATTCTGAGTCAGGAGTTTATGATCAGACTTTACAGCAAGGTTCAGATGTGACAGTGGTTACTCGCAGTGCAGTAGGACAAACATTAGGACAATTTTATGGATATAAAGTTATTGGACGTTTTGAAAAAGCAACAGATTTCTATTATAAAGATGCATCAGGAACTGTAAAGCCTACAGCATTACCAGAAGGAATGGTTATTGGCGAAAACGGTGTTTGGATTGGAGATTATATGTTTGAAGATGTCAATAAAGATGGCGTAATCAACGAAAAAGATGCTGGTTATATTGGAAATCCTAATCCAGATTTCACTTTTGGTTTTAACAACAGTTTTTCATTCAAAGGATTTGATGTGAGCATTTTATTTACAGGTTCTTATGGAAATGATGTTTTAAATTATCAAAGACGTTGGTTAGAAAATCCTCGTGAAAATACTAATTTATTGAAAACAGCTTTGGGATATGCGCAATTGGAATTAATAGACCCGAATGGTCCTAATGATTACAGAAATGTACAGATTGTGGGCGGTGATCCTTATATGCCAAGAATTGGAGCTTCATCAGCATCTTCTGCTTCTAACTATCGTTTGAGCAATAGATTTGTAGAAGATGGTTCGTATGTTAGGCTTAAAAACATTTCTATTGGTTATAATCTACCAAAGGATTTGTATTCTAAATATGGAATTTCAAATATCAAAGTTTACTCAAACATGCAGAATGTTTTAACCTTTACTAAATATAAAGGATATGATCCTGAAGTTGGTGCGATAAATCAAAATCAGCTTTTAAACGGTATCGATAATGGACGTTATCCTTCACCAGTAACAACTACACTTGGAATCAACATTAATTTCTAAAAACTGCACAATGAAAACAAAGAAAATATTTTACACGGCTTTAATTATTGCATTGCCATTTGTTTGGACGAGTTGCAGCGATATTTTGGAAGTTGAACCGAATGATGTAATTACTAAAGAAAACTTCTACAAGACTGAATCCGATTTTCAGGCTGCGACAGGACCGTTATACAACAAAGTATGGTTCGATTTTAATGATAAATTTTATTATGGTTTAGGAGATGGACGTGCGGCAAATATGTATGCACCTTTCTCAGACTATGTATATCCTTTTACAGATTTAACAGAAACGGGATTAACTGGACCATTAGTTTCAGCTTGGGCTTCATTATACAATGTAGTACAGCAGTCCAATAATGTTATCATTGGGATTTCCGGAAGTCCGTTGAATGATGCTGTAAAAAACAGATATATTGCTCAAGCTCGTTTTATGAGAGGAACAGCTTACTGGTATCTAGCTTCTCTATGGGGAGATGTGATAATCTCAACAGATCCAAGAGAGTTGGTGAAAAATCCAATTGTAAACAAAAACCCAATGAAAGATGTTTACGAATTTTCAATACGTGATTTAGAATTTGCTGCTAAATATCTTCCAGAAACTGCTGGTCAGGCTGGACGTTTGACAAGGTACAGCGCATTCGGAATGCTTTCTCGTGTGTATTTATCATTTTCAGGAGTTAGCGACAATCCGAACAGCGGAACTCGCAATCAGGAATATCTTGATCTGGCTAAAAAAGCTGCAGAAAAAGTAATGAGTTCTGGCCCTTACAGTTTGATGGCTAATTATGAAGATTTATTCATGATTGATAATAATAACAACTCCGAATCTATGTTTGCTTTACAATGGGTTCCAAACGGAGATTATGGCGTTAACAATACTCAGCAGGCTTATTTTGCATTAGGTTCTGATATTACTGGAGATGATGCCGCTTGGGGATATTGGACAAGAGCATCGTATGATGTTTTAAAAGAATACGAATCAAAAGATCTTCGCCGAAGAGCGACATGGATGGCTGATGATGATTTTTATCCAGAAATTAATAAATCAAATGGTGGCTATACCGTTAATCACAGCAAAGAATTTGTAAACATAAAAAAAGGAGTTGTGGGGTCTACTAAAGACAACTCAAAAATTACCCGTATGAATTCTGCTTTGAATACCAATATGCTGCGTTTGGCCGAAGTTTATCTAAACTATGCGGAAGCTGCTTTAGGAAACAATGCTTCCACTTCAGATGCGGCTGCTTTAGAAGGCATAAACAAATTACGAACACGTGCAGGTCTTACGCCAAAAACATCTTTAACTTATGCAGATATTATACACGAAAGAAGAGTAGAATTGGCTATGGAAGGACAATACTGGTATGATTTAGTAAGAAGAGCCTATTACAAACAGCAGGAAGTGATTAATTATATAACAGGACAGGACAGAGGAACAATTCAGCCTATTCTTTATGATGCTGCGACTAATACCGTTTCTATAGACCCGGCAAGAAGCAGCAGTCCACGTGCCATTGGTGTTATCGATGCGACAATTTTCCTTCTTCCTTACCCAGAATCTGAGTTAGTCCAGAATCCGTTATTGAGAGAAAATCCTGTTCCATATCAGTTTACAGAAGAGAAGATTAAAGATTTATTCTAGTTATCAGAAATAAAAAACTAAAAGACATAAAAAAGACATAAATATGAAATATATTTTAAATAAAAAGTATTGGGCACCCATCGCACTTCTTGGAATGATGGTTTTCAGTACGTTGTTTACATCATGTGACAATAACGATTCTGAAGGCGGTTCGATGACAATTACGAGAGTATTTTTAGAAGATATAAACTCTTCTGTGCCAGATAGAGAAGTAAGTTTTGCTCGTTTAGGACAATTATTGCGTATCGAAGGTTCAGGATTTACGGGACTGAAGAAGGTTTATATTAATGGATATTCCACTTATTTTAATGTGGTATTTGTAACAAACAATTCGATGTTGGTCAGTATATCTGCTGATACTCCGATTTCAGATGCAGATCCTTCAGTAAGAAATACAATTCGTTTTGTAAATGATTCTCATGAAGTAACATTTCCTTTTCAAATTCGTGCAGGAAAACCAGTAATTTCTAGTATTTCTAACACGATGCCAAATCCAGGTGAAACAATTAGTGTGGCTGGAGCTGGTTTAACAGAAGTAAGTAAAGTAGTTTTTCCAGGAAATGTGGAAGTGACTTCTGGAATTACTTCAGATGAAGATGGTGAGTTATTTACAGTTGTTGTTCCAAATGGTATTTCAGATTTAGGAGGTTCAATTTATGTAGAAACATCAAATGGAGGTGTTTATTCTCCGGCTTATTTTAATTTCAAAAAAGGATTATTGCTTAATTTTGATGGACAAGGTTCTCACGGATATTGGGGAACTTCAACAAGTATGATTCAGCCTGCAGATTTAGAATCCGCTGCGATTGGAATTGGAAATACTTCACAAGGAAAATATGTTCCTCATCGTCCAGCTCGTATTGCTTCTTTTGATGCTGCGAAAAACAGATGTTCAGAAGTTTGGACAGCAGGAAACGGAGTAGACAACTGGAGAGCACAATTAACGCCTTATATTCCTGCGACTACACCTTTGGATAAAGTTGCATTTCAATTTGATATTTTGGTTCCAGAAGTTTGGGCTCAGTCAGGTTTCTTAAAAATTTGTATGATTAATAATTTCAACGGTGGCGAATGGGCTGGAGCTTGTTACAATTATGTTCCTTGGATTTTAGACGGAAAAGCTGTAGGAGTACAAACAACGGGATGGATTACAGTTACAATTCCGTTAAACAAATTCTATGCATGGTCAAAAGAAGCGTTTACTTTCGAAACGGTATTGGCTTATCGTGAAGCGGCGACCTACCAAAACTTTGGAATTTATTTCGAAAATTCTGATGTAAAACTATCCAATGTTACTGGAAGTGCAAGTGAAGTAGAATTCCCATCAAAAGCAACTTCTGTAAAAGTGTACACTGACAATTGGAGAATTGTACCATTAGATACGCCAGTTTACAATGATTTTAACTAACAAAAACCACAAAATGAAATCTAAATATATCATACCAATAATCGCTTCATCGCTAATGATTTTATCATCATGTGATGATAATTTGATGGAGTGGGGAAAAGACCCAGAACATGGAGCAGTAACAGGAGCTGAGCTTCCACTAGCTTTAGTAGAAAAAATCAGCCGTTATGAGCCATTAAAAAACTATTCAGATTTTCCTTTAGGAAATGGGATTGGAATCAGTTTATACATGAGTGATGCAGCCTATAGAAAAATTGTAAATGACAATTTTGATGAGGTTACACCTGGTTACGAAATGAAACATGGTGCTATGGTAAATGCTAAAGGAGAAATTAATTTTACTAATGTAGATGCTTTTATCGCCGCAACAAAAAGTGCAGGACTAAAAGTTTTTGGACATACTTTGATCTGGCACTCTAATCAAAATGCAGGTTACTTGAATGGTATTATTGCTCCAACAGTAATTCCAGGTTCAAGCGGGGCTAATATTTTAGATTTAGCGCCTATAAAAGATGGTTCCTTCACGGGCTGGGCAAGAAATAATCCAGGAAAAGGAATCACAACTGTTGCCAATTCAGGTTTAACTAGTACATCAGCAGCAATTCAGCTGGCATCTAGTGCTTCATCTTCTGCAGCTTACAGTTTGCAGTTGACATCACCAAATGTACCAATTGTAGCGGGACACAACTATGAAATTTCATTTTATATTAAATCTGATGTTGCAGGTAAAGGACGTATTTCATTTAATGCTTCTTTAACCAATCAATATCCTTATAAAGATTGGTTCGCAACTGGAGGAACTTGGACAGAAGCTTTTGCTACAACTTCTTCCTGGCAACAAGTTAAAATTAAATTGGCTCCGGGAGATTTTAAAACAGGAAGTACCACTTTTCAGTTTAATATCGATTTAGGATATCTTCCAAACGTAACGTATCTGATCGATGCGAATACTTTAGCTGTTGTAGATTTAGATGCTGCAACAGGACCTGTTAATTTGGTTTCTAATGGAAATTTTAATTCAGGAATAACTGGATGGAGTAGAGCTAATGGAGCAGCTGATGCTTTAAGTGCAGGAACAGGAGCTGCAAATGTTTATGAGGGAAGCGGATCGATGAAAGTCGTAAATGCTACGAGTACTCCAACAGAGCAATGGAGAACTCAAATTCAGACTACTTTTACTGCTGCATTGACAGCAGGAAAAAGCTACACGATTTCTTATATGATTCGTTCGGAAGCTAATGGTTCTGTAAGGTGTTCCACTACACCATCATCATTAGCAAATTATCAGGGAGATCAGACAACGACTACTACATGGAAACAAATAGAATGGAAAATCACTGCAAAAGGTGGTGAGACCGGTTTTGGTTTTGATTTAGGAGGAGCTGCAGGAACTTATTATATCGATAATGTTTTAGTGACTGATGGATCATCTTCTGGAACTGGATCAACAGCACCTGTTACAATCGAAAAAACAGATGCAGAGAAAGCTAAAATTATTGGCGATGCCATGACTGATTGGATTTCTAAAATGATGACACATTATAAAACAGGTGTTTTTTCTTGGGATGTTGTAAATGAACCAATGAAAGAAGACGGAACTTTAAGAAATGGAAGTGAAGGTGATACGGCAACAGACTATTTCTCATGGGTAAAATATCTTGGAAAAGATTATGCTGTAAAAGCATTCAAATTGGCCCGTCAATATGGAAATACAACGGATAAACTTTTCATCAACGATTATAATTTAGAATCTAGATTGGATAAATGTGATGGATTAATCGAATATGTAAAATATATCGAAAGCCAAGGAGCTCAAGTTGACGGAATTGGTACACAAATGCACATTGGTTTAACAACAGATAAAGAGAAAATAGTTCAAATGTTCCAAAAACTGGCAGCATCAGGAAAATTAATTAAAATTTCTGAATTAGACATAAGATTAGGAACTGCAACGCCAACTGTAGCACAACAGGCTTCGCAAGCAGAAATGTATCAGTATGTAATCGATATGTACAAAAAATACATTCCTGTTCCACAACAATACGGAATCACGATTTGGGGTGTTTCTGATAATGCTAAAGAGCACGAATACTGGCTTCCAAATGAATCCCCAAACCTTTGGGATGCCAATTATGTTCGTAAACATGCTTATAAAGGAGCTGCTGATGGTCTTGCTGGAAAAGACGTAAGTAAAGACTTTTCAGGAGAATTAGTTAAGTAATTTTTAAGTTAGTTTTAATCCATAATATGAACCGTAAAAAGTTTATATTATGGATTATTTATTTTTTAATTTTTTAAAAGAATTAGAATGTTCCAATTTTCCCAAAGTACGGCTGTAATACTATTTTTTGTTCTGACTCAATTTGGTTTTTCTCAAGAGAAAATACCTCATCTGCAGCAAAAAGGAAATAAAACGCAGCTCATTATCAATAATAAACCTTTTATAATAAGAGGCGGAGAATTAGGAAATTCTTCTGCCACCAGTATGGAAAGCATGGAAACCATTTGGCCCAAATTGGTTGATATGAATCTCAACACTGTTTTAACGCCAATCTATTGGGAACTTATAGAACCAGAAGAAGGGAAATTTGATTTTGCTTTGGTTGATGATTTAATTCTTAGAGCCAGAAAAGAAAATTTAAAACTCGTTTTTCTTTGGTTTGGGTCTTGGAAAAATAGTATGTCAAGCCATGCTCCGGCTTGGGTAAAATTAATTCAGAAAAAATATCCAAGGGTTAAAGATGACAAAGATAAAAGCCATGAAATTCTAACGCCTTTCAGCGAAAATAATCTACAGGCGGATTTAAATGCGTTTAAAAAATTAATGTCGCATATTAAAGATTTCGACCAAAGAGAACAAACCTTAATTATGATCCAAGTGGAGAACGAAATCGGAATGTTGCCAACGGCTCGTGATTATCATTCTTTAGCGAATGCCGCTTTCAAAAAAGAAGTACCAAAAGAATTGATTCAATATTTACAGAAAAACAAAGAAAAACTGGTTCCAGAATTTTTGGGAATCTGGAAGAAAAACGGATTTAAAACTACTGGAAATTGGGAAGACATTTTTGGAAAAGGCCTGCATACCGATGAAATTTTTATGGCTTGGTATTTTTCAAAATTTACTAATATAATTGCAAAAGCAGGAAAGGATGTCTATCCAATTCCAATGTTTGTGAATGCCGCTTTAAATGCACCAGAAAAAAAACCAGGGCAATATCCAAGTGCAGGACCGTTGCCACATCTTATGGATGTCTGGAAAGCAGCAGGAAATTCAATTGATTTTCTAGCGCCAGATTTTTATAATCCGTCATTCAAACAATGGAATGATTTATTTATGCGACAAGGCGATCCATTATTTATTCCAGAACATCGTTTTGATGAAACGGCGCCTTTTAAAGGTTTGTATGCTATCGGACATTATGAAGCCATTGGTTTTTCGCCTTTTTCAATAGAATCAGTTACAGATGCTAAAAAAGAACCACTTGGGAAAATTTATGATCTAGTCCAGCAGTTAACACCAACAATTGAAGCCAATAAAGGACAAGGAAAAATTGATGGTGTTTTACTAGACAAAGAAAATAATACTCAGATTATAAAAATGGGTAATTATGAATTCACCTTTAAGCATGATTATACGCTAAATTGGTCTGATGGAGCAAAAGAGAATGTTTGGCCAATGTCAAGTGCCATTATTATAGAAATTGCTAAAGACGAATTTTATATTGCAGGTTCCGGAATTGTAGTCACTTTTAAATCTTTAAAAGAAAATCTAAACGCTGGAATTTTAAAAACCGATCAAGGTAGATTTGAAAATGAAAAATGGAGAACCATCAGGCATTTTAATGGCGACCAAACGCATCAAGGCAGACATTTGAGAATTTCAGTCGGCGATTACGAAATCCAGAAAATAAAATTATATAGTTATGAATAGGTTTTTTTAGCCACGAATTCACGAATTTTTTTTTTAAAATCTTTGTCTGCAGAATAATCAAATTACACAAATTAATTTGTGTAATTGCTGATAATTAAAACACAAAGATTTTAAAAAAAAAATTCGTGAATTCGTGGCGAAAAAATTGACACCAAGAAAGACTAAATAGCATGAAAAAAATAATACTACTTACATTTCTAATATCTTTTGCAATCAATGCACAGATAAAACTGCCGCGATTAATAAGCGACGGAATGATTTTACAGCGCGATACCAAAGTCAATATTTGGGGCTGGGCATCGGCAAATGAAAATATAGAATTGGATTTTAAAGGGAAAAAGTATAAAACCATAGCTTCCGAAGACGGAAAATGGTCGATTCAACTTTCGTCACAAAAAGCAGGCGGTCCGTTTGAAATGACTTTAAAAGGAATCAATACAATTGTTTTGAAAAATATTCTTTTTGGAGATGTCTGGCTGTGTTCAGGACAATCGAATATGGAACTTCCAATGGATAGATTGAAAGATAAGTACAAAGAAGTAATTGCTAAATCTGAAAATTCAAACATCAGACAATTTTTAGTTCCTGACGAATACTACTTCGAAAAAGAAAGAAACGATTTCTCAACAGGTTCTTGGGTAGAAGCAAATCCCATAAACGTTTTACAATTTACAGGAGTTGGTTATTTTTTTGCGACTGAAATCTACGAAAAATATAAAGTTCCAATCGGTTTAATCAACAGCGCTTTGGGCGGTTCTCCTGCGGAATCTTGGATTAATGAAGAAGGAATTAAAAAGTTTCCAGAATACTATCAGGAATATTTAAAGTTCAAAGATGGAAAACTTGAAAAAGAAATTGATGCAAACGACCGAAAAGTAAGTTCAGATTGGTATAAATTATTAAATGAAACTGATCTTGGCTTAAAAAATAAATGGAAAAATACAACTGATGTTTCCGACTGGAAAACGATGAATATTCCAGGTTATTGGGTCGATGGAGAACTGGGAAATTTAAATGGTTCTGTTTGGTTTAAAAAAGAATTCACTTTAGGTAAAATCAAAGAGAGCCAAGCGAAAATTATTTTAGGAAGAATTATCGATGCCGATTCTGTTTTTGTAAACGGAAATTTTGTGGGAACCACTTCTTATCAATATCCGCCGAGAATTTATTCTTTCAATTCATCTCTATTAAAAGAAGGAAAAAACGAGATTACAATTCGTGTTATTAACAACTCGGGCAGAGGAGGTTTTGTAACCGATAAACCTTATGAACTAATTATTGGTGATAAAACCATTGATTTAAAAGGAAGCTGGAATTATAAATTAGGATCAAAAATGCTTCCGTTACCCGGACAGACTTTTGTACGCTGGAAACCAGTTGGATTGTATAATGCTATGATTGCGCCAATTAAAAATTATCCTCTGAAAGGAGTTTTGTGGTATCAAGGCGAAGCCAATACAAAAAAGCCTTTGGAATATACCGCTTTAATGGAAACATTAATAAATACGTGGCGTACAGAATTAAAACAGGAAAAACTTCCTTTTCTACTTGTTCAACTGCCAAATTTTATGGATCCAAAAACAGAACCAACTGAAAGTAATTGGGCAGTTTTAAGACAGCAGCAAAGTAAGGTTTTAGAAATTCCAAATACCGGAATGGCGGTTGCCATAGATTTAGGAGAATGGAATGATATTCATCCTTTGAATAAATCTGATGTGGGAAAACGATTAGCTTTACAGGCTAGAAAATTAGTTTACGGCGAAAAAAAATTAGTCACTTCCGGTCCTATTTTTAAATCAATGAAACAAAAAGATGAACAGCTTGTTTTGAGTTTTGATAGTTTAGGAACGGGTTTAATGAACAAAGGCGGAAATACTTTAAACGGTTTTGCCATTGCTGGTGCAGATGGAAAGTTTGTTTGGGCAAAAGCAGTTATCGAAGACGATAAAGTTATGGTTTGGAATAATGATATTCGTAATCCTGTAAAAGTGCGTTATGCTTGGGCAGATAATCCATTTAATGCTAATTTATATAATCAAGAAAATTTACCAGCTTCGCCGTTTGAAGCAGGGTTGAAATAGATTTTGATCGCGAGAACTTTGTCAAAGTTTTAAACTTTGACAAAGTTGTTAGTCTATTTAGACATCTAGTTTTATTATAAAAATCGAAATGACAAACTATACGAAAACCTCAAAGACAATTTTAATTCTCAATTTTTAATTAACAGCCATCAGCATTTTTAAAAAAGTAGTAACCGCTTTTTTCTCATAAGCTTCTTTCAAAGAAATCAGCATGGCAGTTCTCGTCATATTTTTGCCGCTTATGGGAATCGCGTGCAGGTCTTTTTCGTTTTCAATTGTCGTTTTCGTTAAAATTGTATGCCATTTTCCTGTTTTAATCAGTTCGAGTAAAGTCGGAATATCATTGATTTCGATGGTAACTTTTGGATTGAGATTGTCATTTTTGAAAGCTTTATTGATAAACTGTGTTGTGCTGAAACCACTCGATGGAAGTGCAAGCGGTAAGGAACTCACTTCACTTAACGAAATACTCTTTTTATTGGTAAATGGCGTTTCTGTTGAGGTAACCAAAGCCATTGGAGACGTAAATAATTCTCTGTATTTAAAATGTGCCTCAGAAGCAATTTCTTCAAAAGTCAGAATTACATCAAGCTCAAAATGATTGAGTTTATGAATCAATTCTTGTGAAGTTCCAAAGACGATTTCGAATTGAATTTTAGGGAATTCAGAACTGAAAATAATCAACGCTTTTGTAACCACATGACGTAAGGCGTATGTAACGCCAATAGCAACTTTTCCTGTTTCAAGATTATTCAAATCTTTTAAAAGTTCAAATCCGTCCGTAGCTTTGTTGACAGATTGCTGCGCATAAACCGAGAATAAATCTCCAGCTTCTGTAAGCGTAATTCGTTTTCCAATTCTATTAAAAAGTGGTACTTGTAATTCTTCTTCGAGTTGTTTAATTTGCTGTGATAAAGTGCTCTGACTAATATAAAGTGCCGATGCGGCTTCAGTAAAATTCAATAATTCTTTGGCTTTCAGAAAATATTTAAGCTGTCGAAGTTCCATTTCTAAATCGGTTTTATCGATTGATTTTATCGAAAAATAAGGTTTTACAAATATAGAAATTCTTAAGAACTTTGTAATGTTTCAAAATCAAAGCAGAAGAAAATGAAAATTATAGCTTTACAAGAAGGAAATTATATAGCCAATTCTGAAAAAGAGTTTCAATTAATTACAGAAAACACCACCGAAATGGGGCTTAAAATGGCCATTCAGCCTTTTGTGGTCATTACGGATAACGATGTTATATTATTGGATTTTGGTTTAGGATTTATGAATGATGGTGTTCCGTTTATTCATGAAATGCTGAAAAAGAATGCTATTGAGCCAGAACAAATTACAAAAGTTTTGGTTTCGCATCTGCACAAAGATCATATTGAAGGAATTGGTTATTTTGAAAATGGAAATTTGGTTCAAAATTTTCCTGATGCAACAATTTACATTCAGGAACGCGAAATAGATTTTGCTTTAGAGCAAATCAATAATCCGTCTTATGTTTTTGAGATATTAAATGAACTGAAAAAATTGCCTAATGTGGAGTTAATGAATGATGATAAAGGCAATATTACAAATGAAATTTTCTACGAAGTTTCAGCAGGACATACAAAATTTCATCAAGTTTTCTGGATCAAAGCCGAAGATGAAATTGTTTTTTATGGAGCAGACGATTTACCTCAAAAAATATACTGGTCGATGCATGTTGCCTATAAAACGGACTTTGACGGAAAACGTGCTAGAGAATCCCGTAAAAAATGGGAACAGCAGGCGAAAGACGAAAACTGGAAAGTGCTTTTTTATCATGATATGAAAATGCCGGTTTTAGAAATTTTTGAGCAAAAAATGGAAAACGTTTCCTAAATGAAAGGTCTACATTCAATGCCAGCTTTAATTATTTATGGTTCGTTGACGCCTGGACAATCCAATCATTCGGTTATGGATCCTATAAAAGGAGAATGGCATAAAGCGATTATAAAAGGAAAACTGGAAGAAGGAGGCTGGGGTTCTTCATTAGGTTATAATGGTTTTATTCCTGTGAATTCTGAAGAAGCCGAAATTATAAATTGTTATGTTCTTTTTTCAGAAGATCTAACAGCAAATTGGGATTATCTGGACGAATTTGAAGGCGATGGTTACACTCGTATCGAAACCGAATATGAACTCGAAACCGGAAAAAAGGGAATAGGATTTATTTATGCTTTAAAACAATAAGTCAATAAATTCAGATTAATTTACTTAGTCTGAATTTTTTTTTAGCCGAAAACAGCAGAAACAAAACACTTCTCACTTTTTCTTCCAACGAAGAACGCAGTATAGAAAACGCTTTTGTAATCTGAGCTTCAACCGTTTTAATCGAAACATCCAAATGTTCCGCGATTTCAATATTGGTCAAACCTTCTTTTTTACTCAGAATAAAAACCTCTTTGCATTTTGGAGGCAGATTCTGAATTTCTTTATTCACAGCATTTAAAACTCTTTGAAAAGCTTCTGAATCTTCTTCCTGAACAATTCCGTTCAAAGCATCATAATAGGATTTTTCCAAAGAAAACAAAGATTGGTTTTTTCGATACAAATCGATGAACTCATTATAAGTTAATTTATAAAGAAAACTTTTTAATGCATGATCCGATTTCAATCTTGTGCGTTGTTCCCAAACCTTGATAAAAACATTCTGCACAATATCTTCCGCGCTGTAAACATTCTTAACCAAACTGTTAGCGTAGACGCAAAGTTTATGATGATAAGTATCGATTAAATAAGTGTACGCCATTTCATCTCCATTTTTTAGAGATTCAATAAGTATAGTATTATCGTTATAATCACCCGTTTTCATAAAAACAAATATATAAATTTATAATTTTCGCTGCCCAAATAAGGCCTTTATTTGCTAAAAATCTTCCTTTTTGGCAATTTCTATTTGAAATTTATTACAAATAAAAATTCGAAAAAAGGCAAAGATAAAAACATTTATTCTTTTATTTCTATCAAACTAGTAGAATTTATTGAGAGAAAAAACTTGTGAAAAATAAAAAAATCATCAAAATGAAAAAAACTTTATCAAATTGTTAGGGTTTTGTTTTTTTGCTTCGTAATAATATTAAAAACAACTAAAATGACCGTGAAAAAATCAGAACGATTAATCGTTAAATTTATCACAAATCAGGCAAGTCAGGAAGAGATTGAACAGCTGACTGAATGGCTGAAGCAAGATGAAAATCAAATTGTGTTTAAGGATTTTGTGAAAACCAATTACGCAATAGATACTGCTATGAACAATTTTGATTCTACTGAAGTTAGAAAACAGCTTTCAGATAGAATCAGAAAAGAAAATAATGCTTTTTACAAAAGAAGATTTTCATCGTACTATAAATATGCAGCGATTTTGATTGTGGCTTTGGGCGGATTTTATTTTTATAAAAATTCAGATCCTGTAACAAAGCCAAAACAAAATGTAGTAATTCCGAGAGAAGATGAAATTGTATTGCAGCTTGGAAACGAATCACAGAATCTTAAGCTAAATGAAGACAGAAACATAACCGACAAAGACGGAAATGTAATTGGAAGACAAGAAAAAGACAGATTGGTTTATGCTAAAGCTTACGCTGAAGGAGCAGTGGTTTATAATACAATTAGGATTCCCTACGGAAAAAAGTTTGAAGTACAATTGTCTGACGGAACATTGGTGCATTTAAATGCAGGAACGTCTTTGAGATATCCGGTGCAGTTTGTTAGAAATCAAAATCGACAAGTTTATCTTTTGGGTGAAGCTTATTTTGAAGTAGAGAAAGACAAAGAACATCCATTCAACGTAAATACGCAAAATGTAAATATTGAAGTTTTAGGAACTAAGTTCAATGTAGATACGTATAGTGAAAATATAAGCACAGATGTGGTTTTGGTTGAAGGAAAAGTGTCTTTATATAAAGATCAAAAAACAAAAGAAAATCAACTATATCTGAAGCCTGGAGAAAAAGGCTCAAATGAAAGAGGGCAGTCAAAAATTACAAAAGAGCAGGTGAATACAGAGTATTATACAGCCTGGGTAACAGGAAGTCTGGTATTTAAAAATGCTTCATTTGAGAATATTATTAAAAAACTGGAACGCCGTTACAATGTGACTTTCATCAATAGAAATAAAACGCTGGGTAAAGAAATTTTTAACGCCCGTTTTGATAACGAACCAATTGAAGTAGTGCTGAAATATTTTAGCGATAGTTATGCTATTGATTACGATATAGATCGGGATAAGATTACTATTAAATAGAATTAAGAATTAAGAATTAAGAATTAAGAATTAAGAATTAAGAATTAAGAATTAAGAATTAAGAATTAAGAATTAAGAATTAAGAATTAAGAATTAAGAATTAAGAATTAAGAATTAAGAATTAAGAATTAAGATTATAGTTAAAATCTAAAATAAATTAAACGCCTATGTAACAAAATCCAAAAATGAAAAGGATCGTTATAAAAAAACCGGAAAATGCGCCAACATTTCCCGGTAGAATAAATGCGATCAGTTAATTAACCAACCAACATTAAAAAAAACATTTTAAAAGTATGAAAAAACTATTGAACAGAATCAGGTTCGACGAGCCTTTTTTGAAATTCGATTTGAAAATGAAATTGACCACATTATTTATTTTAACCACTTTTACGGTTATGCAGGCGGGAGTAAGCTACTCGCAAAAGGCAAAAATGTCTTTTAATGCCAATAATATGACCGTTGCAAAAGTTATCGAAAAGCTTGAATATACTACTAATTATAGATTTGTTTACAATGTAAGATCTGTTGATTTAAACAGAACAATTAATGTTAATGAGAATAATGTTTCTATCGAAACGATCTTAAATACCATTTTTGGAAATACGGGTACAGACTATAAAGTTTCTGGAAACCATATTGTTTTGATGGCAAAAAAAGCGCCAGAAGAAAAAACAGTCGCAGCAGAAAAAGATTTTATCGTTAAGGGGCGTGTTACTGACGAAAAAGGGATGCCTTTAGTTGGTGCAGCTGTCGCTGATAATGGTTCAGGAAGAGGTGTAAATACTGATTTTAATGGTGAATACCAGATTATTGCCGTGAGCAGTGAAACTACTTTAGCTTTCTCTTATTTAGGATATGTGAGACAAGAAATAAAAGTGGAGGGTAGAAGCGTTATCAATGTTGTTTTAAAAGAAGATGTACAGGAATTGGAAGGAGTTGTTTTAAAGACAGGTTATCAAGAAATTACCGCAGAAAAAGCAACAGGATCTTTCTCGAACTTAAAAGCAACAGATTTTAAAGAACAGCGTTTAAGCGGTTTAGATAAAATTTTAGAAGGACGTATTGTTGGATATCAGGATGGAAAAATCCGTGGAACGACTTCTATGGCAACTGGTTCAGCAGTGCCTTTGTACGTTATTGATGGTTTTCCTGTTGAAAATACAAGATTAACTCCTTATGCTTCTATAGAAGAGAATCTTCCAAGTCTTAACTTAGAAGATATTGAGACGATTACAGTTTTAAAAGATGCGGCAGCTTCTTCTATTTATGGTGCCCGTGCTGCTAATGGAGTTATAGTAATTACTACTAAAAAAGCAAAAGCAGGTAAAACCAATATTTCGTTTTCAAGCAACTTGACAGTTACTCCTTATAGAAATTATACATCAAACCTTACTGACTCTGGAGATATTATTGATTTAGAAAGAGGATGGGCAGCTGGAAATCCTAATTTGAAAACGGCAAATTCAGCTACTTATGCGCAATCATTGCTAAATAATGCGGCATTTACAAGTTTAGGAATGCAGACTATTTTGAATGGTTATGCCGGAAAAACTTCAATGGCAGAAATGAACAGCCGTTTGGATGCCCTTGGTGCTCAAGGTTACAAATACTATGATGATATTGCCAAATATGCAAAACGTGATCAATATTTTCTACAGCACAATCTAAGTTTAGGAAAAGCAACTGAAACGAATACGTTTAATGCTTCTTTAACTTACAAAAGCAATCAGCTGGAAGATATCAATACTGAAAATGAAACAGTTGGTCTTAATTTGAAAAACTCAACACAAATTAACAATTGGCTGTCTTTGGATTTAGGAAGTTACACTAGTTTTGGAAAAGGAGATACGCAGAGTTATTTTGCTTCAGCACCTGGATTTAAATATCAGCCATACAATCAGTTGGTAAATAATGATGGAACAAATTTTGTTTCTACAGCTGCATCTCGTTATAATAATTTTACACTTCAGTCGATGCAGACTTATGGTCTTTACAACATGGACATAACTCCAATGGATGAGTTGGGAAGAAATGGTATTGAAAATAAAAATTTCTTGAACAGAACATACGCTAAGTTTAATGTAAAATTCAGTAAAGCATTTACATACAATGCCATGTTCCAATATGAATTTGCTTCAGATCGTGCAAGTCAGTTATATGGTAGAGATTCTTATTATGTAAGAAACAAAGTAAACGGTCTGGTTACAATTGCTAACAACAAAGCAGTTTATAATTTGCCTTACGGAGATATTATAAAAGAAACAAATCAGTTTTCTAATGCTTATAATTTCCGTCAACAGTTAAACTTCAATCAGACTTTTGCTGAAAAGCATGATTTTTCTGCTATAGCTGGTATGGAGATTCGTCATTCAAAACAAGAGTATAATGATAACACTCGTTATGGTTATGATGCACAAGCTTTATCTTTTACAAATATTAATCAAGCCGATTTATTAAAAGTATATGGAGCTGTTTTCGGTGGCTATATGTCTCAAAATGAATTTGCATTAGAAAAAGAATTGCAGAACCGCTATGTTTCAGTTTACTCAACAGGTGGATATACTTACGACAGAAGATATACGCTTTCTGGAAGTGTACGTTGGGATCGTTCTAATCTTTGGGGAACAGACAGTAAATATCAAAACAAACCTATTTGGTCTGTTGGTGCGGGCTGGAATATTAACAATGAATCATTTTTTGATGTGGATTGGGTAGATGCGCTTAAACTTCGCGGTTCTTATGGTATTGGAGGAAATATCGCTAAAGATACTGCGCCATATTTAACTGCTTTTTATAGTGCTAATCCTAATGTTGGAGGAACGCAGGGAAGTGTTGGCAGACGACCAAATCCTGAATTGTCTTGGGAAAAAACAACTACAACAAACATTGGTTTAGACTTTTCATTCTTTAAAAGCAGATTAAGCGGAACTTTAGATTTATATAATAAAAAAGGTCAGGATTTATTAGCTAGCAGTCAAGGAATTCCAACTGAAGGATTTGGATATTCAACTTACACGCTTAATAATGGAGAAATGACCAATAAAGGTATCGAAGTTAGTTTAAGAGGAACATTGGTAAAAACACCTTCATTCTCTTGGGATGCAGCTGTTTTGTATGCCTATAATAAAAACGTAGTAGATTATGTAAATGTAAAAGCTCCTGTGTATTATCTTCAATTAGATTATCCTATGTCATTTCCAAGAGTTGGAACAAGTTTTAACTCTATTTATGGATACAAATGGGCTGGGTTAAGTAATACAGGAGTTCCTCAAGTTTATGATGCTTCGGGAACAGCAGTAAAATACAATCCAGGACAGATAGATGCTATTAAAGATTTTGGATCGACAGTTCCTACACACAGCGGTTCTTTCCATACTTCTGCTAATTATAAAAACTTCTCACTTTCGGCTCTTTTCATTTATGAGTTAGGACATAAAGTAAGAAACACATTCCTCCCAATGTTGGCTAACAATTATAATAGTGCAATTGGAGGATATGTAACAGATATTACAGTAGTAAACAATCATATTGCAGATCGTTGGAAACAGCCAGGAGACGAAGCTTTTACAAATGTTCCAAGAGTTGTATATGAGTATGAATCAGAATTTAATTCAGAATCTCGTACTATTTATTCTTATGCAGATATCAATATTTTGGATGCTTCAAATGTAAGATTAAGCAACGTTTCATTGGCGTATCAAATGCCAAGTGCTATTATTAAGAAAGTAAAATTAGACGGAGTACGTTTCAATTTAAACGCAGAAAACGTATATACTTTTGCTAAAAGCAGAGATGCTAAGTATATGCTGGGCGGTTTTACCTCGCCAAGTTTTGTTATGGGCGTAAATGTTAATTTCTAATTTATAAAGACTAGACGATGAAAAATATATATAAAAAAGTTGCGTGCTTATTAGCTTTAGGATTGACTTTTGCATCTTGCGACGATTATTTGAGCGATGTTCCTAAAGGTGCAAAATCGCCAGAAACATTAGCAGATTATGAAGCCTTTTTGCGTGACGAATACAATACGAGATTAGATATTTTAGGAGCTTCACAATTATTAAATGACCAATTTATAACGGCAGCTACTTTAACCAGCAATAGATTGTATAATGCCAACTACATGTGGGATGAAAATGCAGATCGTATTGCGTTAAAAGTGTCAGATGAAACGGCTTATTATGGAACTTATGCTGGAATTGCGGCTTTTAATTTAATTATAGAGAATGCACTAACAGCAACTAAAGCGACGGAGCAAGAACAGAGAGTGGTTTGGGCGCAAGCAAAAATAATGCGTGCCATGAACTTTTTTTATGTGACTAATTTTTATGCAGATACTTATGTTGCTGCAACAGCTGCAACAAAATTATCAGTGCCATTAATTACGAGTGCCAATATTAATGCGCCAAGTAAGCAGGTTACGATTCAAGAAATGTATGATTTTATTTTGAATGACATTAAAGAGGCTTTGCCATATTTACCAAAGGTTGCTCAAACAGCATTGCATCCAAATTTAGGGGGAGCTTATGCATTTTATTCAAGAGTTTATCTGCAAATGAATAATTATACAGAGGCTTTAAAATATGCAGACTTAGCATTGGCAGAAAATAATCAATTGTATGACTGGGTTGCTTTTTATAATACAAATAAAGCCATTATAGATGTGCCTAATTCGTATACAACATCAGTATCGCCAATGGGCTATACATATAGTGAAAATTATTTTTTCAGACACGGTTCAAGCCGTTCTTTAGGCAGGGAAACAAGTATACCGGTAGAAAGAGCAGCACGTTTTGAAACAGGAGATTTACGTTTAAAGTCACGTTGGAAATTAAGAACAGTGGGTGCCGATACTTATTACTATTCCATATTATCAGGGATGTATAATTTTGCTGGAATCACAACTGTTGAGGTTTATTTAATCAAAGCAGAGTGTTTGGCGCGTGATAATAAAATCAGTGAGGCTTTGGCAATTTTAAATGCAGTTCGTAAAACTCGTATTCTTCCAGCTTCTTATCAGGATATTTCAACTACAGATAAAACAACCGCTTTGAATGCTATTTTCAGAACAAAAAATAACGAGCTTCTTAACACATTAACTCCTTATGCAGATGCTCGTCGTCTAAATGCAGAGGGTGTTTACAAATTTAGTTTAACAAAAGTAGCAAACGGAACTACTTACACGTTAAAATCAGATTCTCATTTATGGACTTCGCCTTTCCCGCAAGGAGCAGTGCAAAATCCAGGAAACGGAACAATTACACAAAACGTAGCTAAATAATAACTTTAAAAGCTTCCTGATTAGGAACTCCGAAAAGGAAGCTTTTTTAAAATATCAATCAAAAATGAATACAATTAAATATAAAATATTAGGATTGTGCATCTGTTTATTTGTTATTTCAAATAATGTTTTAGCACAAAAGAAAAAAGTAGCAGCTCCTGCAGCAACATCTTACACTATCGAGGGAACTATTACTGGTCTTACAGATGGAACAGCGGTAAAATTAATTCCTGGAGCAACACATTCATCAGAATTGCCGGTTGCCGAAACTACACTTAAAGAAGGTAAATTCACATTTACAGGAAAATTAAACGAGCCTCGTTTTTTCTTTATCGCATTTGGAAAAAATAAAGGTTACTTGAATTTATTAGTTGAAAATGCAAAAATAAAAGTTACGGCAGATGCCGAAGTTTCAAAAAACGAAGATGAAAGAATTACTTTTAAAAATCAAGTAACTACTGGTTCTAAATCAAATGATTATTATAAAAAAGAAACTGCTTTTAGAGACGAACTTGAAAAAGATTATGCTGCTTACCATACTGCAGAATCAAATGAACTAAGTAAATTAATCGGTGCAGCTAAACGTGATAAGAATACAAAAGCAGCAGATTCGCTTCAAAATCTTCCAGTTTGGAAAAAATTTGAAGCTGATGAAAAAGCATTTTTTACTAAAGTAGAAAAAACAACTTTAGATGTAATTACAAAGCATAAAGACTCTTGGTGGGGACCGTTTTTTATGATGACGCAATACAGCTATTTCACACCAGAGCAAAAACCAATCTATGAGCAATTTTCTGCAACAGCAAAGAAAAGTTATTATGGACAAGTTGTAGATAAAGATTTGAATCCGAAATCGTTAATAGGAACAAGTATTGCTAATTTCAATTTGAAAGATAAAGACGGAAAAGCATACAATGCAAAAGATATTGTGGCTGGTAAAAAATACATTTTAGTTGATTTTTGGGCTTCCTGGTGCGGACCATGTCGTAAAGAAATTCCAAATTTAAAAACAGCCTATGCAGAATATGGAGCAAAAGGATTTGAAATCTTAAGTATCTCAATCGACAAAGATGAAAAAGCTTGGCAGAAAGCACTGGGACAAGAAAATATGCAGTGGCACAATCTTTTAGATGATGATAAAGTAAGTAAATCATTCAATGTAAAAACAATTCCCGCAACTTATTTAGTAGACAGTAAAGGTGTAATTATCGGTGACAATTTAAGAGGTGCAGACTTAGAAGCGAAATTAAAAGAATTATTGAAATCATAATTCAGTTTTCAGTTATGGTTTTCAGTTACAGTCGAAAATTAAAACTGAAAACCTAAACTGAAATTAAAAAATAACAAACAAAAAAATATCAACATGAAAAGTACAATCTTAAAATCAGGCTTATCTGCTTTAGCGCTTATGACCGTACTTTCTTCTTGTTCAAAAAAAGAAGAAGGATTTACTATTAACGGTACTATTGCCGGATTAGATAAAGGAACTGTTTATCTGGAAAATACAGATGAAAAAGGAAACAAGAAAATCGCAGATTCTGCACAAATACAAAAAGACGGAACTTTTACTCTTACCGGAAAAGTTTCAGAACCTTTATTGCATACTATTAAATTAAAGGGAGAAGAATACGGTGCTTATTTTCTTTTATCTAATGAAGATATTAAAGTAGAAGCTAAAAAAGATTCTATTTACAAAGCAAAAGTAAGTGGAGCAACTCAAAATGATATTTACAGATCATACTACGATAACGAGTTCAAAAAAATACAAAACATCGCAGGTCCTATTTACAAATTATCAGATTCGTTAACACAGAACGGAAAAGTAAAATTAACGGCAGAACAACAAACTGCAATGGATAAAAAGTGGAAAGATCTTCAAACTTTAGCGGATGATTTGACTGATAAATTTATTAGAAAAAATAAAGATAAAATTGCTGGTGCTTTAGTAATTAGCGACAGAATTGTATCTTATGGAACACCAGAACAGGTAAAAACATATTATGCTATTTTAACTCCTGAAGTGCAAAAATCAGTTTACGGAAAACAGTTAAAAGAAGCAATTGATCTTAATGATAAAACTGCCGTAGGAGTTACCGCTCCAGAATTCTCGCAGACAGATGTAAACGGAAAAGTGGTAAAATTATCAGACTATAAAGGAAAATATGTTTTAGTAGATTTCTGGGCTTCTTGGTGTGGTCCTTGCCGTAAAGAAAACCCTAATGTGGTTTTAGCATATAAAACATATCACGATAAAGGATTTGATGTTTTAGGTGTTTCTTTGGATGATAAAAAGAACCTTTGGGAAAAAGCCATCGAAAAAGACGGATTAACGTGGACTCATGTTTCAGATTTAAAAGGATGGCAGAATGAAGCCGCTGTTTTATATGGCGTAAAAATGGTGCCAACCAACTACTTAATTGGACCTGACGGAAAAATCGTTGCCAAAAACCTTAGAGAAGCTGAACTTCAATCTAAACTGAAAGAAATTTTCAGTAAATCATAAATCCGTTCACAGTCTTAAGTATTTAGTGTTCAGTCTCGTTTCGGTCAAAGTTTTCAATTCTGGAGTTAGACTGAACACTAAATACTGAAAAACTGAACACTCTAATAATATCTCAATCACAAAAAATGAAAAAATACATCTTTCTGGGCTATTGCTCACTGGCTTTCTGCACCCTAATTTCAGCGCAGAATAAATCGGTTAATTTTAAGAAAATCAAAGAATTAGGTGGAATTGAAGAATATTTATACCAGCCAAATGGAATGAGCGTGCTTCTTTTACAAGATAATGCTTCACCAGTTGCCACGGTGCAGATTGTGTACCGAGTAGGGTCTAAACATGAAGTGTTAGGAAACACGGGATCAACTCACCTTTTAGAGCATTTAATGTTTAAAGGAACGCCGACTTTCAACAAAAAGAATGGAAATACAATTACTGATGTCCTTCAAAATACTGGAGCACAATTAAATGCCACAACTTGGTACGATCGTACTAATTATTTTGAAACACTGCCAAGTGATAAAATAGAATTAGCGCTTCAGATTGAAGCGGACAGAATGCGTAATTCTTTATTAACCAAAGAAGATAAAGAAGCTGAAATGACGGTAGTTCGCAACGAATTTGAACGCGGCGAAAACAATCCAAACAGTTTATTGGATAAGGAAATCTGGGCTTCGGCTTATATTGCGCATCCATACCACCATTCGACAATTGGATGGAAATCGGACATTGAAAAAGCACCGATTGAGGTTTTAAAGAATTTTTATAATACGTATTACTGGCCGGATAATGCTACTTTGACCATTATCGGAGATTTCAGAAAAGAAAATGTTTTTGAATTGATCGAAAAATATTTCGGAAAAATCACAAAAGCACCGCATGTAATGCCTCAGCCTTATACAGAAGAACCGCAGCAATATGGGCCTCGTAAAATTGTAGTTAGAAAACCTGGAGAACTGGGTGTAGTAAATAAAGCGTATAAAATCCCTGGTGCTCTGCACGAAGATCTTCCTGCTTTAGGGATTCTAGCGCAAATTATTGGTAATGGTCCATCGGCTATTTTGAACAAAACTTTCGTTGATACTCGTCTGGGAATTTATTCCTATGCAAGCGCAACGGAGTTTAAAGAAGTGGGATTGTTTACAATTGGGGTAGGATTTCCAACAAGTTCAAAACACGAAGATATCGATGCTAAAATCAGCGAGGTTGTGGCTAAAATCCAGAAAGAAGGTGTGACTCAAGATGAGGTAAATAGGGTAGTTGCAAAAATAAGCGCTCAAACTATTTTAGCACGTGATGGTTCTGGCGTTATTGCTTCAGCTTTGAACGAAGCTATTGCAGCTGGAGACTGGACAGATTATATAACCGGTGTTGACCGATTGAAAAAAGTAACTCCAGCAGATGTACTTCGTGTTGCCAATAAATATTTGGTTGAAGACCAGAGTACAACAGGTTATTTTATTCCAAAACAAGCAGGTTCACAGAAAAAAGAAACAGGACAGGCTGCTAATTTTATGCCAGAGAACGGACCGTTTTATTATAGACATTCAGAAGACGGACATATTCATGAAGAAAGTGAAGTAAAAGCTGTTTTAGCAGAACAAAAAAATAATGCTGCAATTACTTTTAATGATAAAGTAATTGAGAAATCGGCATCAGCTTATAAAAGAGAAAAGGTTGCAGGAATAGATGTAGTTTC
This sequence comes from Flavobacterium panacagri, assembly GCF_030378165.1. Lineage (NCBI taxonomy): Bacteria > Pseudomonadati > Bacteroidota > Flavobacteriia > Flavobacteriales > Flavobacteriaceae > Flavobacterium > Flavobacterium panacagri. The sequence goes on from NZ_CP119766.1 coordinate 2,469,656, forward strand.
AGTAAAAACTTCTGCTAAGGATTTTGTTACTGTTGCAGCGAGTATTTCATTAGGAAATTATGCGAGTGAAACTAAAAATAATAGTATTCCAGCTTTAACGGCTTCGATGCTGTCAAAAGGAACAACGCTGAATGACAAATTTAAGTTCTCAGAAAAACTTCAAAAATTAGGAGTTACTTTAAACGTAAACGCTTCTACATTTAAAATCAATATCGGATTTAAATGTCTGAAAAAAGATCTGGATCAAGTTGTGGCATTATTGGCAGAAGAGTTGAAAAATCCGTTGTTTGATGCTAAAGAATTCGAAAATTTAAAACAGCAGTTTATTGGGAATACACAGCAGAGTTTAAATGATCCTGGAGAAAGGGGCGGTATAGCTTTATCTCAAGCAATTTATCCCAAGACAAATCCGAATTATAGTTTAAATGTTGAAGATAATATTGCTAATATTAAAAATGCAACGCTTGATGAAGTAAAAGCGTTCCATAAAAAATATTTTGGGACTGCTTCTATGCGTCTTGTAATTGTGGGAGACACAGATGGAGCCAATTTAAATGCGTCACTAAAAAAATCATTCAAAAACTGGAACGGCGGCGTTTCAGAAAAGTTGAAATTTGAAGAAGCTTCAAAAGCAGCTTCAAAAACAGAAGTAGTTAGTATACCTGAAAAACCAAGTGCAGAATTATTCATCGGACAGTTTACAGGTTTAAAAAGGGCAGATGCTGATTATATTCCGTTCTTCATTGGAAATTATACTCTTGGTGCTGGTTTTGCAGGCCGTTTAATGCAGACAGTTCGTGACGTTGACGGTTTAACATATAGCATTTCTTCTGGTCTAGGGGGAAATATTGAAACGGGCGGTTACTGGTTTGTAAATGCTTCTTTCAACCCGAATTTATTCCAGAAAGGATTGGATGCGACTATGGTTCAGGTGGACAAATGGGTAAAAGACGGAATTACAGCTGAAGAGCTTGAGAACAAGAAAACCAATTTAATCGGAAGTTTTAAAGTTGGAATGTCCACGACAAACGGAATGGCAAGAACAATTTTAAGTTTCATGGAAAGAGGATTGGAGCCAAACTACATTGATCAGTATCCAAAAGACATTGAAAAAGCGACTTTACAGCAGGTAAACGATGCGATCAAAAAGTATGTAAAACTGGATAAAATGATTATTATCAAATCGGGTTCTCTTGACCAAAGCGGAAATCCGTTGAAATAGTGGTAAGTGTTCAGTTTTTTAGTGTTCAGTTTGTTCACCGTTAAAAGCTTTGTCAAAGTTTAACAGGACTGAACACTAAAAAACTGAACACTGAATACTAAAAAAAAGTCTTCCAAATACTTCATTTTAAAATCTGAATTAGTAAGCCATATTTTATAGGAAGACCTTCAAGAGCTGTCGGCAAGCAGCTCTTTTTTTTAATCAAACTCAAAAAAACAATGAAAAATAGTATCATTACATTATTGCTGTTCCTTTCAGTGAGTATGTCTGCCCAAATGTATAATCCTGTAAAATGGTCGACATCTGTAGAGAAAGTATCAGATAAAGAATATATTTTAAAAGCCAAAGCCGTGATACAATCCGGCTGGCATTTATACGGACAATATATTGAAGAAGGAGGTCCTTCAAGAACCGCTTTCGCTTTCAAAAACAGCAGTAAAAAGTTTGAACTTATCGGAAAAACAACAGAAGAAAAAGGACATGAGGTTGTTGATAAAATCTTCGATATGAAAATTAAGTATTTTGAAGATAAGGCGCTTTTTACACAGAAAATAAAACTGACTTCAGAAGGCGTTTCGAACATTGACGGAGAAGTAGAATTTATGGTCTGTGATGACAGCAACTGTTTACCGCCGACAACAGAAGAATTAGCCTTTAAAATTCCTGTAGAAAAGAAAACAGTGGCGGAAGAAACTCCAGCTGCGGAAAAAGATTCGGTAATTACTGAAGAAGTAACTTTGGTAAAAGCTGTTGATAAAACTGAAAAATCTGGAAAAACAGCAACGGCTGAAGTTCCAAAGAAAAATGAACAAAGAGGATTGCTAACTATCTTTATTTTAGCTTTTTTATCCGGTTTTGCGGCCTTATTAACACCTTGTGTTTTTCCAATGATCCCAATGACGGTTAGTTATTTTACAAAGCAGAGTAAAACCAAAGCGGCAGGAATTAGAAATGCGATGATTTACGGTTTTTCAATTGTAATCATTTACGTTTTACTAGGTTCCATTGTAACAGCCGTTTTTGGTGCCGATTCGTTAAATGCGCTTTCAACAAACGTCTGGTTCAACCTGATTTTCTTTGTTTTATTGGTAGTTTTTGCCTGTTCCTTTTTGGGCGCTTTCGAAATTATGCTTCCCAATGCATTAGCTAACAAAGTGGATTCGCAGGCTGATAGAGGAGGACTGATTGGGATTTTCTTTATGGCATTGGCTTTAGCCATTGTCTCTTTTTCTTGCACAGGACCCATTGTAGGAACTTTGTTGGTTGAAGCGGCTTCAAAAGGCGGAATCGCTCCAATTGTGGGAATGTTAGGATTTTCAATTGCTATTGCATTACCGTTTTCATTATTTGCCGCTTTTCCAGGCTGGCTAAATGCATTGCCAAAATCAGGAGGCTGGCTGAATACTGTGAAAGTGGTTTTAGGTTTTTTGGAATTAGCTTTAGCTTTCAAATTTTTATCCAATGCCGATTTAGTATTGCAATTGCATTGGTTAGAAAGAGAAACTTTCTTAGCGATTTGGATCGCGGTTTTTGGTATGTTGGCTTTTTACTTATTCGGAAAAATTACACTGCCACATGATTCACCTTTAAATCATATTTCTGTCGGGAGATTAGGTTTTGGACTCATCGTTTTAAGTTTTACTATTTATTTAATTCCGGGACTTTGGGGCGCACCCTTAAAATTAATCAGCGGATTTCCTCCTCCAATGCAGTACAGCGAATCTCCAAATGGATTGGGTGTCTCTAGTAATTCGGAGTTGAAAATAACGGCTTCGCTGCCAGAAGGAGCAGAACACGGTCCGCAGAACATTATCACTTTTCATGATTATGAGAAAGGGATGGAATATGCAAAAAAAGAAGGAAAACCTGTTTTATTGGATTTCACAGGATACGCCTGTGTAAACTGCCGAAAAATGGAAGAATTGGTTTGGTCTGATCCTAAAGTTTTAGGAGTTTTAAACAACGATGTGGTGCTAATTTCACTTTATGTAGATGATAAAAAAGAATTGCCAGAAAACGAACAGTATGTTTCTGAAACTACTGGAAAAAAAATCAAAACCATCGGAAACAAATGGAGTGATTTACAGATTAAAACTTACAAGGCAAACGCACAGCCATTTTATGTAATTGTAGATCACAGCAGTAATTCTTTGACAGAAACTTCAGCTTATAATCCAGATATAACCGAATATTACAACTGGCTACAAAGCGGGATTAAAAACTTTAAAAAATAAACCATTTTAAGAAATGATAGACGAAATGGATACTATTTTGAAAACAAAACCAAGTAAATTGGAGAACTATTTTTCTGAATTCAGAGAAAATACGATAGGAGTTAATCATAGATTTGAGTCGATTTACGGACAACAGCATTTACTATACGCCGATTGGATTGCCAGCGGAAGATTGTATTTTCCAATTGAAGATATTATGCTGCGAAAAATTGGTCCGATGATTGCCAATACACATTCTTTTTCCAGCCAGACAGGAAAAGCCTCGACTTACGCTTATCAATATGCAAGACAATTGATTAAGAAGCATGTAAATGCATCAGAAACAGATTGTTTGGTAGCAACAGGAACTGGAATGACGGCGGCTTTAAATAAACTGCAGCGTATTATGGGACTGCGTTCTGAGGATAATATTTACAGCGTTAAACTCAATTATGATGAGGAAAGACCTGTAGTTTTTATCACACATATGGAACATCATTCCAATCAAGTGCCGTGGTACGAAACCATTGCCGACGTTGTTGTGCTGCCTTGCGGCCAAAACAATTTGGTTGATCCAAAAATTCTATCGAAAGAACTGAAAAAATATGCTGATAGACGACTTAAAATTGGTTCGTTTACCGCTTGTTCCAATGTAACAGGAATTATTACGCCTTATCATGAACTGGCAAAAGTAATGCATCAAAATGGAGGATATTGCTTTGTTGATTTTGCGGCTTCAGCACCTTATGTAAAAATTGATATGCATCCAAAAGATCCAGAACAGCAATTGGATGCCATTTTCTTTTCGCCTCATAAATTTTTGGGAGGGCCTGGAACCTGTGGTATTTTGGTTTTCAATGAAAAACTATATCAATCTAATTTTCCAGATAATCCGGGTGGGGGAAATGTAAAATGCACCAATCCGTGGGGAGAATATCATTACAGTGATGCTATTGAAGTGAAAGAAGATGGCGGAACCCCAGGTTTTCTGCAGGTCATGAGAACGGCTCTATGTTTGGAATTAAAAGACAAAATGGGGGTCGAAAAAATGAAAAATAGAGAAACAGAACTCCTGCACCTTTGTTTTTCTGAATTACAGAAAATAAAAGGTTTAACTATTTTAGGAGATTTAGAAACCGAAAGAATCGGCTGTGTTTCATTTACCGTCGAAAATATTCATTACAATTTGATGGTAAGACTTTTAAATGACAGATTCGGAATTCAGGTTCGCGGAGGCTGGTCTTGTGCGAGTACTTATGCTCATTTTTTATTGGATATTGATGAAGAAAAATCGGCAGCAATTACAAACGGAATTCTTCAGAAAAACTTAACTGAAAAACCAGGTTGGGTAAGGGTTTCACTTCATCCAACCATGAAAAACGAGGAGCTTTTATTTATCTGTAATGCAGTTGAACAGATTGTTTTAAATATTGAAGAATGGCAGAAAGCCTATCAATACAATCCTGTAACCAATGAGTTTGATCATCTTTTGATAAAAGAAACTATTGAAGAGAATGTGAAAGAGTGGTTTTCGTTAGATTAAAAACAAAAAAATAAACCTCCAAAGTCAGTTGATTTTGGAGGTTCTTTTTTTATTACAGTTTTAAATCATAACGTTCCTCATTAAACGTTTTTCCCCATTCCGTTACTTCTTCAGATGAGGTAAGTTCAAAACCGGCCAGTTTATACATTCCAAGTGCTTTATTTTGAAGATTGGTTGTAAGAAGGAATACATTCTTAAATTTCTTCTCTCGACAAAAAGCTACTGCATCAGTTAAGAGTTTTTTGCCGATTCCAAGTCCTCTAAAAGCAGGATCAAGTAAAAACCATCTCAGTTGCGCTTCATTTTCTGGCTGATGCTGAATTGCTACGCATCCTACAATTTTGTTATTGTATTCTGCCATCCAGATTCGGTCATTTTCGGGGTCATAATTTTCTAAGAAATGATAAAAAGTCTTGATTACATATTTTTCAAAATCAGTAGAAAAATTAGATTCGTTTTCATAAATATAACCATGAAGATAAATGATGTATCCAATATCGCCAGGATTAATGTTATGACGATACGAAATTTCATGACGTTCTATTTTATTTTCTGTCAAAAGATTTCTAACCTTTTGCATAGAACTGACTAACATTTCTTTTTCAGTAAAATTCAGTTTTTCAATTTTATTCTCGATTAGCTTTTCAGATTTATCATTTAAAGCACTTAATAAATCATTCCCTGAATTACTCAGTTTGATATTAAAAGCTCTTTTGTCTTCGTTGGATGAAATCCTAGTGATTAAATTTTCTTTTAAAAAACGTTTCAGGATTCTACTGAGATAACCTTTGTCTAGATTTAAAATATCAGTTAATTTTTGAGCAGTTATGATTTCGCTTTCGCTGATTTCGTATAGGATACGAACTTCTGTTAAAGAATAATCACTGTCCAAATAATGCTTATTTAAGATATCTAAATGTGCAGTATAAAAGCGGTTGAAACTTCTAATTTTTGAAGTTGACATATTCATGGTTATAATGATATTGTATTATAGAGGCAAATATATGAAAATTTAGTTGCTTTTGTCAACTAATTAGATGTTTTAAGAAGTTAAAGGCTTTATTTAGTAAGAAAAACAATTGTAAACTAAAAAAAAAAGCTGATAAGACTCATATAATCAAATATTTATAATATATTTAACATCTGAAATGTGGGAATTGTGTAAAATTTGTACATAATTTTGCAAAGTCAAAGAGGAGAACAACGATTTTGTTTTTTTGACATGGAACCCAAATCTGTTTTTTAACTTTAATTATAGCCTGCTTATGAGAATATTTTTTGTAGCACTGCTTTTTTCTCTTAGTTCGTTTACAACCTACAACCTAACGGACAGAAAAGAAATATTAAATGAAATTGAATTCGCAAGACTTACAGAACATGTAAGTGAAGTAAAAACTTTTGTAGCTTCGAATCGTGGTTACAGCAAGAAAATTGCTTTTCTGGTTGATATGAAAATCAAATCTGGAAAAAATCGTTTTTTTGTTTACGATCTTGTAAATGAAAAAATTATCGATCAAGGACTTGTTGCACATGGTTCTGGATCTGAAACTGGTATTAAAGGAGATATTTTACAGTTCAGTAATCTGCCAAATTCTAATTGTACTTCCCTAGGCCGTTATGGTGTGGAAAAAGCATACAAAGGCGTTTTTGGTAAAGCTTACAGACTAAGCGGAATGGATGAAACAAATAATAATGCTCAAAAAAGAGCTATCGTTCTTCACTGTTACAAAGAAGTTCCAGATGATGAAAAAGAATATTACATCATTAACAGTCACGGTTGCCCAATGGTAAGCGAAGCATTCTTTAAAAGACTTGACAAGTTTATTGAGGGTTCAGATTCTAAAATCATGCTTTCTGTTTATTACTAGAAATAAAAAAATATAAGAGAGAGATTCTCATCATGAAAACAAGAGCCTTTTTGGGCTCTTGTTTTTTTTTGTCCAATATGTTTCTGCTAAAACATAGGCTGTTAATTAGAGTAAAATCTTTTTTTTATTTGTTTTTAGTCTTTAAAAAAGAATTTTTCTGCTTACCTTGTATAGTCCAAAATCAAATCTTATGACTTCAAGAAAGCTTTTTCTTCTATTTTTTATATCCATTTTGTCTTCCTGCGGTAATAAAAAAGAACAGGAACTCATTCTTCGTGAAAATGCACTTTTAGAACGCGAAAAACAATTTCAAGATAAAGAAGCAGAATATGATAAGCTCTTAAAATTCAAAGATAGCCTGCTGTCTGTTTCTAAATTTAAAGACACCGTTTCTCAAACAAAAGAATGGCCAGATGGCCTTAGAATCAAATGGAATAGTAAAATGATCTGTAGAGAATCGAACTGCAGTAATTACGTTATTGGCGACCAACGCAGTGAAGTTTGGGAATTTATATCTGATTCTGTTGGGATGTACACCAATGTTTTAAGTAATAATGAAATTAAACGTGTTTTTACGGGACAGTATTTAGAAAACAAAATAGTTCTTGATTCGGCTAAAGAAACTTCTGCTAAAAACAAAATTAAAGTAAGCGTAGTGCTTGACGATATTAAAAAAAATATCATAAAAGGCACGCAGACTATAACTGGCCAGGATAACTGTACAGCAAAATTCTCAGTTGAACTTACTCCATCTAATAAAAAGTAATTTATGCTGCTGAGTATTCACCATATAAGTCTTCCTATTGAAGATCCGTTATTGAAGTTTCTTATCGAAATTATCATCATTTTATGTATTCCGCTTTTGCTAAATAAAATAAAAGTACCGCATCTGCTAGGACTTATTATTGCTGGAGCTATTATCGGTCCAAATGGTTTTGGCGTATTGTCAAGAGATAGCAGCGTAGTGGTCACAGGAACTACAGGTCTTTTGTATATTATGTTTTTAGCCGGTCTGGAAATTGACATGGCCGATTTTAAAAAGAATAAATGGAAGAGCATTATTTTTTCGATTTTCACTTTTGCTGTTCCGTTTATTTTAGGGCTGGTTGGAGGTTATTATGTTTTAGGATTTTCACTCCTTACTTCGATTCTATTTGCTAGTCTTTTTTCGTCACACACCTTAATTGTTTATCCAATGGTCAGTGGTTTAGGGATTGCAAAAAATCTTTCGGTAAATATAACAGTGGGAGGTACCATGATTACAGATGTGCTTTCGCTTTTGGTTCTTGCCGCTATTGTTGGTATGTCTCAGGGAGAAGCAGGAACTGCTTTTTGGGTTAAGCTCTCCGTTTCAATGGTTGTTTTTACTTTAATTGTGTTATTAGTTTTTCCGATAATCGCACGTTGGTTTTTTAAAACTGTCGAAGATAAAATATCTCAATATCTTTTTGTGATTGTTATGATTTATCTTGCCGCACTTCTAGCTGAATTAGCAGGAATTGAATCTATTATTGGTGCATTTTTTGCTGGATTGGCTTTAAACAAACTAATTCCGCATACTTCATCATTAATGAACAGAGTAGAATTTGTGGGAAATGCGATTTTCATTCCTTTCTTTTTAATAAGCGTCGGAATGCTGATTGATTTTAATGCTTTTATACAAAGCTGGGAAACATTATGGGTAGCCACAATTATGCTTATTGCATCCATAGGCGGAAAATACTCTGCAGCCATGCTGACCAAAAAAACATTTAAACTTACCAATGATGAAGGACAGCTTATTTTTGGAATGAGTGCAGCATCAGCAGCGGCGACATTGGCATCTGTTATGGTAGGGTATAACATAATTATTGGAGAAAATGATGCGGGAGAACCTATCAGACTTTTGAATGAACATGTTCTTAACGGCAGTATTCTTCTTATTCTAGTATCCTGTACCATATCTTCGTTTGTTTCGATGGCAAGTGCACAGCGTATAGCACAGGCAGATAAAGATAATACCGTTTCGGGCAAAAGTGAAGAAAAGGAAAATATATTGCTGGCAGTTAATCATGAAGCAACTGTAGATAAGATGGTAAATCTCGGACTAATGGTCAAAACAGCATCCAACAAAGCGCTTTATGCTGTTAATGTAATTAATGAAGATGCTAATGAATCTTCTGTTAAAAATGCCGAAAAAATAATGGATACTGCAGTTAAAGCGGCTGCTGCTGCCGATGTTGAATTGTATCCCATAACCCGTCATGATAATGATACGGCAGGAGGAATAAGTAATGTTATAAAAGAAAAAGAAATTAGTGATCTTATAGTAGGACTAGAGGGAGGGAAAGGTTTTTCGGCTTCGTTTGTCTATAATTTATATAACGGCTATCTGCGAAATAAGAACATAAATTTGATGGTGTATCATGCTGTACAGCCAGCAGCTACTGTTAAAAGATATTTGGTTTTCATACCAGCCGACGCCGAAGTGGATGCAGGATTTTTTCATTCGATGTTGAGAATCTGGAATATAGGGCGTAATTCTGGTGCGAAAATGAGTTTTTATGGGAAAGAAAAAACTTTAAACATTCTAAAAAGAATCGCTAAAAAAGCCTCTATAGAAGCCACATTTGATGTTCTTTTAGATTGGAATAATGCCATGCAGACCGCAATTACTATTGAAGAAAATGAAGGGCTGATTATTATGATGGGAGATAAAGGAATGCATTCGTATTTTTCGCAGATGAGAGATGTACCAGATCTTTTGAATGAGAAATTCAATAATAATAACTATATGTTGATTTATCCTTTTTCTAAAACACTTAAAAACAATACAGAAAAAAGATCAGTAAGTAGCCATGATGATTTTGCTGAAATAGGAAAAGCGATTAGAAATATTTTTAAATGATTAGTGTTTTGTTGTTTTTGTAAATAAGATAATTAGTAAAGAGATACACTGATTTTTTTTAGTACTTAACGAAAGGCATTACTCAATGTTTCATAAAATCAAAACTTCGTTTCAAATTATAATTTGAAACCGAATTTAGAAACTTGGTACAATTTTAAATTGATTGTGGTTATAACTTTGATGTTCTTGAAAGTGTAATCAGTTTTTACTTCTGGAAACCTTTAAAATGAAACTTTCAAAAAACACAATAATGAAAATAAAGATTTAAAGCAATGTAGAATTTTTACAGCAGTGTGGATTATTGATTTTAATAATATTTAAATTTCAAGAAGATGTCTTTACCTGATCAATTATATAATATGAAGTTTGCTGAGTATTTTGAATCAATACGCAAGATGTATTTAATTGATGAAAAATTTAGGGGGATTTGCGACAATTACTGTGATAACGTTGTAAATGGAGAAAACTACAGAAAGAAAAAGGAAAAAAATTTCCTGAAAGAGCAGGAATGTGAAATTTTATCTAAAGAATTAGAGGAAGAAATACTTTTTTATATTGTTCGTAACGGTTAGAATACAAGGTGTTCTGCCGTTTAAATTTGGATGAGAACTTCTCTTTGCTGGCTGTAAAGGGAAGTTTTTTATTTAATTTTAGATATTGATATTTACTCAAAGAATGGATTTTTTACAAGATATACCAGGCCATACTATTGCTTAAAATTTGACTGATGCCGATATTTGTCTAATATTATAATCAGGATAACATGTATATTTGTGCTTTAAGTACAAATTGGCATAAAAAAGAGTAAGAGCAATGAGTGAAAAGTTTAAGGTAGGAAGTTTGTATGCAGGTATTGGTGGAATTTGTATGGGATTTAAAAATTCTGGATTTGACTTACTTTGGGCCAATGAGTTTGATAAAAATGCTTGTGTAACTTACCGAGAAAACTTCAAACATACGCTTATAGAAGGAGATGTTTTGCAATTGGATTTAGATACTATTCCAAAAGTTGACATTTTAACTGGCGGATTTCCCTGCCAGCCGTTTTCTGTAGCTGGTTATAGAAAAGGTTTTGATGATAATAGAGGGAATCATTTTTTTAGAATTTTAGATTTCGCAGATACAATGCGACCTAAAGTAATATTCTTAGAAAATGTAAAAAACCTTGTAAATCACGACAACGGAAAAACAATGAAAGTGATTGAATCTTCCTTAAGAGAAAGAAACTATTCCTTTCAATCACAAGTTTTAAATACCAAAGATTACGGGAACATACCTCACAATAGAGAAAGGATATTTATGGTGGCATTTGATACATTGGAGTATCCTGATGCAGAAAGAACTTTTGAGTTTCCAAAGAAAGAAGAATTGACTCGAACAATTGAAGATGTAATTACAAAAGAAAAAGTAGAAGAGAATTTCTATTATAAGGAAGATAAATACATGTTCAATATGCTGAAAGAGACAATGAAGTCAAAAGATACAGTATATCAATTCAGAAGGCAGTATGTAAGAGAAAATAAATCGAATGTCTGCCCAACTTTAACTGCAAATATGGGAACTGGCGGCCATAATGTTCCTTTAATAAAAACAGATTTTGGATTTAGGAAGCTGACGCCGAGAGAATGTTTAAGATTCCAAGGTTTTCCTGATTCATTTAAAATTCCGGCCAAACTGGCCAATTCCAGTTTGTACAAACAGGCAGGAAACTCTGTAAGTGTTCCAGTAATTGAAGCATTATCTAAAAAAATATTGGAAGTCCTAGAAAATGTCCCAGTATTGACTAATGAAGTGCAATAATTTTTCACTTCAGAATTCTGCTGAAGTTATTATTGTCTGATTTAAGAATTTAATAGCTGTACTAAACCATCAATAGGATGTAGATCGCCGCTTTGAATATAGTAATTGCTGACATCCATTTTAGTATATTGATTTAGCATTGCGTTTTGAGGAAGGACATCATTATTATTGATTGTATTTTTAAGATCTTGGTGGCTGCAATATCCGGCTATATCAAATTCCCAGACCGAATTGAAAATTAATTTTTCTATTTCTTCTTTAGTCATTTCATCAGTATACAAATATTTTCTAGCAGTAAATAGTTTTTTAATATCCGGTTGAATTCTAACCAAAATGAAATAATCGTATTGAATTGTAGAGCCGTTATTTAAGGAAAGATTTGGAATGTATTGTCCTTGATGATTCCAGTCTTTTGTTTCAAGAAGCAATAAATTGGACTGAGCTGCGGCAGATTTAACATTGATTTTTCTACCCTTAATTTCCAAATCTGAATCATCCCAAACACCTTCACCGTAAATTTCGAAATCAGGTTCTTTAGAGTTAAGATTTTTGGCTTTAAAATAATTGTAAAGTAGAACCTCTGCTAATTTTCCTTGAAAAGTATTGCAGAATTTCTCGCTTTTTGTTCTTTGATATTGTCCACCTGTTCTGCAATTTCTATGATGCCCTTTTCCGAAACACATTTCAAATGAAAAATTTATAACTTTTTGAATATCAATTTCTGATATTGGAGAACCTGTAAAGGTTTTTACATTGCTAACATAATAATAATCTTTATGATCAAATACTTTGTGGTTCAGTTTCATAGCTGTATGTTTTATAAAATGATATTTTTACAAGTACTGTAATCATTTTAGTTATGGCTCAGTTTCTGTTAACAAAAGATATGAGCCTTTTCTTCTAAAAGTCTTTTGAAATATAGTTTTCAAATATAATTTTAAACTTATTAAAAATAAGTTTTTTCTTTCTTTTTTTTGAAATAAAAATGAATTGCTATGATTTTTTATTTATGCTCTTATCAACATTTTAACCGTTTATATTGATGGTAATGAAGAGAATTCGTTTTATTAGATGTTGCGAAATCATTATTTGATTTTACAGTTATTTAAAGGTTTATCTCAATGCCGAAAAGTGGAAAATGACCTCAGAAGCAATTATTATAATAAGATTGACCGTTTGTTTTTTAATAAAATGATGCTAATCAGTATAATTAAATAAAAATGGCGGTCTTAATAGAGACCGCCATTTTTTTAGTTTTTTTATTTTATAAAATTAAATTAGATCAAAGCGATCCAGATTCATAACTTTAGTCCATACAGCAATAAAATCATGAATAAATTTCTGCTGTGCATCACTGCTTGCATAAACCTCTGCAATAGCTCTTAGTTCTGAATTAGATCCAAAAACAAGATCAGCACGAGTTCCAATCCATTTAAGCTGACCGGTTTTACGGTCGGTTCCAGAGTAAAGTTCTCGATCTTCAGATAAGGCTTTCCATTGTGTATTCATATCCAGAAGATTTACAAAGAAATCATTTGTAAGCTGCCCAGGACGATCTGTAAATACTCCATTTTTAGAACCATCAGTATTGATTTCTAATGTTCTTAAACCGCCTAAAAGAACAGTCAGCTCAGGAGCTGTTAATGTTAATAAATGCGCTTTATCAATCAAAAGTTCCTCAGTGAAAACAGAAGATTTTGTTCTGCGGTAATTACGGAATCCATCTGTTTTAGGTTCTAAATAACCAGCAGATTCTATGTCAGTTTGTTCTTGTGAAGCGTCCATACGTCCTGGAGAAAATGGGACAGTAATTGGGCTTCCAGCTTTTTCAGCTGCGATCTCGATACCGGTTGAACCAGCAAGAACTATTAAATCAGCAAGAGAAACTTTTTTTCCGTTGTTAGAGTTGTCGAATTCCGTCTTAATTTGTTCAAGTTTAGCTAGTACTTCTTTTAGCTGTGCAGGATTGTTAACTTCCCAGTCTTTTTGCGGTGCAAGTGCGATGCGTGCACCATTAGCACCACCTCTTTTATCAGATCCTCTAAAAGTAGAAGCAGATGCCCAAGCTGTAGCGACCAATTGAGAAACATTCACTCCTGATTCTTTTATTTTCACTTTTAAAGTAGTTATGTCATTAGCATCTACTAATGGATGATCAACACTTGGAATCGGATCCTGCCACAATAATTCTTCTTGAGGAACATCTGGTCCTAAATAACGTGCACGAGGCCCCATATCACGATGTGTTAGTTTGAACCATGCGCGCGCAAAAGCATCAGCGAATTCGTCTGGATTTTCAAGAAAACGGCGTGATATTTTTTCGTAAGCAGGATCTAGTCTTAAAGATAAGTCAGTTGTTAACATTGTAGGCAGGTGCTTTTTTGTAGCATCATAAGCGTCAGGAATAATAGCTTCAGCATTTTTTGCTACCCACTGATGTGCACCAGCTGGACTTTTTGAAAGTTCCCATTCATATTCAAAAAGATTTTCAAAGAAGTTGTTGCTCCATTGAGTAGGGGTTTTAGTCCAAATAACTTCAAGTCCACTTGTGATGGCATCAGGGCCTTTTCCAGAACGATATTTATTATTCCATCCAAAACCTTGCATTTCTAGATCAGCAGCTTCAGGCTCTTTCCCTACATTGTCTGATGATGCAGCACCATGCGTTTTTCCAAAAGTATGTCCACCTGCAATTAATGCTACAGTTTCTTCATCATCCATAGCCATACGGCCAAAAGTATCTCGAATATCTTTTGCGGCTGCGATTGGATCAGGATTTCCGTCTGGTCCCTCAGGATTCACATAAATAAGTCCCATTTGTACTGCTGCCAAAGGTTTTTCCAAATTTCTTGAATGTACACTTCCATCGGCATCATCATCAGATGATACTACTCCATGATCTTTAGGAACACCTGGCGAACCATTTCCGTAGCGAATATCGCCTCCTAACCATTCTGTTTCAGATCCCCAATAAACTGCTTCGTCTGGTTCCCAAACATCTTCACGCCCTCCAGCAAAACCAAATGTTTTAAATCCCATAGATTCTAAAGCAACATTTCCAGTCAGTATCATTAAGTCGGCCCACGAGATTTTTTTGCCATATTTTTGTTTGATAGGCCAAAGGAGTCTGCGTGCTTTATCAAGGCTAACATTATCAGGCCAGCTGTTTAGCGGTGCAAAACGCTGTTGCCCAGCACCAGCTCCTCCACGTCCATCTTGTACGCGATAAGTTCCAGCACTATGCCATGCCATACGAATAAACAATCCTCCATAATGTCCAAAATCTGCAGGCCACCAATCTTGTGAATCGGTCATAAGGGCATGAAGATCTTTTTTTACGGCTTCAAGATCAAGACTGTTGAAAGCTTCAATATAATTAAAATCTTCTCCCATTGGATCTGATTTTGGAGAATGCTGTCTCAAAATACTTACTTTTAACTGGTTCGGCCACCAATCTCGGTTTTTGGTTCCTCCACCTGGAGTATTATTCAATTGGCCATTGTGAAAAGGGCATTTGCTGATGTCATTTGTGTTATCCATAAGCTGAAATTTTTTAAAGTTTTTTGTTTTTTTTAATTCTGATCTCTCAAAGTTACAGATAAATAAAAAGCAAGATTTAGCAATTAGATATTAAATCGATGTAGTGTTATAGATTTAATCTATTTTAAAAGAGGTTTTGTAATGAATGTATCTATTGCAGTGTATGTTGCTTTATGAAAATAGAATAGGCAGAAAAATACTTTTTCTGCCTATTTTTTAATTTAATTTTAAACTCTAATGTTTGAAATTTTGATGAGGTGTTATTATAGGTTGTTTTACTTAAAATGCCATTATATGAGTCAATTAATATAAATTAGACTTTTTAAATTACTGTCAATCATCATTTGTTTTTTCTAAAAAGTTGATGAGTTTTTTTGAATTGCTTTTAATTGCTTTTTAAAATCTCATCAATAATGATTTTTTGAACTTCCTCTGATTTTTCAATCAAAACAGAATGGCCGGCATCCTTAAACAAAAATATTTTTTTCTTAGGTGCTTTTAGTTTTTCGAAATATTCTTTGGCAATAGTAAAGTTGGTTTGGAGATCTTTTTCGCCAATAAAGAAATATACGGGACATTTCGCAGAAGGAAGATCTTTAAAAAGATTCTGTTTAATAGCTTTATTCCATGTTGGCATCCAAGTGTCTGACCAGGATTTAAGATATTCTTTTACTACAGTTGTATCTTTATCAGCAAAGGGCTGTCCATCATAATTAAACATCCATTTTCGGGAATAAAATATTTGCTCGTAGTTTTCAAAAGGAATCTTTACTGTTTTTAATTCTTTTTCGGCTCTATTGTTATGTTTTTCTTTCGCGTCAGCTTTGAGTTTATCCAGCAGTATTTGCTCACTTTTTGTCTGGTCAATTACAGGACTGAACGCCAGATAAGCATTTAATAAATCGGGATGCGTTTTAGTCATATAAAATCCCAATACGGTTCCCCAAGATTCGCCTGCGAGATATATTTTTTGTTTATTAAATTTTTTTAAAAGAAGTTTTACCAATTCATAAGTATCCTTTTCCATTAGTTCTAACGTAATTGGCTCCGAAGACTTATTAAGAGCTAGTGTTCTTCCTGCATCTCTTTGATCCCACTGAACCACTAAAAAATGATTCTCAAGTTTATTTGTGAATTTTTCCGCTTGATTCATTCGTGAACTGCCAGGCCCGCCATGCAAAAATAAAATTAGGGGAGAAGTCTGATTTCCTTTATAAGAGATGACTTGTTTTATTTTGCCTATCGATAAAGTATCATAATGAGTTTGAGTCTGTGCAAATGATTTATTCGAAAGTAAAGCAATAAAAAGTACTACAAAATGTATTTTTTTCATCTGTTTAATTGGTTTTAAATTTAGAAATGAGCTTTATTACTTGAAATATTCTTCTTTAATGCATTGATTCGTATTTGTTTGTAGGCAAAAATAAAAGTTTTTTGTAAAGTTGAATTTATTATTTGTAATAAATTTCTATGTTTTTAAACTGCCAATTAATGATGGAAAATGACGGGTCGAGTAATAAAATTAAAAAATAGTATTGTTTCGTATATCCATAACAAAACAATACTTCCAAATAGAATAAATAATAAAAAGGCTAAAATAAAGCTTAAAATCAATACTTTATAAATAGAGTAGAACAAAGTGTCTAAAAAACAAAACTTCCGAAGTTAGACCTATTCTTTCTCTTTACACATTACTTTTACATACTACTTTGAAGTATTATCAAAGCATGCAAAAACAAACAAGCCCAAGCATGCTGTGG
The DNA here is from genome assembly GCF_030378165.1 of Flavobacterium panacagri. Taxonomy (NCBI): domain Bacteria; kingdom Pseudomonadati; phylum Bacteroidota; class Flavobacteriia; order Flavobacteriales; family Flavobacteriaceae; genus Flavobacterium; species Flavobacterium panacagri. The sequence goes on from NZ_CP119766.1 coordinate 2,486,489, forward strand.
AATTTTCAATAATAAATCGAACCTTCTTAATTTATTTTTTATTCTTCTTTATTAAGCTGGGTATTCATTTGGATATTCAAATCAAAGTAAATCTGAATTAGTTTAAAGTATCTTAAATTCATTTTAAACTATAAATCTGCAAAAAACAGCTAAACTCAAGCATCTTATTTACATTTAGAATAAAGCAAAATACCGCATAAGTTGCGGTATTTCAGTGTTTTTCGAGCTTTTAATCGATTCAGATAAAAAAGTTGCAGTTTATTCTAAACGTATAACACCTATTACAATCGCAATCGCACGAATCTGTGATTTATGCAGTTCAAATGGATCATAGTTCAAGTTGTCACTTACAATTAATATATGTTCTTCTGAAGATCCTTTTTTTATTCTTTTAATTAAGGCCCCTTGAATAGTATCTAAAACATAAACTTTGTTCCATTGAAAAAACATATCGGCAAGAGAAAGGTTTTTACATGCCACAATATCTCCGCTATTATATTTTGGATACATACTTGACCCTTTTACTTGTATAAGATAATCAGCCCCTTTAAAAGTCGGAATCAAAAATCGTTCGCAGTCCAATTCAAGTACAGTTGCTTCTCCGGCACTATAGCCAGCCATTGCCTCAATTGGAATTAAAGGAATACCAATTGACTGAATTATTTCATTCTTGCGAAGCTCGTCACTAACTTCATTTCCTGATTTTCTTTTAATCATCATTCCCTCACCTTTTATTAGCCACTCTAGACAAATTTCTGGAAAAACATGTACAGTATTCTGTATCGGCTTAATCCCCACATTGGTTCTCTCTTTCAAAATCTCGTTCATCATAGAAGTACTTATGCCTACTTTTTTAGCAAAATCAGATGCAGAGTCTACTTTTTTTGCTAGAAGAAAATGGTTGTAAACCTCTATAAACCTTAGTGTTATCTCTTTCATTATAAAATTATTTACAGAATATTGTATTTTTTGCTTTTTTATTTACAGAATACTGTATACATTTGCTTCATCATAAAAAACAAATAGAGCAATGAACAAAGAAACTAAAAAAAATAAAAGGTTCACATACAACCAGCAAATAATTAAAGCAATAGTCGAAAAACATGGTTTTACCTCTTTTTTTATCCGCCAGTGTTTGTCAGGAAATCGCAACAGTATTTCGGCAGATACGATAAAAAAAGATTACAAAATTCTGGAAAAGAAAATCAAGGAAACTATTGAACAATTCTACAAGAAATAAATTAGAAACAGACACTAAAAATTAAAACCAGTATTAATATAACAATCAAAAAATCATGCCATACCTCTGGATAAATAATAAAGTTGCAGTTGAATTGGACGAACTTGTTCCAAAGTATTGGAATTGTCTGAAAACCTTGCAATCAGAGCTTAATCGATACAAACAGAAGCCCTTTGGCATAAAACGCCTTCAATTAGGAGGAAACGGCCGAAAATTATTGATAGACTTTGATTCCCTAAAAATAGCCATACAAGATGAATTAGGAGATCCTAGAAGAATTGATAATCCACTAGAACCTTTTTTTGAATTTGATCCCCAAGCGGTTAGGTATTATACCAAATTTAAAAGAGCTGGAAATGCATTAGAAGCAGAGGAGCAGGAAAGATACATTATAAATGCAAGTGTAATGAGCGCAGCAATTAAACTGGAAGAAGCCCGCTTTCAAGAAAGAATAAAACTGAGAGGATCAATTCGCGGTATGCTGGCAATTTTGGTTAAAGATGTTGAACAATTCAATATCACATTAAAAATAAAACATGAGGTGAGCCATAATCTGCCGGCAAGTGAAAAACAGTTTAAAAAACTTTTAAAGGACTGTAAAAAAGATCTTTATTATCCAATAATTAAAGATCCAAATGGAGGAAAAACGAACAATGCACGAAAAGTAGACGATAAAACAGAGGTAATTTTTAATGGTTTATTTAAAAATCAGCTGCACAAACCTACGCCTTCAGAAGTTGCTCGACATTATGATGCTTTTTTAAACGGATATGCAGAAATTTTTAATGAAGAGACGGGAGAATTACTCAATCCAAAAGATTATAAAGCACTTTCGAACACTACCATAATTAATTACATCAATAAATGGGAAAATAGAATTGCTACACATTTATCCAGAAGCGGTGACAGGCAAAAATATATGAAAGAGTACACGACTCCGCATCAGATGGATATGCCAGTTTATTCGGGTTCTATTATATCTATTGACGATCGAAATCCTCCATTTTGGTACGAAAAAGGAAAAAGAGTATGGTTTTATATTGGTTGTGATATTGCCTCCCAATGTTTTACAACGGTTGTTTATGGTAAAACCAAAGAAGGAATCATAACCGATTTTTACCGCCAGATGGTTCGAAATCATACCGAGTGGAAATTGCCTCTGCCACATGAGTTAGAATGTGAAAGTTCTTTGAATAGTAATTTTAGAAATACGCTCCTGCGTCCTGGAGCCATGTTTCAAAGTACAAGAATTATTGCCAATAAAGCTAGTGGTAAATATATTGAAAGAATGTTTGGCAAAATTAGATATGATATTGAGAAAGAATCCTACGGCTGGATCAGCAGGCCTCATGCGAAGAAAGAGTCCAATCAGGCTGGTCCTGGTGAAAACAAAATTATTCCATACAATCAGCTTGTTAACGATCGTATGATTGAGATTGAACAATGGAATAATATGCCTCATCCGACAGAGCGATCAATAAGCCGATTTGATTATTTCTTGAAGAAACAGCATCCAGATTTAAAACCTACGAACTGGGAAGCAATTTTACCCATAATAGGATACAAAACAGAGACATCATGCAGACTTGGATATGTAACACTTCAGGGCAGAAAAAGAGCCATTGCTAATGAGGGCAGTATCTTAACAGGAGAGGCGCTAATAAATATTCTCAAGATAATTGAAAGTAAAGAAGTTGTAGTGTATTGGCTCGATGGAAACGACGGACAAGTGATAAAAGCTCTAGTGTATTTTAATGAAAGATTGATTTGCGAAATCGTAGAGATGCCAAGATACAATAGAGCCAGTATTGAAAGAACAAAAGCAGATCACGAAGCCAGAGTTTTACAAAGTTCTTATGTAGCATCGGTTGAGTCATTTGCAAGACAGCAGCGATCAAAATTTGAAAATATCAACATTACAGACAAGAGAGCTAAAACAGTCAATTCCAATTTTAAGTTTTCGAACCTTAAACGGTTTGAAGCAAAAGAAGAACACTTTCCTGAAATTTTTGAAGACCAAGATGAAGATGCTCTAATGCTAACGCAGACAACAGCAATACCAAGCTGGAAAAGAAATTTTATTCAATAAATAATTAAAAATGAACCTAACAAACGAATTCAGACAAAAAGTACGACTTGCACTTATTGAAGCTCGTCAAAATTATGGTGGTTCAGATTCAGATTTTTCTAAGTCAAAAGGAATTAAGCCTTCCATTTATTCTCGATTAAAAAATGGAGAAATGGAACGAATCTTATCCGATACAACTTGGATTTCTTTAGGTCGGGAACTACAGGTTAATGTTTTTGAAGACAATTGGAGAGTAGCCAGAACAGCTGTCTATTCGGAAATTGAGGATAATTTAAATTTTTGTGCCGCTTTAAGCAAATCAATGGTTTTGGTTGACGACTGCGGAATCGGGAAAACGTTCTGCACGAAACACATCATCAAAAAAATGAAAAATACTTTTTATATAGACTGCTCACAGGCTAAAAGTAAACAGCAATTTATCCGACTGTTATCCAAAACCCTTGGCATAGACAATCAGGGTAGATATAGTGATGTTAAGGCCAATTTAAAATATTACATAACCACGCTCGAGAAACCATTAATTATTCTGGATGAAGCTGGAGACTTAGAATACAATGCTTTTCTAGAATTAAAAGAATTATGGAATGGAACAGATGGCGCTTGCGGATGGTATATGATTGGCGCCGATGGATTGAGGGTTAAAATCCAAAAAGGAATTAGCAATAAAAAAGTTGGTTTCGCCGAAATATTCAGTCGGTTTTCAGATGAATATGTAAAACTGGTGCCTAATGGAAAATTAGACCGTACAATTTTTTACAGCCAATTAATCAGCGATGTAGCTAATGCAAATTTAGAAGACCGAACGAAAACTAAGATGCTCGTTAATCAATGCATCAAAAAAGAAACAACACTTAGATATCTAGAAACACTCATCAAAATAGGAATATAATGGCAAGAGCAATATCTCCCAAAACATTGTTTGAAAAAAAGTTCGACGAGTTCGACTTTGACGGAATCTGGGGCGATGCATTTGGCAAACCAGAAAAAGGAGGTGTGTGGATCATTTACGGAGCAGAAAAAAATGGCAAAACACTCTTTGCTCTAAAACTGGCCGAGTTCTTAACGCAATATGAAAATGTCTGGTACATCTCTGCAGAAGAAGGAACAGGAAAAGAGTTTCAGGCCAATGCACAACGCGCAAAAATAGATCCATCATCCAGAAAAATTAAGTTTTCAGATTACACCGAAATAGAATTAGTGAAAGAAAGATTGTCTAAACGCCAGGCACCAAAAATAGTGTTCTTTGATAATATGACCATTTACAATGATGAATTAAAAAATGGAGCTTTTAGACGATTTACTTCTGATTTTCAAAATACTACGATGATATTTCTTGCTCATGAGGAAAAAAAAGAACCTTATACAGCAACAGCCAAATTGGCCAAAAAACTAGCCAAAATATACATCAGAATTGAAGGACTGACCGCTTTTGTTGCCGGAAGATGTCCTGGAGGAATAATCGCTATAAACGAAAAAACTGCGCTTTTGTATCATGGAAGCGCTATTAAAAAATAAAAAATAATCTCTTTAAATTAAAAAAATATGACAGCAGCCGAAATTATGAATCGCTTAGACATTTTATACAATGTCCTTTTTTATTGTTCAGAAAAACATGCCACTTTTAGCAGATTTCAACGCATTTGCATCAACCAGGAACGAGGAGCTTTGTACAGCAAATTTTCTTTTTTGCTCAATGAAATATCCGAAAATGAAGTTAGAGACTATCAATGTCCGCCAGAAATTGAAGCAAAAATTCAATTCACGCTTCAAAAAATAAAAGACACCAACTGGCTTGCTTTTGATCAATCTCAGTTATTATAAAAACACTAAACAGTATTCTATATGGAAAGTACAGCAATTGACATTACACAATTTTCACCAGCACAATTAAAAGCCGCTTTAGCACAAATAGAAGCAAAACAGAATCAAGATCGCGAAGTATACAAACAGCTTGTTGCAGAAACAATACCAAAAGCCTTGTTTAGATTGTGTACGGCGTCTGAAGTTTTAAGTAATGCTAAAACAGAAACCTTTAAATTTTTTGAAGATGTACTCGATTTAAAAAACAAGGTATACGGATTAAAAGAAAAACAAATGTCACATACTTTTTCGACCGACAGAGAAGAAATAACAATCGGATACAGAATTAATGACGGCTGGGACGACAGCGCTACCGCGGGAATAGAAAAAGTGCAAAACTATATTGCATCACTTTCAACAAATGAAGAAACTGCAGCATTGGTTAAAATCGTTTTCAATTTACTGAAAAAAGATAGTAAAGGAAATTTAAAAAGCAACCGCATTCTTGAACTTCAAAAACTGACTAAAGAGTTTAATAATGCTGATTTTTCAGATGGTGTCGATATTATATCGAAAGCATTTAAACCTACTCGTTCAAGCTGGTTTATAGAAGCAAGTTTAATTGATGATAACGGAAAAAAGACCAACATTCCGCTGAGCATGTCATCTGTTGGATTTTCAGGATCTTATTCTTTTAATTTTTTTAACAAAAATAAGATCAATGAATAACACGCTATTTATACTAATACTGCTTCTGATTGTCACCAATCTAAAATCGACGCTAACGTACTTAGAATGGCTGAAATTTAAACTTAAAACAATGTACAAACACAGAAAAAATGAGCATAACAATACTGCCAATAACAGATCACGAAATGTATGAAATAAACGGGCATTTAATCTATAAAGATGATCTTAATAACTGGATTTGCAAATCGGTTTTGAGTGAAAAAGAATATTTTGCCTTTAATCTTTATATGCTAATCGTAATAGAAAACCCAAGATTCAAAAAACACATAAAATCAACTTACCTAAATTAAATAATCATGACAAAAAATAGAAAAACGAAACACCAAATGCTTACTATTTTAATATTGATAACTATTATTTTTTCAATTCTAAAATTAACAAATTTAATAAGCTGGAGCTGGTGGCTGGTATGTTCTCCATTAGTAATTCCGTTTGGTTCAGTTCTAATTTATTTGGTAACAGCAGGTTTGTTCTTTATGCTGAAACAATTAAAGTGAAAAAGAATTCGATTCTTAGTTTATGAACAAAATAGCTCTAAAATTGTCTCGAACGCAATTATTATTACTAATCAAGATCTTTAGTTCATTGAGTTCAAAACCACCTGATAACAGAAAATCGAAAGTTAGCAGATGTATTCTTGACCGGATAAATCTTAGAGTCAGGAAAATAGCAATTGCCTGCGAATGTAAATATGATGCTTTTAATTCTAACAAGAAAACAAATCTCAGTCTTGATTATGCAGAAGCTCATTATCTGGAAGAACTTTTGATTATTTATGCTGCGCTCTTGATTCAGGATGATTTTTTAGCCAGGAATGATTTGCAATTAATGATCACTTTTTTAAATCAAAAATTAGCTTAAAATGAATGAATCTGTTACTACATATAGAGCCAAAGGAAAAGAAATTGGACTCGTTTTTTTATTTAAATATGATTTGCAAGGTCATTTAAAATTATTTGAAATTGCAGAAGGAGAGCTAAACGAACAACAGATAAAATGGCTTTTCAGCACCCATTTTCCATCCAATGAAATTACAATGAAGACGGTTTGGATGAAAGAGAAGAAATATTTAAAAGTGTTTGAAATCGAAAAATCTGCTGCCAATTTATCCTTTGATGCGCTTTGGAATTTATACGCTAATAAAGTATCTAAATGGGATGCCGAAAAAGCATTTAACAAACTAAAAGAAAGTGACAAAATTAAATGCTTTTTAGCCATACCCGGATACAAAAAATATCTAGCTCAAAAAGGAACAGGAATAGCGCATCTTGCAACGTTTATTAACCGTCAATACTATAATGACGAATGGAATAAGGCTTGATTAATAGCTTAAAATTCCCTTTTCTAGAACTAAAAACACACGTTGTTCTAGTCAAAAAAATCGCCTTGCAGAATTAAAATGGTCTCTTTATCTTTGCCTTATGACTCGTAAAGAAAGACTTTTAGAAAGAAATAATTTAGTACGCAAACACTTTTATTCACTAATGGCAAAGAATCCTAAATGGAGAATTGATGCTGTTATTGAAGAGGTTGCGAAAAAAGCTTTTTTATCCTCTAGAACCGTTGATGCAATTGTAAATTATGAAGGAATTTACAATGATAATCTTAAAGATCCGGCAAAAAACAACAATCAGTTAAAAATGTTTTAAACGACGTTTAAATTGCATTTAAATATACTTTCAAAATTTACAAACCTCCTTATTCAGGAGGTTTTTTTATGCCTAAAAATTAAGATGCTTTTTTGTTCGAATACAAAGCATTGATTTTTCTACAGATAGTATTGCTGAATGATAATTTATAACTCAAAAAACCATCTACAGTATTGTCTGTTTCTTCATTAACCTGTAATAAAGGTGAAAATAAATCTCCCCTTAAGTATTGGAGTTTCTCAGATATTTTCTGAATTAAATTAAACTCCGCCAATTCGTCCGGATTTTCTACAGTTACATTAAGCTGCTCTGTCCAGCCATTTTTGCAATACAAAATAACTTCTGTAATGCAGTCTCCTTCTTGATTTCTTCCAGTCCTATTTTGCCAGGAAATACTTTGGATATCTACCAATGCAGCCGTCCAATAGACAGGATCTCCAGAAACTGGGTTAGAAAATTGCCTGCGTTGCAAATCGACTAATTCCAGTTCTGGAATTGTTTTTAGGGCCTGTTTTATTTTTACAAATAATTCGTTTCGTGGTGTCATTTCATTTTTTTTAAAGTGGTTAGTCTGCCTTCTTTTTAAAATCAAGGCACAACAATTCTAAGCTGTTTTTTTTACAGCTTTAATTACTAAATAAATAGGCTTGTAAAGTCTATGAATATTCTCCGTCAACATTTAGATTCCCGTCTTCATCAAGCTCAATATTGCTAATCTTCATACCGTCGTACTCCAGATTTTTTTTAGCTTCGATTAGAACGCTCATATAATTGTCGTCGTTTAACATTTGCAAAATACCTACTCCCAGTTCGGGAAACTCACGATATTCGCCCTTATTGGCAATCAAGATATGTTCTTGATGCAGGTTTTCTGAAAAACCAATCAAAAGGTCTCCATTTTGAAAACCTAAATCTCCATTTGTGTCTAATAATATATCATTCATGAGACAAAATTCGTCTTTAGATATGTATCATAAAATTTAATACCCAATGCTTGTATGAAATCTGTACAATGGTTGTATTCATTTCATACAAGCATTGGTGAGCTATTTTTTTTACCGCAGAAAAGCCCACAATTTTGCCTCAGAAATCAAACGGAAAAATTGCTTTTTTCAAGTAATATGCTCTAAAAGCATACTGGTAAAAAGTGACAGATCTGGAATAAAAAAAGCAAAGTGAGACAAATAAAGTATCTAGTCGTGCACTGCACAGCAACCTCGCAAAACACATCAATAAGTAGTATACAGAACTATTGGAAAAATCAATTGGGTTGGAGAATGCCAGGCTACCACTTTATTATAAAGCCAGATGGGCAGGTAGTTTCGTTATTACCGATAGAACAGGTTTCTAATGGCGTACAAGGGTTTAATCATGAAAGCATCAATATATCTTATGTAGGAGGAATTGATGAAAAAAACGCCCCAAAGGATAATCGGACACCTGCTCAAAAAGCTTCTTTGCTTCAATTGCTTTTGGAGTTAAAACAGAAATTTCCGAAAGCTATTATTCAAGGTCACCGCGATTTTCCAAACGTAAAAAAAGCATGCCCGAGTTTTGACGCTAAAAAAGAATATAAACATGTATAAAAAAACACTTTTGTTATCGGTGTTGATTTTTAGTTGTTTGTTGATTTCCTGCCGCACCACGCGGCAGGAAAATCAAAAAATCGAAAATCAGAGCCAAATAATATCTGAGAAAGTAGTGGTCTATAAGGATACTACAGTGTATGCGCCAAGAGCAGAAACAGAACTTAGAATTCCTTTATCAGACTTGGTTGCAAAAAGCCAGTTGAAAACAGAACAACAGCCCATTTTCTATGTTCAGAAAAATGCTCAGGCAAAGGTTAAATTAAGAATTGTACACGATACGATTTCAATAACAGCCACCTGCGATAGTTTGGCAATAATTGCCAGAATAAAGAATGAGTTTAAAAAAGAGAGTACAACCAATAGTAAAAGCAACACTATTGAAAGCAAACAAAAAACGGGATATTCCTTTATACATCTCTTAATTGCTTTTTTACTCGGATTTGCATTTTGTTATATAATTAAATTTTTTAAAATAGTATGAGTTTACCAAATATAAAATTCAACATCTCTAGCAAGGGGCTAGGGTTGTTACAATCAGACATTCAAAAAGTACCAGGATTGGTATTAACGGGAGTTACAGTTGCAGGAACCGGAAAGGTTGCTGTGGGCAGTTCGTATCAGATTTTTTCGCTTGATGAAGCAGTAAATCTGGGTATCGAAGAGACAGGAGCAAATGCTTTTGCTTACAAGCATATTAAAGCATTTTATGACGAAGCCAAAAAAGGAGCAGAACTTTGGTTCATGCTTGTTTTATCTACCATTACAATGGAAGAAATGGCCGATTTGACAAAACCTTATGCAAAAAAATTATTAGCTGATGCATCTGGAAAAATTAGAGTTTTAGGACTTCTTAAAAAATCAGGAACAACTGAAACAATCACAAACGGATTAGATGCAGATGTTGCACTTGCCGTTGCAAAAGCACAAGCTTTAAACGAAGATTATGCAGACAGATATTTCCCTGTTCGTACTATTATCTCGGGTAACAAATTCTCTGGAGTCGTTGCCGATTTAAAAGATTACACTACTGCCGATTTCAACAAAGTATCTATTTTATTGGCTAACACAGATGGATCTAAAGAGGCTTCTGTTGGTTTAGCTTTAGGAAGAATTGCCAGTATTCCGTCTCAAAGAAAAATCTCTCGTGTAAAAGACGGTCCGGTAGAAAACTTTAATGCTTATTTTACTAACGGATCAACTGCAGAAAGTCTGGATACATCATGGGATGCTATTCACAATAAAGGCTACATCTTCTTGCGCAGTTTTGCTAACCGTTCTGGTTATTATTTTACAAGTGATACAACTTTGACATCGCCGACAGATGATTTTAACACTTTGTCTAGAGGTTTAGTAATGGATGAAGCGGTTCTTATTGCTTACGATACGCTTGTAGACGAGTTATCAGATGAAATTCCGGTAACAGAATCTGGCAAAATTCATCCGGTTACGATTAAATCATGGCAGAATGCTATCGAAAGACAAATCAACGGCTTAATGGTCGAAAATGGAAAACTTTCTGGCGTGAAAGCTTTCATTGATGAAAATCAAAACGTATTGGTTACAAACAACCTTGACATCTCTTTACAATTACTGCCAGTAGGTTATAGCGATTATATTACTGTAAACATTGGATTCACAACAAATTTAGAATAAAAATATGAGCACATTTAGCAGCAAGCAATATGCTTGGTCAGACGTTTCCATTTCAATTGGAGGCAGAATTATAGAAGGAATTACAGAAGTAGAATACACTGTTAAACAGGAAAAAGAAACCTTAAGAGGACGCGGTAATAACCCGCACAAAGTAACTCGTGGTAATAAATCCTACGAAGGTAAAATTACGATTTGGCAAAGCGAACTTGAAGCGATGGTTTTAAGCGCTCCAAACTTTGATATCCTGGACTTAACTTTTGATATTATTGTTTCTTATGTCCCTTCTGATGGAGGAAAAACAGTAATCGATGTTTTATCCGGATGCGAATTTACAGAAACTAAGAAAAGCATGAAACAAGGCGACAAAAACATGGTGGTTGAATTACCAATTGTTTTTTTAGGAGTAAAAGCGCAGCAATAATTTAAACCAACCAGCCAGCCAAATCACCTCAAATAATTTGGCTGGTTAAACAAACAGACAATGAAACAACAGATTAAACAAGAACAGATTAACGAGTGGAAAGAGAAATATGGTCAGATTTATGAGCTTCCTGTAGAAGATAAAGTAGCTTATTTACGAGAACCAAAAATGACCACTTTCAAACATGCTTTTAGCGCAATGCAAAAAGATGGAGAAATGACTTTTGGAGAAGTTATGCTAAATGAACTGTTTATTGGTGGAGACGAAGAAATTAAAACGAATGATGAATACTTTTTTGCAGCTCGTAAAGAGCTTACAGGCTTTTTCAATTTTGATGATGCAGAAATCAGTTCAGAAGGCAGTAACTCTGTTATCGTAATTGGGGAAGAACAATGTACTGTTAGAGTAATTACCCGTCAAGACATTAAAATTGCCGAAAAGAAAAATCCATCAGGAAAACCATTTGTAACACAAGAGAAATTATTCGAAATGATCTGCATCAAGAAAAATGATGTTTTCAATGATCGTGAAAATGCTTCCATTAGATTTCCTCTTTATCAAGCAATAGAGAAACTCCAAAACAAAAAAGTGGCAACGCTAAAAAAGCTTTAAAAGAGGCTATTGTCGATACCGATGATACCTCTTCCTTTACTATCGCAGAAAATATTAACATTCGATTATTTGATGCTTATTTAAAATTTTACATGCACATTCCTAAACCTCATAAGCTGAGTGATGAAAATTGGGCAGAGGAAATACAGAATTTGCATTTTATCAGAACCAAAGAAAAAGAAACCTCTCAAGCACAATCATGAACGCCTACGACTATATTTTAAACATGCAAGATAATGCCAGCGGTCCAATTTTAGCCGTAGCGCAATCCGTTGGAATTACAATAAACCAGGTAACGGTTTTGAACAATTCTTTTCAGCAAATCGAAAACTCGGTAAGAGATCTTGGTGAAGAAATTAAAGAAACTAATTCAATAATGGATTTCCTTGAATCTGGTCTCAATACCGTTAAGGATAAAATAAAAGGGGCTTTTTCTTTGGATTCAATTATTGAATTTGGTAAAGAAGTTTTTAATGCCAGAGTCGCCTACGAAAAGCTAAACGGAATTAAGGGCGGAGTAAGTGATGAATTTGAAAAACTAAAAGCTGCTCAGGGAGAATTTGCCGCCGCTTGGAATACTTTTCTTGTTTCACTTGGCGGAGATACAGCCAATTCATTTAAAGGATTTATTTCAATTCTAGAAAAAGGACTGTCTTTTTTAACACAACAGCTTCCTATCATTTCAATGGCTTTTAGTGTCTTGTGGACTTTTGTCGAACCTGTTGTAACGGTAATACGAGATTTAAGCATGGGACTGCTCGATTTAATTATTGGTATTACAGAATCTAAATCGGCAATGATTATGGTTGGAGGTATTCTTCTGGCTTTAGGAGTCAATTTTTTACTGGCAAATATTCAGGCATATGCTTTTAGTGCCGCATTGGGAATATTAGAAGGAGTAATCTGGTTAGTTGAAGCTGCATCAGCGGCGTGGAATTTTGTTTTAAACATGAATCCGATATCATTCGTAATTATTGGAATTGCGGCATTGATTGCAATAATCTACGCATTATGGAATAGATTCGAGTCAGTTCGTGGCACTATAATGGGGGTTTGGGAAGTCATGAAAGGTTTCGGTACGATGATAAAAAATTATGTCATTAATCGTTTTCATGAGTTGTTGTCTGGAATTACAGGAATAGGGCAGGCGTTACTCGCTTTTTTTAGCGGTGATTTTAAGAAAGCATGGGAAATAGGTAAAAAAGCGGCTACCGATTTAATGGGCGTTAATTCAAAAAAACAACTCCTTGAAGATGGTATTAATGCAGGAAAAAGCTATGGCGTAGGTTACGAAAAAGGAGTTAAAATGACTACTGCTTCAAAAGTGGCCGGTAAAAGCGAAATTGCTCAAAAAAACCCGCAGAGTCAGGCAAAAATCCAGCAGAAAACACTGTTAGGAGAAACAAATCTATCGATTATAAATAACCGAACAGCAAAAACTCAAAAAGCAGTAAAAGCCAGTAATTCTGGAACAACAGATTCAATTGTTTCAGGAGGTTCAAAGTCTACCAATATTATAATTAACATCCAAAAATTACAGGATGATACTAAGATTTACGTAGAATCATCTGAAAAAGGAATCAGTAATATGGGCGAAAAGGTTCAAGAAATGCTTTTAAGAGCCGTGAATAGTGTAAATCAAATGCAAACAGCAGGATAATGGCAGAATTTAATTTAAAAGAACTTACAGCAAGGACATTTTTGGACTATGTTGGTCCAGCATATCCGGGTTTTTTATACGATGTGAGTGTTAAAAACGGTAAACTGAAAATAAAAAAGAATGGCAAAAAAATAGATCTCAATGCTATTAATGCAGCGAGTTTTTCAGGAGGAAAATACTTTTTGACAGTTACACTGACTCATAAAGGAACTGATTATGAATTGCCAAATGAACCATTAATCTCACTTGGTTTAAGTAAGACTATTGTTGAAACAGCTACAGTAGGAAAATCTAGAAGAGGAACAGTAAAAGAATATATCAATACAGAGGATTATACGATTTCTATAAAAGGAATTTGTTTCAATGAAGAAGATCCTAGTGCATATCCTTCACAGCAAGTGAGTTTGTTACGAAGCATGGTTGAAATAAACGAAGCTTTGGAGATAAAAAACAATCCTTTCTTTACATTATTTGGCATTGGAAAATTGGTAATCAAAGATATTCAGTTTGAAGATATGATGGGGCAGGGCGGTATGCAGAAATACGTTATTTCGGCTATAAGCGATCAAGATTTTTATGCAGATTTAGATGAGAAAAACAAAGGGAAAAGCGAACTATTAAAAACCTCTTAAAATGTATGTACTTGAAAGTAAGATTGTGTTTTCGCGAAGTGGTAAAGGCTCAGAGGAATTGAGTTATACTTTTAATGCAGTACATGATATCGAAATAACAAAATCTGTAGATGAATTGAGCGATACAGCAGTTATAAAATTACCTGCCAAATTCAAAATAAAGCAGAACGGTTCGGAAAAATTTACAGAAGAAGCATTAAAAGTTGAAGATAAAGTAACTATCACTCTGGGGTATGAAGGGAAAAGCTCAAATGTAGAGTTTGTTGGATATATAAAAAAAATAAGCCCAAAGATTCCTTTAGAAATTCATTGTGAAGATGCCATGTGGAAGCTTCGAAGAAAGAATATAAGCAAAAGCTGGGAAAAAGAAGTTTCACTCCAGGAGATCTTAAAAGAAATAGTAAGCAGTACCGATATTGAACTCAATAATCATAGTGAGCTGACTTCGTTTAAGCTGGACAAATGGATTATTGATGGAAATGGAGCACAGGCACTCGAAAAATTGAAACAAAATTTTGGTTTTGCTTCTTTCATTACTGATGATGGTAAACTGCATTGCGGTCTAGAAGAATTGACAAATATTGGTCAGGCAGCGACTTATGATCTAAACCTCAATCTGGTCGAAAAGAATTTGGAATACAAAACCATAGAAGACCGAAAAATTTTGGTGAAGTACACTTATATAAATCCCAAGACTAATAAACGAACAGTTGTTGAGGTAGGAGATAAGGATGGAGAACAAAGAACTTTTACAACTTCAACAGTTTCAGAAGAAGCTAAACTAAAAGAACTCGCATTAAAAGAACTCAATAAGCTGAAATATAACGGGTATAATGGAGATATAACTAGTTTTTTAATTCCATATGCTACCAGAGGAATGAAAGCTAATTTAATAGATAAAGATAAAGAGGAAGGTAAAGAGGAAGGTAAAGATCGGAATGAAAGCTATTTTATCAACAAAGTAGTGACCACTTTTGGGTTGAATGGAGCGAGAAGAAAAATAAGTATAAGAAATAAATTGTGATGGAAAAAGATTTGCAGGATGCTTTTAGAAGGCTAAAAAAAAGAGAAGTGGACACCTTCATTGCAGATGTTATTTCTGTAGATAAAGGCAAAGGAACTTGTAAGATCTCAGACGGAAAACTCGAATACTTTGATGTACAATTGGCTTCGATAATAAACGAAAGCAACCAAAAATTTTACTTGTTTCCCAAAGAAAAGAGTTCTGTAATTGTTAGTCCAATAAATGAAGACCTGCATAGATTATATGTTGAAGCTTATTCAGAAATAGAAAGTTTAAGTCTTGCAATTGATAAAGTGGAGTTTCAAATCGATAAAGAAGGTTTTTTGCTGAAAAAGGAAAATGAGAATCTAAAAAAGCTCATGGCTGATCTTATAAAAGCGATCAAAAACTTAAAATTCACGACCAACAACGGCCCCACAATAAATTTAATAAACATTGCTGATTTTACAGCTCTTGAAGATCGTTTCAATCAGTTTTTAAAAGATTAAAGATGCTAAACCCAGATAGATTAAAAAACAAGATTCGTGCAGCATTTGAAGCTGAACAAAGCGAAGAGAAAGATCATAATGCCAGTTTAGACAGAATATCTTCAAAACTGGCCAATGCGATTGTGGAGGAAATTAAAAATGCCAAAATCGAATATCAAGCCGGACTTATAGCTCCAAACGGAACTGTAACCGGAACAATAATTCACACGATTAGTTAATAATGAATGAACTCATAATTGCATTAAGCGGATTACTAACAGCTGGAGGAACAGGCTATTTTAGCTTCTTATTTGCTAAAAGCAAGTACAAACAAGAAGTAGAAAAGCTAAAAATGGAGGTGTTTCAGGCTAAACAATTTGCTGAAACTACTGCGATCGAAAACGATGTTAAACTTTCAGGACATTATAAAGAAATTTTAGATGATCTGAAAAACCGCTACGAATCACGTTACAAAGAGTTTGAAGAAATGATGAACAGAAAAGTTTTGCTTCTGGAAGAAGAACTCAAACTGAAAGATCGAAAAATCAAACTACAGCAGCAGGAGATTAACGAATTAAAAAAAGAAAACAGAATATTACGTAACCATGCAAGAAACAGTATTACATAACCAATCGTTAATAGATTTTACCCTGCATCATTGCGGTACCATCGAAAGTATTGTTGCAATGGCTGTTGCAAACAATTTTAGTGTAACTGAAGAAATGCAGTCTAAAAGCATTTTAGAAATACCTGCCGATATTATTAAAGACTCGGATATTGTGAATTTTTATGTCAATAAAAAACACATTCCGGCATTTAATTATACAGCGCCGGCTTCTTTAGATAAAGAAGGAATTGGAGAAATGATAATAGAAAAAACATTTATAGTAAGATAAAAAATGGCAAGAAGTATATCAGAAATACAAAAGGAAATGGTTGATGCTATAAGCAAAAGCCAAAATCTTTCAGGAGAACTCACTTTAATTACATCAACAAGTAAAGCGTCTATCGCTAGATTATTGACTTTTATTGTTGCTACGGCAATATGGACTTTGGAAGTCTTTTTTGACCAGCATACAAAAGAAATCGATGAAAAACTAGCCAATCAAAAATCGGGAACTTTGCCCTGGTATCGTACTATGGCTTTGAGATTTCAAGAAGGATTTGATTTAGTAACAGATCGTGATTATTTTGAAAATGGAGATGCTGAGGCTCAAGAAATCGAAGACTCTAAAATCATTAAATACGCCGCAGTAGCTGAATCTGCTGAAGCAAGCAGGGTAATTATTAAAATAGCCGGAGAAACCGACCAAAAACTATCTCCAATTACCCAAGATCAAAAAGCAAGTTTTGAGGCTTATATGAAGGAAATCAAATGGGCAGGAGTTGAGGTTACAGTTATCAATTACAAACCAGATAAGCTGCGATTAGAAATACAGATCAAACGTGATGCTTTAGTACTAAACAATAAAGGGATGAGTATTAAAAATGCAAATTATCCTGTAGAAGAAGCTCTTTTAGAACACATGAAAGAATTGCCTTTTGATGGTGATTTAAGATTATCTGCCATTGTTGATAAATTACAAAAAGTTCCTGGTGTTTTGGATGCAACAATTAAAAGTGCCAGCAGTGCATGGATTAATCCTGATCTTAACGATTATGACCAGCCACAGCCTATTCTTATTTCGACAGTACCAGTGAGCGGTTATTTTGAAATAGAAACATTTGAAAATATTGAATATGTGGTATAGTATAGATTATAATCGGTTAGGCTCTCTACTCTTGCCCACTTTTCTGCGAAAAAAGAATTTGATGGAATTTGTCCAGACTTTGCTTCTGCCCATAGATTCTCTTTATTACTTCTGGAAAAATTGGAGAATAGACAACATCATTAAACTTGAACATTCCGGGCAGATCTGCTATTTGCGAAAAATATTAAATGACGAATTTGATCCTATTGAGAAAAGAATACGTGTAGAGTCTGGCAACTTATATGAAACCACTTATATCTATACGGCAGGAGAAGAAAAAGAGGTCTCTTTATATACAGAGACAGAGAATAACCCAATATGGCTAAGAGCAGATTCCGAAACAGCAGATTCAGGATTAGATTTTATTGTCTGGGTTCCCGTAGGTGTTTATGATGCATCTTACTTCAAGTTACTTTCACTAATTAATTTTTACAAAGCAGGCGGTAAACGCTATAATATTATAATAAATGAATAAATCAAATTTTAATCAAACAGGTGGTTATCCATTAACAACTGAACGATTACAAGAGCTTCAGACAGCTCATGAAATCTTTAACTCTTTTGGAAGTCTTGCAGGGAATTATACTATTATTTCCGGCTGTAATCTTATCGGTTCTATTGTACAAAATGGCTTTGTATTTATTAATGGTGAATTATTAGAATTCAGACAAGCAGCGGTTACGCCAACATCAACAGTTATCATTATTGAAACTCCAGTAATGAAATCGTTTGAAAATGGTAATCAAAAACAAGTGCATACTATTCGCTATGCTACTTTTGGTACTGCCGAAGTTTCGTGGCCATGGAGCTCTTTCAGAAGACCTATCGAAACAAAAGAAATTGCTCCGGTATTAGATCAAAAAGCAGATAAGGTTACAACAGATAATCTACAGGCAAATAAAGTCGATAAAAGTGTTCTTACGCTTTTGGATAACCGTGTAAAAGTTCTGGAAGGTCTGTTAACTGCTTCAGGAGCTCCGATTATTAAAATTGACTATGCTTCGGAACAAACTGTAACTAGTAACGCAGGAGGTAATGGATTTAATGATTATACAAGAAATTATGTATATGTGTATCCTCCATTTGGTTACACTATGCAGCACTTAAAAGGCTTTTTGGCTTCAATGGCTGAAATTAAATATAATGGAGATGTTGATTCTAATGACAGTCTTTGGTGTAAACATAGAACAGACTCAAGTAAAGTGACTGTTATCTGTGGAGGTTCAGAAGTGCGTGAAGCTGTAAAAGTAAACTATTTAGCAATTTGGATTAAATAATTGATAACATGACAGATATAAATACTATTTTAAGCTGGTTTAAAACAGGTTTAAAACCCACACAAGCACAATTTTGGGCATCATGGCAATCGTTTTGGCATAAAGATGAACAAATACCACAAAGTAATATTGCCAATTTATCGGCAACTTTAAACGCAAAAGTTGAAAAAGCTCAATTTGATGCACATACATCAGATCTAAACGCGCATCCAACTATTCTGGTAAACGCCAAATTTATTCCAAAAGAGAAATTTATTGTTTTCAAAAATCCAGAAAACTCAGATCCTTCAAATGCTTTTATACTGGAAGTAAATGACATGGTTATTGGCTATGTTGGAACGAGCTGGATAACTGGAAATTATGTTGGAGGAGATATTACAGAATTGGGAAGCTTCGATGTTTACACAACAATTTAATTTTTAAAATATGAAACAAATATTCTTATTTTTATTGTTGGCAGTAACGTTCAATATTACTGCTCAAAAAACATACTCTATAGAGAAACCATTACAATTAAATACCGTTAACGAAGGAGCTAAATCTGATAGCGTTTTGGTTAGAGGGGTTGATAAAGTGGTAAAATTTATTCCGAGAAGTGAGTTTGGAGGTGCAGATAATAATACATTACTTCATACTACAGGAAATGAAACAAAAAATGGTACTTTAAATTTAGTCACTTCTGACATTTTACCAAACGCTACCGCACTAAACGCACTATCTCCTTTGACTATTGTAGGTGGAAAAGGAGGTAATAATACAAATACTGCAGGAACTGTAATAGCAGGAAATGCAGCCAATATTTCTATCAAAACAGGATGGGGCGGATCTGTATCAGGCGTAGCAGGCACAGGAGTTTCTGGAAATGGGGGTGATATAATCCTTCTGTCTGGAGACGGTGGAGTAGCTACAGGTACAGGAACTTTGTTTCCTGGCAAAGGCGGAGATTTAAGTTTACAGGCAGGAAGTTCTAGAGGAGGAACAGCAGGAATGGCTGAACTAAAAGGGGGGAATAATGATAAATTGGGAGCAAAAGGCGGCAATGTTCATTTAATTGCTGGCTGGGGGAATAATAGTTTTAACAGTAATCTAGCTTATGATGGAACTATTTTTCTTGGTGTTAGCCAGCCAGGAGTTGTAAGAGGAAATACAGTTATAGGAAACGCTGTAGATGATCGAACAAATAAACTTCAAGTCACAGGATCTTCTAAATTCTCGGGAATAGTTACTGCAGACTCGTTTGTAAAAGCTGAAGGGACATCGTCTCAGTTTTTAAAAGCAGACGGCAGCGTAGATTCTAATTCCTATGCATCTTTGACAAGTCCTGCATTTGCAGGTATTCCAACTGCTCCTACTCCGTTAATAAATAATAATAGTACCCAAATAGCAACGACGGCTTATGTATCTTCTCTTGTAGCCGGAACTAATATTCAAAATGTTAATCTTAATAGTCCACAGACTATCTACGGAGCAAAAACATTTGCTGAAAAAGTTGTGATAAGCGGGATTAATAAGTATTTGGAATTTCCTTCTGGAGGATTAGTTAATGGAGCATATATTACCCCAACAATTGGAGCGTATAATGGATATTTTTCAATTGCAGGAAGCGGAGGATCAAGCTCTCCTGTGATGATTAAAACACCAAATAGTGCTACAACAAATTTATATGAGTTTCCAGATGCTAGTGGCGTTATCGCTATTACTTTAAATGCTTCTGCAACTTTAGATTTTCCAAATACAAATCCAGGATCAACTTCAGATTTGACAGTTACAGTATCAGGTGCAGTTATAGGAGATGTAGTTTCTGTAGGTGTTCCCGCTGGCTCTGTGCAATCTAATGCTCAATATACAGCATTTGTTAATGCTGCAAATTCAGTAACTGTACGATTTAGTAATTTACAAGCTTCAGCATCGCAGGATCCAGCTTCTGGAATATTTAAAGTAAAAGTCTTTAAATAATTATAATTCTGTGTTTTAAATGGTATTTGTTGGTTTATTGTATTTAGTAAACCAGCAATTACTATAAAAACTCACTTAAAAGCAAATTAGTAGCAATATTAATTTAATCAATCTTAACAAATGAAAGAGACCGTAAAAATACAATCGGATGAAATTCAGTCATCAGCAGCCGGTTACAATATTAATAAAGCTTTAAAACTAAACAGAGTAGAACAAGGCGAATCGACTGATAATGTCTTGGTTCATAGTACAGAAAATGAAGTAAAATTTATTGCAAGAAATGAACTTGTTGGAGGATCTCAGAATTTTCAGGAAGTGGTGAGTAAAAGCGCTGATAATGCAGATGGATTAGCTGTTGCTTCATTGGAAGATCCTTCAGATGTATCAAAAAAAGCATCTTTTTCAGTAGGCAAAACGGATGATGAAAATATGGGAGCGGTAATTTCATCATCAGCTTCCGCTTCTACAGCAAGTTATATTACTGAAAACGGTAAGATAAAAGCAGTTCAATCTAATACTGACGGAACTTTAAAAACAGAGTTAAAAATGCAAGAACCAACTGTTCTTGCATCTGTATACGTACCAGCTCCAACGGTTGCCGGCGATTATGTTTTAGCAACAACACAAGATGTCACATTGGATAAAGCGGCAGATGCAGGAGCTATTATAACAGACAAAACAGTTGAATTTTTAAGTACAGAAAGTGATTCTAAAACCTCAATTGACAGTCAAAATATATCTGTTTTAGGGTATGGCTTTACTGGTGGTAGATCTTCTTCTCCTCCTGAAAGTAAAATCGTAATTGATAAAAAGAGTGTTTGGATTTCAGAAAAAGTGCCTTTTGGAAATGAAGGAGGTGAAGCTGATCGTACTGAAAATGACGAAGACCAAGAATTTGTAGGATACCAGCAAAATGACATATATTTCGATAAATTTGATATTGCCATATACAATGAAGTTGCCTATGGTCCTGATTACTCTGAGTATAATTCTATAGGGATGAACGGATCTGAGTGGAATTTCTATGCTCGGCAAGGGAATAATGGTTTTAGAGCAACCCCTTTTTCCTTTGGTTTTTCTGAAGGAGAGCATAATGTATCATTCATGTTAGATAGTCCAATAAATCAAACTACTCAAATTAGATTCAATCCACTGGGAGGTACAGTTGCCTACGAAAATTCTTTTAAAACAATCAACGGGAAAAGCATCTTAGGAAGCGGAGATTTGGTTATAGGAGGCTCTTCTGCAGCGTCTAATCTTCAAGATGTATTGAATACGGGAAAAGTAAGCACAACAACAGGACAGAATATTCACTTTCAGCTTAGAAGCCAGTTTTATGATGGAGGGCCATATCATGACATGATTTTCAAAAGAAACTCAATTAGAGCTGAATTTGATAACGGTGGATATGTTTTTGATGAAAATGGAATTTACTCAATCAGAGATTTATATTCTGCAGGATTTGGATATCAGGGATTTTCACTAACAAGTAATGGACTGTATTTAAAGACTAATCCAATCGGTGGAAACGCTATAATTAAATCAGATAATTTAAGCACTAATACAATACTTCAATTACCTGGAACCATCGAAGTAAATGGAGTGCTAACTTTAGCCAGTACTAAAGATATAGAGGCTTATGTAGGTTCAAGAACCGTTAATAGCTCAACGACCACTCCGTTAACATCCGCTACTCTAAATGAAACGTATCCAGCTGCAACAGCAGGATTTAGAGTTATGGCATTAAACATTCCATCGGATAAAGTAATCTATGAAAAAACAGCTGCAGGCTGGATTAAAACATCTGTTTCTTTCGTATAAATATGACTTGAAAAGAATAAGCTGAAAAACACAATATTTATGAATAAATTTTTAAATCTCATATTAGGTACAACCGATATTCCTACTTACTTAGCAGGATTATTTTTTGCTTTAATTGGCTTGGCTTTTTATTATAAAAGTAAAATTGCCAAACGCGATAAATCGTCCAGTAATACACCATATTATTTCTCTATATCCTTTTTTACTCAGGATAATTTAGTAGAGCTTGTTTTTTCAATTATGGCAATTTTTTTAGCACTCCGCTTTTCTGTAGAATATTTTGGTGCAGAACTGACAATGTTTTATGCGCTTGGAATTGGATGGACTTTACCAAAAGTTATAGCCTTCATGTACAAAATACAAGATAAAGCTAGGGAATAAAAAAATCTAGTACTCTTACATCTTAAACTATCAGAATTAATTGCGATAGTTTAAGGTGTTTTTTATTTATAAAAAACAGTTTTTTTTAAGGAAATTTTGATTTACGAAAAAGGAAGTTTTGTTTTTTTGATTATATCTTTCCCCACTATATTATTCCAAAGTGTGTCAAAATGAAATTCAGAATTACTTCATAATATTCAGCATAGTGTTTTAGTATGAAATATAATCTTCCAGTTTTAATAATTGGATATAATTAACGGCATATGTTTATGAACTTAATAAAATTAACAAGCATTGCAATGTCTTTTTTTGTTTAAAGTTTATAATTGTAGGTGAAATCTTTAATTTAATTTTTATTTTTTAATTATTAAGTTATTTGTTGTCAGTAATTTAAGGAAAAAATGAAAAAAAAATGAAAAAATAATCATAAAAAACCTTGTAGATCCTGATAAACTGACTACTTTTGCACCCGCTTTGAGATACAGGCGGAGATAGAAAGAAATACACGTTCGTAGACATATTGAATTGACAGCCGTTCTGAAAGAGATTTCAGAACAGAAAAGAATAAGAGTAATAGAATCGTAAGATTCGGAAAGAACCGATAGATAAGGCATCGCATAAATAATATAAAAATATACGATGAAGAGTTTGATCCTGGCTCAGGATGAACGCTAGCGGCAGGCTTAACACATGCAAGTCGAGGGGTATGCATCTTCGGGTGCAGAGACCGGCGCACGGGTGCGTAACGCGTATGCAATCTGCCTTTCACAGAGGGATAGCCCAGAGAAATTTGGATTAATACCTCATAGTATAGTGAGTTGGCATCAACACACTATTAAAGTCACAACGGTGAAAGATGAGCATGCGTCCCATTAGCTAGTTGGTAAGGTAACGGCTTACCAAGGCAACGATGGGTAGGGGTCCTGAGAGGGAGATCCCCCACACTGGTACTGAGACACGGACCAGACTCCTACGGGAGGCAGCAGTGAGGAATATTGGTCAATGGGCGCAAGCCTGAACCAGCCATGCCGCGTGCAGGATGACGGTCCTATGGATTGTAAACTGCTTTTGTACGAGAAGAAACACCTCTACGTGTAGAGGCTTGACGGTATCGTAAGAATAAGGATCGGCTAACTCCGTGCCAGCAGCCGCGGTAATACGGAGGATCCAAGCGTTATCCGGAATCATTGGGTTTAAAGGGTCCGTAGGCGGTCCTGTAAGTCAGTGGTGAAAGCCCATCGCTCAACGATGGAACGGCCATTGATACTGCAGGACTTGAATTATCAGGAAGTAACTAGAATATGTAGTGTAGCGGTGAAATGCTTAGAGATTACATGGAATACCAATTGCGAAGGCAGGTTACTACTGATGGATTGACGCTGATGGACGAAAGCGTGGGTAGCGAACAGGATTAGATACCCTGGTAGTCCACGCCGTAAACGATGGATACTAGCTGTTGGGGGCAACTTCAGTGGCTAAGCGAAAGTGATAAGTATCCCACCTGGGGAGTACGAACGCAAGTTTGAAACTCAAAGGAATTGACGGGGGCCCGCACAAGCGGTGGAGCATGTGGTTTAATTCGATGATACGCGAGGAACCTTACCAAGGCTTAAATGCAGACTGACCGTTTTGGAAACAGAACTTTCGCAAGACAGTCTACAAGGTGCTGCATGGTTGTCGTCAGCTCGTGCCGTGAGGTGTCAGGTTAAGTCCTATAACGAGCGCAACCCCTGTTGTTAGTTGCCAGCGAGTCAAGTCGGGAACTCTAACAAGACTGCCAGTGCAAACTGTGAGGAAGGTGGGGATGACGTCAAATCATCACGGCCCTTACGCCTTGGGCTACACACGTGCTACAATGGCCGGTACAGAGAGCAGCCACTGGGCGACCAGGAGCGAATCTATAAAGCCGGTCACAGTTCGGATCGGAGTCTGCAACTCGACTCCGTGAAGCTGGAATCGCTAGTAATCGGATATCAGCCATGATCCGGTGAATACGTTCCCGGGCCTTGTACACACCGCCCGTCAAGCCATGGAAGCTGGGGGTGCCTGAAGTCGGTGACCGCAAGGAGCTGCCTAGGGTAAAACTGGTAACTAGGGCTAAGTCGTAACAAGGTAGCCGTACCGGAAGGTGCGGCTGGAACACCTCCTTTCTAGAGCCCTGACCGTTAGCATTGATGCACGTCAGGGAAATAAGATGCCTTAAATAAGGTTTTGGATTTAAGATTGTATTACTCTTGCTGTTAATTTAAAAAAATGATAAAACTTAAGTAAAACAGAGTCTCGTAGCTCAGCTGGTTAGAGTACTACACTGATAATGTAGGGGTCGGCAGTTCGAGTCTGCCCGGGACTACTATTTGGCTTAGGAAAAGGAAATTTTAGAGGTTGAGTTGCACTTTTAGTGAACCGTTTTGAACTGTTAACTGAAAACTGTTAACTGCATACTGAAAAAACGGGGGATTAGCTCAGCTGGCTAGAGCGCCTGCCTTGCACGCAGGAGGCCAACGGTTCGACTCCGTTATTCTCCACGAATTTACTCAGAGAAGTAAATAAAAGTTCATTGACATATTGAGATAAGAAAATAATAAGAAAGTAGAAAGCGTTTTTATTAGCAATAATAAAAACAAAAAAAACGGTCCTGTTTTAATTAACAGGATTGGTACAATAAGCAAAATAAGGGCGCATGGGGGATGCCTAGGCTCTCAGAGGCGATGAAGGACGTGATAAGCTGCGAAAAGCTGCGGGGACTGGCACACACAGACTGATCCGCAGATATCCGAATGGGGCAACCCGCTATATTGAAGATATAGCACACCGATAGGTGGGCAAACCCGCTGAACTGAAACATCTAAGTAGGCGGAGGAGAAGAAAACAAAAGTGATTCCGTAAGTAGTGGCGAGCGAACGCGGATTAGCCCAAACCATCCATGTTACGGCATGGGTGGGGTTGTAGGACTGCGCTACTTCATGCACAAGGAACCGGAAGTTTCTGGAAAGGAACGCCGTAGAGGGTGACAGCCCCGTATGGGCAACAAGTGTAATGGACAGCAGTATCCTGAGTAGGGCGGGGCACGTGAAACCCTGTCTGAATTCGGCGGGACCATCCGCTAAGGCTAAATACTCCTGAGAGACCGATAGTGAACCAGTACCGTGAGGGAAAGGTGAAAAGAACCGTGAATAACGGAGTGAAATAGATCCTGAAACCATGCGCTTACAAGCGGTCGGAGCCCTTAAGTGGGGTGACGGCGTGCCTTTTGCATAATGAGCCTACGAGTTAACGTTGCCGGCAAGGATAAGTACTTCAGGTATGGATCCGCAGCGAAAGCGAGTCTGAATAGGGCGCTTTAGTCGGCAGTGTTAGACGCGAAACCGTGTGATCTACCCATGGGCAGGTTGAAGCTGTGGTAACACACAGTGGAGGACCGAACCGGTTGACGTTGAAAAGTCTTCGGATGACCTGTGGGTAGGGGTGAAAGGCCAATCAAACTCGGAAATAGCTCGTACTCCCCGAAATGCATTTAGGTGCAGCGCTGGACATAGTTATACAGAGGTAGAGCTACTGATTGGATGCGGGGGCTTCACCGCCTACCAATTCCTGACAAACTCCGAATGCTGTATAATGTTTGCCAGCAGTGAGGGCTTGGGTGCTAAGGTCCAAGTCCGAGAGGGAAAGAACCCAGACCATCAGCTAAGGTCCCCAAATATATGTTAAGTTGAAAGAACGAGGTTTGTCTGCCCAGACAGCTAGGATGTTGGCTTGGAAGCAGCCATTCATTTAAAGAGTGCGTAACAGCTCACTAGTCGAGCGGACGAGCATGGATAATAATCGGGCATAAACATATTACCGAAGCTATGGATTTGCAGTTTACTGCAAGTGGTAGGGGAGCATTCTGACAGGGCAGAAGGTGTGCCGTAAGGTATGCTGGACCGGTCAGAAAAGAAAATGTAGGCATAAGTAACGATAATGCGGGCGAGAAACCCGCACACCGAAAAACTAAGGTTTCCACAGCTATGCTAATCAGCTGTGGGTTAGTCTGGACCTAAGGCGAACCCGAAAGGGACAGTCGATGGCCGACGGGTTAATATTCCCGTACTACTAATTACTGTGATGGGGTGACGGAGTGATGAAAGCGCCGCGGACTGACGGAATAGTTCGTTGAAGTACCTAGCTATAAGACCTGTAGGCAAATCCGCAGGTTTTGGTGAAATACGATAGTACTCGGAGTCTTCGGACAAAGAGATAGTGCGCCTAAGGGCTTCCAAGAAAAACCTCTAAACTTCAGGTAATTAGTACCAGTACCGTAAACCGACACAGGTAGTTGAGGAGAGAATCCTAAGGTGCTCGAGAGATTCATGGCTAAGGAATTAGGCAAAATAGACCTGTAACTTCGGGAGAAAGGTCGCCACGCTCAGGCGTGGCCGCAGTGAAGAGGTCCAGGCGACTGTTTATCAAAAACACAGGGCTCTGCAAAATCGTAAGATGAAGTATAGGGCCTGACACCTGCCCGGTGCTGGAAGGTTAAGAGGAGATGTTATCTTCGGAGAAGCATTGAATTGAAGCCCCAGTAAACGGCGGCCGTAACTATAACGGTCCTAAGGTAGCGAAATTCCTTGTCGGGTAAGTTCCGACCTGCACGAATGGTGTAACGATCTGGACACTGTCTCAGCCATGAGCTCGGTGAAATTGTAGTAACGGTGAAGATGCCGTTTACCCGCAGTGGGACGAAAAGACCCTGTGCACCTTTACTATAGCTTAGTATTGACCTTGGATAAATGATGTGTAGGATAGGTTGGAGACTTTGAAGGGGCGTCGCCAGGCGCTCTGGAGTCATTGTTGAAATACAACCCTTTGTTTATCTGAGGCCTAACCCCGAGTATCGGGGGACATTGCTTGGTGGGTAGTTTGACTGGGGTGGTCGCCTCCAAAAGAGTAACGGAGGCTTCTAAAGGTTCCCTCAGTACGCTTGGTAACCGTGCGTAGAGTGCAATGGCATAAGGGAGCTTGACTGAGAGACATACAGGTCGATCAGGTACGAAAGTAGAGCATAGTGATCCGGTGGTTCCGCATGGAAGGGCCATCGCTCAAAGGATAAAAGGTACGCCGGGGATAACAGGCTGATCTCCCCCAAGAGCTCATATCGACGGGGGGGTTTGGCACCTCGATGTCGGCTCGTCACATCCTGGGGCTGGAGAAGGTCCCAAGGGTTGGGCTGTTCGCCCATTAAAGTGGCACGCGAGCTGGGTTCAGAACGTCGTGAGACAGTTCGGTCTCTATCTACTGCGGGCGTTAGAAATTTGAGTGGATCTGATTCTAGTACGAGAGGACCGAATTGGACAAACCGCTGGTGTATCTGTTGTCCCGCCAGGGGCACCGCAGAGTAGCTACGTTTGGAAGGGATAAGCGCTGAAAGCATATAAGCGCGAAACCCACCACAAGATGAGATTTCTTTTAAGGATCGTGGAAGATGACCACGTTGATAGGCTATAGATGTAAAGGCAGTAATGTCATAGTCGAGTAGTACTAATAATCCGTAAGCTTATGTACATAATTTTTCTCTCCCGTCCCAGACGGGAGAGAAGGAACTTTCTTAAAAAACTTATGTTTCTTTATCTCAGTATGTTAAAATATTGTCCGCACGCGGAAGGTAATTAGATATTAATTACTGAAAACCTTAAGGTGGTTATTGCGGCGGGGCTCACCTCTTCCCATCCCGAACAGAGAAGTTAAGCCCGCCTGCGCAGATGGTACTGCATCATTGTGGGAGAGTATGTCGCCGCCTTTCTTTTGAAAACCCTGTTTCTTACGAAACGGGGTTTTTTGTTTATAATACTTTTTTATTTTTTGCGCAGAGAACGGTTTTGAATTTCTTTTAATCCATTGCCCTAAAAAAACTCTCTAAATCTGGATGCGTCAGCCATGGAGTCGGAATCTTTTGATTTTGTGCAACGGCCAATACATTTTCTTCATCGTTGCTCATTAGAAGCTGTTCAAATGACCTGCTATTTATCTGTCGTTCCAGCTCGCATGATGTCTAATTGTTTTTAACGAGATAAAGAGGGATCAGAACCTAAGTTCTGCATCACGCTCTTATACTGCATTTTCCGATATTTTTTACCTGTCGCGCCACGATTCTGCCACGAACTTTAAAATACGCTAATCTGCGTTGTAATGTCTTGTTTTTTAATAATTTATAACTCTATTTTTTTAATATGGCAAAAATACATTTTTTTATAATATAATCAATTTCTGATACACTTATTTGCATTTGTGTTTAATGCGAATAGATTATTACAGCTACTTACGATATTTTACTGTTCACCTAATTATATGCTTTTGAATATAAAAAAGCATATAATTTTAAAAATATATGCTTTAGCATATAATGAAAATTTACTTTAATAATAGCATTAAGATACTTTGAATGCGGCGGCCATTAATTCTTGTTCTGCTCTAGAGATTCCAATTTTTTGCGCAATGACTTTCCAAGTGCTTACGGCCTCAATAACTTCATTTATGATTTTATCCATTTGGCTGTTATCTAGCCTAAAATATTCTCCAACACTTATTGCAAGATTAAAATCAAGCTCGTTGTTGTGAGTATCAATATTCAAGGCAAGACCATCCTTATCTATTGAGGGATTAATATCATAGGCTGGAGATAGTGTCCAACCTTCGTTAGTTAATATGAATCCATGATTTCTAAGGTGGTCATCAGTGTTAGAAACAGCAATATTAAAAATAATCCTGCGCCATAGCTGCTGTAAGTTTTTATTAATATTCACTCCATAGTTTTGAATAAAATCAGCAATGTCAAGATAGCTCGGTGTATTATCGCGAATTGTATCTTCACTATTAGAAGTCATCGTCATTGCCGACGCAAAATGTATTCTTTGTTCTTTTTCCCGATCGAAACGCTTTGTGAAAAAAGTGTTGTACTTTCCGGCAATCTTCTCTATTTTGCTTGCCGCCATATTTATGCCCGCTTTAAGTGCTAGTTCATAGGCAAGCATTTCCCATGCTCCCTTATCAATCGTATCATTTTTTGAAGGGAATTTTGCTATCCAGAGCTCCTTATTCTCATCAAGAATATTAGCTTTTGGCCTGGCTCCTCCAAGAGAAGAGCCTGGAGCCATGAGAACAGAGAGCCATTTTTGGATCTCTTTGTTATCATCGTCATTCTCCAGCATTTTTGCGGCGTTCTGAAGTTCACGAATGGAAGACCATGGTGGAGTAGGGCTTGTATTATTATTGTCTAAAAATGGTCCGTCGGGCTCAGTCTTAAAACGCAACGCTCCCATGCGGCTTTCATCGTAAACACCAAGAAGATAATCTATATCGTAAAGTGTCCGTGGTTTTTCTCCATTCTCTTTTGCCTGCTGGCTGACTCGTCTTTTCATTAGTGTTCGCCCCCATGTATCTGGCATACTGTCAAGGAAAATTCCAAAGTTTTCTTTATCACTTGGGAATTGTGGACCTGAATAAAACTGAATATCCGGATCAAAAAGCATCTGATCTTTTGATTTAATCCATGTTCTGTCGTATTCAAAGCTGAATGATTTTTTGCCTTTGGCAAAATGTGCCGACAGGATGCCTGTTAACTCAGGTTCCTGCATACCTATCCAGTGTGCGTAAACATATATGTCGAATTTGTTCTGTGCCATCTCTTCTAATTATAATAACTCTAGGTCTTGTAATTTTCGTCCAAAGGTATCATCCGCTGCAAGTTTAAGAAAATCCTCATGAAGACCTAATACCCGAAGTACATTAAAATAAGCACCCATAGCTACACCTTCATTTCCTTGTTCTATTAGATACAATGTAGATCTTGCGATATCTGCACGTTCAGCTACTTGATTAGTGGTAAGTTTACGTCTTTTTCTCGCTAGTTTAATATTCTCTCCCATTTGTTCCATCACCTCCTTATATTTAGGATAAATGATTTGTTTCTTCCTGTTCATCTTTGCAATGTATTACTAAAGCTATTAGTATTGCTAATGTTACTAATGTTACTAATGTTACTAATGTTACTAATGTTACTAATGTTACTAATGTTACTAATGTTGCTAATGATTGTTATTTCATACAAAAGTAATCTATTTGTTTGAAATAACAATCAATTTGTTTGTGTTTCTATTCTTCTTGTTCTTCTTCTTCTTGTTCTTGTTCTTGTTGTTGTTGTTGTTGTTGTTGTTGTTGTTGTTGTTGTTGTTGTTGTTGTTGTTGTTGTTGGAGATACCAAATCTCATCAACATGATCATCTCAGTTGGAATTATTCTTTTTTGAATCTATATAAATGAAGAGTAAAAACTTAAAAGTTAGAGAAATAAAAAAAGTACACTGTGACAAAAGATACATATAATTTCCAAGTCGAAAACTATTTTAGCAGTCTTTAAAAAATCAAATTAATTTTATAAGGCTAACCACTAAGGTTTTTGTTGATATTAGAATAAAAACGTCAATCAAGTAAACAATTAGAATTCTAACTTACTTAAATGAAAAAAGCTAAGAGATACAAGATTATCAATAAATTTTTTAAACTTGATCAGAGATTAAATAAGATAGAAAATTTGTTGCTCTTAAACGAATCGCAGATTAATCTATTATCATACGAAAGGTGCAAAAGCTCTTATAGTAAAAGTGAGCTTGCAATTCTGTTCTATATTCTGATGGATGAAGGTCTGTTCTTTTTTGATCCATCTGATGTGAAAAAAAATCGAATAAGTATTCAGGAATTCATAAGTAGTAATTTCACATATAGAGATAATGAAGGGGTTCAGAAAAAAATAACTAGAATTAGCAGACAGTTTTCCGAGTGTAAAGGTTATACTTATAAAGAGAAACAGATGAGATTTTTAGATGACTTGATTGGGATATTGACGGAGCGGAAAAGAAAACTTGAGAACTGGTAAGCTTGGAAAAAAAATATAATATCAACAAACAATTCAATTATGACAAAGAAAGAAAAGAGGCAAGCTTTTATAATGGAGATTAAAAACATTATTGATCCTTTAATGTTAAAACTGGAAGCGATCGATTCAAAAATCAGTAAAGGAAAAACCTTGAGACCTGTTTATTACAGAAATGAGGATTTAAAAAAGATATTTGGACTGTCTAATAATACTATTATAAAATACAGGCAGACTGGGATTCTTCCATATACTAAACTAGGAGATATATTTCTATACGATAGTATGAAGATTGAGGAAACTCTTCGTAAGAATAGTATCTGAATGAATCTTTTTTTTATAACAATACAAAGAGCAACTTTCTTTCTTTTTGCGAGTCTTGGTTCTTAAAAAAAATAATAATATGGAGATAAACAGAATTCAATATGCTTCAGATCTGCATCTGGAGTTTATTAAAAACAAAGAATTCCTGAGAGATAATCCCTTAATTCCAAAAGGAGATATCTTAATTCTCGCTGGGGATATTGTACCTTTTTCGCTCATGGATAAACATCACGATTTTTTTGATTTCTTATCCGATAATTTCCAAATGACATATTGGATTCCTGGAAATCATGAGTACTACTATTTTGATGCTCTTCTGAAAATAGGAACTTTTTATGAGAAGATTAGAAATAATGTAATCCTTCTAAATAATTATGTTGTAGAATATGATAATTTAAAACTGGTTTTCTCGACTCTATGGTCTCATATTAGTCCGATTTCCAGATTAAATATTGAAAGAGGGCTCAGTGATTTTCATGTTATTAAATATAATGGGGCAAGCTTTTCAGCAATTGATTATAATAAGTTATATTTTGAGAATTTAGAGTTTATCACGAAGATTCTACAGACTCCAGAGTCTAAAAAAACTGTTGTCACAACTCATCATGTTCCGACTTTTAAAGAATATCCAAAAATGTATGAAAATAGTCCCTTGAACGAAGCTTTTGCTGTTGAACTTTCAGAGCTTATTAAACAGTTCCAGCCAATTTACTGGATTTATGGACACAGTCATTATAATAATAAGGATTTTAAAATTGGAAATACAAATATAGTAACAAACCAGCTTGGATATATCCAACGAGGTGAACATGACAGGTTTTGCAGTGACAAAGTTTTAATTTTCTGAATTTCATGTTGTAAAGCTATTTCGACGGATACAATTTATTACTTTAATTCTTAATAGGAAAGTAATTTATGAAAATGCTATTTTACTGGAAGATATTTTACAACTAACGCTCCTTAAAGGTTTTAATGGTGATCAATGTAAGTGACATCGAAATTTAGTTTTTTCTACCCATGTTTTCTGCCCACCTTATCTACTTTTGTATTTAATAAAAGACCAGGATTTGAACTTTCTCAAGGATTGTAGTTCAATTGTTGATAAGGTTATCTGCCTACTTTTCTACCCACCTTTCAAAATTAGAGTGTTTTTAAGATATAACATCACAACTGGAATGTGCATTTATTTTTAGCTAACTTATATGAAGTTAAATCATGTTCGTTTTTTCGTATTGTTCACGAAACTTGAACTATTAAAAAAAGTGAACAAATCACAAGATACGAATCTGCTGCACCCAAATCAGCAAACATATCTGTCTCACCCCGATTAGAACCTCTTTTAAGAGCCAATGGCTTTAAAGATTTTTAACCGGGAATTTCCAGTTGCGCCACGATTCTGCCACAAAATTTGTAATATTGAATATCTTTAAAAATAGGTTTAATTTTTTTTTTTTGCAAAAAAAGATGTCCACTTGATATAAGCTCCAAATTAGAATTATGCTCAATCGGACAAATTGAACGTTGAAAAAGACAATAGCAAGGTTGATTTGATTTTAAAAATTATTGAGGAAGTTATTTGTTTTAAACTTATCGCTTGATTATGTCATAATCAGCTATACTTCGACATGGATTTATATAGTTAATTCTTTATTTGTTAATAATATCAGCCAGTTCTTTATTAGTATAATTGTTTATTATTCCTCTTTTAGTGACCAAATAATCAAAAATTGACTTGTGGTTCAAACTATGCGTTTCTTTTATTCCATTTATGATTGTATTTAAATAGCTCTCACTTGGCTTTGTTGAAATTTCTAAATCATTTTCATTTGTCAGGGTAAAAACGGGGTAGTTATCATGCTCTCCTAAATATAATAGATTTCCATACCATGAAGGACGTTTGAAAATGTAGTGACCGTGGCTAGTGGCACTTTCAAAATCTAGTAACAGATCATTTTTTGTATTTGTTTCTTGTCGTGCAATATCTATTAATTGACCTTTTGTTATGAGATAGATTCTGGCAAGAGTTGTTTCTTTTCTTTGAGATTTATTTTTAATAAAAGCTACACCACCGTTATCCCAAGTCCCTGATTCTTTAGCAAAATATAGTTCGAATGGTATGTGAAAATCTTGTTGCTCGATTGGAAGAGTTTTGTCATTGCAACCTTCATAAACTGTCTTTGCCCCATTTGGCTGTCCTCCTTTGATGTAACAAAGAAATCGATCTTCTAGCATGTTTGATCCGTAGCATGCATACCACAATTTATCTTGAATATTTGACATAAGTTAGTGTATAGAAATTACTAGTGAAAAATGAGTTTTAATTAGTAATTATTGTTTCTATATAATTAATACCCTGTTCGGTAGATTTTTCAATTTTTTTAAGCACTTTATTTTTTACTAAATTAGCAGCAATAACTATTTCAGCTTCTCCTCTGTTTGTTAAATACCCAAAAATATCTTTTTTATTAACTTGGCCACTAACAATAAAAGCAGTGTTGGTTGGATTGTCTTGAAAAGAAAAATCTTTAGCTATTTTTCTTTTTAATGTCCAGCTAAAACCACATCTGTTAATATTTCCGGGAGCACTTCGAATGCCTCTATAAACAGTTAAATCATTATCTAAATCATCGAAGTCATTGAACTCATCTTTAGAACAAAAAGGTGTATTAACTTTTTGAAACATATCAATAATAGTATCATGTGAAAAAAAAGTAAATAATGAAGTATTTGCATCGGTCATATTGTAGACGGAAAAAAGCAAATTTGTGAATGTATTTCTGTCTGATAAATTAAGACGATAGACAAAGTATAGCAAAACTTCTCTTGACCAGCAATTCTGCTCTGCAGAAAAAACATACATGGACATATGTAAATTATCGCTTCTTAAATTTTGCTCGAAAATGTATTTAATTGTTTTTTGATCATAAATGTTTTTATATTTTGGATGAGTATCTCCGTATCTCAGACAACGGTCATATATTCTTAAAAAGAGGTTAATGTTCTCTTCAGTCATTTTCTTTAATTTGTATATTAGTTATATAACTTTGTTTTTTGCAACTTTTATAGGTGTGCCTTTTAAATTCGGTTTCCTGATGTAAAAACTATTTGAGAATACTTTCTAATTGAATTAAGCGCTCAACTGGGATATTTAATAAGCTCGCAAATCTATTTAGAATTTTTCTTTCTTTGTCCGTAATCTCCGCATGGTCTTTCATCTCTTGAAACGCTTCTAAATATTCCTTTTCATCATCCGTCAAATTCCCTCCAGTTCTAACTTCATTTTCAATCTTTAATGCATTCTCAGGTGAAAGATTCAGCTTTACTCGTAATCTTTCTAAAATACTTCTTTCTTTGTCGTCAATTATTCCGTCATCTTCTAGCATAAATTTTATTTCTTCCTTGTAGTATTCCTCTTCAGTTGAAATAATTGCAGTGCTTGGATTGAATTGATTTTCTAACTCATTGACCTCTGTCAAATTTTCAATTGATTCGAACTCTATTTCGATGTCCCATTCAATTGAATCATTTTGATTGAAAGTACTTTCTACTATTTTAGATATGTTTTTGTTTTTCTCAGTATTTAGACTTCCAGATGCACTATAAGCTAAGTAGCTTATTTCTGCAGAAATATAATTTGTATACGCTTCTTTCAATGAAGTGTTTTCTTTTTCTGAAATTGAGTAAGTGCTTTTCGAGTTTAAAATGTCATGATGATGTTTTATATTACCAGTGATCCTTTGCTTGTATAGTCTTTGCCAAGTTGATTCATTCTCATACCAAATCATTTCTAAAGGCAGATAAGGCTTTTTTGTTGGATTAAAGATTTGTGTTCTTGAATAATAAGTATCATCCTCTTTTATCTGATCTTGATCGGAACTAAAATCTGTTTCATTATTTTTGGTACTTTTATTACTGCCTTTTATTCCAAATCCATTTATTCCGATAGCACCGTCTACTGATTTTTCACTATTGATATTTGAAGTTAGATTAATTAAGTTAGAACGACTGTTTTTACTTTCTTTAGCAACTTTTATAGTCATTTTTTTCGCACCTAAACATTGAATTAAATATGAAAACTCTTCAAATTTATCTCTAAATAATATTACTTCATAATCAGAAAAAGGCATGTAAATATCTTTAATATAGGGATGAAGAATATATAGCTCTTCCTTTTTGGGATTATTGTTAGGAAATTGAATATTTAATGGTAAATTATTTTTTTCTAATACGATAAAGGTTTCTTCAGGTGTACTTTTAAATTCGCTATCAATTAAAATTAACTTTCTTTGATGGTAGGGAAGGGTAATAAAAATTTTATTAAAATCATTTTGTAAAGTCTGCGTAATATCCCTAAATTTTAATTTTTGTTGGCTGTCCAGACTAAGTAGAGATGCTTTATTGTAGTATATTATAGCTTGATAGGTGTTGCCTAATTTGTTTAAAGTTGCAGCTTTTAATTCATACCATAAACAGGTGTTTTCGGTATAATTTTTTAAAACATAATCAGTTATTTCCAGGGCTTTTTTAAATTCAGATTTACCCTGATATGCTAAAAACTCATAGTATTTGAGATCAATAGGCATGTTGTTTTTCCCATATTGAACGGTGAATTGATCGTAAAGAATTAAAACTTGATTACTAAAATCTTTCTCAGCCAGTTCTAACATTTCTTTCTGGCTATGATTATTTTTAAAGTCAATGTAACTTTTATTAAGATTATTAAGTTTCTCTAGAGTTTCATTTCTTCCTTTATGGTATTTAATCAATTTAACCAATTCGTCAGTAAAATAAATTGGTGCATCATCATAATTATTTACGACAGCGAAAAAATTAAATATACCGCCAATTTCTTCATTATTTATATCAAAAAAATGGTATAATGTACTATCATATTCGATACTACTTATATCCTTAAAATAATAAACATTAATTTCATTAGATACTGACCAGTGAGCCGATATAAATTCTGTGGTTATTACTATGGATGTTAGTGTACTTTTCCCATTATTTTCTTCCCATTTTTTTTCAGAAAAATATAAAATTTCATTACCAGAATTTAACTTATGATAGTTGATAGCTTTTTTTTTTGCTAAAAGAGGTATAGGATCAATATATACTTCTGCCGAAATTATCTCTGGAAATTCTTTACTGAATTGTGGGGTTATCTTATTGTCTAAAAAGGCTGCATTTTTTAGATTTTGTAATAATGATTGCATGGCTAAATTTTACAGGGTTGGTGAATGTTTTGCTTTATTTGTTCCCGAAGGGTGACGGTGACAAGAATTACCTGTCAATGAAATAATTGTTGGTGCTGTAGTTCCGCAATATTTACAGTTATAACTGGATTTTTCACTTCCTTCATATAATTTGTGTTTTCCCTGGTTAGGACCTGAAGGATGACGGTGACATGAATTTGCTGTTAAGTTTGATATACTGGCACTTTTTGTTCCGCAGTATTCACAATAAAAATTTGACATTCGCTATTTTTTAAATGTATAAACAAGATCATTCTTTATTTTGTTTTATAAGTTTTCTACGCAATATAAATTAAGCTGCAAAGCCTCTGCCCATTTGTGCCAATTCATAAAAATGTTGGAATGCTATATCTACTTTTTGCGAAAAAACTAATCGGTCATAACTGGTTTCTGGCAGTAAATTCCCAAGGACCAATTGAATTTCTCTCTTAACTTTTTCTTGTGTTGCTTTTTCCTTATGCCATTCTTGAATTAGTATTTTATTTTTAGCATCGTACAATTTTTCTAATAAAGACTTTGCTGCCAATCGAACGGATTTTTCTTCTTCTTTGGTTAGTTTTTCTTTTTTTAATAAATCAAACAATTCTTGCTCTTCTTCCGTCATCTCATTTTTGGCAGCCCTTTGCTGCTCTTCATTCAGTTCTGCAGCTTCTTGTAATAATGCGTCATAAGCTTCTTCAATCGATATGCTGCCTGAATTATATTCATCAATTATCTTTTGAAAGTTTTCTAAAAATGAGCCTCTTGTTTTATTTTGAGCCATCATTTGTTTTAATTTAATTTCAAGCAATTCTCTTAAATCTGCAAACTGGATGTTTTTATGTTTTTTGCCTGAAAATTCACTTCGTAACAATTCGAAATTTAATTTACTTAAATCAATTTGTTTTGAAGTATCCATCTTGTAATCAAGAATTCCAGGTTTCTGCAAATCTCCTTTTCCAACAATACTGTTATCCAATAGCTCTTCAATCTTTTTCTTAGCTCTTTCAATCGCTTCATCCTGATCTATATTTCTATCCACAACACCCCTCAAATATTGTAGAACATCCCTGTTTTTTTTGACGATTGGAAATTCATAGATTTCAGGTTTGGCAGAATCATATAATGAAACAATAGTGTTTACAAATAGCCCTAACTGTTTACGATGTTCATCTTTGGCTAGAATGATATTGGCATATTCTTGAAACAATTCTATTTCTTTAAAACCTCTTTCATCCATTGATAAAATTTTATCGACATCAGCTCCTAATTCGCGGCAAAATAATTTTGCCTCTATTATTGCCTGATCCAGCAATGATATTAATTCCTCAAACTCTTTTGCGGGATATTCATCCTCATCGTCTTCACTTTTCTTGCCTTTAGTTCCTTCAGCGTAGGCTGCTAAAGCTATTTTAAGATTTCTAAAAACCCCAAAATAATCAATTACCAAACCATTTTTCTTTCCTTCAAGTACCCTATTCGTTCTTGCAATAGTTTGCATTAAAGTATGATTTTGTAATGGTTTATCCAAATATAGCGTAGAAACTGATGGAGCATCAAAACCAGTCATCCACATAGCCGTTACAAAAACAATGCGATAGGGATCGTTAGGATCTTTAAAGTAATCTTCAATATTTCGGCCATCATCATCCGGATTGTCTAACAGTTGCCTGTGTTGTTTAATATTTAAACCAGCTTCACTAAATATTTTTTCCTCTTCTTTATCGCTCCCATCCTGACTTATAACAACTGCCATTTTGGTCTCGATCATAAACTCTAAGGCGTTTTGATATCTTCTCTTTAGTTCAGGATCAGTTTCGCGAACTACTTTCTTTCTTAATTCTTTTATTTCTTCTTTTAGGTGGTATTGCACCTTTTCGTACATTTTGACCGCTGTAAATTTATCAATACTGATGACCATAGCTTTCATCGGTCTTCTGTTATTTTCTTCATCTACAACATCTAAGCGATATGGAAAATGCTTAACTATATGTTTTGCAATTTCTTCTAATCTATCATCTCTTCGTACTACATTTAGCAAGGTAGAAAACTCTTTGTCTAATTTGTTTTTCTGGTCATCGGTAAGGTGTTCATTTTCCAGAATTTCAGCTGCTTCACCAACTAAGTTCGGATTAACCTGTTCGACTCTTGGTACACTTTTTTTATAGAAAATAGGTACTGTTGCCCCATCTTCAATGCTTTGAGCAAAATTGTATTCTGAAATATAGGAACCAAACCAATCTTTGGTCAATTCACTTTTTAATAAAGGTGTCCCGGTAAAAGCTATGTATTGGGCATTTGGTAATGCAATACGCATATTTTCTGCCAAACTTTTGTACTGGGTTCTGTGAGCTTCGTCGACAATTACAATCCAATCTTTTCTGTCGGTTAGTTGCGGATACGTTTTTCCGCTTTCTACACCAAATTTAAAAATTAATGTAAAAACATATGCTCTATTGGATTGCAGGTATTCTCTAAGATTAGCTTTGTCTTTTGGCCTGAAGTAGTTTTCTTTTTGGTCTTTAGTCTCTACAATAGCCTCTGTTTCAAGAAAATTTCTATATATCTGACCATCTAAATCTTTTCGGTCAGTTATTATTAAAAAGGACCAATCTCCTGTAACTTTTCTATGAATTTTTTTAGAGAAAAAGATCATTGAATATGATTTTCCAGAACCCTGGGTGTGCCAAAAGATACCTAATTTTCCTTGATTAGTTTCTTTATCCTCAAGGGCAAGTATTGCATTGTTTACTCCTAAAAATTGGTGGTTTTTAGCAATAATTTTAATTTTGTTTTTATGATATAAAACAAAATTTTCGAAATAATCTAATATGTTTTCTTTACTGCAGAGCCCTTCTCCAAATATTTTTAGGCTTAAATGCTCTCCAGTTTTTTGGCTTTCGATTTCAATTTCTTCTTTTGTAGGCTGGTCATGAGTAATGGATGTATCGGTTAATTTCAGCCAAGAGAAGAAGTGATCCCAAGGCGCATTAAAGCTGCCTACTCTGGTTTGAATTCCATTGGAAATACATACAAATAAATTGTACCAAAATAACTGAGGAATATCTCGCCTGTAATCTTTTAAGTTTTTATCAAATCCTACTTTTGCTTTTTCGGTGGCATTTTTTAATTCAATCATTACCAATGGCAGGCCATTGATGTATAGCAATAAATCAGGTCTTCGGGTAATGTTTTGTGTTTCCTGATATTCAATACTTAATTGAGAAACCATTAAGAAATCAT
This sequence comes from Flavobacterium panacagri, assembly GCF_030378165.1. NCBI lineage: Bacteria > Pseudomonadati > Bacteroidota > Flavobacteriia > Flavobacteriales > Flavobacteriaceae > Flavobacterium > Flavobacterium panacagri. The sequence goes on from NZ_CP119766.1 coordinate 2,526,965, forward strand.
TCTCTGTTTTATTTTTAAAGTCAATTACTTTAACATAATCATTTTCTTCCCGACCTAGTTCATTTTTATAATCAACAGGCACACCGTTTTTAATCAGCTGATAAACTTCCTTGTTGGCTATTATAGGTGCAAGTGCAGCTCTACTTTTGGTAAGCTCATAAATCGCATGGTCAATACACTCAGGAGGTAAATTTTTATTTAGCTTTTCTAAACTAGAACGCAATTGATCGAGTAACACTACATCTTTGAGTGTTTCCCTGCCCATAAGTTTCTTCTCCCAAGCATTGATGTGTGTATAACCCAATTTTTCTGTAAAAAAATTGATATCGGCAACTTCAATATCTGATTCGTTTAGATATGCCATATTTATGATTTATTAAAAACTTATTTTTTTAAAACTTCTTGACAAAAATCAATTGCTATTTCAATTTTATCTTTCGTAATAGACTCATTTAACAGATAATAATTGCTTGCTTTTACCAAGTTAAAGTTTTTTACTAATGAGTCAAACTCTTTATGCTTTTCTAAATTATATATTTCATAACCTTCATCACCACAATAAATAGTAATATCTTTTGGTAATCCTATACACCCCAATTGATCTGTATATCGTCCATGATATTTTTTTACTTTGTTCTCTTTTGAGAACTTTTCTTTTATAGCAGTTAAATATGGGTTTATGTGATAGGAAGCCAAAGGCTGTTTACCTGAGTTACCAACACTATTTATATTAAAACCATTGTTGTCTTTCCAAGTAAATAGATTAATGTTATCAACGATATATGATGTGAATTCTGGATATTTAATAAAATAGTAAATCCAATTTTTGTCTGTCGGATTAAAAGTATTTATCATTTTATATAATTTTTCAGCAATTGTTTTTTCAGTTAATTTTATATATTCTTTTAGAAACGAATTGATACTAGCTTTGATTTTTACCTGTTCAATTTTATCGGTTGTTGTTAAAATTCTATTCCAACCTTCTTCAGAACCAAAATACCAAATTGCGCCTAAACTTGAATAATCATGTGTTTTAACTGAAAAGTCTCCATGCGTTAGCAGAGCTCTCACTACAAGTGAGTTATTTGTCTCTTTAAATTCCCAAATTTCATAAAATGCATTAACATGTTTTTCAATATCTTCTGATTCGACATCGAAATTATCAGTTATACCTTCCAAGTAAAAATGTTCCTCGAGTTTAATAATAGCTTCTTCTTTTTTATCATTCTCAAGAATTGCAATCACTTTATTTTTTTCTGCATCAAAAACCTCTTTTGTAAATCCTTTTAATGTATTTTCAGTAAATAATCGGAATACATTTTTACTAGGATTTACTTTTATTAGCTGTATTAATTCTATAATAAAATTAGAATATTCGAAAAAGTTTGGCAAACGTAAATTGGAAGTGTATTCAATTCTTTTGGATGTATTCACCTGTCGTGTTCGAGATAGTAAATTCCTTGTTATTCGAATAAAATCTTTTAAATTTTTATCAGGAAATGAAGTTTTTGTTTCAATACAAAAATCCAAAACACCATACAAAAGTACTCTTTGTTTTACATCAAAGTTTTCGTCTGTAAATGCTCTTAGAAATAAATCGGTAGGCTTATCATCGAATAATTTTACTTTACCAATTTCATATTCATTATTACAAAACAATTCGCTAAAAAATAATCCCACATCTTTCACACTTGATAAAAAATCCAGTGAATTGAAGAGAAAATCAACATTTTCCTTAAATGCGTAAACTGTTTTTAAGGATTCGAAATTCTTAGTGAAGTTTCCATCTTTATTATTTTTGTAATGTTGCATTTCTGCTACATAATAGAAAAAGTTTAATATGTTTTCATCTAAACCTTTATTACTTATCTTCCTGTAATTCCAAAATAAATCAACCCATTTACCATCAATATTAAATGCAAAATATTGTTGATAGGTTATTTTACTCCCTTTGAAATCAATGCTTTCTTTAAAATAGTTTGTTTCATCATCATTTAAAAGTTGAGAGAATATTGCTTTAAAATTTTCAAAAGGCGTTAAAGGTTTTCCTCTTGAGTTCATTTTAATATATAACTCATCTGTTAATTTAAATTCATCGGATTTAATATCAATATAATCAAAGGTAATTAGCGCATTTAAGGTTAATTTATCCCATACATTTTCACAATCGGCTAATGTTGTATGAATTGTTTCCAACATATTCAGCATTGCAATAATTGTTGGGTCATTTTTCCAAGAAGTCATAAACCAAGACGAATCTATTATTTCTTCCTTTATGGATTCAATTTTATCTAAATTTGAAATTGGATTGTTGACTAAATTTTCGCAAAATCTTTTGGAAGAAATTCTTGTTTCATAAGTAAAATTTAAAAGCGTTGATTTAACATCGCTTCTTTCTTCATCTTTTGTTAATTTACCTTCTTTAGAAGCGAAATACCAATGTAACAACCACAAAGTAGTTAATCGTTGTTGTCCATCAAGCGGTATAAAATTGGTTTTGCCTTGACTTGTTTTTTCAGTATAACCATAGACGAAATCTAGATTAAGCTTTTCTGTTCCGTCATTTAAGATTTTTTGAATTTTCGTAATGAAACTATTTCTTAAATCTTTTTCTGATTCTCGACCTTGTGCATAATCTCTTTGGATCAATGGAATTTTGACTAAATTATTTTCTAATAATGTGTATAAAGTGTATTTCATCGATTTTCTTTAATTAACTGCTTCTATTACAAAATAATTATACATTTCCTCAAGACTTTTAAGATACCCAGTTCTATCTTCTGATCTCCAATAGGCATTGTTTTGTGGATAATCTGTGTAAGATTTTAGAAAAACATTTCTTGAACTAACAGGAATGTAATATCCTTTGACTTCTCTCTTTTTAATTTTTTCTCTTTTTACATCGAAAACAGAATTGTTAAGTTGACTGTTGGTGTTTTTATCAATTAAACATAAATTATCAATCTGATGAATGTTTTTTTCATTGATTCCAGCTATTTTATTGATTAATGAATACACAGAATTTACAATTTTATTAAATTTTTCTTTGTCTAAATCATCATCTTTTAAAGCAGAATTCATCTTTTTGATTATACTTTCAAATTGCACATCATTTGTATTGGTCAATGACTTTATGTGGTCTTGTAGCCAAGATTTTTGGTGTGCTGGTTTTGTAATATTTTCAGAGTTTTGTGCGTGGATGTGCTCTAGACTCCATTTTTCGTTCTTTTTAGTTTTCTTGTAAAGGTTGAAAGGAAATTTTGCTTTTTCTTTTTCCGATTTTAAGGTAGCTATCACATTGTGTAAAAACAAAATCCTGATAATTAATGGCTTATCGTTTGTTTTTTGGTCTTCGTTTTCATAACACAAATCTTTTAGATTTACGGTTATACTGTTGCCACTTGCATCTTTACCTTTTGTGTTTATTTTGATTAACTCTTTAATTTCACCTTCGAGATAGGTTACAAATGATTTTTTTGTTCGTTCTTTAGATTCTTTTATTAAAGTATCAATGATATGACTTCCTCTTGATTCAATTAGGTATCCAATGTAATGATAGAGTTTTCTGTTATTGAACCATTCTTTGTAATATTCAAAATATTCAATAACCATTTCCCAAATGTGTTTTACAGCATCAATTCTTGATTTTTTATCATTAGTAATTAAGTCTTGTAAATAAGCTGACAGGATTAGAAAAGTTGCGTGCTTGAAATTTTTAGATTCAAAATATTTTTTCTCTTTTAAAATCTTATTTGCAATCGCATCAAAAATAAATTCGATGTGTGTTGGCTTTAAATTTTCTTCGTTGCTTAAAAAATACCAAAAGGCTTCTTCTTGTAAGGTATATTCAATTGTGTCCCATTCTGTAGCAATTTCAAACAATTTCATTTTGTTGAATTTCAAATCATCAGAATGGTATTTGTCGCTTTGTAGCAAAAGGGCTTTAATTAATTCGGCATCGGTTAATGGAATTTTGCCTACATTCAATCGAATAAATACGTCTATTGGATTTTTTTCTTGTTCTACATCATACCAAATAAAGCGGATGTTTCTATTGCCTCCAGTATTATCATCAAGCAAAATAGGAATTAATTTTCCTTTTGCTCCTGCGTGATTTTTAAACCAAGTTTCTATATAACTATAGCTATTACAGATGTGCTGAAAATCAATATTTGATTCATCAACAGTAGTTATAAAAGTTCTATCGGCTAAAAACTTTTCGCATTTATCTCTTGTCTCGTAGTTTAATGTAAAAAGTTCTTGATTATAACCATCTTCAAATCTTCGTTCTTCTAGATAAACGAGTATTAGATACAAAGTTGTAAGTCGTTGTTGCCCATCTAAAACGTTATATTCATTATCTGCAATTTTTTGAACTACAATAGGCTGTAAACAGTAGAACTCTCCCTTGTTTGAAGTGTTCATGAAATTCCAGATATCATCTAATAGTTCAGTAACTTCTTGTTCTTCCCATCTATAGCCACGTTGATAATGTGGAATTATAAATTTTTTGCCAAACAAATCTATCAATGGTGTTGTACTACTCATAATTTACTTCTTTATTTATATTCAGCGCTCTGCTCTGCTACCATCATTAATTCTTCTTCTACTTCTTTCTCTATTAAATGCACCACACTCAACTTACCACTTATTAATCGTGGTAATAACAAATCACGGGTTTCTTGTAATAGTTGGTTTTTTTCTTTCAGAATTTGAATTTCCTCAAAAAACGGAGAAGTTAGATTGTTAAAAAGTAAAAGCGTATCATCATCTGGTATCAAAATATACTCTTGCTTTAAAAACTTAAAATGTCTAGCATAATGAAAATTGGACAAATCGATATTCTTGATAGATATATAGAAATATATAGGCAACAAACTTTTGTTTTTTGGAGAAAGCAATTGTGTGCCATCTGCTCCAGAAGCAAAAGGATAATTGACAAATTTTACTCTTCTTGTGTGATCACCAAAAACTAAAAGTGGTAATGGTGCAAATTGAACAAGATTTTCATCATTCGTATAACCTGCTATAAAATCATCACCTTGATCAATTATCGGATATTTACCCTCTGAAAGGTACTTATCTGTGCTTATTTTGGGTTTTCTTTTGACTGGTTCTAAAACATTATTCAATTTCATTTTCTCCCAACCTTGAGGCATGCCATCTACAATTTTAGTATTTTCATAACCCGGAAAACGCAAACGCACAAACCATTCCTCATAAATTTCTTCTGCCATTTCTTCTAATAATTTGATGCGTTGGTTGTTATTTTTAATCAATGCATCGTAAGATGATAGAATGGAAGCAATCTTATTTTGAAATGGTAATAGCAGGTTAGGTATTTCAATTTTTGAAATAATATCCTGATTAAGAGAGCCCATAGTAGCTCCAAAAGAACCAAGATTTATCATCCATTGTTTATGTTGTTCAGTTCTAAAAAAGTACGATACAAATGTTGGATTATATTCACTATTCAAAAATCTTAATCTTATACAATCAGAACCTTGTATCCACCCTTCTTCATTAGAACTTATTAATGAATGTCTTTCTACAGCACCTTTCCTGCCAAAAACAATATCATTCTTTATTAATCTATGAGATTTTAAGATTGTAGCCATTTCGTCATCAAGGTATTCCAATTGATTTTCTCGTATTTCACCAAAACCAATATTTCTAACATTAATTACAGGAATACCTTGTTCTACATAATCAGATGCTTTTAGTTGTGTACCAAATGGTCCGGTTTGCGAATGAGCTTTTTTTTGCTTTATTAAATCTCCTATTTTTATACGCTTCAACATTAAAACAAATTTTTTAAATTGTTTTCAATTGAATTTTCTAACTCTAATGCTTTTAAAGACATTTTTCTAAACTCTAAACTTTTTATTTCAATTTTGTGTTTGAATTCTTCATTGGTAATATTTTCAGCATCAAGAACCACACCCACATATCTTGCAGCACTCAAAGAATAATCTTGTTCCTCAACATATTCTGTTCTATCGGCTACGTTGCATAAACCCACTACATCGGCATATTTTGCTTCAGGAAAACGACTTTGCAACCAGTCTATATTTGCTTGATAATAGCAAACTTGGTCTGTACAATCTTTCCAATTTTGTTGCAGTTGTTCAATTTGTTTTAATCCATTTAAACCGAAACCGTTCCAGTCTTTATCATTTTTTACTTTGACTTGTTTGTCGGCAAGTACCAACACTTTGAACAAAGTATCTTTGCTAATTTTTAGAGCGGTGTCTATTTCTTTTAATTGATCAGTGTAAACAGATAATTCTTTGGAATAGGCTAATTGTTGATTGTTGGATGCGGTTAGTTCGTTCTGTGTAATGACTGATACTGACAAATTAGGCAAGGTCAATTCATCTATTTTTTGAAGTAAACCACTTTCTACAATTTTTTTGAAAGCATCCGGTTTGTGTTTGGTTTTACTATCTCTAGTATAATTCTGTAATTTGATTATCGTTTGTTGGATTAATGTCCAATACTCATTAAAAGCAGTTGGTACTTTTTCCATAGCTTCGTTAGCTTGGCTGATGTACTGACTAATTAATTCTAAATAACGTTCATTTTCTCCGCGATATAAACGCACAATCGCAGTAAGGTTTTGAATATGTTCTTCTTTCCATTCACGGTGAGCTCGGTCTATTTGGTGATATGTATTTCGGGCATCTATAAAAAGAATTTGGTCTTTACGATCTTTATTTATTTTTTGTTTGTCAAAAAACCACAGCGTAGCCGGTAAGGTTACTGTCAAAAACATATTGGAAGGCATAGAAACCATGCAGTCAACAATACCGCTATCTACAATCTTTTTTCGAATTTCATATTCCGAATTACCAGCATCAGAAGCTGAGTTAGGCATTACAAAACCCGCTCTTCCGTTAGCATTCAACGAGGTGGCAAATAAAGAAATCCAAAGGTAATTAGCATCGGTGATGCTGTCGTTGGTTTTTTTGCCTTTGTTTTTAGGTAAACCATATTTATAAAAACGTTCGTCATTTTTTACAGTACTTTCTTTTACTGATTTTACGTTAAATGGTGGATTTGCCATTACAAAATCGAACTTTCCTAATCCTGCATATGGGTCGTTTTCGTAAGAGTTAGTTTCGATAATTTCGCCACGGATGTTGTTAACCATCAAGTTCATCTTTGCCAAACGCGCCGTTTCTCCCATATATTCTTGTCCGTAAACGTAAATATCATTAAGGTCGTGATTGGCTTCTTTTACGAAAGTTGCACTTTGTACAAACATACCACCTGAACCACAGGCAGGATCGTATATTTTTCCAGCATAAGGTTCGATGACTTCAACAATAAATCGTACTACTGAAGTTGGCGTAAAGAATTCACCTCCTTTTTGTCCTTCACTCATTGCAAATTCCCCTAAGAAGAATTCGTATATTTTTCCAAAAACATCTCCGGTGGCATCCACTGGAATATCAGAGAATGTTTTTAGTAATTGGGGTAGTATATCAGCTTTCTTTTTTTCAATATCAAAGTAGGCTTCTTTAGGTAAAACGTCTTTGAACTTATCGTCTTGAAATTCTTCAATTCCCTCCATAGCCTTTCGTAAAGCTTTAGCCAAACTTTCGTCTCCAGGAAGTTCCAATAAATAATCGTATCGCGCAAAGTCAGGTAAATAAAAACCACATTTTGCCAATGCTATCGAATGAATTGGTCTTTCTAATCTTGTGCCTTTTTCAGCTTCAAATTCTTTAAGAATCTCTGGTTCGTAGTGGCTGTATTTGTTTTCTGCAAATCGTAGAAAAATAAGCCCTAAAACTGGTACGGCATAATCAGCTGCTTTAAGTCCTCCATATGCACGAAGCGAGTTAGCAGAATCCCATAGGTCTTTTTCTAGTTTTTTGAGTTGTTCGTTTGTCATTATTGTTTTGAGAAAATTATTTTTTTAACGTTATTTACCTCATTTAGTACTTCTTGTATTGCTTAAAGTCTATCTTAAGATTTCAAGCTCTCTCTAGCTTGCTGCTAATAAATGATTTTTATTTGTGGTTCTACAAACATACTAAAAAGCAGTGTTAGGAATAGTGTGGAAAACCGTAAAATGTGGAAAACTTATTAGACCTAATTTTGGATATAAACCTTTATAGGTGATCTAGCTTATTTAAGTTTGCAAATTATCATATTACATCTCTTCAATGATATTTATTTTTTATTTATTATCAAGTGACATAACATTGAATCTGCAATTAGCCTTTCCATTTCAGAATGCAATATTTCTTCAATATCCTGCTTTATCTGCAAATAATTTTGTTGAATTATTATGTTATTAATTACTCTTACTTGTGGTAGCTCTTTATAATAATCATCTTCTTTTTTTAGCGCATCATGATCCTTTATAATTTCAGAGTGAAAAATTTTACGTTCTATTTTGCATTTGGGATCATCTGCAGCCATACCAACAAATTCACCTGAACTTAGAGTAGAAATTTTAGAAGGAGAGACGCAGATTCCAATTGTTTGGAGTGGTTTATTGACGTATCAGTACTGTTGATAAAAAGACTTTCTCGGTACTGCATGATTTTCCCAAATCGCTCCGATAATTGTTTAGCTGTATCGCCCTTCACCTGACAAGTAAATTTTTTGCCGATAATGTTTAGAATAACATCTGCCTGCTCACGTCCGTAGTCTTTTCTAAGTTGGCTGAAGTCTTGAATTCCTATGCAAGTAGCTACTTTATTGCTTCTTGTTGTAGCAATTAAACTGTCCATATAGTTAAGATAGATTGTTGGGAATTCATCTAATACTAGACTACTTTTTAGATTTCTTTTTTGGTTTACCTGCTTGATTAATCGACTTACAAATAAAGATAAAACAGCGCCATAAGTTTGTGTTTTTTGAGGATTATTTCCTATGTACACTATTTTTGGATCCAATAAATTATTGATGTCTAATGTAAAATCATTTCCAGCGAGTACATAATAAATCTGGGGAGAAGAAAGTCTTGTCATCTAGATTTTAGCAGAGGTAATTTGTCCTTCTAATTGCTCCATTACATCATTTAAATAGAAAGGGTAATGGAAAATAATTTGTTTTCAATAATATTTAGTTCGTGCTGTGTTAGAAAAGTGGCATCTCTGATAATTAATTTTCCATCGTAAATATTGAAGGGATTTTCAAGAAGGAAGATCCATTTTTAAAATGAAATTACAGATAGTTTTATACATTTTCATATGTTTTACCACAGAATTGTTTTTGATTTCTGGTTTGTCTTTAAAATTACTTTCATATTAAGAAACTCCTCTAGGTTAAGCACAAAAGCATTATGATATTACATGTGCTTTTTTAAGATTTGCTTAAAATAAAAAGCCTTTAAACAGTGATGTTTAAAGGCTTTTTATTTTAAAAATTTCTTTTTAAGCTTCTATTGGCGGAGGAAGAGGGATTCGAACCCCCGGACCTGTTACAGTCAACAGTTTTCAAGACTGCCGCATTCGACCGCTCTGCCATTCCTCCAGTATGTTGCTATCATTGACTGATTGCGGGTGCAAATATAGAATGTTTTTTTAATTGAGAAAAACTTTTTGATGATATTTGACAATAAAAATATACTTCAGTGTCTAAAGCGTACAAGAACAGGCTATTTAAAAAGACCTAAAACAGGCTACTGTTGAAATGGGAATTCCTATTTGGAAAAAGCTTGTAATGCAAACCTTTCGCTATTAGGAAAGGATTAGTTTTTGCTTATAGCAATTTAGTCTACATATTGTATCTGTTTCCAATTAGGCCACTGCATGAAGGCCTTTTGGCGTAATTGTGCTGTGGTCAGTCATTTCTTCTAAGATTATCATGCCCCGATCATGTAGAAGAATCAGATTTTCTAAAATGATTGACAGCATCAAGTATTCATCTGGTTTCAGATCTGACAACTCATTGGCAAGTAGTGCGTAAAGTCTAGCAATTTATGCTAATTCTTCAAGTGAAACACTTCGTTTAAAATTTTCAGCTAGTATCTTTAGAAGAAGATTTGTTAATTTTACTGTCATATGTTTTTAATGTACGCTTTTAAAGGTACGGTATTATAATTATAGCTCTTAAATATTTCCGAGCAATGTAAAACAGGTATAATTGCGTATAGTTGTTGAACGTTAAAACTCTATTTTTACGATCAATTAGAAAATATGACTTTTCTGTAAACGGCAGAAACATCATTCAATTTAAACTAACCAAATAACCAACAAATGAAAATCAAAATTACTTTTGCAGTCCTATTCTGTTTTTTTGTATCGAAAACTCAGGGACAGGCATCAATCAACGAATCAAAAAGAGATAATAGTTTTGCAGATGTGCTTCTCTCAGAAGAGTACAAGCAGGTAGTGACGGACATTGCTAATACAAATGAAAAAGTAGAAGATTTGAACAAAAAGCTCGCGGCAAAGAATGCCTTGGTAAAAAACGACATTGTTGACGAGGACATTAAAGCTATCAACGCAGCGTTGGCAAGTAACAATAGTAGGCTAAAATCCTTAATGCAACTGAAGGCGTCTTTTAGGGAGAAAGAAGAGCAGAAGCAGGTCTATGTAGTTTATTACGATAAGCAGATCGATAATGTAAAGAATGAAATCGATTCCCTGAAAAATGCCATAAGGAACCACACTTCACTCAAAGAAATTGAGTTGACCCAGGACCGAATCAACAAAAAAGAACGTGAAATAAGAATTATAGAACAGGAAAAAACGGATAAGCTTCTGAGTCTTAATACCTACAGATGGTTTATGCCAACACTCAGGAAAATAGACAGAGCAGTGTTTTTCAAGGATATGTACAGCAACAAAACAGATAAAACTATTTTGCTGAATTCTTTTGCGTTAAGCAGTGACAGTAAAGCATCTGCCGTCCAGACTGAAATTGTAACGGACAACCTATCCGCCCTGAGATTATCGTTTGGAAGCGTTGTGTCGCTTTCGACTTCCAAAGACGAAACAGAGGAAACTGCGGAGCAAAAGAAAAAAGAAGAGACAGAGCAGGAAGCATTCAGCAGGCTTATTAACGGAGGTGGAAATTTTTATTTGGAGGCAGTTCTTCCACTTTTATGCACTAATCCCAATAATGGCAATCAATTTACATTTTACGGCTATGGAAGCATTAGAGGGGCAATGGACGTGGAAGGATTTGGAAATGATATCGATACCTCGACGGCAAACTATGCAATTGGCCTTAATACTTATTTTGGGTTGTCTTCAGACAGCAAAAAGTTTAACTTCTTTGTACAGGCAAACGGTACCGTATCAGGCGGAACAAATGATTTTTATAAAAACCTTGGTCTTGTGCACGAAAAAGCTTTCTTTAATGGTAAAATAATTGCTGGAATGACCATTCTTAATAACTTCAGGTTTTCGGCTATGCTATCAGCATATGGCAGTGACGAGAAAATCAGAAGTAATAAAATAACAGTTGGAATTCAGATTCTGCCTGGGCTGTAAATCTTATCAATACAACAAAGACCAACCTCAAAAAAGAAAAAAATCTGTCGATAGATAGCTTTTTTTCTTTTTTCAAACAATTCAGTTTAGAGATCATTTATTATCAAATAAACCAATTTTTGGCTTCATTTGAAATATTCGTTTGATAATATATAAGCTTTTGGTGTGGCAAAAACGAAGGCAACTCAAAATTTTCAATATGATTTTTTGAGTCTATTTCAAAGGGATTTTTCAGATATATTTTAATAGGGTTGATCGAAAGGTTGAGTTAAAAGTTAATTATAGGAAGAAATCATTTTTTGTATTCATATTTGAAAAGGACTTTCGTCTCTTTATATATTAAAAATCGAAAAACATATTAATAAGCTTTGAGCATTACTCTTAAAATCATTAATTTGTTTTGGATTTTTCTAATTATAAAAAAACATTAGAAAAGAGAGTGAAAACTATACATAGAAAGTGCCAAAAACTAAATTAGTTAAAATATAAAATATTTTTGGAAAAAAGTGCCAATTGACATAAAGTATAACTATGAACAATTTATTCCAAAGGAACGAAAATTAAAATATTTATGGATAAAACAAATTTCAAAATTTTAGCTGTAAGACCAATTGTGGGGTGTAGAAGAGAATTCTCGAAGGTACTGAAGCTTGGTGTTATTTATAAATTTTATAATGATTACGAATATTTTAAACAAAATGGTGAAGTTGCAGGGATTGAGGAAAACAATACAGATCAAGTAACAAATATCATTTACACCTCTACAGTACCTGAAGATTTATATAAAATAAAAACTGCCGACGGGCATGAAATAAATTTAAATATTTCATCAGTTGTAGGTAAAAACGGAGCTGGTAAAAGCACGTTACTAGAACTTTTATATGCGCTAAGTTATGCGATTGCAATTAAAGATGAATTAATTGCTGATTATAAATATTATTTAGAAAAATTCGAGGAAACTTCTCATGCTTTTTTTTCGGAAAAATTTCATGCTATACAATATGTAATTGACGGATTACAGTTGGAACTTTATTTCTCAAAAGGAAATTCCATATTTTTATTACGAAACGGGCCCGGGGGGTACAGTGTATTTGAATTTAGCGATGTTGGATGGAAGTATTTAGATAAATTTCATGTGGGCGATTTGTTTTATACAATTGCTGTAAATTACTCCATTTATGCATTGAATGGTTCATTATATGAAAATTTTTGGATGAATTCTTTATTTCATAAGAATGACGGTTACAGGACCCCTATTGTCATTAATCCCTTTAGGACAGCTGGAAATATTGATGTTAATATCGAGTTTCATCTGACGCAAACCAGAATATTATATAATCTTTCAGGTGATTCTATACAAGGAAAGTATATTGTCAACAAAAAAAAGGTAGATAGTTTGCAGTTCAATATTTATCCTGAAGAATTAGATTCTTTTGGGTTAATTAGTTACAAGAATGTCTTCGAACTGTATCAAAAGGATAATAAGGAAAGTGTTGTCATTTTATTTGTTAAACTGATGAAAATTCTAACAGATTATGAGATGGATTCTGATAGTATCGACTTTTTGCAGCAGTCTCTACAAGCTGACTTGAAAATGACGAATATAGATGATAGATATGTTTTTGTTGATAATGAGCTTGATGTCGATTATAAAGACATTACATACTTATGTTTAAAATACGCCATCCGAAAATTATTTAGAATATGCAGTCAATATTTAGAGTTTAATAAATTTTACGGTATTTTGAGTAAAGATAAACCAGTTCCCAGATTGCAAAATATTGGTGAGCTTCTTTTTGCTCTTAAAGAAGATAATAGTCACGTAACGATTAAAATTAGACAAATATTATTTTCTGTTAAAGAAAAATACTTTAATAATAAATGGGAGATTATTCGAAACCCTAGAAATTCAGGCAATAAGGCGTACAGAAATATCGTAGAGATTAATGATTTTTCTGCTATGATAAAAAAGGCTGAGAGCAATAATAATCAGGTACTCGTTGAATACTTGTTGCCAGTCGCATTTTTTAAACCTGAGTTGTTTATAAAAAATGATGATAGCCCAAATTCCGCATCCATTTTTCAAACATTAAGTTCGGGAGAACAACAATTAATCCAGTCAGTACAGTCAATTATTTATCATATAATAAATTTGAACTCGGTTTTTAACTCTTATTCTACCGATAAAATTAGGTATAAATATCTCAATATAGTATTAGATGAAGTAGAGTTGTATTATCATCCAGAGTATCAAAAAAAATTCGTGTCAGAGCTTGTTAATAGTCTTAGCAAGCTTAACATAGAACATATTCTAGGAATTAATATACTTTTTTCAACTCATTCACCTTTTCTCTTGTCAGATATTCCCAACGCTAATATCTTACGCATACAGAATGGTGAAATTATAAATTCGCACAATGAGCTTACCTTTGGATCCAATATTTATGATTTATTGTCCAATGATTTTTTCATAAAAGATGGATCTATAGGAGAGTATGCATTAGCAGAAATTAGGAAGATACTTGATTATACTACTAAGGGGAAATATGATGAAGCAGAACATCAATATTTTAAGGCTATTGCTGCGCTGATTGGAGATGATGTGATTAGAAATAAACTTAAAGAACTTCTGCAAGACGTTGAGTCTTTAGTGACTAGAGAGGAAAAAATAATTTTATTAGAAAAACAAATGCAGGAAATTGCTGCTGAAATTGAAAAACATAGAAAATAATGATTTCTCTTCCAAAAAAAGTAATAGATAATTCCCGTCGTTTGCATTCTGAAGGGGTGGTGAAGATTATAGATTTAAAGGTTAAAATTTTAACTCTCTGTCTGGAATATTATCAATTGCAAAGTAAGGTAGCAAAAGATGAGTTTAAAGATAAACTGTTTGCTTTGAAATGTGATGATGCAATTAAAAGGCAATCTCTTAATTGGTTTCTAAAAAAGTCGACTAGTAGCAAGGATGATGTTGATGGTGAATTTAATAATGTGAAATCCATCAATAACCTCACTAACTATTTTGACTCTAAAAAACGTATAGTAAGTAGGGACTTCACCACACAAAATGAGTTAAGGAAAAGATTGGAATATTTCAAAAGAGAAAGGATACATAAGATTATTAACGGCGGTCCTTCCGATCTTTTGGAAGAAAATGAAAGGTATAAAAAATATTTTCCTGAAAATAGAAGAAAAGATGTTAACAATCAAATATTGAAATTGTTGACTTATCTTTTTGATTACGTTGAGTTTTCAAAGAAAGAGTCAATTTTTTCACCTCACTGGGGTGCATATCAGCTGACTTCTTCCTTAAATGTGAATACTTGCTTGTATTGCAACAGAAACTACGTCATAACAGTTATTAATAGTGGTAAAAATTTTATCAGAGCTGAAATTGATCATTTTTTTGCACAAAGTAGTTATCCAATACTGGCTCTCTCATTTTATAATTTAATTCCCAGTTGCCATATTTGTAATTCAAATTTAAAAAAGGCTACAAATATTTCTTTAATAAACAATCTTCATCCCTATGTCCATAACTATTGCGATGAAAAGGTAAAGTTTACTTATAAGGTAAACAATCCAAGAGCATTTTTTCATGACACTAGAGGACTAAGTATAATTTTGGACACTTCGAAGACTATAAGAATGAAAACGCAAATAGACAATAATATTGAATTATTCAAACTGGATTATATTTATGATCATCACAAGGATATCGCTGAAGGTCTTATGGACCTTCAGCGTAAAACGGTTCCCACGAGATTACAAGATATATATGCGAATATTTTAATTAATAATAGTGGTAAGAAGATTTTCGATAGCGAAAAAGATTTATATGAATTTGCAATTAGAAATTATTTTTCACCTGCTGAATTTTACAAAAGGCCTTTAGCTAAATTTGAAAAAGATATAGCCAAAGAGATCGGTTTAATTTGATTATTTGCAATACCCTCGGAGCTTAAAAAGTAAAAATGAATGAAATTATGGAAATCAATCTTTTAAGTTACCACTTTGAGGAAGGCGCGTCAGCTGAAAACCTTACGCTGACTAAATGAATAGCACTTTTAAATAAGGTTACTGTCGATATTCTTCTTGAATGGCTTGTTGCAATAGTTGCTTTTTGGTGAAGGTGAGGTCACAACTGTGGATTGGATAAAATCAGTGAAACAGGCTTTGAAGGCAATGAGATCATTTTAAAGCCTTTGTTTGGAAAGAGGAGAAAAGCCACCTCTGAGAAATTACGGCCGAGTATAAATACGAGTTTGTAAGATTGGATATGGAAGGCAAATAGGCAATATTACGTAATGGAACAGATTCCCTTAAATTTAAATTATCACAGTATTATCATAAAAAATATGATGCGGTTGCGGTTGAAAGCATCTGAAAAAGCTTCTCTGTTGAAGAAGCAAACAGCCGATAAAGCCGTTCTTTTGAAAGAGGATTCCAATCTTCATAAGCATTGCTTTTTTGGGAAGGCTTGAACCTTAAAACCACCATCTTCAGCGAGGAGGACTTTATATTTATGATGTATCTGTTAAAAAAGATGCCAGTGTTCATTTTCTTTCATTTCTTTCACGGAAAATTTATTAAGTGTGGTATACAGTTTAGAACCTAAGCTTCTGAAGCGCTGTCTTTGCTAAGGTTGTGTTTTTGAAAATGTGCTGCGCCACAATTTTTTCATGAACTTTTTATGCGCGTTTATCCGTTTTTGAATCTTTTAAACTGTTTAAATTCAGGTGTAATTCTTCGTTGAGGTAAATGTACAAATATCTAAAATCTTCTGAAATTTTTTAATCAATAATTTTAAAATTGGACCTGTTAACTTATGAATGAATATAGATGGCAAAAGACTTCAATATGTGCGTATTGGAGGATAGGGGGGGATAAGTTATTTGTAATATGTGATTTTCATTTGTGCCCGTTCATATGTCTGAATACGAATTATAAAATATCATATAAGCTTTTGAGCTTTTTTAGTTCTTCATCTTCATTAGCTTTTGAAGGCATTGGTCTTACTTGGCAAGTATATTTCCTAGTACTATTAAAATAATTTGATTTTTTATTTAGTTTTACAAAGCGTGCTTGGATAAATCTTGAACCAACCATTATTTTTATTGGAGTATTTCCAGCATTTATTAATTCTACTGAAACGCATCCGCAATATCCTGGCTGAACAATTATTGAAATTGCTAAACCTAATCGGCTAAATGAACTTCGTAAAGATAAAATTGCATATACATCACTGGGTAATTTAATGTATTCTAACGTTGAAAATAAAATGGTTTGGGACGGATGGAGTAAAAAACTTTCCCCTACTTTTCTTCTTGTTTCAGTGAAATGACTTTTAATAGGTCTTTTTGACATTGAATCCTCAGTAGTATCAATAAACGCTTCTCTACCTTGGTGCAAAGCTAAAAAGTCTAACCCCACTCTTAAATCGATACTGACTTCTCCGATTTGAGTTTGATCAAGTAATGGCAGGATTATAAGTTCTTTTTTTCTTAACAATTTTTCTAATTCTACTTTTGTAAGAGTGCCACTATTCTCCGATCCAAATATTCTTTTTATAAGATTTCTTGCCATTTTTCAGTGATAGTATAATTAGAAATTGATTTTTCGATCAGATTATTGATTATATGATACTTTTGCCTTGATTCAAAATTCTTTAAGAAATTTGTCTCGGAAGTATTCCAGAAATCCCATCCTAATTTAAATATATAATGCAACTCAGGAACACTTTTTATATTTTGGGGGATCAATTTTAAAAAATCAGATTTTTTAATATCTAACTTTTTGTACCTGATTTTTAATTCTGTCGGACCTGACACACTTAAAACAGAATTAAATTCATCTAATTCTAGACAATTTTTACCGGTTAAAAAATTTTCTACAACTGAAATTCTTTTGTTAGTTGCGGGATGTGTTTCACAATCAGGATTATCAAACGCTATATAATTAAGAAATAGATTTGAGGCATCATTTATATATTGAGCTGCAAACAGATCTGCAAAATATTCTCTTTTATGACAAAGAAATTCATATTCACTGTAATTGGTCGGATCAGTCTTATGATAATTTTTTAGAAATATCTTCTTTGAAATATTCAACTCCATGTCTACAAAGTGACCTAATTCGTGATATAGTACGACACATGATAGATAGTCTCTAGAAAGGACTTTCGGAAGACTTATTTTTATTAGTCTGTGAGTTAATTGGTGCCCATAAAGGGCACCAATTAAAAAATTAATATTGTTAAATTCTTCATTGCTATCGGTCGACTCAAAGTAGAAATCTAAATTTTTATTGGATAGAGAGGTTGCAATAATGAAATTATCTTTATCAATCCAATCCTCTAGCGCATATTCTAGACATGAAATTATTTCATATGGGATAATATTTAGAGTGCTATTATCCAGATATTCAAGACCTTTAAATATATAATTAAGTAAAAAAAAATGATCTTGTAAATTTCGTAAATCAAAGCGTTTGTAATCGCTAGTTTTTATCGCTTTAAATAATTTATATAACTCATCAAAATGAGTTTGTTTTTTTGGATCAGAGTAAATATTACTTCTGCTTTTTGAAAAAGATTCTTCTAACTGTAGAATTTGTAACTCAATACTTTTATAATCCATAAATTATCTATCTTAACAACTCTAAAATTTCGCTATAGACTTCATTATTAATAGAATCGTTTTGGAATGCCAAAAGTTTGTCCTTATATTTAGATATTAGAGTTGTAACCAGAAAATAATGATTATTATCAATAGCAAAAATGTTTTTCTCCCCTTTAGCTATTTCACTAGCCTCAGTTATTGCCGTGTCAATATCAGCCTTATTTTGTAAATTCTTTGAAGATATTATATCTTGCAGGATATTTACGTAAAAAGGCGCTTGTGTTTGCAAGGTGCTTGTTTGTGCTAAATACATAATAGATCTTTTAGGTTTGTTAAAAATAACTACATTCTTATTAACTAATTTAATCAATAATTATTCTAAAAAAACACCTTATCAACAAAAGTTATTAACTTTTGTTGATAAGACATTTTCTCAATCGCGTAATTTCGGCAAAGCTAACATAATTTTTTATAATTTATTAAAATAATTACTGATGGTACTGAAATTAACAATCTATTGATTTCCAATTCGCTAGAATATTGAGACATGTCCTCGGTTTCGATCATTTAAAATGTTAATTACTTATCGTGATTGTAGTAACGTTTTAAATTATAAATCCACTTTTAGATTATGTAGTAATATGATTTCTCTACGGTATTTAAATATTCTAGACAGAACGTTTTAGTAAAGAAATATGATTGTGCTGATTTATCTTGGCAAAACTATGAATGAAAGTTTAATAAAACTTATGTCTGTACAGTTAGTAAACATGTTTGTTCAAAATAATATTTATTAAATCATTCGCGTTCCAGTAAAATAGGATTAGTGGTATAATCAATCTTTACATACGGAACCTCTTGAGAAATTTATTCTAAAAACTATCCTTTAAAAACTGTTTACAGTTTGTTCCTATAAATCGTCCAAGCATTCAATTTTTTTTTGGAAGATGATTCTTTCTCGCTATTGTAGTTCCTGGTAAAAAGGTTGTTTGTACAAAAAAATATTATATTTAAGATATGACTCCAAAAAAGAAAAATGAAAATGCGAAATTGCAAAAAATAGTCACCAGCAAAATGGAAATTAATGAGAGTAATAGTAAGTTAAAGCTAGAAGAATTAAGGAAATACGAAGGATTCACTGATGTTTCGGATTAAGAAGGGAAGGAAATAATTGAAAGCTTATATAAATTATCATTGATAGTTTATGATTACAATACACAACCCAGTAACTCAACAGAAATATGTTAGCTTATAATTGTTCTGTTGTTTTATAAACAGCTGTTAATTAAGTGATTTTTATTGCTGTTAAATTGAAATAATTTTTAGAAATTTAGACTTTTATTGTTTTGATTCTTACCTAATACTTTGGAATCCAGTTCGGAAATCTCTTAAGTTAAACTATTAACTGTGGGTTCTCATTTAATTCCTTATATCTTGACTTCAAATTTTTATTTGTAGCGCAAATAGGATTGTAAGCTTGCAGTTCGGATCGCTCTAAAATCCCAACCTTACTAGAAAAAGTCTAATTTTAAAGAATAGATTATCATACAGACTACTTGCGCCACTATTCTGCCACAAAATTTGAAATGTCAAATTGTTGTCAAATTTGCCTTAGCTTTTCGTGTGAAAAAAATACGAAGTCTACTTTAGGTTTTAATCTCTTGGCGCAGCCGCTAATATTTGACCACAGTATTCTTCAAGAGTTCGTCGTGTTCTTGTAAACTTTGGCAATCGATAGTACTCTAAATCCAAACGGTTAAAGAACTCAAATGAATCTACATATCTTTTTTTATTTTTACTGAAGTAGATACTATCGATTTTTAAAATACCATTTGCTGACGAAGTTAAAGTATCGTTGCTCACAGTAATCATAAATTTGATTGGTTCTGTTGAAGGACCAGCGAATGACTGTGATGTTTTGGAAACCATCAGTTTTATGACGCATTCTTGAGAATAGATGCCTAATGATAAAAAGGCAAAGCCAAGCAATAATATAATTTTTTTCATATGTTTCTTGAAATTTTTATTATGTATAAAATTGATAGTATTAAAAATAAACACATACTTAAGAAATTTATTTCAAATTGATTCCTAAGTAAAAATGTATAAAAGGATTTATTAATAATTTTTAATGGTTTAAGGCATTCAAAATGCATTACTGGGTTTATCTCTTTTTCATTCGTGTAATATTTTATTCTGTAGCTTAATCCAGGTTGAATTAACTTAATCTTAAAATAGGCTAATTTATCCTTAGTAAATTTTGGATCTTCCTGAATTATAGCAGCTGGTGAAATTGCATCAATATCAGGACATAATATTATTGATCTGCTTTTATTTTTAAATTTTAATTGCAGATGAAAATTTTCAATCATTTTATCATTTGATAAATTTTTTATAATTAAATACTTATGGTATAAAGTATCCCCTGCTTTGCTTTTAGCGTCTTGAAAATTATATTCCAAAACGGGAATTTTTGACATACTGTCAAGAGTATAGTTAAACTGCAATGCAAGTATTGCAAGTAGTAATGTTAGAAAATAAGGGACTTTATCTGTAATTAAAATATTAGCTGGATTATTCATTTTGCCTACTGGTATCTATATTATTATACAATAAATATGATAGTTCTTCAATACATTTATTTAAAAGTATTTTTTTATAATGATTAAATTTAAATAGATTTTTAAAAACATTTTTTTCAATTAAAAGGATTAAGATTATCATAATTTGACATCGTATTTGATAAGTAATATGATAGAAAGACAGAGAATAACTGCAGCCCAAACCTTGCTTCCTAATTCCTGGCAGTATTTTAAATCGGCAATCTGTAGGGTGCTTAGTCTGTTTGCTTTATTTTCTCCAAATAAAAAGATGTATTCAACCAAAAGAAAAATAGGAGGTCCTAAAAGCCATATAAAATATATTGCAATGTCAAGTATATTATATGGAAGTCCGTTATGTGCTTTTTTTAAAGAATCGAAAAAGGGAGCATCGATAAAAAGTAATTTTGATACGCTAACTAATAGAACAATAATTAGAGCTGTTAAAAAAATGAAACTTCCATAGGGGCTTCGCCATAATTTCTCGGTTAGCTCATCTTTATATATTTTTTGTTTTAAGTTTTCTACTCTATTTTGCATATCTTTTATATTAATGGACATTAATATATGATCTAGGTCTTTTAGAAAATGTTCTTTTTCAGATGTATTCATATATCTAATATTTAAATTAGTTAATATTTATTTTTATTCAAGTATCAAATGAGCAGATATTCTTGAATGATTTATTCAGACACTTATAAATGATATCTCTTGAATAATGATGTTTTCTTTTTATTTTAGAGCTTTTGATTAATATCAAGTTCGTTGAATATATTTATCAAAAGATTTAGATTTGGAAAAAAGTATCGGGTGATTTTTTTTGAAGTTTTAATTTTTTTGAAGTGTCATTTGTGAAGAGTTTCCTTTATATATTTCATCTTTTTTTATCCATTCGTCATCAGAAGAATAATACCCTTCGAAGAAATCAACATAATCATCACCGTTTGACTTTAGTATTGTGCCAATAATTCCGCCTAGCTCTATCGCTGCATCTTTTACGAGTGATATTGTTACACCGGATACACCTGTTCCTAGTGAAATTAAAGAAAGTAGATTATTGAGTTTAGAATTTTTTATAGCTTCAGAGGTATCATTTACAGCCTTTCCAAATTTGCGTATTTCTTGGTCTGATTCCCATATTTGAATTCTTAAAGCAATACCGCCTTTAACATATCTCTTGGGGAACAACACAATCCCATTACCTATAAATTCCCGAACATTTCCTGCTTTCATAGGAATCAGAACTGATTCTGGCTGAACATCTTTACCAGGATAAAGATTTACGGGCTCCCCACTTAAATCCCATGCCCATGCGATAAAATAGATGTTATTGGTAGAACCTAGTAGATTGTTTAAAAAACCGCCGAAGCCTTTTTCTAATTTTAATTTTTTTAGATATAAACCTCGCTGATCTTTTGAGGTAATGAGTTCGAAAGAATTAGGTTCAATACTTTTGGAAACCTGATCTAATTCTGAAAAAGTAGATACAGATTCCAACATTGACGCTTCGGGGATGTCTTTTTTAACACTTACTGAAAAATTGTTGATTGATCCAACTTCAATTATTGCCATGATTTGCCGATTTAATGATTAATATTTTTTAAGTTGTTTTATTATTAGGTGTTTTTAATAATATTGCGACAGCAACTTCCCATCTCTGTAATACTCGGTTTACATGGAAGAAGCCCCCAGAATTAGTTGTTATATTTGTAATTGTGGATACGAAACTAATCAGAGAGCCTTCGCGGTCAATCAATTCAATTAACGGACTTAACCAGTCCACATTTTTTAAGACCATATTTTCAAAAATATGAGGCTGTAAATCGATTATATTGATGCATATGCAGTCAAAGAGAACAAGTCTCAATTCTTCTATTTTTAGATTTTCATTTTCGATCATCTCGTATAATACAGCTGTTACAGCATTCCGAAAAACTAAATTCGTGCCTCTTACAATTTTGTATACCGTTGGTTGGTCAAGTACAGATAAGTTGATCATTATTTTGAACCATTCTTCTCTAATATCTTCCATACTGTCTATGTGATTTAAAAAATTACGAGCAGTCATTGGATAATTATCAGTTTGTTTAAAAATAGTTAAAATAGGACCAATCAAATTTTGTATAGATTCTTCCGTATAATCCTGCAAACTGTTAAGCCATTCAGGATCAAGTTTTAAATTTGAAAGACACAGATAATAATATTGGGGAATAAACTGATTGGCTAAAATGTTTAATAACAATCTTCCTCTGTTAGAATGTTTAAAATTTTGATTGTGACTTAGTAATTCGACTATAGTTTGAAGATCAATAACCATTTTATGGGATAATCCTTTAACATTATTTAATATTGTAAATGAATATGATAGTCTTGTAATGATAGTTAAGCTCTCTGGACCGGATAAAGTTTTTTCAAGTTTTTTTGAATTTTCACAAGCGTTTTTAATTAAAGTTTCAATTTTTTCAACTTCTACATCTTCAGGAGCAATAAGTATTGCAGGAAAAATGTAATGTAATAACTGTAAGAGTTCAGATATTTCAGGATTGTATTTTTGATAACTTTTCAAGGTTCTTATTTCTTCAAACTTTCCCAGGTTAAAAAGCATTTCTTGTTCCCACCGGTCTGCAAGGCCCATTCCTGTGGCAGTTAACTGGAAATTTATTTTTTTTGCATATGAATATAATTTGTATGCTTCTTTAAACTGTTGTCTATTTGTAAGTCTCCTTCCTGTTTTTCCATATACTTTTTTAAAATAACTATCCGGAAGCTGTAATACATCAGATGCTGAAACCCTTCCAGTTTTGGCGAATTGTAATAAGACTGCAGCCGATTTTGGCAAATCGAAATCATCTGCACCAATAAAGGAGGAGGCGGCTTTTAGTTCTGAAAGGCTATAGGAATCCAAATCTGATTTCCCTTCTGATAACATTAGTTTATGATATATACTTTCTGCTTTCGATTTTGAGTCATTTTGTTGATCAAAGTATGTGATTACTGCTTTTCTTATTGTAATTGCTAGTTCGGACTGTTGTTCCATAATCATACGGATCATAATTCGACGTAAATCTTTTCTATGCCAGATTTCGTTTTCATTTAGTCTGTAGGACAACCAGCCGTAAGATTCAAGATCGTTAAGCAAATTTTTCTTTGTCTGAAGATCCATTTGAGGTAAGTCCAAAATAGGGGATAAAACATCTAATAAATCTGTTGTGATATATCTGAGAATTAAACCAGGATAAGCTATTTTTCTTACTGTGTTGTTTGCTATTCTATTCAGCACTCGTCGGTATATAATTCCGGTGTAAAATTCATCACGAATAATTGACTTGCTATCTGTGAAAATTTCATTTTCAAGGATTTCAAATGGGATGTTCTGGTCTTTGAGTATCTTACTAATTAGTTTGAGTTCTAAAGGCCGTAGAGGAACGCTTTTATTTTTTAAAATTGATTTGATTGTTTGGTTATCGTTACCTAATTTTTTTAAAAAAATAGCAGCAGTAGCTTTATCAAAAACATCAAGAAAAATGGTATTGTATTCATCTGTTTTAAAATCCAACTGATCCTGAATTCTACCCGATAATATAACTTTTAGGGATATACCATAAAGACTGCTGTAAATTAGATTAATAAAATTTTGTAATTTTTCAAATGACCTCTGCTGGAAGACTTCCTCGATTGTATCGAAAACAATTACTAATGGTTTTCCTGTCCTTGAAATAATACGTTGGACACCTATTAGGCTTTTTTGGCCTATTTTGTCGTATTCTATCGATTCCAATACATTTGCTCTTGACGTACTGTAATTTTCTGATGTATGATGATTTAATTCTAATAAATGATGAAGTTTATCTCTTTCATTTGGAAATTGAATTCCGACCTGCTTGATAAGCTCCTCTATAAGCCATGTGGTGTCTTGTGAGCTCATTCCGGGACGGTCAAAGTCAATAAGCAGCAGTGTTGCTGATTTAAGTTCAAGTATTTCGACGCAGGTTTTAGCTAAAAGAGTTGATTTTCCAACTCCTCCGACTCCTTTTATAACCATGGTATCCCAAGACCACGGATTAGATTCAGCAATAAATGATCTTAATTTTTTTAATTCAGTTTTCCGACCGACAAAAGTTTCGGTAAGGTGACGGTAATTGTCAATAAATGACTTTAAATCCAATATTTTCTTTACCTTATTAAGATCAGGTTTGGTAATATCAATATTAATACCCTCGATACTTTCCAGAACTGCAGATAAAAGCATCAATTCATTTCTGTCCATTTGTTCTAAGGAAAAAATCCTATCATCAAATAATATTTCTCTCAATAATCTGCCAAAATTATCAGTTGCAGGTAGCGTTTCCTTATATTTATCTAGAGATTTTATTGCAATAAAAAGCTCTGTTAAAACAGCTTTTCTCTTATTGGTTTCGAGCATCCACAATACTTTTTGTTCCGTCGCATCTATATTACAATAAGGAATTAAAGCATTTAGTATAATGGTTTTGTCTGCTTCACTTTCGGCTTCGACAATTGAATTTGGGGTGAATTTTCCGGAAAATGCAGCTTTTACAAATGCATTTTCTATTTTCTTTTTTAAATTTTCATCAAGTTCTAAGCAAGGTTTGGAAAGTAATAATTCATCATCTAATTCTTTTAAAAAATCTTCTTTACTAGGAATTTTCCAGTCATTTTTTTGCTCATTAACTGCGGAATCATGATCTCCAAGTTCCATTTTGGCTATATAGTTTGGTCTAATTTCCATATTTGATTAATATTTAAGATCTTTTTTCAAATACATTTATAATACCTTTCTTGAGTATGTTCATTGCAGAATGATTGTCTGGTAGTTTATCGGCATAAACAAAACGCAGTAAATTAGAAACCTGATTAATTGGGTTTAAATCCCAGCCTCTTTCAGTAAAACATTTATTTAGAAATGATGTAATATCGTCTAGTGTTAATTCTGTAGTTCTGTAAGTCTGGGTATAATCGAGAGTGGCAACCGGAAGATTTGAGGGAAATCCGTCAATGATGATGCGAAGCCATTCTGTATCTTTTAAAGAACTAAGAAGCAACAGAAAAAATTCCGAGAGATTTTCACCCTCCAGACTGAATTTATTTAAATCAGTTATCATAATCCATACAGTTCTTTTATCTCTTACTTTATTTAGAGAGGAAAGAAGTGGATCGGCCAAAATGTTTCTAAGCCATGCAGCTACTGTGGTGTCATATTCTTTAAATGCAGGTATTCCAGGCAATGGTATTCCCGCAGTACCGCATACATAATTAACAAAGGAACAAGCGTCCATTTTCCCGATTATTTCTCCAGGACAATTGATTTTTAGGTGCTGAATATCATTAAGGGCTGAATGTGCAATTCGTGTAAGAAAAGTTTTTCCTGTGCCTTCGACTCCCTTAATATCAAATAAACGTTTATTGTTTTGGGGATTTATAAAAGAATCCCAGAGTAGGAGCTGGAAATCATCTCTTCCTATGACAGGTTCATATTTAATCTTATCCAGGTACCAAAAAGGATTTTCAAAATCCATCTCATGAATGTTGGTGTTATGTACAGAATTAAAATGAGTGCATATTTTATCAATTGGAATACCTCTATTCACAGTACGGCCGTTTAACTTTTCTGGCCAGACCCCCTGATGTATTCCAATAAGGGTAAATTCTTTATCGAAACAAGGACCTCCAGAAGCACCACCCAAGGCATTCACTTCATGTAGAAAGCGAAATTTTGGAATCTGCGTTATTGAAGGTCTTGGACTAATTATAGTGCTGATATCAATTTTAAGTGAGGATCCTGATGGATGCTGGAAGAGAATGATTTTAGCATCATCTGGTGGAACCAAAGCGCGCGGATCAATTGTAACCCAGCTTCTTTCGTACCCTACAGGCCTTTTTAATTTTATAATAGTATAATCCCAAAATCCAGCAAAACCATCTTTAGGATCCGGAATTTTATTATTTAATTCTACTTCGTTACATACAGAATGGCTAACATACCATTTTCTATGCGCTTGGATGATTAGGGACTGATTTGTGGTCATCCCGGTTTCACTGGCCTTTAGAAAGTTGTCAAACTCAATACTAAGATCAACATCTGTTAAAGGTGTATTATTATGGTCAAATAACGATTTTGTAACATGCCAGGCAGTAAGGAAGTAATTTGGACCAACTAGTACCCCAGTTCCCATTGGCTCTCCGTTAATAATTACTTTTCCAGTAAGTCTCATGTTTTTCATGATACCTTTCAGGTATACATCGGGCTCAGAGAATCCAGAAACAGCATTTGTTATTGCCTGTAACTGAGGTTGAGCTGTTTGTAGACTGTTTTGCTGCAAAATTCTCATCAGTGCTCCTGTTTCCAGAGAAGACTGAGCAAATGTCAATAGAAAACTTTCTATAAAATTGTTAGATATAGAGTAGTTGACAGCTTTTTTAAAAGCTTCAGTGTCATCTGCATATTCCGCTACAATAACTTCAAAAGCAATACGTTTCTCAATTGGTAAAACTGTTTGTGATTGAAAGTATAAGTCACCAAATTCTCTGCGATTTGTACGTAATGCGGAAACAATTTCATTAGCTGAATAACTCATGTTGTTTTTTTTAGATTAATCTATTCAGTAATAACTCCATTTGAATCCAGAATCTCAGATAAAAGTCTTCCTGATGTTTTGTCTTTAATGTTTAGAGTAGATTCAAGCAATAAGCCCCAATTTTCGCGTGGTGTCTTAAGAGTTCCTCCATAATGAATGGCACTGGCAGAGGTTAGTTTATTGTTACCAATAATTACGGATCCTGAATTACCTCCTAAGGTACTGGCATCGTGGCTAATGGTATGACTGTTTTTAATATCACTATTGATAATTTGTCCAGGCGATAGTCTTTTAAAACCGTATGTAGACTGATAAATATCTTCTAATAATTTTCCATAAACACTTAAACCAGCAAGACCTGGATCTCCGGGATATCCAATAGTATACATGTAAGAGTTGGATTTTAATTCTTTAATGGTTTTAGTGAAGTTTATTTGAGGAACTCTACAAGCAGTATTTAATGGTAGCAATTCAATAATTACCATATCGATTTTGGAATGATCTATCAACTTGGGATTTATAAGATTTCCATTATCAAATATTACTTTTTTGAACTCACGACGATTTAATGTTTTAATACCTTCATATTCAAAGCCAAAGTCTACAGATACGTCATCGTAAACGGTTGATCCTGAGTTGTTATTTGAGCCGATGCTCTGCAGGACATGACGATTTGTTACAAATAAATTCTGAGCTATAAGAAATCCACTACCTACATGGGAGCCGAATTTATCTATACGACCGACACATGAAATAGCATAATCAATACTAGTTTTATTAGTCGTCAGTATATCATTCCACAACCCTGGCTGGGCAGAAGAAAGATCTACTGTACCATTTTTTACTAGAAAAGAAGGACTGCTTCCGTCGGTTTTTACAATGACTTCTAACAGATCCAGTGCTTCAAGATTGTTTTTAAAATATGCACTATCATTATTGTATACGGCCTTAAGTGCCTTCTTTCCTTCAGTATTGACTGCGTCGGTAAGTTTTTGTAATTTTTTTGCATCCACATCAGAATTGTATCTCAGCCTTCTTATTTCATTTTCAGCCGAAGAGGTTTTAGCTTCAATAATTGTTTTTAAAGCAGTTTTGGGTATATCAGTGCTTTCGAAAGATTCCAGAGAAGATGCAACTGTTCTTATAAGATTGGGGCGAAAGCGGTTTATGGCTTGATCAATCTTTTTCATTTTAGTAAAGTTTATTATCAAGTATCAGCTGTTTTAGTGCTTCGGAGGTTTCCGGTATTTCTAGTATAATGGCGTAAAACTGTCTTTGTTCTTTATCAGTCAGTTCATCAAAGTTTTTTTCTTCATATTCCAGCAGTTTCTGGAGTGATGCTGATTTTGAAATTAATTGAAGAATTTCTACTTCGTACATTTCAATTGAGCTTTCAAGTAATTCGGTGCCGGTTACCAGTTTTAAAAATGGCCAGCTTACTTTAGCAGGATCTGCTTTTTTTACTGTGACTTGTGAAGGTTTTATTTCCAACATATCGTTAGCCTGCAGAATCCCATTACCAAAATAGAGTGTAATGTCATTATCAAAGCCATCTTTGATTTTTTTTGCAGCAGAATCAAACATGGCCTGACGTATTGTTTCAATTTTTTTCCAGCCAGGCATTGCATTAAGCTCAGTATGATATTTTTGATAATATAAGGCAGCTGCAGATGCAATCTGAGGAGTAGCAGAAGAAGTTCCCGCACCGTTGATACTGACTAAGTTTCCACTATTTATAATTGCCCATGCAACGTTTGGTGTAAATGCAGCTATTGCTTTTGTCATGCATTTTTTTGGACCGTAGTTTCCTTCCATGGTCTTTATGTTTCGAATTCCAAAGGGTTTGTAATAGGGTGAATAGTCATAAGTTACTCCGCATGCAGCTGTTACACGCTCAAAACGTGCCGGGTAAACTAATGTTGAAGGTGTTGCTCTCCCAATGTTATTACCAGCCGCGGTAACAATAAAAATTCCTTTTTCATAGGCGCGATTTATAACATCTGCCCATGCTTTTGAAGGCATTCCCCCCATACTCATTGTAACAATGTCACAACGATCAGGGGTATCATATAAACTTATTACATGTTCAAGAGCATCAACAAAAGCTTTGTTTTTCCATAACATTACACTCCGGGAAATACGTAGAGGCAGAATTTTGATGTTTTTATGTATTCCTATAAAATCATTGTGTTGGTATTCGTCGATCTTCATTGTATTGCCGGCAAGTATGGATAAAGTACCTGTTCCGTGCCCCGGATTGTTTATTAATCCTTCGGAGCCGATATCAATGGAAGAATTATTTTCTTCTACAAAATTTTTCTGATTTTTGGTGTCTATACTGTTTTTGAGTAAACTTTTATGCTCGGGATCGTATCCAGTATCAAAATGAGCAATTCTTATTACAGGTGTTGTATCTGAAACAGAGTCTCTTGCGGATTTTAGTTGTGAAAACTCATCACCAAGATACCAAAACTTTTTATCTGCCTTCCCGTTAATCTGAGGATAAGGCCACTCGGGATCGTAGTCATTTTGTGCGACGGATTCTAGTGATTCTAACACTTCCTCATTTTTTTGACTGATAATTTTTTTACCCGATAGAATTTCATTCGGTTCTATATAAATATTCCCGGATTTTTTTTGCTGCAATTCATGAGCTTTGTCCCAAGGGTTCTTACCGCGTTTAGCTGCAGGAAAATAATTAGTTTCAGGCTGCGCAGTTTCAAGAAGTTCCAGATTACCATGATCGCTGGAATAAAATAGAGATTTTTCCATATTATTAATTTTAGAATTATAAATAAAATGTCTTGGGGACTTAATAACAGGATGCTTATAACAAGGCGGGTAAATTGAATTTGAATATAAATATTCAAAAATTAGGCTTTATTGCCGGTAAACAGAATATACAGGTGTATAATACGATATGTTTGAGATGATAAAATTAGTAAATTAATTCAAATTATACCCCGTATAAATACCTGTATTTTGTTGTAATTGAGGTATTTGTTTGTTTTTGTTGAAAATAAGGTGTGTAGTTAAATAAAGAGATAAAACACTAATAAAAATATCAAAGAGGATAGTGAGCAAAGTAATTTGTTTTTACTGGAGATATTGTTTTTGGAATTCTTCGATTGTTAAATATTCAAGTGCTGAATGTCTTCTGCAGGTGTTGTAGAAATTTTTGATATAATTAGTGACTGATGTTTTTGCTTTTTTAATGGACGCATATTGGTTCTGATAAATTAACTCTGATTTAATTGTCTTGAAAAAGCTTTCTGCAACTGCATTGTCGTAGCAGTTTCCTTTTCTGCTCATGCTCTGAGTAATCTGATCACTTTTAGATAAAATGTACACAAAGGCTTTGCAGGCATATTGGATTCCGCGGTCTGAATGAAATATTAATTTTTGGTTTCGAATTAATGGACGGTTGCGCAAAGCCTGCTTAAAAGCAGCTATAGTTGTATCTATTGCTTTCATGGTTTTGCTTATGGACCAGCCTATAACTTTACGATCGAAGAGGTCTATTACTGCGGTAAGGTATACCCAGCCTTTCTTAGTTTGAATGTAAGTAATGTCAGATACCCAGACCTGGTTTTGGTTTCTAACTTTAAATTCCTGATTTAATAAATTGTCAGCTGCAGGATATTTGGGAGAGGAGATTGTAGTTCTTTTAAACTTTTGTTTTGCGACCCGTTGAAGATGATTCTCTAGCATTATCTTTCCAACATACGTGCGGGATACATTTATACCTATTGCTGAAAGTTCTTTAGTGATTCTTATGCTTCCGTACCTTCCTTGGCTCCAATGATAAATTCTTAGAATTTCAGATGTTATAAATATTTTTCTTTCAGCTCTGCTCGTAGATAGGTCTTTCCTCCATCTGTAGAAACAGCTTGGATCTACCTTGAAAATTTTACACATCTTAATAATTGGAAATTTTTCACAGTTTTCCATGATGAATTTATAGCGAAGCCGTCTTTTCTGTAAAATAATTCCTGCGCTGTTTTCTAAGATATCCTTTTCTATCTGAATATTTTTGATTTCTTTTTTTAATCTTATTAATTCTTTTTGGTTATCATCTAAATCTGATTTTTTCTCGAGGGTCAATTTTCCTTCCTTGTAAAGTTTTTTCCAATGTTGAAGGCTATTTTCACTGATGCCTAGGTCCTGGGATACAGTTAATACACTTTTATATTGATTACTGATTGTGACGGCACAAATTTTAAATTCCAACGGCCACTTTTTTCGAGTATTTTCCATGGTTTCAAATTTATAGAGTGATGAATTGTTTTGTAACTATTTATTCTTACAATTTATCAAAATAAATTTAATCAATATTTTTAAAACCGCCTTAGCTTTTTGTGGCAAAAAAGGTATCACCTCCAGCCAGAAAGTGCACCGATTCTGCACCTTTAATTTTGTGAGGATTTATAAATATTGAAAACAGTCCTAAAATAAAAAAAAACTGCAAATCCTTGAATTTGCAGGTCTTCAGACATTTTTTGTGGCTTTTTAAAAAGAATGAAAACTTTAAGTTTTCCGCCTTTTAGGCCTTTCCGTGGGGAGAGCAGTACTCGAACCCATGAGGTATCTTTTTAATATGTTAAACATGTTGGTATTTGCATAAGCTTTGAATTAATAATTCTTACAAAATGCCATATTGGTTAAACCTCATTTTAATATTAAAGTGATGCATTTTTATATTTACTTTTAATTAATTGAATTTCTTTTTCAAGTTTCTCAAGCGTGGTTAAATCTTCTTGAGAAATCTCATTTGTATGCTTATTGAGTTTTTGATTTAGTATGGACATTTCTCTTCCAATAGTTGTCTGCTCTGTTATGGCATAAGCTTCTGTCTGTTTAACCGAGGAGTGTCCAAGCAGTTCTTTGACTACGTTAATTGGGACATTATTGTTCAAGGTTACCGTGCTTCCAAATGTACGGCGTGCCATATGTGTGTTAAGTGGGAATGGAAAACCGCACAATACAGCAATTTCTTTAAGGTAGCCATTCATCTTCTGATTAGAATAAACAGGCAGGAGAGTTCCTCGTTTAATGCAGACAGGATGATCTTTATATTTTTCAAGAATTCTGGCAGCATGAGGCAGGAGTGGAATTTTTGCAGTTGAATTAGTTTTCTGGCGTTCAGAGATAATCCAAGGTTTTCCATCAACTCCGTCTTTTATATCAGCACTTGTGAGCTGGTAGGCATCAATGTATGCAAGCCCTGTGTAGCATTGGAATACAAAAATGTCGCGTACTATACTGAGTCTTTCAATCGAAAACTGATGGGCTTCCAATTCAGCCAATTCTTTTGCAGATATAGGTTTTTTTACAATTTTAGTTTTTTTGCCTTTAAAGCTTTTAAAAGGGTCTTTTTCAATAATTTCCTTATCAAGTGCACGTATGACAATTTTTTTGAAGTTAGCAATGTATTTAAGGGCTGTATTATTGCTGCATTTGCGGACAGACCGCAGGTAAAACTCAAAATCTTTTACAAATTCAAGATCTAGATCGGCAAATTCAAAATCATCAGAATTATATTTGAATTTTATAAAATTTGACACGTGGTTTTTGGTTATGTTAAACCTTTCCAAGGTTGCACCTGTGTAACCATTGCCAACCAACGCCTCCAATTCATCATTGTGTTTCTGAAATTCTTCAAGCACTTTTACTCTCGGAGTTATTCTTCCCATGACATGATCCATAATTTTCTGGGAAGTTATTGGTTTTCCGCTGTAGAGTATCTCAGTTTTGATATCGTGGATTTTCGATGTGAGCGAGTCAAGAAAAAAATTAAGTGACTTTGCGTCTTCTTTTGTTCCGACTGCTCTTTCAGTTTTCTGGTTCCATCGCTCCAGATCCCATTGGCGTCTTGTAGATGCTTCTTTAGGAATGCCGTCAACGGTGATTCTGAAATAAACGGTTCTAATTTTACTCTCATGTCGGGGAACTTTCAAGAAGAAAATTAACCCAAAGCTGTTCTCTAGCATAATTCAATTTATTAGATTAGTAAATGTAGAATTATAACCTTATTTAAACAAGATGTAAACGTGCTTAACCCCTTTGATATCGGGACTTAAGATAAAATCTTGTGGCACACTTTTAAAATCTTAGCCTGCGCCACGAATGCGCCACGAAGATTTTGTCTGTTTTTGAAAATATTGAAAAGCGGTATAAAAGAAGAAACCCTGCAAATCGTTTGATTTGCAGGGTTTTCCGTGAATTTTAGCCTTTTTTGTAAACTTTGAAAAGTCTCTTTTTAAGCTCTCAGCGGAGAAAGAGGGATTCGAACCCCCGGACCTGTTACAGTCAACAGTTTTCAAGACTGCCGCATTCGACCGCTCTGCCATTTCTCCAGTATGTTGCTATCAGTGCCTGATTGCGGGTGCAAATATAAGACGGTTTTTCGGTTCTCAAAACTTTTTTTAGACTTTTTTTTGAAGATTTTTAAAATAATTTTCAAGTGTCTAATTATCAGTATTTCTGAAAAGGAGTTTTTTTTGAAGAATTATTCTAAATCGTCTAAAATTGGTGTTGGTTTTTTATTTTCATCAACTGCAACAAACGAAAAAGTCCCTGAAACGACTGTTTCGCGAAGCTCCGAATACATTTGCTCCATAAAAATATCAACATGAATTTTACAGCTTGTTCTTCCAACGCTGTCAACTTTTGCGACCAATTCGATTAAAGTTCCAGCTGGGATTGCTTTTTTAAAGTCAATTTGCCCTGTTGAAATTGTAACTACTTTTTTTCGACTGAAACGTGTAGCACAGATAAAAGCTACTTCATCCATTAAATGAAGTGCGGTTCCTCCAAATAAAGTGTCGTAATGATTCGTTGTACTTGGAAAAACAGCTTTAAAAATTCGTGTTTCTGATTTTAAAATTCTTTCTTCTACTGTTCCCATATTAGTAATTAACGTATTCTGTAATTTCAAGTCCATAACCAATCATACCAACACGTTTGGTTTGTTCTGTATTTGAAACTAATCTAATCTTAGAAATATCAATGTCGTGAAGAATTTGAGCTCCAATACCATAATCTTTGCTGTCAATAATGACTTTAGGAGCTTTTAAGGTTCCTTGCGATTGAAGTGTTTTAAGCTCTGAAATTCGATTTAAAAGGTTAACTGCTGTCATATCCTGATTAATGAAGATAACAGCGCCTTTTCCATTCTCATTAATTACTTTAAACATATCATCTAACTGCTGCTCAGCATTATTAGTTAAAGTTCCTAATAAATCATTATTAACCTGAGAAGAGTGGATTCTGGTCAAAATTGGTTCGCCAAGATTCCAAGTTCCTTTTGTTAAAGCAATATGAATTTGTTTGTTTGTTGTTTGTTCGTAAGCTCTTAATCTGAAAGTTCCAAAGCGAGTTTCAATATCAAAATCTTCTTTTTTAACGATTAAGCTGTCGTGCTGCATTCTATAGGCAACTAAATCCTCAATCGAAACTAATTTCAAATCGAATTTTTTAGCCACTTTTATCAATTCAGGCAAACGTGACATTGTTCCGTCTTCGTTAAGAATTTCGCAGATAACACCCGCTGGTTTAAATCCTGCCAAACGTGCAAAGTCGATAGCAGCTTCAGTGTGGCCTGTTCTTCTTAAAACACCGCCTTGTTTTGCAATTAAAGGGAAAATATGCCCAGGACGAGCTAAATCGTGTGGTTTTGTGTTTGGGTCGACTAAAGCTTCAACTGTTTTAGAACGATCTGCGGCAGAGATTCCAGTCGTTACTCCGTTTCCTTTTAAATCAACAGAAACTGTAAAAGCAGTTTCCATATGATCTGTATTATTGGTAACCATTGCACGAAGGTCTAGTTCTTTACAACGACTTTCAGTAAGTGGTGTACAAATTAAACCGCGTCCGTGCGTAGCCATAAAGTTAATCATTTCTGGAGTAATTTTTTCAGCAGCTGCTAAAAAGTCACCCTCGTTTTCGCGATCCTCATCATCGACTACAATGATTACTTTACCTTGACGAATATCTTCTATAGCTTCCTCAATGGTATTCAGTTGTATTTTTGTTGTTGACATAATTATTGTTGCTTTTGAGCTGGTAAAAACCGCTCGGAAATTTTCTGAAATAGTTGTGAAATCGGAGTTGTAATCGCATCAAAATTGATTAATCCGTTATCATTTGTTGCGCGATAAGTTAAAAGAATCGCCAATGGAGACAGTATGAATGAGGACATCCATGATCCCAAAAACGGAGACATACCGCCTTCTTGAGATAATCTTTTTCCAAAAGTATTAATAAAGTGGAAAGTAATAAAAATTAAAACGGCAAATACAATTGGAAGCCCAAGTCCGCCTTTTCTAATAATCGCTCCAAGTGGTGCTCCAATAAAAAACATTAAAAAACAAGCAAATGCAATTACAAACTTTTCGTATAATGCAGTTAAATGTTTATTGATTTCACGTTGTTTGTCTTTTAAATCTCTTTGAGTAGTTTCTATTGAGTAAATGTTACTGGTAACATTGCTTCCGGCCATTTTTAAAATATCTACCTTGTCTTTGTTGGAATACATGGACATCAGGTTGTTTGGCAGTTGTTTTTTCTTTGTTTTTGTCCCTGGAGGAGATGGATATTTTCTAATTCCAACACGCTGATTGATGTTTTCAGAAAAAGAAACAATTTCATTATCAATGTTTTTGTTTAATGAATCTAATGTATAACGCAGTTCGTTGACATTCAACATTGCATTTGTACCAGCAATACTTTCTTTACTGTCATCTACCTTGTTTAATTCGGATAAGTCAATATTGATAATCTGCTTTTTAAATTTTCCTTTTACAAAAGGCAGTTTGGCGCGATCTTCATATTTTTTTGGTGTAACATCCTGATAATAATAACCATCATTTAAAACGAGTTTTAAAATGCTCGATTTTTCACTGCTCACCAATTCTCCTGTTTTAGATTTAATAACGGTTTTATTTTCGCCCATATTATTAGGCTTTTCGTGAATGGTTACTTCTGTTAGCTTGTTCCCGTTTTCTCCAGATTTTTTTACAACTTTAATATTGTAAAATCCAACATCATTAAATTGTCCTTCAACAATCGCCATTGCCGGTTTGGCTTGGGCGATATTTTTTCGAAAGTTTACAAACTTGAATTCTGCGTATGGAATAACATTGTTTGCAAACCAAAACGCAACGATGCTTAAAATGAAAATAAAAATAATGAGTACTCGCATGGCTCTCTGAAGTGAGATTCCAGACGATTTCATGGCTGCAAACTCGTAATTTTCGGCTAAGTTTCCGAAAGTCATAATGGAAGCTAGTAAAACCGATAAAGGAAGTACCAGAGGTATAATTCGTGGCATAGAAAAAAGCAGGAATTTCACGACTAATATTAAGTCGAGATCTTTACCTGCTAATTCTGATATAAATAGCCATACTGTTTGTAGTATGAATATGAAAAATAGGATTACAAATACCGTAGTAAATGTAAGTAAGAATGTTTTTAATAAGTATTTGTCTAGAATTTTCAACCTTCTGATTAATCTAATTTATTAATGTAGTATTTCGGGTATTTACTCGCTACAAATGTAAATTGATTTTTTGATAATGGCTGATTGGTTTTAAAAGAATTAACGGTTAAAGTTGTTTTTGTTCCGTTTTTTCCAGTTTCAATCAAATTATAAATGTGTTTTGTCTGACTATCAATACCCAAAAGAATTTCTTTTCTTTGGTCTTTTCCGCTTGTAGGAACTAATTTGATGTATTGAATTTTTCTTCCTTTTACGTTTTGTACGATATCCATCGTGTATTTGTAACCAGAATTAAAGAAAGTAAGCATTTTAGATGGGGTAATCGCATTATCGTCTTTCTCATTTACTTTAGAGATAGTAACTTCTTCGTCTTCAGGAACAATAGTATAGGTTTTTTGACCGTCAAAAATTTTAGTCACGCCCATGAAATTCAAAACATATTGATTGCCTTTCATTGTAACGTTTCCTTTACTGTCTTGATTAATGTTTTCTTTAGCGTTATTCAAAGAATATTTAAAGTCAATAACAATATTGTCATAGCTTTTAATTTTTGAAGTTACTTCGTTCAATAAATCTTTGGCTTTTTTATCTTGAGCTTGAATAGAAGTGAAGCTCAAAAGCAAAATAACTGCTAATTGAAAACACTTTTTAGTCATGTTTGTGATAGAATTGTTGTTGATTTCTTGAATTTTTACTTTCATGATTGGATTAATTTTGTTCATTATTAAAAAATTGATCAAGAGCACTTAAGTCTAAAATGTTTACAGTTCTTGCTTTACTGCCTTCGAAAGGGCCAACAATTCCGGCTGCTTCCAGCTGATCGATTAGACGGCCAGCTCTGTTATAACCTAGTTTTAATTTTCTTTGCAGTAATGAAGCAGAACCTTGCTGTGCATTGACAATAATCTCCGCAGCTTCTCTAAATAAGGTATCTCTTTCGGAAATATCTATATCAAGATTAATGCCACTTTCTTCCCCAACAAACTCTGGAAGCAAATAAGCTGTAGAGTATGCCTTTTGGGAACCAATAAAATCTGTAATTTTTTCAACTTCTGGTGTGTCAATAAAGGCGCACTGTACACGTACGACATCGTTTCCATTTGTATATAATAAATCTCCACGTCCAATAAGCTGATCGGCTCCTTGAGTGTCCAAAATAGTTCTTGAATCAATTTTTGAAGTTACTCTAAAAGCAATTCTGGCAGGGAAATTGGCTTTAATTAAACCTGTAATTACGTTAACAGAAGGTCGTTGTGTTGCAATAATCAAGTGAATTCCAATGGCACGGGCTAACTGCGCTAAACGAGCAATCGGAATTTCTACTTCTTTTCCAGCTGTCATAATTAAATCGGCGAACTCATCGACAACTAAAACAATATATGGTAAAAAGCGGTGGCCGGCTTCAGGATTTAATTTTCTTGATTTGAATTTTTCGTTGTATTCTTTGATATTACGAACCATCGCATCTTTTAGTAAAGAATAACGATTGTCCATTTCAGTACAAAGCGAATTTAAAGTATTGACAACTTTTGCATTGTCAGTAATAATAGCATCTTCCGTGTCGGGAAGTTTGGCTAAATAATGTCTTTCGATTTTATTAAAAAGCGTAAGCTCCACTTTTTTCGGATCAACTAAAACGAATTTTACTTCTGCTGGATGTTTTTTGTATAATAATGAAGTTAAAACTGCATTCAATCCAACAGATTTTCCTTGTCCTGTTGCTCCTGCCATCAATAAGTGGGGCATTTTGGCAAGATCGACTACAAAAGTTTCGTTTGAAATGGTTTTTCCTAAAGCAATTGGTAGTTCCATTTCGGCTTCTTGGAATTTAGCTGCTCCAATAACACTTTTCATCGAAACCATAGTTGGGTTTTTGTTCGGAACCTCAATACCGATAGTACCTTTTCCGGGAATTGGCGCAATAATACGAATTCCTAATGCTGATAATGACAATGCAATATCATCTTCTAAACTCTTAATTTTTGAAATTCTAATTCCTGCTTCTGGAACAATTTCATACAAAGTAACCGATGGTCCAACGGTTGCTTTAATTTGTGCGATTTCAATTTTGTAATTACGAAGTGTATCTACAATTTTATTTTTATTTTCTTCTAATTCTTCTTGGTTGATCGTAATTCCACCAGTCGAATATTCTTTTAATAAATCGATGGTTGGGAATTTATAATTGGATAAGTCCAAAGTCGGATCAAATAATCCAAAATCGGCAACTAGTCGTGAAGCTAAGTTTTCTTCGATAATATCTTCTTCTTCCGCTTTTTCAATTACAAAAGCTTCGTCAGGAGAAACTAATGGTAGTTCTTGTTTTGGAGTAATTGGCTTTAAAATCGGATTTAGCTCAATTTCCGAAGAATGAGAAATAGTTGGTTTTAATGCTTCTTTGTTAAGTTCAAATTGCGTGTCAACTGTTTTGATGTGAATATCATCTATTTCAGGATCACTTTCAATTTCTTCTTTAATAGCAAATTCTTCTAAATTATAAGCGCTTTCAGGTTGGTTTACAGCTGGCTTTAAAGTGTCTAATTCTGATTTAAATTCTTTTTTAGTAGAATCAAAATACGATTGAATTTTTTCTGGAGATATTTTGATTTTGAAAATCAGATAAACGATTAATCCAAAAAGCAGTGTAAGCAAAGTACCTGTTTTTCCAATATAATCCTGCAGAAATAAGTTTAATTCGTAACCAATTGTACCGCCTAATTCTGGTGCAGAAGTGGCAAAAAAACCAAATAAAATAGAAATAATAATAATGGCAAAAATATCCCAAAACCAAGTATTCTTTAATTTTTGGGTCGAAAGATCCAAGGCTAAAAACATTCCAGTAAGGAAAAATAAACGTACAAAAATGAAAGAAGCAAGTCCGAAACCTCTATAGATAATCAAGTCGGCTAAATAAGCTCCGAATTTTCCTAACCAGTTTTCTGCAACTTCTGTACGGTCACCAAGCTGGTTTACGACACTTTGATCATTTTGCCATTGTCCATTTACATAAAAAGACATAAATGCGACTAATAGTGCAATAGAGAAAAGAACCAAAAGACAGCCCAAAACAAATTTCTGTGGTTTGGTCATCTTCCAGGATCTTTTAGTGCCTTGTTGTTTGTCGTTTTTTTTATCTACAGTTTCTTTTTTATTTTTTGCCATTCTTGCGTTTTCCTTTGCCTAAATAAATTTTGGAATATAAATAATCAAGCCTATTGCTATTGCAGTCATTGCAGCAAAAAATACCGCCCCTGCAGCAATATCTTTAATAAAACCGATTCGTTTGCTGTAATCAGGATGGATAAAATCGGCAATTTTTTCAACTGCCGTATTCAATCCTTCAATGCTTAAAACCAAACCGATGGCAAATGTCTGACAAAGCCATTCGGTTTGTGAAATGTGAAAATAGAACCCGGCAATGGTCATGATAATTCCCAAAGAGAATTGCACCATGATGCTGTGTTCTGTTTTAATCAATTTTACAGCTCCTTTAAATGCATAAGTCATGCTTTTTAAACGACCTGTAACAAAAGTATTGTCTTTTTGAAACTCCATTTAAGGGAAAATATTATAGCGCAGCTAAAGCAGCTTCGTAATTTGGTTCGTTTGCAATTTCGGCAACTTGTTCCGTGTGAACAACTTTTCCGTCAGCATCAACAACAATGATTGCTCTTGAGTGTAAACCTGCAAGAGGCCCATCAACGATTTCTAGACCGTTTGCTTTACCAAAAGCACCAGTTTGAAAATCTGATAAGTTTACTACATTTTCTAAACCTTCGGCACCACAAAAACGTTTTTGAGCAAAAGGCAAATCTCTTGAAATACATAAAACAGTAGTATTTTCTAATCCGCTTGCACTTGCGTTGAAAGTTCTAACAGATGTTGCGCAAGTTCCTGTATCAACACTTGGAAAGATATTTAAAACTAATTTTTTACCTGCGAAAGTACTTAAAGAAGCAACTGATAAATCGTTTTGAACTAATTTGAAGTCAGCTAATTGTGATCCAACTGCTGGCAATTCGCCTGATGTATGAACTGGATTTCCTCCTAATGTGATAGATGCCATGATTTTTGTTTAAAATTAATGAGGTTCAAAAGTAAGGATTAAAATTTGAATCTAAAAGTATTTGTTATGGGTTTAAGGAGAGATTAAGGATGGTTTTCGGGTAGCCATGAATTCACGAATTTATATGATAATTTTAGATTTTAGAATGTAGATTTTAGATTTAGTTTGCCAATAGCTATGAAACGTCAATTGAAACCGTTGACTCGCGAGAGGGATAGAAGCAATCCGCCGCGGCGGAGCGGATAGCCCGACAGTATTTGGGAAAGTGGGCGAATAAAGGCAAAGTATGTTTGCCCACTTTTTCAAATACTGTCTCGCCCTTATTAATTTAGATTTTAGAGTGGAGATTTTAGATTGAAAGCATAGTTTCTAAGGCTGAAACGATTTTGTGGAAAACTGAAAACTACGACTGCCACTGAATACTAAAAACTGACCACTGTAAAC
The DNA here is from genome assembly GCF_030378165.1 of Flavobacterium panacagri. Lineage (NCBI taxonomy): Bacteria > Pseudomonadati > Bacteroidota > Flavobacteriia > Flavobacteriales > Flavobacteriaceae > Flavobacterium > Flavobacterium panacagri. The sequence continues at coordinate 2,568,249 of NZ_CP119766.1, forward strand.
TAAAAAAAAGCGTCTCTAAAATAGAAACGCTTTCTCAGCCTTGTTTTTTGTTTTTATTCTTGGAAGGAGGTCGACTTATTTATCGATTGAACCTAAAACACGTTTCATGAATGTGTTTAAAGCTTCTTTTTTGTCAGTTCCCTGCGCAACTAGTTTTTGCACTTCAAGGGCGCCGTACATATTTGAAATCAATTCGCCAATTACGTCTAATTCTTCGTCTTTAAGAGAAGGAATTTCGGTCATCGCTTCCAGAACTTCGATTGTTTCTATGATATAATCCTGATCGTTTTCTTCGATGAATTGTGTTAAATGCTTTATTACTGGTAATTTCATGTTGTGGAGTTTATGAATTAAGCAATTGCGTTTACAAGATCGATTAAAACTTCTTGTTTGTTAGTTTGCGTTTCGCCAACTAATTGTCCGTTTACGAAAGTTGCGAATGTTGGCAGGTTGCTCACATTAGCTAATTTTCTTGATTCAGGAGAATTTTCTGCATCAACCAAAACAAAAGTGATAGCTTCATTTTCTGTTGCTAATTTTTTGAATTTTGGTTTCATAATACGGCAATTTCCACACCATGAAGCTGAATATTGTACTACTACTTTTTCGTTTTTAGCAACTAAATCTGCTAACGTATCTTCGTTTAAGTCGATTAACATAAGTTTATTTTTTAGACACTAAGTTGCTAAGGTTCTAAGATGCTAAGTTTGCTCTCGAACCAGATAACTTTGTGTGGATTTATTTGATAGATTTTTTAAGTCTTAGAGATTCTAAGATCTAAGTTTAATCTTAGAATCTCTCGACTTTATTGTAGAATGTGTCTAAGATTTAAAAGTTAAGTTAAAAAACTTAGCATCTTAGAACCTTAGTATCTTAGCAGCTTAGTTAGCGCTTAAGTATTCAGCAGTACTGATTCTGTCAGCAGACATAGCTTCTTTACCAGCTTCCCAGTTTGCCGGACAAACTTCACCTTTAGTTTGGATGTGAGTGTAAGCGTCAACCATTCTTAGGTATTCGTTTACGTTACGTCCTAATGGCATATCGTTTACACTTTCGTGGAAGATTTTTCCAGTTTCGTCGATTAAGTAAGTGGCTCTGTAAGTTACATTTGAACCTTCGATGATAACTGAGTCAGTATCTTCGCTGTAGCTTGTAGATTCGATATCAAGAATACCTAAAATGTTAGCTAAGTTACGGTTTGTATCCGCTAAGATTGGGTAAGTAACACCTTCGATTCCACCATTGTTTTTTGGAGTATTTAACCAAGCAAAGTGAACTTCGTTTGTATCACAAGAAGCACCAATTACGATAGTATTTCTTTTCTCAAATTCTGGTAATGCAGCTTGAAAGGCGTGTAATTCTGTTGGACATACAAAAGTAAAATCTTTTGGGTACCAAAATAAAAGTACTTTTTTATTGTTGTTTACTGCTTCTTCAAAAATGTTGATTTTTAAATTGTCACCCATTTCTGAGATAGCATCTACTGCAATACTTGGGAATTTTTTTCCTACTAAAGACATAATTTTCGTTTTACGTTAAATATTTATTTCTGGTGCAAAAGTAGGGCATAAGTGCAGTTTTCTACAATAAGATGTGATTATAAAAATTTATAAGTTGATAAATTTTGACTATTTAAAGTTTTAACTTATTGAATGTCAATATTTATGGGTAAGATCCCATTCAAACTATTTTTTTCTAAAAATTGAATTCCTGCTGTTTTTTGAAATTCTTCAAAATCTTGATAAGCCTGAATTAATCCTGAAGCCTTTTTTAGATTAGGAATTAATGGTAAAGAATATGGATTTCCGAAAACGTAAACGATACATTTTTTGGTTTGAAGTAAATCAGAAAGCAATTCTAAAACTTCATTGTCAATTTCAAAATTGTTGAGCGGTTTTGCCTTTGGAACAAATAATGAAATTAAAATAGTTTCAAAATTTTCTAATTCTTTTTTGATAGATGAAATCTCTGAAACTTCTAAATTTTCAAAAGCAAATTCTGGAGAAGGTAATTCTGAATTTAAAGTTTTAAAGAAAGTATTTTCGGTTTTTTTATATAAGCTGAGCTTGGCTAATTTTTTATTTTTATGAGCTTCAAAAGCCAATTCTGAACTTGAATTATCAATAATCGTAGTAATCGCATTTTGAGCAATTTCCAGATTTAATTTTGATGTTTTTTCGAAATCTAATTCGCCTGAAGCTGAAATATTTCCAGAAAGAATTCCTGCTTTTTCTTTGGCTTTCATAATTCGGTTATAACTTTCGAAAATTCGGTCTGGAGAAGCATTTTTATAGATAGCTTCAATTCCTTCCGGAACATTTTCGGCAAAACACAAAACATCATTTCCGGCATTAAAAGCTTCCCATTCTAATTGTCCTTTGGTTTCATACAGTTTCGAAACACTGTGCATATTTAAAGCATCTGAAATTACTAAGCCGTCATAACCTAATTTATTACGCAAAAGATCCTGAATAACTGCTTTTGATAAGGTTGCCGAAGTATCTTTTCCGTCATTTAAACTTGGAACAGCCAAATGTCCAATCATAATTGAATCAACATTATTTTCGATTCCTTTAATGAATGGATATAATTCGTTTTCCATCAGTTCTTCTAAAGTCTCCTTTAAAACGGGCAACCCTAAATGCGAATCGACATTTGTATTTCCATGTCCAGGAAAGTGTTTCAGACAGCCTAGAACACCAACTTCTGACATTCCTTTTAGATATTCAACAGCAAAATCGGCTACTTTTTGTTTGTTTTCGCCAAAAGAACGATACCCAATAACGGGATTGTTTGGATTATTGTTGATGTCTGCCAAAGGCGATAAGTTGTACTGAATTCCCGCTGCTTTTAAATCTAAACCAATTTGTTTTCCAACTTCATAAACCAAATTAGCTTTGTTTTCTGGCAAAGCACCAAGAGTGATTGCATAAGGATATTGCGGTGTTTTTTCGATACGCATTGCTAAACCCCATTCCGCATCAATACTAATTAAAAGTGGAGTAGAAGCAGCTTTTTGATAACGAGCAATTAATGCTTTAATTTTTTCGTAACTGTCATCGTTGAAAACGACTTTTTTCTTGCTTTCGTAATTGGTTGCAGCGCTTGCACGACTGTGGAAAAAAGTCAGTCCACCAATATTATATTCTTTGATTAAGCGTTCCGTTTCCAGAATATTTTCTTCTGTATCATTGATGAAAACGGCAGGGAAAAAGAATTGTCCTATTTTATGTTTTAATGCTTCGGCAGTGATTTCCATTATTATAAAGTCTTTTTCATGCAGACACTATTATCCATTTTTTCGTAGGGTGGATAATTTGGAATGATGGTGTAATTTAATTTTTGATATAAGTTGATGGCTTCCGGCTGATTTTTGCCAGTTTCCAAAATGGTATAAGTATAACCGGCTTCTTTAGCCCAGATTTCCAATTCGGCTAAAATTTTTGATGCAATTCCTTTTTTACGATAATCAGGATGAACAAACATTCTTTTGATTTCGGTTTTGTCGCTTTCTTTTTCGCGAAAAGCGCCACAACCAACTGGAATGTCATTTTCGTAATAAACGATTGTATGCTTTATTTTATCTGTTTTGTTATACTGATTATAAAAAGCATGATCGTCTCCATCTCTAATTGCTAATTCTTGATCTAATAAAGCAACCAGATTTATAAAATCAATATCGTCCGAGTTTGTTCGTTTTATGTTAATCATGATTTTATAGCTTTTCTGTTTTTGTATTAATTTTTGAACAAATAGAAATAGTTTTAGAGTAAAGGCATAGCTATGTTTGGAGAAACTAGTTTCTCTTTTTAAATAAAATAATTCTATGTTTCTATGTGTTTAAAAACTATTTCAATTTTGCCTTTTTTTGTTTGGCTAATTGTTTTTGAGTTTCAATGGCTTTTTCCAATCGGTTTTTGAATCGGAAAAGCTTTGGAAGTCCTTCCAATCGGTCTTCGATTGTGATTTCTTCGTAAACCAAAATGGCTTTTTCTAAAATCCTAATTTCGTTGTCGAGATCATTTTGATTTTTGTAAATCGTTGCCAGTCGATCGTACGGATGATTTCCTTTAAAGCTTTCTGCGACATTTTCTTCATACAATTCAATTGCTTTTTCAAGATTTCCATTTTTCTCGAACTCAGTTCCTTTCAGATTTCGTTCGGCCTGCAAATTTTCATTGATTTCCATATGTAAGAGTTTGATTTGGGGTGAAACTTCTTATGATTTTTTCCCAAAATCTTTCGGGAAAACTAAAAAACGTGATAAAATAAGACCTGGAATTGTCGCTATTAAAACCCAAATAAAGAAGTTTTGATAGCCTAAAAATTTCTGAATATAACCGCTCAACATTCCCGGAAGCATCATTCCTAATGCCATAAATCCAGTTGCCAATGCATAATGGGCTGTTTTTGATTCTCCTTCGGCAACATGAATTAAATACATCATAAATGCTGTAAAACCAAAACCGTAACCAAATTGTTCTAAAATCACAACGGCATAAATGTAATAAATTGATGTCGGGTGAAAAAATGCTAAAAGTATAAAACCAATAATAGGTAAATGCATGGCTAAAAACATTGGAAACATCCATTTGGTAAGACCATGTCTGGAAATAGCAATTCCGCCTAAAATCCCGCCTAAGGTTAATGCTGCAACTCCAAATGTTCCGTAAATAATTCCAACGGCTTCCGTATCTAATCCCATTCCGCCAAGTTCTTTTCCATCCAATAAAAAAGGACTTAACATTTTAAGCAGTTGTGATTCTCCTAATCTGAAGACCAGAACAAAGGCTAGGATTAATCCGATTTGTTTTTTCTTGAAGAAGCTAATGAATATGGTTCCAAAATTTTGATGAGTTGTTTCTTTTTTGCCTTCTACAACATTGATTTCATTTTTTGGTGTAAAAATGAAGTTGTAAGCTGTAATGAAAGTCATCAATAAACCAACGAAAATCATAGTGTAAGACCAAGCTTTTGTATTGTCACCATATTTATGTTCCAAATATCCTGCAAAAAGGACTACTAATCCGTTTCCGGCAAGCATTGAAAGTCTGTAGAAAGTACTTCTAATTCCGATAAAGAAAGATTGCTTGTCTTCTGGTAAAACCAATAAATAGAAACCGTCTGTTGCAATATCATTGGAAGCCGAAGCAAAAGCGGCAACCCAGAATATGGCCAGCGACATCATGAAAAATCCGTTGGTTGGAATGGCTAATCCGACCAGTAAAAAGGCGATTGAAATTAATAACTGCATCGATAAAAACCATTTTCTTTTGGTTCCGATTAATTCAATAAGCGGACTCCAAAGTGGTTTGATTACCCAAGGAAGATATAATAAACTGGTGTAGACTCCGATATCTTCATTTGAAATTCCCAGATTTTTGTACATAATTACCGAAACTGAAATAATTATGGCATAAGGCAATCCAGATGCAAAGTTCAGAAGTGGAATCCAGAACCAAGGTTTATTATCTATTTTCATTTGGTTGTGCAGGTGTATAGTTTTTAAAAGGTTTTTTTAGATCTATGGCAGTTGGCGAGCTTTCGTTCGCGTAATAATCAATGAAAGTTACAGCACAGGCTTTATAAAGGTTTAGTTTTCCACCAGCAATTGAGAAAATAATTTTTCCGTCAACTTCTTTTACGGTTACTTTTTCAACAATTTTTGTGGCATCGTTAATGTCGATTTTTGAGATATGATCGCCTCCATAAACCACCATATAACGAACTTTTGTATTCAACGGACTTTTAAAAGTGAAATTATAACGGATGCTATCTTTGCTGTATTCAATCACTCTTGGCGTATCAATAATTACATGTCTTAAGTTCGGAACTGCTGCAGGAAGTGCCGGATATTTATATTGATTTTCTTCTAAATGACGAACCACATCGAAGTTTTTACCCATGAACCACTTTGAGCTGAAATAAGCACTTCCAGACACGTTTTTAAAGGTTCTCAGAAAATCAACCTGTGTTGGGATTTCAGTCATAAAATTCCAGCTTTTATCTGAGTCGCCTCTAATTTTATAAGAAGCATGACCAATGTAAATAGCTGTGTTTTTTGCATTTTCTGACCACCATTTTACCAATTTGGAGTAAGACGCTCTTGTATTGTTCATACTCCAATACAATTGAGGCAGAATATAATCAATCCATTTTTGATCCATCCATAACATTGGATCTGCATATAAATCATCGTAATTAGAAGTTGACTGTGTTTCAGAACCTCTTGGATCCTGAGACTTATTTCGCCAAACTCCAAAAGGACTAATTCCAAATTGAACCCAAGGTTTGCTGGCTTTTATGGTTGTTGAAATGGTGTGAACAAAGTTACTCACATTCGCACGACGCCAATCGGCACGGCTTAAACCGGCACCATATTTTTGATAGGAAGCGTTGTCGTTAAATACTTTTCCAGGAACGGCATATGGATAAAAATAATCATCAAAATGAATGGCATCAATGTCATATTTGTCCACGACTTCTTTAACTACTTTCGTTAAATGCGCCTGAACTTCTGGTAAAGCTGGATCATAATAATATTTTCCGCCATATTCAATCATCCATTCCGGATGTTTAAAAAGATCATGTCCCGGACTTAAAAGATTTTTATTCAAATCGAAAGTCGCACGATAAGGATTTAACCAAGCGTGAAATTCAAATCCGCGATTGTGCGCCTGCTCAATCATCCAGGCTAATGCATCGTAATACGGATTTGGAGCTAAACCTTCTTTCCCCGTTAAAAAACGAGACCAAGGCGCAAATTCAGAAGGATAAATGGCATCGCCGACACTTCGAACCTGAACGATTAAGGCATTGTAATTTAACTTTTTGTATGCTTCTAAAATCTCAAGATAATCAGCTTTTTCTTTTTCTACATTATCTAGACTTGTTTTGGGCCAGTCAATATTAACAACCGTGGCAATCCAAACACCTCTGAATTCGTTTTTAGGATGCATTGTATTTTCCTGTGCGGCAATCGTCGAAACGAAAAATAGAAGTAGAAAAGAGAATATTAAATACTGATTTTTATGCATTTCAATGTTTTTTAACAAAAACCAAAAGTAGTTTTTTTAGATGATTAAAGGAAATTTAAATTTCGCAATAATAATACCATTCTTTCTGAAATACTAAACTTTGAATATCAGTTTTCTTTTATACAAAATCCATAAGATAATTGACCAGAAAAGGGCATAAGCCAGCGCATAAGCCAATGATGCATTTAATGGATTTTCAAAATGAGGAACAATTCCGTATTGGTATAGGTAAGCTTGAAATCCAATTTCTTCACTTCCAATTTCTGGATTTTGCATTTTTATAGAGCTCATTACCCTCGGAATTATTCCAGAAAAGTAAAAGACAATCATTGGATTTACGCCCCAGATTAAAAACAATTTGGCCCATTTTTTATAATTCGCAACATCGATAATATAATAGAGCAACGTCAAACATAAAGTAGCAATTCCGCCTGTATATAAAACATAAGAACTTGTCCAAAGTGATTTGTTGATTGGGAAAATAATATTCCAAAGTAATCCGGAGATTAGTAAAACAATTCCTGCGATTGCCAGTTTTTTTACAATTTCAATTTTAGAAATATGTAAGTTTAAAATTTGACCAATAAACATTCCTGTAATTCCAGTTGCTATAGCTGGTAAAGTACTTAAAATTCCTTCCGGATCCCAAGTTTTAGAAACGCTCCAAAGGTGTCCGTTTAAAAGTAAATTATCGAGCCATGCTACCAGATTAGTGCCTTTTTCAAAATTAGCTTCTCCAATTCCTGGAACAGGGACAAAAGCCATCAACAGATAATATCCAACGAGAATTGAAACCGCAGTTATAATCTGTGTTTTTAGATTGGTTTTTAAATATAAAAGAGATGTAAAAAAATAGACGATTCCAATTCGCTGTAAAACTCCTGGAATTCTAGTGTCTTCAAAGTGCTCTAAACCGCTGTAGGTTAAAAATAGTAATACAGCTAAGATTCCGAAAACAAGATACGTTTTGACTTTTAGGCTAAAATTCCCCAAAAGAGCATAAGCGATTCCGAAGAAAATAACGAGTCTTACTGCTAAAAGAGGAAAGCCTTCCAAACCAAATAAATGTATTCTGCCGAAAAAAGCTAAAGAAAATCCTAAACAAAAAATACGCAGTGATCGAACTAAAATTTTATTAAAAACAGCACCATCAAGATGTTTAACCGGCATGGCAAAAGGGATTGCTGTTCCCATAATAAAAACGAAAAAAGGAAAAACTAAATCGGTTGGAGTGCAGCCGTGCCATTCTGCATGTTCTAATGGCGGATAAATAGAAGACCAGCTTCCGGGATTGTTAACTATCGTCATTAGAAAAATAGTAAATCCTCTAAAAACATCCAGTGAGGTTAAACGTTCTTTTGTCATGGTTTTGGTTATTAATAGTTTATTGTTTTTTTTGTAAAATTTTTAAACACATAGAAACATAGATTTTTTTATTTCTTTTTAAAAGAATAGGGAAGAGAAACTCGTTTCTCCACACATAGCTCAGCGTTGTCAAAGCTTTAGTAGATAAAGGTATAACTTGCTATGTTTGTTTAAATAAGTGAAGCGCCTTTGTGATATTCTAAATTCTATGTCTCTATGTGTTTAAAAATATTTAATCCGGCATTGAAATTTTTCCCATAGTTACTGATGGAATTTTTACAGAATTAAATTTAAAATCGCCCCCAGCAACAGTTTCATTGGCTAAAACAGCAAACAGAATCGCTTCTTTGGCATCACTGTTAATTCCTAAATCATCGCTTTTGAAGAAAGAGCAAGGCAGTAATTCTTTTAACCATTGTACGATTAATGGATTATTGGCTCCCCCACCGGAAAGATATATTTTAAAGTCTTCAATTTTATAAGAAGAGTTTTTAACAGCAAATTGAATCGCTTCTGCAATAGTTTCGGCTGTAAAACGTGTTAAAGTCGCCAATAAATCGGGAGCTAAAATATCGGTAAGATTACTTTTTGAAAGTGCTAATTCTACATATTCAGCATTAAATAATTCCTGCCCGATCGTTTTTGGGAAACCTTTTTTGAAAAATGCATTGTCTTTCAAATTGTCTAATAAAATCTGATTTACATTTCCTTGTTTGGCTATTTCAGCATCTTTATCGTAGCTTTTGTCTAGGAAATATTTCTTCACAAAAAGATCAATTAAGGTATTTCCTGTTCCGGTATCGGTTACAAAAGTATCTTCATTTTTTATGTCTGATGGCAGGTAGGTAAAATTGGCAATCCCGCCAATGTTGAGCATAATTCTGTTTTCGCCTTCTTTTCCGAATAAAAAATAATCACCATAAACGGCTAAAGGAGCACCTTCACCACCTGCTGCAACATGTTTTTGTCTAAAATCAGATAAAGTAATAATTCCTGTTTTTACAGCAATATGATCTCCGTCTCCAATTTGCAAAGTCGCATTTGGAAATTTTTCCTGCTGATGCAAAAACTTTGGCGCATGTAAAACGGTTTGGCCGTGAGACGCAATTAAATCAATTTCAGAAGCAGGAATATTCCATTTTTCTAAGGCTTCATTAATCATTGAAGCATGAAGTAAACCAATCCATTCGTTAAGCAAAGCCAAATGCTGAAAATCGATATTTTTCTGAGCAAAGACTTTGCGAATTTCTGTTTTGATTTCTTCAGAGTAACTAATCGTTTCAAACTGAGCCAGCTTTACATTGGTATTTACACCAGATCCTGAAATTTCGCATAAGGCAATATCCAATCCGTCAAGAGAAGTCCCCGACATCAGTCCAATAATACGTTTCGTTTCTTTTTGGGCAATTTGATAAAGTGCTTCAATATTTTTGTTCATGAAAGTTTGTTTAAAATGCAGCTAAAGTTAATTAGTTGGAAGCGATTAATTTTATTAAACACATAGAAACATAGGTTTTTATATAAATAAAAGTAAATAAAAAGAAACTAGTTTCTAACACATAGAGCTATGTGCTTTATTCTGAGTGAAACGACTTTTTATAAGCTAATAAAATCTATGTTTCTATGTGTTTAAAAAACAATCCACAAAGTTATTTCATTATAGATTCATAAATTATTTTCTGAATGTCTTCACGAATCTTTTCTTTCGCTAGTTTATTTCCTTCTTCGCCAACTTCTGGATACGTTCTGTTAGATAAAAATACATAAACCGTTTCGTTTTCGGGATCAACCCAAGCCATATTTCCGGTAAATCCAGTGTGTCCAAAACTTGATTTCGAAGCACATTGACAAGTCGGGCCGTCTTTTCCTAATCTTTTGTCGAAACCTAAACCTCTTTCAACGCCTTGATCGCAATAAAAACAGGTGTTGAAAGTATCAAATGTAGCTTCAGAAAAATAACGTTCACCGCCATAACTTCCTTTTTGAAGAAAAAGCTGCATCATTTTGGCAACATCCATCGCATTGGAGAAAATTCCCGCGTGACCAGCAATTCCGCCTTCCATAGCGGCTGCCATATCGTGTACGTAACCTTGAATTAATTGATGTCTGAAATAGTTATCAATTTCGGTTGGAGCGATTACATTTTTGTCAAATTTCAACAATGGATTGTAAGTTGTATAATTCATTCCCAACGAATTGAAAAAGTTCTTCTGACTTAAATTTTCCAATTTTTCATGTGTGGCTCTTTCCAGATAATCTTTTAAAATGATAAAAGTAAAATCACTGTATTTGTATTCTTTTTTAAGTGAAATAGGAGAGTCGGCAATAAATTTCATGATCGTGTCATGATAATCATTTCGAATGTAAAGACTGTCTGCTACTTTAGTTGTGAAATTGTTTTCTGCAACTTTTCGATAATATTGATCTGATGGAAAACCTTTAGCGTCTAATGTTGATTTATAAAACGGACTCCAGGCAATTAATCCCGCATAATGATTTAAAAGATCTTTAAACGAAATATCTTTTTTGTTTGATTTAGCAAACATCGGAAGCATGGTTCCTAATTTGGTGTCTAACTCAACTTTATTTTTATCGTATAACTGCATTACGTTTGGAAGTGTAGAAATCATTTTTGAAATCGAAGCTACATCGTATAAATCAGTATTCGAAACTTTTACTTTTTTGTCATAAGTCTGATATCCGTATGATTTCTGAAAAACGACACTGCCTTTTCTTGCCACTAAAACCTGCATTCCAGGAGCCATTTTTCCGTCAATTGCTTTTTTGGCAATCGCGTCTATTTTGTCAAGAATTGCCGAATTCATTCCGACATTTTCTGGTGTTTCAAAACCTAAACGATCGATTTTTTCGGTATCGATTCCATCATTTACTTTAAAATTATCGTTGATTGAAACTGGTAATTTTCCTTTGGCACTTTTTGCTCCAAATAAAATTTCGGCAGAAACAATCTGAGAAATCGTTGAGTTTTGGTACGAAACCATCAATCCTTCAATAGCATCAAAATTTTTGATAGAAAGAAGCGAATACGGTTTTGCAAAAACGTCTAGAATTACTTTATTATTTTCGGCAATTTTATTTAGAAAAAACAATTCATTTGAAGAGAAATCTTGTTTTTCCCAAGCTTTATTCACTTTGTGATAACTTAAAATAACTAAATCGTATTTCTTTAATTGTTTGTTTAAAGAATCGACGTTGGTATTTGAAACTTCTGTTATTTCAGTATATTTTTTTAAGGTTGAAACAAAAGCACTGTTGACATCTTCTCCCAGTTTTACGTAAGCAATTTTCTGATTCAGATTTTTAATTGGAAGAATGTCTTTTTTGTTTTTTAATACTGTAGTTGCGTTTTCGAATAAATTATATTGAAGCGCATCTTTATCAGGACTTGTTAAATCTTTTCGCAGATTTTTTAAATCAACAGGTTTGTATTTGTTTAAACCTGCTTTGAATTTGTAATGCAGGATTTTTTTAACGGAATGCGCTAAACGTTCTTCGGTAATCTGGCCATTTGCATAAAAGACTTTTAATTTTTCTAAAGCGGCGGGAACATCATCCGGACAAAGGAAAATATCATTTCCTGCCTGTAAAACAGCCAATTCCAAATCGCCGACAGGTTTAAAATTACTGGCGCCTTTCATGCCTAAACCATCTGTAAAAATAAGTCCTTCGAAACCTAATTGTTTCTGAAGAAGTTCGGTAACAACATTATAAGAAGCAGAAGACGGAACATTTTCTTTTGGTTCTAAACTCGGAATATTAAGATGCGCCACCATGACAGAAGCCAGACCTTCGTCAAAAAGCTGTTTATAAGGATATATTTCCACTTCATCCAAATGTTCTTTCGTAAAAGAAACGGTTGGAAGTGCTTTATGCGAATCGACTGCCGTATCGCCGTGACCCGGAAAATGTTTTCCTGTACATAAAACACCTTGGCTTTGAATACCTTTCATAATTGCCGAAGCACGATTGGCAACATTGGTTTTGCTTTCGCCAAAAGAACGATTTCCGATAATGGGATTCAGCGGATTGGTATTAATATCTAAAACTGGAGCAAAATTGAAATGAATTCCCATTCTTTTGCATTCGCTTCCCATTTGTCTTCCAACTTTTTCAATAAGATTTAAATCCTGAATCGCGCCCAAAGTCATGTTCCAAGGATAAGCGTAAGTTGAGTCTAAACGCATGCTCAATCCCCATTCGGCATCAAGTCCTATAAACAGCGGCACTTTTGCTTTTGACTGATAGATGTTGGTTAATTTCGCTTGACGAACCGGCCCGCCCTGAAAGAAAATAATACCGCCAATTTTGTATTTTGAAACCAGTTCTTTTACTTTATTAACATGTACAGAATCTTTGTTAGAATAAGCATTTGCAAAAAATAATTGACCTAGTTTTTCATCCAGCGTCATTTGGCTGTAAATACTGTCTGCCCAACGATTTTCAGCATCACAATCGGGAACAAAAGGTTTTTTTTCTGATTTGCTTTTGGGTACGTAAACTTCTTTATTTTCTGTCGAAATAGGTTCATTAGTTTCAACGGCAGTTTTAGTCTTTTTTGAAACGCCACAATTGACAATTAAAAAAAGAACAGCTGTAAATAAACCTATTTTTATAATAGTATTTTTCATGTAATCATTTTTTGAGAATTCAGATCAATTCTGAATTGCTTTAATTTGGCTTTTAGAAAGAGATTTTTTCTTCTGTTCGCTTACTGGTTAAATAAATTCCGATATAAGTGAATAATCCGTTGATGATAATTAATTCGTTATCAAAAGTGTATCCGAATAATTGTGCTGAATTTTCACTTAAGAAATACGTGAATATTGGAGAAATAAGACAGATAATCGGAATTAGTTTGTCGTTTACTAATCTTGATTTTTGTAATAATCCAAAAGCGTATAATCCTAATAAAGGGCCGTAAGTGTAAGATGCTGCTTTGAAAATTAGTGCCACAACAGAAGCGTCATTAAAGGAATTTAAGACAATAATTACCAGAAAAAGCAATATTGAAAAAGCGAAATGCACCCAATGTCTTATTGTTACATTTTTGTGATTATCCAGATTTTCAGATTTATCCATTCCAAGAAAATCGACACAAAATGAAGTTGTCAAAGCGGTTAAAGCCGAATCGGTTGTTGCAAAAGTAGCCGCGATAATTCCTAAAAGGAAAACAAAAGCCGGAACGATTGACAAATGATTTAAAGCAATTTCTGGAAAAAGTAAATCGGTTCTTGGTTTTCCTGTTGCTAAATCTAATGGAATTTCAACATTATTTTTTGCAGCGTAGATGTATAATAAAGCACCTAAACTCAAGAAAATAATATTGATTAAAACAAAAATTCCTGTAAACGTAAACATGTTTTTTTGTGCTTCGCCGATGTTTTTACAGCTTAAATTTTTCTGCATTAAATCTTGGTCGAGCCCAACCATTGCAATAGTAACAAACATTCCTCCTAAAATCTGCTTTACAAAGTGGTACTTGCTCGTAAAGAAATCATCAAAGAAAAATATTTTAGAATAATTACTTTTCTGAATGGTTGAAACCGACTCAAGAACAGTCAGGTTAAGACTGTCGCAAACAAAATAAATGGTTATAAACACGGAACTAACTAAAAAAAACGTCTGTAAAGTATCGGTAATAATAATCGTTTTTAGACCGCTTCTAAAAGTGTATAAAAAGATAAGCGCCAAAGCCAAAAGTACCGTTACAGGAAATGGAATATGAAAATCGTTGAAGACATATCGCTGTAAAACGATAACCACCAAATACAATCTAAAAGCAGAGCTAATGGTTCTGCTGACCAAGAAAATCGAAGCTGCCGTTTTGTAACTTCTAATTCCCATTCTTTGTTCGATATAACTATAAATCGAAGTCAGATTCATTCTGTAATAGAGTGGTAGCAGGACTTTTGCAATAATGATAAAACCAATTGCGTTTCCTAAAACAAACTGGAAATATTTGAACTGTTCTCCGTTTGGTGAACCGACTTCTCCAGGAACCGAAATAAAGGTAACGCCAGAAAGTGCTGTTCCAATCATACCAAAAGCAACTAGATACCATTTGGAATTTTTATTTGCTTTGAAAAAAGAATCATTGTCCTGTCCTTTTTTACTGATTACATTTGAAATAAAGAGTAAAAGGCCAAAATAAACAAAGATAAAAATGAGAATTGTAGTAGAAGACATTTTGGTTTTGGTTTAGTTTTTAGGTTATTTTTTGCTGTTATGATCTAACAAAACAGCGCGTACGCTTTTATGTTTTTGCAGTAATTCTTCGGCTAAATCATATTCAATTCCCAATTCTTCCATAATCATTTTGATACCTCGTTTTACCAGTTTTTCATTAGACAACTGCATGTCAACCATCTTGTTGCCTTTTACTTTTCCAAGTTTAATCATTACCGAAGTCGAAATCATGTTCAAAGTCAGTTTTTGAGCTGTTCCTGCTTTCATTCTTGTACTTCCGGTTAGGAATTCTGGCCCAACGATTACTTCAATTGGAAAGTCAGCTTCCTGTGCTATAAGTCCGTTGCTGATGCACGAAATACTTCCTGTTTTAATATTATGTTCTTTAGCTTTTTTTAAAGCACCTAAAACATAAGGTGTATTTCCAGAAGCAGCAATCCCGATAATAAAATCCAGACTTGAAATTTCAAATTTAGCTAAATCTTTCCAAGCTTGTTCGGTATCGTCTTCTGCATTTTCAACCGCTTTTCGAATCGCAGTGTCGCCACCGGCAATAATTCCGATAATCATATCATGTGGCACACCAAAAGTTGGCGGGCATTCAGAAGCATCTAAAATTCCGATACGCCCAGAAGTTCCAGCTCCAATATAAAATAATCGGCCGCCTAACTGCATTTTCTTAACGATTGCTTTAACCAGTTTTTCAATTTTAGGAATCTGGCCTTCGATAATTTCTGGTACTTTTCGATCTTCTGTATTGATGTTGGTCAACAGCTCTTTTACTGTCATTTGATCTAAATCTTTGTATAAAGATTCTTGTTCGGTTTCAGGATTTTTATTCTTCATTTTTTTCTTTTTTTGGTTGAGAAATGACAGATTTTGTTGGGATCTTTCATTTCGATAATTTATATAGGAAATCTCTATTTTATTAAAAAATAGTCAGTTTTGGGGTTTTTGGCGGGGAATGAAAAGTTATATTTAGTAAAGTAAATACGGTTTTCTCATGATTTGAAAAGCTTCTAAATCTTTTTTCCAGCTTGTGCGAATTTCTTTTTCTGAAACTCCAGATTCAATTTGCTGCTGTAATTTTTTTGTTCCGGCTAGTTTGGTAAAAAAGGAATTGAAAAATTTAGATTTATCGCTGGTATTTTGATAGGCTTTTAAGAGCCATTTTAATTCTAATTGTTTGAGTTTTGGGTATGAAGTTAAATCTTCGCCAAAACATTCTTTTCCGTTATAAAGCGGCTCTTTGGCTCCAAAATTGGGTTTCGGCGTAAAGCTGAAATTGGTTTTGGTTAAATAAGGAGAACCGTAAATTTGAAATTGCTTTTCTGTTCCACGCCCCATGCTTACATTAGTTCCTTCAAAAAGACATAAACTGGCGTATAGATTTATAGACTGATCGTTTGGTAAATTTGGAGAGGGTTTTACTAATAAGCTGTATTCCATTGTACGTTTATAATTGGAGCATGGAATTACAGTTAGTTTACATTGAACACCATCTTTAAGCCATTTTTTTCCATTAATCATTTGACCGTATTCTCCAATTGTCATTCCGTGAAGGAGTGGAATAGGGTGCATGCCGACAAAACTGGTAAATTCTTTTTCTAAAAGCGGGCCATCAACAATACTTCCATTAGGATTTGGTCTGTCCAAAATTATAAGCGGGACATTGTTTTCGGCGCAAGCCTCCATTACATAATGCAAAGAAGAAATATAGGTGTAAAAACGAGCACCAACATCCTGGAGATCAAAAATCATAATATCGATCCCGTTTAATTGTGTTGGTTTCGGTTTTTTATTGTCTCCGTAAAGAGAAATGATGGATAATCCTGTTTTTGGATCTTTTCCGTCAACAACATGTTCTCCTGCATCGGCAGTTCCTCTAAAACCGTGTTCTGGTGCGAAGATGGTTTGAATGGCAATTTTTTTCTCCAGTAAAAAATCAACTAAATGGGTTTTGTTAGATAAAATCCCTGTTTGATTAGTTACAATTCCTATTTTTTTGTCTTTTAAAAGCGGTAAATATTTCTCGTAATTATCTGCTCCAGTTTTTATTGCTGGAGGATTAATTTCTGATGTGCCGTAGTTTACAGCTGTTGAGAACGAATTAGAATACAAAGACGTAATAAACAGAGAACTTAAAATAAAGACACTTTTTGAGATGAATTTTATCATTTTAATTACAATTAATAGTTAGGCAAAAATTGACTAATAAAATTAAGCTATTATTTGATTGGTTGTTGTTTTGATTGATGATGAGAAATGATGATCTGAAATTTCAGATTGAGGCTTTTAACTTCTTTCTTTTGTCAATTGATTATACACTGAAAAAGAGTGTTTAAATACTGCCTCTGGTTAGATTGCTTCCAGAGGCAGTTTTTATAATAAAGGGCAAATAATCTATTTATTATTTTGAATTACCAGCCTGGGTTTTGTTTTAATTCAACACCTTCTGCAGCATATAGATTAATGTCATTTGTTGGGATCGCACTTAGATAATTTTTTGGCGAAACAAACAGTCTAGACACACCTGCAGCATAAGGAATTACATATCCTTGTGCATTTACTTTAGTTTTAGTATTTCCTCCTATCAAAGCAGGTATTCTAGCTCCTAAAACAACATCAGGATTGGCATTAGTATCTAAATAATCTCCTTTTTTCCAGCGCATAAGATCTTCTTTTCTCATAGTAGTCCAAGCCATAAACTCGATTCTGCGCTCACGACGAATCTCCCATATAATTGGATTAACAATTCCTGAAAGTTGTTCTAATGCAGTTGTTCTTTGCGGGTCGTTTATTTGTACTCCACTTGCAGTCGCATTTGTACCATCTGTAGTCAAAGTAGCGATTCCTGCACGTGTACGAACTTTGTTTAGTGATAAATCAAGATCAACATTAGTAATTGTGCCTAATTCTGCACAGGCTTCAGCATAATTCAAATAAACTTCACTTAGTGTAAAAACTGGAGCGTCAATTTGATTTTGTCCAATTGTTGAAACGTCTGTACCTGTTGTCGCAGGGTTGTTGTACAGTTGAAATACATAACCTGTGATAGAGGTTAAACCATTATACGGTTTATCAGAGTAAGCATAATCTGCCGTACTAAAAGCTTTAGCAAACCTTGGGTCTCTGTTGGCAAAAGTATTAGCAATAGTATTGTCACCTAAAAATTGAGCATTTCCAGCTTGCTTGATAGGAAGTCCATTTGTAGTTACATAACTTTCTGCAGCAAATTTTGTCAACCCGTTTTGAACTGTAGAGGTATTAGTATAGGCTTGCACTGAATTTCCTAAAACACCTTTAATGTATCTTTTGGTTAAAATTACCTCAGTATTATTCATTAACTCAACAGAGTTGTAAAGTGCTTTCCAATCTGCATTTAGTTTGAAAGAATTATTATTCATTACCGCTAAAGAAGCTTCTTTTGCTTTTTGAAGATAAGCATTTCCGTTCTGTCCTAAATTGTATTTTCTGTAAGTACCTTCGCTCAAACATACTCGGCTTAATAATGCATAAGCGGTATATTTATTTACAGTAACATTGCTATCATCAACGTTTAGTAACATTGGAATTGCTTCTTCTAAATCTTTGATAACATTGTCTATAACTTCTGCTCGCGATAAAGCTGGTTTATATACGTTAACATCACTTTGTGCTAAATACTTATCTGTATACGGCACATCGCCAAACTGCTGTGCTAAACGAAAATAAGTATGGGCTCTAAAAAACTTTGCGACACCTATGTAGTGATTTTTCTTCGTTTGATCCATAGGTACATTTGGCACTCTTTCTAACATAAGATTACAACGGCGAACCAAAGTGTAATATTCATTCCAGTTTGCATTAGTTGCATTTGGAGCTGTTAAAAAGTTAGTAAAAACATTCATGGCTAAATTGTCGTCTATTAATCCTGTAGACGAAGCGTGAAAGTAAAAATCAGCGGTAGAACCAGCATTATTTCCATACCCATTAAACGTATTGTAGTTTAACCAAGAATATGTTTTTACATTATTTTCTGAAGTCCAAAAATTATTGTCTGTAAATACATCTTCAGGAGGGGTATCCAAAAAATCGGAGCAGCTAACCGTTAGACTTGCAATAGTAAACAAGGCAACTGAAAGTTTTATCTTAGAGTTTATGATTAATTTTCTCATCTTAATTAATTTTTGATTTTTAAATACATTTATTAAAACGCAAGCTGTATACCAACTGACCACGTTTTAGAATAAGGGAAAGTTCTTCCCCATACTGCTTCAGTTTCGTTAATTTCAGGATCTACAGGTAATTTACTGCTTTTCCAAGTCGCTAAGTTGAAACCTGAAACATAAGGTCTGATTTTATCAAATCCAGCTTTTTGAGAAAGGCTTTTTGGAAAAGTATATCCAAGAGTCATAGATTTTAATCTTAAATAAGACATGTCTAATAAATAACGTGATTGCGCAACAAAATTGTTTGATCCAGGTGCATAAGCTCCAAAAGCATTCGTAGCATGTCCAGGATATGGATTAGGGAAATACGCATCTGTATTTTCCGGTGTCCAGTAATCATTCATACTTGCATACATAGCATCTGTTCTGTTGTAGAATGGTAAAACTAAGTCTGAAGTTGTCCAGAATTCACGTTTACCAACACCTTGAAAGAAAGCATCAATATCGAATCCATATAAAGCACCACCTAAACGAACTCCATATTGGTAGCGAGGCGTAGTGTTTCCAATAACTTTTAAATCTCCTGGTTTAAGAGCTGTTCCATCTCCTCTTGAGATCACTCCGTCTCCGTCTAAATCTTTATACATTACATCTCCTGCACCGTATCTAAAAGCACCAGTTCTTACGTTTTTATAATCAACACCATTTACTATTAGTCCTGTTGCATCAATTTGATCTGTTGACTGAATTAATCGATCTGTTTCTAATCCCCAGATTTCACCTAATTTTTGACCTGCATAAAAAGATCCTAAAAGTTTAGAAGAGTTGTTCCATTCTGTTACTTCTGTAGTATTGTCAGAAAGTGTAAGATCTGCATAAACACTTATGTCTTTGTTGATTTGTTTATTAAAGTTAAGTGCCAATTCCCAACCAGTTGTTCTTAAGTTTCCTGAGTTTGTATTGGCAGCAGTCTGACCAAATGAACCTGGAAGTGTTTTACCTGGAGCTAACATTCCTTTGGTATCACGTTGATAATAATCAAATGTTAAACCTAACATATTAAAGATACGAATATCAATACCAATATCCTGAGTAGTTACCTTTTCCCAAGTTAAATTAGGGTCAACATTTGAAGGCTGATTAACAGTAGGATTAACTGTCGTACCGCTACCTATCCAATAAGGATTAGGGTTAGTAGTAACGTTAGTCATAACTGGTAAAAAGGCATTGTTAGCGATATTTTGATTTCCGATTGAACCAACAGAACCACGGATTTTCAAATCATTTAACCAGCCTCTTGTTCCTTCCATGAAACTTTCTTCAGAAATTCTATATCCAACAGAAGCAGAAGGGAAGAATCCCCATTGCTCATTACTAGGGAATTTTGAAGATCCATCATAACGTCCGTTTAATTCCAGTAAATATTTCCCTTTGTAATCGTAATTTACACGCGCAAAAAATCCTGCAATTGCATATCTTGATAAACCTGGATTTAAAGTGGTATTAGCAACAAGAGGTGAAGTAAATTGATCACCAATTGCTAAATTAAACTCTGGTTTGTTTTTGTCCAAAAGTGTATTTCTACGAGCGTAGGTTCTCTCAAAATCATACCATTCTGAGTTTAAACCACCTAATACTTTAAAGTTATGGTTTTCTCCTAATGTTTTTGTATAATTTGCATAAAAATTGGCTACATTTCTTGTAAAAGATGATTTGGATTGCGCAACAAAATCATTAGCCACTTCCATTGAAGTCGGTTTTCCTGAAACTAAGTCAGCTGCACCTGTCCAAAAGTCCCAAAGAGGCACTTGACCACCGTTCATTTTTAGACTTGAAAAATTAGTATTAAAACTATATTCTCCAATGATATTAAAGTCTTTTGTGACTTGAGCAGTAAGTTTTCCGCTTATCCTCATATCATTAGACTTGCTTTCATTTTGAGATGCATTTGCCATATAACCTGGCGCGTGTCTAAAGTAAGTGCCATTATAAGTACCATATGGGAAATAAGAGCCCCAACGCATATAGTAACCAAAATAACCGTTACCAGCAGTATCAATACCATTGTTATAGTAGTTAAATGGAGAATCATATTCTTGGAAGGTTCCTAATACTTTGAAATCTCCTGTAAGCCAGCTTGCTAACTCTGTTGTTAGACCAAGATTAAGATTGAATCTTTGGTTGGTTTCGTTGTTGATTTTCATTACACCTTCCTGATTAGCAAGACCTAACGAAACAATAAAGGAGCTTTTTTCACTCAGAGAACCTTGTGCTGATAAATTGTGAAGTGTTTGTACCGCATTCTTTTTTAACATTTCATCATGCGGATTCCAAATTCTGTAGAAATATTCTTTTCCTCCAATAATATCAAAATCTTCTCCTAAGATCATGTTTTTATCATTAGGATTTCTAGTTGCAGCGTATTTTTCTTTCCAGTTAATAATACCAGGCAATAATGTTTTATAGTTCATACCAAAAGATTCTGGATTTGCATTACCAGCTCTGGCTTGTGCCTCAATCATTGCAGGAAGCTCAACTGTTGGATCATTAAATTGAACTAAAGAAATAGGATTACTCCATCCTGTATTGTTGCTGTAAGCGAATCTCACTTTGCCTTTAGCATTTTTACCACTTTTAGTAGTAATTAATATTACTCCAAATGCAGCACGAGCACCATAAATAGAAGCAGAAGCAGCATCTTTAAGTACAGACATCGATTCTACGTCTTCTGCATTTAGCATTGATAAATCGCCCGGAACACCATCAACTAAAATAAGTGGAGATCCTGAAGCTTCTCCATTTACAATTGTTCCCATACCACGAATATTAACGCTTGATTGTTTGCCTAAGTTCCCTGAATTATTAGTGATATTAAGTCCCGGAGTAGTTCCTTGTAAACCTTTTGTAATGTCAGTAACGGGAATACTTCCTAAAGCTTTTTTAACATCTACTTTTGCAACTGCTCCAGTAAGATTTGCTTTTTTCTGAGAAGCAAAACCTACAACAACAACTTCATCCAGTTTTGAAGTACTTGGAGAAAGGTCAATATTTACTTTTTGTTGCCCTTCAATTTTTACAGCTATGGTTTCAAAACCCATATAACTGAAGCTAAGGCTTCGTCCTGGCGCTATACTGATACTGTAGTTACCGTCAAAATCAGTAGTAGTTCCATTAGAGGTTCCCTGAATCATTACGCTGACACCAGGTATGGGGAATCCGTCTGCTTTGTTTTTTACTGTTCCAGTGATTGTTTTTGTTTGCCCAAAAGTTGCTTGAATGAACAAAACCAACAATGAAATAAGAAATAGTTTTTTCATGATTACTTGGTTTTTTTTAATGGTTGTTGAGCAAATATATTTATTTATTGCATACAAATGCATTTTTATTGTTAATATTTTTTTAAAATCTTTTGAATAACGCAAAATAACGCATTTTTTGAGTGTGTAATTTTTCTTGTTTTATTTTTTGAGTTAAAACATGCAAACTGTTGCAGTAATTCGGCTTGCTTTTATATTTCAATAAAATTATTTGATATATTTGCCTGAATTTAAACTTTTAATAATATGCTGAAAGCCGAAAGACATAAATATATCATGACTAAACTTGTTGAAGAACAGAAAGTTGTCACAACTGATTTGGCTTTGGCTTTAGATTTGTCTGAGGATACCATTAGAAGAGATTTAAACGAACTGGATAGTAAAAAGCTGTTAGAGAAGGTTTATGGTGGTGCTGTACAGGTAACAGAAAAATCTGCAGACGTTTTTAATATTACTATATCAGACGAAGAAGAAAAAATAAAGATTGTTACAAAAGCACTGTCTCTACTTCGTGATGATCAGGTTATTATTATGAGTGGAGGAAGCACTAATTTGGTTTTTGCAAAGTTAATTCCGGCCGATTTAAAAGCGACAATTTATACTTACAGTCTTCCTATAGCAATGCAATTGTCACAACATCCTAATATTGATTTGATCTTTATTGGAGGGAAAATGCAGAAAAATGCAATGGTAACAATTGGCATGGATGTAATTCAGGTAGTGTCAAAAATTAAAGCTGATATTTGTTTTATAGGTGCCAGCAGTATTAATGTAAAACAAGGATTGACAGAGATTGGCTATGAAATCTCAATTGTAAAAAAAGCCATGATAGAAGCTTCTGATAGAGTAGTTTCTATGTTTTCTTCTGATAAATTGAATACCAAAATGCCTCATGTAGTTTGCGATTTAAAACAATTGGATACCATTGTGACTAATCTTGATCCCGAAGACGCCAGTCTTGAAGAATATAGAAAATCGGGGGTTTTTATATTATAAGAAGGAGTATTATATAATTATTTCTGCATGTTTTTGCGTTATTTGTGTTTTATTTTGTTAAATAATGCAAAATAATGTATTCTGTTTGTTTTTTGTATATATTTGTTAAAACTATTTTCTAACAAAACCAATATGATATGAAAAACTATTCCTCTACTCCAAATAGACTTCAAAAAAGTGAGGAAGCTTTATTTCGAAATAAGTGTAATTTAAAAGTACTTTATACCTTATTCTTAATTTTTTTGTTTTTTTCTGCAAAAGCGGCGACAGTTGATACCATTCAGGTTTTCAGTCCTTCAATGAATAAGAATATTAAAAGCTGTGTTATAGTTCCAGATAGTTATAAAAAAAACGATAAAAAATTCCCTGTAGTTTATCTGCTTCACGGATATAGTGGAAATTATGGTTCTTGGGCAAAAGATTTCAAAGAGCTTAAAAGTCAGGCGGATCAATATAATTTTATTGTAGTGGGTGTAGACGGGAATTACTCAAGCTGGTATTTTGACAGTCCAATCGATCCTAATTTTAAGTATGAAACTTATGTTATAAAAGAATTAGTGCCTTATATAGACAAAAAATACAAGACTCTTGCCAATCGTGAAAATAGAGCAATTTCAGGTTTAAGCATGGGCGGACATGGTGCTTTGTATTTGTCTTTCAAACATCAGGATGTATTTGGTGCGGCAGGAAGTATGAGTGGCGGAGTAGATTTTAGACCATTTCCTGATAACTGGGATATTAAAAAACGTCTTGGCACTATCACGGAGTTTCCTGAGAATTGGGATAAAAATACCGTTACCAATATGCTTGATTTGGTAAAAGAAAATAATTTAAAGTTGATTATAGATTGTGGGGTTGATGATTTTTTCATGGAAGTAAACAGACAGCTTCATGCTAAAATGCTAACCTTAAAAATAAATCACGATTACATAGAACGCCCCGGAAAACATGATCTTATGTATTGGGAAAACTCTTTAAAGTTTCAGTTGCTGTTCTTTAATAATTTTTTCAAAGACAATATAAAAAATTAGATAAGTAAGTGTGTATTGCGATTTTACCCATAAAAAAAGTAATGCATAAATTTTGGTTGGTTACCTAATCCTAACAGGTTTTCAAAACCTGTTAGGTATTTCTCAATAAATTAGAATAGCCAAAGATTAAAAGTATTTAAGATTTTTTTTGCATAAAACCGAGCGATAGTGAATTACTGAAGCAAATCCCCAAGAATTAAATCTGCTGAATCTGCAATCCCGATAGCTATCGGGAGCGTGAGAAAAAAGCACATAGACATATATCGTAGAGATGCACTGCAGTTCATCTAACACAATGTAATTACAACATAATTTAAATGAAGTTTTAATAAATAAAAAAACATCTATGAAAAATCTATTTTCAAGAATATTATTGCTTTTTATAATAGTTTCCGGTTTTTCTCAAAATCCAGAAAAATCAGAAAACATCAAATTTGTGCAATTGACCGATCTGCATGTTTCAGTAGGAAATGATAATGATTTTTTACTTCAGAATATCGTAAAAGAAATCAATAATTCTGATTTTGAATTTGCAATTGTAACGGGAGATTTAACAAATCGTGGTGCAGATGATGAATTAAAACAAGTTCATTCCATACTTTCTCAGCTCAAAATACCTTATTATGTAATTTCAGGAAACCATGAAACGAACTGGAGTGAAAGCGCTGGATTAACTTATAAAAAAATATTTGGCGAGGATCGGTTTGTGTTTTCAAAAGGAGATTATGTTTTCATCGGATTTCCATGCGGGCCTTACATGAAAATGGGCGACGGATTTGTGAAACACGAAGATGTGCTTTGGCTGGATAAAACCTTAAAAGAAAATCTTAAAAACAGCACTAAAAAAGTGCTGAATTTTGCTCATTATCCGTTAGATAACAGCGTCAGCAATTACAAAGAAGTACTTTCGGTTTTAGCAAAATATCCAACTGTTGCGACTTTTTGCGGTCATGGACATACCTTAAGGAAATATGATTTCTCTGGTTTGAGCGGTATAATGGGAACTTCTATCACTTCGCTTGACGGCAAAACAAAAAGTTATAATCAGGTAATTATCAGCAAAGACAGTATCAGTATCTATCAAAAGGAAATAGATAAACCAGAAGTTTTTAGATTTTCGGTTCCGTCAAAACCTTCTAAAATTGCAATCCCGAAAGATAGTTTAGCAATGCAATCTCCTTTTATAAAAGATATTGCTTCTATTTACAGTCTTCCGGCATTTGATAAAAAGAACCTTTATTTTACGAATTCTATTGGAGAAATAAAATCGGTAAATTTGAAAAACAAAAGTGTCAACTGGAAAACCGAAACTGGCAATTCGATTTATTTTTCGCCCATCATTGTAAAAAATAATTTAGTTATTGGTACTATTGAAGGAAATCTGAAAGGTTTTGATACACAATCGGGAAAAGAAAGATGGACAATTCCGGTTGGTGGTGTCTTGGTAGGTTCGCCAATTGCAGAAAACAATAAAATTTATACAGCGAGTTCAACAGCGTTTATTTGTGTAGATGCTGTAACTGGTAAAGTAATCTGGCAGAATAATTTGCCAGCATCTTATTCGCAAGGAGTACCTTTAATACAAGGCGATAAAATAATTTTTGGAGTTTGGGATTCGTACGTGTATTGCCTGGACAAAAACACTGGAAAACTAATCTGGAAATGGAATAATGGTAATGATAAGCAGATTCTGTATTCGGCTGGAAATGTCAATATGGTTGCAACAAAAAGTCGACTTTATTTTGTTACGCCACAGCGTTTCTTAACTATATTAGATCTTGAAACGGGTAAAACACTTTTGAGAACTCAGAAATGGAAAATTAGAGAGTCAATGGGTAAAAGCCAGGATGGGAAATGGTTTTACGGCAAAACAATGGATGGAGAACTGGTAAGAGTACCATTGAACGATAATCTTGAATTAACAGAAGAAAATGTAATTGCACAAAGTAAAGTTCTGGATCTAAAATTAGGATATGAGCACAATCCTGCAGGAATAGTAGAAAATAAAAATAAAATTTATATTGGAAGCCGAAAAGGAGAAGTGATAATCGTCGATGCAGCCAAATTTGAAATCATCAAACAAATTAATCTGGGAAGTTCAAGTGTAAACGGATTTACAGTTGATAATAAAGGACAAGTTTGGGCATCGCTAATTGAAGGCGGAATCTTTTTGTTGGAATAATTTTTTAAGAGTTTTTTTCTAGTCGACAAATTTTCTCGCAAAGTCGCAGAGTCGCAAAGTTTTTTTTCTTTCATTAGCTTTAAGTAATACTTTGCGACTCTGCGACTTTGCGAGATTAAAAAGAAAACTTAGCGAACCTTGCGTAAAACTTAGCGAACTTAGCGGTTAAATTGTTAAACAACAACTAGCTAATCAAAATATAAACTTATGAAAAACCTAAAGTTCATAATCCTGATATTGCTCTTTCAAGCAAAACTTTTCAGTCAGGAATCTCCTAAAAGAGAAATGCGTGCAGCGTGGATTTCTACCGTAGACAATATCGACTGGCCATCAAAACCTGGATTGTCTGATAAACAGATGAAAGCTGAAATGATTTCTATTTTAGATAATTTACGATCTAATAATTTAAACACCGTAATTTTTCAAATCCGCCCAACGGCTGATGCATATTACAAATCAACAAAAGAACCAGCTTCGCATTGGATAACCGGAACTCAAGGTGTTTCTCCTGGATTTGATCCGTTGCAAATGATGATTGATGAAGCTGGAAAAAGAGGAATGAATGTTCACGTTTGGCTGAATCCGTATCGTGTACAAAAAGACACTGTAAAAGATGTATTGACTAAATCTCATTTATATTTTAAGAAACCAGAACTATTTTTAACCTATGGGAAATCAAGATATTTTAATCCGGGTTACAAAGAAACCAGAGATTTTGTGGCTTCTGTAGTAGGCGAGATTGTTCGAAATTATGATATTCAGGCTGTTCATATGGATGATTATTTTTATCCATATAAAATAGAAGGACAAGAATTTCCAGATGAAAAAGCTTTCGCTAAAGAACCTCGTCAGTTTAAAGACAAAGACGATTGGCGAAGAGATAATGTTGATTTAATCATCAAGCAAATCAGAGATACTATTATTGCCAATAAACCAGAAGTTGAATTTGGAATTTCGCCTTTCGGTGTATGGCGTAATATTGCGAAAGATTCTCAAGGTTCTAATACCAAGGCAGGAGCGACTAATTATGACGATTTATATGCCGACATTTTAAAATGGCAGAAAGAAAACTGGATCGATTATGTAACACCGCAGTTGTACTGGCATATTGGTTTCGACAGGGCTAATTTTGAAGTTTTGGCAAAATGGTGGGCAGAACATAAATATGGTGCAAACGTTTATGTTGGTCATGGCGATTATAAGATTTCAAATACCGCAAAAGAGCCAGAATGGAGAAGTCCAGATCAAATTGTAAAGCAGATAGAGATGATTCGCAAAATGCCGTTAATAGACGGTTCGATGCATTTTACAGCAAATTCATTTTTCAAAAAAGGCGATACGTTAAGAAATGCTCTTGTTGAAAAACCATATAAATACATTGCCCTAACTCCTGAAGCAAACAGAATTACAAGAATAAAACCAAATGCGCCAACCAATGCGGTAATTGCTAAAAAAGGCGATACAGCAGTTTTAAGCTGGAAAGCCGAAATGCACGATAAGAAATATGTAATTTATAGATTTCCAAAAGGGAAAATTACAGATTTCTCCAATTCGGCAAATATTTATTACGTGACTGCGCTTACAAAATTGGAAGTTCCAAATCCTGATTTAGAGAATTATGTTTATGCTGTTTCAGCTTTAAGTCAGACACAGACAGAAAGTATTCCAGTAGAATTTACAACAAAATAAAAATGTAATAATGGAAAATAGAACATTTAAAATTGTATTCGCTTTTTTGATTTTTTTGGGAATCAGCAGTTATGCGCAGAAAAATTCCAAAAAATCTTTTGATGTAAAACGAAATGAAGTTTATATCGATTCAATGATGACCAACGCGCTGGAAAAAGGATTCTTTCCTGGAGCTCAGGTTATGATGGGAAACAAGGATGCTGTTTTTATTTCGAAAAATTATGGTTTTCAGGATTATTCAAAAAAACAAGCTGTAAAAAATGAGGATGTTTACGATCTGGCTTCGATGTCTAAAGTTTTAGGTGCAACGTTAGTAACCATGCGTTTGGTGGACGAGGATAAAATAAAATTGACGGACAGAGTAGGCGATGCAGTACCTTTTTTTAAAAATACTCCAATTGCAGATTTAACACTTTTTGAATTATTAACACATACTTCAGGATTAAAAGCCAGCATTACTTTTTATCAAAGTCTGCTTTCAACACCTGATGGAGCCCCGCTTTTGAGTGATAAAAAATCCGCAGAATATCCGGAATTGTTTGATACCATGTATGTAAACAAGAATATAATTTACGATGTCAATTATCTTTCGTTTACACCCAAAGAAAATTGGATTCAGGTTTATAAAAATATGTGGCTGAATCCTGAATTTCACAAAACAGTTTATGATCAGATTGCTAATGCAAATGTTAATCCGCGAGGAAAATATGTGTACAGCGATTTGAATTTACTTTTGGTAAAGGAAATGATCGAAGCCAAAACAGGAAAGAAATTAGATCAATTGACTAATGAAATTTACACAGAATTGGGTATTTCTAAAATTGGATACAATCCTTTAAAATGGACATCTATTGAAAATGTAATACCGACAGAATTGGATAATTTCTTTAGAAAAGACACTATTAGAGGTTATGTTCACGATGAAGCCGCAGCGATTTTTGGAGGTGTTTCAGGAAATGCAGGTTTGTTTGCCAATGCTCAATCCATTTCTGTTATCTGTCAGATGTTATTAAATGATGGGAAATTTCAAGGGAAACAAATTCTGAAAGCAAAAGTAGTAAAGGAGTTTACGCAATCGCCTTTAGCAAAAGGGGGCATCTACCGCGGACTTGGTTTTGACAAAAGAAAACCAGATGAATTTTTCAAAGCAGATGATTTTGGTCACACAGGTTTCACAGGAACTTTTTTCTTTATGAACCCAGACAATAACAGATTTCTCATTGTTCTAACCAATCGCGTAAATCCAACAAGAACCAACAGAATAATGTACAAGGATGATTTTATGGCAAAAATCTGGAAGCAGATTAATAAGTAAAAGTTTTTTTTGCCACGAATTCACGAATTAATTTGAAAATCTGTACGTGAAAATAATTTTGAATTACACCAATTTATTTGAAATAATTCGTGAATTCGTGGCGGAAAAACTTTGATTCATACTTTTATTTTAATCACATATAATAGAATATAACTATTGAAATTACAGTAATTTTGTAATCTCATCAACAAAAAATAAATCAGTTTTAGACAACAAATTAGAATATAATGTCAAACCAAGAGTTACAGCAGTTATCCGAATCATTAGAAGGAACACTTTTATATGATGATCTTCATAAAACACTTTATTCTACCGATGCATCAGTATACAGAATTAGGCCAAATGCTGTTGCATTACCAAAAACTACGGCAGACATCAGTAAATTAATTCAATTTGCGTCGAAACACAATATTTCTGTTACGCCAAGAACAGCCGGAACTTCATTGGCAGGTCAGGCAGTTGGAGACGGATTGGTAATAGATGTTTCGAAACATTTCACTAAAATACTTGGATATGACGAAGCAAAGAAAACCGTTACGGTGCAGCCAGGTGTGATTCGTGATGAACTGAATTTATTCTTAAAACCTTATAATGTATTTTTTGCTCCAATCACTTCGACTTCAAACCGAGCTATGATTGGCGGAATGGTGGGGAACAATTCTTCTGGAACCACTTCGATTCGTTACGGTGTAACGCGTGATAAAATTGTTGAGGTAAAAACGATTTTGAGTGACGGAACAGAAGTAGCTTTTGGCGAACTGACTTCTGCTGAATTTATGGAGAAAACGAAAGGAGATACTTTAGAAAATAAAATCTACAAAAGCGTTTACGACGAACTTTCCATAAAAGAAAATCAGGAAGAAATTATAAGAGAATTTCCAAAACCGGAAATTCACAGAAGAAACACGGGCTACGCTGTTGATATTCTGCTAAAATCAGAATTATTTGGAGGAACTGAACCAACTGTAAATCTTGGAAAATTACTTTGCGGAAGTGAAGGAACTTTAGCTTTTACAACCGAAATCACTTTAAAAGTAGATGATTTACCGCCAGCACATAATATTATGGTGGTGGCACATTATCATACTATTCAGGAATCATTGGAATCAGTTGTCGTGGCAATGAAACATCATTTGTACACTTGTGAAATGATCGACGACACGATTTTAGATTGTACTAAAACGAATCGAGAACACATTAAAAATCGTTTCTTTTTAGTTGGAGAACCAAAAGCGATTATGTTGTTTGAAGTGGCGTCGCACAATTTGGAAGATGCAGAAAAACAAGCGAATGCTTTAATTGCAGATTTAGAGAAACACAATTTTGGTTACGCCAGTGTCAAAATTTACGGAGCAGATATTGATAAAGCTAACGAACTTAGAAAAGCTGGATTAGGTCTTTTAGGAAGTATTGTTGGAGACGATAAAGCAGCCGATTCTATCGAAGATACAGCAGTTGAATTAAGTGATTTGCCAGCTTATATTGCAGAGTTCTCAGCTATGATGTTAAGCCACGGACAAGAAGCGATTTATTATGCTCATGCTGGAGCAGGAGAATTACACCTTCGTCCTGTTTTGAACTTGAAAAAAACATCTGACTTAAAATTATTCAGAACCATTGCGACGGATGTGGCGCATTTGGTTAAAAAATATAGAGGTTCATTAAGTGGCGAACACGGAGACGGAATTGTACGTGGTGAGTTTATTCCGTTTATGATTGGGGATAAAAATTACGAACTACTGAAACGACTTAAATTAGCGTTCGATCCAAACTCAGTTTTAAATATAGGAAAGATTGTCAATGCTTTGAAAATGGACGAAAATCATCGTGTGATTTCGGGAAGGGTAGAACCAGATATTAAAACGTTTCAGGATTTTTCAGATAGTTTAGGAATTTTACGTGCTGCGGAGAAATGCAACGGTTCAGGAGATTGTCGAAAAATGCCGTCGGCAGGAGGAGCAATGTGTCCGAGTTATCGAGCAACTAGAAATGAGAAAGAAACCACTCGCGCACGTGCAAACGCTTTAAGAGAATATTTGACGTATTCTGAAAAAGAAAACAAATTTGACCAAAAGGAATTATACGAAGTTTTTGAGTTGTGTGTAAGCTGTAAAGCTTGCGCAAGCGAATGTCCAAGTAACGTTGACGTTGCGACTCTAAAAGCAGAATTTTTATATCAATACCAAAAAGCAAATGGATTCTCAACTCGAAGTAAAATCTTTGCCAACAATGCCAAACTGAATAAAATGGGAAGTTTGTTCCCGTCAATTACGAATTTTATTTCGAATCAGTCCTTGGTTAAAAAATCAATGGGAATTGCTCCTGAAAGACAGGTGCCGCTTTTAGCGAAAAAGACTTTTAGAAAATGGCATCAAAATCATAAACCAACAGCTGCAGATTTTCTAAATGGAAGATTGTATTTATTTGTAGATGAATTCACGAATTATTACGACGTAAACATTGGAATTGATGCTTTCGAATTATTAACCAAATTAGGGTATCAAGTTTTGGTTGTAGATCATGAAGAAAGCGGTAGAACGTATTTGTCAAAAGGTTTTTTAGAAGAAGCCAAGAAAATTGCCAATCATAATGTAAATGTGTTTAAAGATTTGGTTTTAGCCAATGCACCTTTAATTGGAATTGAACCTTCGGCTATTTTGACTTTCAGAGACGAATATCTCCGTTTGGCAGATGATAAAGAAGCTGCGGAAAAATTAGCTCAAAATGCGTTTACAATTGAAGAATTCTTTAAAAAAGAAATCATAGACGGAAAGATAACTCCAGATTCATTTTCAGAGGAAACGAAAGAAATTAAAATTCACGGACATTGTCATCAAAAATCTCTAAGTTCTGTTGAAGCTACTTTTGCCATGCTGAATTTACCTAAAAATAATACAGTTACTATTTACAATTCAGGTTGCTGCGGAATGGCAGGTTCATTTGGATACGAAAAAGAGCACTACAAAGTGAGTATGCAGATGGGAGAAGATACTTTATTCCCGAAAGTGAGAAACACTGCAGAAAATGTAAAAATTGCCGCTGCAGGAACCAGTTGTCGTCATCAAATTTATGATGGAACAAAACGTGAAGCACAGCATCCGGTTAGTATTTTGAGAGATTGCTTGAAGTAGATTTAACTGGAAAGAGCGCTAAGAATTACGAGAAAAGGACGCAAAGTTTTTCTCTCGCAGATTTGGCAGATTGAGCAGATTTATTTTTGTATAATCAAAAATCCGCGGAATCTGCCAAATCTGCGAGAGAAATATAACTATTACAAACTTATTTTTTTGCCTGTTTCAGCAGCTTTATAAATTGCATTAATAATCCTAACATCTTTGATGCCTTCTTCGCCAGTAATATGATTTGGAAGTTTTTTATTGGCTAAAATAACTTTACAAATTTCATCCATTTGGGTTTGCTGTTGGTTGATAACGGGGAAATTAAATGGTTTTCCATCAGATCTTTTCCCTATAAAAGGGCCATAGCTCACAGCAGGACTCATCTCGAAGAAACCTTCATCTGCAGCAGCGTAAAATCTATCAATGCCAAAGCCACAAGAACTGCTGCAATTCGCAACAGCACCGCTTGGGAATTCCATTTGCCAAGTGATATTTTCCTCAACTTGAGAAAACATATTTTTATTATTGACATGTCCAAATTGTGCCGTAACTGAAATTGGTTCTTCGCCTAAGACATAACGCGAAACCTGAATGCAATAAATTCCTAAATTAATCAAACAACCGCCTCCAGCCCATTTTTTAGTCAGTCTCCATTCGTTACGGGCATTTAAATCGACTGGTTTATTTATGTCACGAACATCATAGGTACTATAGCCCAGTCCAGTTTCTATGTAACGAACCTGTCCCATAACCTTTTCTTGTCCCAATCGTTTTATCTCTAAATGATTTGGTTCATAATGCAAACGATATCCCATTGCTAATTGCACATTATTATCATTGCAAACTTTAATCATTTCTTCACAATCTTCGGCTGTAATTGCCATTGGTTTTTCAACAATAACATGTTTTCCAGCCTTTGCTGCACGAACAGTAAATTCTTTATGCAATGCATTTGGAGTTACAACATAGACTAAGTCAATGTCTTTGTTTTTGACAATTGAGTCAAAATTTTCATAATTGTAAATATTTTTTTCAGGAATATTGTATTTCTTCTTCCATGTTTCAGCTTTAGCGGGAGTTCCAGTAACAATTCCGGCAAGTTGACAATATTCAGAAACCTGAAGTCCCTCAGCCAGTAAAGAAGCATAGTTTCCTAAACCGCATAAAGCAATATTTAATTTTTTTCCAGTGTAAGGCACATGAGTTTTTTCTGTTTCAGTCATAAAAGAAGGAAGTGTGGTCATTACTACCGAAGCGCCAACACCCAGACCAAATATGTTTACAAAAGAACGTCGTGAAATTTTTTCCATAAAATGATTCTTTAAAATTAAATACTACTTAATTAGTAAGCTCATTTTGAGAAATGTTACATTTGTTATTAATTTAACCGCAAAGGCGCTAAGAATTACGCAAAGTTCACAAAGAATTTTTTAGCCACAGAATTTATGGGTTAAATAGGTTAAAAAAATCGGTATTAATTTGTGAAATCAGAGGCAATAATTAATTAGAGAAAATTCGTGAATTCGTGGCCAAAAACCTTTTCGCTTATCGTCTTTGTGGCAGAAAAAATAATTTGTGAATTCGTGGCAGAAAAAAATCACGTTTCATAAATTTGATTTACCGATAAAATTTGCATTATTTGCAAAATAAAACAAAAACGACTGAATTAAATTAATTTATAACAGCAAAACATATATGGCATTTTCAAGTTTATTCCGAAAGAAAACAGTGCAAGATATTCTGAAGCAGGTTGCACAGAACGAAACAGACGGTCATAATGCATTAGGAAAACATTTGACTACAAGAGATTTAACAGCTTTCGGAATAGCGGCTATTGTTGGAGCAGGAATTTTTAGTACAATTGGAAAAGCCAGTGCAGATGGTGGCCCAGCGGTAATCTTTTTATTCTTATTTACGGCTTTAGCATGTAGTTTTGCCGCTTTCGCTTATGCCGAATTTGCGTCCATGGTACCCGTTTCAGGAAGTGCCTATACCTATTCGTATGTAGCTTTTGGAGAATTAATTGCCTGGATCATTGGTTGGGCATTAATTATGGAATATGCCGTCGGAAATATAACCGTTGCCATATCGTGGAGTGATTATTTTACAGGATTACTCCAAAGTGGTGGTATTCATTTACCGCAATGGATTCAGATGGACTACCTAACGGCTTCAAACGGATTTAATGATGCCGAAGCTTTAATGCGAGGCGGAAAATCATTCGGAAATTTAAGCACAGCTTTACAACAGGCACACACAGCCTGGACAACAGCACCAACAATTGGATCTTTCCATTTTGTAACCGATTTGCCAGCTTTGTTTATCATTATCTTGATTACAGCTTTGGTGTATAGAGGAATGAAAGAATCTCGTAACGCCAGTAACTTAATGGTTGTAGTAAAACTTTGTGTGGTACTTTTGGTAATCGCAGTGGGAATATTTTATGTAGATACAGCAAATTGGGATCCGTTTGCGCCAAATGGAGTTGGAGGAGTTTTAAAAGGAGTTTCTGCCGTTTTCTTTGCTTATATTGGTTTTGACGCGATTTCAACCACTGCCGAAGAATGTAAAAATCCACAGCGTGATTTACCACGCGGAATGATGTGGGCGATTATCATTTGTACAATACTTTATATTGCCATTGCTTTAGTTTTAACAGGAATGGTAAAATATCACGAATTAAATGTTGGAGATCCTCTAGCATTCGTTTTCGATAAATTAGACTTAAAATGGATGTCAGGAATTATTGCGGTAAGTGCAGTAGTGGCAATGGCGAGCGTTTTATTGGTTTTCCAAATGGGACAGCCTCGTATCTGGATGAGCATGAGTCGTGATGGTTTACTGCCAAAGAAATTTTCTACCGTTCATCCAAAATTCAAAACACCATCTTTTGCAACTATTGTTACAGGTTTTGTAGTGGCAGTTCCAGCATTATTCTTAAACTTAACAATGGTAACGGATTTATGCAGTATCGGAACTTTATTTGCCTTTGTATTAGTTTGTGCAGGAGTTTTGGTTTTACAAAACAAACCTGAAATTCCGAGAGGGAAATTCAAAACGCCTTATGTCAATTCAAAATTCATTTTGCCAGTTTTAATGATTGCAGGCTTGTATTATGCTTTTGCTTTCAACAACAAAGCAACAATGGCGTTTATCAATAATGAACCACAGATTTATGATGCGACTTCGATTGTAACCTCTTTAGATAAATCAGAATCTGAGAAAGTTTTCAAATATTTAGAAAGCATCGAAGTAAATAATAAAACGGCTGAAACATCAGATTTAGAGCATTTATTAGGACAATATCAAGATGACGAAACTAAATATGCTGAAGTTGTAAAAGGATTGCCAATTGCGGACTCTGCGAAATATGAATCAGGTTTTAGCTTATTCAAACACAAGATTCCAATGTGGATTTTCTTATTTGTTTTGGTTGGATTAGCGGTTTGGGCATTCAGAAAAAATCTGTCTTTGATTCCGCTTTTGGGCTTAATATGCTGTTTGTACATGATGGCTGAATTAAGTGTATGGAACTGGATTTATTTTACAGTTTGGTTAATAATCGGATTGCTGATTTATTTTGGCTACAGCCGAAAAAACAGTAAACTGAATACTGAAAATATAGTTTAAAAAGTAAAATTTTTATAGAAAAGCCGTTCTAAGTACTTCAGAACGGCTTTTTGTTTTTTGTATATTTTTGTAGAAATATTCTTATTTTTTAAAAGTTTTTTTATTAGGTTTGTTTTTTGTGAATTTTAATTTTTTTTAGATATGAATTTTGTGGATAAGTTGTTGGGCAAAAAAGACTCTTCAATAGATGTTTATAGTGATTTTTGGAATTGGTTTTCGAAAAACGAAAAGCAATTTTTTGAAATTGTAAAAAAGGGTAAGAACATAAATAAAGATTTCTTTGACAAACTAGCTCCTAAACTAGATAAAATTCATGAAGATATTTATTTTGTAACTGGAATGTTTGATGATCAAACAGCTGAGTTAATTTTGACTCCAGATGGAGTACTTCAAAATATTTATGTAATAGAAGAATTAGTAAATGCTGCTCCACAAATGGAGGGTTGGAAAATTACGGCTCTTAAACCAGCATTAGATATTGATGATGTAAGAATAAGCTATGAGAGTTTTGAATTTGATAAAAATAATTTAAAATTTTTCGCTAACCTGCATAAAGACTATCCTGATGAAATCGATTTGACAATAGTTTATGACCATTTTTCAAAAGATAAAAAAAAGTTAGTAACTAGTGGAGTATATATTTTTCTTGACAATTATTTAGGCGAATTGCATTCTGTTACCTTAATAGATAATATGAAAGTGGTTGGGCCAAATGATATTTCTGGAGAGTTAATTCCAATCGAAAAGCTAAAAGATTATTTGATATGGAGAGAAAAAGAATTTGTAGAGAAATACGAAGGTACTAGACATAATACAGAAAATGATGGTTATTCAAGTTTTGAAGGGACTACAAAAGAAGGTGGAGTCGTC
Organism: Flavobacterium panacagri; assembly: GCF_030378165.1. Classification (NCBI taxonomy): domain Bacteria; kingdom Pseudomonadati; phylum Bacteroidota; class Flavobacteriia; order Flavobacteriales; family Flavobacteriaceae; genus Flavobacterium; species Flavobacterium panacagri. The sequence continues at coordinate 2,605,158 of NZ_CP119766.1, forward strand.
ATAGCAATAGTTAATAGAGATCTTCTAACATGGGATAAAAAAGCATCTCATCCATGGTTGTTTTTAATTACAATTCCTTTTGATGGAAGTAACAATAATAATGGAATGCCAGATCAAGACACTTATCAGTTGTTAAATAAAATCGAAGATGAAATAACATTCCAACTTAAAGATTTAGATGGTTATCTAAACGTAGGAAGAGAAACCTTAGCCAATAAAAGAGAAATCTATTTCGCCTGCAAAGACTTCAGAAAACCGTCAAAAACAGCAGACCAAATAATTAAAAAATACAGTAACTCGTTAGATATAAGCTACGAAATCTACAAAGACAAATATTGGCAAACGTTTAGACATTACGAGCCAAGATAAAGTACAGAAAGCCGTTTTGATAACCTTCAAAACGGCTTTTTTATAAAAAATCCGCTTAGAGAAAAATCTCCAGCGGATTCAAACAAGCTAATAAAAAATGTGCAAATTTATTTATAGAGGAATGTTTATTTTTATTTTGAATAATTTTTCTCGCGCAGATTCCACAGATCTAGCAGATTTTTTTTTATAGTTTCTATATAAATCGGCATAATCAGCCAAATCTGCGAGAGAAAAGTTTTAGTGAATCTCTGTTCAAACTTCTTGGAGAATGGCTACGGAATTCAAAACTCCAACTTCAACCATACAAGCCCTCATCATTTCGTAAGTACGCTGAATATCATTATCCAAACCAATAGAAAAACGAATCAAGCCATCTGTCAATCCCATTTCTTTCTGTTCTTCCAACGGAATCTCGCTAGAAGTTGAAGTCCCAGGCGCGCTGAATAATGTTTTATAAAAACCTAAACTTACCGCCAGATATCCAAGATTTCGTTCCTGCATTAATTCCATTAATTCATTGGCTTTTTCCAAAGAACCAACGTCAATCGTCAGCATTCCTCCAAAACCATATTCAGGATTAATCATTGTTTTGTATAATTCATGGCTTGGATGGCTTTTTAATCCTGGATAAACCGTTTTTAAACCGTCTTTTTCAAATTGATCAGCCAGAAAATGTGCATTATGACTGTGTTGTTTAATTCGGATATGAAGTGTTCTAAGGTTTTTCATCACACTTGCAGAACGCAAACTGTCCATCGTAGGCCCTAAAAGCATGCTCGCACCAGAATTTACATTTTTCAACGAATTAATAAATTCTTTCGAAGCGCAAGTAACACCGCCAACCGTATCACTACTTCCATTAATGTATTTGGTCAAACTGTGAATTACAATATCAGCGCCTAATTTTGCTGGAGAAACAGAAAGTGGCGAAAATGTATTATCGACAACCAATTTCAAATTATGCTTTTTAGCAATTTTAGCCAAACCAGAAATATCCGCCACTTCCAAAAGTGGGTTACTAACCGTTTCGCAATACAAAACTTTCGTTTTTGGCGTAATCGCAGCTTCAACAACATCCAATTTAGTAATGTCAACAAAGCTCGTTTCGATTCCGAATCTCGGTGCAAAATTTTTCAGGAAAGCGTAAGTCCCACCATAAATAGTTCGGCTCGAAACGATGTGGTCGCCCGCACCGCAAAGCTGTAATAGAGTAGGCGTAATTGCTCCCATTCCCGAAGCCGAAACATTTGCTGTTTCTGTTCCTTCCATCGCTGCCAAAGCCTGATCTAAATACAAATTACTTGGCGACGAATGACGTGAATATAAATAACATCCTTCCATGTTTCCTTCAAAAGTATCAAACATGGTTTTAGCCGAAAGAAAAGTGTAAGTCGAAGAATCAGAAATTGACGGATTCACACCGCCAAATTCACCAAAGTATTGCAAATCCTGAATTTTATCTGCTGGGTTAAAATCGTTCATTAGTTTTTAGTTTGTTGTTTGTTGTTTGTTGAAATTGCTATTGAAATTGATTTTTGAAATTGAGATTTTTTAGGAGCTATTTCCTGCTATCCGTTTCAATCTTTTGTGTCTCGTTAAAGAAACGAGACACAAAAGGCTTTCCACTTCTATCAGGGCTAGGGCACTCATTTTCAAAAGAAATTCTATTCAAAATAAGATCTAATTAGAAAATTAATCAACTATAAAATTGATAATTAGATTTTAAAACTATAAAAATGTATTTATAATGATTTTTAATCTAAATTTGATATAAGAAATATAGTTTAGTAGATTTTCTTTCATCTCAGCAACAAACCAAAAACTATAAATAGAAACCATGACTTTAGACGCCATAGATAAAAAACTGCTCGTTTTACTACAAACCGATAGTAAAAAAACAACCAAAGAATTATCATTAAAACTGGATCTTTCTGTCACAGCGGTATACGAACGAATCAAAAAACTAGAACGAGAAGGCATAATAAAAAACTACGTCGCATTAGTCGACAAATCTAAAATCGAAAAAGGATTTGTAGTTTTCTGCCATTTAAAATTGATTCAACACACCAAAGAATTCCTAACCAAATTCGAAAGCGAAGTCATCAAACTAAACGAGGTTTTAGAATGCCATCATGTAAGTGGCGATTATGACTATATTTTGAAAGTTCTGGTAAAAGATATGGAAGCTTACAGAGAATTTCTAGTAACCAAACTAACTTCACTACAGCATATTGGAAGTACGCAAAGTATGTTTATGATTAGTGAAGTGAAGAATTCGACTGTAATTTCTTTCTAAGATGCTAAGGTTCTAAGTTTTTACTTTGAGACTTTGTGCCTTTGTGGCAAAAAAAAGTTTTAACAGAATTGAATCATTATAAATCTTAAATTTGAGTTTAAATAAAAGCAAAATGGAAACGAAGGAATTAAGACGTAAGCTTATAAAAGATTTTGGAAAATTTATTGACGACGATTCTAAATTAGAAATTTTGGAAAGCGTTTTCGATGCTATAAATCATGACGAAAAAGATTCAATTGTTCCTGATTCACATTATAATTTAGTTGCTGAAGAAAGAGAAAAATATCCGTCTGGAGAAATACAGGCGAGTTCTTGGGAAGAAACAGAAAAGCGATTGAATGCGAAATATGGTTTTTAAAATCAAAATTTTACCATTAGCAGAAAATGAAATTGATGCATCTATTGAATTTTACGAAAGCAGGAGTAAAGGTTTAGGAAAGCACTTTCTAACTTATTTAAGATCTTATCTCAAGGTTTTAAAAACAAACCCAGAATTATTTGAAATTAAAAGACAACCGGGCTACAGAGAAAGGACTTTGGTTAAATTTCCATTTGTTATCATTTATGAGATTATAGGAAATGAAATAATTATTTATTCAGTATTTCATACTTCAAGAAATCCAGAAAGAAAACCTTAGTAAAGAGGCCCAAAGTAACAGGTAGAAAAAGATTCAAAGGTTTTTTTGTAGAGATGCACTGCAGTGCGTCTACGTCCAGTTTGTCATCCTGAGGAACAAAGGATCACACACGAAACTCTACAAAGATTGGCGATCTTGCATGCGGAGCTTCTAGTGTGATCCTTTGTTCCTCAGGATGACAAGCTTGTGGATAAACTTTGTGGCTCTGCGTCTTTGCGAAACAAAAAAACAAAAAAAAACTTTGTGCCTTAGAGCCTTCGTGGCAGAAACCCATCGCCTCAAATTTCACACAAAAAACATTGAAAATTAAACTTTAAACAAAACTTTATTGCTTAATTTTGTAACCGCTAAAATAAAAACAAAATACTATGAGTTCATTTGACGTAGTCATTATAGGTTCAGGTCCTGGAGGATATGTATCAGCAATTCGTTGCGCACAATTAGGTTTCAAAACTGCAATTGTAGAAAAATATAATTCATTAGGCGGAACTTGCCTTAACGTAGGTTGTATCCCTTCAAAAGCATTATTATCTTCTTCACATCATTATTCAGAAATCGCTCATTTCGCAGATCACGGAATCGAAGTTTCTGGCGATGTAAAAATCAATTTAGAGAAAATGATTGCCCGCAAACAAGCTGTTGTTGATCAAACTGTAGGCGGAATCAATTATTTAATGGATAAAAACAAAATCACTGTTTTCAATGGTTTAGGATCTTTCGTAGATGCAACTCACATTGCTGTTGCAAAAGCTGACGGAACATCTGAAACTATCGAAGCAAAATATACTGTAATTGCTACAGGATCAAAACCATCTTCTTTACCATTCATCAAAATTGATAAAGAAAGAATCATCACTTCTACTGAAGCTTTGGCTTTAAAAGAAGTTCCAAAACATTTAGTAATCATTGGTGGTGGAGTTATCGGAATCGAGCTTGGACAAGTTTATCTTCGTTTAGGCGCTCAGGTTTCTGTAGTAGAATTCATGGACAGAATCATTCCAGGAATGGACGGTGCTCTTTCTAAAGAGTTGACTAAAGTATTGAAAAAACAAGGAATGAAATTCTATGTTTCTCACAAAGTAAAATCAGTTGAAAGAAACGGCGATGCTGTTGTGGTTCAGGCTGAAAATGCAAAAGGAGAAACTATTACTTTAGAAGGAGATTATTCATTAGTTTCTGTTGGTCGTCGTCCTTACACAGACGGATTAAACGCTGATAAAGCAGGAGTAAAAATCTCTGACAGAGGACAAGTTGAAGTAAACGATCATTTACAAACTAATGTTCCAAATATCTATGCTATTGGAGACGTTGTTCGTGGAGCGATGCTAGCACATAAAGCAGAGGAAGAAGGAGTAATGGTTGCTGAAATTTTAGCAGGTCAAAAACCACATATCGATTATAACTTAATTCCAGGTGTAGTTTACACTTGGCCAGAAGTTGCAGCAGTTGGACAAACTGAAGAGCAATTAAAAGCGGCTGGAGTGAAATACAAATCTGGAAGTTTCCCTTTCAAAGCGTTAGGACGTGCAAGAGCAAGTGCTGATTTAGATGGATTCGTAAAAATCTTGGCTGACGAAAAAACAGATGAGGTTTTAGGAGTTCACATGATTGGTGCTCGTACAGCAGATTTAATTGCTGAAGCAGTTACGGCTATGGAATTCAAAGCTTCTGCTGAAGATATTTCAAGAATGAGCCATGCGCACCCAACTTTCGCGGAAGCGGTAAAAGAAGCAGCATTAGCAGCAACTGAAAACAGAGCTTTACACGTATAATTTACGCTTAATACTATTTCAAACCCCGTTAGAATTAATATCTAACGGGGTTTTGTTTTGGACTAAATTTAATGCTTGAAAAATATAAACTTGAATAAAAATTTTGTAAATTAGATGTGAGATTCTGATGTTATCTTTATGATAATAAAAAGATTACATCATGAAAAATAAATATATAGCTCCTGTTTTACTTGGAGCAACAATCGCTTTCCTATTGTATTCCTGTAGTAGTTCGACTATTCCTAAAAATGCAACAGCAGTTGTTGATTTTGATAAAGCCAAATATTTAGGCAGATGGTACGAAATAGCAAGGTTAGATTACAAATGGGAAAGAGATTTAGATAATGTTACTGCCGAATATTCTCTTAACGAGAATGGAACCATAAAAGTCGATAATAAGGGCTATAATGTCAAAAAAGACAAATGGGAACAAAGCATCGGGAAAGCTAGATTTGTCAAAAAAGACAATATTGGTATGCTTAAGGTCTCATTTTTTGGTCCTTTTTATTCTGGATACAATGTAATCGCAGTAGACGATGATTACAAATATGCTCTTGTTGCTGGAAAAAGTTTGGATTATATGTGGATTCTTTCCAGAGAAACCAAAATGCCGGAAAGCATAAAAGCTGATTTTTTAATTAAAGCTCAGGAAATAGGATACAATGTATCTAATTTGGTCTGGGTAAAACACGATAAAGCACATTAAACAATAAACCCGACAGCTCTTTAACTGTCGGGTTTATTGTTTTTTTGAAACGGTTTAAATCAAGGTGTAAAAACACTTTTATAATTATCCCAATATCTGTATATCAAAAATATATTGCCTATGAAGAGCAGAACCGCAATAGGAAGACCTTCTGGCGCTAAGAAATAGTTGATAAAAAGGATATTGATTGTGATTGGTAAAATCAGAATATTGGCAAGAGTTACAAAACGACCGCTGACGAAGGCGAGTCCGCAAAGTAATTCTACTGATTTTGCTAAAGGCATTAAATATGTCGCAGCCATTAAACCAACATTAAAGGCTTTGAAATTTCCGGTGGTTTCCGGTTCGGGCATCAGGTGGAAAAAATAACTGATCGATGCAAAAAGCAATAAAAGACCAATTAAAACACGGACAATAATGGTGGCAATTTTCATATTACTTAGGATTTTTTAAGGTTAAAAAATATAATTAAGTTATTGGAAAAGATGCGTGTTCAAGTCTCAAATTAAAATCACAAATTATATTTTTTGTGGTCTGTTTTTAAGAAATTTACAATCAAATCAGGTTAATTTTGGTATTAATCTAATTGTATATCAAATATAACGAATTTTTTCTTATTAAACAGTAGTGTTTTTACCATTTTTCTTATTTCTTAAGGTATCTTTTGTAGAGAAAAAAACCGCCTAAACCAATAAGAATAATAGGCCACAGATTAAGAATAAAAATTAGAATAGCTTGCAAAATATTCAAGCCACTTTTTAAAGCATCGATAATTTGAATTCCTAAATTAGGTTTGTAATAGGTGCTGTCTTTTTCACTTGCAATGATTTCCTGTTTTATAGTTTCGTTTTGATAAAGCTGCAATGTTACAGTGCTAAAATTAATTTGATCTTGCAATGATAAATTTGCTATTGTGCGGTTGTCGCTAGCTTCTTTTTGATTGGCTAAAGTATTTTCGGCATCTATAATATCATTTATTTTTTTGCCTTTAGAATCAATTGCATTTTCGACTCTTTGTGCAGAAACAGTACTTCTTTTTTGAGAAAGCTCATTAGCGAGAAATTTTAGTGAAACATCATCCGCTTTGATGATTCTAAAATCTAAAAAGTCAATTTGTTTGGCAATGCTTTTAATAATAGTATCGAGTTGGGTGTTTGGAACACGAATGGTAATATTGTTTTCTACAGCATATTTAGTAGTTTCTAATGTACTGTCCTGACTGATCTTAGTTTTAATCTGATCGATAATATTGCTTTGAAGATTAGTATAAGTAACAAAACCTCCAAATTTTTGAACTGCATTTTCAATTGCATAAGTAGATTTGACGACATTTTTGACTTTAAATTTTAGTTCAGCTGTTCGAATAAATTTCTGTTTGCTGTCTTTTTTTTCCACTGCGGCCGATGATGATATGGCTGTGCTGTCTGATAACATTTTGGAGTCTGAAGTTGTTTCGGCAGGATTATAGTCTGCTTTTTTACAAGAAAGTAATATTAAAGTAATCATCAAGGAAGTCAATCCTAATTTTGCAATTGTTTTCATAAAGGTTTTAAAATTTGATTAGTAAATGATATTGTACCTGTTATTCAGGTTAACTTTTTAAGCGACGGATTAAAAGGTTTTCAATGATTTTATTTAAAGCTTAAAAAATAATCTGCGTCATTTTTTAATGAGTGAGTTTTTAAATAAAACGAAAGAAAAGTTTTAATAATTAGCACTAATTCGATATACTAAAAAGTGTGCCAATATTTTTTTCGTATTACTTTATTGAAGGATATTTTTTGTCGTAATTTTGAAGTTTAAAATTTATTCGTTTTTGAGAGTATCCATCCATAAAAATATTACCAATCCCGAACTGTTTAAAGAACAGCTTTTAAATTGGGCACAGCAGTTTCGAGAAGTCGTTTTTTTAGACAGTAATTCCTATCCACAACAATATTCTGATTTTGATTGTCTATTGGCTGTTGATGCTTTTACGTCTTTAAAAACAGATTATTATAATGCTTTTGAGGATTTAAAACAGTATCAGCAAAATACAAAAGACTGGCTTTTGGGATATCTTTCTTATGATCTTAAAAATGATGTAGAAAACCTTCAGTCCAATAATTTCGACGGATTAAATTTTCCCGATTTGTTTTTCTTTCAACCTAAAAAGATTTTTATTCTGAAGGGAAATCAGCTTGAAATTCAATATTTAATGTTTTGTGATGATGAAGTCGAAGAAGATTTTGAAGAAATTATAAAAATTCAAAACGAAACATTTGTCACACTAAACGGAGTTGAAGTGCAACAACGTATTTCTAAAGATTTATATATTGAAAAAGTAAATAAAATGCTGGAACATATTCATATTGGAGATATGTACGAAGCTAATTTCTGCATGGAATTTTATGCTGAAGATGTAGTTATAAATCCGTTGGAAAAGTTTCAGAAACTGAATGAAATTTCAAAAGCACCTTTTTCGGTTTTCTTTAAAAATCACAAACAGTATTTACTTTCTGCTTCGCCGGAGCGTTATATTAAAAAAGTGGGAGATAAAATTATTTCCCAGCCAATTAAAGGAACTTCTAAGCGTTTTGAAGATCCAGTTGAAGATGAAAAGTCAAAAGCAATTTTGGTTTCAGACGAAAAAGAACGCGCTGAAAATATCATGATAACCGATTTAGTTCGAAACGATTTATCGCATACAGCACAAAAAGGTTCCGTTGAAGTCGAAGAACTTTGCGGAATTTATTCGTTTCTGCAGGTACATCAAATGATTTCTACGGTAACTTCAAAATTGGATCCGCAATATTCGGCTGTAGAGGTATTGAAAACAACATTTCCAATGGGAAGTATGACTGGTGCGCCTAAAATTTCGGTAATGCAAATAATTGAAAACTTAGAAGAAACAAAAAGAGGATTATACAGCGGTGCCGTAGGCTATTTTACGCCGACAGGGGATTTTGATTTTAATGTCGTGATCAGAAGTATTTTATACAATCAGGAAAATAAGTACGTTTCATTTTCAGTTGGAAGCGCCATAACAGCACAATCTGTTCCTGAAAAGGAATATGAAGAATGTTTATTGAAAGCCAAAGCAATGCACGAGGTTTTACAGTAATTTTTTTGCGCCACGAATTATTCTCAAAGATTATCAAAATAATTCGTGAATTCGTGGCAAAAAAACTCGCTTAACATTTCATTTAAAAATAGATCGAATTTAATTTTTTACTTTTATCGGATGTTTTCAAAATTTCAAAGCCATATCATTTCTAGGTTTCCATTCTTAGCCGAAAAAAAGCTTTTTCTGGCTGTAAGCGGTGGATTAGATAGTATGGTTTTACTGCATTTATTGCATAAACTGCCGTATGAAATTGCGGTTTTGCATTGTAATTTTCAGCTTCGCGGATTAGAAAGTTTTGGAGATCAGGAATTTATTCAAAACTATTGCAAACAAAATAATATTCCAATTTTTACCACACATTTCGATACAGAGGCTTTTGCTAAAGATTATAAATTGTCTACTCAAGTTGCGGCAAGAGAACTTCGTTACAGCTGGTTTTATGAAATGTTAGAAGAAAAAAACTTCGATTATATTTTAACCGCGCATCATGCCGATGATAATTTGGAAACTTTTATAATCAATCTAACCCGCGGAACTGGTTTGGAAGGTTTAACTGGAATTCCAGAACAAAATGATAAAATCATTCGTCCGCTTCTGCCGTTTTCTAGAGATGAAATCTTGAAATATGCAGAAGAAAATGAAATCGAATGGCGTGAAGATAGCAGTAATGCTTCAACAAAATATTTAAGAAATAAGATTCGTCATAATTTGATTCCCGTTTTAAAAGAAATCAATCCTAACTTTTTAGATGCTTTTCAAAAAACACAATCGTTTCTTCAAGAGTCAAAAGAAATGGTGGAAGATGCTTCAATTATGATTTATCAGCAGGTGGCAAAAGAAGCAGAAGAAGATATTCATTTCGATTTAAATCAATTGAAAAAACTACCTAATTATAAATCGTATCTGTATCAATGGTTAAATGAATTTGGTTTTTCTGCTTGGAAAGACATTTATGATTTAGTCGAAGGACAGTCGGGAAAACAAATCTTTTCGGGAGAATTCAGGTTGTTGAAAAATAGAGAAACATTGATTTTAAGTCCATTTTCTGAAACATCAGAAAAAGATGAATATCAAATTAATGAAAACGATACAGAAGTTAATTTTCCCTTAAAAATGTCTCTTTGTAACGTTAGTCACATAACATTAGATTCAAATAAGGTTATATTTGTCGATGCCGATAAAATCCAGTATCCTTTAATATTACGTAAATGGAAAGATGGCGATGTTTTTCAGCCTTTCGGAATGAATGGGAAATCAAAAAAAGTTAGCAAGCTTTTTAAAGACGAAAAATTATCATTGATTGAAAAAGAGAAAATCTGGCTTTTATGTTCTGATGATCAAATAATTTGGGTTGTTGGAATGAGACAGGACGAACGTTTTAAAATAAAGAAAACCACAAATAATATACTAAAAATAGAATTGCAATAATGAACTTTACTCAAACTCTAAAGGACAATCAGTTTAAAAACGTTTGGACTAAAACTATTTTACTTTTCTTGTTTTTCTTTGCTTTTGCAAATAGCAACGCTCAAATATTAGAACCAGTAAAATGGACATCTAAAATTGAAAAGAAAGGGAATAATGCTGTATTAATTTTCGACGCAGTTATCGAAAAAGACTGGCATATGTATTCACAATTTACTCCAGAAGGCGGGCCTCTTGCTTTGGAAATTACTTTTAAAAATCAAAAAGGAAATTACGAATTAGTTGGAAAAGCAAAAGAAGGAAAAACGAAAACTTCTTTCAACGATGTGTTTGGTGTAGATGAAACTTATTTTGAAGGAAAAGCTCATGTAGAGCAGGAAATAAAAATCATTAATCCAAACTTAAAAACGGTTGATGTAGATTTTGATTTTCAGGTTTGTAAAGAAGTCTGCATCAATTCGAGCAAAAAATTCTCGATTGCAATTCCGCCCACCTTTAAAGTAGAGGATGTTCCAGTTGTAAAAGAAGATAAATTAGACGAAACTAAAACGGTTGGAATTGCAGTAGATACTGTAAAACCAGTTGTCGCAGAAACAGCAAAATCTGATGTTAAAAAAGCAGATAGCGAAGTGACTTCCAAAGAAGAAGTTCCTGCTCAGGCACCTGCAAGAAGTTTATGGTCTATATTTTTTATCGCATTTTTATCAGGATTCGCAGCATTGTTAACACCATGTGTTTTCCCAATGATTCCTATGACGGTAAGTTTCTTTACTAAACAAAGTAAAAGCAGAGCAAAAGGAATTAGAAATGCTATTTTTTATGGACTTTCAATTATTGCTATCTATGTAATTTTAGGTTTGATTGTAACCAAAATATTCGGAGCCGATGCTTTAAATGCTTTATCGACAGATGTTTGGTTTAACTTGATTTTCTTTGTAATTCTAATCATTTTCGCGACTTCATTCTTAGGAGCTTTCGAAATTATGCTTCCAAATTCATGGGCTAATAAAGCAGATCAGCAAGCGGATAGAGGCGGAATAATTGGAATATTATTTATGGCTTTGGCTTTAGCAATTGTATCTTTTTCTTGTACAGGACCAATTGTTGGGACTCTATTGGTTGAAGCTGCTTCAAACGGAGGAATTGCACCAGTTGTTGGAATGTTAGGATTTTCATCTGCATTAGCACTTCCATTTATGTTATTTGCAATGTTCCCAGGTTGGTTGAATTCATTACCAAAATCAGGTGGCTGGTTAAATACTGTAAAAGTAGTTCTAGGATTTTTAGAATTAGCTTTAGCATTCAAATTCTTATCAAATGCCGATTTGGTTTTACAGTTACATTTCTTAGAAAGAGAAGTTTTCATTGCAATTTGGATTGCTATTTTTGGAGCACTTACATTATATTTATTCGGGAAAATTACATTACCTCACGATAGCCCGATACAGCATATTTCTGTTGGAAGATTGTATTTAGGATTGTTAACTTTAGTGTTTACAATGTATTTGATTCCAGGACTTTGGGGAGCGCCATTAAAATTAATTAGTGCTTTCCCACCGCCACCGCAATATAGCGAAAGTCCGTTTGGAGTTGGAGGATCAGGTCATGCAGCTGTAAATACTGATCCCAAAGGTTTACCTGCAGGAGCAGAATTAGGCCCACATGGAATTATGGTTTTCCATGATTATGAAGATGGTTTAGCTTATGCAAAAGAAATCAATAAGCCAATCATGCTCGATTTTACAGGTTATGCTTGTGTAAATTGCAGAAAGATGGAAAATAATGTTTGGTCAGAACCAGAGGTTTTGCCAATTCTTAAAAATGATGTTGTGTTAATTTCGCTTTATGTTGACGATAAACGTGAGCTTCCAAAAGAAGAACAATTCACTACAGCTGCAGGAGATAAAATTATTACAGCAGGAGATAAATGGACAGATTTTATGATTTCTAAATATAAAACGAACACACAGCCTTTGTATGTGATTACAGATTTAGAAGGAAATAATTTAAATAATACTAAACCAACAATCAGTTACGTTAGTACAGAAGAATATCTGCAATGGCTGAAAGAAGGGATTTCTAATTTTAAATAATGTTTTTAGAATATAGAATATAGAATATAGAATATAGAATATAGAATATAGAATTAGAGCTTTATTCTAGCAAATTAATTTTTCTTTGGGGGTTAAAATTAATTCAAATAAAAAGGCTGTCTCGATTTTTGAGACAGCCTTTTTTGCATAATTATTTTGTTCGCATTTAAAGAAAACTATTTACTTCGATTTGTTATTCGGTAGGACTGTTTCATTGATGAAAAAAGTAAAACAAAAAGAGTAGTTCTTGATTTTTAGAATATCCTTTTGGCTATATTTTAATGAAAACCATTTAAATCGATTGTCATTTCATAGGAATATTTCATCGGTAACTAAAAAGCGCTCTAAGTAATTAGAGCGCTTTTTTAAATATGAATATGAAAATTAATATCTTATAAGAATTCTCCGTGTTGAGAGATATCTAATCCTAAGTCTTCTTTTTCTTCAGTAACTCTTAAAGGAGTAATTTTGTTTACGATAAAGAATAAAACATAAGAAGCAACAAAAGCAAAGATCGATACCACAACTAGAGCAGTTAATTGGTTTAGGAATAAAGTTGGTGTTCCGAAGATTAAACCTTGGTTATCTCCAACAGCTGGGTTGATCGCTTTTGATGCAAAAACTCCAGTTAAAAGCATACCAACCATACCGCCAACACCGTGACAAGCGAATACATCTAGTGCATCATCAATTTTTCCTTTAGGGAATTTGCTTACTACAAGGTTACTCACAATTGCAGAGAATAAACCGATGAAGATAGCGTGAGAGATACTTACGAAACCAGCTGCAGGTGTAATAGCAACAAGACCTACAACAGCTCCGATACAAGCTCCAAGAGCAGATAATTTGTGTCCTAAAATTTTATCAAGGAATACCCAAGCCATCGCAGCAGCAGCAGCAGCAACAGTAGTTGTACCTAATGCTTGTGCCGCAAGACCGTTAGCTCCTAATGCAGATCCAGCATTAAAACCAAACCATCCGAACCAAAGTAAACCAGTGCCTAATAATACATAAGTAATTCTCGCAGGGTTAACTTTTTGAACTTTTCTTTTTCCTAAGAAGATTGCTCCAGCCAACGCAGCCCATCCGGCACTCATATGTACTACAGTTCCACCAGCGAAGTCAAGAACTCCCATTTTGAAGAAAATTCCATCAGGATGCCATGTCATGTGAGCAAGTGGAGTGTATATGAATAAGATAAATAAAACCATGAATAATAAATAAGCCCAGAAACGTACACGTTCTGCAAAAGCACCTGTAATTAATGCAGGAGTAATGATAGCGAATTTAGCCTGAAATAATGCGAATAATATAAAAGGAATAGTTGGTGCTAAGCTCCAAGCTGTATTAGTTCCAACTCCCTGAAAGAATAAATTATAAGATGGATTTCCGATAATTCCTCCAATGGTTGGTCCAAAAGCTAATCCAAAAGCAACAACAGTCCATAAAATAGTAACAATTACCATTGCCATAAAACTTTGAAGCATAGTACTAATTACGTTTTTCTTACCTACCATTCCTCCGTAGAAAAATCCTAAACCGGGAGTCATTAACAATACAAAAGCAGTTGCAACGATCATCCAAGCCGTATCTCCTGTATCAAATTTTACAGCTTCAGCTGGAATTGGGTTATCAGCAATGATAAAATTTGAAATAAAGGTTAGTACCAAAATAGTGATAAGAATCACACTTAAAATAATTTTTCGCATAGTTATTTAGTTTTAAAATTTTTGATAAAAGTATAAAATGATTTAATACCCCCTTAAAAAATATGGTTTAGTGTTTAATTTTTGTTAATTTTTCATTTTAACCCCCTCTGTTTTGAGTGTATCTGTTAAAAATGACTTAAATTTTACAATTTCTTAATCGAAAATAGAGCTAGTTTGTGTTTTTTGATGTTTTTAGAGATTAAATGAAGGTAATAATGAAGAGTTTTTGGTTAATTGTTGAAGTATTCTTTGTGATTTTCTAAAAATGATTATTTTTATAAAAGAAAATGGCATCAAACGAATAATTCGCCTGATGCCATTTCTTAAATTGAAATTTATAACTATTTCTGATTGTATTTTGCCTTGAACTTATCGCTAAGTTTAACCTGAAAAGTTTCTAAATTGATGTTTCTTCCTTGAATAAAAGCTGTAGAGAGTTTGTTTGTTCTCATGTCCAGAGCATCGCCTTCAGAAATAAATAAAGTAGCATCTTTGCCTGTTTCCAAAGTACCGCATAAAGTATCAATCCCTAAAAGTTTTGCGGTATTTGATGTTATTAATTGTACTGCTTTTTCTTTGTCTAAACCAAAGGCTGCACAAGTTCCAGCAAGAAAAGGCAGGTTTCTTGCACTCATACGTTCCATATCACCGCTGTTTTCTAACCCAACTAAAATGCCTTTGTCTGTTAGTATTTTGGCCATTTTATAAGGTAAATTAACATCTTGATCTGCACTTGTAGGCATGTCGTGAACACGTCTTAGTAATACGCCAACATTATGTTTTTGCAGTGTCGAAGCCGCTTTGTAAGCTTCAAAACCGCCTATGATCACAATCTTTTTTATACCATTATCAACAGCTAACTGAATAGCATCTACGATCTGTTTTTCTTCGTCTGCGTGAATGTACAATATCTGTGTTCCATCAAACAATCCTTTTGTAGCTTCAAGTACAATGTTTCTTTCTTTAGGAGCGGTTTGATTATACGCTTTAGCATTTACAAAAAAAGCATTGATTTCTTCAGATTGTTTCGGATAATCTTTATTGGCCTCAATAATTCCAGGTTCAAACCAGTTGCCAGATCTTTTAAAACTAGAGGGAAAATTAAGATGAATTCCGTCATTTTCTTTCAAGATAGCGTCTTTCCAGCTCCATGCATCTAATTGTACAATTGAAGATGTTCCAGAGATTCTTCCGCCTCTTGGAGTAACTTGTGCAATTAAAATTCCATTAGGACGAGCGGTTTCTACAACTTTAGATTCAGAATTATAAGCAATAATACTTCTAACATTCGGATTAAAACTTCCAATTTCTTCTTCATCACTAGAAGCTTTTACTGCATCAATTTCTACTAAACCAAGAGTCGAATTAGGCGAAATAAAACCAGGATATACATGTTTTCCTGCTGCATTAATTGTAGTATCATAAGCATTATCGGCTAATCTTATTGTTGACGCATCGGCCACTAATGTGAGTTTTCCATCTTTAAATCCAATAGCGCTGTTTTCAATAATATTTCCGTTTCCTAAGTGTGCGGTAGCATTTAAAATTAAAACCGATTTAGATTGTTTTGGAGCAGGTATCTGCTGTGCATTCAGCTGAACTGAAGCAAAAAATAGTAAAAACAGCTTAAATATATTTTTATGTGTCATCTTTTCTTTATTAATCATTATGAATTTTCTAAAGTTTCTACCATTGTTCTAAAGTATCACAGTGGTATTCCTTTTTCTCTTTTTTGGTTGGTTGCTGTGTGTTGTTTCCTTTATTCTTTTCTTGCAGCATTTGCCCAATTAATTCATTTCTTTCTTTGCTGATAGCTGTTTGTTTTTCTGCATCTTTTTCAAGGTCAAAATATACTACGCCCTCAATAATTGTTTTTTCAGCCTTAGCATAAATAGATAACGGGTTTTCGCTCCATAAAACAACATCAGCGTCTTTGCCTACTTTTAAACTTCCTACTTTATCATCGATATGTAATAATTTTGCAGGGTTAAGTGTAACAAATTTCCAAGCATCTTCTTCAGAAATATTTCCATATTTTACTGCTTTTGCAGCTTCTTGATTCAAACGTCTAGACATTTCTGCATCATCGGAGTTGTAGGCTACAACTAATCCTTCATTATGCATAATTGGTCCATTGAACGGAATGGCGTCATTTACTTCAAATTTATAAGCCCACCAATCTGAGAATGTGGAAGCCCCAACACCATGTTCTTTCATTTTATCTGCCACTTTATATCCTTCCAAAATATGAGTAAAAGTATTGACTCTGAAATTGAATTTTTCAGCAACATTCATCAGCATTAAAATTTCAGATTCAATATAAGAGTGACAAGTAATAAAACGTTCCTTGTTGATGATTTCAGCCAAAGTTTGTAATTCTAAGTCAACTCTTGGCGCTTTTCCTTTTTTATTTCCCGAATTGAATTTTTTCCAATTTTCATCATATTCTTTTGCTAATTGGAAATAATCTGTAAAAACCTGTTCGACACCCATTCTAGTCTGCGGAAAACGAGTAGGATTGTCGATTCCCCAGTTGGCTTGTTTTACGTTTTCACCCAAAGCAAACTTGATAAATTTAGGCTGGTTTTTATATAACATATCTTCTGGAGCTGAACCCCATTTCCATTTTACAATTGCAGAACGGCCTCCAATAGGATTTGCTGATCCGTGTAATAACTGCGAAATAGTAACGCCTCCAGCTAAATCTCTGTAAATATTAATGTCTTCAGAATTTACAACATCTTGAATCGTTACTTCGGCAGTAGAATTATGGCCGCTTTCATTTACACCTTTTGAAATGGCAATATGCGAATGCTCATCAATAATACCGCTTGTAATATGTTTTCCTTTAGCATCTATTACAGTGGCAGATGCATCAGAAAGATTTTTGCCGACAGCAGCAATTTTTCCATTTTTGATTAAAACATCGCTTTCTGTTAGAATACCTTCTTTTTCATTTGTCCAAACGGTAGCATTTTTAAATAATAAAGTCTGGGCAGTTTGTTTTTTTGTGTCTCCAAAAGCCACGTTTGGATAGGTTACTGGCATTATAGGATTTGGTTTCTCTGCTTTTGTCGAATCTTTGACAACTGTAAAAGGACTTGTTTTTACAGCATTCCAAACCAATTCTTCTCCGTTAGACAAAGTCGCCTTACCAGATAAATTCTGCTGATTTTCAATAAATCCAGTCAAACGTGTAAAGCTTGAATTGATGGTGTCGGCAGGTTTAATTACTAGTGTAATCCAGTTTTTAGCGATTGAGAAAGTACTTTTAATCTTTTTTGAATCGGCTGTTGTAATTTCAGATTTCTGAGCTTCAGCAGTTCCATCGATTTTCCATTTATAAGTATCCTTGCCAACTGTTAAATCATAATTACCGCGAATATCTTTGGCATTAAGATCATTTACTATAAATTTAGATCCTTGAACCCAGTTTTCGTATAAAACCGTTTTTTCGTCAAAAATTTCTCCAGAAGTAATAATAAAGTTGGCATAACTTCCCGTTTTTAAACTTCCTATTTCATTGCTTTTTCCTAAAAGAGCAGCAGGAATTGTTGTTAAGGATTCTAAAGCCTTTGTTTTGTCAAAACCATATTTAATAGCTTTTAACAAGTTAGGCTTAAAGTCTTCTATTTTTTTCAGTTTATCTGTAGTTAATGCAAAGATAACTCCGTTATCAGACAGGACTTTTAAATTAGTTGGTGCTTGGTTCCAGAAACGCATATCCGCCAATTCAATTTGATTGGATAGATACGGATTTGAAACATCATAAGCATCAGGGAAATTTACTGGAATAATAAATTTAGCATTCGTGTTTTTGATTTCTTCTATTCTTTCAAATTCGTTTCCGCTTCCTTTTAAGATATAATTTAAGCCAAATTCTTTGGCAATTTTATTAGCTCTTAAGCTGTTTAATTTGTCTTCTGTAGCGAATATTTGTACTAGTTTTTCATTAGCTGCCAATGCTTCCAATGATAAATCTTTAGTTTCAGAGTTTCCTTTTTTATACCAATCTAAATCCAGATACATTTGACGCAGTAAAGCCATCATTCCCATTAAAGAACTTGGATAGGCTTGATTGGTCAAAGCGCTTTTTGTAAAGGCAAAATGATTGGTAAGTTTATTAGCAATGATTTGTTTGCTGTTGTCTTGATTGTTTAAGGCAACCAAAACACCAGTTCCTTGAGCAACTCCATCAGGAATATGTGTCCCAACAACTCCAAAGCCAGCTTTTAGCAATTCATCTGCTTTGGGCTGATCGTATTTAAAAGATTCATACCCATTTACTTCAGGTCTGATGCTTTCATTCCAATAATAACCAGATTTTTTAGTATCATAAGTTTGATTTCGGCTTCGTCCTGGCGACATGTTGTTTTTGGGGTTTTCAATTCCAAAAGAAGTATAAATATCAATAAAAGACGGATAAATTGTTTTTCCTGTAAGATCAATAGTGATACTGTTTTTAGGAATGGTGATGTTGGTTCCAGCAGCAATTACTTTTCCGTCTTGAATAAGTAAAGTTCCTTTTTCAATTTTTTGACTTGGAGTGACATAAATTGTGGCATTGGTAAAAACGGTGTAGTTTTTATTTTTGTTATGCACACTTTCATTAACCGGAAAGTAGTCTTGAGCATACGTTTTTGTTAAAAAAACGCTCAAAAAGAATAGTAGTAGGGCTTTTTTCATATAGTATTTACAATTTTGCTGCTAAAAATATGAAATATATGTTATACCAGTTTTATTTTTTTGTAAATGGTTTTTCGATTATTTTTAGAGAATTGATTTAAAAGCATGTTTATTAGTAAATCCGAATCTGATTAAATGAAAAAAGTAAATAAGATAAAGTGGGGAATTATAGGTTTAGGAAATATCGCAAGCCAGTTCGCAGCTGATTTATTGCTGTTGGAAGACGCGGAACTTACAGCAGTTGCTTCCAGAAATTTTACCAAAGCGGAACAGTTTGGAGAAAAATTTAATGCCTCAAGAATTTATAATTCATACGATTTGATTTTAGAAGATAAAGAAGTTGAAATTATATATATCGCAACACCTCATAACTCACATGCCGAATTAGCAATAAAAGCTCTGGAAAAAGGGAAACATGTTTTATGCGAAAAACCTATGGCTTTATCGTATGAAGATGCTGAGAGAATGATCACGGCGTCTAAAAAACACAATAAGTTTTTTATGGAAGCATTTTGGACACGTTTTATTCCATCTATTCAAGATGTTTTAGAAAAGGTAAAAAGCGGAGCAATTGGAAACATAAATTATATAAACGCCGATTTTGCTTTTTACGGAAGTGAAACCGAAAACAAAAGGCTTTTTGATAAAGAACTTGGTGGCGGTGCTTTGTTTGATATTGGAGTTTATCCTTTATTTCTCTCTTATATATTATTAGGAAATCCAAAGGAGATTATAGCAAAAGCAATCATGCATCAAAACAAAGTTGATTTACAGACTTCTATAATCTTGCAATATGAAAATGCCCAATCAATTCTGCATGCTTCTATTGTTTCAGATTCTGAAATGAAAGCTTCTATCAGCGGAACAAAGGGAAAATTTCATTTAAATTCTCCTTGGTACATAGCAGATGGATATTCTTTGTTTGAAAATGGAGTAGAAGAAGCAGTTTTTAGTCTGCCGGCTTTAGGAAAAGGATATACACATGAAGCGATAGAATGCCATAATTGTATTAGAAATAATAAAATTGAAAGTGAACTTTGGTCACATCAAAACAGTTTGGATTTGAGTAAGATAGTTGAAGAAATTAAAACACAAATCGGATTAAGTTTTGCCTAATCCGATTTAGAATATTCTTTTACTTTAATAGTGCTGCTATTTCATGCTGGTTCATCATAACGGCAAGTGAAAGTGCGGTATGACCTTGGGTAGAAATTGATTTATCGGCGCCGTTTTCTAGTAAAAATTTTACCATATCAATGTATCCTCTTTCGGCAGCTCGGTGTAAAGCCGTAAAGCCTCTGTAATCTTGTATGTTAACTAATGCACCCGATTTCAGAAGTAATTTTAGTTTATCCATTTTATTAGATTGAACGGCATTCATTATCGGAGTTGCACCTTCGCTAGTCAATGAATTTGGATTGGCTCCTAATTCAAGTAATTTAATCAAAGAGTCATTAGTTTCAGGAGCAATTGACCAATGCAAAGGTGCTAATCCATCTCCTGCCAAAGTTTCTAATGAAGTTCCATTATTAAATTGGTTTTCGATCTCATTTATTTCTCCACGTGCAACAGCTATATGAAGTAAGGAATGACTGCGTAAAGGAGAATCTGATGGAAAACTTTTATCACGATCAAATATCCCTACTTGAGCCATATTCCCATAAGTTGAGAATGCCCATTTAGCAGTATAGTCAAGATCACTTTTAAAGGATTTTGGTATGGGAGCAGGAATTACTTCGCCAATCGCATGGCTGATCAAAAGAAAATTCAGAACGGCTTGTGTAAATACTGGACTTTCGTTTTCAGTAAATTCTCCAGTAATGGATTCTATTATAAGTTCATTATTTTTTTGAGTGGTTTTAGCAACAACAAAAACTTCTCTGAGCCAGCTTCGAATAAAAATCAAATATTCACCATCAAAGTAAATTGCCCATTTGTTTTCCATTGTATAGGGCGTAAACAAAACTCCAGGATAAAGTGTTTGATCAATTTTATAAGAGAGATTTGTGACTATCGTCTTTTCATTCTGAGGACGTTTGCCAAAAAAAGAAGTACCGCTTTCGCCATTATAGGAAACAGCATTCTGAGCCATTATTGGATTCTCTGAAGTCGAAATCATAGTTTGTGTAAATGGCCGTAAATCTAAAAGTTCACAACCCCAAGGATTTTCTTCTGCCTTGATCCATGCTAATTTTGTTTCGTTTGATTCTTCTTGTGAAAGTGACATTTTTTAAGTTTTAGTTTATAAAAGAGTTGGGTTAAAAAAACTAATATAGTAATTAAAAATTATAATGAGCCATCAGAGAATTAGTTAAAATAATAATATTGACAAGTTCTTAAAAGTAATAAAATATTTACAAATAATAATGATTTTGTATTGTCTTTTGAATACTTTTACATTTTTTATAAGAATTTATTTATGTTAGTAAAAGTTTACGGAAGTGCCGTTTTTGGAGTAGAAGCTACTACCATTACCATTGAGGTTCATATGGATAAAGGGATTGGTTATCATTTAGTAGGATTGCCGGATAATGCTATAAAAGAAAGCAGTTTTCGAATCGCAGCGGCTCTTAAAAATAACGGTTATAGTCTGCCTGGAAAAAGAATCACAATCAATATGGCACCGGCAGATCTAAGAAAAGAAGGTTCTTCGTATGATTTGACTTTGGCAATGGGAATTCTGGTTGGTTCAGATCAAATAAAAGCTCCAGAAATTGAACGTTATATTATAATGGGAGAACTTTCTCTAGATGGAAGTTTACAGCCTATTCGTGGAGCACTTCCAATTGCAATTAAAGCAAAAGAAGAAGGGTATAAAGGCTTCTTTCTTCCCATTCAAAATGTAAAAGAAGCAGCAATTGTTACGGGACTTGAGGTGTATGGTGTTACCAATCTTAAAGAGATAATCGATTTTTTTTCTGGAAAAGGAATTCTCGAGCCAACTGTTATCGATACAAAAGCAGAATTCTACAAAAGTTTAGATTTTCCAGAGCATGATTTTTCGGATGTCCGCGGACAGGAAAGTATCAAGCGTTGCATGGAGATAGCGGCTGCTGGAGGTCATAATATTATTTTAATTGGTCCGCCGGGAGCAGGAAAAACAATGCTTGCCAAGCGAGTTCCAAGTATCCTGCCTCCAATGACTTTGCGTGAAGCGTTAGAAACGACCAAAATTCATAGTGTAGCAGGAAAACTAAAAGAAGTTGGTTTGATGAATCAACGCCCATTTAGAAGTCCGCATCATACGATTTCTAATGTAGCGCTGGTTGGCGGAGGAAGTTATCCGCAGCCGGGAGAAATTTCGATGGCACATAACGGTGTTTTGTTTTTAGATGAACTTCCAGAATTTAAACGAGATGTCTTAGAAGTGATGCGTCAGCCATTAGAAGATCGCGAAGTGACTATTTCGCGTGCTAAATTTACCATTACTTATCCATCTTCATTTATGCTTGTGGCAAGTATGAATCCAAGTCCAAGTGGTTTTTTTAATGATCCGAGTTCGCCCAATACGACTTCTCCACATGATATGCAGCGCTATATGAGTAAAATTTCGGGGCCTTTATTAGATCGAATTGATATTCATATAGAAGTGACACCAGTTCCTTTTGAAAAATTAGCCGATGACAGAAAAGCAGAAAGCAGCGTCGAGATCCGCAAACGTGTAACCGCAGCAAGAGAAATACAAACCAAACGATTTGAGGTTGTAGAAAATGTGCATTACAATGCTCAAATGAGCAGTAAACTAATCAGAGAATATTGTGTTTTAGATGAAGCTTCAAAAGAACTACTCAAAACGGCTATGGAAAGATTAAATCTTTCTGCCCGAGCGTATGATAGAATTTTAAAAGTTTCCAGAACAATTGCTGATTTGGACAATTCAGAAAGTATTGTTTCGCATCATATTTCAGAAGCAATTCAATATAGAAGTTTAGATAGAGAAGGATGGTTGGGGTAAAATTTTTACTTTTGAGATGAAAAATCTGAGATGCCAATATCTTCATTTCGCATCTCAGATTTTTAATATATAAGGACTATTTGTTATTTTGAGGATAAAAGAATTTAAAAGAATTGGCTACTGCTGGATGCAGAATAGTTCCATGGTTTTCTTCAGGGAAATAGTCGAAATAGACTTTAATGTTTTTACTCTTAGAAGCTTTAATTTTTTCTGCCAAAACATTAGCATCAACTTCCATAACTCGCGGAATGGTTGTTGGTGTTAATCCTTCCTTTCCAACGGCGATATAAATGTCAGTTTGCTGATTGAAATTTTCCTTCAGGATTTCAGAATCTAAATCTAATAAAGAACCATTATTCCACCAAATACTTGGGCTTACAATAACATATTTATTAAAAAGAAATGGTTTTTTAAGTAAAATTTCGGTTTCTAATAATCCGCCTAAAGATTGTCCTATTATGGTTTTTGATTCATTAGTCTTGTATTTTTTATCAATAAAAGGCTGTAACTCTTTTTCGATAAATGCAATGAACTGATCAGAATGACCAGTAGTTGGAAAACGGGTTTTATCATTTTCAATGCTTGTCGGAAATGTAAAATCCCTTCTTCTGTCCACAGTTGCAATTCCCACTACAATAGATTTTGGAACCTGATTGATCCATTCAAAACTATTAAACTGAACTAGACCGGAAATATGAATAAAATCTTCATTTGCAGAACCATCCAATAAATAGATTACGGGATATTTTGTAGATTCTGCTGGATTGTAACCTTCAGGAAGATAAATGTTTAAAATTCTTTTTTCATTTAATTCTTTGGATTGAATTTCATCAATAACACCTAAAACAAAAGGTTTAGAAGTTTCTGTGGATTTATTTTTATTTTTTTGGCTGAATGCTAAACTAGAGGTAAAGAGTAAAAAGGAGAGGATAATAAGTTTGTTCATTAATTTTTAAAATTTTGTGGTATTGATTCTGGTCGTACTTCTTGTTCTGCTTTATGGTAGCTGTTTCTATTTGTAGTTACAATTAAAACTCCAGCTTCAGCATAATTTCCATAGATACTAATGCCAGCTTGTTTTTCAAGAGCAATAATTTTTTTGATTTCAATTTTTGAAAGTGCAAGTTTTTCTTTTTCTAAATCCTCATAACGATGCGGAATACCGTCAACAACCACTATTGGATGATTTGTAATTTTCCCTGCCTTGGCAAGTTTTGAAATAGAATCCGAAAGAAAGACTCTGTCTTTGCCTTTATCTGCAAGCTCATATCTATTTTGAGAAAAAACTGTAATTGAAATCAATAAAAACAAGAAAGTTATGAGTTTAATCATAGGTTTCAGTTTTTTTTTAAATTATAAAAACAATTTACAAATCGAAAATACAAAAAAATCCTGCATTTCTGCAGGATTTAACAAGTTGTATTGATTATTAATTTTAGGCTTTTTCAGCAAAAATAACATCCAGACCTTCCATAGCAATCGTAAAACCTTCTTTAAAGCCCATTTGAATAATCATTTCCAGATCAGAAAGTTTTTCGTGTTTGATTGCAATGTCAACAAAAGTCGAATTTCCTTCTTCAGAAAATGTCACATCCCAGTCAGAACGCGGAAACTCTTCATTCAAATTTCCTTCGCTGTCACAAAAAGCATCCAGCCATTTTACATTTGTTTTCGGATGGATAGAAGTATAATCGGCAAGAGCCCAATGTTCTTCACCTTCAGGGCCAACCATCGCATATAATCTTCTTCCGCCTTCTTTAAATTCCATACTTTTTGTTCTGGATTTCCATGGAGCAGGTGCCCACCACTGATCTAGAATTGCAGCTTCTGTCCACGCAGACCAAACATTTGGCAAGGATGCACTGAATTCTCGTTTTACATTTACAGTATTATTTTCTTTATCTACTGTAAAATTCATTAAAAGATTTGATTTCATTTTTCTTTAGATTTTAAATTCATTAAAAAATTAGCTTATTGAATCATTTTATTTTGCTTCGAGAATTTTGTCGAGAGTTTGCAACGTCATGGTAAAGCCTTCTTTGAATCCCATCTCGATTACTTTTTCCAATTCGGCTAAACTGTCTCGTTTTATGGAAATGTCAACAGTCGTTAAATCGCCATTTTCAGAAAACGTTAAATCCCAATATGAACTTCCAATCTCAGAATTCGGATTTCCTTCAGCATCACAAAAAGTAGAGGAATGTTTGAAATTGGTTTTCGGAGAAATCGAAGTATATTCAAAAACAGCCCAGCGTTCTTCTCCTTCCGGACTTACCATGGCATACAATCTTTTGCCTCCTTCTCTAAAATCCATAAATTTTGTTTTGGATTCAAATGGAGCAGGCGCCCACCATTTATCCAGGATTGAAGCTTCTGTCCAAGCAGACCAAACGTTTGGCAATGATGCGTTAAATTCGCGTTTGATGTTCACCCTTTTATTTTCCTTGTCTACAGAAAAATGCATTAAAAGATTAGATTTCATTTTCTTTAGATTTTAAATTAAGTAATACTTGATCCAGCTGATCAAAACGCTGTTCCCAGATTTTCTTGAATTGTTCCAGCCAATGATCTATTTCTTTCATTTTATCAATTTTGAGCTGATAATAAATTTCTCTGCCCAATTTTTTTTCTTCCAATAAATCACATTCATTTAATATTTTAATGTGTTTAGAAACAGCTTGTCTTGTGGTTTGAAATTGTTCTGCAATCGCATTAGGTGTCAATGCAGTCGAAGAAATCAAAACTAAAATCGCTCTTCGCGTTGGATCGGCAATTGCCTGAAAAACATCTCGTTTCATTGTTGTAAATTTATTACGCAACTAATCAGTTGTAAATATATGCAACTTTTTGGTTGCGTAATCAAAAAAAAGAGTTTTTTTTAAGAAAAGAACTTAAACAAAAAAAGGCGCATCAAAATTGCGCCTTTTTCTAGAATTATATGTTACATAATTATCGTCTAAATTTATTCTTGACAATAATATCTTTAAGCTTAGCTTTCAAATCTTCACCTGTATCAAAAACCATTTGTTCATTGTTCGGAAACGGAACAGCACGTTTAGAAAAATAGTTTTGATAATTATCTTCGCAGGCATTACGGTCTCCTTTGTAATTAGAATAAATATTCTCGAAAACAAATTCGCTGCTAATTGGAAAAGTCTGAACCAGCTGATTCGTTTTCAAATCTACATAATCAATTTTTGCTGTTACCTGACAAGATTTAAATTGTCTGAATTCATAAACCGTAGCACGAAGAGTTTTAATATTATCAACTTTAATTTCCTTACCTAGACTATCTTTCACAGGTCTTCTACGACTGTCCAAAAGTGTTTTTACGCCATCTTTTACCTGTCTTTCTTTAATGAATTCTTTCTCTTTAATCTGTTCTGGCGAAATCAAAATATCTCTAAAATTAATAATCAGACTATAATCGTAAGTTGTATTTTTTTGTCTTGTGCTATGATAAACTGTCCATTTATCATTTAAACCATAGGTTTTAAAATCCAATAAACCCTCCTGAAGTATTTTCGGAATCACCATATTGGTTTCGTTTTTCGCATAAACATCTACAAAATCTGTCCCTTTAAAAAGAGCATCATCCATTAATTTCTTGGTGTTTTTATAGCCAGGATTGATGCTTTCCAAATAAGCAAAATCATCATAAGCTTTTCTAAAATCCATTTTATTGTTCGATTTCAAAAGAGCAGAAGCGTTTTCATACAAATATTTTGATAGTACATTTTTACTGTTTACAATCTGGTCTGAATAGTTGTCAAAAGGGAAATAGGCATTTTTGCCTTGCTTGATTAACTTCAAAGGTAAAATAGGTCTGATTTTTTCCTGACGATTATGCAGTTGTAAATAAGTATTATAAATACGTTCAGCATTAGCTGGATTAGCATCTTTAGAAAGCATTTCCAAATCACGTAAATCTCTTTCTTTCGCTTTAGCAAAAGCTTCTTCCAGCAAATAAACATAATCTTGCTTTCCCTTAGAATCTTTGTTGGATCTTAAGGCTTCGACAGCACGATCAATTGCACCATCATAGTTTCCATCACTTATAAGCGCTTGAGTTGTTTTTACGCCACAAGAAGAAAGAATCAAAAAGAATATAGAAAAGAGTAAAGTAGTTTTTTGCATAGTGTTTCTTTTGAAGGTGTAAATATATTTCATTTAACTTTCAACAACTATGCCTTTTTTAATTTTTTTTAAGGAGCAGAAACTATCATTTTCAGAAGAAATTTCAGTCCCGCTTTCGCCTTTATCTCTCCATTTCATTACGAGGATATCGGCTCTATCGGGGCTAGATTAGAACATTTAGTTTTTATAATAAATATACTGGCTGAATATTTAAAATTAATTTGAGATCTTTCTTTATTTAAGCAGTTTGATAATCTCTGTTAGTTTCATTTTAGTAGCAATCTGAATAGGTTTTTTACCATACGAAATATCGTCTCCAGCATCAAAAGTTTCGGGTTTATTTTTGTCAGCTCCTTTTTTCAGAAGGTATTTGACCATTTCGGTATTTTTGTTTTTAACAGCAATTATTAAAGCAGTTTGCCCGTCATAATTATGAGAGTTGATTTCTTCTTTATCTAATTTCAACGCATTCAAAACCTCATAATCCGATTTTCGAACCGCTTGTTCAAACACCCAAAGTTTTCCTCGAATGTCTCCTTTTTCCTGACTGGCACCTTTCAATAATAATAATTTAGCAGCATCATAAAACTGATTAAATCCGGCAGTATTAAAAGCTTTGTTAGAAATAGAACCGCCTTTTTGAATTAGATAAGATAAAATTTCAAGAGTTCCTTTTTCGGCTGCGACTTCAACAGCTTGAGAATTTGAACTGTTGATATTGGCTCCTTTTTCAACTAATGCTTTTACAAGCTCTAAATTGTTTTGCCAGATTGCTGCTTGCAGTGGTGTTACTTTATTCTGTGGTTCATAATTGGCTGGAAATTTTGTACCAATCATTTTAAGGGCTTTTGGAGTATCATTTGCAAAAATGGCATCATAAAATTCTTCCACCGTTTCTCTTGAAAGTACAGCCGATTTTGTTTTGGTCTGTGAGACCGATTTACTTCCAAAACATATCGTCAGAAATAAAAAAAGTATTTTTATATTTTTCATTTGTATTTTATGTTTTTAATTATCCCAAGTTTCAATCAAATTATCCTTCCATAATTTTTGGGCAAATTCTTTAAAGACATTTGGTGCTTTTTTAAAATTTTCATCCAGCTTGTATTCTCCTCCGCTAAAATGCTGTTTTCCATTATCCTCAATACCATCCATAACTTTATTAGTTCCTCGCATTGCATATTTCTGATTTCCTTCGTACATAATAACTTTCATGTTGGACGGACTTACATCACCGTGGCAGACCGTTTTGTACATCAACCAAGTTTCGGCAATTCCGTTATGGTTCAAATCAGTAACCTGAAAAGTGTTTTTGACAAACGAAGCCACAATATCTACAGGACAATCTGAGATATAATCGTAAACCCGCCAGGTTTGTTTGACTTTATTTCCCGAAACAATGTAATGATATGCAAATAATTCGGCATCAGAACCGTCAGAGTCGTGCTCAAATTTGGGATTAATATGATAACCTGTTTCAGTTGTAATTACAATATTATCGCCTAGTTTGTCTTTCCATCGAACGGCATTTTTGATAAAACCTTCGTACTTAATTGAAGCTGGAAATTGTGTAGAATCAATTTTTTCAACCTTTAGAATAAAAGGAGTTTCTTCTGTTGTCGCCTCTTTTAAGGTAACTGTGTTTTCTTCTTTTTTGTCTGATTTACAGTTTGAAAAGAAAAGAAGAAATAGAAATAAAAATGGAATATTTTTCATGCAATAGTTTTCAAAAGCCAATAAATTAATCAATCTGCATACCGCTTTCTTCGTCAAATTGTTTTCGTTCTTCTTCGCTCATTCTGTTTCGAAGCACTTTTATAGTATAACCGCCATATAATTTTCCATTTTCAATATACATCCAATCACTAATTTTTGATGGATCAACTTCTATTTGATCACCAGATCTATACTCTTTAACGTATTCAGGATCATTGTTTAAAATCCCGGAGTATTTACCATTTTTTAATATCACATCTCCAACCCACATATGTTCGATTCCGCTTGAATTTGAAAACTGAACTTTCAAAGCCTGACTTTCAGCTTTAGGATTTGTTAATCCAGAATTAAAACTATCTAAAGTTTCATTTGCTTTTAATATTGCAGCATTCATTTCTTCATCTTGACTTTCTACGCCATAAATTGGCGGTTCGTTTTCTCTTTCAATTTTATTCGATTCTTTGCAGCTTATTAGGCAAAATAGACTTATTAAGATTACAATTTTTGTTTTCATGTGTTTAGTGGTATTTCGTTAGGCTTAAAGGATAATTGTTTTGCTTTATTTGTATTCTTTTCCATTAAAAATCAATTTGACAGTTTCTTTTTTAATTGTTTCTTTAGACACACAATCCTCATCTTTAAAGGTGTTTTCTGTTTTAGTAATCTTTGTTTTTATAATAAGATTATTAAAATTATTGTTTTGTAATGTATCAATATCAATAGTAGAATCAATGTCTTCAAATTTGCCATCACACTTCATATCCCACTCACCGCCATATTTATAAATTCTATAATTATGAAGCACAGGTTTTAAAGTGTTTTTTTCGACAATATACAGTGATAAGTTGGTTTCGCTGTAGGGGTTAGGTTGGCTCTGTGTACGATAATCTGCCCTGATTCCAAATGCTCTTGTGGTTTTGTTTAGATGATACAAACCAGTATCAATAGTAATGTCGGTTAAAATTAGAGCATCAGATGTCCAGGCATTGGGTTCAATAAATTTGGAAATTATTTTTCCTGTCTCATTATCGATTATCAATATATAAGCGTCCAATACGAAAGAACCTTCTTCTATAGCAGAAGCATATTTTGGAATGACTAAAACGCTTTTACCTTTATCGTATGGTAATACTTTTTCAGTAAAAAGTTCAATTCTTATTTGGCTTTCTTTTAGTTTTAGCTGTTTCAGAACTGTGTTTAGATGATCCCCATTCTGTGAAAATAAAGACTGTACACAAAGCAATAAAGTGAAGAGATATCTCGTCATGATTTTGTGTTTTCTATATTTATTAATTCGAATCTTTTCATTTCTGGGTTAAATTCATAATTTAAAGTGTTTCCTTTAAAACAACTTTTGGCTTCTTCTAATAAAGAATTAGTGATATGTATTTTTTTTGTTCCAATAAAATCATACTCAAAACCGATGTAATTGTCTTTAAAGTATTCAAGGCATTTTTCATCGTTTTCATTAATAAGTAATGTTGTAAAAAACTGATCAAATACATCTTTGAATGGTATATAAATTAATTCTCCATTTAGATACTCGAAAGCCATAAACTCATTTCCATCACCTACTTTATCATCCGTTAGGACAATGTAATTATTGGGCTTTATTTTGTAGATAGACAAAATCCAGCTTCCATCTACAACTCCAATGTGAAGTGTATTAGGAGCTATAAGTGCGATACTGGAAAAATGATCTTTTGGCGGAAGTGTATAATTGTTTTGTTTTATTTTTTGGACATATTCGATTCTATCTGTTTTTTTCCATTCCCAGCTTCTCATACAACTGTCTGGAAGAATAGTAAGAATATTTAAGAGGTTTTTATGCTCGAGATAATTTATTTTTAAAGTATCAGGCTTTTCAATATCATCGTTTTCTGTTTGTACTTTTAAGGTGTCTTGCCCTTTTTGATTCGTAATTTTTGGGCCATTTTTTTCTTCATTCTTTTTGCAGGAGAATAAAAACAGAATTAATAGTAATAACGCTGATTGTTTCATTAGATTTTCTCTTTGTTTTTTAAAATTCATATTCCTCACGTTCTTTTTCATATTCAGAAGTAAAGACGCCGCTTACTTGTTCGCTGTATTTTTCTACCCATTTTTTATAATAGTACTGAACATGTAAAACATTGTTTTTAAGTGTAAGTTTTGAAAAAGGCTTTCCAAGTTGTGGAATCTCTTTTAACCCAAAAGTTTCATCTGTGCCATTATCAAATTTACAATCCATTTCTTTGGCCCAGATCATTTCAAATTCGGTATCGCTTATTTTACGAACCGGATAAAAGTAAACGCACTGTCCGTGATATTCAAATGCCAATGACTTGTTTCCAATATTTAGCGCAACCATATCATTTTTCCATCTCCCAGTAAAATCATTTGTTTTCTGAAAACTTTCGACAAAACTATCATAATCAAAACCTTCCAAATATGATATTTTCCATTCGTTGTTTTCTTTTACAGCTTTAACATTATATACAGTTCCATCGCCCCAGCTCCAATTGTAGAATGCTTTGTTGTTTTCTATTGAAAGGTGCATAATCCAGATTTTATCTAGAAAACGATCGGGCTTATCTTGACAATTACACCACGGACTCGCTCCTGTACCAAATGGAGGAAGCTCGCCAACATTCCATTTTAAAGCGCCACTTTTAAATTCACTGTCAATTTTTAATGCGATTTTATTATAGTTATCAATAAAATCTTTTGAAAATAAATGAGTGTTTTCGAGTTCTTTAAGTCTGGCTTTATGAAGCTTCATATCAATTCCGCTGTAAATGCTGTCGACATTTTTATCTTCAACAGGGCTAAAATCACTGCCGGTACTTTTTTTCTCTTCCCATTCGTAAAGTTTCTTAGTTAATGCTAATAAAGCTATACTGTCATTTTTAGAATCTACAATATTGGTTGTGTCTTCAACAGCATTATTTTCTTTTTTCTGAGATTGTTTGTCTTTCTTACAGCTTATAAATACTAGTAATAAGGATAAAAGTAAAATTAGGTTCTTCATTTTTTTAACTGGGAGGGCTTATAAAAATTAATAATTCGTTTGTGTTTTGAAGAACTGTTATTGATTAGTCAGTAATTTTTTTATCAAAACAATTTGTCCTAAATGATAATAACTGTGCTCAATCATAGCGTCGATATTTCTTTGGTAGCTTCCATACTTTTCGTCCACAAAAAACTGATTTAGTTTCTCGTCAGACATTTGTTCAACAAAAGAAGCAAACTCTTCGGTTGCATTCCAAAATCGTATCAAAAACATTTCCCAGTTTTCTTGTGAAGAGATAGGAGGAAAGTTAAAACTGAATTTGTCTTTTATGTCAAGTGTTCCGCCTTTAAAAACATTGTTTATTCCTTCAATATAATAATGAATATGTTGTGCCAGAAGCGCAATGGTATTTAAATTCTGAACAGTAGTAACAGCAATTTTCCAATCTAGATTTTCGAGTTGGTCTTTGTAATTGGTATTGGCAATCCAGGTTCCGTTTAAAATAGTTTCTCTAAAACGATTGGCAATTTCTAATGCATTTTTCATTTTTCAATATTTTAGAATTTTATACAATTTTATAGAATTAGAAAAATTTATTCTTGCTGAATCCAGTCGTATTTTCCATTCTTTAGGTAAATAATACCGCCTCCGCAGCTTTCTTCGGCATGAATAAAGATTCCATCATTTGGGAGTCTTATTTTGTCCTCTTCTTTTATTTCTTCATCTCCCATAATTTCACCATCATCATTTACATTGTTCCAAACAATTTCTCCTTTTGGCGCTTTTTCAAATATTCCGGCCCAGTCGATTTCGTCAAATCCCTGATTTAAAACATTTTTTCCTAATCCAAGATAATCCGTTTTTTTTCCGTTTCCATACGTTATTTTCAAACCACTTTTGTAGGTATTTGTACTTCTAACGATTTCTACAATCTCGTTTTTCCCGTCACCATCCAAATCGCAAACGATTTGATTGATTTTATGTTTTTTAGAAATTATAATAGTATCCGTTTCCTCTACTTTAGTTTCAGGTTTTGGAGCAATTTGTCTGGTATCTTTTTGAGTAATTTGTGGCTTCTCGGTTTGGGTTTCCTTTTTACAAGAAATAAGAATTAAGGCAGATAGAAACAGAATGCTAATTTTCATAATTTAAGATTTTTTTCAGTATTCAAGATAAGAGTTTATACGATAATAATAGCGGTCTTTAATTTTAATAACGGCGCTGGGTGTATCATCATCGTTGTCCTCAATTTTAAATGTCTGAAGAGGTTTGGTCGTATAAATAATATTATGTTTAAAAAGTGTGTATCCAGCCTCTTCGTCCTTCGTGTTGCTTCTCATGTAATAATCAGCTGCGCTGTATGGTTCAAATATAATAGTGGTGTCCTTGCCTTCAATTAACATGTTATAAAGGCTTTCGCCAGAAATAAATCGCAGTTTTAGCCTTTCTTTTTGTATTTGCCGGAGACTATCAATAATACTATATTTTATCATAAGAGAACCTCTGTTCTTTTTGTTCGGATGATTTATTTCGTGATAAATCTTGCTCCAGTTTTTCAGAATTAACTGTGTAGCTCTTTCATACCCAGCAATGTTTTGAATTTCTTTTTGAATTGGAACCAGATCTCCTTCATAACCTTCTTTATCTGGGTTTTTTGTGTAAACATTATTAAAAATTATGATAATGATGAATATAGCTGTAAGTACAATTATTGTTTTTTTGTTCAATTTTTGATTATCATTTTAAACGCGTATTGTGATAAGCGATGATTAGAACTGGTTTTTTATTCAAAAAAAATTATTTCAGCAGTTTTGCAATTTCTGTAAATTTCATTTTTACAGCAATTTGAACAGGTTTTTTTCCATACGAGATATCGTCTCCAGCATCAAATGTCTCCGGTTTGTTTTTATCAACACCTTTTTTTAAGAGGTATTTTACCATTTCGATATTATTCTTTTTTACAGCAATTATTAGGGCAGTTTCTCCATCATAATTATTAGAGTCTAGTTCGGCTTTATCTAACTTTAAGGCATTCAAAACCTCATAATCCGATTTTCGTACAGCTTGTTCAAATACCCAGAGTTTACCTCTGATATCTCCTTTTTCCTGATTTGCGCCTTTTAAGAGCAATAGTTTTGCACAGTCATAAAAATGACTGAAACCTGCCGTATTAAAAGCTTTTGAATTGGTTATATTACCTCCTTTTTGGATTAAATACTGAACTATTTCTAAGGTGCCTTTTTCAGCTGCAGTTTCAATATAAGATTCATCACTTTTTGGCTTATTGATAACTGCTCCGCCTTCTACAAGAGCTTTAACCAGTGTGAGATTATTTTGCCAGATCGCCGCCTGCATTGGTGCTATTTTATTGCTTGGCTCATAGTTTGCTGGAAATTTAGTGCCGATCATTTTTAATGCCTTTTGTGTATTATTGGCAAAAATGGCATCATAAAATTCTTCAACAACTTCTCTTGAAGGTACAGTTTGTTTTGGTTTTGACTGAGAAAAAGAAGCGTTTAAAGCAGAAAGAAAAACTGTCAGAACAATTAATTGTAGTTTTTTCATTGTAAGTGATTTTGGCTTAGAAAATTCAAAATGCTAATATAAAAAAATACGTACAAAACATAATTATTTTTTTACTCTTTTAATAAAAAAGTAAAGCTTGCAATTCTTAATTTTTGAATTGATTCTAAATGTACTTCAACCACCAATGCTGATTTTCAGCTTTATATTTTCCATACCATTGACAAGGTTTGTATAGAAGAGCCACAACGAAAATCCAAATGAGATAAATTGTCCACAGAGGGAAACCGCTTTTCATTCCTTTTGGTCTTCCAAAAGTTCCTGTTTCAAATTCAAATTGCGAAAAGCTGAAACCTTGCGTAAAAAGCATAAGAAGTGTTAGGATATGAATGACATAAAAATGAACTACAAAATAAAACAAGGGTACTTTGCCATAAACTAAAGTGACTTTTTGGATTTTGTTTGAGAAGTTTTCAGCAACGGCAAGAAGTAAAAACATAATGCCTAAAGTAACCAAACAGAATAGGAGTGAAGGCGGATATTTAGTCACATTCATAAATGACAAAAAGGTAAAAACAGCATTTTTTTGTGTTGTCCATAAAGCAGGATCTCCGTAAATATTCACTAACCGAATTATAGTAAATAATGCTAAAGCACTCCAACCAATTTTTGCGAATAGTTTTTTTCTTTTCTCTTTAGACAATTCAAAGAATTTTCCTGTGGCAAAACCAAACAACATAATTCCGAACCACGGAATTGGCGGATAACCCATAATGAATGCTCGTCCAGAAAACGGAAACACAACCGGACTAAAAAGCGGCGCTAAAACAGCTTTAAGAATCGAATTTTCGGCAAAAGGAATAATCGGTAGAAGATTGTGGAAAAAGAGTATTAAGAGTCCAATAAAACCTAAAGTTTGAGAGCGAATTTTCAGCAACAAGCTTAAAGCAATAAATCCAAAACCTATTGTGGCTATTACTTCAAACAAAAGGGAATGAAAACCAATGTCAAAGAACAATCCAAAATTGACAATGGTAAATTCGAGCACAAGTAACCAAAGCCCTCTTTTGAATAAAAACTTTCTCGTTTCGGCCAAATCTTTTTTGCTCTGAAGTGAAAGATAAACTGAAGTTCCAGCCAAAAAAACAAATGTTGGTGCGCACAAATGGGTAATAAAACGCGTAAAAAACAACAAAGGCGAAGTAGTCGATAAGTCGGTTGGACTTTGTGTAATCGAATCAACATGCATCAAATCTCGAACATGATCCAGAGCCATAATAATCATTACAATTCCTCGAACAATGTCGATTGATGGTTGTCGTTTCATAAGTTTGATTTTTAACTGCTTATGAGTAAATCTAGTGATTTTTTTTTAAATGTTTTTATGCTCATGAAATACATTAAGTTTTAAAGAAATAGTTTTAAAATGAATAGCCTCCAGCTTTAGCTGGAGGAATATGTAGAAAAAGAACAGGGCTTTAGCCAAACTTACAAGTTTTTGGCTAAAGCCCTATTCGAAAGATTTTTATTTACCTCCATCTAAATCTGGAGTTAATTGATATTGATTTTTAGGATTTCCTAATCTTCACTTGATACACAATTTCCCAAAAAATTATAGAGAAAATTGCATTAGCAAATATGGCAGTCTTTACTTGATATGGATCGTAATCTATCAATAAATGCAGATTGGTAAACTGTAAAGCCAAAAATAACGATAGAGCGGAAATTCCAATAGCAAAAATAATATTTAAAAGCGGTTTCCATTTTAAGGCTAAAAAAGCATAAATAAGATTAAAAACAGCAAAACCACAACCTAAAGTGATGTATGGATCTGTTTTTAACTTTTGCCCTATAGAAAGAAAAAAGGTAGTCGAAGTTAGGTATAAAAAGAAAAGTATAGAATAAATTAGAATTCGTATTTGTGGTTTCATTTTGTAATGTTTTTATGAAGCAAAATTAAGCATTTAAAATGAAGCGAAGATTAGGATTTACTCTAAAATAGCCTCTACTTTAGTTTCAGATTTTTCCTTTAGCGGACTATCCGCCTTCAAACTCCAAATCACTAGGAATTTACCTTTCGCAATATATTCTTCCGGATGTTCAGCGGTTGGTTCGCCAGCTTTTCCCCAAAGTAAACCTTGCAGGAAACGATCACCTTTGAAAACATGATCAAATTCAAAATACATAATAGAACCACGGTCTGCTTTGCTTTTAAAACTTTGAATTGCTTTACTTTTTACGGTTCCCACAATGTTGCTATACGTTTCAATATCGTTATAAAACGAACAGGCTTGTGGCGTAATGCAAACATTACCGTCGCTTACCATATAACCGCCTTTTGGAATTTCTTTTGGTTTTAGTTTTAAATCGGCGATGGTTTGGCTGAATAGATTAATTGTTGATAGGACGAATAATGTTGTTAGGAAAATTGTAGGTTTCATGATTTTGGGAATTTGGTTTTTAGTACTAAATTAATTTTTTTGTAGCCATCTACAATCAAAAAATATAGAGTTTATTTCTTTGTTATTTTAATTTTGGCTGTCTATAATTCTTAATTAGATTTCTCATTGGTTTTTCAAAATACAAATAGCTTATAATAGATGCTAGAAGTAAAATGACTAATCTGATAAAAAAAGTTAAGCTGTAGTCTTCTTCTCGATCTGTTCCTAAAAACTTAGTCAATCTAAAATCTGAAAAAATTGTCCATACGGGAAATTGAAGGATATAGATTCCAAAACTTATTTCGCCTAAAAAAACAAATTCTTTTCTGCTAAAAAACGTAGTTAATCCGTCTGTACTTAGCGAAATAAAAATAATTAAAGGAATGAAAACTATGGCAAATAAACCATTATGAAAGTCTAGTTGTGTTGGAAATCGTAACGCCAAAACTAGCATTAGCAAACAAATTAATATGGGAATTAAATAATTTCCTTGTTGATTTTTAAGTTTTTGAATATAAAAAAGACCTGCCAGATTTCCTATCAAGAACGTATTTAAATACATCACCGGATGATAAGCAATACTATTTGGAGGAAAGTTTTTTATGGAAATAATGCTATATATTAAGCAATTGAAAACGATAATACTGATAATCCAAAATAAGATGATCCATATTGCATTTGTTTTTAATTTTTGTTTTGAATAAAATCTGTTTGCAAAGAAAGGAAAAGTTATATAAAAGAATAATTCAGCAGATAGCGACCAACCTGGCGGATTTATTTTTGGAGCTTGACCTGGTATCCAAGTCTGCAACATTGAAAAATGTATTAAAACATTCGAAAAATTAATGTTTATAAAGCGATCTGAAGCAATAACTAACAATGCAGCAAACACATACAACGGATAAATTCTAGCTAATCTGTTTTTTATATATTGAAAAAAGTCTATTTTTTCTAAATTCCCATATGAGATGATCATTACAAAACCCGACAACATAAAAAAGTAGCTTACGCCAACGCTTGCTTGTTTGAAGATAAAATTATCCAATAAAAAAGTCTTTGTTCCGTAATGAAAAATTACAATTGAAATGGCAGCAATAAATCTTGTAAATGTTAGTTGTTGAATTTTCAAAATCGATTATAAATTTAGTTTTGGGTATTATAATAAATTGCAAGAAGACAGCAAGAGTTTTTATAAGACATTTTTTTTACAATAAAAGTTCTGTAAAGCTATATTTTGCTGTGCTAAAATATTACATTATTAAATAGAAATAATGAAAAAAGTATATAATATTTGTGGCTTTGAATTATAATAGATTATTCCAATTATTCTTAATCTTGTCATTCCAAATGAAAAATTTTGGGGTACTTTGTGAGTATTGAACTTATCTCAGCCTAAAAAAACAAATAATCTAAACTCAAAAATCTACAATAAAAAAATCCCGCCTCAATTAAGAAACGGGACTTCGATGATATTCCTTTTTTTTCTATTGTTAAACCGTAGCAGCAACTTCTTCTGGTAACGGAATTTGATTTTTAAGTAAATCTTCGAATGTTTCGGCTTGGCGAATTAAGATTCCCTTTCCGTTCATCCAAAGAACTTCAGCTGGTTTGTATCTTGAATTATAGTTCGAAGACATTGAGAAACAATATGCTCCTGCATTTCTGAATTCTAAAATGTCACCTTCTGTGATTTCTGCTATTCTGCGGTTGTTGGCAAAAGTATCAGTCTCGCAAATGTATCCTACAACTGAGTAAAAACGCTCTTTTCCTTTTGGGTTAGAGATGTTTTCGATATGGTGTGAAGATCCGTAAAACATTGGACGGATTAAGTGGTTGAAACCACTATCGATTCCAGCGAAAACTGTTGAAGTCGTTTGTTTTACTACGTTTACTTTTACTAAGAAATGACCTGCTTCACTTACCAAGAATTTTCCTGGTTCGAAAATCAACGTTAAATCTCTTCCGTATTCAGCACAGAAAGCATTGAATCTTTTAGATAATTTTTTACCTAATTCTTCGATGTCTGTTTCGATATCGTCTTTTTTATAAGGCACTTTGAAGCCACTTCCGAAATCTAAGAATTGTAAATCTTTGAAATGTTTAGCTGTATCAAATAAAATTTCAGCAGCATACAAGAATACTTCGATATCTAAGATATCTGATCCTGTGTGCATGTGAATTCCAACAATGCTCATTTTTGTATTTTCGACAATTCGCAAGATATGCGGAATCTGGTGAACAGAAATTCCGAATTTACTATCGATATGTCCAACAGAAATATTTGCATTTCCACCCGCCATTACGTGTGGATTGATACGAATACATACTGGAATATGTGGATGTTTTGTTCCGAATTGCTCTAAAATAGATAAATTGTCGATATTAATTTGTACACCCATTGCGGCAACTTCTTCGATTTCTTCAAGAGAAACGCCGTTTGGTGTAAAGAAAATTCTTTCGGGTTCATAGCCAGCGTGAAGCCCTAACTGAACTTCCTGAATTGATACAGTGTCTAAGCCAGACCCCATGTTCTTTAATAACTGTAGAATCGCAACGTTTGACAATGCCTTCATGGCGTAATTAACTCTTAAGTTCTCCACCTTAGAGAAAGCTTTAGTTAATCGGTTGTACTGTGATTGGATTTTTTCAGCATCGTAAACATACAATGGACTTCCAAATTGGTCTGCTAACTGCAGTAAATCTTTTGCTTGCATTTTTAAACTTATTTTGAGCAAAGTTATTACACTTTTGATTACCAGCAAATAAAATGTAGAAAAATAACAAATTGTAACAAATTGTTTGTTTTTAAACAAAAAGTTGCTGTTTTTGGAATTTTGTAACCTTTTTAAAGATACTGAGGTTCTAAGATGCTAAGATACTAAGTTTTTTTATTGCCACGACCCGAGCGATAGCGAACAGGCGAAGCAATTCACGAATTTAGCTAATTCTTAAATGCTGTTGAAATTAATTTTTTTGCAAAATATTACACGAATTAAAATGCATTTCTTTTTTATTGCAAATTTTTAAGAGAAGCCAAATGTTTGAGTTTAGCCCCGATTACTTCACTAAAAATATATTTTAATTTGTGTTCAGTGAACTTCGTTTGAGGCGATATCCTCGCAGTGGAACGGAGAGATATAGCCGAAAGCGGGAACTTATGTTTATTAAGATGCCAATTGTGATGCTTTAAAATGAGAAAATTTTTCCGCCACGAATTATTTTAATTTTTATTCTGAATGACTATTGGCGTGTTTAGAATATAATTCGTGAAATTTAAAGAAAAGAATAGTTTTAAACAGCATATATAAATTAGAGTAATTCGTGAATTGCTTCGCCTGTTCGCTATCGCTCGAGTCGTGGCGAAAAAAATAATCTGTGACTAAAAAAACAAAACCCCTGAATAGTAATTCAAGGGTTTGTTGGTAGTATGTGTTGTATTTTGTTTGGTTTTTATAGGCTAGGAAGATCTCCTTTTCCTTTAGTAGGCAAGTTTGTAGATCCCATAAGGAATAAATCTACTTCTCTTGCTGCTTCGCGACCTTCTGAAATAGCCCACACGATTAATGATTGTCCTCTTCTCATATCACCTGCAGTGAAAATGTGAGGTACATTTGTCTGATAGTTATGCGCTTTGTAGTTGCTTCTCATATCAGTTTCGATTCCTAATTGTTCGCTTAAAGTTTTCTCCGGACCTGTAAATCCAAGAGCCAATAAAGCTAAATCACAAGGCCAGATTTTCTCAGAACCTTCTTTTTCGATTAATTCAGGACGTTGACCTGGAGTCATTTTCCATTGCACTTCAACTGTTTTTAATCCAGTTAATTCGCCTTTATCGTTAGAAATGAATTCTTTAGTATTGATTAACCAGTTTCTGTCGCAACCTTCTTCGTGAGAAGAAGATGTTTTCAACTGCAACGGCCAGAAAGGCCAAGGAGTTGACTCGCTTCTTCCAACTGGAGGTTTTGGTAAAATCTCAAAGTTAGTTACTGATTTAGCTCCGTGTCTGTTTGAAGTTCCAATACAGTCAGAACCAGTATCTCCACCACCAATAACGATTACATCTTTACCAGTTGCTTTAACCTGATCTGGGATTGATTCTCCAAATAAAACTTTAGTTTGCTGTGTCAAGAAATCCATTGCTTGAACAACGCCTTTGCTTTCGATTCCTTTAGTTGGCAAGCTTCTTCTTTCCGTTGCTCCTCCGCATAAAACGATAGAATCGAATTGGTTTAATTCTTCAACACTGAAATTAACACCAACATTTACGTTGGTTTTGAAAGTGATTCCTTCTGCTTCAAGAATAGCTACACGACGATCAATAATTCCTTTTTCTAATTTGAAATTTGGAATTCCGTAACGTAATAGACCTCCAATTGCGTTGTCTCTTTCAAAAACAGTAACGGTGTGACCCGCTCTGTTTAATTGTTGAGCAGCCGCAAGACCTGCAGGTCCTGAACCAATAACGGCAACTGTTTTTCCAGTTCTTGTTTTTGGTGGCTGTGGTTTAATCCATCCTTCAGCAAAACCTCTTTCGACAATGCTTTTCTCGATGTTTTCGATAGAAACCGGATCTTTGATGATTCCTAATACACATGATTTCTCACATGGAGCAGGGCATAAACGACCTGTAAATTCAGGGAAGTTGTTAGTAGATTGTAAAATCTCTAACGCACTCTGCCATTCTTCCTGATGCACCATGTCGTTGAAGTCAGGAATTAAATTTCCTAATGGACAACCACTGTGGCAAAAAGGAATTCCACAGTCCATACATCTTGATCCTTGTTCTTTTAATTTATCTTTTGGTACCGGAATAGTAAATTCGTTGTAGTTCGAAACACGTTCTGCTACTGCTAAATTACTTTCGTCGGCTCTGTTATATTCTTTAAATCCGCCTATTTTACCCATGACATTTTAATTAAATGTAAATGATCAATTCTAAAGTTCTAATTTTTTTAACCGCAATCCCGATAGCTATCGGGAGCAAAGGCTTTTTGCTTTTTTGAGTGTTTTAAGTTCGCAAAGCTTTGCGGTTAAGTTTTAATCTAAAATCTGAACTCTAAAATCTAAAATCATTTATCCCGCTATTAATTCTTCTATTTTTTTCTCTTCTGCAATTCTTTGTAATGCTTTTTTGTAATCCGTTGGCATTACTTTTACGAAGTGCTGTTGTTGGTTTTCCCAGTCTGCTAAAATTCTTTTTGCTAATGGACTGCTGGTGTACAACGAATGATTTTTGATCAGTTTTCTTAGTTTCGTAA
The DNA here is from genome assembly GCF_030378165.1 of Flavobacterium panacagri. Taxonomy (NCBI): domain Bacteria; kingdom Pseudomonadati; phylum Bacteroidota; class Flavobacteriia; order Flavobacteriales; family Flavobacteriaceae; genus Flavobacterium; species Flavobacterium panacagri. The sequence goes on from NZ_CP119766.1 coordinate 2,646,980, forward strand.
GATCTTCTTCTTCCATTGGATCGAATGCAACCATTTCCATGTTACAAACGGTAGAATCGAATTTCTTATTTGGATCGTAAACATAAGCTACACCACCGCTCATACCAGCTGCGAAGTTTCTTCCTGTTTTTCCTAAAACTACTACTGTACCACCGGTCATGTACTCGCAACCGTGATCTCCAATTCCTTCAACAACTGCTGTTGCTCCAGAATTTCTAACACAGAAACGCTCTCCGGCCATTCCATTAATATAAGCCTCTCCGGTAATAGCTCCGTAAAGGGCAACGTTTCCAATAATGATATTGTCTTCAGGTTTGAAAGTTGCAGTAGGAGGTACTTTTACAATTAATTTTCCTCCAGAAAGACCTTTTCCTAAATAATCATTACAGTTTCCGTGAATTTTAAATGACAATCCGTTTGTTGCAAAAGCACCAAAACTTTGTCCGGCAGAACCTTCAAAATCAACTAAAATAGTGTCATCAGGTAATCCTTGTGCGCCGTAGATTTTTGAGATTTCGTTACTCAAAATCGCACCTACAGAACGGTCTGTATTTTTAATTTTAAAGGTTACTCTTGTTTTCTCTTTTCTATAGATAGACGGAATCGCTTCTTTGATGATATCAAAATCCAATACATTTTCAAGTTGGTGATCTTGAGTAGTTGTATTATGATTTGGCTCTGTTTTCGCTTTTTCCGGTTTGTATAGAATTGATGACAAGTCTAAACCATTTGCTTTATAATGTTTGATGGCTTTGTTCACATTTAATTTTTGTGACTGGCCTACCATTTCTTTTAAAGTTCTGAAACCTAACTGCGCCATGATTTCTCTTAACTCTTCAGCAATAAAATACATGAAGTTGATTACGTGCTCTGGAGTTCCTTTGAAATTTTTTCTCAATTCAGGATCCTGAGTTGCAATACCAACTGGGCAAGTATTTAAGTGACAAGCTCTCATCATGATACATCCAGAAGCTACAAGCGGAGCAGTTGCAAATCCGAATTCTTCAGCTCCTAATAAAGCTGCAATCGCAACGTCACGACCTGTTTTTAACTGTCCGTCACACTCTAAAACTACACGGCTTCTTAAGTCGTTAAGAATCAAAGTTTGTTGTGCTTCAGCTAAACCAAGTTCCCATGGAATACCTGTATGTTGTAAAGATGTTAATGGTGCAGCTCCCGTTCCTCCGTCGTAACCTGAAATTAAGATTACGTCAGCTTTTGCTTTGGCAACACCGGCGGCGATGGTTCCAACTCCAACTTCAGAAACTAATTTTACGTTAATACGAGCTTCACGGTTTGCATTTTTCAAATCGTAAATCAACTGAGATAAATCCTCAATTGAGTAAATATCGTGGTGAGGAGGAGGCGAAATTAAACCTACATAAGGCGTAGAGTTTCTAGTTTCAGCAATCCAAGGCACAACTTTTTCTCCAGGCAACTGTCCACCTTCACCAGGTTTTGCTCCTTGAGCCATTTTGATTTGGATTTCTTTAGCGTTTGTCAAATAGTTGATCGAAACACCAAAACGTCCTGACGCCACTTGCTTAATTGCAGAGTTTCTAGAATCTCCGTTAATTTCTTTTTGGAAACGTTTTGGATCTTCTCCACCTTCTCCAGAGTTACTTTTTCCGCCAATTCTGTTCATGGCAATCGCTAAATTCTCGTGTGCTTCTCTAGAAATAGATCCGTAAGACATTGCACCCGTTTTGAATTTCTTTACAATTTCTGTCCAAGGTTCTACTTCATCAATAGAAATTGGATCTAAATTATTAAATTCAAATAAACCTCTAATTGTCATTAAGTTTGAGCTTTGCTCGTTAACGGCATTAGAGTATTCTTTATAACTTTCTGGGCTGTTTAAACGAACCGCTTGTTGTAATTTAGAAATAGTGGTTGGGTTGAACATGTGTTTTTCGCCACCACGTCTCCATCTGTAAATACCTCCAATTTCAAGAGAAAGCAAGTTTGCAATTTTTGAATTTGGGAAAGCTTTTTGGAAACGTTTTTTAACCTCTTTTTCCACTTCCATTAAACCAATACCTTCAATTCTTGATGGCGTGTAAGGGAAGTATTTAGATGTAAATGTTTTGTTTAATCCTAAAATCTCGAAAATCTGAGCAGCTCTGTACGAATGTAAAGTAGAGATACCAATTTTGTTCATGATTTTTACGATTCCTTTTGCAATCGCTTTGTTGTAGTTTACAACAGCGTAATCCGCTTTTACTTTTGTAATGAAACCTTTTTCAACTTGATCGTGAATGATTTCGTTTACCATGTAAGGGTTGATGGCACTTGCACCGTATCCAAACAATAAAGCAAAATGATGAGGTTCTCTAGGTTCAGCAGATTCGATGATGATTCCGAATTTAGAACGAACCTGTAAAATGTTCAAAGAGTGATGAATATAAGAACAAGCCAATAACATTGGAATTGGAGCTAATTCTTCGCTCACACCTCTATCAGATAAGATAATGATGTTGCATCCTTCTTCAACTGCTTTAAAAGTAGCCTGAACACATTTTTCAAGAGCACGCTCTAAACCGTTAACTCCTTTTTCTATTTTATATAAAGTAGAAATAGTAGCCGATTTGAAATCTGGGTGATCTATATTTCTGATTTTATCCAAATCTTCGTTAGAAACAACTGGGTTTTGGATTTTTAATTTTTTACATTGTTTCGATTCAATTTCGAAAATATTGAAATCTCCGCCAATCGCTAAACTGATATCAGTAATAATTTCTTCACGAATACCATCCAACGGCGGGTTAGTAACCTGAGCAAACAATTGTTTGAAGTAATTGTACAACAATTGAGGCTGATCAGATAAAACAGCTAAAGGCGTGTCATTACCCATAGAACTGATTGCTTCAGCTCCGTCGCTACCCATTGGGTTGATGATCGTTTTTAAATCTTCAATTGTGTAACCAAACAAACGCTGTCTTGTTAAGAAATCTAATTTTTCAACAGGAGTAGGGTTGTTTGTGTAAGGAACACTAGCTAATGGCAATAAGTTTTCGTCAACCCATTGCTGGTAAGGACGTTTTGTAACTATCGCTTTTTTAACTTCTTCGTCTTCGATGATACGACCTTCGTTCATATCAACCAAGAACATTTTTCCTGGCTCTAAACGTCCGTGCTGAATTACATCTTCTGGATCGATATCTAATACACCAATTTCAGATGACATAATTACGAAACCACTCTTAGTTAAAGTATAACGAGAAGGACGCAATCCGTTTCTGTCTAGTAAAGCTCCAATTACGTTTCCATCTGTAAACGGAATAGAAGCAGGGCCATCCCAAGGTTCCATGATACAGGCATTGTACTCATAGAAAGCCCTTTTCTCAGGAGACATAGTTTGGTGTTTTTCCCAAGCTTCAGGAACTACCATCATCATTGCCTCTGGAAGCGAACGGCCAGTCATTAATAAAAGTTCAACCACCATATCCATAGAAGCAGAATCTGATTTTCCTTCTAAGATAATTGGGAATAATTTTTTGATATCATCGCCAAAAACTTTGCTCTGCATAAGCTCTTCACGAGCACGCATACGGCTTACGTTTCCACGAAGTGTATTGATCTCACCATTATGACACATGTATCTAAACGGCTGAGCTAAGTCCCAAGATGGGAATGTATTGGTAGAGAAACGTTGGTGTACAAGTGCTAAACGCGTCACCAAGTCTGGATCTTTCAAATCTATATAATAACGGCTGATGTCTTCCGGCATCAATAGACCTTTATATATTATAGTAGTTGTCGATAAACTAGTAAAATAAAACATGTGGCTTTCAGAGGTTTTAGATCCTCTTACGGCATGTTCAGCAATTTTTCTAGCTGCAAAAAGTTTTGCATTAAATTCTTGTTCAGTTAAATCTTGTCCGTTTTTAGAAACGAAAACTTGTTTAATTGTTGGTTCTTTTTCTGCGGCAATTTCACCTAAATTTTCAACGTCAACTGGCACATCTCTCCAACCTAAAACTTTTAAGTTTTGGTCTTTAATAGTTGCCTCAAATGCATTAATACAAAAAGAAACCTGGTTTTTGCTTTTTGGTAAAAAAACCATTCCTACTGCATACTCACGCGCTTCTGGGATTTCAAAGTCACATACTTTCTTAAAAAAATCATGAGGAATGTCGAATAAAATTCCGGCCCCGTCACCAGTTCTTCCATCAGAACTAACGGCACCACGATGTTCCAATTTAATTAAGATGTCTAATGCTTTGTGAATAATATCATTTGACTTAATACCATTCAAATTACAAATAAATCCTGCACCACAATTGTCGTGTTCAAATTCAGGCAGATAAAGCCCTTGTTCTTTAACTCTCATTCTTGATATTTTTTCTACAAAAATAAAGATTTCGTTAAACATAATGTAGTGAAATTATATATTCGCTTTCATTTTTATAGTAATATTAGAAAAAGGGTTCTTAAATAATAATATTATTAAAGAAAGCATTGCGAATTATCAAAATCATAATTAAGGATAAAATATATTAAGAAAAATCGTCGGTTAGGTCTTGAATCCAGTGAATTTTTTGTTAAATATCAAACGTTTTGCGCAGTTTGTGTTAACATTAACAAATTATTCCGTTAACGATTTGTTTGCTTTGAAAAAATCTCAACGCTCAATACCTACATATAACATTTATTTAATTGAAAAAGATTTTCCTATTAAGTTGTTATTTGTTACTTTTGTCGCACTTTTATTCTGAAATAAATTCAGAACCAGACAAATTCTATATTATGAACATACACGAATATCAAGGAAAAGAAATTTTAGCGAGTTACGGAGTACGCGTACAACGCGGAATTGTGGCTAACAATGCGGTTGAAGCTGTAGCTGCTGCAAAACAATTAACTGCCGAAACTGGTACAGGATGGCATGTAATAAAAGCACAAATTCACGCAGGTGGTCGTGGAAAAGGTGGTGGAGTTAAGCTGGCAAAAAACTTACAACAAGTTGAAGAGTTAGCAGAACAAATCATCGGAATGCAATTGATTACGCCTCAGACTCCGCCAGAAGGTAAAAAAGTAAACAAAATTTTAGTAGCTGAAGATGTTTACTATCCTGGAGAAAGCGAAACTTCTGAATTTTATGTTTCTGTTTTATTGAATAGAGGTACAGGACGCAACATGATCATGTATTCTACTGAAGGAGGAATGGATATCGAAGAAGTTGCTGAGCACACTCCACACTTAATCTTTACTGAAGAAGTTGATCCTTCTGTAGGATTACAAGGTTTCCAAGCAAGAAGAATTGCTTTCAATTTAGGTCTTTCTGGAAATGCTTTCAAAGAAATGGTGAAATTCATCGATGCACTTTACAATGCTTACATTGGTTCTGATGCTTCTATGTTTGAAATCAACCCAGTTTTAAAAACATCTGATAACAAAATCTTAGCTGTTGATGCTAAAGTTAACATCGACGATAACGCTTTATACAGACAACCTAAATATGCTGAAATGAGAGATATCCGTGAGGAGAATCCAATCGAAGTTGAAGCTAAAGAAGTTGGTCTAAACTATGTTGACCTTGACGGTACTGTAGGATGTATGGTAAACGGAGCTGGTCTTGCAATGGCAACTATGGATTTAATTAAATATGCTGGTTTTGAGCCTGCTAACTTCCTTGACGTAGGAGGAACTGCTGACGCAAAACGTGTTGAGACAGCTTTCAGAATTATCTTGAAAGATCCAAACGTAAAAGCTATTTTGATTAACATCTTCGGAGGTATCGTTCGTTGTGACCGTGTTGCTCAAGGTGTTGTTGACGCTTACAAAAACATGGGTGACGCTATTAAAGTGCCAATTATTGTTCGTTTGCAAGGAACAAATGCTGAAATTGCAAAAGAATTAATTGACAATTCTGGTATGCCAATCTTATCTGCAGTTCAATTTCAAGAAGCTGCTGACCAAGTTAAAGCTGCTCTTTCTTAATTAGAAATAAGAAATCAATTTATATTAGAAAATCCATTCCGAGAGGAATGGATTTTTTTTGTTTAACCGCAAAGCACGCAAGGATTTTTACCAAGTATTGTGAGTACAAATGCAAAGTTCGCAAAGCTAAATCAATAAAATTTTGCGAATTCTATTTAAATATAGCCCGTGGTTTCAACCACGGGAACGTTATGTAATGTGTAGATTGTAATATGCATTGTGTCCCGTGGTTGAAACCACTGGCTATATTGAAAAATGGATTACTTGTTATAGTGCAAAGCCATATGTTGAAAATAGCCACGAATTCACAAATTTTATTTTTGATAATCTTTGAAAATAAAATTTGTGAATTCGTGGCAAAAAAACTTTGTGAACTTTGCGTAATCCTTTGCGTGCTTTGCGATTAAAAAAAAATTATTTCAAAACAGTTGCCAAATCTACAATTTCGAATGTAGGATCATGTTCTATAAAGCCTCTAATAATCGCAGCATGACCAGCGCCAACTAAAATCATTATTTTATTATCTGTGCTTTCCGTCAATTTCTGAATTAAAGAATACATATATAAATTTCTTTTGTACCAATTTGAAACTAAAGATGGCCCTGAGAAATCATCTGGATTTCCTGCTCTGTTTGCTATTTCCAAATACCATTGAAGATTTTCATTTTCGGCTTGTTTTGTATTGTAATACAACATCATTTCCTGTAACGAGCTTTTTCTAATTCTTTCGTTATGTTGTTTTTCAAAATTTTGAGTCATCAATTTATTTTTCTCCATTAAGTCCTTTTGGTTTGCTTTTTCCATTGCCATCATTAAACTATCATACGGAAAAGAAGTATAAAGATTCATCCCATATAATTTTTTATGATTCAGTTTCTTAGCAGTGCGAAGTGCTAGTTGTGTTATTTCGTTTTTGTTGGTTTTAAAAAGACTATCGGTGTTTTTGTTGTACAACTTATCTAAATCGGATTGTTTACTAAATTCCCATTCTACAAATATTTTATCAGGCCCAAATTTTTTGATTTTGTCACTCATTGTTTCGAGTTCTTTTTGACTTTTTTCAGACATGATATTGAAATTATTTAGCTGAGCAACATCAAGACCTGGATTTGCATAATGAAAAGTTCCAACCAATAAGATCTGTTTTTTCTTGGTTTGAGCAGAAGTTAAGTTTAATGTAATAATTGCTAGTAATAAAATGATTTTTTGCATGATGTTTTGTTTTAAATTCATGGCAAATGTATCAGCAGATTTTAAGCTTTATTTTCATTTTTGATGAATACTGAATTTCATTTGACTAACTATCAAAATATGGCTTTCAAAATGTTTGTGTAACGTTTTGAGATGTTCATCATTAAAAAAATGAGGTTTCATATAAATACCATTTTCTTTTAAAGTCATAATCGTATTTTTGATCTTACAATTGATTTATATGAAACTTAAAATACCTTTTTACTACCATATTATTCTTTTCCTCGGATTGTTTTTGACCTATTGTCTTTGGGATTACGGAATAAATAACCGAATTGCAATGATACAGCAGACTGAGCTTTATTTATGGGTCATGTCTACCTTTATGTTATCTGTTTTTGTAGTTTATATATTGAACTTCTATACCGTTTGTGATTGGTTTCTGAATAAAAAGAAAATCCACTTTTACTTTTTAAGTATTCCAGTTTCTTTGCTGATTTTTGCAGGTGTGAGATATTTTTTGCAGGAAATAATTATGTTCAAAATTACTGGAGAGCATAATTATTTTGAAGAAACCAGAGAAATAACCTATTATATAAAAGATAATTTTTTTTATGGATTGCCAGCTATCATTCTTAGTGCCTTAAGTTATTTATTCTGGCAATCTCAATACTCTCAGAAACAAAATCAGGAATTGCTTTTGGAGAATAAAAAAGCAGAATTTCAAATGTTGAAAGCACAGGTAAGTCCGCATTTTTTATTTAATACGCTGAATTCGTTTTACAGTCAGTTGGTTTTAAAAGAAGATGAAATGGCGGATGATATTTTGGTGCTTTCTGATTTGCTTCGATATGTAATTACCGAAACGGACAAAGATGAAGCGGTACTTTCAAAAGAAATTCAGTTTATTCAGAACTATATTCATTTACAGAAAAAACGTTTTGAAGATCAGTTGTATCTGGATTTTTCTGTTGAAGGAGAATATTCAAATGAAAGAATACTTTCTTCGGCTTTAATTCATTTTGTGGAGAATGTTTTTAAACATGGAAAATTTAATAATAAAGAAGAAAAAGCTATTATTTCAATTCGAATAAAAGATGATTTTCTAGAAATCTCAACTTTCAATTATTTCATTGAAGGAGAAAATTATTCATCTACAGGAATTGGTTTTGATAATTTGACAAAAAGGTTAGAATACATGTATAAAGACCAATTTATTCTTGAAAAAACAGAAGAAAATAATACCTTTAAAACCTACTTAAAAATACCACTAAAAAAATAATTTATGGCTTTTAAATGCATTATTGTAGATGATGAACCGCCTGCAACTAGAATATTGGAAAATTATATTGGAAAAGTAAATTTTCTTGAAAAAGCTGGAGTCTTTAATGATTCGTTAAAAGCATTAGAATTCTTAAATAAAGAATCTGTTGATGTGATTTTCCTGGATATTCAAATGCCTCAGTTAACGGGTTTACAGCTTTCAAGAATTATTTCGAAGAATATAAAAATCATTTTTACGACAGCTTATCCTGATTTTGCTTTAGAGGGTTTTGAGTTGAATGCAGTAGATTATTTGCTGAAACCCATTTCGTTTGAACGTTTCTATCAAGCTGTTTCAAAATTGAATTCTGAGCCTAAAATAGAAATTTCAAATCAAAGTAATCTGCCTGATTTTCTTTTCGTTAAAACAGACGGAAAAAATAAATTTCAGAAAGTATTTTTGACGGATATTTTATATGTAGAAAGTCTCCAGAATTATGTTTGTATTCACACTTCAAAACAGCAGATTATAACGCATTCATCCTTGAAAAATGTAATTGAATCGCTTCCGGATAATGAGTTTATCCAGATCCATAAATCGTATGTTGTTTCACTAAAACATATCGAATCAACGGATAATTTTTCTGTTTTTATTAATGGAAAAGAACTGCCGATTGGAGCAACGTTTAAAGATGCCTTTTTTGATAAAATTGAAAAGAATAAGATATAGATTTTTTTTACCGCAAAGCACGCAAGGATTTTTATAAAGGATTGTAGCCACAAACGCAAAGTTCGCAAAGCTAAATCGATAAAATTTTACGATTTTTATTTCAGCATAACCCGTGGTTTCAACCACGGGTACACAACGTATATCACGAAATGTATTTCTGGACGTTCCGGCGGTTGAAACCGCGGGCTATATTTCAGAGTCAGATCGTAATTAGAGTCTTTTTAAAACACAAAATTCGCAAAGCTTTGTGAATAAAACTTTGCGAACTTTGCGTAAATCTTAGCGTGCCTTGCGGTTAAATTACTTTTTATTTTTCCCGTTTTTAAAAACCACTTTTTCTACAACAACTGGTTTTCCATTTCCTTTTGGGAATGCTTTCTTTTTAGGCTTTCCAGTTGATGAACCTGATTTTGATGCACTTTGATCGCCTCTATATTTTTCTGAATCTTTTGGCGTGGCTTTAAATTCTGGCCTTTCTTTAGAAGTTTCTTTCTTCGGAATTTCAGCTTTATGCTTTGCTAAAACTTCATTTGGATTTTTAGGATTTTCTTTAGTTCCTCTTAAATGAATTACTAGTCCGTTTAAGAAGTTTCTTAAAACCTGATCGCCGCATTCCATATAATTTGGATGATCTTCGGCTCTAAAAAAAGCACCCAATTCTGATTTTGAAATTCTGAAATCTACTAATTCTAAAATTTCAACTATTTGGTCATCACGGAGCATCAAAGCCACGCGAAGTTTTTTAAGTATATCGTTATTTGTCATTGTTTATTTTTTACAAAGGTACGGTTTATTTTTTAGCCACGAATTCACGAATTATTTTTGATAATCTTTTGAGAATAAAAAAAATGTGAACTTGTAGCTAATTTTTATTTAAAACGCTAACTAATTTATCCAAATCTTCTTTTAAATGATTGGCAGTAACAACAATTCGATTTAATGGTTCAGCTTCTTTTTTGTATCTAAAGCTGGCAATAATGATTTTTTCCTGTTTTAGTTTTTCAACTAACTCATTGGATAATAAATAAATCAGTGGATAAGTTTTATCAAATTTTACATTGCCGTCTTTAACTAAAATCGAATCAATGTAATTTAAATTATCGAGCAGTTTTTGATGTTGCATATTATAAATTGCTGAAGCATCAGAAAGTGTTTGCACAAAAGCAGGATTCATTCCAGCAGCGCTCGTAAAAGTTTCCAGTTCTTTTATTTGATTAATGAATTCTAAATCTCCTGCAATAACGCCGCCGGTTAATCCAAAAGCTTTTCCTAATGAAGAAACCATTATTTTTCTTTTTAGAGGAAATGAAATTGATGAGTAGATTCCACAGCCATTTTTATTAGTAATTCCTAACGAATGTGATTCATCAATTACTAAAGTAATTTCTTTGCTTTTTGAAATGTTTTTTAAAAAAGATAAATCGGCAGGTTTTGTTTCAAAAGAAGGAACACCGTCGGTTAAAATTGTTATTCTTTCAGTTTTTGAGTCTAATAAACGATTATTTAAATTTCCATTTAAGAATACAGGAAGACTATTTTCAGTTTGAATAGCGTTGTGCGTATCGTTCAAATGAAAAAAACAATCGGTTTGTTTTTTCATTAAATCAACAACCAATTTTCCAGCAAGCATTCCAGAAGAAACAGTAACAGTGCTTTCTGAGCTAATATGAGAAGCTAAAAAGCTTTCGCCTGCATCATAAGCGGTTAATTGGATATTCGCAGTTCTTGAGCTTCCGTAAGTAGTTCCCCATTTTAAAATGTTTTGAACGACTAAATTCTGAAATGATGCATTTGTTGGAAGTCCCAAATAGGCAGTTCCGCCAAAATACAAATACTGTTCTTGGTCAATTTCAATAATGCGATCGGGAAATTTATCGACTTTCATTTTTATAAAAGTGTAACTCCTGTTCCGTTTAAATCAGAATAGCTGACAACGCCATCTTTTATGGTTACTCCGGTTGCAATATCTTCTGCTAAAAGAAGTGCTCCATCCATATCGACATAATCGAGTTGAGGGAGCAAATGTGCAATGGCAGAAATTCCAACAGTCGATTCTGTCATACAGCCCACCATTGTTCTTAATCCTAGTTTTTTAGCTTCTTCAATCATGCGTTTTCCGGGAGTTAAACCACCACATTTAACTAATTTTACATTTACACCATGAAAATGATTATGACATTTTTGAACATCTTCTTCAATAATACAGCTTTCATCTGCAATGACAGGAAGAACAGAATGTTTGAAGACTTCTTTGTGACCTTCCCAATTATCTGCTTTCATAGGTTGTTCTAAGAATTCAACACCTAGTTTTTTTAGTTCAACTGCGTTGTTTATTGTTTCTTCAACACTCCAGCCACAGTTCGCATCGATTCTAAAAACGGCATTGGTGTGTTTACGAAGTTCTTTTACAATTTCAATATCTTCTTTGGTTCCTAATTTTATCTTATAAATCGGCCAAGGAAGTTCCTGCATTTTAGAAACCATTTTATCTATAGAAGCAATTCCGATTGTATAATCCGTCATCGGATTTTTTTCGGTTGTGTAATTCCACAATTCGTAAAGTTTTTTGCCTTTTTTGCGAGCATACAAATCATTATAAGCCAAATCTAAAGCGCACAAAGCAAACATATCATCTTGTAAATACGGATGCATTTTGTCCCAAAATATTTCTGGAGTTTCATTTTCTATACTTTCAATAACACTTCTGATTTTTTCTAAATCCTGCATCATCATTGGAACTGTAATGTTGTAATACGGATTTGAAGTCGCTTCTCCAAAACCAGAAAAACCTTCGCTTTGTAATTCCACAATTAAAGAAGGCTGAAAATCTATAGATTCTCTTGAAATGGTAAAAGTATGTTTGAGTTTGAGATTGTATTCTCTTAAAATTAGTTTCATTTTTATAGAAGTATTTTTTATTCGTTAATTAATAACCCAGCCAAAGCAACGCTTCAACAAAATGATCGCGCCAAAGTTTTTCGTTATGTTCTCCGCCTTTTACAATTTTAGTTTTATCAAGATGAAGGCAATAACAGCGTTTGGTGTCTAATAAACGTTTCATCTTGTTTAAATCGTTTACCATATCGTCACTTTCTTTATCGCCACACAGGAAATAGATTTTAGTCTTAATTTTAGGCTGTTTTTCTGTAAAAGTATAAATCTCGGGAGAAAACCAAAAAGAAGGCGAAAAAACACCCGCTTTTCCAAAAACTTCAGGATATTTTAAAGCACCATAATAAGAAACTAATCCGCCCAGAGAACTTCCAAAAAGAATGGTGTTTTTGGCTTTTGTTTTGGTTCTGTAGTTTTTGTCAATATAAGGTTTGAGTATTTTTACAATGAATTCTAAATAATTATCGGCATTTCCTCCGCCGTATTTTTCATTTTTAAAAGGAGTCAATTCGTCAATTCGTTTTTCATTTCCATGTTCGATTCCTACAATAATTACAGGAGCTTTCAAACTGTCTAATTTTTCGTCAACATTCCATTCGCCAGAAAAAGAAGTTTTGGCATCAAACAAATTTTGAGCATCATGCATGTAAATAACGCTGTACTTTTTTCGAATGTTTTTAGAATAATTTTCGGGAAGGTAAACCCATATTTTTTTTGAAGTATTTAATTGAGGCGCTTCAATTGTAAAAGTAGATACATTTTTTGAAGCAGTGTTTTGTGCTTTGCCAATAAGAGTAAATAGAAGTAAAACTGCCAAGAAAATCCTCTTCATTATCCGTGTTTTGTATTTTTATTTAAAAGCAATATTTTAGCTAAAAATAATAAATTGATGAATACAGAAGCAGAAAAAAGAAGTTTACTTTTAGAAATGATTACGCTCGCCACTGTAGATGGACATTTGCATAAACGAGAGCTTGAATTTTTAAGAATTGTCGCTGTTGAGTTGAATATCACAGAAGAAGAATTTCAGGATTTATTTCATCAAGAGGCAAAGTCACTTCCGATACCGTCTGAGATACAACGCATCAATCAATTTTACAGGCTGGCTTTACTAATGCATTGCGACGGTATTTTGCACGAAAGAGAATTTCAAACCATTCAGCAGATTGCTTTACAGATGGGATTAAATATGTCTGCTGTAAAACGAGTTTTAGAAATGATGAAAAAAGCTCCGAACACAGTAATTAATCCAATTGTATTAATGGAAATTTTTCAGGAACAGCACAATTAAGCAAGCTGTTCCTGTAGTTTTTTGATTTCGTCACGAAGTTTAGCAGCTTGTAAGAAGTCTAATTCTTTAGCAGCTTTTTCCATTGTTTTACGCTTTTCGCGAATCATTTTCTCCAATTCGGCTTTAGATAAATAAGCTGTTTCAGGTTCTGCCGCCACAGGAATTGGATGGCCTAATTCATATTCCACCAAAGGATTTTTCGTAAAGGCACTGTCGATTTTTTTGTTTAAAGCCTGAGGAGTTATATTGTTTTGAACATTGAAATTAATCTGTTTGGTTCTTCGGTATTCGGTTTCGTCAATAGTACGCTGCATACTTGCCGTAATTTTATCAGCATACATAATTGCTTTACCATTTAAGTTTCTTGCCGCACGTCCGATAGTCTGTGTTAAAGATCTGTGATTTCTCAAGAAACCTTCTTTATCCGCATCTAAAATCGCAACAAGAGAAACTTCAGGTAAATCCAAGCCTTCACGAAGTAGGTTCACTCCAATTAAAACATCAAAAAGACCTTTTCTTAAATCCTGCATGATTTCAATTCTTTCCAAAGTATCCACTTCAGAATGTATATAACGGCATCGAATATTTACTTTTGTCAAGTATTTAGCCAATTCTTCTGCCATTCTTTTAGTTAAAGTGGTTACCAAAACTCTTTCGTCCAATTCGCAACGAACCTGAATTTCTTCAATCAGATCATCAATCTGATTTAAACTTGGTCTCACTTCAATAACGGGGTCTAACAAGCCAGTTGGACGAATAATCTGTTCGACATAAACACCGTCTGTCTTTTGCAATTCATAATCAGCTGGAGTTGCAGAAACGTAGATTACCTGATTTTGCAAAGCTTCAAACTCTTCAAATTTTAAAGGTCTGTTGTCCATTGCGGCAGGTAAACGGAAACCATATTCCACAAGATTTTCTTTACGACTGCGATCGCCTCCGTACATAGCATGAACTTGAGAAACCGTTACGTGACTTTCGTCAATAATCATTAAATAATCACTTGGAAAATAATCTAATAAGCAGAAAGGTCTTGTTCCAGCTTCACGTCCGTCAAGGTAGCGCGAGTAATTTTCAATTCCAGAACAATAGCCTAGTTCGCGAATCATTTCTAAGTCAAAATTGGTTCTTTCTTCCAGACGTTTCGCTTCGAGATGTTTTCCTATTTCTTTAAAATAATCTACTTGTTTGACCAAATCCTGTTGAATCTGCCAAATAGCACCTTGTAAAACTTCAGGAGAAGTTACAAACATATTGGCAGGGTAAATAGTCAATCTTTGAAATTTCTCTATTACCTGTGATGTTTTTGCATCAAACGCTTCGATCTCTTCAATTTCATCTCCAAAAAAGTGAATTCTGTATGCATCGTCAGCATAGCTTGGATAAACTTCTACAGTATCTCCTTTTATTCTAAAAGTTCCCGGATTAAAATCGGCTTCAGTTCTGGCATATAAACTCTGCACTAAACTGTGTAACAATTTAGTTCTGGAAATAACCTGATCTCTTTTAATTTCGATTACGTTTTTCTGGAATTCAACGGGGTTTCCAATACCATACAAACAAGAAACAGAGGCTACGACCAAAACATCACGACGTCCCGAAAGTAGGGAAGATGTGGTGCTTAAACGCATTTTTTCTAATTCTTCATTGATAGACAAATCTTTTTCAATGAAAACTCCTGTCACAGGCATAAAAGCTTCTGGCTGGTAATAGTCGTAATAAGAAACGAAGTATTCAACCGCATTATTAGGGAAAAACTGTTTGAATTCAGAGTACAACTGTGCCGCCAAAGTTTTGTTATGAGCCAAAACTAAAGTCGGTCTTTGTACTTCTTGTATCACATTGGCAACCGTAAATGTTTTTCCGGAACCTGTAACTCCTAATAAAGTTTGATATTTTTCTCCGTCGACTACGCCTTGCGCCAATTTTTGTATGGCTTGAGGCTGATCTCCTTTTGGACTGTATTCTGAAGTTACGTGGAAATTCATTTGTTGCTGATGAAAATTAGGTTTGTAAAGATACGAAGTTTGTACGCTAATCTAAAAAATTAATAACGGCATCATTAATGATTTTAGGCTGGTCGATTGTTAAAAAATGTCCAGCATCTTTTACTGTTTTGGTTTTACAATTGACCAGATATTTTTGTGCTCTTTCTAAACTTTCTTCCGAATTAATTACATCTTTATCTCCAATTAAAACCAAAACTGGATTTGTAATGGATTCTAATTCTTTTTGAGAAAAAGGCATCATTTTAAGCATGCTTGAATTCGATTTTGAATATTTATTGGCTAAATAAAACTGTCTTTTATAAATAACACTAATGTTTTCCGGATGTGTAGAAAAAGTCTTTAATGTTTTTCCGAATTTCTTTTCACTTGGAAAAAGTTTCAGCATTAAAGCCGAAGTCGTTTTTCCGACTTGATCAATAAATTTAAAAGTCTGCGCCGGACTTAATAAAACGATTTTATCAATAGAATTTGGTTTTTGAGTTGCTAATAATGTAGCAATCCAGCCACCTCTTGAAGCACCAATAATATCAAATTTCTTTAATTTATAGTGATCAAAAACTTCATTGTAAAAAGCAAGAATATCTTTTGATGAAAGTGGTTTTGCTGTTAAATTGGATTTGTTGGGTTCCATTATAAAATCAATGGCATAGACCCGATGATTTTTGGTAAAAGCTTTAATATTTGGATACCACATCGTAGAGCTGGCGTCCATTCCGTGGAGTAAAACCAGATCTTTTCCATTTTTAGGGCCAGCAATAATAACATGTGCTGTTCCAAAAGTTGTCTTTACATCTTCTTCTGTATAAGGAATATTCCAAAGTTTTAGGGCTTTGTCGTAGGCAGTTTGGTATTTCTGTTCTTCGCTTTTGGTTTTAAAAACATAATCTTCAAATTTTACTTTTTTAGAAGCACAACTTGTGATTAAAAATAATACGATAATTAGTCTGGAATATTGTTTTAACATAGTAATAAAAATCTGTTTTAAGCTTAAAGTTACGATTATCGTAAGCAGAAAACGTATCAGAATTTTATTTTAAAATATCATAATTTTAAGATTTTTCGTTTTTGGAAGTCAGATAATAAATCTGTACAAAAGCTAAAGTGGCATTTGGAATAATTACCGGCCAAAGCCATTGATGGAAATCTCGATAATCGTTTAGAAAGATGCCATAAATAACAAAGCAGATACAGCCAAACATATTAATAAATCGGATTGTTCTAAGGTTTTTCAATAAGAAACCTCCAACAATAAAAACAGATGCGAGATAACCAATGTATTCTGCCATAATCTTGATTTTAAATAGTTTACAATAAATGTAGCAAAAGCTAATAATAAAATCAAGGTTTTGTTTTGGAAATCAATAGTATACGTTTTTTAGAGTAATGAATGAGAATGGAATTTTTAGAAACGCTACTAAATTATTTTTTCTTCCATTGTTCAATTTTATCTTTGATTTCAGAATGTGAATAAGATTTTCCTTTTTTTATATCTTTTTCGGCAGAATTTAGATCGATATTATATTGATCTAAATCGTTGATTTTAGTATTGGTTAGGTTTTTTAAAACCCAAGACTTTTGTTCAGTAATACTTAAAAAACTCCAAGCCACAATACGACTCGTTTTTTGTCCCTGCGACATTTCGATTGTTTTTACCGAAAGAGCATTTACTTTTTGCAACGTTTTATAAATAGATGAAAGATTTTCTTTTTTAGAAACCAAAGTCGTAAACCATAAAACCTGTGAAGTGTATTTGACACTTTCGTAAATCATTTGGGTTATAAAGCCGATTTCGCCGCCATTGCACCATAATTCGGCATTTTGACCACCAAAGTTTAAAACAGGATTGATGTTTCTTTTTTCTTTCGGATTAAGATTAGAAACTTTTCGAGAAGTGCTTTTGTTCGTTTCTTCGGCTGAAGCATGAAAAGGCGGATTGCACATCGTGAAAGCAAAACGATCTTCGGGTGTGATAATATTTTTAAAAATAAATCTCGATTCTGTCTGCTGTTGTAAACTTATTGAATCTATGAGTTTTGGATTGGCTTCGATAATTTTACTGCAATTTTCAATCGCTTTTTGATCAATATCGGTTCCAACAAAACTCCAGTTGTAAATCGAATTTCCTAATATCGGATAGATTAAATTAGCACCTGTTCCGATGTCTAGACCTAAAACATGAGGCGTTGCAGGAATTTGATTGTTGTTGCTTTGTGCTAATAAATCGGCTATATAATGAATATAATCTGCTCGTCCAGGAATTGGCGGGCAAAGATAATTTTTAGGAATATCCCAGTTTTCAATTCCGTAATACGTTTGAAGTAAAGCTTTATTCAAAGTTTTTACGGCAAGCGGATTACTAAAATCAACCGTTTCAATTCCGTGTTTATTGACAGAAACAAAAGCTTTTAATTCAGGACAATTAGAAATAAGTAATTCAAAATCATAACGCGAACGATGAAGATTTCTTGGGTGTAAATTGTCTTTTTGTGAACTGTTTTCTGCTTTCATTTCTATTGATTTCCGTGCAAAGATAGGTATTCCTTTTCTTAGAAAATTATATTATGAAAACGATTGCCCTAGCCCTGATGGAAGCGGCATCCTTTTTCTGGCTTCTTTAGCCAGGAAAAGATATAGCGGACAGCAGGAAAT
This sequence comes from Flavobacterium panacagri, assembly GCF_030378165.1. Classification (NCBI taxonomy): domain Bacteria; kingdom Pseudomonadati; phylum Bacteroidota; class Flavobacteriia; order Flavobacteriales; family Flavobacteriaceae; genus Flavobacterium; species Flavobacterium panacagri. The sequence goes on from NZ_CP119766.1 coordinate 2,664,948, forward strand.
AGCTGCTAATCAAAACACTCCATTAATAGTAAATCACCATTTGTATGTGAAATAGTTACAATTCCATCTTTTTCTACAGAGTTGCTGCTTCCGGTTCTATAACCCATTGTAAGCGTGTCATTGTTTAATTCGTATTTTAAATTATGAGAATAAATTCCGTTTACCACGCCAATTGGAATTAATGAAATTGGAGTTTTGGCGGTATACCATTTTTCAAATTTGGAAGGTAAAAGAAATATTTTAGAATGATCGTCGAGAATTACAATCTTTAATAAATTGCGGTATCGAACAATATTGGTAAGATTTGTAATCGTATGATCGGCACGTTTTCCAGTTGCCCAAACTACATTTACGGCTGGAATTTTTCTTTCAATTAAATAATCAAAAGCTTTTTCTAAATCGGTTTTGTCTTGGTCTGGTGTGTGAACGATTTCGATTGGAAATTGCGATGTTTTATAGATTTCTGGATCAAAGCCACGATCAAAATCGCCCAAAAGAACATCGACTTTTATGCCTAATTCAATCACTCTTTCAATAGCCGAATCTAAAACTACAACCAAAGGCGACCACTCCAACAATTGTCCTAATAATTCAGGGTCACATGCGGCTCCGTTGGCAATTATTAAGGCAGGTTCCTGATCGTCTCGGACTATATGATGTGATGACATAAAAGTATTTTTGAATGTGGTGCAAAGGTAAGGTTTACAATTTTAGATTTCAGATTTTAGAATTTAGATTTTTTTGAGAATCTTTAAACTCAGAAATCCAAAAGTCTTCTGTGGTAATTAATTTGCCCTAAATGATAAGCCAAATGAGTAGCAAGATGAACGAGAAAAAATCCAGTTGTCATTTCTTTTTCAAAAACAATCTGAGGATAAATTGATTCTAAATCTGCTTCTGTTAAAGTATCTAGGGCATTATTTACTACAATGATTGTGTCTTCGATTTTCTGGATTAATTCTGATCTTGGAATATCTTTTAAAGAAAATTCTAAAGGACGATTTCTAATATATCCTGTTTTTCCAATTTCTGCTCCAATATAAGTATTTAGGTTTCCCATTAAATGAAGACAGAGATTTCCTGCTGAATTGGATATGTTTTTATCGATAATCCAAATAGAGTTCTCATTTTCATAAGATTCAATTTCGAATTTTAGTTTATCCAAATCTCGATTGAAAAGTATTTTTAAGGTATGAATTAGCATATTTTTTTAGCTGTAAATTAAGAAGAATATTTGGAGCAGAAAATCAATTTCTGTTTTTTATTGGAATCCATACTTCTTCTTCCGAATTAGGATCATCTTTTTTGTATTTTTCATCCATTACGGCAAAATGGGGTCTTTCATCTACCACATATTCTGAATTTGGAAGCCATTCTGCAAAAATATGATGATACGTTTTATGAGCTTCGGTTGCAGGTCCCAAATGAAGAAAAACAGCGTATAAACCAGTTGGAATAGTTAAAGTTTTCATTTCTTCGGGGATATTTTCAAAATCAGAAACCTCTACAGCTGCCCATTTTTCAAAACTTTCGTTAGGATCAAAATTGTCAAAATGATTTTCGTTATAAACTTCTAAAGAATATAAATTAGCATTTGTGGCATTTTTTATTTCTTTTCTTTTTGGCATAAAACCGTTCCATAATTGAAACGTTTTATTTTCGATAAAAGACATTTCAATAGAGTGGCCGATAAGCTTTTTTTCGGCTAAGGTTTTGATAAGTGGCTGTATCATTATTTTATAGTATATTTTTGTGAATGGGTTTCGCTAAGGGAAAAATAACCTAAAGGGTAATTATCCTTGTTTGTTGTATTGATAATATTTCCTCTTACGGTGGCAGGAGGCGACTGAAATGGACCGCCGACATTTGTTCCAGCAATACTTACGAGAATGTTCATATAATTGTAGTATTGTTTAGAAATCCCATAATGCGTTACTTCAATTTCGTCGCCTGCTTTTAATTCATCATCGTCGACACTGCTGTACGTTTCATTTCCTTGATAAAATTTGTCTTCTGAGACATAAAAATTGGCAGTTACTTTGCTGGAATAAAAATATTTAAACATATAATAATTTTCTTCGTCACCAGGATCTGTAAAATAAGATCTTATTTCGATGTCTTTTCCGGTAAAACCGCCATCATTTTTTTGTTCTACTCTTGTGATTGGAGTGACTGATTTTAGGGTTTCTGTTGCTGTGTAAGTGTTGCCATCATTTATAACCGTTAGCGTGTATTGCTCGTTAAGTGCTGGCCTGAAATTGCTGCAAACATAACGGCCAGATTTGTTAAGTTCAGCAAAATTAAACTTTTGGTTTCTGCTGTTTCTGATATACACTTCAGCTCCCGAAACTATGGGGATCAAACTATCAAAATAACCCGTTGTTGTGGTTAATTTTATAACCTGCTGTCTGCCAGTTGAACCTTTTTCCCAGTTTATAGAAGCTTCAATTACCAATTTTGGAGAAGCGGTATCTAAATCGACATCAACAACATCTTCACAGCTTGTCGAGGTGAGAGAGACAAAAAATGCGATTAAAAAAACTAATTTTTTCATGCGTATATTTTTAGTGCCTAAATTGATTTTTTAAAATTTAAAATTATAACTTACCGCTGGAACTACTCCAAAAATAGACAATTGCACCGCTTCGTTGACTCCTGTATCTGCATTTTGACGAAAGTTAATTGAAGCCGCATTCATTCGGTTATAAAGATTATAAATACTGAACACCCATTCGCCTTTCCAATTTCGGTCTTTATTTTTTCTAGGTGTCAAAGTTGCAGAAATATCCAAATGATGATAAGCCGGAAGCCTGTTTTCATTTCTCAAGCCATAACTGGGAACCACAATTCCAAGATATTCGTACTGCCCATTTGGATATGAAACGGGCTGTCCCGACTGTAAAGCAAAATTAGCCCCAAATGACCATTTTTCATTTAAATTATAAGCGGAAGTAATGGCTAAATTATGAGTTTTGTCGTAAGCAGAAGCGTACCACTGACCGTTATTGATTCCTGTTTCTTCTGGTGTTCTGCCAGGAGTCTGTTGTTCAGATTTGGAAATGGTATAAGCTATCCAGCCGTTAAACTTTCCTTTGTTTTTCTTAACCATAATTTCCAATCCATAAGATCTCATTTGTCCATTTAGAATAACCTGTTCGACCGCATTATTGGCAATTAAATCGGCTCCATCAATGTAATCAAGTCGGTTTTGGATTTCTTTGTAGTAGGTTTCTACTTCTAATGAATAAGAACCATTATAAATATTTCTGAAATAACCAAGGGCTACTTGATCTGCAAGCTGTGGTTTGATATACTGATCACTCGGCATCCAAACATCCAATGGAGTAGGAGAAGAAGTGTTTGAAATTAATTGAAGATACTGTGCCATTCGATTGTAGCTTGCTTTTAGCGCCTGATCTTCATTTAATTGATAAGAAATAGAAAATCTGGGTTCAAAATTATTGTAACTCTTAATCGCTTTATTTTTACCAAAATATTTTGTAGAAGTTGGCGTACCTTTCTCATAAATCTGCATATCTGTATTAAAAGTTACGGCCTGATTGTTTTCGTAATAATTGATGGTTGATGCGCCTAATCTGTAAAAAAGGCTGTAACGCAATCCATAAGAGATATTGATTTTATTAGAAAGCTGACTTTCGGCATCTAAATAAACAGAAGGTTCAAAAGCATGTTTTTTATCTAGCTGATCCGGATTAATTCCAGAATCTTCTCCTGTTGGTTTTATGGTTCCTGGATTAAATTCATAATAAGTTCCATTTAATCCGTAATTCAGTTTGAATTTGTCAGACAGATAATGCTTAAAATCGTATTTGATATTGTAGTTTTTAATACCAGAATCCCAGTTGAAACCAACATAATCAAGGTCTAATCCGTAATAATAATCACTGTAAATTAAAGATAAGTTGGCAAATAGCTTATCAGAATACAAATGATTCCATCTCAAATTTAAGATCGAGTTTCCGTAAGTATTGGTGAAGCTTTTATTTAAGCTGAAAACATCGCGTCCAAAATAACCAGATAAATATAAACTGTTGTTATCGTTAAGTTTGTAAGTCAATTTAGTATTTAAATCATAAAAGTATGCTGAGTTGTCTTTATCTTCTTCAGAAAATTTTAGAAATAAATGAGCATAAGAAGCTCTTCCGCCAATTAAGAAAGAACCTTTATCTTTCACAATTGGCCCTTCGGCAAGCAGACGACTCGAAATTAACCCGATACCGCCATTCATATGGAATTCTTTACTGCTGCCGTCTTTTTGGTAAATATCCAAAACAGATGAAGCTCTTCCGCCGTATCGCGCCGGAATACCGCCTTTGTACAATTTTAAATCTTTAATGGCATCTGGATTAAAAACGGAAAAGAATCCGAAGACATGCGAGGAATTAAATATTGTGGCTTCATCTAAAAGTATTAGGTTCTGGTCTGCACCGCCTCCACGAACATTAAATCCTGAAGCGCCTTCGCCAGCATTGGTTACACCTGGAAGCAATAAAATAGATTTCAAGACATCTACTTCTCCCAAAACAACAGGCATTTTTTTTATGGTTGAAATAGAGAGTTTATTAACGCTCATTTCGGGCGACTTCACATTTGTTTTTCCTTTATTTTCTGTAATGACAACTTCCTGAAGCTCTTCGCCAGAACTGATAGAAAAGTTGGTCTTTGTATTTTTATTTAGAATAATAGTCTTTTGAATGGTCTGATATCCTACATAACTGATTTCAATTTCATATTCTCCTTTAGGTGCAGAGAGCGAATAAAAGCCATATTCGTTTGTGGTGGTTCCAATTTTTAGGCTTGGGATGTAGAGGTTAACGCCAATTAAAGTTTCGTTATTTTTACTGTCAATGATTGTACCGCTTAACGTAAATTTTTCCTGAGAGAAAGAACTGAAAATCGTTAAAATAAAAATAAAAAAGGTGCAGGTACTTTTAATAATCATTGCATTGATTTTGATTTACATAGATAATCAATTCTCGCTAAATATTTCTTCGAAACTACTGTTAAACATAAGTTAAGATAAAAAAAGGACAACCTTTAGAGTTGTCCTTTTCGTGTTTATTCTAAAAACGCAAGTGCGTCTGAATTATTTAATTTTTGCAATAATTGCGTTGAATGTTTCACTAGGACGCATTGCTTTACTTACTAACTCTGGAGTTGGCTGGTAATAACCGCCAATATTTTGAGCTTTTCCTTGAGCACCAATTAACTCAGTATCAATTTTAGCTTCATTAGCTTCAAATTCTGCTGCAATTGGAGTAAAGATCGCTTTTAGTTCAGCATCTTTAGTTTGAGCGGCTAAAGCTTGAGCCCAATAGAATGCTAAATAGAAATGAGATCCACGGTTATCAATCTGACCCACTTTACGAGCTGGAGATTTATCATTTGCTAAGAATTTATCATTAGCCTGATCTAAAGTTTCAGATAAAACAATCGCTTTTTCATTGTTTAAAGTTTGTCCTAAATGTTCTAATGAAGCACCAAGAGCTAAAAACTCTCCAAGAGAATCCCAGCGTAAGTATCCTTCTTCTGTAAATTGCTCAACGTGTTTTGGAGCAGAACCTCCAGCACCAGTTTCGAACAATCCGCCACCGTTCATTAAAGGAACGATAGACAACATTTTAGCAGAAGTTCCTAATTCTAAGATTGGGAATAAATCTGTTAAATAGTCACGTAAAACGTTTCCTGTTACAGAAATAGTATCTAAACCTTTGATGATTCTGTCTAAAGTAAATTCAGTTGCAGCAACTGGGTTTAAAATACGGATGTCTAAGTTTGTAGTATCGTATTCTTTAAGGTATTTTTGAACTTTTACGATTAATTCTCTATCGTGTGCTCTATTTTCGTCTAACCAGAAAACAGCAGGAGTATCAGATAAACGAGCTCTGTTTACAGCCAATTTAACCCAGTCCTGAATAGGAGCGTCTTTTGCTTGACACATTCTGAAAATGTCATTAGCTTCAACGTTTTGTTCCATTAAAACAGTTCCGTTTGCATCAATAACACGAACAACTCCGTCAGCTTTCATTTGGAAAGTTTTGTCGTGAGATCCATATTCTTCAGCTTTTTGAGCCATTAATCCAACATTTGGAACACTTCCCATTGTTTTAGGATCAAAAGCACCGTGTTTTTTACAGAAATCAATAGTTGCTGTGTAAACTCCAGCATAAGATCTGTCAGGAATAACAGCAAATGTATCTTGTGCTTTTCCTTCTTTGTTCCACATTTGTCCAGAAGTACGAATCATTGCCGGCATAGAAGCATCAACAATTACGTCAGATGGAACGTGTAAGTTTGTAATTCCTTTATCAGAGTTTACCATTGCTAAAGCTGGTCCATTAGCGATTGCTTGATCGATAGCCGCTTCAACTTCTGCCTGCTCAGGTCTTCCAGCGATTTTAGCGTAGATGTCACCTAAACCGTTTCTTGTGTCAACATTTAATTCTGCGAATAAAGTTTCGTATTTTTTGAAAACATCTGCAAAATATACTTCAACGATAGCGCCAAAGATAATTGGATCAGAAACTTTCATCATAGTCGCTTTTAAGTGTACAGAAAGTAAAACTCCTGCAGCTTTAGCTTCAGCGATAACATCAGCAGCAAAAGCTTTCAATTTGCTTACGCTTAAAACAGAGCTATCAATGATTTCGCCTGTTTTTAATGGAGTACTTGCTTTAAGAACAGTTGTAGTTCCGTCTTTAGCAACAAATTCGATTTTTACATCATTTGCTTCATTTACAGTTAATGATTTTTCACTACCGTAAAAATCACCACCTGACATAGAAGCCACTTTAGTTTTTGAGTCAGCAGACCAAGCACCCATTGAGTGTGGATTTGCTTTTGCAAAGTTTTTAACTGCTCTTGGGGCTCTACGGTCAGAGTTTCCTTCACGTAAAACTGGGTTTACAGCAGAACCTAGAACTTTTGCATATTTAGCTTTGATTTCCTTTTCAGCATCGTTTTGAGGATCTTCAGGGAAATTTGGTACATTGTATCCGTGCGATTGTAATTCAGCAATAGCCGCTTTTAATTGCGGTACAGATGCTGAAATGTTTGGTAATTTGATAATGTTAGCTTCTGGCTGAGTTGCTAATTGACCTAATTCTGCCAATGCATCTCCAGTTTTTTGAGCATCAGTCAAAGATTCTGGGAAGTTTGATAAAATTCTTCCTGCCAGCGAAATATCTCTGGTCTCGATTTCAATTCTAGCTGTAGCTGTAAATGCTTGAACAATTGGTAACAAAGAGTAAGTGGCCAATAACGGCGCCTCATCAGTTAAGGTGTAAAAAATTTTTGATTTTGTCATTTTCTTTTTTTTTTATAATCGTATCGTCAGGAGTTAACGATGGCAAAGATATATTCGGCTCAAAATGAGCGGAGCAAATATAATAAAATCACAACGAAATCGGTTGAGTTTTCGCGAGAAAAGGCGAAATTAACAGATTGTTATTTCATATCCGATATATTGCTAAATCGATGATTTTGGTATTAAAAAATTACGGTTTTGATATTGGTTAAAAATAAGGCATAAAAAAAACTCGTTTCAAATGGTATGAAACGAGTTTTTTATAACAACTAGATAAATGATTATCTTCTTTTATCTTTAATCTTAGCTTTTTTACCAGTAAGTTGTCTGAAGTAGAAAATTCTAGCTCTACGTACAGCACCTTTCTTGTTGATTTCAATTTTTTGTAAAGCTGGTAAGTTTACTGGGAAGATACGCTCAACACCAACAGAACCAGACATTTTACGAATAGTAAAAGTTTCTGTAACACCAGAACCTCTTCTTTGAATTACAACTCCTTTAAAAAACTGAGTTCTTGTTTTTTCACCCTCTTTAATTTCGTAGAAAACAGTAATTGTGTCTCCAGCTCCGAAATCTGGGAAATCTTTTTTAGCAACGAATTCGTCTTGAACGAATTTTAATAAATCTGCCATGATAATTTAAATTATGGTTTTATATAAGATCAACATTCACGGATCTCGCCAGAGGTTGGTCAAATTCGGGTGCAAATGTAGATAAAAAAAATTAAATTCCAATAAAAATAAATCCAAATTTTATTTTTTTAAAATGCTGATAAAATGGGAGTTAAGTGTAGTTTGCAGTGTTCAGTTTTTTAGTATTCAGTCTGTTGAGGTAGTTTGCAGTAATTCTGAAAACTGAATACTAAAAAACTGAACACTGAGTACTATTTATCTTCCAGTAAATCTGGCCGTCTATTTTTAGTATGTTCAAACGCCATATCTTCACGCCATTTATCAATTTTTGCCGCATGTCCGCTGGTTAAAACTTCTGGGACTTTCCAGCCTTTATAATCTGCAGGTCTCGTGTAGATTGGACCTGATAATAAATTGTCTTGAAAACTATCTGTCAAGGCTGAGGTTTCATCACTTAAAACTCCAGGAATTAATCGTATTAAGGCATCAGATAAAACTATTGCGCCTAATTCTCCTCCAGACAAAACATAATCGCCAATCGAAATCTCTTTCGTAATGAAATGATCTCTAACTCTTTGGTCAACACCTTTATAGTGACCACATAAAATAATAATGTTTTCATACATTGACATTTTGTTGGCCATTTTCTGATTTAGTGTTTCTCCATCGGGTGACATATAAATTATTTCGTCGTATTCACGCTGGCTTTTTAAATGCGTAATACAATCGTCAATAGGCTGAATTGTCATAACCATTCCAGCTCCACCTCCAAAAGGATAATCATCAACACTTTTTTGACGATTAGTGCTATAGTCACGAAGATTGTGAAAATGAACTTCAACCAAACCTTTATCAATGGCACGTTTCATAATCGAAGCCTCAAAAGGGCTTTTTAATAATTCAGGCAAAAGTGTAATAATGTCAATTCGCATTTTTTATTCAATAGTTTTCTTGTTGGCAAAGATACAAAGTTAATTTTTGGAAATTTTCAAAGATTTATAAGTTGCTTTTTGTCAGTATGTTATAGGATTTTACATTAATCCATGCATTTCATCGTATAAATCGTGCACTTTATCGGATTTAATGTTGTAATAACATTTTAGCTGGTTTATTTGGTAGAATAGTGTTAAATTTATAGGAATTTACTACTTAATCTAAAAACTACCAGACTTAATTATGAAAAAAACTTTACTATTGCTCGTTATTGCAGTTTTGCATACTTCGTGTTCCAGCACTAATAAAACCAATGAAAAATGGCTTGGAGAGACCAGGCAGAAACTAATGAGGAGTTGGGGGCCTCCCGTGAGAATACTTCATGATGATCAAGACAATGAAATACTTCTTTATGCTGATCAAGTTTTTACAAAAGATCATAATGACGATGCGGGAATTGCAGGTCCATCTTACTGGAAATATGATTATATGTATGTTAATAAAGAAGGGAAAATTTATTTATGGCATAGTGAAAATCAAAAATTCCCTCCACAGTCAGTTGACTCAAAAAATTTAGCGGGTGTAAATTCTAAGAGATAAAAACATTTTGTTTCAGATTTACATTCACAAATAAATAGTATTTTTAAAGTATCGCTTTAGAAATACTATTTATATTTTATAACAATGCCTTCAACAAAAATAAAGATACTTGCCATAACGGGAAGTACTAGAAATAACTCCAGTAATTTTAAAATTCTGCAATACATTTCCAATCATTTAAAAGCAGAATTTGAAGTTGCAATATTCGAGAATATTGCAACACTTCCTCATTTTAATCCAGATTTGGATACCGAAAATCCTCCGCAGGAAATAATTTCATTCAGAAATAAAATAGAACAATCAGATGGTGTTTTAATTTGCACGCCCGAATATGTATTCAGTCTGCCCGGAAGTCTTAAAAATGCTTTCGAATGGTGTGTTTCTACAACAATTTTTTCAAATAAAATGACTGGCTTAATAACAGCTTCAGCTTCTGGCGAAATGGGACACGAGCAGCTTTTGTTAATTATGACAACTTTGGGAGCTAAATTTGATGATAAAACCCAGCTTTTAATTCAGGGTGTTCGAGGTAAAATCAATGTTGACGGAGAAATTATAGGAGAAGAAACAAAACATGCACTTCAAAATTTTATAAAAAACTTTGAGAATCATTTTTTATGATAAATTTACTTTCTGAAACTTATCTAACCACATGATTACAAGAAGAAATTTTATAGTAACCACAGGACTTGCCACAACTGCTGTTTGGGCTCGGCCATCATTAGCATTTTGTATGAGAAAAAAAGAAATAGGGCTTCAATTGTATACCCTTCGCAAAGAACTTCCAAAAGATGTAAAAGGAACTTTAGAGAAAGTAGCAAAGGCAGGATATACCACAGTTGAAACGTATGGCTTTTCAACTAAAGATCAATTTTGGGGATTGACTCCTAAAGAACTTAAAAAGATTTTGGATGATAATGGTCTTAAAGCGTTAAGCGGCCATTATAATTTAGGGAGTTTTTTATATGATGGAAATAAAGACGAATTAATTGCGTCGATAGAAGCAGCAAAAATTCTAGAAAGCGAATTTTTAACCATTCCCTGGATTGATGAACCTTTTAGAAGAAATATTGACGATTATAAAAAGATTGCCACTCGACTAAATGAAGCCGCAGTCATGTGCAAAAAAGCAGGTTTGAAACTGGCTTATCATAATCATGATTTTGAGTTTCAAAAACACGATGGAACTACGGGTTACGAGATCTTATTAAAAGAAACAGATAAAGATTTGGTTTATTTCGAATTGGATTTATATTGGGTAATTCATTCAGGAAATGATCCTTTAAAATTATTCAAGGAAAATCCTGGACGTTTTAAAATATGGCACGTGAAGGATAAAGACAAAAACAGCAATGATTTAAATACAGAAATAGGTTCTGGAACCATCGACTTTAAATCTTTGTTCCAAGAAGTAAAACAATCTGGAATGGTTCATTTTTTTGTAGAACAGGAAAATAATTTTGCGAAAGATTCTTTTGAATCGATTAAACAGAGCTGCGATTTTATCTCTAAAAACATACTCTAATTAAATTTTTATTTATGAAGAAAGTCCTTTTGCTTGTAGCAGTGATTCTTTTGTCTTGTCAATCTGAGAAAAAAGATTACTTTGATAGTATCGCAGAAAATGACGTTAAACTTTTTCCTCCAAAGCCCGGTGATTGGTTGTATTCACATAAAGAAAAAGGACAAACTTTTGATCAATTTACTAAGTCTAAACATATAGTTCCAACAAAAGAAAATAATATAATTTATTTAAAGCCAATAGGTGGATTTGATTCCTTGCAAGTTAAACAAATTGAATTGGTTCGTCAATATCTAAAAATATTTTTTCAGCTTGAAACCAAAGTTCAGGAGGAAGTATCAAATGATATTATTCCGAAACATGCGAGAAGAATCGGTTCAGAAGGGCAAGATCAATTTTTAGCGGGTTTTATTTTGGATAGTGTTTTGAAAAAAGAAAGGCCTCAGAACGGAATTGTATTAATGGCTTTAACAGAGAAAGATTTGTATCCAAAACCGGAATGGAGTTTTGTTTTTGGCCTGGCTTCTTACAGAGATAAAATTGCCGTAAGTTCTATTTATAGAATGCAAAAAGAAGCCGATTTTAATTTAGGTTTAGAAAGATTATTGAAGATATGTTCTCACGAAATAGGTCATATGTTTGGTCTTTATCATTGTATTGAGGCTAATTGCGTTATGAATGGAACTAACAGTATGTCAGAAACAGATTCTCATTCTATTAGATTATGTTCGCTGTGTCAAAGAAAATTGAATTCAGGAATTAAATACGATAATCTAAAAAGACTAAAAGAATTAGAAAAATACTTTAAAGAAAATAATTTGACCAATGGATTAACTCTAATGGAAAAAGATTTCGAAAAAATTAAAAATAAATAGAAATGAAAACAAGTAAAGAGTTTTTAAAAGGAGATGAAATAGAGTGGGAAGTAGTTGGAGAAGGAATCAAACGCAAGATTTTGGCTTTTGATGAAAGAATAATGCTTGTCAATGTTCATTTTGAAAAAGGAGCAATAGGTGTTTTGCATGAACATTATCACACACAAGTTACTTATATAGCGAGCGGAAAATTTGATGTTACCATAAATGGAGTTACGCAGGCTTTAAAAGAAGGGGACAGTTTTTACATTCCTCCTCATGCAATTCATGGAGTTGTATGTCAGGAAACAGGAATGCTGACAGATGTTTTTAGTCCAGCTAGAGAAGATTTTTTGAATTACTAAACGGTTCAAAATCAATTGAAATTTGATCTCAAAATTCTGATCTAATCTTAAAATTAAAAATTTTATAACTTTTTTAAAGTTTCAATTAAGATTAGATCGGTATTTTTGCAGCATGAATTTATCCAAAACAAATGTACTTTTTATGGCAGTTTGCACTGGTCTTATAGTTGCAAATCTTTATTACTGCCAGCCTTTGATTGTTTTAATTGCCAACGAATTTAAAATTCAAGAAGCCAATGCCGGAACTATAACTTATTTAACTCAGGCAGGTTATGCAATTGGTTTATTTTTTATGGTGCCTCTTGGTGATAAAATAGAAAGAAAAAGGCAGATTTTAATGACCACTTTTGCAACAGTACTTGCTTTGCTGATTGCGGCCACAGCCAAAAGTTTTCTAGTCTTGCAGATTGCTTCTTTATTAATTGGAATTACTTCCATTGTACCACAGCTTATTTTACCATTAGCAGCTTCTTTGAGCGCGCCTGAACAACGTGGAAAAGTGGTTGGAACAATTATGAGTGGTCTTTTAGTTGGAATTCTGCTTTCACGAACTTTAAGCGGATTCATCGGTCAGGTTTTAGGCTGGAGATCGATGTTTTATATTGCCGCAGGAATTTGTCTTTTGATCTTTTTTGTCATTCAAAGTAAATTTCCAGTTAATAAACCGCAGTTTCAAGGAACTTACGGACAGTTAATCAAGTCATTATTTACTCTTATAAAAACACAGCCGGTTTTGCGTGAAGCAACGGCAATCAACGTTTTTAGTTTTGCTCAGTTTGGAGCTTTTTGGACTACTATGGTTTTATTGCTTTCAGGCGAACCGTTTAATTTTAATAGTGCAACAATTGGTTTATTCGGAATTGTTGGTGCTTCAGGAGCTTTAGCAGCGCCTTTAGTTGGGAAATTAGGAGATAAAGGAAACTCAAGAATTGCAGTTGGTTATGGTATTTTATTGGTTTTAATCAGCTTTTTGATTTTCTATTTTTCAATTGAAAGTGTAATCGGAATTGCAATTGGAATTGTGTTTATTGATATAGGAATTCAAGGTGTACACATTTCAAACCAAACCCGTGTGTACTCTTTGCTGCCAGAAGCTAGAAACAGACTGAACACTGTATTTATGTCACTTACCTTTTTAGGAACTGCAGTGGGATCTGCTTACGGACTATTATTATGGAAATTGGGCGGATGGCATGCAGTAACTATTGGCTGTATGGTATTGTCTTTACTATCATTAACAGTTTACGGATTGACTTATAAATCAAAATCTAAAAGGCAGAAAGCGCAAATGGATTAAAAAATTAATTTGTAAATTTGCGTTCAATTAAAAAATAACAACATGGAAAACGGAATATACGCTAAATTCAACACTAGCAAAGGTTCGATTTTAGTAAAACTAACACACGATTTAACACCTGGAACTGTAGGTAACTTTGTGGCTCTTGCAGAAGGAAATATGGAAAATAAAGTAAAACCTCAAGGACAAAAATTCTATGATGGTTTAAACTTTCACAGGGTTATTGCTGATTTCATGATTCAAGGTGGATGTCCTAAAGGAACTGGAACTGGAGATCCTGGATACAAATTTGATGACGAATTCGTGCCAAGTTTAAAACACGATCGTCCAGGAGTTTTATCTATGGCAAATTCAGGACCAGGAAGTAATGGTTCTCAATTTTTTATTACTCACGTCCCAACTCCTTGGTTAGATGGAAAACACACTGTTTTTGGTCATGTTATCGAAGGGCAAGATGTTGTAGATGCTGTTGCTCAAGGTGATACATTAGAAACTTTAGAAATTATTAGAGTAGGTGAAGAAGCTCAAAAATGGAACGCTATTGAAGCTTTCATTGGTTTAAAAGGGGCTCGTCTAAAAAGAGAAGCGGCTTTAAAAGCAGAATCTGAAGCAAAAATGGAACAATTAGCCGCTGGTTTTGATAAAACAGAAAGCGGTTTACGTTATAAAATGATTCAAAAAGGAGAAGGTAAAAGAGCTGAAGCTGGAAAAACTGTTTCTGTTCACTACGAAGGTTCTTTAGAAAACGGAAAAGTTTTTGATTCCTCTTACCCACGTAAAAAACCAATCGAATTCAAATTAGGAATCGGACAGGTTATTGAAGGATGGGACGAAGGTATTGCTTTATTACAGGTTGGAGACAAAGCTCGTTTTGTAATTCCATCTGATTTAGCTTACGGACCATCTGGTGCAGGAGGGGTTATTCCGCCAAATGCAACTTTAGTTTTTGACGTTGAATTAATGGACGTAAAATAAGAATTTAGAAGCAATTTAGTATTGTTTTAAATAGCAATCCCATATACCACGGTATATGGGATTTTTTTATATTTACTATAAAAACAAAGCTGATGAAAAATATTTTAATCGTTGCAGGGCTTGCATTATTTATGGTTGCTTGCGGATCTCAAAAAACGGCAGCCGTTGCTTCGACAACTGCTGAACCATCAAAGACAGTTGCATTGACTCCTGAATTAGAAGCAGGTAAAAACATGTATGAGAACAATTGTGCAAAATGCCACAAATTGTACGATCCGAAGAAATTTACAAAAGAAGAATGGGCTCCAATTTTAGTAAGAATGGGGAAAAAAGCGAAATTAGACGAAACCCAATTAGCATCTGTTACAGATTACATTCATTCGCAACTGTAGTTTGCGTTTTAGAAAAAGCATAAAAAAACTGTTCAGTCGAACAGTTTTTTTATTTTCAAATAGATATAAAAAAAACACCGTCAAAGAATGAGGTGTTTAAAAAGTTAGGAATGCGAAACAGCCGAATTATCTACAGCTACTACTTTTAATGTCTTAATACCAGCCGGCAGTTCCCAATCTACTTCGTCGTTTTCCTTAAAACCAATAATAGCTACACTTAAAGGTGCTAGAATTGAAATTTTAGATTGTTTGATGTCTGCAGCAGATGGTAAAACAATTTGAATTTTCATTTGCTTGTTAGCTTTTACATCTTCAATTGTTACAATCGAATTAATTCGGATTACAGAACTGTCCAGTTCGCTTTCTTTACTGATTATAGCGCGGTCTAATTCCTGCGAAAGCTGATTGGCTTCTTTAGTATTGGTTGAGTTTTTACTTTTTAAAATCAATTCTCTTAAAAATTGATAATCTGATTTACAGAAAGTGGGTGTGGGTTTCATATCTATATTGAATTTATTGTTATACTTTTTAAGTAATTTTTCTTCTTATAGGATTTATAAACAAATGCATTGTAGTCTTAAAAAAGACTGTTAAATGAAATTTTTAAATTGGAAAAACAAAAAAATATCTGACCAAAATTGATTTTTGTCAAATAAAGAAATGTTTAAGCTTGATGTAAATCCTCCGTCAAAAAGAAGAAAACTGAAGTAGACGGAGGCCTAATTAATAAAGGCCTTATTATGTGAAATAATTACAGCATCAAGCGGTTTTGCAATGCAAAACGACTTTATAGAGGCTGTAAATGGTATTTTATTTCCCATAAGGATGATTAAATTGATCTACAAAGATAGGGAATCTTTTTGGATTTAATGCGTATTTACTTCCATTTTATGCCGCAACCCAAACTTGGCTTTTGCGGTTCTTTTAAACTTCTGTTATAAATTAAGGCATCTATAGCGCCTCTTAGATCGCTTCCGCTAAGCGGAATTCCGTTGCCAGGTCTTGAATCGTCAAGCTGTCCGCGGTAAAACAAACGGTTTTGATTATCGAACAAATAAAAGTCTGGCGTACAAGCTGCCTGATAAGCTTTTGCCGTTTCCTGTCTTTCGTCGTACAGATATGGAAAATCTATTCTGTTTTCCAGAGCAAATTTGGTCATTAGCTCTGGAGAATCCTGCGGATATTTTACAACATCATTGCTTGAAATAGCGATTACTCCAATTCCCATAACGCGATAATCATTAGCAATCATAACCACTTCTTGAATAACATGATGCACAAATGGACAGTGATTGCAGATAAACATAACTAAGGTTCCTTTTGACCCTTTCAAATCTTCAAAAGTTAAAGTGTCATTAGAATTGGTATCTTTTAAATAAAAATCAGGTGCAATTGTGCCTAAAGGAAGCATTGTCGATTCTGTACGTGCCATTTTATTACAAATTTGATTTTCAAAAATAGCTTTAAAAAACTGTAAATAAAAGCGCACAAGAATAAAAAATATCCAAAGAAGCAGTTAGCTTTTCGAGCTTGCTCTTTGGATACTATTTTTATTTTTCTAAGAATTTAAAAATTGTAGTAAATCCTCATTTAGTTTTTCTCTTTCGGTATAAAATAAACCATGCGGAGCGCCTTCATAAACAATGAAGTTGTTATTTTTGATACCTTCAGCTGCTTTTTTTGACGTTAAATCCATTGAAACTACTTTGTCGTCATCTCCATGAATAATTAAAGTTGGAACTTTTATAGAACTCAACTCATCTCTAAAATCAGTTGTGTTTAAAGAGGCGGCGCATTGTAATGTTGCTCTAGGTGAAGCTGCTGAGCATAAATTTCTATAGTATTCTAATAGAGGGTTGCTTACAGGCTTATTGATGATGTTTACGCCAAAAAAGATTTTGCCAAAATTGTCCAGAAAACCAATTCGGTCTTCTTTTATGGATGTGGCTGTATTTTCGCTTTTTTCTACTGGTCTTCCATCAGGATTGTCTTCCGTTTTTAATAAAAATGGAATGATAGATGAAATTAGGGCAGCTTTTGTGATTCCTTTTCCGTGATGTCTGCTAAAGTAACGAACCACTTCGCCACCACCCATTGAGAAACCAACCAAAGTTGCTTCTTCTAATTGAAGCTGTTCGATAATTTCGCTTAAATCATCTGTCAGAGTATCAAAGTCATATCCGTCCCAAGGCTGGGAAGATTTTCCAAAACCTCTTCTGTCATAAGCGATAACTCTGTAATTATTCTGAACTAAAAACTCAATTTGATATTCCCACATTTCATTAGACAAAGGCCAGCCGTGAATTAAAATTACGGGTTTTCCTTTGCCATAATCTCGAACGTAAAGACGAACGTTTTGAGCGGTTTCTATATATTTATCAGTATTGTGATGTTTTACATCAAAGTCGTAATCTCTAAGAGAAGGATTGGCATTCATTAAACTATTTTCCATTTTGTATCTTTTTAATGTTAGTTTTTCTCCATATTCCGTAAAATTAGAGGTGAATGCCAAAAAAAAGATTATAGAATTAATCCCGATCATTACAAAATTAATAGGTTTGTAAATCTAACAACATTATAAAGATGGATTTAACCTGGAACGAATTTGAACGCACAGACATGCGCGTAGGAACTATTTTAGAAGTCAATGATTTTCCTGAGGCTAGAAAACCAGCCTATCAGTTAACAATAGATTTTGGCTCAGAAATCGGAATTAGAAAATCATCAGCGCAAATAACCAAAAGATATAAAAAAGAAGATTTGATTAATCGGCAAATTGTGGCGGTTGTTAATTTTCCTCGAAAACAAATTGGAAAATTTATGAGTGAATGCCTAGTTCTTGGAGCTGTAGGAAAGGAAGGAGATGTGATTTTATTAGCTCCGGATTTTAAAATAGAAAATGGATTACGTATAGGTTAGTGTTCAGTGTTTAGGTTTTTAGTGTTCAGTTTGCAAGAGTTTAATTATCGTTACTGAACACTAAAAATCTGAACACTGACTACTTTTTAATATTCTCAATTAACTTCTGTAATAGCAACTGTCCTTCCTCCCAATATTTTAAATCAGAATCAGAATTAATGTGTCCTTGCTGACCGATATTTACAAAATCACTCCCCCATTGCTCAGCGAAGTATTTTTTTCTTTCGAAAGAAGCATAAGGGTCATTTTCGCTTGCTACAACTACAGACGGAAAAGGTAATTTGTAAAGTGGAATCGGAGAGAAGTTTCTTGTGCACTCTGGTGTGTGTTGAGGTGAATCGACATCAGCAGGAGCAACCAAAAAAGCACCAATTATATTTGGATTATTATATTTTTCTGCCCAATGTAAAACCAATGAAACAGCCAGACTATGCGCTACAAGAACGGTTGGTTGGTCTAGTTTTAAAATGTTTTCGTTTAAGCGCGCAAGCCATTCTTCTCGAACAGGCTCGTCCCAATTGTCTTGTACAACGCGAATCGAGTTTTCGAATTTTTGATGCCAAAAGGTTTGCCAGTGTTTTTCTCCAGAATCTCCAAGTCCTGGTATAATTAAAAGTTGTGTCTCCATTGCCGTGGAATTTTTTATTTAGTGATTATTTTTTAAGTTCTTTTAAAATTCGGTTTACTTCATTAACTAAAAGTGGAAAAGCAGGTTCTGTCATGCCGTGACCGTAGCCGTCCAATTCGTAAAGTTTGGTTTGTTTGTGTCCGTTCAGTTTCATCATTCTTGCCATATAAGCGTTTTCTTCGTAACGTCCCAGCATTTCTAATTCACGATCTCCAGTAATTAATAACAAAGGCGGAGCATCGCCGCGAACATGAAATAAAGGAGCAAAAGCATCAATTGTAGGCTGTTTTTCCGGAATTCCGTTTTCTCTTCTAATTTCAAAATGCGTAATGCATTGTCCGCTAAACGGAATAAGTCCCGCAATTTGATTGGCATCGATATTTTCTTTTTGAAGCCATTTTTTATCTAAACCAATCATCATTCCTAAATAACCTCCAGCAGAATGTCCGGAAACAAAAATCTTTGATTTGTCTCCTCCATAATTGGCAATATTGTTAAAAGTCCATGCAACGGCAGCCGCCGCGTCTTCAATCGCTTTTTCGGCTTTTGCTTTAGGAGATAATCTGTAATTTACTCCAATAATTGCAAAACCTTTGTTTTTTAAAGCTTCAGGAATTTCTTTGTTGCCACCAGTCAATCCGCCCCCGTGAAACCAAATAATGGTTGCGAAATCCTTTTTGTTTTTAGGGTAATAAATATCCAGTACGCATCTTTCATTGATATACTTATCTGATTTATTTACAGACGTACTATAATATTGAATGTTATTTTTCGTTTCATATTCTATATTCTGAGCAGATAATGAAACTCCGTAAAGAAAGAAACTTAGAAGAATAATTAATTTTCTCATTTTTTATATGGTATTGTTGAATTTATTCGATTAGATAGAATCTAAAATCTGAAGTCTAAAGTCTAAAATAATAAATTAATATATAAAAAAAGTCCAAAATGCAGAACAATTTGGACTCGTACTTTATAATAAAGTTTTATTTTGAATTAAATATCATCAAAATCAATATCTGTAAAACTAGATCTTGGAGATTCAGATTTATCTGAACTATATTCTTTTTTAAAATCTTTTTGATGTCTTTCAGAAATTACTTCTTCGCCTTTGTGGTTCAAAACATAAGAAGTCATTTCCTCTAAAATTTCTGCGAAAGCACTAAAATCTTCTTTGTACAAGTAAATTTTGTGTTTTTTGAAGTGAAAAGAACCATCTTCCTCAGTAAACTTTTTGCTTTCGGTAATAGTAATATAGTAATCATCGGCTTTGGTAGCTCTCACATCAAAGAAATAAGTTCTTCTTCCTGCTCGTAATACTTTAGAAAAAATCTCTTCTTTTTCTAACATGTCATTTTCTCTCATAATACGTTCTATCATTTTTGGAATTAATAGTACTCAAAAATCATAAAAAATTATCTATTACGCAACAATTAAAGTAATTCTTTTTCCGAAAGTTGTTTTAAATATAACGATGCATAATATCCCTCCTGATTTATTAATTGATTATGAGAACCTTGTTGAATAATCTTACCATCTTCGAGTATAATAATTTTGTCTGCATTTTTAGCAGATGATACTCGATGACTCACAATTATGGTTGTTTTGTCTTTCGAAATCTCAAACAAATTGTTTAAAATCATTTCTTCGGTTTCAGTATCAACGGCAGATAAACAATCATCAAAAAGTAAGATTGCAGGGTTCTTAATAATCGCTCTAGCAATCGAAACACGTTGTTTCTGACCTCCCGAAAGTGTAATCCCTCTTTCTCCTAAAATGGTGTCGTATTGTTTGTTAAAGGCAATAATGTTGTCATGAACCACTGCATTTTTGGCTGCTTCAAATACTTCTTCGTCAGTGGTATTCTGGTTTCCGAATTTAATATTGTTTTTGATAGTATCAGAAAATAAGAAAGCATCTTGAGGTACAATTCCGATATTGTTTCGAAGATCATTTAGGTTTAAAGTACTGATTTCGTTTTCGTCAATTTTAATTTCTCCTTCAGTAACGTCGTACAATCTAGAAATCAAAGAAAGTATTGTCGATTTTCCGGAACCGGTTTTTCCTAAAATGGCGAGAGTTTCTCCTTTTTTAACGGTAAAGGAAACATTTTTTAAAGCTTCGATATTGGTATCTTGGTAAGTAAAAGAAACATTTTCGAAAGTTATATTTCCTTTTATATCGGATGAATTTTCATTGTTGTTTTTAATTTCCGGCTCGATTTTCAAAAATTCATTCAAGCGTTTTTGAGAAGCTTCGGCTTCCTGAACCATTGATGAAACCCAACCTAAAGAAGCAACCGGCCAAGTCAGCATGTTCACATATAAAATAAACTCAGCGATGGTTCCAATGTTTGGGATACTTCCGTTGATGTACATTACACCTCCAAAATAAATTACAACCAAATTACTGATTCCAATAAGCGCAATCATCAATGGGCCAAATAAAGATTGAACTCTTGCCAGACTTAAACTTTTACGTTTGCTTTCTTCTGCAAGATCAACCATATTATTCTGATGCTGATTTTCTAAAGAATACGCTTTGATTACACGAATTCCTGAGAATATTTCCTGAGTAAAACTTGAAACCTTAGAAAGGTACTGCTGAAAAGTAGTGCTTCGTTTATTGATTTCGGAACTTAGCTTGAAAATGCAATAAGAAAGAATCGGCAACGGTAATATGGTATATAAGGTAAGAAGCGGCGATACATTATACATATATAATATAACAATCGCAAAACGTATTGCTGTATTAATAGTATACATAACAGCCGGCCCAACATACATTCTGACTTTTGAAACGTCTTCACTGATTCGGTTCATTAAATCTCCGGTTCGGTTTTGTTTGTAAAAAGTCTGCGAAAGATTCTCATATTGTCTGAAAACTTCATTTTTCAAATCAAATTCAATATGGCGGGACATTACAATTAAAGTCTGACGCATCAAAAATGTTAAAAAGCCGGCTACAATCGTTGTGCCAATGATTAATAATACGTTATGGATTAAATCTTGGCGATAAGAAGCAATTATAATCTCTGATTTTTGGTTGGCAATCGGAAGTTTATCAAAATTCTCAATGGCGTTTAAAGACTTACTAATAAGCTTTGGAGTGTATAATGAAAATATTTGTGCGATTATAGTGGTTAAAATTCCAAGTGAAAAACTGTATTTATATTTGATGAAATATTTGTTTAAATAGCTTAATTCTTTCATTTTTTTAAGAAATCTGATATTGAATTGATTTGAATTTAAGAATTATTATTAAATAAAATTATAATAACTTACGATTTAATCAAAACAATTATATTGTAATATTGTTATTTTAAAGATAAAAAATTAGCACATGTGTATTTTTTAATTAAGTTTGAGTTGTCTTTTTGACGAATTCATAATTTTAACCTAATTAATACTAGCGCTATGGATGCAACTTTCGCAACTGGAAAGGAACTTCAAAAAATGGATCCTGTTTTTGGTCAATTATCTTTTGACGATCACGAACAAATTGTATTTTGCAATGACAAAGATACAGGTTTAAAAGCAATTATTGGTATTCATAATTCGGTTATGGGGCCAGCTTTGGGAGGAACCAGAATGTGGAATTATAACACAGAATGGGAAGCTTTAAACGATGTTTTACGCCTTTCTAGAGGTATGACGTTTAAATCGGCTATTACTGGACTTAATATTGGTGGAGGTAAAGCTGTTATTATCGGTGATGCTAAAACACAAAAAACACCTGAATTAATGCGTAAGTTTGGTGAATTTGTTCATTCACTAAGCGGCAGATATATTACGGCAGAAGATGTCGGAATGGAAACTAAAGACATGGATACTGTAAGAGATGTTACGCCTTATGTTACAGGTATTTCTGAAGAAAGAGGTGGTTCTGGGAACCCTTCGCCTGTTACAGCTTACGGGGTTTATTTAGGTATGAAAGCGGCAGCTAAAAGTCAGTTTGGAACTGATGTTTTAGAAGGAAAAAAAGTTTTGGTGCAAGGAATTGGACACGTAGGCGAAACTTTGGTTGAGTACTTAACTAAAGAAGGAGCGCAGGTAACGATTACGGATATTAACGAAGAAAAATTGTATCAAGTTGCTTCAAAATACAATGCAACAATCTACACTGGCGAAGATTTATATACTGCTGATGTGGATATCTACGCACCTTGTGCTATGGGAGCAACAATCAATGATAATACAGTAAATAAAATTAAAGCTAAGGTTATTGCTGGTGCGGCCAACAACCAATTAGCAGATGAAAATGTTCACGGTGCGATTTTACAAGAAAGAGGAATTTTATATGCTCCGGATTTCTTAATCAACGCTGGTGGAATCATCAATGTTTATGCTGAATTGGCAAACTACGGTAAAGCTGAAATCATGACAAAAACAGAGAATATCTACAATACAACTTTAGAAATTATAGATTTTGCTGCTAAAAATAATATGACAACGCATAAAGCGGCACTTACAATTGCTCAAAATCGTATCGATCAAAGAAGAATCGAGAACGCGGCTAAGTAATTAGTGTTCAGTGTTCACTTTTTTAGTGTTCAGGTAAAGTCTCAATTTACAGTTTGATCTGTAAATTGAGACTTTTTTTATCAGTACAATAAGACTGACCACTTAAATTCTGACCACTGCATACTTTAACTGACCACTAAATCCTGAAAACTGACTACTAAAAAGGCGACTTTTTTACGAATTAATTTTAAAATACGCATCTAAAGTTATACTTTTGCAGACTAATTTTTAAATGTTCTTACGAGGTGGTAAATAGAAGACACATACGCGTTAAAGTAATGCAATCCATTTATGCAATGCATCAAAGCGGTTCTGATAATATGGAAAAAGAAGAAAAATTTCTTTTTTACAGTATTGATAATATTCAGGACTTATATCTTATAATGCTTTCTTCATTGATAGAAATTTGTAAAAAAGAAGCCGTTTATTTACATCTGTCAAGTAAAAAACATCTTGCTACTGCAGCAGAACGTAATCCAAATGAAAAATTTGTAAAGAACAAGATTTTTCAACTTCTTGCCGAAAGCAACTCTCTTAGCATCGCTTTAGAAAATCGTAAAATCAACAATTGGTCATTAAATGACGATTATATTATTTTGCTTTTAAATGATGTAAAAGCAAGTGATATCTACAAAAAATACATGTCGAATAATGTCAATACGTTTGAAGAAGACAGACAGTTCATCATTGATTTGTTTGAAAACGTAATTGTTCCAAATGAAAAATTATATGAGTATTTAGAGGATGATAAATTAACTTGGGTTGATGATATTCCTGTTGTAAACACTCATATCATTAAACAATTGAAAGCGATTAAAACCGAAGAACCGGACGATTTTAGAGTGCCAAAATTGTATAAGGATGTTGAGGATAAAGATTTTGCTAAAGATTTGTTTAGAAGAACTGTTTTAAATGAAACGGCTTTTGCAAAAGAATACGAAGATAAAACACCAAACTGGGACAGCGATCGTATTGCAGAAATCGATACTATTATCCTGAAAATGGCGATTTGCGAGTTTCTTAAATTCCCATCGATTCCAGTAAAAGTAACTCTTAACGAATATTTAGAAATTGCAAAAGAGTATTCTACTCCAAAAAGCAGTATTTTTATCAACGGAATTTTAGATAATCTGGTAAAAGAGCTTACAGCTAATAAAAAGATGCTGAAAACAGGAAGAGGATTGATGTAAAATCTGGAAATTCCAAAAAAGAAAAGACAAATTCCAAAAAGAAAATATTAATTATAAATCAAAAACAAATTTAAATTATGGGACAATTATCTCAATTTGCGCCATTTCTTTTAATGTTCGTGGTACTTTATTTTTTCATGATCAGACCACAGCAGAAAAGAGCTAAAAACGAAAAAGAATTTGAAAGCAACCTTAAAGTAGGGGATAAAATAGTTACAAAAAGTGGTTTTCACGGTAAAATTGCTGAATTAGCAGAAACTACTGTTGTAATCGAAACGATGTCTGGAAAATTAAAATTAGAGCGTTCTGCTATCTCTTTAGAGTTGAGTGCCGCTTTGAATAAGAAAGCATAATTTTAAAAAAAAATACAATATTTAAATCCCAAATTCCAAATAGGAGTTTGGGATTTTTTTTGCGTCTTGTATTGTCATTTCGACCGAAATCGCACTCGCTTATCGACAAAGATTGGCGAAATGTTTTGCGGAGTTTCTCTTGTGATTTCTCCCTTCGGTCGAAATGACAATACTTTGCTCATAAAGAAAAACCTTAGTAAAAGTTTTAAACTTTTACTAAGGTTTCGTTTTATAGATTGGAATTTCTACTACCTGTATTTATCATTCAATCCAACATTTGCCAAAATCATCGGAACCACTTTCTCAATTCTTGCGAGTTTTGTTTTTTCTTGTTTAGCAGATTCAATATATTCTAAAAACTCGTATTGTTTATAAGGTTTGAAATTCTCAAAAGCTTCTTTTAGAGCCGGATTTTGTTCCATTTCTTTGTTTAGCAATTCTGAAATGATGACTTCTTTTTTAGAAGGTTTTATTGCTTTTCCCTGCTTTTCGATTTCAATCGCTTCTAAAATATATTCAAGAACTTCTTTTTCGTTTACTTCTTCTTTTGAAGTAAAACGCCATTGACGCATTGATTTTGTTTTATCTTCCTGAGCATTGATGAGTCTCTTTTTTTCATCTTTCAGAAAGACACCATTTAAAAACCAAATCGCAAAATAATTTTTAAAACCTCCAATTCCGATAACATTTTTCTTGTTGTAAACATAAATTGGGCCTCCCCATTTTATGGTTTCGACCAGTTCGGTTTTATCAATAATAGATTTCAGGAAAAGAAGTTCTTCTTCCCATTGATTGACTTTGTCCCAAACATGTTTTTTATCAGAATCTGTTTCCACTTTATCTTTTTCTTTTAGTTTTTTCAGGTGCGTCAAAAATCCCAGGAATAGCAGTCAATTCAGCAATTTTTACAATTACGTTTGTTGCTTTCTGAATGCTTTCAGCAGGTACGTATTCGTATTTTCCGTGGAAATTATGTCCTCCTGCAAAAATATTCGGACAAGGTAATCCCATAAATGATAATTGAGATCCATCAGTTCCGCCGCGAATAGGTTTAATGATTGGTTTGATGTTTAATTCTCTCATTGCTTTTTCGGCAATATCCACAATATGTTTTACCGGAAGAACCTTTTCTTTCATGTTGTAATATTGGTCTTTTACAACGGCAATTACAATATCTTCGCCAAATTTTTTCGCAAATCTTTTATTGAATTTCTTCGCAATTTTATGAATCAATTCTTTTCGTTTTTCGAATTTCTTTTTGTTGTGGTCACGAATAATCAATTCTAAAACCGTTTCTTCTATGTTTCCTTTGATGTGATGTACATGAAAGAATCCTTCGTAACCTTTGGTCTCTTCTGGAGTTTCTCCTTTCGGTAATTCATTGATAAATTCATTAGCCAAAAGCATCGAATTGATCATTTTTCCTTTTGCATAACCAGGGTGGACACTTTTTCCTTTGAAAGTAATTTTAGCTCCAGCAGCATTAAAATTTTCATATTCTAGCTCTCCAATCTGGCTTCCGTCCATTGTATAAGCCCATTGCGCTCCAAATTTTTCCACATCAAAATGATGAGCGCCACGTCCGATTTCTTCATCAGGAGTAAAACCAATTCTGATTTTTCCATGTTTAATTTCTGGATGCTGCATTAGATATTCCATTGCCGAAACAATTTCTGTAATTCCAGCTTTATCATCGGCACCTAACAGCGTCGTTCCGTCAGTTGTAATGATGGTTTGTCCTTTATATTGCAATAAATCTTTGAAGTAGTTTGGAGATAAAACGATGTTTTTCTCAGCGTTCAAAACAATATCTTTTCCGTCGTAATTTTCAACGATTTGAGGTTTTACATTAGCTCCGCTGAAATCTGGTGAAGTATCAAAATGAGAAACAAAACCAATGGTTGGAACCTCATGATCTACGTTGCTTGGAAGCGTCGCCATAATATAGGCTTTATCATCTATAGTAACCTCTTCAAGTCCGATTGCCTTTAATTCTTCGACTAATTTATTGGCAAGATTCCATTGTTTTTGAGTGCTTGGTGTTGTTTGTGAATTTGGATCTGATTCAGTATCAATTGTTATATAACTGATAAAACGATCTATGATATGTTGCATTTTTTTAGATTTTTAGCAAATATAGAAAAAAAATCTGCTGTGAAATTTAGCTTTATGGATCTGTTTTAATAAAAAAAGGGATTCGCTACAGAATCCCTTTCGACTATTTTGAAGTTGTTATATGCCTTTTACGCATCTAAAACCAACATGATTTGCAGCAGATCTAATTTCGCCTTTTCCTCTAGTTCCAACCATGTAGCGAGTGCAATATTGGTCAGTACATAAAAAGGAGCCGCCTCTATGTACTCGTTTTATTTCTGTAGGATCATTAGGGTCGTAATAAGCCTCTGGGCCTTTAGGGTTTTTAACTGTTTTGCCAGTTTCAGCTAATGATTTATAATAATCTACGCTGTACCAATCGTTTACCCACTCCCATACATTTCCGGCCATATCATATAAGCCATAAGCGTTAGGAGCAAATTGAGCTGTTGGTGCAATTCCTTTAAATCCATCTTCGCCTGTGTCTCCATCTTTAATAGGGAAGTGGCCTTGATAAATATTGGCTTGAAATTTTCCGTTTGGTTTTAAAGTATTTCCCCAAGCATATAGATTTCCCGTTTTACCACCGCGCGCTGCAAACTCCCATTCCGCTTCTGTAGGAAGTCTTTTTCCTGCCCATTTTGCATAAGCTGCAGCATCTTCGTAGACGACATGAACAACAGGATATTTTTCTTTTCCTTTGATGGTACTTTGAGGGCCTTCAGGATGTCTCCAGTCAGCACCAGGCTCGTAACGCCACCATTGCAAGAAATTATTAAAATTAACAGCAGATGGAGTAGGTGTAAATACAACAGAACCTGTTATTAAATCTTCTTCACTTGCCGTTGGAAATTCTTCTTTAGTTGGTTTTTGTTCTGCAACAGTTACATAACCAGTAGCTTTTACAAATTTTTCGAATTCTTCGTTAGTGACTTCTGTTTTATCCATATAATAACCATCAACATATACACGATGAATTGGAGCAGCATCTTTGGTAACACCTTTTATACTGCACAAACTTTCGTCTTCAACATTACTTCCCATAGAGAATTCTCCACCTGGAATCCAAACCATTCCTTCTGGTGTTTTTCCAGATGGTTTGTTTTTGTTTTCGATTGTTGGCTTAAATACAGATGGTTCTGAAGTATTTGGAGTTTCATGACAATCTGCAGTTGCTGCTATTTCTTTTTTAGGTACAATTAGTTTAGTGTAACCGTAAGCGAGTGAAATAATGGAAATCGTCAGTATAGCAAAAATCCAAAAGGTTTTATTTTTCATGGTTAATAGTTTTGATCTGAAATAATGGTTGTCAAATAGATGGGGTAAAATTATGAAAATAACTTTTAATAGTATATTAATTTTATAGAATTAATAAATATTACTTGTCTTTCTCAACAAGAACAACTTCGTATTTGTTTTTTCCATCTATTTGGACAGGTTGATAATACGTTTCTCCAAATTTGATGTATTTGACATCGCCAACTGTAACTTCTTCACCGCCTTCTGGTAAATTTTCTACAATTGTGCCTGCCGTTGGAGCGACTACAGTATACTTTTCGCCATCTTTTTCATAATAAGTGCCACCGTAGTAATAATTATTTACTGTTCCAGTATTAACAGTTTGTGCTCCGCTGGGGATATTGTTTACAGTTCCTCCTACAGGTGCGGGTACTGCCGTATAGCCTCCATTTGATGGCGCATACCAAACTCCTTGATCATAATGATATTGAGTGCTTTCTACGCTAACTACAATTGCTGTTACGGCTAATGTAGCAACGAAAAAACCCCAAGGATGCCAGACTGGTCCCCAATAAAAAGGTCTGTATGGATGATAATAATAAGGATGGTAGCCGTAATATCGATAACCGCCATATGCATAAGGAGGACGAGTATAAACAACTGTATTTCTTCTTACAACTGTATTGCGATTATTGTTGATTGTAATATCTCTGCTTCGGTCTACATTTCTAGTATTGCCACTTATGTTGGTGTTTCTGTTACCAGTTCTATTATTGTTATTTCTATTGGCTGTTGCAGGTCTTGCTGTTTTGTTATTAGAATTAGCAGGTCTGGTAATTTTATTGTTAGAATTGGCAGGTCGTTGTATGCCACTACCGTTTGAACCAGGTCTTGTGGTTTGTGCAGGTCTTGCAGTTTGTACAGGACGAGTTGTTTGTGTGGGTCTTGCATGTGTTGCACCGCCAATATTTCCACCTCTATTGATACCGCCTCCGCCACCACGATGAGCGGCACCTCCGCCACCGCCTCGGCGCTGTGCAAAGCTATCTATTGAAATAAGGAAAAATGTCCCAATCAGGCACATAAGTGCCATAGTTCTTATTGTTTTGGATATGTTTTTCATTTTCAGCGATTTAAGTGAATTAAAGTTATGAAAAAAAAGGTTTCGTTTTTTGAAATAGGTCAAAAGTTTGATTTAGCTTTTTTTTGTTTTAAAGTGAAATATCCCATTGTATTCTAAAACGCCAGCCCTGTTCCAATGGCAACGTTTTATCTTGAAAACTGAAATAACTAACCTCAGACGTAAGTTTGTTTTTATGGCCTTTAAAAAACCAGTTAAAAGCCAGTGTCGATTCGTCTTGTCTATTCTGTCTTATGGAATAATCTGGCCGGTAAGAGGCATGTCTTCCAGCCATTTCCAAATGTTTGGGCCACCAATGAAACACATTATGAAAGAAGAATCCAGCCTGAACATAATAACCTTTCATTACGGTCATATCATTATTGTTGTATTTATCTATAATTTCTTTGGTATGCCATTCGCTTTGCCAAGAAAAACCTTTGTACATAAAAGCCGTTTCTAAATTCCACTGATTGACTCTGTATTGCCCGGGAAGACCATCTTCAAATCCGTCTAGAGAACCTCCTCCAGCTTGAGAGAAACGAGTGTAAGGGCTTCGGTTGGTTATGGCAGAAAAGGCAATAATTGGAGTTGGTTTTTCGTGAAATTCTAAATCACAACCTTCAAAATCCAGAAATCTTCCTAGAAAATTCCATTGTGCTCTTCCAAAATACATTAGATTATTATCGTCATTGGAAGTGCTTCCGCGTCCTGTTCCTGTTAAAGCCGCGAACCAATAATTAAAATTGGCAATGCCGTTTCCTTTTAGATGACCGTACACTTCGGCTCCTAATTGTCTGTCAACCGTAAAAGGTCTATTAATAAGAGATCGTTCCACCATTTGCTGTTCGCCACTGCTAATGAAGCGTTCGCGGGTAAATTCTGTTTTCCATTGTCCGACTTTAAAACTTAAAAAATCCCATTTTTCAATCATAATTCTAAAATCAAGTAAATTAGACTGACTCAATTCATATTCCCAATAATACTTAAGCCAAGGTTCAAAAGCATGACCGCCGATTTTTAAGCGGGCACGATTTATTTTAAAAGTAGTTTTCGCATCTTGACTGTAATCATCATAAGTGAGAGGATCAGTGTCGTAAGGAGTAGAAAAACGAAATTGTAAACGGCTTTGAAGCTGAAATAAAAATTTATTATCTCTAGTTTGTAATTCAATTCCTTTACTTCCATATCGAACATTCATCAGTTTTGTAGTGTCTTTTTCTTGTTGAGATATTCCTCTCCAACTGATAAGAAGCAGTGCAAGTAAAAGAAACGCTTTAGGATGAATTGTTTTTTGCGAGTTGGACATAAGTTTATCGGATTGTATTTCTAACTTGTTTTATAAATCTATTCTTTTCCAAAGTTTTTGGCAATTCCTAATCCAATTCCCCAGCTGTCGTAAGCATTCCATTTAAAGTCATAACTTACTGTGCCGAAAATTTCCCAGCCTTTTGGCAGTTCATAACCATATTCTGCTCCAGCGCGGGTTAAGAAAAAATTTTCTTCTTTTGCAAATTCTCCTCCAAAACCTAAAAGAAAACTCCAGTGTTCATTTGGTTTATAGATTCCCATTAGAGCAGGGGCGATTGGATAACTTCTTTCAACAGTTTCTTTGTCCTCCCCACTGGCAAGATTTTTTTCGACTTTGAATTTTTCAATTATAAAGTCGGTATGAAGACCGATTGCCCATTTTTCGTGAAACTGAAAAGTATAATCCAATCCCCATGCAGGAAGGCTTAAAACTTCACGATTTCCTTCGTCATCACGACCTTCAAAAACATGCACATGATTGATCGAAAGTCCAATTTGATGATGTGGACTGAAACTCTTTTCTTTGTTTTCTTGAGCTGTAATGTTTGAATAACCGGATAAAAAGAAAAAAGTGACCAGAAGAAATATTTTTCTAAACCAATTATAAATTCTTCCTGTTGTTTCATTTAGCATAACTTTCAATTTTTGAAATGAAAAATAGTCACAAGATGTTTTTCTTAAATGTCTCAAAATTAAATAATAAAAAATCCAAAGAAGCTTATCGAAAGCCTTGAAGTGGTTTCATTTTATAATTTGCAACATCAAAAAAGTCTTTTCTGTAATGGTTTGAGCTTTAAGAAATAGTAATCTCTTTTGAAGACATTTTAAAGAATTGAACAAAATCGAAATTATTTGTTGGAGCAATTAAGTACCTTTTTAAACTATAATATTTAAATTTGCACCCAAAATAACACCAACACACTCATGTATAAATTGATAATTCGTCCGATACTTTTTTGGTTTGATCCAGAAGAAGTGCATTACTTTACTTTTTCATTCGTTAAATTCATTTCAAAAATCCCAGGAGTTTCGGCAATTATAAGATCAATTTATGAGGTAAAAGATTCTCGATTGGAAAGAGAAGTTTTCGGAATCAAATTCAAAAATCCAGTTGGACTTGCAGCTGGTTTTGATAAAGATGCAAAGCTTTACAAAGAATTAGGCGATTTTGGTTTTGGTTTTATCGAAATCGGAACGGTAACTCCGGTTGGACAAGAAGGAAATCCGAAAAAACGTTTGTTCCGTTTAAAAGAAGATCAGGCGATTATTAACCGAATGGGATTTAATAATGGCGGCGTTCTAGAAGCTGTGGAGCGTTTGAAGAAAAATTCGGGAGTTTTAATTGGAGGAAATATTGGAAAAAACAAAGTAACGGATAACGAAGATGCGGTTAAAGATTACATCATTTGTTTTGATGCTTTGTATGATCATGTTGATTATTTTGTGGTAAACGTAAGTTCTCCAAACACTCCGAATCTAAGAGCGTTGCAAGATAAAGAACCTTTGACAGCTTTATTGCAGACTTTGCAGGATAGAAATGTTGAAAAACAAAAAACAAGCACGCAGAAAGCAAAACCAATTTTATTAAAAATCGCTCCAGATCTTACAGATGAGCAATTGTTAGATATTATTGATATTGTAAAAACTACTCAGATTGCAGGTGTAATTGCAACCAATACAACCATTTCCAGAGAAGGTCTGCAATCTTCTAATCAGTCTGAAACGGGTGGATTGTCTGGAAAACCATTAACAAAACGTTCTACTGAAGTAATTCGCTTTCTTTCGGAAAAAAGCAATAAAGCATTTCCAATTATTGGAGTAGGAGGAATTCACTCCGCAGATGATGCCATCGAAAAACTAAATGCAGGAGCAAGTTTGGTACAATTGTACACTGGTTTTATTTACGAAGGGCCAGCGTTGATCAAAGCAATTAATAAGAAAGTTTTAGGAAAGCTGTAAAAGCATTTGAACCAATAATCCAGCGAGAATTGCAATTCCAAAACTGATTAATGTGCCGATTAAAACATATTCGGTCAACTTTCGGTCTTTGGCTTCTTTTAAATCGCCAAATCTAAAAATGGATTTGGCAGCCAATAAAAATCCGATTGCTTCGAAATGATTCGTCAAGATAAATCCGAAAACGAATAAACGTTCCAGGATTCCGATATAATTTCCTGCAGCGACTAATGAGTTGTCCTGATTATTGATTTTGCTCTCAGGTGCCCAGATTGAAATTATGGTTTTAATAAAAATGGACGTTGGTTTGGTAAGGAGCAAAATACCAGTCACAAAAATCCAAAACAGATTATCCTGCCAAAAATAAGGGAGACTTTTGTTTTCATATAAAAGTACAATGCCAATTAAAACTAAAATATGAGCAATTTGATCCACTACAAACCAAGTGCGTTTGTTTTTCTTTTTTTGAAAATTTAGTTTGATCAAATCAATGATGCCATGCGTTACCGAGATTAAAACGGCGTAAGGAATAAAACGGATTTCGCCGGCTAGAATTGCGGCTAAAACTCCATGCAGCAAAATGTGAATATATAAGTAAATACTTTTATGTTTTTTGGTTTCTTTATGCGCAACCCAAGTTCCCGGCTGCCAGATAAAATCACCTAATAAATGCGCTAAAAGTAGTTTTACGAATAAAATCATAAGGCTGTAAGTTGTTTTATTTGAGTTCTAAAATATCGATCTAAATTCATAACTAAATCAAATTGAGCACGTTTTTGTCTTCGGCTCACGGCAGCTTGATTGATACCCAGTTTTTGTCCCAGTTCTTCTTGCGAAAGTGTAGGATTTTCTATTGCTATGGCAACAAATTCTGCGGATTGTACTAGCCAGCTGTCCATAAAAGTTAACGCCAATTGCAGCATTAAATTGAGTTTCTCGTCAAAATTAGTATCTCCTGTTCGCAGTGCCAAAGTAACTTTCTGTTTTTTTAATGTTTCAAAAAGTTCTCCAGAATGAATAAAAGCCGAACCATTGCTTTCGGATATTTTTGCTGCATTATGTGTTTTATCTCCAAAACCAATACTCATCCTCGCGTCTGATTTTATGGCACGTAAACGAGCCTTAATTAAAATAGCAGCCAACAAGGCTTCTTCAGGATTAGAAACTTCTATCTGGAATTCATCACCGCGATATACTTCCCATTGACTTGGCGTAGCACCAAACGGAGCTAGAATCTTTTTTAAATCTTCCACCCAATGTTCTGATTTCTGCTGTCTTGATCCAATTATATCTCCCGTAATTACACTAGTCATAATCAAATATAATTAAAAAATAATAAACTTTCTATTACAAATATAAGTAATAAAATTAATTATTACGTTTTTTGGTAATATTATAAAATATTACATTTTTGTGTAATAATCTAATGTATTACGATATTGAGTAATAATAGCATTCTCTAAAATTCTCTTTTATTTCTTTAAAAAAGAAACTACCTTAGCTTTTACAAAAGAATAAGCTTTGAATAAAGAAATCAAAATCATTGAATGTCCCAGAGATGCCATGCAAGGCATAAGAGATTTTATTCCGATCCAAAATAAAGTTTCCTATATACAGGCTTTGCTTAGAGTAGGTTTTGATACGATTGATTTCGGGAGTTTTGTTTCTCCAAAAGCAATTCCGCAGATGCAGGATACTGCAGCAGTTTTAGAACAGCTGGATTTGTCTCAGACGACTAGTAAACTGCTGTCCATTATTGCTAATACGCAAGGAGCAGTAACGGCCTCCGAATACGAACAGATTCAATATCTTGGATTTCCATTTTCTATTTCAGAGAATTTCCAGATGCGTAACACACATAAAACTATTGCAGAATCATTGGTTACATTAGAAGAAATTCTGGAAGTTGCCGATAAAAAAAGTAAAGAAGTTGTAACTTATCTTTCCATGGGGTTTGGGAACCCTTACGGAGATCCGTGGAATGTAGAAATAGTAGCAGAATGGACAGAAAAGCTTGCCGGAATGGGCGTTAAGATTCTTTCACTTTCTGATACTGTTGGAACTTCTACGCCAGAAGTCATTACGTATTTGTTTTCTCATTTAATTCCGAAATACCCGAAAATTGAATTTGGAGCCCATTTGCATACCACACCAGATACTTGGTTCGAAAAAATTGATGCAGCAGCAAAAGCCGGCTGTACACGTTTTGACGGTGCAATCCAAGGATTTGGAGGCTGTCCAATGGCAACCGATAAGTTAACGGGTAATATGCCCACAGAAAAACTGATTTCCTATTTTACTGCAAACAAAGAACATACTGGTTTAAACTCTTTAAGCTTTGAAAGCGCTTATAATGAAGCCTCAAAATTGTTTGGAAAGTTTCATTAAAAAGCATTGAGATATGAATGATTTTGAACTTTGGTTAGAATTTGAAGAAGTTGATCCAGAAAATTGGAAGAAAGAGAATGACTTTTGCAATATACATGTAATAATGAAAGATGGTAGACGATATGGAATAAATGTTTGGACATACGATTTTTTAAAAACAATAGTAGAATACGATAAAAAGCAAGGAGATAATCTAAATGGCTTATATCAAGTTCCTCCTGATTTATTTGTTAAAGAATTGTCTAGGGATTGTATCGAAAAAACAATTAACGATCTATTGAAAATTGGAAATTTAGAAGAAGTATTAAATTCTAGTATAGTTTCAAAAGATAGTGAATAATTCTCACTTACTCGGAAATTGTTTGGAAAGTTTCATTAATTAATAGTTATATTTACCTACCTTAGATAATGATTGTAAACATTAAGCGTTACATTTAATGTTGAAATAGTATTTGCCATGAAATTAATTCCTTCTCATAAAATTCCAAGTCTATTTTTCTTGACTTTCCTATTTTTTTCCTGTTCCAGCGAATTAGATTTCGACCAGATAAAAGATTTAAAATTAGAGCCGGTCGTTGTGGCAAATCTTGCCTATTTTGATATTCCTGCCAATCAGCTTATAGATGACGGTACAATCAATATAGCTTATGATGTTAGAAATTTTACTGTTTTTAAAGATAAATTTTTTAATGAACGATTAAAGAAAGCAGAGTTCGATTTTGAAATCGAAAATACGATTGAGCGCACCTTTTCTCTAAATATGCTTTTGATGAACGATCAAAATGAAGTACTGCAGACGATATCTTTTCCTGTCCCTTCTTATCAAGGAGGTTCCAATGTTATAAAATATCCAACAGAAGTTTTTGAAAATGAACGCCTAGCTCTTCTAAAACAAACCACTAAAATAGGATTCGTAGTTTTAATTGCTTCAGGCGACCCCTTGAATAGCCAAAGTTTAGGAAGCCTAAAATTGAGATCAAGTGCAACAGCTTATTTAGTGATAGAATGAGAAAAGTATATCTGATTTTCTGTATCGTTTTGCAGCTCTCTTGTTTCGCTCAAAATAAAGAGTTATTGTATAATTTTACTTCAATTCCACAATCATTACTTGTAAATCCAGGAGCTGATGTTTCGTATAAATATTATTTTGGCTTTCCTATTTTATCTGGAATTTCGGCTAATGTAGGATCAAAAGGTTTTACAGCCTATGACTTATTTGCTGATAATGGTGTAGACTTTAATCAAAAAGTCAGAAACGTAATCAATAAATCTTCCCGAAACGATAAAGTAATGACGAATCAGCAATTGGAAATTTTTTCTGGTGGTTTTAGAGTAGGAGGAAGAGAAAGTAAATCGTATGTTTCATTTGGACTGTATCAGGAATTTGATTTTTTCATGTATGTTCCTAAAGATCCTGCTCTGCTTGCTTTGAATGGAAATCGTGATTATATTGGAAAATCTTTTAATCTGGGAGATTTAACTGCCAAAGCTGAGGTGCTTTCTGTATTTCATATCGGATATCATAAAAAAGTAAACGATAAATTTGTTTACGGCGGACGTGCAAAAATCTATTCAAGCGGTGCCAATGCAACTTCAACTAAAAACTCTGGTTATATTTATACAGGACAGAATGCAGGAAATCCAAATATTTACGATCAAGTTATTTCTTCTAATTTAGAATTAAAGACTTCTGGAATCTCTAAGTTTACCAAAGATGAATACGAAGGAAACGTTGCAAGTGATTTAGTAAATAATACTTTTTTCGGTGGAAGTTTAGGGCTTGGAGTAGATGCCGGAATTACCTATTATATTAAAGATAATTTACAGCTTACAGCGAGTATAATTGATTTAGGTTTTATAAGACAATCTAAAGACATCGAAACTCTTACTTACAAAGGAACCTATCAATACAATGGAGTAAATCCTGATTTTATGGGCAATGATGATCCTGAAGATGTTTTTGATGAATTCGAAAAAGCTATTCCAAGAGATACATTATATAATAAATATACGACTTGGCGTCCAACTAAATTTTATTCATCCATTCAATATTCATTTGGAGAAGCACGTCCTGATGATGAATGCAATTGCCGAGGCCAGATTAATAAATACTATAAAAATGCCGTAGGAGCACAGCTTTTTGCTATGACCACACCGCGTGAACCTATTGCAGCTTTGACGGCTTTTTATCGAAGAAATATTTTTAGAAAACTAGATGTAAAAGCAACTTATACATTTGATACATTTTCAAACAAGAACATTGGATTAGGAGTTGCAGGAACAATTGGCGCAGTTAATATTTACGCTCTTGTAAATAATATTCTCGAATATAAAGATTTGTCTAAAGCGAACAGCGCGGCATTTCAACTCGGAATCAATTTTGTTTTTCAAGATAAAGACGACTAGTCTTATTTTAGTATTAATTAGAAGCAATTCCAGCTGTACATTTCAAGCACTCAACCCAAAAAACTTTTTTTCAAGATTTAAAAAGAGCTTCCTTTGGTCGCTTTTTTAAATCAGAAAAAAAATGTTTTTTGGCTTTTCGTGGCTTTCCATTTCCATCTGGGCTAGGTAATTCTATTTGTAAGATGATTCCTGTAAAGGTAAATTTATGAATAAGTTAGTATTCAAGTTAGCAATTTATTCACTATATTTGCACGCAATTCAACTAGAAATTGCACCATGATAGCACACAACTCCAAGATTATCGGCGAAGGTTTAACTTACGACGATGTATTATTAGTACCTAACTACTCGAATGTGCTTCCCCGCGAAGTGAGTATCAAATCAAAATTCTCAAGAAACATTACATTAAACGTTCCAATTGTATCTGCTGCTATGGATACAGTTACTGAAAGTGCAATGGCAATTGCTATGGCGCAAGAAGGCGGAATCGGTGTTTTACATAAAAATATGACGATCGAACAACAAGCAGGAAAAGTTCGAAAAGTAAAACGTGCAGAAGCTGGTATGATTATCGATCCGGTAACTTTACCAATGAATTCTACAATTGCTGATGCAAAAAATGCCATGAAAGAATTCGGAATCGGTGGTATTCCAATCGTTGACGAAAACAAAATCTTAAAAGGAATTGTAACCAATCGTGACTTACGTTTCGAAAAAAATGGAGCAAGACCAATCGCTGAAGTTATGACAAGCCAAAACTTAGTAACGGTTTCTGAAGGAACTTCTTTAGAGCAGGCTGAAGTAGTTTTACAAGGTCATAAAATTGAAAAATTACCAGTTGTAAACGAAAAAAACGAATTAGTTGGTTTAATTACGTTTAGAGATATTACAAAATTAACTCAAAAGCCAATTGCTAACAAGGATTCTTTTGGTCGTTTAAGAGTTGCTGCTGCCATTGGAGTTACCGGAGATGCAGTTCAAAGAGCTGAAGCTTTAGTTGCTGCAGGTGTTGACGCAATTATTATTGATACAGCTCACGGACATACAGAAGGTGTTGTAAACACTTTAAAAGAAGTAAAATCAAAATTCCCTCAAATAGACGTAATCGTTGGAAACATTGCAACACCAGAAGCGGCTAAATATTTAGTAGAAAACGGTGCTGATGGTGTAAAAGTAGGAATCGGGCCAGGTTCTATCTGTACTACACGTATTGTTGCAGGTGTTGGTTTCCCTCAGTTTTCAGCAGTTTTAGAAGTTGCTGCAGCGATTAAAGGAACAGGAGTTCCAGTAATTGCAGATGGTGGAATTCGTTATACAGGAGATATTCCTAAAGCAATCGCTGCAGGTGCTGACTGTGTAATGTTAGGTTCATTATTAGCAGGAACAAAAGAATCTCCAGGAGAAACTATCATTTTTGAAGGTAGAAAATTCAAATCTTACCGCGGAATGGGTTCTGTTGAAGCGATGCAAACGGGTTC
Organism: Flavobacterium panacagri; assembly: GCF_030378165.1. Lineage (NCBI taxonomy): Bacteria > Pseudomonadati > Bacteroidota > Flavobacteriia > Flavobacteriales > Flavobacteriaceae > Flavobacterium > Flavobacterium panacagri. The sequence continues at coordinate 2,703,450 of NZ_CP119766.1, forward strand.
AAAAGATCGTTATTTCCAAGATGTTGAAGACGACGTTAAAAAATTAGTTCCAGAAGGAATTGTTGGACGTGTTCCTTACAAAGGTGAATTGAACGAAAGTATGCTTCAGTTTATTGGAGGTCTTCGCGCCGGAATGGGATACTGTGGTTCAAAAGATATTCCTACTTTACAGGAAAGAGGACGTTTCGTGAGAATCACTTCAAGCGGAATTACTGAAAGTCACCCACATAACGTAACAATTACAAAAGAAGCTCCAAATTATTCTAGATAATTTTTAGTTTCTCACTATAAAACAAAAGGCGTAAGATTTAATTCTTACGCCTTTTTGATTTATTGCTTTATAAACTTAAAATCTACTGTTCAAAATATCTTCCGCAACAATATCAGAATGCAGTAAATCTTCCATTTTCTTTGTCATGCGTTGTGCTTCTAAAGCATAGCCAAACATTTTTTGTTCATAATCAGCGATAGCTTCGTCAATAGTTTCGAATTTTCCATTGGTTAAGTTTTGAGTTAAATGAAAAGCATCAAATAATCCCATATTTACGCCTTCTCCTGCAAATGGAGGCATTAAATGTGCTGCGTCTCCCACAAGAGTTATGTTTGAATGTTTTTTCCAAGGTTCTTCCAAAGAAAATAATCGCAATGGCAAACCAGAAAATTCAGTTGATGCAGCAAAGAATTTTTTATAATCATTTCCCCAATTTTTAAAAGTTTCATTTAAAAAAGCAATAACAGCTTGATCATCCTCAAAATTGATTCCGTGATTTGAAATCCAATCTTCATTGGCTTTAAAAGAAACTCCAAAATGTACTGAACCATCACGCATGGTATGTGTATAAAACATTTTTTGTTCGCCCATCGCCATGACGTTTCCGTTTCCGTATTTAGGTTTGAATTCTGGATAATCTTGATCTGGATTTACAATTTCTCCTTGAATAATATAAGTTCCAGAAAGTTGTGGTTCCTGATCGCTTATAAATTTTCGGGCATTTGATCTTCCTCCGTTTGCTACAATAACAAAATCAGCAGTTACTGTTTTCCCGTTTTTGAATTCCAAAATATATTGATTGTCTGTTTTTTCAAGATTTATCAATTGACAGTCCCAAACAACAGTTTCTTCTTGGAGATTCTCCAACATAATTTTTCTAAGATCGTTTCGGTCAATTTCAGGACGAGAAAAAGCATTCGTTTCGTTAGGCATTTCATCAGAAGTAATATTTCCGTCAATATCAGCCATTTTCTCACCAGTTGGTCTCGCGTATTTATAAAACTCGTCCATTAAACCCGCTTTTTGAATCGCATATTGACCAGAATCTGAGTGAATATCAAGTGTTCCACCAGAAGTTCGGGCCTGGGCATTTAGATCTCTTTCATAAACCGTAACGTCAGCGCCATTTACTTGTAAAATTCGAGCAGTTGTTAACCCGACTGGGCCACCGCCAATAATGGCAATTTTTTTATTTTCTATAATTGAAGTTTTCATTGTATTTATTTTTTTTTTGTAATTGCAATTTTCATTGATTTTTGCAATTGTTATTGATATTGAAAAATTAAGGAGTAAGAGCTTTTAGAACCAGATTAAAAGTTTCGTTTTTAAGTTCGTCTGTAAACACAAAAGGTTTTCCAGACATGGATTTTCCTTCTCTATGAAGTTCCAAAAGAGAATAGAGCGAGCCATAAGCAATACTCCAAAAAACTTCAAAAGTAACTGGAATAAGTTCTTTTTTTTCGATAGCATAAAGAATGAACTGTGACATGGTTTGTTTAAAACCACCTGTAATTTCTTCTACAATAGCATCGCCGTAAGTAGATTGTTTCAAGATTTCAAAACAAGTTGCTTCAAGGGTAAAATTAAGAGTGAAATAAATACGATTCTCCCACTGATTTTTAAGTCCGTCTTTAAAAGACATTTCTGGAGAAAAACCTTCCAGCATTTTATTAAATAGTTTTTGTCCAATTTCGATTCCTATTTTTCGAATCAAATCTTCTTTGTCCGAGTAATAAATGTAAAGAGTTGCAACAGAAATCCCGCATTCTTTTGCCAAACGGTTCATTCCAAAACCTTCTACTCCTTGGTTTACGATCATTTCAATTGCTTTTTGTTTTACAATCTCTTCTTTATTAATATCTCGTGTTCTCATAATTCTAAGTAATTAGAGTACAAAGATATAAATAATAAATGAACGATCGCTTATTTATTTAATATTTTTGTTTTTTATAATAAAAAAGCCCGCAAAAACTAATGTTTTACGAGCTAAAAAAAAAATACTTCGTTTTAAAATCCTAAATCTCAGAACTCTGATTAGATTCTCTAAGATTTTGATTTTCTAAAATCTCTTTTAAAAATGGCTTTGTCTCAGTTTCAATATCAGATTCTGATATATTTAAAGCTTTTGGATCTGATGCCAATTGCAGCCAAGGTTTTGGCCCGTCAAAATCATAACCTCCAAAAACGATAACAGGAGTTCCTTTTACTTTTACATTTTCTTTGTCTTTCAAAATCCATTCATCAGCAAATTTATAAAGGAATTTTGCGTCTTTTTCTAATAATCTTAAACAGGAATGAGAAGCTGGATAACCTGGCAGTTCATATTGATGAAAACCAACTCCTAGTTTATTTTCGATATTGAAATTCCATTTTAGCTCCCATTCGTCATTAAACGTGCTGGTTGTTTTTTCGGCTTTCCAGTTTGTGAAAAACAATCCAGTTGGAGTAGGGTCTTTTTTTCTTCCCATATTGGTTGGGCCAGTACGAACTAATTCGCCATTTTCATAGGCGGCAAAAGTCTGTGTTGGATAAGAAAATAAGATGATTTTCGAAACTTCCTGCAAAGCTGCGACATGTATTGGGAATGGAAGGTAATAAACTAGATCGCCACTAAAATCTGCTGGAATTACTACTGAATCCAATTTTTTTAAATTGGCTTTATCAGTTCTGTTTATCGCATAAACAATGTTCATTTTAGTGCTGTCAGCTTCATTCGCTTTGAGCCATTCTTTCGTTTTTTGGAACTGGTAAGAAACTGCGGCTTCGGGCTCTTTATATTCAACTACTTTTTTAGTGGTTTTATTTTCTGTTATTTCAATAGTATCTGTTTTTTTGCATGAAACCATTAAAACTAATATCAATATAAGTAGGGCGTTTGCGGTGTAATATAACTTTTTCATAGGTCGTTAATTTTATGAAAATAAAGTTATACATCTGATAGCCAAAAAGGGTTACATAATTTTTGGAATTGGTTTCGGGATTTACATTTTTAGATTGATGATAAAAAAGAATTGATATCCTGACTCCATTGGAGCTTGTTTTTTATTAAGTAGTTTTCATGTCCTGTATTTTTGTAAACACGAAGTTCTTTAAAGCCATTTAGATTTTTATAAATTTCATCTATTTCTGATCTGCTGACGCTTTTATCTTTTTCGCCATAAAGCAATAATGTGGGACAGTTAATTTTTTCGGCATATTCGGAAGGATTATGGTTAAATCCCCAAAAGCCATTTTGTATGCCGCCCCAAAAAAGTAAAATTCCTGCCATTGGAAAAGTGGGTGCATGCATTTTCTTAAATCTGGCACAAACAGTTTGATACATGGAGCCAAACGGGCATTCTGTAATTATACCTTTTGGCTTTATTTGAGTATCGTTAATGCATTTCATTATGGCCACGGCTCCCATGGAAGTTCCAAATAAATAAATGTTTTTCTCTCCTGTAGATAGTATATAGTCAAAACAAGTTTTTACTTCTTCAACTTCTTTAAAACCAATAGTTGTTTGATTTCCTTCGGAGTTACCACTTCCCATAAAATCAACAAGCATAGTACTAAAACCTAATTTTAAAAACTCATTTGATTTATCTAGCATTGATGATTTCTCACCACCATAACCATGAAATAGAATAACTGTTCCTCTAGAGTTTTGATTTTTAATCAGCCAGCATTCTATTTCTTTATTGCTTTTTAGTTTTATGGTTTGATATTTCTGAGTTGGAAATTTTTTATTTAGAGGTTTTGGATTGTTTACTCCAAAGAATAAAGTTTTGACTTTTTCAAAAGAGGAGAGCTTTTCAGGGCTCTCCGTTTTTTGGGACTTAGATTCTGCAAAATGAGTAAATTTATAAGCATGGATAAATGCTATTACATTTAGACATATAAAAAGAAATGCTATTATTTTAAAATATTTGTTGCGGAATAGCTTCATTTAAAAATGTCCTAATTGTATATTTTGATTTTGTTATTTCTGATTAGAAATTACATTTCTAATTTTAAAGTTTGCCCTTCGACAAGTATTCCTTGCGAAGATGTTATTTTTATTTTTTGATCCATAGTGTAACCAAGTGTTTCCCCATTTTTAAAAGTAACATCACTATCAATTACGTAAGCAATTATATTGGAGATGAAACCATATAGTTCTTGAACTGGTAATTGAGAATTTAAAACTTCCATTTCTTGTTTTTCAAATTCTTTTAATCCATAGGTATAAATACTGTTTCCTTGCTCAGAAGTTCTGATTCCAATATAAATCCATAAATGAATTGGAGATTTTTGTTGCTGTAAATCGGGAATGTATTCTAAATACTGCGATTTAGGTATTAATAATGTTTGACTGCCTTGATAAATTCCTAATGAATTTGATGTGGAAAGGATAGAGCATAATAATTTGCTTAAAATGGTGAATCTTTCTAGCTGACTTTTTTGTCCAGACATAACAGAAACGATAGCATGTCCGTCAAGATTTTTCAAATCTTCTTCTGCTGTCTGCCAGCTATAAGTATATTTGGCAGTTCCTGTGATATCTTCCCAAGGAATGTGTGCTCCTATAAATGCGACTGCTATTACTTCACCATTTATTTTAAAAATGGCAGAATCATCATCTCCAGTGAAATCTGTCACTGATAATCCCCAAAAATCTTTTAGGTTCTGTATTACACTGTCTATGCTGTAACGCTCGTTATTCTCGAACATTGGCATAGCAAGTAGTAGGTTGCTTTCTGTTTTTTCTGTTTTTTCCGAAGTTTCTTTTTTCTTAAAAAAGTCAAATAATCCCATAAGTTAGGTTTTATGTTAGGTTTGTATTAGCTGTGTTTTTTTAAGTCTCTTTACCTAAAAGCAACATAATTATTTTAAGCTTTTTTAGAATCAAATATTGATTCTTTATTTACTTAATTTTTTCTGTAATGCACTAAACTCTTGATCTGTATAGTGTAAACTTGAGGCAATTTTTCTTAATTTCTCCTTTTTTACTTTTTCTAAAGGGATATAATAAACATATTGTCCAAATCCTGTCATTTCGGCCATTGGATTATTACTTTCTTCTTCTACTTGAGTTAATAAGGGTTTTATAATAATAAGGATTTCTGTGATCCCTCTTTCTTCATCAAACAAAACCATTTTTTCTGGAACACTTGGCGGTATCAAAGTCATTGGCATTGTCGCAATATATGGAAGGTATTTTTTCATTAACGCCCAAGAATTCTCATCTTTTATACTTGCCATAATATCGGCAAGGTTAGTAATCGTACAAGTTGAAACATTGCTTTGGAAAAGTTTATTCACTTTTTCAATTGCTTGTTTTCCAATCTTTTTTAAAGTTTCTGTTGCTTTTTCTTCTAGTCCATTTCCATGGTTAGCATGCAGTTTTAAAATCATTAAACAGACATCAATAGTGTATTGAGGATTATTTTGATTGGAAATTTCTTGAAGCTTTTTTAATTTCTTAGCAGGCTTGTTTTCATCAGTTCCAAAAAACTGTAATAATTCAAAGTTTTCTTTACTGTATTCTAAGTCGGTATCTTCAGGAACATTTTTGTAGAAGATACTTTTAGCGCCAAATTCCTCCGCTTTGATTTTGTCATTTTTTAATTCATAAATCGAAGCAAGTTTATTGTAAAATTCGCCTTCTTTTGGGTTTTCGGATAATAATGCATTAAACTCTTTTTCAGCTTTGTCGAGATCATTCAGGGCAATATAATTATCACCAATGTTATATAATGCGGCGATTTTGTATTTGGGATCACTCAAAAGCATTCTGAATGTATTGTTTGATTTGTCGTAATCTTTTAAAAGTTGCTGTATTTTGGCAGCATAATAAATTTCTTCAGTACGATTATATTTTTTAATTAGATATTCAAGATCGGCAAGTGCAGATTTTAAATTTTCATCTTTAAACTGTTCTTCATCATAATTTGAATTACCAGAATTAAAAACAGAATTTCCATCTATATTTTTTTGTCCAGTTCCAAGTTCTGCCATTTCAAGGCTCATTTCTGATTTTCGTTTTATTAATTCTGGTACACTCCCAAATTTTTTAATTCCTTCTTCGAGAACTTTAATTCCTTCAAGCCATTGTCCGTTTCTAAACAAAGCAAATCCGTAAGTTTCAAATGTGCCAAAACAATCCTGTTTAGCATCAAAGATTTTTTTAGAAATTTCTACTGCAGTAGTGCTGTTGTTTTCTTCAATTTTTAATAAAACACTTTCTAATTCTTTATTGGTGCTTTCATCACAAACAACGAAATTATCAGATTTTAATTTTTCGTATTCAAAAACGTTTCGTTGCAGTTTTTGTGAGAAGGCGAGAAGAGGTAAAAGTAAAAGTGGAAATAAAATTGATTTCATTTTTGTTATTTTTTGGCTGTTTATCTAAAGTTATAGTAAGTAAAATTATCATAAAATTTAGCCTAAAAATAGCAAAAAATACCTTATTTAAATCAAACCTTTAATTTTTGCATGCTGTAACAATATAATAGTTTTAGCATCGGTAATTTCTTTAGATTCAATCATAGCGTAAGCTTGATCAAAAGTAAATTCTAAAACTTCAATATTTTCCTGTTCGGCGTCCAATCCTCCACCTTCGCTTACTTTCATGCTTTCATCATATTCACCGACAAATAAATATAAAATCTCTGTTACAGATCCAGGAGACATATAGGTTTCAATTACTTTTCTAACTTTTGTAATCGGTATCCAGTTTCTTCTTCAGTTTCACGAATAATAGCCTGCTCAGTATTGTCTTTGTCCAAAAGACCAGCGCAAATTTCAGTCATCATTCCATCTTTATTTCTGTTCAATTAATTTCAAAGTATATTCAAACTGTGTATCCTTGTTTAGCATAAAGTCTTCAAAAGTTTGTTGGACTTCATGTTCAGGAATAATTCCTCTTCCAAAAATCTGATTTGGTTTTTTAGGTACATCCTGCTCTAAATTTACAATTGAAAACTGTGTTTTAATTTTTGTATTAGGAAGCTCATATTCAATAGGAGTGTGGCCATTATGGCCAAAATAACCGCCCATTGTTTCTTCTCCAATAATTATCGCAGCTGTATTTCCTGTAACTAAAGAAGCAAATAATGATCCTGCAGAAGCAATTCTAGGGCTTATCAGTAAAAAAATCTGTCCTTTAAAGCTATTTTTATCGGGCTGTAATAAAGGATTGAATTTTGGATCCTGATAATATTTGCTATTTTCTAATTTTGGATATTCTTCTTTTACGTCATCTTCAAAATCTTTTCTTTCTTCCAATTGTTTTTGAGGTTCGGTTTCTTCATAAACTAAATAATTTGGAAACGGAATTTCCTGAAAGTTAACATAAGCTTCTGCATTTTCACGATACGGTTTGTGTGTTAGATAAGAAAAAGTCAAGATGTCATTCGGATCTGTTCCGCCACCGTTATTTCTAACATCAACAATTAAATTTTTTATTTGCGAATTGTTTGAAAGGTATTGAAAACAGCTGTCGAGATATTTTTTATAAATGAAATGCTCTTTATCTTTTGCATTTCTTCCAATTGCAAAAGTATTAATAGTGAGTAAAGCGATGCTGGGCAAAATAACTTGAAAAGAGTATTTGTTTTTTATTTTGCCATATTGCAAACTGTCAATAGGAAGGGAGTGACGTTTTTTGAAATTCTCTTTTCGGGCATCATTAGAAATCCCAGCAACTTTTTTAATTATTTTTTCAGTTTTGTTTGGAAGGGAATATTCTATTATAAATTTCTTTTTAGATCCGTATTCCATTTCAAAATATTTAGCAAAAGAACTGCCTATTCCAATAGATTTTCCAGAAATATTATAACCGTCAGTAGTGTAATATTTATAGAAAATTTGCAATAAGTCATTGGTTTTTATTTTGTTGATTGAGTGAATTTGAGAGCCTAGTGGAATTTCGGTGTTCTGAAAATTTACGACTAATTTATTTTCAATCAATTTTACAGGGTAGGGAAAAAACAAATTTCCCGATGAATATTTCTTTTGAAAATCATCAGGAAGTGTTGTGTCATTATGCAGGCTTCCTTCAAAATCTGTAATTTTTAAAATTATTTTATAAAAGTCAAGAAGCGTTTTAGGTTTGTTTATTTTCAAAAATGCCCAGGAATAAATGCTGTCAATTTGTTTTTGAGTTCGGTATTTGTAAACTCCCGAATTTGCTTTTTCTCTTATTTCTTTAAATAGGGTAAGATCTTGTTTTAGTTTTTCAACAGATAATTTTTCATTTTGAGCATTTATGATAAACGAAAAAAATAAGAAAAAGATTATTTTAAACTTGAACATTAGAAGAGTTTTAGAATCTAAAAATACTCAAAAAACTTTTAAATCAAACCTTTTATTTTTGCATGTTGCAGTAACATAATAGTTTTAGCGTCCGTAATTTCTCGCGATTCAATCATAGCGTAAGCTTGATCAAAAGTAAATTCTAAAACTTCAATATTTTCCTGTTCAGCATCCAGTCCACCGCCTTCGCTAACTTTCATACTTTCATCGTATTCGCCAACAAATAAATATAAAATCTCTGTAACAGATCCAGGAGACATATAGGTTTCAATTACTTTTTTAACTTTTTGTAATCGGTATCCAGTTTCTTCTTCAGTTTCACGAATAATAGCCTGCTCAGCATTGTCTTTGTCCAAAAGACCAGCGCAAATTTCAATCATCATTCCGGTTTTGTTTCCGTTAAGATACGTTGGCAGACGAAACTGTCTCGTTAGAATAACTGTTTTTTTTGTTGTATTGTATAACAAAATACCAGCTCCATTTCCGCGATCGTAAACTTCACGAATATGTGATTCTACTTTTTTATCTTCTTTTTTATAGTTAAAAGTAACTTTGTTTAAGACATACCAATTGTCTGATAATAATTTGGTTTCGGTAATTTCGATTTCAGGATTTTTTCTCATGTCAGTAATATTCAAAAAAAAACGCTCTGATTATCAGAGCGTTTAAATGTATTATTTTGTTATTGTTTGCTTTCTGTCTGGTCCAACCGATACAATTTTAATTGGCACTTCGATTTCTTTCTCAATAAACTCAATATATTCTTTTAGCTCAATTGGCAATTGATCGTAAGTTGTCAATCCAGTTAAATCTTGTTTCCATCCTTTAAATTCTTTGTAAATCGGAGTAACATTTTCTGGTTCAATGTTATAAGGGAAGTGAGAAATGTTTTGTCCTTTGTAGTTGTACTCCGTGCAAACTTTTAAAGTTTCGAATCCAGAAAGAACATCTCCTTTCATCATCATTAACTGAGTAACTCCATTAACCTGCACTGCATATTTTAAAGCTACTAAGTCTAACCATCCGCAACGTCTTTGTCTTCCTGTTACAGATCCAAATTCGTTTCCTACTCTTGCCATTGTAGCGCCAACTTCGTCAAAAAGTTCAGTTGGAAAAGGTCCGCTACCAACACGTGTAACATAAGCTTTGAAAATTCCGTATACTTCTTTGATTTTGTTAGGAGCGATTCCTAAACCAGTACAAGCTCCGGCTGCAGTTGTATTTGATGAAGTTACGAAAGGATAAGTTCCAAAATCAACATCTAATAAAGATCCTTGAGCTCCTTCGCAAAGGATAGATTTACCTGCTTTTTGAGCTTGGTGCATGTATTCTTCACTGTCAATAAAATCTAATTTTTTTAATTCTTCGATAGCTTCAAAGAATTCTTTTTCTAGTTCAGCTAGATTGTATTGAATCGCAACATCGTGGAAAGCAATCATCGCTTCGTGTTTGTCAGCCAAAGCTCTGTAACGTTCTTTGAAGTCTTCTAATTCAATATCTCCAACACGTAAACCATTTCTACCCGTTTTGTCCATATAAGTTGGTCCAATTCCTTTAAGAGTAGAACCAATTTTAGCTTTTCCTTTTGAAGCTTCAGAAGCTGCGTCAAGTAAACGGTGAGTTGGTAAAATTAAGTGTGCTTTTCTAGAAATGATTAATTTACTTTTGATATCAAGGTTGAATTTCTCCAAACCTTCGATTTCTTTTTGAAAAACTACAGGGTCAATTACAACACCATTTCCGATGATATTTACTGAATTTTTATGAAAAATTCCAGAAGGGATAGTTCTAAGTACGTGTTTAATTCCGTCAAATTCTAATGTATGTCCTGCATTTGGTCCTCCTTGAAAACGTGCAATAATATCATAATTTGAGGTAAGTACGTCTACAATTTTTCCTTTACCTTCATCTCCCCATTGTAATCCTAGTAATAAATCTACGGTCATTCTTTTTTTAATTTGCGTTGGGACAATCTAAGTCGTCCTACTGATTATGTAGTTAATTTTTCTTTTTTTTTATGTTGTGAATAATTCTTTTTTTTGCGAATTATTGTTTTTGTTTTTTGTTTCCGTAGAAATAAAGCGAATGATTCGTGATTTCGATATCAAATATTTCTTCGATTGTTTTTTTGATGGTCTGAATTCTTGGATCACAAAATTCAATTACTTCTCCAGAATCAGTCATGATAATGTGATCGTGCTGTTTGTCGAAATAAGACTTTTCGTAGTAAGCCTGATTTTGTCCAAATTGATGTTTTCTAACCAAAGCGCAGTCTAACAATAACTCGATCGTGTTATATAAAGTAGCTCTACTCACACGATAGTTTTTGTTTTTCATTTTGATATACAGATTTTCGATATCAAAATGTTCCTCGCTGTCGTAAATTTCCTGAAGTATAGCATAACGCTCAGGAGTTTTGCGATGCCCTTTTTGCTCAAGATACATTGTAAAAACGTTTTTTACAATTTCTTGATTTCTAGTGTTGTCAGTTGAAATGAGTGTCATATCCGGCAAAGATAAATTTTTATTTTCAATCAATAAAAGTTTCGGGTTTAAAGTTTAGTTATAAATCCCTTATAGATAGGTTAAAAAGTTAGGTTCTATATTCTCGTGTGACCTTGTCAACACCATCAATTTTCTTAATGGCATTAATCATTTTCTTCAAAATGGTGTTGTTTTTTACAATTACAGCAATCTGTCCGTGGAAAATTCCGGCATCAGTACTCAAAGAAATACTCTGAATATTAACGCTCATATTATTCGAAATTACTCTGGTCAATTGATTTGTAAGTCCAAGAACATCCATTCCTGTGATATTGATAATCGCTTTAAATTCTTCTTGAGACGAATCAATCCACTTGGCGCTCATGATTCGGTAAGCATAATTAGACTGCATTCCAATCGCATTTGGACAATCTTTTTTATGTACTTTAATTCCTTCGTTAATCGTTACGAAACCAAAAACATCATCACCCGGAATTGGGTTACAGCATTGTGATAATTTATAATCCAGTTTATCATGCTCAGTTCCAAAAACCAGCATGTCATAATTACTGCTGATAACTGGTTTATGAATGTCTTCGGCAGCTGTAGTATCTTTGTTTCGTTTAATTTTATTTTTAAAGAAATTGATAAACGAATTGCTTTTCTGCGCCGCATAATCTTTTAACTGCTGATTTTCGATGGCGCCAATTCCAACTCTATAAAATAAATCTAAACTTGTTTTTAATTTAAAAAAGTTAACTAACTCGTTGGTTACTTGTTCATTAAAAGTAATTTTTAAATGTTTTAATTTTCTAACAAGTAATTCTTTCCCTTCTTCAGCAATTTTTTTGGTGTTCTCGTTAAGAACGTTTTTAATTTTATTTTTGGCTCTTGAAGTTGTTACATATTCTAACCAGTTTACAGTTGGTTTTTGGTTTGCAGAAGTAATTACTTCAACCTGATCACCACTTTTTAATTCGTAATTTAAAGGAACTAAACGCCCATTTACACGAGTTCCTCGAGTTTTAATTCCAATTTCCGAGTGAATACTAAAGGCAAAATCCAAAGAAGTAGCACCTTTTGGCAGAGATTTGATTTCTCCTTTTGGTGTAAAGACGAAGATTTCTTTAGAATATAAATTCATTTTAAAATCTTCAACAAAATCTACTGCATTGGTTTCAGGATTTTCTAACGCTTCACGAAGAAGATTCAGCCAAACATCTAAACCGCTTTCTTCGGTTGCTCCATTTTTGTATTTGTAATGTGCAGCATAACCTTTTTCAGCAATTTCATCCATACGTTCGCTTCGAACCTGAACTTCAACCCAGCGCCCTTTTGGTCCCATTACAGTTATGTGCAACGCTTCATAACCAGTTGATTTTGGTGATGAAATCCAGTCGCGCAAACGGCTCGGGCTCGGTCTGTAATGATCTGTTACAATTGAATAGATTTTCCAGGCCACGAACTTTTCATCGTGCGGATCTGCTTTGTAAACAATTCTAAGCGCAAATTTGTCGTAAACTTCATCAAAAGTTACGTTTTGAGCACGCATTTTTCTTCGAATAGAATAAATAGATTTTGGTCGGCCTTTAATGATGTAATCAACGCCTTCATTGTCTAAAGATTTTTTTAGGACATCGGAAATGTCTTTTATGTAAGCATCTTGTTCTTCTTTCGTTTCACGAATTTTGCTTACAATATCATTATAAATGGCAGGTTCTGTATATTTTAATCCTAAATCTTCCAGTTTGGTTTTAATGTTGTAAAGTCCCAAACGGTGGGCAAGAGGCGCATAAATGTATAAAGTTTCAGAAGCAATTTTGGTCTGTTTATATTCCGCCATCGAATCCATGGTCTGCATGTTGTGAAGACGATCCGCTAGTTTAATCAAAATTACACGAACGTCATCATTCAGAGTCAGAATCATTTTTCTGAAATTCTCTGCTTGCATGGAAGCATTCAAGTCTTTTTGAACCAATGAGATTTTAGTAAGACCTTCAACCAATTGCGCTACTTTCGGATTAAATAAGCGTTCGATATCTTCAACCGTTATAGGAGTATCTTCTACAACATCGTGCAGTAAAGCCGCGGCGATAGAGGTCGCACCCAGACCAATTTCTGAGGCAACAATTTTTGCAACTGCAATAGGATGAAAGATATAAGCTTCTCCAGATTTTCGTCTCTGTTCTTTGTGAGCATCAACGGCGACATCAAATGCTTTTCTAATTAATTTTTTGTCTGTAGGGCTTAAAGTTTGGTAGCTTATTCGAAGTAATTCCTTGTATTCGTGTGCAATAGCTTTGTTTTCTTTTTCAATATCTATTTCTGTCATAACGGCATAGTTCAAGTACTAAAAATAAGAATTAGTTTCAATATACACAAGGTATTATGATTGTAGATTTTAGAGTACAGATTTTAGATTTTTGAGGGTGTAATTTTGAGATTTTTGAATGTAAAAAAGGGCTTCGACTTCGCTCAGCCTAGAAAAAAATCCAAATTCCAATTTCAATGTCAACATCAAAAATCAATATCAATTTAAAATAGTTTAAAAAGACCTCAAATATGTAAAAGGAGCAAAGCGACTTTTAGAAAATCTAAAATCTAAAATTAGAACCCTCTCTGTCTTTTGGCTTCAAAAATTAAAATAGCAGCGGCAACAGAAACGTTCATACTGTCGATTTCTCCCTGCATTGGGATAATGATATTCTGTGTTGCTTCATCACGCCATTGTTGTGTTAAACCTGTAGCTTCAGTTCCAACAACTAAAGCAGTTGGCGTAGTAAAATTTTGGGTGTGATAGGAAGTTGAATTTTGTAAAGTCGCACTGTAGAAATTAATCTTTTTTTCTTTTAAAAAAGCGATAATTTCTTCAGAGGTTCCTGTTGCAATTTGGTTGGTAAAAAGACATCCAACACTGGAACGAACAATATTCGGGTTGTATAAATCGCTTTTCGGATTGGCGATTAAAACGGCGTCTAGATTGGCCGCATCGGCAGTTCGTAAGACGGCTCCGATATTTCCTGGTTTTTCTAAAGATTCGACAACCAGAATTAAAGGATTTTCAGATAATTTTAAGTCCGATAATTTTAAAGATTTGGTTTTGGCTACAGCCAAAATACCTTCAGTAGTATCGCGATAAGCCAATTTCTGATAAACTTCTTTATTGATTTCTATCAGTTGAAATGGATTTTGAATTAGCTTATTGATTTCATTTTCAGTAACTAATTCAGGTAAAAATAAAACTGTTTCAATTTCGTAACCGCCTTTAATGGCTAATGAAATTTCACGTTGTCCTTCTATCAAAAAAGTTCCGGTTTGTTTTCTGGCTTTGGCTTTTTCCTGAAGTAAAACCAAAGATTTAATAAACGGATTTTGAACAGACGTGATTTGTTTCATTTTTTTAAGGCTCAAAGTTGCAGAGGGGCAAAGGTAAAGAGTTTTTTTCTTCCTGCAAGGTTTTTAGAACCTTGTAGGTTTGTTAAAAAAGGTTAGCCACGAATTCACGAATTTTTTCTCACAGTTGAGTTAAAAAATAATTCGTGAATTCGTGGCTAATAAAAAATGTTACTCCTCAGTAGAATTGTTTTCTTCTAAAAGAGCGGTTTCTTCTTCAGGTCTTGTAACAACTTGATCTTTGTTTCCAAAAAGGAATTTCTTTATTGCGGCAAAAGCAGCTATAATTCCAATTACGATGAACTTTCCGAATTTTGCTAAAACAGCAAAAAATCCAACTTTTGCCAATACTTTTCCAGCCACTAAACCACCTATTGTCCAAGCGGCAACAGTATCAGTGTCAGCATCGAAATCAAGATATTTATGTCCGTCATTGAATTCAACACTTTTGATGATTCCAGGAATACTTGCTTTTACTTCTGCTAATTGATCTACTCCAGCAACAGCAGAAATATTGTACATTCCTTTTCGTCCTAAAACTCTTAAATCGTAATTTAAAGTATGATTTTTATCTGCTCCAAACTGCAATTCTTTTGCCCAGTGCAATACTTTTAAGTTATTGTCATAAAATGGTTTAGATGCCCATCCAATCAATTGAACCTCAGGATAACCTGCAGTTTTTCTTTCGGTATTCGCAGCAGCAACATCTTCTTTCATGGTTTTTAGAAGATCATCATAATCAATATCATCTGCATCATCATCTTTTACATAACCATCGCCTTGATAGCTGATTACAAACATCCAGCTGTCAGAGTGTGTAACGCCTTTTCCGTCTGGAACAAGAGAACCTAGAATCGATTTGTCTTCTGGATTTCCCCATAAATTAGTCAAGACATTTTGGGTTTGCTCGGCATTTAAAAATTTGAATCCTTTTGGTACATTTAATGATCCGTCTCCTTCAGGAAGCGTAATTTTTCCTGTTTCATACTTGAAAGATTTGTCAATTTTGTCGTAAAATGCCTTTAAAGTATCGGGTTCTTGTGCGCTGATTTTTGAAATCGAAAGGATCGATAACAATAGAAATAATAACGTTTTTTTCATTTGGGTTTAATTGGTTAAAAATTATTTATGGTTTTGGTTGTTTTAGAATAATTCTGAAATCTCTTTTTCAACAGGATGATCGGTTTTAAAATCATATCCCATTATTTTGGCGAGAGTTTTGGCAAATTGTTTTTGATAGAATTGAGATTCGGTTTTAATCTCGCCTTTTGGTGCAATTTCTGGCCCCATTGCAGCAAACCAAATTTCAGAAGCGCCTGAAACATCAGCACCGTGATCTGTCCATTGTGCTTTTACTTTGTCGCCGCGTCCATGATCTACGGTTATAAATAAGGTAGTTTTGTTTTTGTACTGCGGATCATTTTGAACAAAATTCCAAATTTCCTGAATCCATTTGTCAACCTGATTCGCTGCATCCAAATATGAACGATATTGTGCATGATGTGCCCATTCATCAGTTTCGCCATAAGCGATATAAAGCACTTTTGGTTTTTTCGTTTTTAGTTCGTCTAAAGCCTGATAATGAGTAAAAACATCTAGACATTCATCCATGTGGAATGGTTTAAACGAATTGTCACGCATTTCATTTAATAATTTTTGAGAGGCAGTTGGTTTGTTTCCGCCGACTTTATCAAAAGCAGAAATTACTGGAAATCCGCTTCTTTCTTCGTTTAGAATTCGGTCAAAAGCATCCCAAGCGCCAAAAGCAGCAACCTTTCCTTTCAGTTTAGACTGTTGGTTTAAAAACTCCAAAACATTCACATTCGGATTGGGTTTATAACTATTTGAATTGACTTTCAAATCCACATTTCCAGTCATGATTTCGCTGTAACCGGGATAACTAAACCAATACGGATTAGCAACATCAACTTTGTTTCCTAAATCTCTATTGCCGTAAATCTGTCCTTTCGAAGCGATTTCAGACCAGAAAAAAGGCATGAGTTTTTTGCGTGCCTCTTTGATATCGGCATCAGCATATTTTTTATAAATATAGGCGCTGTCTCCTTGATTGAATTTTTTATCATTGGCAATAGCAGGATCAATTCCTTTAAAAACTTCCTGCCATCTAAAACCATCAGTCGTAATAATGATGATATTTTCTGTTTTTTGAGCTAGAGATTTAAGGCTCAGTAGAATGAATAGAATAAAAAAAGCTTTTTTCATTACTTATTAATTTGAAATAGAATTCAAAACTAAGTAATTTAATAAAGCAATTTTTACGTGATAACGTAATGTAACTATAAATTAATAGAAGAGAAAAAATGAGATGATTAAAATAAGTGGTGATTAATTGGTTTAAATTTCACAACTTCTATAAAATCCCTCTCGACTTAATTTCCAAGTATTTATTAATTGCGTCAAGCGTAAGATTTTCAGGCTGTGTCAAAACCGAATGAATTCCGTATTTCTTTAATTCATTGACGATTAAACGTTTTTCAAACATGAATTTTTCTGCAATTACTTTATCGTAAACTTCCTGAATCGTAGTTGTTTTTTTATTGATGATAGAGTTCAGTTCTGTATTTTGAAAGAAAATAACAACCAATAAATGACTTTTCGCAATTCCTTTTAAGTAAGGTAACTGACGATTTAACCCATCCATCGTCTCAAAATTGGTGTACAGAATAATCAAACTTCTTTGATTGATATTTTTCTTGATATCAACATATAATCGACTGTAATCACTTTCGAAGAAATCGGTTTTTATGTTGTATAAAGTTTCGAGGATTTTCTGCATCTGCGAACCTCTTCTTTCTGCAAAAACTCTATTTTCTACTTTTTTAGAAAAAGCAAAAAGTCCGGCTTTGTCTTGTTTTTTCAGAATAACATTCGATAAAACCAAAGACGAATTAATAGCATAATCCAACAAACTCAAGCCATCAAAAGGCATTTGCATGACACGACCTTTATCAATAGCCATATAAACCGACTGTGATTTCTCGTCCTGAAACTGATTGACCATTAAAGAATTTCTTTTTGCGGTGGCTTTCCAGTTTAAGGTTCTTAAATCATCGCCTTGAACATATTCTTTAATCTGTTCAAATTCCATTGTATGACCAATTCTTCGGATTTTCTTGATTCCGTATTGAAATAGATTATTTGAAAAAGCGATTAAATCGTATTTTCTCAATTGAATATAAGAGGGATAAGTAGGAACCATCTGATCTTTATCAAAAGTAAATCTTCTAGAAATTAATCTTAACGGCGAAGAAACATACACATTTAAAGCGCCAAAATGATATTCCCCACGCTCTGTTGGACGAAGGTCATAACCAATTTCTTTTTGTGTTGCTGCTTTTATGGTTTTGATAATTTTAAAATCACGAACTTGAAACTGAAACGGAATTTCATCAATTATTTTAACTGAAACTGGAAAATTATAATGATTCTTTAAATTAATTTTTATCGGATTTAAATCTCCATTGGATAATTTTTCAGGCGTAATTCGTTCTGCTTCCAGTCCAGTTTTGGCGATGTACAGAATTAAAAGATCAAGCACTAAAAAAGTTCCCAAAGCCAAAACAACAAGCCAGACAGCATTGTACATGTTTGGGAAAATAAAAGCACAAACAAATAATCCTATTATGCCAATCAGCACATAGAAGAAGAAATTATTCAGATATAGACTTTTTATGAATTTCAAGTTTTAAATGTTTTTTAGTTCCTCCTGCAAGGTTTTCAAAACCTTGTAGGTATGAATTACTTAGAATGAAAAAATACCTACGAGGTTTTGAAAACCTCGCAGGAGACATTGAATTACCTCGGTATTTCCACCGTTTCAATAATCTGTTTAATGATTTCCGAGCTTGTAATACCTTCCATTTCACGTTCTGGCGTTACAATAACACGATGCTGTAAAACAGGAATTGCTGCTTCTTTAATATCTTCAGGAGTCACAAAATCACGTCCGCGGATTGCTGCGAAACCTTTAGACGCGTTTAAAATTGCAATCGAGGCACGAGGAGAAGCTCCTAAATACAAAAAGGCATTTTCTCTAGTGTTTACTACAATCCTTGCAATGTATTCCAATAAATTTTGTTCTACTCTAATTTGTTTTACCAAACCTTGATATTCTTTGATTTCATCAGAAGAAAGAATGGTTTTTATCGCGTCTAATTTGCCATGATCTTGCAAAGAATGTTCTCTTTGAATGATTAAAATTTCTTCATTCAATTTTGGATAATCAATAGTGATTTTGAAAAGAAAACGATCTAATTGCGCTTCTGGAAGACGATAAGTTCCTTCTTGCTCAATTGGATTTTGAGTTGCAATGACCAAAAATGGTGTTTCTAATTGATATCCAGACCCGTCAATTGTGATTTGACGTTCTTCCATCACTTCAAAAAGTGCAGCTTGTGTTTTTGCAGGAGCACGGTTGATCTCGTCAATTAAAATTAAATTAGAGAAAATCGGCCCTTTTTTGAATTCAAATTCAGAGTTTTTCAAATTGAAGATGGAAGTTCCTAAAATATCAGAAGGCATTAAATCTGGTGTAAATTGAATTCTGCTGAAACCAATATTTAAAGTTTTAGACAATAATTTGGCAGTAATTGTTTTGGCAACACCTGGAACACCTTCTAAAAGAACGTGTCCGTTTGATAAAATAGCCACCAAAAGCTGATCCACCATTTTGTGCTGTCCAACGATTACAGTTTCAATTTCTTTTTTTATCGAGTTTACATGTTCTAAAAGAGGCCCTAAATTGATTCTAGTTTCAAAATTCACATTTTCATTTGTGATTTCGCCTGATGTTGTATTGATGTCGTCCATAATTGGTATGTTTTTTTTTCCACTCCCGATAGCTATCGGGATAGAAAGATTAAGATGATTTTATAAAAAATTAATCCGTGTTAATTCTTTTAATCTGTGGCTAAATAAATTAATGTATAATTTTTTCTATTGCTGTATTTATTTTAACTAAATCTTCTTCAAGATTTCCATGATAACTGTTTCGATGATCGTTGATTAGTCTAACGAGATCTTCAATGTCCTTTTCGTCTTTTCCAGTTTTGTAATGCAATTTTTTGATAAATTCTTCATCTAATTTCGAAGTATCGATCAAATAATCAGTTCTAATTTTTTCTAAGAAATAAATAATCTTTTTATCAATAATATTGGTGTGATCTCCTTCTTGATAATATAAATTTCCAATGGTTTTCGTAAAATCTACAGTTAAATTCTGCAATGGTTTTATAATGGGTACAATGCGTTGTTTTCGTTTGGCATTAAAAATCATAAAAATTAAAATTCCCAAAAGTCCTAAAAGCCAAGCCGATTTTAAGGCAGGCTGGCTAAAAATGTAACGCATTGGAGAATTTGAAATTCGCTTATCATTTATGCTTTTATTATACCAGAAAATATTCCCTGCTGTAAAATACGAAAGTACATTTTCTGCATATTGATAATGATCTTTTTTTAGCAGATTGTAATTGGTAAAAGCCACAGGCTGTGTATGTAAATACACATAACCATTTTTATACGGAACTTCAATAAAATTAACCTGTCTTTTGTTTTTTGCACTGTTTTGATATCCTAAAACTTTTGTATTTAAAGTATCTATTTTTGAAAAATAATCACTTAAACCAGTATTAAAAGTATATTTTTTTGCACTTACATTTTTATTGGCCATCCAGATCGAAACATTTTCAGAGGGCATAAAATCGGTTTGTAATTCAATTTTTAATGAATCCAATAAGATTTTTGGAAAAGCTCTCATACTCAAAAAGGCTTTATTTCCGTGCGAAACAAAATATAAAATCTCTTTCATGGATTGTTCGTCAATATTATTGGCTTCAGAAATATTGATAAAAGTTCCTTTGATTTTATAGTTTTCTACATTTTTTCTTTCATCATATTGAGAATCTAAATATTCATAAGGTGTTTGAACCGAAATTTTTTCTACTTTTTGATTCTTAAAAAAGCCATTTACTTCATGGTCGAAAATGTATAATCCAAACGGAATCTTATCATTTACAGAGTAAGTAGGAGTCCAGTCAATAGGTTTTGGTTTTCCATTGTCTGTAAGCAGTACTAAACCGAATATTAAAACGAGAATAGCAATGTATATTTTAACGTTTTTATCCATTGCCAAACATTTTTAAAGCATTCTTAAATCTATTTTCAGTTTTTCTGAATACAATATCATCTATTTCGAATTCGCCGTACCAGATATAATTGTACAAATAAGAAAGATACATGAATTCTTCTTTGTGAATAGGCTGTTGCAATTCGTATAAATAATCAGAATTGGTTTTTTCGATATCCCATTCGATATAATTACGCTGTGCCATAACTTTTAAAAGCCACAGATAATAATAACGTACAGCAATTCTTTTCTCGCCAGACTCAATACTTTCTTTGATTAATTTTTCGAAATCTAAAAGATGAATGTTTTTCTCAGCATCAGAATAAAAAATGGCTTTTTTATTGGCGTTTCTTCCAAAAATCCATCTTCCTTCTTGTTTGGTTAAAGCTTTTGCAATAAAATAGATTAAGGCAATAACAATCAAAACCATTATAACCCTGAATAAAATAACAACAAAGTTGAGTGAGGTTTTAACGCTCTTAAAATGGAACAAATTAGCAAATTTACTTGCCAGCCAATGTTTAAAATGATCCCACCAGTTTTTTTCCGGAGTTTTATATTCGTAGATAAATTCAGGATCCGTATATTTTTTCTTGAAATTTTTATCGAAATGCTTCGCTGTTACTTTTCTAAAATCTACCTGAATATCCTTTTCGGTATATTTAATTGTACTGATTTTGGGCGGATCTATAGGTACAGCAGTAGAATCCTGAGCCTTAGAAACACAGCAGCAAAAAAGAAAAGATAAAATAAAAAATAATCTTGTCATTACTTGGTCTTAAAGATTTTCGGCGGTTAAAGAATGTAATTTTTTGTGCACTATAAACGGATAAACCAAGTAATAAAATGAAATAATGGCAAGTGTAATTAAAATGATAAAACTGCTTAACCAATTAGGCATATCAATAGAATATCTTGTAATGAAGCCTTCCAAAAATCCTGCACTTATGGTAAAAGGAAAAGTACTCAGAAAGATTTTAAAACTGTTTTTAAATCCAATTTTAAATGAGTTTAATCTTGAAAAGGTTTTAGGGAAAAGTATGGAAGCTCCTAAAATAAATCCAGCCGTAGTTTCAATCACAATCGCAAAAATTTCCATAGAACCATGAATCCAGATACCTCGAACGCTTTTCCAGAAAACGCCCTGTTCATAAAAGAAATATTGAAAAGAGCCCAGCATAATACAGTTTTGAAGGAAAACATTAAAAGTGCCAATTCCAGCAAAAATACCATAGAAATAACATTTTGCGCCAACAAAAAGGTTGTTTACCGTTATTCCGATAAAACTTCCCCAATTACTTCCAGAACCATAAACAGCCATTGGATTTCCTTTTTTAATATTCTCTAAAGTCATATTAACATATTCGTCTCCTAAAATCAAACGAACAAAATCAGGATCGTAACGGGCGGAAAGCACTCCAATAGAAACAGTGACAAAGAATAAAGCAAAAGCATAAACCAAATATCTTCTATATTCGTAAACCAGCAGTGGAACATCGATTTTAAAGAAATCGATAAATTGATTACTGTCGGTTCGTTTGGTTTTATAAATCTTTTGGTAAATCTGCGAAGCGAGATGATTTAAGTAGACAACCGTTTTACTTTTAGGGTAATACGTTTGGGCATACGCTAAGTCATTCATCATTTGAATGTACAAATTAGCTAATTCATCAGGATTTTTTTTAGCTTTACCGAAAATTGCCAGCTCGAATTCGAGCCATTTTTCTTTGTTTTGTTTTATAAAAGCGATTTCTCTCATTGTAGGCTAAAATATAAAATATGTCAGAATTATCTATTAACACGACGCAAAATGTCAAAATAAATTTTATTGCTGCTACAGTTGGCGAAAGACTAGGGGCTTTTTTCATTGATTTTGCTATCATAATTTCATACTGGTACACTATTTCTTTAGTTGTTTTTGACTTGCTGCAGGTTAATAGGTTAATGTTTAATCTGGATGGCTGGTCAAAGGGAGCTATTTATTTGATTATCTATTCCCCAATTATAGTTTATTCATTAGTTCTTGAAAGTGTATTTGAAGGACAGTCGCTTGGAAAAAAACTGGTAAAAATTAAAGTTGTAAAAATCGATGGTTATCAAGCGGGTTTTGGCGATTATTTAATTCGTTGGTTTTTTAGGGTAATCGATTTTTTTAGCCTTTTTGGACTTCCAGGATTGATAACTGTAATTACAAGTGAGAAATCACAGCGTTTGGGCGACATGGCAGCGGGAACGGCAGTGATTACTTTAAAAAATAAAATTAACATCAGTCATACCATTTTAGAAGAAATTGGAGAGGCGTATGTTCCTACTTATCCTCTGGTTATAAAACTTTCGGACAACGATATGCGAATTATTAAAGAAACGTATCAAAAAGCCGAAGCCAAAAACGATCACGAAATTCTTTATAAACTGGTGTCAAAAATCGAAAGCGTAACAGGAATAAAAAATCAGTCAGGAAACAACAGCGATTTTATTAGAGTGATTTTAAAAGACTATAATTTCTATACGCAGCACATGTGATTTTTTCTTTAAAGAATGAGAATTCATTTTCAAGGTTATGGTTTAATTTTTTATATTTAACTGATTATTAGTTAGTAGGTCTTAAAATAAAATCAGCATCATGAAAAATAGAAAACCTTTCCTTATTGTATTAATGTTGTTTGCCTTTGTTTTTGGTTTCGCTCAAGGCGGAAAAAAACTAGATAAGATTATAAAAAGAGATTATCAGATTATTGAATGCACCATTTCTAAAATGTCTGATAAAACAGTAGAATATTCACTTCCAGGAGAAACACTTCAGATTTCGCTTGACGTTTCACAAATAGCCAGAATTGACTTTTCCAGCGGAAGATCACAAACTTTTGATGTTACTCAGAGCACTAGTTCGTCCTCGTCAGGTTCTTCTTCAATTGCAGTTTCTGAAATGAAATCCAATACAATTGCGGTTCTTCCTGTTCCGTATTTAAATTCAGATACACAAGAAAGTTCAGAAGACATGGCAAAATTTGCCCAAAACGATCTTTATAATAAACTGCTCGATAAATCATCAAATATTTTTCCGCTAACGGTTCAGGATTTAAGAACCACAAACAGTTTACTGCACAAAGCAGGAATAGACCACAATAATATTGACGAAACACCAATTGAAGACCTCGAAAAAATATTGGGAGTTGATAATATTGTTGCAGCAAAAGTTTCCTATACCATTGGAACGGCGGCAACTTCAACCACTTACAACAGCGGCAATGCAAAAGTGAGTGATAATAATAAGAAGGTAAAAACCAATGATGTTTCAACCACAACATCAAACAATCAGACTTATTATTACTATACTGTTTATTTCGATATGTATAAAAATAAGGACAAAATTTATTCTCAAACCCGTAAACCTTTTTTAGCAGTAAAAGACAGCTGGATGGATTCTGTTAGTTACCTATTAAAAAGAAGTCCGATTTATGTTAAAAAATAATTCAGGAAAACGAAATGGAAAAATTCAAATCTAAAATTGACTTATGGCTGGCATTGCTATTAATTGTAATTTTTGGACTTGCATTGATGCAATTTGCTTATGATAAAAATTGGATAGGATTTTCATTTATATTTTGTGTGAGTAGTTTTATTGTCCATATGTTTGCTACTACTTTTTATACGATTGAAAGAGACAAACTAAGAATAAAATGTGGCTTTCTTATTGATTTTTCGATTGAAATTAAAAATGTAAAAAAGATTTCTGAAACGTTCAATGTTTTAAGTTCACCAGCACTTTCGTTGGACAGACTAGAAATTCTGTATGGGAAATATGATACGATTTTAATTTCTCCAAAAGACAAAAAAAGATTTATAGCAGCAATTAAAAGAATAAATTCTGAAGTAGAAATAGTATTAAAAAAATAGGAACAATACTAAAATCTCTGCACCTTTGCATCTTTGTAACTTAAGAAAAAATGTTTCACTTACTTGATATTATTGGGACAATGGCATTTGCTATGTCAGGAGCTTTAACAGCAATGCATAAAAAACTAGATCCGTTTGGGGTTTTTATTATTGCATTTGTTACAGCAGTAGGCGGTGGAACACTTCGAGATGTGCTTATTGGAAGAACTCCAGTGGGTTGGATGCGTGACATACAATATGTTTACGTAATTATTTTAGGATTTTTTTTAGCCATTCTTTTTAGAAAAAGATTTGATAAACTAAGAACTTCTCTATTTCTGTTTGATACAATTGGTCTTGGCGTTTTTACCTTAATTGGATTAGAAAGAGGAATTTTGACAGGTCTTCATCCCGCAATTTGTATTGCTTTGGGAACTATGACAGCTTGTTTTGGAGGAGTGATCAGAGATATTTTATGCAATGAAATACCAAATGTTTTTAGAGAAGAAATTTACGCGACAATCTGTATTTTTGGTGGAATTGTATTTTTTGGTTTGAGAAAACTAAATCTAAATGACGATATTGTATATCTCGTTACTTCACTGGTAATTATTATAATCCGTTTGATGGCAGTTAAATACAAATGGCATTTAAAAGCATTCGATCATAAGTAATCTAAAATGACAAAGTTTACCATAAAAAGATACAAAGAGAATGATTTTTCTATCTGGAACAACTTTGTTGCTCAAGCCAAAAATGCTACGTTTTTATTTCATCGCGATTTTATGGAATATCATAAAGATCGATTTGAAGATTTTTCACTTTTAATTTTTGAAGAAGATAAATTACGCGCTGTTCTTCCTGCCAATAAAAAAGAAAATACAGTTTTTTCACATCAAGGATTAACTTATGGAGGATTAATCTATACTGCCAAATTGAAAGTTGAAAAAGTAGAATCCATTTTAGATGAAATTTTGCTTTTTTTGAAGGAGAATCATATAAAGACTTTTTATTATAAACCAATTCCAAATTTTTATTTGTTGGAAGGAAATACAGCAATAGATTTTTTTTTATTGAAAAGGGGAGCAGTTTTAGAACGAAAAGAAATGAATTTAGCGGTTAATCTAGCTGCGCCCTTACAGATTTCAAAAAGTAAATTGAAACACTTTAGAAGAATTGAAAATCTTGATTTGGATATAATTGAAGAAGAAGATTTTGATTTATTTTGGGAAAAAATTTTAAATCCGAGATTACTGGAAAAATTCAATACGAAACCGGTGCATTCTAAAGAAGAAATGACGCTTTTAAAAGCTAAATTTCCTCAAAATATAAGACAGTATTCTGCATACAGAAATGATGAAATTATAGCAGGAATAACGATTTTCGAAACAAAAAATGTAGTGAAATCACAATATGGAGCCACTTCAAAAATCGGAGAAGAATTTAGAGCACTCGATTTTTTATTCATCAACCTGATTCATAAATACAAACGAAAAGGAAAACATTTTTTTGACATGGGAATTGTAAATTCAGATACCGAAGATTATAATGCGGGTCTTTTAAAACAAAAGGAAGAACTGGGTTGTACGGTTTACAGTCAGGATTTTTATAAAATTGAAATAAAGTGATACCATTTTTAGATCTTAAAAAAATAAACAAACCGTATGAAACTGCTTTTCGGGAAAAACTGGAATTGGTTTTAAATAATGGCTGGTATATTTTAGGACAAGAAGTGGAAAATTTTGAAGAAGCATTTGCCCAATATTGTAATTCTAAATATTGTATTGGAGTTGGAAATGGTTTCGATGCTTTAGTTTTAATTTTTAAAGGCTACATCGAACTCGGAAAACTAAAAAAAGGAGACGAAGTTATCGTTCCAGCCAATACATATATTGCAAGTATTTTAGCCATTCTACAGGCTGATTTAGTTCCTGTTTTGGTCGAGCCAAGATTAGAAACCTACAATATAAATCCTGATTTGATTGAGGAAAAAATCACGTCAAAAACAAAAGCAATTTTAGCAGTTCATTTATACGGACAATTGGCTGAAATGGAAAAAATAAATGAAATTGCAGCAAAACATAATTTAATTGTAGTGCAAGATTGCGCACAGTCTCACGGAATAATTAACAATAAACAATTAACAATAAACAATTTAAAAAGTGCTTCTGCATACAGTTTTTATCCTGGAAAAAATCTTGGTTGTTTAGGCGATGGCGGAGCGATTAGCACAAATGATGCGGAACTGGCAAAAGTGCTGTTATCTCTTCGGAATTATGGTTCTGAGAAAAAGTATCACAATGAATTTATTGGCGTAAATTCTAGATTAGACGAATTGCAGGCTGGATTTTTAAACTTAAAATTACCAAATTTAGATGCTGATAACGAAAAGAGAAGAAACATTGCCAAACGCTATTTAACCGAAATTAGAAACGACAAAATAGAATTGCCTTTTTGGGATTTTTCAAATAATCACGTTTTTCATTTGTTTGTCATCCGAACACAAAACAGAGAAAAACTACAGGAATATTTAGCACAACACAATATTCAAACGGTTATTCATTATCCAATTCCGCCGCACAAACAAAAAGCTTTTTCGGAATGGAATGATTTATCATTTCCTATTACCGAAAAGATTCATAAAGAAGTTTTAAGTTTACCGATTAGTCCTGTTTTAATGGAGCAGGAAGTCGATTTTATTATCGAAATTTTAAATCAATATTAATTCGTGTCTGATAAAAAATCATATCAGCAAATTTTTAAAATGACTTCTCTTTTTGGTGGAGTTCAGTTTTTTTCGATTATAATTTCGATTATCAGAACCAAATTAATTGCTGTTTTTATAGGCCCGGCCGGAATGGGAATAATTGCGTTGTTGAATTCGACTTTAGGTGTTTTAAGTAGTATTTCTGGTTTAGGAATTGAAACCAGTGCTGTAAAAAATATCTCTGAAAACTTTAAAAATGAAGATTTAAAAACGGTTGCCAAAACGATTCAAATTGTAAAAAAGATTGTTTTTTTTACTGGAATTTTAGGAATGGTTTTGACTTTTGTTTTTTCAAAAGCTTTGAGCATAATTACGTTTGGAAATGCGGATCAGACATTTTCTTTTGCAGTTCTTTCAATTACTGTTTTGTTTAAATTGTTAAGCTCTGGCCAGCTTGCGGTTTTACAAGGTTTACGATCTTTTCGTTTTCTAGCCAAAGCCAACTTATATGGAAACATTTTTGGACTTTTTTTTTCGATTCCCTTGTATTATTTTTTTAAAATAGATGCCATAGTTCCTACTATAATTATAACCTCTCTATCATCTGTAATTTTTTCTTTTTACTATTCAAATAAAATTAAAATTGAAAAAGAAAAAATATCAAATGCAGTACTTTTATTAGAAGGGAAATTGATTGTAAAACTCGGTTTTATGCTGACCATAAGTAGTCTTTTAACGCTTTTATCAGCTTATTTAGTTCAAATTTATGTGGGCAAAACAGGAGGACTGGAGCAGGTTGGTTTTTATAACGCGGGTTTTACATTGTTGAACTCTTATGTTGGAATCATTTTTACAGTGATGAGTACCGATTATTTTCCAAAGCTTTCGGCTATTAATACTGATAATGAAAAAGTTAGAGAAAGTGTTGAGCAGCAGGCTTATGTTTCTGTTTTAATTATAATGCCTATTATTGTTTTGTTTTTGGCACTAAGTCCATTGATTATAAAAATCATCTATACTTCAAAATTTTATGAAATAATACCAATGATAAACATTGGAATTTTAGGAATGCTTTTTCGAGCAGTTTCCTGGTCGATGGGATTTATTTTAATTGCAAAGGGCGATTCAAAAATGTTTGTCAAAACTGCTATTGGTTTTAATGTTTTGTTTTTGATACTAAATGTTCTAGGGTATTATTTTGGAGGTTTAGAAGGTTTGGGTATTAGTTTTACATTTTACTTTTTTATTCATTTTATTGGACTAAAACTCATTACCCAAAAGCGATACGGATTTTATTTTGGTAATCAGTTTTACAAAATATATTTAATTTGCATTGCGATTTGTGCTTCGGCATTCTTGATTCAATACATTATAAATCCAGTTTTGCAATTCGGATTAATGATTCTTGTAATTTTGATTTCAGTTCTCTTTAGCATCAGCCAAATTCATAAAAAAATAAATTTAAGGGAAATTATCACGTCATTTGTAAAGCGAAAAAAAGATAAAAATGATTCAGAATAGTTATAGAAAATGCCGTTCATTTTATCATAAATTCAGATTTTACTACGCAGTAAACTGGACAAAAACATTATATTTTAATTTTAAGAAACTGCCTTTTCAAACTGCAAAGAAACTACCGATTTTCTTTTACGGAAAAGTAAAATTTAGTTCTTTAGAAGGACAAATTCAAATTGATGGACAAATTCAAAAAGGAATGATTGGTTTTGGTCAGCCTTATGAATTGAATAAGGCACACAAAGGAACTGCCGAAGTTACTATTTTGGGTAAGTTAATTTTTAAAGGAAAATTCCAATTTGGTAAAGATTGCTTTGTTTTCATTGGCGAAAATGCTGTATGCCAATTGGGAAACATGGCTTCATTAGCCTCAAGCGGCAAAATAATTTGCACTGAAAAAATTGTTTTAGGAGATTATGCCCGTTTTGGATCAGAATGCCAGATTATCGATACTAATTTTCATGATTTGATAGACAAGCAAACTGGAGAAAAATTACCCAAATCAGCTCCAATTTATATCGGAAATTATAATTTTATGAGCAACAGAGTTTCTATTCTAAAAGGAACTAAAACACCCGATTTTTGCACTATTGCTTCTAATAGTTTAGGAACAAAAGATTATACTTTGCTTGGTGAAAATATTCTAATAGGCGGCGTTCCTGCTAAATTGATCAGAAATAATGTTTCTAGAGACTGGCAGGGAGAAAAAGAACTATTAGATGATTTTCTAACGATTTAAAATAGCCACGAATTCACAAATTATTTTGACAATCTTAAGATGAAAATTCGTGAATTCGAGGTTGCTTTTATTTATAAAGTATTTTAATTCGCTGTTTAAGTTCTAATAAAATATACTTAAAAACCAATTTAAAATTAGATGTTTTAAAAGCCAGGATCAACTCAAAATGCATGCGTTTTAGAATCGCTTTATGTTCTTCTTTCGTTCTATTTAAGTGAATTGCTTTTTTGATAATCAAATAAGTCGAGTAATTTATTTTTTTTGATCTTTCGTCGTTTTTAAGATGAAAATGAGTTCCAAGAGAATTTGAAGATGTTCTTTTCTGAATTAGAATTTCATCAATAAAATCGAAATTATATTTTCGCGAAGCACGAATCCAGAAATCAAGATCTTCATAAGCAAGGTTTTCATCATAACCTTGTAAATCATCGAAAACAGATTTTTTTACCATCGAAGAAACGGAGCAGATGCTGTTTCCGCCAGAAATCACACTTAAATAAATATCTTCCGTTTGGCGTTTTTCGATTGTTTTTTTTGATTCGTTTACAGCAAAATAGTAAGAATCATGCTGACCTTCTTCAGTAATCAATTCGGCATTTCCATAAACGACGCCAAGATTTTTAAACTGGCTTTCCTGAAAAGCTTTTAACTGTAATGAAATGCAATTTGGCAGTAAAATATCATCACAGGCTAAATCGATAATATATTGCCCTTTAGCCAGTTTCAGGGCTTTGTTAAACGATTTGGTACTTCCTAGATTAGTTTCGTTTTCAATAAACTGAATCTGCGGATAATTAATCAGCCAATTTTTTATGACTTGCCTAGAATTATCTGTACTAAAATCATCCACAATAATAACTTCTATAAAAGAATAATCCTGATTTACAGCAGACATTAAAGAGGCTGTGACAAAATTTTCATGATTGTAGCACAAGCAAATAATGGTGACCAATGATTTATCCTGCATTTTGTTTTAAAGAGTTATATTTGATACGAAAATAAGAAATCGTCAATGATATTGTCTCACAAAAAAAAGAAAATTGCTTTAATAGGCTACCGTCTAAGCGGAGGTGGAAGTGATAAAGTAATGGCAAATTTGTCAATCTTTTTTGAGCGCAATGGATTTGAAGTGGATATTATTATTGTTTTAGACGAAGTCAGTTTTCCATATTCAGGGAAGCTTGTAAATCTTGGTCTCTTGAAAAATGAAAGTAACGGAATATTAAATAAAATTAAAAGGTTACAGGCTTTAAGAACCTATTTGAATAAAAATAAATTCGATTTTATAATCGATTTTCGTTTTAGGACAAAGATAATTCAGGAATTAATTTTGGCTCGATTTATTTACAATACCCAAACTATTTTTACGGTTCATAGTTTTTTGATTGATCACTATATGCCAAATAATTCGTGGTTAACACGATTGATGTATAACCACTGTCTGGCAAATGTTGTGATTACGTATGAAATGAAAACACTTATTGAAAATAAACATCATTTAAAAAATGTGTTTACAATTCATAATCCCCTAAATCTTGAAGAAATTAAGGAAAAACAAAACGAAGAAATTGATTTCGATTTTAATTTTATAATTGCAGTTGGGCAATATGAAAACGGAATTAAACAATTTGAGCAGCTCATTCCTAGTTATGCAAAATCTGATTTGCCTCAAAAACAAATTCATTTGGTAATTGTTGGAAATGGCGACCAGCCAAAACTTCAAAAACTTATTTTAG
Source organism: Flavobacterium panacagri (assembly GCF_030378165.1). Lineage (NCBI taxonomy): Bacteria > Pseudomonadati > Bacteroidota > Flavobacteriia > Flavobacteriales > Flavobacteriaceae > Flavobacterium > Flavobacterium panacagri. The sequence goes on from NZ_CP119766.1 coordinate 2,734,593, forward strand.
AATATAAAATTCAAGACTTTTTGCATCTTACGGGCTATCAAAATAATCCATTTAAATACTTGAGAAAGGCTCAGTTTTTAGTTGTAAGCAGTAAAAATGAAGGTTTTCCAAATATTATTTTAGAGGCATTAGGTTCTGAAATTCCTGTTGTTTCATTTGATTGCGATTTTGGCCCGAGAGATATGATTTCTTCCTTTGAAAATGGTATCTTAGTTGAAAATCAAAATTGGGAAAAGCTGACAGAAGCCATGAATTTATTAGCCACTGATGAAGATTTATATCAAAAATGCAAACAAAATACATTACAAAGCGTTGAGCCCTTTTTGCTTGATAAAATAGGGAAGCAATGGTTGAATTTAGTGCAGAAAGATTAGATATGACAACTATTCAAGATATAGAATTACTTAAAATTCCAGTTGTGGAAGACTTGAGCGGCAATTTGGCCTTTATTCAAAGCGGTGTTTTGCCATTTGAATTCAAAAGGGTTTACTATCTTTTTGATGTTCCCAGCAGTGCTTTTCGTGGCGGACATTCGCATATAGAACAGCATGAAGTTTTGATTGCTTTAAGTGGCAGTTTTGAAGTTACAGTAAATGACGGAAAAAACAAAAAGAGTTTTCTTTTGAACAAGCCAAATGTTGGCCTTCATTTGCCAAAAGGAATCTGGAGAGAATTAGAAAATTTTTCTTCAGGTGCAATCTGTTTGGTTTTAGCTTCAGATCTTTTTGAAGAAACCGATTATATTCGGGATTATGAAACTTTTTTGAATTCTAAAAAATGAAACTCCTTTACATTGTTCCAAAAATAAAAAGTGCGGGAGGTGTTGCCCGAGTTTTGTCAATTAAGGCGAATTATTTTATTGAACAGTTTAATTATGAAGTACATATTTTATCTCAAAACGAAGAAGAAAACCTAACTTTTTACAGCTTTAATCCTAAAATTGTTTTTCATAATATTGCTTTAAACGGAAATGCTTTTCAGTTTTTAAAAGCATATAAAAAACAGCTTAACCAAAAAATAAGAGAAATTGATCCAGATGTAATTTTGATCGCTGACAACGGATTAAAAGCATTTGTTTTTCCGTTTTTAGTTAAAACCAAAAAGCCAATTGTATTTGAAAGCCATGGTTCTAAATTTATTGAAGAAGAAAAACAAAAACAGGATTTTTTTTCAAAATCAATCCAGAAAATAAAATATAAATTTAAAGATTTTGGAGCTCGGAAATTCACAAAAATAGTCGCTCTTTCGGAAGAAAATAAGAAAGAATGGAATGTGAAAAATGCAGTTGTGATTCCAAATCCTTCATGGATTAAAACTAAAATAGTTTCAGATTTAAAAAATAAGAAAGTCATTGCTGTAGCAAGATTTTCATTTGAAAAAGGTTTGATTCGATTGTTGTTAATTTGGAGAGAAATCTATAAAAAACACCCAGATTGGATTTTAGAAATCTATACTGATGAGTCAGAAGCTTTAAGCAGAATTGTTTCAGATTTTAGATTGAAAGAAGCAGTTTTGGTTTTTCCTTTTGTGAAAAATATCGAAGAAAAATATTTAGGAGCATCAATTTATGCCATGACTTCAAGATCAGAAGGTTTTCCTATGGTTTTGCTGGAAGCGATGGCTTTAGGTTTGCCTTGTATTGCTTTCGATTGTCCAACGGGGCCAAGAGCTATAATTAAAAATAACACGAATGGATTTCTGATTCCAGATAATGATGATGTATTGTTTGTTGAGAAACTTTCTGCTTTAATTGAAAATGAAAATTTAAGATTAGAGTTTGGAAAAAATGCTAAACAAACTTCTGAATATTATGCTGAAGAAAAAATAATGGAACAGTGGAAAAATTTTCTTGAAAATGTTTAGTTCGACTGTCCTGCAAGGTTTCCAAAACCTTGTAGGTTTAAAAACCACGTTGGATTTAAAATAATATGCTTAAAAGGTCTTGTGAAACTTGCAATAATGCAATTTATCTAGCCGAATAGAGAACACAAAAATATCCCAATTTATAAAGATCAAAATAAAAGAGTGAAGGATTTTCAGAAAGTAAATTTCGTTCTATTCGTTCTTTATTTTTATTGAAAACAAATCTGGTAAAAGTTATTAATTTGAGACTTTTAAGAACTTCAAAAGCTTTGATAATTTTACTATCCGTTTTTGAGATTTTATTCGAATTATATAATAAAACCAAATTTTCTAAAGCCGTATTAGTTTTGCTTAAAAATTGCTCTGAAGTTTCTAAATTAAGATGAAACGTTGGATTTTGTATTTGAAGGATTTCAAAATGATTCTTTTTTAAACTAGAAAAGAAAATCACATCTTCATAACCATATTTAGTAATCGATTCGTCAAAAGGATATTCAATGAAAATGTCTTTTCTAATTAATAAATTGGAGCTTAAAAGAGAAGCTGTTTCTCTTTTTTGTCCATAAATCCATCTCAAGAGCTGTTCTTTTGGCGGTTTTTTCTCTTCGTAAATAATGCCTCCAAAAATGATATTTATATTTTTTGAAAGTGCATTAACATAGTTTTGAATGAAATTATTTTGTGCAGGAAAAGTATCGCAATCTAAAATCAGCAACCAGTCGTATTTTGCTTTTTGGGCTAAAGAATTAATGTTTTTTCCTCTTCCTAAATTAAATTCATTTATAAAAAATGAAACATAAGGAAAAGAATTAACTTCTTGATTTTTAGTGTTTATTGTAGATTTTGAAGCATCATCCTGACAAAGAATTTCATGTTTAATTCCTAAATTATCAGCCTGATGCTTAAGCTCTAAAACAAGTTTAGAAACATCATAATTGTAAACCGGAATTAAAATAGAAAGCATTACACGCTTCTTTGCACCACTTCGAAGATTCTTTCATCTTCGCATTTCAGAGTTTTAGAAGGGAATTTCATCAATAAAGCATAATCGTGCGTTGCCATGATTATGGTTTTTCCGTTGGCATTGATGTTTTTTAATACTTCTAAAACCTCAGAACTTGTCTGTGGATCAAGGTTTCCTGTTGGTTCGTCTGCCAATATAAATTCAGGATCATTCAACAAAGCTCTTGCAATAGCAACACGCTGCTGTTCACCACCAGAAAGCTGATGAGGCATTTTGTTTAGGAAATTAATCATTCCAACTTTGTCCAAAACTTCATCAATTTTGTATTCCATTGCTTCTTTTTCTGTCCATCCAGTTGCTTTTAGAACAAAAAGCATATTGTCTTTAATAGAACGGTCTGGAAGCAGTTTGAAGTCCTGAAATACAATTCCAATTTTACGTCTCAAGTACGGAATATCTTTTTCTTTTAAAGTAGCCAAATCAAATTCTACAATATGTCCTTCTCCTTCAACTAACGGTAAATCAGCATATAGAGTTTTTAAAAAACTACTTTTTCCAGAACCTGTTTTACCGATGATGTAGATAAATTCACCGTGGTTAACATCCAAATTAATGTGAGAGATAATTTTTCTTCCTTCTTGATATATAGTGACTTCTTTGAGAGATAGTACGGTTTCTGACATAATAAAATTGATTTGAATGGTAAAAGTAATAAGTTAACGGTTCTATTCAAAATAAATTTCAATCATTTCTGTGAGAAATTTCAAAAATTGAAAATAGTTTCAAGCGTTTAGAAAAAATGGAATAATAGTTGTGTGCAAAAAATAATCTTTTTAGAAAGTTTGAGAACCAATCTTTTGAAGTTTTAGAGCAGCAAAAATCACAGCAGTTTAAATTTTTGTTTATAATAAAACGGCAAAACGTTTCGTTATAAACCGTATAAAATGATACATTTGAATACTAAATATAACTAAAATGCGTAAACTTTCCTGGTTCTTTTTATTCCAAATCATCCTTTTATCGACGACAGTTTCGGCACAAAAATCAGCTATATATACTTACGATTTAAAGGATTTTGACAAAGCACTGGCTTTATATAATGATAAACAATATGCTTCGGCACAGCTCATTTTTGAGCATGTTAAAAATACTGAAGTTACCGAAGAAGTAAAGTCAGATTGTGCGTTTTACATCGCCAATTGTGCGATAAGAACCAACAAAGCAAACGCCGATGCATTGGTGGAAAAATTCGTTAACGATTATCCAACCAGCACTAAACAAAATCAAGCTTACATAGAAGCAGCCCAGTTCTTTTTTGAGCAGGGAAATTATCCAAAAGCATTGCAATGGTTTGATAAAGTAGATGAAAGTTATATGAGTAAAGCCGAATCGGATAAGTTTAATTTCATGAAAGGCTACAGCTATTTTAACGCTAAAAAGAAAAAAGAAGCGACTAACTATTTTAATAAAGTGGTAAATTCTAAAGAATATGGTTCTCAAGCCAAATATTATTTAGGATTCATGGCCTATGAAGGCGACGATTACAAAGAAGCAACCAAATATTTTGATGAGGTTTCTGGAGAAGAAAAGTACAAAGAAAAACTTTCATACTATCAAGCAGATATGAATTTCAAACTTGGTAATTTTCAAAAAGCAATTGATTTAGGGCAGACAGCAATGGCTAAATCAAATGAACTGGAAAAATCGGAATTGAATAAAATTATTGGAGAAAGTTATTTCAATTTGAAGCAATACGAGAAAGCCATTCCTTATTTAGAAAAATATGCAGGTAAAAAAGGAAAATGGAACAATACCGATTTTTATCAGTTAGGATATGCTTATTATGAGCAGAAAAACTACGAAAAAGCAATTTCTCAATTTAATAAAATTATCGAAGGAAAAGATTTCGTAGCACAAAATGCTTATTATCATTTAGGTTTGAGTTATTTGAATATTGGTAAAAAGCAGGAAGCTTTAAACGCGTTTAAAAATGCTTCAGAAATGGATTTCAATGCGCAGATTCAAGAAGATGCAGCTTTAAATTATGCTAAATTAAGTTACGATATTGGAAATGCGTATCAAGCCGTTCCTGGAATTTTGTTAGATTTCTTAAAAAAATATCCAAACAATTCAAGTCGTGCCGAAGTAGAAAAACTATTGGTGGATTCTTATATTTCTTCTAAAAACTACAAAGAAGCTTTAGCTTTATTAGAAAAAAACAGAACTGCAGAAAACAAAGCGGCTTATCAAAAAGTATTGTTTTATCGTGGCGTAGAATTGTACAACGAATCGAATTATCAGGAAGCAGGTAAAATGTTCAAAAGCGCTATCAGCGAACAAAAAACACCTGAATTTACTGCTCGTGCCACTTTCTGGAAAGCAGAAACAGAATATTTAAACGATGATATGCAGAATGCTTTGCTAACTTATAAGCAATTTGCCGGAATGTCTGCTGCAAAATCTACAGACGAATATAAAAACATCAATTATAATATTGGTTATACTTATTTTAAGTTGAAAGAATATGATCAGGCTGCGAATTCTTTTCAGGCTCAAATTGATAATTCTCCATCAGATAAAGTTCGTTTAAACGATTCTTATCTTCGTTTAGGAGATTGCCGTTTTGTAACTTCAAAATACAGCGCAGCAAACGAAGCTTATGGAAAAGCAATCGCAGCAAAAGGCGTTGATGCCGATTATGCTCAGTTTCAAAAAGCACTTTCTTACGGATTCATGTCAAACAATGCTAAGAAAGTAGACGAATTGAACAACTTCCTTCAGATGTATAAAAAATCGTCTTATCGTGACGACGCTTTGTTTGAATTAGGAAATACTTATGTTGCTGAAAAGAAAAATGATCAGGCAATCAAAACCTACGATCAGTTGATTTCAGAATTCCAAAATGGATCTTTTACTTCAAAAGCAATCTTAAAACAAGGTTTGATTTATTACAATTCAGATAGAGATCAGCAGGCTTTAACGAAATTCAAAAAAGTTGCTGCTGAGTTCCCGAAAACACCGGAAGCTTTAGAAGCAGTTGCAACAGCAAGATTAATTTATGTGGATTCTGGAAAAGTAGATGAATACGCAACTTGGGTTAGAACTTTAGATTTTGTTGAAGTTTCAGATGCTGAATTGGATAATGATACTTACGATGCAGCTTTCAAACAATACAGTCAAAACAATAGCAAAGCAGCAATTACAGGATTTTCGGGTTATGTGAGCAAATTCCCAACAGGATTACATGCTCTAGAGGTGAATTTCTATTTAGGACAGCTTTATTATGCTGAGGGTTCTGAGACAAAATCAACATCAAATTATCAATATGTTGCAGATCAGCCAAGAAATGAATTTACAGAGCAGGCTTTGAATAGACTGGCTCAGATTTATTTAAAAGCGAAAGATTGTGATAAATCAATTCCAGTTTTAAAACGTTTAGAAAACGAAGCAGATTATCCGCAGAATAAAACTTTTGCTCAGGCGAACTTAATGAAATGTTATTATGACAAAAAAGATTATGATAACTCCGTTGTTGCTGCTGAAAAAGTTTTAGAAAACCCAAAATCGGATGCTGGAGTAAAAGCCGATGCTCAGATTATTGTAGCACGTGCCGCAATTCAAACCGGAAATGAAGATAAAGCAAAAACAGCTTACGCTAAATTAATGACAACTTCTAAAGGAGAATTAGCAGCAGAAGCGTTGTATTACGATGCTTATTTTAAAACAAAAGAAGGCAAGTACGATGCTTCAAATATTGCAGTTCAGAAATTAGCTAAAAGTTATTCTGCTTATAAATACTACGGAGCAAAAGGTTTGGTTTTAATGGCGAAAAACTTCTACGGATTAAAAGACAGCTATCAGGCAACTTATATTTTGGATAACGTAATCAACAATTTCACAGATTATCCAGATGTGGTAGAAGAAGCGAAAAAAGAATTGAGTGCTATTAAAGCGGAAGAATCAAAAACGAATTCGTCGATTAATAGATAAGAATGGAGAGAATAGAAAAAAGATTATAGAGAAAAGAATATAGAAAATAGAGAAAAGAAAATAGATTGAGTCAAAGATTAGAAAGTCTATTCTCTTTATTCGATGTTCTATTTTCTAAAAAAGTACAAAGATTGGAAAGTCTATTCTTTATATTCTATGTCCCATTTTCTAAAAATAAATAAATAAATGAGTTTACCTTTTTACATAGTTGATGTTTTTGCCGATAAAAAATATGCTGGAAATCAGCTGGCAGTTTTTATGGATGCAGAAAATCTAAAGACAGAACAAATGCAGCAGATTGCACGAGAAATTAATTTTGCAGAGAGCACTTTTGTTACAAAGCTAGACAGAGAAAATAATAAAGCGGAAATTAGAATATTTACACCAGCACACGAAATGCAGTTTGCAGGACATCCAATAATTGGAACTTCATGGGTTTTGATAAACAAGATTTTTGAAAATGCTCCATCTGAAATGAAAGTAGAAGTTCCTATTGGGCCAATTGCAATTCATAAATCAGAAGATTTGATTTGGTTAAAAGCAGCGCAACCAAAGTTTTGGGATGTTTTTTCAAAAGAAGATTTTACACATTTCAGTAATCTGCAAGTAAGCGATTTTGAAAATCAATTTCCTGTTCAAGAAGTAACAACAGGAAGCGCTTTTGTAATGGTTCCGCTCAGCAGTAGAAGAGCTTTAGAAAATTTGGTTTTGGATAAAGACAAAGCGGGTCTATGGATGAAACAGCATTGTAAAACCGATCACCAAGGTTTATATTTTTACTATTTTGAAGGAACAAAAGTAACCAGCAGATTATTGTACATTGAACACAATCAGTTAATGGAGGATGCTGCGACAGGAAGTGCCAGTACATGTTTGCAAGCCTCTTTGTTAAAATACAATACCAAAGAAATTGAACTAATCAACTTTCAGGGCGAGTTTATAAACAGACCTTCTGAAATCTATTTTAAAGGAAAATTAGTTGACGATCAGTATGATATCAATATCGGAGGAAAAGCTCAGTTTGTTGCCAAAGGAGAATGGGAAGCTTAAGCAAGAACATAGAATATAGAATATAGAACAAAGAAAAAAGATTTTAGAATATAGAAAGAGAACAAAGGGGTTTTAGCATAAGAATTAAGAAATAGCAAAAGTCTATTCTCTATATTCTTTTCTCTATACTCTTAAAAAGAAGAAATATGAAATTAAATTGCCAGTATAAAATTATCGTTTTACTAGTATTATTTGCTGTCCAGCTTTCGTTTTCCCAAGTTAAGAAAAATGAAAGTATCGGAACGGAAACCGTAAATGTTGTAAAACCGTATTCGCCGACTATTTCAGATGCTTTTAAAGTAAAAGAAAATCCTTCGCTTGATGACAGCGGTAATCAGCCAAAGGAAGTAATTAAATACAGTATTTTATCTGTTCCTGTGGCTTCTACGTTTACGCCTTCTAAAGGAAAAGCAGAAGGCGTTGAAAAAGCCAAAAAAGAAAGATTATTTAATAACTACGCCACTGTAGGAGTTGGAAATTATGGTACTTTGAATGGAGAATTATTTATAAATCAGGATTTAGGAAATAACGATTATGTGGCGGGAATGTTTCGCCATCATTCTTCGCAGGGCGGTATTAAAGATGTTGAGTTAAATGATGAATTTTATGATACTGCAATTAATGTTGGCTACGGTCAAAATAACAGAGATAACAATTGGAATGTCGATTTAGGATATCAAAACCAAATCTACAATTGGTACGGACTTCCAGCTGATTTTGGTTCGACAATTCCGGCACAGCGTTATGATTTAATAAACAGTATTAATTCTGATCATTCATATAACACGATTTGGTTAGGCGGAAATGCAGAATTTACAGAGAGTATTTTTAGTAATCTTGCAGCAAAATTTACTCATTTTTCAGACAGTTATTCTTCATCAGAAAATAGATTTTTTGTAAAACCGACTTTTACTGTTGACGTAATGGATCAGGCAATTAAAACCAATGTAATTGTAGATCACGTAAGCGGTTCTTTTAAAAATAATTATTTGCAGAATAATACAGAAGCTGTTAAATATGGTTTTACAAATGTTGGAATCGAGCCAAGTTTTGTAATTCATGAAAATGACTGGACGTTAGAATTGGGAGCTGGAGTTTTTTACAGCGGAGATTCTGAAAACAGTGGCAATAAATTTTATTTGTATCCAAAAGTAAATGCTTCTTATAAATTGGTGGGAGATTTAATGATTTTCTATACAGGAGTTGATGGAGGTTTAAAACAAAACTCTTATGCTGACTTTGTGACTGAAAATCCGTTTTTATCACCGACTTTAAATATGCGTCCGTCAAGCACGCAGTACAATGTTTTTGCAGGTTTAAAAGGAAAACTGGCAAACAATGTAAATTATAATTTGACAGGTTCATATTTGAATGAAAAAGACAAAGCGTTGTTTAAAGCAAATGATTACACAGAAGTAATTACGAACGAAGATTATGCTTTTGGAAACTCATTTGGAGTAGTTTATGAAGATATTAGAACTTTACGATTTTACGCAGAATTAAAAGCCGATTTCTCTCAAAATGTAACATTCGGAATCGACGGAACGTTTAATAGTTACAATACAGATAATGTAGTTGAAGCATGGAATTTACCAACAATGAAATTAAGTTCAACTTTAGACGTTACTATTACTAAGCAATGGTATGCAGGATTGAATGTGTTTTATGTTGGCGAAAGAAAAGATATGCAGGCAAATTCGGGTATTGCAGCTAATTATGCTCCGATAACTTTAAAAAGTTACTTTGATGCCAATGCGCATTTGGGATATAAATTCAACGAACGTTTGACATTTTTCTTAAAAGCGAATAATATAGGAAATCAAGCATATCAAAAATGGTTGAATTACCCAGTGCAAGGATTCCAGATATTAGGAGGAGCAAATTATAAATTTGATTTTTAGGCTTATTGCCACAAAGACACAGAGGCACTAAGATTTTATAAAAAAATAAAGTACCTTTTTTTTTCAGCCATGAACTCATGAATTTTTTGGAGTAGATTCGTGAATTCGTGGCTGTTTTTTTAATTTTATATTTATGGAAGTTAAATTACGTCAGGAAAATAAAAATGACTTTGAAAGTGTTTTTCAATTAATAGAAAAAGCTTTTGAAAAGGAAGAATTCAGCGATCATAAAGAACAATTTTTAGTAGAAAGATTAAGGGATTCCGATGCTTTTATTCCAGAATTATCTATTGTTGCTGAAATTGATGATACAATCGTTGGACATATTTTATTTACCAAACTGGAAATAAAGAATGAAACTCAAGCCTTTCAATCATTGGCGCTTGCCCCAGTTTCGGTTTTACCTGAATTTCAAGGAAAAGGAATTGGTTCCAAACTTATTCTGTATGGACATGAAGTGGCAAAAAGCTTAGATTATAAATCGATTATTTTGCTAGGACATAAAGATTATTATCCAAGATTCGGATACGAACTTTGTAAAAAATACAATATCAAAATGCCTTTTGATATTCCTGCTGAAAACTCTATGATAATTGAGCTTGCGAAAGATGGCTTAAAAGATGTAAGTGGAGAAGTAGTATATCCAAAAGCTTTTTTTGAATAAAAATTTAGACAAAGAAGAAAAACCTTAGCATCTTTGCACCTCAGAATCTCAGTACCTCAAAAAAAATGACCTTCAAAGAAAAAATATACACTCACTACACACAAATGGTTCAAGATCGAATAGATGTTTTTAGAGACATGATTTCCAACTTGACCGAAGATTCAAAAAACGATGCCAAAGGTTCTGCCGGTGACAAACACGAAACTGCATTGTCGATGATGCATATCGAGCAGGAAAAATTGACTAATAAACTGAAAGAAGCGATTGAGCAAAAAAGCATTTTAGATAAAATCGATTCGTTGAAATCTACTGAAAATATTGTTTTGGGAAGTTTAGTAAAAGCAAACGGCATCTATTTATATGTTAGTGTCGCTCTTCCTAAAATAGCAATTGATGGAATCAATGTGATTGCACTTTCTCCGCAATCTCCTTTAGGAAATCATTTAATGGGAAATAAGGCTGGATTTCAGTTTGAAATTAATAAGACGCATTATACGATTCAAAGTGTTGAGTAATCTTATTTACTAAGTCTAGAACTTTGACAAAGTTGAATTAACCTCAAAGTATTCTCCATAATCTTGTCATTTCGGAACGAGACCCGAGCGATAGCGAATAGGCGAAGCAAAGCTTCGCAAGTAACTCCGCATAGTATATTGCCAATCTTTGTTTTTTGTTAAATATAGCCCGTGGTTGAAACCACGGGCTATATTTGATAAACAATTGTGGAATTTATAATTTTAGAACAGTTTGATGTTGGCTCTTTACGAATTCTTCATTGATGTTGAAATAACTCAAAATTTAATTCAAAAAATCGTTCTGAACTTTCATTTTTAAAGCGTTTTTTGGTTCCAAATTAAAATTTTCAAGTTTCAACCTCATTTTTACTTTTAAATTTTACATTTTTAATGTAAATTGATGTTTTTGATTAATAATTGTAATTGATATTGAGGTTTGTGTTTTTCAATTGTAACTAATATTACATCTTTGCCTTATCAAATTAAAAACTTAAAATTAAAATATAGAATATTATGTGTGGAATTGTATGTGCCTTTGATCTTAAACAAAAAGCCGAAGCGTTAAGACCTCAAGTATTAGAAATGTCAAAAATCATTCGTCACCGCGGGCCAGACTGGAGCGGTATTTACAGTAATGATAAAGCGATTCTTTCTCATGAGCGTTTGGCAATTGTAGATCCAGCTTCAGGAAAACAACCTTTATTTACAGAAGATAAAAAATTGGTTCTAGCTGCAAACGGTGAAATTTACAATCACAGAGATTTGCGTAAACAATTTGAAGGAAAATATAACTTTCAAACTGAAAGTGACTGTGAAGTTATTTTAGCTTTATATAAAGAAAAAGGAGTAAGCTTTGTTGACGAATTAAACGGAATCTTCGGTTTTGCAATTTATGATGTAGATAAAGATGAGTATTTTGTTGCTCGCGACCACATGGGAATTATTCCATTGTACATTGGATGGGATCAGCATGGAACTTTCTATGTAGCTTCTGAATTAAAAGCATTAGAAGGATACTGTACAAAAATCGAATTATTTCCTCCAGGACATTATTTATCAAGCAAAGATGGTGAATTTGTACAATGGTACAAAAGAGACTGGGTTGATTATGATGCGGTAAAAGACAACGAAACAAGTATTCCTGAAATCAAAAAAGCATTGGAAGCGGCAGTTCACAGACAATTAATGAGTGATGTTCCTTACGGAGTTTTACTTTCTGGAGGTTTAGATTCTTCTATTACTTCGGCTGTAGCCAAAAAATTTGCACAAAAAAGAATTGAGTCAGATGATACTACAGATGCTTGGTACCCACAATTACACTCTTTCTCAGTTGGATTAGAAGGTTCGCCTGATTTAGCGGCAGCAAGAAAAGTAGCAGATCATATCGGAACTATTCACCACGAAATTAAATTTACTATTCAGGAAGGTTTAGATGCGGTTCGTGATGTAATTTACAACCTTGAAACGTATGATGTAACTACAGTAAGAGCTTCGACTCCAATGTGGTTAATGGCAAGAGTGATTAAATCAATGGGAATCAAAATGGTTCTTTCGGGAGAAGGAGCAGATGAATTGTTCGGAGGATATTTATATTTCCACAAAGCACCAAACGCAAGAGAATTCCACGAAGAAAACGTTCGTAAATTAGGAAAACTACACATGTACGATTGTTTACGTGCGAACAAAAGTTTGGCAGCTTGGGGAATTGAAGGTCGTGTGCCATTCTTAGATAAAGAATTTATGGATGTTGCGATGCGTATCAACCCACAAGATAAAATGATCAACAAAGAGCATCCAATGGAAAAATGGGTAGTTCGTAAAGCTTTTGAAGACATGCTTCCAGAAAGTGTGGCTTGGAGACAAAAAGAGCAATTTTCTGATGGAGTAGGATACAGCTGGATTGATACTTTGAAAGAAGTGGTAGCCAGAGAAGTTTCGGATGAGCAATTAGCAAATGCTAGATTCAAGTTCCCATTACAGACACCAACTTCAAAAGAAGAATATTACTATCGTTCAATCTTTACAGAGCATTTTCCAAGTGATGCAGCGGCATTATGCGTGCCTCAGGAAGCAAGTGTGGCTTGCAGCACAAAAATCGCTTTGGAATGGGATGAAGCTTTCAAAAACATGAACGATCCATCTGGAAGAGCAGTAGCAAGCGTTCACGATGATGCTTATGAAAAAGCCTAAATAAGAGTTTAATTTTTAGAATTAGTATATATATTGCCGAAAGACGTTCTTGAAAAAGAACGTCTTTCTTGTCTAAAATTGTTAAATTCTAGATTTCAGTTCTTTATAAAAAGTTTTTGGTAATTGGTAAGCTTACTTTTTTTATATTTGGCATTCTCCGAAATAAAATTGAATCCCCGAAGATTTTAATATGGAAAGTATTAGGAAAGCAAAAAATAATCTTTAGTTTTGCTTTTAGTGAAAATTTTTAATGATTTTTTAATGTACAGCTTGCTTTGAGTTTTGTACAATACAATATAATAATAAATAGAATAGTATGTCTGGATTGTTAGCCGTAATTGGTAAAGGAAAAGACCCCAAACTTGTTAAAGAACTTTCAGAAAGAATGTCATATCGAGGCCCTGATGAAAGTGATGTTCATATTATGGAAAATGGCAGTATATTGTGTCATGAAAGTCTATCAATCATTGATCTTAATTCGGGAAAGCAGCCAATTCAAGGCACTAATAAAGCTTGGATGGTTCATGATGGTGAGATTTACAATTATAAAGAACTTAAAGAAACGGTTTTAAAACATCATACTTTTAGAACAGAATCGGATTCAGAAGTGATTGTGCGTCTTTATGAAGAATTTGGTTATGATTTTTGTAACAAACTCGATGGTGATTTTGCTTTTGTGGTAATTGATGGTGACAAATATATTGCAGGTCGTGATCCAATTGGTGTGAAGCCTTTATATTATGGTTTGGACGAAAGAGGACGTATTTATTTTTCTTCAGAAATGAAATCTATTGCAGATCAGTGCAAATCGTTTTCAACTTTTCCTCCAGGACATTATTATACAGCAAAAACGGGTTTTGTAAAATATTACCGTCCAGAGTACGAAGATCATAAAAATGCAGACCAGCCTTTAGATCTAAATGTAGTTCGTCAGAGTTTAATCGATGCAACAAGTAAACGTTTGTTGGCAAATGTTCCTGTTGGAGTAATACTTTCGGGAGGATTGGATTCGTCTTTAACGTCTTCTATCGCTTGTCGTATATTAAAAGAAAACGGACAAAAACTGCATTCTTTTTCAATTGGTTTAGATGCAGATTCTCCAGATAATATTGTGGCGCGAAAAGCAGCTGAATTTTTAGGAACAGAGCATCATGAAATTCATTTTTCTGTAGAAGAAGGAGTCCAGATTTTAGAAAAAGTAATTTATCATATCGAAACGTATGATATTATTTCGGTAAGATCCGGAGTGCCGATGTATTTGCTTTCTAAAGCGATTGCTGAGCAAGGAATAAAAGTAATTTTGTCAGGAGAAGGAGCAGATGAGGTTTTTGGAGGTCATTTGTATTTTAGAAATGCGCCTTCAACAGAGGAATTTCAAGATGAAACAATAGAAAGAGTTCAGAAGTTGTTTACGGCAGATTTACTTCGTGCGGACAAAACCACAATGGCTCACGGATTGGAAGTGAGATTCCCGTTTTTGGATACCACATTCCTAGATACAAATATCCGAATCAAAACAGAGGAAAAACAACCTAAAACATACGATGGAATTGAAAAATACATTCTAAGAAAAGCTTTTGATACACCAGAAGATCCTTATTTGCCTTCAGAAGTTTTATGGCGTCAAAAAGAGCAATTTTCTGATGGGGTAGGTTACAATTGGGTTGATGAATTAATTGAATATTGTGCTTCTCAAGTTACAGACGAACAATTAGCGGGTGCAAATGCAGAATTTCCGTATAATTCTCCAACGACAAAAGAAGCTTATTTGTACCGCTCTATTTTTCATAAATATTATCCACAGGTCAGTGCAGCACAAACTGTGCGTAAATGGATTCCAAAATGGCAGGAAAATCTTGATCCAAGTGGAAGAGCAAATGCAGCACACTTACAGGGAAATTTTGAAAGTGTAAAATCTGGAGTGGTAGTTTAAGAGCTAAATTCAAAAAAATAAATTCCAAATTCCAAGATTGGAGTACATATAGAAAAGCCGAAATGCATTCAAATGTAGTTTCGGCTTTTTAATTTTTTACGTTATTTCCAGTTTTATAATTTATAATTTAAGAAAATTAGAATTTAAAGTTCGCTTTTGGATTTTTTTTTGGGTTTTTCAGACAATTGTGTTGATAACTTAAGTGCTTTATGTGGTATTTTACTGGGTATATAGCCTGCGTTTTCATATATTTGCCTGTTAGACAATAAATACATTTATTAGAATAAATTATATGAGCGAAGAAATCAAGAAGAACAATTATTCAGCAGATAGTATTCAGGCATTAGAAGGAATGGAGCACGTAAGAATGCGTCCATCGATGTATATTGGAGATGTAGGGGTTCGAGGACTGCATCATTTAGTTTATGAGGTTGTTGATAACTCTATTGATGAGGCCATGGGAGGACATTGTGACGCTATTAGTGTTGCAATAAACGAAGATGGTTCTGTTACAGTTGAAGATAACGGACGTGGTATTCCAGTTGATTTACATAAAAAAGAAGGTGTTTCTGCACTTGAAGTTGTAATGACTAAAATTGGTGCCGGAGGTAAATTCGACAAAGATTCATATAAAGTTTCTGGAGGTTTGCACGGAGTTGGGGTTTCTGTAGTAAATGCCCTTTCGGTTCATATGAAATCTACCGTGTTTAGAGAAGGTAAAATTTATGAGCAGGAATACGAAAGAGGAAAAGCTTTATATCCAGTAAAACAAATTGGGGAAACAGAAAAAAGAGGTACACGTCAGACTTTCTTTCCTGATGATACTATTTTTCAACAAACTACCGAGTTTTCATACGATACACTTTCAGCACGTATGCGTGAACTTTCTTTCTTAAACAAAGGAATTACAATCACATTTACGGATAAGAGAGAAGTTGATGATAAAGGTGAATTTAGAAGTGAAGTGTTTCATTCTGATGAAGGACTTAAAGAATACATCCGTTATTTAGATGGTAACCGTGAGCCAATTGTTTCTCACGTTATCAGTATGGATAATGATAAAGGTGAAATTCCGGTAGAAGTTGCCTTAATTTATAATACAAGTTATACAGAGAATATTTTCTCTTACGTAAATAATATCAATACTCACGAAGGAGGAACGCATTTACAAGGTTTTAGAAGTGGTTTGACAAGGACGCTTAAAAAATATGCTGATGCTTCAGGTTTATTAGATAAATTAAAATTCGAAATTGCTGGAGATGACTTCCGTGAAGGATTAACAGCAATTATTTCGGTAAAAGTATCAGAGCCTCAGTTCGAAGGACAAACTAAGACTAAACTTGGAAATAGAGAGGTAGTTTCTCCGGTTTCTCAAGCAGTTGGAGAAATGTTAGAGAATTATTTGGAAGAAAATCCAAATGATGCAAAATTGATTATCCAGAAAGTAATTTTAGCAGCGCAAGCACGTCACGCAGCGAAAAAAGCGCGTGAAATGGTACAGCGTAAAACCGTTATGGGTGGCGGAGGATTACCTGGTAAATTATCTGACTGTTCAGAACAAGATCCAGCGAGATGTGAGGTTTATCTTGTCGAGGGAGATTCGGCTGGTGGAACGGCAAAACAAGGACGTGATCGTAACTTTCAAGCGATTTTGCCATTACGTGGTAAGATTTTGAACGTTGAAAAAGCGATGCATCATAAAGTATTCGAAAACGAAGAGATCAGAAATATTTTTACAGCTTTAGGAGTAACAGTTGGAACTGCTGAAGATAGTAAGGCGTTAAATCTTGAAAAACTAAGATATCATAAGGTAATCATCATGTGTGATGCCGATGTCGATGGTAGCCACATTTCTACCTTAATATTAACGTTCTTCTTCCGTTTCATGAAAGAGCTTATTGAAGAAGGCCACGTGTATATTGCAGCGCCACCTTTATACTTAGTTAAAAAAGGAAACAAAAAAGAATATGCTTGGAATGATGTACAGCGTGATCAAGCTAACGAAAGAATGGGAGGAAGTGCAAACATTCAACGTTATAAAGGTCTTGGAGAGATGAACGCGGAGCAATTGTGGGAAACTACAATGGATCCAAATTTCAGAACTTTACGTCAGGTAAATATTGATAGTTTGGCAGAAGCTGACCAAGTTTTCTCTATGTTGATGGGTGATGAAGTACCGCCTCGTAGAGAGTTTATCGAGAAAAATGCAGTTTATGCAAATATTGATGCATAAAATGAAAAATTAATAATTTCAATTCGTTTAATTGTTTAAATTTACTAGACAATTAAACGAATTGCCTTTTTAAAGAATAGGCAGTATTAATAACCGATAAAGTATAAAATATGAAAGTTACCATTGTAGGAGCAGGAAATGTTGGAGCTACATGTGCAGATGTTATTTCTTATAGAGGAATTGCAAGCGAAGTAGTATTGTTGGATATTAAAGAAGGTTTTGCAGAAGGAAAAGCACTGGATATTACACAGTGTGCTACAAATACTGGTTTTAATACCAAAGTATCAGGTGTCACCAACGATTATTCTAAAACTGCAGGAAGCGATGTAGTTGTAATTACATCAGGTATTCCAAGAAAGCCCGGAATGACAAGAGAAGAATTAATAGGTATAAATGCAGGAATTGTAAAAGCAGTTGCTGAAAATGTATTAAAATATTCTCCAGATACAATTATTGTCGTAGTGTCAAATCCAATGGATACGATGACGTATTTGGCTTTAAAAGCAACAGGTCTTCCAAAGAATAGAATTATAGGTATGGGTGGCGCTTTAGACAGCTCACGTTTTAGAACTTATCTTTCTCTGGCTTTAGATAAACCTGCAAATGATATTTCGGCAATGGTAATTGGAGGTCATGGAGATACAACTATGATTCCGTTAACTCGTTTAGCATCTTATAATGGAATTCCAGTTTCAGAGTTTCTTTCAGAAGACGTGCTTCAAAAAGTAGCAGCAGATACTATGGTAGGAGGAGCGACACTTACAGGATTGCTTGGAACTTCTGCTTGGTATGCTCCTGGAGCTTCAGTAGCTTATTTAGTCGATAGTATTTTGAACGATCAAAAGAAAATGATTGCTTGTTCTGTCTTTGTGGAAGGAGAATATGGTCAAAATGATATTTGTATAGGAGTTCCATGTATAATTGGTAAAAATGGTGTGGAAGAAATTTTAGATATTAACTTAAACGATCAGGAAAAAGCATTATTTGCGAAAAGTGCAGATGCAGTTCGCAGCATGAATGATGCCCTAAAAACGATTTTAGTATAATAAAAACCGCAAAAAAGAGAAAAGGCTGCACTTTTGCAGCTTTTTTTTTGAGATTAATTAATAAATAAATTGGTTAATATTTTCGTTAATTATATATTTGCTCGGTTTAAAAAAAAATTGGTAATTCGTGATCTCGTATTTTTGTTTTAAAAAATCATGTCAGGGCTTATTTTATGGGACTTTAAAACAAAAACAAAAATAAAACATAATTAATTTTTAGTAATAATGCAGAATAAAGGACTTATTAAATTTTTCGCAATTCTATTTGCATTGGTAAGTATTTACCAACTATCATTCACTTTTGTGGCAAATGGCGTCAAAAGTGAAGCCAAAGCTTTTGCAGGAGATAATCCAGATAAAGAGCTGAAATATTTAGATTCTATTGGTAAAGAAAAAGTGTTAAACCTTGGTTTTACTGATTTCACTTATAATGAAGTGAAAAACAAACAGCTTAATAAAGGTCTTGACTTAGAAGGAGGAATCAACGTAATTCTTCAAATTTCTATTAAAGATGTATTAAAAGGTTTGGCTAATAATTCTAAAAATCCAGTTTTTAATAAATCATTAGCTGATGCATCTGCAAATTTAGAAGGAAACAAAACATATTTAAATAAGTTCTTTGAAGCTTTTGAGGCAAATTCAAAAGGAACTGTGAAATTGGCATCGCCAGATATTTTTGCTAACAGAAGTCTTCAAGGAGATGGAGGGGTAGATTTTCAAATGTCTGATGCTCAGGTTCAAAAAGTAATCAAAAGAAAAGTTGACGAGTCTGTAGAAAGTGCTTTTAAAGTATTAAGAGAGCGTATCGACAAATTTGGTGTTACACAACCAAACATCCAAAAATTAGGAGAAACAGGAAGAATCTTAGTGGAGCTTCCAGGTGCTAAGGATGTAGATAGAATTAAAAAATTATTAGGTGGAAAAGCTCAATTAGAGTTCTGGGAAACTTATAAAATTGAAGAAATTGGAAACTTCTTAGTTGCGGCTAACGAAGCATTAAAGAAAACTGAAGTTAAGAAAGTAGAAACTAAAACTGTTGCTAAAGATTCATTGAATGCCTTGTTGACAGATGATGCTAAAGATTCTACTGCAGCTAAAAAAGGAAACAATCCTTTATTTGACAAAATTGTTGGTCAAGGTGGTGGACCAGTTTTAGGTTATTTTGCACCAAAAGATACAGCAGCTATTAATGCTTATTTTAAAAGACCAGAAATTAGAGTTTTATTGGCAGCTGATCAACATTATGCAAAATTTGTTTGGAGTAAGCCAACTACTATAAAAGATCAAAAAGCAAAAGATTTAGCAAGTGCAAAAGATATTGAAGTTGTTGAATTATATGCTTTAAAAGGAAACAGAGACAATAACCCAGCAATGAGCGGTGGTGTTGTTACTGATGCAAAAGATACTTTTGACCAAATGGGTAAACCTGCAGTTTCTATGCAGATGAACAGCCAAGGTGCTAAAGTTTGGGAAGAATTAACAGGTAGAGCTTTTGCTCAAAAAAGTTATATTGCTATTGTTCTTGATGACATCGTATATTCTGCGCCTGGTGTTACAAGTGGTCCAATCGCTGGAGGAAGATCTGAAATTACAGGTTCTTTTGATGTTGCTGAGACTAAAGATTTAGCTAACGTATTAAATGCGGGTAAATTACCAGCTTCTGCAGATATTATTCAGTCAACAGTTGTTGGTCCATCTTTAGGACAAGCGGCTATTGATGCAGGTACAATTTCTTCTGTATTAGGATTCTTATTAGTTTGTGTTTGGATGGTGTTCTATTATGGTAAAGCAGGTTGGTATGCAAACCTTGCGTTATTATTGAACTTACTATTCTTATTCGGAATTATGGCAAGTTTTGGTTTTGTATTAACATTGCCAGGTATTGCAGGTATCGTGTTAACATTAGGTACTGCGGTAGATGCTAACATTATTATCTACGAAAGAGCAAAAGAAGAATTGCGTGAAGGAAAATCGCTTTCTGAAGCTGTTCAAGCTTCTTACGGATGGCATGGTGCAATGCGTTCTATTATTGATGCTAACGTTACTCACGTTTTAACTGGAGCGATCTTGTTTATCTTTGGAACAGGACCAATTAAAGGTTTTGCATTAACGTTATTAATCGGTATCGTAACTTCATTGTTTACTTCTATCTTTATCGCTAGAATTTTTATCGACAGAAATATTTTAGGAAAAGCAGATTTAACTTTCTCTACAAACATTACTAAAAACTGGTTTACTAATTTCCACTTTGACTTTATTAAAGTTAAAAAATTCACTTATATCTTCTCTTCTATTGTAACTGTAGTAAGTTTAGTTTCTATCTTCTTCGTTAACGGATTAGATGAAGGTGTTGATTTTGTTGGAGGAAGAACTTTCCAAGTTAAATTTGAGAAAGCAGTAGATGCTACTGCGGTTTCAGATGAATTATCTGCTGCTTTTGGTACTCCAGTTGAAGCTAAAATTTTAGGAGATGATGATCAATTAAAAATCACAACTAAATATAAAATTAAAGAAGATGGTGTCGCTATCGATGAAGAAGTAAACCAAAAATTATACGCTGCTTTACAGAAATATTTCCCAAATACTTCTTATGATAAATTTATCAACTCTTATAATGGTAAAACAGTTGGGGTATTGCAAGCATCTAAAGTTGGAGCTTCTATCTCTGAGGATATCAAGACAAACTCATACTGGGCAGTTCTTGGAGCAATGGCAGTTATTTTCTTATACTTAATGGTGTCTTTCCGTAAATGGCAGTATTCATTAGGTGCGATTGCAGCTGTTGCGCACGACGTTGTGTTTGTATTAGGAGTTTATTCATTATGTTATAAATTCATGCCTTTCCACATGGAAATGGATCAGCACTTTATTGCTGCGATCTTGACTGTAATTGGTTACTCAATGAACGATACTGTAATTGTATTTGACAGGGTTAGAGAGTTTATCATCGGAAACCGTAAAGGAAGTTTTGAAGATATCGTAAATGCTTCTATTAATACTACATTATCAAGAACATTGAATACTTCATTAATGATGATCATTGTATTATTAACAATGTTTATCTTTGGTGGAGAATCTATCAGAGGATTCATCTTTGCAATGTTAATCGGTATTATTGTGGGTACTTATTCTTCATTATTTATCGCAACTCCAGTATTGGTTGATACGATTTCAAATGATGAAAAACATACAATTGAAGACAAACACAATAAGGCATAATTGAAAACCTTATTTTAAATAATTAGAAAGACCCAGTGAAAACTGGGTCTTTTTTTTATGTTTGTAATTACTTTCAAAAATGATTTATGAGTCAAAAATGGATATTCTTTATTATTTTATTATTTACTCTGATGCGGTTTAAAGCGCAGGAGATTAATAACAAAGGTAGAATAGGTGTGAATTATGGTTTTGGAAGAGAATTCAATAATAAGGATTACACATTTACAAATCGTTTTTATAAAGTGCAGTTGTATTATAAACTTAAAGAAACTGGAAGTTTTCAATATGAAGTTTTAATACAGCCAGAGGTTAATTTCGGAAAACATCAATTGCTTAATTTGTATTTTGTAAAACCTGAAGTATTCAATTTTGAGCAGAAACGTATTGAATATATGAGGCTGAAGAATGTTAATGAATATGTTCTTAATATTGGTTTTCTTGTTAGAAAGCCCATTAGTAAGATTTTTTCTTGTTATGCGTTGGGAAGTATTGGTCCGATGCTTGCAGATGCTGAAACAGAACGTATGTCTAAAGGTTTTGCCTTTGCGGATGTTTTTGCTGTTGGATTTACTCTTGATTATAAGGAATTACAATTTGATGTTCGTCCTAGTCTGCGTCATGTTTCTAATGCAGGATTAGGAAGTTCAAATGCGGGCTATAATTCAAAAAATATTGAGTTTGGTATTTCGTGCCAATTATAAAAGAAAATGCCCAATATCGGCTGATATTGGGCATTCTTTTTATTTTTAAAAATATATTTTAGGATTCGGCCAAAGGATTTCTTTGCGCTCTAATCATGAAGAATAATCCGATGATAATGAATGGAATACTCAGCCATTGTCCTGTAGAAAAATAACCTAAGTTCTTTTCGATTCCCCCTTGGCTTTCTTTTACAAATTCAACAATAAATCGAACTACAAACAAAAGAACTAAAAATAATCCAAATAAATAGCCAGACTTAAGCCTTGTATTTGTTTTCCAGTATAAGAAATATAAAATGGCAAATACAAAAATGTAAGAGAACGCTTCGTATAATTGTGCTGGATGCCTTGCAGGGACTTCTGCTAGTAAATTAGCAAACTTTGGGTTTGTAGCAATAGCATTGTATGCTTCTTTTGGATCGGCGATTCCTGTTTTTTGTACAGCTTCATTTTTGTTGATTGCATCATGTAAAAAACGAATTCCGAACGCAGATGTTGTTTCGTTGCCAATAATTTCTGAGTTAAAGAAATTACCTAAACGTACAAAAATAGCACCGCTTGCAACAGGGATTACAATACGATCCAAAATCCATAAAAGCGAACGTTTTAAAATCTTTTTACTATAATAATACATTGCAACAATAATAGAAATTGCTGCTCCGTGACTAGCTAATCCTTGGAAACCTGTAAATTCCCATCCTTTGATAAAGCCAAAAAGAGTTTCGGTTTCGCTTTCTTTAATTGGTAAAACGATTTCAATTAAATGATTTCTAAAATATTCCCAATCATAAAAGAAAACATGGCCTAAACGCGCTCCGATTAAAGTAGCAAGTACTGTCCAAACAAATAAGGAATCTAATTTTTCTATTGATTCATTTTCTCTTTGGAAAATCTTTTTCATTAAAAACCAACCTAAAAGAAAGGCAATTACAAACATTAAGCTGTAATAACGAATCATAAAAAATCCTAGATTTATTCCTTCCGAAGGATTCCAAACAAAATTTAAGGCGTGTGTCATGTAAAATGTTTTATATATTGTAAAAATAAATATTTAATGTAAAGTACCGCTTTGTAAAAGGTTAATGTTTGTGATTGCATTTCTTTTCTGGTACAGGGTCATAACCGCTTCTTCCCCAAGGATGACAACTCAAAATGCGTTTAATTCCTAAAAAACCGCCATAAAACAATCCATGCATTTGTAAAGCCTGTATCATGTAAGTAGAGCAGGTGGGTTCAAATCTGCAAGACGCCGGAGTAAACGGGGAAATTGCAGTTTGATAAAAACGCACTAAGAGTACAAAAGGGTATATTAGAATTTTGGATAACATATTTTTTTTAAGTGTTCAGTGTTCGGTTTTTAGTATTCAGTTTTTTACTTTTCAGATTTAAACTTTTGCCTAACTCAACACTAAAAACTGAATACTGAACACTTTTTATTGTATGCTAAATGAAGTTCCTTCTTTTCCGTCTTTTAGCTGAATTCCTAAAGCAATTAATTGATCTCTAATTTGATCAGAAAGCGCGAAGTTTTTGTCTGCTCTGGCTTGGTTTCTCATTCCAATAAGCATATTTACTACACCTTCTAATTTGTCATTATCACCATCAGCATTTTTCTCGTCATTAAGACCTAAAACATCAAATACAAATGCTTTTACTGCTGTTGTAAAATCTGCTAAATCAGCTGTGGAAATAGTTTCTTTGCCATCTTTTAATAAATTAATGTAACGAACAGCTTCAAATAATTGTGCAATTAAAATCGGCGTGTTGAAATCATCATTCATTGCATCGTAGCAAAGTTGTTTCCATGCTGCAAAATCAATAGAGCTTGTATTTCCAGCTGTAATGTTTGGTAAAGCCTCAACAGCTTCCATTAATCTTTTATAGCCTTTTTCAGCAGCAACAATAGCATCGTCAGAAAAATCCAAAATACTTCTGTAATGTGCCTGAAGCATAAAGAACCGTGTCACAGACGCGGAAAACGGTTTGCTTAAGATATTGTTATCACCGCTAAGGATTTCGCCTGGTAAGATATTATTTCCAGTCGATTTAGCCATTTTCTTTCCATTTAAAGTCAGCATATTGGCATGCATCCAGTAATTTACCGGAGCTTGACCAGTACAAGCTTCATTTTGAGCAATTTCACATTCGTGATGAGGAAATTTTAAGTCCATTCCACCTCCGTGAATATCAAAATGATTTCCAAGATACTTGGTGCTCATAGCGGTACATTCTAAATGCCATCCAGGGAAACCATCACTCCAAGGCGAAGGCCATCTCATAATGTGTTCTGGCTCGGCTTTTTTCCAAAGTGCAAAATCCTGTGGGTTTCTTTTGTCAGATTGTCCGTCAAGATCACGTGTGTTGGCAAGCATATCATCGATATTTCTACCGCTTAGGATGCCATAATTATTAGTTTCGTTGTATTTTACAACATCAAAATACACAGATCCGTTAGCAACATATCCAATGCCTTTATCAATTATTTTTTTGATGATTTCGATTTGCTCAATAATATGTCCAGTAGCAGTTGGTTCAATACTTGGAGGCAAGAAGTTGAAAGCTTTAAGAATATTATGAAAATCTACAGTATAACGCTGTACTACTTCCATGGGTTCCAATTGCTCTAAACGTGCTTTTTTAGCAATTTTATCTTCACCTTCATCAACGTCATCTACGATATGCCCCACGTCAGTAATATTACGAACATAACGAACTTTATAATCCAGATGAAGAAAATATCTAAAGATTACATCAAAAGACATAAAAGTTCTAACATTTCCTAAGTGAACATTACTATATACGGTAGGGCCGCAAACATACATTCCAACATTTCCATCATGGATGGGTTTGAAATCTTCTTTTTCACCAGATAGTGAATTGTATATTTTTAAGGGTTGACTGCTATATAGTGGCATATTTTTAACTTAATTGTTTGTTTTAGGAGCTAATCCTGCTATCCGCTGTATCTTTTATGGCGAACCCCGCCATAAAAGGATGCCGCTTCTATCAGGGCTAGATCATAAATATAATAGAAATAATTGTAAAAAATTAAAACTGAGTGTCTAGTTTAATGTAATCAAGAAATTCTCTTTTTGTTTGTGGATCTTTAAATTTTCCACCGAATTCAGATGTTACTGTACTGCTTTCGATATCTTTAATTCCCCTTGAATTTACACAAAGATGTTTTGCATCAATAACGCAGGCAACATCTTCTGTCCCTAAGGCTTTTTGGAGTTCTTGAACAATCTGCATTGTCAAACGCTCTTGTACCTGTGGTCTTTTAGCATAATATTCAACAATACGGTTCATTTTGGATAAACCAATAACTCTTCCGCTTGAAATGTAAGCTACATGTGCGCGCCCGATGATTGGTAATAAGTGGTGTTCACAAGTAGAATAAACAGTGATGTTTTTCTCTACAAGCATTTCTCCGTATTTGTAGTTGTTGTCAAAAGTTGAAGCTTTTGGCTGTTTTGCTGGGTTTAAACCTCCAAAAATCTCTTTTACAAACATTTTTGCAACTCGGTTTGGAGTTCCTTTGATGCTGTCGTCTGTCAAATCCATTCCAAGAGTCTGCAGAATGTTTTCAACATCTTTTTTTATTTTTTCTATTTTTTCTTCGTCAGTGATATCAAAAGCATCTGCTCTTAAAGGGTTTTTTGCATTACTGCTGAAGTGACTGTCACCAATTTCGTCTAAAAAATCTTCGTTATTTATCATTAAAAACTACTATTATAATGGGTATATCTTTTTAAGGCGGTAAAGATAATTAATAAATGGGAAACCTTTTCTATGGTTTTTACGATTTAATTGTTCCTTTTTGGATATAATTTAAAATTGATTCTAAAAACAAAAGACAATAACGAAAATAGTTATTGTCTTTTGAAAGTTATGTTTGAATATTTTTATCTATTATTATAAACCAATAAAGCTTCTTTTAAGATGTTTACGGCTGTAATTAAATCTTGTTTGTTTAGAACATAAGCAATACGAACCTGATTTAATCCCATTCCTGGTGTCGAATAAAAACCTTTTGCCGGTGCAATCATTACGGTTTCGCCATTTAAATTGTAGCTTTCTAAAAGCCACTGTGCAAAATCATCTGAGTTTTCTATTGGTAATTCTGCAATGCAATAAAAAGCACCTTTTGGTTTGGTAACAATAACTCCGTCAATTTTATTTAATTCTGCAATCAAAGTATTGCGTCGTTCTTTGTATTCTGCAATAACTTCGTCAAAGTAACTTTGAGGAGTGTCTATTGCAGCTTCACAGGCAATTTGTTCAATGGTTGGCGGACTCAAACGGGCTTGAGCAAATTTCATTACTGTTGCTAGAACTTCTTTGTTTTTCGTAACCAGACAGCCAATTCTTGCGCCACACATACTGTAACGTTTAGAAACAGAATCGACCATGATTACATTTTGCTGTACATGTTCTAGATTCATTACAGAAAAATGTACATCATCTCCGTCATATAAAAATTCGCGATATACTTCATCAGCAATTAGATATAAATCGTGTTTTTTAATTAGACTCGCTAATTGCTTAATTTCTGCTTCAGAATATAAATATCCAGTCGGATTTCCAGGATTGCAAATCAGAATGGCTTTTGTTTTAGGTGTAATTAGTTTTTCCACTTCTTCGATGCTTGGTAATGCAAAAGCAGTTTCGATAGTAGAAACTAACGGAACAACAGTTGCACTTGTTGAAGATGCAAAGGCATGATAATTAGCATAAAAAGGTTCCGGAATAATGATTTCATCTCCTGGATCTGTAATTGTGGCCAGCGCAAATAGTAAGGCTTCAGAACCACCAGTTGTTACAATGATGTCTTCTGTGTTAACGTTTACATTTTGGCGCTGGTAAAATTGTGCTAATTTTTTTCTATAGCTTTCATATCCGGCAGACGGACTGTATTCTATAAGAGTCAAATCAATATTTTTTACCGCCTCGATGGCCACTTCCGGTGTCTTGATATCCGGTTGACCAATGTTTAAGTGATACACCTTGTGTCCTTTTTTCTTTGCTAAATCAGCAAAAGGAGCCAGCTTGCGTATCGGAGATTCAGGCATGTTTCTGCCTTTGTGTGAAATTGTTGGCATGAGTATAAATTATTGAAGTGCAAATTTGCATTTTTTTTTCCAATTTAACGTAAACAATAAGGGTACTTCTAAAAATGTAACAATAATAAATATATTTGCTAATTTTATAATAAAATATTGTCAATGAAAAAATATATAGTATTGTTTTTTGGGTTATTCTTACCTTTTTTGCTTTTTGGACAAGGCGATTTTTTATTACAAAACAATGCAGCTAAGGCTACAGTGCCCTTTAAATTGATTAATAACCTTATTTTTATTCCGATAAAAGTTAACGGAATAGAACTTAATTTTCTATTAGATTCTGGTGTCGAAGAAACTATTTTATTCAGCATGGAAGAAAAGCAGGAAGTAAGCTTTAATAATGTTGAAAAAATCAAACTCCGTGGATTAGGAAGTGAAGAAGAAATTGAAGGTTTGAAGTCCACCAAAAATATTTTAGAAACTCATGGCCTAAAATCTAGTGACCATATGGTTTATATTATTTTGGATCAAAGTTTTAATTTGTCTTCTCATATCGGAATTCCTGTTAATGGAATTATTGGACATAAATTCTTTAAAAATAATTTGGTTGAAATTAATTATCAAAAAAAGAAAATTATAGTTCATGCCAAGAATAATAAATTTCAAGAAAAGCTAGACAAGAAATTTAGAAAGATTCCGATAACTATAGAAAGATCAAAACCTTATTTAATAACCACAGCGACGGTCAACAATGTACAAGTACCTGCAAAACTGCTAATTGATATAGGAAACAGTGATGCTTTTTGGATTTTTGAGAATGATAAGATTAAACTTCCAGATCGAAACTTTCCAGACTTTTTAGGAAAAGGATTTAGCGGTGATATTGAAGGACACCGAGCTAAAATCGATAAATTTTCTATTGATGAATTTGATTTTAAGAAACCCATTGTATCCTTTCCCGATTCCATTTCTATTAGAAATGTAAAGATGGTTCCAGGGCGTATCGGCTCAGTTGGAGGAGAAGTTCTTAAGCGCTTTACTTTAGTTTTGGACTATAAAAATAAAGAATTATATTTAAAGAGAAACAGCAAGTTTGGAGAACCTTTTACTTACAATAAAAGTGGTATTACAGTACAGCATAATGGATTGCAATGGGTCCAGGAAACGGTTAATATGGAGACAGTCCGAGTAGCATCTTCAATTGACGAAATACAGGAGAGAGAAAGAAATAACAATAATTTTAAGTATAAATTTGCTCTTAAACCGGTCTATGAAATTGTTAATGTAAGAAAGAATTCTGCAGCAGAAAAATGCGGTCTTCGTAAAGGAGATATTATTGTAAGCATAAATAAAATACAGCCTTACAGATACACTTTACAGCAGATAAACAATCTACTAAAATCAGAAGATGATGTATGGATAAACTTGGAAGTGGAACGTAATAGTTTAGTGTTGAAATTCAGGTTTAAATTAGAAGATGAGCTTTAAGAATTTATAAATGGCTTGGATTAAAATAAGTTTTTACTCTAATTTTGAGATATATTTTATTTTTTTGTGAAAAAATGTTTGTTAAAATTAGTTTTTTGCCTAGATAATTTATTATGTTTAACAAAAATTTAATCTATGGTAAAAAACTACATTAATTTCTTACAATTTTTATTTGTTTTTACTTTCTTTTTGATCTTCTCTGCAAAAATCAATGCACAATGTGCAGGATCTAACGCACAATTAGATTTATGTACAACTATTGCGGATCCTGCAAATCAAAACATTTCGTTGTTTTCTTTATTAGGTGGAAATCCTGTTCCAGGTGGAACTTGGACTGCCAATACAAATCCACGTGGATTAACTGCTGCAACTGGAATGCTGAATGCGCAGCTTCTCAGTCAAGGAGGTGTTTATAATTATACTTATACAGCACCTGCAACAGCAGGCTGTACAAATAACAAAGCAATAGTAACTGTAACTATTGGTGCCTATGCGGGTGTTGCGGCTCCATATGCGACGGTATGTAGTGATGAAAATATTTTCAACCTCTTTACTGCTTTCAACGGTACTGTTATGGCTCCTCATACAAATGGAGTTTGGACGGATGTTGATGGAAATGTTGTGCCTCAATCAACAATTGGAGTGACTAATAAAAATGGGCAATATCAGTATACTTACACTGTTCCGCCAGTTCTTGCTTGTTCTAACGCTTCACCTTCTTCTACCGTAATTATAACGGTAGTTAGAGCACCTAGAGAAGGAACGCCTAACAATTTACTTATTTGTGCTGATACTCAGATTTCACAATATACTGCTTTAGACTTAGATACTAGACTTTCCGGGCAAGACAGCGGAGGAGAATGGAGCGGACCAGGAATAGTCTCTCCAACAGATCATATTGTGAATCTGGAAGAACAATATAATTTAAACGGACCAGGCGACTACGAATATAATTATATAGTTTATGCTACTCCTAATAATAAAGTCTGCCCAGACAAAATTGCTACAGTTAGGGTTACTATAGAACAACGTCTCGATTTTACAGGAGCAAAAGTTGATGTGGTTAAAGATATTTGCGAGCCCGAAATACCAACCGCTAGATATTCAGCTACCTTAACACAAGGAGCACAATCTATTTCTGATGGACAATATGAAGTAACTTTTAATGTATCGGGGCCAAATGGAGGTTCGCAAACCATTACTTCTAGTTTTGTAAATGGTGTACTTACTTTTCCAGTTTCGCCTTCTTATTTTAGACAAGTTGGAAAATTTACTCTAACCATTACAAATATTATTTCAACTTTAAGTAAAGGAGCCTGTGCTAATATTATTAATGATTTATCAGATATTCTAGAGATTCATCCAATTCCGCGTTTAGATGGAGCCTTGCTTACATTTGATCCGACTTGCCAAAATAAAGATGCTCAAGCTCATTTAACAAATGCAGCCCTACTGCCAGATGGAAATTATGATATTGTTTATAATGTTACAGGAGACAATTTTACATTAGGACAGAGACAGAATATTACAGTTACTGGAGGTATTTCAGATTTTATAATTCCTGGAAATTTAAGTGTAAATAGTGGAGCATCGACTATTACGATTACTAATATTACCAATACTGCTACAGGCTGTACCAATACTGCTAATATAAGAGGAAATTTAATTATAAATCCGCTTCCAAATGCTGCAACCGTGAGTGTTGTTGTAAACGATCGTTGTCTTAATGATCCCGTTACTGCAACAATTTCAGGATTAGGCAGTCTGACGGATATAACAATTACCTACATGCTATTGGGAGATAACATAGCTTCTGAAATGATAACTCTTACTGCCGCAGGAGGGAAAGCTGAATTTCAGATTCCTCCTGGATTGCTTTTAAACACTGGTTCTACAATTATTTCACTAACCAATTTAAAGAACAATGTGACAAGTTGCGATAGTAACTTGAATAATGTGTTAGATAGTTTTATTATAAATCCAATTCCAGTTGCACCAACCGTAAATCCACAATCATTCTGTAAAGTAGACGAAGCAGCAGTTTCCAATCTAGTTCCGAATGGGAATCAATTTAAATGGTATGAATCTGCAACAGCAGCAACACCGCTTGCGGGTACTGTACTTTTGCAATCCAAAACATATTATGTTAAAGAAACGTCTGCCGCAGGCTGTACGTCAGAAGCAGCAGCGGTTACAGTTACTATAGACGATTCTCCTGTTCCAGTATTAAATTCGGATGGACAGAATTTCTGCGGACTAAATAATCCAACTATTGCAGATTTGTCCAATAATACCAATGTGCCAGCAACAGTAGTTTGGTATGATGCTCCAAATGGGAATTTATTATCGCCTACAAAACCTTTGGTCGAACAAGGGAAATATTACGGATATAATTTTCCAAGCACAAACTGTTTTTCTTCAGAATATATAGAAGTCACAGTAACCTTGACAGAATGTGATAATGTGCCAAATGACTTTTTTGTGCCTGACGGATTTTCTCCAAATGGTGATGGTGTCAATGATTCATTTGTAATAAAAGATATTGAATTTTTATATCCAAATTATACTCTTGAAATTTATAACAGATACGGAAACGGAATGTATAAAGGGGATAAAAATAAACCAGCTTGGGATGGTATGAATTACGAAAAAAGCGGCATCGCTGGCGGAATTGCACCCAATGGAGTTTATTTTTATGTATTGCATTTCAATAAGGACAACAAACCGTCGAAGCAAGGCCGTCTTTATTTAAATCGATAAATCTTTTTATGTTTTTAATATAATTTTCAAATGAAAAAAATACTACTCTTTATAAATTTCCTTTTCTATTTATCAGTTGGCGCACAGCAAGATCCAGAGTATACACATTATATGTATAATATGAGTGCAGTCAATCCAGCATACGCGACAGGAGTACCCGCTATGATGAATTTTGGAGGACTGTATAGAACACAATGGGTTGGAGCGGTAGGAGCTCCAAAAACATTTACTTTTTTTGCACATAGCGCGATTACAGAAAAAATTGAGGCTGGAGTTTCATTTATATCTGATGATATTGGAGACGGTGCTAAAAAAGAAAATAATGTTTATGCTGATTTTGCGTATGTCTTAAAATTGGGAGGACAAAATAAACTTTCATTAGGATTAAAAGCTGGGTTTTCTTCCATACAGAGCAATTTTAATGGTTTTCGTTTTACAGATCCGCAGACCGATTTTGCTTTTTCAGAAAATATAAATGCAACCAAACCTAATATTGGAGTTGGAGCTTATTATTTTAGAGATAATCTTTATGTTGGATTATCCGTTCCAAATTTGTTGAAATCAAAATATATTCAAGAAAAATCAGGAATCAATGCTTTTGGCTCAGAAGAAATACATACTTTTTTAACAGCAGGTTATGTTTTTCAGCTGAATGATGCACTGAAATTAAAACCAGCATTTATGTCAAAATTTGTCAAAGGAGCACCAATAACTTTAGATGTAACTGCCAATGTTTTATACAACGAAAAGTTTGAATTTGGTGCAGCATATAGAATTGACGATTCTGTAAGTGCCTTGTTTAATATCAATGTAACGCCTACTTTGAGAGTGGGTTATGCTTATGATTATACATTGACAAATTTCGGTCAGTTTAATTCGGGAACACATGAAATTATGTTGTTGTTCGATTTAGATTTGTTAGGAAAAGGTTTTGATAAATCACCAAGATTCTTCTAAAATGAAAAATATGAAAAAACTACTCGTTATTATATTCGTATTTTCAATACAGTTTATAAAGGCTCAAAATCAGGAATTGGTAAGAGCTAAGAAATTCTTTGATAGAACTTATTATACCGAAGCAATTGTTTTGTATGAAAGACTTGCAGAAGAAAAACCTTCACAGGAAGTAATAAAAAACTTGGCCGATTCTTATTTCTACACCAACAATTTGGTTAAAGCACAACGTTATTACCGACTTTTGGTTAATAGCTACAGCAATAATTTAGATCGCGAATATTATTTTAGATATGCACAAACTTTAAAAGCAACCAATAGTTATGATGATGCAAACGTCGCTTTAAAAGAATATTATTCAAAATCGGCTAATACCGAGGATCTTGTCAATTTTGAAAAACAACTAAAAACGCTGGAAAACGTATCGGCAATTGGGAAAAGATTTGACATAAAAAATCTTCCGATAAATACGCCTAATTCAGAATTCGGTGCAGTAAAATACAATGATAATTTGGTTTTTGCAGGTGTTAAATTGAAACCTAATCTGTTTGATAAAAAGTACAAATGGGATAATGCAACTTATTTAAATTTAGTTACAATTCCACTGAAAAATATTAATTCTTCAGATTCGATTGTACATTATTTTGCTAAAGAATTAAAAACAGGAATGCATGAGTCTAATGCCGTTTTTACAAAAGATGGAAAAACGATGTATTTTACTCGAAACAATTCTAAAAACGGAAGAAAAAAGAGAGATGATAAGAAAATCTCAAGCCTTCAGATTTTTAAAGCAGAACTGGTAAATGGTAAATGGACAAATGTAACATCACTTCCATTCAATAGTCCGAATTATTCAACGGAACATCCAGCTTTAAGCGCTGATGAAAAAATCTTGTATTTTGCTTCAGATATGCCGGGATCTTTAGGATCTTTTGATATTTATTCGGTCAATATTAATAGAGGAGCATTTGATACGCCAAAGAATTTAGGTCCAGAAATTAATACAGATAAAAGAGAACAATTTCCTTTTGCTTCTTCGGATAATAAACTTTATTTTTCTTCAGATGGACATTTAGGCTATGGCTCTTTAGATGTTTTTGTTTCTGAAATAAACGGAAACGAGTATTCAAAACCAGTAAATATTGGACTGCCTTTAAACTCTAATTCAGACGATTTTGCTTTTAATGTTGATTCGAATACGAAAGAAGGTTTTTTTGCGTCCAACAGAGAGGGAGGAAAGGGAAGTGACGACATTTATCAATTCAAAGAAATCAAAGATTTAATTGTAGAGGATTGTAAACAATTCATTGCAGGAACAATTACAGATGTTGACACTCAATTGGCACTAGAAAACGCCACTGTAATTCTGCAAGATTCAGAAAATAAGACCTTAAATACAATAACAACTGCTGCTGATGGAAAATTCAGTTTTACTGTTGCCTGCGAAGCTTCTTATAAAGTTTCGGCTTTTAAAGAAAAATATACAAACGAGTCAAAAACATTAACTTTAGATAAAACAAGAGATAAAACAAATGATGCTTCATTGGCTTTAAAATCTTTAGAAGCTATCAAACTGGAAGAGAAGGAAAAAGCGGAAAAGAAAAGACAGCAGGAAATTATTATAGAAGAAGAAAACAAGAAAAAAGCTGAACTTGTTGCAATTGAATTAAAACAGAAAGAGAAAAAAGCCAAAGAGCAAGAAATTGCAGCAACTGAGGCTAAAAAGCAAGAGAAAGTAAAAGAGATTTTAGCACAGGAAAAAGATGTAATAAAAGATAAAGACCGACTAATCATCAAAACAGATCCAATTTACTTTGACTATAATATGTGGTACATCCGCAAAGAATCAAAAGTGGTCTTAGGAAGAGTAGTGGAATTAATGAAAAAATATCCAGGAATGGTAATCGAAATTGGTTCACATACAGATTCAAGAGGAAATGCTAAATTCAATGAAGATTTATCTCAAAAAAGAGCCAATTCAACTAGAGAGTTTATCATTCAATCTGGAATAGATGCTAAAAGAGTTTCTGCAAAAGGATACGGAGAATCGGTTCCAATTATAAAATGTAAAACGGATGAAGCTTGTTCTGAAGAAGACCATGAGTTAAACAGAAGATCTGAATTTGTAATTAAGAAATTATAAAGTTTATTTTTAAGACATTAAGTAAGCCTGAGAAGATTGAATTTTCTCAGGCTTTATTTTTACAGAAAAATTTTGCCAAAACATTTTAGTTGTTTTCTTTTTTATTTAATTTTATAAAATAACCTTGAAACATAAATAAAGAAAATATGAAAAATCTAGTTTTACCTTGCCTGCTTGTAATCTGTATCGGATTTCAAAGTTGTAAAAATGAAGAAAAACAAAAAGAAGCTGCTACGGCAAAAGCTGAAGGAGAAACAGTTGTAAGCACAGAATGCTACAAAGCGATCTACGAAAAAGATACGGTTGATTTGAAACTGAATACTTTGAAGAACGGAAAGTTATCAGGTGAAATGGTTATGAAAGTTGCGCCTTCAACAGTAAGAACTGGAGAAGTAGCGGGAGAATTTCACGGAGATACTTTATTTGTAGATTATACTTTTAAAGACTCGGCTACAAAAAATACTACATTTAAAAACCCAATGGCACTTTTAAAACGTGACAAACAGCTTATTTTAGGAAACGGAACTATGCAGACTACAATGGGAGTTACGTATTTGGTTAAAGACAAACCAATCGATTTTGAAAAAGTAAAATATAAATTTGATGCCGTTGAATGTACTGCTAAATAATAAAAACAACAACAATTTAGTAAACCGACATTTTTTTTAAACCTGTCGTGTTTAACTTAGAAAGATAAAAAAAAGCCGTTTCTTCAATAGAAACGGCTTTTTACAATTTATAAATTTAAGTTTTTTACAAAACTTCACCTTTAATTTTAAGAGCTACACGCCCGTCAGGATAATTTACTGCATTTGTTTCAACAGTAATGGTTTTACGAATTGGTCCTGAAACCATATTGTATTTAACATCAATTTTTCCTTTTTTGCCCGGCTGAATTGCAGCAGCAGGTTTTGTAACAACAATAGAGCTTACAGTTGATTCTGCACCTGTAATTAATAAAGGAGCGTCTCCAGTATTTGTAAATTCAAAGGAACGCAGTCCGTTATCAGTTTTAGAAATTTTTCCATAATCAATTGTATTGTCTGGGGCTGCAAATTCAATTTTAGGGCCATTTTGTGCATAACCTATTGCGCTAAACAATAAGACTGCAATAAAAGAGGCTGCATTTTTCATATGAAATCAGTTTTTAATTGTAAGTAAATATACATTCTTTTAATTAACACACAAATTATTATTTCTCTTTTTATAGTCTACTTAATTATTTACTTTTGCTGTCAATTATAATTACAAAAATTGAACCAAAGTTTTGGTTTATTTGTTTAACTGTATAATCGTTTAGCTGAAATATTCAAAACGATTAAGCAACAAAACAAATTGATAATTAAACAAATTAACGATTAAACAACCCTAGTAAATGACAATTCCAGCACAATTTGACGCTAAAGCGATCGAGAACAAATGGTATGATTACTGGATGAAAAATAACTATTTTCATTCAGAACCTGATCATAGAACACCTTATACAATTGTAATCCCGCCGCCAAACGTCACTGGAGTCCTTCACATGGGACATATGTTGAACAATACGATTCAGGATGTTTTAATTCGTCGTGCACGTTTAAAAGGTTTCAACGCTTGTTGGGTTCCGGGAACGGATCACGCATCGATCGCTACTGAAGCAAAAGTGGTAGCGAAACTAAAAGCAGAAGGAATCAACAAAAATGATTTAACCCGCGAAGAATTCCTAAAACATGCTTGGGAATGGACAGATAAATACGGCGGAACAATCTTAGAACAGCTTAAAAAATTAGGTGCTTCTTGCGATTGGGAACGCACCAAATTTACTATGGATCCAGATATGTCGGCTTCTGTAATTAAATCGTTTGTTGATTTATACAACAAAGGATTAATTTACAGAGGATACCGTATGGTAAACTGGGATCCGGAAGCTAAAACAACACTTTCTGACGAAGAAGTTATTTACGAAGAACAACAAGGAAAATTATTTTTCTTAAAATATAAAATCGAAGGTTCAGAAGATTTCTTGACGATTGCAACGACACGTCCTGAGACTATCTTTGGAGATACTGCTATCTGTATTAATCCAAACGATGAGCGTTTTACACATTTAAAAGGGAAAAAAGCGATTGTTCCAATCTGCGGAAGAGTAATTCCAATTATTGAAGATGAATATGTAGATGTAGAATTCGGTACAGGATGTTTGAAAGTAACACCTGCGCACGATATGAACGATAAAACTTTAGGTGAAAAACACAATCTTGAAATCGTTGATATTTTTAATGAAGACGCGACTTTAAACAGCTTCGGATTACATTATCAAGGAAAAGATCGTTTTGTGGTTCGTACTGAAATCGCAAAAGAACTAGAAGAAATTGGAGCTTTGGCGAAGACCGAAATCCATTTAAATAAAGTGGGAACTTCTGAAAGAACCAAAGCCATAATCGAACCAAGATTATCAGATCAATGGTTTTTGAAAATGGAAGATTTAGTAAAACCAGCAATTAAATCGGTTTTAGAAACAGGAGAAATTAAATTACATCCAAAACGTTTTGAGAACACTTATGCACATTGGTTAAACAACATTCGCGATTGGAATATTTCTCGTCAATTATGGTGGGGACAACAAATCCCAGCATACTATTATGGAGACGGAAAAGAAGATTTCGTAGTTGCAGAAAATATTGAAGATGCATTAGCTTTAGCAAAAGAAAAAACCAAGAACCAACAACTAACAACCGACAACCTTAAACAAGATGTTGATGCGTTAGATACCTGGTTTTCATCATGGTTATGGCCAATGTCTGTTTTTGGTGGAATTATGGATCCAGAAAGTCCAGATTTCAAATATTACTATCCAACAAATGACTTGGTTACTGGTCCGGATATTTTATTTTTCTGGGTTGCGAGAATGATTATTGCAGGTTACGAATATGCTGGTGAAAAACCATTTACAAATGTGTATTTGACGGGATTAGTTCGTGATAAGCAACGTCGTAAAATGTCTAAATCATTAGGGAATTCTCCTGATCCTTTAGATTTAATCGATGCTTTTGGAGCTGATGGAGTTCGTGTAGGATTGCTTTTAAGTGCTTCTGCAGGAAACGATATCATGTTTGATGAAGAATTATGTAATCAAGGAAAAGCGTTCTCAAACAAGATTTGGAATGCATTCAAATTGATTAAAGGTTGGGAGGTTTCAGAAACTATCGCGCAGCCAGAATCATCAAAAGTAGCAATCGAATGGTACGAAGCGAAATTACAGCAGACTTTAGTTGACATTGAAGATAATTTTGACAAATACAGAATTTCAGATTCACTAATGGCGATTTACAAATTAGTTTGGGATGATTTCTGTTCTTGGTTCTTAGAAATGATTAAACCGGCTTATCAACAGCCAATTGACAGCGTAACTTTCGCGAAAGCGATCGAAATGTTAGAAAGCAACTTGAAGTTATTACATCCTTTCATGCCTTTCTTGACAGAAGAGATTTGGCAGTTAATTGCTGAAAGAACGCCAGAACAAGCTTTAATCGTTTCAACTTGGCCAGAATTAAAACCATTTGACGCTAAATTAATTGCTGATTTTGAAAATTCAATTGAAGTAATTTCTGGAATCAGAACAATCAGAAAAGACAAAAATATTCCGTTTAAAGATGCAATCGAATTAAAAGGAATCAATAGCGAAAATCTTTCGACTTATTTTGATTCAGTTGTAACGAAATTAGGAAACGTTTCGGCTTTCGAATATGTTTCTGAAAAAGTAGACGGCGCCTTATCTTTCCGTGTAAAATCAAATGAATATTTCATTCCGATTACAGGAAATATCGATGTTGAAGCTGAAATTGCAAAACTGACAGAAGAATTGAATTACACAAAAGGATTCTTAAAATCTGTTGAAGCAAAACTTTCAAACGAGAAATTCGTAAACGGAGCTCCGGAAAAAGTTTTAAATATAGAAAAACAAAAACAAGCTGATGCTTTGGCAAAAATTGCTACAATTGAGCAGAGTTTGGCTGGTTTGAAATAAAATCTAGAGTTTCTATTAATTTATAGAATTAAACCCGACAGATTTTAAAACCTGTCGGGTTTCTTGTTTTTATATGCAATTTGTCATTCCGAGGAACGAGGAATCACACTAGTGGATCGACAAAGATTGGCGACTTTCTTTGTGGAATTTCGCGTGTGATTCCTCGTTCCTCATAATGACAGAAGCATTGTCTTCTTCTTTATTGACAATCAGATTTATTGTTTTTACATGTCCCATTTTTTCTAAAAAATAGTCTGATTTTTTTGATTTTTGTATTTCAAAAAGATATAAATTTAATACGATTTTACGCTATCTAAATTTTCTTTTTCAAATGAAAAAAATCTTGTTTTTTGCATTCATTTTTACTCTTTTTTTCTCTTGCTCCAACAAAATTGAGAATGTTGAGAAATCTTTTTATTACTGGAAAAGTAACAGCTGGAGTTTGAATTCAAGGGAAAGCCAGGTTTTAAAAGATTTAAAAGTCAGGAAATTGTACATTAAGTTTTTTGAGATTGATCATAATGAAGCTTATGGGGATTTTCCTGTTTCCAAAACGTCTTTGCGTTTTTATCAAAAGGAAGATTTTCTAATTGTTCCAACAGTATATATTAAAAACGAGGTTTTTAAAAATACGAATAGGGAAAGGATGGATACACTGGCCAATAATGTTGCTTTTTTGATTAATAAATATGCTAATGAAAGATTTGAAGGAGCTATTGCGACAAAGGAATTTCAAATGGATTGTGACTGGACTTTGACAACAAAAGATAATTATTTTTATTTTTTGAAGAAATTGAAGGCCGTTTCCAAAAAAGAAATTAGCTGTACGTTGAGATTATATCCTTACAAATATCCCGAAAAAATGGGCATTCCTCCTGTAGACAAAGCAACTTTAATGTGTTATAATTTGATAAATCCTTTAGGGAATCATTCTAAAAACTCCATTTTAGATATTGAAGAATTAAAACTATATCTCAATAAAAAACGAAAATATCCCTTGCATTTAGATATTGCACTTCCTACTTATTCTTGGATGCAGGTATATAAAAACGATCATTTTTATACAGTGATTTACGACGGACAGAAAGAGATTTTAAAATCTTTGAAAGAAATTAAACCTTTATGGTATGAAGTCACAAAAGATACAGTAGTTGATAATTTTTATTTAAGAATTGGAGATAAGATTAAATATGAAAATCTGACTTCAGAGAAAATTAATGAAGCCATCAAAGTAATTAAAAAAAATGTAGACTTTGATATGAACACTACAGTAACATTATTTCATTTAGACGAAGAACAATTAAGCAATTACAGCAATGAAGAACTTTCTGGGTTTTATACTAATTTTAGTAAGTAATAGCATTTTTGCTTGTGGTTTTTATCCGTTTGGAGAAGAAATCCGATATTCATTTTTTAATCCTTCCAATTTTAATTACTATTCTTATTCAGAATTTAATTATTCTTATAATTCATTCTACCCAAATATAGACGGAGTGTATCCAGAAGGCTCAATCGATGAGAATGAAAACCTTTGGATAAAATATTGTCGGAATAAAGTTTCTATCGAAGCTATACGAAGCATTTTATATGATTTTAATGAAGAAGAGATTAATGAAAAATCTTCGAATGAAATGCTTCTGTATTTTTATAAAACTAAAAATATAGAAGCTATAAATTATTTGAAGTTTGCTAAAAACTGCGAACCTCTTAATGGAATGTATGGCGATCCATGGGAAAAAAAGGAAGGAGCTGCAATGCCAAAGAGAAAAGATCTAATAGATAAAGCAGTAGCGATTTCTAACAAGGTTAAAGATAAAGAAATCCAATTGCGATATACTTTTTTGGCTATTAGACTGGCTTATTATAATAATGATTTGGAACAAATCAAATCATTGTATGATACTATTTTTAAAAACCAAAAAAAGAAAGACATCCTTAATTACTGGAGTTTATATTTTAGGACACTTGTAGAAACTGATAAAGCTTTAGCAAATTTTTATGCGGCACAGGTTTTTGTAAAAGCCCCAGATAAACGTTTTATGATTTCTCAGGTTTTCAACTCCAAAATTTCATTGGAAGATGTTTTAAAGTATGCTAAAAATGATGAAGAAAGAGCCAATGTTTACTTTTTAGCAGGTGTAAAAAAGAGCGATCAAGCCTTGTTTTGTTTAGAGAAAGTCTATCAATACAATCCAAAATTTGAAGGCCTTTCTTTTTTGTTGCTGAGAGAAATTAATAAAATTGAGGATTGGGTTTTTACACCTTATTATTCTTTATTTAATCCAGCAGTTTCAAAATATGATTATTGGTCAGACGATGCAAATAATTCGATAAAAGATGTTTTAAATAGAGTTGAAAATGATAGGGTTTATGCTGGCAAAGTGTTGCAATTTGTAAGCAATGTAAAACTTAAAAAAATCAATGACCCAATTTTATGGAAGTTAGGAAAGTCTTATTTATCTTTTGTAACAAAAAACAACCAAAGCTGTTTGAATGAAATTGCCGTTGTAGAAAAGGAAATTTCGAAAACAGATCCTCTTTATAATCAAATAAAAATTATAAAAGCATTAGCCTTAACTGCCAATCAGGAAAAAGGAAAAGCTGTTATTTTAGATGCAGTAAAACCAATTCTGCTTGAAAATCAAAAAAATAGAAAATTTTTATTTGCTATTGGAAGGGAATTAGAATACAAACAGAATACATTGGATGCCGCTTTTTTATATTCAAAGCTCAATGAAGTTGTGACAGAGCCTCGTGATTATTCTGAAAATAATACAGCGGTTTGGAAAACTTTAAAAAACAAAAGCAATTCGTATAGAGATTTTTATTCTGATTATTTCGAATATATAGATGTGATTTATTCGCCAGAACAAGTACGGGAAATAGTAGAACAGATTGAAAATAAAAGAGAGAAGCTAGATTCATTTTCAGAATGGAAGCAAAGCTATCTTAAAAAAGAAATTTCAAGATTATACGATTTGATTGGAACAAAATACATCCGTCAGAACAATCTCAAACTAGCCTCTGAATATTTTGGAAAATTGGATATTGAAGAAGTTGCCAGTTACGCAGATTGTTTTTGGGAAAAGCCAAATTGCAAAGAATCAGATATGTTTGATGCAAATCCGTTTTTTGTCCTTAAGTATACTCCTGAGTTTATTAAGCAAGAAAAGTTCTTTAGATTAAATAAAAGAAGCATTACGGAACATTTGATGTTATATCTTAAAAAGGCTTCTGATCCTAAAGAATTGAATAAGGACTATTATTATTTTTTAGCAGCGAATGCTTATTATAACATGACACAAAATGGAAATTCATGGATGATGCGCCGTTATAATTGGCATCATTATGTTGATGATACTCCTTTTGAAGATGAGAAAGAATATTTTCAAGGTAATTTAGCACAGCAATATTATCTTTTAGCGTTAAAGCATGCTAAAAATGATAAATTTAAAGCCTTATGCTTGAGAATGATAGGAAGATGCGAAAAAAACAAATTACAATATCAATACCCTGATGATTACGATAGCAAAATTGAAAATTATGATGATTTTCTTTTAAGTAAAAATAAATACTATCAGGATTTAAAATCAAAATATGCAGATGATTATGTTGATCTAATGTCTGATTGCAGTTCTTTTGAAGAATATTTTAAGGCGAGAAGATAGATTTGCTTTATGATTAAACCCGACAGGTTCTAAAAATCTGTCGGTTTTTTATATTTCGTAAAAATTATCTTTTATATAGAAAACGGTATCTATAAATTGAAGAATGCCATTTTCGGTCAATACATTTTCGTCGTGAAGATCTTCAAGAATAATCCCTAAATCAGGATTATAGTAGTCGTTATTTTTTGTATTAAAAAATCCGTTTACAAGCATAAACTTTTTTACAACTTCTAGATCTGTTGGCTCAGTTGCTTTAACAAAAGGTTGTTCAACAACTGCATATATGATGTCTTCATTTTTGAAAAAGCCTAATAAATTGTATGCTGTGTCTGGGAAAAAGAAGTTATTTAACAATAAATTATTGAAGTAATCTATCCAAGAATGATAATAAATAGAGTCATTAAGTTTGATTACATGCTTTCCATCTTTTAAATAGACTTTTTGTTCTGCTCCTTCAGAAATATAATTATCAAGATTGATATCTAAAATCCAAAGACTGTTTAATTCTATAAACTTTTCTAAGGTCTCTTTTTCTTGTTTTTTGAAATGCTTGAATTCTTTAGCCATTGTACTTGCGCTTTGGCTTCTTCTAAGGTAACTGGCTGCTGCTTGGATAGTTGTTCCATGCTTAACTTTGCTCTTTCCTGAAATGATAAGTTGTAATTCATGTTTCATATTGTTAAATACAAAAATAGTGCATTTTATCAAAAAATAAAACAAAAGTAAGTTTTGTATTACTTTTTGTTTTTGTCCAAAACCCAAAACAAAGGATAAGAAACAATCGTAATCGCAACAATAATAATAAAACTTTTAGGATCGCTGTAAATGAAACCTGCCAGTAATGCGATAGAAAATATGATCGCTAATATCGTTGTCCACGGATACCAGAATGATCGGTAAGGTCTTGGTAAATCTGGTTCAGTTGTTCTTAGTCTTAAAAGGGAATAATAGGCGAGTCCCCAAACAATTATAGAGATAAAAGCGGCGAAAGAAAACAACACTTCAAAAGAACCAATACAGATTAAAAACAAACTAAAAAGAGATGAAACCAAAAGCGCTACAATTGGTGTTCCGCCTTTATTGACTTGTGTTCCCTCTTTGATGAAAAA
This sequence comes from Flavobacterium panacagri, assembly GCF_030378165.1. Taxonomy (NCBI): domain Bacteria; kingdom Pseudomonadati; phylum Bacteroidota; class Flavobacteriia; order Flavobacteriales; family Flavobacteriaceae; genus Flavobacterium; species Flavobacterium panacagri. The sequence goes on from NZ_CP119766.1 coordinate 2,778,056, forward strand.
TCCGTCTCGGCTCAATCCGTAGAGAATTCTTGGCGGAATCATCATAAACGCGTTCAGAATACTTATTAAAGAGAAAATAGAAATTATGGTAACGATTTTAGCACCATTTTCTCCAAAAAGTATTTTAGCAACATCGGCTGCAGCCAAATTTGATTTTGCCAAAGTTTCGATTGGCAATACATGAAAAAATGCAGCATTTACTAGAATATAAATTACGACAACGAGTAAAACTCCGCTATATAAAGATTTCGGAATGTTTTTGCTTGGATTATCATTTTCTTCAGCAAAAAAGCAAACGGCATTCCAGCCGTTATAAGTTCCTATAATAAGCTGTAATGACTTAAAAAAGCCAAAAATAATTCCGATTTGAAAGAAGGAACTATTGGTTTTGATTTTTGGAACTTCAACTCCTGAATACATAAAACATGCAATTACCAAAGCCACAAAACAAATCACTTTTAAGAAACTTGTGATTTGCTGAATCACACTTCCATTTTTGACACCGCTTAAGTGCAACAAAACAAATGCGACTAGTAATGAGATTGAAATTACGATGGAATAATTGGCAAGTGATGGAAATAGAATTATAGTATATTCACTAATTACAATACAGTAAAAAGCAGGAGGGATGGCATTGACAATATAATCAAACCAGCCAGATAAAAATCCAGCATATTCGCCCATAGCCCTTTTGATATAATTATAAGAACCACCAGCTTTTGGTAACATTGTTGCCAACTCAGAATACGAATTAGCTCCCAATAAAACATATAAACCTCCAAAAAGCCAAGAAGCAAGAATTAGCCAGTAATTATCTAATAGTCCTGCGATAGAACCCGGCGTACGCAGAATCCCGACACCAATTGTGCCACCAATTAATACAGCAATGTTAAAACTTAAACCCAGTGTTTTTTTTAATTGGTTTTCTTTGGAATGGGACATATGGGGAATTTAAAATTAAAATGGTTTTAAAGACAAAAGTACTTATAAATGAAGAACATTTTTTGACAAAATAAAAAACCTCACCTTTTGCAAGATGAGGTTTGACCTTTAAAAAAAAATCTAGAAAAATACTAATTCAATATTTTAGAACTTATAACGCAAACTTGTCATAACCTGACGAGGCGCTATTGGGTTCACACTGTAATTTTCGTGAACAGTATAGTTTAATTCGTTTGTGATGTTTGATAATTTACATAAAATAGAGATTTTTCTCCAAGTATATCCTGCCGAAGCATCGATTGTAGTGTATCCTTTCAATGGAATTTCTCTGTGGTAGATTCCGTCAGGATATTTGGTAAGATCTGTGCTGTATTGATCATTCCAGCCGCCCAAACGATCACCAATATAATTTCCTATTGCTCCAACAGAAACACCTTTAAGAAAACCATCTGGTATGGTGTAATAGAAGCTTAAATTTGCTGTATTTGCTGGAGTTCTTACAAGACGATCACCCTCAATAAAACTTCCGTTTAAACCAGATGTTTTAGTATAACGCATATCATTATAGCTGTAACCAGCAACAATACTTAAACCTTCAACAGGTCTTGCAGTTACATCAATTTCGACACCTTTACTTTTGGTTTCACCGCTTAACACTTTTACATTTGTATCCGTATTTAAACTTCCGTCGGCTTTAAATTCAGCTGTTTGTGCTAGATTGCTATTTGTAATTTGATAAACAGTAACGTTTGTGCTTAACATTCCTTCTAAGAAATCTGTTTTAATACCAGCTTCATATTGGTCAATAATAGATGGCTCAATTGGTTTTAAATCAGCTGTAGTTCCTGTGTTTGGAGTAAACGATGTAGAATAACTTGCAAATAACGAAACATCTTTTCTTGGCTGATAGATCAAACCAAATTTTGGAGAAAATGCATTGTCTAATTTCTTAGCACCCACTGTTGGTACTGCATTTTCAGGACTTACTGTTTGTTTTCCTGAAACCAAAGTTTCTTTATAAGTCGTAACTTCAGCTTCCTGCCATGACCAGCGTATACCAGCTAATACTTTAAATTTTTCTGTAATTGAAATCAGATCTTGGAAATAAACACCAAAACGATTGGTTTCTGTTTTTGCAATTTGAGTTGCCCTAGCATTAGGAATATCATTTCTCTGTGTTGATGGGTCAAAATTGAAAAGATTGATTGTATCATAATTCGCAGGAGTAAAAGCAAAAGTGTAAGCCGTTGCAAAAGAGTTTTCCCAGTCGGCACCTGTAAAAATTTGATGTTTGACAGATCCTGTATTAAAATTCCCCTGAAGACTTAATTGATCTCCTAATATTTGTTCTAAGTTATCATTTTGAACTAATGGTCTTGTCCAATCACCGCTTGCACTTACTGAAGATAGTTGCGCTGTAGATTTTGATGCTCTATCATAGCTTTGGAAAGAAGAGTTAAAGTTTAATTTCCAGTTTTTATTGAAATCATGATTTAATAATACAGAAGCACTTGACGATTTAGTTGTACCATTAGACCAAAGAGATCCATAAAATGTATTACGAGGTAAATCCAGAATTTTTGTGCCAATAATTCCTGTTCCAAAATCTGGAGTCCAATCTGCACTTAAATAATCTCCTTGAAGAGTAATTTGTGTTTTAGGATTGATTACGAAAAGTAAGGAAGGGTTTATATACAAACGCTCGTTTTTTACAACATCTCTAAAACTTTCCGAATTTTCATAAGAACCATTAATTCTAAAAGCAATAGATTTAGTAAGACCGCCATAAAAGTCAAAAGCTGGTTTATAATAAGAAAAGCTCCCCATTTGCATTGATACTTCGCCACCAGTTTTAAATTGAGGAGTTTTAGTAACAAGGTTAAGGATTCCCCCTGGAGCTACATTTCCAAATAATAGGGCAGAACCTCCTTTAAGAAATTCTACTTTATCTAAACCGGATACATCTGGAATTGATCCTGCATTATAGCGGAATCCATTTTTAAACATATTATTGGCAGACATATCATAACCTCTTGAGAAAAAAGATTCCTGAGCGCCACCTCGAGCAGAACCCACATAAACACCATTAGCATTTTTAAGAACTTCACTTAATCGGATAGCTTGTTGCTGCTCGATAACTTCAGAACCAATAACTTGTATTGACTGTGGATTGTCCATTGGTTTTAATCCAGAACGAACTGCCGTTACAGGTTTAGGTTCTTTGGTTTTGGTAACCACGACCTCATTCAGAATTTCTCCTTTTTTATTTTTTACAGTATCGGTTACTGAAGAAGTAGTTTCATTACTTGAATAATCTTGACCGTAAGAGACAAAGCTCAATAATCCTAGTGCTAATAGTAAATTATATTTCATGATATTTATTTAGATTCAATAAAAATTATTGACTGCAAATATAAATACACATGATCTTTAACATGAAATTATGAAGTGGTTTTCTTACTTAAACCTTGCTTAGTTCTTTCTTAAGATTTGCTTAATGTTTTTCTAATGATATTTTAATTTTGTATTAATTTTCAAAAAAAACCTTGCCGTTAAGCAAGGTTTATTGAATTGAAATTAAATCTAAGAATGAAATTTTCTAAAATTATTTTACTGCAATTTGGTAAGTAGCCATTTTCCAGATTTCATCGTATTTTTTACCATTATGATCTCCAGAAGCTTTATCAGTGTGGGCATATTCTACCATGTAATTTCCTGACCAGATTGGAGTAAAAGAGAACTCTCCTTTATCGTTTGTCCATAGTTCTTTTTCCCATCCGTTTGGAGCAATTACTTTAATCTTTGCTTCTTTGGCTATAGCACCTTCATAAGAAGCTACTCCTGTAATTTTAGTATCTTTTTTAGCTGCATCTGCATTTTCTGAGAAAACGGCAATTTTGTTTGTGTTAGCTGTAATATTATTTCCTGCAGCTTTGTTTCCAACAACTACAGTTGCACTTGAGTTATAATCTAATTTCATTGTGCCATAAACATCTTTTACAGTATGCTGCATTACAATAGTGTAAACTCCATCTTCTGTTGGAGTAAAGAATGCTTGGTATTTATTGTCTAAAGCCTTAGAAGTAAGTTTAGTTTCTTTTTTTGAAGGAGAAATAACGACTAAAGTGAAATCTTTTAAATCTGAAAACCATTTATCGGCTTTTGTAATGTCATTATCAGAGAATTCTCCAAAGTAAATAGAAATTTCCTGAGCTTTACCTTTTGTTCCTGTAGCTTTTGTTTCAATCCAAAGTGCATGAGCAAAGATTTGAGGTGTGGCAAAAAGCATTAAGAATAAAAAAGTTAATGTTTTTAGTGTATTTGATTTCATAAGATCAAGTTTAAATTAGTACAATGATATTTTTTACAAACATAAGTGTTATTTAGAATAATTAAAAATAAAAGACAAGAAAAAACCTCAAAATCATTTAGTACTAATGAATTTTGAGGTTTTTGTTGAAAATAAAAAATGGACTTAAAGTTTATTTTATGACCCTATAGATTTGAAACTAAAAACAGCAATTATAACGTTTTTATTAATAATTGCTTATTTCTTAATTATTAACAATAGATTTCTTTTTCTTGTTATTTCTTCCCCACCAAATTAGAAAGCCTGTTATAGGTAAACTAGCACAAATTAAGCTGGCAAAAAAGGCAAGTACTTTTCCTGGAAAACCTAATATGCTGCCAACATGCAGATCGTAATTTAGGAATCTGAATTTCTCACCGTTGCTTTTGTCTTTATACTTTATTGTTCGAAGAGGTTTCGCAGTATATTGATCATAATCTGTAGCGGTATCATCAAAGCGGCTTTTGTATCTGATAAAGGTGTTGTAAGTCGCAAGTGAATCAGTTTCTTTTGGAAGAAAGAAATAATAGCTTTTGGCCTCAGGATGAGTTTCTTTTACAGATGCATAAATTTTGTCAAGCGGTCTATTTTTGTTGTATTGAGTAGTATCAGAAACTACTTTTTCTCTTTTGAATGTTTTTCCTCCATTAAATAACCATTGCAAACCTTTATCATAAGATTGAAATGCCCAAACCAATCCTGTAAGTGCAATCAATAACGCAAAAAACATAGAATAAAACCCAAGAATATTATGTAAATCGTAGTTTTTTCGTTTCCATTTTGTACTGTTTTTCCATTGAAACCAAAAACGCTGTTTAACAGCCTGTTTATTTTTTGGCCACCAAAGAATAAGCCCGGTAATTAAAGAAATGATAAAGATAATGGTAGCTGTTCCTGTAATGGGATCTCCAATTTTGCTGTTTAGGCATAATGTCTGATGCAGCATTCGAACAAAAACAAAAAACTCGAAATTAACATTTTCCTGTTTTTTAACCGCTCCACTATAAGGATCTACATAGAGATAAGTGCTTTGATATTGGTTCCAATACCAAAAGGCATCTGGATTTAATTCTTCATAAAACCAGACAATTATGGTGCGGTCATCTTCATTCAGGATTCGGCATCCTGAAATAGATTCTTTTGGGTTTTTGTTGGCTTTTTTTGCAATTTCTATGATTTGGCTCAGAGGAAGTTTTTTTTCTTTTACCTGATCTACGTGATAGTAATCATGAACAATAGGACGCAGTTCCTCTTCAAAAGAATACAAACATCCCGTAATACCCAATATAACTACAATTAAGCCAGATGCTAATCCCAGCCATAAGTGAATTTTAAGAATGAGTTTTTTAAAAGTCATAAAAGTAATTCTGATTGTTATAATTAAAAGCGCCTCAATTTTATAAATTGAGGCGTCAGTTTAATTGTTTTTAGGTCTTAAAATTTGATTGTCAGGTTTGCTAACAAGTTGGCTGGTGCCATTGATGAACCCCAGAAATCCCAGTATTTTTCGTTTGTAATATTGTTGAATTTTAAACCTAATCTCCATGTTGGTTTTTCATAATATACAGTTGCATTGTAAACGGTATAAGAAGGCATATAAATTAAATTATTTGCAGTAAAGTAATTCTTGTCGATATAGTTTGCACCTGCACCAATACCTAATCCTTTCAATTTATTTTGGAAAGTATAAGTAGTCCAGAAGTTAACTACATTCTCAGGAGAACTTGTCGCTTTTTTTCCTTCAATAGTTGGATCAGATGCTCGTACAATTCGGTTGTCATTATAAGCATATCCACTTACAATACTAAGTCCGTTAAATGGAGTTGCCATTAATTCAAAATCAACACCTTTGCTTACTTGTTTACCATCTTGGATAGTATATCCAGCATCAACTCTTGTAGCATTATCAATGGTAATGTTGTAGTAACTAATAGAGCCGCTTAATTTCTTATTAGACGTTTCGGCTTTTAAACCTCCTTCATATTGTACCGCATAAATTGGATCTAAAACTAATAAGGTTTGATCAGGCTGTGTCACAGGTGCCATATTCTGGAAACCATTCATGTAATTTGCGAATACAGAAACTTGACTTTTTACAATTTCATATACTAATCCAAATTTTGGAGAAAGTGCTGTTTGGCTGTAACCCTCAACAGTTCCCACTTTTGCTCTTTCAAAATTATCCAAACGCAAACTTAACATTGCGGAGAATTTGTCTGTAAAATTGATAACATCACAAGAGTAAGCACTAATTGTTTTTTGGTCAGCAACCGCAGAAGTTGTCAGGTTAAGACCAGCATCAACTGCTTTTCTTCTAATAGGAGCAAAAGGAGTTGTAATATCAATATTATCAAGTGTAAAAGTTGATCCGCCTGAGAAGTTTGAAGTATAAAGTCTGTAGTTTACACCAGCAAGGAATTTATGTTTGATGCTTCCAGTTGAAAACTGTCCGTTAATGTTTTCCTGAATATTAGTATAGTTATTAAAGATAGGTCCCCAAAGTCCAACTCTTCTGGCTACTTGTGTTGGTGAACTCCATACTGCATAACTTTGATAACTGCGTTCTACATCTTCCCCTACAAAAGAGAATACAGTTGTAGATTTCCAGTTTTCAGATATTTGATATTCAGCTTGCCCAAAGAATTTTGTAGCCGTTGATTTGGCATCGTTATCATCATGGAACATAGACTTTTTGTAATCGATTTGAAGTTGGCTAGGGTTTGTTATCCCAGAATTTGCGTCATAAGTATTATATGTACGTCTGGTGTTGTTTACATTGTAAAGTTCTGCATCGAAGTTAAAAGTAAGTTTTTCCGATGCTTTATAAGTTAAGCTAGGAGCGAAAAGAAGCGTATTGTTGAAACCATAATCAAGGAAGCTTTTTTCTCTGTGAACTCCCATATTGATTCTGAATAAAACTGTTTTTTCCTGATTTAAAGGAGTGTTAACATCTACAGTTAATCGGTTTAAATTGTAGCTTCCAGCCGTGTAAGATACTTCGGCAGCAGTAGTTTCAAAAGGTTTTTTTGTAACAAGATTCACTACACCTCCAAAAGAAGACACTGAAGAACCAAATAAAGTTCCAGAAGGGCCTTTCATGATTTCAATACGCTCTACGTTACCAAGATCAACAGAAGAACGTCCAGAAACTGTTTCCATTCCGTTACGAGCATTAACTCCAATAGAAAATCCTCTGAAAATCATTCCAACTCCACCAGATGGGTAACTAATTGACACAACCCCTGGTGCGTTCATAACAGCGCCTTTTATATCTACGGCAACCTGCTGTAATAAAAGTTCTTTTTGGATTACACTGTAGACCTGCGGGTTTTCAATGTTGGTTAAAGGCATTCTGGCAACATAATCTGTTTTTTTAGATAATATGCTTTTTTTGCCATTTACAACAACTTCTTTTAATTCTTTGTTAGAAACTTTTAGCTGTAAATTAATATTTGATGTCTCACTTTCTGCTACAATTACTTCACTTTCTGAAGTTTCGTAACCCGTTAAGGAAACTTGTAAAGTATAGGTGCTTGGTTTAACTCTGTTGAATTCGAAGTTTCCATTTTCGTCAGAAACAGTCCAATATTTTGAGTTTTTTAAGATCACATTAACTCCAGCAGCTAATTCGCCGTCTGAAGTGGTGATGGTTCCTTTAATTTTTCCATTTTGTTGGGCAGATACGATTAAGAACGAAAAGACAAAACTAATTGTCAATAGAAGACGTAATGTCTTCGGATTAAAATATTTCATTGGTTTGTAAAATTGGTTTATAAAGATATTTTATTTAGAATAAATAAAAATAACACAAATGTATAGATAATATTTTCTTTAACAAATATTATTTTTAAGGATTCACTAAGCATTTGTTAAGATTATTTTAAGAAAAGCAAGAATATTCTTCAGGTCTTAATTGGAAAAGAAATTCAAGTTTTTGTGAAAAAAGAAAAAAGTAGAATGCTTCCCCCTAAAAAAGCCTTAATTTTGCAGTCTGAAAAACAATTTCATGATTTTATCTTTCTTTAAAAAAATTCAAAATACACCTAGAGGATATCGTATTGCTAATACAGTCTTTTTCTTTCTTTCTGGTTTTGGATATTCTTCATGGGTATCGAGAATTCCACATATTCAAGCCCAATTGCATTTATCAGAAGCTCAATTTGGAGCTGTTTTATTTGCCTTTCCAATCGGATTAATGCTGACAATGCCATTTACAGGAAAGCTTTTAAATAAATATAGCAGTCGTTATATTATGCTGTTGGGAGCAATTATGTTTAATATTGTATTGTCTCTGCCTGGATTAGTCGCTTTTGTCTGGCAGTTGGTAATTGTGCTTTTAATTTTTGGTGCTTCTCGTAATATTTTCAATTTATCGATTAATGCACAATCGCTTGAAGTACAGAAATTATATCCAAAATCGATTATTACTCGTTTTCATGCGGTTTGGAGTATTGCCGTTTTTTCAGGAGCTGGTTTGGGGTATGTTATGGTAACGCAGAAAATTGCACCCTCTCATCACTTATTAGGAGTGAGTGTTTTTATGCTGGCACTGACAGCTTGTTTTTATCCAATGAGTATTCATAATGAACCAGTACCAGTCAAAAAGAAATTCTTTTCGATGCCGGAAAAAAACTTGGTTAAGTTTGCCTTGATTTGTTTTGTTTCTATGGCCTGCGAAAATACGATGTACGATTGGAGTGGTATTTATTTTGAAAATATTTTAAAAGCTTCTCCAAAATTAACCAGTGCTGCTTTTGTATTTTTTGCTTCGGCAGTTACCTTGGGACGTATATTTGGAGATTATGGTGTAATGAAGTTTGGAACTAAAAAAATCCTTCTTTATAGCGGAATCTTAATTACCGTCGGTTTCGGAATTTGTTTTATTCTGCCTTACGCTTATCCTACTATTTTCGGATATGTACTAATCGGATTTGGAGTTTCTTGTGTAGTTCCTTTAGTGTTTAGTATTGCCGGAAGATCATCAAAATTAAGCAGTGGTTCTGCCTTGACTTCTATTTCTACAATTGGTTACCTAGGTTTTTTATTAGTACCGCCAATGGTTGGGTTTATTTCTGAATATTTAAGTATGAAATGGGCCTTTTTAATTATGGCAGTCTTAGGTATACTTATGATTTTTATGGTGAATAAGATTGGGGAGAATGAGTGATTTTTAAGGTTCTGAGATGCTGAGATGCTGAGTTGCTAAGTTTTTTTGCCACTAAGGCGTAAAGTTTTTTAAGATTAAGTTCCATTAGGAACGAATTATTTTGTAGCAACGGATTTCAATCCGTTGAAATCAATTTGTAAAAAGCTAATAGTTCCGTAGGAACGATTCATATTAATATTTTTGTTCGCTATCAGGCTCATCGCTTTTTCATGACAAATCGTTCTGTATTGGGTTTGCCTTTTTTCAAACCAGAGATTTCTGCGATTAATGAATCTTTTGCGACAAGATTGTAAATGATTTTGTTTGGATAATCGTGTTTTGGATTTTCAAAAACGATTTGATTTTCGCTTGCTGAGGTCATTTCGAAACTTACAGGTAATTCTTGATTCTGCCCAGGAACGGTTACGATGTAAGAGAGTTTTCCGTTGGCTTCTTCTAATCGAACATGTTCAGCAAAAACAATATCATTTTGACCAACAACAAAATAGGATTCACCACGATAAACGGAATCATTTTCTTTTTTCCATCGTTCGGTAAGTTCTCCTTCGGCCGATTTATTTCCCCATTCCCCAATAAACCACTCTGCTTTGGCAAGATTTGGATATGTTTTTACTGGAGCTTCGGTTTTGATTTCTTTTTTACAAGAAGATAAAACTACAATAGTAAAGATTGTGGAAAATAGAATACCTTTTGTTTTCATGATTTGTTTATTTAAAAAAATATAAAGGTAATTTAAATATTTGTTTTTTAGGTTGTTGTATTGGTTTTGGATGATTTCTAACTCAATATTTACAATTCTATTCCATATAAATTAACCGAACCTACGGCTCTTTAAAAAACTAGAATAATCTCGTTATAACCGGATTAAAATCCGGCCCTACAAAATAGGTAGAACCGATGGTTCTTTTTTTGTATTTAAAATTCCGTAGGAATGAATTATTTTGTAGCAACGGATTTCAATCCGTTTAAGAATAGACGTACGGGGAATCCAAAGTTCCGTAGGAACGGTATATGTTAATTTTGTTTATTGTAAGGATTGACAATTTTGGTCTATATGAGATTTTATTCGTTTTTTGAATTCTAAAGGCAATTGTAATTTTACAGAACAAAAATCTTCAACTGTAAATTGTTGTGTTTCTTCATTAAAGAGAATTGCTTTTGAAGAAATATAGTCACTGTTATAATACCATACATTTGCATTGTTGTCTACATATAACATCCAATAATGATACGGACTAAAAGTTTCGTCTAAGGATTGTTGAAAAAGGATTTTGGATTTTGAGTTCCTTATAGCAAATAGTAATGATCCGTCTTTTAATTCTTTTATTAATATATTTCTGTTTTTACTAGGAATAGTATAGATTCCCGCTTCATATAAAAAGCCCGATTTGATATTTTTGAGTATTAATTCATCGTTTTTACAAGATATAAGAATCATGAATAGTAACGGAAAGACTAAATAGATAAATGTTTTTTTTCTCATTTTAGATCTTTTACTTTTTACAACGACAACTTATTTACTTTTTCGTCATCACAAACTTCTCCGAACTCGGTTTCCCGTTCAAATTCCCTGAAATCTCAGCTGTCAAAGTATTATTAGCGCCTTTTGTATAAGTGATTTTTTGAGGATAATCGTGTTTAGCATTTTCAAAAACTAATTGTTTATCCGATTCAGAAGTCGCAGGAAAGGAAACAGGTTTATCGTTATTCTGTCCTTTTACGGTTGCTTTGTAAGTTAATGTTTCGCCAAGCTGTGCTAGGATAATAGTTTCAAAATGAAGTGTATCTTTTCCTTTTATAAAATAAGAAGAAGCACTAAAAGTACTGTCATTTAGTTTTTGCCAGTTTTCACTTAGAACACCTTCTGGAGAAGTATTTTCCCAGTTGCCAATAAGCCAATCTGCGATTTTGATTTTATCTTTTTCTACAGATTCTTTTTTCTGGCAGGAAACGAAAGCAATGATAAGTGCAATAAGAGTAATTTTCTGAAACATATTTTGTAAGGTTTTGATTGTACTAATGTATGAAAAAAATGGTTGCCACGAATTCACGAATTTATTTTTGAAAATTGGTGCGATGTATTGTTTCTAAACGCACGAAATTAAATTTGAAACATTTTTTGCCACTCCAGATCGCTATCGAGATAAGCTGATTAAAACAATTTTTAGCAAAGATTTATATAATTAAAATTGAGATTTGATTTTCCAAACTTGTGAAAATAAAAACAATGATATTTCGTGTAATTAAAGACAAAAATAGATTAAAGAATAATTCGTGAATTCGTGGCTAAAAAAAAAAGTTTAAACGCTTTCCTTCAAAATAGAATACACCAATTCCTTGGTAGGTTTTTGATTTTGAAGTTTGGCTCTTACTTCATCAAAAGTAACTTTAAAATCACAGCCCGATTTGTATTCTGCACAGCCGTAAGCTGTTTTGCCTTTTAAAATAGTTCCTTTATTACATTTTGGACATACTAAAGAATCTGAAGTTTCTTCTTTTACAGCTGTTTTAGGTGCTGTTTTCTTAGGTTCTAACTTGAGTCTGTAGTTTTCTTCAAAACGAATCAAACCTTCAACTGCTCCCGTATCTGTTTTAAAACCTTTAATATTTACTGTTGAACCTTTTTGAAGCAATCTTAAATACTGCGGTTCTGTAATTTTTTTATCGTGAAAGACATAAGGAAGTACAAAGTCACAACCCGATTTATACTCGCTGCAACCAAAAGCTGATTTTCCTTTTATAAAATTTCCTTTCTGGCATTTCGGACAGGTTTCTGCCAAAATTCCGCCTGAAGCTTTCTTTTTCTCTGTTTTAACTACAGGTTTCTGAACTGATGCTGCATACGAAATATTGGCGCGAGTAGTCTCGCTTCGAACTTCGTAGACCAAAGCTTCCACCATTTTTTTCATGTTCCGAATAAAAGCAGCAGCGGTAAAAGTACCTTTTTCAATGTCTTTTAACTGTTTTTCCCAAGACCCCGTAAGTTCAGCCGATTTGATCAATTCATTTTGAATCGTATCAATTAGCTGAATTCCTGCTATAGTGGGTAAAATCTGTTTTTTATTACGAACAATATACTGGCGTTTAAAAAGCGTTTCGATAATGTTAGCACGAGTTGACGGACGACCAATTCCGTTTTCTTTCATCAATTCACGTAAATCCTCGTCATCGACTTGTTTTCCTGCCGTTTCCATTGCCCTAAGCAAAGTAGCTTCGGTATAATAATTAGGTGGCTTGGTTTCTTTTTGAAGAAATGAAGGTTCATGCGGCCCTTTTTCGCCAACAACAAAACTCGGTAATAAATCGGGTTCTTTTTCCTTCGCATTCGGATCTTCAAAAACGACTCTAAAACCTTTTTTCAGGATTTCTTTTCCGGTGGCTTTAAAAGTTACATCGGCTGCTTTTCCTATCACTGTCGTATTGGCAACAAGACAGTCATCATAAAAAACAGCAATAAAACGTTTTACGATAATATCATAAACCTGCTGCTGATTATGAGGCAGATTGATTTCAATTCCTGTTGGAATAATCGCGTGGTGATCGGTTACTTTTTTGTCGTTGAAAACCTTTGGCGATTTTTTGATTTTTTTGCCTAAAAGCGGTTCTGTCAAATGAGAATAATTGGTCAGTTTTTGCAGAATTCCTGGTACTTTTGGATAAATATCTCCAGGTAAGAAAGTCGTATCAACTCTTGGATACGTGATGGCTTTCTGCTCATATAAAGTCTGTGCAATTTTAAGTGTCTCTTCTGCCGAGAATCCAAACTTTTGATTGCAATAAACCTGTAAACCTGTTAAATCAAATAGTTTAGGAGCATATTCGTTTCCGTTTTTTTTATCTACAGAAACAATTTCGAAATCACTTTCTTTAACTTTTTCAGCCAGAATTTCTCCGTCTTCTTTTTTTAAAAAGCGGCCTTCTTCGTAGCTAAAAAGTGTTTCTCTGTACAGAGTCTGCAATTCCCAATACGGTTGAGGTTTAAAGTTTTCAATTTCTTTAAATCTTTCTACAACCATTGCGAGCGTTGGTGTCTGCACGCGTCCAATAGACAAAACCTGTTTGTAACCGCCGTGTTTTACGGTGTACAAACGAGTAGCGTTCATTCCTAAAAGCCAATCACCGATTGCTCTAGAAAATCCGGCATAGAATAAATTATCGTAGTTTTCAGAAGGTTTCAGATTGTCAAAACCTTCTTTAATAGCTTCGGTAGTAAGTGACGAAATCCATAAACGTTTGATTTCGCCTTTATAGTGCGCTTCGTTCATTACCCAGCGCTGGATCAATTCTCCTTCCTGCCCGGCATCCCCGCAATTAATGACCATTTCGGCTTTTTCGAAAAGGGTTTTTATGATTTTAAACTGTTTTTGGATTCCGGAATTCTGAACTACTTTAGTCTCGAATTTTTCAGGAAGCATAGGAAGGTTATTCAAATCCCAGCTTTTCCAGTGCGGTTTGTAATCGTTGGGTTCTTTTAAGGTGCATAAATGCCCAAAAGTGTAGGTCACGGCATAACCGTTGCCTTCATAATATCCGTCATGTTTGGTATTGGCGCCCAAAACGGATGCTATTTCGCGTGCTACACTTGGTTTCTCAGCAATACAGACCTTCATTTTTTCCTTTTCTTATTGAGGAGCGAAGTTAGGATTTTTATGAGAAAGTTGCTAAGGTTCTGAGGCGCTAAGATGCTAAGTTTTTTCATTTCTTAGTAAAATTAGGTTTCTACGGAGTTGTTGAGTTTAATTTGTCAAGAAGCGAAAAAATATAAGATAATTGCTTCAAAATGTTGATTTTTAAAGGATTAAAATAAGTATATTCGTTTAACCAAAATCGATTAAAATGAGTGTAAGACAAGCATCTACGATAAATGAGGTTATTCAGATATTGGATGAAATCATTGAAACCTCAAAATTGGAGCAAAGTCCAGTTGGTTTATTTGCCATGTTATATCGTGAAGTCACAGTAAGAATAAAACAGGGAATTGCAGACGGTTCTTTTCAAAACGGAGAACGAATGGAAAAACTGGATGTTATTTTTGCCAATCGTTACATTGAAGCTTATTATTTGTATAAAGCCAAAGAAAAACCTTCGGAATGCTGGGCGTTTTCTTTTGAACAGGCCGAAAAATTCTGGCCTATTGTAATACAGCATTTACTGCTCGGAATGAATGCACATATTAATCTGGATTTGGGAATCGCAGCTGCGCAGGTGAGTACAGCCCAAAATATTGGAGACTTAAAAGCCGATTTTGACAAGATAAATTCCATACTCAGCAGTTTGGTAAAAGGTGTAGAAAAATGCTTAATCAAAATCTGGCCAACTCTTACTGTTTTACTAAAATTAGCGGGTAAAGCCGATAATTTCTTTATTGATTTTAGTATGGAAACCGCTAGAAACGGCGCTTGGCAATTTGCAAATGAATTTGTCATGCTTCCCGAAAATCAAACACAAACTTGCATATTGGAAAGAGATAAGAGAATTACAGGAATTGCACGTTTAGTTTCAAATCCAGGATATTATGTTAGCGCTATTTTCAAGTTCATTCGGTTATTTGAAAAAGGAACTGTTGCTCAAAAAATAATCGATTTGCGAATTATGGAAGAAAATATTATGAAGTGTGTTACGGTTTAGAAACCAGAATCAGTCAAAATGCCATTTCGTTGGGAAAGTTAACTTAAATTCTGGGTTTTTGATGGACAGTTCGGTGCATTTTTTTTCAAATCCGGTTTTATTGAACGGCCCAAAGATAGGTTTATCCTGAAAACCGCTTTCTGTCCTTTCGATAATGTAATAATTGATTACATTTCGATTTATTTTATCAGTTGCGTTTTCTGCAAGCGGATGCTGTTTCGAATAAATATACTTCGAATCATAGCCAACAGCAAAAACATAAGCGGGAACTAAAATTTCTCCTTTTTTTAAAGATCTGGATTCGTAAATATCAATCCACAGTGTTTCATAATCGTCTACAATGGCATCACTGCCGTAATCATATAAACCAAAACAAGATGATAATAAAATGGATACTAAGACTATAAAAATGATTTTTTTCATGAGTTTAAATTCTCTTTTTCAGTTTAATTAGAAGATTTAAAAACAGATTTGGGCAATTATTTATACAGTATTATTTTTTTATATTTTAAAAATATCAATTCTCTTCATCCAAAAAAGTCCAGATTCTAAAAATTGTAGTTTGGTTTGAACCACTTTATCGCTTTTGTCTCTAGGATTTTTGGTTACAAATCGTGCAGTAGAATTATTAAAATCTAACGTATATTTTTCATTCAGATCTTCTTTTTTGTCCGATGAAAAAGTAATTAGATTATCTTTTGCAGTCCATTTTCCTTTTCCGTATTTGTTACTTTCTGGCGGGATGCCACCTTGAATTTTGGAATACGAATGAAATTCAAATGTTCCATCTTGATTTAAAGTTAGTTTGTATTCGATTATATGTTTTCTTTCAGAATCTGAAAGTGAACGTGTGTAATCGCCCGCAACCGAATTGGATTGAGCAGCTGCTGTTATGAGATTGAAAATTAGAAGTAAAGCGGTTAATATAAGTTTCATTGGTTTTATTTTTTGGTCTTTTTAAAGCTTTTCAAAAGTAACTTCTTTAGAATCAATATCCTTACGTAAAACCGTATTTATTAAATTTTAATTAAAAGTCTGTATTGAATTCATGTTAAAAAACTAAAGACCTGTGTCTTGGTGGGAATAATCTTAATTTTTAGCTAAATTTAATTTTTACTAAAAGAATTGATGTATCTTGCCAAAAGATTACAATTATTACAATAATGGAAACTGCCAATTTATTTTTAGTAAACAGCTGTTTGATGTGCTTAATGTACACCTTATTGTATTTGCATGACGATGCTTTCTTAAAAAGCTCAAAAGACTTTATTTCTTTTGCCCTGTCAAAACTCTAGACAGGGATTCTACCATTTACAGTTCGTTTTATTTTTTAATTTTCAATTTTCATTCAGGATCAGGTATCATTGAATTAGATTAGGACTGCGAGATATTCAGTGATGAGTTGTATATCATAATTCGGTGAAAAGTGAAGCAAACAAGAAAGTCATGTCACAAAATATTATTTTAACTACAGGAACATACGATTTAATTAAAGATCACGTAAGAAGAAAAAAAGTAACCCCGCACGAAGAAGAACTTTTATTGAGTGAGCTAAAACATGCTACACAGGTATTACGAAGAAATCTGCCAGAAAACATCGTTTCAGTAAACCGAAAAGTAACTTATAAAGACCATGTGAAAAACGAAGAAAAAACAATTCTTTTGGTTGGTCCCGAAAAAGTAAAAGTAAGCAAAAACAAAATTTCTGTTCTTTCGGATGAAGGTATTGCAATGATTGGTTACAAAGTAGGCGATGTTGTAGAATGGCCGGCAAAAAAAGGTAATTTGAAACTCGAAATTTTAAAGGTAGAAGTAGAGGCTTAATAGTGTTTTGTTTTTAGTTTAAGTTTAATGAAACATCCCAAAAAGAGATTTTCTTTTTGGGATGTTTAACATTAAAGTATTTAAATATCGACTTAAAATACTAGAGAGCTTATTAATATTTTTTCCATTCAAAACTTTTAAAACCACTTTCTATAGACCATTTTTTCCATACTTCTTGTAGAATCTCGTTATCTCTTAACCCTTTAGGATATTTATAAGTTGCTAGTTTATCATCTTTATCGCGTTCATGGGTTTCAGATATATGTAGATTAATGTATTTGTTCTTATTGCTTTTCTGAGATGGAAGTCCTAAAGAATTGTTTTTAATGAGTGTTTTTGATATATCAATTTTGTTAATTGTAGAAAACTGCCTCACTTTTTCAATCTCTGAATTGCTAAAATAGAATTGACTATTTTCTTTTTTATTTTTGTATTCTAAATAGCCATCTGTAAAAACATAGATATGATTTTCATATTTTATAGATATTGTATCTAATCCATTAACTAGGATTGTGTCTTTTTTTATAATAGATTCATTCTCAATTTTTTCAATTAAAAGACTTATTAAATCTAATCCATCATTTCTTGTGTTTTCATATTTATTTTTTATCATGTTTTCAAAAAGCACTAATTTCTCTTTCAGCCCCTTATTTTTAAACCTGCCTGTAGAGTTTATAAAGGATTGCTTTTCTTCTAGGTTTTTATATTCTTCAAGATCGATAGATGTAATTGTTTTTTCTGAAAACGGAGAAAATGAAATAGATGATTTATCTCCTATTTTTTCTCCAGGTTTTACACAATTGTTCTTGAAAAACTGAATTATTTTATGAATTTCATCCAAGTCCTTTGCTTGTTTGTTATCTATTCTGCTAGACATATCTGATATAATTACAATGTTTTGGTATGTCAAGGATCTATTTTGAGACTCAGGTGTACATCCAATTAATAATGGTGTTACACAACAAAAGATTAAAAAAAACTTCATTTTAGGAATTAAATTAAATTAATATTTGTTCTATTTCTCTAACTCGAACTGCTACTTCATCTGTGGCATAATACTTTGGAAGATGTTCTATAAAACCTGATTTATAGGCAGTAATGATACTGTCAAAGATTACATCAGTAAAAATTTTGCCACTTGTTATTTTTGTATTAAACTCATCAAATATGATTTTAGTTTTTTTCTGCAAATCAGCATATTTATTATCGATTTGATTTTCGTAATTATTAATTTCAGTTTCTAGATTTAAAATTTTAGAATTGTTTTCATTTACTAAAGTTTCATTTTCCTTAATTCTGTTGCTTAATGATTCTTTTAATATATTTAACTCCAGCATTTCTTCATCCAGAAATTGGATGTTTTTGTTTTTTTCAGCATCAACCATTTCTGGCTTAGATTTTTTATAAGCCTTGACTACATAATCAACTAAAAAATGAGTTAGAATTAAAGGGAACATTCCAAATGTAAAAATTAAGTAGAACTCACCATGTTTTACAACTTCCCAAATCTGCATAGTAGATTTTTGTCCAGCCAATAAAGATTTTATTTCGTCAGTATTGATTGCCACCATGCTTGAGACCACGACATCAAATATTAATAATCCAACCCAGAACATCAAATTATTTAAGAGTTTGTTTTCGCTTCCAAGAATTTTTAGATTTGATAATAATACAGGTATTAAAAAGAAAAGAGCTGCTATAATACCGAATAGAGTTCCTTGTTGTTTAAAAATGTTTATAATAGCATTTGCATCAACTAGTTGAGGAATTCCCGGATTTATTCCCGCTTGCAAAGACGTCATTATGGCATTTCCCTCAAAAAAAACTTTATAAATTGCAGACGCAAAAAATATTGATAGATAAAAGACGAAAACTCCTAAAGCGATTAAAATCAGAACAGTTCCAATTGTCCAAAACTTTTTTATTACAAAAGACTGTTCTAAAGATCTTCTTTCTAATTTGTTTTTTTCAATTTCTTTATTGATTTGAAGTAAACCTTTTTCTCCTGTGCTTTGATTTCCGGACTCAATAATAGATTTCTCTTTTTTTAATTCAGAAATTTTATCTTTAATTTGTCTTGTTTCTAAGTCACTATTCCTTTTTTCAATTGTTATTTTTTCCTGTTTTTCAGTTTCTAAATTTGTTTTCATGCTTTCAAAAGCGTTAGAAATATTAGAAATTAAAATGTTCTTTTTACTGCCTAAACTTTCATCAGTTGCATAAGTTTTAATTTCTTCTTTTATATGGTCATATTCCGTTCTGAAAATTTCAATATTACCGTTATTATCTTTTGATTTTTCATAGCCTTTTTTTTTGTATTCTTCAGTATTAATTTGAGCTGCAGAATAAACAAGATTATGTAATTGCTGTGAAAAAGCTTCAATAATGTTTATAGGTTGAGGCTGTTCTGTTTTAACTTCTTGAGATGTAATACTGGAAGATGAAGTTGTATTCACCCCAATGTTGTGATCAATATTATATCTTAGACGCTCGAATTCTGATAAAAATTGAGAATAAATTCTAAAGTCATCTGAAACCTGAACATTTTCAACATTATTAAAGCTTGCATTTATCGAGTAATTGTATGAACCATTAATTGTGAGTCTGTTATCGATAAGGCAAAATTTATGATGCATTATTCCTCGTGTATCTCCTGTTTCGAAAGCATGGACATTAATACCAGCTCCTTTAAGCATTAATTTAACAGTTTCATTTTGAACATTTGAAGAAAGAATAATATCAATAGTTAGGTCTCTATTTTTTGCCTCGATAATAGCCATTGCAATATCTCTATCAGTAAACCAAGCCATTGCAATGTAGATAAGTTGTTTCGCGTTGTTTATTTCAGAAATAATCCTTTGCTTAATTTCTGTTCCGTTTGTTATAAGATCGTTCATGATTATGTGATATTTGTTTTGGTGAATTTGATTTGTTCTTACTTAATGATATTGAGAATTTCTTATTCAAAACTAAGGGCTTTACAATCAGTGGTTTTACGGAAATCCGTAAATAAGGGAAATAAGTACGGTTTTCCTTTTTTTAGAGCAGCAAAAAAAAAGTGTAAAAGCTTTTAGGCTTTTACACTTTTTAAGATGTTATATTTTAAATAACGATTCTAATTATTAATCATTGGATTCAAATTCTCATCTTTATTTCTCAAATCCAGTCCGCCTTCATAAACTGATTTTAAATTGGTCAAATAAAAATGCCAGCCGTTGGAACAGCCCAGTCTGATGTGTTTTTTAGACGAATCGTCTGTTGGAATATTATGATGACGAAGTTCGACTATCGTATAACCATTTGTTTCGCTTAATTTTTATCTACCAGACAATTTCCTTCAAAAGTAAACTGCAAATAATCTTTCCCATTTGTGGCAGTAATTTTTCCTTTCATGGCATCATCGTATAAATACCAAAGCCATTCGTACGAACCATTTTCTGTAACGTTTTTGTCTTTGTCAATAGGTTCTTGATTAGCATCAAAAAAAGAAACCTTTTCCAGAAACCATTTTTCCAGTTCATTCGCAATTGTCCAAGCGTTATAAATATCGCTGATTTTAGCTTTAACCGCTATTTTTTTGGTAAAAGAAGTCCAGTCGAAGTTTTCCATGGTTTACTTTTTTTTAATTGTTTGTATAAGACAGATGTTTCCAGTTTCCAGTTTGCCCTCCACCAAAAAATATTCCATCTGTATCTGATTCCTCCTAATTCCCAATTAACATCAAATTTAGCATCATCATTTTTGCGATAAGGTGGCAGTGTAATTTTGCAATGAAGCATCGACGGATTATCAGCAACTGTTTTTAAATAATCAGCATCAAGATTACTTTTTAGAAAATATTGGATTTCAATTATAGTTTGTTCTTTTTCAGCTTTATAAATATATAAATTGATGTCATAAATCAAATCATAAATTTCTTTAAGATCTGTAATTGCTTCAGTAAAATTTTTAGGTATTTTATTTTCGTTGAGTTTATTTCTATTGATTCGCTGAGTAAAAAAGTTTTCGCCTTCTATTTCCGAAATATTAGATAAAATAAATACTAAATTGTTCGAAATAGTATTCCAACATTTTAGCCTTGCCAATTCGAGTAATTGGGTTGTAAGATTTTTTATTTTTTCTTCAATGCTACTTTTCATTTCGTCTGAATTTAAGATACTTAGAAAATGTTATTGTAACCCAGCAGATTTCCAATCGAAATATAGGTAAAAACCAAACCAATAATGATTAAAAAAATAAGACCACAGCCGTTAGAATTATCTTTTAGAATAAATTTTTCAGGGTTCTTTGGATCATAAATTATTTTTATTGGTTTATCTATATTTCCTCGATAAGATCTAAATTTATCTAAATCTGAAGAGGTATGAAAAGTAGGTTTTCCTGTAATTATTGTTTCTTCAGCAGTTTGAAACTCAATAATTGGTGTTTTATATCCTTCTTCGTCTGATTCATAAGACACAATTTTCCCTGTAATTCCTATTCCGTTTTTGCTAATGTTATTTAAGAAAAAAATGCTATTAACCGCATATACTATTGCAAGCAAACCCATCATTAAGCAGCAGATTACAGGTTTATAAAACATAAAGAAGACAAAAAATATAACAAATGGTATCCCATATTTTTTATTAAAGTCCATTTAGAGTCTGGTTTTATTTAGGTTTTGAATTGGTCTTTTTACTAAACTTTAAATGAATTCTTAGATTTGGATTTTGTGTTTTTTAAGTATCATTCGAATTTAAGGCATATAGTTTCTAAATATACAATTTCCAGTTTTTATCAGCCTGAAATCCATGTTCAGGTTCAGCATGTTGTTTTATTGGTTTTCCCGCTTTTAGCAATGGAGAAAAAAGTTTTAATTGTTTTGCTTTTAAATATTCCGATTTATTTTTTTTCTTTTCATTATCCCAAGGTACATTTTCGCAGACTATACACACTTTATCCGTAACCGCAATAATACCGCAAACTTCACAAGGTTGTAGACTTTGCATAAATGTCTTAACATAATTAAAATCAAAAGAAGCAAATTTTGAAGGCACATTCTGGATAAACTCATACCAGCCTATATTGCTATTTTTTAAAACAATTTGTTTGTTTGAAATTTCAATAATTACTTCCTTTTTATTCTGAGAAAAATAAATATTCTGTATCTCATTCCAGTCAAAAGCTTTTGGTTTGCTTCCAAAAGGCTTATCTACAATAAATCCGTTTTGGGTTAGTTCGATCTCCGTTAATTCAGAAGTTAACTTTTTATAAAACACATTTTGAGTTAGGAAAGTGATCATAGAATGCTTTTAAAGTTTTATGTACTTTTAAGTTTCTGATTTTTAAATTTATGGTTTAAGAAACAAAACTAAATCCATAATAAACGGCTTCAAATACCGTTAGCGAAATGATCCATTTTAATTCCTCAGGATCAGTTGTATTCAGTGATAGTATTAGATTGGTAGGCGGCGGAAGATCGCGAAAAACCATTTCAGATTTCCATTCATCTCGTTTGCGATAACGTCTATGTCCAATGAATTTTCTATCGGAGTTTTTGAGTATCTCTGCAGCTTTTCCAAATCTAAAGTCTACAGTAAAACTAGGTTGGGACGTTTTTCGGTTACATCTTCCAATTTTATTGTTTGAGGCATCTAGAATATCAAAGTGTTTCACTATTTTTCCTAGATACACATCATTAAAAAAGAATATCTTTTCCTCATTTTTAAACTCACAATAGATTTTAAAATCCGTAGAACTTGCCAGTATTCTGCTGTTGACAAAAATTCCCCTATCTATTCTTTGGAATGCAATGATGGGTATTCCTTCATTCGAATTAATAACACCAGTTAATTTATTTGTAAAGCTTCTTACGAACGAATAGTCCATACCATTTGTGACATTTTGTAAAGAATTGTTTTTCCAGCTTGTAATATCTTTTTTTAAAGCACTTACTTTTTCTTCCATTTGTACTTTTTCATTCCTTAAAAATTCAGGCGATTTTTTGGTATACTGATGTCCAACAACAAGGACTAAAACTATAAATAGAGCAAAAAGCATCATAGGAGGAAATTGTAATCTGTTTGAAATTAATCTTAAAAAGACGTCTGACTTTTAGCCAAATATAAATTAAAAACGCATTATAATTTCTTCAGATAAATAATATTTTTCTGAGCCTTAATTTTAAAATAATCCATAAAAAGTTAGAAGATTTTTGATGAGTCTTCGACTTACAAGAAAGGTAAAACCACAAATCCCGATACATTTATGTAATTTATTAGCACTTTTTGGATAATGAGGAATAAAAAAATTGACGCCATAATTTGATTAACGCGGTATAGAATATTCCCAAAAGAAAGAATAGTAAGAAGAATAAAAGAAAAAAATCCCATTCGATTTTTCTTTGGAATAAATTTATTACACTTAAAATTCCACTATAAAATATTGAAAATACAAGGCCATTCAATAGGATTAGTATAAAATTATTTTTATTTTGTTTAAGAAGAAAATTGCCAATGACTACTTGATAAAAAATAGAAAATAAGATAAGAATGAAAACGTATGTCAAATAGGTTGTATTGCTAAGCTGATAAGTTTCGCAAATCAACCCAGGTTCAGAAAAAAAAGTTTGATTAATAAAAAAGTACCCAATAACAAGGAAAGATATAATTGTTATAGGGAAAATTGTGTCGAATACAATTTTAGGGATTTTCATGGATTTTCTTTAATGCCCTTCTTTAATTTATATTCTCGTTTGTTACTTTTCGGATTAAGGTCAACAAATTCATACTCTTCAAAATCTGCGAAACGGCTTTTAAAGAAATCGCCCGCTTTTTCTAAAGACCAGTTTTTAGGATAATAAAAACCATCAAATGCTACATTTTGAAGATTTAGTTTAAAATCATATCTAAATTCGTCGTCTCCAACATAAGTCAAAGCGATTTTTCCAGACCAGTCAATATCAAATTGGTTTAGAGCTGTGGGAGTAATTGTAATGCGATGATTGGCACAGCTGTCGTGTCCTAATAAATAAATCCCGAATGCAACATCGTCATAATCATAATCGTCATCAAGCGGAAAAGGGTCTGCCAGTAAAACGTCTTTTATAAGATCATTAAAAACGACTTTTTCAGATGGTGTGCTGATTTGAATTCCGTTATCGCCCCAAAAAGTTGAAGACATCGTACAGCGATGAAAATTTTCCCAGACAACTTTAGAATCCCAGTCGCTATCAACATCCTCATCCTCTTCTTCGTCGTTAAGTTTGGTGTCATCTTCTGCGTAATAATTTTCTGTTTTTAAATGAAAATCAAACCAAATAGATTCGTCTTCTTCAATTCTGCCGCTCCATTCAAATTCTTCTAATGCGTGACCGTTTGGATACGGATTTTCTAAAAAATAGATTCTGTTGGGTGTATTCATGTCTTTTGGATTTTCTAAAGACTAAAGATAGAAACAAAACGTATTCTTACAAATTTTTCTGATATTCTGTTTGTTATTTTGCTGTTTGGTATTTGTATTAGGTAAAAAAAGCGCAAAGTCAAAGACATTTGCGCAACTGTTTAATTGAATATTTTATTTTTTTGGAATCTACTTATGGAGTAATTTTAACATAAGAAATATTAGTTCGCCCATCGGCATTATCTTGTAATGACATGGATGATGTTGATGCCAAAGCATTTTCAACTCCTAAATAAATGGTTTGACTGCCGCTTGGAACAGTATAAATATAAGTTCCTGAATAATTTCCTCCAGTACCCGCAAAAAAAGAAGAGGACAGTGAGCATGCCAATAAAATTTCAGAATTAGGCAGTTTACTTGCCACTGTTCCAGATTTAGAAAGATAGCCTATTCCCCAAGTTGAATAATAGGAAAGAGTAGTTGAAGGCATAGTAGTGAATTGTGCTCTGATTGTATAGGTTATCAAATATGTGCCTGGCATAGGAAGGGTAATCGAAACTAAATTAGGTTTAGCCGTGCCATTTGGAAGAACAAGTGAAGTTCCAAGACTTGCACTTCCCGTAGAAGCAATAAACGCATTACCATTAACCGTAACCACATTCCCGGACGAATCAACACCAAGTGTAGCGCCGGCTGAAATTGGAGTTGCAGCATTTAGATTTGTAAATTTTAATCCTGAGGTATTTGTTGTAGAACTATTTATTTCAAGTTTCGTTGTAGGTGCTGATGTCCCGATTCCGATATTTCCATCAGAAGTAACTCGCATTTTTTCAGTGCCATTTGTTTGGATTGGCAAGTCGAAAGTATCATTAGTTCCTATAGATTTTAAAGATCCGTTGTTATTTCCATCCTGTAGCCAGGTGTTATCAGCAGAAGCAACACGGACCCATTTTGTCCCGTCATTAAAATATTCTCCAGGAATAACGGCAGTAGCTCCAAATCCTGCTGTAGCCGTATTCCAGACGTGCATACCCGCTACATTTGTAGTTAATGGTAAAGAGCTGTTTGTTGCCGTCAATTCTACTTTTGGCAATAATAAACCCTTTTCGCTAGTTCCATCTGTTCTGTTTAAATCTAAAACCGCATCTTTGTTTGGGTTATTGGTTGGCATACCAACTTGTGCATTTGCATAAGTTAGGCTAAGCCCTAAGCATAGCAGGGCTAATTTAAAAGACATTTTCATTTTCTTTTCTTTATTTAGTTTGTTTTTATTTTTTAATGTTTCCACAAATTGTAGTATTGGAAATAAACTTAAAAGGGCAGGATGCAGGGAATTGCAAATGAAAATTGTAATTTTAAATATCCATTTACTCAGCTATTGTGGTATTGCTGTGTTAATTTTTAATGGAATTGTTTTGGAAAGTTTATTTTTACAAAACAGTTGCAAAGCAAGTAAAAGATTACAAAGTGTAGAACTAAATAACCTTGTATCCTACCAAGAGATTTTGTTTTTTACCAAGTAGCTTTTCATATTACGAATTTTAAATACCTTTGATCAATGAATACAACAGCAAAAACAAGACATATCGGACGTAATATTAACCGTATTAGAGAACTAAAAGGCATGAAACAGGAAGCCTTGGCACTCGCCATTGGTGTAAGTCAGCAAACGATTTCTAACTTGGAAGCAAGTGAAACCATAGAAGAGGAAAAATTGCTTGAAATTGCCA
Source organism: Flavobacterium panacagri (assembly GCF_030378165.1). Lineage (NCBI taxonomy): Bacteria > Pseudomonadati > Bacteroidota > Flavobacteriia > Flavobacteriales > Flavobacteriaceae > Flavobacterium > Flavobacterium panacagri. Next base: position 2,804,076 of record NZ_CP119766.1, read on the forward strand.
AAGCGCTCGAAGTCACTGTTGAAGCCATTAAAAATTTTTCGGAAGAAAACGTGATCAATTATTTTAATACTTTTAATGAAGCTGTAAATAATGGTCATTTTGGGAATAACAATAATTGTACCTTCAATCCTTTAGATAAAGTAGTGGAACTTTACGAGCGTTTGATTCAGGCGGAGAAGGAGAAGAATGAGTATTTGGAAAAGCTATTGGGAGGGAAGTAGTTCCTTTTTTGATATAATATGAAAATGGGCAGAAGATGTTTAAATCTTTTGCCCATTTTTTTGTTCTTTGATTTTTCCGTTTGCTGGCGCGAGCGTCTCGCTCGTGCTCGCAAAGATTTAGATTGTGTTCACGAGCGAGACGCTCGCGCCAGCGGGGGGATAGTTTCAGATTTGCTTAAAGTCAGTATTATTCTGCTTAATACTGAAACCAAAAGTTTTTCTAGTTTTACAAAAGACGAAAATATTATTGTAATGACTTTACTTGAAATCGTCTAGCTAGCGCGAGCGTCACGCTCGTGCCTATGATTTTGCTCACGAGCGGGACGCTCGCGTCAGCGAGGGAGAGAACTGCGTATTTAGTTGTCTTCTATACTGTTTGTTTTGATCTTATTACGTTCGGAGTATTTAAAACTATTCAACATTATTACATCTTGATGCGGATAATCTATGATATCATTGTCTACATTTGGAAATCTAGCGATAATTACAAATTTTCTTTTTCGATCATATTTTATAAAATTCTGTATATCTTCAAGAATTAAATTGTTTTGAAAGGTTCCTTTTATGAATTCGTACCTACCTTCTTTATAAAAATAGAAAGAATAATTTGTCTCACTTTCTTTGACGATTGAAAATATTAACTCTTGATCTGGTAGCCAATTTTTCCATTCTTTCAAAAATATATAAGCTTTTGTACCGATACTTGGTGACGGAAAATATAAACCTAAGACGGAGTGACCAATATTGTAATTTTCAGTGTTATAAACAGAAACTCCATTCCAACTATGAATATATTCATCAACTAAATTTTGATTAAATTTTACATTATTCATGATGTGGTTTTAATTTGATTACTGTAAATATATAAATTATATTATTAAAGATTTCATACAGGTATTCTCGATATAAAATTAGTCACTCCCTGTAACATTAAATCAACTTGTTCTTTTGTATATTGATCATAAAGTCCATGAGCAGCTTTATTTCTTAAATCTAGCCAAGTAGTTATACTCTTCTGATCAAGCTTATTATACAAGTCTGAAGATGCTAGTTCTGAATTAAGTAAATCAGCTTTCTTAGGTGTCATTTTTTCATCTTTTGTTACTTCAACAGGAATTTCCTGTTTATGACATAATTGTCTTAAATGCTCTTCTAAAACGCTTCCTGTCATTACAGCTGCTGCATCCTTAAATCCTTTTTTTAGTAAATACTCTGCCATTTCTAAAAAGTCTGAAAATATTTCTGCGGATACCAAACCTTTTATTGTGAAAATCCAATCGCCATCAATTTCGTTTTTAGCAGCTTTTAAAATTCCACGTCCTTCTTCGGTATCAGATTTGTAAGTGTCTTTTACTTTTTTCTCAAACTCTTTGTAAAATATATGAGTGATTCCAAATGTTTTATCTAAAAATGAAAGAGCTGATGAGCGAAATTCTTGAAATAATTCATTGTTAACTATTTCTCCATCAAACTGACTGTATCTTGTAGTAGAAATTACGTTATCAGCTAAAGCTATAAGTTCGTTAATTCTAATTTTTAGTTTTGCTACGTCCATTTGTTTAAATTACTAGGTTTACTTTAGATTTTTAATAATAAAAAAGACTAAAAATATGATTTAGGTTTATTTTACCCCTAGCTAGCGCTAGTGTCTCGCTCGTAACTTTATGTTTTGAAATTGATTTAGATTGCGTTAACGAGCGAGACACTAGCGCCAGCAGGGGTGTTATGAGTAAGAAGAGATTACTCTTAGAAAGAATTTATTTTTTCTTTTATTTTCGTTAGTAATTTACTTAAGTCTCCTCCAAAATAATTTGGACGGCGAAATTCTTCATATATAATTGATCTTCCAAAATCATTAACATCAGAACCTCCAGTTAAAAGTTCGTAAACTTCCCAATTATTTCTGACGTGATAATCAGCTAATGCTATTGTGTTATCGACTTTTCTTTCAGCATCCCCTCTAATTTTTTTATTTTTTCCATTTTTATAAGTTGGATAAGTAAACAAAAAATCAGAAAGAATTCCATCTAAAATATTATACAAATCTTGCCATTGTTTTTTATTCATCGTTATGACATTTAATTGTTTAAAATATTATAATTTTCCTCTGCTAGCACGAGCGGTTCAGCTTGGGACTTTCAATTTGTTTCTATTTTGATTGCATGCACAATCGTGACGCTCGCGCCAGTGGGGGGCTACGATCTTGTAAGTTTAACTAACATTTCGTCAATTTTTGCTCTTAAGATTATAACTGGTTCATCACCATTATCTTTAAGTTTTAACATATTGCAAATGTCATCTGATGTTAAAATAACAATTAATTTACCAGCCTCCTTTAATGCTCCTTTTGCAGCTTTTATAGCATTGTTATCTGCTCCATTTCTTGCTATAATAAAACTAACAGAGCGCAAAGCAGTTAAGAATAAATATTTCTCTGTTGTGTAAATTTGACCTTGCTTAATTTCTTCTGTATAATTTTTAAATTCAAACAGTACATATCTTGTGTGAAAATCATAAGCAAGTTCAGTCCAAAATGTATTTTGATGAGAAGAAATAATTCTGCATAGTAAATCAAATCTATGTAAACCATCATCTGTTGTAGGTTGGGTTTCCCATAAAGTTAAATCCGTTTTGTTGTTAAATAGATATTTTAGAATATCAATACATTTATTTTCAAATTTTATTGCATCATCTTTACCCGGTTTTAAAGCATGTAAATCTTTACAAAGTTTTTCACCTTCATTTTCTGTTTTTTTTGCCTTTATTGTTGATACACTATTAAGCGATGTAATTATTGTTGATTTATAATTATTATCGACTATCATTAAATCATCTAAAGGTTCGTTAAATGCTCTTGTTAAAATATTTTCAAGATCATAGTAAAGCGTAGAATAATCAAATGCTAAAGAAAAAAGGGTTTTTGCATCCCAGATCGTCACACCAGTTTCTTTGTATATCTCTTGTTTCAAACTTGGTGTTATGTAACTAGAAACAACTAAAATAAGGATAATTTTTTCATCATCTTTTTGCGAAAGTAATCTGAGATAAGCCTTTCTTAAAAGATCTAATTTAGGAAGTTTGCTTTTGTAAAATTTAACTTCAACGTAAGCGAACTTATCGTCGATTTTAGCTGAAAAATCGTAAGCATTTTTTTTTGATGGAATTTCTGTTTTAAATCCATTATTATGAAAAATAGTTTGTACAAGTTTTTCAAATTCTACATACATCGGAGAGTCATCAAATGGTAATATTTTGTCCATGAATTTTTGAGTTATAAATTTTATAAAATTTAGATGTTTAGGATATTTAATGTTGCTAATAAAATCTTAGATTGTACATTAGGAATGTATTTTTAATTGTAAAATAGATACTTTTTAATAATTTAAAAGCAAACATCGTATTTAATCTAATTTTACCACCAAGTAAATATACCTGATTATAAAAAATCAAAAGAGTTATTTAATCTCCTTCAACATTGTAAGTAACTCAGGAATTTTATTTACCTGTGATTCTGTCCAGAAATAATGTTCGTTATCTGTAGAACCATTATCTTTTAGATAAATAGATATTCTTCTTGAACTTTTTTCAATATAAAAACTAAACGTTATTTCTCTTGAATTAAAAATGTAGGTTGTAGATTGATTTCTTTCAGTTTTTTCTTTAAGATTTGGAATAACATATGTCTCAATAAATAATATGAATTCATCCACTTCGTTTAAATCAATCCACGAAGATTTAAAGTAACTATTACTTTTTCCAAGCAATTGAGACGTGATAGTTATATCCATTTGCAATGATTTTACTTTTTGGTTAGATTTTAAATCGATTGCTTCAACAGGAAAGAAAGAAACTATTTCGCCAATTCCAGATTTAAATTCAGCTTTCACATTCCAATCTTTGTTAATTTGGGTTATCTCTGCATTATCAATGAACTGTCTAGTTTCAGAATTTTGTTTTTGAGAATAGGTTTTTGAAATTATTAGTAGCAGTAAAGATGTAAATAATAGTTTTTTCATTTTTGAATATTTTTAGAATCATTGATTAAATTATAATCAAAAATAAAAGCTAAGGAATCAATTATATTACGGAAAACCGTAAGAGTCTTAAAAAAACGAAAAGCCCATGCTGCGCAAATGTCTCTGACTTTGCGCCAATTCTTTGTCATTAATTTGAAAACATAAACATCTCAAAATCTCTGACTTTATTTTAGGAATGTCTTGTATTAATTATTTTTAGAACAGTAAGTAAAAAGTCAGGAGACTTTTGAGTGGTTTTCGGATTTATAAGAAACAAAAAAACGCAAAGTCGTAGACATTTGCGTAGCGTTTCAGTTGAAGACTTCGGAGAGCTGGGGTGTATTCCACTGGCTAGAGCGGGGACAAGATTCGAGAAAAATATTCTATTTTTCTAATTCAGCTTTTAGTTTTTCAACTATTTCCTTTTCAAATTCTCTTTTCAGCATTATATTTTGAAACAAACCCAATTCCTGATTAACTAACTGCCAACCCGTTTTTCTGTTTTTGTGTACAGCCACTAGGGCAAAGTCTGTTCCGTTATCAATACTAGGTCTTGTCCATGCTTCTATTCTCTTTCCTCCTAAATCAAAATAAATGTTATGCCAATAGTCAGTTGTATTTTCATCTTTTAAATCAAGATTTGTTAGATGCATTTTTTCCAATGCCTCCAGAATTTTCTTTTCAGGACTTTTGATGTAATAAGTTTCTGCATAAGGATATTTTCCTGCAGCATAAATATGAAATGTAGAAAAAAACGAAATTAATTTATACGAAATGAAAAGTACTATCGCGATAAGGATAACTAGTTTTAGCTTGGATCTGGCCATTTAAGTTTTAAATTTTTAATTACGTTTTCTAATTGAATAATATATTTATCTTTTGATGAGCGAATATCTTTATTTTCAGTATCGTCGATAACGCGGATTTGTAATCCGTGCCCACAAAGATTGGTTTGTTCTTTGTGTAAATATAAAACAAAAGCTACATGTTTCTCTGTAGCTTTTGTTTTAATGATCTGTATTATGTTAAACTGTTGCGGGCACGGATTGCAAATGCGCGCTATCGGGTTGGAGCATTATATTTGGTTGATATGATAGAGGATTTTTTCCCAGCCATTATCGTCCATTCTACTGATTTTTATAAATGACTTATTCATTAGGACTCTTGGAACTTCTACATCACCTATAACAACAATTACAAGTTTAATTTTTTCTTCGGTTTCTTGTAAAATTACGTATTCTAATTCTCGATGAAAAGTATTTGATTGTATAGAGTTTTTAGTAATTAAAACAAGCCCAATTTGAATTTTTTTAAAGTGTTTGTATATTAATCTTTCTTCAAAAGATTCAGCAAATAGCCAGCCACTATACTTATGACCATTACTTTGGATTCTTTCAGAAACTTGCTTTTGCAATCTTTCTTCGCCACTAGAACAAATTATTAAAATATTTTTTGATGTTTTAGGAATAATTTGTTCGTTATTAGTTTCACAATTAGTGGTAATAATTTTTAGATCGTTTAAAAAAATCTCGATTTCACCATGATTGTTTGATTTGTCATAATCAATGACTTCTAATCTTCTGTCAAGTAATAATCTTCTTTTTTCCGTTAGATTAAATTTATCAAAAGGTAAAAGAATAAAATGTTTATCTAGTGTCCTTGAAAATATTGTTGAAAGTCGATCTAAAATATAATCTAAATCTGGATCTGAACCTCCGAAACCTATAAATAGAACACTATGGGTTGTAAATAGTGTTTCTAAAAAACTTAAATATTCAGGTGTCCTAAATAGTAAATTAGTATAACTGCGACTACCTAGAATTATCGTTTCAGATCTATCTATATCACCATGTATTTTAAATATAAAGAAGTTATCCTTTCTTAGAGGAGTTGAAATCGTTTTTAAATCTTCTTGAGTGAATTTTTGTGGTATTCGACCAGCATTAGTAATTGCATATGCCCCTTCAAGCAATGCGTCATAATTACTTGTAATTAATGCTCTAAATGGAATTTCACATATTAAGTTATGAACGTTTTGAGGTTTTACATTGGCATCTCTAAAAATCTGTGACAGAAAATCACTAAACTCTCCCTTTCCAATACATTCTTGAAGTTCTTGAGCTGCCATTAAATAATTTCCTTTGTTTATCATTTCCTTTATGTGGGAAGGATCATTCCAAAATGAAATGTTTTTATCTATCCCAAAGGCAAGTAATTCTTCTAAAAAATTACCCCAATTAGGTAAGTTTTTACCATTACTTCTTTCTACTTGAGCGGATAAACCTGAACCAACAAATAAAACGCATTTGTTTTTTTTTATTGCTTCAATTAATTCCCTAGGTATAATCCCCTTAAATTTAGTTTCCATTTTTATATTTTTGAGACTTAATAGTATTTGTCTTTAAGAAGAATATATGTGAACTTCGATAGTGCAGATTTACAATCCATGTCAACAACAATTTCACAGTATACAAATCACTAAAACAAAGTATAAAGCAATCTTTGCGAGTAAGGATGGCACAATCCGCGCTATCGAAACTTGTAGATATATCTGTGCGATATGGTTTAGTTCTTTTCTAATACAATTGCAAGAGCGAACATATAACTTCCTGTTGCTGCCGTTGTAATTGGATAAACATTCACGACTTTATAACCATCTTCTAAAAGCTCATTTACGCTTGGATATTGTTCCTCGTGAAAATCGTTACCACCTTTATTAGTGTGACTGGTTACTGTAATTAATTTTTGCATAATGTGTAATTTAAATTTAAAATTGTTTTTTTTTGTTAATTTTTATATTGTCTAGAGTACAGTATTGAAACTATTCTCCTTCTAATTTTTTTACACTGTTTTGTGCTAAAACGTTTGTTTTTACGTCTTCCATTTTTACAATCAAATTAAAAGGATTATGAAGTAAGGTTGGATTTTCTTTTAATATTGCTAATTGATCTTGTGTTAATGTTTGGGCAAAAACCCTAGGTTCTCCATCAATAGTTGCTTTTGCAAATAACAAACTACCAACTAGACTTGAAAACTGAGGAATGTCTTTTGTTTGTGCTAATAAAATTGCAATTGCATTTGCTGTGTTTAAATCAACTTCCGATTGAACTTTATCAATATACTGTAATTCAATACCTCTTTCTACTTTTTCTAATCTTGTTACGATTTCTGATTTACTAAAATCTTTAGTACCAACCCAAAATTTTTTTATCCATGACCCCTTTATTGCAGGATTTTCTTTAGTTAATTCTAAATCTACCGTTTTTAAGACATTTACAAAGTTTTTGTAGAAAACTTCCGCTAGTTCATAATTATCAGTATCCAAATAAATTTCGCAAGGGATATCATTTGTTATTTTTGTTGGGTTATTATTTTTTGAATTATTGTTTTCATCTTTGATTCCAATTACTCCAATTGCTTTGCCCAGAATTCGTTTTATTATCCAATTTCTATTACGTTGATTGGAGTTTCCACCTGTTGTAATTCTAAAGTTCTTTGGTGTTCTTGGATTTCTGCCTCTTCCTCCATTTGATGTTTTTGGTTGTGAGACACTATTTGAATTTTGTGTTTTCCTCTTTTTAATTTCCATTCTTTTTTCTTTTAATCGAGATAAAAACAAAACTCGCATTTATTTTAAGTTCGCCACCACGTAAAAATACCTGATTTGAAGAAGAAAATATTTCAAAGTCGTTAAGAAAATAACCACTAGAAAAATCAATAAAAATTTTGTAATTTTGCAGTCCAATAAAAGGAATTAGAAAATGTTAGATAGACTTCAATATGTAAAGCAGCGATTTGATGAGATTTCGGATTTGATTATTCAGCCGGATGTTATTGCAGATCAGAAACGTTATGTACAGCTTAACCAGGAATATAAAAGCATAAAAGCACTGGTTGAAAAGAGAGAAGAATACATTCTTGTTTTAGCCAATATTGACGAAGCAAACGAAATTATTGCAGACGGTAGCGACGCAGATATGGTTGAAATGGCCAAAATGCAGCTGGATGAAGCAAAAGAACGCTTGCCGCAACTAGAGGAGGAAATCAAATTTATGTTGATTCCTAAAGATCCTGAAGATGCTAAAAATGTTATGGTGGAGATTCGCGCCGGAACGGGTGGGGACGAAGCGAGTATTTTTGCAGGAGATTTATTCAGAATGTATACTAAATACTGTGAAGGCCAAGGATGGAGAACATCTGTGGTAGATATGAACGAAGGTACTTCGGGAGGTTTCAAAGAGGTTATTTTTGAGGTTTCGGGAGAGGATGTTTACGGAACTTTGAAGTTTGAAGCAGGTGTACACCGTGTACAGCGTGTTCCTCAGACAGAAACGCAAGGCCGTGTGCATACATCGGCGGCAACGGTAATGGTTTTACCAGAAGCAGAAGAGTTTGATGTACAGATCGATATGAACGATGTTCGTGTAGATTTCTTCTGTTCGTCTGGACCTGGAGGACAGTCGGTAAATACTACGAAATCGGCGGTACGTTTAACGCATATTCCAACTGGATTGGTGGCGCAATGTCAGGATCAGAAATCGCAGCATAAAAATAAAGATAAAGCCTTAATCGTATTACGTTCTCGTTTGTACGAAATGGAATTGGCGAAAAAACAAGAAGAAGATGCTACTAAACGTAGTTCTCAGGTAAGTTCTGGAGACCGTTCGGCTAAGATTCGTACGTACAACTATGCGCAAGGCCGTGTAACGGATCACCGTGTTGGTTTAACGCTTTACGATCTAGGAAACATCATGAATGGTGATATTCAGAAAATTGTTGCCGAGCTTCAATTGGTGAACAATATGGAGAAATTGAAAGAAGCTTCGGAAGTTTACTAATGTAAACTTCTTAGGTTCTGAGATGCTAAGATACTAAGTTTTTTCTCTTTGAACATATATTTAAGCCGAACTTTTGTTCGGCTTTTTTTATGGGAAAAACTCAACGCCTTAGAATTAAAAAAAAAACATAGCCAGTGGTTTCAACCACTGGAACGCAACGTATATGATTCGAGTATATTTTGGAAATCTGCTGAATTTGCGAAACCAGCTGGAAATAAAAACTGCCAATCTTTGTAGAGCTTCTCGTGTGATCTTTCCTTCGTCAAGATGACAAACAACAATATATTTTTATAAATGAAAAGCATTGATTGGAAACATAGCCAGTGGTTTCAGCCACTGGAAAGCAAAGTAGAGGATTTAGTGTATGTATTTATGAAATATTACGTAAAAGAAAAAATGCAATCTTTGTAGCTTTTCGTATGTGATCTTTCATTCGTCAGTAGGACAAACAAGGTAAAACCTTTGTCTCTTTGTAACTCTGTAACTTTGAACCTCTCTTCAAAAAGTTATTTTTTCAAAAATTTAATGTAAAGTTTTCAAGTAGAAAAAATCATTCATAATGGTTTTTTCTAAATTTAAATTAAGGGCAATACTACAGCAAGTATTTAAGCAGTAAGATTTATAAGAACTTTTAGTAAAACTTAGTCTCTTAGTGTCTTAGCATCTCAGTGCCTAAAAAAAAAACTTCACGAATCGCCAGATTCGAGGAGTTTTTTTTTAACATTTTTTGTTTCATATTTGTCAAACCAACCAACCTTAAAATCTAATTATGAAGAAAACTTTACTATTATTTTGCTTCTTTGGAAGCTTTTTTTATGCGCGATCGCAATCTTATTTTGGTTTTCGGGACGACAATTATGCCGGAATTCAAGGCGTATTATTTAACCCTTCTGCTGTAGTAGATTCTAAGTATCGATCTGATGTTACGATTTTTTCTATGAGCGGAACAGGACAAAACGATTTATACGGAATAAATGTTTTAGACGCTTTAGACGGCGATTACGATCTGAATGTAGATGCGAGCAAAAACTTCAAAAGCAATAACAGAGGAAACCTAAACCTGGATATTTTAGGGCCTTCGTTTACGCTAAACATTACGCCTGTACATAGTGTTGCGCTTTTTTCGCGCGTTCGAAGCATTACCAATATGGTCAATGTAAACGGAGAATTAATCGATGAGGTCAATAAAGATATTGATGCTTCAAACAGCTTTTTAATTACCGGTGGCAGTCCAAATGGAGTTACAAATTCTTGGGCAGAGATTGGCGCTTCTTATGGAACGGTTTTATTGGACCGCGACGATCATTTTGTAAAAGGCGGAATTACGCTGAAATACCTAATGGCAGGAGCAAATGGGTACATTAACGGAAATGATATCAGTATTGCTTTCAATAAAAATAATGCCAATCCAGCGTTGAGTGAGTATTATTCGACAGGAACTCTAAGAACTGCTGCAAGTTATGATTATGAAAACGGAGATAAAATGAAGTTTGATCCGTCTTCGGCTGGAGTGGGTGTAGATTTAGGATTTACTTATGAATATCGCACGAATTGCCATACTTGCATTGGAAACCGTTATAAATTTAAAGCAGCGGCTTCGGTAACAGATATCGGAAGTGTGAATTATAAAAACATAACAGAGAATACCTATAATTTAAACGGAAGAGTAACACAGCAGGATATTGACGATGCTGAAGATATTTTTGAATTTATCGATTCTAATTACACTAAAACATCTTCAAGAAAAGCCGTTAAGGCAAATCTGCCAACAGCGTTACATACCAGTTTTGACTGGAATATCGACAATAGGTTTTACCTGAATTTAAGCGGTGATTTCAGTTTAGTCGATGCGAATAAAGTCAACGGAACTACAATTGCTAATTCGGTTACGTTTACGCCAAGATACGAAACAAGACAGTTTAGTTTTTATCTGCCAGTAACGTATATGGAATACAGCGGTACACAGATCGGAACTGGTTTTAGAGCTGGTCCAATCTTTATTGGTTCTGGAACTTTGGTTTCCAACCTATTCTCCAACAATTCAAAAGGCGCAAATGTGTTTGTTGGTTTGAAATTACCGATTTATCAGAATTACAACTAAGATGCTGAGATACTAAGATACTAAGATACTAAGATACTAAGATACTAAGATGCTAAGATGCTAAGATGCTGAGATACTGAGGTTCTGAGGTTCTGAGTGTTTTTTAGTTCTGCGAACTTTTTTAATAGGAAAACGGTCTGTTTCACTTGTGAAACAGACCGTTTTATTTAAAGTCTAGATTGTTTTTAGCTATGATTTATGGTTCAACTAAATTTCGATTTAGCGAAATAAAAAAAACTCAGAATCTTAGCATCTTAGAACCTTAGCAACTTTAAAATATAGTGAAGTTCTTGTCTTCATTAACCGCTTCCCCCAAAAGCGTATAATGAAAGTTAGACACCTAAAAATACTCTTGTGTATTCAAAACATTTATATAGGTTCGAGTAAACGTATACACCATTTTTTAATACTATTTCGCTTAACTTTTCCATAATACATAAATTTAGTTTGACAAATTACTCTTGCGATGTTTAATATTGTGATGAATCTTCTTCTTCAGAAGTTTCATTGGAAGTTTCGTTCTGTGGTTTAGAAACCAGATTGGTAACAATAAGCTGTACAATTGAGCCTAAAACTCCCTTGAACATAGAATCGCCTTTTCCGACGATAAATCGTTTAGCCAGGTAACCAATTCCAATACTAATGGCAGATTGTGCTATATGACTTTTAAAACCTACTGTTTCGTTTATTTCTTCGACAGTATTTCGAATTAAATTGATTGGTTTTAAATTCTCTTTCAAATCATCGATATGATCTTTTATAGCGCACCACTCTTTGTCTTGACGAACTTCTAATTCTTGGATTTTTTGATTTAATTGATCAATATTGATAATAGCCTCCATAGGTTAGTTTTTTGTATTAATAAATTAAATCTCTATTTCGTTTCCTTCAGAATACTTGAAATAATAGTATTCCCGATAGGTGTTTTTATGATTTTATGGTGTGATTTGACCACAATAATAGCAACTATTAAATAAAATAATGCCATAATAAAAAAACCATAGTAATACTCTCCAAGTTCTTTACCAATCCATAAACTGATCCCTACATTTAAAAACAAGGTAAAAAATGCAACAACAATCCCGATTGCTATCTTCGATGCTAATGATGAAACACCATCAGCAACTGAACACACTGTTTTTAGTTTTAGTAATTCTAAACTTGTTTTAGCATAGTTTTCAGCTTTTTCATAAAGATTAAGATCCTCGTTTGTTGTTGCATTTGGTTCCATAGTGTAGGGTTTTACGGTTTGAAAAATTCTAATTGATTTAGCTTTTAGTAGTTTGATTTTACTGCTTTAGCATCGTCTTTTAGCGTGTTAAAATCATCTTTAACTTGAGCTAGTTTAGATTTTCCATCTTCGATAATTTCTTTCCCGTTTGATTTAATTGTACTAACAATACCATCAAATTTTGTTTTAATATTATCTCCGTAATCTTTCGATTTATCTTTGATTTTTTTTCTTGTGTTTGATCCTTTGTCTGGTGCAAATAAAACACCTATTGCTGCTCCCGCCGCTGCGGCTCCTAAAATTCCTAAAATTGTTGTGCTAGTTTTCATAATAATTAATTTTAAATAGGATTAATATTGATAATTTGTTGATTTAAAGTTTTAAATTTCTCGACCTTTAATAAGTCTAAGAAGTACTGCAATAATGGCAATTACTAAAAGGATATGAATAATGCTTCCGAAACTGTATACAAAGAACCCTAAAGCCCAAAGTATAACCAAAATCACCGCGATTGTATATAATAAATTAGACATGGTTTCTTATTTTAATGGTTAATAATTAATTCTCTTTTTTTAATTCAGCTTATACGAAAGGTATAATGTTAGGTTGCTGTTTTTGGCATCTGGAAATGTGTAAGTTCCTAATGCAGTAGATCTTTCTTTTCCAACGGTTGTTAAACCATAGTTGTAACGAACTCCAATGCTTATTGGATCAAAATCTACTCCAACACCTGCAGCAATACCTGCGTCAAATTTTGCTAGATCGTCTCTGTCAATTTCTTGTTCAAACTCAACATCGCCGTTTCCTGTAACTTTAGAACTTACCAGATAAGAAGCATATCCACCAGCATGAATATTAAAGTTTTTAGTAACATTTACTCTTACTAAAAGAGGTAGCTCGATGTAATTTAATTTGAATTTAGCATCTCCATTAAACCCGGCGCCGCTATATTCTAATTTTGCACCTTTTGTAGTAAACAAAAGTTCTGGCTGAATGGCTACAATATCTGAAATAGGAAGTGTAGCATATAGTCCGGCGTTAAAACCGTATAAAACGTTGTTGTCATCTACATCGTCTCCGCTATTGTATAGATTCGACATATTGAATCCTCCTTTTACACCGAACTCGGTATTTACATTAGTGTCCTGAGCGTGCAGCGTTCCAAATGTTGCTGCTAAAAAAAGTGTGAAGGCGCATAAAAAATTGGCTTGTAATTTCATAGTTAAAAATTTAGTTAATAGATAATAGGCGTTTATACATTTTGTTTTCGTATTCTTTCGGTTTCCCTTAAAAGCTTGTATTGTTCAGGCAAAAATCTCAAGACTAGTTCCAGAATCTGTTTATCGTTTGTTTCTCTAGAAATGGTCTCAAATAATTCAATTTGGTCGCTTAAAGCTTCTTTCATGGCGTTTAAATAGACATCGTTAAAATCGCTGCCTTTTGCATCAATGAGATTGTACAGATCTCTTTTGTGTGTGGCGTTTATTTCAGTAATGACAATGAGCTTCATGGCGGCCATTTTTGATACTTCGTCCAAAACTTGATTTTCTTGGATCTCGATTCTTTTTCCTAATTCTTGGACGATGGCGTCTGAACTTTTTTGTTGTGCAATTTGACTTTTAGAAATAATTGACTTACTCGCATTTGCCGTCGAAATAAAGAAATAGGTTTCTGTCTCTTCTTTTTCTGTTATCACAAAAGCTTGGTTTTTAAAAGAATTTTCGATCGGATTAATTTTTCTGCATGACGTCATACATAGTACTAATACGATTAAGAAAAAGACTTTAAATATTGAAGCTTTTAAGGGGATAATTGCTTTCATTGTTATTTCCTCAAGTATTACATTACAAAGATGCTAACGAATGAAAGATTTTGCTTTACAGCATAAAAACGAAACGTTATATAATTCCCATAGCCGAATTATTTTTATCGTTTATCCTTTATAATTCAGTGGTTTAATTCGTTTTGGTTTGGGCGAAAAAAAAAGAAACCATAGCTTTTTCTATGATTTCTTTTCATGTTTTAGTAAAAAGAAGAGATTTTTTTTTCTTACAATTATGTAAACTCTTTTCTAATTTATGTGATGCGTATTTTTAGTTTTTAATCTGGAAGAAAAACGGTGAATTGAGAACCTTTTCCAAGCGTACTGTCGGCAATGATATGACCTTTGTGATTTTCGACAATTTTTTTACAAATCGCCAGTCCTATTCCTGTTCCAGGATAATCTGTTTTAGAATGCAGTCTTTGAAAAAGAATAAAAATAGTTTCTTTAAACTGAGGGTCAAATCCCATTCCGTTATCTGTGAAAGTGATTTTATGAAATTTCTTTACCGATTGTTCCAATATTTCTGGATAATCTGATGAATTTACTTTTTCGCTTATAATTGATATTTCAGGTTCTATTTCTGGCTGACTGTATTTTAATGAATTTCCAATTAAATTAATAAACAGCTGCTCGATCTGATAAGGGATTACTGAAAGCTTAGGAAGTTTATTGGTTTTGATCACCGCTCTTTTTTCTTCAATAATTTCTGCCAATTCAGATTCTGCGTTATCCAAAAGTTCGTTCAGGTTGATTTTGATGAACTCTTTTTTAGTGGTATTTGTTCTTGAAAATAAAAGGAGATCATCAATCAAAACACGCATTCTTTTGGCTGAGCTTTCGATTTTAGTAATGTAATTTTTTGCAGTGTCAGACATTACCGCTTTATCAGCATCAGAAACCCTTGAAATAAAAGTTTGGATTTTTCTAAGCGGTTCTTGTAAATCGTGACTTGCAACATGATTGAAAGATGCCAGTTCTTTATTGCTTTTTTCTAGTTCTTTATTACGTTCTTGAAGTTCAATATTTAATAAATGTTCGTCTGTAATATCAAAATTAATTCCAAGCAAAATTTTACTTCCTTGCTGGTCGGTTACGATTTTTGCAGTTGTTTTAAAGTAACGGACTTCATAATTAGGACGGACAATCTTATAATAAACAAACGTAAGTTGTTTTTTCTCTACAATTCCGTCCATATATTTTGCAAATGTTTCTTTATCGTCAGGATGAACAAATTTTAAAAGAGTCGCTTTATTGGGAACAAAAGAATTTGGTTCATGTCCTAACAGACGGTATTGATTGTCTGAATAATCAATTTTATCGGCATCCAAGTCCCATTGCCAAGTGCTGAAATTTCCAATACTTTCCGATTCGGCAATTAAACCGCTGGAAATTAAAAGTCTTTTATTAAACACTTTTAAACGTTCAAAATCACGGCTGATTTGTCTATAAGCTAACAAAATAAAACATAATGCAACCAAGAATAACGAAATCGAAAAAAGCGGACTTAAAGAGATTTCTGAATCGTATATCTTGAGTCTTGTTTTTAGAAAAGTCTTTTCGATATCATTCATTTCATCCACTTTAAAGCGAATGTTTTCCATCAAAATTCGACCGCCAAACATATGATTGTCTAGTTTTCTTTTGTCGTAAGTTTTAGGATCGCTGTATTTTAAACAGTTTTCAAAAGACACAAAACGCTGAGTGATAAGTTTGAATAATTTTTGAAGATTTTCCTGTTGCTGCGGATTGTCAGCAGTTAGTTTTTTTAAAGTAATAAAAGAAGTATTTACTTTATCTCTCGAATAAATATAAGGCGTAAGAAAACGGGCGTTGCGAGTTATGATATAACCTCGCTGGCCCGTTTCTGCATCTTTAATCGCCGACATTAGTCGTTCGAGCTGGATGTTTATTTCATAAGTATGCATAACCACTTTACTCGATTCATTCAAGTCCTGGTTATGCTTGTAAGCAATTGAAGAAAGAAATAACAGAATGAAAACTGCGATTACAAAAATAACTCTCAAAGAGTTTGAAGAATTAAAATTTGGTATCCACTTCATTTATGTATGCTTATTTTAGTCGCAGCAAGAAATTATCACGGTTAAGTCCGGAAGTGTGATAATGCCAGTTTACGGTCACGACCTCATTAATTATTTTTTTAAGCGTGTTGAAATCGCTTGGCTTTTTGATGTAAATATTGGCGCCCTGAATAAAGGTGTCTTCAATATCTTCTTCAGACGAAGAAGTAGAGTAGATTGCAATGATTATATCTTTTAAATGCTCTGTTTTCTTGATTTCAATTAAACATTCTTTACCTGTTTTTTTAGGCATGTTCAAATCTAGAAACAAAATATCGGGAAGTTTATTATCTGTGTTCATTAAATGATCCATCAGCTGCATTCCGTCGTGAACAAAATTTACATTTGTCTGTATTTTGATTTCTTCAAAAGCATCTTTAAAGAAAAGACGGTCATCTTCATCATCATCGGCTAATAAAATGTGTAATGCGTTTTTTTGCATTTGATCGTGGTATTTGGGTTTTTATTTTAAATTTTCTCTTCTCTTCTTAATAATTCTCTGAAAAGCAGACGGAGTAATTCCGGTTGTGTTTTTAAACTGTGTACTCAAATGGGCAACACTCGAATAATTCAGTAAAAAAGCAATTTCAGTCAGACTCATTTCATTGATAATAATCAATTGTTTTGCTCTTTCAATTTTCTGTAAAATAATAAAGTTTTCAATAGAAGAATAAGTTACTTCAGAGAAAACATTAGATAAATATCCATAACTGTGGTTCAGCTTTTCAGCCAAAAATACAGAACTTTTATAATTATTACTATCGTCCATAAAAACAAGTTCGATAATCGCATCTTTGATTTTCTGAACAAGCACACTTTTTTGATTTTCAACTACTTCAAAACCATGAGGGGCTAAATTGCTTTTTAAACGCTCAAGTGCTTCGGCATCCATATTGTCCTCAATCTCAATTTCTCCAAAACCAAGAGTTGTAAAATTTACATTATTTTCTTCCAGATTTTGTTTTAAATAAAGAGAGCAAATAGTATTTATGTCGAACTTTATAAATAGTTTCATTTTATAGAAATTTGGTTAAAGATACTTAATTTATTTGGTGTTTTTGCTTAAAAAAAGCTTAGAATTACAAGTTAAATGCATTTTAAAATAAAATTATCAAAAAAATACCGCCTAATATTTTTACTAGACGGTATTTTCCCGGTTGAGTTGTAAGGATTTACAAATCTGACAGGATTTTGTGGAATTCTTCTTTAGTTTTCCCCAATTTCTGCTGAAGTCTTCCGTACATTTCGTCTTCTTTACCTTCAGCAAACATCAAATCATCATCTGTTAATTCAGCATATTTTTGCTTCAATTTTCCTTTTAACTCGTTCCAGTTTCCTTTTATTTCAGTAGTATTCATGGTGTTTTTTGTTTGTCGTTATTAATAATGTAAAATTGCAAATTATCAATCGGTTTTTTGTT
Organism: Flavobacterium panacagri; assembly: GCF_030378165.1. NCBI lineage: Bacteria > Pseudomonadati > Bacteroidota > Flavobacteriia > Flavobacteriales > Flavobacteriaceae > Flavobacterium > Flavobacterium panacagri. Next base: position 2,821,806 of record NZ_CP119766.1, read on the forward strand.
ACATTACTTTTTTAGACTGTTGCATAATTTTCATTTTGATTAAAAATTAAGCACTAAAAATTGACAATTTGTAGCAACATCAAATTGATATTGCCATTGCCATATTAAATCTGATATCTTCTTAGAATCCAAGCCATTTTTTCGTGTTCTTGAAGTAGCCCCGTAACAAAATCGGCAGATCCCGCATCGTTTGTTTCATTTTCAAAAACAGGGATATAAGCTCTAAACTCGGTTACCAGTTGTTCATGGTTTTCTAAAAGCTCAGATAACATATGTTTTTGTGACGCGTATTCTTTTGGAGATTCTTTAAGAGTAGAATTTTCGATAAACTCTTTCATTGTGCCAATTGTTTTTTCGCCCAATTGATTAATTCTTTCAGCTACTTCATCGATTTGAGCCTCAAGAATTCTATATTGTTCTTCGAACAGTTTATGTAATTCCATAAAACTATTTCCCGAAATGTTCCAGTGAAATTTTCTGGTTTTTACATACAAAGTCATTTCGTTAGATAAAATCGTGGCTAATATTGTTGCGCTCTTTTTTAGGTTTTTTGGTGTAATTCCAATATTTGGGCTCATAATTGTCTGTATTAAAGGTTATTCTCAAAGATACCTTTCAGATTCAATTTTCTTTTACACAATTTTTAATAGAAGTTACAGAAATTCAATGTTGATGATATTATTTGGAGAATAAATTATTTATTATCAAAACCTGTCGGGTTTGCTTAAAACCTAAAACAACCAACAATAAACAACCAACAATAAACCATAAACAATTATAATTTGTAATTTTGCCGCACAAGCAAAAAGACAATATGACAACACAACAACTACACGAACAAATTCTTCAAAAAAAATCATTTTTATGCGTAGGCTTAGATCCAGATCTTTCAAAGATGCCGCAGCATTTATTAGACACAGAAGATCCAATTTTTGAATTTAATAAAGCGATAATCGATGCTACTCATGATTTGACTGTTGGATACAAACCGAACACAGCATTTTTTGAAGCATACGGAATAAAAGGATGGATGTCTTTGCAGAAAACAATCAATTATATCAACGAAAATTATCCTGATATTTTTACAATTGCAGACGCAAAACGTGGTGATATTGGCAATACTTCAAGCATGTATGCTAAAGCATTTTTTGAAGATTTGAATTTTGATAGTGTTACAGTTGCTCCTTATATGGGGAAAGATTCTGTTGAGCCTTTCTTGGCTTTCGAAAATAAACATACCATCATGCTGGCTCTGACTTCAAACGAAGGCGCTTTCGATTTTCAGACTTTAAATACCAACGGAAAGGAATTATATAAACAAGTTTTGGAAACGTCAAAAACTTGGAAAAACAGCGAAAACCTTATGTATGTCGTAGGCGCAACTAAAGCAGAATATTTTACCGAAATCAGAAAAATTGTTCCAGATAGTTTTTTATTAGTTCCAGGAATTGGTGCTCAAGGTGGCAGTTTATCCGAAGTGTGTAAATATGGGATGAATGATAAAGTGGGGCTATTAGTGAATTCTGCCAGAGCGATCATCTACGCTTCAAACGGAACTGACTTTGCTGAAAAGGCTAGAGAAGAAGCTTTGAAAGTGCAGAAAGAAATGGAAGAGATTATTAATTCTAGAGCATAATAACTTTATAAAGATTAACCGCAAAGTTCGCTAAGGTTTTTTGCAAGGCTCGCAAAGAAAATAACTTTGTGTTCTTAGCGTAAATCTTTGCGAACTTTGCGGTTAAAAAAATTACAATCTAAATCAATGAAACAATTTCAAGACCAATTAGGCACTTTGCATTCTTTCGAAACTACTCCCAAAAGGATTATTTCGCTAGTTCCATCTCAAACGGAATTATTGTATGATTTAGGTTTAGAAGATAAAATCATCGGAATCACGAAATTCTGTGTTCATCCATTTCATTTTAAATCTACTAAGAAGATTGTCGGTGGGACGAAGAAAATTCATTTTGAAAAAATTAAACTTCTAGAACCCGATATTATCATTTGCAATAAAGAAGAAAACACCGAAGAAATCGTAAATCAGTTAAAAGAAATCTGTCCGGTTTGGGTGACCAATATTGTTTCAATTGAAGACAATTTTCAAATGATTTCAGATTTCGGGCAATTATTTAATTGCAGAACCGAAGCGCAAAAGTGGAATAATAAATTAACTTTTGCTTTAAGCGATTTCAAAAATTATGTAAAAGATATCAAGGAAAAAAAAGCGGCTTATTTTATCTGGAAAGATCCGTATATGGTTGCTGGAAAGGACACTTATATCAATGAATTATTAAAACTGAATCATTTTAAAAATATCTACGAAGACAAAGGCCGTTATCCCGAAATCGAATTAAAGAAAGTGCGTTTAGAAGGTGATCTGGATATTGTTTTCCTTTCATCAGAACCTTATCCTTTTAAAGAAGAGGACGCTTTTGAAATAGGAAGATTTACACACCACGCCAAAACCATCTTTGTTGACGGAGAAATGTTTTCTTGGCACGGAAGCCGATTATTAAAGGCTTTTTCTTATTTTAAATTACTACACGAAAGATTGAAAAATTAGTTTCAGGTTAGCTATAGAATACGTTGATTTAACCGCAAAGAACGCTAAGATTTAACGCAAAGTTCGCAAAGTTTTATCTCAAAGCTTTGTGAACTTTGCGTTTGTATAAGCACTTACAAATAAAAAAACTTTGCGTGCTTTGCGGTTAAATTAACAAGGAAACTTGAAAGAAAATTAGTTTATACTGTCAAGCTTTATTATTTCAACACTTGCTCCATAATCAGGAGCGCCCTCCGGAACTACCTGGATTTGCAAATAATCTTCTAGTATATATTTGCCCGTTTTCATTCTTTCTTTCAAGCCAGGAGTCATTATAATAGGTTTAGGAAAAGTTGAAGGATCATAGGTATTTAAATACTTGGAATCTTCAGGATGTTTATCTAAATAGTTAACAATTCTTTTTCTTTGAGAGTGTGTTAAAGTATTTTTATCGGGTGTTTTCATGAGTCTAATGATTTCAGCATCGGCAGAAGTTTTTGTAGCTTCAGCTTCATTTGCGCAAGAAAATAACAAACCCAAAGAGAAAGTAGAAATAATTTTTTTCATCGTTTTTAAATTAATAGGTTATTAGTAATTACTCAGTACATTGTTTAAGTAAGAGCGGGAAAAACTAAAAAGGATGCAAAAAATTTTGTTAAAAAAAATAATTTTATGTAAGTTTTGTATGTAGTCTTTTGTTTGTGAGAAATTGCTAAATGAATTGTTTTTTAATGTTTTAATCTTGGACATGATTTAAGTGCAAAGAGCACTCAGATTTCATTCTAAGTTCGTAAAATTTCTATCTTCAAACTTTGCAAACTTTGCGTTTGTATAAACACTCATAAATAGAAAAAACTTTGTACGCTTTGCGGTTTAATTATGTTCAAAGTAAAATAGCCTGAAACCTGAAACAAAAGGAAAAAATTAGTTCAAAAAAAATGCCGGCATCTCGAAGACGCCGGCATTATTTAACTAACCAAAACCAAAATAATAAATAACCAGTTTATTACATTACAAAGATCCGACATAAATCAATGTAAAGCTGTTAAGATCTTGTTATTACTTTGTTGAATATAAGTTAATGTCTTATTTTTTTGTTTCAAGTTTCAAGTTTCAAGTTTCAGGTTGTTGGAACGCATGGTTAACCGCAAGGAGCACTAAGACTTCAAGCAAAGTTCGCAAAATTTTATCTCAAAGATTTGCGAACTTTGCGCTTTTTGTAAAGCCTTTAAATAAAAAACTTTGCGCTCTTTGCGGTTAAATTATGTTCAAAGTAAGGTAACCTGAAACAAATGAAACTTGAAACCTGAAACAAAACAGATATAAAAAAGAATGCCGGCATCTCGAAGACGCCGGCATCATTTAACTAACCAAAACCAAAATAATAAATAACCAGTTTATTACATTACAAAGGTCAGATATAAATCGATTTAATGCTGTTAAGGTTTTGTTATTACTTTGTTGGACATACGTTAAGATTTTTAAATACTTGCTTTTAAGCTTTTTGCAGCGTTAAATAATTTTTAGCTATTAAAATATAATGCCAATCAATTTTGTTTATGAATATGCTAAAGATAAGTTTGTATATTTGGTAAAACATTAAAAATCAGCATTATGGAATCGAACAAAAAATTAACAACTGCCACTGGAACTCCCGTTCCGGACAATCAAAACATTCAGACTGCCGGCCCTCGCGGCCCCGTTTTATTACAAGATTTTTGGTTTTTAGAAAAGATGGCGCATTTTGACCGTGAAGTAATTCCAGAAAGAAGAATGCATGCCAAAGGATCTGGCGCGTACGGAACTTTTACTGTTACTCACGATATTACAAAATATACCAGAGCCGATCTCTTTTCTGAAATAGGAAAAAAGACTGAAATGTTTGCTAGATTTTCAACAGTAGCGGGCGAAAGAGGTGCTGCAGATGCAGAAAGAGATATCAGAGGTTTTGCTTTGAAGTTTTATACCAACGAAGGAAACTGGGATTTGGTAGGAAATAATACTCCTGTATTCTTTTTTCGCGATCCAATGAAATTTCCAGATCTGAACCATGCTGTAAAACGTGATCCAAAGACCAATTTAAGAAGTGCTGATAACAATTGGGACTTTTGGACATTATTACCAGAAGCTTTACATCAAGTGACCATTGTAATGAGTGATAGAGGAATTCCAAGATCATACAGACAAATGCATGGATTTGGAAGCCATACTTTTAGTTTTATAAACAGACAAAATGAGAGACATTATGTAAAATTTCATTTTGTAACACAACAAGGAATTGATAATCTTTCTGATGAAGAAGCAGCAAAACTAGTTGGAGGAGACCGTGAAAGCCATCAAAGAGATTTATTTGATGCGATTGAAGAAGGAAACTTTCCGAAATGGAAAATGTTTGTACAAATTATGACAGAAGAACAAGCAGAAAATTATCGTTTTCATCCTTTTGATTTAACGAAAGTTTGGTTGAAAAAAGATTTTCCATTGATTCCTGTGGGAGAATTTGAATTAAATAAAAATCCAGAGAACTATTTTGCGGAAGTAGAGCAGGCAGCGTTTAATCCGGCGCATGTTGTGCCAGGAATTAGTTTTTCGCCAGATAAAATGCTTCAGGCGCGTTTATTCTCTTACGGAGATGCACACCGATATCGCTTGGGAGTAAATAATTTTCAGATTCCTGTAAATGCTTCAAGATGCCCGTATAATACCTTCCACAGAGACGGCGCAATGCGTGTCGACGGAAATAACGGATCTAAAAAACACTACGAACCCAACAGTTTTGGCGAAATGGAGGAACAGCCAGAATTTAAAGAACCGCCTTTAAAACTTCATGGCGATGCTTGGGCGCATAATTTTAGAGATGATGATCAGGATTATTTCACACAGCCAGGATTATTGTTCAATTTATTAACTTCTGAGAAAAAACAATTGTTGTTTAAAAATACGGCAGCCCAAGTTGGCGGTGCTCAGAAATTTATTCAGGTTCGTCATATCAGGAACTGCTTTAAAGCCGATCCTGCGTACGGAGAAGGCGTAGCAAACGCTTTAGGAATGACTATGGCGGAAGTAGATGCCTTTGATGATCCTAGATTGGCAATTGTTGTTAGATAAGGTTCTGAGAGGCTAAGATACTAAGACGCTGAGATACTAAGCTGCTAAGCTTAGAGTTATTCAATAGTAAACCCGACAGGTTTTAAACCTGTCGGGTTTCTTATTTTTAGATTATAGTTGTCAGACTGAGCGAAGTCGAAGTCTTTGAGCTAAAGAAAAAAACTTAGTATCTCAGCATCTTAGAGTCTTAGCGACTTAAGAAAAAACCACTGTCTTATTACTATAAACCATTGTCTTTCTCTCGGCATGCAATTTTATTGCCCTTGCTAAAACAATACGTTCCAAATCACGTCCTTTCATGATAAAATCTTCTACAGAGTGAATATGTGAAACTCTTGCAATATCTTGTTCGATAATTGGCCCTTCGTCTAATTCTTCGGTTACATAATGACTTGTGGCACCAATGATTTTTACACCGCGTTTAAAAGCCGAATGATACGGTTTAGCTCCTGGAAAAGCAGGCAAGAAAGAATGGTGGATATTGATAATTCTATTTTCGTAAAGCGAAATCAATTTTGGTGTAATGATCTGCATATAGCGTGCTAAAACAATAAAATCGATATTGTATCTTTTTAATAACTCAATTTGTTTTGCTTCGCCTTCTTCTTTATTGTCTTTGGTGAAAGGAACCAAGTGATACGGAATTTCAAATTTCTCTGCAATAGATCGTAAGTCATCATGATTGCTTATAATAACTGGAATTTCAATATTCAATTCGCCAGCGCTGTAACGTCCTAAAATATCAAAAAGGCAGTGGTCGTATTTAGAAACAAACAAAGCCATTTTAGGTTTTTGTTCCTGACTGTATAAATCCCAAGACATATCGAATTTAGAAGCTAGAGTTTGGTCAAAATCTTCTTTAAAACCTTCAATTGTAATTTCAGAATTAGCAAATTCACATTCCAATCGCATAAAAAATACGTTTTGTTCTACGTCAACATGCTGGTCGATATAGGTAATGTTTCCGCCTACCTGAGCAATAAAAGTAGTGACAGATGCAATAATGTTTTTTTGGTCTTTACAGTGAATTAAAATGGTTATTTTTTGCATTTCAAGGTTTTTTTTTGGTTTAAGTTTAACCGCAAAGTTCGCGGAGGTTTACGCAAAGCACGCTAGTATTTTCTTTGCGACCATAGCGTAAATCTTTGCGAGCTTTGCGGTTAAAAAGTTTTATTTCCCGTCTTGCAGAGCAAAAACCTTTTGCAATAAAGGCGTTGTTCTGGCAGAAATGTTATTTCTTATTTCTTTTTCTTCAACAGCAATCATTTTAAAAACACCAGATAAGGCTTGATTGGTTGTATAATCAGTCAAATCTGGATTTACTTTTTTTACTAATGGAATCGTGTTGTATTTTGTTATAATATTTTTCCAAACCGCATCGGCTCCAACTTTTTCGAAAGAACTTTTAATTACAGGATTAAACTTTCCGTATAAAGCCGTTGTTGTGCTGTTTTGTAAGTAGCTTGTTGCAGCGCTGTCGTTTCCTAAAAGGATATTTTTAGCATCTGTAAAACTCATATTTTTAACAGCCGTAACAAAGATTGGTGTAGCTTCTTTAACCGCATCTTCAGCTGCGCGGTTCAGCATTTTGATTCCTTCATCGGCAAGTGAACTTAAACCTACTTTTCTTAAAGTAGCATCTACTTTTTGTAATTCTTCCGGCATTAATATTTTTACGGCTTCATTTTTATAAAACCCGTCAACAGCAGTTAATTTGCTAACTTGTTCTGTAATACCTTTGTTTAAAGCTTCTTTCAATCCTGAAGCAATATCCACAGTTCCTGTTGTTGGAAGCTGAGATGCTATTTGAGGCAGTTGATTTAAAGTCTGTTGAACCTGTGCGCAAGACGTTAGAGAAAATGTAACGGCTAATAGTAAAATCTTTTTCATTATTGGGGTTTTATTTAAGTTTCAAAAATAGTACTTATTCAAAAATAAAGCCACAATTTTATATGTTAGACTGCAACATTTTGTGTTAGAATTAACAAAATATTTCCAGTCTCAAAGATAAGCAGGTCAGTGGGATAGTATAAGTTTGATTTTAGGACAATATTTCCTAAATAGTATCATTTTTATAAATTCTGAATTCTGTTTTGAAGAAGTTTTTTTGTTGGTCTTAAAAATAATTTAAAAACGATGTGCTTTATAGTATAATTCGCTTTCAGTCTGTATAAAGGTTTTTAGCCACAAATTGCACAAATTTCCACAAATTAATTCGTGAAAATTTGTGCAATCTGTGTTTAAAATTAAGCTTTTCAGAGTCTCCGAATCAAAGCTATGCATTTCAAAACTATAGTGCTTTAGTTGTAAGATAATCTGGATCGTGGATTGTAAACGGGTTTGTTTGTATTTAAATCTTTTAAAATAGTATCGGTATAATCTTTACCGCCTTTAATTAGATAATAAAGCGATTTTAATACATAAATTGGGCCATACGGAAATATGCGCCAGCCCGCAGATAGATTGATAAAAAAATGTTTTAAAGCATATTTGAAAGTACTCTCGTTTGGACGGATAAAATAAATATTGGATTCCTTAATTCGTTTCACCATTTTAGAAATTATAAACGGAAAAATAATAAACTTTGCTCCTTGCTGAATTAAAACGTTTATTTCGAACATTGTTAGGCCTTCGATATTATTTGTTTTCATAATAGTTAATTTTTAAATATTATAAATCAGTGGTATAATTTGAGTGCAAAGATCTTAAGATCTGGAAAAGTTTTTTACCTGTAAACGGTTTTAAAATAATGAGTTAAGATTTTTTTATTCATAAACTAGATAAAAAAGTGAGAATTTATCTAAAGTAGATAAATTCTCACTAAGCATGAATAGAATTATTTTTATTGAGCGGCAACAGCGCTTTCGCCAGTTAACTCTTTATCTTTTTCGTATACATCCTGAAAGAAACCAATTTCTCCATTTTCATTTACTAAAGAAGTGAAATAGGTAATATAGATAGGTACTTTTTTCGACAATTTAAAGCTGTTTTCTACTTTTCCAGCCATTGCTTTGTCAATTTTGGCTTGTGTCCATTCTGGATAATCCTGTAACATTGCTACTGCTAATTCTTTAGCCATTTTTACATTAATGCAGCCATGGCTGAAGGTTCTTTTTTCGAAATCAAAAAGTGTTTTAGAAGGTGTATCGTGCATATAAATATCATCAGAATTTGGAAACATAAATTTTACCAATCCTAATGAGTTATCTGGACCTGGTTTTTGTCTTACTTGTCCGTTTACCATTTCCATATTTTTTTCAGCAAGATAATTTGGATCTGATGCTATTTTAGATCGTAATTCATTTTGAACAATGCTTTGTGGAACTGTCCAATAAGGACTGAAAACGATTCTGTCAATTTCTCCATTGAAAATAGTAGTTTTAGTTAGAGGAGCTCCGACAAAAACAGGTGAAGTTAACTGTATTTTTCCATTTTTAACGTATACCATTTCATAAGAAGGTACATTAACCAAGACATATTCATCGCTCGCTGCAATTTGAGCAGCAATGGCACGGCATCTTTCCATGTTCAATTTTAAAGTCTCCATTTTCTCAGAAAGCGGAATATTCATTTCTTTAATATGTTCTTCTGCAAGAATATAGTTAGGTTTAAAACCGTTGCGGACTTTGTATTTCATTACAGCGTCCATCAATTCACGGTCGTAAACATCACTTTTAGAATCCTGTTTCAAATCACCTAATAAATACAAACGAGTTCTAACTTGCGAAATAGTGCTGGAAACGGCATCTGGGCGCAAATCCTTATAAGGAGATTCTGCAGGGACAATAGGTTTCCATTTGTGTGAACGGTCTAATTTTTTGTATTTTTTCAAAACATCTTCCAGTTTGTAATATTGGTCGTATTCGACTTTCGCATCAAGATTTGTAGCTGCAGAAGACTCTTCAATAGTGCTGTAGTTCAAGAAATCTTTCAACATGTCATTATAAGACAATTTTTTCTTGTCTGCATTGCTTTTTTTAGTGTATACCACATAAAGAGAACTCAAAAGCATGTCGGCGTCTGTTTTAGAAAGATTGTTTTCTGACGAAGCATCAAAAAGCTTATCAATTTCATTTTGGTAAGGGATTACTAAATCGTTAGTTTTTTTTGCTTTCTCGTATAATACAGAACCAAATTCGTTGATTTCGTCTTCATCAAACCAAATACTTCCTAAAGTTCTGTTTTTATATAAGGACATTACATCTGATTTGTATTTTTTTAGATCAGAATACCTTTTAAAGAAATCATTAGCTTTCTCGATATTGGCTATATCAGTCTCATTGTTAAAAGCTAAAGTGGTCGAAGTTTTTTTATATGAAAGAGTATTGTTTTCAATTCTGTTATAAGAAGATACAAAGAAACTCAAACCTAAAATTACGGTGAATGAATAAAATGTTCTCATTTTTTTAAATTTTTACGTTTTTACTTTTTATGGGTAAGCTTTGGTAAAAATTTGGGGGCTTTTCTACATTGCTAAATTACTTTAGAGCACCTTAAAACATGTTTCCTGATTTTATTTAAATGTTGCGAAATTGCCATGTCTTTAAGCTTTCTTTAACTATATCAATTAGTTACGTAAATTGTTACCCTTTTGGTTCACGAAATCGATTTATTTTTGTTAAGATAAGCTTAGAGTGGTGATCGAATATTAAAATATTTTGTAAATTGCCTCCATAAAATTATCATATTCATAAAATGGAACAACAAATACCATATATTCCTAAAAATAAAGTAAGAATTGTCACTGCTGCTTCACTTTTTGACGGACATGATGCTGCGATCAATATTATGCGTCGTATCATCCAGTCTACAGGAGTTGAGGTAATTCATCTTGGTCATGATAGAAGCGTTGAAGAAGTGGTAAATACCGCTATTCAAGAAGATGCCAATGCTATTGCGATGACTTCTTACCAAGGAGGACATAATGAATACTTTAAATATATGTATGATCTGCTTCGCGAAAAAGGAGCAGGACACATTAAAATCTTTGGCGGCGGCGGCGGTGTCATTCTGCCAAGCGAAATCGAAGAATTACATGAATATGGTATTACCAGAATTTATTCTCCAGATGACGGACGTTCTTTAGGACTTCAGGGAATGATTAATGATTTGGTGCAACTTGCTGATTTTCCTATTGGAGACAAATTAAACGGAGAAATTGATCATATCGAAAGCAAAACGCCAACAGCCATTGCGCGTTTGATTTCTTCGGCAGAAAATTTTCCTGAAATTGCAAAAACAGCTTTTGATAAAATTCACGAAATTAATTCTAGTTCAAAAATTCCAGTTTTAGGAATTACAGGAACGGGTGGTGCCGGAAAATCATCTTTAGTAGATGAATTAGTTCGTCGTTTCTTAATTGATTTCCCAGAAAAAACAATCGGATTAATTTCTGTTGATCCTTCTAAGAGAAAAACAGGAGGAGCACTTTTAGGAGACAGAATCCGTATGAATGCCATAAATAATCCTCGTGTATATATGCGTTCGCTGGCAACACGTCAGTCGAATTTGGCTTTGTCTAAATATGTAGCCGAAGCGATTCAGGTTTTGAAAGCAGCAAAATACGATTTGATTATTTTAGAAACTTCAGGAATTGGTCAGTCTGATACGGAGATTATGGATCATTCTGATGTTTCTTTATATGTAATGACGCCAGAATTTGGAGCAGCAACACAATTGGAAAAAATCGACATGCTTGACTTTGCTGATTTAGTGGCTTTAAATAAATTCGATAAACGTGGAGCGCTGGATGCTTTGCGTGATGTAAAAAAACAATATCAGCGCAATCATAGTCTTTGGGATAAAAGTCCAGACGAAATGCCCGTTTTTGGAACGATCGCTTCGCAGTTCAATGACCCTGGAATGAACACGCTTTACAAAGCGATTATGGATAAAGTGGTAGAGAAAACTGATTCAGATTTGAAATCGACTTTTGAAATCACTAAAGAAATGAGCGAGAAAATCTTCGTTATTCCGCCGGGAAGAACACGTTATTTATCTGAAATCGCTGAGAATAACAGAAGTTATGATGAAACAGCCATTTCGCAGCAAAAAGTAGCTCAAAAATTATACGGAATTTTCAAAACCATTGAATCTGTTTCTGGAAAAGTTCCTCAAATCAATAAAGCGGGAATCGAAGATTCTTCTGTTTTAGCAGCAGGATTTCAAGAACACGATGAAAACAGAATCTTTTTAAATCTTTTACTCAATCAGTTTGATAAAGTAAAAATGGATTTAGATCCGTACAATTGGGAAATTATTCTGAATTGGGATGAAAAAGTGGCGAAATACAAAAATCCAGTTTACTCGTTTAAAGTTCGTGATAAAGAAATCAAGATTGCAACGCATTCTGAAAGTTTGTCCCATTTACAGATTCCGAAAATTGCTTTACCTAAATATGAAGGTTGGGGGGATATCTTGCGTTGGAATTTACAGGAAAATGTTCCTGGCGAATTTCCGTTTGCTTCGGGATTGTATCCGTTTAAACGGGAAGGAGAAGATCCGTCGAGAATGTTTGCGGGCGAGGGCGGACCAGAAAGAACCAACAAGCGTTTTCATTATGTAAGTGCTGGAATGCCTGCAAAACGTCTTTCAACTGCTTTTGACAGTGTAACTTTATACGGAAACGATCCAGATTTGCGTCCGGATATTTACGGAAAAATTGGAAATGCGGGAGTTTCAATCTGCTGTTTGGACGATGCCAAAAAATTGTATTCAGGTTTCGATTTGGTTCACGCTTTGACTTCGGTAAGTATGACCATTAATGGGCCTGCGCCAATGTTGTTAGGTTTCTTTATGAATGCGGCAATTGATCAGCAATGTGAGATTTACATTAAAGGAAATGATTTAGAAAAAGAAGTTGAAGCTAAGATCAACAAATTATATAAAGACAAAGGAATCAAAAGACCGAAATACCAAGGAGAACTTCCAGCAGGAAACAATGGTTTAGGTTTAATGCTTTTGGGTGTTACAGGAGATCAGGTTTTACCTTTGGATGTTTATAATGATATTAAAGCCAAAACGTTATCGCAGGTTCGCGGAACGGTTCAGGCTGATATTTTAAAAGAAGATCAGGCGCAAAACACTTGTATTTTCTCAACCGAATTTGCTTTGCGTTTAATGGGTGACGTTCAGGAATATTTTATTACTAAAAACGTTCGTAATTTCTATTCGGTTTCGATTTCAGGATATCATATTGCAGAGGCGGGAGCGAACCCAATTACGCAATTGGCGTTTACGCTTTCAAATGGTTTCACTTACGTGGAATATTATTTGAGCCGTGGCATGAACATCAACGATTTTGGGCCAAACTTATCGTTCTTCTTCTCGAATGGAGTAGATCCAGAATATTCAGTAATTGGTCGTGTGGCACGTAAAATTTGGGCAAAAGCCATGAAAAACAAATACGGAGCCAACGAAAGAGCGCAAATGCTGAAATATCATATTCAGACTTCCGGGCGTTCGTTACACGCACAGGAAATTGATTTCAACGATATCAGAACGACTTTACAGGCGTTGTACGCGATTTATGATAACTGTAATTCATTGCACACCAACGCTTACGACGAAGCGATTACAACACCTACAGAAGAATCGGTGCGACGTGCCATGGCGATTCAGTTGATTATTAATAAAGAATTAGGTTTAGCGAAAAACGAAAACCCAATTCAAGGTTCGTTCATTATCGAAGAATTAACCGATTTAGTGGAAGCGGCAGTTCTTCAAGAATTCGACAGAATCACAGAAAGAGGAGGAGTTCTAGGGGCAATGGAAACGATGTACCAAAGATCTAAAATCCAAGAAGAAAGTTTGTATTACGAAACTTTAAAACATAACGGAGATTTCCCAATTGTGGGAGTAAACACGTTCCTGAGTTCAAAAGGTTCGCCAACAGTTATTCCGGCTGAGGTTATTCGTGCCACAGAAGAAGAAAAACAATATCAGATTACGATGCTGGATAACTTGCATAATTTCCACGAAGCAAAAGTAAACGAACATTTAAATGCTTTACAACAAGCCGCTATTAAAAACGAAAACTTATTCGATTATTTAATGGAAGCCACAAAGGTTTGTTCTTTGGGGCAGATTACTTCGGCGTTGTTTGAAGTTGGTGGGCAGTATAGGAGGAATATGTAGTAAATAATATTTAGATAAATTCGTATGAGCATAAATGTAGTGTTTACAATGCTTAGTGAAATATCGGAGTTTGACTAAATTTATATTAATTTGCTTTTGGTTGTCTAAAGGTTGGCTAATAATCATTTATGGTTATCTTTGATGTCTTAAAATTTAAAGATTATGGCGACCTTAAAATACTTACTTCAAAGTAAAAGTGCAAATTCAAATATTTATGTTCGCTATTCGATAAGTAGAACTTCAGTTTTTAAACGGAAAACGGGTTTTGTAATTAATCCAAAAGATTGGAGCGAAGACAAATCGCAACCAATTCAAAAAAACGAGGAGTTAAAAGCTTTAAAGTCTAAATTAGATAAATTAGCCATTTTTATAAATGATGCTTATAATAATGCAATAAGTAAAGGTGTTGAATTTACGGGTTCATGGTTACAACTTCAAATAGATTTATTCAACAATAAAATCGTTGTTGTTGACTTGGATATATTAACTAATTCTATTGATGAATATATTGCTAGTAATGAAAATTTAAGAAGTGGTTCGATTAAAAATCTAGAAAATCTTAAAAAGTTTATTTCAAATTATGAAAACGATTATTTGAAAGGAAAGCATGTGCTCATTAGAGATATTGATTTGAATTTTATTGATACTTTTAAAAAGTATCATATTAGTAAAGGTCGTTCTGTAAATTACATAGGAACTTATATTTCAATCTTAAGAGCTGTTGTTAATAAGGCTTCATTAAGTGGTATTCCAACACATCCTCAGTTTAAACAAATTAAGGCTATTAAAGAAGTCAAAGAACCTGATGAAGTTATTATATTAAACGAAGCGGAACAAGAGCTAATAAAAAATGTACTTTTAGTGCGTGATGCTCATATTAATGCTAGAAAATGGCTTTTATTGGGTTGCTTAATTGGACAGAGGTCAAGTGATTTACTTAATATAACAGAAAAGAATATAACAGATATTAAGGGTATGAAAGTCATTGAATTGAAGCAACAGAAAACAGGAAAACTGGTTGCAATTCCGTTGCTTCCAGATGCTCTTGAAATAATCGAAAATGGAATGCCATATAAAATCAATTTAGAGCATTTTAATAAATACAGTAAAGAGGTGTGTAAAGAAGCTGGAATTAATGCAATTGTAAAAGGGAAGATGCGCATCGATGGTAAAAGAATATTAACGGCAGGATTTTACAAAAAATGGCAAGTTGTCAGTTCTCATGTTTGTCGACGTTCTTTTGCAACTAATTTTTACGGGAAAATCCCCACGCCAGTTTTGATGAATATTACTGGACATAGTACCGAAGGTATGTTTTTATCTTACATAGGGAAAACAACCTATGACAATGCATATCAAATGTTAGAATATTTTAATAAGCTCGAGATTGAAACAAATGCTTAAGCAACAAGAAGTGCTGAGAAAAGAATAAATGCAAGACTCTAAAAAACACATTAATAATGTTGAGTCGATTGTTATAAATTTTTAATAAATAATCTGAACCGTTATCATACATTATGATAGCGGTTTTTTTTTATCTGAATATGAAGTTTTTAAAATTACTCATTGATTAACTCGCGTTTGTGTTAGGAAAATACTTTCAATTTGTTTTTGCAATATTTGTATTTTTTGCTATTAACAAGTTTTATATGGTTAAAATATTAAAATTAATTATGTTTATTAAGTTTATTTTAAATGATAAATCGGTATAAGTGTTAAATAATTAATTTTCAAATATAAATCAGTGTTTTTTTAACAAATAACTGTTAAAATAGGTTTTCGCCAAGATAGATACTGCAAGGGATTCAACTAAGTATCCTTGTTAAATCTATTCATAATGAAAAAAAACGTTAAAGTTAACAGTAAAAAACAGCAGGTGCTGTTAGAGATTATTCTTAATGAATTACTCGTGGTAAAAGAAAAATTACACGTTCAACAAATCAAATCAAATGTGATTACTCAGAAACCTCAACAGGTCAACATCTTTGGACTTGCTGAATATTTAAATGAGTCGCCACAAGCAATTTTTTTAAAAGTCAAACGAAAAGAATTGCCCTACACAAAATTTAAAAATCAAACAATATTTAATGTTGATGAAATTGATCTGTTTTTGGAAATTACAAATGACAATAATACTAACTGCTAAAGATAAAAACATGGTACAAACTCAAATTATACTAAATGGAATAACAATTGAGCAGTTAGCAGAAGCTTTAGCGCCGTTGTTGCAAACTAAGATGATTAATTCACAACAGACATTCCCTGAAAATATTACTAGAAAACAGGCTTGCGCAATTCTTAATATAGGATTAGCCACTTTGTGGAAACATACTAAGGAAGGTAAATTAACCTCTTACGGAATTGGTAATAGAATTATGTATAAGCGTGACGAGGTTCTACAAGCGCTTAAACCTCTAAATGTTTAAATATATGGGATTTAATCAAGACAACTGTGAAAGCGTTAATAACGCTACTGTAGACATAATTGAAATATGGGAAAAAGACTTTAAAGAAAAAGTAAAACGTAAATTCAAAATTACAAAAGCAAAATTTACGATAGATGACGCATTATTAAAGGGTGCAGAGATTATTAGCAGGCGAGATGAATCTTTTTTGAAAGCACGTCACTATTTAACTGAAAATAACCCAGAAAATAATGCTTTAATTAAATATATGACGGCTTTTATTGAATATGATACTAAGCTAAACGAAAAGTATTATCCGTACGATATTGATGAACTTAATTTACTATATGAAAAAAACACAAAATTTGATGAAAAAGGTGCTAGAAAAAAAGTTTACAATCGGTTTAATATACTATCATATAAAAACTATGTGATTTTTATGGTGTTGAAACTAGACGGGCAATATGATGCCGATTTAGATGATGAAATCTTTCGTGTTACAACAAGTGATAACAGAGAATATAATCCGCTTACAAAAATACCAAAGCAATTACGTGCATTTTTACCTTTTCGAATTAAAGAATATGATATTAAAAGTGCATTTCCAACATTCATTGATATTGAGCTTGAATGCAATCATAGACACAATATTTATGAAGTGATTGGTAAAAAAGAATTTGCGATGGCATTTAATGCAAACAGTGCAGTTGGTGATGAAAAATGGTATCGAAAAAATGTAAATATACTTAAGAAAGTATATGGAAGTAATGCTACGTCTGTCTTAACAATGGAAAGATATCAAAATAAAGGAAAAGCATTTAGAGATTTTGCAAAGCTCGAAAGGCAATGTATTCATGAATTCATAGAGTTAAATAATATAGAAAGTTGTGTAAGATTACACGACGGTATTTTTGTAGTAGAAGGTACTAAGTGTAATATACTGAACATTGGAAAAGTTCAATTCGTAGAAAAA
Organism: Flavobacterium panacagri; assembly: GCF_030378165.1. NCBI lineage: Bacteria > Pseudomonadati > Bacteroidota > Flavobacteriia > Flavobacteriales > Flavobacteriaceae > Flavobacterium > Flavobacterium panacagri. The sequence goes on from NZ_CP119766.1 coordinate 2,838,970, forward strand.
AAATGTCTTCCTCCCATAAAAAGAGAAGGCGTGCCTAATTTGTTTTATCATTTCAATGATAAAGGTCAAACCATTATTACACCAACATCTATTGCTGATTATTTTATACAAGAAAATTTTCAAAGAATATCAACTAAAGCAGATAGAATAATTATTTTCAAAAATACTAATAACGTAGTAGAGCCATTTAATGTAAACACTGATCTATTATCAACTTTAAAACTTGGAATTATTGAATGTGGACAACAACGAGATAAAGTTATGAGTGAGATTTCGATTAAATACGATCTTATGATTAAACCAGCGTTACGTCTTATTGATCCAAAAGAATTAAAACTTTACAGAGATTCGCGAAGTAAGTTTGGATTACCATTCAAAAATGGTTTCTATTTAATGGATAAATCAGCACAAATTGAGGTGAAAGATTATAGTGAAATTGACGGTTTTTTTCCAAAGCACAAAATACAGGAACATGAATTTAAGTATACTGATGAGGTTGGTATGTTTGAAAGGGTTGTGCAGAATGTAAGTGATAATGATACCTTAGCTTTTCATTCTATGTTAGGATATTTGGCTCAATCATATAAAGATTCGAGTTGCTGTCCAGCAATTATTTTAAGTGATAAAAATGCTGATAATGTTAACAGAAATGGAGGAAGAGGAAAAACTTTATTTTTGAAGGCATTACAACATGTTTTGCCTGTAATGATAAAAGGTGGTTTAGAGTTTGATCCAAAATATACACATGTTTTTGCTGATCTTGAATCAGAAATACAATTATATGTTGTGGACGATACAATAGCTGGTTTTAAATTTGAGCAAATTTATACTCAAATTACTGGAAGTTTAGTATGTCAAAGAAAGGGAGTTAAAGCAGAAACGATACCGTTTGATTTATCTCCAAAATTTGTTTTTACGACAAATTATTTAGTCGGTCACAACAAAGAAAATAACTCAACAAATAGACGTTTTATTGAGTATCAATTTAATAATCACTATAATCAAACTAACACGCCAAAGAAGGAATTTGAATGTACTCTATTTGAAGATTGGGATAAAAATGAATGGAATCGATTTTATTCTTTTATTTATCGTTGTGTTGCTGTTTACTATAAACATTCAATTATTTCTCCAGTTTACAATAAAGAGGATGACAATTATAATATACTTTTTAATGATGCTGTAAAACAGGAGGTGTTTGATGTTGTTATGAAAGAGGTTATGCGTAAGAATAATGAATTTACTGTAAGTGTTTTCTTGACTGAATATGGAAAACTAGATCATATACACACTAGTCCTAAATATTTTACAAATAAGAACACGAAGTTATATATTGATTCATGGTTTAATAAACAATTAAGTATTAACGATAGTATGAAATGTTGGACATACAGGAAAGATAAAAGAAAGTGGTTTCTCAAAGATAATATGTCATTGAATTCATTATTAGAAAAATTTGTTCAACACTCTGAATGATTGTAAAAATGTTATGTAATATTACTATTAACTTACATTGCCCTTTACATGTGTGAACCTTTGTATTAATTGATTTCTTACATTAATTACACTTAAAATATAATATTGACTTTAAAAATAAAAATGGTGATTATAGAAAACTTATATTTTGCATATTTAATTATGTTAATATAAGTTTTCGTTTTTATGTCATTACTGTAATTTTGTTTTTAATGTGTTTATTATTAGTTGTTTAGTATTTGTTTTTTGTGTAATGAGCTGTGTTTTTATTCCCTATCTTCATATAGTTACTCTTAATAAAAAAGGTAAAAGGAGAGGAAAAAAAATATAATATCAGTAAAAATAGCTTTCATCTGTAGATTATTATTCACTTTTATTTTTTCGATTTAAAGAATCATTTATTATAAGATAAATCTGGCTAATCGGAAGTGCTTGTAATAGTTCTTTTAACCTTTTTACAACTGTATAAGATTTCTTGTTTGGCATTATCCAAAAAATTATTATCAGTAATAAAATAAAAGACAATATAATTAATAGGTTAATTGTAAAGGGAGGAAGCTGACTCATTGCATTTTCATTTATTGTTGAGTCAAATTTATAGAGATATAAAAAAGATATCCGTTCCTACGCGTTCCGGAACGCCTAACCTAACAATTTTGAATGTGGAATTTTAAATCCTTCTTTGTCAAATGTTTTTTGACTTTCAATAAATTTTTCGTCATCTGGATTTAAATATTTTCTTAATGTATCTTCAGTTCCTTCGACTTCAAAATTTTGTCTGATTAATTTAGAAAATGCGGTATAATTTATTTCTCCATTTCTGCCTTTTGGCGCATCCAAGTATCCGTTTTGAGCAAGTGTGCCCAGGACAAAACCGATATGAGTTCTTTTGCCAGTCCATTTAATTTTTGGATTTATTTCTTTAGATTCTTTTATGTCCACTATCATATTTTGAATTTTGATTAGTTCGAGAATGAATTTATATCCGATCAAAAACAATGATAAAGGTAAATTACTTAGAGTTTTGAATCTTTTCAAATGAAATTCATTAAAGTAAAAACTTTCAATATATGTTGTTTTTATGTTTTCATTCTTAAAATCAAAATTGCTAAAAAGAGTCGATATCTTATTACCTATTAAAAGATCATCAAAATGTATTTTAGAGATATGTTTATAATATAAATCTTCAACCTCAGCATTATCTAATAAAAATGAAAAATATCTAGATTTTTTTTCATCAACATAAAAGTCAGACTTTAAAGTTTTTAATTGAATCTTGATGGCTTCAATATTAAATTTTATGAATGAATCAAAATTGTCAGGGTCTGATGTTGAGAGATTTAAGTAAATTTCACTTAGTGAATCTTGATAAAGTTTTTTTATTTCTTTAATTATCTCTTCTTGTCTTATTTGAATTGTTTCTAAACTTTTTTCATAATAATCCTGATTTTCATATTCCACAAGTACGTAATTTTCTACATAATCTATATCTTCGGAACCAGCCAAGATGATAAAATCGAAATAATAATTTTTCCCCAATGCTTTAATAAATGATTTAACTATTTTCATAAAATTGTTATTTTGCTACTCGAATGTTTGGATTTCCATAAATATGCATTGCTAATTTACCTTCGGGTACTATAAAAGCTGTTGAAATATTTTCCTTGTAGTCTCCCAGATCTAAATTAGCAATATGTACAGCTTCTGAAATCTTATACCCCTCATTAAAAGAATTCAGAAAGCTTTCCAACCAATAAGATGGAATAGTTATATCTAAACGCCAAAAAGGAGCAATTACGGCTTTATATCCAAGAGCAAGAATGTCATGACATAGTGAAGAAACACCCTGTGCAAAAAAATCTTCATTGACAACACCAGAATTGCAAATAAATAATATTGCTATTTCTCCATGTCCAAATAAATATTTTGTATCAATAATGGCACTTTTTGAATCATGATTTGTATAAATACCTTTAAAGTCCATGAATCCTAATTCGCCATGAGCTAAAAAAATATTTACATCTGTGTCAATTTTTTTCTTTAAGTGACGAGATGTTAGAATGTTTGTTTTCTGTTTTTCCAGTACAGGTTTTATATTTTTAAAACTTATGTTTATTGGGATATCTTCATCTTCAATTGGTATCCACGCGGTAGAGGTGAACTTTTCTTTTATTAAATATTCATTACTGTTTTTAATAAACCATTCTAATGAAATGATATTTGTAAAAGGAACCTTTGAGTTTAAAAAGTCACCTTTATTTATTATTAAATTTGATGAAAACTCTGAAAGATCAATTGAAGAACAAAAGAAAACTTCTTCATAATTTTCAGTAATCTCAAGGTCAGTGAATGCAAATGTTTTCAATGCATTTCGATAAGCATCATCTTGCGCTCCAAGATCAAAGTAATTGTTAGAACTGAAATAGAAGTCTTTCTTTGATTTTGACCACAGTTTCATTTGTTTGATATCCCATTTTTTTAATTCTTTCAATGAAATATTTTTTTCACTATTTATTGTTAAAACATAGATATTCGAGTTAAGATTAAATAGCCAAACCAAGAGATGATCTTTGGTTAGAATAACTTCTCCATTGATGTAAGTTAAATAATTATTTAATTTACTTATTATTTCTTTATCAGGTTCAGGTGTTGATTTTACAAGAGTATTAAAACCGTGATACTTGTTATTGAAAGTAAGATTGTTGTCGTTAATTACTATTCCACAAAGTAATACACCTTCAATGTCTTCTTCTTTTAATGCTTGTGATAGTAAATTTTTTGTTTGAAGTTCTAAGTGCTTAACTTCAAATTTAAAGTCATTTGAAGAATTTGTTTCAAAAACACTTATCAGTGAGTTTATTAGGTTTTTTTTATTGTTTTCTTCATCTCCAAAATGTTGCGCTAGAAGAGTTGAAACTATATTTGGGTCTATATTGTCTTCTAATTTTGATATAATATTTTCAAGTTGTTCATGAGATTTTATATGAAAATGCTCTTTGTAGCGCTTTAGATTATATAAATAATTTAACCAAGGTATAATACCGTTGTCTTTAAAAGATATTATCTCGTTTATCTTTTCATCAAGATATTGTAAAGACTCATCAACTATTTCAGGTTTCTTGCTTGCAATTTTAAAAATACCTAAATAGTAACTTAATTTAAATTTTTGTTGATCATATGCTTTTAGTTTGAGTTTATCAATTGTTTTGTTAAGGTTTTCCATCATTGGAAAAAAATTGAATGTTCTGTAGAATTTTAATGCATTGTGCAATAAATCATTTTGAACAGAATATGTAAAGGTTTTATATCTTGATAACGAAGTGTAATATAAAGCTCCATAAATAGATGCCTCATATGGACTATTTTGATAGATAAAACAATTGAATAGTAATCCCCAACCATAATAGTGTTTTTCTTCTTGTATTGAGATTACCAAAATTTCTTCGGAAAAATTTCTAGCTCGTTGATATTTGTTGTTAAAATTAAGTGTATCAATGAAGTTGTGACATAATGTAAAAAACTCATAGTCTAGTGAGTATTTATTTTTAAAAGCCTTTATAATTGTTATTTGTAAAAGAAAATCTTCGATCTTTTGATCAGTAATTTTTTCAGGCTTTAACGTGTAAAGAATATTTAAAGCAACGGAAATTATTTTTTCTTCTTCTTCTTTTGTAAGAAGGTTTTCGGGTATAGTAAAATCATATAACCTAAATAAATTGGAAGGTTTTGATTGGAAGATTTTGGTCAACAATACAAAGAATTCGTCGGGTTCACAGCTAACCAAATGAAATGGTTTATCTTCAGTGATATTCAGATATGAAATATTTGAAAATGATTTGTTTAGAGAATTTACCATATGTGCAAAACCTTCAATCTTACATTTTCGAATAATTTCTAATAAATCTGATTTGTAGACTGATATGTCGTATTCTGCATATGCTATTTGATTTAGAATGTTCGAAATGGAGTATTCTATAGATTCGTCGTATAATTCTTTAGTTCGCTTATCTAAATCGTAGTAGTATTTATTATTTAGGGCATTTTCAAGAATTACCAAACGATTAGCTATATGGTCTCCCTCGTCAATTTTGTCGATTGCCTCAGTTATTATTTTTGGAATAAAACCTTCTGGTGTAAGGTTAATTTCTTTCCAAATCATTCGCTCCCGAATAACACTAATTGGCGGAGCGAAGGATAGAAAATTTATAAAGTTGTTATTAAATTCATTTTCGTCTTTATAATAAGTTATCTCTGCATATTCTTTTTGTATAGGTTGGTTATTCTCGTAAGAAAACAACCCTCTTTTAAGACTTCCTGATTCTATGTAATTTGTTAATAATGAATAGTCAATAATTGATATTCCATTAATGTTGAGATTTGAAAATTTATTGTAGTTAGAAATTATTACAGGAACTATTTTTTTTTCCGAATAATAATCTGATAGGACTTCCATTTTTTCGACTAATGAAAATGTAGATTCAGAAATTTCCAAAATTGCATTATGTATTTCTTTTGACTCTATTGGAAAATCAAAACATTTTGTTTCTATTAGAATATAGTAATCTTGAAGTTCAAAAAATAGATTATTGTCAAGATTAATTAGGTTGTGTAAATGATTAATTTCGGTTTTTTTAAAATTGAATTTTATTTTCAGTGCTGTTAGCTCTTCCTCAATGTAATTTTTTAAAATTTGCGCTCTCTTTTTATTATCGTGATTTGCTTCGAGTAATATTTGCTCATATAAGAGTGTATAATTGGGTGCGGACAATGTTGAAATACAGAAATATATATCATTGTTAACATCAAATAAAGGTCTTCTCCAAAGATATGGTCGATCAGAACTAGAAGTTAAAGCTTTCAGAATCTTTCTTATCAATATTTCATCAAAATTTGTACATGTTTTTAAGTAAGTGATTAGATGATCTTTTCTAATTTTTGCTGGAGATTGATTAACGGATGTTTCTTTTGAACTTAAAGTTTTATTTTTAAATAAAATATAGGTTAATTCAACAATTGGAATTAAAGCGCTATTTAATTGCTCAAGAGTTAATCCGTCATAATATTCTAATTTTTGATTTTGGTAATGATAATATTTACTTAATAAATGTGTAGAGATTGACAAGTTTACATCTGTTTCATCAATTGATCCCGTCACTAAATTTATATAGTCTGAACTAATTTCGCAGTTTGTGATGCCAATCTTTTTTTTATTCAACTTTTTGTAAATATATGATAGTGGTAATCTTAATTCATAAAAGTTACTATGTGTTCTGATTTCAGATGCATGGTTTAGTAGTTTTATCCATTTTATTCCTGATATAATTTTTAATACTTCTGAGTTTTCACTTTCCTCTAAATTGCCATTTTCATAGATTAAAATTGCGTATGCGGATTCTATGTTTAAAAAAATATTTGCATAATTCCATATCAAATAGAAAAATTTTCCCAATTCTAAGTCAGTAAAACTAATACGCGGATAGTAATCTGTGTTAGTAGGATTCCATTTGTTGAATAGTGATATTAAATACCCCAAAATATCACCGCCTACTTCAATCATATGTTGCATTGAAACTTCTGAACCATCTTCTGAAATAAATTTTGAAAATTCAATATCACCTTGGTGAAAAGCTATTTTTCCTCCCATCAATTGTTGGGTAATTAAAGGTATGATCTCGAGATGATTTTTGTTAATGCTTTTAAAAAGAAAATCTAGTAATTCATTCTTTGTAAAATTCATTTCTAAAAAACTATCAAAAATGTAATTTTGAATTTCATTTGAAATCTTATTGCAATCTATAATAAAATTTATAATGCTTGTTTCATTTTTTGAAAATTCCTCTCCGTTTTCAGATATTATTTTTTCTGGGTTAAAATCTTCTGAAAAAGGATTTGCAAAATCATATTTTAGGATATTTAGAAGCTTCTCTGATATAGCGGACTCTGACATAATTTTTAAAGTTTTATCAAAATAGAAAATACCAATTTACATTTTATATTGTTTGTCATACTATTTTTATAAAAAAAGATTGGTGAAAGATGTTAGGAATTTGATAGATTTAGTAAATGAAATAATAAGTAAGATTTAAAAGTAAAACCAATTTATTATTTTGGTATTTTATAATTAGCAGATTGTAATCAAAAAGATTGTAAGAATAAAAAACGAAAAAACCGAGTATTGTGTAATTGTTATAATCCATCAATTAGTATGTCAGAATTAGTTAAACGACAACATTTTGTTCCTAGAACTTATCTTAAACACTTTGGAATTTTAAGAGGTAAAGAGTTTTTAATAAATGTACTGCCAAGTTCTGAAAATGATATGACTAAAGTATTTCAGACAAATATCAAGCGGATTGCTTTTGAAAATAATCTTTACACTATGCCAGGCGAAACAATTGAACAAAAAATGGCAATTGAAAAATTTTATGCAGATGAATTAGAACAACATTATGATAGGATTTATCAGATATTAGTTGACCCAACTAGAAATACAATAACTTCTGAGGAACGAGATTTAATTATCTCAACAGTTGTAACAATGTATTATAGAACTACAAAATGGGTTAACCTTAGTAAAAACCTGATGAGCAGAATTTTTTTTCAAATGTTTGAAATTTGTAAAGAAACTGGTAAAGATTACTTTATGTATGAAAATGAAAAAATTTCTATTGCAGGCAAGAGTCTTGAAGAGTTTTCAAAAGAATTTAATGATACCCGTCAACCTTTAATGATTTTAGAGCAATTAGAAACAGCTTATAAACTAATTGCTTTACGAACTAAATTTGATGCAATTGTTGTCGCTAAATTGAATAGTGAAAATTGTGAATATGTTACTAGTGATAATCCTGTCATTGCAAGCAATCCATCTGGCGAAAGATTAATCCCTTTTAATCACGAAAATTTATTATACTTACCTTTAGACTCTAAACATATGCTTATGCTAATCCCTGAAGTTGTAGAAGGTAATGAAAATAAAATTTTTAGAAAGTTATACAACGATTATAGAAGTAAATTCTCTAGGATAACTTCTAATTTTCAACAGATGGCAAATTCGGAAAATTTTATTTTCGGATCAGAAGCAAGTCTTCATTTGTATTTAAAAACGAAATCTCTAACGGAAGATCCCTTAACAGATAAACAAATTAGTGATCCCAATATTATTGAAAAAATTTTATCTCAAATAGATTAAAAAAGTTACCAAAAAAAGAATCATTTGTTTATCTAATACGGTTTTCCGTAATAAAAAGATATTAAATTCTTTTACATTTGAAAATATTTTTTTTACGCTTTTTTTTTATTAAAATTTAATTTTATTACTTCTGAATCCAATGATATTAAGTGAAACAATAGATCCTTTAACCAATATTATTAAAACTAAGATTCTAATTTTACCAGCACACCATGGTGACTGTTTTATTGTTAAAACATTTGATAAACAACAAAATGAATTTAACATTCTGATAGATGGGGGTACAGCAAAAACTTTTGAAGATGTTTTGAAGAAAGAACTTAAAAAGATTTCTTTTATAGACATTGTTGTTCTCACTCATATTGATTCAGATCATATTGCTGGATTAATAAAATTTGTTAAACATGCATTTTTTAAACCAAGTCAAATAGGTAAATATTGGTTTAATTCCAGAAATATAAAATTTATAAGCAAAGGTGATAATATCAGCAGTGGACAAGTTACAACGTTTGAGGAATTATTGATTGATAAAGGCGATATTAAAGACAAGTTGGAGGAAGAAATTATTATAGGAAGTAAACCAATGTTGCCGGAAGGAATCAGTATTGAGATCATTTCCCCTTCTAGAGAAATACTTGACAAATTGTATTTAAAATGGCCAGATTTAAGTAGTGAATATTTAAAAAAAATGGAAGATATAAGTATTTCTTCAACGGTTAAACCTTCTCAAATTGATCGTGGAACTCTACAAGATTTAGCATTACTAGATGATAGTCCTGATAAAGATATAATGGCTGATATTATTAATAGCTCGTCAATAGCTTTTATTTTGAAAACTTTTGACATGAGTATCTTGTTTCTTGGAGATGCACATCCTCATTTAATAGAACAGATTTTATCAGCTAAATATTCAATAGAAAATAAATTAGTGGTAGATTATGTTAAGATATCACATCATGGTAGCAAAAACAATACGACAAATGCTCTTTTGGATATGATAGACTGTGATAAATTTATAATCTCAACAAATGGAGGTAACTCAACTCATACCCATCCTGATAGAGAAACAATCGCCCGTATAATACATCATCCTGAAAGAGTAAAATCGAAGTATAATAAGCACCGTAAGATTTACTTGAATTATAAAATAGATGCTATTGAAAAAAAGGCAGGAAAATTCATATGCGATTCAGATAAGGAGGTTGGAAATTGGGAATTGGTTGAAAATACAAACATTTTAGAAAATGAATGAAGCAATTTTAAGTAATCTCTGTGTAAGAATAACAATTATAATCAATAATAAAGAAGTTAATCACGGTACGGGTACTTTAGTGAAAGGCAAAGAAGGCTTTTTTGTAATTACGGCGCACCATTGTATTTATGGTGATAAAAATGAATACGAAAATGTTAATATCGGAGAAATAATTATAGAAAAACAAACAGCTTTTAATGCCCCTTTTTATCGAATTGAAATTGATAGAATAACAGCATCAAATCCCAATGATGATTGGGTTATCATTAAAGTGAAATTACAAAATGAGGATGAATTGTATGCAAATGTAATGGTTTCGAATAGTTTTAACATTAATAATCCTGTGCATTTTTTGGGATTTCAATTTGTGAATAGGGAAGAATATAGGTCATTTAAAAGTAGAGTTCTCAACGAAATATCTGGTAAAGAATTTCGTATTACTTTAGCAGATCAGGATAATTTTAAAGGAGGTGCAGATGATGCAAAAGGGTTATCTGGGAGTGGAGCATTCATTTTAAATGATGGACGAATTTATCTTGTAGGACTTCTAAAAAAGGTAAAGGGGGATGAAGCATTTAATAATGATATTAAATGCTGTGCAATAACTGATATTGCACATGAGATTGGTCTTGATCTTATGGATATAAAAATAGATAATTCGATAGATAATTGGGGAAGTGATCAATTTGGCGAAATTATAGTTACAGATGTAAGAGATTTGATTGAAAAAATTAAAGCTGTTAATAGTAGTTTTTCTCAAACTAGGATAGATAGGCTTTGTCGTCAACTTGCATTAGGGAAATCAGAATTGGCAAATATTTTTGAACGCGATATGAGCGCAATAAAATATAGAATTTTCGAGGAATGTCAAGAGGTGTTGGAGAATTTTGTTGAAGAAAATTCAGGTGCTGTTTTATCAAATAATCAAATTGAGGATCTGATAGGTAGTTTTACGAATAAAGGAATTGAGATTATCAGAGTTAAATCGAAAAGGTATAGATATCCTAACCTAGATGATAATTTGATACGTCAGATTGTGTTGGATCTTATTAATGAATGTTACCTTTCTTTTGACAAACAAGGAATATATGAAAACTAGAAACTCAGCAAAGAAACGATTAATGTTTATTCAGAAAGAAGATTACAATTTTCTGGCATATAGCACAATAATATTATTGTATAAATTGAATTGTACATCTGAGTCTAATAGATTTAGAGATTTTAGAAAGATAGCCTATCTCGTTGATTTTATAAATGAAGGCGGAATACCTGATGACTTCTCACAAAAAGACCTAACAAATATTTATGTTAAGGCACAAATAAAGAAAAAACTAATGCATCATCTAGTTATAATTTTAAAAAATAAAAACTATATCAAGGTTTCCTTAAATGAATCTTCAAAAACCATTGATCTTTGGCTTAATAAAGAGGAAGTACCGACAGATTTTTTTGACGAGGTAATCTTTCAAAAAGAAATGCAGAATGTAAATGATTTGAAGAGTGTCATGACAGCAGGTATAAGAAGCATTACAATTAAGAAATTAGTAGAGAAGATTTTCAACAAAAATAATGTATTAACGTGGGAAGTTTAATTATTAAAAAGGTCAAATATTCAGGTGAAAAATACTCTTATGAATCTCCTGAATTACAAGAAGGAATTAATGTAATCCTTGGAGACAATGATTCTGGAAAAAGTACTTTTAGTTATTTTATTGAATATGCACTTGGCGGAAAAGTAAAACCTTTTGAAGATGATACTGATGGATCACGTTATTCATTAATTATAGAGGATGTAAATAATTTTGTGCAAATTGATGTTCTAATTGATCAAACTCCTTATTCCATTAAGAGATTCATTAATCACCAAGACATTTTTATAGATAATGGAGACATAATAGAGAAATTTCCCATTAATAGAAAACCAGGGATAGCTATTTTTTCTGATTGGCTATTAGGAAAACTTCATATTCCAGTATTTGAAATGTATCTTGGTGCCTCTCATTGGTATTTTAATTTTAATGATCTTTTTAGGCTACTTAACTACGATCAAAATACAGAACCAAGAAAGATTTATAAATCTCCAGTTGCTGAAAATTACATAGCAGATTCAATTATTATTAGAAAATCAATTTTCGAAATTCTTTTAGGAATTTCATCTGCGGAATACTTTAAAAAACTTGATATCGCAAAAGCGGCATTAAAAAAAAGGGATACTGCGAAAGCTTTATACGAAAATTATAAGGCAAATCATGAAATATATGAATCAAGTGATAAGCTCAATGAAATTAAAAATGAAATTTCCATTAATTTAAAAAATTTAGAACTTGAACGTGATTCATATTTAAGGAAAGAAACAAATGTTAATGACAAAATAGGAGAATTATCCGATATACAAGCAAAATTATTATCTCTCGAATTAAGAAACTCAGAAGATAGAGTATTTCTTAGCACGCTCCAAAATGAACAAACAAAAGTAAATCAGTTACATTATAATTTAGAACAAGAGATTTATCAGATTCAAAAAATTATTTTCACACATGACAAATTAGATTTGTTTTCAATGGAAGTATGTCCATTTTGTATGAATAAAAAAGATGTCGAAGAAGGTATTTGCATATGTGGATCAAAATTCAATGATGATGATTATGAAAAATTTGTTTACCACTCCAGTGAATATAAAGAGATTTTGTCTCATAAAGAGAAAAGTATTAATGCTATTACTCTGGCAAAAGAAGCTTATCAAAAAGATATAGATGAAAAAAATCAAAATATTCTCAATAATTTATTGCTTATAAAAGATTATACTAATAAGTTAAAAATAATAATTGAAACAGCGGAATTTGCTGGAAATACGACAATTGTAGATGGGTATAATGATAAAATTCTCAAGTTGAGAGAAACCTTATTACAAATAGACTTCAGCTTAAAAACAAGCTCTCAGTTGGCAGAACTCAAAAAAGATTTTGACGAAAAAAACAAAAAATTTGCAATCGTTCAAGAAGAATTGAAGAAGGCAAAAGCAGAATATGACAAGAATAATTTGAGTACAATTGAAGAATTCAATACTGTTTATAATGATTTATTATCTAAGTCTTCATATGAAAGCACTAGTGCTCATATTGATGAAGATTATATGCCATTTATAGATAACCGCGAATACAAAGCTAAAAGTGGTGATGTTCCTAAACGATTAATGTACTACTTTACAATTTTAAGCCTTGCGCTTAAGTTATCTTCTGTAAAACATCCTAGATTCTTATTAATTGATACTCCAGAAGATTCTGGAATAGATACAGATCATCTAAATCAAAATTTAGAGCTATTAGAATATGCTATTCACTTAGGTAAACAGAAAGATGGTAGGATAAACAGTTTCCAAGTAATTTTAACTACAGGATATGGTAAATTTCCAGATTCATTTGAAAAATATGTTGTAGAAAAATTTTCAACAAAAGAAAATAATTATATTTTAAAGCCTAATTGAATAATCGGTTATAAAATATAATTTCACTATAAATCTCATGTTTTTTTTTAGAATGTAACAAGTAATGTTATACCCTTCTATAGTGATAATATTAATGAGATCTATTTTTTAGGAGTAGATTATATTCTTCTAAGAGTTTTAAATATTTATTTTTCCAATATTCAGCTTGCGACTCATCAATTTGATAATCTGTTGTTGCTTCAGCTATGGCTTTATTAAATGGAGAAAATTCTTTTATTTCTTCTTTGAAATCATAATGAATAATCTTTCCTATTTCTAGTACTAAATCTAAAGAAACATTACTGTTTTCAAATAAAAGATACATCCATCGTCTACTTTTAGATAATCTTTTGGCTACTTCACTAATTGGAATTCCGCTATTATAAACTGCTTTCTTAATTATTTCTCCTCTATGTTGCATAATTCAAAGATGGATACTTTGTTGTGAAATTATTTTCACTAATATTGCACACATATGTGTATTAATTATTGTTTTTACTATATTTGTTTTAAAATATTATTCATTTGTGTGAAATAAATGTGCAAAAAAAATGGATTAATATTTAAACTTTTTAAAACAATATCAATATGAAAAACACATTACTATTATTTTCAATGACTTTTGCTTTTTTACAGCAAATCCAATCACAAACTTCACAGGAATTATTAGAAAAAAAACAAAACGAATGGAACTATAGTTATTGTGTAAACTGTGCAGAAAACCCATTTACATTTGATCAAACAATAATTAAATATTTTATTGCTAATGTCTATGATAAAGATAATAGAAATTCATTTGGAGCTAGTCGAGATGAAAATGATTCGGACGAAGAGTATAAAACTAAAGTTGCTGTTGCAAAAACAGCAATCATTTCTATGGAAGTTTTTACAGACTCTACTGCATCCAAAAAAATAGGGGTAGTGAAATTGAATCAAATTTTACCAACAGAGATTTTTGTAATGGTAGCTTCTAAAGAATATTATGGACAAAAAATGTTGAAATCCTTGAAAGATAAAAAAATATATGTGATAAATGATTATGCATTTGATTTTAGGGATTATCATTATACTAGCGGTGGATCGGTTGTTAAAAAATATACTGACCCCCAAGCTCTACAAAAAGAAAAATTAGCGGTTGCAAATTATCGTATAATGTTAAACAATGCAGTATCTACTGTTAATCAAATAGAATCCATACAGAAAAAACATACATATCAAAGAGTTAATCAATACGGGCACGTAATAGCGACTCACTATGACACTACTAAATTTACACAATTGGAGGTGGTATCGTATAAAAAATTACTGAAAAAATTAAAAGAACAACGTGAAAATGTAATTACAAAGAATAAGGAAAAAGTTGGAAATAAGTCATTGCAATATGATTTACTAGATATATCAGATTTTGGAAAGCAAACCAGAATAGAAGATGCTTATCAAACTTACATTAATGATTTTGGATATATCGAATAACTTTAGATTATTAGATTCAAACACCCATTACCATTGGGTGTTTTTTTTGCCTTAATCTGATATGACAAATTAATAATTATTTGTATAATTTTTGAATCAAACAAAAAAAAGAAAAAAAATAAAGATAATGATGTACATGTTCTATCATTTATTTTAAATCTGATAAGATTTTTTTAGGTGTAATTTAAATAGTATTTAAAAGCTAATGATTTGGTATTTAGTGTAATGTTTACTTTTAATAATTATATTTCTTAAATTCACATAAGAACTTAATTTGAATTTTAAGAAATGGAGAAGATAAGAGTTTTTGATAAGAATTTTAAAGAACAAGCAGTCAAATTAGGATTTGAAATAGGTCTCACAAAAGGAGCAAGAGAACTTGGTATTTATCCTTCCTACATGGGGAAATGGAGAAAGGATTTTCTTGAATTTGGTTCATCAAGTTTTTGCGGTCGTGGTTCAACAAAATTAAATCCGGAGCAAATAAAATTTTGTAAACTAAAGAGAAAGCTAAAAAATGAGCTTAAAGAGTCAGAACTTAAGCTTGAAATTTTTAAAAACGGAAGTAAATATATTTCGCAAGGAAGATTAATGCTTTATCAATTTATGGAAAATAATGCAGAAAAGTATACGATTGGGAAAATGTGTAAAGTTTTTGGAATCTCTTATCTGGCATATACGAAATGGAAAAATCAGGTTCTTTCTCCAAGGCAACGTAGAAATCAATTATTAAAGGAAGAAATAACTTCTATTTTTTATGAATATAAGGAGTTATATGGTGTTCCAAGAATTACGGCGGAACTCCAAAGTCGTGGATTTAAAGTGAAAGAGGGACGAATTTATATGTATATGAAACAACTAGGACTGGTTAGTAAAATTAGAAAAGATCGCAGACCTAAAACAAGTATATGTTATAATCCTTATGCTTTTCCTAATATCTTAAATCAAAAATTTAAAGTTGAAGATTCGTCTAAAGTTTGGGTCTCGGGCATAAGAAGAATAAAAACGGCAAGTGGACTCATAGCCTTAACAATTATTATGGATTTATTTGATAGGAAAATCATAGGATGGAATTTAAGTTCTAAAATGAGTACTCAAGAAACTACTCTTCCTGCGTGGCAAATGGCGGTTAAAAACAGAAAAATAAATAAGGAACTAATCTTCCACTCGGATCGGGGTGTTCAATATGCTAATAGAATTTTTACTGACGTTCTAGACTCTTATAATTGTGTTAGGAGAAGCATGAGTCGAAAAGGAAATCATACTGACAATTCAGTCTGCGAGAGTTTTTTTACTTCTTTTAAGGGTGAATTACTTGCGGGTACTAAGTTATTAACTAGAAAACAGATGAAAGGAGAAGTATACCAATACATTGAGAATTGGTATAATAAAAAAAGAAGACATTCATTTTTAGGCTATAAAACAATCGAAGAATTCAATCAAAATTATTTAGCACTAACCGATAAATAATATAAGGTTACTGAAGATTTTCTATTTTTTTCTCTATTAACGATTTCATATGTTTGTGAATATTTTACAATTATCTTTACCCAAACAATTTGATTAATTAGAAATTATAATTGATAATTTAACAAAGAAAATATTTGAAAGTTTTCAAGGTGAAATCTTATGATTATAACTATAGGGATTTGATATAAATTACAAATATTTAACTCTTTTTTATAGTTAGTTTTCTAATGGTTGACTAGAATATTAATTTGTATTAGTAAAATCAAGCATAAACAGCATAGAAGGAATATGTAAAAAATGCATTTTTGAATGTCCGAAATTATCGGACGTTTGCTCAATATGTAGAGCCTCTTAGAAATGAGAGGCTTTTTGTTTGAATGAATATTTAAATAAGGCCGAAGGCCTATAATCATCCAGCATTGGGCAACGCCCAATGTTTGCAATAGATTCCAATTAAGAAAGCCCTGAAAGGGCGTAAGCTATTAGATAAAGATAATGGCTATCGCCCTTTCAGGGCTTCGGTTTGTATTGGGTTTTGTGTAGAAGGGTGTTCGGGTGTTCAGGGCGTTCTCTAATAGGGCGTTGCCCTATTTTGGAGCTGTTAGCCTTTCAGGCTTTTTTATGTAGGCTTTTAATCAATGCGGGATCAAGACGCTTGTGCCATCAGAATAAATTAATTATGTAAGACATCCGTTGTGATTATAGATTGGTTAATTATCAAACAATTGACACCATATAAATTAGATTTTGGTTAACAACATCTTGAAAAAAAGCATTCAATTGTTTAAAAGAACCAATAAAATATTGGACAGTATAATCGTCCTGCTCTATATCATCAATATTAAAATATTCAAAAAAACTACCCTGATTTATTAAAAATGCTTCAAGGCTATTTCCTATATTCCATGTAGTGGTTAAATCTAAGTCTAATGGTAATGTTTCTAAAGAAGGCAAAACTTGATTATTTATAAATGTTATTACCTGAGGCAAATCGTTCAATGGTAAATAAACATTTAAATCTTCGTCAGTTAATCCTTCTAATGGCATGTCAGTTTCTAATTTATAATAATATTCACTGACCATAGCTTTATAGAGTTCTAATGCTAAATCTTTATTGACCGAATAAGCATAATACAAGATTGCCCCATAACTATCAAAATCTGTGTAAAATCCTGGTGCATCTGAATTGTCATAATCAACCTCTAATTCTATTCTTCTAGGCATTTTATATTCTATTTCTTAGTCGTTAAACAGGCGTAAAAATACAAACATATTTAAGAATTATTTTCATTATTCAATAACAACAAAAATCCTATTATCAAATATAGCCCGTGGTTTCAACCACGGGTACACAATACAGGTAAGACAATATGACGTTCCCGTGGTTGAAACCACGGGCTATGTGTATACCGTTTTCGAATAGTAAAGGATAAAATCATTCAACAACCTCCCCAACAAACCCCAAAAACTCCATTTCATCCATAGGAAACAAATGCAAAATTGTTTCTAAAACCAGAGAAACATTAATAGCAGCACTATTATCTTTCTTAGAAAAATTATGCATATCATTGTCGAGCGCGAGAATACATAATTTTAATAAATCGGTAATAAGGCAGCCGAGTTCTAAATAATTAACGACTTTAAATTGAACTGTATAAGAATTGGATTCATTTGTGGGTTTTAGCGTTGTAAAATACATAGCGGTTAATTGTTGTAGTTTTTGTAAAGTTTCGGTTTCGTTGGCTTTCATGATAATGTGGTTTTAGTTAGTATCTTGTTTTTTACTTCACAATTGGGCTTTTATAAAATTATTATAAGAAAAATTGTACTTTTGTTTGATTTGGCGAAGAAAGAAATAGAATTTTACTGTACCAAATCATTTTTATCTGTATCATACGGCAAAAAATCTGTTTTTTACATTTTACGAATTTTGACACTTTATTATTATCTTTGAATTATGAGCACACTAACAAAACCAAATCATATAGGACGAAAAATAAGCCGTATTCGTGAACTTCGTGATATGAAGCAGGAAGCTTTGGCGCAGGCTTTAGGAACAAACCAGCAGGCGATTTCGGCTATGGAAAACAGCGAAACCATTGATGACGAAAAATTGGTTGAGGTTGCAAAAGCGCTTGGTGTAACGGTTGAAGCCATCAAGAATTTTTCAGAAGACGGTATGATAAATTATTTTAATACTTTTAATGAATCAGTATCTGATAGTAGTTTTGGAAGTATTCATAATAATAAATGCACTTTCAATCCATTAGATAAATTAATGGAAACGGTAGAAGAAAATAAAAAGCTTTACGAGCGTTTGCTTCAGTCGGAAAAAGAAAAAATCGAATATTTAGAGAAACTGCTGAAAGAGAAATAGTCAGTCTTTTAAGAATATAGAAAACCTCTCAGAAATGAGAGGTTTTTTGCTATAAATCGTATATAAAAAAATCTGCTAAATCTGCGTGAGACAAAACACGAAATCTTTGTAGAGTTTCGAGTGTGATCTTTCCTTCGTCAAGATGACAAAACTATGCGCTTATTTATGGTAAAGAGTAGAAAACAAAACAAAAAAAGCAGTTCTCCTGGTAATAGAACTGCTTTTTAAAAACTTTTTTCTTTGGGGACAAAAAAGGCTTAGCGACGGAAAGATGGACTGTGATTAACAGTTTCTTCTAACTTCACTGCCTTTACTTTTTTTGCAGCAACTTTAATTTCGTGTTTCGAAACTTTGTCGTTTGCTTTTACTTCTAGAACATAAGTTCCAGCAGGAAAACTTTCCAAACTAATAGTTTTAGAAACTTCCAATTTGTTTGCTGCAGACTCTCCAGCATAAAGTAAATTGTGATTCTCATCAAAGATAGAGAAAGATGAATTTTCAACAGTGTCTAAAGTAAAACTCATTACTTTTCCGTTTCCTGTTTTAATGTTTAAAATAAAGTCACCTTTTCCATCAAGGGCATAGGTAAAAACAGTTGCTAAAAAAAAGGCAGCAACTAAACCGGCTTTGGTAAATTTTGTCATGTTTTTTTTTAAATGTTAATTACTAAATGTGGAACGAGCAAAACTACAAATACAAATTCAATTTTTAGCAATAAAAAGCCGTTTTCAAACACTTAAGTTGCTGAATTTTAAACTTTTTTGAGTTTTGTTTGAACTATGTACGTAAATACTGGGCTCGCGGTTTTTTGATTTTTGATGTTTTTTAGTATTTTTTTTAAACTTTTTTTCGCTTTAAAACGCAATCGTTTGAATTAGTAAGAATATATTTTCAGGATATTATTTTGTGTAAAAAATACATTTTATATAAAACAAAAAAAAACAGCTCCATAACCAACAATGAGCTGTTTTCTTTTCTTCAAACAATAAAATATTTTTAATCTTAACCTTATTTTATACCTTTTATGTGAAGTATAAAATTTTAACGTGCAGCCACGCTTGAATTTTTAGCAAAACCTGCTTTGTAAACAGATGAAATTGCAGTTCTAGATAATGAAGCATTATCATCGATTTTAATTTCATATTTTGCTTTTTTGATGCTGTCTTCAACTTCTAAAAAGTAAGTTCCTTCTGGAAATTCTTCTAAGCTGAAAGTTCTTAAAATTCCTTCTTTACCAGTAGCATTTTCAGAATAAATAAGAGTTCCTTCTTTGTCATAAATGGCTAAGTTCGCTTTCTGTGTTCTGTTAAGTGCGAAAGTGATCTGTTTTCCATTAGCTTTTAATACATGAAGATTAAATTCTCCATTTCCATCAATTGCGTAAGTGCTAATTCCTGTGAAAAGCAATGCCGCCGCTAAACTCAATTTTGCAATCTTTTTCATGGTACTTAGTTTTTAAATTATTAGTTCTAATTCTCTGATGCTAAATTACTTATGATATACATGAAAAAACGCAACTGTATTTTCCAATTTCTATGCTATATTCTCATTTACGAAACCGTTATAGGTTAAAACTTGAATTATTTTTAACGTTTTTGTTAATTCAGTTATTATTTTTTAATGTTTTGCTTGATTTTGAATTTACTTTGGGTTAAGAATTTATTTACATATAAGACTGTGTAGTTTAACCGCAAAGTACGCAATCCCGATAGCTATCGGGATACGCAAAGCACGCTAAGAATTATTATGGGCAGAGGTTTAAAAAAAACGAAAAAGTTCGCAAAGCTTTGTAAAAAAAACTTTGCGACTCGATAGCTATCGGGATTACGTAAAGCTTAGCGTACTTTGCGGTTAAAAAAAAAGCAAAAAAAAACAGCTCAGTAACCACAAAGAGCTGTTTTTAAAACTTTTGAAAGTTTTTAACTTACTAACTATCTAACCTCACTTTTTATACTGTATGAGAGTATAAAAACTTTTTTAGCGTACTGCTACGCTAGTATTTTTAAAATCTGCTTTGTTAACAGATGAAACTGCTTTTTGAGATAAAACAGTAACGGTGTCTGTTACAGCGATTTCATATTTTGCTTTTTTTGTATTGTCTTCAATTTCTAAAAAGTAAATTCCTTCTGGGAATTCCTCTAAGCTGAAAGTTCTTAAGATTCCTTCTTTACCTGAAGCAGTTTCAGAATAAATAAGAGATCCGTCTTTATCATATATAGATAAGTAAGCTTTCTGAGTCTGATTAAGACCAAAACTGATTAATTTTCCATTAGATTTGATCACGTGAAGATTAAAATCTTCCGCTCCATCAACTGCGTAAGTGCTTATTCCAGAAAAAAGCAACGCAGCTACTAAACTCATTTTTGCAATCTTTTTCATAATACTTAGTTTTTAAATTAATAGTTCTAATTCTCTGATGCTAAATTACTTCTGTTGTAAGTAAAAAAACGCAACTATATTTTCCTATTTATATGCTATATTTTCATTTACGAAACCGTTATATGTTAAAATTTGAGTTATTTTTTATCGTTTTTGCTGATTCGGTTATTATTTTTCAATGTTTTTCTTGATTTTTAGTTTACATTGGGTTAAAGATTTATTTGCAAATTGTAGGAAATTTTTAAGTTGTTGTCCCGATAGCTATCGGGACTGAGATACTAAGGTTCTAAGTTTTTTACCTGTATTGTGTATTTAACCGCAAAGGGCGCAAAGATTTTTTGCTTAAGATTGTGGATACAAACGCAAAGTTCGAAAAGCTTTCTCAATTCTAAGCTTTGCGAACTTTGCATTCTTTTAAAAAAAACTTTGCGTCCCGATAGCTATCGGGATTGCATAAATCTTCGCGTCTTTGCGGTTAAAAAAACTTTGCGGTTAAAATAAAAAAGTAAAGAGCAAAAAAAAACGGCTCAGTAACCACAAAGAGCCGTTTTTAAAACTTTTGAAAGTTTTTAACTTACTAACTATCTAACCTCACTTTTTATACTGTATTAGAGTATAAAATTTTAAGTGCCGTGAAGAATTGCACTTAACCTTAATATTTTCTTAGTAAAGAGAAGTAGTTCCTTTTGAAGACAAAATAGAACTTTTCGCATTTACAGTAATATCGTATTTTACTTTTTTGTAATTATCAGCAACTTCTAAAATATATTTTCCTTCTGGAAATTCTTCTAAACTGAAAGTTCTTAAAATTCCTTCTTTACCAGAAGCATTTTCAGAATATAGAACGTTACCATTAGTATCATATATACTGATAACTGCTTTTTGTAATTGATTAATTCCAAAAGCAATTACCTTGCCATTTCCTTTTAATACATGAAGATTTAACGCTTCATTTCCATCAATTGCATAAGTACTCATTCCTGTTAGAAGTACTGCACATACTAAACTTAATTTCATAATCTTTTTCATATTCTGTAGTATTTAAATTCTTAGTTCATTTTGTTGAGGCAAAGTTAGAGCAGCAGTTGTGTTATTTTAACAACTATATTTTCCAATTTATGTGCTATATTCTCATTTACGAAACCGTTATAGGTTAAAATTTGATTTAAATCTTATGTTTTTGTTAATTTGATTGTTTTTCTTCAAAGTTTTGTAATAATTGAATGCTTCTTAAAATTTCTATTTTTCTTACAAAAATTAACATATTTGTATTTATTCGGGTTTTAAATAGGATTATTGAAAAAAATGTGGAGAAAAAAAATGAGACATGAAAAAAAAGTCGGTTTTGGTGTGAATTTTTCAATGTTAAGAATGTTATTTTAATGTAAAATTCGCATTTACGAAACCGTTGTAGGTTAAAAATTAGATTATTTTAGGTGTTTTTGTTAATTTTGCTATTATTTTTTAAAGAAATTATCATGAAGACAATTGCCCCAGCTCTTGAAGTGATAACTAACTCATACGGAAGTTCTTTTACCTATACCAAACACGCCGAAAAGACCAATAGTAAAGCTCATTTATGGCATTATCATCCAGAGATTGAGTTGGTTTATGTAAATGGCGGGGCGGGCAAAAGACAAATAGGAAGTCATGTTTCTTATTATACCAATGGTAGTTTACTT
Organism: Flavobacterium panacagri; assembly: GCF_030378165.1. NCBI lineage: Bacteria > Pseudomonadati > Bacteroidota > Flavobacteriia > Flavobacteriales > Flavobacteriaceae > Flavobacterium > Flavobacterium panacagri. The sequence goes on from NZ_CP119766.1 coordinate 2,861,752, forward strand.
TTAATAGGAGCCAATTTGCCCCATTGTGGATTTACAAATGAAAATACGGGAAATACAAATGAAACCGTAATTCATATTAAACCTGAATTTTTAGGGAACGATTTTTTTATTGCTCCTGAAATGAAAAAAGTTCAGAATATTTTGAATCAGGCCAAAGGCGGTATTGCTTTTGGCGGTGAAACAAAAAAAAGAATAGGAAAGAAAATCGAAATGATGGAGAACGAATCTCCATTTCAAAGATTACTTACGCTTTTAGGAATTTTAGATGAATTAGATTCTTCCACAGAGTCTACAGTATTAAATGCTGATGGTTTTTCATTAGAACTGCAGACTCAGGATAACGATCGTATGAATGTGGTTTTCAATTTTGTGAAAGATCATTTTCAGGAATCTATTTCAATAGACGAGGTTTCGAGTCTGGTAAGCATGACTACGCCTTCTTTTTGTCGTTATTTTAAAAAAATCTCCAATAAAACATTTACAGAGTTCGTGAATGAATATCGTTTGGTACATGCTTCTAAACTTTTGGCAGAGCAGCCAATAAGCATTAATGAGGTTTGTTATGAAAGCGGATTTAATAATTTCAGCCACTTCAGCAAATCGTTTAAACAATATACAGGAAAAAGTGCGTCGCAATATCGTCACGAACATAAGATTATTATAAAATAGTCATTCATTATAATGTTATAAAATTTATATTTACTCTCTTTTAGTTTGAGAAAACTAACAAAAGCGTGAATATGATAGATTTTAACCTAATCAAATTTTATAACTAAATGAATTTATTCAGAAAACCTATTGCATTCCTTATAATAGGAGTGACCTTTTTGAGCTGTAGTAAAAAAGAAACGGATTTTCCTGATCCGCTTATTACAAATCGCGACACAACGATAAGTCCAGCTGTTGATTTTTTCAATTATGCAAACAATGGCTGGTTTAAAAAAAATCCTATTTTAAATACTGACAGCAGCAACGGAATTGGGCGAATAGTTACGGATACTATTAATGAGCAAATTAAAAGTATCTGCGAAAATGCGGCTAAAGAAAAAAACACTAAAGGAAGCAACAAACAGAAAATTGGTGATTTTTATGCTTCTGGAATGGATACTCTTGCAATCGAAAAAGCGGGTTTAACTCCTTTAGACTCTCAATTCAAAAAGATAAACGATATTAAAGATGTTCCTGCATTGGTCAATGCAATTGGGTATTTGCACACTATTGGAGCAAATCCAGCATTCTCTTTTTATGTTTCTCAAGATGATAAAAATAGTGCAAAATTTGTTTTATATTTTGGGCAAGGCGGTCTTGGAATGAGGCAGAGAGATTATTATTTGGATGCTGATAAGAGAAACGTTGAAATTCGTAAACAATATGTATCGCATTTAGAAACAATGATGCAGTTTATGGGAGATGATAAAACTGCTGCCGTAAAAAATGCCGCTACTGTAATGAAGCTAGAAACGGAGCTTGCAAAATCTTCTAGAAAATTAGAGGCTTTACGTGATCCCATTGCCAATTACAATAAATTGACAGTAGATCAATTTAATAAAACTACACCAAATATTGACTGGAAAAAAATGCTTCCAGTCTTAGGTATCCCCAAAGCAGACACTGTAATTGTTGCGCAGCCTGAGTTTTTTAAGGCTTTAAGTGCAACGTTAAAAAGTTATTCTGTTGAGGAGTGGAAAACCTATTTGAAATGGAATCTTTTAAATAATTACGCTGCTTATCTGCCTAATAATATTGAAAAACAGAATTTCAAATTTTATTATACTATAATGAATGGTGTAAAAAACCAGAAACCAAGATGGAAGAGGGTTGTGGCAGAAACGGATGATTCGCTTGGCGAATTAATCGGACAAGTTTATGTTACGGATTATATGCCGAAGGGAGTGAAGGAAAAATTAGAAGAGATTGGAAATAATATCCGTGATGTTTTTGCTACGCATATCAAGAAATTAGATTGGATGAGCGATGCAACCAAACAGAAAGCATTGAATAAATTGAGTAAAATTGTAATGAAACTTGGGTATCCAGATAAATGGAAAGATATGAGCCAGCTTTCAGTTGACAGAAAATCATATTGTGGTAATGTTATGAATGCCAATATTTGGGATTATAAATATATGATTAATAGATATGGGAAGCCAGTTGATCGAAATGAGTGGGGAATGCAGCCTCACACTTATAATGCTTATTATAATCCAAGTAATAACGAAATTGTAATTCCAGCTTGTAATATAATTGTTCCTGGATATGAAGGACGTATGCCAGATGATGCTATTTTATACGGTATTATTGGAGGTTCTTTTTTTGGACATGAAATTACGCATGGTTTTGACGATCAAGGAAGTCAGTATGATGAAAAAGGAAATTTGAATAATTGGTGGACGGCTGAAGATTTGAAAAAATTTAAAGCAAAGACCAAGCTGATTGTTTCGCAGTATAATGCATTTACTGTTTTAGGTAAAAATGTGAACGGAGATGCTACGCAAGGTGAAAATATTGCAGATTTAGGAGGTGTTGTAATGGGGTATGAGGCATTTCAGAAAACCAAACAATTTAAAAATAAAGAAAAAATCAGCGGTTTGACACCAGAGCAGCGCTACTTTTTGGCTTATGCATATTCGTGGATGATTAACAGAAGAGATGAATCAAAAATTAACCAGATCATGACTGATGTGCATGCGCCCGAACAATTTAGAGTTAATGGTCCTTTGAGTAATATCCCTGAATTTTATAAAGCCTTTAATGTGAAAAAAGGAGATAAAATGTATCAGCCAGACAGTTTAAGAGTTGTAATTTGGTAATATTTTATGTTATAGATTAGCAGATTAAAATGAGTTTTTTAGCCGCGGATTCCCGAATTTTATTACTATTAATTCGTGAATTCGTGGCTGTTTTTTTTTGGACGATTCGAATTGATATGTATTAATATGCTAAAATTTACAAAATTCATTTAGAGCAAAAAAATAATCATAAAATTCATGAATTCGTGGCTGTCTTTTTTTGAAGCGAAGTCAGGTGGGATTATTCTGAAAAAAGGTATATTTACAAACCCTAATCAGAAAAAAATAGATCAAAATGAAGAAATTTAAAATGCTATTGTCTGCATTTTTGCTTTGTCTTACCACGATGACGTATGCGGCAAAAGTAGACACTTTACAAGTTGCGAGTACTGCAATGGGTAAAACTTACAAAGCGGCAGTAGTTTTGCCAAATTCTTATGCTAAAAGTAAAACTGCTTTTCCGGTAATGTATTTATTACACGGCGCTTATGGACATTTTAGCGACTGGTTAAAAAATACGCCAAACAAAAAATTGGTTCATAATCTGGCTGATCAATACAATATGATAATTGTAATGCCGGAAGGAGAAACTTTTAGTTTTTATTTGGACAGTCCTGTAAACAAAGAAAGTCAGTTTGAGACTTTTATTACACAGGAAGTGATTCAGAAAGTGGATAAAACCTATAAAACAATTGCCAATAAAAACGGAAGAGTGATTACAGGACTTTCTATGGGCGGACATGGTGCTTTATATTTGTCGGCTAGACATCCAGATTTGTTTTGTGCGGCCGGAAGTATGAGTGGAGCCGTAGATATGAGTACAATGCTCAACAGAGATTCGTCTGCTCAAATTGTGAAATTGATGCAGCCTGTTTTTGGAGATAAAAGTGGTAATACAGAATTGTATGAGCAAAATTCTGTGTTAAGAATGGCAGATAAATTAAAATCTAATAAACTTCCTTTGATTATAGATTGTGGTGTAGATGATTTTTTAATTGAACCCAACCGCGAATTACACAGACGATTAGTTTATAATAAAGTAGACCATGACTATACAGAACGTCCAGGGGCACATACTTGGGATTATTGGGAAAACTCACTTCCGTATCATGTTTTATTTTTCAATAAAATACTACTTAAAAATCAGGTAGCTCCGAAAAAATAAAGGTTTTTTTGTCTTAAAATAAGCTGAATTACTTTTTTTGGTTTAATTTTTGGAATACCTTTATAGTATAATCCTTAAAAAAATAAAAATTATGAAAAAGATACTTACACTATTCGCTGTTGTTGGAATGATGGCGTTTTCGAGTTGCTCGAATAATGATGATGATGTAGATTATGATACTATTGCAGAGGTTTATGAAAATGTTGCGCCAAACTATTATAATTTTACAAATGCTAATGGTTATGCTGTTACATTTAATTTCCCTAGTCCTATATATGATTCGGATGTAGTGCTAGTTTATCGTTTTGATGGTACAGATACTGGTGGTAGGCCAGTATGGCAAGCATTACCAGAAACTTATTATTTTGATAATGGAAGTAGAGATTTTTCTTTAAAATATGTTTTTACTTATAACTATGTAAATATTTATTTGGATGGAAATGATCAGGCAACTATTCCTTCAGACTATAGATTAAATCAAATTTTTAGAATTGTTGTAGTTCCTGCTAGTTTTGCAGCTTCAGTTGATAAAACTAATTATTTGGAAGTAATGAAAGCTGCTAAGTTAACTGAAAGTCAAGTACAGAAAATTAAGCTTTAATATTTGTAATGACACAATAAAAAAGGAAATCTTTAAGATTTCCTTTTTTATTTTAAATGAATGTGCTTTTATTGTTTTATAAAAGTTAATTTAGTACTACTTGTTGGAGTTGATTGAATATTTATAAAATATACTCCCATTGGTAAATTTGAAATGTCTATACTTATTAAATATGGAGTTATAAATGAGACATTATTTGAATTGACAGTTTCTCCCATGCTGTTAATAATGCTTACAAAAGTAGAGTCTGATCTGTAGGCAAATTTTTTATTTTCAATATTTATAATTGAGCTTGCTGGATTTGGGTACAAGCTTATTTCTGGATATTGATTTAATGAATTTAAATTTACCTCATTACTATATGATGTCGGTTCATATGAGTTTTCTCGAATTGTTAAGCGTCTATAGTTATAAGTTATAGGTGTTGACCAAGAAATTTCTCCACGTCTACTATTTGAAACAAGTAGAAGTGGTGCTGGTAGGTAATCTTTGGATGTTGCTCCGGTTATATTGATCCAATTACCGATGTTGCCAGAGTTGCTATCGATAGATTGGCTTTGCCATTGATATTTTAGGTATCCGTTTGTTTCAGGTGTTGCATCTGAGCCAATAATCAAACTTGGTGGATCAATAGTATTTGAGGGTGATATTATAAGAGTTTGATCACAACAAATCGTGTTATTTTTACGAATAGTTCGATATACTATTTTTAAAGTATTGCTTGCTCTTTTTATGTTTTGATAGGTAGCAATTCTTCTTAGTAAATAATAATTGTCCTCTGCTTCGTCTATATCTGTAGGAATAAAGGATTCTAAATTATATGCGTGATTACTATTTATAGTTATCCATTCATTTTTTGCAGTATTTATTTTTTTGTATTGCCATTCAAAGCTCTCAATACTTGTGGTAAGATCTCCTCTTTGAGGAGTGTGATTAGGATTTTGTAAGATGTTTAAATTAACTTGTCCGCCCTGTCTTGTTCCAAATATTTGTTTTGGATTGGTTGCCATAATTTCGAAATAACCTTTTGAATCTACAGGTGCATTAATGGAAATTTCGTTTGTGACTATTGGAGAAGGAACTACTGTAATAGTAATAGCATTACTTTTGTTGGGAAACGTATTTCCGTAAACGTAACCTAAGCTTCTTTGCACTGTGAAGTTTCCAGGTTCTGTTATGTAATCTACAGATAAGGTTTGGTTTATATTATCTAATTCTATAATATCTCCCTTGTATTCCCATTTAGCATTGATGCCATAAGGTTCGTTTTTGTAAGGGTTTAAAAATACTGATCCTTTGTATGGTTCTGGCTTGTCTCCTAACCTTATGGTTTGATTACAGCATAATGTGTTTGAAATATTTGCTGGGTTAGGAGCGTCAGCAGGAGGGTTTAAGGTTGTTCCTCCGGTCATAGTGGCATTTTTGATTACTGCTAAATTTGAACTTCTATATATGCTGCCTGTTGAGGTTTTGTATTCTGCAAAAATAAATCCACCAGTAGTTAGAAAATCATTCCAATACAAGTTTATTATAAAGCTTTTGTTTGCAACCTGTCCGCCGTTGAAAAGAAGGTTGCCGGTATCACCACCAGCAGCTACATTTGCATTTGTTATGCTTAAGTTTGTATAATATATTTTAAGTGTACCATAATCATTAACAGTCGCATTACTTGGAAATTGAACTTTAACTCCTAATGAGATAGTTGAGTTTGGAGTGGAAGCTAAATTAATAGGCCCGGAATTTACATTGCTTCCATTTACAGCAGTTGGTGTTAATGTGACAGTTTGTGAAAATAAAAATGTGTTAAATAATAAGGCGAAGATGAGAATTAAGTAATTCTTTTTCATAAATAAATTAGTTTAGATTAAAAGCCTAAAATAAGTATTTATATGTAATTTCTGCTTTTTTAAATGTTAATTGTGAGATAAATTATATAAAAAAAAGAAATCGTAAGATTTCCTTTTTTATGAATATATAAATCATGAATAATTACTCTTCGCTTGAATCATTTAAAACTTTTTCTTCTCCAAATTTTAGAGAAACCAAAATTCCAACTAAAAGAGAAAGTGCAATAAATCCTAAAGAAGCCCATTCTGGAACGTGGAAGAAATCATGTAATAACATTTTTAATCCAACGAAAGCTAAAATGGCTACCAAGCTGTATTCTAAATAACTGAATTTTGCCAGCATATTGGCCAAAAAGAAATACATAGAACGCAATCCAAGAATAGCAAAAATATTAGAGCTGAATACTAAAAATGGATCTTTAGTAATAGCAAGAATTGCAGGAACGCTGTCTACGGCAAATAAAACGTCCATCACTTCGATTACAATTAAAGCTACAAATAATGGAGTTGCTGCTTTTTTTGCAGTTTTGGTCGAAATGAAAAATTTCTCTCCATCCATTTCAGATGTAATCGGCATCACTTTTCCTAATGTTTTGTATACAAAAGAATCTTTGGGGTGAAAATCTTCTTCTTCTCCAGAAAAAAGCATTTTTATGGCAGTGAATATTAAGAAAGCGCCAAACAAATAAGTTGTCCAAGTAAATTTATTGATCAGCATTACGCCAAAGAAAATCATTAGACCGCGAAAAACTATGGCTCCTAATATTCCCCAGAATAATACACGATGCTGGTATTTCTGCGGAATTTTAAATGAAGCAAAAATAATAGCGATTACAAAAATATTGTCGACACTTAAAGAAAGTTCAATTAAATAACCTGTTATAAATTTCATTGAAGCCGCCATTGGCTCCAGTTTGTCTGGATTTTCTATATAATCAGTTGTGTATAGCCAGTAAATTACTCCTGAAAAAAGAAAAGATAAGGTAACCCAAACCAAAGTCCATTTGCTGGCTTCTTTAGTACTTATAATATGTGGTGTTTTGTTGAAGACACCAAGGTCTAAAGCAAGAATAAAAATTACAGCAAGTAAAAAGAGTGACCAGACTATCATAATTGTTTTTTTTAATGATATACAAAGATAAGTTTTGAACTTTAACTTAAAAATTAAATTTAGCTTTAAAGTTAAGTAATGTTTGTTATTTGTAAAATGTTAATTGTTATAGAGTTATGAGGTTTTTTCGACAAATGTCGAATCTTTAGTTTAGAAAGAAATAGATTTTATAATGTCATGAACTTTGTCAAAGTTTTAAACTTTGACAAAGTTGAAGGATGGCCTTTTTTTAATTAAAACCTGTCGGGTTTGGTTTAACAAGGCAAAAAAAAAGTGCCAACAATTTAATGCTGGCACTTTTTGAAGATATATTGTAAGCTTTGAATTATAGCGCTGATTTAACAGTTTTGATAATTCTAGCCGCAATTTTGTAAGGGTCTCCGTTTGAAGCTGGTCTTCTATCTTCCAACCATCCTTTCCATCCTTTTTGAACAGTCATCAAAGGAATTCTGATAGAACATCCTCTGTCTGAAACTCCATAAGAGAAATCGTGGATAGAAGCAGTTTCGTGTTTACCAGTTAAACGTTGGTCGTTGTAAGCTCCGTAAACCGCGATGTGCTCAGCAGTAACAGGACGGAAAGCTTCGCAAATTCTTTCGTAAGTTGCTTGGTCTCCACATGTTCTTAATACTTCGTTAGAGAAGTTAGCGTGCATTCCAGAACCATTCCAGTCTGTATCTCCTAGAGGTTTTGGGTGATATTCAATATAGTAACCATATTTCTCAGTCAAACGGTCTAATAAGTAACGAGCAACCCAGATTTCATCTCCAGCTTTTTTAGCTCCTTTAGCGAATAATTGGAATTCCCATTGTCCGCAAGCAACCTCTTGGTTGATTCCTTCAAAGTTAATTCCAGCAGCGATACATAAATCAGCGTGCTCTTCAACTAATTTTCTACCGTGAGTGTTTTTTCCACCTACTGAACAGTAGTACATCCCTTGTGGAGCAGGGTATCCTCCAACTGGGAAACCAAGTGGAAGTTGTGTTTTAGTATCCATGATGAAATACTCTTGCTCGAATCCAAACCAGAAATCATCATTATCATCATCAATTGTGGCTCTACCGTTAGATGGGTGCGGCGTTCCATCAGCATACATAACTTCAGACATTACTAACCATCCGTTAATACGTGTTGGATCTGGATAGATTGCAACAGGAACTAATAAACAGTCAGAAGATCCACCTTCAGCTTGTTTTGTTGACGAACCGTCAAATGACCAATTTCCAAGTTCTTCTAATGTTCCTTTGAAATTTTCGTGCTCTTCAACTTTAGTTTTACTTCTAAGATTTTGAGTTGGTTCATATCCGTCTAACCAAATGTACTCTAACTTAATTTTAGCCATAATAATATAAATTTATTTTTTTTGTTTTTTCGCTGGGTCAAATATAGATTTATTTTTTTAGTCCTAAAAATTAGGGGGCTATTTTGTTTTGTGAAGTATAATTTTTTAGAGAAGCGCAATTTTGTTGGGGGTATATTTTAAAAAAAGTAATTTTATATGCAATAAAAATATAAATTCGTAAAAATAAAGGGTGGTTTTTGAATTTTTAGGTTAAGGAATTGTGAAAAAATGTTTATTTAATGGATAGTATTGAGGTATTTTGTTATATTTCTTTACAACCTCTTCATTATTCTTTAAAAAAAGGAGTTTCTGTTGAGAAATCCTTTTAGAAAATTCTCCTTTACTAGTTAAAAATGGGCACTTTATTTGTTTATATTTGCAGATCATTTTTTATATGAAAAATAATACGAATTTTTAAAATTATAATCATGTCAACATTACGTTTCCAAGCTTTGCAAGAAGCTTCTAACAGAAAGCCGGTGCATTTTGAAGAAATTGGTCGAAAATCAAATCTTTTCGGATCAAATGTGTTTAACGAGAAAGCAATGAAGCAGTATTTAACTTCTGATGCTTTTAAAGGAGTAAGAGATGCGATTCAGCATGGAACTAAAATAGACAGAAAATTGGCAGATTATATTGCCATGGGTATGAAAGAATGGGCTCTGGCAAAAGGAGTTACGCATTATACACACTGGTTTCAGCCTTTAACAGGAACAACTGCAGAAAAACACGATGCTTTTTTTGAAACTTCTTATGACGGAAGTGATCCTGTAGAAAAATTTGGTGGCGCTCAATTGGTGCAGCAAGAACCAGATGCATCAAGTTTCCCGAATGGTGGAATCAGAAATACTTTTGAAGCCAGAGGTTATACAGCATGGGATCCAACATCGCCAGCCTTTATATATGGAACAACTTTATGTATTCCAACTGTTTTTATTGCTTATACAGGTGAAGCTTTAGACAACAAAATACCTTTATTAAGAGCATTATCTGCTATTGACGAAGCGGCTACAGAAGTTTGTAAATACTTTGACAAAAATGTAAAAAAGGTTACAGCAACATTAGGATGGGAGCAGGAATATTTCTTGATTGACAAAGCGTTGGCAAATTCTCGTCCTGACTTGATGATGACAGGAAGAACTTTATTAGGACATACTTCTGCAAAAGGACAACAATTAGACGATCACTATTTCGGATCGATTCCAACTCGTGCGCTTACTTATATGAGAGATTTAGAGCAGGAATGTATGTTGTTAGGAATTCCGGTAAAAACACGCCATAATGAGGTTGCGCCGAATCAGTTTGAGTTGGCTCCGATTTTTGAGGAGACAAACCTGGCTGTTGATCACAACTCTTTATTAATGGATGTAATGCAGAGAGTAGCAGAACGCCACGATTTTAAAGTATTATTTCACGAAAAACCATTTAAAGGTGTAAACGGTTCTGGAAAACACAATAACTGGTCACTGGCAACAGACACTGGAGTAAACTTGTTAAGTCCAAGTAAAACGCCAATGAGCAACTTACAGTTTTTGACTTTCTTTATTAATACAATTAAAGCAGTAAACGATAACGAAACTCTATTAAGAGCGTCTATTGCCACTGCAAGTAACGATCACAGATTAGGAGCAAACGAAGCACCGCCGGCAATTATGTCGGTATTTATTGGGGCACAATTGACAAAAGTTTTGTCTGAGTTAGAAAGTGTAACAACAGGAAAACTTTCGCCAGAAGAAAAAACAGACCTTAAGTTAAACGTTGTTGGGAAAATTCCAGATGTATTATTAGATAATACAGACAGAAACAGAACTTCTCCTTTTGCTTTTACAGGAAATAAATTTGAGTTCAGAGCTGTTGGTTCAAATTCAAATTGTTCTAATGCAATGACTACTTTAAATGCAATCGTAGCAAAACAGTTAATCGACTTTAAAAATGAAGTAGAGAATCTGATCGAAAATAAAGACATGAAAAAAGATGATGCGATCTTTAATGTCTTAAGAGAATATATCAAACAATCTAAAAAAATCCTTTTTGAAGGAGATGGTTACAGCGAAGCTTGGGAAAAAGAAGCTGTAAAAAGAGGTTTGAGTAACTTTAAAACAACTCCAGAAGCGATTAAAGCTAAGGTTTCTAAACAAGCATTAGACTTATTTGAACAGTTAGGAATCTTTAATCACGTTGAAGCGGAAGCACGTTACGAAATTGAATTAGAAGAATACACTAAAAAAATCCAGATTGAAGGAAGAGTGTTAGGAGACATTGCAAGAAATCATGTTATTCCTACTGCAATTCGCTATCAAAATACTTTAATTGAAAACGTAAAAGGCTTAAAAGAAATCTTTGGAAAAGAATTTGAAACTATTGCAAAAGAGCAGATTACTTTAATTAAAGAAATCTCTGGTCATATTGAAGGAATCAATTCTAAAGTATTGGCAATGACAAACGAAAGAAAAAAAGCCAATCAATTGACAGATGCTCAAAAAATGGCAGAAGCTTACTGCAATAAAGTGAAACCATATTTTGATGAAATCCGTAATCACTGTGATAAATTGGAATTATTAGTAGATGACGAAAGCTGGACATTAACTAAATACAGAGAGTTATTGTTTACAAAATAAACAATGTAGATTCATATTTATTGAAAAAGCTGTCTGAAAAGACAGCTTTTTTTTACGCTTCGGAGAAGTGTAATATTTATAGAAAACAAGGAATGATTACAATATAAAAGCTCCAGCGGAGCGACATATTTTTATACTCTTGATATGTCGCTCCACTGGAGCTTTTTTATTTGGTGTCTCGTCCTAAAAAAAGTTGACTATAATTAAATAAATTATGTCAATAGAAAGAGAAGAATTAAAAAAAGTATGCGCCCCTAAAATTTACAGTGAGGTCTTCAAAAAACAAGTTGTAAAAGAATTTGAACAGGGTTTGTTCACAAAAGCGGAACTTCGCCGACGTTATAATATTTCTGGAAACAGCTGCATACCGCGTTGGTTAAAAAAATATGGTAAATTTACATATCAAGATAAATTAACCATCGGACGTCCAATGAAAGACCCTCAATCTCAGCGTATAAAAGAACTTGAAGCACAATTGGCTAAAAAAGAGCAGGAATTATTAGTCTTTAAAAAATTTATTGAAATAGCCGAACGTGAGCTAAAAGTCGAAATTGTAAAAAAGTCTGGTTCCAAGCAGTCCAAGAAATAAATCATATCTACAGGATTAGTCCATGTGAAATATGCAGATTGTTTGGATATAGTAAGCAGGCTTATTATAAAAGAAAATCACTTTTATTAAAATCAGATTTAAACCAGGAGAATCTCAGATGTTTAATAATGTCCGTGCGCCAAAAACTTCCAAAAACCGGAGGCAGAAAATTATATTACATGCTTAGGGATGATTTAAAGAAGCATCAAATAAAAATTGGCAGAGACAAATTATTTGATTTTCTACGAGGAGAATATTTGTTAGTTCCTAAAGTTCGAAGATATTATAAGACAACAAATTCAAGGCATTGGATGCGCAAATATCCAAACTTAATTAAAGAAGCAGAGATTAACAGACCCGAACAGATTTGGGTTGCGGATATTACCTATCTTAGAACTAGAGAGAAAACACATTACCTGCATCTAATAACTGATGCTTATTCCAAGAAAATTGTCGGTTACAATTTATCAGATAATCTAATGGCGAGTTCCACATTGGAAGCCTTAAAAATGGCTGTTGCCAATAAAAATAAAGATAGTAATCTGATACATCATTCAGATAGAGGATTGCAATACTGCAGTAAAGAATATACGGAGTACTTAATTAAAAATAATATTCTAATAAGCATGACTCAAAGTTATGATCCTTATGAAAATGCAGTTGCAGAAAGAGTAAATGGTATTTTGAAAGAAGAATTTGGACTGTTTGAAACCTTTGAAGATTTTAAAGCCTTAAAAAAACAGGTTCAGGAATCTATCTTGTTTTACAATCAAATCAGAGTACATTTATCAATAAATATGCTTACTCCAAATCAGGCACATTTACAAAATCAAGTTAAATTGAAAACATGGAAAAAAATAAATCGGAACAAAAGAAATCTTGTTCCGATTTAATTAATTTTATAGTATATAATCTAGTCAACCTTTTTCAGGACAACTCATGGCTTATCTAAATTCTATACATATTTTACTCCGTTGGAGTTTTACAGAAAAAGATAAAATGAAAATAGAAAGTAAATTCCTGTTTTTATTTTTCGTGAATTTCGAAGTTCATCGGGATAGTCTTACAGTTTATCGAAAAGATGCTAAGTTGTTGAAAATATGTGTTTTCGCTTAGCAATCGTTTGGAGAAGTTTTCTAATTTTGATTCTGATTTTGAGACTAAATCAATTATTTCAAAGCAATTTTGAAAAGATAAAAATAGCAAGCCAAAAGCTTCATAACCAATTTTATTTAGGGAAATCGGCGGAAGAATCCATTCTGCCGATTTTTTTTATGAATCAAATAATCGAATAAGTCAAAGAATTAAAAAAAGGGATTATCTTTGCACCACATCAACACAAACTAATTTTCATGAGTTCAGATTCTAGCAAAAGGTACGCGCAAAGAGGTGTTTCGGCATCAAAAGAAGATGTGCACAACGCCATTAAAAATATTGACAAAGGTTTATTTCCGCAGGCTTTCTGCAAAATTGTTCCCGATTATTTAACGCAAGATGCAGAGCACTGTTTGATTATGCATGCTGACGGAGCAGGAACAAAATCATCTTTGGCTTATATGTATTGGAAAGAAACTGGAGATCTTTCTGTTTGGAAAGGAATTGCTCAGGACGCCTTAATCATGAATATTGATGATTTATTATGTGTTGGAGCAACTGATAATATCTTGCTTTCTTCGACTATTGGTAGAAATAAAAACTTAATTCCAGCTGAAGTTATCTCAGCAATCATCAATGGAACAGAAGAATTAATCAACGAATTAAAATCTTTTGGCGTAACCATTCATTCAACAGGAGGTGAAACGGCAGATGTTGGAGATGTGGTTCGTACTATTATTGTAGATTCTACAGTAACGGCTCGCATGAAACGTTCTGATGTGGTAGATAATGCAAATATTAAAGCAGGTGACGTAATTGTAGGTTTGGCATCTTTTGGACAGGCAACTTACGAGAAAAGTTATAATGGCGGAATGGGAAGCAATGGATTAACATCAGCACGTCATGATGTTTTCGGAAAATATCTGGCTAAAAAATACCCAGAAAGTTATGATGCAGCTGTTCCTGAAGAATTAATTTATTCAGGACAGGTAAATCTAACTGATGAAGTTGAGAACAGCCCAATCAATGCAGGTCAATTAGTGCTTTCTCCAACCAGAACTTACGCACCAATTATCAAGAAAATTTTAGATAAATATACTCCAGAAGATATTCACGGAATGGTACATTGCAGTGGAGGAGCACAGACAAAAATTCTTCATTTCGTACACAATTTACACATAATAAAAGATAATTTATTTCCAGTACCGCCATTGTTCAAATTAATCCAAGAGCAATCTAAAACCGATTGGAAAGAAATGTATCAGGTTTTCAACTGTGGTCACAGAATGGAATTATATGTTCCAGAAAATATTGCACAAGATATTATTGAAATTTCAAAATCATTCAATGTAGATGCGCAAATCGTAGGTAGAGTAGAAGCTTCAGATGCTAAAAAGCTTACTATTACGAGCGAATACGGAACATTTAATTATTAATTTTTAAGATACAAAGAGGCAAAGGTTCAAAGTTGCAAAGGTTTGATCTTTTGTTTGAAATAATCTAAGAGACACACAAAAGTGTGTCTCTATTTATAAATTTTAGAATTATGTACGAATTACTTTTTTGGAGATATCTAGACGAAATTTACCTGAACAATCAGGAAGTTTATGAAGCACTTATTGAAAAACAAGAAGTGGAAGGTTTGGCCGTTCTTCAAACAGAAGTAATTGTAAACAGAATCAATTCTATTTTTTCAGATTGGGAAAGAGTTGACGAAGACAGCTGGAAAAATCCAAAAGGAAAAGGAGCTTTTCAAGTCATCACAACTTCACAAAGCATAAAAATTGACTGCTACGGCACAGAAGGAAAAACCATGAATAAACTAGTAGATATCATGGAAGAATTCAAATGCCCGCTTTATGATCCGCAAGTTCCAGAACGTTACGATGAAATGAGTGAGTAGGTTTTTTGTTTCAAGTTTCAGGTTTCAAGTTTGAAGTTTTTGAAATAGGAATTTCAACTATCCATCTTTTAAAATCAAATTCTGTTCTTTTCTAAGTTTTACCACTAACTGATCAATAGATGTTTTGATTTTCTGCGGAAGCGTATTCCAATTTTGGTCTTTTTTGAAACTTCTGCAATAATCTAGATCACATTCCACCGCGCGAATTACATATTTTTTGTTTTTGTAAACTGTAATAATTTTTACGCGTCTTATTTCTCCATATTCCGTTTTACTTCCATAAACAATAACGGGATCAGTATAACCATCTCCATCAAGATCTGTAGTAGTGCAGTATTTTGTCCAGAACCAAATATTCGTTTCCTTCGGATCGTAATTTTCTAATAAATCGTTAATTCGCCATTTTTCTAAAAAACCTCCGTGATCATTGACCACACAAACGGCTTGAATTTTGGTATTTAAAGTATCTTTATTAGAAATCGTTTTTTGATTTTCGGCTAAAACCAATTCAAAAACACCACCTTTATCCTGAAATTCAAAAGCGCTGTAAATAGGAAAATCAGTTGTGTTTTCTAGTTCTCTTTCTTTAATCTCTTCTTTGGTCAGTTTTTGACTTTCTACTTTTTGAGCGAAACAGCCAATAGAATTCAGTAACAGAAATAACACTATTTTTTTCATTTAAGATTTTCTTTTAAGAAAGCTAAGATATTCAAATAGAATTTAAGTTTAAATTTTTAAAAAACATGATTTTATTGTAATTTTCTAACCAAAAGTTACATTTTTAAATTTCTAAAACTAATCCAACTATGAGGTTATTAATACTTTGTTTCTTGTTCTTTTACAGTCAGTTTATTAGTGCACAAAAAATTGTGACAACAGAAATTAATGAACCGGTAGATTTTGTATATCCATTAATAGGAAGCGATTCTAAACCTGGTCTTTCCAACGGAAATACTTATCCAGCAATTGCATTACCGTGGGGAATGAATTTTTGGACACCGCAAACAGGAAAAATGGGCGATGGCTGGATTTATACGTATGCATCAGATAAAATACGCGGTTTTAAACAGACACATGCACCATCTCCTTGGATGAATGATTACGGTCAGTTTTCGATTATGCCCGTTACTGGGAAACCTGTTTTCGATCAGGATCAAAGAGCAAGTTGGTTTTCGCACAAAGCAGAAACGGTGAAACCTTATTATTACAGCGTTTATCTAGCAGATTACGATGTAACAACCGAAATTACACCAACAGAAAGAGCGGCTTATTTTAAATTTACTTTTCCTCAAAATGATAAATCATATGTTGTAATCGATGCATTTGACAAAGGATCTTATGTAAAGGTTATTCCTAATGAGAAAAAAATAATTGGTTATTCTACTAAAAATAGCGGTGGAGTTCCTTCCAATTTTAAAAACTACTTTGTAATTCAGTTTGATGAGGCTTTTGAAGAAATCAATACTTTTAGCGATAAAACATTAAAAAAAGAACTAGAGTTAACTGCAGATCATACTGGTGCTGTCGTTGGTTTTAAAACTAAAAAAGGACAAGTTATTACCGCAAAAGTGGCTTCGTCTTTCATTAGTTTTGAGCAGGCAGAATTGAACCTAAAAGAAATTGGTTCTGAGAGCTTTGAGACAATCAAACAAAAAGGAAGAGAAATTTGGAATAAAAAACTAGGAACAATTATTACAGAAGGCGGATCATTAGAAAAAAATAAAGTTTTCTATTCGTGTTTGTACAGAACAATGCTTTTCCCAAGAAAGTTTTATGAATATGATAAAGAGGGAAAAATAGTGCATTACAGCCCATATAACGGAGAAGTTGTTCCAGGGTATATGTTTACAGATACAGGATTTTGGGATACATTTAGAGCGTTGTTTCCTTTGCTCAATATTTTGCAGCCAGAACTAAATTCGAATATTCAGGAAGGATTATTAAATGCTTATAAAGAAAGTGGCTGGCTGCCAGAATGGGGAAGTCCAGGTTTGCGAAACGTGATGATTGGAAACAATTCGGCATCGGTAGTGGCAGAAGCTTATCTGAAAAACAAAGAAAAATATAAGTATGACATTGAAACATTGTATCAAGCTTTAATTCACGGTGCAAACAATGAAGGGCCATTAAAAGCGGTTGGAAGATTTGGAGTTGATTATTATAATAAACTAGGCTATGTTCCTTATGATGTTTCTATAAACGAAAATGCGGCAAGAACTTTAGAATATGCTTACGATGATTTTTCTATTTATCAACTCGGAAAAGCATTAGGGAAACCTAAAAAAGAAATTGAGCTTTACAAAAAGAGAAGTTTAAACTATAAAAATCTTTTTGATCCAGAAACCAAATTAATGCGTGGTAAATTGGCAAACGGAAAATTCATGAGTCCGTTTAATCCGTTTAAATGGGGAGATGCTTTTACAGAAGGAAACAGCTGGCATTATACATGGTCGGTTTTTCATGATATTGACGGTTTGATTGATCTGATGGGAGGAAAAACTAAGTTTGTAGAAAAATTAGACGAAGTCTTTTCACTAGAACCTATTTTCGATGAAGATTATTATAAAGATGTAATCCATGAAATCCGAGAAATGCAGATTGCTAATATGGGACAATACGCACATGGAAACCAGCCAATTCAGCACATGATTTATTTATACGCTTACGCGGACGCGCCTTGGAAAACACAATACTGGGTTCGTGAAACTATGAATAGAATGTATAAACCCACTCCTGATGGTTATTGCGGAGATGAAGATAACGGACAGACTTCGGCTTGGTATGTATTTTCGGCATTAGGATTTTATCCAGTTTGTCCAACTTGTAACGAATATGTTGTGGGAACTCCTTTGTTTAAAAAAGTGACGATTAATCTGGAAAATGGGAAACAAATTGTAATTAATGCGCCAAAGAATAGCTTGGATAATAAATATATTCAGAAAACCTCGTTTAATGGAACTGAATATGATAAAAGCTATTTTACACATCAGGATTTAATGAATGGTGCGGTGATTGATTTTGAAATGAGTAATTCTGAAAATAAGACTGGAAAACCTAAAACAGCTCCGTTTTCACTTTCTAAAACAAAATAAATTAAACCTAAATATGAATAAAAGTAATCTTGCAAAGTTTTTTAAAAGCATGTTGTCTCTGTTTTTAATGTTGAGTTATTTTAATGAAGCTTATGCACAAAAAAAATCAGATAATCTTAAAAATCTAATTCAGTATGTTGATCCAATGATTGGAACGGCAAGAATGGGACATACTTATCCTGGTGCAACCGTACCTTTTGGAAGCGTACAGTTAAGCCCAGAAACCGATACGATTGCTTACAGCTTAAACGGAAAGTATAATGGCGAAGTTTATAAATATTGTGCTGGTTATCAGTATGAAGATAAAACAATCGTAGGGTTCAGCCACACGCATTTCAGCGGAACAGGACATTCTGATTTAGGTGATTTTTTAATTATGCCGACAACGGGAAAATTACAACTAAATCCAGGTGTTGCTTCGAAACCTTTATCAGGTTATAGATCGGCATTTTCACATGCAACAGAAAAAGCAGAACCAGCGTATTACAGCGTTTTTTTAGAAGATCATAAAATCAAAGCAGAATTGACGGCAACAACCCGCGTTGGAATGCATCAATATACTTTTCCAAAGTCTGATGACGCACATATCATTTTGGATTTAACTTCTGGAATTTACAACTATGACAAAAAGAATGTTTGGACTTTTGTTCGAATAGAAAATGACACTTTGATTACAGGCTATCGCCAGACCAATGGATGGGCTAGAACCCGAACTGTTTATTTTGCCATGTCTTTCAGTAAACCAATCAAAAGCTACGGACAAGCGGCACAGGAAAAAAGCGTGTACAGAGGTTTTTGGGGAAGATTTGACCAAACCAAAAATTTCCCAGAAATGGCAGGGCAAAACTTAAAATTGTTTTTTGATTTTGATACTAATGAAGCGGAAAAAATCAAAATAAAAATGGCTTTGTCTCCAGTGAGTTCTGCAGGAGCTTTAGAAAATATGAAAAAAGAAACTCCTGATTGGGATTTTGAAAAAGTAAAAAAACAAAGTCAGGAAATCTGGAACAAAGAACTGAATAAAATTCAGGTAGAAACAATTCAAAAAGAAGATTTGGTTAATTTCTACACTGCGATGTATCATGCATTTCTCGGCCCTACAGAATACATGGATTTAGACCGAAATTATAAAGGTTTGGACATGAATGTTCACAAAGCAGAAAACTTTACCAATTATACCAGTTATTCGCTTTGGGATACGTATCGTGCTTTGCATCCTTTCTTTAATATTGTCCAGGCAAGACGAAATGCAGATATGGTTAGTTCAATGCTGGCACATTCTGATCAGAGCGTACATAAAATGTTGCCAATCTGGGCGCATTATGCTAATGAAAACTGGTGTATGATTGGATATCATTCTGTTTCTGTTGTTGCAGATGCTATCGTAAAAGGCAATATTAGTTTTGATGCAGAAAAAGCACTTCAAGCTTGTGTCAATACGGCAAAAGTTCCGTATTACGACGGATTAGAATATTATATGAAACAAGGTTACGTTCCAGAAGACAAAAACGGAGCTTCGGTTTCTAAAACTTTAGAATATGCTTATGATGACTGGGCAATTGCGCAAGCAGCAAAGAAACTGGGGAAAACAGATATTTATAATGAATTCATTAAAAGAGCTGAAAACTATAAAAACGTTTATGACGCGAAAACGGGTTTTATGCGTCCAAAATTAGCTGATGGAACTTTTAAAAAAGAGTTTGATCCGCTTGATACGCATGGACAAGGTTTTATTGAAGGGAATTCGTGGAATTACAGTTTGTACGTTCCTCATAATCCATCAGAAATGATTAAGATGATGGGAGGAAACGATCATTTTAAAGTTCGTTTAGATTCGTTGTTCAATATGCATCTTCCGGATAAATATTTTGAAAATACAGAAGACATTACAAGAGACGGAATCATTGGAAATTACGTTCACGGAAACGAACCTTCTCACCACGTTGTATATTTATACAATTGGACAGATTCGCCATGGAAAGCGCAAGATAAAATCAGAATGATTTTGAAAAAAATGTATCGTAACGGAGCAGATGGTTTAGGCGGCAATGATGATTTTGGACAAATGAGTGCTTGGTATATTTTCAGTAGTTTAGGATTTTATCCTGTTGCACCAGGTTCTGATGAATATGCTTTGGGAAGTCCGCTGGTAAAGAAAGGAACTTTCAATTTAGAAAATGGAAAAAGCTTTGAAGTCGAAACGGTAAATCAGTCTGATAAAAATGTATTTGTGAGTAAAGTACTTTTGAATGGAAAACAATTGGATAGGCCATTTTTAAAACATGCAGATGTAATGAATGGTGGAAAAATTACATTTTATATGAGTGGAAAACCTAACAAAAAAGGATATTAGTTTTTTGACTTAATAAAAAGCTTTTAAAATGGAGAATATTATAATTGAAGATGTACTATTTTGGATGGATGGAGGGACGATAACTTTAAAAATGAAAAAAGATTCTTCAAATTTTTATGAGGTTGAATTTGTTCAAAAAATGATATTGGAGAAAGGAATAAGAAACCCTGATAAACGAGATCCCGGTAGTCTTTTGCTGAATAAAAAAGAAGTTGAAATTCGGTCTCCCTTAGAAAGACAGCTTCTTTTAGAAATTAAAATTGCTGAATTTGGGGCGGGGGTTGCTGTAAAAGAAAGAGATTCTATTAAAAGAGCAATATTGGAAGCCATAGATTTTGTGGAATCGGAAGATTACATAAACATTGCAAAAAAAGTAGGTCGCATAAAATGAAAAATACATATGAAAAATCTAACAGATTTTTAAAACCTGTTAGGTTTACTAAAAATAGTAATTAATATAATTTGTGAATTCGTGGCAAATAACAAAAAAACTTCACGAAATTTGCACTTCAAATAAAGACAAGTAAGTATGAAAATAAATTTAAAATCAGGAATTGATAAACTGCTTTTCGGAATGAAGCAGCATGATGTAACAGCGGCTTTAGGAAAACCTGATAAAAACTATAAAGACGAAGATGATAATGTGATTTTTGTATATAATGCCCACAAAATCAGATTGACATTTTATCAAGAAGAAGATCTGAAATTGGGATATCTAGTAGCTTCAAGTAATGATTTAGAAGTTTTCGGATTCAAATTAATCGGAAGAAAAATTGCTGATGTAAAAAAAGATTTAGCAACAAAAGGAATCACAAAATACAATCAGGAAACTTTTGATACTTTCGAAAACTATTTTAACGAAGACAACTGGTTTATCCTTCAAACAGAATTTGATGAGGTTGTAAAATTCGAAATAGGAGCAATCATAAATGATAAAGATGAATTTGACTGGAAATTTCCTGTAAAGAAATAATGTATCAAAATCTTTTTCAAGGTTTTAAACTTTAACAAAGTTCTTAGAATGTATAAAAAAAACCGACAATCACTTGTCGGTTTTTTTATGTCTTTAAAAGAAATTATCCTTTTAACCATGCATTTTTAAGTTTCTCTTTTGAAGCATCAGTAGCTTTAAAAGTTTCAGCTTCTTCGTAAGGTAATTTTACAGTTCCTTTTATAGTTTCTTCTTTAGTACCACGCTTAATTTTTAAAGTGATTGGATCATTTTCTTTCCAGTTTTCACTTTCAGTAATTAAATCATAAATGTTATCTAAATTGTATGATTTGTTGTTTACTGATAAAATTTTATCACCGCCTTTTAAGTTAAGGCTTTTGAAGAATTCAATTGATTCTGACTCTGGACGAACAGTAATTTCTTTTGTCGCTTTGTCGATAGTAATGTTTGGAATTTGCCCTTTAATGAATGGATTTCCTGGTTTTTTCTCAGTTGCTTTTCCTACACCAACTTTAGCTAGATAGAAATCGTAAGGAATTGGAGTTGTTCCTGCTACATATTTGTTTAGGAATTCACCCACTTCAGGATACGTTAAAGAAGTGATTTTAGCAAAAAGTTCCTCATCATTAAATGGTTTTTCAACACCATATTCGCTAGATAGTTTGTGCATTAAATCTAAAATACCTCTTTCTCCGTTGCTTTTCTCTCGAATGATGATATCAATACACATTCCGATTAAAGCTCCTTTTTGATATACATTTAAATATTGATCTTTATATGGCTGCTCTAATACATTTTTACTCATTACAGTAAATGACATCGTATCATTTAATTGTTTAGCCTGCTCAATTTTATCAGCGATACGAGTGTAGAATTCCGCTTCATCGATCAAGCCCTGATTGATTTGGAAAAGGTTTGCAAAATATTCAGTAACTCCTTCGTACATCCATAAATGCTCAGACATTTTTGGTGCATTATAATCAAAAAACTGAATTTCTTTTGAGTGAATAGTTAATGGTGTTACGATATGGAAGAATTCATGAGAAACTACATCTTTCATCGTTTCTACCAATTTTTCTTTAGGCATAGATTCTGGTAAAACTACTGTTGTAGCAGTTGGATGTTCTAAAGCTCCAAAACCATGTGCATCGTCTTTTGCCATGCTTGATAAATATACTAAAACACTATACTTTTTAGTAGCATTTACTGGACCTAAGAAGTTTTTCTGAGCAGTCATCATTGTTTTCATTTCCGGCGTGATGCTTTCTGCAGTATATTTTCCAGTTGGAGAATAAACAGCAATCAGAATATCCATTCCGTTTACATTAAATGTAGTGTAATCTGGTTTAGCATACATAATAGGGTTTTCTACCAAAACAGCATAACGAGAAGTTTTAAATACATCTGATGTATTGCTTGCATCTTCATCTGTCATTGAAGTCGCTCCCCAAAGCGTCTCTGGATGCGTAATAGTAACTTTGTAAGGAACATCTAGTTTGTCTTGAAAATATCCGACAAAACCATGTGTGTTTACCATGAAGTTTTTGCCAGCATCAATGTTTGTTCCCGCAGGAGAGAAAACATCATCGTTTCCAAATCCAGTTCCTTTTTCAGTATCGAATGTATCGTTTACTAAATAAGTAATTTTTTTTAAAGTTTTTGCATTTGAGATTGACCAAGAATTATCGTCAATTCTTTTTACCGTCAGAGCGTTTCCTTTAGCATCGAATGCTTTGAAATCTTCAGAGTATTTTCCGTAATTATCTGTAGAATAAGTTCCAGGAACAGTTTTAGGAATGCTGTAAACAATTTCATCTGTTTTAATGGCTGGAGGAGTAACAGTTACTAAAACTTTATCGTCTTTTACGTCAGTTAAATTAATGTTCACTTCTACCGTATTGCTTTTAGCGGCTCCAGTGCTACCTGTTTTACAGCTCCAAAAAGTTACCGCTAGAGCTAAGGTGTAAAGTATTTTCTTCATTTGTATATGTTTAGTTAATTGTATTTGTAACAAAAAGTATCGAAAAGTTACTAAAAAATTACATTAAATTAAAAAATAAAAAAAGCTCCTGAAAAACAAGAGCTTTAAATCTTAGTCGAATTTATTTTTTATATAATACTTTCCATCCAAATCTTCATCAAAATCATCTATTTTTATTGGTTTTGGTTTTGGTTTATTTGCAACTGCCTTCTTTTTCCACATCTCAAATTTTTCAGCAGGCATTTTCTTCTTCATGATTTCCAAGACTTCTTTTTCTGCTAATCCAAATTCTTTTTTAATAATTTCAAATGGATTTTTTTCTTCTAAAGCTAACGAAACAAGTTTCTCAGTTTGTTCGTAAGTTAATTCTTTGCGGCTACTCTTTTTCATCTCGTGAAAATTAATTCAAAATAGGGTGTTAATTATTAATAGATTGATTTTCAATTTCTGTATCAATATTAAAAAAAAAAATAATATGTTGGTTCAGTAGAGTCTAATTTTTTTAATGATTTTAACTGTTTTTGAAAGATCGTGATTTTTGAAATGGTATTTTTAACAGATTCTTCAATTCATTATTTTCTTCAGGCTTCATATGAGTATCTACGCCATAAACGAGCTGTTCTTTAGGTAATGAAGTAAAAGTTCCAAAAAGTCTGTCCCAAATGGAGAAAATATTCCCATAATTACTGTCGGTATAGGGAACAACATAATGATGATGTACCTTATGCATATTGGGGGAAACAATAAAATAACTAAGGAATGTATCTAATTTTTCAGGAAGAGAGATATTAGCATGATTAAACTGTGAAGCCACTACAGATAATGATTGATAAAGAAAAACCATCCACATTGGTGCACCAACGATTAAAACTCCAATAGTTGTAAATACAAAGCGAATAACACTTTCGCCGGGATGATGTCTATTGGCTGTTGTAGTATCAATCCAAGTATCTGTATGATGCACTAAGTGAAACTGCCACAAATATTTGAATTTATGTTCGACATAATGCGCTAGATAAGCACCAATTAAATCGAGAAGCAATAATCCTACTATAGCGTAAAGCCAGATTGGTATTGGAGAAATCCATTGTAAAAGCCCAAAATGATGTTCGATTGTCCATTCGGCTGTTTTGATCAGAATAAAGGCCAAAATGAAATTGACTATAATGGTAGTGAAGGTAAAGAAGAAATTTATTCCAGCATGCGGCCATTTCTTGTACTGCATTTTGAATAAAGGAAAAGAGTTTTCAATTAGCCAAAAAATGGTGATGCCGCCAACAAGAATCAAGCTTCTATGAGTGGATGGAATTGTACTGAAGTAAGAAATAATTTCGTTCATAAATACTAATATTTTTAGTTGAAACACTATTTTTCTTTTCGATTTTATCCAAAAAAAAAGAGAAAATCAAATATAAATATATCTGATTTTCTCTTTTAAAATAAATTATACAGTAATTTTTATTATGAACTAATTTTTATAAAACTATTTTTTCGGGTTCTCCTTCTTGCTGTAATAGATTTTTATAGATGAATCCTGCCACGATTGCACCCAAAATTGGAGCTGCCCAAAAAAGCCAGACTTGAGATAATGGTTCGCCTCCTGCAAAAACTGCCTGAGAAAGCGATCTTGCAGGATTTACAGAAGTATTTGTAATTGGAATACTGACTAAATGAATTACTGTTAGTGTTAAACCAATCGCAATACCACAAAAATTACTATTGGCAAATTTGTCTGTTGCGCCAAGAATAATTAAAATAAAGAACAAGGTAAGGACAAATTCTGCAATAAAAGCAGCCTGTAAAGAATAGCCGTCGGGAGAAAATGCTCCAAAACCATTTGATGCAAATGCTCCAGCTTTAGTGTTGTCAATTGCAAAACCAGCTTTTCCGGACGCAATAGTATACAATGTACCTGCGGCTGCAATTGCTCCAATACATTGAGCTATTATATACGGAACAAGATCTTTAATTGGAAATTTTCCTCCTGCCCATAATCCAAAAGAAACTGCGGGATTAAAATGCCCTCCAGAAATGTGTCCAACTGCATAGGCCATTGCTACTACTGTGAGACCAAAAGCAAGTGCAACACCAGCAAAACCGATTCCTAGTTCTGGATAACCAGCTGCAAAAATGGCACTTCCGCAACCACCAAAAACAAGCCAATAAGTTCCGAAAAACTCTGCAAATAATTTTTTCATAATAAAATAATTTAATGGTTAATGAATGTTAGTAAATATATTGGTAAGCCCAATAAATCAAAACTAATTGTAAAGGTAAACGTACAAATAAAATCCATCTTGGTAGACCAAAACCTGCTTTTTTATTTTGAAGCATATACACATTTGCAGGAAATACAGCTATTAATAAGGCTATAATTCCCCAAGCAGCAAAACTTCTTGTAAAAGGCAGGATTAGGAGGATGCCTAAAATTATTTCGGCAGCACCACTTAAAATATTTATTAATTTGGGGTTCTTAAATGCGGGAGGAATGATTTTAAGATACATTCCAGGTTTTCTAAAATGATTGATTCCTGCCAATATATAAAGCATAGCCATTAAATATAAATGCCAGGGTGAAGTCATGATATCTAATTGTTTATCACGAATTTATAAAAAAATTAACAATTATTGCATTACAAGAAAGTTTTTTTTGAAAATGCTTATTTTGGGTTATCTTTTTCGCTTGAAATTTACATTCATAATAATTATGGCAAGTATAATTAACACAATTCCAATCCATTGAGAAAAGACTACTTTTTCGTTTAGGAGAACAAATGCCATCATAACCGAAACAGGCAATTCTAGAGCAGAAACAATACTTCCTAATCCAATACCAGTTAAAGGAAAACCAAGATTCATTAACATTGGCGGAATAATAGTACCAAATAAGGACAGTACAATTCCCCATTTAAGAAAAATATCAAGATTAAAGGTTGTTTCCTGAGTGGCTAAAGCGAATGAAAATACAATAATTGAACCTCCCAAAAGCATATAAAGACTCCTCTGTGCAGACGAAATTTCGGTTGCGACACGATTGGCAGTAAACATAGTGGTGGTAAAAGAAGCAGCCGCTAAGATTCCCCAAACTAAACCGCGCCAATCTAATGAAATATCATTTTTCATAATATTGGTGGCTAAAACGGTTCCGAAAAGCACAATGAATACAGCAATGACCTTTTGCTTTGAAGGCAGTTTTTTTTCTAGAATCATTTCTAGCAAAACTCCCATCCAAACAGTCTGCATTAATAGAACGATTCCGATCGAAACAGGTATATATTTTACAGCCAAATAGTAAAATAAGCTTGTCATACCTAATGAAGTTCCTGCAAGCATTAAACTGAAAATATTTTTTGGAGTAGCTTTTATCGTTTTATTTTTGTTTTTGATTCTCTGAAAAAGATTGATTAAAAGAATACCTGTAATTCCGTAAATGAATTGTGAGGTTGTTACTTCTGCAGTTGTGTATCCTTCAGAATAGGCCATTTTTACAAAAGTAGCCAGCATTCCATACGTTGTAGCGCCTAAAGCAACGAAAAATACACCTTTTAAAATATTATTTTGTGGCGTCATGATTTATTTGATTTGAAAAATTAAGCCGGCAAAGGTAAGTCATTTTGTTTAGGATTTTATCGTACTATGTTGAGAATAATAATTTATTTGTAATAAAATTGAATTTAGAAGCTTTCGATTATGAATTCTGTAAAAAAGAAAAGCCATCAATTTTTTTCTTGATGGCTTCTATATTTTATAAAGAATTAGAATTTTTATCTTCTAAGTTATTAAGGCTGATTTTGATACGTTTCAATTTCGAAAATCAAAGTAGCATTTGGCGGAATTACACCTCCAGCGCCTTTTTCGCCATAAGCCAAGTTAGACGGAAGGAAGAAAGTAGCCTTTTCTCCATCTGTCATCATATCTAATGCCTCGATAAAACCAGGAATCATACCATCTTTTTTACCAACTGCAAAAGGAAATGCTTTATAACCACCTGCATTATCTCTGTTTGCATCATATTTTCCGTACGCTTTTGCTACTTCAGCCATACTGCTGTCAAAAAGAGTTCCATCTTCAAAGTATCCAGCATAGTGGAAAAAGATGTTAGAACCTTCCGCACCTTTAACACCAGTTCCTTTTTTAGTAATTACATATTTTAAACCAGAGGCAGTAGTAGTAGCTTTTGCTTTTGTTGCAGTAAAATAAGCTGCTTTTGCAGCAACTACTTTTTTAGCTTCTTCTTTCTTTAATTCTCCTTGTTTCATTTCATCACTAAAAACTTTTACAGCATCAAATTTCTTTGCTGCAGCACCTTTACGTGTGATGGTAATTTTAGTCATAATGTCATCTTGAACAATTTTATTTACATTGTCCATTCCAGAAACTACATGTCCAAAAATAGTATGTTTTCCATTTAGCCAAGGAGTATCTTTATGAGTGATGAAAAATTGGCTTCCGTTTGTAGCGGGGCCAGAATTTGCCATAGCTAGAACACCGCCTTTTTCAAATCTCAATTCATCTACAAATTCATCTTTAAATGCATAACCAGGATCTCCTGCTCCAGTTCCTTGAGGATCTCCTCCCTGAATCATGAAGTCGTTGATTACTCTATGGAATTTTAAACCATCAAAAAATGGTTTTCCTTTTAAGCGCTCTACTTTTACATAAGGGTTTTTTCCTTCTGCTAAAGTGATAAAGTTAGCCACTGTTACAGGTGCTTTTGTGTATTCTAAAGAAACTACAATATCTCCTTTTGAAGTAGAAATGGTTGCAAAAATCCCATCACCTGGATTGGTACTTGGTTTCGCAGCCGGTTTTGCAGTTGTAGTTGTTTTGGCAGCTGGTTTAGCAGCTGGTTTTTTTGTTTGTGCTTGAATATTTACTACTGCTAAGCAGAATAAAAATAAGAATTTAAACTTCATTACTTTTTAGATTTAAGTATATGATTATTAATTTATTTATGGTTTTTCCAATAATTGAACTTCGAAAATGATATTAGCATTTGGCGGAATTACGCCTCCTCCAGCACCAGTTTCTCCATAAGCTAAATGGCTTGGAATAAAAAGAATTGCTTTGTCGCCAATAGAAAGCTGTTCAAGACCTTCAATAAATCCAGGAATTAAACCCGTTTTGCTTCCAGCTGTAAATGGAATTGCACTATACGCTTTTGCTTCTGCTCTTGCAGCATCAAATTTGCCAAATTGTTTTGCTGTTTCTTCACTGCTGGTATCAAATAAAGTTCCGTTTTCAAGAAAACCTGTATAAGCCACGTATAATTGAGTTCCTATAGCAGGTTTTTTACCAGAACCTTTTTCAGTGATTACATATTCTAAACCACTTGCTGTTTTAGTTGCTTTTGCTTTAGAAGAAGCGTGAAAAGCTATTTTTTCTTTCTGAGCTTCAGCATATTTTGCCTGCTCTTTAGCGATATCAACAAAGTAATCGTGAAATACTTTTACGGCATCAAACTTTTTAGCAGCTTCTCCATTTCTAATAATAGTTACAGCAACAATATTGTCGCCTTGAACTACTTTGTTTACTACCTCTTGTGTTTTTTGATCTACTACATGACCAAAAATAGTGTGTTTATTGTCTAGCCACGGAGTTTCAACATGTGTAATAAAAAATTGGCTGCTGTTTGTTCCAGGGCCATTGTTTGCCATTGCCAGAACACCAGCTTTGTCAAATTTTAAATCTGAAAATTCATCTTTAAATTTATAACCTGTATCTCCAGAACCAGTGCCCAATGGATCTCCAGTTTGGATCATAAAATTTTCAATAACTCTATGGAATTTCAAGCCATCAAAAAAAGGTTTCTTTTTTAGGTTTTCATGTGTCACAAATTCGTTTTTACCTTCAGACAGAGTTACAAAGTTGGCTACAGTAATTGGTGCTTTTTTATAATCTAATTCTACGATGATGTGACCTTTCTTGGTTTCGATGTCGGCATATAAACCATCTGGCAGATTGCTGTGATCGTCTTTACAAGAATAAAATGAGCTAACGGCTATTAGTAATAATAAAATAATCTTTTTCATTTTAAGATATTGTTTTTATGGAGTTAATGTATCTTTTTTTGCTGGAGTGACAGGTTTTGGCACAATAGGTTTTGGCGCAGCGGTTTTTGGAGTTTGTGCTCCTGAAACTGTTGTCTGTGCAGCTGGATCTGGAACAAAATTTCTAAGTGTTACTGTAACGATTAAGGATTCGTTTGGACCAATTTTTTTGTTGTCTCCATGATAACCATAAGCACTGTGAGATGGAAATAAAAAGGTTACTGTCTCGTTTTTATGCATTCTTTTTATTCCATCACGTAATCCCATCATGATGTCTTGTTTGTCGACATAATAAGTTTGCGGGCCAAGATCTGAATCAGAATAAATAATGTTTCCTTTTATATCTTTTACTTCCATATTGAAGTAAGCGATATCACCTTTTCTAGGTGCTGCAGTTTCCGTTTCGTTTCTTTCTTCGTAATTAAACCAATACCCTTTTGGAGTGGCATAGTATTTCACTTTAGGATTACTTTTGATGATTTTTTTAATGACGTCTTCTTCGTTAGCCACTAATTTCTTATTACGATCAGCAGATTTTTTCATGAATGTTCCCGAAGCTCTTGAAATAGGTCTTCTGGCTTCCTCAGGATGTTTACAGCCAAGAAGCAAGACAGCAAAAAGTAAGCTGTAAATAGTAAGTTTTAGGTTGTTCATGATTGGGCTATAATTTTAGTTTTGTTACTAAATTTTCAAATTTCTTTACTGTTTCTTCCATTGAAGTTTCAGATCTTCCGCCAGCCGCATTGCTGTGGCCTCCGCCATTAAAATGGTCTCTCGCAAATTGATTCACATCAAAACCTCCTTGAGAACGGAATGAAATCTTGATGATTCCTTCGTCTTTATTTTCAATAAAAATAGCAGTAAAAACGATATCTTTTATACTTAAACCATAATTAACAATTCCTTCTGTATCTCCTTTAACATAATTAAAAGAATCAAGTTCTTCCTGTGTAAGAGTAGTGTAAGAAGTTTTATGTTCTTCAAAAATCTTCATATTCTGCAAAGCTCGGCCTAATAACTGTAATCTGCTGAAAGAGCTGTTGTCGAATAATAATACTGGAATCTGTGTGTTTTCAACTCCAAGATCAATTAATTCAGCTATAATTCTATGAGTGTTTCCTGTTGTGCCTGGGAAACGGAATGAGCCTGAATCTGTTAATATTCCTGTATAAATACAAGTGGCAATGGTTTTATCGATATCTTCTTTTTTGTCTAAGAAATTGATAAAGTTATACACCATTTCACAAGTTGATCCAAAAGAAGTATCAGAATACGTATAAACGGCATAATCATCAGGTTTTTGATGATGATCAATCATTATAAACGTTGCTGTAAGCTTTTTTAGTGTATGCTCCATTTCGCCTGTACGGTGAAATGCATTAAAATCGAGAGTAAAAATTAACTCTGCATCTTCTAAAATTTTGGTACAGTTTTCAGTATCTTTTTCAAATATTTTAACGGTTTCTGATCCTGGAAGCCAAGCTAGAAAGTTAGGGAAATCATTCGGCGCAATTACGGTTGCCTGATGATTGTTTTTTATTAAAAAATGATATAGTCCTAATGTCGAACCCATTGCATCACCATCTGGCCCTCTGTGCGGAATGATAACAATTTTCTTTGGGGTCGCGAGTAATGACTGAATTGCTTGAATGTCTTGTATTTTCATAGTTTGCGAATTTACATTTTTTTCATGTAATGCTGAAAATATTTTTAGTATTCGCTTTGAGTGGTCAGTGCTCAGATTTTTTAGTGTTCAGTTGAGTTTTATAGGTATTTAAAACAGTTTAGTATTGGAAATTAATTTTGTGTATTAAGTTTGAACGCTGATGAAACGGATTCGCTTTCGCGAAAACGCTGATGAAACGGATTTTTTATTTTAGGTTTTCAAATTCCGTAGGAATGCTCATTTTGTAGCAACGGATTTTAATCCGTTGAAAATAATTGGTTCTTATGCCAAAGTTCCATAGGAACGATCCATATGGATAGGAATTTGAATGTGGTTGTTCAGTCTAGTATTAGATTTGGAATTTCAAAAATTAGAATTTAATCTCTGATACAATTTGTATTTCGCACCTTTTACAATCTGTGATTTATAAATGCCAACAGAACCAGAAGAAAAATAAGCAATCGTACAACCAATGGCAATAAATAATCCTGGAGCAATCCCGAATAATTCTATTCCCATAATGGTGCAGGCGATAGGAGTGTGGGTTGCGCCAGAAAAAACTGCAACAAATCCGACTCCCGCTAAAAGGGCAATCGGCATGGGAATTACAAGGGATAAAGCACTGCCTAAAGTTGCCCCGACAAAGAACAAGGGAGTTACTTCTCCGCCTTTAAAACCAGCTCCTAAAGTGAATCCGGTAAATAATATTTTTAATAGAAAATCATACCATTCGTTTGGATTGGAAAAAGAATCAACAATTACGGGAACTCCTAATCCAGAGAATTTTGTGAATCCAAGGCCAGCAATTGCGATTGCTAAAACTGCGCCGCCAATTACAGGACGAAGCGGTGGGTATTTAATGTTTTTAGAAAAAAGAGAACCCCAGAAATGTGTGCTTCTTGAGAATAATAAGGCTGCAAATCCAGACAAAATTCCAACAATGAGTGTAAAAAGGATATTGTTTAAAGTAAGTTCAGGAACAACAGGTATGCTGTAGTGTGTATGTTTTATTTCCCAAAATTCTACAGTGAAATAAGCGGCATAAGCAACTAGAAAAGAAAGTAAAATGCTTTTGAAATTGATTTTACTAAAATATAAAACTTCCAGAGCAAAAATAGCGCCCGCTAAAGGTGTTCCAAATACAGAAGCAAAACCTGCGCTAATTCCGAGAATAATTAAAATTCTACGTTCTGAATTATCGAGTTTGAATATTTTTGTGAATTGGTCAGCAATGGCGCCTCCCATTTGTACGGCAGTTCCTTCTCGTCCAGCAGAACCTCCAAATAAATGCGTAAGCAAAGTTCCTAGAAGCACTAAAGGAGCCATTTTAAAGGGAATAACCTTTTTTGGAGATTCATATTCTTCCAGCAATAAATTATTTCCTTTTACTACCGATTCTCCCCAATAATAGTAACTCGCCCCAACCAGAAATCCACCAAAAGGCAAAAGCCAGACAATCCAATCGTGCTGTATTCTAAACTGTGTTACCCATTCTAAAGAAACTAGGAAGAAAGCAGAGGCAGATCCTGAAAATATACCAATTAAAGCACAGATAATAATCCATTTTGGAAGAGAAAGCAGGAATTGTTTTGAGTTTTGGGAAGTCATTTTAAATTTTGAGTATATTTTTTTGCCACGAATTACTTCGTCTATTCGCTGTCGCTCGAGTCACAAATTTAAAGAATTGAATTCTTTTAGTGCTAAATAATTCGTGAAATTCGTGGCAGAAAAATATTATACTACAGCAGTAAATTCGATTTCTACCAAATATTCTGGCGCAACTAATTTACTGATTCCGTAGAATCCTGTAGTTGGTTTAACATCTTTAAAAAAAGCAGAGTGGGCTCTGGCAACTTCTTCAAAAGTAGAAACGTCTGTTGTGAAAATTCTTGTTCTGATAACATCTTTCATGCTTACATTTAAATCTTCAAGAACTTTTTCAACTCGCTCTAAAATATTATAGGTTTGAGCATAAGCGTCATCAGCTTTTACTTTCTCGCCGTCGACAATTGCTACAGTTCCAGAAACTTCAACAATATTGCCAATTCTTACGGCACGGCAGTATCCCATTTTGTCTTCCCATGGAGATCCAGTTAGGATGTTTTCTCTTTTCATTTTTTATATTTTTCGAATTTGATTATTGGTTTTTATAAGAACAAATTCAGGTTAATTAAGATGTGGCAATTTAAGAATTATGCTTTTCCCAGCCATTAAAAAAAGCTTGAAATCAAGACGAAAATCAAGCTTTTTTGTGATATTAAAATGTTACTCTGTATCTTTTTCTTCGTACAAACGCAGTTTGTTGCTGACTACGTTTAGATTATACTGTAAGGTTTCAATTTTGTTTAACAAATGAGCAATAGCATCAATTCCTTCCAGATTAATTTTAAGGTCGTAATGCATACGAATCATTTTTTCTACCGTTGGAAGCTGTTCTGGTTCCAGAAATTCATCATTTTCTTCTGTAATGATTTGAATTAAACCATAATTATTGAGCTCGGTTATAAAAGTGTTTTCAATTTCGTGATACAAACAAAACTGTTTTATCTGGATTAGGTTTTTACTTTTCATGATTTCTTAGTTTTGCTAGTTCTTCAAATAATTCTTTCTCTTTATCTGATAATTTTGTAGGAATTTTTATGGAATAGGTGATGTATAAATCGCCAAATTCATTTTCTTTTTTATAAACTGGAAATCCCTTTCCTTTCAATTTTATTTTTGTCCCTGGCTGTGTTTCTGCAGGAACTTTAATTTTTACTTTTCCGTCAAATGTATTGATATATGTTTCTCCTCCTAGAATTGCAGTATATAAATCAAGCGATGCTTCGGTGTATAAATTATTGCCTTCACGTTTGAAATCAGAATTATTAGCAATTAAAAAAGTAATGTATAAATCACCGTTTGGCCCACCGTTCACTCCAGGCCCGCCATGATTTGGAATCTTAATAATCTGTCCGTTTTCAACACCTGCAGGAATCGTAATTCTAATATTTTTACCATTTACAGTTAAGTTTTGTTTGTGTGTTGTATAAGCGGCTTTTAAATCTAATTCTAATTCGGCATTAAAATCCTGTCCTCTATACTTTGACTGTGATCTGCTTCTTCCGCCACCGTACATGGAATTGAAGAAATCAGAAAAATCACTTCCAGAAAAATCACTTCCAGAAAAATCGCCTCCTTCAAAACCAGAAAAACCTTGTCCGCCGTTACTTTGCTGTCTAGAATATTGTTGCTGATCCGGGTCGTAGCCGGCTTTTTCAAATTCATCAGCATGTTTCCAATCTTTTCCGTATTTGTCGTATTTTTTTCGATTTTCAGGATTGCTTAGAACTTCATTAGCTTCATTAATTTCTTTGAATTTTTTTTCAGCTTCTTTATCATTCGGATTCAAATCAGGATGATATTTTCGAGCTAGTTTACGATATGCTTTTTTAATATCAGCTTCAGTTGCAGATTTTGTCACATCCAATACTTTATAATAATCGATATAATCCATTTTTTTTGCGGTTTTATCAAGGGTAAAATAAAGTCTTGAAGTTAAGAATAAGTTGTTAATTATCAAAATACTGAATGCTTTTGTAAAGACAGTTTTTGGAATTTAGCATTTTAAAATTTTGAATATTATTTTTTACAAATCAAAAAATCTTGGCAGGTTTTTTGATTCCAAAAATTAGCTTAATTTAATGTTATAAAAGTCCTAAAGTTGCACTGCCTAACTAAATTGTTTTATTTTTGTGATGCTGGACTATTAATTATAAAAGCCGATTCGATAAAAACGTATTCAATGAAGCATATTTTATTTTTCATATTATTTTTTACTGCATTGTCAGTATCAGCCCAAGGTGAGTTTAATTCTAAATTCAAGGCTATTCCAGCTCCAAAATTTAGTGCAAAACCTAAAAAAACTCCAATTCCTGAGGTTAAAGATCCGCAGGCTGATGTGAGCGATATACCAAGTATAAAAACACCCAATGTTTTTGAAAATACGACTATAACTCCAAAATCTAAATTTCAGATTGGAGAAGAAAAAAGCAAATTTACCATGTCGACTGAAACCGATTTTGCCAATCCAGGTGATCGTTATGTGGCAAAAATGGAAAAAGATTTAGACAAAGCCTTAAAAGATGCTGGATTAAAAGAAGGTCGTGGTGTTTTGATAAAGAAAAATATATCGCTAGGAGATTTTAAAACCAAGTCGGAATATTTTATTGTAAAGTTTCGTGATTTTGGTGCAATTGACGGAGATTTGGTAAAAATATCCTCAAATGATCTTGTTATTCGAGACCGACTTTTGTTAGATGCAAGTTATCAGTCAGTAAAAATCAATCTAGCCCAGGGTTTTAATAAATTAGATTTCGAAGCTTTAAATATAGGAACACTTGGAGGTAATACTGCAGAAATTCAGGTTTTAGATGATAAAGGCAACATAGTTACTAGCGATTATTGGGATAATCTAGCTGCTGGATTTAAAGCTTCAATAGTCGTTACAAAAGAATAAGATAAGACCAGTTTCTCGATCTTATCTTTATTAATCCTTGCTTTTGTTTTATGCAGTAATTTTATCAGGCTTTTCACCCTCGCCTGTTTCTTTCAGTAGAAAACTTATTAAAATAGCTATTGTGATTCCAACAATCCAAAAAAGGCCAGCTTGTTGAAAGTGATTTGTTTTATCCACTGTACTATGAAGCGTTTTACCAAATAAATGACTGAATAAAGGACTTAAAAGTGTTGTTACTCCAAAAGTTATAAAATTAATAGCTCCAGTAGCGCTTCCTTTTACATTATCAGGATTAGCTTCTTTAATTATGGAATAAGGAATCATGGCAGCTCCAGATGCTACACCTAATAAAAACATGCTGTATTTAGCTGGAAATATATTTGGAAAATATAGCAGCTGTAATAAGGCGAGAATCATCATTAAAGCACCAAATACTAAGACAGGTTTTCGTTTGTTTATCTTATCAGTAATATATCCTAATAACGGACACCCAAATACCCAGCCAAAAGCGACCATTGCGCTCGAAATTGTAGCGGTATGAAAGTCAAACGTACGGTCTTTCTGGAAAAAATCAACTGCCCATGTCATCGCGAATATAGTTGTTGGGGCAAACAAAAGTCCCGAAATAATACCACAAAACCAAGATTGTGGATTGCTAAAAACAATTTTATACGGTTCTAGCAGACTCTGTTTCTTTGCTGTATTTTTATCTACCGCATTTGCAGGAGTTATGAACCAAAGTCCAAAAGCTACAATGATTGTAAAAATTCCACTGAAGAGCCAAAAGTTATTGATATTCATACCTTCTTCGATCAAAGGACCTACAACAAATTGTCCTGCCGATCCTCCAAGCATCCCGAGACATTGTGTAAAACCAATTGCAGTGGCAAGTGATTTTGAAGAGAATCCTTTACTGGCAAGATATACGCAGCCTGGAAAAGCAAAAGCACATCCAGCACCTTGAAATAACCGACCAGTAACACCACTAAACTGATTAGAAATCATAAATAGCAAGCAGCCAATTCCTAAAATGAATGCTCCAGCAAAGAGAGAATATTTTGCTCCAAATCGATCCAAAGCGATCCCGGCTATTAAACTGCAGGTCGAATAAGTATAATAATAGGTTCCAATGATTTCTACTAACCTGATTTCATTAACAGAAAAACTCTGCGAAAGTTCTGGAAACATGACTGCCGGAGCAGATCGTATTACATAATCTAAAAAATAGAAAATCAAACCAAATATCCATGCAATTACATAGTATTTGGTGTACGATTTTGTGGTATTTATATCCATAATTATTTTTGATTAAGCTTAAATGCCTTCTTTTAAATGTTTGTAATTGGATTTAATGGTGTCTAAAACTTCTTCCATTTTACCACCCAGCATTAATCTTGTCATTGATTTTGCCATACCAATAACTTGTTCCCATTCAACTTTTGGAGGCATCGCCAGTGCATTCGGATTGGTGAAGATATTTAATAAGACAGGTCCGTTATGACGAAAAGCATTCTCAATTGCTCCTTGAACTTCTTCAGGTTTGTGAACATTTATGCCCTGAAATCCCATTGCCTGAGCAATTAAACCAAAATCAGGATTTACCATATCCGTTTCGTTATCGGGTAAACCATTCACTTCCATTTCGAGTTTTACCATTCCTAAAGCACGATTATTAAAAACAATAATTTTGATAGGAATATTGTATTGATGAATCGTTGCTAAATCGCCTAAGAGCATAGATAAACCTCCGTCGCCGCACATTGCGATGACTTGTCTTTCTGGATGTGCCAAAGATGCTCCAATCGCCATTGGCATTGCATTAGCCATTGATCCGTGATTAAAAGAACCTAGCATTTTTCGTTTTCCAGTTCCTTTAATAAAACGCGCTCCCCAAA
Organism: Flavobacterium panacagri; assembly: GCF_030378165.1. NCBI lineage: Bacteria > Pseudomonadati > Bacteroidota > Flavobacteriia > Flavobacteriales > Flavobacteriaceae > Flavobacterium > Flavobacterium panacagri. Next base: position 2,899,299 of record NZ_CP119766.1, read on the forward strand.
CGCAGGTCATTCCTGTATCTACAGTGAAAACTGCATCTTGAGAAGCCAATTTATCAATGATATGAGCCACATATTCGGGTTGGATAGTGTCTTCTCCGCCATTGTCATTAATATAGGTATTCATGTTTTCTTTTACGCTGGCATATAATTTAAGCTGTGCCTGTAAAAAACTATCATCGGTTTTAGATTCTAAAAGAGGTAATAAGGCTTCAATTGTATCGGCAACGTCGCCGCATAATCCCATGTAAAGATTGGCTCTTCTTCCTAAACGTTCCGTACTGGTATCAATCTGAATAATTTTGTTGTCGGAAGGCATGAATTTATCATACGGAAAATCAGTTCCTAATAATAGAACCAAATGGGACTCGTGCATACTATGATAAGCAGAGGGCTGACCCAGCAAACCAGTCATTCCTATTTCGTTGGGATTATCAGGCTGAATGCTCATTTTTCCTCTAAAAGAATATCCAACAGGAGCTTTGATATGATGTGATAATTGCACAACCTGATCGTGTGCTTTCTCAGCTCCAATACCACAGAATAAAGTTATTTTAGTGCTTTCGTTGATTACTTTTGCTAATTGCAGCAGTTCGTTGTTTGAAGGCCTAATGACAGGATTGCAATGAAAATACTGTGTTGAAATATTGCTATCAACTGCTTTTAATTGAGAAACATCTCCAGGCAAACCAATAACAGCAACGCCTTTTTTGCCTAAAGCATGTTGTATGGCTGTTTGTATAATACGAGGAGCTTGCTCGGCAGTCATAATCATTTGATTGTAGTAGCTGCAATCGTCGAAGAGTTTAATAGTATTGGTTTCTTGAAAATAATCCATTCCCATTTCACCTGTATTAATTGTAGAAGCGATTGCTAATAAAGGAACATGAGAGCGATGTGCATCATACAATCCGTTGATTAAATGAACGTGGCCAGGACCGCAGCTTCCAGCGCAAACCGCAAAACCATCTAATTCGGCTTCGGCTGCTGCGGCATAAGCTCCAACTTCTTCGTGCCGAACATGAATCCATTTTATCTTGCCACTCCTGCGAACTGCATCATTAAAATGATTTAAACTGTCGCCAGTGACCGCATAAACGCGTTTTACTCCAGCTTCTACCAACATGTCAACTAATTGTTCAGCAACTATTTTACTCATGATTATATTTTTAAAATTAATATTTCGATAGTATAAACATTGGCTTTGGTTTAGTTTACTTTCTTAATACTATATTTTAAATACATGTGGTTAGGATGTAAAAGTAATATTGGTATAGTTCTATAAATTTAAGGAAAAGATTTGTTTTAAAAGTTTCTAAAATGCTAAGATTCTGAGATGCTAAGTTTTTTTATTTTAACTTGTAAATGAAAAAGGTTCAGAAGAATAAAATCTATTCCTCTGAACCTCTATATTTAATAATCTTAGAACCTTAGTATCTTAGTGCCTTAGCATCTTAGATTAAAATGGATCTGCCGTAACTCTAAACTTCATGTCTGCTTTTACAGTAACATCTTTTGTTAAAGTTTCTTTTAAGGTTACCTGAGTTCTAATTTTGTAGCTGTCTGCTTTAATGTATTGATCTAATTTTTTATCGGTACAAATCAAATCGATTGAATTTGTAGAGACATTAATATTGTCTTGATAAGCCAATTCTATTTCATCCGAATTTGTGGTTGAAATAAAGATATGAACTGATTTTAAAAATGTAAAAGTTTTGTCAGAAGGATCGCTAATAGATAATTTTAGCGATCTGATTTTTACATCTTTTACTAAACTTGCTTTTGTTTTGTTGTTCTCAAATTCAGCCGAAGAATTGGTTGTAACTTCCGGAGTGATGATTTCCGAAGGCAGATTGATTGGGGAAGTACTCTGGATTTTAATCGAAGTTGAATTAGAAATGTTGAAGCTTAACAAATCATCAACCGTGTTACACGAGCTTAAAAAAATTGACAAGAAAACTGTCAAGGCAATAAATTTTGATTTCATAGTTAAATTTAATTGGGTTTTTCGTTAGATACGAAATAAAGTGGTTTTTGGATTTTTTGCGAAGATAATAAGTTGTTAAGATTCTAAGTAACTAAGTTTTTTCTTTTTTTTAATAAAAAATAAAACTCAGAATTTTAGTGACTTAACATCTTAAAAGCTCCGTTGAAAAAAAAAATATTTTTTTCAACGTTCCGATTTTTCAATTTCGAGAATAAAAAGTATTTTTGCGCATGCAACACAACGTACTTATTTTAGATTTCGGATCGCAATATACTCAGCTTATTGCGCGTAGAGTTCGCGAATTAAATATATTCTGCGAAATTTTTCCTTACAATCACATTCCAAGTGATTTATCAAGTTATAAAGCCGTAATTTTAGGAGGAAGCCCTTTCTCTGTTAGAGGAGAAGATGCGCCACATCCTGATTTATCGCAAATTAGAGGTAAAATGCCTTTACTTGCTGTTTGTTACGGAGCACAATATTTAGCACACTTTAGTGGTGGAGAAGTAGCCGCTTCAAACACAAGAGAATACGGAAGAGCAAACTTGTCTTATATTAAAGAAGGTGAAACTTTCTTTGAAGGAGTTTCAGAAAACAGCCAGGTTTGGATGAGCCATAGCGATAGTATCAAAGCGCTTCCAACAAATGCGGTAAAATTAGCAAGCACGCATGATGTAGAATATGCAGCTTACAAAATAGAAGGCGAAACTACTTATGCAATTCAATATCATCCAGAGGTTTATCATTCTACTGATGGAAAAAAGATGTTGGAAAATTTCTTGGTAAAAATTGCTGAAGTTCCTCAAAACTTTACTCCAAATGCTTTCGTTGATGAAATGGTAGCAGAATTAAAAGAAAAACTAGGAAACGATAAAGTAGTTCTTGGTTTATCTGGAGGAGTAGATTCTACTGTAGCAGCAGTTTTATTAAACAAAGCGATTGGACAAAATTTATATTGCATTTTCGTTAACAACGGACTTTTGCGTAAAAACGAATTCCAAAATGTATTAGATCAATACAAAGGAATGGGATTGAACGTAAAAGGTGTAGATGCTGGAGATCGTTTCCTTGGTGAATTAGCTGGAATCAGTGATCCAGAAACCAAACGTAAAACAATTGGTCGTGTATTTATCGAAGTTTTTGATGATGAATCACACTTGTTAGAAGATGTAAAATGGTTGGCTCAGGGAACAATTTATCCAGACGTTATTGAGTCTGTTTCGGTAAAAGGACCATCTGCAACTATTAAGTCACACCATAACGTGGGTGGATTGCCAGATTATATGAAATTAAAAATTGTAGAACCGCTTAGAATGTTGTTTAAAGACGAAGTTCGTAGAGTTGGTGCTACATTAGGAATAGATCCTGAATTATTAGGAAGACATCCTTTCCCAGGACCAGGATTATCAATCAGAATTTTAGGAGATATTACTCCGGAAAAAGTACAAATTTTGCAAGATGTTGATTCTGTATTTATTGAAGGATTAAAATCTTGGGGATTATACGATAAAGTTTGGCAGGCTGGAGCAATTTTGCTTCCTGTAAACTCTGTTGGAGTTATGGGCGATGAGCGTACTTACGAAAAAGTAGTAGCGCTTAGAGCTGTAGAATCAACAGATGGTATGACTGCTGACTGGGTTCACTTACCTTACGATTTCTTGATGAAAGTATCAAACGACATTATCAACAAGGTAAAAGGCGTGAATCGTGTTGTTTACGATATTAGTTCAAAACCACCAGCAACAATTGAGTGGGAATAGTAGCATATTTTAAAATTAAGGTCTTACATTTGTAAGGCCTTAATTTTTTATAACCTACTATTTATGAGAGAACTTTTAATAATTTCTCTTGTCTTTATTTTGTCTTTTAACAAAATAATTGCGCAAGATTCAATTATCGAGCACAAGATTCAAAAAGGTGAAACCGCTTATTTTATTGCCCAAAAGTATAAGGTTTCTTTAGATGAGATTTACAAACTCAACCCCGAATCGCAAAACGGAATCAAGGATAATCAAGTTTTAAAGATTCCAGTTCATCCCTCCCAACAAATTAGTACAGAAAAGCAGCAAACTCATATTGTTGCACCAAAAGAAACACTGTTTGGTTTATCAAAACAATATCATGTTTCGGTAGAAGCCATTCAAAATGCCAATCAGGAAATTCTTGCTGGCGGACTTCAAATCGGACAGGAATTAATTATTCCTCAAAATTCAGATTATTCCTCTAAACAAGAAAATGCTATTTCTTCAAAAACAATGCATCAGGTTGTGGCAAAAGAATCTTTGTTCAGTATTGCCAGACAATATAATGTATCGGTTCAGGATTTAGAAAATCTTAATAAAGACATTTTAATTAATGGATTGCAAATCGGACAAACCATTTCAATTCCTAATAAAAGAAAGACGTTGGATGGAAGAGTTCGTGTCATCAATCAGGAAACTGTTTTTCATGTTGTTGAGCCAAAGGAAACCAAGTTTTCAATTGCAAAGAAATATAGAATTTCAATCGATCAGTTAGAATCACAAAATCCTGAGATCGTAAACGGATTAATTGTTGGAAATAAATTAGCCATTAATACGAAAGGAATTCAGCCAGCAAACGAAAGCGAAGAACTAATGTTGGCTTTGGCTGAAAAACAAGTTGTGGTTGAAAAAACAAAAGCCAAAACAGTTGAAATTGAAGATTTGAAAGACCGTTTGGTTGTTCAGAAAGAAATGAATCAGAAAATCATAAAGATTAATGATTTGAAAGTGAATCTGAACGATATGAATGGTTCTAAAGAAAACTCGGTCGAAAAACTGCGTCTGGTTTTAGAAGCTAATAAAAATGTACAGGATGTTTTAATGGCAAAATTAGATTCACTCGTTACTTCTATGAACAATGATTTGAAAGAATTAAAGCGAATGGATATTTTGAATGTAGACGAATCAAAAAGATTAGAAAAACAATCTTTTGAGGGCATTAATAAAACCAATGAATTGTCTTCTCAATTAAAAAAAGAATTGGCAGAAAATCGAAAAGCATATGCCGGTTTAATGAATAAAGTAGAGAAAATTGCGGTTGAAGAAAATCAGGAATACAAAAAGAAAATCCGCGAAAGCGAGAAAAAATCGAATACAGAACCTTTGCAGCAACGTTTATCTTTAGAAGAAATTAAACGATATAAAATAGAGCAGGAGAAAGGCGATGCGCAAAATCAGCTTTTAATTGCTAAAATTGATTCATTAGACAATCAGAAAAAAATTGAGGTAAAAAGACATATCAGCAAAGCTTCTTATTACAGCATGGAAGCCCGAAAATTTGACGATAAATTGGCTTTGGTTAAACTGAAAAAATACCAGGACGAAGTGGTCAAAAAACAGAATAAAGATAATACTGTCGAAAATTCGAAAACAATTTCAGTAGAAGAAATGAGACAGGAATTGAAAGACAATCCGTTAAGACCTGATAAAACAGTAAAAGTAGAAGTTTATGATAATCTTAGAGAAGTTTCGAATGGGTATTACTTAGTTTTGGGTATATTTACAGACGCAGTTGAGCGAGATAAGCTTATTATGAAACTCATTGATTCTGGCGATTTTAATGCTAGTTTCTTTTTTAATATTAACAGTCTTTCGTACTATGTTTACAGCGATAAATTCGAAAACATGGAAGAAGTACTTTATAAATGCAAGAAAAAAGAAGAAGATGAGTTATATAAAGAAATCATAATTGCTAAAGTAGAAATCGATTTGAGATGATTTTTGAATGGAGAGACAAACGGCTCGAATTTTGCTTTGGAGTAAATCTGTGAGATATTTTTGAATTAGAAATTAAATTGTTTTAAGCCATATTATGAAATACTATTTAACATTATTCTCCCTTGTATTTTTTATTAGTTCAAGTGCTTTTTCGCAGGAAAAAGTAGTGAAGTATAAAGTATCAAGCGGCGAAACGATTAATCAGATTGCCCAAAAATTTAAGGTTACGCCTTATGATATTTACAAACTTAACCCAGATGCCAGAACGGGTTTAAGTGCAAATACAGTGTTGTTAATTCCAACTGCGGCAGGAGAAGTGAAAAAAGATGTTGCTGAAACCAAAACCGCGGTATCTTCTGGAAAAGATATTATTCATGAAGTACAGCCTAAAGAAACATTTTACAGCATTGAGCACAAATACGGAATTTCAGATGAAGCTTTAAAAGCGGCAAATCCATTTTTAGAAAAAACAGGTGTTCAAATTGGACAAAAACTGGTAATTCCTGCTAAAGGATCTGCTCCAAAATCGACAGCAAAACCTGCAAAAGAAAAAGGTGCTGAAAAATATGTGTATCATGATGTACAGCCAAAAGAAACCAAATTTGGTATTGCAAAACAATACAATATTACGGTTGACGAATTGGAAAAACGCAATCCAGATATTGTCGCAAATTTACCTGTTGGTTACAGATTGACCATTAAAGGAACTGCTCCAAAAACGGATAATGCTCCAGCAGAAACAATAAAACCTGCTGAAAATAAAAAGCCTGCTGAAACTTCTAAAAAGGCGGTAACTTATATGGATTATCAAGTGAAACCGAAAGAAACCTTGTATAGTTTATCACGTACTTTCCATTTGAGCCAAGATGAATTAACAGCGCTTAATCCGTCACTTTCTGAAGGTGTAAAGGAAGGAATGGTTTTAAAGGTTCCTACTGGATATTTAGCTCCAGTTGCGATTGTTGCAGCTCAGGTACCAGCTGAAACTTCAAGTAGTAAACCTGTAGAAAGTACAGGCGGCGGTATTAGAATTATCGATAAAGTGAAATCAACAGAAAATGATAATGTTGAGATTGTTGAATTAACTAAAAAGAGAGGCGCAAATGAGCGTAAAAAAGTAGTTTTATTGCTTCCGTTTAATTTAGCAAAAGTACAAAGTGATACTTCTGGAACGGCTAATAGAATTAAAAATGATAAGTTCTTAAATATGACTTTGGATTTTTATTCTGGTGCTATGATGGCAATCGATTCTGCTAAAACATTGAAACTTCCAATTGATGTTGCTATTTATGATTCTCAGGAAACTAAAACAAGTTCTAATGTTTCGGGATTAATTACTAAACTTCAAGACGCTGATGCAGTAATTGGACCATTTTATCAAAATAATGCCGAAGCTGCTGCAAATTCGCTTCGTTTGTATAACGTACCTGTGATTTCGCCATTATCAAAAGATAGCGCAAATCCAATTGATAATTTATACCAATCTATTCCTGCAAATGATGTAATCAGAAATTCGGTTTTTGATTATATGCGTTCTAAAAATGGAAATATTGTAGCAGTAGTTGATAAGAAAAAAGAATCGATTATCAACTATATCAAGCAAAATCAAAGAGGAGTTGCATTTGCCTCTTTAACCGAAACAGGTGGTTTGGATGCGGCGAATTTAAAAAGCTTATTGATACCAAATCGAATGAATTATGTAGTGATGGAAACTGGAAATACAGCAATGGTGAAAGCTACAATAAAGGCTTTACTCGATTCTCAAAAAACATGTCAGGTGCAATTGGTTATTTTGGAACCAAACAGTACATTAGATACAGATGAAATTAATTTTGATAATTTGGTTAAGCTGAAATTAATGTATCCATCTGTAACTCGTGAAAGCGACGAGCAATCGGTTTTAATTTATGAAAAACAATATCGTCTTAAAAACAAAGCCAATCCAACGACTTACGCAACAAGAGGATTTGATGTAACGTTTGACACAATGATGCGTTTAGTACAAGGGAAAACATTTCAGGAAACAGCTGATTTGATGACTACGCAGCAAGTAGACAATAAATTTCAATATTATAGAAAAGAAGATGGAGGACACGCTAACAAAGGGGTGTACATCTTATATTACGATAGTGACTTAACTTTAAAAGTAGCAAATTAATGACATCAAAAGTAACCTATTTAGGCGATTTAAGAACAAGTTCAATTCACGTGCAGTCAGGAAGCGAAATCATTTCTGATGCACCATTAGATAACAACGGAAAAGGAGAAGCTTTTTCTCCAACAGATACTGTGGCAAATGCTTTGGCAAGCTGTATGATGACGATTATGGGAATTAAAGCCCGTGATTTAGAAGTTGATTTTGTAGGTTCAACTGCTGAAGTAACAAAGATTATGAATGCTGAACCAAGAAGAATTGGCGCAATCGAAATTGTTTTTAGTATGAAAAGCAACGCCGATGAAAAAAGTAGAACAATTCTAGAACGCGCAGCAATGACTTGCCCAGTGTTTTTAAGTTTAAGCAGTGAAATCGAAAAGAAAATTAGTTTTAACTGGAACTAATTTTTAAATGAATATTATAAAGCAAGCTGTCTCGAAAAGACAGCTTTTTTTATAAGCTTCGGAGAAGCGTCATATTTATAGCAATTTTATTTACCACCTAGAATAAAGCTCCAGCGGAGCGACATATATTAAAGATTGTCAAAAAATATGTCGCTCCGCTGGAGCTTCGTGTTGTCACGTCTTTTCTTTGCTATAAATATGGCGCTTCTCCGAAGCTAATTTTCAAAATTAAACAGGGTGTTCAATATTTTGAACAGCCATTTTTATTTCATTGAATAACATAAAAACAGACAAGAGAGCGATTTTTTATTTCGCCCTCTTATCTTCTATAACTAACCAAATATTTATTCTGAAAATTCTAATTTTTTCAACTTATTCCATCCTCCACGAGTGAAATCTGGAATTTCAACAGGAGCAGAATTATTGTCTAATGAAATTTCGGTTAATGGACCCAAGCAAGACCATTCTGCCAAATCGTAAACATCCATATCTAAAGGAAGTCCTTTTTGGAGACAGTAAATCAATCTGTAATCCATGATAAAATCCATACCGCCGTGACCGCCAACTTTTTTAGCTTGTTCTTCGATTCCTTTTGTTATAGGATGTTTGTATTTTTCCATTAATGCTTTTTTCACTTCTTCAGGAACAAAAGAGTGTGCGTTTAATTTTTCGTGGTTTGGTTTAACATCATCACTTAATTCTTTTCCATCTAAAGCATAACCTTCTAAAGGATATTTATTTGCAAAACCTTTAGTGCCGCTCAATTGATACATTCTGCTGTACGGACGAGGAGAAGTTACATCGTGCTGAATCTGGATTGTTTTTCCATTTTCAGTACGTATCATAGTCATGGTATGATCTCCGTTTCTAAAATCTTTAATTTCTTTTCCAGATTTTTCTTTGATGTAAGCAGGATTTCCGACCGCTTTTGTATCCATAGAAACCAAGAAATTCATTTTGTCGCCACGGTGAATGTTTAAAGCCTGGCAAGCTGGTCCCATTCCGTGAGTAGCATATACATCACCTCGATGTTTGATGTTGTAATCCATTCTCCAGTTGTTCCAGTATTCTCCCCAGAAAGGCTGTAAACCATGAATATAAGAACCTTCAGCATGAAGAATTTCTCCAAAAACACCTTGTTGTGCCATGTTTAAAGTGGTCAATTCGAAAAAATCGTAGACACAGTTTTCTAACTGCATACAGTGTTTGCGAGTTTTTTCAGAAGTATCAATAAGTTCCCAGATTTCTTTCATTGTTAAAGCTCCCGGAACTTCAATAGCAACGTGTTTTCCGTCCTTCATAGCTTGAACACCAATGGATGCGTGATGAAGCCAGTCTGTCGCAACATAAACTAAATCTACGTTTGGTAAAGCCGTAACTTTTCTCCAGGCATTTTCGTCTCCGTAGAATTCTTGTGCTTTTGGAAATCCAGCTTTCGTTAAAATTTCATTTGATTTTGCTGTGTTTTCTTGTGTCATATCACATAACGCCACAATTTCAACACCTGGAATATGTGTCATACGTTCTACGGCTCCTGGACCGCGCATACCAAGTCCGATAAAAGCAACACGAACCGTTGGAATCGCTGGCGATGCCAAACGTAAAACATCGGTTTGACCTTTAGCGCGTGCTGGAGTTTTTGTTTTTATCATTTGAGCCGATGCAAATGTTCCCCACAACATAATGCATGCGACTAAAATGAAATTTAAATTACTGGTTTTCATAGTTAATTTGTTTTTAAATGTTTTGATAGTTTTTATACTATCGGAAATACTGAATTTTTTATTTTTTTGAATCTTTTACCATTAAGAAATTAAGTTCATAAAGCTTGGCTTAAATTACTTAATGTCTTAATGGTAAAAAGAAAATTAAGCCTAATTTTAAACATGTATTACGGTAAATTATTAAAATCTATTTCTGGTTTTTTATTGTTGAGAGGTCTTGTAAAGTTAGTTTTTGGTATTGTATAATGATTGAAAAAACCTCCATTTTTTAAATAGAAAAAGCCTTCTTCAGATCCACAGGCAAAATCCATACGATATTCTTTAACTCCTGTATTGTCATTGGTAAATCGAACAGTATTAATTTCTGTCCACTTTCCTTTTTCGTCGCAAACCCATTGATTGTTGAAGAACACTTTACGAGATAAATCGCCTTGTTCCGGAATAAAATTTTCTAAGAACGAGTGAAACCTCTTTAAATACGTATTGGTTTCTGGACGTTTAAAACTGGCAATTAGCATCCATTTGTTTGCTTCTGGAGCGAAAAAATACGCGGTATATGTTGTAGTATTATCTCCGTTTGGAAAACCTCTAAGTAAGAATTTATAAGTTGTACCTGCTTTCCAATTGTACTTTAAATAGCTTTGTCCGCCAGAACCTTCGTTTCCAAATTCTCCTGTATGCACATTTTCGCCTTTTTTAAGCATTTTGATTTTGTGTGATTCTGGAATACTGTTTGGGTCATCGGTACTAAATGGACTCCAAACCGAAAACAAAACTCTTCTTTCGGTTGGCGAGTTTACTTGAATTCCGAAATAACCTTCGCCAAAACCATTTGCCATAAAATAAGAACCAATTTTGTCTTCGTTTTCAGGAACGGTAATTTCATTGTAAAACCATTCTGCATTTATGTTTTCTGGAACAGGATAGTTTAAGTGAACAGATGGGCCGCGTCGTCCCCAATGATAAAAATTACCTTCGTTATTTGGAACATAAGAAATTTTTCCTTCGTAATCAGCGCTGGAAATTTTTAATCTATTGATGGATGGAAAACGATCCCCGCTTTTACTAATTCCTTTTATTTTCAGTGCCACATAACCTTCCTGATTGATTTTCCAATTTCCAATGACAACTGTTTTCTTTGAAGTATTGAAAGTAACTTTTTTGGCTTCATTAAGGATTGAAAATTCTATCTCCGATTTTCCGAAAACTTCCACAGATTCTTCTACAGCAATCTGAAAAGTTCCCGGTTTAAAAATTCTGAAATAAACAGTAAAGGTTTCGGCAGCATTTTTCCAATTCTCGATTCCGTTGTCTGTGATCGTGTTGTTGTCTTCTAAATGTTTAGAGCTGTATGCATTTCCTGCCAATGGTAAAGAAATCTCCGTTTTCGGATTTTTCAGAGCATTGTTTTCTATATCAGTTTCATTGTGATCTGCACAAGAAAAAGATACAAGTGAAAAGGCTAAAATCAGGTTAAATAAATTTTTCATTAGTAAGTATTGAATGATTAACTTTTTTTAAACCTCTCTAATCTTTACAACTAGAGAGGCTGTTAAAAACAATAAACAAATCTAAAACGATTATGGGTTTTGGGTCAAAGTACCCGGATAAGCATTAATTTCTGATTGCGGAATGTATTGCACTACTCTTAAACTTGTTGCTGGAACGTCATTCATTGGTAAATGCGGGCCAGGATAACGACGCGTCATAGTTTGTCCGTTTCGGTACACATCATAACCACGGTGTGCTTCAAAAGCCAATTCTAATTGACGTTCTTCATCAATTCTTTGTACAGCGTTTGTACTGTTTAAAGAAGTATAACTGCCGCCTATAATGGCTCTTTCACGAACCTTATTTAAATTGGTTAAGGCGTTGCTATAATCTCCTTTTTTGGCATAAGCTTCAGCAAGATTCAAATACATCTCGGCTAATCTTGAAATAATAGGAGAGTGTAAGTGTGAATCATTATCCTGAAGCGAACATTTTGTAATATAGTACATTGGGTAAACACGGTTCAAAAGCATCATGTAATCTTTTTCGCCAGTATATGTTTTTCCTTCGTACACAATTGAATATTGATTTTCTGCAGCATTTACAGTTGTCAAATTGTAATTTGTAGCTCCGATAGTTATGAAAAAAGAACCATCAGGATTACGTTTTAAAGGTTGCTGCATGTAGTTGTATCCTGTCTGTGTTCCTCCAGCATTAAAGACATCATAGATAAAACGGAAAGCTTCTGTTTTGTTTCCTGCAGCATCTGTAGCATATTGCGGATCAATAAAAGCCCAGCGTGCGTCATTTTTTCCTCCCGCTTTGCGAAGTAAATCTAGATATTTAGCGCTGGCATACATTTCTCCCCAGCCTTGCCCTTGAATGTTGGCATACATACCGCCAATTCCGTAATAGTGATCATAACCAGAGAATTCAGATGCAACTTGTTTTACTGCAAAAATAGTTTCTGTTTGTTCTGGAGCATCAGGTGCATAAGTATTGTATTTCATGAAACTCGCACGGCTTAATAAATTGTAGCGACCGCTCGCAATTACTTTATTTGAATATTCAATAGATTGGGTTGCATACTCTTGATTTGGCGATTCATAAGTACCGCTCATATACAAATAGATTCTAGAAAGCATTGCCTGAGCCGCTTCTTTTGTTGCGTAAGCGGCAGTCTTATTTACATTCATTAATGATTCTGCTTTTTTCAAATCATTGATTGCTTGGGTATAAGTGTCTTTTACAGTTGAACGGTCTGGCAAAGTCAAATTATTTAAATCTGCCGGAAGACCATTTACAATTGGAACCCCCAAATTAGTTTCAGGAGATTGCGCATAAGGTCTTCCATAAGTTTTACACAAATAGAAATAAATCATTCCTCTTAAATAATATGCTTCTCCCAATTGCTGATCTACAGCATCACTTTCTCCTTCTTTAATAATTTTAATTAAATCACTTGATTGTGAAATAATTTTATAACTGTTGTTCCAAAAAACAGATAAACGTCCGTTATTAGTAACATGTTGATAGGAAATAAAAGAATAAAAAGCATCAGTAGACGTTCCTCTAATCATAATATTGTCTCCAGGATATTCACCAACTCTGTGCATCACGTCAGACCAGCCTTTTAGCTGTGCATAACATCCGTTCAATAAAACTTCAATTGAAGCCTCTTTATCTTCCTGAATTTTATCTTGTGTATAAGAATTAAATGGCTCTCTGTCTAACTCACATGAAGACAGGAAACTAATTGCTGTAAATAATAGAAATATCTTTTTCATGATTTTGCTTTTAAAGAGTTAAGTTAAGTCCTAATACCACTTTTCTTGTTGAAGGATAGACCTGTGAGGCAACTCCAGAAATTACATTTTGTCCAGTTGCACTATTGTAATTAGGAGGAAGTTCAGGATCAACACCAGAATAATGTGTGATCGTAAATAAATTTTCTCCAGCGATGTACAATCTTAAATTTGAAATATAAAGACTTTCAATCGGCATGTTGTAACCTAAAGTAATGCTTCTCATTTTAAGGTAAGTTCCAGTTTCTAAGAAACGAGAAGAAGCTTTATTAGAGTTGCTTGGGTTGTTGTAAATAGCCTGCGGATGTGTTGCAATATCTCCAGGTTTTTCCCAACGGCTCCAGCCGCTATGTAAATTCATTTGATTACGGTCTGTATAAGCTCCATCCGAATCAAATTCTGCTCTAGCATAATTGTAAATTTCCCCGCCTACAGAGTAACTGAAAATAGCTGCGAAATCAAAACTTTTATAATTTAAATTAGTAGAAAATCCTCCAAAAAAATCAGGCGTATAGGCTCCTATTACTTTTTGGTTTTTAGAAGCCGCAGCATAATCATAAGTTTTAACACGAGCTCCGTTTGCATCTGTCGTCATCCATTGCGGTTTTCCATTTTCTGGGTCAACACCAGCCCATTCTGTTAAGTACCAGCTATCGACATCTAGTCCTGGCGTAAGCAGTTTTGAGGCAGAACCAGCAATACCACTTCCATCACCTACAATGATTTGTGTTTTACCACCATAAAGACTGGTCACTTTATTTTTGTTTGTTCCGATGTTCGCATCAACAGACCATTTGAAATTGTCGTTTTTAATGATGTCAACATTTATAGATGCTTCAAAACCTCTATTATTTACTGCTCCAACGTTTCTCCAAATACTGGTTACCCCAATTACACCTGGAAGCGGTACTTGGTATAAAAGATCAGAAGTATTTTTATTGTAATAATCTAAAGTAATATTGACGCGATTGAATAATCCGATATCCAAACCAATATCGCCCGTATACGTTTTTTCCCAGCTTAAATCAGGATTTCCCAATTGTGAAATTAAAGCGCCTGGATTTTCATTGTAACTTTGAGAGAAAGAATACAATGGCAGGTGCGGGTATAAGCTGTTTGGTCTGTTTCCTACCGAACCATAACTCGCTTTCAATTTTAGATTATTAATGAAATCGGCATGGAAAAAGCTTTCCTTATGAATGTTCCATCCACCGCTTACAGAAAAGAAATTTCCATATTGAGCATTTTTCCCAAAGTTTGAAGCTCCGTCACGACGGAAAGAAACTTGTGCCAAGTAACGGTCATCATAAGAATAATTCACATTAGACAATAAAGATTGAACTGCCCATTGCGATCTTCCACCACCTACTTTTTCTGGAACAGCGGCTGCATCAGCAACGATAATTCCCGGCGGAATTCCAGTTGCGATTCCGTTGCTGTATTTAGAGTTGTATTCGTTCCATTCATAACCTGCAACAGCATTAAAACTATGTTTGTCGAAAGTTTTATTAAATCTTAAAAGTTGGTTGCTATAAACTCTGTTATAATTACTGAAATAATCCTCAATTCGTCCTTTAACTGCTAATCCAGATGAAGATCTAGGATCAGAATAATACGTTGAAGTGTAATTTCCAAAAATGTAATTATTAACAGAAGCAAAGGTCAGCCAGTTTGTGAATTTAATATCAAAATCCATATTGGCACGAACTGTATAACTTTCAGATTCGCCATAATTCCATTGTAAATCATACAAATAATTAGAGCCCGTTGTATTTACCCAAGTTGGATTTGGAGCATTTCCAACCAAAGTACCATCCTCTAAATACGGGCTATCCCAAGGCATATTTCCGTACAATGCACCTACAGAATGCTGTTGGTCAAATGTAGTTTCTTTGGTTAAGTTTATTTGAGGGCGTAAAGTAAACCAGGTGTTAGGTTTGTACTCAAACTTCATTAAACCATTGTATTTTTTGTATTCATACCCTTTTACAGCGCCTGTTTCATCATAATATCCTAAAGAAACATAACTTTTAAAATTATCGCCACCTCCGCTGATAGACAAATTGTAGTCGTTCGCTATCCCTGTTTTGGAGCCATTGTTCCACCAATCGTAGTTTTTGTTTCTTAGTTCTGGAGTCCACCACCAAACATTTTTAAAATCTTCTTTGTTGGCGAAAGAATCATATAAATCATATAATTCAGCGCCATTCATAATACTGAAATTTCCGTTGTTGATTGTAGTCATTGCCGTTCTTGCAGAAAAACTAATAGAAGGTTTTCCTTTTTTACCGCTTTTGGTAGTGACAACAATAACTCCGTTTGCACCTTGAGAACCGTAAACGGCTGTAGAAGCGGCGTCTTTAAGAACAGTAAGGGTTTCAATATCTGCTGGATTCATATTTCCAGAACTGTTTCCAACAATTACGCCATCAATAACCCATAACGGATCTGTACTTCCGTTTACAGTCGTTCTACCGCGGATAATGATTTTCCCGACAGAGCCCGGCTGGCCTCCGCCTGTGTTTACAAAAACACCAGTAGCTTTTCCAGCCAGCATATTTTCTACAGCTGGAGTAGTAATATCAACGATTTTTTTGTTGTCTAAAGTTTGAAGAGATCCTGTTAAACTTTCTTTTTTTACTTTGCTGTATCCCACAACGACTACTTCATCCATTTGCTGTCCAGCTTCTTTCATTGTGATTTTTAATGAAGAATTACCTGCTGGAACTTCTTGTTCCTGCATTCCAAGGAAAGAAAACACTAAAATTGTGGAAGCATTTGGGACTTCGATAGCAAAACTACCATCCATATCGGTTTGAACACCGGTTTTACTTCCTTTAATCACAACATTAACTCCAGGGATTGGAGTTCCTTTTTCGTCTACAACTTTCCCTTTTACAATTTTTTGAAATGCCAATAAACTGGTTTTGTTTGAATCGATTTCACTAATTGGTGCTGCAGTCGCTGCTTGAATACTTAAAGACAACAATGAAAATAACGCCGTTTTTAAGCTTTTTTCAAGTACTGAATGCATTCTAAAAGTTCGAGACTTTTTAGCGAATACTTTTTTCATACTCTGGTTAGGTTTTGGTTAATAATTGAGTTTTTTGTTTAGTTGATTTTTTTCTTTTCTACAGATTAAAATTTTGGTTTTGTTGACGTTTTTGAATCACTTTTTTTAACTGAAAATGATCAAAAATTGATGCAAAAAACATCGTTTAAATTCTAATTGTTTGACGAAACTATAGATTAAAAAATTATAAAACAAGAAAAAACACAAAAAATGTGCTCGAACACATAAAATTTATGTTCTCGAGCACATTTTTTATGTTACTGATTTTTTTTGACGCAAAAAGTTGCTGATATTCTAAAATAAAATGTAAAATTGACAGTTGTCTGATTTAATCGGATTGTTAGCGGGAAGTTTTCTTTTTTAAGGAATATAAAGTGCTTTTTGTTTTTACTAATAATTCCGCAATTGTTTATTTCTAAATCTAAGAATTAATTAAGTATTTTCAAGATTAAAATGTATAAGTTTTTTCTTTCTCTAGTTTTTTAATTAGAGAATCAGGGGAAAACAAAATTAGATTTTATGAAAAAGTTTGTCTTATTTAGCGTTTTTAAAAAGAGTTACAAGTAAGAATTTTTTAAAAGGTAAAATAGAAACTTTAGAAACACGCTTTTTGCTTAAAAAAAATAAAATAAAAACCTAGAAAATGAGTTCAGATTTAAAAGCCTACAAAGTCAATTTCGTTAAACAAAATGAAAAAATAAACATTGAAAAACTAGATGCTGATTTTTGGGAAAAAGCAAATTGCCTGACCGATTTTTGTTCGCCTTGGAAAACAGAATCATTTTCGAAAATTGAATTTAGAGCCAGATGGAATGCTGCTTATTTGTATTTCAATTTTCAGGTTTTTGATTCTGAAATTTATATTGATCGAAAAGACAATTCTACAGACAGTATTTGCAATTCAGATCGTGTGGAGCTTTTTTTTAGAAAAGATGAAAAACTAAGTCCCTATTACTGTTTGGAAATGGATGTAGATACTCGTATTTTAGATTTTGAGGCTTATCCAAAATGGAATTTTGATTACGATTGGAAATGGCCAAAAGGGCATTTAGAAATTTATTCGTTTAAAAATCCTAATTCATTTACTGTTCAGGGAAAAATAAGCATGACTTCGCTTAAGGAATTAGATTTGATTCAAAACAATGTTATTGAAGCAGGAGTGTACCGAGCTAAATTCTCAAAAAATGAAAATTTAGAATACGAACCAACATGGATTTCCTGGGTTAATCCTAAAACGGAAGAACCAAATTTTCATATTCCTTCCTCTTTCGGAAAATTTATTCTAGAAGATTAAGTGCTAAAAAGAGAGTTAGTAAATATAGAAATCGGCATTTTCAACATTGATAATATCAATTGGCAGTAAAATGGTTTCGGGAATTTCTTTGCTGTATAAGAAATGTTCTGCCAATGTGCTTACGCCTAAATAAGCCTGTCTTTTTTGATTTTGATGAATCAAGAAATGCAGTAAGCCTTCGTTTAAGTAATTGACATTTTTTTCGATTAAGTCGTAACCAATCAAAGCTATTTTTTTGTCTTTTAAACTGGAAAGAGTTGTGGCAATTTGATACGCTTTTGAAGTTGTAATGAAAATGCCTTTTAAATCCGGATTTTCGTCCAAGAAGTTTAAAAATTTGCTTTCAACATTTGGGTGTTTCAGTTTTAGAGTGGTCAATGAAAAAGCATCTAGTTTTTTTTCTTCAAAATAACTTTTAAAACCTTTTTCTTTTTCCTGCATGTGGACGGCATTCTTCAAGCTTTCGTCAATATGGACAATTGCGATCTGGCCTTCAGATAAAATTAAGTTCATCAAACTGGCAGCAACTCGGCCGCTTTTATGAAGATCCTGACCGACAAAACATTTTACAGTATTGGATTCAATTTGATTATTGAAAGTATTGACAATTACATTGGACTCCTCGTAAACTTTAACCGCTTCAATGGTTTCTTTATGAAATACTGGCGCAATTAACACGGCATCAGGTTCAAGATTTAATACTGCGTCGTTAGCATTTACAAAAGATTTTTTGCTTTCTGGATTAAAATATTGAATGGTAATATTGACACTGTAAGGTTTAAATTCTTTTACAGCATCCTGAATCCCGTTGACACAAGGAAGCCAGTATGAATCTATTTCAGGATCAGGAAGGAGAACGCAGATTTTATAAATTTTGGTGTTTTTTAAATTTCGTGCTATTAAATTCGGTTCATAATCAATAACATTTAAGACCTCATTAATTTTTTCCAGCGCAGCAGGAGAAACCTTTCCTCTATTATGCAAAACCCTGTCGACAGTTCCTTTAGAAACGCCGGCCATTTGCGCAATGTCTTTAATAGTATATTTTTTATCCATATAAGCAAATATATAAATTACATTTAATTTTTCGGAATATACTTTGGATGAATTTTAAAAATGTGCTCGAGAACATTTTTTAGTGTGTTCGAGCACATTTTTTATTGATTTATTTGTTTTATCAAAATATAATCTATAGTTTCGTACAATCAAAACCCAAAATCAAAGTAAATTTACTAATCAAAACATACTTTAAAACACTGGTTTTTAGTATTATAATAGCTTGTTTTTAAATGAGAAAAATTACAGCTTCAGCGCCGGGGAGAACATGCCTTTTTGGAGATCATCAAGATTATTTAGGACTGCCTGTTATAGCCTGCGCTATAGATCGAAATATAAAATTAATTGCAAAGGAAAATCAGACCGATACATTTGTTCTCAATATGATTGATATTGACGAAATTCGGATTATTGATATTCATGCTGCATTCGAAAAATTAGAACCACGAGATTATTTTGCTTCAGCATTGCGTGTTTTGCGTAGATATGGCTGTAAACCCACTACAGGTTATACTATAACGATTACGGGAGATATTCCAATAAATTCAGGCACATCAAGTTCTTCTGCTTTATTAATGGCTTGGATTCGCTTTCTGATAGAGGCTTTTGGGATTGATCATGAAGTGACGCCAGATTTCCTTTCCAAATTAGGGTACGAATCGGAAGTTTTAGAGCATGGAGAACCTGGTGGTATGATGGATCATTTCAGCATTGGCGTTGGAAATATCGTGTATATTAATACTAAAAAACCTTTTTCATTTGATGTAATCGGAACCGAATTAAAAGGTTTGATAACGGGAGTTTCAGGAGTTCCAAAAGAGACAATTGGTTTAATCGGCGAGTTAAAAGGAAATGCTTTAATGGCCATTGATATCGTCAAACAAAATTATCCTGACTTTGATTTAAATACGTCTGAAGTTAAAGATTTGAATCAATATCGCAATTGCCTTCCAGACAGATTAATTCCTTATTTTGAAGCGGCAATTAAAAATTACCATTATACGAAAGAAGCATTAATTGAATTTGAAAAACCAGTTTTAGATCTTAAAAAAATTGGTGCTTTAATGAACGGTCATCATGAAGTATTACGTGATCTTCTCAAAATAACAGTTCCAAGAATTGATGCCATGATCAATGCCGCTTTGAAAGCCGGAGCATACGGCGCAAAGATCGTGGGTTCTGGCGGAGGTGGAAGTATTGTGGTTATTGCTGATCCTAAAAGTGAAGACGAGGTAATTGAAGCAATCTTAAAAGCTGGTGCTGAAGAGGCTTATGCTGTAAATGTAGATCCAGGAGTACGAATTATAGATAATATTGAAATTTAAAATACAATGCACGACAATTTAGTAATTCTAGCCGGCGGAGCTTCTTCTCGAATGAAAAAAGAAGCGGTTTTAGATAATTTATCTCCAGAAGAAATAGCGCAGGCTAATGAAAGAAGCAAAGGTTTAATTGGTGTCGGCGCAAGCGGAAGACCTCTGTTGGATTATCTTTTATGGAATGCCCAAAAAGCGGACTACAAAAACATTTATATTATTATAGGAGAACAAGGCGATTTGTTTAAAGAGTTTTACGGAAGCCAGATGAAAAATAATGATTTTCATGGTCTTAACGTTTCGTTTGCTGTTCAATATATTCCAGAAGGGAGAGTAAAACCATTTGGAACTGCCGATGCTTTGTTTCAAGCTGTAGAACAATATCCGGAGCTTAATTCTCAGTTTTACTCGGTTTGTAACAGTGATAATTTGTATTCGGCAGAAGCCTTGCGTGCTTTGAGAGAAACAGAAAGTCCGAATGCTTTTATAGGTTATGACCGCGATGCAATGGATTTTCCCTTAGAACGTATTTCCCGTTTTGCCATTGCAAAATTAGATCAGAATAATCAGTTGCTCGATATTTTAGAAAAACCTTCTAAAGATGTTTTAGAACAATACAAAGACTCAGAAGGTAAAATAAGAGTAAGTATGAACGCTTTTAAGTTTAATGGCAAAACATTGTATATTCATTTAAAGAATTGTCCTGTTCATCCAGAACGCGATGAAAAAGAATTGCCGACAGTACTTTTAAACTCCGTTAAGGAAAATCCGAATACTACGATCGGAATTCCGTTTTCAGAGCATGTTCCAGATTTAACGGCTAAAGAAGATATTGCCGATGTAAAAGCATATTTAGCAAAATATTACCCTGATTTAAACTGGAATAGCAAAAATTAACAAAACTTTCATATCTAAATTAGAAATTAAGGAAATTTAATGTACTACTTTTGTTTTGCAAAAAAAATGCAGATATTTGCATAAATTACGCATAAGGTAATTAAAGCGTTGATTCTAATTTAGATTTTGAAAGAACTAAATCTATAACTAATCAACCCGAAAATTATGACAAACATTCAAAGTACATTACAATTAGAAAGAAAAAACACCCTTGTTCCAATGGTGATTTTGACTTTATTGTTTTTTATCCTAGGATTTGTAACCTGGCTGAACGGGCCGCTAATTCCGTTTTTTGAATTGGCTTGCGAATTAACTTCTTCTCAAGCCTATTTCGTGACTTTCGCATTTTATATTGCCTATTTTGTAATGGCTATTCCATCTTCTTATATTATTGAAAAAGTGGGTTATAAGAATGGAATTTCCTTAGGATTATTGATAATTGCCGCTGGAGCATTTATGTTTTATCCTGCGGCTGCAAGTCGAACATTTCTCTTGTTTTTATTAGCCTTATTTGTAATGGGAACTGGTCTAGCGGTTTTGCAAACGGCTTCAAATCCTTATGTTGTGGTAATCGGCCCAAGAGAAAGCGCGGCAGCAAGAATCAGCGTTTTGGGTATTGCTAATAAATTGGCAGGATTTGTGGCGCCGATTGTGTTGACTGTTTTGGTCTTGTCTAATATGCAGGACTTCACGGCTGATAAAATCGCTTTGATGGATGAGGTTTCGAAAACAAATGCTCTAAATTCTCTTGCATTGCAATTACAAAGACCGTATCTTTATATGGGTTTGATTATTACGGTTTTAGCTTTATTGGTAAAATTTTCTCCTTTGCCGGAAATTGATTTAGATGAAGAAGGTAATGTATCAAATCTGAATATTTTTAAACAAATAAAAAACGCATTTAGACATCCGCAGCTAGTTTTAGGAGTAATCACTTTAATGTTGTATTTGTCTGCCGAAGTGTTGGCTGGAGATTCGATCGGAGGTTTTGGAAAACAGCTTGGCGTTTATGGAGACGAAGGGAATTTTTATTTGAAGCTAACTTCGTTTACCATGTCGGCAATGGTTGTTGGGTATATATTAGGGATTGTTTTAATACCCAGATATGTTTCGCAGGTTACGGCTTTAAAAGTGTCGGGCATACTTGGAATAATACTGGTTTTGACAATTGTTTTAATATCGCCTAAAATAATAATTGCATTTGCAGGAATTCAAAATATGCCAGTAGTTATTCTTTTAGTAGCATTGCTGGGATTAGCAAATGCTTTGTGCTGGCCGGCGATTTGGCCAATGGCTTTGCAGGATTTAGGAGGATATACCAAGATTGGAAGTGCGATTTTGATTATGGGAATCATTGGTGGTGCCGTTTTTCCATTATTCTATGGAATGATTACAGAAAGCATCAATTCGTCAATCGTTGCAAAAAATATGCAAAACGTTTCAAGGAGTGGCAATCAGATAGCTTATTTAATGTTATTGCCTTCATATATAATGATATTGTTTTATGCTGTAAAAGGACATAAATACAGGAAATGGAAAAGTTGAACAAAAAATAAAAATTAATATATCATGTTAAAAAGTAAAATCGACAAAGCAACAGGTTTCGAAAAACGATTCGAAAACATCAACACAGTTGTTTTTGAAAACTCCACAGAAGCTTCAAAAGAAGTAGCGCAGGAAATTGCAGCTTTAATCAGAGAAAAACAAAAAGAAGGCAAGCCTTGTATTTTAGGTTTGGCAACAGGTTCTTCTCCAAAAGGATTGTATGCTGAATTAGTACGTCTGCATAAAGAAGAAGGTTTGAGTTTCAAAAATGTAATCAGTTTTAACTTGGATGAATATTATCCAATGGAACCAAATTCAATCAACAGTTATGTTCGTTTTATGAAAGAACTTTTGTTTGATCATGTCGATATTTTACCTGAAAACGCTCATGTTCCAGACGGACTTTTGACAAAAGAACAAATCGCTGATTACTGTCACGAATATGAAGCTAAAATCGAAGCTTTAGGCGGAATTGATCTTCAGGTTCTTGGAATTGGAGGTAACGGACATATTGGTTTTAACGAATCTGGTTCGCTTCAAAACTCTAAAACTCGTTTGGTGGCACTAGATCATATTACAAGAGTTGCAGCAAGTAAAGATTTTTATGGTTTAAATAATACACCAAGAACTGCAATTACACTTGGAGTTAAAAAAATCATGGAAGCAAAAAGAGTGATCTTATTGGCTTGGGGAGAAGGAAAAGCAAATATTGTAAAAAAATCGGTTGAGGATGAAGTTACCAATAGAGTTCCTGCGTCATTTTTGCAAGAACATAACAATGCTGTTTTTATTTTAGATAAAGAAGCTTCTTCAAAATTAACTAGAATCAATAAACCTTGGTTGGTTGAAAAAATTGTTTGGACAGACAAGTTAACTCGTAAAGCAGTTTTAGGATTAGCATTAGATCTTAAAAAACCAATTTTAATGCTTACAGATGCAGATTATATCGAAAACGGTATGAGCGATTTGTTGGCAGATTCTGGCCCAGCTTACGATACTAATATTAAGATTTTTAATAAATTACAAAATACAATTACAGGTTGGCCAGGTGGAAAACCAAATTCTGATGATTCTAATCGTCCAGAAAGAGCAGAGCCAGCTAAAAAACGCGTATTGCTTTTCAGTCCGCATCCTGATGATGATATTATTAGTATGGGAGGAACTTTCATGCGTTTGCAAGAGCAAGGACATGAAGTGCACGTTGCTTACCAGACTTCTGGAAATATTGCGGTTGCTGATGATGAAGCACTTCGTTTTGCAAGATTCGTAATTGATTACAACGAGAAATTCGGAATCAAAAGCGAAGAAGCAGATAATATCTACAAAAAAGCAGAAGCATTTTTGCAAAACAAAAAGAACAGCGAAATTGATATCCCAGAAGTTCGTTACATCAAAGGTTTAATCAGAAAAGGAGAGGCGAGAGCGACAAGTTATTTTGTGGGTCTTCCAGATTCTCAAATTCACTTTATGGAATTGCCTTTCTATGAAACTGGTACAATTGAGAAAAAACCAATTGGGCAAGAAGATATTCAGTTGACAGTCGATTTAATTGAAAAAATTAAACCACACCAAATTTATGCTGCTGGAGATTTAGCAGATCCGCATGGAACGCATAAAGTTTGTTTGGATGCTATTTTTGAAGCGGTAAAAGTTTTAAAACCAAAAGAATTCATGAACGACTGCTGGTTATGGTTGTACCGTGGAGCTTGGCAGGAATGGGGAATTGACGAAGTTGAAATGGCGGTTCCAATGAGTCCTGATCAGGTTTTAGCAAAACGTCATGGAATCTTCAAACACCAGTCTCAAAAAGATGGAGTGGTTTTCCAAGGAACAGATGCAAGAGAGTTCTGGCAGAGAGCAGAAGACAGAAACCGCGAAACAGCTCAATTGTACCATCAGTTAGGTTTGGCAACTTATGCGGCAATGGAAGCTTTCGTGAGATGGCATTATTAAAAAGATGCTAAGATGCTAAGGTTTTGAGATTCTAAGTTTTTTTTCTTAGTATTTTAGAAGTAAGTAATTAGTTGAATAATATTTTTGAAGCAGGAAAGGAGAACGAACTATGTTCTTTTTTCTTGCTTCTTTTTTTAAGATACTAAGGTTCTAAGATTCTGAGGTTCTAAGTTTTTCAGTCTATGTCTGCATTTTTGTTGTAAACTGTAAACTGTGACCGAGACTGAAAACTATTTTTTAATCTGTGGCAAAAGAAAAATAAGTAATAGCTTTGCATAACGAAGCAAATGCAGAAGTCTATTTTCTATATTCTAGCTTCTTTCCTCTCTGAAAAAAAATGGATCAAGACAAAAAACAACTCATAAAATTAGCCCACACCAAAATGCCATTCGGTAAATACGAAGGAAAATATTTAATTGATTTACCTGAATATTACGTGGTTTGGTATCATAATAAAGGTTTTCCAAAAGGAGAGCTTGGTCAGCAGTTGCAATTGATTTATGAATTGAAATTGAATGGCTTGGAAGAGTTGATTCGAAATATCAAAAAACAATATCCAAAGCCTTAAAAAAGTATTTTTAAATTGTTAAGGTTATGGATTATTAATTGCGAATTTTTAGCTAAAATCATAAAATTCTTTCGTTTTATAAAGTCAAAACTTAAAACCTTCATTTAAATTAAAAGAACTCTAAAATTTTAAAAATTATCTCATTCTGGAATTGATAAATTGTCTAATTAAATTTGTACTTTTGCCAAGTTTTTTACACAACTACTTACAAACAACAGCAGAATGAATCAAACAAAATATATTTTTGTTACAGGAGGTGTGACCTCTTCATTAGGAAAAGGGATTATCGCGGCATCTTTGGCAAAATTGTTACAAGGAAGAGGATACCGTACAACTATTCAGAAATTTGATCCATACATTAACGTTGACCCAGGAACTTTGAATCCTTACGAGCACGGAGAATGTTATGTGACAGATGATGGAGCTGAAACTGACTTAGACTTAGGACACTACGAGCGTTTCTTGAACGTTCCTACTTCTCAGGCTAATAATGTTACTACAGGAAGAGTTTATCTTTCGGTTATTGAAAAAGAAAGAAGAGGAGAATTTTTAGGAAAAACTGTTCAAGTTGTTCCTCATATCACAAACGAAATCAAAGACAGAATGCAATTGCTGGGTAAATCTGGCGATTATGATATTGTAATTACTGAAATTGGCGGAACTGTAGGGGATATCGAATCTTTACCTTATATAGAATCTGTTCGTCAGTTGGTTTGGGAGTTAGGTGAAAATAACGGAATTGTGATTCATTTGACTTTAGTTCCTTATTTGGCTGCAGCAGGGGAATTAAAAACAAAACCAACGCAGCACTCTGTTAAAACTTTAATGGAAAGCGGTATTAAAGCAGATATTCTGGTTTGTAGAACTGAGCATGAATTGTCTCAGGAATTACGTCAGAAATTAGCTTTATTCTGTAATGTGAAGAAAGAAGCAGTTATTCAGTCAATTGATGCTTCTACTATATATGAAGTTCCAAATTTAATGCTTGAAGAAGGATTAGATGTTGTGGCTTTAAAGAAATTAGATTTACCTAAAAAAGCATCTCCAGATCTTAAAAACTGGAATACTTTCTTAAAAAGATTAAAAAGCCCAAAACAAACTGTAAACATTGGTTTGGTTGGGAAATATGTAGAAATGCAGGATTGTTACAAATCTATTTTAGAGGCGTTCATTCATGCAGGAGCTGCAAATGAAACTAAAGTAAACGTAATTTCTATTCATTCAGAGCATATTAATGCTGATAATGTAGAAGAGAAATTAGGAACTCTTGACGGAGTTTTAGTTGCTCCAGGTTTTGGAGAAAGAGGAATTGAAGGAAAAATTGAAGCAGTTCGTTACGTTCGTGAAAATAACATTCCTTTCTTCGGAATTTGTTTAGGAATGCAGATGTCTGTTATCGAATATTCTAGAAATATTTTAGGTCATAAAGAAGCGAATTCTACAGAGATGAACGATAAAACGCCTCATCCGGTTGTGAATTTAATGGAAGAACAGAAAAATGTAACCGATAAAGGAGGGACAATGCGTTTAGGTGCTTGGAAATGTGATATTAAACCAAACACTTTAGCGTACAAAATTTACGGAGAAAAAACTATTTCGGAGCGTCACCGCCACCGTTATGAGTACAATAATAAATATGCAGATGAATTGCAGAAAGCAGGCTTAAAAGCTTCTGGAGTAAATCCTGATACAGGTTTAGTTGAGATTGTTGAGCTTGAAAACCACCCATTTTTTATTGGGGTACAATACCACCCAGAATACAAAAGTACAGTTGCAAATCCGCACCCTATTTTTGTAAACTTTGTGGCAGCTGCAGTAAATGCGCATAAAAAATAATAATTCATTCTAAGAGGTGTAACTTTTAAATCAAACTAATTACTAATAACCTCAAACGAATAACTTTTTTAAAAAATAATGGAAGAAAAAAAATTAGACCTCAATTCGATCATTGGTTTTGTATTGATATTTGGAATCTTGATTTGGATTTTTTATCAAAATCAACCTTCTGAAAAAGAAATTGCTGCTGAAAAAGCCAAGAAAGAATTAGTAGCTAAACAAGAAGCACAAGCAAAAGCTGATAAAACTAAAACAGCATCACTACCAGTTGTTGCCGTAACTCCTGGAGATACAGTACAATTGGCTCAGTTGCAAAAAACTTTAGGAGGATTTGCTTATTCTGCAACGCTTCCTTCTGCAAAAGAAACTTTTACTACAATTGAAAACGAAAAGCTTAAGCTTAAAATCGCTAACAAAGGTGGTTACATTGTTGAAGCTACTTTAAAAGAATTTGAAAAGTTTAAAAAAGGTTCAGGTCAGTTAGTTGAATTAATTAAAAACAACAACTCCAACTTAAATTTACAGCTTCTTACTACAGATAATAGAACATTAAATTCTAAAGATTTGTATTTCGAACCAACATTAGAAAAAATTGGTGCAGACCAAGTTTTATCTATGCGTTTAAAAGCTGGAGCAAATGAGTTTTTGGAGTATAAATATATCTTGAAGCCAAATGATTACTTAGTTGGTTTTGATATTCGTTCTCAAGGTTTAAATAAAGTTTTAAATTCTGCTAAACCATTAAATTTAGAATGGGATTTAAAAACATACAGAAACGAGAAAAGTGTTTCTTACGAAAATCGTTTTGCTGAAATTAACTATAAATATGGAGATGCAAAATACAGTTATGTAAATAGTCATGGACAAGGAAAAGAAGAAACTCCTGAAAAACTAAGTTACGTAGCATTCAAACAGCATTTCTTTGCCACTATTTTATCTACAGAAAAACCATTTGAGACTTCAAAATTGCAGTCTGATGATTTAGTTAAAGATGAAAAGATAGATACTGTTTTTACTAAACAGTTTAGAGCCAATTTGCCTTTAGCGTTTTCAAACGGAGAGATCGATTACAAAATGAATTTGTATATGGGTCCTGTAGATTATAAAACATTAAAAGCTTACGATAAAAATTTCGATAAGATCATTCCTTTAGGATGGGGAATTTTTGGATGGATTAACAAATTAATCTTCATTCCATTATTCGGTTTCTTAAGTTCAACTATTGGATTATCATTAGGAATTGCGATTATCATTTTTACGATAATTATCAAATTGGCTATGTCGCCAATTACGTATAAATCATTCTTGTCTCAGGCTAAAATGAAAGTTTTAAGACCTGATATTGCAGAGTTGGGAGAAAAATTCAAAAAAGACCCAATGAAGAAACAACAGGAAACAATGAAACTGTACAACAAAGCAGGAGTAAACCCAATGGCAGGATGTATCCCGGCATTGATTCAGCTTCCGTTTATGTATGCTTCGTTCCAGTTTTTCCCTGCAGCGTTTGAATTAAGACAAAAAAGTTTCCTTTGGGCAGACGATTTATCCTCTTTTGACTCTGTCGTAAAATTACCTTTTAATATTCCATTGTACGGAGATCATATCAGTTTGTTCCCAATTCTGGCAGCAATTGCAATTTTCTTCTACATGAAGATGACTTCAGGAGATCAGCAAATGGCAGCGCCTCAGCAAGAAGGTATGCCGGATATGGCAAAAATGATGAAAATCATGATTTATGTTTCGCCATTAATGATGTTAATTTTCTTCAACAGTTACGGTGCTGGTTTGAGTTTGTATAACTTTATTTCAAACTTAATTACAATCGGAATTATGTTTGTTATTAAGAATTATATTGTAGACAGTGAAAAAATTCACGCTCAGATTCAAGAAAACAAACAAAGAGAGCCAAAGAAACCAAGTAAGTTCCAACAGCGTCTTCAAGAAGTAATGGAACAGCAGGAAGCTGCAAAAGCTCAAGCTCAGAACAAGAAAAAGAAATAATTCTAAATAAAAAAAATCTCGATTTATCGGGATTTTTTTTTGCCAATATAATTTATAATTCAGATTTTCGTTAAGCTTAAAAAATATACTATGATCTCTAAAAAAATCATTCTCGGATTACTGTTTCTAAATGCATTGGTTTTAAATGCACAAACAGATATTAATAAAGTTGATGCTGCCGGAAAAAAAGACGGACTTTGGAAAGGTACTTATGCCGAATCTAAGCGTCCGCGTTATGAAGGAACTTTTAATCACGGAAAAGAAACAGGTCTTTTTAAATTTTTTGATGATACTAAAAAAGGAGATGTAATCGCAACAAGAGATTTTAGTACCAATGACGGGAGCTCGTATACTATTTTTTATGACCAAAATAAAAACATAGTGAGCGAAGGAAAAGAAATTGGAAAATCTCGTGACGGAGAATGGAAATATTATCATAAAGCTTCAAAGGTTTTAATGACTTCTGAAAATTACAAAAACGGAAAGCTGGAAGGTTTGAAAACTATTTATTATCCCAATTCAAAAGTGGCAGAAGAGATGATGTATAAAAATGGTTTGAAAGAAGGAGCTTATAAAAAATTAGGGCAAGACGGAACACTTTTAGAAGAATCTACTTTTAAAAATAATGAATACAATGGTGATGCTGTTTTTTATGAATCAGATGCTTCAGTGGCATCTAAGGGGAAGTTTGTAAACGGTAAAAAAGCAGGAATCTGGCAGTTTTATCAAAAAGGGAAATTGATAAAAGAAGTAAATATGAGTGATCCTAAAAATACTAATAAAGCTTCTGAGAAAGGGCCAGCTCCTAAAAAATAATAGATGCAATAATTCTACCGAAAGGACTTAAATAATTTTTTTAAGTCCTTTTTTTGTGCTATCGTTTTTTTTTTTGATTTTGTTTTTATGTAAGTAAAATATAGTAAGTTTATAATCTAAATCAAACCTATATGAAAGTTAAAAGTCTACTATTTTTGTTCTTAATGTTTACAGGTATTTATGCACAAAATAAAGATGAAGCAGATAAACTTGTAGAATCTGGTATAGTTCTTCATGATAAAGGTGATTATGAAGGAGCAATTAAAAATTATAATAAAGCTTTAGAACTAGATAAAGACAATTTGTTTGCTTTAATTGAAAAATCTTTAACATTGAATTCTTTAAATAAATTTGATGAAGTTATAGCTATTTCAAAACATGCTATTGTAACTCATCCCGAAAGCGGACTTCAGAATGTTTACGTTAATTATGCTAATGCGTTAGATCATTTAAAGAAAAATGAAGAAGCATTAAAAATATACGAAGAAGGAATTCAGAGATTTCCAAATTATTATCAATTGTATTTTAATAAGGGGATTTGTTATGCGAATTCTAATAATAGTTCAGAAGCTCTTTCCTGCTTTCAAAAATCTTTGAGTATAAATCCAAAACATGCTGGTTCATTAAATGCTATCGGGATATTAGAGACAAATTCTAATAGAATTCCTGCTGTTATGGCCTTTTCAAGATTCTTAATTGTCGAACCGCAAACAAGCAGATCAAAGAAGAACTTTGAGAATTTAAAAAGCTTAATGATGAAAGGCGTGACTCAAACAGGTGAGAAAGCAGTAACAATTAATATCGATGCATCAACACTTCCAGATTCTACAGGAGTTAAAAAAGAAAATGATTTTTCTGCTGCAGATTTGATACTTTCTATGAGCGCAGGTTTAGACTTTGATAAAAAGAATGTAAAAAAAACAGATGCAGAGAATTTTATACGAAAGTTTGAGGTTATTTGTGCCTCATTAGAAGAGACAAAGAATGATAATACAGGCTTTTATTGGAACTTTTTAGCGCCATATTTCATCGAAATGAAAAATAAAAAGCTCATTGAGCCTTTTGCGTATATCGCGTATGTGGATTCAGGCGAGGAGGATGTTGCTAAATGGCATAAAAAGAATCAAGATAAATTGGATAAATTTTACGAGTGGTCCAAAAACTATAAATGGACTACTAATTAGTAAATTGTTTACATTTGAGTCATCAATTTATTCTAACCTATGGATTTAAACGAACTTTTAGGACGATTTCTTCTTTTGTTTTTTTCGATTTTGGTTTTGTATTTTTTCTCCAATAGAAAGGATAACGCCACTATAAATCCATTAATGGTTATTGTTGGTCTTTGTACTTTTTCGCTTTGTTATTTATTTACCAAAATTGAAATCGGAGTTGGAATAGGATTTGGATTATTCGCTATTTTTTCAATACTTCGTTTTAGAACACAGTCTTTTACCGTAAATGCGATAATTTTTCTTTTTGCGACGATTACATTGTCCATTTTAGATATAATGTATCCGTTTGAAAAGATTGAATTATTGCTTTTCTTTCAAATAATTATAATTGGGTTCTATATTGTCGCTTCAATTATTGTCAATAAAAAAGCTTCAAAATATCTGAATTCAGTCGATTTGAAAATGCCTCTTGACGATAATTTTTCTTTAAATTCAGAATACATCCGAAAATCAATTCAGCAGAAAATTAAAATTGAAGAATTTGATTTTAGAATTGTCTTAATTAACACTGCAACAAACGAAATAGATGTATTGGTTTTCTATTAATCGTTAAACGGACGAACCTGTTTGATATATAAATCTCTCTTTTCGCCAACGATTTTAAATTCGATATCAACAGGATGAAATTGGTTTTTACGCCAATAACGGTACATTTTTTCTTCAATTTTCCTGCTGACATTAAATAGGTTGCTCATTTCTTTTCGACTTAATAAAGGTTCATTATTATTCAAATTAGAATTGGAGGTGTAATCAATGTCAAAGTCTTTGTCGTCTTTTCCATCATTAAAATGATAAGCCACAAATTGTTCGCAGATTTCGCCTTTTTCTGGTTTTACAACAGAGTTTTCTCCTTTTTGAATATTAACTGTGATTCCTGGGAAGTTTTGTCTGAAAAGGTTTTTAGTAATAATAACACCATTGGCTAATTCGTCTGGAAAGGAACGATGCACTAAAACGCCCATTGCAATATTCTGCTGATCGATGCCAAAAAGTTCTCTTTCATTATACGAAGCTTCATTCCAAACGCTTGCCCAAACCTGTTTGATTGCCTTTTCGAAAGTTTTGATAGAATCTCCTAAAATTCCTGTTTTCGAATCATACAATCCTGCACCATTAAAATCGTCTAAATCTTCTGCATTGGTTGACGATCTAAACCTGAAATTTTTGAATTTAGCTTCTTTAAAAGCTAGATTTAATTTTGAAATTAATTCAGGATTAATTGGTTCTTTTTTAATGGCATCTCTAATTTTTTTCAGTTGATTGTTAATCCAAACTGTCGAGTCTTTTTTTGGAAAAGCTAAAAGTGCGGCAATTAATGGAGAAATTGAAGTTTTCTGAATGTGCTGTGTATAAAAATAAAAGGGAATGGCGTGAGCATTTTCTGGAACTTTAAACGAAATTTCTTTGGAAATTGCGATCAAATAAGCCATGTTTTGTGCTTTGGAACCAATGTAATTTACGCCTTTTTTTGGAATTTGAGATAAATCAACTAATTCGGTTATAGTGTTATCAATTAGGAGTTTTTTCTTTTTTCCAATTGTTTTTAGACTGATTTTTTTAGTTGTTTCCTTGATGTAAAAAGTATCAATGGCTATTTTTAATTCGACTTTTTTAGAAAGAAGACTTTTGATATTGTTGTCTTTTTCAATATCTGTATAAGCCATAATCGGAATCTTTCTGTTTTTACCTAAAAGAACCAAATGACTCAAAGGCGTTTGAAGTTCGTTTACAATAATTCCTCTTACATTTGGAAGAATATCGGGTGTTCCATTCAAAATGATGATTTCGTCCGGATTTGGTTTTACAGTTTCTAATTCTTTAAGATTGTATTTTTTGAGAATTCCGACATTTGTTCCTCGAACGACTTCCTGATATTTAATTTCTCCAAAAATATAATCCGATTTCACACACGGAATTTTAAATTTATTTTGCTGAAACCATTCCATCATTTGTGGATTATTCAAATAAAATTTTAATTTCATGCCGATAAAAGTGGAAGTTCTGACTAAATTGAAAAATCGTTCAATTAATGCAATCGGCATGTGGTCGGAAGCGGCAAGTTCAAAAATCCATTTATCAGTTCCTTTAATATGGTTTAGATTTCCGAGCAAAAAATCTCTGTCTTTTTGAGTATCGCTGTAGTTTTGATTATTAAAAATATCCAAATCAGAACTGTAGCCTAAATAATTGACAGCGAAATCAAAATGCAGTAAAATGAGACTGCTGTTGAAATAATACATTTTTTGCTTTCGGAGATCATACACAACTTTAACCGATTCGATATTGGAGAATTTATCAGACAAAGGTTTACCTCGAAATGCTTTGTAAGCCTCATAATCTGGAAGAGAAGAGACAAAACGCTGCGCACTTAAATTAGTTAGTACAAACAAGAAAAATAAGCTGTAAATGTATTTTTTCACGTTACATTGAATTGATGATTAAATGTAATTAAAAAAGCAATAAGTTTTATCTACTGCGGGATTACTTAAAGTAATGCAAACCTTTGTGAAATTTTCTATTATTTGGCGTACCTTTGCAACCTTAAAAAATCAAACATTTTAAAATGAAACGAGTAGTTGTTGGACTTTCAGGTGGAGTAGATTCTAGTGTTGCAGCATATTTATTGCAGCAGCAAGGGTACGAAGTTATTGGTCTTTTTATGAAGAATTGGCACGATGATTCGGTTACTATTTCAAACGAATGTCCTTGGCTGGAAGACAGTAACGATGCTCTGCTTGTTGCTGAAAAACTTGGCATACCGTTTCAAACTGTTGATTTGAGTGAAGAATACAAAGAAAAAATCGTGGACTATATGTTCAACGAATACGAAAAAGGAAGAACTCCAAATCCTGATGTGCTTTGTAACCGCGAAATCAAATTTGATGTGTTTATGAAAATCGCTTTAAGTCTTGGTGCAGATTATGTAGCAACAGGACATTACTGCCAAAAAAGCGAAATCGAAGTGGACGGAAAAACGGTTTATCAGTTGATTGCTGGAAATGACGTTAACAAAGATCAATCATATTTTTTATGCCAATTGTCGCAAGAACAATTATCAAAAGCGTTATTTCCTATTGGAGCTTTGACCAAACCAGAAGTACGCGAAATTGCTGCTGAAATGGAATTGGTTACAGCCGAAAAGAAAGATTCTCAAGGTTTATGTTTTATTGGAAAAGTTCGTCTTCCAGAATTTTTACAGCAAAAATTACAGCCAAAAGAAGGTAAAATTGTGCAGGTAGATAAAAACGATCCGATTTATACTGCTGTAAAATCAGCTGCACTTTCTTTGGAAGAAGAATTAAAATTAGAATCTCAAAAATTAGAATATCTTCCAACTATGGGAAAAGTAGTTGGGAAACATCAAGGTGCCCATTATTTTACCGTTGGACAAAGAAAAGGTCTAAACGTAGGAGGAACTACAGATCCTTTGTTTGTTATTGCTACAGATGTTGAAACGAATACTATTTATACTGGTTTATCGAGTTCACATCCTGGATTATTTAAAAAAGCCCTGTTCGTTGGAGAATCTGAAGTACATTGGATTAGAGAAGATTTAACACTGAAAGCTGGGGAGAAAATGGAAGTAATGGCGAGAATTCGTTACCGCCAGCCTTTGCAGAAAGCAGTTTTACACCAATTCGAAAATGGAATGTATGTAGAATTTGAAGAACCACAATCTGCTATTACAGAAGGACAATTTGTTGCTTGGTATTTAGGAAATGAATTAGCTGGTTCGGGAGTAATTTCTTAGCTTTATACTTTATTTGGAAGTGATTCCATAAAAAGTATGCTATGAGATATAACTTTACTTTTCTTTTAATACTTCTTTCATTTACTGTTTTTGCACAGGAAGAGGCTTGGGTTTACTTTAATGCTAAACCTAATGCACAATTATTCTTCAATAATCCGCTGGCAGAACTTTCTCAGAGAGCTTTAGATCGAAGAACGAATCAAAACATCGCTCTAGATATTACTGATGCACCTTTGGAAACTTCGTACATTGACCAAATTAAGGCAAGTACAGGAATAATGGTCATGGCACAGTCTAAATGGTTGAATGCGCTTCATATTCGCGGAACGCAAGCGAATGTCAATGCTTTAAAAACATTAGCCTTTGTTCAGAAAATCGAATTTGCAGACAGAACTTTAAACACTACGGCAAAAAAAGTTTCTGAAACTGCTATAAATCAGACGAAAAAACAATCAAAAACTGCTATCGATTATGCTTATGGTAATTCGGGTAATCAAATTCAGATGTTGAATGGTCAGGTTTTACATCAGCAGAATTATACTGGAGAAGGGAAAATTATTGCGGTTTTAGATGACGGCTTTCTTGGGGTGAATACGATTCAGCCTTTTGAAAATCTTAGAAATAATAATAAAATTCTAGGAGGTTATGATTATACTACACGAAATGCTAATTTTTACGCAGGAGGTAATCATGGAACTTCGGTACTTTCCACCATGGGAGGTTATAAAGAAAATGCTCTGATCGGAACAGCTCCAAATGCATCGTATTATCTTTTTATTACAGAAATTGATGCTTTGGAAAATCCTCTTGAAGAATCACTTTGGGTCGAAGCAGCAGAGAAGGCAGATGCTTTAGGGGTTGATATTATTACAACTTCACTGGGATATTTTAATATACGTGATGAAGTCAGGTACGATCATACTTACAGTGATATGAACGGAATTACAAATTTTATTTCGCGTGGTGCAGAGACAGCATTTAGTAAAGGAATTTTGGTTTTGGCATCAGCTGGAAATGAAGGGATTAAAACAGAAAAACATATTGGGTCTCCTGCCGATGCTGTTTCTGTATTGGCAGTTGGATCGGTTACGGCTTCTAAAGTAAAATCAGGATTTAGTTCAATTGGGCCAAGTTATGATGGCAGAATAAAACCTGATATTATGGCGCAAGGAACTCTGGCAGTAGTTTCTGATGTAAATGGAAATATTGGTACAGCAAATGGAACTTCTTTTTCGTGTCCCATCATGGCAGGAATGGTGGCTTGTTTATGGCAGGCTTTTCCATCCAAAACAAACAAAGAAATCAGGCAGATGATTTTAGCTTCTTCCGACCGATATTCAAATCCAGATAATAATTATGGTTACGGAATTCCTAATTTTGGAACTACTTTAAGTGCGGATAATTTTATAGCCGAAACTGCTTTTTCTGTGTATCCAAATCCTGTTAAAAATACCGTTACTTTTTCTTTTCTAAATGAAAGTAATACAGCATCAGTAACAATTTATTCGGTTTTAGGACAGAAATTGATAGAAGAAAAAATAAATAATTCAAATCCAGTTCTTTCTTTGCAGACCTTACAAAGCGGTCTTTACTTTTACAGTTTTGATGCCGAAAATCTGCATAAAACAGGAAAGATAGTCAAGCAATAATTTTCTTAATGAATAAAATCACACAGCTTTTTAATATAAAATATCCAATCATTCAAGGAGGAATGATTTGGAACAGCGGTTATAAGTTAGCTTCAGCAGTAAGTAATGCAGGAGGTTTAGGGCTCATTGGCGCAGGTTCGATGTATCCTGAGGTTTTAAGGGGACACATTCAGAAATGTAAAAAGACAACAGATAAACCTTTTGGAGTTAATATTCCGATGTTATATCCTAACATTGAAGAAATCATGAATATTGTAGTGGAAGAAGGCGTAAAAATCGTTTTTACTTCGGCTGGAAATCCTAAAACATGGACTTCATTTTTAAAAGAAAAAGGAATAACGGTTGTGCATGTTGTCAGCAGCAGTGTTTTTGCTTTAAAAGCGCAGGAAGCAGGCGTTGATGCTGTTGTAGCAGAAGGTTTTGAAGCTGGAGGTCATAACGGACGTGAAGAGACCACTACACTGACTTTAATTCCGATGGTGAAAGAAAAAATTAAAATTCCATTAATTGCCGCTGGAGGAATTGCAACCGGAAGAGGAATGCTGGCTGCAATGATTTTAGGTGCCGATGGAGTTCAGGTTGGAAGCCGCTTTGCCGCTTCTGTAGAATCTTCTGCACACAATAATTTTAAAGAAACGATAGTTAATACTCAAGAGGGAGGCACTCAATTGACATTGAAAGAATTAGCTCCTGTTCGATTGGTGAAAAATAAATTTTTTCATGATGTTCAGGCTTTGTATGAAAAATGTCCTTCTAAAGAAGATTTAGTACAGCTTTTAGGAAGAGCACGAGCCAAAAAAGGAATGTTTGAAGGAGATTTGGAAGAAGGAGAATTAGAAATTGGACAAATTTCAGGACTAATTCATGAAATCTTGCCAGTCGAACAAATTGTTAAACAAATGATCGCCGAATTTGAAGCTGCCAGCAAAGAAAAGGCTACATTTGAGTTTTAATTATCTGCAAGAAATATTTATGAATTCTCTACGCACTTATATAGTATTATTGTTTTTAGCTTTCGGATTGCAACAGGTTCAAAGTCAGTCTTATCATTTTAAAACTTCAGGTTTTAGTGTATTGCAGAAAAATGAAAGAGGAAAATGGGGACAATGGTCTAACCTAGATTTAGTAAATCTTTCTGTTGTTTTAGATACGGATAAACATAGAATTGTGGTGTATTCGCAGGAAATTCAGCTTTTCAATATTTTAGATTATATCGAAAGAGAAGAAAATGATACTGATATTGTATATTCTTTTATGTGCAAAGATAATGACGGACGAGAATGTAAGCTTTCAATCATTACCCGTAAAAAACAAGATTTTAGAAAACAGCTTTATATCAACTATGACGATCATATTATTGTTTATAATATTTTTACGGTATAAAAGTTTCTGAGATACTAAGATTCTAAGTCGCTAAGTCTTTTGAGCTTTTTAAAATAATAAACCCGACAGGTTTTTAAAACCTGTCGGGTTTGCTATATAAAAAAACTTAGCATCTCAGAATCTTAGTATCTCAGCCCCGATAGCTATCGGGGTAGCATCTTAGACTTCAACATCCTTAATAAATTCATCGTACTCTAAATAAAACATCTCAAGAGCATGCATGTTTTCGTTGAAAAAATCAAAAATTATATCCCATGTGTTTTTATTACTAAAACCAACTCCTGTTTTTTCAACCCAAATTCGGCTGATGGTTTTACCGCTTTCCAAAGTATAATTTTTTTCGAAAACCAAATCTTTAATGAATTCTTCTTCCAGAATACTTTTTAAAGTTTCCAGTTTTTCGAAGTAAGCCGTTCGTTTTTCGTCGCTTCTATGTTCAATGTCAATTAAAACCTGCGCTTTTTTATTGTCAACGTAAAATTTAAAAGAGAAGTCTTTTATTTTGGTATCATAAAGAACCCATTTTCTTGGATACTTTTCGGCAAAAGCTACCCAAAATTCTCTTTTAA
The DNA here is from genome assembly GCF_030378165.1 of Flavobacterium panacagri. Lineage (NCBI taxonomy): Bacteria > Pseudomonadati > Bacteroidota > Flavobacteriia > Flavobacteriales > Flavobacteriaceae > Flavobacterium > Flavobacterium panacagri. Next base: position 2,937,544 of record NZ_CP119766.1, read on the forward strand.
TTTTTTGTGATTCTTCTCTGCTGTACATTTTTTAAGGCTTTAATTTTAGAAAACTTGCGGTACTGCGTTTTCTGGAGTATATTTATGTTTTATTTGAAAGTACAAAAATAAGCTTTGATTATGAATTTTCAAGATTTTTTGAAATATGTTCCCAATATAATTCCAGTTAAACTGCCAGCAGTAGAATCACATTTGAAAATGGCGCCAAAAGAACGTATTGAAGGTTTAAAGAATCTTGATGTCAACGCATTAAATCCTAGAATGGCTGGTGTAATGATGCTGTTTTATCCCAAACAGGAAAAAACACATTTGGTTTTGATTGTTCGAAATACATACGAAGGCGTTCATTCAGCACAAATTGCTTTTCCAGGAGGAAAGTTTGAAAAAGATGATTTTAATTTTGAAAATACGGCTCTTAGAGAGACTCACGAAGAAATAGGAATTGAACGAGAGAAAATAGAAATCGTTAAAAACTTTTCTCCCATGTATATTCCGCCAAGTAATTTTCTAGTGCATCCGTTTTTAGGAATTGCAAGAGAAGAACTCTCATTTTATCCTGATATTAGAGAGGTTGCAGGAATTATTGAGCTTCCTCTGTCTGTTTTTTTAAATGACGAAATTATTATTGAAGCCAGATTATCAACTTCTTATGGCGCTAATATTTTAGTTCCTGCGTTTAATATTCAAAATCATGTGGTTTGGGGAGCAACGGCAATGATTTTGAGTGAATTGAGAGATGTATTGAAAATGACATTTGAAAAAGATATATAGAAATGTTTATTTAACAATTTGATATTCATTAGGATAACTTTAATTCCTAGAAAATGTTTAAAACTATTGCTGAAAGAATAATTTTTGTATGTTTGCGACCTAACAAAAAATAAGATACAAGTAGTTATGGGATTGTTTAAACGAAATCCTTTTGGGCATATATTATTCATCAAGAAATGGTTAATCCGTATTTTGGGTGCCATGACACACAGAAGATATAGAGGTTTTAATGATTTACAGATTGAAGGATCTGAAATTATTAAAAGTCTTCCAGATACTAATGTCTTATTTATATCCAATCATCAGACTTATTTTGCTGATGTTGTAGCAATGTTTCATGTGTTTAACGCAAGTTTAAGCGGACGTCAAGATAATATTAAGAACATTGGTTATCTGTGGCAGCCGAAAATGAATATTTATTACGTTGCCGCCAAAGAAACCATGCAGGCTGGTCTATTACCTAGAATTCTAGCTTATGTTGGAGCCATTACGGTAGAACGTACTTGGCGTGCAAAAGGTGTCGATGTCACTGAAAAAAGAGAAGTAAATCCGAACGATACTGAAAATATTAAAATAGCTCTTGCAGATGGATGGGTTATTACTTTTCCGCAGGGTACTACAAAATCATTTAAACCTGTTCGTAAAGGAACTGCTCATATTATCAAACAGCATAAACCAATTGTTATTCCAATAGTAATTGATGGTTTCCGCAGGTCTTTTGATAAAAAGGGTTTACGTCTTAAAAAGAAAAATATTCTTCAATCCTTCATTATAAAAGAACCGCTTCAGATCGATTATGAAAATGATACAATTGACGAAATTGTAGAAAAAGTAGAATACGCTATCGAACAGCACCAGTCATTTTTAAAAGTAATTCCTGCCGAAGAAATAAAAGCACAGGAGGAACTTAACAAATTGAGACAATGGGATTATTAGAGTTTTAGATTTTAGTCCCAAAGCCTCGGGATAGATTTTAAATTTGTTTCTAAATTTTCAGGCTGAGCGAAGTAGAGTCTTCGTTTATAAAGAGTTATAATCAAGTTGAGAAAACGCTGTATATTTGAGACTTAGAAAAAAATAGCATCTCAGTATTTCAGAACCTTAGCATCTCAAAAAAATTAAAAATCTATTTTCTTCAGCTCTTTGTAATTTGCATACAATCTTCTCAATAATGTTCCGTAGATAACTCTATAGAAACACCAGAACAATCCAAAGAAGCCTAAAATAACTAAGAATAAAAGACCTATCGTAACAAACATAGCTTTCCCGTTTGCGGCTAACTTTTCTCTAAAGAAATCCATATCTGGATTGTACACAAAAGCAATAAAAAAGCTAAATATGCTCGATACTATAAGCATTCCTAGATTATACCAAACGTAATACTGTACGGTTTTACGTGTTCTTAAAATAGCACTCATCAAAGACCGTGTAGCCACTGTAGTTGAAATAGTAGTGTAGTTTTTATAGAAAATATAGACAAAGATTAACCCCACCAAGCCATTGAAATAGTTTAAGTATTCAATTGTGATTATCATTTCAGGATGTTTTATTTTTCGTAAAAAGTCATCTGTATTGATAAAAAAGTTAGAAAGAGTCCAAAACGAAATCTCCAAAATACTGATAATTAAAATCCATTTTACAATAGAAGATGATTTTCTGTGAATCATCTTGTAGATTTCATTTTCAGAAATTTGTTGAAAAGAACTTGCGTTCTTTTGCCAGTCTTTTTTTAGTAAATCCAGTTCTTTCATAATAATTTTTAAGGATTTAGTATTTTTTTAAGTTTCCCTTTAATTCTGTTCATTTTCACACGTGCATTCACTTCACTGATTCCGAGGGTTTCAGCTATTTCTTGATAATCTTTGTCTTCTAAATACATAAAAACTAATGCTTTTTCGATGTCATTGAGCTGGTAAACGGCTTTGTACATCAATTTTATCTGTTCTTCTTCTTCATAGTTGTAATCAACATCTCTAACAAAATGCTGATGACTTTCATAATCTACGGTAGATATTGTTCTTTTGGTTTTTCGGTACAATGTAATCGCAGTATTTAAGGCTACGCGATACGTCCAAGTAGAAAATTTACTGTCTCCTCTAAATTTTGGATAAGCTTTCCAGAGCTGAATGGTTATTTCCTGAAACAAATCTTTGTGTGCGTCTTCGCTATCAGTATATAATCTACAAATCTTGTGGATTATATTCTGATTTGCCTGCAATTGCGCAACAAATGACTGTTCTAGATTTTCGCTCATATTTGTATTAGTAGTACTGCAACCAATTTTGTTACAGCTTTAAAAATAAAAAAAATATACGAAATAGAAATATTAGTATTATTCTTGTTTTTTTTTTTGATCGTTTCCAACCTTTTGCAAAAAATGGTTCTCTATATAAAAAACAGCCAGCCCAAATGAAAAAACTATTACTCTTACTTCTTATAACCACAGCCAGTTTTTCGCAAAAAATCTATAAAGGTAATGTAAGTGAACAAGGAACTCCCGTTCCAGGCGTATCTGTATGTGTAGTAAATACTTCGAGATGTACATTTACAGATTTTGATGGAAATTATTCTATAGAAGTGAAATATGGTGATAAACTCCGTATTAGCTATCTTGGAATGAAAACACAAATTATAACAATTGGGGCTAATATGAAGTTGGAAAGTGATAATAATGTTGCGCCAATAATAAGTGATGATTATTTAGAGAATTTAAAAAAGCCAAAAGATTCTATAAAAGCAACTCGATCTTCGGGCGATTATTATTTTGATCTTACTGATTACCTCTACAATCAGACTTTAATGAAAATCAATCGTGATAATTCGGGGGTTTATAATGCTAAAACATATCATGAATATTCGAAAGCAGCATTTCAGGTCAATCAGGAGTTTGTTTATTCCATGCCAATGCGTCTTCCAAAATATCAGAATCAATTTGCACAAGGCAGAAGCTTAAATGGCGATTTGACTTACCAATCACCTCAAACCAATGAAATTTTCAGCTGGGGTCCAGATGTCAGCACTTTACAATATTCTGCCAATCCTTCCGAGTATTATCCGCAGGGTGATATTATCAATAGAAATGCTACAAGCGGAAATCCATTACAGCTTTTTAATTCAAATAACTTTTTTCAGAATACGCAGGACAATAAAGTATCTTTTAGCGCACAAATTGAAAGTCCAAAGAGAAATACTTTTAAGATTGATTTTGGATATAAGACTGGAAATACTGTAATTCCGACGAGTCGTAATAATGAAATTACTACTTCTTTAAAGTATTCCAGAACGCTTTCTTACAATAGTACAATGGATGCGATTTTGTCATATAATGATTTTGAAAACAATTTCTCCAATTCAAATTTTGGAATAAATAAAGTCATTTTTGGGAATGCTGTTACTCCAATTCATTTTGATAATCATTTTGCTTCAACCTTATCAAATGGATTACAGAGAAGTTATGCTGCAAACGAGAACAATCCGTATTATTTGATAGAGAATAATTTAGATCAAAATAAAAGTAAAACAATTTCCTTCAATTTTAATCATATTTATTCCTATGATCATTATTCGAATACACTTAACACTAGCTTTCAATCGTCAGAAATTAAAAATAGAAGCGGTCAGGGATTTTATCTTGCGGCAATTAATACACCAAATTTTGACAAGAGATCTGAGGGATTTAGAAGCTTTTCTGTTTCGGATGTTCTTAGACGCAATTTTGGATATATGAAATTTATAGAATCTAAAATCGATTTTAGATTACAGCAAAGAGATTTAGATCGTACTTTTTACTCTAGTTTTATAGTACCATCGGATATTCCTAATAATGGATCAATTCATGATAAAATCGATGTTTTGCAAAAAAGATTTGAAATTTTGTACAACATAAATGGTGCATATTATTTTAGTAATGCTTTAGGATCGAATGAAGAGTTTATACTGAAAGCAGGTTCAAATTTAAATTATTCCTCTACTGTAAATAATAATCTTTTGTTCAACTATTCAGGTGCTGCCGAAATGAAAAGATTGTTTAATACTTCTTTGAATTTTACAGCGAGTCACACTTTCACACAGACAGAACCATCACTACAAAACAATAATCTGAATTTTAATTCTTTACAATATCAAGTAAGCCAATTTAAGCAGCTGAGAAATAATTTGGAGCTCATAACACCAAAGAATGCAATTCCAACAAAAGAGAATATTACAAATTTAACATTTTCATATAGAGCTGCTTATTACTGGAATTTTTATGTAGAATATTATTATAAAAATGTTCAAGATTTGTATGCGCCAGTTTCTAATCTTAATTCTTTTACTTGGTCTCCAGATGTAAATTACAAACAAAATGGACTTGAATTTGAAATTGAGAAACAGACAGAACGAAGCAGAGATTTTAATTATGGTTTCAATTTGAATTTTACGTATTACAAAAACAAAGTAACAAGCTTAAATAACAATCAAACCAGAATCCCATTTGCAGGTTTTGCAGATGTCAATAAAAACTATATTGTAGGACAGCCACTTGGAGTTCTTGTTGGAAGTGGGTATTTAAGAGATCAAAATCAAAATGTAATTGTTGATAATGATGGTTTTCCGATGGTAGATTCGCAGCAAAAGATTTTAGGAGACCCGAATCCAGATTTTGTGGTTGGCTTTTTTAATTCGTTTCGTTACAAAGATTTTAGTCTGAATCTTTCGTTCGACTGGAGTAAAGGCGGAGAAATCTGGAACGGAACGGAACAGACTTTAAATTATTACGGAAAATCGCAATTAACAGGAAATCAAAGAGCTGTTACAAATTATGTTTTTAATGGAGTTACACCATCTGGCGATGTAAATACCAAAACAGTTTCATTTTACGACAGCAATCTTCCCGTGGAACAAAACCGCTGGGTGCGATATGGTACTTCTGGTGTAGCCGAAGATGCTGTTCAAGATGCCAGTTATTTTAGGCTCAATTCCATCAATTTAGCGTATACAAGTGATTATGGCATTTTTAGAAATAAACTAATGTTTACCATTTCTGTTTTTATGAATAATGTTTTTGTTGTTGCCAAAAGTAAAACGGCATTTAGTAACAATGCGATGTTTGGTTCTATAGATACTAGCGGTTTAGAATATTTCAACTCGCCAATGATGAAAAGTTTCGGTTCTTCTTTAACTATAAAATTTTAAGATGATGAAAAATATACTCTCAATATTGTTTTTGCTGTTATTTACAACTCTTACAGCTCAAAACATAGAAGCCGACTGGAACTCTGTTTATAAAAATTCTAATACAGAAAAAGTATATGTGCAGTTAAATAATGTACTCTACAATCTTGGTGAAACTGTATTTTTTAAAGCATTTGTTACCGAAAACGACAATAGACCTAGTACATTAAGTGCCTATTTATATGTTGATATTTTTCAAGGCAATAAAAAAGTAATTAGCCAGAATTATGAAATAGAAAATGGCAGTGCCGTATGTTCCTATAAAATTCCACATGATGCCGCTGCTGGTTTGTACAAAATATTAGCGTATACTAAAATTCAAAACCAGTTAGCTGAAAATATTTTTGAGAAAACCTTTTTTGTTCAAAAAGTAGTCTCTCCAAGAATTTTGATGACTCTGGATTTTAAAAAGAAAGCTTACGGAAAAGGTGAAACTTGTGAGGCCGATTTTGTACTTAAAAATCTGGAAAATGAGCCAATTCGAAATTATGAATTTCGATACGATGTTTTTATTGCAGGAAAAAAAATCGATTCATTGAAAGGAAAAACGGATGATTTAGGGAAAGCTGTGGTTCAATTTAAATTACCGGAAAATTTAGATTCTAATGATGGAATTCTAAATGTAATGCTTGATTATGATAATTTTAAAGAATCGGTAACACGTTCGATCCCAATTAATTTAAACTTTGTTGATTTACAATTTTTAGCAGAAAGTGGGAATTTGGTTTTAAATGAACCATCATCGTTATGTTTTATTGCTAAAAATGAATTTGGACTTCCAATGGATGTTGCGGGATTTATTGAAGATGAAAGCGGAAATAAAATCACAGATTTTAAAAGTATTCATGATGGAATGGGAAATGTAATCCTAAAAACAGAAGGAACTAAAAAATATTTTGCTGTTGTAACTTCTCCTTTTAAATCGAATGAAAAAATTACGCTGCCAGTCGCAGAAGAAAATGTATTTACAATAAATGCTAAAAAGAATGCAGAAACAGTTTCGCTGCATATTTACGCTCCATTGAAAATTGAAGGTCAAGTTTTGGTTAGAAATCTTGCTCAAATTTGTAAAACAATTAATCTGAATCTAAAAAAAGGATGGAATACTATTGAAGTCAGTACAAAAGATTTTCCTGTTGGAATTCATTCTTTTTCTTTATTGATAAAAGAGAATGTTGTCGCCGAAAGATTGGTTTTCCTAAACTATCAAGATGGGCTAAAAATAGAAATTAAAACCGATAAAGAAACGTATTTGCCTAGAGAAAAAGTAAATGTTTCAATTGTGACAAAAGACAAAAATAATGCGCCTATTCCGTCAAGTTTAGCTGTTTCTGTAGTCGATTCAAAATTACTCACTTATATTGATGATAAACAGGATAATATTTTGTCTTGGCTGTTTCTTGGATTTGAATTAAAAGGCAAAATACATGAACCAAGATTTTATTTTGATGACAATAAAGCTCAGGAAATAAAAGAAGAAGCAATTGATTTGCTGTTGAATACACATGGCTGGAGAAAATACAATCAAGAGAATCTTCAAAATTTAATTTCAGAAGTAAAAAACAGCATCCTGCCAGAACAAAACAAAGGGATAGCAGGTTTTGTTACCAATCACAAAAAAAGAGGCGTTTCGAAAAAAGTACTTCTTTTTTCAGATACTGGTAAAGTCTTCGAAACAAAAAGTAATTCTGGTGGTTATTTTGTGTTTAATAAAGTTTCTTTTTCAAGCTTTGCTTATTTGGTCGTTGAAGGAAAAAGCAATAAACAATATGTGATAACAAATTCATATACAAATAGTAATGAATTTTTGGCAATGAAAGATACGCTTAAAAATAAAATACCTTTAGAAGTAAGTTTTAGGCCGGCCGAAACAAAAGAAACCATAACAGAAAGTGGTCAAATTAGAGGAACTCCAATCGTATTGTCATCAGATTCGGCTAATTTATCAGAAGTAGTAGTTGTAGGTTATGGAAGTACTAACAAAAAAATGATTTCTGGTGCTATTGTAAAAATAAACGCTGCAGATATCACTAATTCTTTAAGCGGAAGAGCAGCAGGAATTCAAATAACAGAATCTTCTGGACAGCCGGGATCTGCAGACAAAGTTAGAATTAGGGGATTAAGTTCAGTTTATGGAAGCAGAGCGGGAGGGCAACCTTTAATTGTTGTAGATGGAATTCCATACGTTAATAATGAAAATTCCTCTGTTTTTGGCAATTTATCGGTAAATTCAATAGAATCAGTTACAATTCTGAAAGATGCTTCGGCAACAGCGATTTATGGATCTTCTGGTAATTCAGGCGTAATTTTAATTACGACGAAAGGTAGAATGTTTCAAGGAAATATTCTTTTAGGAAAAAAACACAAATACTCTTTTCAGCAGATAAATAAAACTTCGGCTAAAGTGATAAGTGTAGCAGAAAGATTTTATGTGCCAAAATACCAATCTACAATCGTTGAAGAAAAAACAGATTTTAGAACTTGTATTTACTGGAATTCAATTATTCAGACAGATAAAAACGGTAGGGCCAATTTTGAATTTTATACTTCAGATGATAATACTTCTTTTAAAATTCTAGCAGAAGGAACATCTTATAAAGGTGATTTAGGCAAATCGGAAGCTGTTTTTGCTGTAAAAGAGTTAATTCAAACCGATGTAAAAGTGCCACTTTATGCTTCGCAGGAAGATGTAATTTTAGTACCGCTTTGGCTGAAAAATAATTCAGACAAGAACTTAAACTTAACGTATAAAGTTAATTTTTATGAACAAAAGGATTTAGTTGAACAAACCTCTTCTGTGGGACTAAAACCAAATGAAACAAAAAGTATTACTATCAAATTAATTGCGTCTAAAATTGGAAGAAATATACCATTGGGAATCGCCTTAACTGGAGACGATTATAAAATGACTGTTAGAAAAACAATTGATGTCTATTCAAAGGGATTCCCTGTAAATATTGATATTTCTGGGGTAAAATCTCAAACAGCAGCGTTTGAAATTCAAGATGCATTTCCAGGATCAATTACCAGTGATTTTAAATTGTTTTATAATCCATTTTCCGCCATTTTCAGTTCTCTTGAAGGAATGATGCGTGAACCTTACGGCTGTTTTGAGCAGGTTTCTTCCTCAAATTATCCTAATATTATGGCGATGCAATTGCTTAAGTTTAAAAACATGTCACCAGAATTTAAGGAACGTGCTTTGAAGTATTTAGAAGTTGGATATAAAAAGCTTAAGAATTACGAGTCCAAAGGTGGTGGTTTTGAATGGTATGGAGGCAATCCAGGCAATGAAGCATTGACTGCCTATGGGTTATTGCAATTTCATGAAATGAAAGAGTTTGTCAATGTAGATCAGAAAATGATTGACAGAACTATAGAATGGTTGAATTCCAGAAAAGATGATAAAGGCGGATTTAGTCAAAATCCGGGTAGATATGGTTTCTCAGGAATAAAAAGTACTGTGAATAATGCCTATATCGTTTATGTTTTATCTGAAATTGGAAAAATGGATATCGAAAAGCAGTATCAAACGGCTTTGGAAGAAGCTTTAAAAAGCAAAGATTTATACAGAATGGAACTAGCTGCTTTAGCCGCATTTAATTTGAATAAAATTCCAGAATACAAATCGCTTATGAGTTTGATAAAAGCCAAAATGGATAAACAAGTTTTTAATCATTTAGAAGCAGAACAAACCGTTATCAATAGTTACGGCAAATCGATGAATATAGAAATTGCTTCCTTGTATGCCATTGCTTTATTGAAAGAAAAAGAAATTACAGAGGAAGTCACAAAAACTTTAAATTTTATTCAATCTTCCAGAACATCTTATGGATTTGGTTCAACGCAAGCGACTGCTTTGGCATTAAAAGCAATTACAGAATTTAATAAACTTTATATTAATACAGTAGCGGTTAAACAAGCGGTAATGAGTTTTAATGATGAGACAATGGATTTATCTCAAAAGGATAAAAGTGGAAATTTAGCTTTAAATGATTTAAAAATAAAAGAAGGGAAAAATAAGTTTGATATTCAAATTCAGGAAGATAATATAATTCCTTATACTTTGCAGATTCAGTACAATACGTACACACCAATTAATTCTAAAGAATGTAAATTGTCTTTAAAAACAAACGTTTTACAAAACAAAGTAAAAATAAGCGAAACGCTTAGAGTTCAAATTGAAGTTGAAAATAAAACCGCAAAAGAAGTTTCAAATCCAATTGCAAGAATAGGAATTCCGGGTGGACTGACTCCAGAACCTTGGCAACTTAAAGAATTAGTAGAAAAAAATGCTGTGGATTATTATGAAATCTTTGGCAACGAATTGGTGTTTTATTTTAGAAAATTGAACGCTAGAGAAACCCGTAAAATTAATGTTGATTTTAAAGCTATTGTTCCAGGAGATTATAAAGGAATTGCTTCGTCAGCTTATTTATATTACGAAAAGGAACACAAAAATTGGAATAAAGGTTTAGAAATTGAGGTTTTACCTTAATTCAATAAGTTGAATATCCTAACAGGTTTTCAAAACCTGTTAGGTGTTTTTGATTTCAGATTGAAGAATTAAAGTTTTTTATCTCTATAATAATTAATCATCAAATCAATAAACTTGCTGTAGCTTTCCATTCCGTCTTTCTGATTGTTTGATTTTAAGAAATTATCATAGAGAAAATGGAAACCTTCGTCAATAAAAGTGTCGTATTTTTTCCAAAAATCTTCGCTTTCTTTATAGTTTTTCAAAATTCCGGGATGAACAGTTTTCTTTAATTGATTAAAAACGTTCTCATTTTTGTATTTCCAGATTCCTAAACAATAGCGTAAAACAAAACTGTATCCAGAATATTGGTAATATAAATTATCATTTTTAACTGAAGCCAAAACACCAATAAAGTTACACTCGTTTTCACTAGCGTATCCAATCTGATGTGCCATTTCATGCGAAGTGGTGACTGGAAAATTATACATTGGAAGTAAATAGTTTATCTGTGCTTCATTGGTAAATGGATTTAAATAACCTCCAAATCCCATATAAGTTAAAGGCAAGCTAAATAAAGATTTTTTTACGCTTAAAGTTTCATATTTGAAATATGGATATTCGTTTGCCAAATTATCATAACCGTTCAAAATCAGATCAAAAGATTCTTTTTGAGAATAAGGAAACACAATTTTTTCACTCTTATTCTTTGTAATGGCAAGTTGAATTTCATTTGTTTTTACTATTAGCCTTTTGGTAAAAGCATATAGATCAGCATCTGAATATTCTCTTTTAATTTCCATTTTTTCAAATAGAGGTTTGCGATAATAGTTGAAAGCCCAAAGAAGATGGAAGAAAAAATAAAAAACAGAAATTTTTCCTAAGATTGTTAAAAGATTGTCTTTCCAATCTGTCCTCCAATTTTTTCTGATTCTCCAAAACCATCCAATTATAGATAAAATTAAAAGTGCATAAATACAATCGCCAAGAGAGAAAGGAATTTTCCCCAAAGCTATTCTCGAAAAATGCGAAATTCTTAGAAAGAGATTATTGCTGTAAAAGCCTTCTACATAATCTGGAAAATACCTCAGAATTCTTAAAAAGATAATTTGAACTAAAAGAAATAAGGGAAGAATATATTTTGATTTCACAGTATAAATTTTGGATTCGTAAATATAATTACAATTTTGACTGATAAAAAAATGTTGGCGACGAATTGCACGATTTTTCACTAATTACCAGTTTAATGTAGCTTAGAGCCATTATAATTTGTGCTAATTCATATAATTCGCGGCTAAAAAAGCAATTAAACTTTGTAACTTTGAAGCGCTTAATTGTTAAACATCAAACAAAATATAATGAGTCAAGAAATAAGAAATCTGGAACCAAAAGCACTTTGGAATAAATTCGCAGATTTAAATGCTGTTCCGCGTCCATCAAAGAAAGAAGAGCGCGTAATTGAGTTTATGAAAAACTTTGGAAGCAGCTTAGGTCTGGAAACTTTTGAAGATGAAATTCGAAATGTAATTATCAGAAAGCCTGCAACTCCTGGTATGGAAAATCGTAAACCTATCGTAATGCAAGGACATTTGGATATGGTACACCAAAAAAATGCAGATACAGTTTTTGACTTCGATACTCAGGGAATCGATATGTATGTAGATGGAGACTGGGTTCGTGCTCGTGGCACAACACTTGGAGCCGATAATGGGTTAGGAGTAGCGACTATTATGGCAATTTTAGAAAGCAAAGATATTCCGCATCCTGCGATTGAAGCTTTGTTTACAATCGATGAAGAAACTGGAATGACAGGAGCTTTAAATCTTAAAGGAGGTATTTTACAAGGACAGATTTTATTAAACCTAGATACGGAAGAAGATGATGAAATTGATATCGGATGTGCAGGAGGAATCGATGTAACAGCTACAAGAACGTATCATGAAGAAGAAGTTCCAGAAGCTTCTGTTGGATATACGATTACGGTAAAAGGGCTAAACGGAGGACATTCAGGAATGGATATCCATAAAGGTTTAGGAAATGCCAATAAAATTATGAATCGTTTATTGTTTGATGCATTTGAAAACTTCGGTTTACAAATTGTTGAAATTAATGGAGGAAGTCTTCGAAATGCAATTCCGAGAGAAAGTGTTGCCAAAGTAATCATTTCTCAAATGTTTGATGAAGCATATGTTTATGATATGCAGGAAATTATTGCTGATATAAAAGCAGAATATAAAACAACTGAGCCCAATTTAACGATTGAAATTGTAAAAGGAGATTTACCTGAAAAAGTAATGGATCTTGGTGTTCAGGAAGGAATTATCAGAGCAATTTATGCGGCGCAGAATGGAGTATACAAAATGAGCGCTGATATGGCTGATTTGGTTGAAACTTCTAATAATATTGCTCGTGTAGTTATAAAAGATGGAGAAATTTTGGTTGGATGTTTAACACGTTCTTCTGTTGAATCTTCAAAATTTGATTTGGCTAATTCTTTACGTTCTGCTTTTGAATTAGTAGGATGCGAAGTAGAACTTTCTGGTTCTTATCCAGGATGGACTCCAAATGTAAATTCTGAGATTTTGGAAGTTTTAAAAGAGATTTACGAAAAGCAAAACGGAGAACAGCCTAAAGTTGTAGCTTGTCATGCAGGTTTAGAATGTGGAATTTTAGGCACTAATTATCCGGATATGGATATGATTTCTTTTGGGCCAACAATTCATGGAGCACATTCTCCAGATGAAAGAGCAAGTATTTCTTCTGCTCAGAAATATTGGAAATTTGTTTTAGAAATTCTTGAGAATATACCAGTTAAGAATTATTGATCAGTGGTCAGTTTTTTTAGTGATCAGTAATCTGGAAAACTTATAGTAAAAAAAGGAGTGATTTATCACTCCTTTTTTTTTGTATATACTGACCACTAAAATCTGACCACTGATCACTTAACTTTAGTTTCTTTTCAAAACTTTATACTGTTCATAACAAGCACTAATGGCATCCATAATCTGCAAATCATTTGCTGTTTGAATGAATGAGTCAGAATAGTTGCATCGATGCATGATTTCGGGGATTTCGTCTTTGCTGATCCCTAATAATACTGCAACGGTTTCACGATCGTATTTTGATTCTAAAAGTGTTCGTACAGTATCATCCTTTTTCATTTCCTTCAATTTCTTGAGCTCTTTACCATTTTTTCCGAAGAAATTATAAAGCATATCGGCGGGATTGAAGATGGATCCTAAGACTTTACCAAAAGCATTTGGAGCATATTCTCCTGCTTCATAACCTTGAGTAAGACCAGAAATACTGTAACGATAATTTTCTTTTGTTGGAATTAATTTAGAGTCAATTTCAAGATAACCTGTTAAGGTAAACGGAGCAATAATAACTTCTTCTAGAGCAATTGCTTTTTCGGTAAGCTGAATTCGTGTTACTTTGTTTTTGATCCAGTCATTTGTAACTCTAATTCTAAGAGATTGGAAACCAAGAATAGAAAAATGCAGTGTATCATTGACTTGCACATCAATTTCAAAATACCCTTTTTCGTCAGATTTTGCACCACGAACTTTGTTGGTATTAATAATGTTTACACCTGCTAAGGGCTGTTTGCTGTTGTCGTTAATAATGTAACCTGAAACTCTTTGGGGAACCGTTGGCTGCGTATCTTGCGCAAAACCAATGTTAGCCATAAGAATAAAAAAGAAAACTGCGAAATATTTCATATCCTGATTTAAAGCTCTAAAAGTAGTAAATCGGGATTAAATATCTCGCAGTCTTGGAATTTAATTATAAGAAAATTAACAAAGGCTGCAGTATTGTTTTTTTGTGTTAAATAAAAAGAGATGGGGAAGATTAAGTTATATTGTTTTGGATTGAAGAGCTCATCATAGCAAAAAAAATCTATGCATAAAAAAATCCCAAATTCCAATTATATCTGGAATTTGGGATTTTATATTTTAAGAAATTGAAATATTAATCTCTTCTTGGTCTTCTTGGTCTAGACGAATCACCAAAGCTTTCAGAACGTCTTGGAGCTCTGTCTGAGCCTCCGTTTTCGTTTCTTGGAGCAGAACTTCTAAAACCACCTTCTCTTCTTGGAGCTGATGAATTTCTATCACTTCTGAATCCGCCTTCGCGTGAACCTCCGTCTCTTGAAGAGTTTCTATCGCTTCTAAATCCGCCTTCACGTCTTGGAGCAAAATTTCCTTCTCTTCTGCCAGAATCACGTCTTCCACCACGGTTGTTGTGGTCACGTCTTCCACCGCCATCATTTTTAGAAATCTCAACATTAATACGACGACCTTCTAATTGTACGTTGTTTAAAACGTCCATTACTTTGTCTGTATGCTGTGGATCAGTATTGAAGAAAGAGAATCCTTCTTTTACGTCAACTTTAAAGATATCATCACGACCTAAGTCTAATGTTTCTTTCAAGTAATCTTTTAATGACATCCAGTCGAAGTTATCTCTAGAACCGATATTCACGAAATAACGAACTGCTCCGTTATTGTTGAATTCTCTTGGCTCAGAATCACCTCTTTCGCGTCTGTCTGAAGATTGAGTAGAAATATCTCTGTTCTTTTTGTAATAAGCAATGAAACGGTTAAATTCTACTGAAACCATTTTCTTAATCAATTCTTCTTTAGATAAATCTTCAAGAACATTGTTAATTGCTGGTAAGTAGTTGTCAATTTCGTGATCAACCTCAGTATCTTTAATTTTGTTCGCTAAGTGCAACAACTGAATTTCGCAGATTTCGATTCCAGAAGGAATAGTTTTTTCTTCGAATTTTTGTTTGATGATTCTCTCGATAGAAGAAATTTTACGTAACTCACTTTTTGTGACAATTACAATAGAAGTACCTAATTTTCCTGCTCTACCAGTACGACCAGAACGGTGGTTGTAAGTTTCAATCTCGTCAGGTAATTGGTAGTTCACAACGTGTGTTACGTTATCAACATCAATACCACGTGCAGCAACGTCAGTAGCAACAAGCATCTGAATTTGTCTTCCACGGAAAGATTTCATTACACCATCACGTTGCGCTTGAGATAAATCTCCGTGTAACGCAGCGGCGCTATATCCATCTTCAATTAACTTCTCAGCAATAGCTTGAGTGTCTCTTTTTGTACGACAGAAAACTACAGAGAAAATGTCTGGGTTAGCGTCAGCTAAACGTTTTAACGCTTCGTAACGATCACGAGCATTTACTAAGTAAAATTCGTGAGAAACTGTAGATGAACCAGAGTTTTTAGTTCCTACAGTGATTTCTAATGGTTCGCTCATGAATTGTTTTGCAATTCTGGCAACCTCTTGCGGCATAGTTGCAGAGAACAACCATGTGCTTTTTTCATCTGGAGTATCTGATAAAATAGATACAATGTCATCATAGAATCCCATGTTTAACATTTCGTCAGCCTCATCCAAAACACAGTAATCTATGTTTTTAATGTTCACTAAACCTCTGTTAATCATGTCTTGCATTCTTCCTGGAGTTGCCACAATAATTTGTGCTCCTCTTTTTATTTCTCTTGCTTGTTCTGTTATACTAGCTCCTCCGTAAACTGCTACCACATTAATACCTTTTTCGTATTTAGAGTAGTTTTTAAGTTCGTTAGTAATCTGTAAACATAACTCGCGTGTTGGCGATAAAACTAATGCTTGTGTATTTCTGTTGTCGGCATCAATTTTTTGAATTAGCGGAAAACCGAAAGCTGCCGTTTTCCCTGTCCCTGTTTGAGCCAACGCAACCATATCCGTGTCTTTTTCCAATAATAGGGGAATCGCCTTTTCCTGTACCTCTGACGGATTTTCAAATCCTAGATCTAAAATCGCCTTCAGTAACGATTCATTTAATCCTAATTGTTCAAATTTATTCATATGTGTTTTTAAAATAGGGTGCAAAATTACTGTTAATTATTCAGATAAACTAATGCAATTTCAAGAATTATGTATTTGTTATGATTTGATTATCAAAAAGTTACGATTTTGGTAAAATGATTTTTTATAAGAAATCAAGAATTTGTCCCAAAAACACGTCTTAAAATGTAAAAATTAAGTATTAAAATGTTGTATTTTAAACAATTATTTTGTGGTGTTCAGGAAATCAATTAGTTGCTTAACCGCTTTTCCGCGATGACCAATGGTGTTTTTTGTTTCCAAAGGCAGTTCTGCAAAGGTTTTGTCAAAATTTTCAGGTTTAAAAATTGGATCATATCCAAAACCATTTGTACCCGTTTTGCTTAATGTTATTTCGCCTTTTGCAATTCCTGTAAATAAATATTGTTTTCCGTTAAGATTTAAAGTGATAACGGTTTTAAATTGGGCGTTGCGATTTTCTTTGTCTTTTAATCCGTCCAAAAGTTTATTCATATTATCGTCAGCATTTTTCTGTTCGCCGGCATAACGTGCAGAATAAACTCCAGGTTTGCCATTTAAAGCATGAACTTCTAAACCTGTGTCATCTGCAAAACAATCATAACCATATTTCTGGGTTACATAATCTGCTTTTAAAATCGCATTTCCTTCAATGGTATCTGCAGTTTCTGGAATATCTTCCAAACAATTAATATCTTCTAAACTTAATATTTTAATGCTTTCAGGAAGCATACTTTGAATTTCGGCAATTTTATTTTTGTTGTTTGAAGCGAAAACGAGTTTCATAGCATTAAGTGTTTAAATGATTTTCAACACAAATTTAGAATTCTTATATTTGATATGTTAGCTAAAATTCAAATAAATGCAATTATCAGTACTTTATAAAAAAATCCTGCCTTTTGTAAAGCCTTACAGAAAAATGGTAATTGCGACTTTACTGCTTACGTTTTTAGGTTCCTTTGCAGCGCAGGTAAATGCTATTATTTTAAAATATACGGTTGATACAATTAATACTTTAATGGTGGCGCATGAACCATTATCAAAAGGATTTCATCTTTTGGGAATTATTAGCATCGTCCTATTGACAAAAGAGTTGGTTAATTCTGTTGTGCAATTTGGACAGAAATTCTATGGAGAAAAACTCCGCATCTTTATTACACGTGATATTTCTCAAACCATAGTCGAAAAAATCTTAAGCTACAGAATGGAGTTTTATACTTCTGATGAAAACGAAAGCGGTAAATTACAGACCAGAATTGATGCCGGAATCAGCAGTTTGACACGATTGGTTCAAAACTTCTTTATTGACATTCTACCTTTATTTGCCAATGCGTTTGTGGCTTTGGTTATTATGTTTTATGCTAATGTTTATGTGGGGTTGGTAAGTTTGTGTATTATTCCGATTTACTTTTATATTAGCCAGTTACAGGCAACGAAACTAAGCGGATTCAGAAGAAGAATGCGTAATTATCGCGAAACTAAGAATAACGGAATCATAAGTCTGATTGAATCTATAACGGTGATTAAATCTTTTGTGCGAGAATCTACAGAAGCCGATCGCCATGAAAAGATTCAGTATGAAATGACCGAAAATCAGTTGGAAACCCGAAAAACCAGTTTTATTTTCGAAAGCATTAAAAGTTTTGTGGAGCAAATTGGAGTTGTAATTATAATTATTCTGACCGCTTATTTTGTGTTGAATAATCAAATGACAATTGGCGCGATCATGTTTCATATTATGTTATTCAATAATGTTTCGTCTCCAATTAGACAATTGCACCGAATTTACGATGAAGTCAATGACGCTTTAATTTATTCTGAAGGTTTCTTTGATATTTTGGAAGCCGAAAAAGAAAAAGAAACCAGCGGTACTTATATTCCAGAAAAAATCGTCGGATTAATAGAAGTAAAAAATGTTGATTTTATTTATCCAAACGGAACTCAAGCTTTGTTTGATATTAATTTTACGGTTAAACCGAATGAAACTTCTGCTTTAGTTGGATTGAGTGGTGCAGGAAAAAGTACCATTATTAATTTACTGGATAAGTTTTATCTTCCATCGTCAGGGCAGATCTTTTTAGACGGAGTGGATTTAATAGATTACGATACCGATTTCCTTCGAAAAAATATAGGTTTGGTGCTTCAGAAAAACCATATTTTTAAAGGAACCGTTGCCGAAAATATTTTATACGGAAATCCTGAAGCTTCGCATGAAGAAGTCATTGAAGCGGCTAAACAAGCTTATATTCACGAACAAGTGATTCAATTGCCAAAAGGTTATGATTCTGATGCTCATTTGCTTTCGGGCGGACAGCAGCAGCGAATTGCAATTGCGAGATTGTTTCTCAAAAATCCGCCAATTATTTTCCTTGATGAACCAACAGCAAGTTTAGATGCGATTGCCACAGAGCAAATTAAAAAGTCTTTAGATGCTATCAAAAAAGATCGAACTGTAATAATAATATCGCATAGTATTTCCCAAATAATAGATGCGTCAAATATTATTGTTTTAGAAAAAGGAAGATGTGTCGAAAAAGGAACTCATGACGAATTATACGATAATAAAGGAACCTATTATCAAATTTTTATGGCAATGGCCAACAGTTTAAATATTGATAAAATCACGCAGACTTTCGATTAAGAAAATTCAAAGTAAATTTTTCTGCAATAAAAGCTACAAAGATTCCAAATGTATATGCAATAATATCTTCCCATAAAAATCCCTGTCCCAAAACATATCTTCCAAAAAGAGTTTTTCTGAGTTCTACCATCCATTCACCTTGATACAATTGTAAAAATTCAATTGCATAACAAATCAACAGAGAAAGTAATGCAATTAAGAAAGCATTTTTAAACGGAAGAAATATTCGAACTAAAAAATATATCATTATAGCATAAAGAAAATCGCCTATCCATAATGGAATGAAAGAGATTTTTCTAGAAAGAATTCCAAGGAAAATGATGGAGAAGAAAATTATGGTGTAGTAGATTCTTGGTTTTTTCAAGTTTAGAAAGGGTTTATTTAAAAGCAAATTTATATTAAAATATTGGTAACCGCTCTTTGTCAAAGTTTAAAACTTTGACAAAGAGAAAATTCAAAAGATGTGCATCAATAATCCAATTCTAGGCATCTAAAAATACAAAACCTAAATGGATTCACTTTATTTCCTAAATTTATCGATTAAACAAACTATCAACCACATGAATACAAAATTTTTCACTTTGATTACCGCTTTGTTTCTTTTAGGAAATCAAGGTTATTCTCAAAAAGACAAAACGTTTAATATTAAAAAACAGCTGGAATATTGTGCAGAACAAGCTTCTAAAACATTAAAAGTAATTCCAAATGACGGTACTTCGCCACGAACAGTTCCGAATGGAAGCAGAGAATGGAAATTTGTTGGTTATAAAGACTGGACAAGCGGATTCTGGCCGGGTGAATTATGGTTTTTGTATGAAGCGACGAAAGATAAAAAATGGGAAAAAGAAGCAGATAAGTTTAGTCGTTTTTTAACTCCTTTATCAGTCAGTAAAGCGGGTGATCACGATTTAGGTTTTCAGGTTTTTAATAGTTTTGGTAACGGTTACCGATTGACTAAAAATCCAGAATACAAAGAAATTATCCTGAAAACTGCTGATACTTTGGCGACACTTTTTAATCCAAAAGTGGGAACCATTCAGTCTTGGCCTCATAATAAAATGGGCGGTCACAATACAATTATTGATAATATGATGAATTTGGAACTTTTGTTTTGGGCATCTAAAAACGGTGGAAATAAAAAGTTGTATGATATTGCCGTAAAACATGCCGAAACTACCATGGCGAATCATTTTAGACCTGATAATACGTCTTATCACGTTATCATTTATGATTTTGAAACCGGTAAAAAAATAAAAGGAAGAACAGCTCAAGGATACAGCGATGATAGTATGTGGGCACGTGGTCAGGCATGGGCAATTTATGGTTTTACTATGACTTATAGAGAAACAAAAGATGATAAATTTTTAGACTTCGCTCATAAGTTAGCAAGAGTGTATTTGGATAAATTAACCACAGAAGATTTAGTTCCGTATTGGGATTTTAATGCACCAAATATTCCGAACGAATCTCGAGATGCTTCTGCTGCTGCAATTGTTTCTTCTGCGCTTTTAGAATTAAGTGACTATACAAAAGATAAAAATTTAAAAAATGAATATTTAGCAAAAGCGAAAAAAATGATCGTTTCACTTTCGGATCATTATCAGAGTCATGATGTCAATTCAGCATTTTTATTACATTCAACGGGACATAAACCAGCAGGAAGTGAGATAGATTGTTCTATAAATTACGCAGATTATTACTATCTAGAGGCATTATTAAGACTTCAGAAAATAAAATAGTTTGCGGTTTGAAACATTTGCAAAAGCTTTAAAAAAGTATATTTTTGTAGTAAAAATTTTGCAGTGTAAATGCTTAAAAAAAAGACTATGATTAGAAAAATTACCCAAATTCTATTGACCTTAACTATTTTACTGTCTTTATCAAGCTGTAGAGATACTAAACAAAAGATTCAGGCATTTGTAAATTCCTATAACAATTCGGCGGCTAATTATAGTAATGACATGATTACTTCGACCAAAGCAAAAGCATTTCTTGATCAAAAAAGAATTGAGATTACGATGGAGACTATGGTAGAACAGAATGAAAACAATAAATCTGTTTATGGACAGCTATTTCCAGCTTTTTTAAAGGAAATGTTTGCAACAGATAAAGACATCAGAGAATTAACTGATGAAGGTGTCGTAATTCAAATTGATTTTCTGGCAAGTGATAATACGTCGATTGCTGAATTCAAAATTGATAAAAAAGAGCTTGATGCACTCATTAAAAAGAATGCAGGAAAACCTAAAGTGTCATTGGAATCAGTAGCGTCTAATACTGATTCTCAGCTTCAGGAAATAATAGTTGTGATGAATAGAAGCATGCCAATAAAAAATGGCGATGGAAGTACGATTATAAAAATTTATCTGAACAAGGAAAATCAGCTTGTTTATCAGGTTGAAATGCCTCAGGATATTTTGGCATTGTTAAAAGATAAAGCAACAAATTCTTTGGTAAAAGAAAGCATCCTAAGGGAAGGTAATATTCAAAAAGTAGGTGCTATGATAAAGCCTTATAATATTAATGCTATAAAGTATGAGTATTTAGATGCTAAGGGGAAAATTGTTAACAGCTTAGTTTTAACAGAAAAAGATCTTAAGTTATAATGAGTGAAGAATCAACAAGCTGGAAAACTATTTTAAGCATTGTTTTTGTTGTAGTAAGTTTAGCAAGACTTATTTCAACCTGTTCAGACATGAATAGGAAAAATAATTCGAGGATTAATGATATCGATGTTAGTCCTTATATTATGACGCAAGAAAAAGCTGAATCTCTAGCGGAACAAAACAGAATAAATATTCAAATTGCGCAGTTTGAAAAGAATAGGCGTTCCAATAATTTGTTTTATAAAAATTATGTAGCATTAGATAGTCTTAGCCTATTGGAACTGGAAGATTATGGAGTTTGCAAACTAAAAAAAGATACGTTGGTTTTTATTGATATAAGAACACAATTAAATATCCCAAAAGAGTATTTTCTACAAAACAATCACGACGATTCTTTGCGTATAGCTATAAAATCTCCTAGAAATTTAACGATTTTTGTCCATGATTTTGAGACTAAAGAAAGTGTAGAAAACAGCTTTAAAAGCCTGAAGAGATATAGTAATCTTAAGAAATTTAAAATAGAAAATACTTTAGATATGGCTAAGGCTGTGTCGTATCAAATTTCTAAAGAAAACAAAAAGTATAATGGTTATGCTATAATTTTTCAAAATAAAGGAAGAGATTATATGACGTTTTTTGAATTTGAAAGTACGACACTTTCAGAGGATTTGATAAAAAATAAAGCATTCGATTTTTTAATTCAAAATGTAAAACAGAATAAAAAGTAACCGTTTTGAAGTAAAAGTTTTTTTAATTGAATTGTTAAAAAATGTCAATTTTAATCATTAAATTGGATGGAGTTAAAAAGTAAAATTATGAGAAAGAAAATAAGCCAGATTGCCTTTGCGATAATGATAGTGGTAATGCTTGTAAGCTGTAAAAATACCAAGCAGAAACTTCAAGAATATGTTGTTACCTATAATAAAAGCATTGCTCCTAGTTTTAGAGCTGATAATGTAACACTTACTACAGCAAGAGGTTATATTAATGATAGTAAAATTGAATTGCGCTTTGAAACCGATTTAGAACAAAGTGAAAAAAATAAAGTCGCTACGTCTATAGCATTTATAAGAATGATAAAATTGATGATTGAAAAAGATCAGATTCCAAGACAATTAATTGAAGAAGGTGTTCAATTTGATGTTTATTTTCTGGCAGATGATAATACTGTTTTAGCTAAGGAAGTGCTAACAGGAGAATCTCTTAAATATTTGTTGAAATAATATGACGGTCTTTGCTTCATTTAATTCTTACATATTAAAAGCCGCTTTAAATTTAATTTAAAGTGGCTTTTTTGTATCTGCCGTTTATTTTTAAGTGTAAAATAAACCTTTTATTCTTACAATTTTATCTCGTTTTGCTTTATAAATGTTTTGTATTCAAGTAATTAGAGGATGTTTTTTATCGATTAGATGTTGTTTTTATGTTATAAATTAATTATGTTTGAGTTAAAAAATAACTATAAAACCAATAATTTATGAAAAAAATTACCCAAATCGCATTCGTGCTAACCTTCGCATTATTTTTAATCAGCTGTAAAAACACCAAGCAGAAGATCCAAGAACATGTAAGCACCTACAATAATTCTTCTTCGATTAAAGGCCATGGAATTACCAGTACAGCAGCAAAAGCTTTTCTAAATGACAACAAGATTGAAATTAGAATCGAAACGAACTTAGAAGAAACAGATGAAAACAGAGCAGCCTACAAAGATTCATTTCCAGATCTATTAAGAGAAATGATTAAGAACGATCAAATCTCTACAGAATTAATTAATGAAGGAGTATCTTTTGATGTTTACTTTTTAGCTTACAATAATGCTATTTTAGCACAGCAGTTAGTAAACAAAGAAGAACTGGCGGTTTTAGAAGGAACAGCAGAACCAAATAAAGAAACAGCAAAATTGTAATTAGAAACAGATTTTAAAAAAGCCCCTTCAAGAATTTGAAGAGGCTTTTTTATTTAAGAGAACTGAGTAACATTTTTTAAATTATCAGGAAAATACATATCCGATAGATTAGCAAATTCGTCGCCTCTCATGAAGATGTTAATGTCTACATCAGCAAAACTGTTTTTTCCAGCGGCGGCTAAAAGTTCATTAGCAGAATGAAGTGTATTTTTATGAAAATGATATACTCGCTCAGATTTATCTGTTACAACCAAACCTTTCATCAGCATTTTGTTTTGAGTTGCAACTCCTGTCGGGCATTCGTTATTATGGCAACGAAGCGCTTGAATACAGCCTAAAGAAAACATAAAACCTCTCGCACTGTTACACATATCTGCACCAAGCGCTACGGCATGTAAAATAGAATAGCCCGAGATAATTTTTCCGCTTCCGATAATGCGCATTTTATCACGTATTCCTAAACGAACCAAAGTTTGATTAACAAAAATTAAAGCCGGCTCAAAAGGCATTCCAACACCATCAGCAAATTCTAAAGGGGCGGCACCTGTTCCGCCTTCAGCGCCATCAACTGTGATAAAATCAGGGTAAATATCTTCATTAATCATTTCTTGGCAGATGGCTTCAAATTCTGCTGTATTTCCAATACACAATTTAAAGCCAATTGGCTTTCCGTTTGACAAATCACGCAGTTGTTTAATGAAATGAATTAATCCTTTGGCATCAGAAAAGGCATGATGTCCAGGAGGAGAAAGAATCATGGTATGTGGCTGAACACCTCTAATTTTTGCAATTTGTTCTGTGTTTTTAGCGGCAGGTAAAACACCTCCATGACCTGGTTTTGCACCTTGAGAAAGTTTAATTTCAATCATTTTTACATTTGGAAGATTGGCTTTCTCTGCAAAATTTTCTGGACTGAAATTTCCTTCTGCATCACGGCATCCAAAATATCCTGTTCCAATCTGCCAGATAATGTCTCCGCCTCCTGCAAGGTGAAATTCGGTTAATCCGCCTTCTCCTGTGTTTTGGTAGAAATTTCCTTTTTTAGCACCAATATTGATAGCACGAACAGCATGTTCGCTTAACGATCCAAAACTCATGGCCGAAACATTAAATAAAGAAGCTGAGTAAGGTTGTTTACAGTCTTTTCCGCCAACTAAAACACGAGGTAATTCTTCGTTTACTTTTGCAGGGAAAATGGAATGTTTAATTCCTTCGTAATTTTCTGTATTTAAATTCAGTTGCGTTCCAAAAGGAGTGCTGGAATCAATATTTTTAGCTCTTTGATAAACTAGTGAACGCTGATTTCTAGAAAAAGGTTTTCCGTCTGTAGATCTTTCGATAAAATATTGCTGAATTTCTGGCGCAATCATTTCAAACAAATACCTGAAATAACCTAAAACAGGGAAGTTTCTTAAAATGGCATGTTTTTGCTGAGAGGCATTGTAAGCGCCTACAATTAGCAAAAGCGGAATAATAAATACGAGTAAATAACCTCTTCCAGTGTAATAATAAATTGCAAGAACAATTACAAACAATAAGAATCCGTAAATAAAGAATTTCTTTCTCATGTTTTTAAAGAATTAAATGGTAATAAATGCGATAATTTAGTTGAATCTTAAACGTACATAAACGTGTTTGATTCCTTTTTTGTCCGATTCTCTTTCATCAATTTCCAGAATATCAGTCAAAGATTTCAACATTGGAGTGAGCTTAGAAAAACCATAATTTCGGGGGTCAAATTCAGGTTTTTTCTTTACGATTAAGTTTCCAACGTCTCCAAGAAAAGCCCAGCCATCATCATCTTCTATATCTTCGATAGTGGCTTCGATAAGTTCAATGGTTTGTTTGTCAATTTTGTGTAATGCTTTTTCAGCAGGTTTTTCGACAGGTTTTTTGGTATCCGCAGCCGCGACTTTTGGTTTTTTCTTTTGAGTGGCTCCGTCTAAAACTTCAATATAAATAAATCGGTCACAGGCTACAATAAAAGAACTTGGAGTTTTCTTTTCTCCAATTCCAATTACTTTCATTCCAGATTCTCTTAAACGAACGGCGAGACGTGTAAAATCACTGTCACTTGAAACAATGCAGAATCCGTCTAATTTTCCAGAATACAACAAATCCATTGCATCAATAATTAAAGCAGAATCTGAAGAATTTTTTCCAACTGTATAACTATATTGCTGAATAGGAGTAATGGCGTGTTCAAGTAAAACACCTTTCCAGCCATTTGCATTGGGTTTTGTCCAATCGGCATAAATACGTTTGGTTGTTGGTGTTCCAAGCTTTGCAATTTCTTCCATCATGCCTTTTACATTACTATACGGAACGTTATCGGCATCGATAAGAACAGCCAATTTTAAATCTTTTGAGTTGCTTAAAGGCATTTTTTAGATATTAGAAATTATATACTTTCAAAGTTAAAATTAAAAATCATTTTTATATGAATTTGCGGAGGAATAAGTAGAATTATAACTATTAATTAGTTTCATTATAAATAAGGTTTTTTGGTAAGAAAACTAATTAAAGATAAATTTGTCTTTTATGTAAGATTTAAATACATTTGTAAAGAAATAATGTAAGGATTGTATGTTTTCAAAAGCTTGTGAATACGGAATTAGGGCTTCTATTTTTATTGCAACCAAATCTTCTGAAGGAGTTAGGGTTGGAATAAAAGATGTAGCAAAAGAAATAGATTCGCCGGAACCATTTACTGCGAAAATCATGCAGATTTTAACCAAAAATGGAATCATTCATTCGGCAAAAGGAGTAGGAGGAGGTTTTGAAGTTTCAAATCAAGCCTTGCGTTCTGTAAAATTGATTCAGATTGTAGATGCAATTGATGGTGACTCCATTTATAAAGGATGTGGAATTGGTTTAAAAGAATGTTCCGAAGTTCATCCTTGTCCTGTGCACAATCAATTTAAAAAAATACGGGAACTTCTTTTGGCAATGCTCACAACTACAACATTAGAAGAATTGGCACTTGGTGTAAACTCAGGAGATTTTCATTTAAAAATCTTCAATCAAAACAAATAGAATTTTATAATTTAAATACTTAATAATGAATAAGACGATTAAAATTTCGATGGTAATGCTAATGGGATTTTTAGCAGTAACTTCTTGCGGTAAAAAAGAAACAGCGCCAGCAGAATCTACAGAAGTTAATGAAACTTCTACAGAAGGTGAAGCAGCTCCAGTAACTTCAACGGAAGAAAATGTATTAGTTATTGAAGGAAATGACCAAATGCAGTTTAATGTAAACGAACTGAAAGCGGTTGCAGGAAAACCAATTAAATTGACTTTGAAACATGTTGGACAAATTGCGAAAGAAGTGATGGGGCATAATTTAGTTATTCTTCAAGAAGGAACAGATCAAGCGGCTTTTGCAGTAAAAGCAAATGATGCCAAAGCAACAGATTATATTCCGGAATCGGAAAAAGCTTCAATTATTGCTCATACTAAATTACTAGGAGGCGGAGAAGAAGATACAATCGAATTTACTATTGATAAAAAAGGAAGTTATCCTTTCGTGTGTTCTTTTCCTGGTCACGTTGCCCTAATGAAAGGCGTTTTAATTGTTGAATAGATAAATACTAAAAACTCCAATCTAAATTGAGGTTGGAGTTTTTTTAAAACACAATAAAAGACAATTTTATCTTTTATTGAAATAAATTGATTAATATTAAAAGTAATTTTTTGAAAGATGGAAAATTTAAAAGAAAAAACAATAGGATCATTTGTAGCTGAAGATTTTAGAACAGCAGCTGTTTTTTCCAAATACAGAATCGATTTTTGCTGTAAAGGAAACCGAACAGTAAATGAAGTCTGCGAAAAACAAAATATTGATGCAGCTACTTTATTAGAAAATATTCTGCAGGTTGCGCAATCTGAAAATAACGGAAGCATCGATTTTAATTCCTGGCCGTTAGATTTATTAGTCGATTATATCGAAAAAACACATCATCGTTATGTGGAAGAAAAAACGAATGTTTTAATTCCGTTTTTAGATAAATTGTGTAAAGTTCACGGTGCTAATCATCCTGAATTATTCCGAATTAATGAATTGTTTATTGGCTGTGCAGGAGAATTAGCGCAGCACATGAAAAAAGAAGAGTTGGTATTATTTCCTTTCGTTAAACGAATGGTAAAGACCAAAGAATCTGATGGCATTCTGCATCAGCCTTCTTTCGGAACTGTGTCAAATCCTATTGCCATGATGATGCATGAACATGATAATGAAGGCGAACGTTTTAGGGAAATTGCAGCATTGACGAATAATTATACACCGCCAGCAGATGCCTGTACTACTTACAGAGTCACTTTTTCAATGCTTAAAGAATTCGAACAAGATCTTCATAAACATATTCATTTAGAAAATAATATCTTATTTCCAAAAGCAGAAGTTTTAGAAAAAGACTTTGTTGAGGTAGAGTAAATGGTTAATTTAATTAATTCGAAAAACACTGATGATAGTCTTTTAAAATGATAATCGTTGGTGTTTTTTATTTAAAGAAATGTTTTTAAACAATATAAGTAATGTAAGAAATTATAAGTTTGCTTAAATGAACTTACATTGCTTATATGGTTTAATTGTAAGACTTGCTTAAAACGTAACAATATGAATTCCCAAAAAGTTTGGATTGTCTGCTGTTTTTTTAATTTTCTAATTGCTTGTTTTTTCGGATTAGTAATGCGGTTGATGTATCTTTTTCCGATTTATTTTCTAAACTATAGTTTTTTGCTTCATGCACATTCTCATGTTGCGATGTTGGGCTGGGTTTATTTGATGGTTTATGTTTTGGTTGTTCATTTTTTTATTCCAAAAGAAAAAAGTCAGAAACCAATTTACAACCGATTATTCTGGCTGACAGAGTTTTCGGTTATCGGAATGATGATTGCTTTTCCAATCCAAGGGTATGCTTTGTTTTCAATTATTTTTTCAACGATGCATATTTTACTGAGTTACATTTTTTGCTGTTTGGTTTGGAAAGATTGTTCTAGAGGAAAAACATTGGCACAAAAACTTTTATTTACTTCAATGCTTTTTATGATTCTGTCAACCTGCAGTGTTTGGTGTTTAGGACCTGCGGTAAATGCTTTAGGAAAACAAAGTGCTTTTTATCAAATTGCGATTCAGTTTTTTCTTCATTTTCAGTTTAATGGATGGTTTATTTTAGCGGTTTTAGCTTTGTTTTTGAAGCAGTTTCAAGATAAAATAGATGCGGTAAAGTGTAAGAAGTTTTACTTCGCACTAGTCGTTTCAACGCTTTTAACGGTTTCTTTTCCAATACGTTGGTTTGTAGGATACGATTTATTGAACTTTATAAACGCTTTTGGAGTTTTGGTTCAATTTTTAGCTTTTATTTATTTCTATAAATTGTTAAAACCTCAAATTAATCACTTTAAAAATAGTTTAGATAAAAATACAAAAGAGGTTTACAGTTTAGCTTTATACTCTTTGTTTTTGAAGGCCGGAATTCAGTTATTGACTATTTTTCCAAACCTTACCGAAGTTTCACATCAAATTCGATATTTTGTTATTGGATTTATTCATTTAACGACTTTAGGAATCATCACAGGTTTTTTATTTGGGATTTTACTTCAAAATAAAATGCTTTCGGCTAATTCATTAATCTTAAAAACAGGAATAAAGTGTTTTATTTTGGGGTATATCGCAACCGAAGTTTTGTTGTTTTTACAAGGCTGGCTTTTCTTTTTTGGAAAAGGGACAATGGTATACTATTATCAAAGTATTTTGATTTTTAGTCTTCTCTTAGTTTTAGGGTTGATTCTAATTATAAAATCTCTTATAAATAAAAAACAAGATCAGATTTCTGCCTAAAATCTTCTCTTGTTTTTATACTAATTCAAAATATTTAAAAACCTTAAAGTGTAGAATGCTTCCCTAAAGCATCTACGGCTTAAATCTGGCACAAAGATAAATCACAAAATTTTAAATAATTGTGATAAAAATCATAATTAAAGTATAATTGTCTATTTACATTTAGAATCTATGAAAGTATAAATCAGGGTAAATCTTGTTAAAATTTTTATGTTGAATATTTTTTAATAAAAATAAATGACACTCTGAATTTTAGAAGAATAATGATTATTTTTGCTCGCTGATTAAGTTAAAAAAATTACTACATTATATTATGGTAAAAGATTTATTCGAAAGAATTCAAGAAAATAAAGGTCCTTTAGGAAAATGGGCGTCACAAGCTGAGGGATATTATGTTTTCCCAAAATTAGAAGGTGAACTAGGACCAAGAATGCAGTTTCATGGAAAAGATATCCTGAACTGGAGTTTAAATGATTATTTAGGTTTAGCCAATCACCCAGAAGTTCGTCAAGCAGATACAGATGCAGCAATTCAGTTTGGAGCAGCTTATCCAATGGGAGCTCGTATGATGTCTGGACACACTACTTATCACGAACAATTAGAAAATGAATTGGCTGAATTCGTAATGAAAGAATCTGCTTATTTATTGAATTTTGGTTACCAAGGAATGGTTTCGATCATTGACGCTTTGGTTACTAAAAATGATATTATTGTTTATGATGTGGATTCACATGCTTGTATCATTGATGGTGTTCGTTTACATATGGGTAAACGTTTCACATACAAACACAATGATTTGGAAAGTATGGAGAAAAACTTGCAGCGTGCTACTAAAATGGCTCAAGAAACTGGAGGAGGAATTTTATTCATTACTGAAGGAGTTTTCGGAATGCGCGGGCAGCAGGGAAAATTGAAAGAAATTGCAGCTTTAAAACAAAAATACAATTTCAGGTTATTAGTTGATGATGCACACGGTTTTGGTACACTTGGTAAAACAGGAGCTGGAGCAGGTGAGGAGCAGGGAGTTCAAGATCAGATTGATGTTTACTTCTCTACTTTTGCAAAATCTATGGCCAATATTGGTGCTTTTGTAGCAGCTGATAAAACAGTTATTGATTATTTGAAATACAATTTACGTTCTCAAATGTTTGCTAAAGCTTTACCAATGATTCAGACAATTGGTTCTTTGAAACGTTTAGAGTTATTGCGTAAATCTTCAGCAATTAAAGACAAACTTTGGGAAAATGTAAATGCATTACAAAATGGTCTTAAAGAAAAAGGATTTAATATTGGAGATACAAATACATGTATTACACCAGTTTACTTGGAAGGAAGTATTCCTGAAGCAATGGTAATGGTAAACGATTTAAGAGAAAATTATGGTATTTTCCTTTCTATCGTTGTGTATCCAGTTATTCCTAAAGGAATTATTTTATTAAGAATGATCCCAACGGCTTCTCATACTTTAGCAGATATCGAAGAGACTTTAACTGCTTTTGAAGCAATTCGTGAAAAATTAGTTAACGGAACTTATAAAGAAATTGCAGAGCGTACTACTGTGGACGTTTCGTAATTATTTTAAAAATAAATTTTCCCACATGGGAATTATGTAAAAAAATCCATTCTTATACAGAATGGATTTTTTTTTATTTGAGCTAACTTTATTTTTATAATCAACAAAATAAAAAAGACAAGTATGAAAAAAGTGATAACAATAACGACTCTGATTTTGATAGTTCTTTCTTCCTGTAAAAAAGAAACTACTACGACGGAGCCGGTACAAATTACACCAAGCCCGCCAAAAGAAGCTGAAATTGTAGAACCCGCTGGAGATCAATGTTATGCTTGGAAATCGAATGGAAGTGTAATCGAAATGAGTTTTAATGTAAATTCCCATCAGGAAGTAAACGGAAAATTGAGCTATAATATAGTAGGAAAAGATAAAAACGAGGGAAGTTTAATTGGAAATATGAAAGGAGATACTTTAATCGCCGATTATACGTTTATGTCTGAAGGGGTTTCTTCTGTTAGAGAGGTTGCCTTTCTGCAAAAAGATGGTGCTTTTATTGAAGGTTACGGTGATGTAGTTGAAGCAAATAGTAAGTTTTCCTTTAAAGATAAAACCAAATTAAAATTTGATGCAAAAAATACTTTATCAAAAGTAGATTGCAAAGTAGAATAAAGATAAATGAAAGTGACTATGAAGTTAAAAACCATTCGTTTGGGGGCGAATGGTTTTTTTTGTTTTATGATTTAGAGGTTCTTTTCAGATTTAAGTTTACTTATATACTCACTTGAAACTCCATTCCAATAACACTTTATACATCTTTGATTTTCAAATTTATGATTACAATTTTCATATTCATACAAGAGATGTGCACATTCAGGACATAGATTTTTCATTGGCGAAGAGTCTTCATAAAATTCGCTTGTACATTCGTCACAAATAATTATTGTAAAGTTATTTTGATTCACATTAAGTATGTTTTGTGACTGATTACTAAAAAAACTGTTCACTGAACACTAATAAATTAAAGATTCTTCAAATAAGTCTTTCTCTGACAGTGAATAATCGGGTCAAAGTTTTTCCAAAGCAAATGAATAGCATTATTTTCTAATAACTCTGGAGTTCTAATACAGTTCTGGATTCCTTTTTCTGAAAATGTTTTAAAATACTCATCAAAAATAATAGCAGTAACTCCTTTGTTTTGGTATTCTGGGTGAACTCCAATAAGGTAAAAAACAACATCTTTACTATGTTTTCTAGCTTTTAACAATTGCAAAAAGCCAAACGGAAATAGTTTTCCTTTTATTTTTTGTAAAGCTTCGGTAAAACTAGGCATTACAATACTGAAAGCCACTAAATTATCATCTTTATCCACTACAAATTTGATGTATTCAGGATTAATGAAGCTAATGTATTTCTTTTTGAAGTACTCTTTTTGAATATCAGAAATAGCTACAAATGAAGCTAGTTTAGCATACGTTTCATTAAACAGATCAAACATTTTGTCTACATGGGGCATAATGTCTTTTGTTTTAGTAAAAGTAAGGGATTTAAGTTCGTAACGTTTTTTTATTAATGCTTGTGCTTTTTGGAAAAACTCCGGTTTTACATTCGAAAACGGAAATATACTTTCGATATATTGTTTCTCTACCTGAAATCCTAACTGCTCTAGGTGTGTTACATAATAGGGATAATTGTACCAAGTAATCATAGTTCCAACCTGATCATATCCTTCAGTCAAAAGGCCTACTTTGTCCAGATTAGAGAATCCCATTGGGCCTTCAGCGTGTTCTAAATTGTGTTTTCTTCCTAATTCAAAAACCTTGTTCAATAGAGCTTTTGTAACTTCAATATCATCAATCACATCAAACCATCCAAAACGTACTTTTCTTTTATGCTGATTGTTAACCTCAGACCAATTGATGATAGCAGTGATGCGACCAACAATTTTGTTGTCTCTGTATGCCAGATAAAAATAAGCTTCAGCATTATCAAAAGCAGGGTTTTTGGTCTTGTCAAAAGATTCTAATTCATCCGAAATAATTGGTGGCACCCAATATGGATTTTCTTTATACAATGAAAAAGGAAATTTGATGTATTCGGTTAATTCTTTTTTGCTTTTGGCTTCTTTAATTGTGATCATTAATATGGTATTGGTAGTCTCTTTAAGGAGTCTTTATTTATTACTATTTATTCGTATTTTGATTTACGTCTTCTTTCTTTTTCTTGATAATCGACACTCTTTTCGTTGTCAGGGTTCTTTTTAGCTCTATCTTTATTTTTTGCTTCAATCACTTTTTCTTTGTACCAGCCATCGTATCGCCATGATATTCCAACACCGCCATACAAAATAGAAGGCGTGTTTTTGAAGTTAGTACTTATAGAAGCATCAACCTGCATGTTGGAAGAAAGGAGATATGCAGCGCCGCCACGAATGATAGAATCACTGTAAAAGTCACTTTTGTATCCTTGGTTTTCAACGAAACCAGACCATCTGTCGTTAAATCCGTGGGTCAAAGTTAATACATATCCGTAACTTGGATAATCTGTACCAATATAATCTGCAATAATATTGGTTACAAAAACCCAAGAACCACCTCCAAACAAGTTTTGTGTTATTAAGGAAACTTTTGGAGAAATAGCACCGTCAGGCGAAAAATAATACGGATTATCTGCCCCAACAAAATTAGCTCCTGCAAAAACAGAAACAGCTGGAATCAATTCGCGCCATTGAAAATTACGATTGGCTTTATAGCTGTAAATGTTAACTTCTTTTTTATAGTTTTTGTAAGGATCATAAATTAAATATTTAGCTCCTAAAACAGTCTGTCTAAAATTATTTTTCTTGTAACTGGTGTAAGGAGTATCATAATTTGCCATTTGATACTGCACATCCAATACAAACTCTAGTTGTTCAAGAAAAGCGCCATAGCGAAGCGTAAAATCGGTGCCAAATCCGCTGGCATCATAATCTAATAAATCGTGTTTTTCTTTGATGCCGTAAACACCAAGCTCTGCTTGAATTACTGATTTTCCAACACCATAGGCAGACATTGTTTCACCTGGACGATTGGAATTGATGACATCAGTATATTGTGCAAAAAACAATTGTGGAATAAAAAAAAGTACCGGGGCGAGTAAGTTTTTAATTTTAAACATATAATTTTTTTTGGGTTAAAATATAATAACGCATATCAAATGTACATATTTTATTATTTATTTAAGATTCATATTTTATTTTTAAACAACGGATTTATTAATTTTGAAAAAAATTATAGAGTTATGCAAGAAGCGTCATTATCAAGTTTAAGATATATTATTGGGATTATTGCCTTTTATTATCTTATGAAATTTTTGGCTAGAATTTTTTTGCCTGTACTGGTAAAAAAGGCTGTTGAAAATGCAAGCGAAAATTTTCAGAGGCAGCAACAACAATACAATCAACAGAATCAAAATAATAGCTGGCAGAATACCAGCAGAAATAATAATGATGAAATAATCATTAATACTGCTAATGCTAAAAACCCGCGCGAAACCAAAAAAGTGGGAGAGTATGTTGATTACGAAGAAATAGATTAGATTTGTGTCCTGAAATATTAGGATTCATTTTAACCCAAACCAGCCAAAATTGAAAATAATAAATAAGTACTATCCGCATGCCCTTGTTATACTGGGCTTTATTCTCGTTTCATTAATTTATTTTTATCCAGTTCTGCAAGGAAAACAAATTTTCCAGTCAGATATTGCTCAATACACCGGAATGGCAAAAGAGCAGAATGACTTTAGAGCGATGGAAAATGCGGAACCTTATTGGACAAATTCTGCTTTTGGTGGTATGCCTACTTATCAGCTGGGAGCCAAGTATCCGTATGATTTTGTTGGAGAAATTGATGATGTGCTTCGTTTTCTTCCACGTCCTGCAGATTACTTGTTTCTATATTTCTTAGGCTTTTATGGTTTATTATTGGTTTTAAAAACAGATCCGTTAAAGGCTTTTATCGGCGCTATTGCATTTGGTTTTTCAACTTATCTAATTATCATTTTAGGAGTTGGTCATAATGCCAAAGCACATGCAATTGCATATATGCCTCTTGTGGTAGCTGGATTTATACTCGTCTTTCAGAAAAAGTACGTCTGGGGAGGTTTGCTCACTATGTTTGCCGTGGCATTAGAAGTTAATGCCAATCACTTCCAGATGACCTATTATCTATTAATTTTCTTGTTGATACTTTCAGGTTATTTTGCTTTTGAATTTATAAAAAATAAAGAATATAAACCGCTTTTAGTTTCAATCGGTACACTTGCCATTGCTGGTATTTTTGCTATTGGAGCGAATGCTGGAAATTTACTGGCGACAAGCGAATATGCTAAATTTAGTACACGAAGCAATAGTGAATTAACTTTCAATCCTGATGGAACAAGAAAGACAAATGAAAATGCTTTAAGCCGTGAATATATTACGGAATATAGTTATGGAATTGCAGAGAGTTTTAATCTTATTGCACCTAGGCTTTTTGGCGGGTCAAATCACGAAAATTTAGGAAAAGAAAGCAGGATGTACTGCTTTTTTACAGAGAGACGAGCTTCTGAAGCTGAAGCGAAGCAATATGCTTCAAGCATGCCTACTTATTGGGGAGATCAGCCTATTGTTGCTGCTCCGGCCTACATTGGAGCAGTAGTGTTTTTTCTTGCCGTTTTAGCACTTTTTATAGATGATAGAAAAATTAAGTATGTTTTTCTCGGAGGGGCTTTGTTTTCTTTAGTGCTTTCTTGGGGTAAAAACTTCCCTTTATTGACTGATTTCTTCATAGACTATATTCCTATGTATGATAAATTTAGGGCAGTATCGTCTATTCAAGTAATTTTAGAATTATGTTTCCCTGTTTTGGCAGTTATGGGAATTCAATCATTTTTTAAAGCCAAAGATGAACCTAAATTGCAACAGAAAGCATTAGTTCAAACAGGAGTTTTTGGACTTGGGGTAATTTTTATTTTAGTAATTGCCAAACAATTATTTAATTTTTCTGGAGCAAGTGATCAATATTTAATGCAAAGTTATGGGCCGGATTTTGTTGATGCACTAAAAGAAGACCGTGTAACGATGTACTATGCAGATTTACTGAGAACAGGTTTTCTAATTGTATTGACGTTTCTAATTCTATGGTTATTCATAAAAAATAAGCTTTCTCAGACTACAACTTTAATCATTGTGGGAATTGTAATGATTTTTGATTTGTTCTTTATTGATAAAAAATATGTTTCTGCTAAGGATTTTGTAAGTCCAGTTCAGATTGCGGCTCCTTTTCAGGAAACCGAAGCAGATTACAAAATTTTGGCTGATACAACACATTATAGGGTTTTTGAATTAAATGGTAATATGTCAAGTGCAAGAGCTTCTTATTTTCATAGTTCAATAGGTGGTTACCATGCAGCGAAACCTCGTAGAATGCAGCAGCTTTTTGATTACCAGATCGCTAAAAATAATCTTGAAATACTTAATATGCTAAATGTTAAGTATGTAATTCAGACAGATAAAGAAGGAAAGGATATTCCAACCATTAATCCAGATGCGAATGGAAATGCTTGGTTTGTGAGTTCTG
This sequence comes from Flavobacterium panacagri, assembly GCF_030378165.1. Lineage (NCBI taxonomy): Bacteria > Pseudomonadati > Bacteroidota > Flavobacteriia > Flavobacteriales > Flavobacteriaceae > Flavobacterium > Flavobacterium panacagri. The sequence goes on from NZ_CP119766.1 coordinate 2,973,988, forward strand.
TAAAATTGGTGAACAAAGCAGATGATGTAATGAAAGCGCTGAATACTTTAGACACGAAAAAAGTAGCTGTTTTTAATGTTCATGAACACGAATCTAAATTCCCAAATGCTCGTTTAAAGAAACCTTGGGATGCGACGGGGACAATTAATGTTGTAGAGTATAAGCCAAATTACATCAAATATAAATCAGAAAATGAAAAAGATGGTTTAGCTGTTTTTTCTGAAATATATTATAAAAATGGCTGGAGTGCTTATGTCGATGGTAAATTGACAGATCATTTCCCTGTTGATTATGTTTTAAGAGCAATGGAAATTCCTGGTGGAAAACATACTATAGAATTCAAATTTGAGCCTCAGGTTATTAAAACTGGAGGAACAATTACTTTAATTAGTTCAATTGGGATGGTATTGCTTTTAATTGGTGGAATTTATTTCGAAAAATTCTTTCGCAAAGATGCCCAAAAGTAATTAAGTCTTTTGCGAAACTTCGCGAACACTTTGTGAATCTCTGTGAAATTGAATATAAATCCTAAATGGAACAAAAAAAACTCTTAATAATTACCTATTACTTTCCACCAGCTGGTGGTCCAGGAGTACAGCGTTGGTTGAAATTTGTAAAATATCTGCCAGAATTTGATGTACAGCCAATTGTTTATGTTCCAGAAAATCCAACTTATCCTATTGTTGATGAAGGTTTGGTAAGTGAAATATCAGATAAGGTAATTGTTCTAAAGAATAAAATTTGGGAGCCTTATCAATTGGCTTCTGTTTTTTCAAAAAACAAAACAAAAAAAATCAGTTCTGGAATTTTTCCTCAGAAGAAAAAACAGACTTTTTTAGATAAAACATTTCTGTGGGTTCGCGGTAATCTTTTTATTCCAGATGCTCGTGTTTTTTGGGTAAAACCTTCTGTTGCTTATTTAGAAAAATATATTCAAGAAAATAATATTGATACAATTGTTACTTCTGGACCACCGCATAGTCTGCATTTAATTGGTTTAGAATTACAAAAAAAATTAAACGTAAAATGGTTTGCTGACTTTCGTGATCCTTGGACAACGATTGGTTATCATAAAGCGCTTCGTTTGTCTTCTTATGCAGAAAAGAAGCATAAAAATTTAGAGCATAAAGTTTTAAATGCTGCTGACGAAATTATTGTAACTAGTAAAACAACAAAAGCTGAATTCGAAGTCATTACAAACAGACCAATTACAGTTATTACAAATGGTTATGATGTTGAAACTGTCGAAAAACAAACTTTAGACCGTAAATTTACGTTAGCTCATATAGGCTCTTTTTTATCAGACAGAAACCCGACTTTTCTATGGGAAGTTTTGGTAGAATTACTTCAGGAAGTTCCAGAATTTAAATCTCACTTAGAAATTAAATTAATTGGAGCTGTAAGTCAGGAAGTATTAGATGCAATAAAAGAGCATCAATTAAATGATCATCTGAATTTAGTTGGATACGTTTCTCATAAAGAAGCAGTTGCCCATCAAAAAAAAACTCAGGTTTTACTTTTAATTGAAATTAATTCTGAGGATACCAAAAGCATTATTCCCGGAAAATTATTCGAGTATATGGTGTCAAACCGCCCAATAATAGCGATTGGACCACAAGGTTCAGATTTTGCAGATATTGTGACACAAACCAATACAGGAGTATTTTTTGATTATTCTGAAAAAGCCAAGTTAAAAAGTGTAATTTTGGACTTTTTTAATCAGTTTTTGGAAGGGAATTTGCAAGCGTACGGAATTGGTTTACAGCAATATTCCAGAAAAAATCTAACCAAACAATTAGCACAACTGATTAAGAAATAATCAATTGAAAATTTAAATTCTACAATCTAAACTCAAGAAATGGGTATTGTCTTAAATCAGTCTTTTAAAAATACTATAATTACATACATTGGTTTTGGTATCGGAGCCATAAATACATTATATCTTTACCCAGTTTTTCTTGGTGCAACTTATTACGCTTTAACCAATTATATTACTTCTGCAGCGAATGTGATCATGCCTTTGTTTGCAATTGGAATGCAGAATACTTTAGTAAAATTTTATTCACAGTATAAAACTGAAGAAGAAAGAGAACAGTTCCTTTCTTTTACGGCATTATTTCCAATCTTAATGTGTATTCCTTTAGGGCTAATTGGAATCTTTTTCTATGATGATATAACAGATTTTGTTTCTAAAGAAAACCCTGTAGTCCGTGAATTTATGCTTTTGATTCCGTTTATAGGAATCTGTATGGCGTATTTTGAAATCTTTTATGCTTGGGCAAGGGTACACATGCATTCGGTTTTTGGAAATTTTATAAAAGAAGTAGGTTTAAGGTTGCTTTCAACTTTTGCATTGATAGGTTTGTATTTTAACTGGATTAGTTTGGTTGAGTTTGTGTACGTCACAGCAGCTATATATTTTTTAGCTTTTATAGTAACAATGTTTTATGCGTTTTACATTAAGAAGCCGAATTTCCAGATTACAATTCCTGAAAATGTAAAAAGTGTAATGGAGTATACTTTCTATATTATTCTGTCTGGAAGTGTAGCCAATTTGCTTTTGGATGGCGACAAACTGATGCTGAATCAATATATGAAGATTGAGAATATTGCTTATTATTCTGTTGCAACTTACATTGCTTTGGTAATTTCAGTTCCAAGCCGTGCCATGCATCAAATTGTGTATCCAATTACGGCTAAATTGATGCATGATAACAAACATGACGAATTGAATCAGTTGTACAAAAAAACCTCTATCAATCTGCAGATTGTCGGCGGTTTTGTGATGCTTTGTATTTTTGTCAATATTAATCAATTGTACGAATTGGTTCCAAAAGAATACAGCGGTGGAATTCCAGTGGTTTTTATGATTGGTTTGTCTAAGTATTTTGATTTGATTTTGGGAAATAACAATGCTATCATTTTTAATACAAAATATTACCGAATGGTTTTGTATTTAGGTTTGATGCTAGTAGTTTTGACCGTCATTTTAAATATGATTTTTATCCCAATTTTTGGGATTTTTGGTTCGGCATTTGCGACACTTTTATCAATTACTTTATACAGTTTGGCTAAATTGCTTTTTGTGGTTAAAAAACTTCACTTGTATCCTTTTACGGAGCAGACAATTTATTCCATGCTTTTAACTTTTGCATTGTTTTTAGTTTTTTATTTCTGGGAATTTCCATTTTTTCAGTTAATTAGTATTGCTTTAAAATCGATTTTAGTTACCATTTTATATTTGTATTTGAATTATAAATTCAAAATTTCTCCAGACATCAATGGTGTTATTGATTCTATTTTTAAGAAGATCGGGATAAAAATTTAAAGCGTCACTGTAGGAAAAATAAAAGTAATTTAAAAAAGTAACTTTTTTGTTTTTATATTTGTTAGAAAGGATAACTAATTTATTTCTAGTAGAATATGAAAATAAAATTACTTAAGTTATTAGCTTTATTTCTTGTTTGGTTTTCTTGTTCGGTAATGTTGGGACAGAACAAAAATCTGAAGATTCCAGATTCATCGATAGTAAAACTTAAAGGTTATCCTGTAAGTCCTTTTAAAGACACGCTTTTTTATGTGTATAATAATGTGGGATCATTTCCTGCTAAAGAACGGGCGGAGTATATTTCCTCTAAAATTAAAAGACTTTATAATGAATCTTTTTTTGAAAAAGATTCTCTCAAAGTTATTCCTTCTGATGTTTCTTCAGATATTGTTTATAAGAATGATTTAGTACTAATGTCGGTTTTGGAATCTGATGCTAAAGCCGAAAATCAAACGGTATCTTTTATTGCCAATCGTAATTTAAAGATAATTAAAAGCGCTATAATTTATCAGAACGAGAATTACTCTCAGCTTCCTAAGCGTTTTGGATATACTGCTTTGTTGGTTTTAATTATTGGCTTGATCCTGTTTTTGGTTGGTAAAGTGTTTAATCTAATCAAAAAATATATTATTAGGAATAGAAAAAAATATTTTAAAGGCGTAAATTATAATACAATAAAAGTATTATCTCCAGAAAGACAGCAGATTCTATTTTTAAGATTTTTTGGTTTTGTAAAAATAGCCTCACTTGTACTTATTGTTTATTTATCTCTTCCGGTTTTATTCAGTATTTTTCCAGCAACAAAAGAATATACCACTACACTTCTTAGATGGATTTTAACGCCAGCTAAATCGGCTTTAATGGGATTTATTGGTTTTCTGCCAAGTCTATTTACCATCATCGTAATTGTGATTATTTTTAAGTATTCTTTAAAAGTCATAAAATTTTTCTTTTACGAAATAAAATCTGAAAACATAAAAATTGATGGATTTTACAGCGATTGGGCACTTCCAACATTTAATATCATTAGATTCTTGATGTATGCTTTTATGCTGGTCATTATTTTCCCGTATTTACCAGGTTCAGATTCTCCAATTTTCAAGGGAGTTTCAGTATTTGTGGGTGTTTTGTTTTCTCTTGGATCTTCAAATGCTATTGCCAATATGGTGGCAGGATTAGTAATTACTTATATGCGTCCGTTTAAAATTGGCGATTATATTAAAATTGGGGATGTAAGCGGAGAAGTTATTGAAAAGACAGCTTTGGTTACAAGAATCAGAACTCCAAAATTCGAAGATATAACGATTCCTAATGCAACGGTTTTATCCAGTACCTCTACAAATTATTCTGCAAATACTAAACATTCTACCAATGGTTTATTAATTCATACTACGGTAACAATAGGTTATGATGTTCCGTGGAAGGACATCTACGCTGCCTTAATTGAAGCTGCTTTGAATACCGAAATGATAGAAAAAGAACCAAAACCATTTGTACTTCAAACCAGTTTAGATGATTTTTATGTTTCTTATCAGATTAACGTTTATACGAAAGAACCAACTAAACAACCTAGGATTTATTCGTCATTGCATCAAAACATACAAGATTCTTTTAATGCTGCAGGCATAGAGATTATGTCACCACACTATAATGCTTTAAGAGATGGAAATGCGACCACACTTCCGCCAAATTACTTAAAAGAAGATTACGAAGCGCCCTCTTTTAATTTGAAGAACAAAAGTTAAGAAATTGAAAATGAGTTATTAAATAATAAATTTTAACATGTATTTATTTTGTAATTAATTAGATAAAAATTAACTTTAGACTGAAAATTTAATACTACTTACAAGAATTTGCAGAATTATTTCTAACAAAATCATTAAATGTAGGTATTTTTTTATTTTTTTAGTTTGAGTACTTTTGCAATAAAATGTGCAAGAAAAAGTTTATGGATTAATGTAGTATAGAATAATTATGAAAGACAATCATCTCAGCCAGGAACAAAGCATGCAAGTATTTTCAAATATGATATCAAACAAAGTTCATAATGGATTTACGTTAGAAGAAAGAAACGATGAATTCCTTTTCGCGGTTTTATCTAAAGGGGGAAAAGTAGTGAATCACAGTTTAAATTTCATGATTTTTTGTTTAACTCTAGGTTTATGGTCATTTGCTTGGCTGTATTTAACCTTTGAGGCATCAAAACAAAAAAAGATTTTAGTAGCTATTGACGAAGATGGTCTTCCTTTTGAGGAAAGATGCTTGGTAGCGTAAAGATTAAAAAGAGAAATAAAATAAGAAAAGCCATAAATACAAACTAATCAATTGTATTTATGGCTTTAAAATTTTTAGATCATTTTATAATTTATCTTTTAAATAAATTCCCGTTACCGATTCTTTTACTTTTACAATCTCTTCTGGAGTTCCAGATGCTAGTAAATGTCCTCCATTTTCTCCTCCTTCAGGGCCAAGATCCAAAATCCAGTCGGCACATTTGATTAAATCCAGATTATGTTCAATCACAATAATAGAATGTCCTTTTTCTATCAAAGCATCAAAAGAAGCCAATAATTTTTTAATGTCATGAAAATGAAGTCCAGTTGTTGGTTCATCAAATACAAATAATGCTTTGTCTTTTGTTGCCCCTTTCACTAGAAAAGAAGCTAGTTTAATACGCTGTGCTTCACCGCCTGAAAGAGTAGAAGAGGACTGTCCCAACTGTACGTATCCTAGACCAACATCTTGAAGAGGCTGTAATTTCTGAGTGATTTTAGATTGTTTATTTTTTTCAAAAAAAGTAATCGCATCATCAATCGTCATAGTTAGAACGTCGTTGATATTTTGATTATCAAAAGCCACTTCCAAAATCTCTTTTTTGAAACGTTTTCCTCCGCAAGTTTCGCATGGAAGCGAAACATCGGCCATAAAGACCATTTCGACGTTTATAGAGCCTTCTCCTTTACAGGTTTCGCATCGTCCGCCATCAACATTAAAAGAGAAATGTTTGGCCTGATATCCTCTTATTTTGGATAATTTTTCTTTTGCATATAAATCTCTAATATCATCATAAGCTTTGATGTAAGTTACAGGATTAGATCGCGAACTTCTACCAATTGGATTTTGGTCGACGTACTCGATATGTTTGATTTGAGAAAAAGAACCTTTCAGTTCACTGAACTGTCCTGCTTTTTCGGCAGCACTTTCCAGTTTTTTCTGCATTGCAGGAAATAATATTTTTTTAATTAAAGTACTTTTTCCACTTCCAGATACACCAGTTACAACGGTCAAAACATCTAATGGAAAAGTAATATCAATATTTTTTAAGTTGTTCTCGCGTGCGCCAACAATATCAATATGATTTTTAAATTTTCTTCGTTTTTTAGGAACAGAAATTTCTAAATTTCCATTAAGATATTGAGAAGTCAAGGAATCTGATTTTAAAATTTCATCATAAGTTCCTTGAGCTACTAGTTTTCCTCCAAAAGTTCCAGCTTCAGGGCCAATATCAATAATCATATCGGCTGCTTTCATGATATCTTCATCGTGCTCCACCACAATTACGGTATTTCCTAAATCGCGAAGGGAAAGTAATACTTTAATTAATCTTTCAGAATCTTTTGGGTGTAGACCAATACTTGGCTCATCCAAAATATACATCGATCCAACTAAACTACTGCCAAGAGAAGTAGCGAGGTTAATACGCTGCGATTCTCCTCCAGAAAGTGTTGCTGAATTTCTATTTAATGTAAGATAATCTAATCCAACTTCACTTAAAAAAGATAGACGATTATTAATTTCGATCATTAATCGTTTGGCAATCTGCTGTTCATAAACATTTAATTCGATGTTTTTAAAGAAATTAACTAAATGTTTTATTGGTAAATCAACCAGATCAGAAACTGTTTTACCGTTGATTTTTACGTATGAAGCCTCTTCACGTAAACGCTTGCCTTTACAGACATGACATTTGGTTTTACCGCGATAGCGTGATAACATGACGCGGTTTTGAATTTTGTAATTTTTCTCTTCTAATTCTCTAAAGAAATCATTTAATCCCTGAAAATATTGATTTCCTGTCCAGATTAAATCTTTTTGTTCTTCGGTTAACTGAAAATAAGGTTTGTGAATAGGGAAATCGAATTTATAAGCATGTTTTACAAATTCATCTTTGTACCAGCTCATGCTCTCACCTCGCCAAGGATAAATAGCACTTTCAAAAACCGATAAAGAAGTATTTGGAACAACCAGATCAGCATCAATTCCAATGATATTTCCATACCCTTCACAAGCTGGACAAGCTCCGTAAGGATTGTTGAAACTGAATAAATGAACGTTTGGTTCTAAAAAAGTGATTCCATCTAATTCAAAATTATTCGAATAAGAAAATCTTTTATTTCCATTTAATTCTTGTAAATAACAAATGCCTTTTCCTTCAAAAAATGCAGTCTGTACAGCATCTGCAAGACGATTATAAAATTCCTCTTCTTCTTTAACAACAATACGATCAATAATTAATAAGATATCTTTATTGTCAAACTGATGTAGGTCTGAAGCCGAAAATTCGTCCAAACGAATCATTTCATTATCAACTAAGATACGGGCAAAACCTTGTTGTAAAAGTATTTTTAGTTTATCTTCTAATTGTCTTCCTTCTTCGAGATGAATTGGAGCAAGCAAAAGCCATCTACTGTCAATCGGGAGGGTTTTGACATCTGCAATAACATCGGTTACCGTATTTTTTTTGACCTCTTGTCCAGAAATTGGAGAATAAGTACGACCGATTCGGGCAAACAAAAGTTTGATGTAATCGTATATTTCTGTAGATGTACCGACAGTAGAACGCGCATTGGTAGTGTTTACCTTTTGTTCAATTGCAATTGCAGGGGCAATTCCTTTAATATATTCTACTTTTGGTTTATCTAAACGGCCTAAAAACTGACGTGCATAGGATGATAAACTTTCTACATAACGTCTTTGTCCTTCGGCATATAAAGTATCAAATGCCAAACTTGATTTTCCAGATCCTGAAAGTCCTGTAATAACGACTAGTTTGTTTCTCGGAATGACCACATCTACATTTTTTAAATTATGTACTTGTGCTCCTTTTATTATAATATTTGATTTTGGGTCTATTTTCGAAAGATCAATTTGCATAAAAAAGTCAATTTTTACAAAAGTAATCAATTTTGAATTGGGTTTTGTTAAGGATATAGTTCCAAATTTTAACTATTTTATCATAAAAAGGAACATCCTTAGGAAGAATTTTTGATTAGAAATTTTGAAAAAACAACAGTATTTAAGGAAGTAACAGATCAAAATAAAACAATTAGGAAAAATAACAGCAGTCTTAAAATAAATTATTGAATAAAAAATTGTAATTTAAATCTAGATTTTAAAAGGTTTAATTAATAATTTACTGATTAATTTTTAGCGTTTAAAGCCTTATTTTTAAAGGGATTCTGCTCATTCTTTTTTTGTGGTTTTTTAGCCTTTTCAATGTAAAATTTAAGTTTAATTTACTTTAATAAATGTTTTACTTATAATTATTAGCAATTTTATTTGCTTTTTAGAACATTTATTTGTTAAATTTGGACACAATATTAACACAACTCAAAAAAAAGATTCGCCTATATAAAAAAACTACTTTTTAGAAAATTACTCCAAATTTTAAAATTAAAACTAAAAAGGTAGAATTATGGCTGATCTGCATACTCCAGACGCTCTATTAGTGAAAAATTATGTTGAAGGCAGTGAAGCTGCTCTTGCAACATTAATTAAAAGGCATGAATCTAAGATATATGGTTTCATATATTCTAAGATTGCTGATAGAGATATTTCAAATGATATTTTTCAAGATACATTTATTAAAGTAATCAAAACTTTAAAAAGCAATTCTTATAACGAAGAAGGTAAATTTCTGCCTTGGGTAATGCGTATTTCTCATAACCTGATCGTGGATCACTTCCGTAAGACTAAGAAAATGCCAATGTATAGAGAAACAGAAGAGTTTTCTATTTTCTCTATCATGTCAGACGATGCTTTGACTATAGAAGGCAAAATGATAGTGGATCAAGTTGAACTTGATTTAAAAAAGCTAATTGAAGAACTTCCAGAGGATCAAAAAGAAGTTTTGGTAATGCGTATGTATCAAGATATGAGTTTTAAAGAAATCTCAGAAATTACTGGTGTCAGCATCAATACAGCATTAGGAAGAATGCGTTATGCATTAATGAATTTGAGAAAAATAATTGAAAAACATCAAATTATTTTAACCAACTAATAATATTTTGGTAATAAGCTCGTTATACTACTATAAAACATTTTACAGTATGGCGAAAATTTACTCAAAAAAAGCATTAGCTTCTAAAAATCTTAAACCTAATAAAGAAGTAGTTTCTTTTATTTTAAACTATTCACAAGCTTTGACTGTAGTCAAAATTGAGGATAAAAGTTTCGAGATTATAGCTAATTAAACAGCCCACTGCTCCTGTCGGATGTTTAGTAAAATAAAACCAAATGGTCGTTTTGGTTGATAAGCTCACTATTTGTATCACACATACAAATAGTGAGCTTTTTTATGTAAAAAAAATCTTTAATTTATTTCTTCATACTCAAAATTTTTAAATTTCCCCTCGGTATAATTTTTTATAAGGTTTTTATATTAGTTTTTATAAGTTTTGTTAAAATTTAATATTTTGACTTGATTTTATATGTTTATTTAGTTTTTAATTCTATTTTAGTTAAAAACTAGTTTTTTATTCAGTAAAAATGCTATTACAGAGGTTTTTTCGTATTGTAATATAAGTCAGAGTTTTTTACTGAGAAGAGTAATGAATTAAAAATTAAATACTTAACCCAAAACCAAATTGTTTATGAAGAAAAATTACCCTACTTTATTTAGTTAAGTTTTTGCTCATTTGATTTTAAGCAGAGAATATTTGTGCCAGAAAATATTTTTTGCTGCTAGTATAGCCGTTGAAAATAATTTTTAAGCCAGTTTTAATTATTTCTCACTGCTACTACTTTAGAAATAAAAAGAAAATCATTTAACCAATCAAAACTTAACCGCAAAATGAAAAAGAACATTAGAATGCTATCCTGCTTATTACTAATAAGTGTAGGTATGTTTGCACAAAAAGACCGAATTAAAGAAGCGCAATCTTTGTATGATAAAGGAAAAAGCGAAGAATCTTTAGCTATTTTAAACAAAACAGAATATCTCATCTTAAATGCCTCAAACGAAGATAAATCGGATTACTATTTTTTAAAAGGAAATGTTTTAAAGGATTTAGCTTTAAAAAATGTCGATGCGGCCAATAATTTTACTTTAGCCTCTCAGGCTTATCAAGATGTGTTCCTATATGAGAATGAATCTGGTAAATTTAAATCGACTGTTAAGGCTAGTATGGCTTTAAAAGATATGAAAGCCGGCTTGGTCAATGGCGCAATGGCAGATTTTAAGGCTGGTAAATTCAAAGAAAGTGCCGATAAAAGTTATAAAGTGTATTTGTTTGATAAAAAAGACACACTAAACTTATGGAATGCTGCCTCTTCATCCATGAATGGAAAAGAGTATAGTGCGGCAATTACGTACTATGAATTATTAAAAAAGATCAATTTTACTGGAAAAGGAGTTCTGTATTTGGCTACTAACAAGAAAACAAAAGAAGAAGATGCTTTTATTTCTCCGAAAGCCAGAGAATATGCTATTCAACAGGGACTTTACGAAAAACCAAGAACAGAATCGGTTCCATCTAAAAAAGTGGAGGTTAATAATAATTTAGCTTATTCTTATCTAGAAAGAAAAGAGTATCAGAAAGCTGAGGCAGCCTATAATTACGTATTAGAATTAAATCCTAATTTTATAGATGCCTATATTAATCTAGCTTACTTGAAATTGCAGATTAAAAAAGATTTAACAGATGAAATTGCGGCTTTAGGAACTTCTAAGGCAGAAATGCAGAAATATGATAAGTTAAGCTCTGTAAAAGATGATGTAACAAGAAGTGCAATCCCATACTTGAAAAAGGTGTTGGCCATAGAACCTAAAAATCAAGATGCAACCAAAGTGTTATTAGGAGTTTATAGAGCTCTGGATATGACTGCCGAATACAATGCTTTGAAAGCAGGAATGTAGTTTTTTTAAGTTACAAAGATGCAGAGATACAAAGGCACAAAGTTTTTTTCTTTGTGCCTTATTTTTTTGAAACCGTTTTTTCCAGCTCTTCAATCAGAGATTTTTTTCCAACCGTTTTAGTAATAATATCTTTTTCTAAGCTCCAACCGCGTGCCGGCGAATATTCACGTCCGTACCAAATAATCTGAAGGTGTAAATCGTTCCACAAGTCTCTTGGAAACAGTCTTTTGGCATCTTTTTCTGTTTGTGCTACGTTTTTTCCATTCGATAAATTCCATCGGTACATTAATCTGTGAATGTGTGTGTCAACTGGAAATGCTGGAACTCCAAAAGCCTGAGACATTACTACGCTTGCCGTTTTATGACCAACAGCAGGCAAAGCTTCAAGAGCTTCAAAACTCTGCGGAACTTCTCCGTTATGTTTTTCAATCAAAATCTCAGATAAGCCGTGAATTCCCTTCGATTTCATTGGTGACAAGCCACATGGACGAATAATTTCTTTAATTTCCTCTATCGACATTTTAACCATATCATAAGGATTGTCGGCTTTTGCAAATAACAATGGCGTAATTTGATTGACACGTACATCAGTACATTGTGCAGACAGCAAAACTGCAATTAGAAGTGTATAAGGATCTTTGTGATCAAGAGGGACAGGTATAGTAGGATAGAGTTCTTTTAATTTGTCAATAACAAATTGCACACGAGCTTCTTTATTCATTTTAGTCTTTTTAATCCCGTAAAAATAGTATAATTTTGATGATGTGCCTAATCCGGCTTTTCGTTTCAACTCCTCATTGTGTTAGTAACATTTTTAAGTATTTAAAAGAGCTTCCGTTGGTCGCTTTTTAAATACAAAAAATGTAAACTACCACAATTCCGGGGTTTTCACTGCAATCCGGGGCATGAAAAAGTTATAAGTTAATAAATTATGGGTTAAGAGTAAAAAAAGCCTAAAATCTATACTCTTTATTCTATATTCTTTAAAAAAAATCTAAAATCAACAATCTAAAATCTAAAATAACAAGATATGACAACATTAAAAGCAGGAGATAAAGCACCCAATTTTTCAGGAACAGATCAGGATGGAAAAGCACATAAACTAGCAGATTACGCTGGGAAAAAGCTAGTAGTTTTCTTTTATCCAAAAGCAAGTACGCCGGGCTGTACCGCCGAAGCTTGTGATTTAAGAGATAATTTTGAGCGTTTTAAAGCCAATAACTACGAACTTTTAGGCGTAAGTGCTGATAGCCAGAAAGCACAATTAAAATTTAAAGATAAATACGAGTTTCCTTTCCCGTTAATTGCAGATGAAGATAAATCAGTGATAAATGATTTTGGAGTTTGGGGGCCAAAGAAATTTATGGGAAAAGAATACGACGGAATTCACAGAACTACTTTTGTAATCGACGAAAAAGGAATTATCGAGGAAGTAATCGAAAAAGTAAAAACAAAAGAACACACTTCGCAGATTTTGAAATAGAAGCTTTTTTGTTTCAGGTTTCAAGTTGAAAGACTTTGTCTATAGTTTTACCGCAAAGCACGCAAAGTTTTTTATTCAAGTTTGTGCGTAAACGCAAAGTCCGCAAAGCTTTATCAACACAAAGCTTTGCGGACTTTGCTTTTTATAAATCTTTCTTATCAAAAAAAAACTTAGCGTACTTTGCGTTAAAAATTCGTTCAGTTTAGAACCTGAAACTTGAAACAAAGAAAACTTGAAACAAAAAAAAGCCTCCATAAAGAGGCTTTTTGTATTATATATTTTGTTCTAATTCTTTCTGCGGATGATATCCAAAAAGATGATGTTCTTTGATGATTTCTGGAATTCCAGGAGGAAGCATTGGTTCCCAGCCCGTTTTTCCCTGATTAATCATTTTAAGAACTTCTCTAGAGAAAACATCAAGAATAGTCGGATCGTAATCTTCAATATCAACTACTTTTCCGTTGAATTTAAAGAACTTGTACAATTCTTTCATTCGCGGATGAACTTTTAAGTTGTTTGAATTCATTAATTCACCATTTTCATCTAGCATCGGATACAAGAAAACTTTCATATCACGATAGAATAATTTTCCGAAAGCTTCTAAGATTCCACCACTTAAATGACGATAATATTTCTCGTCAAAAATATCAACAAGGTTATTTACACCCATTGCCAGTCCCATACGAGCTTTAGTATAATTAGCAAAGTATTCAACCACTTTGTAATATTCCTGGAAATTCGAAATCATTACGGTTTGTCCAAGCGAACAAAGTAATTCGGCTCTATCCATAAAGTCACGTTCGTCAATTTCACCATCCGAACGTAAGTTAGAAAGTGTAATTTCAAAAACAACTAGTGTATTGTTTTTCTCAACCTTATTTTCTTTAAGAAACATTTCTAATGACTTCTCATACATGTCCATGTTTACTTTTGTAACCGGACGAAAACTTCCTCTTAAAGCCAAAAGGTTCTTTTTGTATAAGATTGCTGCAGGTAAAATGTTTTTCCCTTCAGGATTAAACATTACGGCATCTGTCATTCCGTTTTTAACCAACTGCAAACTCATCAAACGGTTGTCAACGTCAGCAAAACGCGGACCGGAAAAGTTAATGGTATCGATCTCTAATTGATCTTTGTCTAAGTGATCGTATAAGTAACGAAGTAATCGTTTTGGATCGTTGTATTTGTAAAAAGCACCGTAAATTAAGTTTACACCTAAAATTCCAAGTGTTTCTTGTTGTAATCTTGCGTCGGTTTCTTTAAAACGAATGTGAAGAATAATTTCGTTGTAGGCTTCGTCTGGTTCAATTTGGTATCGAATTCCAACCCAGCCGTGACCTTTGAATTGTTTGGCAAAATCTATTGTAGCAACCGTGTTAGCGTAACTGAAGAAAAGTTTTGTTGGGTGTTTTTCTCTGCTCAAACGTTCTTCGATAATCTGACCTTCATGTGTCAGCATTTTTTTCAAACGTTCTTCGGTAACATATCTACCGTCGTTTTCAGCACCATAAACAGCGTCACTAAAATCTTTGTCATAGGCAGACATTGCTTTTGCTATCGTTCCTGATGAACCTCCGGATCTGAAAAAATGTCTAACTGTCTCTTGTCCAGCGCCAATTTCAGCAAATGTTCCGTAAATATTCTCGTTTAAATTAATGCGTAAAGCTTTGTCTTTTATAGAAGGAATCTGTTCGATGACCTTGTCACCTTTGAGTTTTATTTCTGTACCCATTTTGTTTTAAATAGATTTGTTACAAAGTTAGTAAATTAGGAGTCTAATGAAAGAGAAATAATCTATTTTTGTAAAAAAATTAAGTTCAATTGAAGGTTTATTTTTTAGGTACAGGTACTTCTCAGGGTATTCCGATTATCGGGATCGATCATCCAGTTTGTAAAAGCACTGATGCTAAGGATAAAAGGCTTCGTGTATCCATCTGGATTACATGGGACGAACATTCTTATGTAATAGATTGCGGTCCTGATTTCAGACAGCAGATGCTTTCCTGCGGGTGCAGAAAACTGGATGCAATTCTTTTTACGCACGAGCATGCAGATCATACTGCGGGCTTAGATGATATTCGTCCATTTAATTTCAGACAAGGCGAAATTCCGATTTACGGACACCAGCGTGTTTTGGATAATTTAAGACGTCGTTTCGATTATGTTTTTGAAACGGTAAATAAATATCCCGGAGCGCCAAGCGTAAAAACGATCGAGGTTGAAAACAATATTCCGTTTGCGATTGGAGATAAAACGGCTATTCCAATAAATGTAATGCATGGTGAATTGCAGGTCTTTGGTTACCGAATAGACGATTTTGCCTATTTGACAGATGTAAAAACAATCGATTCAACCGAAACAGAAAAGCTTAAAGGTTTAAAAGTTTTGGTTGTAAATGCTTTACGTGTTGAACCTCATGATACTCATTTTAATCTTCAGGAAGCGCTTGATTTTATAAATCTTGTAAAGCCTGAAAAAGCTTATTTAACGCATATCAGCCACGTTTTAGGTTTTCATGAAGAAGTACAGAAACAACTTCCGGAAAATGTTTTTCTGGCTTACGATAATTTAGAAATTACCATTTAATTATACCACACAATGAAAAAATCCTTAATGCTTTATCTTTTTATTTTAGCCATTTTAATGAATGTTTTTACTTATGCATTTTACAGTGGAGAGGTAAAATTTGCGCAAAATAGATATGATAAAACTACTAAGAAGCTCAGAGATAGTATTAATCTAGTGAAAACGCAATTAGCAGAAGCTGATTATTTTTCTTTGGAACATAACGAAAATGCTCAAAACTACTTTGATAACAGTGCCTCAGGTGGAAAAGTAATTCTATACGAAAAACTAATTCCGGTTGTAACTGAAAAACTATTAGACTTTAATTCAAATCCAAAAGGAAATCCGTACACGGGACAAGACCAGATTGGACCGACTAAATTTATCATCAATAAGGTAAAAATTTTAAACCACAGATGGATTATTGCAGACTACAGCAATGGGGAGTTGTGGGGAGAAGTCTTATTAAAATACTTTGTGGATAACGACGATAATATTACCTTTGAAGTAAATCAAACTTGGTTATATCAAAAATAGGATTTTATAATCCTATTTTTTTTGCTCAATTTAAAACTATTAGGATTATGAAAAAGATTTTTTTGTTTTTGATTATTGCGAGTGCGTTTTCTTGTGGAAAAAAAGTTTCTCAGGAAAATAAAGAAAATAATAGCGTTCCAAAAGAGCCTCAAAAAGAAACTGTCATAGGCGGAGATTCTGATTCTCACGGCTGTAAAGCTTCTGCAGGTTACACTTGGTCTGAGTTGAAAAAAGAATGTATCCGAGTTTTTGAAAATGGCACAAGATTGAATCATGCTGAAGATGGAAAAACATATTCTACGGTTTCGTATGTAATTTTTGACGGAAATAAAGCAGAACTTTTCTTAGATACTCAAAAAGAATCCATCATTTTAGAAAGAAAATCCGAAGGTGATTCTTGGAAAAAAGATGATCTAGAATTAATTCCGTGGAAAGGATATGTTTTGAAGAAAGATGGGAAGATAATTTATACTGGAGAATAAACTTTAGTTTTCAGTCGGAGTCTCAGTAGGTAACTTAGAACTTTTCAAAGTTTTTTGTTTAATATTTGTTCTAGAAAAACATCTCTTTCGGAAACAATACCTAAATGTTTGTGGTAACGCAATCCTGAAGTTTCTGTCTGAGCATTTTCATTCGCTAATTTGGCAAATTCTTTTGCAATTTCTTTTTTTGAATTATGATAATTTAGAATTGCTAGGATTGAGAACACTTTGTATTTTTCTATAGGAAACAATAAACCAGATATTTTATCTTCTAAAATTTTTTCTACGTTTAGATATTCGTGAGTTAATTGATTTTTTATTATCAATTCTGAGTAACCTAAATAAGACCCAGTTTGTACGTTAGGATAAACTTCTTCAAAATCAATAGATTTTTTATAATACTGTAATGACTTTTCAATATTTTTTTCTAGTGAAAAAATCTCTCCAAAAGTATTATAGACAGAACTTTTATTAAAGTTATCATTTGGGTATTCATCAAGAATTTTTTGAAGTAATTCTTTAGCAATATTTAATAGTTCAGGTTCTTTAGTTTCAACCAGTACAATTGCTTGAATTTTTAGATATTGTGCGCGTCCATCTTTTCTTGCACGCGCCAATTTGCTGAAGAAATGTTCTTCATCTTCTTTTGTCCAAGTTTTTTTTCGATACCAATCTGACATGCCTTTTTTACTTAAAATTGTTGCTAAGACTCAAAACTATAAAGCTAACCAATTCTTAAAATCAAAGAAATTCTGCGGAGCAACACCATGTCCAACTGGATATTCTTTATAAGTAACCGGAATGTTTAGTTTTTCTAAAATCGCAGGAGTTTTTCTAGCCCATTCAATCGGAATAACTTGATCTACAGTCCCGTGGGAAGCAAATATTTTTAAGTTTGTAAAGTCATTATTTTCAAAACCTTCTTTGATGATTTCTTCATTAAAATAACCACTCATTGCCACAACTCTCTGGATTTTTTCAGGATATGAAAGAGCTGTTGCATAACTTAAAATAGATCCTTGGCTGAATCCGATTAAAGTTACATTGTTGGCGTCAATTGGATAATGTACTACTAATTCGTCAATAAAATTAGCAATAATATCTCTTGAAGTTTTTGCTTGTTCATTGTCAGAGAATTTGTTTTGATCTGCATCAAAGTTAATGGCGTACCACGCGTAAGCTCCGTATTGCAAATCGTAAGGTGCTCTTGCTGAAATTACATAATAATTATCAGGAAGTTCGGAGGCAAAAGAAAATAAATCGGCTTCGTTGCTTCCGTATCCGTGTAATAACAATAAAAGCGGGTTTTTGTCTAAAATTACTTTTGGTTCTTGTATTTTATATTCTAAAGATAGATTCATTTTTTTAGTGTTCAGTGTTCAGATTTTTAGTGTTCAGTTTGGGCTTTGTCAAAGTTTGAAACTTTGACAAAGTTTTGGAATTTGGATTTTTTTAATTGGAATCTAAAAATCTATCCAATTTTTTTAAACCATTTTTGAAATAATTCTCCCACTAAAGGAATCGGTTTCATTTGTCCTTGAATAGCATTAAAAATACCAAAAGTCCACAGAATAGAAATGCAGATCCACATGGGGAAAGTGATGTAAAAGCTATCGAAATTGCTAACGATTGCTCCAAAAGAAATAAAGGTTAAAGACAATCCTAAAGCCTGGCGGATATGAAAAGAAGCAAAACTGTTTTTGTTTTCAGAATTCATGCTCATGGCAATCAAAACACCAACAATCAGAATATAACTGGTAATGGCGATTGGTTTTCCTTCTTCGACTGAATTATTCATTGTATTATTTTGTAACAAGTTGATTTTGATTTAAAATCCCATAAACAGAACCTTTTATTTCTGTTCCTAAAAAGGCAGAATTTTTAGATTTTGAAAGAATGTTTTCTTTTGTAAAAGTTGATTTGTGTTCAGGCGTAAAAAGTGTCAGATTGGCTTTTGCACCTTCTTCGATTGTATTGTTTTCAAGACCGAAAATAGCTCTTGCTGAAGTTAGTTTTGCAATTACAGTTTCTAATGGTAAAACGGTTAATAATGCTCCAAAAGCACTTTCTAATCCAATCGTTCCGTTTTTAGCTGTATCAAACTCCATTTTCTTGAATTCAATATCAATCGGATTATGATCTGAAGTAATGGTGTCAATCGTTCCGTCAGCAACTCCGTTTAAAAGAGCTTGTCTATCCACTTCAGTGCGTAATGGCGGCGTTACTTTAAAACGCGTATCAAATCCGTCCAGTTTTTCATCTGTTAAAACTAAGTGATGAACAGAGGCACTACAAGTTACATTCAAACCTTTTGTTTTCGCTTCTCTAATCAATTCAACCGATTTTGCTGTAGAAATCGTTGGAATATGGAGTTTACCGCCTGTGTATTCTAATAAAAATAAGTTTCTTGAGATTTGCAGTTCTTCCGCAAGATTCGGAATTCCTTTTAGACCTAATCTGGTAGAAACAATTCCTTCGTTTGCCACACCGTTTCCTTTGATGTTTGGATCCTGTGAATAAGCAATAACCAAACCATCAAAATCCTGTACATATTGTAAAGCGATTTTCAGAATATTGGCGTTATCAATACTTTTGTTGTAATCTCCAAAAGCGATTGCACCGGCATTTTTCATATCAAAAAGTTCAGCCATATCTTTTCCTTCACTTACTTTTGTTAAAGCGCCGATTGGAAAAATTTCTGTTGCAAAACCATTTGCTTTATTTTTCACAAAACTTACCTGAGATTGATTGTCAATAATTGGTAAAGAGTTAGGCTGTAAACCAATTGCTGTAAATCCGCTTTTTGCCGCAACATTTAATCCGTTTGCAATGGTTTCTCTGTCTTCGTAACCTGGTTCTCCAAGAGAAACACTACTGTCAAACCAGCCTTGAGAAACGTGAAGATCTTCGAAACGTACAACTTCAGCATCGTCGTTTGGAAGCGAAACGCCTATTTTTTCTATTAAACCATCTGCAATTAAAAGATCAACGGTCTGATTGTGAAACGGACTTTTAGAGTCGATAATTTTGGCGCTTTTGATGATTATTTTCATATGTAGAGAAATTTATTTTTTATTAAAAGATTCCGCTTTGTCATTTCGACGAAGGAGAAATCTCACTAGATATTCCGTTCCAAATGTTCTCAGCATGTGTGATTTCTCCTTCGTCGAAATGACATACTAAACGAATAATTTGAAAATTATTTCACAAATTTTATAATTGCCATTTCTAATGCTAAAAATAACAGTGCAAAGATAACAAACCATTTCCAAATTTGGCTGTCAGTTCGCTCAGTTTGTAGGGTGTTAAAAATAGTTGATAGGGTATCGGCAGTTTTGAAATCTGAAACCACATTGGTGTTTACCTGACTCAGATCGCTTTCAGTTCTGTTGTAATTAAAACTAATGTTTTCGACCCATTCTTTTTTATCGAAAATTCCATAATTGCCAGCCGTTTCAGGGAAATCATTAAAAGTTAATTTAACTTTATTGTTTAAAATCTGCTGAACCGGAATAAAAGAATCTTCATTTCCTTTAACTTCCAGAATAGCATCTTTAGTCAAAAGAACATCCACAAAATAAGGCTGATTATTTCCAATGGTTAAAGCATTTACACCTGTTTTCTGATTGTTCTGTGCTATTTTATAAAACAATGGAACAATCAATGGCGATTGCTGAAAATTAGAATTAGTGCTATTTATAGGAGCTGTAAAAACTGTTATTCCTGCAACCTGATTCTGAACAGCAGTGACAAATGGAGTCTGATCTTCAAATGAAAGAACAGCAGGATAAGAACTTGAAACCGCAAATGAACTGTTCACTTTCGGATATTGAAAATTCGAGATTTTATTTTCAAAAACACCTGAAAACAAAGGATGATCGAAGTTGATTTTAGTGATTAATTTGCTGTTGGTTTCTAAATTCCCAAATTGAACTTTTCCAAAATTACTCAGTAAATTATTCAAATTAGAAAGGGAACTTTTCTCAGAAGGAATCACAACCAGATTGCCGCCTTTAGAAACAAACGCTTTTAAAGTGGTCTGTAAGGCTTGCGGAATATCAATTAATTCATTTAAGATAATTGTATTCTGCTTTTCTAAACTGTTGTAATCTAAAGTGCTAATGGAATAATTGTGATAATTGAATTCATCAGGAGTGTAGATTCTCGATAAGAAATTGCTTTTTTCAGGTTCTCCAATGCTGATAACATTTGTTTTTTTGTTTTTAGAAATACTGAAAAACAATTTATTATCATAAGTCAAACCATTATCTTCAATTGCTACATAGCCGTGAAAAGCTTCTTTTGGAATCGTGAAATTGATTTTCTTTTTCTTTGTGTCAAAATTGACAATCGTTTTGGCAATCAGTTTGTTTTGATTGTATAAAGCAGTTGAAACAGGTTTGAAATCTTCACCATAAGCGGATAAGTTTATACCAATTTCATAGAAGTTTTCCAAAGTCTGATTGATGTAAACACTGTCAATTGAAACGTTATTTTTTTGCTCCGCTTTAGGAACTATAAAGTATGGTTTTTCTTCAAAATCTATATTATGAATGTCTTTTTCTTTCAAACCAACTGCATCGGTGATAATAACAATATCTTTTTTATGCGCTGATTTATGTGCTTTGATTTTAGCTGTTATAGCTGAAAGATCAAATGGAGAAGCGCTGTATTTTAAGTTTTGTAAAGCACTTTTTGAAGATTTAATATCGGTATTCCAAAAATTTTCAGTGTTGGTTAAAAGTGAAAACTGCGTATTTTCGGGAGTATTTTCAAGCAATTCTTGAACCGCTCTTTTCAATAATTCGCCTTTTTTTCCTTTTGCCTGCATACTGAAGGAATTGTCCAGAACAATATACATTTCGTTTGAAGCATTTTTACTGTCAATAGCTTCAAAAAACGGTTGTGCAAAAGCTAAGATGATGCAGGTTAATAATAATAAACGAGTGGCTAATAAAAGCCTTTTCTTTATTTTAGAACTTTTACGAGTCTGAATGGCAAGTTCTTTTAAGAATCGAACATTGGTAAAATAGGAAGTTTTAAAACGTCTTAATTGAAATAAGTGAACCAAAATTGGAACGATCAATAAAAACAGAAAGTATAGAATTTCGGGATGTTTAAAATGCATTCTGGCTTCGATTTACTTCACTACGTTTTGTTTTTCGCGAAGATGCTCGTCAAAAATACGAATTAAAAATTATTTTAAACCATATAAGTTCATGTAAGAAATTATAAGCACTGTAGATGAATCGGAAAAAAAATACAGTTGAAACCATATAAGTTCATGTAAGAGATTATAAGTTGGGTTCTAAAAGCTAAGATGAACTTATATAACTTATATGGTTAATAATAAAAATGTAACTTTTGTAATTTCTTTTGTAACAATCAAGCGGTTTCAGAACAATATTATTCCTTATTTTAGCTGATTAAAAAAAACAAACTATGAAAAAAATATATTTAATCTTATTTTCAGCTTTATCCTTGACCACGGTAAAAGCTCAAAGTAAGTTCAACTTATTAGTGGGAACTTATACAAATACCTGTCAAAGCAACGGAATTTATGTTTATGAATTCGATAGTGCAACAGGTGCTTTTAAAGTAAAAAATTCCTCTGAAAATGTAATTAGTCCGAGTTATTTATCGGTTTCTGCAGACAATAAATTTATATATGCCGTAAACGAAAATGGAACTCAAAGTGCGGTTAGCGCATTTGGATATGATGCAGCTTCTGGTAAATTGAAATTTTTAAACTCAAATGCTTCTTTGGGAGCAGATCCTTGTCATTTAATTAATGATGATAAAAATGTAATTGTTGCCAATTATTCTGGTGGAAACATCGTTGTTTTTAAGAAAAATCCAGATGGAAGCATTACGGAAGTGCAGCAGTTAATCCAGCACGAAGGAAAAGGGCCAAACGCAGCGCGTCAGGAAAAAGCACATGTTCACATGGTAATGTTTTCTCCAGACAAAAAGTTCGTTTTGTCAAATGATTTAGGTTTAGATAAAATATTCATTTATAAATACAATCCAACTTCTAAAAACGAAATGCTGACATTAAAAGGAAGTGTTGACGTAAAACCAGGAAGTGGTCCAAGACATTTGACTTTTAGTAAAGACGGTAAATTTGTTTATTTGGTTCAAGAATTAGACGGAACATTAACAACATTAAGCTACGACAAAACAGGAAATTTAAAAGTAGTTGCTGAAACGAGTATTCTTCCAAAAGGATTTAAAGGCGGAACAGGAGCAGCAGCAATTAAAATTTCGCCGGATGGAAAGTTTTTATACGTTTCTGATCGTGTAGATGCAAACTCTATTTCAGTTTACAAAATCCAAAAAGATGGTTCTTTAGAGTTGGTAGAACAGCAAAGCACTTTAGGAAAAGGTCCAAGAGACTTCGCGATTGATCCAACAGGAAATTACCTTTTAGTTGGTCATCAATACACAAACGATATTGTAATTTTTAAAAGAGATAAAACCACAGGGAAAATTACTGATACTGGAAAAAGAATTGAATTGTGTTCGCCGGTAGGTTTGGTTTTTACGAAGATTTAAAAAGAAGTCGCTAAGTTACTAAGAGAAAAGACTCAAAGATTAGAAGTGAATAACACTTATCTTTGAGTCTTTTATTATTTAAAAACTAAGAAAAAAATCTTAGAACCTCAGTACCTTAGAATCTTAGCATCTAAAAAAGATTATTTTCCGTCTTTTTTCTTCTTAGCTCTTGTTTTCAACATATTTCTGTTAACAGAACCATGAGTTTTCTTTTTGGTTTTGGATGGACCTCCAAGATTAATTTTTTGGTTCTTTTTAGATTTTTCATGAAAAGCACCATCTCCTTCTAATTTCGGTTTCTTCATTAAAAACTTAATAGGCTGTCTGTCTTTTTCAGGGCCAATTAATTTATCTGAAATTTCCACTTCCTCTGGAAGAGCAGCGATTTTAAGTTCTTGATTCATTAAAACTTCTGCTTCAATTTTGTATTCTTCTTCACGAGGTGTTACAAAACTTATTGCAGTTCCTGTTGAGTCTGCACGGCCTGTACGACCAATTCTGTGCATGTATTGTTCTGGTAGTTCAGGAAGTTCGAAATTGATAACGTGCGAGATATTAGAAATATCCAAACCTCTTGCCATAATATCGGTAGTAATAAGTCCGCGAAGATTTCCTTCCTGAAATTCAGCCATTGCGCTCAAACGATAATTTTGAGATTTATTAGAGTGAATTACTCCAAACTGACCTTCAAATAGTTCTTCAATGCGCGTGTGAAGCATATCCGAAATCTTTTTATTGTTTACGAAAATCAGGATGCGTTCCATGCTTTCGTCTGTTTCCAATAAATGTTGAAGTAAATTTACTTTTGTATTAAAGTTTGGAACGTTGTATGTAATTTGTGTAATTTTTTCAAGTGGAGTTCCTGAAGTTGCCAAAGTAACTTCTTCAGGAAAATCAAAATAATCATTTAAAATTGCATCAACTTCATCCGTCATTGTTGCTGAGAAAAGAATATTTTGACGTTTGGTTTTCATCATTGCCAAAAGTGCCGTCAATTGCGTACGGAAACCCAAATTCAGCATTTCGTCAAATTCGTCGATAACTAGTTTTTGAGTTTCATCAAAACGAACAACAGCGTCTAAAGCTAAATCCATTGTTCTTCCAGGCGTTCCAACTAAAATATCAACTCCTTCGTAAACGGCTTTTTTCTGCGTATTGATGTTTACACCACCATAAATTCCTAAAGTTTTAACCGACATGTATTTTGTTAGTTTTTCTACTTCATCTACAACCTGAACAACTAATTCGCGGGTTGGAACCAGAATTACAATTTTAGGAGTATTAGTATGGGTAAACTTATATAATTTTAAAAGCGGTAGTAAATAAGCAAATGTTTTACCAGTTCCGGTTTGCGCAATTCCCATCATATCTCGTCCGGAAGTAATCACTGAAAAAGATTTTTCCTGAATAGGAGTTGGCGTAACAAACCCTAAATCGTCTATTGCTTTTTGTACTGATTTTGGAAGATTAAATTTTTCGAAAGTGCTCATTTGCTTTAAATTTTGTGCAAATGTACGTTAAATTCATGGTTTTTTGTTGAATTTATAATTTTAGATGTCGTATTGTCGCCTTTAGCGAAGTCCAAGAGTTCTTCCATTAGAGAGTAGCTTCGACTTCGCTCACCCTGACAAATTGCTATTTTTGCATTTTTTGTAGTTTAAAACCCTTCAAAAACGCCTAATCCAAATAGGGCAAAATCATATTTTACAGGATCATTGGCGTCCATTTCTCTTAATTTAGTGTCTAATTCCAATAAAGCTTTGGCATCATTTTGCTTTCGCGAAAGAATTCCAAGTTTGCGGGCAACATTTCCAGAATGAACATCCAACGGACAAGATAAAACAGCAGGCGAAATAGTCTTCCAAATTCCTAAATCGACTCCTTTCGCATCTTGACGAACCATCCATCGTAAATACATATTAATTCTTTTCGCTGCGGAATTATTTAAAGGATCCGAAATGTGTTTTTGAGTTCGGGCCAAATGATCTGTTTCGAAGAATATCTTTTTGAATTCGCTGATGCTCTTTTGTAAACTCTCTTTTTCCTGATTTTTAGCAAATACATTTTCCAATCCATTGTGGTTTTCATAGATGCTTTTTAAACCTTTTATAAAACCAGCAAAATCATTTCCGTTGAAAGTTCTGTGCACAAAAGTTTCTAGTTTTGCTAAATCTTCCTCACTATGAGACATCACGAAATCGTAAGGCGTGTTACCCATTAATTCCATCATTTTATGCGAATTTTTGATAATCATTTTGCGGTTTCCCCAAGCAATGGAAGCGCTTAAAAACCCTGCAATTTCGATATCTTCTTTTTGAGTAAAAAGATGCGGAATCTGAACAGGATCACTTTCAATAAAATCCTGATTATTATATTGAATGACTTTTTCGTCTAAGAATTCTTTTAGTTCTGTACTATTCATTTTTAGTAACTTCTTTGGAATAAAATCCGTCTTTTAAATTATTGGTGCGCATTTGCGGTCTATAATGAAAATATTTTTCAAAATATTCTATCTGCACTTTATTAATGCAAGGTAAATCGCCATTCCCATTTCCCCAGAAAAAATTATTATTTTGAGGAGAATTGTATTTTAAATTTCCTACTTGAATAGTTTCAAACGTGGTGCTGTTTTTTGAATTGGAATAAGGAAAGATAATATTTTGGCTGGAAAAATTACTGATTTCCATCAATGATTTGTTATTGGCAAATTTACTCAGATTTATGGAGAAAAATAGAACAATAACAACAGGAATTAAGGAAAACATTATTAGGATATTAATCACTCTGTTGTTTTTTATCATGCATATCAAACAGAAAAGAGAGAAAAATAAAATGTAATTAAGGAAAAATCGGTATTGCGGAGAGGTTATCAAAAGCAGAATCAATTGTATTACCATGACAAAATGAATACTCCAAAGGGCCTTTTCATTTTTAAATTTCAAAATAAAAAAAGGCACAATAAGAATCAGAAGAATACTGATTTTATTAAATACACCATTAAGTTTTGGCATTGTGATCCATCTAATGAATAAATCCCAAGAAGACATCAAATTATATTTTTCAGGAGTTATGAAATAGCCATAACATTTAAGTTGTTCATAGTAAAAGCTCTGAATGGAATTTGGTATAGCATAATCCATTGAAAGAGAAGTAAAAAGATTTGACGGAAAAGCTACTGTACCAGATATAGTCAAATTTTTTACAATAAATAAAGAGATTATAATGATTGAAAGTAAAGCAGGTTTTAATAATTCTTTGAATATCGATTTGAAATGAAATAGTAATAAGATAATAGGGAAAACAAAAAATGTTACAGTGGTGTTTTTTATGTAGAACAAAAAAAGTGCTAAAATAACCAACAGATTGAAAGTTTCACAAGTTAATTTTTTTAAGTTTTCTAAGAAGTAAAAAAAGAAAATAAACGAAAAAACATAAACTGGAATATCGGGAGAAGGTGCACTGATAAATTGAAAGAACAAAATATTAAATAGAGGAAACAATCCAATAATTAAATAATTTGAGTTGTTGTTTTTGAAATAGTCATTCAGTTTTTGAATAGCAAAAAGGTTTCCTAAAAGCAGACAAAAACCGCTTAAATCATTAAAATTTTTATATAAAAAAGAGAAATTAAAAGCACTTTGGGTAACGTGCCATCCGCTGGTTTGTCCTAGAAAAAGATGAAGGTTTGCGAGTCCTTTTACAAAACCATATTCATTAAGCCATTTTATGGTTTGAATGTAGTAAGATTCATTGTCAATGACAAAAGGAATAGAAGCGCATTGAGCTAAAATCAAAAATGTTATGATGATTAAAAAAGCTTTTAGAGCTTTATTTAATTGTGTCAATTCAATCCAAAACACCTTATAATGTTCGGTGATTGATTTTTGAAATCCAATGTATAATAAAATGTTAGTTAGCAGTAAGAAAACATGAAATTCAATGTTTATTCTCCCAAAAATAGCCCAAATACTCGCTAAAACCGTAACTAAGAATAGTCCGAAAATAGAAGTGATGACAAAGTTTTTGTTTTTTAACTGAAAAAATTTTTCTGTTAGAAAGCCTAAGTTTATTGTTGTAAAAAGAATATAGATCCAGCTGATTACAATTAAAACCATATTTAGGAGATAATTTGCCCATCTGACATTACTAATTTTCTGTCGGCCATATTAGCTAATTCTTCGTTGTGAGTCACAATAACAAAAGTCTGTCCGAATTCGTCTCTTAGCTGAAAGAATAACTGATGCAGGTTTTCGGCAGAATGAGTGTCCAGATTTCCTGAAGGTTCATCTGCAAAAATAACATCAGGTTTATTGATTAAAGCTCTAGCTACTGCAACGCGCTGTTGTTCTCCGCCCGAAAGTTCGCTTGGTTTATGATTGATACGATGGGAGAGTCCTAAAAAAGTAAGCAACTTTTTTGCTTCAGCTTCGGTTTCTGAAGTTTTTTTACCAGCAATATAAGCCGGAATACAAACGTTTTCTAAAGCTGTAAATTCAGGTAAAAGCTGATGAAACTGAAAAATAAAGCCTAGGTTTAAATTTCTGAAATCAGATAATATCCTGTCTTGTTTGCTTTTCTTTTTGAAATAACGGTTGTAGTAAAAAAGCATTGAAAATATAGGCAGAAATAAAACCACGCTTAACACTATTCTCAATGTGTCGTCAAAAATTTTAGTTCTAAAAAATAATAAATATACAGCCAGAAGTACAATATAAATAGATCCAGTCCAAGTAATTATTTGGAATGTTTTTTCTTCTTTCGAATTGCTTTTTTTGATGTCTTGCAATTCAAGAACATTTTTACCATTTATAGTTAAAGAAGAACCTGGAGTATAATCTGGTTTGTCTAGAGTACCTAAAATCTGGAGTAACGTAGTTTTTCCAGCGCCTGATGCACCAACAATAGAAACAATTTCGCCTTTCTTAATATGTAAATCAACTCCTTTTAAAACTTCAAGTTTATCGTAGAATTTATGTATGTTTTGTGCCTGTATCATTTAGTGAAACTGTTTTTACAAAGAAACGAAGAATCTAGCGATATAAAAATGAGTTCTAAAAGAATTTTATGAAGTAATAAATTTTTATATTTAGCTGAAAATAATAGTATAAAAATGAAATTCAGAATTGGTTTATTTGTGTTTGCAATGGCATTTAGTATTGTTTTTGTTTTTGCAAAACAAAGTAACAATGATTCTTTTTTAACTTATCAAGTAGATGTTAAAAAACAAAATTTGAAACTGTTTTGGAAAGATGAAAATAGTAAGCGCTTTGGAAGCATTGAAAATCTTAAACTTTGGACTGAAAAAAAGAGCTTAAAATTG
Source organism: Flavobacterium panacagri (assembly GCF_030378165.1). Lineage (NCBI taxonomy): Bacteria > Pseudomonadati > Bacteroidota > Flavobacteriia > Flavobacteriales > Flavobacteriaceae > Flavobacterium > Flavobacterium panacagri. The sequence goes on from NZ_CP119766.1 coordinate 3,002,395, forward strand.
GATTTTGCTATGAATGCTGGAATGTATGATGCCAATCATTCTCCGCAGGGACTTTATATTGAAAAGCAAAAAGTACTATCTCCTTTAGATACCAAAAATGCAGACGGAAATTTTTATTTAAAACCCAATGGCGTATTTTTTATCACAACTAAAAAAAACGCGGTAATTTGTACTACAGAGAATTTTAGGAATAATAAAGAAATAGAGTTTGCCACACAATCTGGTCCAATGTTGGTTATTGATGGTCAAATTCATGCTGCTTTTAAAGAAGGATCTAAAAATCTAAATATTAGGAACGGAGTAGGTATTTTGCCAAACGGAAATATAGTTTTTGTGTTATCTAAGAAAGAAGTTAATTTCTATGATTTTGCTAATTATTTTAAAAGTTTGGGGTGTAAAAATGCACTTTATCTTGACGGATTTGTATCACGTGCTTATCTTCCGTCACAAAACTGGATTCAAACCGATGGAGATTTTGGTGCATTATTGGCCGTCACAAAAAATGGATAGGAAAGTGGGAATTTAGAAATTAAATTTAATAAAGAGATAAATATCTTTTCTGAATTATTTCTAATTTCGATTAAACTCAAATAAGACTTAAAATGCAGGACTTAGAGGCTATAGAAGATAACAGAATGTCCAAATTGATTATAGGTTTAATTTTGGATGGAATTGGTATGCTGACTTATTCTGTTTTTGGATTGGGAGAATTTGGAGATATAATTTGGGCACCAATTGCAGGTGTTATTATGACTAGAATGTACAAAGGAAGAGTAGGGAAGGTCGCTGGATTTTTGACTTTCTTGGAAGAAATACTGCCCTTTACGGATATTATTCCTTCATTTACATTGACTTGGATTTATACCTATTTTTTTCAAAAGAAATAAAAAAAGACGGCTTTAAATAAACCGTCTTTGCTATTCTTGATTTATTGAACAATTATCTTCTTTATATATTTTGTTTTTTTAGTTTGCGGATCCGTCAATTTAATGATAAAAACTCCTTTAGAATGTAATTGAATAGTTTCCTGGGTATTTCCTCTAATTTTTTGTTTTAATAATTCTTTTCCAGAAATATCAAAGATTTTAAGGTCTGAAATTTCTGTTTCTTCATTATCAACATATACAGAAAATGTTCCGTTGCTAGGGATTGGCCATACACTGAATGAATCTTTTGTTGTTTTCGTTATTTCTTCAGTGCCTAAATGGACAGTTTGTCCGCTCACAATATTTACTTTACGTTTCATTGTGCCTCCTTCAGAATCGGTAACCGTAAATTCAAAAGAAGATAATCCGTTTGAAGCTGGAGTAAAAGCTACTATGTTTGTATTAAGTGTAGCGTTTCCATTTACCACATTTGAAATTGCATAAGAAACACCGCTGGTAAATCCTCTGGATAATTTTTGAATATTAATGTCAATTTTGGCACCTTGCGTAGTTTCGTAATGCGGTAATGACATCCATTGCAGGTATTTGTCCAGATTCGTGTATCCGTCTTGATCGGTGTCTGCATTTGCGTCTGAAAAATCTCCAATTGCAGAATTTACATTAGTTCCAATTATAGCTTCCCACCAATTAGGAAGTCCATCTTGATCAGTATCCCAGTTTGCATCTCGAACTACAGTTGGATATGTTTCAAATCCGCCAACATCAGCTTCATTATCAGGGAATCCAGGTTTGCCGGTTACACTTCCAACAGCAGAATAAGTCCCGTTTAAAGTTTCTGTGATGATTCTTTGGTCGTGATCATCAAATTCCGGTTGTGTACATCCAACATCAGAAAGTACAATTTTATAAGCATTTTTTGCAGATTGTGTGGTGACATAAGAAGGGAAAAACGGTGCATTTACAAAGTTTTCAAATGTTACAGTCACTCCAGAAGCTCTCCTTCCGGCAGTCTGATTGCTTTCGTCAAAATAACCTGGCATTACATTTCCGCTGAAATAGCATTGTTGTGTTCCAGTTCCTGCACCTTCATTTTGCTGATTAAAAGCAAAAAATGTTTTGGTTCCCGCTCCTGGTTTATAGTAATTGTTTACAAAATTAACCTCTTTCGTTCCGCCATCAGTTGATCTTGCTCCCCAGTTGTAAACGACATTATTGGTAATGTCCATTTTTCCAGCATAAGCACCGCTTCCGTCTAGTCCGCCACCAAGACTCCAGTTACGACCGTAACAATGTGCCAATAAGTTATGATGAAAACTTCCAATATCGCCTCCAATTGTAGCGGCATAACCGTGTTCTGTTCCAGCAGGATAATTTTGATGATTTGCTGCGTTTAATGCCTCAGAAATAAGTGTTCTTTGAAGGGTTATATTTTTGCCTGATCTAGAACTGAATGACTCATCAATTGTCCAGCTAATAGAGCAATGGTCAATAATACTGTTATCAGCACCAGTAAGTCCCATTCCGTCATAAGTAGGTCCTGCTCCAACACGAACTCTTAAATTTTGAACAACAGCATCATTTCCAGTAACTCCAAAAGGAGCAGATCGAATACAGATTCCTTTTCCTGGTGCCGTTTGTCCTGCAACTGTCACATAAGGCTGACTTAAAACCAAACGAGATTGCAGCTGAATAATCCCTGAAGTATTAAAAATAATTGTTCGTGGACCAATATCATTAGTTACAGCTTCACGGAAACTTCCTGGGCCGCTGTCATTTAAATTGGTTACGGCAACTACTTTTCCGCCACGTCCTCCACGGGCAAAACGTCCATATCCTTCAGCATCTGGAAAAGCAAGCTGTGCAGGACGAAAACGCCATACATTTCCTTTTTCAACTCCGTTGGCTAAAACTTCATCTACACGCCAGTAATAAGTTGCGCCAGTATATAATACGTTAACTTGGAAAGAATTATTGGCTAAAGCTTGGTTTCCTTTGTACTCTGGCGAAGATGGAGTTGCATTGTTGACAGCATTTTGATCTGTTCCAAAATAAATATTGTGAGAAACGGCATTTGCTGCGGCTGTCCATTGCAATAATTTTCCTCCTGAAGACAATTCAACATGTTCGTCATTCTGTTTCGGATTTGGATTGGTGGCTTGATAGAAAATATTAGGCGTATTAAGTTCGAAGCCATTAAATATAAAGTTTTTTACATTTTCTGTACCCGAGGTTTCTGCAGCTAGCAGGATTATGACATCATTTCCAGCTGTTGCTTGAAATTTTAAATAAGTAGATTTGGCATCGGCAGTTTTAAGTGCTCTTACAGACGGAATTAAATTATCTACAACCAAGTTTCCGTTAACAGAAATATCAATTGGACTAAAATTATTTCCAGTTGGACTATCTACATTATTGAAAAAAGCTAGTAGCGTATGTTCCCCAGTTGCTAGTCCGCTTATTTTAAGTTCTATTTGTGCACCTTGATTGGCAGTTGTTCCTTTAACGGTTAAACCGTCACTAATTAATCTTGCATAATAAGGAGCTTGGATTCCAGCTTTATACCAATTGGTTCCTAAGGCGTCTCCCTTATCTCCAACTCTTGTTACAGTAAAAGTAACACCGTTTTCGGTATAAGTGCTGGTATTTCCAGAAGCAATTACCCAAGCAGTATAATCGGGATCGTTAACTTCTGCTTTAGGTCTTCCTGACTGGTCAAAGTCAATTTTAACGATTGGATTTTGGGCAAAAATCTGGGGCATAGGCACGATGAGGCAGAGCATTGCCGTTATCACGGAAAGTTTTAAGTAATTTTTCAGCATTTCAATGGTGGTTTGGTTAGTAAGTAATAGTTTTAATTGTTTAAATAGCTGAATTTCAGTATTTAAATAATTTTTCATTATAGTAAAGTTTGTTATTGCCTAAAACAAAACTATCCTGCACCATCCTGTTCTGTATGATGATTTTTTAGAAAAATAATGTAAAAAAATGTAATGTGTTTTTTTAATGCTGAATTACTGAAATGTTCGCATTAGATGATTAAAGGGATTGCGTACGATAAAGACTATTTAGAAACAGAAAATTTCTAAAATTCAAGGAATTTGAAATAATTTAAAAAAAATATAAACAAGAATCTCTAAGCAGAACGGTTTGTTTAATGATAGAAGAAAATAATAGTCAAGAATTAATCTTTAAAAAGGAATCCAAGTCCCATTCTTTTGAGCATTTTTTTTTCGAAATTCCAAAAGAAACGGAATTGTCCAAAAATGGTCCCGATGGCAACTAATAAAACCTGATAAACAGGAAGAATGATTAATAAACGAATAAGAGTGAACCAAACGGCTCCTAAATCTTCTTTATGTATTCCCACCCAGTCACAAAAAGGTCTAGAAATCCATGCAGATGCCGATCCGGTGATGGCAAAAACAATAAGTATAATTATGGCTTGTAGGTTGGAAGTAATTCCCCAGCGTTTTTTAAGTCTGTTCATTATTTATTTATAATCATTACAAATATACTAACATTATCTTACTGGAACGTATCCCGCGAGTTTTTGTTTGTAAGTATTTTGAAAATAAATCATATAATTATAAATCAAGTAATTTACTTCGTATCCATAATGAATTTGTGGTTGGTAATCTATTCTCATTTCATATAAATTCGGATCGTATCGGTTGGGTTGTAAAACTCTAATGTTCCATTCCGTTACGTATTGCTGATTTTTGTTTTCCAGAAAAGACAAAGAGTGATAGTTTCTTGGAAAAGCTCTTGAGGCAAGCCAGTAATTAAAACCATTGTCTATTATGATAACTTCATATTCCAAAGAATCATTTGCTATTCTAATGGTATCTGACTGCTTTTTGTTTGATGCATTATCATTGTTTGCAATATTTTGCGAAGCGGTGGAGCAGGCAATTATTGTTGCTAAAACAACTAATATGGAAATGCATTTTTTCATGTTATAAATTTACAAAGAAATGCTGGGAAAAAGTTAAGAATTAACTTTTTTTAAGGTTATAGGGAGCTGGGATTCTGAAAATCTACGTTTTCAATTAAGCACAAAAAGCTGTTTATTTTATAAACAGCTTTTTGTGTGATTATGTTCTTAAAAAGCTAAGGATGAAATCCTTATTTTATGGGCGTCTCAGTACCTTAGGGCTTTTTTACTTACTTCCAAACAGTTTTCCGATAAATCCAGCAATACCGCCTTTACTTTTAGTAACTACTAAAACATCGGCTACATCTACTTTTCCGTCGTTGTTTTGGTCTAGTCCAAACTGCATTCCATATTTAGAAATAGTGTCCATAATTCCTGAAGCTTGTCCGCTATTTCCAGAAATGGAATTGATGATATCGGTGATCTGAAAACTATTGTCATTTGGATCTTTTGCCTTATTAACCAAAGAACCTAAAATCTGCGGAATTAAATTAGACGCCACTCCGTTTGAATCTGCACTGCTAAGTCCAAATTTTTGACCCAGACTGCCACTTAATTGCTGTTGGATCTGCTGTACCACAGGATTGGAACTGTCGATAGAAGAATTTCCATTAAATAATCCAGCAATTTGATCGGTTCCGCCTTCAGAAACAATTTTTTTTAATCCTTCAAAAATTGAATTACTTGTTTCACTGATTACGGCTTCGTTATGTTCGTTAGGAACAGCGTTGTTGTTTACCACTGCATCGCCTCCATATTGTTGTACTAATTGGGTTAATTGTTCAAACATGATTTTTAGGATTTAGATTAGAACTCAAATTTAAACAAAAAAAGAAAGGGATTTATTAAACAATGTTAATAAATCCCTCGCAAGTAATTTAATTATAGTTAATTAGCTTAACAAAGTAATGATTTGTGATGCTAATTCAGTGCCAATTCTATCTTGTGCTTCTCCTGTTGCAGCTCCAATATGCGGCGTCAAAGAGATTTTAGAGTGCATTAAAATTGCCATTTCTGGTTTTGGTTCGTTTTCGAAAACGTCTAAACCTGCAAAAGCAACTTTTCCAGAGTCCAAAGCTTTTACTAAAGCTACTTCGTCAATAACACCTCCACGAGCACAGTTTACAATTCCAACACCATCTTTTAAGATCTCAAATTCTTTCTCTCCAATGATGTATCCATTTTGAGCAGGAACGTGTAATGTAATGAAATCTGCTTCTTTAAATAAAGACTCTAAAGATTGAGAAACAATTTTAGTTGTAATAGATTGTCCGTCGAAAAATTCAACTTTTACATCAACCTCAGGGATAAAACTATCAGCGGCAATAACTTTCATTCCTAAACCAAGAGCCATTTTTGCAGTAGCTTGACCAATACGTCCGATACCAACAATACCAAGAGTTTTTCCTCTTAATTCAGTTCCGTTAGCATACGCTTTTTTCAAACCGTCAAAATTAGTATCTCCTTCAAGAGGCATGTTTCTGTTAGAATCATGTAAAAAACGAACACCGTTAAATAAGTGTCCAAATACTAATTCAGCAACAGATTCTGAAGATGAAGCAGGAGTATTGATTACATGGATTCCTTTGCTTTTTGCATAATCCACATCGATATTATCCATACCAACACCGCCACGTCCAATGATTTTAATTCCAGGACAAGCATCGATAATATCTTTACGAACTTTAGTTGCACTACGAACTAAAATTACGTCAATGTTGTTTTCGTTTATATAGTTAGCTACTTGTTCTTGAGCTACTTTTGTAGTGATCACTTCAAATCCACCTTTTTCTAAGGCTAGAATTCCACTTTTAGAAATTCCGTCATTTGCTAATACTTTCATTGTATGTATTTTGTTTGTTTGGTTAATCATTTAATTGATTAAACCAATTTTAATTTTTTTCTTTTTTTGTACTGTAAACTATGACTGCGACTGAAAACTAAACTTTAGTTTCCAATGCTTTCATTACATCAACTAAAACCTGAACGCTTTCAATTGGCATAGCGTTGTAGATAGAAGCTCTGTAACCACCAACAGAACGGTGTCCAGGCAATCCTGAAATTCCAGCTTCTTTCCATAAAGCATCAAATGTAGCAGTATGGTCAGGGTTTGTTAATAAGAAAGTTACGTTCATGTTAGAACGATCTTCTACATTAGCTGCACCTTTAAATAATGGGTTTCTGTCGATTTCAGCGTAAAGTAATTCCGCTTTAGCGTTGTTTAATTTTTCAACAGCAGCAATTCCACCTTTTTCTTTAATCCATTGTAAAGTTAAAAGAGAAACATAAACAGCAAATACAGATGGAGTATTGTACATACTTTCTGCTTTGATATGTTTAGCATAATCTAACATACTTGGAATTGTTCTTCCGTTTTTGCCTAAGATTTCTTCTTTAACCACAACTAAAGTTGTTCCAGCTGGCCCCATATTTTTTTGAGCACCTGCATAGATTAAGTCGAATTTAGAGAAATCTAATTCACGTGAAAAAATATCAGAACTCATGTCGCAAACAACAGGAACATTAGTTGCTGGAAATTCTTTCATTTGAGTTCCAAAGATAGTATTGTTGCTTGTGCAGTGGAAATAATCAGCATCAGCTGGAATTTCGTAACCTTTTGGAATATGTGTGTAATTGTCGTCTTTTGAAGAAGCAACAACAATAGTTTCACCGAAAAGTTTAGCTTCTTTTATTGCCGCAGTTGCCCACGTTCCTGAATCTAAATAAGCTGCTTTTCCGTTTTCTTTTAATAAATTATAAGGTGCCATTAAGAATGCTGTACTTGCACCACCTTGTAAAAATAAAGCCTGATAACCTTTTCCCTGAAGTCCTAATAATTCTAAAGCAAGGGAACGAGCTTCCTCCATAACTGCAACGAAATCTTTACTTCGGTGCGAGATTTCAAGGATAGATAAACCTGAATCATTAAAATTTAAAATTGCTTTTGATGCCTTCTCAAAAACTTCCTGAGGTAAAATACTTGGTCCTGCGCTGTAGTTGTGTTTTTTCATGGTTGTTGTTAATAGTCGAAAATTTTAAAGACGCAAATTTCGTCAATAAGAGCCGAAAAAGCGTTAAAATATTCGAAATAATTAAACAATTTATTACTTTGTTGTTAACAAAAACGTTATAGTATCGACATTATCTGCGTAATCCCACAATTGCGGTTTTTGCGTTTCGCCAAATGCAATGTTGTTTGGTGTTAAACGATTGCTTACAATACATTGAATTTGTTCCGAATCGTTTTCGAGACGTTTTTCCAATTCTTCTAGGTTTTCATAGTACTCATAAAAAACGCTCGAGATAGGAGAGGCGTAGCTTGCGTCTTCTTTTATAGTCAGAAAACCGTTATCTAATAACTTGAAATTACTCATTAAAAACACCGCTTTATTATAGTCATAATTATTAGCGTATTTTTCATAATGAATAACATCCTGATATTTGAACATAGCCTGAAAAAAGGCGTCAAATGAGTAGTCTTTTGGAACAAAAAGTTTCGATACATTACGGCATCCTAAACCAAAATATCTGAAAATATCTTCTCCTAAATTCTCTAATTCTTCAGTAGATTCTTTTCCGGTTAAAACGGCTGCTGAATTTCTGTTTTTACGAATGATTGAAGGCTTATCTTTAAAATAATATTCAAAATAACGAGCTGTATTATTACTTCCAGTTGCAATTACAGCATCAAAATTCTCCAGTTTTCCTTCTACAAAAGTGATTTTGTCTTTAAGGTTTTCATCGACAGCAATTAAATATTTTGCTAAAAAAGGCAATAAATGCTGATCGTTTGATGATGTTTTAATTAAAGCTTTGTTGCCCGTTATTACAACTGATAAAAAATCATGGAATCCGACAAGAGGAATATTTCCTGCTAATATCAAAGCAACTGTTTTCTCTTTTTTATCCGCCTGAGTAAATTCTTCTTTATATTTAGAAAGCCATTTTTCAAGGTTTTCTTCCGTTAAAGCTTCTGCCCAAGATTGTATCGAAAAATAAACTTGTTCTGGCGTGTACCATCCATTATGAGATTGCGATAAATGAATTAGTTTTTCAAAATCGTCAAAAAAGATATCGTTATATAAAACGCTGGATTTTTGTATGGATCCTATTTCGGAGAATTGACTTAAAAAATTTCCTAATTCAACAAAAACACTTTTTTTTGTTTCTAATGTCATAATGTTTGTTTATGAATTGTTTTGATTGTAATTTTGCACAAAAATAAGCATAATTAAGTCGAAAGTCAAAAGTCATCAAATCAAAAGCTATTCTTGTTTTTGTTTTGACTTTAGAACTTTAAGACTTTTAACTTTAAGACTAATATACGATGGCAATTATTATAACTGACGAATGCATCAACTGTGGGGCTTGCGAACCAGAGTGCCCAAATACAGCAATATATGAAGGAGCAGATGATTGGAGATATAAAGACGGAACAAGTCTTTCTGGAAAAATAGTTTTACCTGACGGAACTGAAGTAGATGCAGATGATGCGCAAACTCCAATTTCTGATGAGGTTTATTATATTGTACCTGGAAAATGTACAGAATGTAAAGGTTTTCATGATGAACCTCAATGTGCGGCAGTTTGTCCAGTTGACTGCTGTGTGCCAGATGATAATCACGTTGAAGACGAAGAAACTTTATTAGAAAGACAGGCTTTCCTGCATGGGGAATAAGAATTTCTTGTAAATAAAAATAGAATCCTGAGCTAAAAACTCGGGATTTTTTTTTACCCTGAAATCAGGTATTTATTAAAGTTAGTTTCTTGATAACTAATGTTTTATTTTTTGACTGTTGCTTTATTGTTAGAAAATTAATACTTTAGTTGAAAATTTAACAATGCCTATGAAGAAATTACTACTTTTATTTGTCGTTTTGCTCAGCTCCGTAAGTGTTTTGGCACAAAGTGAAGAATATTCTGTTGTTGTAAAAGATATCGAAACTTTATTGCCGATAGAAAATGTTACTGTGGTTATTCTAAAGACCAAACAGGTTTTAATGACAAATGAAGATGGAAAAGTCACTTTTGTTTTGAGCGGCGGTTCTAATGTAGAAGTTTCCGAAATGAACTATGAAAATCTTACAGTGCGCTGGGCTTCATTAAAAGAAAGTGGATTTGTAATTTATCTTAAAAACAAAAAAGAAAACTTAGACGAAGTAGTAGTTTCTCAGGAAAATCTTCAAAAAACACTTCAGAGAATTGTTTCAAATTCCAAAAAGAAAATAAGTATTTCACATCGTTTAAAAGTATATGTGAGAGAATTTTTTATGCTGGATAATCAATACTCGTATTATAATGATGGATTAGTAAACTTTCAATTCAATAAAAACAATACTACAACTTTATTGGTAGAACAGAATCGGTCTTATGGACTGTTGGAAACTGATATCAGTGCTGATTTAATGGGGTATAATTTGAATAATATAATGGAAAATTATTCAAATTTTAAATATTTTGAACCTTTACTGGATGCTAAGGCAAAGAAAGAATATGATTTTACAGTTAAAGGACATTCGAAGAATAAGGATTATTATGTAATGTCTGTTACGCCGCTGGACAAGGCAAAACAAGCTGTAGATAATTTTGAAATTATTTACGATCCAGAAAAGAAAATCGTTTTAGAGTTTACGATTTCTGTAACTCCGTCAAATCTGGATAAAATTGAAGAAAAGACTGGTGAAGGAGACAAAAACATTACCAAATCGTTTGTGAATGTGAGTTACCGTTTGGATGGAAACGATTATTATATGCTGAGTTCAAACGAAGAAATTGGCTATACACTTATTGGGAAAGAGAAATCTAAAAATATTCAAGTTAGAAACAGTTTTGTAACAACAGGTTTCAATAAGCAGAATTTTACTTATAATGAAAGTGATGTTTTTAAGGAGAAATCGCTTTTTAATAAAAAGAATAAAATCTTAACCAATTATTGGGATATATCTGGTTTTACAGCCACCGATGAAGAAAAAGCTATCATCGCTTCATTAGAATTTAAATTGTAATTAAATAAATAGAAAAAAAATCCTGAACGATATAAAGTTCAGGATTTTTTGTTTTGTCTAGTTGATTGAAGTCGAAGACCTTTTTAGATTTAGAAATTAAATCCAAGTCTCGCATAGTAATATGCTCCGTTGAACCCCATTTGAACAGCATCCCAATAACCTCCAGCTTCAACCCAGTCATCTTGCTGATCAGGATAGATGTTAAGCAAGTTATTGGCACCTATGCTTATTTTAGTTGATTTAGAAACTTTAAAGCCTAAAGTTAAATCGGTTACGATTTTCGCTCCATAAGTATCTGTAGCTGCTTTCTTTTGATTTGCAAATACCTGAGCATCTGTTTCTGATGGATCAGTTCTATAGTCTTCTGGATCTTCATCCATTTGGTAATCTAACAATTTTACCTCGCTGAATCTTGTAAAAGCCAACCCGGCATCAAACCATTTTCTGCCGTAATTTAGGTTTAAACCAAATTTATTTGGCGGAGCAGAAGCTAATAAAAAAGCTCTGTCACGTTCTCCAAAAAACGTTTTTTCGTCTAAATCACCATTTTTTACTTTGTCAATTTTCATATCGTTGATATTTCCAACTAAAGTGGCACCAAATCTATTTTCGTTAATGGTTTTCTTCCAAGCCAAAACAACATCAAGGCCTGTAGTTTTGGTATCAACACCATTTACAAAAAATTGTGCTTTGTCTACATTCATTCCTAAAGCTGTGGCATCAAAATAACCTGTTAATACAATTCTGTCTTTTACATTAATCATATATCCATCAACTGTTGCAGTGAAATCTCCAAAACTGGCAGTAAAACCTAAAGAGGCATTAACCGCTTTTTCTTCATTTAGTTTTTGGATTCCAAAAGCTCTTGTTATCGGGCTGTCATTCGGAGCCAGTAAAACTTCTGTTGCACCTCCAGAACTAAAGTTTGTAAAACGCAAATTATAGTAAATCTGTGCTAAAGAAGGCGCACGGAAACCAGTACTTACAGAACCTCTTAAATTAATCTTATCTGTCAATTTAAGTCTTGACGCTAATTTACCATTTACAGTGCTTCCGAAATCACTGTAGTTTTCATAACGCACGGCACCGCTCACCATCCAAGCTTCGGTGACGTCTAATTCTGCGTCTGTATAAAGAGAGAAGTTGGTACGGTCTTTATTTACTTCATTCGCTGGGCTGTATCCAGGGAAACCTTGTGAACCGCCTGGTCTCGGTTCTCCTGAAATTGGGTCAATTGGAGCACTTTGTGTAGTTGGATCTGTAATTGGAACTCCGTTTGTGTCGTAGGTTGCGTAAGAACCTTCTTCACCAGCAAAAATTTCAAATTGTTCTACTCTAAATTCAGCACCAAAAGCAAGGTTTAAACCTCCTAAAATGTCGCCGTAATTTTTTGATAAATCCAGATTGGTTGTGTTTTGAAGTAAACTATGTCCACCTGCATCAAATTCTGTAGGCGATCTTTCTTCAAGAGAAGCGTTTAGTGTGCCTTTTATATCGTAATGAAATTTGTTTTTTCCTAAAGTGTTACTGAAATCCCATTTCCATCCGCCGGAAGTTTCTGTTCTAATTCCTGCAGCAATAGAATTGTCATTTATTTTAGAAGTGATTCTAGGGGTAAATCCGCCTGGGTAGATAGCTTCAACAACTCTTTCTCCATCGTTTCTCGTAAAAGCATAAGCATCAGTATCTCTAAAATTACTTCCTCCAAAAGCATAAAATTGTGTTTTGTCTGAAATTGGAACGGCAAGATTTACAAATAAGTTTACGCCTTGAATTTCGGCTTCACCAAAACCTTTTCTAAAATCAAAACCTGGTCGTAATGTTTTGTTTTTATTTAAAAATTCACCTGTAACATTTACGAAACCTCCTTTAGTTCCAATAGGAGTTCCGTAATTTGCAGATACTTTAACAGAACCTCCATCAAAATCCTGATTTTTGCCAAATGAATTTCCATATCCTTTTTGGTCTAATCTGTATCCTTTAGTATTGGCAGTTCCTTCAGGAAAATCTCCTTTGGCATCCGTATTAAAAGCTCCATAGGTTATGGCACCCGTAAACTCTTTTACATTGTCATTTGTTACAATATTAATAACGCCTGCGATGGCATCAGAACCGTATTGAGCGGCGGCACCATCTCTTAATATTTCAATTCTTTTGATGGATGCGGCTGGAATGGCATTTAAATCTGTACCGGTATTACCACGTCCACGAGTTCCGAATAAATTAATAAGAGACGATTGATGTCTTCTTTTTCCATTAATCAAAACCAAAGTCTGATCTGGTCCCATACCTCTTAGTGAAGCTGGGTCAACGTGATCGGCACCGTCAGAACCAGATTGTTTATTGGCATTAAACGACGGAGCAACGTATTGTAAAAGTTCATTGATTTCAAGTTTACCGCTTTGTGTAGTCACATCTTTTACGTTGATTACATCAATAGGAACGGCTGAGTTCACAACTGTTCTTTTGGCATTTCTAGAACCAACGACTACAACATCATTTAATATTTGCCCGTCACTTTCGCTTAGTATAACGTCTACTTTGTCTCCAGAAACGGTTTTTTCAACAGTTGAAAATCCCATATAGCTAAAAACTAATGTGGCACCCTCTTTTATTTTTATTCTAAAACTGCCCTCAAAGTCGGTCGATACGCCATTTGATGTTCCTTTTTCGACAATATTAACACCAGGAAGTGGGTTTCCAGATTTGTCTTTTACAAGACCCGAGACCTCTTTTTGCGCAAAGAGAAATGCTGAATTCAGCAGAAATAGTAATAATGCAATCTTTTTCATGGTTATTGGTTTATTGATTTGTTTTTTGTTGATCAGTTTTATAAAATTAATGTTTTTTAACAAAAAATTAATAAATTGTTTAAAAATTTAGTCAAATAGCTTTAAAATTATATTATTGAACATTTTTACTTCGCGCAAGAGCTATTAAATCTTATATTTGCAAAATTTTAAAGCCAAAAAATATCATTTTGGCAGAAACAAGAAAAACGCGTAAAATCATAAGGCATTAAAATACAACGTTTAATGTTTTAGGCTCAAACAAAAAGCCGAATAAAATAAATAGAAACAAACAGATGAAAGCAGGAATTGTAGGATTGCCAAATGTTGGAAAATCAACATTATTTAATTGTTTATCTAATGCAAAAGCGCAGAGTGCTAACTTTCCGTTTTGTACAATCGAACCTAATATTGGTGTTGTAAACGTTCCAGATCCAAGAATCAATAAATTGGAAGAATTGGTAAAACCAGAGCGCGTTCAAATGGCAACTGTTGATATTGTAGATATCGCAGGTTTGGTAAAAGGAGCGAGTAAAGGTGAAGGTCTTGGAAATCAGTTCTTAGGAAACATTAGAGAGTGTAATGCTATTATTCACGTTTTACGTTGTTTTGACAATGATAATATTGTACACGTTGACGGAAATGTAAATCCAATTCGTGACAAAGAAACTATCGATATCGAATTGCAGTTAAAAGATTTAGAAACAATCGAAAAACGTTTAGAAAAAGTAAAACGCGCTGCAAAAACAGGAAATAAAGAAGCTCAGACTGAGGAGGCTTTATTAAATAGAATTAGAGAAGCTCTTTTGCAGGCTAAATCTGCTAGAACAATTATTCCTCAAAGCAATGATGAAGAAGTTCTAATGGAAGGTTTTCAATTAATTACAGCAAAACCAGTTTTGTACGTTTGTAATGTTGACGAAAGTTCTGCTGTAAACGGAAACAAATATGTTGATCAAGTTCGTGAATTAGTTAAAGACGAAGATGCTGAAGTAATTATTCTTTCAGTAGGAGCAGAGGCTGATATTACAGAATTAGAAAGCTACGAAGAGCGTCAAGTTTTCCTTGAAGACATGGGATTAACTGAGCCAGGAGCATCTGTTTTGATTCGTGCTGCTTATAAATTATTAAAACAACAAACTTACTTTACTGCTGGTGTAAAAGAAGTTCGTGCTTGGACAATCAATATTGGAGCTACTGCGCCTCAAGCAGCAGGAGTTATCCACACTGATTTCGAAAAAGGTTTCATTCGTGCAGAAGTTATCTCATACGAAGATTATGTTCAATACGGTTCTGAGGCAAAAGCAAAAGAAGCTGGGAAATTTAAAGTGGAAGGAAAAGAGTATGTTGTAAAAGATGGTGATGTAATGCACTTCCGTTTCAATGTTTAATTTTTTTTCTAGAGAATATAGAATAAAGAATATAGAATAAAGAATATAGAATAAAGAATATAGAGAATAGACTAAAAAACTGCTGGAGAGATTCAGCAGTTTTTTTATGTTCAAAAAGTAAAACACACCGTTTGTCATTTCGACTGAAAGGAGAAATCACACTCGTGAATCTGCAAAGAGAATCGTCAATCTTTGTCGAGTTTCTAGTGTGATTTCTCCTTTCAGTCGAAATGACAAATTAGTGCGCTTTCGCGAAAGCGAATCTATAAAATCAGTTTTCCATTTTCACAGTTGAAAATTTTTGGCTTAAAAATTGGTTACAGAAAAAATAACCAATTACTAATCTAAAATCAACCAATTAAAATGCTAAAAAAATCATTCAAAATTTTCGGCTGGACACTTTTCGGAATCTTTAGTTTTCTTGCTTTGTATGTTACAGCAGTTCTTATTATTTCAAAAATCGGAGTAAACTCAGATGTTGTTCAAGTCGAGGAGCAAAATGCAATTCCAATTTACATTCTTTCCAATGGCGTTCATACGGATATTGTTGTTCCAATTAAAAACGAAATCAAAGATTGGCGAAATGAAATTCAGTTTAATCAAACTCAATCCAGAGATTCTTTAATGAATTTTATTGCTTTTGGCTGGGGCGATAAAGGTTTTTATCTAGATACGCCGGAATGGTCAGACTTAAAAGCGAGCACAGCTCTAAAAGCGGCGTTTGGGGTGAGTTCTTCCGCCATGCATACTACATTTTTTAAACAGTTGAGAGAAGGTGAAGACTGCAAACGAATTCTGGTTTCAAAAGAAAATTACCAAAATTTAGTCCATTATATTTCTGATAGTTTTAATAATCCAGTTCATCCAGAATGGATTCAAGGTCACAGCTACGGAAAAAAAGATGCTTTTTATGAAGCCAAAGGAAGTTATAGTCTTTTTTATACTTGTAATACATGGGCAAATAATGCACTAAAAGCAGCGAATCAAAAAGCAAGTTTATGGACAGTTTATGATAAGGGAATTTTTTGTCATTATAAATGACCTTATCATGAAAAGAACATTTTTGATTATAATCATAACGATAGTAATTATTTCCTGCAAAAAAGCAGATGCTCTAGCTTGTGTAAATTGTATGTCTTTTTATTTTGAAAATCCACAGCCTGAAAAAGATTCCGAATTAGATCGTTTTCCAAATAGATTTAAAGGACTATATGCAAATAATGATTCAACTTTTATTAGAATTGAAGAAGATAGAATTTTGGAAGAATACTTCCGCAAATTTAAACTTCATAGACTTGCATTGGATTCGTTAAAGACAGAATATGATATTGTTGATGGCAAATTAATATCAAAAGATACAAAAGAAAAATATGATATGCTTTCAAAAGGCGATTCAATAGAATTAATACAAAAGCACATAGGTACTTTGTTTAGGTTTTCACTTTATCAAAAAGCAAAACGAATGGATGGTCAATTAATTCTGAGTAGAAAAGATTCTATATTTTGGGATATTCAAATTTTGTCACTTCAAAATAATACCATAAAATTTAAAAGATTTTATGAAGGACAGGATTTGAAAAAACTTGATTCTGTCACTAAGATAAAAGGGAAAATGCTCGATTCGATTTCATATTTAATCAAGCCAAGTAGAAGTGAGTTCAAAAAAATATTAAAAATTAAAAAGCTAGGTTACGATCGGGACTTTACAAAAGTCCTGAAATAAATAATATTCCGCCAGGAATAAGAAAAAATATTCTGTTAGGAATATCTCATCGGTAGACCTCGGATATATGGGAAAAATATAAAATTCCAATAAAAATCAAGAATTAACGAATTTTCATTATTGCGTAAATTTGAGTGAATATCAAAAAATCAGCAAATGAAAATCAAAAATATATTCTCCAAAACATGGTTTCTTTTAAAGAATACCTTTTTAGAATTTAATGATGATAATGCAATTAAACTTAGTGCTGCACTAGCGTACTATACCATATTTGCATTACCGCCTTTGTTAATTATTGTTATCACAATCTGTGGTGTCTTTTTTGGAGAAGAAGCGGTAACTGGCGAATTGTACGGACAAATAAACGGTTTGGTAGGTAATGGCGCGGCGACACAAATTCAGGAAGCTATCAAAAATGTGCAATTATCCGGAGATAATGTTTTTGCAACTGTATTTGGAGTTGTAATGTTGTTAATCGGAGCGTCGGGAGTTTTTGCCGAGATACAAAGTTCTATTAATTTTATTTGGGGACTCCGTGCAAAACCGGATAAAGGAATTAAGAAATTTATTCAAAACCGTTTGATGTCATTTTCTATGATTGCTTCTGTTGGTTTTTTAATGTTGGTCAGCCTTTTTATAAGTACAACTTTAGACTTGCTTAGTACGCGATTAAAAGTCTATTTCCCTGAGAGTACGGTTTATTTATTTTATGTAGTTAATATGATTATTGTACTGGCAAGTATCAGTACTCTTTTTGCTATTATTTTTAGAACATTGCCAGACGGGAAAATAAGATGGAAAGATGCTTTTATAGGATCAGGAGTTACTGCAGTACTTTTTATGATTGGTAAATTTGCCATTGGCTTTTATTTAGGCAGTTCAACAGTAGCTTCAGTTTACGGTGCGGCTGGTTCTGTGATAATAATTCTGGTTTGGGTTTATTATTCGGCAATAATTCTGTATTTTGGAGCTGAATTTACGAAGGTCTATGCTAAATCGTACGGAGGTAAAATTTATCCGAATGAATATTCAGTAGAAATAGCAAAAGAGATTTACGAAATTGACGAACCCAAAAAAGAACCAATAGAACAAACACTACAAAAAGAGAAGCCATGAAAATTATAGCATTTGGAGGAAGTAATAGTACGCAATCTATCAACAAACGTTTCGCGACTTATGCATCAAGTTTATTTGAAAATGCAGCTGTTGAGGTTTTAGATCTTAACGATTTTGCGATGCCAGTATTCAGTGTTGATTTGGAGAAAGAAATCGGACAGCATGAAGTGGCGAAAGCTTTTTTGAGTAAACTTAAAGAAGCTGATGTTTTAGTGGTTTCTATGGCAGAAAATAACGGAAATTATTCTGTTGCTTTCAAAAATGTTTTCGACTGGAGTTCCCGAATTGAAAAAGATGTTTTTCAGCACAAACCAATGTTGTTATTGGCTACTTCGCCAGGAGGAAGAGGCGGTGCATCTGTTTTAGGAATTGCACAAAATCTTTTTCCTCGTTATGGTGCAGAAATTAAAGGAAGTTTTTCATTGCCAGCATTTGGCTCGAATTTTGATTTACAACAGAATAAAATTTCTAACATTGAGTTAGATCAAGAACTGAAAGATATTATCAAATCAAATTTCTAAATGCCACAAAAAAAGATTGCCCTAATTTTATTTTTACTAAATATCTTTTTTATCAATTTTACTTTTTCTCAAAAGATTAGTGAAGTCGATAAAATAGTTGCTAAATACCCTAAAAGCTTTGACAGCACCGAAAAATTAGCAGAAAGAATCGAAAAAGATTTTGATTCGGATGCTGAACGCGCACGTGCTATTTACAGCTGGATTGCTTTCAATATAAAATACGATTATAATATGTATTTAAATCCTCCGAAAGTTCAGGGTTTCAGCTATTCTTCAGAAGCTGAAAAACAACAAAAAATCAAACAGCTCAACGATAATTTAATTCAAAAAGCTTTTAAATCTAAAAAAGCAGTTTGTGAAGGATTTACGGCTTTGTATCAGCATTTGGCTTCCTTGATGGATATTAAATGCGAAATAATCCGCGGTGATTCTAAAATTTCACCGAGAGATATTGGTCGTAAAAATACATCATCCAATCATGCCTGGAATATGGTTTTGATTGATAAAAAATGGAGATTGATTGATGTAACTTGGGGACAAGGTTATTATGACAGCAGTAAAGGCAGAATGGTAAACGATTTCAACCCGATTTATTTTGATACCGATCCAGATTACTTTTTTGCAAAACATTTTCCAGATTCAGGTACTTATTTAGGAAAGAGGTTAAGTAAAGAAGATTTTTTAAATGGGCCTTTAATTTATAATACTACAATTGAGAATGATTACAAAATCAAATCACCAGATTCGGGTATAATTGAAGCCAGAAATGGAGATAAAATTACATTTGAAATCAAAAATCTTTCGAAATCAAATCAGGTTTTTTACGTGAATAAAAAGAATCAGGCTGTGAAAGTGCAAAATCCGAAAGAGAAACGAGGCGGTTTGGAATTTCAAATTACAGTTGATAATAATGTTGGTGAATATATTACTGTTTTTGTAGATGGTAATAGTGTTGTTTCTTTTAAAATAGTTTCGAAATAAAAGATTAGAATTTAGATTTTTCTTCTTTTGTTAAAATTGCCGTACCTTAGCAAGAATGATCCGAATTTGAGCGTTATGGAGACAACTTTTCTGAAATCAATCTTAGATAATGATTTCTATAAATTTACGATGCAGCATGCTGTAATTAAACTTTTTCCAAAAGCAAAAGTTCGATACGGATTTATAAACCGAGGCAAACATATTTTTCCTGAGGGATTTGCAGCATTACTTCGAAATTCTGTTGATGCTTTGGCTGATCTTCGTTTAACAAAAGAAGAAAAGCATTATTTAGCACACTATTGTCCTTATTTGGATCCTACTTATTTAGACTTTCTGCAAGGTTACAGTTTTGATCCATCAGAAGTTCAGATTAGTCAGGAAGGTTCAGAAATAAAAGTTACTGTCGAAGGATTTTGGTACAGAACCATTTTATGGGAAGTCCCTTTGATGGCTTTGATCTCGGAGCTTTTTTATAAATCAAATCATTTAATTCGCCTGAATGATGAAGCAATAAAAAATCTTACTAAAGAGAAAATTGATAACTACAACAAACTTGGGGTTTCTATTTTAGAGTTTGGCACAAGACGCCGTCATTCTTACGAAGTACATGATTTAATAAATGAAACACTGCGAACAAACGGAGGGCATAGTTTTATTGGTACAAGTAATGTGCATTTTGCAATGGTCAATAACCGAAGACCTTTAGGTACGCATGCACACGAATGGTTTATGTTTCATGCAGCACAATATGGTTTTCAGGTGGCGAATTTTATAAGTCTAGAAAATTGGACAAAAGTTTACGGCGGTGATCTTGGAATCGCTTTAACAGATACTTATACTACAGAAATATTTTTCAATCAGTTTGATAAAAAATATTCAAAACTTTTTGACGGTGTTCGACACGATAGCGGCGATCCAATTGAATTTGCTCAAAAAGTGATTTCGCATTATACCAAAATGGGAATAGATCCAAAATCAAAAGTCATTGTTTTTTCGGATTCTCTCAATTATGATAAAGTAAAAAAGATTGCCGATTTTTGTCAGGACAAAATAAAAATGTCTTTTGGAATAGGAACAAATTTTACTAATGATGTCGGTCTTCCAGCTATGAACATGGTAATCAAATTAACGGATACAAAACCGGATAATATACATTGGCAGGGAGTGGTAAAACTTTCTGATGAAAAAAACAAAAACACGGGAACGCCCGAAATGATTGCTTTGGCGAAAGAAGTGCTGGGAATCAAATAGTATTTTTTTGCTGAAAAAGCAGTTTTTCCATAATTTTGGCGCCTTATTTATTTTAAAATCAATTTAAATAGATTTTAAACTGTTATTATTCATAACAAAAAAGAAATACGCTTTCATTTTTTGCTGAGAAATGGTACATTAGCAAAAAATCCTAAATTCATTTATGCTAGAGCAAAATCAATACAACGAAGATAATATTCGTTCACTCGATTGGAAGGAACATATTCGTATGCGTCCGGGTATGTACATCGGGAAATTAGGGGACGGATCATCACCGGATGATGGTATTTACATTCTTTTAAAAGAGGTTTTGGATAACTGTATCGACGAGTTCGTTATGGGAGCCGGAAAAACTATAGAAGTATCTATAAAAGATAAAACAGTTTCTGTTCGTGATTATGGGCGCGGAATTCCTTTAGGAAAAGTAGTCGACGTAGTTTCGAAAATGAATACCGGAGGAAAATACGATTCTAAAGCTTTCCAAAAATCAGTTGGTCTAAACGGTGTCGGAACAAAAGCAGTAAATGCGCTTTCGAATTATTTTCGTGTAGAATCGGTTCGTGATGACAAACAAAAAGGAGCGGAGTTCTCTGCTGGAAATTTAGTTTTAGAAGAAGATGTAATTGATACAACCAAACGTAAAGGAACAAAAGTAGTTTTTACGCCAGACGAAACAATCTTTAAAAATTATAAATTCCGTTTAGAGTATGTAATCAAAATGGTCAAAAACTATTGTTACTTAAACAATGGTTTGACTATTATTTTCAATGGCGAAAAGTACTATTCAGAAAACGGACTTCGTGATTTATTAGAAGAAACAATCAGTGAAGAAGATTTAGAATATCCGATTATCCATTTAAAAGATCATGATATTGAGGTTGCGTTAACACACAGTAAAACGCAGTACAGCGAAGAATATCACTCTTTTGTAAACGGTCAGAACACCACACAAGGAGGAACACACTTAGCGGCGTATCGTGAAGCGGTTGTAAAAACGATTCGTGAGTTTTACAATAAGAATTTCGAAGCATCAGACGTTCGTAAATCGATTGTGAGTGCGATTAGTATTAAAGTGATGGAGCCGGTTTTTGAGTCTCAGACCAAAACCAAATTAGGTTCTACCGATATGGGTTCTGATGATGGAACACCAGCAGTTTCTGTTCGTACGTTCGTAAATGATTTTATCAAAACAAAACTGGATAATTATCTTCATAAAAATCCAACAACTGCGGATGCTTTATTGCGTAAAATTCTTCAGGCAGAACGTGAGCGAAAAGAATTATCAGGAATTAGAAAACTGGCAACAGATCGTGCTAAAAAAGCGAATCTTCACAATAAAAAATTAAGAGACTGCAGAGCGCATCTTCCTGATACCAAAAACCCAAGAAACTTAGAAAGCACGCTTTTTATTACCGAGGGAGATTCGGCTTCCGGATCGATTACAAAGTCGCGTGATGTGAATACACAAGCAGTTTTCAGTTTGCGTGGTAAACCTTTGAATTCATACGGAATGACTAAAAAGATTGTGTATGAAAACGAGGAATTCAACTTATTACAGGCTGCACTTGATATTGAAGATGGTTTAGAAAAATTACGCTACAACAATATAGTAATCGCAACCGATGCCGATGTCGATGGAATGCACATTCGTTTACTTTTAATTACTTTCTTTTTACAGTTTTTCCCTGAGTTAATTAAAGAAGGACATTTATATATTTTACAGACACCACTTTTCAGGGTTCGAAACAAAAAAGAAACAATTTATTGTTATTCTGAAGAAGAAAGAAAAGACGCAATCGAAAAGCTAAAACCAAAACCAGAAATCACCCGATTTAAAGGTTTGGGAGAGATTTCGCCAGATGAGTTTAAAAACTTTATCGGAGATACAATTCGTCTTGATCCAGTTATGATGGATAAGCATACTTCGATTGAACAGTTACTATCTTTCTATATGGGGAAAAACACGCCAGACAGACAAGACTTTATTATCAAGAATTTGAAGGTGGAGATTGATGAGCTGGAGGAGGCTTAAAAAAATCTGTGACACTGTTGTGGAAATTTTAAGTAAAAAAAACGCAGTCAGTGTCTGCGATTTTTAATTGATGAAAAACCTAGTCACTGACTGGGGAATTTTAAAGAATTAAATTTTAGTATTTATACTGAAGAATATATATGAAAGACGAAGAAGACGATAACATCATTCCAAACGACGACGAGAATAATCAAGATGAAAACCTGATGGATGACAATCAGAATGGAGATGACGATGAGATTATCGACGTAGATGCCAAACATTTTGAGGGACAGCATTTTTACGAAAACCAGGAAGAAGAAGGCGAGGACGTTATTACCAAAGTAACTGGAATGTACAAAGACTGGTTCTTGGATTATGCTTCGTATGTAATTCTGGAACGTGCAGTTCCTGCAATCGAGGACGGATTCAAACCGGTTCAGCGTCGTATTATGCACTCTTTGAAAGAGTTGGATGACGGTCGTTATAACAAAGTTGCCAATGTTGTTGGTCACACTATGCAGTATCATCCACATGGAGATGCTAGTATTGGTGACGCCATGGTTCAAATTGGTCAAAAAGATTTATTGATTGATTGCCAAGGAAACTGGGGTAATATCTTAACAGGCGATGGAGCAGCTGCTTCGCGTTATATTGAGGCACGTTTATCCAAATTTGCTTTGGAGGTTTTATATTCTCCAAAAATTACTGATTGGGGTGTTTCGTATGATGGACGTCGTGCAGAACCAAACAATCTTCCTGTAAAATTCCCATTGCTTTTGGCACAGGGAGCAGAAGGTATTGCGGTTGGACTTTCTACAAAAGTACTTCCTCATAACTTTAATGAGTTAATTGATGCTTCGATCAAGATTTTAAAAGGAAAACCGTTTACGCTTTACCCAGACTTTATGACTGCCGGTATTGCCGACGTTTCGAATTATCATGATGGAATGCGTGGCGGACGTGTGCGTGTGCGTGCTAAGATTTCGCAGTTAGACAAAAATACATTGGTGATTACACAGATTCCGTTTTCAACCAATACATCGAGTTTAATTGATAGTATTTTGAAAGCCAATGAAAAAGGTAAAATCAAAATCAAAAAAATTGAGGACAATACTGCTGCCGATGTTGAGATTTTAATTCATCTTTTCCCAGGCGTTTCGCCAGACAAAACTATTGACGCTTTGTTTGCTTTTACAGCCTGTGAAACTTCTGTAGCGCCTTTAGGTTGTGTTATTGAAGACAATAAACCGCTATTTATAGGGGTTTCTGAAATGTTGAAAATTTCAACACACAGAACGGTTGATTTGCTTCGTCAGGAATTAGAAATTCAATTAGAAGAATTAAAAAATAAATGGCATTTCTCTACTTTAGAAAAAATCTTCATTCGTGAAGAAATGTATATTGATTTCAAATTGTACGGTGATAGAGAATCACTTTACAAATATTTATACGATCGTTTTGAGCCTTTCAAAAAATCATTCGTTAGAGAAATAAATGACGACGATTTACAGCGTTTGACTCAAATCCCAATGATTCGTATTACACGTTTCGACTCTGATAAAGCTGATGAATTGATTTCAAGGTTAGAAGAAGAAATGAAAGAAGTAGAGCATAATCTAGAACATTTAACAGATTTTGCAATTGCTTATTTTACCAAATTAAAAGAGAAATACGGAAAAGGACGCGAACGTCAGACAGAACTTCGTGTTTTTGATAACGTTGAGGCTACAAAAGTAGTTTTAAGAAACACAAAACTATACGTAAACCGTGAAGAAGGTTTCGTTGGAACGAGTTTAAAGAAAGATGAATATGTAGGCGATTGTTCTGATATTGATGATGTTATCGTGTTTTTACGAGACGGAACATTAATGATTACAAAAGTAGATGCCAAAACATTTATTGGAAAAGATATTATACACGCCGCCGTTTTTGATAAAAACGATAAACGTACCATTTACAATATGATGTATCGTGATGGAAAATCAGGGCCTTCATACATCAAACGTTTCAATGTTACTGGTGTAACACGTGATAAAGCTTATGATTTGACGAACGGAACAAATGGTTCGCAAGTGGTTTATTTCTCGCATAATCCAAACGGAGAAGCTGAGGTTGTAACTATTTTACTGCGTCAGGTTGGAACGATCAAGAAATTGAAATTTGATATTGATTTTGCTAAACTGGCTATTAAAGGTCGTGGTTCTAAAGGAAACTTAGTTACCAAATATCCAATCAAGAAAATTGAATTAAAGGAGAAAGGTATTTCAACGTTATTGCCAAGAAAAGTTTGGTTTGATGATACTGTAAAACGTTTAAATGTTGATGCAAGAGGAGAATTATTGGGCGAATTTAAACCAACAGACAAAATCTTAATTATTAGTCAGTCAGGAAAATTAAAGGTTATTATTCCAGAGTTATCAACTCACTTTGAAGAAGATATGATTGTACTGGAAAAATGGAAACCTAAAAAACCAATTTCTGCGATTTACTACGATGGAGAAAAAGAGCGTTATTTTCTGAAACGTTTCCTTGTAGAAAATGAAGGAAAAGAAGAAAGTTTTATTACAGATCATCCAAATTCGCAGTTGGAGATTGTTTCAACAGATTATCGTCCAGTTGCGCAATTGGTTTTTGCTAAAGTAAAAGGCGTCCAAAAAGATGATTTACATATTGACGTAGAAGACTTTATAGCTGTAAAAGGTTTTAAAGCACTTGGAAATCAATTAACAACAGATAAGCTAAAACAAGTAAACTTATTAGATCCGCTTCCTTATGAAGAACCAGTAGAAGAAGTCCCAGAAAGACCAGAAATATCAGAAGATGATCCTGTAGAAACAGAATTAGATGATGATGGCCAAATAGGTTTGGTTTTAGAATAAAAATAGAAAACGCTAAGAATTATTTCTTAGCGTTTTTTTGTTGTTTTTGAAATCGTTAATATTAATTTTCAATAATTGTAATTTCTCCTTTAATCCATTTTACTTCATTATTTTCAATAAGAACAGAAATGGTATCTCCGTTTTGTACTTCACCAGAAATTATTTTTTTGGCAAGAGGTCTTCTCAGATGGCTTCTTATAATGCTTTTTATTGGTCTTGCTCCATACTGGGCATTAAACCCATTTTCGACAAGATAAAGTTTAGCTTCCATCGGTATATTGACTGAAATATTGATGTTTTTCAATAAATCTGTAAACTCTTTTTTAAGATGTATTTCGAAGATTTTTAAGGCATTCTCTCTATTGATAGGAGCAAAAGGAACAATTTCGGTTAGACGTCCTAAAAATTCAGGTCTAAAATAATTCCCCATAATTTCCATTAGAGAATTTGAAGTTGGAATTTCGCTGTTATTGAAAGTTTGAACAATATGATCTGCGCCAATGTTTGAAGTAAAAAGAATAATAGCATTCGAAAAATCTCCTTCTTTTCCTAAGCGATCATGTAGTTTGCCTTCATCCATGATTTGAAGAAATATATCAAAAACAGAAGGGTGTGCTTTTTCAATTTCATCGAATAAGACAATCGAGTAAGGTTTTTGTCTAATCTTGTTTATTAATACTCCTCCCGCCTCGTATCCCACATATCCCGGAGGAGATCCAAGCAATAAAGCTACAGAATGTTCTTCCTTAAATTCAGACATGTCAAAACGGATAATAGCATTTTCATCCTGAAAAAGAAATTCGGCTAAACTTTTGGCTAATTCTGTTTTACCTGTGCCTGTTGGGCCAAGGAAAAAAAAAGACGCAATCGGCTGTCCTGCTTTGCTTAACCCTGATCTTGATTCTAAAATAGAACCTGAAACAGTTGCAATGCAATGATCTTGTCCAATGACTCTTAAACTTAAAGTCTCTTCAATTCTATTTAGTTTTCCAATCTCCTCATTCTTTAGTTTACCAGTAGGAATCCCCGTTTTCTTAGATATTATAAGTGATAAATCTATCGGTTCAATATGAGAACGTTTGTCTAATGCTTTTACTTCGAGATTACTTATTATGTTTTCAATATGTTTTATAATAGACTCTGAAGTTTCAAATTTCTTAGTACCATCCTTTTCATCAGTTGTTATTAAAAATGTAGTTTTATTTATTAAGTCAGCTAGAAACCAGTTGCATTCTTTCATTAACTGCTCTTCTGATAGTTCTGAATCGTTATTTTTTAAAACATTAAGTCTATCAAGAATTGATTTTTTTTCCTTTAAAAAAGTTTCTCCCGACGTTTTTAGAACAGACATCGTATGATCAATAAGGTTTATAGCCGATTCGGGAAGGCTTTTCTCTTTTAAATAGCGTCTTGATAATCTAATAGATTCTGAAATAGTTTCGTCGTCAATTTGTATTTTATGATGTTCCTGATAGATCTTTATAGCTTCACGAATCATTCGGAATAAATTTTCATCATTAGATTCTTCCAGTTTTACAATTTCAAACATTCCTGAAAGTCCTTGTTCTTTTTCGATTCTTTTCGAAAATTCATCAATTGTTGTCGTGGCAATAATATTTAATCCTTTTGACATTTCACCCTTTAGAATATTAGACACACCAGAATTACCATCGTTTTTGTCCAATAAAGTATGAATTTCTTCAATAATAAGAATGTTTTTTGGAAATTGCTGTAATTCCTGAATACAGTTCTTTAAGCGATCTTCAATTTCGCCTTTGTATGATGCTCCAGCAATAAGCGAAGGTAAATCAAGTTCAAAAAGCTGCGTTTTATTTAGGACTTCTGGAACTTGATTATCTATTATATTTTGGATTAAAGTATTAATCAGAATTGTTTTTCCAATACCGTGATCGCCAATTAACAAGACATTTGGTTTGGAAAAACGACATAGAATTTCTTTGATCATATTTAACTCCGTTTCGCGTGCAATTGCTAGAATTCGTTTCTTCTTTTCGATATTTCTATGAATGCAATATTTACTCAAAAAGCCTTTTTTTATTTCTTGCTTAGAAATAATTTCATTTTGTGGAATTATTTCTTTTTCTTCCAAAAGCTCATTTCTGGAAATTGGATAAGACTTCATCTGATCAAAACTAAAACCCACGCCGGGAGAACTTAAAGCAATAATAATAGCATACAGACTTATTTCATCTTCATTTAGTGCAATCCTTAGAGATTCGGCTTCTTTTATAATATCATCAATCAAATCACTAGGTTCAGCATCGAGAACATTAGTCGTTTTTGGTTCTTCTTCCATTCGTACCTCTGCCCATTCATCCAGATAATAAACATCTTTACCCATTTGTTCAAGACGTTTTAAAAGCGATAAGTCTCTATTTAAAATTGCTTTTAAGAGATGTGGTGCAGAATAGAATTTATTGGAGTTATTCTTAGCAATTTTTTTAGCAATTTCAAAAGCAGTCAGTAATTCTGTACTGAAGATATTTTCTTGTTCCATAGTAATTAATCTTTAACCCAGATCATATATTTTTTCACCTTGTAATTAATAGACAGTCCTTTTACACAATTAGTAATCTTGTCTTTATTAAGGCGAATAGATTCTATTTTTATTTTTTTCCCTTTAATACCGGAACAAAGCTGTGCAAATGTCAATAGGTCTCTATCATTTTTAACGACGGGAACTTCAAGGTCATCACATAAAAAGTCAGTAAAATCATCTTTTACTTTACTGCCTTCGGCGACTTTGTTTAATAAAATTTCGAATTGATCTTCAGATATTTTGGGAGCTTTTTTGATATTTTCAATAGTATCCTTTTGTGTTTTGGCTCTTGGCGCCACAGGAACATATTGCAACATATCTTCGAGCGGATCTTTTTTAACAGAACCTCTGGGCAAAGAGAAAGATTCTGCATTTTTTTCATAAAC
The DNA here is from genome assembly GCF_030378165.1 of Flavobacterium panacagri. Taxonomy (NCBI): domain Bacteria; kingdom Pseudomonadati; phylum Bacteroidota; class Flavobacteriia; order Flavobacteriales; family Flavobacteriaceae; genus Flavobacterium; species Flavobacterium panacagri. The sequence goes on from NZ_CP119766.1 coordinate 3,030,832, forward strand.
ATACGAAGTCACATCCAATGGATTTGTTTTTTTAATTACTCTTGGATGTACATAAATCACTTTTTTAGCCACACGACTAAAATCACCATTAATAACAAGAGTTATAGTTTTTTCTCCTGGAGTTGAAAAAGTATAAACAGGATTTGAAGAGGTTTCTATAATACCCCTTCCTTCGCCAAATCCCCATTCCCAGGTTTTAGCTTCTGGAGAAATTGAACTAAAATACGTAGACTGTCCTACCGTAATCGTTTTAGAAGCAATGATTTGCGGAGTTCCTAATTTGTCGAGAAGATATTTATCTGTTAAAACCAGTTCCCGTGTATGAGTGCATTCGCCATTTATGGTAAGTGTTACAATATATTTTCCTGGATTTTTATAGGTATGAAAAGTATGTCTCCGAATATCTGCAGTTGATCCGTCTCCAAAATCCCATTTCCACGATTTTGCATTATGAGTTCGGTCATAAAATTCGATAGGTTCTTCACTTTGCGAATGATCAGATAATATATAGTACTTAACATCATCACAATCGACATGTTTAAAAAATTGTATTAGAAAAGATACAATTGCTATAAGTAGAATAATACTAAAAAAAAGTACAATTCTGTTGTCTATTTTTTTAATCTTCATTTTGGCAGGTATATATGACAAAGACAAAAATAGGGTTATTTATTTTAATATTATATGTAAAATCTTATAAAAAAATAAAATAATATTTTATATTTGTAAATATATACCTATTTAGTGGCACTGGTCGCAAAATGAGAAATACCACTTCTATCTCATTTTCCAGTTATAAAGAATCTAATTCGGACATTCAATTTTCTAAACATTAATACTAAAAAATGAAGCAGTTATTTGTTCTGTTGCTTGTTGCGATATGCTTAGGATGTACAGGGAAAAAGTACATTTCACAAATTCCTTTTAAGTACAATTACTCATTAGAGTTACTGAAAAAGGAATCAGAGATGGAAGAAAAAGGTTTAAAGAATAAAACCATAGTAAATGATAATTCTGAGAATCTAAGTGATGAAGTTTTGTATCTGAAGGAAAAATATTCAATTGTACTGGCTGTTATGCCCAATAAGATCACAAATTATAAGCTTTATTCTTATTTCGATTCCTGGATTAACACTCCTTATAAAGAGAAAAGTTTTTCTAAAAACGGAATTGATTGTTCTTATTTTTTGCAGTCTCTGTACAGTGATGTTTATAAGGTAACGTTACCCAAAGTTTACGCAGATGTTAAGAACATTCATCAAAAAGAAGTTTTTTATTACTATTTAAAACAGATGAGGTGCTTTTATGATAATCTTGAGATACAGGTTGAAGAAGGATACAATGTTCCTTTTGAGCACTTGGATATCGAAAATATTATCAATCGCAATTATACCAACCTTAGCGGTATAATGCAGGAAGTAAATGAGTTTTATTCGGATCACTTTTATACGTTAAAAGGAGAATTAAAATATAAACCTATTAAAGATTATGGTCGGGAATATTCTTGTTTTGAAGAAGTTACGAAAGAAAATGGAAAGCATATTATTTGGGTAAAGTTGGTTTTTCCTGAATCGCTGGTACCTCAAATTATAGATAATATTTCATTTGTAGTAAATTGCTTTCCAGTAATCAATAAAAGAAAGCATACAATCAGGAAATCTCTTGACGGTTTCTTGTCTTATGTAGCACTCGAAACGGGTAATAATATCTATTTAGATTTAGATTCTGTTATTGATTCATCTGAGGATCACTACGAAATAAAAGAGTTTAATGAAGGTATTTTAGAAGAGGGCTGTGCAGTTTTAAGAACGGGTGGAGTATCGCGATTCGATTCAAGAAGCGCTTCCGAATTATTGCAAAATGTTCTAGATCTTCTAAAGGATGAGAGTTCCTCTTTTGCTGGTATTGGTAAAGATTTTATAAATAGTTCTTTGGTCGAAATCAACCAATTGCTTGCCTCTGTTCAGCAACAAGCCAAGGAAAAAGATTTTTCTAAAACTAATGATCCTTATTTAATGATTAAACCTAAAAATGATGGATCTGAAGGAAAGAATTTTGCTATAAACTATTGGTCAACCTGTGCCGAAGAAGGAAATGATATCAAAGCAGGTACAATGTTAGAATGCAAAGACACCTTTTTTATAAGTAAAGACGTGACCCTAATGACCAACACAGTTGGAGGTGTAAATAAACAGACCAATAAAGACAGAATCCTCGCTTATAGAAATGCCTTATTAACCCGTGGCAGAATTGTAACTTTTGCCGATATTAAAGCTTTTGGATTTAATCATTTTAAAGGTTCAATAGATGATATTCGAATTGAAAAAGGTACTCGGAAAGAGATTTCTGTAAAAGCTGGTTTTAGCCGAACAGTTGATATTTATATCAAGACAAATCCTGAAGAAAAACAACATTTATCCAATTCGGAGTGGGAGTATTTGTGTGATAGCTTTTTGAAAAACCTTAAAAGTAAATCCTCAAATGTCTATCCATACCGCATGTTTATAGATTAGAAATAGAAAACGCCGAAAAATATATTTTTCGGCGTTTTTGTTGAATTGAGGTTTTATTTTGGTTTTACTGGTATTTTTTATCCGTAAGTGTTTTCATAAAAGCAACAAGCGCTTTTTCTTCTTTGACAGTCAAATTCAGTTTATCGAAAGGCAGTGTTTGATTTTCTACTTCGTAACCCAAACCAATTCCGCCTCCTTTATTGTAGAAAGAAACGACTTCTTCCAGCGTTTTAAAAACTCCATTATGCATATACGGAGCTGTAACAGCCGAATTTCTAACCGTTGGCGTTTTAAAAGCGCCAACTAATTGTGGCATTTGATTGTATATATAACGTCCTTTGTCTGGGCTTAATTTCTTTCCAGAAGCTTCACTTGGAGTTCCAATAACTTCGTGTTCGGTTTTGGAATAACTTGGCGGAACTGTTCCATTAAATAAAGGTGTAAAATGGCAAGTAGCACATTTTGCCTTTCCCATAAACAAATTCATTCCCTCAATTTCTTCGTTGTTTAAGGCATTTTTGTTTCCACGTATGTATTCATCAAATCTCGAATCGAAAGCATTTAAAGAACGGACATAACTGGCAATGGCATTTTGAATCTGCCAGGCTTCTGTTTTTGCGTTTTTTGGATAGGCTTTTTTAAAGAGCGCAACATATTCTTTGTCTTGCTGAATTTTGGCATGAATGTTTTCCATTGAGCCGTGCATTTCATCTTTATTCTGAATCACATCAACACTCTGTTTTTCTAAATCCAATTGGCGCATATCCCAAAATTGGGCATTCTGTAGAGAGGCATAGGTTAGAGTAGGAGTATTTCGTGGTAAATTCATTCCAGTCAAGGATACGTTGGTTTTTAAGCCGTCTGTAAAAGCCTTTTCAGGATTATGGCAGGTTGCACAGCTTCGGTCATTGTTTTTGGAAAGACCTTTATCATAAAATAATTTTTCTCCTAAAACCGCTTTTTCTTTGGTATAATTATATTCTTCAGAAAGTACAAAAGCATTTACATCAAAAGCATCTTTGTCAAATAAAGTTTCAATTGTGGGTTTTAGCGGACTGTTTTTCTTTACATTTTTGATATTTTCTTCTTTCTGAAAAGCTTTTAAATTTTTAGAAATCGGATTGAGGTATTCGCTAATAAAAACAGCACGATTAAAAGCATTGAAATTAGTATTATCAGTACAATACTTTTGTGCTTTTTTAGTGATTTCTTTTAAAGCAGATAATGATTTATTATTAGCATTAATTTTTTCAAGTGTTTCTGGAATAGAAATTAAGCTTTCTCCTGCTTCCGGAATTGAAGACTGTAAAATTGGACTATCAAAACCGGTTATTCCCAAAGCAATAACTCTGAAAACATTCTGCTGAATGGCATCCAAAACATAATCGTCACTAATAGTAATGACTTCAAAAGTACTTTCAAGCTGTTTAATATTTGCTTTAAAAATATTCAATTCGCGTATTAAATCTTCTTTGTTTTTGCTGTCATATTCCGGATAAATCATTTCTTCCATTACCTGAAAACCATGAGGCTCAAAAGATCTGTTTTCTTCCAGTTCCATTTCGTCCAAAGCAGGGCCGTTCATAAATCTGGCAGTTTCAGGAATAAAATATTCAATTGCCCATTCGACTTTCTTATAAGCCAGACGTGATTTTTTAAATTGAGCTATAATTTCTTTCTGCGGTGAATTGTTGGATACAAGTTTATGAAACTGAACAATTTCATTATTCAGTTTACTTAAATCAACAAGAAGTTCTTGTTTAATGGTTGGTTTCGAAGCTTCATTTTCTTTGCAGGAAAAGAACAGACAAAGTGCAAAGAATAAAAAAGTAAAGTGCTTTAATTTCATAATAGTATTATAATAGCAACAACCCTTATCGAAAAATAAGGGTTGTTTTAATGATTTGAATGAAATTATTATCGTTGTACGTTTCTAATAATTACAGTTTGTCCGCCCTCTCTATTGCTTTGAGTTCCCGAACCGTCAGCATTTTCAAAGTCTTTATTCTGCCAAGTGTGAGGATGGATATTTACCGTGAACGTATCAGGAACACCAATGATATCTGAAATATCTTCCATAGCACCATATTCCCAGCTTCCAAATTTCATTTCTCCAGATTGGTTGTAAAGCGTATTCCAAGCTACATCTGTTCTTTTGTGGTTCATATTTAACCACGCTTTGTTCTGTTTTGTAGCGATATTATATTGCCAGATATAAGAATCGTGTTTAGCATCGGCATAATAACTGTCGCCATCTTCCTGAATGTAAACGAAGTTTTCAGTTACACATAAGTTATCCGGATTGATAATTCCAGTTCCTGGAGTACTGTCGCCTTCAACAGCTAATTCTAGAGTTCCTTTCAATGGATCTGAAGCATCCAATTTTAGTTTATAAACTCTTCCCCACATCGTATATCCGTCAACTGGAGCATTGTTTGTTGCCTGACCTGTAGCTGTAAAGTAAATTTCTCTATTATTGTTTGCACTTCCTTTTCTGTAATCTACATCTTCAACTCTTGAAAAACGAATCGCTTTTAAGTCATTAACGGTTGTATTGATTACAGCTCCTGTTAGATTTTTAGCATTTGGAATTTCAACAAATTCAACTGGATAAGAATTGTTTAATGTAATAGTCGTTTCAACCTGATTTCCGTCAGTTCTTTTTAAAGCGTATAATTTTCCGTTAGATAAATCTCCAACTGTACTTACATACATGATCAACTGACCAGCACTTACGTGAGAAGTTGCATATGATTGATCTTCTCCAATTAAAATCACTGTTTTTCCTGGATAAGCTTCTTTTGGAAGTGGAACAGCGTTTTCCATACTAGCTTTTCCTAAAGCAGGTAAAACCCTGTCTTTTCTGGCTTTATCTGAAGCTAATCCTAACGGATTAATTCCGTGAACCATACTTTCCTGACCACTTTCTCCTGCAGTTAAAAACATAGGGCCAAATCCGTGAATTTCTGGAGTTGCCAAAGTTGCAGAACACAAACGTGTTAAACCTCCAACACCATCAACGATGTAATCGCCTTTTACAGGTTTGAATGTTTTATCTAAATATACTCTGGAAACAGACTGAATAATTTCGTGATTGGTAATCATAATGTAACCATCTCCGTTTGGATCTCTCATTAATCCCGCACCATCTGGCTGTGGCCCGTATTTAAAGGTAGGAGATTGTGGAAGAACATCTGTACTTGCAATTAAAGTGCTGATTTTTAGGTTTTCAAAACCAGGCATTGCGTATACAAACGCAGGAATTTTAGATTGTGAAGTAAAATCGATGTTGGCATTAACATCGTTTTTCGAATCTTTGTCATCATTTTGGCAGCTTACTAAGGAAAGGCTTGCTATTCCAAATAAAGCAATAGATTTAAGAAGGTTAGTTTTCATAATTGTTTCTGTTTTTTTTTTGATAGAACAAAGCTATCTCTCTAAAACAAAATACAGGTTATGTTAATTTTTTCTTAATGCTAATAATTGTAAGTCTTGTATTATGAAATCGTAAATTTAAGATTGTGAATGTAAATTTAAGACTCTTAAAAAAATCTTAAAGAGGTTTAAAAAGCTGATTCAAATTGGTTGCTTTCTTCTCTTTTAGCTTCTTTACAATCTTAAGAAATGCAATTGCAGTTATATAAGCATCGCCTAAAGCAGTATGTCTGTCTTTTTTTGAAATATCAAATTTATCAGCTAAATCATCCAAAGTGTAATGATCTTTTCGTTCAAATAAATGCGACTGAATCAAAGTCTTTTTATATAAATAAGCAGTGTCTAAAGTTTTATTGGTTAATTGAGGAAGTCCGTTTCTTTCCAAAGCTTTATTAATCATGGTAACATCAAAAATAGTATGATGTGCAATAATAATAGAATCTCCCAGAAACTCTAAAAACTGTTGTAAAGCTTCGAGTTCTGTGGGACGTTTTACCAGCAGATCTTTTAAAATACCATGAATTTGTGCTGTAGTTTTGTCATAATGTTCTTGTTCAAGATAGACTTCAAAGCTATTCTGAACATTAATAATTCCGTTTTGAAGAACTAGTGCGCCAATGCATAACATTCGGTCGTTATCGTAATCAAAACCAGTAGTTTCAGTATCTAAAACCACAAAACGAGTTTCTTCGATTGTGACGCTTTCATCAAAGAAATTATGTTCTTCTTTTTTCCAAAAATTGAATAAACTCATTATTATACCAGATTTGAGATATTAAAACGTACTGAAATTAATTCCTGAAGCTCTTTAATGGTTTTAAAAGTACGTTTCAGTTTAATCTTTTCCATTTTCGTTAAAGATTCCAATTCGATAAACTGACCCGAATCATGATGTAATAATCCTTGTTTGGTTCTGAATTTTAATAAGGCTTTAAACGAATACGAACACGATAAATACAATTCTCTGTTATTAGGTTCCAGTTCAGCCAATTTTTCAAAACGTTCTGCCGTATTACTTATTCCTTTTACCGAATGAGATAAAATTAAAAGACGTGCGGCGTCGGTTAAAGGCATTAAAGCTCTTCGTTTAATGTCAAAGTTGTCTTTGTTAGCCCCGTCTTGTTCCACCAAAAATTGTCTGAAGAAACCAGTAGGAGAAGGACTTTGCAAAGCACCACTCACCAAATGCATATAAAAAATCGGATTCGCTTTTACGTTTTCAAAAATAGAATCAGATAATTCGTTTACGATTTCAGAATCGCCATACGTTTTGCTGTAATCAAAGAAAATGAACGACAGTAAAACTTCATTTTTACCAGGATTGGTGATCCAGTGATGCACCTGAGCTTTCCAGTCGTCAAGGCTCATACACCATTTTGGACTCGACGCCATCATATCGGCCGGGCAGTAATCGTAGCCAATTTCAAAAAGACCTTTATTAACAAGTCCGGCAAATTTTAGGAAATAGATTCTGGTTTCATCCCTAAAAACTTCGTTTACATTTTCATATACAATAGCATTATCCTGATCGGTGTGAAGCATTTGTTCACCACGTCCCTGACTTCCAAGTGCCAGCCAGGCAAATTTTACAGGAGGCGGACTGCTCATTTTTTCGATACAAATTTCGATAACGCGAGTTGTACAGGCTTCATTCAGTTCAGTAATGATTTTAGTAATCAAAGTCATTGGAATATTTTGATCGAGATAACCCTGAAGCAACTGCATGATTTGGTTGCGAATCGGCTTTATTTCCTTAATTTTTTTGGTACGTTTTAACGCTTTTATCAAAACGGCAGGATTGTTTCCAAGCGCCACCATAACGTCATGCTTCGATAAAATTCCGACTGCTTTGGTATTTACCGTTCCGTCTTTCGTTAAACATAAATGACTGATATTACTTTTCATCATCGCCATTTGTGCTTCGGTAACCGTCATTTTTTTAGGATATGTAATTACCGGTTTTGTCATTATCGTTTCGGCAGTCGTCGTAATCGGAAAATCGCCGGTAACAATTTTATTTCGAAGATCTTTATCGGTCAAAATACCAATCGGAAGCATTTCATCTACAATCAAAATCGCTCCAACTTTCTTTTTACTCATAATCTTAGCAATTTCCTTAACTGTTGTTGAAGGACTGCAGGTTACGATTTTTTTAGAATATTTTATCGGCGTTAAATCAAAGGAATGATTGTTAGAATGCAGATTTTCATTCAACAGATCATCACCATATAATTTGTCTTTATGAATATCAGAATACGGATTTCGCGTATTAGAAGCATAACTTTCAATCAGGAAATTACCAACATTTCGGTTTTCCAATGCGTAAGGTTTAAAAACAGCAATCGGAATAGCGTATAAAATACTTTCTTCATGCGCTACCGCTTCCATAATATAGTTTTCCTGCGCTAAAAGCGGGCGAAGCCCAAAAATATCGCCTTCATCACACATATCCAGAACGGTATTTTTAGTGCTTTTTTTCAAAGCAACTGCACCTTTATGTACCACATAAAACGAATCGTGTGTTTTATCGTTTTCAGCAAAAATTACCGAATCTTTTTCTTTATATATAATTGAAATCTGTTCAGACAGCTTTTCTAAATCTTTCTGATGCAAAAAATTAAACGGCGGATATCCTTTTAAAAAGTCAGCAACTCTCTGCGAAATGGTATTTTTCATGTGGCTAGATTAAAGTCCTAAAGTACTATTTAAAATAGAAATGTAAAAGAAACACATTATAATAATTTGCCACAAAGGCACAAAGTCCCAAAGAAATAAATCCTTGGCGTCTTTGTGCCTTTGTGGCAAAAAAAACTTATATAATTTAATAGACTCTATGAACAGTACCGCGTTGCTTTTCTTCAGAGCCAACCAAGCCAAATTCAAAAGTATAAGAATCTTTAGAAGTCGTTAAAATCTTCATGCTGATAGCTTTTTCTTCCGCCATGTTTTTTGGATGTTTTTTCTGTAGCACATATTCGCAATCACTTACCCAGCGAATGGTTGCTGTATCTGTTTTCCCTTCAAAAGTTTCGATTTCAATATCCTCTTTGCGTTCAAAAAAAGTCGTTTTTTTAACGCCGTTTACTTCTGTTTCAAATTTGAATTTTCCGGTTTTAAAATCTTTGCAGTTGTGTTCTGTATTATAGCATGAAACTAAAGTTAGAACAGGAAATAAGAATAGTATTTTTTTCATTTTAATTAAGTTGTTTTTTAGGAGCTAATCCCGCTTTCCATTTTAATCTTTTTATTTTTAAAGAAAAAATAAAAAGGATTTCCATTGCAATCGGGGCTAGGGCATTAGGATAACAAGAAACACTTGTATTATAATCTAGACTTTTTGAATATAAAATTCTTTGAGTTTTTTAGATTCTTTCACTTCTTCTCTCATTTCCTCTTTAGATTCGCTTTTTGAAGCTTTTGGCCAAATATGAAAACCTCCTTTTGTCATTGCTAGAGCTTGTTGAAAAATGTTTGGCGAAAAATCAGCAAAAAAACTCAAGTCTTCAGGATTATCCCAAAGCCCCCAAATGCCGTTTTCGTCTATATCTCCAGCATAATTAATGATATGTGTTGGATAAGTTTTGACCATTTTCAGTTTAAATTGTTCCAAATTATAAGAACCGTTCCATCGAAATGAGTCCACATCATCAATTCCGGAACCGGTAATAATTGAATTCGCAAAACTTAATTCAATAGACATTTTATGTTGTGAAGGTGAATTAGAGTAACAATAAAATCCTTCCCATTCGCCACTAGGCAGAAAATGATGCGTTTCGTTATCTTTTGATTTCATGTTTGGGGATTATTTCAATCTTTTTAATTCCTCATCGGTAAAGTTCTTGATTTCTTTTTCTTTGGCAAACTTTTCAGCATTATAATTTCCGGATTTATTCTTCGGAATCGATAAACTATTCCATTCGCTGTTTTTTAATTGTTTGGCATAAAAAACAATCTGACCAAGATGATACGGATAATGTGCCAATTGACGATTGATGGCTTCAATTACCGTATGACCTTCATTTCGAATATAAATAATTTCCGAAAGCTGTTCGGGTTTTAAACTTTCTAAAGCATTTTCGAGACAATTCCAACCTTTGTTCCAGACTTCCAGAACTTCTTCTTTAGATTGTAAATCGTTTTCAAATTCGGCATCGCGGTTTCGCCATTCTTTTTCACCGTCAGAAGTTAAGAAATTCGTCCATCGCGATAGCATATTGCCAGAAATGTGTTTTATAATGGTTGCAATGCTGTTGGTATCATCATTAAACGAAACAAAAAGCTGTGAAGGCTCAAGCTGATCAATCGCTTTTTCACCAAGCATTTTATAATACAAAAATTGCTTTTTGGCACTTTCTAAATAAGATTCATCCGTTTTCATGGTGCAAAGATTTTGGATTATAGCTCAACTTTATTTTCAGAAATCAATATTTTCCCCCAATCGTTTAGTTTCCAGAGAATTTCTACTAATTGTTTTCCTGTTTCGGTCAGAGAATATTCAACTCGTGGCGGAAGTTCATTAAAAGATTGTTTTATCAATATGCCATCTTCGACCATTTCGCTTAATTGCTGGTTTAAAACCCGTCGATCGACTTTTGCAATGCCTTTTAAAAATTCGCTTGGTCTTTTTTTACCTTCATTAATCTGCCATACAATAGGAATTTTCCATTTTCCGCTAATGGTGTTTACAGCAATTTCTAATGGACAAATTTTATTTTCAGTACTTCGTTCCTTTGTTTGCATAAAATTGACTTTTATATCCCTATGGGATAAAAATATGCGGTATTGCCAGTGTTATCAAGCTTTCCGATATTTACAAAAATAATCAAAATTTTAAGGATAATAGAGGATTGATTGTGTCAAATTAAAAACTATGAACGAAATAAAACGTAAAGGAGCGCGATCGACAAAAGATATTCCGACTTCAGTTTTAGAACAGCTAAATAAAGGTGAAATCGAAACAGCCAATCTGGTTGAATGGCTTGCTGTGAATCAAACTAAACTTTTAGAAAATGTTTTGAAAGAGTCTGACCGAATGGACTATCTGGAACCTATTTTAACAGATATCAGAAATTTGAAAAAACAAACCGTAAATACTATAAATGAAGCAATAGGAACAGGAATACTGACCGAATCAATTCTTAATAAGGATACTGAGATACTTTCGATAATCTCGAAACATAAATCGGATTTGGTTCGATGTTGGTCTGCTTATACAATTGGAAAAAAAGAAGAGTTGACAATTGAAGAAATGTTACAGCAAATTCAGTTTCTGTCAGCCGATAAACATTTTGGTGTCAGAGAAATTTCATGGCTGGCAATTCGCTCCAGTATTATAAAGAATTTAGAGGAAAGCCTTGAAATATTATTAAGTTGGACTTCCAGTGAAGATGAAAATATCAGACGTTTTGCAACTGAATCAATAAGACCGAGAGGAGTTTGGTGCGAACATATTGAACAATTGAAAAAAGAACCGGAATTAGGTTTAAAGATTTTAAACGCCTTAAAGTCTGATTCTTCTAAATATGTGCAGGATAGTGTAGGGAACTGGCTTAATGATACCAGTAAAACAAGACCCGATTTTGTAAAGGATTTAAGTGAAAAATGGAAAACCGAAAGTCCGACAAAAGAAACGCTCTACATTATTAAAAAAGCATTGCGGACAATTGAGAAATAAGTTTTTAAGCCACGAATTCAAGAATTATTTTTAGATAAAATTCGTGAATTCGTGGCTTAAAAAAACTATACAATTTTAATGTCATATTTATCCAAAAGCCCAACAATTCCCTCTGTAGAAAATTGCGCTTTTTTCATCGGATTGAATTCGGGATCAATTTTGTAATTATACGCCGTTTTGAAATTGACTCCGGCTAGTTGTGTTTCGTTAAAAATAGCACCATCAAGATCGCAATTGTCAAAAAGAGAACTCGTTAAGTTGGTTCCAATAAAAGTGACTTCTCTTACCGAAGAATTGATAAACTTGGTTTTAGGCATTTTTTTATTCGAAAACAAAGCATAATCCAAAGCACAATCTTCAAAATAAACCTGAAATAAGAAATCGTCACATTCATTAAAAGCGATTCCAAGAAGTTTGCAGTTTTTAAAAGTAACATTCTTTAAACTCGTTCCTGCTAAACTTGTCATAGACAAATTACAGTCGATAAATTCGCAGTCTAAAAAAGTGTTGGAACCAAAATTACTGCTCGAAAAATCACAGTTTTTAAACACACAATCTTCAAACTCCCGATTGTTTATTTTTTTGTCGATGTAAACAACTTTCTCGAATGTTTTCTGAATGTGAATTAGACTTTCCATGAATATTTTTTAGGTTTTTGTGCATTGTGACGAACTCGAAGTATGTAGATACTTTCTTTCGTTATTTGATAAGAAACAGCATAATCGTAAACAGAATAAACTCTAAAACTCCCATCATTATTGGTTTTTTGTTTATCAAGTTTATAGATTTCAGGTTGTGTTTTTAGTATTTCAGTACTATCAAAAATAGTATTGACCACTTTGTCAGCAATAGTGAGGGATTTGCTTTCAAAGAAAATGTAAAAATGAATGTCTTCTAACTGGTTTAAAGCATTGCTTGACCAAATTATTTCCTTCCCCATTTTTTTGCAATTTCTTTAGCTTCATCTTCGGTATAAAAATTGCCTTTTTTTATATTATCTAAGGCACTTTCAATATCCATATTATAAGATGCATCTGAATCAATTGTGGTATTATTTATTGATTGTAAAAGATGCTTTAGTTTTTCAACAAAAGAAGGATCTTTTACTTTATCAATTTCTTGATGAATCCAGTTTATTTCTGCTTGTATATCCATAACAAAGAATTTTAGTAAAGATACAAATTAGTCATTAAATATACCTTTCATAATAATTTTCAATCCCAAAAAGATTAAAAACATTGAGCTAAGGCAAGCCACAATTCCAATTCCTAAAACAAGGTAATGCCAATTCGTATGCTGATTCATAAAAGCATTATAAATCATTGATGGCCCCAAAAACATCAAAGGCAGAGCGCCCGTTAGATATTTAACTCCTTTTCGTAGTAATTCTTTATTTGTTGCCATGTTTTTAGTTTCAGGTTTCAGGTTTTTTTAGTTTCAAGTTGCTGGACTTGTATTTAACCGCAAAGTTCGCAAAGTTTTTTTACATTGAAAACTTTAAATAAAACACAAAGTTCGCAAAGCTTAAGAAAAAACATTGCGAACCTTGCGTAAATCTTGGCGAACCTTGCGGTTAAACTACCAAGTAGTAAAATTCTTTACTTATTATAATTATCAACAGCATTTCTCACGCTGCCATATTTTTTTAATAATTCTGAAGCTTCCTCGTAAGAAACGGGAATTTCATCCATAATCATTTTTACACCACGGTCAACCAGTTTGATATTGCTTAACTGCATATCGACCATTTTGTTTCCTCTCACTTTTCCAAGCTGAATCATGGCAGCGGTTGAAATCATATTTAGAACTAGTTTCTGAGCTGTTCCTGCTTTCATTCTGGAACTTCCGGTAATAAATTCCGGGCCAACGACAACTTCAATAGGAAATTGAGCTGTTAAAGCCAACGGACTTCCTGCATTACAAGTAATACAACCCGTAATAATATTGTTTTGATTACAAGCTTCTAAACCGCTGATAACATAAGGAGTTGTTCCAGAAGCAGCAATTCCAATTACGACATCATTAGAATCAATATTATGATTTTGAAGATCGATCCAGGCATTTGTAGTACTGTCTTCTGCATTTTCTACTGCACGTCTTATGGCTGTATCTCCTCCCGCAATGATACCATTTACCAAATCAAACGGAACTCCAAACGTAGGAGGACATTCTGATGCGTCAACAACACCAAGTCGGCCCGAAGTTCCTGCACCTATATAGAATAATCGGCCTCCTAATTTTAATTTAGAGACGATCTGCGGAATTAAAGCTTCTATTTGTGGCAAAGCTTTTTCCACCGCATAAGGAACAGTTTTATCTTCTTGATTAATGTTTGATAACAATTCATGAACAGACATTTTTTCTAAATGTTCATATTTTGAAGATTGTTCCGTAGTTTTCGTAAATGTCATTTTATCATTATTTAGACTCGCCAAAATTAATATATTTTATCCCAATCTTGCAAAGTTCAAAGGTTTATAATCTTCATTTTATTTGTTTTTTTGTTATTAGAGACGATTTTTTATAGCCATTGTTACACCGGCTAAAATATTATATTTGTTTATTATTTTAACTAAATAAATGGACAAATTAGATTTATTACAGGGAATAGCTCGAATTTCGGTTTTCGTTTCTTTATTGCTTGCCTTTTTTTTACTCACTGTAAAAACCGAAAATAAACTGGCAAATCGGTTGTTTGCTTTCTTTTTTATTTTCTCCGCAATTGATCTCAGCGGTTTTTTTATGTATTTGTATACCGAAGATCACAGAAGTCTAGAAATTTTCAGATCAACTTTCTGCTTGTTGGCAATGCCTATATTTTACCTGTATGTATTGGCTGTCTGTTATTCTGATTTTAAGTTAAAATGGAAACATTTATGGCATGTATTGCCTTTTGTTGTTGTCAATTTAATTTTTATTCCGAGAATATACATGCGTATTAACGAAGGAAGTTTTATAGGTGTTCTCAATCAGATGTCGGAGATTTATTTTATTCAAGTCTTGATTGAATTTCAATATGCATTTTATATCATCAGTGTTTTTCTGATTTTGAAGAAGTACAAAGAAATCTATTTAGAAAATTATACCAATGCAAGTATAGCAACATATAAATGGCTTTTTCAGATGACTTGTGTTTTTCTGGCAGCGCATTCTATTGTAGCTCTAAAAAATATAATACGCTATAGTGGTTTCAGAGAGATATTTCTTTGGGCTAATGTCTTGGTAGGCAGTATTGCTTTATTTGTAACCTGCTGGTTTATCATGAAGGCGTTAAATCATCCTGAACTTTTTAGAGGAGTTAATTCTAAGTTGAAATTGACTAAAGATATCCTGCCTGATGTCGAGGAAAAATCAGAATCTGTAAATGTGCAGAATGATTTGATTAATACTCAAATTGTTTCATTGAAAAAATATATGAGCGAAAAAGAACCTTTTCTGGATCCCTCGTTGACTATACAAGAATTAGCAAATCAAATTAATATACCAGTTCGTGATTTGTCTATTTTGATTAACCATCATATGAAACAGCATTTTTTTGATTTTGTGAATGAATATCGTATTCAGAAAGCGATGTCTATTTTAAAAGACCCGTCTAAAAATGAGTTTACAGTTCTAGAAATCCTTTACGAAGTAGGCTTTAACTCCAAATCTTCTTTTAATACTTCTTTCAAAAAATACACCAATCTAACTCCGACAGCTTACAGAAATGCTTCCTAATAAAGTCTTGCCTCTGTAAATACGAAGAAAGACTAAAATAGTATATTTGTTGAATAACCTATAGAAAGAATGATGAATATAGACGGCCTTTTGAATGTTATGAGCTGGATTTCAGTTTTTGTTTCGTTATTACTAGCATTCTTTTTACTCACTGTAAAGACCAAAAATAAGTTGGCAAACAGGCTTTTCGCTTTGTATTTGCTGTTTTTTGCAATTGATAATATTGGGATTTTTATTAGTGATGATTTTGTGAAATCCCATTTTAATTTGGAATTTTTCAGATGGACTACTTGCGCTTTGACACTTCCGGTTTTCTATTTGTACATCGTATCAGTTTGTTTTACGGATTTTCGCTTAAAAACCAGACATTTACTTCATGCAATTCCATTTATTATTACAAATGTGGCATTTACTACAAGACTCTACCTTTTGAGTGATGCTGAAAAAAGACAGTTTTATGACCATCGCAGTCAAATGCCAGAATTGTACGGTTTTCAGTTAATGTTAGGTTTTCAGATTGTAATTTATAGTATTGCGGTTTTTTTTGTTTTAAAGAAATATAGAGAACTCTATCAGGAAAATTATGCGAATCCTAAAACTTCTATTTTCAAATGGTTGTTTCAGTTAGCTGCCGTAGTTTTTGCTTTGTATTATTTATCGATGGCAAAAAATAGTCTGCGATATACAGATTTCAATTCACTATGGATTTGGGCCAATGTTATGATGCAGTTTTTGGCCTTAGTAGTGACCTGCTGGTTCGTTTTGAATGCGTTGAATTATCCAGAGCTTTTTAGAGGTATCGATTCAAAATTAGAACTGACAAAAGATATGCTGCATAAGCATAATGAAACGGTTCAAATAAAAGAGAATCAAAATGAAGCGATTGCTGCACAAATAGCCGTATTGAAACAATATATGAATGAAAAAGAGCCATTTCTTGATCCGTCGCTTACCATTCAGGAACTTTCGAATCAGATTGATATTCCTGTTCGGGATTTGTCCATTTTGATTAATCATCATATCAATCAGCATTTTTTTGATTTTGTGAATGAATACCGTATTCAAAAAGCCATGAGTATCTTGAAAAATCCTTTAAAAAATGATTTGACTATTTTAGAAATTTTATACGAAGTAGGTTTTAATTCGAAATCATCTTTTAATACCTATTTTAAAAAATATACCAATTTAACGCCGACAGCTTATAGAAACACTTGAAAATAAAGGTTTTGTAAAAAGTCGAACTTCAACTCTAATAAAGTCGAACCAATTTCTTTAGCAGAAAATGGTTCGACTTTTTTTTCTCGGTCGAAATCCGAAAATTTCTAAGGCAACTTTGCTTCAAATTAATCGAAACAAGTTTAAAAATTAGAAATCATGAAAAAAGTAACTCTTTTAATCTTTTTAGTATTGCCTTTATTTTGTTTGGCACAGTCATTTAAGTTAAAAGGAAAAATAGCCAGTGAAAAAACACCTTTAGAATGGGCAGATGTTTCAATCTTAAATTCAGAAGGGAAAATTATTGATGGAACGACAACTCAAAAAGAAGGGGTTTTCGAAATGAATCTTAAAAAAGGTTCGTACCTGATAGAAATAACCCTTTTAGGATTTTCCGATTACAGAAAAGAAATCACTGTTGAGAAAGACATAGATTTAGGCACAATTATTATGATTGGAACGGCAACAAATTTAGGAGAAGTTGTAATTCAGTCTAGAAAAAAGACAATCGAACAAAAAATAGATCGATTGGTTTATAATCCAGAAAATAATGCAACAACTGCTGGAGGCGATGCTTTAAGCGCGATAAATACGGCGCCTGGAGTTGTAGTAAAGAATAATGCCATCAACATATTGGGAAAAGGAGTTTCGAGAGTTATGATTGATGGAAGAATGGTGGAATTAACGGGAGAAGAACTGAATAATTTCCTAAAATCTATTTCGGCAAGCGATATTAAAAATATTGAAATCATAAGTAATCCATCTGCAAAATATGAAGCTGAAGGAGATGGAGGATTGATTAATGTGGTGATGAAAAAAGGAGCTCGCAATTCATGGAAAAACACCACTACGGCTTCATATGATCAAAATAAGTACGGAATTTATGCTTTAAGAAATAATTTCTTTTATAATAAAGATAAGTTTCGATTTTCGGCTAGTATTAATGGAAAAGCAGGCTATAGAAATCTAGAAGAAACGCTTGATATGTATTTTGTTGAAGGGCCTTCGAAAATGAAAGCTGTAACAAAATTTAATGAAGAAAGCCTATCTGGAAAATTGGCTTTAGATTATGATTTTTCAGAGAAAACGACAATTGGTTTTCAGATTTTAAAAGATAAAAGTAATCCAGATTTCGATTCAAATATTCGAATTAATAACTATAATGCTCAAAATGAACTAAGTAATTATATTCTTAATGAAAGCTTTTTAGACAGAAAATCTGGTAATCAGACTTATAATTTGCATTTAATTACAAAACTCGATTCTTTAAACCGTAAACTATCTTTTGATGCTGATTATTTTAGTTATAATTCAAAATTTGACAGAGATTTTATTGCCGATAATTATGAAGCAGACGGAACTTTTGTTGATGTAAATCAGTCAGGTAGAAATCTTTCGAGTCAGAATATTGATAATGTGAGTTTCAAGGCAGATATGGAACATCCGCTTAAAGCATTGAATTTATCTTATGGAGCAAAAGTGAGTTTTACAAAAAGTAATAGTGATGTGGCTTTTTACAATACGATTACAGGAACTCCGGAATTAGATCCTAATCAGACCAATCAATTTAGGTATACAGAAAATAATCAGGCGGTTTATATAAACGGAGATAAAAAAATCAATGAGAAATGGAATTTTCAATTGGGATTACGTTTAGAAAATACACAGACAAAAGGTTTTTCTGAAACGTTGAATCAAGAAACCATCAATAATTATTTCAAGTTGTTTCCAACCTTTTTTGCTTCTTATGAGAAAAATGAAAATAATAGATTTAGTTTCAATTATGGAAAGAGAATTCGCAGACCTGGTTTCTCGATGCTGAATCCGTTTCGAGTTTATATTAGCAGTAATAGTTATTCAGAGGGAAATCCGTTTTTGAAACCATCTTTTAGTGATAATTTTGAATTAGCACATTCCTATAAAAAAATCTTGAGAACCAGTATTTTCCTGAATGCAATTACAGATGGTTATGGCGTAATATTTACCTCAAATCCAGAGACGATGACACAGATTATTTCGAGAGAGAATTATTTTAAAGGTCTTAATTACGGAATTGGAGAGACTTATTCGGTAAGTTTTGCAGATTGGTGGGAAAGTGAGAATTCATTGTATCTTTTAGGTTCAGATATTAAATTTATAAAAGATATCAATGCAACGCCTGTAAACGGTCTTCAGCTAGATTTTTCAACGAACAATTCCTTTTCATTAGGTAAAACAACAAAACTGCAGCTTGATTTCAGTTATACATCGCCTTATAAAAGTGGCTTGTATGATACAGGTTATACGTCGAGTTTAAATATTGGATTTAAACAAGATTTGCTGAATAAAGCAATGCAGATTTCCTTTTTGATAAATGATATTTTCTATACTTCTTATTTGAAAAATGATGTTTCGATTGTAAATGGAGTAAAACAAGTTTACAGTCAAAAAGAAAGTAATCGATTTGCTCGTTTAACGGTGGTTTACAATTTTGGAAATAATAAAATCAATGTAAAAGAACGCGCTTTTGGAAATCAGGATGAGAAGAAGAGAACGGGGAATTAAATTAGATAATTAGTCAATTTGATAATTAGATAATGATTTATCCTAACAGTCCCGAAGCTTCGGGACTGTTAGGTATTTTTTTATCCGTTTTTTTGCGTGAGGGATAGGAGGAAGCTACCGAAGTAGCCCGGATAGCCCGACCGAATTTGCGAAAGGCGCACATAAGCGGTTTGTTAAATAGCGCCTTTTGTAAATTTGGGCACGCCCAAATTATAAAAAGAATGCTAATAAAATTCCGAGAACAATCATGGATACTTTGGCAATGTTGAATTTGTGTCCTTCACTGCTTTCAAAGATAATTGTAGAGGATATATGAAATAGAATTCCGATTACAATGGCTGTAATTTCCGTGTAATAATCGTTTAAAAAAGATAAATATTCGGAGGCAATTGTACCAAGCGGTGTCATGATGGCAAAAACCAGCATAAAAGCAAAAATAGCTTTTTTGTTTAAGTCGGCATTGATGAAAAATGTTGTCAGAATTACGGCAATCGGTAAATGATGAATGGCAATTCCGATGGCTAAATCATGATGATGACTTACAGGAAAACCTTCTAAAAAGGCATGAATACACAAACTAATAAAAAGAAGCCACGGAATCTGAGACATTTTTGCATGTCCGTGAACGTGTCCGTGTTCGGCTCCTTTGGAGAAAAATTCTAAAATTATCTGAAACAGGATTCCGACCATGATAAAGATTCCTATTTTATGATTGTGAGAAGCATAAACTTCCGGAAGTAAATGCATCACAGTTAGAGACAATAAAAAAGAACCGCTGAAAGCCAGTAGTAATTTTAAATTGGTTTTGCTTTTGGGTTTAATAAACAAAGCCACACTATATCCTAAAAGTACAGAAAGTAAGGGTAGTAGATAATTCATTTAGTTAAGTTGCTATCTAAAAAGTAAATGGTTGTTTTTTAATGATATAAAAGCGATACTAATTTACTTAAAAATCATGATTAATCTTTCGCTTTCGGTTTTATGGAATTTTTTGAGTTTGTAATCTCCAAAAATGTCGAGAAGATAAATTCCCGCTTCCTCCATTAATTCCTGAAAATCTTTTAAAGTTAAGGCTTTTACTTTTTCTGTAAAATGATATTTTCTGCCTTTGTCTTCAAAATCAATTTGTTTGAAAATATGACCGTCTTCGACATATCTTTTGATGTGGAAATCAATTTCGTCAACGGTTTTGGTTTCTTCGGGAACCAGATTTTCGATTACGTTGGCTACGTTCATAAAATCGATAACGGCAAAACCATATTCTGAAAGGCTTTCTTTAATTGCTTTTAAAGTGGTCAGGTTGTCATCGTAGTTTTCAAAATAACCAAAGCTGGTAAACAAATTGAAAATGGCATCGAACTTTTCTTCAAAAGGTTCGCGCATGTCGTGCACTTTAAAATGCAGGGTTTCGTTGCTGTTTTTGCTGGCTTCGGTAATACTGTTTTCAGACAAATCGGCGCCCAGAACATCAAAACCCAACTGATTTAAATAGATAGAATGACGACCTTTTCCGCAGGCTAAATCCAATACTTTTGCTTTTTCGGGCAAATTCAGATAGTGCGTTAAATTGTCCATGAAAACCTGAGCTTCACGATAATTACGATCCTTGTAAAGAATATGGTAATAAGGCGTATCAAACCATGAAGAATACCAGTTTTGATTGTCACCTTCCTGATTCGGAATTGATTCGTTATGCGTTACAGACATTTATTCTATTTCAATTAATTTAAAGTCCGGCAAATTTAGTGTATTTTTGCCGAAAAATAACTATTTAGCAACGATACATTGTTGCATTATGTGAGATGCATTATTTTTTGCATCTTTTAAATTTTAGTTTTTTTTAATTTAAAAGAAAAGATGGAAGAAAATTTTAAAATGATTGCCAAATGTTTTTTTGGCTTTGAAGAAATATTAGAAAAAGAACTACGTACACTTGGAGCTCAGGATGTTGAAAAAGGTGTGAGAATGGTGAGTTTTAAAGGAGATAAAGGTTTTATGTACAAAGCTAATTTATCTTTGCGTACGGCTCTTAAAATCTTAAAACCCATTTATTCTTTTAGAGCAAATAATGAACAGGCCTTATACAAAGGGATTTCGGGTTTAAATTGGTCTAAATACCTAAATGCGAATCAGACTTTTGTAATTGATACGACAGTTCATTCTACTTATTTCAATCATTCAGAATTTGTTTCTCAAAAATGTAAAGATGCTATCGTAGATCAGTTTAGAGAAAGAACAGGACAGCGCCCAAGTATTGATAAACAATATCCAGATTTACGAATTAATATTCATATTGACAAAGATCAGGTTTCTGTAGCCTTGGATACTTCTGGAGCTTCACTTCATCAGCGTGGTTACAGAACGGCTACAAATATTGCTCCAATTAACGAGGTTTTAGCAGCAGGAATTCTATTATTATCAGGATGGGATGGACAAAGCCATTTTCTAGATCCAATGTGTGGTTCCGGAACTTTCTTGGCAGAAGCAGCGATGATTGCGTGTAATATTCCGGCAAACATCAACAGAAAAGAATTTGCTTTTGAAAAATGGAAAGACTGGGACAATGATTTGTTTGATAAAATCATTGACAGTTTAATGAAAAAAACAAGAGAGTTTCATTATACTATAAAAGGTTTTGATAAAGCACCAAGTGCAGTAAGCAAAGCAAAAGATAATATTAGAAATGCCAATTTGGAAGATTATGTGACTATTCGTGAAGATAACTTTTTTGATAGCGAAAAAGAAACGGAAGGAAAACTTCACATTGTTTTCAATCCGCCGTATGATGAGCGTTTAGATATTCATATGGAACGTTTTTACGCAAGTATCGGCGATACATTAAAGAAAAATTATCCTGGTACAAATGCCTGGTTTATTACGGCAAACTTGGAAGCGTTGAAATTTGTAGGATTAAAGCCTTCCAGAAAAATCAAACTTTTTAACGCAAGTTTAGAAGCACGTTTGGTTAAATATGAAATGTACGAAGGAAGCAAGAGAACGAAATTTCAGGTCTAAGTTTCTAAGTTTCTGAGATTCTAAGAATTTTAGTCGACTGAAAAAGTATAAAGTACAATTTAAATAATTTAAGTTTCTGCTGTTTAGGTTCTAAAGAAAAAACTTAGCATCTTAGTATCTCAGAATCTTAGCAACTCTAAAAAAAAATGTCAAAACTACAAGTAAGAGCTTTTTTATATCAATTAGGATGTTTTGCAGTCCTATTTTTAGCGTTCCGATTTTTAATCGCCGCTTATACTGGGCTAACTGGAATCTGGATTCCGTTGACTGCTTTTGTAATTGGAACTATTATTGGGCCGAAATTTCAAGCAGCAAGAACTAAAGACGGAGAGAAGCTTTTTATGAAATGGCTTTTTATAAAAGGAATTAAAGAAATAGGCTAATTAAAATCTAATATAATTTATGAGGAAAATTGGACTTATCGGCGGCATCAGTTGGGTTTCGACATCAGATTATTACACTTTAATTAATAAAGGAATAAATGAAAAACTCGGCGGATTGAATTTCTCCGAATGTCTGATTTACTCGTTTAATTATGCCGATATCAAAAAGAATAACGACGCCAACGATTGGGATTCGACTTTTAATATGCTTTTCAAAGGCTGTGAATTTCTAAAATCGGGTGGGGCAGAAGCGATTGTTTTATGTGCAAATACGATGCATTTAATAGCCGATAAACTGCAAGAAGCGATTGATCTTCCGGTTATTCATATTGCTGAAGAAACAGCCAAAGCGATTCAGAAAAAAGAAATTAGAAAAGTTGGATTGTTGGGAACAAAGTTTACCATGGAACTGGATTTCTTTAAAGATAAGCTTTTTCAAAAAGGAATTGAAACCATAATTCCAGTTTCTGAAGAAGATAAGGATTTTATTCACTGGACTATTTTTGAAGAATTAGGCAGAGGAATTGTAACCGAGGAAACAAAGAATCGTTATTTGGAAATTGCCAATAAATTAATTCAGAATGGTGCTGAAGGAATAATTTTGGGCTGTACAGAGATTCCTTTAATAATTAAAGAAGGAGATCTTAAGGTTCCTATTTTTGATACTACTTTGATTCATACACAAGCAGCAATTAATTTTCAATTATCATAAAAAAAAGCTCAAATTCGAACTTGTTTGAATTTGAGCTTTTTTTAATCTTAGTGTCTTAGAATCTCAGCATCTTAAAAAAACTATTTCTTTTTAGGAGCAGCTTTCTTTTCAGGAGCCATTATTTTTTTCTTGTAAATCGGAATGAAATAAGAAACGGTGTAATTGAATCCTACTCCAAAACTTCCATCATAAGTTCTGTTGAATCCAGGGATATAAAGATTGTCAAATCCGCTTGGTTTTTTGTTTGTAGCCAAAAGTTTTAACTGTACGCCAAAACCAACAAATACATTATCGAAAACCTCAGCTTTTAATCCCATAACTACTTCCAGCCAACTAGCAGAAAGCCCACTGTATTTTTGGTTTACTTCTAATGAAGGCTGTTCGCCCCAATATGGATTGGGATTGTATATTTTATAACTGTTCAAATCTTGGCTGAAAGCACTAAAACCTCCACGTAAACCAATTGTGATTTGGTTTTCCATGTCAAGCCAGTTTTCATAAAAATTATAATCAAATCCAGCTTTTAGGTAACTTCCTGATGCAGAAGAATTTAATCGATCATCATCTGTAGTTTTATTTTCATAACCTAATTCTGCTGCCAGATAATACTTTTTAGTTAGTCTCCAGTCTCCAACAAATTCCACCCCTTTATAATCTTTATCATAAAAACCACGAGTAAGTTTATACAAGTCGACCCCAACACGAAGCCCATAGCGATCAGTTTTGATAACGCTGTCTTTTTTAATTTCTTGAATCTTAGGTTTTGCAGTTTCAGTTTTCGGTTTAGGAGCATTTGTTTCCTGAGCTTGCCCTAGAAACATTGATAGCAAAAAGCAAAAACTAAAAAACGATGTTAATGTGTGTTTCATCTTCTGATACAATGTTTCTATTTAATACATTAATACTTAGCATCCAGTTAATGCCATCAGGATCAGTACGAACTACTGGAATCGCCTGATCCAAAGTAAAGTTCATTTTAAAACCACATGCTCGTGAAACATAAATGTTTTCACGAGTATATGTAAAAGTTAGAATATCCGTATTTCTACTTGTCGCCCCGGCGTTATAGGTAAACTCATAGGTAGTAGTATTAGCATCTGTTCTTAACGGAATTGAAATTTTACTTGTATTTACATAATACTGAGTACTATCCGTTGCACTTTCATTAAAAATGATTGGATTTGTCTCATCTTTTCCTTTTACTGTCATATTAACAACGGGAGCAGGAGTTGTAGGGTCAATATCTTTGTAGAATGTAATAACCAATCTTGGAGTTGTTGGTGTATTAGCATCGCATATATCATCTTTCTCACAGCTGGATAAGCCGAAAGTAAAAATTAGTAAAATTGAAACGAGTTTTTTCATGTATATTTTTATCGAAGTTCTAAAAGTACAACATTTTCAACGTGATGTGTCTGCGGAAACATATCTACAGGTCGTACGCGCGTAACTTTGTATTTTTCATCCATTAAAGCCAAATCACGAGCCTGGGTCGCAGAATTGCAGCTTACATAAACGACTCTTTTTGGAGCAATTTTTAAGATTTGTTCTACTACATCTTTATGCATTCCGTCACGTGGAGGATCTGTAATGATAACATCAGGTTTGCCGTGCTGTGCAATAAAGGCTTCGTTGAAAACGACTTTCATGTCTCCAACAAAAAACTCACAATTGGTGATATTATTGCGTTCTGCGTTGGCTTTTGCATCAAGGATTGCCTCAGGAACACTTTCTACACCAATTACTTTTTTTGCCTTTTTAGAAACGAATTGTGCAATTGTACCCGTTCCAGTATATAAATCATAAACGGTTTCGTTTCCTGTAAGGTCAGCAAAATCTCTTGTGATTTTGTATAACTCGTATGCCTGATCTGAATTGGTTTGGTAGAAAGATTTAGCATTAATGCTGAATTTTAGCCCTTCCATTTCTTCTAGAATGTAATTTCTTCCTTTGTACAGAATAACATCCTGATCGTAAATGGTATCATTTGGTTTTCCGTTTACGACATATTGTAATGAAGTGATCTGTGGAAATTTCTCGTATAAATGATCCAAGATTAATTCTCTATTTTCTTTGTCTTCTTCAAAAAATTGAATTAAAACCATGATTTCTCCTGTAGAAACGGTTCGAATCATTACGGTTCTCAACAATCCAGAATGCTCTCTAGGATTGAAAAATGCTAAATTATGCTCGTTTGCAAAAGTGCGTATTTCATTACGAATGGCATTTGAAGGATCTTCCTGTAAATGACATTTGTTAATGTCAAGAATTTTGTCCCACATTTTTGGAATATGAAATCCTAAAGCATTTCTGTTACCTAAATCTTCTGTGCTTCCTATTTCTTTTTCAGTTAACCATCGGCTGTTAGAAAAAGAAAATTCCATTTTATTTCTATAGAAAAACTGTTTATCAGAACCCAAAATATCTTCGAATTCTGGAAGTTCAATTTTTCCTATTCTTTGTAAGTGATTTTTAACTTCATTTTGCTTAAATGCAAGCTGCTGGCTGTATTTCATATTCTGCCATTTGCATCCGCCGCATACTCCAAAATGCTCACAGATTGGATCTACTCTGTAATCTGATAATTCGTGAAATTTTACGGCTTTACCTTCGTAATACGCCTTTCTTTTTTTGAATGTTTGTACGTCAACCACATCTCCAGGCACTACATTCGGAATAAATATTACTTTACCGTCAGGTGCTTTGGCTACTGAAACTCCTTTTGCACCAGCATCAAGAACTTGAATTTGATGAAAGACAACTTTGTCTGTATTTTTTCTTCCCATAGCGCAAAAATAAGCCTTTGAAAACTTTTACAAATTTAATTTTACAAATTTTTTAGAAATTCATCAAAAAATTAGTTTAATCGAGGATAAAAGCTAATTTTGTTTTGTAAGAAACCCCACTAAAAATACAAGTTTAACCTACTATTATTGCCTCCTTTTTATGAAGTTGTACCACAAACTCTCGAAGATCAGCTTTCTTAAAAAAAGTTATGCTTTTAAGTTCCTTTTTGTTGCTTTTATAGGTATTCATATCCCTTTAATTGGAATTTTATTTTTTGTACTGTATTTTAAGCATAGTATTTCGCCTACTTCAATTCTGATCTTTTCGTTAATTATGACATTACTTGCTACGGCAATTACACTTTTGGTTTTAAATAAATTAATTACGCCAATAAAAAAAGCTTCGAAAGCATTGGATGATTATAGAAGTTCAAGAAAGATGTCTGTTCTTCCGACAGAATATACCGATGAGGCTGGATTACTTTTGTGTAATATTCAGGAATCAATTTATGAAGCGGAGAGTTTTATAAATGAAAAACAAGATTTGGTTTATATGCTTTCGCATGATTTAAAAAACTTTGCAGGAAATCCGCAAGGATTAGCCAGATTAATAATCAGTGAGAATCCTTCCGAATCTGTTGTAAACCTTGCTGAATTAATCTGCGAATCAACTGATCTTCAGTTTCGATATATAGAAAATTTTATAAAACTGCTAAAAGAACAGGATGAAGTCGTTAAAGTAAATCCTGAAATAAAAACAGTTCTATTTCCTAATATTCTTCCGTTTATCAATGAACAGGTTGAACAGCGTTTATTTGACAAAAATATAAAGCTGAATTTAGTTTTGGAATGTGTTGAAGCTAAACTTAAAATTGATGAAGGACTCCTGATTCAGGTTTTAGTTAATCTAATTAGTAACGCGGTTAAGTTTTCTTACTTTGACAGTGAAATTAAAGTCCGAATTTATTCTGAAGACTCTAAATTAATTTTGACAGTAAAAGATAGCGGTATTGGTTTTGATAAACATCAAATAGAAGAATTATTTAAAAAATTCACTAAAATGAGCCGACTTGGAACGGCAAATGAAAGTTCTACGGGAATTGGATTGTATTTATGCAAAAAAATAATAGAACGTAACAAAGGCCGATTGAGCGCATCCAGCGACGGAAAAAACAGGGGAGCTGAATTCAGAATTGAATTTGATATTTAATAAATAAAGGTTACTAAGATTTTAGAATCCTAGTAACCTAAGTTTTTTTTATTAATGTGTAATATTGTTGTAAATTAAAGTCGGTTTTTCATTCACGCATTCGATACCTGTTGGAGGAGGCATCATAACGCAGTCAAGAGCATAATAAACTCCCCATTTTGCATCAAACTTTCCCTGAGCTTCCTTGTACTTATCAATTTTTTGCTGCAAAACAGAAACGTTTACAGTTTTATTATAGATAATGTATCCTGAACAAAGAGATGCGCCAAATTTCACAAACGTCCATTCCTCTGGATTGGTGCAGGATTTCGAGTTAATTTGAGAATAATCTATAATTTCCTGATACATTTTATCAAGTCTTGCTTGTTCTTCCTCTCTTGAGCTTTCATCTTTGCTGCAAGAAGTTATAATCAGAAAAATTGCAAATAACAAATAAGATAATTTCTTCATGTTTTTATGGTTTATTGGTTAGTATTTTTATAACTAGATTCAATAAACCATAAAAGGTTGCGTGTTTATGAGAGAAAAAACTTAAATAAACTTACCAAAGCTGATGTACAGCAGGTTTTATAAGGTTATTGTAAATTTTATTCATTTCTGAAATCTGTTCTACAGTTAATTTAGGAGTATCATAAACCGATAAATTAGATAAAACATGATTTACTTTTGACGCACCTGGAATGATACAGCTGATTTCGTTAAAACTTAAAATCCACTGTAATGCTATTGGAGCAAGATTTTGAGCTTCTGGAAATAATGCTTTCAAAGCTTCAACTGCTTTTAATCCTAAATCATAATCAATTCCTGAAAATGTTTCGCCTTTATCAAAAGCTTCTCCGTTACGGTTAAAATTACGGTGGTCTTGAGGCTCAAAAGTTGTTTTCTCGCTGAATGTTCCTGTTAGAAGTCCGCTGGCTAATGGAACTCTGGCAATAACTCCAATATCTTTCTTTTTTGCTTCTGAAAAAAACAATTCAGAAGGACGCTGACGGAAAAGATTGAAAATAATCTGAACCGTTGTTACATTCGAATATTCGATTGCTTTTAAAGCTTCTTCTACTTTTTCAACGCTCACACCAAGATTAAGGATTTTTCCCTGTTCTTTTAATCGGTCAAAAAGTTCAAATATTTCAGGGCGATAATATACTTCTGTTGGCGGACAGTGCAGCTGAATTAAATCTAATGTTTCTAATCCAGTTCGTTTTAAACTGTCTTCCACAAATTTTTGAAGTACTTTTGGTGTATAGCCTTCATTTACATGTGGATTGATTTGGCGTCCGCATTTTGTAGCCACAAAAATGCGTTCTGATCGGGATCGAACTACTCGTCCAACGGCAGTTTCGCTCAATCCATTTTCATAAACATCAGCAGTATCGATAAAGTTTACACCATTATCTATGGCAGTATTCAAAAGTTCGTCAGCTGTTTTATTATCAAAACCCGATCCCCATTTTCCTCCAACCTGCCAAGTACCAAGTGAGATTTCAGAGATATTAAAGTTTGTTTTTCCTAGTTTTCTGTAGTTCATTTTTTTTCTTTTTAGTTACAAAGAATCAAAGAGACAAAGTGACAAAGATTTTTTGTTGAAAAGATTCAAAGTTTTTTAATCAGTTTAAAAACCTTTGTCACTTTGTCTCTTTGCAACTTTGAACCTTTTAGTCAAATAAATCCGAAGACAAGTAGCGATCACCTCTATCACAGATAACGGCAACGACAACTCCAGATTCTAATTTTTCGGCAATTTTTAAGGCTACTGCAACAGAACCTCCGCTGCTCATTCCTGCAAAAACGCCTTCTTCTAATGCTAATCTTTTGGTCATTTCTCGGGCTTCTTCTTCGCTTACATCAACAACCGTATCTACTTTAGAGGCATCAAAAATTTTCGGAAGATATTCTTGCGGCCATTTACGGATTCCAGGAATTTGAGAGCCATCGCTTGGCTGCGCACCAATGATTTGAACATTTGGATTTTTTTCCTTTAAATAAGTCGAAGTTCCTATGATGGTTCCTGTTGTTCCCATTGCAGATACGAAGTGAGTTACAGTTCCTTCAGTATCGTTCCATATTTCTGGCCCAGTTGTTTTATAATGTGCTTTCCAGTTATCGTCATTAGCAAACTGATTTAGCATTAAATAACCACCTTGTTCGACTTTTTTATCTGCATAATCACGTGAACCGATAATTCCTTCGCTTGCAGGTGTTAGAATTACGGTAGCGCCGTAAGCACGCATAGTTTGTGTACGTTCTTTTGTTGAATCTTCAGGTAAAACCAATTCGATTTCTATACCAAATAATTGCGCAATCATGGCAAGTGCAATTCCAGTATTACCGCTGGTTGCTTCAATTAATTTATCTCCTTTTTTGATTTCGCCTCTTTCTAAGGCGGCGGCAATCATATTGTATGCAGCTCTGTCTTTTACGCTTCCTCCAGGATTGTTTCCTTCTAGTTTAAGTAAAAGTTTTACATTTTTATTTTGAACCAAATTGACAGTTTCCATCAAAGGAGTATTCCCAATTAGGTTTAATAATTTCTGTGGACTCATTTTATTTTTTTTCTTTTATTTTAACTTCAGTAGTAGTGGTATTTAATACAATAGAATCTTCAGGAATAGATTTAGTCACCCATGCATTTCCGCCTACAATACTATTTTTTCCAATTACAGTTTCGCCTCCTAAAATTGTAGCATTAGCATAAATGCAGACATTAGCCTCGACTGTTGGATGTCTTTTTGCATTTTTCATTTCTTTGCTTACGCTTAACGCACCCAGCGTAACCCCTTGATAGATTTTTACATGTTTTTTAATCACAGTTGTTTCACCAATAACAATTCCTGTAGCATGATCAATAAAGAAAGGCGATGCAATATTAGCACCAGCATGAATATCAGTTCCTGTAATCCTATGTGCGTATTCGCTCATTAAACGGGAAAAAAGAAGTAAATCCAGATGATATAATTCGTGGCTTAATCTATAAATCGCAATGGCGTAGAAGCCAGGGTATCCTAAATAAACTTCATCGATACTGTTTGATGCAGGATCGTTTTCTAAAATATATGCAGCATCTTGATTCAATTTTTCTAAAACTCCTGGAAGTTTTTCAAGAAATCGATCCCAAATCGATTCGCATAGATTTTCAGGTTTCTTGCAAGCCAAAACAGCAATTTCCTTAAAACGAAATTCGAGTTCATCAATGCTGTCATCTAAGGCTGCATTAGAATCAAAAAGAGTATAAAAAAGTTTTTCTGTAAAGTCTTCGGTTTTGGTTTTAATGCCATAATTGATATGCGAATGACTTTTTAAAGCCCTTATATTTTGTATGATAGTGTCTTTTGTCACAATGGTAAAAATGAATGAATAATTTTGGAACGTTAAAAGTAAGGCGTTTTTTGGAAATAAAGTCACGATTTAACTAAAGAAATTTTCTTCAGAAAGGCTCATTTGTGATAAAAAACGAATTAGAAACTGTTCTTTTTTATGCAATTCTTAAGAAGTTAATTGCGTAAATTAGCTTTCAAAACAAATTAAAATGAAAAACAGCCAGACATTTAAAAGCGCCATTTCGGGACTTTCTTTTGCTGATAGCGAGAAAGTTTATGGTAAATCGATTCATGACCCTATTTTGGGGTTAATTAAAAAAGAATTTCCAAGTTTTAATGATGATGATTGTATCGCCGTTAATGAATTAAATGTCTATCGTCAAAAATATATTTCAAATTATCTTTCAACAGAAATCGGGGCACTTTCGGCAATGGAGAAAAATGTTATTTCTTCATTAAAAGAAGATAAGTCGATTGTCAGCATCGTTGAAGATGAAGAAGAAACCCGTAATTTAGGACAAAGGGTGGCAGATAAAGTAGCCGATTTTGGCGGCAGCTGGACTTTTATTATTTCTTTTGTTGTTTTTATTACCATTTGGATTGGTTCGAATGTTTATATTTTTTTAAATAAAGGTTTTGATCCATACCCGTTTATTCTTTTAAATTTAATTCTTTCCTGCGTTGCCGCTTTGCAGGCTCCGGTAATTATGATGAGCCAAAATCGTCAGGAAGAAAAAGACAGAAATCGAGCTAAAAAAGATTATATGATTAATCTAAAATCGGAATTAGAGATTAGAATGATTCATGATAAAATAGATCATTTAATTATGCATCAGCAGCAAGAATTAATCGAAATTCAGAAAGTACAAATCGAAATGATGAATGATATTCTGGATCAGATTAAGAGATAAATGTTAATGAAAATTTCAATCTTTTTAAATTCCAAATCCCAATATCAATCTCAAAAATGAATATCAATTTAAAATATTCTAAAAGAAGTCAAACAAATATGTAAAAAGAAGCAAATTTAAAAAAAAGGAGCGAAGCGACCTTTAGAAAATCTAAAATCAAAAGTGTTTGAAGTAATATCCTCCAAGCATAAAAATGAAGTTTAGAACTGCTATTCTCCAAATGATTTTTTTATAATTTCTTGACTTATCAAAAAAATGAAGAGCTGCAAAAGCAAAGAGTAAAAGACAGGAATATAGCGCTGGATACATTTTAAAAGCTGCTAAAAACTGCCCTTGAAAAAGTAAGAATAATGACCGCTGAAAACCACAGCCCAGACAATCAAAACCGAAGATGGTTTTGAAAAGGCAAGGGATCATATATTTCTCTAAAGTCATGGTAGATCTTTTTGCAATTTTACTAAAAAAATACGACAAACCTTTGAAATAGAATAGAAGTACTATTTGAAAGTTTTATACTTTTGAAATCTTAAACTTTGAATTAATGAAAGCTTTTAAAATAATAATAATGATTCTTGCAATTTCGGTAGCGCTATATGAGCAGGTTTCAGAAGAAAAAAATATTTACATCATGATTGTTGCAATTGTGGTTTTTATGTTTGGAATGATGCAGCTGAGCGCTAAAACCCCAAGTAAAAATAACGATAAAGAAGAGTAGGATGCTGGTAAAAGGAGATAAGGTTTCTGTATTGGATGAAGCTATTAATGGAACAGTAGTTTCTGTGAAAAATAATGAGATTTTGATTGAAACTGAAGATGGATTTTTGATGACATTTTTAGTCAATGAATTACTTAAGATTCAAGATTCCAGTAATTTAATGAATTCTATTAAAAGAATTAATTTAGATGAAGTGTCAAAAGAGAAAACAGAACCCAAACCAAGAAGTTTTGTTAAAGAAAAGAAGGAAAAACGAGATGTAGGAGTTCCAGAATTTGATTTGCATATTGAAAAATTAGTACCAAATAAACGTGGGATGTCCAATTATGATATTTTGACACTGCAGACAGAAACGGCAAAAAGACATATCGAATTTGCGATTCGAAACCGCATTCCTAAAATTGTTTTTATCCATGGTGTAGGTGAAGGAATTTTGAAAGCGGAATTGGATTTTCTATTAGGAAGATACGACGGAATAGATTTTCAGGATGCCAATTATCAAAAATATGGACTTGGAGCAACTGAAGTTTATTTTAGGCAAAACAATAAATAAAATAAAATTTAACCTTTTTAAATCGGTTGTTTTTGAAAATAAAAACGTCTGTTTTTCGAAACTGATTTTAGTATTTAATCAGATAGAAAAACAGACGTTTTTTTGTAGGAATCTAAGAGTTGTTTATAGAATGAAAAACTCTTTTTTACAGGTTAGTTTCAAACCTTCCAAGGAAGAACTCAGTTGGAAGTTTAAAGTTGCTTTTACCTTTTAACATCGTCACATTTCTTAAAGTAACCGTATGGTAGTAAGTGTTTCCTACCAATGTTGTGGTTACTTCTATTATACCGCTTTTTTCAGCTTCGCCAGTTTGTCCTGTCCAATCTTCTCCAATTGCTGGACTCGCTGGAAAGGTAGTGTTGCAAAAATAACTTGAAGAAAAAGAACCACTGTCTTTTGCTACAGCTTTGTAATATAATTTGTTTGTAGTTGTGGTCTGATTTATTAGACCAGTTCTAGGTTTTCCAGTAGCAGTAACTTCGTTTTTTATTAATTCAGGATCAAGATTATCAAGCATAATAAAAAATGCAGCACTAAAATTATATACTCGATTTAGACCGTTGTTTGTACAACGCCCAGCAGTTTCGCTGTCAAATACTAAACTTGCAGGAACATTCGTAGTAGTGCTGAATGTACCAAATGGGTATGTTGGATACGTTTGAGGTTTTGAGCCAGAAATATCGAAAGTGATATTTTTAAAGCTAATATCGTGGTTGTAACCAGTAAGCTTTGTGCTTCCATCAGCAGCAAGAACTGGATCTTTTTGTGTTGTATTGATAACAATTTTTCCAGAAGTAGCAATCCATTCATCCGTTACTTTAGGTGTACTAGGTGGAATAATTCCGCAAATATTATCGGATACTAATGCACCATCGTATGCTCTGTAAATAGCACGATAGGTTCCCTTTCCTCCAGTAGGAATGTCATATTCGTACTCACCTGTATCTTCTTTTAAGCCAGCATTTGCAGGCATTTGAAGTAAAAAAGCCTCCTGAGATTTTAATTTATACAATAAAGTGACATCATTATTTTGAGTACAGCTAGTAGGATCAACACTTTCGAAGTTTATTTCTTGAACAGTTAAATCTCCGTCATCACATCCATTCAGTAAAAAAGCAAATAATATAAGGGAAGCGTATTTTTTCATCGTAAAATTTATTTGGGTCAAAAATAGTGAAAAAAATGGCAAATGATATTGAAGATTTGACAATTGATATTTCTTAACTTTGCAGTAATGAAAAAAGTATATCTAGATAATGCCTCAACAACAGCAATGCGTCCCGAAGTAATTCAGGAAATGACTAGAGTAATGCAAGAGGATTTTGGTAATCCGTCGTCTACACATAGTTTTGGACGCAATGGTAAAACAATATTAGAACTTTCAAGAAAAAGTATTGCCAAACATTTAAATTGTACGGCTCAAGAAATTATTTTTACTTCTGGAGGAACTGAAGCCGATAACTGGATTTTGCGTTCAGCTGTTGAAGATTTAAAAGTAGAGCGAATAATTACTTCAAGAATAGAGCATCACGCTGTTTTGCATACTGTTTGGGCACTTCAAGAAGAATACAATATCCAAGTTGATTATGTAAATGTAAATCCAGATGGAAGTTTGGATTTGACCCATTTGTCTAATTTACTTTCAGATGAAAAAAAGACATTGGTTAGTCTAATGCATGTTAACAACGAAACGGGAACCATTTTAGATTTGGATCGTGTTGGAGTTATCTGCAAACAGTATAATGCTTTATTTCATTCTGATACAGTTCAGTCTATCGGAAAAACTGAAATTGATCTGCAAAAAACTCCTGTTGATTTTATTTTGGCTAGTGCACATAAATTTCATGGTCCAAAAGGAATAGGATTTGCTTTTGTTCGAAAAAACTCTGGTTTACAGCCTTTGTTTTTTGGCGGAGAACAGGAAAAAGGACTTCGTGCAGGAACAGAACCGGTTCATCAAATTGCTGGGATGGCAAAAGCCTTGTCTATTTCTTATGAAAAACTGGAGGAAGAAAGAGCTTATATTTCCGATATCAAAAATTATCTTATTGAGCAGTTGGAAATTCATTTTCCCGATTTTAGGATTAACGGAAAAAAAGATGACTTTTATAATATCATCAATATTATTTTGCCTTTTTCATCCGATAAAACTTCAATGCTGCTATTTAGTTTAGACATGAAAGGAATTGCGGTTTCTAGAGGAAGCGCATGCCAGTCGGGAAGTATTAAACCTTCACATGTTTTAAACGAAATGCTTTCGGAAGCCGATTTAAAACTGCCTAATCTCCGAATTTCATTCAGCCATTATAATACCAAAGAAGATATTGATTGGCTTATTGAGAGTTTAAAGGTTGTTTAAAGTTTCAGGTTTCAGGTTTCACGTTCTGTACAAAACTTGAAACCTGAAACAAAAACTATTTACGAATCACTTTTACTTGAGAATCATTCGTTAATTTAATGATCGTAGAAGATTTTCCGTTGATTTTGTCTTGGTATAAGTTTACGACATAATCTACACCATTGATTATTTCGGGACTAATATCTTTAAAAGCAATTGGTGTTGGCTGTCCAGAAATATTTGCAGAAGTCGATACCAAAGGTTTTTTCATTCTCTCCATTAATTTGTAACAGAAAGGTTCTTTAACCAATCGAACTCCAAGAGATTTATCTGCTGCAATAATATTTGGAGCTACATTTCTAGCATCATCAAGAATTAATGTGGTTGGTTTATCTGATAAATCCCAAATTTGCCAAGCAACGTCGGGAATGTTTTTAAAAACATTGTACATCATTTTTTCTCCATTCATCAAAACAATCATGCTTTGTGTTTCCGCACGCTGTTTCAATTTGTAGATTTTAGCAACAGCTTCAGCATTAGTAGCATCACACCCAATTCCCCAAACAGTGTCTGTAGGATAAAGAATGATACCGCCATCTTTAATAACTTCGTATGCTTTTATTATTTCTTCGTTCATTTTTTTGTTTTTTTGTCTGCTTATTCGTTGTTTTTTAAATCAAAAACCGTCTCAATCCAATTTTCTAAAGTATATTTTTTATAAATATCTTCTGGGATTGGTTCGTAAGGAGAGATGAAAAAATCAGCGTCAAATTCTATATTTTCTTCGTCAATGACTAATATGTTTTTGGGATTGTAGAAGTCGTAATTAACTATATTCGGATTGGTTGTAATTAATTTTTTTTGCAATCCGATACTTTCAAAAACTCTAAAAGTTAGTCCGTTTTGTTCTTTACGATGAATGTCTAAAAGAAATTTAGAATCATCTACATATTTATTGACATCATCAATGTGAATGTATTTTGAAATGAATTCGATATTAGGATTGTTACCTTTATTCTTCTTATCATAAATAATAATTTTAGAGGTAATTCCTTTTTTGTTCAGTTCATCGGCTATCTTAGCTATAGTTTTAAATCGATTGTCTTTAGAGCTAATATTAAAAACATCATATTTAAAAGCTTTTTCTGGATTTAATTCAGATTCGCTGTAAATATAATTGGTGATAAATTTTAAATTATACTTTTCAGAATCTTCTTTTTCGAATGAATAGACTTCGTCAAAATTAGGAAGAATCGGAATTATTTTAGGGCAGCGGTAAATATTGTCATTAAAATAAGCAATCGATTTTTTGGTATATTTTTTAAACTTTAAAATCTCTTTTGGATCAATAAAATCGCCTTTAATCGTTAGAACGACGTCTTGTGTTTCTCCAAGCGCTTCTAAACGGTTATTTATTTCTTTTCCGAAATGAATATTCTTAATATTTTTTTTAAATAATGCTTTAAGGAAAAAATTATAAATACGATATGAGAAATTAGGGTATTTGTACTTAAAAGTATTAAAATCAATATGGTTCACAGTATGGCCTCTTTTTTCTAGAGCTGTAACTATATTATGGTTGTATCCCCAATTATCATGACTAATTATTGTAATTCGCATTTATGAATAATTTTATATTATAAGTTCGTAAAACTAATTAAATTTGCCGAAACAATTTTTATGATTTTCAGATTAAATCAGGAATATGAGAAATCCAAACATATTCTTCTAGGGTATATTAATTCTTTTGAATCTAAAGGGCAGGATTTTATTGTTGGACAACGAAATAAAATAAAGCTCTTTGATTTAGACGATAAAAAAATTAATGTTAAGTCTTTTAAAATACCGCATTTAATAAATAAAATTGCCTACAAATATTTTAGAAAATCAAAAGCAAGACGTTCATTTGAGTTTGCAAATAAACTAATTGAATTTGGAGTTGGAACGCCAAAACCAATAGCATTTGCCGAATTTTATTCTTTCTTAGGATTGGATAAAAGTTATTATATATGCGAACAATTAGATTGTGATTTGACTTATAGAGAGCTGATAGAGGTTGAAAACTATCCAGATCACGACACTATTTTAAGACAGTTTACAAGATTTAGTTTCAACTTACATGAAAAAGGAATAGAGTTTTTAGATCATTCTCCTGGAAATACTTTAATTAAAAAAAATGCAGAAGGCAATTACGATTATTTTCTAGTAGATTTAAATCGAATGAAGTTTCATAACAGCATGACTTTTGAAATGCGAATGAAAAACCTTAGCAGATTAACTCCTTTAAAGGAAATGATAGAGGTTATGAGTAATGAATATGCTAAGTTATACAAAGAAGAATCTGAGCAAAAAATCTTTGATACACTTTGGAAATATACTTCAGATTTTCAAGAAGGTTTTTACAGAAAAAAAAGAATCAAAAAGAAACTTAAATTTTGGAAGAAGTAAGTTCTTTTAATTTTATATATCGAATATAAACGCTGTAAGCATTGAGATAGCAAATTATGATTCCTTTTATACCGTCTAAAAAGCCTAAACGGATTATAAATTGGTATAAAAATTTATAGGAAGGATGTAAAAACGGCATTAAAAAAGTGGATTTTTGTCCTTTCTTAAACTTTTCGATCGCTTTTAACGTACCGTAGTTTATCATTTTTAATTTGTAATCGTGATAATTTTTATAAGAGTAATGAATGATTTTGTTTTTCGTTTTCTCTATTGTTCCGTTTACCAGCAGTTTTTCATGAACTAATTTTTCTTCTACATAACTGCATTTCGATTTATCAAAAAGCCTGAATATCTTATCTGTCTGCCAGCCGCTGAATAGAAGGTTTTTATTTTTGAACTTGAAGATTCTGTATGTTAAATAAGCACTTGCTGATTTAGGATTTTGTAATATTGAAATAATCTCAGATTTTAGTTCAGGTGTTACTCTTTCATCCGCATCAATAAAAAGTACCCAATTGTAAGAAGCTTGTTGAAGTGCAAAATTACGCTGCGTTGTAAAATTTTCGAATTTGTTTTGAATAAGGATAACGTTTTTAAAACTGTTTACAATTGCAACTGTTTTATCGTTACTAAACGAATCTACTACAATAATTTCATCTGCAAAATCTAAATTTTCAAGTAATGATTTTATGTGTAATTCCTCATTTAAGGTTATTATTAATGCAGATAACTTTTGTTTACTAGAAAAAATCATTGGGTGGTACTTGTTATTTTTCTAATGAATAACATTCGTTTGAATTTATATTGTGAGCTAAATTACAAACTATTTTTAGAAGTACACAATCGTGGGAAGAATAAGAATAAAGTAAAATAAAAAATTATATTTTTGTGTTCAAATAAATTAAAATTTAGCATGGCAATAAGCGGATTGGTTATTACTTTCAATGAAGAAAAAAATATAGGAAAATGTATAGATGCTCTATTTAAGGTTTGTGATGAAGTTATTATCGTAGATTCTTTTAGTAAGGATCGTACAGTAGAAATAGCTACAGAAAAAGGGGCTCAAGTTATTCAGCAGGAGTTTTTAGGAGACGGACCCCAGCGTACGCACGGATTGCCTTTTTGCAAAAACGACTGGATTTTAAATCTGGACGCAGATGAATTCTTGGATAAAGATGCAGCTGAATTCATTCTTACCAAAAAGTATTTGGAAGGAAATTACGATGCCTTTAGTTTTAGAGTAAAAAACTTTTTAGGAAATAAATTAATTGATTTTTCAGGATGGTACCCTGATCATAAGGTTCGTTTCTTTAATAAACAAACAGCTCATCCATCAGATTCTAAGGTGCACCAGAAAGTTGTAACTCAAAACGAGAAAAAGGTCTCAGTACATATTTTACATTACGGCTGGGATTCTTTGGATCAAATTATTGCCAAAAAAAATCAATATTCAGGATGGCATGCACAGCAATTGTATGATCAAGGGAAACGAGTAAATGCGTTTAAACCTGTTCTTAACGGATCTGTTGCTTTTATCCGATGTTACTTTTTTAAGAAAGGATTTCTTAATGGTGTAGATGGTTTGTCCATTGCAATGATTCAAGCTTTTTTCTCTTATATGAAATATGCGAAGCTTATAAAGCTTCAGAAAAAAGAGTAAATAAAAAAATCCAAATTCCAGTCATATTATAGAAAGGAATTTGGATTTTAAAAATTGAAAATTTCTATTACTTATCGATATTAAACAGCAACATCGTACTCACGAAGTGCATTGTTTAAAGAAGTTTTTAAGTCTGTAGATGGTTTACGAGTACCAATGATTAAGGCGCAAGGAACTTGATATTCTCCTGCAGCGAATTTTTTAGTATAACTTCCAGGAATAACTACTGAACGAGCAGGAACAAAACCTTTCATTTCAACTGGCTCGTCACCTGTAACATCAATAATTTTAGTAGAAGCAGTTAAACATACGTTAGCACCAAGAACAGCTTCTTTTCCAACGTGAACACCCTCCACAACGATACAACGAGAACCGATGAATGCACCATCTTCGATAATTACTGGAGCAGCTTGTAATGGCTCAAGAACACCACCAATACCAACACCACCGCTTAAGTGTACGTTTTTACCAATTTGTGCACAGCTTCCAACAGTTGCCCAAGTGTCAACCATCGTTCCTTCGTCAACATAAGCACCAATGTTTACGTAACTTGGCATTAAGATAACACCACTTGAAATATAAGCACCATAACGAGCAACAGCATTTGGTACTACACGAATTCCTTTTGCAGCATAATCTCTCTTAAGTAACATTTTATCGTGATATTCGAAAATACCAGATTCCCATGTTTCCATTTTTTGGATTGGGAAATACATAACCACTGCTTTCTTAACCCATTCGTTAACCTGCCATTTGTCACCAACTGGTTCAGCAACGCGTAATTTTCCAGCGTCTACCAATTCGATCACTTCTCTAATAGCATCTGTAGTTGCAGTTTCTTGTAATAAAGCTCTATTTTCCCAAGCTTGTTCAATTATAGTCTGTAAAGAATTCATACGTTTAAATTTTTGGCAAAGATAGCGTATTTGTAGAAAAGCAGAAAAGCAAAACGACTTGAATATGTTACAGATTTAACTTTTTGTTTCTTATTTGTAAACTCTCTAGAGTTTTAGTCCCGAAGCTTCGGGAGTAGATTTTGGAATTTGAAATTTTTGAATTGGATTTTATTTTTTTAACTACCGCTAAAAGTTTTTTTTGTGTCAAAATATGACAAAAGTCAGATTTTCTATTTTTTCTTCTCTCTAATTTCGCATCATTGAAAAACATTCCATTCAATACATTAATCATATAAGCAGTAAAATATGAATCAAGAAAATCACCTTCAGAACAGAGTCATAATTGACAAAGAGGTAACTTGGGATAAAACACAAGTTATTATGAGTAAAACAAATGCATTTGGTATTATCGAATACGCCAACGAAGTGTTTGTAGACGTTTGCGGTTATGAAGATTACGAATTAATGGGACAGCCCCATAACATTATTCGTCACCCAGATATGCCAAAAGTTATTTTTAAAGTGCTTTGGGAAAATCTAAAACAAGGGAAAAACTTTCATGCTATTGTAAAGAATTTAGCAAAGTCTGGAAGATATTACTGGGTTATTACGGATTTTGAAATTGCCCGAGACGAAAATGATGTGATTGTAAATTATTTTGCCAGAAGACAATCTGTGCCACAAGAGGTAATTGCAATGCATATTGAGCCCTTATACAAAAAACTATTGCAAATTGAAGCGGCAAGCGGCGTTGAATTCAGCGAAAAATACTTAATCGGATTTTTAGAAGAAAAGAAGAGAAGTTACGTTGAATATATTAAGGAGCTGATTTTCGAAAACGAAAAAGCACAGTCTAAATTTGCGAATTACAATGCAGAAGAGGATGGAGAAGAGGAAGAGCATAGAGGTTTTTTCGGCCGTTTATTCGGAAGATAAATTTGAGTTATTTTTTAGGTTTGAATATTTGGATAGAGTCCGTCTTGAGTTTTTTCGAGGCGGATTTTTTGCTTTTACGTCCAATTTAAAAAACATGAATTTAAAAAGGTTTATATTTGTATGTAAAATGGAAGTATTATGGAAGCGATTAGATTAGAGTTTCAGCCAGAGATTAGAGAGAAAGTGCTTAAGTTATTAAGTAGATTTTCACCTAATGAATTGACAATTATTGAAGAAGATTCTGATTTCGAAAATGATAAAGAAAAAGTGCATGCAGCTTATACTAAATTAAAAAGTGGTAATGAAAAGTTGTATTCAATAGATGAAGTTGATTCTATTTTAGATAATACATTTTCGGAATATGATAATTAAAATTTCGAATGAATTTTTAAAATTATTAAAAGAACAAGTTCATTATATTTATAAAGATAAACCCAAGGCAGCTCTAAAGTTTAGGAAAGATTTGCTTAGAAATATTAAAAAAGATTTAAAACATCCTTTTCTCTTTAAAAAATCTAGATACTTTGAGGATGAAAATATTAGAGATTATGTTTTTAAAGGTTACGTTTCTGTTTATGAGGTTGATGTCGAGAATAATATTGTCGTCGTTTTCGGTTTTATAAAATATAAAGACACTCTTTAAAGGATTATAATTTTACTTTCTATCTTTTACAAAAATTTCAAAACATGCCAAGAATTCTCTCCATAGATTACGGACAAAAACGAACAGGAATTGCTGTTACAGACGAAATGCAAATTATTGCATCAGGTTTGACTACAATTCCAACACATACCTTGACTGATTTTTTAAAAGATTATTTTGCAAAAGAAAAGGTCGAAGCTGTTCTAATTGGCGAACCTAAACAAATGAATGGCCAGCCTTCAGAAAGTGCTTCTGTAATTAATGGATTTGCAAAACATTTTTCGAACATTTTTCCCGATATGAAAGTAATTAGGGTAGATGAGCGTTTTACATCTAAAATGGCATTTCAAACCATGATCGACAGTGGTTTAAATAAAAAGCAGCGCCAGAACAAAGCTTTAATAGACGAAATTTCGGCTACAATTCTGCTTCAAGATTATCTTTCCTCAAAAAAATAACACTCTTCGTCGGATTTTTTGTTTATAATTTAATGGTTTTTAGAAAATCCTAACTTTTATCTTGTAAAAATTAGTTTTTTTTTGCAATTAAAAAAGTACCTTTGCACTTTAAATAAAAATACTGTTATGCCTGACGAAACCATACGTTCAAATAGTGATGTAGTACTCATTGGCGCTGGAATAATGAGTGCCACTCTTGGAGTAATTTTGAAAGAATTACAACCGGATATAAAAATTGAAATTTACGAAAGATTAGATGTTGCCGCAGCAGAAAGCTCAGATGCTTGGAATAATGCAGGAACAGGACACTCCGCTTTTTGTGAACTAAATTATACTCCAGAAAAGGCAGATGGCAGTATAGATCCTAAAAAAGCAATAAGTATTGCTGAATCATTTGAGATTTCTCGCCAGTTTTGGTCGTATTTAGTACAGCAGAACAAAGTGCCTTCTCCAGAAAATTTTATTAAAAGTGTCCCTCATATGAGTTTTGTGTGGGGAGATAAAAATGTAGATTATTTAAAAAAGAGATTTGAAGTACTTCAAAGTAATCCGATCTTTTCTGATATGACTTTCAGCACCGATTTTGAACAGCTTCAAAAGTGGATGCCGTTGGTAATGGAAGGACGTACTGCTGATGAAAAGTTAGCAGCCACACATATGGAAATTGGTACCGATGTCAATTTTGGTGCTTTAACCAGAAGCATGTTTAGTTACTTAGAAAAACTGGATGGTGTTTCTTTATTTTTTAATCACGAAGTTAAAAAACTGAGACAACGCGAAGATAAATGCTGGAGAATAAAAATTAAAGATTTATCAACTGGAAAAATTCGTAAAGCATACACTCAGTTTGTTTTTATTGGTGCAGGTGGAGGTTCTTTGCCTTTATTAGAAAAAGCAAATGTGCCAGAAGGAAATGGTTACGGCGGTTTTCCAGTAAGTGGACAATGGCTGAAATGTACTAATCCAGAAGTTATTGCAAAGCACCAGGCAAAGGTATATGGAAAAGCAAGTGTTGGAGCACCTCCAATGTCTGTTCCTCATATTGATACCCGAGTAATTGATGGAGAAAAAGCATTGCTTTTTGGGCCGTTTGCAGGGTTTTCTACGCGTTTCTTGAAAAATGGTTCTTATTTAGATTTGCCAATGTCAATTAAACGTAACAATTTAATTCCGATGTTAGCTGCTGGATACCATAATATTCCTTTGACTAAATATTTGATTGAGCAGGTTCGTCAGTCTCCAAAAGACAGAATGAAAGCTTTACGTGAATATTTGCCGACAGCTCGTTCTAAAGATTGGAAACTGGAAAAAGCAGGACAGCGTGTTCAGGTAATCAAAAAAGATGAAAAAGAAGGCGGTGTTTTAGAATTCGGTACAGAAGTAATTAATACACACGATGGAAGTTTAGCTGTTTTATTAGGTGCTTCGCCAGGTGCTTCTACAGCAGTAGGAATTATGGTGGATTTGATCGGCAGATGTTTTGCTAATCAAATTAAAACACCAGAATGGGAAGCGAAATTGAAAACAATGATTCCTTCTTATGGTCAGACTTTGAATGATAAGCCAGAACTTTTAGCAGAGCTTAGAAAACATACAGCAGAAGTTTTAAAAATAAAATAAGCT
This sequence comes from Flavobacterium panacagri, assembly GCF_030378165.1. Classification (NCBI taxonomy): domain Bacteria; kingdom Pseudomonadati; phylum Bacteroidota; class Flavobacteriia; order Flavobacteriales; family Flavobacteriaceae; genus Flavobacterium; species Flavobacterium panacagri. The sequence goes on from NZ_CP119766.1 coordinate 3,074,534, forward strand.
TCTTTTAAATTAGATTAAAAAGCAAATCCAGATGAATTAATCTGGATTTGTTGCTTTTAGATCGGTTGTGTTTTTTAGGATTTTTTCCGCGAGGTTACTCATCCAGATTAACTGCTCGATAACCATTGAAGCTTCCTGCATTTTGGCCTGACGGGTTTCTTTATCCAATTCATCATCTTCTGCTAATCGGGTAAAGTTTTTTCGCTTTAATTCTTCAAATTGCAGCGTCACATCTTCTTTTTCAAAAAAGGTATCCGTCAAAATTGTTTCGTTTCTTAAAACGGCAATAGAATGATCTAAATTGGCTAAAATGGTTTTGATGATATAATTAAAAGAATCTGAAGCCGATGTAGTCTGATGTGATTGAATATAAGTGGATAGCGAAGCCAAAGCAGATAATAATGAGTGATTTAAAACCACTAATTTATTAACCAAAGGCATCGTTTTCTGTTTCGATTTCGGTTCCTGCATCATACGCTGGAAAGAAGTCATTAAATTTCCAATTTCCACAAAAGCATTTTTCCTAGCTAATCTGTAAGCCGTCGGAACTTCTCCTTTTTTATTATAAAAATCGGCAATCTCTTTGAGGTAGTTTCTATTGGCTCGAATGGAGTTTTCGATATGAATCGGCGTATTGATAAATTCCCAAGCAGGCCATAAAAACTGATTGGCAATAAAGGCTAATATCGCTCCAGCAAGAGAATCCAATATTCTGAATTGTATTACTTCGTTGATGTCTGGCGTTAGAATTCCGTAAATAAAAACCACATACATTGTCACAAAAGTGGCACTGATTTTATAGTTAATCTGGGTAAACGAAATCCCTAAAAGCATACAAATAATAGAGAAAATGCTGAGCGCAACATGGTTCTGAATGAAAGATACAATTCCGAAAGCTAAAATCCCTCCTAAAACAGTTCCGAACATTCTATGGTAGGATCGCTCTTTTGTCAATCCGTATCCTGGACGCATGATGACCACTATCGTGAGCAGAATCCAATAAACATTTTGAAAAGGAAGTAGCTGTCCAAGGAAAAAACCAATTAAAATGGTGATGGTTAATCGTAACGAATGTCTGAAAATCGAAGAAGAATAAGATAAATTTTCAATTAAAGTTCGAAGCGGATAATATTGAGGAGTTAAGAATTTCTCCAGTTCTTTGTCTTTATCTTTTAGTTTGTAAGACTGCATGGCCAAAGAAAGTGCACGCTGAATAATTTTGATTTTACCAACTTGATTTTTGGCGTATTTCAGCATATTGGTCAGCATCAAAACACCTTCGGCAGCATCTTCTTTTCCTAATGTTTTTTCATAATCAAAAATAGCAAATTCCAAAGCATCCAATTCGTTTTTCAAATCTTGTTTATCGACGTAAACACTAATATGGTTCACATTTTTGGATAGCTTTTTTAAGGTAGAAGCCAGTTTGTAAGCGACATTTTGATAAGTTCTTAAAACATCAGGATGTTTCGCAAATTTTTCATGAAGTTTACTATGGTCAAAAGAAGTATAAAGCGCCAGTTCCTGAATTTCAACCAAAGTAATAAAGACCAAAAGCATTTTCCTGTTTTGACTCGTGGTTCCAGATGCATTTTGATTTCCAATGAGCATTTTTCGTAGATCTTCATGAATAAGATTCAATTCGACCTGCACAGCCAATTGTTTTTCAATAATCGCTTGTCTATTGGCTTCCGGACTCCATAAATCGCCTCTTAGTTTTAAATACTTGGCAGTAAGTTTGATTCCTTCTGCAATTTGCAATTCAACATATTTATAAGGTTGTACAAAATGAAATACCAATGATACAATTAGGTATAAAATTCCTCCAATAAATATAAAACCAGAATATTCAAAAGCTTCGACTCCTTCGTGTAAATGTCCAAAAGAAAGTGAAATGGATAATAGAGCCGAGAATGAAATTAAAGTCGCACGCTGTCCATAAACCGAAATCATCGAACAGGCAAATAATAGAAACCCTAAAAAAGGATAAAATAATACAGGATAAGGATAAGCAAGATTGACTAAAAGATTTACTCCCGATACTATAAAGGAAGCAGCAATTAATCCTTTTATTTTATGAATTAAAGAACTCGGAATATCACTAGGGTACGTATAAAAAGCACCCAAAGCGATTGTAAAACCAATTTCAAAATGACCTAGAAAATTTAAAACTAAAACAGGAACAACAGAAGCAATAGTTACTTTAGAGGCATTCAAAAAGGATGTGCTGTTTGTAAATTTTGAAATTTTATCAATCATAGAAAGCGGTTTACTAGCAAAGGTAAGAATTGTAAGAGTGATTTTGGCACAATTATAGCTGAGATTTTCCACGGTGAGGAAAAAATATAACATAATAGACTAATAGAATTATTCATTGACTATTTTTTACTATTTTTGCCAGCTGAAATATCAGAACTTTAATTCTGTTTTTGCAGCACCTAAAAACAAAAATAAAAACAAATGATTTTACCAATTGTAGGATACGGTGATCCTGTTTTAAGAAAAGTAGGGCAGGACATTACGCCAGAATATCCAAACCTAAAAGAAACGATCGCAAATATGTACGAGACTATGTATAATGCGTACGGAGTTGGGCTTGCTGCACCGCAGGTTGGACTACCGATTCGTTTGTTTGTTATTGATACAACACCTTTTAGTGATGACGAGGATTTACCTTCAGAAGAACAAAAAGATTTGAAAGGCTTTAAAAAGACTTTTATTAATGCTAAAATTGTTAAAGAAGAAGGAGAAGAGTGGGGTTTTAATGAAGGATGTTTGAGTATTCCAGATGTGCGTGAGGATGTTTACAGAAAACCAACGGTTACAATTGAATATTGTGAAGAGGATTTTGTAATGAAGACTGAAGTATTCGACGGTTTAATTGCTAGAGTTATTCAGCACGAATACGATCATATTGAGGGAATTTTATTTACAGATAAAATTTCGTCTCTTAAAAAACGTTTGATCCAAAAGAAGCTTAAAAATATTACTGAAGGAAAAACGTTTCAGGAATATAGGATGAAGTTTTTTGCGGCCAAAAAAGGAAGATAAGTTTTCTAACTACTTAGAAACAAAAAATAAATCAAATTCTTAATACAAATTTTAATAAAATGAATTTAACGAAAATTTTAGCCATTTCAGGAAAACCAGGTTTATATGAATTGAAAGTTCAAACTCGTACAGGTTTTGTGGCGGAATCATTAATTGATGGGAAGAAGATTACTGTAAATCTAAAAAGCAATGTAAGTTTATTGTCTGAAATTTCGATTTATACTTATGAAGGCGAAAAACCATTAACTGAAGTAATGCAGCAAATTGCCGTTAAAGAGAACAAAGGACAAGCGATTTCTCATAAAGAAGACAATGCTACTTTAGCTGCTTATTTTAAAGAAATTCTTCCAACTTACGACGAAGAAAGAGTATATCCTTCAGATATTAAAAAAGTATTAAACTGGTACAATACGCTTCAAGCGAAAGGATTAGTAACAGATTTAGCTCCTGCTGTTGAAGAAGCTAAAGAAGAAGCTCCAGTTGCTGAAGAAAAACCTAAAAAAGCTCCAGCTGCTAAAAAAGCAAAAGCTAAAAAAGAAGAATAGTAGTTTTTCTTTCAATATAAATCAATCCTGTTGAGATGTTTCTTGACAGGATTTTTTAATTTTACCAAATAAGCTTTAAATTTAAAAGACTTCAAAATGAATAGAGAAAACCAGTTAAAAGCGTTTGAAAGATTATTAAACATTATGGATGAACTTCGTGAACAATGTCCATGGGATAAAAAACAAACGCTGCAGACCTTAAGACATTTAACAATCGAAGAGACCTACGAACTGGGAGATGCTATTCTGGACAATGATTTGAATGAAGTTAAAAAAGAATTAGGCGATCTACTTCTTCATATTGTTTTTTATGCTAAAATAGGAAGTGAAACTAATGATTTTGATATTGCCGATGTCTGTAACGAAATCTGCGAAAAGTTGATTCACCGTCATCCTCATATTTATGGAGATGTCAAAGTGGAAAATGAAGAAGAAGTCAAACAAAACTGGGAAAAACTAAAATTGAAAGAAGGTAAAAAATCAGTTTTAGAAGGAGTTCCGAGAAGCCTTCCCGCTTTGGTTAAAGCAAGCAGAATTCAGGATAAAGTAAAAGGAGTAGGTTTTGATTGGGAAGAACCGCATCAAGTTTGGGATAAAGTACAGGAAGAATTACAAGAATTGCAAGACGAAGTAAATTCTGGAAATCAAGATAAAATTGAAGACGAATTTGGAGACGTTTTGTTCTCGATGATTAATTACGCTCGATTTTTAAAGGTAAATCCAGAAGATGCATTGGAAAGAACCAATAAAAAATTCATTAAACGCTTTCAATACTTAGAAAGTAAAGCAGGCGAATTAGGAAAATCTTTATCAGATATGACACTTAGTGAAATGGATGTTTTCTGGAACGAAGCTAAGAAACTTTAGTTTTCGGCTAGTTTTTTTAAAGCACGAACATTTTTAAGCATAATCTTTTTACCGACCAATTCAATCAATTCTGATTTGTTAAAATCAGATAATAAACGAATACAGCTTTCGGTTGCAGTACCAATAATTCCTGCAAGTTCCTCTCTCGTTAGTTGAACTTTCAGGGTTTTGTCTGTATCTTCTCCAAAAGCTTCGTGTAATTGAAGTAAAGTTTCAGCCAATCTTTGTTTCACTGTTTTCTGAACTAACGCAATTTTTTCATTTTCAGATTCTTTTAAATCTTCGCAGACAGACTGCATCATATTTAAAGAAAACTGATTATTGCTGTTAAAGAAATTGATGATTTCGGCTTTCGGAATAAAACAAACTTCCATGTCTGCAATCGCTTTTGCCGTTAAGTTTGCCGGCTCATTGCTAATCATCGAACGCTGTCCAAGAAGTTCTCCAGATTTAACCAATTTTACGATTTGGTCTTTTCCGTTTGCACTCAATTTGGAGAGTTTACCAACACCATCTTTCACACAAAATACTCCATTGGTAACTTCGCCTTCTTCAAAAATGGCTTCACCTTTTTTAATTTTGTAAGTGGTTTTACTGCTGGCTAATTTTATAACTTCTTCTTTGTTAAGGGCTTTTAAAGAGCTAAGCTGGCGTACAATGCATTGATCACATTTATTCATGACAATATTTGTTTGGGACAAAATTAAAAATATTTAAGAGTTTTAGCCATTATTATATCGTAAAATTATTATAAATTAGAATTGTTGCTATTTTGAATGCTCTTAGTCAGGTTTAATTGGAATTCAATTTAGGTATAACATGACAATTATCATCTTAATAATTGTGCTTTAATTGGAAATTTGTCGCAAATAAAAACAAGTTTATGAGGGAGCAAAGTTGTTTTCATTGTGGTTTAACTATTGAACAAAATGAAGAAATTGATTTCGATGATAAAAAGTTTTGTTGTGCCGGCTGTAAAACAGTGTATGAAATTTTCAGCAGCAACGATTTAACCTCTTATTATGATTTCGAAAAATCGCCTGGTGCCACACCACAGGACATTGCAGGAAAATACGATTTTTTAGATAACGAAGCCATACTTTCAAAAGTATTGGAGTTTCAGGAAGGAAATACTTCGATTGTTTCCTTAAATATTCCCCATATCCATTGCAGTTCTTGTATTTGGATTTTAGAAAACCTAAACCGATTGCAGCCTGGAATTAGTATTTCTCAGGTTAATTTCCATGAAAAAAGAGTTCGAATTACGTTCAATTCAGATACAGTTTCTTTAAAAGAAATCGTGTATATGTTGAGTTCAATTGGTTACGAGCCTTACATCAGTTTAGAAAATTACGAAACAGGAAAAACAAAAGTAGACAGAAGTTTAACCTATAAATTGGGCGTCGCTTTTTTCTGTTTTGGTAATATCATGCTGCTTTCGTTTCCGGAGTATTTCGAAATGAAAGAATTCTGGTTAGATAGCTACAAACCGTTCTTCCGATTATTAATATTTCTTTTAGCACTGCCAAGTTTTTTATATTCAGCAAGCGGATATTATGTTTCGGCGTATCACAGTATCAGAACTCGAATGCTGAATATTGATATTCCTATTGCGCTGGGAATTATCGTAATGTTCATTCGAAGTACTTATGATATGCTTATGGATCACGGGCCTGGGTTCTTCGATAGTTTAGCCAGTCTGGTGTTTTTTATGCTGCTTGGTAAAATGTTTCAGATTAAAACGTACAGTTTCTTAAGTTTCGAAAGAGATTTTAAATCCTATTTTCCAATTGCTGTAACCAAAATAAATAAAGACGCTTCAGAAGATAATGTTGCCATTTACGATGTTGTTAAAGGTGATCGTTTATTGATTCGTAATCAGGAATTGATTCCGGTTGATGGAATTTTAATCAGCGAAAGCGCCGATATTGATTATAGTTTCGTGACAGGAGAAGCTGTTCCGATTACCAAGAAATCTGGAGATAAAGTTTTTGCAGGCGGTAAGCAGATTGGAAAAGTAATCGAAATGGAAGTTTTGCATTCGGTTTCTCAAAGTTATTTAACCCAACTGTGGAGTAACGAAATTTTTCAGAAAAAAGTAGATCAGAAACACAAGACCATTACAGATGCAATAAGCCGTTATTTTACCCCTATTTTATTGCTGATTGCATTTGCTGGTTTTGGTTATTGGATTTCTATAGATGCCAATATTGCTTTTAATGTTTTTACAGCGGTTTTAATTGTGGCTTGTCCATGTGCATTGGCACTAACGGCTCCGTTTACTTTTGGTAATATTTTGAGAATTTTAGGAAAGAAGAAATTCTATTTGAAAAATGCTGTCGTAATTGAGCAGCTTGCAAAAGTGGATACAATCGTTTTTGATAAAACGGGAACGATTACAACCAACAAAAAATCAAATATATTGTATGAAGGAAATACTATTTCAGATGAAAATAGTGTTCTGATTAAGAATGTTTTACGTGCTTCAAATCACCCTTTAAGCAGAATGCTGTATGACTTTTTGCCCGAAACAAAAAGGATTAATGTTTTTGAATTTCAGGAGATTACTGGAAAAGGGATTTTGGCTGTTGCCGAAAATAAAGAAATTAAAATTGGTTCAGGGCAATTTGTGGATAATTTGGTTTCTGATGGTTCCGAAATTGAAAAAACGGCTTTGCATATTAAAATTGATGGAATTTATTTCGGAAGATTTGTTTTTCAAAACCAGTATAGAGAAGGATTGGAAATACTTTTTTCAAAACTGAATAAAGACTACGAAATCAAAGTACTTTCTGGAGATAATGATGGAGAAAGAGCCAATCTTGAAGCTATTCTGCCCAAAAATACCGAACTAGTATTCAATCAAAAACCAGATCAGAAACTCGAATTTATAAAAAAACTTCAGGAAAACGGCAGGAATGTTATGATGGTAGGAGATGGTTTGAATGATGCTGGAGCATTGGCACAAAGTAATGTCGGAATTTCGATTTCAGAGAATGTAAATGTCTTTTCACCCGCTTGCGATGCCATTTTAGACGCTTCAGAATTCTCACGTTTAAATTACTTTTTAAAGCTTTCTCATAAGGCGATTTTTATCATCAAGATGAGTTTTGGCTTATCATTGCTCTACAACGTTGTGGGACTGACTTTTGCGGTTACTGGAAACCTGCTTCCGATAGTTGCAGCAATCATTATGCCGTTGAGTACAATTACCATTGTCAGCTTCGTTACTTTTATGTCTAACTATTTCATTAAGAGTAATTTAGAATAATTTTAAATAATTCAAAAGATATTTTTTTTATTTTTATTATTCTTCTCTGAGCATGATAATTATCATATTTTAAACGCCGATTGCCTAGTAATTTTGTTAACATAAATTTACGGTATGAGTGTTATTTATCTTTTAATTTCAGTAAGTATTTTCGTAGCAATTTGTTTCTTTATTGCTTTCATTATTGCTGTCAAATCTGGCCAGTACGACGACGATTATACACCTTCAGTCAGAATTCTTTTTGACGATGAGACCAAAATTATTTCCCAAAATAATAATTCACCAATCGAAGAAAAACAAGTATAATTATGGAAATGGAACAGTTTTATTACGACAACAAAATTGTAAAAAAATTCATTTACGCCACAATACTCTTTGGAGTTGTGGGTATGTTAGTGGGGCTTACCCTTGCGGTAATGTACCTTTTTCCCAACATCACAGATGGGATCTCGTGGCTTAGCTACGGCCGTTTAAGACCATTACACACCAACGCTGTTATTTTTGCCTTTGTGGGTAATGCCTTCTTTGCCGGAATGTATTATTCTATGCAGAGATTGCTAAAAGCCAGAATGTTTAGTGATTTTTTAAGTAATCTGCATTTCTGGGGCTGGCAGTTAATTATTGTTGCTGCAGCGATTACACTTCCTTTAGGTTATACTTCTTCTAAAGAATATGCAGAATTAGAATGGCCAATTGATATTGCAATCGCGTTAATCTGGGTGGTAATGGGTATCAATATGATTGGTACCATGTTGCGCCGTAGAGAGCGTCACTTGTATGTAGCAATCTGGTTTTATCTAGCAACATTTGTAACAGTAGCGGTATTACACATTTTTAACAATATTGAAATTCCGGTTTCAGCTTTAAAAAGTTATTCTGTTTATGCTGGAGTTCAGGATGCATTAGTGCAGTGGTGGTATGGACACAATGCGGTAGCTTTCTTCTTGACTACTCCGTTTTTAGGATTAATGTACTATTTTGTGCCAAAGATTGCCAACAGACCTGTTTACTCTTATAGATTATCAATTATCCACTTTTGGTCTTTAATCTTTATCTATATCTGGGCTGGACCTCACCATTTATTATATTCTGCATTGCCAAACTGGGCTCAGAATTTAGGAGTAGCTTTCTCAGTAATGCTAATTGCTCCATCTTGGGGAGGTATGATTAATGGACTTTTAACGCTAAGAGGTGCTTGGGATAAAGTTCGTGAAGAACCAGTTTTAAAATTCTTTGTAGTAGCAATTACAGGATACGGAATGGCAACGTTTGAAGGGCCGATGCTTTCTCTTAAAAATGTAAATGCTATTGCGCACTATACAGATTGGATCGTTGCCCACGTACACGTTGGAGCTTTAGCTTGGAATGGTTTTATGTCATTTGCGATTATATATTGGTTGATTCCACGAATGACAAAAACAGATTTGTTCTCTAAGAAATTGGCAAACTTCCATTTCTGGATTGGTACTTTAGGGATTATCGTTTATACAATTCCGTTATATGTAGCTGGTTTTCAACAAGCTTCTATGTGGAAACAATTTAATCCAGACGGAACTTTAACTTACGGAAACTTCCTTGAAACTGTAACGGCTATTATGCCAATGTATTGGATGAGAGCTATTGGTGGTACTTTGTACTTAGTTGGTATGCTGACATTGGTTTATAACATTATCATGACAGTTAAAAAAGGTTCCCCAGTAGAAGATGAATTAGCTCAGGCTCCTGCTTTACAAAGAATCAGTAGCGGAAGAGTAAGAGGAGAGAAATTCCACTCTTGGTTAGAAAGAAAACCAATTCAATTGACAATCTTGGCTACAATCGCGATTTTAATTGGAGGTATTATTCAGATTGTACCAACGATTATGGTGAAATCAAATATTCCGACTATTTCAAGTGTAAAACCTTATACGCCATTGGAATTAGAAGGACGTGATTTATACATTAGAGAAGGTTGTGTGGGTTGTCACTCACAGTCAGTTCGTCCATTCAGAAGTGAAGTAGAACGTTACGGAGTACAGTCAAAAGCGGGAGAGTTTGTTTACGATCATCCATTCTTATGGGGATCAAAACGTACGGGACCGGATTTATTAAGAGTTGGTGGTAAATACAATGATAACTGGCACTTCAATCACATGTGGAATCCGCAAAGTACATCTGCAGGATCAATTATGCCAGGGTACAAATGGTTATTTGACAACAAACCTCTAGATATTTCTTTAACACAAAAGAAAATGCAAGCCATGATTTCTTTAGGTGTTCCTTACAGTGCAGAAGAAGTTGCAAATGCACAAAAAGCGTTGAGAGATCAAGCAGTTAAAATTGAAAAAAGCTTAGAAAGCGATCCTGACTTTGTAAAAAGTTATGAAGACAGCAAGAAAAAAGCGGCTGCAAAAGGAGAGCAATTCGTTCCAATGAACGAAAGAGAAATCGTTGCTTTGATTGCTTACATTCAAAGACTTGGTACTGATATTAAAGTAAAAGAAACTACTAAATAACAGCATTATGTTCGAACAAATAAAACACAATATGGAAACAATATCGGGTGTAGAATTATACCCGATTATTTCCCTCTTGATTTTCTTCTTCTTCTTTGTAGGATTAGGCTTTTGGGTATTCTCTTATAGAAAAGATAAAATTCAGGAAATGAGTAGTATTCCTTTAGATGAAGGGCTTGTTGTAATTACAAAAGAGATATAAAAATGAAAAAGTTTTTCCCAGTATATGTTAGAGTACCGTTGATTTTCTTCATCGTCTTTGGTTTGATGGAGTATTTCGTAGACTCAGGTGACAGAGCAGCATTTATAAAATACCCAATGGTGTCGCTGTTTTTATTTGTCTTCTTGTTCATTTTAATTGCAATTGAGATTACGCTTAGTGCTGTAAATCGTGTCATGTATCAATTAATGACACCAGAAGAAAAAGCGCAAAAAGAATATGAAGAAAGCCTTAGTTTCAAAGAGAGCACTTGGTTTAAAGATTTAATGCAGAAATTAACTAAAACATCTCCAATTGAAAAAGAAGGCGAGTTGTTAATGGATCATGATTATGACGGAATCAAAGAGCTTGACAATAATTTACCGCCTTGGTGGGTGTATTTGTTCTACATCTGTATCATTTTCGGAGTTATTTATGTAATTCGTTATGATGTTTTAGGAGCTGACAATCAAGAAATGGAGCTGAAAAAAGAAATGGCTCAGGCGAAAATTGATGTTGAAGAATACCTGAAAACTGCTCCAGATTTAATGGATGAAAAAACGGTTGTTTTGCTTACTGATGAAGCAAGTTTAGCAGTAGGAAAAGAAATCTTTACCACAAACTGTGCAGCTTGTCATAGAGCAGATGCAGGAGGGCAGATTGGACCAAACTTGACAGATGATAAATGGATTTTAGGAGGTGGAATTAAGAATTTATTCCACACCATTACAAACGGAGGCCGAGATGGTAAAGGGATGATTTCATGGAAAGGAACCTTAAAACCAAAAGAAATCCAGAAAGTTGCGAGTTACATTTTGTCTTTACAAGGCAGTAATCCAAAAGATCCGAAAGAACCGGAAGGAGAGGTTTGGGTAGATGAAAGTGCCCCAATCAACGATGCAACAGCCGTTGCACCCAAAATAGATACCACAGCAGTTAAAAAATAATTAGAATACAATATCATGTCAAATTTACCAGACGAAGCGTTTAGAGATACCATTGGAACTATAGATGAAGGTGGTAAACGGAAATTTATTTTCCCTAAAAAACCGTCTGGTAAATTTTACGATTACCGCAAAATTGTCAGCTATGTTTTATTGGCAATTCTATTCATAAATCCGTTTATTAAAGTAAATGGAAACCAATTTATGATGTTCAACGTTTTAGAACGTCGTTTTAATATTTTTGGATTTCCTTTCTGGCCTCAGGATTTTTACCTCTTTGTAATTTCAATGCTTATCGGCGTTGTATTTGTACTCTTGTTTACAGTTGTTTTTGGAAGGATTTTTTGTGGCTGGATTTGTCCGCAGACTATTTTCCTCGAATTGGTTTTCCGCCGAATAGAATATTGGATTGATGGAGATCGTGGTGCGCAATCCCGTTTGGCAAGGCAAGAATGGAACGCGGAGAAAATTAGAAAAAGACTTCTTAAATGGACTATTTTCTTTGTGATTTCTTTTCTTATTGCCAATGTGTTTCTGGCTTATTTAGTTGGAAGCGACAAATTGTTTTTAATGATAGAACAAGGTCCAATTGAGCAGGCAAGTAATTTTATTGCACTTCTTATTTTTACAGGTGTTTTTTATTTTGTTTTTGTTTGGTTCCGTGAACAGGTTTGTATCATTGCTTGTCCCTACGGAAGGTTACAAGGAGTTCTTTTAGATAATAAATCAATTAATGTTGCTTATGATTTTGTACGTGGAGAAAAAGAAGAAGGACGTGCAAAATTCAAAAAAAATGAAGATCGGGCATTAACAGGAAAAGGAGATTGTATTGATTGTCTGCAATGTGTTCATGTCTGTCCAATGGGAATTGACATTAGAAATGGAACACAGTTAGAATGTACCAATTGTACAGCCTGTATCGATGAGTGTGATCATATAATGGAATCGGTTGGATTGCCAAAAGGACTTATTCGATATGCTTCTGAAGATGAAATTGCTAAAAAAGAACCTTTCAAATTTACTGCAAGAATGAAAGGATACACTGCAGTTCTCTTTATTTTATTGAGTATTTTTGTTGGAATGCTATTTTTAAGAACTGATGTTCAGGCAGTTGTTTTACGTCTTCCCGGACAATTATTTCAGCATAACGGAGATAAAATAAGTAATGTTTACACCTATAAAATTGTAAACAAAACGATGAAAGATTACAACGATATTCATTTTGAGCTAATTGATCAAAAAGGCGAAATTAAGAATGTTGGAAAAAGACATTTTAAAGTAGCTAAAGAAGGAATTTCTCAAGGAACATTATTTATAGAAATAAAAGAAGTTTTATTAGAAAGTGATAAAACAAAAGTAAAAATAGGAGTTTACAATGGTTCTGAACTCATAGAAACAACCACAACAAATTTCTTAGGACCACGCAGTTTTAATTAAAAATTATAGTATTATGAAAATTAATTGGGGTACCGCAATTGTCATCGCATTTGGATTGTTTATGACATTTATATTGTATTTTGTTTTTGAAGTACAGTCAAATTCTAAATACGATAATGATTTGGTCGTCGAAGAATACTACAAACACGACACACATTTTCAGGAAGAAATGGCTCGAATTCAGAATGCACACGATTTACAGCACAAACCATCTATCAAATATACAGATAACGGCGTAGCTGTAACTTTTCCTGCTGGATTTGAAAGTGATAAAGTACAAGGCAATATTTTGTTATACAGACCTTCAAACAAAAAATTTGATTTCAATACTAAAATTGCTTTAACCAATTCTTCTATACTCATTCCACAGAAAAAATTAATAAAAGGACGCTGGGATGTTAATATGGAATGGCAGTATGAAGGCAAAAAATATTTAACTAAAGAAGTGATTTACGTCAATTAATTTAGGTTCTAAAGATTTGATCCGCTAGGATCAATTCATCGGTAGAAAAAAAATATCCATAGATAAATTGTCCTGTAGGGACACGTTATGAGGATTTGCAATTAAAAATTAATTAATATGTTGTTTTCAGCATTCATATTAGGTCTTATCAGTAGTCTGCACTGTGTTGGCATGTGTGGGCCTATTGCCATGATGCTTCCTGTTGACAGACAAAATGAAGCCAAAAAAGTAACGCAGATTTTGACTTATCATTTTGGAAGATTAACTGCTTACGCTACAATCGGATTAATTTTCGGATTGTTAGGAAGAGGTTTTTTTCTTGCGGGATTACAGCAGAAAATGTCGATTATTATTGGTGTAATTATGATTATTGTAGTCTTGATTCCAGAGAAAAAATTTGCGAATTATAATTTTTCAAAACCAGTTTATAAAATCATTTCTAAAATTAAATCAAACCTTGGAGCTCAATTTAAAAATAAGAGTTATAAATCTCTTTTTACAATTGGTCTCTTAAACGGATTTCTGCCTTGCGGGATGGTTTATGTTGCGCTGTTTGGAGCAATTGCAATGCAAAGCGCTGGTTTTGGGATTCTTTATATGCTCTTATTTGGAATCGGAACGATCCCATTAATGACCATTGTAGTGTATGTAAATTCATTACTAAAATTGCCTTTCAGAAATAAAATCCAAAAGGCAATTCCATATGTGGCTGTAATTATTGGAGTTTTGTTTATTCTTAGAGGATTAGGACTTGGAATTCCATATATTTCTCCTTCTAATATGAGTTTATTTGTACAGCAGACTCCTAACTGCCATTAAACATTGAGTATAATTTTTAACACATAGAAACATAGATTTCATTATCGCTAAAAAGGTATTTCCCTTATTGAAATAAAACAATAGCTATGTGTGAGAAATATATTTCTCTGTATTATTCTTTATTCACACTAAAAAACTATGTTTCTATGTGTTTAATATTTTTTGGACACAAATGATTAAATCTTAATTTATTTATACAGTCATCGAAAACAAGTTGGTTTCCGGTGACTTTCTTTTTAGATGTAAATCGAAAGCCATACAAATATTACGTACAAAAGGCCTTCCTTCTTCTGTGATTTTAATTGAATTTTCTTCAATAACAATTAAACCATCATTTTCTATTTCTTGTAAAGCAATTAAAACTTCAGGAAGTTCTGAGAAATTTAAAGATTCTTTTGTCCAGGAAGTCTGCAGTTCGCAAGTTAAATTCAGAATGTGTTTTCTAATAATTAAATCTTCTTCATTTAAAATATGTCCTTTTACAACTGGTAGTTTATCCCATTCTAATAATTGGTAATAATCTTCTAGATTTTTAGTGTTTTGGGCAAAACTATACCAGCTGTCACTAATCGAAGAAACGCCTAAACCAATCATTACTTGTGTTTTTGAAGCACTATATCCCATAAAATTTCGATGTAAATTACCATTATGAGCGGCTTTATATAAACTATCAGCTTCTAAAGCAAAATGATCCATTCCTATTTCATGATAACCGTTTTGCGAAAGCAATTTTTTTCCTGTTTCATAAAGCTGTCTTTTTTCGGCATCTTTTGGCAGGTTTTCGTCGTTAAAGCCACGTTGTCCGTTTCCTTTTATCCACGGCACATGAGCGTAACTGTAAAAAGCCAATCGATCTGGTTTTAAAGAATTTGTTTTTTCAACCGTATCTATAACATCTTCGATAGTTTGAAATGGAAGCCCAAAAATTATGTCATGACCTATAGAAGTATAACCAATTTCCTTGGCCCAAAAAGTGACTTTAGCAACATTATGAAACGGCTGAATTCGGTTAATGGCTTGCTGTACTTTTGCAGCATAATCCTGAACTCCAAAACTCACTCGGCGAAAGCCTAAATCATATAATTTTTTTAATTGTTCGTGAGTAGTATTATTGGGATGTCCTTCAAAACTAAATTCATGGTTTTCAGCTTTTACAGCATAACTGAATATTCCATTAATCAGCAATTCTAGGTTTTCTTTAGAAAAGAATGTAGGTGTTCCGCCTCCTAAATGAATTTCTTTAATAACAGGTTTTTCGGGAAGTATTTTACAGTACAAATACCACTCTTTTAAAAGTGCTTTAATGTAAGTTTCTTCAACAGAATGATTTTTGGTAATTCGTTTGTTACATCCGCAGAAAGTACACATGCTTTCACAGAAAGGCAGATGAATATATAAACTAATTCCGTTTTTTGAATTGCTTTCAGAAAATGATTTTTGTAAAGAAGTGATCCATTTTTCAGTTGTGAAATCAGCTTCGTTCCAATACGGAACTGTCGGATAACTTGTATATCTTGGACCAGGGACATTGTATTTTTGTGTCAAAGAGATTTTCATAATGACGGATTTAGTTTACCTCAAAATTAAAACTTCGATGACCGACATAAAATGACAAATATCATATAAAAGACAAAAAAAAGAGGCTCAATATTGAACCTCTTTAGCTGAATTAAATAACTAACGTGAAATAGAATCTTGGATGATTTTATGCCATTTTTTCGCAAACTGATGATCTTGATACACGCTTATTTGTTTAATGCGGTCATCATCAAAATCATAGAATGGAATTGTAATCTTTTTAGATGTTTCTTTATCTTGAAATTCGAAATCAATTTTAATAATCGTATCCGAATTTGCATCTGTAGTCGGAATCAATTTGCAAGAACTAATTGTGTTTAAATCGACAAATATAGATTCCTGCTGATTTGGATTGAAGTTCATTAAAATGAACTTGTTATTTTTTTGATCCAATGTCAAAGTTTTATTATTAATTGATTCTGTTAAATCAAAACTCTCTGGATTAGAAGGATTGAATCTCTTCTTAATATTTAAGATTCTCGATTTACTGGCAGCGCTTGAGCGAGCAGAAAAATATACTGGAATTGCGACAATAATTAAAATCACAATACCCATAATGGTTGTTGTAGTTTCCATGATGTTTTTAATGAAATAAATAAAATGATGTAAACCCGCATTCAATTAGAAAATGGTTGCAGTTTGAAGAATTAATCTTCGGCTAAAATCAAGTTTTATTTACCAGAAAAAATGGAAAGCATAGAGTATGACTAAAACCTTTTTACTTTGGGTTGTAAATAGTTTAGTGTATGCTGTGACAGTAGTAACAGTTTGATGCTGTGGGATAAGCGGTAAAAATGAATCCAAGCATTTTAGTATCCCAGACGAATAGCTTTTGATGTTTGCTGCAAATTGATAACTGCCTTGCGGCTGAATAAATGCAGACGAATCTCCAGTCTCTCTACAGAAATTGGTATCCGTTTTTTGTGTATCATTTATATGCACAGAAGCCGTGTCTGCTTGATAAGCAAACAAACCTGCAATCAAAAGTGCAATAAATATAACGGTTTTACGAATCCAATTCATGTCGGCGAATTTAAGTCATAAAACACAATTAATGAAATTTTATAGAATTAATTAACAAACAAAAATTATCCTCAGCTTTTTATGGAAAAAAACTGAGGATTTATAAGTTTATTGTTGCATTTTGAAATAATAATCTGCAGAATGTTTACCGCTTCCATAAAACAAGAAGAAGATGCAGACTAACAAAACCACTATAGCTAGAAGTAAGCTTTCGGAGTGCATTTTGCCCATGAAATTTACGAGAACAGCACCAAATAAAATAGGCAATTGAGCCGCAATTGCCAAACGGGTTAATAGTCCAAAAATAATCATTATACCACCAATCATATGAGCAGGAGCAATGTAATGCAGCATAAACATTCCTCCTCCAAATTTATCAATAGGGGAAATTAAATCATGCAGGTACTGAATATTGGTGACAAACGAGACACCTTTCATAAATAAAAATCCACCCAAAACAATACGTACTAGATCAACTGGTAAATAAGTGTGCGAGTTCGCCCATTTATTCAAACTTTTTACATTTTCCATGATGTTGTGTGATTAAAAATTGTATATAAAGTTACTAATTTTTGATCATATATGTATTTTAAACAGTCTTAAAATAAGTTTTTCGCTTTTTATTTAACGTATCGTTGTGAATTATTTAATTGTTAAACCTGAATTACACCCAGGTTAAATGGTTTTTGAATAGGAGCATGGTTCGCAGCTTCGATTCCCATTGATATCCAGGTTCTAGTATCTAATGGATCTATGATAGCATCTGTCCAAAGTCTTGATGCTGCATAATAGGGAGAAGTCTGCTCGTCGTAGCGCGCTTTTATTTTATTGAAAAGTTCTGTTTCTTTAGCTTCATCAATGATTTCTCCTTTCGCTTTAAGCGAAGAAGCTTCAATTTGTGCTAAAACTTTTGCGGCTTGAGTACCACCCATTACGGCTAATTCTGCACTTGGCCATGCAAAAATTAATCTTGGGTCATACGCTTTGCCACACATGGCATAATTTCCTGCTCCGTATGAATTTCCGACAATAACAGTAAATTTTGGTACTACAGAATTACTTACGGCATTTACCATTTTAGCACCGTCTTTAATAATACCGCCATGTTCCGATTTTGAACCAACCATAAATCCGGTTACGTCTTGTAAAAACACCAACGGAATTTTCTTTTGATTACAATTGGCAATAAAACGAGTCGCTTTATCGGCACTGTCAGAATAGATTACACCGCCAAACTGCATTTCGCCTTTTTTCGTTTTGACCACTTTACGCTGATTGGCTACAATTCCAACTGCCCAACCATCAATTCTGGCATAACCAGTTATAAGAGATTGTCCATAACCGTCTTTGTAAGCTTCAAATTCTGAATTATCAACCAAACGTTTGATGATTTCCATCATGTCATATTGTTCCGTTCTGGCTTTTGGAAGAATTCCGTAAATATCGTTTGGTTCTAAAGCTGGTTTTTCCGCTTTGATTCGGCTGTAGCCTGCTTTGTCAAAATCACCAATTTTATCTACAATATTTTTGATTTTGTCTAATGCGTCTTTATCATCTTTCGCTTTATAATCGGTTACGCCTGAAATTTCACAGTGAGTTGTGGCACCGCCTAAAGTTTCATTATCAATAGTTTCTCCAATTGCTGCTTTTACCAAATAACTTCCCGCAAGGAAAATACTTCCCGTTTTGTCTACAATCAAAGCTTCATCACTCATAATTGGCAGATAAGCACCGCCTGCAACACAGCTTCCCATGACGGCAGCAATCTGTGTAATTCCCATACTGCTCATTTGAGCGTTGTTTCTAAAGATACGTCCAAAATGTTCTTTATCTGGAAAAATTTCATCCTGCATTGGCAGATAAAC
Organism: Flavobacterium panacagri; assembly: GCF_030378165.1. Lineage (NCBI taxonomy): Bacteria > Pseudomonadati > Bacteroidota > Flavobacteriia > Flavobacteriales > Flavobacteriaceae > Flavobacterium > Flavobacterium panacagri. The sequence continues at coordinate 3,093,091 of NZ_CP119766.1, forward strand.
TCCTGCGCTGTCTACAAGATAAATAATAGGAAGTCGGTTTTCCATAGCAATTTCCTGTGCACGAAGGTTTTTCTTTCCTGTTATTGGAAACCATGCGCCGGCTTTTACGGTAGCATCATTAGCAACAACAATACATTGTTTCCCTTTGATGTAACCAATTTTCACCACCACACCGCCAGATGGACATCCGCCGTGTTCTGGATACATTCCTTCTCCAGCAAAACCGCCAATTTCAATACTTTTAGAATTTTCGTCCAATAAATAAGCGATTCTTTCACGAGCCGTCATTTTACCTTCGGCATGCAGTTTTTCGATACGTTTTTCGCCTCCGCCTAATTTTACTTTAGCAAATTTTTGTTTTAATTCAGAAAGGAGCAGTTTATTGTGATCTTCGTTTTTATTGAAGTTTAAATCCATGATATAGTATTGATTTTACAAAATAATGTTGGCTAATTTACAAAATCAATTGAAATAAATGAGTGGCTTTAGGAATTAAGAAATAGTTTGTAAATGTTTTTTTGATGTATTTTTCAAAATAGGCAGTAGAAGTATAAATCAATTATTTTTCTTTATTTTGCCATTTCATACTAATTAGTATTTTTTATGTCAAAAGCGGCAAATACGAGACTGAACATTCTTCATAAAGCCTTTGAGTTGATTTATACCAAAGGCTATCAAACTACAAGTATTGATGAAATCATTGCCACTACACAGGTTACGAAAGGAGCTTTTTATTACCATTTTAAAACAAAAGACGAAATGGGAGTTGCTATTATTGAAGAAATTCTGAAGCCAACTATGCAGGAACATTTCATAAAACCAACAGAAGCTTCTCAAAATCCAATTGAAGATTTTTATAATATGATTTCGTATTTACTGCTCGAAGATCCTTTTCTGCAGGTAAAATATGGTTGTCCAGTTGGCAATCTTACGCAGGAAATGGCGCCATGGAATAACAGATTCAGTGAAGCTTTAGCGGAATTGGTTGATCTATGGAAAAAGACGATCATAGATTCAATCGAAAGAGGAAAAGAGTCGGGTTTAATCCGTAAAGATGTCGCGGGAGAGCAAGTGGCATTTTTTATCTTATCAGGCTATTGGGGAATACGAAATTTTGGAAAACTCCAAAATGATAATTCGTCGTATCTCGTTTATTTAAAAGAACTTAAGAGCTATTTGAATGGCTTGAAGTAAAATTATTTTTCAAAAACATACTAATTAGTATGTTTTTAAATATATTTGCATTGTCTAAATCAAAAAACAATGTATCAAACACTTTTAGTCGGCCATTCTTTTATGCGATGGCTTGTATTGTTAAGCTTATTGTATTCTATTTTTATTGCTTACAAAGGTTATTCTCAAAAACTTCCTTTTACTAAGAAAGCTAATTTATTAAGGCATTGGACGGCTACTATTGCTCATATCCAGCTTCTTTTTGGAATATTGGTTTATCTGCAGAGCCCGATTGTGAAATATTTTTGGAGAAATTATAAAGAAGAATTTCAAAATCTGGATGCTTCATTTTTTGGACTAATTCACATTGTTTTGATGTTAGTTGCTATAATCATCATCACAATTGGTTCCGCTTTAGCGAAAAGGAAACTTTCAGATCAACAGAAATTCAAAACGATGTTAGTTTGGTTTTCTATTGCCTTAATCATCATTTTTATTGCCATTCCTTGGCCATTTTCACCTCTTGCGAATCGACCTTATTTTAGATAATTATGAAAAATTTATTTCAAACAAATACCGGACGTTTAAGAATTATTGGGTTTCTTGAAGGCACATCACTTTTGATTTTACTTTTTATAGCAATGCCAATGAAATATATTTTTGAAATGCCGTTTCTAACAAGACCTGTAGGAACCATTCATGGCGCTCTGTTTTTGCTTTTTATATTTAATGCTTTAAGTGTTGGAGTAGAGCAGAATTGGAAATTTAGGGATACAACTTGGAAAGTGCTTTTGGCTTGTGTAATTCCATTTGGTACTTTTTACATTGATTATAGAATTCTAAGTAAAATTCAAAATTAGTGAAGTTATGATTTTTGTATTCAAAACAAACGTTGACAGCATTTCTAAAGTGAAAAAAGTTACGCCAAAACTAAATCAGTTATTTCCCAATTCAAAATGGAATTTTGATCTAGAAGATTGTGATTATATTCTACGATTTGAGTGTAAAGATGATATTATCGAAAAGGTAATTTTCTTAATGAAAGTAATTGGCTTTGAATGTGAAGTATTATAAAAACAAAAAAACATCCGTAGAAGCGGATGTTTTTTATATAAATTATAATTGAATTATTTTTTAGGTGCACAAACCATTCGTTTTAACATTGCCCATTGTTTTAGGGCATCACGAGCTTCAACTGCAGGATAACCCAGCATTGTTTTTCCAGCAGGAACGTCTCCAGTTACACCAGATCCTGCGCCAATGACAGCTCCGTCTCCAATAGTGGTGTGATCTTTTATAGAAGCGCTTCCGCCAATAATAACACCGTTTCCTAAAGTTACAGAACCTGCTAAACCACTGTTTCCAGCCATAATACAGAACTTTCCAAGTTTGCTGTTATGTCCAATTTGAACTAAATTATCTATTTTACAGCCATCTCCTAAAATTGTAGAACTGAATTTTCCGCGGTCAACACATGAATTTGCGCCAATTTCAACTCCGTTTCCAATGATTACATTTCCAATTTGCGGTATCTTTACTAGTCCTTTTTCACTGCAAGGGCGAAATCCGAAACCATCTGCTCCAATGGTTGCGTTTGGATGAATGATACAATCACTTCCAACATGACAACGCTCTCGAATCACTGTTCCAGACCAGATAATAGTGTTTTTCCCAACTGTGGATTCGTCTAAAATAGTGACATTTGGATAGATTACTGCATTGGCACCAATTTCGACTTTTGGCCCAATATAGCAGCCAGCACCTATTTTGGCACCTTCGCCAATTACAGCGGTTTCATCTATAGTAGCTGTTCTGTGGATATTGTTATGAAAAATTGGAGTCGGCGGAGCAAAAAGAGCAAGAATTTGGGACATTGCCAAATCGGCATTTTTTACTTTTATAAAAGCACGATTTTCTCCAGGTTCAATCGAAATGTCTTCGTTGACTACAGCAATGGATGCATTAGAAGTCGACCAGTATTTTTCATATTTTTTATTTCCAATAAATGAGATTTCTGAAGTCGTTGCTTTTTCTAATTGTTCTGTGGCGTTTATGGTTTGTGAAGTACTGCCGCAAATTACGCCATTAATAACTTCATTAATTTCTTGAATTGAATAGAATCTCATTGACAAATTTAATAGATTGTGGGTTATTTTTTGCCAAATAAAATGAATTACATTCTAATTACCTAATTAATTTTTTCGGTTTCTTAATAAAAAAATAAAATAATAATGTAATTTTTGAAAAATTAACATTTAAAATATTAATTTAATGAGAGTTTTTTAAGGTGTTGAATGGCTGTGACTTAGATTTTGAGTAAAATCAATTCGAAATTTAGAAGAAAAAATAAATTATTTAATTGTTAAGTGATGGCTTACATTTGTTTTGTTAAATCACTTAATTGTTGATAGTTATAAAAAAAGCGATTCACTTTTAAGGAATCGCTTTCTGTAAATTATTCTTTAATTTTTGATAAAGAAACTGCGTTTATACAGTAACGTAAACCACTTGGTGGTGGGCCATCTGGAAAAATATGTCCCAAATGTGCGTCGCATACGTTGCATACCACTTCAACACGAACCATTCCGTAAGATCTGTCAGCATGATATGCGATAGCATTTTCTTTGATTGGCTGTGTGAAAGAAGGCCATCCTGTTCCTGATTCAAATTTTTCACTTGCATCAAAAAGAACAGTTCCGCAGCACTTGCATTCGTAAATGCCAGGATCAAATAAACTGCATAATTCAGAGCTAAAAGATCTTTCGGTGCCTTTTAGACGTGTTACCTGAAATTCTTCTGGAGTTAAGATTTGTTTCCATTCTTCCTCCGTTTTTTCCACTCTTTTTTCAGGAGCTGGATTTCCTTTATTTGTAAAATGAATTACATCTGCCCATTTTATCATAACTATTTTTTTTAGTAAATATGAAAAGTTTAATTGTCAAAAGGGTAATTTTTATAACGCTTATATTCTCCGGTTTCGCAATTTATTTTAACTACATACTGTTTTAGATTTCTAGGAACTAAATCATTAGGAAGCGTTCCTGATTCAGTTTCTTCGCCAAATACATAATAACTATCTTTTGGGCCAACTTCAATTCCATTAATTGTAGTAGATCTAAAAACCTGATTTTTCCTTTTTTCTTTTAGGATTCGTTCGGCATCTTCTATTTTTATATTGCTCTTTTTTGCAAAACCATAATATCCAGCACTATCAGATACACTTATCTTTTTAATATGTTTGGATATTTCAGGGTTTATCCAGCCGTTTTCCCTGAAAAGTATTGGACTTAGCAGAAGCTCATTGTTAATTGTAGGATTGTCAGAAAATCGGCAGTCATGGCTTCCGACATATCCTGTCATTCCATAATGTAAGTAAGCGTAATGATGGTATCCCGAAATGTAATAATGTAATTTGTTTTGTGTAGTAACTACAATCGTATCAGTTTTTAAAAATGATTTGTAAGGAATATTAATTGATTGGTATTCGTTGGAAGAAGTTTTTTTATTAAACCCATTTTTAATTATTGTGTCATGGATAAATTTCCCTTCTCTTATGATCTGGAATTTAAGAATACTGATTTCGCTTTTCTTGAATTTTGCAAATTGAATCTCAGGTTGTTCAGTAATAAATTTGATGGAATCACATTCTTTTGAGAATGTGATTCCATCAATTTCGGCTTGTTTTTTACGGCTATTTAATGACCAAAAGAACCATCCAATTATTATTGCTAATAATATAAATACTGTGCCTGTAACTACTAAACAACCTTTGATGTATTTGTTCATTTATTCCTCTTCTTTCTGTCCCATCATCATTAAATAGGCTTTAAGGAAAGCGTCAATATTTCCGTTCATTACGCCATCGACATCGCTGGTTTCGTAACCTGTACGAACGTCTTTTACCAATTTGTAAGGCTGCATTACGTAATTACGAATCTGAGATCCCCATTCGATTTTCATTTTTCCAGCTTCAATATCAGCACGCTGCGCTTGTTGTTTCTTTAACTCAATTTCATACAATTGAGAACGAAGCATTTGCATAGCACGCTGTCTGTTATCTTGCTGAGAACGTGTTTCAGAACACTGAATCTGGATTCCAGTTGGTTTGTGAACCAATTGTACTTTTGTTTCGACCTTATTTACGTTTTGTCCACCAGCTCCACTCGAACGAGAAGTTGTAATTTCGATATCGGCAGGATTAATGTCGATTTCGATACTGTCGTCAACTAATGGATAAACGTAAACCGATACGAATGATGTATGACGTTTGGCATTACTGTCAAAAGGTGAAATACGTACCAAACGGTGAACTCCGTTTTCTCCTTTTAAATATCCAAAAGAATAATCGCCTTCAAATTCTAGAGTTACGGTTTTAATTCCCGCAACGTCACCTTCTTGAAAGTTCAGTTCTTTTATTTTGTAGCCATAACTCTCTCCCCACATCATGTACATGCGCATCAGCATTCCAGCCCAGTCGCAACTTTCAGTTCCACCGGCTCCAGCAGTGATTTGAACTACAGCGCTTAAGCTGTCTCCTTCGTCAGAAAGCATGTTTTTGAATTCAATGTTTTCAATGTGCGATTGTGCGGCATTGTATTGTTCATCTAGTTCATCAACAGTAAGTTCTCCTTCTTTGTAGAAATCATAAGCCAGCTGTAATTCTTCTGTTAAAGAAACGGCTTTGTCATAATCTTCGATCCATTTTTTCTTGTTTCGAAGATTTTTTACAATGTTTTCGGCTTCTTTAGGATTGTTCCAGAAGTCGGGTGCAAACGTTTTTTCTTCTTCGTTGGCAATTTCGATTAGCTTGGCATCGACGTCAAAGATACCTCCTCAACGCACCAAGGCGCTCCACAATACCTTTTACTTGTTCGGCTGTTGTCATAAATTAATTAATAGGTTTTATATGTTTTTTATCAAAATTACGTTAATTTGGTCTATAGAAACGAGCGAGTTAAATTTTACTAAAACTTGCTGAGAATAACTATAAGTAATACGTAATTTTGCATACAAAAATAAGATATAGTTTTTAGAATATGGAAATAAATTTAATCAGCGATACCATAACCAAGCCTACTTATGAGATGCTGCAGTATATGTTTAACGCCCATGTTGGTGACGATGTATACAAACAAGACCCAACGGTGATTGAATTAGAAAACAGAACGGCTGAATTTTTTGGTATGGAAGCTGGCCTTTTTTTTCCGTCTGGAACTATGGCTAATCAAACTGCGATTAAACTGCATACGCAGCCGGGAGAGCAATTAATTGCAGATAAATATGCTCATGTTTATCATTATGAAGGAGGAGGAGTCTCTTTTAACAGCGGGGTTTCCTGTTGTTTAGTTGATGGGAATCGTGGGATGATAACAGCGGCACAAGTTGCAGCGGCAATAAACGATCCAGAATTTTATCATAGTCCGTTAACCAGTTTGGTTTGTGTCGAAAATACAACCAATAAAGGAGGTGGTGCTTGTTATGAATTAGAAGATTTAAGAGAGATAAAAAAAGTTTGTGACGCCAATAACCTGAAATTCCACATGGATGGCGCTAGAATCTGGAATGCTTTGGTGGCAAAAAGACAAAATCCCAGAGAATTTGGAGCTATTTTCGATACCATTTCGGTTTGTTTGTCAAAAGGATTAGGAGCTCCAATTGGTTCTGTATTGCTTGGAAGTAAAGCTGATATCTACAGAGCGTTGAGAATCAGGAAGATATTGGGAGGAGGAATGCGTCAGGTTGGGTATTTAGCGGCTGCTGGATTATATGCTTTAGCTCACAATATTGAAAGACTAGCTGAGGATCATCGTCGTGCGAAAGAAATAGCTAAGGTTTTAAGTACGAAACCTTGGATCGCATCAATAGAACCTGTAGAAACTAATATTTTAATTTTTTCATTAGCTGAAGGTTACAGTGATCAATTATTGATTGAAAAATTAAAGCAGAAAAATATATTAATAAGCTCACTTGGGTATAATAAACTTAGAATTGTAACGCATTTAGATTATAAAGAAGTAATGCATACTTATGTAATTGATACACTTTCCAAGTTTTAGACAAAGTGACAAAGTGACAAAGGTTCAAAGTAACAAAACTTACAAAAAAAGACGCATATTGCGTCTTTTTTGTTTTTTGAGTAAGAAGAAACCTTTGTCCCTTTGTAACTCTGTATCTTTGCCTCTTATTTAAACAAATTATCCATCCCAGGAATAGAAGGCATATCCATTCTTGCAACGGCGTCTAATTCTCTTTCATTAACATTTGTTGCTTTTTCAATTGCTTTGTTTAGAGTAACAATTAAATAATCTTCTAATTGCTCTTTATCTTCTAAAATAGAATCGTCAATAGAAATTGATTTTATTTTTCTGCTTGCAGTGATAGTAACTTTTAATAATCCGTCAGCGCTTTGTTCATCAATCAAAACTGTATCCAAACGCTTTTTTGTATCTTCAATTTTTTGTTGGGTCTCTTTAAGTTTACCCATCATTCCCATTAAATCCATTTTTGTTGATTTTTTAAATTGTTTCAGACAAAATTAGTATATTGCTGTGTTAATTCAATAGAATATTTTATGAAAAAATTAATTTTGTTCTGTTGGCTTTATGCTATTTTTGCGACTTCATATTTAAAAATTAATGCTCAATCAATGCAAAATGATATATCGGCTCCAAAGGCCAAAATAATTCCAAAAACATTAAAAAAACATAAAGAATCCAGGATTGACAATTACTTCTGGCTGAATGATAGAGAAAATTCAGAAGTAATTGATTACCTAAATCAGGAGAATGCTTACTATGAAAATATGACTTCTCATACAAAATCTTTAAAAGATAATTTGTTTGAAGAAATGAAAGGAAGAATCAAAGAAGATGATTCTTCGGTTCCTTATTTTTATAATGGATATTTCTATATTACCCGTTTTGAAACAGGGCAGGATTATCCCATTTTTGCCAGAAAAAAAGGAAGTCTTGCGGCAACAGAAGAAATTCTTTTTAACTGTAATGAGATGGCAAAAGGACATGCTTATTTCAAATTAGGAGGTTTAAGTATTAGTCCGGATAATAAATTTGCCAGTTTTGGGGTAGATATTGTCGGAAGAAGAATTTATACCATTCAGATTAAAAATTTAGAAACTGGTGAAATTTTAGCTGATAAAATAGAAAATGTTACAGGAGCTTCAGTTTGGGCAAATGACAACAATACTATTTTTTATGTGAGACAAGATCAGGTGACGCTGAGAGCTGATAAAGTTTTTAAACATAAATTAAATACAGCTTCAGAAAAAGATGTTTTGGTTTTTGATGAAGTTGATGATACTTTTAATGTATCAATCAGTAAAGAAAAGTCAAGAAAATATATCGTTATTGGTTCTGGAAGTACTTTAACAACAGAATACAGAATATTAAATTCAAATAATCCGGACGGAGAATTTGTTGTTTTTCAACCACGAGTTCGCGGATTAGAATATAGTATTTCGCACTATGAAGATTCGTTTTATATTTTGACGAATAAAGATAAAGCGACCAATTTTAAATTAATGAAAACGCCTGAAGATAAAACGGGAAAGAAAAACTGGGTAGATCTTATTCCGCACAGAGAAGATGTTTTATTGGAAGATATTGAAATATTTAAAAATTATTTAGTTGTAGAGGAACGTTCTAATGGTTTAAATCATATCCGAATTATGCCTTGGAATGGTGAACCAGATTATTATCTTCCTTTTGGCAGTGAGACGTATAACGCATACACTACAACTAATGTTGATTTTGATACCGATATTTTACGTTATAGCTATCAGTCATTGGCAACACCATCTTCTGTAATTGATTTTAATATGAAAACTAAAACCAAAGAAATCTTGAAAGAACAAGAGGTTTTAGGTGGGAAGTTTGATAAAAAAAATTATATCGAAGAAAGAGTTTGGGTAACAGCCAGAGATGGAGTAAAAGTCCCAATTTCGATGGTTTATAGAAAAGGACTAGAGAAAAATGGTAAAAATCCGTTATTGCTTTATGCCTACGGTTCGTACGGAATCACGATGGATACTTATTTCTCTTCGACAAGATTATCGCTTCTAGACCGCGGATTTGTTTACGCTATTGCGCATATTCGTGGAGGAGAAGATTTGGGAAGACAATGGTATGAAGATGGAAAACTGTTAAAAAAGAAAAATACCTTTACAGATTTCATTGATTGCTCTAAATTTGTAATAGACCAAAAGTACACTTCTTCTGATCATTTGTATGCAGAAGGGGGATCGGCAGGAGGTCTTTTAATGGGAGTGATTGTAAATGAAGCTCCTGAATTGTATAACGGAGTCATAGCTCAGGTGCCTTTTGTAGACGTAATTACCACAATGCTGGATGACAGCATTCCGCTTACAACTGGAGAGTATGATGAATGGGGAAACCCAAACAAAAAAGAATATTATGATTATATGTTGTCGTATTCACCTTACGATAATGTAAAAGCACAGGAATATCCTAATATGTATGTGTCTACAGGATTACACGATTCGCAGGTACAATATTGGGAGCCAGCTAAATGGGTTGCAAAATTGCGAGATTTAAAAACAAATAATAAACTTTTATTTTTAGATACGAACATGGACGCAGGTCATGGCGGGGCTTCGGGACGTTTTGAGGCTTTGAAAGACTTAGCAAAAGAATTTAGTTTTTTATTAGATTTAGAAAAAATTAAAAGCTAATTAGATTTTTTTTGTTAAATTTGCAACCTATCAAGGTTAATTAAAAATGCCCTTGATTAACTATTTTTTTATGAAAGAAGAAATAACCGCTTATAATAATGTTTTAGAGTTAATAGGTAACACCCCGCTTATTAAACTAAATAAAATTACCGAAGAGTTAGAAGGAAATTTCTACGCAAAGGTAGAAGCTTTCAATCCAGGTCATTCCTCAAAAGATAGAATAGCATTGTATATTATTGAAGAGGCCGAAAAAAGAGGAATTCTATCACCAGGAGATACCATTATCGAAACCACATCTGGAAATACAGGATTTAGTTTGGCAATGGTAAGCATTATTAAAGGTTACAATTGTATTTTAGCAGTAAGTTCAAAATCGTCTAAAGACAAAATTGACATGCTGCGCAGTTTAGGAGCTAAAGTATATGTCTGTCCCGCTCACGTTTCTGCAGATGATGAAAGATCATACTATAATGTAGCAAAACGTTTACACGAAGAAACAAAAGGTTCAGTTTACATTAATCAATATTTTAACCAATTGAATATTGATGCTCACTACAACACTACAGGTCCAGAAATCTGGGAACAGACAAAAGGACAGATCACACACTTAATTGCTTGCAGCGGAACAGGAGGAACTATATCTGGAACTGCAAAATTCTTAAAAGAAAAAAATCCAAATATTAGAATACTAGGAGTTGATGCTTTTGGTTCTGTATTGAAAAAATACCACGAAACAAAAGAATTTGACAGCAAAGAGATTTATCCATATCGTATAGAAGGTTTAGGTAAAAATTTAATCCCATCGGCTACAGATTTTGATATTATTGATAAATTCATGAAAGTAACCGACGAAGAGAGTGCGCACTCAGCAAGAGAAATCACTCGTAAAGAAGGTTTATTTGTTGGATATACTTCTGGAGCAGTAATGCAGGCTATAAAGCAATATGCTGAAGAAGGCGAATTTACAAAAGACAGTAATATTATCGCTATTTTCCCAGATCACGGTTCTCGTTACATGAGTAAAGTATTCAGCGATGACTGGATGAACGAACAAGGTTTCTTTGATAGTGTTAACGAAGAAGAAGCGCAAAAAATTGAATTCGTAAAGTAACTAGTTACTTTTTTAAATATCAAACTCCATTCGTATTTACGAATGGAGTTTTTTTATGACCTAAAATTTAAAATAAAATATTAGGTATTTTATTAAAATAGCGTATTTATACGTAAGAAATTAGTAAGTTGATTAAATTTTGACTTGTATTTTAGTAATATCGTTAAAAGTGTAAAAATGTATTTTGACGATATAAAATATCCGAAATTGTTTATTTTAACGAGTATTTCTGTAGGTTGTCGGAAATATTTCCGCTCCAATTCATAATAATCTAGTTTAGCAGTATTAAAATAACCTTAGTTGTTTAATCCCTAAAATCTATTATTATGAAAAAATTACTACTCACAGTTTTGTTTGTAAGTTATTTGAATGTTACTGCTCAAACACCGATTCAGGAATTTAACTTTAATGGTACTTTAAATAATACCGCCAACACCACTTCATTTATGGGAATCGATAATTTCGTTGCCGACAGGGCAGGGGAACTTAGAGGAGCCCAAAGATTAAACAATAAAGCGCTAGAAGCTGTAATAGACAATTTGCCACAAGGTAAGAGTGCTAGAACAGTTAGTATCTGGGTGAAATTCAATGATATTTCAAACGCAAATTATATTTGGGGATACGGAAATGCTTATAATGCACAATACTGCGGTTTATTACAGCAGGGAACTTCTTCGTCTAACTCCGATTTGAGTTTGGCGGCTTGGGGAGCTTCTAATGATGTGATTGTTTCTACTCCGTTAGAAAAATATGTTTGGTACAATTATACAATTACTTATGAAGGAGTAACTTCCAAAATCTATCGTGACGGAAAGCTGTTGAAATATCTTGAAGGAATGACAAGAGCTACAAACGGTACTATTTTTAGATTAGGCGAAATTAATACTACTATTGGGATTAATGCGGATATAGATGATTTAAAAATCTACAATGTAGCTTTAACTCCAGAACAGGTAAAAGATCTTTATGAAAGCGGAAAACCAGTTGTTGCTGTAGCAGCTGCTCCAACTGTGGAATTGAAAACGTCTAAAACTGTCGCTGCAAACGGTAAAACGGCGGCTAAACCGGCAAGTGGAAAAATAATAACTACAAGTGATGTTAGTGGTGCTGTAAAAAATATTGAAGTCTACTCACAAGGTCAAAAAATAGAAGGAAGTAATGCAATGAATATTAATGATCTGCCAGAGGGAACTTATTTGCTAAAAATTACTAGTTCTCCAGCCAAAAAGATTACTTCAAAATAACAGTTTTTACTTAGTTTTTAATTTTAGTTAGTTTGTATTGTTGCGAAAGCAATGTAATTTTTTGAAATAGTAATCAAAAAAACCTTCTGAAGCTCAGAAGGTTTTTTATTGATTATCTTTTTTTCTGCTGGCCTGGAGCATATGCTTTGGCGCTTTGGCTTCCTGAAGCTTTTTTAGCTTGTCCTGGCGGGATTTTTTTTCCTGTAGTTGCTGGTGTCGCAGTATGGGTGTGCGTGCTGCAACTTATAACACTTAATACTAAAAATAAAAGTACTAAAACAATAACTGCGATTCTAGTGATTTTTGATGTCTGCATTTGGGGTAATTGATTGTTAATTCTCGTGACGACAAATATAAATTTTAAAGTAGAATTAATGAAATAACAGTCCAAAAAGTCTGATTTTTGAAATTTGTGAGAATTATGCATTTATATGTAGGAATTCCTTGGTAATGCTGAATTAAAATTATAGTTTTAACAAAATTTGTAAAAATTCAATTAGAGTTTTAATAGGCTGAAGTATTGTAGTTTAAATTCTTTGAAAAAAGAAGATTTTCATTCAAATACATTGAAAAATATACTTTTAATATCTTTTTATATATGAAAAAATTATTACTCTCTTTAATGTTTGTAAGTTTTTTGAATACAAATGCACAAAATCCAGTGCAGGAATTTACTTTTAATGGGAATATGAATAGTGCTGATAACACCATTTCATTTTTAGGAACTCCTGTTTTTGTAAATGATAGGATGGGAACTCCTAAAAGTGCTTTACGACTTACGAATAAAGCATATCAAGCAGTAGTTGGAGATCTTCCGCAGGATAATAAACCAAAGACTTTTTCTGTTTGGGTAAAGTTTAATGCGGTCACTGCAGCTAATTATATTTTGGGTTATGGAACAGCTGTAAATGGACAATATTTTGGACTGATACAACAACCGGCTGTTTCTGGTAATTCCGATTTAAGTTTGGTAGGCTGGGGTGATACGAACAATGTAGTGGTGTCTGTACCACTTGTAAAAGAGACTTGGTATTTTTATAGTGTTACTTATGATGGAAATGTATCAAAAATATATCGTAATGGAGAATTGCTAAAATCTCTAGAAGGTATACAACGTTCAGCAAAAGGGTATATTTTAAATATTGGAAAACTGAATACGGCAACCAGTATTAATGCGGATATTGATGATCTTAGATTATATACTGTTGCTATGACAGATGAACAGGTGAGAGAAGCTTATAACAGTTCTAAACCAGCTGTTTCGACACCAGAACCGCAAGCAGCGTCTTCAGTAAAAAAGGCGGTTACGGCTCCAGCAAAAACTTCGGCTCCAGCTCCAGCAGCACCTGTTATAGCTTCTTCAAATGAAGCTAATAAAGGCGGTAAAAATATCGAGGTTTTCTCGCAAGGCAAAAAACTAATAGGAACTGATGCTTCTAACATTGCTGATTTGCCAGAAGGAACTTATTTGATTAAAGTGACGAATGGAGCTCCTCAAAAATAATTTTTGAATTTTATATAAGCAAAAAGCCTTCTGAAATTTCAGAAGGCTTTTTGTTTTTAGCTTAATACGCTAATTACAATGAATAGAACTACGAGTGCTATTATGGCGTATCTTGTGATTTTTGAGGTTTGCATTTTGTGATTGTTTTTTAATTATTCTTTTTCAAAGATATGTAATTGATTGGCAGTATCTGAAGCATAAATTTTATTTTCATTTACTTGTAAATCTTTGAATATTCTCTTTTGTGTGATTCATGATGTCAAATCGAAGGATTTATACAGTAGCGAGGGATTCTAAATAGCTATTAGATACTTTTTATCATTACAGATTATACTTTGGCTCAATTGTTTTTAATCTTTCTTTTAATCTTTCATAGTAAGGTATCCACTCATCCAATCTATATTGTTTGTCATAATAGATACTATCCACGAATTTTATTTTTTCTGAAAAATTAATGTCATTACATAATTTGGAAATAATAAGTCCTTGCCAAAAATATTCAGGGCCATTACTTGCCAAAATATCTGACCATAATTTTCCAGCTTCTTGTAGATTATTCATTTTCTTAAGAATATTAGGAATATAAGAGTATTCTTTGTAATAGCTAAATCCAGTATTTTCAAAAAATGAAATAATACTATTACAAAACAAATTACATGCTTCGTTAGTTTGAATAGGATTCTTTTGAGTATTATATTCAATTTTACCCGGCGATTTAATAGTAGAAAAAAATAAACCTCCTTCTATATATGACGATAAGTCCATGTTAGGTAGTCCTATCTCTAAAATATTGTTTGATACCTCTGGTAGCCACATGTAAGATCCGAACTCATGGTATCCTTGTGATTTCCAGTTGAATCCACAGATAATAGCCGCATTATCTATGTGTTTTACAAATAGAGATGAATTTGCTTGATCTCTTTGTTCAAACTGATTGTCGTTAAAGAAAGGCTCTATTAGTGATAATATAAGTCTAACTTGTTCATTTAGTTTTTTTTCTGACATAAAATTATTTTATTGATGCAATAGATATAATTTCAGTATTTGAGACGCTAGTTGTTCCATGATCATAGATTTTTATTATTTTATTCTTCGACACAGGAATAAGTGTATTCGCAGCTATGTATTCTGTACCATTATAAAATACACTAAATTTTACATTCATTGTCTTTGTTCCATTTAATATAGCTCCAAATCCTTCTTTCTGTCTATCTGTATAATCAGTTGTTTTACTTAGCTTATTCTCTACGATAACAATATCTTCTATAAGTTGTGTGATCAGATTTTTCTTTACGAATAGAATATCCGCTTTCATAAATCCTCCACTTGTAGTAAGTGCTACTTCTTTTAAAATAGTATAACTTTCTAAATCTGATATCCCCAATGTGGATTTCAAACTAATAAATAACTTACTACTCTTATTCTCAAGTTCTGTGGCAATATTATTACTTAATTCTGTTCCTTTTTGCGAATACCCTTTAAACTCTTCAATTCTTTGGCTTCTTCTTAACCATTTTTCTACCAATTCGTTCAGACCTGATTCACTAAGCATCGCACCTAAATCGACAACATCGGCTCCTTCAAGTTTGTGGTTTACAAAACCACGTACATACCTTTCATTATCTGTATTATTTATGAATGTTTTAAAGATATCGTCGTTATTTACATCGTCCAAAAATTTCTTCAAGGCAGTGCTTTCGTCATTATCTGTAAACATTGCAATCAGTTTTTGTACATTATCTTTTTGCTTATTAAATATACTAAGATAGTTATAATTAACTCTTACATATTTAGATTCTTTCTCCTGTAGAGTTAGATTTTCCCATGAGGACAAAATACTACGGTTTAAATTGGCTATATTATTTTGAATGGTATTATTATTTCCTGCACCGTTTATATCTTTTAGGAAATTCAGTAGTTTTGGATTGTCCATAAGCAATAAATAATCCATAACTTCATTTACATTTGTTTTGGTTAAACCTTCACATAGTTTGGTTATACCAGCATTTGGGCCAGTCTTTGCAATTAATTGCTCAAATTTTTTACATGTAGCTTGATCCTGTTTAGTACAAGCTGTACAGTTTGATGTATTTGGATTTTTTACAGTGGCAAGTACACTTGCTAATGTTAAACCTTGATTTGGATCGAATTTACATACAAATTCATATATGTCTTGTGCTAGATTCTCTGCGGGTTCTTTGAAATAACAAATAATATTGTCTCCTTTTATATAACTTAAAATATCAATATTTCCTACTTTAGTTATCCCAACTTTACTCTGAAAAATAGAACCTGCTTTTCCTTCTACTAATGTTTCTACTTCATTTAACATTGTTTCGCTAATTGCTCGTACATTTGGCTCAACGACTTCAGTAATAGCTTTTGATGTAGCTTCTTTTACTGTAGCTAGTTCAATTTTTACTACAAATTTATCTGCTGCTTTTACCATAGGCATTTGATGACTAGCAAAAAACAACATTGTACCAGCTGTAGTTTTTCTAATGAAAGAGCTGATGCTAGACTTTGCAAAATTGTTTTTTATTGCAACTCTCTCTAGAACGTTTGTGATTTTTTGAGTTACTCTAGTTCCCCAATTTTGATTCGTTGCATACACAGAAAGTGCTTTAAATGGAATAGCAAGAATTGCGCCTTTTAAAGCTGCATATGCGCTTTCGCTTATTTCTATTTGGCTTAAACTTTTACCGCTTTGGATCTGTTTTATTATATTATCTCCAAAACTATAGATAGTGGTTGCTAAAATTATATTTTTGTCATTTATCAGAGTATTAGTAGCACAAGCTAAAGTAGCATTGGCCATTGATAGAGTTTCTGGTTCTTCTCCTTCTTCTTTTAAAATTCTATTGATTCCATATTGCAAAGCCAAATCAACAGAAGCTCCTACAAGACATTTTTTTAGTGATTCTTGTGAATAATATTGAGCCAAACTTTCTGTAAGTGTTTGTAAACCAACAGCTGTTCCAGCTTCAGCTATAGCGATTCCAGCCATAGGCGCTAAAATAGCTCCTAGATAGAAATTACCAACATCTGGTGTATATTGTCCTCGACGAAGTGATACATCTGTTAAAGAACAATAGTTTCCTTCTGTAAGTTTTGAAGTTGTATTACCAGCTTTTTCCAGTGCTATTTCTACTTTAAGATCTCCAGAGGCAGTTATGTTATTTGTGCCCATGTAAAGCCAAAAATCTTTTATTTCATGATCTAATAAAACTTTATTGTTTGACTTTATTAAATATGGTTTTGCATTATATCCTGAATTAGCATTGAAATAGCTATGGATCTCAGTACTATTTTCTCCTACAGTAAACTTTCGATATTTAAAGTCATCTGCGGAATTTCCACTTTCGCTACGATTCACTGAACCTTGATTTGTTAAAGCAAGGGCTTCGTAAGTAAGAAGAAAATCAGATTCTGAACTCTTCATATAGTTAGCTATAACCTGTAAACGTTCCTTACATAAAGCTTCACTGTCACTTGGGCAGGTATTATGTAGTAAAACATATTTTGAAGTATCTAAGCTAGGATTTTCATATTCTTCTTTAGATAATTTTCTAATAACAAAATAATAATAACATTCATTCCTAATAAGTAATAAAAATGGTTTGTCCGCATTTGCATCACTATAAGCATTTGTGTAAGACATTCCAGATCCTTCTTGTACATAAACACCTCCTTCTTTTGGATCGAAGTTATAAGTCTTTCCATTTGATTTAAAAGAAAATAATGTTCCATTTGAATTTGGATATTTTTGAAGATCACTAATTGATGGAACATTCAATGCATCTTGTCCAGCTATATTAATATTTATGGAATTAGCATCAGAATCTCTAAATCTAAATGGTTTATGATTTGGCATTAAGAAATTATTCCTGTCCGAAATTTGCGCCCCCGAAGAACTCTTCTGAAACCCATAAAATTTCCAACCACCACTATGAATAATATCCCAATCGTTGTGTGATAATACAGTACCAGTTCCATAATCCATTAAAAGATCTGTTTTCCCTGATTCTCCTGAATTTGAGAAAGGGTGTTTTAGACCGAAAATTCCGTGGCCTAGTTCGTGTGCCGCGGTTCTTAAGTCTCCACTATTGAACACAAAGGCATACTGACCACCAAGAGGCATAAAACCTTTGTAAGCATTTTGACCAGCTTTTCCAGTGTATAAAACATAATACGTTTTATCATTGTATTTAAAATCGGTATTAGATTCTATTTGACCGATAATGCTGTTTTGATCATCTGTATAAACATTAAAAATGTCACTATCTCCACATTTAATTTCATTTGGCAGTGTACCAATAGTTACCTTTTGTGTCGTTACCTCAAACTGAATTCCGACTTTATTGTAGATGTCGTTTAGGTATTTTTTTGCTACACTAGCATCTGGTGTATTTGCACCGTTAATACTGATAAATGTTACATTTATTGCCGCTTTTTTAGTTAAATCCCAAACGTTTACTTTACCTGCAATTTCAGATTTACCTTGGACTGTTTTAGTAGAATCCTGCGGATTTTTTTCTTCTTTGCCTTTTACTGTCGCAATAATGCTGTATTTACCGAATTCAAATTTTTTGGTCAGTTTTATTTCAGCCTGTGTCTCATTTTTCCATTCAAAATCGACTTTTTCTCCTGCGCTGGTTTTAAAAATAATATCCTTTTGGGATTTACCATTTTTAAAAGTAGCTTCAGCATAAACAACTTCTTGGTGTTTGCTGAATAAATCAGATACGGCTTTATAATCTACGTTATAATTGCCTCCTGCAGCCATAGGGATTGTTTCGTAAGTCTGTAAGATCTTTGGCGCTCCATTTGCCGGCATCTTGTCATAGGCATACTTATTACTAACAGTCTCGGTAAGGCTGTTGGAGAATTTAATCACTACGTCTTTCGATGATATTTGAGTGACTTCACCGCTGCTCGACACGCCATTTGTATTTGAAGCAACTGCTTTTCCGCCATCAGCTCCTTGTGAAATAGTAGGTTCTCCTTTTCCATTTGCAGGAATTGTCACTGTTTTACCATCTTTATCGGTAAAGACGCGCTCATAAGGTGATTTTGCTAGTGTCGTAACTGCTCCATTTTCTCCTTTTATAGTTACAGTTCCATCAGGATTTAAGGTTGCCGATTTCACAACATAATCTAATGTTCCTTCTACAGGCTTACCATCGCTTCCAAATACATCGGTAAGAATTTGATCACCATCAACCATCCCTTTCCATTCAGCATCATAAGAAGCAATAATCTCCCCAGAAATCAATTTAAAATCGGTATTTAAGCCAATATTGTTAAATGTGATTCGGATGCGGGTGTTTTCTCCAATGCTTCCTTTAGATTCTCCGTTTTCGTCTTTTCCAGCGAGTGCATCAGCAGCGTCAATTAGTTTTCTGAATTTTTCAAGGAAAGGGAAGGTTACATAACCGTCTCCAGAAAAAGTTCCGTTGCTTCCTGTAGCATGAAGTACTACTACAGGGAAATCTCCTGCTGCAATTACATCATTTGGAAAAAGTGTTGCTAACGGACTAGTATTGGCTAAATCGGCAGGATCTGGTTTTATACCACAGCCTTGAAAAGCAATTTCGTCTCTAACCAGAGTTTGAAATTCTTTGACTGTACTGTGAGTATATTTTCCAACATCACAAGAGGCACCAACGCTATATTCGTAAGTTGTATTTGGTTTTAAATTACTAATGGTAACTGATTCTCTCGGAGTCACGATTTTATACCATTCTGAATCGGCATTTTTTTCGCGATAGTTTACTTGATAATCAAAATTATCAAGGTTTCCTGACCAAGTTACTTTTGCCTGATTTTCACTGATTCCTTCTACATTTATTGCAAGCGGAGCGGTACAGAATACTTCGTAATCGAAAGAATAAATTTCGCTGAATCCATTATTTTTAAATACACCAACTTCTTCTGCACCCAAAAGTGCTTTTGCTTTTACTCTCCAAGCATATCTTTTTCCTGGAATTAATTGCGGTTCAGATACGCCATATTGCAGCGTAGTTGATCGTGTAGTGGTTGTAAATAGAGGAGGTGAGTAGGCAAATGCGTTTTGTATAGGTGTGTATTTGTCCCAGATTTCTACTAATGAAAACTCATATTCAACATTACTTACGTTAATTTGTCTTGGAGTCCAGCTGAATACAATGTTCTGAATATTCTGCTGCATTATTGAAGCATTGTTCAAAGGCAGATTTAGAAACGGCGGATCGTTCTGGAAAATGACAGTTGTTACGCTGGTTTTCTTCGAAAGCTTTTTGTTCGTCGCAAAGTCATATACCTCAACAGAAAACGTATAAATACCTTCTGGAAGCGCCTGTGCATATTGGTTCGGATTTATGCCAAGAAGGTTTTGATATTGAAAGTAAGGTGCTAAATCTACATTAGTCAACTGAAGCGGTACTCCTCCTTCTAGGAAAAGATCATGCGCTCCGACTACAAAATCGTTGGTCATTAAAGAAATAGACTGCCCTTGGAAATAACATTTCAGTCGGATTTGACGATTAGAAATAGTTAAATCGTTTAAAGCAATCTGCACTTTAATGGGACTATTTATGGTAGACGCATCGGCATAATTGCTTAAGTAAATCGGTGAAGGCTGTGTGATCTGCGTACTAATGGTAACTGGATAGGTTTGCGCTATACCAGAAACTATTGCCGAAAGCCAAAACCCAAGGGTTAAGAATAGTTGAAATTGTAGTTTTTTTAGCATTTGGGTGTATTTATAACTATTATACTTTAAAATCTTTTTCTCTTAATATTTTAATTCGATTGAATCGTTTACAGCTTTCTCTACTGCCAGTTGGTGATAAAACGGAATTATTTTTTCTTCTAACTGTCTGCTGATTTCTTTGTCTTCTTTTTTATCCTTATTTAATTCAAAGAAATTGCTGGCTTCCTGTTTACTGAAAGCAGCCATTGATTCGTTATTTTGTAATTCGTTTTGTGGTAATTTGGCCAATAAAGCAAATTCTTTCATCATCCATCTGTGGTTGATTAATTGTTTTTCTGCTGTTTTGCTTCTTTCTACCAATTTTTGATACCTCTCTTTAGCCACCTTATCTTTAGCTTCTTCGCTGTTTACACCATGCATTTTGTCTGTATTGACACGACCGATTGCAGCAGTATAAACTTGTTCGATATGCTGGTCTTTAGCAGCGATTTCACGATTTAATTTCTGAATAATATCATACAGTGCATTGTTGTATTGAGAGACCATTTCCTTATTAGTATTATATTCATCCAGATAATCCAATACTTTTTCTTTGAATTCTTTATCTTCCAAAGTCATTCTAGCGACGTCTAAACGTTTATCCAGTTTCTGTAATTCTGTTTCAGGCAAAGGCCTTAAAGCATTTTGAAGCTGTTCGAGTTTATTGATAATCTCGCTTTTTGTTCCTTCTAAAACAATATCGTTGGAAGAAACTTTCAGTCTGGTTTCTGGAGTTTCTTCTTCAGTTACTGGTTTTTCTTCAACTCGTTTTGGACGGAGTTTTATTTTGTCAAAAGAATAGGTATAAGACAAGGTTGCGGTTAAATCATTGTTTCGAACAGTTTGAGAACTGCTGAAAAGTGTAATAACGTTTAAGCCCATGTTATGTTTTTGCATATAAATGTAAGTACCATTTAAGCGAATATTAAAAACATCATTGACTTTATCTCCATTACTAAAACTGCTGTTGTAGCTAGTAGAGAAAGAAGTGTTTAGTTTCTTTTCGTAAAATTGTTTTGTAGCACCAATTGTTGGCCCTAAAATTAAATTATCGCCAACATCCAGTTTTCCGATAGTACTATTAAAAGAAGCTGTAAGATTTAGGTCTTGCTGCGGATAACCTAAAATATAGGAAAGTCCAGTGTTGTAATAGGTACTTGCACCGCCAGCAACCGTTTTTCCTTGTTGCTGATTTACGGCATCCTGCATGCTGAAATTCGCACTAAAAGCCTGTTTTCTAGTTTTATCATTCTTTAAAAGATAATTAATGGTAAGCGCGGCATTCTGATTGACTTGTCTGAAATTTAAAGTATCTAAAAACTCATATTGATTGGTTTGATTAATGTAATCAAATTGATTGCGGCTATTGGTGTACGATTGAAAATTAGAATAATTAAGATTAAAATTTAATTTTTGATTGGCTCTAAAATCTGCACTGATAGAGGAAACCAATCTCTTCATCTGACTTTGTTTTTGTTTGTCCAAATTGTCTTTTTGTAAACCTAAATTCAGGTTTAAGCTCAATTTGTCTTGGTATAAAGTCTGTGAAGCATTTACAGTAACATTTTCTAAATCATTATTAAAATAATACCCTCCAAGTGTTCTGTAGTTTGGATCAATACGTTCGTAACCTAAACCTAAAGTTCCTTTTCCTGCAGGATAAACCAATTGTCCTTTTAGTGCTTTGTAACTTGTAGTTGTTGGGTTTGATTTTAAAAGCAAAGAAGAAATATTCTGAGCTTTGGTGTTTCCAGTCTCTCTTGTGTCTTCTGTAATACTGCTGTTTGCAAATTCGGTTTGTACTTGTAATTTCTGAAATAATTTAAAAGAAGTTTCAAAACTAATTGCAGCATTTTCTTTTGGCGAAACACCCAATTCAAATGGAATAGGAATGGATAGAGAATTTACCTCATCTTTTGCTTTAAAAATGGTAAGTCCAAGATTAATTTTTTCCAGAGCATATTGTGTTTTAAATCCGTAACCCATCCTTTTATAAGTTGGAACAAGTTCTGTATTGATAGCGTCGTATTCACTGCTTCGTAGTAAACGCCCATACATTGCACTAATTTTGAATTTTCCCTGTGGCGTCAGATCAACTCCCAAACCTGTAAACTGATGTCCAGCTAAAGTATAAGGCGAAAAAGTCATGCTCACGTCTCCAATGTGTCCGGTAATCCATTTATAAGATGGATGAATACTCAGACGGTTCATGAGCACTGGTCTATTGTAGCCAAACTTTTGATTGGTGTATGAAAATGAAAACGGGATATTGTACAAACTGGCAATATTTACATTGATGTTTCCGTTCAAGAAATAGGTAAAAGGATCTCTGGCGGCGTTTCCGGAATAAAATACTCCATTGGCCGAAGCACCTCCAGAAACGTTTATTAATTTGGCTTTTCCTAATTCTTCAACATTGAAATTCTGAGCAAAAGTGACAGTATTACACAATAATATGCTGAAAAATAATATTCTTTTTAAATTCATTATGATAAATTCAAGGCAATGAAATAGGGAAGGAGTGACCTTTTATTTCGAACTGTTTTATTTAAAAAATTGACTTTTTGATCTGTTGTTTCGAACTTATTGTATAATTAGTTTTCTGAGTTTTGTTCCCTGCTGTGATTCAAACAATACAAAATAAATCCCCGATGAAAGTCCGCTTAAACTAAAATTGAACGAATAAGCATCTTGTCCATTTCCATTTTTGGAAGCAATTACAACATTATTATTAAGGTTATAAACTTTTACGCTTGCCGGCATTACTTTATCCAATGTGGCATCAACAGTAAATATTCCGTTTGATGGATTCGGATAAATTTTTATATCGAATTTTTTCTGTAAATCAGTATCGTCTGGATCTTCGTATTCGCCTTCTGTTACTACAATCGTTTTAGTCTGATAAGCTGTGCATCGACCCTTTTGCGTATTTATGGTAATATCATATTCACCAGCTTTAGTAAAACTCATTTCGGCATAATCTCCATTATTAGTTGTAATAACAGCTTCAGCAGGCAGTTTCCATTCCACTTTATCAGCCTTTGGATTACTGATATCGATAATGATAAATTTCTCATTTACGAACACTTGAGATGACATAGCAAACTCAGCGCTGATATCAGATTCCTGACTTGAAATATTGATGGTATCTGTTGCCTGACAGCCTAATTTATTGGTTACAACAAGTGTATAGTTGGCTGGTTCGGAAACTGTAATAATTGGGTTCGTACTTTTGAAACCTTTGTCAGAAGTCCAAGCATAAGTTGCTTTATCATCGTCTATAGTACCATTTATGGTAAGACTTTGTTTGTAACATAATGTCACATCTTCACCTAAGTAAATAACATCTTTTGGCGGATTTACAATTGTATATTTTCTTAGAATAATACAGCCTCTAGCATCTGTAATTTCCAATGAATAATCGCCTGCAGCTGCATTACTTAATTTATTCGTTTTTTCACCTGTATTCCACAGATAAATATATGGAGCTGTACCTGCAATTGGTGTTACGGTAATAGTTGCATCAGAACCTTCATAACAAGTTGGGATTTTGATTACTTCGGCAGCATCTAAATGAGCAGGCGCAGTTAAAGTGATCGATTTTGTAATGCTGCATCCGTGATTATCTGTCACAACAACAGAATAATTCCCTGGTTTTACATTCTGAATACTTGCCGTTTTTGCTCCATTATTCCAAGAATAACTGTATGGCAGTGTTCCTCCAGTTGGAGTTGCATCTATTGTCCAGTCTTCGAAATCCCCGCAGCGTACATAATCAGCAGTCAATACATTAGTAAGAACTTCTGGTTCGGTTACAATTAGAGTTTGGCTTGTTGCTAAGTTTCCATTAGAATCCTTTGCAATTACATAATAAGAACCTTTTCCAATATTGGTTAAAATAGTACTTGTAGACAGAACATTAGTATTACCGCTTTCAAACCATTGATACGTATAATTTTCTCCAGGTTTCAATAGACCTCCAGTTGTAGTAGGTCTTAAACTTCCGTTTTTATCTCCATTACATAAAACAACATTTTGTACGCTAATTGTAGTTTCCAATAAAGGTGGTTCAGTAACTTCGATTAAAGGAGAACTAAGAGTACATGCTTTAGCATCAGTAACTGTGATGTAATATTTACCAGCAGCTAAATTTACAGCGTTAGCATTCGTTTGATTTATAGCTGAACCGTCCGCTTTAAACCAATTGTAAGTATAATTTCCATTGGCACCTTGAGCAGTTGTACTTATTGCCCCGTTATTTAAACCTTTTCCTGTTGCAGGAACAGATACAATATTGATAATCTCTAAAGCAGTTGGTGATGTAATTTTTACTGTTGCATCTGTACTTGCGCACTGCTGTGTATCTTGTACCTGAAGTGTATATTCGCCATCTGCTAAACCAGTAATAATAGTTGAAGCTGCATTTGCAAAATTGGTCCAGTCTTGAACTAATGTACCATTGTTAAAGTATCTGTATCTAAAAATTCCGTTTCCTCCTGCAGCAGTAATGGTAATGGTTCCGTTACTGTCTCCTAAACATTTTACAGGTTCTTGAACGGTACTGAATGTTACAAGATCTGGCTGTATAACAGTAAGTGGAGCAGTAGTAACTTCGATCGCTTTTGTATCTTTTACTACAGCATAATAATTTCCAATTTTTACATTAAGTAATTCTGCATTATGTTCGTTTGGTAATAAAACATTGTTTCTGTACCATGAAATTGTTTTGGTACCAAAACCTCCATTTACAACAGCTTTTAAAATTCCGTTATTAGACTCAAAACAAGTAAGAACTTGAGTCTGACTGATGGTTATTGTTAAAGGATTATCTGTAAAATCAAAATCGGTATATTTGGTACATCCTGTATCATCCTGAACAGATACATAATAATGATCTTTGATAAGACCAGTAAAATCTACCATTTTTGCCGAAGTATTTGAGATTGTTTCTAAAACAGTTTCATTTCCAAGAGCATCTTTTTTATAAAGTTTGTACTCGTAATTTGTTTTTCCTCCTTTAATTTCAAAATGTAAAGCACCGTCGTTTCCATTTGCAGCAGTTGGATTTTGATACGTCATTCTATCAATTTCAAAACCAAAATCTGCCGGCTGACTAATTATTATATCACTTAATAAACCTACGCAATGTGTCGCATCATTTGCATTATAATTTGCATCACGAACTTCTACAGCATAAACTCCTTCAAACAAAGCATTTAATGATGTTGGAGTAAAGTTTTCATAAAGATTTGTAGCAGGATTTTTCTTTTTCCATATATAAGTATACTCTGGAGTTCCATTTACAATAAAAGGAGTTCCGCCAGTAACAGTAACAGCAATTGAGCCGTCTTGTCCGCCATAACAGCTTACATCTATTTTTGAAGCCAAGTTAACGATAACTGGAGTTGGCTGTTGAAATAGGACGTCAATAGTATTAGAATCTACTCCTGCAATATCTGTGGCTGTAAGGCTGTAATCTCCGTCTGCGATATTGGTAAAATTTGCAATATTTCCAGTTATTGTTGTGATAGCTCCGGTAGCTTTATTTCTGAATGTATAGGTATAACTTCTACTTGCTTGACTCTGATTGTAAGAAGCTCCTCCAGTCGCAGTAGCATTTAATGAACCCAATAATCCATTACATTTTGCTTGCGAATGTGTTTCTGTCAATGCAGGTCTTGTTGGCTGAGGTACGATGTAAGTATCTCCAGTTGGACAGCCTTTAGAATCTGTTACCAATAGAGTATAAATATCAGCAGGAACATTGTTTAAAGTTGGACTATTAGTTCCAACAACTGTTCCTAAACTATTTTTCCACTGATAAGTATATCCTGGAGTTCCGCCCAATACCGTAACCACAACTTTTCCTGTAGAAAGTCCAAAACCAGTTGTTGGAGTAATAACAGAATTTGTGATATGTACAGACTCAGCTGGCTCTGTGATTTCGATAACTTGCTCACCAGTCTGACAGCCATTTGCATCTATAACTTTTACGATATAACTTCCTTTTAACAGGCCAGAGATAACTCCAGTTTGATTGTTTATGGTACCGCCGTTTGAAACAATAGTGTAAGGTTTTGTACTGTCAGAATTTTTTGTTCCTCCTGTGATATTTAATGTAATGGTACCATTATTACCTCCATGGCAAGAAACATGCTGCGGTGTATAACTAAAAGCTAATACATCAGGCTCTGTGATGGTAAATGTATTGATACCAAAGAGATCATTATCGTGTTGGTCTTTTACACTAATTGTATAATTTCCTGCTTCTAAATTTGAAGCTTTTGAGCTTGTTGATGTAGTACCTACTACTTCAGTTGAGGTATGTTTTTTTCCGTTGCTATTGTTCAGCCATTCAAAAGAGTATCCTTTTACACCCCCTTTTACAACTATATTATATTCTGCCGATGCATCTCCATTACATAAAATATTTGTGTTTGGAGTTTGAGTTAAACTGTCAACTTCTAATTTATCTGGCTCAGTTATAATATAGGTTTGCTCGAATGTACAAAGTTTTGAGTCGGTTATGATTACAGTGTAAGAATCTGCCCCAATTCCGGTCAATACTTGGCTTGTTTTTCCTGTCATTATTGTTTTTCCAATTCCTTTATACCATTGATAAGTATAGGAAGGTGTTCCATCTATAGCGGTAATTTGAATGCTTCCGTTTTCTCTGCCGTATCCATTAGCATTTATTTTTGTAAAAGAAGATATCTTTAAAGGTTCTTGCGGTTGGGTTATTATAATTGTAGCTCCAGGAAAAATACAGCCATTAGCATCTTTAATGCTATAGGTATAACTTCCAGCGGTTAATTGAGCTGGGTCTACAATTCTTGAGGCATCATCAACATCTATCCAAGTAACTGTATATGCTCCTGTTCCACCAGTAATATTTAGTGTAATTGTTCCATTATTGCCATTAAAACAACTAACATCGGTTTTGGTCACTGTAGATGCAATGGCAGGTCTTTGTGTTAATTCTGCAATTTCAAGTTCTCTCGAAACATTTACATTATCAGTTACAATAACTTTGTAAAATCCAGCATATAGATTTACGGCCTTATTTGTTGTTTGAGAAGAAAGTATGGCATATGCATCTGATGCATTTTCTTTATAAAACCATTGATAGGTATATTGATTCGGACTTATTGGAGTACCGCCAGACGCAAGAACTTCGATACTTCCATTATTCCCTCCATAGCAGTTTACATCAGTTTTATTAACAAAAGCAACTGCCAATGCTTTTAGAGTAATTGTTTGAACGGCTGTTGTACAGTTATTAGCGTCTTTAACAGATACTTCATAGACACCTTCTCCTAATCCAGTTACAGGACTTGTTGTATATGATGTACTAATATTGTTTTTCTTTAAAATATAAGTATAGCTGCCTGTTCCTCCAATTGCATTAATAGTAATTTCACCATTATTTGCACTTAACAATGTTGGCTGTTTTTGTCCAATACTTGATATTAAAATTTGACTTTTTTGACTTATTGTAATATTCTGCGGACTTGGAAATGTACATCCGTTTTGATCTGTAATTAAATAAGAATAGGTACCAGCTGGTAATTGTGTAGCGGTTACATTTTTCGAAGCATCATTAACATCTTTCCAGACAACAGTATATGGTGAAATTCCTCCTTTAATGCTAAGTGTAATAGTTCCATTGCTTTCTTCATAACAAATGACATCTGTAAAAGTTGATGTTGCCGAAAGTGCTTCTGAAGGTTCGTTTGTAATAGTAAAAGTTCTATCAACCTTGGTATTATCATCGCTGACTTCTACTCGATAAGATCCTGCACCAGCTCCTGTTATTTCGTGGGTTATCATGCCTGGAATTTCTGTGCCGTTTTTATACCATTTGTATTTATAGCCGTTTAAAATAGTTGTTCCACCGCTTACAGTTATAGATAAAGAACCTGTTTCTGCGCCAAAACATTTAATGTTTTGTTGCGTATAATTTTTTATGTTTAGGGCTTCTAATGTAATTGGTCCAAGGATTTTTTGGCATCCTGATGATGAGGTAATAGTTACGTAGTAGGTTCCAGTTGATAAACCGTTTATTTGACTTACATTTCCACGGGTAAATGCGGTGTCACCAACTTTTGACCAATTAAAAGTATAATTTATAGTGGTTGAAGGATAGTTCCCTCCGCTTAAATTAATTATGTTTATAACACCATCATTATTTGCAACCGTTGGCTGATTAAAAGAAAAATCTGCTTTCAGTTCAGCTGCTGGCTCGTCTATTAAAGCATTACCTGTTATTGTACATCCATCATCCGTAATTGTATAGCTATAATTTCCGGCTATATCCGTTAATGTTCTTCCATTATCTGTAATCACCCCTGCAGTAGTTTTATTAGTCCACTCAACTATATATCCTGTTGAAACACCTGTTATATTGAGTGTGATACTGCCTTTTCCATTTTTACAAGTGGCGAATTTTGTGTCTGGATTAGCTTTAATTTCATCTCTTTCAGTTATAGTAATTACATCAGATTCTCCTTTGTTATTAAATTTATCAATAACAACTAATTTATACACTCCTTTACCTAAATTCGTAGCTTTCTCTCCTATTTGATTATCTTCAAAATTGCCAATAGAATTTCTCTTCTGCCATTGATAAGTGTACAAAGGTCCTCCGTTATCAAATGGAATTCCATTAGTTAGTCCTTGTTGTGTTAATTCTGCCTTCTCGCCAAAACATTTGATATGGACATCATTAATTTTGTTTACAATGATCGCTGGTTGCTTGGTGATAGTAAAACTTGGCTGTAAAGGAGCAACGCAGCTTTTAGAATCTTGTATAGTTGCAGTATAAGTACCTTCATCTAATCCGGTTATAGTGACCTTATATTTGTTAGATTCATAATTAATGGAATAATTATCAGGACTTAAAGTATAACCAGCAGTTCCTTTTTTAAGTGTAACTGTATAGGGATTACCGTTAGTAGCTGGTGTTCCGCCTGAAATAGTAAATATGATTTTACCATCAGCTGGATTATCTGGATTTGGAGCTGAAATATTAGATTTTATTTCAGAAACTTTTATAACTTCAATTGCCGCAGGATTTGTAAACGTTACTTTTCTAGCACCATTATTCAATGCACCTATTGCAGCTTCTTGGGAGTATCCCACAATACTTATGAAAAGAAATAATTTAAGTAGATGTTTTTTCATATATTTTTATTTGGAGCTTTATGTTTTTTCAAGCAAATCCTTGGAATGCTTTTATATCTTTATTAATAACAGATTTAAAAATCCGGTTTGATCTATTTTTAGTATATCACTGTGTATGTTAGTAAACATTAATTTTTAAATGTTCTTTTCGATGCAGTCTTTGCTGTCAGTCACTTTTATTTTGTTTTCTGCATTAGGATTAAGATTTCTAATATGATAAAAATCATCACCCTCTTTAGTTGGAGTAGGTGTTACTAGATTGTTATCTACATAAAATTTATAAGTACCTGTTCCGCCACTAACTTTCATTTTTACTTCGACAAGATCATTATTACATAAGGGATCAACCAACGGTTCTATAACAAACTTGACAGGTTCAGGATTTTGATATAGAAAAGGTGCTCCCATGGTAAGTGTTCCTTTTTTTACTCCATTAACAGCAGACTGGTATTCGATTACATATTCTCTATTTTCAAGATTGGTGTTTGCTGGTATGTTAAAAGCATATTTATACCAGTTCGTTCCAGCGTCGTAGGTTAAAGTAGTAACTTCTGGCTGTTCTAGCATAGGCGTAACTTGTGCCGGTCTCGGATAAGGAATTAAATGCAGTATAGCTAAAGTTTCACCAGTTTCTAATTGTCTGTCAAAATAGGCAACCAAATTTGTTACATCATCTTTGTAACAGGTTGGGTTTTCAAATGTCCTATGTTTTAAGATTACAGTTCCAGGTTTATAATTGATACGATAAGCATCAGTAAAAGAGCGATCTGAATATCCCAGTCTAAAATCAATAGGACCAAAGTGATTGACATGATTCTCACCTAATAAATTCTGAATGGTAAAACTTGGATTAGTTGTATAATTATAACTATCAGGAACATCAATCCAAGTCACTTTGTTATCTAAAGAGTACTGCCAATGATATGCAGCAATTGGAAACCTATTGGTTGCAGGTCCAGGCGTTACAGCAAAAAAATCTACTTGCTGGCCGGCAATATATTCAGGGATACCAGAAGGATTAACTTTTGAAATTGATAATCCATTTGGCCTGAATTTACCTAGACGCACTGTTCCCAAACAAATCATTACATTTGGCCCAATAGAATAACCTCCTGCGTTACCACCTTTTATTCCATTTTCAATTCCATATTCATTGTAATTTCTTCCATTATAATTAATACCTTTTTCAGATATATTTTGATCCACTATTAAATTACAAGGTGTAGAGCCACTACTACCACAATAACAATTCGCACTTAATGACAAATTATATGTGGCTAGGGCTGGTACTGTATAAGTTTTGGTTGTAGCAGTAGGCTGCATAACTTCGCTCACTATAGTTGTATAAGGATAAGACATTTTTAGATACCATGTGTAAGATCCAGGTTCACACCTTGTAGCGGTAGGCGGAACTACAACACCTCCACAATTGTTATTGTTTCTTGTATATTGCACTTCAACGGTATAAGTAAGACCAGTTAAAGTCTGTCCAAAACCTTTCAATGTTAGTAGGATTATAAAAAGAATGTAAAGTTTTTTCATATTGGGGGATTAATTTTTTTCAATACAGCCATTGCTGTCAGTTACTTTTATATTATTATTTGCTGTGGGAATTAAACCTCTTATGTGGTAATACCCATCTTGTTCTTTTTCTGGTTCTGGATTGGTCTGTTGTACATCATCAACATAAAACATATAATCTCCGGTACCACCTTGTACATCAATTGTTATTTCGACGGTTTGATCTGCGCATAGAGGATTATTGGCCTCATTAATGTCAAAGGAAATAGGTTCTGGTTCTGTGTAAATAATGTTATCTGTCTCTGGTGAAAAAGAAAAACCTTTACTGGCATTGTTTTCAAAAGCCTGATATCTTATTTGATATGTTGCTCCGGGGTTTAAACCTCTAAAATTCGACAAGGTATAAGTAAAAATGTTTGAGGTTTTTTCATCAAATGTCTTAACGACACCATTTCTTGTATCACCTTCAGTGAAAAAAGGATAGGAGATGGGTGGAGTCGAATCGGGTAAATTTGTGACAGGGTTTACTGCTTTTAGTTGAAAGAAACGAAGTTCTTCGCCTGTTTTTAAATTTCTGTCAAATGTTAAAGTTATTTCACGAATATTATCTCCATAACAAAGAGGAGGTAAATTATACTCAAGTTTAGTAATAAGAGGTGCACAAGCAGAATAAATTAGAGGAAATTCTAAACCATTTGCGAAAACCATTGAATTGTAACCCATTCTAAAATAAATGGTTTTACCGATATAGTCTAAATGATTACTGCCTAAAATATCAGAAATTGTAAAATCTGGATTCGAAACGTGAAATTCGACTGGAACATCTCGCCAAGTGTTTTTATTATCTAAAGAATATTGCCAATTGTATACTTCCATCGGGAATCCTTGAGGATAAGCGAACACACCAAATTGTTCATTAGCACAAATAGTTTTAGTACCGCCAGCAGGATCTCTGTTTGGAGGTAAGAATAATGAAACATTAGGTTTAAAACTTTGGACATAGAAATTACCTGCATAAGTTGTTATTAACTGATGATTCTTACTAGGGTTTATTAAATCGTCAAATTCTATATTTTGATCACCAGTATCTACAGAATATAATGTCCGTCCATAAGCATTGTAAATTGAAACATCTATAAAATAGTCTATAAATGAATTTTCTGCCAATACATTTTTAAAATTTATATAGGTTAATTGAGGCCCGCTGGTTCTTTTAAAATAATAACCTAATGCATTATCAATGTAGCTATTTCCACTATTATCACTGCTGTTCATTTTAATTAATCTACTGCTGTTGCCATTTAGTCCCCAAGCCAGATATTCTTGCGAAAATGAGGGATAAGTTGAAAGGTATTCTTGCCTTTTCTCATCAGTAGGCTGACGCTCGTAAGCAATAACGATATCATAAGTCTGCCCAAATGAATGAGAAACAAAAACGAATAAAAGCAGTAAAAATAATTTTTTCATATTATACCTTTTTTTCAAAGCAATCGTTAGTATCAACTATTCTAATATCATTTGCTGCTGCAGGATTTAAACCTGTTATATAATAAAATCCATTGTTTTGATTTTTTGCAGCGTTTACTTTTTTACCATCTACATAAAACTCATAACTTTTTGTGCCACCTATTACTTCTATTGCTACTTCTACAAGTTCATTATTACATTTTGGATTATCTGCTTTTATAATTTTAAATTTTACAGGCTCATATTCTTCATAAGTAAAATTTTGTGCTTTAGGAGATATAGAAACTCCTCGTGTAACATTATCTTGAAATGCCTGATATTTTACTTGATACATTGACTTATCAGTTAACCCTTTAAAATTGCTTAAAGTGTAGGTAAAAACGTTAGGTGTCTTTTCTTCAAACTTTTTAATTAAACCATTGTTAGGGTCACCTTCAACAGTAAATGGAAAAGATACAGGTGGAGTTCCATCAGGAACATTTGTTGTTGGATCTACAGCTAATAACTGAAAATATCTTAATTCTTCCTGTGCATATAAATTTCTACTAAATGTAACAGTGACATTAGGTACATTATCCCCATAACAAAGAGGTCGTGAATATTCTATTTTACTTACGATAGGAGCGCACGGAGAATATAAAATGCCAATAGGTGTTACATTTCCATAGGCAATTCTGAGATAAATAGTTTGATTAAAATAGTTATCATGTGTAGCAGGTAACAGTTCGTTAATAGAAAATCTGGTAGTAGCAACATCATTAGTTTTTATGCCGTTAATATAAGCTGGAACATCTACCCAGCTTGCTTTATTATCTACAGAGTACTGCCAATGATAAACTTCTGGAGGAAAATCGGAATTACCAGAAATAAGTTCAGTAGGAAAAGCAGCCAGATTTACCTGACCACCAGCACAAATTGAATTAGGATTGGCAGTGTCAAGATTTTTAATAGCAACATTGGGTTGAAAACCATCAATTGCAAATCTTTGATAGCCTTTACAATCCCAGATGGTTACACTTTTGGCTTTTATTAATTCAACAAGACTAAAAGTTTTACTTAAAGTAGGATCGCAGCTTGGAGATGAAGTACAATCATATGCCCAAACTTTAAAATCAAATCTAGTAGGGTTTGTTTTAATAGTATAGGGTTTATACGAGATATTTGGAGGATATTGTGAAGCATTTGTAGTTTCTCTTAAACTAACTGATGGAGTAGCCTGTATGTCTAACTGCCATCCATGTACTCCATCGGTACAACGGGCACCTTGGGAGCTATATGAATAACTAAAGGAATAGGTCTGTGTCTGTCCTTTAATGGTTAATAATAAAATTAATATTGTAATAAACTTTTTCATATTTTAATCTATTTCTCCATACAATTATTACTGTCTGTGATGGTAATATTATGTATAGATGTACTGCTTGTCGGTAATTCAATTTGCTGAAAACCTGAACGTGTTTCAACAGTTTTTCCATTTACAATGGATGTTGTCACTGTTGTTGTATTTGTAAATCGAGTTTTTGTCTGTCCTCCATCCAAAGAATAATAGTAGTATTCTCCTGAACCTCCACGAGCAGTTATTTTAACAATGCCTGAGCCATTATAACATACCGGATTCGATGCTTCTAATTCAAAAGTTAAGGGAGCAGGATCTTTAAAGGTAAAATTCTCAGAAGCTGGCGAATCTACAATTGCCATGTTTTTGTCATTTTTAAACGCTTGATATTCTACTTTATAAATGGCATTATTTTCTAAACCATTTAAATTTGATATGGTATAAGTAAAAGTATTTGGTGTATTTTCTTGAAAACTTGTTATTAATCCATTGTTTGGATTTCCTTCTCCATAAGAAGGGTAGGGTACAAAAATGTTCTGAGGTAGTCCAGTTACGGGATCTAGACCTACATCTACTCTTTTTATTTGAAAATAACGCAATTGCTCCCCAGACTCTAAGTTCCTGTTGAAAGTTAAGACAACATTTGGTATCTCACCTCCGGTGCATAAAGGAGCAGCGTATGCTATATTGGTTACTTCCGGCGAACAATGATGATAATCTATACTTATAGGTTGATTGTCATTAAACTCAGTTGTATTACTATATTTTGCACCAATTTTTATTAATATATTGCCTTTATTTAAAGCAGGATTTCTTTCCAAATCTCTTTCTATAAGTTTTTCAATTTTAAATTGCGTATTAAGTCCACTAAATTCTATATTAGGGTTGCTCCAGCTTTGTCCTCCATCTAAGCTATAATACCAATAGTATTCTGCATTTGCAGGGTAATCATTTTGGGGTGATGAAGAATAACCAGTTGGTGTAGCAGTTAGTCTCACTTCATCTCCAAAACATATATTAGTAGTAGATGCTTGAATCTGCATATGAGGTTTTCCTGATTTTATGGTAATGTATCCCGAAATAGGACTATTGTTATAAGGTTCTTTTGCTATAAATCCAGCTTCTCCACCTGCATATACAACATCTTCTAATGTATAATTATCAAATTCAGCATATTGAACACCTCCTTGTCCATAATTGGGCAAAATATAAAATCGATATTCACTTGCAACAGGTATTTCAAAAGTTTCTTCTATAGTACTTCCCGTAAATTCACTTTGTATTTCCGTACGATATTCTCCGTTATATTTTACCTCAAGCCACCATCTAAAATTACCAAGGTAAGATTCAGATTTGATTGTGATCGTATAGTACTTTTGAGCAAAAGAGCCAGTACTACAGATGAGTAATAATAATAACAAGAGTTTCTTCATATCTTAAAATTTCACCGTGTAAAAATCCATTTTCGACATTCTACCATCCTTAGCTACTGCTCTAATACCGTATTTGTAATTAGTATTTATGGTAATTGTCGGATCAGACAAACGCTTTGTTTTTCCTGTAACGATTTGAATTAACTGTAAAGCATCTTTATCAGAAGATTTATAGATTTCAAAGCTTTCTACCTCATTGGAATAATCCCAAGACAAATCAATTGTATTAATTGTTTTATTTACTTGTGCAAAAAATCCTTTAACAGGAGGAAGCAGGGAGTATTTAGGAATAAATAAATTTAGAAATGGCGAAGGAATTGAAACTAAATTGCTTTCATCTTTTGCATATATGGCATAGGAATAAGTGTTCCCTTCTATGGCATTCTTATCCTGATATTTTTCTTCTTTATTTTTAGTTTCCAAAATTAAACTCCAATCCTGCTGGTCATTCTCTCTTCGGTATAATTGATGAACGGCTACATCATCACTTGAACTATTGGCCCATTCTAGAAAAACAGCTCCATCTTTTATTTCATATTTTGTAAATACAGGCGAAGCGGGAGGAATTAAATCGGGCTTTTTTAATATTAAAGGCTCTGAAAAAACAGACATATTATAACGATAATCGACTGCAATAATCTTATAATAAACTTTACTATTTAATGTTTTGATAACAACTTTATCCTCAAAAGTATTTGGTTCGCTTGGGCTTATAGTTAATTGGCTGTATTCTTCATCAGGATTGTATGCTTTATAAATTCTGTAACCTAACATATCTTTTTCCCTGTTAGGTGTCCAAGTTAATTTAACAACACCTAAACTGTCTATTGTCCCTTTTAAGCCAATCGGTTTAGCAGGAGGAATAGAATCTACAGGCTGTACCAACATTGGAAAAGAGGTTCTGCTATTTCCATTTTTTCCTACGGCAGTCAGCGTAAAATAATTGCTTGGCAGTAATTTATTGTAAACAACATTTCTAGATTTAGGTGAAATGTTTTTCACAACAGTGGTATATTTTCCACCATCCTCATCAGAACGGTTAAGTTCAAATCCAGTAATTTCATTATTTCCCTCTTCAGGAAATTCCCAGATTAAGTTTACGGTTGTATCGTCTTTAAATTCTTTTACAGTAAGATGAGGCACGTATTTTAGTAATTCTTTACCTTTCCCAGAAACAATATCTGAGTAAGGGCCAAGTTCTCCAAAAGACGAAATACCTTGAATTCTATAACTGTATGCGGTATTATTAGCAATAGAATCAATATAAAATATTCTATTATTATTTGAATTTTCCTGACTTAAACTGGTGTAAGGTTTGTCAGTAATTCTCTTGAAATTTTGCTTATCTGTTGATCTTTCAATGTAATAACTGCCATAAGCATGTGATAAAATCTTAAAATTCCAGCTCAGCATAGCACTTTTATCTGTAAAATTGGCTGTAAAATCTATCGGTTTAGGCATTGGTTCATAATCTTTTAAACCAACAAATACACCACTGTATAAAATCTTCATTTCAGTTTCAGGCACATTTGAACTGACTCTGTAAATGTATTTCTCATTAGGTTTAACTGTATTATCTTCAATACCTAATCCCGCTTTTTTGGCGATTTGAAAATCTTTATCAGCACTGTACAATGCAAATGTAAATCTTTGCTGTGTTTCTTCTGATAGGTTTACGATTGCCTCCATATTATCAGCTCCTGTAACTGCAAAGTCTTCACCATAAAGTGCCTGTGCTACAATAGCCGCATCGTCATTTGTTTCAATGATTTTTTCCCATGCTTCAATAGGTTCCGGTTTTAGCACTTTTGCCAAAACCACTTTTTCAGGATTTGCAAGGGTTTTTTTATCTCTTGTAACTGTAATTCTTTCGATTAAATACCCATATCGGTTTAGTTTTTTCCAAGCAATAGGATCATTAACAGCCCAACGTAATAAAATTTTATCTTTTTGAACTCTTGCTATAAGTTGTATACCTATTTCTTTATTGTCTTGTACGGTATCTTTTGCCTGTTTATCCTGTGCATTAGATATTCCAGTTGCAATAAAGAAGAGAATAAGTAAAAATTTAAAATTCATATTAATTTGATTTGTTGAATGTAA
Source organism: Flavobacterium panacagri (assembly GCF_030378165.1). Taxonomy (NCBI): domain Bacteria; kingdom Pseudomonadati; phylum Bacteroidota; class Flavobacteriia; order Flavobacteriales; family Flavobacteriaceae; genus Flavobacterium; species Flavobacterium panacagri. Next base: position 3,130,606 of record NZ_CP119766.1, read on the forward strand.
AAATTGAGCTTGTTCCAGATTGTCCTCCTGGTAATGTATAAACCAATTTTATGTTATAAAGTCCTTTTTTAATGTATGGAAATTCTCCATTGATGATATAATCATATTTAGCAATCATAGCCTGATTAGCTGTGTTGTAATATTTATTGACAATTTTATATCTTAAATCACGGAAATCATTTTTATAATAGAATGGTAAATTATAACGATATGGCAAATACTCTTTCAGCATAAAACTATTAGGATTGTTTAAAATGTAATCCTGATACCATACTAATGTTTCAACACCTTTCGTTGGAGGAATTCCTAACAAGGCTGTATTTCTATCAAATTTTAAATCATTTTCTAAAGGATATCCTTTATAGATTAATGGATAGATTTCTTCTTTATAATAAGTATCATCTAATACAGCTTCGGTATTTACCAATGGAACATTTAATGTTTTAGCATTTCCAATCAATTCTATTTCATCAAATGGTTCTGTCGAATTATTGTGTGATTGAAGTGCATGAACATCCATGTAAATAATTTCTACCAATGTCTGTTTTGGCTTTTTTGCGGCCATTTTCTCTTGAAAACTATTGTACTGGCTAGTATTGAAATTATATTGTAATAACTCAACGCCATCGCCACCGACAACTGTTTCAGCTAGTTTATTGTCCTTAACATCTACATTAGCATCTGCTCCTAAATCTTGTTTGGTATAACTTTCTGTTAAATTTCCGTTGGCATCTGTTTTGGTTTCCAAGGTCATTAAGGTTAAATTATACGGTTTTGCTGTTTGTAAAGCAGGGATATCAATACTTACCTTTTTAAGTGAACTATCATAAGTTAATGCTGCAGTATCTGTTTTGGTTCCCGTTTTATAAAATGCTTTTTGAGACTGTCCAGGTTTTAATTCAAACAAATAAGTTTGTCCTTGTTTTAAAACTACATAAGCCTTCTTACTTTCATTTTGGTAAACATATTTTTGATCAAAAACAGGGTAGCAATAAGCAATATTACTCACAGGAATATTGTTTGGAGCAGCTCCCGTAGAGAAATTTCTAGTTTCTGTTTCCATAGCAATTTGTCCTTGATCGGTTATGGTTTTCCAAGCGCCATTTGTATATTCCTGAAAACTTACTTTTACAGTTAAGACCAAATCTGAATGCTGTGGTAAAACTTCAACAGAGTTAAAACTAGCCAAATCACCTCTTTCATTCCAACTTACACTTCCGGCTACTGGTACACCATCTTTTTTAATAGTATATTCTTCAAGTTTTAATCGGTATGTTTTTGTGCCCTGATCATCTTCAATTTTAAAGTTTTTGTCAACTGGCATATTAAAACCAACTTGCGGAACAGTAAATACGTCTACGTCTTTGGTACCTTCTGAAGGTTTAATATCAGCAATTGATTTTAAGCCATCTAAAGGATTAGCATTTATAAATTCACATTGTTTTCCAAACTCGACTTTAAATCTAAAACTTCCTCGCACCATGCCACCGAGCAAATCAAATGAACCGGCCATATAACCCCGAATCCAGAGGGGATTTGGTAATTTGGCCTGCAGTAAAACGGCACCGCCACCTTTTATGATGGATATTTTTTTCTTTACAAAGAATAATTTTACATTGATTCCAAGTTCTCCTTGCATGTAAGCATAAGACTGGCCATTAGCATACCATCCGTTAAGACCAATCTGCCCTGATCCTTTACATGCGGCTTCACCATAGTCTTTTACCATAATGTCAAAACCGAATCCGCAATCGAAACTAGCATAAAACATTAAGAAACTGATATTTCCTGTACTTAAGCTAAAATCAGAACCAAATGCGAAACCTTTACCATTTCCAATACTATTTTCGTCTCGCATATAATCGAGTGTAGCGACATCTACACCTAATAATTTGGCAACAATTGGAGGAGGAGGAGGGCTGGCAGGAATATCATCTCCAAGCATAAAGTAACCTCCAGCTTCTACAGCAAGAGATCCAATGGCAAGTTTTATTCCTAATCGATCCGTAGGTGTACCCATACGAATGTACCATTTGTCTGGAGCGAAGTGTAAAACTGCCCATCCAGCTCTGTTTCCAGAAGCTCGTCCTTTAATAAAACCTCCTGGAGTATCGATATATAAATCAAAAGATCCATGAAGAGTTTTTAGTCTAAAGTCATATTCTATCGCGGCAAAGGCATTAATTCCCATTGAAGTTTGTACTTCATTAGGATAAAAATCTTGAGCGGCTTTCGATAAATTGGATGTTTTTAGAGCCTCAACAGCTACTTTTGAAAGTAACGCTTCACTTTCTGTAACGGCTTTTAAAGCACTTGTTAATTCTTCAGGAATAGGTATTTTAAATGGCTGCATTACGTGGCCTTCTCCGTAGATACTGATCCTGTTTATACCACCATGTGTATTAAATGCAATTTCAAAACCACAGCCTCCCCAAAAAGCATCGGCAGTTGCAGTTCCTGCAAATTTGATCATGGCTTTTACACCAAGACCAGAATCAGCGTCGGGTACATAATTAGATCCAGAGGCAACAAATCTATTACTGAATCCATCTTTTTTCATTTTATAATATGCACCACCGCCAAAACCTTTGAAAGTGATGGCTCCAGCAGGAATATTAAGATTGTCGACCATGGCATCAACATACCAGTATCTAAAAGTAGTTGACCCGAAAATAGCATTGGCTTCTACTTTTATACCTCCTGTAAAGTCGGCACCAAGCATTCCTTTAAAACCATTTCCGTAAATAGGATCATTGTCCAAAATGGTAATACTTCCTTTAAACTTTACCCCTCCAAGATCGGCAGCAAGCGAGATGGTTTCAAATTTAAGATGGTCGTATTTCCACTTTTGAATCCCTTCTTCTTTGCCGAATTTCCCAACGACATAAAATTTAGTCTGGCCATTAAACTGATTTTCCATCAAGTTAACGGCAATGTCGACTTTTAAACTGGCACTTTCATCAGTGGAGACTAAAGCAATTTCATTAATGGTTACAGGGAAATTGCTGACAGTCGAACCATCATTTTGTACATTTTTATATCCAAAATAATCTGCGCTAATATATGGAGAAACGGTCTGCAGCATTAAGTTTTGAAAGATCAGTCCTTTAAAAGATACTGTTTCTTTCTTTTCGCCAGTAGCAGATGTATCGTTGGAAGTTGTTTTTTCTAACGCAATTGCTTCTTGGGCAGTAATAGGTTTACTGCTTGCATTTAGTGATAGCGTACCGTATAGAACTGCTTTAGGTAAAAATTTACCTTCCTTTACCTTTATTTCAACGTAGGAGTTTTTTTCTATAACCGCTGTTCCTTTAAATGCTTGGAAGCAGAGACCATTAGATACAGACGCATTTAAAAGATATTCATCATTTAATGGATCTATTATGGCTTTATAAGCGAGTTCAGATCTTGTATTTCCGGCACATTTAGAGCCTTGGCTAGAAACAGGTAAAAGGATATCACCGCCAAATCCAGCGGCAACTAATGAGTTTGCTCTTAGCGTCAAACTGATATCATTAACAGAAATCTGCCATCCAGACGCATTTCCTTCGTCAAGACTTAAGATGTTACTTGCGGTAAAGGTACCAGAGACTCCTACTCGGTCTATTAATAAGTTACTGGCTTCAAATGTTAGTCTTTTATCACTTCCTTTTTTCTTAAACTCTTCAGGGAGAATTACTTTTAGGGATTTAACGAATAAACCTCTCCATAAATTTTCGTTTCCAGGAACGAGATAATCTTTTTCATAATCCTTTGGCCAGACTACAGAAGTAGAGTTTCTAATGTCACTAAAGTCTAATACAGCAGTATTTAACTCAAAACATAAACTTTTTTTAGAAGATGCTAATTTAAATTTAGGAAGAGAAAGTTCTACTAAAATATCGTTCCAGTTGGTAACTACAGTTTTAAAACTTGCGGTTACTCTCTTAGGACTGGGAATTATATTATATTGCTCATCAACAGGTTCAAGTACATTTCTTGAAAATTCATAATCAGCCGTAATACCAAGTTCTTTGAAACCATTACAGTCAATAGTAACATATGTTTTGTTTTCAATGTTACCAGTTTTCATGTCCATTCCTCCTTTTAAGATCAGAAGTGAACTCTCTCCAAACATCTTTATCGGAAAATCGCCTAACAAAACTAAATTAGTGTCTCCAACTAGACCTCCTTTATGAGATAGCTTGATATTATTGGCGCCAAAGAACAACTCCTTCATCTTACCGCTAGAATCACCTTGTGGTATAATAATTCGAACAAAAGCAGTTAATTCAGTATATGTAGGTGTGAATTTCGCACTGCTGATTCCAAGCATATATTGAATACCTCCAATTGTTTTCTTGATACCAAGAGGAAGCATCGATAATTTTTTGGGTTCAAGAAAATCGGTAACATTGCTGTTTTTTTCGATTTCTTCGAAAGTAGCTTTTGCTTTATTTAAATTGTCATTGGTCTCCTGAGTTACGGGGTAATTTTTCTGAATATAACTATCAGTAAATTCGCTTTCAGAATTTTGACGGTATTGAAAAGGTTGAGAAGCTAAATTAAGCGCACTGTTTGAAATAACGTTATTTGCTGGAAGAGACTTCTTCTTATTACTTATTGTATCAAGATAAGTATGAGAAAAACTATTAAAACTTACAAGAAATAAAACGAGACTTAATACAAAAGAGGAAAACTTTGAAGTAATTTTTTTCAATTTATAGTAGGTTTGGTTATGTTTTTTTTGGGAAAAGGGGATCAACTATAGATATGATTTTTAAGAGAAAAGTTTTGTTTTTGTATACAAATTCGGTTTCTAATCTTTTAAAAATCAAGTAGTTTAAAGAGTAAAGTTTCTATTCATATTTAATATTTTTTAGTTAGTTTAAAACGTAATAGACTGTTAAAATTTTGCCAAAAGTAAAAATTAAATTAAATAAATCCTTATGGTTTTCCACATTTTAGAAAAAAAAAGCTCCAGAATTATCTGGAGCTCAAATATTTTTAGTATATTAATAATATACTATTCCTCTTTCATCGTATGATAAACGTTCATTACGTCATCATCTTCTTCGATTTTTTCGATTAATTTTTCAACATCAGCGATTTGAGCTTCAGTTAATTCTTTTGTGATTTGCGGAATACGTTCAAAACCAGAAGACAAAATTTCAAGACCTCTGTTTTCTAATTCTTTCTGTAAAGCACCAAAACTTCCAAAAGGAGCATAGATTAAGATTCCGTCTTCATCTTCAAAAACCTCTTCAGCACCAAAATCGATTAATTCTAGTTCTAATTCTTCAGCATCAAGACCATTGTTAGCAATTCTGAAATTACAAGTATGGTCAAACATAAATTCAACAGAACCTTGAGTTCCCATTGTTCCGTTACATTTGTTAAAGTAGCTTCTAATGTTTGCAACTGTTCTGTTATTGTTGTCAGAAGCAGTTTCAATTAAGATCGCAATTCCATGAGGAGCATATCCTTCAAACAAAATTTCTTTATAGTTAGCGGTATCTTTATTACTGGCATTTTTAATCGCGCGCTCCACATTGTCCTTAGGCATGTTGGCGGCTTTCGCATTTTGTATAACAGCTCTTAATCTAGAATTAGCGTCTGGGTTTGGCCCGCCTTCTTTAACAGCCATTACGATATCTTTACCAATTCTGGTAAATGTTTTGGCCATTGCTGACCAACGTTTCATTTTTCTTCCTTTTCTAAATTCGAATGCTCTTCCCATTTCTAATTTTTAGTTTTGTGATGCAAAAATACGGTTATTCCTTATTTTTCCAAAAACAAAATTGCTCTTTTTTTGTTTCAGGTTTCAGGTTGAATGGCTTGTGCTGTTTTTTACCGCAAAGTTCGCAAAGGTTTTTTATTTAAGGTTACGCTTATAAACACAAAGTTCGCAAAGCTAAATGGATAAAGCTTTGCGAACTCTTTTATTTTATAAATTAACTTAAAAAACTCTTAGCGAACTTTGTGCAAAAAAAAACTTCTCTTGAGATTAAACTTGAAACTTGAAACTTGAAACAAATCTATTTAGCCCCTCCATTAAATTCATTAATAATATTGACAGCTTCATTCAGATAGGGATTCGTTTTAAGGTTATCCATTTGGTCTTGATTAATCGTTTTGTCTGTTGGGAAAGCCCCCAGTAAAAGCTGATTGACGCTCGAATTGTAAACATCCAGCGGGTTATTTTCATCATTAAAAGTATTAATCTCTGTCCAAAGTGCGTTTAATGTCTTTTTTTGTTTAAAAACCGCATCTAAAGTCATTGGAACTTCGGCTTTTGGAGTATTGACAAGCTGATCAATTTTAAGGTTGATCTTTTTTATGTTTTTAAAGAAATAATTATCAGAAAGTCGTGCAGAACTGTTTTTAGCAATTTTATCAATCAGATTTCGTTTAACATAAGTTTTATATTTTAAAAACGGCTGAAGACTATCATTTTTAATTGCAGTGGGAAAATCACTTTCTTTTTGATAAATATCTTCATAAAATTCTGGCAGGACAACATCAGGTGTCACGCCAACATATTGATGACTTTTTCCCGTAATGCGGTAAAACTTATTAATAGTAATTTTCAAGAAATCTGTATTTTTTGTTTCATCAAGAGGTAAAATAGTCTGCATTGTAGCTTTTCCAAGAGTACTACTTCCTAATAATAAAGCACGATTATAATCCTGCATAATAGAAGAGAAAAATTCACTTGCCGAAGCAGTATTACTATTAATAAGAACCACAATTGGCCCTCTGTAAATAACACCTTTAATAGGATCATTAATAACCGATTTTTCTTGATGATTATCTACTACAATCGAAAGAGGACCATAGTCCACAAACATGCCAGCTAGTTTTATGGCTTCTTCCATAGAACCTCCTCCGTTATCAATTAAGTCAATGACTAGTCCTTTAATATTGTCACGTTCCAGTTTTATAACTTCACGGGCAACATCATCAGCACATCCTTTACGGCTGTTCCCATCTAAATCAGCATAAAAACTCGGAATTTTGATATACCCAATTTTACTGTCTTTACCGATTATAAAACTGAATACCGAATTTTCTTCGTCTTTCATGACCTTTTTTTCGATATAAACATCAAAACTTTTCCCCGAATTACGTTTCAAAGTAAGGGTGATATGTTTATTAGCTTCAGATAAAATCATAGTCGAAATGGATTCCAATGAAGCACAGGAAACTTGAAGTGTCTCTTTTTGATTGGAAATAGAAATAATCTGATCGCCTTTTTTTACTTGCCCAGTTTGATACGCAGGCCCTTTTGGATCTACTTCATCAATAATAATTTCGTTTTTGTCATTAAGATTAACCGTCATGCCAAGCGATAAATGTTCTTTGGATAAAGAAGCCATAAAGCTGTTTTTAGAATCATCACTAAAATAAGCAGTATGCGGATCAAAATAAGTACAAAAGAAATTATACAGTTTTTCCTCCTGTTTGCTGTCAGTATCTAATAAAGTGGAAAAACGACAGATTTCATTAGTAAGAATTTTGTCTTTAGAAACCTGTTCGATTGATTTGAAATTGGCCTTAATAGAATCTAAATTATCACTGGTTTCGGCAATATCATCTAATATTTGATAACGCAGTTTTTTGATCCAGACTTTTTCCAAATCTTCCTTTTTCAAATAGAAGGCAAAAGATTTTTTATAGAAACGAATTGTATCTTTTTTTGCATAGTCAATTGGGATGGTCTTAATTTTTTCAAGGACTTTTTTAGTTCGCAAAAGACCATTAACGTATACCGCTTTAATATCAGTGAGAAAGTTGCAGTCGTTCTTTAGAATTAAATCATCAAGATTATAACGGTATTTTTTTGCCAGTTCATCATATTCGCTTTTATAGAAAATATTGCGTGAAGGATCCAGTTCGTTAATGAGATTGTCAAAAACAAATACAGAAAGGCTGTCATCAACAGGTTTAGGTCTAAGATGTTCAGCTTGAATAAGCGCATTTATTTTGTTTATTATTTCACAAGTTTCTGCGCTGTTCTGACCAAAAAAGATAGTTGATGTCAGCAAAAAAAGGAGTAGTGAAATTTTTTTCATAAACGGAAATTCAGTGTTCATGATTAAAGTTACACTAATTTTTTTACAAATTATAGTATTTTATTGAAATATCGACGACCAAAAGTTTTTCTCCATGAAATACATATATCCATAGTTTTATCCATATATTTGGAGTACAGCACAAAAAAAATGCATTACAAACGTAATGCATTCTTTGTATATAGGTTTAAAAAATTATTTCTTGTAAAAAGGCAGTTTTACCACTTTTGCAGGAACATCATTTTTTCTAATTCTAATAAAAATATCGCTGTCAACAGCACTGTTCGCTACAGTAACATAACCTAAACCAATCCCTTTGTTCATAGTAGGTGACATAGTTCCAGAAGTTACAATTCCAATTACAGCTCCAGAACCATCAACAATTTCGTAATCGTGTCTTGGCACTGCGCGCTCCTGCATTTCAAAAGCAACCAGTTTTCTAGTAACTCCAGCTTCTTTTTGTTTTTTAAGAGCCTCAGAATTAGTAAAATCTTTAGTGAATTTTGTAATCCATCCTAAACCAGCTTCCAGCGGAGAAGTCGTATCATTGATATCATTTCCGTACAAACAGAATCCCATTTCTAAACGTAAAGTATCACGAGCGGCAAGACCAATTGGCTTAATTCCGTAAGAAGCACCAGCCTCAAAAACTTTGTTCCAAACCTGTTCTACCTCATCATTTTTGCAGTAAATTTCAAATCCTCCAGAACCAGTATAACCAGTAGCTGAAATGATTACGTGTTCAATTCCAGCAAAATCACCCACTTCAAAATTGTAGTAAGCAATAGCTGACAAATCTACAGAAGTCAAAGCCTGCATAGCCTCAACTGCTTTTGGCCCCTGAATTGCTAAAAGAGAATAATCATCAGAAAGGTTTTTCATTTCAACACCCAAATCATTGTGAGATGAAATCCAGTTCCAGTCTTTTTCAATGTTAGAAGCATTTACAACCAGTAAATACTGCTCTTCTTTCATTTTATAAATAATCAAATCATCCACAATGCCGCCTTCATTATTAGGAAGACAAGAATATTGCGCTCTTCCAATAGTCAAAGTTGAAGCATCATTTGAAGTCACTTTTTGAATCAAAGCCAAAGCATTTGGACCCGTCAGCAAAAATTCACCCATATGCGAAACGTCAAAAACGCCCACACCATTACGAACCGTTTCATGTTCAGCATTAACCCCTTCATAAGTAATAGGCATGTTATAACCAGCAAAAGGAAGGATTTTTGCTCCTAAACCTTCATGTATGTGCGTAAGCGCAGTATTTTTCATTGTGTTGTTTTATAAAATTGTTCTGCAAATCTATTCAAAAAATATCTAATTTGAATGGCTTAAATTATAAATTTCGCAATAATTAGGAGCTATTTCCTGCTATCCGCTATATCTTTTTGTTTTTAAAGAAAAAACAAAAAGGATGTCGCTACTATCAGGGCTAGGGGTGACCGTTAAAAAGAGATATTAGTGATTTCAATTTTTTGTAACTTTAATGTATAAAAGAAGCCAGATGAAGTCTCCGTATTTAATCACAAAAGAAGAAATCTTAAAGATATATAAACCCGTAAATCCTCACGCACACAAAGGAACACAAGGCCACGCCGTGATTATTGCCGGAAGTTATGGAAAAGTTGGAGCAGCAGTTTTGGCTTCAAAATCCTGCTTAAAATCAGGATGCGGATTGGTAACGACTTTTATACCCAAATGCGGTTATCAAATCCTTCAAATTTCGATTCCAGAAGTAATGACGGTTACTGATGAAAATACCAATTTCATTACCAACATTCATGTACCATTGATTCCTCAAGCCATAGGGATTGGTCCAGGAATCGGACAGGAGCTGGGTACACAGAAAGCGTTATTTGAATTTTTAAGAACCAACAAAGTTCCTTTAGTCCTCGATGCAGATGCTTTAAATATTATTTCGCAGAATTTATCATGGCTAGAATTAGTTCCTGAAGACACAATATTGACACCTCATCCAAAAGAATTAGAACGTTTAATTGGCAAATGGAATTCAGAGTCCGAAAAATTTCAAAAAACAATCGCTTTATCAGAAAAATATAAAGTCATTGTGGTCATGAAAGGCGCGCCGACATTTATCATCAACAGAAATTCAGTCTACGAAAACACCACAGGAAACGCAGCTTTGGCAACAGCAGGAAGTGGTGATACCTTAACCGGAATCCTAACAAGTCTTTTAGCACAAGGTTATGAACCCAAATATGCCTCAAAATTTGGAGTCTATCTCCACGGATTAACGGCAGATCTGGCTTTGCCGAAAACAGGTTATGAGTCTTTTACAGCTTCTACAATTATTAAGTATTTAGGAAAAGCCTTTTTGAGTTTGGTTTAACCGCAAAGAGCGCAAAGGTTTACGCAAAGGACGCAAACATTTTTATCTTAATGCAGAATTTGCGAGATTAAAAAAAACTCTGCTCCCGATAGTTATCGGGATTGTGTAAACCTTTGCTCCCGATAGCTATCGGGATTGCGGTTAAAATCATTAAGTTTGTAATATGAAAAATTTCGACTTAAGAACAGTAAATGTCATGCGTTATATAACGCCGCTGCGTGAAGGCGGTTCTTTACCCGCTTTAGCAGAAGCCGATGACGACTTCAAATATGTATTAAAATTCAGAGGAGCTGGACACGGCGTAAAAGCTCTTATAGCCGAATTAGTCGGCGGACAAATTGCAAAAGCCCTAAAATTACAATTACCGGAATTGGTTTTCGCCAATCTAGACGAAGCTTTTGGAAGAACCGAAGCAGACGAAGAAATTCAGGATTTATTGCAAGGAAGTCAGGGATTAAATCTCGCGCTTCACTTTTTATCCGGAGCTATTACTTTTGATCCTGCCGTAACGACTGTAGATGCTAAATTAGCCTCACAAATTGTTTGGCTGGACGCCTATATTACCAATGTTGACCGAACTTTCAAAAACACCAATATGCTGATCTGGCATAAAGAATTATGGCTGATTGATCACGGAGCTTGTTTGTATTTCCATCACTCTTGGAACAATTGGGAACAGCATGCTAAAAGTCCGTTTGCCTTGATAAAAGACCACGTTTTATTGCCACAGGCCTCGCTTTTAAAAGAAGTTGATGCCGAATTTAAAGTCATTTTAACGCCAGAAATTTTAGAAGAAATTGTAAATACAATTCCAGTTGATTGGTTGCAATGGGAAGATGCAGACGAAACGCCAGAAGGATTACGAAATGTATACCTGCAGTTTTTAAAGACAAGATTAGAGAATTCAGAAATATTTGTAAATCAGGCTCAAAATGCAAGATAATCATTTATACGAATATGCTGTGATTCGTGTTGTGCCAAGGGTAGAACGCGAAGAATTCCTGAATATCGGAATCATTTTATTCTGCAAAAAAGCCAAGTTTATAAAGGTTCTTTTTCATTTAAATAAAGAAAAAATCCAAGCTCTTTCGGCTGACTTTGATATCGAACAATTAGAATGCAATCTAACATCATTAGTAAAAATAGCCAACGGAGCCAAAGATGGCGGACCAATTGCCGAGTTTGAGATTCCAGAACGTTTTCGCTGGTTAACCGCAATTAGAAGTTCAGCAATCCAAACTTCGAGACCTCACCCAGGATTAACTCAGGATTTGGAAAAAACCGTGCAACGTTTGTTTGAAGAGTTAGTACTTTAAAAAGTGGCAAAGGTTCGGAGAGGCAAAGTGACAAAGGTTTTTATTTAACCGCAAAGAACACAAGGGTTTTGGCTAATGAGATTTTTTATAAAACGCAAAAGTTCGCAAAGCTTTGTGTTAATCTTTGCGAACCTTAGCGTAACTCTTTGCGTTCTTTGCGGTTAAATAAAAAACCACGAACTGCATTTATCGCAATCCGTGGTTTTAGAAACTAAACTAACTCACTATTTGCTATCCGGAGTCAATTAAAAAGAGCCACAGATATTACCGCCCAAAGTTGCTCCTGCATTGGCAGAAACATCAGCTTTTACAGCTGTTTTATTCAGTTTTACGATTGTGTATGGTGGAGTAAAAGCAGTACCGCTTCCAGCTTGATTGCCTGATACATTTGTAAATACGTTATCTGTAGCAGTAACGGCAGTATAACCGCTCATTAAATCGATTGGATTTTTTACCCCTTCAAAAACATTGCTTTCCACGCGAATACTAGCTTCAAAACCAGCAGCAATGCATTTATTGCTTACAGTACTATTAAAGAAACTGTTTACAATATGTACTTTTCCAAAACGAACTCTTGGCATTCTTTCTTTACAGCCTGGAGCCCACCAGCATCTTGCAAAAGTGATTCTCAATTTGCCACGGTCACCAGTAGCACCGTCGCTAGAACCAATTAAGTTAGAAAATCTATGATCGTCTGTTCCTCCAGAACCTCCAGCTTTTGGCGCTTTTAAGTAACCGAATTTCGTATAAGAAACCGTAATATAATCTGATTTGTTTTTGATGTCGAAGTTTCCATCAACACCATCTCTAAATTCGCAGTGATCCACCCATACATTGGTACATTCGTCCAAAATAGCATTGTCCCAGCCATCAGTATCATAAGCGCCTGGTCCTTCAAAAATTAGGTTTCGAATAATGATGTTTTTACATCTTTTAATGTTGATGATTCCCGAAGCATCTTTCGTCTGATTGGTAGAAACCAATTTAGCTCCGTTTGCACCATAAATCGTTTTTCCAGTCTGATCTTGGAAAGATAATCTTGTTGTAACGGTAATAGTTCCAGAAACTTTAATCACTTTTACAGAACTGCTTTCAATTGCCGATTTCAATTGAGCGTAAGTAGTAACAGTAGTTTCTGCTGCAGAACCTCCACCCGTTGTATTTCCGTTTTGAGAAGCCCAGCCTGGAACTTCAGCGCAGTTTCCAATTTTTGCGGTTGTGTTTGTCGACACAGGCTCAATTGCAGCTTCACTTGTTGGGTCAATACTTGCTTCAGTGTTTGAAGCAATTTCTTCAGAATTACAAGCTGTAAATCCGAAAGCCAATGTTAATAGAAACATTGAAATTGTTGTTTTAATTTTCATAAGATAAGTTTGGGGTTTATAAAATTTTTAACGATGCAAATCTGCTTAATAATTAGAAGATAAAAGTTGAACAAGTTCAAACTTTTGTAAAAAAATATACTAAATATGTTTTTTTAACAGTTGTTAATTTACAAAAATGCATAAATAGTGTACTTTTACGTAATCGATTACATTATTTAAGCCCCTAATAAATAATGAATTGAGACAAACCCCAACAAAAAACCACAATATGTACAACCTACTAAGAAAGAGCATTGAGCGAAAAATTCCGCTCACTGACGAAGAATGGGACATAATTGTCTCTAAAGCCGAGCTCATAAAGCTCAAAAAGAATCAATTTCTACAGATTCAAGATTCCAACAACAGTTATGAAGGTTTTATTTTGAAAGGCTCATTCAAGACCTACATTTTAAATGAAAACGGAACAGAAAGCGTTATTTTCTTTTCATTTGAAAACGAATGGATGTGTGATCTGGGAAGTTTCTACCATCAAAAACCAACCACTTATAATATCAAAGCTATTGAAGAAAGCGAGATATTGGTGATTAGTAAAATCAGGAAAGCACAATTGTTTGAGAAAATTCCAAAACTAATGCAGTTTCACGTTTTAATGATCGAAAGAGCCAATGTTGCTATCCAGCAGCGGCTTTTAGATGTTTTAAACAAAACGTCGAAACAGCGTTATTTGGACTTTAAAGAACGTTATCCGCAGAAGATAAGTTCGATAAACAATAAGAACCTGTCATCGTATTTGGGCGTTTCACACGAGTTTTTATCGAAGATTAAGAGAACGGTTTCTTAATTTAGAGGTTCAAAGGTTCAGAGAGACAAAGTGACAAAGGTTTTTTCACGCAGATTTTTCATAAATCTGTTCAGATCTGCAAAATCTGCGTGAAACAAAATATCTTAACACATTAATAGCAAATAAAAAGTTTACATTCTTTTTAGATAAAGTTCTATCTAATATGTCATTTCGAACGAGAAATCTCCGTAAGTAACTCCGCAAAGTATATCGCCAATCTTTGTCGAGCTTCTCGCGGAGATTTCTCGTTCCTCGAAATGACATACTGTGTGTTAACTTGGAATAAAAAACTTTGCGAACCTTTACGCAACTCTTTGCGTTCTTTGCGGTTAAACTCTACGTAAGCCTTTTCTCCAAATAAATAAACTCCAAAGGTTCTTCAGAAACCGTAATATGAATACCGCTTTCAGGAAAGGCTTCTCTTTTGCCTGTATCAACATAACCGTGGCGTTTGTACCAGGCAATAAGTTCTTCCCGAACCGAAATAACGGTCATAATAATACTCGATAATCCTAAAGATTTTGCATGATTTTCGGCTTCAGCCAAAAGCTTTTTCCCGATTCCGCTGTTTTGAAGTTCCGGCGAAACCGTCAGCATTCCTAAATACAATTGGTTTTCTTTTTCAACCAATAAAACCGAACCAATAATTTTGTCGTTTTCTGTAAATTTCAGAATGGTATTTTTAGGATCCAGAAAGATTTGGGTCATTTCTTGTTCATCAGTTCTTTTTCCTTCCAGTAAATGAGCTTCGGTTGTCCAGCCTTTTTTAGAAGATTCTCCTCTGTAGGCTGAGTTGATTAAGGTTGTTAATGCAGGAATGTCTTCGCGTAATGCTTTTGTAATCATGGTAAGCGTTCTGTGATAGGGTATGTTTTAAACGAATTGTTTCCAGTTTTAATTGGAGAAACAAAATTACATTAGAAAAATGGCTTTCAGCAGAATTATCGTTTAATATTCTTTGGTTTTCGATTTATCAAATAACAATAGGTAAGGTGAGAGGATAAAACTAATGCCAAGCCAATGTTCCAATAAATCTCAAAGTAGGCAAAAGCATTATACAAACAAAAAATAGAATTTTTGACTTCATCTACAATTTGAAAATGAAGAGGAAAAACAAATAAAAAAAGCATCAGAAAAATAGATAGAACAGTAAGACGTCCATATTTTATTTTATAATAGTCTACTACGCCGTAAGATAACATTTGCATGACTAGTATAATTAGAAAAAATCCTTCCATAATTCTTTATTTAAGCTTTTATATACGATTTATATTTTTCTTACTTTCAAAAATTTATTAAATGTAAGGAAATATTTAAATAAAAAATATTGAAGAATATCGAATTGAAATTCTTATTATTTCTAATTCTTTATAGATGTTTTTTTGTGAATTGATTGTTTAATCAGTTTTAGAGGAATTAGTATTCAAATTTTCTAAAAACTGTATAGGATCACTTAAAAACTTTGTTGCATTTGAAATTTGAATACTTTTAAAAATGTCTTCTAATTTTGGTTGAAAAATTTCTCCTTTTAAATCAATCAAAATCAAGCGATTTTTTTCGTAAAGGTTTAAAATGGATTGTAAAACAGCAGAAATGTTAGAAGCTTTTCTTAAATCAATTCGAAATTGAAAACTTTCAATTTTTGATTTATCATCGCTTAAACAAATACAAGCATCATTATCTTCCTCCTTATTTCCATTTCCTTTCCAGTTTAAATAAGTCTCATTTCCCCAATTCGCTTTAGGAATAATTTGATCAAGTTCAGAAATAATCGAAGGAATGTCGCCATTAAAATTTGTCCAAAAAGAATCCGTATCTGGTAAATATTCTGTTTTATTATTTTTAAAAATACATTCGTAATTACTATCAATTGAATCTTCTGGAACTACGAGTAAAAGATATTGCCAAATTGCCATTTTTATAATGGTATTAAAATTTAATACTATTCAAATATTCCCCAAATACGTTTGTCGTCAACAATCGCATTTGGATTCTCTTTTATTCTTTCTGAAAAAAGATCAAAGCTTCCATAATTGCTCCTCATTTTATAAACAATTAATTTGCCGGCATCATTTATAATTATTTTCCAAACTCTTCTTTCGTTTATTTTAACAGCTGTTCTTCTGACTTCAGTAATCTTAGACAACGAATGTTTTGCTACAGGATCTTTTCTCGTTATTTTGTACAAATAGTTTTCGTCAAAATAAAAAACAGAACGGTTTAGAAAAAAATACTCTAAACCATATAAAATCATAACTGGACGAGCCGATATTCTTGTTAATGTATTAAAATCCAGATTGGTTCTTTTCTTAAATTCATTTGCTCTTTTTTCTTGGATGTAATCTATAAAAGACAGGATTCTTTTATAATTTAAAATTGCCAAAACAAGCAGAGCTAAAACAACAATAATTTTAATGTTCATGTAAAATGTAAATTGAAGATTGAAATATTCGAATCAAACATAATGAAACAATTTAATTTTATAAAGGCAAAAACACAAATTCCGACTAAAAAAATGAAACACAGTTTTGTAAAGATTTTATATTTGTTGGGAGCTAAAAAATGAATTGCCTACAGCTTTAGCTGTAGGAATAAAGTTGTATTAGAAAATGGCTTTAGCCAAAACTGTTGCGGTCTTTGGCTAAAGCCGAATTTAGTATGAGAATAGCAAACCTCCAGCTAAAGCTGGAGGCAACTTATTTTACTATTGTAAATAAATATTGGTTTGTAAATTGTAAGTTTGACAAACAATAGTTTATAAAGATTATGAAAAGCGTATCTTACAAAAACACCTCTGTTTTTTACCGAAATTAATTTTCGTTTAAGAATTTTAAATATCTTTGAATTATGAGTACAGCAATAAAACCAAAACATATCGGCAGAAATATAAGCCGTATCAGAGAGCTTAAAGATATGAAACAGGAAGCACTGGCGCAGGCTTTAGGTACAAACCAGCAGGCGATTTCGGCTATTGAAAACAGCGAAACTGTAGATGAGAAAAAACTAATTGAGATTGCAAAAGCTCTTGATGTTTCTGTTGAAGCGATTGAAAACTTTTCAGATGAAGGTGTTATAAATTACTTTAATAGTTTTAATAATAATGTTGTTACGACAGGTAGTATTTTTGCAACAAATTGTACTTTTAATCCTTTAGATAAAGTTGTAGAACTTTACGAACGTTTGGTGCAAGCTGAAAAAGATAAAGTGGAGTATTTGGAGAAATTATTGAACGGGAAATAAATATTTTTTGAAGATATATTAAAATGAGAAGAGACCTTTGATGAGGTCTCTTTTTGTGTTACTGAGTCTGTAGAATAATATTTAAAAATCGATATATTTTGCGTAAATTGCTCAACTCAAAATATATAATAATTGTAATATGGCAACAAAGAAGAAGAAAATTGAATTTTTTAAAGTTAAGGTTTTAACTATGGAAGATTTACCAAGTGAAATTTCATTTGCTGAAATTTTAATGATTGAAGTATTACAAAATGTATCTTTGACTGTTAAAGGAAAAGATGTCGAACTTAAAATATTAAGAAATACTGAAAATTATATTGTCGGTTTGTTAGAAACAAATCGTGATGTAAACGTTCCTCCTAAAAAGCATAAAGCTAACAGAACATTTTCTCGTATTGGTTTAGAAGTTGAAGAAGGATTAGCGTATGCTAACGTTTTTCTTTATGACAAACGACGCAATATTTTAATGTATGAAGCTAATAAATCAGGTTGCTATGTGGAACACTTTGTTGATTTTATTTACTTAGCACTTCAAGAATCGGAATCCGAATTATTTAAAACTTTCTTAGTGAAATTTGAGGTTATTCTGACTCATGATGAATATAATAGGATTTTGAATTTTGGGTTTCATAAATCTATTGAGGTTGAAATAGCAAAGCCAGATCGAATTGTTGCAGATTTTGAACATCAAAATAATGCATTATTTAATGCTATTGAAAGTGGTCGTCAACTAAACTCATCAAAAGTTTTTGCTAAATTTGAGGTTGAAGGACGTCCAAATAAAGGAGAAGGATTAGCAACTTTAAGTATTAGGGATGTTTTGGATAATGCTGCAAGATTAATGCAAGGGCGTAATAATGAAAATGTAAAAAAAGTTATCGTTTCAGGTTATGAAGCAGGCTCTAAAAAATTAAAAAAAATTGATTTAGTAGCTGACCGTTACTTTAAATTTATTACGTTAGATGAGCCAAGAGAACATACAGATTTATTAGAAAACCAACGTGCTCAAGAAATTATGCAGCTTCATATTAGTTGTGAAGCTGATTTTGATAGAATGTTTTTATGAATAGAAGTATTGCATATTGGATAGAAAAATTACTTGGTTATATTTGTGGTTTAATTTTTATAATTTTATCTTACAAATACAACGATATTTTTTCGTTTGTATTAGATGCAACTTTTTTAGATAAAGTAATTTCAATATCATCCACATTATTTGGATTTTTATTAGCGATTTTGACACTTATTTTACAAGGAAATAGTCCGACTGTAAGTGCTATGAAACGTCATGGGAGCTATAATAGATTGATAAATTTCAATAAATCTACCGTAATTTCAGCACTAATTACTTGTGCGTTATCTCTTTTAATATCATTCTGTACTTCAATAATTAATCATGTATTTCCTGAAATGTTAAACTTTTTAGCATCTTTAAATTTGGGGATATTTGTTAGTATTGTTGTAAATACTTTACTTTTTACATTGATTTTTTATAAGATAGTGATTGCAGATCAATAATTTTTTTTACTAATTAAACTTTAAATTTATTATCCCGCTCGTGGACGTTTCAATTAGTTTTGAATTTCTTTGGTTTTATGAGCAATATGCTTTTTTATTTGTCATAATGTAATGCTATTATCTCAAGTAAAACTTTTTTATTTTCATCCTGAGGAAGTCTAAATACATAGCTAAATGAAGATTCTCCTTTTTGTCCATTTGAGCTAATGTAGTATTCGTGATTTGTAACTTCACTTTTAATTGTGCTTAACACGTTACTGAAGTCTTTATTCGTAACAAATAGAATTAAAGCGGTTTTTGAATCGCGCCACGTCAAGTACCTATCGAATAATTGAGAAATTGCCTTTAAAAACTCTGAAGTTCCGTGCCAAAATTTGCATTCTGCAACAAACAAATTACTATTATCATTGGCATATTTAAGTATAATATCTGTCTTTCCTCCACGATTAAATGTTTCTCCTGTAGCGGTTGTTCCTTCATACCTTGTTTCTAGAAATAGTAATATTTGATCTCTTAGAGCTTCTTCATCTTTACCCTGATATATCGAAGGCTTTTTTTCCATGCTTTTACCAACATCATATATTACTTTCAAAATATCATTATACGTATTTATTGCCATGCTCGGCTCACTCGAAAACTCCTTATTTTTGGATACTTTAGGTTGTGGAATATCTTTTTTAGTAATAGTTGGAATTGTAAAAACGTATTCAGTGTCTTTATTAACGTTAACATTTATAGCAGCAAAAAAATCATTTTCCTGTTTGAATTTATTTTTTTCATTTTGAAATGCTGATTTTACAGCATTTTCAAAACTACCTTTTATAGATTGGACATTATTATTAATTCTCTCTAAATTATCAAATGCATAAGAGTAGGCTTCGAATTTTACTCTATTAAATTCTCTAACGTCTTGTTTATAAATTGAAAATGAAAATGATACTAGATTATTTTTCACATTTATGTCATAGCTTGTATAAGTTGTTGGATTTGGTTGAACAAAAAATAATTCTTCACTTCCAGTAAATTGATAACTCACGTTAAAGTAATACACTTCAGCATCGAAATATCTCCCCCAATCATCTCTTACTTTCTCTATTTCTTTTTTCGGTTCTGAAACTGATTCAGTTTCAAGATAAATCTTTAATGGTTCAAGTCTATATTTTTCGATTAAATATTCAATAAATTCATCCTCATCGATTTTAAGGATATAATCTTTTCCCTTAGATAATATTTCTTCCCTTATTCTGCCAAAATGTTGACTTGGGAAATCCAACCAAGAAATACCTGAAAATGATTTCATTCTTTTAAATTTAATACAATAAGGTGTTGATAATTAAGTTCTCTCGTTCTTCAAATATAAGTGTTTTTCATTGCTAATTTTTACGGATTTCCGTAGTCGATATATTTTTAGGGTAGTGCAAATAAAAAAGCGAGTAAAATTTTTTTACTCGCTTTAATAATTTATTATGTGTTTTTTTATCCCAAGAAGCTCTTCAACTCCTCATAAGTCCCAATCCTCACACTAAATTTCTCCTCATTAATAACACTCTCAATTTGAGCAGGAATCGGAAGCGTAATTCCTAAAGCAGGTTCAACAACATCCAAAAACTTAATAGGATGCGCCGTTTCTAAGAAGATACCAATCGCATTAGGATGTTTCTCCAATTCTTTTTTCAAACCTAAATAACCAACAGCGCCGTGCGGTTCTGCGATATAACCATCTGTGTTATAAATGTTTTTTAGAGCAACTAAAGTTTCTTCATCCGTATAGCTATAAGAAGAAAAGTCTTTTTCGAAAGCTTTTAAATCATTGTTGTATAATTCCTGAATTCTAATAAAGTTGCTTGGATTTCCAACGTCCATGGCGTTAGAGATTGTTGCTTTAGAAGGTTTAGGGTCGTAATTTCCGTTTTCTAAGAATCTTGGTACCGTGTCGTTTACGTTTGTAGAAGCAACGAAATGTTCAATAGGTAAACCTAATTTCTTTGCCATAATTCCGGCGCAGATATTCCCGAAGTTACCGCTTGGACAAGAGAAAACCAAAGGTTTGTTTTGGCTTTTCAACGCTTTGTAAGCAAAGAAGAAATAAAACATTTGCGGTAACCAGCGCGCAATATTAATAGAGTTGGCAGAAGTCAGGTTTTTATGCGCCAAAGTTTCGTCTAAAAACGCTTTTTTTACCATATCCTGACAATCGTCAAAAACACCGTCAACTTCAAGTGCTTTAATGTTTTGCCCTAAAGTAGTCAATTGTTTTTCCTGAATATCGCTCACTTTTCCAGACGGATATAAAATGACAACATCAACACCGTCAACGCCTAAAAATCCGCTGGCAACGGCTCCGCCTGTATCTCCAGAAGTCGCTACTAAAACGGTATTTTTAGCGTCTTTTTTATCTTTATTAAAATAACCCAAACAACGCGACATAAAACGTGCTCCAACGTCTTTAAAAGCCATTGTAGGCCCATGAAATAATTCTAACGAATAGATTCCGTTTTCGACTTTCACCACCGGAAAATCAAAAACTAAAGTCTCGGCAATGATTTCTTTTAATTTTTCTGCAGGTATTTCATCGCCAACAAATTGTTTGATCGCTTCGTAAGCGATTTCTTCGTGGCTTAAACTTTCGATTTTATCAAAAAAAGAAGGATCAAGAGGTGTAATACTTTCCGGGAAATATAATCCTTTGTCAGTGGCTAATCCTTGTATAACAGCTTCCTGAAAAGAAACTTTTGGGGCATTATGGTTTAAACTGTAGTATTTCATTATTTTAGATTTTTGACTTTAGATTTTAGATTTTTTGGAACGTAAATCCCAGAGCTAAAATTCCAAATTCCAATGGTTTGTGTTTATTTAACCGCAAAGAGCGCAAGGAATTGGTTTCTTTTGAAAACGCAGAGTTCGCAAAGCTTTGTGGTTATTTAAATATTGTTTTTTTATTCTAATAGTTAATTAAGCGTATTTTTTGTCATTTCGAGGAACGAGAAATCGCACTCGGAAATCCGCATAGAAATTCGCCAATCTTAGTCGACAAACTAGTGTGATTCCTCGTTCCTCGGAATGACAAACTTTATCTGATATTCTTTTTACTTAATACATTTCACATTTTACAAAATGCGAACACCATCTGGATTAATTTTCGAAACGTGAATTTCATACGGTAAATTCATTTTTTCGTAAACGTCGCTCATGGCTTTTGCTATTTTTTCGGCGGTCTCTTTTCCTTTGCTTAAAGCGAAAATCGAGGGGCCAGAACCTGAGATCCCGGAACCTAAAGCACCGTTTTCATAAGCCGTTTGTTTGATTAAATCAAATCCTGGAATTAAAACGCTACGAACTGGTTCAACGATTTCGTCGTGAAGTGATCTTCCAATTAAATCATAATCTTTAGTGTAAAGACCAGCAACCAATCCGCCTACATTTCCCCATTGCATGATAGCGCTTTTTAGAGAAACGTTCTGTTTTAAAACCGAACGGGCATCAGACGTTTTTAACTCAATCTGCGGATGAACCACAGTTGCGTACAATTCTTCAGGACTGTCAATTCTAATGATATCCAAAGGCGAATAACTTCTAACCAAAGTAAAAGCGCCTAAAAGGGCAGGAGCAACATTGTCGGCATGTGCGTTGCCGCTGGCTAATTTCTCACCCTGCATTGCAAACTGAACCAAATCTTTACGAGAATAAGGTCTTCCTAATAATTCATTAATTCCGAAAACCGCTCCGGCAGAACTTGCCGCACTGCTTCCGATGCCGCTTCCGGCTTTGATGTTTTTATAAATTTCGATTTCAAATCCGAAATCCAATTCGTCTAAAGTTTCCAGCATTGCCAAAGCCGCAACTCCAGAAACGTTTTTCTCGGTTTCCAAAGGCAAATCGGCACCGACAATTTTAGTGATTCGAACTCCTTTTTGATCGACTTTTCGAACAATCATTTCATCGCCCGCATTGTCTAAGCAAAGTCCCAATACGTCAAATCCGCAGGAGAGATTGGCAATTGTAGCGGGACAGAATAATTTTATTTCTTTCATTTTTTTGGTTTTTGCCACGAAGGCACAAAGTCACAAAGTTTATTTTTATAGTTTCTGAGATACTAAGTTTCTAAGATGCTAAGTATAAAAAAAACTTAGAAGCTTAGCGGCTTAGTGTCTTAGCGGCTAAACATTACCTATTCGAATAACGTCTGCAAAAATTCCTGATGCTGTAACCGCTGCTCCAGCTCCAGCTCCTTTGATCAATAAAGGCTGATCTACGTAACGATCTGTGTAGAACAATACGATATTGTCTTTTCCTTCTAAATTATAGAAAGGATGATCTTTTGGAATAAACTGTAAACCAACGCTTGCTTTTCCGTTTTCGAATTGCGCTACGTATTTCAATCTTGAATCTTTGGCTAAAGCTTCGTTGTAAATACCTTCAAAATGAGAAGCGTGTTTGATTAACGAAGCAAAAAAGTCTTCGTTGTTTGTTGTTGCTAAACAGTCTGCAGGTAAAAACGATTCGTTTGCAATCGCGTCGATGTCCATTTCATAACCACTTTCGCGAATTAGAATCAGGATCTTACGAGCTACGTCGATACCGCTTAAGTCGATTTTTGGATCTGGTTCTGTGAAACCTTGAACGCCGGCTTCTTTTACCACATCGTGGAAAGAATTGTCTTTGTCAAAATTGTTGAAAATGAAATTCAAACTTCCAGATAAAACTGCTTGAATTTTATGCACTTTATCGCCAGATGCAATCAGATTTTTTACCGTATCTATAATTGGCAATCCCGCACCAACATTCGTTTCAAATAAAAACGGAGCGTTATATTGACGAGATAAGCTTTTTAGTTTTTTATAATTGTCGTAAGCAGATGAACAAGCAATTTTGTTGCAAGTTACAACGGCAATACTTTCTTTTAAGAATTTCTCGTAAGCTTCCGAAACTGTTGCATTTGCTGTAATATCCACAAAAATGCTGTTACGTAAATTCAGTTCTTTGGCGCGTTTGATGAAGGTTTCAATATCGGCATTTTGTCCTTCGCTTAAAGCGGTATCCCAATTTTTTAAAGAAATTCCGTCTTCGTCAAAAAGCATTTTTCTTGAGTTCGATAAAGCGATAACGCGGACATTAATCTTTAAATTGTCTTTTAAGAATTTCTTTTGGCTGTGAATCTGTTCGATGAATTTTTCTCCCACATTTCCAACTCCCATTACGAATAAATTCAGCTGTTTTGTGTTTTCTTCGAAGAAATTTTCATGCAGTGTATTCAACGCTTTTTTAACATCTCTTTCGTTGATTACAGTGGAAATATTTCTTTCAGAAGCACCTTGTGCAATCGCACGAATGTTTACGTTGTTTTTTCCTAAAGTGCTGAACATTCTACCGCTTAAACCTTGGTGATTTTTCATGTTTTCACCCACCAAAGCAATAATGCAAAGATCTTTTTCTACATAACAAGGGTCGATTTTGTTCTGAGAAATTTCGATTTCGAATGCTCTATTGATCGCGGCTTCGGCATTATCTGCATCCGAATTTAAAATTCCGATACAAATGGAATGCTCAGAAGAAGCCTGAGTAATAAAAATGACATTGATTTTTTCTTGAGATAATACTTCAAACAAACGTCTTGAAGAACCTGCAACTCCAATCATTCCTGGGCCTTCAAGGGTCAAAAGCGAAATGTGATCAATATGGCTGATTCCTTTTACGACAGTATCTTTTGAAAGAACAGTATCAGAAATTAAAGTTCCTACCGCTTCAGGTTCAAAAGTATTTTTGATTAAAATTGGAATGTTTTTTCTTAAAACCGGCTGAATTGTTGGCGGATACAAAACCTTGGCACCAAAATGCGACAACTCCATTGCTTCCTGATAAGAGATATTCGCAATTGGCTGTGCTTGTTTTACAATTTTTGGATTTGCAGTAAACATTCCGTTTACATCAGTCCAGATTTCCAATTGTGCTGCATCTAAAGCTCCTGCAATAATTGCTGCAGTATAATCTGATCCTCCGCGTCCTAAAGTCGAAGTGATTCCGTCTAAAGTCTGCGCGATAAATCCAGGTAAAATATTGATTCTAGATTTGTTTTCGGCAAAATATTCTTGAATTAGTTTATTTGAAACTTCAAAGTTTACCGCAGCTTTTCCGAAATTATTGTCTGTTTTGATCAATTCACGGCTGTCTTTGTAAACAGCATCTTTGTCAATTTGCTGATATGCCTGAGCAATAATAAATGACGAAAGCAATTCTCCAAAACTTAATATAGTGTCGGCAGTTCTTGGAGATAATTCTCCTAATAAGAAACAGCCGTCCAATAAAGTCTCTAAGTGATTGATAATTCTTTTTACATGACTTAAAAGACTGCTTTGCTCACTTACCGGAATTAATTCTTTAAGTGTGTCGAGATGTTTTTTCTCGATTTCAGCAACAACTTCTCTAAAGCTTTCATCGTTTGCCGCCGCTTTTGCTGCTGCAGACTGCAATAAATCGGTTACTTTGCTTAAAGCGGATACGACTACAACTAATTGATCCTGTTTTGCTTTCTGATTGACAATGTCAAGAACGAGTTTTATATTTTGAGCATTGGCCACCGAAGTTCCGCCAAATTTTAATACTTTCATTTTTTGATATTTTTTAATAAGGTGCAAAGATTTTAAGTAACAAAGGTTCAAAGGTTATTAACTGTGAACTGAAACTGAAAACTGCGACTTTTTTTTCTTTGTAAATGTTTTTTATGTATCCAATAACTCTCTTCTTTCAAGAAAAAAGTATAGATAACCTGGATTATATGTAAAAATGTATACCCCTAAGGGGTAGTAGTTGTTGTAGTAGAAATAATGGTAGCAGCAATTGCAACTCTAGTTGGAGTTGTCATTGTAGATTGATATTTTGTGCTGTTACTTTTCATTTTTGATTTTTCAAAAGTACAGATTTTTATAAGAGTTAAAAACCTAAAAAGGCTTTTTGCGAATATTTTAATAATTCAAATCCCAATAATTCATTATTGAGCATTTGTTAAAATTAAACAGGCTAAATTGAGGTTTTGACATATTTGGTATTCTATTTTTTATTGTTTTTCTTTTATAAAGAGTTGAATTCTAATTAAAAAATGATGAAAAAGCCATAAGAAAAGAGAAGTTTAGCTTTGAGAATAAATTAAAAGCATAGAATGGCTTTTGTTGAAATTTTAATTATTGTGATAAATTGTTGCTTTTTAATATTGATTTGTTGAATTTTGACGTCTTAAATTGAAAAACATCATGAGAGAAATCCATTATATAAGTACTGAAACGATTACTTTAGAAACACTACACGAGATTTTATCCAATAATAAAATGCTTGAATTATCGGAAGAAGCTAAAGTAAATGTGCAGAAATGCCGTGATTATTTAGATAAAAAAATGGAATCACATACAGCGCCCATTTATGGTATCAATACTGGTTTTGGTTCGTTGTATAGTGTGAAAATCTCAAATGAGAATTTATCTAAGCTTCAAGAAAACTTAGTGAAATCTCACGCTTGTGGAACTGGAGAAGAAGTTCCGTCTGAAATTGTGAAAATGATGCTTTTGCTGAAAATTCAATCTTTAAGCTACGGACATTCCGGAGTGCAATTGAAGACTTTAGAGCGTTTGGTTGATTTTTATAATAATGATATTCTGCCAATCATTTATACTCAAGGTTCACTTGGAGCTTCGGGAGATTTAGCGCCTTTAGCTCATATGTCATTACCTTTAATTGGAGAAGGAGTAGTGCTTTTTGAAGGGAAGAAAACAGCTTCTGCTGAAGTTTTAAAACATTTTAACTGGGAACCAATTGTTTTACAGTCCAAAGAAGGATTGGCTTTGTTGAATGGAACGCAGTTTATGAGTGCTTATGGAGCTCATATTTTGATTAAAGCTTATAAATATTCGTATTTGGCAGATTTAATTGGAACTATTTCTTTGGAAGGTTTTGATGGAAGAATCGAACCATTCAACGAATTGATTCATTATATACGTCCGCACAAAGGTCAGATTATAACAGCACAAAGAATTACTGAATTCTTAGAGGGAAGTGAAATTATTGCTCAAGAAAAGAAACATGTTCAGGATCCGTATTCTTTCCGCTGTATGCCTCAGGTTCACGGAGCTTCAAAAGATGCGATTGATTATGTTCGAAAAGTATTCAAAACCGAAATCAATTCGGTTACTGATAATCCAAATATATTCATAGAAGCCGATCAGATTATTTCTGGCGGGAATTTCCATGGACAGCCTTTAGCTTTAGCTTTAGATTTTATGGCAATTGCTTTGGCGGAATTAGGAAGTATTTCTGAAAGAAGAACCTATCAATTAATTTCCGGATTGCGTAATCTTCCAGCATTTTTGGTCGATAATCCAGGGCTAAATTCTGGTTTAATGATTCCACAATATACTGCAGCCAGTATTGCAAGTCAAAATAAACAATTGGCAACTCCAGCAAGTATTGATAGTATTGTTTCCAGTAACGGACAAGAAGATCATGTGAGCATGGGAGCCAACGGAGCTACAAAAGCCTTACGAATTTTAGATAATTTAGAGCGTATTTTGGCGATAGAATTGTTGAATGCTTCACAGGCAATTGCGTACAGAGAACCGCTAAAATCAAGCGATTTTATCGAAATGTTCTTAAGCAGTTACCGCGAAGTGGTGCCTCTGGTAAAAGAAGACAGAATCTTACATAATGACATAGAAAACACGGTGTTATTCCTAGAGAGTTTCCAAATAGAAAACGATTTGTTAACAATGGCTTAACATTGCAAAATATTATTGAAGTAATTTTGCACTATCAAAAATAAAACAATGTCAATAAACAGTATTTTCCAATTTTTAGTGCCGAAAGACAAAAAATTCTTTCCACTTTTTGAAGAGGCTTCTAGCAATTTAATTGAATTAGCTTCTAACTTACACGAAGCTGTAAATTTACCATTAAAAGAAAGAGAAATTCTTTTTCAAAAAATTGACGAATTAGAACAAAAAGGAGAAGACATTACCCGTCAGACTAACCTTGAGTTAAGCAGAAACTTTATTACTCCATTTGATAGAGAAGATATTCACACGTTAATTACTTCAATTGACAACGTTGCAGATTATCTTCACGGTGCATCTAGCCGTATGAGATTGTATCAAGTTGATAAGATTACAAAATCTATCAGAAAGATGACAGAAATCAACCTTGAAGCTTGTCAAAACATTGACAGTGCAGTAAAAGAGTTGAGAAACTTACAGAATTTTAAAGTTATTAAAGATGCGTGTGCTAGAATTAACAAACTAGAAAACAAATCGGATAACGTTTATAACAAAGCAGTTTTTGAAATTTTTGAAAACGAAACAGACGCTAAAAATATCATTAAATATAAAGAAGTGTTATCTGTTTTAGAATCAGCAACAGACAAATGTAAGAGTGTTGCGAACATACTAGAATCTATTTCTGTAAAACATTCTTAATTCAATTTTTCATTCTGAAGTTATAATCTTATGACTATACTTATATTAATTATAGTACTTGCCTTAATTTTTGATTACATCAATGGTTTTCATGATGCGGCAAATGCTATAGCGACTGTTGTTGCAACAAAGGTTTTGACACCTTTTCAGGCGGTAGTCTGGGCAGCATTTTTTAACTTTCTAGCGTATTGGGTTTTTGGATTTGGTGTTGCGGATACTGTTGCTAAAACAGCGGATACAATGCAAATTGATCTGGTGGTGATTTTAGCTGGTGTAATTGCGGCTATATGCTGGAACTTATTGACTTGGTGGTTAGGAATTCCTTCAAGTTCTTCACATACTCTTATCGGTGGTTTTGCTGGTGCGGCGGTAGCACATGCCATTGCAATTCATGGTTTTTCAGGTTATGTTGGAGCAGACGGAGCAACACATCATTGGTACGATATAGTGAGTTGGTATAAGGCTGGAAAAGATGGCGGAGTGCCTTCTGGAGTTATTATCATTATTGCTTTTATTGTTTTAGCGCCTTTGTTGGGAGCTTTGGCATCCTATTTAATCTCTATTTGGTTGTTAAATGCATCTCGTAAAAGTATTGGGCCAAAAATATTTACTATTGCATTAATGATTGCAACTATTTGGTTTGTTTACGTGCAAATGATTCCTTATGAGGAAATTATAAAAGATGGGCATAAACCTCGTTTTGCTTCTTCAGTTTTTTGGAGTGTTGCTTTAGAGCCTCATAATATAAAATGGCTTTTGGTTGCATTTATTGTATTGACGGTAAGTGGTTTTTGTTTGATTTTTAGCAGTTTGAATCTTCATCAAGCAGATGCTGCTTTGAAAAAAATGCAATTACTATCTTCTGCGGCTTTTAGTTTAGGACATGGAGGAAATGATTCGCAAAAAGTAATGGGTATTATCGCAGCAGCGGTTGTTGTTTATATTAATACAAATCCAGGTGTTCACATGGATCCTTGGTTAGATGTAGTTCTTCCTTCTGAAGACGGAGCTTTTAAAATGCCACCTTGGATTCCGTTAGCATGTTATTCTGCCATTGCAGCAGGAACTTTAAGTGGTGGATGGAAAATTGTGAAAACAATGGGATCTAAAATTACAAAAGTAAGTTCGTTTGAAGGAGTTGCCGCTGAAACAGCTGGTGCTTTGACACTTTACTTTACAGAACACTTAAAAATTCCGGTAAGTACAACACATACTATCACAGGATCTATTATTGGAGTTGGATTAACAAAACGTGTTTCTGCCGTAAGATGGGGAGTTACCGTTAGTTTAATCTGGGCTTGGATCTTAACTATTCCAATTTCAGCTTTATTGGCAGGTTTGGTTTATTTTATTCTAAGTGTATTTATTTAGTAAAATGATTATGGTAAAATGTTAGATCTGAATCGCATTTTTATCTAGATATTTAAAAGCCGATTTCTTTTTGAAATCGGCTTTTTTGTTTTTGTAATATTATAAATTTTGTAGATTCTTGCGATTGTGTTTTCGTTTGTAATGTGTCTGTTTAAGATGCTTTTGATCTGCAGAAATTATACTTATTGTTCCGTCAATTTCCAGCATGGCAAGTTTGACATCGGTAAGGTGTTCTAAACCATGTTCTCGTACCGCTTCTTTTAATTCGTCATGCGAGATGTCTAATCTGCTTAAGGCTTTGAAATCTAGTTTTCCATCATGGATTAAAACTTCAGGTTTGTCAAGTAATAAATTGCTTATAGTTTTAGAGTTGCGGGTTAATTTTTTAATTGCAAAATTGATTACGAATAAAACCAGTGCTGCAACCAATCCGCCAAGAAGGCTCGTATCTGGGCCAACCATTGCATTTTGAACTGAGTTGCTAATTAGTAAAATTAGAATAATATCGGCAGTGTTTAATTGTGAAAGTTCTTTTTTGCCGAATATTCGTAAAGCAATCGTCATGAAAAAATAGACAGCTGCACTTCTGATGATTATATCTAAATAAGGAAATTGAATCATTTTACTATTTTTGTTTTATTAAAGTTAAATAAAAAAGCTTTGCCAAAGTTTTAAACTTCGGCAAAGCTTCTAAATTATGAATCGATAATTAAGTTTAAATGAACTTAGTTATAATTTGAAATTCTTTTCAATCGCTCTAATCATTTCTCCAGCAACATCTTTATTGGTTGCACCTTCGATGCCTTCTAGGCCTGGAGAAGAGTTTACTTCTAATAATAAAGGACCTTTGGAAGAACGGATAATATCAACACCAGCCACTTTTAAATCCATTGCTTTTGCTGCTTTAATGGCGATCTTTTTTTCTTCTGGAGTTACTTTTATCACAGATGCGGTTCCGCCCAAATGAATATTAGCTCTGAATTCGCCTGGCATGGCTTCACGCTGAATTGCGGCAACCACTTTTCCGTCAATCACAAAACAACGAATATCTTTTCCGTTAGCTTCTTTGATGAATTCCTGAACTAAAATGTTAGCATTTAAACTTTTGAATGCATTGATAACACTTTCTGCGGCTTTTTTAGTTTCAGCTAGAACAACCCCTTTTCCTTGTGTGCCTTCTAATAATTTTACAATTAGAGGCGAACCTCCAACCATCTTGATTAAGTTGTCTGTATCAAGCGGAGAATTAGCAAATCCTGTAGTTGGAATATCTATGCCGCTGTTTAGTAATAGCTGTAAAGAATATAATTTATCTCTCGATTGCGTAATTGCTGTAGCTGAATTCAGAACAAAAACCTTCAAAGCTTCAAACTGACGCGTTAAAGCACAGCCATAAAAAGTAATGCTTGGTCTGATTCTCGGGATAATAGCATCAAACTCGTTTAGGATTTTTCCGCCTCTGTAGTGAATTTCAGGTTTTTTGGCGTCCAATTTCATATAGCATTCTTTGATATTTAAGAAATGCATTTCGTGCCCGCGCATTTCGCCGGCTTCCATGATTCTTTTGTTGCTGTATAATTCAGGATTGCTGGCTAAAAGGCCAATTCGTAAACCTGTTTTTGCTTTTTCTGAATTTTGATATAATTCTTTAAGGGATTCAGGAGTAGGCTGTCCTAAAAGGTATTTTTGCTCTGGATCAACCAAAACCCTTCCACTCATGGCTTCGCGTCCTAAAAGCATTCTAAATCCCATAGAATCGCGGTTAGTCAAAGTCATTTCGATTGGCCATTTAGTATCGCCAATTTTTAAACTGGTTTGAATCACATAACGATGTTCTCTAAAACCGCTTGAGCTTTTAACGATTCGTTTGTCAACCAAAGGTGCTTCACAATGAATAATAGTTTTAATATTATTCTGAATTGGATTAATGTCGAATTTAACCCAATTGGCATCATTTTTTATAAAAGGAGCTATGTTTAAAGCGTGCATTGCCGAAGTTTTAGCGCCGGAATCAACACGAGCTTTGATTGTCGGGATTCCAAGTTCTGGAAATGAGCACCATTCTTCACTGCCTAAAATGACTTTGTTTTGAAGCATATGTTTTTATTTAGTTTTATGATCTGTTGGCTGTAATTATTTTAAACGCATAGAAGCATAGTATTTGAAACTGCGTAAAAGGCGTTTCACTTGTATAAATTCACATAGTTTGCTATGTGTTAGAAACTAGTTTCTTTCGATTTTCCTTTCTTTAGTAAAGTAAAAATCTATGTTTCTATGTGTTTAAATGTTTTTTTTAATTTCACTACCCAACAGGTTTTGTTATAGAATTTAAATCCAAAAATAGCTATTTGCTTTTATTAAAGATAGTGATTTTTACAAAAAAAATACCCGTTAAGTTAGGAAAACGTAACGGGTAGGTTATTTCTGTTATAAATTTTAACTAATTTATTGATTCGTCGGCTCTTCGGCTTTGTGGATTTCAACTGATAATTCTTGAGAATCATCTTTTAAGTCCATTAAGATTTCATCGCCTGAATGTATTTTTGAAGTGATGATTTCTTCAGCTAACAAATCTTCAACATATTTCTGGATTGCTCTTTTCAGCGGTCGAGCTCCAAACTGCTTATCAAAACCTTTTTCAGCAATAAATGCTTTTGCTTTTTCTGTTAAGCTTAGTTTGTATCCTAACTCTGCAATACGAGAATATAGTTTTTTCAATTCGATTTCGATAATCAAATCGATATCAGCTTTTTCTAGTGCGTTGAATACAATTACGTCATCAATTCTGTTTAAGAATTCAGGAGCAAAAGTTTTCTTCAATGCATTTTCGATAATGCTTTTTGAATTTTCATCAGCTTGAGCTGTTCTTGCAGCAGTACCAAATCCAACACCTTGTCCGAAATCTTTTAACTGACGAGCACCAACGTTAGATGTCATGATGATGATCGTGTTTTTAAAGTCAATTTTACGACCTAAACTATCAGTCAAATATCCGTCATCTAAAACCTGAAGCATCATATTGAATACATCTGGGTGTGCTTTTTCGATCTCATCTAAAAGTACCACACAGTATGGTTTTCTGCGAACTTTTTCAGTTAATTGACCGCCTTCTTCGTACCCGACATATCCTGGAGGCGCTCCAACTAAACGAGAAATCGCAAATTTCTCCATGTATTCACTCATGTCAATACGAACTAAAGCATCTTCAGAATCAAATAATTCTTTTGCTAATACTTTAGCTAATTGTGTTTTACCAACACCAGTCTGACCTAAGAATATGAATGAACCAATTGGTTTATTAGGGTCTTTAAGTCCGGCTCTGTTGCGTTGAATAGAACGTGCAATTTTAAGAACTGCTTCGTTTTGACCAATTACTTTGTTCTGAATTAATTCAGGTAATTGAGCTAATTTATTGCTTTCTGTCTGTGCAATTCTATTAACAGGAATTCCAGTCATCATCGAAACAACATCGGCTACATTATCTTCTGTAACTTCAATTCGGTTGTTTTTAGAATCTTCTTCCCATTGTTCTTGTGCGATAGCTAAATCTTTTTCGATACGTTTTTCATCGTCGCGAAGTTTTGCTGCTTCTTCATATTTTTGTTTTTTAACAACCATATTTTTAAGCTCACGAACTTCTTCCAATTGACGCTCTAAATCCAAAATCTGTTTTGGAACATCAATGTTGGTGATATGAACACGTGATCCGGCTTCGTCCATAGCATCAATAGCTTTGTCTGGTAAGAAACGCTCAGACATATATCTGTTCGTTAATTTAACGCAGGCTTCGATAGCTTCTGGAGTATAAGTTACGTTATGGTGATCTTCGTATTTGTCTTTTACGTTGTTCAAAATAGCGATCGTTTCTTCAACAGATGTTGGTTCAACAATAACTTTTTGGAAACGTCTTTCTAAAGCACCGTCTTTCTCAATATATTGTCTGTACTCATCAAGAGTAGTAGCACCAATACATTGAATTTCTCCTCTAGCTAAAGCAGGTTTGAACATGTTTGAAGCATCAAGTGAACCTGTCGCTCCTCCAGCACCTACAATAGTATGGATTTCATCAATAAAAAGAATAATATCATCGTTTTTCTCCAGCTCGTTCATTACGGCTTTCATTCTTTCTTCAAACTGTCCTCTGTATTTTGTTCCAGCAACTAAACTTGCTAGATCTAGAGTTACAACACGTTTGTTGAAAAGGATACGAGATACTTTCTTTTGAATAATACGTAAGGCAAGTCCTTCTGCGATAGCAGATTTACCAACCCCAGGTTCTCCAATAAGAAGTGGATTGTTCTTTTTTCTACGGCTTAGAATTTGTGAAACACGTTCAATTTCTTTTTCGCGTCCTACAACTGGATCTAGTTTTCCTTCTTCGGCCATTTCTGTTAAATCTCTCCCAAAATTATCTAAAACTGGAGTCTTAGATTTTTTGTTTGACTTATTGGCGGGATTATTAAAACTACTTTCTTTTAGACTGTCATCTTGTCCTGAATCGTCATTATACGATTCGTTTCTTGGCAAGTTTTCTAAGAATTCTTCTTCGTTTGGAGTCATATTTAAATACTGTTCTTTAGCTACATCATAATCTATTTTTAGTTTATTCAGTAACTTGGTTGTTGGATCGTTTTCGTTGCGTAAGATACATAACAGCAGGTGTGCCGTGCTTATTGATGAACTTTGAAATACTTTTGCTTCAAGAAAAGTGGTCTTCAGGGCTCTTTCGGCCTGTCGGGTAAGATGAAGGTTTTTCTTTTCTGCATTTACTTCAACGCTCAGGTTAGCAGGGCTCAGTATTTCTACCTTTCTGCGTAAATGATCTAAATCGACTGCTAGGTTATTAAGTATATGAATAGCTTTTCCGTTACCATCTCTTAAAATGCCCAGCATGAGATGTTCAGTACCAATAAAGTCGTGGCCCAAACGTAGTGCCTCTTCCTTACTATACGTAATAACATCTTTTACTCTTGGTGAAAAATTATCATCCATAATATATAATTGGTATTGTAAATTTAGTGAATTACTGTTTTAAAAACAAAAACCGTACCTGTCAAGATCTCCTGACAGCTAATAGACGAAAAAAAAGAGAATAAAAGCGTTAAAAAACGCTTAATTTATTAACTAAAAGCCAAAATAAAGTTGTTAATAAATCATTTAAATAAGTGTAAGGAAATAGCTGAAAAAATTTTAAAAAAACGTATCTTGGCACGCTTTGAAACTATTATAATTATTTAATATAACAACTTATGTCTGAAGGAGAAAAGTTAATTCCTATTAACATTGAAGATGAAATGAAATCAGCTTACATCGATTATTCGATGTCTGTAATTGTATCAAGAGCACTTCCTGATGTTAGAGATGGCTTGAAACCAGTGCATCGAAGAGTTCTTTATGGAATGTATGATTTGGGAGTAACTTCAAGATCTGCCCATAAAAAATCTGCAAGAATCGTGGGAGAGGTTCTGGGTAAGTACCACCCGCACGGAGATACCTCTGTTTACGACGCAATGGTTCGTATGGCTCAAGAGTGGAGTATGCGATATTTATTAGTTGATGGTCAAGGTAACTTTGGATCTGTCGATGGAGATAGTCCAGCAGCAATGCGTTATACTGAGGCTAGAATGCGCAAAATTTCTGAGGAAATTATGGCGGATATCGAAAAAGAAACTGTTGATTTTCAGCTAAATTTTGACGATACCTTATATGAACCAAAAGTAATGCCTACAAAAGTTCCTACTTTATTAGTAAATGGAGCAACAGGTATTGCAGTTGGTATGGCAACTAATATGCCACCACACAATTTAACTGAAGTTATCAATGGTACTTTAGCGTACTTAGATAATAATGATATTGAAGTTGACGAATTAATGACGCATATTAAAGCACCAGATTTTCCAACTGGTGGTGTAATATATGGTTATGAAGGTGTTCGTGAAGCTTTTAAAACCGGTAGAGGACGTATTGTAATGCGTGCGAAAGTTGGTTTTGAAGAAGTGGATGGAAGAGAATGTATCATTGTTACAGAAATCCCTTATCAAGTTAACAAAGCCGAAATGATTAAACGTACGGCTGATTTAGTTAACGAGAAAAAAATTGAAGGTATTGCGAATATCCGTGACGAATCGGATAGAAATGGTATGCGTATCGTTTACATCTTAAAACGTGATGCTACGCCAAACGTAGTTTTAAATACCTTATATAAGTATACTTCATTACAATCTTCTTTTAGTGTAAATAACATTGCATTAGTAAAAGGTCGCCCACAAATGTTGAATCTGAAAGATATGATTCATTATTTTATTGAGCACCGTCACGAAGTAGTCGTTAGAAGAACGCAGTTTGAATTGCGTAAAGCAGAAGAAAGAGCTCATATTTTAGAAGGTTTAATCATTGCTTCTGATAATATTGATGAAGTAATTGCGTTAATTAGAGGATCTAAAAATACTGATGAGGCAAGAGAAAAATTAATCGAAAGATTTAAGCTTTCTGATATTCAAGCTCGTGCAATTGTTGAAATGCGTTTACGTCAGTTAACAGGTCTGGAGCAGGATAAGTTAAGAGCTGAGTATGATGAATTGATGAAATTAATTGAGCATTTAAAAGCTTTATTAGCAGACATTAATTTAAGAACAGATTTAATTAAAGAAGAGCTGACTGAAATTCGCGACAAATACGGTGATGATCGTCGTTCTCAAATTGAATATTCTGGAGGAGATGTAAGTATAGAAGATTTGATTGCTGATGAGAATGTAGTTATTACAATTTCACATGCTGGTTACATCAAACGTACAAACCTTACAGAATACAAAACACAAAATAGAGGTGGAGTTGGACAGAAAAGTGCTGGAACAAGAGATCAAGATTTCTTGGAGCATATGTTCGTAGCGACAAACCACCAATATATGATGTTCTTTACACAGAAAGGAAAATGTTTCTGGATGCGTGTTTATGAAATTCCTGAAGGAAGTAAAACAGCAAAAGGTAGAGCAATCCAAAACTTAGTAAACATTGAAAGTGATGATAAGGTAAAAGCTTTCATTTGTACGCAAGATTTAAAAGATAAAGATTATATCAATACGCATAATCTTGTAATGGTGACAAAACAAGGTCAGGTAAAGAAAACTTCTTTGGAGAAATATTCTAAACCAAGAGCGAATGGAGTTGCGGCTATTACAATTAAAGAAGGTGATGAATTAATCGGAGCACAGTTAACGAACGGAGAAAGCCAAATTATTATGGCTGTTAAGTCTGGTAAATTGGTTCGTTTTGAGGAGACTAAAACACGTCCGATGGGAAGAACTGCTTCTGGAGTTCGTGGAATTACTTTAAAAGACGAAACCGACGAAGTAATCGGAATGGTTACAGTTGATAAAAATGATATTACTGAATCTCAAATCTTAGTGGTAACTGAAAATGGATATGGAAAACGTACCAAATTAGTTGACGAAGATGGAGAAGATGTTTATAGAATTACAAACCGTGGAGGTAAGGGTGTTAAGACTCTTAATATTACGGAGAAAACAGGTAAATTAATTTCTATCAATGCAGTTACAGATGCAGATGATTTAATGATTATCAATAAATCTGGATTGACTATCAGAATGGCAATTGAAGATTTACGTGTTATGGGACGTGCGACTCAAGGTGTTAGATTAATTAACCTTAAAGGAAAAGATTCTATCGCTGCCGTAACTAAAGTAATGAAGGATGATGTTGAAGAAGTAGTTGTGGATGAAGATGGAAATGTAATTGAGTCTGCAATTGAAAGAGTGAAGCCAGATTTAGAAGTTCTAGAAGATGATGGAACTGTTGAAGATGACGACGATTCTGATGATGAAGTAATTGATGACGAAGATGACGCAGATTCTGAAGAAGAAGAGTCAGAAGAATAATCAAATTATATAAAAAATTAAATACAAATAAATCACTATGAAAAGTAAATATGTAATACTAGCATCAGCATTACTGATCTCTGTAGCTACGTTTGCTCAAAAAGATCAAATTAAAAACGCTGAAAAGGCATTAAAAGGCGGTGACGCTCAAGGAGCAATTACAATCCTGAAAGATGCTGAAAATTTAGTAGTAAATGCTAAAGATACAGAACAGGCACAATTTTATTTTGTTCAAGGAAATGCTTATTTAGATCTAGCAAACAAAAAAGTTGAAGAAAGTAAAAACTTAATTGCAGCAGCTGAAAGCTATAAAAAATTAATTGAAGTTGAAAAAGCTTCAGGAAAACAAAAATTTTCTACTCAGGCAGCTACTTCCATTACTAATATTAAAGGTCAGTTGATTAACTCTGCAATTGCAGATACTCAAGCGAATAAACATGTAGACGGAGCAAAAAAATTGTATGACGCTTATGCTTTAGATAAAAAAGATACAATTAATTTATATTATGCTGCTTCAACTGCTGTGAATGCACAAGATTTTGATTTGGCTTTACCAATGTATGAAGAGTTGAAAAAATTGAACTATTCAGGAAAAGGAACTTTATATTTGGCTGTTAACAAAGCGAACAGTAATGAAGATAACTTTGCCAATGCAAAAGATAGAGATCTAGCTATAAAATTAGGAACACATGAAAAACCTAAAACAGAAGCAATTCCTTCGAAAAGAGGAGAAATCTACAAAAATTTAGCATTAATCTTAGTTCAAAAAGGACGTACTGAAGAAGCTAAAAAAGCAATCGCAGATGCTAGAAAAGCAAATCCTGAAGATACTTCTTTGATCTTAACTGAAGCTAACTTATACTTAGAGACTAAAGATTTTGACATGTACAAAAAATTGGTTGGAGAAGCTTTAGAGAAAGATCCAAACAATGCTGATTTAGTATTCAATTTAGGAGTAATTAGTGCAGGTGCAAAAAACAGTGCAGATGCAGAGAAATATTACTTAAAAGCGATTGAAATCAATCCTAACTACACAAATGCGTATTTGAACCTTGCTGCTTTAAAATTAGAAGCTGAGAAACCAATCATTGATGAAATGAATAAGTTAGGTACTTCTGCTAAAGATATGAAGCGTTATGATGTATTGAAAGCGCAGAGAGAAAATGTTTTTAAAGGTGTAATTCCTTATCTTAAAAAAGCGAATGAATTAGATCCTAAAAACGAAGATGTTTCTAAAACATTATTAGGAGTTTACAGTGCTCTTGAAATGACTGCTGAAGCTAAAGCATTAAAAGCTAAAATGTAATAAGTTATTCTTAAGCATAAAAAAAACCATTCGATTTTGAATGGTTTTTTTATGCTTAATTTTTTTTAGCTAATTAATTCAGCCGATAATGTAATTGTAGTGTTTAATAATTTAGAAATCGGACAGATTTCTTTTGCTTTATTGGCTGTAGCTTTAAACTCTTCTGCTGAAATTGAAGGGACTTTTCCTTTTAAATCTAAATGAATTAAAGTGATTGAACCGTCTTCAAAAGTCACTGTTGCTTCTGTAGTTAAATCATCAGCTGTAAATCCGCCTTCGTTTAATAAAAAACTTAATTGCATTGTAAAACAGCCAGAATGCGCTGCTGCAACTAGTTCTTCTGGGTTTGTGCCAACACCATCAGCAAATCTTGTCTTGAAAGAGAGTTGTGCATTATCTAAAGTGGTACTTTGAGTACTAATAGTTCCTGTTCCTTCCATACCGGTTCCTTTCCAGTTGGCGTGTGCTTTTCGTGTAAATTTCATTTGTGTGGTATTAAAATTAATAAAATGTTGTATTGTTTAATTATCAAATGATAATGTGGTAAATCAAATATAATCAATATTTTACAGAATTGTTTTATAGAATTTAACTAGAATGTTAAGTTTTTTGGATTTTTGTTTGGAGTGGGTTTTTACCGCAAAGCACGCAGAGTTTTTTTTGTATTTCGTATTATTTAAGAAAGAAAAGTTCGCAAAGTTTTACGTAGATAAAGCTTTGCGAACTTTTTATTTACCAACATAACCACTTAATAAAATAAATCTTTGCGTGCTTTGCGGTAAAAGAAACATTTTAGATATAAAAAAAGGTGTAATGAATATTTTCACTACACCTTCTATGATTTGCTTTAACTCAGTTCTTATTCCTGACCTAAGTTTCTTAGTTGTTTCAGTTTATCTTTCCAAACTTCAAGGCTTTCTTTGTGAATAGCGATGTTTTTGCGAACTTCTGTTACAATAGAGTTCTCTTTTTTAGCATTTTTAGTATTAGTGAAAAACTGAATATTGTTTTCTAATTGGAAAATTTCATTTTGAACTTCTTCAATTTTACGCATAATAAAGATTTTTTCATTATCTAATTTACGAGTATCATTGCTATCTGATAAAGAATCAATACGATTTGCAAAACGCATCATTTCGGATTCTTTTTTGCTTAAGCTTAATTTTTCGAAAAGAGCATCTAGAATTTTATTGAATTTTCCTTCTATATGGCGTCTTGAAAAAGGCACTTTTCCAAATCCTTTCCAAGTTTCAATATGTGCTTTTATAGCGTCTAAATCTGTTTTGTGGTCTCCAGTTAGCTGAAAAGCTCTTAACGTGTCTAAGTAAGCTTTTTTGTTATCAAAAGCGGCTACTTCTTCGCTGTTTTCTTCAGATTTATGTTCTTTTAATTTGTCGAAATAATGATTGCAGGCATCTTTAAATTCTTTCCAGATTTTATCTGAATATTTTTTAGGAACGTGGCCAATTTGTTTCCATTCTTCCTGAATTTGTTTCATTACAGGAGTTGTAGATTGAAAATCGGTACTTTCTTGCAATTCTTTTGCTTTGGCTACAAGAGCAAGCTTTTTATTTAAATTGTCATTTTGATCTTTCTTAATGTCTTTATAGAAAGAATTTTTGAAAGCATTAAAGTTTCTAACAGCGGTTTTAAATGCTGCCCAAGTCTCTTCGTTTACTTCTGACGGAACTTTCCCAGCAGCAAAAAACTCATTTCTTAATTCTTCTACTTTTTGAATTTGTACAAGCCATTGCGAGTGAGAATTTACTTTTTCGGTACCTAAAACCTCAATTTTAGAAATGATTTCTTTCTTAATCTCAAGATTTTGCTGTTCGTTAGCTCTTTGGTTTTCAAACAAAACTTCTCTCTTGTCGTGTATCTTTTTAGTTAGCTCGCTAAATTGATTCCAAATTGCATCACGGTGTTCTTTAGAAACCGGCCCGATATCTTCTTTCCAAATTCTGTGTAAATCCTGTAACTCACGGAAAGATTTGTTTACATCTGTATCGTTCACTAATTCTTCGACACGTGCAATGATTTTTTGTTTTAATTCTAAGTTGTGTTTAAAGTCTAAATCTCTCGCTTCACGATCTAAATGAAGATAATCATAGAAATTCTCGACATGGAAATGGTAATTGTTCCAAACATGGTTGTATTTGTCTTTTGGAATTGCACCAGCATTTTTCCATCTTTCTCTTAATTCATTAAAATGCTTAAGAGTATCTTTTATATTTTCCTGTGGATTAATAAGCTCTTTTAATTCCTCAACTATTGCCAGACGAGTTTCTAAATTTGTTTTTAGATTAGTTTGTAAATGCTTGAAATGAACATTTCTTTTATCTCTAAAAATATTATAATATTCGTCAAATTTTGATTTTAAAGGTAAGTGGTATTCAAATTCTTCATTTGGATCTGTGTTAGAAGCCAGAAACTCTTCTTTCTTTTCCTCCAAAAGATGATGATATTGCAGTAAGAAAGCTTTTTTGATTTCTTCAATATGATCTTTTACGGACATTACTTTGTCTGTATTAACCAGTTTTTTTAATTCATCTACAAGAGCATCTAAAGAAAATGTATTATAATCCTGCATTGGAATATCATGACGTTCTTTTAAAGTCTCGTCTTCACTTTCGGCTGCATTTGAATTGGTGATCACATCCAATGCTTCTTGATGCGCATTTTCAGTAGTAT
Source organism: Flavobacterium panacagri (assembly GCF_030378165.1). Classification (NCBI taxonomy): domain Bacteria; kingdom Pseudomonadati; phylum Bacteroidota; class Flavobacteriia; order Flavobacteriales; family Flavobacteriaceae; genus Flavobacterium; species Flavobacterium panacagri. The sequence goes on from NZ_CP119766.1 coordinate 3,171,971, forward strand.
CATCGCTATTTTGAGTTTCTGAAGTTGAATTCTCAACTAAAGTTTCAGGATCAGATATTTCAATTGCATCATTTGCTGTAGCATCATTGCTCTCGATTCCTGATTTTCCGTCTGCATCATGCAGGTTATCATTCTTTTCTTCTAACATCTTTAAAATGTATAAGGTTTTTATTTTAAACAGAGCGAAAGATAGTAAAGGTGTTTCTAAATACAAAATAAATCGCTTGATTATGCTGTATTTTAAGACGAAATTCCTATTCTTTGCACTTATTAGCTGTTATGTTGAATAGCTTTTGATTGAATAACTGAGGTATCCATAAATTCAAAATCTGCATTCTTTTTTTGATTATTACTGTAAAAATATAAATTAGTAAGGTTCTATTGATTTTTTTCTTTGACTAGAAAAGAATCAAAACGCCCATTTCAATTCCAAAATTGTAGGTTCTGTTTGTACCAAATCCTGCACTGGGGTGTATGTAGATTAAATTTGTAGGTGTTATTTTTCTTCCGAATTCAACGAAAGCATTGTTTTGAAAACCTTCAATCATAGAATTATATCTAAAAGCGACATCTCCTGCGACCCAATTTTTTCCAAAAAAATGAAGAACAACATTTTCAAAGACGGTAACACTGATGTCGTTTCTATCATTTTGACCAGCAAAACTTCCTTGATATTCTAGAGTTGACAACCATAGAAATTTTTTCTCAAATAAATATTTCCCATAAACTACGGCAGGCATTGCTACCCATTTTCCAGTTCCAAAATTTGGATCTGCCGCAGTATTGGCATACACTCTTGCTCTTACTGCAATTCCATTTGTATTTTTCATGTAAGGAATATAGCTTATTCCCATACCAACGTCTCCAATTGCTGTTTTGTTTAAAGAATTGGTATTTGCAGAAATTAATGGAAGATCAAAACGTAAATTCCAAGCTTTATTTCCAATTGGAAGCAGAACACGTAATTGAGTAGTATTAAAAGAGCCGTTGTCGGTATCTAAATACTCATCAAAAAGAATTATGGTCTTTAGGAAATAATGGTAACGCGGCTCTGAGAAAGGACTTTGTAAGGTATCATTTTCTTGAGCAGAAAGGAGATTGTGAAATAAAAAAAATAAAATGCTAAATACTTGTATTTTTATCATAACCACCTGTTAATAAGTGATTTAAAAATACAAAAAATACATTAACATTTTATTTTTTACTTCTTTTTATTTGTTCCAGATTTTCCAAGCTTTTTCTGCCTGAAAAATCAGCATGTCGTGACCGTTTTTTATCACTGCACCTCTTTCTTTTGCCAATTTTAGAAAAGTAGTTTCGGCCGGATTGTAAATTAAGTCGTAAGCAATATGTTTTTCTGTAAAAAACTCATACGGCAAGTTTGGACAAGCGTCAATATTTGGGCTTGTTCCAACTGGCGTACAGTTAATTATGATTTGGAAATTATCAAAAGTAGTGGCATTGATCAAATCGTAATCGATAATATTTTCTTTGGCTTCTCTGGAAACAAAAGTATACGGAATACCCAATTCATCTAGAGCAAAAGCAACACCTTTAGAAGCACCGCCTGTTCCCAGAATAAGCGCTTTTTTATGATGTGGTTCTAAAAGCGGTTCTAAAGACTTTTTAAATCCGTAATAATCGGTATTGTAGCCTTTTAATTTGCCACTTTTAGTGAATTTTATAGTATTAACAGCACCAATTAAAGAAGCTTTTCGTGATAATTTATCTAAAAATGGAATAACTTGTTCTTTGTATGGAATAGTGACATTTAATCCTTTTAAATCTGGATTATTTTTAATTAATTCAGTGAAATAATTAATTTCTGAAATGTCAAAATTCTCATAGCTGTTACCAGCAAAAACTTCATTATTAAATTTTTCTGTAAAATAACCTTTTGAAAAAGAATAACTAATGTTACGCCCTAATAATCCAAAACGTCTTCTTAATAAAATATCAACCATTCTTATTTACGATGTTTTTCTATGTAATTTTTTACTGTTTTTTTTGACCAAACCACAGGAAATAAATCTTCAATTAAGATATAGTTATCAAAATTAAGACGTAAGCCATTGCTTAAGTGGAATTTAGCTTTTGTGGTGTCTTGAATCATAAAGTACAATCCAGCCAAACGATATTCGATTTCGTTTTCCTCAGGAAAATATTCCGACGCTTGTAACAAAGTCTGAATAGCACTTTCGAATTCTCCTAAAAACTGCAGAATATCAACCCAGTATAACCAAGTATCTAATGCATAATCTCCAAACTCAACCGCTTTTCTAAAACCGAATTCGGCTTCTTCAAAGAAATTCATGTGTTTGTTGATTGTTGCATATCTTTTCCAGTACAAACGATTCTGATTGTCAATTGCCAAAGCTTTATTGACAAAGAACAATGCTTTTTGATAGTTTTTCTGACGAAGGTGAAAATCTGTTATCGCAATCCATCCTTTATCTAAAAGAGGATCTTCATGAACAGTCTGGTTGTAGTATTGAATTGCTTTCGCTAAATTTCCTAGTTTCTCGTAACATTTTCCAATTCGAAGAAGAGCGTAAGATGTTGCGTCGTCCAGTTCTATTGTTCTGTTATAGCTTTCAATTGCTTCGTTGTATTTTTTCAGACGTTCATAGGCTTTCGCTTTTTCCATAAAAGCCCCTAAGAATTCGTCATCAATCAACGTTGCATAATCAAATGCTCGAATTGCATTTTCGTATTCTTTTACGCCATAATGAAGACGTCCAAGCTGATGCCATGCAATTTCACTGTACGGATTTCTGTTGATATATTCGTTAAGATATACAATAGCTTCCTGATTTTGATCTAAAAACTCAAAACAATACACTACGTTATAAAGCGCAGATTGATCTTCTAGGTCTTCTTCAAGACATTTGATAAAATTCTCTTTTGCCAGCTCGAGATTATCCATAAAAAGATATTCCATTCCAATTAAGTTATACACATCAGCATAATCGTCAGTGTACTGCAACGCGATTTTTAACAGTTCGACTGCTTTCTCGTGTTGATCTCTTTTGGAACAAATATTAGCTTTTTGGATGTAGATTTCCTCGTTGTTAGGTTCAATTGCGTACAGCTCGTTCAAAAGCTTTTCGGCCAGATCGAGTTTGTCATCATAAACCAGCATTTCTACTTGTACTAATTTTAAGCCTGTAGATTTTGGATGTTGGTCTAATGCAAGTTTTAAGGCCTTTTTTGCTAAATTAGCCTTACCTATATCTAAATAATGAAGAATGATTTCTTCGAATTCTTCAGAATCAAAAAAGAGTACTTTGTTCGTTTTTAACATCGACTCAAATTTGGATAGGGATAGGTTATAATCTTCTTCTTCGTTGCTTAATTGCATACTTCGTATATTTGAAATTAGCCTGATATAAATTTAGGCAACCATATAATTGCTGTAAGGATAAGAAATTAATTGTTTTGAACAATTTAATTAACAATATATGGCGTTTTTTATTCGATTTTGGGAAGAAATCTCTCTTGTTGTCAAGAGATTAGCTTCGATTTTGTCTATTTTCTATTAATGCTGAAAATGTCTTAATGAAATTAATTTCCAGATAAAACAATATTATTCTTTTGAAAAAATCTGAAGTTCTTTATTTAGTATTCTTTTTCATTATTTCATCCATTACTCCTAAAATGATAGAACAGCCTTCGCGAATTTCATCTTCTGAAATAGTAAGTGGAGGTGTAATTCGTATCGCACATCCTTCAAATAAAAGCCAGAATAATATCAATCCTTTGTCTTGACAATTTAGAATGACTTCGTTGGTAATTTCAGCAGATTCTGTCATCGCAGCCAGCATTAATCCTTTTCCTCTAACTTCTGTTATCAAAGGATGTACCAAAAGCGATCTGAAGAGTTTTTCCTTCTCCAGAGTTTCTGCTATTAAATTTGTTTCAGTTAATTCCTGCAAAGTAGCTAAACAGGCTGACGCAATGACAGGGTGACCACCAAAAGTGGTAATATGACCTAGTTTTGGATTTTCGGTTAAAAGATCCATTCTTTCTGCAGATGCGGTGAAAGCCCCAACAGGCATTCCGCCTCCCATTCCTTTACCCATTACTACGATGTCTGGAACGACATCATAATTCTGAAAACCAAATAGTTTTCCTGTTCTTCCAAAGCCTGGCTGGATTTCGTCGACAATCATTAAAGCACCCACTTCTTCGCAGCGTTTTTTGACTTTTTGAAGGAAGTTATTTTCGGGTTGAATAAAACCAGCACCGCCTTGAATAGTTTCTAAAAGAATGGCTGCTGTTCGAGTCGTTATTTTTTGTAAATCTTCTTCGTTATTGAAAGTGATAAAATCTACATCGGGAAGCAAAGGTCTAAATGCTTGTTTTCGTTCTTCAAACCCCATAACACTCATGGAACCCATAGTATTTCCATGATAGGCGTTATGACATGAAATTAGCTGACTTCTTCCAGTGGTTCTTTTGGCTAATTTTAGGGCTCCTTCAATAGCTTCTGTCCCCGAATTAACTAAATAAGTTTTATTAAGTGATTCAGGCAGAAGCGAAGCCATCATTTTGCAATATTGAACGGCTGGACTCTGCGAATATTCTCCATAAACCATTACATGAGAATATTTGTCCAATTGATCTTTTATCGCCTGATTTACTCTTGGATGCTGATGCCCAAGCGTGCAAGCTGAAACTCCGGCAACGAAATCTAAATATTTTTTATCGTTTGTGTCGTATATGTAAGAGCCAATAGCATGCGAAACTTCCATTCCGAGTGGGTAAGGAGAAGTTTGTGCTTGGTATTTTATAAAATCTGGATTCATTTTTTTTAAAGCTTCTAAGTTACTAAGATGCTGAGATGCTAAGTCAAGTCTCGGTTTTCGGTCTCAGTATTCAGTTGTTTAGGGACTGAAAACTGTGACTGCGACCGAAAACTATTTTTTCTTAGGTGTTATTGCAGGTTTTACAGCGGGTTTCTTCTTGTCGTAATCTAAAGTTTCCTTCCTGACTTTCATTGGGACATTTTTGCCTTTTTCTTCTTCCTCTTTCCCTTCTTTGATCAGTTTTTCATTCATTTCATTTTCTTCTGCGGTGAAAATATCGTCTTTGGACTTTATTCTTTCATCGCCCCGCCATATCATTCCTCTCAGCTTTCGTGCATTTTCAGGAAGTTCGTCTTCGGGGAACATATCACCATCCACATTGTTAAAAAGGGTAAGCGTTTCAATTTTATTATTTTCCAAAATCAAATTGATTTTACTGCTTACACTTTTATCAATTCCAACAAGTTCGTTTTGATCATTCCGGCTGTAATAAATAACTTCTGTATTTTTAATTATATCGACATCATGTAGTTTTCCATCCCGAAATTTTCCAAACAAATTGAGCCCCTTGACTTGATTATATCCGGCTCCGAGCGTATCTTTTGAGATGAGAAAAGTATTATTTAAAACTTTTAACGAATCTAATTTTCGGGTATTATTATCACCAATTAGATGCATGACATCACCAGTAATCTGATTTTCTGCATTCCAAAGAATCGGGTTTCCAATCAATTTAGTTAAGGCTATTTTAGAATCTGAATGTATGGAATCACATTTTCCGCTCATATCGATTTTAAAGAAACGAACATTTTTATAGGCTCTTAAAATTCTTTCGCCTTCTTTTCCAGTAACCATTAATTTTTGGCCATGAATATAAACTGAGTCATTTTCAACTAAGTTAATGGCAACGGCTCTTTTAGTGACAAACATAGAATCTTTTAACTTGAAAAGCTCTGCGTAATGTCCTTTTACAATTCCTTTGTTAATAGAATCCGTAATTTTGACATTTCGTGTCGCCGATGCAAATTCGGTATTTCGGTTATAAAATAAACTGTCTCCTTCTATACGCCGATCGTCATATTTGATATACGATTTTCGGAGAAAATGGGCTAAGTTTTTCTTTGTGTCGTAAAAACCTTTTTCGGTATAAATGTAATTTTCTTTACTTGTAATAGTAGAAGGCCCAAGCAGATAAGTATGACCTGAATTGCTGTAATAATCCAAATGATTTGACTTGATTACATATTTAGGATTGGTAATAACTACTTCTGTGAGAAACTGAAACTTCTTTTGTTCGGCATAATATCTTCCGGATTTGCTTACCAAAGTATTATCCTTGTTTACAATCGTTCCTTTGGTGTTATAGAAAGCTTCCTGAACATTTCTGTCAAAATTAATCGTGTCAGTGCGTAAAGTAGCATCAGGTGAAGTTAAAACGGCATCTCCTGTTGCAAAAGCTTTTTTTGCATTCCCGCTATACTCAGCGTATTTACTGTTTAAGAATAAAGTATCACCCTGTACTAATTGTACATTTCCAAAAGCTTTTAAATAATTCTCTTTTTGAAAAAAATAAGCTTTGTTGCAGGTAAGTACAACACCGTCATGATTTATTTTTACGTTTCCAGTTAGCAACAGAGCATCTGGTGCATTAACCTGATCTACATCAGAATAATCAGCATTCTCGATGACGATTGTTTTAGGAGTTTGTGCAGGTTTTTTTTTTGCTTGCGCGAAAGTGAATTGAACGCTTAAAAAAGACAGACAAATAAATATGAAAAAGAGTGATTTCTTCAACTGATTAAATTTTTGTCAAATTTATGAAAAAGGTTAGAACCTGTGGTGGATATTAGCATTAATTTATAATAAGTCATTAACAAGAAAATTGGAGTGAGAGTCATTATTTTATTTTTCAACAAAACCTTGAACTCTCACGTTGTAGTTGTGTTATTTTAGTTCGAAAACGATGTAAATGGAAAAGAAATGCTTTGATTTTTAAAAAATGAGTTATTTTTAGAGACTTGTTCTGATGCCTTTATTGAGGTGTTTAGAATTTAAAACGCTATATTTAGATTAACCCAATATATGATAAGCAAAAGATTAATTACAGCTGGAATTACATTAACTGTACTGTTTTCAGCATGTAAAACACAAGATTTAAAAATGAGTACAGCAAAAGAAGAGACTGCAGCAGAAAAGAAAGTAGTAGTTTATCAAGTTTTTACACGCCTTTTTGGAAATAAAAATCAAACCAATAAACCTTGGGGAACCATCGAAGAAAATGGAGTTGGAAAATTTAACGATTTTACAGATAAAGCACTTCACGAAATAAAAGATTTAGGTGTTACCTATATTTGGTATACTGGCGTACCTCATCATGCGCTGGTACGTGATTATACAGCGTATGGAATTTCAAATGATGATCCTGAAGTCGTAAAAGGAAGAGCAGGTTCTCCTTACGCCGTAAAAGATTATTACAATGTAAATCCCGATTTGGCTGTTGATCCAGCCAAACGTCTTGAAGAATTTGAAGCCTTAATAAAACGTACTCATAATGCAGGTTTAAAAGTAATTATTGATATTGTTCCCAATCATATTGCACGAAAATATGAAGGTAAATCCAATCCTGTTGGCGTAAAAGACTTTGGGGCAGATGATGATGTTTCGGTGGAATACAAAAGGGACAATAATTTCTACTATATACCAAGAGAACATTTTGAAATTCCTGATGGAGATATTCCATTAAACGGAGAAAAAAATCCGCTTGTTGATGGAAAATTTGATGAAAATCCTGCAAAATGGACAGGAAATGGTTCTCGTAAAGTAAAACCAGATCAAAACGATTGGTATGAAACTGTTAAAGTGAATTATGGCGTTCGTCCTGATGGCAGTAAAGACTTTCCAGAACTTCCAGCTGGATTTGATCAAAAATCGTACAAAGAACATTTTGCTTTTTGGCAGGAGAAAGACGTACCAGATTCTTGGAAAAAGTTTAGAGATATCGCTTTGTATTGGACAGCGAAAGGAGTCGACGGATTTCGCTATGATATGGCCGAAATGGTTCCTTATGAATTTTGGAGTTATATGAACTCTTCAATTAAAATGAAGAATCCAAATGCTTTTTTATTGGCAGAAGTTTATAATCCGAATGAATACCGCAATTACATCCGTTTAGGGAAAATGGATTATCTCTATGATAAAGTAGAAACTTACGATAAGCTGAAAGATATTATTCAGGGAAAATCTTCTCCAGATGAGTTAAATGATATTCAAAAAAGAATGACAGATATTGAACATCATATGCTTCATTTTTTGGATAATCATGACGAACAGCGTTTGGCTTCGCCAGAATTTGCAGGGAGTCCAGAAAGAGGAAAACCTTTAATGGTAGTTTCGGCAACATTGAGCACTTCGCCAACTATGATTTATTTTGGACAAGAAGTAGGGGAGGCTGGAAATGAAGATGCCGGTTTTGGTAAACGCTCCAGAACCTCTATTTTTGATTATATCGGTGTTCCAAATCATCAGCGTTGGATGAATGAAGGAAAGTTTGATGGAGGACAACTTTCTGAATCTGAAAAACAACTTCGTGATTTTTACAAACGTTTATTGAATTTTACAATCAACAGTAGTGCTTTGATGGGAAGCTTTGAAGAAATTCAATCTGCAAACCGTCAAAATACGAATTATGATGCGTTGTTGTATTCTTATGTTCGCTGGTCAGAAAAACAAAAACTAATTGTAATTGCTAATTTTTCTTCAGAAAAAGAAAGTGAATTTGAATTAAAAATACCTTCTTCTGTGATTTCAAAATGGAATCTAAAAGATGGTTCTTATGTGCTTGTAGATAAATTATATTCTGTCAGTAAAACTTATCTTAATGTGAAAAATGGTGAAGGTTTAGCACGAGTTAAAATAAAACCTTCTGAATCGTTTATTTATGAAGTAAATTAAATCAATATATTTTTTTAAACTAAAACTTGCTTGGAGACTTATTGTTAGATCTAAGCAAGTTTTTTGTTCTAAACTTCTTTTAAAAATGTGAGAATTTCTTTGATTGAAAACTGCGCTCCGCAGACAAATTCGTCAGAAGCGCCATAATAAACAGTCAGTGTATCACCGTCAGGTTCTATAATATGGCCATTTGTAAATACCACATTTCCGAAAAATCCGCTCAATTCATAATCTGTTGAGGGAAACATAATAGGAGCTTCGGTTCTTGAAATGACTTTGGCAGGATTTTCTAAATCTAAGAGAAAAGCGCCCAGACAATATTGATGAGCTTCATTTGCGCCATGATAAATCTCGAGCCAGCCTTTTTCTGTTTTAATAGGTGCTGCACCGGCGCCAACTCTTTTACTGTCCCAATTTCCTTTTCTGGTTTTAATAATACATTGATGATTTCCCCAATGAAGACCATCGGGAGATGAAGCAATCCAAATGTAATTTCCGCCAATATCTACACTGCTTGGACGGTGTAAGGCATAAAACAACCCATTTATTTTTTCTTCAAAAATAGCGCAGTCTTTATTATGAGGAGGGAAGATCAGTCCGTGTTTCTGGAAATTTTTCCAGTCGGTTGTCGTGCGTAAACCTACACCAACGCCATTGCTGGATACAGAAGTAAAAGTTAAATAATATTTTCCTTCAATAAGAGAGACACGGCAGTCTTCAATTCCGAAAGTTTCCAATATTCCTTCGCCTATTAAATAAGGATAGTTTTCAGGTTCATAGAAATGTTTTCCATCTTTGCTACACAGTAAGCGAATGTGTGATAAAGTGGTCAAGTAATCGATTCCTTGATAGTTAATTACTCTTGCGTCAGTTGCTGTAAGTTCGGGATGATCTTTTAGAATTTCTATGATTTCGATTAAACCATTTTCTGTAAGTATTGGAAAAGAAATACTATTTTCAGCTTGTTTTGGTCTCTCAGCAACTCTTACGGCCAGCCAGATTTTGTTTTCAAATTGAAATACACCGGGATTTAAAAGACAGGTAATCTCTAATCCTTCTCTGCTTGGAGGTAAATCTGATGGCGATAATAAAGGGTTTTCTAAAAAACGATTTGCAATATCTTTCATGTTATTCGTGTTTAGAGTTACCCTTAAGGTATAAAAAAAAGCTGATACTTTGTTTGGTATCAGCTTTTTGTTTTATACTTTTTTGACCTTTTTAAGCGCTTCTACATAATATTCGTTCACTTTTTCCCAATTAATATGGTCATAAAAAGCGTCAATATAACTTCCCTTTCTGTTTTGATAATCCAGATAATACGCATGTTCCCAAAGATCAATTCCTAAAATTGGTGTTCCTGGAATCAGAGCATTTTTCATTAAAGGATTATCTTGGTCTTGTGTCGTGGTAATCTGTAATTTTCCATAACGATCTACTACTAACCAAACCCATCCCGAACCGAATTGTTTCTCAGATTGTGCTTTAAATTGATTGGTTAGGTTGTTAAAAGAACCAAACTCTTTATTAATAGACCCTGAAAGCGTATCTTTTGGAGTTTGCTCTTTTGGAGTTAAAATATTAAAATAAAGTGTGTGATTGTAATAGCCTCCAGCGTTTTGACGAAGTTTAGCGTTATTTAAATCCATCTTTTTTAAAATATCCTCAATTGGCATATTTTCAAATTCTGTAGAAACAATTTCTTTATTGAAATTGTTTGTGTACGAAAGATAGTGTTTAGAATAATGCGTTTCCATGGTCAGTGATCTTATTGCAGGAGAAAGACCATCATAAGCAAAAGGCAGTTTGGTCATTTCAAAAGAACCGGGATCAGCTTTAACTTCATTAGGTGAGCCTATAGTGATTTTCTCTTCTTTTGTTGGAAGGGGAACCTCAACTACTTCTGTCAGCTTGTCTTCTTTACAGGAAAATAATAGTAAAAATGAAGCTAAAGCAGTAAAAAGAACAACGTTTTTCTTCATAATGTTTTTATTTTGATGTTAATGAATTAATGATCTCAATGTAATTTTCTTTCGCTTCGTCTACAGATATATGACTAATCTGCATCCAAGCATTGGTTTTGAAAGCATCTCTCAGATCAAAATTTTCAGATTGATTGTAGACCGCAGTTCCAAAAGTAGCCTGTTTATAAAACGCGTAAAGCCTTAACTGCACATCTTGTGGCAGTGAAGCCTGAGTCATTGTCATAGCAATTTCTACAGCTTCAGCAAAACGAATATCTAAATCTTTATCAGCCATTTATGCCTTTGTAGCAATAATTGTTTTTCCGCCAATCGCTTTTTGGTTTAATTCAACGTTGATTGGTGTACCTAAAGGTAAAAATAAATCTACTCTTGATCCAAATTTAATAAAACCAGCATCTGTTCCTTGAACAACCTGCATTCCTTCTTTAGCATAATTTACAATTCTACGGGCTAGTGCACCAGCAATTTGTCTGTATAAAATAGCGCCAAAAGTTTCGTTTTCAATAACAACTGTAGTTCTTTCATTTTCTTCACTAGCTTTTGGATGCCAAGCTACAAGGAATTTTCCAGGGTGGTATTTGCTGAATTTAATGATACCATCCATTGCGTAACGCGTTACGTGTACATTGATTGGCGACATAAAAATTGAAACCTGCAAACGTTTATCTTTAAAATATTCTCCTTCATAAACTTCCTCGATAACCACAACTTTTCCATCAACAGGAGCCAGAATATGATCACTGTTTCTAATTGCAATTCTTTTAGGGTTTCTAAAGAATTGTAAAATAATGATCAGAATTACAAGCGCTGCAATTTGAACAAGCATTCTAAGCCAATTGATATCTATAAATCTTTCAGCAATTAAAAGTACAGCTACAGTAAATACAGTACCTAGTAAAATGGACGGGCCTCCTTCTTTATGAAACATAATATAAAATTTGATAAAATAAAAATATAATGGGTGCTACAAATATAACACTATCTAATCGATCTAAGATACCTCCATGTCCAGGCATTATCGAACCGCTGTCTTTTACACCTGCAATTCTTTTAAATTTGGACTCAATCAAATCTCCAATAGTGCCAAAAACACTAACAATTAAAGCAATGATTGTCCAAATTAAAATAGACATATTGCTAAACTCAGGTTTAGGTTGAATGTAAAATTTAGAGATTAAAAATCCTGCTAAAGCAGCAAAAACTACACCGCCAAGAAAACCTTCAACTGTTTTTTTAGGAGAAACACGTTCAAATAATTTATGCTTTCCCATTGATTTCCCAACCAAATAAGCAAAAGTATCATTGGTCCAGATTAAAACAAATAATCCAATGATGATTTTCGGATTGTAATCGTTTGTTCCAAATGAGATTTTAACAATAAATATAAATGGAAGTGTAATGTATCCTAATAAATAGAGGTATTTAGAAGAAGTGCTTATCTTTTGAACAGAGTCATAAAATAAGAATATGATGCATTTAATAGAAACCACAATTGTAATCGCAAGAAGAATTAGATCCAGCTGTTTAATATTGGTTTCTAAACTTATGTTTGTGTTAAATGAATCGTTAAGGTATTTAGTTGTTTGTTTATTATAATGGCTTACAAGAATTGTAGAGGTATAAATCACTAAACCAAAGAGTATGGAAAATACTTTGTTTAGATTTACAATATTCGAAAATTCGTAAATTGTAATGATTAGGAAAACACCAAAAAGGACAATGAAGCTTTCAGTTGAAAACAGTATCGAACTAAGTAATAGAGCGATATAAACAGCACCAGAAATGGTTCTCTTCAGTGTTTCGTTCATCTTAAAGGTCTTCTAAAAGCAATAAATAAAGATTTTTAGCAACACTTCCGTATTGCGTAAAGTCTTCTTCTTTTGCTTTTTCGAAATATTTTATTGTAGTGATGTTAGTAGGTATGTCTCTGTCGTACTTACGCTTTATAGCACTTAAACCATCACTCTTCATTGGAAGAATCTGACTTGTTGTAGCTATAATAACAATATTCGCAGGTAATTCGTTTGGTTTATTTTGTCGAATTTGTTTAGATGAAAATAGAATAGAACCTTCGTCTGCTATTAGATTTTCACAGCTTGCTAATAAGAATTTAGGTTTAGAAGGTGCAATGTAAAATAGTTTATTTTCGTCTAATAAACCAAATAGAGCAGGTTCATAGCATAAAACTTCTTGTTCAAACCAGTCATTTTCTTCTAAAATGTTTTCAAACTGTTCAGTAACCTCACTTTTGTTTTCACAGTACAAGAATTTACCTCCATTTTTCTTAAAATTGAAAATAAATTGTTCGTCTAAAGATAAATGACTGTTTTGGGCAGAGGTGCCTGCATATTCGCTTTCGTTCTCTTCATCAGAAGGGGCTTCACTCGAGCCAAATATTTTTTTGAAAAAATTCATTTTTTATATGAAATGCTTTACATGTTAGTTGAAAACGTTCAAAGATAAAAAAATCTTAATTCAAAAGGCTATTTTGAATTAAGATTTTAAAAAATTATTACGTTTTTCGTAATTATTTATGAAACTACTTCTTCTAGATTTTTATCAAAAGTTCGTTTTCCAAATATGTTTTCTAAGTCATCTTTAAAGATTACTTCTTTTTCAATCAGAATATCAGCAAGTTGGTTTAACTTGTCTTTGTTTTCTTCTAATATATGAATCGCTCTCTGGTATTGTCCTTCGATTAATTCTGAAATTTCAGCGTCAATGATTTTTGCTGTTTCATCAGAATATGGTTTAGAGAAGTTATACTCGCTTTGTCCAGTTGAGTCGTAGTAAGTAACGTTTCCAATTTTATCGTTCAATCCGTAAATTGTTACCATTGCACGAGCTTGACGTGTTACTTTTTCTAAATCGCTCAAAGCACCAGTAGAAATTCTGTCAAAAGTTACTTTTTCAGCAGCTCTTCCGCCCATTGTAGCACACATTTCGTCTAACATTTGATCTGTTCTCACGATTTGTCTTTCTTCTGGTAAATACCAAGCAGCACCTAAACTCTGTCCACGAGGAACGATAGTTACTTTAATAAGAGGTGCAGCGTGCTCTAACATCCAGCTTACAGTAGCGTGACCAGCTTCGTGAATTGCAATTGCTCTTTTCTCTTCGGGAGTGATGATTTTGTTTTTCTTTTCAAGACCACCAATAATTCTATCTACAGCATCAAGGAAATCTTGTCTGTCTACAGCTGGTTTGTTGTTACGAGCAGCAATAAGTGCAGCTTCATTACAAACGTTAGCGATATCAGCACCAGAGAAACCAGGAGTTTGTTTTGCTAAGAAATCTAAGTCAAGACCTTCTACTTTTTTGATAGGAGCTAAGTGAACTTTAAAAATTTCAGCTCTTTCTCTAATGTCTGGTAAGTCTACAAAAATTTGTCTGTCAAAACGTCCAGCACGCATTAAAGCTTTGTCTAAAACATCGGCTCTGTTGGTTGCAGCCAGAACAATTACGTTTGAGTTTGTACCAAAACCATCCATTTCTGTTAGTAATTGGTTCAAAGTGTTTTCTCTTTCGTCATTTCCGCCAGACATATTACTTTTTCCTCTCGCTCTACCAACAGCATCAATCTCGTCAATGAAAATGATAGCAGGAGATTTTTCTTTGGCTTGTTTGAACAAATCACGTACACGTGAAGCACCAACTCCAACAAACATCTCTACGAAATCAGAACCTGATAAAGAGAAGAAAGGTACTTGAGCTTCACCAGCAACCGCTTTTGCCAATAAAGTTTTACCAGTTCCCGGAGGTCCTACCAATAAGGCTCCTTTTGGAATTTTACCTCCAAGGTTTGTATATTTTTCTGGATTTTTAAGGAATTCAACAATTTCTTGAATTTCTTCTTTAGCACCTTCTAGACCAGCTACATCTTTAAATGTGGTTTTAATGTCTGTTTTCTCATCAAACAATTTTGCTTTAGATTTTCCAATATTGAAAATCTGTCCACCTCCGCCAGCGCCTCCGCCAGACATTTTACGCATGATGAAAATCCATACACCCACAATGATGATGATAGGAAGTAAGCTGATTAAAATATCGCTCCAGTTATTTTTTTGAAGGAAATTAAAATCTTTTAGTTTTCCTTCATTAACTGCTTTTTCTAGTTTCGTCTGAAAAATTTGATCATTACCAATTTCCAAAGTATAATGTGGACCTTTGTTTGGTTGTTTGAAAATATCTTCGGCAACTTTTTTATTCGCTGGATCTTTAAGAGCAGCGGCATTTAAATATACTTCAGCTTCAGCCTTATTGTACACAATAACTTTATCAATCTGGCCTTTTTCTAATAAGGTGTTGAATTTAGAAGAAGTTAATTGTGCAGGCTCGCTTAAGCTAGATCCTCCTGTAGCAAAACTTATAAATAAAAAAACTAAAAGTATTGCGGTGTATATTAACCAAGGACTTATTTTAAATTTATTCGGATTTGGATTATTATCTTTAGCCATTTAGTGAAAGTTTCTTTAGTATTTGTTCTCGATTGTAGTTATTTTGGCATCGCCCCAAAGGCTTTCGATGTTGTAATACTCGCGGATATGCTTTTGGAAAACGTGTACAACAATGTGTACATAATCCATTAAAACCCATTCTGCGTTATCTGTTCCTTCTACGTGCCAAGGTTTATCTTTTAAGTCTTTTGATACTGTTTTTTGAATTGAGTTTACGATGGCGTTAACTTGGGTATTTGAGCTACCGTTGCAAATTACAAAATAGTCGCACACAGCAGTATCTATCTCTCTTAAGTCAAGAATATCGATATCATTTCCTTTTACTTCCTCAATCCCTTTGATTATGTTCGCCAGTAGAACATCATTATTAATCGTCTTTTTCGCCATGAATTATTTTATATGTGAATTTGTAAAGTTACCAAATTTTGTGATTATTTTTGATCCTTAACAAAATATTAAATTAAGTTATTCAAATTATTTTAATGAAACTAATCAAACTCGATGCCATAGATTCAACAAATGATTTCCTGAAAGCCTTATCAAGTCAGGATGAACTGGAGAATTTCACAACGGTAACAGCTGAAAATCAGACAAAAGGAAAAGGCCAAATGGGTGGGAAGTGGAAGGCTGAAGCTGGTAAAAACTTAATTATGAGTGTATTGGTGAAGGATTTTCTGTTTGACAATGAAAAGGTTTTTGATTTGAGTGTTGTGGTTTCTTTAGCTGTCAGTGAAGTCTTAAAATTTTTAAATATTCCTGATATCTGTATAAAATGGCCAAACGACATTCTGTCATATAATAAGAAATTAGTTGGCATATTAATCGAAAACACCATAAAAAGCGATGGCAGGATCGTGTCAGTTGTTGGAATCGGAATCAATGTCAACCAAACTAATTATAGTGAATTACCAAATGCGTCTTCCCTTGCTGTAATTTCTGGTAAATTTTTTGAAAAAGAAGAGATTGCTTTTCTGATTGTAGAAAAAATAAAAGAAAATATCGCACTATGGCAGACTTCTTCTTCAATTTTATGGGATCAGTATTTTAATTCTTTATTTAAAAAAGGAATTCCAATGCCTTTTAAAAACTTAAATGATCAAAATTTTATGGGAATCATTCAAGGCGTTTCTCCTATTGGAAAACTGCAGGTTTTGTTAGAAGATGATTCTATTGCAGAGTTTGAGATTAAGGAGGTAAAGATGCTTTACTAAGAGTTACAAAGGGACAGAGAAACAAAGTTACAAAGGTTTTCTGTAGATACTCACTACAATGCGGTTAATGTATTTATGTAATCTCGCAAAGGCGATAAGTTGTAAAGTTCTATAAATTAATCTGTATAAATCTTTTTAAATCTGCGTGAAAATTCTGTGTGTTTGCGGGGAATAAATCTGCTCAATCTGCTTAATCTGCGAGAGAAAAAACTCTTTGCCTTAGCGCCTTTGTGGCAATTAAGGCAAAAAAAAGCCCGATCTTTAAATCAGGCTTTCAATGTTATAATTCGCAATTAATAATTTAGTATTATTAAAGTTTGTTCATATTGTTTGCTAAAGTTTCAATAAACTTGCCAATAGGCCCTTTAACCATCATGGCCATCATAGCGTTGAATTCACCTTCAAAAAACAATTGAACAGCACTTTCTGAATCAGAAACACTATCAATATTTGAAGTCAACGTAAACGGAAGTTTATCACTTGCAGCACCCAAAACAATTTTATTTGGAGCTACTTTGGCTTTCATTTTTAATTTGATTTCAGGCATTCCTTTTAATCCAAAAATAAAAGAGTCTTCACCAGTCACTTCAAATTTAGCAATGTTATCCGGCATTAATTTTTCAAAATTCTTAACATCAGTCAATTGATCGAATAAATCTTGAGCTGATTTCTGAACAGTAACTTTTGGACTTTCTAAGTTCATATTGTTTTTTGTTTTTTTATTTTTTACCGCAAATGCTTTACCGCAAATGTTTTTTTACCGCAAAGGACGCAAGGTCTTTTTTGTTTTACTTTGACTTTATTTAAGTTCGCAAAGCTGAAACTTTGAAATAAATTCCAAAATAAGAGCAGTGCTACTTTTAGAAAATCTAAAATCTATTCCTGTCCCCACGTTGATGGACTTTCGTTCCATTCCAGTAAAGTCGATTGCTGATCTTCTGTAATGTATTGTTTTTGAACTGCTAAGTCTAATAAGTTTTCGTAGTTGCTTAAAGTAAATAAATCAATATTTGCTTCTTTGAAATTTTCTTCTGCAACACCAAAACCGTAAGTAAAAATAGCTGCCATTCCTTTAATGTTTGCACCCTCGCTTCTTAAAGCTTCCACAGCCATCAAACTGCTTTTTCCTGTGCTGATTAAATCTTCAACAACAACAACATTTTGTCCTTTTTGTAAAAAACCTTCTACTTGGTTTTGTCTACCATGTTTTTTTGGCTCTGGACGTACATATACGAACGGAAGACCTAAACTTTCGGCAACCAAAATTCCAACTCCAATGGCTCCAGTAGCGACACCAGCGATTACATCAGGTTTTCCAAATTGTTTTTCGATGTTTTTGGCAAATTCATCACGAACATAGTTTCTGATGCTCGGAAATGAAAGAATTAACCTATTATCACAGTAAATAGGAGATTTCCAACCAGAAGCCCATGTAAAAGGATTTTCGGGATTCAATTTAATTGCATTTATTTGCAAAAGCAATTCGGCTGTTTTTTCGGCAGTATCTTTATTAAAAATCATAGTACAAATGTATAAAGTTTTTGTAAACGACAAACCACTTTTTTTGACAAATGAAATCTCGAAAGAAACAGATTTCCAATTGTTCTTGTTGGAGAGTATTGATATCGAACAGCTTATCATAAAAATTTTTCAAAATAAAATTCAAAAAGCCATTCTATATCATCCCGACGAAAGTGAAATGATGAAAACCCTTAAAGCTAAAATTCCCGTGAATAAAGCGGGTGGAGGCTTTGTCTACAATAAGAAAGGCGAGGTTCTGTTTATCTTTAGAAACGGAAAATGGGACTTGCCAAAAGGCGGTATCGAAAAAGGGGAAGACATCGAAGCGACGGCTATGCGTGAGGTAGAGGAGGAGACAGGAGTAAACCAGCTTCGTATTACGAATAAACTTCAAAAAACCTATCATATCTTCAAACGCAACGGAAAATACAAATTAAAAATCACGCATTGGTTCGAAATGTTTTCTGATTTTGAAGGAACACCACACGGTCAAATCGAAGAAGGAATCGAAAAAGTAGCGTGGTTAAACCCAGAACAAATCAAAGAAGCACTTAAAAACTCCTACGAAAACATTAAATTGTTATTCGAAGAAGATAAAAAAGTTCCAGTAGATTTCAAGACCAAAAAAGAAAACTTAGAATCTTAGTCCTCAGCATCTTTAAAATAAGGGCGTGCCACCAATAAAAAAAAGACCTAATCAACTTTGCGTTCATTGGGTCTTTTTTTTATTGCTGTCGGGCTATCCGCGCTACTTCGGTAGCCAGCTTCTATCCCTCACGCGGGCAATCGGTTCTAAAAGATTGTTTAGAATCTTAAGAATTATTACCGTTCAGATTTGTCAAAAGATTATCTTCATTAAAAATAGCATTAATTACATTTCCATTTTTTGCTGCTTTAACTTCATTTCCATTCGAAGTCAATTCGTAACCTTTTTGAGAAAGATAATGGGTAAAAGCATTTTTATGATTCTGAATTTCAAATGTCGAAATCAATTCTGGGAAAACCGTTAAAATTCTAGAGAATTCCTCACTTTCAACATTGTCAATTGCATCAGATTTAATCGTAACCACCATGGTTCCCTGACCATAATTTCCAAGATAATAACCGCTTCCATCAAACATTTCAGTGGCAATCATTCCAATCAAATGTAAATCATTAGGAACAGCGTCGAATTTGCCAACAGTCAATAAATCGATATTATTTTCTTCTCCATATTGTTTTAATAAAAGCGCCTGTTTCATAACAGATTCTGCATAACCGCCCGCTTTATTTTCCCAAAGCCAAAGCCAGGTTTCAGAAGAATGCGAAAAAGAACCCAGAACCTGCATTGGAAAAGTGAGATTATCTCCAAAAGTTATTTCTTCGGCATCCATATTAACATTCCAGGAAAGCCCGCCTGTTATTTCAAAAAGATTTCTTTGTTTTTCTAAAGCCAAAGCGCCATATTTTTCTAAAAAATCATTCTCAGACACAAAATGTTTACCGCCATTTTGCTGCTTGTTAGTTGATTCAGTATTTTCTTCTTTCTTTTTAAAAAGATTATTAAATAGTCCCATTTTTTTATGATTTTTTAGAATTTTAAAATTGATGTTTTCAAATATAGGACTTTTAATATAAGTCAGAAAAACATTAATTAAATTAAAACCATTAATTAGTCTGGCACTTTTATACAATTTTATGTTTTTAGCTATTTCATGTGGCAAAAATCGTATTTTTGTTTAACAAGTAATACTTTTGAATTATGAGCACATTTGCAAAACCAAGCCATATAGGAAGAAAAATAAGCCGTATTCGTGAACTTCGTGATATGAAGCAAGAAGCTTTGGCTCAGGCTTTAGGAACAAACCAACAGGCTATATCTGCTTTAGAAAACAGCGAAACGATTGATGATGAAAAGCTAAAACAAATTGCAAAAGCTCTAGGAGTAAGTGTTGAAGCTCTTAAGAATTTTTCAGACGAAGCGGCAATTAATTATTTCAATAATTTTTATGATAATAGTGCGCAAGGACAAATATTAAATAACTCTTGCAGTAATCTTACTTTTAATCCTTTGGAAAAGTTGATTGAAGTTTACGAAGAAAATAAAAAGCTTTACGAACGTTTGATTCAGGCTGAAAAAGATAAAGTGGAGTATTTAGAGAAGATATTGAAGGATAAATAAGTTTTTTTGTTCTTTCTGGAATTTAAAAAAGCCTAATAAATTTGTTTTTATTAGGCTTTTTGATTTGGTTTATTTGAAATTAATTAAGATGTTTTAAAGACTTTATTGTCGATTGGTAATCTCTAAAGGCTTTGCCAAACTCTTCGGTAAATTCATAATTACTAAATTCGTATTCTTCATTTAATCCAGTATTTGTTCTAAGTTTAATTTCTCCATAACGTACTACAGGAATTTGATAATTTCCTTTAAATCTTTTGTCGGGCGTTCCATTTTTATTAACTTTTGCCCAAGTTCGATCAATTATTTTAGAGTCTTTAGGAATAGAACCGGTTTCAGTAAATCTTACAAAGCTTTGACTAAAAATTAGTTCATCAATTCCAATTAAAGCAAAATTTGTATTGTTAGAATACATAACGATAAAACTTGGATAGAAATATAAATCTGCACCATTGGCATTCTGAAAATATAGAGCATTAAAATCTGATTTTACATCTGGAAGCGATTTTATGGCAAATCGAACATCTCGCTTCCTTACTAAAGTACTTGCAGAAGATCTGGTCGCAACTCTATCCTGATAATGTGCGCTTGTAACATCCCAAATTTTTTGAGAAGTTATTAATTTCTTAAACGCTTCTACAAGAACTTTATACTGATTCATAATTTCCGCATCAAATTCTATATCAAGTTTAACAAAACTATTTGCTATTTGTGCTTTTGTTTGAGTTACAACTTCTTTCTTTGTTTGTATATCTATTTTGATATTTTGAGGAATATTTTTTTTAACTAAGCCATAAACTAAAAGATAGCTTAAGCCAAGTTTTAATTTTGAAGTTTTCAGTGAAGTTTGGATTTTTAGTAAATCTTTTTTTAAGTCTTTTCTTTGTTGATTTGCTAAAATGATTGCTTCTTTAATTCCTTGCATATTCTGACTTGTAATTTCATGAATATCAGAACTGAAAATATTATTGGAGAGTTCTAATGTTTCATTGTAGATTTCTGCATTAAAATTTGAATTTGATGAAGACAATCTTTGTCTGTTGGTAATTCCTAATACTGGAATACTGGTATTTAAATAACTTCCAGAACTTCCAAAAGTCATATTTGCTCCTCTAACGCCTATTGAGGTTGAAATACCCTTTTTGCTAACATTAAGATGAACTCCCGGAATAATTTTAATACGTTTACGAAAACTCCAAGCCATAATTTTTTACTTTTTGAATTAATGAATATTCAAAAATATAAACATGCAATGTGGGAAAATTACGGAAATCCATAATCTATAATAGAAGCTTGAATTTTAAATCACTTATCAATTTTGATATTCAACTTTGACAACGATTTAAACGCACAGCTTTGCGTTCTTATCGCAAACAAAACCCAATTAAATAAAAAAAACTTAGTGCACTTTGCGTTAAAAAAAAAATCAGACATAAAAAAAATCTACAAAACACGATAAACAGGATACTGCAAATGCGCCTTTTCATAATAAACAGAATGTTTGTAAATCCAATCCAACTGCGCTTCTGAATTTTTAGCAAAAGAAGAATCGTTTTGTTTTTTAGCTTCTAATTCTGCTTTTAGAGACGGGTTTTCTTTTAAAAGTTGTCCAGCCGTATCTTCAAAAATATATTCAGAATAATGTTCTTTTTGCTGTAAAATAGGATCGAAGAAATTCCAGTTAAAGAACGAATCAACACCTTCTGGCTCAAAAGCTTCTACAAGATATTTTACACCTTTTTGGTTGGTTGGAACAATGTAATCTCCTTTGGCGAAAGCCATTTTAACGATTTTAGAGGTTACGGTTGTGTTTCTATGTAAATAATGTCCTTCATAAGCAGATGGAACGGTTTTAAAATCGGCAATTCTATAACTTTCGACTTCTATAATCGTGTCGTTTTGAATTGGTTTAAATGAGATATTATTGTTTTTCAAAAGGTCAATAATATTCCAATAACCTCTTGGAATAATATAAGCCGTTGGAATCACCACTTCTTTAACCGATTTAAATTCTTTGATGTACGGAACGTCTTTTTTATACGGTTTTGTTCTGTCGTAATACAAACGATTTCCGGTTGTGGCTTCGCTTTTTTTGTAACCCGCTTCATATCCTAAAAACGAAAAAGTGGTTGCTTTTGTGCTGTCCAATTCCCATTTTAAAGTGTATGCTTTTTTAGGTTGGTATTGCTCTAAATTCTTTATTCTTAAATCTTTTATCTTTAAATAATTCGCATCAGTAAAATCCAAAGTCGATTTCATGTATTCGTATGTCATTTTAACACGTTCGGCATATTTTTTCAGCATGTGCGTTTCGACCACAAAACCAATCGTATTGAACAGCGAAGTATAACCCGTTGTATATCGCGGACTGTCTACAAACTGCCCAAAACCTTTGTCTGGTGTATCTTTAAACGAATCGACATAAGGCGTAGTTTCAATTTTCTTTTTCTGAAGATCTTTTACCAAAGCTGGCATCATTTCGTTATTCATAAAATCTCCCAAAACTGTTCCAAGTTTGTTGTGCTGCGTCATGATGTATGTCAGTTTATATTGATAATCAGAACCGTTGCTCACATGATTATCAATAAAAACATCGGCATTTATTTTCTGGAAAATCTCCACAAAACTCTTAGTATTTCGTGTGTCCGATTTCATCATATCACGATTCAAATCATAGTTTCTCGCATTTCCTCTAAAACCATAAACTTCAGGGCCATCCTGATTGGCGCGTGTTGTCGAATTTCGGTTTAAAGCCCCGCCAATATTATAAACAGGAATCGTAACCAAAACAGTGTTTTTTGGTGCTTTCATTTTTCCTGTTGCCAAATCTCTGTAAAACTGCATAGTAGCATCGATTCCGTCAGGTTCTCCTGCATGGATTCCGTTATTGACAAATAGAACTGCTTTTGTTTTTTGTATTTTATCAAAATCAAATTCTTTGTCAGGATTAAAGGTAATCATGTGCAAAGGTTCGCCAGAATCGGTCAGTCCCATTTCTTTCATTTGAATGGTTGGAAAATCATTCGCCAGCATTTTAAAATAAGCAATCGTTTCAGCGTATGAAGCCGATTGATTTCCGTTTCCTTTCTCAAAAAAAGTATCGTATTTTTTATTATTCTGAGCGAAAATAGCAATGCTGAAAAGCGAAAGGAGAAATGTGAAAAGTTTCATGATTTTGATTTTAATGCGAATCAAATATAAGTTTTTTACTTCAAGTTTCAGGTTTCAAGTGGATATGCTTTGAAGTTATTTTTCTCTCGCAGATTTTGCAGATTTTGCGGATTTTTTATTTTAATATTTAGGATTTAATCTGCTTAATCTGCAAAATCTGCGGGAAACAAAATTAAACAGCATTCAAATCTGAACATTAAAAACTGTAAACTGCCAACTATTTTTCTCTACTTTTGCAGAATGAATAAAAAACACCATTCCAACGATATACTTTCGAATTTAGGCATTGAAAACCTAAACGAAATGCAGGAAACTGCAAAAGAGGTCATTCTTCACGATAATAACACTTTATTACTTTCTCCAACAGGATCTGGAAAAACATTAGCATTTTTACTTCCCGTTTTAGAATTATTACAGCCTGAAATCTTATCGGTTCAATGTTTGATTTTGGTTCCGTCGCGTGAATTGGGGCTTCAGATTGAACAAGTTTGGAAGAAAATGGGAACGCAGTACAAAGTCAATATTTGTTACGGCGGCCATTCGATTGAAACCGAAATGAAAAACTTAAGCAATCCGCCGGCAGTTTTAATTGGAACGCCTGGAAGAATTGCAGATCATATAGACAGAGAAACTTTTAGAACAGATAAAATTCAGACTTTAATTTTAGACGAGTTTGATAAATCGCTTCAATTAGGGTTTCACGAACAAATGTCTTTCATTATTGGGAGATTACCGAAAGTGAATAAAAGAGTTTTGGTTTCGGCAACTTCAGATATTGAGATTCCAAAATATACACGAGTTGTAAACCCAACCGTTTTGGATTTTATTCCAGAAGAAGAGGAAAAAGAAAACCTTTCGATGAAAATGGTGCTTTCGCCAGCCAAAGATAAATTACAGAGTTTGTTCAATTTGATTTGTTCTTTACAATCAGAATCGGCTATTATTTTCTGTAATCACCGAGATGCTGCAGAACGTATCAGCGATACTTTAAACGAAAAAGGAATCTATTCGGTTTATTATCACGGCGGCATGGATCAGGATGAACGTGAAAGAGCTTTAATTCAGTTTAGAAACGGAAGCGTTACCTATTTGGTTACAACAGATTTGGCGGCCAGAGGATTGGATATTCCGGAAATGAAACACGTTATTCATTATCATCTGCCTTTAAAAGAAGACGAGTTTACGCATCGTAACGGTCGGACAGCCCGTATGCAGGCAACAGGAACGGCCTATATTATCATTCACGAAAGTGAAAAACAATTCGATTACATTGATTATGAAATGGAGGTTTTAGATGTTGAAGGAAATGTTTCATTGCCAAAACCACCGCAATTTCAAACGATCTACATCAGTGGCGGAAAGAAAACGAAACTAAATAAATTTGATATTGTAGGTTTCTTTTCGCAAAAAGGAAAACTAGAAAAAGACGATTTAGGTTTAATTGAAGTAAAAGATTTTGTTTCGTTTGCAGCGGTTAAATACAATAAAGTAAAAGACCTTTTGAAAAACATCAAAGAGGAGAAAATGAAAGGCAAGAAGTTTAAAATCGAAGTTGCCCGAAATGTGATCAAGAAAGCAGAGGAGGAGAAAAGAGGAAAGTACTGATTTGTAGTTACAATAGCTATCGGAATCGGAATTTAGATTTTTAAAATTTATCTATCTGTATTTCAGTATTTTATAATTGTGTAACTAAGTTTTACAATTTTATGTTAAAAAAATAATGGTTTGATAGGTGTTTTTTCAATATTTCTATGTTTTTTTGCTACAGAAAATTGTAAACCCCAAATTCATTATGAAAAACATTATTACCCTTGCTGCTATGTTCTTTAGCTTCGTTTCGTTTGCACAAGTTAAGGTTCTTGAAACTGTTCCTGTTGAGAAATTAGGGAAAGTAAACAACAATTACATTCAAAAAGTTGGAGATGAGTACACGGTGTATTACACTATTATCCAAAGTGATGAGGATTCTTCAAACCTAAGAAAATTTTCATTCAAAAACATCGATAATGCATATAACAACCTTTATAACATTATTGTTGGAGGATTTACAGCAACACCTTTGTATGATATCAAATTAGAGTTACCAAACAATTACATTTGGTTACATTATACAGGAAATGTTGTTCCAGACAAAGCAACAGTACAATTTATGGTTTCAAGCAAAGAAAGAGATGCAGATACCAACAACGTTTCTGAGCCATTCGTAAAAGACCAAATCAGTAAATTATTCCAGAAATAATTTTCTTCGAGAAATAAATATTAAAAAGCCCGTTCTGTTTTATGAACGGGCTTTTTTTATGTTTCAAGTTTTATATACTTTATGGGTAGATTTACCGCAAAGGGCGCTAAGTTTTTTTATTTGTGAGGCTTTTAAAAAGCGCAAAGTTCGCAAAGCTTTGCGTTAACAAAACCTTGCGAACTTCGCGTAAATCTTTGCGTGCTTCGCGGTTAAACTAAAATCTTAGAATCTTAGCCACTTAGAACCTCAGCATCTTTTAAATTATATCTTCTTAACGTACTGTGTAATAATCACAATCTGCTGTCCATCTACTTTTCCTTCGATATATTCAGCGTTTTCGTGGTCTAAACGAATGTTTCTCACAGCAGTTCCTTGTTTGGCAACCATGCTTGATCCTTTTACTTTAAGATCTTTAATTAAAACAACAGAATCTCCGTGTTGTAGTACTACGCCGTTGCTGTCACGGTGAACCAATTTATTTTCGTCATCTTCTCCTTCGCCTGTTGCTTTTGCCCACTCGAGAATATCTTCTTCCAGATACATCATGTCAAGCAATTCTTGAGGCCATCCTGCAGCGCGCATACGACTTAACATTCTCCAAGCTACAACTTGAACGGGAATATTTTCATTCCACATGCTGTCGTTTAGGCATCTCCAGTGATTTAAATCTACGTTGTCGGGATTTTCAATTTGGTCAATACAAGTGTTACAGGCAAATACAGATTCATCAAGGCCTCCTTTTCTAGTTGGCAGTACTTGATAAACTTTTAAATTCTCTTCAGCACCACAAAGCTCGCATTTAGCGCCACTTCGTTTGCTCAATTCTCTTTCGATACTCATTTTTTGGTGTTTATTTTGAAAATGCGAAATTACTTATAATTTGCTTCGCTTGCAAGTTTATGTTTGGGTTTGAAAATTCTTAAAAAACCGTTTGAAAGTTCTATTCTTTTGAAGCACAAAATCTATGTATTTCAAGAACCTTTTTATGTTTTATTTTTCTTTTACCCTAACGGCTTTTGGAACCAATTGTTCATATTCACCACCATGACGCAATACATCGCGTACAATGCTTGAACTGATAAAAGAGGTACTTGCG
This sequence comes from Flavobacterium panacagri, assembly GCF_030378165.1. Classification (NCBI taxonomy): domain Bacteria; kingdom Pseudomonadati; phylum Bacteroidota; class Flavobacteriia; order Flavobacteriales; family Flavobacteriaceae; genus Flavobacterium; species Flavobacterium panacagri. The sequence continues at coordinate 3,198,565 of NZ_CP119766.1, forward strand.
GCAGTCAACAAGAAAACGGTTTCGATTTTCGAAAGTTTTCTATTCGTATGTGCAATGGCTTTTTCGAATTCGAAATCGGCTGGGTTGCGAAGACCTCTTAAAATAAAATTGGCTTTTTCTTTTTTAGCTAAATCAATTGTTAGTCCTTCGTAGGTAATAACAGAAACTTTTGGTTCGTCTTTGAAGGTTTCTTCAATAAAGCGTTTTCTTTCTTCTAAGGAAAACATGTATTTTTTTTCGGCATTGACACCAATCGCAATTACAATTTCATCAAATAAAGGAATTCCTCTTTTGATAATGTCTTCGTGTCCAAGTGTAATAGGGTCAAATGATCCTGGGAATATAGCTTTTCGCATTTTTTTTTAGTTTCTAAGGTTCTGAGATGCTAACATTCTAAGTTTTATTAGGATTGTGCAGCATCTTATTTTTTCTTTTTTTTGGAATTTGGTATTTTATTTTTGGAATTTAAATCTACGTTATTCTTTTGGTATTGATGGAAGGAACCCATTCGTCTTTATGGCAGTCTTTACAAGTGGAAGTTCCTTTTTTTAATTTTTCAGTATTACCGCAAAAGGAACAGGAATACACTCCGTCTTCTGGAATAATTTTATTTTTTTTCTCAAAAAGCAAAGGCAGAATTGGTAATCCGTAGCCAACGTCTTTGTCTTCATAATAAAAAACACTGATTTCGCCACTGGTTTCAATAAAAGCGTGTTTTACTTGTCCTAAATGCTCAATTGATTTGATTCGTAATTCTGCGAAAAATTCGTCTTGTGCCAAAGTTTCTTTCCTAAAACTCGTTATAGAAAACTTTCCGTCGTTAATCAGACATTCGGTTTTGCCTTCTATAAATTCCTCGAATTTTTTGCTTTTTCCGGTAAGCCAAGTGACGGTTCTGTACAAAATGATTATAGTAGTAAAAACAATGGCTGCTGGAAGAATTCCAACATCTTCATAAAACATCGGATCGCCTGCTGCAGAACCTAATGCAATGATAATTACAGTTTCAAAAATGGATAATTGTTTTACACCTCGTTTTCCTGCCAGTTTTAATGTCAGTAACAAAATCGTAAACATAACAGTCGAACGAAAAATCACTTCCAGAAGAAAACTTTCTGGTAAGCTGTTAAAAAATAATCTATCCCATTCGAATATTTGGTTCATTTTTTTTGAGGTGCTAAGTTGCTAAGGTTCTGAGATACTGAGTTTTTATTTTGTGACTGGAATTTTGTATTCCGGTTTTTGTATTTCTAATGGATATTTTGCTCGCCTGATTTTTAGTATTTCATTATTTTCATAAAGCTGGATGATTGCTTTTTTTGAATAAGAAACTTTTCGATCAGAGTAGTTTTCATTTTTATCCAAATCATCTACTTCATAAGGCAGATAAGCATCAAAATCATTATGTGTTGTAAAAATACTGTCGGTTGTTATTTTGTCTATTTTCATAGTTGAATAATAACCGTTTGAGAATTTTAAATTATAGACATCTCCAACTTCTGGTTTTTTTATTAAAACAGCGGTTTCATTATTGTTCTTAATATAAACGTTTATGCTGTAAACAATAGCTAAAAATATTATAATACTTCCAGAAAACATCCAGACTGCACTTTCTAATTTTTCATTTCGTAATTTTTCTTGTGCGCCTGAAGATAAATCATCATAATCAAATAAACTTTGGCATTTATCACATTGTATATTTACATATTTTCCAACAGGAAAAAGAGGAATCGTTGTAATATGAGTATACCTTTTGTATATACTAAAATGTAGCGTATTGAAATTGCTACATTCAGGACATTTTTCATTTGAAATTATCCCGTTTTTTACATTTGAATCTCGAGTTCCAACTAGAAAGAGCATATTTTATTTAAGGTTCAGAGAGGCAAAATTTAAATTTTTCTATAAAAAAATAAGGTTCTGAAATCTTAATATCTTAGAATCTCAGAACCTTAGTATCTTTTAAGCTAAAGCTAACTCAATTGCATTTGTAAACAAATCTTCCAGAGAAATTCCTGCTGCTTTTGCTTGTTGCGGAATCAAACTTTCTGTTGTTAAACCTGGAATAGTATTCATTTCAAGCATGTGAGGTTCGTCGTTTACTATGATGAATTCACTTCTGGAGAAACCTTTCATTTTTAAAACTTCGTAAGCGCGTTTTGCTGTATCACTTACTTTTTTAGTTAATTCGTCAGAGATTCTTGCTGGCGTGATTTCTTGTGATTTTCCTTCGTACTTGGCTTCGTAATCAAAGAAATCATTGTCTGATACAATTTCGGTAATTGGTAAAACTTTGATTTCGCCTTTGTAGTTAATTACGCCGACAGAAACCTCAGTTCCGTCAAGGAAACTTTCGATGATGATTTCGTTGTCTTCTTTGTAAGCTACTTCAATAGCAATTGGAAGTTCAGCCTCAGTTTTTACTTTTGAAATTCCGAAACTTGAACCTGCTTTGTTTGGTTTTACGAAACAAGGCAATCCTACTTTTTTAACGATTTCAGTTGTATTGATTTCGTCTCCTTTGTTCAAATAATAAGAAACTGCAGTTTTGATTCCGTATGGTTTTAAAACCGATAATAAATCTCTTTTATTGAATGTTAGAGCCGATTGGTAATAATCGCAAGAAGATTGCGGCATTCCGATTAATTCAAAATAAGCCTGCATTAATCCGTCTTCACCTGGAGTTCCATGAATGGCGTTGAAAACACAGTCAAAAGTGATTTTATCGCCATTTACCGTTACAGAAAAATCATTTTTATCGATTGGGAATTCGGCATCTTTATCGTCTACATAAACCCATTTTTCTTTGAAAATATGAATTCGGAATCCGTTGTATTTTGTTTTGTCAAGATATTGATACACGACATTCCCGCTTATTAAAGATATTTTGTATTCGCTGGAATAGCCGCCCATGATGATGGCAATGTTTTTCATGTTTTTGTTTCAGGTTTTAATTTGTTTCAAGTTTCAGGTTTCAGGTTTCAAGTTTTGTTACGATTGTGAAAACTGATTGTTGAATCTTTTTTATTGAGTATATGATTTTTTAATAAATAACGTTCTTATGAAACCAAGAGTTCTAGCCCTGATAGAAGCGACATCCTTTTGTGCCGGGGTTCGGCGCAAAAGATACAGCGGATAGCAGGAAACAGCTCCAAAAAATTGAAATCAGGAATTTTAAAAAATCCAAATCCCAAAGTTCTTTGTTTTAAACAAAATTATCATTTTTTTTGAAACGAAATACTTTATCTTTGTCGCTATTAAAAATAAATTTATGAGTTTACGAAAGTATTTAACAAGCCGAGTTTTTTTCTTGCAATTGCTTGCAGCCGCAGCTATTATCGCGGTAATTGGTTATTTATTTATGCATTGGTTGACTTTTACGACCGATCACGGACACGAAATCGAGGTTCCGAATTTGTCTAAATTAACTGAGGAGCAAGTTGAAAATAAATTGGACGAATTGGATTTAGATTACGTTCTATTGGATAGTGTTGATTACAGAAGTGAATACCCAAAATATAGTGTTGTAGAACAGGATCCGCTTCCAGGAACAAAGGTTAAAGTGGGCAGAAAAATTTATATTAAAATCAATGCATCTGGATTCTCATCTGTTAAAATTCCTGATTTAATTGAAAAAACATATCGTGAGGCAGTACCAACGTTGAAAGCGTTAGGACTTGAGCCAGGAACGATTACGTATATTCCGAATCTTGGAAAAGATATGGTTTTGGAAATGCGTTTAAAAGGAAGAAACTTAAAAGTAGGAGACCGTGTTTTGAAAGCGTCTAAAATCGATTTGGTTTTAGGTGACGGAAAAGCAAGTTATGTAGATGATAGCCAGGCAGACAGTACTGCAGTGCCTGTAGAAACCCCACAAGATGAACAATAATATTGAAGAAAATTTAGATCTGGAAGACGAATTATTTGAGCATTACAGATTTGAAGTCCCAAAAGGTCAGGCGTTTTTACGTATTGACAAATATTTAATGTATTTGATTCCGAATGCCACACGAAATAAGATTCAAAACGCGGCAACTAATGGAAATATCTTTGTAAATGATATTCCGGTAAAATCAAATTACAAAGTAAAACCTCTTGATGTGATTACGGTTATGCTGTCGCATCCGCCGTTTGAAAATCATATTCTTCCTGAGGATATTCCGCTGAATATTGTGTATGAAGATGATGCTCTTTTATTGATTAATAAAGAGCCGGGAATGGTTGTACATCCAGGTCACGGAAATTATACCGGAACTTTGGTAAATGCTTTGGCGCATCATTTTGATAATCTGCCAATGAACAGCAGTGAACGTCCTGGTTTGGTGCACCGAATTGATAAGGATACTTCCGGGCTTTTGGTGGTTGCCAAAACAGAAGCTGCGATGACGCATTTGGCAAAACAGTTTGAAGCTAAAACTACTGAGCGTGAATATATCGCTTTGGTTTGGGGGAATGTTACTGAAGAAAGCGGTACTATTGAAGGAAACCTTGCCAGACATTTAAAAGACCGTATGCAAATGGCGGTTTTTGATGATCCTGAAATAGGAAAACCAGCGATTACACATTATAAAGTTTTGGAACGTTTTGGTTATGTGACTTTGATTTCTTGTAAACTGGAAACTGGAAGAACCCACCAGATTCGCGCGCACATGAAGCATATTGGACATCCGTTGTTTAATGATGAACGTTACGGTGGTCATTTAATTTTGAAAGGAACTACGTTTACGAAATACAAACAGTTTATAGAAAATTGTTTTAAAGCTTTGCCTCGTCAGGCGCTGCATGCAAAAACGCTTGGATTTGTTCATCCGAATACGGGAGAATTAATGCGTTTTGATACGGAGTTGCCAGACGATTTTAAAGAATGTATCGAAAAATGGCGTAACTATGTGAAGTCGCATAATACGGATGAAGAAAATTAAAATTGGATAATTTCTTAAACACAAATTCCACTAATTTGCACAGATTAATTTCGTGTAAATTAGTGGAATTTGTGTTTTAATTATAGTTGTTCTATTTTATTTAAATAGTTTTAATTTTTAGGTCTATTATTTTTACTTCTCCGTTGGTTATAAAACCTAATTTTCCTGTTTGGCTTAGGTTTTTATTTTCTAAAGAACATTCTAAGGAAGTTTTATTGTCTATTGAAAATAATAATTGGTTGTTTTGAACTTTAATTTTTACAGAATACCATTTGTTGTTTTGCAGTTCAATAGGTTTGCTGAAAAGGCTTTTTCCACCTCTTTTACCATATTCGTTACTGTTTATGTCATAAACACCTTTTCCAATTACGATATTTTGATCTATTTGATAAAGATAGGTCCTGATGTAATTTCCTTTTTCTAAATTCAACATGACTTCGAATAAAGATTCCTTGGTCATATTGGCTTTAAATTCTATTTCATAGTTTTTTGGCAGTTTCTTTTTTGATTCTAAAACACCCCATTCTGAAGGAGATCCAGTTCCGATAATGGTGTCATTTTTTAAAATCCATTCTTTTGAATTGATTCTCCAATCTGACTTTAATTTTGAAGATGTATTAAGAGTATATTCTTTTTTTACTGTTGAAATTGTACCTGAGCAGGAAAACAATAACAGCTGTAAAAGAAACACTATAGAAATCTGGTTTCTCATTTTAATTTATGTAAATATTATTTTAGTTGTCCAGTCGAACCTGTTTCAGCTGGTAGAAGTTCAAATACTGAAGTAGGAGCGAGGCCTTGTTCGATTCTATGTGAAACGTACAAAATAGATACGTTTGTTTCTTGTTTAATGGTATTGATTAACTGAATTACTAAATCTACGTTTTCATCATCTAAACCTTCTACAGGTTCGTCTAAGATTAATAAAGGCGGGTGTTTTAAAACGGCACGAACAATTAATCCAACTCTTTGCTGACCGATAGAAAGATCAATGAAACGTTTTTTACGTAAATGTGTCATTTCGATTACTTCCAGCCATTGCGTTACGATATTTTTTTGGTGTGTTGTAGGTTCTGTATAAAGTCCGATTTGGTCAAAGAAACCTGAAAGAATCATTTGTTCCAACGTATGTCCTTTTTGAAACAAATCCATCATTGCAGTGGTATAAATTCCGATTTGTTTTTTGATGTCCCAAACGCTTTCTCCAGTTCCTTTTTTTCTTCCGAACAAAAATAAATCCTGCCCAAAACCTTTTGGATTATCTCCTGTGATTAAGGATAAAATAGTACTTTTTCCGGAACCGTTAGGCCCAATTAACTGCCAGAATTCGCCTTGTTTGATCGTCCAGGAAATGTTGTCGAGAATCTTTCTTTCTTCATAACTTACCGAAACATTTTCTAGTCTGATTAATTCATCGTCAGGAAAAGTATGGATTTCAGTTGCTTTTGGAATTGCCGTTGTGTTTAATGTTTTGAAATGATTTTCACTTTTTACAAACGGATGCAGTTCGAATGTGTTGTCTTTGATCTGCGCTTTGTTGGGAACAAATTCCAATACATCAACTGTACGGTTTAAAAGCTGGATAATGGCAATATCATTGGTTAGATCTTTTAAAGAATCGGCTAGTATGACTCTTGAAGCCTGATCTAAATGATCAAAAGGATTATCGAAAATAATGAAATCTGGTTTTTGATTGATGCAGTATTTCAAAAACTCTTTTTTGCGTTCGCCTGAAGAAAACGTTCTTAGCTGTCTGTTTGAAGTAGTTGAAGCTTCAACGCTGTCGTATTGAAATTCTTTTTCGATGAATTTTTCGATGGCAATATCAGAAAACAGTATTCCTTTTTGAGTGTTAAAAATGGCTAATTCTCCAGTTGCTTCTCCGTTTAATATGTTGTCTATTAGCTTTTTTTTATTTACCTGATTAGATAAAAGTATATCCCAGTGTTGCATTGTAATTTTATAAAGTATTATTTATTCTCTTTTAGTGCCATTTCACGCTCGTTTCTAGACCATTCGCTCCATGATCCCACATATAATTTCGGAATTGGAAGTCCAGCGTAATCCATCGCTAATAAGGTGTGACAGGCTGTAACTCCTGATCCGCAATGTACAATTATGTTTTCGTCTTTTTTATCTCCAATTACAGATTTGTATTTTTGAGCTAATTCTTGAGAAGACTTAAAGAATCCGCTTTCATCTAAATTTTCAGTTAGCGGAATATTAACTGCTCCGGGAATATGTCCTGCAATTAAATCCAATGGTTCTGTAAGTCCGTCGAATCTGTTTTTATCCCGAACATCAATGACAAGATTTTGATCGTTTTTACGAGCTTTTTCGACTTCTTCTATACTGGCTAATGGTAACTTCCATTCTTTAATTGGGTATGTTGTTTTCTGATATGTTTCAGTTCCAGAATTTGTTGGAAAGTCATTTTGTAATGCTGCTTGGTAACCACCATTTAAAACCTGAATTTTTTCGTGTCCAGCGGCACGCATCATCCACCAGAATCTTGCAGCGAAATTAGAACCATTTTTATCATCGTAAACAATAATATGATCTGATGGCGAAATTCCTAATTTTGAAAGTGTTTCTGTAAATTGTTCTATAGTTGGCAATGGATGTCTGCCTCCATTTGCTGGATTTTCCGGAATAGAAGCCAAATCCAGATTTAGATCTACAAAACGAGCGCCTTTTAAATGCTCTTTTAGATAAACTTCAAAAGCATTTGAACCCGCTCTGGCATCAATTAAAATAATTTCAGAAAGAGTGAGCTGGCTTAATTCTTCAGCGGAAATTATTGGAGAAAGAGTAGTAGACATTTTTATTGTTTTTTAAATTGTTAATCGGCGAAAGCCTGACCATAAAAAATTAAAAAAGTATTGCTTTTTTTGTCGTATCGTAAACATTCCCAATTATTGTAAACGGCACTGGTAGCAAAACAAAGCGTATTCGCTAGGTTTGTTTTTGACACATTTTTGGCGAAACATCCATCTTTTAATATAAAATTTTCATCTTTTGATATATCTGTAATTTTAAGATATGAAGATTCTAAATAAGACTCTATGCTTTTTTCAAGATAATCTTCATTGCTAATCAAAAATTCATTTGCAAATTGATAATCTAATGTTCCAAAAGAGTAGAAATTACAATTGGCATCTTTTAGACCATTTATGACTTTTATATCCTTATACAATTCAGCATACGTTGAAGATTTTTCATTGTAGAGCAGAATTGAAATTTTTTCATTCTTTTTGTCATAAACTATAAATGCAACGTCATTGCTGTTTTCTTGAAACAAGCTTCCTTTTGCAATAGAGAGTAATTCATAATTGTGATTCTTCTTGAAATAAGATTGTTGTTCTGCGTCTATTTCTTCAATCAATTTATTATGAATATTAAAAAAAATCTTTTTTTCAGAAAGTTGTTTTAAGCTTTCTTTTTCTCTTTGTATACGATCGTTGTCTTGAGGATTATCAAACGTAGAAACTTGATAATTTACGCTTTCAGATTCCTTTTTTTTATTAATTATTTGTGGTGATGTTTCTTTTTGTTGATTGTCTTCTTTATTTATTTTATTCTCCTGCTGTTTTGAGTTGCAAGAGATTATTAGTAATGTAAAAAGAATTAGGGCAATTTTATTTTTCATTCAATTTAAATCTTAGTGACGGTATTTATAATAGTATTTATTAAGGAATTATAGTAAATAAAGACTATTTGAAGAGTCTTCACTGAACCTGTTTTTTTGAATTACCAAGCCAAAGCAATGCGTTCAAAATCATTTGGCTTTGTGTTTTATTTTCAAACGTGTACGATAATGTTTTGTTAGTTCCGCCTTCATAATCAATGTCGTTATGTCCCATGTTTACGTACAGCATTTTGTATTTTTTATTCGTCCATACAACAGGATAATAACCGCTGTGCCAAATTTCATGTGCTTTTGGCCCAGTTCCTAACGGAAAACTAGATTGGTCTATAGCTAGTAAAATTTCAATGTCAGGATTTTTAGTTAAGTCGTTAGACCAGCGATACCATTCGTTTGGAGCTGAACTAAAAGTCTTAGGAAGATTTTTAGTAACAGGATGCTGATTTTCTACGCGTAAAACCGCCGAAGTAGGTCTCCAGGTATTACTACCATATTCGTCGGAACCTAAAAAAATATTATGATACCAATTCCAATCCTGATTATAACTCGAATTATTCAAAGCGAAAGCAGCAAAATGAAATCCGATAAAACCACCGCCATTTTCCATATATTTTTGAAAAGCTTCTCGTTGTTCTTTCTTTTCAGGTCGTGTGTCCAGAAACAAAACAACCTTATATTGTGCTAAAAATTTTGCGTTTAGATTATCCCAATTGCTGGTTGAATCGTATTGAAAATGATTTTCTTGAGCTAATTTCGGAAAATATTTATTGGCTTCATGAACAAAGCTGATATGCGCCTGATCATTTTTAGCGGTATAAAAAGCAATGACTTTAAATTTTGGTTTTTCTTTTTTGTTTTGAGAAAATCCAAGGAAAGAAATTGCTAATGCAAAGATGTAAATACTTCTTCTAAAAGTGGTTTGGAGGTTTTGGTTAGAAATAATCATGAAATAAAATCAAAAATTAGCTTGGAATTTTTTCGATCAAAATTTCATTTTCAGCTTTGTCAAAATAAGTGCAGGTCATTTCGACGATATCTACACGCCATTTTGCAATTCCGCATTGAGCACAATGATTACAAAAAGTCATATAATCGGTTTCGCCATGCTGATGTTTTACTAAAAGTTCTATAAAAAGTTCTTTGTTTGGAAAATCGGCTACTTTAATTTCAGGATATTTTTCTTCGGCCTCAGCGGTATAATTATTTAAGCCGTAATAAACAACGCTTCCATCATGAACGTAAGTATCATATCCTTTTACACCTAAAATAATTAAATCCTGAATGTAATTTGGAAAATCTGCACCGGATTTTACTTTTGAGTGAGCTTCTTTTATTTGGTCTATTGTAAACATATTTATATAGTTTTTTAGGTTAGGTTTTTTTAGCCACGAATTTTATTAAAATAATTTGTGAATTCGTGGCTAATGAAATTATTTCAAAAATACGATTAATGCTTTTATAAATGAATCAAAAGATTCAATATGTGGTAAATGTCCGGTGTTCGGAATTTCTACCAGTTTTGAATTCGGAATTGCTTTTTGCGTTTTTTTACCTAATTCGGCATAATTTCCCATTGTTTTTTGAACTTCGGCAGCAACTAAAGGTTTTCCTAAAGCGGTTTTATCTCTAGTTCCAATTATTAAAAGTGTTGGACTTTTAATGTTTTTAAATTCATATAAAACAGGCTGAGTAAAAATCATGTCGTAAAGAAGGGCGGAATTCCAAGCAACTTTATTATAATCGGGAGCAGTTGTCCAACCCGCGCCGAGTTCTGCCCATTTTTGATAATCGGCATTCCATTTACCATCGTAATAATTCGCCATTTGATACTTTTTAATACCCTCATAATTTTGTTTCAGTTCCGATTCGTACCACCAGTCAACAGGTTTATAAGGCACAATTAATTTCCAGTCTTCTAAACCAATTGGGTTTTCTAAAACTAATTTTTCTGTCGTTTCAGGATATAATAAAGCAAAACGAGTTGCCAGCATTCCGCCCATAGAATGGCCTAAAATGGTGGTTTTTTGAATTCCTAAATGGTCTAAAAGTTTTTTGATGTTTTGAGCTAATTGCTGAAAAGTATATTGAAAATGATCTGGTTTTGTTGATTTTCCAAAACCAATCTGATCCGGAACAATGACACGAAATCCTTCTTTTGTCAATGTTTTTATAGTAGTTTCCCAATAAGCGCCGTTGAAGTTTTTTCCATGAAGCAGTACAATGTTTTTGTTATTGTAATTATCAGGTTTGATATCCATATAAGCCATCTTAAGTGCCTGACGCTGATTGCTTAATTCTAAAAAATGAACAGGAAAAGGATATTCGTAATTCGTTAGATTAATATCTAATTGTTTGATTTTCTGCTCTTGTGCCAAACAAAAAACAGGCAATAAAAGTATGAGGAGTTTTAAGTTTTTCATTTAAAAACGGTTTTTTATTAAGGAACATAAAATTACCGCTATGCATTTTTAAAACCAAAAAATACACTCTTAAAGTTATTACAAAAAAGTGATTGAGTTAACAATTAAGCCATTACAGCAACTATGTTAAGGGCAATGCAACCAAGATCTTTGTCACCGATAATTTCCACTTTTTCCAGTGCTTCAATTGGCGACATTCCTTTCGAAAATAAAAGCCATGCATCTTGTGGATTAATTTTGACAGTTGAAGTAGGACTGTTTTCTATAGAATCAATAAATTCCCAATTATTTTCTTTTTTAATGATGTTCCATTGTCCGCCAATTTCTGTTGTTGCAATTAGACACACAATTGTACCATTTGGAGCTTGTGTGTTTCTATAGGTATGCGGTAAAGCCTGAACAAAAGTCTCTATAAACGGATTAAACAATTCTTTGGTCATCAAAGCGGGTTTTCCTACAGCATCTCTAATCTGTTGTTGATGGAGGAACTTTTCGGTATATTCTCTTGCAATATGAAACCAGTTTAACGAAGTTTCCTGTCCGGCCCAAGCCACTGAAAATATTGCATTTTCAAATGAGTTTAATGTTTGTAAATGATCCGAATATTCTTTTCCTGTGCTCTCCAGTAAATCAATCAGTACATTAGGACTCAGTCTTTTTGTAGCATTCGTCCAAGTCATATTCAGCTGGTTTAAGAAATCGACTAAGTCTTGATAAGAATTAATATTTTCTGGATTTTCTCCAAAATAATGATCTCTGGAAATAGATAATCCTCTTAAATTTCCGTCTAATAAATGGGATGCAATATCTTTAACCTTCCATTTTTTTGCTACAGTTTGGGCATTCCATTCTTCTTCTGTTAATGATTTTAAAAGATCGATTAATAAAGTGTCCAGAATAGGGAAGAGATGTAAAGTCTGAATCGGAATTATTTCTGAAGATTTCATTTATTTTATTTTTGATCAGGGATTTTGAAATCGCTATTTTTTAAAGTTACAACGCGCTGTGGGTATGGAATATCAATATTATTTTCGTCAAATCTTTTTTTGATGCTTTGCAGTAAATCACAATACATTACAAAACCGTCTGTAGAATTTTTTGCCCAAGCCCAAGCTTTTAGATTGACGCTCGAATCGGCTAAAGCCACTACGCGTGCAACTACCAAAGGAGTTTTTTCTTTTTTGGCTTCAGCAGTTCGGGTATCAATAAAAAGGGGATGTTTGGCTATTTCATCTTTCATTATCTCCAATGCTTTTTCCATGTCAGAATCGTAACCAATCCCGATTTCGATTATTTTACAGCATTTGGTATCATGCATATTGGTATTGACAATAATCTGTGCACTGATTACAGAATTCGGGATTATAATTCGGTTGTTTTCGGCATCTTTCAAAACAACCTGTCGCAGATTTATATCTTCGACGGTTCCAACAAAATTATTGATAGTAATTTTATCATTGATTTTAAAAGGTTTGAAAATCACTAAAAAAATACCGCTTACAATGTTACTCAACGCTTGCTGGGAAGCCAGACCGGCAACAAGAGAAATAACGCCGGCACCCGCTAAAAACGAATGTCCGATGATTTTAAATTCAGGAATCTGAATTAGCGCAAAAGCAAATCCAAGAATATAAATTATCGTTATGACTAAATGTTTTAAGAATTTAAAACAAGTCGCATCATAATCTTTATCGAATTGTTTTCTGTATAAAAGATAACGGAGTGCTCTGTCTGTAACTGCACCAAGAATAATAGTGGTAATTGCAATTATGGCAATGATAATACCGATTCTAAAGTCTTTTATATAGTCAGTCATATTTTCTGATTTTAAGAAAAAAAATCCAAAAAACAACTGATCAAATATTGCTTTTTGGATTTTATAAAGTTAAGATAAAATTCTTTGTTTTTTAGAGTCCTACGAAATCATCGCTTTTCGGAAAAATACTTAAAGCCTGAATAGCGATTTCAGGAGTTGGAGAAGCCAGTTTACGCAGTTTAGTGTCCATCCAGGCTCCGTCAACCGTAATAGTGGCACAAAGGGTATCATCTTCTCTTCTAAACTCGTGAATGATTGACCAGCGCGAAGCATCGGCTTTCATTTTTGATGTTTTGGTATGGATGAAGATCTTATCCGAAAGTTTTAATTCTTTCCTGAAAACACATTCTTCTCTAAATAAAACAGGCCCAAAACCTTGCGTCTGCATTACTTTTAGAGTAAGTCCCAGTTCTTCAAGGATTTCGATACGATGCTGTGCACCAAAATCGTAATAAGCACTGTGACGAACGTGAAAATTTGGGTCAAGATCTGACCATCGAAAAGATATTTCTTTTGTAAATGAAGCCATTTTGTAATTGTAATTTTAATTTGAAACCGAAATTACGAATAAAAAACGAGTTTTGTTAAGGTGTCATTTTTGATAATTCAATCTCTAGTTTATCAAAATTCTCTTCATTCTTATCCACAACATAAGGTTTTAACTTTTGGCATTCTTCTTCTGTTTCAAAAAGCATTTTAAAAACCAATTTTGTCTCATTTTCAGAAATAGCTTCAAAGGTCGTCAGGATTTGAAAAAGTGGTTTTGAGTGACGTTTCCAAGCAATAAGATTCGGTTTTTCTATTTTGATGAATTCAACATCATTTTCATAATTTCCTTTTTCTGGACCATGCATGGTAAAAGTCCATTTTCCGCCTTCGCAAAAATTAAATTCATGAAAAGTATTAGTAAAACCTTTTGGTCCCCACCAATTTTTCAAATGTTCTGGAGTACTCCAAGCCTTAAAAACAAGTTCCTGTGGAAAATTTAAAACTCTCGTAGTAACAATTTCTGAATCTGGTGTGGTGAAAAGAATCTCTGAAGCCATTTTTAAAAATTTTTAATTTGATTGTCAAAGGTTTGGTAAAGGTAGTTCTATTTTTGATAAAGAATTAAAGAGTTGATTTTCAAATTTTAGATTGTTTCCAGATTATCCCATTCGTACTCTATTTTGTTGACTTTTAAATAGTATGGAATTAATAATAAAATTTCCAGTCTTAAAGAAAAATGCCCATTTCCTACACTAAAAGGAAGTATAAAAAGTGAAGCAATACAAATTGCAATTCCGACAACAGCATCTATTTTGGCAATCATAATAGCATTAGGTTTTTCGAACCAAAGAGAGTAGGCGGCAAATGCTTTTAAAAGCATAACGGAAATAATAAAGAGCCCTGTTCCAGAATAAGCTCTGTCGGCTGAAAATCCGTAAAGAGATAAATTTACGCTTGGGACAAAAAGATTTGTAATGAGCGAACCTACAGCGCAAACGCCCATGATCATAAAAATCCAGCAGAATACTTTTATCCACCAAGGCAATAATTTACGTCTTATTACAACTGGTTTATCAAATTCATCAAATTTACTTTTTAGTTCTTCTTCCATGGTTTTGTTTTTGGTTAGTTTAAGATTGTATTTGTTCTGGTTTAGAGTTTAATTTTTTGACAATCCAAGGAAGGGTAAGTCCTTGTCCGATAAGGGTAAAAAGTACAACGGCTACAGAAATAAAGATAATGGCATTTCTTTCCGGAAACGGAGTTCCATTTTCTAGAAATCTAGGAAGCCCAATGGCGATGGCAAGAGATACTATGCCCCGCATTCCCGACCAGCCTAAAATGATGCTGTTTTTGAAATCCAGAAGAGCATCTTCGCTGATTTTTCTTTTTCCTTTACGAATTTTTTTGAAGCCTTTCTGAAGGTTGATTTTTTGAAGAAATATTCTGATAAACCTAATTAGTAATGCAACAATGGTAATGATAAATGCGTAACCAATGTAAGGCAGTATCATATTGTCATCAATATCTTTTAATACGTATCTAAAATTAAGCCCAATTAAGATAAAAATTAATCCGTTTAGCAAAAAGATAATAATGTCCCAAAGGTTTCGCGAGCTATTTTTTAAGCTCTCAGGGAATATCTTTTTACTAAAACGGGCAATGGCTAATCCTGAAATTACAACAGCGATTACTCCAGAAACATGCAGATGTTCTGCAATTAAATAGGTTACAAAAGGCATTAAAAGCATAAAACTAATAGTGACATTTGAATTTTTATGCACTTTTTTCAAAATAACGGACAAAATTTTGGACATTACAAAACCGACTAGAAACCCGCCTCCTAATAATATTATAAATTGCAATGTTGCCTGCCAGATTATAAAAGCAGATCCCATTACGGCGGCAACTGCAAAGCGATAAGCAACTAATGCTGATGCATCGTTTATCAAACTTTCGCCTTCTAAAATGGTTATGGTTTTATGTGAAATATCAAGTCCTTTTGTGATGCTTATAGCGGCAACAGCGTCGGTTGCAGAAAGAATTGCTCCCAATACAAAAGCGAGAGGCCAAGTTATATTAGGAATCAAATAATGGGCAACAACAGCGATCCAAAAGGTGGTAAGAAAAACCAAAGTTATCGCTAAAGTACTAATGGTGCTGATGTTTGTTTTGAAATCTTTTGGCGAAATATTAAACGAAGCATCATACAGAAGTGGAGGAAGGAACAATAAAAAAATAATCTCGGGATTAATCTCTATTTCATTCATTGTTGGAATAAAACCAATTCCAACTCCTACAATTACTAGTAGAATAGGGTAAGGTAATTTGGCTTTATCAGCAAAGGCAGATAATCCGATAACTATGGCGAGTATAAATATAATGATGCTGTAGTTTTCCATTCTAAAAGCTATGTTTTTTTTAGATTATAATTGAGTAGAACGAAAAGTAATTCTCCTTTTAAACTGCTATTTGTAATGTTTTAATTTGTTATTGATTATTGCCTTTTAGATAAGAAATAAAACTTCTACGAATATCAATTTTTGTAATGATTTCATCCCATAAATGAGTATTTCCAAGCCAGAAATCTGGATTTCTATTTTCATCTATACCATTGATATGTATATCATTGAATTCATATTCAATTAGTTCAAGTTTCTCTGATATTTTTTTCTTAGTGCATTTAATAGGCGTAGTGATTCCATCTATTTCTTGATTATGTCTTATATTAATATGTGTAATTTTTCCTGAGTAGATATTCCCCATTTTTTTTAAAAAATCAAAAAAGTCATCATGACTTTCATCTCGTCGAGAGATAAAACAAATTTGATTAGCCTTTAATAATTTTTGATTTACTTTTTCAAATCTTTTTTTCATTATGTTATTGAAGGAATTATTGTCATCTCCAATATTTTTGTAATGAATAGAAGTAATGTTGTTCTTAACATCAAGATACCAATTTGAGTTTTGTTGATGTTCTGAAAATTCAGTAAAAAAATCAGTAAATTTTGATTGATACAAATGAATAACAGTTTCTAAAGAATAATGCATCATCCAATCTAAAGGATTCGCACATAATCTTAAGTCGTGATTTTTTAAGTAATGTGCGGGACGACAAGCATCTCCAATGCTAAAAATGGCATCAAATACAAACTCTTTTTTTTTGTTAGTAGTATATTTTCTTTTCAAAACAATAAAACCGTAAGGCAGAAATGTTTTTAAGGTCTTTATTATTTTTTTTTTCATTTATCCTTATATTTTTTCCTTTTTGCAAAATTTGACTTGAAAAAAAACTGACTGGCAGAAAATTAATTTTTTCAATTTTACGAAAAGATTATATAAAATGTTTTTTAGCGAATATAAACGTATTAAGTTTTAAAAAAATCAATCGCTTTATTTATTTTGATTTTTGAGTATTGATATACTTTAAATCCTTGTTTTATTGAGAAAATATAATAAAAGAACCTGTTAATTTAAATCGGTAATAGAAGTTTCTTCAAAAAAAAGAGGTTTCTTTTTTATTTTTGTTGTTTTAGATGTTGTAGGTTCATCTTCTGTCATGGTATTGGTTTCACTTGTTATTGATTCTTCTTTTTCAAAATCATAAATATGGCTGGAAACTTGGCCAGCACCTCTAAAGTATGTCTCCATGTGAGTAAGGACAAGTCCGCTTTCCAAATATTTAAATGCACTTAAAAAAGTACCGCTCGCTCCATCGCCATATAGATTGATATGTAGTTCACCTTTTTCAATCTTGATTTCTTCGGTATCATATAATTTATAATCATGATCATTATATTCTACTGGCATGGTAACGTCAGAAACTTTATCTAAACGATATGTTTTATCTGAGTTCTGTAAAAGAATCAGCATAGGTCTTTTGGCAGTCTTGACATCTTTGTGTTTTAAAACAATTGCAATATCTTTTAGATCATCATTGTTTAAATCGCCATGAGTTTCATACTGAATTTCGTAAATATCAAGTTTTGGAAGGAAATCAGATGCTTTTTTTCCTGTTTTGGAATAGGTAATATCTGCTTCTTCAGGATCATTTTCTTCGTACTCTTCGCCATTTTCTTCAAATTCTTTTTTGGCTGGAAGGCTGTCGATAACTGCAACATTATCTGAAGTGGTTTTGTTGTCTTTTTTGCAAGATTGTATGGTGAAAACAAGTAAAAAAGACAGTGTATATAGGATTCTGTTTTTCATTGATTTGGACTTTTAGTATTTTTCAAATATAAATTATTTCTTGTAAGATTTCTAAGTGCAAATGTCTATTTGTTTTCAGTCAGCTGTTTTTCTAAATTTTGAATCTGTGATCCACCGCTTAGTTTTTTGTTTAAAATAGCCCCATTTTCATCCACTAGAAAATGCCACGGAATAGCAAAAGATTCACTGCCAAATATATTTCGTAAATCACCATCTAATTTTTCATTTGCTCTAATATGATATCCTTCTAAGTTGTAAAAATGAGTCATGTCGCGCCATTGTTTATCCTTGTTTTCTTTGTCTATCGAAATGTAAACCATGGTAATATTTTTCGATTTCAGCAAGTCGTACAATTTTGGATTATCTTTAAATTCAGCTTTACACGGACCGCACCAAGTTGCCCAAACGTCGATATAAAATGGTTTTCCGTTCAGATTCTTTACGAGATCTTTTACGGAGTTTAGGACATCAGTATTTTCTACAAATTTTACTTTTTCATTTAAAGGTTCCTCTTTTTTCTTGTGAAAAGAAAGAATAGGAATAATTACAGGTTCTAGAAAATGGATATAAGAACTTGAAGGATATTCTTTTTTAAATTGTTCAAAAAGTTTTATAAGTTCTTGTTCGTAATTATTATTGATTGCTTCGTAATAAATATAAGCAGCAAAATAATATTCCAACTGCTTTCCAGATAAATATTTTTTTGCATTATCAATATTATGCGTATGAATAAGTCCTTTTTTATGAAATTCAGTAAGAATTACAGTATCTATGTTCTCTAAAATTAATTCATTATAACGTAAATAATTTTCAGCATAAAAATAAAACCACGGAGATTTTAAAAGCTCTGGATTGCTTACTGGATTTGATTTGAAAATTGTGGCCCAAAGTTCTGTGTACTGACTTTTATTTAAAGTATTCTTGTTTCGGGATTCATTTAAATAGTTAATAAAAGCGAAACTTCCCTGTGCTCCTTTATAGAAATAATCTCTGTCTGTTTCGACGAGACGGTAAAAATCTTTAGAAATGACTTTTTCTTTCAAAAGATCTTTAAAGCCTTGTAGTTCATTTATGTTGCTTTCTTCCAGTTTTTGTTTGATTACAGATGGAATGCTGTCTTTGCTGTATTTTCTGGATTCGAGTTCAAAATGTCCGCCTACAATCATATTTCTGTTCAGAATTTGATTGTATAATTGCTGTCCTTTTGCATTTTTAGATTCAACAGTAAATGGATTTTTAGCATCTTCAGTGTTAATATGAACTTTATAAGTCATGCCGGGCTCAATTATTAAAGTTCCATATGATTTGTATTTGTAAGATAAATCAATAAAACAGGTTTGATTTAGTTTGAGATTGATTTGAAAATTGCCTGAAGAATCCGGCTGGACAGAATCTGTAAAACCGAAATAATCAATGCCGCCAATTGGCAAAGTATATTCTATTATTTCAGGAATTTTTCCGTTTATATTTCCTAAGATTTGAATACTATTTTTGTTCTGGGCTATAACTAATCCAGGAAACAGAACGAATAAAACTAAATGGAACCATTTCATTTTTTCAATTTTAAGGATTTTAAAAGGATCTCAAATATAATTTTTTTTGAGAGAAATTAAACAGTATTATTGGGTTAATTAGTAAATAATGACATGTAAAACAGCGATATGCCAAGAATGTCAGGTTCTAAAAATGCCATGTTGGCAGATGATTTTTAATGAGTCAACATGAAAACTGACAATTTTATTTAGTTTTTTATATTGGCACAAAGATTGACTTATGCCACCTGAGTTAATAAAATTAAATCAAAAATTAAATATATAAAAAATGGGTAAAATAATCGGAATTGACTTAGGTACGACGAACTCTTGTGTTTCTGTAATGGAAGGTAACGAAGCAGTTGTTATCCCTAACGCAGAAGGAAAAAGAACTACACCATCTATCATCGCTTTTGTTGAAGGTGGAGAGATTAAAGTAGGTGATCCTGCAAAAAGACAAGCAGTAACGAATCCTACAAAAACGATTGCTTCTATTAAACGTTTTATGGGACACACTTTTGCTGAAACTCAAGATGAGGCAAAAAGAGTTCCTTACAGTGTTGTAAAAGGGGACAACAATACGCCACGTGTGGATATTGATGGTCGTTTATACACTGCTCAAGAATTGTCTGCAATGACACTTCAAAAAATGAAAAAAACTGCTGAAGACTATTTAGGTCAAACAGTAACTGAAGCAGTTATTACAGTTCCTGCTTACTTTAACGATGCGCAACGTCAGGCTACAAAAGAAGCTGGTGAAATCGCTGGTCTTAAAGTTATGCGTATCATCAACGAGCCAACTGCTGCTGCACTTGCTTACGGATTAGATAAAAAAGGAAACGATCAAAAAATTGCTGTTTACGATTTAGGTGGAGGTACTTTTGATATCTCTGTTCTTGAATTAGGAGACGGTGTATTTGAAGTATTATCTACAAATGGTGATACTCACTTAGGTGGTGATGACTTTGACCAAGTTATTATTGACTGGTTAGCTGACGAATTCAAAACTGAAGAAGGAATTGATTTACGTTTAGACCCAATGTCATTACAGCGTTTAAAAGAAGCTGCTGAGAAAGCTAAGATTGAATTATCATCTTCTGCTGAAACAGAAATCAACTTACCTTACGTAACTGCTACTGCTTCTGGACCAAAACACTTAGTGAAAAAATTATCTAGAGCTAAATTTGAGCAATTATCTGATTCTTTAGTAAAACGTTCTATGGAGCCAGTTGCTAAAGCATTAAAAGATGCAGGTTTATCTACATCTGATATCGACGAAGTAATCCTTGTAGGAGGTTCTACTCGTATGCCAAGAATCGCTGACGAAGTTGAAAAATTCTTCGGTAAAAAAGCTTCTAAAGGTGTTAACCCTGATGAGGTTGTGGCTATTGGAGCTGCTATTCAAGGTGGAGTTTTATCTGGAGACGTAAAAGATGTATTGTTACTTGACGTAACACCTCTTTCTTTAGGTATCGAAACTATGGGTGGTGTATTGACTAAATTAATCGAGTCTAACACAACTATCCCAACTAAAAAATCTCAAGTATTCTCTACTGCTGCTGATTCTCAACCATCTGTTGAAATCCACGTATTACAAGGAGAAAGAGCAATGGCTGCTGATAACAAAACTATCGGTCGTTTCCACTTAGATGGTATTCCACCAGCACCAAGAGGAGTTCCTCAAATCGAAGTAACTTTCGATATCGATGCTAATGGTATCATCAAAGTTTCTGCAACTGATAAAGGAACTGGAAAATCTCACGATATCCGTATCGAAGCTTCTTCTGGATTAACAGCTGAAGAAATCGAAAAAATGAAAAAAGATGCTGAAGCTAACGCTGATGCTGACAGAATTGCAAAAGAAAGAGCTGAGAAATTGAACGAAGCTGACAGTACTATTTTCCAAACTGAATCTCAATTGAAAGAGTTAGGAGATAAATTGACAGACGATCAAAAAACAGCTATCGAATACGCTTTAACTGAATTGAGAATGGCTCACCAATCTCAAGATCTTGATGCAATCCAAAAAGGATTAGACAATGTAAATGCAGCTTGGAAAACAGCTACAGAAGCAATGTACGCTCAAGGTGGTGAAGGACAGCAAGCTGCTCCACAACAAGAGCAGTCTTCTGGAGATAACGTGGAAGACGTTGAATTCGAAGAGGTCAAATAGATTTGATTAATATCGATTAACATCGGTTAATAATAAGTGCTAAACCGCTGTAAACTTAATGTTTACGGCGGTTTTTCTTTTTTCTTTTTTATTGTTTCTGCTCTTTTTTAATCGTTTTTCATCATATATTTGTACCACATTTGCACCGGCACTTAAGTGGAGACAAAGTGTCTCTTATGTATACTTATTGTACCTTAATAAAGGGAAATAGGCGATGAAAAAAGAAAAATAAAGAATGTCTTTTTGCGGGGAAAAATTCCTTCAGTTAATCTTGGAACCCGCCTTGTAGTGATTGACCGCAAAATCATGCCCTAGATGTTTGCCATTTACAACAGACTTACTGCCGGAATCTAAAAGTGCACTGAAGAAAAAATTATACAGACTTGAAAAAGAGGACTGCTATTCCATTAGCGAAATAGCTGAGAGATTTCAGATATCTGAAGGTTTGGTCTACATCCATATCCGGAAATATTCAATACCAATCAGACAGAGCGGAAAGTATGTATATGCTCCAAAAATGGAAATTGATAACTTGTATAACAGAAATGATTTTGTATGAAACAATTACTGAAAACCAAGGCGACTGTGCGTCTTCGAAAAGCAGAAAACAAAAATGAATGGTATGTTTACATAGAAAGCTATCCTGTTGAGGTTTCTGGAAAGAAAACTTCCCAAAGAATCCGTGAATATATAAGTAGATCCGTGACAACAGTGGAGTGGGACAAAAAAAGAACCGCCCGAACAGACGCAGAGGGAACAAAATCCTACAAACCAAAGCGCAACGATAACGGAATAATAATGTGCAGAAGCGATAGCGACCGTGAAATAATGCTGTATGCTGACGGAATCCGTAAAGTTCGACAGAAAGAATATGATAATAGAGATCTATACAGTGATGCTGAGAGTGTATTAGTTGAACAGAAAGAAAAAAGGAAGGAGGATTTTATTAAATACATTGCAGCTTTGGCGGCTAAAAGACACGCTCGAAGTTCAAAATCTGTACAGATCAATTGGAATCGTACCAAAGAATTTTTAAAAAGCTATTCAGGAGGCAGCCTTATATTTTCTAAGATTGACTACAGAATGGCACATGATTTTAAACTGTTTTTATTAGCTGCTCCTCTAGAAGGAAATAGAAAAGGAACTATTTCCAGCAATACTGCGGGAGCTTATTTTTCCATATTTAAAGCGGCTTTGAAACAGGCTTTTATCGACGGATATTTAACGGTTGACTTATCTTCAAAAATAAAAGGCATCCCGGAACAGGAATCAAGACGTGAATATCTGACCATTGAAGAATTGAATGTACTGGCATCAACAGCATGTGAAAAAGATGTTCTTAAAAGAGCATCACTTTTCTCAGCGCTTACAGGACTGAGACATTCCGACATTCAGAAGCTCCGCTGGAAAGAGATAAGTTTGGAAGAGGGTATTGCCAGACTTCACTTCACGCAGAAAAAGACAAAGAGTGTTGAATATATGCCTATTGCTGAGCAGGCTCTTCAGCTCTGCGGAGAACCGAGGCTTCCCCGGCAGCTTGTTTTTGAGGATTTGACAGACATATCGTGGATTTCACGCCCTCTGAAAAAATGGGTTGAATCTGCAGGCATTAAAAAAAATATTACCTTCCACTGCTTCCGCCATACATTTGCAACATTGCAGCTATCAAGCGGGACAGACATTTATACGGTCAGTAAAATGCTGGGTCATACCAACCTAAAAACTACTGAAATCTATGCAAAAGTGGTTGATGAGAAGAAAAACAGAGCTTCGCAGGCAATACAATTGGAATCTTTAAAGAAAAAAGAGTAATAAAAAATAAAGTATTTCGAAAAACATATTGCAGTTTATCTGTCTGTTTTTTTAGTCTGCGTTTTTATCGGCATAATCGGAAGACTGGTGCTGCTGGGAAAAGATGCTGATAGAGCAGGATTCGAACTTTAAGCTTGGAACCTATTTATTTCGTACGTTTGTTGTTTTTTTAAACAGTGGTACCACGATTTTGTCGAGTGGATGAACTTTAATCGTTCAAACACTTTTTAAGTACGCAAGTTTATTGTAATAAGCATTATAATTCTGTTTATGTATTTAAGAAATGTACTTTTTTTCTTATATATTTAAAAGAAAAACGTGAAGATATTTTTGCAGGGTTCTGTCGCATCTGTCAAAATCAAATTTAAGTGATATAATAGTTAGCCCGCCAATAGCCGTGGACGGGGAATGGCTGCAGGTAATGGTGGTGGAATCCAAGAATTTTGGGTATGTGAATGCGAAGTTTGTGTATAAGCTGTAGCCTTGTATCTGATGAAGAAAGCCTATATGTAATATAAAATTATTCATTAAGGCTGATGATATATTTTTTTTGATTTTGGCTGGCAGTCGTTACGATTCTTAAGAGCGTTTGAATTATTGGAAAAAAAACTGATTTTCTAAATGAGAGTGCTATCGTTTTGAATCTTTCCTGTCATTTTTTCGTTATACAAAGCAATTGAACCAGAAACCTTTATTGTTGATAACTCGTTTAGGAAGAGAAGCAGCGCGTGCTTTTAGGCATATAAACAAACGAAAACAAATATATCAGTGATAATTAGTTTTCAAAATTATTTACAATCAGAGAATAAGAAACATGAAATCAGTTATGCCACCAGAAATGCTTCCTTTTTTTGGTTGATAAATCGTTCTTTGACCCAGCTAAAAAACTATCTATCTTTGGAATAGCATTACTTATCGTTTACTCTACAATAGCAATCATTTTCCTGTTATTAATGACAGTTAAATTAAAAATTATTTTTATGTCAGGAATTAATAATATTACCAAGTCCTTGACTGAGACTTTAAAGCAGTCAGATTTAAAAGGTTTAACTGCTGAATATGGTGAAGTATTTCTTGATTCATTTTTAGCTGAAGGAATAGCAAAAGACATTCCAATTCTAAATTCTATAATTGCAGCTTTTAAAACCACTGCAAGTGTAAAAGATATGCTGTTTGCCAAGAAGATTGTGCGCTTTCTTACCCAGATAAATGATATCCCGGAAGAAGAGAGGGAGAAGATGATAAACGAAATTGATGGATCTCAAAAAAACAGGATAAAAATAGGAGAGAAGCTTTTATATATTCTGGATAAATGCGATGACCATGAAAAAGCAGAATTAGTGGGCATACTCTTTAAGGCATTTTTACAGAATAAAATAAGTTACAGCGATTTTTTGCTCTGCAATCTTGTTATTGAAAAGTGCATAATCAGCGAGCTGGAAGTATTTGTCTTGGATGAAGTTATTGAATACAATGTGGAGGAATATTCCGAATATCTTAACTGGGGGCTCGTCAATTTCGCCCCTTTCAACATAGATATACAGAAGGTAAACGGTTCTTCATATCAGCCCGAATACGAATTGAAAGGGAAGAAATTGTCATTAACCACCAGTAATGCCGGAAATATCTTAAGGGATACACTGAAAAAGCAGATTACGCAATCAGTTCTTGGAGAAGAGCTATGCATGCTGCCTGTAAATGATGTAGAAGAGTATTTACGCACAATATTAGCTAAATACGAGAACGATGACACCTACGGTATGTTATGGCAGGTTCGAATGGTGTGTGCAGCCCAGCTGTGCAGGAATGCAAACGTCAGTTATGAAGAATATGAGAAGTTTATAAAGTTGATTGTAGCAGATAATTTAGGACAGTTAAAGTTTTTTGAAAATTATATCAGCAGATATGCAAGACGTATGTTGCGTGAAAATATTGTATTCGATCGACAGAAATGGCAGAACTTTTACAGTAAGCTGTTTACTGCCAAGGGACACGTTTTGTAAATCAATCTAGGTAATGTTCATGAAAATTTATATATCATTGTGTTTCAACTAAATTTGTAAAAAAAACTCTTTTAAAATAAATTATTGGTATTCATTTAAACCTCTTTTCCACTAATCAAATTTCTTATATTTGAGTTTGTTAGGTAGATGTTTTTATAAGTAGATGTTTTTATGTGGTACATTAGTACTTGTTGCTTAACAATAAATTTAGACTTGATAGATTAATAGTTTGTTCCAATTTAAGAAATAAAGAAATGGGAGGAATTACATTATTTGAAGGGAAGCCGATTGAAAAATTAATCGAAGTTATCAGCCAGGGTATCGGAACTCTGTACAGACCTCGGGCAATAAGGAAAGAAGCCGATGCAGAAGCGTATAAATTGGTGGTTCTGGAGAAAGCCAAAGCCAAAGCCGCTGCAGAGAAAAGCCTTGTTGAATTTGAAATGCTCGGTGTAATGGAACAGAAAATTTTATATCGTGAGCAGAAGAAACAATTGAATCTTGAAAAGATTATTGAAATTGCTGCCGAGCAGATAAATCAGGATTCGCAGGTTAATTCTGAAAAGGTGGATTTCGACTGGACGACAAGATTTTTTAATCTCGCAGAAGATATTTCAAATGAACAGATGCAGGAGCTGTGGGGAAAAATACTCTCGGGAGAAGTAAAAAAGCCAGGTTCGTTTTCGTTAAGGACTTTGGAGCTTTTAAAGAATATTTCTAAAAATGAGGCTGAAATTTTTACAAAATTTGTCCAGTTAAACGTAAGGCACAGCAGGGGGCACTTTATTCCTTACATTGACCAGAATACCTTTGAGGAGTATTTTAATATTTCCTATTCAGAAATTCTGCTGATGTATGAAATAGGACTGCTTTCAAGCGGACCTAATATTGGGCTGCATTTTCCAGCTTTAGAGTTTCCCAGCTTAATGTTGTATGAATTCGGAACTACGGGAATACAGGTAACCACTGCCGCACACGACAGACCAAACAGCGTCGCTATATTGTCTCTTACGCAAATCGGATTAGAGCTTGCTGCGCTGATACGTTTTGAAAGAAATGAACAGAATATAAAGTATCTCTGCAAAGCTCTAACTACTCCCTACACCAAAATTATACTCGGAGAATTAGTGAAAGAGGCGGGGCAGGTAAAGCTAAAAAATGTATTTGAATATAAGCCTTAAACAATATGATATTAATGATCAAATATTATATGATTGTTTTATATTTTAAAGTTTTAAAATATAAAAGAGTCAGGGGGGTATAGGATGAAGAGTTTTTAGAAGTGAAAATGTATAGAGTAAGAATTAATCGATGATAAAATTAATTTGAGTGTGAGAGGAATCGTAAGGTATGTGAATTCACAAAAAGGGTTGTGCGCTATTGAAACAGAAACAAATAACTTTACAATCTTTGAAGATTTTGATGAAGGTTTAGAAGTTGGAGATATTGTCATGGGCAATTTGGAAAATCTGGGAGGAGAAACGCTATATAATAAGACACAGGGAATAGAAGTTGATGGCTGTATTGAAAATTTCGGCTGTAGCAAGGATCAGTTAGAAACTCAGCTTAAGTTGAAATAAAGCAAAAAAATACCTACTAAGAGTTTTTGAGTAATCGGGTTGTTATATTGACGATTAAAATCTATAGATAAATGAAAGAAGTATCAAGAAACATCCCTGCAGAAGTAAAAAGAATTCTTAGAAAAGAGGTCAATTATGGCTGTCCTATTGAATCTTGTGGCAGCCCTTTTCTAAGTTATCATCATTTTAATCCTCCCTGGCATATTGAGAATCATCACAACCCAGAAGGCATGATTGCATTATGTCTGCATCATCATAAAGCAGCTGATAATGGGGCTTACACTAATACACAATTAGAAGAATGTAAAAAGAAACCATTTTTATCTGGAAATGATATGCTGCTAGGAGAGATAGCTTTGAAAAGAGAAAATATTTTATTCGATGTCGGAGGCAATTATTATTTGGGAGCATCTGAAATTCATCTTCGTAAAAATGAAAAGCTGATTTGGCTAGAATTTGACGAGAAGGGACACATTATGATTAATCTTGAGATCAAAGATAAGGGTGGTGAGCCAATTTTTTCCATGATAAATAATGACTGGATAATATCAACCTCTTTAAAAGACATTGAGAGTCCGCCTGCCATGAAAATGGTCAAGTTCAGCGATAATGAAAAAAATATTAGATTGAGCATTGAATACAAGATCTATTCATTAGAAAGTTTTATAAGGGAATACCAGACTATAATCGACATAAGAAGAATTTATGAAATTGTGCAATCTCTGCCCAAAAATGATATAGTTATTTGTAAAGTAAGAGGTCTTCTGCAGTATCCTTTTCATATTCATTTTAAAGATGGCCAGACCAATTTTAGAAATCTTAAAGGTCCCTTTACTATTAACGGCATCTTTAAGCTTGCGGAAGATGCTACAATGGAATACTTTGAAATTAAAGACGCCTTTACAATCGGTGATGGCACTCTGATAAAATAAAGGTACTGCTTTTTGGTGCAAGGCTTACGGCTGTATTTTTTTAGTCTTAATCTCAGTCTTCTATTACAAAGCTTTTTTTAGTTAGTTAGTTAGTTAGTTAGTTAGTTAGTTAGTTATTGGTTTTCTCTCTGGTTTTTTATATGTGATTTTCTTTATTTTGATTTTGACCGGTGATAGTGCAGTTGGTAGGAAAGATGATTTATATAAGAAGGAAAATGATCTGACTTACTCTTTGAGATTTTATAGAAAGCAGCGGTTAATGTTAATTGCATTTTTTAATCTGGTAGGATTTAAGGCTTTTTTAGAAAGTAAAAAAGCCTGAGAAATTTAGATTTCCAGGCTTTTTGCTGTTTGATGCTTTTTGCATCAATTATTTTCTTAAATAGAAGATTTTGATTTTTAACCAGACAAAGTTTAATCAGTTAAATTATGCATAATCCAAATCAAATAACAGATGGTTCTCGTATTCAACCAGTGGATTGCATACCGTATCAATTTCCGACCCGTAAAGATTGAATCCGTGTATATTCAAGGGCTCAACGCAGTTGATGCAGTTGTCGTTAAAAACATACTCTGATCTTAATTGCATCAACAGCCTGCCTAGTGCATTTTTTCCCTTTAGTTTGCCATTTCCCTCAGGAACGACAGCCCAATCTTTATCCTTATTGGATAATTCAACGATAGGCGCATTGCCGGTCCTTTCCAATAGTTTGTAAAACTTCTCAGAGTTTTGCGATAACTTAACTTTTAAAACCCAATACATGATGTCGTATTTCACCATTTCCCAGTCCTGTCTGGTATAAGAATTGAATTTGCGGCTGACCATTTTAGCGGTCATCGGACTATTCTGAACGATGATTTCTTCCTGGATGTGGGGAAACAGAGGATATCGGCATGCCTGGTATAATGCTTCGGCGGAGGGTATAATTATATCATTAACGCGTAAAGAATAACCGGGTGCCATATTGGACAGCCCCCCGAATTCTTCTTTAGTGCTTTTAAAAGATATAACATCAGAACTATTATATGTTCTTTCAGATATTTTCATACTGCAAATTAAGGAAAAAATTAATTAATACCCCTATTTCTCAAGCAAAATAATGGAATCCAGTCATGGCCGGGGACATCCCACCAAAATACAACGGGACATGTATTGGAAATATTTCTCCACGTGAAAAATAAAGTGCCGGTCCCTAGGGTGCGATGCGATTTTACGGTGTCTCCCAGAGGCCTTTTTCTTGGATCGGGATTTACTTTCTTTATTTTTTTGATCAGATCCAGGCCTTTTTCCAAAACTATGCTTTCAAAACGCACTCTGTTTTCCGGACTTGAAAAAAAAGTTTCTTCAAAAGGCAGGTTTGCCGGTCTAAAAGGGGCAATTTTTGAGTTTTCCGCTTCAAGTGATGCCAAATACTCCAATACCTCTTTTGACTGTTTTTCGATAGGATAGATACAATTGAGCTTTTGTTTTTCTGCAACCCATTTAGTTTTAAGCTGATTTTCAATTTTGTAGTCAAACCCGACAAGCAGAAAATTTTGAATTTTATCGTCAAACTGCTTCATTAGGCCCCATTCCATATTTTCATACCCAAGCTGGTGATAGCAGAACAGGCTTATGGCAATGGTCTTCTGCTTATTCAATACCTCATCCAGATTATTGTTTTCAGAAAACCAGTTATGCAGATCTTTATAAATTGTTCCGCCCGTTGCCAAAACATCGTCAAAGTAGATGTAATGTTTTTTGGGCTGATCTATTAATAATTCATAATTTACTCCGAACCGTTCATCAAGAATCTGCTTCACTATTGCAATGATCTCCTTTTGGCTTTTTTCAGCCTTTTGAGTATCGATGAAATGTGTATTGTTGATAAATTCCTGCATGGTGGCATACTTGTAGAAAGTCTGGAATCTGACCAGACGTTTTTCAAGCAGTTCCGACGCTTTGCTTTTGGAGATGTATATTTCAGGCAGAAAATGAAGCAACTCGGAAAGGACAAATTCCGCACTGTCATCAAATTGGCCCGCCCAATCCATTATATGTTCTACCGACATCCTATAGTCGGTCTCAGGGGTATCGCAATGGTAGTCCTGTAAAATCTTAAATATCCTTTCGGCGGTTTCCTGCATTTATGTTAGTTTTCAATAAAATATAAATGTATAATATTGTTCTTTATGGTACAAGAAAGAAAATTCAATATGTTGAAATTACAAAAGAAATTTAGACTCGTGCCAGCTTTCTGCTCAGTAAAACATAAGCATTCCATTTGAAATTATCATTTGAACTGATCTAGCATTAAATCCGGGGAAATTGCATTAATTCAGAAGCTTAAAAATTATATAGGCAACTGCATTAATATCCCATAACTTAAAGGCCTTCCTGTTTTTTTTGCTTTCGGATTCGGAATCAGGTATTTGCATACTTTTCCAGCTCAGAAAGTTCAGATGAAACACTGTCCAGAATAGTTTTCTTTTTCCTTTCGAAATCATTGGAACTTGTAAATGTCCTTCTTAAGTAGATCCTAACCATTACAACATTCATATTCATCAGCGAGAATTCTTTACTTACATTTTCCCATTGCGCATTAAACTGATAACTCCCTTTGCTTTTTTGCGCAATTATGATACATTTTATATCCGAATCCTTGAAGGTCTTATTTTCATAAATATCAGTAGTTGCAAATATATCCTCTGTAACAAAAGGTTTTAATTTTTCATTTATAGCTTCCTTTATTTTTTCTATTTTATCAAAGTCATCGAAGTTGTCTTTAGTCAATATAATTTTTGCCTGATAAACCCGCTTGAATAATTTTCTCTCCAACAATTCTTCAAGAACCTCTTTTTCAGAGTCCCTAATAGTCACATCCGTTTTTGCAGTGTCATTCAAAAAAACTTCATCACTGTTTTTAATGTAAAAATCCATTAACTCC
This sequence comes from Flavobacterium panacagri, assembly GCF_030378165.1. Classification (NCBI taxonomy): domain Bacteria; kingdom Pseudomonadati; phylum Bacteroidota; class Flavobacteriia; order Flavobacteriales; family Flavobacteriaceae; genus Flavobacterium; species Flavobacterium panacagri. The sequence goes on from NZ_CP119766.1 coordinate 3,229,026, forward strand.
TGTATCGTTTTACTCTTATTCAAAAGCTTGGTACCTAATGTTTTACTTGATGCGCTCGCATAAGCGAGCATTGTATTGGCCGATCTGTTTGTTTTATGGAAATACACCTGGTTATATAGGTGGGTTCTGGATTGGATAAATCTCAGCATGGAATCCAATCCGCTTTCCTTATACGCTAGATATACATTATCATGAGCATCTTTACTAGCCATAAATGAAGCGAAAATCCTATTGATATCGTAGATACCGTAGGTCACTCCGGAGAAATAGCTATCCCTTAAAAGGTAATCCATCCTATCGGCATCAATTGGAAATGATGTGATGATGCGGGAAAAGAAAGAGGTGTAATTATTCTCTTTTGAATCGATAAACTCATCCAGATTTTCAAAATCAGGTTCAATCAATTTTACGATCCTTTCAGCAGATAGGCTTTCAATTACAATCTTGGCCGAGGGTGAAAATTTATGTTCATCGGTTATGTGCTTTGTCTTTAATTCGTCAATAAGAATAAAAATAAATGCGCATGAAATGATTTCATGCTCCACTTTATTTTTATTGGCCGCAATCAGCTTTTCAAAACCTAAATAATAATTTTTGAGCACAGTTGAGTCTTCCACAATCTTTAGAAAAGCATCCTTACTTATTGCGAATTTATCGAAAAGATGTGATAGCGGGCCATGCCCGATATCATGCAGAAGAGCAGCCAATCTTAATTCTTGATAAAAAAACTCCTCCCGATCCTCTAGATTATTAAGATTATAGAAGCTGCTCTGTCCTTTAATGGAATACTTTTCTTTTTTTTTCTGCCCGGTTGCAAAGTTTTCCTTGCAGGAATCAAATATTTTTCCTGCTAAATGCATTACTCCTATAGAGTGTTCAAATCGTGTATGATTTGCCGAGGGAAAGACATAATATAAAAAAGTGTTCTGCTTCACTTTTCGTAACCTGGTGAAGATGGGATGTTTTATAATCCATTTTTCAATTTCTGAAAGTTTGATATCGCCGTGTAAAGGATCAAGAATACTTCCATAGTAATTATCTCTGTAATTGTAAATCATAATATTGCATTTAATATAAATCGTTGTTTTTCTGAAAAAGCAGCTCTAATTGCCCGTATAAATTAATAAGTCTTTTTATTCCTCTCAGCCATGATCGCTGGAATTTTTTTCAGGAATATTTTACTAAGTTCCTGGGCTTTGCAGCATATGGCAAAAAAATGGAGACAGATTAATCTGCGAATTTTCTTCATCTTGCGAAGCAAGCTGCCTGTAATTGGGACTGATTTTATTTTTGCTGCAAGATTGCGCGTAAAAATAAATACTTTTTCAGGGCTGGAATAGAGGGTTTATACTTGATTTTTCATTATAATTAAAGGATTTTTCTAGTTTTTATGGGAACCTAGCAAGGGTTTTAATTTTTTGGCCAGTTCAATTTCAAATATCCCGATTAAGGTCTTCAGCTCTTCGTCGAGAACTATGTAGTTTAATTTTAGATTGCCATACAGAAAGGTGTCGTACCAATAGGTCAGCTGAAGGCTTCCAGTCTTGCCATTTACAGAATGACCCAAATGGTTGACGAATCTGTAATGGAATTTATCCTTCACTTTACCCACATAAAGAGTCCCTTTGGATTCTCTTTGGATTTTAGGTACCTGCAATTTTTCTATTTTCAATAAGTCCGTTTATGCTTGCAAGTGCCTGCTGCAAAGTTTCATTTTTTAGTTTTGATGTATCGAAGCTGAACCAATATAAGACCGGTTTGTTTTTTGGCAAACTGTCATATAGGTCTTTAAATTCTGTGCATTTTGAAAACGTCTGGGTCTGTCTGAAGTTCTCAGCAAGGTAACTGCTGTCAATATCGATCGATTTGACCTCCAGGTCATTTTTTGCAAGAGCATCAAGATATGCGGTCAATTTATTGATCTGGTTGTTAACGATGTTTTGTATGGTTTCTTTCATGCTCTTCGTTAAATTTATTTTTTGTCATTTGCAGTTTCCAAAGCCTTCTTGTGCTTACTGTTTCCGTTTTGGTTTTACCCTTTCGCCGGAGTTAAGCTTTTGACTGTAACTTCTACATTGATGATAGAAATGTGGCAATACAGAAAATCAGGATTATTGGCAGTGAATATTCTGCTGCTGCGTTTTTTTATTTTAGAATTTAGCGCTCATACTTTTTTAGTATGTCATCGATGTCACTTTCAAGCATTTTGTATAGCCAGCTTCTTATGACGCAATTTTCCTCGAGTTTTGAAGCGCTTATTCCCTCGAATATCTGCACGTTATATCGATATGAATCTTGGACCTTAAGGATCAGTTCCATTGAGAAATGCTTTACACATATGATTCCTTGTTCGGCAAATGCCTTTTCTTCCTCTTGGAAACCTTTGAAATAAATACCGAAATCACCTGAATCAGAATGGCGGTAGCCAAAACCACCCCACTGCAGGATGTCATCATCCTTAAGGTAAACAATGTACTCGTGCGGCATGGTATTGTAGAATTCAAAAGAATCTTTTAAAGTCGGAAAATTGTATTCCACAAATTCCTTGTAACAGGATTCCAGGTGCCTGAAAAAGCTTGCGGTATATTCCTTGGCCTGACTTTCACTGAACTGGACCGTCCGCATGCGGTTGGAATTCTGCATCCTACTATGATGGTACGTTTCTTTTGTTTCCTTTAGGGATACATCGGCAAGCGGCAGATAGTGTGCGTCAATCTGACGGTAGCCCTTCTTAAGCAGCAGATCCACTATCTTTGAAAGCCCCTCAAATGGCGGAACATGGCCCTTTGTTGTGAATTTAGGAATCGGAAGGTTTTCCGATATGGTTCGTTCAATAATCTCCGCCAGTTCCTCCCGTGCAATATTTTTATATCTGTAATGCTCTCTGATCTTAAAGAGATTTAACCTGTTTTTCAGATCCAAAAGGTCAATAGGGTAAATCTGCTCATATCGGGGCATGTAATAATCTTCTATTTTGTAGCTGTAGTTCAATTTTTCATGATAGTGATACACTATGGCCGCCAGCTGCTCGAAAAGAAGCGTATCTGAGCTGAAAGTAGGGATGGATTCTTTGCCGATTATTTCCCGAAGCTGGCTGAAAATAGACTGTGTTACAATTGTCTCATTGTCTTCCACCAATAGAGAGATATTGCTTGTTCTGTATGATTTGGCGCCCGTCTGTAAAAAAGGATTGTTTTTGTATGGAGCTTCAAAAGGATTACGGAGGTTAAGATGTACCACATTGTCAATGCTTTTTTCCGATAGTGGAAATAAGGCATAGCCATCGCCTTTGATGAGGTCTTCCGGCAGTATAATACCGATTTCTCCTGCTGTATGGGGAGTAAACTTTTCCTTGAAAGCGGAAAAATTTTCGTCCAGATAAGAATTATAGGCAGAAAGGTAGGACAGGCATTTGTCTTTCTTAAATGAAACCAGTGTACTTTTATGGGAGTGGGAAGCATTTTCAATGTAAAAGTCAATTGCGCTTTTGCCAATATGGTTTTGATAGAAATGGGTGAGGACATCATAAAAGTCGCCATTGCTTTTTTTATCCAGTTTATAAATTTGGAAGCAGATGGCGTAATCGCGGATTTTCGAGTAGTAGAATGATACATTATAAGAATCCTCATTGTTGGATCTGATCAGGATATTTCGGGTGAACAGGTCTTCCGGTATTTTTTGGTCCAGAGCATAGTTTAGCCTCTCAATGATATGGTTGACATCTATACCGTCATTATTATGAACTTCCGTATGCGAGTAGGTATAATCCAGCAGCAGGTTTGCAATTGCGCAAAGCGTTCTTGTTCCGGCCTCAAAGCCAATCTCTGTTTCTTGAAGGGTCTGTTTGAGGTATTTTGCAATAAGTTCCCTGTCGCTGATCTTTTCAGGAATCTGTTTTTCCGCATAGACTTCGCAGAATATCTTTAAAAAGAATCCGTTCCTTAATTCGGGAAAGAGTTTATCGGAAATGTCACCTTTGAAACCAAATTCCGTCTGATACAGGGGAAGAATGGCCGCTAATTCCTCATCAGTGAAATCAGTCAAATGATAGCCCGGGTTTTTCAAGCTGCTGTTAAATCTATGGAAGCTGTCCGCTTCCTGATAAAGCTGCGTAGGCTTATTTTTGATTTTAAGGACGGTGTCCCATATATTGGTTTTGCAGCTGATAATTATCTTTATTTTATCAACATGTTTTGCAATTAGAGCCATTTCACTTAATTCTTGGGCAATGCTGGAATTGGTGCTTTCATCAACGGCATCGATGAATATGAGGACGGTTTTGCCTGCATAACGTCCCATTTCATCAAGTTTTTTCAGAGCAACATCTTTTTCAATCCTGCTTGAAAAAGCTAAATTGAGGTCCTGGGCAATGCACTCTGTGGGAGAAGTGATGATGGCACAGTTATAGAAGAATACAAAGAAGTCCTCCAGTTTCTGCAGGGCGAGAGAGCACATAGCATTGGTTTTGCCTACTCCAGCATCGCCCACCAGACCAAATACGGAATCACCAGAAGCCACAAAGGTTTCAAATACATCCCCCAGATCTTTTCGCTGTACGTAAAGTTTTTTGATAAATTTGGCATAGCGGCTGTCGGAATCGCCGATGATCATGCCCATGCGGTCATTAACCTGCAGTTCACAGAAGGCCCTCAGATTTTCAGGAGACATGGCAATGAAGTTTTTCAAAGCCTCATATCTGAGCTTTAAATCCTCATCTGAAGACAATGAGCATTCATTTCTCCAGAAAGCCGATTTTTCTGAAATGCAGCCCGATAGCTCTTCTTTGGTAATGGAATCATATATTTTAGTCAAGGCTCCGTTTGAGACTATGGTGAAAGGCGCTATTTCATCCAGCAGCCTTGCATAGGAAATTCCCTGATCCCGATCCGCATCCGTAAGCTGTTTGGACTCCGCTTTTACTTCAATGACAAAAAGATTTCTGCCATGCCTTTTAATGAGCATATCAGATCTGCCTGTTGCATGCTTGTTTCTTCCAAGACGAATGGTAAAGGAATCTTCAAAGGTTATTTCTGAAGGATCTATTCCTAAATCCTTTAAATAGGGCAGCAGGATTCTGCCTGTAATGTCAAATTCACTCATAGATTTTTAAATCTGGTTAAGTCTTTGCGGGCGGGCAATGCGTCTTTCAATTGCGTTTTGTGGCGTCTTCTGGATCACAAACTGTGATGGATAAGTTTAATGCCGAATGCCTCGCAGCTTTCCCTGTAATGCTGCAGAATTGACCCATGAGTGGTATACAGCATGTGTATTGAAGGAGGATCAGCATTGATGGCTGGTGCTGGCCAGTTGGTAAAAGTGGTAGGCTCTGCATAACCAACGAATGAAAGTTCTCTCCTAAAGCCCAGCAATTCCCTGATGGTGCTTTTCTCCAATGTCGTGTTTTTGCATTCAATTGCAATGAGGATCTCTTCGGGTTCAGGTCTGATCTGCACACCTGTTGCTATCAGGGCAATGTCAAGTTCATGATAGTCACCGCGCTGCTTTATCAGAGTATTCGCTCTTCTGCTTCTGCTAATAGTAGAGAAATAGATGTCGGTGAAGAGCTCTGCGACAGGACGACCACCCTGTGAAATTTCGAAATAAGGATAGTTGCGGTTGATTGGGCCGCCTTTCTGTTTAAGATGCAAAAAGGTTCCAGTGCCGGCAAGCGTTACCGTTAAATTTTCATCGACTGCGAGCCTTTCTATAACTTCCGCCAGCACAGACGCCTCATAGAGTTTTCCGGTCAGATCTGTAATATTTAAGAGGCTAAGTGTACGGGCTGGTGTAATATTCGCATGTCTGTTGAGCACGTCTGCAATATTGTCTTTTATCTCATCGATTTCTGCTGTAGTCATCTTTGCTATTATATGTTTTTTAGTATACTTTCACGAACCATACCGAGCATATGGTAAACCTCAGAATAGTTGGGAAGGCGGGACAGGTCATACGGCTCCGATTCGCCAGGTAGCTCGGCCATAATTCCTTCTATTTTTTCACCATTGAGATTTTTATTGATCTTTGCAATTATTCCACCGTAATTTTCATTAGAGTTGTTTCTGAAAAGCTCAATGGTCTCAGAAAGAAAATCTACAAGCAGACGTTCGGGATCAGGGCCTTTTGGATAGTAGCTCCGCTCAGGGTCGTACTCAAATTTTTCTTGCAGCCTTTTGTTGGCCTGTTCTGCAATAAAGAAAAAACCGTTGCGTTCCAGCTGGTTTGTTAAAAATAATCTTAGTTCTATGGCTTCTTCTGGTTTCATTTCTAAATAGTCTCAGGTTTTTAAATTACTTCAAATCAAAGTGCCGTATGATGGGCAGCAAATCAAGTGCATAATCAATGAATAATCTTAAAAGCAAAATTTAAAATTGTAATTAAGGATTTTGACAAGATATATGATGATTAAAACGGCTCCAAACGGGCTATATAGCTACGCATCTAAAATATAACTTTTATTGATACATTAAAAATAATGATTGCTAGAAAAATTCTTTGGAAGATTATAAATAAGGTTGATTCTTATAAAGGCCAGTTGAAAAAGATGCTTTATAATTTTACCGCATATAATCGTATCAATTAACAAAGAAAGAAGAGTATTATGCTGGAAAGAAAATAAACTGCATGCCTGCATTGAATAAATAAATTTATAAAAGCAAGATGGTTAATTATTCCTGAATTGGCTAAAACAATAAAGGGAGCCACTGCTTTTTCAAATGATAATATTTTAATTCTTTAATTAGCCATAATTCTCATGAATAAAATGCAGTATTGTTTTATGGAAAATCTTTTCAAAATAGTAATTATATACCGTTTCAGGATCAAAGATCCTTAATTTCCGGAAGGCATACAGTTATCTCAGATGTATTGTTTAGGTTCGGCCTTGTATTAAAAGCTTATAAATGGAATTATTTTTAACTGCGCAGAATTACTGCGTACTTTTGAAGTAGCTTTGGCCACAGATAAGTATAATCGATTTTCTAAAGTATAAAATGTAATGTTATGGGAAGACCTTTTGATTTTATGGAAAAGTTATCCGCTGGATACACGTTTGTCGACCTCGGATACCGGGATTATATTGCTGCCCGCTTTTTGCTGAATAACGATTTCATAGTTCAGGGATTGGCACTTGCCAGTACAGCAGTAGAAAAATATCTTAAAGCTGTAATCGTATTTAACCTTCAGGAAAAAGAATGGTACAATTATCATTTTGACAGATTTGAGAAACTCAAAAATCTGCTGGGTAAAGTTAACCGTGATGTAACCGAAGAGTTCGATTCCCTTTTCGTGGCAATACTTGAAAAAGCATTTAAGATCAGATATTATGATAAACTTGAAAAGCCGATTTATATAGGGTTTTATATCAATCAATTTATAGGGGAACTAGATTACACAATCAACTATTTGGAAACGTTCATTTTTAATACTCAAAGTGCCGGACAATCCATGACCGATTATAGTAAAGCAGTCAGAAATAAAGATTCAGGTCTCTATTATAATAATTTTGTGCTAAATAATAAGAATAAGAAAGATTTTATGGAAAAACCTGACAAAGGATTTTCCTTATACCTTAGCATAGGCCCAGTGATCCAAAAAGAAGAAATTACAAAAGGGGGAAGTACAAGAAATAGTTATGACGGACGAATAGCGGAATTCAGGGAGTTTGGATCGGATTTGATAATGGACCAGCTGTGACGGTAAAAGTGTCAGCTGAAAAAAAACAGTGCTAAGAGAGTGCAGATGGAATGAATTAAATCCGAAGGCAAATCATCAGGTAAAGTCTCTTTTGAAAAATATCGGCCCAATGACAAGCCAGTTTTATATTACGGACGATTTGTTCCCCCAGTTAGCCTCCACTGTGGCGAGAGATCAGAAAAATTTGGCTGGTGCGGTAACAAACAATCCAGAGTACTATAACATTACAAGCCACTATAAAAAATGCTAAATGGAAATAACAGAATTTAACGACAAATTAGTTAAAGAATTTTTTGAAATTGTCAACCGCACAATGGAAGAGGTTCATGAACATCCAGATTACAGCCGGTCTGGAAACAATCATCATTTATTAAGCCCTGAAGGAAAATATGCCAATAAAGTTTTTGGCATTTATTTGAAAATTAAAGAAATTAAAGAAGATTTGAGAAAAATAGAAATTTTTCTCCGCCGTTTTCCATTAAAAAAATTTTATGAAGAAAATGAAATTTCTCATCTAGATTATATTAAATACCATACCGAAGTTTTCTATCACAAATCAAATACTCTCCTAGATTTGTTCAAATTATTTACAAATGAAGTATATGAACTTGGCTATTCAGAAAAAAAATGCACTTGGAACAATTTAATGAAATCGGAAGCGGTTAAAGACTCATTATCAATAAAAGTAATAGAATATTATCATAAAAGTTTTGAACACATTATCGAAGCCAGAAATTTGAATACGCACCGCGGAATATTCAAAGATTCCAAAAAAGATGATATAGAAGCTCCAATGATGATTTATAAAAATTCAGAAAAATTTAATTTGGAATTAAATGAAGTATTCAGAAAAATGATGCCCAAATTTTTATTGGAGTATAAAATCAAAAAATACAAAAATGAAAGATTATTGTTCATTAAAAGCGGAAATAATGCAGCGGAACAATATATCAATTTTTTTATGAACGTAACTCTCCCAGAATTTTTGAACAGGGCTAAAGCGAAGCAGTAGCGGCTTCTACGCCACTTCTTGCGCAATTTAGGAAATCAGCACTGACCCCGTTTTTACTCATTTCTGTCCAGGACAAAATAACAGTTTTGGAGGACGAAGACGTGGCAATGGGGTATTTTTAATACAATGCTTTAGCATATGCAAATACATAATTCCTATTGCTTTTACACTTAGCTTATAATTAGGTTTTTAAGTGGGATTTGTGACTTAAATAAAGAATTTAGCTGTACTTTGGTTTTAAACCATTAGTTAATCTAAATCATAGTCTGTTTTGCTCTCGTAAAAAGCATCTATGAAATTTTTTAACGTAGTTTTTTGATCCTTATCCAGATTCAGCATGTCTAAGGCTCCTTTATGAAGCGCTTTGCCTATAATATAATTCAATTCATTTTTCATGACATAATCAAAGTCATTCCTTGTAATGTTTGGTACAATGTTACGCGAATTGATATTTACAACAATGCTTTCAATTTCAAATATGGAAGCAGAGTACGGAAAATTAAATAAGAAATCCTGTATTAGAACATTGCGGACAAACAATTCTTTTCTTTTCTTATCTTTGTAACGGTACATATATGTTTCACCTTTCTCGAATGGAAGGTACAATTCATTTTTTCTTCCTTCAAAAATATTGATTTCTTTTTCAAAAATAGATGTTGAGCAATTTTCAGTATGTCCCAATTCTACCAAATCGGATAAGGTTAATTTGTCAAAGAGGCAGGAAGTATCATCGTCCATGATACAGGAGTAGATTTTGTATTGAAAATCCTTATGGACAATTACGGCAATCCATCTTAATTCGCGGTCCAATTTTTCAATTACATCATTAACATCCGAATCGGTAAACTTTATGCCGTTTAAAAAACGTTCTTCCATTTCGGCATCAACAAGCGGAATAGACATATATTTTATATTATTATCAATAATGAAGTCGTCCATTTCCAGTACAGTATTTTCATCAACTTTTTGTAATCCGTCATCGTCATTGTAACAGTACAATTCTCCTTCGAAATCTAAATCATCAATTTTTAAAGCATAATTTTTTTTCTCTTTTATGATTATTTGGCCCTCAATGTTCTTAAGGTAATTACTTAAATTAATTTCCACAAAATCCGAAGAAAATGGAGTTCGGATCGAATTAATTATTTCAGTAGCGACTTGAGTCTGTTTGTTGATTAATTCTATTGAAACACCATCGGTTAAAAAGTATCTCTTCATGAAATCATGAACATTGTCAAACTTATTGGAGAAGACTTTAATGAAAGCATTATAGTTTAAAATCACTTCAGTTCCATCAAAATTGAAATCATCAATCTGGGTAAGTGACGTATATTCATTATTTTTTTCCAGTTCAATTGTTATCTTATGCCTGGATTTAAATTTTCTTGTGATCACTTTAACATTATCTGAAAGCATAAAGCACGACAAAAATCCAATCCCGTAATTTCCGATCGGATTATATTTAAAATTTCTCAATTTAAAATCCCAGGAATTGTAGTATGAAACGCCTATGTTCAAAAAATGGTCTTTAATAATTTCCATTGACATTCCCATGCCATTGTCTTTAATAATGACCATGTCTTTGATTGGATCCAGTATTATTTTAATTTTTGGATAGAATCTCTCATTTCCGAACTCATAACTTTCTTCCTCTATTTCTTGCCTAACTTTGCAGGAGTCAAATGAATTTTGAATTAATTCTCGTAAACCTAAGTTTTTGTTGCCATAAATTTTTTCTCCCATCAGCAAATTGCTAATAGCCTTATAATCTAGCGTCATTTTATAGTCAGAAAAACTGAAGCCGTTGGGTTTTATATTAATTTCTGGAGATGGATTGTAAAGTAAGTTATACTGGCTGGACATTTTGTTGACTAAGTCCATGGAATGAGTTAGTTCGTCCTTTACCCAGTCAATGTACGATAATATTTTCCGGTGTATGTTAGCATTTTCTGATGTTCCGTGAAATACGATTTTCTTCTGATTGGTAACTTTATCAAATTCAATTTTTTCTGTATTGGAAATAATAAAATGCTGCTTCCATTCCGATTCACTTTGCCCGACAGGATTGATTGATTTAAACAAAGTGTATGGAGTTCTGCTTGAGTCGATGTCAAGGATATCAGCTAATCTTAAAATACAGGCTATATACTGTGAATTGAAATGGTACCGGCCTTTAATCTCTCTCTGCGTTAAAGACGATTTTAGCCAGTCGAAATTTTGTGTATGACTTTCACATATTGAAGCTAGTTCGCCAACAAAATTTTGGCTTGAAAGGTCTGGTATGCGGAAATGATCTTTAAGAACTTCATGTATGAATTTCGCAGAAAGAGATGAATGGAATTTTCGGACATATTCTTTGAGCGCCGCTTCTTCGTCATTCCCCATTACTTTCTTCATGGATGAATATTTAATGTCGGAAAATACCAATTGGTCACTTTTAATTAAATCAATATCTTCCTGACTGACTGCCATCCCTACATCATGTAGTAATGCAGAATATACTAAAAGGACAATTTCTAACTCATCCAAAAGAGAAATATCATGAATCAGTTTAGCCATATATTCCATAATTCTGAAAGAATGCTGTGTGTTGTGCAGCGTGTAGTTATCAAAAATCGTAGGTATACGATCATCTAACAAATTACAAACCTTATTGTATACAGCCTTAATTTCCGGTAAAAATTCACTATTCTGAAGATGTTTAATTAATATTAAATCTTCTATAGCTATCCTTGAGTCTAATTTTAATTTATTGTTTTGTACCTGCATATTTTTTAATGTTCTATAAGCGTATGGGCTAAATGGCAAGAGTAATTTATTATGGATATTAATTTAAAATTATTGGCAGTTCGCTTTATATCCTTATTGATGAGTGTAGATTCCATTTGGGAAGTATGTTCACAATTATGGAAACCTCAGGATTAAAAATCTTCATCTTCAATTATAGTTTCATCCTCTTTTAATATATTTGAATTAAAAGAATCAAATATATCGTCAAGAGTTTCCTTTATCAATTTTATTTTTGAGTCCTGTGAAAGTAAGGAGAGAGAATCGACATATCGTATTTCCAGCTTGGTATCCAATTCAAGTAAAGCTGTTAGTTTCAAAATCAAAGGATTTAAGTCGATATCTCCATTGGTAGTTAAATCGACTGATGGGAAGGAAAGGGTCCCGTCCTGTGGATCGAAATTAATTGTGATTTTATCCTGTTCAATTATATTTGATACAATTATGTTGTTCATAGCTTGATTATTGTATTATTTTTTTGATATTATACTTTCTGGCTCTTTGTTCAAAAATATACTGGCCACCGTCCAGTACATTGCAGATTTCTTTTTGATGGTCTTTTTCCTCTAATACGAATTGCTCGTATTCGATTATGTTTTCATTATTAGTGCACATTATGACGTTTTCCGCATCACCATATACCACAATAGATGGATTATGGGTGACTAGGAAGATCTGCTTTTTAAATTTTAAAATTCTGATCAGATTGATAAGTTTGTCAGTAATGAATTTGTTTCCCAGATTATCTTCAGGCTGATCAATAAAAATTATTTTTGAAATGCCGCTTCGCAGAATTGTTTCCAGATATTTCTCGGAATTGTAGCCAGGCGAATTGTTTTTAGAGGTGCTTTCCTCGGAATATTTGAGATATTCGGTTGGCTTATCGAATGATTCTAGTATGCTTTTAATGTTAGTATAGGTTTTTTTTGAAAGGTTTTCGGCAGAATTTTCGTTTAAGTTTTTTATTTTCACTGCGCCTAATGCTAGTTTAATAAGGGCTTCATATAAATTCAGGCTGTTGTTTACACCGCTTATGCCATCAAAGACTTTCTCTTTTAGAATTTCAGTGCTTTCAACTTCCAGCACTACGGTAACTTCATCGTTAATGGCAATTTCCTGAACTCCTCCATAACTGTAATTTTCGAAATGGATACAATGGTCACGAATCTGCAGAGCAATGTCAAATGCCTCGGAAATATTATTTTTAAGGATTGCAAGCCTTTGATTGGATGCTTCTTTTTCCCTTCCTTTTAAATCCAAATTTGCATTTTTGCTTACAATGACATTCTTAACTTCTTCAATAAAATTTTCTTTTTTGCTGTATTCGTTTTTTAAATTCTCAAATATACCTTTCTTATTTTCTACTAATTCTTTAAAAGCCTTAATTATTTTTTGTTCTTCGACTGTAAACGTCCAGTTCTCATTAACCTCGAATTTTTCAGCATTTTCAAGAAGTACGTTGATGATATCATCCGAGCTTTTGAACGAGTCCGTCATGCTTTCAATCTTTTGAATACTTTTGAAAATGTAGCTCGAATCAAGAATAGAAGTGATATCTTTATCGTGAAAAGTGAAATTTGAGTTTAAAACATCATATAATTTACTATACAGTGAAGTAAGTTCATCAATAATATTAATTAAATCTTGTTTTTTAGTTTTGAAAAACTCTAAAGCTGTCTTATAGTTTTCAATTTCTCCCGATTCATTAATCAAATCTTTTAATGATTTATTTTCAAAATAATTTACAATGTCGCCCTGATTGATGTAAATGATATCGTGAGTATTATAACTGATCATATTCTTGTAGTCATTATCCAAAAAGCTTTTGACATTCGCATTGCTGATATTTATACCGTATTTTTCGATCTGGCTCTTTCTGTTATTTATTTTCTTCCCCAAGATATTAAAAAGCAGGCTTTTGCCGCTTGAACGGCCCCCAATAATTGCATTTAGGTTTGGGCTGAAGGTTATTGTTGTATCTTTAATAATTGGACTGTCGGTAAATTCAATGCTGTGCAGGAAATTGTCAAATCTCTGTAAGACTTCTACTTCTGAAAATTTCTTTATCCTGGAACTTGGATCAATGAATGCAAATCTGATGGATTCAAATGTAGGTTTTCCTTTTATACAGTAAAACTGGTGGTCATCCCCATCCTTATTAGTGCATGGATATTTATTACAGTTATGATTGTCTGAAAAATTGATATACGGGATATCATCTTTTTCCTTAAAATCCAGTGTTTTGATTCTATCGAAACCTTCGTTATATCTTTGTCTGGCACTTTCTTTCACTTTTTCAAACGCACTCGGCATAAGAAGCACCATCTGCTGGCATAGTTTCAGGTCATAACTCATGTAGGGATCCAATATGCTCTTTGTATTCCCTGCATGCGGTATGAAGAAGAAATTTAAATCATTGAATAAGTCATATAGGTCATCTATAACAATCTTTCTGTCGGTCAATACGCAATTTTTCTTGGCATACAAATCTTCTATTTTTTGCGAGATTGTCTGAACGCTCTCAAAATTGTCATTTTCGAAAATGATGACACTGTGGTAGGTAATCGATTTGCCTGATTCTGGCACTTCAATATCAAACTCGCATCCAATTAAGAGCTTTGGATCTCCCACGGCGTAATTGTCGTAATAAACTTTGTAAGCATCAATATTTATAATATTGTGGTCAGTTAATGAAAATAACTTTACATCGTTCTCAATTAATTTTTGCTTGAGGACAAGTATATCAAAATTTCCTTGATAGTCATTAGTTTTAGTTTTTTTACTAAAATCAGTATGGATATGTAAATCGACCTTAAACCAATCAGAATATTTTTTCATTATTTTAATAGTACGTTAGTAAATTCTTTATGCAAATATTGAATTTCAGCATTTAAAATTTTTATGGAAAACCATAATATGAACAAGTAATTTCAAACTTATAGATTACGGTTAACATAATCATAAGTATTAATACTTGTTTTTTGATATCAAGGATAAGATTTGGTATCGTCCAGATTTTTTTAATTTGATATCTCACTAAAATTTATAATCAAAATATTAGGATTATTTTGCTTTAACCTCTTTAGCATTTTCCATTATGAAGCTTTCTTGATATTGACTGCTTTCTCTTTTAATAATTACAGATGGCTATAAAATGGATAGCTTATTAAATCCCCCGTGATTTGGAATTTTTAAGCTCAGCATTGAACATGCTTGAGGTTAATAGTGAGGAAGGTTTTTGATTTGTTCTACGTGGGTGTCGATTCCTATGTAGAAGCAGCTGTGAACTTTTTCTGAAAGATAAAAGTATAAAATCTATTAAATTTTTTCATTCGAAACGGATAAAGAGGTAGCCAAGATAGCGCCCGCTGTCTGCTGCATGTACATAACGGAGTGTGCTTTCTCTCCATGCGCCCTTCGGAACTTATAGCACTCCTAATCCTTTATCGAGCGTTTTTCCCTTGCTTTAATTTATAAGTATTTCGAGTTAGTTATGTTTTTATTTTTTATTTTGAACAGTGAGGAGAGATTGATGAGAATAGTAGGTTGCTTATTTAATATATTACTATTTAATTTTGTTATCAAGACATTAGCCCTAGAGTATATAAAGTTTCGAACCTAAGCTTGTAAGGATTTTATTTTACTGGATTTCTGTTTTTTAAAATGCAATGTGCCACAAATCTGCCATTAAAATTTGAGCAGTTTTGAAGATGATCAAATTAAATTTCTGATAATAAGTTTGTTGAAAAACTGGAATGTAAATAGTATTTAAAGTTTTGATTTTTAATTAAGTAAATCTTTTTTTGATTGGGAAACTTTTGAGATCCAATGAGTGGACAAATCTTTAATTTAGTAGTCTTTTTACTCGTTATTTTGCAGATTTATTTGTACCTTATTTGTACCATTGCTTTGTAATGTGCCGTTATATATAGGTTTGTTACTTTTGAAGAAGTAAAATAATTCTTTAGTATTAAGAAATTAGTACAAAGTATTAAGATAGAAAACCGAGTCAGAAATGGCTCGGTTTTTTTTTAATCTTCATTTTCTGATTTGATTTTCGAAATAATTATAACTCCTGGAGTTGGCACGTGTGTTAGTTTTATTATGATTTTATGTTTTTTTCTAAGTCTGAATTCTCTAGTTTCGTAACCTATAGATTTGCATATTAATACATCTCTTTTTTTTCCTTTAATCGTAAATTCACCATTAAAATCCGTTGTAACAAAAGTTCTAGTTCCTTTTACATTTACTTCCACACCAGGAACTGGCATGTTGGTTTCCGTATCATATATGGTTCCTATATACTCGACGATAGGATTTTTGCTATCCTGCTGATTTGTTGTTTGTTCTATTCTAGGTCTTCCTTGTGCTCTTGCAGTGTGATTTCCTAGACCCAATAAAGCAATAAAAGTTGCCGCTGCAATTACCCAAATCGATTTTTTCTCTTTAGGAAATATATAACCTCTTTCAACCTGAGAAAGTCTAAAACGGCCACATGAATTTTTATTGTAAGCAGCAATAATTTCCTTGTCTGAAGATTTTGTAAAATCAATCACATTTTGTTGACATACACTGCAAAATTTTCCTTTTTCTGCATGTGACATTTCCTTCCAATTTTCATGGCATGGTTCCGGAATGGAGATTTTTATTTTATGATTCATCTTTGGCGCTTATTAATTAACAAAATTCATAACTTAGATTTTATAAAAGTAATTTTTTTTTAATTTTCTATTTTAGAATTTCTCATCAAACTGATAATTGTCATTTCTTCTTCGAATTCTTTTTCGTAATATTACTATTGTAAATTTTTTTGAATGAGAAAGATCAAATACAAGAAAGGACGTAAGCTGCAACACATTACATTAGAGTACACAGGCACACACAAAGAGCACGAAACCGAAATGCAGCTTTTTGTATATGATGATGAAGATGTTGTTGAATATGATAAGTTTACGGTTCTTGCCTTGAATTCTTGTTTTGATTATACTAAAAACAATTGGTTAAATGTTCATGGTTTAAATGACATTGGTTTGCTTAAAACAATTGGGGCACATTTTAAATTGGATGATTTCCTCTTAGCTGATATTTTAAACACAACCAAAAGAACCAAATTAGAAGAACAGCAGAATGTCTTATTCTTCAATATAAAATCCCTTTTACCTTCTGAATATTCAGATAATATCAGTGTTGAGCAGATTAGTTTTATTCTAAAAGAAGGTATTCTAATTTCATTTCAGGAAAAACGAAGCGATTTTTTTACACACATTCGCGAGCGTCTTCGTACGCATGCGGGAATTGTACGAACTAAAAAAGTAGATTATCTCTTGTATTTGCTTTTAGATGCCGTTATGGAAAATTTCTATATTACGCTGGAAGATGAAGAAGATAAGATTGAAGAATTAATCAATATAACTAAAAAAGAAGCTAAACCGGTAATTTTAGAAAAAATTGAAAACCATCGTGATAATTTAAACTTTTTAAAACGTTCGATTGTGCCGTTGCGAGATTCATTATATTATCTGAAAACGATTAAAGATGATGATGAAAATAACGGTCTTATACAGAGAGAAACGTTTAATTTCTTTGTAAGACTTCATCAGAAAAGTTTAGAGCTCTTAGAACAGATAGAATCGGATATGAGTGCATTGGAGAGTGCTTCTAATTTTTATTTCTCAGAACAAAGCCGAAAAATGAACGAAATCATGAAAACGCTGACAATCATTTCGGCCATCTTTATCCCGCTTACTTTTATTGTTGGAGTGTACGGAATGAACTTTGAATACATGCCAGAACTCAAAATGAGAAATGGCTATTTTGTGGTAATGGGCATAATGCTTTTACTAGTTGTAGCTTTGATTGTTTATTTCAAAAAAAGGCGCTGGTTTTAACGTTTGTTTCTGTAAAAAAAGAATGATTTCTATTAAATTTGTTATTTAGAATAAATATAAATAATTATGAGTAAAGCAATATATATAGCCACTAGTGATCACAATAGTGGTAAATCAATTATTACACTCGGTTTGATGAGTATCTTAATTGGTAAAACGGCCAAAGTAGGATATTTTAGACCTATCATTGAAGATTTTGTTGATGGCGAGGTAGATAATCATATTCAAACTGTTTTGTCTTATTTTAACCTTGATATTCAATTTGAAGATGCTTATGCAATTACGAAAAGCAGATTAATCAAGAAAAAGAATAAAGGAAAAATAGGAGAGGTTTTGGATTTAATTATTGAAAAATACAAAAAGCTCGAAGAACGATTTGATTTTGTTTTAGTTGAAGGAACAAGTTTTACAGGAGAAGGGACTTCAATTGAATTAGATTTGAATGTTTTAATTGCCAAAAATCTTGGAATTCCAACCATAATTATAGGGTCGGGAGTTGGAAAAACTTTAGAAGAATTAGTAGATAGTTTGTACTTGGTTTACGATTCATTTAAAGTAAAAGAGGTAGAAGTTTTATCTGTTTTTGCTAATAAAGTACAACCCGAAAATATAGAATTGGTTACCAAAAGCCTTCAGAAAAGTCTTCCTCCAAATGTTTTAGTTAATACGATTCCGCTCATATCAAGTTTGAATAATCCAACGATGCAGGAAATTGTAAACGAATTGGATGCAAAAGTTTTATTTGGAGAAAATTATCTGAATAACGAGATCGGTCATTACAGTGTTGGAGCGATGCAGTTGCATAACTATTTGGTGCATCTGCATAATAATGCTTTAGTAATTACTCCTGGAGATCGCTCAGATATTATTTTGGGAGCTTTGCAAGCAAATGAATCGGCTAATTATCCAACGATTTCAGGAATTATCCTAACAGGAAATATTGTTCCTGAAGAAAGTATTTTAAAACTTATTGAAGGACTTTCTGCCATTGTACCCATTATAGCTGTTGATGGTGGAACTTATCACATTACAAACAAAATTGGATCGATTAAATCGGAGATTTATGCCAACAACACGCATAAGATTGAAACTTCAATAACTACTTTTGAGAAATATGTCAATAACGATGCTTTATCAGAAAGATTAATCACTTTCCAAGCAGAAGGTATGACGCCGAAAATGTTTCAATACAACATGGTTAAAAGAGCGAAACAGCACCGAAAACATATTGTGCTTCCAGAAGGAAATGACGATCGAATTATTACGGCTGCTTCAAGATTATTAGACATGGATGTAGTCGATATTTCGATTATTGGAGATAAAAAACAAATAGAAAATAAGGTTGTAGAACTTGGAATTACATTCGATTTTTCTAAAGTAAATATCATTAATCCGATAGAATCTGAGTTTTACGAAGATTATGCAAATACATATTATGAGTTGAGAAAAGCCAAAAACGTAAGCATTACAATGGCAAGAGATTTAATGGAAGATGTATCGTATTTCGGAACCATGATGGTGTACAAAGGCCACGCAGACGGAATGGTTTCTGGAGCGGCTCATACGACACAGCATACGATTTTACCAGCGCTGCAATTCATTAAAACCAAGCCAAATTCATCTGTTGTTTCTTCAGTATTTTTTATGTGTTTGGAAGACCGTGTTTCTGTTTTTGGAGATTGTGCCATCAATCCAAATCCAACTGCAGAACAATTGGCAGAAATAGCTATTTCATCAGCAGAATCAAGTGCTGCTTTTGGAATTGAACCAAAAATTGCCATGCTTTCATATTCTTCTGGAGCTTCTGGAAAAGGAGATGAAGTAGAAAAAGTTCGAACTGCAACCGAAATTGTAAAAGAAAAAAGACCTG
The DNA here is from genome assembly GCF_030378165.1 of Flavobacterium panacagri. NCBI lineage: Bacteria > Pseudomonadati > Bacteroidota > Flavobacteriia > Flavobacteriales > Flavobacteriaceae > Flavobacterium > Flavobacterium panacagri. The sequence continues at coordinate 3,248,275 of NZ_CP119766.1, forward strand.
ATTTAAAGATTGAAGGCCCAATTCAGTATGATGCTGCGGTTGATTTAAGTGTCGGAAAAAGCAAAATGCCAGATTCTGAAGTAGCAGGACAAGCAAGTGTATTAATTTTCCCTGATTTAAATACAGGAAACAATACTTATAAAGCTGTTCAAAGAGAAACCGGAGCTTTGGCGATTGGTCCAATGTTACAAGGTTTAAATAAACCCGTAAACGATTTAAGTCGTGGCTGTACTGTAGATGACATCATCAATACAGTTGTCATTACAGCGATTCAGGCACAAGGAATGTAAATTCATTAACAATTAAAAAATAGAACGCGGATAAGACAGATTCGCTATCGCGAAAACACAGATTTGCACAGATTTTATTTTGATGAAATGAAAAATACGTTTTAATCCGCGTCTTTACGAAGTAAATCAGGGTCATCTGCGTTCTAATTCAACAATAAAATTTCTGTCTTCGAGAAGAAAACTTAGCATCTCAGAGACTCAGTATCTTAGCAACTTAAAAAAAATGAAAATACTTATAATAAACTCAGGAAGTTCCTCAATTAAATATCAATTAATGGTTATGCCGACAAACGAAGTAATTTGTAGCGGTATGATTGACAGAATTGGTTTAGAAACTTCAAATATAACCTTTAAAACAGCTTCCAATTCATTGGAAGAAATACTACCAATGCCAACACACAAAGTAGGTTTACAGAAAGTTTCGGATTTGCTTTTAGATCCAGAAAAAGGAGTGATTAAAACGACTTCGGAGATTGCAGCAGTTGGACATAGGGTAGTTCATGGAGGAAGTTATTTTTCTGATACGACCATCATTACAGAAGAAGTTAAAGAAAAAATTAAAGAGCTTTCAGAGTTGGCGCCTTTGCATAATCCCGCACATTTGGTTGGAATAAACGTTGCTGAAGAAATCTTTTCAGATGCCAAACAAGTGGCTGTTTTTGATACCGCTTTTCACCAGACCATTCCAGTTGAAGCACATAAATATGCGATTCCGAATTTCCTTTTAACTGAGCATAAAGTTCGTGTTTATGGTTTTCATGGAACAAGCCATAAATATGTTTCAGAAAAGGCTATTAATTACTTAGATAAGAATTCTAAAATCATTACGATTCACTTAGGCAACGGTTGCAGTATGAGCGCTGTAAAAGATGGAAAAAGTATTGATACCACAATGGGATTTTCGCCATCAAATGGTTTAATTATGGGAACTCGCGCTGGGGATATTGATCAGTCGGTTATCTTTTATTTAGTGAAAAATCTTGGCTACACTCCAGACGAAGTGAATTCTATTTTGCTAAAACAAAGCGGAATGCTTGGTTTAACAGGTTACAGCGACTTAAGAGATATCGAATCTAAAGCTCAAGAAGGAGATAAAGACTGCAAACTAGCCTTATTGATGAATGCGTATAGAATTCGAAAAACAATTGGTGCTTATGCGGCAGCTTTAAACGGTTTGGATGCTATCATATTTACAGCAGGAATTGGCGAGAATTCGTCATTTATGCGTAATTTAATCTGTACCGATATGGATTATTTCGGAATTCAAATTGACGCAGGAAAAAATCAAATTCGTTCTAAAGAATTGAGAGAAATCAACTCAGAAAACTCAATTGTAAAAGTGTTGGTTGTTCCTACTGATGAAGAGTATGAAATCGCCAATCAGGTTTTTCAGTTGCTTGAAAATTAAATATTAATTCTAATAGTTCAAAAAGCTTCTCCATCGAGAAGCTTTTTTACTTTTTAGAAATTAAATTTTTGTGAGTATCTTTGAGTTTTAATCTGAACATATTGAAATCGATACTTTTAAAATCAGTTTTCTTCTTTTTCATCGCTTTACAACTTCAAGCACAAGAATTACTTCCTTTCGTAGAAAATTACAGCAAATCCGATTATCAGGGAGATAATCAAATTTGGAATGTAGTTCAGGGAAATGATGATGCGATGTATTTTGCTAACAATCACTATTTGCTTCGCTATGATGGAGTAAAATGGGAAAAATATACACTACCGAACAAAACTATTATCAGATCCATTCTTATTGAAGGCGATAAAATATATTCTGGTTCGTATAAAGAGTTTGGCTACTGGTACCGAAAAGACGGAACTATGCATTATGTTTCGATTACCAAAAATCTAAGATTATTTGATGAAAGGGATAATGAAGAAATCTGGAAAATTTTCAGATTTAATGGTTCGCTTTATTTTCAATCCTTTAATGATGTCTTTATTTATAATGGAAAGACAATCAAGAAAATTAAATTTCCTTTTCTTATTTCGTACTGTTTTGCTGTAGATAAAAATCTATACGTGGCTTCTGTTCAGGACGGAATTTTTAAAATGAACGATAAGTATATTTCAAATCCTAAAGGATGGAATGTTCTTAAAAAGACAGTCGTTCATGCTATCGAAAAACATGAAAACAAGACCTATATATTTACTCAGAAAAAAGGTGTTTTTGTCGTAGATAAAGATGGCTTAAAAAGCTGGGACAATCCGATAAATGAAACTTTGAAATCGGCTACAATAAATGTTGCTAAATTTATAAAAGGAGAAAAATTAGTTATTGGAACAGGGAATCGAGGCATTATTATTTTAGATCTCAAAAACAATACCTATAAAAATATTGAACGAGATAATGTTTTGATGAATAACTCAGTGCTGAGTTTAGGATTTGATAAAGAAAATGATCTTTGGGTTGGGTTGGATAACGGAATTGCACATGTTGAGGTCAATTCACCGATTTCTTTCTTTTATGACAATTCGGGACTTTTAGGTTCTGTTTATTCTGTTGCAACTATTAATAAAGGTTATTTAATCGCGTCTAATCACGGAATATTCGAATACAGTTCAGGAAAATTTAATATGATGCCCAATACACAAGGTCAGGGCTGGAATATTTCATTAATAAACGGGAAGTATATTATTGGTCATAATGATGGTACTTTCTCTTATGAAAATGGTTTGCTGACCAAGATAAATGGAGTTAGTGGAGGCTGGAATATGTCCAAGAGCAGTATTAATGATACCTATTTTCAGTCTACCTATAGCGGTATTCTGGTTTATGATAATCCTTCAGATCTTTCACATTATAAGATTATCAAAGAACTTGCAAAACCTATAAAATATGTAGCGCAGAATAAAAAAAATGAAATTTGGGCTGCTGATAATTATCGCGGTTTGTATCGTGTTGTATTAGATGATAATTATAATACTTTGAAAGTTGAAAATGTCACACAGCAAAGTAAAATAATAAACGATTTTGGGATCAAGATTTTTGAATTCAGAAAAGAAATCCTTTTTCTGATTAATAATGTTTGGTATACTTATAACTCGATTGCAGGTAAATTGGAAGAAAACGAGCTGTTTAATGAAAATTTTAAAAATGTAACAGACATTGTTTCTATAGACGAAGATCACTTTATGGTTTTGCAAAATGGCATATTATACCATATTTATGTTGAAGGAAATAAGTTTATCTGGAATATTATTCAAGAGAAATATTATAAAGGAAAACTCATCAATGAAAATTTAAGAATCTTTAAGAAAGATAATTATTACTTGTTTAATCTTGACGACGGATTTATTTCGCTTAAGCTAAAATATGAGAATAAACAAAACTCTAAAATAGAAATTGAAGCATTCAGCAATAATGTTTTAGTTCCGAATGAATCCAAAATTAAATTCAATACCGAATTAAGAATAAATGCCATTTCGGGAATTTATGGAGCAAGTAAGCCTAATTTATTTTATAAGTTAGATAAAGGGAAAGACTTTTTTTCAATTTCTGACGGATTGATTATTCTAAACAATTTAAGTAGCGGGAATCATTCTGTAGAGATATTTAAGCATGACGGAGCAACTTATGAAAAAGTTTCTGTTTACAAATTTAAAGTAGCAGAGCCTTGGTATTTCTCTTTTTGGATGATCCTTCTTTATTTATTTGTAATCGGTGCGGTCCTATTTTTCTATTACAGATGGAATAAATTTAGATATACTCAAAAATTAAAGCTACAGGCTGAAGAATTAAAACATCAGAGAGAAATCCTGGAAATGGAATTGAAAAAAGAAAATGAGCTCAATCTTCAGGAATACGAAAAACATATTTTAGAATTAGAGCTTCAAAGTAAATCTTCTGAAGTAGCAGGCAAATCGTTATCAATTGCGAAGCAGACAGAAATGATTGATAAAATTCAAGGAATTCTAGAAACGGAAAAAGATTTTTCTAAACTAAAAAGCGAAATTAAAAAAGCAATAAAGATTAATGAAGTAAATAAGCACGAATGGGAAATATTTGAAACCAATTTGAATCAGATCCATAATGAGTTTATCATCAATCTTTCTAAAAAATATCCACACTTGACTCCAAAAGATATTAAGCTTTGTGTTTATCTTAAAATGAACCTTTCTTCTAAGGAAATTGCTCCTATGATGAACATCTCTTTTAGAGGTGTAGAATTGCATAGATATCGTCTCAGAAAGAAATTAAACCTCACACAAGACGAAAACCTGTCGAAGTTTTTATTAAGTCTGTAAGATTTGATTTTATTTTTTGCAGATATTATATTTTTAGATATCTATTATTACATATTTCTAATACATCATTACTACATCATAACGTTATGTTAAAGAAAATTTACTAATGTTTATTTTGTTGATAATCAATTATATAATCTTAAAATTTAACATAATGATGTAGCTGTGTTGTAGTGGTAATTGATGTACTACAACGTTGTAATTGTTTAATTTGGCTCTACTAACTTAAACGATTACGTACTGTATGAAAAATTTTATTTTTAGCTTTTTAGCACTCTTGTTGCTGCCTACATATATGATGGGACAGGCACAAGCAATTAAAGGAAAAGTAGTAGACAGTAGCGGAATGGGAGTTCCGGGAGCCATTATTAGTGCTTCAGAATCCAGAGCTTCTGCTGATGCTGACTTCGATGGTAATTTTACCATTAATGCTAAAGTTGGAGAAATCCTAAAAATCTCTATGCTTGGTTTCGATGCTGTTTCTGTACCAGCAACAGCAGGTCAAATGACTATTACATTAAAAGAAGCAGGTGATACTGCTTTAAAAGAAGTCGTGGTTATTGGTTATGGTACAAGAAAGAAAATTGATAATACTTCAGCAATTACTTCATTAAAAGCAGAAGATGTTACTAAAACAAAAGTATTAAACGCTTCTCAGGCTATTCAAGGTAAAGCAGCTGGGGTACAGGTTACTTCTTCAGATGCTCCAGGAAGTACGCCTTCTGTAGTGATTAGAGGTTTAGGTACTGCATTAGGAGGTAGAAATCCTTTATATATTGTTGATGGAATGCCAACAGAAAACATCAATAATATTAATACAAATGATATTACTTCTTATGAAATCCTTAAAGACGCTTCTTCTCTGGCTATTTATGGTACAAGAGCGGCAAACGGGGTTATCATTATTACTACTAAAAAAGGTAAAGGTGACAAAGTTTCTGTAGAAGTTGAAAGCTTTGGCGGTATCAGAACGCCACTTAAAAAAGTGAAAATGGCTGATGCGAATCAATATGCAAGCTATACTAACGCAGCTTTAGGAACAAACAGATTCTCTACAAATCAGCCGATTAATACAAATTGGTTTGATGAAATTACAAGAACTGGAACTTACACTCAAAATAATATTTCTATTTCTGGTGCTACAGAAAATGTGAAATACTTTTTTAGTGCAGGAAACTATCAAGAAAAAGCGGTTCTAAACGGTTTAGATTACAGCCGTACAAATTTTAGAAATAATAATGAATTTAAACTTTCTAAAAAGATCACTTTAAATCAGAACTTTAGCTTCACTTCAGCTAATTCTACACCAAAACCATTAAGCGCATTTACAAATGCATACAAACAATCATCAATTGTTCCTGTACGTTTTGCAAATGGTCAATACGGTGCGCCTTTTGCAGATGGAAATGGAGTAGCAAGTCCAACAGGAAATTCATTTAACAATGTTGGTAATCCTGTAGCACAATTAGATTTCTATAATGAAGAGCAAAGAAGTATTACACTTCAAGGCGGTTTGAAATTGGATTATGAAATCTTAGAAGGTTTAAAATTCACATCACAATTTAATGGTGAATATTACACTTGGAAAAATTACAATTTTGAGGATACTAAAAATGTTTGGCTAGCGGCTAATCCAACTCGTAAAGATGCTGATTATTCAAGCACAGATCCTATCAATTTATTGACTAGAGGTAGAGAGCAATATTTTAATTGGAACTTATCTAACTATTTAACTTATAATAAAGTATTTGCTAAAATTCACGATGTTGAATTAACTGCTGGTATTGAGACGTCTGTAAAAGGACCAAGAGAAAAATTAGTTATTACTAGAAAAAATGTAAGCCCAGATTCGAACTATTGGTCTTTATATAATGCAACAGATGCAAAAGGTGTAGATTATTCTGGAACTGTTACGAATTTACAAGATATCGTATTTAACGAAAGTAAATTGGCTTCTTATTTTGGACGTGTTCAATACAAATTAATGGACAGATATTTAGTAACTGGAACTATTAGACGTGATGGATCTTCAAACTTTGCAAAAGATTACCGTTGGGGAACTTTCCCATCTGTAGGTCTTGGATGGATTATGACTAAAGAAAGTTTCTTGTCAGATATTAAAGGAGTTGATTTAATTAAATTAAGAGGTAGTTGGGGTAAATTAGGAAACCAAAATGTACCATTAAACAGCCAGAGTTATAATTCTGGATTAAACAGTTATTTAGGAGGTTCAATTTTATATGAAGGATCAAGCATTACCTCTCAAATTGATCCAGCTTTAACATGGGAAATTACAGAAGAGTCTTCTGCGGGTATTGATTTCGAATTTTTAGACAGCAGGTTAAAAGGATCATTTGATGTTTATAACAAAAACACAGACAATGTAATTTTATATGTAAAACCTTATCCAACTTCAGGAATCACAACAGCTTCTCCTTCGCACGTGGGTGAAGTTTCAAACAAAGGTTATGAAATCTCTTTACGTTGGGATGATAAAATTACTGAAGATTTAAGCTACTGGGTTGGAGGTAACTTCTCTCACAATAAAAATGAACTTACTAGTTTAAAAGATGTTTCGTTATCTCAAGTTATTGGAGGTAATTTAGGAAATGGTCAGGATACTAAATTGTTATACAACAACTCTGTTGGTCAGCCATTAGGTAGTTTTTACCTTTATGAATATGCAGGTGTAGATCCAGCAAATGGAAATATGCTTTATTATAATGCTGCAGGAAATAAAGTAACTCAGGATGCTTTATCTGCAACAGAAGATAAAAAATATGTAGGTTCGATTTTACCAAAAGTAAACTATGGAGTTTCTTTAGGATTAGTTTACAAAAACATTGATTTCTCTGTTGATGGATACGGTACTGGTGGAGCTAAAGTTTACAATGGTAAAAAAGCACAGCGTTTTGGAGGTGAAAACATAGAAGCTTCTATGACAAGCAATTATTGGACACCAACAAATACAACAGCACCAAATCCAAGACCATTTAATACTGTTCCTGTTGCTTCAACTTATTATATGGAGTCAGGTGATTTCTTTAGAATCAACAACATTACTGTAGGATATAAACTTCCTTTAAGCGGTGATCAATTTATTAGTTCTTGCAGAATTTATCTTAATGCAATCAACCCATTCATTACACAGAAATTTTCTGGATTCTCTCCTGAGCTAAATGCAGATGGAGATCCTTATAAACTTCAAGGTATTGAATTGGATGCTTATCCAACATTAAGATCATTTGTAATTGGTGCTAATTTAAAATTTTAATATTATGAAAAAGATATATATATCAATCTTCGTTTTAGCAGCATTTACTTTTACTGGATGTGCTGATGATTACCTAGATGTTAAACAAACAGAAACTATTTCTACAGATGATATCGAATTGTTTAACAATGACAACGGAGCAAAAACTTTTGTGACTTCAATCTACAGTAAATTCTTAGATTGGGATATGAGTTCATTCGGATGGATTGGATTAGCCAGTATTACATCTGATGATGCTGATAAAGGATCAACTCCAAGTGATACTGGTACAGATAAAGATGTTTTAGATGCCCTAACTTATAATGCATCAAATCCATCTGCTGAAAGTACTTTTAATGCAAACTATGACGGAATCAACAGATGTAACCAAGCATTAGCGATTCTTCCTAAATTAGATAAAGCTGATCCTGCATTAAGAGAAAGATTAATGGCGGAGGCAAAATTTTTAAGAGCTTTTATGTATTTTACTTTAGTGAAATGTTATGGAGGTGTGCCAATTGTAGATCATGTATCTAGTCTTCCATTATCTGCAGAAGATAAAGCCATGCAGTTAACTCGTAAAACAGCTGCTGAAGTTTATGCTTTTATTGAAAAAGATCTTACTGAAGCTGCTGCAGTTTTACCAAATAAATCGCAGTATGCTGATGCTGAAAAAGCAAGAGCATCAAAAGGAGCTTGTTATGCTTTGTTGGCAAAAGTTAGTTTGTATCAGAAAAAATGGCAAAGTGTTGTTGATAATTGCAACTTGGTTACAGGATATATTATTTCTCCAGATTATGCTAAAATGTTCAGGCTTGAAGGAGAAAATGACGGAGAGTCTATTTTTGAAATAAACGGAAATGGTGCAGTACCAGCTCGTGGAATTCAAGGATATTCTAATACTCAAGGTGTTCGTGATGCATGGGGATGGGGATTCAATCAGCCTTCTCAAAGTTTGGTAAATGCTTATGAAACTGGAGATGTTAGAAAAGATGCAACTATCATTTTTAGAGGAACAACTTTATATGACGGAAGAGTAATTCCTCAAATATATGATAAAGATGGTAATGTAGATACTACGCTTAATCCGAGATATAACTTTAAGGCTTATTCTTCTGCTTACACAAGTGCATGGGAAACAGATGCTAACATTAAATATTTAAGATACGGAGAAGTATTATTAATGAAAGCGGAAGCTTTAAATGAATTAAATCAAACTTCAGAAGCAATTTCATTATTAAACATAATCAGACACAGAGCTGGTTTAGGTGATACTCCAGCAACTTCTCAAGCGGCGGTTAGAACTGCAATCTGGAAGGAAAGAAGAGTTGAATTAGCATTCGAATTTGACAGATTCTTCGACTTAGTGAGAACTGGTCAGGCAAAAGATGCTTTTACAGCAGACGGAAAAGTATTTACAGTAGGTAAAAATGAATTGTTCCCAATTCCAGCATCATTTATTTTGATTGCTGAGGGAATGTCTTCTCAAAACCCTGGATATAATTAATTATTCTTTATATCACTTCCTTCTAGTTTCTAGAAGGAAGTGATTATTTATTACAATCTCAAAATCTTTATAATGATTAGAATTTCAGTTTTATTTTTAGCTTTTACTTTTTTTGGTTGCGGTAATACCGATAAATCAAAAAAGGATGTACAGGAAAATACTTCTGTTGTTGCTGCATTAACAGATGAACAGCTATTAGATGCTGTTCAAAAACAAACTTTTAAGTACTTCTGGGATTATGCTGAACCAAATTCTGGATTGGCCAGAGAGCGTTACCATCCTGACGGAAATTATCCTGAAAACGATTCAAATATTGTAACAACAGGCGGTTCAGGTTTTGGATTAATGGCTTTGGTTTCAGGAATGTCTCAAGGATATATTACAAAAGAACAAGGAGTTGAAAGACTAAACAAAATTGCAGATTTTTTAGGCAAAGCAGATCGTTTTCATGGAGCATGGTCACATTGGATCGACGGAAATACAGGAAAAGTAAAACCTTTTGGAACCAAGGATAACGGTGGTGATTTGGTAGAAACCTCATTTTTGGTTGCAGGAATGATTACAGTTCGTGAATATCTTAAAGATGGTTCTGAAAAAGAGAAAGCAGTTGCTCAAAAATTTGATGCACTTTGGAAAGGTGTAGACTGGCAATGGTATACTAATCATAAGAATGTTTTGTATTGGCATTGGTCGCCAAATTATGCCTGGCAGATGAACTTTCCTCTACAAGGATATAATGAATGCCTGATTACTTATGTAATGGCGGCATCTTCACCAACTCATTCAATTGATGCAAAAGCGTATCATGAAGGATGGGCAAGAGGCGGAGAAATAGTTTCTCCAAAAACAAAATACAATCTGCCTTTAATTTTAAAGCATAATGGTGCTGAAGAATTTGGCGGGCCTTTATTCTGGGCGCATTATTCTTACGTTGGTTTAGATCCAAATCAATTAAGTGATAAATATGCTAATTATTGGGATTTAAATGTAAATCAGACCAAAATCAATTATCAGTATTGTGTTGAAAACCCTAACAAAATTCCTGGATACGGCCCAGAATATTGGGGATTAACAGCATCTTATTCTAGAAATCCTGATGGTTCTATTGGATATAATGCACATATGCCAAGCAATGATCAAGGCGTGATTTCGCCTACTGCAGCAATCAGTTCAATTGTTTATACGCCAAAAGAGTCTATGACTTTTATCCGCAATTTATACGAAAATCATAAAAAAGAAACTTGGGGAGATGCGGGATTCTACGATGCACTTAGTTTAGGAAATAAATGGGTTGCAAAACGTTATCTGGCAATTGATCAAGGGCCTGAAGTAGTGATGATTGAAAATTACAGAACAGGTCTTTTATGGAAATTATTCATGAATGCACCTGAGGTAAAACAAGGTTTAACAAAACTTGGATTTAAATCTGGGAAATACGGAATCTAAGAATTCACATGAAATACAAATTAGCTTTTTTATCTCTTTTATTTTCTTTTTTCGGCTTTAGCCAAAGCGAAACAACTGGGAAAATTAATACCGTCATAATGTCAAAGTATGAACTTGGTTATGTTTTGCATAAACCAAAAAATACTAAAGAGAAAAAGCCTTTGATTGTTTTTATTTCTGGTGATGGAGAAAAAGGAACCGATCTTGAAAAAGTGAAAGTTCATGGTCCTTTAAAATATTTAAAAACACACCAATTGGATGCTTACGTTCTGGCTCCGCAGTGCAAAGAAGATGAAAATTGGGATATAGAGTCGATTTATCAGCTGATTCTAAAAATTCAGAAAGAGAATAAAATCGATTCAGAAAGAATATATGTTACTGGTTTGAGCTCAGGAGGTTGGGCTTCTTGGAATTTGGCTTTTGCACATCCGGATCTATTTGCAGCAAACGTACCTGTCGCTGGTTTTGTAGATTTAATTCAGTTAGAACACGCTTGTGAAATAGCCAATATTCCAACCAGAATTTTCCACGGACTATTGGACGATGTAGTAAATGTAAATTATGCCATCACGATTTACAAAGAATTGAAAAAATGTAATGCAAAAGATGTTAAGCTGACCATTTTTGATGATGCAAATCATGACAGCTGGACAAGAGTTTATGATAATCAAGAAATCTATGACTGGATGTTCCAGCAGAAAAAAACGAATACAAACAAATAAATAAATTAGGAATGAAAAACAAATTAGTCTTACTTTTTTTAGGATGCGCTGTTTTGGGTTATGCTCAGAAAAAGCCTTCTAAAAATACAGTGAAAATTAAACCCAAGTCTGAATTTGTGGCGGAATTAATGTCAAAAATGACATTGGAAGAAAAATTAGGGCAGTTAAATTTACCAACTTCGGGCGATATTACTACAGGGCAAGCAAACAGCTCAAATGTTGCAAAAAATATTGCTGAAGGTAAAGTGGGCGGTTTGTTCAATATAAAATCAGTTCAAAAAATTAAAGAAGTACAGAAAATTGCTGTTGAACAAAGCCGTTTAAAAATTCCATTGCTTTTTGGTATGGATGTTATTCACGGTTACGAGACAACATTCCCAATTTCGTTAGGATTATCTTGTACTTGGGATATGGCTTTAATTGAAAGAAGTGCGCAGATTGCAGCGAAAGAAGCAAGTGCAGACGGAATCAACTGGACATTCTCTCCAATGGTTGATGTGTCTCGCGATCCAAGATGGGGAAGAGTTTCTGAAGGTTCAGGAGAAGATCCGTATTTAGGAAGCCAAATTGCGAAAGCAATGGTTAACGGATATCAGCAGCACGATCTTTCTAAAAACAATTCAATTTTAGCTTGTGTAAAACACTTTGCATTATATGGTGCTCCAGAAGCTGGACGTGATTATAACACAGTTGATATGAGCCATATCAGAATGTTCAATGATTATTTCCCTCCTTACAAAGCAGCAGTTGATGCAGGTGTAGGTTCGGTTATGGCATCTTTTAACGAAGTGGACGGAATTCCAGCAACTGGAAACAAATGGTTAATGACTGACGTTTTAAGAAAACAATGGGGCTTTAAAGGTTTTGTGGTAACCGATTTTACAGGAATTCCCGAAATGATCGAACATGGAATGGGGAATCTTCAAGATGTTTCTGCTTTAGCATTAAACGCTGGAGTTGAAATGGATATGGTTGGAGAAGGTTTCTTAGGAACTTTAAAAAAATCTTTGGATGAAAAAAGAGTTTCAATCGAAACAATCGACAATGCTGTAAAATTGATTTTAGAAGCAAAATACGATTTAGGATTATTCCAAGATCCTTATAAATATTGTGATGAGAAAAGAGCTAAAACGGAGATCTTCACAACTGATAGCAGAAAAGAAGCGCGTCAGATTGCAGCGCAGTCTTTGGTTTTATTAAAAAACCAAAATCAGTTATTGCCTCTTAAAAAATCAGGGACAATTGGTTTAATCGGGCCGTTAGCAGATGCGAAAGAAAACATGCCGGGAACTTGGAGCGTAGCTACAAAAATGGAAAATGCGGTTTCATTATTAAGAGGAATCAAAGAAGTTGCTGGAGCAGGAACTAAGGTTTTGTATGCAAAAGGAAGCAACTTAGATTACGATGAAACGTTTGAAACTAATGCAACCATGTTCGGGAAAACATTACATCGTGATGCTCGTTCAAAAGAAGAAATGTTAGCAGAAGCTTTAAAAGTTGCGGAACAGTCAGATGTAATTGTGGCAGCTTTAGGAGAATCTGCAGAAATGAGTGGAGAATCTAGCAGTCGTACCAACTTAGAAATTCCACAAGCGCAGAAAGATTTATTAAACGCTTTATTGAAAACAGGAAAACCAGTTGTTTTAGTTTTATTTGATGGACGTCCGTTAGTTATTACTGACGAAGAGAAATCAGTTCCAGCTATTTTAAATGCTTGGTTCGCAGGAACAGAAGCAGGTTACGCTATCGCTGATGTTTTATTTGGAGATGTAAATCCATCTGGAAAATTGACTTCAACTTTCCCAAGAAGTGTTGGACAATTGCCAATTTATTATGCACACAAAAATACAGGAAGACCGCTTTCTAACACTGAAGGAAAATTCGAAAAATTCAGATCAAATTATATTGACGAAAGAAACGAGCCATTATTCCCATTCGGATTTGGATTAAGCTACACGACTTTCGATTATTCAAACTTGAAAATTTCTTCAGATAAAATGAATTCGACGGGAAAATTAAAAGTAACTGTTGATGTAACAAACACTGGAAATTTTGACGGAAAAGAAACAGTTCAATTATACATTAGAGATTTAGTTGGTTCTGTAACAAGACCAGTTAGAGAATTGAAAGGTTTCCAAAAAATAACTCTTAAAAAAGGAGAGAAACAAACAGTAAGTTTTGACATTACTGTAGAGGATTTAAAATTTTATAACTCTGATTTACAGTTCGTAGCAGAGCCTGGGCAGTTTGATATCTTCATTGGAGGTAATTCAAATGCCGATAAGAAAGTTAGTTTTGAGTTAACTAAATAGTTGGTTTATTGATTAGTAATTAGCCCTTCGCGTGTTTGGTTAGCGAAGGGCTTTTTTTCTGAAATAAAAAATCAATTTTAAAAAGGAATGAAATGAAGAATTTTAAAATAGTAAGTTCAGTTGTTTTTGTGCTTGTTTTTTCTTTTTGTAATGCACAGAAAAATGCGATTGTAGCACATCGTGGCGCGTGGAAAAAGAATAATCTGCCAGAAAACTCCATCGCATCATTAAGACATGCAATTGACTTAAAACTGCCAGGATCAGAGTTTGATGTTTGGAGAACCGCTGATGATTCGCTTGTGATCAATCATGATGCACATTACAATAAAATGCTGATTGAAGAAACGAATTACGCCGATTTAATCAAGTTTAAGCTTTCTAACGGAGAAAAACTTCCAACGCTTCACGAGTATATCTCAGAAGGAAAAAGAAACAATAAAAAGACTCTTTTAGTCTGTGAAATAAAACCATCAGAAATCAGTAAAGAAAGAGGACAAAAAACGGGTGTAGCAGCAGTCGAAACCATTAAAAAAATAAAAGCCGATAAAAACACCTGCTACATCAGTTTTGATTATGATATTCTAAAAGCAATCAGAAAAGTGGATGCTAAAACTTCACTGCAATATTTGGAAGGAAATAAATCTCCAAAAGAAGTGAAAGCAGCTAACATCAATGGTGTCGATTATCATTATTCAGTCTTTCAAAAACATCCAGAATGGATTCAGGAGGCAAAAGATAATAAAGTGATTTTGAATGCGTGGACTGTAAATGAAGCTGCAGATATGGATTGGCTTATAGAACACAAATTCAATTACATTACAACAAATGAGCCCGAACTTTTAAGCGAAAGATTAAAAATCAAAAAATAATCCTGAGCTTACTAACATCTATCAAACAATGAAAAAAAGATATAAACTGCCTGCATTGCCAATCTTATTTGTGATTCTTTTTAGTCACAGTCTTTTGGCACAAAAATTAGGTAAAACGGAATGGTTTGATCCTAATAAACCAGCAACTACATATTGTAATCCAATTAATATTGGCTACAATTATACCACTCACAATCACAATGGAATTCCAGAATCTCGTCGTTCAAGCGCTGATCCTGTTATTATAACTTACAAAGGAGAGTATTATTTATTTGCCACTAATCAAGCAGGTTTTTTCTGGAGCAAAGACATGTCAGATTGGAATTTTGTTTACGGAAGTTTTCAAAGACAGCCGGGAGACGATGATCAATGTGCTCCTGCAGCTTGGGTTGTAAATGATACCTTATTTTACGTAGGATCAACTTGGAAAAGAGACCATCCCATCTGGAAAACTGCCGATCCAAAATCAGGAAGATGGACACGTCACGTAGACAAAGCAATGCTTCCAACTTGGGATCCAGCGATTTTTCAGGATGATGACAAAAAGGTATATATGTATTATGGTTCAAGCGGAAAACTACCGCTTGTAGGTGTTGAGGTGGATTATAATACTTGGCTCCCAAAAGGTAATCAGGCAGATTACGCAATATTATATAAAGCAACAGAAGTAGAAGATATTCAAAAACCTTATGGACAGATTAAAGAAGTCGTTGGTTTAGATCCTTCTGCTCATGGTTGGGAACGTTTTGGACCAAATAATGATATGGAACCAGCACCTTGGGGAAATTTCATTGAAGGAGCCTGGATGACCAAACACAACGGAAAATACTATATGCAGTACGGTGCGCCAGCAACAGAATTTAAAGGGTATGCAAATGGTGTCCATGTTGGCGATAATCCGCTTGGGCCGTTTACCTATCAAAAACATAATCCAATGTCTTACAAACCAGGCGGATTTGTGATTGGAGCAGGACACGGAAATACTTTCGCAGATAATTACGGAAATTATTGGAACACTGGAACTTGTAAAATCTCAATCAAAGATCGTTTTGAGCGACGCATAGATATGTTTCCAGCTGGATTTGATAAAGATGATGTAATGTATTCTATTACTTCTTATGGCGATTTTCCAATCGTTTTGCCAACAAGTGAACGCGATCAAACAAAAGGCGCTTCATCGGGTTGGATGTTACTTTCGTATAAAAAGCCTGTAACGGTTTCTTCTTCTGAAGAATGTATGGAAGTAGAAACACACAGAATGGATAACGGTGGCAAAAAAGTCTATGAGAAATTCTGCTACGGCCCCGAGAATTTAACCGATGAAAATATTCAAACCTATTGGTCAGCTAAAACAAGTAATCCTGGTGAATGGCTTCAAATGGATTTAGGAAGACCAATGGAAGTAAAGGCGCTACAGATTAATTATGCAGATCATAAAGCGACGCAGTTCAATAAAGCAATGGATATTTATTACCAATATAAAATATTCATGTCTGATGATGCTCAAAACTGGACGTTGGTAGTAGATAAATCTAAAAATGATAAAGATGCACCACACGATTACGTAGAATTGACAAAGCCATTTAAAGCGCGTTATATCAAAATGGAAAATATCCATAACGCTTCTGGATTATTTGCCATTTCAGATTTCAGAGTTTTTGGAAACGGATTAGCTTCAAAACCAAAAGCAGTGGCTTCATTTAAAGTTGATAGAAACAAAGCAGATTCCAGAAACGCCATGATTTCTTGGAAAAAACAAAACGATGCCGTTGGTTACAATATTTATTACGGAATTACTCCAGATAAATTATATAATAGTATTATGGTTTATGGCGACAATACGTATGATTTTAGAGGTTTAGATAAAGGAACAAAATATTATTTCACTATTGAGCCTTTTAATGAAAATGGTATTGGTTCAAAAAATAAGATTATCGAAGTAAAATAGATTTTATTTTAGGAATATTAAAAAGCTCCGATTGCAAATTGAAGAATTTGTAATTGGAGCTTTTTTTTGAGAAAAGGTTGAAGAAAAAGCTTTCGAACTGTCTGAAATTTTGTTCCTTTGTGAATACGCCATTGGCAGAATAAACTCCAAAATTACTATAGAAACTATGAAAAAAACGATTCTTTTAACTGCTTTAGTTTTAAACGGATTGCTGTCATCTGCTCAGACAAATGACGAAAAAAACATCAAATTATTTTATAAAAAAGCTTTAACCGAAGCAAAATGCTACACTTGGTTAGAATATTTGTCTAATGATATTGGAGCTCGTTTATCTGGTTCTAAAGGCGCTGCTGAAGCGGTAGAATATACCAAAAGACAATTAGAAGCATTAGGTTTAGATAAAGTCTATCTTCAAGAAGTAATGGTGCCGCACTGGGTTCGTGGCGAGAAAGAAACTGCTTATATTTTAGACGGAAAAGTAAAAACAAATGTGCCAATCTGTGCTTTAGGAGGCTCTATTGCAACACCAAAAACGGGTCTTACAGCAGAAATAATTGAAGTTCAAGGCATAAAAGAACTAAACGAACTTGGAGCAGACAAAGTAAAAGGCAAAATTGTTTTTTTCAACAGGCCAATGAATCCTGAAAACATTGAAACTTTTACATCTTACGGAGCATGTGTTGACCAAAGATATGCTGGTGCAAAAGAAGCTGCAAAATTAGGAGCAGTTGGAACAATTGTACGTTCAATGAATTTACGTTTAGACGATTTTCCTCATACAGGAGCGCAAAGTTATGGCGATTTACCAAAGGAACAATATATTTCAACAGCAGCAATTAGTACAAATGGAGCGGAATTATTGAGTAAATCTTTAAAAGCAAATCCGTCTTTAAAATTTTATTTCAAGCAATCTTGTGAAACCTTACCAGATGTATTGTCGCATAACGTAATTGGAGAGTTAACAGGAAGTGTAAATCCTGACAATATTATGGTTGTAGGCGGTCACTTAGATTCTTGGGACTTAGCTGATGGTTCTCATGACGATGGAGCAGGAGTAGTGCAGAGTATGGAAGTAATCAGAATTCTTAAGAATTTAAATTACAAACCTAAAAATACGATTCGAGTGGTTTTATTCATGAATGAAGAAAACGGCGGAAAAGGCGGTGCTAAATATGAAGAAGTTTCCAAACAAAAGAACGAAAACCATATTTTTGCTTTAGAAAGTGATTCAGGCGGATTTTCTCCAAGAGGATTTTCTATTGAAGCTGATGATGCGAACTTGAAAAAAATACAAGGATTCAGAGACTTTTTTGAGCCTTATTTAGTACATAGTTTTACCATTGGACACGCAGGTTCAGATATCAGTCATTTAACGTCTAAAGCGATTGTAAAAGCAGGTTTAAAACCAGATTCACAACGTTATTTTGATTACCACCATGCAGCAAACGATAAATTTGATGCCATCAACAAAAGAGAGTTAGAATTGGGTGCTGCAACGATGACTTCTTTAGTTTATTTAATTGACCAAACCGGAATTGAATTGCCAAAAGCGAACTAAGATTTTTAAAATCGACATAGAAAATAGGCTGTCATTTTTGACAGCCTATTTTTTTATGCCAAAAACGATAAAGCATTTTTGGCATAAAAATTCCGTAGGAATGATTCATATTGTAGCAACGGATTTTAATCCGTTGTGAGATTATGTAGGCTGCAAAAAGTTCCAGCTGAACGATCAATATAATAATCAATTTTTCATGACAATTAAATAATACAAATAGGTTATTGGAATATTAGAAAGCAATAATAAAATCTTAATTCCAATTTCTTTTCGTTGTTGCGGTAAATGAATGAATCTATCTGTCAAATGAACAAACATGATGAGGTTTACAATTATTGCAAACAAAGCAAACGGCCAGGCAATAACCAAAACGTTTGGACTTTCATTTGAAACGATATAAAGCATAAATAGGACTGTACTGATAATAAATGTGCCAACAGTCAGTTCGATAGATTGTTTTTCTTTAAAAGGTTTATCCTGAATAGTTTTCATAGAAATTAAATTTTAAAAGTTTGTTGAATAGATGGAATTGGAACTAAAAGCATTTTCGAAAAGTCCAAATAATGAAACGGAAGTGCCTTTTTTCCTTTTTTGTATTGTTCAATGAAGTATTTAATTCGTTTTGGATAAAAGAGAGTTCCTGTTAAAATAACCATATACAAATACAAGCTTCTTTTTCCGTTTCCGAAAAGATAATACTGCATTCCGATTTCTTCATAAACCGAAACTCCTGTATTGGTCAGTACATGAATAATATCGTGATCTTCCAGTTTTTCCTGAATATCAAAATGATTGTTATAAAGAAAATTTCCCAACCCCAATCCTAAACTTTCTTGCGGATAATCCAACAATTTAGTTTTATCAATTTTCCAAGGTTCATTTTTCTTGAAATATTTTTGATACGGTTTTTTAGAAGATTCATAAAGTTTCTCAATCAAATAATCTCTCATAAATTGTATTTTTAAAAAGTTCTTTGAAATTCAAAGTTAATTGGTAAATAAAAAAGCTAGGAATAATGAGTCAGCTAGCTTTTTGCTATTTAGTAAGTGTCTATAACAGTTTTCAGTAAACTAGAATCGGAAAGGTCAGAAGGAGCAACGACTTTCTCTTCCAACGGAATATCATTGCCATAACGTTCTTTTAGTATTGTTTGAACCCTTGGATCAGTCAAATTAAATTCTTTCAATTCACGAAGTTTTGACAACTCAATTCCTGCTGCATTTTTATAAATTTTCCAAACCAACTCAGAGCAGTAAATCCTGTTGTCTGTCCATTCAAAATAAGCATCATATTCTTTACCATCAAACTGCTGACTGTAGTCTTTCATTTTTTGCAAAACTTCCGGTTTTAAAACAGTATCATTTTTTAATCTTTTAACCACATATTTACTGTCTCTTCCATGTTTGATCCAATCTTCAAGCGGTGTTAGTTTCACAGGCTGAACGGCTTCAAAAACAAACCATTTTCCGTCAATATCATAAATAATTCCACAATGCGAAAACTTAGAATTCGTTGCAATACGAACCGCCTCACATTGTTTAGATTCAGAAGTCTGAAAAATTATATCGCCATCTTTGTATTTACTAGCAACTTTCTTTTCCTGTTTATTTCCGGTAAACGGATTATTTGGAAAAACTTTTAGACTAATAAATAGAGCACACCCAAAACTGATGACGAATGTAATCAACGGAAATAAAAATTTCTTACTTTTCATAAAACACAATTTAAAGTACTTTGAGTTGCAAAGTAAATAATAAAAAAAATAGCTGCCAAATAAAATGACAGCTATTTTCTAAATTTATTTACGAAATATTAGATTCTAAAGATTCCTCCAACAGCAATAATTCTTTGAAAATAAGTAAAGTGCTGAGAAGCTTTATCTTCGTTGCTTGTAGTAGTTCTAATATCCTGCATATTGATATAACCTCCTTTTAACTCTCCTTGGATATAAAAATGTTTGAAAAAAGTAACGTTAAGACCCGCTTTTGCAGAAACACCGTAACCAGAAACATGAAAATCATCATGACGTTCTTTGCCCAAAAGAGTAGTATTGGTTTTTGGATACAAAACTCCAACTCCCAATCCTTCAGTTAAATTAATCTGAACTTTATCAATGTTTGGTAATCCAAACCATTTAGAAACATCATCAAATCTCGCAACTTCTGTGTTGATGTAGTTTAAACCATCAGTATGCTCATACATTAAAAAAGCCGGGCCGTTTGTGTTTATTTCACCATTTCCATAACCGCCTTCTTGAGCTCCTCCTTGAGACATATCAACAGGAGTATGGTTGTAATTACCATTGTAAATTGATGCAGGATCATCTGCAGGCAAATTGATGTTTCCGGTAACATTTGCAATTTGATTTTGTGCCATTACATATTTCATGTGGTCTACACCAATTGTAACACTGTAATGATCGCTAAAAAAGTAACCCAATCTTAAATTAGTTTGCGGAATTGTCATATTAGCCGGATTGATATAATCAACATGCCATCCTTTTGGTTTGTCATGCGCTTTCATATCTTCAACTGTAAAATTGTAATCTTTACCTCTAAAGTTTACATCAGATTTTGAGTAACTCTCTCTGTTACCACCCCACATCACAAAGAATTTTCCTTTGTTGTGCGCGGCGTATTTTTGTACTGGTATTTCTTCCTGAGCAAAAGTGTTTAGAGAAACACAAGTCAGTAAGAAAAATAAAATTTTTGTTTTCAAAGAACTTAAGTATTATAAATTAAAATGCGTTAATTGTTTTTCTAATAGCAACTAACTTGTTCATTAAACCTTCAAAATAGTCTAAGTGTAACATGTTAGCGCCATCACTTTTTGCATTTGCAGGATCAAAATGCGTTTCAATAAAGATTCCATCAACGCCAACAGCAATACCAGCTTTAGCAACGGTTTCAATCATATCAGGTCTTCCGCCTGTAACTCCTGCAGTCTGGTTTGGCTGTTGCAATGAATGCGTAACATCCAAAACAGTAGAAGCATATTGCTGCATAGTAGGAATGCCTCTAAAATCAACAATCATGTCTTGGTAGCCAAACATGGTACCGCGATCTGTAACCATAACATTTTCGTTATTACAGTCCAACACTTTTTGCACGGCATGTTTCATGCTTTCTGGACTCATAAATTGTCCTTTTTTCAAGTTTACTGTTTTTCCAGTATTTGCGGCTGCAACAACAAGATCAGTCTGGCGCACTAAGAAAGCAGGAATCTGTAAAACGTCTACATATTGCGCAGCCATATCGGCATCTTCGTTTGTATGAATGTCAGTAACAGTTGGAACGTGAAAAGTTTCAGATACTTTTCTTAAGATTTTTAAAGCTTTTTCGTCACCAATTCCAGAGAAACTGTCAATTCTAGAACGGTTTGCTTTTTTAAAAGATCCTTTAAACACATAAGGAATCTGAAGATTATCGGTAATACCAACTAATTTTTCAGCAATTCTCAGCGCCATTTCTTCTCCTTCAATGGCGCAAGGCCCCGCTAATAAAAAGAAATTTCCGCTGTCAGTATGTTTAATTTGTGGAATATGTTGTATGTTCATAAAATTTATTTTTTTGCACTGCAAAGGTAGTCATGATTTATGAATACCAGATTAAGATTTAAGATTATTTTATGAAGCCATTCCTGCTATTCGCTTCAATATTTTTCTCTAAAACTTTTTTTTCCAATGGCTGTTCAGGAGCTTCCTTCGGTCGCTCTGCCCAGCCAGGAAAAAATAAGTTTTAGAGAAAAATGATTTCCGCTGCTATCAGGGCTAGGACTTTAGTGGAATTACAATAATTCATCTAAAATCATATTTGATAATTTGGTTGCAATATTAGGATATCAAAAGAAAGTAGTAAATGATATTTATCATGTTTTATGATTCTCCAGCGTTCTTTATTTAAACCTCATTAAGAGCTATTTCTTTTAATTGAATTTGGAAAAATTAAGTTAAATTGTTAATCCCAGAAGATCTTTTGGCTAGAATATAAAACCTCCAAAAATAAATTTGTCCAATAAAAAACAAAATATTCAAGAAAATATTGATAAAAACTACAATTCGGATACGATCCATAAAGCCTTCAGAACCAAATGAAGTTAGTTCATAAAGACTAATTCTTCCAATAAATAGCGCTGGAAACGTAAATAAAAGATAAGTAATAAAAAATTTTAAAGCTATCTCTTTTTTGATTTTGAAAAGTTTCCACCCACAAATTGCAGTCACAAGAAGTACAAGGAATTTAATCGAATTAGAAATAATCTGTCCAGGAATAATGGTAGTGTTCCAGCCGGGAACTATTGATGATAAAGAATCCGAATTAATAAGGAGAATAGCTATATGATAAGGGAAAATACATATGCATAGTAATAAGAGTATTACAAAAGCAGATTTAGTATTAATCATAACTAATTCTGCTTCAATCTCAATCCCATAGGAACCATTAAAATCCCTTTTTCATAGATATTCAGATAAAGTTTAATCGGCTTTTTTTGCCCTTCCCAAGTCAATTCATAAACATTTAAAAATCCGGCACCCATATTACTTCTTTTGGTAGGGAACGGACAACAGGTTTCCAGTTTTGTATAGGTAATTTTTTCACCGCTAGGCCCAGCAAGAGCATTTAGAAAACGGTTTTCGTTTAAGGTCTCACTGTTTGTATTCTGGAAAAATAGATTAACAGGATAGTCAGGGTCATAACCGTATTTTTTGTCTTTAGCAAATTGAGTAATGACAAAAGTATTGTCCTTTTTTAAAACCAAATCAGGCGCATTGTCGTCTACATTTTTTAAAGTCGATTTGGTGCTTACGCAAGAAGAAAAGGTAATTAATAAAACAATAAAAAGAGTTATTTTTTTCATGAGGTAATACTATAAACTAAGATTCTTTTACTTTTTTTGGGTTTAGTTTTAAAATACCAAGCACAATCAGATATTGTGCCAGAAGGTAGGTAATCATTATAAAAAATGAACTTTTTGGAATAGGTGTATAAAACTTATTCACAGCCAATATACTATCTGAAATGATAAAGAAAAAAGCACCTAAAAACACCAATAGATTTCCTGGTCTTTCCCAAACCAAAAGCCCGTTAAAAGCAAACAAAAGCATAATTGAAATGACTGTGGCGTAAATAGAAACTGGAATTTCAAGATCGCCTAAATGTGGCATTAATAAAGACACCATTCCAATTAAATATGTAGCAATTAAGATGCTTCCAATTACAAAAAATGTTTTGTTTTGTTTTTTTCTCACTCTGTTCAGTTTGTTAAACAAGATACAGTAGAGAATATGTGCTATTAAAAAGGATACTAGACCTATAATGAAATAGATTTCCCCAAGATCAGTAAAAAGCAGGACAACATCTCCAATCCAAGAAAATAAAAGGGCAATCAATAAAGTATTCTGAGTTGGAAATTTTCGGTAAAAATAAACCGCAAACCCTAGAATAGGTATTAAAATAGGCTTTAAAAAAAGATCGAAACGTTCATGACCAAGCACCAGAATAGCTAGATAAACGATGCTGAAAGCTATAAAAAGTTTAAAAAATGAAGAGTTTCTCATAATAGGGGATTATGAATTATATATCGGTTTTGGTTGGTTTTTAAAATCATAACGAACAAAATATACTGTCGCTATAATTGATAGTATTGAATATGTAAAAATAATATAATTACCAATTGGAATTACATTATTTAAACCAAACCAGTCTCCATAATAGCTTATAATGCAGATTACGATGCCCAATCGTAAAATTTCCCACAAAACAGCAAACCTGTTTTTGTCCATTAACTCTGAATAACTGTAAATGGTAATGAAAATAAAAAAGCCATAAACAAAGATATTTGGAAGTCCAATCTTAGCGATATTATCAAAAAGAAAACTAACAAATAATAAGGTTATCAAAACTTGAGCAACAGACCAATATATTAATCTTTGAGAATTCTGCGTTCCGTATTTTTCAAAATCAAAAACATTTTCAATTTTATTTACCGGATATTTTTCTTCAAAGTTTTCAGGACGCCATCCAGTGGGTTTAAACCAAATCGTGAATTTGTCTTTCCATTTTGGGGCACGCCAGGCATCTTTTATAAGCAAAGTTAAATGTTGAAAATTAATCTTAATTGGATTCCAGGTATTAGCAGGCCTTGTGATTCCGAAAACTGGTGGAACGTCATCTAATTCTTCCTGAAAAGTGCCGAAAAGTTTATCCCAGAAAATAAAAATCTGAGAATGGTTTTTATCCAAATATTCAGGATTTATGGCATGATGCACTCTGTGATGAGATGGAGTAACCAAAATATGCTCTACAAACCCCATTTTTTTTATATGTTTGGTATGATACCAAAATTGTAAAAACAAATGAATAGGAAGCGTAATGGCAATTACAGAAGCTGGAACGCCCAACAAAGCGGCAGGAATTAACAAAAAAGTAAATAGATTGACCAAACTCGCAATGGGCTGACGAAGCGCACAGGATAAATTAAATTCTTCACTGCTGTGATGAATCGCATGTTTGTTCCAAAGAAAATTGATTTGATGTGCCAAACGATGACTCCAATAACCGTAGAAGTCAATGACAAAAAAAGCAATGAAGTAGGAGAGAACGTTTGCTTCTAAGTGCTGTAAAGCAATTTTTGAAACCAGCCATTCGTAGGAAAGAAAAGTAATACTTAAACCCAAAACATCTTTTACGGAATTTGTAATTCCAGAACTAATGCTGGATACGCTATCAATTAGAGGTGCCGTATCATTTTTAGTATAGATGCCGTATATTTTTTCGATGATAATTAAGGTCAAAAAAATAGGCATTGCAATAATCAATATCTTTCCATATTCCTCCATAAAAAAAGCATTCTATTTCATCCAAATATAGAATAAAATAGAATGCCTTTTGAATTATTTTCAACTAAACAATTTCAGCGCTCAGTCCTGCTTCTAAAAGTTGTGTACATTGTGGTTTTAATTTGTCAATCGGGCCTGTTTTTACAGTGCATTTCCCGTTGTAATGTACAATTAAAGAACACTGTTCAGCTTGTTCGGCTGTGTGGCTGCAAACACGCATAAGAGTGTCAATTACGTGATCAAAAGTGTTTACGTCATCATTGTAAACGATAATTTCGTTATTGAAACCCGTTGCTTCTTTCTCGCGAATTCTTTCTCTAACTTTTTCTTTAGTACTCATTTTGTTTAAGTTTTTGTACTGATTTGATTATCAATATCTAATTTACGTATTTTAATGATACCCAGTTGTTTCTTTGAATCTTTTTAACATAAGTTAAACCTTTCTCAACACAAGAAGCATCGATAAACGGAATATCTTCTTCGTAAAAACCACTGAATAATATAATTCCTTTTGGATTCAAAGCATCAACATAAGCCTGCATGTCGTTCAACAAAATATTTCTGTTGATATTGGCAATAATCAAATCATATTTTTTACCTGCCAATAAAGCAGCATCGCCCTCATAAACGCTGATGTGTTTACAATTATTGCGTTCGGCATTTTCAATAGAGTTTAAATAACACCAGTTGTCAATATCAATAGCATCAATAGGTGCTGCACCTTTCATTTCAGCCAAAATAGCCAAAATAGCAGTACCGCATCCCATATCAAGAGTCTTTAGGCCTTTAACATCCATTTCCAATAAATGCTGAATCATCATGTGGGTTGTTTCGTGATGACCTGTTCCAAAACTCATTTTGGGCTCGATTACAATATCAAATTCGGCATTCGTTTTTTCATGAAAAGGAGCACGAACATGGCATTTTCCATCAACATCAATAGGTTCAAAATTCTTTTCCCATTCCTCGTTCCAGTTTACCTGATCGATTTCTTCAATAGTATATTCAATCTTAAACTCTTCTGATTGTAAAATATAAATATCATCCAGAATATTCTCATCCCATAAATCTTTCTTCACAAAAGCCGAAATTCCGTTTTCCGTTTCTGTAAAACTTTCAAACGCTTTTTCGCCCAATTCTGCCACTAAAATTTCTGAACCCAATTCTTTTGGTTCAATAGTAAAATGATATCCTAAATAGATGTTTGACATAAATAAAATTTTTTGCAAAGGTAACAATACAAAGTAAAATCTATCAAGAAATGTAAAAGAACATTCCTAATTTAAGAATAATTTAAAACAAAAAAGTGTTCGCACGAGCGAACACTTTTTAATATGTAGAATTTCAAAATCTAAAATCTAAAATCTAAAATCTAAAATCTAAAATCTAAAATCTAAAATTAGATAGCTGTAACGATTGCTAAGAAATCATCTGCTTTTAAAGCAGCGCCTCCAATTAAACCACCGTCAACGTCTGGTTTAGAGAAAATTTCTTTAGCGTTTTCTGGTTTTACAGAACCACCGTATAAGATTGAAACTTCATCAGCGATTTCAGCTCCAAAAGCTTTACGGATAGTTTCTCTGATGAATTCGTGCATTTCTTGTGCTTGTTCTGGTGAAGCAGTTTCTCCAGTTCCGATAGCCCAAACTGGCTCATAAGCTAAAACCACTTTTGACCAAGATTCTTTTGTGATGTGGAATAATCCGTCACGTAATTGATTCTCAACAATATTGAAATGATTATCAGACTGACGGTCTTTTAATTCTTCTCCGAAGCAGAAAATAACAGTCATATCATGTTTTAAAGCAGTATCTACTTTGTTTGCGATTAAAGCATCTGTTTCGTGGAAAATAGCTCTACGCTCAGAGTGACCTAAAATTACAGTGTTAACACCAATGCTAGTTAACATATCAGCAGAAATTTCTCCCGTAAAAGCACCGCCTTCAGCTTGGTGAACATTTTGAGCAGAAACACCGATAGTGGTATTTTTTAATTTTGCAGCAGCTGCTTGTAAGTTTACAAATGTTGGAGCTACAATTACTTGTGCATTTGTTTTAGCTGGAATTTTAGCTACTAATTCATTTAATAATTCTTCAGTCTGTGCCGCATTTTTATGCATTTTCCAGTTTCCTGCAACAATCGATTTTCTCATTTTGGTAGTTTTTATTATTTTTTAATTTTTTGTTTTTGAAGGATGTCAAAATTGCAATTGTAATTGAATTTTGACATTGAAATTGTATTTGTTATTGTAATTGAAAATTATTTCAATGATTTTAAAGTTTCATCGATTTTAGCAAAATCAGTTTCGATAGCGCGGTAAAGGACAATTTTACCTGTTTTATCTACAACAATGTATCTTGGAATCCAGTCTAAATCGATCGCTTTTCCGAAAAGACCTTTCATTCCGTCATTCATCATATAATGATCACCTTTGTTTAATTCGTGTTTTTCGATTCCAGCTTTCCATTTGTCAGCTGTTTTATCAGCCGAAATGAATAAGTAAGATACATCAGGATTATTAGCTTGTAATTCTTTTAATTTTGGCATTGCTTTTACGCAATCACCACACCAGGAAGCCCAAACTTCAATCACTAAAGTTTTGCCTTTGTATTTTTTTAAGATGTTTTTAAAGGTAGTTTGGCTGTCGTCTGTTCCTAATAATTTTTCGGCTAAAGCTTCTTTGGAGAAAGCTGTTTTTTGAGCCTGAGAGCAAGAAAAGGTAATAAATGCAATTACTACTAAAGCAATTTGTTTCATATGTAAAATAAATTATTTTTAAAATTAAGTACTGAATTCACAAAGTTAAACAAACAATTTGAAAGCCAAATGGAGATTAACAAAATTTGAAGACTCGTTTGTTTTGTAACAATAAGTTAAATTTCGGTTAGAAAAACGAGAATGAAATCGTAATAGTAGAGGAGAAATTTGAATGATTTTCTAAACTTTACTTTTCGAATCAGAAAAAAAAGATTGTTTTTTTGATTTAAGGAATAAAATTGAGAGCAAAAAAACGTCAGATTTCAATAAAAAAGTCTCCAAATAAATTGAATCATTTGAAGACTTTATTGCTTGTATTTTCCACAATTTTTAATTCAGATTATAATTTCCATTTGCCCATTTTTTACTTGGAACAATCCATTCGTCTAAAGCTTTATATAAAAAACCATGTTTAAGATTGGTATTCAATTCTATTTCTTTAAAATGATTGACTTTCAGTTTTGAAGTTTCTTTGCGTTTGATTGCTGAAACACCATAAATATCTGATTTCTCGTAAATGGTTAGAATGTTACCACAGAAATTAATATCCGGAATTTCTTTTATGTCAACATCTCTGAAACATCCAATAAAAACAAAATTCATTTCTGGATTGGCCACAAAAGTCGAAACGTATTGGGCAATATAACCACCTTTAGAAGTTCCGATTACGGTAATTTTATTCGGAGCAATTCCTTGTTTTAGAAGTTTTTTGATTTGTTTTGTTATCTTTTCGGCGTAGTCGTATGCATTCGTATTTTTCTTTCTGATTTCGCTATAGACAACGAAACCGTCTTTTCGAAAAGAAGCTAAAATTTCATTGTATTCAGCTTTTCCATATTCTGGATGTGCAACATTCAAAGGATTTTCTTCTATAAACTTATTGTGAAGGAAAAAGATATAACGTTGGTCTTTTTTTAATGTTTCGGATTGGCTAAAACTTGTTTGAATTAAGAAAACAATTAGTAAAAAGGTCAGGAATGACTTTGAGATTTGTTTCATAGATTTTCTTGTTTTTTTAGAATAGCGATAATAAATATAGAAAATAAAATATCTAATTTAATATTTTTCTTACGTTGTATTTTGAATGAAAAAAGCGCCAAATTCTAATTGAATTGGCGCTTTTTAAATTTAGTATATTGAAAATCCTACAACTTCAAATCATCAACATCGTTGTAATGTACTTTTTGAACAATAGTTCCGTTTTGAACTACCACAATACTTGGATTTGCTCTTTCAACGGTTTTTAAAGCTGTTCCGTCGCAGAAATAGAATTCTGTATCCAAGTTATATTGTTTTTTAGCTTTTGCTATTTCATCTGCTCCGGAAGCAGTCATTCCAATCACTTTATATCCTTTAGCTTTTGCATCACCACTTACTTTTGCTAATTTTTTCATTCCTTCAGGATTTGATAAATTCAAATCGTAGGTAACAAAAATTAATAGTTTTGGCTCTTTTAACAACTCTTCTTTATAATCAGAATCGTCTTTTGTCATGGTGAAATCATGAATTGGAGGAACGTAACCTTCAGAAATTACCTTGTCTTTTCTATCAACGAAAGTCGCGCCTTCCGGGATATTCATTAAATCTTTCTCCGTAAATTCTTTTTCAACACCATTTACTTTGTAGATAAAAATCATTTCAACCACCGATTTTGGTGCACCTTCTGGAATTTCCATTCCTTTCTCAATGTTGGTTCCCACTTTATAAGGACGGAAATCCTTTATCGGATTGTGATTTAAAACCCAAACCGCCATAAATACACAAAGAATAATGCTGATTAATACAACGATATTGGTAATCATTTTTGAAAATAAAGGTTTTACCAATTTTTTATTGATGAACAAAATCAAAATAAAGAAAAGTAAAACAACATCTTTTGTGAAAGACTGCCAAGGTGTTAAGTGTAAAGCATCTCCAAAACAGCCACAATCTTTAACGACATCAAAATAAGCAGAGTAGAAGGTAAGGAATGTAAAGAAAACTATTAAAAGCAATAATGCCCAAATCGTTAATTTTGATTTGTAACCCACTAAAAGCATTACACCTAATACTACTTCCAGAATTACTAAAAAGATAGCTAATCCTAAAGCCAATGGCTCTAAAAATGGCATATTGAAAACGGGTTCGCTAAAATATTCTGCTAATTTATAAGAGAAACCAACTGGATCATTTAGCTTGATTAATCCAGAAATGATAAATAGGATGCCGACAAATAATCGGGAGAATTGGGTAATGATGTTTTTCATGGCTAATATTTAAATTTAGAAATGCAATAAAAAAATCCCAAATTCCAATCTTACTTGGATTTTGGAATTTAAAATATTGGATTTTATTTGTTTATTGGATTTAAAATTAAGGCAAAAACGGAGTAATTAATCATATCCTGATAATTCGCATCAATTCCTTCAGAAACTATCGTTTTTCCTTTGTTGTCTTCGATTTGTTTGACGCGAAGTAATTTCTGCAAAATCAAATCGGTTAAAGAGCTTACACGCATGTCGCGCCACGCTTCTCCATAATCGTGATTTTTGGCTTCCATCAAATCTTTAGTCAGTTTTACTTTAGCATCATATAATTCAGTTGCTTTTTCAACGTCCAAATCAGGTTGATCTACGACACCTAAATCTAACTGAATCAAAGCCATAATAGAATAATTGATGATTCCGATAAATTCTCCTTTTTCGTCTTCATCTACTTTACGGACTTCATTTTCCTGTAAACTTCTAATTCTTTGTGCTTTTATAAAAATCTGATCAGTAAGCGATGGTAATCTCAAAATTCTCCATGCACTGCCATAATCTGTCATTTTATTGATAAACAACGTACGGCAAACCGCGATAACATTATCAAACTCTTCGGAAGTATTCTTCATTTATATGCTGTATATTTGCTAAAATTTCTTCAAAAATAAGGATAATTTTTTAAGAGTTTCAATTTTCAGGTTTTCTTTGTTTCAAGTTTTTTCTAAACAAATTGTTAACGCTGAGAACTTGAAACTGAAAAAATGTTTCAGGTTTCAGGTTTCAAGTTCCCAAACTTGCGTAATCTGCATGAACTTGAAACTTTAAACAAATAAAACTTGAAACCAAATGTTTATTAACTGTAAAGGCGAACTTATAGATTTAACGATTCCGAAAGTAATGGGAATTCTAAACGTAACGCCAAATTCTTTCTTTGACGGAGGAAAATATAAAAATGAAGACGAGATTATTTCACAAGTTGATAAAATGCTTTCTGAAGGCGCCACATTCATAGATATTGGAGCGTATTCAAGCAAGCCAAGTGCTGAATTTGTTTCAGAACAAGAAGAAATCAATCGAATTGTTCCCGCAATAGAATTGATTTTAAAGCATTTTCCAGATGCATTATTGTCAATTGATACTTTTCGAGCAGAAGTTGCAAAAGCTAGCATCGAAAGTGGCGCAGCAATTATAAATGATATTGCAGCTGGCGAACTGGACGATAAAATGTTTGAAGTGATTGCCAAATACAACGTTCCATACATTATGATGCACATGCGCGGTAATCCGCAGACCATGCAGAGTTTGACGCAATATGAGGATATTGTAAAAGAAATGCTTTTTTATTTTTCTGAAAAAGTGCAAGAAGCAAGAGCTTTAGGAATCAACGATTTGATTTTAGATCCGGGTTTTGGTTTTGCCAAAACAACCGATCAAAATTATGAAGTGATGAAACAAATGGAACTTTTTAATTTATTAGAATTGCCAGTTTTAGCAGGAATTTCAAGAAAATCGATGATTTATAAGACACTTGATATTACACCGCAGGAAGCTTTAAATGGCACCACTTTTCTGAATACGATTGCTTTGATGAAAGGGGCAAAAATTCTTCGTGTTCATGATGTGAAGGAAGCTGTGGAATGTGTTACTTTGTTTGATAAGATTAATTAATTTATCGTTACAATTATGGAAAATCCTAATGTTTTAAATACTCTGAATGTACTTCAAAAAGTTGAAATAGATGAAAACAATGATATTCTATTTTATTTGGGAGATATACCTAGTTGGACTATAAATGAATTTAGACTAGGAATGAATGGTCCGGTTGACTTTTATGAAGTATTTAAAATAAATCTCAATTTGAATCATGCAGATAAGGTTAGTTTATATTGGAAAGCTCGTAGATTTGTTGGCGAAAAATTTCTTATAACTATCAATAAAGATAGGATGAATATCTGGAAAGGAGAGCTAGATGAGTATGAAGAACAGTGGAATTTTTTTGATGATTTGGATGAGGAAATTTTAATTTTGAATTATTCAAAGTATAATGTACCAAAAACTGTTGAAGATTGGAAAAATGATTATACTAAATTAGAAAAGAGATATTATTCATTGTTACAAGAAAAAATACAGAGTTGAATAATTTTTAAAAATGTTATTAATGATATGAAATACATTGCCTTAGCTATAATTTGTTTTTTGTTTTCCTGTGGAAAAAAAGAAGATGTATTGTTACCAAAATCAAATGTTACAATTGTAAAAGATGTACAAGATCATTCGCCTATTTATATCTTTTTTAAAACAGAAGGAAAAGATACAATCGCCGATTTAAACCGAAAAAGCGCCATAATATCTACGAATTGGATTGTGAATATAGACAAACGCCTTCCTTTGAAATTGGTAATTCCGCAAGTAATGAAAATGCAGGATAAAAAGCGTAATGAAAAAATGCATCAGAATGAAGAATCTGAAAACTATTATTCTTACGCCGATTCTATTGGAAAGAATTTAGCTTTTCTGCCTTTCACGAAAGTGTTTTATAAAATAGAAAGACCTGCTAAAGGAAGTTTTATAGTTTACTTTAAAAAAGGAAAACAACAAGTTTTTATGGGGAATCAGGAAATAAAAATAGCAGAAATATTAAAACAATTTTACAGTATAAAATTTGAAAGAGTACCGGATTTAGTCTTTTTGTTTGATAAAAATATGAGCTATGAAGAATATCTCCAATACAAGATTTTATTGCAAAAAGAGGTGACTTACAATCTCGATAAACTTCCAGTAGAGTACATTTTTTAAAACTGAACACTAATCCCGATAGCTATCGGGAGAGACTGAACACTATTTTCTACTGATGATGATAAGGTTCGTTTCGTAAAATCGTAAATCCGCGGTACAATTGTTCGATAAAAAATAAACGAACCATTTGATGCGAAAACGTCATTAGTGAAAGCGAAACTTTTCCCTGTGCTTTTTTATAAACGGTTTCAGAAAATCCGTAAGGCCCGCCAATTACATAAACCAAAGTTTTAACACCAGAATTCATTTTCTTTTGCAATTCTTCAGAGAAACCAACGCTTGAGAATGTTTTTCCGTTTTCATCCAATAAAATTAATTGGTCGGTTGGGGAAAGTTTCGATAAAATCAATTCGCCTTCTTTTTCCTTTTGCTGACTTTCAGATAAATTTTTTACGTTTTTGATGTCGGGAATAATCTCCAGATCAAATTTGATGTAAAAAGACAAACGTTTGGTATAATCGTCAATAAGAGTTTGAAGCGATTTGTTATCTGTTTTGCCAATGGCGATGAGTTTGATATTCATTGTTTTGTTTTCTTTTTTGCCACGAATTGCTCGAATTGGCACGAATTTAATTTAAACACATAGAGACATAGTTTCTCTTTGTCTGTAAAAGGCGTTTCACTTGCATCAATTCACATAGCTTCAATTGTAATCTATGTGTTAAAATCTAGATTTTTTCTAAATTCTTATATTCCTAATTTACTTTAAAATCTATGTTTCTATGTGTTTAATTTTTTTAGCACAAAGCATAGCTATTATTTTTTATTCTCAAAAACGGTTTCGAAATGTTCTACAATTGGAAATGGTTCGTAATAATGGTGTAGAATCTTTTTCCATTCTAAATACGCTTCAGAGGTTCTAAAACCTACTGTGTGGTCTTCAAGTGTATTCCAGTCCACCAGCAAGAGATATTTGTTTTCGACTTCAAGACACTTTTCCAAACGATGTCCTAAATAACCATCTATTGATGAAATGTATTGACTTGCTTTTGCAAAATCATCTTCAAATTGATTGACTAATTCTGGTTTTACATAAAGAAATGCTGCTTCTAGAATCATAGTAAATTATTTTATCTGCTTGATCAGCTAAATCTGCGGGAGAAAATTATACTCTCGCAGATTTAGCAGATTCAGCAGATTTTATTTTTATATTTTGGTTAAAAATAATCTGCAATTATCAGCTTAAATCTGTTTAAAATCTGCGTGAAACTTTTGACACAGATTTGTGAGTTTTAGTTTTTAGAAAACTTAGCTTCAAAAGTTTTAAAACGATTGTCTAAATCTTTAATCAATTGTTTTTTAACCGATTCGTCCTGAATAAAACTGTAATTGATGCTGTTGTAAACGTATTTTTTAATGGTTTCATAATTCACATCAGGGTATCTTTTTGCCAATAAAACATATTGCTCCGTCATATTGCTTCTTAAAATTCCCGCGTCGTCTGTGCTGATTACAATTGGTACATTAAAATCTTTATAAAGTGTAAACGGATGTCTGTTTTCTTTTACTTTCAAAATAAATTCGTTGCTTGCTAAATTGATTTCAATTGGGATGTTTTTTTGAGCCATATATTTCAATAAATCATACGAATTGGCTTCGTAAGCGATATCAACTCCGTGACCAATTCTGTTTGCGCCTGCTACATAAATCGCATCGTTGATGTGCCAAGTCAATTCTTCCGGCTGTACTAAACCTAAAGTCAATTCGCCGGCGTGAAGCGTATATTTTACGTCTGGAAACTTAGAGTGACAGTATTTAAACATAACCATGTGAAGCCAGTAATCTTTCATAGAAGTTTGCCCATGCTCCGGAGAAACGATATTTACACCAGCTGTCAATTTACTTTCGCTTGACGAAATAAAAGCAATTACTAGATTTTTGAATAAATCTACAGGTTCCATAAAACGAAGAACAAAGTTTTGGTAACGCATTGTGAAGTTCTCGTCATCCATTTTTAGGTCTTTGTGCAGTTTTGCTATGAAATTAGTATTGAAATCTTCAGCATATTTTTTAGCCTCTTTTTTCTGAAGTGATTTATACAATTCATCCAAAAGTTTTAGAACTGCTTTCTCGTCTTTTTGACTTGCAGCTTGGCGAAGTTTTGTGTTGAAATCAGTCAAATCGGAAACATTCATATCACACGGAATCGTAGATAATTGTGTTTCGATATAAAGTACATTTTCGGCAATAGCACGTTTTTTTAATTCCAGCATACCTTCTGCAAAATGACCTTTAATCGTAGGCTCAAATTTCATGAAAGAATCAAAAAACTGATCGTCAGAAGGTACAGAACCATTATAATCTTTAATCGACCAAGTCTGCATAACCTGTTGTTCGTAATAATCTAATTTTCCTTTATTTTTAAGAGAGGAGAAGTTTTCCCAGTTTCCTTGTGCAGGTTTGGTTTTCGAAACTGCCATAGTTTCTAAATTCAAATAAAAATCTTCTGCAATCGCTCTTTCTAAAAGCGGTTCTGCATAAACTGATCCTGAAAAATGATGGTGTAAATCGCCTCCTTTTGGCATTTGTTGAAAGAAAGCAGTTAGGAGCGCTTCGTTATTTCTGATTTTTTCTAAATAACTTTCAGCTGATTGAGAAAAGCCGATTTGTGCTATAAAAATGCAGAAAATTGTAATTATTCTTGTCATACTCTAAGATTAAATTACATGCAAATATACGACTTTCTGCGAAAATTTGAAAACCGAATTTCGTTACGTTGAATTTAACCGCAAAGAACGCAAGGTTTTTTTTCAAGCTTAACTTAATAGTAACGCAAAGTTCGCAAAGCTTTGTCTAAAAAAACTTTGCGAACTTTGCGTAATTCTTTGCGCGCTTTGCGGTTAAAAAAAACTCAGAACCTTAGCCCCTTCAAGAAAAAAGTACATCACGAATTTCTTCAACTTTATCAAAAACGCTTTTAGCAAAAGGACAAAGTGGGATAATTTTCAGATTGTTATTTCTGGCATATTCTACAGCTGCCATCACTAATTTTTTTCCAACGCCTTTACCATTGAATTCTGGACTAACTTCAGTATGGTCAATGATGAATTTAGAATCTCCAGCCCAGGTATAGGTCATTTTTCCAGCTTCTTTTCCGTCTTCTACAGCTTCAAAATAGCCTTTTTTTGTATCGTTTATTTGTTGAACTTCCATGATAATTATATTAGTGTGGTTTTAATTTCTATTGAATGTGTTAGTGTTTTATGAATCGGACAGATGTTGGCAATGGTTTCCAATCTTTGCCTTTGTGTTTCGTCAACTTCGCCAATTACTTCGATTTTTCTTGTAAATACCGATACACCTCTTTCAGAATCTCTTTCAAAATCAATTTTGACATCGATTTCTTCAACATTCCATTGTTTACGATTAATGTACATTCGTAAAGTGATAACAGTGCAGGAAGCCAATGAAGCGGCTAGAAGTTCTGTTGGATTTAAGCCTAAATTTTTTCCGCCCAATTCCTGAGGTTCATCAGAAATTAAAACATTATCGCTGGCTGATTTTATTTCTGTACGATACAAACGAGTATCTATTTTTGCTGAGATTGTATCCATAAATTATTTGATTCTTGGTTCAGGTAATGGCACAAATTCTGTTTCTCCGGGAACTTTTGGGAAAGTTTGTTCTGTCCAGTCTTTTTTAGCTTTTTCGATGAGGTTTTTGTCTGATGAAACGAAGTTCCAAAAGATAAAATGTTCTTCCGGAAACGGCTCTCCACCAAAAATGTAAACTGTAGAATTTTCGGCAATTTCAAATTCGCAAAGAGAAGCTTCAGTTGTAATTAAAATTTGTCTTGGATCGTATGTATGTTCACCATTTTTAATACTTCCTTCTAAAATATATAAACCGCTTTCGCCAAATAAATGGTTTCCAATATTGATTTTCTTAGCTTCTTTGCTTTTAATCTCAATAAAATAAAGCGGACTATAAACAGGAACCGGAGATTTTTTACCAAAAGCTTCACCGGCAATTAATTTGTACGAAACGCCATCTTCTTCCCAAGCCGGAATATCATCTGCTTCAACATGTGTAAAATTAGGCTCCATTTGCTCTAATTCTTTTGGAAGTGCCACCCAGATCTGTAATCCGTGAAGCATTTTGTCTGAATGTCTTAAATATTCAGGAGTTCTTTCGGAATGTACGATTCCTTTTCCAGCAGTCATCCAGTTTACAGCGCCTGGTTTTATTTCCAATTCTGTTCCTAAACTGTCGCGGTGCATAATGCTTCCTTCAAACAAAAATGTAAGCGTTGAAAGTCCAATATGCGGATGTGGCGGAACATCCATATTTTCATGATCACTTAAATGTGCAGGTCCCATATGGTCGATAAATACAAATGGCCCAACAGCTCTTTTTTCACGGAAAGGCAATAAACGACCTACCATAAAGTTGCCAATATTGGCAGCGCGTTCTTCGATAATTAAACTGATATTTGACATGTGGTATTATTTGATTTGAAAACAAAATTACAGTTGTGATAGAAATCTGTAACTTAATTTAGATTAAGAAAGCTTGTTTTTTGTATTTATAAAAATAAGGAAAATCGTTGAGTATGTATTAGTTTTAAATACAAGATTTAAGGATTTTAATGTATATGTGTTTTGTAGTCAGTATTTTAATGTTGTTTTGTTATTTGACTATTTCGATTTGTGTATATAAAAATACTTGTGCAGGCTCTGGATTTCCTTTTGTTGAAAAACCTTTAGGAACTCCAACTTTCTTTTTAAAATGCCCTTTGACTTTCAATTTTAAGGGCAAAGTTTTTCCATCCCAAATTTGATCAGCATCCAATAATTTGTCATTGGCTCTCTCGAGATAAATGTTCTTTTTATTGTTTCTATTCTCTATCTTCCATTGTGCACAAGGACAGCTTATGGCTGAATAATAAACAATTAAAGTCTCTTCGTTTTTAGTTTGAGAGCTGAAAATAAAAACAGAAAGAATTAAGTATAATATAAAGCTAAGTTTAATCATTAATTTTCTCAGATGCCACATAAGTTTTGGGTTAAGTTAATTAGTGAGTTCAAATTCTAAAACTTCACTTTCTGTTCCGTTAATTATAATCGATAATTGATGAATTCCAGTATAAAAAACTCTTGTTGTAATTAACTTAAAAGACTGATTTCTTTCAATCTTAATCATTTGATTTGGATGATAGATTTTCTCACTGATTTTAAAGACTTTTTTTGCCAGATGCCCTTTTGCTTTTTTGTAATGAACAGCGTATTCTAAACGAACCGTTTTTGGTTCTTCGTTTTTATTGTTTAAATGAAATTGAAACTGAAGATAATCGCCAATTTTTACAGTCGGTGTTTTAATTTCGAAAGACGAAAGTTCAATATTACTGCTTTCTAAACCATAATGACTCAGGATTTCTGGGTGTCCTTGTTTTAATAAAGTTCGGCATCCGTGTTTGATAATTCCATCAGTTTCTTTGCTATGGCCTTTCCATTTACAAGCAATTTCTAATACTATCTGCGGATTATCTTTGGCAATATCATTTAGATTATTGGCGACACTTCTTCGGACATATTCTGATGGATCATTTTTGAGATTCTCTAAAATTAGAAGAATAGAGGATGGATCTTTCTTCAAAAACGGAATCGCCATAGCCCAAGGCAATCTCGGACGTGAGCCTTCACTGGCTAAACGACGCACATGATGATTTTCGTGTAATGACCATTTGATCATTTCGTCAATCATTTGTTCTTTGTATTTTAAGATGAAAGGGCGAACGGCAAATTCACAACTGATAAACTGTGTTACAGAAACAAAGGCTTTTTTGGAAGTTTCAAAATCTTCTAAACCGTACATTTCAACATAATCTGCAAAGAAAATGAAGGCCAGATTACTGTCGGCAAAATTATTTTTTCTTAAGTTTTCTATGATTTTGTCAATTAAAGAAACGGCTTCAGGGAAATTTTGAGGTATAAACTGATGAAAAACAACAGTGGTATGTTTCATTCTTTCTTTCCATTCTTTTTGGGCGAAATTTCCATCAAAAATAGCTTCAATAAATTTTTGTTTATTGAAAGCCGGATAGACTTCAGCGACAGCCTGACTAAAATTTTGGTAAAAAGAAACCGAATAAATATCTTTAATTAATCCCATGATTTTTGTTTGAATAAACCTCAAAGATATTTAATTGATCTCTTATTAAGAGATTAAGTTTTGTTAAGAATTGTAACTTTATTTTCCTTAATATCTTAATGGTTAAAAAAGAGATGTTTAATGTTTTAAGTAATTTTTCGGACAAAGTAAACTTTTAATTCCATAAAATAAGTTCTAATTTAGCGTATTATTAAAAACAAGAAAATGATAAGTAAAGTTCAGTTTCAATCAGAGTTACAGCTTTTGATAAGCAATGCCATTAGAGAAGATGTTGGTACAGGAGATTACAGTTCACTGGCCTGTATTCCTGATACGGCTCATGGTCAGGCAAAATTATTAGTAAAAGATCAGGGAATTATTGCTGGTGTTGAACTTGCTAAAATGATATTTGAATACGTAGATCCTAAGCTGAAGGTAAAAACGTATATCGAAGACGGAACCCATGTAGAATACGGAGAAGTAGTTTTTGAAGTTTCAGGAAGTTCACAATCTATTTTAAAAGCCGAAAGAGTGGTTTTAAATACGATGCAGAGAATGTCGGCAATTGCTACTAAAACGAATCAATATGCACAGCTTTTAGAAGGAACCGGAGCTAAAATTCTGGACACTCGAAAAACAACACCCAATTTTAGAGTAGCGGAAAAATGGGCAGTAAAAATTGGTGGAGGAGAAAATCACCGTTTTGCCTTGTATGATATGGTAATGTTAAAAGACAATCATATTGATTTTGCTGGTGGAATTACTCGTGCTATTGCTAAAACAAAAGAATACTTAAAAGCAAATAATCTTGATTTGAAGATTATTGTAGAAGCTCGTAATTTGGATGAAATTAGAGAGATTTTACAGAGCGAAGGTGTACATAGAATTTTGATTGATAACTTTAATTATGAAGATACCAAAGAGGCTGTAAAATTGATTGGTTCAAAATGCCAGACAGAATCTTCAGGGAATATCAACGAGAAAACCATTCGTGAATATGCCTTATGCGGTGTAAATTATATTTCGTCAGGAGCTTTAACTCATTCTGTGTATAATATGGATTTGAGTCTGAAAGCTTTTTAGGGAAGTTATGCCCCGAAGCTTCGGGATGAGTTATAAGTTATGAGTTAATTTTTGGTAATCTAAAATCTATCCCGAGGCTTCGGGACTAAAATCTAAAATCAAAAAAATATGTCGCAAGAGATAGAAGCTCGGATTGAGAAATTGCCTGTTATACGCAATCTGGCCCGACTTTTAAAAAGAATAAAATTACCTTGGTTAGAAGGTTTTTCGCTGTATGATCTGCTTGAAATGTACACTTTAGGGATTCTTGAAGGTGCATTTTCTTATCATGCCAGTGCGGTTTCTTTTAGCTTTTTTATGGCTTTATTTCCTTTTGCGCTATTTATTCTGAACTTAATTCCGTTTATTCCTATCGATAATTTTCAGGAAGATTTTCTGCAGTTTGTCCAGCAGAGTGTTCCTCCAAATACTTACGATGCTATTAGCAAAATCATCAGCGATATCTTAAATAATAGTCACTCGGGCTTATTATCTTCGGGTTTTTTGCTTTCAATTTTTTTGATGGCCAACGGGATTAACGGAATCTTAAGCGGTTTCGAATCTTCTAAACACGTTTTTGATAAAAGAGGTTTTTTTAGGCAATATTTAGTTGCGCTTGCCATTTCACTTGTAATGACGGTTATATTGTTTGTTACAGTGGCTACAATTGTTGTTTTTGAGGTCTTCATTCAAAAAACAATTATTCAGGATGTGTTGAGCGATCGTATTCCGCTGATTATTTTAGGACGATATTTATTCGTTATTCTGATGATTTTGATAACATCTTCAATATTATTACGTTATGGTACAAAACAGTACAATAAAGTATCTTTTATAAGCATCGGTTCTGTTTTTACAACCATCTTGATTGTTATATCTTCGTTCTTTTTTGGGATTTGGGTTATAAAATTCTCAAAATATAACGAACTTTATGGTTCAATTGGGACATTATTAATTCTAATGTTTTATATTTGGATAAACTGTATGATTCTGCTTTTAGGGTTCGAATTGAACGCTTCTATCAGAAAATTAAAACAAAAAAAAGAAAAATAATATGAAAAATTTGATGCTAACTATCGGAGTGTTCTTCTTTGCGCTGACCATGCAAAGCCAAGGTGTAATTGGAAAATGGAAAACTATTGATGATGAAACAGGAGAGGCTAAATCGGTTGTAGAAATTTACGAAAAATCAGGAAAAATATACGGGAAGATTGTAGATATACTTCGTGAGAATCATAAAAAAGATGTTTGTGTAAAGTGTGATGGTGCTGAAAAGAACAAACCAATTTTAGGAATGGTAATTATAAACGGACTTAAAAAAGACGGTTCAGAATATAACGGAGGAACAATTTTAGATCCAACAAGCGGTAAAAAATATAAATGTTATATTTCATTGGAATCTGCAGATAAATTGAAACTTCGCGGTTATGTGGGAATTTCTTTGATGGGAAGAACGCAATACTGGACACGAGTAAAAAATTAATTCTAAAATCTAAATGCGAAAATTAGCTTCGATAATTTTATTCTTAGTCGCAGTTTCAAACAGCTTTGGACAATCTAAGAATTCGCCATTACAAATAAGTCATCTTAAGGGTGACTTTTATGTTTATAGAACCTTTAATGATTATAAAGGAAACAAGATTTCTGCCAATGCCTTATATCTGGTAACAGATAAAGGCGTTGTGCTTTTTGATGCACCTTGGGATAAAACACAGTTTCAGCCGTTATTGGATTCTATCAAAGCAAAACATAATAAAGATGTTATTATGCTTTTTGCAACGCATTCTCATGAAGATCGTGCAGGAGGATTTGATTTCTACAAGAAAAAAGGAATCAAAACGTATTCAATAAAACTGACCGACGATATTCTGAAAAAAAGCAAAGAGCCAAGAGCAAAATTTATAATTCCGAATGACACAACATTTACAGTTGGTCAGTATAAATTTGAAGTTTATTATCCTGGAAAAGGTCATGCTCCAGACAATATTGTAGTTTGGTTTGATAAAGAAAAAGTGCTTTATGGAGGCTGTTTTGTAAAAAGTGCCGATGCGCAGGATTTAGGTTATTTAGGTGATTCTGATGTAAAAGAATGGAAGAAATCGATTAGTAATGTAAAAACTAAATTTAAGAATCCAAAGTTTATTATTCCGGGTCACGATGATTGGAAGAATATAGAGTCTTTAAATCATACTGGCAAATTGGTTAATGATTATTTGGCTAATTCTTTGAAGAAAAAGTAGTTTTCAAATATGAAAGCCTTGTATGTTTTGAGTTGAAAAATAGTTTAAATTTGTATTTATATTGTAAAGAGGGATAAGATGACTGTCACGGATAAAAATATATTAGAGGCTTATTCAAATTTATTTGAAGGACTTAGTTTTTCAAATAAAATTGAACTTATAGAAAGACTAACAAAATCTATAAAAAGCAATAAATCAAAAGAAAATGATTTCTATAAATCTTTTGGAGCCTTTGCTTCTGAAAAATCTCCAGAAGAAATAGTTTCTGATATAAAAGCCAATAGAAACTTTAAGAATAAAGAAATTAAGTTTTAATGGGATATTTATTAGATACAAGTATTTGTGTATTCTTTTTAAGAGGAAAACTTAATCTTGATAAAATGCTGAAACAAGTAGGTTTAGAAAATTGTTATATTTCTGAGATAACAGTTGCTGAACTTCGCTTTGGAGCTGAAAACAGTGATGATCCAATAAAGTCTAATAAAGCAGTTGATGTTTTTCTAAGAGGATTAACAATACTTCCGATTTTTGGGTCAATTAAAAGATATGCAATTGAGAAAGTCAGACTTAGAAAAATTGGAAAACCTATAAATGATGAATTTGATCTTTTGATTGGAGTAACTGCAGTTGAGAATCAATTGATTTTGGTTACAGATAATACTAAAGATTTTAAACTTTTAGACGGAATTAAAATGGAGAATTGGTTTGAAAGAAATTAAACATTATCAGTTCAAATTAATTCTTCAATCTTTTTAAAATTTCTACATGTTTTTTATCGAAGTTATTTTACCGCTTTCCTTAGCAAAAACTTTTACATATCGTGTTTCTGAGGCTGAATTCCATTTTATAAAAAAAGGAATGCGCGTGGC
This sequence comes from Flavobacterium panacagri, assembly GCF_030378165.1. Classification (NCBI taxonomy): domain Bacteria; kingdom Pseudomonadati; phylum Bacteroidota; class Flavobacteriia; order Flavobacteriales; family Flavobacteriaceae; genus Flavobacterium; species Flavobacterium panacagri. Next base: position 3,291,329 of record NZ_CP119766.1, read on the forward strand.
AGTGCCTTTTGGTAAAAGCAAAATTTATACGGCACTTGTATTAGATGTGCATGAAAATGCGCCTACACTATATGAAGCCAAAGAAATTCATCAGATTTTAGACGAAAAACCAATCGCAACCGAAACTCAGATAAAACACTGGCTTTGGGTGGCGAATTATTATATGTGTGGTATTGGTGATGTGTATCGAGGTGCTTTTCCTAGCGGATTGTTGTTGGAAAGTGAAACAGTTGTTTCGCATAAACCAGATGTTTTGGTAAATGATTCTGAACTTTCAGATGATGAATTCCTGATTTATGAAGCACTCCAGCATCAAAGCTCGCTTACAGTTCATGAAATTGCTTCTATTTTAAATAAGAAAAACATACTTCCTGTTCTGCAGAAATTAATAGCGAGAGATATTATTTTTCTGGAAGAAGAAATCAAAGAAAGCTATAAGCCTAAGTTAGTTCGATATGTGAAATTACATTCTAAATACGAATCGGATAATGGACTGGCAGAATTACTTGAAACTTTAAAAAATGCCAATAAACAAAGAGAGATTGTTTTGGCTTATTTTCAACTTAGCGCTTCAGAAAAGAAACCAATTACGGTTAAGAAATTGACTGAAGTTTCCGGATCAACTTCTACTGTTGTGAAAGCTTTAATAGAAAAGGAAATCTTTGAAGAATATTATTTGCAACAGGATCGTGTTTCATTTAATGGAGAAAAATCAAAAAAAGAACTACAGTTAAGTGAGGCGCAAGAAAAAGCTTTTCTGGAAATTAAAGAAAGTTTAGCAGAGAAAGAAGTTTGTCTGTTGCATGGTGTTACTTCAAGTGGAAAAACAGAAATCTACATTAAATTAATTGAAGAATATTTAGAAACAGGAAAACAGGTTTTATATCTGCTTCCGGAAATTGCACTTACAACACAATTGGTTTCGAGATTACGTCTGCATTTTGGAGATAAAGTGGCTGTTTTTCATTCCAAATACAGCAATAATGAAAGAGTTGAGGTTTGGAAACAGACACTCGAAAATTCCCCAAAGGCTCAGATTGTAATAGGAGCAAGGTCAGCTTTGTTTTTGCCTTTTAATGATTTAGGATTGTTGGTTATTGATGAAGAACACGAACAGACCTTTAAACAGACCGATCCTGCGCCAAGGTATCATGCGAGAGATGCTGCAATAGTTTTGGCTAATTTTCATAATGCCAAAGTATTATTAGGTTCTGCAACTCCAAGTATCGAAACCTATTTTAATACAAAGAGTGATAAATATGGTTTGGTTACCCTTTCAGAACGTTATAAAAATGTCCGCCTTCCTGAAATTATTTTAGTTGATCTAAAAGACAAGTATTTTAGAAAAAGAATGACTGGTCATTTTAGTGATGTTTTGACCGAAGAAATTGCTGAGGCTTTATCGTTGGGAGAACAGGTAATTTTGTTTCAAAACAGAAGAGGATATTCTCCTGTAATTGAATGTATGACTTGCGGACATGTACCGCATTGTCAGCAGTGCGATGTGAGTTTAACTTATCATAAAAATAAGAATCAGCTAAGATGTCATTATTGTGGTTATTCGATTGCAAAACCAACCCATTGTCATAGCTGTTCCAGTATTGATTTGACAACTAAAGGTTTTGGAACAGAACAAATAGAACAGGAGTTGTCTTCCATTTTTCCAAAAGCAAAAATTGGAAGAATGGATCAGGATACCACTCGTGGTAAATTTGGATTTGAGAAAATTATCGATACTTTTAAAAATAGGGAAATTGATGTTTTGGTTGGAACGCAGATGCTGGCCAAAGGCTTGGATTTTGATAATGTGAGTTTGGTTGGAATTATGAATGCAGACAATATGCTTCATCATCCGGATTTCAGAGCTTTTGAGCGCAGTTTTCAAATGATGACACAAGTTGCAGGAAGAGCAGGAAGATCTGAAAAACAAGGAAAGGTTGTGATTCAGACTTACAATCCAAATCATAATACCATTCAGCAGGTTACCAACCATAATTATATAGGTATGTATAAGGAGCAGTTATACGATCGTCAGATCTATAAATACCCACCTTATTTCAGAATTATAAAACTGACTTTGAAACATCGTGATTACGATAAACTTAAAGAAGGGGCAATGTGGCTGTATCAGGTTTTAAGTCAGAATTTAGGTGTTCCGGTTTTAGGCCCAGAAGAACCAGCAATAAGCAGAATCCGAAATGAGTATATCAGAACTATCTTAATTAAGATTCCGCACAATCAGCATTTGGGGAATACAAAAAAAACTATTCAGAAAATGCTGAATAGTTTTGAAGCTGTGGCTCAGTACAGAGCTATAAAAGTTGTTGTGAATGTCGATTTTTATTAGTCGTAATTAAGAAGGAGTAGAAAGTGCTTTTACTAAGTCTTCTTTTTTGTTACGGCTTAAAGGTATTTTTGTAATGCCAATTTCGGCGAATTTGCTATTAAAACGCTCTACCTTATCTATATTAATAATGTATGATTTGTGAACACGAATGAATTTGTCTTTTGATAAATCGTTTTCAAAAGATTTCATTGTAGAAAGAACCAGGTTGCTGTCATCTTCTGTTACTACTCTCACATAATCACCAAAAGCCTCAATCCATTTTATTTTTGAAGTGAAGATTTTAAGCTTTTTTAAATTACTTTTGATGAAGATATGTTCGCCTTCTTCTTCTTTGACATCTTTTTTAAGTAAGTGCATGTCAATTGCTCTTTTAACCGAAGCATTAAAACGGTCAACAGCAATTGGCTTCTGGAGGTAATCAGTAGCATCGTAATCAAAAGCTTTTAAAGCGTATTCTGCTTTAGAAGTAATAAATATAATTTGTGGTTTTGATTTTAATCCATCAAGGAAATCAAAACCATTGATAACAGGCATTTCTATATCAAGGAAAATTAGGTCAATATTATTCAGGGAGATACAACTTTTTGCTTCAATTGCATTCGAAAAGTCACCAATTAAATGCAAGCCTGGGTGATTATTAACCAATTTGGCAATAATTGTCCTCTGTATAGAACTATCATCTACAACAACACAATTTAGTTTCATAACATGTCAATTTAAAATAAATTCAGGATAGCAGTAGTAAATGTATTGTTTTTTTTGGAAAAAAAACTAAAATGAACGCATATTTTTTGCATTATGACGAATAAAGGAAAAAAAGTGTTGTGTATTTAAATTTAATGATTACTTTTGCACCCAATTTTAACAAATAAATATTGTATTTATGAATCATTATGAAACTGTTTTCATTTTAAATCCCGTTTTATCTGAGGTTCAGGTGAAGGAAACAGTAACGAAATTTGAAGAATTTCTTACTAGTAGAGGAGCTGAAATGGTATCGAAAGAGGATTGGGGTCTTAAAAAAATGGCTTACGAAATCCAAAACAAAAAAAGTGGTTTTTACCATTTATTCGAATTCAAAGTAGCTGGAGAAGTTCTTGTAGCTTTTGAAACTGAATTCAGACGTGACGAAAGAGTTATGCGTTTCTTAACTGTAAGTTTAGACAAACATGCTATTTCATGGGCGGAAAGAAGAAGAGCTAAATTAAAATCTACTAAAGCGTAATTATTATGTCTACAATTGAGCAATCTGCAAAAGGAAAAAAAGACGGAGATATCAGATATTTAACGCCTTTAAACATTGAAACTAACAAAACTAAAAAGTATTGCCGTTTCAAAAAATCAGGAATCAAATACATCGATTATAAAGATGCTGATTTCTTATTGAAATTCGTAAATGAGCAAGGAAAAATTCTTCCTCGTCGTTTAACTGGAACTTCATTAAAATACCAAAGAAAAGTTTCTGTAGCTGTAAAAAGAGCTCGTCACTTAGCTTTAATGCCATACGTGGCCGATTTATTAAAATAATTAAAAACTCTAGTCGCTGGTTTCTAATAATAGAACCTAACTTCTAAAATATAAGGACAACAACATGGAACTTATTTTAAAACAAGACGTACAAAACTTAGGATTTAAAGATGATGTAGTATCTGTAAAACCTGGTTACGGTCGTAACTTTTTAATTCCTCAAGGATTTGCAGTTTTAGCAACTCCTTCTGCTAAAAAAGTTTTAGCTGAAAACCTAAAACAAAGAGCACACAAAGAAGCTAAAATTGTTGCTGATGCTAAATCTTTAGCTGAAACTATTAAAGCTCTTGAAATTAAAATTAGCGCAAAAGCTGGTGGAGAGAAACTTTTTGGTTCTATCACTAATATTGATATCGCTGAAGCTTTAGAGAAATCTGGAAATGCTATCGATAGAAAATTCATCACTAGCGGTATCGTTAAACGTATTGGAAAATACAATGCAAGCATCCGTTTACACAGAGATGTAATCGTTGAATTACCATACGAAATCGTTGCTGAAAAGTAATAGTTTTATTCGCTATATAAAAATCCCGATGAAAGTCGGGATTTTTTTGTTTTATCTAATTTTAGAATGTTTAGAATTTTTTGTACTGCAATAAATCTAAGATCTAAAATTTAAAATCTAAAATTTAATGAAATACACAAGATTAACAAAAGAACAGTTTGATGAATTACATGCTGAATTTGCAAGTTTTTTGGCAACTCAAACAATTGATAGAAAAGAATGGGAAGAGCTTAAAGAAAATAAACCTGAAGTAGCAGAACAAGAGCTGGATGTGTTCTCAGATTTAATCTGGGAGGGTGTGTTGTCGAGAGCAGAATATTTGGAACATTTTTCTAAGAATCATATTTTTTTGTTTCATTGTTTTGATACTTATATAAAATCGATCGTTTTGAAATCTCTGTCACCTGAGACGGATTTTTTAACAAAAGAAGGACTTCAATGGTTAAGTGATAATATGTTTACAGATAATATTGAAATGAAAGTAGGGAAAAAAGTGTTTACTGATGAAAGAAATATTTCAATTTTTGAATTGATTAAACAAGGTGCATTTTTAAGTGACGGACAATTATTTAACCAAATTAATACGATTATTGAGTCGTAATTAGGTTTGTAATGTTTTTTGAAAGGCAAATGATTGAATGTTAATTGTTTGCCTTTTTTGTTGTTTTTTAACTTTTGTTTAAGTTTGTTTTGATTTTCTTCTAGGTGTTTCTACTTGTTTTCCTTCTTTTTTTCAAAGTTTTAGCAAATTAATTAGCGACATGCTTTTTTTAGTGTATTTGGTCTGAATTACGGATAGTTTTATCGATAAAATTTCAATAAATGTAAGATTATACTTTAATTTTTGTTATTTAACACTTTTTGTTGAACTTTTATTTAAGAAAATTTTTATAACATAATTTTGTTAAAATAGTAGGTTTTTCTGATGTTTTCAAAGGGTGTTAAAATTTGATTTTTCATTTAAGATAAAAATTATAAGAATTTTATCCTTGTTTTATGTTTTGGTTTTTTTTAATTTTAATATAGAAAAGTTAAACAAAATTTTGTTTGTGCTTTTTTCCAAAACCAAATTATAACCTAAAAAATCTGCGTATGGAATTGACAATTACTTTATTTATCAATTTTATTTTAGCTTTATTTTTTATCCTATTTAGCTTAATTCATCTTAGTGATGGATATAACCCTTATTCGATTTCTAAATCTATTTTTTTACCCAAAATTATATTGTTTAAATTTCTGTTTTTTATATACCCTGCTCGGCGTATTTATGAGAAACAGCAAAACTGTTTGTGCTGATATAAACGAGTTCAGATCGTAAGAATTATTTTGAAGCGATTTTAAGAAAGATTAATCAACTTTCTTTTAAGTTTTGAACCTAACTATATAAAAGAGAATTTCCCCAATTCTACGTCAACTAAAAATTTTCATTATGAAAATTAGACCTGCAACAAATCACTCCTCTGAGAAAATTGACTACAATCAATTTTTCTCAAAAAAGACAGAACATTTTTTACTTCAGAGAAGTAAGGTTTGTTCTCTGGCATATTTCGGTATGTCGAATTCAACATAATTTTTTTGCCGAAACATAATTTTGAACCTTTAGAGGGTTTGTAGATTTTGTTTTAACTGTTTGATTTTTAATTGATTGTTCAATTGCGTAGGTGTTTGCACTTACTGCAAGAGGTGTTTTATTGTCCATTTTCTAATCTTCCAAATTATGAAAAAAAACTTTACTTTTTGTAATCTCAAGTATCAAATGAGATTATTGGGACTTTTAACTTTATTTTTTTTATGCACTAATGCATTCTCTCAGACTATTTGCAGACCCGTGTCTCAAACTAATAGTCAAGGAGGATTATTATGCGTAGGATTAAATGTTGATAGTCCGGCCAACGCTTACGATAGCGCGGGTTTAACGACTTATGCAACTCTAACTAATGCTGTTGGAGTAGGTTGTTTTGTTGAAGAAACGATGACTTTAAACCAGACGGCGAGGGCTGGCGATCAAATTGCCATTTATTTTGGTACGGGCAACGGTCTGCTTGACGTTGGTTTGTTATCAAATGCTTCACTTCAAGCAAAAAATTCGGGTGTCAATGTAGGTTCGAGTGTGGCTCTAAATAGTCCGCTGTTGAACCTGAACTTGTTAAATGGCAATACTGTTGCAGTGGCAAAGTATACTGTAACAGGTGATACAAATCAAATTCAGATTCAGGTTGGAGGACTGGTTAGTCTTCTGGTTAGTCTTCGAATTTATGATGTTCGTTTAGAATTTGCGCAGCCTACTGTAACTGGTGGTTTATCGCAAACCGTTTGTGCTGGATCTGCAACAACCTTAACAGCTACCCCAGCTGCTGGAACTACACTAGCTTGGTATAGTTCAGCTTCTTCTACGACACCTTTAGCTACTGGAAATACATATACAACTCCAGCTTTGTCTAATACTACAACATATTATATAGGTATCTCTAGAACGGCAGGCTGCGAAGGCAATGTTCGTGTGCCGGTTGTTTTAAATATTTCAAATCCGGTTGCGCCGGCAATTAGTAATTCTGGACTTACAGTTTGTTCTACAGGAGCAACACAGCAGACCACTTTGTCTGTTTTAAATCCTGTACCAGGAACTACTTATTCATGGTATTCTGCAGGAAGTGGAGGTACCGCATTAGCAACGGGTACAACTTATTCACCAACCGTTTCATTAGGAACTACTCCGTTTTTTGTGGAGGCCTCTATAGGAAGCTGTATTAGTTCTAGAGTACAAACGAATGTTGTTTCTACAGCTGTTCCGGCAAATCCAACGGTTTTAACTCAAAGTGTTACAATTCAATCAGGTCAGAATGCAACCCTTATGGCTTCCAGTTCTGAACTAGGGGTACAGCTAAATTGGTATGAAGCTGCTACTGGTGGTTCGCCAGTTGCATCGAATACAGCTACTTTCGTTACTCCAATTTTGACAGCTAACAAAACTTATTACGTAGAGGCACAAAGTCCTAATGGAAGTTGTCCTAGTGCTTTAAGAATTCCAGTAACAGTTACTGTGCAGCCTGCATCTTTGGTTGGCTGTCTTGAAGCAAGCAGTCAAGCAATAGTTCAAAATGGTTTGTGTTTGTTATGTAGTTCTGCAAATCCAAATAATTCTGTAGATGGAAATACCGCAACAGCAACGCAATTATCTGTACCAGTTGGATTAATTAATGGATGGATTCAACAGACAGTACAATTTGCAAATCCGGGTAAAGCTGGTGATATTGTAGATGTTGATCTAGAATTGCCAGGCGGAATAGCGGATTTATCATTATTAGGGGCTGTAAGTTTAGCTACTTATAATGGTGCCACGTATAATAATGATAGAGTTGCAGTTAATAATCCATTAATTACTTTACAATTATTATCAGGTAATCGTTTTAGAGCTAGTGTTGTTGCTGGTGCTAACTTTGATCGTGTAGAAATTCGATTAGGTGGTCTAGCAACAGTATTAACTACTGTAAATATTTATCAAGCAACATATAGATATAAAGCTCCAGTGATAACTGGAAATACTACAGTTTGTAGCGGACAAGCTACTACATTAACAGCATCTTTAGCTGTTGGTGAAACTGTTAATTGGTATAGTGCAGCGACTGGCGGAACTTCATTAGCTTCTACTGCTTCATTTACTACACCAGTTTTAACGGTTCCAACTACATATTATGTTCAAGTAGCAAGAAATGGTTGTGTTAATAGTGAGAGAAATCCAGTTCAGGTTTTGGTAGATATTCCTGTAAATCCTGTAGTAACTTTTTCTCCTACGACTATTTGCAGTGGACAGTCTACAACTATAACAGTTCAGACTCCAATTGCAGGTACTATTTATAATTGGTACGATGCTGCAACAGGTGGAAATTTAGTATTTACTGGAACTTCATTTACAACTCCAGCTTTGGCAGTAAATACTAATTATTATGTAGAAGCAGCTATAGGAAGCTGTACGTCATTAAGTCGTACTCCAGTTGATTTAATTGTTAGCCCTGTGCCAGCAACACCAACATTTGCATCATCAGATGTAATTATTCATTCTGGACAAACAATTACATTGGCTGTTCAAAATCCAGCAGCTGGTGTTCGATACAATTGGTACGATGTGCCAACAGGAGGAGCTTCGATAGTTTTTGATGCTACCAATTATACTCCAAGTCCGGCATTAACAGCAAATAAAACCTATTATGTTGAAGCAGTAAATATTTTAACAGACTGTGCTAATTCTGTTAGGGGAGTAATTAATGTTATTGTGATTCCTAATGTAACTACATGTTTACAAGCAAATGCTCAAACAGTATCTTCTGATCCAACACTTCCAGTTTCGTTATGTCTTGGTTGTAATGTTTTAAATGCAAATGACGCTGTGGATGGAAACATTAATACTTATTCACAGTTTACTGTACCAGTTGGTTTAGGTGGATATATTCAGCAAAGTTTAACTTTTGCTACTCCTGGACAAACAGGTGATATAATAGATGTAGAATTGGAAATTCCAGGCGGAGTTTTGGATATATCAGCTTTATCCTATATCAGTTTAGCAACTTATAACGGAGCAGCTTTTAATAATGATAGAATTTCAATTAATAATAATTTATTAAATATTCAATTATTAACAGGAAATAGGTTTAAAGCTAGTTTTACAGCAACGGCACCATTTACGACACTTGAAGTTAGATATAATGCAGGAGTTTCACTTTTAACAAATTTATATCTTTATCAAGCTTCTTACAGATTTCCAAATGCGGCTGTAACAGGAGCGGCAAATCCAATCTGTGTTGGGCAGAGCGCTACCTTAACTCCAGTTTCTACAGGAGGGGAAACTTTTACTTGGTATACGGTGCCTACAGGAGGAACTGCAATAACACCGACACCTGGAGGTGTTTTAACAACGCCAGCTTTATCCGCTACAACTACGTACTATTTACAAGGAACACGTTTAGGCTGTGATAATAGTTTACGCCAAGGAGTTACAGTTACTGTGCTGCCAATTCCTACAGATGCAGACATAACAGTTACAACTCCTATTGAAGCGACTTGTGCCGGAGGAGCAGTTATAGCACCTTCAACAACTATTGCAGGAGCTCAATTTAGATATTATACAGATCAAGATAAAGCAACAGAAATTGTAGATGGAAGTACAATTGGAACTGCGTCATTTACAAAAGATCCAGTAACAGGTGCACTTACAATCACAGGACTTACAGCAGGAACTTATAATTATTATATTTCTATTTTAAATGGTGGAACTTGTGAAAATTTAAATAACACATTAAAACAAGTTACGGTTAATTTTCCTTCGACTACACCTTTAACAGTAATTGCTACTCCATTGGTAGCTTGTGGAAGCGCTAATTTAAGAAATGGAATTACGAATTTTGATTCTACTGGAAATACAACATATACGTTTTATGATTCTTCAAATAATGTAATTACTTCAGATGCTGCATCGAATATTACAATAAGCGGAGTTTATTCGGTAGAGGCTCAAGATAATACTTCTACTTGTCCATCTGCTAGAGCGTCAATAACAGTAACAATTAATGCTTTGCCAAGTTTAGTTATAACAAATCCACAAGAATCAGTGAATGTAGGTTCAAATGTAACCTTGGCAGCTGTTTCAACTGGAAGTGTTTCTTGGTATGATCCGCAAGGAAATCCTTTACCAAGCGGAACAACAGGTGTTTTAAATATTCCTGGTGTTTATACTTATACAGCAGTAGCAAGTGACGGAATTTGTACAGCCACAGCAACAAAAATAATTAATGTAATTGATCTTAGCAGCTGTCAGACTTTAGCAGAAAGAGTTTATGCTACCGGACAAACATCAGGTTCAATCATTACGGGAACTGTTACTGCTGGGACAAATGCTATAGATGGCAATCCTCAAACATTCTCAACTATTACTACAGGTTTAGGACTTCTAGGAGTAGGGACAACATGGCAGGATTTGACTTGGCCAACAACAATTGCAAAAGGAACGCCAGTTACAATTAAACTAGGTTCAGAGTATAGTTTACTGGCTGTTGGACAAAACTTATCAGTAGTGGGATTGAACGGAAGTACGCCAATTGGAGCAATGCAGTCAGTTTCAGGATCATTATTGAATTTAATTTCAGGAGATAATACTTATGAATTTACTTTTGTTCCTTCGGATGCTTCAGGCCCTCAGGATTATACAGGAATTCGTATTCAATCAGCTTCAGTTGTAAGTGTTGCTCAAAACACAAAAGTATTTGATGCGCATTACAATAGACCAGTTTCATCCGTAGCATGTACACCAGGGGATATTCAGGATATATTTTACGGAGCAACAGATTTAGGGCTTCCAGTTGGAGCAGTTACTGGTACAGTTGGAGTAAGCGACGCATGGAATATTGCAGATAATGATATTACTACATTTGCAACAATGTACAGTGCAGTGGGAGTTTTAACTGCTGCAGATTTGACAGTTCAGTTCAAAACTCCATCTGTTGTGAGTGATACTTTAAGAATTGTAATATCTAAACCAGGAACACTTTTAGATGTAAATTTATTGACTGGATTTACAATTCAGCGTTATTTAGGTAATGTTGCTGTTGGAGCTCCGATTCAAAATACAAGCACATTGTTAAGTTTAAGACTGCTTCCAGGGAATTCTTTAGCAATGGTATTAGTTTCTTCTCCAACAGAAATCTATGATAGAGTTAGAATTCGTTTTGGAGGAGTAGCAGGTGTATTAGATTTCTTAAGAGTTCATACGGTAGAAAGAACGGCTAATACAACAGTTATAGGAGCAGATCCTCAGAATAAAATAACAGTCTGTCCAGGGTCAGACATCACGCTTCAGATTCCTGAAGATGCTTGTTCTACCTATATTTGGTATGATGCAATAACAGGAGGAAATCCATTAGCATCTGGTATTAAATACACGGTACTAGCAAATTTAGCGGCAGGAATTTATAAATACTATGTGCAACCGGTACGTTATGGTTGTGAAACTTTTGCAAGAGGGGAAGTAACCGTTGAGGTAAAAGCTTCTGCTCCAGTAAATGCTTTAACAGATATTACTTTAAATGGAGGAACAACTACTTCAATTTGTTCAATTTCAGGATCAGTAACATTAGCAACTAGCTTAAGTGGAACTCCAGTTTTAACTAATCCAGTATACCACTGGTATAGCTTGAATGGAACAACTCATCAGTTAATTCCAGGCGAAACAACCTCACAATTAGTTGTAAACGGATTATTACCAGGAACCTATACTTATTATGTTGGAGTGAGCTCAGATCAATTCTGCGAAACTTCAGAAGCAGATAGAAAACAAATTACGTTTACAATTCTGCCTCCTTCAACAGTAAATGATATTTTGGTTGATGATGTAACAGTTTGCCATAGTGTACCAGCTTCATTAACACCGACAGCACCTTCATTAACTAGTCCAGTATTTACCTGGTATTTGGATGTTAATAAAACACAGCCAATTACAAGTGGTTCTGTTATAGCAGGAGTAACTTATACAATTGATGCTGCTGGTGTATTGACAGCTGTTGGATTGACAAAAGCAATGAGTCCAATCACTTATTATGTTGCGGTTTCTAGCAGCAATACATGTGAGAACCTAGCAGGTACTTTGCAAGATGCAGTGATTATAATTAGTGATCCAAATACACCAACAACAACAGATACAACACAAGATTTTTGTTCTGTAATTACCCCTACAGTTGCAAACATTCAAGTAAATGAAAGTAATGTTGTATGGTATAATGTCGAAACAGGAGGAACTCCGTTAGCATCGACTACAGCTTTAGTAAATGGAATTTATTATGCTGCAGCGACAGATGCAATTACTGGCTGTGAAAGTAGTATAAGATTGGCTGTTACAATTTCAATAAATGATCCAGGAACACCGACATTAGTAACAGCAGGAACACAGAATTTCTGTTTAGTAAACGCTCCGACATTTGCAAGTATTCAAACTAACGAAAGTAATATAGTTTGGTATACTGCTTTAACTGGAGGAACATTGATTCCATCAACAACTGTTTTGACAACTGGACAGTATTTTGCAGCAATTTCAGATCCAGCAACAGGCTGTGAAAGCGCCGTAAGATTAACAGTTGATGTAATAGTTAGCGATCCGGGAACACCAACATTGGTAACAGCAGGAACTCAGAATTTCTGTTTAGAAGATGCACCTACATTTGCGAGCATTCAGACAAACGAAAGTAATATTGTATGGTATACGGCTTTAACCGGCGGAACATTAATTCCATCTGCCGCAGCATTGACAACCGGAACATATTATGCTGCTATCAGCGATCCGGCAACAGGCTGTGAAAGCGCTTCTAGACTAACAGTAGAGGTTATTGTAAATGATCCGGGGACACCGACTTTAGTAACAGCAGGAACTCAGAATTTCTGTTTAGTAAATGCACCGACTTTTGCAAGTGTTCAATTCAATCAAAGCAATATTATCTGGTATACAGCTTTATCAGGCGGAACAGTAATTGCGCCAACAACAGCGTTAACAAGCGGTACATATTATGCATCAATTTCAGATCCAGCAACAGGCTGTGAAAGTGCATCAAGACTAACTGTTGATGTAATTGTTAGTGATCCGGGAACACCAACATTGGTAACAGCAGGAACTCAGAATTTCTGTTTAGTAAATGCTCCAACATTTGCAAGTATTCAAACTAACGAAAGTAATATAGTTTGGTATACTGCTTTAACTGGAGGAACATTGATTCCATCAACAACTGTTTTGACAACTGGACAGTATTTTGCAGCAATTTCAGATCCAGCAACAGGCTGTGAAAGCGCCGTAAGATTAACAGTTGATGTAATAGTTAGCGATCCGGGAACACCGACATTAGTAACAGCAGGAACTCAGAATTTCTGTTTAGAAGATGCACCTACATTTGCGAGCATTCAGACAAACGAAAGCAATATTGTATGGTATACGGCTTTAACGGGCGGAATATTAATTCCATCTGCTGCAGCATTGACAACCGGAACATATTATGCTGCTATCAGCGATCCGGCAACAGGCTGTGAAAGCGCTTCTAGACTAACAGTAGAAGTTATTGTAAATGATCCGGGGACACCGACTTTAGTAACAGCAGGAACTCAGAATTTCTGTTTAGTAAATGCACCGACTTTTGCAAGTGTTCAATTTAATCAAAGCAATATTATCTGGTATACAGCTTTAACAGGCGGAACAGTAATTGCGCCAACAACAGCGTTGACAACAGGACAATATTTCGCAGCAATTTCAGATCCAGCAACAGGCTGTGAAAGTGCTGTAAGACTAACAGTTGATGTAATTGTTAGTGATCCGGGAACACCGACTTTAGTAACAGCAGGAACTCAAAACTTCTGTTTGGTAAATGCACCGACTTTTGCAAGTGTTCAATTCAATCAAAGCAATATTATCTGGTATACAGCTTTAACAGGCGGAACATTGATTCCATCAACAATAGCGTTAACCAGTGGGACATATTACGCAGCAATTTCAGACCCAGCAACAGGTTGTGAAAGTTCAGTAAGATTACAGGTTGCAGTAAGTGTAACTGATCCAGCTACGCCAACAACAAATGCGACGACACAAACTTTCTGTTCTGGAGTAAATCCAACAGTTGCTAACATTCAAGTGAATGAAAGTAATGTAGTTTGGTATACAACACAAAATGGGGGAACTGCATTAGCTTCAACGGCTGTATTAACAACAGCTACATATTTTGGAGCTATAAAAGATCCAGTAACAGGATGCGAAAGCAGTGTGAGATTACAAGTAGCAGTTACAGTTGGAAACACAATAAATCCAACAACAAATAATACTGCACAAACTTTCTGTTCTACTACGGTACCTACAATAGCTAATATTCAGGTAAACGAAAGTAATGTAACTTGGTATACAGCTGCAACAGGAGGAACGGCACTTCCAGCAGGAACAGTATTGACTTCAGGAGTTTATTTTGGAAATATTGTGGATGCTGCAACAGGTTGTGAAAGCACAACACGTTTACAGGTAACAGTTACAGTTGTCAATCCTAGTGCAACACCAACAACAAATAATGCGACTCAGAACTTCTGTACGCTCAATTCGCCAACAGTTGCGAATATCCAAGTGAACGAAGCAAATGTAGTTTGGTATACAACAGCAACTGGAGGAACGGCACTTGCAACAACTGCAGCGCTTACAACAGGTATCTATTATGGAGCAGTTTCTAGTGCGATTGGTTGTGAAAATCCAGTTAGACTTGCTGTTACTGTAAATGTAAATGCACCAAGTGTCATTACAACTACAAATACAGCTCAGAAATTCTGTTTATCTGCAGTGCCAACATTAGCTAATATTCAAGTAAATGAAGCAAATGTAGTTTGGTATGCTGCTGCGACAGGAGGAACTCCATTGGCTGCTAATACCGCACTTACAGCAACAACTTATTATGCTGGAGCTTTAGCGAATACGACTAATGGCTGTGATAACGGATCAAGATTGGCAATAACTGTTTCATTTGAAAATGATGCGGCTTATCAAATTGCAACAACAGATGATACGCCTTGTGTATTCAAAGGTGTGACATACTCGATCGCTAATGGAAAATCTGATTATGTATGGACAATTAACGGAGGTACAATTGTTACTGGAGGAGGTACAGCAGACGGTTCTGTTACGGTTTCTTGGTCAGATGTAGGCCCTGGAACAGTTACGGTGTCTTATATCAATACTTGTGATGAAAGAACAACTAAAACATTAAATGTTAGTGTAACAAGCTGTTCTGACTTAACAATCACTCATACGGTTGATAATCCAACTCCAAATTTTGGTGATAAAGTAACTTTTACAATCACAGTTAACAATGTTGGAGAAGGGGATTTTATCAATACAATTGTGAGCAATTTGCTTCCAAGCGGATTAGAATTGGTAAGTTCATCTACAACTTCAGGAACATACGATCCAAATACACAACTTTGGACAATTCCAAGATTAAATGCAGGACAAAGCGTGGTATTAACAATCGTTGCAGAAGTATTGCCTAACGGAAATTATACTAGCGTTGCAACAGTTGAAACTTCGACTCCTTTAGATGTTGATGCATCGAATAATTCAGCTTCAGTTACATTAGAACCAATTTGTTTGACAGTTTACAATGAGTTTACGCCAAATAATGACGGTAAAAATGATCTGTTCAGAATTGACTGTATCGAATCTTATCCAAACAACGAGTTGAAGGTATTTAACAGATACGGAGCATTAGTGTACAGTAAAACACACTATGAAAATGATTGGAACGGAACTGCAAATGTATCCGGAGTTGTTAATAGAGGAGATATGCTGCCAACAGGTACTTATTTTTATGTGATCACCATCGGAGATGGAACGGTTAAAAAAGGCTGGTTATCTATTATGAGATAAGCCACTTCTATTAATCATCTAATTAACTAAATTAAATAAGTATCGTTATGAAACTATATATAAAATCATTAGAAACGTATTTCATTTTAATATGTTCTCTTATTACGGTTTGTGCAACAGCGCAGCAAGATCCTCAATATACACAGTATATGTATAACACTATGGCGGTAAATCCAGCGTATGCTGGATCTACCGGAACCATAGAAGCAGCACTTTTATATCGTTCTCAATGGATTGGAATTGATGGCGCTCCAGAAACGCAGTCATTTTCTATTCACTCCCCTCTCCGAAATGAAAAAGTAGGTTTGGGATTAAGTGTTGTTAATGATAAAATAGGCCCTTCTAATGAGCTGTATTTTGATGGAAACTTTTCTTATTCATTACCTTTAGGATATGAAAAAAGACTTGCTTTTGGTTTAAAAGCAGGAGCAAGAATGCTAAACATCGATTGGTCAAAAGGAAGATATTATGACAACGATGATGTTTTGTTAAATCAAAACATTAATAATCAAATGAAATTGGCAGTGGGAGCAGGAATTTATTATTACACTGATAAATGGTATGTAGGAGCCTCTGTTCCAAATTTTATAAGAAATGATTACTATGACGATGTTCAGGAATCTATAGATTATGATCGTATGCATTTCTTTTTAATGGGAGGTTATGTTTTTGATTTGAATCCAAATTTAAAATTCAAACCAGCATTTTTAGTAAAAGCAGTTAGCGGAGCACCGATTTCCGCAGATATATCAGCAAATTTTATGATTCAGGAAAAATTTGTCATAGGAGGAGCATATCGAACAGATGATTCTGTGAGTATACTGGCAGGTTTTCAGATTGCACCAAGTTTTTATCTCGGATATGCATTTGATTACACTGTAAGTCAATTGAATAAATACAACGATGGTTCTCATGAGATCATCTTGCGTTATCAATTCGTGAAAAATCAAAGCAAAATCAAATCTCCTCGATTCTTCTAAAAAATAAAACCTATGAGAAAACTATATATCCTGAGTTTAATTTTGAGCGTTACTTTTAGTTTCGCTCAAAAGACTAATTTGAAGCAGGCTGATGCTTTGTTTAGAAACTTTGCCTACTTAGATGCTTCTAAAGCCTATGAGGAATGTTTGCAAAACATCAAAAATCCATCAGCTCAGACTTTAAAGAATGCTGCCGATTCCTATTATTTCATTTCCGATTCCAGAAATGCATTAAAATGGTATCGAAAACTTTATGAAGTACAAGGAAACAACTTGACTGATATTTACTATCTGCGTTATATTCAATCCATGAAAGCGGTTATGGATTATGATGAAGCGGATAGGGTTACTAAAGAATACCTAGATAAAAAAGGAGATAAAAAAGAGATCAACCGCTATGTTGCCCAAAAGCAATATATGGACAGTTTAGCGAAAGCAAAACCTCTCTATACCATTAAAAATCTAGATATTAATACTAGTAAATCAGATTTTGGAGCTACTTTTTTTAAAGATCAGGTTGTATTTACATCGGCTCGTGACACTACGAAGTTTAGCGAAAAGTTATATACTTGGAACAATCAGCCTTTTTTGAATTTGTATCTGGCTGAAAGAAATCCTGCTGACGGAAGCCTATTCAATGAAACCGTTTTTATGCCGAATGTAATGACTAAATATCATGAGGCAACTGCGAGTTTTGATAGTCAGGGGAAAACCATTTATTATTCAACAAACATTGTAAAGAAAAATAAACTGGTTGTAGATGAAGCCAAAGTCAATAATTTTCAGATCATCAAAGGATCAATCGTTGACAATAAATTAGAAAATCCGCAGAAAGTGTTTTTTGACAGCGACGATTATTCAGTTGGGCATCCTTCCTTAAGCGAAGACGGACAATGGCTTTTCTTTGCTTCAGATATGCCTGGCGGATTTGGCGAGACGGACTTGTATGTGGTAAAAATTGCTGGTGACGGAACGATGAGCTCTCCATTAAATCTAGGGCCAACGATTAATACAATGGGGAATGAAGTGTTTCCATTTTATCAAAATGGAGTCTTGTATTTCTCATCTGATGGACATTACGGAATGGGAGATCTAGATGTTTACGAAAGTAAATTTTTGGCAGATGGAAATTTCACTGTTCCTAGAAATTTGGGAGCACCAGTTAACAGTAACAAAGACGACTTTTCTTTTATAATTAACAAAGCAGGTACTTATGGTTATTTTTCTTCTAACAGAGCAGGAGGAAAAGGAGATGACGATATTTACTCGTTTGTAAAAGGAAAACCAGTTTGTAACCAAAGCATTTCTGGAATTGCTATAGATCATAAAACCAAAAAGCCTTTGACAGATGTAACAATATTAGCATATAATTCTTTCAGCGAAGTTTTAGGCGAAACCAAAACAAACTTTGATGGGAAATATGCTATAGAAGTTCCCTGTAACAAAATGGTAAAAATGATTGCTGCGAAACCAAATTACAGCAGTGATGACAAAACGGTTGAAACTACTGGGAATAATGGAGGGGAAATTACAAATGTAAATTTTGAATTAAGCAATTATGATGACTTAGTTGTCAAAAAACAAGGAGTAGAAAAAGTAGATGTAAATCCGATTTATTTTGATTACGATAAATATGATATCACTCCTAAAGCAATTGAAGAATTGACTAAAGTAGTTTTCATTATGCAGAAATTTCCAAACATCAGAATCAAAATTGAATCACACACCGATTCAAGAGGAAAAGATTCATATAACTTGAAATTATCTGACAATAGAGCTAAATCGACTCGAGATTATATCTTGTCACAAGGTATTGATCCTTCTCGTATTGAAAGTGCCATTGGTTATGGCGAAAGCCGACTAATTAATAAATGTAAAAATGGTGTAAAATGTACAGAAGAAGAACACGTTTTAAATAGACGTTCGGATTTTATCATTATTCAAAAATAGTTTTATATTTGTGCTGTAATTTATTGATTATCAGTTTAAAAATATATAACGTCGAAACCATTTGGAAGTTGGTTTTTTTAATTCTTTTTTAAGAATAATGGACAAGGAGAAAATCAGATTGCATGAATTTGCAGTCTGATTTTTGATTTTTTAAAACTTTCACTTTTTATGCTTTTGAACAAAAAATGTTCTAATTTTGATAATCAGTTTATCACCATTATAATTTGCAGAATTTTATGAGCATTCAAGAAACCATTCAAACATTACGAAATGAACTTAACCAACACAATTACAACTATTATGTGTTAGATAATGCCACAATTTCTGATTATGATTTTGATGTAAAACTGAAAGAACTTCAGGATTTGGAAAATAAACATCCAGAGTTTTTTGATGAAAATTCGCCGACACAAAGAGTAGGTGGAGCCATTACCAAGAATTTTAAAACAATCGCGCATCAATACAGAATGTATTCTTTAGATAACTCCTATTCTAAAGATGATCTTTTAGATTGGGAAAACCGTATTCAAAGAGTTCTTGGAAATGTCAATTTACAATATACTTGTGAATTAAAATACGATGGTGCTTCAATCAGTATTACTTACGAAAACGGAAAATTAGTTCAAGCGCTAACTCGTGGTGACGGTTTTCAAGGAGATGAGGTAACCAACAATATCAAAACAATAAAATCAATTCCACTTCATTTAAAAGGAAATTATCCTGATAAATTTGATATTCGAGGCGAAATCATTCTGCCTTTTAAAGGTTTCGAAAAAATGAATCAGGAATTAATTGAAATTGGCGAAACTCCTTATTCAAACCCTAGAAATACAGCTTCTGGAAGCTTAAAACTACAAGACAGTGCTGAGGTTGCAAAACGTCCATTAGAATGTTTGTTGTATTTTGTTACAGGAAATAATCTTCCTTTTAAATCTCAGTTCGAGGGTCTGGAATCAGCGAGAAACTGGGGATTCAAAGTGCCAAATGAAGCCAAATTAGTCAATAACATGCACGAAGTTTTTGACTTTATTGATTACTGGGATACTCATCGTCATAATCTTCCTTACGAAACAGATGGAGTTGTTATAAAAGTAAACAGTATTCAACATCAAGAAGAATTAGGATATACAGCAAAATCGCCACGTTGGGCAATTGCTTATAAATTCAAATCTGAGCAGGTTTCAACCAAATTAAAATCAATTTCTTATCAGGTTGGTAGAACTGGAGCTATTACGCCTGTTGCCAATTTAGAACCTGTGCAGCTCGCGGGAACGATTGTAAAAAGAGCCTCTCTTCACAATGCAGATCAGATTGAGAAATTAGATATTAGAATAAATGATACTGTTTTTGTAGAAAAAGGAGGAGAGATTATTCCAAAAATTATTGCAGTAGATTTAGAGCAGCGTCCTGAAAATTCAGAACCAACACAATACATCACACATTGCCCGGAATGCCAGACAGAATTGGTTCGAAACGAAGGAGAAGCGAATCATTATTGTCCAAATTTCTATGGATGTCCGCCACAGATTATCGGAAGAATTCAACATTATATTTCCAGAAAAGCTATGGATATTGAAGGACTTGGCGGAGAAACCGTGGCGCTTCTTTTCAAAAATGATTTAGTGCATAATTATGCCGATTTGTATGAATTGAAAGTAGAAGATATTCTTCATTTAGAAAGAATGGCTCAAAAATCGGCTGAAAATCTGGTAAATGGAGTTCAGAAATCAAAAGAAATTCCTTTTGAAAGTGTATTGTTTGCATTAGGAATTCGTTTTGTCGGCGAAACAGTAGCTAAAAAATTAGCAAAACATTATAAAAATATCGACGCTTTAAGCCAGGCTTCTTTGATGGATTTAATTTTGGTTGATGAAATTGGAGAAAGAATTGCAAAAAGCGTTATCGAATTCTTTGAAAACGAAGAAAATAAAATCATTATAGAACGCTTAAAAAACTACGGAATACAATTTGAAATTGTAGAAAAAGTCAACCCAAATGCTACCGAGAAATTTATTGGTAAAACTTTTGTAGTTTCAGGAGTTTTCAGCCAATTTTCAAGAGATGAATTAAAGAAAGCGATCGAAGATAACGGTGGAAAAGTGGGAAGTTCTATTTCAGCAAAAACTCACTTTGTCGTGGCAGGAGATAATATGGGACCGGCTAAATTAGAAAAAGCAACTAAATTAAATATCCCTATTTTATCGGAAGAAGATTTTATAAACAAATTAAATGAAAGCGAATAAACCGTCGTTAATTTTGTTTTTTTTCGCCTTGTTGTGCACCATTATTTTTGATTGGGCGCAACAGGACTTTTTTGCGACTTATGCCAAAGCGATTGTTCTTCCGGCTATTTTTATTTATTTTTTAATCAGTAGTGAGTTTCAAATCGGAAAAACTGAAGGGGTAATTTTCTTCTTTTGCTTTGTTGGGCAGGTTTACGATTTAATGGATATCGAAAGCTCTGAATTAGGAGGAGTTATAAGTTTTTTAATTGTTTACCTTTTAATTGTAACGATTTTTATTAGAGAGCATGATAGAATAAAATTGACAAAACGAGACATTTTGCCAATTTCTATCGTAGTAGTTTTTATTGTATATCTATTGATTTCTGTTCTGAGTTTACAGCTCGATAACATGAAGAAATTTAATCTGCTTTACACTTTTTACGGTATTGTTTTAAGTGTAATGAGTTATTTCTGTTTTGTGAGCTACATTACAAAAGGAACACACATTACTTTACTAATGTCTTTAATGGCTGTAAGTTACATTTTCTCAGACATTTTCTATATTTTCAACGAATATTTCTCTTATTCGATTGTTTTGGTTTTAATACGAGATGTAACTCAAATTCTGGCTTATTACTTTATGGTAGAATACTTTTTAGAAAAAGCCAGAATTCAAAAGAAACCTATACAACAATAGTTGTTCCTTGGTTGGTATGAGCTTTATCTTTATCGAAGTAAAAGTCAATACGGCCTAAATTAATTCCGTAACAACCTACTTGATTTACTAGAACATCTTTCCCCGCTTTGTTTTTTACAACAGTTGGTTTGTCCAGGAAAGTATGTGTATGTCCTCCAATAATTAAATCAATATCCTGAGTTTGTTCAGCAAACTTTAAATCACTGATTTTTTCCGGATCATCTTTATACTTGTAGCCTAAATGCGATAGACAAATTACCAAATCGCATTTTTGTTCTTGTTTTAAAAGTCTGGTCATATCCTGAGCGATTTCAACAGGATTGTTGTAAACTGTTTCTAAGTACAATTTTTTATCCACTAAACCCTGTAATTCAATTCCAACACCAAAAACACCGACTTTAATTCCGTTTTTATTAAAGATTTTATATGGTTTAACATGTCCGTCCATAACGGTGTTTTTAAAATCATAATTAGAGTTGATGAAATCAAAAGTAGCGTGAGGAAGCTGTGCATATAATCCATCCAAACCATTATCAAAATCATGATTTCCAATAGTAGATGCATCGTACTTCATCATACTCATTAATTTGAATTCCAATTCACCTCCATAATAATTAAAATAAGGAGTTCCTTGAAAAATGTCTCCAGCATCTAATAAAAGTAAATTTGGATTTTCTTTACGAATGCTTTCGATTAAGGCCGCACGACGAGAAACGCCTCCTTTATTTGGATTACGTGGGTCATCAGCAGGAAAAGGATCAATATGGCTGTGCACATCGTTAGTATGCAGAATGATTAAGTGCTTAATATCGTTAGTTCCGAAACTGCTTAAAGACAATCCTAAACTTAATAGGGCAGTACTTGCTGCTGTTTTTTCGATAAACTCTCTTCTTTTCATTTTGTATATTTTTTGCAGGAATGCTAATATTCTTTTTTGTTGATTTATTCTTCGGTAATTCTAACGTTTTTAGGAGCTACAACAGTGTCAACTTCTTTAAAATAATCGATTAGAACATTTCTAAGCTTATAGTTTAAATCGAATTTCTCAGTGCCTTTCGCGAAAAAAGTCATGCTGTCGCCACCATTTGCTAAATAATCGTTTGTAGCAACATAATACGTTTTAGTAAGGTCAAGCGGTTTTCCTTGCACCATAATATTTTTTGCAGTATTGTCTTTTGTAATTGTAAAAGTCATTCCAGACAAAGGTTGAGGTTTTTTCTCCTTTATAATATAAGCGGCAATGTCTAAGATTTGCTCACCCTTTAAAGCAATAACAACCAAATTGTTTTCAAAAGGCATAATTTCAAAAGCAGTTCTTGTGGTTACATTTCCTTTTGGAAGAATAGCACGAATACCACCATGATTTAAAAGACATAAATCAATATCTTTTTTCTCACGAGCTTTAAAAACTAGATTTCCTCTTTGTAAACATACATCGGCTAATAAACTTCCAATGCTGGTCTGCCATTTTCCAGTACTCTTATCAAGTGTTTCTGGACAATACGCTAAAACGTTGTCTAAATCTTGATTAATATGATCGCGATAAGGTTTGATAAAGGCTTCAATTGTTGCCGTTTCGCCAGCGTTTTCGGTAACTGGAAGCTGTTTTCCTTCTATTTTGTTTAGATTGTAGTTTTTCTGACTACAGGAGAATATTGAAAAAAGTGTTAAGAATATAACAAAAAGTTTTAAAAATCCGTTATACTTTTTTAGTTTTACCATTTTAAATGCAACTTAAATAATTAATTTTGTAATCTGGTAAAAGTACTATGTTTTTGAATTATATAAAGGAATTTTTTGTAAAAAAATCATTAAAAAATAACTTGAGTAATCAAAAAAACGAGGGCTTTTCAAAGAATGTTCAAACGATTGGTTTATTGGTAGATGAAAGCAGTTTTAATCATTCTGAAACGCTGATAAAGGAATTAACGCTTCAGGGAATTGCTTCAGAAAACATAAAAATTGTTGCTTACAACAGTAAATTCAAGAAAAAAGATACGTATTTGACACCTACTTTTGGCAAAAGCCATATTAGTTGGAATGGAGAAATTACCGAAGATTTTTTGAATGAATTTGTAAATTCAAAATTTGATCTTTTGTTGAGTTATTATAATGAAGAAAATATATTCTTGATGATGCTTACCAATAAATCAAAAGCTAAATTTAAAATTGGTTTTAGCTCCGTTGACAATAATTTGAATCGTTTGATGATTAATACGGAATTAGAAAACTATAAACTTTTCGTGTCGGAATTGTTTAGGTATTTAAAAAATATAAAATAAATTATAATTAAAAATATGCAATCATTAATAGGAACTGGAGTTGCACTAGTAACACCATTTAAAAAAGATTTTTCAGTTGACATCGAGGCTTTACACCGAATTGTAAACTTTTCTATAGATGGAGGAGTTGAATATCTTGTGGTTATGGGGACAACAGCAGAAAATGCGACCCTTACAGCAGAAGAGAAAGAGTTGGTTATAAAGACAGTAATCGATGTAAATAAAGGAAGACTGCCTCTAGTTTTAGGAGTTGGAGGAAATAATACTATGCAGATTGTTGATGAATTAAAAACAAGAGATTTTAGTGCTTTTGAAGCAATATTATCTGTTTCTCCATATTACAACAAACCTACGCAAGAAGGAATTTATCAGCATTTTAAAGCAATTGCTGAAGCTTCTCCAGTACCGGTAATCTTATATAATGTTCCAGGAAGAACATCAAGCAACATGCTTCCGTCAACTGTGGTGCGTTTAGCCAATGATTTTGAAAACGTAGTGGCGATTAAAGAAGCAGCTGGAGACATGGCACAGGCAATGCAGATTATTAAAAATGCTCCAAAAGATTTTCTTGTAATTTCTGGAGACGATATGCTGGCATTACCAATCGTTTTAGCAGGTGGAGCAGGAGTAATTTCTGTAATTGGTCAAGGTTTTCCGAAAGAATTTTCAGAAATGATTCGTTTAGGATTGAATAAAAAAGCAGCAGATGCTTTCAAAACACATTACTTTTTATCAGACAGTATTGATATGATTTTTGAACAGGGAAATCCAGCAGGAATCAAACAAATCTTCCAAGCCCTTGGAATTGCTGATAATACTGTTCGTCTTCCGTTGGTTGCTGTTGATAATTCTTTAGCAGAGAGGTTGAATGAGTTTGTAAAAAACAGCATTAAATAATTGTTAAAGTGTTAGTATTTTAAGATACTAAAAAATTATTTTGCAGTCGCTAAATTAATAACTAAATTTGCCACCGAAACTTCGGTGTGATTTTGTTTTGGCATAATTGTCTGAGAGATCATAATAAAAGTAAATAAATGAAAAAAATAGTATCACTATTAATTGTTGTTGCCCTTTTTGCTTCTTGTGGAGAATATCAAAAAGCTTTAAAAAATGAAGATGTTGCAGCTAAATTTGAGGTAGCGACAAAAATGTATGATGCTGGTAAATACAATAAGGCAATCCGTCTTTTTGAGCAGTTAGCTCCTTCTTACAGAGGAAAACCTCAAGCAGAGAAGTTGTTTTATATGTTTTCTCAATCGTATTACAAAACAAAACAATACTATTTGGCTGGTTATCAGTTTGAAAGTTTTGTTTCAGGTTACCCACGAAGTGAAAAAGTCCAGGAAGCAGCCTTTTTAGGAGCTTATAGTTACTCGAAATTGGCTCCTGTTTACAGTTTAGATCAGACAGATACAGTAAAAGCACTAGAGAAATTGCAGGCTTTTATTGATAATTACCCAAACTCAGAATATTTGGCTCAAGCAAATGAGACAGTTCAGTTGTTAAATGGTAAATTAGAGAAGAAAGCATACGAAAATGCTAAAGGATATAATACTATTTCTGATTATAAATCAGCTTTAGTAGCATTTGATAATTTTATCGCTGATTTTCCTGGAACACCATTTAAAGAAGATGCGTTGTTTTACAAATATGATTCAGCCTATCAATTGGCAATTAATAGTGTGCCTTCAAAAATGGAAGAGCGTTTAAATGTGGCTAAAGTAGCTTATGCTAACTTAATGAAATTTAAAAGCGATACAAAATATAAAACAAAAGCGGACGAAATGAACGCTAGAGTAGAAACAGATTTACAAAAATTTACTAAATAAATAAAAGTCATGGATTTAAAAAAGACGAATGCTCCTGTTAACACAATAACTTACAACAAAACAGTTATTGAAGAGCCAACAGGAAATGTGTATGAGGCAATTACCATTATGGCTAAAAGAGCAAATCAAATTAATTCAGAGATTAAAAAAGAATTGACTGAAAAATTAGAGGAGTTTGCTACTTACAATGATAGTCTAGAGGAAGTTTTTGAAAATAAAGAGCAAATCGAAGTTTCTAAATTTTACGAAAAATTACCAAAACCACACGCTTTAGCTGTTCAAGAATGGTTAGACGGTAAAACTTACCACAGAAGTTCAAACAAATAATAGTACAATGTCAGTTTTAAACGGGAAAAAGGTTTTACTGGGAGTTTCCGGTGGAATCGCAGCGTATAAAACGGCTTCTTTAGTACGACTTTTTATAAAAGCAGGTGCACATGTCCAAGTGATAATGACACCTGCTTCTAAGGATTTTGTAACCCCGCTTACATTATCTACTTTATCAAAAAATCCAGTACATTCAAGTTTCTTTAATCAAGATGATGAGGAGGCAGTTTGGAACAATCACGTAGAATTGGCTCTTTGGGCTGATATTATGCTGATTGCGCCTGCTACTGCCAATACGTTGTCTAAAATGACGACGGGAAACTGCGATAATTTTTTAATCGCGGCCTATTTATCTGCTAAATGTCCAGTATACTTTGCACCAGCAATGGATTTGGATATGTATAAACATCCTTCAACAGTAGCTAGTTTTAATGCTATAAAACAGTTTGGAAACATTATGATTCCTGCTGAAACTGGAGAATTGGCAAGCGGTTTGTCTGGAGAAGGCCGAATGGCTGAACCAGAAAATATTATCGCCTTTCTAGAAGCTGATTTAGAAAGTAAACTTCCTTTAAAAGGAAAAAAAATACTCGTTACGGCTGGACCAACATACGAAGCGATAGATCCCGTACGTTTTATAGGAAATCATTCTTCAGGGAAAATGGGATTTGACATTGCTAATGAAGCGGCAAATCTTGGAGCAGAAGTATTTTTAATTGCTGGCCCAACACATTTAAAAATAAAAAATACTTTAATAAAAGTTGTAGATGTGGTGTCTGCTCAAGAAATGTATGATGCTTGTCATTTGTATTTTAATGAAGTTGATGTTGCGATTGCTGCTGCTGCTGTAGCTGATTACAGACCAAAAGTTGTAGCAGATCAAAAGATTAAAAAAACAGATGCAACATTTTCGATAGAACTTGAAAAGACAAAAGATATCTTGTCTTCATTAGGAACTATTAAAAAAAATCAGTTTTTAATTGGTTTTGCATTGGAAACTGAAAATGAAATTGAAAATGCTAAGTTGAAAATTCAGAAAAAAAACTTAGATTTGATTGTTTTAAATTCCTTACAAGATAAAGGAGCAGGTTTTAAAAAAGAAACGAATAAAGTAACCTTTATCGATAAGAATTTTGAAATCGAACCAATGGAATTAAAATCAAAGGAATCGGTGGCGACTGATATTTTGAATAAAGTAATTCTTCATTTTTCAGAATAAAAATTTGAAATATATGCCGGAAACAGGAACAGGAAACTGTTTGTGTTTGTGAAATTTAATATTTAAAGGAGTATGAATAAGGTAGTTACACTAATAGTATTTTTAAGCTTTGGTTTTGTGCAAGGGCAACAGTTAAATTGTACAGTAACTATTAATACAGAACGACTTACGAATCCTAACAATCAGGTTTTTAAGACGCTCCAGACTGCTTTGTCGGAGTTTGTAAACAAAACAGATTGGACGGGTGCTCCTTTAAAGCAAAATGAAAGAATTAATTGTTCGATGTATATTACTTTATCATCAAATAGTTCAGATCAATTTACAGGAACGATTCAGGTTCAATCATCCAGATTGATTTTTAATTCTACTTATTCTTCCCCAATTTTAAATTACAACGATAAAGATTTTAATTTCAGATATACGGAATATGAACCTTTATTGTTTAATCCAACTACTTACGATTCTAATTTAGTTTCTGTAATCTCTTTTTACTGTTATGTAATCCTAGGTATGGATGCTGATAGTTTTCAAATGGGAGCAGGGAATCAATATCTTCAAACAGCACAAAATATTGCTAATGTAGCACAGCAAGGAGGATTTAAGGGATGGAATCAGTCTGATGGACTTCAGAATCGTTACTATTTAATAAATGATATGATCGCGCCGACTTACAGTGATTTACGTCAAACAATGTATGCGTATCATACGGGTTTGGATGGAATGAGTTTGGATTTGAAAGCATCTAAAGAAAAAATAAAATCTTCATTAATGCTTATTGGAAAGTTAAATTCAGTTAAACCAAATGCCTTCATTACCAGAGTATTTTTTGACGCAAAATCAGATGAAATTGTGTCTATTTTTTCTGGTGGGCCAAGTATAACAATTAGCGATTTAACGGATGTATTAAATAAAGTTTCTCCGCTAAATTCTACTAAATGGTCGCAGATTAAATATTAATTCTGGTATTTCATTTTAAAAAAAAATCTTCTTTAACTTTTATTTTTACAAAATTGCCCTATGATTACGTCACTGTCAATTAAAAATTATGCGCTTATTGAAAAACTAGCTATAGATTTTTCTAAAGGTTTTTCTATAATAACAGGTGAGACAGGAGCAGGAAAATCAATTATTTTAGGTGCAATTGGTCTTGTTTTAGGAAAAAGAGCAGATCTTACTTCTTTAAAAAATAAAGAAGAAAAATGCGTGATTGAAGCACAATTCGAAATTTCAAAATATAATTTGAAAGAGTTTTTTGAGGCTAACGATTTGGATTATGAAGAGGAAACAATTATTAGGCGTGAAATTCTTCCGTCAGGAAAATCTCGTGCTTTTATAAATGATAGTCCAGTAAATCTTCAGGAATTGCAAGATTTGAGTTTGTATTTAATTGATATTCATTCGCAGCAACAAACTCAGGAATTGTCAGATGAAAATGTTCAATTTAAGATTATTGATGCTATCGCTAATAATTCAGAAATTATTTTAGACTATCAAAAGCTTTTAAAATCATATAAATCAGATAGATCAAAATGGAATGCCTTGCTTAAAAGGCAAAGTGATTCTGGAAAAGAACAGGAATACAATACATTTTTATTGAATGAATTGGTTGCTGCGCAGTTAAAATCTGGAGAACAGCAAGAATTAGAAGCGGATTATGAAAAGCTTAATAATGTTGAAATAATCAAGGAATCGCTGGATAAATCGCTAGCAATTGCAAATGAAGAGCAATTTGGTGTATTTCATAATCTGAATGAGATTAAAAACGCATTGCAGAAAGTGGCATCTTTTTCAACAGAATATCAAAATTTATTTGAAAGAATAAGTAGTCTAGCAATTGAATTTGATGATGTTTCTAAAGAATTAGAGAGTTGCTCTGAGAAATTATTAAATGATCCGGCACAATTAGAATTAGTAAATCAAAAATTACAATTGATTTATAATCTTCAGAAAAAGCATCAGGCAGATTCTGTTGATGATTTGCTTCAAATTCAAGCTGATTTAGGAAACACTTTATTAGAGTTGGATAATATGGATGAAGAAATAGCTTCTTTATCTAAAATTATCGAGAAAAAAGCGGGCGAATTAGATAATTATGCGAATCAGATTCATCAGAATAGAATAAATGCAATTCCCAAATTATCGGAACAGTTAATTTTGATTTTAGAAACTTTAGGTATGCCTAATGTCCGATTTAAAATGGAATTAACACCTTCAGAAACGTATTTTCAAAACGGAAAAGACGAATTACAATTCTTATTTTCAGCTAATAAAGGAACCGATTTTGGTTTGTTGAAAAAAGTAGCTTCTGGAGGAGAGATGTCTCGTATTATGCTGGCGGTTAAAGCGATTTTAGCAAAATATTCAAAACTGCCTACTTTGATTTTTGATGAAATCGATACAGGAGTTTCGGGGGAAATTGCAATTAGAATGGGAGAAATCATGAAAGAAATGAGTAATACGATGCAGATTTTTGCTATTACGCATTTGCCTCAGATTGCTGCAAAAGGTGATTCTCATTTTAAAGTTTCTAAATCCACAGTTGGTGATGATACAGTATCTGAATTGAAATTATTATCACAAGAAGACCGAATTCTAGAAATTGCCCAAATGTTATCGGGAGCTAATATTTCTGATTCAGCTTTGAATCATGCAAAACAATTATTGAATTAAAATACCACAATGGAAAGTTTGAGTTTTTACGAAAATCAGTTTATAAAAGCTGATGCATTAATTTCTGAAGGAAATTCAGCCGATGCAAAAGAACTATTGGAAGAAATACTAGCGCAGTATCCTGATTTTGGAAAAGCACACAATCATTTAGGATGGATTTATTATAATAAATTAAGTGATTATGAAAAAGGGATTTATCATTATAAACTAGCAATAAAATTTGATCCTAAATACGCTGCTCCTTATTTAAATTATACTTATTTGTTAATTGATATTAGCAGATATGCAGAAGCAAAGGAGCATATTAAATTTACATTGTCTAATTTGGAAAATGCAGATAACTCTTCTTATAACAGTGAATTAGGAAGAATGGCAGAGTACGAAGGCGAATATAGAGAGTCATATAATTATTATAAAGAGGCAAAGAAAAATGCTTTGAACCCAAATTTTATTGAGAATATGAATGCCAACATGAAAAGGGTTAAGGATAAAATGTCTATTTTTGAAAAATTAAAACTGAAATTGAAATAATACAAAAAAAATAATTGCAAGATGATTATAGAACCAAGAATGAGAGGATTTATTTGTTTAACTGCCCACCCAACGGGAGCTGAACAAAATGTAAAAAATCAAATCGAATACGTAAAATCAAAAGGAGAAATTGCCGGGCCTAAAAAAGTTTTGGTAATTGGTGCTTCTACAGGTTTTGGGTTGGCTTCAAGAATTACTAGTGCTTTTGGTTCTGATGCTGCTACAATTGGAGTGTTTTTTGAAAAACCACCAGTTGAGGGAAAAACAGCTTCTCCAGGATGGTACAATTCTGCAGCATTTGAAAAAGAAGCTCACAAAGCGGGTTTATATGCAAAAAGTATTAACGGAGATGCATTTTCAAACGAAATAAAAAGAGAAACGTTAGATTTGATCAAAGCTGATTTAGGACAGGTTGATCTTGTAATTTATAGTTTAGCTTCGCCAGTTCGTACAAATCCTAATACAGGAGTTACGCATCGTTCAGTTTTAAAACCAATTGGACAGACTTTTACAAATAAAACAGTTGATTTTCATACAGGAAAAGTTTCTGAAGTTTCAATCGCTCCAGCAAACGAAGAAGATATTGAAAATACAGTTGCTGTTATGGGAGGTGAAGACTGGGCAATGTGGATAGATGCTTTAAAGAACGAAAATTTATTAGCAGAAGGCGCTACAACAGTTGCTTACTCTTATATTGGGCCATCTTTAACAGAGGCAGTTTATCGTAAAGGAACTATTGGCCGTGCAAAAGATCATTTAGAAGCTACTGCATTTACTATTGCAGATTCTTTAAAATCTATTGGCGGAAAAGCTTATGTTTCTGTAAACAAAGCTTTGGTAACACAGGCAAGTTCTGCAATTCCAGTAATTCCATTATATATTTCTCTTTTATACAAAATCATGAAAGAAGAAGGAATTCATGAAGGATGTATCGAGCAGATTCAACGTTTGTTCCAAGACAGACTATATAATGGTTCAGATGTTCCTGTTGATGAAAAAGGAAGAATCAGAATTGATGATTGGGAAATGCGTGAAGATGTTCAAGAGAAGGTAGCTAAACTTTGGTTAGAAGCTACAACAGAAACATTGCCTGAAATTGGAGATTTAGCAGGATATAGAAGTGATTTCTTGAATTTATTCGGTTTCGAATTTGCTGGTGTTGACTACAATGCGGAAGCAAATGAAGTTGTTGAAATTGAAAGTATCAAATAACATATTTTACTTACCGTAAAACAGAAAACCATCAACCAAAAGTTGATGGTTTTTTTGTTAATATACCCTATCTTTGTTAAAATTTTAAACAATAAAAAATTACCCTTTAATAACCGCACATTCTGCTATGATTTTTTCTTTAATTATACCCGTGTATAATCGTCCAGATGAAGTTGATGAACTTTTAGAAAGTCTCTCAAAATCTGATTATAATGAAGCTTTTGAAATTGTTCTTGTCGAAGATGGATCTTCCATTCCATGTAGAGATGTTGTGATGAATTATCAAGGAAAATTAAATATATCGTATTATTTTAAAGAAAACTCCGGTCCAGGTGATTCTAGAAATTTTGGAATGCAAAGGGCAAGAGGAGATTATTTTATCATTTTTGACTCAGATTGTATTATTCCTTCCAATTACTTGACAGAAGTTCGTAAAGAATTGGACAGAGAATATGTAGATTGTTTTGGAGGGCCTGATAAAGCCTTAGATAGCTTTTCTAACATTCAGAAGGCAATTAATTTTGCCATGACTTCTTTTCTTACTACGGGGGGAATTAGAGGTGGATCTGAGAAGATAACTAAATTCCAGCCTCGAAGCTTTAATATGGGGATTTCTAAAAAAGCTTTTGAAGCATCAAAAGGTTTTGGGAACATTCATCCAGGAGAAGATCCAGACTTATCGATTCGTTTATGGAACTTAGGGTTTGAAACTAGACTGTTTTCAGAGGCTTATGTATATCATAAAAGAAGAATTGATTGGGAAAAATTCTCCATTCAAGTAAAGAAATTTGGTATAGCAAGACCTATATTAAATAGTTGGTATCCAGAGCATAATAAACTGACTTTCTTCTTTCCAACAATGTTTATACTTGGTTTATTATTAGCTTTTTTATTGTTAATTTTCAATATAGATATTTTATTACAATTATATTTCGTATATTTCGTTATAGTTTTTCTTACATCAAGCGTTCAAAACAAAAGTATCAAGATTGGATATCTTTCAGTAATAGCGGTCTGGAAACAGTTCTATGGTTATGGAACTGGTTTTTTAGAATCTTATGTAAAAATAATTTTATTGAAAAAGAAACCTCAGGAAGCTTTTCCACGTATGTTTTTTAAATTGTAAGAATGACAAAAGTTATTGGCCTTACGGGAGGAATTGGCAGTGGAAAAACAACCATTGCAAACTATTTTGAAGAAATGGGGGTTCCTGTTTATATAGCAGATAATGGAGCCAAAAATGTTATGAAGTCCGAAGAGATTATTGAAGAGGTAAAAAATGCATTTGGCCAAGATATTTTTGATGGAGAAGTTTTAAATAGAGCAAAGCTAGCTCAGATAGTTTTTAATGATAAAGTACAATTAGCAAAATTAAATTCAATAGTACATCCAGCTGTAAAAAAAGATTTCGAATCTTGGATGCAGGAATTTAAGAATTTTGATTATGTTGTTTATGAGGCAGCTATTTTATTTGAAAGCGGTCGTTATAAAGAATGCGATGTTATTATAACCGTTACTGCTCCAGAAGAAGTTAGAATCGAAAGAGTTATAAAACGCGATAGAACTACAAGAGAACAAGTTTTAAGCAGAATGAAAATGCAGTGGAATGACGAAAAACGAATTTCTAAGAGCAATTTCGTGATTAATAACAATAATCTTAAAATTGCTAAGGAAGAAGTTGTTAAAATTCTTAAAATTTTAAATATAAAACAAAATCAGTCTTAAATGTTAATATTTGGTTAATGTATTATTTAGTATATTGTTAAAATATTAATTTTGTTTCGATGAATAAATTATTTTTTAGAATACTTGTTTTATTGATGAGTTTGTCCTTAATCGGGATAATTCTGGTTCAAGTATTTTGGTTCAATTCTTCGTTCAAGAATAATGAAGAACAATTTAAATACCACGTTACTCAAGTAATTGGAAATGTTGCAGATAAACTGGAACAGCAAGAGGAGTACAGTTTCTACGACAAATACAACCGTATTAAAGACAGCACGGGTAAAATTCCAAAAAAAGAAGATTTACTAGAAGTACTTTATGTACAAAGAAACCCAAAAACGAATAAAACAATTGTTTATTCGAGTACTTTGACATCTGAAGATTACGACATAAACGGATCTCTTTTTAACAAAAAGTTCAGTAGTGAGCGTTTTAAAAATTTTAGTTCAAAAAGAGTGACCGAAGTTTATAATAACAACGGTGGAATTGATAATAACGGTTTAGGACAGAGTATCATTCCTGATCTGAAAATTGAAAAATCAGGAAGTTTAGATATTCTAAATAAAGTGCAGCAACAGATTCAATATAAAGATATTGCTTCTTTAACTCCAATAGAAGGAAGGGTTACAAAAGACAAGCTTTATAAATTATTGAAAAAAGAGCTGGAAGAATATGAAGTTAAAACCAAGTTTGAATTCGCAATATACAGTAATGGAATTCCAACCAAGATTAAATCTGATGGATTTCATTCTTTAGATAAAGAAGCAACTTACAGTATTCCGGTTTTTACTGATAATGAAGGAAATAGTAAATATGAATTATCAGTTACGTTTCCGCACAAAAAGAAGTTCTTATTATCTGAATTATTAAGTATTACTATTCTATCGATAGTTTTTACTTTGATCATAATTGTGGCTTACACGAGTGCATTAAATCAATTACTGCGTCAAAAACATATTTCTGAGATCAAAACAGATTTTATAAATAATATGACGCATGAATTTAAAACACCAATTGCGACAATAAATTTAGCACTAGATGCTATTAGAAGTCCTAAGGTAATTGAAGATAAGGAAAAGGTTTATCGATATCTTCAAATGATTAGAGATGAAAATAAAAGAATGCATGCTCAGGTCGAAAATGTACTGCGTATTTCTAAACTGGAAAAAAGAGAGCTTGATATTACAAAAGAACCTACTGTAGTTACTGATATAATTGATGATGCAATAGAACATGTAAATCTAATATTAGAAGATAGACAAGGTACAGTAGAAAGGCATTATGATGCTGCAAGAACAACAGTTTTGATTAATGAAGTTCATTTTACCAATGTATTGGTTAATATTTTGGAAAATGCCATAAAATATTCTCCGGATGTTCCTAAGATCGAAGTCTTTACAGAGAATGTAAAAGACATGATTTTGATAAAAGTTAGAGATCACGGATTAGGAATGAGTAAGATAGCTCAAAAGCGAGTTTTCGAAAAGTTCTATAGAGAACATACAGGAGATTTGCACAACGTAAAAGGCCACGGTTTAGGTTTGGCCTATGTAAAAAGAATTGTAGAAGACCATAATGGTCAAGTATATGTAGAAAGCGAAAAAGGAAAAGGTAGCACCTTTATAATAAAAATACCATTAATAAATTAAAATATGGAAAATACTAACAAAAGAATACTTTTAGTAGAAGATGACCTAAATTTTGGGGCGGTTCTTAAAGATTATCTAATGTTAAATGACTTTGAAGTTACTTTAGCTAAAAACGGTATGGAAGGTTTCGAAAAATTCAAGAAAGATGTATACGATTTGTGTATTCTTGATGTAATGATGCCTTATAAAGATGGTTATACTTTGGCCAAAGAAATTAGAGAAAAGAACAGTGAAGTGCCAATTATCTTTTTAACAGCAAAATCTATGAAAGAAGATGTGTTAAAAGGTTACAAAGCTGGTGCTGATGACTATTTAAATAAACCTTTTGATTCAGAAGTTCTTTTAATGAAGATTAAAGCAATCATTCAAAGAAAATCTGCTGATACAAAGGCAGAACAAGTACAATTCGAATTTAATATTGGTAAATTCCACTTAAATTCAAAACTTAGATTCTTGACTTATCAAGATGAAGAGCCTATTAAATTGTCTCCAAAAGAAAATGAATTGCTTAAAATGCTTATTCTTCATGAAAATGACTTAATGCCAAGAGAATTAGCTTTAACAAAAATCTGGAGAGATGACAACTACTTTACTTCAAGAAGTATGGACGTTTACATCGCTAAATTGAGAAAATATTTGAAAGCAGATGAAGATGTTGAAATCTTAAACATCCATGGAGAAGGATTCAGATTAGTGGTAAAAAGCAAAGTTGCTGAATAACGAATTCACTTAAAATAATATAAAAGCTCTGAGAAATCAGGGCTTTTTTTATACTTCGAAACAAAATAATTTTTAAATCTTTTAACCTGTTTTAACATGTTTTAACATGTTGATTATCAATGTTTTGTTTTTGATTTATTTGCTTGGTTATTATTGGTTTAATTTTATTTTGAAGAATTTTCTTTAAAATAAATTTGGAAAATCAAAAAACAATTCACAATATTTGCACACGAAAAAAATAATAACCCTTTAAAAACGAAGAAAAAATGTTTGTACTTATATTGACATCACAAAGCTTCACACCAAACGGATTTGGTGCAGCAATTCTTCGTGGCTTATTTCAATCTTAGAAATATATTTTTTAGCTATATAAAAAAGCCCGAAGACATTTAGTTTCGGGCTTTTTTTATTCTAGACACTTCAAATTTTCCCGAAAAACCGATTTATTATCTATCTGTATCGATAGAATGTTTAAGCCTATATGGCTGTTAATTTAATGCACTATAATTTTTTAAATGGAAAATTATACGGTAGGCGAGTATGCTTTATGTACTCGTTTTAAAAGTAAAAGAAGGAAAAAAAGATTAGTAAAAGAAGATTTTGAAAGACAATTAATCCAACTGGACAAGCTTGAAAAAAAACTTTGGAAACAGCGTAATAACTTGCCTTGGATTCTGCTTGATGAGCCTTATCAAAATGGATGGCAGCGTTATTTTAAATTAAGAGATGATGTTGTAAAATCAAGTGAAGCAGAATTTTACAAAACGCTATTGGAAAAGATAAATACTTGGCAATTTTCTTCGGATAAAACCTTTAAAAAGAAGAAAAGTAAAAAGAGAAAAAATGCTTCTTCTGTACGAATTCAAAGACTGAAAGAATTTACTGAAAGTGAATGGAACAATCCAAAATTAGAATTGTCAGAAAGAGAAAAAGGGCATTTTACAAAGCAAGAACGTTGGAGTAAAGTTTTTGAGAGATATAGAATTCATTATGAGTTTAACGAGCCTTGGCGCTATGAGCATCAGGTAAAACCGTACATGATTACGCATAAAAGAATGTTGGATTCTGATTTAGAAAGGGAAATTCAGCTTATTTTAAATTATACTTCAAATTATAATCTTAGAGGAAAAATAAACAAATTAGTAAAAGGACAATCTTATAATTGGGGGTATTTTCAAAGTGAAAACCCAAGAGAGATAAGTCCAATAAAAAATAAAAGTCTACACCTATTGTATCAGGAATATGTAGATGAAATGATATAAATCATGGGAAATAAATTATCCGGAAAAGACCTGATTAAATTGGGTTTTCCAAAGAACAATTCAATAAATATAGCCTTAGGGCAAATAAACAGATATAGAAAAAGAGAAAAAAAAGAATCTATTCTAACAGAAGCAAAAGATGTTTTGCTAAATCCTGAAAAGTACGAAGGAAATGGAACTTGGGGAAAGGTAGCTGAAGGTTTGATAAAACCTGTTCAGGTAAGAATGCATCAGCTTAAAAACACTAGAGCGCCGTTTAAAATTTTTGGAGAAAATGAAATCGACGATCAGGCAAAATTTCAATTATATGATTCATTAAAACTGCCAATTTCAGTTGCTGGAGCCTTAATGCCGGATGCGCATTCAGGTTATGGATTGCCAATTGGTGGCGTACTAGCAACAGATAATGCCGTGATTCCATACGGAGTTGGAGTTGATATCGGTTGCCGAATGAGCCTTTCGATTTTTGATTTGCCAGCTTCTCATTTTAAAGGAAAAGAGCATCAGTTGGAAGCAATTTTGAAAGACAATACAAAGTTCGGAATGTATGAAACGCACGCTTCTCGTGTCGATCATGAGGTGTTTTACAATAGCGGATTTCAGGATATTCCGTTATTGAAAAATCTTTTTCCAAAAGCCTATAAACAATTAGGAACTTCAGGCGGAGGGAATCATTTTGTAGAATTTGGAATTGCTAAAATTGATAATCCTGAGAACGAGTGGAAATTGGAAAAAGGTGAATATTTTGCAGTTCTTTCACATAGCGGTTCACGTGGATTGGGCGCAAACATTGCGAAGCATTACACGTATTTGGCAACAAAGCAGTGTCCGTTACCAAAAAATGTACAGCATTTAGCCTGGTTGGATTTGAATACGCACGATGGTCAGGAATATTGGCTGGCGATGAATTTAGCAGGAGAATATGCTAAAGCTTGTCACGACGATATTCACAGAAGAATTGCCAAAGCAATTGGAAAAAGGGTAGTGGTAACAATTGAAAATCACCACAATTTTGCTTGGAAAGAAATGGTTAACGGTCAGGAATGTATTGTGCACAGAAAAGGTGCAACGCCAGCAGGAGAAGGGCAATTAGGAATTATTCCGGGTTCGATGACTGCTTCAGGTTTTATTGTGAAAGGCAAAGGAAATGCTGAAAGTTTGAATTCTGCTTCGCACGGCGCGGGACGTTTGTTTTCGAGAGCGAAATGCAAAAGTACTTTTACACAAAGCGAAATCAAAAAAGTTTTGAAAGCCAACGACGTAACCTTGATAGGAGGAAATATTGACGAAGCGCCAATGGCCTACAAAGACATTACAAAAGTGATGGCAAACCAGACAGATTTAGTGGAGGTTTTAGGAACGTTTACGCCTAAAATTGTTAGAATGGATCGCTAAAAAGTAAAAAATTATGGAAAGGTTTCAAGATGAAAATAAATGGCTGGGACATTTTTATAACGAGATTTTCGTGAAATGTCCCAAATGTGAATCTAAAGGAGTTTTGAAAGGAGTTCCTAAAAATTGTGAATGTGGAAAATGCATAACAATGACTTTTGAATGTAAATCCTGTTTTTATAAAGTTGATGAACCAGTTTATCAATACAAAGCACTTGGAAAGCATTACTGTGGTAATTGTTATGAAAAATTTGAGTATGAGTCTCCTATTTTCAAAGAAAGACCAGAAATGTATCAGGTTAAATGTCCGCATTGCAGTTTTAGCGAGGAAATAAAACCTGCGATTTTAAGAACTAGAAAAGAACCGCAAAAAGATGGTTTGGTAAGAGAACCTTGGCACAATTTACAGCTTTGGTTTCAAAAAGAAGTCAGAGGAAATGTTTTTTGGGTTTACAATCAGGAACATTTAGTGTACTTGGAAAAATACATTAAAGCTGATTTAAGAGAGAGAAATAATAATGGAAGCGGTAATGGAACAATGGTTTCACGACTTCCAAAATTTATTAAAGAAGCAAAAAACAGAGAAAAGCTTCTTAAAGTATTAGAAAAATGGAAAGAATAATTCAGATAACAGCGGGTCGCGGGCCTGCAGAATGTACTTGGGTTGTCGCCCAAGTGCTTAAAAAAGTTTTAGAAGAAGCTGAAGACCAGAATTTAGAGGTGGTTTTATTGCAAAGAGAAAAAGGAGAAGAAAACGGAACGATAGAAACTGCATCGATTGCTGTAAAAGGAAATAATGCTGATAAGTTTGTGAAGTCTTGGGTCGGAACGATTCAATGGATTGGACAAAGTCAGTTTAGGAAAATGCACAAACGTAAAAATTGGTTTATTGGAATTTTTGAAATTGAACAACAAAAAAATGCTTCAGTTTCAGAAAATGATATTCAGTATCAAGCCATGCGAAGTTCAGGAGCAGGTGGTCAGCATGTGAATAAAGTCAGTTCGGCAATTCGGGCGACACATATTCCAACAGGAATTGCAGTTGTAGCAATGGATAGCCGTTCGCAGCATCAAAACAAAAAACTGGCAACAGAAAGATTATTAAAAAAATTAGAAGACGAAAAACTAGTTCAGCTTAAAAATCATGTAGGAAGACAGTGGGAAAATCAGCTCAATGTAGAGCGCGGAAATCCAGTGAGAGTTTTTACGGGAAGTGATTTTAAAAAGAACAAAGTAGAGAAAAGTTATAAAGGAACTCGTCAGAAATTAAAAAACGATTTACGCAATGAAAACAACTGATAAATACCTTTTTCAAGCCTTGGATAATTATCCGTTTTGGTTGGAAGGAACAATAGAATCTTTAGATTATGCTTTTTCTTATGATGATAAAAATACAATGGTTTTGTGTTTGTACGGAAGAATTCAGGCAGAGCAATTGATGAACTATGAAGAAGCGAAATCTTATTTTCAGCAGGCTTTATCGATTAATATTCATGCTCTTGAAGTGTATCCGTATTATTTAAAAACTTTGATTTTAAATGAAGATTATGAAGAAGCTCGAAAGCTCATTGATTTTGCCTTAACGGTAAAAGGAATCAATAAATCCGAGATTTATGTCAAGAAAGCCATTCTTTTAGAAGTGCAAAATGAGTTTAAAAAGGCTTTAAAAGAAATTAAAAATGCTAAACTTCATTCGTTGCAATTTAATTATGAATCTGATATTTCAGATGTTGAGAAGAGAATTGAGAATAAAATTGATTTGCTTAAAAAGAAGAAAAAGAAAACTAAAAAAGATTCTAAAAAGAAATCGAAATGATTTTGATAAAAAAAACGATGCAATTTGCATCGTTTTTTTATTGATTCCACTTTCCTGCAAGGTTTTCAAAACCTTGTAGGTTTGTTATTTAAATTCTAACATTTATACCTACAAGGTTTTGAAAACCTTGCAGGAAAGAAATTGCGATTTACTTCCAATGCAATTCCAAAGCAAAACACGTTTTTTCGTCTTTTGTAATGCTGAATGTTGCTGTTGTGTGATCGTCATCTTCGCTTTCGTGAATTACAACATTATCTTGTAGTGAAAGTTCTTTCATGAAATTCATTTCGAAGCTTTTAACTTCTTGTTTCATGATTCTTTTTGGATCTACGTGATCCAAACACCATTCCAGATATTTTACATTATTTACGTGATTTACAATGTCTAAATCGGATAAATAAACTGTTTTTTCAAAAACCGCTTCTTTTTCGTGGTTGATATTGATTTTTGAAAACCCTTCTTCTGTTGCTCTTTTTTCAGGGAATAATTCGAAGTGTTCAAAAGGCAATGCTAAAGCTTCTGGACGACGCGCTTTGGTATTAAAAACGGCCCAATAGGTTTCGCTTCCAACAATTTTTTTTCCGTTTACATACATTTCCAACGCACGAACAGAACGTGAATTTTCTAGGCTGTTAATCCATGTTTTAACGGTTACAACATCTTGCCATTTTGGTAATGCTGAAATTTCAACACGCATTCGGCTTAAAACCCAAGCTTGATCAAATTCCTGCATATCCGTAAAGCTGATGCCGCCAACTTCAGAATGTGCGGCGGCGGTTAACTGTAAAAGGTTACACAAATCAGTATATTTTAAAAAACCTGTTGGCGTACATTGTGTGAAATTGATTTCCCAGTCTTTGCTTAGAACTGATGTGAAATTGGGAGATATTGGCATTTTAATATTTTAGAGTGTTGAATTTAGATTTTTCTATCAGAGAATAGAATATAGAAAATAGAAAAAAGACTTCCTTTACTTTAATAAATTTTCTATATAATCTATGATGTTTTTTCTATGTGTTGCGTAATCAAACCATTTGGTTTTTTCGTTTCGTTTGAACCACGTTAATTGTCTTTTGGAGAATCTTCTTGTGTTTTTCTTGATTTCTTCAATGGCAAATGGCAACGTGAATTCTCCATCAAAATAACTAAATAATTCTCTATAACCGACCGTTTGAAGTGCATTTAACGCTTTGTTAGGATAAAGCGTTTCCGCTTCTTTTAATAATCCTTCGTTAATCATAATATCTACACGTTGGTTGATTCTGCTGTATATGATTTCTCTGTCAGCATCTAAACCAATTAAAATAGGAGTGAAGTCTCTATTATTTTTCTTTTGATTTAAAAACGAAGAATACGGTTTTTGAGCTCCAATACAAACTTCTACAAAACGCATCATTCGTTGTGGGTTTTGTAAAGTCTGAGGATTTTCTAAACTTATTTTTTGATAATATTCGGGATCTAAACTTTTCAATTGTTCTTGAAGATATTCGATTCCGAGTTTTTCGTAATTTGAATTTACTTCAGAACGAACGCTTGGATCTATTTCTGGAAATTCATCGAATCCTTTTAAAATGGCATCGACATATAATCCTGAACCGCCAATAAGAATGACAAAATCATTGGATTGAAATAATTCTTCGATTTTGGCCAAAGCTTCTTTTTCGTAATCGCCAACAGTATAATTTTCAAAAATGGATTTGTTTTGAATGAAATGATGTTGGGCAGAATTGAGTTCTTCCAGATTTGGAACTGCGGTTCCAATGGTCATTTCTTTGAAAAACTGACGGCTGTCGCAAGAAACGATTTCGCATTTAAAATGCTGTGCCAAAGCAATACTCAAGGCTGTTTTGCCTATAGCTGTTGGGCCGACAATGGTTATTAGGTATTTCATAGTTTTTAGCCCAGATGGAAATGGAAACCTCGGACTTATATTTGTTAAATTTTTTTGGTATAAAAGAGCGACCGACGGAAGCTCCTTTTATGCCTTAAAAAATTACAAATATAAGGAGGAGTTGGAATGTACAGCTGGATTAGCTTCTAAAATTAATTATTTGGCAGTTCCGTTCCACATTCGTAACAATATTTAGCATTGTCAAAATGAACTTGAGACTGGCATTTTCTACATGTTTTTTTGCCACTTACAGTGCTGTTTTTCAGACTGCTTTTGGCAAATTCGGCAGTGACAATTCCTGTTGGAACAGCGATGATTCCGTAACCTAAAATCATGACAAATGCTGCAATAAATTGTCCAAGCGGTGTTTGTGGCGAAATATCTCCGTAACCTACTGTTGTTAAAGTTACTATTGTCCAGTAAATTCCCATGGGAATGCTTGTAAATCCTGATTCTCGGCCTTCCACCAGATACATTATTGTACCGATGATAACGGTGCTGATTAGGACAAAATAAATGAAAACCAGAATTTTTTCTTTGCTGGCTTCTATAGCTTCTTTTAATTGTAACGATTGATGGTTGATTTGCGGAATATGCAAAATTTTGAATAATCGAAGAAAACGTAATGCCCTTACGATTGATAAAATACTTGCGCCAGGCAAAAATATAGACAAATACATGGGCAAAACAGCAAGCAGATCGATGATTCCGTAAAAGCTGAAGATGTATTTAACAGGTTTTTGAATGGAGATAATTCTTAAAATATATTCGATGGTAAAAAAGACTGTGATTACCCATTCGCAGATCAGAAGCTGGTAATGATATTTGGAACTGATTCCTTGTACAGTGTCAAGCATTATTAATAAAACGCTCAATAAAATCAAACCTAATAATACTAAATCGAACATTCGTCCTAATATGGTATTGGTGCCATACAGAATGATTTTTACTTTTTCTCTGAAGATTTCGTATTGTGATTTTTTGTT
Organism: Flavobacterium panacagri; assembly: GCF_030378165.1. Taxonomy (NCBI): domain Bacteria; kingdom Pseudomonadati; phylum Bacteroidota; class Flavobacteriia; order Flavobacteriales; family Flavobacteriaceae; genus Flavobacterium; species Flavobacterium panacagri. Next base: position 3,334,493 of record NZ_CP119766.1, read on the forward strand.
TTTCATATCCTTAAAGATAATGAAAGTTTGGTTTTGTTAAAAATGAAGTATTTTTAGCGATTTGCTTTTACGGATATAGCTTTGAATGATATTTTTCACATCACGATTGTGTTGCATCGGTACCAAAATATTTTTTAAGATCTCAATATTAGTAATTTGATAATTCAGATCATAATAAGCGTAACCTTTGTAGATTCCATCTTCGATCAGGACTGCACTTCGTTCGTTTACATTTCTTCCTCTGTCTATCAGAATCATGCTTTTGTTTTCAAAACTGTTTTCTGAAATGAATTGCTGTACTCTTAAATTGTAAACTTCTGGAGTCACTTCGCCGATGCAAGCGCCGTCACATTCTTTGATTTTATATTGAAAACACTCTTTTTTGGTTTGATATAAACCTGTCAGTTTTTGACATAAATGATATTTTGCCGTGAATTTAAAGAGTGCATTTTTGCCTTCTTGTAAAGAAGTAAAAGAGGTGATTTCTTTTTTACGTCCGTCTGCTTTCTCCAGTTTTAAGTTGATGTAACCATCTGAATCTTTTTCGGCATATAAAGCAACAGGAAAAACTGATTTTTTCTGAGATCGATTGTATCTAGGACGATTTACTTTTACTTCCTGACTTTCTTTTAAAAGCGCTATTAACTCGCTTCCGGTTTCATCATACGTAATCGTAAAAACTTCAGCTTGGATTCTTTTGCTCTTTGTAGTGATTCCTGTAAAATGCTGATTGACTCTTTTTTTGATGTTTTGGCTTTTGCCAATGTAAATTAAAGTTCCGTCTTCTTTATAGATATAATAAACTCCAGTTTTAGCTGGCATTTGATTTAAAAGATCTAAAAATTTTGGAGAAATTCCTTTTTCTACTTCGAGTTTTATAAAATCTTTTACGATAGTTTTTTCGACATCTTTTTCCAAAAGCATTTTAAACAGCTTAGTTGTAGCCATAGCATCTCCGCTGGCGCGATGTCTGTCGGCCATCGGAATTCCAAGTGAACGAACGAGTTTTCCTAAACTGTAAGATGGTTGTTCTGGAATTAATTTCTTAGCTAATTCTACTGTACAAAGTGTTTTAGCTTCGAAATCGTAGCCTAGACGTCTAAATTCTGTACGAAGGATTCTATAGTCAAATGATGCATTATGAGCCACGATAACACAATCGGAAGTAATTTCTATGATACGCTTGGCAACTTCGTAAAACTTTGGCGCTGATTGTAGCATAGCATTATTGATTCCAGTCAGTTTTACTACGAAGGGCTGAATCGGAATTTCAGGATTGACAAGGCTTATGAATTGATCAACTACTTCATGCCCATCAAATTTATAGATAGCGATTTCGGTAATTCCCTCTTCATTAAATTGTCCCCCAGTGGTTTCTATGTCAAGTATTGCGTACAAATTAAGTGTTCAGTCTCAGTTTTTAGTATTCAGTTTTTTGTAAAGACGTACTTCAATGCGTCTTTACGGCAGGTATTAACGACCGCCAAAAATGCTGCTTCCAATGCGAACCATTGTGCTTCCGCATTTTATAGCTAATTGATAATCTCCGGACATTCCCATTGATATAGTGTTCAGACTGCAGTTTTCAGTTTTTAGCTCTTTTATCGAATCAAAAATCGATTTTAAATGGGTAAATTCTTTTTTAATCTGGTTTTGGTCTTCTGTGAAGGTTGCCATTCCCATTAAACCTAAGATACGAATATTTTTCAACTCTTTGAACTGCGAAGAAGTTAAAAGTTCATTTAATTCATTTTCGTCCAAACCAAATTTAGATTCTTCTTCGGCAATATACATTTGAAGAAGACAATCTATAACTCTATTATTTTTGAAAGCTTGTTTGTTGATTTCCTGTAATAATTTCAAACTGTCAACACCGTGAATCAAAGTGACATACGGTGCCATAAATTTGACTTTATTGGACTGAACATGACCAATCATATGCCATTGAATGTCTTTTGGCATTTGTTCCCATTTCTCCGTCATTTCCTGAATTTTGTTTTCTCCAAAAATGCGCTGTCCTGTTTCGTAGGCTTGCATCAAGTCTGAGACAGGTTTTGTTTTTGAAACGGCAACTAGGTTTACGTGTTCAGGTAAAGTTGCTTTTATTGTATTTAAATTCGATTGAATCGACATGATATTTATTTTTTAAACAAACTGCTTCGAAATTTTCTCAGCCTTTTTACTTTCGCTATAATCGTAAAATCCTTCTCCAGATTTCACTCCCAATTTTCCAGCTCTTACCATATTTACTAAAAGCGGGCAAGGAGCATATTTTGGATTTTTGAATCCATCGTACATCACATTTAGAATGGCAAGACAAACGTCAAGTCCAATAAAATCGGCTAATTGTAGTGGTCCCATTGGGTGTCCCATTCCTAATTTCATTACGGTGTCAATTTCATAAACACCAGCAACTTTATTGTATAACGTTTCGATTGCTTCGTTTAGCATTGGCATTAAAATTCTGTTTGCAACGAAACCTGGATAATCGTTTACTTCAACAGGAACTTTACCTAATTTTTCAGATAAATCCATGATGATTTTGGTTACTTCATCGCTCGTATTATAGCCACGAATGATTTCAACCAATTTCATAATCGGCACAGGATTCATAAAGTGCATTCCGATAACACGTTCTGGATGCGCTACAACAGCTCCGATTTGTGTAATTGAAATAGAAGAAGTGTTGGTAGCTAAAATAGTATCGTGTGAACAATATTCGTTTAATTGCTTGAAAATATTCAGTTTTAATTCTACATTTTCTGTTGCGGCTTCTACAACTAAATCTACACCAACAACACCGTCTTTAATATCGGTATAAGTAATAATATTGGTGATTGTCTTTGCAACATCTTCCTGAGTAATTGTTCCTTTAGCGAGCATGCGCTCTAAATTGCCTGCAATAGTTGCCATTCCTTTATCTAATGACTTTTCAGAAACGTCAATTAATTTTACGGTAAATCCGCTTTGTGCAAAGGTATGAGCAATTCCGTTACCCATTGTTCCTGCACCAATTACAGCTATTGTTTTCATTTTTTGCTAGATATTTTTTTATGATTTAGCCACGAAATCACCAATTAATTAGTGAATTCGTGGCTAATTATTTTGTTTTTTTTAAATTATTTATCGAAACACTCAATAATTTGATAAGCCACACGCAATGCATCTGTAGCTTGTTCAAGTGTAACAACTGGAGTTGTATTATTGTTAATTGCATCGGCAAACGAATTTAACTCGTCTAAGATTGCATTGTTTTGTTCAACATCTGGATTGGTAAAATAGATTTGTTTTTTTACACCTTCAGCATTCTGCAAAATCATATCAAAATCACCAGGTACTTCTGGCGCATCTTTCATGCGGACTACTTCACATTTTTTCTCTAAAAAGTCAACTGAGATGTAAGCGTCTTTTTGAAAGAAACGTGATTTACGCATGTTTTTCAACGAAATTCTGCTGGCAGTTAAGTTAGCTACACATCCATTTTCAAATTCAATTCTGGCATTCGCAATATCTGGAGTTTCACTGATAACCGAGACACCGCTTGCATTGATGCTTTTAACCTTAGATTTTACAACGCTTAAAATGGCATCAATATCATGAATCATTAAATCTAATACTACAGGAACATCTGTACCACGAGGATTAAATTCGGCCAAACGATGCGTTTCAATAAACATCGGATTTTCGATCATTTCTTTAGTAGCGATAAAAGCGGGATTAAAACGCTCTACGTGTCCAACCTGTCCTTTTACGTTGTATTCATTTGCTAAAGCAATAATTTCTTCAGCTTCTTCAACAGTATTGGCGATTGGTTTTTCAATAAAGATATGTTTTCCAGATTTGATGGCAACTTTTGCACATTTAGAGTGAGATAGCGTTGGAGTGACAATGTCAATCACATCGACTGCGTGAATGAGTTTTGCAATTGTATTGAAATTTTTATAGCCAAATTCTTTTGAGATTCTTTCGGCATTTTCCTGATTTTCATCATAAAATCCAACTAATTCGTATTTGTCAGATTGTTGTAATAAGCGTAAATGTATTTTACCAAGATGACCAGCACCTAAAACTCCTACTTTTAACATGAGAATGTATTTTAAACAAAAATAGAATTTATTTATTTAAAGTGAAAATGTATATGATAAAGATTTAGTAATTCAATAATTAAAAACATCAATCTTATTTTTTCGTTTTATTGATTAGTATGTATGTCTGTTTGACATAAAAAAATAAATAACTATTACGATACCTAATGCAATTGTTAAGAATTGTGTATATCGATCTTCAATTTTGCGATCTGTATTTTTATTGATAACATAAGTGTCTGAATAGTCGTCGTGTAAATTTTTTCCAAGTAAAAAAGAGAAAGTTTCAAAAGGAACAAATCTTAATAAAGTTCGTTTAAAAGTCATCGAAAAGTTTGGTGGATTTCCTTCTTCATCTGTTATATAACAAGATGTTATAAATTTAGCTGGTGTACTTTTAAAGATAGATTCAAATACTAAATAGTAACTGAATTTAATCATTGAAAAGAAAACCAGAGAAGCAAATTTATCTCCAAATGTCATTTTAAAGTAACCTAAGAGAGAAGCCATTTTTTCATTTCTTTCTGCGAAACTAATAAAACCAAAAACGATGACTATTATGATGAAAGAATCGATAAGTAAATTTAAAAAACGTTTTGAATTTGATGCATTTTCAAGATCGTTTCCTGTTGTTTGATTATCTTTTTCTAACATGTTAGAATTTAGTTCTTTTTTTATAAAATAGAATGAAATAAAAAGATACAATAAAGTAATCAAGATATATAGAAACTCAGTGATGTTCAGCTTGTCAATGTTAAAAAGAAAAATAAAAAAGAATATTTTTATTAAAGAATCTAAAAATACTAAGCTGTAATTAAAAGCTAAGAGTTTGGTCTCTTTGTAGTTTGAAAAGTAATAAATAACAGTGCCAGAAAGAAAAGTCAGAAAAAAAGATAAATTGATAAGTCCCATTGATATAGTACCACTTTCTGATTCTCCATTAATTAAATGTCTAGGAATATAGATGTTCATACCTGCAAAAGTGTAGGGCTGAATACTAAAAACAAAAAAATTAGAAAATTCGGTAACTTCATCAAAATCATAAAAAACAAAAAAGAAGGATCTTAAAATCCCCAATAATGAAAACAGTAAAGATAATCCGAGTATAATTTTTTTCATAAAATATTAGAATTCATTTAGGTTACAGGATAAATCAAAAATAGAAATTAAATCATTAAAAAGTACTTGATAATTGATGATTTGTTTTCTTATTTTTGCGAAAATAAAACCTACCTATTTTGAAAGATACTGCCAAACATCAAGGACTTCGTAATCAATTAGTAACCACTTTAGAACAAAAAGGAATTACTGATAAAGCAGTTCTGGATGCGATAAAAAAAATCCCGAGACACCTTTTTTTGAATTCTAGTTTTGAAGATTTCGCTTATCAGGATAAGGCTTTTCCTATTGGTGCGGGTCAAACTATTTCCCAGCCTTACACTGTTGCATTTCAATCTCAGCTTTTAGAAGTACAGAAAGAACATAAGGTTTTGGAAATCGGAACAGGTTCTGGATATCAGACGGCCGTTTTGTTTCATCTTGGAGCAAAAGTTTATACTGTAGAAAGACAAAAAGAATTGTTTAAACAGACTTCTATTTTGTTTCCAAAATTAAATATTCGTCCTAAACATGTTTCTTTTGGAGACGGTTATAAAGGATTGCCAAATTTCGCACCTTTTGACAGTATTATAGTTACAGCAGGTGCACCTTTTATTCCACAGCCCTTAATGGCGCAGTTGAAAATAGGAGGAAGGCTTGTTATTCCGTTAGGAGAGGATGTTCAGATTATGACTTTATTAATCAGAAAGAATGAAACGCAGTTTGAAAAACATGAGTTTGGAGAGTTTCGATTTGTTCCTTTGTTAGAAGATAAAAATTAATGAGAAAGCCCGTTTTTTTTAGCGGGCTTTTTTATTGGGTAAGAATTGAAATATATCTTTCCAGGCTTTCTTTTTCTTTTTGAGCGATAAACAGAAAAAAATCTTCTTTGTCTTTTTTAGTTTGAGCAATTTCTAAAGACTGATAATATTGCATTCGAGTTTCGTAATCACCTTTAATATTAGCAATAGGATAGCCTTTTTGCATTAAAATTAAATTCATGATTAGTCGTGAAGTTCTTCCGTTTCCATCAATAAAAGGATGAATTGTTACTAATCGCTCGTGCATTTCTGCGGCTAAAATAATTGGATGTAGTTTATTTTTATTGATTTCATACCAAACAAAATATTCTTCCATCTCCTGCGGAACCATTAAAGGTTGTGGAGGCATGTGACTGCTTCCCTGAAGCATAACTAGAACTTTTCTGTAACGTCCGGCATCTTCCGGAATAATTCCTCGTAGAATTAAATTATGAATAGATAAAAGATCTCGTTCGTTTAAAGAGTTGTTTTTATTCATTAAATCTTTAATAAAACCAATTGCTTCTTGATGATTTATAGCTTCAAGATGCTCCCGCATGCTTTTTCCGGAAATTGTCAAGCCTTCATTGATAACCATATCTGTTTCACGAAGTGTCATTGTATTGCCTTCAATTCTATTGCTTTCAAAAGTATATTCTAATTCTAAGGCCTGTGTTATTTTAAAGCTGTCATACTGACGATAAGAATCTAATTTTTCTTTTAAGGCATCGATTTCTTTTAGGATTTTCTCTAAAGAAGTAGATAATTTAAGATTTGAAACCGTTTTGTTGTATTTGATTTCATTTTCAGCAACTTTTAAAGCTTTTAAGGCGAGTTCGTCATCACCAATTTCATAAAGAATCTTTTCTTTAAGCCAGGCAATCATTAAAGTTTCATAATCAATTTCTAAAAGCTGAGAAAGCTTAATAATCTGATCTTTGGTTGGCTTTCTTGTTCCCGATTCAAATTTACTAATCAAAGCTTGATCAATATTGGCAAGTTGTGCTAATTCACGGGTTTTTAAACCTTTTTGCTCTCTAGCATTTTTGAGAAGTGATTTCATTTTAATGAAAAATTTTGTCTTGACAAATTTAGTCAATTTTTGTTGTGTGAAAAAAGCAACAGTTTAAATGTTGCTTTCTGGATTTTATTTTGGAGGTAAAGAACCGTCTTTTCTCATTTCTTTAACTACCGCCTGCATAATTGCATCAACAGTTTGTCCTAGATCTGTAACGTATTCAGATTTTGTAGTTCCTGTCCAAATCAATTTGTTTTCTTTTAATGAAAAAATATTGGTTTCAACCATGTAAGATGTGGTTTCCTGATAATATCCTGGATCATAAAATACGGGAGAATACATTCCGTACCAATTTCCAAATCCATATCCGTACATTCCGGTATACATTCCATCAAAACCTCCGTAGTACATTCCAGTGTAAGTTCCGGGAACATAACTGGTTTCTTTGTCTTTGCTTACCAATCTCATGGTTATTACTCCGTCAAAATTTTCATCTTGAAGAATTTTTAATTTCTGTTCTTTTGTAAGGTCTTTGGTTGTTTCGTTTAAGTACTGATAAGAAGTTTTAAAAATTGGATGATTGGCGGCTATTCGGTTTTCTGCAACTCTTCTTGAGGCTTCATCTTTTACTAAAGCAACGACTAAAACCTTTTTGAAATTTTCTTGAGCAACGGTAACATTTGGATCTCTCCAGCTATTTACGATCGCTGTATTACTGCCGCAACTTGAAAGTATCATTATTGCGAAAAACAAAACTAAGTACTTTTTCATATTTTACAGTTAAATTGGTTATAAGTAAAAATAACGATAAAATATTAATAAACAGTGATTTATGTTGAAATTAAAAAAGCCTTTAATTAAAGGCTTTTTTAATACGGTCTAAATCTCGTTTAGTATCTTGTTCTTTTAAAGATTCTCGTTTATCATAGTTTTTCTTTCCTCTACAAAGACCAATTTGCAATTTTGCCAAACCTTTTTCATTGGTAAATAATTTCAGAGGAACAATAGTAAGTCCTTTTGCTTGAACATTCTTATGAAGTGTTTTTAATTCTTTTTTATTCAAAAGTAATTTTCGTTCACTTCTTGATTTATGATTGAATTGATTTCCAAAAGAATATTCTTCGATATAAGTATTAATCGCAAAAAGTTCCATACCACTAAATTCGCAGAAGCTTTCTGTGATATTGGCTTTTCCTAAACGTATAGATTTGATTTCGGTACCTGCTAAAACAATTCCAGCAGTATAGGTATCGATTATTTCATAATCAAATCGGGCTCTTTTATTTAATATATTGACTGATTTTAACATGTGTGCAAATGTAAGACAAAATTGAAAAACTTACGCCGGCTAAGATAATTAAAGTTTTATTCTAATCTATGATTTTAATCATCCACAGCAAAAATGCTTCCTTTTAAGTTTGCTTCATAATTTCAAAAACAAATTTAATAATGAAAAAAATTGTAACGTTAGTAAGTATCGTACTAATCAGTTTATCAGCAAAGGCTCAAGAGGCAAGTCAAGGTTTAAAAGGTACTTGGTTTGTGACTTCTCAGTTTGGTTATCAACAAACAAAAACGGCAGATGCTAAAAATACCACTTTATCTGTATTGCCAATTGTTGGAACATTTGTTACGCCATCTGTTGCAGTTGGAGCAGCTGTAGGATATATTAATGTAAAAGCTGATTCTGATGCAGGAACAGCGGCAAAAACAGATTTAATTGTAGCACAACCATTAGTTAGAAAATACTGGAATGTTGCTGGCTCTCTTTATTTCTTTGGTCAATTAGCGGTGCCTATTATTTCTGGAAAAGAAAAAGAAAGTGAACTAAAAGTAAATCAAATTGGTGTTTCTATGTCAGGAGGATTTGATTATTTTGTAACTAAAAATTTCTCTGTTGAGTTTTCTTATGACTTAGCAAACTTTACATCAACTACGCTTGATCCAAAAACGGGAGAAAAAACTACAGTTACCAATTTTGGTTTAGCTCACGCTGCCAATGTAGATCCGTTTTACAATACTGCTTTAGGAGGAAGTAATCCTAATTTGACTTCTCCAATTTCTGTTGGATTTAAATTCTTATTCTAATTTATTCTTTATTTGATTGCTGTAAAATTCAATTTAGTAATTTTGCAAAAAGAAAGACCGTACTTTTCTAGTACGGTCTTTTTTATATAATTTTAAAAGAATAAAAAAATGCAAAATCAGTCCAAAGATCCCTTACACGGAATTACACTTCAAAAAATTGTTGAGACTTTAGTAGATTATTATGGTTTTGATACTTTGGGAGAATTGATTCCGGTTAAGTGTTTTATTTCCAATCCAAGTGTCAAATCGAGCCTTACTTTTTTAAGAAAAACGGACTGGGCAAGAAAAAAAGTGGAAGATCTTTATGTTAAAACACTTCCAAAGCTAAGCTGATTTTTATAATTTATAAGAAATCATTACGCCACCTCGATAAGGAAGCCATTCACCGCTTTTATTCCAGTTAACTGTTTTTTCATATCTTCCAGGTGTTCCATCGTTATATTTACCATGGTAAAAACCTTGGTGCCATCCGCCTCCAACAAAAAAATCAAGTACAAATTTGTCATTTAGTTTTAAGTTGTAACCTATTGTAGCTCCAATTCTGTAGCCAAAACCATCTTCATAACGATTGCTGTCCCAGTAATTCCATTTTTGCAGTTCGTATTTATCTGCACCTATATGCGCACCGGCATAAAAACCATTGTACTTTTCTTTAAAATGATAACGAATTTCAGGTGTTACTGTAACGAATTTCATTGGATTGTGTCCATTAAATGATTCCCAGAAAGAAGCCATTACATCTGCACTAAAAGTTGTTTTTTCTCCAATGCTGGTTTCAATTCCAATGTTTGGTACTGCAAGTAAAGCAGTAGCTCCATTAAATTTAATAAAAGTCTGGCTTTGTAATTGAATAGATAAAAGAAGAACAATAAGGGCAAATAATTTTTTCATGGTATTTTTAATCGCAGGTAATAATTTATTTTCGGCACAAATATAACGTAACTAAGTTCTTACTATTGCTGATTAACCTACTTTTAACAAGATTATTTTTTGTCAGAATTAAGAGTTATGTTTACTTGTCTAACAATGAGTAGATTACTTTGTCTAAGAATTTGCCTTCGTAGAAGTCTGATTCTTTAAAATGGGCTTCTTTAATAAAATCGCACTTTTGTAAAACCTTTTCTGAAGCATAATTTTCAGGATCAATGACAGCTTCAATGGAATGAAGTTTTAAATCTTCAAAACCGTATTTAGTAAGTCTTTTTACTGCTTCAGGAACAAAACCTTTTCCATGAAATTCGGGTAAAATCATATAGCCAATTTCGGCTCGATAATTTTCAGGCTGTAATCTGTAAAATCCTATGAAGCCAAACAATTTTGGGTCATTTTTAAGTCTAATTGCCCAATTGATTCCTGTATTGGTTTCGATTTTATCTTTAATCATCTGAATATGTTCCAATGCATCATCAGTTGTCTTTGCTAATGGTCTCGGGATATATTTCATTATCTCAGGATTAGAACGTAATGCGAAAATTTCGCTTACATCTTTTTCAGTAATTCGATTCAATATCAAACGTTCTGTTTCTATAACGGGAAAAGGAGAAAAGTTAAATTCTAACATATTGAACTATAGTTATAATATTGTAATGCTAAATTTTGCAGTGAAATTTTGATTTTCATCCAAAATCAAAATTCCCTCTTTTTTATATAAATCTCCTGTATTTTCATCAGTATCAGAATAGCCTAACCAAGGTTCTATACAAATAAAAGGAGCATTTTCTTTTGTCCAGATTCCTAAACTTAAGAAATCTTTATAATCAACTTTTATGTATGGCTTTTTATTTTTTAGAATAGTCAATGATTTTGAATCTAATGTTTTAAATATCAAAGCATCATTTTTAAACAAGTCGTAATTTAAAGGAACAATATTATTTTCGGTTTCTAAAATTTTAGTTTTAGAAGAAATCAAATCATTCTCTAAAAGATAGTACTTTAATTCTTCTTCTTTTTCAAACTGAAGCGCATAATCTTCAAAATTATTAGACAGAGCAATTGCAGGATGTGCCCCAATTGAAAAAGGCATTTTTTCTTTTCCTTTATTGATGACTTTATATTCTAAGTCAAGAGAACTCTCCTGAAGTGTATAAATAAGCTGTAATTCAAAGTTAAAGGGATATTTTTTAAGAGTTTCTTCAGAAGATTTTAGAGAGAAAACTGCGTTGTTTTCAGTTTTGTCAATTAATTGAAATTCCATATCACGAGCAAAACCGTGTCTTGACAATTGATATTCTTTTCCTTCAATTGTGTAAGTGTTGTTTTTTAAAGTACCAACAATAGGAAAAAGAACGGGAGAGTGTTTGCCCCAGAAATCTGGATTCCCTTCCCAGATATATTCATTATTTTGGTTGTCTTTTATAGAAAATAACTCAGCTCCAGCCTGTTTGATTGAAGCGCTTAGTTTTGAATTTGAAATAGTTGTGGTCAAAATATAAGGTGTAAAATGATTGTTTTTTTTAAGTGATGTAAATATATTTTATAAAATTCAGTTTTTAGTAAAATGAACTAAATTATTTTATTGATAAAATTTTGCTAAAATTGAATATATGTTTTGAAATTTCTCTGTCAATAGCTTTTTTTTTCATTAATTTGCTACATAAACAGCTAAAAAATATGAAAAAGCAATGTGCAAAAGCCATTTTAACCGCGGCTTTATTTTTTGGGATCTCATCTGTATGGGCGCAGCAAACTCCGTCAGCGACAGCAGTAAATCCGGTAAACAATTACAATTATCATGATGCCTTTGGTCCGCATTTTTATACCAAAAACGGAACTTCAACCCGTACAGCGAGCGGTCAGCCTGGAATTGAATACTGGCAGAACAGAGCTGATTACCAAATCACAGCAAAATTAAATGGAACTACAAATGAGATTGTAGGTACAGATGAAATTACATACACTAATAATAGTCCGGATAAATTAGGGTTTTTATGGCTGAATTTAGATCAGAATTTATTTAAGGAAGATTCTAGAGGAAACGCTGTTGTGCCATTAACAGGAAGCCGTAACGGAGCTCAAGGTCAAGTTTTTGATGGTGGAAATAAAATTAAAGCGGTAAAAGTAATTTCTGGAGGAAAAAATAAAACAGAAGTTGAAGCAAAATACGTTGTCACAGATACCAGAATGCAGGTTTTTCTTCCACAAGAGTTGGCTGCAAAAGGAGGAACTGTAAAAATTAAAATCGAATTTTCATTCATCGCGCCTTTTGAAGGATCTGATAGAATGGGAGTTTTAGAAACTAAAAACGGAAAAATCTTTACAATTGCCCAATGGTATCCACGTATGTGCGTGTATGATGATGTAAGAGGTTGGAATACTGCTCCGTATTTAGGAGCTTCTGAGTTTTACTTAGAATACGGAGATTTTGATGTAAAATTGACTGTTCCTGGAAATCAATATGTAGTAGCTTCTGGAGAATTAATCAACGGAGCAGAGGTGTTTTCTGCTGATCAATTGAAAAAATATAAAGATGCATCTAATAGTGATCAGACAGTAACAATTCGTTCTGCTGAAGAAGTTGCTGCAACGGCAAATACAAACGCGGGAACTGAAAAAACTTGGCATTATAAAATTAAAAATGCACGTGATTTTTCTTGGGCATCATCTTCTGCATTTATTTTAGACGGAGCTAAAATTAACCTTCCAAGCGGTAAAAAATCTTTAGCATTATCTGCTTATCCAGTTGAAAGTGCAGGAAGAGACGGTTACGGACGTTCGACAGAATATGTAAAAGCTTCTATCGAACATTATTCTAAACAATGGTTTGAGTATCCTTATCCAGCAGCTACAAACGTTGCAGGAAATGAAGGCGGAATGGAATATCCCGGAATTGTTTTCTGCGGATGGAAATCTAAAGGAGCAGATTTATGGGGAGTTACAGACCACGAATTTGGACATATTTGGTTTCCTATGATTGTAGGTTCTAATGAAAGATTATTCGGATGGATGGACGAAGGTTTTAATACTTTTATTAATTCATTAAGCACAGCTGCATTTAATAATGGAGAATATAAAGAACCTGCTGCTAATTTACATGAACAAGCAGAATCTTTTACTCGTCCTGATTTAGAAACAATCATGAGTTCACCAGATAACATGAAAGAGGCTAATATTGGAATGTTATGTTACTTTAAACCAAGTGCCGGATTAATAATTTTAAGAGAGCAGATATTAGGAAAAGAGCGTTTTGATACAGCTTTTAGAACTTATATCAATCGATGGGCTTACAAACATCCACAACCAGATGATTTCTTTAGAACGATGGAAAATGTGGCTGGTGAAGATTTAAGCTGGTTTTGGAGAAGCTGGTACGTAAATAACTGGAGATTTGACCAAGGAATCAACTCTATTAAATATGTGAAAAACGATCCAGCAAAAGGAGCAATTATTACAGTTGAGAATTTTGACAAAATGCCAATGCCAATTGTTTTAGACGTTAAAACAAAAAGCGGAAAGTTAACAAGAGTAAATCTTCCTGTAGAGATTTGGCAGCGTAACAACAGTTGGTCTTTCAAGCATAATTCGACAGAAGAAATAGAAAGTATCACGTTAGATCCAGATAATGCATTTCCAGACAACAATACATCAAACAATGTTTGGACTGCGGGTAAGGGGAAAATTGAAAAAGATGTTATTTTGGATCCATATTTAGGAACTTTTTCTACTTCAAGAGCGCCTCTTAAAATTGAAGTTACAGAGAAAAACAGTACAATGTATGTTGAAATTACAGATTTTCCGAAGTTTTCAGTTAAACCTGTGGAAAACGAAAAAGACACATTTGAGTCTAAAGGAGCTGGTTTAAAATTCAAATATAATGAAGCAAAAACTGGTTTTGATATGATTGTTTTAGGAAATAATCAGGTAATTCCATTTACTAAAAACTAAAAAAGAAAAAGCTTAAATGTTTTAAAACCCGATAATTAGTACTAATTATCGGGTTTTGTTTTTTTATATGTATTAACAAAACGCAAAAAAAATGTTAGAATTTTAATTTTTTGTTTTGTAAATAAAAAAAAGATGTACTTTTGCACCGATGAATAAAATAAGTTTACATATAACTTCTTTGTCACGGACAAACTCACCGATTACTTCTCCCGAAGTACGGACACTAGCTCTATAGTGTTCACTGAGTTTTATAGCCGTATATTTATTCATATCCATTTTTCATTTTGAAATCACATAATTTGTCCATTGGACAAACATATCCTAAAAGTATTTATTATTTTGTAAATTTTCTTGATCAAGTTTTTGATTTTGAGAATGTTACTTCTATTTTGCTTAATTTTATTGGATTCAATTCTGGATTTCAAACGAAACAATATGCTTTTATTTTTAACACTAAACTTCAATTATTGAAATGAAGATCTCTATTGTTGTTACCCAGGAAGAACACTTCAAATTCGCACAAGAAATCTGCGATACGATAGAATCATCTGCCTTGTTGAGAGGTACGGGGATTGCTAAAAGAACTCCTGAGTATATTCAGAAAAAAATGTCGAATGGTGATGCGATGATTGCTCTGGCTGATGGAAAATTTGCAGGTTTTTGTTATATCGAAAGCTGGGAACATGGAAAATTCGTGGCGCATTCGGGATTAATTGTACATCCTGACTATAGAAGTTTAGGATTGGCAAAAAAGATAAAATCGAAAGTTTTTGATTATTCTTTGAAGAGATATCCAGATGCTAAAATATTTGGAATTACAACCGGTTTGGCTGTAATGAAGATTAACTCTGAATTAGGTTATAAACCAGTTCCATTCTCAGAATTAACAACCGATCCAAGTTTCTGGGCCGGATGTAAAACCTGTACTAACTTCCCAATTTTACAGAGCAAAGAAAACAAAATGTGTCTTTGTACAGGAATGTTATATGATCCAAAAGAAAAACAAAAAACACCGCCGAGACATCCTTTTAATGAGGCTGTTTTAAGCAGGCTTAAAAAAATCAAACAGGCTTTGTTCTTAAACAAATTATTGTCATTTATTTTTTTATTCAAAATTTAATCAAAAAGAAATCTCAAACTGCTACATACGAAAGTATTAGCCTAAATTATAAAAAATGAAAAAAGTAGTATTAGCTTATAGCGGAGGATTAGATACCTCGTATTGTTTGAAATATTTAAAAAATGAAAAAGGATACGAAGTTCATACTGTTCTTGTAGATACAGGAGGATTTTCTGCTGAAGAATTAACAGCTATTGAAAAAAGAGCGTATGAGTTAGGAAGTGCGCAACACGCCAACTTAACAATTTTAGATAAATATTACGATAAAGCTATAAAATACTTGATTTTCGGAAACGTATTAAAAAACAATACTTATCCATTATCAGTAAGTGCTGAACGTGTTTTTCAAGCAATTGAAGCTATAAAATATGCGAAAAAAGTAGGAGCAACTGCAATCGCTCACGGAAGTACTGGTGCAGGAAATGACCAAATTCGTTTCGATTTGATTTTCCAAACTATTGCTCCAGAAATTGAAATTATTACGCCAATTAGAGATTTAAAATTGTCAAGACAAGAAGAAGTTGATTATTTAGCTCAAAACGGAGTTCACTATTCTTGGGAAAAAGCACAATATTCTATCAATAAAGGACTTTGGGGAACCAGTGTTGGAGGAAAAGAAACTTTAACTTCAGGACAACCGTTGCCAAGTGAAGCGTATCCATCACAATTACAAAAAGAAGGAGAAGAGAAAGTAACGCTTCATTTTGAACAAGGAGAATTAGTTGGTTTAAACGGAAAAACTGATAAACCATCAAATAATATTGTCGCTCTTGAAAAATTGGCAAGTGCTTATGCAATTGGTAGAGATATTCACGTAGGTGATACGATTATCGGAATTAAAGGAAGAGTTGGTTTTGAAGCTGCTGCTCCGTTAATTATTATCAAAGCACACCATTTATTAGAGAAACATACTCTTGGAAAATGGCAACAATACTGGAAAGAGCAATTAGGAAACTGGTACGGAATGTTATTCCACGAAGGTCAGTTCTTAGATCCAGTAATGAGAAATATCGAAACTTTCTTGCAAGACACACAAAAAACAGTAAATGGAACCGTAACAGTTTCATTAAAACCATACCATTTCTCACTTGACGGAATCGAATCTGAAAATGATTTAATGAACACAGGTTTCGGTCAATACGGAGAAATGAACAATGCTTGGACATCAGACGATGCAAAAGGATTTATCAAGATTTTAGGAAATGCACAAAACATATTCTCATCTGTAAACAAATTAGACCATGATTAATGTCGGAATTATTGGTGGCTCGGGCTACACAGCCGGAGAACTCATCAGAATTTTAATGTATCATCCAAAAGTAAACATCGATTTTGTTTACAGTACAACTAATGCTGGAAAGCCACTTTCTGTAGCACACCAAGATTTGATGGGCGATATCGAAATGAATTTTACAGATGAAATCAATCCAAATGTAAATGTTGTTTTCTTGTGCCTAGGGCATGGAAAATCAATTTCATTTTTGAAAGAAAACCAGTTTGCAAGTCATACCAAAATCATCGATTTAGGAAATGATTTCAGATTGAATAAAGATGCTCATTTCGAAGGAAAAGATTTTGTTTACGGATTGCCTGAAATTAATAAAGCCGAGATCAAAAAGACAAATTATATTGCAAATCCAGGCTGTTTTGCAACTGCTATTCAATTGGCATTATTGCCTTTAGCAAAACATAATTTGCTGAATAATGATGTTCATATTAATGCAACAACTGGAAGTACAGGAGCAGGAGTAAGTCTTTCAGAAACTTCTCATTTCAGTTGGAGAAACAACAATATGTCACATTATAAAGCTTTTGAGCACCAACATTTGGGAGAAATCGGAGAAAGTTTAGTTCAGTTGCAAGACGATTTTGACAGCGAATTGCTTTTTATTCCGAACAGAGGAGATTTCCCAAGAGGAATTTTCGCAACTTTATATACAGTTTGCGATGATAGTTTAGAGCAATTAGTAGCAAAATACGAAGAGTTTTATAAAAATGAGCCTTTCGTAACCGTTACTACAACCAACATCAACATGAAACAAGTGGTGCAAACGAATAAATGTATCATTAGTTTATTGAAAAAAGGAAACCGGGTTCTCATAACGTCAATTATCGATAACTTAACCAAAGGTGCTTCAGGACAAGCCATTCAAAACATGAATTTAATGTTCGGATTAGAAGAAACCACAGGTTTACATTTGAAACCAAGCGGATTTTAATTTTTTAGTTTCAAGTTTCAAGTTTCAGGTTTCACGTTCTGTGCGTGACTCGAAATAGATACGAAGAAACATAACTAGTTTTAAGGTTTGAAGTTTTAGTTTTCACCTTCAGTGAGTAACTTGAAACATGAAACCTGAAACAAAATAAACAAAATACAAATGAACTTATTCAACGTTTACCCATTATACGACATAACTCCAGTAAAAGCAGTAGATTGTACAATTATTGATGACAAAGGAGTAGAATATTTAGATTTATACAGCGGACATGGTGTGATTTCTATTGGCCACACACAGCCGGATTATGTAGCAAAATTGAAGAATCAAATAGACCATTTAGGATTTTATTCTAATGCCATTCAGAATCCTTTACAGGTGGAATTGGCTCAGAAATTAGGAAAACTTTCTGGTCTTGAAGATTATGAATTATTTTTATGCAGTTCTGGAGCTGAAGCCAATGAAAATGCTTTAAAATTAGCTTCTTTCCACAACGGAAAATCAAGAGTTATCGCTTTTGATAATTCTTTCCACGGAAGAACTTCTGCAGCAGTTGCCGTTACAGATAATAAAAAAATCGTTGCGCCATTAAACGCGCAGCAGGAAGTAACTTTTTTACCTTTAAACCAAATTGAATTAGTTGAAGCTGAATTGGCTAAAGGCGATGTTACAGCAGTAATTATCGAAGGAATTCAAGGAGTTGGAGGTTTAGACCAAGGAACAACTGAATTTTTTCAGGCTTTAGAAAAAGCATGTAAAAAGTACGATGTTGTTTTGATTTTAGATGAAGTGCAATCTGGATACGGAAGAAGCGGGAAATTCTTCGCTTTCCAACACCATGGAATCAATGCTGATATCATTTCAGTTGCAAAAGGAATGGGGAATGGATTTCCAGTCGGAGCCATTTTAATTTCTCCAAAATTCGAAGCAAGTTTCGGATTGTTAGGAACTACTTTCGGCGGAAGCCATTTGTCTTGTGCCGCAGGAATTGCCGTTTTGGATGTAATTGAAAAACTGGATTTACAAAAGAATGTAAATGAAGTTTATGAATATTTCTTAGAAAAAATCAAAGAAGTTGACGGAATAAAACAAGTAAAAGGAAAAGGATTAATGCTTGGAGTGGAGTTTGATTTTGACGTAGCAGCTTTAAGAAAGAAATTAATCATCGAAAAACACATTTTTACAGGAAGCGCCAACAATAAAAATCTATTAAGAATTTTACCGCCATTAACTGTAAAAAAAGCAGATATCGATACGTTCGTAAAAGCTTTAAAAGAAAGTTTGGAAGAATTAAAAAACTAAACACACGATATCCTAACAGGTTTCCAAAACCTGTTAGGTATGTAAAAATAAACTTGGAAATATTCAAGGATCAAACCTAACAGGTTTTTAAAACCTGTTAGGATGAATAAAGTTTCGATAAAAAAGAAACAACCAAAAAACAACCAACCCACTTGAAATTATGAAACCATTATCAATTGAAACACGCAACGCGGTTTTGCGGACTATGGCAAAGCTGGTCGAGCAGGAGCGGAATGAGATAATCCTGACCAATCAGGAAGATCTTGCCGATTACGACGGCTCTGATTTAGCGATGGAAGAACGCTTAAAAGTAGATGATAAAAAAGTCGACGAAATGATTTTATCATTAAACCAATTAGCTTCACAGGAAGATCCCGTTGGCGTTGAGCGTTTTCATTTTACTCATGATAATGGAATAAAAGTTATAAATAAAACGGCTGCTTTCGGAACGATTTTAATTATTTACGAATCCCGCCCAGATGTTACAATCGAAGCGGGCGGAATCGCTTTTAAATCAGGAAATAAGATTTTATTAAAAGGCGGAAAAGAGTCTTTAAAATCAAATTTAAAAATCGTAAGTTTTTGGCACAAAGCTTTAGAAGAAAACGGAGTTTCAAAAGACTGGGTTGAATATCTGAATTACAACAGAACAGAAACTCAGGCTTTTCTAGAAAAACCAACTCAAAAAGTCGATTTAATAGTTCCAAGAGGCGGAGAAAAACTAATTGAATTTGTTAAAGCGCATGCGACTTGTCCCGTAATCGTAAGCGGACGCGGAAATAATTTCGTTTACGTTCATGAAAAAGCAGATACTGATTTGGCTTTAAAAGTAATTTTAAATGCTAAGACTGCTAAAATTTCAGCTTGTAATGCTTTAGATAAAGTTTTAATTGATTCAAAACTTCCAAATTTTGAAGGTTTCACAGCAATGTTAATTGAAGCCTTAATTGAAGCAAAAGTTGAAGTTATTGTAGATCAATCTTTAGCAAATTTTGAAAATACCAAAACGTTACAAAACGAAGATATTTGGTACGAAGAATTTCTAGATTATAAAATTGTAATCGGAACAATCGATTCTCAAGAGCATGCCATTGATATGATTAATAAATACTGCGGAGGACATTCAGCAGCAATTATTACCAAAGATAATGAAGTCGCACAGCAGTTTATGGAATCGATAGATGCAGCAGCAGTTTACCAAAATGCATCAACCAGATTCACAGACGGTGGACAATTTGGTTTAGGCGGAGAATTAGCCATAAGCACGGATAAACTCCACCAAAGAGGCCCAATTGGTTTACAGCATTTAGTAACTAATAAATGGTACGTTTACGGAGAAGGACAAATAAGATAATTGTAGACTTTAGAGTTCAGATTTTAGATTATTGGAATTTGGAATTTATTTATAGATAAAGCTTTGCGAACTTGGCGTTTGTAAGCATAAAGTATATCAAAAAACCTTGCGCACTTTGCGGTTAAAAAAAATCGCAGTAAAACAACAAAAATGGGTAAGAAACGGATTTTATTAAAAATAGGAAGTAATACTTTAACCAAAGAAACCAATCATATTTCGCGGGGAAAGATTGAAGACCTCGGAATACAGATTGCCGCTTTAAACGACGAATATGAGTTTATCATAGTGAGTTCAGGAGCAATTGCGGCAGCAAAACAATTTGTAAAACTGGATAATCAAGATAAAGATGTTTTTGTAAAACAGGCTTTAGCTTCAATTGGACAACCACATTTAATGCGGATTTACAATGAAAATTTTAAGGATTTAGGATTGAATACTTCGCAGTGTTTACTTTCTTATTCTGATTTCGAAAAAGAGCAGACCAAAAAGAACATAGTAAATACCATTAATGTATTGGTTAAAAACAATTACATTCCGATTATCAATGAAAATGATACTGTTGCCACAGATGAGATTCGGTTTGGAGATAATGATAAATTAGCGGCTTTAACGGCGGTTCTTTTAAATGTTGATATTTTGATCATTGCCACCAATACAAACGGGATTTACACAAAAGATTCAATTCATGATGAAAATCCAGAAACCATAAAATTGGTAAATGATTTGAAGTCACTTGAAAAGGAAATCGGCGAATCAAAATCATCGCACGGAACAGGAGGAATGCAATCTAAAATAGAAGCAGCAGCAATTTCAAAAGCAGCTAACATCGAAACTTGGATTGTTAATGGATTAAATGATAATTTTATTCTAAAGGCTTTAAAAGACGAAATTTCATTTACAAAAATCATATAACCACGAATTTACGAATTTATATCTCAAAGATTATTAAAAATAATTTGTGAATTCGTGGCGAATAAACAAACTCAAAAAAAGCAAAAAACAATGAACTATATCTCAATAAAAGACATCAACTCATTATCAAAATGGGTAAAACAAGCGATAAAAATCAAAAAGAATCCGCTTAAAAATCAAAGTTTAGGAAAGAATAAAACTCTTGGAATGTTATTCTTCAATCCAAGTTTAAGAACGCGTTTGAGTACTCAAAAAGCGGCTTTAAATTTAGGAATGAACGTTATGGTAATGAATTTTACCAACGAAGGATGGACATTAGAATTCGAAGATGGAGCAGTGATGAATTCTGGCGCTTCTGAACATATCAAAGAAGCAGCAGAAGTAGTTTCACAATACTGTGATATTATCGCAATCCGTGCTTTTGCAGGTTTGGTTGATAAAGAAAAAGATTATCAGGAAACTGTCATTTCAGGATTTTTGAAATATGCAACAGTGCCAATTGTGAACATGGAAAGTGCTATTCGTCATCCGTTGCAATCATTAGCAGATGCGATTACAATGGAAGAATTTAAACCTAGACACAAAGACAAACAAAAAGTGGTTCTTTCGTGGGCACCGCATCCAAAAGCTTTGCCTCAGGCAGTTGCAAATTCTTTCGTAGAAATGATGCAGATGCAGAAAGACATGGATTTTGTAATCACACATCCAGAAGGATATGAACTAAGCCCAGAAATTACAAAAGACTGTAAAATCGAATACGATCAAAACAAAGCGTTTGAAAATGCAGATTTCGTTTACGTAAAAAACTGGAGTAATTTCAACGATTACGGAAAAGTAACCAACAGTGATCCAAATTGGACAGTAACAGCTGAAAAAATGGCTTTAACGAACAACGGTAAATTCATGCACTGTCTTCCAGTTCGTAGAAATGTAATTGTAAGTGATGAAGTTTTGGATGGAGAAAATTCAATCGTAATAGAACAAGCGAATAATAGAACATATTCGGCACAATTAGTTTTACAAAAGATTCTTAAAAAAATATAAATTTTTAAAGTTGCTAAGATTCTAAGCTACTAAGATGCTGAGAAACTTTGCGCAGAAAAAACGTAGTATCTTAGAATCTCAGAACCTTAGAACCTTAGAATCTTATGCAAGTATCAGTAATAAAAATAGGTGGAAACATCATAGACAATCCGGCAGAATTAGAACAATTTTTAACCGATTTTTCTAAAATTGAAGGCTATAAAGTTTTAGTTCACGGCGGTGGAAAATCGGCTACAAAAATGGCGCAGAGTATAGGTTTAGTTCCGCAGATGATTGATGGACGCCGAATTACAGATGCTCCAATGCTTGATGTTGTCGTGATGATTTACGCAGGGCAAATCAACAAACATATTGTAGCACAATTGCAGGCAAAAGATAATAACGCGATTGGTTTTTCTGGAGCTGACGGAAATTTAATTCAGTCCACAAAAAGAAATCACCCAACAATTGATTACGGATTTGTAGGCGATGTAAAACAAGTCAACACCAAATTACTGGCAGCTTTATTAGAAGCTGGAGTTGTTCCCGTTTTTTGTGCTATCACACACGATAAAAAGGGACAATTGTTAAACACCAATGCTGATACAATTGCAAGTGAATTGTCGATTGCTTTATCAGAAGTTTTTGATGTAACGCTGACATATTGTTTTGAAAAACAAGGCGTCTTGCAAGATTCAGAAGATGATTCATCTGTAATAAGAGAAATCAACGAACCATTATACAACAAACTAAAAGAAGAAAAAGTAATCCATTCCGGAATGATTCCAAAACTGGATAACTGTTTCAATAGTTTATCAAGAGGTGTGCAGAAAATCAAAATTGGACATCACAAAATGCTCCAGAATTCAGATATTCCGCATACAACGATTACATTATAAAAAATGTTGCCACGAATTGACATTAATTTTAGCTGTTAAAAGAGAAAATAATTTTAGATAAACATTAAAAAGTTCATTTTGATTTTAAATCTGTGATAAAAAAATAATGTTTGAAAATCCTTGTAATTAGTGGCAAAAAAATAGAGCGCACAAGGTATTTTAAATAAATTTGCGCAAGTAAAAATGGTCAGAGGAAAGCTCAAAAACTTTGCTGCTTTGTTCCTTTGAGCCTTTGAACCTTATTAAAATGAAAAATATAGATACGCTTACCCAGGAAGCAATTAGTTTATTAAGAAGCTTAATCGAAACGCCTTCATTTTCAAGTGAAGAAGATCAGACGGCTCTTTTAATCGAAAATTGGTTCAATCAGAATGAAATTCCTTTCAAGAGAGAAAACAACAATGTGTGGGCTTTCAACAAATATTTCGACGAAAACAAACCAACACTTTTACTAAATTCACATCACGATACTGTACGACCAAATCAGGCGTACACCAACGATCCTTTTAAAGCAATCGAAAAAGACGGCAAATTATTCGGTTTAGGAAGTAATGACGCAGGCGGTTGTTTAGTTTCATTATTAGCAACCTTTGTTCACTTTTACGAAAATCAAAACCTATCCCATAATATCGTAATTGTAGCTTCCGCCGAAGAAGAAAGCAGTGGAAAAAATGGTTTAAACAGCGTTTTAAAACATTTGCCAGAATTAGATTGCGCCATTGTTGGTGAACCAACTTTAATGCAATTAGCAGTTGCCGAAAAAGGTTTATTAGTTCTTGACGTAAAAGTAAAAGGAACCGCAAGCCACGCCGCACATCAAAATGATGATAATGCATTATACAAATCAATTCCGGTAATGGAATGGTTTAAAAACTATAAATTCGACAAAATCTCAGATGTTTTAGGTCCCGTAAAAATGACCGTAACACAGATTAATGCAGGGAAACAGCATAATGTTGTGCCTTCAGAATGTGATTTAGTGGTTGACATTCGTGTAACAGATCGTTATACAAATGCTGAAATTTTAGAAGTGGTTAAAGCAAATGTAAACGCCGAAGTAACGCCAAGATCAATGCATTTAAATGCTTCGTCTATTCCGGTTTCGCACGGTTTAGTTCAGGCTGGAATTGCATTAGGAAGAACAACGTATGGTTCGCCAACACTTTCAGATCAATCCGTTTTAAGCTGTCAGTCTTTGAAATTGGGGCCAGGAGAAACGTTGCGTTCGCATTCGGCAGACGAATTTATTTTTGTAAATGAAATTGTAGAAGGAGTCGACCTGTATATCAAAATACTAACCGATTTCTTTAAATTATAAGAAAAGAAAAACCGCCACGAATTCACGAATTATTTTTTTACTATCTAAATCAGATATTAATTCGAATTAATTCGAAAAAAATAATCGCAAAGATTTGAAAAAATAATTCGTGAATTCGTGGCGAAAAAAAATAGCACCTATGAAACTTTGGGAAAAAGGAATACCAACAGATAAACAAATTGAACAATTCACAGTCGGAAACGACAGAGAATTGGATTTAGTTTTGGCAAAATATGATGCTTTAGGTTCAATCGCACACGCCAAAATGCTTGGGCAAATTGGTTTATTGACTCAGGAAGAAACGACTTCTTTAGTTGATGCTTTAAACGAAATCATTGCTGATATCGTAGTGGGGAATTTCGAAATCGAAGACAGTTTCGAAGATGTACATTCTAAAATCGAATATCTTCTAACCGTAAAACTAGGCGATGCAGGAAAGAAAATCCACACGGCACGTTCTCGTAACGATCAGGTTTTAGTAGATGTTCATTTGTATTTAAAAGACGAATTAAAAGCGATAAAAGAACAAGTAAAAACATTGTTTGAGTTGTTGATGGAATCGGCAGAGAAACACCAAAACGTTTTATTGCCAGGTTATACGCACTTACAAATCGCAATGCCATCGTCATTCGGAATGTGGTTCTCTGCTTACGCCGAAAGTTTGATTGATGATGTAACGATGTTGAACGCTGCTTCAAAAATTGTAGACCAGAATCCGTTAGGTTCTGCTGCGGGTTACGGAAGTTCATTTCCAATCAACAGAACATTTACAACTCAGGAATTAGGTTTTGAAACTTTAAAATATAATGCCGTTGCCGCACAAATGAGTCGCGGAAAAGCAGAAAAAACAGTTGCTTTTGCTATGACAAGCGTTGCAGGAACATTATCAAAATTTGCGATGGACGTATGTTTGTATATGAGCCAGAACTTTGATTTTATCGGTTTGCCGGCACATCTTACAACAGGTTCAAGCATTATGCCTCATAAAAAGAATCCAGACGTTTTCGAATTAATCAGAGGAAAATGTAATAAGATTCAGGCACTTCCATACGAAATCACTTTAATTACCAATAATCTTCCAAGCGGTTATCATAGAGATTTACAGCTTTTAAAAGAAGGTTTATTTCCAGCGATTCAAAATCTAAAGGCTTGTTTGGATATTGCTATATTTTCAATTAAAGATATTACGGTTAAAGATCATATTTTAGAAGATAAAAAGTACGATTATTTGTTTACTGTAGATACTTTAAATGAAATGGTGGTTGCCGGAATGCCTTTTAGAGATGCTTATAAAGCTGTTGCTGAACAATTAGAAGCAGGAACGTACAAATCTCCAAAAGAGACAAAACATACGCACGAAGGAAGTATTAATAATCTTTGTCTAGATGCTATAAAAGATAAAATGAAAGCAGCTTTTTAACATTGTGAAATGTGAAAATTAAGGTGTAAAAATGTAAAAAGGTCATCGATGTGTTTCAATGACCTTTTTTTTCATTTATAGAATTATTAGTTTTTTACTAATTTAAACGTTTTGCTTCTGTTTTCTATTTGGACTTTACAGATGTAAATGCCTTTGGCAAGATTTCCAACATTGAGTTCTAATTTTTCATCAGCAGAAACATTTTTAGAATGCGAATATACTTTTGAGCCGTTAGAGGAATATAAATTAACTTGGGCTAATCCATTATCAGAACTTGAAAAATCAATATTCAAAAGACGATTTATAAGGGATGGATAATATTTAAGTTCGAGATTGTTTGTGTTTTCGTTTAAACCTAAATTATTACAGCTTGTAGATGCAACACCTTGAGCAGTAACTTGTAATGTTGCTCCAGCACCGCAAGTCGGATTAGATATAAAACCAGCAACGTTAGCTGTTGGTAATACAGTATACGTATAAGATGGCTTGCTTACAGTTGTTCCTGAGTTTGCAGGTGCATTCAAACAATCTGTAAAAGCAATGCCAATTGTACCGCCGTCTGTGCTTACATAATTTTTAAACGCAGTTCCAATTTTAGCAAAATCAGTTCCTTCAACATAACAAGTTGCATTATTATTACCGCCTCCTAAACCAATTGCCAGTGAACCTGAAACCGATGTGTTATAATAACAGTTTAGAATATGAAGTTCAGCATTTCTTGCTCTCGGCATTCTTTCTTTACAGCCTTCTGCCCAATAACAATTTTTAAAAGTTATGCTGTAATGCCCGTCCGCTGGAGCGTCCGATTTTGAAGAACCAACTAAATCTGAGAATCTATGATCATCTGCACCGCCAGATCCTCCAGCTTTTGGAGTTTTTAAATAGGTAAACTTGCACCAAGAAACAGTCACATTATCTGCGGCGCCTTTGTTGTCAAAATTTCCGTCCATTCCGTCTTGAAATTCGCAATGATCGACCCAAATATTGGTGGCTTCGGAAGTTAAGTTATCGCGTCCGTCAACATCATACGCTCCAGGGCCTTCAAAAATTAAATTTCTAATGATAATATTATTTGACCCAGGTTTTAAATTTAATATTCCAGAACCAGCAGCAGTTTGATCCAAATTGACTAAGCGGGCACCAGGCAGTCCGATAATGGTTTTGTCATTTATCTGCAGACTCGTGTAAGTACAAGCTATAGTCCCAGAAACTAAAATAATCTGTGGAGTGGTAAGTTTAAGTTTTGCCGTTAAGTCGGCTAAAGTTGTAACAGTAGTAACAGGGGCAGCACTTCCACCGCCAGTTGTAGCAGCTCCAAATCCTTCAGGATTGCTCATAAAATAATTTTGAGCAAAAAGAAAAGAGCACGGAATAAGTAATGCCAATAAAATAAGTTTTGTTTTCATTTGTGGTTTTTTGTGTGGTTTAATAGTTAATGTAATCGATTGCACAAATGTAGAGGATTCAGATTAATTTCAAATTAATTTAGCATTTTTTTTATATTTTAAAGTTTTGATTACAAGAATATTAAGTGTTTGTTTTACATTTAAAAGAGATTGTTTTTCCGAAATGAATCGAGGGTAAAAGTGGTGTAAAATAGTAAGCCAATTGATTAAAAGAGAAAATTCATACTAAATCCATATATTTGGATATCAATTTAAAGTAATCGAATGAAAAAATTTAATGAGCAATCGACCGCAGATCTATTTGAAAAAGGTTTGATTACAGAAAATCAGTTTGAGGAAATTAAAGCATATCGAAATTTAAATATATTTTCGTTAAATGCAGAATTAAAACTTTTCCTTTATTTATCGGTCTTATTGTTTACTTCAGGAATTGGAATACTGATTTATGAAAATATAGACTCAATTGGACACATTGCTATTCTATCACTTCTTTTAATTGTAATTGCAGTTTGTCTTTTTTATTGCTTCAAAAATTCAAAAGGCTTTGAGAAAACAGAAACACAGTTTGAGCACCCTGTTTTGGAATATTTAGTTTTATTGGCTAACATCTTAACCTGTATCTTTATTGGTTATCTACAGTTTCAATACAAACCTTTTGGAGAACATTACGGATTGGCGACATTAGTCCCAACTATTGTAAGTTTCTTTTGCGCTTATTATTTTGACAATCGAAGTGTTCTTACGATTGCGGTTACTGGTTTGGCGGCTTACATAGGACTTTCTGTTACGCCTCAAGATTTATTAAATAATAATGATTTTTATGCCAGTGAGAGTTTGAGCTATTCCGCTGTTATGCTTGGCATTTTATTAATTTTGTGGACAATCTATAGTAATCGAATTGCATTAAAAACACATTTCAGTTTAATCTTTTTGACTTTTGCCCTGCATATTATCAGTATTGCATCGATTAGCAATTTATTAAATCATTATAATTTAATGTGGTTGATTTTTGCTGTTGTTCTAGCAGGATCTACTTTTTATTTCTATAAGATTAGCTACAAATTGAGAGCAATGTCTATATATGTTTTTATGATTGTATACGGCTACATTGGAGCAAATATACTTTTGGTTAGACTTTTTGAAAATGTTGATTTCTCTGATATTTGGGAGTTGTTTATTTTCTTACTGCCTGCATATTTTATAGGGTCAATTGTTATGTTTATCAAATTAATTAAAAACTTTCATAAAGAAATAGCAGAATGATAGTGTACGACAAAAAAATACTAGATAATCAAATCTTAGTGGATGAAGCTGATACTTTATTTAAAGGAGGTTTTATAAGTAAAGAACAGAAGAAATTTATAAAAAAGGAGCTGCCAGTCTTTAGAAGTCAGGATAATATTCTAGTTAGAATCGGATTCTTTTTGTTGGGAAGTATGTTGTACGGTTCAATTTGCGGTGCCATTTCTATTGTTGGAATGAATGCAGAGAATGCTTATTTTCAAATCTGCTGTTATATTTTTGCAGCTGTTGGTTTTGTTGGCTCCGAATTATTGGCGAAACAAAACTTTCATAATCACGGTTTAGATGATGCTTTTATCTTAGGAGCTATTTTAAACATAGGATTTGCTATCGGAATTACTACGGATGGATATGAGTCTGTTATAGCTTTATTTATGGCTGCAGCTTCTATTTTTATGTTTATCAGATACCTGCATTTACTTTCAATGCTAGTTTTTTGTTTATCAGTCACTGAATTTTTGTTTTTTCAAATGTTTGAATTTGGAGATGTAGGAAGAGCTATTCTTCCTTTTGCAGCTATGATTTTTGCCGTTATTTTTTATTTTGTAACAAAGAAATTAATTAGCAAACTCAATGAAAGTTACTATCATAATGGACTTTTATTAGCAAACAGCTTTTGCTTGATTTTGTTTTATCTTTCTTGTAATTATTTAGTTGTAAGAGAACTTTCAGAAGAGCTTTTAGGGACTGAAGTAAAACCTGGGACAGATATTCCATTCGCTTTTTTCTTTTACGCTTTTACTTTTATAGTTCCGATTATTTATTTCGTTCAAGCTTTAAGAACAAAAGATAGAATTATGCTTTGGATTAGTTTTTTGGCAATTGGATTTTCAATCTATACTGTTAGATTTTATTACGCAGTCTTGCCAGTAGAAGTAGCACTAACTTTGGGCGGACTTGTTTTATTTGCAATAGCGTATTTCTCAATTCGAAAATTAAAAGAAAAAGAAAGTGGTTTAACGTTTAAACCAGATAGAATCAATCATTCAGATGCAATTCTAAATGCTGAGGCTTTAGTAGTAGCTTCAACTTTTGGAATGAAACCAGAAGTAAAACCACAAGATTCTCCAATGGAATTTGGAGGAGGAGGTTTTAGCGGAGGCGGGTCTGGAGAGAGTTTTTAAATTGGTTTTTTCGCCACGAATTCACGAATTCATATCTTCAAAGATTATCAAAAATAATTCGAGAATTCGTGGCGAAAAAAACTATACTTTGCTTTTCAGTGCCTCTGCATCGATATCGCTGTGCGAAACATCGTAAACAGCTTTTCCATTTTTGATTAAAATCAATTGAGGAGATTCATGGTAAACACCAAATCGACTCGCAATTTCGTTTGAAATATCACGATGTGCAATTAAATCAAGGAAATACGCGTCAACGACATCTTCAAGATCAAATTCTCTTTCAAATTGTTTTAAGGCCATTCGGCTGATGCTGCATCTTGTACTGTGCTTAAAAATTACAACAGGTTTTTCATTAGAGATCGCTTCAATTTCCTGCAATTGAAGAATATCTGTTAATTCTGTCCAGTTTACTTTACTTTTTGGAGCTTCTGAGTTCTCTGAACTTCCGAAGATTGAATTAAAAAAACTCATATTTGGCTTGTTTTGTGACTTTTTGGCATTTAAAAATGATAAAAATCAGTTTTTTAATGCCGTTTTGTCTGTTTTTTTGTTGTGGAATATAATTTGTCTATTCGAATACAAAGTTAGATTATTTGAGTTAAAAATGTACTTCAATAAATCGTAACTTTAATCTTATAGAATATTAAACAAATAAAATCAATCAAATCAAAAAAATATGAATATCAATAAATTTACTATTAAATCGCAGGAAGCCATTCAGTTGTCGCAACAATTAGCACAACGAAATGGCCAGCAGCAAATTGAAAATGAACACATTTTCAAAGCTATTTTTGAAGTGGATGAAAACGTAGCGCCATTTATTCTGAAAAAACTAAATGTAAATGTGCCTTTGTTTTTACAAATTTTAGACAGTACAATTCAGAGTTTTCCAAAAGTTTCTGGAGGAGATGTAATGCTTTCTCGAGATGCAAACAAAGCTTTGAACGAAGCGGAAATTATTGCTCAAAAAATGAACGACGAATATGTTTCGATCGAGCATTTGATTTTGGCTATTTTCGACTCAAAAAGTAAAGTTTCTCAAATTTTAAAAGACCAGGGAGTAACTGGAAAAGGTCTGAAAGCGGCAATTGAAGAATTACGTAAAGGAGAAAGAGTAACATCGGCTTCTGCTGAGGAAACTTATAATTCTTTAAATAAATATGCTAAGAATTTAAACGAATTAGCACGTACAGGAAAATTAGACCCAGTTATTGGCCGTGATGAAGAAATTCGTCGTGTCTTGCAGATTCTGACTCGTAGAACAAAAAATAATCCAATGTTAATTGGAGAACCCGGAGTTGGTAAAACTGCCATTGCAGAAGGTTTAGCGCACAGAATTGTAGACGGAGACGTTCCAGAAAACTTAAAAGATAAAATCGTTTTCTCTCTTGATATGGGAGCTTTGATTGCCGGAGCGAAATACAAAGGAGAATTTGAAGAACGTTTGAAATCGGTTGTAAAAGAAGTTACAGCTGCAGATGGAGATATCGTTTTGTTTATTGATGAGATTCACACACTTGTTGGTGCAGGTGGAGGAGAAGGCGCAATGGACGCGGCTAATATCCTGAAACCAGCTTTGGCTCGTGGAGAGCTAAGAGCGATTGGTGCAACGACTTTAGATGAATATCAAAAATATTTTGAAAAAGACAAAGCGCTTGAAAGACGTTTCCAAAAAGTATTGATCGATGAGCCAGATACTGAAAGTGCGATTTCGATTTTACGTGGAATCAAAGAGAAATACGAAACACACCATAAAGTTCAAATTAAAGACGAAGCGATTATCGCTGCGGTAGAACTTTCGCAAAGATATATTACGAATCGTTTCTTGCCAGATAAAGCGATTGACTTAATGGATGAAGCAGCTTCTAAACTGCGAATGGAAATCAATTCAAAACCTGAAGAATTAGATGTTTTGGATCGTAAAATCATGCAGTTGGAAATCGAAATCGAAGCCATTAAACGTGAAAAAGAAGAAAGCAAACTGAAAATTTTAGGAATGGAATTGGCTAACCTAAAAGAAGAACGCAATGAAATCTATGCAAAATGGAAACAGGAAAAAGATATCGTTGACGGAATTCAGGCTGTAAAACACGAAATTGAAGACTTTAAATACGAAGCAGAACGTGCAGAACGTGATGGCGATTACGGAAAAGTAGCCGAAATTCGTTACGGAAAAATAAAAGAAGCACAGGAACGTCAAGAAACTTTGCAAAAACAATTGTTAGAGTTTCAATCTGGAAATTCTTTGATAAAAGAAGAAGTTACCAGAGAAGATATTGCTGAAGTTGTAGCAAAATGGACAGGAATTCCGGTTATGAAAATGCTTCAGACAGAAAGAGAAAAACTATTGCATTTAGAAGATGAACTGCATAAACGTGTAGTAGGGCAGGAAGAAGCAATAGAAGCTGTGAGTGATGCTGTCCGCAGAAGCCGTGCCGGTTTGCAGGATATGAAAAAACCTGTTGGTTCATTCTTATTCTTAGGAACAACCGGAGTTGGTAAAACGGAGCTAGCAAAAGCTTTAGCAGAATACCTTTTTGATGACGAAAACGCCATGACACGTATCGATATGAGTGAGTACCAAGAACGTCATAGCGTGAGCCGTTTAGTTGGTGCGCCTCCAGGATATGTAGGTTACGATGAAGGAGGTCAGTTGACTGAGGCCGTTCGTAGAAAACCTTATTCTGTTGTATTGTTGGATGAGATCGAAAAAGCGCATCCAGATACTTTCAATATTTTATTGCAAGTTTTAGATGAAGGACGTTTGACAGACAACAAAGGACGTTTGGCTGATTTTAGAAACACAATAATTATTATGACCTCAAATATGGGAAGTAATATTATTCAGGAGAAATTTGAGAATCTTAAAGGCGGTGTTGAAGCAGCAACAGAAGCCGCTAAAAACGAAGTTTTAGGATTATTAAAACAAACAGTTCGCCCTGAGTTTATCAACCGTATCGACGAAATCGTAATGTTTACACCGCTTACAGTAGAGAATATCTCAAGAATTGTAAGTCTGCAGTTAAAAAGCGTTACCAAAATGCTTGCGTTGCAAGGCATCACAATGGACGCAACTCCAGAAGCGATTGCATATTTGGCAGACAAAGGTTATGATCCGCATTTTGGTGCAAGACCAGTGAAACGTGTGGTACAAAGAGAAGTGTTGAATCAATTGTCAAAAGAAATTTTGGCAGGAAACATAATAACAGACAGCATTATTTTATTAGATGCTTTCGATGGCAATTTGGTCTTTAGAAACCAAACAGCTAAATAATTTTTTTCATGTTAATCTTAAGAAAAGCATCAGTCGAAAGGCTGGTGCTTTTTTTTAGCCGTGAATTCTGAAACTTTTTAGTCAATTCTTATAACAAGTGTTCGTTAAAAAATAATCAATTTTAAATCTATAAAAATCAGCAAATTATTAATTAAAATTACAAAGTCATGAACAATATTTTTAGAGGATTACTTGCAGGATACGGTGCTAAAAAGTTAGGAGGCGGTTGTTTCGGAACTATCATTGTTTTTATTATTCTATGGGTGCTGTTAGGACAATGCAGTTAAAAATCGCAATACAGAAAAATAGGAATAAAAAACACAAATTTTGATGCCCGATTATTGGGCAGATTAAGGCAAAATGTCTAGATTCGCATCACTAAAAATAAATTTAAAAAAATGGGTTCAGGTTTTTTCGCCTTATTAGATGATATCGCTGCAATTATGGATGATGTTGCAGTAATGAGTAAAGTTGCTGCAAAGAAAACAGCTGGAATTCTAGGCGATGATTTAGCAGTAAATGCAGAAAAAGCTTCTGGATTTGCATCTTCAAGAGAATTACCAGTTTTGTGGGCAATCAGTAAAGGGTCGCTGTTGAATAAAATCATCATTCTTCCAATTGCCTTTTTATTAAGTGCTTTTTTTCCAATAGCTATTATAATAATTTTGGTTTTAGGGGGACTTTTTTTAGCATACGAAGGAGCCGAAAAAATTTATGAATTTATTTTTCCTCACAAACACGAAGAATCTGAAGGGATTACAGATGAAGTTCTTACAGAAGAAGAAATCCTAGTAATCGAAAAAGAAAAAGTTAAGTCGGCAATTATCACTGATTTTATTCTGTCAGTTGAGATTGTAATTATCGCATTAGGTACTGTAATGGATGAGCCGCTTATACAGAAGATAATCGTAACTTCAATAATTGCAATTGTTGCAACAATTGGAGTTTATGGAATCGTGGCACTTATTGTCAGAATGGATGAAGCAGGATTTAAGCTAATAAAACATAGTAAGAGTGAAAAGAGTCTTTCTAGGTTTATTGGAAATTTATTAGTAAAAGCGCTTCCATTTGTTATAAAAGGTTTAACTGTAATTGGTACAATTGCACTACTTTTAGTTTCTGGAGGAATATTTGTTCATTATATTCCATTTTTTCATCATTTGTCAGAAGAAATTAAAATCCCTGCTATTATCAAAGAGTTTACAGTCGGATTAGTTCTAGGATTTATAGTTTTACTTTTTATAAATCTCTTTAAAAAGATTTTTAAAAAGAAAACAGCTTAATAAAACATCAAAATATATTTCAAGAAACATCAGTTAACGCTGGTGTTTTTTTGTTTTTAGGAGCAGATCAAATCGTTTTCAAAAGAACCTTTTGTCCCGCTATCCACTATATCTTTTCCCTGCTAAAGGAGCAGGAAAAAGGATACCGTTTCTATCGGGGCTAGGCTATAGCTTTTTTATTTTCATAAGAAATAACGGTATTTTTTAAATATTTTTTTATCAAATAAGGTGTTGATTTTTAATTATTTAATCTTTATTTGAAACTTTTTAACATTTTTTCTAAGCAACCATTGCAACCAGGACACGTCTTCATAGTAATTAACAATTAATTATTATTTTATATGAAAAGTTTTAGATTAAAATCAGTTTTGGTAGTATTATTTTTATCAATTGCATTTGTTTCATGCAGTAACGATGACGATGAGAAAACTCCGGTTCCAACTACAAAGGCTGCTTTAGTAACAGAAATCAAAGGACCAGCAACAGGAAAAGTAAATGACGAATTAAGCTACGATGTAACTTATGTTGTAGATAATGCTTGCGCAGAATTCGATAAAATTTCAGAAGTAACAATTGGAGATGTAAAAGGATTACAGGTAATTGCAAAATATCCATCAGAAGTTTGTACGCAACAAGTTCCAGATCCTAAAAAGACAGTTTACAAATTCAAATCTTCTGTAAAAGGAACTTTCGAAATTAAATTCAAAAAATCAGAAACTGAATTCCTAATTCAGAAAGTTGTGATTGAGTAACAACTTGTTTAGTTGATATTTTTTTAGGTTGATAAACCATTTTGCAGAAGTTTAATTTTAAGCTGATGTGAAATGGTTTTCTGTTTTAAATCCTTCTTTTTTCCCTGTTATATAAAAGTTATAGACTTTGCCATTCCTTTAAAAAGTATTATTTTTGCACTCTAAATTTTATGTCATGCCGAAAAGAAAATATAAAATATCAGTTATTCAGTTAAATCTGAATGACGTTGCTGAAAATAATCTTAAAAAATGTATCAGCTGGGTAAGAGATGCTGCAAGTCAAGGAGCAGAGGTAATCTTACTTCCTGAATTATATAGCAGTCATTATTTCTGTCAAAGCGAAGATGTTGATAATTTTGCATTAGCAGAACCATTATACAGTACTTCTTTTGTTGCATTCAGCGAATTGGCAAAAGAATTAGGAGTAGTAATTATTGTTCCTTTCTTCGAAAAAAGAATGGCTGGAATCTACCACAACAGTGCTTATATCATTGATACAGACGGTACAGAAGCTGGTTTATACCGTAAAATGCACATTCCAGACGATCCGCATTTCTATGAAAAATTCTATTTCACTCCAGGAGATTTAGGTTTCCAAGCGATTGAAACTAAAAAAGGAACTGTTGGAACATTAATCTGCTGGGATCAATGGTATCCAGAAGCGGCTCGTATTACAGCGCTTAAGGGAGCAGAAGTTTTATTCTACCCAACAGCAATTGGATGGCATCCAAAAGAAAAAGAACAGTACGGAGAAAATCAGTACGGTGCTTGGATGAATGTAATGAAAGGTCATGCGGTTGCAAATGGTGTTTTCGTTGCGGCTGCAAACCGAATTGGTTTAGAGAAATATATTGAAGGAACTGAAGGAATTCAATTCTGGGGTGCATCATTTATTGCTGGGCCACAAGGAGAGATTTTAGCTCAGGCTTCTCACGATAAAGAAGAAATCTTAATTGCTGAGGTTGATTTAGATCTTCAGGAAAATGTTCGCCAGAACTGGCCGTTCTTTAGAGATAGAAGAATTGATGCTTTTGGAGATATCACAAAAAGAGCAATTGATAGATAATTTGATTAAAATGATATAGGAAGAGCTGTCTGAAAAGACAGCTCTTTTTTTTTGTAAGCTTCGGAGAAGCGATATATTTATAGCACTGAAAATACATTTACAAGATAAAGCTCCAGCGGAGCGACATAAATTAGATTGCAAAAATATGTCGCTCCGCTGGAGCTATTTTTCTTTGCTTAATTGGAATTCTATAAATATATCGCTTCTCCGAAGCTTTATGTGAATTGTGTATTAATCAACAATTATTTCTTAGAAAAGCTTTTTAGGCAGTTCTATTTTAAACAAAAAAGAGCTATTCAATTTTGAATAGCTCTTTTTCTCGTTTTTAGCTTTATATGGATTACTTCACTTGGAAAGTAACTCTTCTCACGATTTGACGTGCCTCTTTAGAGTTCTTGTTAACAGAAGTATCTTCTCCGTTAGCAATTACATTCAATCTTGAAGCGTCTATTCCTGCATTTACTGCTACTTTTTTCACAGCTTCCGCTCTTTTTCTAGACAATTCAGTATTGTAGTTTGTGTTTCCAATTTCATCAGCATAACCAATAATATCAGCTGATTTTCCTGGATTGTTTTTCAAATATTTCACTAAGAAATCAACACCAGATAAAGAAGCATTTGTAGGTTTAGACGAATTAAAGTCGAAATAAACATTTACATAACCTCCATTGATTAATTCTTCAACAGTATTGTTTGTAGCTGTTCCAGCTCCTTTTTTCTCATAGGTTTTATCTAAGTAGCTTTCTAACTCATCTGGCACACCATTTTGATTGGTATCAATAGATTGACCTTTTGTGTTGACAGCAACTCCTGCAATAGTATTTGGTTCTAAATCGTATAAATCAGCAACTCCATCTTTGTCTGAATCGATAAGACCAGTTTCGATCAAGTCCACTCTTTTTTCCAATTCACCAATTCTATCTTCTTCGCCAACCCAGTCAGCATGTTTCTGGTTTTTTCCTAAGTAGAATGTCAAACCAACAGAAGCATTTAATAAAACTCCATCGAAAGAACCTGTTGTAGTGTTGCCCATTCCGTCAAAGTTCCAGTTTTGTCTTCCATTCACAATTCCGGTAAGGTCTCCAGTTAATGCTACTCTATTGCTTAATCTAATTTGTCCAGTTAAACCAGCAATTCCGTGCGCCATGTAATCTTGACCTCCAAAACCTGTTTCAGTACTAATTTGTGAAACTCCAAAACCACCATGTGCCAAAAGTCCGATTGTATTTGTCCATGTTTCAAAGTTTAAAGCACGTCCAACATTCACAACTCCTTGTAAACTTGCTCTTACGTAACGGCTTTCAAAATCTGGAGTATTCTTTTTTTCTTTGAATTGGTCATAACCAACATCTAATTTCAAACCAAATTTTGGATTAAACATATATCTCACACCTAAATCTCCGTGAAAGAAGTTGGCAGATTCTGTAGTGTAACCTGGAGTCATAGCTCTCGTTGGTTTGTTAACACCACCGTTAAGTTCTATCGACCATTTATTGAATTCCTGATCTACACTTGGTTTGGTAGAAGTGGTAGCCATATTTTGTGCGCCAGCGGCAAAGGATAGTAATAATAAAGAGGCTGATACTAATTTCTTTTTCATGATATCAAAAATTAAATTGTTTTTATTTTAAACTCATGACAAAATTAGAGGACACGTTTTAAGTACGCGTTGTATATCCAATTACATAATTTCCATGTTTTGGCTTATATTTATGAAAATTAGTTAATTAAGTATCAATAAAAAGTAAAAAAAAGAGCAAAATTTACATTTTGCTCTTTTTAAAATTTGGATAAATTTATGATTATTTCAAATCTGGCTGGTAAATTTTTACCGTTCCGTCTCCTTCGCTGCTTACTACTAATAAACTTCTTTTTGTAGGACTTTTAGAGGCTGGGATGAATAATAATCCTTCTGGTGCATCTCCAGTTTTTACTGTTTGTAAATATTGCGGAGAGTTTGGATTTGTAACATCATAAGTTAAAAATGCATCAGCTCTTTCCAAGCCAACGAAAAGAATATTCTGAGTTCCCATTTTTGCAACATATACTGCTTCTGGCTCAGAACCTTTGTCATCACTTCTTTTGTCGTCATAAAGTCCCATTTCATGAGCCTTTTTGTCAAGATCATTTTTACTATCATAAACAATTTTTCCTGTATTTCCGTTCCAGATAGAGAAAGATCTTGCTCCAAAACTTACCAATTCGTCTAGATCTCCATCGCCATCAGTATCTCCCATATCAGTAACTAGATTTAATCTTCCTAAATTGGCATCTAATTTTAAAGTAGCATCAGGAAAAGCTGTTGCATCAAGTTTTACACTTTTCATTCTTTTAATATCAGTGTAAGCATTGTATTCTCTGGCATCTCCTTCATTAGCAGTAACAAAATAAGGAACATTGTTAGCAGAAAAATGACTGATTGCATCTGGCATAAATAATCCTTTAACTTTCCAAGGATTAAAAGCAATTTTATCGTCAAGATCGCTTACATCAATAGCATTTTCTGCTGTATTATAATCTTTTAGACCTAAAGGATAAATAGCGGTTATAGTTTTAGAAGTTAAGTCAACTTTAGCTACACCATTATTTTCTTGTAAAGTTACCCAAGCCGTTTTTGAATCATCAGAAATAGTAATGTATTCTGGTTCAATATCCTGAGCAAAACTCTTAGCGAATTTAGAAATTCTGAATCCATCTTTTGCTAATGTTGCCGCCTGACTTGCAAAAGAAGCGAAATCTAAAGTTGTTACAGTATAAGTGCTTGTTTCAATAATAGAAATAGTTCCGTTTGGATCTTGTGAGTAATCTGTATTTGGTTCCCCTTCGTTAGCTGTCATAATGTATTTTCCATCAGGAGAAAATGTTACCATATCTGGCAAAGCTCCAACAGTAACTTGTTTGATTAAACTATAGTCAGAAGTGTTGAAAACAACAACTTTTCCGTTAGCTTGTTTATTTGCAGTAGATTCTAGAGCAACAGCCAATTTCCCATCAAATACAGAAACGCTGTTTGCAGCTCCTTCATAAGCTACTAAATCAATTTTTCCAATTTTCATTGGTTTTGTTGGATCTGTGATATCAATAACATCAATTTGATTGACTCCACTGTTATTTACTGTAAATAATCTTTTTGTTTTTTCGCAATAAGCCGAAATTTCTGCAGCTGCTTCACCGCCAATTGTAATAGAACCAATTTCTTTGAAAGTGGCTGGATTTTCGTTTACAACAACTTCAGGTTCGTTGTTTGAATTTTCATCATTATTACAGCTTGCCATAATAAAAAGAGCTGCTAATAAAGAGATAGATAATTTTTTCATGTGTTAGTTTTTAGTTTCGGCAAAAGTAATTACAGCGTTTCTGTCAAATATTAAGAACATATTATATAATCTTTAACTTAAATTTTACAGGATATTTATTGTGAAATTATATAGGAATTTTAATAGAATGTTTTATAATCCTAACGAATGCTTATCTTTGCACTTTCTAAATTAGAACCTATTTATGTCAACAAATAATAGAAGATTTCCAGCAGAATGGGAAAAACAACAAGGAATTGTATTGTGTTTTCCGCATAATGGCAACGATTGGCCAGGAAAATACGAAGCTGTTCAATGGGCTTTTGTAGAATTTATAAAAAAGGTAGCCACTTTTGAAACTGTTTTCTTGGTAGTAGCCGATGAAAAACTGAAAGAAAAAGTTGCCGATATGCTTGAAAGAGCTCGTGTAAATCTTGAAAATGTTTCTTATATCATTCATAAAACCAACAGAAGCTGGATGCGAGACTCTGGGCCAATTATTGTGAAAAATGGTTCAAAAAGGGAAGCGTTGAATTTCAATTTTAATGGCTGGGCAAAATATAAAAACTATCAATTAGATAAATTCGTTCCAGGTAAAGTCGCAGATTTTATTGATGTTCCGTTAACACAGGTAATGTATAAAGGAAAACCAGTAATTGTAGAAGGCGGAGCAATTGATGTAAATGGAAAAGGAACTTTACTGACTTCTGAAGAATGTTTGATGCATCCAACAATTCAGGTTCGTAATGCTGGTTTTACAAAAGAAGATTACGAAGCGGTTTTTAAAGAATATTTAGGAGTAACTAATGTTATCTGGCTTGGAGACGGAATAGAAGGCGATGATACGCATGGTCATATCGACGATTTATGCCGATTCGTAAATGAAGATACAATTGTAACGATTGTAGAAACAGATAAAAATGATCCAAATTATAAACCTTTGCAGGATAATTTGAAACGTCTACAAGAAGCAAAATTAGAAAACGGAAAATCGCCAGTAATTGTAGCATTACCAATGCCAAAACGTGTTGATTTTGAAGATCTAAGATTACCGGCTAGTTATGCTAATTTCTTAATCTTAAATAATTGCGTTTTAGTACCAACATTCAACGACAGCAACGATCGTATAGCATTGAATATTTTAGCAGAATGTTTCCCTGACAGAGAAGTTATTGGAATCAGCTGTATTGATTTCATCTGGGGATTTGGAACTTTACATTGTTTAAGTCAGCAGATTCCTGCATAAAAATAGTAGCTACAGATTATAAAGTAATCGTTTTGATTTTTTTAATCTGTAATAGAATTGTCAGATATTCAGAGACTTTCTTATATTATTTAAGCTGTCACCAAAAGTGGCAGCTTTTTTTGTTGTATATTTAACAGACAGATTTATCGTGTGTCCGGACAACCTTATTATATTCGTATGCTCAATAATGCAGAAATGCAGATTAAATTTTATATGAAGAAAATATTTTTTATCCTTTCCGTGCTTTCTTCCGGAGTTCTTTTTTCACAGTCTGATTCGCAAGAAAAAAATGAACTTACATTTGCGACCTACAATGTAAGTATGGAATCTGATAATTATTCTCCCAAAGGCGCAATGGGAAAATCGGAGCAGATGTTAATTAATCAACTTAATTCAGGGCATAATGCTCAAATTAAAAATATTGCCCAGATTATTCAGACTGTTAGGCCAGACATTATTTTGCTAAACGAATTTGATTATATTAAAGATTCTGAAATTGGTGTAAAGGCATTTATTAAAAATTATTTGAATGTTAGCCAAGGTGGAGCGACCGCTATTGATTATCCTTATTACTATTATGCAACAGTGAATACTGGACAGCCAAGTCCTTACGATTTGAACAATGATGGAAAGTTTGACAATTTTGGGAATGATGCATGGGCGTTTGGTATGTATCCTGGGCAATATGGGATGATGCTTTTGTCTAAATATCCTATTGATGTTAAGGCGGTTCGTACTTTTCAGAATTTTAAGTGGAAAGATATGCCAGGAGCGTTGCTTACTAAAAAAGCAGATGGATCAGATTGGTATAACAAGAAAGCATGGAAAGAATTTCCTTTATCTTCAAAATCTCATTGGGATGTTCCTGTGCAGATTGGCAATGAAATAGTTCATATTTTGGCCAGTCATCCAACTCCTCCGACCTTTGATGGTGCTGAGGATCGTAATGGAAAAAGAAATCATGATGAAATCCGATTCTGGAAAGACTATATTTCAGACAATTCGGCTTCGTATATTTATGATGATAAAGGTGTAAAAGGTGGTTTGTCTCCGAATTCTCGATTCGTTATATTGGGCGATCAAAATGCTTCACCAGTTGAGGGTGATGCTATTAGAGAAGGAATAAAGTCTTTAGTAGATGATCCGAAAATTAATAGCGACTTTACACCTGCTAGTAAAGGTGGTGCTGAATTTAGTCCTAAAAATCCTTTTGGAATTAATCATACTGCCTTTTGGAGAATGCGTGCTGATTATGTATTGCCATCCAAACTTGGTTTTAAGGTTGTCAACAGTGGAGTGTTCTGGCCTGCTAAAGGTGAGCCAATGTCGGAATTAGTTGAAAAACGGGAATCAAGTTCTGATCATCGTTTGGTTTGGGTAAAGGTGATTTTGGAATAAATAACTATTCACTTTAAATTTTAAGTTAATACAAAAGCATAAAAAAACCTTGGCGATAACCAAGGTTTTCTTTTTTCTATATGTTTTCAGAATCTTTATCTGCTCTTCATTGTCTGATAAATGGAGGTAATAATTGACTTGAAACTTCGCCAAATCCAATTCTTACTTCTGCATTTTCACAGAAACCTCTGATGATAACAGTGTCATTATCTTCAATAAATTTACGTTCTTCACCACCATTTAACTTTAACGGATTTTTTCCGCCCCAAGTTAATTCCAGCATAGAACCAAAACTGTCTGGAGTTGGTCCTGAAATAGTTCCAGAACCCATCATGTCACCAGAATTTACACGGCATCCGTTTGAAGTATGGTGCGCCAATTGCTGGCTCATTGACCAGTATAAATATTTAAAATTAGATCTTGAAATAACTGTTTCTTCTTGATCTTCAGGTTTTAATGATACTTCTAAATGGATGTCAAAAGCTTTTTTTCCTTTAGTTTGTAAGTAAGGAAGTGGAGTTGGATCTTGTTTAGGCCCTTTAGTTCTAAAAGGTTCTAATGCATCCATAGTCACAATCCATGGTGAAATAGAAGTCGCAAAGTTCTTCGCTAAGAATGGCCCAAGTGGCACATATTCCCATTTCTGAATGTCACGTGCACTCCAGTCATTCAATAAAACCATTCCGAAAATATAATCTTCAGCTTCGTAAGTAGGAATGTTTTCTCCCATTACATTGACATCAGTTGTAATGAAAGCAGTTTCCAATTCAAAATCGACTAAACGGGATGCACCAAAAACAGGTGTTTCATGTCCTGCTGGCAACGTTTGTCCCATTGGTCTGTGAACTGGAATTCCAGAAGGTACAATTGTAGAACTTCTTCCATGATATCCAACCGGGATATGAAGCCAGTTGGGCAATAAAGCATTTTCCGGATCACGGAACATTTTACCTACGTTTGTAGCATGTTCTTTACTCGAATAAAAATCAGTGTAATCACCAATTAAAACTGGTAATTGCATCTCTACATCTTCGATTTTAAATATAACAATATCTCGGTGTTTTGTTGAATCTCTAAGCTGGGGATTATGAATGTCAAAGATTTCTGCGATACGATTTCGAACCAAACGCCATGTTTTTTTTCCGTCAGAAATAAAATCATTCAGCGTGTCCTGCATAAACATATCATCTGTTAAATCTATGCCCTCAAAATAGTTTAATTGTTGTAAAGCCCCTAAATCTATAGCATAATCGCCAATTCGTGTTCCCACTGTAACGACATTTTCTTTGGTAAGAAACACGCCGAAAGGAATATTCTGAATAGGGAA
This sequence comes from Flavobacterium panacagri, assembly GCF_030378165.1. Classification (NCBI taxonomy): domain Bacteria; kingdom Pseudomonadati; phylum Bacteroidota; class Flavobacteriia; order Flavobacteriales; family Flavobacteriaceae; genus Flavobacterium; species Flavobacterium panacagri. Next base: position 3,377,501 of record NZ_CP119766.1, read on the forward strand.
GTCGCTATTTTCTGGCACTTCTAACCATGATTTTCTACTGGTATCGTTGGCGGTTATAGGCATGTTAGATGTTAATTAGTTTGTTGAAAAAATACATGTCAAATATATCATAATCTAACAGTACAACAAACGTTTTTTTGTATTTTTGCGTGAAATTAACGAAAAACAAAAAAATGCAACGCGACGAACAAATTTTTGATCTTATCCAAGAGGAGAAAGAAAGACAAATTCACGGACTAGAACTTATTGCTTCTGAGAATTTTGTAAGTGATGAAGTAATGCAGGCAGCAGGGTCTGTTTTAACTAATAAATATGCTGAGGGATATCCTGGCAAAAGATACTACGGCGGTTGTGAAGTAGTTGACGTTATTGAGCAGATTGCTATTGATAGAGCTAAAGAATTATTTGGTGCTGAGTATGCAAACGTACAGCCTCACTCTGGTTCTCAGGCAAACACTGCTGTGTACCACGCTTGTTTAAATCCTGGTGATACTATTTTAGGTTTTGACTTATCTCACGGTGGTCACTTAACTCACGGTTCTCCTGTGAACTTCTCAGGTCGTTTATACCGTCCGGTTTTCTACGGTGTAGATGCTGAAACGGGTCGTTTAGATTATGATAAAATTCAAGAAATTGCAACTAAAGAACAGCCAAAATTAATCATTGCAGGAGCTTCAGCTTATTCTCGTGATATGGATTTTGCTCGTTTTAGACAAATTGCTGACAGCGTAGGAGCGATCTTATTTGCTGATATTTCTCACCCAGCTGGTCTTATTGCAAAAGGGTTATTAAGTGATCCAATTCCACATTGCCATATTGTTTCTACAACAACACACAAAACATTAAGAGGACCACGTGGAGGTCTAATCTTAATGGGGAAAGATTTCCCAAATCCACAAGGATTAACAACTCCAAAAGGAGAAATCAGAATGATGTCTTCATTATTAGACTTAGCTGTTTTCCCTGGAAATCAAGGTGGACCTTTAATGCACATTATCGCTGCTAAAGCTGTTGCTTTTGGTGAAGCATTAAAAGATGAATTCTTTACTTATGCAATGCAATTGCAAAAAAATGCAAATGCAATGGCGGATGCTTTCGTAAAAAGAGGTTACAACATTATCTCTGGTGGAACTGATAACCACATGATGCTTATCGACTTAAGAAATAAAAATATTTCTGGTAAAGAAGCTGAAAACGCATTAGTAAAAGCTGAAATTACAGTAAACAAAAACATGGTTCCTTTTGACGATAAATCTCCATTTATCACTTCCGGAATTCGTGTTGGAACAGCTGCAATCACAACTCGTGGTTTAGTTGAAAAAGATATGGAAACTATCGTAGCTTTAATTGATAAAGTTCTTACAGATCACACAAATGAAGATCTTATCGAAGAAGTTGCTGAAGAAGTAAACGAATTAATGAGCGAAAGACCAATTTTTGCGTATTAATTAGTTTAAAGTTTAAGGTTTCAAGTTTAAAGTTTTGTAATACGTAATTAAGCGTATTATGAAACTTTGAACTTTTTTCGTTTAGAATAGAAAACTTGAAACTTGAAACAAAACAAACCTGAAACAAAAAACAAAACTATGGGCGTATTAAGATTACAATTGCCAACCGACCCAAGATGGGTAAATATTGTTGAGAAAAATATAGAAGAAATTCTAACAGATCATGCTTGGTGCGAGCAGAAAGCAGCTACCAATGCGATTACAATTATTACTAATAATTCAGAACATCAAGATTTAGTAAAAGATTTATTGGCTTTAGCCAAAGAAGAAATCGATCATTTTGAGCAGGTTCATAATATTATCATTAAACGTGGATTAAAATTAGGCCGTGAACGTAAAGATGATTACGTAAACGAACTATATCAATACATGAAAAGGAGTGGAGACGGAAGCCGCGTTTCCGGTCTTGTAGAAAGATTATTATTTTCTGCGATGATCGAAGCCAGAAGCTGTGAACGTTTTAAAGTACTTTCTGAAAATATAAAAGACGAAGAATTAGCTGTTTTTTATAGAGAATTAATGGAAAGCGAAGCAGGACATTATACAACATTCATCACATACGCAAGAAAATACGGAACAGGAATCGACGTAGAAAAACGTTGGAGAGAATGGCTGGCTTTTGAAGAATCTATTATTACCAATTACGGAAAAGGCGAAACGATTCACGGATAGTTTTTTTAGTGTTCAGTGTTTAGTTTTTTTTTGTGTTCAGTATCAGTGGCAGTTTTCGGTTTTGCTTTGTGAAATAAAAAAGCGCTTTCGCGAACACAATTCAATAATTGTTCAAAAGTTCAAGTTTTTGTTAATCTAAAATCTAAAGTCTACAATCTAAAAATTCCTATATTTGAGAGTAACCAAAAACTCGAATCATGAGAATAGAAATGGACTTAAAATTAGGATTTAAAGACGTAATGTTTAGACCTAAAAGATCAACGCTAAAAAGCAGATCAGAAGTTTCCTTAGAACAAAATTTCAAGTTTTTGCACAGTACCGCTAATTGGACAGGGATTCCAATAATGGGTGCTAATATGGATACAGTTGGTACCTTTGAAATGGCAAAAGTTTTGGCAAAAGAAAAGCTTTTTACAGCCATTCATAAACACTATACTTTAGAGGAATGGAATAGTTTTCTTCAAAATGTAAGTCCTGGTTTTTACGATTATATTGCTGTAAGTACAGGAACAGGAAAAGAAGATTTTGAGAAAATAGAAAAAATATTGACTGCAAACCCGTTACTGAAATTTATCTGTATTGATGTTGCCAATGGCTATTCAGAACATTTTGTTCAATTTTTAAAGAAAACCCGAAAGCAATATCCAGACAAAATCATTATTGCCGGAAATGTTGTGACTGGTGAAATGACTGAAGAACTTTTATTAGCTGGTGCTGATGTAGTAAAAGTCGGAATTGGCCCAGGTTCTGTTTGTACCACACGAGTAAAAACAGGTGTTGGTTATCCACAATTATCTGCTATTATCGAATGTGCTGATGCTGCTCATGGTTTAGGCGGACATATCATAAGTGATGGCGGTTGCACAGCTCCAGGAGATGTTGCCAAAGCTTTTGGTGCAGGAGCTGATTTCGTGATGTTAGGCGGAATGCTTGCAGGTCACTCCGAAAGTGGCGGAGAACTAATTGAAGTGAAAGGCGAAAAATTTAAACAATTTTATGGAATGAGTTCTAAAACTGCAATGGACAAGCATTCTGGAGGAGTTGCAGAATATAGAGCAAGTGAAGGAAAAACAGTTCAAGTTCCGTTTAAAGGAGATGTGATTCATACTGTTTTAGATATTTTGGGTGGCATTAGAAGCACTTGTACTTATGTCGGAGCCTCAAGATTAAAAGAATTAACAAAACGAACGACTTTCATCCGCGTAAGCGAGCAGGAAAATCAGGTTTTTACAAAATAATATGATTAAAATTACAGAAGCATTTGTTGAAGATATTGCTAAAATTCAAGAAATAGCACACATAACTTGGCCCATAACGTATGGCGAAATTTTGACTTCAGAACAATTAGATTATATGTTGGATCTCATTTATTCTGATGAAGCGCTATCAAAACAAATTCAGAATAAAGAACAATTATTTTATTTAGTTTCAGATTCTGAATCAGTAATTGGTTTTATTGGAATTGAGCATCATTATAAAAACGAAGCGATTACCAAAATCCATAAAATCTATCTTTTGCCAGAAACTCAAGGAAAAGGATATGGCAAAACAGTTTTTGAATCTATTGAAAAACTTGCTTTAGAAAACAATTCAAATGAACTTTTATTAAATGTAAACCGTTTCAATACCGCTTTAAATTTCTATAAAAAGCTAGGTTTCGAAATTAAAGAAACCGTTGATATAGAAATTGGAAATGGGTATTTGATGGAGGATTATGTAATGGGGAAAAAGTTAATCGTTTAATTGTAATATTCGATTTTTCGTTCCGCAACTAAAGTTGGTTCCCCATCTTGTGTTCCTTCAAGGAAAATATTGCATTTTATCCAGTTGTTATGGCAGTCGTATTCGTAAGTATAGTAGCTTATCTTTTGAATGATAATTTGGTCAGTATAATTAGGGATGTATTCTCTTTTAATAATATCACCCTGTTCATTAAATGTTTTTACGAAATTTCTAGTAGGATTGGCTATTTCTCCATTTCCTGTCACATAATATTTTACAGTTTCTACATAATCTTTAATGGAATTGTAGGTGTAATCTTGTTCCGCAACAACTTTTCCACATCCAAACATAATTACCTTGGTAATGCGTGATTTTGAGTCATATTCATATTGCAATTGTAAGTCTTTACAATAAGAGCACTCAGTACCTAAAAAGTGATATGCTATTTTATTCTTAGCAAATAAACCAACTGTAATTTTTTGATTTGTAACTTGCCCTTTCTCATTATAGATAAATGTTATTTTATTTACCAGGTCATTATCATTGGCTTTTTTGTTCATAGTTTCTTTACCAGTCCTATATACAAAATACTCTTTCTGATTAATAATTCTTCCTGCATTGTCAATTTCGTATTCAAATTTATCTGCTCTATAATTAGGCCAAATCTTACCATCTTCTTCAGATATTTCATCTGCTTTGGGAATGCTAATTTGATTTAATTTGATTAACAAATTATAATCCATCACAGGATAATACTTTTTTAAAGCAGATCTTAATTCTTTTTTTTCTACCCAGTCGGCTTCATTATATTCATATTCGTATTCTGTTTTAGAATCATCTTCTAGATAGTTTAGACGTGGAAAAACAACGCCTGATCTTCTTTGAAGTCTTTGAAATTTATCAAAATAGAAATAAGCAGAGCCTCTAATTCCATTACTAAAGATAGCGTCTGTTTTTTTATATTCCGGCATATCTTCTTTTGGTTTACTTATTTTGAGATGAACTGATTTTACAGAATCTTTTAAGTTTTGATTACTAATCGCATTGTATTTCTCATAAAATAAATTATCATATTTTTTAATGCTTTGGGCAATTGATATTGTAAAAGAGAAAAATATTAAATTAAAAGCCAGATAAGACAAACGAAAATTCATATTTATAATATTAAGTTTTATTGTAATAAAGAAAAAAGTTAACTGACAACAATAGCATGCTTAAACAATAACCCTTTCACTTCATTCAAAGAAAAAACAGCTTTCTTCAGTTTCGTTTTAGACGGATCAATAGTGTAATTATAACTTGTTTTAAAATCAGCTTTGTTGGCGATGGCTTTGTTGAATTCGGAACGGTATAAATCGCAATTGTCAAAAACAACACTGGTTAAATCTGCAGCCATAAAATCGACGGCAATTAAACTGCAATTGATAAATGGAGTTCCTTTTAGTTTTAAAGTGTAGAACTTCGAAAAGTCGAGAATACAGTCATTAAAATGTACTTCAAAAATTAATTTGTCGCACATGGCGAAATTTACCTCCTTAATTTCGCATCGATTAAAAGTGACTGTTCTCAAAGCGACGTAATTAATCTTTGCTTCGCTAAAAATACAATTATTAAAAACACAGTCAATAAAAGTAACTGCTAGAAAAGTGCAGGCAGAGAAGTTACAATCATTAAATACGCAACCTTCGAAGTCTTTAAAATTAAGATCGTCTTTGGCGTAAATAATCGTATTGTATTCTTTATCAAGAAAATATTCGCTTTCTTTTTTCAACTCTTTCAAGTAATTGTTTGAGGGTGAAAAGGTACTAATTTACCATAAAATAAATAGAACTAATCCTAAATCATTTTGATTCTAATTCTATTTTTAATGCTTAAAATGCTGTAGCTTTACGCTTATTTTTAAGTTAAAACAGATCATTTTTATTATATGGAATCAACAAGAAAGGAACATGATTTTTTAGGAGAATTAGAAATTCCTAATCATTTATACTACGGAATCCAGACTTTTAGAGCTGTAGAAAATTTCAATATTACCGGAATTCCAATTTCAAAAGAACCTTTGTTCATTAAAGCTTTAGGATATGTAAAAAAGGCTGCGGCTTTAGCAAATAAAGATTGCAACGCGATAAATCCTAAAATCGCAGAAGCGATTTGTTATGGAAGCGATCAGGTAATTGCTGGTAAATTTGATCAGGAATTTGTAAGCGATTTAATTCAGGGTGGAGCGGGAACCTCGGTAAATATGAATGCTAACGAAGTTATCGCGAATATTGGACTGGAATATCTTGGTCACAAAAAAGGAGAATATCAGTTTCTTCATCCCAACAATCATGTAAACTGTTCACAGTCAACAAACGATGCTTATCCATCGGCTTTTAGAATTGCTTTGTATTTAAAAATGGAAAGCTTTATTAAAACTTTGGCGGGCTTAGAAGTTGCTTTTGCTAAAAAAGGAGAAGAATTCAAAGAAGTTCTGAAAATGGGAAGAACGCAATTACAAGATGCGGTTCCGATGACTTTGGGGCAAGAATTCAAAGCTTATGCGACTACTATTGGTGAAGATATTCAGCGCTTGAAAAATGCTCAAGAATTATTGTTAGAAATCAACATGGGGGCAACGGCAATTGGAACAAAAGTAAATGCACCAGAAGGATATCCTGAAATTTGCGTTAAATATTTGGCAGATGAGGTTGGAATTCCATTAATGCTTTCGCCAGATTTGATTGAAGCAACTGTTGATACTGGAGCTTATGTTCAAATTATGGGAACATTAAAACGTTCTGCGGTTAAGATTTCTAAAATCTGCAACGATTTACGTTTATTAAGTTCAGGGCCAAGAACAGGTCTTAACGAAATTAATCTTCCTGCACGTCAGCCAGGCTCTTCTATTATGCCAGGTAAAGTAAATCCTGTAATTCCAGAAGTCGTGAATCAGACTTGTTTTTATGTAATTGGACAAGATTTAACCGTTACAATGGCAGCAGAAGCGGGACAATTACAATTGAATGTAATGGAACCAGTTATTGCTTTTGCTATGTTTACGTCATTAGATTATCTTTCAAATGCAATCCAAACTTTAATTGATAAATGTATTGTTGGAATCACAGCCAACGTTGACCATTGTTACAATATGGTGATGAACAGCATTGGAATCGTAACACAGCTTAATCCAATTATTGGTTACGAAGAAAGTGCCAGCATTGCTGGAGAAGCTTTAAAAACTGGTAAAAGCGTACATCAAATTGCTGTTTTGGAAAGAAAGCTGATTACTCAGGAAAAATGGGATGAAATCTATTCTTTAGAGAATTTAATTCATCCAAAATTTATCACAAAGTAATTTTAGATATAAAATTTATAATAACAAGCCGTTAAGAAATTAACGGCTTGTTTTGTTTGTTTTTAAAATGGTATTATGTAAAGTATTGAAAATGAGTTATATTTACATGGGGTTATAGTCTTGGATTATATAAAAATTAAAACTTTACAAGTGTGGAATTTTTAAAAAACACAAATTTTAAGCGAACATTAAAAGTAGCAGTTTTACTTTTTATTATTCCGTTATTTCTAAATGCTCAAACCGAAATAGAATCTCAAAATAAAGAAGAATGTCCTGCTAAAACTATTTTAGAACTTTTTAAAAAGAAAGATTCTGTTTATGTAGTCAAGCCCACAAAAAACGATTTTTTTCTTGTAATTCCAGCTATAGGTTCACAACCTGCAACGGGATTTTTCTTTGGCGCGGTGGCACAATATACTTTCAAAGGAAAACAGGAAAACGACAAATATTCTGTAGCCAATCTTGGAATTCTTTATACCCTGAAAAAACAATGGATGATTAACGTTAAGAATAATATTCTGCTAAAGAATAATAAAATATTTTTAAGTGGAGATTATCGGTTTTATATTTTTTCGCAACCGAATTATGGATTGGGAACAGATATTATTCCGCCTCGAAGAGATCGTCCAGATGGTTTTAGTATTGATTCTATTGCACAATCCATGGATTATAATTATTTCAAATTTCATCAAACGGCATCTTTTGAGGTAAGAAAGAATTTTTATGTTGGAGGAGGCGTAAACATAGACTGGTATACGGATATAAAAGATAAAGAACTGGACATTGAAAACGGAAATTTAACCTATCATTACAATTACAGTCAGCGGCATGGTTTTGATGATTTAGAATATTTCCTGACTGGAGTCAGCTTGAATATGGTTTATGATTCTCGTGACAATCAGGTCAATTCTTCTCGAGGCTGGTTTGCGAATCTCAATTATCGCTTTAATCCAGTTTTATTTCACAATCAAAAATATAGCAATGTTTTATATGCAGAGTATCGACATTTTTTACCGCTTTCGCGAAAGAATGATCGTTACATTTTAGGAATCTGGGCTTACGGACAGTTTATAACCAGAGGTGAAGTTCCATATTTAAATCTTCCTGCAATTGGTTGGGATCAGCGAAGTAGGAGTGGAGAAGGTTATACCCAAGGTTTGTTTAGAGGAAACGGATTAATTTATCTTTCTACTGAGTTCCGTTTTCCTATTACCTGCAATCAAATGTTGAGCGGAACGGTTTTTACCAATTTTGTAACTGCAAGTAATACTGATAATAATACAGGACTTTTTCATTCCATTCAGCCTGCGGCTGGAGTTGGATTCAGGATATTAATAGATAAAAAAACAAGAACCAATCTTGTTGCCGATTATGCCTGGGGAAATAATTCGAAAGGATTTTACCTAAATGCAGGAGAAGTGTTTTAATGTTAAGACTCTTCAATTTGAATTCGAAGCAACACTACATTTTAACTTCAAAAATTGAGAATCAGAAACATTTATCTAAAATAAATAAGAAAAAGCAGGTTATTTTGGTCTGCTTTTTTTATGTATTGGCGTAATTGTTCATAATTAAATCATAATTTCTATCCGTAATAAGTACTATTTTTGAAACTCAATCCTTATTTTTGTTGTATATACAAATTACTATGAAGTTACTAATAGTCGAAGATGAGCCAAATCTATTATCAATTCTGCGTAAAGGATTTGCTGAAAATAATAATGAAGTTAGTGTAGCTCTTGACGGTAAAACCGCTTTGGAGATGATTCATAATTATACTTTTGACGTTGTAGTTTTAGACGTGATGCTTCCAGATATTAATGGAATCGAGATTTGCAGAAGACTTCGTGCCAGCAAGAATTTTGTTCCCATTTTATTGCTTACTGCTTTAGGAACTTCAGAAAACATTGTAACTGGTCTTAATGCCGGTGCCGATGATTATTTGGTAAAGCCTTTTAAATTTGGAGAACTAGATGCCCGAGTAAATGCGCTTTACAGAAGATCACATCAGGAAACAGAAAAAATTGATACTATCGTTATTGGTGATTTAGAGATAAACGGACGTGCCAAATCAGTAAAAAGAGGAGCTGATAGCATTATTCTCACCGCAAAAGAGTTTAAACTATTATATTATTTGGCAAAAAATATGGGAAGAATCGTTTCTCGTGACCAAATTTTAGATAATGTTTGGGATATTAATTTTGATATGAATACCAATGTTGTGGATGTATATATCACTTATTTAAGAAGAAAAATCGATAAGCCTTACGATACCAAACTTATTCATACTATGAAAGGTTTGGGCTATGTTATAAAGCCATAAAATGGATATTAGAAAAAAAATTACTTTTAACTACGTTGCCCTTTCTACCTTTAGTACGTCATTATTGTGCATTATTGTGTTTTTCTTGTTTAGGGAAAATAACAGATACCACTTTTTAAAGCGTTTAGATGATAGGTCGAAAATTGTAGCGTCTATTCATTTTCAAAAAGATCCTGAGAAAATAAAATACTATAAAAATCTTCAAAAAAATGGTCTCGAAGAATTAATTGAAGAAGAAGAGTATGTATTAAAAATCAACAGTCATAATTCTTTTGATTATAATACAAATCTAAATCTTCCGAATACTTTTTACACCAACATTTTAAGTACAGGAAAAGATTCTTACGAAAAAGATAATAAATATTACCTAGGTCAGATTTTTCAGGAAAACGGACAAAGATATATTGTTATTGTAGGAGCTAGAGACCGAAAAGGAAAAGACACAACGGTTTATATTGTCAAAATCATGCTTTTTGGAGGCATCGGTTTTGTGATTCTGGCTTTCCTTTTAGGGCGTTTTCTAGCAAAACGTGTTATTAATCCTGTTGCCCGCATTACAAAAGAAGTAAAAAGAATTAGTGCTTCAAACCTTCACAATCGTTTGCCCGAAGTTAAAAATTCTGATGAAATATCGGATTTGACCAATACGTTTAATAATATGTTGGATCGACTGGAAACTTCTTTCGAAATTCAGGCCAACTTTATTAATAATGCTTCTCACGAGCTGAAAACGCCAATAACAACTATTATTGCCGAAGCAGAAATTATGCTTCTAAAAGAACGTGCAGTAGAAGAATATGTTGAATCATTAGAAAATATATACAGTCAGGCTTCTCGTTTAGGAAATTTAACAGAAAGCCTTTTAAAGTTAACGCAAACAGGTTACGACGGACAAAAACAAGTTTCGGATGTTGCGAGAATAGACGAATTGTTATTGGATGTAAAATCGGATTTAGACAAAATTTATCCGGACAATCGTGTAAGTATTATCATTAATATCGCTCCTAAAGACTCTAATTTACTCTTACTTCCATGCAACAAACCTTTACTAGAATTAGCGATTAATAATATCATTACAAACGGAGTAAAATATTCAGATAACAATGAAGTGTTCGTAAATCTTTCAGCAAATGATGAAATGATCAAAATTACGATAAACGATATTGGTATCGGAATTCCGCCTGAAGATATTCCTCATTTGTATGAACCTTTCTTTAGAGGAAAAATAGCAACCAGATATATAGGTTATGGTTTAGGGCTTCCTCTGGCTTCAAAAATTATCAGAATGCACGAAGGGGAATTACAGGTTCAATCCGAACAAAACAAGGGTACAATCGTAACGATTATCTTCAAAAAAAGAAACATTAAAAAATCTAATGTTTAATCTTAGGAAATTCTAATTTTAGCTTAAGAAGAGTCTAATTCATTGATAGTTAATTTGTAAGTATAAACTAAACGATTATACTTATGAAAAATTTTCTTATACCTACGACTTTAAAAGATGATACAATTTCGGCTGTTAAATCTGCGGTGAATCAGTCGAAAGATACTGAATCAGAAATTATATTAGTATTAGTTTCAGAAGCGCCAGATACCTTTTCATCTTCCAGTTTTTTGCGAGAAATGAGATCGGGACTTACTAAAAGTCAGGAAGAGGTTTTGGAAACCTGCAGATACATTATCGACCATAATCCAAATGCAAAATTGAAAGTTCACAATCAATACGGACTTTCGGCACCTATTTTAAAACGCCTTATAGAAGCTTTTTCTGTAAAGCTCGTTATCCTTACACATTCCTATAAGCAGGAAACCAAAAAAATCCATCAATATTTTGTGCAGTTGGCAGGAAATCAAAAATGTCCAATTCTGCATTTAAGCACAGAAATCAACAAAGAGGTTTTCAGTAAAGCACTTTATGTAGAAAATTCAACGGCCAATATTCATGTAAAAGATGTACAGCAATATTTGAGTGAGAATTTCTCTTTTGAAATTGTGAGCCAGACAGCCAATTTTGAACATAACTACGAGAATGTAGCTCCATTTTTATCAGAAGCCATTTCAAAGCACAATATTGATATGCTGGTAGAAACACGAAAAGGCGAAAAAATCAAATTTAAAAAAGTAAAAAAGGAAAATGTCAATGAGAAATTGGGACTTCCGGTTCTCTCGTTGTACGAAGAGATAGTTTAGTAAATTCTTAGTACCCAGTTCTTAGTCCTTAGTGAATATTAATTAAGTATAAAGACAAATAACTAGGCACTAAGAACTAAACAGCTACAATATTAATTTAAAACCGAAAATATGTTATTAAGGAAAAGAATACCAATGAAGTACGTTCTCGGGAAAATTAAAGTAGAAATTGCTTTAGTATTGGCTTATACCGTACTATTTGAAATATTTCATCACTATTTTATAAACCTTCCCGTAGATATTCCGATCGCAATTCCGACTATGATTGGAACCATTATTTCCTTATTATTAGCGTTTAAGTCCAATCAGGCTTATGACAGATGGTGGGAAGCCAGAATTGTCTGGGGAGCTGTTGTAAACGATTCTAGAACTTTAATCCGTCAGGTTTTAACGTTTTATAAAGATCCCGATTTTTCTGTTGAAGCCAGTGAATTCAAAGAGAATTTTGCCAAAAGACAGATTGCTTGGTGTTATAGTTTAGGAGAATCTCTTAGAAATAGAGATGCCGTAAAACCGCTTGAAGGTTTGATGAGTGATGAAGAAATTAAATACATCAAAAATCATCAAAACGTTCCAAATGCTATTTTGATGCTGCACGCAAGAGATTTGCGAAATGCAAAAAACGAAAAGAAAATCAATAGGTATCAACAGGTTGAAATTGATAATACATTGTCTAGGCTTTGTGATGAAATGGGAAAATGCGAAAGAATTAAAAACACCATTTTTCCAACAACTTACAGTATGTATATCAGATTAACGTTGTGTCTGTTCATTTTATTATTGCCTTTTGGTCTAACAAGTGTGTTAAGCTGGTTCGCGATTCCTTTAATTACAGCAATTGGTGCCGCTTTCTTTTTGATCGAAAGAATGGCAATTCATTTGCAAGATCCATTCGAAAACAGAGCAACCGATACACCTGTTACGGCTATTGCAAATACTATTGAAAAAAATATTAAACAAATGCTAAACGAATATCAAAGCGAATTTGATATTCTGAATGAATTTCACTTAGTAGATGAACCTAAGAAAGTCGAAAAAGACGCTTACTTTGTCTTATAACTATTTAATTTTGGTCTTCTTTTAATTGTTGGCTGGACAGTGTGTAGTTGCGCTGTCCAGTTTTTTTGTTTGATTGCTAAATTCACAAGCATTTTAAATATAGCCAGTGGTTTCAACCACTGGAACGCAATCAATATAAAAATCTTCTATACGTCCTCACGTTTGAAACCGTGGGCTATGTTCATTTGATGGTGTTAAGCGTTTGATTTTTTTATTTCGAAATTCATAAACATTTCAACCACTGGAACGCAATCGATATAAAAACCTTATATACGTCCTCACGGTTGAATCCGCGGGCTATGTCAAAACGAAATTACAATTGTTTCGCCAACCTTCCTAAAGTCTGAATAGCAGTTCTCAATTCATTCGACCAAGGCAATCCAAAACTCAATCGCATACAATTGGAAAATTGATCTTGAAGCGAAAAAATCCTTCCTGGTGCAATGCTGATATTGTGTTTTAAAGCCAAATGATAAAAGGCAGCAGTATCTATTTTTTTATCCATTTCAACCCAAAGAAAAAAACCGCCCTGAGGCTGACTTACTTTTGTTCCCGCCGGAAAAGATTCTAAAACAGTATTGATATAATTGGTGCAGTTTCGATTTAAAATCTGGCGAATTTTACGCAGATGATTCTCATAACGACCATTTTTTAAAAAATCCCCTACGACTTCATGTGTAATTGTGGTATTGGAAATAGTATGATATAGTTTAGTTCGTAGAATTTCTTTTTTGAACTTTCCAGGAGAAACCCATCCCGCACGATAACCCGGCGCCAAAGATTTAGAAACCGAACTGCAGCACAATACAATGCCACTTTCGTCATAGGTTTTACAATTAGTTGGACGGCTGGTGCCAAAGTATAAATCGCCATGAATATCATCTTCAATTAAGGGAACATTATAAAAATCCATTAAACGAACAATTTCTTTTTTATGTTCGTTAGGCATCATACTTCCTGATGGATTGCTGAAATTACTCATTAAAACACAAGCTTTTACTTTGTTAGAAGATAATGTTTTTTTTACAGCTTCCAATTCGATTCCAGTTGTCATATTGGTTGGAAGCTCCATAACATATAAACCTAAAGATCTAGCCAATTGTAAAATTCCAAAATAAACCGGACTTTCAGTAATAATGGTATCTCCAGGTTTTGTCAAAGTCAATAAACAGTCTGAAATTGCAGAGATACAGCCGGGAGTTGTAATAATATCATCTTCTGTCAAAGAACCGCCCCAAGTAAACGACCAGCGGGCAATTTCTTTACGTAGATTACTATTTCCCTGAATTTCTTCATAACTCGTTCCACTGTTTGGAAGCTGACGCATTGCCTGAACCATTCCTTTATTCAGTTTTGCAATTGGCAGTAATTCATTCGACGGAAAACCAAGCGAAAGCATTGTCAAGTCTTTTTTACGCATATCGTCATAAACCAAATCGACTAAATCTTCACGTTCTATGTTTTCAAGTGTTAAAATTGGCGTGCTTGCAGATGGCTCTGGAATTGTTCGTGCCGAAATATTACTCACATAATAACCGGATTGCGGACGAGATTCAATCAGAGAACGGCTTTCAACTTCATAATACGCTTTACTTACTGTACTCATGCTGTAACCCGTTTCGGCGCAGACTTCTCTAATGGAAGGCAGTTTGTCGCCAACGTTTAAAAGACCAGATTTAATCTGTTTTTCGATACGGTCTGCAAATTGAAGATATAGGTAATTGGAGTTTTTCATCAGAAAAAATAAAACTGTTATGGTGCAATTTACAAAAACTGTATCTGTATTGCTGTTTTATTTTTTAGAAATTTGCGTCATCAAAAGAAAACAATTCAAAACAGCGTTTTTGTGAAAACAACAAAGTATTATCTAGCGGCTATTATTGCCTTTACAACTTGGGGACTTTTCAGTTTGGTTTTAAGACCAATTCATGAATATCCGTCATTGGATATTTTGTTTTATCGTGTTTTCAGCTGTAGTATTTTAATGCTTTTGATTGCTGTTTTATTTAAAAGAAAAAAAATAAAAGAGACTATAGAAATTTTTAAAGCTTTACCAAAAGCTGAAAAAAGAAAATCGGTTTTACTGAATATTGGCGGAAGCGCTTTTTTAATGGGAAACTGGTTTACTTATATTTATGTGATGAATCATGTGAGTGTTAAAGCAACTTCTCTGGCTTATTTAGTTTGCCCGATTTTGACCACTTTATTGGCCTATTTCATATTAAGAGAAAAATTGTCCAAAACACAATGGATTTCTGTTGGATTAAGTATTTCTGGCTGTATGTTATTGTCTTATGCCGCTATTATGGATATGGTTTTCAGCATTATTATCGGATTAACTTATGCTGCTTATTTAGTGAGTCAGCGTGCCAATAAAGGTTTTGATAAATTTATTGTACTAACTTTTCATATTGCTTTGGCAGGATTAGTATTATTACCTTTTTATCCGGTTTTTGGGGGACCGGTACCAACGGAATTTAAGTTTTATCTCTGTATTGAGACCATTGCAATTATGTTTACGATAATTCCGTTGTTTTTAAATTTATATGCACTTTCAGGAATCAATTCTTCGACAGTAGGAATGCTTTTAAACATCAATCCAATGATTGCATTTGGATTAGCAGCCTTTTTCTTCAAAGAAAATATTACGACGCTGCAGATTACAGCTTATGGAATCATTTTTATAGCAGTGTTAGTTTTTAATTCACATCATATTTTTGCGATAAAGCAAAAAATGACCGCAATATCCAAAGGTTCATAATCTTAGTTTTCATATTTTTTATTGGTTTAAAATCGAAAATTACAAGAATCTTAACAGGATGTTTAAACAGGAATGATTATTTTTCATTCCTGTTTTTTTATGCAATAATGCGTAATAAAAAGAAACAGCCACGAATTCACGAATTTTTCATTTTACTCAAAAAAATAATAATTCGTGAATTTGTGGCTAAAAAAACTAATTCAAACCGAATCCTAATATATTG
Source organism: Flavobacterium panacagri (assembly GCF_030378165.1). Taxonomy (NCBI): domain Bacteria; kingdom Pseudomonadati; phylum Bacteroidota; class Flavobacteriia; order Flavobacteriales; family Flavobacteriaceae; genus Flavobacterium; species Flavobacterium panacagri. Next base: position 3,393,296 of record NZ_CP119766.1, read on the forward strand.
ATATGAAAAATACCAAACTTCAAGCCTTTACTCCGTTATTTTATTTAGTGTGGTCAGATGATTTACTGACGCAGAAAGAATTCTCGACACTAAAAGAGTTTATTAATTCGCTGACTGTTTTATCGGAAGAGGAAAAAGGATATTTATTATCTAAAGTGGATATTTCAAATCCGCCTTCGCGAAATGAACTCACACAATGGAAATCGGATATTGAAAAAAGCATTCAGGATACTTCTTCTATCAAATCTATTTTTGATATTGCAAAAGCACTATCAGCAAATGAATTGGATTTATCGCCTATCGAATCCGATTTTAAAAAATTAGAAAATGATTTAGGAATTTTAGGAGAAGAAGCACTTCAAAACTTCAAAACCAAAGCAGGTTCTTTTACAGCAGATTCACATACCAATGCCACTTTTGATATTCAGAAAATTACCAAAATCTTAAACGGAAAAGAAGCGGCAATAATCGAAAAAGTTAAATCAGTAATTTCCAGACCCGAATTTGCTTATGAAACTTCAACAGATATTAATGTTTTCAGGCAAACCGTTTACAAATGGTGTAAAATTTTAGCCGATGAAAATCTTGGAAATATGGCATATCCAAAGCAATATGGAGGAGGGGAAAATATAGCCGATTATTTTGCGATTATGGAAACGCTGAGTTACCACGATTTAAGTTTGGTAATTAAATTTGGTGTTCAGTTTGGATTGTGGGGAATGAGCGTACAGTCATTAGGAACTGAAAAGCATTATGCTAAATATTTAAAAGATATTGGAACGTTGAAACTTCCAGGCTGTTTTGCCATGACCGAAACACATCATGGATCGAATGTAAAAGGTTTAGAAACTACAGCAACGTACAATTATAATGATCAGACTTTTACGATTCATACACCCAATAAAAATGCCCAAAAAGAATATATTGGGAATGCTGCAGTTCACGGACAAAAAGCAACTGTATTTGCAAAACTAATTATAGACGGACATGATTATGGCGTAAATGCATTTGTTGTGCCATTACGTGATCCAGACGGAAATGTGGTAAACGGTGTAACAATTGGAGATTGTGGCCATAAAATGGGATTAAATGGAGTGGATAACGGAACCATCAGTTTTGATAATGTTATAATTCCAAAGGACGATATGCTCGATCGTTTTGCTTCTGTAAACGAAAAAGGAGAATTCGAAAGTCCGATTCCGAGTGATAACAGAAGATTTTTTACCATGTTAGGAACTTTAGTAGGAGGAAGAATCGGGATTCCACGTTCGGCTTTAGCGGCAGCGAAATCAGGACTGACGATTGCCATTCGCTACAGCGATCAAAGAAGACAATTTGGGCCAGAAGGTGGATCTGAGGTTCCAATTTTAAATTACAGAATGCATCAACGACGTCTATTGCCTCATTTAGCTAAAACTTACGCAGTTCATTTTGCACTTCAGTATTTGACGAATAGATTTTTAAATAGAACGGAAACAGAGATGCAGGAAATCGAAGCGCTTGCTGCTGGAATGAAATCCTATTCAACTTGGAGTACAAGAGATATTTTACAGGAATGTCGTGAAGCCTGTGGAGGAAAAGGTTATTTGTCTGAGAACCGAATAGATGCCTTGAAAAACGATACGGAGATTTACACCACTTTTGAAGGAGATAATACGGTTTTAATGCAATTGGTGGCTAAAAACCGTCTTTCAGAATTCAGAAAATCATTTGGAGAAATGGGATCGCTTGGCATTATTAGTTATGTTTATGAAAATGCTAAAACGGCAATCACAGAAAAAAATCCAATTGCAACCCGAAGAACAGATGATGAACATTTATTAGACAGCGAATTTCATTTACAAGCTTTTGTTCACAGAGAAAAAACAATTTTGGCATCTGCAGCAAGACGTATTAAAAAATTGGTTGATGGCGGTTTAGAAGCCTATGATGCTTTTAACGTTGTGCAGCATCAAATGATTGATGTGGCTCAAGCTTATTTGGAAAGAATAGTTTTAGAACAATTTCAAATTGCAATCAATGCAATAGAAGATCCAGAGTCAAAAGCGATTTTAACGAAGCAGTGTCAATTGTATGCGCTTTCGCAGATAGAAAAAAATAAAGCTTGGTATTTGGAAGACGGCTATATGGAAGCAGTCAAAACAAAAGCGGTTCGTAAAATAGTAAATCAGCTTTGCTGGGATATTCGTCCGGATGCAGTGGCATTGGTTAACGCATTTGATATTCCCGAAAGTTGTTTAGCAGCGCCGATTGCAGTTTAAATATTATAATTTTGAAAGAGAGCTTTGTCAAAGTTTTAAACTTTGACAAAGCTTTTTTTTTGTTATCATGAAATAATTTAATTTATCACTCATAGTGTTTTTGTGTTGTATTTTTTTATATCAAAATAAAAAACACCCTCCTTTTAAGTACATTATTACCCTAATCAAAAAAATCAGTTTTTATATTTTCGCTTTGTTATATTTGTAATTCCTTTATATTAAATCAGCTTGAAAAATTATTACTTATTTCTGTTTCTTTTTATTGTAAGCTTTCCAGTCTTCGCATTGGAAGGTTCAGATGCTATTTTAAAACAATTAAATGAGGCAATAAAAAACAAGCAGCATTATGTGAAAATAAAGGAGGAAAGAATTCTCAATTTCAAGAAAATAAAATCGGATAATCTTACCAAAGAACAGGAGTATAATTTTAATAAAACGCTGTATTTAGAATATCAAAAGTTAAACTCAGATTCAGCTATTCAATATGTAAAGAAGAATATAAAAATTGCTGAAGCACTTCAAAACAAAGAACTTTTGAATTTGGCACAGTTGCAATTGGTAACACTCTATTCTTCATCTGGAAAATATCGGGAATCTGAAGCTATTTTAAAAGGTATCAACAAAAAAGCGCTTCCAGCTGCGTTGTTGCCGAATTACTATATCTCGTACCGTGAATTTTTTGAGCATTATGCTGCCAACAGTGATAATAGGGAATACAGAAAACAAATTGGAAAATATCGCGATTCATTATTGAGTATTTTGAATCCGAATACTTTAGAATATAAAATCAATAGAATCCAGCAGGATATTTTTATTCATAGAAAATACAATGAACCAGAAAAACAGCTGCTTTCTTTATTGAGCAAAACAAAAGAAGAAAGTCCAAACTACGCTATGATTACCTATTTATTGGGTAAAATAGCTGAAGCCAGACATCAGTTAGAAGATAGAAAAAAATACTACGCACTTTCTGCTACATCAGATATTAAAAATGCTAATAAAGATAATGCTTCGTTACAAGAATTAGCGTTGGTTTTTTATGAAATCGGAGATGTCGATATGGCTTATAAATTGACGCAATCGGCTATTGAAGATGCGCTTTATTGTAATGTTCAGTTTAGAACGCTGTTGATGTCAGAAGTTTATTCCATTATCAACACAGTTTATTTAGAGCGTGAAAAACAGCGAAAAAGCGAGTTGCAGATTTATCTGCTTTGTATCAGTCTGCTTTCATTATTCTTATTAGTTGCTATTATTTATGTCTATAAACAGATGAAAAAGGTTTCGAGAATTCGAACAGAATTATATGAAACTAGTCAGAAACTGGCTGAATTGAATAAAGATATTACCGAAACCAACAATCAGTTACAGCAAAGTAACCTGCAATTGTCTGAATCTAATTTAGTTAAGGAAGAATATATCGCACATTTTTTCAGTTTATGTTCCACTTACATCAATAAATTAGAGAACTACCGCATTATTCTAAACAAAAAAGCAACCGCAAAACAGTTTGATGAAATTTATAAAATCTTAAAATCAACTACTTTGGTTGATAATGAGTTGGAAGAATTGTACAAGAACTTTGATATTATCTTTTTAAACTTATATCCAACATTCGTTAAAGATTTTAATACCTTATTAATTCCAGAAGAGCAGATTGTTCTCAAACAAAATGAACTGCTCAATACAGAACTTCGAATCTTTGCCTTAATCAGACTTGGAATTACTGACAGTGTCAAAATCGCCGCATTTTTGCGTTACTCTCTAAGCACAATTTACAACTATAGAACCAGAGCTCGAAATAAGGCTGTAGTTTCCCGAAATGATTTCGAAGAAATGGTTATGAAAATCGGTTCAATGGCTTTGAAAGTATAAAGATTTATTTTAAATCTACTACTTTTTTTTATTGTTTATTTTATTTAAAATGTTGTAAATCAGTATTTTAATTTTTTTACTTGCTACTTTTTTCTATCTAAAAATGTATCGTGTACGATAACGTTTTAGTTTTACAATATGATAAAAGTTCTTTTCAAAAGAAACCACTATTATACTATATAACCTAATGCTTTAATAAATATTATTATGTTTAAAAACGTTAAAACAGTTGTTGTTTTACTTTTACTAAGTTCTTTGGGAATGAATGCCCAAAACAAAGTTCCAGTTTATCTGGACGATAAAAAGCCAATTGATGAAAGGGTAGAAGATGCGCTTAAGCGAATGACAACCGAAGAAAAGATTGCAATGATCCACGCGCAGTCAAAATTTAGTTCTCCAGGTGTAAAACGTCTTGGAATTCCAGAAAACTGGATGACCGATGGGCCGCACGGAATTCGTACAGAGGTAAAATGGGATGAATGGGATCAGGCGGGATGGACAAACGATTCTTGTATTGCTTTTCCAGCGCTTACAGCACTTTCGTCAACATGGAATAAAGAATTGGCTTCTTTGTATGGTAAATCAATTGGAGAAGAAGCACGTTTCCGTAATAAAAATGTATTATTAGGGCCAGGAGTTAATATTTACAGAAGTCCATTAAACGGACGTAACTTCGAATATATGGGAGAAGATCCATTTTTAGCCTCTAAAATGGTAGTTCCTTACATTAAAGGAGTTCAGTCAAACGGAGTTGCAGCCTGCGTAAAACATTTCGCTTTAAACAATCAAGAAACAAATCGTAATTCGGTTAACGTAATTGTTGATGATCGTGCATTATATGAAATCTATCTTCCTGCTTTTAAAGCGGCGGTTCAAGAGGGTGATGTTTGGTCAATTATGGGGTCTTACAATAAATATAAAGGACAGCAATGTTGCCACAATGAATATTTGTTGAATGATATTCTTCGTGGAGAATGGGGCTTCAAAGGTGTTGTAGTTTCAGATTGGGGCGGTGTTAACGATACTAAACAAGCTATCCACAATGGATTGGATATGGAATTTGGTTCTTGGACAAACGGGCTTTCTTGGGGAACAAGCAACGCTTATGACAACTATTATTTAGCAAAACCATATTCTGAAATGATCAGAAAAGGAGAAGTTGGAACAAAAGAATTAGATGAGAAAGTGCGTCGTATTTTACGTTTGTCTTTCTTGACCACTATGGATAGAAATCGTCCGTTTGGATCTTTTGGAACAGAAGAACATGCTTTGGCTGGTCGTAAAATTGCAGAGGAAGGAATCGTATTGCTTCAAAACAAAAACAATGTATTGCCAATCAATCTTTCTAAAACGAAGAAGATTGCGGTAATTGGAGAAAATGCAATCAAAATGATGACTGTAGGTGGAGGAAGTTCTTCACTTAAAGCAAGATATGAAATCACACCGCTTGAGGGATTAAAGAAAAGAATTGGAAATCAGGCTGAAATTGTGTATGCCAGAGGTTATGTTGGAGATCCAACAAGCAATTACAATGGTGTTGTAGCTAAAGTTAGTTTAGAAGAAAAACGTCCTCAGGCAGAATTAACTGCAGAGGCATTAAAAGTAGCTAAAGATGCTGATATTGTTCTTTTTATTGGAGGTTTGAACAAAAGCCCAAATCAAGATGATGAAGGACACGACCGTAAACAATTAGAATTGCCTTATGGTCAGGATAAATTAATCAGCGAATTAGCGACCGTAAACAAAAACATTGTTTTCGTAAATATTTCAGGAAACGCTGTAGCAATGCCTTGGATCAAAGAGGTTCCAGGAGTTGTTCAAGGATGGTTTTTAGGAACTGAGGCTGGTAATGCTTTGGCAAATGTTTTGGTTGGAGATGTGAATCCGTCTGGAAAATTATCTTTCACTTTCCCAGTAAAATTGGCTGATAACGGTGCGCATGCTTTAGGAGAATTCCCAGGTGGAGATGAAGTAAAATACAATGAAGGAATTTTTGTAGGTTACCGTTGGGTTGATAAAAACAATATTAAACCTTTATTCTCTTTTGGACATGGTTTGAGTTATACGACTTTTGCTTACGGAAAAGTAACTGCTGATAAAAAACAAATTAATGCAGGGGACAAAATCACATTTTCTGTAAACGTTAAAAACACTGGAAGCAGAGAAGGAGCAGAGGTAGTTCAATTGTACATTACAGATTCTAAATCTTCTTTACCACGTCCGGTAAAAGAATTAAAAGGCTTTGAAAAAGTATCGCTTAAAGCTGGAGAAGAAAAAACAGTAACTTTTACAATCGACAAAACAGCTTTAAGTTTCTTTGACGATAAAAAACATGACTGGGTTGCAGAACCTGGTGATTTCGAAGCAGTTATTGGTGCTTCATCAACAGATATAAAATCTAAAGTGGGATTCTCACTTAAATAAGAGTTTTTATTTCTAAAAATTGGTTGGTTTGTAAAGCTGCAAGTGTAAAAATTTGCAGCTTTGCTTTTGTCTTAAAAAAGTTAAAGGTTAGGAGTAAAATGTTAGAAGTTTTACTTTTGATAAATTAAGAATCAAATAAAATGAAACGAATATTATTTTTTACAATTGGTTTGGTTTTGTGCCAAAATATTTCAGCACAAACTCTTAGTAAAATGCAGTGGTTTAATGAACCTGAAAAATGGGAAATTAAAAACAATGCTTTAATCATGAATGTTACGGCAAATAGTGATTACTGGCGTATTTCGCATTACGGATTTACGGTTGACGACGCACCGTTTTATTATGCAACGTATGGAGGTGAATTTGAAGCTAAAGTAAAATTGACAGGAAATTATATTGCACGTTTCGACCAAATGGGTTTGATGATTCGCATCGACGAAAAAAACTATATTAAAACAGGTGTTGAATTTGTTGACGGAAAATTCAACGTCAGCACTGTTGTTACGCACGACAAAAGCGATTGGAGTGTAACCACTTTAGAAAAAGCGCCGCCTTTTATCTGGATTAAAGCCGTACGAAGATTAGATGCCGTTGAGGTATTTTATTCTTTTGATGATAAAAACTATATCATGACTAGAAATGCGCCTTTGCAAGACAATACCCCAGTTATGGTTGGTTTGATGGCTGCTTCTCCTGACGGAAAAGGATTTGAAGCTAAATTCGAAAATTTCTCTGTAAAGCACCTTCCTGATCAGAGAAGATCCGAATGGCTTAAAAATCATCAATAAATAAATTCCAAAATCTTACACTATACTAAAAACTTAACCAAAACTAAATATAAATGAGTTCAATTTCATCTGATATTACACCAAAAAAACACTATGAAATTTTAGATGGTCTGCGTGGTGTTGCAGCTATTTTAGTAGTTGCTTTTCATATTTTTGAAGCTTTTGCTGGAGGAAACCGTTTCAAACAAATTATCAATCATGGCTATTTAGCCGTTGATTTCTTTTTTCTTTTATCAGGATTTGTTGTCGCTTATGCGTATGACGATCGCTGGGGGAAAATGGGGCAATGGGAATTTTACAAACGTCGTTTGATTCGTTTACAGCCAATGGTCATTATGGGAATGATTATAGGGGCTATATTTTACTATTTTCAAGCATCTGATATTTTGTTTCCAATGATTGGAGGAATGGAAGTGTGGAAAGTTATTTTGACTATGGTAATCGGTTTTACTTTATTGCCAATTCCGCCTTCATTAGAAATTAGAGGCTGGGGAGAAATGCATCCTTTAAATGGCCCGGCATGGTCACTTTTCTTCGAATATATTGCTAATATCTTGTACGCCTTAATCTTTCGTAAATTTTCGAATAAAGTCATGTCGGTTTTCGTACTGATATTTGCTGGACTATTAATCAATTATACTGTTTTTGGAACAAAAGGAGATGTAATCGGTGGTTGGTCGCTGAATTTAGAACAGCTCAATGTTGGTTTTACGCGTTTGTTATATCCTTTTTTTGCTGGTGTTTTATTATGCCGTTTAGGAAAGCTGATTCACTTAAAAAATGCTTTTTGGATTTGCAGTATTTTAATTACTATTGTTTTAGCGCTTCCGAGATTTGGAGATGAAAACAGCCTTTGGATGAACGGTTTGTACGAATCATTCTGTATTATTTTTATGTTTCCACTTATTGTTGCTATTGGTGCAGGAGGAGAAATTAAGAATGAAGTTTCTCTAAAAATCTGTAAAGCTTTAGGAGATATTTCGTATCCAATTTATATCACTCATTATCCATTAATTTATTGGTTTACCGCTTGGGTTGTGGACAATAAAGTTTCAATGGCAGATGGATATTTAGAAGGAATTGGAGTTTTAATTGTTAGTATCGTATTGGCTTTCGTATGTTTAAAATTATATGATGAACCAGTTAGAAAATGGCTTGTAAATAAGTTTCAAAGAAAAAAAGGTTCTGAGGTTCTAAGCAACTAAGTTTCTTAGAAGCTTTCAAGATATTGAATTTCTTAATTTTGTTAGTTATAGATATTCAGGGAGGGGTGAAATTTTAAATTTCATCCCTTTGTTTTTTAGATAATAAAATGAAAATGATTAAGTTTAATGAATATCAGTCACAGATTAAATGATGTTTTAAACTGTAGAGACGCACCGTAGTGCGTCTAAATTGAAACCACAAAATGTAAATAAGATATGGCAAGATTAGATGAAACGCACAAAATGCCAATTTTTCAAAAGGCAGAGCAGATTTTGAAATTAACAGAAGGTTTGGTTCACATTATTCCAGCTGAGAATGAATTCCTCCAAGAAACTACGGTTCGATTTATGTTAGAAAATGCTATGATTATTCCCGCTAAAATTGCTGGAGCAGAAGCTGGTGATTTGTATGATCTTAGAATGGAAAATGCTGCAATTATTAGAAAAGCTGCGAGAGAATTATATGTACAGGCAGGAAGTCTTCGTTATGAGGATGGAATTACAGATACTGATTATATTTATCTCTTACGAAATACAATTGAAGAATTCCGCTTCTTGTTTATTGATTGGGTGGCAGGTTTTGATGTTTGGAATTATATAAAAGACAGTTGGGGATTATTTAATCCGCCTGGTGTAAATGCGCATGATAAAGATCCAGATGAGGATATTCCATTTAATCCAAACGATTTTTTTAATTCGGATGATGACGATGATGATTTATAAACAAAAGGGATAAACGAGTAAGTTTTATCCCTTTGCTTTTTCGTAACCAAAGTAAAACCTTTGTTTCTCTGTTACTTTGCCGCTTTGCACCTTAACCTAGAGTAACTCATAAAAATTCCTTTTCCCAATTTTAATTTTGGTCTCTTTGATTAGCGGAACCAACTCGTATGGATTTAGAATCTTCTCCTGATTAATCTGAACAGCGCCACTTTCAATCAATCTTCTGTTTGCTGATTTTGTGATGTCATTTTTAATTAAAGAACAAAGATCAATCAGGGTGATTTGATTGGATTCGTTTTCTAAAGAAGATATCATAACCGAAACGAATGATTTTGCTTCTTGATTTTTATTTTGAAATTGATTGACAAAGAATCTTTCAGCTTCCTCAGCGCTATTTTGATTATGGTATTGTTTGATGATGTTTTTTGCAATTAACTTTTTAATATTCATGGGGTTTTCAAGTTCCAATCTTTTTTTGATTTCCAGTTTCTCTTTAAATGAAAAATCGGTTGTCAAATCTAGAAATTCCAAAATAAGATCATCTGGAATTGACATCGTTTTGCCAAACATTTCATTTGGTTCATCCGTTAAACCAATAATATTGCTCAAAGATTTACTCATTTTTTCTTTTCCATCCAATCCTCTTAATAAAGGCATACACATCACAATTTGGCCGGACATTTTAAAGGTTTCCTGTAATTGTCTTCCCATGGTACAATTAAAAAGCTGATCGGTGCCGCCCATTTCGATATCAGCATTAATTTTAACCGAATCAAAACCTTGTAATATTGGGTACACCAATTCGTGCATTGCAATTGGGGAATTCTCCGTAAAACGTTTGTTGAAATCATTTCGTTGCATAAGCTGGGCAACAGTCACGTTTGACATAATCTGAATTACTTCAGAAAAAGAAAGCGCATCAAGCCAATCAGAATTAAAAACGATTTGTGCTTTTTCAACATCAATAATTTTGGATAATTGTGCGATGTAAGTTTCAGCATTATGACGTACTTCTTCAGCAGTTAATGGTTTTCTACTTTTGTTTTTTCCTGTCGGATCGCCAATTCTGGCTGTAAAACTTCCCACTAAAATCACAATTTGATGCCCCAAATCCTGAAATTGTTTTAGCTTTTTCAAGACAACAGCATGTCCTAAATGTAGATCAGGCGCTGTGGGGTCAAATCCTAGTTTAATAATTAGTTTTCTGTTTTCTTTTGCAGCTTGATTTAGCTTTTCTTCCAAACCATTTTCAGGCAGGAAGATGGCGACATTTTCTTTAAGTTTTTGAATTGTTTCCATTTTTTTTGAAAATAAAAAAGCCCGGACAAAATGCCCGGGCTTTAAGGTTTATATAATTTATCTGTTTATTTACAGTTGAGAATACGTTGAATTATATGCATAGCCTATCCGAGCAGATATTATTGCATAATAATAAGTGCTGAAAAATGGAAGACGTAATATGCTGTTCAAGAATTTCATGACTGCAAAGATAAAATTTTTAATTATGGTATTCAAAAAAACTTAGCGGCTAAGAATCTTAGCTACTTAGCATCTTGAAATTTATTCTAAAACCAATTGTCCTAAAGCTTCTTTGCTAAAACCTTTTAACTCATCAGTTTTCCCTGCTTTGATTTTAGCCACCCAATTCGGATCAGATAAAAGCGGTCTTCCAACGGCAACTAAATCAAAATCGCCTCTGTCGAAACGTCTGTTTAATTCTTCCAAAGAAGTCGGCTGAGAGCTTTCTCCTGCAAATGCACCGAAGAAATCACCAGAAAGTCCGACAGAACCTACCGTAATAGTTGGTGCTCCCGTTACTTTTTTAGCCCAGCCTGCAAAGTTTAAATCAGATCCTTCAAATTCTGGTTCCCAGAATCTGCGTTGAGAAGCGTGTATAATATCAACTCCAGCATCTACAAGAGGAGTAAGCCAAGCTTCTAATTCCTGTGGATTTTTAGCCAGTTTATAATTGTAATCAGAAGGTTTGAATTGAGAAAAACGCATAATAACGGCAAAATCATTTCCAACTTGCTTTCTAATTTCTTTGATTACTTCAATAGCAAAGCGATTACGTTCCGGAAGAGTTTTTCCTCCATAAATATCTTCACGTAAATTAGTTTCAGCTCTAAAGAATTGATCGATTAAATATCCGTGTGCTCCGTGAATTTCGATTGTATCAAAACCTAATCTTTTAGCATCAGCTGCAGCTTTACCAAAAGCAAGGATGGTATCTTCGATATCTTTTTCAGTCATTGCTACACCATTTCTAAAATCAGGACGATTCAATCCCGACGGACCTTCGAAAGGAACTGGCGGAACCCATCCTGAATGATGATTGTCCATAATTCCCATGTGCCAGATCTGTGGCCCCATTTGTCCACCGGCAGCGTGAACTTCATCAATTACTTTTTTCCATCCGTTTAAGGCTAAATCGCCATAAAAATGAGGAACATTAGCATCGTTAGAAGAAGAAGGTCTGTCAATTACAGTTCCTTCAGATAAAATCAAACCAACTTCGCCTTCCGCTCTTTTTTGGTAGTAAGCGGCTACTTCGTCAGTTGGAACTCCGTTTGGAGAAAAAGAGCGCGTCATTGGCGCCATTACGATTCTGTTTTTCAGGTTTAACGTTTTTAAGTTAAACGGAGAAAAAAGGTTGTTTGTACTCATAGTAATTTTACAAATTAGATTGAATTAATTTACTAAGTGCTTCAAAGGCACCTTCGTTGCGTTTATAGTAAGTCCATTGTCCCACACGTTTGGCTTCGATAAAACCAGCACGTTGTAAAATAGACAGATATTCTGAAACTGTCGATTGTGTTAAACCAGCCTTAGCCTGAATCTGACCCACACATACTCCGTGTTCAAATCCGGCATGTTCCAGCTGGCCCGGAAAGTTAATTTCCGGTTCTTTTAACCATTCCAGCATTTGTAGCCTGGACTTGTTAGATAAAGCTTTAAAAATTTCTATCGTTTCCATGGTACAAATATATCGACTTTTCCCGATATATCAATTAAGAGAAATTTATTTAGCATAATTTTATGATTGAGGAAGGATAAAATGCTGAGATGCTTTAGAATTTTAGTAAAGAAAATTTATATTTGTTTTTGTATTCTATTCTCATTTTATGTTATTTCTGAAATGACAAACAATGTGGTTATAGCAAAATTTTATTGCCCTCAAATCAAATTAAACTTAAATCATGAAAAAAACTTTACTCATTTTTACATTCTTATGCTGTGTAATAACCAATTCAAAAGCCCAGGTTGTAGGTGCTGATGTTGGAGACATTGCGCCAGAAATTGATCTTCCAGATGCAAAAGGAGAAAATATAGCACTCTCTTCTTTAAGAGGTTCTTTAGTATTAATTGATTTTTGGGCTTCTTGGTGCGGACCCTGCATTAAAGAACAGCCGTCATTGTTAAAATTACACAACGCATATCCAGATAAGTTATCAATTTATAGTGTTTCGATGGATACAAAAAAAGCTTTATGGACAGCTGCAATTGCAAAAGGAAAATTACCTTGGACAAATGTAAGTGATTTAAAATATTGGCAGTCTCCGGTTGTTGGAGATTATAGGCTTCAATCTGTTCCTTTGAATTTTCTAGTGGATAAGAATGGAATTATTTTAGCTAAAAACGTTCACGGAAAAGGCCTTGAAGATATGGTGAGAAGTATTTTAGAATAAATATTTATTGATTTACAGAATTATGTATCATTTAGGAATAACAATAATTAAATAGTAAGATTATGATTAAAAAGACGCTTTTAGTACTCTTCGCTTTGATTTCGTTTAAATCCAATTCACAGACGTTGGAAACAGTTTCAAAAATGAAATCCAATTATCAGAAATGTTTGGATAGGGGAAATAATATGAGCGGTTGTTCTATAAATTATTACAATCAATCGGACAGTTTACTAAATGTTGTTTATAAAAATCTGAAAGAGAAAATAAGTTCGAAAGAACAGTCAAAATTGAAAAAAGAACAGTTGGAATGGCTTAAAAAACGTGATTTGTATTTCGAAAAAGTTTATGCTGACACCAAGAAAGAAGGTCATTTTATTGAGGGAACTCGAGATTTTGAAATGGTCGTTTTTGATGAAAAAGCCAATTTTGTTTTCGGACGAGTAAAAGAACTGATTAAGAGAAATTAGATTTTGTAATCTCAAATTCAAAAGTTAAAATAAAAAGCCCAATTGATTTCAATTGGGCTTTTCTCTTTTTAAGACTCTTTGATTGGTTTTTTAACCCCGCCAAAACTTGTTTTCAGCATTTCTCTAATCTGAAATTGAGTTTTGTTTCCCGATGCACTTTTCCACTCTTTAAGATCAAAAATATGAATCTGATCAGCGTAAGGATTTGTTAGAAATGAAATTCTGGAAATCGCATATTTATAATATTTCAATTCATGAGATACATGTCGGTTTGGAACGACTATCAGAATATTTTCCCATTTCAGGAAATCCTTTGCAACATCACTTCTCTCTGTTAATCCTAAAGATTCAAAAAAAGCAACAATTTTTTGATCATTAAGCTCGCTAATCTTATGATCCAGGGTTTTAAATTTACTGTGGAGTCTATTTTCATTTATAATAGTACTCATAATAATTCTTGCTTTTTTTATGATTTTAAGATAAAGTTACATCAAAAGAAAATTATTCTTGAATCTTAAGCCATTAGATTCATTCTAAATTTTGAAAGCCTGTTTACAAGCATTAATATGAATGAGTTATCAGCTTTTGATAAAATACTATTAATGCGTTTATGCTAAAAACCTTATTTTTATCGCTATTTGATTTACTAACAACCACCTTTATGAAAACCACTTTTGTTTCAAAATCTTTGCTTTCTTTTTTTCTGTTATTCTCTTTCTGGGTTTCGGCTCAAAAATCGGATAGAGAACTAATTTTAATTGATAAAGACTGGCGATTTTCGTTTGGACATTTATATGATACACAAAAAGATTTTGGACATGCTACAGGCTATTTTTCATACTTAACTAAAACAGGTTTTGGAGACGGGCCTGCAGCAAAAGATTTTGACGATCGTGCTTGGAGAAAACTTAGTCTTCCTCACGATTGGGCAGTTGAACAGCCTTTTAGCGAAAGCGGCAGTTTCAGCCACGGATTTAAAGCAGCAGGTAAAAATTATCCTGAAAAAAGCATTGGCTGGTACAGAAAGAAAATCACTATTCCAGAAAGTGATTTGGGTAAAATTATATCCATCAAATTTGACGGTGTTTTTAGAAATTCGAAAGTATTTTTTAACGGATTTTATCTTGGAACAGAACAAAGTGGTTACAACGGTTTTGAATACGATGTAACGGCTTATGTGAATTATGGTGGAGAAAACACTATTGTTGTGCGCGCCGATGCATCTATGGAAGAAGGCTGGTTTTATGAAGGAGCAGGGATTTACAGACATGTGTATTTACAGAAAACAAATCCAGTTCATATTAAGGCAAATGGAACTTATGTGACTTCAGAGTTTAAAAATAACGATGCTGATGTTATTGTAGCTGTTTCAATAGAAAATAAAGGAAATTATAAAGGTTCGATTGAAATTGTTCAGACTATTTTTGATAATGAAAAGAAACAGATTGCAGCTTTTTCAGAAAGTCTTTTAGCGCCGGAGTTTTATAAAACAATTACACATCATTCAAAATTCTATGTTGAGAATCCTAAATTATGGGATATTGATTCGCCGAATTTATATCGTTTAGTAACTCAAATCAAGCAAAATGAAAAACTAATTGATAGTTATGAAACTACTTTTGGAATTAGAACTATTGCATTTGATCCTGAAAATGGTTTTTTTATTAATGGAAAATCTCTCAAATTAAAAGGAACCAACAATCATCAGGATCATGCAGGAATTGGTACGGCGTTGCCAGATGAAATTCAGTATTATAGAATTAAAAAGCTCAAAGAAATGGGTTCAAATGCGTATCGTTGTTCGCATCATCCGCCGACTCCTGAGCTATTAAAAGCTTGTGATGAATTAGGAATGCTGGTGATTGATGAAACTCGTTTAATGGGAATTAACGATTATCATTTAAATGATTTACAGCGAATGATGGAACGTGACCGAAATCATCCCAGTATTTTCTGCTGGTCGGTTGGAAATGAAGAATGGAATATTGAAGGAGGTATTGTAGGTGAAAGAGTCACTAATGTAATGCAGAATTTTGCCAAAAGTATCGATCCGACAAGACCAGTAACAGTTGGAATTAGCAGTGGATTTAAAAGTGGGATTTCGTCTGTAGTTGAAATTATGGGTTATAATTATCTTGGAAACGGAGATATTGATGCACATAGAAATCAGTTTAAAAATCAGCCCGGACTGGGAACGGAGGAAGGTTCTACGTTTGCAACCCGAGGAATTTATTTTACAGATGATACTAAACATTACCAAAGTGCCTATGACAAAAAGCCAAGACCGACTTTTTATAGTATAGAAGAAGGCTGGAAATTTTATGCGGAAAGACCATATTTAGCAGGGATGTTTATCTGGACAGGTTTTGATTATCGAGGAGAACCAACACCTTACGGCTGGCCATCAGTAACTTCCTATTTCGGAATGATGGATGTCTGTGGCTTTCCGAAAGACAATGTTTTCTATCTGAAATCTTGGTGGGGAAAGGAACCTGTTTTACACCTATTACCGCATTGGAACTGGAGTGGAATGGAAGGCGCAGCAATTGATGTCTGGGCTTATTCAAATTGCGATGAAGTAGAACTTTTTCTAAACAAGAAAAGCTTAGGCAAAAAGAAAATGGAGCAAAATGGACATTTAGAATGGAAAGTAAATTACACACCGGGAACTTTGGAAGCAGTAGGGTATAAAAATGGTAAAAAAGTACTGACTGAAATTCAGAAAACTACAGGAAAGGCCGAAAATATCAAGTTGTCATTAGATAAAGAAAATGTTGCAAAAGGAAATGTTTCTGTAGTTACGGTTGAAGTTACAGATAAAAATGGCTTGCCTGTTCCCACAGCAAATGATGAAATTGAATTTTCAATAAAAGGCGGTAAAATTTTAGGCGTAGGAAATGGCGATCCAACTTCATTAGAAAACGATCAGTTTATAGATGACCTAGCTTTGGTTGCTATAACTAACTTTCAGGAACAAAAAGGAACAACTGCTGTTTTGCCTCAGCAATTATCAAATTATCCAGAAAAAGATTGGATAACTGCTTTTAAAGACCGTGATTATAAAAAACAAGCACCGAGTTATATTTATAAAGGAGAATTTGAATTGAAAAGCAATTCGGCTAAAAATGCAGTGAATTTCTTCTACAAAAAAATAGGAGTAGAAACAGTTGTTTTTGTAAACGGAAATAAAGTTGAACCAAGTAAAGAAGATGCTCAAAAATATACTTTTAATACAGCGATTTTAAAAGAAGGAAAAAATACTATTTATATCGCAGTAACACCTTTGCAAAAAGTAAAAGACTGGGATGTAATGAATACTGATCCGGGAATTATTCAGGTCATAACACCAGCAGAATCTTGGAAAAGAAAACTTTTTAACGGTTATGCACAAATCATTATCCAAAAAGAAGATAATGCCAAAGAAGTTATTTTATCCGCTTCCGCGAAAGGATTAAGAACCGGAAGCTTGAAGAATTAATTTTTAACCGCAAGGAGCGCTAAGATTTACGCAAGGTTCGCAAGTTTTTTTTATAGAAGAAAATGATCTCGCAAAGTCGCTAAGACGCAAAGAAATTGGAAAACTCTGCGTCTTAGCGACTTTGCGAGATTCTATTGTTCTTTTTTTGCGTGCTTTGCGTAAATCTTAGCGCTCCTTGCGGTTAAACCTGAAACTTAAAACCTGAAACAAAAATAAACCAAAATAATATTGTTTGATTTTCATAACTTTGCAAAATGAATAATCAGACAGAAACTCAGAATTGCGATTTTACTTCAGATTTAAAAATGAAGGGATTTAAAGTGTATCCTATAAATGGGGATTTTAGTAAAGTTCCAGTTTACAGTCGAAGAGACTTTTATAAAATCTGTATCAACACTAGTAAAAGCCTTATACAATACGCTGACCGTGGTATCGAGACCGACGGAAGCATTTTGTTTTTTGGTAATCCGATTATTCCTTATTCTTGGGAAACGCTTTCAGAGAATTATGAAGGTTATGCCTGTGTCTTTACAGAAGAATTTCTGAAAGCAAAAGACCGTTCTGAAACTTTGCAGGAATCACCTTTATTTAAAATAGGAGGTACGCCAATTTTTTCTTTAAATGCTGAACAAAAGGTTTTTATAGATTCATTATTCCAGAAAATGATTCAGGAATATGAAACCGATTATGTTTTTAAAGACGATTTGATGCGCAGTTATGTCAACTTGATTATTCATGAATCAATGAAGATGCAGCCTTCGGAGAATTTCTTCAAACATAAAAATGCCTCTTCTAGGATTACATCTCTATTCCTAGAATTGTTAGAAAGACAATTTCCGATAGAAACCAAAAATGAGCCATTAACATTAAAGACACCGCAGGATTATGCGCAAAGTCTAGCGGTTCATGTCAATCATTTGAACCGTTCTGTAAAAGAAATTACCGGAAGACCAACAACGGCTCACATTACAGACCGAATTATTAACGAAGCCAAAGCATTATTACAGCATACCGATTGGAGTATTTCTGACATTGGTTATTCTCTAGGATTTGAATATCCGAGTTATTTTAATAATTATTTTAAAAGGCTTACAGGAACGGTTCCAAAATCACTTCGTATGTAAATTGTTTCAATTTCATAATTTTTTGTTTGAATATTGTTATTTTTCAGAAGCATTGTTAGCCTAATTTTGCCTCTGAAATTACAGTATTAATCATTTATCAGCTTTTAACGGACTAAATAACTACTTCATAAAGCGTCTTCTAGCTTTCTCCAATTTAGTTTCCCGATTCTGATAATTCCTAAAACCGAAAAAAATTATGAAAAACTCTGAAATGAATTAACAACTCTATTTTCTAAAGCGAGATTCAGCTTTTAGAATATTTTACACCAGCTGGAAGGGAAATTAACCAAACAGTGAATTTATACATTATACAAAAAAGAATAACGGGTTATTCTTAACGTTTTGGTAATGAATAATATATAGTTTAAAATAAAATCAAACTCAAAAAATAAGTAAATTTATGTCAACAAATTATTCAGCCGTTATCGAAGAAGGAAAAGTCCCGAACACCTATATGACGGGTGACGTTTCCTATAAAAAACAAACCAGTGATATTCACCCAGAAAACACTGTTGTAAAGGAAGTGACTTTCGAGCCTTGTGCAAGAAGTAATTGGCATAGTAATGCAGGCTTGCATATGCTGATTACGAAAGAAGGAAGTGGTTATTACCAAGAGAGAGGAAGTGCAGTGAGAATGCTTAAAAAAGATGAAGTTGTAACTATTTTACCAGGTGTAGAGCACTGGTACGGTGCCACTCCGTTTGATAAATTCTCTTATGTAGCTATTATTACAGAAGTGGATAAAGGACACGGTGTCTGGATGGAAGCTGTAACTGATGGAGAGTATTTTCTCTTAAGTAGTTTCTAGTAAAGTTGCTATCCCTATAGCTATCGGGACTAAGATACTGAGATTCTAAGTTTTTTTGCTTGATGCATAAATCTCGCAAAGTCGCGAAGTCGCAGAGTTTTATTTTCTTGCGTGCTTTGCGTAAACTTTTGCTCCCGATAGCTATCGGGATTGCGGTTAAACCTGAAACCTGAAACCTGAAACCTGAAACTTGAAACTTGAAACAAAAAACTAAACAAATTATAAAAAAAATGGAAACAAAAAGCATTAAAGCCTTTGGTACAGAAGCAGCCGAAGCACCATTACAAACCTTAGATATTAAAAGAAGAGCAGTACAGGCACATGATGTTGAAATCGAAATTTTATACTGCGGAATCTGTCACTCAGACTTACATACAGCTAGAAACGAATGGCATGGAACAATTTATCCAATCGTTCCCGGACACGAAATTGTGGGTCGTATTACAAAAGTAGGAGAACATGTAAAAGGTTTCAAAGTTGGCGATCTGGCAGGAGTAGGTTGTATGGTAGATTCTTGCAGAGAATGCGAACATTGTAAAAATGATCAGGAACAGTTCTGCGATGAAGGAAATATTCAGACATTCAATTCTCCGGATAAACATTTAGGAGGACAAACTTACGGAGGTTATTCTCAAAGTATTACGGTTGATGAAAGCTTCGTTCTGCACATTTCAGATAAATTAAATCTTGCTGCTGTAGCGCCATTATTATGTGCCGGAATCACCACTTATTCGCCATTAAAACACTGGAAAGTTGGCCCTGGTCAAAAAGTAGGAATCGTTGGAATTGGAGGTCTTGGACACATGGGAATCAAAATAGCAAAAGCTATGGGAGCTCATGTAGTGGTTTTTACAACTTCATTATCTAAAACTGATGATGCAAAACGTCTTGGAGCAGATGAGGTTGTATTGTCTACAGACGAAACGCAAATGGCACAACATGCCAGAAGTTTAAACTTTATTTTAGACTGCGTTTCTGCGGAACACAATATCGATTCTTATTTAAATTTACTAAAAGTTGACGGTACGCTTACTTTGGTTGGTGCACCAATGGATCCGCTTCCTGTAACCTCTTTCAGTTTGATTTTAGGAAGAAGAAGTTTCTCGGGCTCGCTAATTGGAGGAATTAAAGAAACTCAGGAAATGCTTGATTTCTGTGCAGAACACAACATTACTTCAGATGTTGAAGTAATTGGTGTTAATGATGTAAACGACGCCTATGAAAGATTATTAAAAGGTGATGTCAAATACCGTTTTGTAATTGATATGGAGTCTTTGAAATAGGTTCAAAGTGACAAAGTAACAAAGGTTCAGAGGTTTTTCTTTAAGAAATCTTTGAGCTTTTGTCAAACTAATTCAAAAGAATTTAAAACTAGGTTTAAAGTGACAGGGATTTAAACTTGCAGAGGTTTTTGCTAAGAAACCTTTGTCTCTCTGTCCCTTTGAATCTTTGTAACTAAAAAAGAAAAAATGCAAACACGTAAACTAGGAAATAGTGGCTTGGAAGTCTCTGCTTTGGGACTGGGCTGTATGGGAATGAGTTTTGGATATGGTCCTGCTCATGACAAAAAAGAGATGATCAGTCTTTTGCGTTCTGCTTATGAAAAAGGAATTACTTTTTTTGATACTGCCGAATGTTATGGACCATTTCTTAATGAAGAATTGCTTGGAGAAGCTTTAGCTCCTTTTCGCGATAAAATTGTAATTGCAACTAAATTCGGTTTTTTGGAAGGAGATTCTAAAAAAGGGTTAGACAGCCGTCCAGAATGGATTAGAAAAAGTATAGAAGGTTCATTAAAAAGATTGAACACTGATGTAATTGATTTGTATTATCAGCATCGTGTAGATCCAAATGTTCCAATCGAAGAGGTTGCAGGAACTATAAAAGATTTAATTCAGGAAGGAAAAGTGAAACATTTTGGACTTTCGGAAGCTGGAGCTGAAAGTATTCGTCGCGCGCACGCTGTCCAGTCTGTTACAGCCTTACAGAGCGAATATTCGCTTTGGTGGAGAACACCGGAAGAAGAAATTTTCCCAACCTTAGAAGAGCTTGGAATTGGATTTGTGCCTTTCAGTCCATTAGGAAGAGGTTTTTTAACTGCAAAAATTGATGAAAATACGGAATTTGACAGTTCAGATTTTAGAAATACACTGCCTCGTTTTGCTCCTGAAGCCAGAAAGGCAAATCAAACTATTGTTGACTTAATTACCAAAATAGCTTTTGAAAAAGGAGTAACAAATGCACAAATTGCCCTTGCTTGGATTTTAGCTCAAAAACCTTGGATTGCACCAATTCCAGGAACAACTAAATTGCATAGATTAGAAGAAAACCTTGGTGCAGCTACTATAGAGCTTTCAGCAAAAGATGTTGCAGAATTAACAGAAGCAGCTTCAAAAATTACAATCGAAGGCTCGAGATACCCACAGCATTTGCAAAATACAGTGGGGAGATAAGATTCTGAGATGCTGAGTTACTAAGGTTCTAGGCTTCGAGATACTAAGTTTCTGAGTAAAACTTAGTATCTTAGCATCTTAGTAACGCAGCATCTTTTTTAAAAATCAAAAGTAAAGTTTTTTGAATAAAGAATCGATTCCTATATTATCTGTTGGAAATATACTTGGAGAAGAAACTTTGGGTATCACTTTATTTCGTCATAGTGTAAAGGGACGAAATACATTTGAACAACCTCATAAGCATGATTTTTATTTGGTTTTCTTTGTCGAAAAAGGATCTGGAATTCATAATGTAGATTTTACTCAATATGAAGTTGCAAATCATCAAGTTTATTTTGTTCGCCCTGGACAAGTTCATAATTGGCTTCTAAATGTCGATACGGTTGGTTTTCAACTCATGCTTTCACCTGAAATAATTACGGTTTTCTCGAATCTAATGCAATTTTCTTTTTTTGAACAAAGTGTTCCATGTTGTCTTTCGTTAAACCAAAGTAAATTTCAAGAATTTGAAAATCATCTTCATGAAATAGAAAAAACGGTTTCTGAAAATGATTTGATTACAAAAGAAATTACTTTGCTTCGTTTGCATTTATTACTGAAACTACTTCAGAAGGAATATTTGCTTGAATTTCCAGAGCATGATTCGTCTTCTAAGCCAGAAAAAATAATTAAAAACTTTAACGCCTTAATCGATCTTTATTTTAACAAAGAGTCTTCTGTGAATTTTTATGCAGAAAAGTTGAACATAACGCCAAATTATCTCAATATGCTTTCGCAGAGATACTTAAAAACACCAGCAGGAGATGTAATAAAATATAGAACGATACTTGAAGCCAAAAGACTTCTAACTAGTACCGACTTATCGATAAAGGAAATTGCTTATCAGCTGGGCTTCAATGACAATACCTATTTTAGTAAAGTTTTTAAAAAGTACACTGGAAAAACACCAGGCGATTTTAAAGAAAGTTATAAATTTTACCATCCTTATCCGTAATATTACCGTTCTATTTTCGGTTTGTAAACGATTTTTGCAAGACATGATCTTCAATATAAATTTGAAGCAGTATTGAAAATGTAAAATTTAGTTATGGAAGAAAATCTGATAAGCAGAAAGAAATTTTTAGGATTAGGCGCAGCTGCAACTGGCGCAGCATTGTTTTCTGGAATTGGAGCAAATGCAGCTTCGAAAGTTTTGCCTTTTACGGAAGATAACAAAACTTCAGGAGAATACATTTTAAGCAATGTACGATTGGAGGACGGTTTTGAATACAACGAAAAAAATGAAGTTGTGGCAACAAAAACGTCTCTATACAGTCTGCATATTGCCAATGGAAAAATCAAAAATATAACTTCGGGTAAGGCAACTTTAAAGCTAAAAACTATTGATGCAAAAGGACTTTTGATGCTCCCAGGTTTGAGAGATATGCACATTCATATTGATAAAACGTATTATGGAGGGACTTGGAATGCAGCACCTAGAAAAGGCTATACGGTAAAAGACATGATTACGCTGGAGCAAAAAATCATTCCACAATTATTAACCGATTCGCAGCGTAAAGCAGAAGAAGCCATTCAATTGATGAAGAGTAAAGGCAGTTATTTTGCGAGATGCCAGTGTAATATCGATCCAGTTAGCGGATTGAAAAGTTTGGAACATCTTTTAGCCGCATTAGAAAATAACAAAGATAGTTTTGGATGGGAAATTGTTGCTTTTCCGCAGCATGGAATTTTATATTCTCAGTCAGAACCTTTATTACGAGAAGCAGCCAAAATGGGAGTTGATTTTATTGGAGGGCTCGATCCAACAAGTGTTGATGGGAATATGGAAAAGTCACTGGATACGATGTTTCAGATTGCACTGGATAATAAAAAAGGGATTGATATCCATTTGCATGAATCGCCGCCATCTGGTAAAGCAGCAATTGAATACATTATAAAAAAGACAGAAGAAAATAAGGAACTACAAGGAAAAACTTATATCAGCCACGGTTTTGCATTGGCCCGAATGGAACCAAAAGATATGGAGAAAATTGCCGAACAGATGGGGAATTTAGGAATTAGCGTAATTTCAACCATTCCGATGGGAAGAACCATTATGCCTATTCCGACCCTGAAAAAATATGGTGTAAAGCTTATGACAGGAACAGACAGTATTGTCGATCACTGGCAGCCATTTGGAACCTGCGATATGCTAGAAAAAGCAAAATTATGCGCACAGCTTTATGGATGGACAGATGAGTTTGGTTTAAGCCGTGCCTTACATATTGCCACAAAAGATGAAATTTTACCGCTTAATGATGCAGGAACACGTACCTGGCCAATAGAAGGAAACGATGCCGATTTTATTTTGGTAAAAGCAAGCTGTTCTGCTGAAGCGGTTGCCCGACTTCCAAAAAGAGAAGGCGTATTCTTTAAAGGAAAAATGATCGGAGGAGAATTAAAGATCTAAATTTCTGAAAATCTTAGCTGCTAAGTCTCTAAGAAAAACTTAGCACCTTTGCATCTAAAAAACAAACCCCTTAAGCAATTCAACTCTTAAGGGGTTTTTTAACAAAGATCTGAGGGGTTTAGAACTAAATTGTGAAAAAAATCTACTCAGAATCTTTGCTGTTCAAATAAATAATAACCAATTAAATTTATTTTACTTTTTGTCTAGGTTTTGCTTTAGCAATTTAGCATGTTCTAAATGTGCTGTTAAACCCGCAATACTGTTAGATGCCCACGTTTTAACATCTTCGTCTACCGCATTTTTTGAGGCATCTTGAAGTTTATTAATTGCTTTTTCGTGACCATCGATCATCATATCTGCAAATTTTTTATCAAAATCTACACCTGATTTTTCGTTTAGCTTTTTATATTCTTCCTGACCTTCTTCTGTTAGAGAAGTTGGTAAAGTAAAGTTTTTTGCTTTTGCTAAAGCGCTTACCTCTGAAGCTGATTTAGTATGCTCATCAACAAGCATTTTACCAAATTTTTTCACTTCTGGATTGGTACTTTTACTTTGTGCCAGTTTTCCTATTTCGATTTCAGCTAAATTAATTTCTGCCTGATCTACTAAAAATTCAGAATCATCTTCTTTGCTGTCAATTGAATCAAATTTAGCCTCGTTTGCATCTTCTGCCACTTCTTTTGGATCTTCTTGTTTGGTTTCGTTTTTACAAGATTGAAGAAATAAAATAATTAATCCTGCTCCTAAAATTGCTTTTCCGGCTAATAATAACTTTTTCATGATTGTATGGTTTAAATGTTATGGTGTAAAATTATTCTATAAATTTGAGGAATGTCTTACAAGATTTTTTGAGATCGTTATATGATTTGAATTAAAAATAGCTAGCATACGGTTTCACGTAAAGAAAATACATTATAAATAATAATCTTTGCTTGTAACCAAAATAGAGTAAAACTAAAAGTAACTAAACCAATACAAATCAGCATTATGGGAAATGAAAAAGAGAGTCAAGGCAAACAAATTTTATTAGGAATTTTTATTACTGGATTAGGAGTGTATTCCTATAGATTGTTTGGTAAATTAATGACCAATGATAATAGCGCTATGTCAGTGGCTTGTGAGCTGTTTGGGAAATATTTATTGTCTGCTTTTCTATTTGTAATTGGAATTAAAACGCTTTATGCGGGTATCAAAGGCACTATAAATCAAGAAGAAGAGGATGAGCAATTTGAGCAAATAGAGCCAACAACAAATCAAGAGTTGTTAAATTACAAACCAGAAAACAATGAACCTCAAAATATTAAAGTAGATATTAGAAACGAAGAGTTTGGGGTAAAAAAGACGCTTAATTACAGAGAAGATTTTATAGGCAATAAAATTAGAATGGAAAGTAATACTTATACAGAATATACTAATTATGTTTCGGATGTAAAAAATAAACAATTGTATTTCGAAACTTTAATTTATCTCATGAGATTCATAGAAAAACAGGACAAAAGTGTAGCTATTTCAACTAATAAGTTTTATCAATTAGCATTAGAAAATGTAGATGAAATTGAAAATTTAGATATAATTGAATTAGAAAAAAGAATACTTGAAAATGCACAAAAATGCGAAATAGAATTTAATGATGTTGAAATAGGTTCTTTGCTTAGAAATAGCATAAATATTCTGAAAGGGAAATTTGTTATTAGTCCTGCTGTAACAAATTTATATTTTAAATTATTTGACGTAATGAAAATTCAGGCATTGAATAAAGAGGTTTACTTTTATAGTTTATTAGGTTAAAATACTATTATTGTGGTTATATATAAAGCTTCATGAAACAAAAAATTACTTTACTATTTCTTCTAACAACAACTTTGCTTTCAGCTCAAATATCCTATTCTGGATTTATTGATAAATATCCAATAGAGTTTGTCACCTATGTTTATTCAGATGGAGTAGGCTCTGGAATTTACGCCTACACTAATTTTGATACTCCAATTGCTTTAGATGCTAAACTAAAGGGCAAAACTTTGGTTTTTACAGAAAAAGACAAAAACGATAAAGCTACTGCTAGTCTGACATTTCAAAATTATAATGCAAAAAGTAGTCAGTTAAATGGAATTTGGAAAGATTTAAATTCAGGTAAAGAACTTACAATAAGACTGATTAAGGATTTTGATGTCGAGCTGGCATATGATATGGAAGAGAAAGAAAGGGAAATTCTGCAGCGGGTTTCTTTTAAGGATAAGTATTTTAAATTAGTACTTTCTAAACAAAAAGAGGATTACGAACCGAAAGTGAAAGGAGTGAAGATTTATGAAAAGAAAACAGATAAGCTAATTCAGAAATTCGATGTAGAATGCCAGCTTTTAGGAATAGGAAACATTAGTATTGATGATTACAATTTTGATGGAATTGAAGATTTTTCTGTTTATGAAGGAGGCTCCGCTGGCCCAAATACTTCGAGTTTGTATTTTTTGTACAATCCCAAAACAGGAAAATATTTTGAAAGTAGTTTCAGCGGTTCTTCATTAGAGTTTGATAGTAAAAATAAAAAAATCTACGAACATAACCAATGTTGTGCAGGAACTAGTGTTACTGAAGCTGAGTATAAAGTAGTCAACAATAAAATGGTGCTTCTAAAAAGAAATTGTTTCAAGTTAGATACAAAACTGGGTAAATTAAAAAAAGTTAAATGTGATTAATTTATGACGAAGAGTGCTAAGATTTTTTTCGGAATTTTCTTTTTTGGAGTTTTTTGCTTTTATATTAATTTTTTCTCTCCATTTGTTATGCCTTGGTATAGAGAAGAAGCTATCGAAGCGACTTTAAGTTGGGGAGAGTTGCAAAAACTTCCCAAAGATGCCGATATTACACATTTGGAAAAGAGAGGAAGTATGTTTACCAGACAGTTTATAATTGAATTTACTTGTTCTGATTCACAGATAAAAAAATGGATGCAGGAAAGTAAAGGATTTAAAAACAGTAAAATAAAAGTAAAAGACGGAACAATTATTTATGAAATTCATCCTAAAAAAGGGGCTTATGGCGGAAGAGTCAAGATTAATGGAAATAGAGTTGTAATTGATATGATTTGGAGTTAGTTATAAGGTATTTATGGAAATTAGATCGAAATTTAGAAAACTATTTTGGGTAAGAATTGGAATCGGTTTTTTACTTTTTATTTTTACATTATATCTATGCTTAAATAGTATTTCACAATATTCGCAACTTAGTAAAAACCCTGTTTTTATTATATCGTCTGTGTTTTTGGTCTTGTTCTTTTTTGCAGCATTGGATTTAATTAATGTTTTCAAACTAATCGTTACAAATCAGGAAATTGAAAAAATATTTTTCATATCTGGACGTAAAGAAAAAATCCCTTTCACATCTATTATTGGTTTGAAAAATAAAAAAATAAGGATGCAAACTAAATCAGGTCATCTTACAGATGGTTATACTTTGACTATTTTGGAATTAGATGACAATAGTACCATGATAATTTCACCTGATAATTTTTCCAATTATAAAGAGATTATGTCAGCTATTAGAAGCAAACTGGAATAATATCATAATTTGATTTTTATAGCTTTTACAAAAAGAATCCCGCCATTACAATGAGTGGGATTTTTTTATATCCAGCCTTTCACAATTCCCATCCCACAAATATGAAATTTCCAACAAAAATTCTGTAACGAAATTCTTTCGCTTATGGGGGAACTTTGTATTATAAGATTTTAAAAATACAAACCATTAAAATTTAAAGTCATGCCAGATCCAAGAATTAAAAACGAAGAGCAATATAGAGCACTTGTTAAAAAGGGATATAGCAAAGAAAAATCAGCTCGTATTGCCAACACTCCCGATGCAGGAGTAAAGGGTGGAAAAGCGAAACCTTATGAGGAATGGACAAAAGAAGAGCTTCAGAAGCAAGCATCAAGAGTCGGAATCAAAGGAAGATCGTACATGAACAAAAAAGGACTTATTGAGTCTCTTAGAAATAATTAAAATTCAATTCATTTTATCGATGTGATAAAAATATAAATACCATGAACGCAGCCAGAAAAGAATTATTAATGAATCAGCTGATAAAAGCGCCACATCTCGTGATCGAAAAACTGGATTTGGAGTATGTAAATGATAATCAGCTGACCATTGTACGCTGTCGTGAAGGTGAGGATTTCGTCTATAAAAAAAATGGGAGAAATGTAAAATCAAAATCAGAATTAAAACGAATAAATAGTTTGGTTTTACCACCTGCATGGGAAAATGTAAGAATAGCAGATTGCACAAATGGACACTTACAGGCGGTTGGCGTAGACGACAAAAAAAGAAAACAATATCGTTATCATCCAAAATGGAACCTGATTCGAAACCAGACTAAGTTTTACAAAATAGCCGAATTTGGAGCTAAACTTCCGTCAATTAGAAAGCAAGTTGATATTGATTTAGGAAAGAAAGAATGGTCTAAAGAGAAAGTTACGGCTTTGGTGATTCGATTAATGGAAGAAACGCATATTAGAATTGGAAACGAAAAATACGCCAAAGACAACAAATCGTATGGACTTTCTACTTTAAGAAAGCGTCATATCAATATAAATAAAAATTCGCTTCGGTTTGAGTTTATTGGCAAAAAAGGAAAACTTCATACCATTACAACAAGAAACAAGCAATTGATAAAATTAGTCAGTCGTTGTGAAGAAATTCCAGGTTGGGAAGTTTTTAAATATTATGATAAAAACGGAGAAAAGAAAGTGTTGGACAGTCATATGGTAAATGAATACCTGCACAACATTTCAGGTGAATATTTTAGTGCAAAGGATTTTAGAACATGGGCGGCATCAATTATTTTTTTTGAAAGTTTGATGGAAATGGGTATTACGTCCGATGAAAAAGAAATCAAACAAAACATTTTGACAGCCTTTGATTTAACCGCTGAAGCACTAGGAAACACAAGAAAAGTATGTAAAGATTATTACGTTCATCCGCTTTTAATATCAACATACGAAGACGGAACTATTCAGAAGTATTTTGATAAAGCGAAAAAAAGCCGAAGCACAAAAAAATATTTTACTAAAACAGAAACCGCTTTTTCTGAATTGATCCAGAATTATCAAATCGATTTAGAATCACCGTGTCAATAAAAAAATAGAGTTACTGCATCTCTTTAAAAGCTTTGAATTTGAAATACAAACAAAATCAGTATTAACTAAAAAACTATTATTATGTTACGTTGGACAGTCATTTTTATTATTCTAGCCATAGTGGCGGGAATATTTGGTTTTGGCGGAATTGCCGCTGGAGCTGCTAGTATTGCTAAAATTTTATTCTTCATATTTTTAGTATTATTTATTATTTCTTTAATCTCAGGAAGATCGAAAGTCTAAGAAGAATATCAGTAAAATAAAGAACAAACTACAACGACACATTTATTTCGATAATGTGTCGTTTGTGGTTTCAATAAAGAAAAAAATATCAATCATGGGAACAAAAAGCGGTGCTTATCAGGATGTTTATATTAAAAGGGATGATGAGATGGTAAGCCTAAAAAATGATGTAACAGATTTTTGTGAAAAATACATTAAACCTGTTCATCCTAAAAATTGGGATTGGTCGGTTCGCGACTTTGATAATCCTAAAAACGATCCTACAATTGCCGAAGCCAGAGCAATTGCAAACGTAGTTTTTAAAGATTTAAATAGTAAAAAGACAGATGTTGATCTTTCGACGATGAATAATGTACATGCGATTAAAGCCTATTTAGATCCGAAAAGCAAACACGAAGCTTTTAATATGGAAGAATTTGCTTTTGCATTAAAAGTAGAATTGGAACACGGCAAAGTAAAAGATGTGAATGTGACCAATAATCATCCTTTTTTAACAGCGATGATTGCACTTGCCCACATGACCGAAAGTTTGACTTATTATAAAAGATTAAAAGTGATGGAAGCTGAGGGCGAAATCTATGAGATTATCCGAAAGTTGGAGACTTCTCCAAAAGGAAAGGAACAATGGTATATAGAATTAGGCAAAGCAGAACAGGAACTTGATGAAGCGAGAGCAGGTCTGGCAGAACGCCTGTCGCGAATGGACGATATCCCAGTATTAAAAATTATTGGTGATTAATTGAATTTTAAACTCAATAAAAAGCCGTTAAGAATTGAACTTAACGGCTTTTTTGGTTTCAATTAATAAAACCTTCTTTGGTCTTCTTTTGTAAATTTATTTCTTTTCTTTTGACGCTGGACATCGTCTTCGACATAATTGTTGTTTTCGTAGTCATCATCATCGTCGATATCTTCTAAAACATCTTCGGTTTCATTGAAGTCATTTTCGAATGTATCAGCAGGATTGTCAAATTCGTCGTTTTCAACTTCATCATCTAAATCCTCTTCAATGTATTCCTCTTCGTCATCAAACTCATCGTCAAATTCTTCTCCTTCTTCCAAAACCACTTCATAGACATCGTCATCGGTATCTTCTAAATCTCTGTCATTATGAAAATCGTCATTTAAATCATCCAAATCATCATCATCATAACCATTAAGTTTTTCATCAGGATTTGGTTTATTCGGATTATGGCCGTCTCGAACCGTATATCCTCGCTCTGCATCTTCAGCATTACTACTTTGGGTTCTTTCCGTATTTAAGTCATAAAGTTCCTCATTCATTACAGTGTTTCTGTCTGTAGTATTTGGATTTCCTGGATCTTTAGGAAAGGTGCTGTTTCTTTTATCTGTAGTATCCATGATATTCAATTTTAGTAATTTATATGTTCAAATTTAATACTGAATAATTTAGGAACCCTTATACGATTGTCTTGGTTAATTGTATAATTAACAGATGTTTAGAATGAAATTTAAAGGTAAAATAATATAACCAGTCTGATTTTCCAGACAGTAATTTTATCATCTTATTAATCATAAAAATTATTACCATGAAAACTACAGAGAAAACTACGAATAGTAAAAAAGCCACTGCAAAGGAAACAACGCCTAGAGGAGTTACAAAACCAAAATCGAATGCAGCTTCGGGACTTACAGAATTATTTGAAGACGGTTTAAAAGATATTTATTGGGCAGAAAAAGCTTTGACCAAAGCATTGCCAACAATGGTTAAAAATGCTTCTTCAGTAGAATTGAAAGATGCAATTGACAATCATTTAACCGAAACCGAAGAACAGATTAATCGTCTAGAGGAAGTATTTAAAATTATTGGTAAAAAAGCAACAGCCAAAAAATGCGATGCTATGGAAGGTCTTATTGAAGAAGCTAAAGGAATGCTGGAAGAAACCGAAATTGGCGTGGTACGTGATGCGGCTATTATTGCTGCGAGTCAGAAAATTGAGCATTATGAAATTGCAACTTATGGTACTTTAAGACAATTTGCAGAAACTCTTGGACTGCCGGAAGCAGCAACACTTTTAGAACAGACACTCGATGAAGAAAAAGGTGCAGATAAAATTTTGACTGAAGTCGCAGTAAATGCAGTAAACCTTGAAGCTGCAGAAATTGAATAAAAAATTAAATATACTTATAAGTGCAGTTTTCGGACTGCACTTTTTTCTACAAACCTAAAAAGAATTATATGCCTGAAGGTCCTTCAATAGTGATTTTAAAAGAAGATGTACATCAATTTACTGGAAAGAAAGTCGTTTCTGTTTCTGGAGATGCAAGTATTGATGTCTCCCGACTAAAAGATAAAACTATTAATGCCTTTAAAACCTGGGGTAAACATTTTTTAATTTGTTTTGATTCTTTTACTGTTAAAATTCACATGCTGATGTTTGGCACTTATAGAGTTAACGAACGTAAAGAATCTACGCCACGTTTAAGTCTAGTTTTTGAAAATGGAGAACTCAATTTTTACACCTGTTCCGTTAAACTCTTAGAAGGCGATATTAATTCTCACTACGATTGGAGTGTCGATGTAATGAATGAAAGTTGGGATCCCAAAAAGGCACAAATCAGTTTAGGAGAAATGCCAGATAAAATGATCTGTGATGCAATTTTGGATCAAAACATTTTTGCAGGAGTAGGAAATATCATTAAAAACGAAGTTTTGTATCGCTGTTATATTCACCCAGAATCTATAATTGGAAAAATTCCGCCAAATGATATCAGTCAGATTATTGCCGAATGTTCGACTTATAGTTTTGAATTTTTGTATTGGAAAAAGAAATTTGAACTCAAACAGCATTGGGAAGTTTATACTAAAAGTATCTGTCTAAGATGCAATCTTCCTATTCTTAAAAAACAGACTGGAGACCGAAAACGCAGCAGTTTTTTCTGTACTAATTGTCAAGAATTATACATATGAAAAATCAAGTTTTAATAGGTTGCTCTAGTTATTACAACAGCTTTTGGAAGAAAGTATTTTATCCACAGAGTTTACCCTCAAAAGAATGGTTTAATTTTTACTGCCAGCATTTTAGCACTTATGAGTTTAATGGCAGTTTTTATAAGTTTCCAACGCTTAAAATTTTTCAGAATTGGTACAATAAATCGCCGGAAGTATTTTTGTTTTCAATTAAAGTCCCAAAAGAAATTACACATATCAAAAAACTTCAAGACTGTGAAGGTCTTTTACATGATTTTTATAGCATTTGCCAAAACGGAATGAAAGAAAAATTGGGTGCCATTTTATTCCAGTTTCCGCCTAGCTATGCTTTTAGCAGAGAAAAATTACATAGCATAATTGGTATTTTGAATTACAACTTTCAGAATGTAATCGAATTTCGTCATGAAAGCTGGTGGAATGCTGAAGTTTGGAATTCTTTTAAAGAAAACAATATCACGTTCTGCAGTGTGAGTCATCCCAATCTCCCGAAGACGATATTTATAGATTTTCCTTTACTATATATTAGGTTTCACGGAATTCCAAAGATGTTTCATTCCAGTTATTCTACTGGTGAATTAACAGATATACATACTGCAATTGATTCTAAAAAGAAAGGATTTATTTATTTTAATAACACAGCAAGCGAGGCTGGTATTTTGAATGCATTAGAGTTAAAACGAATGCATGTTTAGAGTAAATTTAACCGCCAAGAACGCAAAAGAGTTACGCAATCCCGATAGCTATCGGGAGCAAAGTTTTTTTTGAGAAGTCCTATATAAAAGCAAGGTTCGCAAAGTTTTGAGTATAAAACTTTGCGAACCTTGTAGTTGTTCTTTGCGAACTTTGCGGTTAAACCACTCCAGCTATTAAAGCTTCAAAGTTCCTTCAATTCCATCATCCATCGTTTGCCCCGTAACCAAAGCAGCAGTCATTTTGGCAATGGCAACCATTTTTCCATTTTTATTGTTCCAGTAATATCCATCTTCTGGAACTACTTTAATCACACTTAAATTCGGATCATCTTCACCGCCAGGCATCCAGACTTTTACCACCGGACTCCATAATTCTTTAATTGTTTCTCGATCGTATGAAATACTTGCCGTTCCGTGAAGCGTAAGAAATTTATCGTGCGGTTCAGAAAAGAAAATTTCTACGGTTGGATTTAATGAAATCTCTGCATTCTGACTGCTATTTCTGTCCGATAAGAACCAAAGTTGTCCCAAATCATCTATTTTTTGTACAGACATTGGTCTTGATTGCAATCTATATTCGTTATACGTACAAAACATACATGTTTTGATGTGCTCTGCCAGATCTTTAATTTTGTCGACAGCAAATTCGTCTCTAAGGTCTTTATGATCTCCCATGATATTGTGTTTTAAAGTTTGTATTTATTTGACAAACAATTGTTTGTCTGATGTTTTATAAAAACAAAGTTGGCATTTTTATCCTCTTTCTAATTATACAATTAGACTTATAAATTATGAGATTTCAATTATTAGGTTTTGTAGGAATTAAGTTTAAATTACGGCTTTCCGGAAAAAATACCCTATATTTGGACTGATTAAATTTACACTCGAAAAAAAAATACAATGGCTGATTACACTATATTCTATACTGACGATGATGAAGATGATATCAGCATTTTTACTGACGCAGTAGATTCGATCCCTAGAGAAATTAAATTGCAGACGTATTCAGGAGGCGAGAAGCTATTAAATGCTATTTTTAATCCCCCAACGACACCTTATGTGGTATTTTTGGATTTGAATATGCCTGGTAAAAATGGTTTTGACGTTTTAGAAGAGTTAAGAAGTGCAGAATATAAAAAAGATATTCCTGTTGTAATTTATTCTACATCAAGTGAACCTAGTATTATTGAGAAATGCCGAGCTCTAGGCGCAAATGCCTTCATAACAAAACCTATTTTGATGAGTGATATTATCAAATCTATAGAGCATGCGATTCAGGTCGAGTGGGATAAATTTGTTCCAACCCAATCTAATTTTGTTTTCAAATTCTAATTTCACGATAAATCAGGGATAAAGACATTAAAAGTCGATCCTTTGTCTTTTTCGCTGGAAACCGTAATAAATCCTTTGTGATTTTCAACGATTTTCTTTACAATTGCAAGACCAATTCCGGTTCCTTTAAATTCGCTTTCCGTATTTAAACGCTGAAATACCTCAAAGATTCTGTCTTTGTATTCTAGATCAAAGCCAATTCCGTTATCTGAGACTTTAAGATGATGATACAGTTTATCTTTAAATTCGGCATTTGGAAGAGTACTGCCGTTAATTTCTGTAACCGAGATTTGTACTCTTGGCGGAATACCATTTCGGGAAAACTTTAAAGCATTTTCTACCAAATTATGTAATAGCTGTCTAAATTGAAATTGAATCAGCGTGGCTTCGCCTAAATCATGATATTCGACTTTGGCTTTCTTTTCTTCAATTCGATCCGAAAAATCGCTAATCACATCTTCTGCAATATCATTTATGTTTACGGTAGTAAAAACCCGATCGGCAGAATTGGCACGTGAGTAAGTCAATAAATCTTGTATAAGAGCCTGCATTTTTTTTGCTGATATTTCAATTTTGGACAAATAGGTTTTAGCATTCGCCGAAATATTCTGATCGTCCAATTCGTTCAATCGGCTGGCAAAAGTTTGTATTTTTCGTAGAGGTTCTTGTAAATCATGACTCGAAATATAAGCAAAAGACTGAAGTTCGATATTCATATTAACCAAATCTCTATTCTGAATTTCGAGTTGAGTTGTACGATCAATAATTTGTTCTTCCAGCTGGTTGGTAAAGTTTTTTTGGTCTTCGATATCAGTGCTGGTTCCAACCCACATCGAAATTTTACCAGATTCATCTAATTGAGCCACTGCACGGCTTAATTGCCAACGATATTCGCCGTCATACCGTTTAAAACGATGTACAAAAAGAAAATCATGCCCTGTTTTTACAGATTCCATCCAGAGTTTTACATTTTCTTCCCGATCATCAGGATGCACTACCTGAAGCCAGCCGTTTTTTTCAATTTCTTTTTTCGAAAATCCGCAAAAGTTATAAAAAGTTTCATTGAAATAATTTAGATTTCCAATTGAATCGCTTGTCCAGATTTGC
Organism: Flavobacterium panacagri; assembly: GCF_030378165.1. Lineage (NCBI taxonomy): Bacteria > Pseudomonadati > Bacteroidota > Flavobacteriia > Flavobacteriales > Flavobacteriaceae > Flavobacterium > Flavobacterium panacagri. The sequence goes on from NZ_CP119766.1 coordinate 3,428,499, forward strand.
TGTGGAATAGAGTCAGCAAGAAGTCTGAATTTCTTTTCGCTTTTTTCCAAAACCTGCTGGTTGTTTTTTTCGACAGTAATATCCATGACCGTTCCAATCATTTTGGCCGGTTCTTTATTTTCGTCAAAAAAAACTTTACCATGCACTTTTATCCAGCTGATGGTATTGTCTAATTTTAAAATACGGGCTTCATATCTGTAAATACTAGTTTTAAAAGCCTTTGTTAAAGCTTCCTCTATAATAGGTTCATCTTCAGGAAGAATTCTACTTCTAATATCTTGGTGAACCAACTTTTTGTCTTTTTCAAAACCAAATAGATCCAGTAGATTATCGCTATAAATTAGCTTTTTGGTTTTGAGGTCTAAATCCCACATAGCAATTTCACCAATTTCGGCAGCCAATCGCAATCTTTGTTCGGCAGTTTCCAGTTTTTTTCTGGCTTTAACTTTTGGCGTGACATCATTAACGGTGACCATAATTCCAGATGATTTACCGTTTTTTTCATATAGAGGCGTATACTCATAATCGAGATAGAATTTTTTTAGTTTTCCTTTAATATCAACATAAGCAATTGATTCGTTTTCGCGAATCGTTTTTCCATTACTGATAACTTCGTCTAATAATTCAGGATATTTTTGATTGGTCAATTCGGGAAAAACTTCCAATAAAGGTTTTCCAATAACATCTTTTTCTTCTTTCTGCCAAATGGTATACATCATAGTAGTATTGGCCATTTCGATAATATGTTCTTTTCCTCTAAAGATTGCCATTGCAATTGGAGATTCCATCACAATATTTCGAAAAGCTTTTTCACTCTCGGTCAAAAGATGTCTTCCTTTTACTTCCTCAGTTACCTCATAAGCTACGACGATAACCCCCGTAATAATATCATTTTCTTTCAGCGGATAAAAGACTAGATTAAAATAACCCAGTTCTTCAGTATTATAGCGGTTTAATGTTACAGGAAGTTCATCAGTATAATAAGGAACGCCCGTTTCAAAAACAGTCTTTAATAGTGGAAAAACAGTTTCTTTGGCTTCTGGAACCGAATCAAAAATGGGTTTATCGATAACATCACTTTCATTCTTGTCAATAATATGAAGATAAGTCGCATTCGCCATTTCCAAAATAAGTTCTTCTCCTTTTAAAATACCAATTCCAAGCGGAAGCTGTTTAACGGTATTTCTAAACCTTTTTTCGCTTTCTTCAACTGCATTTCGTGCGTTGACCTGTAGCGTAACATCATTAGCAACAGCCAAAATTCCAGAGATTTCACCGTTGGATTCTTTTAAGGCTTCATAAGTTACATTGATAAAATGAGTTAGGATATTGCCTTTTCGATACAATTTCACAGGGAGTTCTTGAGCTGTAAAAGTTTCTCCAGTCGTATAAACATTTTTTAAAATTTCTTCTAGACCTTGGTCACGAACTTCAGGCAGAGCATCAAAAACGGGTTTATGGAGTACTTCTTCTTCCTTTCGTTCCCAAATTTCGAGCATTAATTTATTGGCAATTTCAATAGTATAGTCGGAACCTCTAAAAATGCACATCGCATTTGGAGCCTGCATAATGTTGTTTAAATGGCGCTCGTTGCTTTCTTTGAGTTTTTTATTGATTAGGACTTTTTCGGTAGTTTCATTACAAATGACTAATACACCCGAAGTCTTTCCTTCTTCATCGTTTACAGGACTGTAGCTGAAAGTCCAATAAACATCTTCCATTTTGCCGTTTCTATAAATAGGAAGCAATTGATCTTCATGCCAGGTAGCTTCTCCTTGAGTTAAAACCTGATCGATTAAAGGTTGAATAAAATCCCATATTTCAGACCAGAAATCGGCTCCTTTTTCGCCAAGTATTGCAGGATGTTTGCCATCGTTTCCTAAACTTGGGCGATAAGCATCATTATAAAAACAAATATGATCTGAACCCCAAAACAAGAACATTGGAAATTTAGAATTTAATAAAATTCCCAAAGTAGTACGAAGACTCTGAGGCCAAAATTCTACTGGTCCAACGGGTGTTTTGCTCCAATCTTTGGCTCGGGTAAGTTCTCCCATTTCTCCTCCATTTGCCAAAAAATCATAATTATTATTCATTAAAAAAGGGTATTTGTCGTCGTGTAATAATTCTAAAGGTCGTATAAAAAAAGCTTACTCAGAGTAAGGCATAGTTAAAATTAATAAAAAATAAAATCTATTTTCATTTGATTTTTGAATGAGCTACGATTAAAATCGTTAGAGTTAATTTTATCTCGTTTCAATACGGAAATTTGATAAACAGATTAAATAAAGACTATGAAACAAGAAGATTCAAAACACGAAACAGACTATATAAAAAGGTATCAGGAGGAAGGATATACCGTTAACTATATATTTGAAAATGACAATTTAATTGATTCAGAGACTAAAATTGCTTACAAGCCTGAAGATATTTTTATAGTAGCGCATCACCGTTACGAAGGAATGAGTGATCCAGACGATATGTCAATTTTATATGTAATCGAAACGAAAGACAATAGAAAAGGAACTCATTTATTAGGTTATGGCCCTACAGCGGATTTAGAGGAAGCAGAATTCTTTAAAGATATTCCGAAAGCCAATTATTCTAAAAATGCCGATATAAACGAACTTACATAAATAGGTAAAAATAGATTGATATTTTTATTTTGCTGATGAGCAGTTGTTTCAAATTTATTTGAGGCAGCTGCTTTTTTTATAAGTTTCTAATATGCTAAGATTCTAAGGGACTAAGTTTTTTAAGATTTTAACTCTTTTGCATCTCGGAATTTTAGCATCTTAGTATCTCAAAATCTTAGCAACTTAAAATAATGAAATATCTCTCCGAAATTGTATAAGAAATTGATTGACAAGATGAACGAAATTTGAAGTATAGAAATTAAGATAAAAACCAAGGTTAGTTTTTGTACGTAAATAATTACTAACTCACTTGTTCAACCAAAAACCATATAATGAAAAAACTTTACATAAATACTGGAGGATTTGATGCTGTCTTTAATAATTTTAAAGAGAGTTTTGGCGGTAAATTAATAATTTCTGCCAATGAATATAAGTTGACTTTTAAATCAAGATGGGCAAAAGGAAGTATTACCGGTGTTCGTTTTGAAAAAGAAATGACTTATCTCAATTTTGATTTTACTTTTAATGAAGATGTTAACTTAAGTATTGAATCTAATCCGTTTACACCAGTGTTTTTTGTGTATTGTGAGAAAGGAAATGTACAGCACAGTTTTGGTGCGAATGGTGATGTAAAAGGTTTGAATAAAAATCAATCGGGAATCATGAGTAATTCTTCGTCTATCAATAGTGTAATGTATTTTGATAGTCACAAACACATTCAGTTTTCTTTAATTGGAATGCCTACAATGGTAAATAATGAAGAGAACAATTTTGTTTCTGAAATCAGAAAGATATTTACAAATGAGTCTGGTAATTACATTTACATTGGAACTGAGAATCATAAAATCGAACAAAAGTTTGAGGAATTGAAAACCATTCCGAAAAAAGGAACAGTTCGTTATTTGATGATGAGAAATATATTAAGAGAAGTTTTAGAATTGGAAATAGCACAGCATAGTTACAACTATTTAAGCACGTTTAATCCGATTTTGAATTTTGCTTCCAAACAAATAAACGAAATCAAAAAACTTTCAACTTTAAGTGTTTCGACTGTAATAATGCCGTTGCAGATGATCCGTAGAAGTTTACAGTCGCGAACACTCAAACAAAAATATCAATTGGAATTAAAATCGTACAACCAGAAATTAGCTAGCTAAAAAGCCTGACATATACTTCAAAAAAACAGCTCCAAACGGGCTGTTTTTTTCTTTTTATAAACTTATTCTTTTTCATAATGAAGAATAAAATATACCATAATAAGATTTAAACAAAGTGAAATTCCATTAGTGATAATAATTGGCCAGTCGCTTTTCAAAATGCCATAGACAATCCATATCGCAATTCCGAAAGTTAGTATTGAAAACATTTTGAGCGAAATCTCTTTTACTTTTTTGGTTTTCCAAACTTTTAAAATCTGCGGAATTGTGGAAATGGTAATACAAGCTCCAGCAAAAAGTCCGATGATGTCTATAAAGGTCATTTTTTTGAGGTTCTAAGTTTCTAAGTTTCTAAGTTTCTGAGATGCTGAGTTTTTTGGTTCTTGCAAAGTCGCGGAGACGGAAAGTTTTGTCTTACGCAGATTTGGCGGATTCTAGCAGATTTTTATGTTTCTTTAATAAAAAAAAACTTAGCGTCTTTGCGACTCTGCGAGATTAAAACATAATAAACTTAAAAAAACTCTGCGACCCTTGCGTATCCCGATAGCTATCGGGATTGCGCTCTTTGCGGTTAAAAAAACTACGCACCAACCAATTCACCACCATTTATATGAATAAACTGCCCCGTAATATAACTACTGTCCTCACAAGCCAGAAATACATAAGCAGGCGCAACTTCAGAAGGCTGTCCGGCTCTTTCCATCGGATTATCTTTTCCAAAATCAGATAATTTATCAAAAGTTGCCACGATAAGCGGAGTCCAGATTGGTCCAGGCGCAACGCCGTTAACTCTTATTTTTCTCTTAGCCAGCATGCCCGAAAGCGATCTGGTAAAACTTACAATCGCACCTTTTGTACTAGCATAATCTGCCAGATGTTCGCTGCCACGAAAAGCAGTTACAGAAGTCGTATTGATAATCACATCACCTTCTTTTAAAAGGGGAAGTGCGGCTTGTGTAATATAGAAATACGGATAAATATTGGTTTCAAAAGTTTTATGAAGATTGGCGGTTGTAATCTTTTCCAATTCTTTTTCGGGAAATTGCACTGCAGCGTTGTTCACTATAATATTGATGTTCTTAAAAGTAGAATGACATTTTTTAATCGCCGATTTGCAGAACTTCTCATCTTTTAAATCACCACTTATCAAAAGGCATTGCTGGCCTTCTTTTTCTATCATTTCTTTCGTTTTAAGGGCATCTTTGTCTTCCTTTAAATAAACAATGGCAATATTAGCACCTTCTCTGGCAAAATGTATGGCAACACTTCGCCCAATGCCACTGTCACCACCGGTTATAAAAGCGGTTTTTCCTAGTAGTTTACCGCTTCCAGCATAATTTTCTCTAATGATCTCTGGTTCCGGTTTCATCATATGTTCGTTGCCAGGGAGATTTTGTTTTTGTTCGGGGAATGTTTTTGTCTTCGTCATAATCTTTCTCTTTTAATGCATTTTAAATTTAGTTCAGAACATCAATTTGGCTTGCCTTAAAAGAAATTTTGTTTACCTCAATAAATGATTTTGTATGAAAATACTTTTGTTTCTGCAAAATTTTAAAATAACACGAATTTTTTAATGTTTTACAAAGTCATTATTTAACCTAAAAAAGACAATTAAAGGTGGGAATTTTGTAACTATTTTTGATTTAGATAAAAATGCCCCCGGTTATTTTTTTATACATTTGAGAATTTCCGCATAGTTTTTAAGAGTTACTTCTGTAATTTCATAAAAAAATAAGAAAATTTTTATAATAATTTAAATTCAACAGTTTTGACTTACAACAGATTTAGCTTCAACACGGCATGGTATTAATTGTAGACGATATAAGGGCCAATATTATTGCCTTAAAGAAGACATTAGAACTGCATAATATCGATGTCGATAGTGCCGAATCTGGTGAAGAAGCTCTAAAGAAAATTCTAAAAACAGATTATTGCCTGATTATAATGGACGTTCAGATGCCGGGACTTGACGGTTTTGAAGTCGTTAAAATCCTTTCTGGTAATCAGCGCACCAAAGATATTCCGGTTATATTTCTTTCGGCACTTAATACAGAGAAGAAATATATCTTTAAAGGTTATGAAACGGGTGCTGTAGAATACATTACAAAACCGGTCGATTCTGATTTGTTGATTTTAAAAGTCAAAACCTTCATTAAAATCTACGAGCAACAGAACGAGCTCAAAATAATGAAAGACCTGCTTTCTAAAGAAATCAAAATTAGAAAAGAAGCACAGGACAATCTCGAAATCAAAATTGCAGAAAGAACCAAAGAACTGGTTCAGAAAAACGAAGAATTAGAATTTCGAAATCATGAACTACAGCAGTTTTCCTGGGTGGTTTCGCACGATTTGAACGAACCGATTCGTAAGATTCAGATTTTCATCAAGATTATAAAAGACTTGTATTTAAAAACCGATGATAAGGCGGTCGATTATGTCAATCGAACGATAAAATCGGCAGAAAGAATGCAGACTTTAATCACTGATCTTTTGGCTTATTCCAGACTTTCGGCTCAGGTAAAACCGGAGAAAACCGATTTAAATGTGGTTTTGCAAGAAGTACTTTCAGATTTTGATTATCTAATTGAAAATAAAAATGCAGTAATTAAAACTAACGAACTTCCAACAGTAGACAGTATTCCGAGTCAGATGCGTCAGGTTTTTCAAAATCTAATTGGAAACGCGCTTAAATTTTCGGGAAGTCAACAGAAACCGGAAATCGAAATCACTTCTGAAATCATTGTGGAGAAATCTTTTGATAGCCCTACTTCGCCGGAAGGCAGTTTTTGCAGAATTATGGTAAAAGATAACGGAATTGGCTTTGACGAAATTTATTTAGACAGAATTTTTATTATCTTTCAAAGCCTAAACGATCGCCAGACTTACGAAGGAACCGGAATTGGACTGGCAATTGCTAAAAAAATTATAGAAAAACACAACGGATTAATAACTGCAAAAAGTGAAGTAGGAAAGGGCGCAAGCTTTATTATTGTGCTTCCTTTGAAATACGAATCAAAATAATTTAGAAATATATGAATGGTAATTTTAAAAGAAATTTACTAATTAGCTCACTCGTTTCCTTACTTGTACTCACTATTAGTTCTGTTGCTTCTTTTATTAGTATTAAAAGTTTACTAAGCAGTAATTTTTGGGTAAACCATACCCAGGATGTAATTTATAATTTAAACGAAGGTTCGGCAATTATCACTGAAGCTCAAACCAGCATGCGAGGGTATCTGCTTACAGGCGATGAACAGTTCGTAGATCGTTTTAATGATTCTGAAGCCAAATCGAATAATTATTTTGATAAACTGGATGAACTTACATCAGATAATCCTTCTCAGAGAAAAATGCTTGATGAACTAAGATCTAAGCGATCTGGTTTCTTTAAATACCTGAACAATCAAATCGTAAAAAAGCGTTTAAGCAAAGAAACGTTGATTTTTGATTTGAATGAAGGCCGAAATATGATGAATGAGATAAAGGCAATCATCAAAAAAGTCGAAAATACAGAGCAGAAACTTTTAGAAGAACGCAATGCCAATTCAGAACGTTATGGAACTTACAGTTTAATTCTGATTATTATCGCTTTCTTTATTGCGTTTATTATTTCGATTGTGTTCCTGATTAGAATTCTCAAAGATTACAATGAAAGATCAGCATTACAACGTGAGCTTGAAAGAAAAGACAAAGAAATTGCAGAAAGATTAGAAGTTATCGGTGGAATTGCCATCCAAATTTCAAAAGGCAATTACGATGTTCAGATTGATGACCGAAAAGCCGATACACTAGGAACTTTAGGAGAATCGATTCATGAAATGAGGGATTCTTTAAAAACCTCTTTTGAACTTTTATCTCAAAAAGAATGGCTCCAGACAGGTGTTGCATCTTTAAATGATAAAATGCTGGGCGAAAAAACGATTCAGAAACTGGCAAAAGATGTCATCGAATTTTTGTGTCAATACACCAACAGCAGTGCTGGGGTTTTATATGTTATAGATGGCGAAGAACTTACTGTTACCGGAGGATATAGTTATATACCGAGCAAAAACAGAGAAAGAATCAAAAAAGGAGAAGGACTTATTGGACAGTCTATTGTTTCCGGAAAAATGCTGGAATTAAAATCACTTTCTCCAGACGATATTCAGATCAATTATGCTTTGGGTGAAATTAAACCAACCCATGTTGTGGCACTTCCGTTAACAGATTTCAAAGTAGAAGGTGCTGTAGAATTAGCTAGTATTTATGGTTTCTCTGTATTGCAACTGGAGTTCTTAAACATAGTTTCCAATAATATCGGAATTGCTTTAAAAGCAACTCAAAATCGTAAACGAGTGATGGAATTGCTGGAAGAAACCAAATCACAGTCAGAAGAGCTTCAAATTCAGCATAGCGAACTGGAAGCCATCAATGCAGAATTGGAAGCGCAAACCGAAAAATTACAGGCATCTGAAGAAGAACTTCGCGTACAGCAGGAAGAATTAGAACAAACCAACGAAGAACTTTCAGAAAGAAGTGTTTTATTAGAAGAAAAAAATACTGAAATTCAGAAAAAATCAGAAGCTCTTGAATTAACAACACGTTACAAATCAGAGTTTTTGGCGAATATGTCGCACGAATTAAGAACACCGTTAAATTCGATTTTATTATTGAGCCGTTTGTTGTCTGAAAACAACAACAAAAACATGAACAATGAAGAAATTGAGTTTGCAAAAGTAATTCAGAGTTCAGGAAACAGTTTATTGGGATTAATTGATGAAATCCTTGATTTGTCTAAGATTGAAGCCGGTAAAATGGATCTGGAATTCCTGGATGTTTCAACTAAAGAAATTACCGACAACCTGCATAATTTGTTTTATTTAGTGGCAAAAGAAAAAGGAATCAACTTTGAAATCATTGCTAAAGATGCTCCAATTGTCATTAAAACAGATAAAATGCGTTTGGAGCAAATTCTGAAAAACCTGATTTCAAACGCTATTAAATTTACAGAAAAAGGAACGGTTTCCCTTGAAATCAAAGTAGATACAGACGATGATAAAATAATCTGTTTTATTGTAAAAGATACGGGAATCGGAATTCCGGTTGAAAAACAGCCATTAATTTTTGAAGCTTTCCAACAGGCCGATGGTTCAACGAAACGTAAATATGGCGGAACTGGTTTGGGATTGTCAATTAGTCGTGAACTAGCTAAACTATTAAGAGGAGAAATCATCCTGCATAGCAAAGTAAACGAAGGAAGTACTTTTACTTTATGTCTTCCTGTTTTAGGATTTGCTATCAATAAAGTTTCAGTCAATAAAATTCCGCATGCCGAAGAAATTGAAGTTGAAATTGAAAACGAAGATGCAAGACCAAAATACATCAGTGAAGTAATTCCTGCAGAAATTGAAGACGACCGTGATTCTATTGTAGAAGGCGATAAAGTGATTCTGATTGTAGAAGACGATATCAATTTCGCAAAATCATTACTGGCTTTTACGCAGAAAAAGGGATACAAAGGAGTAGTAGCTGTAAGAGGAGATTATGCCCTGAATTTTGCCCTGATTTACAGACCAATCGGAATTTTACTGGATATCGAACTTCCGGTTAAAAGTGGCTGGCAGGTTTTAGAAGAATTAAAAAATCATACACATACCAAGCATATTTCGGTGCACATTATGTCTTCGCATAAACTGAAACAGGAAAGTTTGTTAAAAGGAGCTGTAGATTTCTTAGACAAACCAGTTGCGTTCGATAAAATTCCGGATGTTTTTAAACGTATCGAACACATTATCAATAAAGAATCTCAAAAGGTTTTAATTATTGAAGATAATCCACAGCATGCCAAAGCACTGGCTTATTTTCTGGAAACGTATAATATCAATTCAGAAATAAAAAGCGATGTTTCAGAAGGATTATCTGTTCTGACAGATAAGGATGTAGACTGTGTAATTCTTGACATGGGAATTCCGGACAAACAAGCTTACGAAATTCTGGATGGCGTAAAGAAAAGTCCGGGATTAGAAAATCTTCCGGTAATCGTATTTACAGGAAAAAGTTTGTCTATTAAAGAAGAATTGAAGATTAAAAAATATGCCGATTCTATTATTGTAAAAACCGCACATTCATACCAAAGAATGCTCGATGAGGTTTCGCTTTTCCTTCATTTGGTAGAAAACAAAAAAGAAGGAAACGGTAAAAAAGAGAGTACTAAAAAACTGAATTCTTTAAATAATATTTTATTTGAGAAAAAAGTATTGATTGTGGATGATGACGTTCGTAATATTTATTCGCTTTCTAAAGCTTTAGAAGCGTTTAAAATGAATGTTATTACTGCATTTGACGGTAAAGAGGCGATTAAAATTCTGGAAGAAAACCCAGATACAGATGTTGTATTATTAGATATGATGATGCCAAACATGGACGGTTACGAAACTGCTGAAAAGATAAGAGCTAATCCTAAATTCCTTAACTTAGCAGTAATTGCCGTAACAGCCAAAGCAATGACAGGAGACAGGGAAAAATGTATTAAAGCGGGAGCTTCAGATTACATTACGAAACCGGTAGATGTCGATCAGTTGTTATCATTGCTTCGAGTTTGGTTATACGATAAAATCTAATCTTTAAAAATACTGTAAATGGAAAAGAAAAAGGTATTGATTGTGGATGATGATTCCAGAAATATCTTTGCATTAGTAAACACTTTAAAGGCTAGATCTTTTGAGTGTTTATCTTGTTTAAGTGCAGAAGAGGCTTTAAAAATATTAAAAAATGACAGTTCGATTGATGCTGTTTTAATGGATATGATGATGCCGGAAATGGACGGTTATGAAGCCATTCCGCTTATAAAGGCGATTCCGTCACAAGAGAATACATTTGTCGTTGCCGTAACGGCGCAGGCAATGACAGGAGATAGAGAAAAATGTTTAGAGGCTGGAGCAGATGCATACATCTCAAAACCCGTAGATGTTGATAAATTACTTCAAATCCTGGGAGAAATTTAAATGAATTATGATTGAAGATATTGAACTAGAAACGCTTATAAATGAAGTTTACGAATATTATGGTTTTGATTTTGGAAGCTATTCCAGAGCTTCACTTAAAAGGCGCGTAAATAGGGTTTTCTATTTAGATGGTTTTAAGCATTTTCATGAGTTTTTATCAAAAGTCAGAACAGACGAGGAGTATTGCAAAAGAATGATTGATGAGATTACGGTAAACGTGACAGAAATGTTCCGTGATCCGTCTTTTTATCTCACGCTTCGAAAAGAAATTCTGCCCTTGTTGGGAACCAAACCTTTTATCAGAATCTGGCATGCCGGATGTTCTACAGGCGAAGAAGTCTATTCGATGGCCATCATGCTTAAAGAATTAGGATTGCTGCATAAATCGATATTGTATGCAACAGATATCAATGCCACTGTTTTAGAAACGGCAAAAAGTGGTATTTTTCCATTAAGAATGATAAAGGATTACGCCGATAATTACCGTGATTCCGGCGGGCAGGAAGATTTCTCCGATTATTACATTGCCAATTATGGTTTTGCCAAATTCAACGAAAGCCTTTCTGAAAAAATGGTTTTCTCACAGCATAATCTGGTTTCAGATACTTCTTTTAATGAGTTTGATCTTATTATGTGTCGCAATGTCCTAATTTATTTTGATAATAATCTACAGAAAAGAGTTATAAATCTTTTTGATGATAGTCTGGCCATGCTTGGTTTTATAGCACTTGGAACAAAAGAAACAATAAAGTATTCTATCTCTCCAACCAAATACAAACAGTTTGATAAAGAGAAAATATGGAGGAAAATAAAATAATAAAACATTGTAAAGTAGTTATCATTGGAGGTTCTGCAGGAAGTTTACAGGCATTATTAAATATTTTGCCTTTTATAGAAAGCCCTATTTCTTTTGCCATTGTAATTGTGGTGCACAGAAAAAACTCAGACGAACAAACCTTAGAAGACTTAATTGCTTTAAAATCTAAAGTTGATGTAAAAGAAGTTGAAGATAAAGTAAAGTTGAAGACCGGATTCATCTATATTGCACCTTCCAACTATCATTTGCTGTTTGAAAAAGACGAAACCCTTTCGTTGGACACTTCAGAGAAAATAAATTACAGCAGACCAAGCATAGACGTTTCTTTCGAATCGGCTGCGGAGATATATGGCTCAGAATTAATTGGGATTTTATTATCCGGATCTAACTCTGATGGAACCGTTGGAATAAAAGCTATTAAGCAAGCAGGAGGAACAACCGTAGTACAAAATCCGCTTTCAGCAGAAATGTCTTTTATGCCGAATAATGCAATTTTGCATGCCTCACCAGATTTTATTTTGAAGACAGAAGAAATCCTTGAATTTTTAAAAGGAATAAATCAGGAAACTGCTTAGAGAATTTTATTTTTTAAACACATAGAAACATAGATTTTCTTTGTCTAAAAGGCGTTTCACTTGCATTAATATACATAGAGCTATGTGTTAGAAACTAGTTTCTTTCTTGTTCTCTTTTGTAAAAACAAAAATCTATGTTTCTATGTGTTTACAAATAGATCGAAAGTATATAGCACAAACTATTTTATTTTTCATCTTCAGGCAGAATAACTTTATTTATTTCAGCTTCTTTTTCAGCTCTTTTTTGTGCTGCTTTTCCTTTTCCAATAGGAATTCCGGCAGTTAAGTACAAAGATCTATTATAGACATTTGGGCCATCTCCTTTCATAACAGGAACTAATCCGTAGTAATATTGAATAGTAATATTTAAACCGTTGCCAACGTTCATATGATAACCTGTTCCAAGAGCAATTCCGGCATCAATCACACGAATTTCGTCCCTTATTTTTTTCTTGTACGTAACATCATTTTTATTGATTTCATTTGTAAACTCATCAAAAGCAGAAGCCAAAAGTCCTAATTGCGGGCCTGTTTTAAGATAAATTCTATTTTTGAATTGATATTTTATTAAAATCGGAACATTAAAATATCGAATTTCTCTGTTCACAGTACCACCTTCAAAAGTAGTATCAAGATTTTCATCTTCTAAAGAATAAACAGGAATATGTCTTGCACCCATTGGAGATTTAACAATAACTCCGGTATTAATCATCCAAGCGGGATTTTTTTTGGATCGGATATCAAAGTAAAAACCGAGATTAAACCCCGGATTCATTCCAGAACTTTCCAGATTCGAAATATCCGAAAGATTAAGTCCGCCTTCCAGACCAAATTCTAAAAAAGGCGAATTGAGTTTGTCTCCAAAAATCAGGGATATTAAAACCTGAGATTTCGCCTCACTCATACAAAAGAAGGCGAGAAGTATGAATAAACCTTTTTTCATAAAAATGGGTTTAAAGTCCAAAGCGATATTGGAGACCTCCTAAAAACTGTGTACGACTGCCCAAGAAACCAGCTTCAAATCGAAACATGATATGTTTATTGTATTGATACTGTGTTCCCATGATAAAGTTCCACATATCTTTCGGAGCTTTTTGTAAAGAATATTGCACCGTCGAATTATCAGCTGTACTTAATGCCCCATCTAAATGCGTTAAAAAAGTTCCGGCTCGGTCTAACGCACGATTTGCCGTTTCATGTTTTGCTTTATTTATTGGATTTGCTTGTTGTGCAGGAGTTAAACCATTCCACCAATTGTCAACATTAGTTTGGTTTTCGTTCACTTTTGCCAAACCGTCGTCTACTTTTTGCTGGGCATTGCTGAGGTCAAAAATGTCTGATAAAGGAATGTTTCCGTTGGTATCTCCAGAAATATGAACCCTAAAACCGCCAACCCAAACCGCAATGTTTTGATCTTTTTTATGAAATTTAAAGGTTTTACCTAATCTTGGCCCAAAAACATAGGAAAAAGCAGGTTTATCCAACGAACTAATATCCGTCCATGCCATATTCATGTCGAGTGCCAGCCAGCCGCCGCCAATTCCAATTGTCGGTGTCATACCCAAACCAAAAGTAGTGGCATTAAAATTAGCTTTTGTACTGAAAGAAGCGACCTGAGACCAATTATTGTCAGCGTCAGGAACCCAGATTCCAGCGTTAATTTTGGTTGCGGTGTTGGCTTTGCCAAAGATTCCATAAATATTTAAAAAAGGCAGTAACCATATATCAGGTCGAATAGTAAGAGCGCCCGCTTCGACAGAAGATTTATCAAAACGAACGATCTCGTCCAGATTAAACATTGGACTGTTATTAAAACCGACTTCCAAATTACTGATATTGATTTGAGAATCCTGCCAAAAATAATTGATGGATAATCCGGCAGAGTAAGGAAGTTTGTAGCCCTTTTGAGCCACTTTTTCTCCCCAGATAGGCAGTGCGTATGGATATTCTTCTATTTTTAAACTGTCTTTTAATTGCTGATTTTTTTCTCCTACGATTTTGTCGGTGTAGACCTGACCAAAAAAAGGAACACTAAATAATAAGAAAAAGGCTGATATTAGTTTATTACATTTCATTGACTAGAGTGTTTAATTGTTAAATAAAACTGCTTGAAATAATGATGTACTAATGTATTCTGAAGGAATTTCGGCTTGTCTTTTACTTTTTTGGAGTGTAGAATATGTGGTAATTAGTGTTAAAGTTAACTAAAAATTCTTTTGTTGCGTCTAAAATTTTAAGAAATGTAGTTAACAATCAGTTGATTATGTTTTTTTTGAAAAGGGAAACAATAAATTATTATTTTTACACTCATGAAATGGATAGCAATTGTAATGTCAATTTATTTGATGGCACTTTCAAATATGCCTTGCGCAGATATGGAAGTGAACAGTGCTATGCATAAAACAGCACAGTTTGCCTCAGAAGACAATCATTCGCATGATAAAGACAATGATTTGTGTTCGCCATTTTGTGCTTGCAATTGTTGTGGTGCTCAGGTTTTAAGTTATCAGACTCCTGTAAACTTTGAGTTTCCTGCGCCTTACAATCTTATTTCAATTCCTTTACCAACTTACCAATCTGTTTTTATTTCCGATTTCTACGGAAGTATTTGGCAGCCCCCTCAAATAGCATAATGATTGCCTGATTCGTTTCGGGCTAGAGAGCTGTGGACTTTCCACAAATTTATAAGACAAATTCTTGTCTCATTTCTCATGTCATTATATATTTCAAATGCTAGATAAAATCATTCAATTTAGTATACGAAACAAATTCGTTATACTATTATTTACCCTCGTTTTAATAGCTTGGGGAAGCTATTCGCTTAAAAAATTACCACTTGATGCTCTTCCAGATGTAACCAATAATCAGGTTCAGATTATTACTACTGCGCCAACTTTGGCAAGTCAGGAAGTGGAACAGTTAATTACGTATCCACTGGAACGTGCTGTAAAAACAGTTCCAGATATTATTGAACTTCGCAGTATTTCGCGTTTTGGATTATCGGTTGTAACCGTCGTTTTTGAAGACGATGTTGATATTTACTGGGCTCGCGAGCAGATTTTCCAACGCTTAAAACAAGCCGAAGAAAACATTCCAGATTATGTGAATTCTCCTGAATTAGCGCCTATTACAACTGGTTTGGGCGAAATTTACCAATATGATGTTTATGCCAAAAAAGGCTATGAAAACAAATACAGTGCGGTCGAATTAAGAACGATTCAAGATTGGATTATTATTCCGCAATTACAGGGAATCCGCGGTATTGCCGATGTAAGTACGTGGGGCGGAAAACTAAAACAATACGAAATCGCCGTAAACCCAAATATGCTGAACAGTTTGGGAGTCACCATAACCGAAATTTTTGATGCTTTAGAAAAAAATAACCAAAATACAGGTGGTGCTTATATTGAGAAAGATCAATATACCTATTTTATCCGCGGTGTCGGAATGGCAAAAGGTGTAAAGGATCTTGAAAATGTCGTAGTAAAAAATAGAAACGGTTCTCCCGTTTTGGTTCGGAATGTGGCACAGGTTCGTGAGGGCGTTGCATTGCGTTACGGCGCTTCTACCAAAGACGGAAAAGGAGAAATCGTTTCTGGAATGGTTTTAATGCTGAAAGGAGAAAATTCCAGCGCTGTTGTAAAAAGAGTGCACGAAAAAATGGAACAAATAAACAAAAGCCTTCCAGAAGGTGTTGTTGCCGAAGCCTTTATTGATAGAGGAAAATTGGTTGACAATTCGATCAAAACGGTGGCAAAAAATCTTTTAGAAGGAGCATTGATTGTCATTTTTGTTTTGATCCTATTTTTAGGAAACCTTCGCGCTGGATTAATTGTTGCTTCTGTTATTCCGCTGGCGATGCTGTTTGCTGTTATTTTAATGAATGCCTTTGGCGTAAGCGGCAATCTAATGAGTCTCGGAGCAATAGATTTCGGGATCATAGTCGATGGCGCCGTGATTATTGTAGAAGCCACGATGCATCATCTACAGAAAATCAAAAATAAAAAAGAACTGACTCAGGAAGAGATGGACGATGAAGTCTATAACTCGGCTTCAAAAATTAGAAATAGTGCCGCTTTTGGAGAAATTATTATTCTAATTGTATATCTGCCGATTTTGGCTTTAATTGGAACAGAAGGAAAAATGTTTAAACCGATGGCGATGACAGTTGGATTTGCCATTATTGGCGCTTTTATTCTTTCTCTGACTTATATTCCAATGATGAGTGCTTTGTTTCTTTCCAAAAAAACAGAACACAAAGAAAACTTTAGCGATCGAATGATTGCGTGGCTTGAAAGCCGTTATACGCCGTTATTGAAAAAAGCTTTGGAATTTAAAAAAGTGGTTCTTTCTATAGCAGTTGCATTATTTGCTTTCGCTTTTATCATTTTCCAAAATATGGGAGGCGAGTTTATTCCAACCATCGAAGAAGGCGATTTGGCGATCAACGCGACTATTATGACAGGAAGTTCGCTTACGCAGATGGTCGAAACCACTACCAAATACGAGCAGATTTTAAAAGCGAAATTCCCAGAAATCAAAACGATTGTCACTAAAATAGGAAGCGGCGAAATCCCAACCGATCCGATGCCAATTGAAAGCGGGGATTTGATTATTGTTCTCAAAGACAAAAAAGAATGGAAAGGCAAATACCATAATTGGGAAGAATTGGCGAATGCCATGAAAGAAGAAATGGAGGTAATTCCAGGAGCCAATATTGAGATTTCGCAACCAATCCAAATGCGATTTAACGAATTAATGACCGGAAGCCGATCTGATATTGCAATTAAGATTTTTGGGGATGATTTGGAAATTCTGGATGCTAAAGCCACAGAGCTAATTTCAAAAATAAAAGGAATCGATGGCATCGGAGATTTGAAAGCCGATAAAGTCACAGGTTTGCCACAGATTACAGTAAAATACGATTACGATAAAATCGCGCTTTACGGATTGAATATTTCTGATATCAATCAAATTATCCGTTCTTCATTTGCCGGAGAAAGTGCCGGAAAAATCTATGATGAAAGCAAACGATTTGATGTTGTAGTGCGAATGGATGAAAACAATCGCGCTGATATTACCGACGTTAGCAATTTGTTTATTCCGCTTCCAAATGGTCAGCAAGTACCGCTTTCTCAAGTGGCTTCTGTAGATTACGAGCAAGGCCCGGTACAGGTCATCCGCGAAGACGGAAAACGAAGAATCACTGTTGGTTTAAATGTCCGCGGAAGAGATATTAAAAGTGTGGTGGAAGAAATTCAGGCAAAACTGGATCAAAGTTTTAAACTTCCGGCGGGCTATTATGTGACGTACGGCGGACAGTTTGAAAACTTAATTGAAGCCTCCAAAAGACTTTCGGTTGCTTTGCCAATTGCGTTAGGACTGATTTTGGTATTGCTTTATTTTACTTTCAAAAGTGTCAAACAAGCTTTGTTGATTTTTAGTGCGATTCCGTTATCGGCGATTGGGGGCGTTTTTGCGCTTTCGCTGAGAGGAATGCCGTTTAGTATTTCGGCAGGAATTGGATTTATCGCGCTGTTCGGAATTGCGGTTCTCAACGGAATTGTATTGATTTCCTATTTCAATCAATTGAAAACGGAAGGAATTTCAGATCCGTTTCAAAGAATCATTATCGGAACCAAAACGAGATTACGTCCCGTTTTAATGACAGCTGCAGTTGCTTCATTAGGATTTTTGCCAATGGCATTATCCACAAGCGGCGGGGCAGAAGTACAAAAACCTCTAGCAACCGTGGTAATTGGCGGTTTAGTCTCAGCCACTTTATTAACCTTAATCGTTTTACCGATTTTGTATTTATTATTGGAGCGTGGGTTTAACCGCAAAGTTCGCAAAGATTTACGCGAAGAACGCTAAGAAATTTAAAAGAGAGAAAAATGAATTCAATATATAAAACACAACACACAACTTTTGCGAACTTTGCGAAAGACCTTTGCTCCCGATGGCTATCGGGATTGCGGTTAAGCATATTCCTATTGGCAAGCACAGCAACATTTGCACAGCAATCTATCAGCCTAGAAAAAGCTATAGAACTTGCCAAATCAAACAATATCGACTTAAAAATAGCCGATAAAGAAATCGAGAAACAAACTGTTCTCAAAAAAGCCGCTTTCCAGCCCGATCCGCTTCAGGTACAGTATCAGGGCGGACAGTTCAATAGTGTCGATTTTGATCATAATGTTTCTGTACAGCAATTTTTTCCGTTAGGCAATATCACAAAAGCCAACAGACAATTACAAGAAGAATTGGCAAAATTGGCCGAAAAAAGAAAAGCGTTATCAACTTATGAATTAGAAAAAGCGGTAACATTAGCTTATTACCAGTATTTGTATGGCGTTTCAATTCAGAAGTTAAACTCGGAACTGAATGATATTTACACCAAATTCTTAAAGAATGCCGAACTCCGATTTAAAACAGGGGAAAGTGGGAATATCGAAGTGATTTCTGCAAAAGCAAAAGTCAAAGAAATTGAAACCCAAAAAACGCAGTTAGAATACGATTTAGTGATTTACCAAAAACAGCTTCAGTTTTTTATTCAGACCAATGAAAACATTGTTCCCGATCAAAATACGGCATTGCAATATGTTTTTGTTGAAAATGAACAAAATTCAAAAGCAGAAAACTTGATGACAGAATGGTATCAACAGCAAATTTCGGTCTATCAAAAAGAAGCTGGAACTTTTAAAGCTTTGCGCACGCCAAAAGTCGGATTGGGGTATTTTGCCCAAACTATTAATACAGAATCTTTGTTTCAGGGCTTTACGGCAGGATTACAGATTCCGTTGTTTGGAGGCGTAAATACAACGAAAGCCAAAGCAGCAGAAATTGGTATTTCGCAATCGCAGTTGGCTTTAGATAAAAACAAAATGATCTTGAGTTTACAAAAGGAAGAGTTACAAAACAACTTCCAAAAACAGCAGAAAAACTTAGCTTATTATCAAAACGAAGGTTTGCAGTATGCGAATCAAATTATTGAAACATCGCAGAAAAGTTATGCCAATGGCGATATGAGTTATTGGTCGTATATCAGTTTTTTAAATCAGGCGATTGATATTAAAAAACAATATGCTGAAGCCACACACAGCTATAATCAAAGTGCAATCGAACTCCAATTCCCAACCATCAAAAACAATTAATCATGAAAAATATATTTAGTAGCGTAGATTTAACCGCAATCCCGATAGCCATCGGGAGCAAAGGTTTTTCGCAAAGCACGCAAAGTTCAATTTTCTTGCGCCCCTTGCGCTTTGTCTTTGCGATCCTTGCGGTTACATTAACAAGTTGCAATGAAAAGAAAGCAGAAGAAACCCACGAAGAAGAAAAATCAAGTACAGAAGTTGCCTTAACAGAATCGCAATACAAAACCGTAGGCATTGAAACAGGAATTGTAGAAGACAGAAATCTCAACAAAGTCATTAAAGCCAATGGATATACCACAGTGCCGCCTCAAAATTCTGCTGAGGTTTCGACTTTAATTGGCGGAACAGTAAAGGATATTTTTGTTTTGGAAGGCACTTATGTCAATAAAGGAAAAGTTTTGGCAACAATCCAAAATCTGGAAGTGATTGAAATGCAGGAAGAATATCAGTCGGCAACGGCTAATGTTGAATATCTGCAGTTAGAATACAATCGCCAGAAAACCTTGAGTGACGAAAATGTAAATCCGAGAAAGATATTTCAAGAAGTAAAAGCAAAATTAGCGGCAGAAAGAGCCCGCGCTCAGGCAGCAAAAAACAAATTAGATGCTTTGCATGTTGGAGCAAAAGGAAGTTCATCTTTAGTTCCAATTGTAGCACCAATAAATGGCTATGTAGGTAAAATCAATATTGCGAAAGGCGCTTTTGCCAATACAGGAGTTTCTTTGTTTGAAGTGGTAGACAACAGTCAGATGCATTTGGATTTAAATGTGTATGAAAAAGATTTGGGATCGATTTCTATTGGTCAGGTAATTGATTTTGTTCTTACCAATCAGTCCAATAAATCGATTAAAGGAAAGATTTTCGGAATCAATAAATCTTTTTCTAACGAAAGTAAAACCGTGGCTGTACACGCTAAAATTGATCCAGCCGACGCGAAAGGTTTGATTCCGGGAATGTATGTTTCGGCCAATATTAATATTACGAATGCTACAGTTCCGGCACTTCCAAAAGATGCTGTCGTTAAAAATGCCGATAAATATTTTGTTTTTGTTCAGGAAGAAGCACATGCGGAAGAAAAACACGAGCACGCAGCAGGCGAAAAAGAAGAAGCTCACGAAAAAGAAATTCATTTTAAAGCAATTGAAGTAATGCCCGGAACAACCGATTTAGGTTTTACCGAAATTAAGTTTGTGGATAAGATTGAACCGCAGACAAAAATCGTTACAAAAGGTGCTTTTTATTTATTGTCGGCAATGAAGGGCGGGGGAGAGCATGAGCACTAAAAAGGTGGTTTTGCCACGAAGTCGCAAAGGTACTAAGCTTTTTCCACATTTTATGTCATCCTCAGGAACGAAGGATCACACATGAAACTCGACAAAGATTGGCGAAGTACTTTATAGAATTATGATGCGCAGTTTCTAGTGTGATCCTTCCTCCGTCAGGATGACAAAAAAAGCTGTAAATTTTAAGTTTACAGCTTTTTTGCTTTGTGTCTTATCGTTGCGGGCACGGATTACAAATCCGCGCTATCGTTGTGTTTAAATATCTGCGCGATCGGGGAAGTCTTCTTGTAAATACTCTGTCATATCTTCAAGACTGAAATACATTGTTGTTCAAATTCTGTCTTGTTTATGCTTTCGTCCTGCAAAAGCTTTTCTTTTTCTAGTATTTTCAAATCATTGTGTTTAAAGTTTCAAAGTTAGTGTTTTAATATTAGTATTTATCTGAATAATTTCTTAACTATGTAATCTAATAACTTGTGAAGATGAATATAAAAGAAGCAAATGAAATAAATTTAAGTCTTATATCCCACAAAATACGAATTAAAGCTTTAGAGAGCTGTCTTACAGAAGAGCAAAGAAAAATATTTGATGCTAATCTGAAGGAAAGTAAAGATGAAATTCGAAAACAATTTGAAGAATCATTGCGTTCTAAACCTAAAGAACTTGCAGAGTTTTTAAAGAGAATTGACAAACTTTAATTTTAAGCTGTTAATTGTCTATAATTTTATTATTACTGTTTTTGATATATTTGATTCAACCAAAAATTACTCAATATGGATACACTTACTAACATAGACCGAAATGTTGTAAAAATTGGCCTTGCTCAAGAAAAAGAATTCAAATCTTTAAAATCTCGCATAAATACTATAGAATCAAATCAAGTTACTTTAAGTAATCAATTGAAAAATATAGATAAGAAATTAGATAGCATACTTACTATCTTAAAAAAGAATTCTTTTTAATTCTGTTTTTAACTTCTTTCAATATTTCTGTGTTTTCTTTAATCGAATTATCTTTTAATAAAGCAATAATTTCAACTATCACTTCATTATTTTTTTTTAGATTTTCTAGGGATATTTTAAATTCCATATTTTCTATAAATTAAAAAATCCGCCTAATTAAAGCAGACTTTGTTTAATATTTAGTTTTTATTTTTGTTCGGTATAAAAAGGATATACTTAACTTAATAAATTATATTGTAGAAAATTACTTCTTAAGTACTACTAAAGAAAGGTGTAATTCTATATTGTTAATTTTCTTTATCTTTGTAGGTAGGTTCTAAAATACCTTTTATCATAAAATCATTAAGATTATTATAAAACAAGCTACCGTAGCCCATAATAATTTTTTACTTTTTCTCTGCCAAAGTATTTTTCTTCTTTTAGACTCAGCTTGCACTAATTTCTCTACGTTTTTTATATCAATACCATTTATTCTCATTACTGATATCTTTTTTTCAAACGTAGAATAAATGATAAACTCAAACAGTACTCTAAAGTTTTTTTTGTGATAGAATAAGATATATAACTTTTAAATTTAATAGTATATGCAACGAAAGCTAAAAAAATATGATAGGGATTTCAAGCTGAGAGCAATCCAATTAGGTTATGAAAGAGGTAATATTACTCAAGTAGAGAGAGAACTTGGACTTCCAAAGTCTTTGCTATGTACTTGGTGCTCAAAATATAAAAAATTTGGAGCGACAGGTTTTTGTGGAACTGGACATTTAAGATTGAGCGAAGAACAACTGATGGTTAAAAAACTTGAGAGTGATTTCAGAGATTTAGAATCACTATATGAAAGTTTAAGAAAAGAACATAAGTCTCTTTTTCAAAAACGTTCACTTATTTATCAATTTATAGATAACAATAAAAAAACATATTCTATTTCTAATATGTGTAAAATTTTAGGAATATGTAGAGCAGCCTATCAAACTTGGACAAAACAAACTATTTCAAATAGAGAAATAAATAGAACCTTAGTAAAAAATGAAATTAAAAATATATTTTTTGAAACAAAACAAGTATATGGAGGCGCAAGAATTACAAAAGAACTTAAAGAAAGAGGATATAAAACGAACTACCAAAGTGTTTTAAGTTACATGCGTGAGTTAGGTTTGTGTAGTTTAATGAATACAAGAAAAGCAAAAATAAATCCGATTTTTAATTCTTTTGCTGCTCCTCTTATTTTAAATCCAGAACAAAAGTTTAATGAGCCCTCTCAAGCGTGGATATCAGAGATAAATCATCTTAAAGCAACTACAGGATATTTGTATTTAACAATTATTTTGGATTTATATGATAGAAAAATAATAGGTTGGAGTGTAAGTAAAAAATTAAATTCAAAAAAAACTTCTTTACCAGCCTTGAAAATGGCAACAATTAATAGAAAAATTACGAATGAGTTAATATTTCATTCCAATAGAGGAGTTCAATATAAATGTAAAAGATTTATAAAATTATTACATTCATACAAAATTATTAAGCAAAGCATGAGTCAGAGAAAAGACGACCGTCATAATGCTTTAGCGACAAGCTTTTTCTTTCAATTAAAAAAGAATGTTTATAAAAAAACTAGATTTCTCAGTGAAAAGGATGTGAAATTTGAAATATTCAAATATATAGAGTTGTGGAATTACCAAAGTGAAAGTGTTTTAATTTGAAAAAATATGAAAAAAAGATTAAAAACTTATGATCGTCTTTTCAAAGAAAAAGCTATTCAGCTAATTAGTGAAAAGGGTGTTGCAGAAGCTGCAAAAGATCTTGAAATGACCCAAAGCATGTTATTTAGGTGGCGGTTAGAATATGAAAGATTTGGTGTAACAAGTTTTTGTGGGAAAGGAAGAGGTCATGTAAGATTAAATCCTGAACAGAGAAAAATTAAAGAATTAACTAGAAAAATCAAAATTACTCAACAGAAGTTGGAAATTTTAAAGAATGGAAGTAAGTATGTTTTACAAGGAAGATTGATCGCTTTTCAATACATTAAAGATAATGAAAAAGTATATTGGATTAAAACAATGTGTAAAGTTTTAAGAATTGATATCGCATCATATTATAGATGGAAAAGACAATTTGTTTCGAAGGCAAAAGAAAGAAATAATTTACTAAAAGAAGAAATAAAATCTATTTTTTTTGAATTTAAACAGCGACATGGGACTAATACGATTACTAGTGAACTTCAAAAAAGAGGATATACTGTATCGAGATCAACAGTAGGAAAATATCTGGTAAAATTAGATTTACATTTTAAGCAGAAAAAAAAATTTAAAATTACAACTAATTCAAATCATAATCATTTTCTTGCTCCTAATATTTTAAATAGAAAATTTAAAGTAAAAGAACCTTCTAAGGCTTGGGTTTCAGATATTACATATATAAGAATACAAGGTGGTTTTATGTATCTTACAATTATTTTGGATTTATTTGATAGAAAAATAATTGGATGGAATTTAAGTAGTTCACTTTCAACTATAAATACAATTCTACCTGCTTGGGATATGGCGGTTAGTAACAGAAAAATTACTAATGAATTAATATTTCATTCCGACAGAGGGGCTCAATATTCAAATAAAATTTTCATGGAAAGACTGTCTTCTAATAAAAATATCGTTAGAAGTATGAACCGACAAGGAAATTGCTGGGATAATATCATTGCAGAGGCTTTTTTCAGTATACTTAAAAAAGAATTGATTTATATAAACACACTTTTTACAAAAGAGCAATTGAAAGCTGAAATATTTGAGTTTATAGAAAATTGGTATAATAAGAAAAGAAGACATTCTTTTTTAAAATATAAAACTATTGAAGAATTTGATAAATTGAAGAATGTAATTTGATTTTTGGCTAGCATTCAATAACAAATATAAAAAAGCTGTAAATTTTAAGTTTACAGCTTTTTTGCTTTGTGTCTTATCGTTGCGGGCACGCATTACAAATCCGCGCTATCGTTGTGTGTAGATATCTGCGCGATCGGGGTATCCATACATTCTTACTTTAAGGTATTTGATACCAAGTATCTTTACCATTACTTATAACTTTTATTGCATTTGAGGTAGCAGTTGTAGTAGTTGCCCCGCCTATAACAGCTATTTTATCTCCACTTGCAGCAGTTATAGTTACTTTACCTGATGTGCCACCTCCCGAAGCAACAAAAGTAAACATAGCGCCTACATTTGTAGCATCTGCTTTTTTTAAGGTATAATTAAGTGTTGAGTTTGCGTTATTAATGTACAATGATGTTTTATTATCAATATCATCTATAACTGCAGTTGCAGCACTAGTAGCAACTCTAAAGTTTGAACCTATAATTCCCACAAGAAATACATCTACTTTTGTATTTGCAGGATCTCTTTGAGCGCCAGCAGTAGAAGGGATTACAGTAATAGGTAATGCATTATAGAAATCTGGAGCATACACTTTTCCTAATGCAATTCCATTATCTACAAGTATACCATTATTGGTATTAGAAGAAATATGTAATTGTCCTATAGTAGCGCTACCATCTGATTTAGATCCTGCATAATAAGTAGTCATCTTTATTAGTGGCTGCATTTTAATAATTGCTGAGGGATTGAATGTACTCCATTGTATTGTTCCAATACGATCACCAATCTCTGCCAGTTTTGGGCTTGCATGACTTCCTCGGCCTCTGATAATATTTAATCCATTATCATTACTAAAATAAGGTTCTTGAAACTGTGAAATGCTAATTCCATGAGCATTTGAGTTGCCGAATTTATCTGTCATTAAGCGTAAAAAGCCCATATCAGCTTGGAGTCCTGGATCAAAGATAAAATTTGGGTTGACATTATTGTTTCCTCCTAAACTTAATGCTCCGGTCGTAGATAAACTCATTTTAGCAGTTCCATTAGTAATAAAAGGAAGTGGTTGTGCATCTTTTGTTCCTAATTCTTTTAAGGCTCCGTTTGTATTTCCACCCAAAGTCCAGTTATTATTGCCATCAGCAGACGAAGTAATACGTACCCATTTTGTACCATCGTTGTAGTATTCTCCTGGCGTTACTTGGTTAGCACCAGCAACAGAGGTAAAGGTATTGTAGACTTTCATTCCCTCAACATGTGCGGTCATTGGGCTGGCGCTTGTAGTAGAGGAAAGTTCTACTTTTGGTAAAAGTAAACCTTTGTCATTTTTTCCATCTGTGTTGTTTAAATCTAATGTTGCGTTTGGGTTTGGGGTATTACTGTTCATTCCTACTTGTGCATAAATCCCACTCGTTGTCAGGCAGCAAAGTAAGCATGCTGCTTTAAAAAACTTTTTCATAAAAATTAAAAATAAATTGTTTGTTTTTAAATGTTTTAAATTTTCCAAAACGGAAAATTTCATTTGCAATTTGTTTTTAGCTTGGGAGGAAGTAAGGCTTTGAATTGGTTTCCGGAAGTGGTATTGGAAACTCTTGAAAAAAAGCAGAAAGCTTATAATTTGGTAACCTTGTCTTGTATGGCTTTTAAAGCTTCATTTTGGAGCTTATTGTATTCGGCTTTTAGGGTGTCGCTCATGGGACCAACGCGATCGCCACGAATGGCCTTTCGAATATAGTCGTAAGAATATCCGTACCGGTCATGGATAATCTTTAGGACATCTTGGTTGTAACTCGACTTTGTTTTCATATTTTTGTCTATTGTTCATTTTGTATTAAGAACGGGACAAATATAATAAGATATATCTTAAAATAAATATAAAAAGTAAGATTTTTTCTAAAAAGTTGCTTTATGACAGAGAATACGCTACAGAGGATCAAGCAATATATAGACGCAAAAGGTATTAAAGTGAGTACTTTAGAGCGTGAAGTAGGCATGTCCAATGGTTCTTTTGCCAGCCAGCTTAAAAATAATAAGACTATTGGAGTAGATAAATTAGAAAATATCTTAAGAAAATATACAGATGTAGACCCAGAATGGCTCTTAACGGGAAATGGTACTATGTTTAAAGGGCAAAGTTTAGCTGCTGTTAATCCTTTTAGAACAGTAGAGCAGGAGGCAGGCAGTCACAATATTCCTGTTTTTAATGTACGCAGTATTAGCGGTATTGTAGATTTATTTGGCGAAAACCAAAATCAGATTCCTGTAAATTATATCAGCATTCCTGAAATTTCCCAATGCGATGGCGCATTGTATGTAGCGGGTGATAGTATGTATCCGTTGTTAAGCAGCGGTGATATTGTTATTTTTAAAAAGATTAATGCTCCCGAAAACAATATAATTTGGGGCGAAATGTATCTGGTTTATGTAAATAACGATGGAAACGAGTTTTTTTTAACCCGTTTTTTAAATAAATCTAAGAAAGAGTCTTATGTAGAATTTGTTTCCCAAAACCCAAATCATCAAACGGTAGAATTTCCAATAGGCAGTATTAAAGCGCTGGCCTTGGTAAAAGCTTCTATACGGGTTAATGCACAGTTTTAGAATTACAATAAATTTTCTAAAATTCCCGATAGCTATCGAGAGCAGCGTTGAAAAGTTTACTTCAGTTGCCTCCAGCTTTAGCTGGAGGTAATAAATATAAATAGGAAAAGGCTTTAGCCAAACTTTACGCAAGTTGGGCTAAAGCCTTTACATTAGAATCTATAAAACCTCCAGCTAAAGCTGGAGGCGATTAAAGGAATATTTTTTTTCGTCTTACTATTGTTGTTAGTAGATATCTGTGCTATAAGGTTATATTAATCTTATGGAATTTTTTGATACCAAATGTAATCTTCAGGCCATCCACCGCCGAACTTGCTTAATCCGGTACCACTCAAATTACGTCCATTTATTTTTACAATAAAGTAATATGTTTTATTGACCGTACCACTGTTTCGAATTATCAGATTGCCTGTCATCATACCATTTTTTGCACTAGGATAAAGAGGAGCTCCCATAAGATTGCCTGTAGTTAGAATATCTGTTGTTGGAGTTAACGTAGTGCTACTGTTACTGAAAGTAGCATTTGCCCATAAAAATTCATTGGAATTATTAAACACTGGTGCACTTGCTCTGCTTAACAGCATGTTTACATTTATAAGCCATTTTCCAGGAGCTAGCGTAATACTGGTGTTGGTGTAATACCATTTATCAAGTGGGGTAATAGGAACATTTACTCCAGCAGTAGATAATGTTGCTATGTTCTTATTAATTGCCTGCATCTGCCATTGTCCCACACCATTTGCATCTGAAATTAACCCATAACTTAATTGTTGTGTACCATCTTGAAGCTGTAATGCACCTGTAGCACTGCTATTTAGAATTACTTTGGCATTGGTGCCACCTGTAGGTACAGTAGTAGTTCCTACCAGAAGTTTTCCTGCTGCAGTAACCCTGTTTCGTTCAATTCCATTTGTTACCGTTACAAAGTCGACAGCATCTGTTGTACCTACAAAATTGGATGTGGCATTTGTTCCTGCATTTCCTCCAGTAGTCCAAGGAATTGTAGAGCCATTTACGGAATACCAACGACTTCCATCATTGTAATAAGTTCCTTTAACAACCTGGGTTGCACCACTTCCAGCAGGATTTGTGTTGTAAACATAAATTCCAGCTGTATGTGCTTTTAATGGCGATGGATTATCTGTCGCCAATAAACTCACTTTAGGTAATAATAAGCCTTTATTGGTAGTACCGGTTGTGCTGTAGTTTAAGTCTAGTATTGCATCTTTTATAGGACTATTTAAAGGCATACCCACTTGGGCTTTTACAGTTACAACGGTTATGAGTGCCATTATAATTATAAATCCAATATTTTTTTTCATATTTTTCATTTTTAAACTTTTTTAATACGCAGCTTTATTCTCAAACTACTTTTAAAAATTAAATTGTGGTAATATTTAATTTATTTTTTGAACGACAATATAATTTCCATTACCCAAGCGACCTATTGACTGAAGAACTTGCGTAGCCGTAGGATTGTTTGTAGTAACGTATCCTGCACAGAAATAATAGTCTTTATTTGTACTTGTAGTATTTTGTATAATCATAGACCCTTTCATAACAAAGCTATGTGCCATTGGAGCCATAAAAGCTGAAATATAAGGAGCAGAGGAGAGAATATCCGAGCTTGGAGCCATTGTGGTACTGCTATTGCTAAATGTTGCTCTTACAGACCAGCTTTCATTAGTTGCGCTATATGTGTAAACTGGACAATTAAAGCCGATCCTTAAAAGCCATTTTCCTGGGGGAAGTGTAATCACCCTATTTGTAAATGACCATGTTGCAGTTGCTGTACTAGGTAGAGTAACTCCTAAATCTGGAGAAGAATTACCAAACATGGAGTTTAAGTTTAATGAAGGCGGAGCCCAGCTTCCTAATCCGTTGGCATCAGAAGTAAATACCTTTCCCTCACCTTGTGGCGCAAGACCTTCGGTACCATCTTTTATCATAAGCGCACCATTAGTACTCCCATTATTGATAATAAGTTTGGGGTTGCTTCCCCCTGTTGGTACTACAGCTGTATTAACAAGAAGTTTTCCACCTGTAGTTACGCGAAGTCTTTCTGTATTATTGGTACGAGTTACAAAATCAGTATTATCTGTTGTACCAATAAAATTTAAACTATTTACATTATTATTTCCTTTTAAATCCCAAGGAATTGCAGTAGCTCCTAAAATTGGTATCCATTGGCTTCCATCGTTAGTATATATACCTTCTTTAACCTGTGTTGATCCTGAACCAGTTGCTGTTGTATTGTATACCATCATGCCTGTTACATGACCCGATAGAGGAGAAGGATCAGTTGTGCTAATCAAAGTAACCCTTGGAAGAGCCAAGCCTTTATTTGCTGTTCCTGAACTATTATTTAGGTCGAGAACCGAATTAATATTAGGATTATTACTATAATTACCCACCTGAGCCTGTAATGTTGTACTTATTCCTACTGCTATAAAAACTATTATTAAGTATTGTTTCATTTCATTTACTTTTTTGTATCTTAAAAAAGATTTTTTAACTTTAGTATATTCTTTCTGCAATGACATTGTTTTCAGAACCTGCTGCAGGGAGTTTAACTGTCATGTTAACAAGAGAGTTGAATCCTCTTTCAACCCAATAATAATAGGTTTGATTAGTAGACGTATTATTTTCAATAATAGTTGAACCTTGTATCGTTCCATACAAGCTATTAGGGGGAAAATACCCATAGATATTATCCATGAGATAAAAATAACCAAATATTTTATTTGGAGTTATGTCAGCAGTACTACTTGTAGAAAAGAAAGTTTTAAATTGAGCACCAGAGTTCGAGGCAGAGTATGTTCCATCTACTTTTTTAATGATTAAATTAAATGTGCACATCCATTTACCGGGAGGTAAGGTTAAACTGCAGTTTGTATAAAAACTACCCGTACCTGCGCTTGGAAAAGTATCAAGATCAGCTCCTCCAGAGGCTGGTACAAAACTAGGATAAATTACTTCTGCCAAAGGTTCTTGCCAGGTGGCTAAACCATTCGCATCAGAAGTTAATACTTTACCAGCACCCTGTGTACCATCTATTAACTGGATTGACCCAGGATTGTCTGTTTTTACAGCCATAGTAGCTGTTGCGCCTCCTGTTAAAGTAGCAGGCGTTCCTATTAAATAATTGTCAGTTGTAGTTATACGAGTAGCCTCAGTATTATTAGTTTTAGTTACAAAAGGATAAGAAGATAAGGTACCAATCTTATTTGTACCGGCGACAGTACCAGTATTACCAGTAGCAGACCAAAACGTATTTTCTTGGGCTTCTAAAATCCATTTAGTGCCATCATTATAGTAAACACCTGGTACAACATGATTTGTAGAAGTTCCTGTTACTGTAGTTGTAGTAGTATTGTATACTTTCATTCCTTTAATATGTGTGCTTAAAGGAGCAGGACTATTTAAAGCTGTTAAAGCTACTTTGGGTAACAAAAGTCCTTTGGTATTAGTGCCATCTGCATTGTTTAAATCTAAGACCGCATCTTTGTTTGGGCTGTTAGTCGTCATTCCTACCTGAGAATACATAACTGTTGCCGTGAACCATAAGAAAAATGTCAGCATTACATGCGTTTTCATAAATTTTAAAATAAAGTTTGTTAGTAAATGTTTTTATGTTTTCCTAAAAGGAAAATTTTTATTATCAACTTGCTTTGGGGCAAAAAGGGCTCTGAGTTTGTTTCCTGAAATGGTATTAGAAACGGTCAAATTAAACAGTTGGCTTATAGTTTCTTAATTTGACTTTGTCTTGTTTATGAGACAAATGGATTATAATTCAATATGAAATAAAAAATTTATTGCAAAATTATTGCTACACTAAGAGCGTAATTACCCCCAAAGGGTTTATTTGTGTTAGAATAGGATAAAAGAGTCTCTTTGATAAGACTAATTGATATCCTCGCAGAGAATCATAATAACTATTTTTAAGGTTGGAGAGAATTAATCTCGCAATCCCGATAGTTATCAGGAGCAAAGCCGCTAAGTTTTTTTGATTAATAATTTCACAAACGATTGTAATTTTTTCTCATTTTGTGTCATTTCGACGAAGGAGGCTCGAGCGATAGGGAACTGGAGAAGCAAATCATACTACAATTTACGCAAAGTATTGTTTCGGTGCATATTCACGTTGCGTTCCTGCGGTTGAAACCGCAGGCTATATTTCCAAATGATGCGTTGATTTTTTTTGCCAAAAAGGCGCTATGGTACAAAGTATGTAAAAAAAAACTTCGCGTCTTAGCGCCTTTGTGGCAGAAAAAATAGCGTCTTTGTGGCATAAAACTTTAAAACAAAAGCTGTAAATTTAGGGCATTATTAAAACCAAGTTTCAGAGAAACTCCAACCTGAAACCTGAAACCTGAAACTCAAAAAATGATACATCAAGATAAAGAAGTAAAAAATATAAAAAATAAACCTAAAGCAACTTGCTGCTGTTCTCACGATGAACCGGTACATACTGAAAATGACGGCCACGACCACGGACATGACCACGAGCATCATGCAGAAGGTGGCTGGTTTAAATTGTTTCTTCCTGCCATCATTTCCTTTGTTTTATTACTTATAGGAATCGTTTTTGACAACTATGTACCGCAAAGCTGGTTTACAGGTTCTGTAAGAACGGTTTGGTATGCCATTGCGTATCTTCCGGTTGGGCTTCCAGTGCTGAGAGAAGCCTACGAAAGCATTAGAAAAGGAGATGTTTTCTCGGAGTTTTTCTTAATGTGTATTGCCACAATCGGAGCCTTTGCCATTGGCGAATATCCAGAAGGTGTTGCAGTGATGCTGTTTTACACCATTGGAGAAACCTTTCAGGGAATGGCGGTGACTCGAGCAAAATCGAGTATAAAAAGTCTTTTGGACCAGCGTCCAGATGAGGTAAATGTGGTAGAAAATAATACTGCTGTAAAAGTTAAGGCAAAAGAGGTGCAGATTGGTGCGGTCATTCAGCTGAAAGCGGGTGAAAAACTGGCTTTGGACGGCGAATTAGTATCAGATTCGGCTTCGTTTAATACGGCAGCTTTAACTGGCGAAAGCAAACCAGATACGAAAAAGAAAGGCGAGACTGTTCTGGCCGGAATGATAAACGGAAATACCATTGCATTAGTAAAAGTAACAACCGCTTATAATGACAGTAAATTGTCTAAAATTTTAGAGCTGGTACAAAATGCCACTACCAAAAAAGCACCTGCAGAATTGTTTATTAGAAAATTTGCAAAAATCTATACGCCAATTGTAGTATATCTGGCAATTGCGATTTGTTTGGTTCCCATGCTTTTTGTAGACCACTATGTTTTTTCGGACTGGTTGTACAGAGCTTTGGTTTTTCTGGTAATTTCTTGTCCTTGTGCGTTGGTCATTAGTATTCCGTTAGGTTATTTTGGCGGAATAGGGGCAGCAAGTAAAAACGGAATCCTTTTTAAAGGGAGTAATTTTTTAGACAGTATTTCGACGATTCAGAATGTGGTGGTAGACAAAACGGGAACTATGACCGAAGGCGTTTTTAAAGTGCAGGAAGTCATTATAAAACCGGAATTGGATCAAGAGGAAATCCTAAAACTGGTTAATGCTTTAGAAAGCCGAAGCACGCATCCTGTTGCTACTGCGATTCATAATCATGTAGGACAAATTGATCCTTCGGTTGAATTGAAAGATATTGAAGAAATTTCTGGTCACGGATTAAAAGCTTCTTTTAATGGAAAAGATTTATATGTTGGTAATTTTAAGCTTCTCGATAAATTTAATATTCCATATGATATTGATCCTTCGTCAATAGTTTACACCACGATTGCCATTGCGTATGATGGAAAATTTGCAGGTTATTTAACTATTGCCGACGAAATTAAAGAAGATGCAAAAGAAACCGTTGCTAAACTAAAAGCGTTAGGTGTAAAACTAACCATGCTGAGCGGTGATAAAACCAATGTGGTTCAGTTTGTGGCTGAGAAATTGGGAATTACAAAAGCTTTTGGGGATTTGCTTCCAGAGGATAAAGTCAATAAAGTAAACGAAATTAAAGCCAAAAACGAAACTATTGCTTTTGTTGGAGATGGTGTTAATGATGCGCCTGTAATTGCTTTAAGCACGGTAGGAATTGCAATGGGAGGTTTAGGAAGCGACGCTGCAATTGAAACCGCTGATGTGGTGATTCAAGATGATAAACCTAGTAAAATTGCCATGGCAATTAACATTGGAAAACAAACCAAAAAAATCGTGTGGCAGAATATTACTTTGGCTTTTGTGGTAAAAGCTTTTGTATTAATTCTTGGCGCTGGCGGATTGGCCACCATGTGGGAAGCTGTTTTTGCTGATGTTGGTGTGGCGTTGTTAGCGATTTTCAATGCGGTTAGAATTCAGAAGATGAGGTTTTAAAAAATATAAAAGCCCAATTCAAATAAATGAATTGGGCTTTATTTTTCGAATGTCTCGTCCTAAAAAAAGTTGACTATAATTAAATAAATTATGTCAATAGAAAGAGAAGAATTAAAAAAAGTATGCGCCCCTAAAATTTACAGTGAGGTCTTCAAAAAACAAGTTGTAAAAGAATTTGAACAGGGTTTGTTCACAAAAGCGGAACTTCGCCGACGTTATAATATTTCTGGAAACAGCTGCATACCGCGTTGGTTAAAAAAATATGGTAAATTTACATATCAAGATAAATTAACCATCGGACGTCCAATGAAAGACCCTCAATCTCAGCGTATAAAAGAACTTGAAGCACAATTGGCTAAAAAAGAGCAGGAATTATTAGTCTTTAAAAAATTTATTGAAATAGCCGAACGTGAGCTAAAAGTCGAAATTGTAAAAAAGTCTGGTTCCAAGCAGTCCAAGAAATAAATCATATCTACAGGATTAGTCCATGTGAAATATGCAGATTGTTTGGATATAGTAAGCAGGCTTATTATAAAAGAAAATCACTTTTATTAAAATCAGATTTAAACCAGGAGAATCTCAGATGTTTAATAATGTCCGTGCGCCAAAAACTTCCAAAAACCGGAGGCAGAAAATTATATTACATGCTTAGGGATGATTTAAAGAAGCATCAAATAAAAATTGGCAGAGACAAATTATTTGATTTTCTACGAGGAGAATATTTGTTAGTTCCTAAAGTTCGAAGATATTATAAGACAACAAATTCAAGGCATTGGATGCGCAAATATCCAAACTTAATTAAAGAAGCAGAGATTAACAGACCCGAACAGATTTGGGTTGCGGATATTACCTATCTTAGAACTAGAGAGAAAACACATTACCTGCATCTAATAACTGATGCTTATTCCAAGAAAATTGTCGGTTACAATTTATCAGATAATCTAATGGCGAGTTCCACATTGGAAGCCTTAAAAATGGCTGTTGCCAATAAAAATAAAGATAGTAATCTGATACATCATTCAGATAGAGGATTGCAATACTGCAGTAAAGAATATACGGAGTACTTAATTAAAAATAATATTCTAATAAGCATGACTCAAAGTTATGATCCTTATGAAAATGCAGTTGCAGAAAGAGTAAATGGTATTTTGAAAGAAGAATTTGGACTGTTTGAAACCTTTGAAGATTTTAAAGCCTTAAAAAAACAGGTTCAGGAATCTATCTTGTTTTACAATCAAATCAGAGTACATTTATCAATAAATATGCTTACTCCAAATCAGGCACATTTACAAAATCAAGTTAAATTGAAAACATGGAAAAAAATAAATCGGAACAAAAGAAATCTTGTTCCGATTTAATTAATTTTATAGTATATAATCTAGTCAACCTTTTTCAGGACAACTCAGAATTTGGATTATTTTTTCAAATGCTTCTGTTCCTGAATTTCGCCATTTCCAAAAGACCAATTTTCCAGTCCATTATTTTCCAAAAGAATAATAATGACATTGTTAATTAGAATTGGTGTAGTCGAAGCAATTCGTGTCGCAATTTGATGGTATAATTTCTTTTTTTGCTCTAGTGTTCTTCCTTGTCCTGCCGTTATTTGAACATAAATGATTTCATCAGAATGTGAAATGCCAAGGTAACTTTCAGGATATTTGATTTGATGCGTTTCTAGTTCTTCAATTACATGAAAATAATCGGCCGCGGGAATATTAAATTCCTGGATTAAAGATTGATGAATGGATTCTGAAATGTTATTTTTTGTTTCCAGCGAAAGTTTTTTCGGAAGACTGATACGTACGAATGGCATTTTTGATATTTTTAAATTAGTTGTTTAGCGGAAGGCAATCTTTCAATAAAAATAAGAAATTTTAGAATTTAAGAGTAATACTATTTCCATAGTTTTGTAATCGAATTTCGGTTTTGTTGCTTTCAGAAGGCGTTTGGGTTGGATACCAATTTCGATTGGGTCTTACCATAATCAGTAAACCTTCATCGTCTCCAATTGCAGCAAAAGCTTCGCTATTTGTGTTTTTAGTAAAGAAATTTAAATCATATTTAGAGATCAATTCATTTCCCAATTCCAATGGATTTTCATTTACAATTCCGATTTCGCTAATATTTAAAATAGATTTAGAACTAAATGCTTTGTTCTCTGAATTATCAAGATCATGACGGGCAATGAACTCTAATAAATTACCGTTGTTATCATAAAAATAGATAGCATGAGCATTCCAGTTCTCAAAATTGGTAATAACATTTTGATCTTCAATTACGATTAAATCTGTTTTGTTACGGCACCATTCAACGGCTTCATCCAATTTGTTTTCAGGAATATTAAAAGCAAAATGATAAATAGATTGGAAGCTTGGTTCTTCGACGAATTTTAGAATGGAATTTCCTGCCTGAATGCTAACTGAACCTGTAGTTTTTTCTATGATGGGAAGTTCTAGAATATCTTGATAAAAAGCAGCTGTTTTTTGAATATTGCTGGTCTGAATTTGTATGTGTTCTAATTTCATAATGGAATTTTTTATAAAAGAAAGAGCTTCTTTTTTGTTACCATCAAATTTAAAAATTCGATGCATGACAATGATTAAACCATCATTTTATGCTTCGATGAAAGTATAGTAAATTACTATTTTAAAATAGGGTTGGAAATAAAAAAGCCCGTTTCAATTAAGAAATGAGCTTTAGAGATTTGCCTATTTTTGGGGCAATTTGCAAATCGATTTATTTTTTTTGTTTATTATGTTCTTTCTGATGATTGTTTTTAAGCTCCATAATTTCAGGATTATATTTAAAAGCAAGTGAAAGCAGTTGTCTTGTCGGTATCATCATTAATTCTTCTTTTCTATATTGCTCAAATAATTTGGTTCTAAGATTTTGGATTTCAGACGCTACTTTTGGATCGTTATTTAGAAAAAGTTCCTGAAGGCGGTAAGGCATTTTTATGTTTAGCTTTTTTGCTAATTCTAAAACTTCATTTTCGTTCATCCAGATATGATACCCCACTCTTTTCCACTCATAATTGATTCTGTGTCCTGAAATTCTCACGGTATCCCAATCATCAAATTCAGCCATTAAAACAATATCCAGAGAATCTTTGTATTTTTTTATTTTTTCGGGATTCAAGTTATAATCCTTAACTATCTTGGCATAAACCTCTTCAGGAATTTTAATTTTAAAAGCTTTGTCCAGATATTTATAATCATAACTTAGGAAATCAATTTTAGAAATAGAATCAATTTTTAAGTCTCTTTTCTGTGACATTTCTTTAGTAAATTCCTGAGCAAATGCTATGTTGCAAACTAAAAAAAGAATAATTACAATGTTTAATGATTTCATGATGAGATATTCAAATTAGTAATTCTAATAGATATTATTCTATAAAATGACTTTCTTTTTTGCTAAAGAAAATAATAAGAGGATTTACATTTTATTTAGGCATTTCAGGGTAAATAATTCTTCTCGTTGGCGTACTTAAAGTTTCAATAAATGCCAATAAATCACTTATTTCTTCTTTACTCAAATCCAATTTTTTTAGCATCGGATCTGATTTTGGAATTAAAGAATCTCTTGCTGTTCCAAGATATTTTTTCTGAACAGGAGAAGGATTTCCTAAATTGTACAATTCCACAACATCCAATAAAGTAGGGAAGTGTCCATGGTGCATCCAAGGTTTCGTGTTTACCACTTCGCGAAGTGTTGGTGTTCTGAATTTGCCGATATCTTTTACATCTTTAGTAACATTATAACGACCGAAATCTTCGTTTTTGGTACCAAATAAAGTCTGTCCGTCATTATGAAACTGATTATCGCTGAAATAAGGCGTATTATGACAATTGATGCATTGCGCCTTCGTTCTAAACAAATGCATTCCTTTTACCTGTTGATCGGTATAAATATCTGCTTTTCCGCTTACAAACTGGTCAAATTTACTTTTCGGACTGTTGATCGATCTTTCGAAAGTCGCAATGGCGTATTGTATTCGTTCTAAAGTCACTTTTTTATCTCCAAAAGCGGCCGTAAACAACGAATTGTAGCCTTTAATTTTGGCAATTTTATCAACAGCAATCGTCAATTTTTCATTCATTTCTAACGGATCAGCAACAGGAAACTGTGCTTGATCTTCGAGACTTGAAGCGCGTCCGTCCCAAAATAGGGAAGTTGCATAGGCCGAATTTAAAATGGTCATCGAATTGCGTTTTCCAGTCTGGCGATCGTGTCCAAATGAACGCGTTAAATTATCTGTCCATCCCAATTCTGGATTATGACAGGAAGCGCAGGCAATTTGGCCGCTTCTCGATAATCTTGGATCAAAAAACAAAATCTTTCCCAGACTCTCTTTTTCCTTTGAATAGGGATTATAAGCAGGATAAGGCACCGCAGGAAGTACGCCAATATCCTGAAATTTAGATTTATCAATACTTTCATGCAGTTCAGCGGCTGGCCATTTTGAAGCATCTCCGCTGGAATATAGTTTTCGTAACTCTTGAATATCAATATAATCGGAGCCTTCGGCTGTTTTGTACGCCGATAATGCGAGCAGGAATAAGATTGGTAAGATTAATTTTTTCAACTCTTTTGTTTTTTTGTTTTTATTTTTTTGATTTGTTTGAAGTTTCAGGTTTCAGGTTTCAAGTTGCAGCAGAACGTGAAACCTGAAACTTGAAACTTGAAATCTGAAACCTGAAACATTTTTTTTATGCCAAAAGCTTTGTCAAAGTTTTAAACTTTGACAAAGCTTGAAAAGTTCCAGACTGTCAACTGCGACTGAACACTAAAATCTGTACACTGAACACTAAAGCGTAACTTCTTTAGGACACGGAATACTCAAAGCAGCCGGTTTAGGATAAGTTCTATTGTTGTACATTCTGTATTGCGTAGAAACAGTTCCTCCAAAAAGTTTCTCGTTGGTTAATTTTAGTTCAAATGAGATTTCATACAAACCATTGCTGATTTCTTTATAAGTTCCATCACCAGAAATAGCGATTACATGTGTGTTTGTAGCGCTCGACCCAATTGTAATATCTTGTGGTATTACTAAAACCGTTCCTTCGGTTTTGCTTGTTCCATTTGCTGGGAAAAACTCTAGGGCAGAAGTAATATTAAATCCAGGAGAAATGGCGGCCGAGTTGCTTTCGTTAGAAAACCATCTTTTTAAACCAAAAGAGTTTACAGTATTGGTTCCTGTAGCAACGTTAAATCCAATTTTGAATGCATCATGATACACATCATCATTTGGATTTGCTGTTCCTTTATCACTGTACAAAATAGCATTTTCATTGTCTTTTGTCACTACAACTGGAAAAGTCAGAGCGTTAAAAGTCTGCCATGTACAATTTCCGTTATTATTAAACCAATGTTCTCCATAAGTCAAATAAAAAGCATTTGTTGGGTCTGTAAATTTAGAAGCCGGATTTGCTTGAATATCTCTTGGTGATTTTATTGGTTTTACAACAGTCAAAGTAAGATTACCTGTTGCATTGTAATTGGTTGTATTGACCAAAGTAATTTTGGATTCATAACGTGCATCGTCGTTTTGAATGTCTTCCAACAAAGTTAAATGGTAAGTTATAGAACTTCTGTTATCTCCGTAATCATCATGAGTCAAAGAATACTCGAAACCATTTTGAAATTTGAAGATCGAGACTTTTTCAATTTCTTCAGGAAAGAATCCATTTGGAAAATTTACTTTAAAATCGATAGTTTCGCCAACTTCACCTTGTACGACGTATTGGTTTACGGGAAAAGTATAGTTGGTTGAAATCGTTCCTAGTTCAATTTTAAAAGTATCATTAAGATATTCTGTGTTTCGATTTCCAATATGAATTTCAGGATCTGATACTGTTTCTAATTTTAAGGTAATACTTTGTTTTGCCGACCATCTTTTATCAAAAGAAACTGCAATAGTATCTGTTAGTTTAGTCCCTTGAAATGTTAATTGATTAACAGGGTTTACAGTAAAACTTTCGTTATCACCAGTTGACGAAACAGCACTAAAATTGGCAGTCACGGCATTTTTTAATGATTGCGCTGTTAAGGCTACAGGGATTTTTAATGTTTTGACAGAACTGTTTGTATAGGTAGATTGCGGCACCAAAGAACCATTTACCGTAGGATATTCTAAAGGTGTATTATCAGCTTTTACCAAAAAATTAAAACGGATAAATGGATCAATTTCAGAACCTAATTTATAATCGTCTTTTGAACAAGAAGCTAATAAAGATGCGGTAATT
The DNA here is from genome assembly GCF_030378165.1 of Flavobacterium panacagri. NCBI lineage: Bacteria > Pseudomonadati > Bacteroidota > Flavobacteriia > Flavobacteriales > Flavobacteriaceae > Flavobacterium > Flavobacterium panacagri. The sequence goes on from NZ_CP119766.1 coordinate 3,468,160, forward strand.
ACTATTGCGAATGTCTTAATAAGATTCATTTTGTTTTAAATTAGGGTTAAGGTTAGTATTATAAGTTGGTATTGGCAGTACATATTTTAATGACGGATAAGTCAAACTACATACATTGGCAATACAGCCGTCATTTCTAGAAATGTCTCTATGGTTTCGGGCAATATCAAAAAACAAAAAGCCTTCAAAACATAATTCTTTTCTTCTTTCTAAAAAGATATTCTCTTTTAGATTGGTTGTATTGGTTAATAAACTTGCATTTGAACGAGCTCTGATGGTATTAATATCGGCCATTGCTAAATCTGCTCTGTTGGTTTCTGAAGCAGCTTCTGCACGAATCAAATACATTTCGCTTAATCTAAAGGCTACGTAACCAGCGTTGTTTTGATACTTTCTTGTGAAATTGTAATTAACACCTGTAAGTACACCATTTACCAGAGTTTGTAAGGACTGCGTAAGGAATAATTGTTTTCTTAAATCGTTGTTTTCGTATAAATTAATCAAATCATTTGAGGCAACATACTTTTGGTAACTTGTAGCAGAGGTATATCCAAAAACTTGTGACATTGAAGATGAGGCAGCGCCTTCTGTATCTTTTGGAGTAGAAAACTCCAGTAAAATTTCAGAAATAGGAAGATCAGCCTGCGCCCATTGCGCTACATAATCTGCGGAAGCAGATAAAGCAACACCTGAAGTTGTAATCACATCGTTTGCAACATCATAAGCATTATTCCAATCCCCTTTTTGAAGATAAACTCTAGCCAATAAAGCTTTTGTACTATTACGATTAAATAAGGAATAAGTCGCTCCCGGTAGAAGAGATGCTGATGAATAATCAGTAATAGCGGTTTCCAAATCTTTTATAATTAACGTGTATACTTCAGCAACAGTTTTTCTGGATGGATATTGGATTCCAGCTTTGATAGATGCTGTATTATAAACGATTCCTAAATGAGAAGCATCTGGAGTATATTTATAATCCTGACTGTAAACTAGTGATAACAGAAAATGTGTATAAGCTCTAATCGTTAATGCTTCGGCCATAATTTGATTTTTCTCTTCATCTGTTGCATCATTTAATCGAGGAGTGTATTCTAAAATCAAGTTCGCCTGATTGATAATATCATAACTTCCGTCGTAGAATGGTTTGAAATTACTTGTCAAAGCCAAGTCATCAAAAGAATAAACCTGCTCAAGATTTGCTGGTGGAGAAATCTGGCCTCTATTTCCTCCAGTTATTGTTGGCGTAAATTTTATATTTCCTCCTTGTAAGTCGGCATAAGCCGCATAACGTTCGCCTCGCAAATTGGCTTCAAGTTCCGTATAAAGTCCTGTCAAAGCTTGTAAAACACCTTTTTTGTTTTGTAAAAGTTCGTCTATAGAAGTTTGTGTTCCGGGTTCTTGTTCCAAAAAGTCACTACAGCTTTGTAATGAGAAAATCAGGAAAAATAGAGATAGATATTTTGAATATTTCATGGTCTTAAAATTTAGCATTAACTCCTAATGAGATTGTTCTTGCCTGTGGATAAGTAAAACGGTATTCTCGAATTCCGTTCATTCCTTTCGGAGCTTTCTCTTTGTACCAATAGGCCACATTCGTAGCATCAGCAAAAACAGAAAGATTGTCTAGGAAAGTATTTTTTAACGGTACATTATAGCTTAAATTAATATTGCTGATTTTGATATAAGTAGCGTCATAAACATATTTGCTTAAATTAGATAAAATAGGAGAGGATGTTACGGCAGATTGTGATACGATATCTCCTGGATTTCTCCAATGATCATAAGCATTTACAGAAAGGTTTCTGTTTAATGTATTAGAATATTTATCGACCAAAACATCAGAAACTAAGAAATCACCACCAATTTGATAATCCCCTCTAATAGATAAACTTAGATTGTTGAAAAATGTAAAGTTGTTGTAGAAACCTCCATACGCATCAGCTTGTTTGTCTCCAATTGGCACCCAGTCAGCAATAGTATACATATCATTGTATGTTTTAGCATCGTATATTTTACCATTTTTTTCGATAAGATCTCGACCTGTCGCAGGATCTACTCCAACCCATTTGATTCCCCAAATAGTACTGTTGCTATAACCAATTTTTTGTGCTAAAGCTAAATTGGCTAGAGAATAGTCACTTCCTAACCCTTTTAGATCTGTTACTTTACTGTCTACAGTAGAAATGTTGAATACTGTTGTCCATCTAAAAGCATTACTTTTTATCCATTTAATTCTTGTAGTCAATTCAAAACCTTTATTGTACATGCTTGCAGCATTTAATTGTACAGAGCTGTATCCTGTTTCAGTAGGAATATCTCTTGTCGTAATCAAATCGCTTTTGTCGTCATAATAATATTCTACTGTTAGTTCAATCCTATTGAAAATATTAAAATCAAATCCAGCATTGAATTTTGTGTTTTTCTCCCAGCTTAAATGACCATTTGGAGCTTCAGTAGGTGTGGCTCCAATTCCTCCATTGTATCTGTTTTGCACCACATTATACAATCCTTTAGATCTATAAGAACCAATTCTAGAGTTACCTGTAGTTCCGTAGCTGGCCTTTAGTTTTAAGAAATCAATCCATGAATTAGATTTAAGGAAATTCTCGTTGCTGATAATCCATCCAGCACCAAGCCCGCCATTATTAGCAATATCTGTATCGTCACCAAAAACAGAACTCTGATCACGACGATAGTTAGCTAATAAATAATAACGTTTTTTATAGTTATAATTTATCTGAGAAAACATTGAAACTCTAGAGTTATAACTAATTTCACTTCTATAGGATTGTCCAGCTTTAGATTCATCAACATTTGGCGTAGCAGGATTATCATCTCGAATAGCATCTGTAATTTTATTGATGGTCGCCGGATTTACGAATCCAACTCCAGACGAGTAATCAAAATTGGTTTTATCTTCACTTAATTCAAAACCAACAACACCGTCTATAGCATGATTTTCTGTAATATCTTTATTAAACAACGCTTGTCCCTGCCAGTTCCATTTTGTTGAATTTCTTTCGTTTAGAAGTCGGCGTCCCCAAGCAGGGTATAAAATTCCATTAAGCGTAAAAGAACCAGTAAACTGACCACTTTCATTTGCTCCAGAAAAGTAACGATCTTGATCCTTATCGCTGTAATCTATACCAAAAAGAGTAGAAAATCTAATATTGTTATTCAGTTTATAAGATAAATTTAAACTACCTAAAAGACCAAAAGTCTGAGTTTCATTTTTATTCTGCTCGATCGCCGCTAGCGGATTTCCTCCAGTTGAAGCAATTAATCCCATATTTGAATAGGAGCCATCTGCATTATAAGGCGAAATGGTTGGCAGATAAGCAAAGCTGTAAAAAATGTTTGGCGCATCTTTTTGTACAAAGCTTGGATTCAGCATTAAATTAATATCCCATTTTCCAGAGTTGTATCCTAAATTAATTCCAGCATTTAACTGTTTGGTCTCGTTACCAAGCTGTGGCTCATCAATTTTGGTATAGCTGACATTTGTTCGGTACGAAAATTTTGATGTAGAACCCGAAACGTTAAAATTGTATTTGTTGTAAATACCTGATTTATTCAATAAGTTAAACCAATCTGTATTAACACCATTGTAAGTTATTGGAGCATAATTTGTAGTGGTGTTTTTTAAGTATTCATTTCTGATCTCAGTATATTGTTCGCCATTTAAGTATTTAATTTGGTTAACAGCAGAAGAAACCCCTAACTGATTTGAGAAACCAAATTGTGTTTTCCCTTTTCTCCCTTTTTTGGTTGTAATTAAAATTACACCATTTGCACCATCAGCACCATAAATACCTACGGCAGCAGCATCTTTTAAAACCGAAATAGTTTCAATGTTTTCTGGTGCAATTTTCATTAAAGGATTGGCTAGATTTTCAGAATACATACCGCTTCCGTCAAAATCACCGCTGTCAATAGCGTATTCTTCACTCATTACAACACCATCAACAATAATTAAGGGCTGAGAGGAAGTACCTGTAATAGCACCATTAAGAGAGGATAAAGTACCTTGTCCACGAATATTAATTTTAACAGGGCCACCAACTCCAGAAGTATTTTCAACTAATACACCCGCAATTTGACCAGTAATCATTTTGTCAAAACTTTCAGAAGCTTGTTCTACAGCAATGTCTTTGGCTTGCAGAGTAGAAATACTTCCTACAATTTCTTCTTTTAGTTTTGTTGTACCGTAAGAAGAAGTAACTATAACAGGATTCAATTCATCGGTTACTTCCTGAAGGTAGAAAATAAAATCTTTTTTATATTCTGCCTTTATAGACTGCGTTTCCATTCCTAAAAAGCCAACTTCAAGCACCTGGTCTTTAATGTTGCTTCCTTTTAGTTCATAAACAAATTTTCCGTTATAGTCCGTTATAGCGCCCATTCCGGTTCCTTTAATACGGATTGTGGCTCCCGGAAGCGGCTGTCTGTCTTTTGCGCTGTAAACGGTTCCTTTTATAATTCGATCGGTTTCCTGTACATCCGAATTAGATTGGTCAACAGGTGTAGCATCGGTTAATAAAACTTGCTTTTTCTGAATATAATAGGAGATATTTGTGCCTTTTAATAACTTTTTTAAAGTAGTTTCCAAAGAAGCATTATCCACATCAATATCGGCTAACTGCTCTGCATCTATTTTTTTAGCATTATAAATAATTCTAAAATCAGATTGTGCTTCAATCGATTTGATAATTTGGCTTATAGGTTTGTTTTTGACATGTAAAGTAATGGTTTTGTTTTGTGCAAAACCTTTAAAACTGGATATAAGGAGGGCTAAGAAAAACAGAATTTTTCTTAAGTTATTGGGTATCATTAAAGTCATGTTTTATTTAGTTATGGAAAATAGGTGTAATCGTAATTGTTTTTTGTTCAATAGAATAATTAAAAGGCGTGTCACGTTTTAGAAGATCTAAAATGTTCTCGACACTAGACTCACTGATTTTAATTGAGCCGGTAAAATTCTGTTTGGCCAAAACAGCATTTTCGTTGATGATTTCAACGTCGTAGGTGCGCTCAATTATTTTTGTAATCGTAGAAAAGGGGGTGTTGTTGAAGGCAAGTTCACCTTGTGTCCAAGCTTCGTAAAAAGAAGTATCAACGCTTTTCGTTGTAATTTTCTTAGACTGATTCTGCCAGACAGCCATTTGGGAAGGCTTTAGCAAAACAGTATTTAAAGGATTTTCTTTTTCAGACATTTTAATGCTTCCTTCAACCAAAACACTGCTCACGGTTTTGTCTTCAGGATAAGCACTTACATTGAAACGCGTTCCAAGAACTTCAATTTCAACCTGATCTGAATGTACAATAAACGGATGCTGCTTGTCTTTAGCAACTTCAAAAAATGCTTCACCGGTTAAATAAACATTTCTATTTCCGCTTATACCAAATTGCTCAGGATAACGTAAAGTAGTTCCTGAATTTAAACTTACAAGGGTACCGTCTGAAAGTTTAAGTTTAAAAGTTTTTCCGTACGGAATTTTTAAGGTATTGTATAAAACGTCTTTATCCTGAACTTTTCCGAAATAAACAATCTGATCAGGGAATTTTCTGGCAACCAGTTCGCCTTTATCATTCACCAATGTATTCAGATTCTTTTCGGTAAAAAATTCTAAACGGCCATCGCCTAATTCCAGAACAATTTCTTTTGAAACAACTGTTCTTTCATTAAAATAAAAAGCAAGTTTTCCTAAACCAAATAAAACAACAAGAATGGCCGCGTATTTAAAATACGTTCTTATTTTATTTTTTGGTTGTAATGCAACAACTGGAACTTCACGTGAAATAGTTCCAGAAAGTGCTGTTAAGGCCAAAGTCTTTTTTAAAGTTATAAATTGCTTTTTGTTTTCTTCTGAGGCTTCAATCCACTCAAAAAGTTTTTCAACTTCTTGTTCTGAAGCTTCATTGGATAAGTATTTATAAATGAGTTCCGATGTCATAAATGCGTTTTTAAACTTCTCGCTATTGTTAGTACACTTCAGAATTAAAATACCCTACCTTTTATTCTTAATTATTATAAATAAGGATAAAAATTAAAAATAAATAATCGGATAATTTGGTCTTTAAAATCTTTAAAGCCTTTGTCATATGGGCTTCTACGGCTTTTAAAGTCACTTCCATTTCTTCGGCGATTTCTGCATTTTTTTTATTCTCGAAGCGTTTTTTGATAAAAACTTCGCGGGTTTTTGGAGGCAGTTCGCTGATGGATTCCTGAATAATGCGTTCTAATTCTGTTAATTCTAGAGTGTCAAATTGAAGAGAATTTAAAACTTCGATATCTAATTCTCTTTCTTTGTGGTTAAGGAGGTCATTCTTGAATTTATCTTTCACTTTGTTGTGACGAATTAAATTCAAGCATTTAGATTTGGCGTAGGTAAACAAGAAAGCTTGAACTCCGCCTAGAGATTCAACACTATCTTTGTTTTGCCATAGATGTAGCAGGGCTTCCTGAGCTAGATTTTCAGCTTCGTCTTGGTCATAAATAAACTGAACGCTGAAAGATTGGATTCTCCTAAAGTATTTGTCGTAAAAAAAAGTATAAGCAGTCTCGTCGCCTTCCTTAAAGGAAATGAAAAGATCTAATTCGAAACTGTTATTATGGTTCATTAAACAAAATTTACTTTGAAAAGCAATATTAAGTAAATTTTAAAAACTACTTGTATCTGCTAAGAAAGCGGCAAATATAAAAGTTTATTTATATTAATTCTAAATAAAATAAAATTAATGAATGTTTGAAGAAATTTTATTCAGAATAGGTTTATTTTAGAGTAATTCGTATGATACGTTGGGCTGATTTTACCGCAAAGTTCGCAAGGTTTTTTTGATAAGGTGGATGTTCTCTAAACGCAAAAGTTCGCAAAGCTTTATGTAGAACTTTGCGAACTTTGTATTTGAAGAATATAATTTAAAAACTTAGCGACCTTTGCGTATCCCGATAGCTATCGGGATTGTGCTCTTTGCGGTTAAAAAAAACTTTCGAACTTATTTTTTTGCCACAGATTAAAAGGATTAAAAATGATTTAAACCTGTGCTAATCTGTGAAATCTGTGACTAAATAAATTTAAAATGCAGATTGAAATTCATTGTGTTGATTTTACCGCAAAGAACGCAAGGTTTTTTTTGATATGATGGGTTTTATAGAAACGCAAAAGTTCGCAAAGCTTTGTGTGAAAAACTTTGCGAACTTTTTTGCCACAGATTAAAGGATTAAAATTTGTGTCTAAAATTAAGTGTAGGGCACAAATTCATTGTGTTGCGTTGATTTTTACCGCAAAGCACGCAAGTTTTTTAATATGCTTTACTTTATAAGAGCGCAAAAGTTCGCAAAGCTTTGTGCGATAAGCTTTGCGAACTTTGTATTTGAAGAATATAACTTAAAACCTTAGCGACCTTTGCGTAAATCTTAGCGCTCTCTGCGTTAAAAAAACTTATTTTTTTCGTTACAGATTAATATTCATTGCGAAGAAATTCTTTGCGTTCCAATGGTTGAAACCATTGGCTATGTTTACCATCTTTGTGAACTCTCACAACAAAGTTTATTCTCAAAGCTTAAGAAAAACTTTGCGACCTTTGCGTAAATCTTAGCGTCTTTGCGGTTAAAAAAAAGCTTTGTTGTTAAAATTCCGCCAACCAAAACCAATCAATACTAAAACGAAAAGCAATAAAGGTAAGAACGCTTTTAAAAAGCTGATTTCTGTTGCATCTTTAAATGTTTCAACTTTATAATTTCCCCATTTTTGTTGATTAACGGCTTCATTTTTAAATATTTTCGGATAAAAATGCAGACGAAGTTTTTCATGAAATTGCGTTGTTTCTTTTAAAAACAAAAGCTGGTTACGTAAATCCGATTTCGCAATATCGTTTAACTGAATCTGAGTATGAAGCGTTGGAATAAACTGTGCAATCAATTCGCTGGCACGGTTTCGCTGTTCCAATTTGGCGTACAATTCCTTAGACTGCACTGCCGATTCGTCGTCGCCCATTTGCTGCATGGCAAAATACCAAAGCCAGCTGAATTCTTTATCTGCTGGAATCTTATACTCCCGAAACTGCGGATAATGTTTATAAAACTTTTCCATCGTTTCATTTTTATCCATGTCCCACTTTTCATGATAGGCATTACGCTGTTGTATAGTGAGTTCCAGCGCTTCAGGAATTTTGTATTTATTTACAATAAAAGCATTAATTCCAGCAGGAACAATAATGATTAAAAACAGCCAGATTGTTAGTAATGAAACAGCATTAACGTTAGAATGCATTTGCAGGGAAACAATGAAAAAACAAACCGCAAACCAAAATAATATATACAGAATTCCGATTCCGAAGAAAATAAAAAAGGACTGATCTAACGGAATATTTAAGAACAAAACAGCAGTAAATAGCAAAACCGTAAACAAAGCGATCAAACTCAAAATCCTTACATAAAATAACTGCAAAATGTATTTGAAAGTATTCTCACTTTGCGTTGCCACAATTTTCCAGGTACCACTTTCTTTTTCTTCTGAAATTACATTATAAGAGAAAGCAATAATCAGAAGCGGAAATAAATAAATCAGCACAAAACTAAAATCGATATTTCCGGACAAAAGATTGTTTGGATTATTGAGTTCTGCATCGTATTTCTGACCTTCTAAACCGCGAATGGTAACGTTTTGAATAGAAGGATTAACATCGCGCTGTCCAATCGCTAAACTGTTTATAGGCAAAGTAGTATTGACCAAAGAAAATTTGATGTAATACAACAAAAGACCGATTTCGTCTTTATGAAACGCCGCATTTCTGGCAATATGTTCTTTTTGATAAATCGTTGCTTCCTGAATGCTTTTTTCTTGTTTATCCTGAAACTGTTTTCCAATTAAAAGACTAATAAAACCGATGCATAACAGGAAAAGCAATCCAATTTTGGTTCCTTTTGACCGAATGAAATTTTTGAATAATAATGACAGCATAATTATATAGCTTTAAGTTTATGAGACGCGATTCTGATTAAGATAAAAAGTACCGCAATCCAGAGCAAAATTGAAATAATGGAGACGATTTCGTTTTTAAGCACCGTTCCAATTTTTTCAGGTTCATAATGAAATTCTTCCACATCGGCCCAATGTTCTTTTCCAATAATTTTTGGCTTATCTGATTTTGTATTGCTGATGTATTTGATCTGCAAAGCATTCATTTTCTGAGCCATTGCATAACGATAATCTTCGGCTTGTTTCTGGAAATCGATATACGATTCGTAATCGGTATTCGACAATCCCATCGATAAATTTTTGATGGCGATATACGGATTCAGAAAAGAAACCGTCTTAGAAAAGCTATTTTGTTTTTTGTAAATCTTTAAAAGTTCGGCTAAATGTTCGTTGTAAATTCTGGAACTTATCTTTTCGCCTTCAGTCATAATGAATCCTGAATAATTGAACGGAAGTTTTTGCACTGAATCGACTTTATAAGCCGTAAGCAAAGAATCTTTAATTGCTTTATAATGAGGATCGTTCGGATTATGACTGTCTCCTTGTTTTAGAATATCTTTTTCGATATCGCTGTTAAACTGGATTTTAGAAGGCGCTTCGTAAATATAAGCACCAATGGCCTGCGTAGTTCTTGGCAGAATAATGGTAAAAAGCAGCCAAATACCAATAAGAGTAATCAAAGCTTTTTTGGATGTTTTGCTTATCGCCGAAATTAAAACAGCAATCACACAGAAGAATAGGAGATAAGCCAGATGAAAAAGGATAAACAAAATCATTTTTACCGTTTCGTCTGCTGTTATTGAAAAGTTTTGCAAAAAAAGCCAGACTAAAACTAAAACAATAATAGTTGGGATAAAAAGAAGCATAATAACGCTTGCAATTCCTAAAGTTTTTCCAACCAAAAGCTGTTTCCAATTGATTCCCTGAGTTAAGAGAATTTTTAAGGTTCCGTTTTCACGTTCGTAAGCAACGGCATTAAAACCTAAAAAGAAAATTAAAAGTGGTAATAAAACCTGCAAAACCATAGCAATACTGATTTCTCCGAAACGAAGCATACTGTTTGAAAAACCAGCTTCAGAGAAATTGGCAGTGTTTTGTTTGTGTGCTTCAAGGAAAATAGCATTTCCAAAGAAAGGTTCCATTCCGAATTCAAAAACACTTAAAGGTGTACTTTTTCTAAAAGCAAAATTGCCGTAATGCGCCATTCGATGCGGATTTTTATCTGGATTTTTTAACCAGTCTTCTCGAGATTCATGCTGGTATTTTTCGCTGGTTTCGTTTTGGCTTTTGTAATTGTCCCAGCCTGTAAATGCAGCGTACAAAAGCAAAATGCCAATAAAAATGGTAATAATATATACCGCAGGATTTTTAAAAACAGATTTTTTAAAATGCCTGGCTATAAGAATTTCGGATTGTAATATTTTCATATCAATTAAAATCTATAAGTTACAGTGAGATTTACGTTTCGCGGACTTCCCGGAAACAATCTCAAATAATTTTGTGCGCCCAGCCAGTAGGTTTTATTTAGAAGATTTCCAGCGTTTAAAGCAATCTGCATATTTCCTCCGTTAGGTTTGTAATAAAGAGCAGCGTCAAAAATGGTAAAATCGGGAAGCGTAAAATCTCTGGTAAACCAAGGCACTTTACTGCTTTGGTACTGCATTCCCAATCCAATTCCGAAATCGTCTAAAGCAGAATCAGAAGCAAAATTGTAACGTGTCCATAGGTTCGCACTGTTTTTTGGCGTATTCTGTTTTCTCTGACCAATTAATGCAAGATTGGCGTCATTAGTAATTTCAGCATCAATATAACTGTACGAAGCATTAATCTGCCAGTCTGGAGTAATGTATCCAGCGAGATCGCATTCGAAACCACGACTTCTTTCAGAACCTCTGGTTACTAACAAATCAGGATTTGCAGGATCATTCGCATTCATCAAAATATTACGCTGATTGATTTCATAAACGGCTGCGTTAAAACTTACTTTGTTATTGAAGAAAACCGCTTTCATCCCAAACTCTTTCAAATCACTTTCCAAAGGTTTAAAAAGACTTCCGCCAGGTAAACTTCCTGTTTGGGGCATCAAAGTTGTCGTATTCGATTGAGGCTGATAACCTTCAAGATAAGTTGTGTAAACATTTATGGCATTATTAACAGCATACGTAATCCCAATTCTAGGCAGTAAAGCCGATTTTTTAACCGTTAACTCATTATTGGTTTCGTAATTCGTAATATCTTCAAACCATTCATTTCTTAATCCCAATAAAAAAATGAATTTATTCCACTGAATCTGATCCTGAATATACACAGCATTTGTTGTAGTTAATGCTGATGGAAGCGCCGTACGAACATTTAAAACATAATCCTGCGTATTTCTTAAAGCATACGACGGATTGTTTAAATCAAAGAAATTGACATTAGGTTTTGGTAAAACAACGCCATTTACCGTTACAGTTTGATAATTGGAAGCGTTGGCAGGAACAAAAGTATTGGCAACCGTTCCATCGTTTAATAAATAACCTCTTGCTGCATTTTGTCCGCCGCCTTTGTTTTTATTCCAGCTGCTTAAATCATATCCTGTTAATAGTTTATGATTCAGCTTTCCTGTTTTAAAATCAAAATTGAAATAAGCACTCAAATTATCAATATCCCAATATTGCTGACGTTGCACAAACTGCATCATAGCAAGACTCGTAACAGGCTGATTGTTCATGTCTACGGCAAAAGCATTGTTAGTGCGGTGTTCCTGAAGATTTTCTGTCCAGGTTTGTTTCATGTACGAAGCATTAAAACCCACTTTTGAAGAAAATTTATGTGCAAAATTGGTCATCAAAATCATTTCTTTTGACTTGAAAAAATCGCCCGAAGCTCCTAAATTTAAACTGATTGGCGTTTTGTTTAAATCGGTTTTTCCAGCAACAGCACCAAAAATAGGCTGTCCGCGGTCTAAAACTCCAGTCATGTCGCTTAAAATCAATTCGGTATTAATGGCCGTTTTTTCATTTGGAATATAACTGAAAGACGGAGAAATCAGGAATGATTTATTGTTTACCAAATCACGATACGATTTTGCCTCCTGATACGCTCCATTGACACGATATAAAAGTGTTTTGGACTCATTTAAAGGCCCTGTAAAATCTAAAGTTCCTCGTAAAGTGCTAAAACTTCCAACAGAAAGGCTGACTTCTTTTCGGTCAACTGCCAAAGGTTTTTTGGTCACCATATTGATACTTCCACCTGGATCTACAGACGAAAATGTTGCGCTCGAAGGCCCTTTGATTACTTCAACACGCTCAATATTACTCGTTAAAGGCTGTAGAAAGTAATATTGTCTCGTTCGCATTCCGTTAATAATTTGCCCTTCTTCATTCTGGCTGATGCCTCGAATCGTATATTGATTGTAATAACTCGCCGGAATGACACCGCTTGTCATTTTTACAACGTCTGCCAGATAAATAGCGTTTTTATCCGCAATTAATTCTTTGGTTATAGTCGAAATGGACTGCGGAATATCTTTATTTAATGTTGCGGTTTTAGTTGCAGAAAAGGAATAATCGCTGTTGTACTTTCGCGTTGAGCGCCCAATAATTTCAACAGTCTGCAATTCATTTCTTTTAGATTCCAGTTCCAAAGAATCCTTAGAAATGCTGTCTCTGACTTTTCCGCCGTTTTGTGCTTTTACAACAGAAATGGTACTTACTATAAACAGTAAAGAAAGTGTATGTTTCATTGAAATATAGAAAACTAAACGGTTTGTAAATACAAATCTTCCAGCTCGTTAGCCGAAATTTTATCCGCTTCGATAACCGTTACAAGATTTCCCTGTTTCATAATTCCGATATGCGAAGCCACTTCACGCGCTCTGAAAATATCGTGAGTTGCCATTAAAATTGCCGTTCCGTCTGCCGAAAGTTCTTTTAAGATTTGAGAGAATTCATTTGAAGCTTTTGGGTCTAAACCGCTTGTAGGTTCGTCCAGCAAAAGCACTTTGGCTTTTTTGGCAATCGCAATCGCAATTCCCACTTTCTGTCGCATTCCTTTAGAATAACCGCCTAAATTTTCATCATGCGCTTTAACTTGTAACCCTGCTTTATTTAAGAAATAAGTCAGTTCTCCTTTTGAATACTTAAAACCTGCAAGCGAAGAGAAAAATTTAAGGTTTTCTAAACCCGTTAAGTTTGGATAAAGCATTACGGTTTCTGGTATATAAGCCACAAATTCTTTAGTCGTTTTTGCGTTTAAAGTAACCGGAATATCATTGATGGTCAAAAATCCTTCGGTAGGTTCTATAAAACCTAGAAATAAATTAATTGTAGTCGTTTTTCCGGCGCCATTCTGCCCTAAAAGAGCAAATATTTCGCCTTCTTTGATCGTTAAGTTTAGGGAATTTAAAGCAGTATAATCACCATATTTTTTGGTGAGATTTTCAGCTGTAAGCATATTTTTGTATTGAGTTTAAGTTTTAAATAAAAGTGGTTTCATGACACAGGTTTAAACTGCATCAATAAAAAATAATTAAGAAAATGGATTGAGGTTTACAGAGGTTCATTCGCGAAAGCGTAAAGACATTACTTTCCCTTTCAATCGAACAGAATGAAAAGAGTTTGGTAAACTTTATAAATCAAAGTAAACTTAGAATAGAGCAGGAGGAGCTCTTAAGGCAAATAAACTGCCTTTGAAGAAAGTTGAAACCGATTTGGTGTAAACGAATACAGGTTTGATTTCAATTTGTACTTTCTGAAAAATTACAGCTTCAAATGTATTCGGAATGTAAGTGCTGAATGCAAAATGACAAATATGACATTTGGTATCTACATCGTGGCTGTGGGTTATTTCCTTTTGATTGGCACTGATATGATGCTCGCAAGGCTTTTCTGAAAGCTGTTTAAAAACATGTTCATATGAATGTATGGTCTGAAATAGCATTGCACACAATACTATAAGAGACATCAAGAAATTTACAGTTAGAATCCTCTTCTTCATTCCAAATAAACAGCTGGTTTTTTAGTGGTATTAAAAACGCAACAGTGTTGCAAAGATAGAGATCTCATTTTGAAATACTGTAAATCCAACTTTATTTTTTTGAAAAGTTTGTTTGTAAACCCTTATTTCATGCCCGTTTTACAGGTTACTGTACAATAATTGCAGGGTGTGAAAATCAGAAGCCCCGTCGAAATACTTGTGCAAAACTTCCTGAAAAACAGGTTCGCCGTTCTGAACGCTGGCAAATAAAGTCATCGAAGATTTTAGGTTTTCAATATCATCATTTACAAATATTTCGTCGACCGTTTCCTCTTTTTTGATTAACTCGGAAGTGATTTCAACCAGATGTTTGCCTAAAATAGGATGTTCCAGAAAAGCAATCGCTTCATCGGCATTTTTGATTTCGTAAAATTTGGAAGTATCGCTGGAACCCATTCCTTTTATCTGAGGAAATACAAACCACATCCAAGGAGATTCCTTTTTACCATTTTTAATTTCGTCTAGAGCGGTCAAATATAATTTGTTCTGCGCATCTAAAAAACGAAGCAGTTCATTATTGTTGTAGGCCATTACTTACTGATATTTTTGGGTGCTATCAGGTGATAAATCTACTGAAAATATATTTACTTGTATGTTATGTAATTCTTTTTTTTAACAGTGTTTTCAACTAAAAAAGTTAAAAAATAATTATTAGAAATTTGAGGCTAAATTCTAACAAAATGAATTGGATTTAAGAAGAGCAGTTTTTCAACAATAATTATGCTTTAATAGAAAAAATCGTACTAATAATTTATTTTTTTGTTATAAAATATAGTTTTAATTCGTGATTCTGTTATGATTTTCCTATTTTTACTAGACTGGCAGTTTGATAACTGTTGTAATGAATTAAAATTTCAATTGATATTTACCACTTAAATATCAATTATTCTAATCGGGCAATTCGCTCACATAAAAAACAAATGCTTATGAAAATAGGATTAATCGGATTCGGAAAAACTGGAAAATCAGTAGCTTCAATATTATTAGAAAATAAAAATTTCTGTTTAGAATGGGTTTTAAGACAAAGTACCGTTTTAGAACACAGATCAGTTCCAGAATTTTTTGGAGTACAGTCAGACGAACCCGGCTTAATCTATTCTAGTTCCAAAACTTCTATAGACGAATTACTGGAAAAACACCCAGTTGATGTTATTATTGATTTTTCTTCTAGTGAAGGGATTTATACTTATGGAGAAGTTGCAGCCAAGAAAAATGTAAAAATCATTTCGGCTATTTCACATTACAAAGAGAAGGAATTAGATTTTTTGAAGAAATTGTCTAAGAAAACAACTGTATTTTGGTCGCCTAATATTACTTTAGGTGTTAATTTCTTATTGTTTGCATCTAAATTTTTAAAGAAAATTGCGCCATGGGTTGATATTGAAGTGAATGAAGAGCATTTTAAAACCAAACAAGGAACTTCTGGAACTGCTGTAAAAATTGCTGAAGCTTTAGATGTAGATAAAGAAAATATCAATTCGGTTAGAGCAGGAGGTATTGTTGGAAAACACGAGGTTATTTTTGGATTTCCTTTTCAGACTGTACGTTTAATTCACGAATCGATTTCGAGAGAAGCATTTGGAAACGGAGTTATTTTTGTTGCTGAAAATCTTAAAGAGAAGGAAAAAGGATTGTACAATTTTGAAGATATTTTGACGCCTTATTTTACGGTTTAGTTTTTTTTGGAAGACGCTAAGGCGCAAACTTTATTCTCATTTTTTGTCATTTCGACGAAGGAGAAATCACACTCGTATTTACACAAAGAGAATCGCCAATCTTTGTAGAGTTTCTAGTGTGATTTCTCCTTCGTCGAAATGACAAATAATTACTTCCTAAAAGCCAAAGCTTTCATATATTCTAAATTCATTTTAGCAATCGAAAGTACAGAAATTCCCTGCGGACATTCGATTTCGCAGGCTCGGGTGTCGGAACAGGCACCAAAACCTTCCTGATCCATTTTTTTGACCATTGTTAGGGCACGTTTAGATGCTTCTACTTTTCCTTGCGGTAGTATGGCTAAATGTGTTATTTTGGCTCCTACAAACAAAGCTGCGCTTGCATTTTTACACGATGCTACACAGGCTCCGCATCCAATGCAGGCTGCGGCGTCAAAGGCTTCTTCTGCGGTTTCGTATGAAATCGGAATGCTGTTGGCTTCAGGTGCTTGTCCAGTAGAAGCCCCGATAAATCCACCAGAAGCAATAATAGAATCAAATGCTTTTCGATCAATTTTTAAATCACGTAAAACGGGGAAAGCTTTGGCGCGAAAGGGTTCTATATAAATGGTGTCGCCATCTTTAAAACTTCTCATATGAAGCTGGCAGGTTGTAGTATTTCTTAAAGGGCCGTGTGCTCTTCCGTTAATCATGACACCGCATTGTCCGCAGATTCCTTCCCGGCAGTCGTGATCGAATTCTACTACACGTTCGCCTTGCTGGATTAGATTTTCATTTAAAAGATCCAACATTTCAAGAAAAGACATATGTTCTGAAACTCCATCAATTTCATAATCTGTCATTTCTCCTTTTGATGAAGCATCAAACTGCCGCCAAATTTTTAGATAAAGTTTCATGGTATTTATGTTTTTGGTTTGTTGTTTGTTGTTTGTTGTTTGTTGTTTGTTGTTTGTTGTTTGTTGTTTGTTGTTGCCCTTAGTTGTCAGTTTTAGTTTTTTTGTTGTTTATTTTTTTTTACTCTTAACCTATAACTCCTAACTTATTTATAACTTCTTACGGCAAGTTCAACTGCTTCGAAGACTAAAGGTTCTTTATGGAGTTCTGGTTCATTGTTTTGTCCTTTCCATTCCCAAGCCGAAACGTAGCAGAATTCTTCGTCATTTCTTACGGCTTCTCCATCAGGAGTTTGGTATTCTTCTCTGAAATGGGCGCCGCAGGATTCTTCACGTTGTAAGGCATCATAGCACATTAATTCGGCTAATTCTATGTAATCAGCAATTCGGCCTGCTTTTTCGAGTTCACTGTTTATTGTATTATCGCCTGTAATTCTGAGGTCTTTTTCGAATGAAGCTTTTAATTCCCTAATTTCAATTATGGCTTCTTCCAAATTTTTTCGGCTTCTGGAAAGACCGCATTTTTCGTATAGAAGACGACCGATTTTTTTATGAAAATAATCTGCTGAAAGTGTTCCATTGGTGTGCAAAAAACGATCTAATTGTCTTCTGACAGCATTTTCAGCTTCTTCAAAAGCAGGATGTGAAATATCAAATTTTGTTGCGTTTAATTCGCCAGCTAAATAATTTGGAATTGTATAGGGAGCAATAAAATAGCCGTCTACACAAGCTTGAAGCAATGAATTTGCACCAAGACGATTGGCACCATGATCGGCAAAATTAGCTTCGCCTAAAGCAAATAAACCCGGAATTGTAGTCATTAATTCATAATCGACCCAGAGTCCGCCCATCGTAAAATGTGCCGAAGGAGAAATAAGCATTGGTTCTTTATAGGCGTTTATTCCTGTAATCTTTTCATACATCGTAAAAAGGTTACTGTACTTAGCTTCGATTTTGTCTTTTCCCTGAGCTTTTATGGCATCTGAAAAATCTAAATAAATGGCATTTTTCATTGGCCCGACGCCATGTCCGGCATCAATTCTTTCTTTAGCAGCACGTGACGAAATATCTCTTGGCGCTAGATTTCCAAATGAAGGATAACGGCGTTCCAGATAATAATCTCGTTCTTCTTCAGGAATTGCATTGGCATTTCTGTCATCATTTGCTCTTTTAGGAACCCAGATGCGTCCATCATTTCGAAGCGATTCTGACATTAAAGTTAGTTTTGATTGATTTTCACCATGCTGCGGCAATGAAGTAGGATGAAACTGAATCCAGCTGACACCAGCCATAAAAGCCCCTTTTTTGTGCGCTCTCCAAACGGCAGAACTATTACAGCCCATTGCAAGAGTAGATAAATAATATACTTTTCCGTAACCGCCTGAAGCCAGTACAACAGCGTCAGCCACATGACGTTCTAATTTTCCTGTTTCGAGATTTCGGGCTATTATTCCTTTGGCTTTGCCATCGATAACAACTAATTCAAGCATTTCGTGGCGCGTATACAATGCAACTTTTCCTAAAGCGGCTTGTCGTTCTAAAGCTTGATAAGCACCCAATAAAAGCTGTTGTCCAGTTTGTCCTCTAGCATAAAAAGTTCGCGAAACCTGAACTCCACCAAATGATCGATTGTTTAAATAACCCGCATATTCTCTTGCAAAAGGAACTCCTTGGGCTACAGCATGGTCAATTAAAGCTGCAGAACATTCGGCTAAACGATAGACATTGGCTTCACGTGATCTAAAATCGCCGCCTTTAATGGTATCATAAAACATTCTGAAAGTACTGTCGCCGTCATTTTTGTAGTTTTTTGCAGCATTTACACCACCTTGCGCAGCGACAGAATGTGCCCGTCTAGGAGAATCCTGAAAACAAAAAGACTTAATATTATAGCCTTGTTCTGCTAAGGATGCCGCGCATGAAGCGCCTGCAAGCCCTGTACCAACGACTATAATAGTAAGCTTTTTTCGATTTGCCGGATTTACCAGTTTGGCTTTCGCTTTATAAGTATTCCATTTTTCTGAAAGTGGTCCTTGGGGTATTTTTGATTCCATCATTTTTAATGTTTTAAAATGAATTGATACAAAATTGTAAAAGCAACGATACTTTAGGGACTCTAATATACTATAAAAATCTTATAAAATAAAATTATTGTTTACTGATTATCATGGATTTAGTGATTACATCTGATTTTATAAAATAAACTCCAGAAGGATATTCAGAAAGTGAAATCACATTTCCTGCGCCTTGTTTAATTTTACTTCCAGAAACAGAATAAATAGTCCATTCCATTTCCCTTGACAAATGAAATATTCCTTTTGAAGGATTAGGATAAACGATGATTTTGCTGGATTCTTCATTAGGATTTTCCACTCCAAGATTACAAGTATGTACTTCGTAAGTAACTTTTTTAGTGTTATTTCCGTTTGAATTGTTTACGGTTAAGGAAACGTCTCTAGTTCCTTCTGTAGAAAAAAGGACAGTATGCGGTCCAATTCCAGCTGCGGTTTGCGGTTGTGCTCCAGTTCCAAAATCCCATAAATAAGAATCGACAGTACCAACTGAAACTGAGGTAAAAGTTACAGCAGTATTCAAACACCCCATTTGCGGACTGAATTCAAAATCGGCAATAGGAGCAGCGGTACTTCCAGAAAGCACGAACTCCATTTTATTGACATTGATATCATTTTCCTCAAAGTATAAAGTAATTACATGCGTTCCTTGTGTCAAAGTAACGTTTGGAATTGCAACAGTCTGCCAGTTCTGAAAACCTCCTGTATTGGGTATGTTGACAGTTCCTGTAACATTTGTGCCATCTACTTTCAAATGTAGTTTTCTGGTGTTGTAAGGAGTGGCAATTCTTAAATTTATCGTGTAAGTTCCTGTTGTATTTACTTTTGCGGTATATTTTAGCCATTCATATTTAACTACATACGCCAGATTGAAGCCACCTTCGTTACAAGCCTCAGTTCCAACGCGGTCGCCTGGTCTGTAAGCCGTATCTCCGCCGGCATTGATATCGAAAATAGCTTCTGGACCAATATCATAATTTTCTGCTTCAATTATGCCGGGTATCTGGGCAATTATTCCCTGATAAGGTGCATTTTGAAGAGTAGTTGGAGTATAAAATGCCGTATAAGTAATGGTTCCTGTCGCTGGCGCTTTAAAGGTTTGATTAGCCGTTCCGCCTTGACTCCAATGATCGAAATCGTAACGAATATTTCCAACATATTGTGGAGTTGGTGCGTTTAGTGTTTGTAAAGCAGCATTGGCTACCACTTGTTTTGTAGAAGGCGTCGTAATAGGTTTTTGATTGAATTCTAAATTAAGCGGTACTGGTGAACTAGTAGCTGTAACATCAACCAAATTCGGTTTAATATCTACAAAACTTGTCGCAGTCAATCCGTTGCTGTCGGTTACTTTTACCGTGAATCTATACCAGACATTTGGTGTTTTTTCGCCTTGGTTAGAAGCTGTGAAATTTCCTGATTTTATACCCTGCGGACTTGCTCCTGGATGTGAATGTCCTGCTCCTGGAATGTCTTCATGAAAAAGATCCATGCTCCAAGAAAAGGCACTTGCTGGAAGTACTCCGTCTTCAACATCGTTTGCTGTCGCTTCAAAATAAACAACATCGTCAGCATTCCATTTTAATGCTGTTAACGGAGAAGTGATAGATACTGTAGGTGCATTGCTAAAAGGAATTACGGTTAATACTGCCTGATTACTGGTTACATTTCCAGCGGTATTAGTAACCACAACTCTGTAATTTCCAGCATTTGCATTTGTTACACTTGGAATAGTATAACTCGCGCCAGTTGCTCCATTGATGTTAGCATTGTTAAACTGCCATTGATAGGTTAAACCAGTTCCACTTGCCGAAACCGTAAAAGTTACTGGTTTCGTTTCCATTATAGATTGAGAAAGAGGGTGATTTACAATCGTTGGCGCAGCAGTTGCTATATAATCCAACTTGATTAACGAACCGTTGTTTCCATAAGCACAATAATAAATGTAGCCATCATTTCCTAACATCATTCCAAGGGCTTGTTGTTGAGGAGCGGTAAAAAAGACTGCTGAAACGGGATCAGCTACATTTGGATCAAATGACCTGATTTCTGTTCGAACAAAATCTTTAATGATAAACTTACCTTCCAGATTTGGATAACGAGATATTGTCGGATTATAAAGCACGCCATTGGTCAAGGCATTTCCAATACTTCCTGTGGCATACGTAAAGATTGGATTAGTAAATAAGTTAGTTTCGGTTTGTTTTCCGTCGCCTCCCTGCGGATGTCCCCAAGCATAATTGCGAATAGTTGGATTACTGATTTCGTTTACTTCTTCCCATGAAGTTCCAACATCTAAAACATATAGTTTGTTTACAGTTTCATTAGGAACTAATCTCCAGGGGTTTCTGAAACCATATACCCAGATACTCTGTCTTTGTATAGAACCGCTTCCATAGTATGGATTTCCGGGAGCAGGCTGTCCATCTTCTGTTAAACGAAGAATTTTTCCTTTATAAGTATCTAAATCCTGAGAATTGATATTCAACTGGCTGTCGCCAACAGTTATATAAAGATATCCTTTAAAGAATTTTAAGTCACCACCATTATGAAATCCATCGCCAATTGGCTCCAAAAGCAAGATTTCTTGTCTGCTTACCACCTGATTGTTGGCATCAATCTTAATTCGTTCAATTCTATGACGAATTACGTTTGTATCATTTATGGAATAAAAAACGTAAATGTAGCCGTTTGTAGCAAAGTTAGGATGTAAAGTAAGTCCAAGTAAACCTTGTTCTTTGTCTGTAACGGTTGTTACGGTAAAAACGGTAGATACAGCATTGTTCTGAAATACTTTTACAATACCAGCTCTTTCGGCTATAAAAATTCTTCCATCAGAAGATTGTTCCAAAGCGAGTCCTTCTTTTATTACCGCTGTAGGAGCTAGGTTTTGTGTAATATATTGTGAGTAGGTTAGTGAGTAAACGAATAAAATAGCAATAAGGAATAAATGCCTAAATCGTTTTTGGGTTTTAAGGAGTAGATTTTTTTTCATAATTATTCAGAAATTTTATTGATTTTGGGGTAATCAAATTTAATTCTTTTCTGTATAATTGATTGAAAATCAAATGTTATGTTTTTTTATTATAGAAATTATGATGTATCCACTACCAGTAAATCAGTGGAATTACAATTTTTATGTAAAGTTTTTGTAGTGTTTTAAGTCCTAAATAAAAGACCATGAAAAACTATTTCCCGATGATTTCTTTTCGATGTAAAGTTCCCCACTCATTTAATGCACTAATGACTTTATATAAAGTATGACTGTGTTCTGTTCTGGCATATTCAACAGTTGGAGGGAATGTATCATAAACAGTTCTGGTGACCAGTTTATTGATCTCTAAATCTTTAAGTTCTTTAGAAAGCATTTTGTCTGTAATTCCGTTTATATCTTTAGAAATTTCCTTAAAGCGTTTTGGTCTGTTTGATAAGGCAATCAAAATGGGCAGTTTCCATCTGCCGCTTAAAACCTCCAAGGCATCTCTTACGGGTAATAATGCAGCAAGACATTCTTCTGGCTGACAGTCCATTTCTTTTGTTAGTTCGCTCTTTGTTTTCATATATACTGTTACTATCCTCAAGTATAGCACTATCCTCTAGGTTAGTACTATAAAATGGATAGCAAATGTAGATAAGTTTGTATCGTAAAACAAACAATATAAATTATGAGCCAGAAAATTCTACAAATAATTACCAGTACAAATGGAGAGAACTCGTTTAGCAATCAATTATCAAATGCAATTATTGAAAAGTTAGCTGGAATCCATTCAGTTACAGAAATACAAACACTTGATCTGACTAAAACACCATTGCCATATTTGACTAATTCACATATCAGCGCAGTTTATACGCCATTAGAATCCCATACGCCAGAACAAACAGCTGTACTAAAATATTCAGATGATGCCATACAAACTCTATTAGAATCAGACATACTTGTAATTGGAGTGCCGTTGTATAATTTTGGGATTCCAGCGGTTTTAAAAGGATGGATTGACCAAGTTGCAAGAGCAGGAAAAACTTTTAGTTACAGTGAAGAGGGGCCAAAAGGTTTGGTTACCAATAAAAAGGTCTATCTTTCAATTGCTTCAGGGGCGATATTTTCTGAAGGTTCATATAAAAGTTACGACTTTTCTGAATCTTATTTAAGAGCTGTTTTAGGATTTTTAGGAATGACAGATGTTACAACCTTCCGAGTTGAAGGAACAGCAATTCCTGATTTTGCAGCAAATGCTTTACCAAAAGCTTTGTCTTCTGTAGAAGAATTTGCTTTTTAAAAGTTTAAAGACTAATACTAAACCAGACAGATTTTTAAAATCTGTCTGGTTTGTTATAAAAAAGTAATCTGCCGGATCTGCTGAATCTGCGGGAGTATTTTTTTTTGGCTCACAGATTTAACAGATTTAGCAGATTATTTATAAAACAAAATGCTTTATAAGTAAAACAACTTAAGATTACTTCTCAATTATCATAGTTACTCCCTGGCCTCCGGCAGCACAAATAGAAACTAAACCTTTTCCAGAACCTTTTTCGTTAAGCAGTTTTGCCATTACACCAATAATTCTTCCTCCAGTTGCGGCAAAAGGATGCGCAGCTGCTAAACTGCTTCCTTTTACATTGAGTTTTTCTCTATCAATTGCCCCTAAAGTTTTCTTTAAACCAATAGATTGGCTGAGTTCGGGGCTTTCCCATATTTTAAGGGTTGCCAAAACCTGTGCAGCAAAAGCTTCGTGAATTTCATAATAATCAAAATCCTGAAGAGTTAAATCTGCTTTTTCCAGCATTCTAGAAACAGCAAATACAGGAGCCAATAAAAGATTTTGTTGATTTTTAACATATTCAACAGCTGCAATTTCGGCAAAGGTGATATAAGCCAAAATGGGAAGTCCTTGTTCTTTTGCCCATTCTTCGCTGGCTAAAAGAATACAAGAAGCACCATCTGTAAGAGGAGTAGAGTTTCCTGCTGTCAAAGTACCATTAACTTTATCGAAAGCAGGTTTAAGTTTAGCTAGTTTTTCAATCGTAGAATCTCTTCTTAAATTATTATCTTTTTCTAATCCGTTGAAAGGAGTAATCATATCATCAAAGAATCCTTCATCGTATGCTTTTGACATATTCAGATGGCTTTTTAAGGCAAATTCATCTTGTTCTTCTCTTGCAATTTTGTAATGTTTTGCCGTAATTTCGGTATGACCACCCATTGAAAGTCCTGTCTGGGATTCTTCATTTTTAGGAACAAGCGGACTTAAATCTTTTGGGCGAAGTTTTAAAAAGGTTTTAATCTTAGCGCCTAAAGATTTTGCCTGTCTGGCTTCTAAAAGAATTTTTCTAAGTTTTTCACTAACGGCAATAGGCATATCACTGATAGAATCAACACCTCCTGCAATTCCAGATTCAATTTGCCCTAAAGCAATTTTATTCGCAATATAAACAGCACTTTCAATTCCCGTATCGCATGCCTGTTGTAAATCACAAGCAGGAGTTGCAGGATCAAGGCTCGTTTTCATTACACATTCACGGATTAAGTTGTTGTCGTAGGTGTGTTTTATTACAGCACCACCGGCAACTTCACCTAATAGTTTTCCTTTTAAATTGTATTTATCAATTAGTCCGTTAAGAGCGGCTGTCATCATTTCTTGGTTTCCAACATTGCTGTAGGCGGTATTTGCTCGTGCAAACGGAATTCTATTGTAACCTACAATGGCTACTTTTCTTATTGTATTAGGATTCATATCGGTAAGGTATTGGTTAAATCTGTCTTTGGATTTTTGCAACATAAAGATAGAAAGAGAATTTGTTCTACAGCTTAATGTAGATTAATATTATCAAGAAATAACTTTAAAAATGGCTTTTGTTCTATTATTTTCTCGCTAATTGACTGTAAATTGTTATATTTATTTAGAATGATTTAAAATAATTTGGATAAGTTAAGATTTGAATATACTTTTGGGGCTTTAATTTTAATCAAACCAAAATGAAAATAGTTTTTAATAAAAAAGTGTATTTTTTTGCATTGCTTTTGACTTCATTAAACATGATGGCACAGGATTTTGGAAAAGTAGCAGGAAAAATTACTTTAAGCGGTAATAAACCCGCAGAAAATATTGCTGTTGCTTTAAAAGGAACAAAATATTCAGATGTTACCACCGTTTCTGGACAATATGAAATTACAAGAGTAAAACCAGGTACTTATACAATTGTGATTAGTGGTATTGGTATTCAAACAATGGAAGATAAAGTTATTGTTACTTCGCAAAAAACTACAACTAAAAACTTTTCACTTTCTGAAAGTCAGGAGGATCTTAATGAAGTAGTTATTACAAAAAATAAATACAAACAGGACAAACCTTCGATGTCTTTACGTCTTCAGACTCCAGTTTTAGAGATTCCTCAAAACGTTCAGATTGTAAGCGGACAAACCTTAAAAGATCAGCAGATTACCAGTATGAGTGACGGAGTAATTCGTAATGTGAGTGGTGCAGTTCGTTTGGAGCACTGGGGAGATTTGTACACTAATATCACTATGCGTGGTTCTCAAATTCAAGCTTTTAGAAATGGCTTTAACGTAGTTTCTTCTTTCTGGGGACCATTAACTGAAGATATGAGTTTTGTAGATCATATCGAATTTGTAAAAGGACCAGCTGGTTTCATGCTTTCCAGCGGAGATCCAAGCGGACTTTATAATGTGGTAACTAAAAAACCAACGGGAATTACAAAAGGTGAGGTAAGTGCTATTGTAGGAAGCTATGATTTCTACAGAGTAAGTTTAGACCTTGACGGAAAATTAGATAAAAAGGGAAAACTATTATACCGTTTTAACGGAGCTGCACAAAAGAAAGGTTCATTTCGTCCATATGAACATAATGACCGCTATGTAATTGCACCAGTAATTTCATATCAATTTGATGACAAAACAAAATTGACATTTGAGTACAATTTTCAGTATGCAAATATGACAGAGGTTGGTTCTTATTATGTATTTGGACCAAAAGCAGGCGGTTACGCTACTATGCCACGTAATTTTACTATGACAGCACCAGGTTTACCTGATACCAATATTCAAGATCATAGTGGTTATTTGCAATTTGAACATAAATTTGATGACAACTGGAAATTAACAGCACAGACTTCTTATTTTAAATATATTCAGCAAGGTTACAGTTCATGGCCATCCGCTGTAGGTCCTGCAACTACTGCAAATGGAGATATTGCAAACGGAGAAATTATTAGAAATGTGGGCATCTGGGATGCAGATAGTAATATGTTTCTAGGACAGATTTTCGTAAATGGTAAATTTAGCACTGGAGCGGTAAGTCATAAAGTTTTAGGAGGAATAGATTTAGGAGATAAAGATTATGCTGCAGATTGGGGACAATCTCATGATCTTGATACCGCTGCTAATCCTTTTAATATTTATAACCCAAATTACGGAACTCCATCAAACGGTTTCCCACAATTTGATCATGATACGCCACTTAGCCAAAGAGCTGGAGGACTTTATGGTACAAAATATGCTGCGGGTTACATTCAGGATGAACTTGGTTTTTTTAGTAACAGATTAAGATTAACCCTTGCAGCGAGGTATACATGGATTAGCCAGACTAGTAGCTATGAGACAGAACCAAACGAGGATAGTCATATAACACCTCGTGCAGGTTTAAGTTATTCTATTACTAACGATTTAGCGGTTTATGGATTATATGATCAAGCTTTTACACCTCAATCAGGGGTTGTAAGAGATGGAGAATTAAAACCATTAACAGGTAACAACGTCGAATTTGGTATCAAAAAAGATTGGTTTGATGGTTCATGGAATACTACCTTATCTGCTTATAGTATTCTGAAGAAAAATGAATTAACTTCAGATCCGTTAAGTACTCCGCAGAATCCAACTAAAATTGTTTTAGGAGAAAAAAGAGCTCAAGGTTTTGAATTTGATTTAAGAGGAAAAATATTTGATGGTCTTAACCTGATCGCAAATTATGCCTTTACAGAATCTACTGTGACGAAATCTAATGTAAGTGGAATTAATGTAGGCGATGTTGTTCCTGGATATTCAAAACATACAGCAAATGCTTGGCTGAATTACACTGTTCAATCGGGTAAAATAAAAGGATTAGGTGCTTCAATTGGGGGAACTTTCCTTGACGGACGTGAGACAGATACTTGGGGCGAAGGTCTTCAAAGATTACCTTCTTACTTTAAGTTAGATGGAGGTCTATCTTACGAAATCGGAAAAGTAAAAGTTACGGCAAACGTATTTAATATTTTAGATAAATATCTATACAGCGGTTCTTACTACGAGTGGTTGCAAGCTTACTACTGGCAGGCAGAAGCAGGAAGAAACTTTAGAGTTGGTGTGACTTATAAATTTTAAAGGTGCTAAGGTTCTGAGAAGCTAAGATTCTAAGGTTTCAAGGTTCAGAGGAACAAAAGAACAAACAATTGATATCTATAGATTTATGAATTGCCTCCAGTTTTAACTGGAGGTAATCGATAAATAGAGAGAGAAAGGCTTTAGCCAAACTAATAAAGTTTGGCTAAAGCCTTTTCTGTTTTCTTCTCTTTTTTTATCCATCTAAAGCTGGATGCTATTCAATTGTTGAAATAATAAATAGCTGCTTAATCTGCTAGAATCATTTTAATCCCGATAGCTATCGGGAGCGTAAAAATTTAATTACAAATATTATTAAAATAGAAATAAATAAAAAATCCTTTTAATCTATGTATCCCGATAGCTATCGGGAGTGGCAAAAGATTATCCCTTTCTAATCAATGGAATTAATTTTGTTCCAATTAATTCGATTGCGTTCATTAATTGTTTGTGTGTTAGTCCAGCATTGTCCATTTGGAAGGTAAAACGGTCAACTCCTCCAAGGGCTTCGCTGTGGCGAAGGATTTTCTCTGCAGCTCTTTCCGGACTTCCAACAATTAAAACGCCTAAATCATCAATTAATCCGTCAAATTTGCCTTTTGTTACGGGTGGCCAGCCTCTTTCATATCCTAATTTTGTCCACAATTCGGCATAACCTGGATAGTATTCTTCGATTGCACTTTCTGTTGTGGTTCCAACATAGCCAGGCGAGTGTAATCCTACTTTTAGTTCATTAGGTTTATAACCAGCAGCTTTTCCTGCTTCTCTATATAAATCAATTAAAGGTTTAAAACGATGTGTTTGTCCGCCAATAACTGCAACCATTAACGGAAGTCCAAGAGAACCCGCTCTAATGAAAGATTCAGGAGTTCCTCCAACGCCAAGCCAGATTGGTAGTTTTTCCTGTAAAGCTCTTGGATAAACTGGTAAGTCATTTAAAGCGGGACGAAATTTTCCTTCCCAAGTTACAAACTCATGATCTCTAATTTGTAAAAGCAGTTCCAGTTTTTCTTTAAAAAGAGCATCATAATCTCTCAAATCATATCCAAAAAGCGGATAAGCTTCAATAGCAGAACCACGACCAACAACAATTTCGGTTCTTCCTTTCGAAATCAGATCCAAAGTAGCAAAGCTTTGGTAAACCCGAACAGGATCCGCCGCACTTAAAACGGTGACAGCACTTGCTAAACGTATATTTTTTGTTCTTGCCGCTGCCGCACTCAAAATAACGGCAGTTGCAGAATCCAGAAATTCTTTTTTATGATGTTCTCCAATTCCAAAAACATCAAGACCAGCCTGATCTGCAAATTCAATTCTCTGCAATAACTGCTCCATGGCATCAACACTACTCAGCGTGTTGTTGTCGCCATACATTGCCGAAGCAAAACTGTCTATTCCTATTTCCATAAATGCTATAAAATTTCAATGTCAATATAAAATCTATAATTTTCTAATGAGAAAAACCGAATGAGATACTGATAATAATAATGACAATTACAATTAAAGTAATGCCTACATATAAATAATCTTTCTCCAATAAAAATGAAAAAAGCGATAGTAAAACTCGCAAAACAGGAGTTAAAAACAGTAAAATAATCCCTGTGAAGATTAAAGATGCACCGTCTCCGCTAATGGCTCCATGGTAAACTGCAGCGATTACTTCAAATATATTTCGGTCATTTTCTTTAAAAACAGAATAATCTTCAATCTGGCTTCCGTGGTTCATTAAATAAACAATTCCACCAATAAAAGCTACTGATAACGAAATCCAAACACCATAACGAAGTAAGTTTCCGATAATGGTCTGAAAGTCTTTTTCTCCAAATTTTTCTTCTTGTACCATATTAGATTTTTCCATTTAGTCCGTTATAAATCATGTTTACTGCCAAAACAAAAATCAGGCAGGCAAAAAATACTCTTAATTTTTTCGGATTTGTTTTCACTAATATTTTAGCGCCAGCCATTGCTCCAAACAAAACGCCAATTACAACCGGCATACAAATTCCAGGTTCGATATATCCTTTCTGAATATAAATTACGGAACTTGCCATTGCGGTAACACCCATCATAAAATTACTGGTTGTAGTAGAAACTTTAAACGGAACTCGCATAATATTATCCATTGCAATTACTTTAAAAGCACCAGAACCAATTCCGAGTAAACCAGACATCATTCCGGCAACGCCCATCATACTGAAACCGCCAATCACGTTTTTGGTTCCGTATTTTATGATTTCTCCGTTGTGTGCAGGATAAGTTCCATCCAACTTTAGTTTTTTAGCCAATGGACTAGATTCTAAAACAATGTGTTCTTCTTTCTTGCGAAGTGAATTAATTGCTGAGAAAATCAACGTTAGTCCAAATAAAACTGCAATAAATGAAGTAGGAGCAACGGTAGAAAGTAAAGCTCCACAAACTGCACCAATTGTAGTGGCAATTTCAAGAAAAATTCCCATTCTCATATTAGTAATTCCTTCTTTTACATAAGCAGCGGCAGAGCCGGAAGAAGTTGCAATTACCGAAACCAAAGCGGCTCCAATGGCATAATGAATATCGACTCCGAGAAGAATTGTGAGCAGCGGAATGATTATAATTCCCCCGCCCAAGCCTGATAATGAACCGATAAAGCCTGCTAAAAAGGCACCCAGAATCATAATCAGTGTAAAGGTAAGTATTGTCATTTAAAATATGTTTTTGTAATTGCTAATTTACGAATACATATTTGTTCATGACCTTAAATATGCCTTAAAAATGCTTATGTTTTTATAGGGATTTTTTTAACCGCAAAGGGCGCAAAGATTTTTTTATGCGAGGTTATAAAAAAACGCAAAGTTCGCAAAGCTGTATATTGACAAAGCTTTGCGAACTTTGCGTTTGTATTCGCAATCTTGAGTAAAAATCTTTGCGCCCTTTGCGGTTAAATTTTTGTTTGGAAATGCCTGACTAAACCTTCAATCTCAGCTTAGTAGGCGGATAACCAAATATCCTTTTAAAAGCAATACTAAAATTAGAAACATTCTGATACCCCGAGAGAAGGCTGATTTCCTGAATGGAAAGCGAAGTGTCTGTTAGAAAATGCCTCGCCTTATTCATTCTGATTTCCTGCAGGTAACCAAAAACAGTATCGCCAAAAACGGTTTTAAAACCTTCTTTTAGTTTAGTCTGGTTCACGCCGACTTTTCGCGCTAGTTCGACAATCGTAAACGGATTATCAATGTTTTCACGAATCAGCTGCGCGGCAAATTTTATTTTATCAATATCATCGCTGGCTAAGTTTCTGGATTGTTTTTCGATGTCTAAATTATGATGACTTAAAGCAATAAGTTCATAGATTTTAGATTCCATATAGATTTTTCGGGTCAGACCGCGGTAAAAACAGTTTTTGATGTCTTCTATAACGCTGAATATTTTAGCACTTATTTTGATTTCGTTTTTAGCTAAAGCGTTGCTATTATTTTTTTGAATATTATTAAGGAAACTGTCCATTACTTTAGATTCTCCTTCGTATTTAGTCAATACATTTAAAGGGAGATGAATGTCAAAAGTATTGTACACAATATCTTTTTTGAAGTCAATTTTGGCATGATTGTCTTCGGCAGAAAGAAAAGTAATATTACCCGACATCGGAGAAGCATAACCTTTTGAAGAACCAGGATTTATGTATCCGATTTTCTGATCTGTAAGGTTGAAATGCATCTCTAACAATGAAGAATCTCCATGCCCAGAAATCGCAACATCATCATGTAGTTGATAGTTTCCCTGAAGAATGGATAACTCTTCTGTAATAGTATGTTCGTGGAATAAAATATCGCCTTTAGGTGTGACAAATTTGATGTCTTTTTCGTGCTGAAGTACTGTTTCAGGCAGTTGTAGTTCTGGTTTTTTATCTATTTCTAGAAAATCCACAAAATCATCTGAGTCAATTTTAAATGCCATCCTTTATACTTCTAAATTCATAATTAAAACTTCCACTTTCATAAATGCATCGATTGGTAATCAAATACTTTTGCACTGCAAATATAATTTATAATAAGTTTAAATAAAAACAGCTTTGACATTTAAATTACACCTTATGTTTATGTTTCTGGTTGGCTTGTTCGGTGCAAATGCTTGTCCAGTATATATTCATATTGAAGATAATCTTGGAAATCCTGCTTCAGGTTTAACCGTTTTGGTTAACAATAAATCAATGGGAATTAGTAATAATTCCGGTGTTTTCGAACTTTCTCTATCCGACGGAAATTATACCATTGAAATCGTAAAAAATGATATCATAAAATCGAGAAAGACCGTTTCTGTCGTATGTGGTCAGGACAATCATTTTACATTTCAATTAGATTCATCCGACAGTGATTCGGCAAATTTAAAAGAAGTTACCATACAAAACAAAAGCGTAAAAAAACAGATTGAAGAATCTCCTTTTTCGGTTCAAGTAATTGATTTTAAAAAGCAGTATGATAAAGCGGGGGATGTCGGCGATTTTTTGAACCGAGCTTCGGGAGTAAAAATAAGAACTAACGGAAATATCGGCTCTCAAGTTCAGGTCAATCTGGGCGGACTTCAGGGAAAAGCGGTTCGTATTTTTAAAGACGGAATTCCAATTGAATTGTTTGGACACGGTTTCAGCCTTGGAACAATTCCTGTAAATATGCTGGATCGTGTTGAAATTTACAAAGGGGTTATGCCTGTTTATCTGGCTTCTGACGCTTTGGGCGGAGGCGTGAATCTGGTTACTAGAACTTCTAATAAAGATTTTGCTGAAGTATCGTATGAAATTGCTTCTTTTAATACACATCGTGCGACAGCCAATTTATATCTTCAAAATAAAAACAATTTCTACGGAGGTTTTAATGGTTCTTTTAATTATTCTGATAATAATTATAAAGTAAATGTCCCAATTCAAAATGCTACCAATGAGGAATTTAGAAATGTAAAACGTTTTCACGACATGACCAGATCCAATTATGGAGAAGCATTTGTGGGATTAAAAGAAAAAACATGGGCAGATGATCTTCGTCTGACTTTAATTTATTCTGATTTCTATAAGCAGATTCAAAACGATGCCAGTATGGTAAGTGTTTATGGACAGGCTTTCTCAAAAGAACAGAATTACACGGGAATGATCAATTACCGCAAGAAATTCTTTGATGATAAGCTTAAAGTAAATTTCCTGACGAATTACAGTCATTTTAATACCAAATTTATTGATACTACTACAGTTCGTTATAATTGGTTAGGTGAAGTGATTGCTGAAAACATGCAACCGGGAGAGATTAGAACAGGAAACAATCAGCGAATGAAATACAATTTTGTTTCTTCAAGATTGAACTTGGAATATGAACTTTCTGATCGTAATTTTTTAGAATTCAGTCAATTGTATTATTCCCAGAGAAGAAAAGGAAGCGATCCTCTTGGAGCAGTTTCTATAATCGACGGAGTTGATGTTTTGACCGTTCCGGCAACTTATCGAAAAGATAATATGGCATTCGCCTGGCGTTCATTATGGCTTGATAAGAAATTAGAAAGCATTGTAGCAGCCAAATATTATCATTATTATACAGATGGATACACAACTGATAATTACGGTTTTGCATGGAAATCTTCAAAAGATGACAGTCAGTTTGGCTATTTAGGAGGACTAAAATGGGAAGAGAACAATTATTTATTGAAGTTTTCTTATGAATATGCAACACGTCTTCCAGATGAATATGAAATTTTTGGAGATGCGAGATTAGTAAAAGAAAATCTAGATCTTAATCCTGAAAAAAGCCATAATCTGAATTTAAATGGTCAGTATTCTATCCTAAAAGAAAACAGCAGTTTGACCTTTTCTGCCAATTTATTCTATAGAAAAGTTCAGGATATTATTTTTCTAGAATTGGATATTCCGTTCAACCGATACATTAATTATGAGAATTCAGAAATAAAAGGTTTTGAGTTTGAAACCAATTATGCTCCAGCAAAATGGCTGAATACAGGATTTAATGTAACCTATCAAGACATTCGAAGAGTTGGAATTAAAGAAGCTGCTTTTAAATATTTAAATGATTCTAGAGTGCCGAATATTCCGTTTTTGTTTGGAAACTTTTGGGCGAATACTTTCTTCGGAAATTTATTCGAAAAAGGCGACAGCTTAAATTTTACTTGGAATGCTAATTATACACATAGATTTTTCTTAGTTGAAATTCCAAAAAATCAGGAACCGCCTTTATTTGGTTCCGTAAAAGATTTTCAAACCTCATTGATTATTCCGAGAGACGGCAGAATAGGGCAGTTTTCTAACGATGTTGGTGTTTATTATCATTTTGCAGATAAAAAAACAACGGTTTCAGCTGAGTGCCGAAACATTGGAGATGTCCGATTGTATGACAATTTTAACGTGCAGCGACCTGGAAGATCATTCCATCTTAAACTAGTTTATAATTTTTTTTAAATAAAACCAATAAATCAGATCAACTATGAAAAGAAGCAACTCACTTCGTTCAGTACTGGCAGGGATAGCTGCTTGTATGCTTTTATTTTCTTGCAGCAGCAATGATGATAATAATACTCCGGACAACGGAAACTCAGACGATACTTTGCCAAAAAATGAAACTTGGATTATATACAACGGTGCTGCTAACTGGAGCGGTGGTGTTTATGCCTTAAAAGACAATAAATCAAGAGAAATCAACCTTTCTGGATTACCGTTTTTACAGGTAACTTCTTCTTTAGGTGGAAGAGTATTTGGAAAAAGCCTTTTTAAAGTAAATGACGTTTCTAATGCAAAACAAGGAATTAATAAAATGGGACTTGATGCAACTGGAAAAGTGGTAGATCAAGGATTTTTAGCATCTCTTTCTAATGCTTACGAAACAAACTATTTAGTAGCAAGTGCAACAGAAGGTTACTATTGGGATAAAGTAAGAGGTGGATTAAAATTACAGAAATTCAATCCAACTACTATGGAAAGAACTGGGGAAATTGATTTTTCTTCACTTTCAGAAGGACAGCCTTTAGAATCTATCGGGCAATTAATCATTGCAAAAAGAGAAAATAAATTATACCTAGATTTATTATTAGGAGATAAAGCAGCAGGAAACTGGCAGGTAACTCCTGTAGTAAAAGAAGTAGCTATTGCAGTTTATGACTTGACTACAAACAAAATCGAAAACGTAACTAAAATGGGAACTACAACCAATTTAGGTGTATTTATTGACCACGTTTTATGGAGTTTAGACGAAGTTACAGGAGATTTATATTTTGCTTCTGTTGGTGATATGAAAACACAGCCAAGTGATTATTCTTCAAAAATCCTTAGAATCAAAAAAGGAGAAGTTAATTTTGACACTACATTTGCACTTGACATGAAGTCTTACCAATTCCCAGCTGAATTCAACAGACTTTTTGCTTATAACAATAAAATCTATACTACAATTCCATCAAGAGCGGTTTCTTACTATGGAGGTGGACAGCACGGAGTTAGATACAGAGACGATGTTTGGTTCTGGAATGAAATTGATGTAACGACTAAAAAAGCAACTCGTTTGAACATTCCACCAGATAATTTCTATACAACTCAAAATCCATTCTACCACAACGGAGATATCTATTTCTTATCCAACAGTACTTCAGATGGTTTTTCAGGAGTTAATCAATACAATCCTGTTACAAAAGAAATTAAAGAAACTTTCCGTCTAAAAGAAAGCGGAAGAATTCAAGGATTTGATATTATCAAAGACTAATTATTTTGCTTTAAAATATTAGCCCTAAATACTATTTTTTTTTACAGAAGTGATTTTTTTTAAGTCACTTCTGTTTTTTTTACCCATGACAGATTGAGCACAAAAAAAAATAATTATGGATTTATTAAATCACTATTTATAATGACATTCTACTTTTGACGAACTTCTACATTTGATTTTTCAATTTAAAAGAAAATCAAATGATGAAAAATTATCGTTCGTATCAAAAAGTTGAACCTGTTTATTTCAGTGGAGAAATATTCTTTCCTGTTGGGTTGCTTTTTGCTGCTTCTCTTATAACTTATGGGTTGCTTTATTTTACAGGATTTTGGCCGGCACTTTTTTTTAATGTGGTTATTGCTTGGTGCGGTTATTTTTATATGTATTATTTCGGAAGATCCAATTCTAAAATTACTTTTGAATTTATATCTGGCGTTTTTCTAATTATTGCTCTTTTACTTTTTGTCGATTATGGAGTATATGTTTTAGTACAATATCAAAAAACGAGAATTTTTAGCAGACTTTATTTTACTGTCTGGCTTGCAATTTTAATTGGAGTACCTATTAGTTATTACACCTATTATTTTGGTTCACATTATTATAAGAAAGTAAGTTTAGCAGATAGGTATTTTAAAACCTATTTCAGCATATATCATGACAGAGAACTTTTAATGCATATTGATTCTGTTGCATTTGTAAACCCTTTTAAAACACTTATTTCTGATATTAAAATTGAAAACAACAACTGTTTCTATTCTGATGAAGAACTGGCAGAAATGGATAGGGCTTCTAAATATTATTACTTGCAAAAATCAGCTTTTTCTGGATTGATTCATATTCCTTTTGGAGCAGATCAGTTTGAAATTTCGTGGTTTTCTTTTGTTGAAGATAAACAATACAAAGTCAATGTGCCGTTTCCAATTGAGGAGTTAAAATTGGAAGAAGAAAAATATCCATTAGACGAACCTAAAAATATAAGAGGAAAAAAATCTAAGCGAATTTATCTTCATATTTATCAAAAAGGAGCCTTTAAATTATATACAGAAGATCAGGTTTTACTGGACTTCATTTCATCAGAATCCATGGAAATTGATCAGGAAGAAAAGAAAGAAAAAGTTATAACAAATATCTATTCTCATAAATATTATAATAACAAAAAAAGGTTTTTTGAACTTTTAGAGTCTATTAAAAACTCAAATGCAATTGAAGAACGCTTTAAACTGAAAGACAAACAAGTAGTTTGGAATTTAGAATTATCAGGTTTAGATCAGCGCCATTATCTTGAAATTTTGGGTGCTGATTTTAAAACGATTAAAATAGAAAAAGAAGAGTTTTCACAAATTTTTCTCAGATCGCTTCCTAAAAGAATGACTTTTGTTTTTCGAGGATCATATTTGTTTCCGTGGCTCACCTTGCATATTGATATCCAAAAATTAAATCAATGTATAGAAGAACTTACGAGCTATAATTCAGAAAATGCTATTACTTTTTCTCTTGATTTTAAAAGTTTAGGTGCCGATTTAGCGTTTTATGTTTTTGGAAACAAAAAGAAAGTTCTATTTACCGATTGGGAAATGGTGATTGATGAAAATAGAAAAAAAGAAATGGACGAAGAAATTCTGGAAAAACAGGAAGATGAAACCAAAAGAAGACTTTTAAACGAAGGCTGGGATTTTGTTTTTAGTAAAAATTATAAAGGCGCTCAAAAAAAGTGCGAAGAACTTTTAGCACTTGATTCTAGTTATGGATTTGCTTATTTCCTTGAAGCACGATTATTATGGTATACAGAAGGTTTTGAAGCTTGTTACAGCAAGAGAAACTATTTTTTTGCGAAGACCGAACATGAACCTGCAGCTTTGGCACATCTCTACAATAGTTTCGGCTGTATTTTAGATTTGGAACTGTGTTATGAAGAATCGCTTCAGTATTTTGAAAAAGCAATTGAAATCAACCCGAAAGAACCTATTTATGTTTGCAATCTTGGCGAAATGTATTATAAACTTTTAGAACCTGTAAAAGCATTAAATCTGGCGAAAAGAGCAAAATCAATGGGATACGAATCGGATATGCTGACTGAAATATTGAACAATAAAGGAAAAATAGATTTGATTAATCATTAATTATAAATAAAATCAAAATCACTATAAATAGTGATGTACGACAAAAAAGACAGAAATACATTTGTCAGAAATAATTAACAATTAAAATCAGATATGGGATTAGCAGAAAAACGTTTAGCAGAATCTATTAAAATAGAAAAACTTCCAGCTTTTGAAGCAAAATTAAAGGAAAGAGCTGGTTATGATATTAAAGTAGATATTGATTGGAATACTTTTACAGCTTATGATGAATATCCGTTGTCACGATTGGATATTATTTTTGACGATGTAGAATCATTCGTTAAAAAAATCTGTTCTGATGATATGGGGAAAGAAGCACTGCAGGATAAAATGAATACTATTCATTTGACCAATTCAGAAAATAATGATGATGTTAAGATGGAATTGAAAGAGGACACTTTGTTTTTAACGGTTCAATTAGTACAGTCCTCTTTTAGTTCACAAACTGATTCACAAATAGCTAATTATGTAGAGGCTCTTTTATAAAGAGTTATGGTTTTTACATTTTTTGGGGGCGGAAGAGATAGAGCAATCTATCTCTTTTTTTATTTTGGAGGCGAATTATATTCTATTATCAACGGCAAAAGCTGTTTTACCAATATTAGCAAGCAAAAGTGCCGCAGCAACGCTTGTCCAAACCGAATAATCAAAAGGCGCTTTTACCGAAACAGAAACCGCCATTGCAAACCCGAAAAAGAATAATAGGAAAGCGGTTCCTAAAGCTGCTATTCTGGTTTTAAATCCAAACAATAACAACAGACTAAGTACAACTTCTAGAACTGTTGCGGCCGCACCTAAAATTTCCGCTGTGGCTTTGTTTGCGTAAGGATTTAATGTGTTGGTGTAAACTACAAAGTTCTCCCAATTTCCCCAAGCTACGCCGTTTGAGCCCGGCGCTCCCCAGATTCCAAATCGATCAGCTACGGCTGAAAGCATTGTGATGGCTAAAACTATTCTTAAAATTAAACCTGCTTCTAATATGGTTATGTTTTTCATTCTGATTATTAATTTTTATTTCAATTTTCTTCAGCAAATTTTATCTTAGTAAAGATAAAAATCGTCAAGTCATTTTTTTAATAACGACAGAATCATCGCCAAATTGTTTAAAATAAACGACAAAATGCATAAAAAAGGGATAGATGTTAATCTATCCCTTTTTCAATTTGCTTTGAAATTCTTATTTCAGTGTCGTTTTGATTACAATGCCAGCTTGTTGTACGGCTGTTTGAATAGCTGGTACATGGGCAATCGGATTTAAAAGTCCATAATCGTGGATCAAACCGTTATATCTCGTTAAGGTTACAGGAACTCCAGCTTCATTAAGCTTTCTGGCATAAGCTTCTCCTTCATCTCTTAAAACATCGTTCTCAGCAGTTTGAACTAGAGCAGGAGGTAAGCCTTTTAATTCTGTTAAACTAGCTTGTAATGGAGAAGCATATTTTTCTGTTCTTTTAGCAGTATCAGGTAAATAATTGTCCCAGAACCATTTCATCATATTTTTAGTTAAGAAACGTCCATTGGCATATAAATTATAAGATTCAGTTTCAAAATTAGCATCCGTTACAGGCCATAATAAAACTTGTAATTTAATATGAGGGCCTTTTTTATCTTTCGCCATTAAAGTAATAGCGGCAGTCATGTTACCACCCACGCTATTTCCAACAACAGCTAGGTTTTTCCCATCTACTCCAATTTCTTTTCCATTTTCAGCTACCCATTGTGTTGCAGCATAAATTTCGTTAATCGCAACTGGATATTTAGCTTCAGGTGATGGCGTATAATCAGGGAAAACTGCCACTGCGCCACTTTCTACAACCAAATCTCTTACTAATCTTCTATGAGTAGGATAATCTCCTAAAACCCATCCACCGCCGTGAATAAAGATAAATACTGGTGCATTTGCTTTTGCTCCTTTAGGTTTAGTGATATGAATTTTTACTTTTAAGCCGTTCTGAGAAATTACTTTTTCAGTTTCTTCTATACCAGAATAATCCACTTCTACTGATTTCTGAGCGCCTACTAAAACATTTCTTGCATCTGTGACAGATAATTGTTCTAATGGTTTTCCGTTACCTGAATTTAATGCATTTAAAAAGCTGCGGACTTCTGTAAAGATTTCCGGGTCATTTTGTCCTTTATATGGTCTTTCTTGTGCCATAGCTATTGTATTTAGAGTTAATAATGTAACTATAAATATACCTCTTTGTATGGATTGTATTGTTTTCATAATGTATGTTATTTGTTATAAGATTTTGATGTTTAGTTGATTAAATTTGCCTGTAAAACAATTTCGAAAGAAAAAGCCTGGCTTACCGGACACGTTTTTTCGGCGCCCTGAGCAATTTTTAAAAATTCTTCTTCTGTTATTCCCGGAACTTTAGCATTTAATACTAAAAGAGATTGAGTAATCTTTCCGTCGTTTAAAGTAATAGTTGATTGAGTGGATAATTCCTCAACTGTGAAACCTGCTGTAGTTAAGTCTAAGCTTAGTTTCATAGTGAAACAGCCAGCGTGAGCAGCTGCTAATAATTCCTCAGGATTAGTTCCGATTCCGTCTGCGAAACGGCTGTTGAAAGAATATTGAGTATTGTTTAATACGGTACTGTCTGTAGTAAGAGTTCCTTTTCCGGTTTTAATGTCACCGTTCCAAACGGCTTGTGCTTTACGTTTCATATCTTTATTGTTTTATCATATATAATTTGATAGGACAAAGATATGGCGGTAATAAGCCTCTGAAAATGGATAAAAGTCTATTCTAATTGTACATTTTTCCCTTGAAGGTATTTTTTCTTGAAATTAGACGGAGTGTCGCCAACTTTATTGGTAAAAAGTCGGTTAAAATACGCCGGATCTTCATATCCCAGCTGATAGGCAATCTCTTTTACACTTAAAGAAGAATACCCCAAAAGCCTTTTAGCTTCCAGAATAATGCGGTCTTTTATAATATCGTTAGGCTGTGTTAATTCCAAACGATTGAATTTGT
This sequence comes from Flavobacterium panacagri, assembly GCF_030378165.1. Classification (NCBI taxonomy): domain Bacteria; kingdom Pseudomonadati; phylum Bacteroidota; class Flavobacteriia; order Flavobacteriales; family Flavobacteriaceae; genus Flavobacterium; species Flavobacterium panacagri. The sequence goes on from NZ_CP119766.1 coordinate 3,508,005, forward strand.
TTGAAAGTGTTTTAGGAGCAACACCCAAAATATCTGCATAATCGGCAACGGTATGTTTGGTTCTGAAATGAATTTCAACCAATCGGCTGAAATCCCTGAAGAAATCCATTTCTTTAGTAGATTCTTCATTTAAAACTCCCAATTGCTGAATTTTCCAGATTCGCGTGGCTTTAATAATAAGTTGTTTCAAATACGTTCGAATCATTTCTTCCTGCGAAGAATCAGGCGAAACAAACTCTTCGTGAATCTGATTGAAAATGCCTTCAATAAACAAAACCTCTTTGTCTGGTAAAGTGGTCATGGGCATTTCGAATATATTATTGAATAACAATCCGTCGCAGGCTACTTCAGCATCATGAATCTGTACACAATAAAAATCACGATTATAGTACATAAAATAACCCTGCTTTTTTCCTTCCTTATTAATCTGCAGATATTGATTGCTGTTGATGAAAAACAGGGAAGGACTTTTGGTTTGGTATTGTTTAAAATCAATCGTAACCTGATAATCTTCCGGCAGATATAAGACCTTTATATAAGCTTTGTATTCGTCACTATTAATTTCTTCGACTGTTTTCTGGTTCAGAATCAGAAATCCCAGTTTTTTATAATTCGATTCAAATACAGTATTAAGGTTCATTGCGATTGGTTTTGGATTAAAAATACAGATTTTCTTTGGCAGAGCCGAATACTAATTGGGACTTATTTGAAGATGTTCGAGTCTTTTACCAACCAAAGTTTTTTCGCCCACAATTTTAAATCCGAGTTTCAGATAAAGATTTTTCGCCAACGGATTATCTTCTTCCACCAATAAACCTAAAGTCTGTTTGTTTTGATGGACATATTCATTAATTAGAAAAACAAGCAATTTAGAACCAATTCCTTTTCCCTGATGATTTGGGTTTACGCCCAAAGAATCGATATAAAATTCACCGGCACGTGTTTCAAATTCCGGATCAAATTCCGGATTATAATGTGCTCTAACGTATTCTATAATTGGATTTCGCAAAGCTTCTATATCAGAACCGTTGTAAACATTGACTGCACCAATGATTTCGTTGTTTTCCTCGGCCACAAAACAATTCTGATAAGAATACTGATTGCTTTCTCTTTCGATGAAATATTCCAGGAAGTCTTTCGCGGAAGCGTAATCTTTCTTAGCTAAAAATTTATAGACAATATCTTCCATTGCTAATAATAATATAGGTGCAATATATTTAGAATCGGATTTGTTGGCTTTTCTGACATTCATGTTAAGAAATTTAGATGTAACAAATTTAAAGTTTTATTTAAACACATAGAAGCTTAGCTTTCACCATTGCTGTTTTACACTCAATCTTCTCATCCTTCCTTCGTGATAAACAGTGGGGGAGACTATGTGTGAAAAAATATATTCTCCCGCAGATTCTGCAGATTTAGCAGATTAATTCTGGAAACATCTGAATAATCCGCTAAATCTGCGAGAAAAAGAATTCTATCTAAATAGTCAATATATTTTCACGTAGATTTATAAGGATTTGAGCAGATTAAAAAAGATCTATGTTTATCTGCTAAATCTGCAGAATCTGCGTGAAACAAAAAATCTTAGTCTCTTTAAAAAAAATATATTTCTCCCGCAGATTCGGCAGATATTGCAGATTTGAATTGGAAATATCTGCATAATCTACTAAATCTGCGGGAGAAAAAAACTTTAGCCCTTTGAAAAAAATATACAAATTTTGCCCCAACTTATACCAACATTAACATTCAAACAGCGACTATCTTTGTTACTATATTTTAAACTAAAAATTTAAAACAATGAAAGCAATAGGATTTAAAACCTCATTATCTATAGAAGAAAAAGACAGTTTCATGGAATTTGAAACTGCGAAACCAATACCCGGAGCACACGATTTATTGGTAAAAATCGATGCCATTTCAGTAAATCCGGTCGATTTTAAAATTCGCCAGAGCGCTGCAAAAGATACTATTTTGGAAACACCAAAAATTATCGGCTGGGATGCTGTCGGAATTGTACAGGCAGTTGGCGAAAAAGTCACTTTATTTGAAGTAGGCGATCTAGTATATTATGCCGGAGATATTACCAAGCAAGGAAGTAATGCCGAATTTCAGATTATTGATGAAAGAATTGTCGGTAGAAAGCCAAAAACACTCAGCGCTGAAGAATCAGCTGTAATTCCGTTAACCGCTTTAACGGCTTGGGAAATTCTGTTTGACCGAATCAGAATTAATGCTGACAAAGACAAAGGAAAATCAATTTTGATCATTGGAGGCGCTGGTGGAGTGGGTTCGATTGCGATTCAATTGGCTAAGAAAATGGCAGGATTAACAGTTATTGCAACTGCATCGCGTCCTGAAACTATTGATTGGTGCAAACAACAAGGAGCCGATTTTGTGGTTGATCATAAAGATTTAGTGGCATCGGTAAGAGAAGCAGGTTTTGAAAACGTTGATTTTATTCTGGATTTTGTAGACACCAATGCTTATTGGGATACCATGGTTGAATTAATTAAACCTCAAGGACATATCGCTTCGATTACAGGAAGTGCAGAACCTGTAGTTTTGAATAAACTGAAAAGCAAAAGTGTTTCTTTTTCCTGGGAATTGATGTACACCCGCTCTATGTATCAAACAGAAGACATGGTAGAACAACATAATATTCTCAATATTGTTGCTGATTTGCTGGACGATGGTATATTGAAAACAACTCTAAAAGAAACCTACAACGGACTTACAGCTGAAAATTTGAAAAAAGCACATCAGCGTTTAGAATCGGGAAAAACAATTGGTAAAATTGCCATTAAATTCTAAGAAGTTCTTTTTTAAGGACTTGCGTTTATTGATAAATATTATTTAGAATAATTTTAAATAGTATTATTTTGATGTCAACAATTTTTGTATTTTAGCCGAATTACAAGCCTAATTTGTATTTCATTTTTTAAAACCCAAAACAAAATTGTTATGATTTCAAAAAACACAGACCTTGGATTATTACTAATAAGAATCAGCGTTGGAGGTTTAATGCTTTTCCACGGAATTTCAAAAGTGCTTCACGGAATTTCTTTCCTTGTAGACAATATGGGCGCATTTGGATATGCTGTTTATATTGGTGAAGTTTTAGCACCATTAGCTATTTTAGTAGGTTTCCGTACTAGAATAGCAGCAGTTCTTCTTGCCTTTACCTGTATAGTAGCGATTGCTGTGGCACACGCTCAGGATATTTTCTCGATTAGCGAACACGGAGGATATGCTAATGAACTCTTGATGCTTTATCTTTTAGGTTCGATTGGATTATTCTTTACAGGAGCAGGAAAATATGCTGTTTCTAAAAATAATAAATGGGACTAGTTTATTCATTTTACAAATAACAAAAGCTCTAAATTTCGATTTAGAGCTTTTTTGTTTCAAGCGTGAAAAATTGTATTATAAAGATTTATATACAAAATAGAGAATCTTTGCAAACTTTAAAATAAAATGAACTACCTAAACCTTGCGTTCTTTGAGAAAATCTTTTGCGAACTTTGCGTTACAAAAAAACTAACTTCTATCGGATAAAATTACATTTTCACCGAGCAGATACTATGTTCTACCGATCACAATTTTAATTAATATACTCTAGATATACTTTTGATTCCAATTAAAACCTTAAAATCAAAAATATGTCACCATTATCACCGTTTATCTGGATCGTAGTTATTTCGCCACTTCTACTATTGGCCTATTTTAAAACAGAGAAATCAAACCTTAAATATGTAGCTTTTTTTATTCTTTATTTTTTGGCGGATATATTTTTACAACAATATGGAAAAGTAGTATTGCCACTTGATTTTATTGGTTTGAAGTTCAATTGGTCAGGAAAAATCCTGAGCTTAATTTTAGGTTTGATTGTTATTTTTTCAGTTTCCAAAGAAGAGAGAATCAAAATCGGATTTACCTCGAAAACCAATTCAAAAACACAATTAAAGTTTGGATTGCTGTTTTTTCTGGGATTCACTTTATTTGATTTCGTTTTTAAAATGATCTTATTTCCAAAAGGCGGAACATTCGATTTAGAAACTTTTCTTTTTCAGGCGACAATGCCGGGCTTAACAGAAGAAATTGCTTTTAGAGGGATTTCTTTATGGCTTTTAAATAAAGCTTTTGCGCCAAAATGGAAGTATCGCGGAATAGAATTTGGCTGGTCGTTTGTCATTATAACCGTTTTATTTGGAGTAGGGCACGGAATGGTTTTAGATCAGGATTTGCATTTAAAGTTTGATATTATAACCATAGTATATTTAACGCTGATTTCGTCTTTAAGCGTTGGTGTTTTAAGATGTTTTTCAGGGAATCTGATTTATTCTATTTTAGGACATAATACGATAAATTTGATAAATGCTTTAATTAGAATTTTATAATTTTTTGTGTGGATTATTTTTAAACACATAGAAACATAGTCATTTGTTTGTCTAAAAAAGAATAGAGAAAGAAACTAGTTTCTCACACATAGATGCACTTAAAGATAATGAAGCTTTGTCAAAGTTTAAAACTTTGACAAAGCTCTGTACGCAATACTATGTGTATTTTAAACAAGTGAAACGCCTTTAACCTAAAAGAAAAACTATGTTTCTATGTGTTTAATATTATACCAACAAGAAAAAAATAAATTATATTTGAAACTGCTTTACAACTGTATTACATGCCAAATACCACAACTGCTTCGGGCTATTTTTTAGATAAAATAGCGTCCTTAAACTTTGATCTGTTTTTTACCAAAAGAAATCGAATTTTACTACATGTTTTAATGTGGCTTGGATTTTCTGTTTTACTGTTTTTGAGCTATGTAATCGGTTATCATTTGGTTTATTCTGATGCCGTTCCGCTTACAATCAGAATGACTTTGGTTAATATCATTGTCTTTTATATGTTGTTTTATCTGTTGCTTCCAAAGATTTTTTCGGGAAGCAAAACCAAAATTATAGTGCTTTTAATCTTGGTTTTTCCGATTTCGATCTTTCTTTGGATGGCTTCAACGTACTTTATTTCCCTTTTGTATTATGCTTTAGGTCTTGAAGTTGATTTTGGAGAATTAAAAGGCGTAATCAAAATGAGTGCAGAACAGACTTTTTTGGAAGCTGTTTCCTTAAAAAGAATGCTTTCGCAGACGATCATTATTATCTCATTGCTTTCTCCTTTTTGCTTTGCTAAAATTCTGGTTGAAATTGTAAAACTCTACCACAAGAAATTTCAGGTAGAGAAAGAGAAAATGGCATTGGAAATTCAGAACATTCAAATGGAAAAGGATTTTCTGAAAGCGCAATTAAATCCGCATTTTTTATTTAATACTTTGAATAATTTATACGGATTAACGGTTAGGAAAGACAATCTAGCGCCAGAAATTATCCTGAATCTTTCGGATATTATGAGTTATACTTTGTATGAATCAAATACTGAAATCGTTCGCCTAGAGAAAGAACTGGATTTTATCCAAAATTATATCGCTTTAGAAAAGATGCGTTATGCTGATGAAGCCAATATTCAGGTTAATATTGAAGGAGAAAACCAAACAGCTGGACTTTTTATTGCGCCGTTACTGACTTTTACTTTCATTGAAAATGCTTTTAAATACGGATTAAAAAGCACTCAAAATGCCTTTGTAAAACTGGATATTAAGATTGAAAACAGCACGTTTTGGTTCAGTTTAGAAAATGATGTTGATGAAAGTTTTACAACGGATAATTTCGGCGGAATAGGAGTAGAAAACGCCCGTAAACGTCTGGAATTATTGTATCCGAATCAATACGAATTGGAAATTGAAAATCAAAAATCTTCCTTTAAAGTCGATTTAAAAATAGTTTTAAGAAAGTAATGGAAAAGTTGAAATGCATTGTCGTAGATGACGAACCGATTGCTAGAGATATCATAGAATCTTTTATCAGCGAAATTCCTTTTCTGCAATTGGAAGCTTCATTTGGAGAACCTTCAAAAGCTTTAATGCACCTGCAGGAAAATACAATTGATATTGTGTTCAGTGATATCGAAATGCCCAAATTTACAGGTTTAGAACTGGCACAAGCGCTTACAAATCCTCCTGTCATTATTTTTATAACCGCGCACCGCAATTTTGCTTTGGACGGATTTGAAACCGGTGCTTCAGATTATCTGGTAAAACCCGTTCGTTTCGATCGTTTTTTAAAAGCGGTAAATCGCGCCAAAGAATACCTTTCATTAAAGAAAACAGCTTCTGTACATCAAATCAATTCAGATCGCATTTTTATTAAATCGGAAGGAAAACTGATTAAGATTTTATTGAATGAAATCCTTTATGTAGAAGCGCAGGACGATTATTTGAAATTTGTCATTAACGGCGGATCTTACATGACTTTAGGGACTCTAAAAGCAATGGAAGAAGTTTTGAAACTCCCGATGTTCTTTCGCGTCCAGCGTTCTTTTATCCTAAATCTTGAATCGGTTAGAAGCTTAAATGGAAATAGAATCGAATTGATTGATGGAAAGAACATTTCTGTGGCTTTGAATAAAAAGGAGGAATTGTATTTGTTGTTAGGGATTAGATAATTTTTTTTAACCGCAATCCCGATAACTATCGGGGGCAAAGGATTTTCGCAAAGAAACGCAAGGTTTAGTTATTACATTTTATTTTAAGTTCGAAGAGAGATAACTAAAAGCTCCAATTTTCAAACATAGACCGCGGTTTCAACCGCGGGGACGTCCAGATATGCATTGTGTTATATACATTGTGTTCCTGCGGTTGAAACCGCAGGCTATATTTTAAAAACATTCTGTACTTAGTTTTTTATAACTCTTTACTATTCCTTAAAGTTTGTCATTGCAAGAAACTCAACAAAAATTGGCAATTAAACTATTGCTATGTGTTTTGATGTAAATGAAATGCCTTTTTGCGTTAGTAATATCTATGTTTCTATGTGTTTAAAATAATTAACGATTCGTCTGAATATAATCCGATGGCGACATATTGAAATGTTTTTGGAAATTTCGCCCAAAGCTCGTTTGTGATTTGTAACCTACCATTTCTGCGATTTCGTACATTTTATAATTTTCATTCAATAATAATTCCGCGGCGCGTTTTAAGCGAACAATATTAATCAGTTCGTTTGGACTTAAATTCGTAATATCCTTAATTTTTCGGTATAAAGTCGAACGGCTCATATTCATGATTTCGGCAAGCGATTCTACACTTAAATCCTGATCGGTGATGTTTTTCAGGATTTCATCGTCGAGTTTTTTTAGGAATTTTTCATCCGTTTTATTGTGTGCGATGCTTTTAATGTGCGAAAGGGGAGAACTCGCATAATAATTCATAATCTGTCTTCGGTTTTCGATTAGATTATTGGCCTGCACTTTTAAGTAATCCATAGAAAATGGTTTCGCGATATAAGCATCGGCGCCCACTTCAAGTCCGTCAATTTGTGATTTGAGCGAGTTTTTCGCAGTTAATAAAATAACGGGAATATGACTCGTTTCCAGATTGGTTTTAATGGTTTTGCACATCGTAATTCCGTCCATAATTGGCATGGAAACATCGGAAATTACGAGTTGGATGTTTTCGTTATGAATGATTTTCAGTGCTTCTTCGCCGTTTTCAGCCTTTAAAATAGCGTAAGTTCCAGCCAATTCAGTAGTAATAAAACTCAAAAGATCTTCATTATCTTCTACAACTAAAATCTGTGCTTTTTCGTTTTTGACTTCAACAGTCTCTTTTGGGATTTCGGTTTCTTCTTCCTCTTTTTTAGAATCGGCATAAAGCATAAATTCCTGTTCCTGATGTAAGGGAACGGTCAATTCAAAAATGTTATAATTTAAATCTTCAACTAATTTCAAATTTCCGTTATGCAATTGTGCCAGCGAATGCGCTAGCGAAAGCCCAATTCCAGTTCCCGAAGCTGTACTGCTGTCATCCACTCTAAAGAAAGGCTCGAAAATTTTATCTTTTAAATGAATCGGAATCACATTTCCGTCATTTTTTACAATTAGAGTCAGTTTCTTTTCATCTCGAAACAAAGAAATGATGACTTTTTCGTTTGAGTATTTGATAGCATTATTGATGAGATTGCTCAAAATCTTTTTGAAAGCTTCTTTGTCTACAAAAGCAAAAATATCTTTTTCGCCCAATTCCAATTCAAACTGAAGTCCCCGTTCTTCAATTAACTGACTGAATCTTAGATGAAAATTTCGAACCATCGACGAAATATTCGCTTCTACAAAAGTCAGTTTCAAACCGCCAATTTCCGATTTTCTAAAATCCAATAATTCGTTAACCAATTTCAATAAACGGGAAGTGTTTTTCTTCATGATCGAAAGATGCTGGGGTACTTCTTTCGATTCGTATTCCATGCCTAAAAGTTTCTCCAAAGGCCCTTTTATCAAAGTCAAAGGTGTTCTGATTTCGTGCGCTACATTCGTAAAAAAATCAATTTTAGCCTGATAGATTTCTTTTTCTTTTTCGTCATTCAAATGCTTGATTTTGCGGTTATTCTTAATCTGAGTCAGGTTTTGAGAATAACGAATGATGTAGTAGAATCCAGCGCAGATTAATATGAAATAAAGAATATAAGCCAAAGTACTCGCATAAAACGGTGGCAGAATCGTGATTTTCAGTTTCACTTCCTTACTCCAAACGCCAAAACTATTTAAGGATTTCACTTTAAAAACATAATCGCCCGGAGCCAGTTCAGTAAAGAAAACTTTATTGTTCCTGCCCAGATAAACCCAGTCGTTATTGACATTTTCCAATTGAAACCAATATTCGGTCAATTCTGGCGCGGTATAGTTTAAAGAAGCAAATTCGAGATTAAATGAAGACTGACTGTTGTTGAGTTCCAATTCGTTCAGAAACGAAATTGATTGCGAAATAGGCGAGTCGGGACTGTTTACTTCAATATCCTTATTATTAATCTGAAGATTGGTGATATAAATAAAAGGAGTGTATTTGTTCTTTGTAAAATGCTTCGGATTAAAACTGATCATTCCGTTGAGGTTTCCAAAATACATATCACCATTTGCATCTTTAAAAGCCGAATTGTAATTGAACTGATCGCTCAATAAGCCATTTGCAGTGGTAAAAATCTTGATGGTTTTATGATCCGGGCCAAATTTCACCAAACCTTTAGAAGTCGTCAGCCATAAATTTTTAGCATCGTCTTCTAAAATGGAATAGAAAACGTTGCTTGGCATTCCGTTTTTGGTCGTAAACTTGGTAAAAGTGTGTTTTTTACGATCCACCAGATTTAAACCGTTTTCAGTCGCAATCCATAAATTTTTGGAACTGTCTTCAAAAATAGCATTCATGGTATTGTTGCTAATTCCGTTTGGGTTTTTATAATCATATGTAAAAACCTCTTTCTTTTTGGTTTTTGGATTATAAAACAACAAACCGTCGCGATAACTTCCCGCCCAAAGATTACCATCGCTGTCTTCTTTAAAATTGGTATAATGAAAAGTCTCCGGAAAGAATTTCAGGATTTCAAAATTATCAGCCTGTTCATTATAACGGTAAAGTCCAGATGTAGTCACGACAATCAGATCGTTATTTTTCATTTCATAAAAAGAAAAAATAAAGTTGCTGTGCAGCCCGCTTCCATCATTAGCACTATAATGTTTTAAAACCTTGCCGGAATTTCGATCCAAAACATCTAGGCCATGCTCAAAAGTTCCGACCCAGATTTTATCTTTTCTGGGCATTAAAGCATGAATATTATAATAAGAAACAGGGTAAGACGTAAATTTTTGTGTTTTTGGATTAAAACGATTTACGCCCGCATCTTCCGTTCCAATCCACAAATCGCCGTGATCATCTTTGTGAATTTCTCTGACAGCGCTTCCGCTAATAGAATTCTGGCCTTCCTGCGGAAAGTATTTTTTAAACTGGGTATATTGTTTTTGATGGTAATTGACACCGCCAAAATAAGTTCCAATCCAGACACCATTTTCCTTATCAATTAAAATAGAGTAGGCCGCATTATCTGAAATTGCGTACGGATCATTATAATTCTTTTTAAGATTAATAACAGTTTTTGTCTTTAGATTATAAACATAAACACCGGATTCGCTGGCAATCCAAAGTTCATCGTTTCCTCTTTTTTTGAACTGACGTACAAAAACGGGTTCTTTAATGTCAGATTTAAGTTCGTTTGTCGTTTTGTTTTTTCTATTGTAAATCAGAATTCCGTCGTCTTGTGTTCCAATTACGATGTTTTCGGGATCAACAGCATAAATTACCGTAATTCTGAAATTAGCTTTATTCGCTGGCGGATTTAAGGTAATATTTTCAAAAGAATGATTTTCTTCTGAATAATGATAAATCTTATTTAAAGAAGAAGCCCAGATTTCTCCTTTATAATCTCTTGTTATAGAAGTAGAAACAAAATATTTATTCGGATTAAAAGTGGTCGTTTCTTTTTTATTTGGTGCATACTTATACAAAATGTTGCCAGAAATGAACCAAATGTTGCCTTTTAGGTCGTGATTGATGTCATTGATACGATCATTGATGGCTTCATTTAAAATGGAAAAATGATCTTGTTTTTTATCATAATGGTACAAACCTTTATCTGTTCCGACCCAAATCGTACCATTATTTTCATGAAGTGACTGAATATAATTGCTTCCAAGACTATGGATCGGGTCGCCATTGCTTCTATAGGTCTTAAAACGATAACCATCAAAGCGGTTCAAGCCATCTTTTGTCCCAAACCACATAAAACCGTCATTGTCTTGTAATGAGGTTAATACCGTATTATTAGAAAGTCCTTCTTCAACCTGAAAATGTTTAAAATAATATTCCTGAGCATTTGAAAAATGTATCGAAAAAATGCTGAAAAGTAAAAAAAGAAAGAATTTACGCATAAGCTGTTTTTTAAGGCTGAAATCAATGTTTCTGCAAATCGTCTCAATATTCTACAAAATGTTGCAAGGCTTGTTAATATTGACCTTTTTTGTACAATTTGAATCATTTGCGAGAGATATTGACACAAATGAAGCATTTTATTTTGAATAAAAAGCGCCTAATTTGAATTTTCAAATAAATGATATTGATAAAATTTTAAGGTTAAAAATATACTATCAATAAAATAAACTTTGAAAAATCGAACCATTAACAATTTTGAAACAAAATGAACAATTTAGTACTAGAAAAGAATATTGATTCTTTACTTGTTCGATTTCCGGACGATTAAAAACGCAATATTTCCAACCAAACCACAAAAAGAAATGAAACTATCTAAAATGCAAAAATCAATGAAAACAAAGCTCACTCACTTTTTAACGAAGAGATATTACCTCTTAGTTTTCTTTAGTTTATTACTGCAGTCCGCTTTTGCCCAACAGATCACGGTTACGGGAAAAGTCACAGCCGCTTCGGGAGAAGCAATTCCTTTTGCGAATGTTTTAATAAAAGGAACACAAAATGGTGCCGCTACAGATTTTGACGGAAGCTTCAAAATTGCAGTCGGCGGGAATCAAACATTAGTTTTCAGCTCACAAGGCTACAAAACGACAGAAATTGCAGTTAACAATAGAACTTCAATCAATATTGCTTTAGAAGAAGATGCCATGAAACTCAACGAAATTGTTGTGGTAGGTTATGGATCGCAGCAAAAGAAAGACCTTACCGGAGCTGTTTCTTTAGTGAAACCAGAAGAAATTCAAAAACGTCAAGTTACTACAGTGGCAGACGGATTGCAAGGTCTAGTTACGGGAGTTAAAGTTCGCGGTGGCGGACGTCCTGGGCAGGAAGCGAATGTAGAGATTCGTGGTCTTAAAAATCTTCAAAATACAAATCCTTTGTATGTAATTGATGGTTTAGTAACCACAGGGAATAGAGATTTTAACCCAAATGATATCGAAAGTATTCAGGTTTTAAAAGATGCTTCGGCAGCCGCTATCTACGGTTCAAGAGCGGCAAATGGAGTAATCATTATTACTACTAAAAAAGGAAAAAAAGGCCCGTTGCAAGTTGAAGTTTCGGCAAAAAGCAGTTTTCAAATCATGCCACGCTACAATTTGATGGGAACTGAAGAATTTGCCAAATGGAATAATATGGCCTATGATAATGCTAAAGCAGATAGTGGCGGAAATACTATATACGATAGGCAAAATCTTAACATGGCAGTAAATACGGATTGGCAGGATGCTACATTCAGAACTGGAATGATTCAGGACTATAATGCTAGTTTTTCTGGAGGAAACGAAAATTCTACGTTTTTTATGTCCGCAAATTATTTTGGAAATGAAGGAACGGTTATTGGAACTGATTTTGATAGAATTTCATTCCGCGTCAACTCAAGTGGTACAAAAGGAATTTTCAGTATTGGAGAAAACTTGGCTATCAGTAATTCTAAAACAGATGAAATGTCTGGGAATCCAATTATTGATGTGTATAGAATGACACCAACAATTCCGCTTTATGATGCTTCAAATCCAGGAGGATATGGGTACGGAAAACAAGGCGTTGCAGATACTTTTGGTACAAACCCTCTAGCAATTGCTGATTTCGCGAATACTACAAATGAAAATTTCAGAATTAGAGGAAACATCTGGTCTGAATTAAAATTTGCTCCTTGGCTGAAATATCGCTTCAACTTTGGCTACGAAACCAGTTTTGACTCTTATAAATTCATGAGAAAAGTAGGAAACTGGACTTTAAACCAACCGGTAGATCCATCTCAGACAGATCAAAACAAAGGAAGATCCCAGACTACGTTGTTCGAAAATACTTTGACTTTTAAAAAAGAATTTGGTAAACATGATCTAACGGTTTTGGTGGGTCAGACTTTTCAAAAAGACAAATACGATCAGATTTATGGAACAAAGAGAAATCTGCCAATGAATTCGGGTACTGGACAGTATTATGAAGTTTTAAATCAGGGAGATTCGCCGGTAGTTGGTGGTTTTATTAATGAAGCAGCACTTGCATCATATCTGGGAAGAATTGAATACAATTATGACAATCGTTATTTATTGAATGCTGTTTTAAGACGTGATGGATCATCAAGGTTCAGTGATGAAAACAAATGGGGTAATTTTCCTTCTGTTTCTGCAGGATGGAGAGTAAGCAATGAATCTTTCTTTAAATCTGAATTTATTAAAGATTTGAAGTTACGAGCGAGTTATGGAGAATTAGGTTCTGGTAATATTGGCTACTACGAATACAAAAGCTTTGTGAATAATTTTGGAGCCATTGTGTTAGGTAATGATCAGAATTTGTTTTCTTCTGCTGCTCAGGTCAAATTGTCGAATTCACAATTGCGTTGGGAAAAATTAAAGCAAACCAATTTCGGATTAGATTTAGCGGTTTTAAATAATGATTTACGTTTTACGGCAGATTATTTTATTGCCCGTACACAAGATGTATTGTTTGGTTTCCCGATTTTATTGACTACTGGAAATGATGGCGGAAATCCAATTTCAAATGCTGCAACTGTAGAAAATAAAGGTCTTGAATTGGAATTGGCTTATAACAAAAAAATCAACGAATTCTCTTTTAATGCTTCTATCAACTTTACAAAAGTAAATAACAAGCTGGTTTCGTTAGGAAATGGTCAAAATGAAAACATTTCTGGAAACACCATCACAAGAGCAGGTAATCCAGTTGGAATGTGGTATGTGCTGCAGACCGATGGATTGTTTCAAAACCAACAGGAAATTGACAACTACAAAAATGCAAATGGTCAGGTAATTATGCCAAATGCTGTTCCTGGAGACATTCGTTTTAAAGATGTTAATGGAGACGGACAAATTACCAGTACAGATAAAGCTATTGTGGGAAGTCCTTGGCCGGAATTTGAAATGGGTTTAAATGCAGGAGCAGAATACAAAGGTTTTGACTTTTCGATGAACTGGATTGCTTCTCACGGAGCAACTGTTTATAATGGATTTAGAAGTGTTGTCGATAGATTTGATGACAACAGTAACTACAGAGCTGGTATTCAGCCTTGGACACCAGAAAATCCTAATACCGATTTTCCTAGAGTAACAAAAGGGTCTACTTTGAATTCAAGAGGAGACAGTGATCGTTTCTTAGAAAATGGAGATTTTATCAGATTGAAATATATTGGATTTGGATATAATCTGCCTCAAAGTGTTTTAAAGAATTCAGGTATTTCAAGAGCGAGATTGACATTATCAGCGCAAAACATTCTTACCATCACAAAATATAAAGGTTTAGATCCTGAATTTACAAATAGTAATATTTTCGAAAGAGGTGTAGATAATGGCGCTTTCCCAAATCTTAAAACGTATTCACTTGGTGTTGATTTTAGCTTTTAATTAAAAAAATAGCATAATGAAAAAAATAATTATACTAACCGCAGCTTTTCTAGGTCTTGTTTTTACTGCTTGTGAAAACGAACTAGACCTGAACAGCCCTAATGATATAACAGTTGACCAATATTGGAAAACTGAAAGTGATGCACAAGCTGGTGTAAACTCTATTTATGCCATGTTTTACAAAGATGGTCTTTGGGCAAGATGGATGTATTTCCGTTTAGATTTGACTTCTGATGAAGGTTATAGTGTGAGTCCGTGGACGGAATTGGCAGATTGGACGAGGTTCAATTACATCAATTATAATTTTTGGGAAGGAAATGCGGTAACATGGAGAGACAGCTATAAAGCGATTTTTAGATGCAACCAAGTTTTAGCGAATGTTCCAAATATCACTTTCCAAAATGAAGATGATAAAAAGAAGATTATTGCTCAGGCTAAGTTTTTCAGAGCATTGCATTACTATTATTTAGCCGTGATTTGGGAAGATGTTCCATTGGTTTTAGATCCGTCTACACCAGCAGATTTGCCACAACAAAAAAAGGTGGATGAAATCTGGGCTCAGATTGAAAAAGATTTGAATGAATCTTTTGATGATCTGCCAGCGAAATGGGGAGCAGATCAGACAGGAAGACCTGATAAAGGAGCTGCAAAAGCATTTTTAGCAAAATTATACATGCAGCAAAGAAAATGGTCTGATGCGAAAACAGCTCTTGAATATTTAATAACAGGCCCTGGAGCAAGATACAGTTTGGTGGCGAACTACAGAGATAATTTTACAGACGTAAATGAAAACAACAGTGAATCTGTTTTTGAAATCCAGTTTGGAGACCAAAGAAAAGGAGGAACTGACGAAGCACAAAATGCAGCAGTTTCCAGTAACCGTTGTCAGTTTTTTGCGCCAAGAGGAATTGGATGGTCTGATGGACAAGCTCGTTTTTGGTTAGTGAATGCTTTCAAAGAAGAAAAAAACAAAGACGGCAATTTGGATATTCGTTTGAGATGGACTTTATATTATCCTGATTTATTGGCTGATTTTGGAGACAAAACCTATAACAGAAACTGGGAATGGAATAATAATGAAGCCTGGTTCAGAAAAGGAAGCCGTGATTATTATAGAGATAATGAAGACTACTACAGCCAGGTAAACTACAGATTGGTTCGTTACGGTGATATTTTATTGCGCTATGCCGAAGTTTTAAACGAATTAGGAAGTACTGCCGAAGCTTATCAATATGTTGATCAGGTAAGAGCTCGTGTAAATATGAATCCTTTAGCAACAGCGCATCCTGAAATTGGAAACGACCATGACAAGTTCCTAGAGCGTTTGAAAATGGAAAGAGTTTTAGAATTATGTGGAGAAAGTGTTCGCTGGGAAGATCTAAAACGTTGGGGAGATTTAAATACTCAGGCTGCTGTTGATAAAATTGCGCTTCGTGATTCAGATTTTAAAAACTTCAAAGTGGGGAAAAATCACAGAATGCCAATTCCGCAAAGCGATGTAGATAATAATCCAAATCTGGAGCAAAACTCAGGATATTAAAAAATGAATTTTTGAGGGAATCAGATTCGAAAGTCTGATTCCCTTATCATACAGAACGATTGTTCAAAAAAAAAACAAAATTGTAATGAAGAAAGTAAAATTGGGTCTGACAGTATTGTTGGCAGGATTAGTATTGCTAAGCTGTAACAACAAAAAGAATACTTCTAAAGAAAGTAAAAACGAAACCGCTTCGGTTGAAACAAGAGAAATCTGGACAAAAGATCAGGCCAATAAATGGTATGCAGAACAGCCTTGGTTAGTTGGGGCAAATTATTCTCCTAGCACAGCTATAAATCAGTTAGAGATGTGGCAGTCAGATACTTTTGATCCCAAAAGAATTGATCAGGAATTAGGCTGGGCAGAAAACTTAGGCATGAACGTTATGCGTGTCTATTTGCACGATTTATTACACGAGCAAGACGCAGAAGGTTTGTACAAACGCATGGATCAGTTTCTTGAAATTGCAGATAAACACCACATTAAAACACTTTTTGTGTTGTTTGATTCCTGCTGGGATCCGTTTCCAGTTTTAGGAAAACAGCGTGCTCCAAAACCACATACGCACAACTCAGGCTGGGTACAGGCTCCGGGACAAAAAGCGCTTCAGGATAAAACACAATATCCTCGTTTAGAAAAATATGTAAAAGAAACTGTAGCTCATTTTAAAGATGATAAAAGAATCTTAGGTTGGGATGTTTGGAACGAGCCGGATAATATGACAGGCCCTTCGTATGAAAAAGTAGAAATCAAAAACAAAGTCGATTTGATTCTGCCACTTTTAAAAGATGTTTTTGCTTGGGCGAGAGAAAGCAATCCATCACAGCCATTAACTTCAGGAGTTTGGGTTGGAGACTGGAGCGACGAAGCGAAAATGAAACCAATGCACAAAATGCAGATTGAGCAGTCGGATATTGTTTCTTTCCACAATTATGATAAACCAGCAGATTTTGAAAGAGTGGTAAAACAATTACAGCGCTACGGAAAACCATTGATTTGTACAGAATACATGGCAAGACCAAACGGAAGTACTTTCGAAGGATTTTTACCTCTTGCCAGAAAATACAATGTTGGTATGATCAACTGGGGATTTGTTGATGGAAAAACACAAACCAAATACGCTTGGGACAGTTGGACAAAAACATACACTGCTGAGCCAAAACTATGGTTTCATGATATATTACACACAGACGGAACGCCATATATCAAAGCCGAAACCGATTTGATTAAAAAGATGACGACAGAAGCGAATAAGGTTAATTAGATAATTAGATAATTGTTTTTGGCAACAGATTAAAAGATTTTTAAACACATAGGAACATAGCTTTACTTTATGTAAAAAGGCATTTCACTTATTTCAATGCACATAGCTATGTGTGAAAGCTAGCTTTTTCTATAATCTCGACGAAGAGCATTCGGAAATCTATGTTTCTATGTGTTTAATTTCATCAACAGATTTCATCATTTTAATCCTTTAATCTGTGGCAAAAAAAAACAATCAGCGGAAACCCGTTTCATCAGTTTAATCCGTGGGCAATAAACTAAAATGAACAGCAATGAAAACACACACAATAAAACAATTCTTTTTTCTAGCGGTGATTTTTGCCAGCTTTTCAACGAAAGCACAACAGCCAGACCCGCCGGGACAGGTAAAAGGAAATGAAAAGCCAAAAAATGAAGCCTATCTGTTTGCGCACATGACGCATAACGATTACGGAAGATTGTATTATTCCGTAAGTTTGGATGGATTACATTGGGAAAATCTAAATAATGGGAAACGCGTTTTTGAAGAATACAAAGGCCATCCTGACATCTGCAAAGGCGCAGATGGTAAGTATTACATCGCAGGAAATACAGGAGACGATGCCAAAAGCATTAATATCTGGATTTCGGATGATTTGATTACCTGGAAAAAACATTCCGATTATACGCCCGATTTAAAAAGTACACCGGATTATTCAAACGCTTTACAGCGAATTGGTGCTCCAAAATTATATTACGACAAAGATTCGCAAAAGTTTATCATGACCTGGCACACGCCACATTTGGAAGGAACAAAAGAAGATGGCGAGCGTTATTGGGCAAGTCAGCGCACTTTGTATGTTTTGTCTAAAGATTTGAAAACTTTCGAGGGAACGCCAAAACGTTTATTCGATTGGGATATGGGAACTATTGATGTTTTTATTCGTAAAGTCGGCGATTCCTACTACGCCGTGATTAAAGACGAAACGTATCCAACTTTGTATTGGACAACCGGAAAAACGATCCGAATTGCCAAATCAAAAAATCTTTTAGGCCCTTATTCTTTGCCCCAGCAATCTATCAGTCCAAACTTTAGAGAAGCGCCAATGCTGATTCCTTCTCCAGATGATAAAATATGGTATATGTATTACGAACAATACCCAGGAGTTTCATATGGATTATC
The DNA here is from genome assembly GCF_030378165.1 of Flavobacterium panacagri. Lineage (NCBI taxonomy): Bacteria > Pseudomonadati > Bacteroidota > Flavobacteriia > Flavobacteriales > Flavobacteriaceae > Flavobacterium > Flavobacterium panacagri. The sequence goes on from NZ_CP119766.1 coordinate 3,526,250, forward strand.
TATCACTGATAACCTAAACGGACCTTGGTTTCAAGCCTCGGGCTACACTTTTTTCTCGGATTGGGATAAATACAGTCTCCCAGAAAAAGTACGCCACGGCTGCATGATTACAATCTCTAAAAAAGAATACGACAGTTTGGTCAAGAAATTCGGGAAGAAGAATTAAGATGGGAGTATTAAGGATTAAGGGATATGCTAAAAGTAAGTGAGGACTACTTAGAAAAAATCTTAATACTTAATACAATCTTGATACTCTCCAAAAATATGGTTAGTTAAGTTAGTTTAGTTCAGTAATTACCAGGCTTATGTGGAGATAAGTCTGGTAATTCAATTTTAGTTTAGAAAACACGATGGCATTTTTTTAATTGAAAATTGCCTCAAATATATATACAGCATGAAAAGAAAAAGTATCGTTTTTATCGCTTTATTATCTGTTTTGATGGTAAATGCGCAATGGAAACCTCAAGGCGACAAAATCAAGACCAAATGGGCAGAACAGGTGGATCCAAATAAAACATTGCCGGAATACCCCCGTCCGATTATGGAGCGTAGCCAATGGAAAAATCTGAATGGTTTATGGAATTACAGCATTCAAGAATTTGGAAAAGCCACGCCTTCAAAATATGATGGGCAAATTTTGGTTCCGTTTGCCACCGAATCAAGCTTGTCTGGAGTGATGAAAGAGGTGGGAGCTAAAAACGAACTTTGGTATGAAACCAATTTTTCAATTGAATCAGGATGGAATGGCAAAAACATTCTGTTGCATTTTGGTGCTGTAGATTGGAAAACAGAGGTTTTTGTGAATGATGTAAAAGTAGGATCGCATACGGGAGGTTATACGCCGTTTTCATTTGATATTACGCCATTCATTCAAAAAGGAAAAAATCAAAAATTGGTTGTAAAAGTTTGGGATCCATCCAATGACGGACCACAGCCAAGAGGTAAGCAAGTTAAAAATCCAGAAGGAATCTGGTACACACCTGTTACTGGAATCTGGCAGACGGTTTGGATTGAACCGGTAAACGCTAAACACATTACAGCTTTAAAAACTACTCCAAACATCGATCAAAACACCATCAGCATCAAAGCTGAGGTAAATGGATCAGAAAAGGGAGATGTGGTTGAAATAGCTGTTTTTGATAACGGAAAAGAAATCGCGAAAGAAAAAGCAGTAATTGGAGAAAGTAATGATATTGTCTTAAATTCTTCAAAATTATGGTCGCCAGAAAATCCGTTTTTGTATCAGACTAAAATTCGCTTAATCAGCAAAAATAAAGTGGTTGATGAGGTAAAGAGTTATTTTGCGATGCGTAAAATTTCTTCTAAAAGAGATGAAAACGGTATTTTGAGAATGCAGCTAAACAACAAAGATTATTTTCAATACGGACCTTTAGACCAAGGCTGGTGGCCAGATGGATTGTACACTGCTCCAACTGACGAAGCTTTGAAATACGACATCATAAAAACAAAAGAATTAGGTTTTAATATGATTCGTAAACACGTAAAAGTAGAGCCGGAACGCTGGTATACGCATTGTGATCAGCTGGGAATTCTGGTTTGGCAGGATATGCCAAGCGGGGACGAGCAGCCAATCTGGCAAAACAGAAAATATTTTGATGCAACAGAGTTGCAACGTTCTGCAAAGTCCGAAGAAATCTATAGAAAAGAATGGAGAGAGATTATGGATCATTTGTATTCTTATCCAAGTATTGTGGTTTGGGTTCCGTTTAACGAAGCCTGGGGACAATTTAAAACGGTTGAAATTACAGAATGGACAAAGAACCATGATTCAACCCGTTTGATTAATTCTGCTAGTGGAGGAAATCATTTTCAAACTGGCGATATTTTGGATTTGCATAATTACCCAGGGCCAGAAATGTATTTGTATGATGCAAGAAGAGTTACAGTGCTGGGAGAATACGGCGGAATCGGTTTGCCTCTCGAAGGACATCTTTGGAGAGCAAATGACAACTGGGGTTACATTAAATTTAAAAATGCAGGTGAAGTTACCACCGAATACATAAAGTACGCGGAAATGCTTCGAAAATACGTTAAAACGGGATTCTCTGCAGCGGTCTACACTCAAACAACCGATGTTGAAGGCGAAGTAAACGGTTTTATGACTTACGATCGAAAAGTTGACAAGATGGATTTTAAGGCGGTTAATAAGATTAATACGGAGGTTATTAATGCTTTGAATTAGAAAATATTTTTTTAAACACATAGAAGCATAGACTTTTTTGATTGAAAGAGGAAGAAGAAGAAACTAGTTTCCACACATAGTTTACGCAGTTTGTCATTCCTCGCTCCTCGGAATGACAAAACTGGATGTATTCTATGTTTATTTAAATTAAGTGAAACGCCTTTTTAAGACAAAGCAATACTATGTTTCTATGTGTTTAAAAAACCACGCCCAACAAAAAAAAATAAAAAATGAAAAAATACCTATTTCTTTTCCTGTTCACGACAATAAGTTTTGCGCAGCAAAAAACATTCACAAACCCAATACTGCCGGCAGGAGCAGATCCTTACAGCACGTATTACAAAGGTTATTATTACTATACCAACACCTTAGGAAATAAACTGGTTTTGTGGAAAACAAAAGACTTGTCGGATATTAAAAATGCTGAAAGTAAAGTAATCTGGACACCACCTAAAAACACTAATTATTCGGCAGAAATCTGGGCTCCGGAGTTTCATATCATTAACGGGAAATGGTATTGTTATTTCGCTGCAGATAACGGCGATAACAACAATCACAGAATGTATGTTTTGGAGAATAAATCCTCAGATCCGTTTAAAGGGAATTTTGAATTTAAAGGCAAAATCGCAGCTAAAACCGATAAGTGGGCAATTGACGGAAATGTGTTTGAACATAAAAAACAATTGTACATGATTTGGGCAGGCTGGGAAGGAGATACCAACGGTCAGCAGAATATTTATATCGCTAAAATGAAGAACCCTTTAGAAATTGATGGTGACAGGGTTATGATTGCTGCACCAACTTACGACTGGGAAATACATGGTGCCTTGCACGACGATGTGAATCCGCCACAGGTAAATGTGAATGAAGGGCCCCAGTTTTTGGAAAGAAACGGTAAAATTTTCATTGTGTTTTCGGCAAGCGGCTGCTGGACCGATTTCTATGCTTTGGGATTGTTGGCTTTTAATGGTGGAGATAATCTGCTTGATCCAAATGCTTGGAAAAAATCTCCTGAACCTATCTTCAAACAATCGGAAAAAAATAAAGTTTATGCGCCGGGGCATAATTCATTCTTTAAATCTCCAGACGGAAAGGAAGACTGGATTTTATACCACGCCAATTCCAATCCAGGAGAGGGATGTGGAAATAAGAGATCGCCAAGGATGCAGAAAATAAGCTGGGATGCTAATGGATATCCAGTTTTAGGTGAGCCAGTGAGTGAAGAAACCAAGCTCGCAATTCCGTCAAAATAATAACAAAATTTTAAAATTTGATAAATGAAAAATATTCAGATTACTGCGGTTTTAATATTGGCACTTTTGCAATTCAATTGTAAAGACAATAAAAAAGAAAATTCAGTTTCAAAAGACACCACTGAAATTGCTGCAGATTCGGTAAAAACAGTTTTAGAAACTAAAAAATTCGATACTATCATCGACGGTAAAAAAGTGGGTTTGTATTGGATTGAAAACAAAGGGATAAAAGCTGCGTTTACCAACTATGGCGGGCGATTAGTAGGTTTATGGGTTAATGATAAAAACGGAAAACCAACTGATGTCGTGGTTGGAATGAACAGTGTAAAAGGCTTTAAAACTTCAACTGAGCCGTATTTTGGTGCTACAATTGGAAGAGTAGGCAACAGAGTTGCATTAGGTAAATTTACACTGGAAGGAAAGCAATATCAAATTCCGTTAAACAACGGGAAAAATGCTTTACATGGTGGTGTCAAAGGCTTTCAGGATGTAGTCTGGAATGCCGAAAAGACAAACGAAAATACTTTGGTTTTTACCTATCTTTCGCCAGACGGTGAGCAAGGTTTTCCTGGGAATTTAAATGTAAAAGTAACTTATACACTTACCGACGATAATGCCGTAAGAATGGAATATGAAGCGACAACGGATAAAACCACCATTGTCAACTTAACTAATCATGCCTTTTTTAATTTAAACGGAGAAGGAAGCGGCACGATTTTAAATCACGAATTACAGATTTACGGAGATAAATTTACGCCAGTAGACGAAGGTTTGATTCCGACAGGAGAACTAAAATCTGTGAAAAATACACCTTTTGATTTTACTTCAAAACATACCATTGGTGAAAGAATCGAAACCAAAGACGAACAATTGAAATTTGGGAAGGGTTACGATCATAATTATGTTCTCAATACTGCTAAAAAAGATGGTTTTGTTCATGCAGCAACAATAAAAGGAGATATTTCATGTGTTACTTTAGATGTTTATACATAAGAAATTGGTTTACAGTTTTATAGCGGTAATTTTATGCAGGGTAAAAACACCTTTAAATCAGGTGCAAAAGACGATTTTAGGACTGCCTTTGCTCTTGAAACACAACATTTTCCAGATGCTCCAAACCAGCCAAAATTTGCTCCAATAACGTTAAAAGCAGGAGAGAAGTATCATACAGCTTCTTTGTATCAATTTTCAGCTGAAAAGTTATAAGTTTTAAGTTAAAAAGTTACAAGTAGAGAACCGTTTTTTGTAGAAGATTTTAGCACTTCTTTTTTACAAAATTAAAATAGGTTTTTTGAGTAAAATAGCTATTTTTTGCCTGAATTTCTATTATAGAGGTTTTCTATAGTTTCTATTTAACTATTTGATATTTAGTTTTTAAATAAAGTTAATTAAATAAAAAGTTTAATGATGATTATGAAAAAATATTTTAGCTTATTTGCACTATTTTGTGTCTTTTTTTGCTGTTCTCAAGAGAAAGAAACGGGCAAAAAAACGGCTCAAAAAGAATCTCCGATTTTGTTGGCTGATCCGACTATTTTTTTTGATAATGGAGTTTATTATTTGTATGGAACTACAACTGGAGAAACGCCGCTAAATGGAGAAGGTTTTATGGTGTACACTTCAACCGATCTTAAAAAATGGAATGGCCCTGCTGGTGCAAAAAATGGTTTAGCGCTTAAAAAAGGAGATGCTTTTGGAACAAAAGGTTTTTGGGCACCGCAGGTTTTTAAACACGAAAACAAATTCTACATGATTTATACCGCTGATGAGAATATTGCCATCGCAAGCAGTGAAAATCCAATCGGGCCATTTAAAAGCGATTCTAAGGCTCCAATGTTTAATTTGGGGAATCAGATCGATCCGTTTGTTTTTGTTGATGAAAACGGCGGAAAATACCTTTATTATGTACGTTTGACCAATGGCAACCGAATTTTTGTTGCAGAATTGAAAGATGATCTTTCGGGAATCAAAGAAGAAACGCTGAAAGAATGTATTTCAGGAATTCTGCCATGGGAAAATACGCAGAATGTTTCTTGGCCAGTTACAGAAGGCCCAACAGTGCTAAAACATAACGATTTGTATTATATGATTTATTCTGCCAATGATTTTAGAAACCCAGATTATGCAGTAGGTTATGCAACGGCTAAAAGTCCTTACGGCCCTTGGGTGAAAGCAACAGATAGTCCAATCATTAGTAAGAAAGAAGTTGGAATTAATGGAGCTGGTCATGGTGATGTTTTTTATGATAAGAAAGGAAAAATGAAATATGTGCTGCATACTCATTTTAGCGATAGCGGTGTTTCGCCAAGGAAAGCAGGAATTATTGATATTGATTTTGAAGGAACTAAAATCAAAGCAAACGCTAAAAGTTTTGTTTTACTGAACGAATAAAAAGCTTTGTGATTTTAGAGTTAATAACGTGAAAAGAGATGCCAATAGCATCTCTTTTTTAATGGAAATTGATAGTCATTCAGCAGAGATCGAATATTAGTATTGTCTATCTCGGCTCAGATTCGTACATTGTTCAAAAATAAAAATCATGAGTCAGAAGATAGAAGATTTAATTCCGCACAGAGCCCCATTTTTGTTTGTGGATGAAATTATCTCGTATACAACCGAAACAATCGTTGGTTTAAAGACCTTTACAGAAAAAGATGTTTGGCTTCAGGGCAGTTTTCCGGAATTAAGTTTTGTTCCAGGAACCATTTTAATTGAAGCTATGGCACAAGTCGGTGGCGCAGGAGTGAAGCTTTTGGGTGTTGCTGACGGCGTTTTTGGATTGGTAAGTTTAGACAATGTAGAGTTTTTTGCTGGCGTAGAATTCAAAAAACTAGTAAAGTTTGTCGTGAAGAACATTCGCTTAAGCGAAAAAATTATCAAACAAGCTGGAGAAGCTTTTGTTGATGATAAATTGGTTTTAAAGGGCGAATGGCTGTGTGTTAAACTTCAATAAGTAGAAAATTGAGTACGATCGAATTCTTAACGCGTCTTGTAGTAGCAGCAATTGCAGGACTGATTATTGGTTTTGAAAGACAATGGCATCATAAAGAGACAGGATTAAAAACCAATACACTTGTGGCAATTGGTGCTGCAGCTTTTGTTTTGCTATCGATTAAAGTAGCAGAAACAGAAGCCAATATTGACGTAACCCGTATTACTGCCCAAGTAGTAATGGGAGTTGGGTTTTTAGGTGCTGGAGTTATCTTTCGCGAAGGCGATAATGTTCATGGATTAAATTCAGCAGCGACAATTTGGTGCAGTGCCGCGATTGGAAGTATTGCGGCTTCAGGTTATTTTCTCGAAGCTTTGCTGTGTACGCTTTTAGTAATTTTAATTAATACCGCTATTGAACCTATTGAGAAATGGCTGAAAAATAGAAAAGATTAAAATTTAAATTGCTTCGCCCGTTCGCTATCGCTCGGGTCCAAATTCCAATTTGCTTCACTTGATTCAAATTCTAAAATATAAATCTCAAATCCTAAACGCACGTTTAGAATCTCAAATCTGAACTCTAAAAATTTAAAAAGTCTACATTTTAGTGATAATGAATTCGCTTCTTCGGTTCATTTGGTGCTGTGCATCGGTACATGGAACTCCATTTGAGCAATTATTGATTAATTGTGTTTCTCCGTAACCAATCGCACTTTCGATTCTTTCTGGTGCTACTCCCTGAGAAATCAGATAATCTCTTGTAGCTTTTGCTCTTCTGTCAGATAGTTCTAAGTTGTATTGATCATTGGCGCGGGAATCGGTATGTGATTCGATTTTAATGACAATATTGTTATACTGATGCATCAAGAGAACGACTTTATTTAATTCTATTGCAGCATCATAACGAATGTTAGATTTGTCTAAATCAAAAAAGATGATACCGATTTTTATTTTTAAAACACCATTTTCACGGGCGATTAATGCAGGATCTAAACCAATAAGAGCTTCGGTTTTTCCTGAATTGTTTGCTGTTATAATTGCCTTGATATTGTTATTGTAATTCTCTTTTGAAACTTCAATTGTATAATCGGTATTACAATTAACATTATTATTGAAATCATATTTTCCGTCCAGCTGAGAAACGGTTTCAGCAATTTTGATACCGTTTGCATTTTTTAGCGTTACCATAGCTCCTGCGATTCTATTGTTTGAAATCGCATCAAAAACATAACCGCTAATGGCTTGGTTGCAGGAACGTTCAAAAGAGTAAATATCATCATCACCTTTTCCTGTTTTTCTGTTAGAACATACAAAACCTTTATTGGTCGTTTCGTTCACAATGTAACCAAAATCATCTCGATTACTGTTTAATGGTGCGCCAAGATTGTCAGGAGTATCAAAAAAAACATTATTTATTCGGCTTTCAAAAACATCTAAACCTCCTAAGCCTAAGAATCCGTCAGAAGAAAAATAGAGTGCCTGATCTGTAATGTAGGGAAACATTTCACGGCCGGTTGTATTTATTTTCTCGCCCAAATTTTTAGGTTCAGAAAATTGATTATTACCTAAAATATCCACTACGAAAATATCTGTTGAACCAATCGTGCCAGGCATATCAGAAACAAAATAAAGCCTCTTACCATCTTTGCTTACGGAAGGATGTCCAACGGAATAATTATCGCTGTTAAAAGGCAGTTCTTTTATATCTTTCCATGAAACCGTGCCGTTGCTGTTCTCTGTAGCTGTAGCAGAAAAGATTTTGAGATTATTAATGCCTTTGCTGTCGCGTTTTAGTTTGCCGTTATAGTTATTTCGGGTAAAATAAATGGTTTTTTCGTCGGGAGAAAAGGCAATGCAGGCTTCATGATATTTTGTGGTTATGTCTTTCCCAAAACGCTCTTTAAAAGTAACATTAGACTGGGTTTCGCTAATTTTTCCCAATTGCATATTTAAGTATGGCTGATCGTTCCATCCGTATTTGTCTGTTTTTAAATAAGAAGAATCAATGGTTGTGGAATAAACCAAATCGCCTTTGTATTACATTGGGCCAAAATCGGAATACGCCGAATTAATATCTAGATTTTCTAGCAGAAAAGATGGTTTTATGTTTTCAATATCTTCCAGTGTTACGTTTTTTAATGAGAAGTTCTTGGCTCTGGCATCGGTTGATTTTTGTTTCTCGGCGAAAGCCTTCATCCATTTTTTTGCCAGTTCATAATTTTGAATTCCCTGTAAGGATTGTGCATAACGGAATAGATATTCAGCAGAAACCTCATTTGGGTATTCTGAAATTAGTTTTCCATACCATTTTGAAGCACTTGACATTCTGGTATTGAAATAATAAGCATCTCCAAGTTTTTGAAGTATTTCTTTTGAAGCATCTCCATTGTTTATAGAAAGTTCATACGATTTGGCAGCCTCAACATAATACATCTTATCAAAAAGAGCATCGGCAGTTTTGTTCTTGGTCTGAGAATAAGTCAGCTGTATGACCAATAATGCGAGTATAGTAATTGTTCTTTTCATAGAATGTCCATATTAAAAGAATCTGGGTGATTTAAGTCCTTTTTTGCGTGAAACCAGTTCAAAGCGAAGCATAATTTCATGCGTACCACTGTTGTAATTCTGCAATGCGGTTGTGGTGTAATCGTAAGCATAACCAGCCATAATCATTGGTGTAATCTGGATGCCAACCAACCCGCTTACAGAATCCGATGTCCGATAAGAAACACCAAGTGTCAGAGCATTATTAAACATAAAATTGGCTGAAAAATCGGCAATAATAGGAGCACCGGCAACATATTTTACTAAAACAGCGGGTTTGAACTTGGTATGTGCTGAAAGATCAAACACAATACCGCCAATAAGATATAAGTGCATCCTTTCGTTAACAAGATCATCGGCAATGTCGTCATAAGTATATCGCTCTCGGGTCATAAAATTAGGAATCGAAAGTCCGATATAATCTCTTTCTCCATGCCAGTATAATCCAGCACCCACAACGGGAAGAAATTTATTGGTTATGTTTTCACGGAATTGCACATCGGGATCTTTATGGCTTCCTTTAGACCAATCGATATTGATAACACGTCCGCCTCCTTTTATTCCGAAAGAGAGTTTGTGTGATTCACCAGATTTAATGGTATAAGAGAAATTAGCATCTAAATATTGTTCTTCGGTTGGACCAATTTCTTCGTTTACAATCGAAATTCCAAGACCTACATTTTTCCCAACAGGTGTATCCAGTGTAAAACTTTGTGTGTCTGGCGCGCCTTCAATACCAACCCATTGTGTTCTGTAAATTCCGGTTATGGCTAAATGTCCCAGCGAACCTGCGTAGGCAGAATTCACCGTGAGCGTATTGTACATGTACTGCGTATATTGTGGATCTTGCTGTGCAAAGGCTCCATATACTGAGAATAGAGTTAGTAGTGCGAAAACCTTTTTTATATTTTTAATCATAGCCAATTTATTTTGGTTAATCCTATTCTTAAATTTTTGTTTTTCCTGATGATTTTATTTTAGATAAACCCATCCAGATGTTTTTTTAGATCCATCTCCTAAATCAAGAATAAAGAAATAGGTGCCTTCTGGAAGTGTTTTGGCAGAACCGTCTGCTTTTCCATCCCAAGTATTGTTATAGCCTTTTTTGTAATACACCAGATTCCCCCAACGATTAAAGATCTCCAACTGATTGTTTGGATATCTGTCGATACAATCAATGTAGAAGAAGTCGTTTGTACCATCATCATTTGGCGAGAACTCATTGTAAATTTTCAGACAGTTTGGTGAAACTGTTGCGCTGTCTTGATTATTTGCCGAATTGGTGTCAATCTGATCCAGTTTTGTTAAATGTGCTGTATTTAAATAATCATTAAAATCAACCACTTTTACGACAATCGTTAGTGTTTGTAGAGTACCGCTATTAATTGATGGAATATTCCACATACCAGTTTTAGGATCATAAGTTCCTGAGCTTACGGTTGAACTGATAAATGAATATCCTTTTGGAAGTAAGTCTTGAACTTCTACATGAGTTGCAGTTATATTGCCAAGGTTTTCTGCTATTACTGTAAAGGTTATCTGAGTATCCATAGGAACATCTGCTTGATCTACTTCTTTTTTAATGGCTATATCAGTAGAAGGAATGTTGATAAATTCAGAATCTTCGTCGTCTTCGCTTTGATCGCCATTGTCATTGTTTGGTTTACTGTCTGGATCAAAATGATCGCTGGCTGTTACTTGTGCAATGTTGATATAATCCTCGCTTTCAAGCCCGAACGGATTCGCCACTGTTACCTGATAGGTTAAAGTAATGCCTCCGACAGGAACTGTCAGATTAACCCATCTTATTCTGTTATTGCTAAAAATACCGCCATTGTTAATATTGGAAATGTTTTTATAACCAAGTGGTATGATATCTTCTACTGCAACTCCAGTCGCTGTACTCGGCCCTTCATTATTCAGCTGTAAGGTAAATGTTACTACCTCATTTACATTTGCGTTTTTATTACTGACTGTTTTTTCTAAGCTTAAATCAGCCACAGCTACTTTGATTTGTAAGCTATCATAATCATCTTCCGTTGTAACACCATTATTTGGAGTAGAGTCAGGATCAGGAAGATTACTAGCAATGACTTCAGTTGTGTTGGTGTATTCATTTATCGCTCCCGATGGAGGATTAACTCGTGTATAAATATCCAGAGATTGGTCAGTTCCTGCGGCAACATCTCCAGCATTCCAAATTCCGGTAACATAATTGTATAAACCACTTGTTGGACTGCTGGTTAAATAGGTAAATCCAGGTGGCAGTAAATCCTTAACCATGACACCGCTAGCATCAGCAGGCCCGTCATTAGTAACTGTAACAGTAAAAATAACGGTTGAACCAACATCGTGAATAGCGGTTTCGTTGAGTGCTGTTTTTTTAATAGATAAATCTGCCATTACAATTACAGGTGTTACAGAGATGCTGTCGTAATCATCTTCCGTAGTGATGCCGTTGCCGGGTGTACTATCAGGGTCAAATTCATCAGATGTCATAATTTCGGCAATGTTCAGATATTCATTTGCAGCACCAGTCGGACTTTTTACATTAACGTTTAGTAATAAAGTATGACTGTTTCCTGGCAGAATAATTCCTGGATTCCATTCGCCGGTGGTACGATCATAAGCTCCAGAAGTCGAATTGTAAAATATATAATCATATCCAGAAGGAAGTATATCTCTTACGGTAACTCCTGTAGCAATACTAGGTCCTGAGTTGGTTACGGTAATCGAGAACGTAATTTGTGATCCTACATTTGGCGTAAGAATGTTATTAATTACTCTTTTCTCAATCGAAAGGTCTGCTACAGCTGGAACTGGATTTAGTAGTACAGAACTGATGTCATCTTCGCCACTGGCACCATTATTTGGTGTTGAATCGGGATCTAATTCATTGGAGGCATACACTTCGGCAATATTTTGATAGACACCGGTAGTATTCACTTTTGCAGAGATCAGTAAAGATTCAGAACTTCCGTTTGGAATCGATCCAATATCCCAGATTCCAGTGGTGTTAAAATACTGTCCGGCAGTTGAACTGTAAACGATATATTCATAACCGCTTGGTAAAAGATCTTTTACTTGGACTCCAGTTGCAGTTTGTGGCCCGCTGTTATTTACTGTTATTTCAAAAGTAATAGTTGCTCCAAATATCGGACTTAAATTACCTCCAACAACGGCTTTAGTAAGCGATAAATCGGCCATAGGAACGACAGGCGTAGTTATAGAACTTGCATAATCATCTTCTGTAGTAACTCCATTATTTGGTATTGAATTTGGATCAGGAAGACTGCTGGAAGTAATTTCGGTTGTATTTAAATAATTACCAGTTGCGTTTACAGTAGCAGTTAATTGTAATGTCTGAGAATCTCCGTTAACTAAAGAACCAATATTCCATTTTCCTGTAGTATTGTTATACGTGCCTTTTGTAGAAGTAAAACTGCTAAAAGTATAACCAGAAGGGAGTAAATCTGTAACTTCAACTCCAGTAGCATTTTGCGGACCTTTGTTGGTTAACACTATTTCAAAAGTTACAGAAGACCCAATTAACGGAGTAGGATTATTAACGGTTTTAGTTAAAGATAAATCTGCCGATTGTCCTAAAGGAGCAGTTGTAGCTGTTCCATAATCATTTTCAGTAGAAACTCCGTTGTTTGGAGTTGAATTTGGATCTGGCAGATTACTTGCTGTAACTTCAGCAATGTTTTCATAATTCCCTGTTGGATTTACGATCGCTGTGATTCTTAAAACTTGAGAATCTCCATTTAGAAATGAACCAATTGTCCATTTTCCAGTTGTGGCATTATAAACACCTTTTGTAACGCTGTAATTTAAGAAAGTATATCCAGATGGAAGTAAATCGGTTACTTCAACTCCAGTTGTATTTTGTGGACCGTTATTGGTTGCAATCACTTCGAAAATAACTGGAGAACCAACTAGAGGTGTTGCATTGTTCACTGTTTTGGTTAAAGCTAAATCAGCAGCTTGTGCATTTGGAATAACAGTAGCTGTTGCATAATCATCTTCAGTTATAACACCATTATTTGGAGTTGAATCAGGATCAGGAAGTGCGCTTGCGGTTACTTCAGCAACGTTTACGTAATTTCCTGTCGGATTTACTACAGCTAGAATTTGCAGAGTTTCTGATTTTCCATTAACTAAGTTTCCAACAGTCCATAATCCTGTTATTGGATTGTAAGTTCCCGTAGAAATAGTAAAATTAGAATACGTATAACCATTTGGAAGCAGATCGGTAACGGTTACGCCTGAAGTATCCTGTGAACCATTATTCGTTACAACCACTTCAAAAGTAACCAAAGAACCTACTAATGGAGTAGCATTGTTGACTGTTTTAGTTAAAGATAAATCTGCGGATAGTGCTGTTGGCGTAATTATAGCAGTTGCATAATCATTTTCTGTTGGAACACCATTATTTGGAGTTGAGTTTGGATCAGGAAGATGGGCTGCAGTTACTTCGGCAATATTTAAATAGTCTCCTGTGGCATTTACAATGGCAGTAATTTGTAATGTTTCAGATTCTCCGTTGTCAAAATTACCAATATTCCATATCCCTGTTGTCGAATTGTAAGTTCCTGTTGAAACCGTGAAATTGTTGAAGGTATACCCTGAAGGCAATAAATCTGTTATTTGAACACCTGTATTATCTTGTGGACCATTATTAGTAACAACAACTTCAAAAGTTACGAGAGATCCGGTTAGAGGAGTGGTATTGTTCACTGTTTTGGTTAATGATAGGTCAGATGATTGTGCTGTCGGCGTTGTTGATACTGCTGCATAATCGTCTTCTGTAGTAGTTCCGTTATTCGGAGTTGAATCAGGGTCGGGCTGACTGCTGGCTGTGATTTCTGCACTATTAGTATAATTTCCTGTTGCATTGACTACAGCTGTGATTTGTAAAGTATGATTGGATGCAACAGGAATGTTTCCAACTGTCCAAATTCCGGTTACCGCATCATAACTTCCAGCTGTTGCCGTGTAAGACACATAAGTGTATCCGGTAGGAAGTAAATCAGTAACGGTAACATTATCTGTAGCCTGAGGTCCTGTATTGCTTACTTGAAGACTAAAAGTTACTTGTGAACCAACAAGTGGTGTGGCATTATTAACTGTTTTAGTTAACGATAAATCTGCTGCTGTTGAAATTGGCGTTGTTGATACTGCTGCATAATCGTCTTCTGTAGTAATTCCGTTATTCGGAGTTGAATCAGGGTCGGGCTGACTGCTGGCTGTGATTTCTGCACTATTAATATAATTTCCTGTTGCATTGACTAAAGCTGTTATTTGTAAAGTATGATTGGATGCAACAGGCATGTTTCCAACTGTCCAAAGTCCAGTTACAGCATCATAACTTCCGGCTGTTGCGGTGTAAGACACATAAGTGTATCCGGTAGGAAGTAAATCGGTTACTGCTACATTGTCTGTAGTTTGTGGTCCTGCATTGTTTACCTGAAGGTTGAAAATTACTTGCGAACCTACAATTGGAGTAGCATTATTTACTGATTTAGTTAAAGATAAATCTGCTGATGTTGCAATTGGTGTTGTTGTCGCTTCAGCATAATCGTCTTCCGTTGTAATTCCGTTATTTGGACTTGAATCGGGATCGGGCTGACTGCTGGCTGTGATTTCTGCGCTATTCGTATAATTTCCTGTTGCATTGACTAAAGCTGTGATTTGTAAAGTATAAGAATCCGATATCGGCATATTTCCAACATCCCAAAGTCCATTTGCAGGATCATAAGTTCCTGTTGTAGCACTATAGGAAACATAAGTATATCCGGAAGGCAGTAAATCGGTAACCGTAACTCCATTTGCTTCTTGTGGTCCGGAATTCGTTACCTGAATACTAAATGTTACTGAAGAACCCACAAGTGGAATAGGATTACTTACGGTTTTAGTCAACGATAAATCAGCCGATGTTGGAACCGGAACTGTCGTAGCTTCTGCATAATCGTCTTCTGTTGTGATTCCATTGTTTGGAGTAGAATCAGGATCAGGAAGATTAGCTGCTGTTATTTCGGCAGTATTAGTATAATTCCCCGTTGAATTTACTCTTGCTACAAGTTGAAGCGTTTCTGAATCTCCATTCACTAAATTGCCTACAGTCCATAAACCAGTTGCCGAATTATAAGTACCAGTTGAGGCAGTAAATCCAGCAAATGTATATCCTGATGGGAGTACATCTGTAACTTGAACTCCAAAGTTATCTTGTGGTCCATTATTGGTTACTACAATTTCAAAAGTAACAAGTGAACCAACTAAAGGAGTCGCATTATTGACTGTTTTGGTTAATGATAAATCAGAAGACTGTGAAATAGGAGTAGTGGAAGCAGTTCCATAATCATCTTCTGTCGGAACTCCATTATTGGGAGTAGAATCAGGATCAGGAGTATCACTATTGGTAACTTCAGCAATGTTCACGTAGTCTCCTGTTGGATTGACGATTGCATTAATCTGTAAGGTTTCAGATTCACTACTCTCTAATATATCCAATGTCCATAAACCTGTAGTGCTGTCATAAGTACCACTTGTTGCATTAAAACTGCTGAATGTATAACCAGAAGGCAGTAAATCGGTCACCTGTACAAGAGCAGCATCCTGCGGACCGCTGTTTGTTGTGATGATGGTAAAAGTTACTGTTGAACCAACTAAAGGTGTTGTATTGCTCACGATTTTAGTTAAAGATAAATCTGCTGAAGGAAGTATTGGTGTTACAGCTGCATTATCTTCATCATCTTCGCTTTGGTCTCCATCATCATTATTTGGTGTGCTATCAGGATCAGGAAGATTACTAGCTGTAACTTGAGCTATATTGAAATAATTTCCGGTAGGCAGTACTCTTGCATCTAAAATCAATGATTCTGAAACACCAACATCGACTGTACCTACATTCCAAATTCCTGTAGCACTATCATATAAGCCAGCAGATGAACTGTAATTTACATATTGAAAACCTGAAGGCAGTAAATCGGTTACTTGAACTCCTGTTGCATTGTTTGGACCATCATTTGAAATAACAAGTTCAAATGAAACTTGACTTCCAACAACAGGACTTGTATTGCCTGCAACCACATTTTTAACTAAAGATAAATCAGCAGATGGGCCAATAAAAATAATTTCGGCATCATCTTGATCATCTTCAGAAGCGATATTATTATTTGGTGTTGAATCTGGATCAGGCAGATCACTGGCGGTTATCTGTGCAATGTTCAGATAATTTCCTAGTGGATTGACAAGGGCACTGAAAGTTAGATTTACATTAGAATTGGCGGGCAGATATAAATCTTTCCATTCTAAAGCCGCAGTTGCAACTTGATAAGTACCTCCAGTTGAAACGGATCCTGGAATAAGGGTATATCCAACTGGAATTAAATCCTGTACATCAACCCCAGTTGCATTTCCAGGCCCTCTGTTCAGAACATTTATCGTAAAATCGACTTGTTGTCCCGCTGCTGCGGAAGTTGGAGTTACAGATTTGGTAAGCTCTAAATCGGCAGGTTTTAATGATACAGTGGCACTAGCCATGTCATCTTCAGGCAGTCCATTTCCAGGTGTACTGTCTGGATCTAGTTGGTGTGCAGTTTGTATTTCTGCGACATTAATATAATTGTTTCCTGTTGAAACGACGTTTACTTTAGCCGTAATCTGTAAAGCAAGCGAGTTTCCATTGTTCAGATTGCCGACATTCCAAATTCCAGTAGTATTATTATATTTTCCAGCACCGTTATCACTTACATACGTATATCCAGAAGGAAGTTGATCTGATACTGTAATTCCAGTAGCATTATTAGGCCCGCTATTGGTAACTCTAATAGTAAAAATTACATTATCGTTGATACTTACTGTTGCTGGTGAGACTGTTTTTTGTAAAGACAAATCGGCTACATCCAATATTATTGAAGCATCATCCTGATCGTCTTCAGTAGCTATATTGTTATTTGGTGTGCTGTCAGGATCAAATTGGTCGGAAGCAATTATTTCGGCATTATTTACATAAGATCCTGTAGCTTTTATAACCGCTTGAAAAGTGAGATTAACTCTCCCTCCAACAGGAACTGTAAGGTTGTTCCATGTTATAGTATTGTCTCCTAAATTATAAATTCCTGCAAGATTTACAGAACCTGGCACTATAGTATAACCAGAAGGAATATAATCTCGTACAGAAACGCCCGTAGCTGTAACGGTTCCGCCTAATGAATTATTATTAAAAATCTGAAGATTAAAAGTAACCGTATCTCCTGCGCTTCCCGTAACCGGAGTCACTGATTTGGTTAATTCAAGATCAGCTACTGATAGAATAGTTAAAGTCATTGTATCCGATGAAACTGCACAATTTCCATTGCTTACTGTCCACTCTAATACATATATTCCAGCAACTGTACCTGTCACGGCTGTAGTAGGAGAGGTGGCATCTGTAAAACCTACTATACTGGGGCCAGACACCTGAGTCCAAACACCTGTACCAACTGTTGGTATTGCTGCATTCATGTTGACAGGAGAGAACTGTGGAATAATCTGATTTGGACCTGCATTGGCAGTTGATGGTAAATCGTAAATAGTTACGATAACTCTATCTTCAGAAGTACAACCTGTCGTTTCAATTGTCCAGCTAAACTCATAAGTTCCAGCGACTAATTGTAACATTAATGAATTAGGATTGGTTGGTGACGCTATAGTAGCGGTATTAGGCCCAGAAATTTGAGTCCATGTTCCTGTGCCAATAACAGGGGTATTGGCTGCCATAGCTACTGAAGCCACATCACATAACTCCTGGTCTGGTCCTGCATTTGCAACAGTTGGAGGGTCGTCGTTAAAGGTTATATCGACAGTATCTGAAGAAGGCTGGCATAAGGATGGATTTGTAAATGGACCATTTGTTACTGTCCATGTTAAAGTATAGATTCCTAAAACGGTAATATTTGAAAGAGTGGTAGTAGGACTATTAGGACTGTCTATAATCGCCGCGGCTCCTGCAGGTTGATTGGTGATAGTCCATGTTCCAATACCAACTGTAGGAGGTACAGCGTTCGTCTGATAAGTGGTTTGGCAGGCTGCGGCATCATCTGGTCCTGCATTTGCAGTACTGGGAGCCTCATTCATTACAATTCGAACTACATCTGATAGTGTTCTGCAAGACTGATTTTCGAAAACCCATTCTAAAACATAAAGTCCGGGAACCGTCAAATTTGTAACAGTAGTCAAAGGAGCCGATGGAGTAGTGATAACCGCAACGCTTCCAGTAGGTTGAAATGCAAAACGCCATTCAGCTGTAGAAACATCTGGAGGGGGCATATTGCCCTGTAATGTAGCGATACCTCCAACATCAGAAATACATAATGTTTGATCTGGTCCTGCATCAGGATCAATACTTGCCCCGCTGAAAATCGTAATATTTACATTATCAGCTGAACCAGGACAACTACTGCCGTTAGGGAAAGTTGTAGAAGACGTGGTATAAGTAAAAACATAATCATTCCCTGGAACTACGGTTGCATTGGCAATATAGCTGTTAGGAGGTGATTGTGTTATGATAACATCAGCGGTATTTCCTGTAGTACTCGTAAGTGTCCATGTTCCGGTTGAGTTTTCATTTCCTTTAAGCTGAATACTGGTTACATCACAATAGGTTTGGTCTGCTCCTGCATTAGCAGTAGGACTAACTACGACAATCATGTCGTCAAAAGTACCTTGACATAAGAAAATACTTTTGGCGGTTATAGTCCATCTAAAAGTATAAGTGCCAGCTACAAGTCCGTTGATTACAGTATTTGGATTGGTAGGATCAACAATAGTTGGCTGATTAGGTGCTCCAGTTAAAACAGACCATTGACCTGTTTCGAAAAAACTGTCATAAATACTTCCTGCCATAGTTACACTAGTGTTATTACAGATATTTTGATCTGGACCAGCAACGGCTTGGTGAGGCGGAATTCCAATTGTTAAATTAATATCGTCAAAAGCTTCACCGCAGACTTCGGCATCAACAGTCCATCTAAAAATATAGTAACCACTATAAGTAAATGTGAATATGGCATTCGGATCGTGTATGTCACTGATGGTGTAACCACCTACACCAGAAATTCTTGTCCAGGTTCCTACGGCACCACTGCTTGTTGTTGCAGCCATTGTTATAGTATTACCACAGATTTCTTGATCTGGTCCAGCATTTGCGGCAGGAGGAGTGTTTGCAATAGTAACCGAAACCTGACTTGTATTTGGTGCGCAAAGCCTTGTTATTGTTTCTATGGACCAAGTAAAAACATAAGTTCCATTTCCTGGAACTGTGACTAAAGTATTTGGATCGCTCGTATCAGCAAAAACAACTCCGGTAGATGGAGTAACAGACCAAAGCCCTACTTCAAGTATGCCTGGGGTATTACCACTAAGATTGAAAGAGCTTGTTCCCGCTGGATAACAAGCATCTGGTCCAGCATCAGAGTTTGATGCGGCAGTTGAATTATTAGTAATAATGGTTACCGTATCAGAAACAGGATCACTGCAAGAAGGTCCGGGATGAAGATAAGAAACTGTCCATTGTAATTCATATTGAGCTGTATTGGATGTAAAACCTGTCGCTGTAGTATTTGGATCATTAACATTGGAAAAAGATATTGTGCTTGGACCAGAGACTTGGCTCCAAGTGCCAATTTCGCCGCTTTGCACAGGTACTGCATCAAGTATTACTTGAGTATTGGCACAAACAACCTGATTGGGTCCAGCATCAGGTGCTGCTAATGAACTTCCAGAAACATGAATTGTTACGGTGGAAACTGAAAAGCCACAGGTTGCACCGCCGCCTTTTGTTATATATTGAAAAACATAAGTTCCTGGGATAAGTCCTGTTACTTGTGTGTCTACAGCAAAATTATCTGTAATTACAGCGGTGTTTGGACCACTAAGCTGACTCCAAAAGTGCATGCCGTCGCCAGTTATAACACCTGAGAGCAATGTGCTTGTATCACCACAAGGCAGACTTATGTCGGATCCTGCATTTGAAGGAGTTGGATCACCAGAAACTAGAATATTTAGGGTATCAAATCCTTTATTACATCCAACAGGCGTGCCATTCTGACTTCGTATAAATTCAACTGTGTAATCTCCAGGCGCTGTAAGGGTTAAAGTTAATGAATTCCCTGCATCTTGTAAAGCAGTTGGAAAAGGCGCTAATGGAGAAGTAGATGGGCCATTAACAATCCGATATTGATTTACTCCCGTTCCCGTCACGGTAAGCGGAATTGTAAATACTGTGGCATCACAGCTTCCAACTATATCATTACCGTTATTGGCTACAATGGTTCTTGTTGGCCCGCTATACTGAACATTATAATCTTTAGTTAAAATACAGCCCGTATTACTATTGGTTAATGTATATCTAAAGGTGTAAGGGTCACCAGAATCTGAAATATTAGTAACTAAAGTAGTTGGGTTTGTTGGAGAAACAATCATAGCACCTGGATCTCCAGCTATTTGTGTCCATTGTACAGTTTCTCCTGCGTAAAGTGGTGTTTGAGCTACAAGAGTAACCTGTGTAATGGTATTATCACAAAAGAATATATCTTCATTACCACCTGGCAGTGTTGTTACATCTTGTGTTGCAGCCGGAACAATAATTGTTACTAGATCATTTCCAGAAGCACATGGACCAGTAACAGTCCATCTAAAAGTATAAGTACCTTGTACAAGATTAGAGACCTGTGTATTATTTGATCCAGGGCTTCCAATAGTCGGTGTATTAGGCCCGCTTACAAATGTCCATTGACCGCTTTGTCCGTTGAGACCACAGCCTCCATAAGTTCCAGTAAGATTGGTAGATTGTGTAGTAGTATAACAATTACTTAAGGTTTGATCAGAACCTGCTGAAACTGGAGTAACACCACCATAATTAGTGACAGTAATCTGAGAAGTAGTTCTACAGCGTTGCCCTGGAGCATATTCTGGTCCTTCAATAACCCATTGAAGTGTAGTAACTCCACAACTAGTTGAAGGAAGGTTTATGGTTGAGGTTGGTAAATTGGGAAAATTAATTACAACTCCCGCATTATTGGCGCCCACTATTTCCCAATGGCCTGTTTCTCCTGTATTTTGAGGCGCATTTGCAGTAATGGATAAGTTTCCGGAACTATTAGGGCAACTTGTAATGTTGCCTCCTGCATTCGCAATTGTAATGGGTTGTACATTTACAACTTTATCTTGATAAGCCAAAACTCCATCGCCACAGGTTGCGCTATATCTAAATATATAAGTATTTCCTCCTGTATAACCTGTTATAATAGTGCTAGGATTGTTTGGTGTATCAATAACTACTGCTGGGCCAGATATCTGAGTCCAAGAAACAGTTCCGATAATAGGAGAAGGAGTATTTCCGGTTAAAACCAAAGCATCGGTTTCGCAAATGGTGACATTAAGTACTCCAGCATTTACGGTACAATTTTGAGCATTTATTTTGCTATTTAAAAACAATAAAATAAATGCTAAAAAAAGTTTCTTGGAAAAATTACGAAAAGTCGAGGAAACGTAAAATTGAGCCATAAGCAATCAGAATAAAAAAGGCAGACTGATGAATTCGAAAACCACCTTATATTAATAAATTGGGTTATGTATTAATTCGGAGTGAGGTTAAGAAAAACTAATGGGGTACTTCAAAATTAATTAATGTAGGCTATAGGGTTATCTGTTTCGATGTTGCATATTATAAAATGAAACAAGAAAACACATATTGAAACAACTTAAAAGTAAAAAATATCTCACTTTTTAGCTTTTTATGCTGCATTGGTCGACTTTATGTGAATATCTGTTTAAACTAGCTTGAAATTAAATAGTTACAGCAATATATTATTTTGTAGTTTAGTATCATCACAAAACCTAATTAGTATATTAATTTAAAAACTAGATTGTTATGATTTCAAAAAACACAGATTTTGGATTGTTAGTATTGCGTATTAGTATTGGAGGCTTAATGCTTTTTCATGGTGTATCAAAAATTTTACATGGTATTTCATTTTTGGTAGAGAATATGGGAACATTTGCTTATGCCGTTTATATTGGAGAAGTTTTAGCTCCATTAGCCATTTTATTTGGGTGGCGAACTAGAATTGCATCGGTCATTTTAGCAATCAATTGTATTGTGGCCATTGCTGTAGCGCATTCAAAAGATATTTTTTCAATTGGAGAACAAGGCGGTTATGCTAACGAATTAATAACACTCTATCTTTTAGGTGCCATAGCATTGTTTTTTACAGGCGCTGGAAAATATGCAATTTCAAATAATAATAAATGGGATTGATTCTAATATGAAATCAAACAAAAAAGCTCTAAATTTTTCGATTTAGAGCTTTTTTTAATAATAATGAAGTTTTACGTGATAGATTCTCTGTGTTTTATTACAAGTGAAATGCCTGTCTAGACAAAGCAAAACTATGTTTCTATGTGTTTAAAAAAAACAAAAGTATTAAAACTAAAATGCTTCGCCGATTCTAAAATAAACACCCCAGTCACCTTTACCAACCGCGCCATCCAATCCCACATTAAACTTTGACTTTTTAAAAGGATTATAACGATATCCAACACCAGCTCCGGGATACAGTTTCCAGTCAAAGTTTGGAGTATCAGAACCGTAGATTGTGGCAAGACCTGCAAAACCAACCAATCCCATTTTACCAAAATTATAACGATATTCTCCCTGAATATCCATTAAACCAGCTCCTCTGTATTTTCCCTCAGAATAACCTCGAATATCGACACCGCCAATGGTACTCTGCTGTTCAAAAGCCACATTTCCAAGTCCGAATTTTCCATAAAAACGAGCGGCAATAACATCTTTTCCGTCTCTAGTGGGGAAATATTTGTTGGCCTGAAAAGCAATCCGGTTAGAAGCTAGTTCGTTATCTAAAAAACTCGGATAAGTCGACCAATCCAATTTGATTTTATATCCTTTTGTTGGATAATATACAGCATCTCTTGTGTCATACAAAAGATTTATAACCAAAGCATTACTGTGTGAGACAGAAGAAGGAGAAATATTGTCCTCATAAGTGGTATTATAATGAGCATAAGTATAAGACAAACCGCCATAGAATTTACCAAAAATTTTACGCTGTGCGCCAATGCTTAAAATAGTGGTTTTTGTGCCGTAATCATAAAAATCGGGCTGATCGATATCATCAACAAAAAATTGTGAATTCTGATTCCCATTAAAAAAGAAGAATTTTAGCCGCCATTTATCTTCATTCAGATACCATTTATTAAAGAAAGCCAAAACATAAGACTTGTTTGTGGTATAAATAGCCGACATTCCAGACAATGATTTAGGAGAAATACTGTCGCTTTGATTGACTTTGTACATCATCATCGGAATAGCGCCAAACATAAAGTCAAGATTTCTATTGTAGCTCAAATAAGGCATTACTCTTAATTCTATTTTCTTTTCTTTTTTCGGAATGGAATCATTTGTTTTTTGTCCAAAAGAAAAAGTAACAAAAACTGTAAAAAAGAGTAAGAGTAGAAAATGCCTCATAGTATGTTTTTTTGAATGAAACGTTATATTTTGGCTTGTATATTCTTAAAAATCTGTCTTTGTGATACTTGTAAATTTAATTAAAATAAAGATAAGTTATTGAAAATAAACGCATTTTAGTTTTAAATGTTCTTTTTGAAGATAGAAACCAATCTTTCCAGTGCTTGTTCATTGTGCAATTGCTCGCTGTTTTCCAAAGTATCTTTTGTTGCTTTTGAAGCTCTTTCCAGCATTCGTTTTTCGAAAATGGAAATAGCAGTTTCAATAGAATTAAATTGATTATTGGTTAAAAAATCTGCCAATTCGAGAGCATCAAGCATAGCTAGATTGGCGCCTTTACCCGCAAAAGGTGGCATTCTATGTGCGGCGTCCCCAATTATGGTTAAGTTAGTTTGAGTTTCCAAGGTCTGATTCAATGGAAAATAATATTGCGGACGCGGTATAAAATACAGCTCTTCAGCTTGTAATAATTCATGCCATTCTGCACTCCAGTCTTTGTAGACTTTCTTAAACCATTCAAAAACAGCTTCATTATTTTTAAAATCTAAATTTCCTTTCCAAAGCCAACTCTCAGGGATTTTACTACTCAGTAGAAACATCAGGGAACCATCTCCTTTTGTACCGTACATTAAGGTTTGCTCGTGTCCAAAAGCAAGAACTTTTCCTCCTCTTGAGAATTCAAACAGCTTTGGTGCGTTTTCTTTGGCATTATAAATAGTGCCTTCAATTAAAGTAATTCCAGAATAAATTGGTTTTTCTGTACTTATATAAGGACGAATTTTAGAATTTGCTCCATCAGCTCCAATTACTAAATCGGCATAAGCAGTAGAACCGTTTTTAAAATGTAATTTCCAGCCTTCGTTTTCCTTTTCCATAAAATCGAACTGACTGTTCCAAACTATTGTTTCAGACAAAAGTGAGTTGAGAAGTATATTTCTTAGTTCAAAACGATCAATTTCTGGGCGTGGTTTTGAAATTGCGTCAAGCGAATTTATCTCAGTATCAAGATTTTTCTGTACTTCCTTTTTTTGCACAGAATGTTCATCAAACTTAAGCTGAAAATCTTTTGATACAATTCGGGCTTTACTAGCATTTGGACGAACATTTGCATAAAATTCATCAAGTAAATCGGCTTGAATTATGGCTTTCAAACCTGAATCTTCATGCAAATCAAGTGGAGAACCTTGTACGCGAACTTCTTTATTCAAATCTCTTTCGTAAACCTTTACATTGCTATTTTGCATTTGTAAAAGCCGGGCTAAAGTCAAACCGCCCATTCCGCCGCCAATAACAGCGACTTGTTTATTTTGTAAAAGCATAGTTTTTGGTTTTAAATCTATGCCACAAAATTATTTTGATGAAAGAGCTGATAATAGTATAAATCGGTCATTTTTGTTTTGAAACAATTCTTTTGGAAGCGAACCAGATATTTTCTTAATTTCTTTAATAAAATGAGTCTGATCTGAAAAGTTTTCTTCGGGAAATAATTTTCCTTTTGCTATATGCTCCAATGAAGCGCGAAAACGAAGAATCGAACAAAATCCTTTTAAAGAAATCCCAAAATACTGATTAAAATAACGATTGATCTGTCGGCTGCTCCAGTTGGATTGTTCTGCTAAATCTTTTACTGTCATAGCTCCGTTACTTTCATAGATGAGGTTGAAGAGCTTTTGTTTTCGGCTGTCCATTTCCTTTACTATTAAAGACTCTAATTTTTGAGAAGCTTTTTCACAAAACAATTCAAAGTTTTCTAAGTCCTTTTCTTTAAAACCCCAAAAATCATCTCCAAGTATTTTTGCATCATTTAGGAGAGTCGCAATAGGTTCATGAAAAATATATTCGACAGCTGGAAGTTTAAAACTAATAACAAAAGTCAGACTGTTGGCTGGAATTTTTCCTTTTTCATATTGATGTGTTCCTAAGCCTAAAAGTGTAATGCGAAAAGGTTCTTCAGAAGATTGAAATAAAGACAAATCAATTCTTCCATCTGGAAGACCGATTGTTTCTATAGTCTGTTCCGATTTATTATACATACACCAAAAACTATCGACAAATGCTGCAAGATTTTGCGGAGGAGGAATGGATTTGTATTCTAAATCATGGTGCATTGATATAAAGAAAGGATTTTTGAAGTTTAATTTTAAGCTAATTTATAGAAATTGTTAATCATTTTTCTGAAAACGTACAGGTTTCGATAGCTTATAGGAGCATTTTATCGCTATATAATTTAGCTATGAAAAACTTAACATTGGGTAACTAATTGTTATTTAGTTGTTTATGATTGTTTTTGTAGTTGAGTGAAAAACTTAACATTGGCGAATGTGTTTTTCGGTCTATCTTTGTTTATTATTTTTTGATGTTAATTTAATGATTTAATAACATTAAAAATTAGTTTATTACAAAGTAAATTTAATCAATTTCTTAAAATTAACAGAATAATGGCAAAAGAAGTGCTTACTAATGAAGTCGATCAAGAGGTGGAAGTTGCTCCGGTGATCCCTACTGAGGAAAACGAGCAGATTGATGCTCCGGCTTCAGAAACAGAATCAGTTGTGACTGATACTCCAGAATCAAAACCAAAACCAAAAAGAGCTCCAAGAAAAACAGTCGAAAAAGAGGCTGTTGTTATTGAAGAACAAGAAAAAACAGAAGAAGTTGAAGAGATTGTTTCGTCTGAAATCGAAGAAGAAACAGTGGAAGAGGATAAAGAGGAATCTAAAAAGAAAAGTAAAAAGATGAAAGAAAAAGAGAAAAAACAGGTAGCTGAGAAAAAAGAAAAATTGAAAAAGAAAAAAGCTGCTGTAGCTAAGAGAAAAGAAAAAGCGAAAGATAAAAAGAAGGAAAAAGCTAAAAAAGCAAAACTTAAAGCAAAAGCTAAAAAGAAAGACAAAGCTAAAAAAGCAAAAGATAAAGCAAAAGCGAAAAAGATTGCTAAGAAAAAAGCGAAAAGAACTAAAGCTAAAAAGAATAAGAAAAAATAGTTTACAATTAAATAGGATAGCAAAACTATTTAGATCAAAAAGTGCCTCTAATTGGAGGCACTTTTTGTTTTTTTCTTTAACATCAGTGTGTCTATTTTTTGAAGAAATTCAGGATCAAACTGAGAATAGGCTCTTAATCTGTATTTTTCATCCCTAATTTTCATGACCAAACGTATTTTTTGCACCATTAGCCAGATGGGTTCATATCTTTTGTGTCCTAATAAATATTGAATTTTAAGAATCGACATTTTTCGATGTGATAAAGTCATTAATTCTATGCAAATCATCCAATATCGAATGGGTAGATTTGAATTTTCCATTACGGTTCCAGATCGTAAACTAATACGATTACGGCATTTACGGCACTGAAATTTTAAATCATTTTGTCTAAAGGAATGCGAATCATGACCACATTTATTGCAAATGATGCCATTTTGCATGCGTTGGTTTTTAAGCTCTTCAATACAAGTAGCTTCGTCGTGATATTTTTCGAAATACGCGCGTAATTCCATTTAAGTGATTTGGGGATCCTTTACTTGTCGAAAGTATAAAATATTTTAAAGAAAAGAAAAGGCACTTGTATAAAAATAAAAAAGGAATATTCAATTTGAATATTCCTTCTTATTTGGGTAATAAAAATACGGGTACTACAGTTTTGTTGCGATTTCTTTTTTGTATTTATTTAAAATCGATTTTGTCATACCTAAATTAGCTTTAGTTGAATCTACAGCTAAATAAATAAAGTATTGTTGATTGTCAGAAACGTCAATAATGTGAATCTGTGAAGTCAGCGTAATCATAACATTGTCAACGACCTGACCTTGTAAATTAAGAGCCTTAATAGCGTTCATTTTTGCTTTAACCACTTCAAGGTTATAAGCTGATGCTAATTCAGGATCAAAATCTGCAACAACAGACTGAGAGTAGTATGACATACCGCTTGCGATTTCAGCTACAGATACAGCGATAAAACCTGGGACGTTTTTTTTTAGGTCTTCACCAAATTGAGTTAAAAAATCAGACATAGTGCTAGAAATTTAATGTGTTGTAATTAGAATGAATTGTTTTGGACTTGACAAAATTAGTTATACAATATTATTTAATTATCCGTTTTCTGTACCTTTTTTAGATAAGCATTAAAAATTAACAAAGTCTAATTTGGATTGTATTTCCTGATTTTTTGAATTTGTTTTTAATTAAGAGTTCAGAATGAAATATTTAAAAGAAAAATGCTCCTGAAAAAGCATATTCAGCAATTTCAGAAGCATTTTTAACAAAGTGAAAAAATAATTTTTACTTGATTTCTGTGATAAATTCTTCTTGCGGTGTTCTTACTTTTTTCAAGTTTACCAACCAATCGCCAGCTTCGTCTCTATAACCAAGCGGAAGAATCAAAACACTTTTAAGTCCTTGTTCATTTAATCCTAAAAGTTTATCTACTTCAGCAGGAATAAAACCTTCCATTGGCGTAGCATCTACTTTTTGTTCAGCAGCGGCAGCAACAGCTGTTCCAAGTGAAATATAAGCTTGCCTAGCTGCGTGGTTGGCATGCCATTCCTGACCAAGAGGTTCGTACATTCCCCAAAGTCTTTGTTTGTATTCATCCATTGCGCTTGCCGGAATACCTCTTTCTGCAGTTGTTCTTTCAAATACAGCAGAAATTCTTTCTAAACTGTAACCATCCCAAGCAGCCCAAATCAAAACGTGAGAAGCATCAGTAACTTGACTTTGGTCAAAACTTACCGCTCTAATTTTTTCTTTTAAATCTTGATTTGTAATAACAAAAATCTTATAAGGCTGTAATCCAGATGAAGATGGAGCTAGTTTTGCTGCTTCCAAAATATAATCTACTTTTTCCTGCGGAACCACTTGTCCGTTCATTTTTTTTGTAGCGTAACGCCAATTTAATGCTTCTATTAAGGCCATTTTTTTTCTAGTGTTTAAAATAATAATTCAAATGTAAAAACTTTAAGTGTATTTTTGTCATCCAATTACCAAAAGTAACTGTAACATCGAGGTAACTAACAGATACAGTATGATAAAAGAGGCATTACACGATAAAAATACTTGCAATCAAAGATTATTGGCAGTTCAGGATGCTATGGACGTGCTAAACGGAAGATGGAAAATTGCCATAATCGCATCATTATGTTTCAACACTTTAAGATTCACTGATCTTTTACGCGAAGTAGAAGGAATTTCAGGTAAAATGCTGAGCAGAGAATTAAAGAATCTTGAAGAAAACCAATTGGTTACGAGAACTGTTTTAAATACGCAGCCTATTACCGTAGAATATGAACTTACGCCATACGGACATACCTTAAAAGAAGTGATTGATTCTCTGGCGAAATGGGGAACAAACCACCGAAAAAAGATTACTGGAAGAGAGTAAATTGAAAAAAAGTTTTTAATTTGATTTTAATATACACAGCTAGATTTTAAAATCTCATTTTATCTGTTAATCTGCTATCCCGATAGCTATCGGGAGCGTGAAAAAAATTTTCCCGCAGATTTGGCTGATTCGGCGGATATTTTAAAAGCTAAACTTAGCCTTTCAATTCTAAGGCCCTTTGAAAAAATCCCTGACGAGTTAGGTTTTCTTCGGCCTCTTCAATTGCTTTTAAAAGATTGTTTTGCGTGTTTGTAATTTCGTTTAAGGCTTTCGACATAATTTCCCAGACAGGTTGCATTTTTTCTACCAGTTCTTTTCCTTTTGTTGTCAGTACAATAAGTCTTTTTCGTTCGTCAAGTTTATCCTTTTTAGAACTGATGATTTTTTGCTTTTCTAATTCTTTTAGCAAACTAATGGTAGATGGGTGACTGTAACCAATTTCATTGGCAATTTCGACCACACCCAGCATTTCTTTTACATGCAGTGTATAAATTACAGGAAACCATTTTGGTTCAAAATCAATATTGTTATAAGCATAAATCTGTGCGCCGTCTTTGCGCAATTGTTCACTCAAACGCTGCAATCGGGTAGATATGGCAAGTATGCCTATTTCATCAATTATATTCATTTTGTTGGTTTTAAAGTCAATTGGCAGAATACATTATCAGGTTTCATTAATGGAAAATCAGACGGAAGCGCTTCTTTTGGAATAGTAATAAAATTATTTTTTTCGTAAAAACGTAATGCCGCCTGTAATATGGTTACAGTTCCTAAATATAGATTTTTAATTCCGTTTTCTTCACTGTAATTAATTAGTTGTTCCAATAACTGCTGTGCAATATTGAATTCTTTTCCTCTATATTCTTTCTTTACAAACATTTTTCTAATAGCTCCAGCTTCAGGATTAAATTTTACTAAAGCAATAGTTCCCACTAATTTATCATTGATAAATGCACCAAGAAAAATACCGCCTGGCTTAAAATAGAAATTCTCAATATCCAATAAATCGGGTTGATCTTCTAAAGTCACAGGAACATTAAATTCTTTTTGCTGAATGTTTAAGATTAAATCTACAATCTCTTTTTCGTACTCGTTTTGTATAGGTTGAATTTGCATTTTATTTCTAATAATTAAATATGAGTACAAAACTACGTAGTTAACTACATATACACAAACAAAAAACTGCTGAAGACAGCAGTTTTAAGTGTTTTTTATGATTTTTAGAATGATTGATTAAATTGAAAGGACGCACAACTATGTGTTTTGTTGAAAGTGAAACGCCTTTTAAAAGCTATGAAAATCTATGCTTCTATGTGTTTAAAAAAAGATTATTCTTTAACCAAAACAATAACAGCCTTATAACCCGTTCCAACATTCCATTCGCTTGACGAAATAACATTTCCTTTGTCATCATAAACCTTAAATTCGGCTGTGTTTGGAGAAGCAAAACCTTCGTTTAACGCTTCAATATCAATCTTGTTGATTCCTTTTTCGAGATTTATTTTCACGCTTTTAAAGTCACCAGTTAGAAAAACTTCAGGTTCAATTACTTTATCATTTAAATATACTTTTACTTTATCGCCATCAACAAAAGCAGCATCACGATACATAATAGTAGAAGTAACCGCAGTAGTGTTGAAGTTTCCTAAAAACTGGTTTCTTCTGTAAAAAATGCCTTCAACATTTGCTTCCTGTTTGTATCTATTGGTGTCTTTAAAAAGATCATCCGGATTCACCTGCAACGGTACTGGTTTTTCTACAGGTGCCGGCGGATTTTCTTTCGGAGCTGTTTCTTTAGGTGGCACAACTTCTTTTTTTTCAGCATCTTTTGGTGGAATGGCTTTGAATTTATTGTTTAATTCCTGAGCGTAAATCTGCGCTGAGAAACAAGTAATGGCAGTTATCAAAAATATTTTTTTCATGTTTTATATTATTAATCTAGGGATATTGATTTTTAAAAAGATTAGACTTATTCGATCTTTATATATAAACATTTTATAAAAGCAATTATTGCCTTCTTAAGTATTTTTTGTCTAAAAATTAACGTATTTGATTGGTTTTTGTAAATTGATTTTTTGTTTTTAAAATAATGATTTTCAATGTTTTATATTTATATTTGAATAGATAAAAAACAAATTGTTATGAAATTGAGTGTTACCTTTTTTCTTCTGGCAATTGGCATGTTTGCTCAGGAAAGCAGAATCAATACTAATCTTCGTAAAAAGATTGAAGATTATAATACTTCTTTTGCCGCTTCTTTCATTAACGGAAAAACAGAAGATTTGTTAAAAGCATATACAGACGAATCGATTTTGATGCCGGAACACAGCAGGCAGAGAATCGGTAAAAAAGAGATTGTCGATTTCTATAAACAATGGAAAACCCAAGCCGTTATTACTTCCTATCAAAAAGAAATTATTGACCTGCAAGATTTTGGAAATTACATTCTTGAAATTGGAACTTTTAATGAAGACCTCAATGTTAAAGAACAAGAGCCTTATAACTATTCTGGAAAATATATGGTTTTGTGGAAGAAATCTTCCATGACAATTGCTTCGGAAATATGGGGATCCAACACTTATTTTGACGATAAACTGATTCCGGAAATTGATGATAGTGCCGTTTCTCCAACTCAGGAAGATACGGCTTCGGATAAGCTTACACTGGAAGTAAAAGAACGAAATAATAAGATTAAAGAATTGGTTCAAAAAAGGCTAGGAGAGGAGCATGCTAAAATGTTCCTGCCAAATGCGATGTATTTAACGTATTATACGCCAATCCTTTCAGGAGAAAAAGAGATAACGCCTTATTTTACAGAACATGAAAAGCCTGGAACTTTAGTCATTGAACAGATTTCAATTAAAACATCAGGAATTATTTTTGCACAAAAAGCAATTGTAGAATTCGGTTTTTACAGCGTAGATTGGAAAGATGGTGACAGCAAAGGCAACGTAAAAGGAAAAAGCGTGAATGTCTGGCAAAAGAATGATAGTGGAGAATTAATGCTTTTTAGACAAATGGTAAATCATGATTAAAGTAAACCACTCTTGCAAGAGTGGTTTTATTTTACTTTAAATTATTGTCAACAAAAGTCTTGCAATATTCTTTTATAAGATTTCTCACGTTTCTAAATTGTTCTTTTATTTCAGAATCTGTTCCTGTTGCTTTGGTAGGATCGGGAAAATTGTAATGAAATTTTTGTGCCTTAGTTGGAAAAAACGGACATCTTTCTTTGGCATTGTCACAAACAGTAATAACATAATCAAAATCAATATTATAGTATTCGTCAATGTTATTTGAAGTGTGATTCGAAATGTCAATTCCATCTTCTTTCATAATAGAAATGGCTTTCGGATTTACGCCGTGTGTTTCTACGCCAGCGCTGTAAACCAACGCTTTATTGCCTGCAAAATCCCTCATATAGCCTTCTGCAATCTGGCTTCTGCAACTATTTCCGGTACACAATATTAGTATTTTCTTTTCCATAATTTAAACGAACAGCCAAATGATATTGATGATGCAGAATTTTGGATCGAATCCAAAAATAAGCTGTAACAACATAACAGAGCTGGTAATAATAATTGGTTTTTTATATTGAATAATTTTGGCTTTCATTGCTTAACAGCATCCTGAATCTGGCGTACAACAAGAAGCGTTATCCTGTAATCCTCTTAGGGCTATTTTTTGTTTTTCAGCTGGAATCCCGCACGAATCCTGAGCTAAACAAGCTGTTGTTTTGTTTTTAAGAACAAAGTTTTTTCCGTTAAAATCCAAATCATATTTCCCGATGGTTTGGTTTTGGTATTCTACTTCAATTTCAAGATTTTTAATACCCAGTTTATCTTCAGAAAGCTGAATAATATGCAATAATTTGTTTGGTTTTAAGCGATGTTCAAAATCGTCAGCATTCCAAAGCTGAAAATTTACAACTTCTTCATTTCTAATGACACCACCGCAATCAATAAAATTTTTAGTAATCATTCCGACTTCCGTTACATGGAAATGTTCGGGAACAAAAGTTCCGTTTTCCAATTGAAATTCAACATTTTCTAATGTGGGTAAAATTTCTTTAATTTCTGATAGTTTCATATTATTTATATTTGTTAATTGCAATATTACGATATATGTTTTCAAAAAAAATGCCTTAACAGCATTCTGATTTTGAAAGAGTTTGAGTGATGTTTAAAAAATAAGCATTTAGAATTTCTATTGCTTTTTCATCAATACAGTAACATATAGAGTTTCCTGAGATGTTGCCTTTGATGATTCCGGCATTTTTAAGTTCTTTTAAATGTTGAGAAACGGTTGGCTGTGCTAGTGGAAGCTCATTTACAATATCACCGCAAATGCATTCATTTACTTTAAGTAAGTATTCTAAAATAGCAATCCTTGCAGGATGTCCCAATGCTTTTGCAATAGTTGCAATTTGGTTTTGTGCATCAGTAAAATGTTCTGTTTTAGTTGCTCCCATTTTTTTTATAAATTTAATATTGCAATATTACGATATAAAGATTTGACGGCAAAAGAAATTCTGATTTTTTTTATATTTCAATTATTTTTAGCTTAAAAGTAATTAAGAATATTCTTATCAATTAGAGTGAAGTATTTATATTTACTTAAGATTTTAAATACTTGACCACAAAAGTTTTAAAATAAACTAACTAACCAAACCAACACAAAACAAGATGTCTAAACTAAAAAATGCTCTTTTATTTTTACTGATTTCTATAGCTTCATTTGCACAGCAGATTACCATTAAATATGTCGGAAATAAAGAAACTGTTATAAATCTAACCTCACAGTCAAGAGAAAATATTTATGACCGCGCAGTTCTGAATACAAACAATCGGGAGTTAAAAGTGGATAATAATTCGACTATATCTTGTAACGACATAAATAGAGCAACTTCTATCTATGCTCTGCCAAATGAAACCATAGAATTTGATCTCGACGATAAAGGATTGATTCATTATTATTGTAATGAAAATCCAATCCGTAAATCTGAATCGGAATTTTTAAATGAATCTTTTACAAAATACGGTTCAACTAAAAATCTTCCAAGTTACAATCAATTAAAAATTATTATGGCATCTGCCAAACTCAATTCTTATTTTGATAAAGATTACATTAAGCAGAAAGAGTTATTAGAAACGTATTATAAAGAGAATAAACTTTCGAAAGAGTTTTACGAATATTTTACTACTATGTATTGGAGTTTGACTTTATACAATGCTCTAGAAGCTCAACCTTTAAATCCAACCACATTTACCGCAATAGAAGAGAGTTTTGATCAGGCTGATGTTTTGCTTGATGTGCAGGCTTACAGAGAACTTGTTGAGAATTATGTCAAAAAACGAATGAACTTTTTAGGTTTAAAAAAGACTCTTCCTAATGTATTGAACTTTATTTCTGTAAATTTTAAAAATCAGGCTATTATTGATTATTTATTGTACATCAATATGTATTATCCTGTAAACAATAGAGACCAAAAAGTTGTTTTTGATGCAAAAGCACTCGAAATATTTAGAAACAACTGTAAAAATCAAGCTTTTATTTCCAATATAGAAGAGGAGTTAAAACCAACTGCAACACCTTTATTTTTAAAAGATATAGTGAAAAAACACGAAGGAAAATTGGTTTTGATCGATTTCTGGGCTTCATGGTGTATGCCTTGCCGAGAGGAACTTCCGAGTGAAAAGAAACTGATGGAAAAGTATAAAGACGTAGCTTTTGTATTTATTTCTATTGATAAAAGTGCAACGTCATGGAAAAAAGCAATGTTACAGCACAAAGATATTTTGAATACGGAAAACAGTCTTCTTATTGCAAAATCTGAAAAAGATGAATTGCTGAAACAAATAAATGTAACTACAATTCCACGTTACGTATTACTGGGGAAAGATGGGAAAATTATTCATAAAGACGCGCCAAGACCTTCTACGCCTGAAATTGAAACTTTGATTGAGAAGTATTTATGATGTTATAAAGTCTTTCTCATTCGTACCGATAAACTTTTTATTTTGTAAAAAAGTTCTTTCGAATTTGCAGACCCATTATATGCGCCCTATATTTGCGTCTGATTTTGGTCTGTTTTTTCATCAGAAAAAATAGTTAAAAGGGAATCAGGTGCAAATCCTGAACAGACCCGCTACTGTAAGTTCTACATAAAGTCTTTGAACATTACTAATGCCATTGTCCCGTCTTGCGGGGTGAGAAGGCCGTTTAAAGAAAGAATAAGTCAGGAGACCTGCCACGATCACATAGTTTAAAACTTTCGTGGTATGAAGTTGATGACAAAGATAATGACTAGCTGTTTTACAGCGGGGTCAATTCTACGTTTGTATAAGCATCACAGAAAGTTGATTTAATTCAATTGTGATGTATAATTTGAAAAAAACTTTACTTACCGTTTTTATTTTAGGTCTTCCTTTTTGGCTTCATGCACAAACGGAGAAAGATAGTTCGCGTGTTTTAAAAGAAGTTATTTTAAAAGGAAAACCATATCAGGAAGTGATTCCTGTGCAAAGTCTCTCGGGCGTTCTGCTCGAAAAAATGGCGAGTCATAATGTGGCCGATGCGCTTCGTTATTTTGCCGGAACTCAAATTAAAGATTATGGCGGAGTTGGCGGACTAAAAACTGTTGATGTCCGCAATATGGGAACACATCATGTTGGTGTTTTTTACGACGGAATCCAGCTTGGAAATGCCCAAAACGGTGTTACAGATCTCGGAAAATATTCTCTTGACGATATGGAATCGCTTACCATGTATAATGGACAAAAAAGTGAAATTTTCCAGTCGGCTAAGGATTTTGCTTCGGCTTCAGCCATTTATTTAAAAACGAAACGTCCTGTTTTTGTTGGCGATAAAAAGACAAATTTATTGGTTCGGTATAAAACGATGTCCATCAATTATCATGATCCGAGTTTTAGATGGGAGCAGAAACTGAGCGACAAAGTCAGTATGAGTGTCAGTTCAGAATACATTAAATCTAACGGGCAGTATAAATTTAGATATAAAAGAAAAAATCTGGACGGAACTACTGCTTATGATACCACAGCCACGAGATGGAACAGCGATATTGAAGCGTTCCGATTTGAATCGGGTCTTTACGGAAAAATAAACAAAGGTTCCTGGGATGCCAAAGTGTATTATTATGATTCTGAAAGAGGTGCGCCCGGAGCTATTGTAGAAAACAAATTCAGAGACGGATTCCGACAGTTTGATAAGAATTTTTTCGGACAGGCTTTTTTAACGAAAGACGTTTCAGAAAAGTATAAATTTCAATTAAAAGGAAAATTTGCTTACGATTACACGCATTACATTGCAAGAGATACAACCAATGTTTTAGGCGAAACCGTAACGGAAGGCGTTCAGTCTGATGACAGCTATTACCAGCAGGAAACTTATTTTTCGGCAGTCAATATGTACAGCATTTTACCTACTTGGGATGTTTCACTTTCAACCGATTTTCAATACAATAAATTAAACGCAACGAGAAGAGGAATCCAGACACAGTTTTCTTTTCCAACACGTTATACCGCATTGGTTTCTTTGGCAACTTCCTATCGATACGAAGGTTTTAAAGTTTTAGGAAATGTCTTGGCCACAAGAGTAATTGAAGAAGTAAAATACAACACCAAAGCACCCAATAAAACCGAATTTACTCCTGCATTATTCCTCGGTTATACTCCTTTCAAAAAATACGATTTTAATCTGAGAGCGTTTGCCAAACGTATTTTCAGAATGCCCACCTTTAATGATTTGTATTACACCATGGTCGGTTCAAGCACTTTGCGACCAGAATATATGAATCAGTATGATGTTGGTTTTACCTATAATTTTCCTGTAAAAGAAAGTTTTCTGGATAAGTTTTCCATTCAGGCAGATGTTTATTATACCTATACGAAAGACAAAATTGTAGCCGCGCCGACAGGAAATCTATTCCGCTGGATGATGACGAATATTGGTCAGGTAAAAGGAAAGGGAATTGAAACCGTTGTGAATTTGGGAACGCATATTCACAAAGTAAATCTGGATGCCAATTTGACTTATACCTATTCTCAAAGTCAGGATTTTACCAAAGTTTCTGGTTTGCAAATGTCTTCTTATGGCGATCAGATTCCGTACACGCCTTGGCACAGCGGTTCAGGAATTTTAAATGCGGGTTATGAATCCTGGAATTTCAATTACAGTTTTATATACGTTGGAAAACGCTACAACGGAAACGTCAACAATATCAAAGTAAACGAAGTACAGCCTTGGTACACACATGATATGGCCGTTCAAAAATCTTTCCTCCTCAATAAATACAAATTAAATGCTACGGTAGAAGTCAATAATGCATTCAATCAGCAATACGAAGTGATTTACAATTATCCAATGCCGGGCAGAACGTTCAAATTTATAATTGGTTTTGAGTTATGAAAAAGGGTTTTATAAAAATAATAATTAGCTTATTTACAGCTATAGTATTGGTTTCCTGCAGGGAAGATGAAACAATATTTCTGTCTTCAGATACGAATGTTGCCGTGCCTACAAATGACGGCAATATTGAAGGTTTTTATCTGCTGAATGAAGGCAATATGGGAATGAACCGAGCGAGTATTGATGTTTTCAATTACAGAACAGGAAATTATACCACTGATGTTTATTCCGAAAGAAATCCTTCAGTTGTAAAAGAATTGGGCGATGTTGGAAACGATATTCAAATCTATGGTAATAAGGTTTATGCCGTTATAAATGTCTCCAACAAAGTAGAAGTTTTAGAAAAATGGACGGCAAAACGAATCAAGAAAATTGATATTCCAAATTGTCGTTATGTGACTTTTTACAAAGACAAGGCTTATGTAAGTTCCTATTCTGGGCCAGTTGCTATTAATCCGAATGCTGAAATTGGTTTTGTTGCCGAAATCGATACGACTTCTTTAGAAATAAAAAGAAAAGTGACAGTTGGTTATCAGCCAGAACAAATGGTCGTGCATAACGGAAAATTATATGTAGCGAATTCAGGCGGTTATCGTGTTCCAAATTACGATCGAACGGTTTCGGTTATTGATTTAGAGACTTTCACAGAAATTAAAAAAATAGATGTTGGCATTAATCTCTACAGCATGGAGATTGACAGCCGTGGCGATATTTATGTGAGTTCACGAGGCGATTACTACAATACACAACCCAACCTTTTTGTGATTGATACCAAAACAGACGAGAAGAAAATGCAACTCGATATTCCGGCTTTAGGAATGTGTCTGGTTGATGATCTACTTTATTATTACAGTGTTTCTTGGAGTTATCTCACGAACAGCAACAAGATTACGTATGGAATTTTGGATACCAAAACCAAAAAGATAATCAGCGATAAAATCATTACGGACGGAACCGACAAAAAAATCATGATTCCGTATGGACTTCAGGTCAATCCCGAAACCAAAGAAATTTATATAACCGATGCCCAAAATTATGTGGTAACGGGTTATATCTATTGTTTTACACCAGACGGCCGATTAAAATGGAAAACTACAGCGGGAAATATTCCTGCGCATATTGCTTTTATAACCAAAAAATAAAGATATGAATCAGAGATTTTTAAAGTATTGTCGATTAATAGTATTGGCTTTTGTTGCGTTGCTATTTTTAAACTGTTCAGGCGGAGATAATGACAATCCGGATTCTGGCGGAGAATCGGTAACGAACGAATTTAAAACCACGCGTTTTTCAATTATTAGTTTGAGTGCTAAAACAAATGTGAGCGCTGATGCCCTTTACAATTGGACAGTTGAAAGTGTTTCTTCAGAGAATTATTCTTTGGTCAACACCACTTCAAAAGAAGCTTTGTTTGCCTCAACTGCTGAAGGAACGTATGAATTTAAAGTTGTTATTACAGATAAAGGAACAACTCAGACTCAAAAAGTGATGGTAATTGTCACGGCTGAAACGAAAGAATTAAAAACATTTATTTCGAAAGTGTTCGAATTTAAACCTGCGCCAGGGCAATTTGTAAATGATCTTCCTGTGGCCAATGACGGCGACACGGCTGATAGAGTTTTAACAAGAGCCAATTCGTATTTGGCAAAGAAAAACGGCGATCTTATTTCGCTTGGTGCTTTTGGCGGTTATGTGGTTTTTGGTTTTGACCACAGTATTGTAAACCTAAAGGGAAAACGTGATTTTAGGGTTTTAGGTAATGCTTTTTGGGCAGAAGCCAATCCGAATCAGAATGCGGAATTACGCGGCGGAAGCAGTGAAGCGGGAGTTATCATGGTTTCTTATGATAAAAATAAAAATGGACTTCCGGATGACGAATGGTACGAAATTGAAGGTGCCGGCCATAAAATGGAAAAAACAATCCGCAACTACGAAATAACGTATTACAGGCCAGATCCTAATAAAATTCCAGTTCCGGGCGGTGGAACAGGAACGGTAACTTTTACCGATTTGGAATACATCTACTGGAAAGACAATCAGGGAAAAGACGGTTATCTGGCACAGAATAATGCTTACAATCATTCCTTGGAATATTGGCCGAAATGGCTGAAAGATCAGGCTTCTATTACTTTCAAAGGTACAAGATTGCCAGATAATGCTGTTGATGAAAGCGGTAACGGAAGTTATTATGTTCAATATGCCTTTTTATACGGTTATGCAGACAATGCTCCCAATAATGATGACGATTCGGCAATCGACATTGATTGGGCAATTGACAGCAGTGGTAAAAAAGTACAGCTTCCGGCCATAGATTTTGTAAAAGTGTACAATGGACTTAATCAGCAGGCGGGCTGGCTTGGAGAAACTTCAACCGAAATTATGGGAGCAACTGATCTGCATCTTTCAGGAGAAAATATTCCAACGAGATAATTTTAACTAGTATCAAATCAATTTATTATAATCATTTTATGAAAAAAAAAGTTACCCAATTTTTATTGCTGGGATTTGCATTCGCCTTTATTGGATGCAGCAGTGATGATAAAGATGAAAACGCTAATGTGATCGACATTACGCTTCAAGAAAAATATGAAACGCCAACCTTTACGGTTTTAGATATTACAGCTTCGGATGCTGGAGCCACTGCTAAATACGAGTGGATTATGACTAAAAATCCAGTAAACCAAGTAACAGATTCAATTGTTGGAGATACAAAAGATTTAAGGTTTACAGCCATTTATGCAGGTTCTTATGAATTTACATTGAACGTAACAGCAGATAATAAAAAAGGAAGTAAAAGTACAATTGTAACAGTTGTCAACGAAGCTTCAAATTTCAATCCGTACATCACTAAAATTTTTGATTTTGATCCCGCTCCTGGAATGCTTGCCAACGATATTTACAAAGATGGTAATTCTAAAGAAGATGTAATGAAAACAGCTTTAGGAAGAATCAACGAAACCAATGTAGGCTATTTATTAGACTTAGGCGGTTTTGGAGGTTCTATCGTTGTTGGGTTTGATCATACAGTTGTGAATGTTCCAGGAACAAGTGATTTTAGAGTGTATGGGGGAGATGTTACAAATCCGACAGTTGCAAAAGCCAATCCGCCTGCACCAGGATTGATTTATGTAGCTTATGACAAAAATAAAAACGGAAAACCAGATGCAGACGAATGGTATGAAATTATCGGAAGTCAGAATGCTAAATCAACTACCGTTAAAAACTTCAAAGTTACTTATAACAAAAAAGCGGCTGGAGAACCTTTGGTTACTTCAAGTGCTCTTTGGACAGATTACGAACATGTTTATTGTGAAAACAGTAAAGGAGACAAGTATTATCTGGAAAGACCAAGAGGTAAAAAAGAATTTTATCCGTTATGGGCAACGCAGACTTCAGTAAGTTATGAAGGATTAAAACTCGATGTAGATTTTAAAACAGCACGCGCAGGCCAAACAACATTATGGTATTCAACACCTCCAGAATGGGGTTATGTAAATGCTGTAAATCCAGATATCGATATTGACTGGGCGGTAGATAAAAACGGAAACAAGGCCAATCTCCCAGGAATCGATTTTATAAAAGTAGTCAACTGTGTAAGCGAACCAATGGGGCGCTGTCTGCAGCAATCTTCTATGGCAACTGTATTTGCAGGTGCCGCAGATCTTCATATAGTAAAAAAATACAATTTAAAACAAGCTAATAAGTAAGACCATGAAAAAGTATTTAAAGTATAGTTTAGTGCTAATCACTCTTGTTAGCTTTTATGCTTGCAGTAACGACGATTCAAAACAGGAAGAAATTGTAGCACCAGTTAAAGATCCTTCGATTACTATAAAGCTAGCATCAGATTTTGCAGTGCCACAATATAATGTTGTAGAAATAGCACCGGAAGTAACATTAGAAAATGCAGAAGGAAAAACTCCAGCTTATCAATGGTCTGTAAAAGTTACAAGTAAAGATGGTGCTGTTAAAGATTCAATCATCGGCGAAAGCAAAAACTTATTATTTATTACGCCAAAAGCAGCAGATTATGTTATAGGTTATAAAGTAACAGTAGATAAAATTGTAAAAGAAGCCTCTGCTAAAGTTACGGTTTCTGAAACCGGAAAAACGTATACTGCTAAGGCTTTAAAACTTATCGATTATTTGCCTGCACCAAATTACGCAATGGAAAGTTATGCAACAAAAGAAGAATCTTTGCAGGCAGTACAAACAAGTTTAAACGAAGAAAGTTCAGTTTATTTAGGAACATTTGGCGGATATATTGTAACCGCTTTTGACCATACAGTTGTGAATGCGTATGGCCAACGTGATTTTATTGTTCAAATGGAAATGGGAAGTGCTACTGTTAAATATTCTCCAGTAAGTATTGCCGTGGCTTATGATGCCAATAAAAATGGGAAACCTGATGAAAATGAATGGTATGAAATCGCAGGAAGTGAGTACTATAAATCAACAACAGTTAAAAACTACGAACTAACGTATAAGAAACCGAATGCAACCGCAACTCCAGTAACGGGAACATTAAGCTGGCAGTACGATACTGCTTATCTTCCTTGGACTGATAATAAAAATGCTTCAGGTAACATTACAAGAACCAATACTAGAAGAAGAAGTAATTACTATCCGGCATGGGTTGGGGATTCTTATACTTTAAAAGGAACAAAAGTTTTTATACCAACAAAAGATGTAAGCGATGGATCGGGTACAAGTTACAACGTTGGCACTTTTGACTGGGGTTATGGCGGTATTAAAGATCCTTCAATTGATATTTCTTGGGCAGTGGATAAAGAGGGCAAAAAAGTGCATTTACCGGGAGTTGATTTTGTAAAAGTGTATGTGCCAACATTTACTGCTTTAGGATCCAGCGATTTGTTGATGAGCATTTTTAAAGAAGTTTCGGATTTAAATTTTCCGAAGAAATAAAATGGAATATTAACCCTAAATTTTATAAATAATGAAAAAAGTAGTTTATTTTTTGACCTTAGGTCTAGTGCTTGGATTTTCATCTTGTAGTAGTGATGAGGATGTTTTAAGCAGTGAAAGCGCTAATTCTGTAGTAAATTCTACATCGAAAACAGCAAGAACAGCGGTTACAGATCCTGCAATTGGAACCACAACAACGCTTAACCTAACAAGCGCTTTATTAAGCAGCGGTATTACCACGACAGGAGGAAAGTACTGGGAAAATACCTATGTGGCTAACACCAATTTAAGTGTAGATATTTTTACATTTTCTCACACTGGTACATCGGCTGGTTACAATTACTGGGACGGATTTATTGTGTCTAACGTAAATGATATTACCAATTACGGTTCTGGTGCAGGCCCAGGCGGATCTGACGGATGGGTGCCTCATCAATGGGGGACTATGGCAGGAAGTGGTTTTGGAACTTCGACTACAATTACGCCTGGAACACCTGGAACATCTGGCGATCCATATATTGTGGCTTATTGGTCAAGTTATTTAGATCCTGTTTCTCCACAAGGAACAACTTTTAGCGAATCTAGTTTTTCTAACTGGATTAAAGTTGGAAACACTGGAATTTATGAAGTGCTTGGATTAAAAATCAACATGCATCCTTGGCCATATTATGGTTGTTTGAGTGGAGACGGGTTTGCACGAGCTTTTTCTTCAGGAGATCATTTTGAATTGCTGATTTATGGTGTTGATGAAAACGGAACTATTTCAAGTCCGATAACACAGTCTCTGGCAGATTATACAGGTTCATCTTTAGTTATGCCGACTGGATGGATAAATGTGGCGGCAACTAATCTTCAAGCTTTAGGAGATGTTCAGTACTTGGTTTTCCAAATGGCTTCAACAGATGCAGACCCACTTTATGGAATGAATACAGCAGCTTATTTCTGTTTAGACAAACTTTCTGTTAAGAGAGTTGATTAAATAAAATAGAAGCTAATTTTTAAAGAAACCCCTTTGCAAATTTTGTAAAGGGGTTTTTGATTAAATGAGTATATTTACTTGTAAAACAATTGAATTATGAAAGCATTGGTAATTGGAGCCACTGGTTCTACAGGAAAAGAATTGGTTGATAAACTTTTAGAAGATCAAGATTATACTTCGGTTGCTGTTTTTGTGAGACGTCCTTTTGGAAAATCCCATCCAAAGCTTACCGAACATATTGTGGATTTTTCAGATGTAAATTCGTTTCAGGATTTAATTAAGGGAGATGTGCTTTTTTCCTGCATTGGAACAACCTTAAAAGATGCAGGTTCTAAAGAAAAACAATGGAAAATCGATTATGATATTCCAGCCGATTTTTCTGAAATTGCTGTTAAGAATCAAGTCAAATCTCTTGTTTTAGTTTCTTCTTACGGCGCTTCAGCTAAAAGCAATGTTTTTTATTCTAAAATGAAAGGAGAACTAGAAGAATATATTAAAA
This sequence comes from Flavobacterium panacagri, assembly GCF_030378165.1. Taxonomy (NCBI): domain Bacteria; kingdom Pseudomonadati; phylum Bacteroidota; class Flavobacteriia; order Flavobacteriales; family Flavobacteriaceae; genus Flavobacterium; species Flavobacterium panacagri. Next base: position 3,569,918 of record NZ_CP119766.1, read on the forward strand.
AACTTAATTTTCCTCAATATATTATTTTCAGACCAGGGCCGTTAATTCGTAAAAATACAGATCGTTGGGGCGAAAAAATTTCTATTAGAATTATTAAAGTCTTCAACGCAATTGGACTTTTTAAAAATTTGAAACCCATTTCAACAGAATTTTTAGCTGGGAAATTGGCAAAAGCTCCAAAAGTAATTTCATCAGGAACGACAACTTTGGAATTGAAACAGATTATTGAACTTTGATTTTTTGCGTTTTCTTTTTTCTGAGATCTGGTGTATAAGGCAATTCATCGAGAAGTTTTGTAGGATCAATTTCTAAAACAACGTTTATTTCTTCTTTATCAGCAGCGACTTTTTGAGTTTTAAAGCCAACATAACTAAATATTAGATTACTATTTGGATTAATTTTTACAGTGTAATTTCCATCGAAATCTGTTGTTGAAGTGGTTTTGGTCTTAACTCCTTGAATAAGAATATTGGCATAGGGAATAGGAGTTCCAGTAGAGTCCGTAACTGTTCCGCAGATTATTTTTTGTTGTGTAAAGGACAATTGCCAAAACAGTAAAAAGAACAATATAATACTCCAATTTTTCATCTTTAAGATTTGTTTTTAATATAATCGTTTAGATAAAGTGCAATATGATTAAGATACTCTTTTTCAACATTCAGCATTAAAAAAACTTGAGGCTCTTTTAAACTTGTTTCCAAACATAATTCGGCTGTATTAAAAACTCCTTTAGGAATTACTACATTTTTTAAATCATCTCGATCTAAAGATTCAAATTCGTTAGAAGTATAAAAACGGTAAAGGTTTAAAAGTTTGAGTTTTCCAAAATATTTCTGTCTTTTAAAAAGTATTTCATCTTTGTAAACTATTAATATAGGGAATTTTAAGATGTTTTGTCGGAGATAAAAAGAAGAGTATACCAAAAAAGCGCCTAAAGCAAATACTAAAGTAAAAAGATTAATCCTGAAAGCAAATAGCAATCCAATCAGGGCTTTTATACTGATTATCATTACGAGAATTCCAAAGATTAAGACTCTTTTAGAAATTTTTCTAATTGTTTTGGGATCAGAACCAAATATTTTTTCTGCATTTCGATAGGTTTCTTTTATTTTCGGATCTATTTCAAATTGGTAATTGGGGTTAAAATTCATAGCAGATTTGGTTTTTATTTTTTTTGGAAATTGCAGCTAATATAAAAACAATCCCAATATTTTTGTTAAAAGCGATAATAAATGAAATTGGAAATCAAAAAAGCGTCTCTTTAAAATAAGAAACTGCTTTTTCTTTATAAATCGAAAAACAAACTATTTTTTATCTTCAGATATAATTAAAGTCGATGGAATATTAGTTAACCAAGGACTTTTGGTATTCCTCTTTGAAACAAAAAAGGGCAATCCAAACTGTAATACTTAAGTCACATTTGTCATAATTCTGCAATAAACTCACTGCAAAACAAGTGTTTTCACTTAAATTGATTTACCTTTGCCTGCTTTTCCTACTGTAATAAAAATGAATAACGATTACCCAATCCCAGATAACGAATTACAACGTTTAGCTGCTTTAAAACGTTACAATATACTTGACACACTTCCTGATCACGCTTTTGACGATGCTACAAAATTAGTTTCTTATATCTGCGGTGTTCCTATTGCGCACATCTCATTTATAGATGAAAACCGACAATGGTTTAAATCTGAAATTGGAATTGGAGTTTCTGAAGTTCCAAGAGAAATAACTTTTTGTAATTACACCATTTTAGACACTAAAATTGTAGAAATAAACGATACTCATTTAAGTGAAAGGTTCAAAAATGATCCTAATGTTACGGGTGGTTTTAATGTTAGATTCTACGCCGGTGTGCCTATTACAACACCAGACGGCTATAATATTGGAACTTTATGCGCTGTCGATCATGTAGTAAAAGAATTGAATGAAAACCAGCGTAATGCACTTTCTATTGTAGCCAAGCACGTTATGGCGCAATTAGAAATTGGTACAAAAAATATTCAATTAGATGCACAGAGAAAAATTGCAGAAAAAGCAGTTCTGGCAAGAGATAGTTTTTTGGCTAATATGAGCCACGAAATTAGAACGCCTTTAAACTCAATCATTGGTTTTACTGATCTTTTGGCACAGACTGAATTAGATGAAGTGCAGCGCGATTATATTGAAAGTGTTCAGATTGCGGGAGAAAACCTATTGCTGATTGTAAATGACATTCTGGATCTTTCCAAAATAGAATCAGGAAATTTAGCGATTGAATCAGAACCATTTAATTTAAAAAAGACATTAAAGCACGTTTACAATCTGTTAAAGGTAAAAGCGCAGAAAGAAGTCGATTTTAATCTCTTTTTAGATGCCGAAATGCCGGATAATGTAGTGGGAGATCAAGGAAGATTGAATCAGATATTGGTTAATTTGATTGGAAATTCTTTGAAATTTACAAATGAAGGAGAAGTAACGGTTTCGGTAAAGAAACTGGAGGAAACAGAAGATAATTACACACTTAAATTTTCTGTAAAAGACACGGGAATTGGAATCCACGAAGATAAATTAACTACTATTTTTGAAAGATTTACGCAAGGCGAAGAAAGTACTACCCGTACTTACGGAGGCACTGGATTGGGACTTAATATTGTAAAAGAATTGATAGAGTTACAGCATGGCGAAATTCATGTAAAAAGTACCCCAAACCGCGGATCTGAATTCTTTTTTATCATCTCGTATAAAAAAGGAAATCCTACTCAGCCTGCCGTTAAATCTATGTCAATAAATAATTTAGGAAGACTTAAAATATTGCTTTGCGAGGACAATGCCTTAAATCAGAAATTAGCAAAAAGCGTTATCAATAACTTCGGATTTGATTTGGATATTGCCCAAAATGGGGAAGAAGGTATTGAACTTTTATCTCAGAATAAATATGATTTGGTTTTGATGGATTTGCAGATGCCTGTCAAAGATGGTTATCAAACCACAGAATACATTCGAAACGAGATGAATTCAACCATCCCAATTATCGCAATGACAGCGCATTCTTTGGTAGGAGAACAGGAACGCTGCTATAAAGTTGGAATGAATGCTTATGTGCCAAAACCTTTTAAGCAGGCGGTTCTTTTGAAAGCGATAAAAACAGTTATGAATCCGAATTTTGAGCTTACGCCGAAACGTATTATAGATCTATCTTTCTTAGATGAAATGGCGTGTGGCGATCTTGAATTTAAGAAAGAAATGATTAATCTTTTCATAGAAAAAATTCCAAGTCAGACAGAACAGTTAGAAGAAGCCTTCCATAAAGAAGATCACGATACGGTAAAAATGTTGTCGCATAATATGAAATCGAGTTTAGATATTTTTATGCTTGAAGATCTAAGTAATTGTGCCGCTATTATTGAAGAAGAAGCTACAGCACGAGAATTTACTACTGAAACTTTAGATAAAATGAATGTACTGCATTGTGGAATCACTGAAGTCGTTAAAATTCTAAAGGAGCTATGATAAAAGAGAAATAAGCCCTAGCTTTACAAATAGGATGTTATAATAAAGTTTGCCCCCAAGTTTAAAATTTGAAAAAAAATGAGAATTATTTTAGCCGAAGATAATGATATCCTACGCAAATCGTTATCTTTTTTCTTAGAATCAAAAGGATTTACCGTTGACCAATTTTCGGATGGAAAAGATGCCTTAGACGCAATCGAAACCAATAATTACGATTTAATCCTCACGGATATCAACATGCCGGGTAAAAGCGGTATGGAAATTACCCAATACGTAAGACAAACTATTAATTCTGAAACTCCCATTATTATATTAACTTCTTCTGGAGTAGAACAAACAGAATTGGATTCTTTTGATATAGGCGCAAATGAATTTATTGCCAAACCTGTAAGTCCGGCCGTGCTTTTAGTGCGAATTAATAAACTGCTAAAAACACGTTTCTAATGAAGTATATTTATTATTCAATAATACTGCTTTTTATTTCTTCCGTTGCTATTGGACAGGAAATCAATGTAGAGGAAACTTTATCAAATGTTAAGCGCGAGGTTGAAAAACAAAACTACGACAAAGCATTATCGCTGATTGAACCTTTGCGAGCTACATTCCCTCAGGACGAAGATATTCAAACGTATACAGGACGTATTTACAGCTGGAAAAAAGACTATAAAACGGCGATAAAAATTTTGTCTCCAATGACAGATAGAGTCAATCCAAATCAGGAGGCTTTGCAGGCGATAATCAATGTTTATTTTTGGACAGAACAATATGAAAAATGTGTCGTTTACTGCGATAAATATTTGGTATTGGATCCCAAATCTCTTGAGGTTTTAAAAATAAAAGCAACTTGTCTAGAAAAGCTAAACAGAGATCAAGAAGCTTTAGAATTAATAGAAAAATCGGCCTATATAGACAATAGCACCCAAGCTTTTAAAGGAATACGAACGCTTATTGGGCATAAATCTAAAAATGCGCTTTCTGTTTCTTACTTAAATGTTTCGACCTCAGAACCGGGACAGTCTCCGTTTCATTATGGTTATGTAGAGTATTCGCATAAATTCAGTAAATCTGCAATTGTAGGTCGTGCCAATGTTGGAAATGTGAGTAACGATACCCAAGCCTTATTTGAAGCCGACTATTATCAGACATTCTCCAACAAAAGCTATTTGTATGCTAATGGAGGTATTTCTACAGGCGAAACGATATTTCCTGTGGCAAAAGCAGGTTTAGAATATTATTTTAAACCGCATAAAAAGTTTGATTATTCCCTTGGAGCACGATTTATGCATTTTGAAAGTGACGATATTACATTGCTTACAGGACAATTGGCTTATACAGCAGGAACTTATACTGTTGCTTACAGACCATATTACGATACTTCAAATGAATTGTTTTCTCATGTTTTAAGTTTGCAGAAAGTAAATGAAGAAAAAGAAAGTCTGCTAAGATTTGAACTTCAATATGGAAATGTTCCGTATTTGTATCTGTACAATAATTTTACAACGCCATTAAAAGCCTATAGAGCTGGAATTCAATACCAGCATCGTTTAGGCGAGTCCTTTTTTGTACGTCCAATATTTCTTTACGAAAGAGAAGAATATATTCTGGGAGAATACAGAAACCGATTCAATGTTCAGTTAATTGTAACGAAACGTTTTTAGTATGGAAGAAATCTGGGAAATCTATAAAGGCGGTAAATGGGTGGTAACCTTTCTCACTTTTTCGATCTACTTTTTCGTTGCAGCTTCTTTTATCTTGTATCTATACATTGTAGGAAGTCGAAATAAAAAAATCAGAAGGGAAAGACTAAGTATTGAATACAGCACAGAAATCGAAAAAATAATGTCAGCTGTGATTTTTCAAGACACAACGTTTACTGCTATTAAAGAAGATAAAAATTTTTTAGTTCTTTTTGACACTTCTTTTTTTAGGGAAGTGTTAACCGAATCCCTCATCAATCTGCATAAAAATTACGAAGGTGTTTATGCACAAAAGCTAGAACATTTTTATAAAGAATCTGGTTTGATAAAAGATTCTTATAGAAAGTTGAAAAGCATCAAATGGGAAGTAAACTGTAAAGGAATTACAGAACTTGCGGAGTTTAATATTAACGATGCTTACGATAAAATTATAACGTATTCCAAAGCGAAAAATAAGACTTTAAAAATTACAGCTTTAAATGCTTGTATTAAACTTGCTGGCACAAAAAGTATAGTTCATTTGGTAGAGCATTCTGATCCTATTGACGATTGGACACAGCTGAATATTATTGGAGCTTTCAAAAAACACGATATTGGCGATACAAAAGGCATTGAACTTTTACTGGAATCCCAAAATACAACAGTTATCACACTGGGATTAAAGCTTATAAAAGAACTAAAACTAACACAGAAAGTTCCTTTTGTAGCACAATTGGCAGCCAAAGCTCCAAATACTACAATTAAGTATGAAGCGCAAAGCATTTTGCAGACACTAACGGTTTAATTTATAAGGAATGACTTTTTTTACAGACGAATTGATATGGTTTTTGGATGTATATATACTCTTGATATTGGGGTACGCCATATTAATCATGTCTTCTTATCTCGTTTTGGCCTATCTTTCTACAAAGGAGTTGAGAGGATATTTGAAGAAAAACAGCTTTGTAGATTATGATGTGCTGTTGACAAGTGAATTTGCGCCAAAACTTTCTCTGATTGCGCCTGCTTATAATGAAGGTTTAACCATTGAAGAGAATGTAAAATCATTGCTTTCGCTTAATTACAATAATTATCAGGCAATCGTAGTAAATGATGGAAGCAAGGACAATTCCATGGAAATCTTGATTAAGACCTATGATTTGGTTTTATCAGACCGTGAATTTCATCCGCAGATTGAAACCAAAAAGATAAAAGGCATTTATATTTCCAGAAATGCAGCCTACAAAAAACTAATTGTAGTTGACAAAGAAAATGGAGGTAAAGCCGACGCTTTAAACGTAGGACTTAATATTGCCGAAAATCCTTTTGTAGTCTGTATTGATGTGGATTGTATTTTAGATAAAGATTCACTTTTAAAATTAGCAAAACCATTTTTAGAATCTCACGGAAAACGTATTATTGCCACTGGTGGCGTTGTGAGAATTGCGAATCAATGTATCATCAAAAATGGACGTTTAGTTGAGGTCAATATTCCAGATCGCATGTTGCCTAGAATTCAGGTTTTAGAATATTTAAGAGCTTTCCTTTTAGGAAGAATGGCTTGGGGAAGATTGGATGGCTTATTACTGATTAGCGGTGCTTTTGGTGCATTTGATAAAGAAATAGCCATTTTATCAGGCGGTTACAGTACTAAAACGGTAGGAGAAGATATGGAGCTGATTGTGAGAATGCGTCGTTATATGCTGGAGAATAAACTGCCTTATGCTGTAAGTTATATTCCAGATCCTCTTTGCTGGACAGAAGCTCCTGAAGATTTTTCAATCTTTAAAAAGCAACGAAGCCGTTGGATGAGAGGAACAATAGAAACATTAAGTTTCCACAAAAAAATGTTCATGAACCCAAAATATAAGTTATTAGGAATGCTGAGTGTACCATATTGGACCTTGTTCGAATTTCTAGCACCTGGAATTGAGTTTATCGGATTGGTGATAACGGTTTTATTTATCATTTTTGGACTTCTTCATTGGCATTTCTTTATATTGCTTTTGCTATTTGTTTATACTTTCGCCGTTTTCTTTTCGGTTATTGCTTTGTTCAGCGAAGAGAAAACCTATCACAAATACCCAAAACAAGCCGATTTTTTCAAACTGTTAATGGCCGCTTTTATAGAACCATTTTATTTCCATCCGCTGACAGTCTATGCAGCTTTAGTCGGTTACAAAGAAAAAATCATGGGAACCAAAGGCTGGGGCGAAATGACCAGAAAAGGGTTTACGAAGAAGTAGGGGGAAAGTTATAGGTTATGAGTTAGAAGTTTGATATTGACATTGAATCGATTTGAAATTATAAAAAAAGCGTTCGCTATGGCGAACGCTTTTTTAGTTGATTACTACCTTATTCGTATTTTAAATAACGTAAAACATCCACTTTTGTAGCTTGATAAGCTTTTCCTAAAACAATGGTCAAGGTGAGAAATAGCAAAGACACAAAAGATAGAATAAAAGGCAGGAATGGAATATCTATTCTAAAGGCAAAATTCTCCAGCCACTTCTGTAATAAAATATAGGCAGGAATAATTCCGATTAGAAAACCGATAATACAGAAAACTAGATATTGTTTTGATAGTTCTTTTAATAGGATATTTGTTTCGGCTCCAAGTGTTTTCCTGATAGCAATTTCGCGAAGTCTTCTTTCCATAGAAAAAGAGGCTAGAGAAAATAATCCGAATACAGCGATCAAGATTACAATGATGTTTAGCAAAGCAAATAAATCTCTTTGGTTTTCATATTTCTTATATGTTTTTGCATAGTTTTTATCTACAAAATTATACTCGAAAGGATATTCAGTATCTACTTTTTGTACCCAGAATTTATTAATGGCAGTAATAGTTTCCTGCACATTATCCGTCGAAATTTTTACAAAAACATGTCGAATGTCATCTCTAACACCATTAATTTTTGTGACATAGAAAAAGATCATTGGAGCAATTCTGCTTTCCATGCCGAAGTAATTAAAATCATTTACGACTCCCACAACTTTTACTTTTTGATCTCTCCAGTAAAGTATTTTGTTTAATGGATCTTTTTCTGGAAGTAATTTGGCCGCTTCCTGATTTAGCATAACAGATGAAATGGTATCGGAAGAAAAGGCAGGGTTTAATTTTCGGCCTTTCAAAATTTTAACATCGAGCATATCCAGCATTTCAAAATCCATCCCCATTTCCTGTATCAAAAAGGGTTTGTCATTTTTGTAACTGGCACTTGACCAAGAATTTTCCATCGATCCCATTGCAAATAATGCGGTAGAAACGGCTTCCACACCTTTTATTTTACTGGCTTCCTGTTTGATTATTTTATACCGTTCAAATTGATTTTTATCTTTTTTGGCTTTAAAAGTAATATCCAAAACCTGCGCTCCCTTAAAGCCTAAATCTTTCTCTGCCATGAAATTAACTTGTTTGTAAACAATGATGGAGCCAATGATAAAAAAAGCGGCTACAGAAAACTGTAAGACTAACATTCCGTTTCGAAGCCAAATACCTTTTTTACTTCTGCTAAAGTTTCCTTTTAAAACTTTTAAAGTTTCAAAATTGGAAACATATACAGCAGGAAGAATACCCGATACAATAATTACCAGTATTGTAATTAAAATGAGCTGGATGTAAAACTGAGAGCCAATTAAAACTAAATCTTTGTCTAAGAATGCATTATAAGAAGGAAGAGAAATTTCGACAATAACCAAAGCTAGTAGAACAGAAAAAATCGTAGTTAAAGCAGTTTCAAAAATAAATTGTACTACAATTTGTCCTTTGCCAGCTCCAGCAATTTTCCTAACGCCAATTTCTTTGGCTCTTTTTATAGCATTTGCTGTCGCCAGATTGATGTAATTTACAATAGAAAGCGATAAAATAAGGATGGATAAGCCCATAAGAATTATGAGGTACTGCAATTTTCCGCCTTCTTCTGGAAAAGGAAAATTTCCTTTGTATAATCGTGCTTCAGGTAAAGGAAGTAAGCTTGATTTTACTGGTTCTCCATATTTTTTAATGAATTCAGCAACAGTCAAACCTTCCATTTTTGCATACACTTTGGTACAGTTTTCAAAAAAAAGCCGATCTAAGGTTTTTACTATTCCAGCGGCTGCTTTTGGATTTTTAAATTTAAGAATAAGTCCATAATGATAAGTCCATTGGTCTTTTGTTCTTTTTAAATCATCTTCAATTATTGTTGTAATTGCATTTGGCATGACCGATGATTTTTCAGAAATTTTAAATACACCGCGAACTGTAAAAATCTGATCTTCATATTTTACTAGCTTTTCTAACGGATTTTCGTTTCCAAATAAACGTATTGCAGTTTCTTCAGATAATGCAATGCTGTTTCGGTCTTTGAGTGCAGTTTTTGCATCTCCGTAAACAAAATGAAATGGAAAAAAGGAGAAAAAATTACTTTGTGCTGTAAATATTTTGCTGATCATTTCTTTTTTGCCATTATAAGAAATAACATCTTTAGCATAATCGGCATAGAAATAACAATAACTATCTAATTCTGAGGAAACAGATTTTAGTAAAGGGCCTGTAGTTGCAGGGTTTGATGTCCAAATATTATTTTGTCCGATGTCATTTAGAACAGAATAAATTTGGTCTCTTTCAGGATTCCATTGATCATAAGAATGTTCGTCATTCCAAAAGAGAATGGCGAAAATCAAGGTCGCCATCCCAATACTCAAACCTAAAACATTCAAAGCCGTAAAGAATTTGTTGTTTTTGATGTGGTATATAAATATGTTGATATAGTTTTTTAGCATGATTTTAGTTTTTAGCCGTTACTAAAACATCAACATTTCTGTGATTTACCTTTTCAGAAAGAATCATTCCGTCTTTCATTAGGATAGTTTTTTGAGAAAAAGAAGCATCATATTCAGAGTGCGTAACCATCAGAATAGTCGAACCGCTGGCATGAAGATCAGTTAAGAGTTCCATCACCTCATTTCCATTTTTACTATCTAGGTTTCCCGTTGGCTCATCGGCTAGAATAATTTTCGGATTATTGATTAAAGCTCTAGCTACAGCCACACGTTGCTGTTGCCCGCCTGAAAGTTGTTGCGGAAAATGTTTCAAACGATGTGAAATGCCTAAAATAGACGCAATATCTTCTACTTTTTTCTTTCTTTCAAAAGAATGAATTTTGTTGTAAAGCAATGGAAGCTCAATATTATCGAAAACCGATAACTCATCAATTAAGTTGAAGTTTTGAAAAATGAATCCGATGTTTTGTTTTCTGGCTTTTGATTTTAAATTTTCTTTTAAACCGACCATTTCTTGATCGAGTAATTTATAACTCCCATCTGAAGCGCTGTCCAAAAGTCCGATAATGTTAAGCAAAGTCGATTTCCCGCTTCCCGATGGCCCCATAATCGAGACAAAATCGCCTTGATTGATCGTTAATGAGATTTCACTTAATGCTCTTGTTTCTAATTCCTCAGTTCTAAATACTTTTGAAAGTTTTTTAATTGTAATCATAATTTGACTGTTTGTTTTTTGATTGATTTTCTTTTAAAATTTTATGCCTTCGGAAATGAAAGAAACAAGTCTGAAAATTAAGATAATTTCGATGTAATTTGTACTTAATTATTTTGTTATTTTTACTTCCGAAAGCCATTAATTATTAATGATTTACCAGTTCTAATGTGATTTTCGTGCCAATAATTTAAACCTTGTAAACAGCTTGTTTTTAATGGTTTATTTATGCAGTAAATATCGAACTGTCCATTAATGGACACCTTTCGTCCAAAACCGAACAACAATGAAAAAAACAAACGCATCCATTTTAATCATAGACGATCAGGAAGACATCCTTTTTGCATCAAAAGTGTATCTGAAAAAGTATTTTGAGAACATTTATACGCTCAATAATCCGAAAAATATTGTCGAATTATTGGCAAAAAATACCATTGATGTCGTTTTGTTGGACATGAATTACAGAATTGGTTTTGAAGATGGGAGAGAAGGTTTGTATTTGCTGAAAGAAATAAAAACGCTTTCGCCGAAAACCGTTGTGATATTAATGACCGCTTTCGGAAAAGTAGAAACCGCCGTTGAAGGATTAAAATCAGGTGCTTTTGATTATATTTTAAAACCTTGGGAAAACAAAAAGCTTTTAGAATCGATAAAACAAGCCGTTGACAAAGCCCGAAAAGAACAGAAAAAAATAAAAGAAGTTGAAATCAAAAATGACTTTTTTATTGGAAGTTCAGAAACCATTAAAAAAGCTTATTCTCTTGCTGATAAAGTAGCCAAAACCGATGCCAATGTTTTAATTCTAGGGGAAAACGGAACAGGAAAATTCGTTTTAGCGCATCATATTTATTCGCAGTCGGAAAGAAAAGAAAAACCTTTTATTGCAGTTGATTTGGGTTCGCTAAATTCAAATATCTTCGAAAGTGAATTATTTGGTTACGCAAAAGGCGCTTTTACAGATGCCAAAACCGATACGCCGGGACGTTTTGAAATGGCGCAGAATGGAACTATTTTTTTGGATGAAATCGGAAATGTACCGCTTCAATTACAATCGAAACTCTTACAGGTTATTCAGACCAAAACTGTAACACGTTTGGGAGAAACAAAAGCAAGACCTCTAAATGTCCGAATTATTACAGCAACAAATCTGAATCTGAAAGAAGAAGTAGTTCATAAAAACTTCCGTGAAGACTTGTATTATCGCATTAATACGATGGAAATTGTGTTGCCACCTTTACGAGAAAGAGATGAAGATAAGATTCCGCTGGCAGAATATCTTCTTGAAAAAATGATTGAGAAGTATGGAAGAGATGAAATTGTTTTTGATCCAAAAGTATTAGAACAAATTGAAAAACACGCCTGGAACGGAAACATTCGTGAAATGGAAAATAAAATTGAGCGCGCTGTGATTCTTTGCGAAAATAACAAAATCACAGTTTCTGATCTGGATTTAGAAATTATAACTCCTTACGAAGAAAGTTCCGATGATATTCAACTTTCTGCTGTAGAAAAGTCAACCGTCGAAAAAGCACTTTTAAAAAACAATAATAATATTAGTAAAACGGCAGAAGAACTGGGGCTTTCAAGAGGTGCTTTATACAGACGTTTAGAAAAATATAATATCAATATTAGCTGATATGTTTAAGACATTACAAACTTATAAACTACTTTTTCTGCGATTAATGCTAATTGTTGCGGGAATTGAACTTTCTATTTATTTCTTCAAAATAGGATTATTGTTTACAGGCATATTCGGACTCTGCATGGTATTTTTGATTGTGCGTGAAATGTATTTTTATGTCCGAAATTTTGTTCTGATTTATGATAAAACGATTGCTTCCATTTTACAGAATGATTTTTCATCGGATTTTTCCAAACACAAATTCAATAGAACTTATAACGATTTATTTCAGTTATATGAAACCTTGAAAAATAAGGAAAATGAACAGATTTCTAAAGACATTATTTATCGTTCGATTTTAAATAATATAGAAACGGGAGTTATCATTTTACAAAAACAGGAAAACGATTGGAGTATTTTTTTAATGAACGATTATTTTTCAAATCATTTTAATGTGCCTAAAGTTTCAAAATGGAGATACCTTAAAAATCAATTGCCTTCTTTATGCGAGATTATTGAGAAAGATGATTTTCATGAAGTTAAAACTTCAATCGACATCAGTATTAACGAACAAAGCAAACAGACATTTGTTTTACAGGCTTCGCGCACCGAAATTTTTGAGCAGGATTATTTTATCGTTTTATTAGATTCGATTCAGAATGTGGTTGAGAAAAAAGAAAAAGACGCCTGGATTAATTTAATGAAAGTAATTTCGCACGAGCTTTTGAATTCCATTACACCAATTCGTTCGATCTGCCAGAATTTACAAGATTTAGTAGAACAAGATTCGCTTTCTGAGGAAGATTTGGAAGATATCAAAAACAGTGTAGAAACAATGCTGAGACGAAGCGATCATTTACAGAAATTTGTTGAAGGCTATCGTAAACTCGCAATGCTTCCTTCTCCCAAAAAGGAAAAAATAGAATTAATTAATTTGATAGAAAATGTACTTCAGATTATGAATCCATTATTGAGAAAGGAGAATATTGAAGTGATCAATTCGATTGAATATAATTATCATATTAATGTTGATCAACAGCAGTTTGAGCAAGTGCTAATTAATTTATTGACAAACTCGATTAATGCGTTATTAAACCAAAATAGTCAGAAGCAGATTTTTATTTCGGCTGAAGCCAAAGAAAATCGGGTTTTCATAAAGATTACCGATAACGGAAAAGGAATTGAAAAAGAAATAGAAGATAAAATCTTTCTCCCATTTTTTACCACTCGAAATGAAGGCGCGGGAATTGGTTTAACGCTTTCTAAAAACATTGTAGAAGCGCATGGTGGTTATATTCTTAACAAAAATGAAAAAGGAAAAACAACTTTTGAAATTTGTCTGGTAGAAGATTTAAATTGAGAAAATATTTAAACACATAGAAACATAGATTTTTATTTTAAATCTGCCTAAGATTTTAAAAAATGACTAGTCATTAACACATAGCTATTTGTATTAATCCAAGTGAAACGCCTTTTAATAGTAAACTGAATTCGATTATTAATTAGTTCCTGCAAGGTTTTTAAAACCTTGTAGGTATCCATACATAAAGAGAATAATACCGACAAGGTCAAAAAAGACCTTGCAGGAAAACCCTCTGTGATAAATAACTGGAAATAATAAAACTAAAAAATATAGTAATCGAAATCAGTTTGAAATAATCAAAAAGGTAAGTCCCAGAGGGACGTAATATGTATAGAAACCCCAATAGGTGAACGAAAAAGAGCTCCAGCGGAGCGAAATATTTTTTAGGCAATGCTACTATATTTCGCTCCGCTGGAGCTTTGCTATTAATCATAAATAAAATTTCTATAAATATTTTGCTTCTCTGAAGCAGTTTCTAATCTAAATCAGTTTTCAAAACAGCACCAGTACTCGCGTTAGTTACAAGCGCACGATATTGACTTAACCATTTAGAATTTAAAGGTTTTTTCAAAGGTTTAAAAGTTTCTCTTCTGGTTTTTATTTCTTCATCTGTTAAATTAACAGACAAGATATACTGATCCACATCGATATGAATTTCGTCTCCATCTTTAACAAGACCAATCATACCGCCTTCAGCTGCTTCGGGAGAAACATGTCCAATTGAAGCACCTCTGGTTGCGCCACTGAATCTTCCGTCAGTAATTAGGGCTACGGAACTTCCTAATCCCATTCCCATAATTAAACTGGTAGGAGAGAGCATTTCCTGCATTCCAGGGCCGCCTTTTGGGCCTTCATAACGAATAACTACTACGTTTCCAGCTTTTACTTTTTCCATCATAATTCCGGCAATGGCATCGGCTTGACCGTCAAAACAAACCGCTTTTCCTGTAAAAACTCTTCCGCCTGTAAGTCCAGCAGTTTTAATTACAGCACCTTGTTCAGCCAGATTACCATATAAAATGGCCAGTCCGCCCACATTACTGTACGGATTGTCTATAGTGTGAATAATGTTAGTGTCTTTGATTTCGGCATTGGCAATTTTTTCCAGTAAAGTTTCTCCGCTGATTGTCAGATTATCAAACAAAACACCAGAACCTCTTTTGTTCATTTCTTTCATAACTGCATTTACACCGCCGGCCCGATTAATATCTTCCATGTGAACCGTGCTCAAACTCGGAGAAATTTTAGCAATATGAGAAATGTTTCCGGAAATAGTATTGATGTCTTTCAGTTTAAAATCGACATTAGCTTCATTTGCAATCGCAAGCATGTGTAAAACGGTATTACTGCTTCCGCCCATTGCCATATCAACGGCAAAAGCGTTTCTTACGGCATTTTCGTTTAAGATATTTTTCAGTTTGAATTTTTCAATTTCCTGCTGATCTTTGGCGATAGCACAAATTCTTCTTGCCGCTTCACGGTACAATTGTTCGCGTTCTGGAGTTTGTGCCAAAATAGTTCCGTTTCCAGGAAGAGCAATTCCCATCGCTTCCATCAAAGTATTCATGGAGTTTGCGGTAAACATTCCAGAACAGCTTCCGCCGCTCGGACAGGCATTACATTCAATATCGTATAATTCTTCGTCTGATATTTTTCCTGCTTCGTGTTTTCCAACGGCTTCAAAAGCAGAAGCCAAATCAATCGCGGTTCCGTTTTTGGTATACCCTTTTGACATTGGCCCGCCACTCACAAAAATAGTCGGCACATCTACACGAAGTGCGCCCATAATCATTCCAGGAACGATTTTATCACAATTTGGAATCGCGATCATGGCATCTAGTTTGTGTGCATTCATCACGCTTTCAATCGAATTGGCGATAATTTCACGGCTTGGTAAGGAGTATAACATTCCGTCATGTCCCATCGCAATTCCGTCATCAATTCCGATAGTGTTGAATTCGAAAGGAACACAGCCATTGGCGCGAATTTCTTCTTTAATGATTTCCGATACTTTATTTAAGAAAAAATGCCCCGGAATAATCTCGATAAAAGAGTTTGCAACTCCAATAAAAGGTTTGCTGAAATCTTCGTTTTTTAAGCCTGTAGCACGCAATAGGGATCTGTGAGGCGTTCGTTGAACTCCTTTTTTTACTTCATCACTTCTCATGATAAAAAATGTTTTTTAAGGTTGTTTTTTTGTTTTTTTTGATAGTTAACAGACCCTAAATTAGATCTGTGATTTTATTCGACTCAATGTTTCGGGAGAAATATTAAGATAAGCGGCAAGATTGACGTTGGATAATCTTTGCACAAGTTCTGGATTGTTTTTAAGGAGATTGCGATAACGTTCGGCAGCGTTTTGAGTCAGTAAACTGCTTAGTTTAGAAGTGATTACTGTTAAACCGTATTCAAGTATATAAATATACATTTTATCCCATTGCGGAATGGTATTTCTAAGTCTGAAAAAATCGTCATAAGAAATAGCTAAAAGATCAGATGTTTCAACGGCTTCAATATATTCTGCGCTGGGTTCTCGGGAAATAAAACTGACAATAGAAGTTAGAAATGTACCTTCAAAAGCCATAAATCGCGTTGCAATGGTATGATCTTCGGTACTGTAATATAAACGCAGACATCCTTTTTTGATAAAAAATATTTTATCGGCTACGGCACCACTTTTCAGTAGTTGTTCATTTCTTTTTACTTGTATTAATTTAAAGCAGGAAAGAATGGTGTCTAGTTCGTTATTTTTTAATTCTAATTTGCTTTTAATTAAAGTCTCAAGTTCACTTATCATTGGTCAGTTTTTAATCAATTTCAAAATTAAAGCTAATCTCGCAGAAAAACATTGACGAATGTCAAAATCGTAAAAATTACGTCTACTTTAACTTAAAATGTAAAGGACTATTTTTTATTTTAGTACTACCATTTTTTGTTTAAATTTGTGATAAGAGCTTAAGCAAATAAAGCTCATAAACCACACACAATTTTATAAATGAGTACACATATAAATTCTGCGATAGCTTCGGATTTCCTTCAAAATCTAAAAACGCAAACAGCTGATTCTCATCAAAAACTGGAAGACCTTTCGGTGTCGAAATCGATCATGTCGCCAAATATGGAACTCGAAGATTATACTCATTATTTGAGTTTAATGCACGATGTTCATAACGATACAGAAACTATCATTTTTCCTTTTTTCTCCAATCTTATCGAAGATTTAGAACAAAGAAGAAAGAAACATCTTATAGAAGACGACCTTTTATTTTTAAATTCTAAAAAAACAGATTCGGCTACAGTTTTTCATAAAGATGAAATGTCAGTTCCTTTTGCACTTGGGGTTTTATATGTTGTGGAAGGTTCAACATTGGGCGGGCGATTTATCTTGAAAAATGTTTCAAAACGTCCTGAACTTTCAGGAGAAAAAGGTGTGTCTTATTTTAGTGGTTATGGAGAAAGAACAGGAAGTTTTTGGAAAGCTTTTCTGAATTTCCTATCAGAATACGAACAAAAGCACGAATGTGGAGAGGAGATTATAGAAGGAGCAGTGTTTGCTTTTGACAGTATTTACAAACATTTTGAGGGCAGGTAGAGAGAATGAAGTTTAAAGATATAGTTAATCGCGATATCGTCACGTTAACCAATTGTGAGCACGAACCCATACACATTCCTGGTCAAATACAGCCACATGGTTTTTTAATTGGTGTTACTCTCGATTGGAAAATAGACTATTGTACAGAAAATATAACTGTATTTTTAGATATTACTCATCATCAGGTTTTAGGAAAAGACTTTGCCTCTGTTTTTGGTGCAGCTGTAGAAAAACAGATTTTGGATTATATTAATGAAGATAAAATTCAAAACGTCTTTCCGCTTCAGATTGAATTATTTGGTAAACTATTTCAAATCTCGATACATAAAAGCTTCGATATTTATGTTTTAGAAGCCGAACCACAGTTTTCTGTAAAAGAAAAACTCGCAGATGTTTACACACAAACAATTCAGTTTGTGACTCAAATGAACAATACCAAATCGCTTAAAGATTTGTGTGCACTTGTAGCACAGGGAACACGAGAAATTACAGGTTATGACCGCGTAATGATTTATCGCTTTGACGAACAATACAATGGTGAAGTTTTTGCTGAAAGCTGCAGAGAAGATTTAGAACCATTTTTAGGATTGCATTATCCGCATACTGATATTCCAGCTCAAGCGAGAGAATTATACATTAGAAACCAATTGAGACTTATTGTTGATATTGGTTATAAGCCTGTTCCTATTTTTACTGTTGATGATGACAAAGAAAATAAGAATTTAGATTTGAGCCTTTCAATTCTTAGAAGCACATCGCCAATTCATGTCGAATATTTGAAGAATATGGGAGTTGGTGCAACACTTACTATTTCGCTAATTCATCATGACAGATTATGGGGATTGATTGCCTGTCATCATTATTCAGAAAAAAATATTTCGCCTGAAATTAGATTGGCTGCCAAGCTTCAAGGACAATTTATTACTTCTCAAATTGATATCAGGCAATCCAATGATGAGAATATCAGTGCACAGAAAACAAACGCAGCGTTAGAACAATTGACGGGACTGGATCTGCCGATTTCGCAAGATTCATTAGAAACGATTATTGCTACACCGCAATTACTGGAAATTTGTAATGCGGCTGGCGTTTCGATTGTTTCAAGAGGAAAAATCTATAAAAACGGATTAGCACCTTGCGATGAGAAGATTTTTAAATTGATTGAAGAAATTTATGCCAAAAGCGAAAATGAAATTTTTACAACCCATAAAATTTGCGATGAGTTTCCTGAAATAGCACAAGACTCTAATTTTGCGGGGATTATTTATCATTCACTTGGAAATGGAGATCACATAATATGGTTTAGACCAGAAACTGTTACTGAAATTAATTGGGGTGGTGATCCCGAAAAAAGCATCATAAAAGACAGTAAAGGACTTCATCCGAGAAACTCTTTTAATATCTGGAAACAGATCGTTAAAAACCGAAGCAGTATTTGGAAACAGTATGAAATAAACGCTGCGGTTCAATACGCCCATGCTTTACACAATCAGCTTATTTTGATTATGCTGAGTGAGGAAGAAGAAAAGTACCGCTATCAAAGTGAAGTGCTGAAAGAAACAAATTCGGAGCTTGAGAATATCAACTGGATCAGTACGCACGATTTACAGGAACCTTTGCGTAAAATTCAGCTGATTACGTCTAAAATGCTGTCGGAACTGGATGTAATTTCAACTGATTCAATTTCCGATTCATTGCAACGTGTTTCAAAATCAGCTGGTAGAATGAGAGGACTGCTGGATGATATTCTAAAATATACCCGCATTAAAAATACCAGAGATACTTTGGAACAAGTAGATTTAAATGAAATTTTAGAATCTACGATTAAGGAAATGCAGGAAACCATTTTTGATAATGAAGCTTTAATTGAATATGAAAGTCTTCCAGAAGTTCACGCTATCAGCTTTTTAATGCGACAGCTGTTTATCAATATTATACAGAACTCATTAAAATATGCTTCGACCGAAAGAAAACCTAAGATTACGATAACCGCATCACAGGAACCGGTTTTGATTCATGATTTATATAAGGTCTATTGTCATTGGGTTCGTTTTTCGGATAATGGAATTGGTTTTGAACCGCAATATGCACAATCTATTTTTAAAGTATTTACAAGACTTCACACGCAGGAGCAATACACAGGTTCGGGTATTGGCTTGGCATTATGCAAAAAAATTATGCAGGCTGTTGGAGGAGACATCCGTGCCGAAGGAAAACCAAATCAAGGAACCGACATTATTATCTATTTCCCTTGTGATCCTGAAGATTCACTTACAACTTTATAAGTATTTAAAATATTTACTCCCTCAGATTTAGCAGATTCGACAGATTTTTTTTTAACTAAATCTATTGATTTTATTGAATCTGCTAAATCTGCGGGAGTAAAAAAATCAACTCCTTTTAGTCAAAATCCTAAGTTTAGGACTTTTAAAATTGACTTCAGAAATAATAGTTCCTGCAAAAATCAGGCTTCCGCCTAAAAGCAAACGCCACGAAAGATCTTCTCCTAGTATAAAGAAAGCACCGATTGCCCCAAAAACAGGTTCAAACAAATAAATCACTGCCACACGTTCTGCCGATAAATAACGCTGCGAAATATTAGAGACGGTGTACATATAAGCGGTGGAAAACAAAGCACAGTAAACCACACCAAGCCAGAAAGTATCATTCTCTGGTAACCAAACTGCTTTAGCATCTGTAAGTGCAATACAAAAAGTGAATAAAGCACAAAAGGCAAACATAGGAACAATCGAAAACAAAAGATTTTTTGAAGCCGAATGCTTTTCAACTGCAATCAAATAAACTGCAAAACCAAATGATCCCGCAATGGTAAACAAATCACCAACGTTTACAGTAAATTTATCTTGTATGGCGATAACAAATAAACCCGTTAAAGCGGTAAAAGCGGCAATCCAGATTTTTAGAGAAGCATTGGTTTTATAAAGTCCCAATTTCATTAGCGGAATAATAATAACGGTTAATCCCGCAATAAAAGAACATTGTGAAGCGTCGGTATATTTAAGTCCGATTGTTTGTAAATGAATACCTAAAAACATTGGGACGGCTAAAATAAATCCTGTTTTAACCGCTTGTAAATTGATGTCTTTGACATATTTCCAAAAAATAATAGAAAGCACAATAACAGCCAGTAAGAAACGGTAGAATAGGAAAGTGGCAGGAGAATAATTCCCGATTGCCAGTTTGGTAACCGAATAAGAAATGCCCCAAAAAGCTGTTCCTATGATTAATAAGATTAGTAAAAGTTGTTTTTGTTTCATTTGGATTTTTGTAGCTTTTTTATTGTTATTTTAAAAATTTCCCCCAATATTGTCATTCTGACGAAGGAAGAATCTTCACAAGAAACTCCGCAATCAGGATCGACAATCTTTGTAGAGCCACTTACGGAGATTCTTCCTTCGTCAGAATGACAAACTAGACAGAAAAGAAACTTTTTCAAAGTTTACAAAGTCTTTTTCATCAATAAATCGGTTTGTTCATCATCTCCCAATCGGAAAATATGAGTATCGAATTGAATAAAACCATTCTTGGTATAAAAACTTACGGCTCTAAAATTCTTTTCCCAAACGCCAAGCCAGATATAAGTAGCTTTCAGTTTTTCAGCAGTTTCTAAAGCTTGTGCATACAATGTCTGCGCAACCTTTTTGCCATGAAATTCTTTTGCTACATATATGCGTTCGATTTCAAGAGCATTGCTGTCTTGTTTTTCAGTTTGTGCATTTCCAGTATTTAGTTTTAAATAGCCGATAACGTTATTCTCTAAAACAGCTAAGTAGAAATACGAATTAGGATTATTAAGTTCTGCTGTTAATTTTTCATCAGCAAAGCTTTCTTCCAAGTATTTGATCATATTTTCTTCGCTGTTAACGTCTGCGAATGTTTCTGAAAAAGTTTGTCTTCCAATAAATTGAAGGGCATTTAAATCTTTTACAGTTGCTTTTTTTATTTCTAATGAATTCATTTTTTATTCTTTAATGCATGAAAACTTATTTTTGTCTGCTTTGTTATGTTAATTTTAAACACATAGAAACATAGATTTTAATAAAGTTAAAAAGCGTTTCACTTATTTTAAATTCACATAGTTTAGCTATGTGTGGAACCTTGTTTCTTTTGATTTCTTTTTAGACACAAAAAAACTATGTTTCTATGTGTTTAATTTTTTGATGCATCTAATAGGTTTTTATCTTCTAATAAATGCGTAAATTGCATCAATGGATTTACAGCAAATTAAATATTTTTTAGTCTTATCACGTGAACTTCATTTCTGGAATACAGCCGGAAAAATGAATATCACACAGTCAGCTTTGAGCCGTCAGATTCAGTCTTTGGAGAATCAGCTTGGTGTTCAATTGTTTGAACGAAATAAACGCAATGTCAAACTCACAGCTGCCGGCCAGTTTCTTAAAGAAAAATGGGAGGTAGAAATGAATAAACTCGAATTTATTCATCAATCAGCTCGTCAGATTCAGTTGGGCGAAAGCGGAACCATTACCATTGCACATCCCGATTCTATTTCGGCTTCATTGATGCCTGATATTTTATCCCGTATTTCCGATGCTTTTCCGAAACTGAAAATCAAACTGGTTCAGGTATTGTACGAAAATCAGCAGGAATATCTTCGCAATTATAAAATTGATTTAGCGATTACCAGAGATATTAATACTTCAAAAGATATTCATTCTGAAAAAATCCATACCGATCATCTTGCTATTGTTGTTCCCGAAAATCATCCGTATCGAACGCCTGAAGATCTGACAAAAGAAACACTTGCTTCTCAAAAATTCATATTGCCAACAAACGATGAAGGCAGCAGTTACAGCGATTTGATTCAGCGACTATTCAATTCTTTTGAAGACGCTCCGGAGGTTTATCTTCATTCTGAATTTGGCTCCGCTATTATTGCTTTGGTTCGAAAAGGCCTTGGAATTGCTATTCTACCGGATTCTTACGTTTACCATGAAATATCAGGAATCCGATTTATCACTTTGCCTCTGGAAACGGATCTGTATATCAATTGGAGGATAGAAGACCATAATCCTGTATTGGCGAATGTTTTAAAACTGATTATTCCGTAATCTCTAAGCTCTCAGCATGGAGATATGTGGAATTCCATCTTCATCATAAACTTCGCCTTGTTCTGCAAATCCCAATGACTGATAGAATTTGGATAAATGGTATTGCGCACTAATCCGAATCGGCTCCTTTCCAAATTTTTCTTCACAGCCCGCAATCGAAGCTTCCATTAATTTTACTCCTAAACCTAATCCACGATGTGTTTGAGCAATTACAACTCTTCCTATTGAAATTTCTTCATAAGATATTCCTTTAGGAAGCAAGCGGGTAACGCCTGCCAATTCATTATCAACATAATATAGTAAGTGAAAACCTTTTTGGTCTTTGTTGTCTAAATCCTGATAAGGACAGTTTTGTTCTACGACAAAAACTTCGCTTCTTAAACGAAGCATAGCATACATTTCGTGATTGGTTAATTCGTCAAATGATTTAATGGAATGGCTGAATGTCATGTTTTAATTTAATATTTATTTGATGACAAAGATAGAAGAGAGAATAATGTGGTAAAATGCTATTTTTTTATCATGTGATGCTAAAAACGCATTAATGAGGTTGGGCAAAAAAATAAGCGAAATGTTGTATTTCGCTTATTTATCTAATTTTTACTTGAAGAACTTTGTCAAAGTTTCAAACTTTGACAAAGTTTTACGCTTATATAGTTTTCAATTAATGAGAAACCGCCTTTAATCCCACAATAGAACCAACCAAAGTAGCTAAAAAGAACAATCTCCAAAAAGCAGCAGGTTCTTTAAAGATAAAAATACCAACCAAAACTGTTCCTACAGCACCAATTCCTGTCCAAACTGCATAAGCTGTTCCTAGTGGTAATGTTTCTGTAGCTTTCATTAATAAAAGCATACTAACAGTTAGCGATATGAAGAAACCAATATACCAATAGTACATTTCGGTTCCAGTAGTTGTTTTTGCTTTTCCAAGGCATGAGGCAAAGGCTACTTCAAAAAGCCCTGCAATGATTAGAATAATCCAGTTCATAGAGTTAAATTTTTATGGTGCAAAGTTCCTCTTTGAAATGTAGAAAAAATTTAACAAATGATAAAAAATGAAATTATTTTAGTTCAGCCCTGATTCTGCTAAGACTGACTTGAGTAATACCAAGATAAGAGGCAATATGTCCTAACTGAACTCTTTGAAGCAATTCAGGATGATCTTTCATCAATTCGAGATAACGTTCAGAAGCATTTTTGAATTGTTTCGAAATCAATCGTTCTTCTGTTTTTATTAATTCTTTTTCGGCAAATTTTCTTCCCCAATTGGCGATATGAACGTCCTGTTCGAAGAGTTTTTTTAGATTTTCTGTTTTGAGTTCATACAATTCACAGTCTTCCAATAGTTCGATGCTTTCATATCCTGGTTGTTCTTCTACATAACTTTTCATAGAAAGCACTGTTTCGCCCTCTTTTCCAAACCAGAACGTAACTTCGTTATCACGATCTACAAATGCTCTTACTAATCCCTTTTTTATCAAATAAATATTCGATTCTACTTTGTTGGCTTTTAGTAAAATATGTCCTTTTGAGAAAGCAATTTCTGTGACATTGTTTTGCAGTGCAAGTCGGGATTGCTCTGGTAGTTTATAGATGTTGTCAAGAATAGTAGAAATATCCATCTGAACTATTTTAGGAATTTGGAATAAAGGTAAGTGTTGTTATGCGGAACAGAAAATTTCAATCAAAAAAAATCCCATCCGTTGGGGGCGGATGGGATATAAAATTGCCAGCAAAGTGAATTAATTAAAAAAGCGCAAGCAATTTTTAACCAATATATAAACTAATTAATTCCACCTCCTAAAGCTTTGTAAAGCAACACCTGAGAGTTTGCATTTTTCAGCTGAATGTCTACAAAATCAAGTTCTGCCTGCAGTTTGTTTTTCTGCGCATTAATGATTTCAAGATAATTGGCATAACCGCTTAAATACAAATCG
This sequence comes from Flavobacterium panacagri, assembly GCF_030378165.1. Taxonomy (NCBI): domain Bacteria; kingdom Pseudomonadati; phylum Bacteroidota; class Flavobacteriia; order Flavobacteriales; family Flavobacteriaceae; genus Flavobacterium; species Flavobacterium panacagri. The sequence goes on from NZ_CP119766.1 coordinate 3,594,177, forward strand.
TTCGAAACATTTACAGCAATTTCTAAATGATCAATTTCGTTGGTTTTATATTTCAAAACCTCTTCAAAAGCTTCATTTCTATGCAATAAAGCGCTCAATTCGTTATAAGCTGTCGTAACCGCATTTTGATATTGTAGAAAAGAAATTTCCTGTTTTCTGTTCGAAACGTAATATTCTTGTTTGATTTGTCCTTTATTAAAAACAGGGGCTGTTAATCCGCCAAGAATCTGCCAGGCAAAAGATCCCGCGTCAAAAATGGTATTGAAAGAAAACGAATTGAAACCTGCATAACCTCCCAAGTTTACAGTCGGGAAGAAGGCTGCTCTTGCAGACTTAGCATCTGCGTTGCTGGCTAATAATTCGAAATAAGCCTCAGACACATCCGGTCTTTTGTGAATAATAGAATCGACACTTATTTTCTGATTTAAAACTTCTAAATGACCTGCCAAGAAATCACTGCTTCTCTCAACAGTTCCTCCGTATTGTCCCAAAAGTGTCAATAAAGCTTTTTCCGTTTGATCAATGCTTAATTTTAGTTCCGAAGCTTCGGCATGAATATTATTGTTTTGTGCATTAAACTGTTGTACAGCCAATTCCGTAGCCTTTCCAACCGATCTTTGTGCCGAAACAATTTCTAATGCTCTTTCTTGTGTTTTAAGGTTGTTATCGTAAATCGCAGCTTGTTTGTCTAAGGCGATTAATTTAAAATACAAATCGGCAATATCGCTTAAAAGTCTAGTCTGCAAAAGCCTCATTCCTTGTTGCGAGGCAAAAAAACGTTGCTGCGCTGCTTTTTTACGATTGCTTAGTTTTCCCCAGATATCCGCTTCCCAAGAGACTTTTCCACCTAAAAAAAGGTTAGGAGTGACGTCTTCATTGATTCTTTGTTTTTCGGTAATATTTTGCGAAAAGTTGGTATCGTAATTTCCAACACCGTCCATTGTGTATTTTCCATAATGAGTACCCGAAAGATCTGCTGCAAGATCTAGAGAAGGAAGAAGCGCCATTTTCGCTACTTTTAAATGCGAATTGGCAATCAAAATTCTTTCCTGCATAATTAAATAATCAGGATTTTGAGCCACAGCTTTTTTTAATAACTGCTCCAGTTTTGGGTCTTTAAAATAGGTTTCCGTTTGCAGCGGAATAAAAGGTTTAGAAGTATCAGAAGTTCGTTTCGCATCAAATTGTTCCGGTAGTTTTGCAGCAGTTAGTTTATCACTGACTTTAGGTGCAGCACATGCTGTTAAAAGAAGCGTTCCGGTTAAAACAAAAGCACTAATCTTATTCTGATTTAAAATTTTATATGGATTTAATATCTCTTTCATTGTTTAATTTATTTGTTCAATCCTGTTTTGCGATTTTTTTAATTTTAACACATAGAAACATAGATTTTTCTTGATGGAAAAGGAAATGGAAAGAAACTAGTTTCTAACACATAGCTATGTGTATTTATGCTAGTGAACCGCCTTTTTAGATTATCTAAATTCTATGATTCTATGTGTTTAAAAATTACGCAATTAAGATTTGCTCATTCGTTTTTCAAGTTTGGCAAATACGATGTAAAGTCCTGGAATAATCACCAAACCAAACACAGTTCCAATTAACATTCCGCCCGCAGCGGCCGTACCAATAGAACGGTTACCCACGGCACCTGCACCTGTAGCGATACATAGCGGAATCAACCCAGAAATAAAAGCAAACGAAGTCATCAAAATAGGTCTGAAACGAAGCCTTGCGCCTTCAATTGCAGCTTCGACAATATCACGTCCAATTTTGTTCTGCGCCATAGCAAATTCTACAATCAAAATGGCATTTTTGGCGAGCAGACCAATCAGCATGACGAGTGCTACCTGTGCATAAATATTATTGTCTAAACCAACGGCAACTAATGCAAGATAGGAACCAAAAACTCCAACAGGAAGACTTAATAATACTGGGAAAGGAAGTAATAAACTTTCGTATTGTGCTGCAAGTAATAAGTAAACAAATAGTATACAAAGCGCAAAAATGTAAATCGTTTGGTTACCCGATAGAATCTCTTCGCGGGTCATACCGGACCATTCTACTTCAAAACGGCTTGGCAGTTTTTCTGCCGCAATTCTTTCTACGGCAGCAATAGCTTCTCCGGAACTATAACCTTCGGCTGGTTCTCCGTTAATCATAGCCGACATGTACATGTTGTAACGTGTTAAAACTTCTGGGCCGTATACTCTTTCCAATTTGATAAAAGTAGAGAATGGAACCATTTCGCCTGCTTCATTTTTCAAATACATATCCAAAATACTTTCTGGATTTTTTCTAAACTGCGGACTTGCCTGAACCATTACTTTATACATTTGAGAGAAACGAATAAAGTTGGTCGCATAAAAAGATCCTAACATTGTCTGTAAGGTTGCCATAGCATTGTCTACAGAAATTCCTTTTTTGGCTGCTAAATCATAATCAATATGAATTAAATACTGCGGAAAAGTAGCATCAAAACTGGTAAAAGAGTTCTGTATTTCTGGTGAAGCATTTAATTCTTTAATGAAGTTTTTGGTCACTTCATCTGTATTTGTAATGCTTCCTCCAGATTTATCTAATAATCGAAGCTCAAAACCGCTTGTATTACCAAAACCTGGAACAGTTGGCGGTGCAAAAATTTCGATTTGAGCATCGGTAATTCCTTTTGTTTTTTCGCCAAGCTGGGCAATAAAATCGGTTACAGAAATATCACGATCACTCCAGTCTTTTAAGTTGATCATTCCCATACCATATGATGCTCCGGCAATTTCGGTTACAATGCTGTATCCTGCAAGGGTCGTAACATTATCAACTCCTTTAATTCCTTTTGCAATTTTGGTTACTTCGTCTAATACTTTTTCGGTACGTTCAACGGTTGCTCCTTGTGGCGTTGTGACACTCACATAGACCATTCCCTGATCTTCAGACGGAATAAATCCTGAAGGCAAAAACTTGCTTGTTCCCCAAGTTAGAAAACAAAAGAGTACTAATAATCCAATAGTTACAGCACCTCGATCAGCAAATTTTACCAAGACTTTAATGTATTTCGAAGTCACATTATCAAACCAATGATTGAATCTGTGAAAAAAGCGATCGATTAATGATTTCTTTTCTTTGTTTGGATCGTGTGCTTTCAGCATAATGGCACAAAGGGCAGGAGTAAGGGTAAGCGCGTTAACCCCTGAAATCACGATACTAATGGCCATTGTTAAAGAGAACTGCCTGTAGAAAACTCCAACTGGACCACTCAAAAACGCTACCGGAATAAATACCGCAGCCATGACAATGGTAATCGCAATTACAGCTCCGGTGATTTCTTTCATAGCGCTGATAGTAGCATCCATAGGCGACATATGCTCTTCGGAGATTTTAACGTGAACGGCTTCGACGACGACAATGGCGTTATCCACCACAATTCCGATGGAAAGTACTAAAGCAAAAAGTGTCAATAAGTTGATCGAGAATCCCATCATCGACATAAAAGTAAACGAACCAATAAGCGCAACAGGAACTGCTAATACTGGAATTAATGTCGATCTCCAATCCTGCAGGAAGATGAAAACCACAAAGGCTACCAGAATAAATGCTTCAATTAATGTTCGGATTACTTCATGAATCGAAGCATCAAGAAAACGGGAAACGTCGTAAGCAATATTGAATTCCATTCCCGGAGGAAAAGAAGAATCTTTCAATTCAGCCATTTTTGCTTTTACGCTGGCAATTACTTCAGAAGCGTTAGAACCCGGACGTTGTTTCAACATAATCGAAGCAGAAGGTTTTCCGTCGGTTTTAGAAACCATTCCGTAACTCATTGCACCAAATTCGATGTTGGATATGTCTTTTAATCTTAAGATTGTTCCGTCTGGATTGGCTCTTAAAGCGATTTCTTCGTATTGTTTTGGCTGGAAGAATTTCCCGCCGTATTTAATTACATATTGCAGTTCATTATTCAATTGTCCTGAACCTTCACCGACTTTACCCGGCGCAGCAGAAATATTTTGTTTTTGAAGGGAATTAATTACTTCGTTTGCTGAAATATTATAAGAAAGCATCTTTTGCGGATCCAGCCAGACACGCATCGAATATTCTTTTTGTCCCATGATTTCGGCACGACCGACACCATCAATACGTTTTAATTCCTGCAGGATATTTATATCGGTAAAATTGAAGATAAACTGCTCGTCCTGAGTTTTGTCTGTACTTGTAATGTTCAAGTACATCAACATACTATTTACCTCTTTTTCGGTGGTAACTCCGGCACGAATTACCTCTTCTGGAAGTTCGTCCAGAATCGTGGTTACTCTGTTCTGAACGTTTACGGCAGCCAGATCGGGATCGGTTCCTACTTCAAAGAAAACCTGAATAAGTGTCAGACCATCGTTGGAAGTTACGGTTGACATATACGTCATTCCGGGAACACCATTGATAGCTCTTTCTAATGGAAGTGCAACGGCATCTGCTGAAACTTCTGCGTTGGCACCTGTATATTTTGCTGTTACCGTAACAGACGGAGGTACAATGTCGGGGAATTGTGTTATGGGAAGCTGGAACAACGCCAGTAATCCCAAAAGTACTATCATTACCGAGATGATTAATGACAATATTTTTCTTTTGATAAATAACTCTATCATTGGATTTTTTTTAGATAAATAATTAAATAACTGATATTAAGCCTAAAACCTACATTTGTTTGATGTTGATTTTATCTCCGTCTCTTAATGACTGCGTGCCTTCCTGAACGATAAGGTCATCGCTTTTTAGTCCATCGTTTAAGATGTACACATCATCAAGAGTACTTTCAATGCTTACATTAGTCATTTTAACTACTCCATCTTTTTGCACCAGAAATACATATTGTTTGTCCTGAATAGAAAAAACGGCTTTCTGCGGAATCAACACGACATTTTTCTTTGGTTCTGAAATAATCAGTTTACCCGAAGTTCCGTGTTTGATAAACCCTTGCGGATTGTGAAATTTTGCTTTGTATTGAATAGAACCCGTTTGTCTGTCGATTTCTCCATCGGCAGTTCTCAATTCTCCTTTTTGATCGTACACCATTCCGTTTGGCAATACGAGTTTAATATCGCCTTGTGTATGAAGGGTTTTGTCTTCCATCATTTGAAAATAGGTGTTTTCAGGAATGGAGAAATAGGCATAAACGTCGTCCAGCTGAGAAACCGTTGTTAGTAACGAACCGTTTTCTACCAAACTTCCTTCTTTAAACGGAATTCTGTCAACTGTACCATCAAAAGGTGCGCGGATAGTGGTAAAACTAATCTGCTGGTCGATGGCCTTTTTTTCTGCGGCTGCGTGAGCCAATTTAGCAGAAGCAGCTTCATGTTTTGCTTTAGATAATTCTAATTCTTTATCCGCAATTACTTTTTTGTTGAATAGCGTTTGAGCTTGTTCCAATTCTACCGTTGCAATTCTTAAATCAGCTTTTGCGCTTTTAAAAATGGCTTCGGCTTTTAGGAGTTGTATCTGAAGTTCGACATCGCTTATTTTGAATAAGATTTGTCCTTTTTTTACTTTTTGTCCTTCGCTTACGTACACCTTGTCTAGTAAGCCTGGAATTCTCACATGTATTTCTACATTATTTTTAGCATGTACATCGGCAACAAACTTGCTCGAAACTACAGTGTCTTTTAGGGTAACTTTGTAAACAGGAAGTGTTTTGATATTGTCTGAATTCTTTTTTGATTTATCGCCGCACGAGACCAAAACGAACAGGGATAAAGAAAACAACAGGAATGTATTTTTATAGATATTCATAATTAGATTTGTAAAATTTAGATAAAATTGGTGTTCTTCCGTGCTTATTTACAGGAAGTTTGAATGATTTTGGATAAATAAACAGAAATGTTTTTGGTTGCTTTTCTGTTTCTTGAAGCACCGTTTTTAAGAAATGTTTTTATAGCCGAATACCTCATTTAGGCAAACGAAAGATTGGTTCAGAATGATTTTCTGAAAATATAAAAACACTAAAGAAATTACAATCTAGAATAATTGATACAAGTGGAGATGAGTGTGTCTTTCAATCTGGTATATCGAAGCAATACCATAAATTAAGCTCTTCTTGTAAAGCTTGAAGTTAATTAAATTACTAAAATAAGGAGCTTTGATTGTGCTTTGTTCCTCATTAGTCGCTCTGCCTTTAATCTTCTTTTTAGCGATACAATGAAGATCAATAGTTTTGGAGGTCGAAAAATCGGAAGAAAAGTGCAGTACATCGTCAGCTTCCACACTATCCAGCGTAATACAAGGATTCAGTTCAATAGGCAACGTATACGTTTCGGTGCCTCTAAAAAAAGAAAGCAGCGATAGTAAAACGATATATATGAACTTACTAGGTTTCATTTATAGCAAAATAGTAATTAATTTTTGTTGCTGAAAATTTCGACTTTAAGTCGCGTATAGTGCGTCAAATATACTATTTTGAAAAGTAAGGATTCTTAAAATTTTCTAAAAACCGTTTAAAATTAAAGGTTTGATAATAATCGAAGTTGATTTTTAGGGTTTTGATTTTTTAGGGGTAGGTATAATTGGACTTTGTAAATAGAGATTTGCTATTTTATAAAAATCTATTGTCCGTTTTATTTGGTATCGTTTAATTTCTTCTTGTATTCGTTTGATATTCTGCTTAATTCTTCTAAAATTTTTTCAGTTGAAATATCAATATTAAAGTTGTCCAGAATTTTTACTGGATCCTGCTTCTCCTGGAAATAAACAAAATCTTTATTAAAAAAAGCACAGACTTTCCCCATAAGATGGAAATCAATTTTTTTGGCTTTTCCATTTTCAATCTTGGACAACTCACTTTGCGAAATGTCTAATTGTATAGCCAATTGTTCCTGCGTTAAATTTCTTGACTCTCTTAATTTCTTGATTTTAAACCCGATATCCATGCGTGAAATAGTTTTTAAGGCGATTAGTTAAAAACGAATATATAATATTTTGTTTTAATTAACAATATTTAACTTATATAAATATGTTTGGTTAATTTAAAAATGAAAGATTTTTACTGGTATTTTCTATTGCTTAAAAAAACATCTAGTTATGAAAAAACTGTACTTCTTATTTCTTATGAGTATTTCGGTTAGTTATTCCCAAGACATTCTATGGGAGAAATCTTATGGAGGAATTCACTCCGATTATCTTTTTGATGCACAGCCTACAGCCGATTACGGTTTTATTCTGGCAGGAAGTTCACTCTCTAACAAAACGGGGAATAAAACCGATGATAATAGCGGGGATTTAGATTATTGGATTTGGAAAATGACCGAAAAAGGGGAGCTGGACTGGCAGAAAAGTTTTGGAGGTTCAGGTTTTGATTTGCTCCAAAGTATAAGAAATACTAGAGACGGTGGCTTTATTCTAGCAGGAAGTTCCAGTTCTGGAAAAAACTTTCAAAAGAAAGAAAATTGCAAAGGACTTACTGATTTTTGGGTAATAAAATTAGATGCTACGGGTCAAGAACAATGGCAGAGAACAATTGGAGGAGAGGGACAAGACGACTTGGTATGCGCTTTCCAAACGAGAGATGGAGGTTTTATACTGGGAGGATCTTCGAGTTCTAATCCTGTTTCGGAGGCCAATATTAGAATTGAGGGAAAAACTTCTGAAATCCCAAAGACAGATTTATTTAGCAAATCTGAAGAATGTCGAGGCAATCTTGATTACTGGATACTAAAACTAGATAAACAAGGAGCAATTGAATGGCAGAAAACCTATGGAGGAAAATATACTGACATTCTAAGAAGCATGGAACAAACTTCTGATAACGGTTATATACTAGTAGGTTACTCTAATTCTCCAGTATCGGGAGATAAGACAGAACACAACAATGGATCTGGCGATTATTGGATTTTAAAACTAGATGATCAAGGCAAAATTCAATGGCAGAAATCGTATGGGGCAGATGGAGACGACCAGCCTTATGTTATTCATCAAACAATGGACGGCGGTTTTGTTGTAGGAGGAAATTCTAATAGTAAGAATCCTTTAACTCCATTGGGAGGTATTGTGAGTAAAGGAACGGATTTCTGGGTTTTAAAACTAGATTCAGAGAGAGGAGTAGTTTGGAGCAAAACCTACGATTTTGGAGATGTAGACATTTTAACTTCACTGGTAGAGAACAAAGATCAAACCTATCTAATTGGCGGCTATGCCAAGACAGAGCATAAACAATCCTTAATTGGAAATGCATTGAAGAAAGTTGCAGTTGGAAAAGATAAAGACGGAATCAACGATTATATAGCAATGAAAATTGATGAAAAAGGAGAAGTAATCTGGAATAAAACCGTAGGAAGTGCAGGAGATGATATTTTAAGAAAGTTAATAGAAACTCGTGATGGCGGTTATTTGATGGCTGGAACTTCAGATTCTGGAGCTTCTAAAGATAAAAAGTCAAATATTGGCGGAAATGATTTTTGGGTTGTGAAACTAAAAGACAAAGCAAAAGTAGAAAAAGTTAAGGCAAGTATTGAAGCAATTCCTAATCCTGCAGTAACCTATACCAATGTCATCGTTGGTTATGATTTTAAAGAAGGGACTGCCTCTGTTATAGATATGCTGGGAAGGACATTACAGCGATTCAGTATTAAAAGCCGCACAGTTCCTGTAGATATGAGCCGTTATGCAGAAGGAGTTTACATCGTAAAAATTCAGACAGATGTGAAAACGGAATCGGTTAAGGTTATTAAAGCGTTTAGGTAATTCAAATTTTTCTAATATTATGTTTAAAGTTTTCTCCCGTAAGTTTTTTGTAATAGCAGTGGCTATGTCAAATATAGTTTGTGGTCAAATAACAAAAGACATTCCTAACTATTTTCCAGTAAGTCCTAATGCCGCTTCGTTTGCTAAGCAAGGCTTATTTCCTGTAGATTATTCAACGGGAAAAATTAGGATCAGTATTCCTCTTTATACTATTAAAACTAAAGAGTTAACTGTACCTATTGATATGAATTATAATAGTGCTGGAATTCAGCTGGATGAGCTAGCCTCATGGGTTGGTCTCGGATGGAATCTTAACGCTGGTGGAACTGTCGTTAGAAATGTAAAAGGAATTCCTGATACAGGAAACGCTGTTGCTGATATAGTTAATTTACCTTTTACGGCAGTAGGTTATGACACTTTGTTTTATCAATGTAACCCATATTGGGCAGGAAAAGCATATGATACTGCATATGATGAATTTATAGTTAATGCCCCGGGCTTATCGGGCACTTTTTACTTTGTTAATAATCAGGCTGTATTTAAGGACTTACAAAATACCGTAGTTAGAACCTCCTCTGTTAGTAATAAATTATTAGTTAACACATTAACTTTAGAAGTCATTAAAGATGATGGAACTACATATCGCTTTGGGCAAAGTCTAGATGGATATAATGCAAATGAAATTATACATAACGACACAAATACAAGTAAACCTGACTATATATCTTCTTGGTTCCTAACTGAAATTATACCGGCAAATAGTAAAAGTACAAATGATATTATATATTTTAAATATAAATTTCTTGACAATACAACAGATTATGCAATAATAGTAGGGGAGCAATTAATAGATAATAATATTTCAGTTAATCATGCTCCTGCATTAAGATCAATTGTACCAGATATAACTCGTTCAAATAAACAATTTTTAAAATCAATCAATTTTAATAATGGAATAGTTGAATTTTCATCTATACAGGATAGATTAGATTTAATAGAAGATTATAAATTAAGTAAAATAAGTATCTTTTCTTTAAAAGGAACTGTTAAAACTCTTATACAAGAATATGACTTTGTTTATGATTACTATTCAAGATCCGGAGGATTTATTACAGGTTATAATATACCATCAAGTTATTACAGTGATAAAAATATCAAAAGCAGAACGAAATCATTAAAGTTAACTCAAATTGCCAATAACCTGTTAGGTGTAAGTCATAAGTTTGAATACGAAAATACTCAATTGCCTGAACGAGGCACTACTAAAAAAGATTATTGGGGGTATATTAATGGAAATACAGGTAATCTTTCGCCGCCTACTGTCATTCAAAGAGAATCGGAATGGGTGCCACAGCGTGTTACTTACAATGTTGGAAATGGTATAAGAACAGCCGATGAAAATTTAATGAAATCTGGAATTCTACAAAAAATAATTTATCCAGAAGGCGGCTATACTATTTTCGAATATGAAGCCAATAGATTTATCGAAAATGTAACTACACAAACAATTGTTTCAAAAAGTGCTTCGGTTATTGCTTATGGAAGTGGCTGTAATTCAAATTATGGGCCTAACATAAAAAGCACAGCATTTACTCCTGTGAATTATGTTTCTGGAAGTGGTAAATTAAATATATCGTTTATGTCTGCTACCCAAGAATCAGGAGGAACAACAAATGTAAAATATGATATTGAAATGTGGCAGAGACCATTACCATTTACAGCAGGTGGTTCATTTGAATATTCAAGAGAATTTGGAAATTTAACTCACACATTATATGCAGCAGAATATCGATCTGGTAAAATTGGTGCCTATGGGTGTCCATTAACCACGATTACAGCATCATGGAAAGAAAACTCAGGAAGTACAACTACTCCAACTACAAAATTTATTGGAGGTTTGAGAATTCGATCAATTAAAAATTATGATAACAAAAATATTTCTATCCCTTCATTTACGAAATCATTTCAATATGAAGATCCTAATGTAATTGTGAAAGAGGGTAATGGTAGTTTTGTAAGAGGAGTTTTTGCTATAAATACCAATTCGGATGTTTTACCAATCTTTTCAACTTCTGCGGTATTTGATAATAATACTGGAGGCTCTCCTTCGATAACCTATGGAAAAGTAACAGAGTTCGATTCTAATGCAAACAATAGTGCAAATAATGGAAAAACAGAATATTTTTTTCAAAATGTTCCACTGGCACGTATATTTGATATTAGCGCAACAAGTCTCCCAACTGTTTACAAAAGCCCTAGTTTTAATCCAATCATATGGGGAGGAGCTGGAGCAAATATATCACTTCCATTAAACTTTTTAACAGAATTTGCATTCTATAAAAATGATCAGTGGAATCGAGGATCATTGTTGAGGACTAATATTTATAAATCTGGAACAACTCCAAATACTTATAAAATAATCCGCAGTATTGTTAATCAATATACAATATTGAAGCAATCAGCCTTACCTTACAACATCGTATTTAATAATTTCCCTTCTCAAATAAATCCAGGAGACGAACCTAGCTCATTTTATATTCCTTATAATCAAAGTGGTGATTTTCACTCGGGTATGTTTTATTATGCTGTTGGACAGACTTCTCAAGGAAAAAAAGAAATTACTAAATCAATTGAGACAGATTACGATGATAATGAAAACCCAGTGAACCAAAGAATAACAACTTATAATTATGAAAATCCGCTTCATTATCAAGTTACGAAAACTGAAAGCACTAATAGTAAATCAGAAACATTAAGAACACAGCTAAGTTACCCTCAGGATCTAGTTTCTACAGGACAAACAGCAGAAATGCAAGATTTAATAAATCAAAATAGAATTGACAAACCAATAAAAACAGAAACTTTTGTCAATGGTGTACAAACATCAGAAACAATTATTAAATATGAACAGAGTAATGCTACGGGAAACTTATTATTACCAAAAGAAATTCACTCTTCAAAAGGATTAATTGAGACATTTCCTTTTAGTAATTCAAATAGGAAATTAAACTTTAATTTATATGATACCGATGTTATCAATGGAAGTACATCTGGAAACGGGAACGTTTTGGAGTATTCTCTTGAAAGTGGCGCTCCAGTTTCAATTATCTGGGGTTACAACAAAACGCAGCCAATAGCTAAAATTGAAAATGCATCTTACAGTGACGTTTCAGGTTATGTTTCCAACCTTCAGACCCTTTCTGACACTGGAACTGAAGCAAGTTTAATCACAGCATTAAACAATTTAAGAACTGCACTTCCAAATGCTATGGTAACTACTTATACCTACATACCATTAGTAGGAGTAAGCACTATTACCGACCCTAAAGGAGATATTATAACTTACCAATATGACACTATTGGAAGGCTCGAACTTGTAAAAGACAAAAACGGAAATATCCTTTCAGAAAACCAATACCATTATCAAACCAACTAATACCAAAATGAGAAAGAAAATAATACTTTTTATAGCATTTTTTGCATGTACTCTTTTGGGATATGCACAAAGTAACAGTTCTAATCGTACTGTCATCGAAGGACCAGACCCATTTCCTCCGTTAGGACCTGGTGATCCAGGTATTCCTTTAGATCCTCTTGACCCTTTTGCTCCAGATCAAGGAAATAACGGAGGAGGTTCAGGAGGAGCCATAAACCCATCAAATCGTAATTACATTATTACCAAAATCTATAAAAAGCCAACGACATCCGTTTTAGGCTCTCCATCCTTGGATCAAGTTCAGACTAATATCACCTATTTTGATGGATTGGGCAGACCCATACAGCAGATTGCAAACGGACAATCGGCATCATCAAAAGATATTATAACTCATATTGCCTATGATGGTTTTGGAAGACAGATTAAGGAGTACATGCCATATGAAGGTTCATCTTCTTACATTGCTTTTGAACCGAATGCTGAAACTGGAACACTAAATTTTTACAATACTGCTAAATATGACAATACTGCAAACCCGTTTTCAGAAAAACAAATTGAAGCTTCTCCTTTAAACAGGACACTAAAGCAAGCTGCGCCTGGAAATGCATGGGCGCTCACCAGTGGACACGAAATAAAAGTAGATTACCAGACTAACAACTCCAATGAAGTAAGACTGTTCCAAACAAATACAGTTTGGGATGCTGGATTAGGCTTGTATGATATAAGTATTTCAGATCAGGGATTTTATCTGCAAAATCAGTTATACAAAACCGTAACTTATGACGAGAATACAACACCAGGAACCAATAAAGGAACAGAAGAGTTCAAAAACAAAGAAGGGCAGATTGTTTTAAAAAGAACCTATGATTCAGGCACCAAACATGACACTTATTATGTATATGATATTTACGGAAACCTGACCTATGTACTACCGCCAAAAGCAGATGGAATTATTACTGCCGCTATTCTCGACGGTTTATGCTATCAATACAAATATGACAACAAGAATAGGCTTGCCGAAAAAAAGCTTCCGGGCAAACAATGGGAGTTTATTGTATACGACAAACTCGATAGACCAGTTGTAACGGGGCCGGTAAATTCGCCATTTAATAACGATGCTTCTATTGGCTGGCTTATTACCAAATATGATGTTTTTGGCAGGATTGTGTATACAGGTTGGATGAATCAGTCTGCCAATTCACAAACTAGAAATTCATTACAGACGGCTCAAAACAGCGCCGCAGTTTTGTATGAAACTAAGCAGACTTCTGGAACTATTGATGGAATTCAGGCGTATTACAGCAATAGTATTGCACCAACTAATTTTAAGCTCTTAACGGTAAATTATTATGACAATTACACCTTTCCAAATGCACAATCTCAACCTTCATCTATAGAAGGGCAGACTGTTTTGGCTAATATAAAAGGAATAGCTTCAGGAAACTGGACAAGAGCTTTAACCACACCATCTTCTACAGCAGGTGAAACCAACACCATTTTTTATGACGAGAAAGCCAGACCTATAAAAATCTACCTTCAAAATTATCTGGGTGGTTATACATCCAGCGTGAGCAGTATTGATTTTGCAGGCAAAACCCTCTACACCATTACTAAACACAAACGCACGTCCAGCAGTGCTGAAACAACGATAAGAGAAGAATTTACTTATTCAGACCAAGATCGCCTGCTTACCCATACGCATCAGATAAACGGCGGAACAATAGAACTGCTGGCCGATAATAAATATGATGCTTTAGGACAGCTCGAAAGCAAAAATGTAGGGAATACTAAAGCAAGCCCGCTGCAGAAAATAGATTATAAATACAACATTAGAGGCTGGCTCACAGCCATAAACGATGTCAATAATTTACAACAGAACTCAGATCCTTTAGATTTGTTTGCTTTTAAAATTAACTATAACAAACAGCCGTTAAACACACAAGTGCAGGCATTATTTAACGGTAACATTGCCGAAACTTTCTGGAAAACAGCCTCAGACAATTCCCTGCGGACTTATGGTTATGTGTATGATGATCTTAACCGTTTAAAGAGTGCTTTGTATGGAAAACCAAACGATGCTATCCCATTCTCTGGGGCTTATAACGAAAGTTTAAGCTATGATAAAAATGGAAATATAAAATTTCTGCACAGATACGGAGACAGTGATGCCTCTTCTATCGTATTTAAAATAGACGATTTAACGTATGATTATTTAAACGACAATTCCAACCAGTTAGCCAAAGTTACAGAAAATCCGTCTGGCAACGACAACTCCGGATTTATAGATGGAAACAAAACAGGCGACGATTACAGTTATGATGATAATGGAAATATGACTGTTGATAAAAATAAAAACATAACTCTTATTGCCTACAACCATTTAAACCTGCCCAAAAAAATAACATTTGGAACAGGAAATACAATTGAGTACATTTACAATGCAGCAGGATTAAAACTGGAGAAAATCGTCACTCAAAATGGTAATGCCACTACAACCAATTATCTAGGAGGTTTCCAATACAAAAACAATACTTTAGAGTTTTTTCCAACCGCAGAAGGCTATTTTGATGCTGTAAACCAAAAGTATGTTTACCAGTACAAGGATCATTTAGGGAACATTCGTGTTATTTATGCTAAAAATGCAGGCAATGTTCTTGAAATTATTGATGAAAACAATTATTATCCCTTTGGTCTCAAGCATAATGGGTATAATGGAGGAGTGGCTTCTACAAATTCAGGACAAAAGTATAAATACAACGGCAAGGAGTTGCAAGATGAGTTATCACTAAACTTGTACGACTTCGGAACAAGAAATTATGACCCTGCTTTAGGGCGCTGGATGAACATTGATCCTCTGGCTGAACAAATGAGAAGATTTAGTCCTTATAATTATGCTTTTAATAATCCTATGCGATTTATTGACCCTGATGGGATGGCTCCTTATGACGTGACAATAAATGGCGACAAAGCTCAGGAAGCCTTAGCAGAGCTACAAAAAGCTGTTGGTGATGGCATAACATTGTCTTTGAAAGATGGAAAAGTTGGATATGAAAGAAATGGACAAGGCGCTCTAACTAAAAACGCGAGTGATTTAGTAAATGCAATCGATGATCATTCTGTAACAGCAAGTATTAATGCCTCTGGTAAAGATTATGCATCCAATGGGGATCCATTAGTAGGAAACCAAATGGGAGCTACTTTAAATGATAACGGTACCGCAACAGGAAATCAGGAGATAAATCCAAGTGCTTTAAGTGAAATGGATGCTATTAATGGCAAACCTGGACAAACGACATTACATGAAACAATGGAAGCTTTTACAGTAGGAAAAACTGCTTTAAGTTCAGGCCAGAATATAGCTCCCGCCACATGGGCAGATGGTTTAAATCCTAATAGCCCTTATAGATTAGCTCATGATAATGTAACTCCGCAATCAGGAGAAATTAGAATTTTTGATCAAAAAGGAAATGAAACTTTTAATCCCTCTGATAAAAATAATTGGTCAAAAGTTAAAAGCAATGTTAACGAATTGAACTATGGAACTAGAAAAGAAGGAAGTACAACTCCTTTTCGATTATTTCATACTATTAAAAGATAGAAAAAATGAAAACTCTTATCTATTATTGTATTATTTTATTTTGTTCAAATTCTATTTTATTTGGACAATCAATAGCTTTTCCTAAAGATACAGCGGAGTATTATAAACAAATACGAAATAAGACCAATAAATTGTTAATTAAAGATTCTTCTTACTTAAATAAAAAGGAAGATAATGTAAAAAAAGATACGGTCAGTGTTTATATTATAAAGCTTATTGAAGAAAGAAAAAAATTCTACATTATTCATGCTTTAAAAGATGACTATCATTTTAGAATAAAATCTATGAAAAACAGTAATGAAGTCAATTCTAAAAATGGTTTATATATTATTAAAGGAAGAACTTATCAACTTGATATTAGAGATTTTAACAATATAACAAGAAGGACTTTTTATTCTTCAAAATTTAAAGACACAGAAGAATGCATGTCATATTTAAGCGACGGAGAATACTTATGTGGCTACAATCCGAAAAGTGAGGAACAATATAGCCAGGTATTAAATCTTAAGGGATTGTATTTGATAGAAAAATGAAAAAGATATTCTTATTTACTTTTTTAATTTTTAGTCTTAAAAGTTTTGCTCAATTAACTATTTCATTGGATACTACATATGTTAAGATGTCTAAAGGAGAATACGTTAAGCTTAAAAAATATAACGATAGTATTTCTAAAATTAAAATAAGCCCAGATACAACTTCATACTATGAAATATTAAAAATTGAAGATTTAAAAACGTTTTATATAATCTATGCGAAAGGTATAGCAAATGATAAGAATGAATATTTTTATAGAATTAAGAGTTTAAAAGTAAAAAATAAAGGTAATTGTGAAGATTTAATAAAGGCTGGTAAAAGCTATCAACTTGATTTAAGAGATTATAAAAATCATAATCAACGCTTGCACTTTATTCCTGGTGTAGCTTTAAATCTTATTACTCATGGAGGATTTAGTTCTTTTGATATTATTATACATTTAGATGAAAAATTAACGAAGGATGAATTTAATGTAGCACTCAATTTGCAAGGTTTATGCATTGTAAAATAGAGATGAAATTACCCCGCTCCCGCACGAATCCTTTCGTGTGGTATTATGGAATTGAGTCGATGTTTAAAATGACTTAATGCTTAAAAAAATGAGCAGGAATTACAAAATTTATAATCCTGTCTGTTTAACCAGAACGTACCACACGAAAGGATTCGTGCGGTAGCGGGGGATTTCTAGTAAATATGATTCTGCGGTTAATTCAATGCAGAAAACAATATCAAATGTAATAAAATCAATTTCAGTGGGTACTACAACAGAGAAACCGTCTGGTGCTGGAAAAGATGGAATAGCGTTTTCTGATGGAGGAAATAGCCAAAATCCAAGTGCTTTACCTGAAGGAGGTAGAGATGTAATGTGGTTTGACTTTGGGAAATCTTTAGAAGTTATGACAACTGTAGCAGCTTTCGAATTAGGTACAAATGGTACTGCCAAAGGAAAAGGAACAAATGGAGGAAAACCAACTATAGAAAATAAGGCAGATGATGCGATAAGTGCTGTTGACAACGGAGTCAATGCTTTTAAGGCGGCAATACAAGAAATAAAAGAAGCTAAAAGTGACCAAGAAAATAAGCAAAAGGTATCAGATTCAGTAACGGTTCTTACCTATGATAAAAACAAGGGTATATTAGTCAATGAAGAACGTAAAAAAAATAAATAATGGATAAGAATAAAATAAGAACAATATTAATTATTTGTGTTGTTTTAGTTTTAGCAATAGTTATTTCAGTTTTTTTTAATAATGAAGAGAAAACATATGTTTTAAAGAAATACGATTCTAGAACAAAAGAAAAAATAACAATAGAATACATAATAAAGAATCATGATACTATTTTTCATGGGAAATTTAATAGTTATAATGCCAAAGGAAAAAAAATATCGGAGGGTAATTTTGTAAACGGGCACATAAAAGGAAAAAGTATCTATTATTTTCACAATGGAATTATAGAATCAATACACTATCGTAAAAACAGTAAACTAATTGTAGAAAGCATTTATAACTATTCAAATGGTAAAGCAAGGAAATATTTAATGTACGATGATTTTGGAATACTCGATTTTTTGATTACTTATGACGAATTTGGTAATGTGAAAAACTATCAAGGTTTACCTTTAATTGAAATTTATCAATATAAAATAGCAAACAAACAAAAATTTAAGTTTAAAACAAATCAAGTTTTAAAAATAGGAGATACTTTGAAACAACAATATTTAGTGGCAAATATTCCAAATGCAAAACGTATTTTTAAAGTAGAGAATCTCAATGTTGATAATAGTAAAGTAAAAAGAACATTTGAGCAGGTAATGCCAGTTGGTATTAATGTAAAAGAAGTATTAACGAAAGCAGGAATTAATAAAATAAGAGCTATTGTTAAGTATGAATTTAATGATAACAAAAAAACTGTTATTAATGATACTGTTTCCTTTGATGTCAAAGTTAATTAAAAACTTAATGAATAAAATTGGAGAAAATTATTACTCAAAATGGTAATACCACTACAAACCCGATCGCTCAGATATGTAGACAACGATAGCGCGGAAATTTTTTCCGTGCCCATAAAGTATATCTACAAAGTGAGAGAAAAAAATGTGAAAACCAATAAGATTTGACAATTGTAACTGGCACGGATTGCAAATCCGCGCTATCGGGTTTGCTATTAAGATTTATAAAAAGCAAAGTAATAGTTAAGAATGATGAAAAGAGGTCTATATGCCAAGCACAGAGGAATACATTGCAGATTCTGGAAATCAGGCAATAGTTACGTTTTACAAACAGATTATAATGAGCAACTATTAGGGAAAGGCTTTAAAAAATATGATGATATAGAATTAAAAAATAAAGTATATAAAGAGGTTGCTTTTATTGATATTGAAAGTGCTTTTGAAGTAAGTACATTTTGCACTTATAAAGGTTTTAAGTTTTTCGTTGAGAGTATATTAGATAAGGGAATTTATGTAATTAGACCTTTAGCAGAAGCACAGATTCATTTTAAAGATTATGAGCGTCATGGCTATGATCCTGTTTATGAAGTAGAAGAAAGTGAAATAGAAGAAGTATGGGAAGAACGAAAACCTATAGATGAATTTTTATTTGATACAGAACCAGTTGTTTATATTAAAAAGATAGGGAAAATAAAATAGTTAAACTCCTTTTGTATGCTTGGTTTTATCAATAACCCGCTCAAATTGATAACCAATTTTATAACTCTAATTTTTTCAACACTATATTATTTTGATAAGAAATATTTCTACTTTAGTTAGATAGAAAAACGTAAAGAATAAAATCATGTTAAATCAGCATAAAGAAGTAATTAGAAGGGCATATAACGCTTTCAACGAAAGGAATATCGATAACTGTTTGTCTACCATGCAGGAAGATGTTCAATGGTCAAAAGCTTGGGAAGGCGGGTACATTAGCGGACACGAAGAAATCAGGGAATATTGGACAAGACAATGGGCTGAAATTAATCCGAAAGTAGAACCTATAGGTTTTGTAGAAAGAGACAACGGAAGTCTGGAAGTTCTGGTACAGCAAAATGTAAAAGACCTGCAAGGCAGTTTAATATTTGACGGATTGGTAAAACATGTTTATACTTTTGAAGATGGTTTAATCAAAACTATGGATATTGAATTAGTGGAGAATTAATTTTATGATCATAATTTAAAGATGAAACGAAAACAGTAAACTTCTTTATCTTTGCGTTTTAAAAACAAATGATAGAAACTCCTTGTTTTTCCTATCAAAATAGAATAAAACGTGAATAACTTAAAGCTTTTTGCAATACCATTACTGCTGATTATGCCCATAATTAGTTTCAGTCAAAATCTAGACAAAATACTAAAAGAAAATACAGGCAAACGAACCGATACATTAGTTTACCTCAAAACCGATCCGCCTTACAATTATATTCCATTAACTATTATTTCAGGAAAAGACAAAGGGCCAGTTTTTACCATTGTTGCAGGAATTCATGGTTACGAATATCCACCAATAACAGCCGTTCAGGAATTAATTAAAGAAATTGATGCTAAGAAATTAAAAGGAACTCTAATTGTGATTCCAATTGCGAATGTAGCTTCATTTTACAAAAGAACACCATTTGTAAATCCGCTTGACGGAAAAAATCTAAATAATGCTTTTCCAGGTTCAGATTCGGGAACTATTACGGAGCAGATTGCGAATTATATAACGAAGCAGATTATTCCGTTTTCAGATGTTTTTCTAGATATACACGGAGGCGATGCCAATGAAGATTTATTGCCCTTTGTCTGTTATTACAACAACACATCAGAAGAAAAGAAAACACTTTTGAGTAGTAAGCTTTCGGAGATTTCGGGAATCAATCATATTGTTTCGTATCCTTATACCATTACCAAAACAGAACCTGCAAAATATGCTTTTAAACAGGCTTCTCAGGACGGAAAAACCGCTTTAAGTATCGAAGCAGGAAAATTGGGAAATGTTCAGGCAAAGTCGGTTAATTTGATAAAAAATGCCGTTTACAATATGCTGCATTATATGGAGATTTATTCAAGTGAAAAAGCTCCCGTAAAAAATCCCTCAGCTGTTTATTTGAACAATCAGGAATATGTAAAATCAGAGTATAACGGAATTTTCCACAGCAGTCTGAAAAGTGGCGATTACATTAAAAAAGGGGATAAAATCGGATATATTTCAGATGAATTTGGTCAGCTTCTAACAGAAATTAAAGCTCCAGCAACTGGTGTTGTTTTGTATAAAATTGGTACTCCGCCTGTAAATAAAGGAGAAACTGTTTTTTGTATTGGGTATTGATTTTAATCCACAATACTGGAAGAAGACGCAATCTGTAAATCAGCAAATTTCCACGAATTATCAAAGGAGGTTTTAATTTTTAAAGCTTCCTTTTCTTTTTTCTGCAGTGTTAAAGCATTATAAAGCCCGATTAAGGAAAAGCCGTTTTTAGGTAGTGTTTTTAAATCTTGTTTGTATATTTTTTCAGCTTCGGCATATTTTCCAGCTTTTAATAAAACAGCTCCTAGATAATGTCTAACAGAGAAAAACCAATCTGGTGGTTCGTTATAGTTTAAATGACCTTCAATTGCTACAGCTTTATATAAAAATGAAATAGATTGGTCTAAATTATTCTTTTTGGCTTCAATTGCGCCCGAAAGTACATTAAACGCAATCTCAACAAGATCATAAGTTGTATTGATATTCCAAATAGTAATCTCTTTCAAAGTTTTATCTTTCGCTAAAGAGTGGAGAGCATTGAGTTGTTTTTCGGCATTAACGACATCATTTTTTCCAAGATACGCCATTCCTTTTGCATAATGCCAGATTGCTTTTGGATAAACGATATCGTCTTTAGGCTCTGGAAGTCCCATAATCTTGTCCCACATGGAGAATTTTACGGCTATATAATACGGAATACTGTAATAATGCTGTAAAGTGCCCCAGCCAGCCTCACGCATGATTTTTGGAGAAATATGTTCCTGCAGCTTCAATGCCGATTCCCAAGCCAATTTTGAATGTCCTTCTAAAGCCGCGGTTGCCGTTAAAAAATGATAATTATGCGGATAATAGGCAAGAGGATAAGCGCCTTGTGCATGACAGGCAGTTGTATAAAGACTGTCAATTCTAATGGCTTCAATGTTTGAAAGAGTTCCATCATGATAATCTCCGGTACGAATGTAAATATGAGAAGGCATATGTATCAAATGCCCAGATCCAGGAACTAAAGTTTCCAGCAATTTGGCACTTTGAATCGCTTTTTCAGGATGCGAAGAAGCTTCTAAAGCATGCACTAAAAAATGATGTGCTCCGGGATGTTTCGGATTCTTTTTAATCAATTCGTTTAAAACCAGAAGTATCTCCGGAGTCCATTTTTTAGGGATTTCGGTATTTTTTTCATATAAATCCCAGGGATGCAGATTCATTAAAGATTCGGCATAAAGTGCTCCGATATCAGGATAAGAAAAAAAATCAGCATAAACTTTTCTCATGGCTTCCGCGTAAGCGATATCCAAAGGTTTTCTGTCAGCTGGAGGTTTTGCAGCGTATCGAGTAGTCAGTGCATTTATTAAGGCAATCTCTTGAGGAGTACATTTAGCAGAAAGGTTTTTGGCTTTTTGCACAGCATCATAAGCTCTTTGAAAATTATCTTCTTCCATTCCGCCATTATAATTTGGGCCTAAAACATATGCAAAACCCCAATAGGCCATAGCGCAATTCGGATCGATTCGTGTGGCTTCATAAAAAGACCGTGCGGCCTCGGCATGATTAAATCCGTACGCCAGCATTAATCCCTGATTGAAATATTCCTGAGCTTCCGGATTATTGGTGGAAATTTTAAAAGCCACACCATCCAAACCTTCAAATTTAGGTGCTTTTTTGTTCTGTGTATACCAATCTTTATCATTGGTTTGGGGCACAAAACAGCTTTTTACAGCATTTACTTTATCAACTGATTTGGGTTCAGTGTTTTTATCTTTACAACAAGTCAAAAGAAGAAAAACAGCCATTAGGGAGTAATTATATTTCATTGCAAAATGGATTTGAAATTATATAATCAGTATAAAAGCCTTGAAGAATAAAAATGGAGGTGTATAATCTAAGATATTGAATAGGAGTACATTAAAACAAAATTAAGGAAAAAAAGAATATATTTTGTAAATAATTGTTTTTCAGTGTTTTGTGTTTGTTTAAATGTTTTCTCCCGCAGATTTAGCAGATTTTGGAGATTAAATAAAAAAAATCCGCTGAATCTGCTAAATCTGCGGGAGAAAATAAAAAAACAAGGTCTATGCTGAAAAGTATAGACCTTATTGATATTTTTCGAAAATAAATTCTTAGTTTGTTCCAGCAGCCACTTTATCTACCAAAAACAATAATTCACCAGAAATGGGCTTAATCAATTGCATTGGATATAAAGTTGGATTGTATTCGCCAGTTGTAACTTCTTTCAAGGCGTGAATTTTCTTTTCTCCAAAAGCTACTACTACAATCTTTTCAGCTTTGTTGATTAATGGAGCTGTAAGCGTAATACGATACATTTTCTGAGGAGCTAAGTAATAAGCATCAACCCATTTGGTCTGCTCTTGCAAAACCGCTTCGCCTGGGAAAAGAGAAGCTGTATGTCCGTCGTCTCCCATTCCTAATAAAATCAGGTCAAATTTTCCTTCTTCACCTAAAACAGTTCTGATAGACTTTTCGTATTCAGCTGCATAATTTTCTGGTGTAACACCATCTTTATACATTTCAAAAATGTTTTCCTGCGGAATAGGAACGTGGCTTAATAAAGTCGAATAAGACATCTTAGCATTGCTCAAATCATCATTAAGCGGCACCCATCTTTCGTCTCCCCAAAAGATAAAAACCTTGCTCCAGTCGATTTTATTTTTGTAAGCATCAGAAGCTAATAATTTATAGATTCCTGCAGGAGAAGAACCTCCTGTAAGAACAGCTGTAAATTTGCCTTTTGCAGCAATAGCTTTTTGGGCCGATTCTACAAAAAGATTTGCCGCTTCAGTATTAATTTCGTCTGTGTTATTGTATATCTGTACCATCTAAAACTTCTTCTTCTTTTTTAACGTTTTGTGTGTTCGGAATCCATTTGTGTCCTTGGCGTGCCAATAATTCATCGGCTTCTTCTGGTCCCCAGCTTCCAGCTTTGTAATTTGGGAAATTGGTTGGAGCAGTCGTTTTCCATACCTGCTGAATCGTGTCGATTGCGTCCCAAGCTTCTTCTACCTGATCCCAACGCATAAATAGAGTAGGATCTCCTGCTAAAGCATCTGCCAATAAAGTTTCATAAGCTTCTGGCGACATGGTAGAGCAGGCAAAATAATCAAATACCATTTCTGCCGGTCTTAAAGACATGGATAAACCTGGTTTTTTAGTCATAAACTGCAGCTTAATATCCATTGCAGGTTGAATATTGATAATCAGTCTGTTTGGAGTCATGCCGCCTTTTCCGTAAGAAAAAGCAGAATGCGGCACTGGTTTAAACTGGATAATAATAGAAGATTGTTTTTCTTCCATTCTTTTTCCAGAACGCAGATAGAACGGAATTCCCTGCCATCTCCAGTTGTCCAAATAGATTTTCATGGCCACATACGTTTCTGTATTAGAATCTGGTGCAATTCCTTTATCTTCACGATAACCCGGAACTGGTTTTCCATTGATTTCTCCAGCATCATATTGACCTCTCACAATATAATGATCAACTTCTTCAGGTTTGATACGGCGAATCGATTTTAAAACATCTGCTTTACGATTTCTAATGTCGTCTGCTGCCAACGAAGCAGGCGCTTCCATAGCCGTCATACATAAAATCTGGAACAAATGGTTCTGAATCATATCTTTTAAAGCACCGACACCTTCGTAGAAACCGCCTCGTTCTTCAACGCCGACTTCTTCTGCTACAGTAATCTGAACAAAATCAATAAAATTACGACTCCATAAAGGTTCAAACATTGAATTTCCAAAACGGAAAGCCAAAATATTCTGAACCGTTTCTTTTCCTAAATAATGATCGATTCTATAAATCTGCTCTTCTTTGAAAGTCTGCGAAAGCATTTCATTCAATTCAATTGCAGAAGTTTTATCGTAACCAAATGGTTTTTCAATAATAATTCGGTCTTGTTTTGCATTCGCTGCAAGGCCGATTTTTTTGATATTGCTCGAAATAGTGGAGATAAAAGAAGGCGTAATCGAAAGATAGAAAAGACGATTGGCACGTTCTCCAAAAGAAGCATCCAGATTATTGATTTTTTCGTTTAAACCGATATAGGATTCTTCTTTATCAATATCTAAACTATGATAAGTGATGTGATTAAGGAACTTTTCAGTTTCTGCGTCCGAAAGACCTTTTTTTCTAGAAAAAGTATTTAGGTTTTCTAAAACATAACTGCGAAATTCCTCATCGCTTTTTTGAGCTCTACCCAATGCAATAATCTGAAACTTTTCAGACATGCGTCCGTCAAGGTACAGATTTTGAAATGCGGGAAAGAGCTTTCTTTTTGCTAGGTCTCCGGTTCCTCCAAAGATTACAATAATCGTTGGATTTATATTTTTATTTTTAGTCATTGTGTGTGGTTGTGTTGTTTTTTTCTGTTTGCTTATTCAGCCCATTGGGTGTGGAAAACACCTTCTTTGTCGATACGTTCGTACGTATGTGCACCAAAGAAATCACGTTGAGCCTGAATTAAATTTGTTGGCAGATTAGCAGATCTGTAAGCATCAAAATAAGAAAGTGAATTCATTAATCCTGAAACTGGAAGTCCTTTTTGAACTGCAAACTGAATTACAGCACGCATTCCGGCTTGGTTTTGGGTTAATTTTGAAGCAATTCCATTATCCAATAATAAGTTTGGTAAATCTGATTTTGCTACATATGCTTTTCTGAAATCTTCTAAGATTGTTGCACGAATGATACAGCCACCACGCCAGATTTTAGCAACAGTTTCCAGATTTAATCCGTAGTTGTATTCTTTAGAAGCCGCATGAAGCTGTGCTAATCCTTGTGCATAAGTAACCACAATAGAAAAATATAAAGCCGATTTTAAAGCTGCAATTGCTTCGCTTGCATTTACGTCAGCTGTATTGGCATTCCAAACTAATTTTTGAGCTGCTTCAATTCTTTCTGGTTTGGTTTTAGACATATCGCGCATGTTAACCGCTGCGTCGATAGTTGGAACTGGAACTTGTAAGTCCATTGCATTTTGCGAAGTCCATTTTCCTGTTCCTTTTGATTTTGCCCAATCCGAAATCTTATTAATTAGAAGGCTTCCGTCTTCGTCTTGTTGTTTTAAGATTTTTCCAGTGATTTCAATCAAATACGATCTTAAATCATCCGTTTGGTTCCATTCTTCAAAAGTTTTCTGAATCGTAGTATCATCTAAGTTATAACCTCTTTTCATTAAGTCATAAATTTCAGAAATCAACTGCATGATTCCGTATTCGATTCCGTTATGAACCATTTTTACATAGTTTCCAGCAGAACCGTTTCCTAGATATTCTACACAAGGCTCACCTTCAACTTTTGCTGCAATTGCTTCAAAAATTGGACGCAGTCTTTCATATGCTTTTTGATCACCTCCCGGCATCATAGCAGGGCCGAAACGAGCTCCTTTTTCACCACCTGAAATTCCCATTCCAAAGAAGTGGATTCCTTTTTCAGACAATTCTAAGAATCTTCTGTCTGTATCTGTAAAAAAAGTATTTCCACCGTCAATTATAATGTCTCCTTTATCCAAGTGAGGCAGTAAGCTTGCAATGGCGCTGTCAACTGGTTTTCCCGCAGGAACCAATAACATAATTGCTCTTGGCTGCTGAATAAGCTCTACAAAATGTTTTACATCTGTAGTAGCTTCAATAGTGTGGTTGGCATCGGCTTCTTGTTGAAGAGAGTTGACTTTTTCTGTGTCTAAGTCTAAACCTGCAGCCGCAAAGTTATGGCTGGCGATATTTAAAAGTAAGTTACGGCCCATTACACCGAGTCCTACAATTCCAAAATCAAATTTGCTCATAGTTTTCAATTAACTAAATTATTAGAAGAAATGTTTTAGCAGCAAAAAAGTAAGAGAAAGTATGGTAATTCTTTTTCATTCAATGTTTTGCAGCAAAACAAAGTTTATTTTAATCTTACATTTCAAAATGTAGAGCGCTAAGTTAGAGAAAAATGCTGAAAAATAAGGGGTAAAATCGTTCACTTTTGGTCTTTATTGTGATACTTTTATAGGTGTCAAAAATACACTTATAAGACTGTTTTTGAACTATATCGTTGTAATTAAAAAATGGTATACTAATTTTTTAAACACATAGAGACATAGTTTTTTGGAACGCTTAAAAAGGCATTTCATTTTTCAATAAATAACGTAGCTATATGTGTTTATCTCAATTGCCTTAAACTTTGTCAAAGTTTCAAACTTTGACAAAGTTTTATAACGCCATATATTTTTCTCGCAGATTCAGCTGATAAAGCAGATTTTTGATCTGTAGAATCTGCAAAATCTGTGGGAGATTAATTTTAAAAGTAGGATATGAATTTTTCTAAAGAATTAGAAGCTTGCTTAAAAAAAAATGTAAGGGCATTTTATTTGTTTAAATAAAGATAGGTTTATCATGTTAAACTTTGTCAAAGTTGGCCTCGTAAACACAAAGCTATGTGTTAGAAACTAGTTTCTTTCTGCATTCTGTTTTTATATAAACAGAAGATAAATTCTATGTTTCTATGTGTTTAAAAGGTTTAGCCACGAATTTCATGAATTTCCACAAATTATAATTCGGGAAAATTGGTGCAATTTGTGGCAAAAAAAATACACAGTTTTAAAAGAATCTTTTTAATCCTTTTATCCTGATAGCTATCGGGAGTGGGAAAAGATTAAGCTTATACCCTTTATCTATGTGTTCAAATCTAGATTTGTTCCTTACTCTTTATTACAGGTAAAAAAAATCTATGTTTCTATGTGTTTAAAAAAGAATCAAGGATAAATCATCAAAAACATAAAAGCAAACAAATTCACTAAAAGCACAACACCATAAACAATATTCGATTTTCCTTTACTGAGAGAAAGCATTACCGTAAAAACAGACAAAGCCAAAAGCACAATCGATTTAATATCGAGTCCTAAAACAATCGGCATTCCCATAATAATACAAACTGCAGCGACACTCGGAATTGTTAATCCGATACTGGCTAGGGCAGAACCTAAAGCTAAGTTTAAACTCGTCTGCAATCTATTTTTTCTGGCTGCAATAATAGCTGCAATCGCTTCGGGTAATAAAATGATAATCGCGATAATAACACCAACTAATGATTTTGGAAGATTATAGCCTATAATAATAGTTTCAATTGTAGGCGAGAGCGTTTTGGCTAACAAAACTACAATTCCTAAACTGACTAAAAGAAAAACAAGACTGGTATAAAATGTTTTATTATTGATTTCGATTGGATGTGTTTTCGATTCATCTTCATTTGTTCCGTTCGTTAGAAAATATTGACGGTAGCCTTTTGTCTGTGCGAATAAAAAAGAGCCGTAAATAACCAGACAGGCAATAGAAGCAAAGATTAATTGAGGTGTTGAATAATAAGAGCCATGGACACTTTCGGTAAATGTAGGAAACACTAAAGTAAAGACAATAATAGAAATCAATGAAACCAAACCAATAGTTACTGAGGAAGTGGAGAAATTCTGTTCGTAATGTTTAATGCTTCCAATAAGAAGACACAATCCGATAATACCATTTAAAATCAGCATAGTAGCGGCATAAACGGTATCTCTAGCTAAAGAAGCGGCTTCTGATCCTTCAGAAAGCATTAAAGAGACAATTATAGAAACTTCAATTACAGTAATAGAAATAGCCAAAATTATGGTTCCGTAAGGTTCTCCCACGCGTTCTGCGATGATTTCTGAATGATGAACGGCTGACATTACACTAAGAATAAGCAATATACTCGCAGCAATTTGAAAAATACTGCTGTCTTTTATCAGCCCGCTAAATAGGAGAGCCCACGAGAGGATCGGGATAATGATGGTCCACTGTAATAATTGTTTCATTTTTTGTAGTTTTTAAAATTGATAGCAATAATGCCGATAGGGCCAACAGAATCGGCTTTTGTCTTTTCTGTAAGATAGGGCTTTTATAGCTAAAAATCATAAAAAACTACATTTTTAAGCACTTTTTAAGTTTTTTACATTATGCTTTTATTATTCTTTAGTCAAAATGTTGTTGTGCTTTTAAGAGCTCTGGATGATTTAATTTCGGTACTAATTTTTTTATTTAGGCTATGCGTATTTCTCCCGCAGATTCAGCTGATCAAGCAGTTTTTTTTTGACTTGTATAATTTGCGAAATCTGCAAAATCTGCGGGAGAATATTTTAAGAGTTTCGAATTATTTCTTCACGATGCGATTTTCCCCATTTTATCATTTCTTCGATTACATGAGCAAAAGATTTACAATATGGTGTTGATTCGTATTTAACCTGAACTTCAGCATCGCGGTCTTCGGTTCTTTTAATGAGCATATTGAGTTCCATTTCTTTCAATTCTCTCGAAAGCATGCGCGTTGTAATTCCGGGAATACTACGTTCAATTTCCCTGAAACGATTATTTCCGTTGCAAATGGAGTTGATAATCGGTAATCGCCATTTACCGCCTAAAACATGTAAAGTGTCCTGAAGCGCCTGTACTTCTTCTTTCTGATTTCTTTCCATAACAAAACAGCATTAATTTAAAATATTCTGATTACAAAGTTATACCATAATTTTAAAATAATGAGAGAAAAGTTATTTCAGGACTTGAAACAAATTTACGCTTCAATAATACTTAAAATAGTTTTCGGAATTTCAGCGAAAGCTTCAAAAGAATATGGTTTAATCAGATACGCTTTTACACCCAGATCATCACATTTTTCTTTATAAGATGGATTAATGCTCGTTGAATACACAAAACACGGAATGTTTTTTAATTCGTTAGTATTCAAAATCTGCTGTAAAGCTTCGATACCATCAATAATAGGCATATTGATATCAGTAAGAATCACGTCGGGATTTTCGTTAGAAGGATTTTTGAGATAATTCAGCAGTTCTTCGCCATTGGCAACAAGGCTGACTTTGCTAAAATTGGGATTATTGGTAAAAGTTTCTGTGATAACATCGGCGTCGTCCATGTCATCTTCGGCAATTATGATATGTAAGTTGTATTTTTGTGGCATTTTATACGATTGGGAAGTAAAGATTAAATGTTGTGCCCTCGTTCAATGTGCTTTCAACGGTTATGTTACCAGAATGGTTTTCCATTATCTTTTTACAGATCGCGAGACCAATACCGTTTCCTGAATATTCATTTCGGGCATGCAGACGCTGAAAAATGATAAAGATTTTAAGCAAGTGGTTTTCTTCCATTCCAATACCATTGTCTTTAATCTGCACTTTTACAAATCTAGCATTTTGATTTGGTATTTCAGCATCTAAATTTTCTTCCTGCAAAATTTCTATTATGGGAGCAATATTGGCTTTGCTGTATTTGATCGCATTTGAAATAAGATTCGAAAAAAGCTGTCTCATCTGTACTCTGGAAGCTTTGATTATGGGTAGTTTTCCAGTTTTGATATGTGCTTTTTTATCTGCTATTACAACTTCAAAATCCTCAATAACCTGAGCAATTATAGTTTCCAGATTTATTTCAGTGCGTTCTTCCTGTGCCGTATGGGACGAATATTGAACCAAATCATCGACAAGCGAATTCAAACGCAAGGCCGATAATTTCATCACGTTAATGGCTTTTGCATCGGCTTCTTTAAAATAACTTCCATCAATTCTGCTGGTATTCATGACGATTTTCCGCAACGGTTCTTTCAAATCGTGCGAGATCACATGAATAAACTCTTCAAGATTTCGATTGGTTTTGTTGAGTTCGTTTATTTTTTGTTCTAATTCTTTCTGATGGCGGAATAAAGCTTCTTCGTGCTTTTTCTTCTCCGTCAAATCGGTAATTACAATTCCAATCGCTTCTACAGCAGGTTCAAGGTCAGTTAAGGCAATATAAGCTGGAAAAGTCTGTTTTTCGTTCTCCGATTTAAAAAGAATTTCATGCGTTGTGATACCGTATCGTAATGCTTCAATTAACGAAACAAACTGCTCAGGATTCACAAAATATTCATTTAGGTAATTCCCTATTATTTTTTCTGACGGAATACCGACTAATTTCGAAAAATATTCATTGCAATATAATATAAGTCCTTTTCTGGTAATGCTTAATGCGCCCTGTCCAAATTTTTCAATAAGAAGACGATAGGTGTAATCGGCAGTTTCCAGAGAATAAATCTCGGGAACTCCGTTACTGCTTACCACAAGCGCATCTACATCTCCTTGTTTTATGGCATTAACAATGCTGTTTGATTCATAAAGTTCTTCCTTTAATGATTCAATTTCTGCTAATAAATCGGCTATATCTTTTTTATTCTCCTTCAAATTACTGGCTTAAATTAAGTATGTATAATACTTTTTCTTTGTCTGATAAATCGCCGAGAATAATCCTTTTGGGTTCTGGCTGTGTTTTTATCAATGTCGGAATGGCTACAATTTGATGAATTACAGCTTGTTCTTTATCACGACCGATATCGACAATCTCTAATTCATAATTGTTTTTAAGATAGGTATCGCAGATTTTGCGTAAGTTTTCGATTGCATGTCCTGATTTAACAGACATACCGGAAACAAAAAGTTTAAACTTATGTTTGGTTGTACTTGTGCCATCAGATGAATCTTCCATGATTTAAGATTTTATAGGTTTAATGTTAAGACCTACAAGCACTCTTTCTTCATTAGAAAGGTCACCTATAATTTTACGAATAGGCTCGGGAAATTTGCGCACCAAAGTAGGTACGGCCAAAATCTGATCGCCTTCTGCCAATTGCGGATTCTTCAGCAAATCGATAATCTCGATGCTGTATTTTCCTTTTAAATGTTCCTCGGCATATTTCTTTATGTTTTCGAGCGCCTTGATCGATTTTGGCGTTTGCCCTGCGATATAAAGCAATAATTGCCATTCGGCTATTTCTTTTTTCATTTTGTTTACTTTTTCTTAGAAGACAGTTTTTCCTGCAATTCTTCTGTTGCTTTTAGGATACTCAGTTCTTCTTCTGCCGATTCAAATTCATTTCTTAAAGCTTCAATATTAGCTTCAAGAACTTTGCGTTTACGTTCAATTTCCCTGTCTTTTCTGCTGATTTCGTTTTGAAGCTTAATGTCAGACATGGTTTTTTTGAATTGATAAGACTGTCTCGCGGCACCCGTTAAAATTCCCTGCGGTCCCAATTCTACATCTAGTAATTCGATTCCGTTACTGGTAATCACAAATTCTCTTACTTGGTTAGAATGTCCCATTCCGCGGGCTTTAATGATAAAAATACCACGGTTTCTTTCGCCAATTCCTTCCATATCGCGAACCGTAATCCAGGTATCGACCAACGATGAAACCGATTCTTCTGCCAGATCTGGTCTAAAATTATCCGTCTGTTTGTTCAGAGACGTAAACATGGCCGTAATATTATGGGCTTTCAGCATATCAATTAATCGAACAAGCATAGAACGGACTTCATGTTCGCTTCCTACCGAAATCAGATTACTAATCGGATCAATGATAACAGTAGTAGGCTCAAACTCTTTGATTAATTTTCTAAGCGTAAGCAAATGCAGTTCCAAACCATTTAATGACGGACGGGAAGAATGAATTTGCAAAATGCCTTTCTTGATGTGTTTTTCGAGATCAATTCCGATTGATCTCATGTTGCGTACCAATTGATGTGGTGATTCTTCAAAAGCGAAATAAATCGTTCTTTCGTTCTTTTCGCATTGTTCATTGGCAAAATAACAGGCAACTGTTGTTTTAGCCGTTCCGGCAGTTCCAGAAACCAAAATGTTGCTGCCGCGATAAAAACCGCCGCCATGAAACATTTCGTTGAGTCCGGGAACACCTGTAGAAATAATATCTGAAGAAACTTCATTGTCCAATTTCAAAGAAGTAATTGGAAGTACCGAAATACCATCTTCATCAATTAAAAACGGGTATTCGTTTGTTCCATGTGTTGAACCTCTGTATTTTACAATTCGAAGTCTTCTGGTCGAAACCTGTTCAATGACACGATGATCGAGAACGATTACACAGTCCGAAACGTATTCTTCCAAACCTTGACGCGTTAAGGTCGCTTCACCTCGTTCTCCTGTAATAACGGCAGTTACGCCTTTGGTTTTCAGCCAATGAAATAATCTTCGTAATTCTGCTCGTAAAATAGCCTGATTATCCAAACCAGCAAACAGCGATTCGATGGTATCCAATACAACACGAGTCGCTTTTATAGAATCTATGGCATGTCCTAAGCGAATAAATAAGCCGTCTAGATCATATTCGCCTGCTTCTTCAATTTCCGATCTTTCCACACGGACATGATCTACAACCAATTTTTTATCTTTTTTAAGCTGTTCCAAATCAAAGCCTAATGATTTAACATTTAGCGTAAGATCGTCCGAAGGTTCTTCAAAAGACATGAAAACTCCAGGTTCGTCATATTCTGTGATCCCTTTAATAAGGAATTGCATCGATAATAATGTTTTGCCGCATCCAGCGCCGCCGCAGATTAAGGTTGGTCGTCCTTGCGGAAATCCTCCTTCCGTAATCTCGTCTAATCCGTCGACTCCAGTAGGAGTTTTTGGAAATATAAAACTATGTGATTTTGTTTTCTCTTGCACGATAATAAATTTCTGTATTACTCAAATATACCTTTTTCTCCAGAATTTTCAATGAATTCTTATTAAGATTTAACAGGCGTTTAATGAAGTTTTAAAAATAAATTAAGAAAAATGAGTTGTAAATCTGAATAAATCGAAGAATTTTAACTAAAAAAATAAAAAATGCGAACTCCATATTTAACATAAAAAACTAGCTTTTGCATAAAAATGATTTTTTGATGCCTTTTTAATGTTAAAATGCACTTCTGGTATACTCTATGATACTGGTTACAAAGTTATACCATTTTGAATTTACCTTTGTCTTATCAATTTAAAACACAAACAAAATGGACAATTTAAAAAATAAAGTGGCAGTAATAACAGGCGGTAACAGTGGAATAGGATATGCCACAGCGCAACTATTGAAAGATCAAGGTGCAAAAGTAATTATTACAGGAAGAAGAAAAGCCGCCATAGAAAAAGCAGCTTTAAATTTGGGTGTTAAGGCCATAACAGCCGACCAATCGAATATTTTGGATATCGAAAAACTGGCAGAAAAAGTAAAAACCGATTTCGGTTCTGTCGATATTTTGTTTGTTAATGCAGGAATTGCGGGCTTAGGAACAATTGAACAAACTACAGAAGAATTGTACGACAATATTATGAATGTGAATCTAAAGGGTGCTTTTTTCACTTTAAGTAAATTTATCCCGATTTTAAAAGAGGGTGCTTCGGTTGTATTTCTTTCTTCGAATACTGCGAGTATGGTAGGACCGGGATCTTCGGTTTATTCGGCGAGTAAAACGGCTTTGAATTCGTTTATGAGATCGGCGGCTTTAGAATTAGCGCCAAGAAAGATTCGTGTCAATTCGGTTAGCCCTGGGCCGACACAAACTGAAGTCATGAACAAAGTAGGGTTAGACGAAGCCACCGTAAAAGGCATCATGGATGTTGTAGTAGAAAAAGTCCCGCTCAAACAAATGGGAAGAGCAGAAGATGTGGCTAGAATGGTTTCTTACCTGAGTAGTGAAGCTGCAGTGTTTATGACTGGAGCTGATGTTATTATGGATGGTGGGATGGTTTTAGCATAAATTAAAATCAGTTCTTAATTAAGCAAAAAGAAAAAGCGATCGGTTAGGTGATCGCTTTTTTGTTTCAAATTAGTTTACTTTGAAAAAAAACTTCATTCAAGAATGATAAACTCAATATGCTCCAAAAACTACTCCATTTGAATTTACAGCATTCTCTTAATCCGTTTTGTTAATGTACGATAAATTGGATAGTATGGATTCAGTTTTCTATGAAAAAGATGATAATTATTTTGATTCTAAATAATTTATGCTTTTGAGAGACCATTGTCAAAGTTTCAAACTTTGACAAAGTTTTCACTATAAAAACTCAACAACTTAGTACCTTAGCATCTTAGTACCTTAGCACCTCAAAAGAATGACCATTCAGCAGTTAAAATATATAGTAGCTTTAGACGAAGAACGCCACTTTGCGAGAGCGGCCGAAGTTTGTATGGTAACTCAGCCCGGGCTTACGATTCAATTGAAAAATCTGGAAGAAGAAATCGGAATCAAGATTTTTGATCGGAACAAAGTTCCGTTAACTCCAACTGTTTTAGGAATTGAGATTATCAATAAAGCCAAAAAGATTCTTCGTGAAGTCGATGAAATTCGTGATTTTGTAATCAACGAAAAAAATCTGTTGGAAGGAGAGTTGAAGCTCGGTATTATTTCGACTTTATCGCCTTATTTGATTCCGCTTTTTATTCAGGCCATGAAAGAAGAGGCGCCAAAAGTGCATTTTATTATTAAAGAAGGTTATACCGGACATTTAATGAAAGATCTCGAAACGGGAGCTATTGATGTAGCGATTATGGCAACCCCAACAGGAAATCCAAATTTAATTGAGCATGTTGTTTTTAAAGAGCCGTTTGTAGCCTATTTAAATCAGACGCATCCAATGGCGAATGAAGAATTTTACGAAATGCAGCCCGGCGATAAAACCGAATTATTGCTCCTGCATCACGAATATTGCTACAATGCACAATTGCTCGATATCTGCGGACTAAAAACATCCGATAAAATAAAAGAGCAGTTTACCTACGATATCAATTCTATAGAAACCTTAAAAAATCTGGTTCGAGCACATTTAGGATTTGCGATTATTCCAAAGCTTTCTACTTTAAACGAATCGGGCGCACTTTTTAAACCTTTTAAAGAACCCGTTCCCGTAAGAGAAATAAGCCTAGTAGTTTCTGATTCTTTCTCTAAGAAATTATTACTCGAGAAAATGAATGAAGCCATTTGGAACTGCCTTCCTGAATCGCTCAAAAAAGATTTCAGTTATAGAAAAATCCGCTGGAACGATTCGCCTTATTTTATTAAGGAGGTTAGTAAATATCGTTAGAAATTCCAAAATAAAAAATTCCAAATTCCAATTACTGTATAGCTTGGAATTTGGAATTTTTTATTTTGGAATTTCCCCAATCGATTGGAATTTGGAATTTAAAATATTGGAATTTAATTTTTAGATGCTTCAACAATCACATTCGCCACTTTCTCTGGCTGAGAAATAAACACCACATGGCTTCCTTTAATTTCAGTGATTTTAGTGTTCGAACGCTTGTACATAGCGTGCTGAATGCTCGGAACAATACTTTTATCTTCAGTCGCTACAATTCCGTACGAAGGTTTAGTTCTCCAGGCTGCTTTTGTAATTGGCGTTAAAAAACCTTGAGCATAAAAAGCACCTTGTGAAGCAAACATAAAGTCAGCGTCTTCTTTGCTTAAATCTCCTGCAAAACCAGCGTGGAATTTTGCTTTATCATAATAAGCGATTCCTTTATCGTCTGGATTCAATACACCATTTTCAGGAGCTGGAGGCGCAGTTTGCAACCATTGAACCGAATTTTCGCCATTATCAGGCTGTAAAGCCGCTACATAAACCAAAGCCGCTACTTTTGGGTGATTTCCTGCTTCGGTAATTACAGTTCCACCCCAAGAATGTCCCACTAAAATTGTTGGTCCGTCTTGTTTGTCCAAAGCCAAATTGGTTGCCTTTACATCATCTTCCAAAGAGCTCAACGGATTCTGAACGATCGTTACATTATAGCCTTTTTTAGTTAAAACCTGATACAAACCTTTCCATCCCGAACCGTCTGCAAAAGCGCCGTGCACCAATACTACGTTTTTAATTTTTGGAGCTGTTTTTTGCGCGTTTACCTGAACTGATGTAAGTAATAAACTAAAAATTATTGCTGCGAATGCTAAATAGCTTTTATATAGTGTTTTCATTTTATTTTAGATTTTAAATTGTTGATTTTAGATTTTTCTCGGTTTTGTCATTTCGACCGAAGGGAGAAATCACACAAGAAACTCCGTACAGAATGTCACCAATCTTTGTCGATTAGCGTGTGTGATTCCTCGTTCCTCGGAATGACAAGAATACGTTGGAATTTTATTATTAGAAATTAGTTTAACGTTACAGCCAAAGTAATCTCAGTGTTCAATAATTTAGAAATTGGACAAATTTCTTTTGCTTTTTGAGCGGTTTGCTGAAAATCTTCTTCAGAAATTCCAGGGACTTTTCCTGTAAGTTCTAAAGCAATTAAAGTGATAGTTCCGTCTTCAAAAGTTACTTTGGCCGTTGTGTCTAAATCTTCTGGAACAAAACCAGCTTCAGACAATAAAAAGCTTAACTGCATGGTAAAACAGCCAGAATGTGCAGCTGCGATTAATTCTTCAGGGTTGGTTCCAACACCTTGTTCAAAACGAGTTTTAAAAGACAATTGTGCATTATCTAAAGTCGTGCTTTGTGTACTAATGGTTCCTTTTCCTTCCATTCCTGTACCTTTCCAGTTTGCGTTTGCTCTTCTTGTAAATTTCATGATTGCTAGTTTTTTAAAGTTATTTTTTAAGATGTTCAAATCATTTCTTTGATTTTGATGAGACAAAGGTATAGGGAAGGTGTTTATTAATCAAATTAATAATTTTTAGTAGTTATTAAAATAATTTATAATTATTGATTTTTAATGAGGAAGCGGAGTGTAAAATAAAAAAGCGCAAACTCTAATGGAGTTGCGCTTTTTTTGCATCATCAAGTACTAAAATTTATATTCTTAATAAAAAATGCTATGAAAGAGATGCTTGCAAACAAGATTGAAAGGTTTCACTAAACTTTTATTGTAGAGCAATATTATTTTACTTATTAATTGAACTCAATTTTAAAAGGACATTTGAAAATTCCACGTTGTCTATTATCAAAGATTTATCAATTACTTTAAAGCCTTTTTCTATAAAATATTCCTTTGCCTTTTCTTCAGACGATTTATAATAACCAGTCAACCTTATTTTTTTTTCTATTTTAGCAATTTCAATAATTTTATCTAATAGAAAATCTGCTAGTTTCTTCCCTCGCATTTCAGGTTTGATAAATCTTTTTAAATTATCATATGTATAGTCTTCATCTGATACACTAGCTATACCAATAATTTCATTTTTATTGTCAATAATTTTAAAAAATAATTCATTTTTAAAATCAAATTTTAAATCTTTTTGTTCGGCATAAGAAAAATTAGAATAAAATTTTTCCAAATCGTTAATATCGTTTTGGTCTGTTACTTTCAAAACTTTATAATCATTCATAGTTATTTTTATTTTAAATGAACTGAATATTTTAGATACTTATTTTCTTTAGAAGATAATCTGTTTTACTTTTCATTTCATAATTAATGTACTTTTCTAATTTATCTCGATCGCTTTTTAATTCACTATAAGTTGTTAATATTATCTGCGCTTCATTTGATGGAATTTTTTCCATTTCTTCTACACAGTTTATTAATGAATCATTATCTAAATTTTGTTGTTTTGGTTCATCCAAAATGAGGATATTTGGAAACTTTATTTTAGTATTTGTTTTGTATTCTAATGATGTCTGTAAAAGAGAGAGATAATAACTTAATATTATGCGTATATTATCACTGGAGCTAGAAATATTATAAATGTCATAATTATCTAGATATGGAGAGTAATTATCGTTTTCGTCAATTTTAATATCATTTATTAAATTTTGATTAGATTTAAAAATCCCTAAAGCTTTTAAATTAGTGTGAATATTGTCTTTGATACTTTTAAGTATTTTAGAATCATTATTTGTTTGAGCATATTTATTGATTTTTTCTTTTATTCTTTCAAGTTGGGTATTCAATTTATTTAATTCTTCTCTTGTTGGATTTAAATTTTCCCATCTTTCAGTAATTCTTTTATATCGTTCAAACTCTTTAAAAATTGAATCTACTTCTAGTATTTTCTCTCTTAAAATTGCAAATTCTTTTCCTGCATATGTTTGAGTTTGTTGGTCCAATTGTTTCTCATAAAGTAATATTTTATCTTTTTGCCTATTTCTTAGTTCTTCTATTTTTTTTCGATCTAGATTTCTTTGTGCTATTACTTTCTTAAAAGTATTTTCTTCATCTTCCAGAAAAGATAAATTCTCTTCTGGAGAAGATATTTTTTTTCTTGTATCTGAATGACATAAATGACATTCATCTTCTACATTACGATTTAGAGGATTCTCACAAACTGGACAAGTGGTAATATTTAATTCAATTGATAATTCTTGAATTTTTTTCAATTGCTTGTTTTTATATTTGTTTTTTTGAATTCTTTCTAGATAATTCTGATACCCATGAATTTCTGTAGATATTTTTTCTATCCGATTATTCAAAGTTCTTAATTCATAGTCAAGCCTTTTTAGATTTTCCCTTAATTGGGAGTTACTATCTTCATAACTTTTATTTTGACTAGTGATTGAATTAATAGTTTTAGTTTCAGTATTGTATTTATTATGCAAGTATTTTATGTAATCGTAAATACTAGTTTTACCTATTGGGCTAGAATTAACAATAAGAATTCCATCAATTTTGTTTGCATTTGCAATAATTGATAGATTTTCTTCTTTTTTTTCTAGTTCGTCAGATAATTTTTTGATTTCTGCGTCAAGTTGTTTCTTCTTTATCTCTATAAGATGTAGATTAAATTT
This sequence comes from Flavobacterium panacagri, assembly GCF_030378165.1. Lineage (NCBI taxonomy): Bacteria > Pseudomonadati > Bacteroidota > Flavobacteriia > Flavobacteriales > Flavobacteriaceae > Flavobacterium > Flavobacterium panacagri. The sequence goes on from NZ_CP119766.1 coordinate 3,633,234, forward strand.
GTCTAACCCCATAATGTACTCGAAAACAACTTTTTTTATATCGCGGATATTATATCTGGTAACTTGCCTAGCTTGTATTTGAGACCACCCAGCTCTTTGTTCTACGAAGAAAAGGGGGAGAATATTTTCGAAATATAGTTTAGAGAACTTTTGATCGTAAGTAGGTAATTCGACAATATTTAATTCTAAAAAATCAAAAAGAAATTTCTGAAACCCTTTTTCAGAAAATACACCTTCCCCATTAACTATATACCTTTTATGATCGTTACTTTTATTAAAATCCTTCGCTTTTGCTTCTTTAACCGCTACTATATCAGTTTTCCTCCTTTTATATATCTAAAAATTGAATACTCTTTTATTCCATTTGATATTTCCAATATCAAATAAGACTTTGTTACGGTTTTTCCTTCTATTGATTTGTAAAATTCAGGTTTAAATGGATTTTGATCAGATTTAAAAATTCCTAATCCTTTTTCCGATCCAAGGCCATATATTATACCAGTAACGATGCTGGTTTTTCCCACTGAATTAGGTCCGAAAATAATATTAAGTCCTGGATGAAAAGGAACGTCAGCACCATACTTTTCATTCTCGGTTTCGACGGTATAAATTAATCTGTTAATAATCAATTTCGGCATTTTGTTTCCAATATGAGTTAGGTATAATCTCAGTTATTATTTTTATAGTTTTATTAGTGTCCATTCTTTTTCCAAATAATGATAAGAAATTAACTTCTGAAGGGAATATACTTTCTAATAAATTAAAACTTTTAATTCCCTGATCACTTAATTTGATTCTAGTATTTTTATTGTCTTTATCAACTTTGTAATCAATTAGGTCTCGTATAAATAAATACATTAACATGTCGTTAAATCTTAAATCCCAAGGAACACTTTTATATTGAACAATATTAAAATCAATTTCAATTTGATTTGTTTTTTCAATAGTATTGAGTTTATTTAAAACGTTTTTTTTCCCTGCATAATATTCTAAAATAAACTTTGTTTGAAAATGTTCATTTCTAAGTAAGAAATCCACACATGAAATTATTTCTTTACTTAAGCCATTATCTGTATTAAGTTTTCCTAAGATAATAATTAATCTCATTGCTCTGAATTGAATTCTGTCTTCGGGTTGGACATAATTTGGTCTATCCAAATTTATACTAGGTTCAAGCCCTTTTTGTGTAATTGAATTTATTAAATGTTTAACTATTTCCATTTTTTCGCCAATCTAAAGGACATTGTGCTGCCAATTCAAAAACAACTCCATTTAATAACTTTTGTTTGTCTCCTTTTAATTCAAAATCATTACAAAAAGTTAGCATTTCTTTTTCTGCCTCATCAAAAAAGTCATAAAAAAAGTTTTCAGCAGTATAAGTGTGGTCAATTTTGAATTTTCGAGTTAATCTATCAGCTTTTAAACGTAAATCAGATTCCCATAAAAGAAGATTATTTCTTAATTCGGTATTTAAATCTTGCAGACTTTCTAGATAGACTTTATAATTAGCCCTTGTTTTGTGGTATTCAATTCTAATAGTGTCGTCTTTAGATATTATTGAATTTAATTTTTCATCTAAATTTGTTTTTAAAGCAATATCTTCTGAAGGTTCATTAGGAGAATCAGTAATTCTGATTGTGTCTAAATATTTTAAAGAATCTTTTTTATTCAAAAGCATATTGATTTTAATTTTTAAAGATTCAAGTTCTTTTTCCTTATCCAATATTAAATCAAAGGTAGGTTTGTCGTAGACCTTTTTATATAGTTCTTCATCAAATGCAAAGAAAGTTTCTACTTGTTTATCTGGCGTCCAAAACTCTACAGGGAATTTAAAAAGTTTAATAGCCTTAGCTTGCAAATCATGATCTATGTTGCTAAGATTTCTTAATGGAGATAATAGGATAAAAGCTGTCGCAGTTTGATTGGAAGCTTCAAGTTGAAGTTGTTTATTAAATATTTCTGACCAGTTTAATTGGGATGTTGTATAATATTTACATTCTATGAAAATTTCTCTTTCTTTCTCATTTTCATCAAAGAAAAGTACACTAATATCAAAACCATTTTGTGTACCAGAATCTTGTCTTCTTACTTGAATTACTAAAAAGCCCATTTTGGTAAATAAAGTTCTGAAATAAGGCTCCACCAATTTTTCGAAATCCGCACCTGAAATTGCCATATTTTATTATTTAGAATCTATAGTTTATTGATTTTAAAAAGACATCAGAATATCATTGTGTAATATTAAAACGATTTTCTATTATTTAATTACGGTTTACCGTAATTATGTATTTTTTTAACAAGAGTAATAATAATTAGTACTCTAAACAATAAGTATTTGTACGGTATTTTCTAAAACTAAACAAAAAAACAAAACCCTCAATCTCCAAAAAGACCAAGGGTTTTAATTTTTTTCAAAAAAGACTAAACCTTTTACTCCAAATCCAAATAAGGATTTAAAGTTTCGGCTAATTCATTCAGCCAGATAAAACTGTCTCGCAGTGTTTTTTCGGGAGCGAAGTTTTGATCGTTCATGACATTTAATGCGAGATTGAAATTGACCATTCTTATGGCTTTTGCCATATCGTCTGGGGCAATTCTGTCGTTGAAGAAATTCATCAGCCTAATTTCGGCTTCTTTTGAAAGGGTTTTGGTACTCATAACTCTGTAATTTAGGAAATATAAAACCCACGTAGCTTAGGTGTCCTACGCTTACAGAAGCGTTACGGTTGTTTCCAATGCCGCCACCATACCACATGGGCAAGAAGTTTTTTAAGTATCATATATCTGTAATTTAGGAAGCGCAAATATATTAAAAAACAAGTTGCTTTTAATAAGATAAAAAGTAATACAATTCCTAAATAATAATTTCCCGAAAAAATCCTTTTGAAAATGAGTGCCCTAGCCCCTATAGTAGCGGCATCCTTTTGTGTCTCGTTTTTTAACGAGACATAAAAGATATAGCGGATAGCGGGAAATAGCTCCTCATTAAAATCTACACCAAAAGCCCTGTCCACTTCCCCCATTAATCTGTCCGTTTCGGCTATTTTCTGATTTCGTAAGAAGGGTTATCGAAATACTTTTGACGAAGAAATTAACAGAAAACAACTATTTAAAACTAGAAATTATGGAAAAGAAAAAACAAAAAACTTGGGTTATAATCGCGATTATCGTTTTGGGAATCATTGCCTTTTTGGTTCCAAATCAGATTGCGGCACAGACAGGTGTTAAACGTATTGATTTGCAAAAACATGATCTAAGTGTTCCGGGACGCGAAATGGTTCAGGCACGAATCGATTTTGACGAGCATTCGGCTTTCGGGAAACACTATCATCACGGCGAAGAAATTATTTATGTCGTGGAAGGTTCGCTGGAATATCAAATTGAAGGTAAAGAGCCGGTAACCTTAAAAGCGGGAGAAGTACTTTTTATTCCGGCAGGCGTGGTGCATTCGGCTAAAAATAATACGAATGTTAAGGCTTCGGAACTGGCGACTTATATCGTAGAAAAGGGAAAACCGATACTTGTAATGAAAAACTAAAAAAACTTTATGTTAATTTTTTACCGCAAAGCACACAAAGGTTTTTCGCAAAGTACGCTAAGTTTTTTGAGGTAAATGTTAAGAACATTAAGGTCGCAAAGCTTTGTGCTGATTTTTTATCGCAAAGCACACAAAGGATTTTCGCGGAGGACACTAAGTTTTGTTTGAGATAAATGTCAAGGACATTAAGTTCACGAAGCTTTGTCTTTAAAACTTTGCGACTTAGCTCCTTTGCGAGATCAAAACAGCATTAATCAACACAAAGCTTTGAGTTCTTAGTCCTCTCTTTTAATAAAAAAGCTTAGCGCACTTTGCGAAAACCCTTAGCGTCCTCTGCGTTACAAACACATCTAATAATTAACATCTCACAAAAAATAATTATGAAAACACTATTCAATATTCTAATCGCTATTCTTTTTATGAATGCTTCATTTACTAATGCACAGACTTCACAACAAAAAACAATTGAAGTAAATAGTTCGCTTGGAACTTTAAAACAAATCAATGCCGGATTATTAAACGTTGGCTATACCGAAGCAGGGCCATCAAATGGAACTCCTGTGATCTTGCTTCACGGCTGGCCTTATGATATTCACAGCTACAATGAAGTGGTTCCGATTTTGGTTGCAAAAGGCTATCACGTTTTTACGCCTTATTTACGCGGATTCGGGACAACGACTTTTTTATCGAAAGATACTTTTAGAAACGGTCAGCAGGCAGCTTTGGCGAGTGATATTATCGCTTTTATGGATGCGCTGAAAATCGATAAAGCCGTGATTGGCGGATTCGATTGGGGAGCGAGAACGGCTGTTGCAGTATCGGCGCTTTGGCCAGAACGTGTAAAAGGTTTGGTTTCGGTAAGCGGTTATATCATAGTGAATTTGGAAGCGAACTTAAAACCGCTTTCGCCAACGGCTGAATTGGGCTGGTGGTATCAGTATTATTTCGCAACCGAAAGAGGAAAAGAAGGTTATACTCAAAACACTTACGATTTCAATAAACTAATCTGGAAAATCGCTTCTCCGTTATGGAATTTCGATAAAGCCACTTATGATCAAACGGCGCAGTCTTTTGATAATCCAGATCATGTGGACATCGTAATTCACAATTACAGATGGAGACAATCTCTCGAAGCGGGTGAAACAAAATATGATAATCTGGAAAAACGTCTTGCTGTAAGACCTGTTATTAAAGTGCCAACGATTACAATTGGAAGCGATTTTGATGGCGCTTTCGCGGATGGAAAAGCATACGCAGATAAGTTCAAAGAAAAATATGAACACCGAGTTTTAAAAGGAATCGGACATAACGTGCCACAGGAAGATCCGAAATCATTTGCTCAGGCGATAATAGATGTATCTAAATAAATTCCAATTTTTTAAATCCCAAATTCCAAAATTGAATGGCAATTACAATGTCAAAATTCAATAACAATTAAAATAATTAAAAATCAACAATTTAAAATTTGAAAACATGAGTACAAAAGTTTTATACACAGGAAAAACACATACAACAGGCGGCAGAGAAGGAGCTTCTCAAAGTTCGGATGAGCAATTGAATATTAAATTAAGTTCGCCGGGATCTTCGCGTCCGGGGACAAATCCGGAGCAGTTGTTTGCTGCGGGATGGTCGGCTTGTTTTATTGGGGCGTTGGGAATTGCAGCTTCGAAATTAGGCGTGAGACTTCCGGCTGAAACCGCTGTAGATGCCGAAGTAGATTTATGTGTTGAAGAAGGTGAATATTTTCTTCAAGCACGCTTAAATATCAGTCTTCCGGGTTTGGATTTGGAAACAGCGGAAAAACTGGCTTCTCAGGCGCATCAAACTTGTCCGTATTCTAAAGCGACAAGAGGAAATATAAATGTTGAGATTAATATTCTTTAATTTCTAAGTTGCTTAACCTGCAAGGTTTTCCAAACCTTGTAGGTTTAATTATAGGTTAAAATCTTAAAAAAACATACCTACAAGGTTTGGAAAACCTTGCAGGAGAGAAAATAGAAATCATGAAAAAAATAAAATTATTAACTAGCTTTTTAATGTTGTTTCTTTTGGTTGGAAATGGCGTTTTCAGTCAGAACGCAGATAAAAAAGATTTTGCACTTTTAGAATTATATACTTCAGAAGGCTGTTCGAGTTGTCCGCCTGCAGACGAATTGTTAGGCAAAATTCAGAACGAATACCGTGATAAAAATGTTTTTGTTTTGGCTTATCATGTAGATTATTGGGATAAACAGGGCTGGAAAGATATTTTCAGTAATGCCGATTTTACCAAAAGACAATACGATTACGCTCAGTTTATGGGAAAAGAACCAATTTATACGCCTCAGGTTATCATTAACGGAAAATCAGATTATATCGGTTCTCAGGAAACGAGCCTTCGAAATGGAATTAAATCGGCACTATTGAAACCTGCTTTGGCTAATTTAAGTTTAGAAACTTCTCAAAACTCGAATATACTTTCGGTACAGTATCATGTGGAAAGTACTTCAAAAAATAGCCGTTTACTGATTGCCATTGTTCAGAAAGAAGCAAAAAGTAATGTTCGAAGAGGGGAGAATGCGAATCGGGTTTTATCGCATTATCAAATTGTACGTCAATTGCAGTCGGTTAATTTGAATAAAGGCAAGAAAGGAACGACGACAATTTCTCTTCCTAAAAATTATAATGCACAAGGTTTTGAAGTGATTGGCTTTGTTCAAGATGCGGATTCTGGTGTTATTTTGGGAGTTAAGAAAGCTTGATTTTTTTTCACGCAGATTTGAAAAGGATTTTAGCAGATGCGCGCAGATTTTTTTTAATCTCGCAATCCCGATAGCTATCGGGAGCAGAGACGCAAAGTTTTTATTCTCATTTTTTGTCATTTCGACTGAAAGGAGAAATCACACTAGAAACTCCGCAAAGAATGTCGCCAATCTTTGTCGAATCCCGAGTGAGATTTCTCCTTCGTCGAAATGACAAACTGTGTGCGAAACTGGAACAAAAAAATCTGCGCGCATCTGCTAAAATCATATAATCCCGATAACTATCGGGAGCGTGAAATCTTTTTCAATAAAACTATACTAAAAAATATACTCTAGCAGATTTGGGAGATTTAGCAGATAAAAAAATCTCCTAGATCTGCTAAATCTGCGAGAGAAATTTAAAAAGACTATTGTTTATTTAAATTAAGTGAAACGCCTTTAAACACAAAGTGAAATCCTATGTTTCTATGTGTTTAAAAAAAATGAAAATAAAACTATCTTTGACTATATAAACTACAATTATGGAAAAACCAAAACGGTTTCAGGTTTCGCTCAAAGTGATTTGGGGAAGTTCGATTGCTCTGGCGGTTATGGCTTCGATTCCTAAATTATTTGATGCCGATTCTACACCTGGGGATCTTATTATAAACTCTTCGATTACGCTGTTGTTTTCCCTTTTTATATGGTATTACAACATTTACAGCTTACCGAAATTTTCCTCAAACCGAACAACCAAAAGTCTGTTTAACTGGAAACTTTTACTGAGTGTTGTTTTAGGGATTCTGTTAATGGTCATTCTGGTTATCGCGCATCAGGAACTTTTTCAGGTTTCGAAAATGGATGCTCCGATTATGTTTGAACTCCGAGGAGTTTTAATTAATCTGATTGTGTATATGTTTCTGCATCTGCTTTTTCAAAACTATCAAACCCAGCAAATGGGAGTCGAATTGGAACGCACAAAAGCCGTTAATCTTGGTGCTCAGTACGAATTGCTGAAACAGCAGATTAACCCGCATTTTCTTTTCAATAGTTTGAATACTTTGAAATCGATGGTGGATATGAACGACGAAAATAGTTCCGATTTTATCCTGAAATTATCTGATTTTTATCGTTTTACTTTAGAAAGCCGAAAACTCGATTTGATTCCGCTTCGGGAAGAAATTCAGATTCTCGATTCGTATGTTTATCTGCTGAAAGCTCGTTTTGAAGATGGTTTTGTTTTAGAAAATGAAATAGACGAAAAACAGTACGAATCGGTTATTCCACCTTTTGCCTTGCAGTTGTTGATTGAAAACTGTATCAAACACAATGTCGTTTCTTTAGACAAACCTTTAAAAATTAAGCTTTACAGCGAAAATGATTTTCTGGTAATCGAAAACCCGATTCAGTTGAAGAGAGGCGCTATAGTTTCTACAGGCGTTGGGTTGGATAATATCAATCAGCGCTTTATGCATTTGGTGCACAAAGAAATCGAAATTGATAAAAACGAAACCACTTTTAAAGTAAAAATACCACTCATTTATGACCATCGTAATAATTGAAGATGAAGTAAAAACGGCCAAAGCACTTGGCCAGCTTATTCTGAGTATCAGACCCGATGTTCAGATTTTGTCTTATATACAAAGTATTGACGGCGCTGTGAGTTATCTTTTAGAAAACGATCAGCCCGATTTGATTTTTATGGATATTCAGCTCGCAGACGGGCAATGTTTTGAGATTTTTAAAAATGTTGAAGTGTTGTCGCCTGTTATTTTCTGCACTGCTTTTGACGATTATGCGATTGAAGCCTTTAAGTCAAATGGAATCGATTATGTTTTAAAGCCTTTTTCCAGAGAAAGCATTTCTCAGGCATTAAAGAAAGCGGGAGAACTGAAAAACTTCTTTCAGCGCAATAAAAAAGCAATGCCCGATTTTGATTATTTGTTGACCAGAACTGGTGAAAATAAAGGAAAAAGCAGTTTTTTGGTTTTCAAAAACAACAAATACCAAACGGTTTTAACGGAAAATATTGCCTTTTTTTATATCAAAAATGAAACGCCAACGATTATGACTTTAGATAAAAACGAATATCCGTTAACGCAGTCTTTGGATGATATTCATAAACTGTTATCACCAATTCAGTTTTTCAGGGTCAACAGACAGTATTTGGTTAATTTTTCGGCTATTAGAGAAGCAGAACATTATTTCTCGAGAAAGATATTGGTGAAATTAAGTGTTCCATCGGAAGAAAAAATATTGATTGGAAAAGAAAAAGCAACGGCATTTTTGAGTTGGTTAGAAAATAGATAACCAATTAATCTATCGATGATTCAAATAAATTAATTGGTTTAAAATTATAATCCAGGAAACATAAAACAGCTGATAAAAAACAAAGCCGATAAAATGAAACAGAGAATGAGAATGACTTTTTTCATTGGAAGTAATTAAGGTGAAATTAAATTTTATAAAAACGCCTAATAACAATTATTAGGCGTTTTTAATTTTTGATGTCTTCCTCAAAAGTTTACAGAAGACGGAGCATAAGTAGCTGTATATAATTTTCTATACATAGCATAAGTAACGCTGACCATTACAAAAGCTATAATGGCATCGGTTGTTGCGCCAAATCCTAAAACGGCTATTTTAGAAAAGAAAGCAAAAATGATGTCGAACAATACGCCTGCGAAAACCCATTCTTTCAATCGTAATAATTTATTCGGAATTAAAAGTGTAATAACTCCTGCTACTTTAAAAACGCCTAAGATGTAGATAAAATGTGCAGGATAACCCAATTGCTGTGTGATTCCCCAAACCAATGGATTATTTGTTAATTCGAAGAAACCGCTTGCGCCGAACCATAAAGAAGTTAATACTGCGCCTGTCCAATAGATAATTTTTGTTGTTTTTGAGTTCATGATTTTGATATTTAAAGTTATTTAACGGTACAAATGTGCGTTGAAAGCGATAAAAACGAAATCAGAAACTTGTTGAAACGGACAAACTTTGGAGTGAACTGGACAGGTTGCTGGGTAGTGTTTTTTAACGCAAAGTGCGCTAAGGTTCTTTTTTATATAAATGCTGGAAATTTTTAAGTTCGCAAAGCTTTGTGTGTAATCTCATAAAGTGGTAGGGTCGCAAAGGTTTTTATTTTTAAAGCCACAGATTAATAAGATTAAAAGAATTTTGTTTCACGCAGATTCTGCATTTTTTTAGCAGATTTAGTTTTTAAGATTTAAAAAATCTGCGTTTATCTGCTTAAATCATTTAAAATCTGCGTGAAATAAACTTTTGCGACTTTGCAGATTATAAACCACAATATTTGTACACAAAGCTTTGCGAACTTAAAAACACAATCAAAGACAAAAAAACTTAGCGCACTTTGCGGTAAAAAAAAGCTAAGCAGACATTTCGGTAATTAAAGCCTGTATCAATTCGCTGGCCTTATGATGTTTCAAGTTGCTGGTGTTTTGCCCTGACCAAAAATTAACCAAATCAATTCTTCCTTGTTGTAAAGCAGCTGTTTTTAAAGAGGCCATTAATCGGGTTTGAAGCGGAAAAGGAAGTACTTCGGTTTCAAAAAGAACAGCATCTGATATAGTATTGTGGATCATTCGCCCCATTCTTCCAGTCAATGATTTGGAAACTGTAGTAGAAATGTCGGGTTGGGAAAAAAGTATTTCTTTATGAATTGGCAAAGCTGCAGATTCGTCGGTAACCATAAAAGCGGTTCCTAGCTGTACGGCATCGGCTCCTAAAGTCATAGCGGCTTTTATTCCTTTTGCATCGATAATTCCCCCAGCGGCAATTATTGGTGTTTTGGTTTTGGCTTTGAGCTGTTGTATCAATGTAAACAAGCCAGTAAAAGAATCTTGTGCAGGTTTTAGGAATGATGGTCTGTGTCCGCCTGCTTCAAATCCTGCGGCAACAATGGCATCGACTTCGGCATCTTCGAGAGCAAGTGCTTCTTCTAAAGTTGTGGCAGCTCCGATAGTTTTGATTCCTAACTTTTTACTTTCTTTCAGGATTTCTTTGGATGGAATTCCGAAAATAAAACTAAAAACAGCGGGCTTCAATTCGAATAGTACTTCTACTTGTTTTTCAAATTTTGAAGGAATAGCAGTAGAAAGATCAGGAAGCGGAATTCCTAATTCATCAAAATAAGGTTTAAAAAACAGTTTGATTTTTTCCAGTTTTTCTGGTGCATAATTTTCGAGGCTTTTATCAACGTCATTTACCCATAAATTGATATTATAAGGTTTGGAGGTTGCGAGTTGAATCTCTTTTCCAGCTTCGCGAATTTCATCTGGAGTTAAAGTATAAGCCCCAAAACTTCCTAATCCGCCCGAATTGCTTACGGCAGCCAATAGAGAAGCAGTCGAGAAACCACCGCCCATTGGGCCTTGCAAAATTGGATATTCAATACTTAGTAATTTTGTTATTTTGGTGGAATTCCACATTGTATTTTTAATTTACTTTAGTTGCTAATTTATTACTGATTACCCATTTTCCATCCACAACAATGAGACTTAACAGGTCATAATAATCAAATTCAAATATAGGAACCTGTACTTTTGCCACAGCTGTGTTATTGATGATATCTAAAGATAGGATTTTCATTTTAAATTCTTCTCCCAGTTCATGCGGACTTTTACGGTTTTTTACACCTTCTAAGTATTGATTAATGGTTTTAAAATGAGTGTCTCCTTTAATATCAAAACCAATGATTGCCTGTGGATGAAAAACACTTTGCAGCAAAGGAACATCTCCATTATAAATTCCGTTAAAATAATTTGTAAGCAAATCTATGATTAGTGCTTCATTTACAGCAGAATTTTCCATGATTTTAGATTTTTAGTAAGTGCTAAAGACGTAGTGTGACAGTCGTCTAAATTACTAATTTCTCTTCTATTTTTTTATATAATGCCACTATATTAAACTTAATTAGCCGTTTTTAAAATAATAAACAAAAAGGCAAAGCCAGTATTTTCGGCAACGAAATTTTACGGTTGGGTCTTAAAAAATGATCTTTCAGTAATTTAAAAATTTAAACAAGTGTTTAATTAGCCAATTTTGCGAAAAAAAGTTTAATTACTATTATATGATTCCACAACTAACTATAATCGCCGCGACCAATTTTTCTGCAATTGCTAGCAATGCAGTGCATTATGCTGCAGGACTTGCCAAGACTACAGGAGCAAAATTAGTTTTATTTAATTCATTCTCTTTGAGTGTTCACAGCGCCAATTCGCATATTACAGCAGATGCGATGCAGAAGCAGATTGAAAAAGCAATTTCAAGACTGGAAACTTTAGCAAAAGAAATAGCAGATTCATTCAAAATAGAAACAGAATCGATTTGCACTTATTCTTTTTTAGAAGACGAATTGCCTCGTATTATTGATGAAACTAAGGCAGATGTAGTGGTAATGGGAATGGCAGAACGTTCTTTTGAGCAGGAATTATTGGGAAATTCAACTACTTCTGCTATAAAAAACCTGCATATTCCAGTATTGGCTGTTCCAGGAAAAGCACGTTTTCAAAACATTCAAAAAGTGCTTTATGCCTGTGATAGTTTAAGTTTTTCGGCAATTAAAAAATTCAGCTGGATCAAAAATACTTTGGGAGAGCTTGGAGCAGAAATTGAATTTTTCAGTGTAGATGAAAAATTGGACGATTTAAAAGAAGAACAGCACAGGATTTTGATGAATTCGAACATTGAAAAGGAGTTTGAAGACGTGAAATACCTTTATAAAACAGTAAGGTCAAATGCAGTTATTAACGAAATTAAGAAAGAAATTACGAATTATGAAGCAGATATCTTAATTATGGTGCCTCAAAAGTATGGTTTTTGGGATTCTTTGGTACATAAAAGTAAAACTAGAATATTAGCTGCAGGATTAGATATACCATTGTTGTCGTTTCCAAATTATTAGTGTTATTTTTGTATCCGTTAAAAAAACTAAAAACATGAATGCAGTAATAACAGCTATAGGTGGTTTTGTGCCATCATCAATCCTTACCAATAAAATGATTTCGGAGACTGTTGATACATCTGACGAATGGATTGTAAAAAGAACTGGAATTAAAGAACGAAGAATCGCAGACGACGATACGGCAACTTCTGATCTTGCCGCTGCTGCGATTGAAAACCTAATTGAAAATTATAATGTAGATCGTGGCGAAATTGAAGCTTTGCTTGTAGCAACAGCAACTCCCGATCACATTTTGGCGCCAACTGCCAGTATTGTTTGCGAGAAAAGCGGCCTTACAAATGCTTTTGGAATTGATATGAATGCAGCCTGCAGCGGATTTTTATACGCGCTGGAAATGGGAGCAAACATGATCGAAAGCGGCCGTTACAGCAAATTAATTATTGTTGGAGCAGACAAAATGAGTTCGATCGTAGATTATGAAGACCGTAATACTTGTATCCTTTTCGGAGATGGAGCAGGAGCGGTTTTACTAGAAAGAACAGAATCTGAAAATGGTTTAATGAAAACCATTCTCAAAACAGACGGAAGCGGTACCTCTTCTTTGGCTGTTCCAGCTGGAGGTTCAAGAAACCCAACTTCTATGCAGAGCTTATTGCACAGAACACATTATTTAAAACAAGACGGTGCTTTTGTATTTAAAAGAGCGGTGGCTTCAATGGGACAGGTTTCTCAAGATGCTTTGGTAAAAAATGGATTACAGTCAGACGAAATTGACTGGGTAATTCCGCATCAGGCAAACTTAAGAATTATCAATGCCGTTGGAGAAAGTTTAAATATTGAGGCTTCTAAAGTAAAAGTAAACATCGAGCGTTACGGAAATACCACTTCTGCAACAGTTCCGTTGTGTTTATGGGACTTTCAAGAAGATTTTAAAGAAGGTCAAAACTTATTGATTACCACTTTTGGCGCTGGATTTTCATGGGGAGCTACTTGTTTGAAATGGGGAGTGATGCGTGAAAAAAAAACAGTTCAAAAAACTAAAGATTCGAAAGCAGAAGAAGTTCTGGTGGCACACTAAATCGAGCTGAGCAGATTTTCGATTCAAAATAGAGATGATTTAATGGGAAGACAGAAACAAAATAAAAAATCAGGGAAAAACTTTTTCTATAAATATTACAGAGTTATAGTAATTCCTGCGGTTTTTTTAGTGTATTTGTCTTCTTATTACTTCTTAAATCCCTACCGAAATTTTAAAGAAGAAAGTTTGCTGGATTTGGATCAGACTTTTGATATTTTTATCATTTTACTGTACTGCGCCATTCTTACGGAGCTGACGCTTTTTGTTGGCAGAAAGTTAAACAACTATATACGCTGGGAACAAAATCCCTTTTTTAGAGCAATAGCGCAGTTTATCTGTTTAATTGCCGGAAATATACTTTTAAATTACTTTTTCTCCTGTTTATGGGACTATTTATACCCTTGCACAGCTTTAGAAGAAAATGATTTAGTTACCATTTGGCAGTCCAAAATTATGGCTGCCATTATTTCTCTTTTTATCAGCGCAATTCATACCGGTATTTTTCTATTAAACCGTTGGCGTGTAAATGCTATAGAAACAGCCGAATTAAAAATTAAAGCTTCTGAACTTCAGGAAGCCGTAACGCGTTCAAAACTGGAATCCTTAAAAATGCAGTTAGATCCGCATTTTGTTTTTAATAATTTTAGCACCTTGACTGAGCTGATTTATGAAGATCAAAAAGAAGCGGCATCGTTTTTAGAAAATATTACGAGAGTATATCGTTATATGATTTCAAACTCGAATAAAGACACTATTACTGTAAAAGAAGAAATTGAATTCCTAAACGCTTATTTTTATCTGCTAAAGAAAAGACTCGGCGATAAAATCGATCTTAAAATTGACCTTGAACCTTCTTGTTTGTCGTTGCATTTACCTCCCTTAACACTACAGTTATTGGTTGAAAATGCTGTAAAACATAATATGGCAACTTTAGCCAATCCATTGACTATTTCTGTTTTTTGTGATTCGAATGATATTATTGTCCGAAACAATTTGCAGCGAACAGCAGGAAAAAGTCTGGTTTCTACCGGAATTGGGAACAAAAACATTGAGTTTCGTTATAAGATTTTATCTGAAAAAATGCCCGTTTTCAAAGAATCAAAGGACTTTTATGAAGTACGTCTGCCATTAATTGAAGTGTTATGAAAATTTTAATTGTAGAAGATGAAAGTATAAACGCCAGTCGTTTAAAAAGACTGCTGGAAGAACTTGAACCTAATTGTCAAATTTTAGGAATTATTGATACTGTTGTCGACACTGTTGCTTGGTTGAAATCAAATCCTGCACCCGATTTAATTACATTGGATATTCGCCTAGCCGACGGATTGAGTTTTTCAATTTTTGATGAAATCAATATCACTTGTCCCGTTATTTTCACTACAGCTTATGACGAATATGCCATTCGCGCTTTTAAAGTCAACAGCATTGATTATTTGATGAAACCAATTGATAAAGGCGAATTAGAATTTGCTTTAACAAAATTCAAGTCTTTATCTAAAACCGAAACCAGTGTTTCTAATATTGCTGGAATTTTAAAAGACCTTATTCATAAACCAATTTATAGATTACGTTTCTTAGTAACCTATCGAGATGGCTATAAAAGTGTAGATGTTTCTGATATTGACTTCATTTATTCGGAGTTTAAAACGAGTAATTTATTTCTAAAATCGGGTACAATTATATCGATTCCACAAACGATGGAAGAACTGGAGCAGGAACTAGATCCTAATATTTTTTTTAGGGCAAACCGACAATTCTTCATTCGTGCGGAAAGCATTAAATCTATTGCGAATTACTTCAACGCAAAACTTAAAGTCCAACTGAAACTGGATCCTGAAAGAGAAGTGATTATCAGTCGCGAGAAGACACCGTTTTTTAAACAGTGGATGGATAGATAAGTTACTAAGGTTCTGAGATGTTAAGATGCTAAGTTTTTAGGTTCAAAGTTACAAAGAGACAAAGTGACAGAGGTTTTTTTCTTTTCTGGCGAAAAGATTTCTTGTGCTTGTTTTTTGTCATCCTTGACAAAACTGTGTGTAAAAAAACTTTGCGACTCTGCTCCCGATAGCTATCGGGATTGCGAGATTAATTCTGCAAAATCTTCATAAAAAAGAACTTTAAAATACTTTTAATCAGTGGTATAAAAAAACTTTGCGCCTTAGTGCCTTTGTGGCAAAAAAAACTTAGCGTCTTCGAAATAAAAAATCTGTGAGATTATATTTCCCTCTTTCCAAATCAAATTTGAATTAGAGAAAATTCGTGAATTCGTGGCAAAAAAACTTTGCGTCTTCGCGAGATTAATTCTGCACAATCTTCGTAAAAAAAATCCTTTAGAATCCTTTTAATCTGTGGCATAAAAAAACTTTGCGCCTTAGTGCCTTTGTGGCATAACAAACCCATACGTTTCAGTATCAAAAAATGCCGTTTGGGTAAATTTCTCCCCTAAAAATGCTGTTTTCAGCCGTTATTTTGCGGCCAAATATGAGGTAATTCATTTAAAATGAAAAGTAAAATGACAAAACAGTTTTTTCAAAATAACACAGCAATTGGCAGGATTGCGGTTTTATTGATTATAATTTCTTTTTCTTCCTGCGGGAAAAGTGCGGATGCCCAGATGGCACCTCCAAAGCCGGAAGTTGACTTTCTGCAGACCACTTCAGTAACAGGAGATGTGGAAAAAAAATATCCAGCAACAGTCGAAGGTACTGTAAACGTTGATATAAAAGCACAGGTTTCAGGATATCTTGAAGCTATTTATGTCAAAGAAGGAGACTATGTAAACAAAGGACAATCCCTTTTTAAAATTAAAGGCGATGTATATGCCGAGCAGGTAAACAACAGCCGTGCCGCTTACAAAAGTGCTTTGGCGAACCAAGCCAATGCCAAATTGGAAGTAGAAAAAATCAAACCGCTTGTGGACGGAAAAGTTTTCTCTGACATGCAGTTAAAAACAGCGCAGGCCAATTTAGAAGCTGCGACAGCACAAGTAGCACAGGCTAAAGCCGCTTTAGGATCATCTCAGTTAAATGCCGATTTCTCTTTGATTAAAGCTCCTGTAAGCGGCTATATTAGCCGTATTCCAAACCGAGTTGGAAATTTAGTAACACCAAATGATGCTGTTCCTTTAACAACACTTTCTGAAATCAACAACGTATTTGTTTATTTCTCTTTGACAGAAGCAGATTACTTAGCTTTTTCTAAAGATTCAAAGGCCAATCAAACCGTAAGTCTAATTATGGCTGATGACAGTGAATACGATCAAAAAGGAAAGTTAGAAGTAGCCAGCGGAAACATTGATCGTGCAACGGGAACAATTGCTTTAAAAGCCATTTTCCCAAATCCGAAAAAGATATTGCGTTCTGGAGGTTCAGCAAGAATTGTATTGAACAAAAGTTTGTCATCTGTAATTACAGTGCCAATGGCAAGTGTAAAAGACATTCAGGATAAATTTTTCGTCTTTGTTTTAAAAGAAGGAAACAAAGTAGCGATGGTTCCAATCGAAATTGCTGGAAGCGCTGGATCAGATTATTTCGTAAAAGCTGGATTACAATCTGGAGACAAAGTGGCTTTAAACTCTATTGATGTTCTTTATGACAGCATGGAAGTGGTTCCTAAAACCGCTGGAAAAGCCGTAAGCAGCAAATAATTTTTGATTTAAACATATAATAACATTTTCCATGTTAAAAAAAATAATAGACAGGCCGGTATTGGCCACAGTGATCTCTATTGTATTGGTAATCTTGGGGATTATAGGTCTTACGAGATTATCGGTAACGAGATTTCCAGATATTTCACCGCCAACTGTAATGGTAAGCGGTTCGTATCCAGGAGGAAATAGTGAAACCGTTATTCGTTCTGTGGTAACGCCACTAGAAGAACAGATTAACGGAGTTGAAAATATGCAGTACATTAAATCGACTGCCAGTAATGACGGATCGTTTTCGATCAGTGTTATTTTTAAACAAGGTGTTGATCCAGATCAGGCTGCGGTAAACGTACAGAATAGAGTACAGCAGGCTACACCAAAATTACCACAGGAAGTTGTCCGTATGGGACTTACAACTTCGAAACAGCAAAATAGTATGATTGTTATCTTCAATTTGTATACAGAAGATAATGCTAAATATGACGAGTTGTTTTTGCAGAATTATGCTAATATCAACTTAGTGCCTCAAATGAAACGTGTTCCCGGAGTGGGACAGGTTCAAATTTTCGGACAAAAAGATTATTCGATGCGAATCTGGCTGGATCCGCGTAAAATGGCGAATGCAGGTTTAGTTCCTTCAGATGTGACGCAGGCAATTGCAGAACAAAGTTTAGAATCGGCTCCAGGGAAATTGGGAGAAGAATCAAAAGCGGCTTTAGAATATGTAATTCGTTACAAAGGAAAAAAGAACAAACCAGAGCAGTATGAAAATATTGTGGTTAAAAATAACGGAAGTAATGTTCTAAGACTTAAAGACGTTGCGAGAGTTGAATTTGGTTCTATTTCATACAGTGGAGACAACAAATCGAATAGTAAAAATGCTGTGACGATGGCAATTTTACAGACATCAGGTTCGAATGCAAACGATATTGAAATCGGAATTAATAAAGAAGTAGAAAGACTTTCAAAATCTTTTCCTCCCGGAATTAAGTACGTGAACGTAATGAGTACCAAAGAACGTTTGGACGAAGCAACTGGGCAAGTAAAATCGACTTTGTTTGAAGCTTTTATTCTGGTTTTTATCGTAGTATTTATATTCCTGCAAGACATTCGCTCGACGATAATTCCAGCGATTGCAGTACCTGTGGCGATTGTAGGAACGTTTTTCTTCTTATTGGTTTTTGGATTTACCATTAATATTTTAACGCTTTTCGCTTTGGTACTCGCAATCGGAATTGTGGTCGATGATGCAATTGTTGTCGTCGAAGCCGTTCACAGTAAAATGGAAGAAGATGCAGGAATTTCAGCCAAAGAAGCGACTCACGGTGCCATGGCAGAAATTACTGGAGCTGTAGTTTCGATTACTTTGGTCATGTCGGCGGTATTTATTCCGATTGGATTTATGACGGGATCTTCGGGGATTTTCTACAAACAATTTGCTTATACTTTGGCGATTGCAATTATTATTTCGGCTGTAAATGCCTTGACTTTGACTCCCGCCTTATGTGCATTATTACTAAAGAATCATGGAGATAAACACGGAAATCACGAGCATAAAACCAGTTTTAAAGATCGTTTTTTCATTGGATTTAATACAAGCTTCAACAATTTTACGGGAAGATATATCAAAGGCGTTCGTTTCCTTATCGGAAGAAAATGGATCGCAGCAGGATTGGTAACAGGGATAACAGTTCTTGCGGTTTATATGATGATGTCAACGCCAAAAAGTTTCGTTCCGTTAGAGGATGACGGATTCATGGTGTACAGTTTATCAATGCCTCCAGGAACAGCGCTTGATCGTACGACTGAAGTAGTGGAGAGAATGGAGAAAATCTTGGAAACTGAAGAAGCAATTGATGTCAATACCAGTATTACTGGATTTAATATTTTGAGTAACAGTGCCAGTACAGCTTACGGATTGGGATTTATCAAATTAAAACCTAAAAAAGAAAGAGGTGCTGTTAAAGATATTAATGAAATTTTGAACAGTGTTACAGGCAAATTATCGACAATTAAAGAAGGTTCGATTATGGTATTCAGAATGCCGCCTGTTGAAGGATTTGGTGTAACGAGCGGTGCTGAAATTGTGTTGCAGGACAGAATGGCAAGAAGTCCAGAAGTTTTAAAAGCAATGTCGGATAAAGTTATCGGACAAATTATGCAGCAACCGGGCGTTCAATATGCGTATACGACTTTTAGAGCCGATTATCCGCAGTTAGAATTGGAAGTTGATGAAGATAAAGCCCGTCAAATGGGAGTGAATGTAAAAGACCTTTTAGGCAACATTCAGACCTATTTTGCTGGAGATCAATCTTCAGATTTTACAAGATTTGGGAAGTTCTACAGAGTGAATGTAAAAGCTGATGGAATTTTCAGAATGGATCAGGATGCGTTTAATGAGATTTTCGTTAGAAATGCGGATATGCAGATGGTTCCAGTAAAATCAATTGTGAAATTCCATAAAGTGTATGGGCCAGAATCGGTAAACCGATATAACCTTTATAATTCGGTAAATATTACTGCAATGGCATTGCCAGGTTATAGTAACGGTCAGATTATGGGGAATTTAGAAAAAGTTCTAGATAAACTTCCTGCCGATTACAGTTACGAATGGACAGGTTTAAGTTTGGAAGAAAAAGCAGGAGGAAACCAGACAATCGCCATTTTTGGATTATGTCTCTTGTTTGTCTTCTTCTTATTGGCTGCACAATATGAAAGCTATTTGTTGCCATTGGCCGTTTTACTTTCAATTCCGACAGGAATTTTAGGAGCTTTCGCTGGAGTAAAAGCAGTTGGTTTAGATAACAATATTTATGTTCAGGTCGGATTAATCATGTTGGTCGGATTGCTCGCTAAAAATGCCATTTTGATTGTGGAGTTTGCGCTTCAAAGACGTCTTTCAGGTTTAAGTATTGTGGAAGCAGCAATTGAAGGCGCAAGATCAAGGTTGCGACCAATTATCATGACTTCATTAGCTTTTATTGTAGGTATGATTCCGTTGATGTTTGCTTCTGGAGGAACTGCTGTTGGAAACAGATCCATTAGTGTCAGCGCTGCGGTTGGGATGTTAAGCGGTGTTGTTTTAGGGATTTTTGTAATTCCGTTACTTTTTATCGTATTCCAATATTTACAAGAAAAAGTTTCCACTAAGAAAATCGCAGTTGAAGTTCAAACGATAAAAGAATAATAATGAAAACACTATATAAAATTGGAATTGTTTTACTTACTGGAACCGTGATGACTTCATGTGTGGTAGGAAAAAAATATTCCAGAGAAGATTTAAAAGCGCCGGAAAAATACCGTGAAGAAATTGCGGTTACGGCAGACACGGTTTTACTGCCGTGGAAAAGCTATTACAAAGATCCTTTGTTGGTTAATTTGATTGAAAAAGCCCTCGTTAAAAACAACGAGGTGCTTGTTGCAGTGAAAAGTATGGAACAGCTTGACCTTAGTTACAAACAAGCCAAGCTGTCCTTACTTCCAACACTTGATTTTGATGCAGGAGCAAGCCGTTCGTATCAATCAAAAAACTCTTTAAACGGCTCATTAAGCGCTCAGTTTATTGGTAAAGATTATATGGACGATTACAGTGCTAACCTTCGTATGTCATGGGAAGTAGATATTTGGGGAAAAGCAGCCATGCAGAAAAGAGATGCTAAAGCAGCTTATTTCGCTCAGAAAGAAAATCTTTCGGCATTAAAAACCAGAATTATTGTTCAGGTAGCACAGGCTTATTACAATCTTTTAGGTTTAGACGAACAGCTAAAAATTGCAGAGAAAAATATTGAATTGAGTACCAGTACTTTGGATATGATGAAGCTGCAGTACAATTCGGGTTCCATCAGTTCTTTGGCAGTAAACCAAACAGAAGCACAAAAGAAAACGGCTGAATTATTAGTGCCTTTAGCGAAAGCGAATATTGCAGTTCAAGAAAATGCTTTGCAGATTTTGTGTGGCGAATATCCAAACAGCATAGAACGTGCAGGAAATATTGATGCCGCTGAGATAAATGTTGTTTTTCCAACAGGAATTCCAGTTTCACTTTTAAGCCGAAGACCAGATGTAAAAGCAAGCGAATATGCTGTAATGTCTGCCGCAGCAAAAACAGGTTTGTCAAAAGCAGCGATGTATCCAGCTTTAAGTTTAAATCCGTCGATTGGAGTGAATTCATTCGAATTTGAAAAATGGTTTGATTTCCCAGGATCGATTACTAAAACTATTGCAGCAAATCTAGCACAGCCTATTTTCAGAAAAAAAGCATTACGAACGGCTTATGAAGTGGCAGTTTTAGAACAGGAAAAAGCAGCAATTCAGTTTAAACAGTCTTTTATTACAGCTGTTGGCGAAGTAAACGATGCAATGTCAAGATTAAAATATGCTGATGAAAGAATTGTTTTGGCTAAAGAAAAAGCGACGTCTTTAGACAAAGCCACTTCTGATGCTTCATTACTTTACAAAAGTGGTATGGCCAATTATTTAGAAGTGATAACAGCCCAAAATAGTTCGCTGCAAAATGACTTGGATGTTGTGACCATAAAACTAGAAAAACTAAATGCAGCAATTAATCTATACCGTGCCTTAGGAGGTGGTGTAGAGTAGAAGCCAATAATTTATTACAATTCGCTATCTCTGTAAGGAAACTTTAGAGGTAGTGAATTTGTGTTTTAATTGATTTTGAATTACTGAGATGGACAAAATTACTTTTACCCGTTCAGAACTTTATGATTTAGTTTGGAAATTTCCGCTTGTACAAATTGCAAAGCATTATGAAATTTCTACAATGGGAATCAAAAATGCCTGTACTAAATTGGAAATTCCGCTTCCTAAAACCAAACATTGGACTAGACCTGAATACAAGCGAATAAATACTCCAAAATTAACTTTAGACTATAAAGGAAATAATGAAATTAGTATTTTCAAAAAAAGGTATGAAATGCAGTTTAGAACTACTTCTAAACCTACACCTTTACAAGAATTGGCTGGAAAAATAAAAAGTGACGAAAACGGACCTTTACAAGTTTTTAAAAAGCTGAAAAATCCTGTCGCTATTGTAAAAATAACAGAAAAACATTGGATCAGTAAATCATTAAATGATGGGATTTATGAACCTAAATCTAACATTTTAGATTTAAATGTTTCTGTTGACAGTATAAATCGGGCTTTACTATTTATGGATGCTTTTATAAAATTGATAGAATACCGCGGTCATAAATTTGGAAAAAGTGAAGACGGTTTTGATACCGTTTTTTTCAGCAACGGAATTGAAATCAAAGTAGATTTAAGAGAAGCTTTAAAGCGAATTACAGCAAACGGTTTAAGAGAAACTACAGAATATGTTTTTACAGGCGATTTTATTTTTAGGGTTTCAAGAGAATCTGATAAAAAAGAATGGCGTGATGGAAAAATTTTGTTAGAAGATAATCTAGCTATAATTATAGCTAAATTAGAATTAATGGCGCTTGAAGAATAATAATAACCTGCTGGAATTAATCACATTCAGCAGGTTTTTTTGTTTAATGAATTTCCTTTTTTAAGAAAAGTTGTTTTACAGGAAGATTTTCAGCTACAGCTTCTGAATAATTGAATATTATATAGCCCATTTCAATTAAAGTATCTTTCAAAATCAAATCAGTTTCAAAGATTTTTACCCAAATAAAATCGTGTTTTCTTTGTTTGGCGATTTCTTCAGCACGATTAAAAAGCAGCTGAATTTCTTCAACATTTAAATGAACGATATGTTCCATGCAGATCGGTTTTGAAGCCTCGACTTTTTCATTAAAAATTCGGGAAGAATTTAATTGAAGAAAAGAAGCTGGAGTTTCATTTTCATGAATCATCAAAACTTCAATATTAAAGTCATTCTGCACTTTAAAAAGTTCCGAAATAGAAAGTTTTTCAGAAACGTATTGTTCGCCAATTTCTTCGGATAAAAATAAATTAGAATAAAACTTTTTGGCTTTAGCTTCCATATCGGTAGCTGTATCTAGTATTATAACTACAAATTGTGCTTTTTTAGACATGTTTTCAGGTATTGAATTTCAATACAAAACTGCAATTGTTTGTTTGGTAAGAAAAGGGAAAAAAGTCTGAAATGTTGGTCAGAAAGTCGGTTTGTTAAATAGTGTTTCGGTATTCTAAAGGAGAAAACTGTGTGTAGTTTTTAAAGAATTTTCCAAAAACTGATTGGTTCGAAAAATGTAAAGTATCGCTGATTTGATTAATGGTTAACGATTTATTCTGAAGCAGTACTTTGGCTTCTAAAATAACCATTTCATCAATCCATTCGCGGGTTGTTTTACCGCTGTTATTTTTAATCACTTCTGAAAGGTATTTTCGCGTCACGTTTAGATTTTCTGCATAATAGGATGGAGCACGATGTTTGATAAAATCTTTGACCAAAAGTTCTTTAAATTTTTCAAACAAAGGATTTTGAATTTCTTTCTGTGGCAGATTTTTTTTCATCGAATCCAGTTCAAATATCAAAACATACAAATAACTTCTGAGAATAGAAGCCTGATGAAAATGATTTGTCCGAAGATTTTCCTGAATTAAACTAAAAAGCTGTTCGAATTTGGTTTTGTTCTTTTTCTCCAAAGGAAAGACGTGCATTTTACTGTTTTCGAAAAAATCATATTGAGAAAGAAAAAAGACATTGGTTTGAGTTTCTAGAAAAAATTTCGGTTTAAAAAAGATAATATCCATTAAAATGCTCTCGCTGTCTTTGCTGAAACTTCTAATAACATTGGGCCCAAGAGCCAATATTGCCGGTGCTTTAATCACGATTTTATCCAATCGCGTCTGCAATATGATGCTTCCTTTTTTCAGAAATTCAATAGCATAACTTTCAGCCCGATACGGAATATCAATGTACGGATGTTCTTCAATCTGTACATAAAAATATTCTTTGTTATCATTTTCGTCTGTAAACAGACTTTTATGATGCTCGAGTGAATAGGTATCGATTTTGCTCATTTTCTATGGAGCTTTTATGGAAGTTTAATTTCTCAAATATAATCAAAATTTCATATTTCGCAGAGAAATGAACCGTTCCTACGGAACTCATTTGATTGCGGTTAATCTATTGTTCCGTAGGAACATTTCATCGGTAGAATAAATGAATGATGATTGTTTTACGTTCCGTAGGAACGTTTGATATTTTGGCAAAAAACGTATAAATTAAACGTTCCTACGGAACGAAAATCTGGCATGTCTATATTTTTTTCTACCAACGAAACATTCCTACGGAATGATGGTTGGATATAGAAATGATAATTTTAATTAGTAATAAACGAAAATGATTAAAGCAATAAAGGCTGTCTTTTGGACAGCCTTTAAAAACTAATTAAAATAAAAAAAATAAAAAAATCGATAAGAATATTTTAAACCTTGGAACTAATGTGGTCTAAAATTGATTCTTATTTTGCTTTCATCAGCACTTGCACACTGTTCGATTTTTTCAAGGCATTTGTTGTAAATTCCTTTAAATCTTTGGCAGTGATTGTGCTTAATGTATTTTTAAGAAGTTCCATGTCAAAAGGTGTTTCATCGTTTCGAACATACGATGTCAGTACGCTCAGCCAATAACTGTTCTCTTTGATCTGCTCCTGATAATTTTTGATTATAGATTGTTTAATGTCTTCCAGCATATTCGCGGGAATGGTTTCTGTCTGTACTCTTGTCAATTCCGCGTGAACAATTTTTACCAAGGCATCGGCTTTGTCCGGATTACAGTCAAAATTGATTTCTAATGAAAACAATGGAGAAGGGGACTGCGATAAATCGGTTCCAACTTGTACGCCGTAACTGCCGCCTTCTTCTTCACGAATGGTTTCCAAATAACGTTTAGTCAGCCATTCCGAAACCATATAACTTAAGATTTTGTTCTTTTTAGAATAGGTTACGTCTTTGTTTTCCAAATGAAGATAAACGGTTGTTTTTGGTGTATCCATTGTTCTGAAAATCGTTTTTTCAGTCTTTCCGTCTTTCATGAAAATTTTATGGTCAACGTATTTTTCTGTTTTTGGAGTTGACAGAATATTGCCTAAATAAGTATTGATTAAAGCAATATCTTTCTCAGAAATGTTTCCAACGAATAAGAAGGTAAAATCTCCTGCATTAGAAAAACGCTCGGTGTAGAATTTCTTCGCTTTATTCAAATCAAAAGCATTGATGAAATCCTGATTCAATAACCAATTGCGTTTGCTGTAATTCGTGTTTAAAACTGAAATCGTATCACTTAACGCTTTTTCGTTGCTGTTGTGAGCATTATTCAGTTTGTTTTGGTACTGTTCTTTGATTTTATCAAAAGTGGTCGTATCAAATCTTGGATGCTGGAAATAAAGGTATGTCAACTGCAATAAAGTCGTTAATGATTCTTTGTTGCTGCTTCCATTAAAACCTTCGTATAAACCTCCAATATACGGACTAACACTAGCCGTTTGACCTGCCAGTTTCTTTTTTAAATCGGTAAACTTATAATCGCCCAATCCTGAATAAGCCGCTACTGCCGTTGCAATTTGTGTTGATGGAAGATCCTGCCAGTCTGCTAAGGAATTTCCTCCTGCGCTGTAAGCAGAAAACAAAATTTGGTCTTTGCTTAAGGTTGTTGGATAAATAATCACTTTTGCGCCGTTTGCTAAAGTGTATTGTTTTGCATTTGCGAAAGCTTTAATGTCGCTGGTTTTTGCAATCGCTTTTTCTGTCAATTGCTCTTTAACTAAAGAAGCCGTTAATTCTTCTTCCTTGTACGCTTCCAATTTGCTGTTTGAAATGGTTTTCATTGCATTCCAATAGTCGTTTGCTTCCGGAAATTTAGTCGCAGCATCTTCTGGAGCAGAAACCGATATGATTAGATTTTGTTTTGGTTCTAAAGCTCTGAAAGCACTATTAACCTGTTCCAAAGTCACTTTATTTAGAAACTCGTTCATCCATTTGTATTCCTGGTCTAAAGTCATAACCGGATTGGCTTCTAAGAAATACATCTGTAATTGTTCTGCCCAATATCCGTTGCTGATTTTGTCTTTGTTTGCCAGACGATTATCATAATTGCTTCGCATTTTGGTTTTTAAACGGTCTAATTCCTGCTGTGTAAATCCGTTTTGGATAGCTCTTTCATATTCTTTGTAAGCTTCACTAAATGCTTCTAAGAATTTACCTTTTTTAGGTGCGATGTTCAATGAAAATTTACTGTCTAATCTCGAAAGATTATCATTTCTTACACCAAAAGATAAACCTGCCGTTTCATTGTTAATGATGTATTCTCCAAAACGAGTATTCATTAACTGCATCGCAAGACTTTCCTGCATGCTTTTGGTCATTTCGGCTTCATCTTGTACTATTGGTTTTGGCATGGTGTACGAAAGCGAAATCCCAGAACGCTGTAATTCTTTGTCGGTTGCCAGTACATAACGGTTTTCTTTTTGTACCGGAATTTTTTCGTATTCTCTTTTGTTGATTTTCTTTGGAGTCGGTATCGAACCGAAAATCTCTTTAACCCTTTTTTCGATTAATGCCACGTCAATGTCCCCTACGATGACGACAGCCTGATTTTGCGGTTGATACCACTTTTTATAATAATCTCTTAAAACCTGATATTTGAAGTTGTTGATGACGTTCAAATCGCCGATTACATTTCGTTTGGCATATTTAGAACCTTGAAAAACTACTTTGTCGATTTTTTCTCCAGCTCTGTAATCGGCATTTCTTCTGGTGCGCCATTCTTCACGAATCACACCTCTTTCTGCGTCGATTTCATTATTAGCCAAAAGCAAAGAACCTGACCAGTCGTGCAGTACGTACATGCAAGAATCCAATAAAGTTTTATTGTCTGCAGGAACGTTGCTGATATTGTAAACCGTTTCGTCATACGCCGTGTAAGCATTGATGTCTTTTCCAAAAGAAACACCTTGCTTTTCTAGCATGTTGATGATGCCCTTTCCTTTAAAGTGTTCTGTTCCGTTAAAAGCCATATGTTCCAGAAAGTGCGCTAATCCGTCCTGATCGTCGTTTTCTAGAATCGCCCCGACATTTTGTACGAAATAAAAATCGGCTCTGTCTTTTGGCCATTCGTTGTGCATGATGAAATATTGCATTCCGTTTGGAAGCGTTCCATGTGCCACTTCTTTGGGCAATGGAAAAGTAGTTTTAAACTGCGCCGAAACCTGAGTTAAACCCAAGAAAAGAAAATGCGCTAAAATTAATTTTGTTTTCATTTTTGATCCTTATTGTTCTTTTTTTTGATTGAATTTTAGTTGGAATAGGGTATAAGAAGCCCCTGCTGTTTATTTGAAATCTTCAAAAAACAGTTGTAATGGGACACGGATTAAACGGATTCGCTTCCGCGAAAACGCTGATAAAACGGATTTTAAATGTTTTTATCTGTGTAAATCCGCGTTTTCGCAAGGCGAATCCGTTTAATCCGCGTCTAATTTTAAGTTATTGTAATTACATCCAGTCTGGTTTTGCTGCACCTTTTAAGTAGTAATCAAAATACAGTTGCATTTTGAGTGTCCAGTCTTTTCTGTTACTGGCATCGTCTAAAGTATGTCCTTCTTTTTTATAGTTTATTAATAAAGCAGGTTTTCCTAAACGACGAAGTGCAAAGAATAAAGATTGTCCTTCCTGATAAGGAACTGCGCGGTCATTATCATTATGGAAAATCAAAATTGGTGTTTTGATGTTTTTCGCAGAAAATAGAGGCGAGTTTTTAATATATCCGTCCAAATTATCATGCATTGAACTTCCCATACGGTATTGATCGGCTTCGTATTTAAACATAGTCGAAATTCCATTGGATCTCATAACAGGATAGTTAGCCGTAAAGTTGCTTACTCCAGAACCCACAATCGCACAGCTGAAAAGATTTGTTTTAGTTGTTAAGAAAGAAGTTTCGTAACCGCCAAAACTGTGTCCTTGAATTCCGATTTTACCTTTTTCAGTAATACCATTTGCGATTAAGTACTCAACACCACTCATGACATCATTGTAAACGCTGTTTCCGACATCGCCGTAAACATAATGTACATCTGGTTGAAATACGATATAACCTCTGCTTAAATAGGTTGGAATATTAATATTCGAAGAACTTACTTCCGGTTGTTGGTAGGTATTAAAATCAGTTGTATGTTTTTCATAAAAATGGACAATTACCGGATATTTTTTTTTGCTGTCGTAATTGTCCGGAAGATATAAGTTTCCTTGATTTTCTTTTCCGTTAAAAGTCTTCCAAGTCAATACTTTTGCAGTTCCCCAAGCATATTCTTTTTGCTGCGGATTGATATCTGTTATTCTAGATTGTGATCCAAAAGCAGAAGTTCCCCACCATAAATCCGGGAAAATAGTATAACTTGATTTTGAAAACAAAACACTTGAATTATCTCCAGAAACAGTTTCAATTCTAACACTGTAATCTGGATTTGCAAATATTTTTGTTATCGAATTATTGTTATTTAATTGGAAAACTCCGTTGGATTTATGATTGAAATCAAAACCAACTAAAGTAACTGTTTTTTTCTGATCCAAATTACCTATAAA
Source organism: Flavobacterium panacagri (assembly GCF_030378165.1). Lineage (NCBI taxonomy): Bacteria > Pseudomonadati > Bacteroidota > Flavobacteriia > Flavobacteriales > Flavobacteriaceae > Flavobacterium > Flavobacterium panacagri. The sequence goes on from NZ_CP119766.1 coordinate 3,661,680, forward strand.
ACCTTGTTCTCCGTATCGAAGTTCCACTTTGTTTTTTCTTCCGTAACCTTGTGTCAGCGAATATGCCTTTTTTTGATTGGTAAGATCAATAGCCCACAAATCAAACTGATCGTACAAAACAACTGTATTTCCGTTGTTTAACCAGCCCGCTATTCCGTAAGCTGTATTAGCCGATTTCATGTCTACATTATCATCTGAAAGTGGAAAAGGAATCTGAGAACTAATGTTTTTAAACTGCATAGAAGCAGGGTCAAAAATAGTCCATACTTTTTCTTTTTCGTCATAATAAACAGCAAAACTTCCCTGTGGATTCCAAGTTGGATTTCCAAAAACGCCAGTCAGTACTTTGGTCGATTTTCCTGTTGTGGCATCAATCCAATATATATCGTTACGTTCGTTAAAAGTCCAGTCGGTTTCTACTGCATACGGTTTTTTATCACTCGCAAAAACACCTTTGTAATTTCCGGATTCGGGAATTAAAACTTGATCAAATTCGCCTGTTGAAGCAACTTTAATTACTTTTTTATTTTGGATATCATAAAGAAATTTTTGTTCGCTTGGAAGTGTTTTAGAACTTCTTAATAATTCCTGTCTGCGTTCCATAGTTCCCTGATTGGATCTCCAGATTTCAACATTCGATTTTGCAATCTGAGTGTTTTCAGGACGTTTGTTTGAGTTTACTAATAACGTAATGAAATTGCTGTTTTCGTTTAATCCATACGCCACTTTAGAAATGGAAAAATCAGGATTATTCAAATTGATTTCATCATAATTGAATACTAAATGAGTTTTATTAGTATTCAAATTGAAATAATAAACCATGTTGAAATCAGAGCTGTTGTTTCCTTTTAAAGTAAAAGTACCGCCGTTTTCTTTATCATTTAATTGAAAATCACCAAAATCTGATGCTTTTCCGCTGTAAACTGTTTCTTGTTTGCCGCCGATTGCTCCGTGTTTTAGAAAAACCTGATCTTTTTCAATCTGCACATACACAATCGATTTGTTCTTTAAAAAACGAGACGACTTAATGTTGCTTACAAAAGTACTGTCATTACTTTCTAAATTATAACAAACCAAACGCTGTAAAAAGATTGCTCCTTTTGGAGTTTCCGGACGTGTGTAATACAAGAAATCTGTTCCTTCAAGCGGAGTGGTGTAGTGGTTGGTTTTCCAAAGTTTTTTAACTCCGGTTTTTAAATTCTGCACCAATGTGCTGTCGTTTTTACTGTACTGAATCCAGTCTTTTTTTCCGATGAATTTTAAATCACTGCAATTCTCCAAAACCAAACGTTTTCCTTTTGGAGCTTCTTGAATAATGATCTGTTTTTTGTTTTCCTTTTCCTCATCCTGAAAAACGGTGCTGTAAGACATCCATTTTCCGTTGTATGATAAAGCTTTGCTGTTGATTCTTTGCCAAGATTGATAAGCCGATTCGTCTACTGCTTTTTTCTGTGCAGATAAACTATGTACACCCAAAGCGAGTGTACATAGCAAAACAATTTTTTTCATATTTTTTTGATTTTCAAGAAGCAATTATTCGTTCTTTAAAGCGTTGATAACATCTGTGAGTTCATCTACTAATTGTCCTGGATTTCCAGAATATCCTTCAGATGTAAAACGGATTTTTCCGTCTTTAATCACTACTTTTCTTGGAATACCACTTGATTTAAAGATCTGAGCATAGTTGGTAAAAGAAGCGTTGTTTGTACCGCCACCTTTTTTAACCAAATCAAAATAGGTATTGATTTTTAAACCTTTTTCTTTTAGATAAGCCAAAGCTTCTTTTTTGTAGCCTTCTTTAGTCTCCTGAGTGCTGATAAAATATACTTCAACTTGTTTGTCATCTTTAAAGTTGTTTACCAATTGCTGCATTGCTGGGAAAGCTTTTTTACAAGGTCCGCACCAAGTTGCCCAAAAATCAATTACGATAATTTTACCGCTGTTTAAAGCCAAATCTTTAGTTTTTCCGTCAGCTGATTGTACTTTAATTGCAGGAGCTGCGATATCAATCAGGGCGATTCTTTCTTCCGCTTTGTTTTCTTTTTTCAATTGCTCTAAATAAGCAGGGAAATCAGCTTCTTTTTTCCCTTCTTTTAAATACAATTCTTTCAGTTTTGCAGTAGCTCCTTCAGATAAAGTATTGGCTCTTGCCGCATTTTTCAAAACCTCTAAAATTGGTTTGTTGAATGCTTCTAAAGCTTTGATGTGAATATCGTTAATACTTGCTTTTTCGTAGCGTTTTTCGAAAGGAAGTAAAGCAAAAGTTTCTAAAACTTCGTTGTACTTTTTCAAAATATCGTACATACGAATCTGAATCACCAATTCGTTATTAAGCTGCGTTTTTGCATTTTCTGTTGCCTGATTTGGCGACCAGTAAAGTCCTGACATATAAGACATGTCATTTACTTTTTGCTGCATCTGCTGTATCATTGGCACCGCCATAGTTTCGATTACAGCTGGATCAACTACTTTTAAGTATAATGCTTTCGAAATATTCTGGTGGTAAGCATCGTTTAAATTAGCAAAATTCATTGTTGGAATCATTGCCAAAATAGTTTTGTAGTCTTTCGTTTCAAAATAGTATCCAAACTGCATTTTTACGATATTGTCATAAAAATATTTTTGATGTGGCGGTACTTCTGAATTGTTTGGGAAATCAGCTAAAAACTGGTTGATTACCTTGTTTCTTTCTGCCGCATCCTGAATTGGCATAATTTTTTGGTATGCTTTGAATCTTACGTGGCTTCCTTTTGGAAATTGTTTTTCGATTACCGCTTCAAGAGAATCTGCCTTTGTTTTATTTTTCAAATCAAACAAATAAATGTGATGTACTTTTGTGTATACTTCTTCAGGTAGTCCTTTCATATTCTTTGTAAAGTCAGCTAAAAACTTGCTTCCCAATTCCTGAAACTTTTCAGGTTTTTGTTTTTTCAATACATCGAAGTACGTGTCAAAAAACTCTGGAAATCGGTCTCCATGATCTTTTACTTCTTTTTTAAGCCAATATTCTGTAGCATCTCCATCAATAGAAAAATCTTTGAAGTAACCGCCAAACTGACCGTTAAAGTCTTTGTTTCTAAAAGTTGCCCAAGCTAAATCTGCGCCCGGCATTTTTACTTTTGGTTCTTTAAAAGCCACCAGCATATATCCTGTATCCTGATTAGTGTCGGTAACTAATCCATTTTCGGTGTTGCCGTAGAATTTGAAAGCCATAAAAGCACAGTTTTTTGGAACTGTAAAATCGGCACTGTAAACAGCGCCATTTTTTTTCATTTTCAGGTCTTCGATTTCCCATCTGTAATCATTGAAAACATAAGCATAACCGCTGATATCTTTAACGTTTTCTAATGGCCCGCCTTTTGGATCATAAGTCATGCTGAAAGATGCTCCCGGAATCGGAATGTCTACCATTCCTTGTAATCTCGATTTAACTTCTTGACTGGTAACTTGTAAGGTAAAGGCGCAGAACGCCAATACCAATAATTTGATATTTTTAATTTTTGTAAACATTGTACGTTTTTTTATTTCCCTAATTCAGGGTTTAGATCGATATAATTTTGGTGGATTGGGAATACATATCCAGCGCTATTAGGAGCTAGAGTAAAGGTTTCGTTTTTGAAAACCCTTGTATAGGTTTTCTGGAAATTTGGATCTAAGTTTAAACGACGCTGATCGAACCAACGGAATCCTCTTCCAATGAATTCTTTTTGTCTTTCTGTCAAAACTAGATTTAAAGCTTCCGTATTGGTAGTTGCACTTACTTGATACGCAGAACCTGTTTTGTATCTTTTGGCTCTTAAAATGTTTAGGTAATCGACCGCTTTTTGAGGTTGTCCTAATCTGGCATAACACTCAGCGGCAGTTAAGTACATTTCAGGAACAGAAACTCCAATGTTGATTCCATTAGTAAAGCTGTACGTGGCAATTCCAAAACCTCTTCCAGTATGCGAAGGAAAGAAGTTACTTCCTGCAATGGTGTAATAGTTGTAACGTAAATCGTTACTGCTGAAACTATTCAATAAATCTTGAGCTAATGGTGCTCCGTTGTAAGTCGTCAGTAAGGTTTTAGAAAAAATCACTTCTGGATTGCTTAATAAAACCGGGTAGCTGTAAGCCGTAGCAAAAGAGTTTAAATCGATTAATCCGTTTTGCATGTTTAAGGCTTTTTCGGCATTATCCAAACTCAATTGGTATTGTCCCATGTACAAATACGTACGGGCTAAAATTCCATAAACAGCTTTCTTTGAAGGTAGTACGTTGAAATCTGGAGTATCTACAAGATCGTTTGCTAAAGCACCTTGTAAATCAGAAAGGATTTGTTTGTAAACGACATCAACAGAACTTCTTTCTAATGACGAAAACAATTCTGGCGTCACTAAAAGCGGTACAGCTTTTTCAGAGTTTGCAGTAGCTGGGTCAAATTGAGGGCCGTAGATATTTACAAGCTGTAAATAAGCAAATGCTCTGTGTACCAAGGCTTCTGCATAGATTTGTTTTTTCTCTGCTTCAGTTCCTTTTTCGCTTGTCATTACACCTTTAATGATCGCATTATTGTAATAAATAGTTCGGTATAAATTGATCCAGTCAGAGTCTCCCTGAGATTCATCAAAAATTCTAGATTTCCAGGTATAACTGTTTGCCCAGATTGTAGATACCTGATTTTGGTAAGCTGTAGGAAAGTCTACATCGGCGTTAGAAAGAAGATACATTCCTCCAGAACCACTGTAAGTGCTGTAGCCATTTACTAATGCTCGGTAATCTGATGTGTATTTTAAAACTCTATTGTTTCCAACAGGTTCAACTTCAACATAATCCCTGCAGGAGTTTAGCAGCAATAATGGTAAAATGATATATAATGTGATTTTCAAAAATTTCATAATAAGTTCTTTTTTAATTAAAAGCTGCAATTAAATTGTAACGTATACGTACGCTGTGGAGCAAGAGTGTTATAATTGTTTGAAGAAAGATATTGCGGGTCAATTCCCTCGTCATTTCTTACCCATAACAATCCTAGGTTTCTTGCTGCAAAATTGAAACTCAACGATTTGAAAAATGTTTTTTCCAACCACTCATTTGGTACTGTATAACCCAATGAAATTTGTTGCAAACGAATATTATCAGCAGATAAAACATTAATATCTGAATTTTGAAAACGATTCAAACTATTATAGTTAATGTTTGTCAATCCAGGGACATTTGTTGTCGCTTCATCGCCAGGCTGTCTCCAACGATCTGCAATAATTTCATCTTTAGCAACTGCACCATATTGAACACCGCTGTAAGATGGATAGTTCTGCATTAGTTGATTTCTAAATACAGCTCCCATAAAATACGTAACCTGAACTCCTAAATTGAAATTTTTGAATGAGAAGTCGTTCATGAATCCTCCAAAGTAAGGTGCAACTGTAGTTCCCATATATTTTAGGTCATCTTTGCTTACAGCATTAATTCCTTGAGAAGAATTTATAATACTACCGTCTTTAGCATAAATCTGAGATTGTCCATTACTGTCTAATCCTGCCCATCTGTATGCATATAAATAACTCACATTTAGTCCTGTAATAGGGGAGCCTCCAAAATACTGATTGGCAGCTGTTGCATTAAATCTAGAATCGGTAACTTCATTGTTAGTGTAGGCAAAATTAAATGAACTGTTCCATTTAAATTTTCCATTGAAAATTGTTCCGCTTAATCCTAAGTCAACACCATTCCCATCTAGAGTTCCTGCATTATATCTTAAAAAAGCCCATCCGTAAGTAGGGTTAAAAGGAAGATTTGTAATGATGTCGTTTGTCTTTTTGTAATAAACATCAACATTACCGCGAAGTCTGTTGTTAAAAACACCGTAATCTAAACCAACGTTAAAAGTAGCGGTAGTTTCCCATTTGATGTATGGATTTTCTGGTAATGATATTGTTCCTGTTGGCAATTGCGTATAAAAATCAATACCTCCTAAACCAATAATAGCATTATTGCTTCCATATCCTCCCGCAGGAGCGCTTCCAGCTTTACCATAAGTGACACGAGTAGAAAGAGTGCTTAACCAGCTGACATCTTTTAAGAAACTTTCTTTGTTAACATCCCATTTTGCCCCAACAGACCATAATGGCAAAGCTCTATTTCTTCTAGAAGCACCAAGTAAATTGTAATCGTCAAAACGAACACTTCCAGAAAGGTGGTATCTGTTTTTAAAATCATAAGATCCAAGAGCGTAGTAAGACAAATAGCGGTCTCTGTATTTACTAATACTAGTGTCAAAGTTTCCTATATAAGTTGACCAGCCGTAAACGGTATTGTAATATTGTGTTGGGTTTACTGCTGTGTTCGAATTAGTATCGGTATTATAACCATAACGTGTTTGTGTAGAACCTTCTCTGCGTTCTTCTCTAGTTTCGGCGCCAGCCAAAAAGTTTAAAGAATTATTTTCATTGAATGATTTATTAATGTTCATTTGAAAACGTAAACTCTGCGATTCATTCTTTTGATTGGTATCTCCTAAAGTAGCACCAAGAGGAACTCCATAAACTAATTTTCCATTTGCTATAGAAGTAGCTTCGTTAATCATGTTTCTGGTATAGTAACTTTCTAATTCGTTCAGTGTTCTGGTTTTACTGAAGATAGAAGTATACATACCTGAAGTTTCTACATTTAACCAAGAGGTAATAGTTGCCACTAATCTTGCATTCAGTCTGATATTTTCGCCATTTGTATTAACATTAGAAAAACCAAGCTGATCGATATAATTATACGTCCAAGGAAGATATCCTTTTGAATCAAAATCCTGAATTACTTCTGGTCTAAATTTGATATAATAATCTAAACTGTTTCCATTTTCGTCCACCAACATATCATAAGGTCTCAATGCAGAAGTAGAAACATTTGATAAAGCTTCATTTGCAGTAATGTTTGTCTGGTATTTTGATGAAAGGTAATTAACACCCGTTTCTAATCTTAAGAAACTCTTTAATTTGAATGTGTTGTTTAAGGTAACGTTATACGATTTAGAGTTGTTGGCCTTCATTGCGGCATCGTCTTCATTATAACCTAAACCTAAGTAATACGTGCTTTTATCAGTTCCTCCAGAAACAGAGAAATCGTATTGCTTTGTGATCGAATTTTGAAGCAGATATTTGTTAATCTGACCTAAATTATCTCTTTGAGAAAGCGATGACAGCATTTGGTCTCTTTGTGCTGTGGTAATTTCGCCTCTTTTTTCTCTAAACATAATTTCCTGTGCAGCACTTGGGTTGGCCGCCTGCCAGTTCGAGATATTATCAGCAACAAATCCTCCGTTTACAAGGTCTTTTTCATAATCGACATATTGAGCGGTATTCATGACTCTCAATTTAGAAAGATCCATTTTTTCGCCAAAAGTTGTGGTTGTACTGAAGCTTACAACGGGTTCTTCAGATTTTCTTCCTTTTTTAGTAGTTACCACAATAACTCCGTTAGCGGCTCTCGAACCCCAGATAGAAGCTGCCGCAGCGTCTTTCAGAACAGTAATGTTTTCAATGTCATCAGGATTTAAGAAACTCAAAATTGAAGATCCAGAAACACCTCTTCTGCTAAAAGCAAAATCATTCATGGACTGCGGAAAACCATCAATAACAACTAGCGGTTGTGAAGTGCCACTGTAACTAGTTGTACCTCTAACGCTTATGTTTCCAGTTCTTGGATCAACCATAACACCAGCGATTTTTCCTTCTAATCTTGCATTAATATCTACAGTAGGAACTTTAGCAATATCTTTGGCGCCTATTACTTCTATAGCACCAGTAGCTCTTTCTTTTGGAATTTCAGTATAACCGTTAGAAGCAGGAATTTCAACAGAATGAAGTTCCATAACATCTGGTACCAGTGTTGCGTCGATCACTCTTTTATTGTTAACGGCAACCGTTATAGTCTTATATCCTAAAGAACTGAAAATAATCGTATCATAAGGAGAAACCATCATTCGGTATTCACCTTCTTTTCTTGTAATATCCCAGCTTTGTTTTCCTTTTAAAATTACGTTTACACCAACAAGCGGTGCACCCTTTTTATCGGTTACTTTCCCGGTTAATTCATATTCCAGTTGTTCTGCTTTCTTTTTATTTTTTTTGACAACAACTTGTTTATCAATAATATCAAAAGTAAGATTGTTGCTTCTTAAAGCATTATTTAAAATTTCTTCTAAAGTCGCATCTTTGTCCAATGTAATCGTATTGGCAGATTTAAGCACGTCATCATTATAAAAGAAGACATAATTAGTCTGTTTTTCTAGAGTAGAAAAAACTTCAGTTAGTGGCGTGTTCTTGAAACGAACATGTATTTTATTTTGTCCTAAAGAAGGGTTCGCATATAAACTACACATACTTATCCAGATAAATGCAGTAACAGATCTCATAAGCAGCAGATATAGGTAATAGTGGTATCGTCCAGAAAAATACTTTTCTGAATTATGTTTTTTATTCATAATTTTGTTTTGAATTTAAGAGATAGTCAATTAGCGTTGACTACAGTTCTACAATGCCAAAAGATGGTTCCAACATCTTTTGGTTTTTTTTTGGTTAGTTTTTACAAATAAGGTTGATATGTTTATTTCTGGTCTTATATCATAGGCTTTGGTGGTTTTAGAATTGACTTTTTTATTTATTTAATTGTAATAGTTCTTTGGTTTGCGTTAACAGTACAGTTGCTGTTGGTAATACTCGCTAAAGTACTAGCCAGTGAATTAAGGTTTTCATTTAAAGCAAATGAGCCGGAGTAATTGGCGTCAAGATTTAAATTTTCTCCTTTTATAAATTCAATTTTATAATATTTTGAAAGTTTCCCTAAAATGGTATTCAAAGACTGGCTTTTGAAAGAAAAATAACCTTCTCTCCAAGACAATATCGAAGCCACATCTTTTCGCTCAACTTTAAGCTGTTTTTGATCTTTATTGATTGTGGCAATCATTCCAGGCGTTAAATCTTCCTGAATTTCTTTATTGTTTAACAGTCCTTTTTTGTTGTAGGTAATTCGGACTTTTCCTTGTAATAAAGCGGTTTGAATCGTTTCGTCTTCAGGATAAGAACTCACATTGAAAACTGTTCCCAGTACGCGCACATTGCATTCTTTTGTTTTTACAAAAAAAGGTTTGGCTTTATTATGTGCTACATCAAAAGCGGCTTCACCAGTTAAATACACTTCACGAATCGATCCGTCAAATTGAGTTGGGTAAATTAAAGAAGAACCTGAATTCAGCCAAACGGTTGTTCCGTCAGTTAAAACGATTTGAGTTCTTTTTCCGTAAGGCACTCTAACCGTATTAAAAGAAGAACTATTCGAGTTGGTATTGATAGCTTGTTCTCCAACCGTCACTTTTTTACCGTTTTTTTCATAGCTGATGATAGAACTGTCTTGTACAGCAATAGTTTTCTGATCTTGCAGTACAAGAGAGATATCTTCTAAGTCTGCATTAGATTCAGTTGTTGTTCCTTTTTCAGCAAAAAGCTCTAAATCGGTTTTAGGTTTGCTTTCTGGAGTTCTGTTTATGAATAATCCAGCTAGAAGCGCTACACTTGCAGCGGCAGAAAAGGCGATTAATCTTTTCTTTTTCCTGCGTCTGGTTTCTTTTTGTTCCAGCTCGATTAGTCCGTGACGAATTTGATTCTTTAAAGAATCTTTTTCATCGTTCGATATTTTATTAAAATTAATTTGCAAGGCGATGTTTTTATGGGGTATATAATACTAAGAGAACGACTCTTGTAAAACATAGACATAAAAAATAACCTTTTTTTAAAGTTTTTTTCTTAAATCTTTCAAACACCTGTATATCAGTGTTCTGCAAGACTCAATAGAAATGCCTAAAATAGAAGCAATTTCTTCATAAGGTTTGTCTTCGTTAAATCTGTAGAATAAAGCTTTACGTTGTTTATCGGTAAGTTCTTCCATCGCAAAGGCTAGTTTGGAGTTTAGCGCTTGATGGTTTTCTTCCTCAATTAAAGTGTCTTCAAAAGAGAGTTCTTTCAAGATAACCGAATCGTAATCAGAGCTTAAAGAGAATATTTTCTGAGAAGCTTTATGTTTTTTTAAAACATTTCGCTGTGTGATTTTAAACAAATACGATTTTACATTGACACTTTCGGCAAGACCGCTTCGGTATTTGTAAATATCTAAAAACACATCATGAATAGCATCTTTAGCAATCGAAGTTTCGTTAGTATATTGTAAAGCAAAAGTAAGTAAAACATCAGCATAGCTATCATACAGCTTCTCAAAGGCGGTAATGTCACCTTTTTTAATCTGCTGCCATAATAAAATATCTGATGTGGTATTCTCCATTTAAGGAATAAAATTGCTATTGTTTTTGGAGCAAATCTATAACTTTTATCAGTTGATTGGATAATATTTCGAATTTTTCGCATCATTTTGAAGAATATGGTCAAAATAATGGCGATAATTTTGTTAAAATCAGTTTTAGCAAATTCTGTTGATATCTGTAATGAAAGAAAAAGATTTCGTAATTAGAAATGATCTTTTCTTAACACTATTTCCTTGCCTAAATACAATAATAAGCAATATAGAAAAACACTCTAAATTCTTTATAATGAATCATTCTCGGTAAATAGTACAATCTTATTCTTCGTCAGTATTATTTTGTAGATAAGTAATAAAAGCCAAAGGAGAAACCCCGGTAATTTTCTTGAAAGTAATAGTAAATCGGGTGTGCGAAGCAAAACCTGCCTGATCTGCCAGATAACTAATTTTATATTTTAAATAACTTGGATCACTTTTTAAACGATCAACAATATAATTGATTCGTAATTCATTGATATATCCAGCAAAATCTTTTGATTTATGTTTATTAACAACATAGGAAAGATAACGATGGTTAATATTCAATTCTGATGCAACCGAATTGAGAGACAGGGTTTTATTAAGGAACGAATAAGAGTTCTCAAAATCTTTTATGTTTTCTAAAATCGCATTTTCAGTAGCTTCAGACATGTATTCTTTTGAGGCATCTTTTTTCGTTTCTGTCACATTTTCAATGATAGATGAAGTATTGCTATTTTCAATAAAAGCTTTGATTTTTTTATGATCTTGTTTTCTCTTAAATATGTAGACCGTTATTGTCGCTAAAATAAAGAAAACACAAATTCCGATGACAATGAATTTATATTTTTGATATTGTGTTTTACTGTCTTGATGACTTTTTCGAATCGATTTAATCAAATCATCAGCAATAACTTTTTTATTATCATTATCGGCTTTGGTCAGTTTTAAGTTCTTTTCATTGTAAGTGATATATTTTTTAGAATCGGTCTTTTTGTAAAATTCCATCATCGAAGTGTAAACCTCTTGTTTTAATGCCGAATAATCTGATTTTTCAGCAATTTCTTCCGCTTTTTTATAATGAGTTAGTGCTTTTTTATAGTTTTTCATTTCAAGATATACATTCGCCATTCCATTATAAATGAATCCTTTTAAAGGATTGTCAAAAGATAAAGATTCTTTCAGCTCTTTATCAGCTTTTTCGTAATGATACAATGCAGAATCTGTTTTGTGCAGTTCGAGATAGTTTCGGGCAATAAGTTCGTCATTGATGGCTATTTGATAATTTTTGTCACTTACCTTTGCCGCTTTTTCAAACAATTGAATTCCTTTTTTGAGATGTAAAATGGCTTTCGAATAATTAGAATCAAGTAACTCATAACAGGCAAGTTCTTGAGATAAATTCCCCTGAAAACGATACATTTCACTTGGGGCTTTGATTTTTTTACTAGTAGCTACAGCTTTATTAAGATAAGTTTTTCCAGTATCATAAACTTCACTTTCACGATAAAGTGATGCCATGAAACCATATATTTTTGCTAGGAGGGCAAAATCTTTACCCCTTAATGCCAAACTATCTGCTTGCTTTAGAGCATTAATAGCTTCATTATTAATTCCGTACTGATACAAAATATGCGCTTTCAGCATACGAGTTTTTATTTTGTCTGAATTATTTTTTGCGATATTGTATAAATAATCCGTATTGTTCAAAGCCTTTTTAGGATTTGAACTCAATAAAACCTGATAAGTTTCGGTATAAATATTTTCAAACGAATCTTGGGAATAACCCATATAAAAAGAAAAGAAAAAGGCAAAGAGGAGCGTATTTTTGAATTGCATGTGGTATTTAGTTATAATTTAGAACGAACAGTTTTATATTAAAAATATATATTCTGTTTTGTCAATATAATTTTAGTATAGTAAAAAGGGAAATGTAGGTATAATTTTTCAAAATACAGTATGGTATTTGTTTTCTTAACAACATTAAATTTTTATGTGTTATTAGTTTTATTGATTTGCATCAAATAGAAGAACTTTGACCTGTAATAGGCATTTTAGACCCCAAAAAGGTGATTGGTTTTTAAAAGGTTTTAATTCAGTTGTTTACGATTTTTCTGCCAGAGAAATATTTTACTTATTACGTAATTGGTAAAGAAACACTCGATTTTTACCTCTTTCAAATGACTAGTTTCGCGTCTAAGTTTTTGAATAGAAAGGATTAGTTTTTGTTTTAAAGCTTTTTTTGTTGGGCTGCTGGTTTCGTCAAAAGCTGCACAATTTCTCCCAATTTTTTATTTCCTTAAATACATTAAACCAATCCTGTTCATGGCAGGCTCTAGAGGGGTCCGGAGTATATTTGCTTTTTAATGTATGTAATAGATTTGGATGGAAGTTAGCATCTGGAACCAGCAGTATTTTTTTAGATTTTAAAAAGTAATATACTGTAATGAAAAGAAAATATACCAAATCGGCATTATTGCTATTGGACATCCAAAATGATTATTTCTATAAAGGTAAAATGGAGTTTCAAGGAAGTTATGAAGCAGCTTCTGAAGCAAAAAAGGTTCTGGACATATTTAGAAAGAAACGAAGAACCATTATTCATATCCAGTATATTGCAGTTCATAAAAATGCATCTTATTTTGTTTCGGGTACTTACGGAGCCGAAATATATGAAGAGGTTAGACCTTTAGAAGGAGAAACAGTAATCGTTAAAAATAATCCCAATAGTTTTATAGAAACCAGTTTATACGACTTCTTAAAGAATAACCAGATTGAAAATCTAACCATTATGGGCATGATGAACAATATGGCCAACGATCCAACTGTTCGAACCGCTAAAGACTTGGGCTTTAATGTGCAGCTGGTAGAAAGTAAAGCCGCTGAAATTGTACTAGATAGCTTATAGAACAACTTTTTGACTGAAGTTAAATCCAATAAAAAAACAGTTTTAGTTAAAACAAATATAAAAATGATGTATTTTTGCGCTCAAAACAAGTAACAAGCAGTTGAAAAGGTTAATTATCATAGCACTTTCTATATTAATTTTATCTCCTTCCTTTGGAAGCTTGTTTGTATATGCTTCTTTCAAAATCAACCAGGAAGAAATTGCAAAAACGATTTGTGTACAGCGCAAACAGGTTTTTAACAATTGTAACGGTCGATGTGAACTTCAAAAAAGCATCAAAAAATATTCTGATAACGAAAAGAAAATGCAGGACAGCCTAAAAGAAAAATTAGAGCTTGTTTATGTTCAAAACACGGCTGAAGTTGTGATCAACACAGTTCCTGTTATCGAATCAAAAGAAAATACTTCTATTTTGTTCGAAAAGAAACCTATCAAGGCTTCTAATCTTACTTTTCATCCTCCGCTCGTTTAATTCGAGATCATTTTCTATTTTTAAATCCTAATGGCATTGTTTTTTTTTGGAACGATGTAAAAAGAGGCAATATTTTGTATTTCTTACTATATTTTAAATATTGTAGAAATTCAGTTTAATACTTGAATCTGCGTTGGTTTTTCATACAAAAATTGATCTTATCCCTTCAATTGAAAATGCTTTAAATCCATTTTCAATTCAAAACACCATTAAAATTTCACGGCATTTGGACTTTCCTAATTGGATGGTTTTATGCTGCATTTTAAAACGTTTTTCAAACATTCATTACCAATGAAATTTTTTAAAATTTTAGTGATTGCACTATCGGGCGCGATTACTTCCTGTACAATCGACAAAACAGATTATGAAGCTGAAATCGGTTCACAAGTTCCAGAATATTATGAGTTTAAAGAAGCTGTTTCGTTAACCAGCGGGAATTATAAAATTAGCATTGAAGCTTTAAACGGAACCTTTTATAAAGGTTATAACGAACTTCATCTAAAAGTTAGCAATACACAAAACAATCAAAGTGTAAGTGCATCTGAAGTTACTTTTTTACCAATACTAAATACTTCGAGTTCTTGTCCGCACAAATACAATGTATCGTATGATGCGACAAACAAATATTTTGCCGGATATGCTGTTTTTACGAGTGAAAGCGCTTCTTTAAATAGTTGGAAATTATATATAAGTTTTAAAGCTGACAATCAGAAATATGAAATAAATAAAGATATTTCGGTTGAAAAACAGAGCAATAAAAACTTGAATATGACCACTTTTACAGGAAAAGATAACGAACAATATGTAATTGCGTTAATTTCTCCGCAGAAACCAAAAGTGGCCGAAAATCCATTGATTGCAGGTATTTATAAGTATAATAAACCGACAAGTCCAGCTGGAACTTTTCCAGATCCAACACAATTTTCGTATTCAGAAGTGAGTGGTTATACTTTGAAATTAGATCCAAGAATGCCGGAACCTTCAATGGGAAATCATTCTTCGCCAAACAATCAGGATTTAACACAGCAGAATGATGGTTTGTATCATGGTGTTGTCAATTATACCATGACAGGGAATTGGACTTTGAATTTAATCCTAATGAACCAAAACGGATTGATTTTGAAAGGAACTGTAGTTCCAACCGATTTCACGCCGGGAGTAGAAGGCGTGAAGAGCGAACTATATATTGATACTTTATTCTAAAAACATGAAATATATAATAATGTTACTTTTTTTGGGAATGTCAGTAAAAGCTCAAAATTCTCATGCACATCACGACAGTATCAAAAACTTAGAAGAAGTAAAAGTAAAAAGTGCGGCCAAAAAGAAAATTGAAACCGAAATGAAAATGGCGGTTTCTGTAGATGAGTATTTGTCTTCGGCAGATAATATCAGTTTTATCAAACGTGGTGCTTATGCGTGGGAACCATTGTTGAACAATATGAGCACAGAACGTTCTACAGTAACCATTGACGGAATGCATATTTTTGGAGCTTGTACTGATAAAATGGATCCCATTACGTCTTATGTAGAAAGCAATAATCTTTCGGCAATTGATATCAAATCAGGACAGGAAGGAAGTTTACACGGTTCTACTATTGCTGGAAGCATCGATTTAAAAAGAAAAAGCACAACTTTTGGTCTTGCTAAAAAATGGAACGGAGCTTACCAAAGCGGTTTCGAATTTAATAACAAACAATTTTTCAATCTTGGAAATGTAGCTTATTCAGGTGAAAAATTTGTTGCTGAGGGAAGTATTTCGTATCGAAAAGCAGCTGATTATTATGACGGAAATGATGATGAAGTAAAACATTCGCAATATAAAAAGTTCAATACATCATTAGGTTTTGCTTATAAAACAAGTGATTTATCGGCAGTTAGATTAGATGCTATTTTTGATATGGCAAAAGATGTGGGATATCCAGCACTTCCAATGGATTTATCGCTTTCTCGTGCCTTAATTACATCTGCTTCATACAAACAATTATTTGAAGATGGTTTGGTAAAAGTGATTGATTCCAAAATTTATTTCAACGCGATCGAACATTATATGGATGATACAACACGTCCAGAAAATCTAGTTCACATGGATATGCCGGGCTGGAGTACGACTTATGGTTTGGTTTCGAAAGCCAATTTGAAAAAGAATAGTTATTCGTCTGAAATACAATTGAACGCCTACGATAATCTTTCGATTGCAGAAATGAGAATGTATCCGCAGGATAGAAGCAAAAGAACGATGTTTGCTTACAGTTGGCCTTGGGTTACCACTCGTTATGCAGGACTTTCGATGAATAACTCTTGGGAACTTTCGGAAAAAAGTCAGGTAAATTTAGGTGGTTCTTTGGGTGTGAATTACAATTACTCTAAATATGTCGAATTCAACTGGATTTTCCATCCGGGAGCACCTCAGGAAAAAACAAGATTTTTACCGAGTCTGCATGCTGGCTACAATTTGAATATTGATCAATTTAATTTTTCAGTCGGAACGGGTTACGGACATAGAGCGCCGTCTGTTTCTGAAGGCTATGGCTACTATATTTACAATAGTTTTGATCGCTACGATTATATCGGAAATCCTGATTTGAAAAATGAAATTTCGTATGAAGGAAATGCATCGGCAGGTTTCAAAAACGAAAGATTAAGCATTCAAGGAAAACTGAATTATTTCTACATAGAAAACTATATTATTGGTAGAATACTTAGTATGGGAAGTCCGATGAATTATCAATCG
Organism: Flavobacterium panacagri; assembly: GCF_030378165.1. NCBI lineage: Bacteria > Pseudomonadati > Bacteroidota > Flavobacteriia > Flavobacteriales > Flavobacteriaceae > Flavobacterium > Flavobacterium panacagri. The sequence goes on from NZ_CP119766.1 coordinate 3,678,093, forward strand.
GTTGGAGTAAAAGGATATACTTCATTAGATTATGCCAAGCTTTTGAATATGTCGATTAATGCCAGTTATGATATTTTAGAACATTTACATTGGAACGGAACTTTGACTTATGCTCGTGGCATGGATAATAACGGCGGGAATCTGCCTTTTATTCGTCCGTTGAGTTATTTGACTTCACTTCATTTTATGCATAAAAATTTCGGAATCCAGACTTCTGTAAATGGCGATTTTGAACAGATCAATTATAGTCCAGAATATGGAGAGGATTTGACAGGAGCTTATGTAATCTGGAATCTTTCTGCGAATTATTCATTCAAAATAAATCAAATGAAGACCGTAGTTCAGGTCGGAGCAGAAAATTTATTAAATGAATACTACAGCACTTACGCCGACTGGGGAAATATTCCGAGAATGGGGCGTAATATTTTCACTTCTTTAAAATTCAATTTCTAATAATAATGAAAAAAGTTTTTAGTATCACAATGATAATCTTGCTGCTGTTGGTTTCTTTCCAGCAGGCATTGATTATTGTGCACTTTAAGCTGAATCAAAAGAATATAGAAAAAGAATTCTGCGTCAATAAAGCCAAACCAGAATTGCAGTGTCACGGTAAATGTCATTTGAAAAAAGAGCTGGAAAAATCAGACAATAATAGTGATTTAGAACTAAATAGCATTAGTAAAAACATCGACATTATTTTGACTGCCGAAATTGAATTTACATTGAATATTATTAAAGAAATAAATTCTAAAAAAGTATTGATTTACAAAGAGACAGGCCAAACAGAACCTTGCCTCGAAATTTTTGTACCACCGCCTATTTGCTGATTAGCTCATCAAATTAAAATTAATTTAAACACATAGAAACATAGTTTTTCGGAGTGTAGAAAATAGGCGTTTCACTTGTATTAATACACATAGTTATTTGTTAAATGACGTGTCATTTTTATTTCATCTTTATCAGGTCAAATAAAATCTATGTTTCTATGTGTTTAAAATTATTATAGTTAGGATGGAAAAAGATGTACCAAAAGCATCTTTTAGGCATAATTAATTACAAAAATTTAAATATCAAAAAATGCAAAATTTAAAAAAATACTTTTTATTATCCCTTGTTTCTTTGGGATTCGTATCGTGTTCAAGCGATGATAACAATCCAGTAGCGAATAATGTGACCTTAGAATTCAATAATACTTTCAAAAATACTACGATTGTTTTAGGGAATGCAGCTTCGACTTCGGCTACAGCCAATACTTCTGCAGCTGGGCAAGTACATCATTTTTCGGAACTAAAATATGTCATCAGTAATATTCGTCTGGTAAAAGATAACGGAGATGAAGTTCCATATAATGTAAACGATTTGGACAAAGGGGCAACAGTAATCGATCAGGCAAAAACAGCTTCTTTAAGTTATGTTTTAAGCAATGTACCTTCAGCAACTTACAAGCAGATTAAATTTGGTTTAGGGATCAAAGCAGAGCAAAATACTTTAGATCAGGTAAGATTTCCAAATTTCTATGCTGCGGCAGGTGCAAATGACACAGCGATGATGTGGGAATGGGGAAGTGGTTATCGTTTTACCAAAATTGAAGGTTTTTATGATGCAGATAATAAAGCAATGTCTATTCATACAGGCAGCACAGTCGAAGGAACTGCTCCAAACTATACACAAGGTGTTAATGCTTACAGAGATGTGACTTTAAACCTGACGACAAATGCAGTTGTGGGAAGTGTAGCTCCTAAAATCAAAATTAAAGCCGATTTTGACAAATTGTTAAGCGGTAAGACCAATACAATAACACTTTCTACAGGAACAGGAATGAACGATAATGCCACTCCAAACGTTCACACGGCAGCTCAAATGGTAAAATTTGTAGATAATTTGGGAGGAAACGGATCAAGCGATATAACAGGAATGTTTTCTGTGACTGCTGTAGAAAACTAAAAAAGGGTATGCGGATAAAACGGATTTACTTCGTAAAGTCACGGATAAACACGGATTTTTAAAATCCGTTCAAATCCGCGTTTTCGCGATAGCGAATCCGTTTAATCCGTGTCCTATTTCCAGAGCTGTTTAAACGGTTCAATTTTTAAAATTCATTTAAAATGAAAAAAATACTAGGTTTCGTAATAGCAATATTGTTTCTGACTTCCTGTAATAACGAAGATTCGGAAATGCTGGCTATTGATAATCCTGAAATTGATTTAAAAATTCCGGCTGATTTTCCGGAACTGAATGCTTTTGTAAGTCAGAACAAACCCACTCAATATGGTGTAGAATTAGGAGAAAAATTGTTTTCAGACAAAAGATTCAGTGCAGATAATACGATATCCTGTTCCAGCTGTCATATTCAGGAAAATGCTTTTACAGATCAGAAAACACAAGCAGTTGGAATTGAAGGCAGAATCGGACTTCGTAATACACCTTCGATTCAGAATTTGGCTTTTATGAAATTCTACAATTGGGACGGAAGTAAATTACAGCTTGAAACACAGCCTTTAGTTCCTATTATCACACATGAAGAAATGGATTCTTCGATTTTGGAAGTAATTGGTAAAATTAAAGATGATGCATCATATAAAGACTTATTTAGAAAAACTTTTGGTGATGAAAACATTACTCCGGACAGAATTTACAAAAGCATCGCACAGTTTGAATACACACTGATTTCTGCCAACAGCAAATATGATAAAGTAAAACGAAAAGAAACCTCTTTTTCAGAAAGTGAATTAAAAGGCTATCAAATCTTTCAGCAGAAATGTGCGAGCTGCCATGCAGGAGAGTTATTTACGGATAAGAGTTTTAGAAATATTGGTTTTCCTTTAAATACGGATACTAATGAAGCGGGACGTGCTAGAGTAACAGGAGTTTCATCAGACTTTATGAGTTTTCGAGTTCCGACTTTAAGAAATATCGAATATACGGCTCCGTATGGAAGTTTTGGCCAGTTTTCAACTTTAAAATCTGTTTTAGATTATTTTGATGATGGTGTTTTAGATGCCGATAATTTGGATCCGATTTTTAAAGAAAATGGAAAAAAGATGCCACTCACAGAAGAAGAAAAGATAAATCTCATTGCATTTATGAAGACTTTGAGTGATACAGAATTTGTAAAAAAATAATAAAACATCAGGTTTATAAAAGGCAAAAAAAAAGCTAAACTGAAAAGTTTAGCTTTTTTTTTGCCTTTTAGATTAAAAGTTTGTTGCAGATTATAATTTGAAACCTAAATATCTTATAAAAAGTAATATGATTCTGATATCCATCCTAAATTTGATTTTGGTTTTATGTATAATTATCTAATAATCAGTTTTATGAAAAAAATAGTTTTATATCATGTTTTATTATTGTTTGTAATTAGCGCCTGTAAGAAAGAATCTGAAATAAAAAAAGATTCTAACACTCCTGCTGTTTCTAATTCAGAACAATATGAATTTGTTGGCGGTTATCCGACAGAAGCTACCATTAAAAAAGCTTATGATGATGCCGATCTTACTCGTGCTATACAAGTTTATAAATTTTTCTATCCAACGGTTTCAGGAGAAGCAATAGTAAAAGGAAATGACAGTATTAAAATAAAGTCTAACAGCTCATTTGGAACTTTGGATACAAAACCGGGGCAAATTGGATTTACATTAAATTCAGATACTCCTTATGGCCCTATACCAATTGATCTGTCAAAAGGGCCAATGGTCATTGATATCCCTAAAGGTCCACTGATTGTTGTTGCAATGGATGTTAACCAGCGTTGGGTAGCAGATATGGGGATTCCAGGACCTGATGCAGGAAATGGAGGAAAACATTTACTGCTTTCACCAGATTATAAAGGCGTTGTGCCTGCGTCTGGATATCATGTCTGGAAATCATCTTCAAATAATTTAACTGTTGGAATTCGTTCTCTTCCTGTTGGAGGAGATGTTAAAGCGGCCATGGATCGAATTAAAACAGTAAAAGTATATCCATTAAATAAACCAACAGATTGGAAAGAGCCAGATTGGCTGGAATTGAGCAATAAACCGCAAAATACAACACCCGTTGCTTGGGAAAATAACATCAAATATTGGGAAAATCTAAATGATGTAATACAGCGTGAGCCTGCTTTTGAAGGTTACAGAAATTACTATGGAGATCTTGCTGTATTGGGTATCAAAAAAGGACAGGCTTTTAAACCTGATGCGAGAATGAAAGAAATTCTTGAGAAAGCTGCAAAAATTGCCAATGCTCAAATGAGAGTACAATCGTTTGCCGATCGCCGTCCAGACCGAATTGTCTGGAAAGATCGCCAATGGGAATGGGTAGCACTTCGATTTGAGGATGGAGATTTTAACACTACTGACTATGTAGATCTCGACGGTCGTGAAACTTGGTTTTATCAGGCAATTGGGGCATCTCCTTCAATGTTTAGAAGAAAAGAAGGCTCAGGTTCATTATACTGGCTTGGACTTAAAGATAATACAGGAAAATATGTCGATGGAGGTAAAAATTATAAGTTGACTATTCCAACACCAGTTCCTGCCAAATTATTCTGGTCTATTACTATCTATGATGCAGAAACCCGCAGTCAAGTTCTTACAGATCAAAACAAAGCCGCTTTACGTTCACTATTTGAATTAAAAGATAAAATAGGTGGAAAAAGCATTGATTTGTTTTTTGGACCAAAAGCTCCTGCAGGTAAAGAAGGGCAATGGATAAAAACACTGCCAAACAAAGGTTGGTTTGCTTATATCCGTATATATGGACCAGAAGCTGCAGCTTTTAACGGTACTTGGAAACCAGGAGATTTTGAAGAAGTAAAATAATTTGTTGATTCTTTACGACGCACAAAAAAATCCCCATCTATACGCCTGCAAAGTTTTATATGCCATTTTTCAACTCATTTTTTAATCAATTAAATTTAAAAATCATGAAAAAAAATGTCTTACAATTAATTTTTGCGTGTTTGTTTTGCCTCAGTTTTATTGGCTTAATGAATGCCCAAACAAAGAAGAAACCAAATATCATTATGGTAATCTCAGATGATACAGGATGGGGAGATTTAGGCGTATACGGCGGTGGCGTAGGTCGTGGAATGCCAACTCCAAACTTAGATCGAATGGCCAAAGAAGGAATGCAGTTCTGGTCTTTTTATGGACAGCCAAGCTGTACGCCGGGAAGAGCCGCCATGATTACAGGAAGAATTCCAAATCGAAGCGGAATGACAACAGTTGCTTTTCAAGGGCAAGGTGGCGGACTTCCAGCTGCTGAATGGACTTTGGCTTCTGTACTAAAAAAAGCAAATTACAAAACCTATTTTTCGGGAAAATGGCATTTAGGAGAAGCAGATTATGCCATGCCGATTGCGCATGGTTTTGATAAAATGCAGAATGTTGTTCTCTATCATTTAAATGCTTACACTTATTGTTTTCCTTCGTGGAATCCAGATATGGCTCCAGAAATATCTGCTTTTATCAAGAAATCTACTAAAGGAATTTTAGAAGGTGAAGCTGGGAAACCAGCACGTGACACAGGTCCAGTTACAGAAGAAAATATTGCGGAGCTGGATATCAATATGGTGGATAATAATTTAAAACAGCTTGATGAATATGGTAAATCAAAAGATCCGTTTTTTATGTGCATCAATTTTGCTAAAAACCATCAGCCAAATCTACCATCCAAACAATTTGCAGGGAAATCACCAGCAAAAAGTAAATATGGTGATGCCGTTGTAGAAATGGATTATAATGTAGGCCGCATTATGGATAAAATTCGCTCACTTGGAATTGCAGATAATACAATCGTGATTTATACTGTAGATAATGGAGCTTGGCAAGATGTGCATCCAGATGCGGGATATACGCCTTTTAGAGGTTCTAAAGGAACGGATAGAGAAGGAGGAAGCCGAGTTCCTGCTATTGCTTGGTGGCCAGGACAAATTGAAGCAGGAAGCGTAAGCCATGATATTGTAGGTGGTTTAGACTTAATGGCAACATTTGCAGCTCTTGCAGGTGTAGAATTGCCTAAAAATGATAGGGAAGGAAAATCTATGGTTTTTGACAGCTACGATATGTCGAATGTTTTATTCAAAAAAGGAAAACCACTTCGTGACAGATGGTTTTATTTTACAGAAAATGAACTGTCTCCTGGGGCAGTACGCATAGGAAAATGGAAAGCGGTATTTAATACAAGAGGCGATAACGGAGCACAGGCAGGAAGCGATACTCCTGGACAGCAATTGGGCTGGAGAGGTGATCAGACTTATATAGCAACGGTTCCCGCAGTATATGATTTATGGCAGGATCCGCAGGAACGCTATGATCTTTTCATGAATAGTTTTACAGAAAAAACATGGACGATGGTTGTTTTCGATCAAGTTATTATGGAACTTATGAAAACTTATGCTGCAACTCCTCCAAGACCACAGCAAAGTGGTTCTTATGGCGGACCAATGGAAATTGGAAGATATAGAACTATCGAGCAGGCGAAACAATTACTGAATAGTAAAGAATTATCTCTGCCTCCTTTGAGTGTCGATCCTAAACAATAGAAATAAGTGTTTTAAATTTAGTAAGCTGAAAACCCCTAAAATTATTTGATTTTAGGGGTTTTCTTGTGAGTTAATTACCTCTCAATAAATTAATGCTGACCGTTGCAGTATCCGCATCTGGAAATCGTTTAAAAACCGATTGATCGGGAAACAATCCAGCTTCTGCAGCAATTTTGTTGAATACATCAATCTCAACAATATATTGATCCGAAAAACCATGAGTAGCATCGTAAGCCGTAGCGGCAGTTTTTCCTAAATTTTCAGCAGTTAGTTTTGGATTTATGGTATGCAGTTCTATTAAGAGTAAACCAAATTTATGAACATAAGGTGACCATTTTTTCAAATGTTCTAAAAGATTATCCTCAACCAAATTGTTGCTGATTCTTTTTCCTTTTGATGCAAAAGCGCCACTAGAACTACTGATTCTGTCTTGGTTAATAATTTCAGGTTCTGTCCAAATTCGATTGTGATCTAGAAATGTTCTGACGTTCAAAAGGTCTTTTAAATCGATATTGTAATTTTCTTTTAAATCCTTTGATAAAATATCTGGTCTTCCAATATCCCCCCAAATTACTTTTGCCCAAATATCTGCTTTGATAAGATTGGCTCTTGTAACTTTTAGTGCAGTTTGGTTATAATCGGCACCAACTAGAAATAATGGATATTCATCGAGCATTTTACCTCGCAAAGTTTGTCGGTCGATTACTTCAAAAACATGCTGTAAAAAAGCACCGTTCCCACATCCCATATCTAGAATTCCTTTGGGTTGTTCTTCAATTGGGAGATTAAAAAGTTTGATGAGAATTTCGTCTACTACTTTGAAATACGTATCGTGAGCACCTCCGCTTCCCCAAACATTCATTTCGCGATCCACGTGAATTTCTGTTTCGTCTTCAGCAGTTTGTAAGATATCAGGATTACCAAAAAGCAAATCGTCCATTTTAGCAAATGTCGGAAGATAGGAAACGGTAACACCATAAGCGCTGGCTCTTTTGGCAAAATACAAACCTGCTTCAGTAAACTGGTAATTGCCATTTTTTTCTAAAAACCATCCCAAATGAACAAAAAAGTCTAAAATCTTTTTAAAGTTTTCGGGCGATTTATGAAACTCTTCCGGACGGAAAGAAGTTTCCATAAAGTATTTATGAAACATTCCGTTCATCGCCAGACGAACAATGGTTGGGCCAATTAAATAGCCTTCAATATGTTTTAAAATCTGATTCTGAATTTCATTAGTCAAAGAATCATTTGAAAGTGTAATTCCGTATCCCTTTTTATATTTTTCAAAAATAAGATCGAGTTTTTCAAAAGGTTTATCATCAAATTGTCTCGGATGAAACTGCGTGGATAATTTCAGTAAATCTACCACATCTTCGTATAGATAGAATAACGAAAAAGCCGTTTTGGTTTTCTCGTTTACCCCAATTGTAATTTCCTGTGTTTGATTATTGACTTTATATTCCAGAAAACCCTGTGAAGCCAAAAGTCGCAAACCAATATTCAGATAGCCTTCGTTGGCTTTGAAAGCATTTGTAAGTTCTGATAATGAAAGCTGTTTTTTCTCTAAAATAAACTCTAAAACTGATTTTTTCTTAAGCGCTATTGCAACTGGAGCAGTAACTAAGCCGTCAAGATGCCTGAAAATAGAACTTAAAAGTTGTGATTTATCGCTCATAGTGTAAGAGTGAAGGTTTAGTTTAAAAATAGTGAAAATTTTTGAAACTAGCCGTATTCAAGTTTGCTACAGAGGAGCAAAATATTTATAGCAAATGAAATCACAGGGAGAACAAAGGTCTAGCGGAGCGATATATTTTGAAAATCTCATTTTTTTTTTATGTCGTTATTTTCAAATATAACCTGTGGTTTCAACCACAGGGACACAATGAAAAACGATACGTTTCCCGTGGTTGAAACCACGGGTTATGTTTATGCAGATTGTGTTAGCGAGATATTCAAACTTGCGAAAGAAATTATGTTTCGAACGAAAAAAAGCAGTCAAATATGACTGGATATATACGTTCCTCTTTTTTCAATTCCTTACCGATAAATTTGTTGAAAAATAAAGCTATGGACATGATTGAAAAACTAGAAAATCTTAAAAAATTAACTGCGCTATATTTAAGTACTTTGAAACCTGTATCTGAAGAAAAGAATATGTATGAAGCAAAAATCAAATTGTCAAGTTATACCGAATTGAGTTCTATCATTACACAAATGCTAAAATCATGCATTTTGGTTCTGGAATTAAATGCAAATAAAGATTCAGATATTGCTTTAATGCTGGAAATGGTTCTTCAGTTACTTCCTGTAGATGAATTTGAATTGCTGGACAGAATAAGTGAAATTGTAAATGTTCAGAGTTTGGTAGAATAAGAAGAAAATCAAAATATTCTAAAAAGCTATTCCAAATTGAAATCCTGCGGTAAATGAAGCAGGATGATCATTACCAAAACGAACAGGTAAAGGTACTGCGGCATAATAGCTCACACTATTTGTTTTGATTAATGTTTTATTGAATACAGGTGTAAAACCGTATCTTCCATTACTGTCGAAGGCAACTCGTCCTGCAAAACTATATCCTTTTCCCAAAGCAACTAGAATTCCAGGATGAACTAATAAACTTGTAGTTTTACTAGATCCGTTATCGTCTTTAATGTTCGGAACAATTTCAAACGAGAAACCTATTTTACTGTTTTTCCAAATGTTGATTCCAGTAGGAAATGATACAGCATAATAATCTCTAAAATTAACGGCAGTTTCATCTCTGCTTACAGTAACAATTGGATGCATAATACCAAAATAACCTGTAATTTTTGGGTAAGTAGTTTGAGAAAACGAAAAGGAACTAAAGAGTAATACTAAAAAAAGAAATGTGTATCGAAACATGGAGTTTTGTTTTATTGGTTGTAAAAACAAAATTAGCTCCCTGTGTTTTCCCTAAATAGAACGCTTTTTACGTTTTTGTATAAGGATTACTTTTTACGGATTTTTCTGCGATAGGCGGAAGGATTATTTCCAGTATGTGCCTTAAAAATCCTCGTGAAATGACTTTGATCAGAAAAACCAGTCATATAGGCAATTTCAGTGAGGGTGTACGAAGAATTTTCGATTAGATTTATAGCCTTCTCAATGCGTTGTTTTCGAACATATTCGCCAAAATTTAGATCTTCAAAATGTTTAGAAAATTCCCTTGATAAATAGGACGGATTTAGGTCAAGTTCGCTTGATATTTTTTTTAAGTCAAGAGTAAATTGTGCATCAATTTGATCTTGAATAATTTCTTTAAGATCTTTAACCCATGAAGGAGTTTTGGCATTGTTTTTTTTATCTTTTAAAAACTTATTGTAAACTTCATGAAGAAGATTTTCAAAAGGACTGTTTTGTAGATGTTTTTGCTGGTACAAATGAGTTGCCCAGCTGTAAAGAGCATCATAAAGCAGTATTCCGGTTTCTAATAGTTTGTAATCATCGGTAATATTATAAGAAAGACCAGCTGATATTGCCCAAAGCCCAGCCGATTCTTTGGCAATTTCATGACGGTCTGTATCCGCTCCACGTACGATGTCGGCAATAATGAATATGGCGGGATCTTTTATTTCATGTTTTTTCACGAAATAATCAAAAGTACATTGTTCTTCATAATGCGTGTATTCTACATCCGGAATATCAAACGGAACAGCATCTAATTCTTTCGCTTTTTCTAAAACCTGAGCATAAGGTACATATATAAATTCCGCATCAGAATCTATAAATTTCCTTATTAGCCACGGACAGGCGATTCGATCTATTTTAGGTCTTTCTCTGGTAATCCATTTCATTACTGAAAATTTTAATATTGGCTAATGTAAATTTTATCTTTAATTATTTTGTTTTTCCGAAACACTTAATGATGAGTTTCCTTAATTTTATACTTCAATAACCAAAAAAAAATCAAAGAAGTATGGAACCAGCAATAGAAGCATTTCTAAATTCCGTCAAAAAAATATGTCCTAAAATGACTGATGACGAATTGGCTTTATATGCTACAAAACTTACTATTGAAGAGTTTTCTAAAAAAGAGTACTTTCTTCAGTTTGGTCACGTACAAAAGAATATTGGTTTTATTGCAAACGGTTTAGTCCGCTCTTATTTTATAGATAAAGATGGAGATGAAATTACGGTAGGTTTTTATGCCGAAGGCGATTACGCTACACATTATTCTGCCTTTATAGAACAACAGCCCAGTAAATATTACATTCAATGTTTAGAACCAACAGTTATGGTGTGTCTTTCTCACGAAAACATGCAGTGGGTTTATGATAACATTCCTAACCTGGAAAGATACGGAAGATTGATCGCAGGCGAAATTCTAAAACGTCAGCAGGAACGTATTGAAAGTTTTATATTTCAGACTGCCGAAGAACGTTACATTGATTTTGTAAAACACCATTTTGGTATATTTAATAGAATCTCTATTTCTCATTTGTGCAGTTTTTTAGGTATTGAAAGACAGACATTGACCAGAATTCGTCAAAAAATAGCGCATCAGTAGTATTTTACTTAAAAAAATAGACTAAATTCAACCCTTGAAATAATACCATTTCTTCAATAAACCTCATGTGCGAACACGGAAAAGAAATTAAATTATGTACTTGTATCATTAATGATAACGATACTGTTATTAGTCATAAAAGATTCACGAAGTATAAAAGTAAAAAGCGTAAAGAATATATTTGGGTTCTCAAAAGATATGTTGGATATGCCAATACAACCATGGACGGAATGATTATTTTTCCTCTAGATGCTTTAACTGAAAATTTTTCGACTGAGAAAATGTTGGAAGAACTTAACAGCAGGAATTGTTTTGATTTTGAGTACAATCCGAACGAAGGGGATAATCTGGAAATTTTTGCACCCAGCAGTTACGACAGAAAGTTATCGTTTATTTACAGAAATGGAGAATGGACAGCTGATTTTTATAACGGTTTTTTGTATGAAACCGAAAAGATAAATTTTGGCAGAGTTACTTTTGACTAGAAGCGATACTAATCTGTTCTAAATTCCCAAACCAACAAAAAAATCCTAAATGAAACATTGCTTGATCTGCACTTTATTTTTAACACTTTTCATTTCCTGTAAACAGGAAGCTCCGAAACAAACCAAAGTTCCTAAGAAACATACGGAAAAAACAGAAGTAAAGAAGCCGATTCCTATTTCAGCAGAAGAATTTAATCTGTTAAAGAAACTTATGACTGATGAGTATGAAATTTACAAGGCAAATGAAGGGACAAGAATGGATTTAAGAGAATATCCGTTTGCACTGAGTATTACAGATGAGGCAGAAAGCAGGTCAACAATATATTATTCCATTTTAGCGAAGGATGATTTTAATACTGATGGGATTACAGATTATGTTGTAAGCGAAAGTTCCGATTCGATGGCTGGTTCTCGTTTTGTGTTTGTTATTATGAAAGACAAGAAAAACATTAAAGAACAGCATGATGTTTTGGAATATGCACCTTTTTCTTATAATAATTTAGATGAAACGAAATATAATTCAAAGAAGATTACCACAGTTGCCACGAAGAACTGGAGAACTTATGATGTGACTGAAGATGAAAATAACGAATCTGCCAATCTGGTTTTTTCGTATCAAAATGGTAATCTTTATGAAGAGTCTTATTTAACTAAATGTAAGCTCGCAAAATTGGAAAGTAAAACTATTTTTAATTCAATACCGAATATTTCCAGAAGAGAAAGAAGTATAGATATACATAATTATACAGAAACGATTAGTGAGACCTATAAGGTAAAAGATACGCTTATTCATGCAGATTTGTCTGGTTGTGATAATCCGCTGTTTGAGTTTGAATTTACCATTCCAGTAGCAAAAGAACAGTTGAGTAATCCTGATTTTTTTAAGCATCAGGTGGTTTCTGCTTTGGCTTTTTTGGCAAAAAATACTCAGTTTTCTAATGATATTAATCCAATTATAGCATATTATGAGGAAAATGAAATAACAGAGGAACAGACAACAATAGATCATAATTTGTTATTTAATGTTTTCGCCCGAAAAGAGGATTACAATAGAAAGAAAAAAACATTTTCGATAAGAATTAATATTGAAAGACGATATAATTCTCATCAGGCAGAAAACTGGGAAATAGCGACCCGTAGGAAATAATCTTAAATAAAAAAAGGTTTTACAGGCTTTATCTTTTAGTCCTTTTTATAATTTCTTCCAGAGTGAGCCATTGTGCTTTTTGTATATCATGATCTCCGCTTTCCTGAGTATGATGTCCTGTAAAAAATAGTACAGGCATCTGCTTTTGGTGTTTAGGATCATATTCTTCGTTTCCGTCTCTTATTATTGTATGGTTTAAAGAACAAAACAGTTCAGTAACAGTTCCATTGGTTCTAGCTATAATACTTTTGATGTCCCACGCATAACCCCAGTATTTTTTGTTATTTTCAATAATAATCGGATTTATATACTGCAAAGTTGTATTTTTTCCTGTTATCAGATTTTGATCTGTAATAATATAATCAGCTCCGTCTTCATCACCTATGACTTCAAACATTTCTGGTTCGGGGTCATTATCTAAATTGATAAACCAGCGATAATAAAAACCGTCTGAATAGCATTTTGTTTTTTTAATGGTTTTGTAATCAGATGAAATCCAGTATTCATTTCCAATGCCAAGACTGTCTGCTTTGGTTTGGCATATATAATCGAGAATACCGTCACCATTAAAATCAATGGTTTCTGTCTTCTCAATTTTTCCCCCAAGATAATTTATAAGCTCTTTTGTAGCCGGAATTTTTTTTGGGCTAATAAGATCTACGATTTTATAACCTTTTAGTGAATCTGCAGTTTCTGTTTCATTAATTATTTCTTTTGGTTTCAGTTTTACTGCATCGGGTTTAACCGATTTTTTTTCTTGTTTTAAAGCGTCTTTACAAGAAATTAAAAGTCCAATCGTAATAATGGAGAGAAGCAGTTTTAGTTTCATTGGGCAGGCTGATAAAATTTTTATAAATCAAATTTAAAGCAATTGTTTATTCTTTTCTCTTTTTTAGTCTTTTTTTCTGAAAAAGAGATTTGTCCTAAAAAGGAGAAATAATTTTGACACATTTGTGTCAGGAACACCTTTGTGATATTTAAAATCTTTGCAGTGTCAAATTAAATGATACTGCAATGAAAACGAATATCTTACTTATACTTGGGCATCCTTCTCAAAATTCTTTTTGTAATGCATTGCTTAATGCTTATAAAAAAGGGCTAGAGCGTACAGGTGCAAACTGCAAAACAATTTACATATCAGAATTAGATTTTGATGTCAATCTTGCTGCTGGATACAAAACGGGAGAAAAACTAGAACTCGAAGCCGATTTGGTCGAAGCCCAAAAACTTATTTTATGGGCTGACCATGTTGTTTTAGCTTATCCAAACTGGTGGGGATTTATGCCCGCCATTACCAAAGGATTTATAGACAGAATCCTGCTTCCTGATTTTGCTTTCAAACACCATTCAGGAAAAATATTCCCAGAAAAACTTCTCAAAGGAAAAAGTTTAAGGCTTTTAGTTACAATGGATACACCCAAATGGTGGTTCTATCTGATCTATCGTGCCTCTCAATATCAGATACTTAAAAATATAGTTTTTGGTTACGTTGGTTTCGATCCGATCAAATTTTCCACTTTCGGATTTATGAGAAAATCAACGGATAAACAACGCAATAAATGGCTTAAAAAAGTCGAACAATTAGGAACACAACTTAAATAAATTATAAAATCACACATCATGAAAAATTTAGCAAAAGAGCATAAAACAGCTCACATCGATCCTAAAAAAGGATTTAAAATTCACTTATTAGTTTTTGTACTTACAGTTCCAATACTTTGGTTCATCTGGTTGTTTACAAATCAGACGTATTTATGGCCGCTTTGGCAGAATACTGCGTGGGCAATAGGAATAGTATTTCACTATTTAGGAGTGTACGTTTTTAAAAGTAAAACAGCAGTTCCTCATCTTTTAGCAACTTTATTAGCATTTACTTCATTTTCTGCATTTGCATCTTGTACAGGCAATGATGAAAATCAAAATGCTAAACCTCAGACATATGTTTTGGTGCACGGCGCTTGGCAGGCTCCTTATGTTTGGGATGAGGTAAAATTGAATCTAACTAAAAATGGTAATCAAGTAATTATAGTAGAACTTCCAGGACACGGAAAAGACCATACTCCAAATCAAAATTTATCATTAAATTTATATCGTGACAAGGTAATTGAAGCACTTTCTAAAGTAAATGGAAAGGTTATTTTAGTAGGGCACAGTATGGGCGGAATGGTTGTTACGGCCGTTGCCGAAAGTATTCCTTCTAAAATTAGCAGACTGGTTTACATTGGTGCTTTTTTACCAACATCTGGGCAGGCTATTGCCGATATTGCCAAAACCGATCCAGATTCGCAGTTAGGACCTACCCTGATTGAAGCTGCGGACCATTTGACTCTCGATGTCAAATCTGATGAATTAACTCGTTTGTTTATTAATGATGGCACAGCTGTGGCCAAACAAAAAGTAATCGATAATTATCGCGCTGAACCTGCAATTCCGTTTTCTAACGCCGTTACACTAACTTCTCAGAACTTTGGAAGTGTCGAAAAAGTATATATCAAAACACTTCAAGACATTGTTATTTCGCCTAGACTGCAAGATCAAATGATTTCTAAAGCTGGAATCAAAACGATTTACGAAATCAACAGCAGTCATTCTCCCTTTTTATCACAGCCAAAAGCAGTTTCAGATGTATTGATTCAAATAGGAAAACAACTTTAAAAATCAATTATTATGAGAATGAAAACCAAGAACTCAGTTTCAAAAGGAATGCTGGGCGTTTTTACTGTTCTGTTTATGAACGGCTCCTTAACTACGGCACAAATAGCAGATCAAACTACTGCTGGAAATCAGGAAATAGTTGCAAAAATGACTCGCTATGAAGTCAAAAAAGAAAGTCAGGAGAAATTCCAAAAAGTCATTGCCGATTATGTGAAGCAATCTATTTCAAATAGCAATAATATCATGTCCGAAGCTTATTTTGAGCAGGAGGATCATACCATTATCTGGCTTTTTGAAAGGTGGAAAAACCGAAACGAATTGGATAAATTCCGAAATAACTCTAAACAGCTGGCGGTTTTGATTAAAACTGTTCTAGTAAAACCGGAGAAAATAATCTATGTAAAAGACTTAGAGCCTTTAACCAAAAAACAATGGCGCAAAACCAGTAAAAAAGGTGAGGAGCAGTTAACCATCATGCTTTTTGTAGATGCTAAAAAAGGGACAGAAAACAACTTCATGGAAGTATATCATAAAGCCATGCCCGAGTTTAGAAGTGAGCCTGGTGTTGTAACCTATCAATTATCGCAGTTAAAAGAAGATGCTTCTCAGTTTGTGACATTTGAAAAGTTTAGAAACAAAGAAGCATTTCAGTACCATTTGAATTTTCCGCCTATTCAACCCGTAATTGACTATCTGAATACAAGTATTAAAAAACAGCCTTTTCAGGACGGAATTCATAATCTGATTGAATTTGCGCCACTTATCAGGGAATGATTATAAATAAAATACAAATTTTTAAACCTAAGAAAAATGAAAACAATTAGTAAAATGATCGCTGCAGGTCTAGCCACTGTATTTGCAGTATTGAATGCAGAAGGACAAGTAACCGTAAAAACAAATGAAATGAAAACAACAACAACTAGAGAATTCGAGATTGTAAACCAATTAGGAACCCAGTCGGCTGTGGTTAATATGCCGGTAACTAAACTATTAAACGCTCCGGGCAATGAAGCTTTAAGAGATTTTTTCTTTACACCTGTAAAAGATAAATCAGCATTAAAAGGAAAAAAAATTGCCGTGATCGTAGCCGATGGATTTGAAGAAATTGAGTTAACGGGACCAGTTTGGTATTTTAAAGAATTAGGCGCCCAAGTTGATATCGTTGCGCCAAAATACAATCCAGCTCCAGAAAGATACGGTTTGGTTTATCCTGAAATGTCAAAAACACATGTTATGGCGATTCAATATTTACAGCCAGTTGGATGGATTAAATTTGACCGTACAGCAGATCAAATCAAAGTAAGTGATTATGATGCGGTATTTATTCCTGGAGGTGCATGGAATCCAGATAATCTTCGTTATGACAAAGATGTTATTAAGTTCATCCAAGATTTTAACAAAGCAGGAAAACTAATTGCAGCAATCTGTCACGCTCCAGTTGTATTGGCTTCTGCCGATATTTTGAAAGGAAGAAAACTAACTGGATATTGGAATATTCAGGTTGATTTGAAAAATGCAGGAGGAAATGTGGTAGAACAAAGTGTCGTAACTGATGCCAACATCATAACAAGCCGTCACCCAATTGATGTTGCTGATTTCTCGAGAGCAGTGGAAAGTTGGTTAGTTAAAAAATAATTATTCGGATAAAAATAATTAGGCTGTAATCCTATTCCCTGAAGGCTAATTTGCTTTCAGGGAATACTTGTTTGATATATAGTAGTTTATGTTTCAAAATTGGCTATTTTTATAAAGAAAAATTAATCCAATAATGGAATTGCCAAAACCGCCTTTTTACAAAAGACACAGCCTGATTTTAAAATCCGTTACTGCTGGTGGCATATTAGGATTATTGTACAACGCAATTACAGATGCAGGTGCTGAAAATCTAAATTTGAAATTGCTTTTAGGACTAATTATTGGGATTTGCTTTGGTTTTGTTATCATTATTTTTGAAAAGTTTTTTACATCTTTCAGTCAATATTCTTTTGCGAAAGCAACGCTTTTAAAGGCTTTAATTTACAGTATCTGCATTCTGATTTTCTTATTGTTTTTTGTGGTTTTGTTTACAAAGACTTTAGAAAACATTTCCTTTCAAGAAGCTTTTAATCAATACATTTCTAGGCGTTTAATTGGTGATTTTATTTTTTCACTTGGTGCTTCTGTATTTTTAATTCTTTTCTTAGAAATCAGCAGTTTATTGAGCACCGGTTTTTTTTACAATTATTTTACTGGAAAATACCATCGCCCAATTCAGGAAGAACGTATTTTTATGTTTGTTGATGTAAAATCTTCAACAACTTTAGCAGAACAGCTGGGAGACATTTTATACAGCGCTTTATTGCAGGATTTGTTCAATGATTTTACAGATGCCATTCTGGCTTCGCGTGCCGAAGTTTATCAATATGCTGGCGATGAAATTATACTAACATGGAAATCAGCTTCAGGAATAAAAGAAAATCGCTGTTTATATTGTTTTTATCTGCTTAAAGAAAGTATTCAAAAACGACGGGACTATTATCTCAAAACATACAATATCTTTCCAAAATTTAAAGCAGGAATGCACATTGGAACTGCCGTAACGACTTGGGTAGGAAAAGTAAAAAAAGAAATTGTGTATCACGGCGATCTTTTAAATACAACTTCGAGGATTCAATGCAAATGCAACGAGTTAAATCACGATTTTCTGATTTCAGAATCGATGAAAAATGCTGTTTCGAAAGATCAGTTTATAGAATATGTACAACAAGGAGAAATTGAATTGAAAGGAAAAGCCAAACCTTTACAGCTTTTTACTGTTGATTTTAAAATTTAAAAGAAACTATTTTTTAACTACGAGAGATATACAATCAACTCATTTTTAGGTTGTAATGATGATTTTGGAAAGGTAATTTTTAAACAAAAATCAGATTTTATTATTTTTCTAAAAGTTAAAAGTAAAGAAGTAAAAAAACTATGAGTTGATTTTTATAGATTTGTATACTCTCTTAAGTATTTGCCACTAAAAGATATTTGGAGAAAAATTAAAAAACAAATTCAATGAAGTCTGTCAGGTTATTATTTATCTTTTTACTATTTGTTTGCTCTAATTCTTATTCACAATTAAGTTCGCAAAAAATATTCGAAAGTTTTAAACAGGGAGAACGCACCAATTGTTCATCAATTGCTTTTATCAAAGCTTCTTTAAATGTTTACGGATTAGACAATTTATTTGTAACAGATACTGTAAATGAAAATGTGTTCAAAATAACATTAAAAAATAATGCATCGTTTGACCTTAAAAATGATGAGCTCAACAGAGCTAGGATTTCTGCTGGTTTTGTATATATCAAAGACAATTGCGATACCGAAAAAATAACCGATTACGCTGTCCTGACTTACGCTGTAATGGCCAAATACAAACAAATTATTGATAGGGAATCTACTTTTGATAAAGCATTGGAAGATCTGGAAGATGGCACTGTATATACGCCAACAATCTATAAATACTTAGGATTTTCAATAGGCAAACAAGTTCAGAAATTAAAGAGAGAATCTGGAAGCGAGTATTGTGGCGTTGTTGCATGGTCAAAAGCACATGCCGTTTTTGTCTGTGAAGAATTTATGGATTATTACGGCAATAAAAAAAGTATCTGGATCAAATACCCTGGACGTTTTAGAATCATAAAATCATAGCAAAAAACACTTTTTGTTTTAAAGTAGGAAAATAAATACAATAACTTAAGTAATTTCCCATAATATTGCGGATTGTTAAATTTTTCTAAAAAAAAGAAATGAATAAACTTGTAAATTAAGTTAAAATACATATTTTTGTCGTCGAACAACACCCAAATCAAATTCATAACATGAAAAAGATAATTTTACTAAGTTTCCTTTTCTTATTGGCAACTGAGGCTGTTTCAGCACAAGCGAAAAATGCTCCAAGAAGTATAATCAGTACAACGGCGTTAATCCGTAAATACCATGATCAAAAAGAATTAAGTGGTATGCAAAAAGGAGAGCTTTTAGAATTGTATATTGAGCGTATTAAAGTATTAGTAAAAACTCTTCCTTATATCGCTTTGGTTACTAAACCAGGTGTAACTATGGCTGATTTAGGTATTCCAGACGATGGAGACCACAAAAAAATCTTAGATAACCAAGCAGTTGGTACAACAACTTTCTTAGATACTACAGTAGAGTTTCAAAGAAAGATGATGCCTTATTCTGATAAAGGAAATCTAATTGCAGCAATTTTATTCTACGAAAACACATTAAAATCTTTACACGAATTCAACGATTTGAACGAAATGTAAGATTTACAAGCAATAACAAAAAACTCCAAAGTCCTAAGATTTTGGAGTTTTTTTATTTTAAAACAATCTGATAGCCGTTGAAGGTTAATTGTTTTTGTATTATTCGTTTTTATTGTCATTGTTATTGATATTGCCATTTCTTTTAAGACATCTTCCTCTAGGTTCATTACCTTCGTAAAGAGCAATTTCAGAATGCAGAAATTCGGCAGCAGCGGCAGAATCTTTTACTTTTGAGGCGCTTCTTTCAATCATTTCAGATTCGAATTTTGCTAAGGCACTTTCTCTCACACCTTGTTCTTTCCAATGTTTTAAAGATTTACAGCCTTTTGCAATTTCGCGAGCCAATGAAAGGGCATCCAGTAAAGCTTGATTAGCACCTTGTCCTTTAAATGGACTCATAGGATGTGCTGCGTCTCCAATAAGTGTAGCGGCTCCCGCGTTGTACAATAAGTCTTTATTAATTAATTCACGGTCATAAACTGGATAACCTGAAATCTGAGCTTCTTGCGTTGCTAATAAAATTTGCGGAATAGGAGAGTGCCATTGCGTTCTTCGGCAGGCCTCTTCTTTTAAAGCTTTTGTGCCTTGAGCGCTTAAAGTTTTAGCCTCTTCTTCAGACATCGGAAAACTTAGCTGCCACATGATCGAATCTGATGTATAAGGCATCATATAAATTCGTTCGTTTCCATTGGCAGTCTGAAATACAGTAGCTGAATCCAATAATGGACTATCAATATTTTCCAAGGCATTTAAAGGACAGATTCCTAAAATCACAATACATCCTAAATAACGTAAAGGAGTCTTTTCTTCGCCAATTAAAAGCCTGCGAACTGCACTTCTAATTCCATCGGCACCGACTAAAATGTCTGCCTTAACATCTTTTATTTCGCTGTCAACCTGAAAACGTAAATCAATCCCTTTTGGTGATGGTGTAAAATCTAATAATTGGTGTCCCCATTGTACTTTGTCACTGCTTTCAAGCTGATTTAATAAAGCTTGACGTAAAGCTTGTCGCGCAATATGAATATTGGTACGCTTGGGTAAAGCGTTTGTATCATTTTCAAGCCATTTTCTAAAACCCCATTCAGCAACTATTTTTCCTTCTGTATTGTGAACAATATGTTTCGTTGAAACTACGCCTTCATTTAAAGCTGTAATTCCGAAACCTTCCATTGCTTTACTGGCTTGTTGTAAAGTCAGTCCGTAACCTTGAGAACGTGCATCAAAATTAAGATCACGTTCATAAAGGCTAAAAGGAATGCCACGATGTAAGCATGCAACAGCCAGCGCAACACCGCCAATACCCGCACCAATAATAGCAACATGAGGAAAATTTTCAATATCTGCTTTAGGATAAGTGTCCGAAGCAGTTAAACCAGATCCGTTACATTTTGGGCAGGTGTATAAAGGGGCTTTAGGCTGAACTGGTTTCATTCCTTGCTGATCTGATTTTTCAAATTGCTCTATGGCCATTTGATAATCAAGCCGTACTTTTTTGCTGAGTCTTCGGCTTTTTTTACCTCGTCCTTGGCATTCCTCACAAATAGTCCACATATTGAAGTTTTTCCTTTTGAAAATTAGTTTCTAAAGGCGGGCAAAATTAGAGAAATATTTTAAGACTATAAGAATATAATTCTGTTATGGATTTTGAATGTATGGCAGCATTAAGTTTTTTAGTTTTCAGGATTCCAAATTCCGCTTTTGGCTGTTTCTTCTGCGTAAGCGCTAAAATCTTTTGCTTTTCTTCCCAGAATCTTCTCGATATCAGATGTAATACTCGAATTTCTTCCGTCTAAAACCTGTTCAAATAGATAATTTACTAACCAAATATGATCTTCTGGGACCTGATATTCTTGCAGCATTTGCTTATATTCTTCCAGACTTAATGCTTGAAAGCTAATATTTCTGTCGCTTGCATTGGCAATTTCGTTTACTGCATCTTTAAAAGTTAACAATCTCGGCCCAGTCAATTCGTAAGTTTTTCCGTTATGGTTTTCGTTTAAAAGGGCTTCAACTGCCACATCGGCAATATCATCGGCATCGGTAAAAGGTTCTAGTGCTTCTGCTCTTGGTAAAGCCACAATTCCATAGAGAATTGGATCTAAGAAAAAGCTTTCACTAAAATTTTGATTGAACCAGCTGGAGCGAATTATAGTCCATTTTTTGGTATTTTGTTTTACTATTTCTTCGCAAACCTGAGCTTCTTTTTCGCCTCTTCCCGAAAGCAGAACGATTTTTTGCACTCCTGATGCTGTTGCAAGTTTGGTAAAATGTTCTATAGCTTCTGCTGCAAAAGGAACGGCTAAGTCAGGTTGAAATGTGATATAAACTGTATCGATATCTTTTACAGCATTTTGCCAAGTTTCTGGATTTTCCCAGTCAAAAGGAATGGTTTCATTTCTTGAACCTAAACGAATTTCGACTTCAGGATTATTTTCTAATCTTTTTACAACTCTGCGTCCTGTTTTTCCATTGGATCCTAGAACTAAAATTTTCTTTTTCATATCAATAGTTTTTTAATGATGATTACTGATACAAAGTTGCCTAGATTAAAATACAATCATTTGTCTCAAAAGAATTATGATTTGTTTGAAAAGAATTGCTGTTTCACTTCATTCGGGCGCATGCCGAATTTTTTATGAAACGCATTCGAAAAAGAACTCAGACTTTCGTAACCTACTTCCCAGGCAGATTCCTGAACTGTTTTTTCGCTTTCGCGGAGTAATTCGTATGCTTTGTTTAATCGTTCTTCCTGAACAAATTTAAAAACCGGAATTCCAAAAAGTTCTTTAAAATTTTTCTTTAATTTATTACTGTTGAGCCCAACCATCTGAGACAATTGAGTAATGGAAGGTGGAGAAGAGTAGTTGATGGTGACAATTTCTTTCGCTTGAAAAAGTTTGTTTTTATCGGTTTCAGATAAATCAGGTTTTTTTTCAGAAGCCAGAAGTGCATAAAAATGAGCAAGAAGTTCGTTGACTTGACTTTTTAAAAACAATAAACGTGCGTTTCCTGTGTAGGATGTATTGAAAATTTTTTGGACAGCCAATTGCATTTCGAGTGTCATGTAAAATGACGGACCTTTTACAAAATGTTCTTTTGGACGCAATAATTGCGGTAAATAATTCTCAAAAATCTCTTTTTCTGGTTGAGGAAGTGAATTGAGATTTTTCAGTTTGGTAAAAATACTAATAGACTGTAAAGGTTTATCGGGTTCAATTTTATGCGAGAATTCGACTTTTTGATTGCCGAAAAAGCAAATTGCTAAACCAGTAGTGTTTAAAAGATATTTTGTTTGTTTATTATGTTTGATTTCCAGTTCGACATTCCCTGATCCATAAAAGGCAAAGCCAAGCGCATCGCCGTCTATTTCGCACTTTTGCACTATTGTTTTTGTTGTGTTCGAATGCTCGATTAAAACAATGCAATCGTTGAGTTCAAGGATATCGGTTGTCATGGAATAGTTTTAAAGTTGAATTTCGATCTTAAAAAAGTATTTATTTCTCCTTTTTATATTTTTTCAAATAGGACTCTGCCATTTCGTTTGTTTTTTTGTCTACTTTGTCTGAATTCAAAATTTCATATACATCTCGGTAGGCTCGATTATAATTGTATTTGTTGGCCATTATCAAGGCGTAATATAATGCTGATGTTTGCTTTTGTTCGGCAATATTATATATGCCTTGAATTTGATTATAAGCAAGTGTATCTCCATGTTCTATAACTCGTTTGCTTAAAGAATCCATTAATTCTAAATTATTCATTTTTCTTTGAAAATAACTACATGAATTATCTTCGTATACGATAATTTCATTTTTATCATCTTCTTTTTTGCATGAAGTAATTAGTGTTATCAAAATAGAAATGGATAAAACAATTATAATTTTTTTCATAGAGTTGCTGTTTTTGATTCTGCTGCTGCATGATATGTCGTACAAAAGTGAAAAGATAAGATTTATTTTTTAGAGTTTTAAAGGATAATAGTAAGCTCTAAATTCATTTAGATTTATTTTAAACTAAAATTTGAACTGCATCATCTTTTAGCTTTTAACATAAAAAATGTTTAATATTGCCTTTTTGATTAGCAACCCTTCAATTTAATGTCTGTTTACAACGAATATACTGATGATTTCTTATTAAATCTTCTCAAAGAGGATGATCAGTCAGCGTATACAGAGATTTTTGAGCGATATTCTAAACTTTTAATCAATCATGCTTATAAAATTCTTGAAAATCAAGATGAAGCTAATGATGTCGTGCAGGAAGTCTTTCTTTCTATATGGAATAAACGCTCTGAATTAAACATTACAGGATCACTTTCTTCCTATTTATACAAAGCTGTCAAAAACAGAGTGCTCAATCATATAGCGCATGAAAAAGTAGTTTCACGATACGCCGATTCCATCTCCAACTTTATAGAAGACGATTATGTTTTTGCCGATTCTGATCTTCGAGAAAAAGAATTAGAAGCTATTATTGCCAAAGAAATCGCTTTACTTCCTGAAAAAATGCGTGAAGTTTTTCTGTTAAGAAAAGTGGAAGAGCTTTCGTATGATGAAATTGCACTTCAATTGAATATTACAGATAAAACAGCCAAGCAGCAAGTGTATAATTCGCTTAAAATTCTTCGAGAAAAGCTAAAATCTATGATGAATCTGTTTATTTGGTAAATTATTTTCATGCTTTTTCTTAATTTTTTTGAATGATTTTCAATTTTGTAACACGTTCATTAGTAGATAGAAAGCTAACATTTTTCTCAATTTGTTAAAGATATAATAATGTTTTTTTAATTTTTTTTTGTTTTTGTCTATGACAAAAGTACTTTCTAACTGTCTTACTATTAAACAAGACAAAATTTCGTGTTGTAATTATGAACAAAACCCAAATCTCAGAATTGCTTAAAAAATATCAGGACGGTACTTTATCTAATGAAGATAAAGATAAACTAGACGCTTGGTATCTACATAAAGCTTCTAATAACAATTTACAGCTTAACGAATATGAGCTGGAAGATAGTTATCAGCTTTTAAAATCGAAATTACCCCTGCAAGAAGAAACCAAGGTCGTTAGTCTTTGGCCTCGTATAGCTGTTGCAGCTTCAATTGCTGTAGTATTAGGCACAGGATTATTTTATTTTACACAGCCAAAAGAAAAAGCGGTTCAAGTTACTGCAAAGCCACAGGAAATTGCTCCGGGAGGTACAAGAGGAGTATTGACACTTTCGAACGGAAAACAAATTGTACTTTCTGAAATTACAGCAAAAGATACTATTGCCCAAGAAGGAGAAGAAGATGAAGTGACAATCAAAATGAACGCAAATGGAGAAATTACTTATATCATCAATCCAAATGCAGCTGGTGCTAAAGATGATAATTCATTTAACACACTTTCAACTCCAACAGGAGGTCAGTACAATATTGTTTTGGCAGACGGAACCAAAGTGTATCTAAATGCGGTTTCATCTATTAAATATCCTACACAGTTTAACGGAGATAAAAGAGTGGTTGAGTTAGAAGGAGAAGCTTATTTTGAAGTAGCTAAAAACAAAAACAAACCTTTTATTGTAAAATCGGATAACCAGTCAATTGAAGTATTGGGAACGCATTTTAATGTTCATTCTTATAATAATGAAGCGGTTATTAAAACTACTTTGTTGGAAGGAAGTGTAGCGGTTACTTATAAGAATCAAAAAACAATTCTAAAACCAGGGCAACAGTCTGATGTGTCGGAGAGTTTTTCTAAAATTAAAGTAAGAGAAGTAGATACAGAAGAAGCAGTTGCATGGAAAAATGGCCGTTTCAAATTTGATAACTCTGATCTGAAAAATGTAATGCGACAGCTGGAACGCTGGTATGGAATAAAAGTAGAATACCATGGCGATGTCTCTGATGTTCGTTTTAGCGGCGGTACGTTTAGAAATAAAAATTTATCTGAAGTATTAAAAGTACTTGAGTTTAGTAATATCAAATTTAAGGTTGAAGGAAAAACAGTTATTGTCTATCCGTAATTTTAAGTTTACCCGAATATACTGAGACTATAAACTAAAAAACCAGAAGCAGTTGCGATGCTTCTGGTTGTTATAAAAGTGTATAGCCAAGTATAAGTTGTCCACCTATTGTTTAACTATAACCAATGTAAATGTATGAAATTAAATTTACAACCAAAAAAACCTTACAAAAATCTTGGAAAAAAGATTCCGAGATTTAATTTTTCTACTCATTTAAGTGTGTTTGCTATGCTTTTTATGCTGTTTTGCAGTTTTTCAGGGCAGGCACAAAATGTTACCATTAATTTTAAAGATGCATCTCTTGAAACGGTGCTGAAAGAAGTGGCAAAACAAGCTGATTATGAAGTTTTGTACACACAGAAAATGCTAAAAGATGCTAAGCCGGTTACAATTAACGTGAAGAATTCTTCTTTAAAAGAAGTTTTAAACAAAATTTTCAGTGGCCAAAATTTAAAGTACAATTTGGCTAATCAGACGATTGTTGTAACAGCTTCATCAAAAGAAAAAGCAGAAAGCTTGGGAAACGACCTAATCCGCGTAAGCGGAAAAGTTACAAACAATAAAAACGAGCCTTTTCCAGGTGTCACTGTAACTTTATCAGGTACCAATAGAACCAGTATTACTGATTTTGATGGAAGCTTTGTTTTTGAAAGCGTTCCTTCCAATGGAGTTCTAGAATGTTCTGGATTAACAATTGAAACCAAATCTATTGGGATAAGCGGTCGAAACACATTAACTATTATAGTGGAAGACAAAGTTGCTGCTATGAAAGAAGTAGTGATTACGGGATACCAGACTTTAGAAAGAAGTCATTCTACAGGAGCCATTGCTACTATCAACGAAAAAACATTAAATGAAAACATCAATTCTGATTTATCAAGTGCATTAGAAGGACGTGTAGCGGGTTTGATGTTTCAGAAAAATCCAAATGGATCATCGGCAGATAAACCAATTTTGCGTGGTATGGGAACTTTTTCCAACAATATTGGATATAGCCCGCTTATCGTAATTGACGGTCTGCCAACGGAATTGGCTTTAGAAGATATCAATCCTTATGATGTAGAAAGCATCAACGTGCTTAAAGATGCGGCGGCTGCGTCTATTTATGGTTCAAGAGCAGCAAACGGAATCATTGTTATCGTTACTAAAAAAGGAAACGGTAAATTAAAAGTAAGCATCAACTCTGACTTTTTTGTTTCAACTAAACCGAATTTAAGAGACATGAACTATGCTTCAACAAGCGATTTAATCGATTTTGAGCAGGATGTTTATAATAGAGAAAGAGCTAGATTTGCTAATACAGCGACGATGTTCAGTAGTTATGGAGATATTGGAAACAGCAGTATGAAATACTACAGTCCGCTTTATCAATTGAACCGAAATTTGGAAGATGGAAAAATAGATAATACTGCTTATAATAATACTCTAGCACAATGGAGAAAGAACGATTATTATAAAGATTATCGTGATAATGTATGGCAGAATGAATTCAGACAGCGTTATAATGTTGCATTTTCAGGAAGTACCAGCAAACAGAATACGTATGTGTCGCTTAATTATGACGAGTCTAAAAACCGAATTGTAAACAATCAGAGTAGAGCATTTAATTTATATGCAAAAAGCAGTTTCCAGATTAATAATTGGTTAAATGCTACATTTGGTGTAAACGGAACTTACAGTCAGGATGATGTTACTGACGGAGATTTTGGTAACTACGATATTCAAAAAAGATACGAGCGAATCACAGATGATAACGGAGATTTAGTATTATCTCCATTTGTTGGAATCAAAGACGGATTTACTTCAAGCGGTGTTATTAATCCTGCTGTAGCTGAGAAATTGGCAACTCTTAGCGGATTTAAACCAATGACTTTTAATGTATTGAATGCGCTTCAGGAAGGTATCACTAAACAAGAATCATTAAGTTTAAGAGCTTTCGCTAATCTTCGTGCTAAAATTTGGAGAGGATTAAGCGTGAGTTCTCAATTCCAGTACGAAGTTAGAAAAAATGATAATGAGCAGTATTATGACATTAACTCATACAAAATGCGTTATGCTATCAATGCGTTAACAGCTTATAATCCAGCTACAAATGCTTATATTTATGTTGATGGTTTTTCTACAGGAGGACGTTACAAGCAATTCAGCAGTCAAACAAGCAATTATTCTTTTAGAAATCAATTAGATTATAATGAAGAATTTAGCGGAGGAAAACATGCAATCAATGCTTTAGCGGGTTTTGAAATGCGTGAAACTTTTGTTCCAAGAACCATCGAACAATTAAGATACGGTTACGATCCAGTTACATTGACTTCGGCAGTAATCAATAGCTTAGCATTAAGTCAAACTGGAACTCCAAGTTATATGTTTGGAAATAACAGAACTTTAGGAGCTTTATCTAGAACACAGACAGAAATTTTACACCGTTATTTCTCATTTTTCAGCACAGTTGGTTATACTTTCTTGTCTAAATATAACGTAACAGGAAGTTACAGAGTGGATAGAGCAGATTTGTTTGGAGTTGATCCTAAATATAAAAACCGTCCATTATGGTCTGCAGGTTTAGGATGGAATGCAAGTAATGAAGAATTCATGAAAGAAATTAAATGGGTTACGGCATTAAAACTAAGAGCTACTTATGGTGTTAACGGAAATATTGATCAATCTACAACGCCATATATTACTGCTACAAGAAGAAACGATAACTTATATCAATCTTTACAATATACGAACATCACAGCACAACCAAACCCAATGTTAAGATGGGAAAAAACACAAAGTACAAACGTTGGTGTTGATTATAGCTTGTTTAGAGCAAAATTAAACGGTAGCATTGATGTATATCGTAAATACAGCAGCGATTTATTGGCGACAACCGATTTAGATCCTACTGTAGGAGCTTTGTCTAGAAGAATTAATGCTGGAGCATTATTGAACAAAGGAGTAGAGTTTAGTGTTGGTTCTGATTGGTACAACAACGGCAGTTTCCGTATTGGTTCTAATGTAATTTTAGGATTCAACAAAACAACGGTTAAAAAAGTTACCAGAGCACAATCAACATCGTCAGTATATGTTAGTTCGCCAATTGATTACTTCTTTGAGAATGAGACCTACAATAGTTTGTATGCTTATCAATATGGAGGAACAACAAACGGTTATCCTTATGTTTTAGATGAAAACGGAAATCCGTCTATCACTTTTGATGCCAATGGAAATCCAGTTGCGACATCAATCAAAAGCGTTACAAATCCTGACGCTTTAGTGAACATGGGAAGTTTAACGCCAACTTACACAGGTTCGTTATCACAAAGATTCTCATACAAACAATTTGACCTGAATTTCCTATTTGTTTTCTCAGGAGGAAACGTAATGCGTAAAGAAACTATCGACATGAGTTCAGATGCAGTCAATCTTTCAGGAATTACAGAACGTTATACAGATGCAAATCCAAATGGTAACACACGTTTGTATGTAGATTTTGACGAAAGTGTTAGAAACTATGCGGGAACAATCAGCAGTCAATGGAGAAATTCAAGTGCCAATGTTGTAGATGGAGATTATATCAAACTAAGAAACGTTTCATTAGGCTATAACTTACCAAAAGCTTTTGCAACTAGAATGAATATCTCTTCGGCTAAATTTACTTTCCAGATGAACAATATCTGGTATTGGAGTGCTGCAGGAAATAGAATTGATCCAGAAGTTTATTCAGCTAATTCTGGTACACGTAATTTACCATTGCCAAAAACATATCTATTTGGCTTTAATCTTACTCTTTAAACTATGAAAAAGATATATATATCAATAGTATCACTAATGATGTTAGGTTTGACATCTTGTGAAGATTATACAGACGTAACTCCAAAAGGATCTCTGGTAATCGAAACTGCCGATCAGTTTTTGGAATTGGTATCACTTCCAGGACGTGGTTATCCAATTAATAACTTTCAATATTTGTCAGATGATCAATGGATGAGAGAGGCGAATGTAATAGGAAGAACTCCAAACATCGATATTCTTAATTTTACTTTTGACGAAAGTGTTGATCGAGTTTCATTAATGACCGGATCCAGTTTTTACAATCAGGCTTATAATTACATTAACCGATGGAATACTATTATTTCGTTAGTAGATAATAGTAAGGGAGATGAAAATACGAAACGATTAGCAAAAGCAGAAGCTAAGATTTACCGAGCTTATGATCACTTTTTGTTAGTAAACACTTATGCAAAAGGTTATGATCCTAGCACTGCGGCTACAGATGGTGGAATTTGTATTATGGATAAATTTGATTTAGAAGCACAGCCTTCAAAATCTACTGTGGCACAGGTTTATGATTTTATTCAAAAAGATGTTGAAGAAGCATTGCCGTATATTTTAGAAAAACCAGCTGATGTATATCATCCGTCTTTAGCATTTGCTTATGCTTTTAAAGCGAAAGTTCATTTGTTTAAACGCGAAATTGCAAAAGCTCAGGAAGCTGCTGAAAAATCATTGAGCTATAACAATCAGATATTTGATTTGGTAGCTTATAACGCTCAAGGCGGACCAACTGCAGTTGCTGTTCCTGCTGCCAATAATGTTGAAGTATTAAGTTATATGTATATGACAGGGTATAACGAAATGAACTTTGCACAGAGTTATATTATCAGCCCAGAATTAAGAACATTATTCGGCACAAATGATGCACGTTTTAATTTATTCTTCAATTCTACCAGCACAACCAATTTAGATCAAGGTTCAGGTACAGCGTATTGGGCAACACAATATACAAGATTTTTCTACCCAACAGTTGGGATGAAAACAACCGAAGTGTATTTGATGCAGGCTGAATGTTTGGCAAGACAAGATAAACTGAATGAAGCAGTTGCAGTTTTAAATACCTTAAGAGCAAAACGTATTCTTTCTGGTACTGTAAATTTAACGGTTCCAGCTACTCGAAAAGAAACAATGGCATTGGTTATTAATGAAAGAAGAAAAGAACTGCTTTTAGGTTTTAACCGTTTCTTTGATTTGAAGAGATTGAATACAGAAACCGAATACGCCAAAACGGTTACAAGAGTATTTCCAATAGTAAACAAAACGGTTCCTCAAAAAACGTATACATTGCAGCCAAATTCTCGATTGTATATTATTCCGTTTCCTTTGTCTGCTTTGCAAAAGAACCCAAAATTGACTTTAAATACAGACGAAAAACTTCCATTTTAATTCGATGAAGAAATTATTTATTTTACTAATCATGCTGTCTTTTGGACAGCATGGTTTTGCTCAAACTCCAGAAAAAAAAGCCGACAGCACCAGCACACAACCAAAAGGAATGCTGGCTTACAATAAAGTGATTACAGACAAAGCCAAAAGCAAGTCGGGTCTTTTTATGGTAAGTCAGGTGGATACGAAATACTATTTTCAAATTCCAGACAGCTTATTCAACCGATATATGTTGGTGGTAACTCGATTTCTTTCGACACCAGAAGGAATGGGAGTTTTTGGAGGAGAAAAAGCCAACGAGCAGACTATTTATTTTGAAAAAGGGGCAAATAACACCGTTTTTTTAAGATCATTACAGTACAGACAAGACGTTCGTTCTGCTGATTCGATGCTGGCAAAAGCATTGGCTGGAAGCAACGAAAATCCAATTGTTGCCGCTTTTCCAATCAAAACAACCAATCCTGATAACGGAAATGTGGTTATTGATGTAACCGATGTTTTTAAGAAAGACAATGCGATGTTTGCTATTGAAAGCAAAGAAAAAACAGAGAAAAAACTAACGTCTCTTGCTGATGACAAATCTTTTATTGAAAGCATCGATACCTATCCAATCAATATTGAAGTCAAAACAACAAAGACGTATACAAGTTCTACAGCAAGCAGCGGCAGTATTACATTGCGATTAAATACTTCAATTGTATTACTTCCAAAAACGCCAATGCGTAAACGTTTCTTTGATGAAAGAGTAGGGTATTTTGCGAATAAATATGTTTTGTTTGATGATGATGAACAAAGCGCACAGAAGAAATTTATTGTGCAACGTTATCGTTTAGAGCCAAAAGACAAAGACATCAAAAAATATCTAAGAGGCGAATTGGTAGAACCAAAAAAACAGATCGTTTATTATATTGATCCTGCAACACCAAAAAAATGGAGACCCTACTTAATTGCAGGAATCAACGATTGGCAGAAAGCTTTTGAGGCAGCAGGTTTTAAAAATGCAATTGTAGGTAAAGAATGGCCAGAAGATGATAAAACAATGAGTCTCGAAGATGCAAGATATTCTGTCGTAAGATATCTGGCTTCTGAAACACCAAATGCTTATGGTCCAAGAATTAGTGACCCAAGAAGCGGCGAAATTATGGAAAGCCATGTAGGCTGGTATCATAATGTGATGAAATTGGTTCAGAGATGGTACATGATTCAAGCCGGGCCTTTAGATGCAAGAGCTAGAAAAATGCATTTGGATGATGAATTAATGGGACAGTTAATTCGTTTTGTTTCTTCACATGAAATTGGACATACTATTGGTTTACGTCATAATATGGGAGCGAGCAGTGCAACTCCTGTAGAAAAACTTCGTGATAAAAAATGGGTGGAAGAAAATGGTCATACCGTTTCTATTATGGATTATGCTCGTTTTAATTATGTAGCACAGCCAGAAGATAATATTAGCCCAAAAGGAATTTATCCAAGAATTGGAGCTTATGACAAATGGGCTGTAGAATGGGGGTATACCTATTATCCAAACGCTAAAGATGAATTTGAAGAAGAAAAGACCCTTGCCAAATTAACGACAGATAGTTTAACGGCCAATCCTAAATTATGGTTTGGAGGCGAAGGAAAAGACGAAGATCCGCGCAGTCAGTCAGAAGATTTAGGAGACGATTCAGTAAAGGCGAGTGATTACGGAATTAAAAATCTGAAAAGAGTAGTTCCAAATTTGATTCAATGGACGTATCAGCCAAACGATGCTTACGATAATCTATCGGATATGCATAAAGCCGTTGTATCGCAGTATAGCCGCTATTTGTATCATGTACTGAAAAATATTGGCAACAATTATGTAACCAAAAGAACTGTTGACGAAAAAGGAGTAGTGTATCAGCCAGTTCCGAAAGCAAAAGTAAAAGCATCAATCGATTATGTTGGCAGACAATTGTTTACTGCACCTTTATGGATGTATCCAAAGGAAATTGACCAGCTTATTCCTTTAAAAACGGCAGACCAAATATCAGATCAGCAGAATCAGATTTTAAATATGCTTTTAAGTTCTGGAATGCTTTACAATATCAGCGTAAAAGCAATACAGTTTGAAGGAGCTTATACCGTTCCAGAGTTTTTAAATGATTTAGGTCAGACGGTTTGGGTAAAATTCAGCGGAGATGAAAAACAAGATTTTTATAGAAGAAGTTTACAGCGCGCTTATGTTGAAAAATTAGGAATGCTTTTATTGCCGAAAGAATTAGAGCCTGGAAAAGCAGCAAATGCAGCACAGCGAAGCGATGTAAGATTGTACGGAAAACAGCATTTGGTAAAATTAAGAGAGGATGTTACCAAATTAATGAACGGAGCAACCGGTTTAAGCAAAGATCATTACGAAGCAATCTTGATCGAAATAGACAAAATAGTTTCAAAATTAAATTCAACAACAACGATATGAAAAAATTATTAGTTATCGCATTTATTTTTATTAGCGGTTTCACTCAGGCACAGGTAACCTCAAAAGAAGAAGTAACGGCAGATTTGGTTCAAAAAAGAGAAGAACAAAAAAAGGAAATTACTAAAAATTATCTGGCTTTAAAAAACAGCTTAATAACTTCAGATAGTCTTGCTGTTGTAAAAAATGCTGAAGGTTTAAAGAATTCTTTGAAAAATTTCAAGTTTAAAAAGTTAACGCTGGATCAAATGAATGCAGCAACTACAACAAGAAAAGCAATTTCAGATTTAGCAGCTGAAATGGCAGCAACTAAAAATATTAATAAACAGCGTAAAATTTTTGAAACACTTTCGGTTAAATATTGGGATGTGGCTTCAAAATTCAAAGCAGCTGATGCAACATTATATTTACAGGTTTGTCCAATGACAGGCGCTGTATGGACAAGTGATAGCAAGGAAATCAAAAATCCTTATTATCCAAAAAATATGCTGACTTGTGGAGAAGTAAAAGCAAGTTTGTAGTTTTTTTAATTTGAATTAGTTTGATGAATACGGTATTCTAACAGAAGCCGTATTTGTCGTTTCTACTATATTTTTCGTTTGATGCTTTTGCAAAGCATTAAAATGATCAAAAAGCCAAGCCGTGAGGTTTGGCTTTTTTTTTACCTATTCTAGACTCCTAAATTTTTCTTCTAGAGATTTTTTTTCATTTTTTAAAACATTTAAAAGGGCTAAAAGTGTATTTTAAAACAGCTTTTTTTTAATCTAAATCCCTTCAGTTTAGTAAAATTCTTATTAAGTGTGAAAAAATATTTACATTTTTAATTTCTTTGTTTTCAGTTGTTTATAAATAAGTTATCGTTTTCGTTAACATTTTTTTTGCAAAAAAATTGCATTAAAACTTTCATATTAAAATTTTTAATTTACTTTTGTTCTATCAAATTAGTAGAGTTTAAATTTTCCAATAATGAAGACGAGTAAAAACATTTCACTTTCAAACAAACAGAAACCTTTTAGCTGTTTCAATCTCATGTGCAGCTTCTGTTAAAAGTCTTCAATTCCCAATTTCAATAAATTTTTATTAGAGTGAACCTTAGTAATAGGGCAGATCTTGTATAGGCCAATAGAAAAAATAATAACCAAAAAAAGAAGAAAAAATGAAAAAACGAATGTGTAGCCGGTAAAAAAATATACCATTCCTGTAGTCGCAGAAATGGTCGAGCTTAAAAAAATATACATCTCTAGAAGGGAAGCGGCAACAGATTTTTTCTGTTGAATGCAATCCTTGATTTATCAAACTAAAAAGAACTAATGAAAAAAATATTAAATAGATATATTGGATTATGTGTTTTATTGATTTCCATAGGTGCGACAGCTCAGGAAACACAGCCACTGATTCAGTCAAAAATTGGTGGAACAATCATAGATGCCGTTACAAAAGAACCTATTATTGGAGCATCAATTGTGATTAAAGGTACTACGCATGGTGTTCAAACCGATTTTGATGGTAAATTTTATTTCCAAACAGGACAAAAACTGCCTTACACCGTAATAGTAAGTTACTTGGGTTACAAAAAGAGAGAATTTGTAATCAATGAAAATTCAGTGGTTATTGATCTTACAGAAGAACAAAATCAATTGTCAGAAGTAGTGGTTACGGCACTTGGGATTTCAAAAGAAAAGAAATCTCTAGGATATACAACTCAAGCGCTTAAAAACAAAGACATTGCTGAAACAAAAGAAACGAACTTCTTAAATAGTCTTAGCGGAAAATTAGCTGGAGTTCGTATTACAAACTCTCAAGGAGATATGGGATCTTCTCGTATTATCATTCGTGGGGAAACTTCTATTGCAGGAAACAACCAGCCATTGTTTGTGGTAGATGGAGTTCCGGTAGATAACTCACAGTTAGGAAGTGTAGGAGGAGCAACGCGTGACTTTAAAAATGCCATTGCCGATTTAAATCCAAACGATATTGAAACTTTAACGGTATTAAAAGGACCAAACGCGGCGGCGCTTTACGGATCACGTGCGGCACATGGTGTGGTTTTGATTACCACGAAATCTGGAAAGAGCCAAAAAGGATTAGGAATCACTTTTAATTCTGGGATTACAATTTCTCAAGTTGCAACATTGCCAAGTTTTCAAAACTCATACGGACAAGGTTCAAATGGAAGATTTAGTTTTGTGGATGGAAAAGGAGGAGGAGTAAACGACGGTGTTGACGAAAGCTGGGGGCCAAGAATGGACGGACGTTTAATTCCACAGTTTTTTTCAAATGGTCAGGCAGTGCCTTTTGTTGCGCATCCTAACAATGTGAAAGACTTCTTTAATACAGGAGTTACATACGACAATAGTATTTCGGTTGCAAGATCAGATGAAAAATCAGATTTCCGTTTAGGAGTAAACAATCAAAAACAATTGGGAACAGTACCAAATAGTGAAGTAAACAAAACAAACTTTACCATTAACACGAATTACCAAATTTCAAAAAGCATAAAAGTAGGAGTTACAGGTAATTATATTACAACTAATGCTCCAGCTTTACCAGGTGGCCCATCGGGGAATCGTGCTGCAGGTGTAATGCTTCAGTTTTTATGGTTCGGTCGTCAGGTTGATATCAATGAGCTTCAGAATAACAGAGATGTGAACTGGAACAACAGCTACTACAGTAACCCTTACTGGAATGCTTATTACAATACCACAAGCCAGCAGCGTAACCGTTTTATTGGAGATGTGCATTTGGATGCAAAATTGGCTGATGGTCTTAATTTTAGATTCCGTACAGGAGTTGATTATTACAATGACCGTAGAAAATATACGATCAAATACGGTACAAACGGAACGCCTTTCGGATCATACG
Organism: Flavobacterium panacagri; assembly: GCF_030378165.1. Taxonomy (NCBI): domain Bacteria; kingdom Pseudomonadati; phylum Bacteroidota; class Flavobacteriia; order Flavobacteriales; family Flavobacteriaceae; genus Flavobacterium; species Flavobacterium panacagri. The sequence goes on from NZ_CP119766.1 coordinate 3,714,243, forward strand.
CTGAAGATGCTTACACTGTAAACGAACAAAACACGGAAGGTATTTTTACTTATACTAAAAAACTGAATGACGATTTTAGTTTAGACGCTCTTGCCGGATTCAATATCCGTAATCACAGCGACGCAAACAACTATCAAAAAGCACCACGTTTAGCGGTACCGGATTTATATACTTTAACGAATTCAAGAGATCCGTTGACATCATCAAATACATTGTCAAGATTGAGAGTATATAGTGCTTATGCTTCTGCACAATTAGGGTATAAAAATTATGCGTATTTAAATTTAACGGCTCGTAACGACTGGTCATCAACATTACCAAGCAGCAACCGTTCTTATTTCTACCCTTCTATTAATGGAAGTTTAGTTTTATCAGAAGCTTTAAACTTAAAAAGTAATACACTCGATTTCTTAAAAATACGCGGAGGTTGGTCTGAAGTAGGTAATGATGCAGATCCTTATCAGTTATCAACGATTTACAATTTCCAGACCGCATTTGACGGAAATCCAATTCAAACTTCTTCACAAAAGAAATTGAATGAGAATTTGAAACCAGAAACGACTCGTTCAACAGAGGTTGGTTTAGAAGCTACTTTCTGGAAAAACAGATTACATTTTGATGTGGCTTATTATAACACAAATAGTTTCGACCAGATTTTGGAAATCAAAACAACGGCTTCGAGCGGATACAATTCACAGTTAATCAATGCTGGAAAAGTAAATAATAGAGGTTTAGAGATTCAATTAGACGGAAGTCCTATTCAAACTGAAAACTTCAAATGGAATATTGGAGCAAATTACTCAAGAAATAGAAGTAAAGTAGAGATATTGGATTATGCAAGACAAATTCAAAACTATACAATTGGTACTTCAGGAGGCGTTGATGTATTGGCTTCTGTAGGACAAGCTTACGGAGCACTTTACGGAACTGCGTATTTACGTGATGCCAGCGGAAACATTGTTGTAGGATCAAACGGTTTACCAAAAGCAGATCCGACAAAAAGAGTTTTAGGACATTATACTCCGGATTATTTAGCAGGTGTGACAAATACCTTAACTTATAAAAATATTGAATTATCGTTCCTTGTTGATGCAAGTGTAGGTGGAGAAATTTTTTCAGGAACTAACAGAACAGGAACTTATACAGGAGTATTAGCTTCAACGCTTCCGGGACGTGGTGCTGAAAATGGTGGTTTAACTTATTATTTGGATGGTACAACAAAAACTCAGGTTCCAAACGGAACTACAGCATATGATGACGGTATGATTTTTAAAGGAGTATACGAAAACGGAACTCCAAACACTACAATACTAAGTGCACAAGAATATTACAAAGCATCATACAACATCAGTGAAGCTTATATCTATAGCTCAACTTTTGTAAAAATGAGAGAAATTAAATTGGCTTACAATTTCAATAAATCATTTGCTAGAAAACTGGGATTAGAAGGAGCAAGTATTACTGCTGTTGGACGTAACTTATTCTTTATCTATAAAGATGCACCTAATATTGATCCTGAAACGGCTTTCAATACTGGAAATGCACAAGGTTTGGAAAGTTTGTCTTTACCAACAACCAGAAATTTCAGTCTTAATGTTAATCTTAAATTCTAAAAACAAGAAATCATGCTAAAAAAGCTATCATATATAATCTTATTTGGATTGACACTGACCTCATGCAGTGATACTTTGGATGATATCAATAAAAATCCAAATGCAACCGAAACTCCACTGGCACCTTACTTGTTGACAGGCTCATTAAAACAAGGAGCTGATTTATACTGGGGTTCAGAAAATAACTTTAACTCGTCTTTGTTATTCGTACAGCATTGGGCTAAGATCCAATATACGGAACCAGATAGATACGATGTTTCAAATACTTCATTCACTTCTTTGTGGAATACAGGTTATGCAACCTTAATTACAGATTTGAATACGATTATTAATTTTCCAGATGCTCAGGCCAATTCAAATTACAAAGGAATTGCTTTAACGCTTCGTTCATGGACATTTTTATTGCTGACAGATGCTTACGGAAGTATTCCATATAAAGAAGCGGGACAGAAAGTGACTCCAGCCTATAATACACAAAAAGAAGTATACACAGGTTTGTTAGAAGATTTAGCAAAAGCGCAGTCTTTATTAAGCACAACAAATGGTACTGTTACAGGTGATTTGGTTTACAAAGGAGATGTAGCAAAATGGAAAAGATTTGTGAATTCACTTCGTCTCAGAATAGCATTAAGAATTGCTGATAAAGAACCTGCTTTAGCAAAACAAGCCGCTATCGATGCAACAACTGATGCAGCTGGAGTTTTAAGCAGTAATAACGATACTTTTAAGTTTACGTATATTGCTTCTCCTCAGCAAAATCCAGCTTCGGCTTGGTTTGAAACTCGTGATGATTTCCGTATTTCAAAAACGATGGTAGATAAATTAAAAGAGTTTTCAGATCCTCGTTTACCCGTTTATGCACAATTACCGTCAGATGCAACTGTTGGTACGTATGTTGGAGGTGGCAACGGATTATCAAATAGTGATGCGAACAACCAAGGTTTTGCTAAAACATCTAAACCAGGAACTTATTTCCTAACGTCAACATCGCCGGCTGTAATTTATTCTTATTCAGAAGCATTATTTAATCTTGCTGAAGCTGTTGCTCGTGGATATATTTCTGGTGATGCTGAAACGCTTTATAAAAATGCCATTACAGCATCATTCAATCAATTTGGAATTACAGATGCTACAGTAATCTCTAATTATTTGAATCAGGCAACTGTAAAATACGATGCTTCCAATTATGCTAAATCTATTGGTACACAAAAGTGGATTGCCTTTTTTGGACAAGGATTAGATGCCTTTACAGAATGGAGAAGATTGGATTTTCCAGTTTTGACAGCTGGACCCAATACTGTTTTGGATGGAAAAATTCCTTCTCGTTTTTTCTATCCTGGAACAGAGCAGTCATTAAATGGAATTAATTATCAAAATGCAGTGTCAGATCAAGGAAAAGATCTACTGACAACTAAATTATGGTTTGATGCTAAATAGATCCTATTTTTTGTTTTTTCGCTAAAAAGACAAAATATTTTTAAGAAAGAAAAATCTTAAGTAAAAGCCCTGTATCGCCCTAGTGATACGGGGTTTTTTATTTCGAATTTGTATATTTGTGATTATTTAAAATATTCTAAGTATATAAATGCTCCAATCATTACCCTTGGATCCTAAAACGATTTTTCTTCTTTACTTTTGGGGAAATTTATTTGTCTGCATTCTTATTTTCAGCTATTCCTTTTCATATGCTTCTACAGAAAACAGGAAAAAGCTCAATACGTTTGGTTTTGGAAAAGTACTATTAACCATAGGCTGGATATGTATTTTTTTGAGAGGTATAGTTCCAGATTTTATTTCGATCAACTTTGGTAATACTATTATTCTTTCAGGATGTTGGTACGAAACCATCGCGATAATATCTATGAATAAAGCTAAATTTAATAGACGTTATCAAATACAAACTGTTTTAACTGTTATTGCAATTGTGGTTTTTAATATGGCAGCTTTGCTCGGAGGATCAATGAATACCCGTATTATAATTATGTCTCTTTGTATATTTGCTATTTATCTGCTTCCTACAATTGGTTATTTTAGAGAGAAAGCGACAAATTTTTTCCGTGTATTTTATCTTCTTTGTTACGTTTCTTTTGAAATTTTAATTTTTATAAGGGCAGTTTATACCTATGTAAGCCCGCAGCAGCATTTTTTTAGGCAAAGTACATTTGACAGTTTATATAGTATTGGATTATTTTTGCTGACTCTTGTTGGGACTGTTGGTTTTCTATTATTGGTAAAAGAAAAACAGGATCTCAAAATACAGAAATTATTAAAGGACAAAAATTTATTCTTCTCTATAATTGCCCATGATTTAAAAGGGCCGCTGGGATCTTCGCTGGCTTTATCTGAAATTTTGTCTCAGGAAATTGATACCTACAGCCGTGAAGAAATCAAAGAGATTACAGAAATGCTTCATGATTCAAACAAAAACATTTATAAGCTTCTTGAAAACCTTTTGAATTGGTCGCGAATGCAGACTGGAATGATAGAATACAATCCGAAAATGATCGATTTAAACAGTTTAATTGAAGAAAACATAAAACTCAGCAAGAGTACAGCATTAAACAAAAATATTGATTTAAGGTTCGAATCAACAGAAGTTGTTAGTACAATGCTTGATAAAGATATGATTGATACCGTTTTAAGAAACCTTTTAACCAATGCTGTTAAATTTACAGAACAGCAAGGGGAAATTGTAGTGAGTCTTCATAAAACAAATAAAAAAGCAGAAGTATCTATTAGAGATAACGGAATTGGAATTCCGCTCAATATTCAAGAAAAGCTTTTTAAAATTAATGAAAAAGTAATTCAGAAAGGCACCGAAAATGAAATCGGAAATGGATTAGGTTTACTGCTCTGCCATGAGTTTATAAAAAAACACCATGGTGAAATCTGGGCTGAAAGTAAACTCGGAAAAGGCAGTACTTTTAAGTTTATACTGCCTTTAGAAAAATAAGAAAACCATATCTTTAATTTTTTAATCGAACAAAACTTCTTTTTTTCTTCAAATATTAATTTTAACCTTCTTAAGACTTGCATATTCAGTAATTTCTTAACCATTCCATATATTAAATTTTTTGTTCTGTTTGCTTACGTTGTATTATCCGTTATTATAATATGCGATATATGATGAATTTGCGAAATATAACTAATCTTAATACTAGTTTTAAGTGTATTTGTTTGATTTTTAGTAAATTAGTTGTTTAGCACGCTTCTTGCTTTTTCTTTTTCATTATCAGATTAGCTAAAAAAGGCGTGTTTTTTCTCTTAATAAACCACGTCTTCCAAATTTGATTTTCGGTACAGTTTACACTAAACTGAGTTGTTCTATAACTATAAAAAGCTGTTTACTAATTAAATATCAATTTTATGACAAAATCAAAATCTATTATTCTTGTTCACGGAAACTTTGTAAATGATGTTAGTTGGACAAAGTGGAAAGAACGATATGAACAGAAAGGCTACACGGTTTACACGCCTGCTAATCCTGGTCACGAAGGAAATCCTTCAGATTTAAGAAAAACAGTCCACCCTGATCTTACCAAAACTGGTTTTATTGATGTAGTAAATAATATCGCAAAACTGGCAGACAGTTTGCCTGAGAAGCCTCTTATAATTGGTCATTCGATGGCTGGAATGGCGGCAATGAAATTATTAGAATTGGATAAAGCAGCAGCAGCAGTAAGTATAGACGGTGCTCCTCCAAAAAATGTATTTCCGCCTTTTACAACCTTAAAATCGGTACTTCCTGCTTTTGGATTCTTTTCTTCCAGTAAATATTTCATGGGAAGCCGTGAATGGTATGACAAATGCTTCTTTAACACTTTGCAACATAGAGACAGAGCAAAAGCTTTTGATACTATTGCAGTGCCTGAAAGTTATAAAGTGAGTCGTGAATTGGTTTTAAATTCTTTTTCGAATATTGATTTCAGCAAACCACACAAGCCAATTTTATTTATTGGAGGCGCTAGTGATACTATTTTTCCAGCATCACTTACAACAACACTGGCTAGAAAGTATAAAGACAGAAATAGTCAGGTTGATCTGAAAATTTTTCCCGGAAAAAGCCACTTCATCTGCGGAGAACCAGGCTGGGAAGTAGTTGCAGATTATATTTTAGAATGGTATGAAAATCTATAATAACAATTAAAAACGAAGTTAAAATGGCTAAAATTAAAGTAAAAGACGGAACAGAGATTTATTACAAAGATTGGGGGACAGGAACACCAATTTTTTTTCATCACGGCTGGCCCTTGTCAGCAGATGACTGGGATGCACAGATGTTATTTTTCTTAGACAAAGGATTTAGAGTTATTGCGCATGACAGAAGAGGTCATGGAAGATCTACTCAGACTTATACGGGAAATGAAATGGACACTTACGCAGCAGACGTAGCAGAATTGACAGCATTTTTAGATCTAAAAGATGCTATTCATATTGGTCACTCAACAGGAGGTGGAGAAGCGATTCACTATGCAGCTAAATATGGCAAAGGCCGAGTTTCTAAAGTAATTTTGATTAGTGCTGTGACTCCGTATATGATTAAAGATGCCAATAATCCAGATGGTGTGCCTATTGAAGTTTTTGATGATATCCGTTTTAATACCGCAAACAACCGACAGCAGTTTTATCAGGATATTACTTTTCCATTTTATGGTTATAATAGGGAAGGAGCTAATATCAAAAAAGGAATTCAGGACAATTGGTGGCGTCAGGGAATGAACGGAGGAATTAAAGCACATTACGACTGCATAAAAGCATTTTCTGAAACTGATTTTACAGAAGATCTAAAAAGTGTTGATTTTCCAGTTTTGATTCTTCATGGAGAAGACGATCAAATTGTGCCTTATAATGTAACAGCACTTCGTGCAGCAAAATTGTTGAAAAATGGAAAATTAATTACTTATCCTGGACTTTGCCACGGAATTCCAACAACCGATGCAGATCGAGTAAACGCAGATATTTTAGACTTTATTAAGTAATTTGAAATAGTAAAATTGCTTTTAGATTAAAAAAAACAAAGCCTTCATTAATTATGAAGGCTTTGTTTTTATAAGTTTTTATCTTTTAAAACTTGAGGATATTTTTGACTGGTATGTACAATCATTTCGCCAAACAAAGTATTTGCCCACGCAAACCATTTTCGGGTAAATTTGTTTACATCGTCTTTATGAAAAGATTCGTGCATAAAACCCGTATCAGCATTAGTTTTAATCAAAGTGCTAATACATTGTTTTATTTCGTTTTCATCAATACTGGTAATGGCTCTTAAAACAATACTCATTGGCCAGATGGTGTCTACGCCAGTATGCGGACCTCCAATACCTTCTCCAGCTTTGCCTTTGTAGAAAAACGGATTATTTTCAGACAAAACAATTTTTCTTGTATTAAGATATAATGGATCATTTGGAGCAATTGCCCCTAAATACGGAAGCGACAATAAAGAAGGAACATTCGCATCATCCATCATATGAAAACTGCCATATCCATTGACTTCAAAAGCAATAATTTTTCCAAATTTCGGATGATTTATAATACCGTGCTCATTTAATCCTTTTTGAACTTGTTCCCTAAGTTCTTTTGCTTGATGAACCAAATCGTCGTCTTTTAAAGGAGGAAGAGAGAAAATCTCAATTAGATATCCTAATATTTCAATCGCAAACATATTACTCGGAATCAAATAACCAAATAAAGTAGAATCGTCACTAGGTCTAAAAGTCGAAACAATCAAGCCGCATGGTTTTACAGGATAACCATAACCCGCTAACGGAACGCCGTCTGTAGCCCAAGCCGTCTGACGCTGAAAACTATACGGACCGCCTTTGCCGTCCATTCTTTGCTGTTCTTTAAAGGTTTTTAGAACTAGTTTCATGGCCTCTTTCCAATGGCTGTCAAACATAGAAATATCGCCAGTTTCTTTCCAATAACCATGAGCCAGCCGAACAGGATAACACAAACTGTCAATTTCCCATTTTCGTTCATGGATTCCTGGTTTCATGTCTGTTAAATCATTTTTCCATTCACTTTCTTTATTGAAATCTTTGTAAAATGCATTAGCATAAGGATCTAAAATGATGCATTTCGCTTGACGATTTATAACACCTTTTACCAATTCGGCTAGTTTCGGGTCTTGTTTTACAAACGGAATATAAGGCCAGATCTGTGCAGTACTGTCACGCAGCCACATCGCATCGATATCGCCTGTAATAACATACGTATCCGGTTTACCGTCTATAACTTCAAAGTCAACCGTGGTATCAAGAGTATTTGGAAAACAGTTTTCAAAAATCCAAGCCAGCTCAGGATTTACAATTTGTTTTTTAACTTTTACGATAGCAGCCTCAATTGCTTTACTGGTAAATTTACGTTCTGCAAATGGTGGTCTTTGAGAAACAAAATCCTTTAACGGAAATTCGAAAAAATTGGAGTTAAACCCAAAAGCTTCCGATTGAATTGCGAATAATCCAGCAGAAAAAATGCCGGCATTTTTGATGAATTTTCTACGAGACTGCATAAAATTTTGGTTTAGAAATGGTTTAGTATAGTTTAAAGATAATCGAAACTTTATTACACTAAATAAACAATCTTTTTCATCATTTCATTTAAAATTAGACAAATGACGTTTACGGTACTTTAAACGACCACTTTCAAGATAAAAATACTTTTAAAAACCTTCAAACTCTTCTCTAAAACTTTTTCCTGATTTAATTAAAGCAATACGCGGACTTTTTACAAATTCGATAAGTCCATTTTGGATTAGAATATTTGTTAAGAGGTCAATTTCAGTTTCCTCTGCAGTAACTTCAAATATGATGTAATCCCTTTCAAGAATTTTATAAGTTGCATTATGCTTTTGTAATAATTCTTGAACATTATCTTTAGTTACTTCATAGGTAGGAAGTTTAAACAAAGAGGTCTGTGTGTGTACGATTTCAGCATTTGTATTAAAATAACATTTATAAACATCAATAATTTTTTCAATTTGTAATGCTAAATTTCTTACTGTCTCAAAAGTTTCTATAACAACAATGGTAAATCTGTACATGCCATTAATTTCACAAGATGAAATATTAAAACTCTCAAAACTGATTTTTCTTCTCGAAAAAATAACAGCGGTTTTATTAATTAGTCCCATTTGATCTTCGGTGTAAAATGTTAGCGTGAATTGCTCTTTCATTGGATATTTAATGCTTATTTATTAGTGAATTATTTTTAAGTTATTGTGGATTCAGTTTTGGTTTGGATCAAAAAAAAACCTTTCTCAGTAGGATGAGAAAGGTTTTTATTATGCAATACAATCCTGACTCATCACGGAGAATGAATAATGATAATTGCGATAATAATAATAGATGTTAAATTTTTCATGTTGGTTCTAAACGAAAAAACCTCCCGTTGAAGGGAGGTTTTAAAAATTGTACTGTAATACTTTTATATAAAAATTTACCTTACTAATATCGATCGATAATAATAGCGTTTTTAATAATAAGGGTAATAATTTGATTGTTCATTTTCTTTTGTTCTGATGGCAAATATATCGTTTTTTCCTAAACAATAGATTTTATTTCTGTTTTACATGAAAATTTTAGATTAGAAGAATTTCTCTACATCTTAAGATAAATATTCACTTAACGAAATCTCTTAAAATAAACGAATTTGTTATTTCAATTTTGAAAAAAAAATTAAGTCTAATTTTCATAATATGAGTTGATTAAGTTGAATTTTCTAAAGTGATTTAAAGTTTTAACTCTAAATTTTTAAAATCAGGAATCTGTTAAGCAAATTTTTTATTGAAACATATTTTACCTGTCAATTAACAATTTATTTATATTAGCAACAAAATAATAATACAAATGATTCTTTTTAACAAAACAAAAAAGAATAAAAAGGATTTGAGCTGAAATTTTTAAGACTTTCAAAAAGGAAATATGGGAGTGCAGTCTTTAAGTTTAAAGGAATATAAAAACGTTTTCAATACACTTTACCCTACATTGTGTCTGTTTTCGAACAAGTATGTTGAGAACCTTGAGGTATCGAAAGACATTGTTCAGGAAGTTTTTATAAAAGTTTGGGAAGATAAAATCGATTTTCATAATGATAGTACGATTAAGTCTTATTTGTATACTGCTGTAAAAAACCGTTCCCTTGATTATTTAAAAAGCAAACATTATAAAGTGACCGAATCTATAGGGAAAACAGATTTTGCTCAAATGGAAACTGATCCTTTTTTTTTAAGAGAAGTAGTCATTTCTGAAACTTCATTATTAATAGAAAAAGCTGTAAATACACTACCCGCAAAATGTGCGCAAATCATAAAATTGAGTATCAAAGGACTTAGCAACACCGAAATTTCTGCAGAACTAGGAGTTTCTTTAAATACCATTAAAACCCAGAAAAAGATTGCCTACAAACGTTTAAAGCCTTTATTGAAAGACAGTTTCTTTATTATTGCATTCATATTTGAGATTCGAAATTAATACATTGAGATAGCACGAACTGACGAAGCAATTCACGAATTATATTTTCAATATAAATTAGAGAAATAAAGTGCAAAGAATAAATTAGAGAAAATCCGTGAATTCGTGACGAAAAATAAATAGCCACGAATTCACGAATTATTTTTTATAAACGATATATGTAGTTTTTGCTGCAAATTAATCGAATTATACTTTGGCAATAAATCAGAGAAATAAAAGGCAAAGAATATATTAGAGAAAATCCGTGAATTCGTGGCGAAAAAAACAGCCACGAATTCACGAATTATTTTTTATAAACGATACGTAGATTAATCGAGTTATACTTTGGCAATAAATCAGAGAAATAAAAGGCAAAGAATAATTAGAGAAAATCCGTGAATTCGTGGCGAAAAAAAATAAACTTTTTTTTCACCCCTCTTTTTCTTTTTATCGTCTTAGCAATATATAACTATTACTAAGATGTCAATTTTCGAGAAAATACTTAAAATTTCCAGTCAAACCGCTTCCTCCATTTTAAAGCGTGAGAAACCAGAAGCGCTGAAAGACTCCGATCTTTTTACAGATTCAGATAAACAATATATATTGGAGCATCTTACTGATAAAGAACTTTTGAAAAAACGATCGGTATTATTGCAGCAGATTAATAAAAAAGAAGACTGGGAAGCCCTTCAGGATAAAATTGAAGTTCCAGTTAGAAAACTTCCTATTTGGAGATATGCGGCAGTGGCAGCTGTTATAGTATTTGTTTCCACGATTTATTTTTATAAAAACGATGTAAACGAAAAGCAGCCGACAAAAGTAGTGTTAACGCAGCCAGTTATCAAACCGGGAACAGACAAAGCTATTTTAGTTTTAGCAAATGGCCAGCAGGTAGCACTTGGAAAAGGTTCGCAGTACAGTTCAAAAGGAGTTCACAGTAACGGTACAGAAATTATTTACAATAATGAAACCGCTAAAACTGCGATAGCTTATAATTATTTGACCATTCCAAGAGGAGGACAGTTTTTCATCAAATTGGCAGATGGTACCAAAGTATGGTTAAACTCAGAATCTAAACTCAAATTTCCTGTAAGTTTTGTGGATGGAGAGCCACGCCAGGTTGAACTGGTGTATGGAGAAGTTTATTTTGATGTTTCGCCAAGTACAGCGCATAAAGGTTCTCATTTTAATGTGGTAACCAAAAACCAGAATGTTGAAGTTTTAGGAACTGAGTTTAATATTAAAGCATATCAAGATACTCCAGCAATTTTTACAACACTTGTAGAAGGTAAAGTAAATTTATCAGGATCTTTTGATAATACTATTCTAAAACCAGGATATCAATCGGTATTAGAAAATAACCGTATTCGAGTTGCAGCAGTAGATGTTTTTAATGAAGTATCGTGGAAAGACGGAACTTTCAGTTTTCAGGAAATGCCTTTAAAAGAAATCATGAAAGTATTGGAAAGATGGTACGATATTAAAACCGTGTTTAAAAACAAAGCTGTAGAAAACAGAACCTTTAATGGAATATTAGATAAAGATCAAAAAATAGAAGAAATTCTAAATATTATTAGCAACACAAACAATATCGCGTATGAAATAAACCAAAAGACTGTAATTTTTAAGTAAGTAAGGAAATTATAAGTTAATAAAAAAAGGGAAAAGTGGTTAGTGGGTCGAAGTACAAACCATCTTTTCCCGTGATAGGACTTATAATTAATTCAAGATTAACTGATAAACCAAAACCAAAATTATGAAAATTAAAATTATTAAAGCTGTTTTCTCTACCAGAAAAAGCATTTCAACTTTAATTATGCGAACCATTATTCTTTTTCTTTCTCTGGCACTTTTCAGCTTTACACCATTGGAACTTTTGTCCCAAAATGTGAAAATTGTAATAAAGAATGACCAAAAAGCAACCGTTGATCAAATTTTCGAGATCATTAAAAAACAGACCAAATACAGATTTGTCTATCGTTCTGACATGTTTGATAATCTTCCTAAGATTGAGCTTGAAAAAGGAACCATAAGTGTCAATACGCTGTTGGAAAAAAGCCTTTCTACAGGCAATTTCAAATATGAAGTTGCTGGGAATAATACTATAATTATTAAAGAAGTCCCAGTAAATGCGGGACAGAAAACTGCAGCTATAGAAATTAAAGGAAGAGTTACAGATAACAACGGAGTACCATTGTCGGGTGTTAATGTAATTTCTGAAATGAATGCAGCCCGAACAACTACGCTAGTAGTAACCGATTTTGATGGAAAGTACTCTATTAGTGTTCCCAATGAACAAACCGTTTTAATGTTTTATTTTATGGGTTTTGAAACTCAAAAAATCACTGTAGGAAATAAAACTATTATCGATGTAAGCTTGAAACCAAGTGTGAGTAAGCTGGATGAAATTGTATTAATTGGTTATGGACAACAAAAAAGTACTAATGTCACAGGTGCAGTTTCTTCTGTAAAAATGACCGATTTTGTACAACAGTCAAACGGCGTAGCAGGTTTTGACCGTGCATTGGGCGGATTAATAAAAGGGGTTCAGGTTTCTCAAAATTCGGGTCGTCCGGGTTCTCCTGTTATGATCAACATTCGAGGAATTACTTCTCCTTTGTCAGGAAGTTTAAATCAGCCGTTATATGTTATTGATGGAGTTCCTTTTAATGTAGATGGAATGCCAGGCACTTATGATGGAGGAAGCAATCCGTTATTGACCTTAAATCCTAATGATATTGAAAGTATCAACATTCTTAAAGATGCAGCGGCAACTTCAATCTATGGTTCCAGAGGAGCAAATGGAGTTATCATTGTAACTTCTAAAAAAGGAAAAAAAGGAAAGCCGGTCACCAATGTTAATTACAGTACTTTTTTTGCGACACCAATAAATACCGTACGCAGTTTAAACACAGCTGAATACAAGAGTTTTTATAACAGGATTCTTTCCAGTTCTACAATGTCGCCTTATGATATGGGGATGCTGAATTTTGCTAATATGGATTTCTCCAAAAATCCGCCAACATATTTAGGTTTAAATGAAAATGCGTTTGGTAAAGAAGATATCAATTGGAATGATAAAGTTTTTCGAGATATGGCACTAACCCAACAGGCTAATATTAATTTTTCTGGAGGTTCAGACATGACCAATTATATCTTCGGATTATCTGCTATAGATCAGGAAGGTTTGATTGTTAATGATAATTATAATCAATACAACACCAGATTTCATATAGACTCAAAACTTTCTAAGTATGTAAAAGTAGGAGGAACTATGAATGGAGGTTATAATAGATCGAAATCTGGAGAAACTTCTACAAGAACAAATGCTGGAGTAAATACAGCAGCGGTTCAGGCAAGGCCAGATCAGCCTTATTTGGATGCGCAAGGAAATTTAATTCCGTGGTCAGATTACACCTATGGCTTTGAGACTTTTACACCAAACCCGTTGCAGACACTAAATAATAAAAACATCCGAAATTCATATAATTTTATTGGTAATTCCTATATCGAAGTGACACCAATTTCAAATTTAACGCTTAAAGCAGATGTAAATTCGGCTTTGTTTATCAACCAGAATTCTATTTTTTCTCCAAAAAGTACGATGGTTAATTTCGGTTACGCAAACAAATCAACTTTAACTGATCTAGAAAACGTAAACAGTAACCTTACCACCAATTTAACGGCTAATTACGATTTTAAAATTAAAGACAATAATTTTGGTTTTTTAGTTGGTTATTCTTGGGACAGAACGAAATACAGAGATAAAAGAAATGCGTATTCAGGTTTCCCGGATGATGAAGTGTTAATCAATGCAAGTTCAGCAGAAAGAGTAACTTCTTATTCTGATCAGACTGTTGAATCAGGAATTAACTCTTTGTTTTCTCGTTTGACTTATAATTACAAAGACAAATACAATGTTACGGTTAACTTTAGAACAGATGCATCTTCTAAATTTGGGCCAGACAATAAAAGGGGTTATTTCCCATCTGTTTCTGGAACTTGGAATTTAGCCAAAGAAAATTTCTTAGCAGACAATGATTATATTAATAAACTGCAATTGCGCGGTAGTATTGGTAAAGTTGGATCTACCAATGTTGCTAATTTTTCTTATCTGCAGTTTTTCAGCACCAGTTCTTCTAACTTATATGCAGGCAGTACAGCGGTAGTAGCATCAAGCACATTACCGAACCAAAATATTGGATGGGAGACTACCAAAGAATATAATTTAGGTTTAGATTTTGCAATTATAAAAGACAGAATCAAAGGAAGTTTCGATTATTACAACAGGAATACTACCGGAGCTTTGGCGCAAACACCTGTTCCGTTGGAGTTAGGTCCTTCGCAATATTATTCTAATTTAATGGATGTTTCAAACAAAGGAATAGAAATTTCATTAGGTGCAGATATTATTAAAACACAAGATTTTCTATGGAGTTTTAATATCAATTGGTCTTTGAACAGAAACATTTTAGAAAAATTAAACAGCGCTACCATAAGTAGCAACATTGCGGATAATTACACCGTAGGAAAACCTGTAGGAACTTTAACAGGATACAAAGTGGTTAAAATAATTCAGACTCAGGAGGAATTAAACAAGCTAAATGCTGGAGCACCAGATGGTGTATACAGCAGAGCTTCTTTAAGTGTTGGTGATTATATGTTCGAAGACATTAACGGAGATGGTAAAATTACGTCACTAGACAGAACTGTTATTGGAACAATGCAACCAGATTATTTCGGAGGATTTTCAAATGTGCTGACCTATAAAGGTTTATCGTTAAGTTCTTTATTTCAATATTCTGTTGGCGCTCAGGCTTATTGGGATATGCTGTTGTTTCAAGGAGGCAATTATTTAGGACAGAATGTGGTGGCAGAATACGGCAACAATACATGGAGCCCAACAAATACAGATGCCAGATTCGCAAAACCAACTTATCAGGATCCATCAGGAAACTCAAGATCTTCTGACAGACAAATGTATAGTACCTCTTATTTGAGACTGAAAAGTATTCAGTTAACCTATCAATTACCAAAACAAATTATAGATAATCTTCATTTAAGCAGTGGTAATGTTTTCGTCAGCGGAACCAACTTATGGACATTAACCAAATGGCCAGGAAGCGACCCTGAATCTTATGGAGAAAGCGGACTTCCGTCAATCACAGGAAGAACTAGAAATAATGATCCATATCCGCTTGCAAAAGCAATTTCGGTTGGGTTTAATCTGCAATTTTAATTTAGCTATTATGAAAAAAATAAAACATATTAAGTTTATATATCTGTGTATCTGCTCTCTTTCTATCGCAAGCTGTAGTATTGATGAAGTAAAACCAATCAACCAATTGACAGATGAAAATGTCATCAGGGATAAAGAGTCTGCACAAAATGCTTTAAATGGTGTGTATAAACAATGGAGAGAATATAACACAGGATTTTTACCGATTCATTTGGCAGCAGAAGGAAATGAAGGCTTTATTACTGGCGCCATATCTGGTTCTACAGGCATGAATCTGAATCAGGTTGATCCTGACAATGATTATCTTTCTTCAGTTTACAATAATTACTATGCGATAATCAATCAGGCTAATATTGTAATTGAAAAATTAGAAAACGGCAGTGCAGTAGGAATTGACGAACCAAGCAAATTACAAATGATTGCCCAATCAAAATTTAACAGAGCGCTGGCTTATTTTAATCTGCTTAGAAATTTTGGACAGTTTTATGATTTAAGTTCTAATTATGGAGTAGTAGTAAGAACTAAATTTTCCCGAGATGTAGAGGCTCAAAAAAGAAATACAGTTCAGGAAACCTATAATTTAATTATTCAGGATTTAGAATATGCAATAACAAACGGCCCTAAAAACGTAAAACATTATTATGGAGGAAGTTTGGCTGCAAAAGCATTGCTTGCAAAGGTAAAGCTGACTAGTAAAGATTATACAGGAGCTGCAACTCTGGCACTTGAGGTAATCAATAACACTGAAAATTATGGACTAGAAACCACTTATGCTGCAATTTTCACAAATACTTACAATTCAAAAGAAGTGATTTTTGCACCTTATACCAATCTTAATACTACTGAGAAAGATGTTTCTATGAATCAAATCAACAGAACGACTTATAGTACTATTTTAGATAAAGTGGCAGATGCGCAGGTAGCCGGAGCAGGAAATTTAACTGGAAATGGATCTGGGTATGATTCCAGATTTTTATTTGCTTATTCTGCGAACACTAAAGGTACGAACAAACAAGGTAAATATCCTTTTAATTCAAGTGAAAATACGGGAGTTGGAAACACCAATTACTACCTTAGAATGGCAGAAATGTATTTAATCTATGCAGAAGCCATAGTACGTAGTAATGGTGATTCGAGTTTAGCACTTACTAAATTAAATAATATAAGAGCTCGTTCTGGCGCAACGGCTAAAGTATTTACTACTAAAGAACAACTGTTAAAAGACATACGAGAAGAAAAACTCTTAGAACTGTTCTTCGAAAACGGAGAATGCTGGTACGATTTAATTCGTTATCATGCTTTAGGAGATGTCTCTGCATTTACTGAAAAACCTTCTTTAAAGTCTGTAAATCAATTTATACTTCCAATTCCTTTGAAAGCAATGATTGGTAATAAATTGTTAGAAAAGAACCCAGGATATTAGATATCCATTACCCTTGAATCGGAATTAGTATTCATTTTTTTTAATGCTTAGTGTTTATCTGATAGGTTGTTAAAACCTATCAGGTACACTAAACTATTACCTTATTTTAAAATTTCAACATCAATTATACTTTAACATTTTAACAAAAAAATCAAACAATGAAAACAAATTTGAAACAAATACTTGTTCTATTGGCTTTACCATTCATTTCAGTGAATGCTCAGACTAAAAATGCAGACTATGCAGTAGTTTCAGGAAAAATTTCTAAGCCTATAGAAGGAAAAGAATTAAAACTATTGAATAGAAAAGAGAATAAAAACATAACAGTAAAAATTAATAGTGATGGTACTTTTAAAGAAACTGTAAAGTTAGATCAGCCGGGTTATTACAGTCTTTACTATGCAAAAGGAAATGTGGTATATCTTAAAAACGGATCGGACTTGAAAGTTAAGTTTGTAAATGAAGCTAAATCACTAAAATTTGAAGGAAAGGGAAGTATCGAAAACTCCATATTATACTTAAAGGATTCGCTTAACAATGCTTTGATCGGAGAATTTCCATATAGTGATTTTTTAAGTCTTGAAGAAAAAGAGTATAACAGACAGATAGATGCTTACAAAAAAACAATAATTGATTTGGTGGAGAAGAACAAGGGGAAAATTGATCCAGCATTTTCAGCTAAACAAGTGGAAGATGTATCCAAATTGAAAGAAAGCATGCAGCCGATGTATGAAGAACAGAAAAAAATCTTAAAAGAACTGGCTCCCGGCATGGCATCTCCGGAATTCAACAATTACTTAAATTATGCAGGCGGAACAACTTCTTTAAAAGACCTTCGAGGCAAATATGTTTATATAGACGTTTGGGCAACTTGGTGTCATCCGTGTTTAAATGAAGTTCCATTTTTGAATGAAATAGAAGAGAAGTATAAAGGAAAAAATATCACATTTGTTAGTATTTCTATCGACCGAGAAAAAGAATTAGAAAAGTGGAGAGCAATGATTGTTGAAAAAAAGATGGGCGGCGTGCAGCTTTGGGCAGGTGGCAATTCTCCTGTAGAATTTTCAGATCGTTATTATATTAAAGGAATTCCACGTTTTATTTTACTTGATCCAAAAGGCAATATTGTAAACCAAAATGCACCAAGACCTTCAGATGAAAAATTGGTAAAACTGCTTGATAGTTTATTGTAACAAATTGATCATAAAATCAAAAAAAATATTATGAGAAATACAATTTTAAAATCGGGTTTATTGGCTTTAACGCTGATAAGCACCATAACTTCCTGCTCTAAGAAAGAAGAAGGTTATACCATAAACGGAAAATTTGCAGATGTAAAAGATGGAATGGTTTATCTTGAATTTACCGATGGTGAAAAGAAAATAACCGATTCTTCAACCATAACCAATGGCAGTTTTACTTTTAAAGGTAAAGTAGACGAACCTTTGTTGTATGTGATAAAACTAAAAGGAGCAGAGTTTGGAACACGTTTTTTACTAGATAACGAAACGATTACTTTTGAAGCTAAAAAAGATTCTATTCAGGAAGCCAAATTTTCGGGAGCCAAACAAGATTCTATTTATAAATCCTATTATAAAAACGAATTCAAAAAGGTCAATGATTTGGCGGCTCCAGTTTACAAAATGGCAGATTCTTTAACTCAAAAAGGGAAAGTAAAATTAACACCTGAGCAAAAGACTATCTTAGACAAACGTTGGGATGATTTACAAGCTCAAGGAAATCAGTTGACAGAAAAATTTATTGTAGATCACAAAGATAAATTGGCTGCAGCTTTAATTATTAACGAACGAGTTGTTACTTTAGGAACTCCTGAGAAAGTAAAAGAATATTATGCTCTTTTGACACCGAAAATTCAACAATCTTTTTATGGAAAAAAAGTAAAAAAAGAAATTGAAATTGCTGAAAAAACTGCGATTGGAGCGATAGCACCTGAATTTTCTCAAACAGACGTAAACGGAAAAATTATAAAATTATCAGACTACAAAGGGAAGTATGTTTTGGTAGATTTCTGGGCATCTTGGTGTGGGCCTTGCCGAAAAGAAAATCCTTATGTGGTTAAAGCTTACAATACTTATCATAAAAAAGGACTTGATATATTGGGAGTTTCTCTGGATGATAAAAAAGACCTTTGGGAAAAAGCAATCGAAAAAGATGGTTTAATTTGGAATCACGTTTCGGATCTAAAGGGATGGAAAAATGAAGCAGCTGTTTTATATGGTGTAAAGATGGTTCCTACCAACTATTTAATTGACCCTGAAGGTAAAATTATTGACAAAAACCTTAGAGAAGAAGCACTTCACTCTAGATTAAAAGAAATTTTTATAAAAAAGTAAGTTAATGCTGTTTTTTTTTACAATATAAAACTATTCTTTAAAGTAAGAATAGTTTTATATTTATACAAATAATTTCAATCAACAAAAAATGAAAAAATACATCTTTTTGGGCTATTGCTCACTAGCTTTCTGCACCTTGATTTCAGCGCAGAATAAATCGGTTAATTTTAAGAAAATCAAAGAATTAGGTGGGATTGAAGAATATTTGTACGAACCAAACGGCATGAGTGTGCTGCTGTTACAGGACAATGCTTCTCCAGTTGCAACCGTACAGATTGTCTACCGCGTTGGTTCTAAGCACGAGGTGTTGGGAAACACTGGCTCAACGCATCTTTTAGAACATTTAATGTTTAAAGGAACGCCAACTTTTAATAAAAAGAATAAAAACAGCATACCTGATGTTCTCCAAAATAATGGAGCGCAGATAAATGCCACAACCTGGTACGACCGTACCAACTATTATGAAACACTGCCAAGTGATAAAATCGAGCTGGCACTTAAGATTGAAGCTGATAGAATGCGTAATTCTTTGTTATTAAAAGAAGACAAAGAAGCCGAAATGACGGTGGTAAGAAACGAATTTGAAAGAGGCGAAAACAACCCAAACAGTTTATTGGACAAAGAAATCTGGGCATCGGCTTATATTGCACATCCTTATCATCATTCCACAATAGGATGGAAATCGGATATTGAAAAAGCGTCGATTGAGGTTTTAAAGAATTTTTATAACACGTATTACTGGCCTGATAATGCGACTTTAACTATTATCGGCGATTTTAGAAAAGAGAATGTTTTTGAATTGATCGAAAAATATTTCGGAAAAATTACCAAAGCACCACACGTAATGCCTCAGCCTTACACGGAAGAACCTCAACAATACGGAGCACGTAAAATTGTAGTAAGAAAACCTGGGGAGTTGGGCGTTGTCAACAAAGCCTATAAAATTCCAGGTGCTCTAAATGAAGATCTGCCAGCATTGAATATTCTGGCTCAGATTATTGGAAATGGGCCATCTGCAATTTTGAATAAAACTTTTGTCGATACTCGTTTAGGAAATTATTCTTATGCCAGTGCTACCAACTTTAAAGAAGTTGGACTTTTTACTATTGGCGTTGGATTTCCAACCACTTCAAAACACGAAGATATTGATGCTAAAATCAGCGAAGTGGTAGCTAAAATCCAAAAAGAAGGAGTAACTCAGGATGAAGTGAATCGTGTTGTAGCAAAAATCAGCGCTCAGACTGTTTTAAAAAGAGATGGATCTGGCGTAATTGCATCAGAATTAAACGAAGCTATTGCATCAGGAGACTGGACAGATTATATAACAGGCATTGACCGATTAAAGAAAGTAACTCCAGCTGATGTGCTTCGTGTGGCTAACAAATATTTGGTGGAAGACCAAAGCACAACAGGCTATTTTATTCCGAAACAGTCTGGCTCACAGAATAAAGACCTGGCCAAAGCAAATAATTTTGTGGAAGAAAATGGCCCTTTTTATTACAGAAATCCAGAAAATGAAGATAATCACTCAGAATGCAATTCTTTAGAAGATTCTTCAGAAAATAATGCATTGGATGAAATTACAAAAGCAGAAAGTGCATTTGAAAAAACAGCATCAGCTTATAAAAGAGAAAAAGTTTCAGGAATTGATGTGGTTTCAGTAAAAACTTCTGCTAAAGATTTTGTGACTGTTGCAGCGAGTATTTCGTTGGGAAATTATGCAAGCGAGACTAAAAATGATATTATTCCTGCGTTGACGGCTTCAATGCTTTCAAAAGGAACTACGCTGAATGATAAATTCAAATTCTCAGAAAAACTTCAGAAACTAGGAGTAAGTTTGAATGTAAGCGCTTCTTCTTTCAAAATCAACATTGGTTTTAAATGTTTGAAAAAAGATTTGGATCAAGTAATCACATTATTGGCAGAAGAACTTAGAAATCCATTATTTGATGCCAAAGAATTTGAAAACTTAAAACAGCAGTTTATCGGAAACACGCAGCAGAGTTTAAATAGTCCCGGAGAAAGAGGAGATATTGCTTTGTCTCAGTCTATTTATCCAAAAAACAATCCGAATTACAGTTTAAGTGTTGAAGAGAATATCGAAAATATTAAAAAAGCGACTTTAGATGAAGTGAAAGCTTTTCATAAAAAATATTTTGGTACTGCATCAATGCGTCTGGTAATTGTGGGAGATACAGAAGGAGCGAACTTAAATAATTCCTTAAAAAAATCATTCAAAAATTGGAACGGAGGAGTTGCTGAAAAATTAAAATTTGAAGAAGCTTCAAAGGCAGCTTCAAAAACAGAAGTAGTAACAATTCCTGAAAAACCAAGTGCTGAATTATTCATTGGACAATATACAGGTTTAAAAAGAGCCGATGCCGATTATATTCCATTTTACATTGGGAATTACACTTTAGGTGCTGGATTTGCTGGACGTTTGATGCAGACAGTCCGAGACAACGATGGATTAACATACAACATTTCGTCTGGAATAGGAGGAAATATTGAAACGGGAGGTTATTGGTATGTAAATGCTTCTTTCAACCCGAATTTATTCCAAAAAGGGCTTGATGCGACAATGGTTCAGGTGGACAGATGGGTAAAAGACGGAATTACAGCAGAAGAACTGGAAAACAAGAAAACCAATTTAATCGGAAGTTTTAAAGTAGGAATGTCTACTACAAGCGGCATGGCGAGAACAATTTTAGGTTTTATCGAAAGAGGTTTAGAACCAAACTATATTGACCAATATCCAAAAGACATTGAAAAAGCCACTTTACAGCAGGTTAATGATGCAATTAAAAAGTATGTTAAGCTGGATAAAATGATTGTTATTAAAGCCGGTTCTCTTGATCAAAGCGGGAATCCTTTGAAATAAGTTTTCAGTGGTCAGTGGTCAGGTTTTTGGTGTACAGGTTGTAAAAATACAACGCTGTCAAAGTTTAAAACTTTGACAGCGTTCGACTTCGACTGACCACTAAAATCTGACCACTGATCACTAATTTTTTTCAAACGCCTCGGTCATAAAATCCTCAAGCCCTGATTCTTCCAATATTTCAATTGAAAACTCTCCAAAACGTTTGGGTAGCCAAATGATTCGCACACCACTTGGAGAATTGAGTTTTTCTTTCGATAAAGAATTTCCATTTTCATCTTCGGGCTGTAAACCAGCATCCATCAATTCGTCATAAACTAATTCGATATCTGGAGCTGAATAACAATGGCGATAAATAGTTCCCTCGCCTTTGCTGTCCAAAAGATTTTTAAGATTTCCTGAAAAAGGCTGTACAAGCATGAATTTTTCTTGTCCCATTTTTACAACAGCATAAGTCACATGAAGATCATCTCTTTGCCAAGTAAACTTTTTTGAAATTTCGGCCTTTAATATTTTTGAATAATAATCGCAGGCCGTTTGAAGGTCTTTTACTAAAATATCGATATGACTAAACTTTAAGTCCATTTTTTACTTGTATATAATTTTCGATTAGATACAAAATTATCATTTCAGAAAAGAATGACAAATAAACCTATTGGTGTTTTTAAATTAAGATTATAAAGAATTCAGTTTTAGCGATAAACTTTTCAAATCCTGTTCAAGAGAACGAATAGTGGCCTGTAATTCATTGAGCATATTTGCCCTAGTGTATAAGTCATCTGCAGTATAAATACCACCGTCATCAAAAAATAGTTTTTGTGTTCTTGCATCTATTTTTCCATCAAAATTATATTGCAACCATCTGTTTTTTATACTTTCCTGCAGATCATTTTTTCCAGAATTACTAAACTGTTTTTCGTTAATAATGATCCATATAGAGTTAGGATAAGCTCCATTCGAGTTATCATTGTACCAAATATTTCTCAGCAGGTTTCGTTGTAATTTTAATTCTATTTTTTTTCCTTTTGGAGCAATAGTCAAAGCTCCCAATCCCGCACTTAACAATCCGCCGCTCACAGCAACTGCATTACTAGAATTATTGTTTTTGACTAAAACGGCAGCTACTGTAGTCAAAGCACCTATAGTTACGGAAGCAACAGTAAGGTTTTTAGTTTTTTTATTATTTAAGCCGTTAACATAATCGGCTAGTTTGTTTATACGTTCGCCATTACAGTCCAATTCAGAGGCTAATGCATTTATTTCGATGCTGGTAAGTATTAAACGATCCGTGATTTTTTGTTTTAAGACCAATTTTTTTAAAGTGTCTTTTTTTATTTGAAGATATGCTGTTAGATAAACTTCAATACCAATGGCATTGCTAATCAAGATATCGTGTTTAGATAGATTCGCGTTTAAAATACTATCCTGCTGAATGAAATTTTGTTTGGGGATTTCTAATTTAGAATAATCATATTCGATGGTTGGCTGGCAATAATTGCTTGTTAAGTAATCAATTTTTGTACTGTTTAATACAGTGGAACAAGAAGAAACAAAAATGGAAAGCAGTAAAAAAATCAGTTGTTTCATATTGATTTTGTTTAACATTGAAATTATAAAATTCTTCCTTATTGTTGTGGATTTTGTTTAATTAATGATTTTTATTTCTATATATTAAATATAACTCATTTTTTGTTAAAATCAGCCAGATATCTATATTGGCGGGCAATTTTCTTCTTTTTTTTTGAGTTATAAAATGAAAAGCTATCTTTCTAATCTTTAACAAAAGCTTTTAAATTTTCAATTTATTAAGATTCGGTAATGATTTAATTTTGTCTAAGAATTAAATCCAAAAGTTAAACATATAATGTACACGCCAAAAATTAGAAATATGAAGAGAAAACAATTTGAAAATTTAAAAAACAATGGAATAGAGAATATACATAAATTGATTTCTAATTATGTTGAAATCGATGAATCGGAATGGGAATATTGTTACAGTAGGCTTAAAAGTACATTTTTTCCTAAAAAGAGCATGCTTTTAAATCAGAATGAAATATGTGGCAAGATATTTTTTGTAGCAGGAGGTTTACTTCGAATTTATTATGCTGATGAAAAAGGAGAAGAAAAAACATTTCATTTTTGTCTAGAAGGTACTTTTGGTGTTGATTACGAAAGTTTCTTAAAAAACATTCCTTCGAGTTTTTCCATACAGGCTGTAGAAGACACTTTAGTTATAGAAGTAACTTTTGAAATGCTTCAAACCTTATATAGTACGCTCAGAAATGGCGAAAAATTAGGAAGACTTATTACAGAAGATTATTTCTTCATTCTAAATGATAAAATTAAAGCATTCTATATGCATTCTCCGCTAGAACGTTATGAAACGATGAATACGCAGTTTCCCACTTTACTGCAGCGGGTTCCGCAATATCATATCGCATCTTATCTTAATATCAGCTCGGTGCATTTAAGCCGTTTAAAATATGCCAGTAAAATAAAAAACACGCCAAACGATTAACATTTGTTATTGCGAAGGTTCATTTTTGATTATTTATTTGCAATTATCATTTGTATATAGATATGAATTTAATTAATGAGGTACAATTTATAAAATTTAAACAGATGGCAGTAAATATAAATAATAGCATAAAAAACATCAGAGAACTAAAAAACTACACCCAAGAATATGTGGCCGACAGATTAGGAATGACGCAGGCAGGATATAGTAAAATCGAAAAAGGAATAAGCAAAGTAAGTCTGAAGAAATTACAGGAAATTGCGGCTGTGCTGGAAGTCAGCATGCAAAATATAATACAGTTTGAAAGCGAACAGTATTTTGAAAAGAGAGCTAAAGAAAATGTTAGCACTAAAAGTACTGACTATTCTATATGTCAGCTGTTAAAAGATAAAATAATGCTCTTAGAGAAATTGCAGCATAAAATGGATTTAGAACTGAAAACCTACAGAGATAGATTCGGAATGCTTTAGTTTATATAAAAACAGAAAAGGAGTTAAAGACTCCTTTTCTGTTAAAGTTAATTATTCTTAAATTATCTTATTTCAAAGCATAATTGATGTAACCACCATCTACCAATAATTCTGTTCCAGTTATAAAACTTGCATTATCAGAAGCAAGAAACAATACCGTTTTAGCAATTTCTGATGGATCACCCAATCGTTGCATGGCAGTAGCGCTGGCAAGATAATCTTTTGCTTCTTCAGGGACAGCTTTATGTAATCCAGGTGTTTCAACTGGTCCAGGGCTAACAATATTGACACGGATTTTTCTCCCAGTCAATTCATTTGCTGCGATTTGTGCAATTTTGTTTAAAGCGCCTTTAGTTGCCGAATATACACTGGTTCCTAAGTTTTTTGCTGTTGCTACAGTAGAAGAAGTGAAAATTACGGAAGAACCTTCGGCTAAATGAGGCAGCAGTTTTTGGAGCGTGAAAAAATGACCTTTAACGTTGGTATTAAATTGAGCGTCAAAATCAGCTTCAGTTACTTGTTCGATTGGACTAAATGTTGCTATTCCCGCATTCAGAAAAAGAACATCGAGTTGAGTGCCGTTTTCTGTGAATGCTTTTTCTAGAATAGGAAGATCAGCTAAGTTTGATGTATCTGAAATGATAGTTTTTAATTGAGAACTATTAATTTCTGCTGAAGCTTTTTCCAGATTTTCAGTATTTCTTCCAGTAATCCATACGTTTGCTCCAGCTTTTATAAATTCTTTTGCAGTTGCTAATCCAATTCCTGTTGTTCCTCCTGTAATAAGAACATTTTTGTTTGTGAAGTTCATTTTAATGTGTTTTATAAATTAGGAGAACAAAATTAGCTCAACTAAGTTTATTATTGTTACTTTGTAACTAAAAGTAACAGTAACGTTTGAGAAACCTAGTAACTTATGAGTAACGAATGTCAAATTGAACATAGAAAAGAAATTATGGCTGTCCATGATACAATGGACATATTAAATGGAAAATGGAAAATCTCTATTATTTCCTCAATTTGCTATCATAATAAGAGAAGATTCTCTGATATTCTAAATGATGTAAGCGGTATTTCTAATAAAATGCTGAGTAAAGAATTAAAAGATTTAGAGATTAATAAACTTATTAAACGTACTGTTCTGGATACGCAGCCGGTAACAATTCATTATCAACTAACTGATTATGGTCTGACACTAAAGACGATTATAAATGATTTAGCAGAGTGGGGAATAAAACACCGAAAAGTGATTATTGAAAGTGAATAAAATTCTTATTCATATCTGATTTAGCAAATATTGTTTATTACTATTTACTTATGAAATCTCTATTATTAATCATAAAATTGCTGGATCCCTCAAGAATGCTGCGTATATTTGAGTTTATAAATAACAATATTGCTATATGAAAAAAATAGGATTTTTATCGTTTGGACATTGGGCCAATCATCCTTCCTATAAAGCTCGTACGGCTAGCGATACACTGTTACAATCTATTGATTTGGCTGTTGCTGCAGAAGAAATTGGTATAGATGGAGCTTATTTTCGTGTTCATCATTTTGCTCAGCAGCTCGCATCGCCATTTCCTTTGCTTTCGGCTATTGGTGCCAAAACAAAGAAAATAGAAATTGGAACAGGTGTAATTGATATGCGGTATGAAAATCCGTTGTATATGGTCGAAGATGCTGGTGCAGCGGATATCATTTCGGAAGGACGATTACAATTAGGAATCAGCAGAGGTTCGCCTGAACAAGTAATTGACGGCTGGCGTTCTTTTGGTTATGAACCAGAGGCAGGAGAAAACGATGCCGATATGGGACGTAAAAAAGCTTTAGAGTTTTTGGATAAGCTGAGTGGAGAAGGATTTGCAGAACCAAATCCGTATCCAATGTTTCCAAATCCACCAGGTTTACTACGTCTTGAACCGCATTCTGAAGGATTGAGAGAGCGTATTTGGTGGGGAGCAGCATCTAATGCAACTGCAATTTGGGCAGCCGAAAACGGAATGCACTTACAAAGTTCAACCCTAAAGTTTGACGAAAATGGAAAACCATTTCATATTCAGCAGGCAGAACAAATCAGATTGTATAAAGAAGCTTGGAAAAAAGCAGGACATGAACGCGAAGCTAGAGTTTCAGTAAGCCGTTCGATTTTTGCTTTAGTAAACGATCAAGATAAATTTTATTTTGGAGATCAAGGCAAAGCGACTGATAGTTTTGGTTATATCGAAAGTGATAAACGCGCCATCTTTGGAAGAGGTTACGCAGCAGAACCAGAAAAACTAATTAAACAACTGGCAGAAGATGAAGCAATTCAAGAAGCCGACACATTATTACTTACAATTCCTAACACTTTAGGGGTTGACTATAATGTGCATATATTGTCTTCTATATTAGAATACATCGCTCCAGAATTGGGTTGGCGATAGATTTTTAAAATAATAAAAAGAAAAAAAACTATCTATAAAGGATAGTTTTTTTCTTTTTAGACCATTTTTCATAACCTGCTAAAAATTAATTATTCCCGAATCGAATTTTTATCTTCTAAAGTCATTTTAGCAATTTCATCTTTTCGTTTAAAAGTTACACCGTTGTGTTTTTTGATATATTCCAATAAATCAGAAGTAGTTTTAACCATTTGTGGCGTTCCTCCAATTCGATCATGAAAGCTGATTGAAAGCTGTCTGCGTTTGAATTCACTTTCAGCATACAGCTGATCGAATTCGGCCTTAACTTGATTGAAGAATTGATCCGAAGAAAAGTGTTTGCCCTCAATTAAAACAATATCATTACAGCGAATAGTGTACGGAACAACGGTAAAATCTTTGTTATTGACTTGAATGATAAAAGGTTCGTCTCGACTTAAATCGTCTATATGATAGGTAAAACCTAATTCCTGAAGGATTTTCAACGTATTTTCACCACGTCGAAGCCAGTTTGCATTATAACCAACAGCATTAAAACCTGTAACATTTTTTATAGCATCAACTCCGGCTTTGATGAATTTTTTCTCTTCGTCATACGACATAGCATATTGCGAACTCCAGTTCATTCCGTGTGCTGCTGCTTCATGTCCACGTTGTACAATTTCTTTTGCCAGCTGTGGATTTTGCAAAACTGCCGAACCCACCATATGCGAAGTCACTTTTATGCCGTGTTTGTCCCAATTGTCCAGCATTCTTGGAATTCCTTCTTTATAACCGTACTGGTACCAGGTTTCGGCAGGAAAATCATTATATCCTTTCTGCATATTCTGCGGAAACGGACTTTCAGCATTTTGAGGCTGGCCTCCCGCTTCAAATTGCATAGAAACAGAAACCACTAATCGTGACCCGTCCAGCCATTTATTTGGTGTTTCTAATTCCACTTTTTCATTTTTCATTGGAGTTGAAAAGGTTCGAGAGGGATTTGCTAATACTGCCGCGCCTGTTAACCCAGCCATTTTTATGAAATTTCGTCTTGTTGTCATATTTAATATTTTAATTAGTACTAAACCTATATCAGTTGAATAAAAAGCTTTAAACACATAGAAACATAGTCCCGAAGCTTCGGGATTATTTTCTTACGAAGGAATATTGAAATAAACTAGTTTCTAACACATAGCTATGTGTTTTGATGCAAGTGCAACGCCTTTGTAGACAATGTAAATCTATGTTTCTATGTGTTTAAAAAATTGTCAATGATTTATATTAAAACTTAATCTGTGCCGTTACACCAGTAAAAAACATATTTTTTCCAGTTCCTGCAACTTTAAGAAAATCTCCAGCTTTAAACCAAGTTGCTTCCACTCTAAAATACAGATACTGATTAGGAGTATAAATAATCTCGCTTTCTAGCTGTTTTCCAATTTCTTTAGCCGTTGTCGCATCTCCAGGATAAATCATAATCGTATTAGGACCATAAATTCCATCTTGATTGCTATATCTCCAAAACATATCATAATCAATAACCCAATCGATATTTTTGGACAATTCAAAACTTATTGAAGGATGAAAATCAACCAAATTTGATGGCCCAATAACCGAAGCCAATCCGAAATAAGCGCCTCTAGGAAATAGCGGATTAAAAGTGTTTAATTGATTGTCTCCATTGGTTTTATCACCACTAATCAATTCGACTTTAAAACCAAATTCAGGATGCAAAACAATAGAAGTAAATCGGTAACCAGTGTTTAAGGAAACTGTCCAGGCTTTTATGTCTTTGGATTCAATACTTCCAAACTGGTAAAGTGCCTCAGCATCGTAACGCCATTCGTCGTATTTTCCCCAGATTCGGGTTCCTACAGAATGACGCATTTCTTTTCCGCTGGCATCATCAAAATGAGCGTTTTCTCTATAATATCCCAAATAATACAAATCAATATTTTGGAGTGCCGGAATTTTATTAATTACAAAATAACTTCCCCAAAACTGTCTTTTTTTGTTCGACTCATCATCAAAAATGCCATCTTGCGCCACTACATAATGACTGTAGAATAAATCGGCTCGATAATTATTGAGTCCTAAAATAGCTTTTACGGCATCAAAAGATTGCCTATTATTTGGGCCGTCGCGAACGGCAACCAAACGCTGTGAACCATAACTCAATTCCTGTCTTCCTGCTCTAAAAATCAATTGTTTGCTTTTTTCTGAAATCAAATTCACATCAATAAAAACCTGATGCACTTCAAGCGGATCGCTATCAACCGGACTTGGATCAATTCTTCCGTTCGCATTACTGCTTTGCAATTGAATAAAAGCTCTGAAATATTTACTCGAATGAAAATCGGCATGAAGCAATAAACGGTTTAAAATGTAGCCGTCCGGATCTTGTGGATCGTCTCCCCATTTTTCATTTTTAGCATAGAAATATTGGTATCTGACTTCGCCTCCGAAACTCAGAAAAGTGTTTCCAGAAGAGGAGAGAGGCAGATATTTCATCGTTTTATACCAGCTCTTTTTGACTGTGTCCTGTTTTAAAATCGCATAGTTTTCGTCAAAGCGCAGTGGTTTAAATTCAGGATACGACTGCGCCTGAAGCTGTAAACAAAAAAGAAATAATAAGATGATTTTTTTCATGGCTATTTGCCTAAACTGTTTTTCTTGATATCGTTGTAAGCGTTCGGAATATTGAAATTGTAATGCAGCCAGTTAAAAAGTACATACCCTTTATCAAATTCTTTCATGGTAACGGTTTTCTTTACTTCTTCTAAAGTTTGCCCTTTTTTAACTGCATCTTCAACATTAGTTTTCAAAACATTTACATAATCAATAGTATATTTAATACCTTTTTTGTTCGTGATTCTACCATGACCCGGAACCACAACATCATTGTCGCCAATCATGTCGTAAATTTTCTGAAGATTACGAACAGGCTCTAAAAAGTAACCGTCAAACAGCCACGGAATCGTTGGACTTTCAGCAATAAAAGGATTTCCGGCCCACAATACATTTTTGTCCGAATCTTTCAGGAAAACAAACAAATCTGCCGGAGACTGTGCCGTTCCAACATTGAGAATGTCAACGATTTTTCCTCCGCCCAAATCAATTTTCAAACTTTGATTTAAAGCAATTGTAAGATCCGCAGGACGATACACACTTTGCTCAATCCCGCGGTCTTTTCCAAAAAGCATGATCATAAATTGTTTGATTCCCTCGTAATTCTTGGCTAGATTTTCTTTACAGAATTCGTTTTGTATCAAAATAGTTTCCTTTGGAAGCAAATAATTTCCAAAACAATGATCGCCGTGATCGCTTGTATTTACGGCATAAACAATAGGTTTTGGCGTAACAGAGCGAATAAGTTTATACAATTGATCATACAATCGTTTACTTAACATTGTTTCAATCAGCAAAACACCTTTATCGCCCACAATAAACCCGGCAGAAGTTGCCTGTGGAATCCCTTTTGTAGTTTCAGTTTCGGTTGTCGACGGCGAAACCGCATAAACATTATCCGAAATTTTGTGCAACTGCAAAGTCACTTTATTCGCATCCCAAATCGGAACTTCAGGAGGCATCGGAAATTGCGCATAAGTTTGCTGGACAGCAAGAAATAGGAGAACCAGCATCATTAAAATATTTAGTTTTTTCATGGTTGTTTTTTTTATAAATAGTCAGTATTTTTTGGAGCAATAACAAAGGGCATTTTTGGAATCATAGTTCCTGCTCTCCGTTATATCTTTCCTTTTTTAAAGAAAAAAAGCAAAGGATGCCACTACGATCAGGGCTAAAGAGAAACAATTTGCTTCCTTGGTTTCATTTCTTAATAAGATCCCAATAAAATAAGAAGAAAAAAATCCGTTTTTATCCGCGTTTTCGCGAAAGCGAATCCGTAAAATCCGCGTGCCATCATCTCTGGTATCCTCCAAAATATTTCACAGGAGACCAATTTGGAATCACAGCCGGAATCACAGGATTCAAGTCTTTATATTCCGCGGAAGCGTAAACAATCTTGCCATTCACAACCGTCAAAACCGATTCAATTTTGCGAATATCATCTGGTTTAAGCGAAAAATAATCGTCAGAAATAATGGCTAAATCAGCATACATTCCTTTTACCAGTTTGCCTTTTTCTTTTTCCTCGCCCGAAAACCAAGCGCTTCCAGAAGTGTACAATTGCAAAGCAGTGAATTTATCCAAAACCTGATCTTTTGGCCAGAACTGCATTCCACCAATTGTTTTTCCGGTAAGCAGCCAATGCAAAGACATCCATGGATTGTAAGTTGAAATACGGGTTGCATCGGTTCCCATTCCAACCGGAATTCCTAATTCCAACATTTTCTTGATAGGAGGCAATTGTGTTTTTGGTGCCCCATACATTTTGTTGTACAATTCTCCCTGATAATACATTCTGAATTGGACGGCAATTCCACCACCCAATTTTTTAACACGTTCTAGTTCTGAAGGCGTAATCGTTTCAGCATGATCAAAAAACCAGCGCAAACCGTTAAACGGAATTTCCTTATTTACTTTCTCAAAAACATGTAGCATTCGGTCAATCGATTCACCGTAAGTTGCGTGAAGTCGGAAAGGCCATTTGTTTTTTGCTAATAATCGAATGATTGGTTCAAGATCTTTTTCCATTTCGTCAGATAAAACAATTCTAGGTTCTAGAAAGTTTTCAAAATCAGCCGCAGAAGCGACGATATTTTCTCCAGCACCTTCTTCGACATAACCATTTGGAACCATTAAATTGCCATTTTTATTGATTTGCGTTTCGGCAACCCATTTCTCATAATCCTGCAATTCTTTGCCCTTTTGTTGCGCGAATAAATAATACGAAATTCGGAGAGTCAGTTTGTTTTGTTTGGCTAATTCCAAAGAAGTAACATAATCAGCAGGGAAATTTTGACTTCCGCCGGCCGCGTCGATTACACTTGTAAGCCCAAAACGATTTAGTTCACGATTAAACTGCATCGAACTGTTGATGCGTTCTTCTGGACTTAATTTTGTAGTTAATCCTAGAGTCGTATAAATCGCTTTTGGCGTTTCTTTGGCATACATTAAACCAGTTAAATTTCCGTTTATATCCTGCTCTAAAAGACTTCCTTCGTACTTCGTATCTTTAGTATATTTTAAAACTTCAATTCCCTTTTTGTTCAGGAAAGCTTTTCCGTATAAATAAGTGATAAAAACAGGTTTATCAGGAACTGCAGCGTTGATTTCGTCAATTGTAGGTTGTCTTTTTTCTTCAAACTGAAATTCGTTCCAACCTCCAATAACTTTAATCCAAACGCCTTCTGGAGTTCTTGCAGCTTGTTCTTTCAGCATTTCCATAGCGCGTTTTAAGGTTTTTACACCGTCCCAGCGCAACTCCGAATTGTAATTCAAACCTTCTCGAATCACGTGCATATGACTGTCATTCAATCCTGGAATTACCGTTTTTCCTTTGGCATCAATTAATTTTGTTGTCGAAGATTTATAAGAAGCCAGAATGTTTTTCTCCGTTCCAGTGTCCAGAATAATTCCGTCTTTTATTGCAATGGCCTGCACAAATTCGTTTTGTTTCTGCATTGTTGCAATTTTTCCGTTGTAGATAATCAGATCTGCTTTTTGCTGGGCTAGACATACAAACCCAGTAAAAAGCAATACTGATAACAGTAGTTTTTTCATGATTTTAGTTATTTAATCTGTTGAGAGTAATTATTTTAAACACATAGAAACATAGATTTTTGTAATCTGAAAAAGGCGTTTCACTTGTATAGATACACATAGCTATGTGTTAGAAACTAGTTTCTTTTTAAAGTACCTTTCTATAAAATAATCCCGAAGCTTCGGGACTATGTTTCTATGTGTTTAAAACAAAAATAAATTACACTCAAAGGGTTAGTTATTTAGCCAAGAAAAAAGCAAGCAAATCTTTTTGTACCTGAGCCGTATTTTCCTGAACCAGCCAGTGTCCCGCGCCTGCGATTTTTGATTCGGTTACATTCTCAGCCACTAATTTGGAGTGATCTTTAAGAAAAGGGGCTGCGAAATATTCTCCACCCATTGCTAATAATGGCATTTTTAGTTTTTTCTTAGCGAATATTAAGTTGTCTTTTCCATCTTGGTCAAATGCACCAAACCATTTAAACGCAGCAGTTGTGCCACCTTCAACAGCATAAGCTCTGATAAATTCTGCAGATTCTTCGGCAGTAAAAGGATCTTTTACGTGACCTACAACTGGCCAGAAATTCGTTAAGAATTCTTTTTCTTTTCCTTTTACAATATCTCCAGAAGCTGGCCATGCAAAGAATCCAAACCACCAAGCAGATCCTTTCACATTTGACCAAACTGGTTCGATTCCAGGTAAAAGCGCATCCATCAAAGCGACTTTCTTTACACTGTCGCCATATTGTGCCGCATAAGCATAAGCGACCATCAATCCGATGTCATGTCCAGCCAGATTAATACTTTTATACCCAAGCTGATTTACCAATTCATGTATATCAGTCGCCATTGTTTTTTTGTCGTAACCGCCTTCTGGTTTGTCTGATTCGCCAACGCCTCTTAAATCAGGAGCGATAACGGTAAAATGTTTTGATAATTCAGGTAATAAGCGATTCCACATGTACCAGTTTTGTCCAAAGCCATGAACTAAAACCAATGGATCTCCTTGACCGCCGATCACATAATGAATTTTGATTCCGTTTACTGTGGCAGTTGCGTGTTTAAAGTTTGCTGGAGGATTTGCAGGTACCACTTGGGCTGTTTCAGTCGTTTCAGCTGGTTTAGCTTCTGTTGCAGGAGTTTCTTCTGCTTTTTTATTGCAAGAAATAAAAGTCAATAGTAAAATTGCAACGGCAAATAATTGTAGCGATTTGTTTTTTAGGTTTAAAAAAACAGTGTTTAATAAATTCGTTTTCATGATTTTAAAATTTTAATTAGTTAAAAAAGGATTGGTTATTAAGAACTTTGAATCGGAAATTTTTCGATCCAGTTTTGGATATAAAGTG
This sequence comes from Flavobacterium panacagri, assembly GCF_030378165.1. Classification (NCBI taxonomy): domain Bacteria; kingdom Pseudomonadati; phylum Bacteroidota; class Flavobacteriia; order Flavobacteriales; family Flavobacteriaceae; genus Flavobacterium; species Flavobacterium panacagri. The sequence goes on from NZ_CP119766.1 coordinate 3,748,603, forward strand.
CGATTTCCTGCCAGCCAGGCTGGTTTAAAACAAAATGATTTCTATCTCGGAAAATCTTATAATCAGTGATAGAGTTTTTGTCTGTGTATTTTTTGTAATTCGAAAAATTGAGCGATTCGGGAATGGTGTGATCAATTGATCCTGCGATAAGCAACAAAGGTTTATGCGGTGCATGAAAATCTACTTTTGCTGCTGAAGTTATGGTATCGCGAACAATGAATTTAGACTCTGGAATTGCCGAATCACAATAGGCTTTTTCCTGCCATTCTTCAGGCATTCCGTTTGTAAAAGCATATTGCCACTGACTAAAACTCATCATGAATGTTTTTTTAGTCGAAGTGAAAAAGCCAAGCGGTCCCCAGCCAGCTTTCAAAAAAGAGAATTTAAAAGTCATTATTCCCTGCGGCGGAACAGAATGTATGGCAATTGCGGCAGTTGCAAGATTATGCTGAAGAAGTATTTGTGCTACAAGTCCGCCAATTGAATGTCCTACTAGTATAGGTTTATGAGGTAAATTTTTAGCGATATTTTCAAAATGTTCAATTAGTTGCGTTAATCTCAATCCGGCAACCTGCGGATCAGGATGGCGTTCACGAAGCACTTCAACTGGCGCATCTTTGTAAGGCCATGCAGGTGCTAAAGTTTTATAGCCTTTGTTTTCGAAAAAAACTTTCCATTCGTCCCAGCATTTATTGCTTACAAATGCACCTGTAATAAAAAGAATTGTAGTAGGGTTTTCAGTCAGCATAATTACCTGTTTTAGTGTTATGCCAAACTGTAAACTAAAATCAAACCTGTTTTGTAACTAATTGATTTTTAATTATTTATTTGCTTTGTACTGATTTTCAACCAACTATATTTCGTTGGAAAACGAAAAATAGGCGACGGAATAACGTTCTTTTGGAGTTAGAAGTTATTAACTTAAAACAATAACGATAGAACTTCTAAAAAACTTTGCGTCTTTGGGACTTTACGAGATTAAAATTGTAAGCTTTTTTTAGCAACGAGAAATTTGCTCGCAAAGACGCAAAGTTTTATGCAACTTTTTAAGCGCATAACCTATAACTAATAACCGTTAATTTTTTGCCTTAAGAATGGCTTCTCTTGATGCCGAGTTTTTGCATTCTGGATGCCAGTGTAGTAGGAGGAAGCCCGAGGATTTCAGATGCACCGCCGGCGCCTCTAATTCTTCCGTTGCATTTTTCCAGAACGTTTATAATATGTTCCCTTTCGTTTTCCTGAATGGTTTTAAAATACCATTCATTTGAGCTGTTGCTTATTTTTATTTCATCAAAAGCAGGAAGCGGAATATGCTCAATGGTATCAGTTTTTGCCAAAAGAACACTTCTTTCAATAAGATTTTCAAGTTCACGAATATTTCCGGGCCATTGATACGAGAGAAGACTTTTTAAAGCACTTTCGGAAATTTCGGTTACATTTTTGCCCGTTTTAGCACTATAGACAGCAATAAAATGACGTGCAAGCAGACCAACATCTTCTTTACGTTCACGTAACGGCGGTAATTGAATGGGGAATACATTCAGTCTATAATATAAATCAAGTCTAAATCGGCCATCAGCAACTTCTTTTTCGAGATTGCAATTGGTAGCGGCAATAATACGGACATTTACTTTTATAGGAAGATTGCCACCAACGCGCTCAATTTCTTTTTCCTGAATTGCCCGAAGCAATTTTGCTTGCATTTCTAATGGCATATCACCAATTTCATCTAGAAACAAAGTACCATTATGCGCTTGTTCAAATTTACCGATTCTTCTTTCGGTAGCACCAGTAAAAGCTCCTTTTTCATGTCCAAATAATTCAGACTCAATTAGGCTTGGAGGCAGGGCAGAGCAGTTGATTTTTACAAAAGGCTGTTCTTTTCTAGTTGAAAGCTGTTGGATACTATGAGCAATACTTTCTTTCCCGGTGCCGCTTTCTCCAGTAATTAAAACAGTAGTATCAGCGGGAGCAACTTGCAGAATATGATCAAATAATTTTAAAAGAGCAGGACTTTTTCCGACGATCGATTCAAAGCCTGTTATTTTTGTGTTTTTTGATGCATTAGAATATACCGATACATTATTTTTCTGATCTAATTTTTTATCATGACTAATTAAATTTTCAATAGCATAAATTAAAGGTTCTTGAAGCCGCTCGCAAAGTGTTAAGTGATTTTTACTGTAATTACTAGATTGTCTGCTGAAAAAAGATAAATAAAGCCCGCCGTTTTCACTGATAGACAAAGGAACAGGAAGCATAAGATTAGACTTCATATTCATTGACTTAGCAATCATTTTTTTTATGGGGGTTTTATTGCAGATTTTAATAAAATCCTCTTCATTATAGAATGTTGCTTCTGTTTCAACGTTGCTTTTATCTCGCAATTCATTTATTTCAGATTCTTTTAAGGCAGTAATATTCTGTAATTCTTCAATCCCAATTTTTTGGTATTCATGTAAACCTGTTCTTGCATATCCTAAAACACGGCTTGATAATTTATTATCCATATAAAACACGGCCATTACAAGATCAAAGGAAATAAGAGATTGCAGAGATTTGACAATAGTAAGAACTCTGTCATCCCAAGTGCCATTTTTAGCAACTATGGTTTTTAATTGTTTCTGAAATAAAAGCTCTTTTCTGATAGAAGATTCAATTCCATGTTCCTGATGATATTCTGCTATTTCAATCGTAATTAATAAATCTTTTTCTCGGAATGGTTTTACCAAAAAACCATACGGATGAGTTAGTTTTGCTTTGTTTAGAACATCTTCGTTAGAGTTAGCCGAGAGATAAATAAAAGGTATGTTATCATTTTTTAGTATTTCGGCCAGATCAATACCAGTTTCTTTCCCCGAAAGGAAAATATCCAAAAGCACTAATTCTGGTCTTTCCTGAGCAATATAATACTTGGCATCGGAAACAGAACGTGCCATTCCAACAACAGAATGCCCCGCTTTTTTTAGCATTAATCGCAAGTGATTTGCTTCAACAAACTGATCTTCAACAATAAGTATTTTTAATGGTTTTGCCATTTTTCTATTCAATTAATGTGAATTATTTTCATTGAAAATGAATTCCAAAGTTATTTTGGTTCCGTTTGAGTTCGTAATTAAAAACTGTCCATCAATATCGGCAGAAAGTCCGTGCATTAATTTTATGCCTAGCGAAGGATTATTGTAAGGATCAAAATCGGGTGGAAGTCCAATGCCGTTGTCATGAATAATTAATCTGTATTTATTATTATCATCTGTTTTAAGTAAAATATTGATTATCCCTTTTTTTTGATCAGGAAAAGCATATTTTATTGCATTGGTAACTGCTTCATTAAAAATCAATCCAATTGGGATAGAATGAGACAGAGGTAAATTGAAACTATCGATGTCCAATACAAATCGGATAGTGTTCCTGATTTCATAAGAATCTTTCAAATACTCTGTCAGCTCAAAGATATAGGAAGGCATATCAATTATGGATAAATTCTCCGATTGATATAGCTTTTGATGAATCAGTGACATAGTCTGAATTCTATTCTGACTGTCACTAATGGCTTGAACTGCTTCTTCATTTTTTAAGAATTCTGATTGACTAGCCAAAAGCCCAACAACCATATGAAGATTGTTTTTTACTCTATGATGAATTTCTTTAAGCAGCCACTCTTTTTCAGTAACAAGATTTTGAAGTGCTTGATTCTTTTTGTTAATCTCATCTTGTTTTGCTTTTAAAGCATTGTTGGTTTTCTTTTTAAATACGTAGCTTTTGTATAATAATGCCAAAATTATAAGTAAAAGCACTAGAAAAATGATCATCGAATTGCGTAATAAAGCTTCATTTTTTAGCTTGCCTTGCTGTATAAGGGACTCATTTTTAAGTCTGATAAAATCTTTATTTTTCTTATCTGTTTCATAAAGAATATTTAATCGGGATGCTATCGGATATATATTTTTCACATCAAGATTGGCCGCTTTATAATAGGATATTGCTTTATTTAGAGCGTTAAGTGAATTATGAAAATCGGAATTTGAAAAATACAGCTCACTGATTTCTCTGTAACAATCACCAGTTCTTTTGTCATTTCCAGAAGCTTTGAACAAACCTGCAGCATTTATAATTGGAACAAATCTATCATGCAGCGGAGCATTGGTGCGCATTTTTGCAGACCAAATCATTACCCAGGCTTCTCCCAAATCATTAGTATCATCGGTTTTAGATAATAATTTTATTGCTTTTCTGGCGCAGATTTCTATCATTTCATTATTATTTTTAAGCTCATAAAGCATCGAGAGCTGTAAATAACATTTGCCTGCATAAATAATAGAATGTAATGATTGACTGAGACTTAGAGCATCATTAGCATAGATTACTGCCTTATCTAATGTTTTGGGATTATTGTACGAAAGCTCGTACCAGTCACTGAGCTTTAATAAAGTTTTGATTTTATCAATATTGCTATTTAGTTTGCTCAATGATGCCTCCGCACTTTTCACTTCAAACTCCGTAAAACCTTCTATTTGATAGGTAGAAATATTAGAACGATTATTATGATATATACGTTTTTTGGGGATAACTCCAGTCTCTATTGGAATTTTAGAAGAAACCAATGCTTTTGCTTCTCCAAATGTTAGCCAAACAAGGAGATACAAAATCAATTTGCGTCGATTGGAAGTCATTTTTCGTAAGGATTAAACTGGCTATACGAAGGTATTGATAATTACGTATCTAATTTTAAAATATTATAAAATTGAAAGCCAACGATATATCGTTGTTATTAGTTTGAATATATTGATGGGAATGAAAAGATTCTGTAAGACAGAAAGTAAAAAAGGTTAGCCCAAAAATAGATATCATAGAGCAATGAATATTTATAAAAAGAGAGCAGTAATTACTGATAATGGGATAGCAAAAGTGAATTACAAAAAAAATAATAATTAATTAACGCAACAAAGTTTCATTAATTGATAAAAAGTATCTTATTTTATACGATATTAAAAACAATCAATGATGAACAGGCGCAGATTTTTAAAAGGCACAACAGTACTAACAGGACTTTTTACACTTAGTCCCTCCGTTATTCTTTCAAATAATTTAGAAACACAAGCTAATAAAGGAAAGAAAGCAAAAAATATAATCTTTCTAATTAGTGACGGAATGAGTTCTGGAACACTTCAGATGGCCAATCTATATTCTCAGAACATTTTAGGAAAGAATGGAAACTGGATGAACCTTTATGCTGAAAATAAAGTTTCAAGGGCTTTGATGGATACAGCATCTGCAAGTTCAGCAGTAACTGATTCTGCAGCAGCAAGTTCTTCTTTTGGAGGCGGGCATCGCGTTAAAAACGGTGTATTGAATATTGGTCCGAATGGCGAAAAATATCTTCCTATCTGGCAGAAATTCAAAAATGCAGGTAAAAAAGCGGGCTGTGTCACGACAGTCACCATAACACATGCTACTCCGGCTGGTTTTTGTGTTAATTCAGACAGCAGAAATGCAGAAAATGAGATTGCCGAAATGTATGCTGATTTGGGACTGGATGTTATGATGGGTGGTGGTGATGAGTTCTTTAATGCTTCAAAAAGAACGGACAAAAAAGACGTTTATAAAATTTATGAACAAAAAGGATATCAGGTTTTAAAGGAGAAATCAGATTTAGAGAACATTAAAAAAGGTCAAAAGATGCTAGGCGTTTTTGCTTCTGGCGCACTTCCGTACACAATAGATCGCAATAATATCTCTGAATTACAAAATACACCAACTTTAGCAGAAATGAGTGCAGTGGCAATAAACCAAATGAAAGACAATGAGAATGGTTTTGTTTTAATGATTGAAGGAGGAAAAGTGGATTGGGCAGCTCATGCCAACGATATTGCAGCTTTACTCCATGATCAGCTGGCTTTTGATGAGGCTGTGAAAACAGCGATTGATTTTGCCGAAAAAGACAAAGAAACTTTAGTGATCATAACAACAGATCATGGAAATGCAAATCCTGGGCTTATATATGGAAAAGAAGCTGTAGAAAATTTCAATAGCATTGCCAATTATAAATACACAAACGAATATATATTGAACGCTATTCATGCTGATTTTAATTTACAGCAAATTAAAGATTGGATTTATCAGACCAATAAAATCAGTCTTACCGATGAAGAAGCGAAATACTTATTAAGCTTTTATTCAGGTCTTGAAAAGCAGGAAGCCGGACTTTATAATTATAAAAAACTCCCTTTTAAAGCCTATTCTGAAATTCAGAAAAAACACAATAATGTGGGGTGGATTAGTATGGATCATTCAGGTGATTATGTAGAATTGGCAATGTACGGTCCAGGGAGTGAAATGCTGAAACCTTTTGTGCAAAATATTGAATTGCATAATTTAATGCTAAAAGCTGCTGCAGTTATGGCTTAATAATGTTGTATTTAAGGGAGAAATATTCTGTAAAAAAGAGTCCAGTATAGTTTGACTATATTATTAACATAAGTTTAAAGGAGATATTCTTTTAAAATCCAGCATTTTGGTGTACATTGTTTCATATTAAAGCAATGAATTAAAACATACAATTATGAAAGCAGTACGTTATTTTGGACATAAAGATGTAAGAGTGGTAAATGATTTAGAAAAACCTGTTCCTAAAGGCGATGAGGTTTTATTAAAAATTGGAGGAGCAGGAGTATGCCATTCTGATCTGCATATTATTGATGAAGGAACTGTTGGAAATCTTACATTTACGCTTGGACATGAAAATGCCGGTTGGATTGAAGAGGTCGGAGACACTGTAAAAGATTATAAAAAAGGAGATGCAGTATTGGTTTACGGACCATGGGGCTGTGGACATTGTAAGCCTTGCCAGCAGTCAAAAGAAAATTACTGCGATCATCAAAGTGAATTAGGTTACGGAGGAGGATTAGGACTTAATGGCGGTATGGCCGAATATATGCTTGTGCCATCTTCACGATTATTAGTACCTATTTTTGATCTAGATCCTGTAATTGCCGCGCCATTAACAGATGCAGCACTAACGCCATATTCAGCTATAAAAAGATCGCTTCCTAAACTTATGCCTGATGAATTTGTAGTTGTGATTGGAGTAGGCGGACTGGGACACGTTGCAATCCAGATTTTAAGAGAAACTTCTGGCGCTGCAATTATTGCTTGTGATGTAACTGAAGAAAAATTGGCATTTGCCAAAGAATTAGGAGCCGCATATACTGTAAATTCTAAAGATGCGGATGCTGCAGAACAAATTTTAAAAATTACTGGATTAAAAAAAGCTAAAGTAATTTTAGATTTTGTGGGAGCAACACCTACAATAGAATTGGGAACTAAGATTGTCGGAATGGATGGTGATCTTACCATAGTTGGTCTTGGAGGAGGATATTACCAATATAGCATGAATGGTCTTCCTTTTGGTGTTACTATGACTAATCCGTATTGGGGATCTCGTACAGAATTAATGGAGGTTGTAGGATTGGCAAGACAGCAAAAAATACATATCGAAATCGAAAAATTTGACTTAGATCAGGCTAATGAAGTTTACGATAAAATGCGTCACGGACAAATTAAAGGGCGTGCTGTATTAGTTCCTTAAAATTGAATTTAAGAAGTTAAATAGCTATATAAAATAAGGTGTCATTTGAAAATAAATGGCACCTTATTTTATATGCAATATTTTAGGTTTTTTTTAATCTTTTGTATTGTTTATATATTTAAGGTTCTTGTATTTATAAGATATAAGTAAAATGTATTTTTTTATAAAGCTCATTTGTGATAAGAAATAACCATGAAATCAGGTATTGTTTCCTGCATCTTACGTCAGTAAATTTGTAGCTAATCAAAAAAATGGTAATGGAATTTAATAGTACAGATGTTTTTTTAGTATTGAAATCAACATTTTTTAAAAATAAAATAGCAACTTTTACAAAACAGCTTTTTTGCATATTGGGTTTAACTTTTCTATTCGTTGCTTGTTCAAGTGATGACAGCAGATCAGATCAAACAGAATCTGATTATTATTTTAGAGCAAGTCTGGATGGGCGAAAAGTAGATTTTTATGATGTAAATTTTCAAGGCGGTGGTAACGATAATCGATTTGAGCATATTGTAGTTGGAGGATTCGAGGCACCTTATCCAACTAAAGTTGGAGATCAAATACCGCCTTCTTTAGATTTTGAGATATGGAGAACAGGAGGAGATATCAAAGCAGGTACATACTCCACACCCACAGAGCCAGAAATGGTAGCACGTTATGCTGTTCAAAAGCAAAACGGAACTATTGTTTACAGCACTAGAACAGCAGATGATATTTTTACATTAAAAATAGAATCTATTAGTAAAAATGGTATCAAAGGCACATTTTCTGGAAAGGTTAGGAATTTAGATTCAGGTGTAGCAATAGAAATCACAGAAGGAACTTTTAATCTTCCTTATGAAGATATAATTAATACCACAAAGTAAGAGTATTCAAAATGATAAAAAACCAATTTGTTAACCGATAATTACAACAGCAGAAAAATGAAATTATATCCCTTTATTTTTGCACTGATGCTGCTTCCATTTATGGCGTTCTGTCAAAAAGCAATAGCACCAGGCAATAAAGATATCAATACCAAGTATATCAAACCAGAGAAGTCACTTTATACCGTATATTACGTTAAAGGTAAAGAATGGAAAAATATGGGAGCATTGACTTATGATATTACATTGGCAAATAATCAATTAACCCTGAATAATACTTTTACTCCAAAAGATAATGGACAGCCAACCCCACGAATTAGTACAGCAGATGCGCTAACACTTAAAGCGATTAGCTACTCTGATGAAACCAAGAATGCAAAGCTAAATCTTAATTTTGGGGAAACCATCACGGGTAATTTTTATTCAAAGAAAACCAAAAAGGATAAAAAACTTAAACACAATCCTAAAGAAGAATTCTTTGACTTTAACTGGACAGATCACTTAATTGGGACACTGCCATTGGATGTAGGTTATAAAGCCCGTTTTCCTCAATTCTATTATAATGATGGATCCAATGTATTGGTTGAATATTATACCATCAAAGAAGTAAAAAGTTTCATCTATAACTCTCCTAGAACTGGCAAGCATGAAACATGGCTGGTTACGGTTTTGGAAGAAAGCACCAATGCCACTTATAATTATATTATAGACAAAAAAGACCGCCGTCTGTGGCAGCGCGAAATGTCTATGGCAAACGGAATGTGGGAAATTACGGTTAACGAAGAACTAGATTATCAGCCTATTAAAAATAAATTTGATAAAGAAGCAGTGGCTAGACAAATCTCTGGCGGTAATAGTGTTATAATTGGTACGGCTTACGCAAGATCAGACTCTGGTAAGAGATTGGGAGGTTTAGTGAATACCGCTAAGAAACAATATGCTCCAAGAGGTACAGAGATTACACTTTTTCCAAGTTCAGCTTATTATGAAGAATGGGTAGAAGTCAACAAAAAAATCCGTAAGCAGAAAAAAATGCCAGAAGTTCCTTTGGATAGCGATTTTGGATATTCTATCAAAAAATCCAAAGTGTATGACGATCAGGGACATTTTGAGTTTGCAGATTTAATGCCAGGAACTTATGTTGTTATGGTAAGCTTTGACTTTTCTAATTCTTATAACTATTCCTATGTATCAGGTTATACCAATTATTATAATTATTATGGTTATCAAGGTTCTACAACAAATTATGGTACTGCAAGACAATCCTACACCGACAAAGCCAATATTGAAAAGCGTGTAAGCATTGATAAAGATGGCGAGAAAAAGGAGATTAATTTAAAAGAGATATAATAAAATAGAAAGCCGTATCAATTTATAGTTTGATACGGCTTTTAATTTATAAAGTTGTTTATCTAATTCTTCTAAATTTTAGATTGTCGGTTTTGGTTGTAATAGTTAAATCAGATTGGTGTATGATATATTTTCCTTTTAAATAGTTTTTTGTTTTATTCTGTGAGTTATCGTTAGATTTTAAAGTTAAAGAATCTTTCGTAAATGAGTATTCTCCATTTACAATGCTTTCTAGCCGATTTGTTTTGTTTATTTGAAAATTATTTAGGTTCTCAAAATGCAGCCTTTCCTTAGTTCGAAGATTCTCCCAAGTTCCGTAAAAATTATCTTGCGACATGTATTTGGTTTTCAAAATACTGAACATGATAAAGAAACCAATGAATACAGCAGGAATGTAAATGAATTTTATTGCACTAATCTTGTTTATCCATTTGGGTCTGTCACTGTTTTGATACAATGGAGGTTCTTCTAGAAAATATTTGATAAAAACTTTATAATCAGAAAATAGCACAAAAAATGCCATTAGAGTTAATGTTATCGCAATTCCTTTTGCATTTATATCATATGCAAAATCTGTCAGAAGAATATTAATCATAAAAGTAAGGAAAAGAATAATTCCTATTCTTGTCGTTTTTCTAAAAAAGAGTAGAAGAGAGCTTATAATCTGAGTAACGGCAATAACAATTGGGTACCAATTGCAGTAACCATAATAATACCAAGTAAGCCGAAAACCATCTAGAGAACCAATTGGCATATCGTACACGCTAGGCTGTGATACAAATTGGGTTTTTAATATTTTGCCGTAAGCATATAAGATTATTATTGTAGCTAGAAAGTATCTGCAAAAGGTGTGTAAAAAAAGATGGATTTTTTGCCAGTTCATATTTTTTGGGATTTTTTTGTTTTTACATTATTTAGAATTTAGTAAAAGTATAGTATCCCAAAATCGTAAAATTGTACAAATGGAAACACTTTAGACAAAAAGCCAGATATTTTCTTTCTCTGTATCTATATTTTTAAAAAAGATTTGTGGATTCCTGTTTGTGAGATCTTTAAAGTTTCGAATAAAATGAGATTGATCATAAAAATCGTACTGAGATAACTCAGAAAAATTCTTACTCTGCTTCTGCTTAAGGATTGAGTTTCTAAAGCGATGAATTTTTCGGTACTCTGAAGGTGATTTGCCAATATGTTTTGTGAAAAGCTTATTCAAATATTGCCTGCTTATTTGATGTTTAAGAGCGATTTCTTCAATCTTTTCATCACTTTCTATTGCTTCAACTATTTTTTCAATTAAAGAAAAGTCTTTGATTTGTAATTTAGAAAGCAAATAATTTTCAAGTTCTTGGCTTTGTTTGTCTTTAGTTAAATTGAAAATTTCAATCATTTTAGCATTAAAGTCAGGCATAAAAGTAAAATCCAAAATGGTACTTTCTAAAAAAATACTTTTTGAATCGGCTAAAAACTGACTAATTCCTAATGGTTTAAAGTAAATCGTCACTTCATTTATGAGCTCTTTGTAATGAATTTTAATAGGTTTGGTATAACGAGAAACTACACAGGTCATACTATTTTTATCAGGCGATGACTTTATGATGACTTCGTTATTTTGTATTTCAACATCTATATCTTCATTGGTGGTTAAAATGCAAAAATTATTAGGGAAAGTGAAATATTGTACAGAACCCGAATTTTTATCTTTTGAAATAAAGTAGTATCCTTCAATATATTTTTTTAAAATTTCGTTTTTCGGCTGATAAAAATCCAGATTCATTTGTTCTTTTTGAGGCAATTTTTTAAAGGTTTATTCTTTTGGAATAATATTGATAAAACTAAAAATAGCAAATTCAAATTTTTACTCTCAATATTATATTGTTTTCAAATATTTGATTATTAGATGTTTATTATAGGACTAGAAGTGTCATTTTTTTGTATTATAAATAGATTAAAAAATAGTGAATATTTCCGATTAAGAAATTAAAAGCTCTAATGTAATAGCATCAAAAAAAGTATCAAATCAAGTATTTATTCAGATTGTGGCTAAAGCTGTAAATTTAAGTTATTTTACTAAATTTATCTAATTATTACTTCTTGATTAAGTCATGAAAATCATTAGATAAAACCAGAACTTACCACTTTAAAAAATTACGTGATATACTCGCGTTTATGAATCTCCATGCTTATTTTTGCATAAGCAGTGATGATTTTGCTATTTTTTGCTAAATAAAAACAGCCCTAAACTTATTCCAATTCCAGCAAATAATGCTAGCTTAACATCTGATACTGCTTTGGAAGACGGATTTCCGTAAACTCGAAGAGGTTCTTTTGATTTAGATAAAACATTTCCAGGATTGTTCACTTTTTCTTCATTGAATTTCATTTTGGTACGCACAACTGCTGATGCTGCGTTCGTGATTATCTTTGGAAGTAATTTGTAAGTATTGGTGATTGCTGCTGATTTAAAATCGGGGAACAATTCTTTTTGAGGATTTTTTGCCAGTTCAACTATTTTAGCAGCCGTATCACGAGGATCGGATGCGATAAAAGGTATTGTCATATCAAATCCGGAATATTTGGCTGAATGCAGATTACCAGTAGAGTTTTGCAATTGAGGATAAAGATTGCAGATATGAATATGTCTTCGATTTGATATTTCTCCCTGCAAGCATTCCATCATACCCCTGATTCCGAATTTGGATGCGGAATAGACTGCACTGTAAGGAGCAGGCATAAATCCTCCAATGGATATATTATTGATCAAAATTCCTTCATCTTGTTCCTTAAAAATTTTAATTGCATTATAAGCTCCATGCATATAGCCAAACAAATTGGTTTTAATAACCTGCTGATGAACTTCTAGAGGAATCTCCTCAAATTTTCCACTGGCCATAACGCCTGCATTGTTAACCCAGATATCGATTCTTCCTCCAATTGCCAGAGCTCCAGCGGCTACTTTTTCTACATCTTCTGCAATTGACATGTCTGCAGGAATACCAACAGCCTTAACATTTAGAGCGCGGCAATAATCTACTACTTCATCAATACCTTTTTTTCCTCTTGCTGTAATCACCAAATTACAGCCTTCACGTGCAAATGCTTCTGCGGCCGCACGGCCAACACCCCTGCTGGCACCAGTTATAACGACTATTTTTCCTTTGAGGCTGCTGCTATGTGTATGTATATCTTCCATGATTCTATTTCCTTAATTGTTAGAATTTTATTTGCTTTTTGGAAGTATAAAATTAGAGTAAGATATTCATTTTCAGTTATATAATTATTTTCAATAATTGTTTAATTATAATTAAAGAAACCTGTTCAATTTGTTGATTTTCAATTAAATATATGTTAAAGATGTTTCTTGCTTTTTATTTTAATTTGAACTTTGTATAAACTGTTAAAGAAGATAATTATGGAAACGCAGATAATTGAACTTGAAAAAAAATACTGGCAGGGAATGGAAAATCATGACTATGAAACAGTAAAAAATCTTACTTATTTTCCTTGTATTGTAGCTGGCAAAAACGGTGTACATAACGTAGATGAAACTACATTTAAAAAAATGTTTGAATCGGGAGATGGAAACAAAATAAAAGTATTAGGTTTTTCGGATTTTAACTCACAAGCCTTAACAGAAACTACCGTTGTAACAGCTTACATAATAGAGTTGGAAGATAGTAAACAAAAGAAAATGATGAAATGTGCCTGCACTTCTACATGGGTAAAACAAAATAATGAATGGGTTTGTGCTTTGCATACTGAAGCCGAATTAACTGAGCAATAAATCATACAATGTTTTTTTATTAATGAACTACATCTGTACCAGCAGCAACAAGACGGAATAAAGGTTCGTATTTTCTTAACCTATGATCTAAATTATGATGTAAAGGCGCTGGTCCAACACTTCCTTGGAGACAATATAATTTCTGTTTATGCAGGAACATAAACTGCAACATTCGTATTTTCTTTTTATCTGCATCAAAATGTATTGTTTCTTCAATTTCTACCATTAGTGCAGGCATTCCGTCAATCTTAACTTTTTCCGTTCTAATAATTTTGCTTCCTGGGGCTATCATTTCAGAAACAGTTTTTTCATTTAGGATAAGATTTTGTTCTTCTTCGTCTAATTCATACATTACAATTAGAATTTTCTCGTCTCCGGTTCCATCATGACTGGTAAATTGCTGAATGGTTTCCGGCATCTGTGCTTCTTCAGCATTCCAGCTTTTAGGAATAGTAATTTTCAAAACCGATTCTTCTGCCTTAGGATGATTTTTTGTAGAAAAAAGGATGATATGACCATCAGCAAATTCTTGATGCGGTGCATCAAGGTAAGCAAATGACATGATGCCTTTTTCACTAATAGTATCATAACTAAAACGTATTTTATCTTTGACTTTTTTTATAAAATCTTTTGCTTGCTTTTCTTGCTCAATAGGATGCTTTAATTGCTGAGTTACCAACGAGTCGATATTATTTTGCAATATTTTAAATTGATTGTCCTTTAATTCTTCTTTTAAAAACTGCTCTATATTTCGTTGTGCTCTTCCGTGTATTTTTTGGGCACTTTTTTGTACTGATGCTACTTCATCTCTAAGAGAAGGAAATTGAAGAGCAACTTTCTGCAAAGCAGAACTTTGTCCTTTTAGGAAAGCATATGTTTCGATTGCCAGCATAACTTTTGGAGAATAGTTCTGCTGCTGTGCTTGGCAGTGAATAACCAATAAACAGTTAATAAAAAATAGAAAAGTTTTCATTTTAAATTAGTCTGATTTTAGCTGTTATAGTTTAGATGAAATCCATTATATGTAACTATGCGAATATAAAATCTTCCATTAAATAGTAGTTACATTATTTGCAGGATATGTTACAGAATTTTAAGCTAAGCTAGTAAATTTAAATAAGTAAGGCTTTGATTTACTGGGAATTGTATAACATCCATTTGAAATTAAATACTTCCTACTCTTTTTCTCATTTGTACCTTTAATATTACTATAAAACTATTATGCAATCAAAAAAATAAATGAGTTATGGCAGAAATTAAAATTGAAAAAAAGAAGCCTTTATGGCCTTGGGTTGTGGCATTGTTATTAATTGGCGCAATTATATATTATATGTTTTTAAGAAATGATGAAGGGCAGCCTGTAAGAGAGGTCGAAGTTGAAAATACAACTATAACCGACACGATAAATTAAATTAGGCTACAATAAGCAAAAAAAATACAATATTAAAAAGATTAACCTTATGGGAAATAAAGATAAAAACTTATATCGATTAGATGAACTTTCAGATTATAAAGTAGCTTCAAACTATTCTGATGTTACAGGATGGAAGATAGTAGATGCAGACAACCGCACTATTGGCAAAATTGATAATCTATGGGTGAATAAAGACATGCAACGTGTTGTTTATCTAGACGTAAATGTTGATAAAGCATTAATTGAAGATAGTAAAAAAGAAGTGCATGATGCTATTGAATATGATAACGGAAAGGAATTTATGTATACGGAGGGAGACACTCATATTATAATTCCAATTGGATCAGTGAGCATAAATAAAGACACTAAAATTGTCATGGCAAATGGCATAGGATATGACACTTTTAGAAAAACAAGTAGATACAACAGACTGCATAATTTTGACAGGGATTATGAACGAAATGTTTTAAGATCGTATTATCCTGCAGATGAGTCTGGTTTTAATTCTGATAGTGATGATGATACTTTTTACAATCGAAGGGAATTTGATGGAAGATAAATGACTTTTTTCAAGATTGAAAAACGTATTAAAATGAAATTGAAAGATCAAACGTTTTAGAATGTTTGATCTTTTTTATTGCAGAATTCCATTTTGTAAAAATTCTGAAAATATGGGAATTGTGTAAATTTAGACTAAAATTATGTAAATTATTGGTTTGTAGAGTAATTTAATTTAGAGGTATGAAATACAGAAATATTTTATTAGTAGACGATGATACTGACGATGCAGAAATCTTTGTAACCGCCTTACGCACAATTAATAACAAGATAAAATATTCAGTTGAAAACAATGCTTTGGAGGCTCTTAAAAAGTTGCAGAATTCAAAGTTATCTCCTGATATGATCTTTCTTGATTATCATATGCCGTATCTGGACGGAACGGAGTTTCTTAAATTGCTCCGCAGTGTAAAAGAACTAGAAAAGATTCCAGTTGTACTTTATTCGGGTCACTCAGGAACTTTGCTGAAAGAGGCTGTAGATAAATTCAAAAAAGTACAGTTTTTGAAAAAGCATGAGAATTTTAGAAAACTTACAGAACTTTTAAATGACATAATTACATTAGAAACATCAACAAAAAAATAAAGCCGTTCACACTTGAGACGGCTTGTTTTTGTTTGAAGCAAATTACAATCTTTCTAAAATTTTATAGTACTGTAGTTTACCTTAAATTTCCAGGAATTGATTTTCTGTTTAGAATCAATGTCAGATTTGTGTAAATATTTCTTTTTTGTATTTTCGTAAAGAAGAATAATTTAAACCAAAAATAAATGCAGGATGATCTCCAAGTCCCCAAGACTTTACATTTTAGTTCTTTCCGTTATATCAACTTGATTTACTCTCTTCCGTTAATTTTCTTTTTTATTATTGGTTTTGCAAAAGTGTGTTTTTATGTAGAACCTATTTTAGAAAAACAATTGCCTTTATGGCTTTCTACAATAATTTATATTTTTAGTCTGCTCTTTTTTACTGCGATTATTGTAAAAATATTTTTTATACTGAATCTGCGTAGAATCAGTTTGTATATAGATCACGAAGGATTTATTGTGAATAACAAACTGAATAAAAAAAAGTATTGGAGTCAGGTAAAATCGTATGCATTTCCAAAAGATAAATATGAATCTAGATCAAATGAAGCGGCTTCAACAGTTATGTTATCTTTTGGTTTTATGAAGATGAGCATCATTAATTGCTCTACTTGGACTTTATTTAATAAAAGACGTCGAGAAGAAGAAAAAGAAGCATTTGCTCAGTTCAAACAGGCTGTTGTACATTTTTGTTAAAGGAATGGCGGGGAAAGGAAATTGTTATTTTTGAGTTAATATTAAATCCAATACCTAGCAGCGGTTATTAAATATCTATTTTTAAAATCTTAAAATATAAGCCCCACCTAATGATTAAAAAGTTTCTAAAAAAAGCGGCAATTGTTATTGCGACCCTAATTTTTCTTTTAGTACTAGTCCTGACCATTGTTCCTTATTTTTTTAAAGATGAAATAACAGGCAAGATAGAAAGCTTAGCGAATGAAAAGCTGGATGCAGAAGTCCGTTTTGATGAAATTGGCCTTTCTGCTTTCAAACATTTTCCGGCAATTATTCTCTATGCTAAAAATGTCAGCATCGTAAACAAAAAAAATCAATTTACTTCGCCAAATGTGGTTAAGGCAGAAACGGCAGCTGTTGGAGTCAATTTTTATAGTTTACTAAAAGGGAAAATAGTTTTAGATGCCGTTTATTTGGATGATGCTAATTTAAACCTTGAAATAGATCCAAAAGGACATGCAAACTTTAATATCGTAAAACCTTCTAAAGCTCCTGTAGATACAACTCAAACAGAATTTAAGATAAAGAAAGTCGTTATCAACAAAACGAATATTGTATACAATGATAAAAGTACCCTTTTAAAGTTTAAAGTTCAGGATCTTAACTATAAAGGAACAGGTGACTTAAGTGCCGATTTTTTTGATCTAAATTCTAATGTAAAAATAAAAACGTTTGATTTTAGTGTGGCTGGAGTCGATTATGTGCGCAGTAAACCTATAAATGCTGAGATTGTTACTTACATTGATACTAAAGCACTTAAATTTAAGTTTGAGCGAAATGCTATTCGAATTAAAAATTTTCCTTTTTCGTTTAATGGTTATTTTGCTTTCATTAAAGGAGGTTATGATTTTGATTTACGTATGATTTCTAAAAATTCTACGTTAGAAGAAATGTTGTCGCTTGTACCGCCGGCTTATGATCAGTGGCGCGAACAAATGACGATTACGGGTAATATTAATTTTGGAATTTTTGCACGCGGTAAATACATGCAGGATCAATCCGAAAAACCAGTTGTTTCAGCAGATTTACAAATTAACAGCGGTACGATTGCTTATAAAAAAATTAAAGAGCCAGTAAAAGATATTAATATTTCTGCCAAAGCTTTGGTTAGAGATTTAGATATTAATAAGTTGAAATTTGATTTGGATAATCTTTCGTTTAATCTGGATAAAAAGAAAACAACGGTTAATTTCCATTCAGAAGGTTTTAAGAAGTTAAAGATTAAAACGGCAATAAAAGCTGATTTAGATGCTGCGAAATTTAAAGAGGCACTGAATCTGAACGATAATGATATTCTTGGCAATATTGCACTTGACTTAAAAGCCGATGGTACATTTTTAAGAGATTTAGGATTTAGTCCGCGTTTGAATAAAATAGATACCATAATTAAAAGTATTCCGAAGTTTCAGCTGAACCTAAGCTTAAAAAATGGCTATTTAAAAAATACCAAAACACCTGACGCAATAAAAAATGTTAATCTGAATCTGAGTTTAACGGCTAAAGACAGTATTTTACGAAATGTTTCAGGAAAAATAAGCAATTTGAATGCAGAGGCTTTGGGCAATTTTATTCATGGACAATTCGAACTTCATAAATTATATCCTTTTACGGTTGATACCGAATTGGAATCTAAAATTAACTTAGCCACCATACATCAATTTTATCCTTTGGACAGCTTGGAAGTCAAAGGTGATTTGAATTTAAAGGTAAGTATGCACGGGGTTTTAAACCGTAAGCAAAAAAAATATCCGTCATCGAAAACCATCGTAAATATTAAAAACGGCTATTTAAAATCACTTAAATTTCCAAACATTCCTATTGAAAATATAAATGTGAGTGCTGCTGTAAGCAGTAATAGAGGTACCGGAGAAGATTTAAATGTAAAATTACAGCCAGCTGAATTTGTTTTAGCAGGATCGCCTTTTAAAGTAGAAGGAGAGGTTACTAATCTTTACGATTTAGTGTATAATATCAAAACGCAGGGAACACTGGATATTGGTAAATTAACCCAGATATTTCCAGTAAAGGATGTTACGGTTTCAGGAATAATCCAAACCAATCTTATTGCTAAAGGCTCTAAGAAAGATTTAGATGTCAAAAACTACGACAATATTAAAAATGGCGGAAAACTCGAAGCTAGGAATTTAGTAATCAAGAGTGCTATGTTTCCAGAACCGTTTCAAGTTTCTAAGGGAACCTTTAAGTTTTTTAAGGATAAAATGCGTTTCGAACAAATTAGCGCTACTTATGGTAAATCTGATATTGTTTTAAATGGTTATATCCATAATGTTTTGCGTTATCTTTTTAATAGAAAGTATTTGCAGCAATCTAATGAAAAGCTAAAAGCGGATATTGAACTTTCCAGTAATCATATTAATGCCAATGAGTTTTTTGACATGATTGCAAAATATACCGATCAGAAAGCCGAGGCCGAAGAAGCGCAAAAAACGGATTCTACAGCTGTAGCCACGATTAATAAAAACAGTAATGATAAAAACAAAAACTTCGTTATTAGAATTCCACGAACAGCCGATTTAAAGATTGCAGCAAAGGTTAACGATTTAGAGTTTGATACGTATAAGATTAATGATTTTGTTGGAAATCTTGTCGTGAACGAGCGCAAAGTTCAGGTAACTCAGGCGGCTTTTAATATGGCGGGCACCAAAATAGAAATGACGGGAGATTATAAAGCCCAGCACCGTTTATTAGCAAAATATAATGCAAATTTTAAAGCCAGTAATTTTGATATTCAGCGTGCATATAAAGAGATTCCAATTTTTGCAGAACTGGTTTCTATGGCTAAAGATGCCTACGGTTTGGTTTCAGTTGATTATCAGCTTGGAGGAAGTATTGACCGAAATATGGATATTGATTTTAAATCTATTGATGGAGAAGGAACACTGACTCTGGAAGACATTAAATTTAAAAACTTTAAACTTTTAAATAACGTAGCCAAAAAAGCAGATGCAGCCGATTTAGAAAAAGCTTCCTTTAATAAAATTGCCATTCATTCGACCATTAAAAACAATGTAATGACAATTACGCCGACGACTATGAAAATGGCTGGTTTTAGAGGGAAACTGGAAGGTCAGGTAACAATGGACGGAAAAATAAATGTAGGTTTCCGATTAGGGCTTCCACCGATGGGACTTATCAATATTCCAATGAAAATTACAGGTACTGCGGAAGATTTTGAAATTTCTACTGGAAAATTTAAGGAAGATACCAGTTTTGCAGAAGAAAGTGAACTCAAAAATTTAAAACCAGAAGAACGCCGCCGATCTAGAGAAAGAGATACACTAAATACAACACGTACGAATTCAAGAAGAAGAGACTCTATAAAGTAAATTAAGAGTTTTTATATTCATTTGGAGTCATTCCAGTTCTTTGTTTAAAAAGACGAGTAAAATGCTGTTGGTATTTAAATCCCAGTTCATCAGCTATTTCATTTATAGATTTAGAAGGATCAAATATTTTAGATTTTGCTTCATCAATCAGTTTAGATTGGATGTAATCCAAGGCTGTATTTCCGGTTTCTTTCTTGATTAGATCTCCAAAATAGTTAGAAGATAAATTCAATTGTTCGGCACACCATGCAACACTTGGTAATCCTAACTTTCTTGGCATTTCTGATTTGAAATAGGTATTGAGTAGATCTTCAAAACGAACTAAAATATCTTTATTGACATTATTTCGCGTTATAAATTGACGATCATAATAACGCATACAGTAATTTAGAAAAAGCTCAATATTCGATACAATTAGTGTTTTACTGTGTTTGTCAATATTCAAATCAATTTCAGCTGCAATCTTTTCGAAGCAATCGTTAACAGTCGCTCTTTCTTTTTTAGATAAGTGCAGTGCTTCATTCACTTCATAAGAAAAAAAAGAATATTCCTTGATGTGTTTTCCAAGAGATGTTCCTGCAATTAAATCGGGATGAAATATCAATGCTTTCCCAGCAGGTTTTATTAATTTACCCTTGCTGTCAATTCCGTAAACCTGTCCAGGCGCTATAAAAACTAAGGTTCCATCTTCATAATCATAAGGCTGGCAGCCGTAACGCATATCTCCACATTTGATATATTTGAGAAAAACTGCGTAAACGCCCATATAACGTCGAAAATATTGATAAGTCGGTATTTCATCAAAATTAATAACACTAACCAGAGGATGCAGCGTATCAACCCCAATAGTGTCATTATATTGTTTAACTGTATCTATTCTTTCAACCTCTTCCATGATCTAACAAATTAAGATACAAATTTAAAGAAACTAAATCATCCGATTTCGTATTGCAGGCCATATCAGTAAAAGTGGTAAATAAATCTGTATTCTGTCTACAATCAAAGAAAAGAATAGTGGCGAAATTTGCTAAAAAAAAGATCTTGTCAAAAATCATTCTTATGATATTTCAAAAAGTAAAAACGAATTCTTTGATTAAAATTATTGCTAAAAGACTAATTTTAATAGCATTAATGATATTGTCATCGTGTAATAACAAAATAATTGAACAAAAAATGAGTACAGAAAACACAACACCACTTTTTGCTAAAGGCGAAAAACTAACAAACGGATATTTTACAGGAGATGCTTATTTAAAGTTGCTTTTAGCGAAAGACAAAAACAACGACTTTGTAATAGGAAGTGTAACTTTTGAATCTGGAGCGAGAACAAATTGGCACACACATCCTAAAGGACAAGTATTAATAGTTACTGAAGGATCAGGTTTATATCAGGAAAAAGGAAAACCAGCACAAACCATTAAAAAAGGAGCTATTATAAATATTCCAGAAAATGTAGAACATTGGCATGGAGCTTCGGCAAATTCAAAAATGGTTCATATTGCCATTACTAATTATGAAGGAGAAGTAAATGCTGTGTGGTTGAATCCTGTAAGTGATTCAGAATATTTAGAAGCAAACCAATAATTTGAAAAATGAAAAGACTTAAAAAGTTCAGAAACCTATTTTTTATAGTTCTTTTAGTAAATATCAAAACAATGAACGCACAATATAAAAATCTAAATGCGCATCAGCAAAGTATGGCAGGTATTTGCGCATTGTCTGCCGTAGGAAATATTAAAGGACTTCAAATACAGTTAAATGAAGGTCTAGATTCAGGACTTACCATAAACGAAATTAAAGAAGCATTAGTGCAGCTTTACGCTTATTGCGGTTTTCCAAGAAGTCTAAATGCAATCAATACTTTTATGCAGGTTTTGGAAAACAGAAAAGCGAATGGAAAGAAAGATATTGAAGGAAAAGAAGCATCTCCAATTGCGTACACAGCTGATAAATACAAGGTTGGAAAAGAAACATTGCAAAAATTGACAGGAAGAGAAGAAGTTGGACCAAAAACTGGGACGAATACTTTTGCACCGATTATAGATGTTTTTTTGAAAGAACATTTATTTGCGGATATTTTTAGTCGCGATGTACTCAATTACCGTCAGCGTGAGTTCGTAACTATTTCAACATTATCTGCGATCTTTGGTGTAGAACCTCAATTGCAGGCACATATTTCGATGGGATTGAATACAGGAATTACAAAAGAAGAAATAATGGAATTGAGTACAATTATTGAAAAACAAATTGGAAAAGAACAATCAGAAATTGTTAAAATTACTTTAGCGAAAGTATTGGAGAATAGGTAAAAAGAGTAATTAAAATGAATGATAAAAAAAAAATGAAGTGTAATTTTCAAAGTAGTTTTTCAAAAAGTAAGTTCTTTTATTTAATATTTATGGCTATGTTTTTTACCAATAGTGTATTAGCACAAAAAAAAGAGATGATGGTGCGCATTTCGGAAATTGAAGTTTTTCCCGAATATTTATCGGAATATAAAGCGATATTAAAAGAAGAATCTTCTGCTTCTGTAGAATTAGAACCTGGTGTATTGGCGATATTTCCTTTATATCAAAAAAAAGATTCAACCCAAATAAGAATATTAGAAATATATCATGATAACGATGCTTATCAATCACATTTAAAAACATCCCATTTTTTAAAATATAAAACAACAACTCTAAAAATGGTAAAGTCATTAAAATTGATTGACATGAATACAATCGATCCAGAATCGATGAAGAGATTATTTAGAAAAATGGAAGAATAGTATTCTATATTGATTTTCCTTTCTTTTAAAAAAATTTCCAAGCATAATTTGGCAAGTAGAAATAGTTGCTAAGAATTGGCATGATTCTGAATTTGTTCTTTAATACCTAAACTTGAAAACTTCTCAAATTAAAGAGTCATCTAATCGAAGTTTAGCACCGTACATACTTTGTGCGATTCCTTTTTTAACTTATCTTCGCCGTTTATACATTTATGAGTACATTCCACTCATTTAAAAATCTAATCTGTGAAAAAAGAACATAAAAATGTAGAAGACAGCCAGCTTAAACGTGGGCTGACTAATCGCCACATTCAATTAATTGCTTTAGGAGGATCTATAGGAACAGGTCTTTTCCTTGGTATTGGGCCGGCAGCAGTACTGGCAGGACCATCTGTTATTTTAGGATATGCAATTGCTGGAATTATCGCTTTTTTTATTATGAGACAGCTTGGTGAAATGGTTGTAGAAGAACCTGTATCAGGAAGTTTCAGCTATTTTGCTTATAAATATTGCGGTTCTTTTGCAGGTTTTGCATCGGGCTGGAATTACTGGATTTTATACATTTTAGTAAGTATGGCCGAACTTACAGCCATTGGTGTTTATGTACAGTTTTGGTGGCCCGAAATTCCGTTGTGGGCATCCAGTTTGTTTTTCTTTTTAGTCATTAATGCGTTGAATTTTGCTTCTGTAAAAGTGTATGGAGAAACTGAATTTTGGTTCTCCATCATAAAAGTGGCAGCTATTATTGCCATGATTCTTTTTGGTACTTACTTATTGGTAAGTGGAACAGGAGGGGAGCACGCATCGATTCATAATTTGTATAATGATGGAGGTTTCTTTCCAAAAGGTATTTTTGAAAAAACGGCAACCGGAGATTTTCAAGGTCTACTGTCGGCAATGGCACTGATTATGTTTTCTTTTGGAGGATTAGAACTAATTGGAATTACGGCAGCCGAAGCAGAAAATCCAGAAAAAAACATTCCAAAGGCAACCAATCAGGTTATTTATAGAATCTTGATATTTTATGTTGGTGCATTGGTTATTTTATTTGCCTTGTCGCCTTGGAGACAAATTACGACAGACAGTAGTCCGTTTGTGATGGTTTTTCAAAACTTAAACGGAATGGAATTTGAGTTTTTTGGGAATAAAATCTATTTTACACGTCTTATTGCCAATGTGCTTAATCTAATTGTTTTAACTGCTGCTTTATCTGTTTATAATAGCAGTGTTTACAGCAACTCTCGCATGTTATTTGGTTTAGCTGATCAAGGCAGTGCGCCTAAGTTTCTAAAGAAACTAAACAAACAATCGGTTCCGGTTAATGCTATTTTAATTTCATCTTGTTTTGCAGCAATCTGTATTTTAATCAATAAAGTAATTCCTGAAGAGGCTTTTAGTATTTTAATGTCTTTAGTAGTATCGTGCTTAGTTATTAACTGGGTTATGATTTCGTATACGCATCTGCAATTTAGACGTACAAAAGATAAAGAAAACATCAAAACTAAGTTCGCATCTCTATTTTATCCCGTAAGCAATTATATCTGTTTTGTGTTTTTATTGAGCATTTTATCCATTATGTGGATGACAAATATGAAAATATCGGTAGAATTAATTCCTATTTGGCTCGGGATTCTTTTTGTGTTTTATAAAGTTTTTAAAATTAAAAAATAAAGAATTTTTACTGTATGTAAAACTTTTGATGCATTGAGGAATAATTTTAAACAGATAGAAACATAGTCAATTCTTTATCTAAAAAAGAAAACAAAAAGAACTGGTTTCTAAAACATAGAACTCTGTGTTTTATTAAAAGTGAAACGACTTTACCATAAAGAAATTCTATGTTTCTATGTGTTTAAAAAAGAATTTCATTCAACGAGCTATTACATAATTTTATACCATGAGCCAAAAATTTTCTAACAGTGACCAAATTAGAGTAGTTTCTACTTTCTCTGATCTTGTGCATACCAATTTCAAAGGAGAGATGAATGCAATTTGCTGGCATAGAAATTTGAATGGCGATTTTAAGGAGATAGTTGCTAAGTTATCTTTAAAAGAAAATATAACAGAAATTTCGGCTGAAGATTTAATCGCGCTTCAACTTTCAGAAAAAGGAAAAATAGCAAGAGAAATAATCTTAAATGATTTACGATTATTAACTGATTTTGGAGCTTCACCTTCTCTTAATTTACTGAAGTGTTACGAACGTGATGATGAATTTGATTTTATATCTACTGATGTTTATTCGTTTCATGTAGATCGTTCTCCTATTGCAACAGATACTTTTTTATGTACCTATTATGGCGCAGCAAGTGATATTGTTTCGAATTCCCAGGCAGAGCAAAAGATTCTAATTCCAGAAATCCGCGTAAAGTTAAAAAAACTCCATGATGGATCAGACGAAGAATTCGAAGACTTTTTAAAAGAGAATTATTTCGATTTGCACTATCAGCTTCATGAAAATGCAGTACCTATTAATTTAGGATTAGGACACCTTTGGCGACTGGCTGTAGATCATCCAAAACAACAAGTGTTGCCTTGCGTTCATAGAGCGCCTAGAGAAAATGAAGGGGAGTATAGATTGTTGTTGATTTGTTAAAGGACTCTATTAAAGAATTAATGTAGCGACTTCATTAATAGTTGTTCTTATTCAATATTCAAACATTGAAATAATTTTGAGATATATGAAAATATTAAGTTCTATCTATTAAACAGAAAACTTATGATAAGAGTATTTTTTATAACCGTTTGTTTTTTATTATTTCTTAGCTGTCAAAATACTAGTATTCCTGCATTGGAAGACGCTGTTTTAAAAGTAGAATATGGATCTAAAGGGTGCAATTTTATCGAAAATCCGACATATATCGTTAATAAAGATTATGTTGTTTATCAAGATTTTTGTACACATATGGTTTTTTATCCTGACTTAGCTTCTTTTAGAATAAGCAATCAAAAAGTATCTGGTTTTGCATTTGATAAGAACGGAATGTATATTAAAGGAGAATTCTTAAAAATTGATACAAGTGGTTTCGTTGCTTTGGGAATGAATAAAGAAAAAGACATACTTTGGAAAACAAAATACAAAGTCTTTAAAAACAAAACAGAATTAAAAGATATTGATGCGGCGACATTTCAGTCTAATCCATCTAGGGTTTTTACCTTAGAAGACAAAGATCAATATTATAAGGATAAAAATTATATTTATTACTTCGATAAAAAGATAGAAGGTTCTGATGGCGCAACGGCTAATACAGATATGAACGATTTATGCCATGATAAAAATTATATTTATTCTAAGGGCGAGATAGCTTCCTTCGGTGAAAAGCCTTATCAATATGTCAATTATGATTTTTTTAAAACAAATAACTTTGTTTTTAGGAGAGGTAATCTAGTCGAAGATATGCGTCCCGAATTCTTAAGCGCTCTTTCCAGAAATTACACAAGGTATAAAAATGATGTATATTACAGAGGTAGTAAAACAGCAATGCGACTTGATAAAACAAGTAGAATTAAAGTCTGGAGCGTTGGCAATCAAGATCGTTATATTACTGATGGAAAAAGTATTTTTAAAGATGGAGAAAAAATCGATAAAAAAATTGATCTACCATCTTTCGGATTTTTTTTCAATTCTTCTTGTTTTTATGATAAAAATGGAATCTACGAATTAGTGTTTGATCCGGAATCGAAAAAATATATAATTGAAGGACTGCCTTTTAAATACACCAAAAAGGTAAACAACTTAAATACTGCTTATAATTATTATAGTGGAATTGTATTTTATAAAAATCAGGCTTATGCAACTCGCACAAAATCTTTGTACGAAGACTTAAATGAAAAACAGATCGCATTAGCAAAAAGACAAAAAAAGGATGTTGATGATTTTGATGGTTCTAATAAGGTTGTTATTGATTATATTTTTTATAAAATGAACAATCATATTTATTGTAATAATAAAAGAACGGGATTGGATGCGGAGACATTTGTGCCAATGGATCAAAAAAATAAGTATTATAAAGATAAAAATGTTGTTCTTTATTATATAGAGAGAAATAACGAAATAAAAAAGCTTAAAGACGTTGACGTAAAATCTGCGCGGACTTTCAGTATTTTCTTAATCGATAAAAACTATTTGTACTGTAGAAATGTAAAGATTATTAAAAGTGCAGATATAGAATTGCTGGCTTCTTTTTCAGGATATAGACGTGGTTTCTGTGGTAATGATCCAATACCAATGTCAGATTTTTATTTATTTAAAAATTTAGAGGGCTTTTGGCTTGTAAAGATAGCAGATGAAATTTCGTATCGTTTTTTAGGAAAAACATTTGACCGTAAATGGGATCCTGCTTTCGAAGAAATAGATCTCGCTAAGAAGTATGAGAATAAAAGATCGAGTGAGCCTCAAAAACCAGTAGAATCGGAAAAGAATGAAAATAAAACGAAGAAAGTAGATAATGAAGTTTATGCATCAGGAGCGGTAGAAATTTTACCTAAATACCCAGGAGGCACCGATAAGTTTAATGCTTTTATAAAGAAGAATTATGTTCTTTCTGAAAAAATGATTAAAGAGGAAGCTTATGGAGGGATTTTTGGAACTATGAGAATTGAAAAAGATGGAAGCTTATCTGAGATAAAAATACTTCGTGATTTTGGCTATGGTTCAGGTAAAGAATTAGAAAGAGTTTTAAAGTTATCTCCAAATTGGATTCCGGCAATAAAAGATGGTAATCCAGTGAGGTGTTTGTACAGCATGCATTATTATGTTTTGTTGAATTAAAACCAGAGATTTCCTTTCAAAGTACTTACTCACACCTGTATATATGGTAGAATTAAAAAATTGTTTAATATAGAAGTTGATTTGTCATTTCTTTTAAAGGAGTATATTTTGAATATTTCATTTTTCACCTGTCAGTTATTGCAATATATATAAAAGATAGCTTTGTTTTTATTTGTTTTTTGTTGAAAACGCATTCAGACGAACAAAAACCGCACAAGATTTAAAAAAAAAGAATCCGTAAAGAATCTGTTGCCAGTGAGTTAAGAAAAAGATTGTAAAAAGAACAAAAAAAGGCGGATAAAAAGCTTGCAGAAGCGGAAAAAGGTTCTACTTTTGCACCCGCAGAAGCGAAGACGTTCACAGCAATACCGGCAGGAGACTGATCAGAAAGAGAAAAGAGATTTTCGAAAAAAAAGATTAAAAAAGTCTTGCAGGATTGGGAAAAGCGTTTTACATTTGCACCCCGCAAATACGGGAAGTTCACTGAAAGATTGGGAGGGAATGCTGAAGAAATGAAACGAAAAAAAAGTTTCAAAAATTTTCAAATTTTCCTTGCAGGAAACAAAAAGAATTTTTAGTTTTGCACCCGCTTTGAGATACAGGCGGAGATAAAAAAGAAATACACGTTCGTAGACATATTGAATTGACAGCCGTTCTGAAAGAGATTTCAGAACAGAAAAGAATAAGAGTAATAGAATCGTAAGATTCGGAAAGAACCGATAGATAAGGCATCGCATAAATAATATAAAAATATACGATGAAGAGTTTGATCCTGGCTCAGGATGAACGCTAGCGGCAGGCTTAACACATGCAAGTCGAGGGGTATGCATCTTCGGGTGCAGAGACCGGCGCACGGGTGCGTAACGCGTATGCAATCTGCCTTTCACAGAGGGATAGCCCAGAGAAATTTGGATTAATACCTCATAGTATAGTGAGTTGGCATCAACACACTATTAAAGTCACAACGGTGAAAGATGAGCATGCGTCCCATTAGCTAGTTGGTAAGGTAACGGCTTACCAAGGCAACGATGGGTAGGGGTCCTGAGAGGGAGATCCCCCACACTGGTACTGAGACACGGACCAGACTCCTACGGGAGGCAGCAGTGAGGAATATTGGTCAATGGGCGCAAGCCTGAACCAGCCATGCCGCGTGCAGGATGACGGTCCTATGGATTGTAAACTGCTTTTGTACGAGAAGAAACACCTCTACGTGTAGAGGCTTGACGGTATCGTAAGAATAAGGATCGGCTAACTCCGTGCCAGCAGCCGCGGTAATACGGAGGATCCAAGCGTTATCCGGAATCATTGGGTTTAAAGGGTCCGTAGGCGGTCCTGTAAGTCAGTGGTGAAAGCCCATCGCTCAACGATGGAACGGCCATTGATACTGCAGGACTTGAATTATCAGGAAGTAACTAGAATATGTAGTGTAGCGGTGAAATGCTTAGAGATTACATGGAATACCAATTGCGAAGGCAGGTTACTACTGATGGATTGACGCTGATGGACGAAAGCGTGGGTAGCGAACAGGATTAGATACCCTGGTAGTCCACGCCGTAAACGATGGATACTAGCTGTTGGGGGCAACTTCAGTGGCTAAGCGAAAGTGATAAGTATCCCACCTGGGGAGTACGAACGCAAGTTTGAAACTCAAAGGAATTGACGGGGGCCCGCACAAGCGGTGGAGCATGTGGTTTAATTCGATGATACGCGAGGAACCTTACCAAGGCTTAAATGCAGACTGACCGTTTTGGAAACAGAACTTTCGCAAGACAGTCTACAAGGTGCTGCATGGTTGTCGTCAGCTCGTGCCGTGAGGTGTCAGGTTAAGTCCTATAACGAGCGCAACCCCTGTTGTTAGTTGCCAGCGAGTCAAGTCGGGAACTCTAACAAGACTGCCAGTGCAAACTGTGAGGAAGGTGGGGATGACGTCAAATCATCACGGCCCTTACGCCTTGGGCTACACACGTGCTACAATGGCCGGTACAGAGAGCAGCCACTGGGCGACCAGGAGCGAATCTATAAAGCCGGTCACAGTTCGGATCGGAGTCTGCAACTCGACTCCGTGAAGCTGGAATCGCTAGTAATCGGATATCAGCCATGATCCGGTGAATACGTTCCCGGGCCTTGTACACACCGCCCGTCAAGCCATGGAAGCTGGGGGTGCCTGAAGTCGGTGACCGCAAGGAGCTGCCTAGGGTAAAACTGGTAACTAGGGCTAAGTCGTAACAAGGTAGCCGTACCGGAAGGTGCGGCTGGAACACCTCCTTTCTAGAGCCCTGACCGTTAGCATTGATGCACGTCAGGGAAATAAGATGCCTTAAATAAGGTTTTGGATTTAAGATTGTATTACTCTTGCTGTTAATTTAAAAAAATGATAAAACTTAAGTAAAACAGAGTCTCGTAGCTCAGCTGGTTAGAGTACTACACTGATAATGTAGGGGTCGGCAGTTCGAGTCTGCCCGGGACTACTATTTGGCTTAGGAAAAGGAAATTTTAGAGGTTGAGTTGCACTTTTAGTGAACCGTTTTGAACTGTTAACTGAAAACTGTTAACTGCATACTGAAAAAACGGGGGATTAGCTCAGCTGGCTAGAGCGCCTGCCTTGCACGCAGGAGGCCAACGGTTCGACTCCGTTATTCTCCACGAATTTACTCAGAGAAGTAAATAAAAGTTCATTGACATATTGAGATAAGAAAATAATAAGAAAGTAGAAAGCGTTTTTATTAGCAATAATAAAAACAAAAAAAACGGTCCTGTTTTAATTAACAGGATTGGTACAATAAGCAAAATAAGGGCGCATGGGGGATGCCTAGGCTCTCAGAGGCGATGAAGGACGTGATAAGCTGCGAAAAGCTGCGGGGACTGGCACACACAGACTGATCCGCAGATATCCGAATGGGGCAACCCGCTATATTGAAGATATAGCACACCGATAGGTGGGCAAACCCGCTGAACTGAAACATCTAAGTAGGCGGAGGAGAAGAAAACAAAAGTGATTCCGTAAGTAGTGGCGAGCGAACGCGGATTAGCCCAAACCATCCATGTTACGGCATGGGTGGGGTTGTAGGACTGCGCTACTTCATGCACAAGGAACCGGAAGTTTCTGGAAAGGAACGCCGTAGAGGGTGACAGCCCCGTATGGGCAACAAGTGTAATGGACAGCAGTATCCTGAGTAGGGCGGGGCACGTGAAACCCTGTCTGAATTCGGCGGGACCATCCGCTAAGGCTAAATACTCCTGAGAGACCGATAGTGAACCAGTACCGTGAGGGAAAGGTGAAAAGAACCGTGAATAACGGAGTGAAATAGATCCTGAAACCATGCGCTTACAAGCGGTCGGAGCCCTTAAGTGGGGTGACGGCGTGCCTTTTGCATAATGAGCCTACGAGTTAACGTTGCCGGCAAGGATAAGTACTTCAGGTATGGATCCGCAGCGAAAGCGAGTCTGAATAGGGCGCTTTAGTCGGCAGTGTTAGACGCGAAACCGTGTGATCTACCCATGGGCAGGTTGAAGCTGTGGTAACACACAGTGGAGGACCGAACCGGTTGACGTTGAAAAGTCTTCGGATGACCTGTGGGTAGGGGTGAAAGGCCAATCAAACTCGGAAATAGCTCGTACTCCCCGAAATGCATTTAGGTGCAGCGCTGGACATAGTTATACAGAGGTAGAGCTACTGATTGGATGCGGGGGCTTCACCGCCTACCAATTCCTGACAAACTCCGAATGCTGTATAATGTTTGCCAGCAGTGAGGGCTTGGGTGCTAAGGTCCAAGTCCGAGAGGGAAAGAACCCAGACCATCAGCTAAGGTCCCCAAATATATGTTAAGTTGAAAGAACGAGGTTTGTCTGCCCAGACAGCTAGGATGTTGGCTTGGAAGCAGCCATTCATTTAAAGAGTGCGTAACAGCTCACTAGTCGAGCGGACGAGCATGGATAATAATCGGGCATAAACATATTACCGAAGCTATGGATTTGCAGTTTACTGCAAGTGGTAGGGGAGCATTCTGACAGGGCAGAAGGTGTGCCGTAAGGTATGCTGGACCGGTCAGAAAAGAAAATGTAGGCATAAGTAACGATAATGCGGGCGAGAAACCCGCACACCGAAAAACTAAGGTTTCCACAGCTATGCTAATCAGCTGTGGGTTAGTCTGGACCTAAGGCGAACCCGAAAGGGACAGTCGATGGCCGACGGGTTAATATTCCCGTACTACTAATTACTGTGATGGGGTGACGGAGTGATGAAAGCGCCGCGGACTGACGGAATAGTTCGTTGAAGTACCTAGCTATAAGACCTGTAGGCAAATCCGCAGGTTTTGGTGAAATACGATAGTACTCGGAGTCTTCGGACAAAGAGATAGTGCGCCTAAGGGCTTCCAAGAAAAACCTCTAAACTTCAGGTAATTAGTACCAGTACCGTAAACCGACACAGGTAGTTGAGGAGAGAATCCTAAGGTGCTCGAGAGATTCATGGCTAAGGAATTAGGCAAAATAGACCTGTAACTTCGGGAGAAAGGTCGCCACGCTCAGGCGTGGCCGCAGTGAAGAGGTCCAGGCGACTGTTTATCAAAAACACAGGGCTCTGCAAAATCGTAAGATGAAGTATAGGGCCTGACACCTGCCCGGTGCTGGAAGGTTAAGAGGAGATGTTATCTTCGGAGAAGCATTGAATTGAAGCCCCAGTAAACGGCGGCCGTAACTATAACGGTCCTAAGGTAGCGAAATTCCTTGTCGGGTAAGTTCCGACCTGCACGAATGGTGTAACGATCTGGACACTGTCTCAGCCATGAGCTCGGTGAAATTGTAGTAACGGTGAAGATGCCGTTTACCCGCAGTGGGACGAAAAGACCCTGTGCACCTTTACTATAGCTTAGTATTGACCTTGGATAAATGATGTGTAGGATAGGTTGGAGACTTTGAAGGGGCGTCGCCAGGCGCTCTGGAGTCATTGTTGAAATACAACCCTTTGTTTATCTGAGGCCTAACCCCGAGTATCGGGGGACATTGCTTGGTGGGTAGTTTGACTGGGGTGGTCGCCTCCAAAAGAGTAACGGAGGCTTCTAAAGGTTCCCTCAGTACGCTTGGTAACCGTGCGTAGAGTGCAATGGCATAAGGGAGCTTGACTGAGAGACATACAGGTCGATCAGGTACGAAAGTAGAGCATAGTGATCCGGTGGTTCCGCATGGAAGGGCCATCGCTCAAAGGATAAAAGGTACGCCGGGGATAACAGGCTGATCTCCCCCAAGAGCTCATATCGACGGGGGGGTTTGGCACCTCGATGTCGGCTCGTCACATCCTGGGGCTGGAGAAGGTCCCAAGGGTTGGGCTGTTCGCCCATTAAAGTGGCACGCGAGCTGGGTTCAGAACGTCGTGAGACAGTTCGGTCTCTATCTACTGCGGGCGTTAGAAATTTGAGTGGATCTGATTCTAGTACGAGAGGACCGAATTGGACAAACCGCTGGTGTATCTGTTGTCCCGCCAGGGGCACCGCAGAGTAGCTACGTTTGGAAGGGATAAGCGCTGAAAGCATATAAGCGCGAAACCCACCACAAGATGAGATTTCTTTTAAGGATCGTGGAAGATGACCACGTTGATAGGCTATAGATGTAAAGGCAGTAATGTCATAGTCGAGTAGTACTAATAATCCGTAAGCTTATGTACATAATTTTTCTCTCCCGTCCCAGACGGGAGAGAAGGAACTTTCTTAAAAAACTTATGTTTCTTTATCTCAGTATGTTAAAATATTGTCCGCACGCGGAAGGTAATTAGATATTAATTACTGAAAACCTTAAGGTGGTTATTGCGGCGGGGCTCACCTCTTCCCATCCCGAACAGAGAAGTTAAGCCCGCCTGCGCAGATGGTACTGCATCATTGTGGGAGAGTATGTCGTCGCCTTTCTTTTGAAAACCCTGTTTCTTACGAAACGGGGTTTTTTGTTTTATATCATTTTTTTATTTCTTGCGCAGAGAATGCGGGGAGTTATCTTTATGCTGTACGGTTATAAAGAACACAGAAGCTGTCTGTGTTAATTTCCGGGGTTTAAATGTAGATTTTTATATGCGGGAAATATGGAAAGTCCTTGTAATGCTGATGCTCCTGGGATGGGAGCGGCATCTCCAGATTTGGAAAAACAGGGCTTTTTCAGCCGCAGTTTCTGTACAGCAAACGGCTAGATCCACAGATAGACGTTATATTGATTAAAAAGTAGTGATTAAACAAAGATTTGGTGCATAAAATTTATAAGCGTAAGAATTTAAACGTAATTTTTCTATTTTTATAATCTTATTTATTGAACTAAATTATTAATCATGCAAAATATTTTTCTTGTAGAAGATTGTGAACAATTCATTAATCGTATTAATAAGCTGCAATCAGATTCACAGCCACTTTGGGGAAAGATGAGCGTTGATCAAATGCTGGCTCATTGTAATGTAACCTATGAAATGGTTTATGATAATGTACATCCAAAGCCTAATGCTTTTCTAAGATTAATTTTAAAATCTTTCGTAAAAAAGAAAGTAGTTGATGAAACTCCTTATCCAAAAAATATAAGAACGGCACCTCAATTTATTATAAATGGAAATCGTGATTTTAACCTTGAAAAGAAGAGGCTTATATCTTATATCAATAAAACTCGAGAATTAGGTGAGAACGTGTTTGAAGGGAAAGAATCTCTTTCTTTTGGGAAATTAAGTGCTAAAGAATGGAATAATTTGTTCGCAAAACATTTAGATCATCACTTTACTCAATTTGGCGTATAATTATATTTTACTTACTTATGAGAACTTATTTCCTTTTATATTTTCTGTTTCTTGGCATAATTTGTAATGCGCAAAAGCAAGAGGTTCAAAAGTGTATAGAAGTTTTTTTTGAAGGATTCCATCAAAGAGATTCTGCAAAAATTAAAACCGTCTGTGCAGATAAAATGATTTTGCAGTCAATTAGTGAAAACTCTGCAAAAGGCAATAAATTATCTAATGAAAGTGCGACTGCATTTTATAAAGCAATAGTGTCTATACCGTTAAGTATGAAATTTCAAGAAAAGATATTAAGTTATAATATACAGATTGATGGAGTTATGGCTCATGTTTGGGCTCCTTATGAATTTTACATAAATGATAAATTAACTCATTCAGGTGTAAATACCTTCACTTTGTTTAAAGAAAAAGATAATTGGAAAATTATTTATTTAATTGATACAAGAAGGAAATAATATTAATTTTTCTGATATTCAGTAGAATAATACAAACAGATATCCGTTAGAAGACATTCTTCACATTTTGGTTTTGGTCTGCAGGTTTCTCTTCCTAAAAAAGAAATCGCCATTCCAATTTCTGACCAGATATTTTTTGGTAAAACCTGCATCAAGTCTTTTTCCACCTTATTGCCGTCTTTGGATTCTTTAATAATTCCAATTTTTGGTGCTACTCTTATAACATGTAAATCAGCAATTATACCTTCGGCTGGCTGATGAGTTTCTCTTAAAATTACATTCGCAGATTTTCTTCCGATACCTTTCAAAGCAGTTAAAGCTGACATATTTAGAGGTATGTTTTTATCCTCTTTTATTGTCTTGGCAATATCCAAAAGCCATTGTGCTTTAGTGGAATAGTTTCGAACTTTACTTATATAAGGTATAAAAGCTTCCAAATTTGTTTCAGATAGACTTTTTAGCGTTGGATATTTTTCAAATAAAAGAGGAGAAATTGAATTAATATTAGCGTCAGAATCTTGTGCAGATAACACTACCATTACCAAAAGCTGATAGGTGTTTTGATAATGCAAAGGGTGTTTTTTACCTTTATATTTTTTTAAAATTGGTTCTAATTTAGTTTCCCAGTTTTCTGTTTCTCCAAATAAATCCATCATTAAATTTATTTAATTTTGATATTGAGATAGTTAACTATAAAGTTAGTTAGTTTTTGATGAATTCTAATATTTTTTTGATAACATTTTGATTTCCAAGTATTTTTCTGTGTCCTAATCCATCAGTTAGAAATAAGGAACCATTTTCAAGGTTTTGATGAATGTGAATTCCTGCTTTTACTAGGACTTCAGGATCGTCATTATCATGAATAACTAAAACAGGAATTTTTACTTTTTGAGCTGCACGATAGGCTGAAAAGTCATCCATTTTCACTTTATATTTATCTTCAAAAAATGTTCTTAAACGCTCACTAAATTTCTTGTTTAACTTTAGTTTTAAAATAAACTCATCCAAAATATCTTGTACAATATCCCCGCTTCCAATTATAATGGCTTTATTAATTTTTAGACCATCTTTAATAGCATTCAAAACAGACATACCACCTAAAGAATGTCCGATTGCAATTTCAAACGGGCCGAATTGTTTGTCAATTTCAAGAATAGAGGTGATAAATTCGGACATTATTGTTGTACTTCCTTCTGATTTTCCGTGAGCCGGAGCATCAAAACTGATAGTAGAATATCCCTGTTTTAATAATTCGTCAGCAATTTTAAACAGCTGCGTTCCTCTTCCAGACCAGCCATGAACTAGTAGTATTTTACGTTTACTTTGTCCATAGTGATATACTGTGATCTTTTTATTAATGGCAGGGACTTGTAAGACTTGCTGTAAGCTTTTAGAATCCATCTCAAATTCTCGTTTGGGAACTTTATGTTTTATTGGAGTTGTGAATATTTTCGCTGCAAATTTGGTAGCGAGATTTTTCGATACAAATGCACAAACCTTGGCAGATAGTATAATTATCTGTGGAATTTTTAATGATTTAATAGGATTAATTGCCTTTTTTGCCATTTCAATAAAACTTGTTTAAGTGCAGTACTTTGCTTGTTTTTTTGCTAAATTTAAAAAAAAGATAAAAGTAGCATATTAATGATTGTTTCGTAAAAAATAATCGCAAATTAATTTCTGAGATGGAGATTTTTCATATAAGTGCAGAGTGTTATCCTATGGCAAAAGTCGGTGGTTTGGCTGATGTTGTTGGAGCATTACCCAAATATCAGACAAATGCAGGTCATCAGGCTAGAGTTGTAGTTCCTTGTTATGATACAAAATTTAGAAAAGAAAATGATTTTGAATGCGTTCATTGGGGAACAGTGAAACTTGGAAATTTTGATTTTCCTTTCAGCGTTCTTAAAGAAACTACGGATAAATTGGGTTATGAATTATATCTTATCGAAATTAATGATTTATTTAATCGCCCAAATGTCTATGGATACGAAGATGATATAGAACGTTTTTTGTCTTTTCAGATCGCAACTTTAGATTGGATTATAGCCCGAAATAAAATTCCTGATATAATCAATTGTCATGATCATCATACGGGATTAATTCCATTTATGTTACAGTTGGCTTATAAATATGGAACCCTCAAGAATGTAAAGACAGTTATAACTATTCATAACGGCTTATATCAAGGTTGGTTTGGATTTGATAAATTGTATTATCTGCCAGAGTTCGATTTAAAACATATTGGATTGTTAGAATGGAATAATTCTATTAATTCACTAGCTGTCGGAATTAAATGTGCGAATGCAGTAACAACAGTTTCTCCAAGTTATCTGAATGAAATAAATAATGCGGCAAATGGGTTGGAAAGCTTGTTTCAGGCAGTTCGCAATAAATCAAGAGGAATTTTGAACGGAATTGATTTTGAAGTTTGGAATCCACTGAAAGATGTAATGATAGCTGAAAATTATTCAATTGAAAATTTTGAAACCGGGAAGCAGAAAAATAAAGAAAAGCTATGTGAGCAGTTTGAACTGGATGCTTCAAAACCACTTTTTAGCTTTATTGGACGTTTGTTTGAAGAAAAAGGCGGAGATTTATTACCACAAGCATCTGCTTTAGCTTTATCAGAACATTTTGAAGAGATTAATATTCTGATTTTAGGTTCAGGAAATGCCGTAATAGAAGAACAGTTAACACAATTGCGAAATGATTACAAAGGAAATTATAATGTTTTTATAGGTTATAATGAAGAATTGGCACATTTGATTTATGCGGGTTCAGATTATATTTTAATGCCATCCAGAGTTGAGCCTTGTGGTTTGAATCAAATGTATGCTATGCGATATGGAACAATCCCAATTGTTAGGAGAACTGGAGGTTTGCGAGATACCGTCATTGATTATGGAGATGAAGGAAATGGAATATGTCACGATCAGGCGTCGGTGGGAGATATCTGTTATTCTATAAATCGAGCTGTGAAATTGTACGATGATAAAATAAATTTCAATAAAGTAGTTCAAAGAGGAATGTCAACTGATCATTCCTGGGAGAGAGTTTGCCAAGAATATATCGAAATATACACCTTAATAATTGAGAAAAATGAAATTTAAAAAGAAAAATGTAGTTGCTATTATTTTAGGAGGAGGACAGGGATCACGTTTATTCCCATTAACAGAAACGAGATCTAAACCGGCTGTTCCAATCGGTGGAAAATATCGTCTGGTCGATATTCCAATTTCTAATTGTATTAATTCGGATATTTTTAAAATATTTGTTTTAACACAGTTTAACTCTGCATCTTTAAATGCTCATATCAAAAACACTTTCAATTTTAGTATTTTCAGTCAGTCCTTTGTAGATATATTAGCTGCTGAACAGACCCCAGATAATCCGACATGGTTTCAGGGAACCGCTGATGCCGTAAGACAATGTATGTCACATTTTTTAAAACACGATTTTGATCATGCTTTAATTCTGTCAGGAGATCAATTGTATCAAATGGATTTTAATGAAATGCTGGAAGCTCATATTGCTGCCGATGCTGAAATTTCGATTGCAACTCTGCCTGTAAATGCTAAAGATGCACCAGAATTCGGGATTCTTAAAACCGATCACGAAAACAATATTCACGCTTTTATAGAAAAACCACATGCTTCATTATTGCCAGAATGGGAATCGGAAGTAAGTGAACATATGCAAGAGAAAGGTAAAAAATATTTAGCTTCAATGGGTATTTACATTTTTAATAAACCATTGTTAGAGGAGTTAATGTCTAACCAGGAAACGAAAGATTTTGGAAAAGAAATTATTCCACAAGCCGTTGGAAAACATAAAATACTAAGTTATCAATATGAAGGTTATTGGACAGATATTGGAAACATTGAATCGTTCTTCGAAGCAAATATTGGTTTAACAGCAGATATTCCAGAATTTAATTTATTTGATAACGAGAATAAAATTTTCACTAGACCAAGATTATTACCTCCATCAAAGTTTAGAAATTCGATTATTAATCAATCTTTGATTTCAGAAGGATGCATCATAAATGCCAAAGAAATTAAAAGTTCTGTAATTGGTATCCGTTCTAGAATTGGAGAAGGAACTGTTTTGGAAAACTGCTATGTTATGGGGAATGATTTTTATCAGGATCTTGACGAATTGAATCATGAAAGCAGTATCAGTAAAATTCATGTTGGTATTGGGGAAAATTGTTTTATTCAAAATGCTTTGATAGATAAAAATGTACGTATTGGAAACAATGTTCACATTAGCGGTGGAAAGCATTTGGATAATTTTACTAACGAATTATACAGTATAAAAGACGGAATTGTTGTGATTAAAAAAGGAGTTACATTATCAGATAATTTTAGAATAGAATAGTTTTCAATATCAATTTTTGCCTTAATAAATAAACATGACTAAAGTAATCGCACATTCTCTTTTTACTGATTTTGATATCGATTTATTCAAAGCTGGAAAACACTTCAAATTATATGAAAAATTAGGAGCGCATTTAATTGAAGTTAATGGAGTAAAAGGCGTTTATTTCGCAGTTTGGGCTCCAACAGCACAGTCGGTTTCGGTTGTGGGCGATTTTAATTACTGGACACAAGGAGAGCATAATTTAAATGTTCGTTGGGATTCATCAGGAATTTGGGAAGGATTTATTCCCTATATTTCAAAAGGAACACTTTATAAATATAAAATACACTCTAGTATTAATGGTGTTGTAACAGAAAAGGCAGATCCTTTTGCTTTGTATTGTGAAAAACCACCGCATACCGCCTCAGTAGTCTGGGATTTAGATTATAAATGGAAGGACGAAAAATGGATGCAAAATCGTAAAGATAAGAATGCATTAGATAAACCATATTCTGTTTATGAAGTACATTTAGGATCTTGGCGAAGAGCTGATCATAATCGTTTTTTAAGTTATTTGGAATTAGCAGATGATTTGGTAAAATACGTTAAAGAGACTGGCTTTACACATGTCGAGTTTATGCCTATAATGGAATATCCGTATGATCCTTCGTGGGGGTATCAATTAACGGGATATTTTGCACCGACTTCCCGTTTTGGAAAACCACAGGATTTTATGGTTTTGGTTGATAAATTGCATCAAGAAGGAATTGGTGTTATTTTAGACTGGGTTCCGTCACATTTTCCTGACGATGCACATGGTTTAGGTTATTTTGACGGTTCTCATTTATACGAACATCCAGATCGCAGAAAAGGATATCATCCTGACTGGAAAAGTTTGGTTTTTAATTACGGAAGAAATGAAGTCCGAGCATTTTTAATTAGTAATGCCGTTTTCTGGCTTCAAAATTATCATGCTGATGGCTTACGAGTTGATGCCGTTGCCTCGATGTTATATTTGGATTATTCTAGAAAAGACGGCGAATGGGAAGCTAATATTTATGGTGGAAGAGAGAATTTAGATAGTATTAGTTTTCTTAAAGAATTTAATGAAGTAATCTATTCTAATTTTGATGGAGTCCAAACTATTGCAGAAGAAAGCACCTCCTTTCCAATGGTATCAAAACCAACATCTTTTGGCGGTTTGGGTTTTGGAATGAAATGGATGATGGGCTGGATGCACGATACTTTAAAATACTTTCAAAAAGAAACCGTTTACAGAAAATATCATCAGAACGATTTGACATTTTCAATGACTTATGCGTTTACAGAAAATTTTATGCTTCCGTTTTCTCATGATGAAGTGGTTTATGGAAAACAATCGCTTATCTATAAAATGCCAGGAGATGAATGGCAACGATTTGCTAATTTGAGATTACTATACGGTTATATGTTCACACACCCTGGGACAAAATTATTGTTTATGGGAGCTGAGTTTGGACAAACTGGAGAATGGAATTTTGAGCAAAGCTTAGATTGGCATTTATTGCAATATGATTTTCATTCAGGAATTAAAACGTTAATTACAGATTTAAATAATTTGTACAAATCCTATCCTGCTCTTTATGAAAAACAATTTTCAGCAGAAGGTTTTGAATGGATCAATTACTCTGACCACCAAAATGCTGTGATGTCTTACATAAGAAAAGGAAATAATGAAAATGAAAACCTAATTGTAGTTTGTAATTTCACACAAGTTGTGAGGGAAAATTATCGAATTGGTATTCCTAAAAAAGGAAAATTAAAAGAAATTTTTAATACAGATAATTCGATTTACGGAGGAAGCGGTGTTGGAAATCATCATTCAATTGAAACAAAAGCTTTCAAATATGATGGAAGAGATTTTTCGGTTGAATTAATTCTTCCTCCTTTAAGTGTAACTGTATATTCTTTCGTTTAGAAAAATCCTACATTTATTTATATAAGCAGCTTTTTGTCAGTTTATCGTTTTAAAATTGTCAATTTGCTGCTTTTTTGATCTAATATTTACGACTCAATCAGAAAAAACGTTTTCGTGATTAAACCTTTTATTCATAGGGCTTTATGAACTTTTTTTGTATGTTTGAAATAGAGATTATTGTTATAATTAATTCATTGTCCATATGATTACAAACACATCATTAGAATACAAAGGCGATTTATATCCATCAAAAATCGTTTCTTACGAGCATGAAGGTGATTCGATTTCCTTTAATACGGATAACAAGGTAATCTTAAAAGTTACTATTCTTAGAGACAGTTTAATTCGATTTCGATTTACTACGAAGGGCTATTTTAGCAACGATTTTTCGTATGCCATTGATAAAACCCAGCTTCATGGGTATAATTTTTTAGAACTTACTGAAGAAGAGACCTATTTCGAAATCAGAACCAGTAAGGTAAAATGTAAAATTCAGAAAGCGGATCTTCGTTTAGCTGTCTACGATTTAAATGATTTTCTTATCCTTGAGGACGAACTTGGTTTTCATTGGGAAGAAAGTTATGAATATGGTGGTAACATTGTAAAAATGAGTAAATTCTCTAAAGATGGAGAATGCTACTATGGTCTTGGAGATAAAGCTACTCAGATGAACCTTAAAGGTAAAAGAGTAGAGAATTTTGCTACTGATCAATATGCTTATCAAAAGGATCAAGAACCTTTGTATAAAGTAGTTCCGTTTTATATTGGGTTGCATAATAAGCAGTCTTACGGAATATTCTTCGATAATACTTTTAGAACTTTCTTTGATTTTTGTCAAGAGAGAAGAAATATTACCAGTTTCTGGGCAGAAGGTGGCGAAATGAATTATTATTTCATTTACGGGCCTCAGATGCAGGATGTGGTAACTACTTATACCGATTTAACTGGGAAACCAGAATTACCACCGCTTTGGGTTTTAGGATATCATCAATGTAAATGGAGTTATTATCCAGAAAGTAAGGTAAAAGAAATTACTTCTAAATTTAGAGAACTTAAAATTCCATGCGACGCTATATATCTGGATATTGATTATATGGATGGTTTTAGGTGTTTTACCTGGAATAAAAATTATTTTCCAGATCCAAAGAAAATGGTGGCAGAATTAGCCGAGGACGGATTCAAAACTGTTGTCATTATCGATCCTGGAATTAAAATTGATAAAGATTACTGGGTTTATCAAGAAGCTTTGGAAAAAGATTATTTCTGTAAAAGAGCTGATGGCCCTTATATGAAAGGAAAAGTATGGCCGGGAGAATGTAACTTTCCTGATTACACAAATCCTGCAGTAAGAGAATGGTGGGCAGGTTTATTTAAAGAATTAATTGCAGATATTGGAGTTAAAGGTGTTTGGAACGATATGAACGAACCAGCTGTTATGGAGGTTCCTAATAAAACATTTCCAATGGACGTTCGCCATCTTTATGATGGAAATCCTTGCAGTCATAGAAAAGCTCATAATATATATGGAACTCAAATGGCAAGGGCAACTTATCATGGAGTAAAACGATTTGTTTATCCAAAACGTCCTTTTGTTATTACAAGATCGGCTTATTCAGGTGCACAACGTTATACTTCGTCATGGACAGGGGATAATGTGGCAACTTGGGAACATTTATGGATTGCAAATATTCAGGTGCAGAGAATGTCAATTTCAGGAATGGGATTCACAGGTTCAGATATTGGTGGATTTGCCGAACAGCCTTCGGGAGAATTATATGCGCGTTGGATTCAATTAGGGGTTTTCCATCCATTCTGTAGAACACATTCATCTGGAGATCATGGAAATCAAGAACCTTGGTCATTTGATGAAGAAGTGATTAATATTACTAGAAAATTTGTAAGTCTTCGTTATCAATTATTACCTTATTTATATACCATGTTTTGGCAGTATATTGAAGAGGGAGTTCCCATGTTAAAACCATTGGTTTATTATGATCAAGATGATACGCAAACACATTATCGCAACGATGAATTTGTCTTTGGAAACCAAATTTTAGTTTGTCCAATACTTGAACCTAATGCTGTAGGTAGACGTATGTATCTTCCAAGAGGCGAGTGGTATAACTACTGGACAAATGAGCTTTTTATTGGAGGAAGGGAAATCTGGATTGATACGAAATTTGATGAAATTCCAGTATTTATAAAAGCAGGTGCGATTATACCAAAATATCCTGTTCAGCAGTATGTCGGCGAATTAGACTTTGACGAATTGACACTGGATGTGTATTATAAAAATGGAAAAGAAAAATCAGTAGTGTATGAAGATGCGCAAGATGGTTACGATTACAAAAAAGGTCGATACAGTTTCTTGTCTTTAAGAACAATTGGAAAAGAAAAAGAATTAATTATTCAGTTGCACAAAGAAGGGAAATATGATACACCTTACAGCAAGTATAAAATTAATTTAGTTGGATTGCCTTTTAAGGTAACTGAAATAGAAATTGACAATGAAAAAGTTGATTTTGATAAAATTAGTTTCGAGTCCAATAATTTCTTAATTGTTGATAAAGAGTTTAATGAGCTTCATATTGTTGGAGAGTAATAATAATTCTGATATTTTTTTGTTAAATTCTGTAAAATAATAATTTGTAATAATTGTATTTTTGTTCGAAAATAGCTCGAATTATGAAAAAATATTTGTTTTTAGGGATTTTCAGTAGTCTTGTTTTGTCTTGTGCAACAAACCCAATTACAGGAAAACAAAACTTGAATTTTGTTTCAAACAGTGAATTATTTCCAACTTCATTTCAACAATACAGCACATTTTTGTCTGAAAATAAAGTGATAACAGGAACAGCAGATGCAAAACTTGTTGAAACTGTTGGATATAAAATTAAGTTAGCAGCCGAAAAATATTTAGCTTATTTAGGACAATCACAGTATTTAAAAGATTATCGCTGGGAATATAAATTAGTTGATAATAAAGAAGTAAATGCTTGGTGTCTTCCAGGAGGAAAAATTGTGGTTTATTCCGGAATTCTACCAATTACGCAAAATGAATCAGGTTTGGCAACAGTAATGGGCCACGAGGTTTCACACGCTTTAGCCAATCATGGTGCTCAGAGAATGAGTGCAGCACAGCTACAGTCAATTGGAGGAGCAGTTCTAGATGC
The DNA here is from genome assembly GCF_030378165.1 of Flavobacterium panacagri. Taxonomy (NCBI): domain Bacteria; kingdom Pseudomonadati; phylum Bacteroidota; class Flavobacteriia; order Flavobacteriales; family Flavobacteriaceae; genus Flavobacterium; species Flavobacterium panacagri. Next base: position 3,793,077 of record NZ_CP119766.1, read on the forward strand.
GGCAACAAGCAACAAAACAGCTCAGACAAGAGAAATCTTTTCTCAGGCTTATGGTATGGGAACTGAAGTAGGAGTAATGTTGCCTTTTAGTAGAAGTAATGAAAGCGAAGCTGATAAAATAGGTTTGACTTTAATGGCTATTGCCGGTTACAATCCAGAAGATGCTGTCGCTTTTTGGGGTAGAATGGCGGCAAAATCGGGCGGTTCTGGAACACCAGAATTTATGAGCACACACCCTTCCGATGCTACGAGAATTGCTAATATAAAAGCTTTAATTCCAGAAGCTAAAGCCGTTGCGCTTAAAGTGGGGACTATCAAATAAAAGGAAAGTATAAAAATATAATTTCTAAAAGCTATTCGTTTTTGAATAGCTTTTTTGTTTTTATTGCAGTTCATAATTTAATAATGTATGAATTGAAAATTTTCTATTTGATTATGATAAAAATTAGATAAATTCGTAGCCTATTAACAAAACCATTTCTATGAAAAACCTACAAAAAGGAGATAAGAAGCTTTTAAATGCTTGGGCATTTTATGATTGGGCCAATTCAGTTTATACTTTGACAATTGCTTCGGCAGTATTTCCAATTTTTTACGAAGCCTTATTTTCAGATCGTGATCACTATATTGATGTTTTTGGAATGCATCTTAAAAACTCGGCATTAATTAGTTTTATTACTGCTTTTGCCTTTATGGTAGTTTCTTTTATTTCTCCTTTATTATCTGGAATTGCCGATTATGTTGGGAATAAGAAATCATTTATGAAGTTCTTTTGTTATGTAGGAGCATTGTCTTGTATGGGATTGTATTGGTTTGACTTAGATAATATTTATGTTGGATTGTTATTTTACTTTTTAGGCCTATTAGGATATTGGGGAAGTTTGGTTTTTTATAATTCGTATTTGCCAGACATTGCTTTCGAAGAGCAGCAAGACAGAATTAGTGCTAAAGGGTATTCTCTAGGATATATCGGGAGTGTTATTTTGTTAATTATCAATTTAGCGATGATTATGAAACCAAAATTATTTGGAATCTCTGGAACAGATGGAGAAGCAGCAATGAAAGCTATGCGTTATTCTTTTGTTATGGTGGGAGTTTGGTGGATTTTATTCAGTCAATATACATATTACTATTTACCGAAAGGAAGTAAAGAAACAGGACAGAAATTGACAAAATCTGTTGTATTTAATGGTTTTAAGGAGCTGAAAAAGGTTTGGGCATTGCTAAATCAAAATATTCCATTAAAACGCTATTTAGGAGGATTCTTTGTTTCTAGTATGGCTGTTCAGACCGTAATGCTTGTAGCCACTTATTTTGGGGCTCAGGAAATTCAATGGGAAACCAAAGAACAAAGTACAATTGGATTGATCGTTTGTATTTTGATTATTCAATTAGTAGCGGTTGTTGGTGCTGTTTTAACATCGAGAGCTTCAGCGAAATTTGGAAATATTCCTACGCTTATAGGAATTAATATTATTTGGGTTGTTTTTTGCGTAATTGTTTATTTTATCTTTTTACCGACACATTTTTATGTAATGGCAACCATTGCAGGATTCGTAATGGGAGGAATTCAAGCATTGTCACGTTCAACTTATTCAAAATTATTACCAGAGACAGAAGATACAGCATCATTTTTTAGTTTCTATGATGTAGCTGAAAAAATTGGAATTGTAATTGGAATGTGTGTTTACGGAATTATAGATCAGATTACTGGAAGTCCTCGTGCGGCAATTGTGATTTTAGGAATATTTTTCGTTACAGCTATTTTTCTTTTAAGACGAGTACATAAAAAAGACGTTTCAAATTAATGAAACGTCTTTTGATAGGAATATCACGAATTGCAGCTAATGATTTGATTGATGATAGTTTTGTAATTCGTGATATTTTTATAAATAATTAACCTTTAGAAATACTTCCTGAGCCTGAAACTTTTACATCACGTTTTTCAGGATTTCCTAAATATTTAATATTTCCAGAACCAGAAACTCTAGCTGTTAGGCTCTCATTACAAGTTAGTTTACTGTTTCCTGAGCCAGAAATATTCGCATCAACAATTTTAGATTTAAGTTCAGATGCTTTTATATTTCCTGAGCCAGATATTTTGCTGGTAAAAGAGTTAGCAGTTCCTTTTAGGGTTACATCACCAGAACCGCTCAGCGCTAAGTCAAAAGTATTAGCTTCTATATCTAAATCAAAATTACCAGAACCAGATAATTTAGCAGTTAGGTTGTCACTTTTAATTTTATCTTTAGTTCTAACATTTCCTGATCCTGATAAAGTAACTGCAGCAATTTTTTCAAAAGGAATAGTAACTTCAATTTTTTTTCCAGAACTAGAACGAATCTGAGTTCCTCTTTCTACATACACTTTTAGTTCGTTTCCTTCAACTTCTACTTTAATTGCTTGTAGTAAATTTTCTTCGCCTTTAATTGTGATTTTTCCTTCTTTACCTGCAACTAAATCCACATCAAAAAAACCTGCGATTTTAATACTATCATAATCTCCTGTAGTTCTGGTTTGGGTTGTAATTTTGCCGTTTCCAGTTATTTTGTTGTTAGATCCCCATTGTGCATTAACATTTATATTGGTTAGAAATAATGCTAAGGCTAGAATTAGAATTGACTTTTTCATTGTTTTGATTTTTAGATGATTAATTTTTTATTAAAGAAACGTTTCCGTAATTAGAACTGATATTAACTTTGTTTTGACCTTTTTTCTTGTAGAAACCGCTTATTCTTTTAGTATTGCTTTTGGTCTCAGAAACAGAAATGTCTAAAGTATTGTCGTGTTTAATATTTGAATACCTAGTAGAAATATCAAAATCAAAAGCATAATTTGCTGCATAGCCAAGAGAAATGTCAGTATATCCAGAATTGATATTTACATTTCCAGCTTTTTCAGTCATGTTTCCAATATTGATTTTGCTGTAATTAGTGTCAAAGCTAAAGTTGCTGGAAACTTCTCCAATATTGATAGTTAAATAATTTCCAGAACCATTTAAAGAATTGATTTTTTGAAATTTAAAATTTCCGTAATTACATTCGTACTTTATGTTTTCACCATCGCCAAGATTTACATCTGTATAATTAGTATTTAAATTTAGATTTCCTGAGTCATTAATTTTAAGTCCAGAATATCTGGCATTTATATTTCCTGTTTTGATGTACTCAATACTTGAATTCTGGCAGTATGCAATTTCAACGTTATTACTTGATCCGTTTAGTTTTCCCAAAGTAACTTTGCCGTATTTACAGCTTATATTAGAATTTCCTTCTAAGTTTAGAGTAGAGATATTACCATATTTATTGAATAATTTTGCAGAACCGTTTTTAGGAATTTTAATTACATAATTAATTTCAAAGCTGTTGTTACTTCCTTTACTTTTTAAAGAAGAACTTCCAAGATTAGTCACTGCAGAAACCATACTTTTAAGAGCGGTAATATCTACATCGATGCTGTTTAAACGTTCGTTAACCCAATTTTCGTTAGGGCCATTAACTTTAATTATGATATCCAAATCAATTTTGTCTTCGTCCCAGGTAGATACAGAAATGTTGCCATATTTATTGTCAATGTCAATTCCAGCGTTGGAATTTACGATATATGTTTTTTTAATGTTTTTTTGTTTGGTAATAAAAGCATCGTCATTCGAAAATCCCAAGAAAGGAATCAAAAGGAATAAAATTAGTAAGTTATAGCGTTTCTTCATTAGATGTGTTTTTTAATTTTTCGTTGTCTTCAATTCGTTTCAGAACGGTTTGTAAAAAAGAAATTCGGGTCTGCAGATTGCTAATCATAGCATAAATAATCTGTTTGTTTTCACCGTTTTTCTGCAATTCATTAATGATTTTTTGGTAATCGGCATCAAAGGTTTTCATTTGCTTTAATGCATCATTAATAATCTGCTCATTTTCCGGTGAACTTTTTTCTTTTAATTTAACCAGTTCGTTATCAATTAGAATGTTGAAAATAGAATCGGTACGTTTAGTTTCTTTAGAAGCAAATTTGAATTCTTTTGGTTTTTCGTTTTTGTAAAAAATAGATACGCCAATCATCAATACAATAGAAGCTGCAATGGCTGTTACGAACCAGTATTTTTTCTTTGGTTCTTTTTTATTTAATTTTTGCATAAAATCCATTTGATGATTGGGGTTTAATTCCTCAATATCCCACTGGTTTTCAAACTTGCTGAATAATTCGTCTAAATTGTCTTTTTCATTTTTCATATTCCAATTCATTTTAAATTTCTTCCAATTTTTTACGTAAACTATCTTTTGCTCTGCTTAAGGTTGTTCTGCAATTTGCATAACTAATATTCAAAATTTCGCAGATCTCTTCTTGATCATAGCCTTCAATATAAAATAAGGTTAATACCATTCTATAATTATCTTTTAATTGCAAAATTGTATCCAATACCTGTTTTACTTTAAGATTGTTTAAGTCAATATTTTCAGAAATAATTCCGTCATTTTCTTCAATTTTATATAGTTGTTTGCTTAAGTCTTCTACTTGAAAAGAGTTGTTTTTTCTATAAAAATCGATACTATAATTGATGATTATTTTTTTTAACCATGCTCCAAAAGCCACTTCTTGTTTATAGTCATTGATTTTTGTAAAAGCCTTTAAGAATCCTTCCTGCATGACGTCTTGTGCAAAATGTTCATCTTTTACAATACGATACGCAACGTTATACATCGCTTTGCAATAGCGATTGTAAATTTCAAACTGCGCTTTCTGATTATTGTTTTTACATAGCGCAATTAATTCTTCGATATTTTGGTTGTTTTGACTCAAGTAATGGCTTTTGGTTTTTATAAATGACTTTGCTTTTTTTTATTTGTTACACTTTTGATAAAATTAATTTTATTTTTTTTTAATTTTTTATCTAATGAAATTAAATCCAATTTTAGAACTGACTTATTTTGCATTTGGCACAATGATTGTCTATTTTTATGGCCTGTCTAGTAAATGTAAAACAGTGGGTGTTTTCAGGTAAAGCTTAATGAAGTAATACCGATTTTACAGATGGCTTAATTTTTTTAATGACAAAACGACTTATATATTATCATGTCAAATCATAAAATACTTACTATTGACAATCTGTCACTTCAAGAATTTGATTCAGAAGCAGAATTAATTCCTTTATTAACTCCGGAGGACGAAGAGGAAATGAATAATGAAGAGCTTCCTGTTTCTCTGCCAATTTTACCTTTACGAAATACTGTTTTGTTCCCAGGAGTTGTTATTCCGATTTCTGCAGGAAGAGATAAATCGATTAAATTGATTAATGATGCGAATGCTGGTGGAAAAATTATAGGTGTTGTATCTCAAATTAATGAAGAAGATGAAGATCCGTCAAAAGATGACATTCATAAAATAGGAACTGTTGCTCGTATTTTACGTGTTTTAAAGATGCCTGACGGTAATGTAACCGTTATTCTTCAAGGTAAAAAGCGTTTTGAAATCGACGAAGTGGTTTCCGAAGAGCCATACATGACAGCTACTATTAAAGAAGTTGCAGAAGAACGTCCAGATGAAAGTGATTCTGAATTCACGGCTATTTTAGATTCTGTTAAAGAATTGGCTATTCAAATTATTAAAGAAAGTCCAAATATTCCTTCTGAAGCTACTTTTGCAATTAAAAATATTGAAAGCCAGTCGTTTTTAATCAATTTTGTTTCTTCTAATATGAATTTATCAGTAAAAGAGAAACAAGGTCTTTTATCGATAAATGGATTAAAAGAACGTGCTTTAGAGACGTTACGTTATATGAATGTTGAGCTTCAAAAATTAGAATTGAAGAATGACATTCAGTCAAAAGTTCGTTTTGATTTAGATCAGCAGCAACGCGAGTATTTCCTTCATCAGCAAATGAAAACCATTCAAGAAGAATTGGGAGGCGTTTCGCAGGAAGAAGAAATGGATGAAATGGGCTTAAAAGCCAAAACTAAAAAATGGGACGAAAAAACGCAGAAACATTTCGAAAAAGAATTGTCAAAAATGCGTCGTATGAATCCGCAGTCTCCTGATTTTGGAATTCAAAGAAACTATTTAGAGCTGTTTTTAGAATTGCCTTGGGGTGAGTATTCTAAGGATAAATTCGACTTGAAATTTGCACAGAAAGTTTTAGATAAAGATCACTTCGGATTAGAAGAAGTAAAAAAGAGAATGATAGAGCATTTGGCAGTTTTAAAATTGCGAAATGATATGAAATCGCCAATTATTTGTTTGACAGGACCTCCAGGTGTTGGTAAAACTTCTATTGGACGTTCAGTTGCTGAAGCTTTAGGACGCGAGTATGTACGTATTTCGTTAGGTGGTTTGCGTGATGAAGCAGAAATTCGCGGGCACAGAAAAACCTATATTGGAGCGATGCCGGGAAGAATTATTCAAAGTTTGAAAAAGGCAGGAACTTCAAATCCAGTATTTATTTTAGATGAGATTGATAAATTATCAAGCGGTAATAGCGGTGATCCATCTTCAGCTTTACTAGAAGTATTAGATCCAGAGCAAAACAGTGCTTTCTATGATAATTTCCTTGAAATGGGATATGATTTGTCTAAAGTAATGTTTATTGCGACTTCAAATAATATGGCAGCTATTCAGCCAGCTTTGCGTGACAGAATGGAAGTCATTAAAATGTCAGGTTATACAATTGAAGAAAAAGTAGAGATTGCAAAAAGACATCTTTTTCCAAAACAATTAGAAGCGCACGGTTTAACTTCAAAAGATTTAACAATTGGTAAAAAACAATTAGAAAAAATCGTTGAAGGTTATACGAGAGAATCAGGTGTTCGTAATTTAGAAACTAAAATTGCTCAGGTGATCAGAAATGCTGCAAAATCGGTAGCAATGGAAGAGGAGTACAATAAAAAAGTGACAGACGAAGATATTGTTGCTATTTTAGGTGTTCCGAGATTAGAGCGTGATAAATATGAAAATAATGATGTTGCGGGTGTTGTAACTGGTTTGGCTTGGACAAGTGTCGGTGGTGATATTTTGTTTATTGAATCTTTGATTTCTGAAGGAAAAGGCGCTTTGACTATTACAGGAAATCTAGGAACTGTAATGAAAGAATCTGCAACTATTGCTCTAGAATATATTAAAGCCAATGCTAAGAAATTAGGATTAAGCACAGAAATTTTTCAAAAATACAATATTCACCTGCATGTTCCAGAAGGAGCTACTCCAAAAGATGGCCCAAGTGCTGGTATTGCAATGCTGACCTCTTTAGTTTCGCTTTTAACTCAGAAAAAGGTAAAGAAAAGCCTAGCGATGACAGGAGAAATTACTTTACGAGGAAAAGTTTTGCCTGTTGGCGGAATTAAAGAGAAAATCTTAGCAGCAAAACGAGCTGGTATTAAAGAAATTATTCTTTGCCATGAAAACAAAAGCGACATTGATGAAATTAAAGCAGAATACTTAGAAGGGCTTTCTTTTCATTATGTAAAAGAAATGAGTGAAGTTCTGGCAATTGCTTTAACTGATCAAAGTGTAAAAAATGCTAAGACATTAAAATAAGCTTCAATAAAATTATTTAATTCTTAAAATCCAAATTTCAATTTTACTATTGGAATTTGGATTTTTTTATTGAAATTTATTTAGCGTTTATTTTCATTTTTGCTGTTATATAATTTTATATTTGTAGCTGCGTTATTCACAAATAGGAGCGTTCCAAAAGACATGTTTAAACAGATCGTTTTATTTTTTATGTTGCTGATTTGTTCGACTTCGTTCGGACAAGTTGGAGGACGTTACACCTATCAATTTTTGAATTTGACAACTTCGCCAAGACAGGCTTCACTCGGTGGAGATGTTATTACTATATATGATGAAGATGTCAATCAGGCCATGTCTAATCCAGCCCTTATAAATGCAGATATGGACAATCATTTGGCTATGAATTATGGGAGCTATTACGGAGAAGCTTCTTATGGAACCGCTTCATACGCCTATACTTATGATAGGCACGTGCAAACACTTTATGCAGGTGTAAGTTACATCAATTACGGCTCTTTTGAAGGGTATGATGAAAACGGACAAGCGACTTCTAATTTCACAGGAAGCGAAGGTGCACTTACCGTAGGGTATGCGTACAACGTTCCTTATACAAGTTTGTATCTCGGCGCAAATGCTAAGCTGATAACATCTTCGCTAGAAAGTTATAATTCTATTGGTGGAGCTGTCGATTTAGGAGCCTTGTATGTAGACGAAAGAAATGATATTAATTTTGGTTTGGTGTTTCGCAACATTGGAACACAGTTCACCACTTACTCTGGAATAAAAGAAAATCTGCCTTTTGAAATTGTTGCTGGTATTTCGCAGGAATTAGAACATGTACCTATTCGCTGGCATCTTACATTAGAAAATTTACAGCAATGGAATATCTCTTTCTCGAACCCTAATCGAGGAGAAACCAATATTGATGGTTCAACAAGCGCAGAGAAAGTTTCATTTTTTAATAATGCATTAAGACACGTTGCTTTTGGAGTAGAACTTTTTCCGAAAAGAGCCTTTAATTTACGTGTCGGATATAATTTTAGAAGAGGAGAAGAATTAAGAGTTAACGATCAACGTAATTTCTCGGGAGTTTCATTAGGATTTGGGTTGAAGATAAATAAATTGCGATTTAATTATTCCTATTCTAGATATACATTGGCGGCTAATACAAGTCTTTTCGGCTTAATTTTAAATTTTCAATAATAACATTTTAAAAAGAGTAATAATTACGTCAATTAATTATTCAACAGTTTTTTCAAATTTCAAATGAAAAAAATACTACTTATTTGCTTTTTTATTGTTGCAGCTTTTGCTGTATACTTTTTTATTGATAATGAACAAAACATTGCCTTTCTTTCCTCTGAAGAATCAGAAAGAGTTGAATCTCAAGTTTCAGAAATCAAAAGAATTACGGAAAGTAATTCAAAATACAATAAAGAGATTGCTTTTTTGATTGACATGAAAATTCCATCAGGCAAAAATCGATTTTTTGTTTATGATTTGAAAACAAATAAAATACTAGATCAAGGTTTGGTTGCTCATGGTTCTGGTTCGGAAACAGGAATCAAAGGAAAATTAAAATTCAGCAACATACCGAATTCATTTAGTACTTCATTAGGCCAATATTCAATAGGAAATCATTATATGGGAAAGTTTGGAAAAGCGTACAAACTTTATGGATTAGATGATACAAACAATAATGCTTTTAAAAGAGATATTGTTTTTCATTACTATTATGATGTTCCGTATAAAGAGAAAGATGGTTACATTTGCAATAGCCAAGGCTGTCCCATGGTAAATAAAAAGTATTTTGATAGACTGGCAAAAATTATTGATAGTTCTAAATCGGAAATTGTAATGAGTATTTATTATTAGAATTTTGGAACTTTAAAAGAATAAAAATTAAAAAATAAAGAATTGAAAAAGATCACTATTGCTATCGATGGATTTTCATCAACAGGTAAAAGTACCTTAGCAAAACAACTGGCAAAAAAATTAGAGTATGTATATGTAGATACTGGAGCTATGTATAGAGCGGTAGCTTTTTTTGCTATGCAGCATAATTTAATTGGGACTGATTTTTTTGATAAAGATGTCTTGGTTAGCGCATTGCCTAAAATTCAATTAGAGTTTAAGTTTAATGCCGATTTAGGTTTTGCTGAAATGTATTTGAATGGTGAAAATGTAGAGAAACAAATTAGAACAATTGAGGTTTCTAACTTTGTAAGCAAAGTTGCAACTGTTTCAGAAGTTCGTTCAAAATTAGTAGAACAACAACAGGAAATGGGTAAAAATAAAGGCATCGTTATGGATGGAAGAGATATAGGAACAGTTGTTTTTCCTGATGCCGAACTTAAAATCTTTATGACTGCCAGTGCAGAAACGCGTGCGCAGAGGCGTTTTGATGAATTGCAAGCAAAAGGAGATAGCGTAACCTATGAAGAAGTTCTTAAAAATGTTGTAGATAGAGATAATTTAGACACAAGCAGAGAAGATTCACCTTTGGTAATTGCCGACGATGCTATTGAGATAGATAATTCTTACTTAAATAAAGAAGAGCAGTTTGATGCTGTTTTAGAATTAGTGAATGATATTGTTAAAACAGCATAATTTTTTGCAGATATTATTTTTAATGGTAGTTTTACCGCTTCATTTTTACTAAAGACAAATTATACTATATGGGTATTAAAAATAGATTGATTTTAATGAGCTTTCTGCAATTTTTTGTTTGGGGAGCTTGGCTTATAACAATTGGAAATTATTGGTTTGGTACAAAAAACTGGGAAGGAACTCAGTTCGGACTGGTTTTTGGAACCATGGGAATCGCTTCTCTTTTTATGCCTACACTTACAGGTATTATTGCTGACAGATGGATTAACGCTGAAAAATTGTATGGAGTCCTTCATATCCTTTATGCAGTTGTTTTGTTTGGAATAGCTCAAGTTTCAACTCCTGATACTTTTATTATAGTAATGCTTTTGGCGATGTGCTGTTATATGCCGACAATTGCTTTAAGTAATTCTATTTCTTATACTTCGCTTAAATTAAACAATAAAAATATTGTAAAAGACTTTCCGCCAATCCGTGTTTGGGGAACAATTGGTTTTATTGTTGCGATGTGGATTACAAATTTAAGCGGCAGTAAAGCAACAGAATATCAGTTTTATATTGCTGGAGCAGGGGCTTTAATCTTAGGAATCTACGCTTTTACATTGCCAAAATGTGAACCACAGCGTTTGATTAAAGAAAATGCAACTTGGATTGAGACTTTAGGATTAGAGTCATTTAAGTTGTTTGGAAACTATAAAATGGCTTTGTTTTTTGTTTTTTCTATGTTTTTAGGAGGAGCACTACAGCTGACAAATGCTTATGGAGATGTGTTTTTAGATGAATTTAAACATTTTCCTAAATATGCAGATTCTTTCGTAATCAAATATTCGACTATTATTATGTCGATTTCTCAGGTTTCTGAAACCTTGTTTATTTTAGCAATTCCATTTTTCTTAAGACGTTTTGGAATCAAACAAGTAATGTTAATCAGTATGCTGGCTTGGGTTCTTCGTTTTGGGTTATTTGCTTTTGGAGATCCTGTTGGTGGTTTATGGATGATTATTTTGTCTTGTATTGTATACGGAATGGCGTTCGATTTCTTTAATATTTCCGGTTCTTTATTTGTAGAAAGTAATACCGATTCTAAAATTCGTTCTTCTGCGCAAGGTTTATTTATGATGATGACCAATGGAGTAGGAGCCGTTTTAGGAAGTTTAACTTCTGGATGGGCAATCGACCGTTTCTTTACAAAATCATTTACTAATACAACTGAGTTGGCAGGATTTTTACAAACAGACGCTTCAAATGAAAAGATGGTAGAATTTGTAAAGAGCCAAGGAAATTCAATTTCTACAGAAGGCGCTTTTACAAATCCGGTTTTAATGAAAGACTGGCATACTATTTGGCTTTCGTTTGCGCTTTATGCTTTGGTGATTGCGATTGCTTTTGCTGTTTTGTTTAAACACAAACATGATCCAAAAGAGATTGAGGATTTAAGTCATTAAAATAAAATTTTGATTCTTAGACAAAAGATGGTCTAATAAGCGAATAGAAATAATTTAATTAAAATATAAAATACCACAAAAGTTTCTAAATTTAGAAACTTTTGTGGTATTTTTGTTATACTGAAGTTTGATGAAATATTTTGAAACAAAGTTTTTAGAAGAAGCGAGAGAATTTATATTACAATTGGATAAAAAAGTAAGTGCTAAACTTCTGTATAATATCGATTCAGCAGAAAAGAACCTTGATCCAAGGTTGTTTAAAAAGCTTAAGAATGATATTTGGGAATTTAGAATTAGATATGCAGGAAATCAAATTAGACTTTTAGCTTTTTGGGATAAATCAGATAACAAACAAACTTTAGTTTTTGCAACTCATGGTTTTATTAAGAAAGTAGATAAAGTTCCTTCAAATGAAATCGATAGAGCAAATAGAATCAAATTAAAGTATTTTGAAAGTAAAATGAAATAACTATGGGCAAAAATGAAATAAAATCGTATTCACTTTCTGAAATGAAAGATGAAGTTATTGGTAAAATTGGGACACCTGAAAGAGACCAATATGAGTATGAACTTAGTATGGACTTGTTAGGGAAAATGATAAAAACAGCGAGAAAAGAAAGAAATCTTACTCAGGAACAGTTAGGAGAATTAATTGGTGTAAAAAAGGCTCAGATTTCTAAATTAGAAAGTAGCGCTAATAGTGCTACAATTGATACTGTAATGAAAGTTTTTAAAGCTTTAAAAGCTGAAATTAGTTTTAATGTAAAAATTGAAAATCAGAGTTTGCAGGTTTCCTAAACCTTATAAAAGATGGTTTTGCATATTTAACCTGATGCATTTTAAACCTATCAGGTTTGTTTCATTGAGGAACTTATGAAAAAGTAAAAGTTCTAGCCTAGCCCCGATAGAAGTGGAAATCCTTTTGTGACTCGTTTCTTTAACGAGACACAAAAGATTGGAGCGGATAGCGGGACTAAAGGTGATAAAAAAACGGAAATTCGTTGCTCCTTAACAAAATCACTGATAATCAGTCTGAAAATATTTTGTAAGTCCAAATATTTGTAGTAATTTTGCAAACCTTTTGGCAGAGAAGAGTTTCCTTTAGGTATCAACCATTTATGTAAAACAACTTCTGTATTTTCTATCGCATAGAGAAACTCGAGAAAAACAGAATACAAATTTTTTTATCAGCATGTCTGAACAAACAAAATCACAAGAAGAGTTTTTAGCAAATTTTAACTGGCACAATTTCCAAGAAGGAATCGATGCAGTAGATGAAAAAAACTTGCAAGAGTTTGAGGAACTAGTATCAAAAACTTTCATCGCTACAGATCAAGAAGAAGTAGTTGAAGGAGTTGTAGTTAGAATTACAGATAGAGACGTTATCGTTGATATCAATGCTAAATCTGAAGGTGTTATTTCTTTAAACGAATTTCGTTACAACCCAAATTTAAAAGTAGGTGACAAAGTTGAAGTATTAATCGACATCCGTGAGGATAAAACAGGTCAATTAGTATTATCTCACAGAAAAGCACGTACTATCAAATCTTGGGATAGAGTTATTGCAGCTAATGAAACTGGAGAAATCGTTAACGGTTTTGTTAAATGCAGAACTAAAGGAGGTATGATTGTTGACGTATTCGGTATCGAAGCGTTCTTACCTGGATCTCAAATTGACGTTAAGCCAATTAGAGACTACGATGTATATGTAAACAAAATGATGGAATTCAAAGTGGTAAAAATTAACCACGAATTCAAAAACGTAGTTGTATCTCATAAAGCGCTTATCGAGGCTGATATTGAAGTACAGAAAAAAGAAATCATCGGTCAATTACAAAAAGGACAAGTATTAGAAGGTGTTGTTAAAAACATTACTTCTTATGGTGTGTTCATTGACTTAGGTGGTGTTGACGGATTAATTCACATTACTGACCTTTCTTGGAGTAGAATCAACCACCCAAGTGAAGTTCTTGAATTAGACCAAAAATTAAACGTTGTAATCCTTGATTTCGATGATGAGAAAACAAGAATTCAATTAGGATTGAAACAATTAAACGCTCACCCATGGGATGCTTTAGATGCTAACTTAACTGTTGGTGACAAAGTAAAAGGTAAAGTAGTTGTAATCGCTGATTACGGTGCATTTATCGAAGTTGCTGAAGGTGTTGAAGGTTTAATCCACGTTTCTGAAATGTCATGGTCAACTCACTTACGTTCTGCTCAGGACTTCGTGAAAGTTGGAGATGTTGTTGAAGCAGTTATCTTAACTCTTGACAGAGAAGATCGTAAGATGTCATTAGGTATCAAACAATTGACTCAAGATCCATGGACTGACATTACTTCTAAATACCCAGTAGGTTCTAAACATACAGGTATCGTTAGAAACTTCACAAACTTTGGTATTTTCGTAGAATTAGAAGAAGGAATTGATGGATTAATCTACATTTCTGACCTTTCTTGGACTAAGAAAATCAAACACCCATCTGAGTTTGTAAACGTTGGTGAAAAACTTGATGTTGTAGTATTAGAATTAGATGTTGAAGGACGTAAATTATCTTTAGGTCACAAACAAACTACTGCTAATCCTTGGGATCAATACGAAGATTCTTTCGCTGTAGGAACTATCCACAACGGTGAGATTTCTGAAATCGTTGACAAAGGAGCTACTGTAGAATTCGGAGATGATATCGTTGCTTTCATTCCTACTCGTCACCTTGAAAAAGAAGACGGAAAGAAATTGAAAAAAGGTGATACAGCTGATTTCAAAGTAATTGAATTCAACAAAGAATTCAAAAGAGTAGTTGCTTCTCACACTGCTATCTTCAGAGAAGAAGAAGAGAAAAACGTGAAAGCTGCTGCTGAAACTACTGCATCTGCATCTACAAACGCACCAGCTGCGACTTTAGGTGACAACAATGATGTATTAGCTGCTTTAAAAGCTAAAATGGAAAAAACTGAGAAAAAATAATTCTTAGCTTTTTTATAAATAGAAAGCCCTACAGTAATGTAGGGCTTTTTTTATGCTTTTTTGTTTCAGGTTTTCTTGGTTTCAAGTTTCAAGTTTGTCAGTTCGAGCGGAACCTATTTGAAGAAAAGGATTTCCTTTATTTTAAAGCAAGTAATTTATTTTCTTCTGGAGTAAATTCTGGTACTATAGCATAAGTATCAATTTTAACAATAGCCATTTCGTCGAGAATATCAACTAAATTTTTAAAATTAGAATTTTTACTTGGTTTAATAATTACAATTGGACCATTTTTTGGTTTACCCATCGATGTGGAATATTCTAAAATTACTCTTTTTTTGACGAATAATTCTTTTCGAATTCCATTCTGACCATAAATAATTTCTTTTGGATTGACTGAAGAATCTTCAAGTAAGCCTGAATAAGTAACTATTCTGTCTTTATCATCTAAAAGTATTGTGTAAATTCTATTAGGATCAACACAAGCAATTGGCCCACATATAATATCACCATTGTCAGGTAAACTTAAATCTATAACTTTTGGTTTCGATAATTCACCAACAACCATAAAAAATATAATCAACAAAAAAGAAACGCTGACCATAGCAGTTAAATCAACTCTTGAACTTAGTTTTTTACTTCTGACTTTTTGAGGTAGATTTTTCATAAGGTTTAGTTATTAATTTGACGCTAATAATTTTGATTCTTCTGGAGTAAATTCGGGAACAATCACGTAAGAATCTATATTTGTAATTTCCATTTCATCCAAAATATCTACTAAATTACCATAATTTGATTTTTTACTTGGCTTAATAATAACTGTAATTCCACGTCCTGGTTTTCCTCTTTGAGCAGAATATTGCAAGACTTTTTTATTTCTTTCTAATAATTCTTTCCTAATTCCGCTTTTCCCATATTGCACTTTTTTTGGACCTTCAATTGGATAAAATAATAACCCTGAATAAGTGATTATTTGGTTGTCATTATCAAGTAAAAGTGTTAGAGTACGATTTTCATCATGAAGCACGCAACCCATAAAGCGCTCTTCATTGTCATAATTAGGTAGACTAAAATCCATAGTTTTTGGCTTCGACAATTCCCCAACAACCATAAAGAATATAATCAGCAGAAAAGAAACGCTGACCATTGCGGTTAAATCGACTCGTGAACTAAGTTTTTTACTTCTTACTTTTTGTGGGAGGTTTTTCATAAACAAGTTAATTTATTAATTAGAAGCTAATAATTGTGTCTCTTCTGGAGTAAATTCATTTACAATTGTATAAGTATCAATTTTTCCAATAGCCATTTCATCTAAAATATCGACTAAGTTCTTAAAATTGCTTTTTTTGCTTGGTTTTATAATTACGATGGGACCATATTTTGGTCTTCCCATTGCTGCTGAATATTCTCGAATTAAATTACTTCTTTCAAATAATATTTTACGAATTCCATTATTGCCATAACCTACTTTTGTTGGTTCTTTTATAGGACTAAAGAAAAGACCTGAATACGTAATTATTTTATTATTATCGTCTAGTAAAACAGTTACAATCCGATTTGGATCAATATGACCGCATGTGATAACATCCCTCCATATTTCATCATCATATTTTTGAGGTAAACTCAAATCGATAATTTTGGGTTTAGCCAACTCTCCAACAACCATAAAAAATATTATCAGTAAAAAAGAAACGCTGACCATTGCTGTTAAATCGACTTTTGAACTAAGTTTTTTGCTTCGTACTTTTTGAGGTAGGTTTTTCATGATGTTAGGTTTTAGGTTAGAAGTTGATAATAAAAATAATAATTTTTTTAAGTGTTTTTATAATTTTAATAAAAAATATTATAATCTTTTAAAGCTTGAATTTACTGGTGATTTAAGAATTTTGAAGTCATTTTTAATTTTAAATTTCTGTTTGCTTAAAACCAAAACAAGTATAAGAGCGTAAATGACTTTATAACTTAAAAAATTAATTATGAAAACTACAAAAATTTTAGCTACAGTAATTTTAGCTTTAGCATTCGGATTTGCATCATTCGCTCAAAAAACAGTAATGGTGGGTGGAGCAGCCATGTATCCAAACAAAAATATTATTGAAAATGCAGTTAACTCAAAAGATCATACAACATTAGTAGCGGCAGTAAAAGCAGCGGATTTAGTGGAAACGTTAAAAGGAAAAGGCCCTTTTACAGTTTTTGCTCCAACAAACGAAGCTTTTGATAAATTACCGAAAGGAACAGTTGAAACACTGCTAAAACCTGAAAACAAAAAAATGCTTCAGAATATTTTAACTTATCACGTAGTTGCTGGTAAATGGAGCGCAGCGGATATTGCAAAAGCTATAAAAGCTGGAAAAGGTAAAACAACTATAAAAGCTGTAAATGGCGGTACTTTAACAGCTTGGATGGAAGGCAAGAATTTGTATATCACAGATGAAAAAGGTGGAAAATCAAAAGTAACAATTGCCGATGTAAATCAGTCAAATGGTGTCATTCATGTAGTAGATGCTGTGTTATTGCCTAAGAAATAAATTATATCAAAAACAAAGCTAACATTTGTAAAAGCTCAGAAAAAATTCTGAGCTTTTATCTTTTAGCCGTCAAAGTACTTCCTGTAGATGCAATTACTACACAAACTACAGCCAAAATCTCGTAAATATTTAGTTTTTCTTGTAGAAATATAAAAGCACAAATAGAAGCAGCAGCAGGTTCTAAGCTCATCAAAATACTAAAAGTTCGTGGAGGAAGCTGTCCTAAAGCTTTCATTTCTAAAGTAAATGGAATTGCACTGGATAAAAGTGCCAAAGCGATTCCCATTCCGAAAAACTTAGGAGTTAGATTCGCCAATCCGTTTTCGAGAAAGCCAAATGGCAGAATTAATATTGCAGCAAACAGCATTCCAGTTGAAACCGCTTGACCTCCGTTCATAATTTTTGATATTTTACCTCCTAAAACTATATACGCTGTCCAAAAGCCTCCAGCTAAAAGCGCAAACAAAATCCCTATAGAATCTAGGCGGTCATTTGTCCAGGGAGCAATCAATAATATTCCAATCGCGGCAAGAAGTACCCAGCAATAATCAATTAAGCGTTTGGAACCTGTGATTGCCAACAATAAAGGCCCAACAAATTCGAGTGTAACGGCCAATCCAATTGGAATTCTTTCGATGGCAAAATAAAATATCAAGTTCATTGCACCTAATGACAAACCATATGGAATCACAATTTTCCATTGTGCAGGAGTAATAGTTTTTAAATTTGGTCTATAAGCTAATAATAAAATTAAAGCTGAAATGCCAATACGAAGGGATGCTGTGCCCGCAGCTCCAATAGCTGGAAATAATGTTTTAGCAATTGCTGCACCACATTGAACACTAATAATTGCAAGTAATACTGCAGGAACGGGAGGGAGGTTTATTTCTCTATTTTTCATAAATCACTGGCAGGAAAGAAACGATTCCTGCTTAATAAACTAAAAGTATCTGTAATTAATTGCCTAACGCACGTTTGGTAACATAAGCGCGATATCCAATAATTGCCATCTGCCATTTTTTTGCTTTAGCAATGTCTAATCCTTGTTTGGTAAAACTAGGCAATAGTATTTTATTGAGCTTGGCTAAGAATTTATACATAGTAGATTTGTTTGGGCAAAGATATAAAAAAAGACTGTGTGTTTGAAACAAAGTCTTTTGAGGTATAAATGAGTGAAAATTTTAGATCTTAAGAATTAGGTTTTGATCACCTTCTGTTTCTCTATTAATAACATTTTTAGGAGCTTCCATCCAGCCGGTTTTGTTAATGACAAATTTGAAGAAATGCGTTTTGTCTTTTGCAAATTTTGATTTTGGAATTGTTAATTCAAAAGTATTTTTGTTTTTTCGAATCATTTGAAAATTTTCATCATTTGGATTCCAATTATCAAATGAACCTGCAACAGAAACGCTTTTGACTAAATCCGAATTCAATGTTTTGTCATGCACATAAGTAAAAACAACATTATCATCGATTATTTTATAACCATATATGCCAGATTGTTTTTTATTTTTACTTAATAAATCACTTGATAATCTGATAACGGCTTCTCCTAAAGCATTGGCTGTATTTTCATCACTTATATTTACTATAATAGAAAAGCCTAATTGTCTTTCAGGATAAACGACAAACATATTTTGTGTGCCAAAAGCACCTCCATGTTTCCAGCAGTTTTTTCCATTTTCATCAACCTGAATGTAATCCCAAAAATACCCATTCCATGTTGTTGGGCTGTTTAAAAGATTTTGCTGTGATTCTTGAACGATTTTATTTTTTGTATTCAATTCATAAGTAATAAATTTAGTAAGATCACTTAAATTAGATTTTAATCTTCCTGCTGCGCCCCAAAGACGGTCTGAAATGGAAGGCATTAAAACACCTTTTATATTATAACCATTTGCAACATTAATTTCTGGATTTAGATTTATTCCAGTTGATTTCATATCTAATTTGGAAAATATGTTTTCTTTTAAAAGTACTTCATAACTTTTCTGATATACATTTTCTAAAATGTGAGCTGTCAAATTAAGACTTCCGTTGCTGTATTTGAATTTTGTTCCAGGCAGGGTATCCAATTTCATTGTTTTAAGATCTTCAAAGAAATTTTCGCGCGTATATGATTCATCGATTTTTTTGAAAGCCAAGTAACTGCTGTCGTTTCTGTTTTTTCTTAATTCAGCAGTATCTGGAAGATCTTTTTCAAAACCTGTTCTAAAGGATACTAAATCTTTAATGGTTATTGGTATTCCTTTATATTCTAGATTAGGATAAGAACCTGTAATGTATTTTCTAATATCGTCATCTGGATTTAATTTTCCTTCCAATACGGCTTGAGCTGTAAGCAATCCTGTAAATAGTTTGGTAATTGAAGCTACTTCGAAGACAGTATTGTTTGTTGCTGGATTTTCTTTTCCCTTATCTATTTCGCCATAGTGGCGAGTGTAAGTTTTTCCATTTTTTACTACACCAATTGAAATAGAATTTGCCTTTGATTTATTCATTAAAAGCGAAGCTGTTTTGTCCATTGAAATGAAAATGTCTTTTGCAGCTTTATTTTGCTGTGCTAAAATTAAAAAGGTAAAAAATAGAAAAAGGATTGAAAGTTTTATTTTCATTTTCTACTATTTAGAGATTAAAAAAAAGTTTTTATATAGAAAAACCAGTGTTTAATAGCACTGGTTCTTATCAATTGTGAGTTAAGGATACTAAGCTTTTTTGTTTTCTTTTTCCCAAGCTTTCATGTCTTTTTCATGCTGTTTCATATCTTTTGCATGTTGTTTCATGTCTTTCTCGTGCTGCTTCATATCTTTTTCATGCTGTTTCATGTCAAGTTCATATTGTTTCATGTCTTGCTCATATTGCTTCATGTTATTTTGGTATTGCTGAGAATCATCTGTAAAGTTAAATTTGAAATTGTAATTGAATTTCTCCATTTTTTCATTGAATTTTTCCATTGCAATCTCATATTTTTCCATTTCTTTTTCGAAAATTGCTTCACGTTTAGACATAATATCACTAACAGCATCACCGTAAGCAGACATCGCATCTATGTTTGGCTGAAACTTTTCCATTTTCTTTCCAAATTCTTCCATTTCTTTTTCAAACTTCTGCATTGCTACTTTATCCATAGGGTTTTTTGGAGCAACAGGAGGCTTAGGCATTTTAGACATATCTACTGCTGGTGCTGCAGGCAGTGCTCCAGAAGGAAAAACTGGTGGCGTAGGCGGAGTAGGAGGTGTAACGTCTGAATCGCCAAAATTACGAACAATAACTCTTTCGTTTCTGATCATCATAGGCGCTTTGAAATTTTTATCAGTATTAATTACAATAGCTTTTGTTCCGTTTTCATCGGTTCCAATTGCAAGCTCACAGTCTTTAATAGCTTTGTTGCCATCAATTTTAATAGTTTGTTTTTTTCCAGAATCAGATTTTGTCTGGATTTGAATAGCAGTTAATTCTTTTTCAGAATTTCTTTTTATATCAGATACTTCAACATCAAGATTATGATCTGATTTTAATTTTGTTTTTAACGCTTGTAATTCCTGATCAGTAGTGTTTTTTGTAATTTTAATTACCTCTAGCGCGTCTTTAACGGTGTCTTTTTGAACAACAGCTAAATCTTGTTTTTTCTCTTGTGCAATCGTTTTTATCTGAAATAAAAGAATAAAGGCGCCAAGAGCAGGAACTACGGCATAATATTTCCAGTAATTCATTTTCTTTGATTGATTTTTGTTTAACATAACAATTCGTTTTTTGATTAATGATTGATAAAAATGATTGGTGATTGCAACACATGTTTCATGCGTTGTGATTTTTAAAAGGGTGTATTGATAGGCTTTTTTGTCCGATATTTTTTTGGAAGCTTCACTGTCAGCAATAAATTCTAGATTCTGTAGAATTGCTTTTTTATAAAGCCACACAATTGGATTAAACCAAAATAGGATACAGAAGATTCTCGAAATTAAAACATCTACAGTATGCTTTTGATCGCTATGTACTTTTTCGTGTTCCAAAATATTTTCTAATTCCGCCGAAGTGTAAAGTGATGAGTTGTACACTATATAATCGAAATAAGAAAACGGCGCTATGTTTTCATTTACATCTATAAATTTAAAATCTTCCTGCTGTTTGATTTTTTTTCCTTTTAAAACAGAGTTTAAGCTGTAAAAATCAAGTAGAAATTTTAGCATAAAAGCACTAAAACCAATACCATAAACAGCGATTAAAACCAAATTCCAATTGACTTCGAAACCTTTTTCTTCTTCCATTATAGTAGAAATAGATTGAGGTTCGTATGAAGTTACATCATGAGTACTAACAGGAATATTAACCGGAGTAGATTCAACAGCTGTTTTTGCAAAAACTGGCTCAGGAACAACTGGTGCTGGCTGAATCCAGACTACTTTTGTATAAACCACAAAAGGCAATACAATAGAAGTAATCAAACCAGCAATTAGAAACCATCGACTGCTGTTAAAAAAAGTTTCTTTGCGTAATAAAATGATGTAAGCGAAGTAAAACATTGTTAATAACCCGCTTGATTTTAGTATAAAAATGAAAAGTGCTTCCATAATATATTGATTATTTGCCTTCTTTTGGATTTTCGATCATATCTAAGATTTCGCGTAATTCGTCTGCAGAAATTTTCTCTTCTTTAGCAAAAAAAGAAACCATGCTTTTGTAAGAACTATTAAAATAGTTGTCAATTGCTGTACTCATGAAACCTTTTCGGTAATCTTCAATACTTACCGCTGGATAATATTGATGTGTGTTTCCAAAAGCATTGTGCGCAACATAACCTTTCTCTTCCAGATTACGAACTATGGTAGACAAAGTATTGTAATGCGGCTGGTCTTCTAGAATCTCTGCTTGAATTTCTTTTACAAAAGCTTTTTTAAGCTTCCATAAAATGTGCATGATTTCTTCTTCTTTATTGGTTAGTTTTTGCATTTTCAAGGTTTTAATATTAAAAAGGTTTATCTTTTACTTTCGATTTCTATAACTCCATTAGAACCTTTCTCTCCGTATCTGCTAATGGCGTTTTCTCCTTTATAAACATTAATTGTTTCAATATTTTTCGGATCGATTCCTTTTAGGTCATAATTAGCAGGCATTTCTTCTCCATCAATAATTACAAGTGGGGATCCTTCAGCTTTATTTTTTTTTGCAGAGTTTGAAAACGCAATATTACTTTTTTCTCCAACAATAGTTATTTTAGTACCTGTTTTATTGTCTGAATCTGTAGTTACAACAGTGCTAATATTTGTATTAGTATCAGTGTCAGTTTTTGTACTAGTAAAAGAATTAATGTTAACATTGGTATTGGTTTTAGAGTTTGGATTGTTAGTAATGATAATTTGTGAATCTGAAGATGATAAATTAGCATCATTTTTTTTATCAGCATTTACATTCACAGATGTGATGCCTTTACTTACGGCAACTTTTGATTCTTTATTATTTGAATCATTTATTGTTTGAATTCCGATTTTTTTATCTCCATTTTTATAAGTGATAACAAGAACTCCAAATTCATTTATAGCTTTATCTGAAGATTGTACCGATTTTGCGCGCTGTTTTCCTTTTTTAACATCCACTACAATTGACGTTAATTCATCAGAAGAATTTCTCCTAACATCAGAAGCTTCAAATTTTATATTATGATTCTTTTGTAAATTATTTTTGATTTCGTTCAATTCTGCATCTGTTGAGTTTTTACGAATTTTATAAACATCGACAGATTTGATGTTTGATTCATTTTCATTTACAATTTGTGGTCTCTCTTTAGCTATTACTTCGATTTGAAATAATAAAACAAAAGCAGCAAGTGCTGGAATTACAACATAATACTTCCATGAATTCCTCTTTTTTGATTGATTTTTGTTTAACATGACGATTCGTTTTTTGATTAATGATTGATAAAAATGATTGGTGATGGCAACACAATTTTCATGTGTTGTTATTTTTAAAAGTGTGTATTGATACACTTTTTTGTCTGCTAATTTTTTAGAAGCTTCTCTATCTGCTATAAATTCTAGATTTTGAGTAATTGCTTTTTTGAAAAGCCAAACAATAGGATTAAACCAAAAGATAATACTGAAAAACCTTGAAATTAATACATCTACAGTATGATTTTGATCGCTATGAACTTTTTCATGTTCAATAATATTCTCTAATTCAGTGGGTGTGTACAATGATGAGTTGTAAACAATATATTCGAAGTAGGAGAAAGGCGCAATGTTTTCTGCAGTATCTATGAATTTAAAATCTGCCTGCTGTTTTACTTTTTTTCCTTTTATGATAGAGTTTAAACTGTAAAAGTCAACTGCCAATTTTAAAAGAAAAATAAGAAAGCCAATTACGTATAGTCCTAAAATTATAAAACTCCAATTAATGTCTGAACTTTGCTTTTCCGGAGCTGATAGTAATGCTGATTGGATATTAGTATTTAAGTCAGGAATAGCCTCAATCCATATAACCTTTGTGTAACTCAATAATGGTAAAATTGATGAGATAATCAAACCAGACAGCAAGAACCATCTGTTGCTGTTAAAAAAAGTTTCTCTGCGCAACAGGAAAAAATAAACGCAATAAAACAAAAGCATTAAAACAGCTGATTTGGCGATATAAATGAAAACTGCTTCCATAGAAAATTATTTTTCTTTGTCCTTATTTTCGATCATTGATAAAATTTCACGCAATTCGTCGGCAGAAATTTTTTCTTCTTTAGCAAAAAATGAAACCATACTTTTATACGAGCTGTTAAAGTAATTATCAATTGCTGTTTTCATAAATCCTTTTCTGTAGTCTTCTATTTTTACAACAGGAAAGTATTGATGTGTATTTCCAAAGGCATTATGCGATACATATCCTTTTTCTTCCAAATTACGCACAATAGTAGATAATGTGTTGTAATGTGGCTGGTCTTCCGTTATCTCTGCTTGAATTTCTTTTACAAAAGCTTTTTTAAGCTTCCATAAAATCATCATAATTTCTTCTTCTTTGTTGGTTAACTTCTGCATCTTCTCTAATTTTAATTCAAACCTACAACTATTTTTTTAGTTACGCAACTACAAAAATAGTTATTTAACTAAAAATTAAGTTAAGGTTGAATTTAAGACGCTACAAATTGATTCAAATTTAAATGTAATAAATTGAATTCTAGTAGTTTAAAAAGTTAAAAATTGCTAAGAAGTTTTTTGGGTAATTAAAGTGTTCTTAATCCAAATACAACATCCAGTTGCTATGACACCAATGCAAGCCATAAATAACCAGTTGATTTGATAACCAAAACGAGTAATAATTTCAAAGCCTAATTTAGAACTAATAATATGAGCCAGACTGAAACTCATAGTATAAAGCGCCATATATCGGCCTTCTTGTCCGCGTGGCGCACGGCTGAGAGCAAAAGCATTCGAAAAGGGAAAGGTTAAAACTTCGCCAATAGAAATACAAACCATGCTCACAACTAATATTCCCGCCCAGAAATTAATTAATAATAAAAAGAAACTCAGTGCCATGATAAAAGAGCCCACAATAATAATTCTGATTTTCGGATAAGCTTTTCTTTCTAAAAAACCGACTGTAGGCATTTCTAGACTAAAAATTAAAAGACCGTTGAGCGTCATTAATAAACCTGTTTGGAATTCGCTTAAACCAAATTTCTCATTATGATACAAAGGTAAAGTGGTAAATAATTGAAAGAAAATCATAGCTGTTATGAAACTTACAAATAAGAAAACCCAAAAAATCTTGTCATGAAAAACCGATTTTATTTCAACTGCGCTTTCGATTTTATCGCCATGATCTGCTTTTTTCTTTTCCTTTACTAATAAAGCAAAGATGGATATGGAGATGATGCAAGAAGCTCCATCAACCCAAAAAAGACCAGAATACCCCATTCCCATAATAATCAAGCCTCCTAAAGCGGGTCCTGCGGCAAAACCTAAATTTACTGCAAGACGCACAAGTGTCAAAGCACGAGTTCTATTTTCTGGTTTGGCATAAGCACCTAAAGAAACGAACATGGCCGGCCTAAACATGTCTGCAATTGTCATCAAGACAAACATCGCAGCACATAATGCCCAGAATGTGGTAATATATTGAACAAAGAAAAGTGAAACCCCACTAGTAAAAAGGCTAAAAATCATGATTTTATAAAATCCAATTTTATCTGAAAGTTTACCGCCAAGCCAAGAACCCAGCATAGATCCAAATCCAAATGCAACCATAATCCATCCAACCTGATTGTATGTAAAATGAAGATCTTCTTTTAAATATTTGGATAAAAAAGGAAGTACCATTGTTCCTGCACGGTTGATGAATGTAATGGTAGCCAGAATCCAAACTTCTCTTGTAAATCCTCTAAAGTTGTTGATGTAATTGGTAAAAATGTTTTTAAGCATTGTGTGTGATAGATTATCGTCACAAAGTTAGTAAACTTTGTCTCGTTAAGTGGTTGTTGTTTTGTTACTTTTGAACTATTTTTGCATAAAATTTCTAAGATGAAAACTGTAAACGCCCTGCTTTTATTGTTGGTTTTTAATATTGGCTTTAGCCAACAAAAGTTCAGTAAAAGTGAAGCCGAAAAATTCCAGAAGAAACTAAATTCAGAATATGCTGATCCTAAGACTAGTCCGTTAATGGATGAAGATTTGAAAACTTTTAAGAGTTTGGATTTTTTTCCTATTTCTGCCACTTATTTTGTAAATGCCACTTTAGTAAAAGCAAAAGGCGGAAAAGTTTTTGAAATGAAGACTTCCGGAACTCGTACTCCAAAATATATAAAATACGGAACTCTAAATTTTAAAATAAACGGAAAATCTTTTCAGCTTGCCGTTTACCAAAGTTTGGATCTTATTGTACAGGAAAAATATAAAAATCATCTTTTTTTACCTTTTTCTGATTTAACGACTGGGAAACAAAGTTATATTGGCGGTCGTTATATTGATTTAGAAATTCCTAAAGGAAATACAATAGCTATCGACTTTAATCAGGCTTATAATCCGTATTGTGCTTACAATTATAAATATTCTTGTCCGCTTGTGCCTTTAGAAAATGATTTAAAAATCGAAATTAAAGCAGGCGTAAAGACATTTCATTAATGGAATACTTCAACTTTCATACGCATCAGTTTACCAATCAGCCTAATGTTTTAGAATTGGTGAATCAATATCCAAAAGATTTTGATGCTTCAATTCCATTTTATTCCATCGGAATTCATCCGTGGTATATTGATGAAAGCCGAATAAATGAAGATTTAAAAATTATCGAAGAAAAACTCCAAACTGAAAATTGTCTGGCAATAGGAGAATGCGGTTTAGATAAAAGAATTGAAGTATCGCTAGATTTGCAGATTTCTGTTTTCGAAAAGCAATTAGTTTTAGCTGAAAAATTCAAGAAACCTGTTGTTGTACATTGTGTAGCCGCTTTTCAAGAAGTGATTGAAATTAAGAAAAGATTGAAAATCTCAGTTCCCATGGTTATTCATGGTTATTCAAAGAATAAACAAGTCGCGTCGCAATTAATTACAGCTGGATTTTATATTTCTTTTGGAAAATATTTATTGAAGAATCCAGATCTAAAAACGGTTTTTCAAAGTATTCCAAACGAGCGATTCTTCTTAGAAACGGATACAATGGAAGAAACAATTCAACAGGTTTATGAGATTGCTTCACAATACAAAAAAATAAACAATAAAGAATTAGAAAGAATCATTTCAAATAATTATAAAAGTGTTTTTTAAGTTCATCAACCTGAAACTTGAAACCATTTTAAAACAAATTTAAAAAAAAAACAAAACAATACTATATGGCAGAATGGACAGAAAGAGCTGAGCTTTTATTTACAAAAGAAGGATTAGAAAAGTTGCAAAAATCTAATGTTTTGGTAGTAGGATTAGGCGGAGTTGGATCTTTTGCAGCAGAATTTTTAGCAAGAGCAGGAGTAGGAAATATGACAATTGTAGATGGAGACGTTGTAGATATCACTAATATCAACAGGCAATTACCTGCTTTACATTCAACAGTTGGACAGCCAAAAATTAAAATTGTCGGAGATCGTTTAATGGATATTAATCCAGAATTGAATCTAACAAGAGTTCAAGAATTTCTTTCACCAGAACGTGCTTTCGAAATTGTTTCTCCAGAATTTGATTATGTTTTAGACTGTATCGACAGTATCACGCCCAAATTAAATTTAATTATTGCTGCTAAACGCAAAAGAGTAAAAATTATCAGCAGTATGGGAGCTGGTGGAAAAATGCTGGCTTCAAAAGTAAAAGTAACGGACATTTCGAAAACAATCAACTGTTATTTTTCTAAAACAATCCGCAAGCGTTTAAAAGAAGCCAAAATCAATAAACTAAAAGTGGTTTTTTCTTCTGAAATCCAAGATGAAAAAAGCTTAAAATTAACCGACGGAAAAAACTTTAAAAAATCTTTCTACGGAACAAACAGTTATATGCCAGGGTTATTTGGCTTACACGCCGCAGAAACAGTGATTAGACATTTGCTTGCTAAATAAAGGCGCTAAGAGACTTAGTTTCTAAGAGTTTTACTTAGTATTTAGAATAACTTTTAAAAAGTCAAAGGAAAAAGAACTTAGAATCTTAGTATCTCAGAATCTCAGAAACTTAAAAAAAAATGATTAAAACAGTAATTTTTGATATGGATGGTGTTATTGTTGACACAGAACCCGTTCATCGTTATGCTTATTATTTACAATTTTCAGAATTAAATATAGAAGTACCTGAAGAAATGTACACTTCTTTTACTGGATTTTCTACCAGAAATACATTTCAGGCATTAAAAGACTATTTTCCTTCTGTAGAACAAGAAGTTGAAGATTTGATCCAAAGAAAACGAAGCATTTTCAATGACGCTTTTGACACCAAAGAAGATTTATATCTTTTGGATGGAGTAGAAGATCTGATAAAAGATTTATACCACAACGGAATACAACTAATTTTGGCCTCTTCAGCTTCAAAAGTAACTATCGATCGTGTTTTTACCAGATTTAATCTGCATCAATATTTTACGGATATTGTAAGCGGTGAAGATTTCCCTCAGTCAAAACCAAATCCAGCAATATTTAATCATGCAGCATCGTTATCTATTGCGCCAAAAGAAAATTGTATTATAATCGAAGACAGTACAAATGGAATAAAAGCAGCAAAAGCTGCTGGAATTTATTGTGTAGGTTACAGAAGCCAACATTCGAATCTACAAGATTACAGTGAAGCTGACTTAGTTATAGATCATTTTAATGAATTAAATGCGCAAAAAATATCACAGATCCAAGCCTGAATTATGTAAAATTTAACATTTGTTCGGTAATTGAATTTGTAAATTTGAATAAAATAAAAAACGTAAAAAGAATGAAAAAACTACTTATTGCTTTCGCACTGATCTTAGCGCCTTTTGCATCAGAAGCACAGGTAAAAACGCCGCAAGCGAGTCCAAAAGGATATATTAAACAAACTGTTGGTTTAACTGATGTTGAAGTTACCTATTCAAGACCAGGAGCAAGAGGAAGAGCTGTTTTTGGAAATTTAGTTCCTTTTGGAAAATTATGGAGAACAGGAGCTAATGAAAATACAATCATCAATTTTAGTGACGATGTTGTAATCGATGGAAAAACATTAAAGAAAGGAAAATACTCTATTTATACTGTGCCAAGAATTGAAAGCTGGGACGTTATTTTCTATCTTTCTACAGATAACTGGGGATTACCAGAAAACTGGAATGAAAATTATGTGATTTTAAAAACTACTGTAAAAGAAGATGCTTTGCCAACTCCAGTTGAGACATTTACAATAGGAATTAATGGTTTAGATCCAAATTTTGGTTATTTAGAAATGGCTTGGGAAAACTCTCATGTTGCTTTGAAATTTGAAGTTCCAACTGCAAAAATTGCTACAGCAAGTATTGATAAAGCTTTAGCTGGTCCAACTTGGAATGACTATTTTGCTGCATCACAATATTTATTTCAGGCTAACGGAAATATTGAAACAGCAAGAACTTATGTAGATAAAGCGCTTGATATGAGTTCAGATAAACCATATTATGTTTCTAGATTAAAATCTTTGATTCAAGCAAAACAAGGAGATAAAAAAGGAGCAATCGAAACTGCAAAAGCATCTTTGGCAGCAGCCGAAGCAGCAAACAATGCAGATTATGTAAAATTGAATAAAGACAGTATCGCTGAGTGGAGCAGATAATTGTTTTTAAATTTTCAATTGTAAAATTAAAAATTCCAAAGCTTTCGGGTTTTGGAATTTTTTTTGTTTTATCGCGAAGCTCGCAAAGGTTTTACGCAATAAGCTAAGATTTTCATTAAGAATGCTAAGAGCACAAAGCTTTGTGCAGATAAAGCTTTGTGAAGATTTCATTTTAATGAATCTCAAAAAAAAAAACAACCTTAGCGTACTTTGCGTAAAACCTTTGCGAGCTTTGCGTTAGAAAAAAAACTTTGTAACCTTAGTGTGCTTTGCGATAAGAAAAACACAAAGCATAAAACTTGAAACCTGAAACCTGAAACCTGAAACAAAAATCAGCCAAATAAAAAACCGCAACTCTTTATGGGAATTGCGGTTTCTAGGTATAAAAAATGGTTGGTTAATAGCGATATCTTTTTTTTACAATGATATATCTTTTATTTAAAACTAAAAAATATCCCTGTAACAGAAAGAAACTTTAATGTTAACTATTTAACATTACAGGCATTACTAACATAGTAACAGTTTCTCCTTCTTCTAAACCATCAACTGGCGTTAAAATACCAGCTCTGTTTGGCAATGACATTTCAAGCATAATCATGTCAGATTGTAAGTTTGTCAACATTTCAGTTAAGAAACGAGAGTTAAAACCAATTTGAAGATCATCTCCTTGATAATCACAAGTCAATCTTTCTTCTGCTTTGTTTGAGTAATCAATATCTTCTGCAGAAACGTTTAATTCAGCTCCGGCAATTTTCAAACGAATTTGGTGTGTAGTTTTATTAGAGAAAATCGCAACACGTTTAACAGAACTTAAAAATAAAGAACGGTCAATCATTAATTTGTTTGGATTTTCTTTTGGAATTACCGCTTCGTAATTTGGGTATTTTCCGTCGATTAAACGACACATTAAGATATAATTATCAAATGAGAAAGTCGCATTTGAATCGTTGTATTCAATTTTTACTTCAGCATCAGAAGAACCTAAAATACTTTTTAAAATATTTAAAGGTTTTTTAGGCATGATAAAATCAGCAACCTGAGAAGCTTTTACGTCTGTGCGTGAATATTTTACCAATTTATGAGCATCTGTAGCAACAAAAATTAATCCTTCTGGTGAGAACTGGAAGAAAACTCCAGACATTACCGGACGTAAATCGTCGTTACCTGCGGCAAAAATAGTTTTACTTACCGCTGTTGCTAAAACTTCAGCAGGAACTAAAGTTACAGATGGATCTTCAAGACTTACTGCTTTTGGAAATTCTTCCCCAGCTGCGTAAGCTAATGCGTATTTACCTGAGTTAGAGCTAATTTCTACGGTGTTGTTATCTTCAACAGTAAAAGTTAATGGCTGTTCAGGGAAAGTTTTTAAAATTTCAAGCAAAAGTTTCGCTGGTACAGCAACACTTCCTTTACTTGTAGAATCGATTGATAATGTAGCCGACATAGTCGTTTCAAGATCTGAAGCCGAAACTGTTAACTCATTATTGTTTAGTTCAAATAAAAAGTTGTCTAAAATTGGTAACGTATTGTTACTGTTAATTACACTACCTAAAACTTGTAATTGTTTTAATAAGTACGAACTCGATACTATAAATTTCATCTGTTTTATTTTATTTTTTGATGGATGCTTTAGCAAATAAAGGGCTAAATATACGGATTACAAATATATCTTAAACTATCCAAAGTATTACATTTTTTTATTAACATCTACTTGCTGTATCTTCTTTTTCTCAAAAAGGTAAAAACAAGTCCGAAAACCAATAAAATTAGAATTGGAACTCCGATAGTTATGAATTGGGTTATGCTGTAACTTTCATAAACTTTTTCTTTGTCTAATAAAGGCAGTTCGACATCTTTACTTCTAATGTTAATAAGTCCAGTGTCATCCAAGAGGTAATTAATACAATTCATAATAAAGTCCTTATTGTCATAAAGATTTCCTGTTCGTTGATCGTAACCTAATTCTACGGGCATTCTGTTTTTGTCCAATTGGTTTCTCGCAATATCCCCATCGGCAACAACAATCATTTTATTTGGTTTTCCTTTTGCGGTAAATGAATTGTCTTTAAAAGGTAAAACTCTATTCTCAAAAGCAGAGTGGAAGTTTCCTTCTAATAAAACAGCCAAATTCTGATTTCCTTTATTTAAATAATCCTGCGGTGTTGTTTTCTCCGTTACCATATTAAGGCTGATTTCAGCCGGAGAACCAATAGTTTTGGAATATTGAGAAGACTGTAATAAAACCGTTTTTTTGATTCCGTTTTTCAGCGTATCAATCGGATTGGCAAAATCAAATTTGATTCCGCCCAGATTTTTTACAATTGGATGCTGACTTGTTGGAAAAACCTGTGGCGCAAATTTCCATACAAAATCCTGATATTGTGTTGCACTTCCTTGTTCGCCGGTTGCCAGCTTTATTGGTGTTCCTTGTTCATCTTTTATCAAATCAGGATTAATTCTAAATCCGTATTTGAAGAACATATCATTTAGATTTAAATCTCTCGGATAAGCTAAAGTTGCGCCCGCATCATTGTACAAACTATCCATATCGGCAGCAACCTGATCAATTAACCAAAGTGTTTTTCCACCATTCATAATAAACTGATCCAGAACTTCTTTTTCTTCGTCTGAGAATTTTTCAGTTGGTTTTGCAACAATGGCTAAATCGTATTTCTTCAATTCACTTAAAGTAGCATTCGGATTTTTAGCAACGGAGTCTAATGTGAAAGGGCCAATTAGGTAACTTTCATGAATCTGTTTCAGCATTTGCGCAATGTGTCTTTCTCTTAGTTCGCCATTTCCTTTTATGATCGCAACCTTTTTCTGTTTGGTTTTAGTCACTTTGTTGATAGCATCTGCAATAGAATATTCTAAATGCTGAATAGAACCAATTACTTTTTGCGTAGTCGAAGCTCCCATTATATTTTTTAATAACGGAATATTCACTTCTTTGCCATTATAAACTGCAATTGCCCAAGGAAAAACCATTGCTTGTGATTGTTTTCCTTTGTCATCAACCGTAATGTTTACAGGAGTTAAGCCTTTTTGAAAAAGCGATTTTGTCAGTTCGTCGCTTTCTTCTTCGTTTTCTAAAGGATCAACAAATTCGAAAACTATATTTTTATTATAAGCCTGAAATTCTTCCAGTAATTGTTTGGTTTCCTGCTGTAAACGTCTAAAATCGGGAGGAAGTTCGCCAGCCATATAAATCTTGATAGATAACGGATTCTGAACTTGTTTGATAATTCCTAACGAAGTTGGAGATAATGTATAACGTTTGTCTTTCGTTAAATCAAAACGCTGAAAAAATAAAGTTCCAAGTACATTTAAAACCACTAAAATAAGTATAGTGATGCCTAATGTTTTTAAATTTTGCTTAGTAGATGCTTTCATTACGCTTTAAAAGATTTTAATTGATAAACAGTAAAAGATAGAAAAGCGATAGTAATGCTTAAAAAATAAATTACATCTCGTGTGTCAATAACACCACGGCTCATACTTTTAAAGTGATTTTGCATTCCTAAAATAGAGATCAAACTGTTTGAGTCAGAAAATAATGAAGCCAAACCTTCAAAGCCAAAATAAAGAAAGAAACACAAGAAAACAGCAAGGATAAAAGCTACAATCTGGTTTTCTGAAAGGGTAGAAGTAAAGATTCCGATTGCAGAGTACGAAGCAATTAAAAACAATAATCCGAAATAAGAGCCAATTGTGCTTCCCATATCGATATTTCCTTCTGGCGAACCTAAATCTGAAATTACTTTAACATAAATTAAAGTTGGAATAATCGCTAAAATAATCAGTAAAAATGAACCGAAGAATTTACCGTTTACAATTTCCCAGATTGACAAAGGTTTAGTTAGTAATAACTCTAAAGTTCCTTGTTTTTTTTCGTCAGAGAAACTTCTCATCGTTACGGCTGGAATCAAGAATATTAAAATCCAGGGTGCTAAAGTGAAAAATGGAGTTAAATCGGCGTAACCTGAGTTTAGTATGTTGTAATCTCCTTCAAATACCCATAAAAATAGTCCGTTGCTGATTAAGAAAATAGCAATGACCAAATAGCCGATTGGAGAACCAAAAAAGGATTTTATTTCTCGTAAAATGATTGATTTCATTTGTGTTTTTGTTTTTTTATTGTTTCAGGTTTCAAGTTTCATGTTCTTGAAATGACTTAAATAATTATTTACCGTGCGTGATTTTTATGATTTGTGAATTTCTAGCATCAATAATTATTAGAAACGTTCCGCCTAAATAATTTTCAGGTAAAGTTCCAGATATAACCCAATAATTTTCTAAGAGATAAATTTCATATGGTCTTTGTTTTTCTATATTTTCTTTTCCGTAAATATCATATAAAATTGGTTCTGCGATTTTGGTAGCAGTATTACTGTCTTTTATAATTATTTCTTTATTATTAATAACATTATGCTGTGTTTTTTTAGATAAAGCAATTTTTAATTCTTCTTTTGCATATTCCATTCCTAAAATTAAACGTTTATTTTGTGCACAACTGCTAAGAGTAACTAATAAAAGTGTTAAGAAAAAATACTTCATAAATTATTCTATTTTGTTTCAAGTTTTTTCTAACCGCAAAGAACGCAAAGTTTTGCGCAATGTTCGCAAAGTTTTTTTCCAAAGCTTTGCGAACTTAGCGTTTTTATAAAACTTCTTCGAAAAAAACTTGCGTTCTTTGCGGTTAAATCGGTTTAATTTAAGGTCACCAGTTTATCCACACTCCAAGCTTCTGGTTTAGCATTGAATAATTTCTTTGTAAAATCCCAAACAGTATTAAAAAGCTCAGAATTTCTGTAATTTTCCAAATCTTCTTCGGTTTCCCAATAACTGTAAGTAAAAAAGATGCATTTATCATTTTTATCCTGATACAATTCTAAAAAACGATTTCCTGCTGTATTTCGTATTTTATCTTTTACAGATTTAAAATTCTCTAGAAAATCAGGGATTTTTTCTTCGTGAAAACTCATTTTTACTATTCGGACAAACATCTTATTATTTTAGATTTTAGACTGTTGATTTTAGATTTTTTGATTGTCTAAAGTCTTACAGGTTCGCAAAAATACCAAATTTGATTGTTGTTTTAAGCAAAAAATGAAATATTATAAATGCCTATCTTTAAATTCCATTTTCACAATATTTTCAAATATAGCCCGTGGTTGAAACCACGGGCTATATTTACGATGAAAAAAATATAAATCTGCTTAATCGGCGAAATCTGCGAGCTAAAAATCTAAAATCTAAGAATTAGTTTAGGAGAATTTAATCGTTATAACATCACGATAATTCAGTCCAAGTAAACTATTCGCAGAACCTACTTTAGAAGGATTACTTCTAAAAATGGCAATTTCCAAAAAACCAGCTTCATTAAAAATAGCCAGTTTTTCTCCTTCATAAGTCTTAATCGGATATTTGTCTGAAGTTGCAATAGCCGAATAATTGGGCAAAATTGTCTTGATGCTTTTTGGTTTCATGACAATTTCATACGGACGACCGCGTGAAATTTCTAAGAATTGTTTTTTAGAAATATTAGTGACAACATTTCCAAAATGGTCGATGTAAATGATATTGCCTTTTACAGAATTTCCGTCATCTGCTACAACAGGTTGTAGTTCTGTAGCTTCTTTTATTGAAGTAATTTCCTTTCCAATGACATTCAATAATCCGCCTTTGGATAAATGAGAAGCAACCTGAATAAAAATATCCAAATCTGTAGACTCGATTGGAAAACGATCGTGAATATTGATAGCCACAATTTTTTGCGGAACGATTTTCTGCGTCAGCATACTTAAAATCCCATTATCAGCACAAATAAAATAGTGATCGTTCCATTGCATGGCGATATGCTGGTTTTCTTTATTGCGTTCAATATCGACACCAATAAGATGTACAGTTCCTTTTGGAAAGCTTAAATAAGAAGCTCCAATAATATAACTTGCCTCAGCAGTATTAAAGGGGTCAATGTCATGAGAAATGTCAATGATTTGAACCTCTGGATTTTCAGAAAGTATTTTACCCTTCAGCGACCCCACAAAGTGATCTTTTAAGCCGTAGTCTGTAGTTAGGGTAATTATTGACATATTTTTGTTTATAACTATTGATAGTATTTAAATCTTATTTTCATTAAATTTGAGAAATGCAAAGCTAATAATAGTAAACACAAATTGAAAGAAAGAAAAGACAAATTGTGTTTTAAAAATTAAGTTGCTGTAACACAAGTATAAGTTTTTCGTTTGGTTAAAACTGGAAACTATTACTTGTAAAAAAAGAACCCGACAACTCTTAAAAATAATAACTGAATTATTTAATTTAAAAAGAACTTCATTTGAACGAAAGAATAATCGAGCTAGTAGATATTGCTCCAAAAGAGTTTTGGGGTGCGCAGGACAGCCATTTAGAAATCATTAAAAAGTATTACCCAAAGCTTAAAATCGTAGCGCGAGGGACAACTTTAAAAGCATTTGGCGAAAAAGAAGTTTTAGACGAATTCGAAAAAAGATTTCAGAGATTAATGCTTCATTTTACTCGTTATAATAATATCGACGACAATGTAATTGAACGTGTTATTATGAGTGATGGCCAAGAAGAGAAAAGAACATACGATCATGACAAAATCTTAGTTCATGGTGTTGGCGGTAAGATTATCAAAGCGATGACGCCAAATCAGCAATTGCTTGTTGATACCATTAAGAAAAATGATATGGTCTTTGCGATTGGTCCTGCTGGAACCGGAAAAACATATACCGGTGTCGCTATGGCGGTTAAAATGTTAAAAGATAAAGAAGTAAAAAGGATCATCCTGACACGTCCTGCTGTTGAAGCTGGAGAAAACCTTGGATTTCTTCCTGGGGACATGAAGGAAAAATTGGATCCTTACATGCAGCCACTTTACGATGCGCTGCGTGACATGCTTCCAAACGAAAAACTCGAAGATTACATCTTAAAAGGAATTATTCAAATTGCTCCTCTGGCGTTTATGCGTGGACGAACGCTTGATAACGCCTTCGTAATCCTTGATGAAGCACAAAACACCACCCATTCACAAATGAAAATGTTTTTAACTCGTATGGGAAAAAACGCCAAATTTATGATTACGGGTGATCCTGGACAGGTCGATTTACCAAGAAGAACTATTTCTGGTCTTAAAGAAGCTATTTTGGTACTGAAAGACATTGAAGGCATCGGAATTATTTATCTGGATGATAAAGATATCGTCCGCCACAGATTGGTTAAAAAGGTAATTGACGCTTATAAACAAATTGAGAATCACGATTAATTATAAAATTTTAATGAAATGTTAAATGTAAATCGTGAATTGTGTTTTAACATTTAGTAATATTCGTTTTGTATGTTTTCTTTTGAAAAGTGCGAAACGAATATTTTTTTTATTATAATTGAAGAAATAATTAGTCGATTTAAGAATGGAAAGTAAAATGATATTTGTAATAGGTTTTCTGTTTTTCTTTGCTTTTAGGATTTATGCTCAAAAAAATGAAAAGGGAAAATCAGATAATTACATAAAGAAATTATCAGGAAAAGAAATTGTTTCGAAACTAAATAGATTAAATTTTTTCAATCTCACAGACAAAAAAGATTTAAAAATTTCAAAAGAAGATTTTGAGAAATCTTATAATGAATTAAGCTTTTTTGAAGGTTATATGAGAGACGATTTAAGTTTTACTGATAATAGGTTTTATGTTATTGATTCAGAAACTTTGTTTGAAGGTGGAGGATTGACAGAATATTTAGAAATTGTAAAAAAATCATTTGATAAATTAAATTTGAAACTTTTGATTTCTGATGAATTTGAATCTCAATCGGATAAACATTTACTTCATAAGATAAAATTAAACGGAAAAGAATATATTGCTTTCGATAATGATTTTGGAAATTATGATTGGACGATAGCGTATTTGAATTTCATTGAAATGCTCAATGATCAGCTTAAAATACAAGGAAGTGATGAGCAATTTTATCCGATTAGTTCAGGAAATGACGGCAAGATTGTATTATTGACTAAAGAACAATTTGAATTTGTAAAAGAGAATTACCCAAATGATTACAATCATCCAAAAGAAATTGTTGATTGGAAGGATGGGTTTGATTTTAAAAATTAGATTTTAACGAAATAGTTAAATAAATAATAAACTTCCCTCAATTTCAGCTTTCAAGGCCGCTAAACTTTGTCTAACCCAGCTTAAAACCTTAAATTTGCCTATCATCGAATTTGATAATTAAATATGACAAAACTTAAAAATATAAAAGTTGTAGTAAGTGACCTTGACGGAACTTTACTCAACCCACAACACAGAATTTCAGATTATACTAAATCAATTTTTCAAGAGCTTCATAATCAAGGTTATTTGATTGTTGTAGCTACAGGGCGTCATCATCTTGATGCAATGGCCATTATCGAAACACTTGAAGTGCCAGTTTATTTGGTAAGTTCTAACGGAGGAAGAATTCATTCGCCAAACAAAGAAGAACTTTTTGCTTTTAATTTAGACAGCGATGTGGTTAAAGCGGCTTTGAATATTGAAATCGATCCAGATGTTACGGTTGTCTTATTTAAAGAAAATGTTTGGCAGACGAATAAATGGAACGAAAGATTAAATTCGTTTCAAGCTGAATTAAAATACCGTCCAGAATTAGTAGATTATAAAACTATTGAAGACTTCAAGGCAATTAAAATCTTCTTTTCATGCGATAATCACGAAAAATTGTTGAAAGTGAGAGATGCAGTTTTAGCCAATTCTTCAGAGCATTTGCATCATGCTTTTAGCTTACCAACTTGCTTGGAATTTATGGATAAGTCTGTGGATAAAGCAGTAGCAATTGCAAAAGTTTTAGAAAAAGAAGGATTCAGCATGGATCAAGCAGTTTCGTTTGGAGATGGTTTTAATGATTTACAAATGTTGTCAGCAACTGGGAGAGGATTAATTATGGGCAATGCTCCTTCAATCTTAAAAGATGCTTTGCCTGATTTAGAAGTAATTAAAACTAATGCTGAAGATGGTGTAGCAAGATATATTGCATCTAAAATTTTAGATAAAGAACTAGCACCTAACTAACATTAAATCAAAAAAAGTTAGAGATTTAAGAACTCTCTCAATATTTGATTTTCTACAAAAAATAGAATCCTTGGAGATATTTCTTCAAGGATTTTTTGTTCAATATGTATTTATGTAAACATTTTCTCAGAGAAAATGCCAAAACATTTTTTTAGAAGTTTTCAGAGTGTATTTTTGTTTTCTCAAAAAAACATTCAGTATGACAAAGAACATTTTTACCGCCGTCTTTTTATTTCTTTCAGTTTTAGGAAATGCACAAGAATTGAAGTTAGAAGAAATAATGAAAGGGGAATCTTTTATTGGAAATCAACCCACAAACGGACGCTGGTCTTTAGATGGTAAAAAGGTCTATTTTGAATGGAACCCAAAAGATGAACTAGGCTCAAGTACCTATTTCTGGCAAAAAGGAATGTCAAAACCAGAAATTGTATCTCCAAAAGAAGCTGTTTTTTCGCAGCAGGATTTTAAAACAAAACCAGGGTCAGATTTGGTTTATTATTTGGACAACGGAAGTTTATTTTCGTATTCGATCCAATCTAAAACAGCAAAAAAGTTAATTCAGCAATCTTCGGGAATATCTAATTTACAGTTAGGTACTCAAGCTGGAGTATTGTTTTATGAGCAAAATGATAATATTTTTAAATACGATACCAAAGCAGGTACAATTTTACAAATTACTAATTTCAGTAAAGGAATTAAAAAGGATGTAAAACCAGATGCTGAATCTTTTTTAGCTGTACAGCAAAAAGAATTATTCCAGTTTATAAGAGATAAAGAAGCAAAAAAACAATGGAATCTTGATAAAAGTAAAGCTGTCAAATCTGATTTTGCAAAGCAGTATTTTTATGGAAATGATCAGTTTGCAGGAGTTCAGGTAAATCCAAATGGAAATTATGCTACTTTTATTTTGGTTGAAGAACCAGAAATTAAGAGGGAAAAAATGGAAGTTTTTATAACGGCAGATGGTTATAATCAGAGCCCAGAAACAAAAGAAAAAGTTTCGATAAAGAATTTCGTAAAGACTAAATTCGGGATCTATTCTGTAGCTAAAGATTCTGTTTATTATGTGAATTTTTCAACTTTAAGTCATATTCAGGATACTCCTAAATATTTTGAATTATATGATAATTTAAAAAATAAAGCCAAAGAAGATAAGTTAGTAATTCCTCAAGCACCGATTTATAATGAGAATGGAACGCTGGCAATAGTAGAGATCAGAAGTCAAGATAATAAAGACAGATGGCTGGTAAATTTAAATTTAGATAAAGGTACTTTTGAAGAAATCGAATATCAGCATGATGATGCTTGGATTGGTGGCCCAGGAATTCCTTCTTATTCGTTTTCTTCTGGAAATTTAGGTTTTTTAGCTGATAATGAAACTATTTATTTTCAGTCAGAGGAGACAGGTTATTCACATTTGTACACTTTAAATCTAAAAACTAAAAAGAAAACACAGCTCACTAAAGGAAATTGGGAAGTTCGTGATTTGATTTTAGCAAAAGCTAAAAATACATTTTACTTAACAACAAATACTACTCATCCTGGAAATAGAGAGTTTTATAAGCTTGCATTGGCTGATGGAATTTTACAGCCAATTTTAACTAAAAATGGGGCACATGAAGTAGTTTTGTCGCCTGATGAGAAATCACTTTTAGTCCGTTATTCCTATAAAAATATTCCTTGGGATTTTTATGTTTCAGACAATAAAAAGGACGCAGTTTTACAGCAGATTTCTTCTTCAGTTTCAGAAGATTTCAAAAAATACAAATGGAGAGAACCAGAAGTCATTACATTTAAAGCACAGGATGGAACTCCTGTAAATGCAAGATTGTACGCGCCAAAGTCTGAAAATGCCAATAAAGCGGCAGTAATTTTTGTGCATGGTGCTGGTTATCTTCAAAACGCACATAATTTCTGGAGCAATTACTACAGAGAATACATGTTTCATAATTTGCTGACCGATTTAGGATATACAGTTTTAGACATTGATTATAGAGGAAGCGATGGTTATGGACGTGATTTTAGAACGGGAATTTATCGTTTTATGGGAGGAAAAGATTTATCTGATCATCTTGATGGTAAAAAATATTTGGTAGAAAAATATGGAATTGATGCCAATAGAATAGGAATTTATGGAGGATCATATGGAGGTTTTATTACTTTGATGGGAATGCTGACAACTCCAGGCGAATTTAAGTCGGGTGCAGCTTTGCGTTCGGTAACAGATTGGGCACATTATAATCATGGATATACAGGAAACATTTTAAATTTCCCTGAAACTGATCCCGAAGCATACAAAAAAAGTTCGCCTATTTATTTTGCTGATAATTTAAAAGGAAACCTTGTAATGCTGCACGGAATGGTTGACGACAATGTTGAATATAAAGATATTGTGCGTTTGTCACAGCGTTTTATCGAGCTGCAAAAAAAGAATTGGACTTTGGCATCGTTTCCGGTTGAATCTCATGGTTTCAAAGAAACATACTCTTGGATAGATGAATACAGCAGAATTTTAAATTTATTTAATTCGACGCTTTTGAAATAATATTCTGAATAGAACTTTGTCAAAGTTTTAAACTTTGACAAAGTTTTTTTGTTTTAGGAAAACTACAATTTAAAACTATAAATTAAAATTTCATTTTCGTGACAAATAATCTAAATTTGCATTCATTAAAAACAACACAACAAAATAATGAGTAATACAATCACAACTACAAATTTTAATTTTCCGAATCAGAAATCGGTTTACCGCGGAAAAGTTAGAGAAGTTTATAATATCAACGACGAACTTTTGGTAATGGTAGCAACCGACAGACTTTCTGCTTTTGATGTAGTTTTACCAAAAGGAATTCCATATAAAGGACAAATCTTAAATCAGATTGCGACTAAATTTATGGAATTGACTCAGGATATTGTTCCGAATTGGTTGATTGCAACTCCAGATCCAAACGTTGCGGTTGGACACTTATGTGAGCCTTTTAAAGTAGAAATGGTAATTCGTGGTTATTTGTCAGGACATGCAGCACGTGAATATGCTGCAGGAAGAAAACAAATCTGCGGTGTTGCTATGGCTGAAGGTTTAAAAGAAAATGATAAATTTCCAGAACCAATTATTACGCCAACTACAAAGGCTGATAACGGTTCTCATGATGAAGATATTTCTCGTGAAGACATTTTAGCTAAAGGAATTGTTTCTGAAGAAGATTATTTAGTTTTAGAAAAATATACTCGTGCTTTATTTCAAAGAGGAACTGAAATTGCGGCTGAAAGAGGTTTAATTTTAGTGGATACGAAATATGAATTCGGAAAAACAAAAGATGGTGTTATTGTTTTAATTGACGAAATTCACACACCAGATTCTTCTCGTTATTTTTATGCGGAAGGATATGCTGAAAGACAAGAAAAAGGAGAAGAGCAAAAACAATTATCAAAGGAGTTTGTTCGCCGCTGGTTGATCGAAAATGGTTTCCAAGGACAAGAGGGACAACAAATTCCTAATATGACAGACGAATATATTGAGTCTGTTTCTGAAAGATATATCGAATTATATGAGAATATTTTAGGAGAAAAATTTGTAAAAGCAGATATAGACAATATTGATCAACGTATTGAAAAAAATGTATTAGATTATCTGAAAAGTATCTAATGATGCTTACTAAGAAAAAAGGTTGCATCATTATTCTTGTCGCATTTATTTTGTTTTTTGTAATGATGTGTTCGACAGGTATTGCCATGTTTAAGTTTGCCTTAAAAGAAGGTGGAGAACAAAATAAAAGGGATTCAATAAGAAAAGTTGAAGAAGTTAGATTTGAAAACCTACCCGTCATAAAGGCTGTAATCCTAGATACAAATAATGTTGAAACGCCTTTTTCCAAAAAAAATGTTGGAGTTTGTTTTGTGAATTTTGGGATTACAACTTTGCATTATAGAAGCAGAAGAGGTAAACGTGATATTTCTGATAGAAGATATTATACTACAGAATATGCGACAAAAAGTACTTTATATAGCAGACAGAAAGTACGATTGTTAATAAACGGAAAAGAATACGTTCTTAATTCAAAAAAAATTATTTTAACTGATCTCAACTACGATAAAGAAAAAAAGGGGGTAGGTTTTTTTGGGGAGGATTTCTCAAATAATAATGATTTAGATAAACTTATTTTTCTGAAAGGACATGAGCATTATAGAGAAGAGAAAAAAATAACAAAAAAACAAGAGAAAGAATATTTAGAAAATCTGAAAGTATTTTGTTCATTTAGAGATGAATATGATATGATTAATTGTTTTTATTTTTCAAGATTTGATCCAAATAATACACCAAAAAATTGTGATCTTTATATTGAAAATTATCATCTAAGGGAAATTCTTTTTAATAAGGGAGACACCATTTCATTTAAAGGCAAGATTTTAAACAATGAAGTAGTTCCAATTTATTGATATTTTTTTTTGACAATATCAATCAACGTATTGATAAAAACGTATTAGATTACCTTTCTTCTAAATAGTAATTTTCGGGTTTAAATCTAACTATTTAAACCATGAAATTTATAACGAATAAAAATGCCCTTCTATTTGTATGTCTTACAGCAGGGCATTTTCTTTTTGCCCAGCTTGATAAAAAGGCAACAAAAGAAACTAAAAACCTTTATCGAAATTTAAAAACAATTTCCAAAAAACATATCCTTTTTGGGCATCAGCATGCTTTGGAGTATGGACATGGATGGAGTAACGAACCAAATCGTTCTGATGTAAAATCGGTGACGGGATCACATCCTGCAGTTGTTGGAATCGATTTCAGTGATTTTTCAGGACGTTCTGATGAGCAATTTCAAAAGACAAAGGAAATATTAAGAAAAAATGTAATCAACACTTATGAAAGAGGAGGAGTAACTACAGTTTCATGGCATTTTAATAATCCAGCTTCTGAGGGCGGTTTTTACTGGAAAGATGGAATTTCAACTGCCTCTATGGCTTTGATAAAACCAGGTGGCTCTCATCACGAAAAGTACAAAGAAATTTTAAAAAGAATCGCTGATTTTGCACATTCTGTCAAAGCAAAAAATGGAACGCTTGCTCCAATGATTTTCAGGCCTTATCATGAGTTTGATGGTGACTGGTTTTGGTGGGGAAAATCACATACTTCTAAAGAAGATTTTATTGCAGTCTGGCAGTTTACGGTTTCGTATTTGAGAGATATTTTGGGAGTACATAATTTTATTTATGCTTTCTCTCCAGATAATCAATTTAATTCAGAATCAGAATATTTGGAACGTTATCCAGGTGATAATTATGTTGATATGCTTGGTATGGATGACTATGGAGATTTTGGACGTGATGGTAAATATGATTTAGAAGCAGGTTTGAAAAAGCTCAAGATTTTCTCCGATTTAGCTATTAAAAAGAAAAAGTTAGCTGCTTTTACAGAAACAGGCTTAGAGTCTATTCCGAATGAAAAATGGTGGACAGAAGTTTTGTTGAAAACATTAAAATCAGACAATCTTCAATTGGCTTACGTTTTAGTATGGAGAAATGACATAACAAGTCCAACACATTATTATGCCCCTTTTCCTGGACAGGTTAGTGAAAAAGATTTTGTAAAATTCTATGAAGATCCTTTCACTTTATTTGAAAAAGATTTGAAAAATCTATATACTAAAAAGCTTAGTTTGAAATAATATGAGTTTAATTAAGATAACAAGCGCGCTTCAATTATTTGAATCGCGCTTTTTTATTGATTATTGATTATTAGTGATTTAGTTAATTTTTGTTTTTTTTTTCATTTTAATGCAACGTTTTATCGATTACATACGTCTTATAATAAATCATCACAATCATCAATCAATTAAAAAAACAATCAATCATGAAAAAAACGGTAATTATTTTAGGAACGGCTTTGGTCGTATTTACAAATTTTGCAATGGCTTCTAATCAAAAGCCAGCAATTAAAAATCAAATCGAAACTTCTAGCAATTCATCATCTGCTTTACACAAAGCTGTATGTAAAGGAGATCTCGAAGGTGTAAAAAAAATTATTGAATATGGAACAAATGTCAATAAAATTATAAGAAACATGACGCCTTTAATGCTGGCAGCTCGCTACAATCATGTCGAAATCGTAAAAGTTTTATTGGCTAATGGAGCAAATCCTTACATCGAAAATGATCACGGATTTAGAGCTTTGGATTATGCGAAATACGCAAATGCGGAAGGCTCTGCAGCTATTTTAAAAGATTTGAAGTAAATTCGTTTTGTATTTATAGAAAAGCATCATTTTCAATCAAATGGTGCTTTTCTTTTTTAATTATTTAAAATTTATTCCATTTTATCTTTT
Source organism: Flavobacterium panacagri (assembly GCF_030378165.1). NCBI lineage: Bacteria > Pseudomonadati > Bacteroidota > Flavobacteriia > Flavobacteriales > Flavobacteriaceae > Flavobacterium > Flavobacterium panacagri. The sequence continues at coordinate 3,837,762 of NZ_CP119766.1, forward strand.
AAGTTTTCAAGACCTCTCTGTAAATCATTACCAATCATTTGATCCATTTTTAACATAGGAAGCATAATGTTTGTGGGATATGGAATTACACCGCTGATTCCCCATTTAACTTTTGTCTGATTTCCTGACGCAGGTTCAGTAGACATGAATGCAACAGCAGTATCTTCCATTGGTTTTTTAAATCGGAGAGCAAAATCGATACGCCTGTTTTTGGTTATTTTAGTGATTTCCTGCTCGCCAACACCTACTTCTTTTACATTACTTTGCCAAGAAGATATTGAACCAACGGAGCCATCAACTCCTTTATAACTTACTTTCATTTTGGGATCCATATTAGCCCAAACACTAAATTGATTTTGATTCTTAAGTGATTTTACATAATTGAAAACGCTGTCTGTAGGTTTGTTTATTACAATTTCTCGTTCTACAGCATATTCTTTCGGCATAAAATGAGCTGTAATTAATACAATTGAAATAATCAAAATTAATATGATAAGTATTCTTTTGATAATAATCATGGTCGATTTTTTTAAGGTTGATTCTGCTTATTTTCAGTTAGTTAATTGTAAAGTTAAATAATTCTGATATGTATTTTACATTCAGTTTTAGATGGCTTTAAAAATAATTTCACTTTTTTCTGTCATTTATTGTAACATTTTATATTTTCCTGCGTCTATTATATTGAAATCATGAAAATGGTAACGTTCTAGTCTCTAAATTGTGTATTTATTAAGTAGATGTTAAGAATTAGTTAAAACATAGTACTTTGTTATGCATAATACAAATTAATAAGTTACTTTTACATAGAAATTAAAAATCATCATCAATCAATTTAACAAACAATTAATCATTATGAAAAAATCAGTTATTTATTTAGGACTTGCCTTAGTTACATTTGGAAATGTTGCAATGGCTTCAAATGGAGTTTCAACTTTGAAAAATCCAATCGAACGTACAGGTTACACATCAAATCCTTTAAACGTTGCTATTAGTAAAGGGGATTTGGAAACTGTTAAGAAATTTATCGAGTATGGAGCAGATGTAAATCTAATCTCTGAAGATTTAACTCCTTTAATGACAGCCGCCCGTTACAACAAACATGAAATTATCAAAGTTTTATTAGCAAATGGTGCACGTCCTGAAAGAAAAAATGATAAAGGTTATACTGCATTAAAATATGCTGAATTATCAAATGCTTCAGAAGCAATAGCTCTTTTGAAAGATTTAAAATAAATAGAATAACAGTACAATAAGTTTTGAGTTAAGTAGATAAAATGACCTTTCTGAGCAAAAGGTCATTTTTTTTTGTTTTTATTTTTAAAACAAAAAAAGCACCATTACAATGAATGATGCTTTTCTCTTTTTAAATCCAACAAATTGATTTAAACTAAAAACTATTAAAAATTATTATTCAATTGGTACATGTTTTTTTCTGTTAAATACCCAGAACAAAATAGGGAATACCAATAAGGTCAAAACGGTTGCCGTCATAAGTCCGCCGATAATTACAATTGCTAGAGGTTTTTGGGATTCAGAACCAATTCCTGTCGAAATTGCAGCTGGCAATAATCCTATTGAAGCCATCAATGCAGTCATGACTACTGCTCTTGTTCGAGCTTTAACTCCCATAAAAATAGACTCTTCGAGTGTGAATTTTGCTTTTAAATTATGATGAAACTCTGATATTAGGATTACTCCATTCTGAATACAAATTCCTAAAAGAGCAATAAACCCAACTCCAGCTGAGATTCCAAAATTCATTCCTGTAATATGGAGTGCAATAATTCCTCCTATAATTGCGAAAGGTACATTTGCTAAAACAAGTAGAGAATCTTTGAAGTTTCCAAACAAGATAAATAACAGTACAAAAATTCCAATTAAACTGATTGGCACAACTTGAGCCAAACGAGCACTCGCACGAACTTGATTTTCGAATTCTCCTGTCCATCCTGTAGTATAACCTGCAGGAAGTTTTAATTTATTCACTTTTGACTGTGCTTCTGCAATTGTACTTCCCAAATCTCGATCGCGTACAGAGAATTTTACACCAATGAAACGTTTGGTATTATCTCTGTAAATAAATGCCGGACCAGTAATGGTTTTAATGTCGCAGATTTCTTTTAGAGGAATTTTGATGCCGCTTATTGTCGGAACTTTAATTTCTTCTAAATCTTTTTCATCTTTTCTATATTCTTTTGAAAAACGAACACGAACATCAAATTTCTTTTCGTCTTCATATTTTTCAGTAGCAGTTTTTCCTCCAAATGCTAATTCTAAAACAGCTTGTGCATCACTTAATGTTACTCCATAAGCCGCCATTTTTTCTCGGTCAAGGATTACACTAATTTCTGGCTGTCCAACATTTCTTAGAATTCCAGCATCTTTAATTCCAGGAATATCCTTAATTTGAGCTAGAACTTCGTTAGCAAGCTGATCTAGTTTGTTTAAATCATCTCCATAAATTTTTACTGCATTAGAAGCCTTAAATCCAGCAACAGACTCAGCAACGTTGTCAATTACAGGCTGCGAATAATTATAGGTAATTCCTTGATGAACTTTTAATTTATTATCCATTTCATTAATCAGATCATCCATAGAAATTTTACGTTTCCAGTCGGCTTTTGGTTTTAAATCAACTTGAAGCTGGATAAACCCAAATCCATTTGGATCCGTTCCGTCATTGCTTCGCCCAGTTTGTGATAAAACATTTTTAACTTCTGGAAAACTTTCAAGGTCTTTTCTAATCATTGCCGCCGTTTTAACACTTTCAGGCAATGAAGTACTCATTGGCAATTCTGCTGTAACCCATAAGGCACCTTCATTTAATTGTGGTAAAAATTCAGTTCCTAAGAAACCAGCAGAAAAGAAAACCGCTGCCAATAATCCAATTGATGCAATTAAGGTTTGTACTTTGTGTTTAAATGTCCAGGCAAAACCTTTAGAAACAATTCTGTCCCAAAAGTTCACAAACGGGTTATGTTTTTCTTTTACATTTTTGTTTAATAATATATGCGACAGAACAGGAACCAAAGTCAGAGTGAAAATTAATGCTCCTAATAAGGCAAAACCTAATGTAAAGGCAAGGGGAGAGAACATTTTTCCTTCTACTTTCTGAAACGAGAAAATTGGAAGTAAAGCTGTAATGATAATCAATTTTGAAAAGAAAATAGCTTTACCCATTTCTGTTCCCGTTTTCTTGATTAAGCTTCCTTTTGCAATTTTATTGAACTTATCCATTCCTAACTGATGCGCTCGATGATCGAGAACTACAAATAATCCTTCGACCATTACCACAGCACCATCAATAATAATCCCGAAATCGACCGCACCTAAACTTAATAAGTTGGCGCTCATTCCCATCATTTTCAAACATAAGAATGCAAATAAAAGCGAGAGCGGAATTACAATAGAAACGGTAAAAGTAGTTCGCCAGTCGGCCATGAAAAGGAATACGACAACAGTAACCAGAATAATACCTTCAAATAAGTTATGCATTACGGTTTCGGTTGTGAAATTCATTAAATTATCACGATCATAAAAAGTCTCTATTTTAATGTCTTTAGGAAGAACATTATCATTTAGGTCTTTGATTTTTGCTTTTATCAAGGCAAGTGTTTCCTGTGGATTCTCGCCTTTTCGCATTACTACAATTCCTTCTACAGCATCGTCATTATTTCCAATACCAGTTTGTCCCACTCTTGGCATCGAACTTTCGTAAACGTCAGCCAGATTTTTGACTAAAATAGGGTTTCCTGCTGCGTCATCAACAATAATATTTCCGATGTCTTCTTTTGATTTTAATAATCCAACACCACGAACTACAAAAGCTTGTCCATTTTTCTCGATTACATCACCACCAACGTTTAAGTTTCCTGCATTAACAGCATTGTAAACTTGTAAAGGCGTAATGTTATATTTGGCCAATTTGATTGGATCAACACCAACTTCATACGTTTTGGTTTGACCTCCAAAAACATTTAAGTCGGCTACTCCAGGAAGAGAACGAAGCTGTTTATCAATTACCCAGTTTTGGTAAGTCAATAATTCACGACTATCTCTGCTGTCGCTTTTTACAATATATCTGAAGATTTCACCCGTTGGGCCATAAGGCGGTTGAACGTCTGGTTCTACATCATCAGGAAGCGAAACATTTTTTAGTAAATTATTGACTTGGAAACGAGCAAAAGTATCGTCTACACCATCATCAAAAATGATTTTGATAACCGATAATCCAAACATGGTAATACTTCGAACACTTGTTTTTTTCTGAACGGAGTTCATTGAGATTTCAATAGGTGACGTTACAAAACGTTCTACTTCCTCAGCACTTTTTCCATTCCACTGCGTAATAATTATAATCTGTGTATTGGTAACATCAGGGAAAGCATCGATAGGCATGTTTTTGAAAGAGATAAATCCAGCAACAGCCAATAATCCAACCCAAAAGAAGGTAAATGCTTTATTCTTTAAAGAAAAAGCAATAATATTTTTTATGAATTTGTTCATGTCTTAGTTGTTTAAAGCACCATAAATAAATAGCTGATTGTTTGTGATTACTTTTTCATTTTCTTTCAAACCACTTGAAAGATAAGTAGTATCTCCAACAACTCTGTACACTTCAACTTGTCTTGTTTCTATATTATTACGGTCTTTAAATACCACGACAAAGTTTTTGCTTTTATCAAATACAATCGCTTTACTAGGTACAGCTATCATAGATTGATTTTCATTGAAAGACAATTTGATATTAGCATTCATATCTGGTTTAAGCATATAGTCAGGATTGTTTAATTTGATTCTGGCCTGCATTGCTTTAGTTTCGGGATCAATAACATTGTAGATCTTGTCTACTTTTCCGTGAAACGTTTTATCCGGATAACTTAAGGTTGTAACAGAAGCACTTGTTCCTAATTTTACTTTATTAATATCTATTTCATTGATATTTGCCATTGCCCATACCTCGCTGATTTCTGCAATATCAAAAATATTTTCAGAACGGTCGTTACGCAAAAGCATATCCTGATTAATACTTTTTTGAATGATAAAACCGCTGATTGGAGCAGTTACTTCATAAATAGACCCTGCTTTAATATTGTAGATCTTATAAGTCTCCTGAATTTTGCTTAATTGTGACTGTGCTTTATTGACTTCAGATTTTGCTTGAAGCACATCACTTTCAGAATTCAATTTTCCATCAAACAATTCTTGAGCTACTTTTAAATTGTTTTTGGCAACTAATAAATCACTTTTAGCATCAATTGACTGCTTTTCAAAATCCGCTACATCGGTACTTTTTATAGTAGCGAGAACTTGTCCTTTCTTAACGTAATCGCCAAGTTCTACGTTTACTTTCATCACATTTCCTCCAACTAAAGGATAAACGTCAATCATTTTATTATTATCAGCAGTAATTTTTCCGTAAAAACTAAGCTCATTTTTTAACGGTTGTGTCTGAGCATCGGCTGTAGTTGTAGTTTTTAGCATAGCATCACTTAAAACAAAAGAAGTATTTGTTTCTGGATTTTCTATTTCTTTTTTGCAGCTTGCTAGAGATAGACTTATAATTGCGATTCCTATGAATAATGTATGTTTCATTTTTATGTCTTTTTAAAATAAATCTTTGTTGATGGTACTATTTAATTCTTCACCTGCTATTACAACTTTTTTCTTCAATTCGTTTAACTGAATTATTGCTTGATTGTAGCTTTCCATAAAGTCAGTAAATTCTAAAAGACTTACATTTCGTTTCTGAAAATTGGTAAGCATACCATTGTAAACAGCTTCAAAGTCTGCATTTACAGTTGGTTTAATAACAACATAATTTTGACGAGATTCATCCCATTTCGTCCAAGCCGAAGTGATTTCTGTTTTTAGCTGTAGTTCAAAGTTTTGTTTCTCAATTTTAGATTGCTCCAAAACTGTTTTTGCATACTTAATGTTTCCTTTATTCTGATTCCAAAGTGGTAAAGGAATACCAACAGTCAGATTCGCTTCATTATTAAAAGCACCGCTTCGCTGGTCATAATTTGCACCAAGAGTAATATCTGGAATTGAAAGTGATTTTTGCAGTTTTACATTCAACTCATTAGCATCAATTTCTTTTTGTTTCGCTAAATAATCTGGACGATTTGCAATAGCCTGCTCTTCAAAGCTTTTAAGATCAAAGTCAATTACTTTTAAATATTTATTAGAATCGTCTTTGCTTACAACAGGAATTACATTTTCAGTTTCATTTAAAAGCAATTTTAAATTCGCTTGCTCCTCTATGTTGTTGTTGATTACTTCTAATCTTTCATTTTTGAAATTCAGATATAATGATTGTAAACGAACAACATCTTTTAAAGGAATATTTCCTTTTTGAGCCTGAATAGAATAAGAATTAATTAAGTTTTCAATATGAACTAATTGCTTATCTGTATTTTCAAGATTCTTAGTGTTGTAGTATACAGTGTAAAAGCTTTTGCGCAATTGCAATTTTAAGGTACGTAGTAAATCATTAAACTGAAGTTCAGCCAGTTTTTCATTGGTTTGCGCCAATTTTACTTCGTTACGTTTTTTACCTCCCAGATAAATAAGTTGCTCAATGGCAAAAACTTTCTGACCTTCTTTTCCGATATCAAAAAATTTATCTCGTTCGGGGTTATACGCATTCAATTCAGCTGAAAGAGTTGGATTATCCCAAATTCGAGCCTGAATAGTCAGTGCTTTTGATGCATCTATATTATATTGAGATGCCAGTAAAAAAAGATTCTTTTTTAAGAATTGACTTTCACAGTCCTGAAGTGTGACTGATTTCTGAGCTATTGCAGCTTGATTGAGAAGTGCAAATAACAGCAATGCAAATAACTTTTTCATTGTATCATTTTTAATTATACAAATATGCTATCAACAGGCTTTAAGAGACCTTAAAATCTACCTTAAAAATAGCTTAAAATTATTTATAAATTAAAAAACAACTGAAATAAATTCGTATTAATTTCTGGCGTTGAGTAAGTTATGTTTGCCTTATGTAATGTTGAAATTCTTTGAACGATTCTTAAACCAAGTCCAAAACCTGAGGTTCCTTTAGCATTTTTGCCACGCATAAAGGGTTGAAAAAGATTTTTTTGTTCTTCTTCGCTTAATGTATCTCCGGTATTCGAAACGGATACTATAAGATGATAATGATCTGTACTTATTTTTACTTTAGCTTGCTTATTATCAGAGTAAACACAGGCGTTTTTTAGAATATTGCCTAGAGCTATTTCTAAAAGATTTTTGTTTCCTTTAATTTCTAAGGCAGTATCTAGATCATCGCTTTCCTCCATTTCAAAAAGAATGACAAAGTCTGGAAAAGACTTATTTATTTTTTCAATCGAAGAAAATAAGATTTCATCTATTCGCTGTACTTCATTATGTTCAGTTTCTTTATTGTCAATTTTGGAAAGTATTAATAAAGAATTAATTAATTCGCCTAAATGATTTACATCAGTTAATATAGCGTTTAAAAAAGATTTATTCTTAGGTTTTGCATCAGGATCAGTAATAGCATTTTCGATCTGAGAAGTCATTCTTGAAAGTGGAGTCCTTAATTCGTGAGAAGCATGTGCAGTAAACTCTTTTTGTCTTTGATACGAAAGCTCAATTCGATCCATCATAAAATTAAACTCATGTGCAATTAAGTCAATTTCATCCTTACTGCTTTTAGATTCAATTCTGGTATCAAGATTATTCTCGTTGATTTTTTTTATTTTCTGATGAAAGGCATTAAGAGGATTCATTGCTTTTTTTATAGTAAAAGAAGTAATGACCCAACACAAACAACTAAAGAAAATATAGGATATAATTAAAGTATAACGTAAAAACAGTAATTTCTTTTTACCATAATCATCTGTTGCAGAAATCAATGCATAGAAATCTTTGTCGTTGGTGTCATAAAAAACGCCATAAACCTCATAATCTCCCTGTTGTTTAAAAAAGGTTTTATTCTTTTTCAGATACTTTAAATCATCAATAGACCAATTAATTTTCGCATCGTCAATACTACTGTAAATCAATTTAAAATTAGAATCGAAAACCAATGTTTTTTCATCATATAATTTATTAATTGAGTTTTGATCAATAATTTTTAAAAGCTGATTATCAATTTGTTTAACGTTAACTAAAAGTTTTATATTAGATAAAGCCTTAATTTCTAATCGATCGCGAAATTCTTCTTTTCGATAATTAGAATACAAAATGAATATCACTGTAGAAGCCAATCCAAAAAGGATAGTAAACAGTAAACTGACTAACAATGATATTCGATTTTTTAATGTCATTCCTGATCGCTTAGATAATAGCCGTAACCAACTTTTGTGCGGATTAATTTAGTGTCATGATCTTTATCAATTTTTTTTCTTAGAAAATTAATATAAACTTCAATTGTATTTTGATTGGTTTCGATATGATAATCCCAAAGTTTCTCGGCAATAAATTGTTTAGACAAAACTTTTCCTTTTGCATGGGCTAAGATTAAAATCAGTTTAAACTCTTTTGGAGTAAGTTTAATTTCTTCTCCAGATCTGAAAACCTGCATTTCATCTTCAAGAATTTCCAGATTATTGATGATGATTTTATTTTCGACTACTTGAGGAACATCTTTTCTTCTTAATAGAGATTGCACTCTGGCATATAATTCGTCAAAATGAAAAGGTTTTACCAAATAATCATCTGCACCGCTGTCAAAAGAAGATAATTTATCTTCTATTTCGCTAAAAGCAGTCAGCATAATTATAGGTGTTTTTTTATCGCTTCCCCTAATACCTTTGCAAACTTCAATTCCGTTTATTCCCGGAACATTAATATCAAGAACAATTAAATCATATTCGTATGGAAAGTATTTTTTAAGCAATAAAGAACCATCATAATATGGAATACACTCGAAACCCTTTGATGTAAAGAATGTTGAAATTTCTTTAGATAAAGTAAAATCGTCTTCGAGCAGTAATATTTTCATTTCGGTGTGTAATTAGTAAATCTGACTGAAAAATTCTATTCAGTCAGATTTACATTAAAGATAGGATTTATTTGAAATAAGAGAAAGTCTCGTTATTTTCAATCTTTAGCAAAGATTCATAAATTAAATTGATAACGTTTTCTACATCATCTCTATGAACCATTTCAACAGTTGTATGCATATAACGCAGAGGAAGCGAAATCAAAGCAGACGGAACACCACCATTGCTGTAAGCAAAAGCATCTGTATCTGTTCCGGTAGCACGTGAAGTTGCGTGTCTTTGAAAAGGAATATTCTTCTCAGCAGCAGTATCAACAATTAAATCACGTAGTTTATTCTGGATGGCAGGAGAGTAACCAATAACAGGACCTTTACCCATTTTAAGATCACCTTCTACTTTTTTGTCTATCATTGGAGTAGTAGTGTCATGACAGACATCTGTTACAATAGCGACATTTGGTTTTATTCTGTGCGCAATCATTTCTGCGCCACGAAGACCAATTTCTTCCTGAACAGAGTTTACAATATATAAACCAAAAGGAAGTTTCTTTTTATTTTCATGTAACAAACGAGCAACTTCAGCAATCATAAAACCGCCCATTCTATTATCAATAGCACGACAAACAAATTTGTTTTCGTTTAGAATCATGAATTCATCAGGATAAGTAATCACACATCCAACATGAACACCTAAAGCCTCAACTTGTTCCTTGTTTTCACAACCTAAATCAATAAAAATATTACTTAATTTAGGAATTTCTTCTTTATCGCGCAAGCGAGTATGAATTGCCGGCCATCCAAAAACCCCTTTAACAATGCCGTTTTTTGTGTGAATATTGACTCTTTTAGATGGAGCAATTTGGTGATCTGAACCACCGTTTCTAATTACATATATAAGACCGTCTTCGGTGATATAGTTCACATACCATGAAATCTCATCAGCATGTCCTTCAATAACGACTTTATAAGGAGCATCAGGATTGATTACACCTACAGCAGTTCCGTAAGTATCCGTTATAAAGGTATCAACATAAGGTTTTAAATAATTCATCCAAAGTTTTTGCCCTTCACTTTCGTATCCAGTAGGAGAGGCGTTATTTAGGTAGCTTTCCAGGAATGCTATTGAAGTATCTTTTAAGATAGATTTTGTACTCATAAAAATATTTTTTTGCTAAAATAGAAATTTGGTATCAGAGTTGTGTATAAATATATAATTTTACATTTAAATTATGATTCAATGAGATTAACCACCTTTATTTTATTTATACTATTAGTTTCCTTTTCATGTCAGGCTCAAGTTGCTCCAAAGGAGAATCAGCAAATGGGTTATATATTAACAGAACAAGACTCTATTTTAAATGATACTATTCAATTGCCAGAGATAATTATTTCAAAAGGTGAGAAGATGAATCCTGAAGAAATGAAGCAATTTCAAATTCTTCAAAATAGAGTATATAAAGTTTACCCTTATGCGAGATTAGCTTCGGATAGATTGACCGCATTAAATAATGGAATGGCGCGTTTGAAAACAAGTCGTGAAAAGAAAAAGTATTTCAAAATTGTAGAAGATTACTTAAATAACGAATTTGAAGAAAGGCTTAAAAAGCTTTCTAGAAAACAAGGTCAGATACTAGTAAAATTGATTCATCGTCAAACAGGTATTACGACTTATGAATTAATAAAAACATTAAAAAGTGGATTCAAGGCTTTTGTCTCAAATACAACAGCCAATTTATTTGATATAAGTTTGAAAACAGAGTACAAGCCCTATGATGTAAATGAAGACTATTTAATAGAAACTATTTTAGTTCGTGCATTCGAATCAGGAAGATTATCAAATCAAAAACCGGCTAACCCAGTAGATTATGATGACTTATCGACTAAATGGCAGGAAAGAGCAAAAGAGTTAAATAAAAAATAGTTAATGTTATAGTTATATATATAAGACTACCCAACCCGACAGGTTTACAAAACCTGTCGGGTTTGTTTTTTTGTACATATATAATAGTATGATTTAGGTATTATGATTTTTTCAGGAGCTTAATCCCGCTATCCGTTCCAATCTTTTGTGCCGAACCCCGGCACAAAAGGATTTCCACTTCTATCGGGGCTATGACACCTGTTTTTAGAAGAAAAAATTGGCATCTCATTGTCTTTGTGAGATTAAAATTGTCAGAAAGGAAAACTTCAGACTTTGATTTCTCTTCAGGAAACTGCCTTTAAGGCTGAAAACTCCTCAAAAACATATAGACAAACAGGCTGAAAATGGATAAAAACGAAAGGAAAGCAGAAAAAACTTATAGATCGTCAAAAAACTTTTCCATGTAAATCAGCTGTTATGAGTGAGTTAAGAAAAAGATTGTAAAAAGAACAAAAAAAGGCGGATAAAAAGCTTGCAGAAGCGGAAAAAGGTTCTACTTTTGCACCCGCAGAAGCGAAGACGTTCACAGCAATACCGGCAGGAGACTGATCAGAAAGAGAAAAGAGATTTTCGAAAAAAAAGATTAAAAAAGTCTTGCAGGATTGGGAAAAGCGTTTTACATTTGCACCCCGCAAATACGGGAAGTTCACTGAAAGATTGGAAGGGAATGCTGAAGAAATGAAACGAAAAAAAAGTTTCAAAAATTTTCAAATTTTCCTTGCAGGAAACAAAAAGAATTTTTAGTTTTGCACCCGCTTTGAGATACAGGCGGAGATAGAAAGAAATACACGTTCGTAGACATATTGAATTGACAGCCGTTCTGAAAGAGATTTCAGAACAGAAAAGAATAAGAGTAATAGAATCGTAAGATTCGGAAAGAACCGGTAGATAAGGCATCGCATAAATAATATAAAAATATACGATGAAGAGTTTGATCCTGGCTCAGGATGAACGCTAGCGGCAGGCTTAACACATGCAAGTCGAGGGGTATGCATCTTCGGGTGCAGAGACCGGCGCACGGGTGCGTAACGCGTATGCAATCTGCCTTTCACAGAGGGATAGCCCAGAGAAATTTGGATTAATACCTCATAGTATAGTGAGTTGGCATCAACACACTATTAAAGTCACAACGGTGAAAGATGAGCATGCGTCCCATTAGCTAGTTGGTAAGGTAACGGCTTACCAAGGCAACGATGGGTAGGGGTCCTGAGAGGGAGATCCCCCACACTGGTACTGAGACACGGACCAGACTCCTACGGGAGGCAGCAGTGAGGAATATTGGTCAATGGGCGCAAGCCTGAACCAGCCATGCCGCGTGCAGGATGACGGTCCTATGGATTGTAAACTGCTTTTGTACGAGAAGAAACACCTCTACGTGTAGAGGCTTGACGGTATCGTAAGAATAAGGATCGGCTAACTCCGTGCCAGCAGCCGCGGTAATACGGAGGATCCAAGCGTTATCCGGAATCATTGGGTTTAAAGGGTCCGTAGGCGGTCCTGTAAGTCAGTGGTGAAAGCCCATCGCTCAACGATGGAACGGCCATTGATACTGCAGGACTTGAATTATCAGGAAGTAACTAGAATATGTAGTGTAGCGGTGAAATGCTTAGAGATTACATGGAATACCAATTGCGAAGGCAGGTTACTACTGATGGATTGACGCTGATGGACGAAAGCGTGGGTAGCGAACAGGATTAGATACCCTGGTAGTCCACGCCGTAAACGATGGATACTAGCTGTTGGGGGCAACTTCAGTGGCTAAGCGAAAGTGATAAGTATCCCACCTGGGGAGTACGAACGCAAGTTTGAAACTCAAAGGAATTGACGGGGGCCCGCACAAGCGGTGGAGCATGTGGTTTAATTCGATGATACGCGAGGAACCTTACCAAGGCTTAAATGCAGACTGACCGTTTTGGAAACAGAACTTTCGCAAGACAGTCTACAAGGTGCTGCATGGTTGTCGTCAGCTCGTGCCGTGAGGTGTCAGGTTAAGTCCTATAACGAGCGCAACCCCTGTTGTTAGTTGCCAGCGAGTCAAGTCGGGAACTCTAACAAGACTGCCAGTGCAAACTGTGAGGAAGGTGGGGATGACGTCAAATCATCACGGCCCTTACGCCTTGGGCTACACACGTGCTACAATGGCCGGTACAGAGAGCAGCCACTGGGCGACCAGGAGCGAATCTATAAAGCCGGTCACAGTTCGGATCGGAGTCTGCAACTCGACTCCGTGAAGCTGGAATCGCTAGTAATCGGATATCAGCCATGATCCGGTGAATACGTTCCCGGGCCTTGTACACACCGCCCGTCAAGCCATGGAAGCTGGGGGTGCCTGAAGTCGGTGACCGCAAGGAGCTGCCTAGGGTAAAACTGGTAACTAGGGCTAAGTCGTAACAAGGTAGCCGTACCGGAAGGTGCGGCTGGAACACCTCCTTTCTAGAGCCCTGACCGTTAGCATTGATGCACGTCAGGGAAATAAGATGCCTTAAATAAGGTTTTGGATTTAAGATTGTATTACTCTTGCTGTTAATTTAAAAAAATGATAAAACTTAAGTAAAACAGAGTCTCGTAGCTCAGCTGGTTAGAGTACTACACTGATAATGTAGGGGTCGGCAGTTCGAGTCTGCCCGGGACTACTATTTGGCTTAGGAAAAGGAAATTTTAGAGGTTGAGTTGCACTTTTAGTGAACCGTTTTGAACTGTTAACTGAAAACTGTTAACTGCATACTGAAAAAACGGGGGATTAGCTCAGCTGGCTAGAGCGCCTGCCTTGCACGCAGGAGGCCAACGGTTCGACTCCGTTATTCTCCACGAATTTACTCAGAGAAGTAAATAAAAGTTCATTGACATATTGAGATAAGAAAATAATAAGAAAGTAGAAAGCGTTTTTATTAGCAATAATAAAAACAAAAAAAACGGTCCTGTTTTAATTAACAGGATTGGTACAATAAGCAAAATAAGGGCGCATGGGGGATGCCTAGGCTCTCAGAGGCGATGAAGGACGTGATAAGCTGCGAAAAGCTGCGGGGACTGGCACACACAGACTGATCCGCAGATATCCGAATGGGGCAACCCGCTATATTGAAGATATAGCACACCGATAGGTGGGCAAACCCGCTGAACTGAAACATCTAAGTAGGCGGAGGAGAAGAAAACAAAAGTGATTCCGTAAGTAGTGGCGAGCGAACGCGGATTAGCCCAAACCATCCATGTTACGGCATGGGTGGGGTTGTAGGACTGCGCTACTTCATGCACAAGGAACCGGAAGTTTCTGGAAAGGAACGCCGTAGAGGGTGACAGCCCCGTATGGGCAACAAGTGTAATGGACAGCAGTATCCTGAGTAGGGCGGGGCACGTGAAACCCTGTCTGAATTCGGCGGGACCATCCGCTAAGGCTAAATACTCCTGAGAGACCGATAGTGAACCAGTACCGTGAGGGAAAGGTGAAAAGAACCGTGAATAACGGAGTGAAATAGATCCTGAAACCATGCGCTTACAAGCGGTCGGAGCCCTTAAGTGGGGTGACGGCGTGCCTTTTGCATAATGAGCCTACGAGTTAACGTTGCCGGCAAGGATAAGTACTTCAGGTATGGATCCGCAGCGAAAGCGAGTCTGAATAGGGCGCTTTAGTCGGCAGTGTTAGACGCGAAACCGTGTGATCTACCCATGGGCAGGTTGAAGCTGTGGTAACACACAGTGGAGGACCGAACCGGTTGACGTTGAAAAGTCTTCGGATGACCTGTGGGTAGGGGTGAAAGGCCAATCAAACTCGGAAATAGCTCGTACTCCCCGAAATGCATTTAGGTGCAGCGCTGGACATAGTTATACAGAGGTAGAGCTACTGATTGGATGCGGGGGCTTCACCGCCTACCAATTCCTGACAAACTCCGAATGCTGTATAATGTTTGCCAGCAGTGAGGGCTTGGGTGCTAAGGTCCAAGTCCGAGAGGGAAAGAACCCAGACCATCAGCTAAGGTCCCCAAATATATGTTAAGTTGAAAGAACGAGGTTTGTCTGCCCAGACAGCTAGGATGTTGGCTTGGAAGCAGCCATTCATTTAAAGAGTGCGTAACAGCTCACTAGTCGAGCGGACGAGCATGGATAATAATCGGGCATAAACATATTACCGAAGCTATGGATTTGCAGTTTACTGCAAGTGGTAGGGGAGCATTCTGACAGGGCAGAAGGTGTGCCGTAAGGTATGCTGGACCGGTCAGAAAAGAAAATGTAGGCATAAGTAACGATAATGCGGGCGAGAAACCCGCACACCGAAAAACTAAGGTTTCCACAGCTATGCTAATCAGCTGTGGGTTAGTCTGGACCTAAGGCGAACCCGAAAGGGACAGTCGATGGCCGACGGGTTAATATTCCCGTACTACTAATTACTGTGATGGGGTGACGGAGTGATGAAAGCGCCGCGGACTGACGGAATAGTTCGTTGAAGTACCTAGCTATAAGACCTGTAGGCAAATCCGCAGGTTTTGGTGAAATACGATAGTACTCGGAGTCTTCGGACAAAGAGATAGTGCGCCTAAGGGCTTCCAAGAAAAACCTCTAAACTTCAGGTAATTAGTACCAGTACCGTAAACCGACACAGGTAGTTGAGGAGAGAATCCTAAGGTGCTCGAGAGATTCATGGCTAAGGAATTAGGCAAAATAGACCTGTAACTTCGGGAGAAAGGTCGCCACGCTCAGGCGTGGCCGCAGTGAAGAGGTCCAGGCGACTGTTTATCAAAAACACAGGGCTCTGCAAAATCGTAAGATGAAGTATAGGGCCTGACACCTGCCCGGTGCTGGAAGGTTAAGAGGAGATGTTATCTTCGGAGAAGCATTGAATTGAAGCCCCAGTAAACGGCGGCCGTAACTATAACGGTCCTAAGGTAGCGAAATTCCTTGTCGGGTAAGTTCCGACCTGCACGAATGGTGTAACGATCTGGACACTGTCTCAGCCATGAGCTCGGTGAAATTGTAGTAACGGTGAAGATGCCGTTTACCCGCAGTGGGACGAAAAGACCCTGTGCACCTTTACTATAGCTTAGTATTGACCTTGGATAAATGATGTGTAGGATAGGTTGGAGACTTTGAAGGGGCGTCGCCAGGCGCTCTGGAGTCATTGTTGAAATACAACCCTTTGTTTATCTGAGGCCTAACCCCGAGTATCGGGGGACATTGCTTGGTGGGTAGTTTGACTGGGGTGGTCGCCTCCAAAAGAGTAACGGAGGCTTCTAAAGGTTCCCTCAGTACGCTTGGTAACCGTGCGTAGAGTGCAATGGCATAAGGGAGCTTGACTGAGAGACATACAGGTCGATCAGGTACGAAAGTAGAGCATAGTGATCCGGTGGTTCCGCATGGAAGGGCCATCGCTCAAAGGATAAAAGGTACGCCGGGGATAACAGGCTGATCTCCCCCAAGAGCTCATATCGACGGGGGGGTTTGGCACCTCGATGTCGGCTCGTCACATCCTGGGGCTGGAGAAGGTCCCAAGGGTTGGGCTGTTCGCCCATTAAAGTGGCACGCGAGCTGGGTTCAGAACGTCGTGAGACAGTTCGGTCTCTATCTACTGCGGGCGTTAGAAATTTGAGTGGATCTGATTCTAGTACGAGAGGACCGAATTGGACAAACCGCTGGTGTATCTGTTGTCCCGCCAGGGGCACCGCAGAGTAGCTACGTTTGGAAGGGATAAGCGCTGAAAGCATATAAGCGCGAAACCCACCACAAGATGAGATTTCTTTTAAGGATCGTGGAAGATGACCACGTTGATAGGCTATAGATGTAAAGGCAGTAATGTCATAGTCGAGTAGTACTAATAATCCGTAAGCTTATGTACATAATTTTTCTCTCCCGTCCCAGACGGGAGAGAAGGAACTTTCTTAAAAAACTTATGTTTCTTTATCTCAGTATGTTAAAATATTGTCCGCACGCGGAAGGTAATTAGATATTAATTACTGAAAACCTTAAGGTGGTTATTGCGGCGGGGCTCACCTCTTCCCATCCCGAACAGAGAAGTTAAGCCCGCCTGCGCAGATGGTACTGCATCATTGTGGGAGAGTATGTCGTCGCCTTTCTTTTGAAAACCCTGTTTCTTACGAAACGGGGTTTTTTGTTTTATATCATTTTTTTATTTCTTGCGCAGAGAATGCGGGGAGTTATCTTTATGCTGTACGGTTATAAAGAACACAGAAGCTGTCTGTGTTAATTTCCGGGGTTTAAATGTAGATTTTTATATGCGGGAAATATGGAAAGTCCTTGTAATGCTGATGCTCCTGGGATGGGAGCGGCATCTCCAGATTTGGAAAAACAGGGCTTTTTCAGCCGCAGTTTCTGTTAATCGGGGATACAGCGGACAAGACTGCCCGCAGGAGAGGCTGTGATGATTAAATTAAAAGGAGCGCTAAAAACTTATAGCATTATTTCTCCCAGTTTTATTTCCCAAACGGTTTTACTTTTTGTTCCAAAGTATTTTTCAGTAGAATTAAAATATATTTTTTGATTTATTGAAAAATTATATTCAATAATACCATTAGTTACTGAAAGATGATATTGGTTAACCCAGTTATCTGATTCTGATTCTATTGAATTAAAAGGTGATTTTAGAATAAATCGATAAGATTTGTTTTCAATTTTATTAAATAAAGTACTGATGTTTATGAGTTTTTTTTCAGAAGAAAGGAAATCATAAACTTTTATGTTTTGATCTGAAAATAATAAAAATATATTTTCTTTGAGTTGTCTTTTTAATTCATCGTCTGATGATCTGTCAGAAAAAAGGGTTAGATATTGGTATAATTCAGATATTTTATCCATTGAATTTTCCTGATAGGCTATAATGCTTTTTTCAGAAAAAACTGCTCGAATTCCGGTTGGTTTTATATTTGCAGATTGCGCTATGGCATTTCTGCACAATAAAAACAATATAATAATTGTCAAATATCTTGTTTTCATAGCTGTCTGATTCTTATAAAAGTTATTTGTTTTTGATTGGTTTCCAAATTAATAATTTTCATTTTTCTTGTTTCATTAGTAGGCACAATCAGTTTTTGTTTAAATTCTTTTTTATTTAGGTATTCTGCTCCCAAATCGTCTTTAAACAAAATGATAACTTCTAAATTATCTGAAAGGATTCTTTCTAAGGTTTCTTTTCTGGTTTCCCAATCTTTAATGTCTGATTCTATAAATGTTTTTAGTACTAAAGCATAGTCATCGGGCTTTACTAAAATTTCATTAGCGGTTTGCGAAATATCTACTTCCTGTTTTTTAAAATAAGGGCTTTCAATAACTAATTTTTCATCTTTTTCATGAACTTCAATTTTTGAGTCATTAACGCTAATAGGGCTTTTTTTTCCTTCTTTTATACTATAAACTGTAAAATCTTCCGTTTTAAGTGGTTTTTTCGTGTATTGATTTTTAATTTCAATTGTCTTAACCTTTTTATCTATCATTGAAACATATAAGACAATTCCAAAGATTAATATTAATGCAGTTATTGATAGAATAGTGCTAGTCTTTTTTGACTTTTTTTTATTGTCTGCTATTATAGTTTTGGATTGATTTTGATGTTTAAATAGAAATTCTTCCCAGTCCGTGTACCCTATAAATTTTGAAAAAATATCCAACATATCTTTTCTCGGAAGTTTTTCGCTGGCTTCGGGTTTTAGATGAGTATAGATCCATTTTTCGCTAACACGCTCGTTTTGGTTCGTTTCAATAAGATCTATAAGCTGGCGAATATCTTTACTACTAAAGCTTTTCCAGCTACCCTGAAAAAAAGGATAGTGTTTTTTATATTCTTTTAAGATCTGATTTTTTAGTTCCTGAAACAATTTTGAGCTGTTTATTTATTATGCAAATATAGTCATATAGAAAAAATGACTTACTGTAAAAGTACTGTAAATGGTTGAATGAACTTTACAGTAAGTAGAAAATGATTGTACAGTACTTGTTTTTGATAAGTATTTTAATATTGCCTCGAATTTTAAATGTAATAAACTATGAAAACAAAAATCGCAATTATTGCAATGTTATTGGTAAATGTATGTTTTGGACAGTATGGAGTTTCTACAGGTTCTTATTCAATGGTTAAAAGTAACAGAATGAATTCTCGTAATGAAAGCGGTGCTTTTAGTGAACGTATGATTATTGTAGAGGATTTTGTGAATTATCATAAGCACAAAATAAGCATTCCTAAAAAGGAAGAAACTGAATTGAGTATTGATTATGATAATGATTTATTGGAAAATAAAAATAGTTTTGTTTTGCAAGTAGGATTGGCAACAGCAATTAAAGAAAACCTAACTAAGACATCGAAAGAGGTAAATATTTCATTGGTTGTTGATAATAGTGGCTCAATGGCTGGTAATGATAAGTTAACTTATGTAAAAAGTGCCATCAAAACGTTTGTTAGGAAGCTGGAAAATGGTATGTCTTTATCTCTTATTACTTTTAGTACAGATGCAAGAGTTGTAATCAAGACTGAAAAATTAGAATCTAATCGTGAGAAAATTTATCAAATAATTGACAATATTCAGCCCGAAGGTTCTACAAATATTTATGCAGGAATGATGCTTGGGTATGAAGAAATTGCTAAAACACATAATGACGATAAAAATTCCCGTCTTATTCTGCTTACCGATGGAATGGTTAATACAGGAGAGACTAGTTTAGAAAAAATCCTTATTGCATCTAAACGATATAATGATATGGGAATTGAAACCTCTACAATTGGTGTTGGAAGTGATCTGGATTTTGATTTGTTGAGAAGTTTGGCAGAAAATGGAAAAGGTTCTAATCATTTTATTGGAGATTCAGAAATTGATATCCAGAAAGTATTCGTAACAGAATTGGAAAGTTTGTTGTATAATATTGGTAAAAATCCTAAAATAACTATAGAATTGCCTAAAGATTATGTTGTGCAGAAAATTTATGGTTATAAGCCTAATTATATTTCAGAGAATAAAGTGTCTATTGAATTAGAAAATCTAAATTCTGGAATTACACAAGTTGTTTTATGTGATATAGAGAAATTAAAGTCAATTTCAAGTTCTGAGATTAAGGTTTCTTTAGAATATGAAAAAAACAAAAAGGTAATTAGTTCCTATTCAACTTTAAATTATAGATTAGGCACAGAATCAACTAATGATGAGATTGCTAAAAACTATTCGATCGCAGTAATGGCAGATGCTCTTAAACAGTATGCAATAGAATATACAAAAGGAAAGATTCCAGCAAGAACAAACTTGGACAAAGCATTAAAGTTTACCGATAAACACACTGATGCTAGCGATATTGATGTGAAACGTACTTATGATATACTTAAAAAAATATAGGTACATATTGATTTTATAGTATAATAGAATTGAAATTATTTAGTTTAGAGGAACATAAAAAATATATAATAAAATGAACAAATAATTCTAAATCATTGATTTAGAATTATTTGTTTATGTCTAGTGTAAAAAAGGCAAAATGATTTTAGTTATTATCTAATCAGGCTTTATTAGTTGGTTTTATTTTAGATAAAGTATTTATATAACTCTTGTAAAAGCAGGGTTTCTGATATCCAATACAAAACTATCTTTTGCATTTCCTATTGTATCATCAACCCGTTGTTGATAAGAATGTTTTGGAGCATCTTTTAACAACTCCACTAAATCAATAAATTTGATACTCCAAACCCCATCTAAAAAATCTACTTCTTTAATTGTATTGCCCATTACAAATTTTACAGAATGCCATTCTATCCAAAAATATATTATTATTTCTTTGTAATGTTTCCAATATCTGATAGCATCTTTACGATTAAATACAACTGCATAGGTCGGGTCTATCTTATATAAATCTTCAGCTTTAAAAAAAGGAGTATTTTGGGTTTTTAGGTCTGCGATTAAGCTGTTGTCTTTTAATAAGTCTGGAGCGTAAGGATTTGAAGTTTTTTCTGGATTAATAATTAACCCAAGTTCAGTTCCAAATTTATTTACAAAAGCCTGTTCAATTCGTTCCCCGTCCTTACACCAAAGAGTTTTATTTTGTAAATCTTGTGGAGTAATTTCGATACCATCTTTATTATATTGTTGATAAGACATATTTAGGATTTAATAGGTTGATTATTAGAGTAGATGCAATCACAATTTTTATCAATAATAGAGCCTACAAAACTTTGGAAATCTTCTTCCGAAATATCTTTTGCACCAGTTAAATCTATTAATTTTTCCCAATAAAAAGTATTATTCTGTGTAGATTTTCTTCTAGACCATTTTTTTATTTCTGTACCATTACGGACTTTACTAGACGAACTATTCTCTGAGTTATCACTATTTTTTATTTGTAATAATTCTCCTTTAGAATTGCAAAAATCAACTGCATCTATTGAACTTCCCCAGCAACAAACCCAATTGTAATCGTAAAGTTTTATTGATAAGTATTCTTCTAATAAATCTCCAACAATGGTTTCGATTGACATCAGTAAACGGTGTCCTTTCATTATTTTTTTTAGTTCAGCCTCAGAGGTACCTTTAATACGCAAAAAAAAAAATTAATTCTACAACTGGATCAGAATGTGTTTTAGAAGGTTTGCCAGTCCTTACAGAAGGTCTATTTTTGTATCCCTTTTGATATTTTTCAACAAGTTTAATTACATATTCTTTTAAAGGAATAGGTTGTTCTTCTTTATTTTTTTTTGGATATCCTAGTTTAGGGAGATTTCTAACATCACTAAAGGCACATTTTAAGACAATTTCCAAATCACTGTTATAGGTTTCTTTGCAGTGTTCTTTTGCATAAGTTATTATATTATCTAAATTAAAAGATTCAGTAAATTTTGTTTCTAGTTTCATTAGTATTTTTTACCAATTATATGAATTATTTTACAAAATCTATTAAATAAAATGTAACTATTTTCGACTAAAACATCTTTTTATATTTTCTTGAAAAAGAAATGAAATGTAATTATTGCCCTTATGCTTAGATCATTTCAAAAAATTAATTTATATTAAATCGTGTGCTGTACAAACATCTCACTGGTTTTCCATCTATTGTGGCTGGTTTCCAATGAGGAGCCAATTTTAGAACCCGCAATAATTCTTTTGCAGAGTTGTATCCGGGATCGTATAGGACTTTAATTTCAGATAAAGTTCCATCTTTTTCAATGACAAAATTGGTATAAATGCGCAGTTTCTTGATATTATTTTTTATTACATATTCAGGTACGATGTAATTTGTTTTAAAAAAATCATATAATTTTTCAATTCCTCCTGGATATTCAGGCCGTACATCAACCGCTGCAATATTGTAAATTTGATTTTCTGTTTCTTTCAATGCTTTTTCAGCGGGCTGAATAGGTAGGTTGATTCTCGTATTTCCGTATTTTTTATGAAGATCAATAACATCAAAAGCCTGATCCCATTTGCGGTCAAAGACTTTTCCTAGAAATCGATAGGAAATTTTATCTGAAATTTTTACCAGCCAGAATCCTTCGGTATTTTTAAACAGATAAAAATCTGAACCAGGTTCGGGATCTAAACCGCAGCCTTTTCTATAGCCGGGAAAAATGGCTAACAGTTCAACTTCCTTGCTCTTAATTATTTTTATATTTTCATGATATAAATAATTTTTATCTGTAAGGAAATTATTGAAAACTCTGGCAGAATTTGGATCAACATCCTTTAATTTCTGTATTCCGCCTTTAAGATTATCAAGATAAAAAACTACATCTTTATCTCTGTAATACAGATGACTTTTATCTATTTGGGTAAATGTTTCCGCATCAAAATTAGTTTGTTTACCTCTATAATAAACATGATTATCCTTTTTATAAAAATTATAATCTATAACGATCTTATTAGAATCGTCGTTACTTAAAGCAGTTTTTGATTTTCTGCCTGGATTATTTTGAAGTATATTCAGAACTGCTTTATTTACTTCTGTTGTGTTTTTAAAAAATTTCGTTCCGGTTTTCCAACATAGATCTCTTTCTGGATTATCTGGGAGAACTGTAAAACCTGCAGTGTCAATTCTTACCTGTTTTCCTTTCACAAAAACTCCATTTTTATCAAATGCAAAACCTTCTCTTCCAGATGTTTTTATTGTGAAAGAAGTCACATCTGCATCAATAATCTTATGTGTAGAGCAGTCCTGATAGATTACATAGTCTTTGTTAATAATATAAGTAGGATATTCCAAAAAACTGCAGTCTCCATATCCGTTTTCAACTTTTAATGATGGATCGACTGCTGCAGGTTCAATGGAAATATATTGGCAGCTGACCACTAAATTAAAGCTAAAAAATAAAAAAAGTCTTTTGATCTTTATTAAATCAGTTTCTCTTAGGCTCATTGGTTAATTAAAGATTTGGATTTTAATAACGGAGAATAACTGTTAATGTATTCTTGAGCTAAAATAAATAATTTAGGATTTAATTGAATTAACAATGGAGATTAATTTTTTTGAGCATATTTTATTGTTGTAGAATGGGCGAGATGTTTTATTTAATCTATACTGCTGATGAAATTTATCATTAAGATACACAGATCATTATATCCAATTTGAAAATAAACTTTGATTTTTTTTATAGTAAAAATTATCAATTTAGATGAATTGTAATTATGTGTTTTTACGAAGGAACAAGAAGCTACTATGCAATTTAAAAAACTCATGAATCACGATAAATCTATTTTTTATATTTAAGATTACATTGTTTAATGTTTTTATTTAGTTCTAGAACTTATTACTTCTTGAATGATCTGATCTACTAGTTTAATTTCATCCTCAGTAAGGACTCTTGGATCTAAACTATTGTCTTTTAATAGATTTTGATTTTGAAGACGTTTTCCTATCTCCTTCATTTTTTTAGGATTTGTTTTTCTAATTCCCGTTAATTTATCTCTAACATTTTGCTCATTTTCACCGCGTTGAACTTCTTGTGTTACCTCGTCGCTTAAACCTTTGGATGCATTAACCCTTGTCTCGAACTGTTCTGTTATTATTTGGTTAACACTCTCCATATCAGGT
Source organism: Flavobacterium panacagri (assembly GCF_030378165.1). NCBI lineage: Bacteria > Pseudomonadati > Bacteroidota > Flavobacteriia > Flavobacteriales > Flavobacteriaceae > Flavobacterium > Flavobacterium panacagri. Next base: position 3,861,659 of record NZ_CP119766.1, read on the forward strand.
ACCATTTTTGATTTTATTAATTCATTCTTGACTTCTTTATCCATTGCTATATCCATATTCTCTATATCAGTATCTGCACCTTTTGGATCTAGCTGGCCACGATCTACTTTTTTTCCTTTTTTATTGATTAGATATTCAGAAATTGAGGGTGCATCCATATTAGCATCAACGTCAAAGTTAGAAGCTAGAAATCTTGTATTTTGTTTAGGTGGCCCTTTATAGCCTTTGGCAAGAGAACCTCCATAATAAATGCTCCATTTTTCATTTGCTACCTGTTTATTCCATTTCGCCCGATTAAGAGCTACTGGTTTAGACAAGAGTCCATAATTTTTTCTAGCCCGTACTTTTAGTTTTGTCTGCCATCTTCCCCAAAGATTTCCCAATGCATTGTCAATTGCTGTTTTAGTTTTTAGCCAATCTTTACGCCAAATTTCGGTTCCATTTATATCGAGATTTTTAGAACCACTTTTTTTTATATTTTGTGGCAATTCTTTGTAAGCTTCTTCTCTCATTACAATTAATTTTCTTGTTAGGACTTCCATGCCTAGAGTATATTTATCTCTTAACTTTTTTACTCTCTTAACTGATCGAAGGTCCCGCATATCAGTTTTATAGTTTTTAGCTAATTTTTTAGCTTCTGATTGAATTTCAATTAATTTTATGTTTATAGTTTCGGCACTTATTGATTGTCCTTGTTTGCTTTCAATAGGTGTATGTTTAAAAATAAGCATAATGTTATGCAATGAATGCGTTTCTATTCTGAATTTTTGTAGCAATGGTACATCATCAGGTCTAGTTTCGGCTATATTAATAGGAGTGATGTCTCTCTCTTCGCCATTAATTACTCTAAGATCATAACCTTCTCTGCCATATTCTCTTATCCCTGCTTTTCGCTCTTGTTTTTCGTGATATGCAATTGCTTTATCTTTGCTTTTGCTAGGTTTACTCTCAGCAACATCCACACGGATACCTCCCTCATGTTCACCAATTATATTGGGATCAATTTCTTTATTGGGCGGAAATTTTGTAAAAACATTTTCTTCTCCATTGATTACTTTTAGTTCATAACCTTCTCTACCATATTCTCTTATCCCTGCTTTTTGATCTTGTCTTTCCTGATAAGCAATTGCTTTTTCTTTTTTCTTATCTTTATTTTTACTTTTTAATTGCAAGGTTTTTTCATTAATGCTATTTAGAGATAAATTTGCAGTGTTTTGAATTTTAGTCATTTGTGATGCTTTTGCTCCCATAATATCGGCTTCCTTCTCCAAACTTTTATCATCATTTACATTTGTTTTGCCATTCATTTGCAGAGTAGGTTTTACGCGTCCTTGTTTTTGCTGGACTACGTGCCAAGCTTCATGTGCTAGATGTTTTTCCTGTCCATTTGCAATATGAATATCTGTTCCTTGTGCATAAGCATGAGCGTTTATCAGTGCAGGTTTATCAGAGTTATAATGAACTTTTACATCATCCATAGAATGACCAGAAAGATTTTCTATTCCAGATTTTAGATTGTCTGATAAACCGGTATCATTGCTTTTTCTTTGAATTGTAATGGAAGAGGATGCTGCCTTTTGACTTGTAGTTTTTTCAGCAAGTTTTTGTTGTATAATAGAGTGGCTCCGATTATCTTTTAACTCAACTGAAGAATTGCCGTGATTCACATTTGCGGCACTTACTTGTATCTTATTTTCTGATATTTTTTGGTGATCCTCTGTCATTTTTTCTTTTTTAGAATTATATAACTGCCAATTTTTAGAATATATTTAATCTGTAGTCGGAGTAACTTCTACTGGACCAATACCACCCAAATAGTTAATCGACGAACAAAAAGCTTGATTATGAATTATGGTTTTTATACTCTCAAGGTTCTGATCAAAATAGGGGAGAGTTACTTTTTTTCCTGTAATGAGTTTTACCAGATAATCATTTTCTAACGGATAACTTTTAAACAACGTTTTCCATGCTGGATAAAAAACACTCTCATCATCAGCAATAAAAGCGATTTTATCAGGTTTTTCTTTTATTTTTTGAGGATTGAATTTTAGTAAAAGAATAATTTGAGCCTCAATTTTTTTGATTATAACCTCTATCGTTTTTTCGTTAGTTTGAACGATCAAATAAAGATTTTGATTTGTAATTAAATAGCCGTTTATAAAAAAAGAATTGTTTTTAGTATAATGATTTAAAGCTATTGCAATTATGGTCTTCACATAATTCAAATCGAAATGTTTTTTCCAATCCCCAATTTTAAGCATCATTTTATGTTGATATAATTTGGGTTTAGTAATCGTAACTTGAATTATGTCTTGATCTTTTTTCATAATGTATCAATTTGTTTGAGTGACCATGAGTGTTTTATTCTCTTTTTTAAACTCACGTCTGATACCTTCCAATAAATCCTGCTGACTAACTACAGTTTCATTTTTCTGAATTGCAGCCAAAGCGCAAAAACGTAGAATATTAATAATAGCACCTCCAGCAAGTTCATAGTTTTCGGCAATGCTTTCGATATCAATATCTGGACTAAGTTTGCACTTTCCTGAGAATGCTTTTTCCCATAATTGAATTCTTTCTTCAGCGGTTGGCATTGTAAAATGAATCATTGATTGAAATCTTCTTGAGAAAGCTTCGTCCATATTTTCTTTTAAATTGGAAGCTAGAATAACAACTCCCGGAAAATCTTCAATTCTTTGAAGTAAATATCCCGTCTGCTGATTTGCATGCCGATCATTTGATGATGATGTAACAGTTCTTTTTCCGAAAAGTGCATCGGCTTCATCAAAAAACAGAATCCAGTCTTTGTGTTGTGCAATATCAAATATCTTAGAAAGATTCTTTTCGGTTTCACCGATATATTTAGAAACAACCATAGAAAGGTCTACTCTGTAAACTTCTCTTTTTGCGCTCTTTCCGAGTAAAGTTGCTGTAAGTGTTTTTCCAGTGCCTGGAGGGCCATAAAAAAGTGTTCTGTACCCAGGTTTTATTTTATTCTCCAAGCCCCATTCTGTCATAAGAGTTTCACCATGATTTAGCCATGCATTTATCTCCATAACTTGATTCATCACATGTTGTTCGAGAACTAAATCTTCCCAGTTTAGATTAGTCGAAATTTGCTGAGCTGGAAATGAAATACTATGCTCAAGTTTTGGTAGAGTACCAGTTATAAAATAATGTAGCCAACGCTCATTAATCGAAAGCATCTGATTCAAAATAGGCACATTAGATTCGCTTGTTTCTAAAACTAAAACCTGTTCTTTTGCAAGAATATTTGATGTACTCAGGATTTTCAGCAGTTCAGTTCTTAATTCAGGATTAACAGCGGTAATCAAAAAAGAAAGCGTTTGCCCAGTGGGCAAAAAACCACTGTGATTTTTATTTACAACACCGCCAAATTCAGTAAAACCTCGATCATACATAGCATTTTTACTAAAGAAAATATCAAGAATTTCAGGTTTGATTTGAGGCGCCAAAATTAAAGCAAGACAAAGCCGTTCATAGAGATTTAATTTCCATTCAATTATTTTTTTGTAATAAACGTTATTTTCGTTAGCTGCATCGGGTTCGGGCACTGGAATATCCTGCCATCGGTTTTCATGACCTTCCTGAAGCAGATAACTGCAAATAACCTGATCGATTACTTTTTGTAGCCAATCCATTTCATTATCTAAAACAATAATGTCAGCATTAGTTTCCATAAGTTCCAAATAGTTTTTCTACATCATCAAGATTAGCATCAGCCCATTTAAAATAGAGTAGCGCTGTATTAGGATTTAACTCATTGCACTGCAGCATATCCAAATATAAGCCTTGTACATTTTGCATAATCATTTGTGTATTGTAATCAATATCATTATGAAAATTCGAATCAAAGAAGGAATCTGTCCATTCGCTGGTATTATTTTCTTTAGCTATAAAATCACTTATAAAATAAGACAGTTTTTCATCTTGAACAATTAATTTTTTAGCTTTAAAATAAGCGGATTTTCTTTTGGTTTCTCTGTGGTAATATTCAATGTCTTTTGATTGAATTGTCTTGGTTTTAAGATGCCCAAAAATATCTGTTAAACCAAAGTTTTCTGCTTCACAGGCCAATTCCAATTCCGCATTTGTTTCGCCAGCAATAGCCAGTGTTGTGCTTTTGGCTGTAGCACTCTCTGTTACAAGATACAGCTCTCTGAAAGAATATAAGGTTTGTGTTAGTTTTATGATTAATTGCTGTTGGATTTCGTTCCAGTTATTGATTCTGATGGATTCAGGTTCTTCGGCTTTAAAAATAAAACTTCCTTTGTTGGCAAAAGCTAATATCTGTTTGCTAAATTCAAAGCTGCCTTCAAGTGAACCATTTGCCTGTGAACGCCCAGAGTAAGGTTTTGAAATACCATCGCTAAAATTCCAGTTTGCATCATTTAAAGCTAATATTTCGCTAATGTCTGTATCATGACGAGATATAATCCCGTTACGATAAATATTTCCAAGAAGTATTATTTCTCCATTTTTAATCTGGAAATAATCACCAGGGAAAAGACTTTTATTGAGCGGTTTCGTAGGAAGAAATCCTCCGGTTTTCAGATAAAACTGTCTGTAAAAATTCTTAGATGTCTGATCCATAACTAAAAAAAATAGGATTAAAGTCCACTGATACCCTATTGAAACAGTGGACATTTTAATTGATCTTATGAAGCATAAGCTGCAGCAGTTGCGGCAGCTAAACTTGCTTGAAGTGATTGAAGCTTGATCTGAGCTTTGTTTAAGTTAGCTGTGGCAATACTCAATTGTCTTCCTGTTTCGTCGTTTGCATTATTTGCCTTCTCATAAGCAATCTGAGCATTTTTATAAGCATTATACAGTAGTGCCCTGATCGAAGTATCAGAAACGGGCTTTACTGATAGTGGCGTGTCTAAAGATTTCTCATTTGTTAAGGTTAAATACAATTTAGTTGCTTGTTTGCTTTCTAGAGTGATCGCTGCTTCAGATTCAAGAACAGAAGCTTCTGCCGCTAATGTAGATTTTAAGGCAATTAAAGTTAGCGCAACAGCATTATTAGCATCTGTACCTGCAGTATTTATGCGGGAAATTAAGTCGTCAGAAATTAACGGATTAAGTGCTTTTTTGCGAATAACAAGATTAGAGAGTTTATTAATGATCTCTACAGAATAAATTAATTTACTGATTAAGTCACTAATGTTTTTGGTAACTCTTGTAGTGTCCTGAGTTGCAGATACGGTTTGGACAAAAGCGTTTCGTGAATTAAATGCTAAGTCATAAGCATTTTGAATAACCTGATCAATTAAGTTTTTATTGCTTAATGCATGCGAGCGGTTATTCTCTGAAACCAGCAAATACCCTTGATATCTAGTAGCTTTTTCATTCAGCGAGTTTACAATGGTTTGTTGTTGCTGCACAATCGCCGTTGCATCAATTACTTGATTCTTTAATAAATCTAGCTCAGCTTTTTTCTTCTCTGTGATGCCGTATTTCTGTAATCTTGGGCCTGGTGATAGTATAGTTTCCATATAGCTGCGGTATTAAATTGTTGATGATTTTAAATTTTCTTTTATAGAATAAGGTATTGGCGTTGTATTTTGCCAATCAGAAAGACTGTTAGTATATTTTGTCTTAGAATTTTCACTGCCTTTATAATAAGACAAAACAACTGGGATGTAGCTTTTGTCCTCAATCAGTGGATTTCCGAAATTATCAGTTGTTGTATTATCAATCTGAACGGTATACTCATGAAGAGAACCTGTTTTATGTGGTTTAGCGCTGGTAAAGTTTCCCGCAGGAATGTTCTCTGCCAAGTTTAAATTGAAAAAGAAAGCATTTGTGTTTTTAACTGGTTTAGGATATTTATCTTTAACTTCTTTCAGTTTTGCATTGAGATCTGCCAATTGATTTTTAGCAAGACGTAATTTTTCTTTTGCATCAGCCAAAGCATTTTTCAAACTAGCATTTTTCTGTTTTTCCTGATCAGAATCTTTAGCGTTTTTAGCACCTTCAGTATTTGACTGATTAGCAGATGCATTTAAAGTTTCTATATTTTCAGTAAAAAATTTAATTTCTGCATCAACCGTTTTAATTTCTTCTTCCAACTCGAGAGTTTCAATTTTAAACTCAAGAGTATCTAAATCCTCGTTTGTAGCGATATGATCAGGATAAGGCAAGAAGAAACATCTGTAGTCAATTTCATTTGGTTTTAATACCTCTTCCTTCTCAACATTAAAAGCAATTTTAGAGAGATCCTCAGAAGCAGATTCTCTTGAAATATTGATATCTGTGGCATTTTTTAAAGTATAGGTTAAGGAGAAAACTTCAGAAGGAGCAGACAGATATTCATCAAACGTATTAATCTCTTTTTTGTAGCTTTCCGTAAACACGATTAAAAGAAAAGCGACATAATTTTCTCCCAACACCAAAGGATCATTATCGGAATCCCTAAATTGCTTATAAGCTAGAGTCTCTTTGTATTTTCCTTTAGCGTCTGGAAGCTGTGAAGCAGGAATGCTTTTGCACTGACCTGAATTACCTACTAAATCTTCTGCTGTTGAAGCATTAAAGAAAGATTTCTTACTATCTTTTACTAAAATGATATTATAGCTTAATACTGGTTTTCTTAATCCTGTATTTAGTGTTGCGGCGTCTTTGTCTTCAGGAGTAAAAGGACTTTTATAGGCATCAAATGAAATGTTGAAAATACCTGTAGAAGGATCAAAACGGCTAGGTACTTCAACAACTAAGCTTTGATTAAATTGTTCATTATTAAATGTATATGCCTTTTTTGAAGCATCATATTCTACTTCGCTGCATTTTATAGCACCTTCTGCAGCTCTAGTAGCGATACTTGCCTTAGATTTTGTGTCGTTGTCTACTGTTAATATAGCAGTAATAGATGTTAGGTCGGAAGTTGCTGTCTGCAGTAAATTGTTCACAGAAGTATTGGTCAGCTTTGCGCCGTCAGCTACTGTAGAGGTTGCAACTTCAGAAATAGAGGCTGTTGCTTCCATCGCATATTGCGATGTTAATTCGGCAGTATAAGCGGTTTTATTAATTAGATTATACGCTTCAAGGGTCTGTTGATAAATTTGAGTTCCATAATCAGCTGCATTAACAATACTGTAAATACTGCCAATATCGCTGGCCAAACGTACAATCGAATTTGAAGCAATCTGTATGTTGGAAGCACATACGGCCATATTCGTAACGGCCTGTGTTACATAAGTTTTTTGCTGATTTGCAGATAGTAACAGGTTGTCAGCCATATTTTTATTCGTAACCACAACATTGTTTATATGTTGTTTTTCTTTGTACATTTTTGTTGTTGTATCCAGTTTTTCTTGTGCAACAATTTCGGCTCCTTCAGCATAATAAAGAGAAAACATTGAGGTATTTAATTGTGAACTCAATTGCTTTTTGGTCATTTCCTGACTTTCTAATGATGACAATACACTAGAATGCAGATTTTCATTGTAAGTGTTCATAATAGTCTTTTTAGTTGATTAATTTATATTTCAAGATTATATTCAATGGTTTTTTTGATGTGTTTTAATAGGGCCAAATCACATGCAAAGGCTTGTCTATCCAATGGTATTTAATAATAGAAAAAGCAAAAGGAGATTTATTGATTAATATATCATAAGCCCTTTTGTCTACTATAAGCTCCCATTTGTCTTCAAGTTCTACCAGAATTCCGTCACGTACCAGCCAGTTTCCTCGAAAGCCGTTAATAGAGCAATCTCCAATTGCTGGCCAATGAGAAATTACGGCTTGTATTAATCCATTTATCAATTGTTTTTCCTGATCTGCTATTTCAATAAAATCAGGTATTGTATTGCTCAATGGTAAACCGCATAAAACTTTGTTCAAAGGCAGATAAAACTCTTCAGTCTCTTGCATTCCTGTAATTACATATTGCAGATACTGCACAGCTCTAACCTGATGTTCATTACTTACAAATTTATTTTCTGAAGTAAGCTTCAATCTTTCAAAAAGCATTGGGATATAAGCGTTCAGCAGTACAATTCCCGCGTTTCTAATTGCTATACCTTGCTTAAGATTGTTTTTTGATTTTTCTGTACTTTTAATTTCTTTCATTTTTGATATTATTTCAGTTTGTTTTAAGATTGGGACAGTTTGATTTTCTGTTCTTATAATTTCTTTGAGGCCAAGCTGCAAAGCGGGCGGAAATTGATAGATATACTTTTCCAGATCTGCCACGAAGTTTTTTTTAGATATTCCTTTTTTTGTTATTACTTCCCAGATCAATTCGTTCCAGATTTTATCTATGGAAATTAGTTTCCAACTGTTACTGGCGTTGGCTCTTAACAGTTTTCTCAACAAGAGATACTGCATTTCTTTAGAGGTAAGACCTTTGATTGTGATTGCTCCCAATACATGATTAAATTTTTCCAGAATTCTTAGATACGATTCTCTGTTTCTATCTAATTGGCTTATGGCATTACATACATTATGAAAGCTAACATTGTGGGTAAGCCAATCTATTTGAGCTTCTGGAATAAATTCCTTTTTTATAATTTGGAAAAAAATCATGGGCTCTTTTATAATAACGGCATTTAGAACATCTTTCATTTCAATTGATTTAGAAAAGCTAAAACCTAAAGGAATTTGACGTTCCATCATAATTGAAAAAATCCATTTGTATTTTTCTTTCTCTGTTAATTTTTGAATTTCAAATAGTATTTCCGCACTTATAGATTCTGAAAATTCATTTGAAACGGTATAATAAGAATTCAGGTCGTCTTCAAAAATTGATGCAAATTCTATTTCTGAATTTGTAGATTCAATAGCATTTATTTTGTTTTGAGATCGATTTTTTTCTTTTGAAATAGTCTTTTTCAAATAAGATGTCAATTCTTTTTGAAGCAGTTTTTCAAATAAGATTTGATTGCCTTTGTAAGATGGATGTTTTAAAATTGCGCTCCAGAAAAGTTCATTTAATTCCCAGATAGTTTTAGTTTTTGAAACCGATTTTACGTTATTTATTATGAGATTAGATGTTTTCTGAATCCAGTTTTTTTTCAGAGAAACTCCATTTGTCAAGAAGTAACATAATAGGTTTTCACTTTCTTTTCGGTCTTGTTTTCGCAGTAAAACAAATCTAGAATCATTAAAATTGGCTGTCAGGAATTGTGCTAATTCCTGCTGGTCTTGAGGTGAGGTATTTTGAACAAGCTTTGCAAATTCAGCTATATCAATAAAATTTGTATTTTTTAATTGATTTAGGAAAGTCTTTTTGATTGTAACTCCAAAAGATTTAATTCTTTTTGAATGAATAAGTTTTACAATAAACTGATAATAATCATCACGTTTCGTATCAGTTACTTTTTTAGATAATTCAATAACAATAGTCTCCAGAAATAAAGAGGAATTATGTTCTGGATGAAACAATATTTCCTGCATTCCAAGCAATAACAAATTATCTGTCATTAATTCTTCAGGAAAATCATAATTATCCTTTTCGTTTAAAATTTCATAAACAAGCTGTATAGTCTGAACCAGCTTTGTTTTTTTGTAATTAGCATTTTTTACCAATAATTGCAGTATTTCGCGGTTCATAATGAGTGGAAGAATTTTCTTGAGAACTTCTTTATTTCCGTACGAAAGCATTGTATCAAAGGCCATTTTAGGGTGTAGTAAAATAGTTCTTGTAAGTGATCTTTGTAAATCAATAAAAAAGACATTTTTGATACTGTTCTTTTGCAGTTCAAGTTCCAGTCTAACAATAAGATTTTTAAAATGAATTGCAGGATAATTAGAATTGCTACTGTTTATTTCTCTGCAATAAATGCTATTAAGGTTAGTATATATAATTGCCGAATTATTGTTTTTGACTGTTAAAGGAATTTTTGCATTGGTAAACATCGCTAATAAATGTTCGTGTCTGAGGTTATTTTTTTTACCTAATTCTTTAATACAAAAAAGAAGAAATGCTGTATTATCGGCATTTTGATTTTTGATAAGAAAAAGCATTCCAATTTCCCATAAAACCTTACGATCAGTTTTTAGCTTAAAAGTTTGACTAAGTTTATTAAGATAAATTACAGACTCCATTTGAAGAAGCGATGGAGTAGTGTCCAATCTAGAAAACAGTACTTTTATTGAATCTTCTTTTAAATCTTTAAGCAGCAAAACAAGTAAACTTTCTTCTTTAAAAATAAGCTGAACAAGAGCATCAAATTTTGTTTTATTTTCAGTATTCAGTGCAACAATCAATTCATTTAGATTGTCCTTATCTGATTTAAATCTTCTGCTGTTTTTGTTTTTAAATAATTGTTCTAGTAAGTTCCAGTAATTTATAGCAGTTTCAGGCAGGTAATTTTCACTTTTTTGTTTTTCATATTCCTGAGTCAGTATTTTTAAGCAAGCAATAAAATGGTTATTCTGAGATGTTTTATTTGAAAGTTTTATTACTGTGTTTTCAATAAGAACAATAAGTTCGGCATAAGCAATATTATAGTGGTTGGCCATTTGCAGAATACTGCTTCTCATAAAAGCCAATTTATTGAAAAGTGTACCGCGCTCCAATAACAAGAAATTAAGAATAAAAAACCATAGATTCTTTTTAAAACTAGCAGTACTGGTTTGAATAATAGTTTCTTTTACCTGAATATTAACCATAATTGAGGTGAATTCTATAATAGAACTGCTATTATTAGGCTCAAGTGTTGCAATTATTTTAGTTATATTTTTTTCGTCAAACTGCCATGCAATTCTTTTTCTGACTTCCTCATGCGTCATCCCAGTTCCCTTAATAATGGCAATAACTTCAGTTAGATTATTTTGAAGCAATTCTGCCATAATCTGGTTTACGGAGCCTTCCTTAGTTTGATAATTCCAGGGTAAATAACCGTCTAACAAAAACACCATCAAATTCTCCAAAATTGATTTTTCTTTGTTATAAACTGCAATTCCGTTTTCTTTCTGATTGTTTTGATAGAGAATTAGTTCAGCAATTTTATCTCTCAATAAATTGCGTATTTTTCTGCTGAGGTCAAATTCTAGATCACTATAATCACAAGACCCGAGATCGAGTTCCAGTGATTCAATTCTCCAGCTTTGTTCCCGTGGACACAATTCATTAAAAATACTTGCGATTTCTCTAGGCAGCGAAATTCTGCTCCAGGTACTCAAGCGTTCCTGAAGTTTGTAACCTTCTCTTTTTTGGTCAAAAGTTGTTTCCCATTTTAGGCTCGATACAATATGGCTATTTATTTCTTCCATTTTTTGTTTCTAAAATTGAGGTTAGACTATTGATTAAATTTACTGCCGATTGCTCAGGATTTGAAATTGTTGTTTCCGAATTATCTTTTTGTTTAGTATACAAATCTTGGGTGTTTTTAAATAGCAGACTCTCATGCCATTCGATATAATTTGGTACTAAAAATTCTAATTCTTGAAGATTTAGAAACAGACATTCATATTGAATATTTATTGGAAGGCTTACAGATAAAAACTGTTTTAAGCGTCTCTTGAACTCAGCTGTTTGTAATTCTGGAATAAAATCTGGAAATATTAAGATTGCATTTTTCTTAAAAAGTTCATCATTAATGGTAATTCCGCTATTCCCAGATGAAACTGTAATGCGAAACAGATAATCTGATAAGACTGTTTTTATATAATCATTATTAATTTCAGTTTGTAAATCACTGGAAACAAAAGAGTATTTTTTATCTGAAAACTCTAAATAACCATTTTGAAGTTCCTTGTCCAAAACCGTTTGGTTCAAATAATTTAAGGCATAGTTTATATTAGCTATAGATTGAAAATCGATGTTTTGAATGCTGTAAAAACTTTTGCTATTTTGTTGTACAATCTCAAGATTATATTTCAACTGACTTAAAAGAATCGAGGTTTCGAGAAAAATACAGCCTTTTCTTTTTTCCTTAAACCAATATGCTTTTTGTATAACTTTATTGCTGTTTAATTGGTTTTCAATAGAATTCTGAGAAGTTTCAAATTCAGAGGTAATAAAATTGGTGTATATATTTTTTAAACCAAATAGTAAATTCAGTTTTAGTTCAAAACCAGAAAAATTATTGAAATCAGTTTTACTCAGTTTTTCCTTTTTATTGTGCTCATTTGATTTAAATGTAAAATCGGTAGTATTTTCATTTATATAATCATAATGTTTGGTTTTGATGTTGAACAAACCACCATCCTGACTTTGATTATTATTGTGAATTATTTTCGAAGCATTAAGAAAATTGTATCCTTTAAATCGATTATAAGACAATAAATCAAGGTTTTGCAAATACAGACTTTTTGTAATAATCTGATCTTTTTTCTTGTCTCCAGTATAGATTGTATTACTAATGATGCTATCAATAACTATAGGAGATTCGCCGTGTCTGGCAAGTAAATGATCCAGTATTTTGTTACGTCTTTTAAGGTTTACATCCTCTTCTTGCATGATTTTCATCATTCCAAAAATATATGCATTATAAGGATCTTGCTGATATTCAAGCCAGCTTTTTTCCTTCAGTTCCTTTTTTGTTTCTTCGCCAAAACTATATTCAAAAACACTATTGTTTTTTAATAGAGGTCTGATATGTGGGATATTATATAAAGACTGATAAAAATAACTTGGAGAAAACATTTTGTAGGGAACCGGATATTCTAAATGTTTTTGTTCAAATTTATCTTTTAACGCATAAAAAGTATCGTTGTCTGAAGGTGCTCCATAATCTGAATTAGTAAAAGAGAATAACTTTGAAACATTCGCCAATTGTGAAAACTGATTTGCAAGAACCTGATCAAACAAAGTTAAATATCCTTTTAACTGACGAGATTGCGCTACTTGAATTGGTGCAGAATTGTCTTCAATTTTATCATCTCCAATGCCATATTGCTGTGGAAATGTATTTTGAATAGAATAATAATTATTGATATCTCTAAAACTGCTTTTTGGCAGTTTTATGTTCGGTTTGTTATTTAAACTTGTTACTATTTCCTGATATTTCGTACTATTAATCTTCAAAGGACCAAAGGCATCAAATGACATATCTTTTCCGTTACAACTTAATGTCAGTTTTTTTTCTTTATAAGAAGCCAAAACATCTATAGATAAAATTTGACAGACAGTTGATTGCAGTACAGAAACAGTATTTCTATTTTGATAAAGCTGTAGCCCAGAAACCGAAACAATTCCCGTGACAGATTCTATTATTGGAATTAAATCAATAGCTTTTATGTTATTTTTTTTATCGAATAATGAGTCGTTTAAAATCCAGCCATTTTTAAGATAAGGTCCATCATATATTTCGGCAGTTTCGCATCCGTTTTCTTTTAAAACAGCGAAACTAACCTGATCTATTTTTGGAAATACATAACTGCGAATTTTATTTTGAAGTTCTAATAAAACGGAATGTTCATCAACTTCTTTTTGAAGTTCTATTTTACCGCCGATCCAACAGTTTTGAGGCTGAAGTACAATTGGCATATTAAAAAGTTCTCCAATATTACGGCTCTGATTGAGATAATAAAATGCCGACTTGCAGATAGTATCACATTCAAAGGAACCTGTAATCTCAGGATTTATATACAGGTAAACTTGATAAACTCTACTAAAAGGCAGACTATTATTGCTGTAAGCAGTTATTTCGGCGTTGTAAACATCTTCGATGCCATCAATGATATATTTTTTATAATCATTAATGGTGTAAGGAGAGGTTGTTAGTATTTTATACGGTAAATAAAACTGATTTTCCATTTCCATTTTTCCACTAGAATCAGTTAAAATATCGGGAATAGAAAAATCTGTGCAATAACCTAGTTCGGTAAGAGCATAACAAACCTGATCCAGAATTGTCATTCCAGGATCGCTTGGATTAAAGTTTGTCCACTCATTTCCAATATGACTTTGGATATAATCAATCGCTTGCTCCTTCAGGAAATTAAAATCCTGATATGGAGGAAGCTGAGTCTTTGATATGTGACTGATTTTATCCATTTATATCTGATATGAAATAGTATGGTTTGGTGCAGAAACTAAAAGTGTTGTTGGACCGTAAGGCATTAATGTTTTTTTATCGCTTTTTGAATTGACTTGCAGTCCTGTAACAGCATTAATGTAATAACTTGAAAAAGATACTTTTTCGACATTAAAAACACCTTCAATATTTTGAATAAATGTACTCACATTAGCATCAATCAGCGGTTTTCCAATTTCTATTTGAGGAGGGCAATTTGCAATCCAAGGTGATAAATATTCTTTTAATGCTAGATTTACTTTTTTTGTAATTGCTGCCATCTGATAGTTTTGATCGACTTGGATCGTAATGTTAACGCAGACATATTCCAGATTAAAGTTGGAGATTTTCAGGTTTATAAATGGAGAAGAATTGGCACTCAAAAAATTTTTTACCTGAATTTCAAGAGAGTTTGTTACCAATGGAATAAATGCGTTTGAATAATTAGCTGAGGCTATTTTTTTGACCAAGTAAACATTTGTACTGTTGTCACTTTTTTTAGTAACTACTTTAGAATAATAGACTGTATCAAATTTCTCGGCAATCAGAGTATAAAAATCAGCTGCAGTACTAGCTCTATTTTTGGTTTTGATACTATTGCTAACTCTTTTATTTCGGTCAGTTTTGTTCTCGGCGGCTTTTCCTCCAAAAGAAGCAAAAGGCTGTATAATGGTACCTATTTCTGGAATTTTGATTTCAGGTTTTGTAATAACATTGGCATCTATGTGAGGATTCTGTCTATCATTTAAAAAGCTAGTTCCAGTTCTTTGCACGCTAAATCCATTGGTTTGCATAAAAATGGTATTAGAAAATGATTCAAGGTTGCCAATTGCTGCAATAGAAATCCAGTTTTTAGTTCCAGGCATTATGGTATTGTTGTTATTGCAATCTGGTGGAATCGGAATTTCTACAATTCCTGAAGTTCTAAACTGACTGGTATGATCTGATAAAGGCTGTATGTTTTTCCAGCCTGAATCGTTCAAATAATAATACATAATGCGGTTATGATTGGTAAGGGAAGTTGAATTTCTCGCTAACTCAAAATAAAAATTTAAAGTACTGTCGCATATCAAGTTATCCAGTTCTATAAATAATGCCCCATTATGAGAGAAAGACGGATAAAGAGGAAAACCTTGTACAACACCGCTTTCGGAGTTTCCGATAATTTCTGTAGTGAACGCACTTGTATCACTTTTATCTGCTGTAGCACTGTCAAATGCACTATAATTTAAAAATGGTGCATAAATAAAATATTGCAGCGGATAATCACCAGCTGTACCATCAAGCTTGTAAGTTACGCTGGCTTTATAAATAGCAGAAAAAGTTTTTATTTTTGGGGTAAATGGAATATTGGGAGCAGCAATAAAATCTGTTACTTCTTTATCTTTTGCCATTGCAAGTTTATTGCCATTTTGCAAAGCAATACTAGCGACAACATTTGCGTACAATTCTGAACCAAAACCGTATTCTGGACTAGATAAAGTCATTTTTATAAATCCAGATGAACTTTCTTCTGTAAATTTTAAAGACTCTTTTTGAATATTTGGATCGGGCTGCCATGGCTTGACATCATTTTGTACTAGATTTGAATTTGAAACTGGTTTAGAATAGATATAATAGCTACTAGATGTACTGAGCATATTATTATTTGGGGTACCAACTAAAGAAGCAAATAAATATACTGGTTGTGGAATTTCATTAACTGGAATGAAAATTTTATCAATGTCACTGCTCTTAATTTTTGTCATTTTAAGGCCTTGCCATGATTTGTTTTGCATAATATTAAAATCAACTGTAAAACTGGTATTTGTAAATTCGCTTGGAAATGCAATATTTTGCTCTTTTGGCTGAAAAAGATTATAAGCGTTAAATAGGCTTGGAGTAGCTTCTTTTTTTGGTGGATTTAGATAATCATTGTATTGTTGGTAATAGATTTCGAAATCAGCAGGTCTTTTATCCCAATCTATTTCTACAATAAAGCTGTCAAGAGGTTTACTCAAAATTTCATTGTTTCCAATAATAAAATTGGCATTTACAAGCGGAATTGGACCAAACGGAGTATAAGGATTCTTAGCGCTTAATTCTCCAAAATCATTATACAATTGAAAGGTTTTAACTCCTGTTACTTTTAAAGCGATTGTTATGGAAGCAATTTTAGGTGGTTTCTGTGGATTAGGAACATTTTCAAATAAAATCTTCATCATCGGCCAGTCACTTTTTACCCCGTCTGGATTAACTAAAAAAGGTTCGATCGCAGCAGCAGTTGGATCAAGATTTATTTGGATTGTAAAAACAGTATTTTGTTTTTCAGTATCTGACGTAAAATTACTAGGACGTAAATCTAATTTTAGCCATTCTTTTTGTGTGCTCAAAAAATAGCGGGCTTCTTGCAGAATTTTTAAATCGATCTGATAATCAAATTCCAATGTAAGAGTTATTGTTCTTTCTCCTTCACGTAATAATAGCATGGGAGAGGCAAACGCAATTCCGATTAAAGAAGGATTTAGAGTGGCATCGCCTGATCCAAATGTTTCCCAGCTGATTGCCTTATTTTCCTGGTCCAATTGAATTTCAGTGGGTTTTACAATTGTTTGTAAATTGTAAGAAGCATTGTTTGTACCCTGATAAGAAAGCTTGTGTACACTTGCAATTGAAGCAGGGTTCAGGTTTACATTTTTTTGTGAAGCGAATAAAATTGGATTCTTTTGTAGATCAACTCCTGCATTAAATAATGTTCCTGCTGGTAAAGTATAAAGAGATGTTAGTTTTGTAAGCGTCGCGCACAAAAAAGTATGATCTGCAATGGCGGGTAATTTAGTTTGTTTTAGAATATCTTTATAATAAAAATCAAGATGTTTCTCTGAAAGCCCATTCAGTTGATTTTGTTGAACTTTTAAAAGATTTATAAAAGAACGTAAAAGTACAGTATCTGGAAATTGTCCTTTTTTCAGGTCCAACTTTTGAAATTCTTTTGCTGCATGATGAATGATTGTTTCTAAAAACTGAAATAATTTGTCTCCAATTTTTGTTAGAATCTCCAAACTAAAAGAGGTCATTGATGATGTTTCCTGTGAAATGGAATATTCTGTTTCGAAACCGAAAACTTGCCAGAAAGGCAATCTGTCTTTATTGGTGTACCAGATGTTTTTGTCAAAAGATTTAAATTTTTGAAGTGGCTCGGGAACAACAAAAACATCGTTCAGAGACAATTGGTACAAATACTCTCTAAAAGATTGAATAGCCCAAAAGTCGATGCTTAATCTTGTTTTTACTTCCTGTAAAACATAGGTTTTGAGATCGTAAATTTCGCTATTCTTTAGCATATAATGTGTCCAGCGTTCTATAATATTATAAACTGCGGTAATATGATCAAACAGATTGTTTAGAGCATTAGAATGTGGATTTCCACCGTTTTCTTTTTTTACTAATCGTTGAATTTCTGTACAGCTGTTTTTATAGTCGGCATATAGTTTTTTGTAGTTTGTTTTTGAAATGGATGCCATCAGAAAAACAGGATCTTTTAGTAAAAACGGATTCCAGTTTCCTTCGATAATATTGTTATCATTATAAAAATTGATCAATTTGCTAAATTCTGTCAAAAAGTACAGCCAGTCTTGCTCTGTTCTACTGTCTATTAAATACGGACTTGGAATGAGTGCTTCGTTAAGAGAATTTATGGCGCTATTTTGATCTATTAGAATCATTTTTTCTTGTCTAAGTTTGTTCCTTCTTTTAAATAAAATGGGAATACATAATTGTGTCTTGTATTGGTTTGCGAATAAACATAAGTAATCAGTATTTCTATTTTCCCGTTAAGAGTATCAGTAGATGTGACTTTAACGTCTTGCACCAATATTCTGGGTTCGTAACGCAGTAAGGCAAACTTGATCGTTTCTACAATTTCGCCTTTAAGTGCACTGTCAATTTTTCTAAACATAAATTGTTGAATTCCAGAACCAAAATTAGCTTCTAGAGTACGTTCGCCTTTACGGGTGTTTAGAATGATATTAATAGATTCATTAATGTTTGTTTCATTTGCAGATAAATTTAACTGATGATTATCGGCAGAGAAGGAAACAGGAAAGGCCCATCCTGAACCTAAAAAAGCGGTTTCATTATGTACGACATTATCCACCGATCATGACATTAAATGCTCCTAGAACAATTGATCCACCATGCGCAGTTGAATCTCCAATTCTTGCGGCAGGCATACCACAAATCATAACCGTTGCCGATCCTTTTATAATAGAATCTGGTGGGCCTACACAAACCAGCATGTCGCCAACTCTGGCAGCTGGTAATCCTGCTATTAAAACAGTTGGAGCTCCTGGGCCAATTATTGGTCCGCCTACATGAGGTATTGGTGGCAGACCAGGAGTAACCATTGGACATTGATGAAAGTCTGTAAGTCTTGCTGCTGGTGGCATAATTTTTCTGTTTAAGGTTAATTATTTTTTCGTTTTTTGTTCAATAAAGAGTGTCATTTCTTGCATCGTAACAAGCCATTAATTAATCATTACCATTGCGCCTTTAAGTGTTAATTGCATTCCGCCGGAGACTTGTGCCGTTTGTCCGCCTTGAGCGCTATATTGCATGTCTGCATTTTCTTTAATGTTGAGGCCTTTTAATGAAATGTCTCCGCCACTTGACTGTATGTCAACGCCTTGATTTCCTTTAATGCTTACTTTTTGATTAGCCGTGATATTGATGTTTTTCTGACTTGATAAATCAATACCGCTGCTTGACATTACAATGCTGTTTTCGTTCTCATCCTGAATCGTAATTTTTTTGTCTTTATCGCTAATTATGATGGTATTTTTATTGGGTGTTGCAACAGTCCATATTTTGTTTTCGTCATCAAATTTTACTGAGATTCCTGATTTAGAAACAATAGCCTTTACAGAATTCTTCTGATTTGGATCAAGACCAGTAAAGGGTTTTATATTTGTACTGCTATAAATACTTCCAAGTATGATAGGATAGCGAGGATCTTCGTTTATGAAACCCAAGATGACTTCGTCTCCAACTTCGGGCATAAAAAAAGCTCCAGCTCCGTTTGTTGAATAAAAATTAGTCAGCCTTGCCCAGATTCCCTGACCATTTGGATCTAATAGCGGAACATCAACTAAAATTCGGTATTGAGAATCTGGATCTTCATACATCTTTTTTACCGTTGCGTTAAAGAGCCCTTTTGCTCCAGGTACTAGACCAGAAGCGGGTGGTGCAACAACATCTGGTTCTTCAGTAAACCAAAATGGAGAAAGTCCAAGAGTAACTTCAGAAATCCAATTTCCCTGCGACAAATCGTGCACAACTCCGCCAATTATATAATCGCCATTAAAGCGATCTCCAAGACCAGCAAAAGTCATATATTTTCCAGGATCAACTAAATTTGTACCTTGAAATTTGGCTTCTCCCATTATTTTAGAATATTCACTTTTGATGATTTGTGCTTTTGACCAATTGGTTAAATCGGCAGTTTCTAAAGGAGCAGAAGTCTGTAATTGATAAGTAGGAAGCCCGATCACTTCAGATAGTTTTTTTGTAGTTAAATTTCCAGTTCCAGAAACATTTGGTGCAGCGTTACCACTTACAACACTTTGAGTTTTAAAATCCCAGCTGTTTGCCGCAACGTTTCCTAATTGTGTAAGAGCATTTAATTTGGCATTAAACTCAAGAAGATTATCACCATACGTTACTGTAAGTATTGAAGTCGTATTTTTGTCAGGAGGAAATACAGAGATTTTCCCGTTTAAAGTTGTTATGATTAATCCGTTTGCTTCGGCAAGAGCCAGTATATAATCCCAATCGGTTGTATAATATTGTACTTGCTCTGGCCAAGTTGTGCTTGTTGAGGTCACATCTGCGCTTAAGCCTGAATAGGTTCCTATTATAGACGATATGATATCGCTGTCTTTTTGTTTAGAAAAGGTAAGGCTTTTGCGTCCCACAATCATTTGTATTGCATTATCTCGACATTCAATTTCTAAAGCTGAACCTACCAAATTATCAATACGAATAGTCTGGCTCATGATTAAACCCGAAAAAAGAACAGTATTATTATTGTCATATCCTGCTTCAATGCTAACTGATGCGCCAGGAACAAAAACAGAAGAGGAGCTGGCATCAAACTTACCTGTGTTGGCTTCTCCGTCTAGAATTGTAATTTTTGCAGATGCAATTCGATTTACTTTCTTTTCAATATGAATAGACAGCACGCTTAGCTCATCGGCAATTGCAGTTCCATTAACTTTTACTGCAAATGTTGCGATTCCGCCACTTTTTATTTCAGTTGATGCGCTCATAAATTAGAAGGGATTATAGGTGGAAATATTAGTTTGTCGATACCATTAAGGTTTCTGAATTTGTTGAGTTTATTATGTTCTGCAACTTGTATATAAAATGAGTCATCATTCCATACTTTCTGGCATAGCTGAGGTAAAGACATTCCTTCAGAAACCGATACAATGTGAGTAAGGTCTGGAGATTCTGGAGCATCTGTTCTGGTTACTGTTTTGGGAGAAATGTATCGGCTGAAAGACAAAGATATCTTGGCTCTTAGCGGACTTCCGTCTGGTTTAAACAAAGTGTAAGAGATATCTATTGAATCAAGAACTCCGTTAAATGTGATGTTCTGTCCCCATTGCACTTTTACAAAATTGGGACGGTGTATTTTACCGTTATAAGTGTAAATAATCGTTTCTAAGGCAGTTATTTCTTTGGCCATATCAATACGTTTGGCATCTATGATTCCCGTACAGTCTATTACCATTTCAAAACTTAATTTATCGCTCGGCGTGCTTTTATACTTTTGTGAGGCTGAACTTGTTGCAGGAGCTTGCTGTTCGTTGTATTCAATACTTTTTTGTATTTTGATATTATCAGGATTAATCATGAAAGCATACGGATTTCCAGAGAATTTATTTTGAAATTCTTCGTCTGTATATCCCGTAATTTTCATTAATTCTAAACTTGCCATTGTTTTATTATTTTAAGTTTTTTAAAGCCTGTTAAGTTTGTCAGTGGAATATTTTCTCACGCAGATTTTTTAAATCATTTTAATTTGTGGTTAGCATTATTTCACGCAGTTTTTAAAATAGATTTAAACAGATTTATTGTGACTACTTTAAAGCTTAATCTGATTTAATTTGAGTGAGACAATGATTTTTTTAATCTGTGGCTTCAACGTTTATAACTATTCTCCTGATTTTTTTCTGCGATTAATCTTTTACATTCTTCCAGCAGCTGTTTTCTCAAAATCGATAGTTCTCTTTCTTTGGTCAGAGCCGAATTTTTTGCATTTGAGGTTACGATTTCTGTTTTGATAACAAGTTCTCTTATTTCGATTGGCATAATGATTTACATAAAAAGTTTATCAAATTTGGTATCTTTAGAAATGTCAAAATAGGTGTAAGCGAGCTCAATAGATTCTATCGCAATATTGCTTTCCTGAGAATTTAAGTCGGAAACCGAATACTTTACGGGATAGGCGTTATTAAAAGCCCATTGCATACAAACTACACCAGAGGCATTGAGGAGTTTTAAAATTACATTTTTAGGTTGTATAGGGTTTGATAATCCTTGGTCGATGCAGTTGGCACACCAATTGATCAACTGAGATCCTGCGGGTACCATTGCTCTTTTAAGCACTAAGTTCTGACTGTTAGAAATGGTTGGGAGGCGATATTTAAATCTATTTTCACCCCCGCAAACAATTTCTTCTACACTTAATTCTTTAGAAATTCCTGATACCTCTTTGAA
The DNA here is from genome assembly GCF_030378165.1 of Flavobacterium panacagri. Lineage (NCBI taxonomy): Bacteria > Pseudomonadati > Bacteroidota > Flavobacteriia > Flavobacteriales > Flavobacteriaceae > Flavobacterium > Flavobacterium panacagri. The sequence goes on from NZ_CP119766.1 coordinate 3,883,408, forward strand.
AGCCGCATCTACACCTGCAAATGAAAGTGTAAAATAAAAGCTGACAGGATAATCGTTACTTACCGCCATTTTTAATGATTAGTTGTTCGTGTGCGATTTCTATAGTGTCTACAGCAACTTCATTGCCATCAGATTTTAAATCCGTGCTGGTAATTTTGGTTGGCCAGGCATTATTTAAAGTCCATTGCATAGTTACGTCGCCTTTTTCATCTAATAATTTTATTAGAACGGTTCTTCTTTTAATCGTATTCATTACGACTTGCTGATGCCAATCCCAAAAAGTATTGTCATTTACAAAGATGCCGCGCTTCATCGTGACATTTCCGTATTTAGTAATGCCAGGCATTTTTTCTACAGAAAAAAGCGGACTGTTACTTTTGCGGTATTCTATAATTTGATTTTCAACATCCATTCCAGTAACTTCCTGAAAAGCTACTTTTGTTAATTCTGTTCCAAGATCTACTTCGAATCTAAACTTTGGCATGGGCCATGTTGCGCCTTGTACGCTTCCGTCATCTGTTGCCATATTATTTTATTTTAAATTAAAATTTGCTTAATTGAGAGTATTTATTTGATTAACTAGAAGTTGCCATTTGCTGTTGAAATGTCAGAACGATAAATTCGGCAGGATGAACAACAGCAACTTTTACCGTTACATTCATGTGACCGTTTAAAAGATCATCTGCAGTCATTGTCGAACCCAATCCGCAGGCTACAGAAAAAGCTTCTGAAGCACTTGCTCCTTGCAAACCTCCTTGTTTCCAAATAGAACTAAGAAAACTACTGATCATAGAGATTACAGCTTCCCAAGTGTTTTTATCATTAGGCTGGAAAACATAGGCCTGAGCTGCAAGTTTACAAGACTGTTCTAAGAATATCATTGTTCTTCTCACTGGGATATATCTCCAGTCCTGACTATTTCCATCAAGTGTTCTTGATCCCCAGATTAATATGCCTAAACCGTTAAAAGTTCTAATCGCATTAATTGATTTCCCAGAAACAGCATCAACGTTTAAATTGGCCTGCTGGCTTTCTGAAAGAGAAATCGGTAACGATGCTGCTCCTACAATAGAAGTGTTTGCAGGTGCTTCCCACGGACCAACAGCATTGTCTACGGTCGTAATAACTCCAGCCATAGCGCCGCTTGGAGGAAGAATATTAGCATCGGCAACAATATGCTTGATCATTAGAGAGTAAGTCTGGCTCGCAATAAGTAGTGCGTTGTGATTTTGTGTAACAGTTAAAGTACTTGATGGACTTTGAATGTTTGCTATAATCGTGGCAACGGCTGGGTTAGGAGAACTTGGAGGATTAAGGATGGCTTCTAGCTGTTTTAGATCTCCGCCAAATAAATTAGTGTAATCAATATCAGAAGTTTGCATTATTGTAGTTCCTATAAAAGGATAATAAGCCATTCCGTAGTTTAACCCAACAGAGCCTGTGTTCATTCTGAAGTTTGTAATGTCCTCTGTATACAAAATAGGATCGGGAGCATCACCGCCAATAATGTCAAACAAGCACATTGCTGTCTGCATTTGTGTAGCCTGAAGAAGCATTGACTGCATAAGAGTTCCGTTGTTTTCTACACTTAATAAAGTGGCTTCTGGACAAATGTACATTGTTGGTTCTTGTTCATTTAGCAATAACGAAAGACCTTTAGTCAAATCATTGAGCTGTACATTTGGATTTACCACTGGAACGCCAGGTGTTCCCGGCTTTTGTGACTGAGGACCATAACTTCCGACAGAAACAATATAGGCATCTCCACCGCCATTTTCATAAAAAAGCCTTACGTTATTATATAAATAATAAACCGTATTAGGATCTGGAACTATTGAATAATAAGTTCCGGCAATCAGCATGTAATCTCCCTTTTGAGGCTGACTTTTTTCGGCTACCAGATAGTATTCAGGATTATATTGTTTAGACGGACTTGCTGGTGCAGGTGGATCCGGTAAACAGAAGAAAGCCTGAAAATCAGCAAAAGATGTGATTTTTACTGGCACATTCGTATACGATTTTCCTTCGTATGCGGCTTGTGGTGTGTACCCTATAAATGCTGGTATTGCTGTAGCAACTCCAACAACAGAATTGGGAAAAGCATTTAATTCTTGAATGTAAACACCAGGAGTTTGAATGGTAGATAAATTCATTGATTTTAGTTTTTAGTGTTCATTGATTTTAGTTTTTTATAAATAGATATACATTGGCGACGCAACTTTATTTTGGTCGTTATTCTCGATTATTCCTATTCGTGAAACATCTGGGCTGGGTAGCCCTTTTATAATTACTTTGGCTCTGGTATTGTCTTGATTTGATGCTGAAATGCTTATTAAATCAAATTTATATTTAGGTTTTTCACTAAGTGTGATATAAGTTTTGTTTGAAGTAAATAATAATGCCGATTCTCCAGTTTGAATAGTTACTTTTTGTGGTCCATCGAACTGTATGTTTTCTTTTTGAGTAATCGAAAGATTATCCAAGGGTACAGCATTTCTATTGATAAAATAATATTGCCATTGTGTGGCTCTTGCGGTAAAGTTTATTTCAAAGAATATAGTATCGGCAGTATTTCGATCTTTTAAAATATCATCAAAATAAATCTTTAAATGACCAAAATAATTTGATGCAGCTTTACTCTGCAAGGTTTGATTCAGTACTATTTTACCATCAGTATTGAGGTTTTTTGAATCCTGGGTCGAATAAGTAATGATTCCAATCCAATTGATAGGCAAATTGCTAAAAAGTATAAAATAAGGATTACTGCATCTAATATCAAATTCAAAATAATTTTGCTGCGTCGTTTTAAAGATATAATCTAATAAATCTGAGAGTGATGATTTTGTATTGGAATATAAATCAAACCCATTTGAAATAGGGTTGATTTTAAACCCAAATTTTTTCAATGTTCTATCAGTTTTATGATTTGGAGCAAAATGAAGACAATTGCATCTTCCATTATCAAAAAAAGTATGATATGCAGCAGTACGAAAAACTTTTATATAATTACTCTGTATCATTTGACAATATTATTACTGGTATTTTTTACAGACGGAATGATTTCCATAATTTCGTGTGCTTGAACTTTTATTAGTTTCATTTTGTAAATAATAGAAGGCTGATATTTTGCCCCCATTGCTGTCCACAAACTATGCATCTGATGGTAAGAGATCTTTTCGTATTCAAATTCTAATCTCGTCAAACCCTCTGGAATAGAAGAGGAGGAAGAAGCATCAATGTAATTATTAATTTGAAAGAAAAGAATTACGGCATCCAGAAATTTTAAAGATTCTATGTAATCTTCAAAATTGCTGCTAATGAGTAAATCTATATTGTATTTTTCTGTTGGATTGAAATTAGAATAATTCCCATTCTCTAATTTTTGATTTCTGATGTAAAAAGGCTGATTGGTTTCTTTTTCAATATTGATAAGAGATAATACGACTTTGTTCTGATTTGATTTTGGCAGCGCACTATTGGGTTCAATGAGATAATTCAAAGAAGTTTTTTCTTCCGTTAAGCTAAAACGGTGTTTCAAAAACTGTCCTAATAATTTATTCGTAAATTGAAGTGCCTGATTTATCATTGTATCTAACTCTTAAATTAATTTAAGTATGACCACTAGTGAATTAGCTATTACTAATTGTAAAAGTAACTGAGAATTAGTTTTGTACGAAAAATTCGCAATATACTTTTCGTAGACAAAATCAAAAACTATTATTTGTTTCTGTAGACAAAATGTAGACAGATTTTTTTTTGTCTATGCTTTGTTACAGATTGATTTTTTTAGGTTAAAATTTATTGTATAGCGTATAGAAAAATATCCTTAAAAATAGGAGTATAGTTAAAGTTTTGAAAAGAACTTCAAAAGATTTTACAAGCATTTTTTTGTTGCTTTAGAACACAACAAAGTATACGTTGTGATAGAAATGAGAAAATAAGGTTTAAGAAACGGTTCTTAGGTATGAAATGATATCGTCTTCCTTTTTAAGAGTTAATTTCTTTTTTAGACGATACTTATGGGTTCGAACACTTTCTTGATTGATGCCAAGAAGATTGGTAATGTCATTGTTGCTCATATTCATTTTAATGTAGCAGCAGTATTTTAAATCTCTAGAGCTTAACGAAGGATGTTTTTTGGCAAGAGCCAGAAGAAAATTTGGATTTGATTGTTCAAAATAGATTTTAAAATCATCCCAAAGTTTATTATCGTTGGCAACTGTTTTGATAGAATTTACAATCGACATCAATTCGATTCTTGTTGCGTCATCAACGTTGGGGTAGAGATAAGAAATTCGCTCTTTAATTTTTAAGAGAACCTCAACTTTTTGATCAAGTTCCATTACATAATGGCTGAGTTTATCGGGATCATTCTTTTGAAGAGCAACTTCTACAAATGATGATGTAAGTTTATTTTTAGATTCTGTTTTTTTTAGAAGAAAGATAGAACGTATTCTATAAATTAAAAAATCAGTATTCTTAATCTGATTAAAAGGATAGGTGAATACAATGTTTTGTTTTGACCAGCACAATGATTCACATTCATAGTTTTGAGTCAAATATAAAATTGGAGTATCCCTTTTGTTAGAAGGAAAATAGGTGTCATTTAAAACAAGCTGATTTTGTTTAAAACCTAATATTACTAAATCAGGGCTTAAAGAATTTATAGTATTTTTTAAATCAACTCCTCTGGAAACTGAAACTGTAGAAAATGTATAGTCAGATACTATAGATATTGCGTTTAATATCATAGTCAATATTGTGATATCATCACATCCGATTACTATAGATTTTTTTTCGAGCATTTTGGGGCTATTAGTTGCTTTTTTGCATGTGTATTAAGTTCTAACACTGCATAAGAAATGAAAAATAGATAATAACTTCTTTATATTATTATGGCTTGTAGATATTATCTGTAAATTTATTCAATATATAGGAATATTACTATAGGTAATAGTACCTATTTTTGAGGTAATAAGTTAAAAAAAGCTGTGAATATAATTATTCACAGCTTTTTTATCTTCATTTTATTATCCTTGATTGCACAATTCTTTAATTTGTAAAAGAACATAGTTTTATAGAGCTTCTTTACTGCATAGCAATTCTTAATTTCAATCCATAAGAAACCAATCTCATATCTTTTGATAGACCTGAATTAAAAACGCTGTTGTAATTAAAAACTACAGGTAATTCAGGATTGTATTGTACTAAATTTTTTGCGTCTTTGTCCTTATAAATATTATTCAGTCCATAATCAAAATAAACGCCAATGTATAGTGCATTATTTTTTCCAATAGATTGCTTTAAACCTGTTTCAAAAGTAGCAGAATAAGATACATCTGTTTTAAGATCCTGTTTTGGAGTCTGAACATTATTGACATTTTCAAAGCCGGCAAAAGCAGGACCAAATAATTCTACATTATACTGAGGATAATAGCCGCTTGTTGTGAGATTTCCCATTGTCGATTCAAAACTACCACTTGCTGCAAAACCAATTTTAGCACCAGCAGCAACATACAATTTTGAAGTCCCTTCGGTTTCAAACTGAATTCCGATAGGAATATTAATATAACCAAGCTTTTGTTCTTCTCTAAGATTGGTTACTTTATATCGAAACTCAAAAGACTCATTTTCTGCATCAACTGCATTATACTGACTCGCAATATTGCCAAATTTTGAACCAGAACTATACGTTTGATATTCTACGCCAATGCCAATACTAATACCTTCATTTAAGTAATAAGAATAACGCAGACCAGCGTTCAATCCGTTTCCCGGGACATACTCGCTGCCAGAAGATTTTATAAATGAAAATGGACCGCCCAGTGAAATCGAAAATTCTTGTTTCTTATCTTGGCCAAAGCTATTAAACCCAGTAGAAATAATTATCACAATTATAGCAAATGCTTTTATATATTTTTTCATTTGAAGATGTTATTATGCCGGTACTAGATAAAAAGTACCGGCAGGTTTTTTATTTTACAATTACTTTGAAAGATTTTTGAACATTTGGTGTTTCAAGAACTACAAGCAGCATGTTTCCTTCACTTGTTTCTGGTAATTGAATTTCAGTTTTTACAGAAGAAGACTGAACAGTTTTAATTAATTGTCCTGTTACAGAGTATAGTGTGATGTGCATTTTTTCTAATTCTTCTTTAGGAAGATCAGCTTCGACAGTAATTACTTTTCCTGTGTTAATTGGATTAGGATAAAGTTTAGCTTGGAATGAATTGGTTAACGTAATCTGAGCTGAACAAGTCTGTAAAACCTTTCCGTCTTTAGTAGTCAGTTTTGCCATATAATTCGCAGAAGGATCTAATAAGTTTCCTAATGCATCTCCAGCTGAATAGTATTGTCCAGTTCCAACCAATTGCCCATTTTTAAACCATTCGTAGGCAGTAAATTCGTAACCTCCATTTGTCTGCGGATTGTTATTGATAATTAAAGTATTATTGAATTTTACTTTTACGATATCAAAGAATGCAAATGGTTTTTGTACAGTAATAGTATAAACAGCAGAAGTGCTTCCATCTTCAGATGTAATATTTACATTTTGGTTATAAATTCCCGGTTTAGGAGTTTGAATTGTAAAATTAGCTGAAGGTGTTATAGTTGCATTTGACTGATTTACTATAGAAATGTTCGGATTAGTTTCTCCACACTCTAATATATGATTAATTACTTTTGCTGGGTTTTCAAATATTTTTTCTCCTATAGTAATTCTTTGAACATCAATGTTGTTATTCAATATTACTAGTAGTTGAGAAACATCTGGAGCAGGAAGAAAATTAGTATTTCCAACTTGATGAGCAGTAACTAAGATTTCGCCAGATCTCACCATTGTAACTTGGCCTGCCGCTGTAACAGTTGCTGCTGCTTGAGGTGAATCAAAAGTATAAGAATAGGTTACAGGTAAGTTTGAACTTGATGTAGCACTTAAATTGAAGATGTTATTAGCTCCAAGTGTTTTTACTGGAATTGCAGCAAAAGTAATCTGTTGTGCTGCTTTTTTGATAACAAGGTCAGCTGTAAGAACTATTGGAGTACAGTTTGGTGATGTTAGTGCTGGTGTTATAGTTGCTGTAACTGTATAAGTTCCCGCATTCACAGATCCATTATTTGATGAATAATTTACCGATGCTCCAGCAGGCAGATTAGCTACCTGAATAGAATGTGCGTTTCCGTTATAAGTAAATTCTGCGTTGTTGAATGTTATTGCATTAAGCGGAGACACTAATACTTTTACCGTTTGAAGCTGTGTTGTCGTATTCCCGTTTCCATCATCATATTTCCAATTAATTACATATGTACCAGGAGTACTATAGCTTAATGGATCAACTGTGGTTCCATTTATTGTTCCTGCACAATTATCAACAGCGGTTGGAATTGTAATTTGCGATGATAGTACAGAACAGTAATTGCTAATTTCAGGTAATACTGCCACGTTTGGTACTGGTGCAGTTACATCTAGAGTAGTTCCTATAGTTACTGTTTTTGTAAGGAAACATGAATTAGCGTCGGTAATTGTTACGGTATATGTTCCCGCTGCCAGACCTGTTGCTGTTGCCGCATTTCCTCCAGAAGGAGCCCAAGAATAAGTGTAAGTTCCAGTTCCTCCAGTTGCTGTTACTGTAGCAGTTCCGTCATTTGCACCATTACAAGAAACATCAGTTTGAGTTGTTGTTGCGTTAAGTACTGCTGGTTGTGTAATAGTAACAGCTGCAGTAGTAGTACATAAATTTGCATCTGTAATTGTTACAGTATAGGTCCCGGCAGCTAAACCTGTTGCTGTTGCAGCAGTTCCGCCAGAAGGAGACCAAGAATAAGCATAAGCACCAGTTCCACCTGTTACGACAACATTCGCAGAGCCATTTGTGCCTCCATTACAAGAAACATTAGTTTGAGATGTAGTAGCTGCAATTGCTGCTGGTTGTGTAATAGTAAAACTCTGAGTAGTCTGGCATAAATTAGCGTCTGTAACTGTTACAGTATATGTTCCAGCAGCGAGTCCTGTTGCTGTTGCTGCATTTCCTCCAGATGGAGCCCAAGAGTAAGTATACCCCCCAGTTCCACCTGTTACGACAACACTTGCAGATCCTGTTACTGCACCATTACATAATAGATTAGTCTGTGAAGGTGTAATACTAATATCAGTAGGTTGTGTGATTGTAAAGTTTTTTACAATAGAACATCCGTTAGAAGCTGTAATAGTTACGGAATAATTTCCGGCAGTTAAACCAGTTGCTGTATCGGTATTTCCTCCAAGAGGAGCCCATACATAAGTAAATGGGCCTGGAGCACCACTAGGAATTACAGTTGCAGTCGCAGTATTAGATCCATTACATAAAACATTAGATTGAGATGTTGCAGCAACTAAAGTATTGGTTGTATTAATAGTAAAGTTTTTAGTTATTGAACACCCGTTTGCATCGGTAATTATGACACTATAGTTTCCAGCATTTAAGGCTGTTGAAATTGGTGTTGTAACGCCATTTGACCATAAGTAAGTATACGGTGTAGTACCACCGCTAACATTTACTGCAGCCTGACCACCTGTTGAACAAGTTGCATTTATCTGGCTTGTTGTAGCTGCTAAAACTGATGGTTGCATGATAGTAAAAGTTTTAGTTAAGGTACATCCGTTATTATCTGTAATTAAACAGCTGTAGTTTCCAGCAGTAAGACCAGTAGCTGTAGCAGCTGTTCCTCCAGTTGGAGACCATAAGTATGTATAGTTTGTTGTTCCTCCAGAAGCAACTACGGTTGCTGTACCAGTTGCACCTCCGTTACAAAGAACATTAGTTTGTGATGTAGTGGCAGTTAAAGCACTTGGCTGGTCTATTGTTATATTCACAGTATAAACGCATGTATTAGCATCTTGGACAAGAACAGTGTAATTTCCGGCAGCTAATCCACTTGCTGTTGCAGCTGATCCTCCGGTTGGAGTCCATGTATAAGTATATGGTGAAGTTGCTCCTGTTGCAGTTATCGTTGCAGTACCATTGGTTCCTCCGTTGCAAGAAACATCTGTTTTTGTATATGTTGCAGAGAATGCCGCAGGTGATCCAATTGTTATGTTTTTAACCAGTGTACATCCGTTAGCATCTGTAATTGTACAAGTATAATTTCCTGCAGGTCTTCCGGTAATAGTTGCGCTAGTACCTCCAAGCGGCGCCCACGCATAAGTATAACTAGGTGTACCGCCTGATACTGTTACGCTAGCAGTACCATTGCTTCCTCCAAAACAACTTACACCTGTAGAAGCTGTGGTTGCTGCTAAAATTGTAGGTTGTGTAATAGTAAAACTCTGAGTAGTCTGGCATAAATTAGCATCTTTAACAGTTACCGTATAAGTTCCGGCAGTTAATCCAGATGCTGTGGCGGCAGTTCCACCAGAAGGCGCCCAAGAATAAGTATAAGCTCCGGTACCACCTGTAACTGAAACTGTTGCAGATCCTGTTGCACCACCATTACAAGCAATATTAGTTTGAGCAAGTGGTGAGGCAACTAATGCTGTTGGCTCCGTAATAGTAAAACTTTGCGTAGTCTGGCATGTATTTGCATCTGTAACTGTCACAGTATATGTTCCCGCAGTAAGTCCTGTTGCTGTTGCCGCAGTTCCTCCAGAAGGTGCCCATGAGTAGGTATAAGATCCAGTTCCTCCTGTAACACTAACAGTTGCAGATCCTGTTGGACTGCTATTACATAAAATATTGGTTTGCGCAGATGCCGTAGCAACTAAAGCTGCAGGCTGGCCAACAACAATACCGCTAATTGTTTTAGAACAAGCATTGGCATCAGTAATGGTAACACTATAAGTTCCCGCTGCAAGACCAGTGGCTGTAGCAGCAGTTCCTCCTGTTGGTGCCCAAGAATAGGTATAGTTAGGTGTTCCACCGCTTGCTACTACACTTGCAGTACCATTTGATCCTCCATTACATGAAACTGATGTTGTAGATGGTGTTCCATCTAAAACTGCTGGTTGTGTTATTATAATATTATTTACAGTTCTGGTACAAGTATTTGCATCAGTAACTGTTACGCTGTAAGTACCAGCTGTTAGGCCTGTTATGCTTTGTGTCGTAGCTCCGTTGCTCCATAAGTAAGTATACGGGCTGGTTCCTCCTGATGCAGTTACAGAAGCAGTACCATTAGCTCCTCCGTTACAGGAAACATTTGTTAAGGAAGGCGATGCATTTAATACAGGCGGTTGTGTTACCATAATATTGTTTATGGTTCTGCTGCATGCATTTGCATCGGTAATAGTTACGCTGTAAATGCCTGCAAGTAGGCCTGTTATGGTTTGTGTTGTACCTCCATTACTCCATAAGTAAGAATACGAGCTCGTTCCTCCTGTTGGAGTGATAGTAGCAGTACCATTTGCTCCCCCGTTACAGGAAACGTTTGTTGAAGAAGGAGTACCGTTAAGTACAGCGGCTGGCTGGCCAACAGCAATACCACTTACAGTAGCAGTACAACCTTTAGAATCAGTAATGGTAACACTGTAAGTTCCCGCTGTAAGACCAGTAGCTGTAGCAGCAGTTCCACCAGAAGGTGCCCAAGAATAGGTATAGCCAGATGTTCCGCCATTTGCTACTACAGTTGCAGTACCATTCGATCCCCCGTTGCACGAAACATTTGTAGAAGAAGCAGTTCCTGAAAGTGCAGCAGCAGGTCCTCCTACAACAATACCATTTATTGTTTGAGTACAAGCATTAGCATCAGTTATGGTAACACTGTAAGTTCCAGCAGTAAGACCCGTTGCTGTAGCAGCAGTTCCTCCAGAAGGTGCCCAAGAATAGGTATAGCTGGGTGTTCCACCACTTGCTACTACAGTTGCAGTACCATTTGAACCTCCAAAACAGGAAACAGGAGTAGAAGAAGTTGTTCCGCTTATTACACTTGTTGGTTGTGTTACTTGAATATTATTCACTGTTTTGGAACAAGAATTGGCATCTGTAACAGTTACACTATATGTTCCGGCTGTAAGGCCTGTTATTGCAGCTGTTGTTGCACCAGTATTCCATAAATAGCTGTAGCCTCCAGCACCTCCAGATGCTGATATCGCAGCAACACCATTTGCACCTCCATTACATGCTACGCTTGTAGTAGAAGGTGTAGCATTTAATACGCTTGGTTGCGTTATAGTGGCAGATCTTGTGATTTGTGTTCCTTCACCATCAGTGACGGTTACGGTATATACTCCAACAGCAAGACCAGTTGCGGTTGGATTTGTTCCTCCAGATGGTGCCCATGAATAAGCATAAGGGGTTGTGCCTCCGCTTACAGCAATTGTAGCGGTACCATTATTTCCTCCGTTACAACTTACATTTGTTTTAGCGATTGTTGCCGGAGCGCTTAATGCAGCTCCTGTAGTAAAATTAAGTTCAGTTCCATAACTGGTTCCGCCGGTATTGGTAGCATACGCCCTAAAATAAATAGTTGTTGCAGCAGGAAGTCCTGTTACAACACTACTAAATAACCCTGTTCCGGTTCCTATTTGAAATTTATTATTAGCAATAGTTGGGTTGATTGTTGTAGCCCATACAATTCCTCTTTCTATGGTTGCATCACCACCATCAGCAGTAACATTACCTCCAAGTGTTGCAGAAACAGATTTAATAGTTGTTGCCACAGTAGAAGTTACGGTTGGTGCCACAGCAAGCGTAATACTAGGTGCAGGATAGTTTGTTGGAATTGTTGGAGTAATACCTAAATCATTTGTATTATGATGCGCCCAGTTTGCAGGATTATTTATGCTGGCTAATATTTCAGCTTTTGAACCTGTTAAAGTACCAGTATATTTACTGTTAGGAATTTCTGGCCCTGGTGCAGGAAATAAAGAAATACAGTTTACACCATTTGTTAAGCCTGGAGGCAAACTGCTTTCGGCTCCTAATGCTGGTACAGTAGCTAAATTCCAAGTGGTTACCGGATCATAATTTGTTGCATTATAATCGCCATGTATACCAGCAATAAATGTTGGAGATGCCGGTTCAGGAAAACCTGTTGGAGATTGATAAGCAAGGATTTGGTCTCCAGCAAAAAGATTGAAGTTTGTACCCTGCGCAATTGTTACAGAGGCTTGAGTTGTACCTGTTACAGTAAAAATATCTGCAGCTGTTTCAACTATTGATATGATAGTTCCTACAGGTGTAAGTGTCGGTACATTCCACAATAAATGTGTTTCTGTACTGTTGGCCCAAACTCCGTTGCCCCATCCTTTTTCTGTAAAATATATAGCGGTTCCTGCTGGTATTTCTTTTAAAGTAATAAACGAGAAACCATCTCCGTTTGGTGATCCCGTTTGATATCCCACAAAGGCGATATCACCGGGCACTAAAGTTTGAGCTTTTGCATTTTGATGTACAAAGAATGTACACAAGAGCATAATAAATAAGAGTAGTTTTTTTTTCATAATACGAGATTTAGATTAGTGACATAGATAAGCATTGTGCCAGCCACTTTGATGATCAGGCTTTTTTAGTGAACTTAAAGCTTTAATAAAATGTCCGTCATTTACAAATGTTTCAATTTTTCTAAAGCTTATATTATTGAGAGAATTCACATTTAATTCATAGATGTAATGATTAAATGTTGTTCTGTTTGTATCCTTATCGAATTTTATAATTCCTCGTGGTCCTTCGATATGTAAATGATCTGTTTCTTCTATTAAAGACTTGACACTTAGGTTTTTTGCATTTAGCATGATGTTCTTTAGTATAAGTCCGTTTTCATATCCAAGAATTGCAAAATAAGTTGGATTTTCTGAATAGGAGTTTTGATACAGTTCGTTAAACTCTGAAGTATCTGTATCATTTTGCATCCAGCTGCTTACTACATAAAGATCGTTCTGGTTATTCTTGTACTCGTCTAAAATTTTGTCATTGATAAAAAAGGGAGTTACATAGAAAGGATATTGTTGTGCAATTTTATTTTGGCTTATAAAATCTGCATTTTCTTCAGCATATAAACCACTATAAAAAGCAAAAACAACTTCAGGCTTTTGTTCGTTAATAATTTTTGACATATAAAGTGCCTCATCTTCTCTGGGCTGAAAAGGCGTAATGTAATGTCCTGAAAAATTGTCTTGTTTGTTGAATGCATATTCTATTGCAGACAACAGGCCGTAACCTGAATCATAAAAAGAAGTTGAGGTTGCTATTTTTTCATATTTTTTACTTGTAAAATAACGGCCTAAATGATAACATGATTCAGCTAATCCAAAAGAATTAATATAAACTCCTTTATAAGCTGGTGTTTCATAAGGCAATGTTGCTCCAAGATCAGCAGCTAATAATAAAATATCATTTTTTGAAGTGTAGTTATAAACTTCTGACATATTTTTATGACCAAAAAAACCAATGATAATCGAGATGTCTTCCTGAAAATTCAGTTTTTGTATTTTGTCAATTATCATTTTTTCGTCTGCACCAATACCAATACTTTCTACAAAAAATTTTGCATTTAGATTATTAAGTTTTAACCCTCGCATAAAATCCTTGTCTATTGTGGGATACTGTTTTGACTTTGGAATTAAAACTCCTATTTTAATGTCGTTATCCATAAATTGAGATTAAAAAAATAGAGGCAGTAAATGCCTCTATTTTTATTGTTTTGTTAGTTGCGAGTAGGAAAAACTCCTTGTAATGAAATACACATGTTTACAGCAAGATATGGATTACGGATGCTGAATGGAATAGTGCTTCCTGCTATTGCGGTATTACCGCCTAGAACTGCAGTTGCACCAATTCCTCCAATTTTAGATACTCCAGTCCCTGGTTCACTATAGATGTTTGCCGTTTGGCCTCCAGAAGCAAGAGAATTATTTCCATTGTCAGTTTCATTAGAAACTGTTCCTCCTGTAATTGAATTTGCAGTTAACGTTACAGCTACAGTTCCACCTGTAAGAGCGTGAACGTGAGCAGGCATATTGCTTTGTAATAATGTAATGTTTTCAACACCAGCATTTTGTCCTATTACAACATTACTTAAACCAGGACCTTGTCCAAAGTGTATAGGACTGCGCCCTCTCAAGTCAGGAAGATTAAAAGTAGTTGTTCCATTTCCTCCATAAGTTGTTCCAAGCAAGGCAAATAAAGTTTGATTTTGAGTAATTCCCATAGCTTGACCGTTACAAAATGCCCAGCCGACAGGATTGAAATTGAATGCAAAAAGATGGATTTCTCCAATGTAAACTTCAATCATAATTATTTTAATTTTAAAGGTTAATGATAGTTTTAGTTTTATTATAAGACTTAAGAATACTTTTAAAAAAAATGACAAATAATCCTTTTCTTACGGTTTTGCTAAGGTATTACATGTAAGTGTTTTTAAATCAGGTATTTTTACGTGTTTTTTTATTTTGTCGGAAAAATTAGTATTTTGTCGATAAAAGAGGGATGAGACAAACTATTTTTTAAAAATGTTTATCAAGAACGATGAAAACAGTTTTATACGTTAAGAAATTAAAAACGATTAAAGTTAAGTTTTGACATTATCCACATTAAAAATTGTTTATAAATGCTGATATGGCAAGTAGGATAGAAGAATTTTAGCTATCTAAATCTATCAATAGAAAGATATTGTGTCTTTTTATAATAATAAGATTGATTCTCTTTTACTTTTGAATCAAACGTTTTCTTCTTAGATAATGCATTCAAAAGGATTAAGATATTATTCCTCATTATAACTGACGAAAGGACGACGTAGTGAACTATAATACAAATTGTAAATGAACAATTTAGTATCAAAAATTACGATAAAGTAAGAGAGGAAAAAAAATATCCAGAGGGATTTAGAACAATCTTTCAGTTTCGATTAAATTCCTGATAAAGAGACTTTTTAAATTTATTATTTCAAACAGATTATTTCTCGTGAAAAATTGAACAGTAAATCAGATTGTAAAAGTGTGATGAATGGATATTTATTCAGATAAAAAAAAAGAGATAACTACTTATTAGTTATCTCTTTAAAGAGTTATATTTAGAAAATTTAAAAAATTGTAAGTTCAAATTGTTATCAATAAATACAGAGATTATTTGTGGAATTATCTGCATCAAAATTTATTGATGATAAGTTTTGTGGTTAAATAGGATTAATTTCTCATCTAAGAAACTATTTGATAATCTTAACCTTTTCGCTGTATCGAATTGGCGCTTCAGGATTTTCATCTGGATGACCAAGAGCTACATTGATCGTAACTTCATATCCTTCTGGAATATTTAATAGTTTAAGAATGTCTTCATTTTCAGGAAGATTCAATACAGGCACCAGAGAACCAATAGGGCAGGTACCCAGATCAAGAGCATTGGCGCTGAGTAATATATTTTGTAATGCAAGACCTGCGTCAAGTTTGGTGTAGTTGCTTCCCTTTTCCCCTGCCATTACAATTAAGGTTGGGGCATGATGAAAAATACTGAAACCTTCTTCTCGGTAACGAGATGCACTTCCTTGAAGTTCTTTGCCTTGTGCAAATGCAAGAAATCTTTTATTGATTTCCTCCAGGATTTTTTGATTCTGAACTACACGAATTTCCCATGTCTGTTTGTTGAGCGCGCTTGGTGCATATATTGCACATTTCATTATTGTATCAAGCTGCTGCTGTGTAACCTGCTGGGTTGTATATTTTCTAATAGATCTCCGTTTTAAAATATTACTGACAATAGCTTCTCTTGAACTGCCCTGAAAAACGATACGTTCAATCTTGGGTTCACTGCATCCATAAAGCAGAACGGCCGCTATTGCGGACACAAATAATTTTTTCATGTTTTTACTCTTAAATTGCATTGTTAATTTTTTTTGAAAAGGAAAAGTTGAATTTAGTGATGAGGTATAATAGGTATAGGAAGACAACATATTGAATAAGTTCATAATAATAGAGGCTAAGAACTGCAAAGGTTGCTCCTAAAATTTTAATAGTAAGATTGAAAACTGGCTCAATTTTTTGTTTCCAGTCGGTGGGATCTCCCCATGCTGAAGGACGAAACTGTATGCTGATTTGATGTGAAAAAGCATTGAGAAGGAGAATAGAGTAGGACATATATTCGAACTCTACACCGCCTTTGATTAATATAAAAATTACCAGACCTGTCATCATGCCATAATACAGTTTGCCGTTTGGAGTTGCAGGGCTTGAAGGCATATCGGTTGCCATAAATATAGTGCCAAGTAGGATGCCTGCCACAGAATAACGAAGCTGTTCACCTCCGGGAAACCAGAGCAAAAGTGTAAAAACAGCAAGTAGTCCAAAAGGGATGTGCCAGCTAATCCTGTTACGTATTAACAAATAGAATCCGCCCAGAACTATAAAAAGAATCGAATATTCGCCCACTGCACCAGAAGTTTTGTAAAGTATTGTACTTAAATATTCTCCCATAACCGAATGATCCGTAATCTGAAAAAGCTGATCGGGTGTTGTTTTTACAAGCCCTTTGATTTTCCATATATCAGAAGATGTCATGACCGAAGAAAAAAAGACACTCATAAATTCTCTGCCAACCAATGCGGGATTAAAAGTGTTTTTGCCAAGACCTCCCCACAATATTTTCCCAAATAAAATAGCGGCTACAGCGCCGAAAGCTACAATATGCAATGGAACCAGCGGTGAGAGTGTAAGTACCAACAGTAACGCAGTAACCAAAGCGGAACCATCTAGTATAGTCTTGTATTTTTTTAAGAGAAAAGCTGAGAATAGAAATTCTGCAATAAACGCTGCTGTTATGGCAGTTATGAACTGCATCATTACCAAACTGCCATAAGCAAGACAAGCAATAACTACTAATGGCAGCAATGCCAGTACAACGTCAAGCATCACCATTTGGGTGCCATTGAATTTAGGTTTTATAAAAGGTGCTGTTTTCATTGTAGTGTTTTTTTTGCCGATGCTGACAATTTGATTTTACCTTCAAAAATATTTTCCATTAGTGCTACATTGCTTGGACATATATAAGCACACGCACCGCATTCAATACAATCCTGCAAGTTAAAAGTGCGAAGGGTTTTAAGATCATTGTCAATATTATGCCTTACGAATTCCAGAGGCATCAGCTTCTGTGGACAAACATCAATACAGAGACCACATTTAATACAGTTGTTTTCTGTTGATTTCAGTTTTTTCAGCAGCAGCAGACCGCCAGAACCTTTTTCTATTGGCTGTAAGGGCGAATCAATGCTTTTTCCCATCATGGCACCACCCATAACAACTGTCTGTTTTTCGGGATTCCATTGGTTGTTAGTCAGATTTAAAATATGGCCAACTGGAGTGCCTATTTTTACCCTGAAAATTCCAGTTTCGGATGTACTGTTTCCAGAAACGGTAACAATACGGTCTATCATAGGACGTGATTTGAAAACGGCGTTGTAAACCGCCCGTAATGTTCCGATGTTATTGACCAGAATACCATGCTGTGATGGAATAGTTCCTTTTCGGAGTTCTAGTTTTGTGATAGATTTAATAAGCTGCAATTCGCCTCCCTGTGGATAAGTATCAGGAAGAATCTTAACTCTTATGTCTAATTGTATTTTCTGCGCATTTTCTAAAAGATGAGATTTGAGGGATTTATTATGTTTTTCGATGCCAAAAACTATTTCAGCAGCACCAAGGACATGTTTCAAAACTTTAGCAGCCTGCAAAAGCTCAGAGGTTTCATATTTCATCAGTGCAGTATCGCTGCTTAAATAAGGTTCACATTCGGCACCATTAAAAATCAGGGTATTGATTTTTTCTCTGGCTACATTATATTTTAAATGTGTAGGGAATTGTGATCCTCCAGCTCCTTTAATACCACAATTTAGCAGTATTTCCTGCAATACTTCGAGATTTATTTCTGATGGATCAAAATGAGGAGCAGGAAGTGTCGTTTCTTTAAAATCGTTTATCAGATGTACAACGGCTTTGTTTCTAATAAAAGTAAAAGCATTAATGATTCCTGAAACAGGCGCGTGTATTTTTGCGCCGGCAGTATTAGAGGCTGTTGCAAGTACCTGATATTTTTTTACAGTTTCTCCAATTTTTACAACAGGTTCCATCGAGCCTTTGTAACCTGACAACGGTATATAAAAATCGATCGGATCTGCAATAGAGGAGATTTGTTTCTTCTTAGTCTCTTTCTTTAACGAAGGTATTGAAAGCATTCTGTCAGTGTTTTTTTATTGTCGTTGTCTATTATAAAATAATCAAAATCGAAATGTTTTTTCAATTCGGCAGTAACCTCATCAAGCATTGCAGCGGGAACTGTAAAAAGCGCAGTAGAAAGGATGTCTCCTAAAAAGGCATTTTTTGTGAGAACTCCCGTTTGTGCGGTTTCAGCAGGATATCCAGTTATGCAATTCAGAATGTGACCATATTTTTTTCCGCCAATTATCAAATGATTATCTACGTTTCCCGAAAGACTGAAAGTCTGAGAATTAATTTCTAACCCAGTTTTAAATTCATCTTTATTAAAAGCATCTGGAACGTTAATTTTCCAAGACGGATGATCAGCATCATTCAATGCTGAAATAGTACTGCCTCCCGCATTTATTATGGCATCTGTAATTCCTTGTTTTTTAAGAAATTCAATAGTTTTGTCAACTGCAAAAGCTTTTATAAAAGAACCAGTAATAATTTCCTGATTCGTATTTATTTTAACGTTCAGGCCGTCCGTAAGGATTGTTCTAAAATTAACTTTTTCAAGCGCAGATTTTAGTTCATTACTTTTCGGGAGCTTATGACTATTTTCTTTATAAAATCCCCAGAGTTTCAGCAGAGGCATACAGGTAATATCATAATGCCCTTTGGTAATAACCGAAACCTTATGAATTGTCCTGATCATCTCAATACAATCTTGATCAACAGTAACCCAGCTTCCTCTCTTCTCATTAATGATGCTGAAATAGGAACCAGATACATACGAATTATACTTTCGGTCTATTTCTTCAAGGATTTCAAAGGATTTCTCCAAAAGCTGTTCACCAAATGCTATTGGAATTTTAATCTTACAATTGCAATGAAAAATTCTTCGTGTCTGAGCCAAATATTGTTTAGGAACTTTCTGAAGCATTTTCGTCATCGTTTGTTTCCACTACAGTTTTGGTTTTATTTTTCAGAGCCTTAAAATTGATACTGCCAGTATATATAGTCTGAAAATATAATGCATTATTTTTCCATACACGTTTAACAGAATCATATTCCAGTTTCTGAACTTCGAATTTTTGAGAAAAAGCTTCTTGTGCTTCTTTTCGTAATTTTAGAGCTTCTTTTTTGTCTTCTGCTTCCTTTAAAAGGCTTTCCCAGAAACTGCGTTGCCCGAAAAGCAACAATAGAATTCCCAGAACATAAAGTGCAATATATTTCGTTTTTATTTTAATCATTTTTATGGAAAAGTTACAATAATAGGGGCTTTTCAAAAATAAAACTCCTCTATTGAAAAGAAGTAAAATCAATGTTTCATTGAATTTATCAATGATGAATTGAATTGGTCATCGATCTATTGGTGCAGACTTTAAGTTTTATTAAGAAATAAACAGTATTAAATAAAATATTTTATTTGATGTGGCAGTAAAAAGTTCTTTTATCTAATATATTTTACTTTCTCATTGTTATCGTATTGGAGCTTCGGGATTTTCGTCCGGATATCCTAACGCAAGTGTTATTGCTATTTCATACTCCGAAGGAATATGGAATAAACTAATTAAATTAGCGTTGCTATTATGGTTTAGAAAAGGTACAATTCTTCCCGGAGGGCAGGTGCCAAGATTATGAGCATGTGCTACGAGTATAATATTCTGTAATAAAAAACCACATTCTAGTAAAGTAGGTAATGTTCCGGTGCTATTTAGCGCTCTTGTAATAAGAATCAAAACAGAAAGCTAAGTTAAAATCTATTTAAGCTAGCTGAAATAGATTTTAACTTAGCTTTCTGTAACATTTTTAAAGGTAACTCCATTTTTTTTAGTACTCTGTACAACTCCAAATTCATCATTACTTAAGTTCTTTAAAGAATAATTATCTGTTTTTTTAATTATAACATTACGTAACAGATTAATTATCTTTAAAAACGAATGTAAAAAGAATAATTATCTGATTTTTTTTGTAAATAAAAATTATTCATCTTTTATTTTGAAATTTGCAAGGTAAAAAAACTAAAAACCCTCATCAAATGAAAGCGAACTTACAAGAAGATTTAAGATTAAACGAAAAGCAGGATATTGAAAACCCTCAGTATACAGTCCAAAATGATTTTGCATTCACACTAAAGAGCACTTGTTTAGATGAAAACTATTACCCCTCAAGTAAAACGCGTTTGACAACTAATTTTGCAAACTTGGCTCGAGGAGCTAGTCGCCAACAAAACTTGCGCAATGCCTTAAATATGATTAACAATCGATTCAATGCATTGGCTCATCTGGATAATCCAAAAGGGGATCGTTACCTTGTAGAACTTGAAATCCTCACAGTAACAATGAGTATTGATGATAAGAATGGTAGTAACGATCTGCCGATGATTGAAGTTTTAAAAACAAATATTATTGATCGTAAGACTGACCAGCAAATCGAAGGGGTTGCCGGAAATAATTATTCTTCTTATGTTCGGGATTATGATTTCAGTATTTTATTGATCGAGCACAATAAAAATAAAGCTAACTTCTCTATTCCTGAAAATTTTGGTGATTTGCATGGAAAACTTTATAAGTGCTTTGTGAGTTCAGACACTTATAAAGAAAACTTTAAGATGTCACCAATCATTTGTCTAAGTGTATCGAGTAACAAAACCTATACTCGCACGGAGTATCAGCATTCGGTTCTGGGTTTTGAGTATCTGCAGAATGAGTATTCTCTCACTGATGAATATTTTTCTAAAATGGGCTTAAAAGTTCGTTTTTTCATGCCTCCGAATAGTGCGGCACCGATGGCTTTTTATCATTCTGGAGATCTGCTTGCTGATTATACTGATCTTGGATTAATCAGCTCAATTAGCACGATGGAGACTTTTCAGAAGATTTATCGCCCCGAAATTTACAATGCAAATTCAGTGGCTGGGAAAATTTA
Source organism: Flavobacterium panacagri (assembly GCF_030378165.1). Lineage (NCBI taxonomy): Bacteria > Pseudomonadati > Bacteroidota > Flavobacteriia > Flavobacteriales > Flavobacteriaceae > Flavobacterium > Flavobacterium panacagri. Next base: position 3,904,439 of record NZ_CP119766.1, read on the forward strand.
TCAACCTAGTCTTAAACACGAAGATTATTCACTGACTCGCGTGGATTATGACCGCGAAGAGCGCAGCCGACTGGCTGTTGAACAAGGTAAATATGCAGAAGAGCATTTCATTAAGCCTTACAAAAGGCTCTTGGAACAATGGTCAGCCAATTTCGCTCTTTAATTAATTACAACAACACATTAAAATTATTTTATTATGAAGAAATTATTATTGCCCACCTCAATTGTTGGAAGTTTACCCAAACCAGCTTGGCTTGCACCACCTGAAAAACTTTGGTCACCTTGGAAATTAGAAGGAGATCAGTTGCTTGAAGGGAAACAAGATGCTTTACGCATTTCTTTGCATGAACAACAATTGGCAGGGGTTGATATAATTTGTGATGGCGAGCAAACACGCCAGCATTTTGTAACTACTTTTATCGAGCATTTAAGCGGTGTAGATTTTGAAAATCGTAAAATTGTAAAAATTCGTGACCGTTATGATGCAAGTGTTCCTGTTGTTGTAGATGAAGTTGCGCGTCAAAAAGCGGTTTTTGTTGACGATGCTAAATTTTTACGCAAACAGACTAATAAACCTATAAAATGGGCTTTGCCAGGTCCGATGACAATGGTAGATACCTTATACGATGATCATTACAAAAGCAGAGAAAAACTGGCGTGGGAATTTGCAAAAGCGCTCAATGAAGAAGCAAGAGAACTTCAAGATGCAGGGGTGGATATTATCCAATTTGATGAACCTGCTTTTAATGTATTCTTTAATGATGTAAACGATTGGGGAATGGCAGTACTGGAAAGAGCTATTGAAGGCTTAAACTGCGAAACTGCAGTACATATTTGTTACGGTTATGGAATACAAGCAAACACTGATTGGAAAAAAACATTAGGTTCTGAGTGGCGTCAATATGAAGAAATTTTTCCAAAAATTCAAAAGTCTAATATTGATATTGTGTCATTAGAATGTCATAACTCCCATGTACCCTTTGATTTAATGGAACTTGTACGTGGTAAAAAAGTAATGGTCGGCGCAATTGACGTAGCAACCAATACTATCGAAACACCCGATGAAGTAGCTGCTACACTGCGTAAAGCTCTTGAGTTTGTAGATGCCGAAAATCTTTACCCTTCTACAAACTGCGGTATGGCTCCATTATCTCGAAACGTAGCTAGAGGCAAATTAAGTGCTTTAAGTGCAGGAGCAGAAATTATACGCAAAGAACTTGGGATTTAGTCACAATGCATTAATTTGAATAAGGTTTCCTTGTTTGAAGCTTGCTGTCCGTAGAATTTAACAGAGCCTACGGACAGTCTAATGAATCTACATAATCCACGTTTATCTGCGCTAAGATATTTTGTAATCTTGACTCTACGGAGGAATAATATTAAAAACAGATTGAATAAATTATTAGAAGTATTAAAAAAAGCAGGTTTCGACGGTTTCCTGTTAATGATAGCCACCATGATTTTGCTGGCTTATTTTTTCCCTAAACCAGGTATGGTAAAAGAACCCATTTCGCTAGAGGAAATTGCCAATACTGGCGTTTCGTTGATTTTCTTGTTTTATGGCTTGCGGCTAAGTGTTGAGAAACTAAAAGCCGGACTTTCCAACTGGAAAATGCACATTATCGTCCAGTTGACAACCTTTTTGTTTTTTCCTCTGATTGTTTTAGCATTTCGCCCCTTGTTTGTCAATAACGGTTTCGAGCTGCTTTGGCTGGGTGTCTTTTTTCTGGCAGCTTTACCATCAACAGTATCCTCTTCTGTGGTCATGGTTTCCATCGCGAAGGGAAACATTCCCGCAGCCATTTTCAATGCGAGTATTTCCAGTTTGATTGGAGTAGTGGTTACGCCGCTCTGGGTTGGGCTGTTTATAGCTTCTGCAACAGGTGATTTTGATGTTACTCATATTGCCATAAAGTTGATTGTACAAGTCTTACTGCCTGTCATTATTGGCATAAGCCTCAATTCCCGTTTCGGTGCCATTGCTGAAAAATACAAGAAACAGCTCAAATATTTCGATCAGGCAGTTATTCTAACGATTATTTACACGTCGTTTTGCAAATCATTTTCCGAACATCTTTTTGAAGGCTTTACCGCCCTTGAACTTGCTGGGCTAGCCACAGGAATGATGGTCTTGTTTTTTGCCGTATTCCTCTGTGTTGGACTACTCAGTCGCCTGTTTGGTTTTTCAGATGAAGACCGTATTACGGTCTTATTTTGCGGATCTAAAAAGTCATTGGTACACGGCACCGTCATGTCAAAAGTACTCTTTCAGCATAGTACTATCACCGGTATCGTATTACTGCCACTGATGCTTTATCATGCCTTACAATTGATTGCAGCGAGTATCATCGCTCAAGGCATGGCTCGACGAAAAGAAGTATAATTTTTGTTTTATGAAATTAAGTGCAGGTTATTATGTTTTTATTTGGTGTAAAATAGGGTTTTTGTGTTGTTTTTAGTTGTATTTAAAGAATTTTATTCTAATTTAGAAATAAATTAAACCTATTTAAAGTAAAAAATTCAATGGAACAGATAGATGATATTGATCTTCAGTTATTAAATATACTTCACGATAATTCTAAATACACAGTAAAAGAACTAGCAAAGATGGTAAATCTTTCGGCATCGCCTGTTTTTGAGCGAATTAAAAGATTGGAGAACAATGGTTATATTAAGAAGTATATAGCCTTGCTGGATGCAGAAAAACTAAATAGGGGATTCATCGTTTTCTGTAATATCAAATTGAAACAGCACGATCGTAATATTGGAAATCAGTTTGTTAGTGATATTATGAAAATAGAAGAAATTGTAGAATGTTATAATATTTCAGGAGATTACGATTTTTTAATGAAAGTTTCTGCCAAAGACATGAAGCATTATCAGGATTTTGTTTTTAATAAATTAGGCTCAGTTGAAAGTATTGGCAGTACCCAAAGTACCTTTGTTATGTCGGAGATAAAAAACATGTATGGATAGTTGTAGTGTCTGACTTTTATTGGCTTTTGTGACCTCTACGATACAAATTCACACAAATTCACACAAATTTTATGCATGATTTAAAGAAATTAGCTTACTTTCAAGTGAATTTGTAAGATAATTTTTAAATTGTTATTTGTAAATGGTTTGGCTGTCCTGAAGAGGTTAAATGTGAAAAACGTTAATTAAACATGATTTCGAATTTTACAATAATAATTTGAAGTAAAATTGTTGATCGTAAATTTATAAACTAAAACTAAAAATAAGCAGATCAAAATTTAGTGATAATAATTAACGGAACTAAGTGAAATTTAATTTTACGATAAAGCGCTAATGAAAGAATTTAAGTATCTACAATTTCAGTTTTATAAAAAAGAGCTTTTAAATACTAATATTTAAAAGCTCTTTTTTATAAATGCGCAATCAAATTCTTTATGCTTATTAGAGAGGCTAGTTGTATTTATAATTATTTAGATAAGTTCAAATCCTCCTCCGACATGTAAGACCGTTCCATGAACATAGCTGGCTTCATCTGAACTTAAAAAAAGACTTCCCTGTGCTACCTCTTTCACATCACCCAATCTTCCAACTAAACTCATTTTTGGAATGATATCTTCTTCGGTAAGATTTTGACTCTCTAAAGCTGCAGTCAGCATAGGAGTTTTTATTGCACCGGGGGCTAAAGAATTAATTCTGATTCCTTTTACGCCATATTCAAATGCTGCAGCTTTTGTTAATCCTTCCACACCATGTTTGAAAGCTTGGTAAGAGGGATTTCCAACTGTAGGTTTAAATGCATTTATAGAAGATATATTTACAATCGATCCGCCATTTCCCTGCGTCATAAATTGGCGAAGTTCGTATTTCATGCAAAGTGCTGTTCCTTTTAAATCAACAGCTTGAAGACGGTCATAATATTCTTCATCCAAATCATGAAATGGATTGTTATCCGGCTTAAGAGCAGCATTGTTTACTGCACAATCTAGCCTCCCATAGGTATCAACCGTAAATTTTATCATTGCTTCAACCTGTTTTGTGTCTGAGATATCTACTTTACAAAAAGCTGCTTCACCACCCATTGTTCTAATTTGTTCAACAACTTTATTGCCTTGTTCTTCATTAAAATCAGCAACAATTACTTTTGCACCTTCCTGTGCAAACAATTCAGCAGTTGCTTTACCCATTCCCATTGCTGCACCAGTTATCAGTGCAACTTTATTTGAAAGTCTATTCATTATATATGTATTAATAGTTTATTATTTTTGACTTAAAATATAGCCGCTGTTTCTTTCTGACTGCAAGTTTCTCTTTCGCATCAAAAAGTGGCATCTTATCTTTAAGATCATTTATAAGTAAAGATAAAGTCAAAAAAAAGCCTATTTTTGATAAAAAGATATATTTTTTTGATAAAAAAACATGATTTAATATGAGTAAGAGCATTCCCTTATTAGCAATCGATGATATCACACAAGGAGAAAGCGTAGCTTGGAATACTCATGATTATTATGTTACAGAAGGCCGGGTTGATAACTTTATACGATACTTTCCATTACGCCAGAATTGTTACATGATATCAATATGCACCTCAGGTTTTTTAAAAATCAGAATAAATGGTGAAGAAGCTGTTTTAGAGGTTAGCACTTTAGCCACATTTACTCCTGCAACAATAATTGAAGTAATAGAGATGTCAAAGGACTACAGATGTCATTTGGTGATATTCATTAAAAGCTTTCTGACTGAGACTCTCAGCAATATATATTTTCTGGAAAGATTTTATTTTCTAAATAACATTGGCTTATTTAATTTTAAATTAGAGAATAAAATGTATTCTAATCTTTTATCAGAGATAAATGGGATAATAGATAGACAAAAAGAAAAAACACATCCTTTCAGGAGAGATATTATTAGAAATCTAATTATCATTTTGCTATATGAAACAGAGAACATATTGCAACAACAGAGTTTAGGCCAAAATTTAGAAAATAGCTATGGTAAGGAGAAAGTCTTTTCAGATTTTAAAGAACTGCTGCACAAGAAATTTTATATGGAAAGGAAAGTTGCCTATTATTCTAATAAGCTCAATGTAACAACACAAGTACTGACAAAAATAGTGACGGAATATACAGGACGGGGAGCAAAGGAACATATTGAGGAGATGGTGCTTTCGCAGGCAAAAGTATTTTTAAAATCGGGGAATTATAATGTTTCGGAAACGGCTTCGATGCTTTACTATAGTAATCTGGAAGAGTTTAGCCGATTCTTTAAAAAAAAGACGGGTCTTACACCTCTGAAGTTTTCAAAAAAATAAACAAAAAGTAGTTTTTATGTATTCAGTTAATTTAGGAACCAATGATGACCGATTATTAAATTTAAATGTGAAGAGGATCTTTTAGTATTAAGTAAAAAAATCAGGTTAATCCATATGAATCGTTAAAATGGATAAGTCTTTCAGACTTATGGATAAGCCGCCTGGATAATAGCAGTCTACATTTGTATTAATAATATTAATAACAAAAAAGACATGGCAAAAACAGTTTTTATAACCGGCGCATCCCGCGGTTTTGGTAAATTATGGACAGAAGCTCTATTACAAAAAGGATACAATGTAGCTGCAACGGCTAGAAATATCAGTTCACTGGATGAATTGGCAGATAAATACAACGGTAAGATTCTGCCTCTTGAATTGGATGTGACAGACCGCAACAGTGTTTTTAAAACAGTTGAGAGAGTTAAAGAGCATTTTGGAAGCATAGACATTTTGATTAACAATGCGGGATATGGTCTATTTGGCACTTTAGAAGAAAATACGGAAGAAGAGGTTCGCCAGCAGATGGAGACCAATTTTTTCGGACTGGTATGGGTTACACAGGCTGTAGTGCCTATTATGCGCGAACAGGGCAGGGGACATATTATTCAGCTGTCAAGTGCTTTAGGGCTCATTTCTTTTCCTACTTTAGGGGTTTACAGCGCTTCTAAATTTGCGGTGGAAGGACTAAGCGAAAGTCTGGCGGCAGAGGTTAAAGGTTTTGGCATCAAAGTAACTATCGTGGAGCCAAATGAATTTTCAACTGAGTGGGGTGGAGCTTCAGCAAAATCATCTTCGGCACTGCCGGTTTATGAAAATGTAAGAACTGAATTTTTTGCACTTTTATCGGATGATTTAGTCGGAATACCTGAAGCTACAGTGCCTGCGGTGTTGAAGCTTATAGAAAGCAAAAATCCACCGCTGCGCCTATTTCTTGGAAAAGCTGGTTTTCCTATGGTGAAATATGCCTATGAGAACCGTTTTTCAGAATGGGAATCCTGGTCCGAAATAGCCAATGCGGCTCATGGGAAGTAACATCAAATTAATTTAATCAAACTGCGCCCTTATCGGCGCGGTTTTCAATATTTAAGAAGACATGGAACATTTTAAGCATCTGGCTGATATGCACCGCTCTATAGGACTTCCGCTGCCGGAAGATCCTCTGTTTAGTCTGGTGCACTGCAATACCGCCTGTACAATGGCAGCAAATGAGTTTACTACAGATTTTTACATGATAGGTTTTAAAAAACTTAAAAATGGAGAGATTATTTATGGACGCACAAAGTACGATCATGATACCGGCAGTATGATGTTTCTAAAACCCAGGCAGATTATTCAGTTCAATCAGGTAGAGCATGAAGAAGATGCCTTTCTGCTTTTTATTCATGAAGATTATTTTCTGGGGCATCATCTTCATCAGCAAATAAACAAATATTCCTATTTTGATTACAAAACAAATGAAGCGCTGTTTCTTTCTCCGAAAGAAGAAAGCGTTGTCTGGGATATTTTTCATAAAATTAAAATGGAATACTACGATAATATCGATGACTATAGTAAAGATATTATTCTGACTTATATCGAATCGATGCTGCAGTATGCCCAAAGGTTTTATAAGAGGCAGTTTATAAATCGAAAGGAAATTTCTGGAAAAACAGTTTCTAGATTCAATGAAACATTGAAATCTTTTAATAAGAATGATATTAAAAAAAAAGGAATCCCTACAGTCAGTGCCGTTTCTTCTCTTTTGAATTTATCGCCCCGCTACATGAGCGACCTGCTAAAACAGGAGACGGGCAAGACGGCAATGGAGCTTATCCATATCTATCTGATTAATGAAGCTAAAAATCAGTTAAAAGCCAATAATGATCTTACTGTTTCAGAGGTGGCTTATGATTTGGGCTTTGAAAGCCTGCCTTCTTTTTCAAGATTATTCAAGAAAGAAACAGGACTCAGTCCCAATGAATTTAAAAAGAGTTTTTTAAACTGAAAAACTGGTTCTGAATATTTCCTGAACAAATAATTTTTTTCTCGCTTTTAGAATCTGATTTTCTGAATTGTTAAGTTATCCTCAATGGTGTCATAGGCATTAATTTTCCAATAGTCCCAAACAAGGACATAGGCTTGGTCTTAATAAGGAAGGACTGCTATTTCCAAAGGTTGTAAAGAGCTGGCTTTAAATATTGCCAGAAAATAAAAATTTAATTTTAGGGCAAAATTTTTAACATTGAAACTTGGCTGTTAAAACTGTACTGATCTGTAAAAGCATAAAATTAAAATGCATATTTTTATTTAAAAACGAGAAAGTCTTGTCAAATTGTTAGGTTTTTTGTTTTGGGTTCGTTATTATATTGAAAAAAGGTAAAATGATGGAGAAAAATTTATAAGTTCTGTTTTTGAATTTAGAATGGATTGATCTTGTTTTAAACCTTGAATTATAAAAACAAACTTTAAAACTGCACAATGAATTACATTAAAACTTCAGTATTTATTACTCTGCTTTTTCTGGCAGCTGTTGAAAGCTATGGACAAAACAAATTTAAAAAGATTGACAAATTAAGCCAGAAGCAGGTAATGGCCCAGATGGATTCTTTACTGAATACAAAATCTGCCAAGGATACAGCATCAGTAAAAACATTATTATCTTCCCTAAAAGAGCATAAAGAGGAGCGTTATGTAAAGATCGCAAGAATGTATTATATAAAAATAGGCGATAAACAAACAGCAGATTTAATATATAATAATCTGGTTTTGAAATTCCCTAAAGGATCTACGGCAAGACAGGTTGCAGCTGATAACATATTTAAGCTTGAAACGGGCTTGGAAAAAGAAAATGCGTACAGAAGATGGATTAAAGATTTTCCATTGGACAGATTTCCGGATGAACGTCTGACAAATGATTATGTCGCATCAAGCACTGCCGGCACATATGCTAAGGAAGGAAATTACCAGAAAGCATTTGAGTTCTGCGGCAAACTGCAGGAAACTTTCTGGAAAAGCAGCGGTCTTTCAGGCGTAATCAGTACTTTATACGCTAAGGAGCATTATTCTGAAGCTCTTGTGTTAATGGAAGAGTCAGTAAGATGCAGCAAAATTTATATCGATAATCCTGACGACAAATCCAATGAGGCAGGATTTGCCAGATTAGGATATTATTCGCTGCTTCCAATGTATGCCGATTTATTATTAAAAAATAATAAAAAGAACCAGGCAATGCTTGTTTTAGATGAATATGATAAGAATGCAAAAAAGAAATCTGATTCAGGCACTTTTACATATGCCAAAATTCTGGTATCTCTTCAAAATGAAGATAAAGCTTTTGAAGTACTGCAAACGGCTATTACATCTGGGAAAGCAAGCAAAGATATTGAGGCTTTATTTCATACTTTATACTTAAAGAATAAAGGTGACGAGACGGCTTATTCGAATTATATGAAGGATGTTAGCAGTGCACAGTCTAAATTTTTAAAAGAAAAACTAGCTTCTGAGATAATTAAGGAAAAAGCGCCCGCATTCACGCTTCGTGATGTTGACGGTAATACTGTAAGTTTGAGTGATTACAGCGGCAAAGTTGTTATTCTTGATTTTTGGGCTACCTGGTGCGGTCCATGTAAAAAATCTTTTCCAGCTATGCAGATGGCCATAAATAAATATGCCAGCGATAAAACGGTAGAATTTCTTTTTATCCATACTTGGGAAAAGACAAAAAATGATCCAGCTGTAGAAGCGAAAGATTACATTACTGCTAATAAGTACAGTTTTAAAGTGCTGATGGATTTAAAAAACCCAAAAACAGGAGACAATAAAGTAGTTTCTGCTTATGGAGCGCAAGGTATACCTGCTAAGTTTATTGTGGACGGCAATGGTTTTATCCGGTTTAAGCTGACAGGTTTTACAGGTTCCAATGAAGCTGCAGTAGAAGAATTAAGCACAATAGTAGATCTGGTTAAAAAGAATCAGTAATTGACAAAGCATCTGTCTGCTTGGCTCATGCTTCAAATTTAGGAAACTAGGATTTCTAATTTTCAACGTATTCAAAAAGAGAGATGTAAGCAAAAAAGTGAAGATGAGCATTAATGTTTGTCTTTTTATTTAATATTTTTTCATTGAATATCTCTTACCATGGTGCTATTCTTTCTATTTTGATACGATCCATAATAGAAAAAACTCACAAACATCTTTAAAATTCACTTAGCTTTTAATAGGTGATAAAGTATCAAATTTCATTTTGGAAAAGTGGTTATTAAAATTGATTAGCCAATAAGCTGTTTGCATATTATTTAAAGCTTCAGAGTATATCTGAAGCTTTATTTTTTACAAAGGATCAAAATATGTTTCAGTATAAACAGCTGTTATTGTTTTTTTTTGTAAGAATGGCATTCAGGCAGATGAGTAGGAAGCTAAAATTATTTTGGAATTATTATATTTAGTATCAAAAATTAAAGAAATTGACCAATTTTTACCTCTCTCGCTAGCGAGAGCTTCTAGCTCGTTAACACTTATTTGTAAAGTTTCACACTAAAATATATTGGGAAGTTTGTGGGGAAGTTTTGAAAAAATTATTTCATCACAGATAGTTCAATTAGCAAATAATTAGACATAAAAAAAATCCCATTTCGTTAGAAATGGGATTTTTGTGACCTCGACTGGAAACAAACATACGGTGTAAAGTGTTGTAAATCAATGTTCGTATTCATGTATTGGGAAATTTATGGGAACTTACTTTTTAATTTTGTTTTGTATGGTAGTTTTTTTTACTGGTGTAGTTTTAGGTTTTTTAGCTTTGTTTTGAATTGCATCATCATCTACTTCTTCTGCAATTTTTTTACGATAAACTGCACTTGGCCAAATTTTATCCATTTCTGTTTCTAAAACTTCAGTTAATTGTAAGCATTGTTCATATGACATTAAAAAATATTGGAGGTCAACCGGTAAATATTGACCACTTTTAACTCTTGCTAGAATTCCAGCTTTTGTCATATAAATATCATTTGCAATTCCGAGATTATGGATGTGTATGTCTCTAGTAGCTTTAATTTCGATATACTTATGAAATACAGGATTTTCAAGTAAATTAACACCGGTATATTTTTCAAATTCAACTGCATAATCTCTTGGAGATTTATAAGCAATTTCATTTAGTATAGTATCTACAATTTGAATTTTTGCTTCTTCAATTGATTTAGATAATAGGATACAATTAATATCTACCTTTTTGCTAGATGGTATTTTGTTTGGGTATTCAATAAGAATCATTCGTAGAATATCATTTAGGAAAGATTCAATTAGGGTAACTAACTGAAAAATGGTATTTAGAGGTAAGCTTACATAGCTTAATTGTGAATATTTATTGATAAGTACCTCCTTTTTGTATTCGCGTGCATTGCTCATCAATGGAGTATGGTCATCATTAAAACCAATAGGGAATGAGACAGAAACTGTATTACTGTCTTCTAATTCATTTAGCCACTGTATATTTTGTTCAAAAGACATTAACGTTAGTTGTGCCATTTCTGCCTGATTAAATAACAATGAAACTGTGTTCCCTCTTACAGTGTTTAATTTATCTCCAAAAGATTCCATAAAATTTAAATTTTGTTAGTTTCGATTTTTTTTCATTACATTTTTTAGATAACTCAATGATTTTTTCGACATGTAACAGACATTCTCTACAACGTGTTATAAATCAGTATTGAAAATTTTGTACTGGGAAGTTTGTAGGAAGTAATGAGTTTTAAAAAAAATATTAATCTTCAGATTCTTTTTCTTTTTCAATCTCTTGAGATAGTCTAAATCCTATACGAGGGCGATTAGGATCAATTCTTTTTACAGCCATTAGCAATACACTAATTTGATTTACATGTTGAATTAATTGGACATTATTGCCATTTAAATCTTTACCGTAAAATATTATAAGACGAGGATTTTTATAACCAATATCTTCAATATGTATTAAAATTGACTCTCCAAAAGTTGCTAATTTAGCCCCCACTTCTTCGTTCTCATTTAGAACCTTTTCAAAGTCAACAATAGAATCTACAAGTTTTTCATAATATGCAGATGCATAATATGGGGCATTTTTATCAATAAATTCTAGTCTTGGATAGCTCATATTAATATTTTTAGGAATATTGGACATAATTTTGGAGATAGCAGATAAACTGTGTGGATCACTCATGATTTAAAATTTACTTTAATTATTAAATATATCAGTCTCTTAGTTAGTTCGCTGTCATTATCGGAAGCCCGTATCGTGATATCATTTTTTTTAATTTCCTCTTTTCTAGGATTCTCTTTTTGACAAAACTTCATTTATAATTTCAATTAGTTTTTCTTTAGTAGTGTTTTTTTCCAAGTACTTCAAAAATGCTACGTAGCCATGATCCATTTTCTCATAAAATGTTTCATTTTCATTGACAGAATCGTCAGTATCAAATTCCATTTTTCCTTTTCCAGTTAAGATCCAATTCACGTTTGCATTTGGTATAGCTCCCAATATTTTTTTTAAGACATTCATCCCTAAAGGCTTGTTTTGGGAAATAATTGGGTGCAATGTGGTATATAATATATCATTTTTCAGACAAAATTGTCTAAGGTTAATCTCTTTACTTTCAATCAAATAGAGTAATCTTTCTCCTTCTGTCTGCATTTGTTTTAAAAATTTTATATTAAAAATAATATATTATATGAAAAATAATATATATTTGCCGTAGTTATGACGTAGTAACAACGTAGTAAAAATACAATAATTATATCATTTCAAAATAGTACTTATCTATGATCACCGTTGGACAACGAAACAAAATGAAGAAAGTCTTTAAAAATGGGTATTCTAAAGACGTTCAAGCACTTCTAAACTTAAAAGGAGTAGTTAGTAGAAAGGGAAAACCTTTCAGTGAATCTTACATAAACCATGTTTTTAATGGTAGAAATTCTAATAATGATATCGAAAATGCATTAATAGAATTATATGAAAAAAAAGATATTGAGCTAAAAAGAATACAATATCTGCGAAGAGAGATTTTCAACAACAAAAAAAAACCCGAAGCTGGAACTTCGGGTAAGATTTAAGTAAAACCTAATAAAAGATTAAACTAATGGAAGGCAAATCTACAATTAAAAATGAAATTCACCAAATACCAGCGGGTATGGCTCTGGGTGATAAAAGAACCGAAATTTTTGCAGATAGGAAATCAAAGCAGACTTTTTTCATTTCTGATGGCAAAACGTATCGATTTAGAGAACTGGCACCCGAAAAGAAAGCGCAGATTTTTAAGCAAATGATGTCAGACGATATCGCTTTTGAAGATCTGAAACACCTAAGTCCAGAAGAAGCTATTGAAAAGTACTCGTTTTGCATTTTTGGCGCTGCTGATCATGTGGCAGACTTTCACGAAAATGGAAAGCTAAACAAAGGAGATAATTTTTTATGCTCACACAACTGTAATTGTCTAAAATGGAAAACAAAATCTATTACTATCGATGGCAATCCGTTAACTGCTCGAGAAATTCAGATTGTAACGCTAATGGCTTCTGATTTAGCAGATAAACAAATTGCTCAAAAATTAAAGATTTCTGATAGTACTTTAAGCACTCACAAACAAAACCTTTTTGAAAAGGCGAACGTGAAATCAAAGTCGGGATTAGTAACAAAAGCTATAAATCAAAAAATTATCCAATAAGATGAGTCTATCAAATTTTACATATACGGGAGTTGAAGCATTGGAAATGATAAAAACGACATTTCCTAAAACTTGGCAGAGCGAAATTTTAGAAGGTATGAAATTTATAAAGTCTTTAATGAGATTGTATTCATTATCTGCGACTGAAGCTTTTAATAAATATTTAAAAACAAACGGATCTCCCGCAAATGGAATCGCCACTTTAGCGTCATTACATTACTTACTAGAGCAATGTAAAACTTCGCCAGAGATCAAAAAACTACAAAACGACCAACAGGATTATGGGAAACAACTTATCGCACTTGAAGAAGCAAAATACATATCATTTACAGACAAAAAAACACTACGCTCATTCTATCTGTCAAAGCAGAATGAACTACAAGAACGTATTAATCTCCTTATTCTGCAATTACCCGATATCGGTACTGAAACAATTACAGTTAAAACAACTCTTTTTGATTAACGATCAAAACCTAAATGTTACTCAATATTATAATCTCATTTTACTATAGTTTATGTATACCGAAAAATCAATTGACCTTGTAAGAAATGCTGATATAGTTCAAATAGTTGGACATTTCTGCGAATTGAAAAAAGCAGGATCGAGATGGACATGTGAATCTCCTTTTAACTTTAGTAAAGACTCTTTTTTTGTTACCCCCTCCTTAAATATGTACAAATGTTTCTCTACAGGGAAGGGAGGTGACGGAATTTCATTTGTTCAAACTTATAAGGGTGTAAAATTTGACGAAGCTATAGAGATTATTGCAGGTATCTGTCACATCGATTTGGAAGAAGTGGCATTGTCTGAAGAAGAAAAACGTAAAAGGAGCTACAAACAGGAACTTTACGATATTCAGTCGATTGCAGCGACAAAGTTCGAAATGAATCTTCACAATCAATATGACGATTCATGGGTAAAAAAGTTGCTTGTTTCGAAAGATATCAAACCTGAAACCGTTGAAAAGTTTAGAATTGGTTACGCCGATAAAGATTATAAATCACTAAGCGACCCATTAATTGAAAAAGGTAAATTATCTGAAGGTATTGCAGTAGGTTTGATTGTTTCAAAAGAGGGGAAGAACTATGATTTTTTTAGGGATAAGCTAATTTTTCCAATTCGTAATGTTCGCGGAAACGTTGTTGCATTTGGCGGCCGAAAATCTGATGATGCGGATGGCCCCAAATACATAAATACATCAAAAACGGATATTTACGAAAAAAGTCATGAGTTGTATGGTTTGTATGAAAACAAAGATTTTATTTCAAAGCAAAAAACGGCCATTTTAGTAGAAGGTTATACTGATGTTACAGGATTATCACAAAATGGCTGTCAATTAGCAGTAGGTACTGGAGGAACTGCTCTTAGCGATATCCAATGTAAATTGATACATCGCTATGCTGACCATGTGATCATTTGCCGTGATAATGATGGTTTAGATGATAAGGGGAATGAGCAAAAAGGAACTTTAGCTGCACTTCGTGATATCAATATTCTTTTAGCAGAGGGGTTTAAAGTTTCGATAGTTATTCTTCCCGAAAATGAAGATCCGGATAGTTATGCAAGAAAAACACAACATGTCGAAAAAATGTTGTTGGGAAATGCTGAAGATGCAGTTAATTGGAAAACAATTAAGCTTAAAAATAAAGCCTCTAACGATCCTAACCAATTATCAAATGCAGTCGCGGAAATTGCTTTGATGCTTTCTACTATTAAAGATGATATCGTAAGGGAAGCTTACTTAAAACAATGTTCTAAAATTATCAAACAACCTGCAAAAGTGATCAAAGATAAAATTGATAGCTTTTTTAAGGTTGCTGAAATTAAAGCTGCACAATTCGACAAACCACAAACAGAATCTATAGAAAAACTTGGTTTGCCAAGCGGAGCTGATTACAAGATGTTTTTAGATAAAGGTTTTGTAATACATGAAAAAAACGTGTATTTCCGTGGAAAAGATAGTTTTTACAAAGGCACAAACTTTAAAATAACACCGCTTTTTCATGTTTATGGTAAACAGGAAAACAAAAGACTATGTGAAGTTATTTCTGAAAGTGGTATTAAAAGACTTATTGATTTTGATACTGCTGATTTTTCTCAAATGACCAAATTTGAAACAAGGCTACTAGATGAAGCAAATTTCACATTTACTCCTCAAGTAACTGCCAACCAGTTTAAGCTATTAAGAAATGATATTTTAGGTCATTTCATAACCGCTCATGAGTTGAAAACTTTGGGATGGCAGGGTTCAGGTTTTTTTGCCTATGCAAATTTGGTTTATCATGATGGAGTAAAAAAAGTACCAAATGATTATGGAATTGTACAACTTGATACTGGTGTTGAGATAGAAAGTGAATATATCGAAGATGTCAAACATTTCTATTCTCCTTCAGCTTCAGTTATGTATAAGAATTCACGTGAAGGCGATGATCCTTATGAGAATGATCGCTATTTAGTTTATAAAGATGCTCCTATTGCTTTTCATATGTGGATGCGACAGCTGCATAAAGTTTATGGCAAGAAAGCAGTAACTGGAATTGCATGTGCGTTTTTTACTCTCTTCAGAGACCTTTTTGTAAAGACTTTCCAAGTATCTCCAATTCTATTTTTGGCAGGTGAGAAAGGTTCGGGTAAATCGAAATTTGCAGAAAGTTTGGCAGCAATGTTTAGCTATAAACAACCTGCTTTTGATTTGAATGCTGGAACGATATCGGCATTTTCAAGAAGAATAAGCAGAACCACTAATACGATGGCTCTCTTAGAGGAGTTTAACGATTTGACAACTGATATAAAGATCAAACAATCAATTAAAGGATCGTATGATAATCGTGGGCGTGAAATTGGTCAGAATACGGGAGATAACAAAACAAAGGTTACAAAAGTAAACTCTTTTATCGTTATGCTTTCGCAGTATTTATCAAGTTGGGATGACAACTCTATTACATCTCGAAGTGTAATTGAACATGTTATTAAACCTTCTGAAAACTATACAGATCAGGAAGTGTCAGATTACAATATGTTACAATCTTGGGAGGAGGAAGGATTAACAAGTTTTATTTTAGAAATTGTCCAGTATCGAAAAGTGGTTGAAGAAAATTATCGCCAGGTGTATTCTGAAATCATTAAACAACTTAAAAAAGAATTACGGGGTTCAGATTATCAGGAGCGTATGCTTCAGAACTACACTGTTATTTTAACGCCAATTAAGATCCTCTTTGACAAATTTACTTTTCCATTTACTTATGAGGAAATGTACAATCAGTTTAAAGAATCAATAGTAGATACCTCTGATTTAATTGTGGAAAGTGAAGGACTTGCAGAGTTCTGGAAGACTCTCGAATATTTACGTGATAGAAAACCTTTCCCACTTTTAATTCCAGATGTTCATTTTATGATTGATACACCAACCTCGTTAAAGTTACAAGGTCGAAAAGATCAAGATTCTCATGTTTGGAATAATAAAGAAAGAACTCAAGTATTATATCTGAGGTTAAATGCAGTTCATCAATTGTATCATAAGGAAGTTTCTACCCGGGATGGGGTAGATGTAATACATGAGAACACTCTTAGGAATTATTTTAAATCTAAAAAATATTTCATTGGTGCCGTAAAATCACAGCGATTTAATGATACATCAACGTCGGCTTATGTTTTCGATTACAGTATGATGCATGAAAATGGAGTTCTGAATTTATTGAGAACAGAAACGGCAAAAAAAACTGATGAAGATGTCAAACCGACTCAAGAAGATGTCAAACCGACTCAAGAAGATACTGAAAATCTACCTGAATGGTTAAAAGATTAAAACTATGCATTCAAAAGCTGTCATTTTAAATTTAAGAGTTGCTAGAAAAGGGGATTTTTCAGATGAACTCGATCGGAAAAAATTTGGCTGTATGTATTTTCAACAGTCGTTTGATGGTTCATTTTGTAACCAACCGTATTTCTTTCATGAAGAAACAAATATGGAAGTGTTTAGAGAATTGTACGCTTCAAAACAAATTTGGGTTTTGGCAGGAATGTTTGACGAAGTTGAATTTGTAAATAAAAGAACACCAATAGCCACCAAGAAGTCAAAAAGAGAAAATAAAACTCGTAAAAAAAATAGGCCGTGTACATGCGTAAAGCGAGTAGTAATTAGGAAAAAGTAATCGTTTAAAAATTTTCATATGAAAAACCAATTAGAAAAAGCTCCAACGAGCAAACAAAAGCAATTCTCGGTAATTGTAGAAAAAGTAGAAGTTTTAAATACTTCTGAAATTAAAGAAGCCGACGCTAAAATAAAAGTGCTTCAGACAGAATTTAAACCACTGATAATTTTAATTGACAAAAAAGAAAAAACGTCAGTTCATTACAGCAAAACAAGTCACCAAAGAAACTATCGAATTGAAGCTGGAAACTTCGAAAAAGATATTATAAAACCGACTCCAGATGAGGAAGTAACACAAGAATAATTTTTAACCTTTTAAAATTTTGAACTAATGGAAAATTCAAACAAACAAATAGCAGATCAAGTTTTTCAAACAATGTCACACGTAAACCAGATGTATTATATAGCAATGAGTTTACAATCTAAAAAATTAAAAAAATTGCTTAACAATTTTGACAATTTTGAAGAAACATTTCCAAAAATTTCACGTGAGGAATGGGGAGTGTATAGTGATTTGAAGGAACTCCCTACTTTGTTAGATCTGCATAAATATAACGGTTGGTTGGTCGAGGTTATAGTACCTCGAAGAAAGCATTTAAAACCATCAAATCCGTTCAATAAAGTTAAACGAAGAAAATTTATTTATTGCGATCATTTAAAAGATGTAATCCCCACTATGCTTGAATTTTCGAAAGATGTTTTGGAAGAAGATATTATAGAATTTAATCGAGGTAGTAAAGATGGAAAGTAACTGCAAAGTATGCGGGCTTCATAAAGAAGCTTGCTTGCATCGAAAAGAAATGCAAGAAGATAAATATGATCGTCGAGTTACCAGAATTGTTTGGTTTGCTTTAGGATTCGGATTTTGGGCAATTGTTTCAATGATAATTATGTAAATAATGAAAAATGTATTTAAACCTATTTTGTTTTCCACACCAATGATTCAGGCGATTTTGGATGATCAAAAAACGCAAACTCGTCGGACAAAAAAAATGGAAATTGTTAATGATCATCGTGACTGGACTTTTGTTGGTTTTTGTTTTAAAAGTGAAAATGATCGTAGAAGGCAGGCAATATTTCGTTGTTATTCTGACACCTGGGCAGTGGCTGATTTACCTTATGAAGTTGGAGATATTTTATGGGTTAGAGAAACTTGGATGGAATATAAAACTTATAATAAAAATCAACTTGAGTTAAAAAATCATTATAAAACAGAACATTCTCCGCTTATTGATCCCTATTTACAGCATATTAAAAAGAAATGGACACCATCCATTCATATGCCTAAAAGGGCAGCTAGAATATTCCTAAAAGTAAAAGGAATCAGAGTAGAGCGCCTTAATCAAATATCAGATTATGATGCTATTGCAGAGGGTATAAAAAAGCAAAAGTATTCTTTAGACGAAAGTGTGACTATTTACGAGAACTATTTACCAGGAAAAGATTTTTACAGTTGGTCAGATTATGGATGGGATTATGGTAAAGAAACGCATTCGGCTCCAGTAGCATCTTTTTGTTCCCTGTGGGAAGATATCAATGGAGATGGTTCTTGGAATAAAAATCCATTTGTATGGGTAATCGAGTTCGAAAAGATTGTTAAACCTTTAGATTTTTTAACATGATTTATAATGAAAGCTCGAATCTATAAAGATAAAATAGCCAAAAGAGATGAAAGAATTGTGAAATTCTGGAGAATCAGGAAAAACAATTCTATTCCTGCTATGGCTAAGCATTTTGGGCTTTCAGAAATATTAATAAATCGAATAATAAATAATCACATTGCAAAAATTAGTAAAAAGTAATTATATGAATATCGAAGAATTAGAAAAGAAAATTAGTTTCCAAATAAGTTTTTTAGAATTTTCTGGAAAAACTCACGATGAAGTCCAAGAAGACCTAAAGTCGATTGCAATTGAATACGCTAATCAATTTAAAAGTAAAGCTGATAGCTATGATATATTAGGCGCAGTAATTTCTAAACAGTACATTAATGAAAATGGAGATGAATTATCAGAAGAAGATTCTGAAAACGTAGATTTAGGAACTATTGGAGAGATTGCTGCGAGCCATTTTGGATGGCTTTAGTTAAATCTTCATTTAAAATTAAAGCCACTCAAATTGAGTGGCTTTAATTATTTTATTATATATCAGGTTTATCCGTTATCAAGATGATTGTCATTATCGTACATTATGGTGTTATCTTTCAAAATTTTGTAAAAGTCCCATCCTTTTGGCGTAATTTCTATTTTTTTAAGTGTACCATTAAGCAAGCCATAACTTTCTAATTGAACCAATTGATTAAGATTAATCTCGGGAGATTTAGTCGGATTATTTTTTATGTTCTCGCATAAAGAATAAAAAGCGTTCTTGAGTTCTTGTGAAAGCAAAAACTGTAATGACTGCGAATTTCGCAATAACATACCTAAATCATAAGCATCTGATTTTATAGTGTTATTAACTTTCAAATTTTTTAACTCGTCAGATAATTTACTGTATTGGGCGTTAGTAAGTGACTCTTTTTCATTTAATCTTTTAATTTCTAAATTATGCTTATCATTTAACTCTTTAATTTCAATTAGTAAATTATCATTTTTCGTCTTTAAATCATTAATTTGAGTTGTGCCAGCTTCTGCATCTGCAATTTTGCGTTTTTGATAAGCATTGGTTTCTTCCACAAAATGGCGTTTTTCTCGTTGTAAGTCTTCCTTTTGTTGTTGCATTCGAGCTGAAGTTCTAAGAATGAAGTCTAATATAATATTTACATACGGTAGTAATACAACATAAAAGAATGCCATTCCCAAAGGCCACAATATTTGCTCATCCGTAAAATATCTTTCGTTTATCCATTCAATTTTACATTGTATTGTCCAGTCTGCAAAGAATAAAATCGCAAACATTTTCCAGTTATAAATTACGAACGATAAAACAAAAGATCCAACTACTGGGCTTTTCATTCTGTCTTGATAGCTTTCTATTATACTTTGAAAAAAAGTTTTTATTGTTTCCATTAAGTAATTCTTATTTTTTTACAAACATAGGGAATAATTAATAGTTACATTATGCGTATTTTTACGTAAAAATCTACATAAAATGACGCATTACACTATAGTTCTAGAAACCCCAAAAATTACAATTCCAGAATCTAAAATTGTGGAATTTGTAATACATCTACTAATCAATGATAGACTCAGAATCGATTATTTTGGTTTTGAAATTGACAATCCTGCGGATTATTCAAACGAAGAAATGGAAAGAAAAGAAAATGAAACCAGTTTTGTAAATATAAATTTTGAAAGCGATCACGAAATAGATTTAGACAATATGTCCGAAAAGGAAAAAAATATTTTTATTAATGAGTTGCTTACTGTGAACGAAAAGATTTCAGTTCAGAGTGACCAAAAAGACATAACGCTGTCAATATAAATAAAAAGCTCCTTCGGTACGAAGGAGCTTTTCTAGTTATCATGTTTATCTCTGATTAATTTTACCCGATCATAATGGGTAAGTTCTGGCTTTTGTTCCGGATATTTTAAACCGATGACTTTTTCATAATAATTTATGATTACATCGTCGTCGATGCAAATTATGTCTCTTTTCAATTTTACTTCAAGGCCTAAAATAATGCATCCCCTCCTTATATCCATTGCCACCTCATAATTAAACCAGATAATCACTTCTCCTATAGAAAACAATTTTTGAATAGTTTTATATCCAACACTCTTTACATTCAAACCTGAAGCACTTAATATATGTTCTTCAACCTGTTTTTTTACATTATTATCCATGATATCAAAATTTAGAACTGCAAAGTTAGATGCAAATCTAAACAGTGATTGTTCCGAATTGTATCAAAATCTCGAATCGCATATATTATTATTCTCAATTGGCTTCGACAATAAAAACGTCTCAAACCTGTAATTCTATCTGCGAACCGTTGAATTATTAAGTTCAAATGCGCTCAGTTTGTCAAATTCTCAAATCCCCCCAGACCCCCCAATTAAAAAAAATTTGCAAATTTTTGATTTCTAAAAATAATAGGGTAAAAAAGTTCAGAAATTCCACAAATAAAATATTAGTTATTTTAATATATATTATCTATTTAATAATCAATATATTAAGTATTTGTTTATAATGATTTCTTTTGTGGTCTTTTTGTGGAACTTGTGGAACTATTTTTTTTAGTTCCTGCATAACAAAACACCTTTCCACAAGTTCTTTACTGTTTTTTGATGGTAAATTGTTGAAAATTAGTATTGTGGAATAATGGAACTCTTTTTTTTAATCGGTTATATTATTTTTCATATAATATTTCTTTTTTTAATATAATTTTCAATTTTGTACTATTTTAGCACCAACCAAAAATGTTCTAAATGATTCAAATCTACATTCCTGTAAAAAAGCATGTCAAAAAATATTTAATTAAAAAATATGGTCAGAATCATACGATATCTAAGAAGTCGTTTCTTGGATTATTATTGTTGGATCTTATAAATAAAGATGCTGATACGTCTGATATCGATTTTAATGGGATGGAAAAATACAGTTTGGATCTTCCTGAGATGTATTTTAATACTAAAGGTTACGAAATCAGCAGAAAAAAGTTAAAATTTTTAGGTGTTTGCTTGGAGCGTCTTTTTTTTGAAGATTTTTACTTGTTTGTTGATGTTGAGTTGGCAAAAGGTAACAATAATGCTTGGCAAAGTGTAAAATTATTCTTGGCTATGAATGATATAAACGAAAATGAAATCAAGTTAGAAAGTATGTATCGTAACTATCAAAGGCACTGCAAAGAAAACATAAAAGATAAAAAGAGTAATACCGTAGTTTATTCGTAGTAATAAAATGCGCTAATACCACAGTCTATAAGGTGGCAAAATACGACAGTTTTATAAAAATAAATTTACAAAAATTATGAATTTTACATCTGATGAAAAATGGCCAGGATTTGCCGAATTTGATTTGTTTTTAATTGAAGAAACGAGTAACTGGCCATTGGTCATTACTGATGGTAATTCTTCAGATATTGTTTTTGAACCGTATGAAAATAATGTAGAAGCAATGCTGGAACCTGATTCTATAAATGTCAAAGTTGATCCAAAACAATCTTCAGACGGAGAGATACAGCAAATTTCGATTTCTTTTAGATTAATTACTCGAAGTGAAGCGTTGGATCAATTGCTCGAACAATATGCGAATAAGCCTTGCATCGGTTTAGGTAAACTGAACAATGATTTTAAAAAATTATACGGTACCAAACTTGAACCTTTGTATATGAATTACGAAGTTTTTGACGGAACTAAACCAGACGGCGAAGCTTATACTTTAGTTAACATCAAAGGCGAAACCCGTAAGCGTCCAGTATATTATACGCCCATATTATAGCTGTCCTATTTTAAGATTCTCAATAAATTAAAATTTGTAAAGTGCAAAAAGCATTTTACAATGAGTATAAATAATTTACATTCTCTTCTTAATGGCCGATGGTTCATTCATGAGCCATTTGGTCAATCTCTTTTACCTTCTCTGAATACTATTTTAAAAGGTAATTCTATTAAAATAAACAAAGAAGATATAAAACCTGAATCATTTGTAATCCAATTAGGAAAAAGTCCCGTTGTTGCTTCTGCTTTTAGCAATAGTGATAATAATAATGATTATGTTTTGGTAATGGATTTAAAAAATCCAATTTACAAATACTCTCAAGAATGTGGACCGCAAGGAACCAAGTCTAAAATGAATATTTTAGAAAGATATAGAAACGATCCTTATTGTAAAGGTGTTGTTTTGGATATTGATAGTGGTGGCGGTCAAGTCTCAGGAACTCCAGAATTTTACGATTACATCCGTGAATACAATAAACCAGTAGTTTCATATACTGATGGGTTGATGTGTTCAGCAGCTTATTACATCGGTTCTGCGTCTGATTATTTAGTTGCAAATAAAAGAGCTGATCATATTGGAAGTATTGGAACAATGATTTATTTCATTGATTTTACTGGATGGTACGAAAAAGAAGGAGCAAAGGTAATTACTGAATACGCAACAAAATCAACAGAAAAAAACAGGGATTTTGAAGAATTGGTAAAAGGTAATTCTGAACCTTATATAAAAAATCAATTGGATCCAATTACCGAAGATTTTATTAATGATATCAAGGCAGTAAGATCAAAAGTAAATGAAGAAGTCTTTACTGGAAAAACTTATTCTTCTACAGATGCTCTTTCTGTGGGATTGATAGATGAAATAGGTACTCTACAAACGGCAATCGATAAAGTATTCGAGTTAGCCAAAAAAACAAGTAATCAAAATTCAAATACAAATATGTCTAAACAACTTGTAAATGTTCAAGCTGTTTTAGGTTTAGATGCTCCATTAGCTTCGACTGAAGAAAAAGGAAGCTATTTAAATGCTGAACAGTTGGATGCTTTAGAAAAAGGCTTAGCCGACAAAGATGCGGCTAATGCGAAATTACAGACTCAATTAGATGAGGCAAATGCAAACACTGTTCTAAAAGATCAATTACAGGCGTCTAAAGAAACTGTGACTGCAATTGAATCATCAATTGATGCAATGTTAACATCAGCAGGACTAGATGTTAATGGAACGTTGACCGAAAAAACTATTGAGTTAAGTGCAAAAGTTATGGAAATGGGAAATGCTGATGGTTCAAAACCGACAAATGTTAAAGTAGACACAGGAAACTCAGGTGTTTCTACTAAAATTGTTGGTAATATTGATATTTCAGCTGCAATGAATAATTAATTTAAAAAAAGTAAATACTTATGTCTATTGTCAAAACAGATTTAGTTGCAGCATTTGGTGCTTATTACATTCCAGAAGGTCAGGATATGGATAGGCTAAAGAGCGCTTTACGTCAAACTACCGTAACACCAAATACAGCGAAGCCGATTATCTATGATGGGGAAACTTATAGATTTTCTAACGTAATTTTCCAAGAAATTGTTCAACAGTTTCAGAAAAAGTTTACTCCAAAAGGTGACTTAACTTTTAAACCAAACGAAATTCGTTTGAGAAATATGAAAGTAGATCTTTCTCTTTTTCCTGATGATGTTAAAGCATCTTGGTTAGGTTTTCTTGGTAGTTTAACAGAACAGGAACGTAAAAACTGGCCAATTGTAAGATACATGATCGAAAAAGAGGTTATTCCTCAGCTAAAAAGCGATCTTGAAACAAAGGCTTACTTTAAAGGTGTTTATGTTGCTCCAACTGCGGGGACAGCGGGAAGTACGTCAGGTACAATTGATGGTATCAAAAAATTACTTGATGATGGATTAACGGCAGGAACTATGAAAGCGGTTGCTCTATCTGAGGTACCAACAAACGCTAATCGATTTGAAATGATTGAAGAATTTGCTGATGGAATTGATGAATTATTGTTGCAAGTTCCTACTTCGATTTATATGTCTACCAAAAATCTTAGATCTTACCTACGTGATAAAAGAAATACGCACGGAACCGATGTAAATTATGAGGCAGGAAAAATCACTGTAGATTTTGCTGACAATCTTAAGTTAGTAGGTTTGCCATCAATGGCAGGTTCTGAGTACATGTGGGCAACTCCAGATGATAATTATTTATACTTGAGACGTGTAAACGGAATGTCTGAGCCAAAAGTTGAAGAAGCATTAAGAGAAGTATTTCTTATGTTAGACTGGTGGGAAGGATTAGGTTTCGGCTACAATGAGCTTGTGTACGTTTATAAACCTGCTTAATTTTTAGAAGATGACTAAACAAACAAAAAAAACACCAGTAGTCGATTCTGATGCTGGTGTTATAACAGAAAATGCAGATGTACAAGTGAATTCTACTCTGGTTGTTGCTTCGAAAACTTCAGAACCAAATACTTCGACAACTGTAAGCGGCGAAGAAGTTTTACAAGCTAATTTAGAAGGTACAACAGCGGATAATTTTGTAAATCTGGGTAAAACTAATGATACAGGTTCTTCGAGTATTATCAATACTGTACAAAATGGTTCAGAGTCGAATGAAACGGTTGAAGTTATTGAATCTGAAATATTCGTCTCAGAAAATGGTGATGAATATGAACTTATTGTAAATGAATTCATGTTTATGGGAGATAAGTACTCTAAAGAAGTAGCTTTAAAAGAGCATGTTGATATTTTAGAGCGTTTGGTATCAATCAAATCATTCATCCTTAAAAAACGTTAAAAAATGGCATTAGATTTAGAAAATATTGGAGGAGAAAGTGCTGAGCCAGTTTCTGGGTTGGCAGGAATTGTTTACTATGCGCTTCAAAGCGATTTTGATACAATTAATGAACCTAAAAAAATGGATGACCTAGTTCCAGCAAATGTTGCGGGTTCATATAAAGAGTTGTCAGAAATTGCTACAGCACACGTTTTTAAAACCGGTAAATGTTTTTTTCAAATAGAAACTGTTACAGAAACAGGAACAATTAAAGCAACTCCTCTTGGAGAAACTGGTAGAAAATTGTATCAAAACGAACTTGTAATTACTGTCGCTGGATCTTCTGCTGAGTTGTTAGGATTTTGTAGATGGATTAAGAATCAAAAATTAATCATTCTGTTTGAAGAATTTGGTACAGGAAATATTAGACAGCTTGGATTGTCAAGACTTCCTGCATTAGCAAGTGTTGAGCATAACATTGAAGCAACGGCTGAAGGAAATAATTCTGCCACAATTACATTTACTGATAAGAATTTTGGACCCGCTCCAATATACAAAGGAGCTGTTCAATTAGTACCTGAAGCATAAATTTTCCTTGGAGGACGGAAA
The DNA here is from genome assembly GCF_030378165.1 of Flavobacterium panacagri. Classification (NCBI taxonomy): domain Bacteria; kingdom Pseudomonadati; phylum Bacteroidota; class Flavobacteriia; order Flavobacteriales; family Flavobacteriaceae; genus Flavobacterium; species Flavobacterium panacagri. Next base: position 3,930,328 of record NZ_CP119766.1, read on the forward strand.
TAAAATTGTCCTCCAACATAAAATACTTCCTACGGTAATTTATAAATATAGCAATAGCCACAGCGTTGGAGGACATTAAGTCTTCTTGCTGTGGCTATTGCTTTTAAATTATCGTAGGAAGTTACAAATATAGGCATCATCAATCAAAAATCGAACAAAAAATGAATTCAAAAATTAAAGCTTTAACTGACTGTAAGCCAGTAAAAACAATTAAAAAGACTCCAATTTCTTATTACGGTGGTAAACAAGCTATGCTTAAATTTATACTTCCATTGATTCCAAAACACCGCGTTTATGTGGAACCTTTCTTTGGAGGTGGTGCTGTTTTCTGGGCTAAGGAACAATCGGAGGTCGAAATCGTGAACGATTTAAATGGTAATGTCACAAATTTTTATCAGCAACTAAAGACTAATTTTAAAGAATTGAAAGGTTTAATTATGGCAACGCCATACAGTAGAGAGGTTTATAAAAATGCTATGGTCATTTATGAAACGCCTTATATATTTAATCCGGTTCATCGTGCCTGGTCTTTTTGGGTTGGAACAGTTCAAGGCTTTTCCAATAAAATCGGTTCTTGGCGCAGTGCTACAAAAAGAAGCAAGGAAAGTACTTTAAATTACAACAAAAAAGAGGCGTTTACTGAAGAATTAAGTAAAAGACTAGACTTTGTGCAAATTGAATGTAAAGATGCTGTAGAATTGATTATAAAGCAGGATTCCGAAGATACATTTTTTTATATCGATCCTCCTTATGTTGGAGCAAATCAAGGTCATTATGGTGGTTATACTCAAGAGCATTTTGCATTGCTTCTTTCTGCTCTTAGTAAAATAAAAGGAAAGTTTCTCTTGTCAAGTTATCCGAACGAGTTGTTAAGTGAATACCGATCACAATTTAAGTGGTTTAGCAATGATAAAAATATGGTTTTGTCGGCAAGTCGAGAAAGTAATAAAAGAAAAACTGAAGCTTTGACAGCAAACTATCCTATTTGATTTTGACTCTCTGGAATACTTTTGATTTAAATAAATTAAAATCTTATGCTTGACTATATTCAATCGATCACAGAATTTCTAAAAGACAATTTTAATCCAAGCAATCCAGCATCTGCAAATGTGAAGTTAAATACTGATCAACTATTGAATTTTATTTTTAGAACTTTTCCAGTAGACTGTATTTCTGATTATGAGCTGAATGATATTTTATTATCACTGAATTACAAACGTTTCACTTATGTCGTTGAATCGTATAAGGAAATTGGAAAAAAGAAAGATCGCAGAATTGAAGTAAGCAAAAGTCTTGAAGTGGGCTGGTGTATGACAACTCCTTTTGATTTACGAACAGAGGAAATGGAAAAAGATTAAAGTCACTCAATGAGTGGCTTTTTTTATGTCCTATTATTAAAATTTCACACTTTCCATATTTGTAAAATCAAATAAAGAAATTATGAAAGATTTTTTGCATCTGTTTTTTGGGGTTTTAGGCATCTCAGTATTTATACTTGTAGAAGTGTTGTTTGTGAATTGGTTTTTAGATTTCGATTGGATTACAGCAGGTTTAAGTGAATGTATAAATTTTGTTCTTTCTATCAGTATACTGAATTTTTGTATTCTCATTTTTTACAGTTATCTAGACACTTTATATGGATTTAGTAAAAAACTGGTTTAGTAATGGTTGTGATTATGCTTCTGGAGTTATTATTTATAGTAATCTCCCGAAGCATAATTCTTTATTATTAAAGCAATTTCAGAAAAAAAATAACACTTTCAATTTAGAAAAGCTTAAATATGAGTTAAAGAAGTTTGAAGCCAAATATTCAGAAAATGAAATTGTGACAATTCTAAAAGCCGAAATTACTCAAATTGTAAATTCCGTGCCGGCACAAATAGACGAACAAGTAAAGAAAAATGCAGTGCTATTTCACCAACTTCCTGAGTCTTTGCGTCCTGTACTGCTTGAGGCTAATAATTTGTTTAAAGAAAATTGTATGTTAAAAGTTACTTTAAATGAATTGCCAGAACATGCAGAAAAACAATCAATTAGTATTCAGTTAAAAATTTATGAGAATATTAAAAAAAATGCTTTGTGCTGGTCCCGTATTGATTTTTATATTGAAAAAAGAATTATTACAGAATCTCCAAAATCTGAATTTGAACAATTGACTGGAGCTAGACTTTCAAAGCGTCAGCAATATTTATTTTCTTCTATATCCAAATTAAAGTCCAGGTTAAAAATTAATAAAGAGTTATTAAAATCGGCAGAATCTGTATCTCAACGATCTAAGATCGAAAGGGCAATTGTAAAACAGGAAGAAAATCTATTAAATCAAAACGAAAAACTTTTAGAAATAAGTAAACTGATAGATGGCAAGTAAAAAAAGAGAAATGCTTATTAAACGTGGTGACACTACGTTAGATAAGATATTAGCGCATTATATCAATCCTGAACACTTTCCATTAAGTGAAACTAATGCCGCTATTTTATTGCGTTTGAATGAAGTTTTTGCACTTCGTTTAAATCATTTTTCTACTCAGCAGATTCTTAACAAATTCGTTCTCGAAAAGGGATTGTCTCAGGCTCAAGTTTATGCTGATATTCGAAATTCAGAAAAGCTTTTTGGAAGTGTTTTGAAAGCAGATGCTGAAGGATCAAGAGCAATTTGGTTAGAATATACACGTGATTATTTAAAAAGATGTAAGCAAAAAGGAGATCGTAATAATGAAGTAAAAGCGTTAAAATTGCTTGCCGACTACGGTGGACTTGCTAACGAAGAAAACCCAAATTTCAATCCAGAGAAATATGAAAACATGGAACTCCATATTAATGTGGACAAGCGCGTTCAGAATAAACTTTTGGAAATGCTATCTGGAGGTTCTGTTGATTTAAATAACTTGGATGTTACTGATATTGATTTTGAAGATGTAACAAACACTGAAACCAATGATTAGAAGTAAAAAGTTTGTAAGTCTGACTATTCCTCAGTTTGCTTGCGTTATGGCTCCTCAAAAAAATAAATATATTGAAATGGGGCGAGGTGGTGGTAAATCTACAATATTTGGTTATCATATGCGTGAATTAGTCCGTCAAATGCCAAAGGCATCTTTTGCTTTGCCATGTTCAACATATTCACAAGCATTAAGTAGAACTTTGCCGTCTGCAATTGAGGGACTTGAGATGTTTAATTTATATAACGGAATTGATTATGTAATAGGTAGATCTGGAAAAAAACTAGGCTTTGAATTGCCTTATCAACCACCCAGTCAATGGGATAATATTATACACTTTCCAAATGGATCTATATTTCAATTAGTATCGTTAGACAACCCTAATTCAGGCCGTGGTCTTAATTCATCTGCTGAGGCAGGTGATGAAGCGGCTTTGTTTGATCCGGAAAAACTTTTTACTAATGTAAAAACCACTAATAGATCTCAAAAAGAGATTTATAAAAAAGCTCCATTGTTAGGGTCTGAGTTTTACATTTCTTCAACCCCGATCAATAAAAAAGGTAAATGGTTTACTGATATGGAGGAAGTTGCAAAGAAGAATCCAAAAGATTATGCTTTTATAAAAGCTTCAGCACGTTCTAATCCTTATTTAAATCCCGATTGGTTTAAAAAAATGCGTGATCAATCAGTATCTGAGGTTCTTTATAATGCTGAAATTTTAAATATTAGACCACAGGAAATTGTAGACGGTTTTTATGGGAATCTAAACCAAAGAAAGCATTACTATACGGATTACAATAATAGTTATTTAGAAACTATTGGAGTACTCGCAAGATCAGAACACTTCAATTCATTACAAGATAATGATGTTCGAGTAAACGAACCATTAATTGTGTCAGTAGATTTTGGTGTGTTTAATGGTTGTGTTGTGTCTCAGTTACAGGATGATGAGTATCGCGTATTAAAGTCATTCTTTGTGAAATCTCCAAAGCTTTTAGATGATTTATTTATTGAACAGTTTATTCCGTACTATCGACCTCACCAAGAAAAGTTTGTTTATTTATATGGTGGTCATGATGGAAACAATAGACTGCCCAACTCTGAACGCACTTACTTCCAACAGATATCAGATGTATTGACCGCTCATGGCTGGACTGTTTATATTCTTACCAAAGGCGCAGCGCCAACCCATACAGATAAATACTTGCTAATTAATGCAATGCTTAAAGAGCATCAAACCAGATTACCTAAGATTCGCATCAATGAACATAACAACCCTGATCTTATTATAGCTCTTGAGCGCACCGAAGCAAGGGAGTCACTCAAAGGAGGTATAGAAAAGGTAAAGAAAGATGAACGAAACCCTCTATTCCCACAGCAACATGCTCCACACTTAACGGATGCATTTGACGTACCGCTTATGACTATGTTCAACGCGATCTTCAAAGGACAAAGCTCTCTATTGTCCGAAAGCCGTATTCAATCGCTGTAGCCTGATATCACCCTATTTTCATATATCCTGATTTTCGGCAGATGGAAAGTGTGAAACGCCATAGGGACAGGCGTGCTTTATCGTTGGAAAATATAAAAAACTAATTGTTTTTTGAACTCAAGAACCTGATTGTCAGTTTTGTAATATTTTAAAAACTGGAAAAAGTAGTATAAATAGAACACAAATTAGCTATTTAATTGCTGTCCTATTTTAAAAATGCTCTTTAAATGAATTTAGCGGTATGCAAAAGGAAGCAATTTCATTAAAAGAGGGATTAGAAATCTTGAACCAAAAAGATTCGAAAGGACGGTTAATTCCTTTCGATATCACTTACAGAACGTTTAATGCAACATCAAAAAAAGGAGGCAAACTAAAAAGGTATTTAGGAGCCAAACTTCTACTTGAAAGAAATCCAAATAAGATTCAAAAAGACACAATTGAAAATATTTTGATTCCTGTAAAGGAGACAAAAAATGCTCATCATTTTAAAAACAGAACAAGGAATATTGAACTATCTGACTCTTCAGTTGTAACTATTCGAATCGATTTTATAATTAGTATCAACAATAAAGACATTATTTACTAATGAGTGATTTTATAGGAAATCATATAGCCATATCCGAATTTAAAGGATCGCCAGCGATTGTAACATTTAAGAATTCCATTGATAAAATGGACGGCTCCGTAACCGCTGTAAAAGTCGATGTAAAAGATAAACAAGGCGAAGCGGCTTCTTGGGGGAAAAACAATGATTATCCACAACAGGTTTTAAAAGAAGTCAAAAAAAATGGCGCAGCGTCATCTTCATTGAGATTCCTCCGTAAGGCGCATTATGGTAATGGTTTGATTTTATTTAAAAACCAAGTTTCAGAATCTGGAAAAAAAGACACAAAGATTATTCCTTTAACAGATTTAACCGAAATAAATTCTTTTTTCAAAAAATCGCAAATGAATCGTTTTTGGAAAGAAACCATTGCAGATTTAGAGTGGTTTTCAATTGCTTTTCCTGAATATATTTTGTCGAACAATTATGCTACGATTAATCGTGTAAAAAGACAAAAAACTGCATGGTGTCGATTTGAGTTAATGAATGAGGAAAACGGCTTAGTAGAGCATGTCTATATATCTGAAAAATTTGGCAAAGGTGGTTCTATTGATGCTTCAAGTGAATACGTTGAAAAAATTCCATTGATTGATAGTTATTGGTCTGCTGATGAAGTAAGGGAATATTGTAAAATAAATAAAATTACAAAATTCATAAGACCTGTATTTTATCCTTTAATTGATGAAGCTTATTATCCTGAAAGTGAATGGCATGCTATTTTAAAATCTGGTTGGTTAGATGTGGCTAATTCAGTTCCTGCATTAAAGAAAGGATTGTTTGCTAATCAAATGACAATTAAATTTTTAATTGAAATTGATGAACAATATTACATTAATGTTTACGCAGAAGATTGGCGTAAAATGACCGTAGATGAAAGAAAACAGATTCGAAGGGATTTAGTTGATTCAATTAATGAAGGCTTGGTAGGAAATGAAAAAGCAGGTAAATCCATCCAAGCAATGATGTTTACAGATGAAAAAGGGAATCAAGTATCAGCAATTAAAATTACACCGATTGATGATAAATTAAAGGATGGTTCTTATTTACCTGAAGCCGAAGCCGCTAATTCTGAAGTTCTTTTTGCAATCGGTGTTGATCCTTCATTAATCGGTGCGGGAATACCTGGCGGAAAACTTGGCGCTGGTTCTGGCTCAGATAAACGTGAAGCTTTCACAATACTTTCTGCACTGTACAAAACGAATCGTGAAACTACTTTGGAAATATTTGAATTCATTCAAGAATACAATAAATGGGATGAAACTATTTGCGCTGGTTTCGAAAATACAATCCTTACAACATTAGACAAAAATCCAACTGGATCACAAAAAACTACAGCATCATGATTTTAGAAACTACAGCCGATTTAAAAAAATATGTATCAATTGCACAATCTTTTGAATTTGATGATTTTCAGCCATATATTATTAAGGCAGTGAACACGTATACTCGAAAATATTTAGGTAATCTGCATGTGTTTTTAAAAGACGAAGCAAATTCTTCAGAAACAAGTTTTGAAATTAAAAATGAATCTCGTGAGCATTTACGAAATGCGATTTCAAATTTCGGGATGTTCATGTATTTTCCTTTTATGTCTGTAATTATTGATGGTTCAGGAGCTTCCAACACAAGCAATGAAAATCGTAAACCTCTTGAGTGGTGGCAGAATAATGATATACGTCGTGAATTTTTGAGGGCTGGCCATGAAGCAATGGATTTATTATTGGAAGTTTTAGAGAATAATCCTGAAGTTTTTGAGGAGTGGACTGAAAAATTTGGAACTATAAACAACGAGTTGCTTGTGAAAAATACTGTTTCATTCGATAAGTACTACAATATTTTTAACTCTAGACAAACATTTTTGGCACTACAGCCTTCTATTCGACAGATTGAAGATCAATATTTGAGAACAATGCTTTGTCCAGAACTTATTGAAGGTTTAAAGACCGAAGTAACTGGAATAACCAAAAGATTAAAAGAAGAATTGCAAAAAGCGATTGTAGCTTTTACAGTGGCAAAAGTTGCGAATGAAGGACTATTTCTTCTAGACGAAAACGGTTTACGTGTGAGTTTTCAAACTGCAATTGATGGAAAAAAAGAAAGTGTAAGTTCAGGAAAAACAGAAGTTCAGTTATCTAAACTTGTAGAAACACAGTTAAATAATGGTAAAGAATATCTTAGATCGGCAAGTCAAATCATAGAAACTAATATCAGCGAATTTACACAATGTTCTTCTCCGTTAATAAAACCTGAATTAGGAATTTCGGGTTCAACGATCTACGATACTAACGGTGTCCTCTCATTATAGGATTGTCCTATTTTAAAAAACTGATATAATCCAATTTTGCTTCATGGGTATTAAAGCAGCAAACAATATTTTTCCGCATGATCCAGATGATAACTGGAGATTAAAATTAGACAAGGGAGGCTATGAAGGTTCCGCGCTTGATCTTTTCAATTTGATCAATACCGTTGTGGCTCCAGATGCCATTATTGTTAAAGGGGAAATTGTAAAAACTCTTAACGAATTGTCTATTGAAGAAGGGGCATTTACTTGTAGAATAAATCAGCAGATTGTAACAAATAGTCAACCGTATAGTACTACTATAGAACCTGCTCAAGAAGGATATCATAGAATTGATATCTTAGTTTTTACTCAAAATGGTACTATTGTCAAAATAAAGGGTTCGGAAGATCTTTCATCAGCGCAAGAACCTGATACGCCAGATAATACAATTAAAATTTCTTTTACTTCAATTTTTGGGTTAGTTATTGGTGATCCTGAAATCCCAGTTGTAGGAGATGCTTATGTTTCAAAGGCTTCTAAAAGTTTTATAAGAATGTTCCAAACTGGAGATGTAGATACTTATCCAGTAGATGACAGAACCTACCTTAAGTTTGAAACAGGTATGTTGTCATTAAAATCCTTGAACATCTCTTTATCTTCTAATATTTATCATGGAAAAGATTTCATTTTTAAGAATGGAACGACTGGAAATGTAACATTGTATCACAATTTAGGTTCCGGGAACTTTAGATTTAATATTCCAAATGGCCAAAACTTAATTTTAAAAGCAGAAGAGAGCGTTCATTTTGTAATGCGTGCAATTAATTCAACAGGGAATGGAGGTATTTTAGATTATGTAGGTATTACTCCAGTTGAAATTGATATTACAGGAAAAGAAGACACGGCCAATAAATCCAATTTTGTAACGGACGCAGATAGTTCAATAAAATTCCCAGTTTGGTCGTCGATCACACTTTGGATTAAAGAGAAATTGAATGCTGCATTAGCATCTAAAACGAACCCAGAGTCTACAGATGTTTTGATTATTGGCGATAATTCGGATAGTGGGAAGACTAAGAAAATTGCTTTTTCAAATTTTATATCGTGGATACAAAGCTTTTTTCAAGCTAAAGACAATCAGATTGAAGTGTCTGCAAGCAGTAACGTTTTAAATGCCTGGCACGGACAAACAGTATTGTTTACAGCTAATTGCACAATAACTGTTCCGTCAAGTTTGGTTAATGCGTTGGATTTTAGTTGGAGAACAATGGCAGGTGTAAGTGTAACGTGGGCAATTACTTCTCCTTTTGTTTGGGAATCTCCACCAAGCAACACACCTGAAAAAACAGTAGGGCATTTTATGCGCCGAGGATCAACGAACACGGTTATTTTAGATGTATAGTTATGGGGTTAAAGAAATATTATTTTGCTAAAAAAAAGCAGGTTAAAGTAAATGACTTGAATATTAGTTTAGTTGCTTACTATAAGTTAGATTCCGATGCGATTGATTTAGTTAACGGTGTAAATGGTACATCGACAAATGTGTCATACATAAATAGTGGCAAAATTGGAAATTCAGCAACTTTTAATGGTTCTAATAGTTTAATTATCATACCTAACAGTGATAATTTTAATTTCTCTAATTCTACAAATGATCTGCCTTTTTCGATTTCTTTTTGGATTTATAATATGGGTAATAATGCTTCTGCATTGATATATAGAAGAGGAGCAGGAGCTACGAACGAACAGTATGCAATACAAAAACTACCAAACGGGCAGCTCGTAATGAATTTGTTTACAAATACTTCGAATCTTATACAAGGTGCGACAAGTGGCATTGCAGACTTAAATACATGGGTTCATTACTTAGTTACTTATGATGGGACTGCTAATGTAAGCGGTATTAAGTGGTATAAAAATGGTGTTTTGGCATCCGCTGCTGGATCAATGACAGGAACTTATACTAAAATGCCTATTGCTGTTCAGAACACTGTTATAGGACGAATAAGCTGGACAGCTACAGGTTTTTTAGACGCGAGGCTTGATGAATTTGCAATATGGAAAAATAGGGCATTGACAAGTTCAGAGGCTTTGTATTTATACAATTCAGGAACAGGTAGAACTTTTCCTTTTTAACAAAAAATAATCATTAAATACCACATAGAATGATAAAATCAAACATTAAAGCCTCTTACGGAGATACTCGTACAGGTTTGAAAGAAGCTTTTATTGAGATAGTAATTACAGGTTTAAGTCTGGGGACGGAAAACGCAGTTTTTCAGATTCAGCATTACATTGTCACAGATGAAAATGCAAAAACATTGTGGCATAGTAATTCGACTCCTATTGATTCGGAAAAGTACAATCAGTTATATCAAGCTGTAGATAATTATGTAGCGGTAAGATCACTTGATTTTAGCCAATTAACACCACATCAATTAGAATACATGCGTTTAAAAATTGGGTTGTTGATTTATGTCCAATCTGATCTGCTGGAAAGTGGTAATACAGTTTGGGAGCTTGAGCCTGAAAATTGGGAGTTAATATGAAAAGCGTATTAGCAATTTTTATAGAGCTTATTATTTTGGCATTTGGCGGTTCGATTTTCATTGTCTTGTTTGTTTTGGGTGTTGTTTATACATTTTTTAAGCACTTAATAAGATTTGATTACTCGCTTAAAAAGCAATTACAGCCAATTATTAGAAGTATAACTCTCGCCTTAGATGGTTCGGCATGTGCTGGAGCTGGAGAATTATTGAATGATGCTTTAAAAATAAAAGGATCAATTAAATACGGAAAATGGTATCAAACGATTTCCGCTATTACTGGACTTATCAAAATTCATGAAAAGGATACCTGGCTTCGCAGATTGTTGGATAAAGTTCTAGGAAAAGATCATTGTGATGAAGCGATTTCTGAGCAAGATAGGTTTTACTATAAACACAATTAATTCATAAAATGAAAACATTTTTACTTTACCTAGTTACCGCAACTTGTTTGTTTTTTACTCCAATAGTTGGGTTATTAATAGCGGTGGGAGCAGCCATAGTTTTGGATACCGCTTTCGGAATTTACAGAAGTATAAAAGTCAAAGGATGGAAATTTGTAACAAGCCGACGTTTAAGTGAAATCATTTCTAAAATGCTTTTATATGAAATGTGTATAATCTGCCTTTACATAATAGACTTTTTTGCACTTACTGAATTCTTTCAAAAATGGTTCTCGATATCATTTTTCGCTACTAAAATATGTGCTATCGTTTTGATTTTTATTGAAGGGGTGTCCATAAAAGAAAATTTTGAAAAAGCTACAGGAAAAGATGTTTGGGCATTAATAAAAAAGGCTCTTGGACGAGCAAACGAAATAAAAGATAGTATTACTGATTTAAAAAACACCGATTAAAATGACAGCATTTATCTCAGCGGGGCATAATCCCAAAGGAATTAAAGTTGATCCAGGAGCGGTAGCAAATGGATTGCGTGAAGCCGACTTAACTGTCGAATTTCGAAATTTAGTAGTGGCCGAACTGCTTAAAAGAAAAGTAAAAGTTATAACAGACAAAGATGACGAACGTCTTGGTGACTATTTGAAAAGAATTAAAACTGGAAGCGGATCTGTTGTTTTAGAATTTCACTTTGATGCGGCGCTTTCGCCAACAGCTACAGGTACTACTTCTTTATATGGAAATGATGCAGATCGCTTAGACATAGCCTTTTCTAAAGAACTTGCAGAAGCAACCTCTAAAATTTTAAAAATAAAAAATAGAGGAGCGTTATCAGAGAGTCAAAGCCATAGAGGAAGTTTGGGGTTAATGCGAAAGGAAGGTATTGTTTCCCTGCTTGAAGTATGTTTTATTTCCAATCCATCGGATATAAAAGCATACAATGAAAACAAAAAAGAATTGGCGGTTAAAATTGCTGAGATCGTTGAACATTATGAAAATTTGATCTGATGAGAAAAGCTCTATTTTTTTGGTTAACAGTGTTTTTAATAACTACTTTAAATTCATGTGGCACTCGGAAAACCGAGCTACATAAAAAAGAAGCAATCGAGAAGACAGGATTTTCGGGATTTTTTAGGAATTCCGGGAATTCCGAGGAATTCCTAAATACCAATTTGAACATTCAAACTGAATTTATTTCCTCTTTGTTAAAGATAGAAGAGATTGATAATGATGAGTTTACGATTGAATCTAAAGACTCGAGTAAGCCAGCAGTTTACATTGATCCTTTTGGGAAAAAGTACTTTTTGGAAAACGCTAAACTTACAAATAAAAAGACGGCTCAAAAATTAAATACGAAGTTAGACCAAGCAAAAAACTCTTCTGAAAGGTTAAATACGAATGCCGAAAAAAAATATGATAGTCAAACAGAAAACCAAACAAATATAAATTCAGAAGGTACATTTAATGAAGTTGATAGAAGCTCACATCGTTATGGCTGGAGCAAATGGAATCTGTTTTGGCTTATTTTATCTATTGCATTAATATATGCACTTAGAAAACTTTATAAATTTTATAAAAAGAAAAATCCTTTATAATGACTTTAGAAGAAGATATTACAAGATTAAAAATACGCAAAGCGTTAATTTTAGGAGAAATCGAAATGCTTTCTTTTGTAAATGATTCTGTTTATACACGATTTGGAAAAATTGAAGCTGAATTATTGATAAAAGAGAAGCAATTGTTAAGGGAGAAAGAAAACGATTTTCAATGAAATCTTTAAAACTTTACATTCCTGAAACTTGGGACAAAATGAAGGAAAAGCAATTTGAAAGGATTGCTTTTCTTTTCAATACTTCAGAAACTAATACTCTATTCTACATAAAGTTGTTTTTTCTGCTGACTGGGGTAAAATGGTGGCAGTTTTCCAGAAAAGCTAAACTCAGAATAGTGTTAAGAAATTATCCTCTTTCAGATTTGCAGAAAAATTATGAGTTTATTTTTAAAGAAAATAATCGAACTGTCTTTCCAAAATCCATAAAATTTAAAAAAAAGAAGTTTTTCCCTCCGCAAAATAACATAGCAGATCTATCCGCTGATGAATTTGCGGTTGCTGATGATCTCCATATCAAATGGAGAAAAACGAAAAACATTGAGTTCTTATATTATTTAGCTGCTGTTTTATATACAGTTTCTAAAGAACGTCCAGTTTTTAACAAAAATAATTTGCATCAGTATGCAATACCCTTTTCGAAGCTTCCTGTATGTAAACTTTTAGCGATTGAACTGGCTTATTTTGGATGTAAAAACAACCTTGTTAAGCGTTTTTCAGAAGCTTTTAAAGAAAATAAAACAAGGTCAAATAAAAAACAGTATGGTTTCTCAAAAGTTATTCTAAGCATGGCAAAAGGAGATTTGTCAAAGTTAGAGTCTATAAAAAAAGTAAATATTTATTCCTTCCTTGAACAATTTGAAGAAGACTTAAAATCAGCAAAGAAATGAGAATATTAACACATAAACCTATAGTTGATTTTCACAAAAATATTTCCAAATTTCATAAGGAATTAAAAGGTTTTTATCGTTTTAATTGGGCGGAGATTAATGGACAGTTTAGAAGTGGAATTTCTACACCTGCATTATTACTAGAAAGTCATTCAGCTGCAATGTACTCGAATTCTGAAAAAACGTCGAATTTTAATGATAGATCTATTTCTTTTTTGATATTAGATTTTACAGGAAAAGCGGATAATTACGAGAAACAAGAGATTGTATTGGATAAATTGGAAAATGTGGTAATTGACATAGCCTCATACTTAAAAAAGCTCAGTAAGGATCGCGATTCTTGGCTTTTTGGAAAGTTTGACGTAAACAATTTTAGTTATGAAAAAGTAGGCCCTATTTTCGATAATATGTATGGATGGAACGTTTTGTATTCATTAAAAAATCACGAAGATTTAACTTTTGATCCTGATCAGTGGGATTTCACACTCTAAAAAACCTCTCTATTTGAGAGGTTTTTTTATGTCCTATTTTAACGTATGCGCTCCCTTTAATTTAGCTTAAAAATAGGTTTATGACGGGCATAATTGATGTATTGAAACAAGAACGTGAAATCACTTCAAAAGCAGTAAAAAAGCTTAGAGCTTCAGTAAAGAATGAAGTTTCAAAATCAGGAGAAACGAGATCAGGAAATGCGGTTAAAATTAGTAATGCTGGTAGCAGATTTAAAAATAATCGTCTTCAAAGGCTTACTATGTCTGCACCGTACTACATTTTTATGCAACATCATGGTTTTGAGGGCAAGAAGTCAAATGGAATAAATCAACGTTTAACTGCTACAAATGTCTTCTCAAAAGCAATCCAATCATCAAACATAATGGAAACTCTTGCGAATGAGATTTCAGATGTCAGATTAGAACAGGTTTCATCAATAATAAACCTTCAGATAAATGGCTAGAAGAGAAATTCCAAGAGAAATATCGATCTATATTAATGATCGTCAAGTGGTAAATTCATTTGCAGGAATTAGCCGTGCTATAACTCAGACTAGGAGTGAAATAAATAATCTAAATAGAAATTCAGAAACTTATAATGAAGATTTACGTAGGCTAGGAGGAGAACTGGATCAATTAACTGAACGTCAATCAGTGTTTAGACAGGAGCTTAGAGATTCTTCAGAGGCTATGAATGACTCTGAAGGAAGTTTAAAAAAATTTAGAGACGGTCTTTTATCTGGAGATTTTGAGAGTGCATTAGAAGGTTTAAAAGGGATCAGATCAGAAATTACTAATTTAGTTAAAACTACTTTACAATTTATTGCTACACCGATTGGTGCCGCTATTGCTGTATTAAGCGGTATAGTTGTCGGAACTAAAAAACTATTTGAGTTTAATCAGGAACTTGAAAAGTCAAATAATATACTCCGTTCGTTTGGTGTAAATTCAGCAGAGGAACTTACAAAAGTAAGATCAGAAATTCTGGCTACAGCAGAAACATTCGATAAAGAGTTCTCAGAAATTGCTAGTAAGGCAAATTCGCTTAGTAAAACTTATGGGATATCAATGTCAGAAGCTAATCGACTTATTTCGGAAGGTTTGGCAAATGGCGGATCGCTAAATGATGAATTTCTAGATAGCGTTGGAGAATATGATGAGTTCTTTAATAAAGCCGGATATTCTGCTTCTGAATTCATAGACGTCATTAATAAGGGATACGATGTTGGAATTTATTCAGATAAATTACCCGATGCTTTAAAAGAGGCCGATTTAGCTTTAAAAGAACAAACCAAATCAACAAGAGATGCATTAGAAAATGCATTTGGAATTACTTTTTCGGATAATATTTTAGCACGTGTTGCAGCAGGTAAAACAACAACCAAAGAAGCTCTAGAAGAAATTGCTGCTGAATCCCAGAAAACTCAGTTGTCGCAACAACAACAGGCACAATTAACTGCTGACATTTTTAAAGGAGCTGGGGAAGATGCTGGCGGTGCCTTGAAAATACTACAAACGATTTCTGATACTACAAAAAAGGAAATAACTGAAGCGACTAAAGCTCAGTTAGAACTTTTAGCTGCTAATGAAAAACTTAATAAAGCACAATCTGAGTTATTCGAAATAGAAGGTTTTGGTGCTATGTGGGATCAAGTTAAAGCAAATGCAATTGATACTCTTGCAGATATAATTTTATATGTTTCAGATTTAAAAAAAGACATTCAGCCATTAATTGACATTGTTTCATTTGTACTGGTAAATGCTTTTATTCAATTGAAGTTTATAGTAGTTACTGTTTTTTCTACATTAGGAGTTGCTTTGAAAATTTTCTTTGATTACGTGAAATATGTTTTTGATTTCCTTAAAGCTATTATAACCGGAGATTTTAAAGGAGCTATAAAATTGACAGGAGATTATTTTGTTAATCTTGGTAAAACAATTTTGAATTTTTTCAATAAGATCAGAAATACCATAATTGATACTATTAAAAGTACAATTGCAAATGTAGCTCCTTTGTTAGAGGCAATGGGAGTTGATGTTGAGAAGTTACAAAAAAGACTTGATTCATTAAAATCAAAAGAAGTTGTTTTAAAAACTACCACAGAAACCAAAAAAACGACAAAAACGGCTGAAGAACTTGCTGAAGAAGAGCGTTTATTAAAAGAAGCTATTGCAAAGCAACAAGCAATTCGCGATAAAGAAAGGGAAAAGGAAGAAGAAAAACGTCGAAAATTTTTAGAAAAAAAACGAGCAGAAGAAGCAAAGGCAGCCAAAGAAGAGCTGGATAGATTACTTGCTCTTGCTAAGGCGAAGTCTGACTTATATAAGGCGGAGCTAAATTTCTTTATTGCTACCCAAAGAAGCAAATTAGATTCTACAAAAAAACTGACTCCTGAAATTATAAAGGATGAAACAGATCGTTTAGAAAGAATTAAAGATAGAAAACTAACTGCATTAGCAGAGGAAAGGCTTGCCGATATAGAAAAAGCGAAAGCCTCGGCAAAATCTGCTGAAGAATTAGTACTACTAAAACAGATCATAGATTATAATTATGAAACAGAAAGGCAAAACTTAGAAATGTCATTTTTGGATTCAACAACTAATCTAAAAAAGCAATACGAGGAAGAACAGAAAGTTTTAAAAGCCGAGCAGTTAGCTCTTGATAATGAATTAGCATTGGCTGAAGCGGCAAATAAATATGAAGAAGATAGAATTAAGCAGGATCAGGATTTTCAAACTCAATTGGCGCGTTACAAGAAACTTCTTGAAGACAAAAAAATTACAGAAGAACAGTATATCAGATTTTCAGATGCACTAAAAGCGAAACAGGATGAAGTTGATCGTCAAAGAGAGTTAGGGAAAATAAGTGCAAGTTTAAGTGCTTTTGGACAATTAGCCGGTGCTTTGACAGAATTGTTTGGACAATCAAAAGCGTTAGCAATTACTCAGGCTGGTATAAATGGAGCGTTGGCAGTAACTTCTATTTTATCTGCTCCTTCAATGGGAAATCCGATTTTAGATGCAGCGGTAAAAGCAGTTCAGATTGCAGCAGCAGTTCTTACAACTACTGCTCAAATTAAAAATATAAGCAAAGCAAAAGCACCAAAAACGCCTAAATTTTTCTATGGCGGTTTTACTGGAGCAAATCCGCATTTAGGATATGACGAATTTGGCCCTATGACAGGTGTCGTTCATGATAATGAATATGTCATTCCAAAGGCAATGACTCAAAGCCCGAGGTATGCTAATACAATTGCTTGGTTAGAAAATGAGCGAACAGGAAGAAATACAAAAAAGTTTGCAGATGGAGGGTTTACTTCTTCGAATGTGATACCACCAACAGTAATGAGTGAAAATGATTCAGAAATGAAAGTTCTTCTTAAAGCTGTACTATTTAGATTGGAAAATCCTGTTCCTTCTAATGTCATTATTGGTTATGAGGAAGCAAAGGGTATTCAGGATTTGAATGAAGAAAGATCCGAGGCTGATCGAAATGGAATCGTTAATGAATAATTTTTTGTAGGTTTGTTAGTATAAAACATAAATGCCCTAATTATGAAAAGAATCTTCTTATTTATTCTGCTATCGACAATCAATGGATTTTGTCAAAAAAATGTTGAATTAACTGCATCTGGAATTACTCCAGTTGTAACCGAAGTTCAAAACGCTACTGCAGAACAATTATATTTAAAAACTTTTGATTGGATTCAGAAAAATTATAAGCGTCCGAATGAGGTAATAAAAGCTGATAAAACGAATGAAATGATTAGAATAGAAGGATTCTCAAAAGAATTTTTCTTTCAAAAGTCTTTAGGCACTAATTACTATGGCGTTTTGTATACTATAGAATTTGAATTTAAAGAGGGGAGATACAGATTTTCATTTACGCCTGAAGAAATTACGTCTAAAGGTCAAAAGATGGCTTTTCTATCAAGCCCAGCCGACTTTTTTAAGAAAGATGGATCCGCAAAAAGTATTTATAAATCTTCGATCGATTCTTTTACAGCAGCTGTCCAGGAATTATACATTTCACATTATAATTTCGTCTCAGGTAAAACTGATCAATCTTCCAGCAACTGGTAATACTTAGATACTTAAAATTGTAAACCGCTATTTACTAGCGGTTTTTTTTATGTCCTATTATGAAGCCTTCCTCATATGTAATTTCGTTTAAAATTAAATGATGTAATGCTTACAGTAGTTCAATCTCCTGCGCTAAATAGAGTGCTTTTGGATGCAAATAATACCGAGATTAAAATAACTTCTACTAATGGAGACGGCTTTTACTTTAGAGCGTTAATCTATGTAGATGATGTTTTGTTTGATGAGCAGGGATGGTCGCGTTTGGATAGTTACACTGCTGTAAAAGATTTAGTCAAGATTTATAATGCCTATTTTGAAACTGTTATAAATGTGTACACTGAAAATGGAATTTTTGAACAGACACATTTAAAAAAGAAAATTTCGATTACCGTAGAAGAAAAGAGACTTGACAATGATGACGTTGTCCAAACAGTCAGTTTACCTGTTTTTTACTTTCTTTACAACGTTAATCCAGAGTATTTTGATGATAGCACAAAAGTTCAAATTTTAGGAGTAACACCACCAGTTTTATTAATACCTGAAAACGGTAAAATAATTATTCCGTTTTATGTTAAAGCTGAAACGGAAAATTTTACAGTTTCGTTTAAAGATAATTATGGAAACTTACTGGACAGTTCATTTTCGGAAACATTTACAGGAAAAAAGGTTTTTATTTACAATTTTAATTTATCTCCAGTAATTCTTGAAAAAGATACATTATACTTTGAACTTAGAATTATTTGCGGATTGAAAGAAGTTCTACAGACTTTCAAATTAATTCGCTTTCCGGACTTCCCAGTCAAAGAAATTTACTTTAAAAACAATTTTGGTTATTACATTCCTGCTTATTTCGATGGAGAACTTGAAATTCAAGATTCTTTTTCTTCCGATACTTACCAGAAAAATGATGGTATAAATGAAATTTTTGAAATTAGCGAAGATTCGGTATATACTATAAACACGGGTTCTTTACTTCAAAATGAACGCGCGATCGTTAATCAAATTGCAACGTCTCATGAAGTATTGTTTAAAGTTAATGGCCAGTATAGAAAAATACTAACCACAACTAAGAAATTATTGGGATACAGGGATAAAAAACATTTATATGCTCAGGATTTGACCTTTTCATTTACTAAAGGCGGAAAAGTATCAAATTATTTTGACAACGTACAAGGTGCTGATTGGGACGATCGTGATTTTCTACCTAATGACTGGTTAACTTAATATATAATATCATGGATTTTAACGGATTTGTAAGTTTAATAGCTGGTCTTGGAGACGGTGATAAAAATACAGCTTTTGAAGTAAGAACAATTTTAACTCATGTTCTGGAAGCTCTGCATTTACCAGGAGACATAAAAATTGTTTTCTGTACTCGGGAAGAACTTATTAGTGACTATACTTCAACTGGGGTAGGAAAAGGTAAGCGTGCAGGTTGGGCGCAATGTAATGGCCTTGATGGCAGACCTTCCATGGGAGGGCGAACCGTAATTGGTTTTAGTGACAGTTACTCAGAATTAGGAGCATTGGGAGGTAGTGAAAAACATAAGCTGCTTTCTAGTGAAATTCCAACAATTGGAATAGACATTCCGTACAATATGAATAATGCAGGAGGAAATGGAAATCAAAGGGTGTTGGATAATTCAGGAGCAGCAACTACTAAAATGAAGGCATATTCAAGTGGAGGAGATCAGCCACATAATAATATGCAGCCATATATTGTTCTACTTTACTTAATTAAGTTATGAGTTTTAAAATTATAGCAAATAATATAGAAATTGATTTTGTAAAAGAAACATTAACGGTTAAAAATGAAAACAATTTATTATCGCGAGATTTCAAAGTTTCAGCTTCAGCATATCCTTTTCTGATTATTGAAAACAGAAGAACACAACTAGCTTTAGGAACTAGAGATTTAGCTTCTATTAAAAAGAAAAAAATTATACAAGTTATCGTTTTTGATGGCAGTGAAAAATTTTACGGAGAATTACAAATTTTGTCTTATTTGAAGGGGTTTAGAAAGTGTAATTTAAGGTTCTCAAGTGTTCTTTTATCAATTATGAGCAGAAAAATTTCTGAATTTATGCCCATAATTTCAATAATTCCTAACGAGACAGATCCCGTTCCTTTTTCGGAAAAATCTGCAGTAGCGCTTTCAGGGTCTGAGTACTGGAAAACATATCCACGCTCATTTCTCGATAAAAATTACCCTGAAGTTAAATGGCAATTTCCTTCGATGAAGTGGTTTAATAAATTTGGTGTGGGTTTAGAATCGGATGATCCATGGAGCGAATATCAAAATCATATAAATCTGTATGATTCGGAAGGTTTGGTTGAGAATTACTACACCATTGTTTCAAATGTATGTACAGTTTATAATAAGAATGTGGTTGCTCCACAGGTCTTTTTACTGTCTCCAGTTTTCTATGCTCTAGAAAGTTTAGGATTTACTTTAAAAGGAAGTTTTCCAAATTCTGATTTTATAAAGAGATTATTACTTTACAGTAATAAAAATAATTTAACGGAGACAAGTCCAGCAATTAACACCGAGACATTAGGACCGCCACAAACTTTGAATGATATCTATATTTGGGATGATGACGGACATGGCGAATCTCATATAGTTTTTACTTATGCCAAATTGGTTACAGTAATTCCCGCTACTGTTGAAGGAACTTATGTTTTTAGTTACGAAATGACTGTTCCTACGTTTGAAATAAATCTACCAGTTAGTTTTATTCCTTTTGTTGCACTCGAAATTTATTTAGATGGAAAATTTATGCGGCAAGTTGATCACGTGTCAGGTCAGGTTGGTCAAATGTACTCAGGAAGTGTTGCAATTGAAGTAGAGGAAGAAGATTTAGGAAAAAATATCAATATAAATTATTACACTCCAAATACGATTCCGTACAATGCAACAATCGTCAAGAATGCGGTTTACAGTAAACTTTATTATCAAATGCATCCAACAATACAGTTGGGGCGTTACGTCCCAGATTGGACTTTTGGGACATTGTTAAACGAGTTGCAAAATTTGTTTAATTTGGAAATTATACCAGATGATTTTACAAAAACATTGACTATTAATCTCAATGAATCAACAATAAAAAAATCAAATACTTATCAAGTAAAAAAATCGCTCTTATTGTCAAGTTATGATCCGCCGAAATATAATGCGTTTTTATTGAAGTATGATAATGAAATTGACGAAGCTATTTGGGTTACTGCTGAATCGGTAGAGCTTTTTGAAGTGCAAAAATCTGATTTTTCAGAGACTTTAAACTCAAAGTTTAAGTTTGTTCCGGTTACTTATACGGCAGACCTTTCAGAAGATTTAGATTCGAAGAATGGTACAGGTATAATGATTTATGACCCTGCTAAAATGCCTTATATTTCTTCTGATTACCTTGGTCAAACGCTTAAAATTAGTGGAGCTAAAGGAATTTACGAAGTTTTTTGGAAAGTTTTTATAAAGTTTATGCTTAATAGTTCTATTGTTGAATTGTGGGGGCCATTTACTGAGACTGAAAAAAATAAATTACTTAAATGCAAAAGAATTTTTGTTGATAATCAAGAGTATGTAATTGCTACTTCAGAAATTACAGAGACACAGCAGAATAATTACAAGATTAAATTTAGCCTTAATACAGTCTCTTTCTAAAAAAAAAAGCCTCTTATTTAAGAGGCTCATTTTTTAATAGTATATCATCCATATTATGTATTTGCTGATTTGAGATACTTTCAACTATCTTCACATAAACCATGGTATCTGTAATTTTACTGTGGCCTAATAATTTTTGAAGAATTTCAACTCTTCCTCCACATATCAGAAAATTTGTTGCAAAAGTATGTCTTGCGACATGAAATGATATTTTCTTAGTTATACCGCAGATCTTGGCAATAAATTTTAATTCTCGATTGATATACTCTGGAGTAAAATTACCTGGAAAAACTTGTTGGCTTTCTGGTTCAATAAATATTTTTGCTGTTTTGTTTAATTGTATTCGTTGTAGTTTAGATGTCTTAACTGCTGAAAAAACTAAGATGTCCCCAATAATATTTTCAGGTGTTATCATTAGAATGTCTGAAATTCTAAGTCCAGTAAAACATGAAAACAGAAATCGCGCTAAAATAGCCTTGTGAGTAGCATTAATGTAACCTGCATTAAAGTAATCGTGCATTTTTTTTAGCTCTGATGCATCTAAAAAAGATCGGTCACCTACGAATGATCTGTTCTTTATATCTTGATAATCTAATGGAGTTGTTATTCCTTTTTTGTTTGCAATATGAAGGTACTTTTTAAATGATTTGATTAGAGAACCAATTGTAGAGTCGGTATTTTTTTTCTTTTTAAAATGAGCTTTCATCAATTCAAAAAACTCCTCGGTTATTTCGTAGAAGTAAATTGTAGCTTGGTAGCCTCTTACTTTATTTAAAATAGACATTTGCTGTCTGTATGTGCTGGGATTTAGTATTTCTTTCTGTGTAATCATTTCCTGTTCCCAGAATTTTAAAAAGTCAATTCTAGATGATGGATTTTCAAACTCATTCAAAAGTGCCGTCAGATTTAAAGGAACTTGTGCGAGTCTATAATTAACTTCGATCTTATTTAAATCACCAAGTATTTTTTCTATAATCAGATTATAATCTTTATGATAAATACACTTTGATTTTATTCGTTGTTTTTTTTCGTCAAAATCTTCCGGTCGTACCGAAATATTAGTTGCAATTTTTTTCGTCTCCTTATTTAGAAATATTCGCACATAAAGTGCGCATGTACCATCTGTGCGAACGTAATCTTTTTTCATTACAATTTTCGCGTTTATTTTCCCACTAAAATTCATTGGGAAGTTTATTGGGAAGTTTTGGAAGTTTTTTTGAATTCTTAGCATACGTAGGAAAGGTTTGTAAAGTCCGTAAAATGCAAAAGACGAGATACTTAGCTTTTTTTACTAAAGTATCTCGCCTATGCGATATTATATTTTGTGACCTCGACTGGATTCAAACCAGTAACCTTCTGAGCCGTAATCAGATGCGCTATTCAGTTGCGCCACGAGGCCTTTTTTTGCTATCTTAAAGCTATTTTTTTGTAGCTTTGTTGATTGCTTATTGCGGGTGCAAAGATAGACATAAATGTGAGATAAACAAGGAAAAAATAACAGAAAATTAAAAAAAAATGAAGATTGAAAAGTATATACGTGATATTCAGGGTTTTCCTAAAAAAGAATTTTTATTTAAAGATATCACTCCGTTGCTAATTAACCCTGAAGCGCGAACAAATTGCCTTAAAATTTTGATCGATTCTTTAGAAGGAAAAAAAATTGATAAAGTTGTAGGGGCTGAATCTCGTGGTTTTTTCTTCGGTATGTTATTGGCTCAGGAGTTAAATGCGGGATTTGTTCCTGTTAGAAAGCCTAAAAAGCTTCCGTATGAGACGATTTCTGCTTCTTATGAATTAGAATATGGTTCTGATAGTTTAGAAATGCATATAGACGCTATAAAAAAAGGAGACCGTGTATTAATTCATGATGATGTCTTAGCAACTGGCGGAACAGCAAAAGCAGTCTGCGAATTGGTAGAGAAATTAGGAGGCGAAATTGTACAATGCAATTTTTTAATGGAGCTGACTTTTCTTAACGGAAGAGAAAAAATAAAAGATTATCCTGTTTTTGCAGCGTTGACTTATTAGCTCAAACCAAAACAATTTTATGCTTAATGGCATAAAGTACCAATCCGATTCGGGTTTTTATTTCCAGTTTGTCAAAAAGTATTTCGCGATAACCGTCAATAGTTTTAGGACTTAAACACATTTCTGATGCAATTTCTTTATAAGTCATTTCAGTGCAGGCATGTTTGATAAAGACTATTTCTTTTTCCTTCAAACTGATTTTTTTATTGTCACTATTGACTTTATTAATTAGCATTCCAGAAACTAATTCTGTGAAATAAAAGCCCTTTTCCATTACACATTCTATAGCTTCTCTAAAAATTTCGGGAGAAGTGTCTTTCAATAAATAACCTTTGGCACCGTTGGTGATCATTTTTATAATAATTTCATCATCATCGTTAACGGACAATGCAATTACCTTTAGATCTGGTCGATTTTCTTTGAGCCATTTCATAGTGCTTAATCCATCTAGAACAGGCATGTTGACATCAAGAAGAATAAGATCAATTTCTGTGGAGTTATTTTCTTCCAGATAATCGATAAACACTTTTCCGTTTTCAAAACGTTTTATTACTTCATAATCGCCAAAACTTTTAATCAGAAGTTCAAGAGATTGGGAAAATAACAAATGATCATCGACAATTATTATTTTATTTTTTGGATTAGTTTTCATGGCCTTGAGTTAAAGGATATTCGATAGTTACACTTGTTCCGGTTTTATCAGAATTGAGAATTAGTTTAGCGCCAATTAATTTTGCTCTCAGTTTCATATTATTTAAACCTATTCCTGAATTCGATTTTTTAAGATCATACCCAATTCCAAAGTCTTTTAATTTTAATCTAAAAACGGAATTGGTGGTTTCTATAAATACATCAAATAAATCACTTCTAGAATGTTTTAAGCTATTATGAAGTGCTTCCTGAAAAATTCGGTAAATAATTAATTCATGTTCTTCGTTTATCGTCGGTACTGTTCCAATTTGATTTAAACTGTATTTGATTTTTTTGAGTTTCTTAATTCTTTCCAAATCCTGCTGAATGGCTTCGAGAAAATTGTTTTGCAGTAAATTGTCTTTATTGATAATTCGGGAAAGAATTCTTAACTCGTCAAGTGATTTGGCTAAAACGGCTTTTAAATCTTTAAGTTCTTCAATATTTACATTTTTATTGCTGATTGAAATATTAAGTTGCATAATGGCGACCGAAATAATCTGACCGATATTATCATGCAGTTCTTTGCTGATTTCAGATAAGGTCTGATCCTTTATCTCGATTCTGGTTTTGACTAATTCGGACTGGAAATACAAATCGGCTTCCATTTTCTCTACCACAAAATTGTTTTTCTTCTTTAAAAAATAAAAGAAAATGATAACGATAACGATAATAAGGGTAAAGAAAACAATACCCAGAGAAATGACTAATAGTTGTATTTCTTTTCGCTCCATATAAATCCGATTATAAAACAGCTGTGCGCCAGAAAATTTAAAATAAACAGCACCAAGCTAAAAATAGATTCATCCTGTTTGATTAAAAACCAATTGATTGCCAGCATAAAAGGTGTGAATGGGACATGAAAAACCAAAATTCCTAAAACATACCAGAAAAAAACTGACTTTTTAAAATTTAATATTTTTTCAGAATTGAAAATCTCAATCAGATATAAACAGGATAAAATCAATACTAATAATGCGCCAATTGCAAAGCTGTAAGTAAAAGAACGGTTCATATCTTCTTTAAAATATAAGCTGTTCAAGAAATAAGAAACGATAAATAAGATTAGAAATAGTACAGCTGCAATTCGGTCTTTAAATTTGGTTAATAAGGCTCTTAAAAGTAATAGATAGGCAGAAAAACTGGCAAACATGTAGAAATTGTAAACGTGAAAGTTTAGTAAACCTGTCCATTGGGTAAAATAGTAGCCTACAATTTCGGTTATGATTGAAAACCAGATTAAAAGTACTAAAAATTTAGCTTTATTGCCAGGAAGTTTTGGCAGTGAAAACAAACCAACGATTCCTGATAATAAAGCTAGATAAATGATATAAGATCTTAAAAATTCGAACATAAATATATTAATATAATAAGCTTGGCGGTCTTCCGATGTTTCCGTAGTTCATTGGTTCAAGGCTTTGTATGTCATCTGATGAAGCTTGTTGGACTAAAGCAAAACTTTGAATCTTGGCTGTACTTTTTTCTATCTTTTTTCCAGTCGGAACTAAGAATAAAGTTGTTAGTCCTGCTTTTTCACCATGTTTCTCATCTTCAGGATAGACTCCAAAATAAAAACGGATACCATCTACATTATAGCCGTCTTTTGCCCCGTTAGTTTTGATATAATGAATATAATTTTCTAATTCTTCTAAAGAATACCAGATCGCATTTGCGTCTTCTTTCTCTGCTTTTTTGGCTGTAAGCGAAGCTTTTTTGTTGTTATAGTTTACATTTAATTGTCGAGCAAATTCTTTTGTAATTAACTGACTCGGTTTTGCGGGAGGATTTTTCATGATTTAATTATTATTTATTGGTTAAGGATTTAGTTAGTAGTATTTTGACTACTGATGAGAACAAAATTATCGGAATGCTAGACTTTGGACAAGGGGAAAAATACCCTTTTTTTGTTGGGTAAATTTATTTAAAAAAATGGGTTAAAGTGCTGTTACATAATATTTTGTGAAATGGGAATTTTACATCGTCAGTTTTTAGCTAAAAACAGACAGTAAAAATTGTAAAACATTATTAAGTAATTAACTAAAAGATTAAAATTATGTCACAACCAACACCCCTAGGTTATCCTCATGCAGGAGCCGGAACAGTAGAAATTCTATTAGAGAAAGAAGATGGAGCAGATTATGCAGTGCTTTTTTCGCCAGATCCTAACAATATATTATTGAGAGATGCCGGTCTGCCAATGCAGTTTTATTATTATCCAAAAGCGCCACGTTTAGCGAAACATCCTGACGGAAGGTTTAAATTTTCAATGCAACTTTTCAAAGGATCTAATGATTCTGGAGTTATACTTGGAGCAGAGGGAATTGAAGAAGAAGCTGGAGCTTATACTAGTTTAACAAGTACAATTGATTTGCCAGAAGCTTTACTGAAAAAAGCTATTGATAAATTAAAAGCAAGATTAAACTCTGATTATAAGAATCATAGAAAGTCAACACTTTTTGGATTGTTCTCTTTTATAATTGGAGTAGATAAAGATTTTAATTCGACCAATGTTCGACCAATTCAGTTGACAGAAAACAATATTGCCATGCATATTGTGGGAGAAAAATCACCAAATAACCCATTTGGAGGAGCAAATCCTTGGACGTTTAACATTCAGGGAGAAGGAGCAGGAACTACTTTTGGATTAGGAGATAATGCACTTTCTATATTGATGGGAAGAAATAGTGCTAAATTGGTAAAAGACTCACTGGTCGATGGAGGAAATAATCTTGTGGTAGAAAATAACATCAAGTACAAAGCTTACATGCCGACGACTGTAATAAAAACGACAATCGATGTTAAAAAAGTACACACTTATTTTTCTTCTAAAACAAATGTCAGCTGGTCTTTTGTGGATTTAAATTGGGAAAATGAGTATGAAAAAATCTTAACCGAAGGAGGCATTAATAGTGAAGTGATTACTGATGAACAATTTTCTAGCGATGAAAGAAAAAAGTTTGAAGAAACACTTTTGCAGAAACAAAGAGAGTTTGCTTTTGAAATGGTAAAGAAGGAAATATTTGATGTGCCTGAAAAAGAATTTACTCCTGTCGAAACACCTCAAAAACCAAATAATTTCTTCCGCTTGTTTATGGGATTGGGAAGTGTTGGAATGAACTTGAAATCAGGGACTCAGATACGTGCTGTTAAATTTACAGACGAAGTTAAATATTCTGCTATACAGGTTTTAGATTCAAAAATTAGCGGGAATCTTACTCCTTTAACTTCTAAATCTGGTGCAGAAGCTGAAGCTGAACTTAAAAAATACATTGTAGAAAGCCGACTTGATGAAGATTTTACTAAAGTTCAAGTTGTAGCTTCGTTAAATGGAGGATTGATTAAGCTGGATAAAGAAAATGAAATTTTAAATGACAGTCCAGTAAGTCAGGTTTCTTTAGAAGTTGGTTATCCAGATTCTAAAGGAAGAATGGTTTGGAAAGGACAAGGAAGAATGATTGCTCCTGAGGGGACTCCTTATGTGAAAAATACAAGTAAATCTGGAAAAGAAGTTGATGCTATTTTTCCAGCTGTTTGGAATGATAAGTCAAAAGAAAAAAATGCTTTTGTTTTTGATTTTGTAAAAAATTCTACTCCTTCTAAAATTAAAGTGAGACAAGAGGTAATGTATGAAAAGGACAAGAGAATCAAGCTAAAAGATACTGTTAGGGAATTTGATTTCGAAGCAACTAAACTGTTTATACCACTTCCTGTTGTAAACATGATTAATTACACCTTATCAACAGAAGAATTGTTTGAGTGTGATACTTTGGAAGTAACACTTAAAGTAGATAAAATGTCTGCTAAAAAGTTCAAATTTACATCGGATAATTTTGAAGACGCTATTCCGTACAGAGCTTGGTATGAGTTGGATTATACAATTAAACCAACAGAGTACAAAGTAAAATATACTTGCAGTGGTAAAATCGGCAAGAAATCTAAAAAGGTTTCTATTTCTACAGATTACATCAAAATCGATTATCAGGAAGGTGATGTGTTGTTTGAAATTCCAACAGGAACCAGCGCTCAAAACGCTGATATCGAGAAAATCAGAGCTCCTTTTATGGAATAATTTTTTTGAGACAATTTGCAAAAGGGACATTATGTCCCTTTTGTTTCATAAGTCACTAATTATTAAACCTAAACGTTATGCCAGATTTAAATACATTTAAGCTCGACGGAACTAAATTGGTTCCCATAAACCGATTTAATCTTGAGCCCGCCAAACCAAGCACCGCTTTTACAGCGGTTAATTTGAAAAAAGAAACGGAGTTTAAGGTGATAGAACATCCTATAATTCATTCTATTGATATTAAACCTATCATTGTGACGCTTCCTTTTATTGAGAATTATTTTCCGCTTATAGAAGGTGATAAAGCAATTACAGAAGATGATTCCTTTAAAGATTATTTTAAAAATGATATTACACTATTCTTTCCGCATGTTGAAATTGAACCTAATAACGGAACCGTTTTTTACTATGAAAATGTACCAGACAAGTCGGGAAATAAAGGAGGACTTTTAGGTAAAGTTACTATAAGGTATTTATTGAAAGACAAATCATTACAAGTTAATCAAAAAAGTATTGCTTTAAGTCTAAAAGAAGCGGTTTTAAACCTAAAAGTAAATCGTGATTTTGTAAAGGTAAACGGAATCGTCAATACAGCGACGCAGGAAATTCAGTTTGATTTGATTGATGAAGCTGTAAAAATTGCGTTCCTAAATTTAGTTTCAAATCTAAATGATTTAAAATGCAATATTGATCTTTTTTTTGATTTTAAAGGATATTCTAAAATCAAAAGAAATTTTCTGTTTGCTAGGGATATTTCAATTTTAAAAAGCGGAACCATTCTCAAAAAAGATTCAGCTTCTCCTAAAACAACAATACAGTCTAAAACAACGATTATTAGTAGTCCGTTAATGGTGAAGGCTAATTTAGCAACAACGTTAGCTCCAAAGACGGCTATTTCAGAAATACAGCGTGAAAATAGTATTAAAGCAGATGTTCAGGAAGAATATGTTAAAAGTACTTTTCTGCTTAAAATCAATAAAACTTTAAATTATCCGATTGGAACAAATCCAACAACGAGTTTGTATAAAACTATTGGAGGCGGATTTGTCAATATTCCTTTTAATCTAAATGAAGACTTTTCGCAATTCAAACAGATTTTTGTTCCTGGATTTAATTTTAGTAAACTTTCTATTTATAAATCGATGGTGCAGCCGAATACCTTTTTACTGATTTCAAAAGTCTATAGTTTATCTAAAGATTTAAATACCATGAAACCTTGTATTTCGACTATTTTTCATGCTTATGAAGAAGGAACAGCAATGTCGGAAGAAATTTCAAAAATCAGTTTTCAATTTGCTATTGGCCCGAATCTTTCTGATTTTGATTTAGCAAAATTGAAAATTGCTTTGCTTCAGAACAATTTTATTGACGGAGATTCAGCAGATTATTTTGATAAAGTGCAGTTCTTGTTTCCTAATGATATTTCGGCTGAATACGAAGTAAGTGGAAATTACTTTTTACAGCAATCTGATATTTCGACTGATGGAAAACACTTTCTATTTAATCTTTCGACCGAAAATTTATCGGAAGCAAGTATTATGATTAATGCTTTAAACAATACCATTACGCAGTATGCTAATATCAACTTTAAACACAAGGAAATAAAAGATTCCAGCATCATCGAATTAAATATAGAACAGACTATTGGCGAAATTCTGGAAGTCTTGATTGATAATGCCGAAAAGAAAATCCAGATTAACAACCAGTCTATTTCAAACTGTAAACTTAATTCAATATTGTTGGTTTATAATCAGAATGCAACATATTTAAACAGCATCTTTTTTAAAAATTATCCGCAACTTATAAGCAACGATACTAAGCTTCTCGATTTTTCAGCAATCAATCCAACTGCTTTTGGCGAACTTAAAAATGTTTTTTTTGATTTTGAAAATATAGAAAATATCAGCTCAGAGTTTAGTCAGGTAGTTTCACAGTCAACTGCATACAACAGATATATTCAGGTTCAGATTAAAAGCCAGACTGCAACAACAAACAGGATCACAGTTGAATTAACAGTTCAGGAAACAGGAAGTAAATTTGCAGTAGAACGACTAAAATCTGAATTTTCGACCCCTATATTGTTCAATTTTATTGTTAAGAATACAGCAAGCAATACTACTTTGATTTCATACAAAGTCAATTATTTTGACAAAAACGACAATCTAATCGCAGCAAAAAATGATGTTTTCGATTTCTCAAAAACATCAATCATAACCATAAATAAAAAATAATGAGAACAGTAAAAGTAGGAGCAAAGTCTCCGGAAGTTTATTATTTAAATGAACTTTTAGCTAAATTAAAATACAATGTTATCGTTTCTGATTATTTCGGAACAGCGACAGATAAAGCAATCAGGGATTTCCAGTTTAAAAATAATCTGGTTGTAGATGGTGTAGTCGGACTAAAAACATGGTCGTCACTTTTAGAGAAAAGCAAAAACGGTTTTTCTTCTAATTCTAAATTGCTTTCTGAACAGGATTTAATCAATTTCTCTAATCAATTTAATTTGGAGCTTGCAGTGGTAAAAGCGGTAAACGAAGTAGAAAGCAATGGAAAAAGCTTTTTGATTGACGGTCGACCAAAGATTTTGTTTGAAGGTCATATTTTCTGGAGAGAACTCGAAAAAAGAGGAATAAACCCAAGATCCTATATGAACTCAAGTAATCAGGATATTTTATTTGAAAATTATACAAAGAAGTATTATGTAGGAGGAACGGCTGAATATGCTCGTCTTGAAAAAGCAAGAAATCTTGCGCAAGACAAAAAAATCATTGATTCAGCAAATAGTTCTGCTTCTTGGGGATTGTTTCAAATTATGGGATTTAATGCAGTTGCTATTGGTTATAATAGCATAGATGAATTTGTAGAAAAAATGAATCAAAACGAAGGAGAACATTTAAAAGCTTTTGGATTATTCTTAGAGAAAAACAATTTAATCACACTTCTAAGAAACAAAAACTGGGCATCATTTGCTTTAAAATACAATGGCCCAGCCTATAAAACCAATAAATATGACGAGAAGCTGATGAAAGCCTATCATAAATATTCAAGATAAATAAAAGTGTTTCAGGTTTGAAGTTTCATGTTTTACTATGAACATAATTTTTTTTTACCGCAAAGAGCGCAAGGTTTTTTTCTATGTAAATGTTAAGAGAGCGTAGAAAAAGTTCGCAAAGCTTTGTGAATAAAAACTTTGCGAACCTTTGCGAAAATTCTTTGCGCTCTTTGCGGTAAAACTATACTCAAAGTACAGCAACCTAAAACTTGAAACCTGAAAGAAAGAAAAAAAAACAAAAACCTATGAGTTATTTAGTGAATCAAATGATCAATTCTTTATCCAATAAAGTTTTGAAATTAGAGAAAGCAAAAAGCGACCGCGATTACTCTGGCGGTGGCTGGTACGAAGAAGAAAAATACCAAATTTATCTGTATTCAGATTTTAGTGCAATCTACATCCGGGAATCTTTCAGAAGTGTTTCAGGAGGCGGACTTTATCTGCCAAATCAATCTTCTACAAAAGAATATGGAAAATGGAATATCTGTGAAGAGAACGGTAAACTATTTCTGGAAATGATTTTTGACGATAATTCCAGTGCCAAATTAGAAACCGAAAATCTAGGAACCGGAATTCAAAAACTAGGCGATCATATCTGGAATTGTTATTTGATTAGTTGAAATGTTTTGTTTCAAGTTTTGCTAAGCGTGTATTTTTTACCGCAAAGAACGCAAGTTTTTTTTCTATGTAAAGGTTAACAGAACGAAGAAAAAGTTCGCAAAGCTTATTGAATAAAAAAACTTTGCGTCTTAGCGACTTTGCGAGCTAAATTTTTAAGCTTAAACTTTGCGAACCTTTGCGAAAAATCTTTGCGCTCTTTGCGGTAAAACTACACTAAAAGTATAGCAATAAGAATGTTTTTATGTAAACTTTTAATGAAAACATAAAAAAAGGTTCGCAAAGCTTTATAAATAAAAACTTTGCGAACCTTTGCGTAAATCTTAGCGTTCTTTGCGGTAAAACTATGTTCAAAGAATAGTAAACCTGAAACTTTAAACCTGAAACAAAAAACTACTATCTCAAACTAGCACCAAGCTCAGTTTCGAATGTCTGCTGTAATTTAGACATGATTTTATCGATTTGAGAATCCGTTAACGTTTTGCTGTTGTCCTGAATTGTAAAACTTAAAGCATAAGATTTCTTTCCTTCTGGTAATTTATTGCCTTGATAAACATCGAACAGATTAACATCTTTTAAAAGTGTTTTTTCTGTTTGTTTTGCCAGGTTGAAAATGCTTTCGTAAGTCGTGCTTTCATCAATTAACAAAGCTAAATCTCTACGAACTTCAGGATACTTTGGAATTTCAGTGTACTTAATTTTTCCTGTAATGATTTTTAAAACCAAATCCCAGTTAAAATCTGCATAATAAACATCTTGTTTGATACCGAAATGTTTTAAAATAGGCTTTTTAACAACTCCCATTTCAACTAAAATATCATTATTATATGTAATCGCAGTTCCTTCAGAAAAAATATCAGACTGAACTGGAGCATTTGAAATCTTCTCAATTCCTAAACGAGATAAAATCGCTTTGACAAATCCTTTCAATAAGAAGAAATCAGTTGTTTTCTGTGGACTTGTCCAGGTCTCTTTATTTCTGTTTCCGGAAATTAATAAAGAAAGATGTTTGTGTTCTTCAAATCCGTTTAAGTATTTATGATACGTTTTTCCGAATTCAAATAACTTTAAATCCGAGTTTTTTCTATTAATGTTATAAGAAACCGCTTCTAGTCCAGAAAACAATAATGACTGGCGTAAAGTTGCCAAATCACTGCTTAATGGATTCAACATAGAAACATTATGTTCTTCTTTTAATGAAGTCGATAATTTTGCATAAGCCGCCGTTGTCAATGAATTGGCCATCATTTCGTGAAATCCTTGAGAATTCAACTGAGAAGCAATAGTATTTTGAACTTTATAGTCTTCTGTTCTTGGTGAATTTGCTACAGTCGCATTGAATTTCTTAGAGAAATTAATATTGTTATAACCGTAAACTCTAAGAATTTCTTCAATTACGTCAATTTCACGCTGTACATCTACACGATAAGCAGGAATAGTTAAGCCTAAACCAGAATCAGATACACTATTTACTTTAATATCTAAAGAAACTAAAATCTTTTTGATGGTATCTTTTGAAATTTCTTGACCAATAATTTTAGATACATGGCTGAAATTCAATAAAACAGAAAAATCTTCTACTTTTTTAGGATAAACCTCTACAACATCAGAAGTGATTTTTCCACCCGCGACTTCTTGAATTAAAAGCGCGGCACGTTTCAAAGCATATTCTGTAATAGTTGGATCAATTCCTCTTTCAAATCTAAAAGAAGCATCTGTGCTTAATTGGTGTCTTTTTGCAGTTTTACGAATGCTTACTGGATCGAAATAAGCACTTTCTAAGAAAATAGTTGTTGTTCCTTCTGAAACACCAGATTTTTTACCTCCAAAAACTCCGGCAATACAAAGTGGGCCTTTTTCGTCGCAGATCATTAAATCTTCTTTATGAAGTGTTCTTTCTACATCGTCAAGGGTAACAAATTTAGTCCCTTCTTCAACTGTTTTTACAATAATTTTTCCGTTGATTTTTGCAGCATCAAAAGCATGTAAAGGTTGTCCTAATTCATGTAATACATAATTAGTAACGTCAACGATATTATTTTTTGGAGTTAAACCAATAGCTTTTAAACGATCTTGTAACCAGCTTGGAGATTCATGAACAGAGATGCCAGAAATCGTTACACCACAATATCTTGGCGCTAAATGATTGTCTTCAACATTCACATCAATTTTAAGTGTACGCATGTCTACTCTAAAATTGCTTACAGAAGGTGTAATCAATTCGATATTTACACCACGTTGTAACATTCCAGCTCTTAAATCACGCGCAGTTCCATAATGACTCATCGCATCGGCGCGGTTAGGTGTCAATCCGATTTCGAATACTTCGTCATTGGCAATTTTAAATACTTCAGAAGCAGGAGTTCCAGGAACTAAATCCTCAGCCAAAACCATGATTCCGTCATGGCTTGAACCTAATCCTAATTCATCTTCCGCACAGATCATTCCGTGGCTTTCTTGTCCGCGGATTTTACCTTTTTTAATGGTAAATTCCACACCGTCTTTATCGTATAATATTGTTCCGATTGTGGCAACTGGTACTTTTTGTCCCGCAGCAACGTTAGCAGCACCGCAAACAATTTGTATAGGGGCTTCTAAACCAACATTTACTGTAGTAACTTTCAATCTATCGGCATCAGGATGTTTTTCGCAAGTCAGAACATGTCCAACCACAACTCCTTCTAATCCTCCTTTTATCGATTGGTATTTTTCGACAACTTCAACTTCCAAACCAAGATCTGTAAGTAATTCTGAAGTCTGTTCAGATGTCCAATCTGTTTTAATAAATTGTTTTAACCAGTTGTAAGATATTTTCATTGTAACTTTTTTATTCTTAAATCAAGGTTACAAATATAAGGATTGCGTCGTGGAGTAAGAAAAAAATATTTGGTTTTTTCTTGTTGATTTTTATCTGTAAAAAAATACCTAATACTGAGTTTTTGATAATTTGACTGCTAAAATTTTATTAATTAAATATTATAAAAGCTTTAAAAAATCGAATGTGTAATTTTTGTGCTATAAGATGAATGATTAGTGCTATTCTGTTTCTTTTTATGAGACTAAATTTGGATTAAATCAAAAAAGAATATCTTATGAGTACCACAGCAAAAAGACCTGAATTTAAGGCAAAATACGATAATTATATTGGTGGAAAATTTGTCGCACCAATCAAAGGAGAATATTTTGATGTACTTTCTCCAATTGATGGAAAAGTATTTACAAAAGCGGCACATTCCGGTAAAGAAGATTTAGAACTGGCTGTTGATACAGCTTATGAAGCATTTAAAACCTGGGGAAAAACTTCTGTAACCGAAAGAAGCATTTTATTAAATAAGATTGCTCAAAAAATTGAAGACAATTTAGAGTACATAGCAACGGTTGAAACTATTGATAACGGAAAACCTATTCGTGAAACTTTAGCTGCAGATATTCCATTGGCAATTGATCACTTTAGATATTTTGCAGGCGTAATTCGTGCTGAAGAAAGCTCAATTGCAGAATTGGATTCGCAGACAGTTTCCATCGCATTAAGTGAACCGTTAGGTGTTGTAGCGCAGATTATTCCGTGGAATTTTCCAATCTTAATGGCAGTTTGGAAAATTGCTCCAGCACTTGCTGCAGGAAACACAATTGTTTTAAAACCAGCAGAAAGCACACCAATTTCGATTATGGTTTTAATGGAATTAATTGGAGATATTCTTCCTTCGGGAGTTCTAAACATTGTAAATGGTTTTGGTGCCGAATTAGGGCGTCCGTTAGTAACCAATAAAAAAGTATCTAAAGCAGCATTTACAGGTTCAACTACTACAGGACGTTTGGTAATGCAGTATGCGACTGAAAACATTATTCCTGTGACTTTAGAATTAGGCGGAAAATCTCCAAATATTTTCTTCCCTTCTGTTGCAGATCACGATGATGATTTCTTTGATAAAGCAGTTGAAGGAGCGGTTTTATTTGCACTTAATCAAGGAGAAATCTGTACTTGTCCTTCCAGATTATTGATTCATGAAGATATTTACGACAAGTTTATTGCAAAAGTAATAGAAAGAACAGAAGCAATTGTAGCTGGAAATCCGTTGGATAAATCGACTATGATTGGTGCTCAAACTTCGATTGTTCAGAAAGAAAAAATCATGTCTTATATCAAATTAGGAAAAGAAGAAGGCGCTGAATTACTGACTGGAGGAGATGAAAATAAACTAGGAGGAGAATTAGAAGGCGGTTACTACATTAAGCCAACTTTATTTAAAGGGCACAACAAAATGCGAATTTTTCAGGAAGAGATTTTCGGGCCTGTTTTGGCGGTTACGACTTTTAAAACTACAGAAGAAGCCATAGAAATTGCAAACGATACCATGTATGGTTTAGGAGCTGGAGTTTGGACGCGTGATGCACATGAAATTTATCAGGTGCCAAGAGCAATTCAGTCTGGTCGTGTCTGGATTAATCAATATCATTCTTATCCTGCAGGAGCGCCTTTTGGTGGCTACAAACAATCTGGAATTGGTCGTGAAAACCATAAAATGATGTTGAATCAATACCGTCAAACTAAAAACATGCTGATTTCTTATGATAAAAAGAAATTAGGTTTCTTCTAAAGAATATAAACCAGAGAATAGAATTTCGATAGATTTTCTATTCTCGTAAAACCATAGAATTATGCTTCCAAAAACAATGAAAGCCGCGGTCGTCAGAGAATTTGGATCTCTTTTAAAAATCGAAGAGGTCGAAGTAAAACGCCCAGGCAGAAATGAAATTCTTGTAAAAGTAATTGCAAGCGGTGTTTGCCATACCGATTTACATGCCGTTGAAGGAGACTGGCCGGTTAAACCTAAAATGCCATTAATTCCGGGACACGAAGCTGTTGGTTATGTTGCCGCAGTGGGACAGGATGTTAAAAACGTAAAAGAAGGTGATGCCGTTGGCGTGCCTTGGCTTTACAGCGCGTGCGGTGGCTGTGATCATTGCATTACAGGCTGGGAAACCTTATGTGAAAGTCAGCAAAATGGAGGTTACAGCGTAGATGGGGGATTTGCAGAATTTGTTATTGCAGATGCCAGATATGTTGGGATTTTACCTTCGAATGTAAACTTTATCGAAATGGCTCCGATTTTATGTGCTGGTGTTACTGTTTACAAAGGATTAAAAGAAACTGAGGTTAAACCTGGCGAATGGGTGGCGATTTCTGGGATTGGAGGTTTAGGTCACGTTGCAGTACAATACGCGAAAGCGATGGGAATGAACGTGGCTGCAATTGATATTGGAGACGATAAATTGGAACTGGCAAAAAAACTAGGTGCCGATTTGGTTGTGAATGCGAAAAATCAAAATCCTGGAGAATTCTTAAAGAAAGAAGTTGGTGGAATGCATGGGGCGTTGATTACCGCAGTTTCTCCAATTGCTTTCAAACAAGGGCTTGAAACATTGAGAAGAAAAGGTACAATGGCATTAAACGGACTTCCTCCAGGGAATTTTGATTTGTCTATTTTTGATACGGTTTTGAATAGAATTACGATTAGGGGTTCAATTGTTGGAACTCGTAAAGACATGAAAGAAGCCATCGAATTTGCTGCTGACGGAAAGGTTAAAGCAACCGTAACAACTTCTAAATTGGAAGAGGTAAATACCGTTTTTGATAAAATGAAAAAAGGACAGATTGAAGGAAGAATTGTTCTGGATATCGCAAGTTCTTAAATAGTTGGTTATGTTAAAGCAGTAAACCTTAAAAAAGTTTGCTGCTTTTTTTAAATTTAGAAAGTTATGATTAAACGTATTGATGCCACAGAAAAAGCAGTTGAGTTAATCAATATCCTTAAGGAAAAACACGGAGATTTGATGTTTTATCAAGCAGGAGGATGTTGTGAAGGCACGCAGCCACAATGTTTTGAAAAAGGAGGTTATTATCAGCGTACCGGAGACGTTTGTATTGGTACAGTTGAAGACGTCGAATTTTGGGTAGACAAGGATTTATTCGAATACTGGAAACATGCTCATTTTACTTTAACAGTAATTGATGCTTTTGGTGTAGGCGGTTTTTCTTTAGAAACACCATTAAAGAAAACATTTCAAATAGAGTATAGAATTTTTACATCAGAAGAAGAAAAGGATTTAGAACCAGTTTTTAGGATTGAGTAGTATTTTTTTGTTTCAAGTTTCAAGTTTGAAAAACTTAGAATCTTAGCTTCTAAAAAAAACTTAGCATCTTAGTATCTCAGAACCTTAGCATCTTCAATTAATATAAAGTAACTGATACTGTTTCGGTGTAATTCCTTCGTGTTTTTTGAATAATCTAATGAAGTAATTTGCATCTTCAAATCCTGCTAAATAACAGACTTCGTTGATTTGCAATGTTGGATTTTTTAAAAGATTTTTAGCGCATTTTATTTTTTCACTCAAAATATATTCAATAGGACTCATTCCGAGTTCGCGTTTGAAAAAGCGATAGAAAGAAGTAGTGCTCATGCAGGCTTTCTCGCTTAAAGTTTTCAAATTCATGTTTTCCTTCAAGTTCTGCTTGATGTATTCTGTGACTTCTGTGATTGGATTATTAGTTTCATGAAATTTTCCTTCGTCCAAAGATTTTACAGTTTGGGTCTGAATAATTCGGATCAATAATTCTTTTAAAGTCAAATCAGCTAGAATGTCTTTTGTAATCGAAGTGCTCATGCATTCTTTGATTAATTTATTGATTGTAGCTGCCATTTCGACGTTATTGTAAAAGAAATAATTCTGATAATTTAACTGCCAGAACATATTGTTTCCTTCTTTTGGATATTGTTCGTTTAAGAAGTTTAATATTTCAGCGATTTTTGCTTGATCAATAGCTAAAGCCAGACATTGTGTCGGATTGTTTTTAGAAGCTTCAGGAAAATCAATTTTCATTTCTACATTCGATGGGACAATTACCGTTTCGCCCGGCAGATATTCAAATTCAGGATCGTCAAAAAGATGCATAACTTTCTTTCCGCGAAGCATGCTGGTCACAACCAAATCATTAAATTTTAACGGAACCATTTTAGTCGATTCGTAGGTTTCAAACAAATTCAATTCACAATGACTAAGATTGTAAATAGTTCTATTTTCAACAAGAGTCTTTAACGATTTTTCTTGTGATAATTGAAGAGGATTGACTAAAAATCGTTGGTTGTTCATTGAAATTTAATTTTTGGTGAAGACTCTAAATTTAATGAAAATAAGTAAATAAACAGGTAGATTTAACGTTTTATTAAATCAATTCTTCTACATGTTTTTTGATGTTTTCTGAGATTTTTTTAGTTGGTAAATCATTTTCATCGTCACCAAAAGGATCTTCAATTTCTTCAGCAATCAACTCTAAACTCGCCAATACATAAAATATAAAAACAACAACTGGAGCAACTAGATAACCTAAGCTAACAGAGTAACCAAACGGCAGTGTCATGGTATAAAAGAAAATGAATTTTTTTATAAAGGCACTGTAAGAGTAGGGAATAGGTGTGTTTTTGATACGTTCACAAGCGCCACAGATATCGGTAAAAGCAACCAATTCATCATTCAAGGTAATTAGTTGATCGCCAGAAATTTTCCCTGCATCGTACAAATCATTAATTTTATGATACATGATTCTTTTTAACTGATTTGGCTTGTGTTTGTGCTGGTCGATTTCTAACTCTACATCTTCAAAGAGTTGTTTACTGGTATCTTCATCTTTTAAATGTTTGTGTAAAATATCAGCATACATCGGAATGTATTTTTTAAAAAACTTTCTGTCATTTTCATCTTTTAAAATTGCAGAAAGTTTGATCGCAAAATTACGGCTGTTGTTTACTAATCCGCCCCAAAGTTTACGGCCTTCCCACCAGCGGTCATAAGCGGTATTGGTTCTAAAAACAAGCAAAAGAGAAATTACAAAACCAAGCATTCCGTGCATAATTGGAATATTGTGGATATAATCGTTTTTAGTTACTTTAAAATATTCGACTTCGAGATAACCAACAATAGCGGCGTAAATTCCAATAGCAATCATAATCGGAAACAGTTTTCTAACTGTATCAGATTTATGAAAATGAAAAATAAAAGTAAACCAGTCTTTGGTATTGTATGTTATCATTTAAGTTTGTTTTGAAACAAATTTAGCTTAAAAAATATCTCATTTTTATAAAAAGGAAAAAATATTTTAACTCAAAAAAGTATTGTTTTTTGGTAAAATTTAAAGCTATCAAATTTTCTGGTATGTATAAAAAAAATCTGCTGATCTGCTAAATCTGCGAGAGTAAATTTTAGCTCGCAGATTTGGCAGATCAACAGATAATATATTTTAAATAAGAATTAAAAATTAATAGTTCCTGCTAGTTCTTTTAGTGCAATTTCAGATAATTTGG
This sequence comes from Flavobacterium panacagri, assembly GCF_030378165.1. Classification (NCBI taxonomy): domain Bacteria; kingdom Pseudomonadati; phylum Bacteroidota; class Flavobacteriia; order Flavobacteriales; family Flavobacteriaceae; genus Flavobacterium; species Flavobacterium panacagri. Next base: position 3,970,145 of record NZ_CP119766.1, read on the forward strand.
CTTCATACTGTGCATTACTATAACGCACTTTTGCATTAACATAATTCAATTGAGCTGTTCTAAAATCGATAGTTGTAATGGTTCCGATTTTGAATTTATCCAACGTAATTTCTAGATTTTGTCTCGCAATAGCTTCATTATCTTCTTCTAAATCAATTAGCTCTAGATTGGTTAGGTAAGTCTGAAATGCAGTGCTTAATTGTGTGTTCAGAATCATGCCTTGTTGTTCGATAGCAATCTGCGTATTTTCAATCTGCATTTTGGCTACTTTTTCATTTCTGTGCTGATTGAAACCATCAAAAATATTCATTGAAGCATTAAATCCGTAGTTTAAACCTCTTGATGAGTTTTCGCTGGTAAAACCTAAACTCGACTGACTTTCCGCAAAATTGTAACCGGTAGTTAATCTTAAAAGAGGATAACGGTCTGCTTTAACTTGTTTTAATTGCAGTTCTGCAATACGTTTATTGATAATCTGCGATTCTAATGCGGGGTTTTGTTTTTGCGCCAATTCCATTAAATCTGCTAAAACAAGTTTATTGTCTACATTTACTTCATCTGTAACTTTGAAGTCAATTTTTGGATCGCGCGCCAGATATTGGTTCAATAAAATTTTAGCATTAGCGTAAGATTCCTTTTGTCTCAACATGGCAACTTGATCTGAATTTAAATCAACTTGTGCATTTAAAACTTCTAATTTGGAAGCTTTTCCAATGCTGAATCTGTTTTTAGCTAATGTTAATCTTTGGTTAGAAATCACGATTGTAGTATCTAAAGCAGCTAACTGATGTTGTTGCTGCACGAGATCATAATAAGCTGAGTTTACCTGACCAATTTTAACTAAAATAGTTCTTTTAAGCTCGGCATCGCCTAATTTTTGAAGTTCTTTCAATTGATCCAATTTGGCAAACATCTTCATACCATCAAATACAGTCCATCCTAAACTAACTCCATAGTTTAAACTATTGTTTTTAGCATTGTTTAAGGTAGTCGATGTACCATCTTGACGAACTTGTGTAGAATTCGTAAGGTTATTATTGTCAACAATTGAAGCTGTAGCGGTAGGAAGCATTCCAGCATTACCAATAGTTACGTTTGTTTCGCTTATTCTAGAATTATTCTTTGCGATTTTAATTTCAAAATTATTTTCCAAAGCTATTGTCATAGCCTGTTCAATAGTCAAGATTTCCTGCGCATTTGTCTGAATAATACAGGCAAACAGAATTATTAAAGTGCAGTATATTTTTTTGATATTCATTTTTAATTTCTTTTACCGAAAAATCACGAATTTTTGGTAAAGTAAAATTCGTGATTTTTTGGTTTTATTTAATACTTTCTCTTTCGTATTCATCGATATGGTCAAACTCAGGATAGTGTTTTCTAGCTCGAGACCACATTAAATAAATGGCAGGAATTACAAAAAGCGTTAAGGCTAATGAAAATATAGTTCCTCCAACAATTACAACTCCCATACCAATTCTACTGGTTGACGCAGCTCCAAGTGACATTGCGATTGGAAGTGCTCCTAAAGCAATTGCTAAACTGGTCATTAAAATTGGACGTAAACGCGCTTCTGAAGCTTCTAAAATAGCTTCTAATTTCGGTTTTCCCTGCTCTCGCAACTGATTGGCAAATTCCACAATCAAAATACCATTTTTAGTTACTAGACCAATTAACATTACAGTACCAATCTGGCTGAAAATATTCCAAGTTTGATTGAATAACCATAACGAGAATAAAGCTCCTGCAACCGCCATTGGAACAGTAAGGATAATAATAAACGGATCAATGAAACTTTCAAATTGTGCCGCAAGAATCAAGAAGATTAATAATAATGCCAATCCAAAAGCGAAAGAAGTGTTTGAGCTACTCTCTACGAAATCTCGTGATTCTCCGGCTAAATCAGTTGTAAAACTTTCGTCTAGAACCTTGGCTTTAATTCGATCCATTTCTTTAATTCCTTCTCCTAAACTTTTTCCAGGTGCTAAACCAGCAGAAACGGTAGCTGACATATAGCGGTTATTATGATACAACTGCGGAGGATTACTCTGTTCGTAAACTTTTACAACGTTATCCATTTGAATCAATTGGCCGTTTTTATTTTTAACAAACATCGAGGTCAAGTCCAAAGGTTTAGATCTGTCTTTTTGGTCAAATTGCCCGATTACCTGATATTGTTTTCCGTTTTTAATGAAATAACCAAAACGCTGTCCGCTTAAAGAAAGCTGTAAAGTCTGTGCGATATCTAAAATAGAAATTCCTAAACTTTCTGCTTTTGCACGATCAATTGTTACGTTGATTTCTGGTTTGTTAAATTTCAAGTTTACGTCTGTAGTAGAAAAGACATCGCTTTTTCCTACTTCATTCATAAACAACGGAATTTTTTCTCTCAATTTATCAAAATTGGGAGCCTGAATAATATATTGAATTGGTAAACCTCCACGTCTGTTTACAGCAATTGTTGGTTGTTGTGTTACAGAGGTTTTGGCATTAGGATATTTTTTTGTCCATTTAGTTAACTGGTCGGCAATTTCTTTTTGAGATTTTGTTCTTTCGTCAACATCTTTTAGCGTAAGTCTAACCAATCCGCTGTTTACAGAGTTGGAACTAAATCCAGGCGAAGTAATAACCAGACTCACTTTTTTCTCTGGAATAGAGTCGTCAATCAGTCTTGAAATCTCCTGCATGAATTTGTCTGTATACTCGTAAGACGATCCTTCGGGAGTGGTCATACGCATCGTTACAGAACTACGATCGTCATAAGGTGCTGTTTCTTTTGGAAGAATAGTAAAGAACAAATAAATCAATCCAAAACAAGCTATTAAAATTGGGAAACTAATCCATTTTCGATCCATGAACTTTGTTAGAGCTTCTGCATAACTACTGTTCATTTTTTCAAAAAACGGTTCGGTTTTGATATAGAATTTAGATTTCTTCTGTTCGCCGCCTTTCATTAAATAAGCATTCAGCATTGGCGTTAAAGTCAGAGAAACGAAAGCTGAAATTAAAACAGCAGAGCCAATTACAACACCAAATTCCCTAAATAAGCGACCGACGAAACCTTCTAAGAAAATTACAGGTAAAAATACCGCTGCCAAAGTTACCGAAATCGAAATTACGGCATAGAAAATCTCATTTGAACCTTTAATTGCGGCTTCAATCGGAGACATTCCTTCTTCGACTTTTTTGAAGATATTTTCGGTTACAACAATTCCATCATCTACAACCAAACCAGTTGCCAAAACAATCGCTAATAATGTTAGTACATTAATTGAAAACCCAAACATCCACATAATAAAGAAGGTGGCAATTAATGAAACAGGAATATCAATTAAAGGCCTGAAAGCAATTGCCCAGTCTCTAAAAAACAGGTAAATAATGATGATAACCAAGATGATTGAAATTCCTAAAGTCTCAGCCACCTCAAGTACTGATTTCTTTACGAAAATGGTATTATCAAGTGCGATATTTAATTTAATATCTTTTGGAAGATCTTTCTTTAAAGCTTCATATTTTTTGTAAAACTCAGCAGAAATATCCAAATAGTTTGCTCCTGGCATTGGTACGATAGCTAAACCAATTAATGGAAGTCCAGATTGGCTAAGTTTTGTTTCTAAGTTTTCTGGCCCTAATTCAGCACCGCCAATATCGCTCAAACGAACAATTTTATCTCCATCGGTACGAATAATAATATTATTGAATTCTTCTGCTTTAGAAAGGTTTCCAACGGTTTTTACCGTTAATTCCGTATTGTTTCCAGTCAATTTTCCCGATGGCAATTCGACATTTTGTGCATTTAACGCTGTACGTACATCAGCAACCGTACATCCGTAAGCAGAAAGTTTTGCAGGATCAATCCACAAACGCATGGCGTAACGTTTTTGTCCCCAAATTTGCACGGCGCTCACACCCGGAATGGTTTCCAATCGCTGTGAAATAACGTTTTCAGCATAATCGCTCAATTCTAGCGAACTTCTCGTATCACTTTGAACAGTCATCGAAATAATAGCTTCACTATCGGCATCGGCTTTCGATACAACGGGTGCCGCATCAATATCCTGCGGTAAACTTCTAATCGCTTGCGAAACCTTGTCACGAACATCGTTTGCAGCTTCTTCTAAGTCTTTATCAAGATTAAACTCGATAGTAATGTTACTGCTCCCTTGGTTGCTAGAAGAAGTTATATTTCGAATTCCATCAATAGCATTTACTGCTTTTTCAAGAGGTTCGGTAATCTGTGATTCAATAATGTCAGAATTCGCACCCGTATAATTGGTACGAATCGATACCTGTGCAGGATCGATAGAAGGGAATTCTCGAACACCCAAAAAGGTATAACCAATAAAACCGAATAGAATAATTAATAAATTCAGTACAATGGTTAAAACGGGTCTTTTTATACTTGTAGTTGATAAACTCATGTTTGATTTTAGATTTTAGAGTTCAGATTTTAGATTTAATGAGATTTTAAAACTCATTACTCATGATCTGTAACTCATAACTCATAATTATTGTACTTTAACTTTAATTGGTGCTTCATTTTTTAATGACATAACACCGCTTGTAATTAAAGTATCTCCAGCTTTCAATCCTGACAAAATCAAGATAGAAGAATCCGTTCTTGTTGTAGCGTCAACCATTACTTCTTTGGCTTGACCATTATTAGCAATAAATACTTTTTTACCGTCTTGAATTGGAATGATAGCCTGGGAAGGAACTACAATTGCATCTTTAATAGTATTTAAAGGCAATTTGATATCAGCAAAAGTTCCTGGGAAAAGTTTTCCGTCTGTATTATCTGCTATGGCACGAATTTGAAGTGTACGCGTTGCAACTGCTACTTCAGGTTCTATAGCATAAATTTTAGCATTGTAAGTTTTATTTGAACCAGAAACAGTAAAATCAATTACAGATCCTGATTGTACTTGTGATGCATATTTTTCAGGAATAGAAAAAGTAATTTTTAGTTTGCTCGTATTTACCAATTTTGCCACTAAAACAGTTGGTGTGATATAAGTTCCAGGAGAAATATTACGCAATCCAATTTTTCCTGAAAACGGAGCTCTTACAGATGTTTTAAATATCTGCGCTCTAATTAACTGACTTTGCGCCTGTGCCGAAGCGTGATCAGCTCTTGCGATATCAGCTTCTTCTTGGCTTATAGCTTCCTTTTGAAGTAAAAGTTTAGCTCTTCTTTCGTTTTCTGCTGTAAGACCTTCTTTGGTTACAGCTTGTCTTAACTGTGCTCTTAATTCAATGTCGTTTACTTTAAAAAGAACTTGTCCTTTTGTTACATATGATCCTTCATTAAAAGATATTCCTTCTACAATTCCAGAAACCTCACTGTGAATTTCAACTTGTTCATTCGCTTCTATCGAGCCTGAAAGTGATAAATTATTGTCAAAAGTGGCTGTTTTTATTACGATTCCGTTAACAGTTGTTGGAGAATTTTTATCATTAAACTTTTTAGAGTCATCGTTTTTACTCTTGTTTGATATAATTCTGTAGGTAATAAAACCTCCAATTGTGATAATTAAAAGGGTGTAAATGAGGTGTTTTACTTTCATAAAATTGAGGTGAATATAGATTTAAAGGTTTTTGTTTTTAGTAAGCTCACAAATTTAACTTTTTGGCACGAATTCAGGAGCTGTTAGCTTTTATTTAACATTTGTATGTACAAAGGTTTGCAATTAGACTAAAAAGAGATTAAAAGGTTTAATTAAAGATTAAATTTTTTAATGAAGAGGAACAATCATTTTTTTAGGGTTTACAAGAGTTTAGGAAGAATTTTACAAAATGTAACTCCTGCAAAATAACTTTAAAATTAATTTTTACGCATTTTGTCTGATTTTTTTTGCACTTTATCGATTTTATTTGTAACATTGGTATGTTAAACAAAATTATTCTTTATAGCGATAATACTGATGTATTGTACTCGTGTTATTGTTAAAATTAAGGTTTAGAAGTTGTTTTTTAGGTTTTTTACAGAATATAGTTGAGTAAAATATTAACAATTGTTTACTTTTTTATTGTTTAAACTAATATAAAAGATGATTTATGAAGAAAAAAATACTTCTAACGCTATGGTTTTCCTTATTACTTCTTGCGATTGGTTATTTGTTTTGGCAGAATGAGTTTAAATACAGTCTTCCAACGCCAGTGCCTCAAAATTATAAAGCTATAGCAATGGGCTCCAAAATAGACTTAGGAGCTTGCTGTCCTTATGATCAAAGACCTATTTTTATTCATTTCTTTAATCCGGATTGTCCTTGTTCACGATTTAATGTACCTCATGTAAAAGATTTGATTAAGACGTATGGCAATCGAATCAATTTTAAAATTGTGGTGTTAAACAAAGAGAAGCGTTTTACCATTGCAGAGATTCAGGAAAAATTTGACGCTGCAATTCCTGTGTATTTTGAAGAATCTATTGCTGAGAGTTGCGGTGTCTTTTCTACGCCTCAGGCAGTTCTATTAGATCCTTCGCATAATTTATATTATCGTGGTAATTACAATAAGACTAGATATTGTACAGATGCTAAGACTAACTATGCTCAAATGGCAATTGATTCTCTGTTAAGTAAAAATCACAATCCTTCTTTTGACGCTTTCGCCATGAAAGCATACGGCTGTTCGTTACCAAAATGTACTAAATAAATCTATTTCCAAAAATCCAAAAACTAAAACCTATGAAAACAAAAGCTAGCTTAAACGAACAGGATTATCTGCACAGTTTTATGTCAACAATGACTCAAAAGTCAGATACCATTATTAATTATGTGCTTGCCGTGTACTTTTTGCTCGGTATAGGGTTGTCTTTTAAATATGACACTTTCGAAATTGGTGTTGGAGTCGGGACGCTGAATCTTTTGGCTTATTATTCTGCAAAGTTTTTTATAAAGAATTCTAAGTTTTACCAGTATGTACTGGCTGTTGTTTTATCCATTTTTATGGCGCAGTATATTTATCAGATGCATGGCATGTTTGAAATGCATTTTACGGTATTTATTGCCAGTACTATATTAATTGTATATCAGAACTGGAAATTACAGATTCCGTTAACTCTTTTGGTTATATTGCATCATGCTGGTTTAGCGTATCTTCAGAATTTCGTTTATAATGATGCAAACGGACTTCAAGTTTATTTTTCTCAAGTCAACTTCGACTTAGAAACACTTATTATTCATACTGTTCTAGCAGCAGTTGTGTTTTTTATGAATGGCTACTGGGCTTACTATTTTAAAGAGCATAGCGAAAATCATATTTCAAAAATCTCTGATGAATACGAATTAGAAAACATGAAATTGGCTTCTGCAAAATACAGCTCAATGTCGGCAACAAAAGACTACAATGATTTTATTCATAGAACCACTTTAGATTTAAAATTGCCAGTAAATTCGGTTTTAAAACTCATAGACGTTTCGAAAGGTCATACCGATAACGATAAGCTTTTGTCTTATTTGGAAATGATGAGAGAAAGTGCCAAAAAAATTGATGATTTAGTTAATGATATTCATGTCAAATCAACAAACAGCAGAAACTAACCTTAATTAATTAAGATTTATCCCCCAATATTAATTTTTTTAACCCTGTTGTATGTTTAAGTATGATTTGCCTACTGCAGTTCCTACACTGCATAATTTAAAAAAAACTATTGATCATTTTTTAAGTGACACCATTACATTAAATTCAATCGATAAAATTGGAGCCGATTCAGAATTCGCTTTAGAAGTTTCTGATATTCTTAAAGGATATAGAGATAATTCTCAAGTACATGATCTTGATTATCAATATAAAAAATTAATTCAGATTACAACTGATATTCATAATCTTAATCTGGCTGTTAATAATGAAATTCCAGAATGGCTTGAATATGAATTAGGAATTGTGTTTCATAAAATCAGAAATATTCTGCTTGTTTTAGAAATTGAGTTAAATTAAAAATGGTTTAAGATTCTTTTATACGCTTAATTGAGTTGTAAATTAATTTAAATGTAAAAGCTATGGATACCAGAATTAATCGTCCAACGCCTTCAGACAGAGAAGTAGATTGGAATAAGAGTAAAGTGCTGCTTAGTAAGACCGACAAAAAAGGAACCATTTTATATGCCAATGAAGACTTTATAGATGTTTCTGGTTATGACGAATTCGAACTTGTTGGCCAGCCTCATAATATTGTTAGACATCCCGACATGCCCAAAGTAATTTTCAAATTTTTATGGGACAGTATTAAATCGAGTGAAAATATTCATGTAATTATAAAAAATATGGCCAAAACAGGCCGTTATTACTGGGTTGTAACTGATTTCAAAATTATCGCCGATACCGACGGAGAAATTGTTGGTTTCTTTGGAACTCGAAAATCGGTTCCAAATGATATTATTGTGAAGTTTATCGAGCCTTTGTACAAAAAACTTCTACAGATCGAAGAAACCAGTGGAATCCATGCTTCCGAAGAATATCTTGTAGGTTTCTTAGAGGAGCGAAAAAAGACTTATATGGAATATGTTGATCACTTAATTGCCACAGGAAAAGATGATAAAAACAAAATAAGCAAAGGTCTTTTCAGCGGATTATTTGATAAAAATTCTTCAAAAAAATAAGATTCATAAGAATATGCTTCATTGTATCATCAAATATTCAATACAAATTTGCCCCCAACAAATCTAAATCACCTGAATATTTAAAAAACTTATTTTAAGTGAGATGCAGTGAAGTGTATTTTTTTTAAAGTTTCCAAGGTTCTGAGATTCTAAGATGCTAAGTTTTCTTAAAAAGCCGTAGACTTTTTTTTACAAAAGTAAAAAAAAACAGCATCTTAGGATCTTAGCGCCTTAGCATCTTAGCATCTTAGCATCTCTAAGAAATATAATTCCAAATATTTTTCTTCTTGGTCAATTCAATGAAAATAGCTCTTAAAATCGCATTTTCAGGTTTTTGAAGAGCAGAATCTTCTTTTAAGATTTTCAGGGCATAATTTCTTGCTAAAGATAAAATTTCTCTGTCTTTTACAATATCAGCAATTTGAAGATTTAAAACACCACTTTGCTGCGTTCCCATTAAGTCACCAGGCCCGCGGAGTTTCAAATCTACTTCCGCTATTTCAAAACCATCATTGGTTTGTACCATGGTTTCCATTCTTGTTTTACTATCAGAACTTAATTTATGTCCCGTCATTAAAATGCAATAGCTCTGTTCAGCGCCACGACCAACACGTCCTCGTAACTGGTGCAATTGGGAAAGACCAAATCGTTCGGCACTTTCTATAATCATTACACTGGCATTTGGAACATTTACACCAACTTCAATTACTGTTGTAGCTACCATAATATTCGTTTTTCCTTCAGAAAAACGTTTCATTTCGGCATCTTTATCTGCTGGTTTCATTTTTCCATGCAGAATCGAAATGGAATATTGAGGCAGTGGAAAATCACGTGAAATACTTTCGTAACCGTCCATTAAATCTTTGTAATCCATTTTTTCAGATTCCTGAATTAATGGATAAACGATATAAATTTGTCTTCCCTTTGCAATTTCGTCACGAAGAAATTTCCAGACTTTTAATCGATTAGAATCAAAACGGTGCACAGTTTGAATTGGTTTTCTTCCTGGAGGTAGTTCATCAATTACAGAAATATCCAAATCGCCGTATAAACTCATTGCTAATGTTCTTGGAATAGGAGTGGCTGTCATAACCAAAACGTGTGGTGGAATATCATTTTTCTTCCACAATTTGGAGCGCTGTTCCACACCAAAACGATGCTGTTCGTCAATTACAGACAAACCTAAGTTTTGAAATTTTACTTTATCTTCTAATAAAGCGTGTGTTCCAATCAAAATTTTTAAAGTTCCGTTTTCTAATTCTTCATGAATAATTTTTCTTTCAGAAGTTTTAGTTGAGCCCGTTAATATTCTGATATTTATATTTAGCGTATTCGCAAATTCAGACAAACCTAAAAAATGCTGATTAGCTAGAATCTCTGTCGGTGCCATTAAACAAGCTTGAAAGCCGTTGTCAATTGCCAGAAGCATACTCATAAAAGCGACAATCGTTTTTCCAGAACCTACATCACCTTGAAGAAGGCGGTTCATTTGGGCGTTGCTTCCCATATCGGTTCTAATTTCTTTGATTACTCTTTTTTGAGCATTTGTTAAATCAAAAGGAAGGTGGTTTTTATAAAATTCATTAAAAAGTTCGCCTACTTTAGTAAACGGATGGCCTTTAATTTTATGTTTTCGAATGAGATTTTTAGTAATTAACTGCAGCTGAATAAAGAACAATTCTTCAAATTTTAGTCGGAATTGCGCTTTCGCTAAAATATCGGCACTTTTGGGAAAATGGATATTAAATAAAGCCGCTCTTTTCGGAATCAGTTTTAATTCTTCGATTAAAGAGGGTGGAAAAGTTTCTGTAAAAAGCGCTTGTGTTTCCAGAAAAAGTTGTTCCATCATTTTATTGATGGTTCGATTCGAAATTCCCTTATTGGTTAAAGCTTCTGTTGAAGGATAAACAGGCTGCATGGCAGAACGCAAGCTTCTTTCGTGTTCGCTTAGCAACTCGATTTCTGGATGTGCCATACTAAACTGGCTTCCATACAAAGAACATTTTCCAAAAATAACCAATGGTTCGTTTAGTTTTAAACTCTCACGAATCCATTTGTGGCCTTGAAACCAGTTGAGATCAATCTGTCCCGTTTCATCAACAAAACTTGCTACTAAACGTTTTTTATTTTTAGCAAATTCAACGGTTTTAATATTGATTATTTTACCGATAATCTGTACTTCAGAACCTGTATTCTGTAGTTCATTTATCTTATAATAACGCGTTCTGTCAATATATCGATTGGGATAAAAATTGACTAAATCTCCATATTTATGAATTCCCAATTCCTTACGAAGCAATTGACCACGGCTTGGGCCAACACCTTTTAAGTATTCGATTGGGGTTTCTAGAAGATTATTAGACATTGAATTATTTTAGATTTAGAATAAAGAGTATAGAGAAAAGAAAATAGAGCATAGAAAATAGATTTTAAATTCTATACTTTTTATTCTATTTTCTATACTCTTTCCTCTATTTTCTTTGAAAAAGCGAAGATAGATTTTAATTAGGAATTTTGAAAGTCAAATATGGTTCTTAAGATTTTGAATGTTAAGTTATCGTTATCATGTAAAAATAAGCGCAACCATCTCAAGAAAGATTAATCTTAATAATAGTTAACCTTTAAAACTTAAAAAAATGAAAAGAATTACAATTTTAGTTGTACTATTTATTTCGCTGGTTTCTTGTTCAAATGACAATGATCAGAAGGATACAACTAATTATCTTGGAAAGTGGAAACTAACAAGTATGAGCAGAAATAAAAACCCTTTTGCCAACTCTATAGATGTTATGGAATGGCAGGAATCCTATGTTTTTAGTTCGAATGGAAAGTTTTCTAAAACGAGAATAAAAGACAATAAAACTACTACTCAAATAGGAACATACCTAATTACAGAAACTTCAGATCAAACACAATTAAAATTGACTTACACTGCTCAAAGTGATATAATAGGAACTTGTACAGGAAATTTAATAGAAAATCTATATGTGCTTAAAAGTACTAAGCAGTTGTATAGTACTTGGGGTACTTGTGATGGGCCTCTATTAGTTTATGATAGATTATAAATTAAAACAACACTTACTAATTCAAATTGTTTGACTCCGTTGGCTTTCCAGCGGAGTTTTTATTTATAAATAGTTGTTTTGATGATTAAAGATAATTCTTAGATTTGTTAAAACATTTTAAAAAGTATAAGCCCCAAATATGAGCAAAGAAGAAAAAGTTCCTTTTGAAACTATGATATTTTCTGGTGTTACATTCAAAGTAATCAACCGACATGAAGCACATGAGATTATTGGAGATCTTACCGATTTTAAAGATCAAAAAATCTATAATGTTTTTGAAGACACTTGGCGTTTTCCTGATTATGAAGAAAATCCGATATTTCTTTTGGCCGAAGAAGATGTCGAAATGGAATCTTTTGAAATGGATTTTAGTACAGAAGAACATCCTGATATCTTTATTCTAGGTTTTATTTTTAAAGGAAATCTTAATGTCAGTAAATTAATAACCTCTTACGATACTGATAATTCTCCTGCTTTGATAGTATTTGGAAAAACAACTACCGTCAATATAACTTTGTTTGGAAGTATACATTATTTAGGAGGTGGTTTAAAATGCGATGTTCTAACTGGAGAATATAATCATGGAGAACTTTTTGTAAAAGGAGATGTTACAGCTTGGTTAATCTACAGTGATGATATGTGGATGCATTTCGAACGTTTTACAGATGTTCAGGCAATCGTGAATGTAAATAGGCCAGATGTGTTAATCTGCAGCAGCGTTACAGATACAGATGGGTCGGTTATTATGGTCGAAAACTACTTTCCTTCAACTCATAAATTGTCGGATATTGTTAATGATGATTTTGTTGAATACACAAGTTACGGGACAGAAATATTAGGGAATAACTATTTAGACGTTTTTGCAGCAGGACTTTCAATTATAGATTACGACAAAACAGATCAATATTTGTTTACTGATTTCCGCAATCAGTTTATAGAAATGGTTCGGGTTTTATCTGAAAAAAACGAAGGGAGAATCCGTGAAACGATTTCAGATACAGAATATCAATATGTTCCTTTTGTTTATGAAGGACTGAATTACAGCCAAATTTCAGAAGAAATTGCAAATGGCTTTAATATCCAGATGAGAGCTTTATGGTGTCACGATACTGAAGAAATCATGCTGATTTTGGAATACCAAGATGAAGAAGGAAATCCAAAATACCAATGGATTAATAACGAAACTGCACCTGGAATAGAAATGTATTGTGTAAAAGCGGCCGCTATGAAAGCTTTTGAAGTTCTAACGGCAGAAAATGATGAAGAAGAAGAAGACGAAGACGATGATATAGAATATGCGGAATATGATAGCAGTTTTTCTTTAGAAGATTTTGCAGTTCAATTTGGAAATTATACTATTCCAGAAGATTTGGTGAAATTATATGAATTCCAAGAAGAATACGGATCAGAAACTTATTCGGAATGTTTTGGATTATTAGTAACAAATGATAAAACAGGAATCAAAACTTGGTCTGAAGAAGAAGAGTTTTATAATAGTTTTATTGAATTTGCTGGCGCAAACGGTTCAGGAAGTTCCTATGCTTATTGGCTTATTGATGAAGATTTGAATAATTGTCCAATAGTTGTTTTTGGTGATGAAGGTGGCATTCATGTTGTGGCAGAAAATATCCGTAAATTAATTCACTTGCTGACTTTGGATACCGAAATTTCAGTTGATTTTGATTCTTGTTATTTCTATAAAGACGAGGAATATTATCATGAAAATGAAAATAAAGAAGAATTTCACGATTGGGCTAAAAGAGAGTTTAATCTTGATGCTTTAGAATCAAATGAAGAAACGGAAGTGATTTTAAATGAAGCAAAAGAAAAATATAAAAGAAAGCTGAATGATTTTCTTGTAAAATTTGATATTGAAATAGGAGACGAAGAGGAATAATCCTAAAAAGGAATTTTTATCTTTGAATAAATTTAAAAAGAATGATAACACATTTAGCTCTTTTACGAGGAATCAACGTTTCTGGTCATAATATGATGAAAATGGAGGCTTTAAAAGCAATGCTGGAAAATTTAGGCTTTCAAAATATTCGGACTTATCTGCAATCTGGAAATGTTTTCGTAGACAGTGAAGAAGACGCGGCTAAAGTCGGATTTATGATTAAACAGGAAATTTTCAAAGTTTTTGGGCATGAAGTTCCAGTTGTAATGATTACTAAAGAAAATTTAGAATCTTGTTTTGCTAATAATCCGTTTTTGAAAGAAAAAGAGATTGATACTAAGAAGCTTTATGTAGCTTTTGTTTCAGCTTCACTAAAAAAAGAAAGCATAAATGATCTTAAAATCAGTCAGTTTAAACCTGATGAAGCCAGTATTGATGAAAACAGAATTTTTATAAAATATGCTGTTGGAGCTGGAAAAACGCGATTTGATCAAAAATATATCGAGAAAAAATTAAATGTAACCGCAACTATTAGAAACTGGAATACAGTGACTAATTTGCTTAATATGTATTCAGAATAATGAAAAAGTATTTTTTAATGTTTTTTGTTTTTGTAATGAGTTTAAATTCTGCTGTTTATGCTCAAAATGCAAAAACAGCTCCCGAAGATTTCAATGCCTTTTTTACGAAATTCAATGCAGATCCAAAATTTCAGGTAAGCAGAGTGATTTTTCCTTTGAAATATCAAATGAATAATGACGATTTTGAATTATCGGATTATACCATGTCAAAAGATAAATACAAAGTTTTAACACTAAACAAGAAGTCCGATGAAAAGTATTTAAAACGAACGATATCTATCAAGAAGCATAAAGCTACAATCCAGCAGCGTGGTCTGGATAACGGAATTTATGTGGATTATATTTTTGAGTTAAAAGATAATCAATGGTTTTTAAAGACCTGGATTGATCAATCTACTTAATACTAATCTCGAACCCATTTTTGCATAGCAGGAAAAGGCATTTTTTGTTCTTTTTCTGCTTTTTCATTTCCAAAACACAAACCCATCCATTCCAGTAGAGGCAGTCCAATATAATTTCCCGTTGAAAAATTTGAAATAAACCATTCTGAGCTGTCTTTATATCCATTTGGATGGAATACAAAATCTAAGGGAAGCTGTAAATGATGTAATGCCGCATAAGACCATAAAATAGCTGCTATTTCTTCGCCTTGAGTTGGCCAGTCTTCTGAAATTTTTGTAGTACCAACTAATTTTCTTTGCTCAGAAACGGTTACAGCAAGATGTCCAGCTTCGTGTAAAATATCACCAGGATATAGTAATTTAGTATAATCAACATAAATGCAGTTTGGACCTAAATCTAATCCAGGTAAAAAAGTTTCGTCAAGCTCTTTTTCAATAACATCAATACCGATTTCTTTTAAAAAGAATATTACTTTTTTTATTTCTTCTTTTTCTTTTAAAGCCATATTAATTTGTTTTTATTTTTTTGATGAAAATAGTATCCGAATTATGTAAAGCTCCTCTTTTTAGTCCGCCTCCAAATGGCTGCATAAATTGAATCTGCTGTGGTTCATAGCCTTCTTTGTTAATGGGTTCATTTACCGCCAAATTTGGAGCTTCAAAGCCTAAAAATGTCAATTGGCGGTACCGTTCTTCTTTTAATGAGAAGTAACCATTAGACTGACTTACTGTTTCACCAACTTTACAGTTATCAATTGGTTTTCTAGTTTCTGAATCGTAAATATAACCTATAATTTGCGGTCTTTTACATCTACTGACCAAACAGCTTTGAAAACTGAAGCAGAGAAGAACGAGGAAAATGAATTTATAGAAAGTCTTCATTATTTTTTTATTAAATCACAATACCAAAATCCAAAATCAAAAGCACTTTTATCATTTGTATCACAAGCTGTATTTGATGAATCCTGACTTTCAGGTTTTTCATATTTTCGATAAACAATTTCACCGATTTCAAAATCTATTGGTTTAGAAAAAATTGGACCGTCGAATGCAAAAGTGTGAAATTCGCCATTCTCTCCGCAGACATCAACGTTTTCGGGTAAATCATTTATAAAATCCTCATCGATAATTCTTCCGACGAAACTTTTGCCTAAATATTTTTCATTAACACAAACGACAATAGTTTTAAATCCTAACGAAATAAATTCCCAGATCAAATCTTTAGTTGATACTTTCCAGATAGGAAATACACCTTTAAAGCCAATCTTTTCTAATTGTTTTTCTCGATATAATCGTAAATCTTCTAAAAAAATATCTCCAAAAACAGAATATTTTATGCCTTCATTTTTTAATTCTGTCAGCGTTTCCATCATTACATTTTCATAAACTTCCATTGTAGGCATTTCTGGAATTTCCATAATTTTTAATGGAATTCCAATGCTTTCTGCCTGCGCTTGTAATAATTCTACACGAACGCCATGCATAGAAATTCGCTGGTATTGCTGGTTTACGCTAGTGAGTAAATATTCAATTTTATAATCAGGGTTTTGTAGGATTTTGTAAAGAGCCAATGCTGAATCTTTTCCGCTGCTCCAATTAAATAAAGCTTTTTGAGATATAGACACGATTTTGTATTTTATAATGTAAACTTACAAATTTCATTCTATTTGTTTGTGAAAGGTTTGTAACTTTGGGATTTTAGCCTTTACATTGATTTTAGATGAAATACATTTTCCTATTATTTACCGGATTTATTTTTGCACAGCAAACACAGAATGTTGATTTCAAATCGGTTTCAGGGCAATTGTCTTTGAATTCAAAAGAAAAGACAATTTCTGGTACTGTAGATTTTCTATTTGAGGTTCTAAAGGATTGTGATACGATTTCGCTTGACGCAAAAAACATGGAATTTTCCAATGTGAAAATTAACGACAATGAAGTAACCATTCAAAATAACAATAAACAATTAAAATTGATTTCTCGTTTTGAGAAAGGACAAAATCATTTAACCTTCAATTACAAAACAAGGCCAAAGCAGGCCTTATATTTTGTTGATATTGAAAATGATGAAGTTCAGATCTGGACACAAGGACAAGGAAGATATACCAGCAATTGGTTTCCAAGTTTTGATGATGTAAATGAAAAGTTGATTTTCAATTTAGGAATTTCATTCGATAAAGAATATCAGGTTGTGTCTAACGGACTTCTAAAAGAAAAAAAAGAAAATGGAAATCTAATTCATTGGCAATACAAAATGGAAAAACCAATGAGTTCTTATTTACTCATGCTGGCAATTGGAAAATTCGATAAAAAAGAATTCAAATCTAAAAGTAAAATTCCTTTAGAGTATTATTATGAGCCAAAAGACTCCAATCGTTTTGAGCCTACATATCGATATTCGAAACGTATTTTTGATTTTCTGGAGAAAGAAATCGGAGTTAAATATCCTTGGCAGATTAATAGACAAATTCCAGTTCGTGATTTTTTATATGCGGGAATGGAAAATACAACTTCAACACTTTTTGCGACTCGTTATGTCGTAGATTCAATTGGTTTCTGCGATCGAAATTATACCAATGTTGATGCCCATGAATTGGCACATCATTGGTTTGGCGATTTAATTACAGCGGAAAGCAGTACGCATCATTGGCTTCAGGAAGGATTTGCCACTTATTTTGCTTTGTTGGCAGAAAAAGATATTTATGGAGAAGATTATTTTTACTCAAAATTATATGACACTGCACAGCAAATCAAATTTGCCTCCAGAACCGATACAATTCCAGTTTTGAATGCTAAAGCAAGTTCGTTAACATTTTATGAAAAAGGAGCTTGGGTTTTATTTGTTCTGCATGAATCTATTGGAGATAAAGCTTTTAAAAAAGCGATAAAGAGCTATTTAAATAAGTATGCTTATAAAACAGTAAATACACAGAATTTTTTTGATGAAATTAGAAAAGTATCAGATTTTGATTTAGAGAAGTTTCAAAAGACTTGGCTGGAATCAACCGCTTTTGATACACCAACGGCAAATGCATTACTGAGCAAGAACAAAACCATTGAGAAAAGACTGGAAATAGATAAGTTAAAGAAAACAGCTTTAACTGAAAAAGCAGATATTCTAAAAGTTACTTTAGCATCTAATGTTTATCGTTCTGTGAAAGAAGCGGTTGTAGATCAATTAGAGAATGAAAAATACGAAGCAAAGAAAGAGCTTCTACTTTTAGCATTAGAAACCAACGATATTCAGGTTCGACAAAATGTAGCCGAAACTTTAACTAAAATCCCGGAAGACTTCAGATTAAATTATGAAACTTTATTGGATGATAAATCCTATCAGACACAAGAAATAGCTTTATATTGGCTTTGGCGAAATTTTCCGGCTCATAGAACTGCCTATTTGGATAAATCAAAAAACTGGATTGGTTTTAATGATTATAATCTGCGTACATTATGGCTTTCACTGGCATTATCAACAACAAATTACATTTCTGATCCTGAGCCTTTGATTACTGAATTAATCGCTTTTTCATCTACTAAATATGAAGCCACAACTAGACAAAATGCTTTAGAAAAATTAATTGCCTTTAAAATAATTAACGATCAGGTTTTGAGTAATTTAGTTGGAGCAACAACGCATCATATGTGGCAGTTTTCAAAGTTTGGAAGAGATACGATCCGACTTTTATTAAAAAATCCTGAAATGCGTACTTCATTTAATAGAATTTTGCCTAATTTGAACCCCGATGAGCAATTTCAATTAGATCGTTTGTTGAAAGAGTAGAATATAGAAAATAGAGTAAAGAAAATAGATTTTAGGAGAAGTCTATTCTCCATTTTCTATGTTCTTTTATCTTAAAATAAAAAAAACAAAAATAAAACCTACAATACATTTATGAGAGCATTGGTTATTTCAGGTGGCGGTAGTAAAGGCGCTTTTGCCGGAGGTGTTGCCCAGTATTTAATAGAAGAAAAAAAGCACGAATACGATTTGTTTTTAGGAACTTCAACAGGAAGTTTATTAATTCCGCATTTAGCTCTCGGTCATATTAAAAAAATACATTCCGTTTATACCAATGTCACAATGGCAAGTATTTTTAATATTTGTCCTTTTGTGGTTAAAACCAAAGATGGAGTTGACATTGTAACGATCAATCACTTTAATGTTTTACGTCAGTTTTTTAAAGGAAAAAGAACCTTTGGCGAGAGCAAAGGGTTAAGGAAATACATCCAGAATAATTTTTCTCTTTCTGATTTCAATAACCTTAAAAAACTGAAAACTGATGTTATTGTAACAGTAACTAATTTTACTAAAAACGAATCAGAATATAAATCGGTTAAAGATTGTACTTATGAGGAGTTTTGTGAGTGGTCCTGGATTTCCAGTAACTATGTTCCCTTTATGAGTTTAGTTGAAAAAAACAATTGTGAATATGGTGACG
Organism: Flavobacterium panacagri; assembly: GCF_030378165.1. Classification (NCBI taxonomy): domain Bacteria; kingdom Pseudomonadati; phylum Bacteroidota; class Flavobacteriia; order Flavobacteriales; family Flavobacteriaceae; genus Flavobacterium; species Flavobacterium panacagri. The sequence goes on from NZ_CP119766.1 coordinate 3,989,131, forward strand.
GAGGATTTTCTAGTTTAGTTCCAATACGCGAAGCTATCAATAGAGGAGCTACTGAAATTGATGTTATTGTTTTAGAAACAGAAGTAAATACAACTAAAACAGTTATTGGGAAAAATCCATTTTCATTAATGATTGATTTGTTCCGAATTGCTTTAGATCAAGTCGAAAAACACGATATTGCTATTGGAAAACTTATGGCAAGCAATAAGAATGTTAAACTTAACTTATATTATACTCCAATAAAATTAACGGATAACGCCTTAATCTTTAATAAAGATGTTATGAAAGAATGGTGGGAGCAAGGTTATGAATATGCACAGAATAAATCGGAAGTTATGAGTGATAATAAGATATTGATTTGAGATTTTATTATGATAATTTCCTTTGATCTTGACGATACTTTAATATCAAAAAATAAATTTGATCTAGAGCATATCAATTTATTTCAAAGACTTTTTGAAATTGAAAGAATAAGAAAAGGGACAATATATTTGTTTAAAGAACTAAGGAAAAGAAAACATAAAATTTATGTTTATACAACTTCTTTTAGAAGCGAATTGAGGATTAGGTTAATGTTTTATTCTTACGGCATTTCTGTTGATTATATTATAAATCAACAGAAACATCAAAGAAAATTAAAAACACAAACTATTAAATGCTCTAAATTTCCTCCAATGTTCAATATCGATATTCATATCGACGATTCACTAGGAGTAAAAACAGAAGGAGAGAAGTTTGGATTTCAAACAATTATAATTCATGAAATGGATGAGAATTGGATTCAAAAAATTCTTGGATCAATTTAAACAGTTGAGTATGAAAAAAATAAGTTTATTAATTTGTTTTGTTTTCGGTTTCAATTTATGGAGCCAAAATTTGTGTAGAACTGAAATTCTGCCAAAAGAGGAATTATTTCCTAAAAATGAAATGAATAAGTACTTAAAATATAATTTTTCAGACTTATGGAACAAAACAGATAATAATTTGGTTTATGGTGTCATTGGTGATAATTATGAAAGAATATTAATTAAGATTGTTTCAATTCAAAAAAGTAAAGAGAAATCAAGCGAGTATTGGGTTGTTGGTACCTCTAGAGTTAAATCTAATAGTTGCAATTTTAAAGGAAAAATAACAATTATATCAATTAATGAACTGAAACAAGCAAAGTTGGGTGTTGATGACGAATATAAAAATGCTGGAATAAAAAAGCAAGGATTGTTAAAAGCTGTTTATGAGTTTGTTGAAGACTCAAAACAAAAAGGTTCTGGTAAATTTTCAGGAATATTAGAATCAATGTGGTATTTGGATAAGAACAATTTGATACAATACAATGATATCGAGATTGATTCAGATAAATATTTTAATAACGCTTTTACTGGTGTTTGGAAATCAAATAATTCAGGAAAAGAAAAAATATGCAATTGGGGAGACTACAGAGTTCCAAATGTAAATTGCGATTTTGATATTGGTAGTGCAGAAATAAGCGTTTCTCAAAAATATCAAAAGAATGGATGGAAGTAAAATCTATATGAAATTTCCGTTTATCAAAAAGTTAGGATTTACTTTATCCTGCCCAAGTTTTAGGCTTCAATATTGGGAGTTTGGTTATGATCCGATCAGAATAAATTGAAAGTTATGAAGTGAAAAAAAATGATTTAAGATTAGATATGAAAAAATATTACGGAATTATCTTTAGCGTTCTATATGCCTTGTTCTTTAGGTTTTTAGTAGAAATAGATGTATTAGATTTTAATTCATTAGATTATTTAATCATTGTGCCTGTTTTTTTAGCCTGTATCCCATTTTTACTAGACCCAAAATCTTTTGTTGATAATAGTATTTTAAGGACTATTCTTTTTCCTTTGACAGCATCAGTTTTGTTTTTATTGGTTGCTTTTATTTTCCGACTTGAAGACATGGGAAGTTTAATACTTCTATTGCCTCCGTATGTAGTTATTTCAGTTCTTGTAAGTTTAGTTTTGAGAGTTGTAGTCTCAATACAAGTGAATTACAACAAAAAAAGTATAGCTAAAAGTAGTTTGTTTTTGCTTGCAGTTCCTATTGCTTTTGGAAATATTGAAAGATATTTTGAAAAGAAGGAGTCTAAGTTTGAAATCTTTCAGACTATTAGAATTGATGCACCGGTTGATGTTGTATGGAACAATTTGTTTTCTGTTCCTAATTTGAAGAATTCGATAGATAATTCAGTTTATAATTATTTAGGATTTCCAAATCCAGTAAAATCGGATTATAATTCTATGACTAATGTGAGATTAGGGTATTTTGATAACGGTGTTATTTTAAATGAAAAAGTTGTAGAATGCAGTAAATATTCTAAACTATCGTTTGATATAGATGTTGAAAAATCTAAACTAGATAATAGCCAGACTTTTAAACATGTTTTTAAAAATGAAAATTTAGTATTCAATTCAATTACTTATAAATTAAAAAAATTGAATAGTTCACAAACAGAATTAACACTTTTATGTAATTATAAAATTAGAACAAATGTTCCCTTTTACGGAGAATTTTGTTCTAAAAATATAATCTATGATTTTGAGAATAAGCTGTTAAAAGCTTTAAAGAAAAAGATCGAAGAATAATAAAGTTACCAAAGTTCAGCCACTTCACTTTTAATGAAGCTCAAAGCGGCATTACTCGGTGATTGTTTTTCTAATAAATCATTCAGAATTACTTCGCGTAATTTATCTGCATTTTCAACTTTATCACTCATTGCGGCTTTACGTATCATTTGGATTGTGGCATTTTTAGCCGTTGTGATGATAGTCCAACATTCATCAGACATATAAATCTGCTGTGTTAAATTGTGTTCAAATTCTTGTTCGATTTGCTCTATCACATAATTTTCGTAATCGTGCTTATTTTGCGATATAGGTGAAACTCTAATTAATAATTTAGTCAAATTAATACGTTCCAAAAATAAAGTCATACGCTCGTATGCCTGAAGACGAACAGGAAGTGATTCTTTATGAGCTTGTTTGTTTAGTAAGAAAGCACGTTTTCTGTCATTGTTTTTGATGTGCAGTTCAAAAAAACGATAAGCTACAACTCCCGTAACTAGAGCTGGTAAAGTATAGCTGGCAAGCTCTATTATTTTATTAAAATCCATTGGTATAATTTTTAAGCAAAAATATACTTTTTGAGGAGAAATCCATTTTAAATTTTTATCAATAAACAAAATGGAAGCAGTACTTTTGGAACTTCTTTTTAATGTGATTGAAATATACTTTTAATGGATTCATACATAATACTTTTCCTTTGTTTGGCCGCTTTCGCAGCAGGATTTATTGATGCCATTGTTGGCGGCGGCGGATTAATTCAAACTCCGATGGGATTAATTCTGTTACCTAATCTTCCAGTTTCGACTGTTATAGGAACTTTAAAAATTCCAGCTTTCAGTGGCACTGCCTTTGCCGCTTTCCAATATTTAAAAGAGGTGGTAATTCAGTGGAAATTATTAATCATAATGATGTGTCTGGCGGTTCCGTCTGCTTTTTTAGGATCGACAGTTTTGACACTTGTCAGCAATGATTTTATGAAACCGCTTTTGCTTGTGGTTTTGTCATTATTGTTTATTTATACGTATGCCAAGAAAAATTTCGGACAGCACGTGGCCAAAGATCATTCTGAAGTAACACAAATATTTTATGCCGTTGTAATCAGTATAATTGTTGGTTTTTACGATGGATTCATCGGTCCAGGAACTGGGAGTTTTTTTGTGGTTGCGTTTATAGCACTTTTAGGTTTCGATTTTCTTCATGCTTCGGCGAATGCTAAAATGGTCAATTTGGCGACTAATTTTGGTTCAATTTGTTTGTTTATGATTAAAGGAAAAATCATTTGGACTATTGCAATTCCAATGGCAATTAGTAACGGACTTGGAGGATGGCTTGGTGCTAAACTTGCAATTAATAAAGGAAATGGTTTTATTAGGATTTTCTTTTTGATTGTGGTGGTTGGAACTTTAATCCGATTTGCTTATGATGTGTTTTTTAAATAAGACACTAAGATTCTTAGGCGCTAAGTTGCTAAGTTTTTTTTATAGATGTTGGTTTAAACCAACAGTCAATGAAATTGTGCAGGCAGGGCTTTAGCCAAACTTTACAATTTTAGCTAAAGCCGAATTACTGTTATAATTTTATTTTTTTTAATGTTTAAAGAAAGCCAATTGTTTGAATCTAGCCCCGATTGAGGCGATATCCTCGCAGCGGAGCGGAGAGATAAAGCCGAAAGCGGGAGACCATGCCAGAAAAAAAGCCTATTTTTTGGCTTCAATAAAAACTTAGTCCCGATAACTATCGGGATAGCATCTCAGTATCTTAGGAACTTTCTTTTTTAATTCTTAATTTTGCATAAAAGGAGATAATTACATGCAGAAATATATTGACCAGCTCAACGAAGCGCAGAGAGCGCCTGTTTTAAAGAAAGACGGGCCAATGATTATTATTGCTGGTGCAGGTTCGGGAAAAACCCGAGTTTTAACAATTAGGATCGCGTATTTGATGGCTCAAGGAATTGATGCCTTCAATATTTTGTCGCTGACTTTTACCAATAAAGCAGCCCGCGAGATGAAACACAGGATTTCGGATATTGTGGGAGCATCTGAAGCAAAAAATCTTTGGATGGGAACTTTTCACTCGATTTTTGCACGTATTCTTCGTGCAGAATCGGATCATTTAGGTTATCCTTCTAATTTTACTATTTACGATTCTCAAGACTCAGCGAGATTAATTTCTTCAATTATTAAAGAAATGCAGCTGGATCGTGATATTTACAAACCAAAACAAATTCTGGGGCGTATATCCAATTATAAGAACAGTTTGATTACGGTTAAAGCGTACTTTAATAATCCAGAATTGGTTGAAGCTGATGCAATGGCCAAAAGACCGAGATTAGGAGAAATTTACCAGCAGTATGTGGAACGTTGCTTTAAAGCTGGAGCAATGGATTTTGATGATTTGTTGTTGAAAACCAATGAATTGCTGAATCGTTTCCCGGAAGTTTTAGCTAAATATCAGGATCGTTTTCGTTATATTCTGGTTGATGAGTACCAAGATACGAACCACTCTCAGTATTTGATTGTTAGGGCTTTATCGGACAGATTTCAGAATATTTGCGTGGTTGGGGATGATGCGCAGAGTATTTATGCTTTCCGTGGTGCGAATATCAATAATATTTTAAATTTCCAGAAAGATTATGAAGGTGTAATAATGTTCCGTTTGGAGCAGAATTATCGTTCGACACGAAATATCGTGGAAGCGGCCAATACCGTCATGGAGCATAATAAAACCAAACTGGATAAAGTAGTTTGGACTGCAAACGAGTTTGGGCCTAAAATTAAAGTTCACAGAAGTTTGACAGATGCTGAAGAAGGACGTTTTGTAGCTAGTACCATTTTTGAGCAGAAAATGCAGCATCAGTTGCATAATGGTTCTTTTGCAATCTTGTATCGTACCAATGCACAGTCACGTGCAATGGAGGATGCGTTGAGAAAACGTGATATTCCGTATCGAATTTATGGCGGATTATCTTTCTATCAACGTAAAGAAATTAAAGACGTTTTGTGTTATCTGCGATTGGTTTTGAATCCTAAAGATGAGGAAGCTCTAATTCGTGTGATTAATTATCCAGCGCGTGGAATTGGAGATACTACTGTAGAAAAATTAACTATTGCAGCCAATCATTACAAACGTTCGATTTGGGAAGTAATGGTGAATATTGATAAAATTGACTTGAAATTAAACGCCGGAACAAAAAACAAATTGAAAGATTTTGTGACGATGATTCAGAGTTTTCAAGTCATCGATCAAAATCAAGATGCTTTTTATATTACGGATCACGTTGCTAAGAAAACTGGTTTGGTTCAGGAATTGAAGAAAGATGCGACTCCGGAAGGAATGGCAAAGATTCAGAATATCGAAGAACTTTTGAACGGTATTAAAGATTTTACGGAAGGACAAAGAGAAATTGACGGAGCAAGAGGTGCGCTTTCTGAGTTTATGGAAGATGTAGCTTTGGCAACAGATTTAGATAAAGATACCAATGACGATGATCGTGTAGCTTTAATGACCATTCACTTAGCAAAAGGATTGGAGTTTCCTCACGTTTTTGTGGTGGGTATGGAAGAAGATTTGTTTCCAAGTGCAATGAGTATGAGTACGAGAAGTGAATTGGAAGAAGAGCGTCGATTATTTTATGTAGCTTTAACAAGAGCGGAGCATCAGGCCTATTTGACTTATGCACAATCACGTTACCGTTGGGGAAAACTAACAGATAGCGAACCTTCAAGATTTATTGAGGAGATTGAAGATCAATATTTGGAATATCTAACTCCTGCAGAAACCAATTACCGCTATAAGTCGCCAATTGATGGCGATATTTTTGGAGACGTTGACAAATCTAAATTAAGATTAAACAAACCTGTTGCAGGAACTCCTCCTAAAAATATTGCAGATAATAATCCGAAACCGGATCTTAATATTAGAAAATTAAAGCCTGTTGCAGGAACTAATCCAAATACAAGTGCATCAAACTTGTTTGATAGTAAATTGACCATTGGAAATATTGTAATGCATGAACGTTTTGGAAAAGGCGAAGTTGTTAATATGGAAGGTGTTGGTGCAGATAGAAAAGCAGAAATAAAATTTGAAGTTGGAGGAATTAAGAAATTGCTTTTAAGATTTGCTAAATTAGATGTTGTAGGGTAGAAGAATAAAGAATAAAGAATAAAGAATAAAGAAAGAATGATTGATAAAGCACTTTTGAAGAAGCTTAATTTTATTGAAATTTATCAGTTTTTTGGAGGGATTGTTGGCATTCTTCTAATGATTTATTTGCTTTTTACAAAAGACTCTACTAAATATCAAGATTATTTGTTCGTTTCTATTGTTCTTCCATTTATTTTTTTCATTTTTTGTATTTATTCCGCATGGTTATTAAATAAGAAAAAATATTTGAGAGGATTATATTTGGTATTCATTTTATTAATTTTACAACTGGTTGCTTTTGAGTTTTGCGGAGTATTTTATACAGCTGTAAATGGAATAGCTATAAATTTCACTTTAGATTTAACTAATGATTTACTAACAGGATTCGACCTTCAACCTTCCCAATTTTTCATAACATTCAATGGCAGTAGTGAAATTTTTCATTTTAAAATGAATCTTTTTGCGTTTGCAATGTTGTTCTTTATTTTTAAAACTATAAAAGAGGTAAAGAGTAGTCTTTATTCTATTGTCTAACATCTTTATTCTAAAAAAAATTATGGCCGAATTTATAAAAATATACCCAGATAAGCCAAGTGAAGCTGCAATTGCAAAAGTGGTAAAAGTGCTTCAGAATGGTGGATTGGTTATTTATCCAACCGATACAGTTTATGGTTTAGGCTGTGATATTACCAATTCAAGAGCATTAGAAAAAATTGCAAAAATAAAAGGTATTAAGTTAGAGAAAGCAAATTTTTCATTTATTTGTCATGATTTGAGCAATTTATCAGATTATGTGCGTCAGATTGATACATCAACTTTTAAAATTTTGAAAAGAGCTTTGCCAGGCCCGTATACTTTTATTTTGCCAGGAAATAATAATTTGCCAAGAGAGTTTAAAAAGAAAACTACGGTTGGTATTCGTGTTCCAGACAATAATATCATTTTAGAAATTGTGCGCCAGTTAGGAAATCCAGTAGTTTCTACTTCTATTCGTGATGAAGATGATGTAATTGAGTATACTACAGATCCGGAGTTAATTTTCGAAAAGTGGCAACATCTTGTTGATATGGTGATTGATGGAGGTTATGGAGATAACGTTGGTTCAACAATTATTGATCTTTCTGAACATGAACCTGTTATTGTAAGAGAAGGGAAAGGCGATATTGATATTTTGTAAATAAATACTTTAATTGTGTAAACTTATAAAAATAATGCCTAACTTTATTACAGTTAAAATTTAGTTAGTTATCTAAAATACTTTTATTCTTTTTAGGATACAAAAAAGCAGGTCAATCGACCTGCTTTTTCTGTTTTATAAAATCTAAACAAGAATTATTTAGCTTGCTTTTTCATTTCTTTTTCAATCATATCATAGAATTGATCGATTTTTGGCATAACTACGATACGAGTTCTTCTGTTACGAGCTTTGTCTTCAGCAGTATCGTTAGCAACTAATGGTACGTAAGAACTTCTACCTGCAGCAATTAATTTAGCTGGGTTAACACCAAGATCGTTTGTTAATACACGAACGATTGAAGTAGAACGTTTAACACTTAAATCCCAGTTGTCTAAGATAACTCCGTTGCTTTTGTATGGTACATTATCAGTGTGACCTTCAACCATACATTCGAAATCAGGTTTGTCATTTACAACTTTAGCAACTTTAGCTAAAACAGTTTTAGCTTTATCACTTACGTCGTAGCTACCGCTTTTGAATAATAATTTATCAGCGATAGAGATGAATACAACTCCTTTTTCAACATTAACTTCGATATCTGGATCGTTGATTCCAACAGCTCCTTTTAAGCTTGTAACTAATGCTAAAGTAACACTGTCTTTTTTAGTTAAAGCATCTTGAAGTCTAGAGATTTTTAAATCTTTTTCTTTTAAACTTTCAAGAGATTTTTCTAGGTTTTCAGCACCTTTAGTTGTTAAGATAGTTAAATCTTTAGAACTGTTGATTAAGTCTTGATTATGTTGTTTGTAGCTGTCAGCTGTAGCAGCTAATCCAGCTTTTTCTTCTAAGCACGTGTTTAATTTTACAGTACAAGAGTTTAACAAATCTTGAGTCTCTTTGTTTTTAGCTTCTAATTCCGCATATTTCTTTTTAGAAACACATGATGTTAGGGCCATTAATACTGATAGTGCGATAACTATTTTTCTCATAAATTTAATTTTAATTAGACTTGATTACAAATTTAGTTTTTAATATTTTGAATACTGTTAAAGATTTCTTTAAATAAGGTCATTTTCCTGATATAGTAAAGGAAAACGATGCTTTTTACCATATAGTATTGCTGAATCTGAAATTCTTTTCGTTTTTCGAGATATTTTAAAGATAAGCAATAAAATGAAAAATGTGCCTTTAAAATAGCAAAAGTATGTCCGATTTTACCCTGTGTAAGAAAACGGATACCTGCAATACCGTCTAAAACCATACGGAAAAAAATTACCCAGAATAATCCTCTTTTTGGCAGATTTTTGACAAGCATTAATAATGAATTTCTAAAATTTAGATACGTTTTTTTTGGATTTCCTTGTTGTAAAGTTGCTCCTCCAACATGGTAAACCAAAGATTGATAATTGTACTTAATAATATGACCTTCGTTAGCGGCTCTCCAGCATAAATCAATTTCTTCCTGATGAGCAAAAAAGCTTTCATCAAACCCTCCTAATTCGCGATAAACTTTTTTTCTGATGAAGAAACAAGCACCAGATGCCCAGAATAATTCACTGTTATCATCATATTGGCCGTTATCTTTTTCTAAGGTTTCGAAAATTCGTCCTCTGCAGAAAGGAAAGCCATATTTATCAATGAAACCACCTGCGGCTCCAGCATATTCGAAATATTCCTTGTTTTTAAAATCAAGGATTTTAGGCTGGATAATAGCAGTTTGTTTTTCATTTTCAAAAGTTTCAAGAATTGGTTTAAGCCAGTTTTCGGTAACTTCAATATCTGAATTTACTAATGCATAAATTTCAGCATCAATATGTTTTAAGGCATCATTATAACCTTTCGCAAAGCCATGATTGCCAGTATTTTTTACAATTTTAATTGTAGGGAAATTTTGTTGAACAAATTCAACTGAATTATCTGTAGAGTCATTATCGGCAACGTAAATTGTCGCGTCTTCTGAAAACTGAATAACAGATGGTAAAAACTGCTCCAGCAATTTTACTCCGTTCCAATTTAAAATGACAACTGCTATCTTATCCAAAAGTACTTTAATTATTTATTTTTAATGGTTTTCTTTATAGTCAGGCAGGCTTCTTAAAAACTCATATCTTTCGTTTTCAAAATCCATTTGACAATAAAAATGGTTTAGTCCGTTTGTGACATTCAAAAACCGTGCCTGCATTGTCATATTATAACGAGCAATTTGATCAAAAGTTGCCTGAGAGATTTTAACTTCGGGTGCTTTGCACTCTACAAGTATGTGTATAGTACCATCTGGATTAAATACGACTACATCATATCGTTTTCGTAATCCATTGACAGTTAAAACTTTCTCTACATTAATTAAAGATTTAGGATATTTTTTTTCATGCATTAAAAAATGAACAACGTGTTGACGAACCCATTCTTCAGGCGTAAGAATTATAAATTTTTTCCTGATTTCATCAAAAATAGAGACTTTATTTTCGCTATTTTTGAATCGGAAAGTATAAGCAGGGAAATTAAGTTTAAGCATAAAGCAAAAATAGAAAATAGTTTTTTGTTTCAAACCAACTTGAAACTTTAAACTTGAAACAAAAAAAATAAATGGACGAAGTAATTAAAATTGTCAACGATATTAAAGCTGGAGATATTAAACCAATTTATTTTTTAATGGGTGAAGAACCTTATTATATAGATAAGTTATCCGAATATATTGAAGGAAATATTTTAGCCGAAGAAGAAAAAGGTTTTAATCAGACGGTTTTATACGGAAGAGATGTTTCTATAGATGATATTGTTTCAACGGCCAAGCGCTATCCGATGATGGCTGATCGTCAGGTGGTTATTGTAAAAGAAGCCCAAGAATTATCTCGAACAATTGATAAAATAGAATCTTATGTTGATAATCCGATGCAGACTACTGTTTTGGTTTTTTGTTATAAATATAAGACACTCGACAAACGTAAAAAGGTTACTAAACTATTAGCACAGAAAGGTGTTGTTTATGAAAGTAAAAAGTTATACGAAAATCAGGTAGGAGATTGGATTAAACGGGTATTGGCTGGAAAAAAATATACAATTGACCCCAAGGCAAATGCTATGCTCGTTGAATTCTTAGGAACAGATTTGAGTAAAATCAATAATGAATTGGAAAAACTTCAGATCATCTTGCCGAAAGGCAGTACGATTACTCCAGAACATATTGAAGAAAATATTGGATTTAGTAAAGATTATAATGTTTTTGAACTTCGAAAAGCAATTGGTGAGCGTAATCAATTGAGAGCTTATAAGATAGCGGATAATTTTGCTCATAATCCGAAAGAATATCCATTGGTTATGACAACAGGTTTGGTTTTTGGTTTCTTTGTGCAACTTTTAAAATATCACGGACTAAAAGATAAAAATCCTAAAAATGTGGCATCGGTTCTTGGTGTAAATCCGTTCTTTTTAAAAGAGTATGATTTGGCGGTAAAAAATTATCCAATGAGAAAGGTAAGTCAGATTGTAGGTGCTTTGCGGGATATTGATATTAAAAGTAAAGGTGTGGGAGCGAATGCTTTACCGCAATCTGATCTCTTAAAAGAAATGCTGTATAAAATATTTAATTAAGCCATTAAAATTCACGATATTTGCGTTTCTAAAAATTTTACTACTTTAAAATTATTACACAATTATGGGAATGAATAAAAATACTGTCTTAGGCTGGGCAACTTTTATAATGGTACTGATGGGATTCTTACTTATAGGTCTTGGAGCTTTTAGATATAGTGATGTTTCAGGCTGGGGATTTGGAGCTGTGGGAGTTGGGTTTTTAGCTAATGCATGGGTTTTTAATGCATTAAAAGGTAGAGTTTAAGATATTGCAATATCAATAAAAAAGTAAATAATTAAAATTAAAAATAAAAAATGTCAGACGATAAGAAAGTAATTTTCTCAATGCAAAAATTGAGTAAAACCTATCAAGGAGCAGACAAACCAGTACTTAAAAATATTTATTTGAGTTTCTTTTATGGAGCAAAAATTGGTATTTTAGGTCTTAATGGTTCTGGAAAATCTTCTCTTTTAAAAATTATAGCAGGAGTTGATAAAAATTACCAGGGCGATGTAGTTTTTCAGCCAGGTTACACTGTAGGTTATTTAGAGCAGGAACCAATTCTTGATGATTCTAAAACCGTTATCGAAATTGTTCGTGAAGGAGCTGCAGAAACTATGGCAGTTTTAGAAGAATACAACCAAATCAATGATTTATTTGGTCTTGAAGAAAATTATTCAGATCCAGATAAAATGGATAAATTAATGGATCGTCAAGCGGCATTGCAAGATAAAATCGACGCTCTTGGTGCTTGGGAAATCGATACCAAACTTGAAATTGCAATGGATGCGTTGCGTACTCCAGATGGCGATACGCCAATTAAAAATCTTTCAGGAGGTGAGCGTCGTCGTGTAGCTTTGTGTCGTTTGTTATTGCAACAACCAGATGTATTGCTTTTAGATGAGCCTACCAACCACTTAGATGCTGAGTCAGTTCTTTGGTTGGAGCAACATTTAGCACAATATTCAGGAACTGTAATTGCTGTAACGCACGACCGTTATTTCTTAGATAACGTTGCAGGATGGATTTTGGAACTAGATAGAGGAGAAGGTATTCCATGGAAAGGGAACTATTCTTCTTGGTTAGATCAAAAATCAAACCGTATGGCTCAGGAAGAAAAAGTAGCTTCAAAACGTAGAAAAACTTTAGAGCGTGAGTTGGAGTGGGTTCGTCAAGGTGCAAAAGGTCGTCAGACAAAACAAAAAGCCCGTTTACAGAATTACGATAAATTATTAAATGAAGATCAAAAACAACTAGATGAAAATCTAGAGATCTATATCCCGAATGGACCTCGTTTAGGAACAAATGTTATCGAAGCTAAAAATGTAGCTAAAGCTTTTGGTGATAAATTATTATATGATAATTTGAACTTTACTTTACCACAAGCGGGTATTGTTGGAATCATCGGGCCAAACGGTGCTGGTAAGTCTACTATTTTCAAAATGATTATGGGAGAGCAAGCTACTGACAGCGGTGAATTTACGGTTGGTGAAACAGTAAAAATTGCTTACGTAGATCAGTCTCACGCCAATATTGATCCAAATAAATCGATTTGGGAAAACTTTGCTGATGGTCAAGAATTGATCATGATGGGAGGAAAGCAAGTAAACTCAAGAGCTTACTTATCACGTTTCAACTTTGGTGGTGGAGAGCAAAACAAAAAAGTATCCATGTTATCTGGTGGGGAGCGTAACCGTTTACACTTGGCGATGACTTTGAAAGAAGAAGGAAACGTACTTTTACTGGATGAGCCTACGAATGACCTTGACGTAAATACACTTCGTGCATTAGAGGAAGGTTTGGAAAATTTCGCTGGTTGTGCTGTAATTATTTCTCACGACAGATGGTTCTTAGATAGAATCTGTACGCACATTTTAGCTTTTGAAGGAGATTCTGAAGTTTATTTCTTTGAAGGAAGTTTTACGGAATATGAAGAAAATAAAAAGAAACGTCTTGGTGGTGACTTAACTCCAAAACGTATTAAATACAGAAAATTGATTAGATAAGTTTAGTTAATTTCTAATTCTTAAAAATCCCAAATTCCAAATTTATCGGAGTTTGGGATTTTTTGTTTGAATTATACTAAATTGGAATTTTAGAATTGGAATTTTCTACAAAAACTTGGATTTCAATTCCGGAGTAGGAATCATGCAGCTTTCTTTTTTACCATACCAGTTGTATCTGTTCTTTGCAACATAATTATAAATTCTATCACTAATAAAAATGGGTACAATTCTGAAGATCAAAAGTAATTTCCAAAAACTGCCAAAATTTTTAGCAATTTCAATTACAGCTGAAGATTTGTAAAAATAAGCAGTTCCGGGATTGTATAAAATAATACTGTCCATTTTTGAAAAACCAATTCCCAAGTGTTTACAAATTTTAATACCTAATTCTGATTGCAATGCCACAAATCTGAAAACATCTTTTTTATCATGCTTAATAATAAACTGCACAGCAGAATCACATAGATTACAAACTCCATCAAAAAGAATTATTTTTTTATCTTTTGGAAGACTTTCCATTAAAAACAGAATTTTAGATTTAATATTTTAAAGTTTTCATACGTGTAAAAAAGTAATAAAATGGGTAAAAAAACAGTTTGTAGATATATTATTTTTAAAATCTATTAAATTTTAATTTTTAATAAATTTTACATATTAAAATCGGCTTTTATAAATTGATTTTAATGCGTTTTAAAAAAATATTGACCTTGCTTTATTGTTCTTTTTATTATCGTTTCTTAAATCGCTTTATTTTAATTTTGTCGAATTTTTAGTATTTTTTAGACTAAAAATTGCAGTTGCGGCTGAAAACTTTATTTTTTAACAGCTTCAACTAATTCTAATTCGTCCAGACTTACTTTGGAAGTAAAGATTCCATAATTTACTGTTGCTTTGTTTTTTTCTATCGAATCAATACTCCCAACAGATCTTCCATCCAGCATTCTTACCCGGTCACCAACTTTTAAAATTGGTTTTGGCTTTTCGATAACTGGTTTTAGTTTTTTTTCTTTTTTCTCTTTTCGAATTTCTTCTACTTTTACAGTTACTTCAGCAATAATTTCTTTTTGTTTTTCAACTTTTGCTTTTGTTTCTTTTGGTGTAGCTTTTTTTCGTTTGGAATTTTCAATTTCAACAATTTTCAAAAATTCACCAATAAGTTCTTTTTTGTTTTTATTGTTAAAATATTTTTCTGCTATATCATCAATTTTTTGTCCAATGTAAATTATTTTTTGATTACTGTCATATAATTCCTGATAGCTTTCTAATTTTTGCTGGATTTTAGTATTGATATTTTCCATTTTTTTGCTTTCTTCACGAGCACGCGTTTCTTCTTCTTTCAAATTCAAAGAAGTTTTTTCCAGTTTCGAACGTTCTTTTTGAAGAGTAGCAATGGTTTTGTCAAAACGAACTTTTCCAACTTCGATTTTCTTTTTTGCACGATTGATCAATCCAAATGGAATTCCATTTTTTTGAGCAACCTCAAATGTAAATGAACTTCCTGCCTGACCTAAAGCCAACTTGTACATGGGTTCAAGAGATTTTTCGTCAAACATCATATTGGCATTTGTCGCGTATGGCAATTCGTTTGCCAGAATTTTTAAATTGGAATAATGTGTTGTGATAATCCCGAAAGCCTCTCGATGATAAAATTCTTCAAGAAAAATTTCTGCCAAAGCACCTCCTAATTCAGGATCAGAACCTGTACCAAATTCATCAATTAAAAACATGGTTTTTCGATTACATTTCTTTAAAAAGTAATTCATGTTTTTTAAACGATATGAATATGTACTTAAATGATTTTCAATAGATTGATTATCTCCGATATCAGTTAAAATTCTATCAAACAAGAAAGTTTCACTTCTTTCATGAACAGGAATTAAGATTCCGGATTGCAGCATTAACTGTAATAAACCAACAGTCTTTAAGGAAATGGTTTTACCTCCTGCATTTGGTCCCGAAATAACAATAATTCGGTTTTCTTGTTTTAGCTCAATAGTTTGAGGATGTGTAACTTCTTTTTTCTGTTTGTTGTTCAGATATAAAATTGGATGATAGGCTTCTCTAAAGAACAACCTTCTTTCTTCTGTAATTGTTGGCAAAATTCCATTTATGCGATTTGCATATTTTGCTTTTCCGGCAACGACATCTATGTCACTTAAAAAATCCTGATATTCAATTAATAGAGGAAGATAAGGACGAATTACATTCGATAGATTTTTTAAAATTCTTGTAATTTCTTCTTTTTCTTCATATTCAAGATTTGCAAGTTCTCTAGAATATTTTAAAGTAGCTTCTGGTTCTATGTAAGCAATACTTCCAGTTTTAGAACTTCCTAAAATTGAGCCTTTTACTTTACGACGATACATTGCTAAAACTGCTAAAACTCTACGGTTCTGAACAAAGCTTTCTTTAATATCGTCCAGATATCCTAAACCATTATATTGTGTAAGCGCAACACCAAAACTCTGATTTACCTTACCACGAACCAGATTCATATTCTGTCGAATACCAGCCAAAGCAGGAGAGGCATTGTCTTTTATTTCTCCATATTTGTCTACAATGGCATCAATTGCAGAAATGATGTCTTTTGTCAATTCTACTCTTGAAGCTCTTGCATTAAGATTTGGGTAATAGTCATCGAATTTTTTTAAGAAATTCAATAATACATTTGTTGTTGCAGAAAGATTCGCAATTTTTCTAAAACTTCCAACTTCAAGAAAACTATCTTCAATGGCTAGAAATTTTATTTCATGAGAAATCGCATCAAATCCGTGATTTGGAATGGCGTTATTATTTTGAAAAGAAGATACATATTCTGATGTCTGCATCAGGGATTGCATTAATTCTTCTTTATCTCTAAATGGTTTTATTTGTAAAGCTTTTTCTTTTCCAATATCGGTGTTACATCCATCTGAAATGGTTTCTAGAACGGTTGGAAATTGTAAGTCTTGTAGCGTTTTTTCGGTAATACTGATCATTTAATAACTTTATGAAAGTAAACGCAAAAGTACAAAAACATTATGATTGAAATCTAAATTTATGTCTGCATAAATATGATTTTTAGTATTAATTCCTGAAATTCGCAAAAAAAAAAAGTTATGGACGTAAAAATGCATTCTTCTTGGAAGCCGGTTTTAAGTGAAGAATTTGAAAAACCATATTTCAATACCTTAATAGATTTTGTAAAAACAGAATACGCAACAAAAGTTTGTTATCCGAAAGGAAATCAGATTTTCTCGGCTTTTGACCATTGTCATTTTGATCAGGTAAAAGTGGTAATTATTGGGCAAGATCCGTATCATGGCCCAAACCAGGCTAACGGATTGTGTTTTTCTGTTAGTGACGGAATTCCATTTCCACCTTCATTATATAATATTTTTAGAGAAATCGAAACCGATTTGGGTAAGCCATTGCCCAAAAACGGAAACTTGGAGCGTTGGGCTGATCAAGGAGTTTTTCTTTTGAACGCGACTTTAACCGTAAGACAATCTGAAGCCGGAAGCCATCAGGGAAAAGGCTGGGAAAAATTTACAGATGCTGTAATCAAACAAATTTCATCGGAATCTGAAAATGTTGTTTTTTTGCTTTGGGGTGGTTTTGCTCAAAAGAAAGCAGCTTTGATTGATGCTTCAAAACATCATATTTTAAAATCTGGACATCCTTCGCCTTTAAGTGCGAATAGAGGATTTTGGTTCGGAAATAAACATTTTAGTCAGACCAATGAATTCTTAAAGTCGAAAGGATTGAAAGAAATTGAATGGTAATTTTTTTAAGTTGAAAAGTTACAGAGTAACAAAAGGGCAAAGGGAAAAACTTAGCTTTTTTTCTCAATTTTGTCATTTCGACTGAAAGGAAAAATCGCACTAAAAGCTCTACAAAGATTGAATTTTACTTTGCGGAAATTCTAGTGCGATTTTTCCTTTCAGTCGAAATGACAGAAAAATTATTTTTTTATAATTTCTTCTAAAACAGCTTTATTTTCGTAATTAACCACCTTTAGAATAATTTCCTGATTTTTTACTGTTTTTCCTTCGATAATATAAAGCTTTCCTTTATTGAACGGAACATTACTTTTATCAAAATCTACATCTCCGTAAGTTAAAGTATTTTTGACATCAGCAGTGTCAACCCATTTTTCGCTTAAAGTTTGAACTGCTTTATCGGAATATTGAAATGGTTTTGTTCGAAGATTATTTAAAACTCGAGCATTTGGAAAGTAGTTGCAGCGAGTATCTTTTCCACTAAAAACAAGGGCTACAAAAAAGCAACCCATAATTAGGCCGATTAGGTAATATGCAAAACGGTGTACGAACTTCATGAAATATTTTTTTTGCAAAGGTACATTAAAGTTCCTTTAGAATACAAGTAAATTAATATCGTTATCAGGTAAATCAAACCAATCGCCAATAGCTTTATTTGTTAGGATTCCGTGATAAAGATAAATTCCATTTTTAAGTCCTTTGTTGCATCTTATCGCACTCTCTAAACCACCATCTTCGGCTATCTGATGAAGATAAGGTGTTAAGATGTTACTTATTGATAATGAAGCAGTTTTGGAATAACGAGAAGGTATATTAGGTACACAATAGTGCAAAACGTTATTTTTTATAAAAGTTGGTTTTTCGTGAGTTGTAACTTCTGAAGTTTCAAAACATCCTCCAGTATCAATACTGACGTCTACAATTACAGCTCCTTTTTTCATGTGTTCTACCATAGTTTCGCTCACTACGATAGGGCATCTTTCTTTTCCGCGCATGGCTCCAATGGCAACATCACAACGTCTTAATGCTTTTAAAAGACCTTTTTGCTGTATGGTTGAAGTGAAAATTCGTTGGCTTAAATTATTCTGTAGACGACGAAGTTTAGTAATCGAATTATCAAAAACTTTTACATTGGCGCCTAATCCAATTGCGGTTTTTGCAGCAAATTCGCCAACAGTTCCTGCGCCAAGAATTACGACTTCAGTAGGAGGAACGCCAGTTATGTTTCCAAATAAAAGTCCTTTCCCAAATTCATTTGTAATCATTAATTCGGCTGCGATTAAGATAGAAGCAGTTCCAGCAATTTCGCTTAGCGATTTTACGGCAGGATAAGATCCGTCTTCATCTTTAATATATTCAAAAGCTAGGGCAGTGATTTTCTTTTTTGCTAAAGCTTCAAAGTATTCTTTCTTTTTAGTTTTAAGCTGAATAGCAGAAATAATAACCGTTTCTGGATTTATCATTTCGATTTCTGCCAATGTAGGCGGTTCTACTTTTAATAAAAACGGACAGCCAAAAACTCTTTTAGTGTCTTTTGTAATTTCTGCTCCGGCATCTGCGTATTCCTTGTCTGTGTAACTTGAACTTTCTCCAGCTCCAGACTCAATCATAACGCGGTGTCCTTCGTAAGTTAAGGAATTTACGGCATCCGGTGTAAGGCAGATACGGCGCTCCTGGTAACTTGTTTCCTTTGGAATTCCAATAAATAGTTCTCTTTTAAAACGACCAACCTCAAGTTTTTCTTCCTGAGGTATTAATTGTTGTTTTGTAAACGGAGTTAAGGTAATTGACATGGATAGTGCGAAAAATTAAAGGTACAAATTACGTAAAAAGTTTTAAAATTAATGCAAAAATTCTGCTAATACTGTAAATGGGAATGTTAAGATATTTTATTATTCTTCATTGTCATATTCAACTTTATTTCTCACCCATTCGTCTCCAATGAATTTTCTTTCTGCTTCTTCTCCATAATTAAGGTCAAAGAGTTTGTTAAGTGTTTTATCTTTTAAGATTATTTGTTCTAAAGCAACAATGATGATATTTTCGGTTGAAATTTCGTCATCTGTCAAAAACTGCCAATCTCCATCTTCGTCGTGTACAACCCTAATGATTGGTTTTTCTGTATCTAACCATTGTCTAGTTGTGAAAGCAGTAAGGTTTTTAGGTTCGTTAAATTTGAAATCGATGTTTCTGTCTAACAAAGGTTGCTTGTAAAGAAATTCTTCTTCGAAATTTTCCTCCCAAGGAAATTTATCATTTCGATCTGTCCAAACCAATTGCAAGGCGGTAAAATCTTCTTTCTCGTAGTAATTAATTGCACTACCAAAATAGTCTTGAATATTTTTTGGATGAACTTTTAGGAATTCAGATCTGCTATGTTCAAAAATGTTTGAGTAATTTTTCTTTTCGGTAATTTTTTCATTTTGCTTGACTATTTCGGCAACATCATTTATAATTTCATGTAAAAGAGATTTTGACAATCCAAAACAAATAATTTCTGGATGATTGTATTTTTGCCAAAGTCCAATACTGTAAGCAAATGAAGGTAAATAATCAGTCGCTTCTATGATTATAACTTGCAGGCCATATTTTTCAATATTGATTTTAATGTTATTCATTAAATCATCAAAATCAATACAATTGTGATTATGTTCTTCTGACATGATGTTAATTCAGATTCAATTCTCTTTTTCCGTCAGCTAGCAATTCGATGTTAATAGTAGAATGTTCTTCTGGAATCAAACTTGCTATTTTTTCCGACCATTCAATAAAACACCAATTTCCTGAATATAAATAATCGTCGACACCCATATCTAGAGCCTCGGTTTCTTTATTCAATCGATAAAAATCAAAGTGATATACAATTTGATTGTTAACAGCATAATACTCATTTACTAATGAAAATGTTGGACTGCTGGTTGCATCTTCAACTCCTAAAGTTTTGCATAACTCCTTAATTAAAGTAGTTTTTCCAACCCCCATTTCTCCATTAAAAAGAATGATTTTTTTAGGATTTGAATCTATAATCTGCTGTGCAACTTCTTGAATTTGATCTAATGAAAAAACGATGTTCATTGTATGTTTTATTTTTGCCGCGAATTTCACGAATTATTTTTTTCTTTTAAATTTAAATTAGTGTCAATTCGTGAAATTCGTGGCGATAAATTTTTATTTCGGATTAAATACCAAAAACGGAATAATCATTTCTTCTAATGAAATTCCGCCATGCTGGTACGTGTTTTTATAATAACTCACATAATGGTTGTAGTTGTTTACATAGGCTAAGAAAAAATCATTTTTAGCAAAAATAAACGAACTACTCATATTTATAGCTGGAAGACCAATTGTTTTAGGTTCTTTCACTACGTATACATCTTTTTGTTCGTATGTCAAACTACGCCCTGTTTTGTAACGCAAATTTAGACTTGTATTTTTATCTCCCACAACTTTCGACGGATTTTTTACATTTATTGTTCCGTGGTCAGTTGTCAGGATTAATTTGAATCCTAAAAGCTGTGCCTGCTGAATGATTTCTAATAGTGGGGAATTTTTAAACCAGCTTAATGTCAGCGAACGATATGCTTTGTCGTCTGATGCTAATTCTTTTACGACTTCCATTTCTGTTTTAGCGTGCGAGAGCATGTCGACAAAATTGTAAACTACCGTAACTAAGTCGTTTCCTTTTAAAGCTTTAAAGTTCTCGGCTAACTTTTTACCTCCAGAATAATTCGTGATTTTAAAATAATCTTCCTTAATATTTAAGCCTAAACGCTTTAATTGCGCTGAAAGAAATTCTGCTTCATAAAGATTTTTCCCTCCATCTTCCACATCATTTTTCCAGTATTGAGGAAATTGTTTTTCCATTTCAACCGGCATTAAACCTGAGAAAATTGAATTTCGGGCGTATTGCGTAGCGGTTGGTAGGATAGAATAATAAGGAACTTCTTTCTCTAATTTGTAATAATTTGATACTACACTTTCAAAGGATTTCCATTGATCGTATCTCAGATTGTCAATTACAACAAAAAGAACTGGTTTGTCTTTCTTTTTAAGTTCAGGAACTACTAATTCTTTAAATAAAGTATGAGACTGTATAGGTTTATCTGCTTTTGGTGCGAACCAATCTTCATAATTTCGTTCAATGAATTTTCCAAATTGCGAATTGGCTTCTACTTTTTGAGATTCCAGAATTTCGATCATCGCAGTGTCATTGATATCTTCGAGTTTTAATTCCCAGAACAATAATTTTTTATACAACTCGATCCAATCTTCATAAGAATTAACCATTGCTAATTCCATTGCAATTTTTCTGAATTCCTTTTGATAATCTAAAGTAGTTTTTTCAGTAATTAACCTTGAATCATCCAGATTTTTCTTTAAGCTTAATAGAATCTGATTCGGATTAACCGGTTTAATTAAATAATCGGCGATTTTAGAACCTATGGCTTCTTCCATAATATATTCTTCCTCACTTTTGGTAATCATAATCATGGGAATGGCTGATTTTTTTTCTTTCATTTCAGAAAGGGTTTCCAAACCGCTCATTCCGGGCATGTTTTCATCCAGAAAAACAATATCGAAATTATCTTCTTCAAATAACGCAATGGCATCAAGACCATTGTTACAAGTGGTAACTTCGTAATTTTTCTTTTCTAGAAATAATATGTGGGGCTTTAAAAGATCGATTTCATCATCGACCCAAAGTATTTTGATCTTATCCATAAAACAAATTAATTTATTACTGCAATTTAAAAGTAATAGAACTTAAAAACTATTAAAAATAGTATAAAATTACTAAAGCTGAACTATGAATTAAATTTAAATTTTAACATTTTTTAATCTATTTTATTGATAATCATCATAATTTCGACTTTCATTTTTAAATAAAAAACACCAATCTCTTTATACTTATTTACTTATATTTGTTGACCTAAAAAATATCGCACTAGTGACTCATATCAACAAACTTAAAATATTCAACGATCCTATATATGGTTTTATAACGATTCCGAATGAGCTGGTTTACGATTTAATTCAGCATCCGTATTTTCAACGTTTACGTAGAATTTCTCAAATGGGATTATCGTATTTGGTGTATCCAGGCGCAAACCATACTCGTTTTCATCACGCGTTAGGATGTATGCATTTGATGAAAAAAGCGATTGATACGCTTCGTTTTAAAGATGTTGTAATTTCTGAAGAAGAAGAAAATGCTTTATTAATCGCGATTTTACTTCACGATATTGGACACGGACCATTTTCTCATGCAATGGAAAAAAGTATTGTGGAAGATGTGCATCACGAAGCTATTTCCTTATTATTCATGAATCAGTTGAATGAGGAATTTGATGGGAAATTAAGTTTGGCTATTCAGGTTTTTAAAGGGGAATATCATAGAAAATTCATGTTGCAATTGATTTCAAGTCAATTGGATATGGATCGAATGGATTACTTAAAACGGGATAGTTTTTACACAGGAGTCGCAGAAGGAAATGTGAATTCTGAACGTTTGATTCAGATGATGAATGTGGAGAACGATGTTTTGGTTATTGAAGAAAAAGGAATTTATTCAGTAGAGAAATTTTTGCTTTCCAGAAGATTAATGTATTGGCAGGCTTATTTGCATAAAACCAGTTTAGTTGCCGAATTAATTCTGATGAAAGTTTTAAAAAGAGCGAAAGAATTGACTTTAAAAGGAGTTAAATTACCTTGCAGTGAACCGCTTTCGTATTTTATGCACAATAAAATTACATTGGAAGATTTTGATGCCGAAAAGCTGGATTTGTTTTCTCAATTAGATGATTTTGATATTATAAGCGCCTTAAAAGCATGGCAGAGACATAGTGATTTTATACTTTCTACTTTAAGTAAAATGATTATTAATAGAGATTTGTTAAAGATTAAGTTGAGTGCAGAAAAGATTCCGATGGAAGAATCTCAATCTTTGAAAGAAGAATTTGCAGAAGCGCATCAAATCTCGGCTGTAGATGCAGGATATTTTATTTTTAGAGGAAAAATTAAAAATCAAGCGTACAGTAAAGAAGCAGAACCTATCCGAATTTTGAAAAAAGATAAAACAATTGAAGATGTTGTAGAAGCTTCTGACCAGCTGAATTTGAAATCGTTATCTAAATTGGTAACAAAATATTATATCTGTTTCCCAAAACAACTAATCTAAAATTAACATTTAAAACCTATTTTTTATATTTTTGTCGCGATGAAATTTACAGCAGAACAAATAGCAGGAATTTTAGAAGGAGAAGTTGTTGGGAATCTCAATGCAGAGGTTTCTAAGCTTTCTAAAATCGAAGAAGGCGAAGAGGGATCGCTTACTTTTTTAGCTAATCCAAAGTATATCAATTACATATATACTACAAAAGCGACAGTAACAATTGTTAATGACAGCTTTATTCCCGAACAGGAAATTACTACTACTTTAATAAAAGTAGAAGATGCTTATGCCGCATTTTCTAAACTTTTACACTTTTATAATCAGGTAAAACTAAACAAAACAGGTATCGAACCACAGTCTTTTATGTCTGAGGGAACTAAATATGGTGAAAATCTATATTTAGGAAGTTTCAGCTATATCGGACAGAATGTAGTCTTAGGTGACAATGTGAAGATTTACCCAAACAGCTTTATTGGAGACAATGTTGTCATTGGTGATAATGTCTTCATTTTTGCTGGTGCTAAAATTTATTCAGAAACTGTAATTGGCAACAATTGTACTGTTCATTCAGG
This sequence comes from Flavobacterium panacagri, assembly GCF_030378165.1. Taxonomy (NCBI): domain Bacteria; kingdom Pseudomonadati; phylum Bacteroidota; class Flavobacteriia; order Flavobacteriales; family Flavobacteriaceae; genus Flavobacterium; species Flavobacterium panacagri. The sequence continues at coordinate 4,013,121 of NZ_CP119766.1, forward strand.
AGTGATAATTGGTGCAGATGGTTTCGGTTTTGCACCGAATGAAAATGGAGAATACAGTAAAGTACCTCAAATTGGTAATGTTATTATTGAAGATAATGTTGATATTGGTGCAAATACAACTATTGACAGAGCTACTCTTGGATCTACGATAATTAGAAAAGGAGTTAAGTTGGATAATCAGATTATGATTGCTCATAATGTAGAAATAGGGAAAAATACTGTTATTGCCGCTCAAAGTGGTGTAGCTGGTTCTACAAAAATAGGCGAGAATTGTATGATTGGTGGACAGGTAGGTATCGCAGGTCATTTGACTATTGGAAATAATGTTAGACTTCAGGCTCAGTCTGGAGTTGCTAGAAACATAAAGGATGATGAAGTTTTACAAGGAACGCCTTCTCTTGGATATACTGAATTTAACAAATCGTATGTTCACTTTAAAAATCTTCCTAAGATAGTGGCCGAAGTTCAAGAATTAAAAAAACAAATAATAAACCCAAAAAATGGAAATAATGGTTAAACAGAAGACCATCAAAAATGAAATTTCACTAACAGGAGTTGGATTGCATACTGGAAAAGAAGTTACAATGACTTTTAAACCTGCTCCCGTTAATAATGGTTTCACTTTTGTAAGAGTAGATTTGCAAGGTCAACCAGTCATTGAAGCTGATGCTAATTATGTTGTTAATACTCAAAGAGGAACAAATCTTGAGAAATTAGGAGTGAAAATTCAAACACCTGAACACGTTTTAGCTGCAGTAGTTGGCTGCGATTTGGATAATATTATTATTGAATTGAATGCCTCTGAACTTCCAATTATGGATGGTTCATCAAAATATTTTGTTGAAGCTATTGAAAAAGCAGGTATTGAAGAACAAGATGCACAGCGTAATGTTTATGTTGTAAAGGAAGTGATTTCATTTACAGACGAAGCTACAGGAAGCGAAATCTTGGTTATGCCAAGCGATGAATATCAAGTTACAGCAATGGTTGATTTTGGTACTAAAGTTTTAGGTACTCAAAATGCAACTTTAAAAAGTTTATCAGATTTTAAAGAAGAAATAGCAAGTTCTAGAACTTTTAGTTTCTTACACGAATTAGAATCATTATTAGAACATGGTCTAATTAAAGGTGGCGATTTAAACAATGCAATCGTATATGTAGACAAAGAAATCTCTGAATCTACAATGGAGAATCTTAAAAAAGCATTTGGCAAAGATGAAATTTCTGTAAAACCAAATGGTGTTTTAGATAACCTTACATTACACTATCCGAACGAAGCGGCAAGACACAAATTACTTGATGTTATTGGAGATTTATCTTTAATTGGCGTTCGTATTCAAGGAAAAATTATTGCCAACAAACCAGGGCACTTTGTAAATACTCAATTTGCAAAAAAACTGGCTAAAATTATCAAAATAGAACAGAGAAATCATGTTCCTACTTATGATTTACATCAAGAACCATTGATGGATATTCATAAAATTATGGCGATGCTTCCTCACAGACCTCCATTTTTGTTGATTGATAGAATTATTGAAATGTCTGATCGTCATGTGGTTGGTTTGAAAAATGTTACTATGAACGAGAATTTCTTTGTAGGACACTTTCCGGAAGCTCCAGTTATGCCGGGGGTTTTAATTGTAGAAGCAATGGCACAAACTGGTGGAATCTTAGTATTAAGTACAGTTCCAGATCCAGAAAATTACTTAACATACTTTATGAAGATTGACAACGTTAAGTTTAAACATAAAGTATTGCCAGGAGATACATTAATTTTCAAATGCGAATTGATTTCTCCTATCAGAAGAGGAATTTGTCATATGCAGGCAAACGCTTATGCAAATGGTAAATTAGTAACTGAGGCAGAATTAATGGCACAAATTGCAAGAAAACAATAATAAATTATCAAATTTATTGTTTAGGTTTGTTGCCTCAAATTAGAATATTTTAATTAAAAATATAAAACATACAGATGAATCAACCATTAGCATATGTTCATCCTGGCGCTAAAATCGCTAAAAATGTTGTAATCGAACCATTTACAACAATTCACAATAATGTTGTTATTGGTGATGGTACTTGGATTGGTTCAAACGTGACCATTATGGAAGGCGCTCGAATTGGAAAAAATTGTAATATTTTTCCAGGAGCGGTAATTTCAGCTGTGCCACAAGATTTAAAATTTGGCGGTGAAGATTCTCTCGCAATTATCGGTGATAATTGTACTATCAGAGAATGTGTAACTATTAATAGAGGAACAATTGCTTCTGGACAGACTGTAATTGGAAATAATTGCCTAGTAATGGCTTATGCTCACATTGCGCACGACTGTGAAATTGGAAATAATGCAATTATCGTTAATGGTGTTGCTTTAGCTGGTCACGTAGTTGTAGGGAATCATGCTGTTATTGGTGGTTTAGCTGCAATTCACCAATTTATTCATATTGGTGATCATGCTATGATTTCTGGTGGATCTTTGGTTAGAAAAGATGTTCCTCCTTTTACAAAAGCAGCAAAAGAACCATTGTCCTATGTTGGAATTAACTCTGTTGGTTTAAGAAGAAGGGGATTTAGTACTGAAAAGATTAGAGAAATTCAGGAAATCTACAGAATTTTATACCAAAAAAATTACAATACAACGCAAGCTTTAAGTATTATTGAAGCTGAAATGGAAGCTACTCCTGAAAGAGACGAAATTCTTGATTTTATCAGAAATTCTTCTCGAGGAATTATGAAAGGTTATTCTGGGAACTATTAATTGTTTTAGAGTTTAGATTTCTGATTTTAGATTTCTGAACTTTGAATTGAATTTAAAATAAATATTAAATAAAAAATGAAGATTGATTCTTTAATTAGAATCTAAAATCTATCCCGAGGCTTCGGGACTAAAATCTAAAATAAAAAAAACAAATGGCATCTACATCAGATATTAGAAACGGATTGTGTATTAAATTTAATCACGATATCTATAAGATTATTGAATTTCTTCACGTAAAACCTGGAAAAGGTCCAGCTTTCGTAAGAACAAAATTGAAAAGCTTAACTTCAGGTAAAGTATTAGATAATACTTTTTCTGCAGGTCACAAAATTGACGTTATTCGTGTTGAAACACATACATTTCAATATTTGTATCCAGAAGGTGATGAATTTCACTTTATGAATGCTGAAACGTTTGAACAAATTTCTTTAAACAAAAACATTCTAGATGCTCCAGATTTGTTAAAAGAAGGAACAAACGTAATGGTTCAGATCAATACAGAAACTGATTTACCATTATCAGTGGATATGCCAGCATCTGTAATTCTTGAAGTTACTTATGCTGAACCAGGAGTAAAAGGAAATACTGCTACAAATGCAACGAAAAACGCTACAGTAGAAACGGGTGCAAACATCAACGTTCCTTTATTTATTAATGAAGGAGATAAAATTAAAATCGATACAGCTTCAGGTTCTTACATGGAGCGTGTAAAAGAATAATTTTTTTTAATTAAGATAATTTGACAATGAGTCAGTTAGATAATTTATGAATCGACATATTTTTGTATATTCATATTCTAATTGACTCATTTTCTAATTGACAAATTTTCTAATTATACTATATGAAATTTCAAAAGATTCATTCTTTACAAGAAATTGCAAATTTGCTTAATTGCAAATTTATTGGTGACAAAGACTTCCAAGTTTTGGGCATGAACGAGATACATGTGGTTGAGCCAGGTGATATCGTTTTTGTTGACCATCCAAAATATTATGATAAAGCTTTACAATCGGCAGCGACCATTGTTTTGATCAACAAAGAAGTGGATTGTCCAGAAGGTAAGGCACTTCTAATTTCTGACGATCCGTTTAGAGATTTCAATATTCTTACTAAACATTTCAAACCTTTTCAATTTGCAAATGTAGCGATTGCACCTACAGCAGAAATAGGAGAGGGAACTATCATTCAACCTAATACTTTTGTTGGTAATCACGTAAAAATTGGAAAGAATTGTTTGATTCATTCTAATGTATCCATTTACGATCATACTATTATTGGTGATAATGTGATTATTCATGCAGGAACTATTCTAGGAGCTGACGCTTTTTATTATAAGAAACGTCCTGAGGGCTTCGATCAGTTAGTTTCAGGCGGAAGAGTAGTTGTTGAAGATAATGTTGGTATTGGTGCGCTTTGTACAATAGACAAAGGAGTTACAGGGGATACGACTATTGGAGCAGGAACAAAACTGGATAATCAGGTTCATGTTGGTCATGACACTATTATTGGTAAAAAATGTTTAATAGCTTCGCAGACTGGTATTGCCGGTTGCGTAATTATTGAAGATGAAGTTACGATGTGGGGTCAAGTTGGAACAACTAGTGGTATTACTATCGGTACAAAAGCGGTGGTAATGGGGCAGACAGGTGTGACAAAATCAGTTGAAGGAGGAAAGTCCTATTTTGGTACTCCAATTGAGGAGTCTAGAGAGAAATTGAAACAATTAGCTAATATCAAGAAGATTCCTGAAATTTTAAGTAAATTGAAGTAATATGTCTATTAAAGAATTTGTTCAGAAATTTTATAAGTCAGATGCCTTAATTGATAGCGAAATTTTAAAAACATATCTGCATCCTGACGTTACACTTGAATGGAACAGCAGTAAAGGTTTTATTCAGATGGATTATGACTCGATAATCGAAATGGCCAACGAACTTAGTCGTGCTTATGTACGTTCTAAAGTTAGAATTAGTCATATTATTAGCGAAGATGATTTAGTATCAGTGCGTTATTCTCATTTTGTAAAAACAATTGAGAATCCTAGAGAAGAGATGCTTCTGGCACATTTTTCAACAATTTGGCAGATAAAAGATGATAAACTTTACAGAGGTTATCAAATGAGTCAATTTTCTTAATATTTTTTTGACAATAAAAGAGGCAAAATACATTACAAAACCTTATTTTTGCAACACAAATTTAAAAACTACATAAAATATATATCATGAGTGTTTTAGTTAATAAAGATTCCAAAATAATTGTTCAGGGATTTACAGGAAGCGAAGGTACTTTCCATGCTTCTCAAATGATTGAGTACGGTACTAATGTTGTTGGAGGTGTTACTCCAGGAAAAGGTGGAACAAGCCACTTAGACCGTCCAGTTTTTAATACAGTTAAAGATGCTGTTGATCAAGCTGGAGCTGATACATCTATCATTTTTGTTCCGCCAGCTTTTGCTGCTGATGCAATTATGGAAGCTGCTGATGCTGGAATTAAAGTAATTATTGCTATTACAGAAGGAATTCCTGTAGCAGATATGATTAAAGCAAATAATTATGTTAAAGAAAGAAATTCTAGATTAATTGGTCCAAACTGCCCAGGTGTAATCACTCCAGGTGAGGCTAAAGTTGGAATTATGCCAGGTTTCGTTTTCAAAAAAGGAAATGTTGGTATCGTTTCTAAGTCTGGAACTTTAACTTACGAAGCTGCTGACCAAGTTGTAAAACAAGGTTTAGGAATTACTACAGCTATCGGAATTGGTGGAGATCCAATCATTGGAACTACAACTAAAGAAGCTGTTGAATTATTAATGAACGATCCAGAGACTGAAGCTATCATCATGATTGGTGAAATTGGAGGTCAATTAGAAGCTGATGCTGCTAAATGGGTAAAAGCTGACGGTAACCGTAAACCAGTTATTGGATTTATCGCTGGAGAAACTGCTCCTGCTGGTAGAACAATGGGTCACGCGGGTGCTATTGTTGGTGGTTCTGATGATACAGCTGCAGCTAAAAAACAAATCATGAGAGACAACGGAATTCACGTTGTTGATTCACCAGCTGAAATTGGTAAAAAAGTAAAAGAAGTACTTGGATAATCTCCAGCTATTTAAAATAATAAATTCCAAAAAGTCTCAATATTTTGTTGAGACTTTTTACATTTTTAAGACTGAGGCAAAAAATAGAAAAATCTTAGCATCTTAGTACCTCAGTATCTTAGAAGCTTAAAAAAGAATTATGAATAAAGAATTAGAAAAGTTTAAAGTAAGCAATAGTTTTACTTTTACAGTTGAAGATAGTTTAGAACAAGTTTGTAATGCTCCAGAAGGAAGCGCTGGAATCTTTGTGGTTTATGCTGTTGAAGGTGATTCAAAAGAATTAATTATGGTTGGTTCTACAGGAACTGTTCAGAATGATGGAACCTTAAAAAGCAAAAACGGCGGTTTATATGATAAAATCGTAAACGGACACCAATTTGCAAAAACAGGAAGAAAATATTCATGGCCTGCTCAAATGAAATTGGAAAACATTGCTACCCTTGAAGTAGTTTGGTATGAAACTTTCACTGGTGATGTGAAAGCAATACCAACTGCTGTTGAAGGACAGGTTTTGCAAAATTTCTTAGATGAAAATGCTAAATTGCCGAGATGGAATGTAGCTTTTTAATGAACAATTTATCAAAATAAAAAAAGCCTTACTGTTATTTAGTAAGGCTTTTTTTATGAAACTATAGGATTTTAATTTTTGGTTTTATATATTTAAAAACCGAAAACAAACTAAATCTATGATTAAAAACTACCTGCTATTACTGGCTTTGTGCTTTTTTACGTCATTAAATGCACAGATAATTAATATTCCAGATGCTAATTTTAAAGCAAAATTATTAGAAGCAAATACAGAAAACTCAATAGCCTTAGATCAGAAAGGAAACCGTATTTTAATTGATATTAATAAGGACGGAGAAATTCAATTATCTGAGGCCTTAAATGTTTATTGCTTAAGTTTAAACAAGTCTAATGTTTCTTCTTTAGTTGGAATTAAAAGTTTTAGTAATTTGACATTTTTATATTGTGCAGAAAACCAAATATCTTCTTTAGATGTTAGTGGACTGAATCTGTTGAATGTTTTAGATTGTAAAAAAAATATTTTAAATAATTTAAATGTTCTAGGATGTCTTAGTTTGGATAATGTTGATTGCAGTGAGAATCAATTAACAAGTTTAAATTTGCAAGGATGTGAAAAATTAACAAACTTATTATGCCAAGATAACCCATTGAGTAATTTAAATGCTGCAACATCTTTGAGTTTAAGAACATTAAATTTTTCGAGAACTCGATTGTCCAACTTTGAAGTGAAAAATTTTGTAGACCTTGAAGTTTTATATTGTTCAGATTTAGGTTTAAATGTACTCGATTTAAAAGGCTTGACCAAATTAGAGATATTATTATGTGCATATAATAATTTAACAAATCTTGATGTTACGGATTTGATAAGCTTAAGGCAATTAATGTGTAGGGATAATTTCTTGAAGAATTTAAATATCTCTAATTTAATGAAGTTGGAACTTATAGATTTTGGAAATGATCAATTTGATTCTATCGATCTTCCAGTTACTCCTAATCTTTCTTTTGTTGGGTTTTATAATACTTCTTTAACCTCCATTGATCTTAATAAATTAAAAGGTTTAAGTATTTTGTGGGTAATAGATAATCCGTTGCTGGAATCTATATATATAAAGAACGGAAATGTTAAAAACGATGTAACGATAGCTAGAAATGAAAATCTAAAATTTATTTGTACAGATGAAGAACAAATTTCACAGATAGAGAATTATCTTAATTTCTTCCATCAGTTAAATGTTAATGTCAATTCTTTTTGTTCATTTGAACCAGGAGGAAATAACTATCTGGTCGAAGGTGTTAAAAAACTGGATTTTAATACAAATGGTTGTGATTCATCCGACATTTCTGCAGATTTTAAACTTGACATTACTGACGGTACGATAAACGGAAGTATAATTAGTGTAACAGAAGATTATTCAATAAAACTAAAAGAGGGTAATTATAAAATAACACCAGCACTCGAAAATCCTAATTATTTTACTGTTTATCCAACATTTTTGCAAGTTGAATTTCCTGCGCAAACAAGCCCATTTGTTCAGAATTTTTGTGTAACACCTTTAGGAGTTCATAATGATTTAGAAATTATAATTATTCCTTTAGATGCTGCCAGACCAGGTTTTGATGCTAAGTATAAATTGGTTTACAAAAATAAAGGTAATACAATTCAGTCAGGAACAGTAAACTTTAATTTTGATGACTCAGTTTTGGATTTAGTTTCTTCAAATTTTGGCGTTTCTGCTCAAAATCTGAATAACTTAGTTTGGAATTTCTCCAATTTAAAACCTCTTGAAAGCAGAGAAATTCAATTGGTTTTTAATGTTAATTCACCATCAGAAACCCCAGCAGTAAATATTAATGATATTCTAAAGTATAAAGCCACAATAAGTTCTCAAGAAGTTGATGAAATGCCGGCAGATAATAGTTTTGAGTTTAATCAAACCGTTGTGGATGCATACGATCCAAATGATAAAACCTGTTTAGAAGGAAATGTTATTAAACCAGAATTGATAGGAGAGTATGTACATTATCTCATTAGATTTGAAAATACTGGAACTTATCCTGCCGAAAATATTGTCGTAAAAGATATCATTGATCTTTCAAAATTTGATATTTCTACTTTAATTCCAACTAGTTCAAGTCATTCATTTGTTACCAGAATTTCAGATAAAAACAAAGTGGAATTTATTTTTGAAAATATACACCTCCCTTTTGACGATGCTAATAATGATGGTTATATTGCTTTTAAAATAAAAACATTACCGGATTTAAAAGTAGGGGATTCTTTTACAAATGAAGCAAGCATCTACTTTGATTATAATTTCCCAATCCTTACGAATAAAACCTTATCTGTTTTTAAAACTACTTTAGGGACTCAAGATTTTAAATTTGAAGAGCATTTTAATATTTATCCAAATCCAGTGAGGGATTTTTTAAATATAGAATCTAAAAATGATCTTGAAAAAGAATCAATTACTGTGTATAACGTTTTGGGACAGTTAGTTTTAACGATACCAAATGCTTCTAACATAACAAAAATTGATGTTTCAAAATTTCAATCAGGTACTTATCTTTTACAGGTCAAAAGTTTAAAAGGAACTTCAACTGTAAAGTTTGTAAAAAATTAGACTTATAATTTTATTTATTAGTTTAAAGCCTTACTTAGTAGGGCTTTTTTTTGTTAAAGAAATTCCGCTTGTAAACGGAATTTTTAAAACTCTCAAATTTTATCTACCAAATCAAACCTGTAGGAATTGACTAAAAATCCATATTAGATATTTTAATGATGAAGTTGGTAGTTCTATTTAGTTAATTAAAATTTAATATATAGTAAATTTAAGATTAAGTAAAAAAACTACGGAAATACTGACGGATTTAAAAAAAGCTTTATTTTTTTTGTAATAATTGGCTTTTTATCATTTGCTTTTCTATATTTATCAAACATAAATAAAAAATAATGTTAAAATTTGATTCATTTTGTATGAATTAAATCTTTCGTTTATGTAAAAATCTTGTTTATTTTTTGTTAAATAAAAGTTTGCTGAATGCATATTTTTTTAATTAACTGTAGAAAGCCGATTTTAATTAATGTAATTAATTCATATTATTTTTGGAAGATGATTTTTGTTCTTCTTTTCATGATTTGATTCTTACGCCTCAAAGTTTTTACGATATGAGCCACATTTTAAAAAACAAAATGCTAGACGATTTTATTCTTTGGAATAATTTAAAAAATGGTGACGAAAGATCTTTCTCTTTACTTTTTGAGAAATATTATTGTGATTTAATTAATTACGGAAATTCGTTGTGCCCTTTTGCAGAGAAGGTACAAGATTGTATTCAGGATGTTTTTGCTGATATCTGGCTTTATCGTGGTTCATTGCAAGATAATGTAATTGTAAAGGCTTATCTGCTTTCTAGTGTCAGGAAAAGAATTGCCCGTTTACACGAAAGAGACTATGTTTTTAGAAAAACAACTACTACAGATGTTTTGGAATTTTTGTTTGATTTTTCTATAGAAAATGCTCTGGTAGAAGATGAAGTTACCGCAGAACGTGTTTTGTACTTAAATAAATTATTAAACGATTTACCTGGGCGTCAGAAAGAAGCATTGTATCTTCGTTATCATCAAGGCTTGAGTGTGGATCAAATTGCGGAGCTTCTAGATGTGAATTATCAATCTGCAAATAACTTGTTGCATCGTGGTTTGTTAAGTCTTCGTAAAGAATGGAAAGGAAGTATTCCGCTCCTAATCCTTATATCTTCAGGGGTTTTGTAATTTTTTAAGAAATAATCAAAAAAAAATCTTAAATAAGTGAGTATATAATATAAAAACTGTCCTCTATGTTTTTGTAACCTTAATAATAAGATGCAAAAACGTAATAATTATACCGAAATAGAAGACTTCTTAGCTGATGAATCGTTTCAATTATGGATTTTATCTAAAATTGATGAACAAGGCTGGGAAGAATGGACTTTAGAAAATCTTCAAAGAGCCAAATTAGTTGAAGATGCAAGGCTTTTACTTTTAGCCATGCGAGTGCCAGACTCAAAATTATCTTCGAGTCAAGTTCATGAAGCTTTAAAAGAAACTTGGCAAAAAATTGAACAAAGAGAGGTACTCTCTCAGGAAACTTTAAGAACTAGAAAACGTAGAACGGTTAGATACTGGACAACTGGTATTGCCGCTGCTGTTTTGGTTGGTTTGTTCTCTGCTTGGTTTTTTAAAAATGATATTTTGCCAAACGACAATGTAGTAACATACAATGAATTGGTACAAGAGAACAACGAAGGTTTGGTAGAACAAACCAACAATACTGAAAAATCTCAAACCATTACATTATCCGACGGAAGCTCTGTATTGTTACAGCCTAATAGTAAATTAAGCTATCCTAAAATCTTTACAGGAAACGAAAGAAAAGTGTATTTATCTGGTGAAGGTTTTTTTGAAATTAGTAAAAACCCTAAAAAGCCATTTTTTGTTTATGCAAATGAAATTGTTACTCGTGTTGTTGGTACTAGTTTTAGAGTAAAAGCTTATCCAGATCAGCAAAATGTCGAAGTACTTGTTCGTACTGGTAAAGTGAGAGTAAAATCTAATGATTTAGCACGATCTGTTAAAAACGAAGAAATAGTATTGCTTCCTAATCAAGCTGTACGTTTTGCACGTAAAGAATTTGTCTTTAATAAAATTACAAATATTACTGCCGATCCCGTCTTAGTAAACAGTGTTACCAATATTGAGCAGTTAAGTTTTGAATTTACAGATATTCCTGTGGCACAAATTCTTGAAACAATTGAGCAGGCTTATTTAGTAGATATAGATTTTCCACATGATAAATTAAAAGACTGCCGATTAACCACTTCATTGAGTGATCAGCCATTGGCAGAAAAACTGAAAATTATTTGTAAAAGTATTGGTAATGATACCAATTATGAAATGAATGGAAATCAAATTGTAATTACGACTTCTGGCTGTAACTAGAGCTCTAATTCAATTAGAATAAAAAAATAAAAGAACCAAAATTAAACTGATTGTCTAAAGCTAAAAAATGAGATAACTGCCTATGTAAAAAATGAATGCATAAAAAAGTGCCGAAGATGCTGTAACATTCTCGACACTTGAATTTAGTAAATCACTCTCTGTAAAGAGTAATTTATGATGTTTCTTAAAATACACTCGAATAGTATTAATCAAAACAAACCAAAATTATGAAAAAACCTGTTGTCAAGCAACGATTACTTCACCAAATCATGAAAATAACGCTGTTTCAATTTGTGTTAGCACTTATCTTTTCAAGTGTTACTTTCGCAAATAATGTAAATGGGCAGAAAAAACTAGATACTAAAGTTACAATTACAGTCGAAAATCTAACTTTAGACAATGCTTTATCTAAAATCGAGAAATCTGCTCATGTAAAATTTTCTTATAATTCTAGACTGCCTCAGCTTTCGCAGAAAGTTAGTATAGAAGCAAATCAAGAAACTTTATCTAGTATTCTAAGCAGAATATTAGTGCCATTTAATATAACTTTTTCTGAGGTCAGCAATCAAATTGTACTTCAAAAAAATGTTTCTGGTTCTTTTGCGAATGTAAATAACCATGATTCATTATTTGAACTTTTGACTTTTGGCCCAATTATTAAAGGAAAAGTAACAGATCAGACAGGAAGTCCACTTCCAGGCGCTACTGTTATGGCTAAGGGGACAAAAACGGCAGTTTTGACCGATTTTGATGGAAATTTCGTTATCGAAATGCCTGCTAACGTGAATCGTTTAGTTATTTCTTACGTTGGTATGGAATCTAAAGAAATCGGTATAGAAAATACTACGCCAACAATTGTTTTAACTGAAGCAGGGCAAAATCTTAAAGAGGTTGTGATTACAACTGGATACGAAAAAACTTCGAAAAGAACATTTACAGGAGCTATCAGTAAAATTTCTGGAGCTGAATTAAAAGTGGATGGAGTAGTAGATGTCAGTAGAATGATCGAAGGTAAAGCTGCTGGGGTTACAGTACAAAACGTTACCGGTACATTTGGTACAGCACCAAAAATTACAGTTCGTGGATCTTCTTCAATTTTTGGAGATACAAAACCTTTATGGGTTATTGATGGGGTTGTACAGGAAGATATTATCAATATAACTTTTGCTGACTTAGCTTCAGGAAATTCAGAGACTTTGTTAAGTTCTTCAGTTGCAGGATTAAATGCAAATGACATTCAAAGTATTGAAATATTGAAAGATGCGTCGGCTACCTCAATCTATGGTTCAAGATCGTTAAATGGAGTTGTAGTAGTTACAACAAAGCAAGGACGTAGAGATTCTCCGTTAAAAGTGAGTTACAATTTAGAACAAACTGTGAGATCTGTACCAAGTTACACGCAATATGATATTTTAAATTCTCAGGAGTCAATGAGTATTTTTAAAGAAATGGAATCCAAAGGTTTTCTAGATTTGCCATCAACTGTTCAAGGAAGATATGGAGGAGTTTACAATATTCTTGGAAGAGCAATCAATACATATAATCCAGAAACTGGCGGTTATTTAGTAAATAATGATCCTGTAAGCCGTAACAATTTCTTAAAAAAGTATGAATTAGCTAATACAGATTGGTTTAGCGTTTTATTTAGACCTTCTATTACGCAAAATCACTCTTTAAGTTTTTCAGGTGGAGGAAAGAATAATACTTTTTACGCTTCTTTAGGATATTATACAGATCCAGGATGGACTATTGCTGATAATGTACAACAATTATCATCAAACATTAAAGGAACTTTCTATATTAATGACAGATTAAATCTTACATTATCTACATTGGCATCTATTAGAAAACAAGGTGCTCCTGGTACTTACGAAAGTCAAAAAGATGAAGTTTTTGGAAAAGTAACAAGGGATTTTGATATTAACCCATTTAGTTATGTATTAAATACAAGTAGAACCCTAAGGCCATATGATGAAAATGGAAATTTAGAGTATTACAGAAATAACTGGGCTCCAATGAATATCATAAATGAGTTAAATACTAACTATTTAGATATTGATGTGAAAGATATTCGTTTCCAGTTGGATTTAGATTATAAAATTTCTCCACATTTAACTTATAGCTTAACTGGATCTGCTCGTTATGCAAATACAAGTAGAGAACATAAAATTTTGGAAGGATCCAACGTTGTTGGTGCTTACAATGCGATGGAAACAACAATCGTAAGAGATCAGAATATCTTTTTGTATAAAGATCCAAATGATTTAACAGCGCCTGGTGTTTCTGTCTTGCCTAATGGAGGCTTTTTAAGAAAGTTTACAAATGACATGACTTCTTATAATATTAGAAATAGTGTTACTTATAGAAATACATTTGCTGAAAAACACGAATTGGAAGGTTTCTTCGGTACTGAATTGCGTTCTGTAGATAGAAATAGTGATAATTTCATAGCGGCTGGTCTTCAATATGATAGAGGTCTTACCGCTTTTACCGATCCTAGATTGATCGAGAAAGTTATAAACGAAGGAAACTCTTATTATGGATTTAATGCCGAAAGAGAACGTACAGTAGGTTTCTTTGGAAAAGTTGGTTATACTTATGATCGTCGTTATACGGCTTCTGTAACAGGACGTTATGATGGATCAAACAGACAAGGAGACAGTGGTTCATCAAGATGGCTACCTACCTATACTTTTAGTGGAAAATGGAACCTTTCTGAAGAAAAATTTATGAAAGATCTTAAAGCAATCAATAATTTAGCTCTAAGAGGTTCTTATGGTTTAACAGCTACTGCTGGGCCAGCGACTAACTCTTTGGCTATTTATAAAAGTTTTATCTCTGATCGTTTAAATCTTGATGACAGAGAAACAGGTATACAAATTGATCAATTACAAAACGGTGATTTAACTTGGGAAAAACAGTTCGAAACTAATATTGGACTTGATTTAGGAATGTTCAACAACAGAGTGCAATTCGTGACTGATGTTTATCGTCGTAAAGCATTTGATTTAGTTGACTACGTAATTACATCTGGAATTGGAGGTCAAAGAATTAAGCAGGGAAATAATGCAAACATGGAAACTAAAGGTATTGAAGTGGGTATAACGACTCAAAATATCGCTAGCCGTGATTTTAAATGGTCAACTACGCTTAATTTCTCAGTTTTCAAACAAGAAATTACAAAATTAGAGAATAAACCAACAGCATTTGATTTGATTGATGGAAATGGAGGAAATGCTATTGGTCATCCTAGAAACTCAATTTATTCATATCAATTTACAGGTTTAAACAATCAAGGTCTTCCAACATTTGTTATGGCACCGGGTGAAACAGATAATATTACAGGTGCTAATTTTCAAGATAATGATAATGTTACTGATTACTTGAAGTATGAAGGATCTATTGAACCAAATAAATCAATTGGTTTAGCAAATACATTTACTTATAAAAACTGGTCATTGTATGTTTTCTTCGTTGGATCAGGAGGGAATAAGGTTCGTTTAAACCCAGTATATGATAGTCAGTATGATGATTTAACTGTATTTACAAAAGAATATACTAATCGTTGGATTAATCCAGGTGATGAGAATTATACAAACGTACCAGTTATTGCAGATAAGAGATTGATTACAGATTATGGTGGAAGAAACATGTTGTCTAGAGCTTACAATACCTATAATTACTCTGATGTAAGAATTGCAGATGGCGATTTTGTAAGATTAAAGAATATTTCATTAAGCTGGGAGTTTCCAAAAGAATTCAAGCAGAAATTAGGGGTGAGCACTTTCACATTAAAAGGTTCAGCTGTTAATCCTTGGTTAATTTATTCTGATAAGAAATTAAATGGTCAAGATCCTGAATTCCGTAATACAGGAGGAGTTGCATTTCCAATCACTTCTCAGTACACATTCACTTTAAACCTTTCATTATAATTGTTTTGATTATGAAAAATATAAAAATAACACTTTCATTATTATTAGTGATTACTCTTAGCAGCTGTGATGATTTCCTTTCAGAAACTCCAGACAATAGGACTCAAATAGATACGGCAGACAAAATATCAGAATTGTTGGTTAATGCATATCCAACAGGTGGTACTTATATGGATTTTGCAGAAACAATGACAGATAACGTTGGTGATGGACAGTTAGCTGAAACTCTACCCAAAAATGAGCAAAATTATAATTGGGAAATGAACAATGAAACAAACATTGATACACAGGCTAATTACTGGGATGCTTGTTACAGAGCAATTGCCCATGCAAATAAAGCATTACAGGCGATTAACGAATTAGGAAATCCTTCGAGTTTAAATCCTCAGAAAGGAGAAGCTTTATTAGCTCGAGCTTACTCACACTTTATGTTGGTTTCATTTTGGTCACAAAGGTATAATCCTTTAACAGCTGATAAAGATTTAGGTATTCCTTATGTTGCTGAACCAGAGGAAGTATTAATTAAAAAGTATAAAAGAAATACAGTTAAAGAAGTTTTTGATTTTATACAAAAAGATATTGAAGAAGGATTAAAACTTGTTGGCAATAACTATTCTGAACCAAAATTTCACTTTACAAAAGAAGCGGCAAACGCATTTGCAAGCCGTTTCTATTTAATAAAAGGAGATTGGGATAAAGTTCTTGAAGTATCAGAAGGATTAGGTTCAAAGCCAGTAGGGAAACTAAGAAATTATTTGGCGTTTACAGCTTTAGATCCTAATATTCAATTTATTGAATATGCAAAATCAGTAGAGCCTGCTAATTTGCTAGTAGTTTCAGCTTATTCAATTTATGCTAGAGCAACTCAACTTAACCGATTTTATTTGGCAGGAGATAGAAGTCAAAATATTTTAGGTGCTTCAACGAATATTTTTGGAAAAGCTTGGCTTTATAAAACCTATTCATACAATAGTAGCATGACCGTTTTTTCTCCAAAGTTTAAAGAGTATTTTAAGTATACAAATCTTACGGCAAATATTGGACAACCTTATTTAGGTACAGTTCTCTTATCTTACGATGAATTTTATTTGAACAGAATTGAAGCGCTTGTAATGAAAAATCGTATTGACGAAGCTAATACTGAATTAGAATATTTCTTTGGTACAAGAACTACAGGATATAACGCAGCGACAGATAAACTTACAAGGGCAAAAGTGGAGGCTAAATATCCAGTAATTGCAGACGAATATACTCCTTATTATTCGATGACACCTGTGCAGACTTCTTATGTTAAAGCAATTGCGGAAACTAGAAGAAGAGATTTTATTCATGAAGGAATTAGATGGTTTGATGTTAAACGTTTTAACATTGTTGTAGTACACGAAACATTTAACAAACCAACAAATACTTTGGAAAAAGATGATAACCGCAGAGCGTTACAAATTCCTTTAAGCGCATCAAGTAACGGAGTAGAAAAAAATCCTAGATAAATAAAATTTTAGTATTATGAGAATAGTAAATAAATATAAAAAAATAGCGGTATTTATTGGAGCTTTAGCTTTGACATCTTGTGCACAAGAAGATCAGCCTAAAGAAAGTCAATTAGATTATAATCAACCGCTTAAAACGGAACTAGATCAATGGATTGACACTAATTATTTGGTTCCTTACAATATCAATGCACAATACAAGTGGAACCAAAATACTGTAGATAATACGAGATTCTTATTTCCTCCTACTTTAGATAAAGTAAAGCCGGCGTTGGAAATTGTACAGCAAATTTGGCTTAAAAGTTATGCAACAATCGGAGGAGCTGATTTTGTTAAAAAAATTGCACCTAGAGAAATTGTTTTAGTTGGTGGTGTTAATTCGAACTCAAACGGTACAAGAACATTAGGTATTGCCGAAGGTGGACAAAGAATTACGCTTTTTGAGGTGGATAATTTAAATAGAAAGAATCGTGCAATTGTTGCAGAATTTATCCATACCATTCAGCACGAATATATTCATATTTTAAATCAGACAAAACCTTTTGATGAACAAGCATGGGGGAAAATAACTCCTTCAGGATATACTGCAACTTGGCATCTTGAAACAACACCAGCTTCTAGAGAACTTGGATTTATTACAAACTATGCAAGATCAAATGTCGTCGAAGATTTTGCAGAAACAGCGTCGATTATTTTGATTAGTACAAAAGCAGAATATGCAGCAATATTGGCGAGTATATCAAGTGCAAAAGCAAGAGCAGATATTCAAAGAAAAGAAGCTATTGTAGTTCAATATTTCAAAGATACCTTTAATATGGACTTCTACGCTTTAAGAGATGAGGCAGAAAAGAATACAACTAATGTGATCAATAATTAATTAGAAATTCTAAAAACTTTAAAAGAAGTATTATGAAAATAAAATATATATTCAAGCATTTAGTTGTTGCTTCAGTTATGCTTCAACTAACAGCTTGTACGGAGACAGAGGTTGAGCAAAAGTTTGATAAAACCCCAACAGAACGTTTGAATGCTCAAAAAAGTGAGTTGCAAGAAGTTTTGCTAACTTCACCTGATGGCTGGAGAGCTGTTTATTTTACTGATGATAAACAATTAGGAGGATTTACACATTTGTTTAAATTTACAGCAGATGGAAAAGTTGAAATGGCATCGGATTTTAATACCGCATCAACTACAAAATTCACTAGTGATTATAACATTCAATTAGGAAGTACTGTCAGCTTAGTATTTACTACTAAAAATAGAATTCATTTATTGTCAGATTCAAGCCCAACAGCTTCTCCAACAACAGCTTTAAGAGGTAAAGGATATTTAGGAGATTTCCAATTTTTGTATTACGGACAAGATAATGGCGAGCTTATTTTTAAAGCTAATAGAACTGCTGGTGATACTAATTCTTCAGAAATACGTTTTGTAAAAGCAACGGCTCAAGATTGGGATGATTTGCCTAAGAATTTCTTAATGATTCCAAATGTAATTGGCAGTAATGTCTTCGGTGCAAATAGAGGTGTAGAAATTTTCGATGGTACAACTAAGAAAACGTATGATTTTTATCCTTATACCACAATAACACGCTTTACAAACTATAATGATCCTAATAGTACTAATGGTATAGGTATTGGATATACACCAAATGGTATTGTTATTAGCCCAGCAATTAAAGTTGGAGAGCAAAAACTAAGTAATTTTATTTATAATAGCGCCGATGGAAGTTTTACAGCAACTGGAACTAATGGTGTAAGTGCTTCAATTAAGTATTCTAATATTCCGTTTGTAATCACTACAGATTATAAACCAATGTTAAAAAGTCCATCTACTGCTTATGGATATATAGCAGCAAATTTAGCTACAGCGCCTTCAAATTCGGTTTTATGCAATGCATTATTAAACGAAATAAACAGTAATTTACCTTCTACGCAGAAAGTCAATAGAGTACAGTTTACCTTTAATGACGCAAATGGAGACAGCTATATAGCGTATACTTTTACAGGAGGAAAAACTACCATATTTCATAATATAACTGTAAAAGAAGATGCAGCTAACAAGACTTTACAATTGATTTCAGGGACCTGGGAGAATAATTTAGGAGCAACTATTCCTCAACCAGATTTATTAGCAAAGATAGATGCTGAATTAACAAACTCTAAAGGATTATATGTAAAAAAAGAAACGTTTGTATTTAATGCATCTAATAAATTATTCACATTCGCCAATGCAAATAACAATGGCTTCAGACTGAGTACTTATGCATTTCAGTAAACATTCTACAAGAGATTAATTTTTAGTTTCGTTTTAAATTTTGGAAGAAAAGCAGTTCCAGTTAACTGGACTGCTTTTTTGTAAATAATATTCAGTGAACTTATTAAAGCTGTAAAGACTGTTTCAGCATTCAAGAACTTATACAATGAAAAAATATTTTACGCCAATAAACACCGCATTCATTTTGTGGAGTATTTTACTAATCACCATAGCAACATTTTTCAGAGATAATATGAGGCTTTTTCTTTATTTGTCAATTACAGTTTTTATCCCATTTGTGATTTGGGATATTCTTAAACAAAGCAAAAAGTTTAAAACAGAAGGAACAAAAGATATTTACAACTCAATCAACAGAATGGTGATTATTGCTGTAGTTCTTGTAATAATTTTTGCAATGGCAGAGCAAAATTATCTATAGGAGTTTTAGTTTTATTTTTTTATTTTGGGAAAGCAGCTTATTTATTGAGCTGTTTTTTTTGTTTTATAAATGAATAAAATTATAAGCCATTTTTTATATGACAAATTTTATTAAACGCCCAAATACTCTATATTTGTATTTCAAAAAATAAAAACGAATACCTTAATATGAAATTACTAGAAGGAAAAGTTGCAATTATTACTGGTGCAAGCCGTGGAATCGGAAAAGGAATTGCTGAAGTTTTTGCTAAACATGGAGCTAACGTGGCTTTTACATACAGTTCATCTGCTGCTTCTGCAGAAGCTTTAGAAGCAGAATTAAATGCTTTAGGAGTTAAAGCAAAAGGTTATCAGTCAAACGCAGCAGATTTTAACGAAGCGCAAACTTTCGTAGATGCTGTTTTAGCCGATTTTGGAACTGTAGATATTTTAATCAACAATGCTGGAATCACAAAAGACAATTTGTTAATGCGTATGTCTGAGGCAGATTTCGACCAAGTAATAGATGTAAACTTGAAATCGGTTTTTAATATGACAAAAGCGATTCAAAAAACATTCTTAAAACAAAGAGCAGGATCAATCATTAATATTAGCTCTGTAGTAGGAGTTTCTGGAAATGCTGGTCAAACAAATTATGCCGCTTCTAAAGCGGGTGCAATAGGATTTACAAAATCTGTAGCATTAGAGTTAGGTTCTCGTAACATTCGTTGCAACGCAATCGCTCCAGGTTTTATTGAAACTGAAATGACTGCAAAATTATCAGAAGATGTAGTGAAAGGATGGAGAGAAGGTATTCCATTGAAACGCGGTGGAACTACAGAAGATGTTGCAAATGCTTGTCTTTTCTTGGCTTCTGACATGAGCGCTTACATTACTGGTCAAGTACTTAATGTTTGCGGAGGAATGCTTACTTAATAGTTTTCAGTGTTCAGATTTTAGTATTCAGTTTTTCTTTAATTCTTGAATAACTGAACACTTTAACAGTCGTAGTCACGGCTTTTTGAATCTGATCACTAAAAAACTGATTACTGAATACTAAACAAATATGACGACAAACACGATTCTTTTATTATTGCTTTCTTTAGTAATTGCTGGTGGTTTATCGTATTTTCAATATTTTTTCAAAGCCAAAAGTAAATCCAATGTGATTATACTTTTGGCTTTTTTACGTTTTCTAGCTATTTTCGGATTATTGGTTTTGCTAATTAATCCAATAATTTCTAAGAATTCGCTCGAAATTACTAAAACACCTTTAGCAATTGTTGTTGATAATTCAAGTTCTATTACCGCTTTGAAATCGGATAAAAAAGCAATTGAATTATATCAAAAATTGGTTTCGAATCCAGCTTTAAAGGAAAAATTCGAAATTCAATCCTATCAATTTGACAACGATTTTAAAACTTCAGATAAATTTGATTTTAAAGGAAATCAAACCAATTTAGATGAAGTAGCTAAAAATTTAAAAAGCATCAACAAAAACCTGATTTTTCCAACTGTTATAATTACAGACGGAAATCAGACTACAGGAAACGACTACGTCTATAGATTCGATCCTGTCAATAAAGTTTATCCCTTGGTTGTGGGAGATACAACCACTTTTTTCGATTTAAAAATCAATCAGCTTAACGTAAACAAATACGCTTTTCATAAAAATAAATTTCCAGTAGAAGTTTTTCTTCAGTATGCAGGTACAAAAGCTGTAAATGCTGATTTTATAATTACGCAGGGAAATTCTATTGTTGCTAAAGAAAAGGTCTCTTTTTCACCTTCAAAAAAAACAGCTTCTCTCAATTTGCTTTTGCCAGCTGATAAAGTTGGATTACAAATTTATAAAGCAAGTATTCAATCTGTTGCAAAAGAAAAAAACAGCTATAACAATATTAAAAATTTTGCAGTTGAAATAATTGATCAAAAGTCGACTATTGCTATTGTTTCGGCTATAAATCATCCAGATATTGCCGCTTTAAAACGTTCTATTGAAGTTAATGCACAACGTAAAGTAATATTGGTTAAGCCAAATCAAATTAATGATTTACAAGATGTTTCTGTTTTGGTTTTGTATCAGCCAACAACTGCTTTTAAAGCAATTTTTGATTCTAATAAATTAGCTGGAAGAAATACTTTTATTATAACTGGAAATAATACCGATTTTAATTTTCTGAATCAGCAGCAAAATAATCTGATTTTTAAAATGAGCAATCAACGAGAAGATTTTCTTAGCGAATTTCATTCTGATTTTAATCTTTTTGCAATTGATAATATAGGTTTTGAAAATTTGCCGCCTTTGCAGAATCCTTTCGGAAATATAACTACAGACGGAAATGTATCTGTTTTGCTTTCATCAAAAATTAGAAATGTTGCTACAAATGCCCCATTATTGGCTTTCGCCGAAAATCAAGGTAAAAGAACTGCTTTTCTCTTAGGAGAAAACAGCTGGAAATGGCGTTTACAAAGTCATGTAGACAATCAGTCTTTTGAAAAGTATGATGTTTTTATTGATAAAATTATTCAATATTTAGCTTCAGCAAGTTCAAAAAAATCTTTAGTAGTTACGCATGAAAGTTTTTATAATTCTGGTGAAGAAATCATTATCAATGCTCAATATTTTAATAAAAACTATGAGTTTGATGAGAAAGCCAGACTTACAATTAGTGTTGTAAATGCCGAAACAAAGCAAACTAAAAATTACGATTTACTAAAAGGAAGCAATTCGTTTTCAGCCAATTTAGAAGGACTTCCAGCGGGAAAATATAATTTTACTGTAAAAGAATTAAATTCAAATACTTCATACGCAAGTCATTTTGAAATTTTAGATTTTGATATTGAAAAACAATTTGTAAATCCGGATGTTTTAAAATTACAACAATTGGCTTTGCAAACAAATGGAAAAGCTTTCTTTGAAGATCAAGCTGATAATTTGACCAACACACTTTTAGAAAACAAAGAATACAAATCGATTGAAAAGAATATTTCAACTAAAACTCCAATTATTGATTGGGTTTGGCTGTTGATTTTGATAGCTGTTTTATTGACTACAGAATGGTTTGTTAGAAAGTATAATGGGTTGTTGTAGTTAGTTTCAAAGTTACAAAGAGACAAAGGTTTTCAAGTTAAGTTAAGTCATCGTGTCATGAATGATATTCAAAATATTTTAGATAGTACATTTCCTTTTGTAGAGAGTTTATTAAAAGAATATGGTGAATTTTATCCATTAGCTTCTGCGATAAATAGTGATGGTAAAGTAGAGCAGATTTTATTGGAAGAAGATGAAGAAATCGATTTTCCCGAATCAGTTTCTGTTTTAGGTGAATTAAAGAAAGAACTACGCTGGAGAAAAAATGATTTTAAAGCTGTTGCAATTTTTTATGATGTTAATTTGAAAGAGAATAACACTTCCGCAATAGCTGTTTCTGTTGAACATGAAAGAGAAAAAGAAGCTTTTATATTTTATTATCCATACCAATTAATTGATGGTAATTTGGTTTATGGAGAATCATGGAAAGTAGTAGCAGAAATGCAGATTTTTTGGTAACTAGTTTAAAAAAATTACTGAATGATTGTTGGAAAATTAAGATAGCATACTCTATAATTTCTGTATACCTTATTTTAATTTCTAAAACCTAAGATTATTGAATATGTACAATCCTTTTAAAAAGAATAAGAAAGAAGACGTTGTTTTAAATAAGTTTAAAAAGCAACTAGAAAGTAAAGGTTTATTTATTGATTCTATTGATGAAGAAGGATTGATTCATATAAATGCAGAGGAATCCGATTTAAAAGTTAGTCTAGAAAATGTCAAACGAAATTATGAGAGGGACTCTGATGATAGCCATATTACTGATTTAGTTGATGTAATCATTTCACATTTATCAAAGAAAGAAGATTGGAAAAATATCAACGATAAAGTAATTATTCAATTTTTTCCGAATGATTTTGAGTTTGATAATATAGTGCATGAAAAAGTTACTAATGAATTCAGTAAGGTTTTTGCATTAAATCTCAATAATGGTTTTTCATTCATAACTACAGATGATTTGTCAGACTGGAAAATAAATTTTGAAGAATTAAAAAAGCAAGCTGACGTCAATTTAGAAATCCTTCTGGATAAAGCAAAGATTGAATTTGAAGATATTGACAATCATAAATTGGGTATGATTAATATTGAAGAAATAGCGCTTAAAAGTTCATGTCTTTTTTCTCTGAAAATTAAAAATCTAGTTCAAAATACTATTGGTTTTCCCTTTTATGCGGTAATTCCAGTAAGAGACTTTTGTTATATTTTTGCTGAAGAAGATTTTGAATTTTTCTCTCAACGTTTAGGTCCTGTTGTTCTTGATGAATATAATAATTCTGGATATCCTATTACAACTGAGATATTAAGATTTTCGAATACTGGGATTGAAGCAATAGGTAAATACTAGATAATCAAGGGATTTAGAATTTGTTAGAAAATACAACGGATTGTTGTAATGAAATATAATCGAATTCCATCTGGATTTTTGTAATCTTTTGATTGTCAATTAAAAAAATATAAATTATGAGAGTTAAATTCTTGTTTAGTGTAGCAATTTTGACGGTAATTTTTTGTTTTTTTTCATTTTCAAAGGCAAATAATACGACCAATAATAATCTTTTGGGAAATACAATTCAACAACGTTTTGAACCACCTCAGGGATTTGTGAGAGAAGAGGAATCTAAAACTTCGTTTGGATCTTTTTTACGAAATCTTCCATTAAAGAACTCAGGTTCAAATGTTTTATATTTTGACGGAACTGTAAAAACAAATCGAAACGTTTACGAGGCAGTTGTGGACTTACCCATTGGGAAACAGGATTTGCATCAATGTGCTGATGCCGTGATGCGTTTACGAGCGGATTATTTTTATAACCAAAAACAGTACGATAAAATACATTTTAATTTTACAAATGGTTTTCGAGCTGATTTTAGTAAATGGGCAGCAGGTTACAGAATTGCAGTTAAAGGCAACAAAACAAGTTGGGTTAAAACTGCAAAAGCATCTGAAAGTTATGAAACTTATTGGAAATACTTAGAGACGGTTTTTATGTATGCAGGAACGGCTTCGTTAGAAAAAGAACTAAAACCAATTAATGTTTCAGACATAAAAATAGGGGATGTTTTTATAAAAGGAGGCTTTCCAGGCCATGCTGTTATTGTAGTTGATATGGCTGTGAATCCAAAAAATAATCAAAAAATTATGCTTTTAGCACAAAGTTATATGCCAGCACAGGAAATTCAAATATTGAAAAATCCCAATAACAGTTCTTTGAGTCCTTGGTACGCTGTCGATTTTGGAACTTCCCTAAAAACCCCCGAATGGACTTTTAATTCCTCACAATTAAAACGTTTTTAAATGAAACGATTCTTTTTCTTAGTCCTTATATTTCAAAATGCTTTTTCTCAAGAAGTTCCATTGAATGTTCAAAAATTAATTAAAGCATATCCAGATCAAATTGTTGGTTATAAGGGTAATAAGATTATTTTTAGTGATAAAACAACTTTAATTTATGATGATTTTAAAAATAAAACGAATCAAGAATTATTAGATAATCCTGATATTGAAGATCAATTTAAGTTTGTTTATAATAGAGCAGATAAGAATGTAATTCCAAAGGAAGATCCAGGAAGAATTCGAAATGAAGCTTTTTTTAAGAAAATTTACGGTAATTCAAAATCAGAAGTTGAATCAAAAATGACTGAAATTATTTGGTGTCCAAAATTAATCAATCAGAAAATAAAAGTAACAACTGTAAATGGAATTGATAAAATAGTAAAAAAACTCTCGGCAGAATTAGATAATAAACCAGAATATAAAAAATACATTACTGATATTGGGGGGACATTTAATTGGAGAAAAATTTCAGGAACAAACCGATTGAGTATGCATAGTTATGGAATGACAATAGATATTAATGTCAAAAACTCTAATTATTGGCAATGGGATTGTAAATGTAAAAATGAAGAAGCTGCTCTTTCGTATAGAAATCAAATTCCTCTCAAGCTAGTTTCAATTTTTGAAAAATATGGTTTTGTTTGGGGAGGAAATTGGAAACATTATGACACCATGCATTTTGAGTATCGACCTGAGCTTTTGTTATAAATTTTTAAATTGTTTTATTGTAAAAAGTATTACGGAGTAAGGTAGATTAAGAATTAAAAATTTATGATTATGGATTTTAGGCTAAAAGTATTTTACACCGTTGCGCTCCGCCTTAATTTTACTAAAGCGGCGACAGAATTGTATATTACACAGCCGGCAGTTTCCAAACATATTCAGGAACTCGAAGAAACTTATAAAACCAAACTTTTTGAACGTAACGGTTCTAAAATTGCTTTAACTCCTGCTGGGAAGATTCTATTAAAATATACTAAGAGTATTTTTGATATTTACCGCGAAATAGATTTTGAAATGAGTTCTTTCAACAAAGAACGCCAAGGTTTATTAAGGTTAGGAGCAAGCACAACTATTTCGCAATATATTATTTCTCCAGTTCTAGCCAGTTTTCATCAGAAGCAAAAAGACATAAAAGTCAATTTGCTGAATGGAAACACTGAACAAATTGAAAATGCCCTAATCAATAAAGAAATCGAAATTGGAATTGTAGAGGGGCAGTCAAAAAATCAATCCATAAAATACATTCCGTTTTTAAAAGACGAGTTAGTTTTGGTTTGCAACAGCAACAATTCTTTTGTAAAACAAAATGAAATTTCATTAAACGATTTAAAATCAATGAAATTCATAACTCGAGAGCGCGGTTCTGGAACACTTGAAGTTATAGAATTTGCATTAAAAAAAGTAGGTTTGAAATTCTCCGATTTACAAATTGAAATGCAGTTAGGAAGTACGGAAAGTATTAAATCTTATTTACTAAATTCAGATTGTTTTGCCTTTATGTCTATTCATGCTGTAAGTAAAGAATTGAGAAATAAAGAATTAATTGTTTTAGATGTGGAGAAATTATCGATTGAAAGATTCTTTTATATCATTACTTTAGTCGGGAAATCAGATTCATTATCAGAATTGTTTATTCAAAATTTAGCTTCTCATTATAACTTGAAGTTATAGTCGATTGTAATTTACGATTGGTATTTTTCGTTTAATCAACGGAACTTTGCAGGGTAATTATCAATTATCCTATTTTGAAAACAAAACAACAAACATCGACGCATTTACTTGAAATTAACCATTCATTACAGCAGGTACTTTTTACTATAGTAATTCTTTTGTGTTTGTTTTCGATTATTTCGCCTCCAATAGCTTTATTGTTAGGAGTTTTGCTAGTAAACATTTTCGGAAATCCATTTGTAGAATTCAATCATAAAGCAATAACATTTCTATTACAATTTTCAGTTGTTGGTTTAGGATTTGGAATGAATGCTTATAGTGCTGTTTCGGCAGGAAAAGAAGGTTTTGCACTTACTATTCTTTCAATTTTTAGTACTTTAATTTTTGGTTTTCTTCTTGGGAAATGGCTGCAGACAGAAAAAAAGACTTCCCATTTAATTTCTTGTGGTACTGCTATTTGTGGCGGAAGTGCCATTGCAGCTATTGCACCTGTAATTAAATCAAACGAAAATCAGACTTCAATTGCTTTGGGAGTCATTTTCATATTGAATTCTATAGCTTTGTTTGTATTTCCGTTTATCGGACATCAATTAGATCTCTCTCAAAAAGATTTTGGTTTATGGTGCGCTATTGCTATTCATGATACCAGTTCTGTTGTCGGAGCTGCAAATAAATACGGAGCAGAAGCTTTACAAGTGGCTACAACAGTGAAATTGGCAAGGGCTTTATGGATTATTCCAATATCTCTACTGACAGCTTTTGTCTTTAAAAACAAGAATTCTAAAATTAAAACCCCGTATTTTATAGGCTTATTTATTGTTGCAATGCTTTTAAATACTTATGTTCCTTCAATTAATGTTTTTGCTTCACATATTGTCGGAATTGCTAAAATTGGTTTAACAATTACATTATTTCTAATTGGTGCAACCTTAAATTTCGCAACTTTAAAAGCGGTAGGAGTAAAGCCTTTGTTACAGGGTGTCTTTTTATGGATATTTATTGCTGTTTTGGCTTTAGGATCGATTCTTTATTTGAGTTAAACTATTTTAAATTTGTGAATTTCACAACAGGTTTTCCTATCATCTGATAGGACTTACCTTTAAAAGAATAACGTCTTTCTATTTCAAAATCAAATTTAGTTTTGGTTTTAGCCATTGCAGCAATTTCTTGCGGAATTGAAGCTTCAAATTCATCTTCTGCTTTTGCATCTTTATTAAAAGTGCCATTAGTGGTGACAATAATATCTCTAAAATGTTTTTTTGCGCCATCATCTAAAACTTTATAAGAACCTGACCAATTTATACTGGCGACATTAGTTAAGTGATAAGCAGGAACTTCCATAATAATCTGATATTTACCGTCAAAACCAGCTACAAGATAGAGATAACCCTCATAAGGACCACCTGCGCCACCATTGATATGCGATAACGTAAAAGCAAACTGATCTTCTCCAATTTCTACAATTTTAGGTGTAGGACATTGTGCAAATGCACCAAACGCGGCAACAGCGGGCTGAAAAGACCTCATTTCCCAGATTTTTCCATTTTTAGCAAATTTAGCGATCCCCAGCAATCCACCAGAAAAGCGTCCCGTTTGTAAACCATCTTCGTCGTGAACAGAATGGTTAAAAGCAATAATTTTAAACTTATTATCTTTAGAATCTGAATAATCAATATTAGCAAGAAGCCTTGTTGCTACACCATCAGTATAAGGAAACATTTGATCGCCTTCTACACCATTAACATCTAAAAAAGGAGCGGGTTTGCATGTTTTACAAATCCAGCTTACAAAAGTATTTTTATTTGCAAGATGATATAATTTGCCTGGAAATAATTTCTGCATGATCCTTTCTTCATTAAAAGGATCAGAAAACCTAAGTGTTCTTTTTGTATTTAGAATAGTATCACTGATATTTTTAGGTTTTATATCATTTTCCTGAGCAAAACAAATAGCTGATAAAAAGAAGATTACATTTAGAAAAGTAAAACGCATGTTTGCAAGATTTAGTCCATTAACAAACTTACGAAAGAAAAATCTTTTTTGAGATGAATTTATGTTACTTAAATGGTTCTAAAATTTCAAAAAAAATAATTTTAATAATCTTGAATGGTTATTGTTTGAATTATCCATAAATAAGGTAAATTTGCCCCTCTAATACAAAAACAAAAATGAAAAACTTCAAATCTAATCCAAAACTAATTGCTATTTGTGCTTTAATTGTTGGATTTTTTACTTTATCCTGGGGAATTGTTGGTCATGAAAGAATTAATAAAGCTGCTGTAATGGCACTGCCATATCCACTTCAGGAATTCTTTTATAATCATATCGATTTTATTACGCAAGAAGCTTCAGTACCTGATATTCGTAAATATGCTTTAAGTTATAAAGAGGAAGGTCCAAGACATTATTTTGATATGGAAAACTTTGGTTCTGCTGATACTTATCCACAAAATTTAGAAGAGGCTAAGAAAAAATATGATGCTAAGTTCTTAAGTGATAACGGTATTTTGCCTTGGTATATTGAAGATATGATGGCAAAGTTAACTAAAGCTTTTAAAGATAAAAATAGAGCAGAAATCTTGTTTCTTGCTGCAGATTTAGGTCATTATATTGGTGATGCGCACATGCCGTTACATACTTCTGCTAATCATGATGGACAATTGACGGATCAAAAAGGAATCCATTCTCTTTGGGAGAGTAGACTTCCTGAGTTATTTGCTAAAAATTATAAATTAAATGTTCCTTATGCTCATTATTATGAAGATGTTCATAAAGCAATTTGGGATATGATTAATGATACGCATAGTTTAGCACAGCCTTTATTAGATATCGATAAAAAATTAAGAACTGCTACTCCAGAAAATCAAGTTTTTAAAATGGATGCCGACGGGAAAGTCATGAAAAGTAAATATAATACTGCTCTTTTTTCTGATGAATACGCTAAAAAACTTCACGAGCAACTAAACGGAATGGTTGAAAGCCAAATGAAAAAAGCAATCACTGCAACGGCAAGTTTTTGGTATACGGCATGGGTAAATGCAGGAAAACCAGATTTGAGTGGTTTAGATTCGCCTGAAGTAACAAAAAGAAATGCTAAAGCTTTAAAAGAAGATTGGGAACTTTTTCAAAAAGGTGATTTATTCGGAATGAAAAATCAGAATGATTAATTTTTGTTTCAAGTTTAAAGTTTCAGGTTTACTGGAACTAAAAAAGCCTCAAGTGATTGAACTTGAGGCTTTTTTATTAGCGATTTTTTGCGTATAACTTGGCATTCTTTGCGGTTAAACTTAAATCTTTAAACTGGTATTCCTTTTTCTTTAGTACATAAGAAGCAGATTGATAAAAAGCAATCGTTTCATCGACTAAATTTTTGTTTTCTGATTTTAAAGGAATTTGATCGTAATAGATTTGAAATTCCGGCAAAACTCCATCTTTTTTATTAAGCTTTAATTGAAATTGTTTAATCTGCTGTTTTGGAGATAAGATAGTCAAAACATTGTCTTTAATTAATCCTAAATCCTGATAAGTCGCAATAAGAGCTCTTGGCTGATAATCGGGTTTAAAAACGTCTTGGCCAAAAAATTTACTATCATAATCAAAATTCAGCAATCCGAATAAAGTTGGCATAATATCAATCTGCGACATTAATTGGTTATATTTTTCAGGTTTAATATCTGAAGAATAGATTAGAGCAGGAATTCGATATTTATCCAACGGAAGTTCTGTTTTTCCAGCGCTTGAAGCGCAGTGATCTGCCACAATTACAAAAACAGTATTTTTAAACCAAGGCTGTTTTTGGGCTTTAGCGAAAAACTGTTTAAGAGCGTAATCAGTATATTTTACACCACCGTCACGAGATTTGATGTTTCCTGGTATATCAATTTTATTGTTCGGATAAGTAAAAGGTCTGTGATTGCTAACTGTCATAATATGATTGAAGAAAGGCTTATTTTGCTTTGCTTCAGAATTCATGATTTTTATTGCTTTATTATACATGTCTTCATCACAAACACCCCACACATTTGAGAAAGTAATTTCTTTAGGCTCAAAACTCGATTTATCAATAATCTGATATCCGTTTCCAGAATAAAAATCCTGCATATTGTCAAAGAAAGCATCTCCACCGTACATAAATTTTACATTATATCCCTTTTTACGGAAAACAGATCCTGTCGAAAATTTATTTTTGTTATCTTCTCTTTTGACAACACTTTCTCCAGCAGTAGGAGGCAAGCACAAAGTAACAGCTTCAAGACCGCGTACAGTTCTGTTTCCTGCCGCATATACATTGGTAAACAAAAGACTTTTTTGAGCTAAACTATCTAAAAAAGGTGTTATGTTTTGTTGGTTTCCGTACATCTTCATGAAATCAGCACTTAGACTTTCGACTGTTATTAAAACAACATTTTTACGTTTTTCCAAAGAATCATTATTTACTTTTTGCAATGTGTTTTGTCCTGAAATTGCTGGAATTTGCTGTTTTAAAAGGGCAAAAGCTTTTTGATCTGGAATAGTTTTATAGAACTTGAAATAATCTAATTTGTTGTTCTGAAAGGCGAGATAGAACTTGTAGATTCCGTTAGACTGCAATTCGTTAACAAAAATATTTTTAGAGTTTTCTGTTTTGGCTAGACTAGGAATTGCAAATAAAGAGAAAACAAATAAGGTGCAGTAAACAGCCGAAATTTTTAGTTTTTCGGAAATGTTTGGAATTTGATCGATATAGTTTCGTGAATACTTAATAATGAAATAAGTAATCGTTCCAGTAATAATAAACAATACAGAAAATATTGGCAAAACAGGATAAGACTGCATAATGTTTCCTATAACTTCATTTGTGTATATTAAGTAATTAACTGCAATGAAATTGTATTTTACACCAAATTCATTCCAAAAGAAAAACTCGCTAATTGCATTTTGTAAAATCAATAAAACATACAAAAAGATCACAAAAGCAAAAAGCCAGAACCTAATTTTAGTTCTCTGTTTTGGTAAAAAAAGAAATAATGAAAACAAAAACGTTTTAATCGAAACAAAAATTAATACGATTTTAGGTAAAGCGCCACCATATTCATCAAAAATACTTTTTCCAGACGCGATATAAATTAAAAGTGTAATAAAGCCTCCAAGAATAATATACCCGTATGGCTTATTGTACTTAGAATTGGAAATAAGAATAAGATAAAGCCACAGGAATGACGAAGCTAAAACAAATACAAAAAAATCTGAAATCAAACCTAAACTAAAGATTTTCAAGCTTTCAGAAAATGTAAATGAACTTTGAGTAATAGGATGAAAAAGAAGTACTATTCTCAATACGAAACTCACAATAAAGTACAATAGGGCCAGATTGTAAAAAGGCGAAAGTTTTTTGTAAAAAGTCATTATCAATATTTTTTTACAAAATTAGTTTCGATTCATTAACGTGAGATTAAGTTCGACTTTAACCTTACTTAGCATTAACTTAAAGTTTGCTTAAGATATTGGTTTTCTTTATATCTTTAAGTTAACAGTTTAGCTGTGATTTTTAAATAATATATCTTTGGTACAGAAAAATTAATGCGAATCTTAATAAAATACGATACATGCATATTTTAATAGTTGAAGACGAACTAGGAATTGTTCAGTTTCTTAAACAGGGTTTACAGGAAGAAGGTTATCAGGTAACCACAGCAAATGATGGTTCTAAAGGCTTTGAGGTGGTTCAGGAACAAAAATTTGATTTGATTCTGTTGGATTGGATGCTTCCAAAAATTAATGGACTAGATCTTTGTAAAGCCATTAGGGTCAAAGATCAAACCACTCCAATTATTTTTCTAACCGCTAAAGATACCGTTCAGGAGACAATTGAAGGCTTAAAAGCCGGAGCAAATGATTATATCAAAAAACCGTTTAGTTTTGAGGAACTGGTAGAACGTATAAAAGTTCATTTCAGAAACAAAAAACAAACCGAAATCTTAACGCTTGGAACAATTACGATTGATTTATCAAAGCATATTGTTTTAAAAGGAGAAGAAGAAATTTCACTTACTCAGAGAGAATTCGAATTGTTGACCTATTTGATTCAGCATAAAGGAAAAGTCTGTACTAGAAACCAGATTTTAAGGGATGTTTGGGAGATAAACTTCGAATATGATACTGGTGTAATTGATGTTTTTATGAATGCTATTCGTAAAAAACTGAACCTTAAAATCGAGGAAGATTATATTAAAACCATCCGTGGCATTGGATATATTGCCAATGATTAAAAATGACTTCATTATCTTTTAAAAACAGAATTGCCTTAAATTATATTTTAACCACGGGACTTTTGGTTTTGGTGGTTTTTTCGGCTATTTATTTTATTGTAAAACTGACGGTTTACAATCATATTGATGAGAATTTAAATATTGAAATTCAGGATCATTTGAAGGAAATCAGGATGGAAAACAAAAAAGTAATCTTTATGGATGTTGAAGAATGGGAGGAGCGGGAACATAATTCTGTTGATGTAAATCCTGTTTTTGTCCAGTTTTTGGATTTGAATAAAAAGATCATTGAAAAGTCGCCTAATTTAAAGAATGAAAAACTGATTTTTCATGAAAACAAAGAACATTTTCAGCTTTTTGATACCAAATTATTAGGAAGTAAAATTCGTCAGATTCAAGTTCCGCTTCATTTAAAGGAAAAGAAAATTGGGTATTTGATCATTGCAATGTCATTATCAGATTCTTCAAAAGTTTTAGAGAATTTACTGGATACATTAATGATTGCGTTTCCAATTATTTTATTGTTGCTGTTTTTTCTGGCTCGTTTCTTTGCTGGACGAAGTATAAAGCCGATAAATGAGATCATAAATACCTCAAAAATTATTACAAAAGATAATTTAAAAACAAGGATTCCACTTCCAAAAACAAGGGATGAATTGTTTACACTTTCTAAAACAATCAATAATTTATTAAACCGAATTGAAGATGCAATAGAACGTGAAAAACAATTCACTTCAGACGCTTCTCATGAGTTGCGAACACCTTTAACTGTAATTAAAGGAACACTTGAAGTACTGATACGTAAACCTAGAGATAGTAAGGAATATGAAGAAAAAATAAATTATTGTATTAATGAAGTGGATCATCTAAATTCTTTGGTCGATCAACTATTAATGATGGCTCGTTTTGAAAATCAAAAACAGAATATTCGTCAGGAGAATGTTTATTTGAATGCGATCGTTTTAGATGTGTTGACTTTAAACTCAGAGAAGATAAAAACTAAAAAACTAAATGTCATTTTAGATGCTACAGAAGAATTTAATATTTATTCTGACAATTATTTGATTGTTACTATTCTTCGAAATATTATTTCAAATGCAATAAAATATTCAAAAGACCATACTGAAGTTAAGATTTCATTATCTAGAGAGAACAATAAAATTAATTGTGTTGTTTTAGATCAAGGAATTGGGATTGCAAAAGAGGATTTAGAATCTATTTTGAATCCGTTTTTCAGGTCAGATTCCTTAAATCATTCCGAAATAAAAGGAACAGGACTTGGATTGTTTATTGTAAAACGAATGACAGACCTGCTTCAGGTTAAATTTAAAATAGAAAGCGAGATAGGCACAGGAACCAAAGTTTTACTGATTTTTAATGAGTTTGATAATTCGTTAAAGTAATTTAAAAATTAGTAAGCATAAAGCAGTCTGAAATGTTTTTTAACAATAAACTATCGTTAAGTTAAAATAAAAATTGCTTTTTAATGAATTTATCTATTATATTTGCAACCGAATCAAAGAAGTAAAAAACAAAACAAATCATGATTTCAATTCAATTACATCAGCATCATCTACATTATTGCTCTCAAGCGATGTGTTAATGATATGCGTGTAAATCATCATATTTTAAAACCCGTTTGAGTACATCAAACGGGTTTTTTAATTCTAACTCTTTGTACTCAAACTCTAAACCAACAAACAACTAAAAAAATGAGTACTTTAAAAATTGCAATTCAAAAATCTGGACGTTTAAACGAAGACAGCATTCAAATCTTAAAAGACTGCGGCATCTCAATCAACAACGGAATTGACCAGTTAAAAGCTGAAGCTTCCAATTTTCCTCTTGAAGTTTTATATTTAAGAAATTCAGATATTCCGCAATATTTGATTGACGGAGTAGTAGATTTAGCTATTGTTGGCGACAATCTTTTAGTAGAAAAAGGAAAAGGAATTGAAGTAATTCAAAAACTGGGTTTTTCTAAATGTAAGGTTTCAGTAGCAGTTCCTAAAACATTCGAATACAATTCTGTACAAGATTTAGCAGGTTTAAGAATTGCAACATCTTATCCGAATACAGTTAACGAATATTTTAGTAAATTCGGTTTAACTGTAGATATTCACCAAATTTCAGGTTCTGTGGAAATTGCACCAAATATTGGTCTTGCAGACGCGATTGTAGATATTGTTTCAAGTGGCAGTACTTTGTTTAAAAACAATTTAAAAGAAGTTGAAGTTATCTTAAAAAGTGAAGCGGTTTTAGCTGTTTCTCCAAAAGTTTCTCCGGAAATCCAAAAACACATTGATACTTTGAAATTCAGAATTCAGGCGGTTTTAAGAGCAAGAAATTCTAAATATATTTTGATGAACGTTCCTAATGATAAAATCGATGCAGTTGGAAAAATTCTTCCGGTTTTAAGAAGTTTAACGGTTCTTCCTTTGGCACAAGAAGGTTGGAGCAGTGTTCACTCTGTAATCGATAAAGATACCTTTTGGGATGTAATAGATCAATTGAAAGAAGTAGGAGCAGAAGGAATTTTAGTTTGTCCAATTGAGAAAATGGTACTATAAAAAAAGGAAAATATACAATTTCAAAAAGCTAAATTTCAATACTTAATTTTAGAGAACAGCTTTACGAACTTTTTTTAGACAAAGAAAATAAAAAACCTTGTGCACTTTGCGGTAAAAAAGTTGCGAGGGTAAAAACACAAAAGCATGAACAAGATAAATAATCCAAAACCAGAAACCTGGTCAGATATATTAAAAAGACCAACTCAAACCATTGACGATATTGAGATTACGGTAAAAGAAATCTTCAGGGAAGTTCAGAAAAAAGGAGATGAAGCTGTTGCAAAATATACTTCGATTTTTGACGGAATCTCATTAGAGAATTACGAAGTAACTTCAGAAGAAATTTCAGAAGCAGTTAATTTGATTCCAAGTGAATTAAAAGAAGCGATTGAATTAGCAAAAAATAACATTTATAAATTTCACAAAGCTCAGAAAACCGATAGAGTTGAAGTTGAAACTATCGAAGGCGTAAATTGCTGGCAGGAAAAAAGACCAATTCAAAAAATTGGTTTATACATTCCAGGCGGAACTGCACCTTTGTTTTCAACAGTTTTAATGTTGGCTGTTCCGGCTGAAATTGCAGGTTGTAAAGAAATCGTATTGTGTTCTCCTCCTGATAAAAAAGGAAAAATAAATCCAGCTATTTTATACGCAGCAAATTTATGCGGTGTTACTAAAATCCTAAAAGTAGGCGGAATTCAGGCAATTGCAGGAATGACATTTGGAACACAGTCAATTCCTAAAGTATATAAAATATTTGGGCCAGGAAATCAGTTTGTAACGGTAGCAAAACAATTAGCGACTCAGTTTGGTGTTGCAATAGATATGCCGGCTGGACCATCAGAATTATTAATTGTTGCTGATGATACTGCAGTTCCTGCTTTTGTAGCTTCGGATTTATTATCTCAGGCAGAACACGGAACAGATAGTCAGGTAATTTTGGTTTCAACTTCAAAAAAACTGATTGACGAAGTAGAAAAAGAAGTTCAATCACAATTAGAAGTATTGCCTAGGAAAGCTATTGCAGAAAAAGCGATTGAAAACTCGAAATTGATTTATGTTGAAAATGATCAGACAGCTTTAGATTTAATCAACGAATACGGGCCAGAACACTTTATTATCTGCTCTGAATACGATGATTTCTACTGTAACGGAATCGTAAATGCAGGTTCTGTATTTATTGGAAATTACACGCCGGAAAGTGCTGGAGATTACGCTTCAGGAACCAATCATACATTGCCTACAAATGGTTATGCCAAAAACTACAGCGGTGTAAACCTGGATAGCTTTATGAAATCAATGACATTTCAGAAAATATCTGAAAAAGGAATTCAGAATATTGGAAAAGCAATAGAATTGATGGCTGAAGCCGAAGGATTACAGGCACATAAAAACGCGGTAACTTTACGTCTGCAGTCCTGTGAGGTTTCCAAAACCTCGTAGGTCTAAATAGATTTACGATTTAGAAGCTTAATAAATAATACCTACAAGGTTTTGAAAACCTTGCAGGAATAAAGAAATTAGAATGAATACTTTCGATATAAATACAATTACACGTGAAAACGTAAAATCGTTAAAACCCTATTCTTCTGCAAGAGATGAGTTTGAAGATTTTGATACAGCCGAAATGATTTTTTTGGATGCCAATGAAAATCCGTATCAAAATGGCGTAAATAGATATCCCGACCCACAACAAAATTCAGTTAAAGCGATTTTAGCAAAAAATAATTTGACAAAACAAAGTCAGATTTTATTAGGAAACGGAAGCGATGAAGTGCTTGATTTGCTTTTCAGGGCTTTCTGCGAACCTAATAAGGACAATATTATTTCACTGCCT
Source organism: Flavobacterium panacagri (assembly GCF_030378165.1). Taxonomy (NCBI): domain Bacteria; kingdom Pseudomonadati; phylum Bacteroidota; class Flavobacteriia; order Flavobacteriales; family Flavobacteriaceae; genus Flavobacterium; species Flavobacterium panacagri. The sequence goes on from NZ_CP119766.1 coordinate 4,050,334, forward strand.
CCAACTTACGGAATGTACGGCGTTTTGGCTAATATTAATGCAGTTGAAAACAGGGAAGTTTTACTTACAATAGATTTTCAGCCACAAGTTGAGAAGATTTTAGAAGCAGTTGATCACAATACAAAAATCATCTTTTTGTGCTCTCCAAATAATCCGACAGGAAATTCATTTTCAGATGAAAGTGTAGTGAAATTGCTTCAAAACTTTAAAGGTTTGGTGGTTATAGATGAAGCTTACATCGACTTTTCGGAAAAAGAAAGCTGGTTGGTAGAAATTGATGCTTATCCGAATTTAGTAATTACACAAACGCTATCAAAAGCGTATGGTCTGGCTGGAATTCGTTTAGGAATTTGTTATGCTTCTGAAGCTGTAATCTCAATTTTAAATAAGATCAAACCGCCTTACAACGTAAACGAATTAACACAGCAAAGAGCAATTGAACGTTTAAAAGATTCAGAAAAAATAAAACAAGAAATTGCTTCTATTATTGAACAAAGAGAAGAATTACTTAAAGTTTTGCTTGAAGTGAATTTTGTAGAAAAAGTGTATCCAACAGAAGCCAATTTTATCTTAGCAAAAGTAGATGATGCCAATAAAAGATACGATCAATTAATTGAAAAAGGAATTGTAATTCGTAACAGAACCACACAACCTTTATGCGAAAATTGTCTCCGTTTTACCATTGGAACAAAAGAAGAAAATGCGGTTGTAATTAGAGAATTGAAGTTGCTGAACTAGGTTTTATTTAACCGCAAAGTTCGCAAAGAATTACGCAAAGAACACAAAGTTATTTCGTCAATGAAATTTAGTATAATTCGTGAATTCGTGGCAGAAAAAAATATAAATTATGAAAAAAGTACTTTTTATCGATCGTGACGGAACGATTGTTTTAGAACCTGAAAATTATCAATTAGACAGCTTGGATAAACTAGAATTTTATCCAAAAGCTTTTCAATATTTGGCAAAAATTGCCAATGAACTAGATTACGAACTAGCAATGGTAACCAATCAGGACGGATTAGGAACCGATAGTTTTCCTGAAGACACATTCTGGCCAACGCAGAATTTTATTTTAAGAGCCTTTGAAAACGAAGGTGTTTTATTTGATGAAATTTTTGTTGATCGATCTTTTCCAGAAGAAAACGCGCCAACTCGCAAACCTAGAACCGGAATGCTGACTAAATATTTAAATAATCCAGAATATGATTTAGCTAATTCTTTTGTTTTAGGCGATCGTTTAACCGATGTAGAATTGGCTAAAAACCTTGGAGCAAAAGCCATTTTTATGAACGATACGGATGGAGCTGGTAGCAACGAAATTGCAGCAAAACGTGAAGAATTAGACGAAACAATTGTTTTACAGTCAATGGATTGGAAAACGATTTATGAGTTTTTAAAATTAGAAGCACGTTCAGCATCCATTACAAGAAAAACAAATGAAACTGATATTTACATCAATCTGAATCTTGACGGAACTGGAAAAAGCAAAATCGACACTGGAATTGCCTTTTTTGACCACATGTTGGATCAAATCTCGCGTCACGGACAAATGGACTTGGAAATCCTTGTAAAAGGCGATTTAGAAGTTGATGAGCACCACACAATAGAAGATACAGCAATTGCTTTAGGAGAGGTTTTCGCTAAAGCTTTAGGAAATAAACTAGGGATTGAGCGTTACGGATTCTGTCTTCCAATGGATGATTGTTTAGCGCAGGCTGCAATTGACTTCGGAGGAAGAAACTGGCTAATTTGGGAAACGGAATTCAAACGCGAAATGGTAGGTAAAATGCCAACAGAAATGTTTTATCATTTCTTTAAATCGTTTACAGATGGAGCAAAAGCCAATTTAAATATCAAAGCAGAAGGAATCAACGAACATCACAAAATCGAAGCCATTTTTAAAGCTTTTGCAAAAGCCATAAAAGTAGCCGTAAAAAGAGATACAGAAAAAATGATTTTGCCTTCGACGAAAGGGATGCTTTAATAAAATTTGTTTCAAGTTTAAAGTTTCAAGTTTCTGGTTGTCTAAAATGTATTTTTTTATGGATTTATTTAATTATACAATATCTATTTGGAATGAAGCAGGTATAAAATTACAATCTGCTGCTTCAGAGGAATTAATTTTAGAATTTGAAAAGAAAATAAATTTTAAATTTCCAAAAGACTTTAAATCTTTTTATTTGAAAGTAAACGGATTTGTAGATTTTGAATGGAATAAAAATATGATTTCATTGTGGTCTTTAGAAAGAATATATGAAGACTATAAATTAGAACAGAATCTTGATTACATTGCTTTTTGCGATTATTTAATAAATTCTCATTCTATGGGTTATATGAAGAGCAAAAATGGAATTTTCATGAATACCACAAACGAAAAAGTATGTGAAACATTTGAAGAATTTATAGGTTTGTTAAATACGAATTCAGATAAATTATATTAAACAACATCAAATTTTGTTTTCAGATTAAAGTTTCAGGTTTTGTTGAATAACCTGAAATCTGAAACAAAACAAACAAAAATTAAATGAAAATAGTAATTATAAATTACGGAGCAGGAAATATTCAGAGCATTATGTTTGCCATTGAAAGATTGGGGTTTAAAGCTGTTCTGAGTAATGATCCTGAAGAAATAAAATCAGCTGAGAAAGTGATTTTTCCTGGTGTGGGCGAGGCGAGTTCAGCGATGACTAAACTTCGTGAAAGTGGTTTAGACAGTTTAATTCCAGAATTGAAACAACCCGTTTTAGGAATCTGTCTCGGAATGCAGTTAATGTGTAATAAAACCGAAGAAGGAAATACAGAAGGTTTGGGAATTTTTGATGTTGATGTTTTAAAATTCTCCAACAAAGTAAAAGCTCCGCAAATGGGCTGGAATCAGATTTATGATTTGAAATCGGATTTGTTCAAAGATATTTCAGAAAATGAATTTATGTATTTGGTTCATAGTTTTTATGCGCCAAATTGCGAAGAATCTATTGCTACAACAAATTACGATGTTGAATATGCATCTGCATTACAAAAAGATAATTTTTACGGAACTCAATTTCATCCAGAGAAAAGTGGTGATGTTGGGGAGAAAATATTAGGCAATTTCCTTAAAATCTAATTTAAAGATCAAAAATCAATTTCAATCAAAATATCCTCCCGATAGCTATCGGGACTAAAATCTGAACTCTAAAATCTAAAATATCAAAAAATGAGAATAATACCAGCCATAGATATAATTGACGGAAAATGTGTTCGTTTGTCCAAAGGCGATTATGATACCAAAATAATTTACAATGAAAACCCGCTTGAAGTGGCGAAATCATTTGAAGCTCACGGAATTGAATATCTTCATTTAGTAGATTTAGATGGTGCTAAATCAAGTAAAATTGTCAACTATAGAATCTTAGAGCAAATTGCCACACAAACCAGTTTAAAAATTGATTTTGGAGGTGGCTTAAAATCGGATGATGATTTGAGAATTGCTTTTGAAAGCGGTGCAAACCAAATTACAGGTGGAAGTATTGCAGTAAAAAACAGAGCAATTTTCGAAAAATGGATTTCAGAATACGGCTCAGATAAAATAATTTTAGGCGCTGATGCTAAAGACGAAAAAATTGCGGTTTCTGGCTGGTTAGAAGAATCAAACGAAGATTTAGTGCCATTTATTCAAGACTATCAGTCAAAAGGAATTCAGTACGTTATATGTACTGATATTGCTAAAGACGGAATGCTTCAAGGCCCAAGTTTTGATTTATACAGTAAAATTTTAGCAGAAGCTAAGGGAGTAAAATTAATCGCTTCAGGAGGAATTTCAACTTTTGAAGAATTGCCGAAATTAGCTGAATTAGGTTGTGAAGGAACGATAATCGGAAAAGCGATTTACGAAGGAAGAATCAGCTTGAAACAATTAGAGAACTATATAATTGGTTTATAGTTTATTGTTTTTGGTTTATATTTACGATACGAACCAAAAACAATAAACAACCAACAATAAACATTAAACATGTTAGCAAAAAGAATTATACCTTGCTTAGATATAAAAAACGGAAGAACTGTAAAAGGCGTTAATTTCGTTGATTTGCGTGATGCTGGAGATCCGGTAGAATTGGCTGAAATTTACTCGGGTGAAGGTGCGGACGAATTGGTTTTTCTGGATATTTCAGCAACTGAAGAACGACGCAAAACACTGGTAAATATGGTGCGAAGCGTTGCAGAGAAAATCAATATTCCGTTTACGGTTGGAGGTGGAATTTCATCTGTTGAAGACGTCGATATTCTGCTGAATAATGGAGCTGATAAAGTTTCGATTAATTCATCGGCAGTAAAAAATCCGCAGTTGATAAACGATTTAGCACAGAAATTTGGAAGTCAGTGTGTTGTTGTAGCAATTGATGCTAAACAAATTGACGGACAATGGATAGTACATTTAGTTGGAGGAAAAGTGCCTACGGAATTAAATTTATTCGATTGGGCTGTTGAAGTAGCAGAACGTGGTGCGGGAGAAATCCTGTTTACATCAATGGATAACGACGGAACTAAAAATGGTTTTGCAAATGAAGCTTTGGCTAAACTTTCAGAATTAGTTAATATTCCAATAATTGCTTCTGGAGGAGCAGGAAACATACAACATTTTGTAGATTCTTTTAAAGAAGGAAAAGCAGATGCCGCTTTAGCAGCAAGTGTTTTTCATTTTAAAGAAATTGAAATTAAAGTTTTGAAACAGGAACTTAAGAATAATGGAATTGAAGTAAGGTTATAAAAAAACAAATTTTCAATCTCAAATTCCAAATTCCAAAAAATCTAAAAATAACATGATTTTGGAAATCTAAAATCTAAAATCTAAAATCTAATATTAAATGGAAATTGATATCAAAAGCGCACACGGATTAATTCCAGCGATAATTCAGGATTCAGAAACAAAAAATGTTTTGATGCTGGGTTATATGAACGAAGAATCGCTTCAAAAAACAATAGAAACGCAGAAAGTAACTTTCTTCAGCCGTTCCAAACAAAGACTTTGGACGAAAGGCGAGGAGAGTGGCAATTTTTTGAATTTGGTTAGCATCAAAAATGACTGCGATGGCGATACGCTTTTGATTCAGGCAAAACCTGTAGGCCCAACATGTCACACAGGTGCCGATACTTGCTGGCAGGAACCAAATGATGTAAATTATGGTTTTATTTCTCATTTAGAAAACACAATCAAAATTAGAAGAGAAAATGCTGATTCGGAGAAAAGTTATGTCGCTTCTCTATTTGAAAAAGGAATTAATAAAATCGCGCAGAAAGTTGGTGAAGAAGCAGTCGAAGTCGTAATTGAAGCAAAAGATAATAATGATGATTTATTCCTTAGCGAAAGCGCCGATTTGCTATTTCATTATTTAATTTTATTGCAAGCAAAAGGATATCAATTGAATGATGTTGTTGAAGTTTTGAAGAAGCGTCAAAAGTAATATTTAGAACAAGTCTTGTCATTTCGACCGAAGGGAGAAATCGCACTAGAAACTCCGCAAAGTATATCTCCAATCTTTGTCGATTAACTGATGTGATTTCTCCCTTCGGTCGAAATTACAAGCTAGACGATTAAACTAACTATTCCAAAAACTCAAAAACAGCAAATTCTTCCGGCTGATGAAAACCAAATTTTAAGCTCTTATAAGGTTGTAATGCTTGGTATTCAATCATTTTTCCATAATCAATTCTAAAAACATTTGCTTTCCATTTTGTACCTGTTTTTGGTTTAGAAAAATTAGCATTTTTAATTTTTTCTAAACTTGCAAAAGGAATTTTAATTTCAACGGTATAACCTTCTGGATTTATATTGCTGACTGTTTCCATTCCTTTAATGTTAAAGCCTGTTTCTGTTTTCCATCCTCCGCATTCAGGCGAAATACATCTCAAAAGTAGATCATAATTGGTTGAAAAAGCATTTACACCTATTTCTACATAATTTTGTCCATCTCCATCCGGATCTAGAAAAATTTCCACTAAATCATCAGTGTAAAAGATTTGTGCGTCTTTGGTTTGTGGTTTTCCAATGATATCTGAATCGGTGCAATTGTATGCGATATACAGATTTTCATCATTCCATAAAAAAGAAACATAAGTATTTTGCAAAGCCTTTTCTCCAGAATTATGAATAACAAAAGGCCCTAAAAAAGGTTTATCCCAATCGGATAAATTTCCATCAATTCTTATTGGATTATTGGTTTTATATACAGGAATATTTTGTGAATAGGCGACTATGGAAAACATTATTATTAAAAAGAAAACTAGTGTCTTTAATCTCATACTTATGAAATCTAAAATTTTTAAAAGCACTAAAATAAAGAAGAATAATGAATTTAAACGTTGTTAGTTACTATTGAAAGTATAATTTTCTAAAAAACTTGATTCGAATGTTTACATTTGTTGAAGATTAAGCTGGTTTAATTGCCTTATTATTTCAAATTTATAAATAATGAAAAAATACTTTGGTGGCGTAGTTTTCGCCTTTTTGGTTGGTTTTAGTGCCAATGCTCAGGGACTTTTGAATAAGTCAGAAACGGTTTTTACACATCAGGACACTTTGCGCGGAAGCATTACAAAAGAAAGAGCTTGGTGGGATTTAAAATATTATCATTTGAATGTAAAAGTAAATCCTTCTGAAAAATCAATTTCCGGTTCTAATACAGTTCGTTATACTGTTTTAACAGAAAATAACAGAATGCAGATTGATTTGCAACAACCAATGAACATTACAAAAGTAACTCAGAACGGAAAAGAGCTAAAGTTTGAAAGAGACGGTAATGCTTTCTTCATTACTTTGAATGAAAAACAGAAAGTGGGCGACACTAAAGAAATTATAATTTCATATAGTGGAAAACCAAAAGAAGCGGTTAAGGCACCATGGGATGGGGGATTTTCTTGGAAAAAAGATAAAAATGGAAAAGATTTTATCGCAACATCTTGTCAGGGTTTAGGCGCAAGTGTTTGGTGGCCGTGCAAGGATCATATGTATGATGAAGTAGAAAACATGTTAATCAGTGTGAATGTTCCCGGAGATTTGACAGAAGTTTCAAATGGAAGATTGCAAAGTGTAAAAAAGGAAAAAGACGGAACTAAAACCTTCAATTGGTATGTTTCAAACCCAATTAATAATTATGGCGTAAATATCAACATTGGAGATTATGTGAATTTCTCTGAAGTATTTAAGGGAGAAAAAGGCAACTTGGATTGTAATTATTATGTATTGAGAGATAATTTAGCTTTAGCTAAAGAACATTTTAAAGATGCTCCAAAGATGCTGAAAGCTTTTGAAAGTTGGTTTGGGCCATATCCGTTTTATGAAGACAGTTATAAATTGGTGGAAGTACCTTATTTAGGTATGGAACACCAAAGTTCTGTTACTTACGGAAATCAGTATAAACAAGGTTACCTAGGAAAAGATTTAAGTGGAACCGGTTGGGGATTGAAATTTGATTTTATAATTATTCATGAGTCTGGTCACGAATGGTTTGCTAACAATATCACGTACAAAGATATTGCTGATATGTGGATTCATGAGAGTTTCACTAATTATTCTGAAAGCCTTTTTCTGGAATATTATTACGGAAAAGAAGCCGGAGCTGAATATGTTATAGGATGTAGACAAAATATCGAAAATGACAAGCCAATTATTGGTCATTATGATGTAAATAATGAAGGATCTGGAGATATGTATCCAAAAGGAGCCAATATGTTGCATACAATACGTCAGATAATTAATGATGATGCAAAATGGAAATCGATCTTAAGAGGTTTAAATAAAACTTTTTACCATCAAACCGTTACTTCAAAACAGATTCAGGATTATATCAATGAACAATCAGGAATTAACTTCAACAGAGTTTATGCACAATATTTGACAACAACCAAAATTCCTGTTTTTGAATATATGTTTAAAAACGGAACTTTAGGTTACCACTGGACAAACTGCGTTTCTAAGTTTGATATGCCTGTAAAAGTTAAAATTAACGGAGTTGAAACTGTACTGAAACCAACTACAGAATGGCAGTCTGTCAAAACAGATAATGAAGACAGAAAATTGGAAGTAGATAAAAACTTCTATGTAACAACTTCTAATATCATAGAATAGATTTTAATTTTTTAAAAAGTTCTGACGAATGATTCGCAAATTATTTGTAGTATTAATAAGCACAATTTTAATTTCTTGTATCTCAAATACAAAAAAGACAAATGATGTTTTACTAGAGAAGAAAGATTCAGTTGTTGTTCGTCAGGATTTTAAAAAATATTTTGACTCTTGTGGAGTTACAGGTTCAATTGTTATTTATGATAATGTAAAGCATAAATGGATTTTGTCTGATACCGTTGATACGAATGTTCAGACATTGCCAGCTTCTACTTTTAAAATTGCGAATCTTCTCATTGCGCTTGAAACAAAAACAATCAGCAGTGAAAATGATGTCGTAAAATGGGTAGGAACAACAGATACTGTGAAATACGGTTACAGGCCTGAAATTTACCATGATATGACAATAAAAGAAGCTTTTGAAGTTTCCGCTGGCTGGGTATTTATAGAATTGGCGAAGAAAATTGGGAGAAAAAATTACGAAAAGTACCTAAAGTTATGTCGATACGGAAATGTTAATCTTTCTCAAAAAGATAGCGACTTTTGGAACTTTGGTGATTTTGCCATTTCGCCTGTCAATCAGATTGAATTTGTAAAAAAGTTATATGAGGAAAAGTTACTTTTTTCAAAGAGAAATATGCAGATTGTAAAAAATGTAATGCTAAGTGAAACAGGTTCTGGTTATAAAGTTTATTCCAAAACCGGATGGACTCGCGAAAAGGGCTTTAATATTGGCTGGTGGGTAGGTTATATTGAAAAAGAAAATGGAACTTATTTCTTCGCTACCAGAATTTTGCAAAATCGAAACAGTAATCTATCTGATTTCGGAAGTTGTCGAAAGGATATTACCAAAAAAGTGTTTAAGGAATTGAAAATTAAGAGTTTTTAAGAAATTGTTTTTTAAGATATTAAACCCAACAGGTTTTAAAACTTGTCAGGTTTATTTTTTTTTACATAGTTTGTCATTTCGACTGAAAGGAGAAATCACACTCGAAACTCTACAAAGATTGGCGATTATCTTTGCGGAAATGTTAGTTTGATTTCTCCTTTCAGTCGAAATAAAAAAAAGGTTTTAAAAACTATTGTTTTTAAAACCTTTTTTATTGGAATTTGGAATTTTAAAAAATTGGAATTTAAACCTATCGATTGTTCAACTTCGCTTTTTCCTTTATAATATCAGCGATTTTTCGGTTTTCAATTTTGCTTTCCAGCCACGAAATGATATCTAAATATAAAAAAGCTCTTTTTTCGTAAGTATTCTTTTCAAGCTCAACAAAACGAGCGTGCATTTTTTTGAATTCTTTCTTAATGTCGGCAGGATAAAAGTTGTTTAAATTTCTAAGGAATTTGATGATTTCTTTCTGGACTTCATGTAAATCATTCATTTTCAGTAAGAATTTGTAGGTGCTTTTCAGATGATTCTCTAAGTAATAATCTTTTCCAAGTTCATAATGTGCAATTAAAGATAACAATCTCGCAAAACACATTAAATCTTCACGCATTGTTAAATTCTTGTTATTGATGATTTTATCTAAATAATTGATGCATTCGTTGTATTTTTCGACACCAAAATAAATAGAAGCAATTTTATAGAAGAATACCATTTCGTGATGCTCATCAAGATGTTCACTATGAATCTTAAGCTTACTTAAAATCTCAGGAATTAAATATTCGCTTTCTGCGAAAGTACCTGCTAAAATATGCAGATTTAATTTGTTGTTGTAGACATATAGGAAAGATAGTGATGCAAGATTGTCATTTGTTGGAAATTTAGGATCTGCAATCGTTTCTTCCAGAAGATTAAGGTATTTCTTGAAATTAGATTTATATTTTAGCATATAAAGGGATTCTAAGAAATAATGATTTCCTTTTAAAAAGAATACAGGATTCAAATAAATCATGTTCGGATTATCATAGAATAATTGTACCCATTTATAAGCATATTTATAACTAGCCAAGAAATCTTGAACTAGAAAACTTCGCCATAAATTAGCATTGTAAAACCAATATTTTTCGCGGAAACCAAATTTACTTTCATCCAGTTTTGCAATATGTCTGTTGAAATAATCGTCTATATATTTGTATTCGGCATCACTTTTTACATAGCCGGTCTTTAACATGATTCCATATAACTGAAGCGATAAATTTGATAATTTACTGGAAATCGTATTTCGATAGTTTAATTCTTTGGCCTGAACCACCAATTCGTCAGCACGTCCCTGAATACTTCGGGTAATATATTGGGATTCGATTAACTTTTCAAACTCAACAATTTCATACGCCATATATTTTTCATCATTTTCAAGCGCCTGTTGTTTGGTTTTGTCTAAAATTTTCAAACTCTGTTTGTATAATCCTTTGTTATAAAGAATAACAGCAAAATCCATCTGTTCGCGAAGTTGGTAACGAATATTCTGGCTGGGAATATTCAATCTTATACTAACCAAAATTTGCTTGTATAAGTATGATTTTAAGTTAGATAACTGTACTTTCTGAATGACACCACTTTTTAGAATGAGTTTTTCATCATAAACTTCAGATTTATCGAGAATATTGAATAATTCGATAAATTTTGTGTTTGAACTCGTCTCTAATCGGCTTGCAAAAATTTTAAACTGTCTTTTTTCTGATTTCGAAAGTGATTTGATTAAAACAAATAAGAAATCTTTTTGATGGTTAGCCATTGTAAAAAATAATAATGTAACTTATTGAAAATAAATTAGTTAATTAGATATAAAACGTTTTATGAGCAGTATAATTTCATGAAAACGAATTTCGTACTGCGATAGTACAATATATATTTGTTATCAAGATGTGAAATTACATTAAATTAATGAATATGAATAGAGAGAAAGTTCAAATTTTTGACACCACTTTGCGAGATGGTGAACAAGTTCCAGGATGTAAGTTAGATACTAAGCAAAAATTAGTTATCGCAGAACGACTAGACAAAATGGGAGTTGATATCATCGAAGCAGGTTTCCCTGTGTCAAGTCCGGGCGATTTTTTATCGGTCTCTGAGATTTGTAAAATTGTAGAAAATGCAACCGTCTGCGGATTAACAAGAGCCGTAAAAAACGATATTGATGTTGCTGCAGCTGCGTTAAAGCATGCTAAGAAACCTAGAATCCATACTGGAATCGGAACTTCGGAATCTCATATACTCCACAAATTGCAAACTACTCCGGAAGATATTATTGCAAGAGCAAAATATGCAGTATCTCACGCTAAATCTTATGTAGAAGATGTAGAATTCTATGCAGAAGATGCAGGTAGAACAGATAACGCATTTTTAGCTAAAGTTTGTGAAGAAGTTATTAAATCTGGAGCTACAGTATTGAATATTCCTGATACTACAGGGTATTGTCTTCCAGAAGAGTATGGAGCAAAAATAAAATACTTAAAAGAAAACGTAAAAGGAATCGAAAACGTAATCCTTTCATGTCACTGTCATAATGATTTAGGAATGGCAACTGCTAACTCAATTGCAGGAGCTATCAATGGAGCGAGACAAATAGAATGTACTATTAATGGTATTGGTGAAAGAGCTGGAAATACTGCACTTGAAGAAGTAGTAATGATTTTTAAACAGCACCCTTACTTAAATTTAGATACAAATATCAATACAAGAGAATTAAACGAAATGAGTCGTCTAGTTTCTGAAAGTATGGGAATGATTGTACAGCCAAATAAAGCAATCGTTGGTGCTAATGCTTTTGCACACAGTTCTGGAATTCACCAGGATGGTGTTATTAAAAACAGAGCAACTTACGAGATCATGGATCCGCTTGAAGTAGGTGTAAACGAATCCTCAATTATTTTGACTGCAAGAAGCGGAAGAGCTGCTTTGGCTTACAGAGCTAAAAAAGTAGGTTATGAGCTTACAAAAACACAATTAGACATTGTATATATTGAGTTTTTGAAATTCGCAGATATCAAAAAAGAAGTAGTAGATGCTGATATACATCAAATCATCGAAGCTTCTAAAATTGAAGGAGAATTAATTAGAAGCTAATTATACAGAAATAGGAACAATATTAGGATTTAAATACATAAAGAACGAGACGTTATGAATTTGAAAATTGCAGTTTTGCCGGGAGACGGAATTGGACCTGAGGTTATTTTACAAGCAAAAAAAGCTTTATATGCTATTGCTGAAGTTTACAATCATGAATTTGTTTTTGAAGATGCACTCATGGGAGCAGTTGCAATTGATAAAACAGGAAACCCATTGCCAGAACAGACACTTAATCTGTGTTTAAATACAGATGCAGTTTTGCTTGGCGCTATTGGTGATCCAAAATATGATAACAATCCAAATGCCAAGGTTCGTCCGGAGCAAGGATTATTAAAGCTTCGTAAAGAATTGGGGCTGTTTGCTAACATTCGTCCAATTAAACCTTACAAAGCGTTAATTGAAGCTTCTCCTTTAAAAAGAGAAATTATCGAGGGAGCTGATTTTACAATTTTCAGAGAATTAACAGGTGGTGCTTATTTTGGTGCAAAAACACTGAATGAAGAAGGAACACACGCCTCAGATTTATGTGAATATACAGAAGAAGAAATTACTAGAATTACACATTTGGCTTTTAAATCGGCACAAAAACGACGTAAGAAGCTGACAATGGTCGATAAAGCAAATGTTTTGGAAACTTCAAGATTGTGGAGAAAAGTAGTTCAGAAAGTGAGCGAAGAGTACTCGGATGTTAAACTTGATTTCTTATTTGTTGACAATGCAGCAATGCAGTTGATTTTGAATCCGAAACAGTTTGATGTGATTTTGACTGAAAATTTGTTCGGAGATATTTTATCTGATGAAGCTAGTGTAATTACAGGATCTATTGGTTTATTGCCATCAGTATCTTTAGGAGAAAAAAATGCTTTGTTTGAACCAATTCACGGATCATATCCGCAGGCAAAAGGAAAAAATATCGCCAATCCGATTGCTTCTATTTTGGCTGCAGCACTTTTGTTAGAGCATTTTGGATTAACTAAAGAGGCTAATGTAATCTACAAAGCGGTAGAAAAGGCAATTGAATACAAGGTAGTTACAGTTGATTTAAAACCAGACTCTAAATTCGGTACAAACGAAGTTGGGGAGTTTGTTTCTAATTTTATATTCAGTAAAGATGATTTACTGTATTTTAATAATGACAATGTTAGTATTGGACAATCTACAATTGTTTAATATTTTTTGTTAAAAAGTGAAGATAATCACAAGAAGTATTTGAAATGTTGAGATTATATTTTTTTAGTTCCTTAAGTTTATTTACTTTTGTGTCACTAAAAAAGAAATGATGCAAATCTCAATTATTATTACTTCTGTCGTTGTTGTCAATGTGATTCACACATCTGCATCGGGAATGTTATAAATATAATTGAAAAACTATATTACAAACCTTCCAAATACTGGAAGGTTTTTTTTTGAACAAAAAATTAAAAAAAAAATAAAACTATAATGGAATTAAATAAGTACAGCAAGACCATCACTCAAGATCAAACACAGCCTGCGGCGCAAGCGATGTTGTACGGAATTGGTTTAACTGAAGAAGATTTGAAAAAAGCACAAGTAGGTATTGTGAGTATGGGTTACGATGGTAACACTTGCAACATGCACTTGAACGATTTAGCAAAAGATGTTAAAAAAGGTGTTTGGGATGCAGATCTTGTCGGACTTATTTTTAATACCATTGGAGTTAGTGATGGAATTTCAAACGGAACAGAAGGAATGCGTTATTCTTTAGTTTCTCGTGATGTAATTGCAGATTCTATTGAAACAGTTGCAGGAGCACAATGGTACGATGGTATTATTGCAATTCCTGGTTGTGATAAAAATATGCCTGGAGCATTAATTGCAATGGGTAGATTAAACCGTCCATCAATGATGGTTTATGGAGGATCTATTCATTCAGGTAAGTGGAAAGGAGAATCTTTAAATATCGTTTCTGCTTTTGAAGCTTTAGGAAAAAAAGTTAAAGGCGAAATTACTCCAGAAGATTTTAAAGGTGTTATTCAAAATGCTTGCCCAGGAGCTGGAGCTTGTGGTGGTATGTATACAGCAAACACGATGTCTTCTGCAATTGAAGCATTAGGTATGAGTATGCCATATAGTTCTTCAAATCCTGCTTTAAGTCAGGAAAAAAGAGATGAATGTGTTGCTGCTGGAGCTGCAATGAGAGTTTTATTAGAAAAAGATATCAAGCCAAGAGACATTATGACTCGCAAAGCTTTCGAAAATGCTATTACGATTGTAGCAGTATTAGGAGGTTCTACAAATGCCGTTATGCATTTAATCGCAATGGCTCACTCAGTTGGTATCACAATCACTTTGGATGATTTTCAAGCAATTAATGACAGAACTCCTGTTCTTGCTGATATGAAACCAAGTGGTAAATATATGATGGAAGATATTCATGAAGTGGGAGGTATTCCTTCAGTTATGAAATATTTATTAAAAGTGGGACTTATCCACGGTGACTGTTTGACTGTGACAGGAAAAACAGTTGCTGAAAACTTAGCTTCTACTCCAGATCTACAAGATGGACAAGAAGTAATTCACGAAATTCAAAAAGCATTAAAACCAACAGGGAATATTCAAGTATTATACGGAAACCTTGCTTCTGAAGGAGCTGTTGCAAAAATCAGTGGAAAAGAAGGAGAGTATTTCGAAGGCCCTGCTGTAGTATTTGAAGGTGAGTTTGAAGTAATTCCAGGTCTTCAGGCCGGTAAAATTAAACCAGGTAATGTAGTCGTCATCAGGTATTGCGGACCAAAAGGTGGTCCAGGGATGCCTGAAATGCTGAAGCCTACATCTGCGATTATTGGTGCTGGATTAGGAAGCAGCTGTGCTCTAATTACAGACGGTAGGTTCTCTGGAGGTTCGCATGGCTTTGTCGTAGGACACGTTACACCGGAGGCTTATGATGGTGGTGGTATTGCATTAGTGAAAGATGGGGATATAATCGCTATCGATGCTATAAAAAATACGATTGACCTGAAAATATCTGAAGAAGAATTTGCAGCAAGAAAAGCAAGCTGGGTTCAGCCGCCTTTAAAAGTGCAAAGAGGAGTTTTACTTAAATATGCAAGATCGGTTTCTAGTGCTTCAACTGGCTGTGTAACCGATAATTAATTTTAAAATAACAATATCAAAAAGCAAATTTCAACATCAATTAAAATTTAAAATTGATTTTTGACATTGAAATTGAAGTTTGATTTTTGAAAAACTATATACTATGAAAATATCAGGGGCAGAAGCCGTTATAAGATGTTTGTTAGAAGAAGGTGTAGATTTGATTTATGGTTATCCAGGTGGTGCCATAATGCCGGTTTACGATGAATTATATAAATTTCAAGATCAGTTACACCACGTTTTAGTGCGTCACGAACAAGGTGCAACACATGCTGCTCAAGGTTATGCCAGAGCTACAGGAAAAGTAGGGGTGGCGATTGCTACTTCAGGACCAGGAGCAACTAATTTAGTTACAGGTATTGCTGATGCGCAAATCGACTCAACTCCAATGGTTTGTATTACAGGACAAGTTGGAAGACATTTATTAGGTTCTGATGCATTTCAGGAAACGGATATTATCGGAATTTCAACACCAGTAACAAAATGGAATTTCCAAGTAACTGAAGCTTCTCAGATTCCAGAAATTATGGCGAAAGCCTTTTATATTGCTCGTTCTGGCCGTCCAGGTCCAGTATTGGTAGATATTACTAAAAATGCTCAGTTTGATGAGTTTGAATTTAGTTATGAAAAATGTACTGGAATCAGAAGTTATACTCCAGTTCCAAAATTAAATTTAGATAAAGTTGCCGAAGCCGCAGCTTTAATTAACAGTGCTAAAAAACCGCTTATTGTTTTTGGACAGGGAATTATTTTAGGTCAAGCTGAAGCTGAATTCAAAGCTTTGGTTGAAAAATCTGGAATTCCTGCAGCATGGACCATTTTAGGTTTATCTGCTTTACCGACAGATCATCCATTAAATGTTGGTATGCTTGGAATGCATGGGAATTATGCACCAAACTTATTAACTAATGAATGCGATGTTTTAATCGCTTTCGGAATGCGTTTTGACGACCGTGTTACGGGGAATCTTAATACTTATGCAAAACAGGCAAAGGTGGTTCATTTCGAAATTGATCCAGCTGAAATCGATAAAAACGTTAAAACAGAAATCGCTGTTTTAGGTGATGTAAAAGAATCTCTAGCAGCTTTATTGCCATTAATTGATGCTAAGTCACATGAATTATGGCATAATGAATTCAAAGCATTAAAAGAGGTTGAGTTTAATTCTGTTATTAAAGAAGAATTGAATCCATCAAATGGTAAAGGAATTTCGATGGGAGAAACTGTCGAAATGATTAACAAGCACTCAAAAGGTGATGCAATTATTGTTACTGATGTAGGTCAGCATCAAATGTTTGCCTGTCGTTATGCAAAATTCAATTCAACCAAAAGTAATATCACTTCTGGTGGATTAGGAACAATGGGATTTGCTTTACCAGCTGCAATTGGAGCAAAAATGGGTAAACCAGAACGCGAAGTAGTAGCGATTATTGGTGATGGAGGCTTCCAAATGACAATTCAGGAACTGGGTACGATTTTCCAAACTCAGGTTCCAGTGAAGATTGTTATTTTAAATAATGAATTTTTAGGAATGGTACGTCAATGGCAGGAATTGTTCTTTGACAACCGATATGCTTCAACAAAAATGATCAATCCAAATTTTGTTGCGATAGCAGAAGGATACCATATTAAATCTAAAAAAGTAACACAACGTGAAGATTTAGACGAAGCAGTTGCAGAAATGCTCGCTTCAAAAGATTCTTACTTCTTAGAAGTCATGGTAGAAAAGGAAAACAATGTTTTCCCTATGATTCCAACAGGAGCATGTGTTTCAGAAATTAGATTAAGCTAAAGAAAAAAGTTTCAGGTTTCAGGTTAAAAGTTTCAAGCTAAACCTGAAACAGAAAAAACTTTAAACAAAAATTACATGGAAGATAAAACATTTACCATATCGGTATACTCAGAAAATAACGTGGGATTGTTGAACAGAATATCTGGAATATTCTTAAAGCGTCACATTAACATATTAAGTCTAAATGTTTCTGAATCAGAAATTGAGAATGTTTCTAGATTTATCATTGTAGTGAATACTACTGAGAAATGGGTTCAGAATATTGTGGGACAGATTGAAAAACAAATTGAAGTAATAAAAGCATTTTATCATACAGATGAAGAAACTATTTTCTTAGAAAATGCTTTATTTAAAATTGCTTCAAGTTTGTTGTTTGACGAGAAACAAATTCAGAATATCATTAAAGAAAGTCAGGCGACAATTGTAACGGTTTCTCGTGATTTCTTTGTGATTTCAAAATCAGGAAGACGTTCTGAAATTGAAGAACTATATGCAAAATTCAAACCATACGGAATTATGCAGTTTGTACGTTCAGGAAGAATTTCGGTTTCTAAACAAAAAATGGAAATTTCAAGTTTGTTAGAATCGTTCAAATAAAATTATTATTAGCTATAAATTAATCAATTATAAAATTTCATTTCATTAAATATTAAAACAAAAATGGCAAATTATTTCAATACATTACCACTTAGATTACAATTAGAACAATTAGGGGTTTGCGAATTTATGGAGCAATCAGAATTTGCAGACGGAATTGCAGCATTAGCTGGAAAAAAAGTTGTAATTGTGGGTTGTGGAGCACAAGGTTTGAATCAAGGATTAAACATGAGAGATTCTGGTTTAGATATTTCTTATGCATTACGTGCAGATGCAATTGCTGAAAAAAGAGCTTCTTTTAAAAATGCTTCTGAAAATGGTTTCACTGTAGGAACTTACGAAGAATTGATTCCAACTGCAGACTTAGTTTGTAATCTTACACCAGACAAACAGCATACAGCTGTGGTAACTGCTATTATGCCATTAATGAAAAAAGATTCTACTTTGGCTTATTCTCACGGATTCAACATTGTAGAAGAAGGAATGCAGATTCGTAAAGACATCACTGTAATTATGTGTGCGCCTAAATGTCCAGGTTCTGAGGTACGTGAAGAATACAAAAGAGGTTTTGGAGTTCCAACTCTTATTGCTGTTCACCCAGAAAATGATCCAAACGGATTTGGTTTAGACCAGGCAAAAGCTTACGCAGTAGCAACTGGAGGGCACAGAGCAGGAGTTTTAAGATCATCTTTCGTAGCTGAAGTAAAATCAGATTTAATGGGAGAGCAGACTATTCTTTGTGGTCTACTTCAAACAGGATCTATCTTATGTTTCGATAAAATGATTGAAAAAGGAATCGATGCTGCTTATGCTTCAAAATTAATTCAGTACGGATGGGAAACTATCACTGAAGCTTTGAAACACGGAGGTATTACAAACATGATGGATCGTTTAAATAATCCTTCAAAGATTGAGGCTTATGAATTAGCTGAAGAATTAAAAGATATCATGCGTCCATTATTCCAAAAACACCAAGACGATATCATTTCTGGAGAGTTCTCTAGAACTATGATGATTGACTGGGCTAATGACGATGTTAACTTATTAAAATGGAGAGCTGCAACAGGAGAAACTAACTTCGAAAAAACAGCTCCACAAGAAGCTCCAATTTCTGAACAAGAATATTTTGATAATGGAGTATTGATGATTGCTATGGTAAAAGCTGGTGTTGAATTAGCTTTCGAAACTATGACAGAAGCTGGTATCATCGAAGAATCTGCTTACTATGAGTCATTACACGAATTACCATTAATTGCAAATACAATTGCGAGAAAGAAATTGTTCGAAATGAACCGTGTAATTTCTGATACTGCAGAATACGGATGTTATTTATTTGATCATGCATGTAAGCCATTATTGACTGAATTCATGAAAAAAGTAGAAACTAACATCATAGGAAAACCATTTTCAACTTCAAATGGAGTAGATAATGCTGTTTTAATTGCTGTAAATAGAGAAATTCGTCAGCATCCTATTGAAGAAGTAGGAGCGTGGTTGAGAGAATCTATGACTGCGATGAAAAAAATTGGATAATTAAGAGTTAGGGAATTCCTAAGGAATTTAATTCCACAGGATTTGCACTGTATCAATGATTTATAATATTTTGAATTAGTAAGCACTTATTAAAGAGAATGGATATAGATGCATATTGCATTCACTTAACTTCTTCTGAAGTAAGTTAAGTGAAGCTAATCCCTTATTATTGGGGTATATTTGGCAGAATATACTTGTTGAAATTTCTGTTTTAATTAATAATGATGCTGCTATTTTCAAAGTAGAGAAAAGTATTGTAAAGCAGTTTACAAGATTAATTGTTATTGAAATTTGTTAAATTAAAAAAGGCGTAATATCTATTTATTATGCCTTTTTTTGCCTTTCTATTTTGGTTTAAAAAATAAAATTTTAATTCAAATGCAAATAATTGTCATATTTTATTAAAGAAATGTTTTTTTTTGGTAAAATTTATGAATTAAATTGTTTTAAGAATACATTCAGATTTAATACATTTATAAAAAAAATCAACAACAAAGATGAGCTATTACAAAATTGAAAATTTAGAACAATATTTCAAGCATTACAATAAGTCAATAAGAGAGCCAAGAAAATTTTGGGGAAAAATAGCTGAAGAAAATTTCACATGGTATCAACAATGGGAAAAAGTAGTTGATTTTAATATGGCTGAGGCTGAAGTAAAGTGGTTTACAGAAGCTAAAGTTAACATTACCAAAAACTGTATTGACAGACATTTAAGCAAAAGAGGAGATAAAACGGCAATTATTTTTGAACCTAATGATCCTTCTGAAGAAGCTTTACATATAACATACAACGAACTATACGAGAGAGTATCAAAAATGGCCAATGTTCTTCGCGAACAAGGAGTTCGTAAAGGAGATAGAGTTTGTATTTATCTGCCAATGATTCCTGAATTAGCTGTTTCTGTATTAGCTTGTGCTAGAATTGGAGCTATACATTCTGTTGTTTTTGCTGGATTTTCTGCTTCTGCCGTTTCTGCCAGAATTAATGACTGTGAATGTAAAATGGTTATTACATCTGACGGAGGTTACAGAGGAAATAAAACAATTGACTTAAAAGGAATTGTGGATGAAGCTCTTGAAACTTGTCCGTCAGTAACAAAAGTATTAGTTGCTAAAAGAACGAATACTGATGTAAAAATGAAAGAAGGCCGTGACATTTGGTTACAGCCATTATTAGACGCCGCTCTTGATAACAGTGTTGCTGAAATTATGGATGCCGAAGATCCTTTGTTTATTCTATATACATCAGGATCAACAGGGAAACCAAAAGGAATGGTGCACACTACAGCTGGTTACATGGTATACACAGCCTATACTTTTAAAAATGTTTTCAGTTACGAAGAAAATGATATTTTCTGGTGTACAGCAGATATCGGATGGATTACAGGACATTCTTATATATTGTATGGACCATTGTTAAATGGTGCGACTACTGTAATTTTTGAAGGAGTTCCATCTTATCCAGATTTCAGCCGTTTCTGGGATATTATCGAAAAACATAAAATTACACAATTTTATACAGCACCAACGGCAATTCGTTCTTTAGCAAAAGAGAGTTTAGATTATATTCAAAAATATCCACTGAAATCGCTTAAAGTGATCGGATCTGTTGGAGAGCCAATCAACGAAGAAGCTTGGCACTGGTTTAATGACCACGTTGGAGATAAACGATGCCCTGTTGTAGATACTTGGTGGCAGACTGAAACAGGAGGAATTATGATTTCTCCAATTGCTTTTGTTACGCCAACAAAACCAACTTACGCTACATTACCATTACCTGGAATTCAGCCAGTTTTGATGGATGAAAAACGCAATGAAATTGAGGGGAACCAAGTAGTGGGAAGTTTATGTGTTAAATTTCCTTGGCCTGGAATTGCTAGGACAATTTGGGGTAATCACGATCGTTACAAAGAAACTTATTTCTCTGCTTTTCCTGGAAAATATTTTACAGGTGACGGAGCTTTAAGAGATGAAGTTGGTTACTATAGAATTACAGGTAGAGTAGATGACGTTGTAATTGTTTCTGGACACAATCTAGGAACTGCTCCAATTGAAGATGCTATCAACGAACATCCAGCTGTAGCTGAATCAGCAATTGTTGGATTCCCTCATGACATTAAAGGAAATGCTCTTTACGGATACGTTATTTTGAAAGAAACAGGAGAAGTTAGAAATAAAGAAAACTTATCTAAAGAGATCAATCAATATATTGCTGATCACATTGGACCAATCGCAAAATTGGATAAAATTCAGTTCGTTTCAGGATTGCCAAAAACACGTTCAGGTAAAATTATGCGTAGAATTTTGCGCAAAATAGCAGAAGGAGATTTTTCTAATTTTGGAGATACTTCAACTTTATTAAATCCAGAAGTTGTGGAACAAATTATGAAAGAAAGAGTTTAACAACTCAGATTGATAAATAAAAAGATGCCTCTTAAATTTTAAGAGGCATTTTTTATTTACGGTTCTAAATTCAAATACTTTTTATTGTATTGTTTTTGAATTTTCATCGTTTACAAAAAGAAGCGTTTGCATGTTGTTTAGGTTTGTAAGTGATAGAATACCATTTTTATTCTCATTTATTCCGTTTATTCTGAAACAGAATTCATCTCCATCTTTATCTCTTAAGGTTATAAATTCGGCAGTATTATCTGAATAGTTTTGACAACTGTGTGAGATACTATACTTGTACATCACTTTCATGATGTTATTAACGTAATTGTAAACTTTTCCATCCTGAGTGAAAAACCATTTTGTAGTTCGATTTGTGTTAGAATACCAGTTTCCTACAATACGCTGAGATGAAGGCTCTTGATTTTGTGCAAAAACTCCTGAAGCTAAAAATAGTAATGGTAATATAAGTAAAAACTTTTTCATAAATTTTGACTTTAAAAATGGTTTATGTTTGCATACTAATTTTAGTTATTTAGATCATGTATGATTCATCAAATTTATGCAGAAAAGAAGAGAAAAAGATTCCTTATAAGATAAAAAATGATAGAATACGTTTTTCTGCAATTAAATTTGATGAAGAAAATGTATTTTGTCTAAAAAGAGTTTTTGTTTTTCATACTAAAAAGCCTCTTAAGGTGATTAAGAGGCTTTTTTTTGATTGTAATAATTATGAAATTAATAGTCTTCTTATTTAATTCCCAATCTTGATTTTAATTTTAAAAATAATAGACCAATTCGATACGCATCCTCAGAAGAAGAGTTTCTGTCGCTTTTTGGAATTTTATAAATTTCACATAAATCATCTAGAGAAAACTGTTTGTCATTTATATCGGTAAGTTTTCTATACATCACATCGACATCTAATGCTTCATTTTTCAAACGACCGCAATCTAGTCTTTCTAAAGCGGCATTCAGCATTTCAACATCAAAATTAATATGATGACCAACTAGAATTGAATTTCCAATAAAATTCACCAAAGCTTCTAAAGCATCTGGCTCTGGCATTTTCATCATTTTACTTTCAATGATAAATTCGTTAGAAAGTCCGTTATCTTGAAGATATTTGTATTGAAGTAATACAGTTTCAAAACTTTCTTTTATAACGATACTGTTATCAATCACAGAAAACGCGCCAAGTGATAAAATAACATCTTTATCCGGATTTAAACCAGAAGTTTCTGTTGATAAAACAACAAACTTATTTGGTTTACTTTCGAATTTAGTTAAATAATCCTTCCAGAATTCTGGATAGTCTTTATTTATATTTTTAAGCCAGTCTAGCATATTTTATGAGAATTGTGTCAATTGAAATTTACTCTTAATTAGTTCCTCGAGGTCTTTCATTGGGGCTAAAGCATTTTTTAGTTTCTCCTTATCTGTTTTAGACATTTCTCTTAAATTAATATATTGACCAGAGTCGTCATTTTTTAATCCCTCAACAGTTCTAAATTTAGAAAGTGTTAGAAAAGCCTCAGCACAGCTTAAATAAATTTCAGCATTTTTAGAATCTGTTATTGCTAACTGCTTGAATCTTAAATAGGTGTTTTGTATTCCTTTAATGTTTGCATTCAAAATTAATAAACGTGCGCCATCTATCAAAGGCATTAGCGCGCGAGTTTTTATATCAAATTTTCCTTTGTGCGGCCCTTCTTCTTCGATAATGAATTTTTTAAAGAAGCTTAAAGGAGAGTTTCTCTTTAAAGCATCATTTCCCAAAAAGTCAAAGAATAAAGTATTGTTAACAGCATTTTTGAAAATTACATTTTCGATTGCTTCTTCGATTTTTGCTTCACCAAAAACAATTTCATAATCAAAGAAAATACTGCTTAGATCGTTGCTGTTTTCACCTGGAGTATTCATCCAGCTGTTGTATTGCTTTGTCCAGTCACTCAATGATTTGCACCAGAGCATATTACTTCCCATATGGCCGTTTGGACAATATTCGTAGCCTACTTTTTCTAAGATAGAAGTAGTTCTTTTAGCTAATCTTAAGAAATAATCTTTTACTTCTCTATATTTTTCAGGTGTAACATCTTCAAAAATCAAAATACTATCCTGATCTGTTAATAAAAGTTGTTCTTTACGCCCTTGACTACCAATACTTAACCATGCAAAGCGTGCAGGAGGGGAGCCTAAATCCAAAATTGAAAGCTCTACGGCACGTTTGATAATAGCTAGGTTGATTTCGCTTGCAATATTACTAACATGCGAAATCGGGATATTTTTTTGAATTGAATTCTGAATCAAATCTGACAAACGATCACGAATCTGTTTTAAATCTTTTGGAAGCTGAGAACGCTTGATTTCTTTAATTAAAACACCTGGATTACTAGCCTGAGCTACAATAAGATCGTGTTCAGAAATGATTCCTTTTACTACAGATTTACTTGTACCGTCTTTTGTAACACATAAGTGGGTTACATTATGTTTTAACATTAACAATTGAGCCTCTGCTAAAGAAACATTTTCAAGGACAGTTACAACTGGGGAAGACATGATTTTGTCAATAGTCTCGGTAATAGGATAGCGTCCCGTTGCAATCTTTGAAGACAAATCAGCATTGGTTACAATACCAATTGGATGATTTTTTTCGCAGATTATAATATTATCCACCATAGATTCGGTCATCAAAATAGCAACATCTTTTACAATATGGCTAGCCTGAGTTGTTAACGGAGAATTATTATAGTTAAGTGATTGAATGTATTGCATTTCTGATTGCTGATCAATATAATCTACATCAGAAATTAGTTTACCATTAGAATTTACGCTGTCTTTTGTATGACGTGAATTTACAGCAAAACTCTCTAATAAGAAGTTTAAAACATCTGAATTATTAGCGACAAAAGGTCTAAATACAGCGATTGGAATAGCATAAATAATACTTTCTTCGCGTGCTTTAGCTGTCATCATATAATTATTTTTGGCAAAAAACGGGCGCAAACCAAAAATATCACCTTCATGGCATTTGTTTATAATAGTTTCCTCAGCGTCAGCAATGGTTGTAAGATTGATTACACCAGAAGCTACTACATAAAAACTATCATGAAGCGGATCATTATTTTGAAATAAGACCGCATGTTTTTCTAAGTTAATAACACGGATATTGGTAGCAATATCCGATAATTCCTGAAAAGTTAAATTATCAAAAGGTTTGTATTCCTTCAAAAAATCAGCAATATGCTCAGCAACTGTATTCATACGTTTTTGATAAAATTTTAAAGTATCTAATGTAAAAATACTAAAATAAACTCTTACAATGAAAGCATCTTGATGAGAATCTAGTATATTTTAAAGAAATGTTAAGAATTACTGATAATAAGGCGTTAAAAGGTTTTTTTTGGATTAGAAAACTTCCAATCTTTTGCATTAAAATATATTCAAAGAATACGATTTATGAGAATTGAATAAAATAGAATTTATTCTATTTTTTTTCAAATATGCTATTCTGAATAATTGATTTAATAGTTCTCAAGTAAATTCTAGAAACCAAATTTCTCAGAATTTCTTAAAATCATTTTTTATCTGAATATTAATAAAACTGCTTAAAAAAATCAAATCCCTGAGAATCGCTTAAAAACGAATTTATTTTAATTTTTCTGAAATATTGAATTCTCCTAGATGCGTTAAATTTTTGTTTTAAAATTATCTAGACAATCTGCCAACTAAGCTGAATCGAGATTTTCTGAGAATGTTCTAAAATGAAATTTTTAAATCCAATTTTCAAATATTGAATTCTCATGAATTGAATTTGTAGGACATAGAAGGTAGAGTGATTAGATAGTTGAATATTAAAATATAGTGATGTGACGAGTATAAAAAACTTAAATTTTCTATTTTACATAATATAAATTATAGTTCATTTGTGATGTAACTAATTAACATTAACCAATGGCTTTAAAACGTTCCTCTTTAGAGAATTACACGCTATTACTTGTAGAATTAAACAAGATGCGTCACACAAATTTCAATGCAAAAACATTTTTGAAAAAAATGCGTCCATTTTGCAAAACCTCACATTTAAAGTTCAAAACATTATTCCTAAGAATCCGTGGTTCAAATATAGGAATTACAATTCGAGTTTGTACGGATTGCTTTATAGTAACTCAATCTTTTTGTGTTCACGAATTTATTTTTTACTGCAATTCTCAGAAAACGCTGATTTCAAAACTTCTTAAACATAATCTTCTAATACCTTAATATATGTCAACAATTTTACTTTTAATCCAAAAACGAGAAAATTTGCTTTTGGAATTAGCTGGATTAAATCATGATTTAAATGAATATTCAAAAAATCCTGTAGAGACTGTCGATTTACTTGGCTTAAAACATCAGCATGATTTTACGATTAGAGAAATTAAACAAATTGGTCAGCAGATTAATGTTTTTTTTAATTCTCAGATTTCAAATTATAAGCAGAAATTTTTTGAAGTTGAAAAGAAAATAACTGAAGCAATCTCAAAGAAAGAATTTACGATAAATGATTTACCAAAAAATCATTATTCACTTTGGCAAGATTCGGAAAATTAATTTTTTGCTACTCCCCTTTCGATTTTTCAATAGTTGCCGTAGGGTATAACGGCAACTAACTCACTCAAAACCTACTAAAAACAATGATTTCATATAAAGAAAGGCATCAAGCCCAAACTAAATTCAAAAACAATAATTTAAAACCTACTCTTATAAATATAGACTACTTAATTATCAATTTAGAGGGTCAACCGTTTGGAGAATTTCCCGAACATTCAAAGTTTCGCTTAAAACCCTACGAATATGGAACTAAGATTTTTGAGCTAAGAGCAGACTTGTATTATGAGAATTTAAAAATCGGTATTTATACAGCAAGACCACGTTCAGCAATTATGAGCGAACAATTTGCTCAGCTTCAATTTGAAAACAATCTATTTTACACATTATCTAACGACGCTTTGAAAGGTGTCATAAATGCTTTTTGCGATGAAACGAACTACTTATTTAAGTCTATTAATAGACTGGATATATGCCTTGATAAGTCTGATATCAACAATTCTTACCGTAATTTATATAGTAATGTGGTTGCAGGTAACTACCTTATTTCGGGGCGTCCAAAAAATTTACAAAGCTATTTTGAAACCTACAAAGGAAAATCAATACTTAACGGCTTCCAAATTGGGAAAAGAACATCTGATAAAATAATACGATGCTATAACAAAACGCTGTCTTTACAGCTTACCGAAAAGCCATACATAAATGAATATTATGCAAATAATGGTTTGAAAAACGACAATGTTTGGCGTTTTGAATATCAGTTAAACTCAGCGTTTTTTAGAGGTCTTAACGAACATTCAAAAGGAAATGTAAATATCAGTCAGGCAATGACTTGGGGTGTTTTTGATAAAGCAAATCTTTATGAGTTATTGAAAATCGCAAATAAAGGTTTTTTTGAACTGCGTGAGAATACTGGCAAAAGTCAAATCAATAAAGAAAAGCTTATTACTCTTTTTGATTTTGATTTTTTACAGTCCCAAATTACCAAATTCAATCCTATAATCAAGCGTTTAAAAAAGGTTGTTCTTTCTTCGACAACAATTAAAAAACGTCTTGCAAAATCACTATTTAGAGAATATTACGCAAACAATCAGGATATATCTTATATCGTCGCTCTAAATCTTTTACTTCAAGATATGGACATGACTACTGAAAACCAACTTTTAGTTTGGTTTCAAAACAAATTACATTTCTATCTGCACGAATTTAGAACAAAGGAAAAATTAGTAAATGATTTTGATTCTGAATTATTCCACGAACATCAACTTTTATTTTTATAAGCCATGAAAACACAGAATACAAGCCAAAAAGTAACTAAAACCCAGTTAATGCATATTCTTGAATTAAGTTATAAAACTGCTTGCAAAGAGTATCAAGTTATACTCGATTCCTTAGAATTAAAAAGGAGTTATTTAACTGTACAAGACCTAATTAAGTACGGCATATTATAGGGAAAATTAGGGAAAATTGTGGAATTATAGGGAATTTTAGGGAACGTCAAATAATAGTTGCAATAACCTTTGTGAAAGAAATTTAAACAAATAAAATTTATAACAAATGAAAATTGCAACTATTACAGGCGTTACAAAATCGCCAGAACTTCAAGTAACAAAAGCAATCGGTGCTTTAATTCTTTCAAGTGATCTGCCATTATCAGGCTTAACTACTGAAAAAATTAGTATTTACATTGAACGTGGAAACGGCTCGAATGTCATTTTAGCAAATAAAGTTTTGCTTAAAGATTTCATTTTAGCAAGTACCTACGGAACTGAAAATACACAGTCTGATGAAGATAATGCTTTGATTGCATTGTGTGAATTAGCAGACGAAGGTTCAATTTATCTTGCAGATAAAGAGAGTATTAAAATTACTCTTGAAGATTTAATTGCAGGTAAACGCTACGATTTACACGGAATCGAAGAGCCACAGCAAACAAATAATTTATTCTTTTTTGAACAAAAATCTGTTGCTTCTGAGGAGTTCAACAAAAAAATTGATGTTCAGGGATTTGATTTGGCTGTTATGACTGTTGACGATTCAGTAAGCGATTTGTCTTATCAGTACTCAAATGGTCAGGTAGTTAAATACCTTCCTTTTGAACTTCAAACATTAAGCCGTGATATTGACCCTATCCAAGCTGTTCTTGCAGATGGAAAAGTTTTACAAGGCTTAACGGATAGATTAACCTTGCCTTTAGTGGCGGTGGTTGGTATTGAAATCAATAAGTCGCAAGGCTCAATTATTAATTTCGTCGTAAGATGTTTAAAAACTGTGTAAGCTATGGGATTTTTCAAAAAAATTGGAACAGCGATTAAGAAAAACGTTTCGTTCAAAAATTTGGTAAAGGTCGCTACTCCTATTATGGGTGCTATTCCTTTCGTTGGTGGAACTGTTCAAAATATATCGCAGAATTTGCAAGATGCTCACGAAGCAAAAAAAGCAAATAAACAGGCTGAGGAAGAATACAACAAACAAATGGCTTTAAATACCGCAAGTCAAGCGGTTGGTGCTGTAGCAAATGCAGGTTCTCAGATTTTCGCAAAAGCCGTAACAACTGGAATTAATGACGGTTTAAGTACTGGTTTTGTTCAGGGTTCGGGTCAGGTTGGTGCTACTGTCGTAAGTTCAACTATTAAGGTTTGGTTTCAAAGAAACTGGAAAATTGTTTTAGGTGCTGTCGCTGGTCTTATTGCATTGATTTGGTTTTTAAGACGTGACCGCAATAATTCAGGAAGAAGAGTTGCTAGAAAAAGATAGCAAGCCGAAAAATTACTATCGAATCTATCTTATTGTATTTCTGATAGATTCGGCAGTAATCATAGTAAAAAAACTGGCTGAAATCATATTATTAATTAAACACATTATAAAGTAATGG
This sequence comes from Flavobacterium panacagri, assembly GCF_030378165.1. Taxonomy (NCBI): domain Bacteria; kingdom Pseudomonadati; phylum Bacteroidota; class Flavobacteriia; order Flavobacteriales; family Flavobacteriaceae; genus Flavobacterium; species Flavobacterium panacagri. The sequence goes on from NZ_CP119766.1 coordinate 4,079,347, forward strand.
CACAAAATAGAAAAAATTCTAATAATCAGAATTACAACAATAATAACAATAACCAACAAAAGGTAAAGCATTCAGGTGCAAAGTACACTACTTACATGCCTGTTACGGGGCCTAATAAAGGTGTTGAACAGCATTTAACAACTGGTTGGAGATTGTCTAAAGGAGAATTGATTGCAATTAAATGTGTGACTACCAATAAATCAAATCTTTCTGAAAAAGGTTGGTTTGGTTCTGTTGCATGCACTTTTACAAACACTAAAACTGGTGTTCAATCATTTCACTGGGGTACAATGCAGAAAAACGGCGGTAAAGTCGTAATTGACAGTATGGCGTTTGTAATTAATCCACGTGCGAAAAACGGAGGTTATGCAGGTACATTTATTCGCTCGAACTAATGTTTAGGTTCATATTAAAGTTCCTCCCTCTTATACTTCACGAGGGGGTCGATTTACTCAAAGAGCATTTAGAAAAAAGAAAACAATTAAAACAAAATAAGTCATGAAAAATTTGAAAGGAATTGTTTCGATAATTGGTATTATCGTAAAATATGGTGCGGTTGTTACTGCTATTTTAAAAGGTATTCAGGTTGTATCTGATGAATTAAGCAAGCTTGATTTCGGAAAAGATGAACCTCAAGCGCCTGCCAAACCTTTAACTATCGAAGAAAATGAGTAGTTATTTAGGTAGAAAAGAATTAACACGAGGTATTCGAAATAACAATCCGGGTAACTTGGTTTTGACAAATATAGCATGGCAGGGAAAAATACCAAATGCTCAAAATACAGATAAACATTTTGAACAGTTTACAGAAGTAAAATATGGTATTCGTGCCATGTTGCGAGATTTGACAAATGATATTGATAAAGGTAAAAATACCGTAAGAAAGCTTATAACTGAATATGCCCCGCCATTTGAAAATGATACGCAAAAGTATATTGAGGTTATCTCTAAAGCTGTCGGTTTAGACCCTGACCAAACAATTAAAATTGTTGATGCAAAATTTTACTTAGTTATTGCACGTGCGATTATTAAACATGAATGCGCACCCGATCACAATTTAATTTACGATTCAGACATTCAAGATGCGATTGACATTATGGGAGATTACAATCTTGCAAGCGTTACCGTAACGGCTAAGAAGAAATTCAAGTTCAATTATTTGATTATTCCCGTACTACTTTTTTTTTATACTGTTTACAGCGTTACAGTCTAAACAAACGCCCAAAACGATAAAAATTATTAATTCAAAATTTAAACAAGATGTTAGATAAAATCAAACTTTTTTACGCAAACAATAAAACTATTGCAAATGTTGTATTAGTGGCTTTAGCGGGATTCTTAGCTTATAAATTATTTAAGAAAAAATAATTATGGCTCAAAGAGAGATAATGAATAGAACGAAGAGCCAAGCCAATACTGTTTGGCTCTTTGATTTTCTGCAAAAATACTGGCTTTTGGTTGTTGGTATCATTGTGTGTTATCCATTATTAAAAAAATGGTATGCTAAATTCACGCAAGATGCTGAGGAAAAAGCTTTGGAAGATGCGGAAAAAGATTTAAGAATTGCAGTTTCTAACCCAATGACAAAAGAAATTGAATTGAACAAAATTACACCTCGTAAAGAAGTTCATGACATAGCAGAATCTTTGGCGGTATGGTTAGGAACAAATAAGCAAACGAAAGATTCTCCTTGGTATACTTGGATAACTGAACCAATGTCTAATTTCGAAAATGAAAGAGAGACTATTAACGAGTTATTGAAAGTGAAGCAAGTTACAACTGTTCCTTTAGTAATTGGCTGTTATTATGTTGTTACACGCCGTGATTTAAAGGCTGATTTAAAAAAATATTTATCAACCTCGGACTTAAAAAAAGTTCCTTTATTCAATTAAAACGACATGAATTATATACAATATATTGATGATACATACGCGGTAAAAGTAAAGGAAATTCCGTATTATGATGAACAGGGTTACGCTGTAAAAGATATTCAAACACCGTTTTTCATATTGTCGCTTTTTATTGACAATAAACGTGTAAACGGCGTATATTTTAATAATTACGATAGTTTGGCTATGTTGTCAGTTATTAATGATTTAGGTAACGTCGATTTAAATGTTATTCCCGAAAATCATTTTGCAACTGCTTTTACAGAAATATTTCTTGGAGTTCCTTACTCTACTGGTTCGAGTGTGCAGATTTCAAATTTTAGTGATTTTCAAAAGAAGCCATTAAGATATTTAAAAGAGTATAAATTACCTCAATTTCGCTTAGATGGTAGATTTTCTCAGGGTTCAGGTTATGCTTACGATACTAGGGTTTATTCTTTGCTAAAACTTGGTACAATTCAATCGGATAATAAATTCTATACGGCATTTTATGATACTTATAGAAATGGTACTCATATCGATAACTTAGAATTTCAGGGTGAAAATCCAAACTATATTAGAAGTGGTTATGATTTAGTTACGTCTTTTCCAGTTCAGAACAATGGTAGTATTGTTCAGTTTGGAGATTATTATGTAAAAATGACAACAACTAAACCTTATCCTTATGGTCTTAGCGTTTTTATATTTACAGATATTAGAACTAATGAATTTTGGTTTTATGTGAATTATATCGAAGTTGGCACGAGTATTATTAAAAAAGGAGAATTCGATATCTCAACATTTGTTTGTGTGAACGGAGGTTTTAAAATTAAAAATCTCATGCATGAAGTAGAGATACAAATCACAAATATTTATGGCTAATACTACTCCAACGCCTTACAGCTGTACAATCTTTAATAAAGATAAAAGTATAAGACCTATAAAAGTTGAGTTTTGCAAATCAATATATTATCTACATAACTGGTGTAAAAATGTCGGATTTGATTATCACTACATTAATATTTACAATCGAAAAACTGGTAATTATATTTCTCGACAATATTCTAATGATTATATAATAGATAAGCCTTTGTATTAATTTACAAAGGCTTTTTTTTAGTCTAATATTGTTATGGTTTTTACTTTTACAACTTCTACATATAAAAACCCTCCTTTTTCAGATGTATTTCTTTCATCTTTGAAATAATAATTATTGTCTACTCCTCTTAAATATTCGACAATCCTTTGCATTTTTGTATATGCTTCAAATCTATCTTTTACTTGGATATAAATGTCTGTTTTTTTAGTGAATTCATTTGTTGGGACTAAATTTATTTTTCTTTCGTTTATTATACTTGAAACAAATGTGAATTTTAATTCTGTTTTGAAAAGATTTGATAAATTATTTTTTTCAAGATAGTCATCGTCTTCATAAAGCATATTAATGTTTAGAAATCCCAATGGTTTTATATTGACTAATTGTATGTGAAAATTTGACTTGTAATGATCCTTATACTTTTTATTGTCTTTTAAATGATATTTGTTATCTATATATGCACAATAATCTCTAACTGTTCCCATTATTATAGATGCATCATATGGAGTGTTAACGCTAACGTAATTATCGTCTAAATCATCGTAGTTGTCCGATAATGTAAATCTTAATTCTTCATCATCTTGTAAAAAATTCTCTCTAAATTTTTTATGATAGTTAACAATTTGAATTAAAACTTGCTCTTCTTCACTTAAAGCCATATTTTTTAGTTTAAATTAATTTGTGTCTATAAATTTTTTAAAGGTATAATTATTTATTCTTTTATAGCAATTGACAAAGTGAAATTAAAATTATTGGCATTATATTTGAAAATCTTTAGTAATTATAAACTCACAAATAAAACCACATGAAAAAAATTACTTTATTACTTTTTATTATACTTTCTATTCCTGTTTTTGCTCAAGATTCAGATATGAAAATTTTTTTAGAGAAAAAAGAATCTATTAATATCGACCAATACGATTTGATAAAACAAGTAAATATATTTTATCCTGACATTCTAATTTCTAAAGAAGTTAAAGCCAATTATAAGAATAATTTGAAAGTTAACGAATTTCTATCTGCTGAATTAATTTATCCGAATAGCGGTAAGTTTAAACTTTACAATGTTACAATCATGGATAAAAGACATTTAACTTATACCTTTTTATCAAATGATGATATTTTGACTTATGGTGATGTTCGAATATTTGATGGTAAGACGGTTCGAACCTTGTATCGTTTGTCAGGTGCAAATTCTTTAATGCAATATTTTGTCGATGGTAAATTGATAAATGAAGTAAAAGGATAATTTTACAACTTCAATCAATAAATAAGCCCCAATAAAACGGGGCTTTTTTTATGTTCCGAATTTTTATATATTAGATTTCTTCAAAAATAGGGGTTAAAAATGCTGTTAATAAAGTTGTTAACATCTTCTTGGACATACTGCAAATCATACTATAAATTATAGGTCAAAAATAATACGTCTAAATTTAGACGTTGTTAGTATAATTTGGTTAAAATCATTTCATTAGGAACTAAATCACCGCCACCACGTTTTGTGAATTGCAATACTCCTTCATTTGTTAGTAAAACTGCACTTGAAGAAATTCCATCTTTATCTTTTAGTTTTATTTGAGCTTTATCGCCGTGCGGATACACATATCCAGAAATTTCAAGAATTCCCGAGTTCAATTCTTTATGTTCGCTTGTAACTTCGGCAGTTCCAAAAATCTTATAATTAGATTGCGCAACTGTAATTGTAAAAAAATATTCTTTTTTACAGTCTTTACATTTTTGGTTTGTCCAGGTTCCAGAAAATCGATCTTGAGAAAAAGATTTTAGAGACATTAAAAATGCGATAAAAAGAAATTTTTTCATTGTAAATGGTTTTATTAAAAATTTGGCTCAAATATAAACCAAAAAAGCATCACTATATTGTGATGCTTTTTTGGAAGTTGAACAAAATTATAATTTTTTCAAATAAACTGATTTCCCATTTAAGGAAACATCGATCTGATTTGTTTTTTCGTTAAAAGTTGTTCTCAACGCATTTCCGTTAAATATGGTAACGTCACCATGTACATGACCGGTTTCATTTGATACATAATCAAATTTAACTTTTTTGTTGTCCGGTTCGATGCCTAATTTATAGCTTGAAAATTTAGTTCCCCTTAAATCAAAGTCTTGTTGTGAATCGATAATGTTTCCGTCGGCGTAAAAATTAGTAACAGATTTACTCAATGTAATATCAGGATAATACTGATTTACTTTTTTTAAGAGTTCGTACTGGGCCGTACTTGCATCTTCTTGCTTAGATGTAATGGTTTGGGCAAATGAAATTGATGTGCATAAAACTGCTACTAGTAAAAGGTACTTTCTCATAGTTTTTAATTTAAAGATTAATAAGTTGTTATACCAAATTATAATGGTAATGACTTTAATTTATTGTTATAAACTCCGGGAAGTTATATAACAAGGTACGAAATCTTTACCTTTGCAGAAAATTAAAAGCCCTTTTTTAAGAAAATGACAACAAAAAAATATATTAAACTGATCCTTATTTTAGGTTCTTTAACCGCTCTTGGTCCTTTTTCAATTGATATGTATCTGCCTGGTTTCTCAGGAATTGCAAAAGATTTAAACACAACTGTAGCAAAAGTTTCTATGAGTTTATCTAGTTATTTTATCGGAATTTCTGCCGGACAGTTGCTTTATGGACCTTTATTAGACCGTTTTGGACGTAAAAAACCTTTGTTTATTGGATTATTGGTTTATATTTTAGCGTCCTTGGGCTGTATTTATGTTGCTGATATTGATGCCTTCATATTACTTCGTTTTATTCAAGCTATTGGAAGTTGTGCAGCAACTGTGGCTTCAGTCGCAATGGTTCGTGATTTATTTCCTGTAAAAGATATACCGAAAGTTTTTTCTCTTTTAATGCTTGTAGTCGGGCTTTCGCCAATGCTGGCGCCAACAATTGGTGGTTATGTTACTGAGGATTTAGGTTGGCACGCAGTCTTCTTTATTTTGATGTGTATGGGAATTGTGATTTTAGCTGCGTCACAAATTGGACTTCCTAACACTTACAAACCAGATACTACGATTTCATTAAAACCAAAACCGATTATTGCTAATTTTCTTTCAGTTATAAGAGAGCCTCAATTTTATACATACGCTTTTACGGGAGCAATCGCATTTTCGGGATTGTTTTCTTATGTAGCGGCTTCTCCGATTGTTTTTATGGATATTTATAAAGTGGATGCTAAAACTTATGGATGGATTTTTGCCTTAATGTCGGTTAGTTTTATTGGTTCCAGTCAATTGAATTCTATGTTGTTGAAGAGATTTTCTAGTGAACAGATGATTTTTGGTGCTTTGATTTCACAATCAGTTATCAGTATAATATTTTTAATTTTATCATTAAATAATCTTTTAGGATTGTATGAAACTATTGGAATGTTGTTTTTGTTCTTAGCTTGTTTAGGAATTTCAAATCCGAATACTGCAGGATTAACACTTGCTCCTTTTGCTAAAAATACGGGAAGTGCTTCAGCATTAATGGGGGCTATTCAGTTAGGATTAGGAGCTTTGGCTTCGTTTGCAATTGGAGTTTTTGTGAAAGATTCTGTTGCGCCAATGGTTGCCATTATGACGACTACAACCATTACAGCATTTATTGTCCTTAATATTGGAAAACGTTTTATCAAAAATAAAGTAATACTTTCTGATAGTGATGATGTTATGATTGCTCATTAAAAGTAGAAATTCCAATTTTTTAAATTCCAAAAACTTTAAATCAAATAAGCTTTGCAATAAGCAAGAAAGCCGAAATCAAATAATTTCGGCTTTTGTTTTCATTACAATTCTTTGGAATCTTATTCTTTTAGTTCTGAGTTTTTTTATCTGGTCTAATGATCATTCTAAGAGATTGATCTTTTGCAAAATAAGCCACCATCCAATTCCAGAAAGTATTTAATCTGTTTCTATAAGTGATCAAGGAAATTAAGTGAATAAACAACCAAATAATCCAAGCAAAGAAACCTTTAAAGTGCCATTTTGGACTTGGCAAATCCACAACAGCTTTTGCTTTTCCGATAATTGCCATTGATCCTTTATCGTTGTAAGCAAATGGTTTAAGTGGTTTGTTCGTAACCATTGCTTTAAAGTTTTTAGCCAGATTTAATCCCTGTTGGATTGCAACTTGCGCAACCTGCGGATGTCCGTCAGGGAAATTTTTATCTCCGGCTGTAATGGCAGTATCTCCAATTGCATAAATGTGATCCACGCCATTTACTTTGTTAAATTCATCTGTTGCCATACGTCTTCCGCGGCCATAACTTTCTTTTGGAATTCCTTCGAAAATTTTAGCCGAAACTCCCGCCGCCCAAATTAAGTTTTTGGTTTTGATGGTTTCTCCGTTTTCAAACATTACAGTATCATCAACATAATCAACTACCTTGGTATTTAATTTTACAACAACTCCTAATTTAGTTAAGGCTTCCAAAGTATCTTTTTGAGATTCTTTGCTCATTGGTGCTAATAAAGCATCGCCACCATCAACTAAATAAACGTTGCTTGCAGAAGTATCTAATTCAGGATATTCTTTTAAAAGGATGTTTTTTCGCATTTCGGCAAACATACCGGAAACCTCCACACCTGTCGGCCCCCCTCCTGCTACTACAATTGTAAGTAATTTACGTCTTTTGCGCATGTCTTTACAAATGGCAGCTTTTTCAAGGTTCTTAAGCAGCGTATTACGCATTACGATGGCATCATTTAAGGTTTTCATCGGAATGGCATTTTTCATAACGTTTTCCATACCAAAATAACTCGTTTCTGCTCCAGTGGCAAAAACAAGATAATCGTATTCCAATTCTCCGTTGCTTAAAGTGATTTTCTTTTCAGCGGGAGAAACAGATAATAATTCGCCTAAACGAAAACTTAGATTCTTTTTTCCTGCGAAAAATTTTCTAAATGGATAACTGATGCTGGAAGGCTCTAAAAATGCCGTAGCAACTTGATATATAAGTGGTGGGAAAAAGTTATAATTATTTTTGTCTACAAGGGTTACTTGTATTTGAGGCTGATTTACAAGCTCTTTTGCTAGATTGATTCCTGCAAATCCGCCTCCAATAATGACTATTTTCATATAGGTTGTAATTAATAGGATTATAGAATAATTCCTTATAAAAGTACAACTTTAATAAACAATGACAAAAGTCATATTATTTACTTTTTGAATTTTTTAACTGTTTTATCAACTATATCGATTTTGTTCTGTAAGACATAACTCGCCATTAATTTTTCGATTAGTTCTTCTTTCGTTAAATGATGAAAAACGGTTTTCACTTTTGTTTTTAAATCGGCAGAAAGATCATGATTTGGTTTTGTTTTGAAGATTTGTTTTGCCCATAAAAGCATATTATTTTCTTCAAGACTAGCGGCGGTTGGTTTTTTAAACTCAGAAAATTTAATTCCCAATTCTCTTTCAAAATCAGCAATTTCGAAAACTTCTTCTTGTTGTAATACAGTTAACGAAAGTCCTTTTGCCCCTGCCCTTGCGGTTCTTCCGCTTCGATGTACATAATTTTCGTAAGTGTCAGGTAAGTGGTAGTTAATTACATACGAAATCTCCTTTACATCTATTCCTCTTGCTGCTAAATCGGTTGCAACCAAAATATTAATATGTCCTTCACGAAACTGTTCCATTATTCTATCGCGAATTCCCTGTGTCAAACTTCCATGAAGTGCTCCAGACGAAAATTTATTGATTGCCAGATTCTTAGCCAGTTTATTTACGGCAGCTTTCGTTTTACAGAAAATAATTCCTCTTTCTCCATCTCTTGAATTTAAGAAATGCATTAAGACTTCTAATTTTTCAATTGGGTCAACCACAATATATTCATGATCTATTCCTTCGTTTCCAACAGTTTCCATATTGGCGCTTAGCTGCACTACATTTTTATTCAAATAATTCTGAATCAATTGTTTGATAGCGCCTGGAAGTGTTGCTGAAAATAAAAGCGTGCGACGTTTTTTAGGAAGTTCGGCAACAATCTCGTCCAAACCTTCTTTTAGAATGGCAATCATTTCGTCTGCTTCGTCTAAAACCAAATATTCAGTAGTTTTTAAATCAATTGCTTTGCGCTGAATCAAATCTATTAAACGTCCTGGAGTTGCTACCACAATCTGAGCTCCTTCTTTTAATCTTTCGATTTGCGGTTTTATTGGAGTTCCTCCACAAATGGAAGCAATTGATATACTTGGAATATATTTTGAAAAACCTTCTAAGTTTCTAACAATCTGCTGTCCTAGTTCTCTTGTTGGTACTAAAATCACTGCTTGAACTGCTGTTGATTCTGCATTAACTAATTCTAGTAATGGAAGTCCAAAAGCAGCTGTTTTTCCTGTTCCGGTTTTTGCTAAACCTACAATATCATGATTTTCAGATAGTAAAAGCGGAATTGTTTTTTGTTGAATTTCAGTGGGTTCAACGATATTTAATTCGCCTAAAGCTTTTAGAATTGGCGCTGAAAGTCCTAATGTTGAGAATTGTTTAGACATGTTCTTTAATTTGTTTAAAGTTTCAGGTTTCAAGTTACACCAAAAACTTAATAAGTTGAAAGGAGAAATTACATTTGCTTTGAAATGCTATTTCTCCTTTTATAATTATGATAATATTTTAGATTCCAATAACTTGAAACATGAAACCTGAAACAATTAAACTTTTAAATTATCAATCTGGCTCATTCATGATTTTCTCACGATACTTTTTACCAATTAATAAAGTTAATCTTTGTTTGTAATCATCAACCAGCCATTCACGGTAGTTTTTACTGCATTGGCTTAAACATTTTGAATAACGTTTGATACGATCTTCAATATCATCATCCAGTTCTTTTGCCAGCATTTTAGCTTCCTGAAGTGTTTCTGTGTTATCAACGCACATTCCGGCATGCTGGTCTAAAGATTTATCTAAAACAACTTTAGAACGAAGATTTTGCTTGATGATTAATTTGTGCTCTTCATCAACATCAAAACTCACATCGGCCGTTTTGCTGAATTTAGCACGTAACTCAGCTGGCATGCTGTATTTGAAAAACATCTCAATTTCTTGGTCATCACGAAGGTTTTCCAAATAAAACTCCGGCGATTTAAAAATATGCTGCCAGTTTACAGGATCGCTCCATAAACCAAAACGTGCAGCATTGTTTCCTAAATCGATTACTGTAAATTCATCTTTTCCAGGTAATTTACGAGAACCACGACCGATCATTTGGAAATATAAAGTCAACGATTTTGTTGCTCTATTTAAGATGATGGTTTCTACTGTAGGTTCATCAAAACCAGTTGTCAAAATTCCGACAGAAGTCAAAATTGCGTCAGGAGTCTTTTTAAACCATTGTAATATATCTTTACGTTCTTCAGAACTACTTGTATTATCAAGGTGTCGAATATCGTAACCTGCTTCTCTAAAGGTTTCATAAACGTATAAAGAAGTATGGATACCGTTGTTGAAAATCAACGTTTTCTTACCTAAAGATCGTTCAGTATAAGCATGAAGCAATTTTTCCTGCATTAAAGTATTGGTATACAAATCATCAGATGATTTTACTGTATAATCACCGTTGATCCCAACCTTTAATGAAGTTAATCCAACGTCATAACTATACGTTGTTGCTTTTGCCAAAAATCCTTTATCAATCAATGATCCAATAGTGTCTCCTACAATAAGTTCATTGTAGCTTTGGTGCATTGGCAGCTTTATATTAGAGCTCAAAGGTGTTGCAGTTACCCCAAGAATAAAAGCATTTTTGAATGAGTTTAATAATTTTCTAAAGGAATTGTAATGCGCCTCATCAATAATAACCAAACCGATATTGTCTAAATGAAGTTTTTCATCATTAATACGGTTTTTCAAAGTTTCGACCATCGCCACAAAACAAGAAAAATCATTTTGGTCTGGCAGTTCTTTTACTTTACTATTGATTATTTTGTTTGTAACGCCAAAACCAGTCAACATTTTTGAAGTCTGTTTACATAATTCGATACGATGCGTTAAAACCACCACTTTTTTATCATTGTGTGACAGATAGCGGCGAACGATTTCAGAAAATATTACTGTTTTTCCTCCTCCTGTTGGAAGCTGATACAGTAAATGATGTTTCGGAGGAGCATTGTCTAAACGATCAAAAATAGCATCAATATCGCCTTTTTGGTATGCGTAAAGTTCTTTTTTATCTTCTCTTTGTATTTCTAATGTGTTTTGAGACATTGTTTATTTTTGGATTTTTGCAAAAATACATCGAAAAAACAGTTATTCATCTTTTTTTAACCTAAAATAAATGTTTTTTTTAAACTAAGATTTTTTATGAGAAGGGCGTTTAGTAGTCGATTTTCTCTAAAATTGCCTCAAAATCGTACTTATTTTTCCATTTTTGGTTTACAGTTTCTTCCAAAATACCATTAATTCGCAATTTAAAATCGTTAAAAATTCCATTTGCAACAATAAAATTAACAGCTTGTTCAAAAGAATTAAAGATACTTTTGTAGAATAATTCCTGCTTGATGAAATTTTGAGAAGAATAGGTTTGGGCAATTTCGATATTGTACAACATAATATCAGCCAAAACAAAAGAATCGACTCCAAGCGTCATAAAATGTTTGATCAATTTCTGAGCAACCGATCTTCGCATTTTGGCTTTTGGGCGCCATTTTGCTCCTGGTTTTTTAATCGGGAAATATTCGTGCGAGATTTTGACTTTTGCTTCTTGAAGTAATTTGTCTTCCTTCGGATTGAAAACAAAATCATAATAGGTTTTTACAGGAGCAAATTTTTCATATAATTCAATTAGTTGTTCTTCTAATTGTTCCTTAGTTAATTCTCCTAAATATTTTTTTAAATCTCTTTTACTCATTATCAAAACTTAAGATTACAAAAGTAAATTACTTTCTTAACAAATACCTCAAAAACCAACGATATTACTTAATTTTGCGCGCATAAACTTAAAAAATATATACATGCTCAAGATTTTCAAAGTTACCGCAATTTTAGAGGGAATCTCTTATTTAGTATTATTTGCTAATATGTTGATTATCAAAAATAATAATCCTGAACTTTATCATACATTATTACGTCCTTTAGGAATGACACATGGAGTGTTATTTATTGGCTATATCCTTCTGGCTTTTTTATTGAAAAAATCAATGAATTGGGATTTAAAAACTTTCGCCATTATTCTGGTTGCTTCACTTATTCCTTTTGGAACTTTTTATATTGAGAAAAAGTATTTAGAAACTAAAGCAAATGCATAAGCTTTTGGATAAAATATTTAATTTTTTATACCCCGTTTTCAGAGATTGGGGAATGAGTCGTAATGTTGCGTCTTATACCAGTTTAATCTTTAATATTGCTATTTTAATAGCTCTGGCCTATATAATTTATTATGCGGCCAAATTTATATTAGTCACTTTGACGGCCGTTTTTGCACAGCGTACCAAAACAAAGTTTGACGATTATTTAATTCAAAACAAAACAACCAGATATACAGCTTATCTAATTCCGTTTTTCTTTATTTACAAAGCAGTTCCCGTCATTTTAGATAAATATGAATATTGGGAACTGATTTTTGGAAAAATTGTCGGTGTATATATCGTTTTGCTAGGATTATGGATTGTTCGAACTGTTTTTAATTCGCTGCGAGATTATTTAAAACAAAAACCAGAATACAGCGATAAACCAATTGACAGTTTCGTTCAGGTTATTATGATTGTGCTCTGGATTTTTGGAGTTGCGATGATTATTTCGACTTTATTCGGAATCAAAAAAGGTGAATTATTAACCATTCTTGGAACGCTTTCAGCTATTATCATCTTGATTTTTAGGGATACTATTTTAGGATTTGTTTCGAGTGTCCAGGTTGCCATAAACGATATGGTTCGTATTGGAGACTGGATTACAATGGATAAGTTTGGTGCCGATGGAGATGTTATCGAAATCAATTTGACAACAGTAAAAGTTCGAAATTTTGATAATACCATTACCACTATTCCAACTTACGCTTTAAGTTCAGATTCTTTTCAGAATTGGCGTGGCATGCAAAAATCTGATGGGAGACGTATTAAAAGACATGTCTTAATCAAAAGCAGTACCATTCGTTTTTTAAATGACGAAGATTTACAGCAATTAAGAAAAGTCCAGTTGATTACATCTTATATTGACAGCCGACAAACTGAAATTGATCGATACAATGATTTGAGAGGTGTTGATAAAACGCTTTCGCTGAATGGACGAAATATGACCAATTTAGGTTTGTTTCGAAAATATATCATGCAGTATTTAGTCAATCATCCGGGATTGAACAAAGACATGCATATCATGTGCAGGCAATTGCAGTCTACAGCGCACGGAGTTCCGTTAGAAATTTATGTTTTCTCAAGTGATAAACGGTGGGCAAACTACGAATATATCATGGCGGATATTTTCGATCACGTAATGGCTTCTGTAAAATATTTTGATTTGGAAATATTTGAACTTCCTTCTACAATAGGGAAATTTGAATAGGTTCTTTTAATTTAACCGCAAAGAACGCAAGTTTTTTATATACTGAACTTGAAAAAAACGTAAAGTTCGCAAAGCTTTGTGTAAAAAACTTTGCGAACCTTGCGTAAATCTTTGCGTTCTTCGCGGTTAAACTTTTAAATCTGAGACTACTCAGTCACTTCTTCAAAAACAAATTCGGCATTATTATATTCAATTGGAACTCCTGGAACAAAGCACGGAAGATTAAAATAAGTGCCTATTACTCCTTTTCCTAAAAAGAGTTTGTTGTCTTTCTTTAAAAGAGCAAGAGGAACTCTTTTCCAGCTGCCACCGAAAGAAATATAATGATAATCACCGCGAAGGGTGTCGCCTCTTAAATCGCCTCTAACATCTCCAGAATCTTTTCCAAATCCATAATGAAAGATTTCGTATCGACCGTAAAAACGTTTGTTGTTGATATGTATATCCAAAACGGCTGTATCTTTATTGTTTACAGCACGATAGAATTTATGATTGTATTTTTCTTTATTTTCTTTCGAATTACAAGAAACTATTAATAGACAGAGAAATAGAGCTAATCGCATATTTTATTTTTATAAAAAAACAAAAATAGGTTTTACCATGGGATTATTTCTTTAACTTTAAGAAAAACTTTAAACAAATACCATGGAAGATAGAGACACTTTTTTAAAAGAATTCAGAGGCGAAACTTTAGGAACCGTAAGTGCTCAATCTTCTGCAGATGAGATCTTTCAAAATCAGACGATAAGGCCTATTTTAAAATTGCAGAATGATTTATTTATAGCCGTTTTTATTAATTACGTAAACAAAAATAAACCTGATTTTTATTCGTATTCGGTCGAAAAGAAATTGCAGACAATTGAAAATTCTATTCAAAAAGATATCAAATTCAGAAATTCATTAAAAGGAATCGTTATGGCGCTCTTTACAGTTGATGAATACAATACCTATATTCAGAATTCTTCTGACTTAAATAAGCGAATGATGAATTTACTAATTGACCGATTGAAAAATCAGGTGCAGTTGTTTGAAGTGGAATCGGATTCGAAGTAAAATCTTAAGTCGAGAAAGTAATGAATAAAATTTTATACTTTTTCTTTCTAATTTTTATTATCTCCTGCAACATAAAGGATAAGGAAAGATGGGATGATGAAAAAGAATATTGGTCTCCGCTTATGGAGGCTATTTATAACAACGATAGTGAAGAATTTACGGAATTAATAAATCAAAATGTCGATGTGAATTTTATAGCTAATGGTAAAAATACCCGTTGGGCTTTAAGCGCATTAGATGTTGCTTTGTTTATGAATAATGATATTGCGGTAGAAAAACTGTTGAATACCGATAAAATAAAAAATTTAAATAATTATATGATTCTGGCGGCCAGTCAAAATAATGCTAGAAACGTGCAATTATTGATTAATCATGGTGCAGATCCAAATAAATCATTAGAAAATGGATATAGTGCTTTAATGAGCGCGTCAAGCTTTGGTTCGATCGAAGTTGTAGAATGTCTTTTGAAAAATGATGCAAATCCGAATCTTAATAGAGGAATTGATAATATGACTGCTATAAAATATGCAGAAATGAATGGTGATGCAGCAAAAGTGAAATTACTCATAAAATATGGAGCTAAAAAATAATCAAAATGTTCAGTCAATTCAGAGATAAATTCGCTTTATCAGAAGAAAAATGGAACGAGTACATCAGTTATTTCAACCGTCTTGAAGTTCCTGCGAAAACAACGCTTCTAGAAGAAGGAGAAATTTCTAAAAAACTTTTTGTCATTGAAAAAGGCTGTATTCGGGTTTGGTTTAATCATAACGGAAAAGACTTAACTTCTCAATTCTTTTTTGAAAATCAAAGTGTGGCTTCGATTGAAAGTTTTATGAAGAAATTTCCAAGTCCTGTTTTTGTGGAAACAATTGAATCATCTATTTTATGGTGGATTCATAAAAACGATGTGGATACAATCATAGAAGAAATCAAAGAAATTCCAGAACTAAGAGACCGATTAATCGATATGCTTTTTCAAAGAACATTTGATTACATGAAACACTTTTTTTCTTTCATAAAAGATTCTCCTGCCCAACGTTATCTAAGTTTAATTGAAGAAAAACCTCAGATTGTTCAAAGAGTTCCGCAGCATTATATTGCTTCTTATTTGGGTGTGAGTACTGTACATTTAAGCAGAATAAAAAGTAAACTCCTGAACGAAAAATAACTCGATTTTATTTGATAACAAATGTTATCGTCTAGCTATAAACGGCTGTCTAATTTTGCTTCATAAAATTTAATAATTATGAAAGCAGTAGTAGTTTATAGAAAAGGCGAATCGCCAAAATATGCAGAATTTGAAGTGCCAATTCCATCAAATGAAAATGAAGTTTTAGTTTCGGTAAAAGCCGTAGCGATTACTAATTTGGACAAAGGAATTGCCAGTGGCAATCATTATTCTTCTGAAAAAGATAACCAAAAAGGATTTATAGTTGGCAGTGACGGAGTTGGTGTTTTAGAAAACGGAACAAAAGTCTATGCACGTGGTATTTCCGGAACAATAGCCGAAAAAGCTTTGGTTGAGAAAAACAGAATGGTTGTTTTGCCAACTGAAATAGATGATGCAATAGCCGCGGCGATACCCAATGCAGTTGCAGGTTCTGCAATGGCACTTCGTTTTAGAGCTGGAATAAAACCAAGAGAAACTGTTTTGATAAATGGTGCAACGGGGTTCACAGGACAAATGGCGATTCAGATCGCAAAACATTATGGAGCCAAAAAAGTAATTGTGACAGGAAGAAACGAGAAAGTTTTTGAAAATCTTAAAGAATTAGGTGCTGATGTAACTATTTCATTAAAACAAGATGATGCTTCATTTATTTCTGAGTTGAAAGAAATTCATCAAGAAACGCCAATCGATATTGTGATTGATTATTTGTGGGGACATGCAGCTGAACTTATTTTTTCAGTTTTAAAAGGAAATGGAAAATTCACGAATAAAACCAGATATGTTTCTGTTGGCTCAATGTCTGGCGATATCATTCAATTATCGGCACAAACTCTTAGAAGTGTTGATTTACAGCTTTCAGGATCTGGTTTAGGAAGCTGGAAAAGAGATGAAGTGAAACTCTTATTTTTAGAAATACTTCCTGAAATGTTTCTTTTAGCTTCGCGAAATAAATTAAAAGTAAATATTGAAAAAGTAAATCTAATCGATATCGAAGAAAAGTGGAATGCAGAAGTTCTTGATGGAAAACGATTAGTTGTTATGATATAAATAAAAAGAGGGGTTAACTTTTGAAAGCTAAACCCTCTTTTTGGAAAAATTAAAAAACTTATTCTTCAGAAAGCATTAATTCTTTAATGTATTTTACTGGAGCGCTTCCAAAACTTAGGAATTTCTCGTGGAATTTTTTCAAGTTGAACTTGTCTCCTTCTTTTTTCTTAAGTTCTTCTCTTAGATTATAAATTTCTGTATAACCTGTAAAATAAGAGCATAATTGAACTTGGGATAGAGTAACACGTTTCCATTTTCCATCTGCTTCCGCTTGCTGTTGAAAAGCTTCTTTAGTAAGAAGTTTAATCGCATCTTCTTTAGACATGTTTTGAGTGTGTACGCTAATATCTAAGATCGTGTTACAAGTTGTTCTTAAGTTCCATTTGTAATACATCAACCACATTTCATCAGAGTTCTTATAACCGCTTTCCAGCATCATTTTTTCAGCATAAACTGCCCAGCCTTCGATCATGGCTCCGTTTCCTAAAATAGATTTTATAATACTTGGCGATTGATTACTGTAAACCAATTGTGTGTAATGCCCTGGTATTGCTTCGTGAATATTTAAGATTTGCAAAATATAATCGTTGTATTCTCTCAAATAACTTTCTGCATTTTGCTTTGTCCATCCAGCCATACTTCCAACATTGTAATACGTATTAGCATTTTTATCATACGGACCGGGAGCAGAAATTGAAGCTCCTGCAACTCCTGCCATATATGCTGGTTCTTTGCGTACTACCAATGGTTTTGAAGGATCAATGTATAATAAATCTTTTGCTTTTACATAAGCCGTTAACTCCGGAATTTGTTTTTCAATTTCAGATTGGAATTTTTCTGGTGTGGTGTGTTTTAAAGAAATTTCATCAATTACTTGTTTGATTAATTCCAGTTTATCAGTTGGTTTTACAGCATTTCCTTTGTATTTGGTCCAAAGTTTATCTGCTAAAACAAACATTTTTTCATGAAGATCTTTCTTATGATCTATGGCAATTTTATAGATTTCATCTACAGAATAACCTGATTGAATGTCGCAGTCAAATTTTTTGGCATATAATTCAGTTCCTAATCTAAAAGAGCGAGGTGTTTTATTTGGCAGTTTCTTTAACCATTCTGCGTAATCGGTAATTGCTTTTACAGAAACAGTGGCTTTCTCCAAAATTTCTTTCTTTTCTGTCTCGGACAATTTACTTTTCTCTAAAGCCTTTTTAAGATCATCCTGAAAAACTGAAGATCCCCCAATATTTTGTGCAATAGCAAGTTCTGTATGTTCTACAGTAGGATTTTTAATATTTTTCTTGGCAGCTTCATAGTAAGCAGGAATTTCATTCATTTTCGTATTGAAGGCTCTTAAACGAATTTCCAGACTATCGTAATTTCCATTCAAAATTTCAGCAAAAGAACCGCAAACATTATATTCTGATGGATTCCATTCAGACGATTTTAATTCTTTAATACTAAAAATAATACCATCTAATTGGTTCTTAATCATATGAAAATCTGTCTTATTGTTGTTAGAAAGATTATCGATGTTATAAGATTTTAAAGAATCTAATTGGGCTTTTGCAAAATCCAATTGTTTTTGATCTTCTTTTGCATCAGGAATAATTAAAATACTGTCATACTTATGAAATCCAACGCCTGAAGCCCAGCCTGGATAAATTTTCCATAAGGAAGAAACAAAATAATCTTTGTAACTGTCAAATTTTTTATTTAAATCTTTGTCCTCAGCAGATTTTGCATTTTTTGCACAAGAGGCTAAAAGCAAAACGGTAAAGAAGGACACGCAAATTTTTTTCATATCTAAAGGTTTAATTAGTGTTTTATAGAGGAAAGAATTAATAATCTAATAATTCTTTTAAAGTTGTTTCGAATCTATTTCTTGGCAGAAACTGATCTTCTAAAGCTTTTGTAAATGGAATTGGCGAATCTAAACTCGCTACTCTTTTTATAGGAGCATCAAGGTATTCAAAACAGTTTTCCATAATCAATGCCGAAATATCACTTGCAATTCCGCCAAAAAGAGTGTCTTCTTGATAGATTATAGCTTTTCCAGTCTTTTTTACTGAAGCAAAAATGGTTTCGACATCTAATGGTTGTAAAGTTCTTAAATCGATTAAATCCGCATCAATCTCTGGATTATTTGCTAACGTTTCTAAAGCCCAGTGAACTGGAGCTCCAAAAGTTATAATGGTGACCGCATTTCCTTCTTTTATCAAAGCAGCTTTGCCAAAAGGAATCGTATAATAATCTTTTGGGACTTCTTGATAAATACTGCGATACAATAATTTATGTTCGAAAAATAATACCGGATTCGGATCATTTATCGAAGTGTTTAAAAGTCCTTTAGCATCATAGGGAAAAGCTGGATAAACTACTTTTAAACCTGGTGTTTTAGTAAACCAAGCTTCGTTGGTCTGTGAATGAAATGGTCCGGCTTGAGTGCCACCTCCGCAAGGCATACGAACAACAACATCTGCTTTTTCGCCCCAGCGATAATGTGATTTTGCTAATAAATTTACGATCGGATTAAATCCTGTAGATACAAAATCTGCAAATTGCATTTCTACGATTGCTTTATAATTATTTATAGATAATCCCATTGCTGCAGAAACAACAGCGCTTTCACAGATTGGTGTATTTCGTATTCTATCTTTTCCAAAAACGTCAACAAAATTATCTGTGATTTTAAAAGCTCCACCATATTCCGCAATATCCTGCCCCATAATGACAAGGTTTTTATGACGCCACATAGACTGTTCTAAACTATTTCGGATAGCATCTATAAAACGAATATTTTCAGATTCAGGATTAGGACTATATTCCTCATATTGAAACTCTTTATAAACATCATCTAATTCTCCGCTGTAAGTTGGCTCAATTTCGGGTTCTGCATTTGCCTTTGTCCAGTTTTCATCGATTTCCTGTTTGATTTCAGCATGAAATTGATCATCAAGTTCTGTTGTAAGTACGCCGATTTCTATTAGATATTTTCTGTAATTACTAACAGGATCTTTCTGCTCCCATTGATTCATTAGTTCTTGAGGAACGTATTTTGTACCACTCGCCTCTTCGTGTCCGCGCATTCTGAAAGTTTTAAATTCCAATAAAATCGGTCGCGGATTCTCCTGCATTTCTTGCTTTAGTTGAGACAGTTTATTGTAAATTTCAACGATATTATTTCCATCTATAATCCAGCTTTCTATTCCGTAACCAATTCCTTTATCTGCAAGATTTTCACAGGCATATTGTTCATTTGTTGGTGTTGAAAGTCCATAGCCGTTATTTTCGACAATAAACATCACAGGAAGTCTCCAGACCGCTGCGATATTTAATGCTTCATGAAAATCGCCTTCACTTGTTGCTCCTTCTCCTGTAAAAACAGCTGTAATTTTTTTGTTGTCTTGGAGTTTATTGGCTAATGCGATCCCATCAGCAATTCCTAGCTGTGGCCCCAAATGCGAAATCATTCCAATAATGTTGTATTCCTGAGTTCCAAAGTGAAAACTTCTGTCACGGCCTTTTGTAAAACCGTTTGCTTTTCCCTGCCATTGTAAAAACAAACGATGCAGCGGAATTTCTCGTGTTGTAAAAACACCTAGATTTCGGTGCATCGGAAGTATGTATTCGGATTTATCCAATACAGCCGTAACACCAACGGCAATTGCCTCCTGCCCGATCCCTGAAAACCATTTAGAAACTTTACCTTGACGAATCAAGATGAGCATCTTTTCTTCGATTAATCGAGGTTTTAATATTTTTTTATATAAATCTAATAATTGAAGGTCAGTAAGGTTTTGTCGGTAAAAAATCATGTGGTTATTTTGTTTTTTTAGTGTTTCAAATATAACAATTTGCGCCAATTTTATTGGATTCTGAAATATTTTTTTAGTCAGAAACCTTCTTTTCATAGCCGAGCTTAAGATTATTTTCTAAAATATTCTCTACCTTTGTTTACGAAAGGTGCTTATGACACCTCTCTTTTAAAATAAAAAATGTAAAGTATGCAAAACATTCCTAGTGTAGACTTACGTGATTTCCTTTCGGACGACCCGAAACGTAAACAAAAATTTGTAAATGAAATCGGCAGTGCATTTGAAAACATTGGCTTCGTAGCTTTAAAAGGTCATTTTCTTGATGATCAATTGGTAAACGAACTTTATGGCGAAATTAGAAACTTCTTCGCCTTGCCAATAGAAACTAAGCATAATTATGAAATTCCTGGAATTGGCGGTCAAAGAGGTTATGTTTCTTTTGGAAAAGAACATGCTAAAGGACGCAAAGAAGGAGATTTAAAAGAATTCTGGCATTTTGGTCAATACGTTGACGCAGATTCTAGATGGGCTTCAGAATATCCTGAAAATGTTGAAGTAACTGAATTACCACGCTTTAACGTTGTAGGTAAAGAGGCATATCAAAAATTAGAGAAAACTGGAGTTTATGTATTAAGAGCTTTAGCTTTACATTTAGGCCTAGATGAGTTTTATTTTGATGAATATGCAAAAGAAGGAAACTCTATTTTAAGACCAATTCATTATCCACCAATTACTTCTGAACCAGAAAATGCAATTCGTGCGGCAGCTCACGGTGACATCAATTTGATTACGTTATTGATGGGAGCTCAAGGTAAAGGATTACAAGTGCAGAATCATAATGGAGACTGGATTGATGCTATCGCAGAAGATGACGAACTAGTAATTAATGTTGGAGATATGTTATCTAGACATACCAACAACAAATTAAAATCAACAATTCACCAAGTGGTTAATCCACCAAGAGAATTATGGGGAACTTCACGTTATTCTATTCCGTTTTTTATGCACCCGGTAAGCGATATGCGTTTGGATTGTTTAGAAAACTGTATTGATGAAGAAAATCCAAAAAAATATGAGGATATTTCTGCTGGCGAATTTCTACATGAACGTTTAGTAGAATTAGGTTTAATTAAAAAATAAACTTAAATAAATTCCATTTTATTAAAAATTCCAAATTCCGACTTTCTGTTGGAGTTTGGAATTTATTTTTAAATATCTTTATACTTGGAATTTATTTTTTAGCAATGAATAAAATATGGACTTAAAAGATCAATTAAAGAACTTGTTTCCTGATCACATTGAAATAAATGAACCAGAACAAGCTGAAGAGCAAGAACATGTATTGTATGTTCAGAAAGAACCAATGATCTGTAAATTTGAGAAAAGAAAAGGAAAAGCAACCACAATTATCGAAGGCTATGAAGGATCTGACGAAGATTTTAAAATTTTAGCCAAAGAAATAAAAACCAAATTGAGCGTTGGAGGAACTTTTAAAGATGATTCGATTATCATTCAAGGTGATTATCGTGATAAAATAATGGCTATCTTAAAAGAGAAAGGATTTAAAACAAAACGTGTAGGAGGATAATAATTTTAGATTTCAGAATTTAGATTCCAGATCAGTATTTGGAATTTAGTTATTTTAATTTTTAGATTAAAAGCTTAGAACCTCAGTATCCCATAACCTTAGCAACTTAAAAAAAATGATTCAATCATCAGAATTAATACTAAACCCAGATGGAAGTGTTTACCATTTAAACCTTCGTCCTGAACATATTGCTCACAACATTATTTTTGTTGGAGACCAAAACAGAGTTGAAAAAATTACGCAATTTTTTGATTCAATAGAATATTCAGCTCAAAAAAGAGAATTTAAAACCCAGACTGGTATTTATAAAGGTAAAAGAATTTCTGTGATTTCGACAGGGATTGGCCCAGACAATATTGATATTGTTCTAAACGAATTAGATGCCCTAGTTAATATTGATTTAAATACAAGAGAACCAAAACAAACCTTAACTTCACTAAATATTATCCGTATTGGAACTTCTGGTTCTTTACAGGAAGATATTCCGGTTGACAGTTTTGTAATGTCAAAATTTGGTTTAGGATTGGATAATATGCTTCGCTCCTACCTAATTGAAGACGTTTCGATTACTGCAATTGAAGATGCATTTGTAAAACACACCAATTGGGATCCTAAAAAAGGAAAACCTTATGTGACACAATGTTCTGAAGAATTAGAAAAGTTAATAGAATCGGATAAAATTTTTAAAGGAATCACGGCTACTGCAGGAGGATTTTACGGTCCGCAGGGAAGAGTTTTACGTTTAAATATTCAAGACGAAGAATTAAATAATAAAATGGATAATTTTAGTTTTAATGAAACTAAAATCACTAATTTAGAAATGGAAACGGCAGCAATTTACGGACTTTCGGCTCTTTTAGGTCATAATGCCCTATCGCTGAATGCAATTATTGCTAATCGAGCATCTGGAACTTTTAGTGAAGATCCATATAAGGCTGTTGATGAGTTAATTGCTTATACATTGAATAAATTGGCAGGTAAAAACTAATGCTTGCACATTTTATTGGAGATCCTATAAGAAAGTTTACGCTGGGAATTGGAGGTTTATTCAGGTGGTGTTTGTTTAGATTTTTAAATGCAGCGATTGAAGATAAATATCCTAAAAACTTGGACTATTATTTAGATCAAAGAAATGAAATTGTAGATAAAAACGGTTTTACGACTGCCCAGAAGAATTTTTTGGCAGGAATTTTTCTTTTTATATTTTTTATATTGCTTATTAATAAGATAGAAGGATGTTTTTAAGAATTGCACGACATACAAATGATTTAAAGAAAATTGAAGATTTTTATGTAGATATTCTGGGTTTTGAATTATTGGGCGGTTTTGAGAAACACAATAATTATGACGGAATTTTTATTGGAAAAGCAGGTCTAGACTGGCATTTTGAATTTACACAGTCCAATGTTAAAGCTAATCATTCTTTTGATGAAGATGATATTACAGTACTTTATCCAAAGACGATTTTAACTTATAAGGAACTAATAAATAAACTTACACACCACAATATTCCAACCATAGAACCGATTAATCCATTCTGGAAGGAAAACGGAAAAATGATTCAGGATCCAGACGGCTATAGAATTGTAATATCATCATTAAAAGCCATAATAAACGAAATTGAATAATGTCTGAAACTCATAAAAAAATACTATTTAAATATTACAGCGATTATCTGGACGAAGTAGTTTCTGAAACCATGTGGGCAGAAATTTTAGATTTAGAAAAAGGACTTTTTAAATTGGATAATATTCCATTTTTTGGCCCTTTAATTGCTACAGACGATATTTTTTATGCAGAATACGATGAAACAGAAGCGCGTTTCATGCATAGGAAAACGATACAAAACTCAGGAAACTCGATTGTTCAGATTGCTATTTTAGAAAAAGGATTTGACGCAGCAATCATTCGCGAAAAATTAAAGGCAATAAATTGTTTATCAGAGGAACTAAACGAAACATTTTTTGCTGTAGAAATTGTAAAAGATGTAGATTATGCTTTGGTAAGAAGTCTGTTGAACGAATATGAGTCGCAGGAAATTATCGAATATGCAGAACCTTGTCTTTCAGAAAAACATCGTACAGATTTACTGAAAAACTAAACAACCTTAATACGCATACGCATACCAAACAGGCAACTTAACTTAAACTTAGAATAAATGAAAACTGTCAAAATTGCGGGTGTTCCGGAACACTTCAATTTGCCATGGCATCTGTGTATTGAAAATGGCGAATTTGAAGCAGAGAACATCGACTTACAATGGAGGAATGTTCCCGAAGGCACTGGGAAAATGTGTCAAATGCTGCGAGATGGCGAAACAGATTTAGCGGTTATTTTAACCGAAGGAATCTTAAAGGATATTGCAGCAGGAAATCCCAGTAAAATTGTCCAGATTTATGTGCAATCACCTTTAATTTGGGGAATTCACGTTGCGGCAAAATCTGATTTTCAAACTCTCAAAGATTTGAAAAACAAAAAAGCTGCTATTTCAAGAGTAGGATCTGGATCTCAGTTGATGGCTTATGTTAACGCAAGTGAACAAGGCTGGCAGCCTGATGATTTGGAATTTGAAATCGTAAATACTATTGACGGAGCTGTAGATGCTTTAAACAACCAGAAAGCGGATTATTTTATGTGGGAGCGTTTTATGACAAAACCTCTTGTAGATCAAGGTATATTTAGACGTATTGACGACTGCCCTACTCCTTGGCCATCTTTTATTATTGCAGTCCGCGACGAATTCTTAAAAAAGAATCCTAAAGTGGTAGAGAAAATTTTAGATATCATCAACAAAACAACAGTTGATTTTAAAGAAATTCCAGAAATAGACAAGAAATTATCGAAGCTTTTCAATCAGAAAGCATCAGATATAAAAGAATGGCTGAAATTAACACAATGGTCACAGAAAAATTTAACAGAAAAGTCTTTTAATAAAATTCAAAATCAATTATTTGATCTGGGAATTATTGATAAAAAAAGTATTTTTGTAGAAACCGTAAAAGCACTGTAATATTGCTTTTTTGATTCGTATGATAAAATTCCCTAAAATCGACTTTCCGAGATTAAAATCTAAACTACAGGTGAAATCACCGTGGGACAGGATTATTATTTCGATTTTAAGTTTTTTGATTACAATACCGATTTTCATCATACTGCATCAAAATTTAATAGATTTGGAATGGGCATTCAATCTAGATCGTGTATTTATCTTTATTTTTGTTTTTGCCGCAATATTTTTCCTTCTGATGTATCTCAGAACGATTATTATTTTGTGCATTGCTGTTTATTTACTGGTATTATTTTACGGAAGCGTAATTGGTAATTATGGTTTCAGTGAAATTTCAGAAGATTATAATTCGATGATTTATACCATGTCTGACAATCCTTATCCACAGGATATTATTGTGGCTAAACTGCTTCCATTTCCCAATAAATCAAAAATTATCAATGCGATAGAATATCAGAATCCTAGAGTGCGGAATTTTGCTATTATGGCAACAAGCAAACATTTTAAAGGAATTAGGGGGTATTCAGATTATAGAACTATTATTCAGTGTTTTGCTGTTTTTAAAGAAATAAATGGCAGATGGAATTACGTCAACGACCCAAAAGATGGTGATTATATCGCAACCGCCAGCGAATCCTTAGATTATTTCTCTGGCGATTGCGACGATCACTCGATCTTAATGGCGGCGGCGATTCGGTCCATTGGAGGAACTCCAAGACTTATTCATACGAAAGGACATATTTATCCAGAAATTTTAATTGGTTCAATGATTGACTTGGAAAAAGTCAATTATTTGATCAAAAATGTTCTTTTTGTTAAAGAAAGCTATGGTAAAAAACTACATTATCATATTGATGAACGTGGACAAGTTTGGATGAATCTCGACTATACGGCTACTTATCCTGGCGGTCCTTTTATGTATGAGGAAATATTAGGAGCTTTGACACTAAATTAAAATTTGTTTTTTTGTGATTTTACTAACAAAAAAAAACTTTATAAATATTTGACTTCTAATAATTTAATGTCATTTTTTTTTGTAACTTTTTCCTGTTTAACTTCTTAATCACATAATCATGAAAAACTCTAAATTATTTACCCTCGTAATTGCAGTTGTTGTTTTATTAATGGTTTCATGTCATACTAAAAGAAATAGGTTGGTGAATTCATGGAAAGTTACTGCAGTCGAAGCAAAAATACCAATGTCTGATTCTACTAAAAATGCCATTTTAACAAATGGAACATTAACATTTACAGAAGATGGACATGTTACAGGGTATTTTCTTCGCGAAATAAATGATGGAACTTTTGCTTTAACCAAAAAAGGAACAAGTCTTGTTATCAAAGATGAAGTTGGCACACCTTATCCTTGTGTAAGCACAATTACAGAGGATCAATTAATTTTAGATGCAAAAGAAGCTAAAATAACACTTAGCAAAATTTAAAAAAAAAATATTTATTCTATACAAAAAACCATTCTTTAAACTGCTAAGAATGGTTTTTTGATTTTTAAGCGTAAAATAATATCTTTGCAATACTTCAAATAGATATTTAGAATATGTGAAAAATAATTTCTTTCGGAAAATTTAGTGAGTAACGCAAGATTGCGGTACTTGATTATTTATCTATAAAAGAAAGGAATTATGCTTATTCTTCAAAATATCTCATACCAGCATGAGAATAAAAACATGCTGTTTCAAAACATTAGTTTTACTCTAAATAAGAATGATAAAACGGCTTTGGTTGGAAACAACGGCGTTGGAAAATCTACATTATTAAAAATTATTACGGGACAACTAAAACCGATTTCGGGTCAGATTATTCAAAATTCAATTCCTTATTCAGTACCGCAATTATTCGGTCAGTTTAACGATTTGTCTATCTCCGAAGCCTTATCAATAAAGGATAAAATAAAATCACTTAAAGAAATACTTGAAGGTGTTGTAACAGAAGAAAATCTTCAATTATTAAACGATGACTGGACTATCGAAGAACGTTGTGCAGAAGCGTTATCCTATTGGAAACTGCAGGATTTAGATTTAGAACAAAAAATGGGAACATTAAGTGGCGGACAGAAAACGAAGGTGTTTTTGGCCGGAATTATGATTCATCAACCCGATTTGGTTTTGTTAGATGAACCCAGCAATCATTTGGATTTTGAAGGTAGAAAATTATTATACGATTTTATAAAATCTACATCCTGTTCGCTGTTAATTGTGAGCCATGACAGAAAACTGTTGAATCATTTGAATAAAACATTTGAAATGAGTAAAAACGGAATTGCTGTTTATGGCGGGAATTATGATTTTTACAGCGATCAAAAGAAAATTGAAAATAATGCTTTGGAGCAAGACGTTCAAAGTAAAGAAAAGGCACTTAAAAAAGCGAAAGAGAAAGAACGAGAAACGATTGAGCGTCAGAATAAATTAGATTCAAGAGGAAAAAAGAAACAGGAAAAGTCAGGAGTTGCTAGAATAATGATGAATACACTCCGAAATAATGCTGAAAACAGCAGTTCCAAACTGAAAGATGTCCATGCAGAAAAAATCAGTGGCATTTCAGAAGATTTAAGACAGCTCCGTTCGTCACTTCCTGCAATAGATCAGATGAAATTTGGATTTTCTAATGTTTCATTTCATAAAGGGAAAATGATTTTTAAGGCTGAAGAATTAAATTACAGCTATAATAATCAATCACTTTGGAAAGACAATCTAAATTTTGAAATTCTTTCGGGTGATCGTTTTAGTATTAAAGGTTTAAATGGTTCAGGAAAAACGACTTTAATTAAAATTATTCTCGGAGCATTAAAGCCTAATAGTGGAAATATCACTTCGTTGGCTAAAAAAACAATTTATATTGATCAGGATTATTCTCTACTGCATAATGATTTAAATATTTATGAACAGGCACAGCAGTTTAACGATTGTGGTTTAGAAGAACATGATATTAAAATGAGACTAAATCGCTTTTTATTCTCTCAAACCAATTGGGATAAATCTTGCCGCGCATTAAGTGGCGGTGAAAGAATGCGTCTTATGCTATGTTGTTTAACAATTAGTAATGAAGCTCCTGAAGTTATTATTTTGGACGAACCTACAAATAATTTGGATATTCAAAATATAGAAATTCTTACGGCGGCGCTCAATGAATATCAAGGAACGTTGATTGTGATATCACATGATGAATCTTTTTTAGAACAAATCAATATCAAAGAAAATATTATTCTTTAAAAAAAAAGCGCCAGAATTATTCTGGCGCTAATCTTTTGATTTCGTTGCAAATCAAGTTAGGTTCTTGAAGTGTTACATAATGTCCGCTTTTCTGGGCAAAGATTTGTTTGCTGTTAGAGGAAAGATGGAGAAGATCTTTCTGTAAGCTATTATGAATAGATAAATATTCTTTTTCCAGTTTTTTATCTTTGGCTCCTTCTACTCCATTTGGGTATTTTGCTGTAATTATAGTTAATGGAATAGAACCAAAATCAGCTATTTCTGAAGCTTCTTTCATTAGCTTTTTGTCATTTTCCAGCTCCGTCATCATTCCGTCAAAAATGCGGTAGAAATAGATTTTAACGTTTTTATTGAACCAATGTTCTTTTGGGACTGCAGTTGTAAAAGGAACGTTACTGTATAAAATTCTAATAACTCCAATTTCGTTTAAGAAACTTAGAAATGATCTTGGAGGTGGCTGAACAGAATTTTTAAGGGCTGTAGATGATTTTTCTAACTGCTTTGGATGCGAAACATCAATAAATACAATTCCAGCCAAATCTTTAGCATTTTCTTTAATAAACAACCTTGGTGTAATGCCTCCAAAAGAATGTCCAACTAAAATATAAGGTTTTGGACAGTTCGTTTGTTCTAAAAGCGATTTAAGATCATCGGTATATCTTTTTAATGAAATTTCTTCTGATGGATCGCTCCACATAATTCCTGCTTTATCGTAAGCGATTGTGGTATAATTTTTAGAGAGTTTCTTCTGAATTTCTTGCCAATGCAGATAATCTCCTCCTAAACCAGATTCAAAAATGATTGTGCAATTTCCCTGGCCTTCTTTTTTATAGTGCATTTTTCTTCCATCAATTGTTACAAATTCAGAATCATCGGGATGGTGGCTATCGAAATAAATACGGGAAATGTGTTCAAATATGAAACCAATTGCAAGCAGAGTAACTATTGCAAACACAGTTATTTTCAAGACTTTTAATATCATTTTTATCATTTTTAGAATTTATTTTAATGGAGTATAAACTGAGGTAATCTCCTCAAAAATAACATTATTATCTTCAAAATAATAATTATTTATAATAATTCTAAATAATTTACTTTCTAAAGAAGCCTTTAAATCAATTAATATTTTGTTGCAATTACTATTAATTTGATAATCAAAATATTATAAGAATTATGTAAATTGCATAAAGAGATTAGTAGATCAAACCTTATAAAGATTATTCCCCCTATTTAAACATACTGAACAACGTTTAATTAAAAATGTAAAATACCATGAAACCACGAAACAAAATTTTCTCGCTTTTACTTGCTTTTACTTTGATTACTGAAACTGCACTGCCGTGTACAAGGGTTGTTTATGAAGGTCTAAATGGTACTATAATAACAGCTCGTTCTATGGACTGGCGCACTGAAATACCAGCGAATTTGTGGATTTTTCCACGTGGCATTGAACGTGTTGGTGAAGCTGGAACAAGTTCTATTAAATGGAAATCAAAATACGGAAGTGTAATTACCAGTTCGTGGGACATCGCTTCTTCTGACGGAATGAATGAAAAAGGGCTTGTAGGCAATCTTTTGTGGTTGGTTGAATCTCAATATCCAAAATTTGAAAAGAATGGTAAAGTGAAAGGTTTGGCAGTTTCATTGTGGCTTCAGTATGTATTGGATAACTTTTCTACAGTTTCGGAAGTTGTTTCAGCTTTACAGAAAGAAGAATTTGTAGTGGCTTCATCTCACATTCCGGGCACAAATATTTTTGCAACGGTACATTTATCCGTTTCTGATGCTTCGGGTGATAATGCGATTTTTGAATATATCAATGAAAAACTGGTCATTCATCACGATAGAAAATATGTAACCATGACCAACTCTCCTATTTTTGATGAGCAATTGGCTATTAATACCTATTGGAAAAGTATTCCTGGAACAGTTATGCTTCCAGGAACCAATAGAGCAGCAGACCGTTTCGTGAGAGCTTCTTACTATATAGATGCGATTCCGAAAACAGATAATACCAGAAGCGCTTTAGCAAGTGTTTTCGGCGTTATTAGAAATTGTTCTGTTCCACTGGGAATTGCTTCTCCAACTGAACCTAATATCTCCTCTACTCGCTGGAGAACTGTTGCGGATCAAAAAAATATGGTTTATTATTTTGATAATGTGCTGAATCCAAACGTGATTTGGGTGGAATTCAGTAAAATTGATTTTAGTGAAAAGGGAAAAATTAGAAAATTAAGTTTAGCCAATAATGAAAATTATTCAGGCGAATCCTTGATTAATTTCAAAGAAGCAAAACCTTTTCAGTTTGCGGGATTGGATTAATTTGGACTAGCAAATAAAGGCTTTAAATACCTCCATATTAAATGTTTGGAGGTATTTTTTTTTAAAATAATGCAAAATTATATTTGCGCAGTCAAATGACTTCATTATATTTGCAGTCAAATAACTGCGTAATGGAAATTAGAAGAGATGTATTTCAGGCAATAGCCGATCCAACCCGAAGAGCTATATTAAGTTTGGTTGCCATACAAGCAATGACACCTGGTGCCATTGCAGCCAACTTTGATTCGTCTAGACAGACGATTTCGAAACATATTCAGATTCTAAATGAATGTGAATTATTACATCAAACACAAAACGGAAGAGAAATTTATTATCATTTAAATCCTCAAAAAATGAAGGAAATTGACAATTTCATTGAACCATTCCGAAAAATGTGGGAAGAGCGTTTCGATAAATTGGAAGCGATTATGAAAAACTATAAAAAATAAAACCATGGAAAAGAAAACAAAAATTCATGCTGAAGATAACAGACACGATCTTATCATTACTAGAGAATTTGAACTTCCAGTAGAATTGCTTTTTAAAGCTTATGAAGATCCTAAAATTGTGGCACAATGGATGGGAACTAAAGTGATAAAATTGGAGAGCAGAAAATACGGTGCTTGGGAATTTGAAACGAGTGATCCTAACGGAAATGTTGTTTTTAAAGCAAATGGTGTTATTCATGATTTTGTTCCAAATGAGAGAATTGTCCGCACTTTTGAAATGGATACTATCAATTTTGCACCGCAATTGGAGTTTTTAGAATTCGAAAAACTTACCGATGAAACCAGTAAACTTACCATGCAGATTATTTACAAATCGATTGAGCACAGAGCAAATCAATTGAAACTTCCATTTGCGCAAGGTTTAAATATGGCCCACAACCGACTAGAAGAAATTGTAACTAAACTAAAATAAAATCATGAATAAACGAAACAGAATTATTTATTGGATTGCCACACTTTGGCTGGCATTAGGAATGATATCGACAGGAATCGTACAATTGATGCAGATAAAAGAAGAAAAAGAAATGATGAACCATTTAGGTTATCCGCTTTATTTTCTAACGCTTTTAGGTGTCTGGAAACTTTTAGGTGTGATTGCGATATTAATTCCGAAATTTGGCTTACTGAAAGAATGGGCTTATGCAGGCTTTTTCTTTGCTATGTCTGGAGCTGTAGTTTCTCATCTGGCGGTTGGTGACAGCGCTAAAGAACTTTTCGGCCCAATATTATTAATTGTTTTGACAATTGTTTCCTGGTATTACAGACCAGAGAACAGAAAATGTTCTGCAAACTAAAATTTGAATGTTATGAAAAGAGAATTGACTGCCAACGAACAAGAAGAGATTTTAAATACGTTGGAAAAACGTTTTGAAAAAAATCCAAACAGACATAAAAATTTGGAATGGTCAGCTGTTGAAGCCAAATTAAAAGCCAATCCTAAAAAATTATGGTCATTGGATGAAATGGAAAGAACTGAAGGCGAACCGGATGTTATTGGCTATGATGAAAAAACAAAAGAATATCTTTTTGTAGATTGTTCTCCTGAAAGCCCAAAAGGACGAAGAAGTTTCTGTTATGATCATGAAGCACTTGAAAAAAGAAAAGAACATAAACCCGCAAACAGCGCTATTAATATGGCGGAAGAAATGGGAATTGAAATTCTAAATGAAGAACAATACAAAGAACTCCAAAAGCTTGGAAAGTTCGATGCTAAAACATCAAGCTGGATTTTAACTCCAACGGAAATTAGAAAATTAGGAGGAGCTATCTTTTCTGATTTTAGATACAATACCGTTTTTGTTTATCATAACGGTGCAGAATCTTATTATGCGGCACGAGGATTTCGCGGTTTATTAAGAGTTTAAAAAATGGAGTAAAACCTCTGAGATATTTATTTTGGAGGTTTTGTTTTTATTCTCTCAGAATCTTTTCCATTTTTTTTCCTTTCGCCAATTCATCTACTAATTTATCCATATAACGGATTTTCTTCATTAACGGATCTTCAATTTCTTCAATACGATAACCACAGATAACTCCTGTAATTTTTGAAGCATTCGGATTTAGTTTTGGAGCTTCATCAAAAAAAGTTTGCAAGTCTGATTTCTTTTCAATCTGATCTTTAAATTGAGATTCGCTATAACCTGTTAACCATAAAATTACGGTATCGACTTCTTCTTTGGTTCTCCCCTTTTTTTCTGCTTTTTGAATGTACATGGGATAAACACTGGCAAATATTATTTTGTATACTCTATCGTTTTTCATTGGACTATTTTTTAAGTGCTATTTTGTTTTAATGTAAATATAATTACAATAATTGTTTATACCTTAGATTTAGTTTTATAACATCAATTTTAGAAATCTTAAAAATCTATTTCTATGGGAAACAATTCTAATGATACAGAACCAAAAGTGACAGGACTTGGCGGAATTTTCTTTTTTATGGATAATCCAAAAGAAACGAAAGACTGGTATGCCAAAAATTTAGGATTAGAAATTAACGAATGGGGGTCTTCAAGTTTTGAATCCAGAAATATCGATAATCCGGAAGAAATTGAATCGACGCAATGGTGTCCTTTTAAGAAAGGGGATGAATATTTTTCTCCATCCAAAAAAGAGTTTATGGTCAATTACCGCGTTCAAAATATTGAAGGACTTGTAGAAAAGCTAAAAGCAAATGGAGTTACAATTCTAGATAATATAGAAACGTACGATTACGGAAAGTTTGTTCATATAATGGATACTGAAGGCAATAAAATTGAACTGTGGGAACCTAATTAAGTTATGAATTATGAATAAAATGTCTGATGCTTAAAAAAGAACATGTTTAATACATTAGTTAAAATCAATTGCGATTCAAAAAGTAGTTTTCTTAGACAAATCGCTGGCAATTTATTAGAGAAACTTTATTGCTGTGAAATAAATTGTGCCGAAATAGACAAAAGTGTTTTGTTTGCGCATCACGGTCGCGGATGTACAATTGTGGCTTCTAAAATCTGTGAAAATGTGGTTATTTTTCAAAATGTTTCTATTGGAGCTAATTTGAAATACAACAAAATCACTAATGAATGGGAGAATGTCGGAAATCCAATTATTGCTAGAAATGTTATTATTGCTGATGGCGCCAAAATTTTAGGGCCAATTGCAATTGGAGAGAATTCGATTATTGGTGCTGGATCCATTATAACCAAAAATATTCCTGCAAATAGCGTAGCTTACGGTGTAAATCAATTTAAACCAAAGGATAAAAACTATGATTTTATATTCAATAAGAACATGATTAATCCTCAGAAAATCATAGAAACCAATAAAAAGTTAGTCGCAGAATTCAATAAACAGAATAATCTCGTTTAAAATAAAAAACTCCATTATCGTTAATGGAGTTTTTGTGTATTTATTGAGAATTAATTAATTCCAAATTTCATTCATTTCGGTCAAAATAATTGGTTTGCCTTCGGTAACCACAATTGTATGTTCGTGCTGCGCCATAAAACCGCCTTTATTTCCAACCATTGTCCAGCCATCTTTCATTGTTTCTGCATAAGTTGAAGTTGTCGAAATAAAAGTTTCAATTGCTACAACTGAATTCTTTTTAAATCTCGTCATATTAAAACGATCTCTGTAATTGGCAATTTCATGAGGTGCTTCGTGAAGACTTCTCCCTACTCCGTGTCCAGTTAAGTTTTTAATGACTTTATAGCCTTTTTTCTTTGCTTCGGTTTCTATCAGGAAACCAATATCCGAAATACGAACGCCACCTTTTATATTGTGAATGGCTTTATGTAAAATTTGTTTCGAAGCTTCAATCAATTTTTGGTGTTCATTTATATCTTCTCCAATTACAAAAGAACCTCCGTTATCTGACCAAAAACCGTCTAATTCAGCAGAAACATCAATATTGATTAAATCGCCTTCCTGCAGAATTCTTTTATCAGAAGGAATTCCGTGGCAAAATTCATTGTCAACGCTGATGCAAGTCCAGCCCGGAAAACCATAAGTTTCATAAGGTGCAGATTTAGCTCCAAAATCTTTTAATATTTGTCCGCCGTAATCATCCAATTCTTTGGTTGACATACCAACTTTGGCAAATTTTCTCATTTCTTTTAAAGTGTATGCTACGGCTTCACTCGCTTTTTTCATTCCGGCTAATTCTGCTTCTGTTGTAATAGACATGCTTTCTGTTTTTGATTTTTTCAGGCTACTAATTTACCGCTTTTACTTTTTATTTCTCTTAATTTAATTCTAAATAGGATTGATTTTAAAAATAAAAACTCCAAAATCTAGTGACTTTGGAGTTTTCGTACGATGCTAAAATTCTATTTTACCACGGGCTTTCTTCGCTTTCGTCTTTAATATCATTGCTAAAGAATTTTCCGGTTGGGCCATTTTCATCAGTTATAGTATGTTTAATAATAAAGCTTGAGGCACTTTCTACACTTCCCGGTCCATTGAAATGATTAAAATCTGTTGCTGTATAACCTGGATCAATAGCATTTACTTTGACTCCTAATTCTTTTAATTCATAAGCTAAAGTCACAGTGAACGCATTTAAAGCTGTTTTAGATGAAACATAAGAAACGGCTTTAAACGGATAATATTCCCAAGTTGGATCACTATGTAATGTTAAGGAACCAAGGCCAGATGTAATATTACTTATTCTTGGATTTTTGGATTTTTTTAGCAGTTCAAGAAATGTCTGAGTAACTCTGATTACGCCAAAAAAGTTAGTATCAAATACATTCTGAATATTTTCAACCGATGTTGTCGAAGAATCTTGTGGCATATTGCCTAAAATTCCTGCATTATTAATTAGAATATCCAATTTTCCCTGATCTTTTTCTACGATATTTTTAGCTTCTACAATACTTTCCTGATTTGTAACATCAATTGCAATAACTTTGATATTTTTAAATCCGTTTTGAGTTAGTTCTTTTACAACTTCCTCGCCTTTTTGAAGGTCACGGCTTCCTAAATAAACGAATAATCCTTTTTCTGAAAGCTGTTTTGCTATTTCTAAACCTATGCTTCTATTTGCTCCTGTAATTAATACTGAATCCATTTTTTTATTTTTTTAAATTATTGATTACAAAGTTGCACCGATAAAAAACAAAAACATTTGCCAAATGGCAAAAAGCAACTTTAACGGATATTTTTTCGGATTCGGCTTAAAGAAGATTGTGTAATTCCGAGGTAAGATGCTAAATAAGAAAGTGGAACACGATTGATAACATTGGGAAACATTTCCATAAAAGATAAATAACGTGTTGTAGCATCCTCAGAAACCAGTGGACTTCTTCTGGATACTTTTAAAATCAAAGCTTTATTGATGATTTTATGAACGATTTTATCCCAGCCTATAATGGTATTGAGAAGTTCTTCCCAGTCTTTTTTAGAAAAAATAATCATTTTACAATCGGTAACTGCTTCAACATAAGCCGAAGAACAAATACTGTTTTCAAAACTTTCTAAATCTACAACGAGGTTGTTTTCATCAATAAAATATTTAGTGATTTCTTCGCCTTTGTTATTGTAATAACAAACTCTCATGATTCCTTCTACAATAAATCCAACTTCTACAGCTACTTTTCCGGCTTCAGAAAAATAACTTTCTTTTTTAATTTCTCTTTCTTGGGCTTTGCTTAAAATTAAATCAATCTGCTGCTGATTTAAACTGCCAAACTGCAATATGTATGCTACTAATTCTTTCATGCACGAAAGTTAGGGATAAGTTTTTGATAGAAATTTGTCATATGGCAAAAAAATAAAATTATGTTTATATATTAGTAAATCTATTTATTTGTGTCTTAAAATTATTGTATGAAGAAAACTGAAAAGCAAAAAGAGTTGTATTTCGAAAAGGTTTATGGTAATATTAGAAATAAAGGATATCACACTACAGCTATTTTAGAAGAAGAAAATTTTACTCCTTTTGCATATTCGACTGGAATATTTGAAAATTTTAAAATACCTGAGTTATTTATATCTGGATTAGGACCTAATTTGTCGGGAGAAATTATTCAAAATTATGTTGAAAAGTATAAGTTCAGTGAAGTTTCTTTAAATGAAAAGATAGATGATTTAATAGAGAATTTTCCAGTTTATTTTATAAAAGTGAAAATTGAAAATTTATCAGAGTATGTACTAACATCTATTAAATTTTATGAAAATCGAGAATACACTTATCTACAACTTATATTTCCAGATTTAAAAGGTAAATTTCCAAATGAGTCAGGATATGACTATGACCAAATAATAGTTGGAGAATTTTCGCTTTAACTTTACATTTTTACATTCCCGGCCAATACAAAAAATTAAATTTATGTCCATCAGGATCTGCAAATGTAAATGTATAACCTTGTTCGTAATTTTCAGGTTTTGAGACGATCGTTCCGCCTGCTTTTTGGACTATTTTGACCCATTGCTCCACTTCTTCCCTGCTTTGAGCAGATAAAGAAAATATAACTTCATTTTCATTTAGAGTATTAGTCAATTTCCCTTTCAGAGCATTTTCGAGTCTTTTGGCAATAAAAAAATTGATTATAAAGTTATTTTCTGCAATTGAAAAACTGACTAGTTCATCTGTTTCTTTTCCGTTTTGACTAAATCCTAAACCGGAATAAAATTCAATTGTTTTTTGTATGTTCTGTACGGCAAGATTGGCCCATATCATTTTCGTTTTCATCTGTTTTGGTTTTATATAAATAGATAGTTTGTTAAAGTTAAGCAATTTAGTTTTTAGTTGGGTTTTAAAGATATTTCTTATATTAGCTTAAATAGATTTTAAAGAAATCAATAGCATTAGATATGAAAAACATATTCATTTTGTTAGTTTTATTTTTAAGCGTTACAGCGATTCATTCACAGCAAAATAAGATTAAGAAAACAATAATAAAACCCGCCGTTTCTAATACAGCTTCAATACAAAAAAAGCGAATTGAAACTATTAAAATCAAAGGCAATTTATATGATGTTTATTGGGTATATGAAAAAAAACTGATGTCTGAACAAACACCACAAGATACCTTAATTTGGTATGATTTCACCTTTAAAAACACTAAAGGAAGTGCCTATTATAAAGAGTCACAAAAATATGCCACTATAAAAGGCAAAATTGCCAGAGAAGGATTCTATAAAGTAAAAAACGATACCTTAGTAGTAACGGTTAATTATTATGATCCCTATCACGGTGGAAGATTGATTGATTATTATGTTCCTGACAAAAAAGGATATTTACGCGAAGTAAAAAGCGAAATGAAAGCTATTGATACCGATACTGTTTCGGATCGATATATTAAAACAGAAAGAATGAAAGCTCCATAAAAAACCAAAACCTTAAAAACCAATATGAAGAAAATATTTCTACTAGCCTTTTTATTTCTAACACCATTAGTATTCGGACAAAAGACCACTTTTACCATTAAATATTCAGAACAGTTAGCGGTTTATCTTTTTATAGAAAATCTTTCTGAACATTATCCTGAAAATGTTTTTAAGACTGAATTTCAAAAATCTAAATACAATACAGAGCATTACAATAAGATAATTTCGAAGTTTGACAAATTAATACTGGATTATAGTTTTCGATTTGATGAATATCCGTACGGATCAAAAAAGAATATGCAGACGAATGATCTTCTGAAAAAAAATCTAATTGAAACCAATAATCTTACTGATTTTAAGCTTCATTCCTCGGGCCTTATACCCAATCAAACTTTAACTGATTTGGCTTCATGTATCAGCGAATTTACAAATGTCTATAACGACTTGATTTACAATCCAAATAAAGAAAAATTTGAAAAACAATTAGCTGCTATCATAAAATACTCAAATGACAATAATATGAACGGTTATTTTGAAACTGGGCTTTTGTTTTATAATTCAAGCTGGGATAATGCGATTCCGTTTGTTGCTGCATTTTATCCTTTGCCAAATTCGAAAGGGTTCACAGCTCAGGCTTTTTGCAATAATTTTATTAGTGCTGTACAGGTTGATTTGAATTCTAATAAAGATTTATTTAGTGTAATGATGCATGAAACGTATCATATTGTTTATGATGAGCAATCATTCGAAGTAAAAACGCAAATTGATACTTATTTTAAAGAAAGTAAATCAAAATGCAGTAATTACGCCTATCAGCTTATGAACGAAGTTTTGGCCACAGCGTTAGGAAATGGATATGTCTATGAAAAACTAGATGGAAAACTGGATACTGAGGATTGGTACAATAGAAAATACATTAGTTTGATGGCAAAGAAAATTTATCCGGTAGTAAAAGAATACATCGATCAGAAAAAAGCAATGGATAAAAACTTTATTGATACTTATATCAAGCTTTATGAAGAAAATTTCCCAGATTGGATCAATGAGTTAGATAACATAATGACTTACCGATATGTTCTTTCTGAAAACGAAACTGATTCAAGAAAAATTAATCAATTGTTTCGTTATCGTTCCAGAACAGAATTTGATTCCGAGATTACAGAAAATAGTATCAATAAAATGAAAGATACACCTTTGACAAAGGTGGTAATCATTTCTAAAAATACTGCTGAGAAAGTTAAGCTTCTAAAAAATAAATTCACTGAATTAAAAGAATGGAAACCCAATGCAAATAAAGAATTTGCTAATAAATTTTTCCTAAATGATAAAAGCCAATTGATCATTATTAATCAAAAAGAAGCTACAATTGAAACACTGTTTAAACTAATAAAATAATTGAATATGAAAATTTTAAAACCATTTTCCTCATTATTTGCTTTAATACTTACAGGATGTGTTGGAAACATGAATCCTACGGGTGGAAATTCTTCACCAAATTACCCTTATTTTATTACTACAGAACCCATGATGGTAAAGAAAATTATGGTTCCAAAAGGCACAAAACTGACTTATGACGAACACTTTTTTGTATCGGGAGAACAAAGTCATAAAATGAGTGAACAAAGGCTAACTGATATAAAATTACCGGAAGGACAGTACATAAATTGGGGCGGAGTTCCTGTATATGAAATTTACAAATTTTTCAATTCAGAAATGCGTGGCTATTCTGTCTATGCAGATTTCAGCAAACTGAGTGCCGATAAAAAGACGAAATTTTCTGAGCTCTGGCAAAGCTGTAGCAATGATATAGGAATCACCATCAAAAATGAAGATGATTGGTCTTTTAATAAAGAAAATATAGCCGATGTAGAAAGCTGCAGTGTCTTGTATCAGCGTTATTTTAAGGATGATGCCAAACAACAGGGATTTTTAAACGAAATGCTGACAGAACTAAGAAAAGTTAACTCTAAGTAATATATCTTCGTTATTATATAAATACGCCTTTTAAAATTATGATCTTAGCATTTGATACCTATTATTTTGACCAAAAAGCAAAAACTGTTTGTTTGGAATTTGCAGAATGGAATGAAGATAAAAACTTTAAAGTTTACACTGAAATTATTGATAATGTGGAAGAATATATTCCCGGCGAATTTTATAAAAGAGAACTGCCTTGTATTTTAAGCTTATTAAATCAAATAGATCTGTCTACTATTGATGTAATTGTTGTAGATGGTTTTGTCTATTTAAATGATGAACAGAAATACGGTTTAGGCGGTTATTTATATGAAAAATTAAATAAACAAATTCCGATTATTGGCGTTGCCAAAACAAATTTTGCTTCTATAGAAAAGAATAAAAAAGCTTTGTTTAGAGGAGATAGTAAGAAACCGTTATACATCACTTCTATCGGGATCGATTTGGAGAAAGCTTTTGAAAAAATTGAAAGTATGCATGGTGAATTTAGATTTCCGACTTTATTAAAGGAACTGGATAGACTAACAAAAGAAAATTGATAAAAAAAGCTCCAAAATAGGATTGAATTTGGAGCTTCTTTATGCTTAATTAGAAGTACTTAGAAAACGATAATACTCTTTAATTTTGTTTTGCAGTCTATTGGCTAAATAGTGATTCCCGTCTTTTAGTTCGCTTAGTATAATTTCAGCTTCTTGAATGTATTTCAGTTTTTTTTCATCATCCCAATAATATGGCGGTTCGTATAAATTACAAATTCTATCAGCCATTTTAACTGCCCAGACTTCTATAGGCTGTTGTTTGATTCTGCTTAAACTATCGAGCATTTTTTCTAGAGAATCCTTAATTTCATCGTTTTTAGTTAAGGCTAAAACTCCGGAAGCCACTTCACTTCCAAATAAATCATTTACTCTTTCATAATTAAATACTGTGTCTTCTATGGTATCATGAAGCATGGCGCATTTAACAGCTAGATCAGCATTCATATTTTCGGTTAAACGAGTGGCATTTAAAACTTCAAAAACAACACTTCCGATATGATTGATATATTCTACTCTTTCTCCCGCATTACTTCCGCCATATTTTTGTCCGTCATGAAGTTTTGAAACCAATTGCCAGGTATTCTGAATTTCATCTATTGACCAGTCTTTTTGTTGTTGCATATTTTAATATTTGATTGATTGTAATGTATGGCTTTTTTTGAAGATTTGCAAGATTTTAATAATCATTATACATTTTAAGATTGTTATATTAGCTAAAAAAAACTGAATCAATAAACGAATGAACAATACAAATAAAGAAATGAAAGTAGTTGCATTTCCAGATTTTGACCAAACATTTAACCTAATCAATGAAAGAGAAAAATTTATCTTTTTGCCTCTTGCCAGTATTCAGTTTAATAATCATTCAGAATTTGAGAATAGACACTTTCATTTTATTTCAATTTGGGATACAGGAACTTACGAAAATGACTTTTTTAATGAATTTAGAAAAGATATTAGATGTATTAAATTTAAACTAGAAGATCAAAGATATTCTTATTTAGGAAAACCAAACTTTCCTTTTGTTGATTTACTTCCTAATGCTTACGATTTAATTGAAAATCATTTTAAAGAACATCTAGATTATTATTTAACACCTAAAAGTTTCCGTGAATTTTCAGATGAAAATGGATTTTTTAATAAAGCACGTCAAATAATTATTAGTCAATTAAATGGTTTTGATAAATCTGATGCAGGATACTATTTTGAACGAATTGTTCAGTACTTATATGTTAAGAAAAAATACGAGCTTTTTAATAAAATTAATTCTGATTTTTCTTATTCTGAGCTATTTATTGGGCGAACTACAACCAAAGAAGAAGTAATTGCCAGCTTTGTTGATGAAGGAAAATCAGATCATGAAATCATCAATAATTTATTAGAAAAGCCTAATTGGCTTCAAAAACCGGAAGATATTTTTAGAGATCTTAATTTAATTTTTATAGGAAGTGTTTCAGAAAGTGATTTTACAAATGGTTCTTCTGAAATTTTTCTTTTTTGGGACAAAGAAAATGATGAAGTCTATCAATTGTTTCAATGGACATAAATTACTTTATATTAGCTAAACAAATAGTATTTAATGCAACAAAATTTAAAAATCACGTCCCTTAAGCATGAGGATATAAAATTCTTAAAAAGAAAGTTGAACAAGCACTATTTGGGCTGGTTGGTTTTCTCGTTATTTTCAATTGTATTTCCATGTTCTGCTATTTATGCTACCATAACTAATAAAGAATTAGACGATAAAGCATTTCCCATTTTAATTGTTATAGTCATTTTTGGTTTTTGGATTTATGTTACTATAATGGGAATAATAGATACTATAAAAGAACAACAGAATTTGTTGTTACAGAAAAAGGTTGAAGGCAATATAATCGTTCTAGAAAAAGAGAGGATTGTGATTAAAGGAGAGGATTCTGATACTGATTCTTATCAAATAAAAATGTATTCAGAAGTTGAAGAAAAGCATAAAAGTATCTGGATAAACCAAAAATATTATGAAAAAATCCAGATTGGTAATTCCATGTGGATTGAATACTATTTAGATTGTAATTACATCAAAACATTACTATTGGACGGAAAAAACATTAAATCTAAAGGATTTACACAATGAA
Organism: Flavobacterium panacagri; assembly: GCF_030378165.1. Lineage (NCBI taxonomy): Bacteria > Pseudomonadati > Bacteroidota > Flavobacteriia > Flavobacteriales > Flavobacteriaceae > Flavobacterium > Flavobacterium panacagri. The sequence continues at coordinate 4,122,006 of NZ_CP119766.1, forward strand.
ATACAGCAACGATTTTTTAAATAAATAATTAAAATTAAATTGTCTGTAAATTATTTTGTTTGATTTCAAGTACTGATCGATCCAGATAAATTATATAGAGTAAAAATATTCTTATATTCGTTTAAGAAAAAAATATACTATTTATATAACATTAACATAATTCGGAAAAATAATAATGGAATCCAGCCAGTTGCTTTTCTTTCTTAGTGCTCTAGGAGCTTTTAATGGTTTTATACTTTCAGTATATTTTGCTATAAATGCTCAAAAGAAAATTTTCGCAAATTATTTCTTATCCCTGCTCCTGCTGGTTTTAAGTATTAGGATTGTAAAATCTGTTTTTTTCTACTTTAATCCTGCCCTATCGAATATTTTCATTCAAATTGGACTTTCGGCCTGTATTCTAATTGGGCCTTTTCTATTTTTAAGCCTCAAACCAAATTTAGATGCTCAAAAACATAATTGGATAAAACATATTGTACCTTATTTGGCTGTGATAACTATTTTAGGGATTTTATATCCTTATACTAAATATAGAGTAATCTGGAGTCTCGGAATAGTAAATGCAATATATTTACAATGGCTGGTTTACATTCTATTATCTTTTAGATATATTTTCCCGATGATTCAAAAAATTAAAAGAAAAGAGAGCTTAAAAAAAATAGAGGTTTGGTTTCTTAGTATTTATCTTGGAGTAGCCTTTATATGGCTTGCTTATGCTACCGTTCCTTATACTTCCTACATCGTTGGTGCTTTATCTTTTACATTTGTTCTATACCTAATTATTTTGCTATTAATTTTCAGAAATAGTGACGAAAGCGTATTTTTTCAAGAGAAGGAGAAATACAAAAACAAAGAAATGGATATTGAAATGCAGAGAATTATTGGTCAGAAATTTGCTGTAATAATAGAGAAAGAACTTTATCTCAATCCAGATTTCAGTCTTGAAGAAGCTTCAAAAGAACTTAAAATTACAAAGCATTTATTGTCTCAATATGTAAATGAAATTTTGGGCAAATCTTTTTCAAATCTTATCAAAGAATATCGAATTGAAAAAGCAAAAAAATTATTAAAAACAGAAAAAAACTTTACGCTTGAAAGTTTAGGTTATGACAGCGGTTTTAGTTCAAAATCTACTTTTTTTACTGCTTTTAAAAAAACAACTGGTTTAACTCCTGCAGAATATCAAAAAGCACATTCAGAATAAGTTTGAAATTATAAATTAAGAGTTCTACATTATAAATTAGAACCATTTAAAAGAACGTCTGCCGCATATTTGCTCTCATTATTAATAATTTAAAATTTTAAAAATGAGAACAGTACTTTTAATTATTTCTTTAAATTTTTTCTTTCTTACTGCAAATGCCCAGTTGAATGATCCTGGAAACGATTGGGGTTTGATACAGAAAACACTTAATCTATACTTAGACGGACAAGCAACAGGCGATTCGATTAAAGTCGGCCAGTCCTTTCATGATTCTTGGCAGCTGAAATATTTTGCTGAAGACAAATTTAATGTTGTCCGTAAATCAGATTACATGAAAGGGTATAAAGCCCCAAATGCTAGATCTGCTAATTGGTCTGGGCGTATTATATCTATTGATATTACAAACAATGTTGCGGCCGCCAAAGTGGAAATTAGTACTTCAAGATTATTGTTTATAGATTATTTTAATCTGATGAAAATAAATCAAGACTGGTTTATAGTAGATAAAATTTCAACTAGGACACCCCATAAAACGGTTGAAGTTGCGGTGGCCAAAACGAAGTAATTGTAAATAAACTAAACCTAATAATTTTTAGCAAATGAATAAAATAATAATTTTATTAGTTATTCGTATATTCCTATTTACTACTGTTGTTAATTCCCAAAACAAAATCTTATTTGTAACCTCAAATCAAGATTTTTATGGGAATACCCAGATTCCTGCTGCCAATCATTTTGAAGAGATTGTTGTCCCTTATGATATATTTATCAAAGCTGGTTATACCATTGATTTTATAAGTCCAAAAGGCGGTGCAATTCCGATTGGTTATATCAACACATCAGATAGTTTGCAAAAAAAGTATTTGTATAATGCTTGGTTTATGGACAAACTGGAGCACACTATGAAACCAGCTTCCATTATTTCTAGTAATTATGCGGCCATTTTTTATAGTGGCGGTGGCGCTGCGATGTTTGGAGTGGCAGATGATAATACTATTCAAAAAATTGCAAGAACCATTTACAATAAAAATGGTGTTGTATCGGCAATCTGTCATGGAACTGCTGGAATTGTCTATCTAAAAGATGAAAATGGAAAGTCACTGTATGCAGGAAAAAAAATTACAGGATACCCAGATGAGTTTGAAAATAAAAATGCCGAATATTACAAGGCATTTCCGTTTTCAATAAACAATGCTGTTAAAGAAAATCAAGGCAGTTTTGTTTACTCGAAAAAAGGAGGAGATTCTTTTTATACTGTAGACGGTAGATTTGTAACAGGGCAAGATCCCACTTCTGGCAGTAAGGTTGCGAATGAAGTTGTTTCAATTTTAAAAGCTAATTCTAAAACTTCTAATGGGCTTTTAAAAAGTGATTCAGATCAAATCAAAGAAGTTTTACTCGACTACATTGAGGGTACAGCTAATGGACGACCTGAAAGATTGCAAAAAGCTTTTCATCCTAAATTTAATTTGTATACTGTTGCGGAAGATACGCTCTGGACACGTTCCGGCAAACAATATATTGCCAACATAAAACCTGGAGAACATGTAAATAGAATTGGAAACATTGTATCTATTGACTTTGATAAAGATGCCGCAATTGCGAAAGTTGAAATAGTTATACCCAATTGGAGGATTTTTACGGATTATTTTTTAATGCTAAAATATAAAGGAGCTTGGAAAATAATACATAAAAGTTATTCTTGGAGAGAGCTTCCAAAAATCTAATTAATAGCATGGAAATATCTTTTTATTTGTACTATCGACCTCCAAAATCTTTGGTTTTGGAGGTCTTTTAGCCTATTTTATTAAACGACAAAATCATCTTTACATTTGTATTGCCTGTCTATTTTTTGGTCGATTTATATTCCTTCTCAAATAATTAAAATTGGATTTTAAAAACTGATTTTATGGATATATTTTAGTCTTTACCATTTTAGTTTTAAAATATTCCAAATCTTACTTTTTATATATTCCGGTACCGCTAAAATTAATTTCTTTCAAATTCTCATTAAGAAATATTAAACTTAGCTTTTTGCTTTTTTTAGGATTATCTAAAGCTTCAATAATATAGGAAAATCTAGTTTTTTTTAAGTGACACATTACTTTTTCTATATTTGTTTAGAATCAACTAATTTATAACAATTATCAAACATCTTTTATTTGTAAAATAGTTATTTATAGTTATAATATATTAAGATTAATGGAAATTAGACTTCTGGTAATACGAACAAATGATCAAAAACGTCTTGCGGACTTTTATAGTTTTTTAGGTTTGAAATTTGATTATCATAAACACGGTAACTCCCCTATGCATTATTCGGCAGGAATTGGAAGTTTAATTTTGGAAATATATCCATTAGCAAAAAATCAAACTGAACCAGATATCAATATGAGATTAGGTTTTGCAATTGATAATTTTGAAGAAACATTGAAGTTATTGATTAATAACGAGATAGCTTATTCGGAGCCTTTGCAAACTGATTTCGGTTTTTTGACTATTGTTTCTGATCCTGATGGACGAAAAGTTGAGCTTTATAAAAAGTGAAAAAACTCTAGCAAAAAGAAACTTTAATTCTTTTTATCGTATTCTTAAAAAGTTCAAACAGATTGTCAAAAGAAATTAACGTATAAGCATTATGATTAAAACAAAAAATAACTTGTTACGATTTTTATTAATCTCTGTAATTTGTATAGTAGTATTGTTTCATTATTACGATAATTTTAAAACATATATTTTATTAAAAAGTAATACAAGTAAAACAACTGGAATTATTGTTGATTATTATGAAATTGGTTTAAGTAGTTTTTACATGAAATATTCATATACTGTTAATGGAGATGTTTATACAAAAACAGTAAATCCAGATAAGCTTTTTGATAATTGCGAAGAGGACAAAAAATGCATTAATAGTAAAATTTATGTTCTATATTCCAAAAAAGAGCCTTCAGTCAGTAAGCCAATTTTCGATATGAAAGGTGATGAGTAGTTTAGAATAAGAGTTTATTTATCTTTCAATATTTTTTTCCAAAGCTTTAATATGTTCGTCTTTCGCTTTTAAAAGTTCTGAGTTTAATCGCTTAATTTCTTCCAAAGCTTCTACCCATTTGTCTACTGGATTTACATTGAAAGTTGGATAATAATTATAACCGTGTGATTGGTTGTTAAAAGTGTTATAAATAATACTTACAGTTATCTAAATTAAAAAATCTGAATTTCAAAGATAAAAAAATAGCTGTACCAAAATATTCGTTTTGTAAGATATTATATGCAAAAAAACTTATTCGTTAAAAATCACAAAAGCAAGTGAAATCTCAGCTAAATAGTTCACTTTTGTCCCTTTATTATTGGCGGGCTCTAAAATATTTATTTTGTTTATACTGTGCATTATTTGCTCACAGAGGTTCTTGTTGGGGTGGATTACTTTAATATTGATAATTTCATTGTCTTTGGTAACAACAAAACTTAAACGAAATCGGACATTTCTAGAAGCCAAATTAAAATTGGTAAAATCTATATCATTCTGAATCTGCCTTGCAATGCTTTCTTTAAAACACTCCAGTGATTTTTGATTTTTATACGAACAGTTTTTTGTAATAGGAACTTGTTCTACATTGTTTGCCTTAAATAAATCCTTGTCGTCTAATTCTCTAACTATTAATTCTTTCTCTTTAATAAATTCTCCTTTAAGCTTCTTTTCACCCTCATTTCTTTGGTATTCTAAAACAACTATACATTCATTTAGTGCTCTTTTAAAAGCAATAGAAACTCTTTCATTATCTTGAATAGTATTAGGTTTATCATTTAATCCAGTTTTAGCATTTTCAGTAAAATTCTTGTAAAGAAGCTCTTTCTCATACATTATTTTGTCAACTTCTATTTTTTTATCTCTATAAAATATTTTTGCTGCTCTCGCATTTGAAAAATGATAATAACTCCAGATGATTAATAAATTATGGTAATATTTGTCAACTTCACTAGTTATGCTTCCAAGTGATAATTGAATTTTTATGCTATCTGCTAAAACATCTCCAAATGCATCTTTATCCAAATAACCTGAAAATGTTTTGATTATATTGTTATCACGGAGTACAGTTTCATTGGATTTATTTTCTATAAAGCCATATTTTTTGATTGATGAGTAAATAGTGTCTCTGCTGGATTCTAGAGGTAGATTAAAGAATAATCTACTAATATCATTCTGAGAATATGAATGTGACAAGTTTAAGAAAAGTATTAAACAAATTACTGTTTTCCTGTTTCGTAATTTCATATTTTGCTCATTGATTGCTGCTTGAAAAAATATTACTAATATATCAAATAAAAGGCTTATAAATCGTAGTAAAAATATTTTTTAAATTAGAGTATAACTGATTTCAGCGAATTATAAATAGTTAGAAAAATGAAAAAAATAAAAATACTACTAGTTTTAGCAACAATAACTTTTTTCTCCTGTAAAAAAGACATTAAATCTGGGTTAGATACTGTCGATGTAAAAACTTTAGATTCTGTAAAAACTATAAAAAAATCAAATAACAATAAGGATAAAAGTATTTACACTAAGTATGAGTATATTGATTCTGAGGGCAAAAATCTAATAATACAAAACAGCTTTCCAAAAGGCGGAGTAAGATATACTGATCCAAATGGTAATGAATATATTTATGCGGTATTTTGGACGCGAATAATCAATGAAACGTCTAGCCCTATTTAATTAAAAATTAACTTTCCTCTAAATTCCTACGAGATTCCAGATTTATCAAAGAAATATTATAAAATATTAATTCCTTCTGATACGATGATAATTCAGAAAATACCTTTATTTAATTATGGATTAAATAATTTAGAACCTTATTTTGATAAGAATATTGATAAACCATCTTCTTTAAAAAGAACTATTAAGCCAAAACAATCTAACGGATTTTATGTAGTAATGCTTCGTTGGACTGGAGGAGATAAATATGGCGTCTTAAGAACAGAATTGAGTTTAAAAGGACAAAAACTTTTCTATAAAGTTAGGGATAAAGAGATTTTATGTGGAAGTATTAATTTGAAAAATCTAAAAGTAAAGAAATAAAAAAAGTTTTGATCAGCTAAATTATATAATTTTTTAAATCCATTTTATGAAGAAGTTTATTTTGATTGTAATTCTTTTAATTAGTTCAAAAGATTTTGCTCAATCACGTTATAATTATAAGCAAGGTTCTAAATTTATAGAAAAAGCTCAAACTGAAATACAAAAAGGGAATTTATCAGAAGCTCAAATGAACTTAGAAAAGGCAGGGAAAAGCAATTATGGTTTTTGTGGGAATGCTTGGGCGAGTGCAGAAAGTAAAATTAATCTACTAAAGGCAGAGATTTTTAATAGAAAAAATGAATTTGATAAATCCCTTTCAGTGCTTGATTCAATGGCAGGTTGTGGTTTTGGTGCCGATTGTGAAGCTAGAGATTCTTTAAAAATTGTCACTTTATCTTTGAAATTTGGAAGTGAAAAAGTTAAAAAGTCTTTTAAGAATGTTATGGCTGTTAAAGTAAAACCACCTAATATTGAGTCTTCCTATTCGATTTACATAGCTGACTTAAATTACACTTTTGTGTTTCAATCTTGGGTAGGATCAGGGTATTCTGAAAATGAAAATTCTGAAGAAAATGATGGGCATAAATTTATTAAGTTAATTGAAAAGCATAAATATTACAAGTTGCTTGAATAAGAACTTGTTAATTTCTTGAAAAGGCTTAATACGACTTTACGTTTAGTTTTTTGGTTTCAAAATGTACAATCCTCCATTTTTTATGATAGGCTCAACAATGTCTGTGCTATCGTTCCTATAGCCACCAATATTAATAGCATAGTCTAAAAAAGCCACTTTTGACTTTGTTCTCAAATGCTTAGGTAATTCATATAAATACAAATCGTTTTTACATTTGGAATCCTTAAAATATTTTATTGCCTTTTCTTTGAAAAACAAATTTTCATTGTTATAAGTAACTTGATAATAGGCTGTATTAATAAATGATGGAGAAAACCATTCTGGTAAATCAAAGTAACTTCCTGTAAAATAGTATTCGTCTTTTTTACGAGAAAGTAATTCAATTGAATTTGAACTCTGATAATTAAACTTTTGCTCCTTTAACAGTTGTGTAGAATACATTTTCAGATAATCATCATCTATTTTTTCGCCAATTTGTTTGGTAGAATAAATTCCGTTTTTTTGGTTTTTCAAAACAATTAACCTTTTACCAGCAAATTTGGCAGGAAAATTTAAAAAATCAATCTGACCAATGGTATCATTTTCTGCGTCATTACTTCCAGAATGTGTAAACCTATAATCTCCTTTTTGCGAGAATAACAGAATCCAATTATTTTTTATTTTAAAATACATTGGATAATTTTCTGCTAGATAATCAAAATTCCTATTGGTATCATAAACTGCCATTTCGGCATCTTTGTAATATTTTTCAAAAAGTATTTTAAAATCGCTGTCCTTGATTTCATTTTTAGAATTTAGTATTTGTGAAAATTCAGTATAAACTAGCTTTTTCCCTGAAAAATCATATACCCCTTTTTCAGCAAATACATAAGGTATAAAATTTACGAAATCAAAAACAGATGTATATTTTTCTTTTGCTAAATCATCTGATATAATTACGTTTCCTAAATGATTGTATTTTGTTAATCCTTGATTATTAGAAAGGTAATACTCATTACTTATGCTGTCAAACAATATTGGAAAACTGCCAGTCACAGGTAAAATTTCATAATTTTTAGATTGTGGTTTTTCCATCAGGCTTTTAAAATTTTTATAGCATTTTGGCCTAAAAAAATCATTTGTTGTTATATTATGGGTCGTGCATCTATCTAAAAATAACAACACCAAAAGAGCACAAATAATCAAGGAATAGATAATTTTTTTCATATTTTTTTGGATGTACTTATAATAGTTGGTGTTTCAAACAAAACTACACTTTTTCTGACAGAAATTTAAATTTAAAAAAATGCTTTTACTAAATAGTATATATGTATAAGAATAGATATAAACAAAAAACTCCAAAATCTTTTGATTTTGGAGTTTTAGAAGTTTTGTGGGGAGAGCAGGATTCGAACCTGCGAAGTTCACACAGCAGATTTACAGTCTGCCCTCGTTGGCCGCTTGAGTATCTCCCCAAAATGTATGAAAGTGTAAAAAAAAATCCTTAATTTCTTAAGGAGTCTTTTGTGGGCGATGAGGGGTTCGAACCCCCGACCCCCTCGGTGTAAACGAGGTGCTCTGAACCAGCTGAGCTAATCGCCCTATTTTACTAGGTTGCTATCTTTTTGGATAGCTTGTGCAAATATATTTATTTGCTAATATTTTAATAAAAACTTGTGGGCGATGAGGGGTTCGAACCCCCGACCCCCTCGGTGTAAACGAGGTGCTCTGAACCAGCTGAGCTAATCGCCCTATTTTACTAGGCTGCTATCATTTCGTGATTGCGAGTGCAAATATACAGCTAGATTTTGTATTTGCAAGCATATTTTAAAAATAACTGAAACTTTTTTTTATTTTTTTATTTAGAAACCTATTTTTCAAACTCTTAAAAAAGAAACAAATTTTACTATTTTCTTATAATTTCGTTAAAAAGTCAAAATCACTCTGCTAATTCCTAATATTCCTTTGTAGTAATTCGACTTAGTCATACATTTGCATACCTAAAAAATAGTATTCTAAATGGCACGATTTAAAGAAAATGATTTGCCTAAATCAAAAATAACGGCTACTTCACTTAATAAAGCAAAAACAATTTTTACGTACGCAGGACATCACAAATGGAAATTCTTCATTGGATTGATCTTTCTGCTTTTAACAGGAGCTACTGCCCTTGCCTTTCCTAAGTTGATGGGAATGCTGGTAGATTGCGTAAAAAACAAAGATAACGATCAAGCCAATACAATTGCTTTAGGTTTAATTGTAATTCTGTTTCTACAATCTTTCTTCTCATTCTTCAGATTATCATTATTCGTAAACTTTACCGAAAATACACTGGCAAATTTACGCTTGGCTTTATATACTAATTTAGTTAAACTGCCAATGACTTTCTTTTCTCAAAAAAGAGTTGGTGAATTAAACAGTAGAATTAGTGCAGACATTACACAGATTCAAGATACTTTAACTTCGACTATAGCGGAGTTTTTACGTCAGTTTATCTTAATTATTGGCGGTATCATACTTTTAGCTACAGAAAGTTTTAAACTTACTTTATTAATGCTTGCTGTAGTACCTCTAGTAGCTGTTGCGGCTGTAATTTTTGGAAGATTCATTAGAAAGTATTCCAAACAAGTACAAGATCAGGTTGCCGAAAGTCAAGTAATTGTGGAAGAAACCATGCAGGGAATTAGTATCGTAAAAGCTTTTGCAAACGAATGGTACGAAATTGCACGTTATAAAGGAAAAATTCATGATGTTGTAAAACTGGCTATTAAAGGTGGGAAATACCGTGGTTATTTTGCTTCATTTATCATTTTCTGTTTATTTGGAGCTATTGTTGCCGTTGTTTGGTACGGAGTTCGTTTAAGTATTGGAGGAGAAATGAGTGTTGGACAATTAATTTCATTTGTATTGTATTCTACCTTTGTTGGAGCTTCTTTTGGAGGAATTGCCGAATTATATGCTCAAATTCAAAAAGCGATCGGAGCTACTGAAAGAGTGTTTGAATTGCTAGACGAAAGTCCAGAAAAAATCAATCCAGAATATAAAGGAGCCCAAGAAAAAATAAAAGGAAATGTGAGTTTCAAAAATGTTGCTTTTAGCTATCCAACCCGTCAAGAAGTTCAAGTTTTAAAAGATGTTAATTTTACTGCCGAATTTGGTCAGAAAATTGCAATTGTTGGGCCAAGTGGTGCTGGAAAATCGACTATATCTTCGCTCCTGCTTCGTTTTTATGATATTACTTCAGGGGAAATCACGGTCGATGGCAAAAACATCTATGATTACGATTTAGAAAACCTTCGAGGAAATATGAGTATTGTTCCTCAAGATGTAATTTTGTTTGGTGGAACTATTAAAGAAAATATAGCCTACGGAAAACCAGATGCAACCGACGAAGAAATTATGCAAGCAGCTAAACAAGCAAACGCTTTCAATTTTGTTGATGGTTTCCCTGAGAAATTCGAAACTTTAGTTGGGGAGCGCGGTGTAAAATTATCAGGCGGACAGCGTCAGCGTATTGCAATCGCAAGAGCTTTATTGAAAAACCCAAGTATTTTGATTTTGGATGAAGCAACATCCTCTTTAGACAGTGAAAGCGAAAAGCTGGTTCAGGAAGCTTTAGAAGTTTTAATGGAAGGAAGAACAAGTATTATCATTGCTCACAGACTTTCAACCATTAGAAATGCTGATAAAATATTAGTTCTCGATAACGGAAGAATCTCTGAAGAAGGTACACATCAGGAATTAATAAACCTAGAAAACGGAATTTATAAAAACTTGAGCAATTTGCAGTTTAGTAACTCTTAAATAAAATTCCAATTTTAGAAATTCCAATAAAAAAGCTTCAATGAAAATTGAAGCTTTTTTATGTAAACTGTAAACTGAATACTAAGGACTGAACACTAAAATACTATTCTTTTCCTTTTCTACGTTTACGTTCTGCCTTAATCATAGACAATTCACGGCTTGTTTGGCCAGCAACCGAAGTATTTTCTTCAGCACGACGAATCAAGTATGGCATAACATCTTTTACAGGACCAAATGGTAAATATTTTGCCACGTTATAACCGTTTTCTGCTAAGTTATAGCTGATATTATCGCTCATTCCGTATAATTGCCCAAACCATATACGATTATCGTTTTTAGCAATTTCTTTTTGAGCTAAAATTTCCATCAATTTATAAGAACTTAATTCGTTGTGAGTTCCTGCGAAAATTGACATCGTTTCCAAATGATCTGCCATATATTGTACAGCCGCATCATAATTATCATCTGTAGCTTGTTTAGAAACACAGATTGGAGAAACATATCCTTTTTCTTCTGCTCTTTTGTTTTCTTTCTCCATGTAAGCACCACGAACCAATTTCATTCCAATATAAAAGCCTTCTTTTTTTGCAATTTCATGTAAACCTTTTAAATAATCTAAACGATCCCAACGGTACATCTGTAAAGTATTAAATACAATTGCTTTCTCTTTATTGTATTTACGCATCATATCTGTAACTAATTCATCGGCAGCATCCTGCATCCAGCTTTCTTCGCCATCAATCAATAACGCCACATCTTTTTTATGAGCTTCACTACATATTTTATCAAAACGAGCCACTACTCTATCCCACTCTGCATGTTCATCTGGTGACAAAGTTTGTTTCTCTCCTAATTTTTCATATAATTCAAAACGCCCTAAACCTGTTGGTTTAAAAACTGCAAATGGAATAGCAAGACGCTCTTTTGCAAACTCAACAGTTCTTAATGTCATTGCAAGAGCTGCATCAAACTGTTCTTCTTCTTCTTTTCCTTCAACTGAATAATCTAGTACAGATGAAACTCCTTTCGTAAACATTTTATCTACTACAGTTAAACAGTCGTTTTCGTTTACACCACCGCAAAAGTGATCAAAAACAGTAGCACGAATTAATCCTTCAACAGGAAGATGTGCCTTTATAGCAAAATTAGTAACAGCAGTACCAATTCGAACTAAAGGTTCGCTGTCAATCATTTTAAAAAGAAAATAAGCTCTATCAAGTTCTGTGTCACTTTTAAGCGAGAATGCAACTTGAGTGTTATCGAATATTTTTTCCATTAAGTTTAGTTTTTATGCAAAGATAAAGAGTGTTTTGAATATTCTTCATAAAAGAGGACGATATTTTCGAGTATATTTAATAAGATTATCAGAAAACACCATTTTATGAAGTAAATGTTTACCTGCTTAATTATAATGCAGATAAATAACGTATGTAAGCTTGTATTTTAAACAAATTAGAGTCAAAGTTTGAAGATTATTTCGTTTAAAATACTTTATTTTTGCGCTTTCAATTAACTAAAGAATTATGAACTCTATTCAAGCCAATAACTACCTCGTACATTTTAACCAAAATGCTTACGAAGCTTTAAATAAACATTTAAGAGAAAATAAATATTCTAATATATTTATAATCGTCGATGATCAAACCAATGAATATTGTCTTCCTAAATTTATTCCGCATTTAGAAACAGAATTGGCTATTGAAATTATAGAGTTTGAAGCTGGTGAGGCCAATAAAAATATTGAGACTTGTATCGAGATTTGGAATATTTTAACAGAACTTGGAGGCGATAGAAAATCGCTTGTAATTAATGTTGGTGGTGGTGTAGTTACAGATTTAGGAGGTTTTGTCGCTTCTACTTTTAAAAGAGGTGTTGATTTTATTAACGTGCCTACTACTTTATTATCTATGGTAGATGCCTCTGTTGGAGGAAAAACAGGAGTTGACTTAGGAAATCTTAAAAACCAGATAGGCGTTATCAATGTGCCGCAGATGGTTTTAATCGATACAGAATATCTTGAAACTTTACCGCAAACTGAAATGCGCTCTGGATTGGCTGAAATGCTGAAGCACGGTTTGATTTATGATGCACCTTATTGGAGACAATTTTCTGATTTAAAATCTATTGTTTTTGACGAATTAGATCAATTGATTTATCGTTCAGTTGAAATTAAAAATGAAATTGTTATTCAGGATCCAACAGAGAAAAATATTCGTAAGGCATTGAATTTTGGGCATACTTTAGGACATGCTATCGAAAGTTACTTCTTAGAAAGTGAAGATAAAACAACTTTGCTGCATGGAGAAGCAATTGCTGTGGGAATGATTTTAGAAAGTTATATTTCATTGCAAAAAAATCTAATTACAGAACAAGAATACAGAGAAATAAAAACGATCATCAAAGGCATTTATGATGATGTCATTTTTGAAGAAAATGATATCGATCCAATCTTAGAATTGCTTATTCATGACAAAAAAAATGAATACGGCACGATTCAATTTGCATTAATTGAAGGAATCGGAAAGATAAAAATTAACCAATCCGTTGAAAATAAATCAATTCTAGACGCGTTTCAAGATTATAAATCTTAAACTTTTTTTAATCGAAAGCGTTGCATTTGGTATATTTTATTTTTTACATTTGCCCCATGAAAACAAACAATCAGCGAAGACAATTTAGCTCTTACAGAAACCGCCTCAATAGTTCTTTATTAAGAATGTTGGATCGTTTCTATAATAGTAAAAGCCCATTTTGTTTTGATGTTTTCCAATGTTCAAAAGCGGAACATGAAAAGCTTCCGATTATATTTGCAAATATTAGAGTTTGAATTTAAGATTTAGCATAAAAAACACTAAATTTAAAATACAATTACAATCTCTAAAACTTTGACAAATAAATGAATACGAAATATTCTGATCTAATAAACCAAACATACTACTTCCCTCAAGAGGAATTTAAACTTAATAAAGACAACCTTTTGTTTCACAATATCGATTTAATGAAATTGGTTGAACAATATGGTACTCCATTAAAGTTTACTTATTTGCCTCAGATTTCTGAAAATATCAACAAAGCAAAAGCTTGGTTCAGAAAATCAATGGAAAAGAACAAGTACGAAGCAAAATACTACTATTGTTACTGTACAAAAAGTTCTCATTTTGAATATATTATGAATGAGGCTTTCAAAAACAATATCCATATCGAAACTTCATCTGCTTTTGATGTTAATATTGTGGAAAATTTATTAGAAAACGGAAAAATAAACAAAAGTACTTATGTAATTTGTAACGGTTTCAAAAGAGACGAATACATTAGTAATATTGCTAGATTAATCAATAATGGACATAAAAACACTATTCCAATTATTGATAATTATGAAGAATTAGATTTACTTCAGGCGGAGATTAAAGGGAAATTCAAAATCGGAATCCGTATTGCCGCTGAAGAAGAACCGAAGTTCGAGTTTTATACTTCTAGATTAGGAATTGGTTATAAAAACATTGTTTCTTTCTATAAAAAACAAATTCAGGAGAATGATAAATTAGAGCTTAAAATGCTTCACTTTTTCATTAATACTGGAATTAATGATACATCATATTACTGGAATGAGCTTGTAAAATGTATTAAAGTATACATTGCTCTTAAAAAAGAATGCCCTACTCTTGACGGTTTGAACATTGGCGGTGGTTTTCCAATTAAAAACTCACTAGCCTTTGAATATGATTATCAATATATGATTGATGAAATCATCAATCAGATAAAAATTGCTTGTGATGAAGCTGAAGTTGATGTTCCAAATATATTTACGGAATTTGGATCCTTTACTGTAGGCGAAAGCGGTGGTGCAATCTATCAGATTTTGTATCAAAAACAACAAAATGATAGAGAAAAATGGAATATGATCGATTCATCTTTCATTACCACTTTACCAGATACTTGGGCTATAAACAAACGTTTTATCATGCTGGCGGTAAACCGCTGGAATGATACTTACGAACGGGTTCTGTTAGGAGGTCTGACTTGTGATAGTGACGACTATTATAATTCTGAACAAAATATGAATGCCATTTATCTTCCTAAGTATAATAAAGAAAAACCACTATATATTGGATTCTTTAATACTGGCGCTTATCAAGAGACAATTGGAGGATACGGCGGTTTACACCACTGTTTAATCCCGCAACCAAAACATATTCTAATTGACAGAGACGAAAACGGAATTCTAGCTACCGAGGTTTTCTCAGAACAACAGACTTCTGATGACGTTTTAAAGATTTTAGGATATAAAAAAAAGTTGTAAAAAAAAACGGCAAATTAAGTAATGGATATCTTTAGAAAATTCTTAATTTGCATTAACATCCAAAAAAGGTTAAACTTTTTAATTCAAAAAAAAAAAACAAAAACAAAAGAAATGAAAGGACCAATCAGTCAGTTTATTGAAAAACATTATTTGCATTTCAACTCTGCTTCATTAGTAGATGCTGCAAAAGCTTATGAGCAGCAATTAGCCGATGGCGCAAAGATGCTTGTGAGTATGGCTGGCGCAATGAGTACAGCTGAAATTGGTAAAATTTTTGCCGAAGTAATTAGACAAGACAAAGTACACATTATTTCATGTACAGGAGCAAATCTAGAAGAAGATATCATGAATTTAGTTGCTCATTCTCATTATGAAAGAGTACCGAATTATCGTGATTTAACTCCAGAAGACGAATGGGCTTTATTAGAAAGAGGATTAAATCGTGTTACTGACACTTGTATCCCTGAACATGAAGCATTCCGTCGTTTACAAAAGCATATTTACAAGATTTGGAAAGATGCAGACGATAAAGGAGAACGTTATTTTCCTCATGAATTTATGTATAAAATGTTGCTATCTGGTGTTCTAGAAGAATATTATGAGATCGACTTAAAAGATAGCTGGATGTATGCAGCGGCAGAGAAAAATTTACCTATTATTGTTCCAGGATGGGAAGATAGTACAATGGGAAATATCTTTGCTTCATACGTAATCAAAGGAGATTTAAAAGCTTCTACTATGAAATCTGGAATTGAATACATGACTTTCTTAGCTGATTGGTATTCAAAAAACAGCTCTAATGGAATTGGATTCTTCCAAATCGGTGGTGGTATTGCGGGTGACTTCCCTATCTGTGTTGTGCCAATGCTATATCAAGACATGGAAATGCATGATGTTCCATTCTGGAGCTATTTCTGTCAGATTTCAGATTCAACAACTAGTTATGGATCTTATTCAGGAGCGGTTCCTAATGAGAAAATCACTTGGGGTAAATTAGATATCAAAACCCCTAAATTTATTATTGAGTCGGATGCTACAATTGTTGCTCCGTTAATTTTCGCATATTTATTAGATTTATAGAATAATTTATGAAAAGAGTTATAGTAGACTACGCTAAACTTACCAATGAAATTTTAAACCTTTTGGTTGAAAAATTTCCTGATGGTTACGATGATTCGGATGTAATCCGTTTTAGAAATGCTAAAAACGAATTGGTTGAGGCAGTTGAAGTACGTACTGAGGACACTATTTACTTAGTTAAAATTAGTACTAAACTTGCTGACAGAATTGAAAACTACGATGAAGATGATGATTTAGATGTTGATGTAGATGCAATTGCACCAGTAAAAGGTATGGATCTTGATGATGATATTAGCGACGACGATGACGACGATGATGACAATCAAGATAAACCAGATTCTGACGGTGGAGAGGATGATGACGATGATGATGACAACGATAAAGCAGATACTGATTACGATGAAGATGAAGAGGATGAAGATTAATTCATTTTCTTTGAAATAAATAAAAGGAACTCTATTGGGTTCCTTTTTTTATATTTTGAATTAAACTTTAAATAAAATTTATATTTTTATGTTTTGTAAGATTATTTTTAAATTTACCCACTCAACATAAAAATTATACGCCAATGACTTCAGAAATTTTACACGCAACTTTAAAAGAAAATTTTGGGTTTGAAAAATTCAGACCAAATCAGGAAAATATAATAAGTACGATACTTTCGGGACAGGATGCATTAGCTATTATGCCTACTGGTGGTGGAAAATCAATATGTTTTCAGCTTCCGGCTTTAATATTACCTGGAATTACAATTGTAATTTCTCCTCTGATTGCTTTAATGAAAGATCAGGTTGATAGTTTAAAAACTAATGGAATAGCAGCTTGTTATATTAATAGTTCGCAATCTTCTCAAGAGCAGCAGTATTATATTGATAATTTAAAATCAAATCATTTTAAATTAGTTTATATCGCTCCCGAAAGTTTATCTTATTTGGATATGGCTTTTAATGAATTGACAATTAGCTTGATCGCAATTGATGAAGCACACTGTATTTCCTCTTGGGGACATGACTTCAGGCCGGCTTATACCAATTTAGGTTATTTAAAAAGCCGCTTCCCTTCTACTCCTGTTTTGGCCTTAACAGCTACAGCTGACAAAGCTACTCGTACAGATATTACAAAACAATTGAATCTTAAAAAACCGAAAACTTTTATTGCTTCTTTTGATCGAAAAAACCTAAGTTTAGAAGTACGTCCAGCTTTAGATCGAGTTAAGCAAATAATTGATTTTGTAGAAGATAAACCTAATGAATCTGGGATTATTTATTGTCTAAGCCGTAAAACAACTGAAGAACTTGCTGAAAAATTAAAGAAAAATGGCATTACCGCCAAAGCTTATCATGCTGGTTTAGATAATGATACACGAGCTAAAACTCAGGATCAGTTTATTAATGACGATTGTCAGGTTGTTTGTGCGACTATTGCTTTTGGAATGGGAATTGACAAATCAAATGTACGCTGGGTCATTCATTATAATCTCCCAAAGAATATTGAAGGTTATTATCAGGAAATCGGCAGAGCTGGTCGTGATGGCCTTCCCGCAGAAACCATTCTATTTGAAAGTTATGCTGATGTAATTCAGCTTCAGAAATTTGCTTCAGAGGGATTAAACGCAGATATCCAACTGGCAAAATTGGATCGTATGAAACAATATGCAGATGCTGTCAGCTGTCGCAGAAAAATTTTGCTTTCTTATTTTGGAGAACTGGTAACTGAAAATTGCGGAAACTGCGATATTTGCAAAAATCCTCCAACTTTTTTCGATGGAACGATTCTAGCGCAGAAAGCATTATCTGCTATTACACGTTTAAAAGAATCTGAACCTTTAGCTGTTATTGTAGACTTTCTAAGAGGCTCGAGAAATGCGTATATCTACGAAAAAAATTATCAAGAGCTAAAAACGTATGGAATTGGCGGTGATGTATCTTGGTATGACTGGAATCAATATTTAATTCAATTAATAAATTTAGGATATTGCGAAATTGCCTTTCATCAGCATAATAAAATATTGCTTACTCCTTTTGCCAAAAAAGTTTTATTTGAGGGTGAAAAAGTAAAGCTCACAACAGTCGTTAAAAAAGTTATTGAAAAAGCAGAAGCTAAAGAGATTAAAACTAGAGCAGTTAAAAATTCTTTATTTGAAACACTTCGCAAATTGCGTTACGAAATTGCAAAAGAAGAAGAAGTTCCAGCTTATGTTATTTTTAGTGATGCCTCTTTACGTCAAATGGAAATTTTAAAACCAATGAGTGATGAAGAGTTTCTTGCTGTTGAAGGTGTTGGAAAAGCAAAATTGGAAAAATATGGAGACGATTTCATCAAAGCTATTATTGAATTTGAAAGAAATAAATCGGTTGTTAAAAAAGAGAAAAAAGACAGTACATATTCGAAAACATTAGAATTATTTCAAAGCGGAATTTCTGTAAAAGAAATTGCAGAACAACGAAATCTAGGAGAAACTACAATTATTTCTCATTTAGCTAAATTATACGTTGACGGAAATGACATCGATTTAAATCAATTTGTTTCTGAAGATGAAATTTTGAAAATTGAAAAAGCTCAGATAGAATTGGAGAAGCCTGAAGCACTAAGACCGTACTTTGAATATTTTGAAGAAAAAATGTCTTATGATAAAATTCGATTTGGATTGGCGTTTTTAGAAAGAAAACACCAAAAAGCTTAAAAAAATATGTAAACCAAAATTTCAAAACTGGCTTCGCCTTCGTTTCTCAGAACTACAGGATTGAACAAGAATAGTAAACCCGACAGCTTTAAAACTGTCGGGTTTACTTTTTCTTTAAATTGAAACTTTATAAATATCTCTCTTCAAAAACTTTTTGATGATGTTTTTGGTGTCCAATTATAATAAAACCTAAAGCTCGAACAGAAATTTGATTACCAGAGGCAGTTCCTATTCTTTTGAGTTGATCGTCAGATAAACTTTTATAAAACAACATATTAGAATGTCTTACAGCAGAAAGCTCCGTTAACAAATCCTGTAGATGTCTTGAATTAGCATCGGTATTATCTGCATAATCTTGTTCTTCAAAACTTGGTAATGGCGTCTTATCATTTCTTGAAAAACGCAAAGCTCTGTAAGCAAAAATGCGTTCAGTATCAATGACATGCTGGATTATTTCTTTAATAGTCCATTTTCCTTCTGCGTAACGATAATCAAATTTATCCATTGGAATATTTTGAACAAATCGGATAAATTCATGCAGAGAGATTTCCAATTCTTCAATCAATTTTCCGTCACCCGCTTGTTTCAGATAAGTTCCGAAATGGCCTGAGTATTCATTTTCTAAAATATCGCTGACATTCATGTTTTTAAATTTAAAATTTCGTTTTAAGCAGAGTTTCTACTTGCATTAGTATTTCCAAAAAGAGATCTCGTTACGATTTTTTCGTAAACTTTGATCAAATCTTCGTTCGGAGTTTCTGCTTTATTTAATTCGTTAATTCTCAATAAAGCATATTGCTGAATTGTTAATAATGGCAATACAATACGCTCTCTAATTTGAATTGAGGCGATACCATCGGGATAATTTTCCATCAATGTTTTATGACCTGCAATTTTCAAAAGAAGTCTTTTAGTTTCCAAAAACTCTGTATGGATAATGTTCCAAAATTCTCCAAACTCAGGATCTTTACTCATGTAAGCTGTCAATGGTAAAAAAGATTTTGCTAATGACATCATACTATTCTCTAATAACGTCTTGAAGAATAATGAATTATGGTACAAATCGCTTACTTTGTTCCATTGCCCGCTTTCTTCAAAATGTTTTAAAGCTGAACCTACACCAAAGAATCCAGGTACGTTTTGTTTTAACTGACTCCAAGAACCCACAAACGGAATCGCTCTTAAGTCAGCAAAATCAAGAGATTCTGATTTACTTCTTTTAGATGGACGGCTTCCAATGTTTGTTTTAGAGTAGTATTTCAGTGTACTCATTTTTTCCAAATAAGGAATAAATTTGGGATGATTCTTAAAACTTAAATATTTTTGATAACCCAAATCGGCTAACTGATTCAAAATCTCAGTTTCATCTGCAGACAATTCATTTTTTTCTTTTCCAAAAACCTGATTAGTTACACCAGCAGTCAATAAGTTCTCAATATTATAACGGCAAGAATCTAAAGTTCCAAAATTAGAACTGATAGTTTGTCCCTGAACTGTAATTTGAATTTCTTTATTTTCAATTTTTGGCCCTAAAGAAGCATAGAATTTATGTGTTTTTCCTCCGCCACGTGCAGGAGGCCCTCCACGTCCATCAAAGAAAATCGCTTTAATTCCGTATTTTCTTGAAATTTCAGTCAACGAAATCTTTGCCTGGTAAATACTCCAGTTCGCCATTAAATAACCACCGTCTTTTGTTCCGTCAGAGAAACCAAGCATTATTGTTTGCTCATTTCCTCTTGATTTTAAATGTTTAGCATATTCAGGATTAGTATACAACTGCTCCATAATAGAATGTGCATTTTGTAAATCATCAACAGACTCGAAAAGCGGAATAACATCTACAGAAGGATTTTCCCAATTATTCAGACGAATCATGGCAAAAGTTTCCATTACATTCAAAGCACTTTCGTTATTACTAATAATATAACGATTAGCTCCTTCTTCTCCATTATTCTTCTGAATGGTTTTAATTGCCTGAACAGATTCTAAAGTAGATCTTGTAATTTCATCTTCGAAATCAGCTGGATTTAAATCTCCTTTAACTTTGGACAAAACATCAATTTTTTGATCTTCTGTCAACTCATAATAATTTGTTGGAAAAATTGAAGAACCAGAGTTTAAATAAAAATCTACAACATCTTTAAAAACTTTATTATGGATTTTACTGTTTTGACGAATATCTAAAGTAGCAAAATGGAAGCCAAACAAATTGATTTTTACCAATAAAGCCTCTAATTCATCTAGATATAAAGACTGATGTTTTTCGATTATGATTGCTCTAATTGTATTTAACTGTGTCAATAATTCTTCTAAAGTAATAAAAATATCCCCTTTAGAATAGAATACAGAACGGTAAAGTTTATGTTCAAGATCTGATACTAAACTATCTACACCTGAGAAAGTTAACTTACGTTTTAGATTTCTCATTTCTACATAATAACACTTTAAAATTGAAGTTCTTAAACGATCTGCAACTTTAAGTGTAATTTCTGTAGTAACGAATGGATTTCCGTCACGATCACCTCCAGGCCAGAAACCAAGTTTGATTAATTGGTTTTCAATTGGAGTTCCTTCTTTAATATTTTTTTGAAGGTAATGTACAATTTCTCCAGCTGTAGCATAAAATACATTTTCCAAGTACCAGATCAAACTTACCGCTTCATCATAAGGATTTGGTTTTTCATGCTGAATAAAAGGAGTTTTTCCCAGCTGTGCGAGCAATTGTTTAATCTGTAATAAATCGTTCTGACGAATTGCTTCTGTCAAATCGTTAATAATTCCTAATACAGGGCCAGGATAAAATTGTGTTGGGTGCGCTGTTAGAACCGTACGAACATTGAAGTTTTCTAAAAACTCTACCAATTCATCATCTTTTTCTTTTGCATCTGATTTTTCTTTAATATCACGTAAAGACCCGCGTCCTTCCATATTGTTTACTTCTGGAAAAGCAGCATCTTCAATTGCATCAAATAATACAATCTGGCGCTCTATGTACTGGATAAATCGAAACATTAAGTCGATTTTTTCAGTTTCTGAAGCGTTACTTAGAAATTTATTAGAGAAAAAATCAAAAATTTCTTTTGGAGTTTCTTGTTTTTTAAAGCCCGTTTCGCACGTTTCTGTAAATAAAGGCAGTAAAACTCCCGTATTATCTATAGAATCAAATGGTAATGTTATAAAAACACTATTATAGATGTGGTATTTTGAGAGAACGTCTTGATTAAAACGCTCAATTTTCGGCAACGTATACATAATCGTGTTATAGTTGGTTGGTTAATTAGTCATAAAAAAACCCCAAGAATAAACTTGAGGTATATTTTAATATAGCATTCAAGAAAAGTTATTACATATTTTTGAAAATAGTATGCATCAAACGCTTCTTATCATTTATACTTTCCTCTAAAGAAATCATAGTTTCAGTTCTGTAAACACCATCAATATCGTCAATCATGAAGATAACTTCTTTCGCGTGCTTAGTATCTTTTGCTCTAATTTTGCAAAAAATATTGAATTTCCCTGTAGTTACAGAAGCTACAGTAACGAATGGAATTTGGTTAATTCGTTCTAATACAAATTTTGTCTGAGAGGTATTATTTAGAAATACACCCACATAAGCAATAAAAGAATACCCTAATTTATCGTAATCTAAAGCTAAAGAAGACCCCATGATAATACCTGCGTCTTCCATCTTTTTTACTCTAACATGTACTGTCCCAGCAGATATCAATAATTTTTTTGCAATGTCAGTAAACGGAACTCTCGTATTGTCTATTAACATATCTAAAATCTGGTGATCTACTTCATCTAAACGAAATTTACTCATAATTGTTTAATTAATATTACTAATTGCTATTACAAAGTATAAAATTATATATAAAAAACAAGAAATTCACATAAAAATTAACTTTTTATTAATCCGTTAACAAATTTAACATTTTTATTTAAATAAAAATTTGCTATTTGACCCACTTTTGGAAAATTCGAGAAATCATCCGAATATTCTTCGCCTTTTGCGTCATATTCATAATGTCCAAAGAAATTTTCCAAATCACCTACTTCAACAATGTAGGCGTTAAAATGAATCTTATTTTCGATTAATTCTTCTTTGTATTGAGCGACAAAATTCGTAATAATTTCGATACCATCATAATTTATTTTGACATTTTTATACATAAAATCATAAAAAACCACATTATTTTGTGAAATATTCAAATATTCACCAATTCGATTATTCACTAAATCGTTTTCGGAAATTTGTTTGAAGCTCAAAATTAACGCGAAAAAGATGTACTTACGTGTAACTTCTCTATCGTAATCGCCTGGGTAATGTCCTGCTTCAAATAAAATGGTTGGAACTCCTAAATGTTGAAAAGTGTCTCCAATACAATTAATATTAAAAGAATCGTCAAAACGTCCAACCTGTCCTGGAATATATTCCTGAAGCACCTTATTGATGCCTGCAATGATATTTATTGCTTTTTGTCTGTTCTCATTTACTTCTCTTTCTTCATTATAAGAAGGAGCTAAAAAAGAAACAGTAGCAGGTTTTCCTTCAGTTCCTGCTCCAAATATTGTACGCTGATCGTGAAGGTTAAAACAATAGTGAGGTTTAAACTCTTCGAATACTTGACGTAAAACATTACTTTCTGGCTGCGTTAGATCTTGTGAATCACGATTCAAATCAATTTCGTTGGCATTTGCTCTGGTGTATAATCTGGCTCCATCCGGATTTAATATCGGAATCCAGTAAAAAGTAAACGTGTTGAGCATTCTTTTGGCAAAATCAGTATCATCATTCAATAAATTGATAAAGTCAAATGATGCTTTAGTTGTGGTACTTTCGTTTCCGTGCATCTGAGACCATAAATATACTCGCGTTGGACCAGTACCAATTTGATAACTGTATATAGGTTCGCCTAAAACAGACTTTCCTATAATTTGCACTTGGTTGTTGGTATTTAATCTATCTAAAATGGGTTGAATATGATCTAACGTCAAATATCTTCCAGATATACTCTGCTCTTTGTATTGTATAAAAAGATTTTCTAAATTCATTATGTTTTGATTAGTTGACAAAAGTAAAGATCTTTATTTGTACAATTATAAAACCCCGAAAGCTTTAACAATTTAATAGTGTAACCATTTTTTTGAAACAACAACTGAATTTGTTATTGTAAAATTCTAATCTTTATAAAAAGTATATTTATGCCTCATTTTTCCTAATTGAAAAATTAGCGCGTATTTGGAGATTGGTACAGAAAATTTTCAAATACGCGATTCTCGCGCGTTTGAAAAAAATGTCAGTTTTACAATTTAATGCCGTTCTCAGGAATTTTACCCAAAACTCCTTCATAATGTTTTTTCAAAACTTCGAAATCGGCTTCATAATTTCCCGTTGGATAAAATGGCTCTCCAAGATTTACCTCTTTTTTTCCCCAGTCAAAAGCTACGGGAACAATTGGCACTTTTGCTTTAAGTGCTATAAAATAAAATCCGGTTTTGATTTCTGTGACTGCTTTTCGAGTTCCTTCTGGTGCCACAGCCAAACGAAAGATTTCTTTGCGTTCAAAAATTGCGGCGATAGAATCTACTTTATTCAATCCGCCTGAACGATCCAAAGGTTCTCCGCCAACATTTCTAAAATAATAGCCAAAAGGAAACCTAAATAACTCTTTCTTTCCTACCCAATTCATTTGTAATCCAGAAATACCTCGTGTAAAAAGTCCTATATAAAAGTCATGATTACTGGTATGGGGCATTACCATTAGTATACATTTTTTTATTTCGGCATTTTTCAATCCTATTATCTTCCAGCCCATTAGCTTAAAGAATAAGAATTTATATAATAGTTTTTTCATTAAAGATGTAATATTTGATGCAAAATAAAAGATTTAATGGTAAATTTGAGTAAAAGCATACAAAATGATTCGAAAATTTTTCAGTTACATTATCCCCATAAAAATATTTAAAAAGAAATCAGCTAGAAGCAAAATGATCGAAGTTACCTGGGCAAACGGTGAATTGGTTTTGGATACTGAAAATACAAATTATTCCTATGGAAGCTTACAACGTATATTAAGGTACGGACTTCGAAATATAGGTTACGAGAATATTCTAAAAATGGATCATATTTTATTACTAGGGGTTGCCGGCGGAAGCGTTGTTAAAACCTTAGTAGATGAAATTGAATATAAAGAAAAAATAACGGGTGTTGAGATCGATCCAGAAATGATTCAAATTGCAAATAAGTATTTCAACCTCCATCAGATTAAACAATTAGAAGTGGTTATTGATGATGCTTTTGAATTTGTATTAAAAACAAAAGACAGATATAACCTCATTATCATTGATATTTTTGAAGATACAAATATGCCTAACTTTTTGTTTCAGAAGTTTTTTCTAGATAAAATCTGTACCTTATTAAAAGATAATGGTTATGTTTTATTCAATACCATGATTTTGGATGAAGCGCATAATGTTAGAAACCGAAAATATATTTCGGAAGTAAATTCAGAGCTTTTTACTACTAAAATGCTTCCTCGAATTGAAGTGCACAACGAAATAATAATTATAAATAAAGTAGCCTAATTTCATGAGACCTCTTACCTCCATATTAAATGCCTTACCCCCTACTAAAATAATTGATGAAACTATTAGTATTTCAGAATACACGCCTATTAATCTATCCGTTTCCAATAAGGAACTGATTGATGCAGGGTTGGATACATCAGAAGATTTTGAAAAGTACATTACAAATTATCTGGAAAGAAAAAATGCCAAAGTTGCTTTTGGTGGTTATATAGAAGGGCGTTTTTTGTATCAGAGAAGTTCTATTTTTTTGAATGAATCTAAACCAGAACGAAATATTCATATTGGTTTAGATTTATGGGCCGATGCTGGAACGACTGTTATCGCAGCATTGGACGGGAAGGTTCATAGTTTTAAAAATAACATCGGGTTGGGTGATTATGGGCCAACTATAATTTTGGAACATAAAGTAGAAAATGAAAAATTTTATACTTTATATGGACATTTGTCGTTAGAAAGTATAGAAAACTTAACGATCGGAGACTGTTTCAAAAAAGGCGAGAAGATTGCGTCCTTAGGAAAAGCTTCAGTAAATGGCGATTATGCACCGCATCTCCATTTTCAAATCATACACAATATCGAAAATTACTGGGGAGATTATCCTGGAGTCTGCAATACAAAAGACCTGAATTTTTATATTGAAAATTGTCCCGATCCTAACTTATTATTAAAAATTACTTAAATAGTTATGAAGAAAGCAGGATTGATTATATGTTTGTTATTATTAATTGGATGTAAATCTAAAACAGTAAGCAGAGATACTGAAGATTTAAAAATAAAAAAAGTTTCGGGAGCTGAAATAAATGCAAATCAACAGCAAAAAGCGTATGACTTAGGAAAAAGAGTGCTGATGACTTGTAATACTTCAAAATTTAAACCTTTTAATGAAACTGAAGTAACCAAATCGGTAATGGAAAATACAACCGAGGAACGTTTAACTAAGACCTGTCAAAGGTTTAGACAGTATTATGGAAATTTTATAGATTTAAAACTGGATGGAGTTTACAAAACCAAACAAGAAGTCATTTACCGCTATCACGCTTTATATAGCAAAAAAGTAGCGAACAAAGAATTGAGAGTCTTTGTAAATGATGAAAATCTCATTTCGTCCATAAAATCAATGGACTGGGATGAAAAATTTGATGCTAAATTGGCTAATCAATAAATTAAAAATATGAATTTTAAATTACCCCTTCTTCTATTATTGTTCATTTCGACATTTGCAAAAGCACAGCAAGCTATAAGTATAAAAGGTTCATCTCCTTTTCCTGCAACTCAGGAATATACTTTTATCTGCGAAAAATATGCTTATACAGGTGAAGCCAAGATTCAAATAGCAAAAACAGATAAAGGCGGTATTTTAAAAATCACAATTGATACAGCAAACGACAAAGCCCGAATTGCCGGCGGTTTGTATGTAGATTTGGCCAATGCCGATGTGATTGCCTGTACCGATAAAAATGTAAAAGAATCAGCGGAAGGAAAAACAACTTCCTATTATTATTTTACTCCCGCAGAATGGTTAAAATTGAAAAAGACCGACATTTATGCTGTTCGATTTATAATAGCTGGAGGTTCAAATGATTTTGGAAACCAGACTGGTTATTTTACCGCTTATAATAAAATGAATTATTTCTCGACAGCATTTGATAAAAGCAAAAAAACATTTGATACAGCTAAAGAAATTAGTGTTTTGTAATGATTTTTGAATCTAATAAATCTTTATATTTAACATTAAAAATTTCCTATGAATTCAAATGAAACCCTAATAACAAAATTTTATACTGCTTTTGCTAATGCTGATGCCAAGACAATGAGCGAATGTTATCATCCAAAAGTTCATTTTATTGATCCAGCTTTTGGTTTACTTAAAGAAGGTCAGGTTTCAAAAATGTGGGAAATGTTGCTTTCAAAAAGCAAAGGGAATTTAAAAATTGAGTTTTCCAATGTAAAAGCGGACGATTCTACCGGTTCTGCCAATTGGGTTGCTACTTATAATTTTAGCAAGACAAATAGAAATGTGATTAATAAAATTAGAGCCGAATTTGTTTTTCAAGATGGACTAATTATTAAACATACTGATAATTTTGATGTATGGAAATGGTCTAAACAAGCCTTTGGTCCTATGGGGTATTTACTTGGCTGGACAGGTTTCTTTCAGAAAAAAGTACAGAAACAAGCTTTGTTATCACTACAAAAGTTTCAGGAATCTAAATAATATCTTCATTAAAAACTTTAATTTCCAATAAGTTTTTTAATCAATATCTGCCTTTTTGCCCGATTATATTTATTTTGTTGCTTATTGTTTTTTGCTAAAAGTGTAAATCTCAAATACTGATGAAGGATATCGTACACAAAAAATTAAATCAATTACAGGCAACTGCAATCTGTGGCAATGATATTAGTTCTTCCTGTCTCTATGTATCAGCTTTAACGATATTATATGCAGGGCAATATGCTTGGATTTCACTGCTTATTGTTGCTGTTGTTTTATTTCTTTTCAGAAAAATTTATGGAGAAGTTGTAGGCGCAATTCCATTAAATGGTGGAGCCTACAATGTTCTATTAAATACATCTACTAAAAGATTAGCTTCATTAGCGGCCACACTGACAGTCTTGTCTTATATGGCTACAGCAGTTATTTCAGCCTCAGAAGGAATGCATTATTTACATGGAATTTTCGAAGGCTTAAATGTGACAATTGCAACCGTTGTTGTTTTGGTTTTATTTACTGGTTTAGCCATCTTAGGAATCGGAGAATCGGCATTTGTAGCTGTTATAATCTTCCTTACACACATTGGAACATTAAGTCTATTGGTTTTAGCTTCCATTTGGTTTGTTCTCACTCACGGTTTAGATACTTTTCATATCAACTGGCATACTCCTATTGCTTACGAAAGTATCAAAACAGCACTTTTTCTAGGATTTTCGGCAGCAATGCTGGGGATTTCAGGTTTTGAAAGTTCTGCCAACTTTGTCGAAGAACAGGAACACGGCGTTTTTCCAAAAACACTTCGAAACATGTGGGGAATTGTCAGTTTCTTCAATCCAGTTATTGCTATTTTATTAATTAGTGTTATTCCGTTAACAGAAGTTGGCGAAAACAAAGAATCGCTTTTAGCACATTTAGGGCAAACTACTGGTGGAGCATGGCTAGCTTGGCTTATTTCTATAGATGCCGTTATGGTGCTCTGTGGAGCGGTTTTAACTTCGTTTGTTGGAGTTTCTGGACTTTTAAACCGAATGACTTTAGATCGAATTCTTCCAAATTATTTTCTTAAAACCAACAAAAGAGGAGCGCATTATAGAATTGTCATTAGTTTTTTAATTCTTTGTATCTCTGTACTTTTTGCAACAAGTGGACATTTAGAATCATTGGCAGGAGTATATACTTTTTCATTTCTAGCCGTAATGGCTTTATTCGGGATTGGGAATTTACTTTTAAAGTATAAACGAAAAAAACTTCCAAGACCAGAACGTGCTCGTGGCATTGCAGTTGTGGCTGCGGTAAGTTTTGTTATAGTGGCATTTATAGGGAATATGAAACTGAATATTAATTCGTTTTATACTTTTCTCCAATATATGATTCCAGCTTTGCTATTTATTGGGATCATGCTAAATCGTGTTATGCTGATCCGATTGTTGATTGAAGCTTTAGAATATTTCTACCAGCCACTTAGAAAAATGGTAATTATAAGTAATCGTTATCTGCAGAATTTAAGTTCACAAATTAATTCGCAGGAATTTGTGTTTTTTACAAAGGGAGACGATATCACAATTTTAAACAAAGTTTTGCAATATGTTGAAGACAATGAAACAACAAAAAAACTAAAAATTGTTCATGTCAAAAACGACGCAACGACTAATGAAGCTCTTAAAAAAGATCTTGAAGTCTTAGACCGCGCCTATGATGGACTCGATATAGAATATTTAGAAATTCAAGGTGTTTTTGGGCCTGAAATAATTGATGAGCTTTCTCAAAAATGGAAAATTCCAAAAAACTTTATGTTTATTGGCTCACCAGGAAATAAGTTTTCCTATCGCGTTTCAGACCTTGGCGGAGTACGTTTGATTATGTAATTTTTTAAGGAGCAGAAACACTTGTTTTCTAATAACTTCCAGTCCCGCTATCCACTTTATCTTTTATGGTGAACCCCACCATAAAAGGATACCGTTTCTATCGGGGCTAAACTATAAACATTCATTTCTAAAAAAACAATAAACCCGATAGCGTTCAGACTATCGGGTTTGCATTTTATATAACAGCGTTCTTTAGGTAAATCTTTGCTGCTGATCGGTTAAACAAAAACTAAGATTTAAACCAGCTCTCTACTAATTCATCTTCAAATGAGGTAGCGTCTTTATGAATAAATTCATTTCTGCTTTTGTCATAAGAATAATCCAAAGCCCATTCTTTATGATTCGCTGCCATTTCTTTAATACTTTGACATACAAAAGCAATCTCTTTGTCAGTAGTTGTTGGGTGAATTGACATTCTAATCCATCCCGGTTTTTTGATTAAATCACCAATTGTAATTTCATTAACCAGTTTATTAGAAGTTTCCTGATCAACATGTAATAGATAATGTCCATAAGTTCCAGCACAGCTGCATCCTCCCCTAGTTTGGATTCCGAAGCGGTCATTTAGAATTTTTACTCCTAAATTAAAATGGAGATCATCAATAAAAAACGAAATTACTCCAAGACGCTCTTTATGCTGTCCAGCTAAAATTTTAATATTTGAAATAGTTTCTAATTCGCTGAAAACATAGTCAACGATTTCGTGCTCACGCTGCATAATGTTTTCGATTCCCATTTCTTCTTTCAGTTCAATAGCCAAAGCCGTTTTTATAACTTGAAGGAAACCTGGAGTCCCGCCATCTTCACGATCTTCAATATTGTCAATGTATTTATGTTCTCCCCAAGGATTTGTCCAGCTTACAGTTCCTCCGCCAGGACAATCAGGAATCATATTATTGTACAATTTTTTATTAAAAATTAACACACCAGAAGTTCCAGGACCACCTAAAAATTTATGAGGAGACATAAAAACAGCGTCCAGATAAGACTCAGGATCAACAGGATGCATATCTACTTCCACATAAGGTCCTGAACAAGCAAAATCTACAAAACAAACACCGTTATATTGGTGCATTAATTTTGCTGCTTCATGAAAAGGAGTTCTTAATCCCGTAACATTGGAGCAAGCCGTAATCGAAGCAATTTTAATGGTTCTATCGCTATATTTTTCTAACAAAGCTTCAAGACTTTCCAAACTAAAAAGTCCTTTTTCACAAGACGGAATAATTTCAACATCTGCAATAGTTTCTAGCCATGAAGTTTGATTAGAATGATGTTCCATATGCGAAATAAAAACGATTGGTTTCTTTTCGGCAGGAACATTTGTAAAGCTTTTCAAATTTTCAGGAATTTTTAAACCTAAAATACGCTGAAATTTATTAATAACTCCAGTCATACCCGTTCCGTCAGTAATTAAAACATCGTCACTATTTGCATTGGCATGACGTTTAATAATATGTCTGGCATGATGATAGGCTTTTGTCATAGCAGTACCAGAAACAGTAGTCTCAGTATGTGTATTGGCTACAAAAGGGCCAAATTCGTTCAATAATTTTTCTTCAATTGGACGATACAATCTTCCACTGGCAGTCCAGTCAGTATAAACGATTGATTTTCTGCCATAAGGTGACGTAAATTCCTGATTTATACCGACAATATTCTGTCTAAATTCCTGAAAATAAGTTTCAAGTGTGATGGTACTATTTTTGCTATTCATTAGTTGTGCCTTGTGTTTGACTGCAAATATATCGTTTTTTTATAAAATTGCGAATTTATCAATAGCAAACTTCAAACATTACATTCCTGTTGGATATATTTAGCTAAAAGAACTATTTTTTAACAAATTATCATAATATCCTATCGAATTAATAGGCAATAAACAAACAGAAAGTATTATTTATGGGAAATTTATCAGTAGCTACCTTTGGTGGTGGTTGTTTTTGGTGTATTGAAGCTGTAATTCAGCGTTTAAAAGGAATAGAATCAATAAAATCAGGTTATTCAGATGGGTTTATAAAAAATCCTGCGTATCGCGAAGTTTGCACTGGCAGAACTGGACATGCAGAAGTTATCCAAGTTACTTTTAATCCTGACATAATTTCATATCATGACTTAATTTTTATCTTTATGACAAGTCATGATCCAACAACATTAAATCGTCAGGGAGGAGATAGCGGAACGCAATATCGTTCTATCATCTTATATCATAATGAAGAACAAAAAGAAACTGCAGAAAAAGTTTTTGAAGAAGTACAGCCAGCTTATGCTGATCCAATTGTAACACAATTGAAACCTTTTGAAGTGTTTTATGAAGCAGAAGATTATCATCAAAATTATTATAATGAAAATCAAGAAGCTGGATATTGTCAAGTAGTAATTGACCCAAAAATTCAAAAACTTAAAAAAATGTACGCTGATATGTTAGTGGATTAATTTTTAGGTTAGTCATTGATTTAAGGGAGTAAAAAGATTTTCTTTCTTTTGCCACGACTCGAGCGATAGCGAACAGGCGAAGCAATTACACAAATTTCCACAAATTATTTTTTCTAATTCAACTAAAAAAAATTAGTGCAAATTTGTGTAATTCGTGGCCGTAAAAAAACTTTATAATCTGTGGCAAAATAAAAAAGTAAAATGAAAAATTTAAAAATAAACAATCGATTTACAGCTGAATTACCTGCGGATCCAGAATTAACAAATGAAATTCGTCAGGTAAAAAATACTTTGTTCTCGTATGTAAATCCAACAAAACCTTCTAATCCTGAACTAATACATGCTTCTGAAGAAGTGGCGGAATTAGTAGGGATTTCAAAAGAAGAAATTCGATCAGAAGAATTCGTAAATGTATTTTCGGGTAAAGATATTTTAGATAACACACAACCTTATGCATTGTGTTATGCAGGACATCAGTTTGGTAATTGGGCCGGGCAATTAGGAGATGGACGTGCTATTAATTTAACGGAAGTCGAAAACAATAATCAGTTTTATACATTACAATTAAAAGGAGCAGGAAAAACGCCTTATTCTAGAACTGCAGATGGTTTGGCAGTTTTACGTTCTTCTATCAGAGAATATCTTTGTGCTGAAGCTATGCATTATTTGGGAGTTCCTACTACTAGATCGCTTTCTTTGATTCTTTCTGGAGATCAAGTTTTACGTGACATCTTATACAACGGAAACCCTGCCTATGAAAAAGGCGCTGTGGTTTGTCGTGTCGCTCCATCATTTATTCGTTTCGGAAGTTACGAGATGCTGACTGCTAGAAACGAACTTAAAAATCTAAAACAATTTGTAGAGTATAGCATCAAATATTATTTTCCCGAAATTAAAGGTGAACCAAAAGAACAATATATTCAATTCTTTCAAAAAGTTGCGGATACTACTCGCGAAATGATCTTGCACTGGCAAAGAGTTGGTTTCGTACACGGTGTTATGAATACCGATAATATGTCCATTCATGGAATCACGATTGATTATGGCCCTTACGGCTGGTTAGAAAATTATGATCCAGATTGGACGCCGAATACAACAGATAGCCAAAATAGAAGATATCGTTTTGGAAATCAACCTCAAGTGGCACAATGGAATTTGTTTCAATTGGCAAATGCACTCTATCCTCTTGTGAATGAAGCCGCGCCTTTAGAAAAGATTCTAGATTCTTTTATTACTAATTTTGAAGAAGATTACAAGCTAATGTTTTTAAGTAAATTAGGTATATTTACTTCAAGTGATGCTGATGATAAAATTGTAAAAGGTCTTGAAGAAATTTTACAGTTATCAGAAACGGATATGACTATCTTTTTTAGAAATCTTAGCCAAATTAAGAAGTATGATTCCGTAGAACAAGCATTTGAAAAAATTGAATATGCATTTTATCTACCACAAGAAATAAAAGATACCATTTTAGATGCATGGCAGAAATGGCTTTCTGTTTATCTAAAAAGACTAAGTGTAGAAACGCTTTCAGATGAAGAACGTGCTTTAAAAATGAATCAAATAAATCCAAAATATGTGCTTCGAAATTATATGGCTCAATTGGTGATAGATGCGGCAGATAAAGGAGATTATTCTTTAGTTGAGGAATTATTCCAGCTACTGAAAAAACCTTATGATGAGCAGCCTGAATCTGAAAAATGGTTCGCCAAACGTCCAGATTGGGCAAGAACAAAAGTTGGCTGCTCAATGCTTTCTTGCAGTTCTTAATTTTTTTTTCGCCACGAATTCACGAATTTTTTTTTGACAATCTACTGAGTGAAAATTTGTGAATTCGTGGCGGAAAAAACTATTTAGAAGTAATGTAATCCAAAATCATACTAGCGTGGATTCTTGAATTTTCTATAAACCATTTGTGTGTCTGCATACCGCCGCAGACAACACCAGCCAAAAATAAACCTTCTACATTGGTTTCCATTGTTTCTGAATTATAGACTGGAATTTTTAGTTCATCATTAGAAAGCTGAATTCCCATTTTTTCTAAGAAATTCAAATCAGGTTTATAGCCTGTTAATGCTAGAACGAAATCATTCTCAATCGTTATTTTACCGTTTGGCGTTTCAATTTCAACTTCATTTTCACGTATTTCAGTAATATTCGATTGAAAATAGGCTTTGATACTTCCTTCCTCTATACGATTTTCTATATCTGGTTTTACCCAATACTTTACACGGTTATTGATTTCGTTTTTACGAATCACCATCGTAACCTCTGCTCCTTTTCTCCAGCACTCTAACGCTGCATCTACAGAAGAGTTGTTCGCTCCTACTACCAAAACTTTTCTAAAAGCATATTCATGTGCTTCTTTGTAGTAATGACGAACTTTAGGAAGGGTTTCTCCTAAAACATTCATCTCAATTGGAATGTCATAAAAACCAGTTGCAATGATGACATTTTTAGATTGATATTCTTGTTTATCTGTTTTTATATGGAAAATAGAATTGCTGTCTTTTTGTACATTATTAACTTTTTCAAAAAGATTAATATTGAATTTAAAATAACGATGAATGTTTCTGTAGTATTCTAAAGCTTCCTGGCGTCCTGGTTTTGGTGCCAAACAATTAAAAGGAATATCTCCAATTTCCAATCTTTCGGCAGTTGAGAAAAAAGTCATATAAAGAGGATAGTTGAAAATACTGTTTACTATCGCACCTTTTTCTATAATTAAATATCTCAGGTTTTTCTTTTCGGCTTCAATGGCGCAGGCAAGTCCAATTGGGCCACCGCCTACTATTATAAGGTCGTATATTGATTCTGTCATTTTATTTCTGCCAGTCTTTAAAAGGATTTTTACTTAAATAAGCATTGTAATATCTTTCATCATTGGTCACTTCTTCGCCAAGCCATTCTGGTTGTTCAAAAGATTCTGTTTCAGAGTTTAACTCGATTTCGGCCATTATCAAACCTTCATTTTCTCCATAAAACTCATCGACTTCATAAACATGATTTCCTGATTTTATTTCATAACGTGTTTTTTCAATTTTACCTTTTTCACATAATTTCAAAAGTTCTGTTGCCTCATCCAACGGAATTTCATTTTCCCATTCAAAACGAGACATACCGCCGCTCTGGCTTATTCCTTTAATAGTGATAAACCCTTTATTGCCTTTTATTCTGACTCTAACAGTTCGTTCTGGAGCAGAACTCAAATATCCTTGAGCAATTTTATTCTGAGTAAAAGCTTGATTCTTGAAGTCGTCAGATTTGACAAGAAATTTTCTTTCTATTTCGACCATTTTAAAATGTAAAATTATTTTAATGCAAGTTACTCATTTTAATCAAGTCCTTAAAAAGATAAAAAACGAAAATTATGTTAATTTGAATCTTTTACTTTAAAACAAAAACATTAAAATAACTGATTATTAATATATTACGTGTTATTTTTTTAGTTAAATTTGATAGAATCTTAACTTCATCATCTATGTCTAAAAAAGCACTTTATCTATTAGGCATTGCAATAACCATTATTTTAGGTACTTTTTTATACCTTAAATTCTGCTGCAACTGCTCTGAGAAAATTACAACGGATGATACTCCAAAAACAGTTTCAACACCTGTTCAAGAGCCTAATTTTGTTCCGTTTGTATTAAATGGTCCTGGAATTGAATATCAGACAAATGATAATCTCAAGTTCCTTAAAAACAGCGCAACTTTAATAATACCTATTAGTGATTCTGTCATAAGTGGTATTCAAAAATTAAAGACATTCTTGGTTTCAAACCCTCAGCAGAAAGTAACTATAACTGGCTATGCAACATCTGATGAAACAAATTCCACCACTTTTGAGAATTTAGGTCTGGCAAGAGCAAATGAAGTTAAAAACTATTTTGTCTCTGAAGGACTATCAGAAAAACAATTCAACACAAAAGGAGAAATTATAGACAAATGGAAAATGCGCGCCGACACACTTCTAGGGCCTGCAAATTATACCTTTGATACTATAGACTCTACTTCTACAACTGCAGCAACTGATGAATGGACTACTTTAAAGGATAAAATTAATGCAGATCCTTTAATTCTTCATTTCAATACGAATCAGTCCAAAGAAACTTTAACGACTCTTGAAAAACAGAAAGTTGCCGATATTGTGAAATATACTGAACACGTAAAAGATGCGGTAGTTTTAGCTGTTGGACATTCTGATAATGTTGGGAACCGTGATTCAAACATTGTTTTGGGACAAAAAAGAGCAGCATTTTCCAAAAATTATCTTTCTAAAAATGGTATTGCTCCCACAAGGATTGAAACACAATCCAAAGGACCAGATGAACCAATTGGAGATAACAATACTTCTGAAGGAAAAGCATCAAACAGAAGAACCGTAATTACTATCAAATAATTAATCAAAACATACGATCATGAATATACCTTGTATCTTAATACCTGTGCTAGTGGGATTAATCTGTGGAATTTTAGGTTACTTACTAGGAAAAATGAATTCGAAAAATGACGATTCTCTTGAATTGTCGCTGCAAGCAGATTTGGATGCGTGTAAAGCTAATACCCGAAATCTCAATGCAAGAATTACTACTTTAGAGGCTGATTTAGCAGCAGCAAAAGCCAATCCAGCTCCTCAATCATTTGCCGGAACCGCTCCAGCTGTGATTCCATTTAATAGCGAATTGGCTGCGACCGTTCTCGGTAAAAAAATAAAAGAAAATGATTTGAAAGTGGTAGAAGGAATCGGGCCAAAAATAGAAGCTTTGTTTAACGATGCCGGAATAAAAACGTGGTATGATCTTTCTCAAGCATCAACTGATAAATTACAATCTATTCTAGATGCAGGAGGTGAAAATTATGCCATACATAATCCAAGTACATGGGCCAAACAAGCATTATTCGCTTATCAAGGAAAATGGCAGGAATTGAAAGACTGGCAGGATAGTCTTTTAGGTGGAAAAGAGTGATTCTGTTAAGGTTCAGAGTGACAAAGTAACAAAGTTGCAAAGGTTTTAGCTTTTGTGCAGAAGCTTTGTCTTAGTTTACTTTTTTCTTTAATTAATTATACAAAAAAAGGTGCAAAGTTTTTACTCTGTACCTTTTTTGCTTTGTTACTTTGCTACTTTGTACCTCTGTCACTTTAAAAAAAATCCTTTTGCCATTCTTTTGTGGTGTTATACCACAACTTACCATTTTTAACTTCTAGGGGACAATCTATATTATTAGTATATAAAGCTCCAGTTCCTAAACCTTGTGGCATTTCTGAGTTTTGAATAAAAGTCCATTGTGCAATGGCATTCAAACCAATATTACTCTCTAAAGCTGAAGTAATCCACCAGCCAATATTATACTTTTCTGCGAGTGTAATCCATTCTTGAGTTCCTCTAAAGCCTCCAATAAAACTTGGTTTTAAAATAATATATTGGGGTTTTATTTCCTTCAGTAATTTTTCTTTTTCTTGAAATGTAAATACACCAATAAGCTCTTCATCTAAAGCAATTGGAAATGGTGTTTCTTTACAAAGTTTTTCCATTTCTGTTATATTACCTTTTTTAATTGGCTGTTCAATGCTATGTAATTGAAATTTATTTAATTGATCTAACTTATCTAAAGCTTCAGTTAAAGAAAAAGCACCGTTTGCATCTACGCGAATTTCTATCTCTTCAGGAGAAAAATGACTTCTAATGAATGCTAATAATTCCAATTCTTTCTCAAAATCAATAGCTCCGATTTTAAGTTTTATACAATTAAAACCATCGGCTAATTTATCTTCAATCTGCTGTTTCATAAAGTCAGGTTCTCCCATCCAAACCAAACCATTTATATTGATTGAACTCAAATTTTCAGTAAAATCAGACGGAAATAAAAGGTAGGGATCTTCATTATTTAATGATAAAAAAGCCATTTCAATTCCAAACTGGATTGATGGAAATTCTAACAAGGCTTCCCAAAGTGCTTTTTCTCCTAAATGAATATTATCACAGGTCCATTTTAGTTTTTCTTCGTAATCTTCACGATCATCAGCACTTAATCCGCGAAGAATGCCGCATTCTCCTATTCCTTTTCTGCCATTTTCTTCTAAGATTATAAACCAAGTTTCTTTTTCGGTCATAACTCCTCTAGAAGTCCCTGATGGTCTTTTAAATTCTAATAAATACTTGTGATAAGATGCGTTCATTTTTTTTAGATGCTAAGATACTAAGCTACTGAGATGCTAAGTTTTTTTTTAAACCGACTTTAAGAAGCAACTTTATATCTAAGAAACTTAATTGTATAATTTTAATATTTTTTCAAAATCTTTTGAAGGTAAACCTGCTTTTTCAAAAGCCTGAAAATCGAGTTTTGTTTTCTCAATCCAGCTCAAACTGTCTGTAACGTTCTGAGTTTGGTATTTTTTATAAATAGCTTTAGCTGCGCTGTAATCGTTACTCACTAAATAGGTATGTGCTAAATTCAATTTTACCAATAATTCTGTGTCATCTAGTTTTTCGCCATCTTGAAGCGCTTTTAGTGCTTTTGCATATTGTTTGGTCAAAAGATAACAATAACCAAGCGAGCTGTAATCTAAAGCTGTTGCTTTTCCTTCGTTAACAATAGTGTTTAATTTCGGAATTGCTTCGTTGTATTTCTGTGCTTTGATTAAAGATGATACTTCTTTTCTTAAATCATTAAAAACATTTTTAGAAATATCTGCATCTTTGTAACAAGCGTTTCCAAAATCTTTGTAAACTTTTGTTTTCTCAACAGCTAATAATTTCTGAAACTCATCATAACGATATTGTTTCATGATTTTATTTAAAATACAAACGCAAAAATCATCTGAATTGGCCATTTTTTGTGCCATTGTGGAAGTTTTACACAAACTGATTATTTCGTTCTTGTTGTCTTGGTTCCAACCACGGTTTAGTTTGATGTCAACCCAAGGCACAACTTCCAAAACTACTTTCTGGCTTAAAATCCAGTTTTTGCTTTCGAAACCAAACCAAATGGTGCTGATATTTTCTTTTAAGCAAGACGATCTATTAACAGATAATCGTTTAGCATCTTTACTTACAGGTTCTGCTTGAGAATAACAGGCATCATTTATTTTTCCATCTGCCACATATTTTTTAGCATTTTCATTTGAAGTAAAAATTGAATAAGTACATTCGTCGTCTCCAGAAATTTTTGACATCAAGAAAACAGCTCCTGCAGATCCCTGGCTTACTCCTGTTGGATCTGGAATAGTTTTAAGTAAAGAAACCAAGCTATTTGTCAGTTCTTGATTTTTATCTAAAAGTGTAATTCGGTAAACGATTTCTGTAGTTCCAACGGGAAGATCTTCTGTTGCAATAGAGATTCTATCGCGTGCCGGAACCAAAATTTCTTTTGTAGTTGCTCGTTCTTTATCCCAATAACCGTCTTTTTGAGCAAAAACGCTATAAGAAATTACAATAAAAAGAGCTAATAATAATTTTTTGAAAGTTGAATTTTGTGAGGATGTTTTAATTGCCACAGATTTCACAGATTAAAATGATTTTTTATTTTAAAAACTCCAGTATTTCAATAACATAGATTGTGCCAAATAACAATTTCTTTTTGCCTTTAAAAAATATAGCCGAATCAGGAATTATCTCCTTTCTTCGGCTATACTTAGGATATTTATAATTCTATCGATTCTCCGATTTCTAAAAGCATTAAATCTTTTCCTTTATCGAAAAATTTACGAATAGCTTCTTCGTGATTGATTTCAATGTAACCAAAAGTATCAAAATGATATCCTAAGATTTTGTCGCATTCTACAAAGTCTGAAGCAATGATAGCATCTTCAACATCCATTGTGAAATTATCTCCAATTGGAAGAATTACTAAATCTAATTCTGTACGAAGCGGAATCAACTTCATGTCATAAGTCAAAGCAGTATCTCCAGCGATATAAATATTTTTGTGTTCGCCTTCAATTACAAATCCGCCAGGATTTCCTCCGTAGGTTCCGTCAGGAAAACTACTTGAATGAATTGCATTTACATATTTTACTTTTCCAAAATCAAATTTCCAGCTTCCACCGTGGTTCATTGGATGCGAATTGAATCCTTTGCTTCCGTAATAAGTTGCGATTTCAGCATTTGAAACAATCACAGCATTTGTATTTTTTGCAATGGTTTCAACATCCAAAACATGATCTCCATGAGCATGCGTAACCAAAATATAATCGGCTTTTAAAGAGTTGATATCAATTCCTGAAGCTTTTGGATTTCCAGTGATAAATGGATCCACAATAATATTCTTTCCTCCTACTTCAATAGCTAAAGACGCGTGTCCGTAATATGTAATTTTCATTTTTGTCTAATTTTAAATTTATAGTATCCTTATCTTCCTCCTAAAAACAAGTTTACAATAATGTCTGAAATCAAAGAAATCATGCAAACTGTCAATAAAATAGAAAGTAAAAAAGTACTTAATGCTAATTTTTTTAATTCTGGATCTAACAGTTTAGGATCCTGATTTTTATAAACTGTAATTAAATGTTTAGTTAAAGGAATATATGCCAGTAAAAACAAATATTGGTCAAAGTTATAATCACTTAGAATAGCAAAAATTACAACCAAAAGCATTGCAGTAATAATTAAAGTATAATGATACACTTTTGCGTTTGCAGCGCCAATTTGTACTACAATAGTATTTTTTCCTGCTTTTTTATCTGATTCCTGATCGCGCATATTATTTAAATTCAAAACTCCTACACTCAATAAACCAATTGAAATGGCTGGAAGAATTAAAAGCGGATCTACTTCTTTAGCATATAAAAAGTTTACTCCTAAAGTACTTACTAATCCGAAGAAAATAAATACGAATACATCTCCAAATCCTCTGTAACCATAAGCAGCATTACCTACAGTATATTTTATTGCGGCAACAATCGCAGCAATTCCTAGTAATAAAAAGAAAATTGAATAGCCAAAATTATCTTTACCAAAGGCAAAATAAATCAAGATTATTGCAACTAATAAAGTTAAGATAGAAGTAATTATAATGGCCTTTTTCATTGCCTGCGGCGTAATTACACCACTCTGAATAGCACGTTGTGGGCCTACTCGATCTGCGTTATCGGTACCTTTTACTCCATCACCATAATCATTGGCAAAATTGGATAAAACCTGTAAACCTAATGTTGTTAAAAGTGCGAAACCAAAAATCTTCCAGCTGAATACTTCAGTTGGTGTATTAATAGTTTCTGTTGGATTTGATAAAGCATAAATACTTCCAACTATAATTCCAGAAACTGATAAAGGTAATGTGCGCAATCTTGCGGCTTCAATCCAATGTTTCATATTGTAATTTTAGATTTTAGAATGTAGATTTTAGATTATTGTATTCTGATTAAAAATAATAGATTGAGAATCTAAAATCTAAAATCAGAAATCTAAAATTATTATGGCAACCATTTATTTTCTCCGAAATTTGGTTTTCTTTTTTCTAAGAAAGCATTTCTTCCTTCTTTGGCTTCTTCGGTCATGTATGCCAAACGAGTTGCTTCACCAGCAAAAACCTGCTGTCCAACCATTCCGTCGTCTGTTAAGTTCATGGCGAATTTCAGCATTTTAATAGAAGTTGGAGATTTCTGAAGAATTTCCTGGGCCCATTCGTATGCAGTCGCTTCCAATTCATCATGAGGAATTACAGCATTTACCATTCCCATTTCAAAAGCTTCTTGAGCAGAATAATTTCTTCCTAAAAAGAAAATTTCTCGAGCTTTTTTCTGTCCAACCATTTTAGCTAAATAAGCAGATCCATAACCCCCATCAAAACTTGTTACATCAGCATCTGTTTGTTTGAAAATAGCGTGTTCTTTACTTGCAAGTGTCATGTCGCAAACTACGTGCAAACTATGTCCGCCGCCAACCGCCCATCCGGGAACAACAGCAATTACCACTTTTGGCATAAAACGAATTAAACGCTGTACTTCTAGTATATTTAAACGATGCTGTCCGTCGTCACCAACATAGCCTTGATGTCCACGTGCGTTCTGATCCCCACCGCTGCAGAAAGAATAAATTCCATCTTTTGTTGAAGGTCCCTCAGCAGAAAGTAAAACCACTCCAATCGAAGTGTCTTCTTGTGCATCATAAAAAGCTTGGTATAATTCTGAAGTGGTTTTAGGACGAAAAGCATTTCTAACATTTGGTCTGTTAAAGGCTATTCTCGCTACTCCGTTGCATTTTTTATAAGTTATATCTTCAAATTCTCTGGCTGTAATCCAATCCATTTTGATTTTTGTATTAAAATATTATAGTGTAAAAATAAGTCATTTTTACAATTTTACCTACTCAATTTGGGTTAAGTCTTGACGAAATCGATACGCAATGTTAACAATTGGTATTTACTTACAAAAAATAACATTTTTTAACATTAGTTTAGAAAAATAATAATTAATTTTACACCCTAGAAATCAATGAGATACATTTTATTTCACTGATTTCAGATTGATTTTCTTTCACTGATTTATTAACCTAAAAAATGATTTTTTTGAGAAAATTTAAAAAATTTGTCGCTCATTTTTTTAGGGTTTTCACTAACAAACCTCAAAGTAAAGAGCAAATGATTTATGTGTTTGTCGAAACTTCAAAAAGAAAAAAGTAACACCTAAGGTTAAAGGTTAGAATTGTATATAATTAGTATATAAATGATAACGAAAAGAGAAAAATACTAATTCACACTTTCTAAAAGTTATTTTAAAAACCAATGGAACAGCCGTGAAATTCTCTTTTTGATTTTAAGATATTTACATGAATTGTTTAAAAGACATACCGTCAATGGAATAATCTCTAAAATACGTAAAGCTATTATTCTGAGATGGATTCGAATTATTTTATTTCTGTTTTTTTTTAATTACAATTTTTTTTAAAACTAGAATAAAAAGCGAAAGGCTGCTCGTAATGAGCAGCCTTTTGTGTTATAATAACTTTACTTCGTAAATTGCAAAAAAATAAAAATTCCAAATTCCAGTTTTATTGTATTCAATCAAAGCTTGGAATTTGGAATTTTGATATTAGAATTTAATTAATTAAATAAATTCCGTCTTCTTTAATTTCAATAAGTCTCTCTTTATATAAAGTACCAATTGCTTTTTTAAATGATTTTTTACTCATTTTTAAAACGGTCTTGATATCTTCCGGATGCGAATTATCATTTAACCTTAAGAATCCTCTGCTTGCTCTTAGTTCGCTTAAGATTTTCTCTGCATTAGGCTCAACACTTTCAAATCCCTGTGCTTGAAGTGCAACATCTATTTTATTATCAGGGCGAATATTTTTGATATAACCACGTAATCTCTGACCTGTTCTAATTGAATCATCATAAACTTCATCTTTATATAAAAGACCTTTGTGACGTTCGTTTATAATTACATTGATTCCCATATCAGTAATATGAGAAACGATTAAATCTACTTCCTCGCCTTTTTCTACAGTCAAATCATCATTGCTTAAGAACTGATTGGTTTTACTAGAGGCAACCAAACGATTGGTTTGTTTATCCATGTATAAATAAACCAAATAACGTTTTCCTTTTTCCATTGGACGAGCTTGTTCTTTGAATGGAACAAGAATATCTTTTTCCATTCCCCAATCCATAAAAGCACCAACATTATTAATGTAATTGACACGTAAAAGAGCAAATTCATTCAATAAAATATAAGGAACTAAAGTTGTTGCAACTGGGCGCTGTTCGTGATCCAGATAAACAAAAACGATTAATTCTTCTCCTATTTCAAACTCTTTTGGAACATATTTATTTGGCAATAAAACATCATGAACACCTTCGGGATCGTTTTCAGGATCACCTAAAAACAAACCAACTTTAGTATCACGTAATATAGTAAGAGTATTGTATTTTCCTATTTCTAACATTTTTTTAATATTCTAAGTTGATTAAACAACTAAGTTTTGTGATGCAAAGGTACGAAGTTTGAAAATGGTAAAACGAAAAATGTTTTAGATAAAAACATTTTAAACTCTATTCGCTTTTTTAATTAAATTTGAAAGATATCCATAATTTATCCCAAATCAATGAAAAAGAAATTCCTTTATTTTATTTCTTCTTTTTTAGTCTTTACTCAACTTTCACTTTCGCAAGTTGCTGAAGATCCTGAAATAAGAAGAATGATCAGCGAAATTAAAACTGAAAATCTTCAAGCAACAGTCAATAAATTAGTTTCTTTCGGTACAAGGCATACCTTAAGCGATACTAAAAGCAAAACAAAAGGAATGGGCGCAGCGCAGCAATGGGTTAAATCAGAATTTGACAAAGCTGCACTTGAATCTAACGGAAGATTAACGTCTAGTATTGATTACTTTACTGCAAAGGCCGATGGAAAAAGAATTCCAGCAGACAGTTACATCGGAAATGTTATGGCAACTCTTAAAGGAACTGATCCAACAGACGATCGAGTTCTTATTATTAGCGGTCATCTTGATTCTCGTGTTACTGATGTAATGAATGCTAAATCCAATGCTCCAGGCGCCAACGACGATGGATCTGGAGTTGCCGCTATTATTGAATTAGTAAAGGTAATGAGTAAAAGATCTTTTCCTGCTACTATTATTTTTGTTGCTGTTACAGGCGAAGAGCAAGGGCTAATTGGTGCGCGCTATCTTGCAGAAAAGGCGAAAGCTTCCAATTGGAATATCGCTGCGATGCTTAATAATGACATGATCGGAAATAGTTTGTCCAGCGGTACTAACCTGAGAGACAATACACAGGTTCGTGTTTTTAGTGAAACTATTCCCTATTTAGAAACAGAGGAAGAAGCAAAAATGCGAAAAGCCACAAGTCGTGATAATGACAGTCCATCAAGATTATTAGCACGTTATATTAAAACTACTGCAGAACAATATGTAGATCAATTAACAGTTAAACTGGTCTATAGAAATGATCGCTTTCTTCGAGGCGGTGATCATACGCCATTTAGCCAAAATGGATTTACGGCCGTTCGCTTATGTGAAATGAATGAAAATTTTGATCATCAGCATCAGGATTTAAGAACAGAAAATAATACTGTTTACGGCGATCTTCCTGAATTTATGGATTT
Organism: Flavobacterium panacagri; assembly: GCF_030378165.1. NCBI lineage: Bacteria > Pseudomonadati > Bacteroidota > Flavobacteriia > Flavobacteriales > Flavobacteriaceae > Flavobacterium > Flavobacterium panacagri. The sequence continues at coordinate 4,166,937 of NZ_CP119766.1, forward strand.
TGAATATCTAAGAAAAAACACTTGTGCTAACTTAGCCGTTCTTGCCAATTTAGCATCATCTCCAAAAAAACCTGTGAATGTTGGAATTGAAGTAAAGAAACTTTCGAATTCTTCCACGCTCATCTGGTCTGCTCCAGAAAATAAAGTTCCATATGGTTATCAAATCTTAATGCGAGAAACAGCTTCATCACATTGGGAAAAGACTTTTTTTACAAAAGAAACTCAAATTGAAATTCCATATTCTAAAGACAATTATTTCTTTGCTGTTCAGTCAGTAGACAATTTAGGACATACTAGTCTACCAGTATTTCCGATTCCAATTCGATAAAAATATAGAGCACTCAAGGTGCTCTATATTTTTTAAACTAATTCTTTAAAATATTGTTTCAGGATTTTATCATTTTCAAATGTTGGTGTAAAAACTTCTAAAATAACTGGATTATCATCATTTTGATACATTTCCTTAATACCGTCTTCTAATGATTTTACATCGGAAGCTTTTACATAATTAAAGTCATACATTTTGGACAAATGTTCTGCTGTTAAATGATGTGACGTTTCAAAATAAGTATTAAATACAGGTTTTTCTTGATGTCCAGGAAGAATCCTGAATATTCCTCCTCCTCCATTATTCACTAAAATAATTTTAAAGTTTTTAGGAATATAGGCATTCCAAAGCGCATTACTGTCATACAGAAATCCAATATCGCCAGTAATAAATACATTTTGTTTTGAATTACCGACTGCTGCACCAATTGCCGTTGAAGTACTTCCGTCTATTCCGCTGGTTCCTCTGTTGCAGAAAACCTCTATCGATTCATCAATATCTATTAACTGAGCGTAACGAATCGCTGAACTGTTACTGATCTGAAGCTGGCTGTTTTTAGGAAGTGATTCAATTACTTTCTCGAAAACTTTAAAGTCAGAAAAAGTAATTTCTTTTAGATATTCTTTTCTTTTTTCGAGTCTTTCTTTGTAAACAGAATTGATACTTTCAAAATAATCACTTTCTGTAAAAGATGTTTTTAAAAGTAAATCTTTAAAGAAATCATTTGGCTGCATTTCAAAATGCTGGGTCAGTGCGCCAAAGGTATCATAAGCTCGTAAAGTATCAATATGCCAATGATGTTCCGGTTTGTATTTTCGTAAAAAAGCTTTGATTCTCTTAGAGACAACCATTCCTCCAAAAGTGATTAAAACTTCTGGATTAAATGCTTCAAAATCAGAATCATCAAATGGCGTAATTAAAGTATCAATACTATTAATGAAATTTGGATGATGCAAATTAGAAGTTGTTTCAGTAAGAACAACAATCGAAGGATCAGAAGCTAAATTTTCGATAATTTCTTTTTCAATTGTATTGGCTTCATTAACTCCAACGAGAACTAATTTTCGTTTTGCTTTTTTCCAAATAGAAACAAACTCCTCGCTGTTTTCTATAGTTTTTGGACTATTATCTGAAATGAATTTGGCAATTATTGGTTGAATCGAAAGTTCTTCTGTAGTTTCGTATAAAGGCTCTTCAAAAGGTACGTTAATATGAACTGGGCCTTTTTTTAGAATAGCCGTTTCAATAGCTTGATTAATTTTTAGATCATTTTCTTCTGAAGCTTCTTCTGTAAGATTAGCATTGAAAACCGAATGATTCAAAAAAACATTTTCCTGACGAATTGTTTGACCATCACCAATATCAATTTTACTCTGGGGACGATCAGCAGAAATAACAATTAACGGAATCTGGCTGTAAAATGCTTCCGCGAAAGCTGGATAATAATTCAATAAGGCTGATCCTGAAGTACAAACCACAGCTGTCGGCTGTTTGGTTTGCTGTGCAATTCCCAACGCAAAAAAAGCCGCGCATCGTTCGTCTGCGATGCTGTAACATTTAAAATTAGGATTTTGAGCAAACCCAATTGTTAAAGGAGCATTTCTTGATCCCGGAGAAATTATAATATTAACAATGCCTTTGGCTGATAAAATTTCGATAATGCTTTGTGCAAGCGCTATTTTGGGGTAAATCATTCTGATCGTATATTACTTTTATAAAGAAAAATCCTTGATTTGATTTTTCTTAATCTTGCTTACAAAGTTACAAACTTCGCAGTTGATTTAAGTTATAATTAGGAATATATTAAGGCTCTTTCTCAAAAAAGGAGATATATTTGTAAAATCGAATTATTAATAAAAGCCTGACTTAATTATGCGTTTCTTTTTACTACTTTTTTTAGCCGTTACTTTTCAAACCATAAGTTCTCAAAATCAATTTGTTCCTGTTGACATTCCATATAAAACAGCGTTGGAAACTGCTAAAAAAGAAGGAAAACCGCTTTTTGTTATGCTCTATGCAGATTGGTGTCCGCATTGTAATTTGATGAAAACGGAAGTTTTAAGCGACCCTACTGTAATTGATTTTCTAAATAAAAACTTCGTATGTACTTATAAAAATATTGAAAAAGAAGAAGGAATCGCTTTAAAGACTAAATTCACTACCAAGTCGCTTCCTACTTTTTTGTTTCTTGATGCCAATGAAACCTTGATTTACGCCTTAAAAGGAGAAATGAAAAAAGCAGATTTTCTAAATGAACTTCGATATTCATTGAATCCTAAAATGCAGTTGCCTTATTTAGAAAAAGAATTTATGGCTGATCCAAGTAATTCAGATAAATATTTCACTTATTTGAACACTTTAAAGAAAGGAAAAGACAGAACGGAATTGTCTCCGGCAACACATACATATTTAAACACGCAATCCGATGCTCAATTGGTTAGTGAATTAAACTGGAGAGTGATTGCAAACGGTGTTACAGATATTAAATCCAGAGAATTCCAGTATGTTTTAAAACATCAAAAAGAATTTGCTGCTGTTGCTTCGCAAACTAGAATTGACAGAAAGATTGAAAGTATTGTAAATGAACTGTTGCGTCCATTGGTTGACAATTTAGATACTGTGAACTATTACAAACAAAGAGAAATAGCAAAATCAATTCGTTTACAGAAAACAGATTCGCTGGTTTTTAAATTTGATTTAACTTTGGCAGAAAGAACTGAAAAATGGGATTTTTATAAAAAAGTTACTCTTGAAGATACTGAGAAATTAGCTTGGAAAGATGCGAGCTTTCTTAAAGAAATTGGGAATACTTATTTCAAACATATTAATGATACAGAAAGCTTGAAAAAAGCTATTTTTTGGGTAAATCATTCTTTGGAATTAAATGATTCGTATGACGGAAATTTACTCGAAGCCAAACTGTATAACAAAATAAAAGACAAAAAGAAAGCTTTAGAATATGCTAAAGAAGCCAAAGCCATTGCAAAAGAAATGGGCTGGGATTCTAAAGATGTTGACGCTTTACTGGCTGAACTAAACAAAAAATAATTACATAAATACAATGAGTATCATTTTAAGACCAGCAACTGAAAACGATTTACAAAAAATTCTAGAAATAGTAAATCATTCCATCTTACATACAACAGCCAATTACAGCTATGAAATTCAGACTTTAGAAGTACAGCAAAAATGGTTTGAAAATAAAAAAGCTAAAAATCTTCCGGTTGTGGTTGCAGACTTAGATGGTGAAGTAGTTGGTTTTGGAAGTTATGGACAATTTCGCGAAAAAATCGGTTATCAGTATACTGTAGAACATTCGGTTTATGTGGTAGATAATATAATTGGAAAAGGAATTGGTTCTAAACTTTTAACTGAGTTAATTCGACTAGCAAAAGAACAAGGTTATCACGTTATGATTGGTGCCATTGATGCCGATAATGCTGGAAGTATTGCTTTTCATGAAAAATTTGGTTTTGTAGCAACGGGAACCATTCGTGAAGTTGGCTACAAATTTGATCACTGGCTGGATTTGGTTTTCATGCAGTTGATTTTGGTTTAACCGCTAAGAACGCAAGGAGCGTAAGCAAAGTTCGCAAAGTATTTTAAACTTTGTCTCTTTGCTACTTTGTATCTTTGAAGCTAAAAAAAAACTCAAATTTGAAATATTTCAAATTTGAGTTTTTTTTTGTTTTAGCTCTTTATCCAATTAATAACTTCTGGATCTGTTGGTAAAGTTCTTGGTTTAATTACTTTAACTAACTCTCCTTTTTCATTAATTAGGTATTTCTGGAAATTCCATTCCACTTCAGAATCTTGTAAACCATTTTTAGATTTCTGAGTTAGGAATTTATAAACCTCACACATATCGCTTCCTTTAACTGAAACTTTGTTCATCATCGGGAAAGTTACACCGTAGTTTTGCTGGCAGAAACTTTCAATTTCTTTTGCTGTTCCAGGCTCTTGAGAAGCAAAATTATTGGCCGGAAAACCTACAATTACGAAACCTTTATCTTTATATTCTTTGTAAATAGCTTCCAAATCTTTGTACTGAGGTGTTAAACCACATTTTGAAGCCGTATTTACAATCATGATTTTTTTGCCTTTTAAAGACGCAAAATCAAAAGTATCTCCTGATAAATCTTCAACTTTAAATTGATAAATGTTTTCTTTTGCCATAATTTCTTTTTTAGGTTTATGGCTCGTTTGAGCCTGAACTTGCGAGGCCATCATAAATAATGCACTGCAAACTAAAATTGCTATATTTTTCATCGTATAATTTTTTATAAAATTAGCTAAAATACACTTCACTAGAACTTAAATTTTATTAATCAAAAGTTAAATAAAAAAATGAAGCCTAACGTTAATCAGACGTTAGGCTTCCCCCCATACAAACAAATCAAACCATGAATTAATTATTATGCCTCTTTATTACTAAAATAATATATGTTTAAAATTATAGTTGATGACTCGGTTATACTGAAAATCTTTTTATCCCCCAATGCCTAACGCACTATCAAAATATTTTCAAATGGCTTGTATTGTATCAACTTGAATCTTACTTAACCGTCATGACATAATAAAAAGTCTTCGATTTGGAAGTCCGAGTACATCAACTATACTATTTTTTATATCTAAAATTTAAAGAACATATCCAATCTCACTGCTTATACAACTTGATAAACACCAAAATAAAAACCAGCAAATCGAAAATATTTATAAAATCCATAATCTTAAAAGTTTATCTATTTATAATGAATTCTTCAATCTCAACTAAATTTCAAATTGGCTTATAATTGTCGCTTCTTTTTTAAAGTCGTTCTCATTAAAAACGGTCATCGCCAACACAGTGGTTAATCCGACGATGAGTATTCTTATTATTTGCTTGCTATCCATAATATTGTTTTTTAAAGAACGACTTTAGATATACTATTCAATGCCTGTTATTTAGAATCAAATTATTATGATCTTTTTCTTACCTATAAAATCATTTACGTAATCGGATTGTTTTTGGTTTTAAAAAAAGTAAAAAAAATCATCTATTTTTTTAAATCCCTTATTTTTAAAGGCTTCAGAGTATGAAAAAAAATAAGAAAAATCAGAAAAAAATAATTTACCTTTATAAAAGAATACCGAATAACGCCTAACATTTTTTGTCTAAACTTTAAAAAGCCAAATCTATGAGTCAAGAAGAACTACTAGTTTTAATTTACAAAAAGGACGAAAAAGCTTTTACACATTTGTACGATATGTACTCTAAAAGTTTGTTTTCTGTCATTCATGTCCTAATCAAAAATCGAGAAGAAGCAGAAGATGTTCTCCAAGACGTCTTCGTAAAAATTTGGAAAAACATCGATTCTTACAATGAAAGTAAGGGACGATTTTACACCTGGATTCTTAATATTGCTCGAAATACTTCGATCGATAAGCTTCGTTCTAAAAACTTTAATAACAGTCAAAAAAACCTTTCCTCGGATAATTTCGTAAATCTGTTAGATGACAGTAATAAATTAACCAACAAAATTGATGCAATTGGTATTCAAGAGTTCGTTAAAAAACTGAAACCAAAATGTATTGAGATCATTAATTTATTATTCTTTAAAGGATATACCCAGCAAGAAGCTTCAGAAGAATTGGCACTGCCACTGGGAACTATAAAGACGCAAAACAGAAACTGTATTAACGATTTACGTAATTATTTAAAAATATAATGGAAGCACAAGAATATATAGAATCAGGAATTCTAGAGTTGTACGTTTACGGCTTATTAAGCGAAAAGGAAAACCTAGAAATAGCTGAATTAGCCAAAAAGAATCCTGAAGTAGATCAGGAAATTATTTCGATTGAAAAGGCTGTAATTGCTTTATCATCGAGCTTCTCTCCTTTCCATTCTGTGGAGAATTTTGAGAAGATTAAAGCACGTCTGGAGCTTAAACATGGAAAAGTAGTCGATATGAAACCAGCTTCAAACTGGTCTCAATATGTGGGCTGGGCTGCAGCAGTATTACTATTGTTAGGTTTAGGATATCAGACTTTGGAATTATCAAAAACCAAAGATGCTATTTCTACAGTTGGAAATGAGAAAAATAAAATTCAACGAGAATATGCTTTCTTAGACCAGCAGAATAAGCAGACAGAGAAAAACTTAAATATTGTTAGGGATATTAAAAATACTGGTGTTACTCTTGGCGGTCAGGCGGTTTCTCCAACTTCTTTTGCAAAAGTATACTGGAACCAGCAAACTAAAACGACTTATATCGATGCTGCTGGATTACCAACTCCACCAAAAGGCATGGTTTATCAGGTTTGGTCTTTAAAATTAAGTCCGGTTCTTACACCAACAAGTATCGGTTTATTGGATAATTTTGAAGGAAATACTCAAAAAATCTTTGCTGTAAGTCAGACGGATTCGGCAGAAGCTTTTGGAATCACTTTAGAGCCTGCTGGAGGAAGTCCAACTCCAACAATGGAACAACTTTATACTTTAGGAAAAGTTTAAAATCTAATTTTGTATAAAACTCAAAAAGAGGCTGTCTCAAAAAGGATAGCCTCTTTTTTGTAAGCTTCGGAGAAGTGGCATATTTATAGAAAGAATTAAATGCTTCCAATATAAAGCTCCAGCGGAGCGACATATTTTTTGCATGCTATAATATAATGTCACTCCTCCGGAGCTTTTTTAATTCTCTTATTGAAATTCTATAAATATTTGACCCCGCTGGGGTCTTTATAGACAAAAAGCTTTTTAATATTTAGTTCAGTGTAAAAGGTGCTGTTTCAAATAAACGTTATTAAAATACAAAAAAAAGCTCAGCATAAAAACTGAGCTTTTTCGATACGAATCAATAATTAATTTGATGATTTATTTTTTAATCTTTTTGGTTTTATAGTATTTTCTATATTTTGGATAAGTAATCGCTCCTATTAAAGAAATTGTTATCAGGCAATAATAAATCCAGCTTAATGAATGTGCTTCTCCACTAGCATAAGAGTGTAAACCAACCAAGTGGAAATTTACTCCATAATAAGTGAACAAAATCGATACAAAAGCATACATACTCATTAAATTGAAGAACCATTTGCCTCTTAAAGCAGGAACAAAACGAGCGTGAATTACAAAAGCATAAATCATAATCGAAATTAAAGCCCAAGTTTCTTTTGGATCCCAACCCCAGTAACGTCCCCAGCTTTCATTTGCCCATTGTCCACCTAGGAAGTTTCCAATCGTTAGCATGATCAAACCAATAGTTAAAGACATTTCGTTGATATAAGTGATCTCTTTAATGTTTAATTCCATTTTAGCTTTGTTTTTCTCTGTTGTAAAGAAAATCAATAATAATGACACAAAACCTAAAATCATTCCTAATGCAGTTGGGCCATAACTACCTACAATAACTGCAACGTGAATCATTAACCAATAAGAATTAAGAACTGGCTGTAAGTTCGCAATTTCAGGATCAATCCAGTTCAAGTATGCCGCCATTAAAATCATAGCAGTAACGAATGCAGATGAAGCAACTGTTAATTTTGATTTTCTGTCAAAAGCCAATCCGAAGAACATGGTTGACCAAGACACATATACAATAGATTCATAAGCATTACTCCAAGGTGCATGCCCAGAAATATACCAGCGCGCTATTAATCCTAATGTATGAAGCACAAATAACAATCCAATTATAATATGGAATCCGTTTATTGTCATACGCAGCCATTTTTTCTCAAAGAAAATATTGACAATAATAAGAATGAACATAAAACTTGCCGCTGTAATATACCAATACGATAATTTTTGAAAAACGTCATATTTGTTATAGGCAATCTCTGCATCAATTTTTTGTTCGCTAGGCATTACTTTGGCTCCAAATTTCTTTTGGAAACCATGAATACTTTCTACTAAATTATCAGCTGTATCAAAGTTCTTCGCGATCGAACCGTTATTCAAAGCACTAAAATATAAAGGCAGGATTTGTTTCACATAAGTTGAATCCATTCCTTTAAATCCAGCTCCTTCACGTTCTAAATACGAAACCCATTTATGATTTGGATCATTTGGAACTGGGAATATCTTTAAAATGCTACCGCTTAAAGCAGATTCCATTAAGTTTACTTTTTTATCTGTCTCAATATAATCTTTCTCAAACTGATTAGGATTTGCGGCTTTATAAGCAGCATCTAAATAAGGTGATAGTTTATAATTTCCTTGTTCATCAAAGAACTTTACAAATGGAGCATATTTATCTTTCGGATCAATACCAATAATTTTTCGGATACTGTCATTTCCTGATTTAATGTAAATTAAAGGAACCTGAATCCAAACCTGAGCATATTGTGTCATCGATAAAAACACCTGGTCAGAATTCATCTCGTTATATTTATCACTGTGGCTTACTTTACGAAGTAATTCAGATGAAAACGTATTAATCGGCTTCATTCTTCCTCCAGCATCCTGAATAATCAAACGTCCAAATTTTGCGGCATGTGCTTCTGGAGCTTTATAAATATTCAATAACGAATCTAACTGCTTTTTACTTGGCGGTGCAGTTACATGATTGGCGTGATCGTTTGGATCTGTTGCATGTGTATGGTCATGGTCGTGCGAGTGAACATGTGGTGTCTGCTGTGCAAAACCACTTAAACTTAACATTAAAACTAAAATCGTAATTAGTTTTTCTTTTTTCTTTTTAACAGCTTCCAGCTTACGTTTTAAATCGCCAAAACGAGAATGTTTTGTAAACATAATTGCCATTAAACCTATGTAAAGCATAAAGTATCCAAAATAAGTAATGTTAGTTCCCCAGAAATCATGGTTCACAGATAAAACAGTTCCTTTTTCGTCTGGATCAAATGAAGATTGGAAGAAACGATATCCTTTATAATCCAAAACGTGGTTCATAAAAATATCGGCATCAAAAGTTTCTGTAGAATCCTGAACGGTTACTTTACTTTTAAACGCAGAATAACTTTTTTCAGTTCCAGGATATTTATCAGCAATAAAGTCATTTAGTCTCACTTTGAAAGGTAAAACATACGCTTTACTTCCATAAAATAAAGAGTATTCAATGTTTCCAATTTTTACTGTTTTAGGTTCTCCAACCTGTCCTTTAGAACCAAAAAGCATTACTTCTTTTTCCTGTCCTTCGGCTTTTACTTTGACAACTAAAGCATCTGAATGCGTTTTAGCTTTATAATCATTATTAGATTCATATTCTACTTTTCCTTTCATTGCAGGATCTGGAAATACAATTCTAATATCTCCAATACTGTATAAAGAACGCATCATTAAAGGCTGTACATCATCTTTAGTAACTTTACCTTTAAGCTGATCGGCCATTCTCATAAATTCTCCTTCAAAAGGCGTTTGAATAGTGTATTTATCACCTTTAGTATTAATATTGATGGCTCCGTCTGTTTGTTTATTTAAAGCAAACAAAACATTATGAATGTTCTGAACTTCGCCTTCTTTTAAGTAATGTTCTTCACGTCCGCCGGCACCTGCTTCAACTAATTTAAGGTATAAAGTTCCGTTTGGATCTTCTTTGACCACTTCCTTTGCTCCCATGATATAATTAGCATAAGAAACTTCAAAAGGAGTTTCGTCAAATTTTCCAGAAATAGAAAAATCATTATTAGTTGCAGGAGATAATAAAAGACTCTTTTCGAAAACTCTTCGTTTCATTTCTCCTTTATATTCGCCATCGACAAAAATGGTTAAAAAAGTTTTATCAGAATATATTTGATTTTCAGCCGCTCCTTCACGAATCGGCATCATTCCTTCATAACTAATATATCTTGTAATAAAAGCTCCTATAATGATAAAAATAAAGGCTAAGTGAAGTAATAAAGTTGCCCATTTTTCTTTTTTAAGTAATTGATAACGCTTGATGTTTCCGAAGAAGTTAATAACGAAAACTACCATTATGGCTTCAAACCACCAAGTATTGTAAATTAGAATTCTGGCTGTATCTGTATTGTATTTACTTTCGATAAAAGTTCCAATACCCATTGCTGCTGCAAATGCAATAAAAAGAACGGCCATTAAACGTGTAGAAAACAAAAAAGAGAATATTTTTTTATCCATTTTTAAGGAATTACATTGTATATAAAGTGGCACAAAAGTACTTAAAAATGTTTATTTGAGACATGCGATATTTGTTAATAAAAACCAAATATATAACGGTGAATTTAATCAAATTCTCAAAAATGTACACTTATATTTACAAAACTATATCTAGAGAAATTTAACCGATTCTTTTCGCTGATTACAGTCAAAACAAAATAAATACGCTATTCAGCTTTCGTTTTGATAATTACAAAAAGAATTTCAGAAGCAAAAGAATCACAATCTCTACAATCTGAATCAAAACTTTTCGTTACAAATTATCTTTATAAAAAATAATACTAATTTTGCTTTTATGATTCAGATAACAATTATTGGTTCCGGCAATGTAGCACAGCATTTGATAAAAGCTTTTGATGGAAGTAAAACCGTTGAAATTAAACAGGTTTTTTCACGAAAGAAGGAAACGTTGCTGCATTTAGTTGACTATGAAAAAATTGTCACGGATTATAATGAAATCCAGCCGGCAGACTTGCATATAATTGCCGTTTCAGACAATGCAATTACAGCAGTTTCTGAACAGCTTCCTTTTAACAATCAATTTGTGGTTCATACTTCTGGTACCTCTTCAATTGATATTTTAAATCCTAAGAATCGTCGTGGTGTTTTTTATCCGCTCCAGACTTTTTCAAAGAATAAAGCTATTGATTATTCGATTATTCCCTTTTGTTTGGAAGCCGAAAATACAGCCGATTTTAAGTTATTAGAATCCATTGCTAAAAGTATTTCTACAGCAGTTCATTCTGTTAGTTCTCAACAGCGTAAAGCACTTCATGTTGCAGCTGTTTTTGTCAGCAATTTTACAAATCATTTATATTCTTTGGGACAAGAAGTTTGTGAAGAAAATCAGCTGCCGTTTGCTATTTTAAGACCTCTCATTCAAGAAACTGCGGACAAAATCAATACTCTAGATCCAATTGATGCGCAAACTGGTCCGGCTATAAGACACGACTCAAATACTACAGAAGCCCATATAGCCTTTTTACAAGACGAAAACAAAAAAAATATTTATAAAATCCTAACACAATCTATACAGCATAATGGCAAAAAGTTATAAAGAAATAATGAATGACATCACAACATTTGTTTTTGATGTAGACGGCGTATTAACAGACAGTTCTGTTTTTGTAACCAACGAAGGTGAGATGTTGCGAACAATGAATATTCGCGACGGATTTGCTTTAAAGGCTGCAATTGAAAGCGGTTATAACGTATGTATTATTTCTGGCGGAAGCAACGAAGGTGTTCGTATTCGTCTTCAAAATTTAGGTGTGAAAGACATTCATTTGGGAACTCCTGACAAAGTAAAAACCTTTAAAGATTATACCGAAATCAACAATATAAAGCACGAAAATGTTTTATATATGGGAGATGATATTCCTGATTTTCACGTTATGAAATTAGTAGGCCTTCCAACGTGTCCTCAGGATTCTACCCCTGAAATCAAAAATATCTGCCGTTACATTTCTCATGTAAAAGGCGGACGTGGAGCGGCAAGAGACGTTATCGAACAAGTGATGAAAGTACAAGGAAAATGGATGGAGTATTTTAATGGAAAACATGACTAAATTATTTTAGATTGTTGACTTTAGATTTTAGATTCCTGATTATTTAGCGTAATTAGCTTTGTCAAAGTTTTAAACTTTGACAAAGCTTGAGAGCCAATAAAACCTTTGAACCTTTGTTCCTCAGAACCTTTGCAACTTAAAAGAAAATGAAATTCCTAAAACTTATTCGATATAAAAATTTGTTAATGCTGGCTTTTATGCAGCTTCTTTTCCGTTATGCTTTTCTAAAACAGCAGAATATTCCGCTTGCTTTATCAGATTGGCAGTACAGATTATTGATTTTAAGCACCGTTTTGCTAGCAGCAGCAGGATATGTCATTAACAATATTTATGACGTGGCAACAGATAGTATCAACAAACCAAATGATGTAGTGGTAGGGAAAGGAATAACCGAAACAGCAGCCTATAATATCTATATTGGATTAAATATTTCAGGAGTTGCTCTAGGATTTATTCTTTCTAATATTATTCTGAGGCCAACTTTTGCATCACTTTTTATCTTAATTGCTACTCTATTGTATTTTTATGCTACAACCTTAAAACAAATCATGATTTTAGGAAACTTTGTGGTAGCGTTACTTCTTGCTTTAAGTGTATTAATTATTGGTGTTTTCGATATTTTTCCTGCAACAACTGCCGAAAATCAAGCGCAGATGGCTAGTCTTTTTTCAATTTTAATTGATTATGCTTTGTTTGCTTTTATGATTAATTTTATTAGGGAAATAGTTAAAGATATTGAAGATGTAAATGGCGATTACAATCAAGGAATGAATACTTTACCGATTGCTATAGGTGTTGGAAGAGCAGCGAAAATCGCTTTAGGCTTTGCCATAATTCCGTTTATTTTATCTGCTCTTTATGTAAATACTTATTTCATGGAAAATAAGCTTTATATAGCTGTTTTTTATGCTTTTGCTACAGTTCTCGCGCCTTTATTATACTTTATAGTAAAAATATTTGATGCCAAATCTCAAAAAGATTTTCATCATCTGAGTACTATTTTAAAACTAATTTTATTCTTTGGAATTCTATCAATCTTGGTTATTGCCTTAAACATCAAATACAATGCTTAAAGAAAAATTAAAGAAATATAAAATCATTCTAGCTTCGGGATCACCAAGAAGACAGCAGTTTTTTAAAGATTTAGATCTTGATTTTGAGATTCGTTTAAAAGATGTTGAAGAGATTTATCCACCTCAATTAAAAGCAGCTGAAATTACCGATTATCTTGCGGAACTAAAAGCGAAAGCTTTTGAAGGTGAACTAAAAGAAAATGAAATTTTAGTGACCAGCGATACCATTGTATGGCATCAGAATAAAGCTTTAGGAAAACCAAAAAACGCTGAAGAAGCTTTTGAGATGATTAAATCGATGTCTAATGCAACACACGAGGTTATTACTTCCGTTTGTTTTAAAACGAACCAATCTTCTACTCTATTGCATGATATTACCAAAGTAACTTTTAATGATTTGTCTGACGAAGCTATTTTATATTATATAGAAAACTACAAACCTTATGATAAAGCGGGTGCTTATGGCATTCAGGAATGGTTTGGTTTTATGGCAGTTGCAAAAGTTGAAGGATCTTATACCAATGTTATGGGACTTCCGACAGCAAAAGTCTACGAATTTTTGACTACATTAGTGTAAAAATTTTATTTATGTTTTCCTTTAAAGAGTATAGTCGCGAGATAATAGCAACCATAATTCTCATTCTAGTATTAATTGTACTTCGAATGGTAATTGCAAAACTGGTTAGAAGTTTTGCAGCTTCGAGTCAGTTATTTGAACATCGTACCAATTTAGTTATTAAGTACATTAATATTTTAATGAATATTTTGGTCACTACAAGTTTAATTATAATTTGGGGTGTACAAACTGAAGATATTTTTCTTACTGTTTCTTCTATTGCAACTGTAATTGGAGTCGCTATGTTTGCACAATGGTCTATCTTGAGCAATATTACTTCTGGAATGGTTTTATTTTTCTCTTTTCCATTCAGAATTGGAGATACTATCAAAATACACGACAAAGATTTTCCAATCGAAGCAGAAATTGAAGACATCAATACTTTTCATGTAAGCTTAAAAACTAAAGAAGGAGAAAAAATTGTCTTCCCAAACAATTTATTACTGCAAAAAGGAATTTCAATAATCCCTGCAAAATACGAGGAACGAGAGTTTTTTGACTAGAATTTAAAATGGGAATTGTATAACGCCGAGAAAAAAAGCTAGAACGCAAAAGAACAAATTAAGTGTAATATTTGTTTTATAAATCTAGCTTAATTCTTAAAAATAATGACTCGGCCCGTAACTTTACCTTTTTACGCAAAACTCGCTTTTATACTTGTAACTTTAATTTGTTTTGCCTTTATATTTTGTACTGGAAAAAATATTATTACACCAGTTTTACTTGCTTTTCTTTTTGCTGTTTTATTACTTCCTATTTTTTCTTTTTTTAATAAAAAGCTAAAATTTCCAAGACATCTTGCGGCAATAGTATGTCTTATTATTTTTCTTTCTTTTATAGTCGGAATTTTAATCTTTATTTCCTATCAGGTCACTTACATGGCAAATGACTTTGAAACCATAAAGAAAAATGCGAATACTTTTATCATTGAAATTCACAAATTTATAAGAGAGAATTTCCAAGTAAGCATTGGCGATCAGAAAAAATATCTCGATTCTGTTACTCAAGATTCTGTTAAAAGCGGACAAGCAAAACTGGGTTCTTTTATAATATCTGTAAGTGATGTTCTTTTTGACAGTATGATTATTGTAGTCTACACCTTTTTATTTTTAATCTATAAAGAGCATTTTAAACTATTTTTAGCGAAATTAATTAAGAGGGAGAATCACTCGGTTTTAATGGATATCCTTTCCCAGATTAAGGTTTCTATCAATAATTACATTGTAAGTTTAATTATTGAAATGATTGTTGTTTCAGTTCTGACCAGTTTAGGTTTATGGATAATCGGTATAAAATATTTTATCTTATTAGGATTAATAACTGGTATATTAAATTTGATACCTTATATTGGAATTACAATTGCTGGAATTATCACAATTTTAGCTTCTTTAACGGGATCTGGAGAAACATCTGTGATTCTAGGAATATTAATCGTCAATATCATCGTTCAATTTATTGATAATAATCTACTTGTACCTTTGATTATTAACTCTAAGGTAGAAATCAATGCTTTTGTGTCTATTATGGGAATTATTGTCGGTGGTGCCGCTGCAGGAATTTCTGGAATGTTTTTGGCGATTCCGCTTTTGGCAATTTTAAAAATTATTTTCGACCGTATCGAATCACTTGCTCCCTGGGGTTATCTCATGGGAAATCATGTGCCAAGGAAATTTACATGGCGTAAAAGAAAAATTGCAACAGAAAATTAAAATGGACGTTATGCTATAAAACCTCCTATTTATTCCTTACATTCATAAACAATAAAACTATTAGAAGAAAACTACCGAATGTCTTTAAATAAAAAAATACTATTTTTTATTTTGCTTTGCTTTTGTCTACAAAGCGGATATGCTCAGGTAGATAAAACTAAAAAAGAACCTAAAACCCAAAAAGATTCTACTGAAATCTATACCAAGATTCGCAATTATTCTAAGAAAAATAAGTTTACCCAAACGATGCATAAACTATTTTTTAGGTCGAAAAAACCAAAGAAGAAAGAAGAATTACTTGTACCGATAGATTCTACCCATTATGATGGCAAAATTATCCGCAACATAAATATCATCACTTTAGATCCTTTCGGACATTCAGTGGCTGATACTACTCAAGTACCTAAGAATTGGGGAGAACGAATGGGAAACAGGCTTCATTTAAAAACAAAAAAAATAGCCATAAAAAACCTCTTACTTTTTAGAAAAAATACACCTTATGATACTTATAAAGTTTTAGAGAGTGAGCGTTTGATCCGCGCACAGCGATATGTAACAGCTGTGCGAATCTCCAATCAATCTGTTGGTCAGGCTTCTGATTCTGTAGACGTTACCATACGTGTTTTAGATTCTTGGAGTACCATTCCGAGATTTTCAATTTCAAGTAGTCAAATGTCTATCGGTTTTAAAGAAAAAGACTTCTTCGGTTCAGGACAGCAATTAGAATATCGTTACACTAACCGATTTGATGATGGACGAAATGCTAACGAGGCGACATACACTGTTCCAAATATTAAAAATACTTATATTGGAACAGTACTTCATTATAAAATGGACATAGACAATAATTACATTAAAAGTATTGATATAGAACGAGATTTCTACTCTCCCTTAACAAAATGGGCAGGAGGTGTTTATGTTGATGAATTTTACAGAAGAGATACTTTACAAGCTCCTGATCTTTCCTTTGCCTATCAGCCTGTTAAATATGTTTCTCAAGATGTTTGGGCTGGTCATGCTTTTAAAGTTTTTGAAGACGACAATAAAGCAATTACAAATCTTATTACTACGGCTAGATTTTTAAATAAAAATTTTAGTGAAACTCCAACTGAAGTATATGATCCTGATCATTTTTATTCGGACGAAAAATTAATTCTCAGCGGGATTGGATTGAATACGCGAAAATTTATCAAAGACAGTTATATTTTCCGAAACGGACAAACAGAAGACGTCCCGATAGGAAGAATATACGGTATAACATTGGGATATCAATATAAAAATACTTTTTGGAGACCTTATGTAGGGGCGCAATTTTCGTTTGGCAATTATTATCGATTAGGTTTTTTAAGTATGAATTTTGAGGCTGGAACTTATTTTCATCAATCCAAAACCTATCAGACCGCTTTCTTATTTGAATCTAATTATTTTACAAAATTACATAGTATTGGAAAATGGAAATTGAGACAGTTCGTAAATCCAAGGCTGGTGATTGGAATAAACCGTGATAATATAATTGGAGATCAGCTAAATATTAATCAACAAAATGGTTTAGCAGGATTTAACACCGCTATCTACGGAACAAGTAAAGCTTTGTTATCACTCCAAACACAAACTTACTCCCCTCATGCTTTATGGGGTTTTCGTTTAAATCCTTTCTTTAATTATTCGGTTGCTGTTTTAGGAAGTCCTGAAGTTGCCATGACTAAAAGCAAACCTTATTCCAAGATTACTTTAGGATTACTGGTAAGCAACGATTATTTGGTTTTCAGCTCCTTTCAGCTTTCTATTTCTTATTATCCAAGCATTCCATTACAGGGAGACAATGTATTTAAAACAAATACTTTTGAAACTACAGATTATGGACTCCAAAGTTTTGAACTGGCAAAACCACGTGTTGTCGATTATAGGTAATTTTTTTTATCTTTTTTTTCGAAGTTCTGTTTTAAGCAAAAACCTTTAAAAACCAACATTTTACCCGTTAAACAAAATTTAAAATAATTCGACGAAATGCGTTTTTTACTCGACAAAATACATTGTTATTTTTTTTGGCACAGTATATGAATATCCCTAAACAAGATTAACATTAAAAAAAATAAAAAAGATGAAAACGATAAAATTAGCAATCGCCGGATTATTTCTAATGGTTGCAAGCGCCACGCAAGCCCAAGTATCGATAAACGTTAACATAGGAACTCCTCCAGCTTGGGGACCTGCAGGATATACAGATATGGAGTATTATTATCTTCCTGATATTCAAGCTTACTACGATGTACGTGCAGCTCAATTTATCTATTATGGAAGAGGAAAATGGGTAAGAACAACTTACTTGCCAAGACAATATAGAAACTATGATTTATATGGAGGTTATAAAGTAGTTTTAACTGATTACCATGGTAGAACCCCTTACGTTTACTATGATCGCCATAAAGTAAAATACTACAAAGGATATCATGGAGCGCCTCAAAGACCATACAAACCAAGACCTGTATACGGCTATAACGAGCGTAGAGATTACAAACGTTATGATAAACATGACAAGCACGATAAACACCGCGATAGACACGACGACCATCATCATCACGATGATCGCGATCACGGACGTGGAAGAAGATAATTGCTAAATAACTAATTTTCAGCATAAGAGAGTATCAAAAAAACGATACTCTCTTTTTTTTGCTTTTTTTGTTTTGATCTTTTTTCAAAAGATTGTAACTTTAGTATAAATCACTATTAAACAGCTTTTTAAATTAGCTTATTTTAAAAATTAACCTTTGTTTAATGTGATTATGATATATATTTGCACCGAATTTCTAAAACTCAAATCGAATCTTTATGAAAAAGAATGTTTATTTGCTTTCATTTTTAGCAATGTCCCTTTTAATAGGCTGTGACAGTAATGATGATAACAAAAATAACAATCAATCGTTAGACAACATTACGATTACTTCAGATCAAAACACTTTAAGCTTAAGGCTTGACTACACCAACTCTGGGGTAATTTCGATCGAAAATGGTTCTCAAACAGGAAAATCTGCTGAGAATACCGTTACTAATTTCCCACTTGTGCAAATTGCAGAGGTAAAACCTCCAGTTGACGCCAACGGAAGAACTTTACAAGCCAGCCATGTTACAGTAAACGGAAACTACGCTTATGTTTCTTATATCACTCGTGGTGATGTTTATTCTGGAGCAATTGACGTGATTGATGTTACTGATCCTTACAAACCTAAGTTGGTTACATCGGCTTTGATTCCAAATACTGATGTTACCTCTCTTACTTATACAAACGGAAACTTAATTATTGGTGCTGCAAAAGATATAGACAAAGATCCTTTGCTTAAAAATAATCCAGCTGTAGTTTACAACATGCCATTAAGTTCTGGACTTCTAACGGATAAAACAACTGCAAACTATTTAGAAAGCAGAGTTACTACAGATGTAGCAGCGAATACCAATGATTATTTTGCTGTTACTGGAGATAACGGAAGTTTATTCAAAATGAGTGCTTCAACAAAAGCCATAACAGGTAAAGTTGCTGTAGCAGATTTACGTTCTATCGCTTTAACTTCTGATAAAGTGGTTACTTTAAGCGGTACTAAAGGTGTTAATATTTACAATCAATCTACACTTGCTTTACAAAAAAGTTTTGCGACATCTACAGATGTAAGCGGTGCAAAAAGAACAATGGATATTGACGGAACAAAACTTTTAGTTTCTGAAGGGCCTAATGGTCTTGGTGTTTATGATATTAACAGCGGTTCAAAATTGCAGACTATTGCAATTCCAACTGCTGCTGAAGATAATGTTACGAATGCAGTTTCTGTAAATGATGGTTATGCTTTCCTTGCTAATGGAGCATTAGGATTAAATGTTTATCAATCAGGAACACAACTTGGTTTATTAGGTTCTTTAGGAATTGCTGGTTCATCAAACTATGTGAAATCTAGCGGTAATTATATTTATGTTGCCAGCGGAACAGGCGGTTTAAAAATCATTAAGATGGAAAAACCAAATACTACATTTGCAAGCTGTTCTTCATATCCGGTTTACAATCAAGGCAAAGATTTGATTTTAAATTCAAATGACATTAAATCGTATCAAGGCGCAACTGCTATTAATTCGGCTATTATTAATTCTGGAGCTGTATTAACACACTGTGGTTCTATTGCAATTTTGAATAATCTAACTTTAAACAGCGGTGGTACTTTTAACATGAGAGGAAGTTTATCTCAAGGTAAATATCAGCAATCAAACCCAACGCAATTAACTATTAACAGTAATGCAACACTACAAGTAGAAGGTTCTGTTGTAATTTGGGGAGATCTTCTATTAAACAGCGGTGCTAAAATTAATTTCATCGGTACAGGTTCTTCTATTACAATCTACGGAAAAGTTACTAAAAATAGTGGCGTAACCATTACAGGAAATTATACTGATACAGAAAACAAATTGAAATAACATTTCGTTTATTTCAAAATCAAAATACAAAAAAGCCGTTAGAACACATCTAACGGCTTTTTTTATTTTATTCCTTCTCAATTAAGGTACAATTATTGTGCGTTAACATTTCATTTAAATAATCTTCCATAAAATAATTAGTATTTTTGGGACAATTCTAAAAACACCTAACTTTTAATCATGCGAAAAATACAGGTACAAATCTTTCTTTTATTTTTTATAGGTTTTCAGATTTCGTTTGCACAGCAGCCACAAAAACCAAATTCAGTTGAAATTTACAATCAAATCAAAAAATTAAACTTTTTAGGTTCTGTCTTATATCTTGCGGCACATCCTGATGATGAAAACACTAGAATGATTTCGTATTTGGCCAATGATATGAATGCGAGAACGGGTTATTTGTCTTTAACTCGTGGTGATGGCGGTCAGAACTTAATTGGATCACAATTACGCGAATTATTAGGAGTTATAAGAACTCAAGAATTAATTGAAGCTAGAAAAATAGATGGCGGAGAACAGTTTTTCTCTCGCGCCAATGATTTTGGTTTTTCTAAAAATCCAAATGAAACCTTAGATATTTGGGATAAAGATAAAGTCTTAGCTGATGTGGTTTGGACAATCAGAAAATTTCAGCCAGACATTATCATTAATCGATTTGATCATCGATCGCCGGGAACAACACACGGGCATCACACTTCTTCAGCAATGCTGAGTGTTGAAAGTTTTAAACTAACAAACGATCCGAAAGTTTATCCTGAACAATTGAAATACGTAACGCCTTGGCAGGTAAAAAGACAATTTTTCAATCCGTCTTGGTGGTTTTATGGTAGTCAGGAAAAATTTGATGCTGCTAATAAATCAAAATTTACCAAATTAGAAACGGGTGTTTATTACACTGGAATTGGAAAATCGAATCAGGAAATTGCTGCTTTGAGTAGAAGTCGTCATCAATCACAAGGTTTTGGAAGCACTGGAGTTCGTGGCGACGAAACTGAATATTTAGAGTTGATTAACGGAGAAACTCCTAAAGACCGTGATAATTTATTTGACGGAATTGATACAAGCTGGAATCGTGTCAAAAACGGAAAACCAATTGGAGATTTAATTTCCTCTATTATTTCAAACTACAACTTCAGTAATCCATCTGCAAGTATCCCGGATTTAGTGAAAGCCTATTCGATGATAGAAGCTTTAGAAGATACGCATTGGAAAACCATCAAAGCCGAAGCAATTAAAAGTATTATTGCATCTTGTTCTGGTTTATATCTTGAAGCCGTTTCAAACGAACAGGAAGCTACTCCAGGAAGTACTATCAGATTAACTCTTGAAGCCATCAACAGATGTTCGGTTGATATGCAATTAGTAAGTATTACAACATTGCCAGACAATAAAACGACTGTTCAAAACAGTGTTTTAAAAAACAACAGCGATCAAAAAATTAATCTTCAGTTGCAGCTTCCAAATACTATTGAATATACACAGCCGTATTGGTTAAAAGAAAAAGCAACTGTCGGAATGTACACGGTTTCGAATCAAGAGATTATTGGAATTCCAGATATTATAAGAGATACTAAAGTTGTTTTTAACGTAAAAATTGCTGGTGTTGATATTCCATTTGAACGAACAGTTGTCTACAAATACAATGACGGCGTTAAAGGAGAAATGTATAATTTCTTGGATATTGTTCCAGAAGTTACGACTTCAATTTTAGAAAGAGTTTTGATTTTTAGAGATACTAAAAGCAAAATGATTCCTGTAAAAGTTCGTGCTGGAAAAGACGAGGTAAAAGGAAATTTACAATTGGATTTACCAAAAAGCTGGAGTGTAGCTCCAAAAGAAATTCCGTTTACTTTGGACAAAAAAGGAAATGAACAGATTTTTTACTTTGAAGTAACACCACCTGTTAATCCAGAAGAAGTTACTGCTAAAAGTATTGCAACAGTTGACGGCAAACGTTTTGATAAAGATCAGACGATTATTGATTTTCCTCATATTACTAAACAAATGGTTTTAAAACCGGCTGAATCAAAATGCATCAGAATTGATCTAAAAACTTCAGAAGATGCGATTGCTTACATTATGGGCGCTGGCGACGAAGTTCCTGAAAGTTTAAAGCAAATGGGATACAAAGTTTCAATTTTAAAACCTGAAGAAATTACGCCAGAAAAATTAGATTCATTCAGTACTGTCATTACAGGAGTTCGTGCTTACAATACCGTTAATGCTTTAGCTAACAAACAAAACATTCTTTTCAATTTTGTAAAAGGTGGCAAAAATATGATTGTACAATATAATACAAACGGAAGATTGGTTACTGATAAAATCGCGCCATATCCATTAAAATTATCGAATGATCGTGTAACCGAAGAAAATGCAAAAATCACTTTCTTAGCGCCAAATCATCCTGTTTTAAATACGCCAAATAAAATCAGTTCTAAAGATTTTGAAGGCTGGACACAAGAACAAGGTTTATACTATCCAAATGAATACGATTCTGCCTTCACTCCTATTATTTCGTCTCATGATAAAGGAGAATCTGCTAAAGATGGCGCTTTATTAGTCGCTCCATACGGAAAAGGATATTATATTTACACTGGTTTAAGTTTCTTTAGAGAATTACCAGAAGGAGTTTCTGGAGCTTATAGATTATTATCTAATATTATTTCGCTAAAACAACCTCTTGAAGCCCCAAAACAAGATATAAAGCAATAAAATATGGAAGCCAAAAAACAAAAAAAATGGAAGAAAAGCTATACCTATGTTTTGGTAGCTAATGCAATCTATATTGCCATTTTCTTTTTAATCATGCAATTATACTCATAACCTATGCAGCTATTTGACTGGATCGTACTTATTGTAACTTTATTATTTATTGTTGGATACGGCTCGTGGAAAACCAAAGGAAGTAAAAATGTTGAAGATTTCATTTTAGGAAACAACGAAACGCCTTGGTATACAGTTGGCCTTTCTGTAATGGCTACTCAAGCCAGCGCTATTACCTTTTTATCAACGCCAGGACAAGCTTATCATGACGGAATGGGGTTTGTACAGTTTTATTTCGGATTGCCAATTGCAATGATTGTGATTTGTTTGACTTTTATTCCGCTCTATCATAAAAGCAAAGTTTTTACCGCCTACGAATTTTTAGAAAAGAGATTTGACGTTAAAACACGTTCTCTTGCAGCTATTTTATTCTTGGTTCAAAGAGGTTTAGGAACTGGATTGACTATTTATGCACCAGCCATTATTTTATCTGCGCTTCTTGGATGGAATTTAACTGTAATGAACATTATTATTGGTGTAATGGTAATTATTTATACCTTTTCAGGAGGAACAAAAGCTGTAAACGTAACGCAGAAACAACAGATGTTTGTGATTATGTCTGGAATGTTTATTACTTTCTTTTTGATTCTTCATTATCTTCCAAATGACATGAGTTTTAATAGTGCGCTTCATATTGCTGGAGCAAATGATAAAATGAATATCGTAGACTTTTCTTTTGATCCTGAAGAAAAATACACCATTTGGAGTGGTATTACTGGAGGTTTCTTTTTAGCACTTGCCTATTTTGGAACAGATCAATCGCAGGTTGGTCGTTATTTATCTGGGAAATCGGTGCGTGAAAGCCAGATGGGATTAATCATGAACGGACTTTTAAAAGTTCCGATGCAGTTCTTTATTCTTTTAACAGGAGTTATGGTATTTGTATTTTTTCAGTTTAATCCTGTGCCTTTAAACTTCAATCCAAACAATAAAGCAACCATTGAAAAATCGGCTTTTAAAGGAGAATATCATAATTTGGAAGAAAAGTTAGTAAAACTTTCGGAAGACAAAAAAGTAATCAACTTATTGTATATTGATCAGTTGAATCAAGATTATGACAATCCGATTCTTCGCAAAGAATTAGTGGCATTATCCAATAAAGAAAAAGATCTTAGAGAAAAAGCCAAAGAAATTATCCTAAAAGCCGACAGTAATTCGGAAACCAATGATAAAGATTATGTGTTCTTTCATTTTATTCTAAATTATTTACCAAAAGGGCTTATCGGATTATTATTGGCTGTGATTCTTTCCGCTGCCATGTCATCAACAGCTTCTGGATTAACGGCATTGGCTTCGACAACGGCAATCGATATTTATAAACGAAATCTAAAAACCGAAAAATCGGAGAAGCATTATCTAAACGCTACAAAATTTTTCACGCTGTTTTGGGGAGTTGTAGCCATACTTTTTGCCTGCGTTGGAACTTTGTTTGAAAATCTAATTCAACTTGTAAACATTATTGGTTCTATCTTTTACGGAACCGTTTTAGGAATATTCTTAGTCGCATTTTATACTAAAAGAGTTCAGGCAAAGCCAATGTTTATCAGTGCTATTATCAGCCAGCTTACCATTTTCGTGATTTATTATTTTATGGTTTACAATCAGGAAAAGCTAGGTTATTTATGGTTGAACTTCATTGGCGCAATCTTAACTATTGTATTAGCAGTAATATTGCAATTTTTATTTTTTAGGGGGAAACCGGACGATAACGAATTTATAATAGAATAAATCATTACGATGAAACATGTAAAAAACATATTCTTTTTCTCAACATCATTTACGGAAAAAGCTGGGAGAACAGAATATGGAATTTACTTATTATTCAATCTTTTGATGCTGTATTTAGTAAGTTATTTAAACCAAAATATTAATTTAGACAATGATAAAATACTATATCTATTCTATATCTGCTTAATAATTCTACTAACTTTTGTTCCTATGCAGGCAGTAACGGCAAGAAGGTTGAGAGATTTAAATGCTAATTCTGCTTTTATTGTTTTTAACTTTATCCCTATTTTGAATATTGCTTTTATAATATTTTTAATCTTTACAGAAAAAAGAAGGTCAAATATCCATGAATAATTTTAGATCTTTTTATCCTAATTCCCTAGCCCTGATGGAAGCGGCATCCTTTTTCTGGTCTCGTTCCTAAAAACGAGACCAGGAAAAGATATAGCGGACAGCAGGATTAGCTCCTTAAAATTATTATAAAATCATCTCTAAATAATTCGCTTAGAATTGTAAGTAAAAAAATACTATTTTAGTCGCACGAAAAATAATCTTAAAAAGATCAGCCAAAAACAACCATCACAAAACCAAAAGTTGTAAATGAAAATTTCAGACGATTTAGAAAAATTATTGCCATTTGGTTATCTTTTCCTGATTTTAATGGGAATGTTAAAAGATAGTATCTACTATTATCAGCTAGGAATAAATATTTTAAAATTTTCCACCATTACTGATATTTTGATAAGTCCGATAGTCTATATCACTTCACACCCTATTATTTTAATCACAATTTTTTTATTATTTGCAAGCCATTTATATCTTCCAAAATTTCTATCAAAAAATAAAGACAAAAAATCAATTCAAAAAACGTTTGATTTAAAGCCTGACGAAGAATTAACTATTGAAGAAAGAAAAAGTTACTACAATCAAATTGCGATAAAAACACTTGCCGTTATTCTTTTATCTTTTTTCATGGGAACTGGATTAGCTAGCGGTTATATAACCTCTCAACGAATTACCAAAGGAGCATTAGATTATAATTATAAATTAAATTTTAATGACGAAAAGCCTCAAGAGGTTAATCTTCTTGGCACAAATAGTCTATATTGTTTTTATGTAGAAAAAGGACAAAGACATATCAAAATTGCGCCAATCGGATCAATTAAAAACATAGAACTGCTTTATGCAACTTCGAGCAAATAAGCATCATTAAAACTGTTTCTTTTTATTCAATACTTTATGGGTTTGTAATTTCTAATACTAAAAGTTTATGAAAGATTTAAAAAAATACAGCAACAAAACCAAATCTGCGTTTATTCTTTTGATCGTAATGCTTTTGGTTTTATTAGGAAACTTTAATACGCTTCAAAATTCTAAGAATGTAAATGATAATATTAATGCCATTTATAAAGACCGGCTGGTTGTGGCACATTACATTTTTCAATATTCTAAACAGCTCCATTACATTAGGGCTGAAGCTGAAAAGCTGAATTTGAGCGATAATATCAAAAAAAATGAAATCATTCATACCTTAGACATTATTCATACTATTGATGATCTTTATGGCAAAACAGTTTTAACAAATAAGGAAAAGGAATACTTTGATGCTTTCTTAATTTCCTGTAAACAGATCAATAATCAGCTTGAAAACAGAAACTGGACAGATATTATTAACACTAGCGAAGAAGCTTTAAAAACCTTAGAATCTTTATCACAAATTCAAATTGAAGAAGGAAAGGCTAAACTTGCTACAGCCAATGCGATGTATAGCAGAAATAATAGCATTGGCCAATTACAGATTGCTTTACTTATTATTTTGGGTGGCATTACTTTTTATCTGCTAATCAAAAAAATAAAAAAAACAGTTAAGATTCCAGAACCACCAAGTTTGAATTAAAATTCTAGATGCTTAAAAATTAACCGCTAAGAAGATAAGAATAACGCAAAGTTCGCAAAGTCGTTTTTACAAAACTTTGCGAACTTTGCGTTTTCTGTAGACTTTCTAAATCAAAAAACCTTGCGCTCCTTGCGGTAAAAAAACACAAGGCATATCACCGTGAAACCTGAAACATAAAACTTGCAACAACAATTTTCCTTATCTTTGCAATATGAAAATAGAAATTTGGTCGGACATCATGTGTCCGTTTTGTTATATCGGAAAAAGACAGTTGGAAACAGCGCTTGCAGTGTTTCCTAACAACGAATTTGAAATCGAATGGAAAAGCTTTCAGCTGGATCCTACTATTACTTCACAGCCTGATACAGACGTTTACACGTTTTTAGCAGAAAGAAAAGGCATGTCGCTTGAACAATCTAAAGAAATGCATAAAGGAGTTGCAGAACGCGCTAAAAGTGTTGGATTAGATTACAACTTTGATAAAGCAGTTATTTCTAATTCTTTAAATGCTCACAGAATTATTCAATTGGCTAAAACCAAAAATATGGGCGATCGAATGGAAGAAATTTTCTTCAAAGCTTATTTTACTGATGGCGAAGATTTAAACAACGGTCAGACTTTAATTAAATTAGGAATTCAGGCAGGTTTAGAAGAAAGCGAAATTAGAGAAGTGCTGGAAAGCGAAACTTTATTTATCAAAGAAGTAGAATCAGATATTAAAGAAGCTGGAGAAATTGGTGTTCAAGGCGTTCCGTTTTTTGTTTTTGATCGTAAATATGCTGTTTCTGGAGCTCAGCCAATTGAAACTTTTGTAAAAACAATTCAGGAAGTTTTAAAGTAAAATTTAAACTTATAAAAAATCTAAAAGCGTGCTGTCTATAACTAAACAGCACGCTTTTATTTTTAATTCTAAAATAGTATCAAAAAAAATTAATGTCCAGCTCTACCTTTTGAATCTTTTGATTTTGTTGTAGTGCTTTTTCCTCTAGAACCAGAAGTTGATTTTTGAGTTTTTCCAGAATCTTTCATTCCAGATTTCGAATCTTTTTTTGAAGTTTCCATGATATTTAATTTTTTAAATTATTGATATACAAAGTTGAACAATCCTACTTGATCTTTTTTACAGAATTATATTTGATTATTATAAAATAAGAATAAACAAATCATGTAAGATTAAAATTAAATCCTATAATCTTTTTAATGATCTAATTTTCAAATTTGTATATATCCAAAAGTTGAAAATTATCTAATTTAAAAGAGCAATTATGGAAACAATTGACAACAACTTAGATGCTGCAAAATTTAATGATTTTAAATGCAGTAAACCTGATCATATTGACACAGCTCATGAAAATGAAGCTATGGATGAAGAATTTACTACTGGACAAAATTCTGACACCAGTACTTATAGAAATGATTTTAGTTCGTTTGCTGATGATTCTTACGAAATCATAGAAAGCGGTTTAAATATTGCTGAAGATAACACGCCATTTTCAACTTATGATGAAGCCAATCCTTATGACAGTTATAATCTGGATCATGAGGATGAAAAATACAACTGCATCAATTACAAAAATTTCGAACATTAAAATCAGGAATCATTATGTCGTCAAAATATAAATATTCGTATGCAATGCTTCATTTTATAAACGTCTTTACGTTTGTATTGAGTATTTCGCTGATTACTTATCTTGTAATGGCAACAAGATAGTAAAACTATAATTATGTAATTCTAGAAGATGAATCCACCTTTACTACAATTTAACGATAAAGGCATTTATTGTCAGCAGGCAGATGTTTATCTTGATCCCTGGAGACCTGTTAAAAATGCCATTATTACGCACGGTCATTCTGATCATGCAAGATGGGGACATCAAAATTACATTACGCATCATACCAATGTGCCCATCATAAAATACCGTCTTGGCGATATTAATGTTACCGGAAAAGAATGGAATGAAACGTTTACTATAAATGGCGTGAAATTTTCTTTTCACCCAGCAGGACATATTATTGGTTCTGCTCAAATAAAAGTAGAATACAAAGGAGAAATCTGGGTATTTACGGGAGATTACAAAACAGAAGATGATGGAATTTCTGTTCCATATGAAGTTGTAAAATGTCATTCTTTTATTACCGAATGTACTTTCGGACTTCCCGCATTCAAATGGGAACCGCAAACTGATGTAATGACGGAAATAAATAATTGGTGGGCTGAAAATCGCGCAGAAAGAAAAACTTCAGTTCTCTTTGGATATTCTTTAGGAAAAGCACAACGATTATTAAAATATCTCGATCCCCATATTGGAACAATTTACACGCATGGTGCAATCGAAAACATGACTGAAATTGTTCGTCCCTTAATTGATTTACCTCCAACAATAAGAGTGACTACAGAAACTAAAAAAGAAGATTTATTAGGAAACATTGTAATTGCCCCGCCAAGCGCACACGGAAGTACCTGGATTAGAAGAATGACTCCTTTTGTAACGGGCTCTGCAAGTGGCTGGATGGCTTTTCGCGGAGCAAGACGGAGACGTGCCGTTGACCGTGGTTTTGTTTTAAGCGATCATTGTGATTGGACAGGTTTATTAGAAAGTATCAAAGCTACCGGCGCAGAAAGAGTGATTTGTACACACGGATATTCGGACATATTTTCAAAATACCTTAGAGAATTGGGTTACGATGCCAGAACTGCAAACACACAATATGAAGGAGAAACGAATGACGTAATTAATGATGAATTGTAAATTATTAATTAAACAATAAACCAAAAAAAGCATGAAAAACTTTGCCGAGCTTATAAAAACCTTAGATAGTTCTAATAAAACATCGGTAAAAGTGGATGCTTTGACAAACTATTTTCTAAAAGCAAGTGATGAGGATAAAGTTTGGACAATCGCTATCCTTTCACATCGCCGTCCTCCCCGACCTGTTAATACTACTTTATTACGTTTATGGGCGAATGAATTGGCTAATATTCCGCTTTGGTTGTTTGAGGAAAGTTATCATATTGTGGGCGATTTGGCCGAAACGATTGCTTTGGTTATTCCCACTACAAAAGAACATTCTGATAAAAGTCTGACTGAGTTTTTACAGGAAATCATTGCTTTAAAAAAGAAAACCGATTCAGAAAAAAAAGAATATCTACAAACCAATTGGCTGAACTTGAATTATTACGAAAGATTCGTTTTTACTAAATTAATAACAGGAAGTTTTAGAATTGGTTTAAGTCAGAAATTAATGACCCGTGCACTCTCTAAAGCTGAAAACATAGACGAAGACACGCTTGCTTATAAATTAATGGGCGATTGGAATCCGAATACGATTACGTTTCAGGAATTGATTCTGGATGAAAGAAGCAGTGATTATTTATCAAAACCTTATCCGTTTTATTTGGCTTATCCAATTGAAGGCGAAGTTTCTTCTTTAGGAAATCCGGAAGACTGGAGTGCTGAACATAAATGGGATGGGATTCGTTCTCAAACCATTATTCGTGATAATGAAATTTACGTTTGGAGCCGTGGCGAAGAATTAGTAACCGACAAATATCCAGAGTTTCAATCTTTCATCGGAAATATTCCAGACGGAACTGTTATTGATGGCGAAATTCTTCCTTTTATTGATAATCAAATTGGAACATTTAATGATTTGCAAACTAGAATTGGCCGTAAAAATGTTTCTGCTTCTGTTTTAAAAAATTCTCCTGTAATCATTAAAGCTTATGATTTATTAGAATGGCAGGGAAAAGATATTCGGAATCTTCCTTATGAAGAACGTCGAACGTTACTAGAAGAATTATTTACCACTTTGATTGGAAAAGAAATTCCGTTGCAACTTTCAGAAAGACTTAATTTTTCTACTTGGGAAGATGTCACAAACGAAAGATTAAAATCTCGTGAAATGAAAAGTGAAGGTTTAATGTTAAAACGAAAAGATTCTCCGTATTTAGTGGGAAGAAAAAAAGGCGATTGGTGGAAATGGAAAATAGAACCTTTAACCATAGATGCTGTTCTAACTTACGCAATGCGAGGTCATGGTCGACGATCGAATTTATTTACCGATTATACTTTTGCCCTTTGGCAGGAAAATGAGAATAACGAACGAGAACTAGTAACTTTCGCGAAAGCATATTCTGGTTTAACCGATGCAGAATTTAGAATGGTAGACGATTTTATCAAAAAAAATACTTTAGAACGATTTGGCCCCGTACGAAGTGTAACTCCAAAATTAGTTTTTGAAATTGGTTTTGAAGGCATTGCACTTTCCAAAAGGCACAAAAGCGGTGTTGCAACCCGTTTTCCGCGAATTTTAAGATGGCGTCATGATAAAAAAATCGATGAAGCCAATTCGATAGAAGATTTAAAAAATTTAATTGTATAAATGAACAGAGAGCAGTTATTTACGATTGCCAGTGACTGGTTTGAAAGTCAGGGATGGAAACCTTTTCCGTTTCAGACTCAAACCTGGACTGCTTTTTTGCAGGGAAAAAACGGTTTGTTAAATGCTCCAACCGGAAGCGGTAAAACCTATGCGCTCTGGCTTCCAATCATTTTAAATTATATCAAAGAAAATCCGAATTATAAAACCAAGCATAATTCAGGATTAAAAGCTATTTGGATCACACCTTTAAGATCTTTATCTGTTGAAATCAAGCAAGCGGCAGAACGAGTGCTTACAGATTTAGATATTCCAATGACTGTCGGAATTCGATCCGGAGATACTTCTGCATCAGAAAGAGCCAAACAAAAAGGGAAAATGCCCGATTTGCTGATTACAACTCCTGAAAGTCTGCAATTACTTTTGGCTTCAAAAGGATATGCGGCAACTTTTAAAAACTGCAGTTCAATTGTCATAGACGAATGGCATGAATTACTAGGAACCAAACGCGGAGTTCAGGTAGAACTGGCATTATCAAGACTTAAAACGATAGCAAAAAACATTCGGATTTGGGGAATTTCTGCCACAATTGGAAATCTGCAACAAGCGCAGGAAGTTTTGCTTGGAGTAGATTCTGAAGCTTACCATAATTCTGTTTTAATAAAAGCGATTATCAATAAAAAGATAAAAGTAGTCTCTATTATTCCAGAGAAAATGGATGCTTATCCTTGGCGAGGGCACATGGGATTACATTTGATTGATGAAGCGGCAAAAATTATAAAAGCCAGCAAAACGACTTTAATTTTTACGAATGTTCGTTCGGCCTGCGAAATTTGGTATCAGAGATTATTAGAAAAATATCCTGAATTTGCAGGAGAAATGGCAATGCATCACGGAAGCATTGATAGAGAAACGAGACTTTGGGTAGAAAATGCTATTCGAAATGAAGAATTAAAAGTTGTAGTCTGTACTTCTAGTTTAGATTTGGGTGTTGACTTTGCTCCTGTCGAATCGATTATTCAGGTTGGAGGCCCTAAAGGCGTTGCTCGTTTTATGCAACGCGCAGGACGAAGCGGGCATCAACCTGGGAAAGAAAGTGTTATTTATTTCCTAGCTACTCACGCCATTGAATTAATCGAAGCTTCGGCACTTAAAAAGGCTGTCGAAAACAGTGTTATAGAAGATCGCGTTCCGTATTTAAACAGCTGGGATGTTTTGGTTCAATATCTTAATACACTTGCAGTTTCTGACGGATTTTACCCAGATGAAATTTTCAAAGAAATTCAGGGAACTTTTAGTTATCAAACCATTACAGCTGAAAACTGGAACTGGATTTTGAATTTTATCACACAAGGCAGTCAAAGTCTTCATGCTTATGACGAATTCAAAAAAGTTGAAATTGATGAAAATGGCTGTTACAAAATCAACAGCCGAATGATTGCCATGCATCATAGAATGCAAATTGGAACTATTGTTGGCGACGCGGTAATGAATGTAAAATTCATGAGTGGCGGTTATATCGGAACGATTGAAGAATGGTTCATTTCGAAATTAAAACCTGGCGATACTTTTATCTTTGCAGGAAAAAAACTCGAATTATTCCGTATTCGAAATATGCAGGTTTTAGTCAAAAAAGCGAGTCCGAAAAAAGAATCTAAAATTGCCAGCTGGATGGGCGGTCGTTTGGCACTGTCTTCTCAAATGAGTGAATTATTACGGCAGGAATTGTACCGCGCCAATACCGACAATCTTTCGCCAGAATTGAAAGCTTTACAGCCTTTATTCAAAAGACAGCGAAAAGAATCTATTGTACCAAGTTCAGATGAATTTCTCATTGAGACTTTTAAAACCCGAGAAGGCTATCATGCTATTTTTTATCCGTTTGAAGGACGTTTTGTGCATGAAGCTTTAGCCAGTTTACTGGCATTCAGAATCAGTTTACTGCAATCTATCACATTTTCTTTGGCGTATAACGATTATGGATTTGAATTGCTTTCTGATCAGGAAATTGATATTGAAGCGGTTTTAGATAATAATTTATTTTCTACAGAATACGTCCATCACGATTTGCAGAAAAGCTTAAATTCAACCGAAATGGCAAGACGCAAATTTAGAGACATTGCTGTAATTTCTGGATTGGTTTTTACTGGTTTTCCGGGAAAAATGGTTAAAACCAAACATTTGCAGAGTGGCTCGCAATTGTTATTTGAAGTTTTTAGGGATTTTGAACCTGATAATTTGTTATTGCATCAGGCGTATAGAGAAACCTTTGAACATCAATTAGAAGAAGGACGTTTGATTTTAGCTTTGGAAAGAATTGCAGGCCAGAACATAATTTGGAAACAATGTTTAAAACCAACGCCTTTTAGTTTTCCAATCATTACAGATCGATTGAGAGAAAAACTTTCGAGCGAAACTCTGGCTGAAAGAATTCAGAAAATGACCGCATCTTACATGAAATAAATATTTATGAATATCCAATTAAAAAACGAAAACTTTATACTTCATTCAACTGGTGCCGTCTTTTGGGAAAAACAAAAAACGGTCATTATTTCTGATGTGCATTTGGGAAAAGTAACGCATTTTAGAAAACACGGAATTGCTATTCCGCAAAATGCTGTTTCAGAAAATTTTAGAAAAATCACAGCAGTTTTGGATCATTTTCTTCCTGAAAAAATTATTTTTCTGGGAGATTTATTTCACAGCACTAAAAATGCAGAATGGAATTTATTTGAAGAATGGCTTTCTAATCACAAACAAGAAACCTATTTAATTACTGGAAATCATGACATTATTGATGAAAGTCATTATAAAAAAATTGGAGTAATTGTCACAGAGATTTTAGAAATTGACGCTTTCTTTTTTACGCATCATCCCACAGAAAAAGAAGACTTATTTAATTTTTCAGGACATATCCACCCGGGAATTGTCTTGCGTGGCTTGGGTTTACAAAATTTAAAGTTGCGTTGTTTCTTTTGCAAACCCAACCAAATCATTCTTCCTGCTTTTGGCGAGTTTACTGGAAAGTATTTTCTAAAACCCAGCTCAGAAGATACAGTTTATGCCATCGCAGGAAATGATGTTATTCAGATCAATAAAGAATAAGATAACCTTTGGATAAATTTAAAATCATATCTAATTAACAATCAATAAATTATACAAATATATTCTCAAAAATAAAAGAATTATCTTTCAAATTTTAAGCTTACATTAGTTGAATTAACTTCTAAAGCTTTGAAAATGAAGAATATTACATCAAAATTTGACAAAGTCCTAAACAATTCTACAACCTACGGAAATGTTAATCACGAACCAGATTCGAGCACAGAAACACAGTTAAACACCCCAGAAAAATCAATGCCTTTTTCGGATCAAATTGGAAATTACCAACGTAATATTGGAATTCCTTTAAAATCGCATGAAAACAGCAAAATCTATATTGTAGGAAGTGGTATTG
Organism: Flavobacterium panacagri; assembly: GCF_030378165.1. NCBI lineage: Bacteria > Pseudomonadati > Bacteroidota > Flavobacteriia > Flavobacteriales > Flavobacteriaceae > Flavobacterium > Flavobacterium panacagri. Next base: position 4,201,085 of record NZ_CP119766.1, read on the forward strand.
CTGGAATGGCAGCTGCCTACTATTTTATTCGAGATGGTCGAATTCCTGCCAAAAACATCACTTTTCTGGAACAGCTTCATATTGATGGTGGTTCACTCGATGGCTCAGGAAATCCCAAAGAGGGTTATATGATTCGCGGCGGTCGTGAAATGGATATGACCTACGAAAATCTATGGGATATTTTTCAGGATATTCCAGCTTTAGAACTGCCTCCACCCTACACTGTTTTAGACGAATATCGATTGATTAATGATAACGATTCGAATTATTCTAAAGCAAGGTTAATTCATAAAAACGGAGAAATAAAAGACTTCAGCAAATTTGGTTTGAATAAAAGAGATCAACTAGCAATTGTAAAATTGCTGTTGAAAAGAAAAGACGAACTAGACGACTTGACTATAGAAGATTATTTTAGTGAATCGTTTTTAGAAAGCAATTTCTGGACGTTTTGGAGAACCATGTTTGCTTTTGAAAACTGGCATAGTTTATTAGAACTAAAATTGTATATGCATAGATTTCTTCATGCAATTGATGGATTAAATGATCTTTCTTCGTTAGTATTTCCTAAGTACAATCAGTATGATACTTTTGTTACACCGCTGCGAAAATTCCTTGAAGAAAAAGGTGTCAATATCAAATTTCATACACTGATCAAAGATTTAGTCATCCAAAGTAATACTGAAGGTAAAGTCGTTGAAGGAATTATTACAGAGCATGAAGGCAAAGAAAATAGAACTCCAATTGGCAAAGATGATTTTGTAATTGTTACCACAGGTTCAATGACCGAAGATACTTTCTATGGAGACAATAAAACTGCTCCAATTATTGGTATCGACAACTCTACCAGTGGTAAAAGTCCGGGCTGGATGTTATGGAAAAACTTAGCAGCGAAATCTCCTATTTTTGGAAAACCAGAAAAATTCTGCACCAATATTGAGAAATCTTCCTGGGAATCGGTTACGCTGACTTGCAGGCCTTCTGCTTTTGTAGAAAAACTAAAAGAATATTCTGTAAACGATCCCTATTCTGGAAAAACAGTTACCGGAGGAATTATTACCATTACCGATTCTAATTGGTTAATGAGTTTTACCTGTAACAGACAGCCTCATTTTCCAGATCAGCCAGACGATATTTTAGTGCTTTGGGTTTATGCCTTGTTTATGGATAAACCTGGGAATTACATAAAAAAAGTAATGCCCGAATGTACTGGAGATGAGATTTTAACTGAATTATCTTTCCATCTCGGAATTTTAGATAAACTGGATAATATCATAGAAAACACCATTGTACGAACCGCTTTTATGCCTTACATCACTTCGATGTTTATGCCGAGGGCAAAAGGAGATCGTCCGAGAGTTGTGCCTGAAGGATGCAAAAATCTTGGCTTAATTGGACAATTTGTTGAAACGAATAATGATGTGGTATTTACTATGGAAAGTTCGATTAGAACGGCTAGAATTGCGGTTTACAAATTGTTGAATTTAAATAAACAAGTTCCGGATATTAATCCATTGCAATATGATATTCGACATTTATTGAAAGCAGTGCGAACGCTTAATGATGGAAAAGCGTTTTTAGGCGAAGGCATTCTGCACAAAGTTTTACGAGGCACTTATTTTGAACATGTTTTACCGCCCATTGAAGAAGATAAAGAAGAACATGAATCTTTCTTTTCGGAACAGGTTAACCGATTTAAAGATTGGATAAAAGGGATAAAAGATTAATTTAAAAAATTAATTCACATTATCTTAAATATCCTTATTTAAAGTAATAAATTATATTCCGTTAGGAATATCTCGTCGGTAAAAAATGGGGTTTTGAATTATATTGTGTCCTGTAGGAACACCTAATTTTACGAAAATAAAATCTGACCAAATAATCAAACGTTCCTTTGGAACGTATAAACCTAATTCAAATTTCCGTACACCGTCGAAACGTTCCTACGGAACGTATATATTCAAACCATTTTTTTTCTACCGATGAAACATTCCTACGGAATGAAATTGCAAACGAATAGTTTCTTTATTAAAAGCCCAGTAAAACTAGTTTTACCGGGCTTTTGTGTTTTACTCTAAACTTGTAATCAAAGATTTAAGCTCTATTGTTCGTCATTATTCATGGCAGACATCAATAAAGTGTAGGCATTTTTTACAACGATTTTTGAAGAATTATCCAACTCGTTTGAAGTAATCTGGCAGAAACCCTCGTTTTTAACTCCAGCTTTTACTTCCACCATTTGAAACTGATTATTTCCAAGGGCTGTAAAAACAAAAAACTTACCCTGCCAGCGCACTACAGCATCTTCAGGAACCGTTAAAGCTTTTTGATTTTCTACTTCGACTTCCGCATTTATAAATAAACCTGGCAAAAGAGCCGGATTATAAGCATTAACTTTACAAATAATCTCTGCTGCTCTATCTCCGTTTAAACTCTGATTAATAAAAGCAATCTTTGCAGGATATTTTTTTGCATCTGAATTATTTGCAAAAGCCATAACCGTTTGACCGATTGATAAAGAAGCAACATCTTTCTCAAAGGCATTTAAAGTCAATACAATATCTTTTTTATCAATCAATTCAAAAAGCATGTCGGTTGGGTTTACATATTTTCCAACATTCACATTTACTTTTGAAACCAATCCATTAATAGGCGAAACGACTTTTACTGTATTGCTGATTGTTGAAACATTCAGTTTCTTTACATTGATTCCTAATAAAGTCAGTTTATGTTCCAAAGAAGACATTGTAATACGCTGCGTACGTGTTTCGGTAGTAATCTGTTCTAGAACTTTATCACTGCTGGCTTTGCTTGCATTAAGTTCTTTTTGTCTTTTGTATTCATTCTGAGCCAGTTCAAACTTTTCTTTCGCCATAAGATAATCCTGCTGCAATTCGATAAACTGCATGTCTTCTAAAACGGCTAAGACCTGCCCTTTTTGCACATTCATTCCCGCAATTAAATTCGTACTTTTTACATATCCGCCTAAAGGAATACTGATACTGACCACACTTTTTGGAGGCACTGTTACCGTTCCTTGAAGCTGTAAAATCTCTTTTACATTTTGAAGCGTCGGATTTCCAGTTTGTAAATCAGCATTTTTGATTTGTTCGCTGGTCAATTTTATAATATTAATGCTCTTCACTTCAGCATTTTTATTTTCTTCATTTTGTTTCTTTCCGCAAGAAAACAATACTAATGCGCCTGCAAACGCTGCTATATATTTTTTCATTTTAAATATTATTAAGATTCTGCAGTGTAACAACTGCTTTGTTGTAAGCGTTCAATGCGTCTAGATATTCACTTTTAATTGTAATGGCTTGATTTACGACCAAAACCCACTGCAGATAATCAATATCTCCATTGTAAAGCTGACTGCTTGAAGCTTCGATAATCGTTTGAGCATTTTTTAATCCTTCTTTTTCATAATACTCTAAACTTTCCTGATACTTTTTCACTTCCCTATCCGCATTCTCAATAGCAGTTTTCACTTCAATTTTAGCGGCTTCGGAAAGTGCTTCATAACTTTCGTATTCTGCTTTTGCGGCACGTTTGCGTTCAGACTGACTCGTAAAGAAAATTGGAATAGACAAACCAGCATTGATGTAATTAAATCTTTGTGAACTATCATAATAAACTTCCTGACCTGAAGTATTAGTTTGAGTCCCGATAATACTCAAATTATTATAACCTAAAGTGATTTCAGGAAGCAGTTTGGCACTTTCTGTTTTCCATCTCCATTTTGCTGCTTCCGATTCATATTGTGAACGCTGTACAATAGGTAGATTTTCTGCTTTCAGATTTTCAACTAAAGACTGATTTAAAACCGTTTTTGATTTTTCATTTTTAGGAGCATATTCAACTTTATCCTGAAGAATCGCATTAAATGAATTTAAAGCAATTTCTAAATCACGATTTACCATTACCAGCTGATTGCTGTAAAATTGTCGGGCAGATTGTGAAGCACTTTTTTCTAAAACATTTGCTTCTCCTGCTTTAAATCTTAAATCCGATTTCTTTTCCATAATTCGGTAAATCGAATCGGCATAGACTAAAAGTTCTCTTTTACTTTGAAGCCATAAGTAATCGTAATAAATATTTCTGACTCTGGTTTTAATTTCCTGAGAAGTCAGCTGCACTTCTGTCTTGGCTTTATTAAAATCAGCCTGAAGTGCTTTTTTCTGATTGCTGTAAACAGTGGGAAAAGCAAAAGTCTGACTGATTCCAAATCTAGTATCTTTTTGAGCACTATTAAACTGACCGTAATCGGCATCGATTTGTGTTTGCGGAAGATTATATCCCGTTTTTTGCAAATGACTTTTTGACTGTTCGTTTAACTTAGCCGATTTAACCGTTCTGTTATTCTGAATCGCAACTGAAATCGATTCATCCAGCGAGATTGGTAATTGCTGTGCATTTGCCATATTACCAATAAAAAGGATAGTCAATAAAATGGTTAGATTATTCATATGTTTTTTTCTTTTTTTAGAAAATCCTTTAGCATGATACGTCATCAAATAAATAGCCGGAAGTACAAAAAGCGTTAAAAGAGTAGCTGTTACCAATCCGCCGATCACGACAGTTGCCAGCGGACGCTGTACCTCTGCTCCTGCTCCGTTGCTTAATGCCATTGGAAGAAATCCAAGCGAAGCAACCGCCGCAGTCATTAAAACAGGACGTAATCTATTTTTGGTTCCTAAAAGGATAATATCAAAAGGATTTGTGATTTCACCGTGTTTTTGTATTCTATTGAATTCAGAGATTAATACAATTCCGTTTAATACCGCAACTCCAAAAAGCGCAATAAAACCAACTCCAGCCGAAATACTAAATGGCATATCTCGCATAACTAAGGCAAAAACACCTCCAATTGCAGATAACGGAATAGCGGTAAAAATGATAATTCCTTCTTTAAATGATCTAAAGGCAAAATACAACAAAGCGAAAATCATTAATAAAGCAGCTGGAACAGCAACTCCCAATCTTGCTTTTGCCTGCTGTAAATTCTCAAAAGCACCACCGTAAGTAATATAATAACCTGGATCAAATTTAATTTGTTTATTGACCTTCTGTTGTAATTCTTCTACAATAGACTGCACATCTCTACCTCGAACATTAAATCCAACGATGATTCTTCTTTTTGCATTTTCACGCTGAATCTGATTTGGGCCTTCCACTTCATCTACTTTTGCTACTTGATAAAGCGGAATCTGCATACCTGAAGGAGTTGCAATTAACAGATTACGAACATCTTCAATTCCTTTTCTGCCATTGTCTTCCACACGAACCACCATATCGAAACGTTTTTCTCCTTCATAAATGCTTCCCGCAACGGCCCCTGCAAAGGCGGCATTAATCGTAGCATTTACATCGGCAACTCGTAAACCGTATTTTGCCATTTCTGCCCAGTTATAATCGATTACGATCTGTGGCATTCCTGTAACTTTTTCAACATAAAGATCCGCTGCACCTTGAACAGTTTTGCTAATTGCGCCTAACTTTTCGGCATATTCTGAGAGTTTCTGTAAATCTTCTCCGTAGATCTTACAAACCAAATCCTGCTTTGCTCCTGTCATTAATTCGTTAAAACGCATTTGAACAGGAAACTGAAAACCAGTTGTCACTCCAGGCGCAATTCGTTTAACAGTCTTGGTCATTTTATCGGCTAATTCAGGAAACGAAGAAGCACTTGTCCATTCTGATTTGTCTTTTAGAACAATAATCATATCCCCACCCTCGATTGGCATTGGATCGGTTGGAATTTCCGCGCTACCAATTCTGGAAACTACTTGTTGTACTTCTGGAAATTCTTTTTTCAGTTCTTTCGATATTTTTTCGATTGTTTCAGTTGTCGTAGAAAGGTTGGTTCCTAATAACAATCGAGTTTCAACTGCAAAATCTCCTTCTTCCAATTGTGGAATGAATTCTCCTCCCATTCTTCCAAACAAAACAACAGCAATTCCGAAAAGCACAAAAGCTGAAATAACAATAGCTTTTCTAATGCCTAATGCTTTAGTCAGCCAGCCTTCATAAGCATTTTCTAACCTTTCCATAATTCGGTCTGAAAGATTCTTTTTATGACTTATTTTTTTACTTAGAAATAAAGCGCTAACCATTGGCACATAAGTAAGCGACAGAATAAAAGCTCCCAAAATGGCAAAAGCAACAGTCTGTGCCATTGGCTTAAACATTTTACCTTCGATTCCCTGCAACGAAAGAATTGGCAGATAAACAATCAGAATAATGATTTGCCCAAAAACGGCGGCATTCATCATACGTGCGGCAGATCCTGTGACTTCTTTATCCATTTCGTCCTGCGAAATAGAATCGATTACTTTGTACTTTTTAGAACTATGAAGATGATGCAGAATAGCTTCTACAATAATTACAGCTCCATCGACTATTAATCCAAAATCTAATGCGCCAAGACTCATTAAGTTACCGCTTACGCCAAAAGTATTCATCATAATAATGGCAAAAAGCATCGCTAATGGTATAACCGAAGCCACAATAAATCCGGCTCTAAGGTTTCCGAGGAATAAAACTAAAATCAGAACAACAATCAAAGCACCTTCAATTAAGTTCTTTTCGACAGTTCCAATGGCATTATCCACCATTTTGGTTCTGTCCAGAAATGGTTCGATTTTTAAACCTTCTGGAAGGATTTTTTCGATTTCGGCGATTTTGTCTTTTACGTTAACAATAACATTATTGGCGTTTTCTCCTTTCAACATCATTACAATCCCGCCGACAGATTCTCCAAACTCATCAGTAGTTAAAGCACCATAACGAATGGCTGAAGAAATTTTGACATCGGCAATATCTTTCACTAAAATCGGAAGACCGCCTTGCGTGCTTTTCACTACAATGTTTTCAATATCTTTAATGCTTTTCGCTAAACCTGTACTTCTGATGTAAGATACAGTTGGGCCTTTTTCAATATACGCTCCTCCAGTGTTTTCGTTGCTGCTGTTTAAAGCCGTAAAAACTTCACTAATGGTTAGATTTTGCGCTTTCAATCTCGCAGGATTTACGGCAATTTCATATTGTTTTAACTTCCCTCCAAAAGTCGAAACATCAGCAATTCCAGCAGTTCCTAAAAGCTGTCTTCTGATTGTCCAATCTTGAATTGTTCTTAAATCTTCTAAAGAATATTTTTCTTCAAAACCTGGCTTTGGTTTTAAAACATATTGATAGATTTCTCCTAAACCAGTTGTAACTGGAGCCATTTCTGGTCGATTGGCATTTCGGTCAATTTCTACTTGCTGGAGTCTTTCTGTTATCTGCTGTCTTGCCCAATACACATCGGCATCGTCTTCAAAAACAACGCTGACTAATGAAAGTCCGAAACGCGAAATACTCCTGCTTTCTTTAAGATGCGGAATATTGCTAATGGCTTGTTCTATTGGGAAAGTGATTAGTCTTTCTACGTCTTCAGCACCAAGTGAAGGCGCTGTAGTAATAATTTGCACCTGATTGTTTGTGATGTCCGGCACGGCATCAATTGGTAATTGGGTAACCTCATACACACCGTAGATAATCCACAGCAATGTAAAGATTCCAATTGCCAGTTTGTTCTTAACTGAGAACTGAATTACTTTATTAAGCATAATGTATTAATTAAAAAAATAATAAATGAGCCACTGGAAACGATACGTCTCAGTCACTTCAATAAAAATTTTAAAAAATAATTATGCGATTGGAGGTCTAAAAAGGGAAAGCAGATTTGGATCTGAAAAAAGATCAGATCTGTAAGTTGGTATTTTTAATTGTGGTAATTCTGGATTGAAAGGAAGCGGCAATAAATCTTTGTCGTCTAAAATAAATACAAAGTGAAACGAACTGCTGCTGATTGTTTTAAAAGGAAGCTGCATATCACGATCATCATCATTATCATTTAAATCTTCTCCCCAATAATGCATCGATAAGAAATCAACAAAACTCACGTTTTGCAGTTTTTTGTGCTCTTGATAGTGCTCAATCAGTATTGGTAATTTATAAAACTGCTGTACAAAACTGCTGTTTGAGGCAATAAGAAGGATAAATATGTAGACAATTGTTTTTCGCACGAGGCAAATTTAACTTAAATTCTATAAAACGCCACTATTTAAAGAGAATTGAATGTTTCTTTTAACGATTTAGAAATATTGAAAGGCATTTTTGTAGAATTACATTTTATTTCAATACTATTTTATAGAGTAAAAGAAAAAACGAGCTAAATTCTTAAAGATTTCAACCCGTTTTCTAGTTTTTAAAATTTTCTGTATTCTACTCCATTTGCATCGGCATACGGAAGAAGTAAATCCATCATTTTTGATTGCTTTTGATCTAAAATTATACCTTTTGTATTGTCAAGCTTTTTGGCGGCTGCATCTATTTCTTCATCGCTTTGCCTTCATCAATCATTCGGGCAATCATCATAAAGTCTTTGTTTTGAATTTCGTCTGCATATTCAAACAATTCGATTCCAGCTTTTATAATTGGTTCTGCTTCTTCTGTTGAATTTAAGTTTTTTATTCTTCGAATATCTTCTTTAAAAGTATTGGCATAAGCATATTTTACCACTTCTACACAGGTTGCTTTTTTCATGCTTTTTCCATCTTCTGTTGGGAGCTGTAAGGTTCCATTCACCTTGTGCTGGCGGAATTCTTTAAAGACTCTTTCAAAACTTGACGGAATTTTATTGGCATTTAATCCAATTGTATTAAAAATCTGGTCTGGGCTATCATTGCTAAGTTTACATGAAATTCCAGTAATCAAAACTATTAAAAATAAAAAGCTTTTGGTTTTCATGAGAGTCTATCTTTAGATGGTTTAGTTTTTAAGCTCTAAATGTACCGCATCTATGAGCTTATCTATTTTTTGTAATACAAAATTCTCGTATGCTGCTTGAATTTCTACACTTATTCGTCCAGAACTAAATCCTTCACTTATTCTGTAATTTTTCACAAAGTGGCTTTTATTAGCTCCTAAAGCATAATACCAGCTTCCCATTTCTGATTGCACAAATATAACAGCTTCATCGAGTTTCATTATTTTCTTTTTCGAAAATAACGGACTCTGTTTGTAAACTGCATTTTGTGTAACTACAAAAGTATACTGGATTTTTGATCCAATTTGAATATCATATAAACTGTGTAAAACGAAATATATTATCAGTACATAAATAACACCTCGCATCACATCATCAAAATAATGATCCAAAAAAAGTAAAGCGATAATGCAGGCTGTAATTCCAGCCAAAAACCACTTTGACAACTTTAGTGTTGTTTTATTTGGATACAAAGAAAAAGAATTTTGAGTTTCCTCGATATTATATCTTTCGCGAATGTTCATTTAGTTTTACAATTTCATTGATTTCATTAATTAATCGCTGGATTGATCTTGTGGTAAAAGCTTGAGCAATTCCAGTACATTTTTCTTTATTGTTTTTCATATAATAAAGATTTAAACACACATTGGTCGTAATTAGATAGTGCTTGATTTTTACCAATTCAAAATTTACAAAATCAGAAAACAGAATCTGAACAGGTTTATTAATCAATCCGTTTTTTATAATAAATTCATTTCGGTCTAAATCTATAACAAAACGCTGTGACCAGATTGAAATAAAACAAAGAACTGTTAGAATTCCAAAAATCCAGATTACAGCTGTGTTCTTATAATAAATTCCCCCAATTGTAAACGCTAACATACCGCCAACAACCAACAGACCGAAACCATATTGTCTTTTCATGGTATACTGATTTCCGTCTTTCACAAATTCCTTTAATGTTGTCATCTTAGTCAATTTTAACGCCATCAATAACCAAAGTATCACAGATAAGCGACATATAAGCACTGTTATAATCTGCTGTGATCTGATCACTTAGAGAATCGATTTTTCCTTTTGTAAAATCAAATTTTCTAGTTGGCTGTTTTCCATAAGTATCTGTCATGGTTATTTGCCCGTCAATTCCAGCTTTGTTTTTCATGAAAGCAGCCAATAAAGCAATATCTTGTTTTTCAAAATCAAGAGAAAAATAATAGTTGTTTTTAATTTCGTTTGTTTCGGAATTGATTACTGATTTTGTAAAAGAAAAAGTAGCCGATCTAACCGCACCTTTTACCACTTTGTTCCCATCTTTCAGAGAAATTTCAATTTTAATACGTTTATCTTCCTGCTGTCCATACGTTAAAGCAGATAAAAATAGACAAGCTATAAGCAGTGATGTAAAAATTTTCTTATTCATAATTTAAGGGTTTAAAAAAAAATTAATAACAACAAGATTACTACTAAGATCGAGCTGCTACAATTCGGAATTGGCAAATGGAGTCTTTAGATTTTTATTTGGTAATGCTATGCTTTTATCAAGAAAAGAAATTTTAGAAACAGCTTAAAAAACAGGACTTCACAAGACTTTTCTATTAAAAAATGACGGCTCTTTTTTTTGGTCAGTCAATTCTCAATTTGTACTTTGGCTATAATTACCACTATATGTACATAAAAAATACTTTTAATCTGATGAATAACAGCCATTCAAAATGGTTATTTTTCCTATTTATTTTATTCTTTTCTTATTCTAATGCTCAGGAAGTTTCTTCTATAGAAAAAATAGTGGCTTACGGCTATTCCAAACGTTTTTCAGATTCATCTGCCAGCAAAAAAATACAGCTTCAGGCTTTGGAACTAGCTAAAAAAAGAAAAAATATAGACGATGAAGTAATTTGCTATTCTTATCTGGCACTTACACAAAGACGTTTGCTCCATTTAAAAGAATTTGCCCGTTATGCAGACACCGCTTATATTCTAGCCGAAAAAACAAATAAAATACGAGTTAAAGCTTTTGCTTCTTTGGCCCAAGGAGCTTTAAAATCTTATATCGATGATAAACCTCAAGCACTGGAAAATCTTTTAACAGCTTACAAACTTTTTGCTAAAATAAAGGCTCACGACCAATGTGCTAAGGTTGCTTCGGATATTTCGTATCTATTTTCTCCAGCCTCACCAGAAAAAGTAAGGAAATATTCTTGGGAAGCTTTAGAACATGCTGCAAAAGCAAGAGATCCTGAAAGTCAATTGTATGCCCGACTTGCTTTTGGCGGTTATTTGACTGATCGATTAGAATTAGGATTTAAAGAAGAATGGAAAGCTGCTTTAAACTTCTTTAAGGAAACCGTTACTTATGCTGAAAGAAATACTCACGATATCATCAGTAAAAGCAACATTGGAATTGCTTACGTTAATTTGGCAGATCTTTATTCAAAAGGCCCAAAACCTATTGATGAAAGTGCAATGTTGGAAAACCTAGAAAAGGCAACTGCAATTGCACAAGAATACAATATAAAAATCATTTACAGAAGTGCTATTGGTCTGCAGGGAATGTATTATACCGAAAAAGGAGATTATACAAAAGCTGAATTATTATTTATTGAAGGAATTAAATACCAAAAAAGTCTTCCTTATACTGACAATTATTTATTAGCCACCTTTTACAATTGCCTTAAAGAGGTTGCTGTTAAACGACAAGATTACGAGGCCTATTATTCTTATGATACTTTGTATACTAAATACAATCAGTTAAAATACAATGAAAGCACCCAGAAGCTTTTGCAAAATGCCGATGCGAGATATGAATCTTCCAAAAAAATAGAACGAATCAAACAGCTTGAACTTGAAAATGAACTAGAAGAGCAGAATAAACTTTTAGGTTATGGTATAGCAGGCGTTTTATTGATCGGGCTTGTCTTTATGTTTCGTTCCTACTATTTCAGGCAGCGTTATTACTTAAAAAGAGAAGAAATTCTAAAACAGGAACAGGCCAATAGTGAACTTAAGGTGCAATTAATGGAAAAAGAAACAATTGAAAACCTTGCTGCAAGACTTTCATTGGAAAGAAGATTGCTGCGTTCGCAGATGGATCCGCATTTTATCTTTAATGCTTTAGGAAATATTCAAAGTATGATTCTGCAAAAAGATACTATTCCAGCGGTTTCTTATTTAAATAAATTTGCTAAACTCACACGCCAGATCTTGGAACAATCGAGAAAAGAAACTATTTCTCTGGAAGAAGAAATTAATACTCTTAAAAATTATATTGAGTTACAGCAGCTGCGTCTTAATAATAGTTTTGAATATAACATTGTATGCGATGAATCGGTGGAAGATGGAATATTGATCCCGCCATTATTAATTCAGCCCTTTATAGAAAATTCAGTCGAACATGGCTTAAAGCCAAAGCCAAAAGAAGAAAAAGGATTATTGCAGCTTAATTTCACACAGCAAACCGATCAGAAAAATCTAATTTGTGTTATTAAAGATAATGGAATTGGTCTCGCTGCTTCACGTAAACTTAAAATAAAAGAAAACCATCAATCGCTGTCTACTACTATTACAGACGAAAGATTAGCTAAAATGCAAAAAGAATATCCATCAGCGGGATTTCAGGTTTTAGAAAAAGAATCCGAAAACGGTGAAACCGGCTGTATCGTTATTATTAACATTCCAATCCTATAAAAATGTATAGAACTATAATTATTGAAGACGAACAACGCATACGCGAAGCTTTATCGATTATACTTGAAATGGTGGCGCAAGATCAAATTCAGATTATCGCTTATGCGGAAAGTGTTGAAGAAGCCGTAAAATTAATTGATCGCTTAAAACCCGATTTAGTTTTTATGGACATTATGCTCCAAAACGGAACTGGTTTTGATGTTTTACAGCAAATTTCATTTAATTCGTTTCATCTTATTTTTACAACGGCTTACGAACAGCATGCTATAAACGCGTTTAAATACAGCGCGATCGATTATCTTTTAAAACCAATTGATCCCGAAGAACTTAAAACAGCTATTGATCGTATCGCTCTTTTACAAGAAAGAGTTTTGGAAAAACAACAGCTAACAGAATTGCAACAGAATCTCACCAAAACACCAGATCGAATTATTCTCCCAACTCAGGAAGCAATGTATGTAGTCAAATTAGAACAAATTTTAAGATGTGAAACTTCGGGTTCATACACCACTTTCTTTTTGACTGATGGCAGAAAAATAATGGTTTCAAAACCGCTGAAAAATTACGAAGACATGTTAGAGCCTCCAATGTTTTTTAGAGTTCATCAATCCCATTTAATCAATGTAAATTCAATTGTAAGCTATTCTCGTGAAGGAATGGTACATATGAATGATAAGTCGGTGGTTCCAATTTCTAGAGGAAAAAAAGAACAGTTTTTTAAATTGATGAAGGAGGAAAATTGAAAGGTTAAAATCCAAAAGAATAAATTCCAAATTCCAGGTTTCAGTTACTTACGGTAAAGCATAAACAACAAACCATAAACAATCAACCATTAACAATCAAAATCTTCCTAATACCAATTCAAAACGCCCATAGACAAAACAAGTCTTTCAGCATCGGTTTGTTGCTTCTATTTTTGAAGTAATAAATACTAAAACGATGAATAATAAAACCCTTTCTATTTTAAGCTATATCACTATTATTGGATGGATTGTAGCATTTGTTAAAAGTAAAGATTTAACTCCTAAAAGTGATCTAGTAAATTACCATTTAAAGCAAGGTTTTGGAATCTTTTTGGTTTCATTAGCCATAAATATTGCTTTATCGATTGTGGTGAGTATAGTTCCTGCTCTTTATTTCTTAAGTTACGTTGGATATGTAATCTTGATTTTATGGATCTTCGGAATTATTAATGCTGCAAATGAACAAAAGAAACCAATTCCTGTAATAGGAAAAATCTTCGAAGATAAATTTGGTTTTATCAATTAATCTGTACTCGCCTTTTAGCTGACGTTTTTATTTTTTGGATGTAGGATTTGATTCTCAAAGAATCTCAGTGGTTTCCGTGGGGTCACACTGAGTAGTACTTGGGGATCTTTTCTACTTTAAACAGACTTTTTCTTCCCAGATAATCTATATTCTATTCTCCATATTCTATTCCTCACTAAGATAACCCTTCCAATTGCTTAAAAACAGGAATCAAAGCTTTTCCTTTTTCGGTAAGATTATATTCAATATGAAGCGGTTTTAACTTAATTGTTGTTTTTTCCAAAAGTCCTTCTTCTTCCAATTCCTTTAAGGCAGTGGCCAAAGATTGTTTATTTGATCCTTGAATTTGTCTCAGCAAAGTATTAAATCGCAAAGGCGATTCTACTGACAAACGAAAAATTTCTGCTTTCCATTTTCCGGATAACATTTTTAAAAGCCTTTGTGCCGGACAAGTTTCTACTTCTTCCATAGTTTTACAGGGTAGTCAAAAAAAATTGACCTATTGTTTTGGATTCTTTTTTAATTAAATTTTGTGCAGATTGTAATGTAAAAATAGAAAATGAAACGAAAGAAACCAAGTGAAATGAGCATGGAAGAACTGCTTAAAGCCCAAAAAACAATTAATATTGTTATTGTTTTCTTGGTGAGCGCATCATTACTGCTGTTTTTTATAATTCTATTTTTATTTTAAAAAAAATCAGTTGAAAAATCGAGTCTGCAGCTTTATAAAGTAAATCTGACGATTAAATAGAGAGATGTGTCTAATTTAATTTTTTGTTGATAAAAAGTTTTATAAAAAAATTTAAATTTGGTCTCCCTAAATAAGCTCATAAATTATGATTTTTCAAAAAAGACCTATTTATTTTTTATCGCTGTTTTTCTTTCTTTTACTTTCTCTACAAAGTAATTCTCAAGAACAGCAACTTACTAAAAAACAAACTCCAGGAAGACTTTTCAATGACAGTACTGCAACTGACAGTGATTATTTAATGTCAATTGAAAAAGCAGAAGAAGTTCTCGAATCTGCCTATAACGATATTGATTTTAAAGGCGACACACACCATCTTTTTGGCGACATGAAACGTACCGAAAGTAAACTAAACCTTATTCTGGCAAGTTTAAAAGGTGCTAATCCAAATGTACGTAACCAACAGATGTATCGCATAGTACTGCAGGAAATCCAGCAGGAATTAGAAGATCAGAACAAAGCTGTAAATGAACACAATCTGAATCTCGAAAACATAAAAAAACGTGTTATTGAACTTCGTAAAGATAAAACTTTAGTCACCTTAATACGAGATACTATTCGCCGTAAGCAATTCAAAAAAGAATTTGCTAATCTGAAAAAACACTACGTTGGCACAGATAGTTTAATGACTACTAATCAGACTGTATTAAACACTAAAAAAAGACTAATTGTACAACGCCGAATTGCCGTTTCAAATGCTTTGGTGACTGTTGAAAGCAAACTTGAAAAGTCTGGAATAAATATTTTCAACAAAGAATATCCTTCTTTATGGCAGATTAGCGATTCTGCTGCAAACAAAAAAGTAACGCATAATATTAAGGCAAAGATTATTATTGAAGAAAATGTTGCGGCCTATTATGTTGGTTATAAAGCCGGCGCTTTAATCACGCTTTGTTTTTTCATGGGATTATTATTTTGGTATATCTCCAGAAATATAAAATACCTTAAAACAAACGGGCATTTCGAAAATCTTTCGCAGCTAAACTTTAAATATTTAAATCGTGGTGTTATTGTTCCAGTAATCGTGATTGCTTTAAATATCGTTGTGGTAACCAACTTATATGCTCCTGCCCTTTTTCTAGAATTTATGCAGCTTATTTTACTTGGAGCTTTGACAATACTTTTCAAAAATCAGTGGTCAGGAGTTTCAATGCGTAACTGGCTTATGCTTTTAGGATTATTCTTTGCGCTTTGCTTCCTTGATTTATTTATAACGATTGGTTTGTTGCAGCGATTTGCTTTTGTTGCCATTAATGTTCTGGGAATCCGTTATGGCTTGGTACAAATCAAAACATTAAAAGAAGAACTTTATATAAAAGCTTTCTTTAAATGGGCAAGCATCCTTTTTATTGCTTTAAATGTTTTGTCTATTCTTTATAATGTATTCGGAAGAGTTTCGCTTTCTAATATGCTAAGTTTAACAGCATTTATTTCTCTTACACAGATTGTTGCTTTGAGTGTATTATTGAAGATTATTCTTGAAATTATTCTGTTGCAGATTTACACCACAAGAGTAAAAAGAGGCATCGTAAAAATGTTCGATTACGAAAATTTATCTGACACTTTAAAGAAGCCATTTATCATTGTAATTAGTTATATGTGGCTGATTGTTATTGCTTCCAACTTGAATATTTGGGAATCACTACGTGCCGCTTTTCAAAAGTTATTAAGTCATCCAAATACTATCGGAAGTATTACCTTTACTTTAGGTAATATCGTTTTATTCTTTATTATCATTTGGGCAGCACATTTACTTCAAAATTATGTTGCGTATTTCTTTGGTGAAATTGATGAAGAAAACGAAGAAAATATCAACAAAAGACAGCATTCTAAATTATTAATTACCAGATTGGTCGTTTTAATAAGTGGTTATCTTTTAGCTGTTGCTGCGTCTGGAATGCCTTTAGATAAATTGAGTATTCTTTTAGGCGCTTTAGGTGTAGGTGTCGGACTTGGGCTTCAGAATATTGTAAACAACTTTGTATCGGGCATTATTTTAATTTTTGATAAACCAATTCAGATTGGCGATGTGGTGGAAATTAGTTCAGAATCAGGCCGAGTAAAATCGATGGGACTTAGAACAACCAAAATCAATGCCCCAAATGGTGCAGAAATCATTATTCCGAATGGTAATTTATTATCGCAGAATATTACCAACTGGACGTATACCGATAATTACAAATTAGTTGAAGTAACTTTTGAGATCGTAGGAGAAACGGTTCCAGAAGAAATTAATTTAATAGTAAACGAAACATTGGCAAATTTACCAATGGTAAACAGTTCAAAACCATCACAAATTTATTACAGTGCTATTTCTGACGGAAAATATAAACTTTTAATCAAATTCTGGTGCAGTATCTATAGAACTGAAGAAACGATAAGTTTAGCCAGACAAGAACTTTACGTGAGTTTTAAAAATAAAGGTTTGAATTTCTCTAGTTAATTAGAAGTAATATTTCTCATCAATAAAAAAGCTGTAACTATTCCAGAGTTGCAGCTTTTTCTTTTCTACTAATTCTGCACAAAATAATATTGTCAAAAAACTCTTCGACCGCGTAATATAGAAAAATAAACTTTTAACAGTATGATTTGAATCATGTTTTGAACGAAATGATGATAATACATTTACCCTATTAAAATTATATGCTTAAACGCACTTCCAAACCAACATTTTATTAGGATTATAAAAATGGATAAGAACTTTCTAATACAAGAAATAACCCGATTGAAACAGGAAAAAAATGCTGTAATCCTAGCTCATTATTATCAAGATGAGAACATACAGGAAATAGCAGATTTTATTGGTGACAGTCTTGAATTGGCTAAAAAAGCTCAAAATACCAATGCAGAAATCATTGTATTTGCGGGAGTTCATTTTATGGCAGAAACAGCCAAAATTTTAAATCCTAATAAAAAAGTGCTGTTGCCAGATTGGGAAGCTGGATGTTCTTTGGCTGATGGTTGTGATCCGAAAGATTTCAGCGAATTCAAAAAACAATATCCTGATCATGTAGTGGTAACTTATATTAATTGCTCTGCCGAAATAAAAGCCATGAGCGATTTGGTTTGCACTTCGGCGAATGCCAAAAAAATAATAGAATCGATATCCGACGAACATAAAATCATTTTTGCTCCAGATGAAAATTTAGGTAATTATCTTCAAAAGGAAACCAAACGTGACCTCGTCTTATGGAAAGGCTCGTGCGTGGTACACGAGGCCTTTTCATTGGACAAACTAATCGAATTATACAACAAAAATCCGACTGCAAAAATTGCAGCACATCCAGAGTCTGAAAGTCATATTTTAAAAGCAGCGCATTTCATCGGCTCAACTTCGGGTATTATTAATTTCATTAAAACGGATCCTGCTGCCGTTTACATTGTGGCTACAGAAGCCGGTATCCTGCATGAGCTTTCAAAAGCTGTACCGAACAAGACGCTGATTCCGGCTCCTTCCACAGAAGACAATAGCTGTGCCTGCAGCGAATGTGCTTTCATGAAAATGAATACATTGGAAAAACTGTATTTGTGTCTTAAAAATGAAAGTCCGGAAATGCTGGTAACAGAAGAACTGAGAATTGAAGCCTTAAAACCAATTGAAAAAATGCTTCAATTATCTTAAAAAAAATTGCAACAACTCTAAATCAAAATAACATGCTTACAACAGATATATTAATCATCGGTTCAGGTATTTCGGGATTATTTTTCGCCATGAAAACGGCTCAAAAACGCCCAGATTTATCTATTGTTATAATGACTAAAGAAGCAGCCAGAAATACTAATACACAGCTTGCACAAGGCGGTATTGCGGTGGTGACAGATCTTATAAAAGATAGTTTTAACAAACATATACATGATACGCTTCGTTCTGGTGGCGGACTTTGTGATAGAGACATCGTTAATATGGTCATTACGCAAGCTCCAGAAAGACTTAAGGAATTAATCGAAATTGGAACTTCATTTGACAAAGATGAAAAAGGCCGATGGAATTTAGGTCTGGAAGGCGGGCATTCACAACATAGAATACTACATCATAAAGACAGTTCCGGATTGGAAATTGAGCGTAAACTGCTCAAAATAATCAAGAAAATGCCAAACATAGAAATTTGGGAAAATCATATGGTTATTGACTTGAATACCGAAACCAAGAAAAATAAAACAACTTGCACCGGAGCTTTCTTTTATGATAAAAAACAGAATAGAATAAAATACATCAGAACCAGAACCACTGTTTTAAGTACAGGTGGATGCGGCCAGCTTTTTGAAAATACTACCAATCCTAAAATTGCTACTGGCGACGGACTTGCAATGGCGGCACGTGCAGGAGCAGAAATCGCGGATATGCAGTATATACAGTTTCATCCAACAGCTTTATATGCGAGTAAAGAGAATCCATTATTTTTAATCTCTGAAGCCGTAAGAGGTTTTGGTGCACATATTGTAAACGAAGATGGAAAAAGATTCTTGTTTAAATATGATATTCGAGGCGAATTGGCGACACGAGATATGGTATCCAATGCCATCAGCAAAGAACTTCTATTGAGCGGAAAAGATCATGTTTACTTGGATTGCAGGCATTTAAATAAAGCTGAATTCTACTCTAATTTTCCAATAATTGCAGCACACTGTAATGAATTTGGAATACAACCTGAAAAAGATTTAATCCCAGTTGTTCCTGCAGCGCATTACCAATGTGGCGGTATCAAAGTAGATCAAAATGGAGCAACCGCAATTCCAAATCTATATGCTATTGGTGAATGTGCTAGAACGGGACTTCATGGTAAAAACCGCTTGGCTTCCAATTCACTTTTAGAAGCTTTAGTATTTGCGCATCAAGCATCAGAAAATGTTGACAGAACGATTGCTGGATTTCTATTTTCAAACAGAATCTTAATTCCAAAGTTTCCAAAAGCACATCAAGTTGATGATTATCTAGCTTTTGAAATACTAAAAAAAGAATTACAAAAACTCGTTACAGCTTTTTATACCAGCGAAGAACGAGATGCCGATTTGGCTTTTGAAAAAATAAAAGAGCTTCATAATTACGCCGTGTCACTTACACAAACACACGAAATTACCATTCCGTTTATAGAATTTTCAAATATGATTGCGGTGTCTTTAATTATCGTTAAACAATGCAAGGCATCAAACAAAGAAATGTGCTGAAACCAATAAATCCCCAACTAATATGAAACTAACAAATAAAACCACGATTGGCGAAATTGTAGCAGATGATTTTAGAACAGCGGCAATTTTCACAAAATACCACATCGATTTTTGCTGTAAAGGATATCGAACCATTGAGGAAGTCTGTAAAAAAAGAGACATTGAGCAAAATGAACTTATCGAACATATCGAAAAAGCCAGAAACAGTTCTGCCAACCAGTCCTTTGATTACAAATCATGGCCAGCAGATATGATTGCGGATTATATTACCAAAACGCATCATCGATATATTGAAGAAAAAGCACCGATCATTATTCAATATTTAACCAAATTGTGCGGTGTTCACGGTGCTATTCATCCAGAACTGCATGAAATACATACTATTTTCTCTAAATCGGCTTTGGATTTGACGGCTCATATGAAAAGGGAAGAATTGGTAGTTTTTCCTTTCATTAAAAAAATGAAAGCAGCTCAGAATAAAGGAACTTCGTTTGACTTACCACCATTTTTCAGTATCGAAAATCCGATAACAAGCTTAAGAGAAGATCATATTACCGAAGGACAGCGTTTCAAAAGAATTGCCGCTTTAACCAACAATTATACGCCACCGGTTGAATCGTGTACAACTTACAAAGCTGCTTTTGCCATGCTCGAAGAATTTGATAAAGATTTGAAAAAACACATTCACATGGAGAATAATATTTTATTCCCTAAAGCAATCGAACTCGAAAAAACTTTTGAAAAAGTGTCATAAATATACCTGTTGAGTGTAATATAAAAAGTACAATTTAACACATAGAAAAATAGATTTTTATAAAAAAAGAACACTAAAGAAACCAGTTTCCACACATAACAAAACTATGTGCATTTAAATTAGTGAAACGCCTTTTTTAATCTTCAATAAACTATGTTTCTATGTGTTAAAAAATATCACCAACGAGTTTATAAATTAAGAATAAAAAATGGAAAAATATGTCATCAAACGCAATGGAGATTATAAACCTTTTGAGGCTTATAAAATTCATGATGCGATTCAAAAAGCTTTTCAAAGTGTCAATAAAACTTTTGATAAAAAAATCTATAAAATTGTCCTTTCAGGTCTTGAGGTTAAGTATTCCTGGCCTGTAGAAGAAATTCAGGACATGATCGAAAGAGTGCTTTTTGAAAATGGCTATTTCCAAACCATGCGTTCGTTTATCATCTATCGACATACCAGAAAATTACAGCGGGAACATGTTAACGGTTTAAACGATGACACTACTTTCATAGACAGTACACAAACTGTTGAGGAATACATCAATCAGTCAGATTGGCGAATTAATGCCAATGCGAATATTTCGTATTCAAACGCGGGATTGGTCAGTAATACCGCTGGAAAAGTTATAGCCAATTACTGGCTGGATAAAATATACAATAAAGAAGAAGGATCTGCTCATAGGAATGGCGACATACATATCCATGATTTGGATTGTCTTACCGGATACTGCGCTGGGTGGAGCCTGCGCGTGCTCTTGAACGAAGGATTTAACGGCGTGCGCGGCCGTGTCGAGAGCAGACCTCCTTCTCATTTTAGAGAAGCATTGGGACAAATGGCTAATTTTTTAGGAATTTTGCAAAGCGAATGGGCAGGCGCTCAGGCTTTCAGTTCTTTTGATACTTACCTGGCTCCTTATGTTTTTAAAGATCAACTTACCTATGATGAGGTTTTAAAAGCCGTTAGAAGTTTTGTTTACAATCTGAATGTTCCAGCACGCTGGGGTCAGTCGCCTTTTACCAACATTACTTTGGACTGGAATGTACCAGATGATTTAAAAGAACAAATTCCAACGAAAAATGATCTGCATTTGTTTTTGAATGTTACTGATGAAAATCTGATTCACGAAGCCCAAAAAAGAGGCGTTTCTAAACTGGAAAACCTAAAGTATACTGATTTTCAAACAGAAATGAATCTCATCAATAAAGCATATTATACCATTATGACTGAAGGTGACGCCAACGGACAACCGTTTACCTTCCCTATTCCAACAGTTAATATCACAGAAGATTTTGACTGGAATGGCGAAAATGTTGATTTGTTGTTTGAAAACACGGCTAAAATTGGGTCGTCTTATTTTCAGAATTTTATTGGAAGCCAATATCTTTTGGATGATGACGGAAACCGAATTGAAAATCCCAACGCTTATAAACCAAACGCTGTAAGAAGTATGTGCTGTCGATTACAACTCGACTTAAGGGAATTATTAAAACGAGGCAATGGACTTTTTGGAAGTGCAGAAATGACGGGGAGCATTGGAGTTGTGACTATCAATATGGCACGTTTGGGTTATTTGCACAAAGGAAACATCATCAATTTATTTGCTCATTTAGATGAATTGCTCACTATTGCAAAATCGACTTTAGAGAAAAAAAGAAAGTTTATTCAGGAAATGTATGACCGTGGTTTATATCCGTATACACAGCGTTACTTAAAGCATTTTAAGAATCACTTTTCTACCATTGGCGTAAACGGAATGAACGAAATGGTAATTAATTTTACAGAAGGAAAACAGAATATAACTGACAATTCGGGAATTCATTTTGCTACTGAAATTCTGGATTACATCCGATTACGAATGAAAGAATTTCAGGAAGAAACCGGAAATCTATATAATCTAGAAGCGACACCAGCTGAAGGTACAACGTATCGTTTTGCAAAAGAAGACAAGAAACGTTTTCCAGAAATTTTACAAGCGGGACACGACAAGAACATTTATTATACCAATAGTTCACAAATTCCGGTAGATTATACCGAAGATCCTTTTGAAGCCTTATTGCTTCAGGATGAATTACAATGTAAATATACTGGTGGTACAGTTTTGCATCTTTATATGAGAGAAAAAATAAGCAGCCCTGAAGCCTGTAAAAACTTTGTCAAAAAGGTTTTAACCAACTTTAAACTGCCTTATATAACCGTAACACCAGTTTTCAGCATCTGCCCTATTCATGGGTATTTGAACGGAGAACACGAATACTGTCCAAAATGCGACGAAGAATTACTGCATGCCAACAACCAAAAACATTTAGCTTATGAAAACAAAAACGCATAAAATACTAACAGAGAACAACAGCAAAAGAAGCAAGTGTCTTGTTTACACGCGAGTAATGGGTTATCACAGACCCGTAGAAAGTTTTAACATAGGAAAAAAAGGTGAACACCAACAGCGTACACATTTCGAAGAAGCAATTATCTACTAAAGGAATATTTAGCCTCACGCCTTTTACTTTATTAGATTATCCGCATAAAACGGCCTGCATTGTGTGGTTTGCAGGCTGTAACATGCGGTGTTTATACTGCTATAATCCAGAGATTGTTTTGGGAAAAGGAAAAATGGATTTTGACTCCATCCTTTCTTTCCTTAAAACCCGAAAAGGATTATTGGATGGCGTGGTATTGAGCGGCGGAGAGTGTACGCTTTCTAAAAATATTATTTCTTTTATCAAAGAAATCAAAACAATGGGATTTGCTGTTAAAATAGATACTAACGGCTCTAACCCAAAAATACTGAACAGCCTGATTCATAATCAATTAATTGATTATGTCGCGTTAGATTATAAAAGTCTTCCTCATACCTTTAAAAAAATAACGCAGTCAGGCTTATTTTCTCAATTTGAAGAAAGTCTGAAACTTTTAATTCGGTCTACTATTCCGTTTGAAATTCGGACTACTTTTCATTCTTCCTTAATTACAGAAAATGATTTTGTTCAAATGATTGAATACCTCGAAACACAAAATTTTGAAGGCAATTATTATGTGCAGCATTTTATGAATAATGTGCCAACGCTTTCAAAATTAAATGATTCCCATAAAGAAATAAGAGTAAAGAATTATTCTACCTCAAAAATAAAAGTTGTTTTTAGGGAATGATTTCTATCAGAAAATTTAATAGTCAACTATGACTTTACATCATTTTATATTAACTATTCATCTTTTGGCTGCGACAGTTTGGGTTGGCGGTCATTTACTTTTAAGTATCGGTTATCTTCCAAAAGCTTTAAAGAAAAAAGACCCAAAAATTATTCTAAATTTTGAAAAGAAATTTGAAGCTCTCGGAATGTCTTCTTTGGCTTTATTGATTGTAACAGGAATCTGGATGGCCTACGATTTTGGTGTTACTATCGAAACCTGGTTTGATTTTTCAGGTGGTTTCGAAACTGTAATTTCAACCAAACTAGTACTGTTATTCTGTACTTTCGTTTGTGCTATTTGTGCACAATTGTATTTTATTCCAAATCTTGATAAATACAATATCAAGATAATGGCATTTATTATTTTAACCGTTACTTTAATTGGAGTTGCGATGCTGGTTTTGGGATCTACGCTGCGTTATGGCGGGATTTGATCTATTGAATTATTCTTTCTTGCCTCAAATAAAATAACCTTCTAATATCGTCAGTAAAATAAACCATAAAATTGTCACCTGTTTTCCAAATAACCTTATTATCAATAGCAATTTGAGGAGATGCAGTACTTGGAATACCGCGTGTTAAAGAATTCAATAATAAAGTAAGTACATATCGTTTACCCAATTCAATTTTACATTGTTTTTTATCTTCTAAACTATCATTTTTTGGTGTAAGAATTAGTCCTTTCCATTTTTTATTTTTCACATTAATTAAATAAAAATTTGGGGTGGAATCAATTTTTAAAACTTTAAATTCTCCATAAATTTGAGCAGAGGACTGAAAAGTTTGTAACAGTAAAAATATTGACATTAAAAAGAAACTTGCTTTCATAACATTTATTTGCATATAAATTTAAATCTCGCGCTAGCAGAAGATAATATAGAATCTAGTTTTCTGATTTTTGTTTCATTACATTTTGAAAATAGATGTTATAATCAAATACTTGTTTTAGCTTATTGTTTTTGTATAAATTAATATAGGCCTGTCCTTTAGTTTTGACTATTGAGTCTCCAATTTCTACTTTGTCCCAAAAACTATTTTCTAATGAAACACTTAAATTTTGGGTAAATTTTAGCATTGGAGTACAATGTTGAGATGAATCAATATACTTTTCAATCACAATACCTGAATATGATTCTTCTTTCCTATTTTCAAGCGCATTTTTATAGAAATCTTTACTGCCAGAAAGATACTTAGCCCAAATAAGCATCATAATGAATAATACTATAAAAATCAATAATTTAAAAATATTCTCTTTGTTCTTCATTTCTTTTATTAAACTCCACTTTCATCAACAGGAAATAGTCCGCCATATGTTCATTTTCAGATGGTTCAGCCAAATAATCAAATTTGTAAACAATATCACCAGAACTTCTCATATCCCAGTTTCTTTCAATAATCGATCCTATATTAAGGTCTTTCCAATACAATTCGAATTTCTTCATTTTTTGATTAGTTTAAGAAAGAGCTAAATAATTATTAAAACAAATATAGAAAACGATTAATTAAATCAAAAAGTATTCAAACTGCTTCTATATTTATCCATGATACTTTTGAATAAATCTTTATTAGAAGGCGGAGAAAGCACGATTGCTTTAGAGCCAGCAACTATTGATTCTTCAATATCTTTTAAACTTTTTCCGCCAGTTGCCATAATAGGAAAATCAGGAAATTTAGCTTTAATTTCACTTACAATTTGATTGGTTTTCATGCCTCCCGATACATGAAAAACGTTCACTCCTGCTTCAATTCTCTTTTTTAGGAAGTCAAAATCAGAAGTTGCTACAGTTGCTATGATCGGAAGCGAAACTTTTTGTCTAATCCTTTTAATGTCTTTATTCTCAAATGGGATGTTTACAATAATACCTGATGCTCCCATTTCTTCAGCATAAATTGCCATTTCTAGAGATTTTTTGCCTTTTGTTTTTCCTCCTCCAACTCCGCAGACAACTGGTTTTCCCGAAAAATCAATTAGTGTTTTTATGATTTTTGGAGAAGGCGGAAAAGGATAAACAGCCAAAATTGCATCGGCATCATTATTTTCAATTAGAGCCATATCGGTAGAGAAAAGAAATGATTTTAAATTATGCGTTCCTAACGATAATCCTTGGCAATTCTTCTCAATGATATCTGGTGTACTCAGCTCTTTGCTGATGATTTTATCTCTTCTAAATAATTTGTCCCAGAACGAAATTTTCTTTTTGCTTCCCCAAATTGAATTGATCTGCATACTTCTATTTTTATTACATTTTGACCAAATTTAGCATACTGGAATTTATTTGTTTTATAAAATACAGCCTAAAAGTTACATCTTGTAATGAGTTAAGGAAAATTTGTAGTAAAACCAAAAATTCAATATTTTCAATATTCAAAATTGAATTGTTTTCTACCTAAAGAAGTTCTTTTTGCATGTCTTTTTTGAGTAAATTAGATAGCTAAATCTTAAACAAAAATATATGCTGACACAAGAAAACACAGGTTTAATAATCGTTGATATACAAGGCAAACTCGCACGTATTGTGTACGAAAGTGAAAAAATGATTAGCAATCTTGAAAAACTAATCCTTGGCTGTCAAGTACTTTCTATACCTATAATCTCTCTAGAACAAAACCCAAACGGATTAGGAAATACTGTACCCGAATTAAATAAATTACTTGAAAATCAAAAGCCGATAGAAAAATATACTTTTAATGCATTTGAAAACGAAGAATTTCGTCAAGCTGTTCTAAAAACAAATAGGAAACAATGGCTCGTTTGTGGCATTGAAACGCATATCTGCGTTTATCAAACTGCTATGGGACTTTTTACAAATAATTATGAAGTGGAAATTGTAACAGATTGTGTTTCTTCTCGTTCTAAAGACAGTATAGATTTAGGCCTTCAGAAAATGCAGGGCAAAGGAATTGGAATTACCAGCGTTGAAATGTGTCTTTACGAGTTAGTTAAAGATTCTAAAAATGAAAATTTTAGGGAAATACTGAAGTTGATTAAATAAGTAATTCTTTTATAAAAGTATATTTTTTTTATTTTAAAGTGTTAAGTTTACACTTAAACTTATTAACTTTAAAAACCACATTATGAGATTAATTCTATTCGTCTTGCTTTTTCTCTCCTATTCCAATTCGTTGAAAGCACAAACTACAGCAGTATTAAGTCCTGATAAAAATCTAGAACTAAAAGTATCTGTTATATATGGAAAAGTCTTCTATAGTTTATTCTATCAAAAAGAAGAATTTCTAAGCCAATCGCCTTTAGGACTTTTAAGTTCAGCAGGAGATTTTACAAAAGAACTAAAATTAATTGGTAAAACTTCCTCTAAAATTCAAGAATCCTATAAACTAAACCGCTCAAAAGTCAGTCAGGTAAACTATCTCGCAAATGAATCTAAATTTACTTTTACGAATAAACAAAAAGATACGATTAGTATAATTTTCAGAATTTCTAATAGTGATGTTGCTTTTAGCTATTTAATTCCAAAAACTAAAAAGAATAATGGGGACTGCATTGTCGAAAAAGAAATCACTGGTTTCAAACTTCCATCAGGGACAACCACTTTTATAACGCCACAGGCGCCTCCACTAAGCGGATGGGAGAAAACAAAACCATCTTATGAGGAGGAATATACAAGAGAAGAGAAAATTGGAACAAAATCACAATACGGATTAGGTTTTACTTTTCCGGCACTTTTTCATTTAGGAAATAAAGGCTGGTTGTTGATTTCTGAAACTGGAATAAGCGGTAATTATCCCGGAACAAGATTAAGTGATGTTGATTCAGACGGTATTTATACCATTAGTTTTCCTCAGGAAGGAGAAAATAACTTCAATGGAGCAGTAACAGCCTCTTCTACTCTGCCAATGCAGACATCATGGAAAACCATTACACTGGGAAAAACACTAAAACCAATTGTAGAATCTACTGTTTCCACAGATGTTGTAAAACCGCTTATTAAATCCTCAAAAATATTTGATACAGGCCGCGCAAGTTGGAGCTGGATTGTATGGCAGGATGAAAGCTGCAACTATAACGACCAAAAAACTTTTATCGATCTTGCATCAGACCTAAAATGCGAGTTTATTTTAATTGATGCTCTTTGGGACGTAAAAATTGGTAAAGAAAAAATAACCGAATTGGTAAATTACGCCAAATCAAAAAATGTAGGCGTTATTTTATGGTACAACTCCAACGGGAACTGGAATACAGCACCACAGACTCCAAAAGATAAAATGAATACAGCAGAAGCCCGCAGAAAAGAAATGCAGTGGTTACAGCAAATTGGAGTAAAAGGGTTAAAAATTGACTTTTTTGGAGGCGATAAACAAGTTACCATGAAATTATATCATGATATACTAACTGATGCAGCTGAATTCGGTTTAGGAATTAATTTTCATGGCGCTACACTGCCACGAGGATGGGAAAGAATGTATCCCAACTACATGACAAGTGAAGCAGTTTTAGCTTCTGAGAATTTAGTTTTTCAGCAAGGATTCAGTGATCGATATCCTTCAACAGCAACCATTTATCCTTTTACTAGAAATACAGTTGGAGCAATGGATTTTGGGCCTGTTTTCTTAAATAAACGTCTGCATCGTGATCCGAACAAAGGAACCATAAGAAGAACAACAGATGCTTTTGAAATGGCAACTGCTGTAGTATTCTTTTCGCCTGTCCAGCATTGGGGTTTAACTCCTGAAAACTTAAAAGAAAAACCGTCTTACTTGTTTGATTACTTAAAAAATGTACCAACCGTTTGGGATGAAACAGTATATATTGACGGTTATCCTGGAAAGTATTGTGTAATTGCCCGTAGAAAAAATACAAAATGGTATGTTGCTGCAATTAATGGAGAAAATGTACGCAAAAAAATTACGGTGAATCTGCCAATGTTAAAGGGGAAAGAAATTTCTATAATCGCTGACGGCAACGATCAAGAATCTAAATTTAGCACTCAAAAATTGCAAAATACAACTTTCGATTTTGATCTTTCTGCAAATGGAGGAACGGTCTTGTTTACACCATAAAAACAGGAAAAATCACATTATATAGATACCTTATAAAAAGCTGAATGTTATATTCAGCTTTTTAGTTTAAACCAATTAATCCTTGCACTAAAAAATGCTTCGATAAATGATCTAATTAATAATTAATCGTTATTTCATGCCAGAATCCTTTGGGAATGCCGACAATCTTTACTATTTTTATAAAATCGTGTGGTTTTAAAACTACAAAATGACAATTTTATAAAAGACAAATTTAGAATGAACAACGACAAAAAACTTAAAGCTGTCGCTTTCGGAGAAGTACTTTGGGATATTTTTGACAACATAAAAAAAATTGGTGGAGCGCCTCTTAATGTGGCGCTTCGCATGAAAGCTTTAGGAGCCGACGTCAATATGATAAGCTCTGTTGGCAATGATTCAGATGGCGAAGCGATTATCAATGAAATTAAAAAATTAGGGCTGGATACACAAACTATCTTGAAATCAGATAATTATCCAACTGGATTAGTAAATGTAATTTTAGACGAAAGTAAATCGGCTACTTATGAAATCCTTTATCCTTCGGCTTGGGACAAAATTATTTTAAACGATGCAGCTAGAGAGTCCGTTCAAAATGCTGACGTTCTTATTTATGGAAGTTTAGTCTGCCGAGATGAAGTTTCAAGACAAGCACTAGAAGAATTGCTTCATTCAGACACTTACAAAGTTTTTGATGTCAATCTAAGAAAACCACATTATAATTATGAAATTTTAAAACAATTAATGGATGCAGCCAATTTCATCAAATTTAATGATGAAGAATTAATGGAAATCAGTGCTGCTTTCGATTCTCCTTACACCACTTTGGAAGAAAACATGAATTTTATCTGCTCTTTTACCAATGCCACAGCCATCTGCGTTACAAGAGGAAAAGACGGCGCTTTATTATTATGGGATAAACATCTTTATGAAAATACAGGTTATGTCGTAAAAGTAGAAGATACTGTGGGAGCGGGAGATTCTTTTCTAGGTGCTTTGGTAACTTCGCTTTTGACAGATAAAGAACCGCAGCAAGCTTTAAATTTCGCTTGTGCAACTGGAGCTTTGGTTGCAGGATCTTCTGGAGCAAATCCTGAAATTCTTTTGTCGAGAATTGATGATTTGATTAATCAGAATTAAATAATATCCTAGATTAGTTTCACGCAGATTTTGCAGATTTAAGCAGATTTCTTTGTTTTTTTTTATAAAAAATCTGCGTGAAAATTTAAAAGCTCAGTGGAGCTATATATTCTCACAAATATTTAATCAAATTGAAGAAATCAATCAAATTAAAAATCTGCTTAAATCTGCAAAATCTGCGTGAAAAACAAATAACATGAATCTTTCGATAAAAAACAACAAACTGACTTCTTTAGCAAATTTTTATAATTTAAACATCCAAAACACACTTCAAACATGGGAAATATGTAAATTTTAAATGGAATTATTTCTTCCTAATCTTTATGGGTGCAGTAACTTGCGAATTCTAAATAATTTAAGGAAGAATGATGAAAAAATTACGAATTTCTCTTATCAATATACATGGACTCTTAAAAGGTTCTGGACTCGAAATCGGTCGTGATGCCGATAACGGCGGACAGACTAAATATATCTACGAATTAGCCGAATTTTTATCACAACACGAAGATGTCGAACATGTACATCTTTTCACAAGATTAATTGACGATCCTCATCTTTCTCCTGAATATGCTGTTCCAGTTGAAATTATAAATGATAAATTGGATATTAGGCGAATTCCGTTTCTAGGAAAAAAATACAAAGCCAAAGAACAGCTTTGGGAAGGTCTGGATACTTTTGTGAATGGCGTTGTACAGCACATCAAACAACATAATATTTTTCCCGATTGGATTCATTCCCATTATGGAGACGCTGGTTACGCCGCAGCCGAATTATCTTCCATTTTAAACATACCTTTTGCACATACTGGGCACTCTTTAGGTTTTTACAAGAAGAAAAAATTACTTGAAAGCGGACAAACTGAGGAAGAACTCGAAAAGAAATTCAAATTCGCCGCCAGAATTGCCGCCGAAGAACGAACACTAGAACTTTCCGAATTTATTGTAACTTCTACCGAACAGGAAATTGAAACTTATAAAGTTTATAAGAATTTTGAATTAGCCAAATACCACGCTATTTCGCCGGGAATCGACACTAGAAAATTTGTTCCTTATTATTTTCAGGAAACCGATTCGGAAAAAAACATGGAAGAAATACAAAGAAAATACTGGGTTTCGGAAAGTATTTCAAAATTTCTTACCAATCCTCATAAACCTATTATTCTGGCGCTTTCGAGGCCTGACCGCCATAAAAACCTAAATACTTTAATCGAAGTTTACGGAAAAGACAAAGAGCTTCAAAGCATTGCCAATCTGGTCATTTTTGCAGGAATTCGAAAAGATATTGCCAAAATGCCCGAATCAGAAAAAAACGTTTTAACCGATTTGCTTCTGCTAATGGACAAATACGATTTGTATGGAAAAATGGCAATTCCTAAAAAACATGATGTCGAAAATGAAGTTTCTATCATTTATCGTTATGCCGCCGAAAAACGAGGTGTTTTTGTCAATTTAGCTTTGCATGAAAACTTCGGCTTGACCGTAATAGAATCGGCAAGTTCGGGACTTCCGGTTGTAGTTACCAAAAATGGTGGACCTTCAGAAATTATTCCGGTTTGTCAGAACGGAGAATTGGTAAATCCACAGGAAGAAAGTCAGATTAAA
This sequence comes from Flavobacterium panacagri, assembly GCF_030378165.1. Taxonomy (NCBI): domain Bacteria; kingdom Pseudomonadati; phylum Bacteroidota; class Flavobacteriia; order Flavobacteriales; family Flavobacteriaceae; genus Flavobacterium; species Flavobacterium panacagri. The sequence goes on from NZ_CP119766.1 coordinate 4,232,463, forward strand.
AAATCGCTAAGGAATATTTTAACCGATGAAAATCAATGGAAATATTATTCGAATAATGGTGCCATTAATATTCAAAAACATTACAGCTGGGTTAGTCATGTGAATCAATATGTAGAATTGGTCAATGAAAATCTTTCACTTTCTTCAGGTGCTGGAATCAAAAAACAGCATTATCCAAATATTAATATTGGCAGACTAAAAAGAAATATCGATCATTTATTGGTTTCTGATATTGACGGGACTTTGATCGAACCTAAACTGGCAAATCCTGGATTAAAAGAGTTAAAAACACACCTTATCAATCGAACCGAAAAAATGGCTTTTGCAATGGCTTCCGGCAGGAATTTAGAGTTGGTTAAAAAAGTAATCGACGAAGAAGAATTTTCCCTCCCCGATTTCATTATCTGTTCTGTAGGAACTGAGATTTATTATACCAACGGTAAAGATTACATTCTTGATAAAGGCTGGGCAAAATTCTTAGCAGGAAGATGGAAAAGAGACGATATCGTAAACCGATTGAAAGCTGTTAAATGGATAAAACTTCAGGAAGACGAAGCACAAAATCCTTATAAAATCTCTTACTATTATGAAAAGGAGCATTACAATCATGACGAATTAATTGAGACTTTGGGAACAGGCTGGTATAAAGTAAATATTATTCCGAGTCACGGACAGTTTCTGGATTTCATTCCTAAAAGAGCTTCCAAAGGAAATGCAATAAAATTTTTATGCCGAAAATGGTCGATACCGCTTTCGAATGTAATTGCAGCGGGAGATTCAGGAAACGATGTGGATATGTTTAGAGGGCCAATAAAAGGAATTATTGTCGGCAACCGAAGCGCAGAATTAGCAGATTATGAAACAACTAAAAGTATTTATGTGGCAAAAACATTTGCTTCAGAAGGAATTTTGGAAGGTTTAAAGCATTATAAGATTATAAAATAAACACGGATTTCACGAATTTCCACAAATTTCTAATTAGTGAAAAATTAGTGGAATTAGTGGCAAAAAAAATTAAACACATAGAAACATAGATTTTTATTCTGAACTAAAAAAGAATAGAAAAAGAAACTAGTTTCTAACACATAGCCCACACAATTTGTCATCCTGACGAATGAAGGATGACAAGTTTTTATAGTAAGATAGTAATAGTGAAAGCTATGTTTTTTATTAGAAATGAAATGCCTTTCAAGACAAAGTATAACTATGTCTCTATGTGTTTAAAAAAAATAAAAAAATAGTAACAGATTAAAAAAATAATAAAATGTATTCAGGTTCAGGATTTAGCAACTGGGAAATCGGAGATGTTGATGTATTTATAGATGAAAAAGGAATTCATCATTTGTTTCACTTAATTATTCCAAACCACGATTATATTGCTCATGCGATATCTAAAGATGGTCTTTCTTGGAAACGTGTCAAAAACGCTTTGTTTGTTGGCGATCCAGGAGAATGGGACGACGATATGCTTTGGACGATGCACCTCAGTAAAAGATCGGAAGGAGACGGTTATGAAATGTATTACACTGGCCTAAAACGTCAGGATAAGGGAATTGAACAAAAAGTGGGAAGAGCCATTTCTGCCGATTTATTAACCTGGAAAAAAGAGAATTTGTACGGACTTCCTTTTAAAAGCGAAGCACCACATTATGAAAGCAAAAATAATAATCCGAGGGAATGGATTAGTTTTCGAGATCCGTTTAAATACCAATACAAAGGAGAAGATTATTTATTAATTTGTGCCAGAAGTGCTTCGGGTCCAACCTATAGACGCGGCTGTATCGGAATTGCCAAAAGAGAACCAGAAGGTTATGTTTTACAGAAACCGCTTCATATTCCGTATGTATATGATGATGTGGAATGTCCTTGTGTTTTTGAAATTAAAGGAAATCATTATTTACTAGGCTCCATTCGCGAAGATATAAAAGTTCGTTACTGGTCTTCTGCAGAATTTAGAGGAGAATATTCTGCCTTTCATAATAATGTCTTGATGCCACAGGGAAATTATGCGGCAAGAGTTGTTAAAGACGGAAAACATTATTTGGTCTATAACTTTTATTTTGCTGATGGAAATGTCAATACACACCGCGTTATTCCGCCTCCAAAAGAATTGGATATAGATAAAAGCGGTCGCCTTTTGTTAAAGACTTATTATTACTGGGAAAAACTCTATAAAAAAACTATTCTTCAAAAAGATTTACCACAGCCCATGCCTATTCTGGGAAATCCTTCTGCTGAATTTGTTCAGGAAAATGAAAACAAATGGCGATTTGGATGCCGAAGTGGTTATGAAATTTACGGCTTCGAAAAACCTTCCAACGATTTTGTCTGGGAAGGCACTTTTTCTGTTGAAGGAATGGGAAAAACAGGTTTTGTTATTGAATGTGATAAAGAAGGAACAGGTTATTATATTTCAATCGATTTTATGAATGGTTTTGTTCAATTCAGAGCTTGGGGATTTAATGAAAAGGATGTGAAGAATAATTTTATCTTTGAAAATATTCAGACTAATCAGTTTGAAATTAGTGAAGAAAAGCAGATTTCTTTTAAGATTATCCGTTATGGAAATTACTACGAACTATCGATTAATGAAATTGTAAAACTGACTTTATTAGATTTTAAATACAACGAAGGAAAAGTCGGTATTTATGTATGTTCGGCTGTTATTTCGATTAGCGATTCTAAAATTCATGTTATTCCAGAACCTGAAAATGAATATGCAGCATCCGATCCTGAAAAATATGATAATGAATTACAACCAAATTCTGTTGTTTGATTCTTCATTATATAAATAATCAAATCAATACCAATAAATTTAAACACATAGAAACATAGATTTTCATTGTCTATAAAGGCATTTCACTTTTAATAAAACACATAGCGTTATGTTTTAAAAAGCCACAACCCGAGCAATAGCGAACAGGCGAAGCAATTTCACAAATTTTTACAAATTTTTAATTCGCGGAAATTTGTGAAATTTGTGGCAAAAAAATAAACACATCGCACTATGTGTTAGAAACTAGTTTCTTTCTATAATCTTAAAAGACAATGAAAATCTATGTTTCTATGTGTTTAAAATCTTTTTTTTATTCTCAAATACAATTCTAATATAAATTCTTATGAATACTCAAACCTCTAAAATCTTTATTGCATTTTTACTTTTACTGACTTTTAATTTATCTCATGCTCAGCAAAACGATAAAGAAAAATGCCGTTATACTAAAACTCCAAATGGCTATTTGATGGTTCTTCGCGAAGGCGATAATGTGTTAGCTTTGATTGAAAATCTGGCGAAAGAACAAAATATTCCTTCTGCTAATTTTACCGGAATTGGTTTTGCGCAGGACGCTACATTTGGTTTTTATGATTTCAGTCAAAAGAAATTTCATCCAAAAACTTTCAATAAGGTTGAAATGGGAAGCATTACTGGTTCTATAGCCTGGAGCAGCGAAAAACCTTCAATTCATATGCATGGCGTAGCAACAGATGATAAATTTGATGCTTACGGCGGTCATATTTTGGCACTGAAAGTCGGAACAGGTTCTATGGAAATTTATATTACAGTAAATAATGAAAAACTGGAACGAAAAGTGGAACAGCCATTGAATGCTAATGTTTTACAATTGCCTTGTTTGAAGTAAACTTCGAGTATAATTTTTTTAAACACATAGAAACATAGATTTTCTTTGCGCGAAAAAAGGCATTTCACTTATAATAAAACACATAGTCTCTTGTGCATTAAACTTTGTCAAAGTTTTGAACTTTGACAAAGTTGCCTCACCGTTTATACAAAGCTATGTGTTAGAAACTAGTTTCTTTCTAAACTCTTTTATCAAGTTTTATAAAAAATTCTATGTTTCTATGTGTTTAAAAAAATTAATTCTCAAGTTAATACAGTTGTTTTTATTTTGAAAGATAAAACTTATATTGCCTTCTTCAACTGATAGTAAACAACATGCCACAAAGTCCTTCCCCTGAAGATGTAAAGAACATTTTTGAAACCTATTTTACCGCAGATATGACTATCTGGAAAGGATTCTCGGAGAAAATTAAAGTACGGGAATTTGAAAAATCAGAAATCATAAAAGATTACAATGCTGTAGAAAGATATCTCAACATTGTTATAAAAGGATCGGCAGGATTATTTGTTTGGGATGGGAAAAGAGATATCTGCATTAATCTTCTTTATGAAAAAAGTTTCATCAGTGATTATATGTCTTTCTTAAATCAACAGCCTACTGTTATCAAAACAGAAGCTTTGGAAGAATTGACTTTATGGTCTATTTCTCATTCTGATTTAAACGAATTGTATCAAAGATCTGAAACAGGTTTACGAATTGGAAAAGCAATTTCTGAAATGCTTTATGTACGCAAACAGCAGGAGCAAATTAATCTTTTAACGCTTTCTCCTCAAGAACGTTATTTAAAACTTATAGAAGGCCGTCCGGAAATATTCCAGAGAACTCCTTTGAAAATCATTGCTTCTTATCTCGGATTAACGGCAGAAAGTTTAAGCCGAATTCGAAAAAGAGTTATGGAAAAATGATTTCTTACCCAAAGTCAATTTTATTTTCATTTGAGCTCGCTAAGTTTGCTTCACTAAATCAAACGAAAATAACTTATGAAAACTAAAATCAACTTTGGCGCTATTATAGTTTATTATGTAATCGCAGTAATCTGCAGATATGCAGCAGTAAAAACTAATTTATTATCTGGAATTGAAAATCCATATTTCGTAATTCTTCTTCGTGGTGTTGGCCCTGCTTTGGGTGCCTTGGCAGCGATAAAAATATTCTCTCTTGAAAATCCAATGTCTTTAAAAGGAATTTACAAAAATGCTTTAGTTCCATTAGCTGTTTATTGGCTATTGCCAGCATTTTTAATTGCAGGAACTTATTATTTCGTTATGGGTAAATTCCCAATTCTATTAATGTTTACGGTTTTAGTTTACGGACTATTAGAAGAAATTGGATGGCGAGGATTTTTGCAGGAACAATTAAAATCACTTCCTAAATTTACTTCTATCTTAATTATTGCTGTTCTTTGGTTTGCATGGCATTTAAACTTCGAAACTACTCCAAGCAACATGGTTTTCTTAGGCATCATTTTCTTTGGAAGCTGGGGAATTGGAAAAGTATACTCTTCTACAGGTTCTTTATTAGCAGTTGCCGGAGTGCATTCTCTAAATAATTTCTTCCGCAATGGTTTGCATGATACGGAATTGACGCTAATCGTAACTTTATTGATTATCTGGGTGGGCTTTATTATAATTTATAACAGAAGAAATAAAAAAGCATTAAACCCAATTGTTGAATAATTATAAAAAAATTAAACACATAGAAACATAGATTTTCTTTACGCTAAGAAAAGTCGTTTCACTTTTAATAAAACACATAGCATTATGTTTTAAAAAGCCACAACCCGAGCGATAGCGAACAGGCGAAGCAATTTCAGAAATTTTCACAAATTTTTAATTCGCGGAAATTTGTGAAATTTGTGGCAAAAAAATAAACCCATAGCTTGGCGTAAGATTCGGAATGAACTTTGACAAAGTATATAACTCACAAAACTATGTGCATTTATGAAAGTGAAACGCCTATTTAAGGCTCCTAAAAACTATGTTTCTATGTGTTTAAAAAAAGTAACTTTAATTCAATTGCTCTGAACTTTCTATTCTTAAACAATGTTCGGCTCCAAGATAAAGTGGGTTTCCATGTTTTTCAGACCAAAATCCGTCAAGAACATCTTTTGTAATACAACGATAAACTGCAACTCCTTTGTACGTTTTATTGTCATCTCCTTTATAACTGAAATTGATAACCAAAATATTGTCTTTAAAGAAACCATGTCCTTTTTGAACTTGTGAATTATTGATGAGCCAATGCGCCACAATTCGGTTATTCTTATCCAGATTTAAAGTCAAAATACCTTTATAGGTTATTTCGTTACTCTCGTCCTGATTGCTTCCAGAAATGGAATATTGGCCAACTAAATCTTGTATTGTCATTTACTTTCTTTATCCAAATGAGGATTTATGAGGGCAAAGGTACAAATTCAGTGTTTTTTAATTTTACTCATTTCTGTAAACTTCACTCTTTTTCAATAAAATTTCCTGAAAAAGCACTAGCGATTTTTTATGATAAATTCCTTTTGAAATTGCTAAAGTGGCTTCTCGGACTGTATTTTTTCCTTCTAACGGAATTGCTTTTAATTCTTTAAAATCAAATAAAGAAGTATGCATCAAAATAGTTGACCATTTATTGGTATTCGCTAACTGAAGCAAACTATGAATATCGTTAATTTCCATTTTTGTATGAAGCTGAATTCCTTTGTCATCAAGTAATTTATCCAACAAGTTTCTAATGCTGTAACTCTGTGAAGGAAGTGCCAGAGGTAATGCTGTAACTTTTTCAAGCGCTACTTTTTTCAGTTTAGCCCAAGAATGAGATTGATGAACAATTAAGGAAAGATGAGCCGAAAAGAGTTTATTTATCATAAGTTCATTATGTCCAGATTCCGGCATAAACGAAAGCATGCAGTCTATTTCATAATCCAGGATTTTTTGAAGCAAATCGGTCGTAGAACCATATATAATCTGAATTTCTATATCAGGATATTTTTCGTTGTACTCCACAATCGATTCCATTAATAGTTCTTGCAATCCGTAAGTCGAACCAATAATTATTTTCCCAGATTTCATATTGTTTAAATCGAGTAAAACCTGTCTGCTTTCTTCTGCCTGTTGAATCGTTTTTCTGGCATATTGAAGCATAACTTCTCCAGCTTCCGTCAGTCGGACACGTTTGGCTATTCTGTCAAACAGAAGTGTATCCAGCGAATTTTCAAGTTCTTTAATCTGATGTGATAAAGTGCTTTGTGTAATGAATAAATCTTCTGCTGCCTGAGTGAAATTTAAAAGTTCTGCTGCTCGGACGAAATATTTTAACTGACGAAGTTCCATACTTTATTATTTTTTCTAAAAGTACAATTTTATAATCGAAATTTTCGATTGATTTCATCTAAAAATATCATTTCCACGATTGAATTCTATTACGGAACTTTGACTTAAATAATTAAAAAACATAAAATCATGGAAATTATACAAACTTCAGAAAATGCATTATCAGCCACAACGGTTTCAGCTGTAATGAATGTGCCAATTGAAAAAATTAATATTGCAGACTGGCTTTTAAATCTGCCTGATGCAGAATACCAACGTTGTTCTGTAAATCACATTGCGGCCGGAATTACTTCTAATTTTGAAGGTGTTCCAATGTCAATCAACGTAGAATATGTGGGAACTGCTCTTGTAGTACAACATTATATTTTTGATCAATATCGTCCAGAATATTGCAGAATGCTTTCTGTCTCTGATACTATTACCGCAAGCGGAAGATCTAAAGTACAAGTACTTTGGGAATTGAGAGCTGAAAAAATCGATGATCAGACTTCTATGTTCACCAATACTATTCATGCCACTGCAACACCCGAATTTCTTGAATTTATTAAAGAGCGTGGCATTTCATTAGCGGAAGCAGCAAAAGCCAGACAAGAAGCTTCTGATGCCCATAATCATGAAGAAACACCGCTATTTGCAAAAAGTATTGAAAATAAAGCTTTGTATGGAAAATATAATCTTCCTTTTTAATTGATTATAGTAAAATACAACAATGAGTTTTTTATAAAAACATTTCGTATTTCATTTTTACATCAAGCTGTCATTCCGTAGGAATGTCTCATTGGTAGAAAAATTAGCCCATCATTTATTTACGTTCCGTAGGAACGTTTGATATTGTAGATTGTTAAAAATGGCATCAAAAATCAAATGTTCCGACGGAACATAAAACGACGACGACAACAAATTTTCTACCAATGAGATGTTCCTATGGAACATTAAAAAAGGCTGTCTTTCGACAGCCTTTTTTTCTCCAAAAAAATATTCTAAAAATCAATTAAAAATTACTGCGTGATCTTTTTCTACCCTTAACAGAGAATTAGATTTTTTAGCTGTAAAATTCTTTGCTTCGGAACGACTAACATTTCCTTTGTACTGCATTACAAAACTCACGTCATTCTGGGTCGAACTTAATACTCCGTCTTTGTAGTAACTCGCAGTCCCTTTTCCTATAAAACTGACTTTATAATTATCTCCGTTTTCACTAACTTTAAAAGTACCGCTGGTTGGTTTTATACTGACACCATTGGTTACCGACATCCCGCCTTTTTCTGCATTGATGTTTTTCCCTAATAATGATTGCCCCCATTTTGTAAAAGTATAAGCCGTTGCTTCAGAATATCCTCCAAAAATATAATCGCCTTTTGCTAAATTATTCTTTAATGAAGAAAACAATTCAAAGTACGCTACTGCTCCATCTTCCTTATCCGAAATGGCTTTTGATCGTAACGAAAAATCTATGTTATAAGCATTTCCCCTTACCCCGTAATTTTCAAGATATCCCTGCGATAATTCTACCGTTTGGCTTCCAATTTTCAGATAACCTTTGTTTGCATTCGTATCCTGATCACTTTCATTATCACTTGAACAAGATGATAATAAAGTAATGAAAACCAGCATTATTAATTTAATACTATTATTCATATCTATAATGATTTATTTTTTATACTGATGAATTTGTGTTCTAAATCAGGGATGAAAATCGAAAACTTCCATCCCATGATTCTATAAACTTATTTAACTATAATTCTAGCCGTTTCTCCTGTTTTTAAACTTTTGATAAAGTAACTTCCAGAAGCTAAATCAGAAATTGAGATGTCAGTCTCTAAACCAATCACATCTATTTGTTTAACCAAAAGTCCATTCATACTGAAAATTACCAAACGATCGAATTCTGTGCTCGATCTTAAAGTAATCTTACCACTAGCAACAGTTGGGAAAACTAAAAACTCTCCCAGCTTTTTCCAGCGTCCGTAAACCGTTGCATTTTCCTTTTGAGTAGTACCGAAACCTGTTACTTCTTTTCCGTATAAAGCATCAGCATACCAACCCAAGAATCGGTATCCTGTAGCTTGTGCTTCTTCTAAAACAAAAGCTGTTCCTGTTTGTACACTTGTTTTGTTTGGATTAACGGCTCCAGATGGCAGATTCAAATAAGAAATACTATAGAATGTCGGCGGAATTACCTCATCTTTTTTGTTATTCCCGTCAACTCCCCAAAAAGCATAAAAGGTTTGATTACCTGTTGCTGTAATTGCAATTTCTTTAATCGAATTTGGTGTTGTTGCAGAAGTTGACCATCCGAAGAAAGTATAATCCTTTAAAGTTGGAACTGGTAAAGTCAGTACAGTACCTTCTGTATATTCAACAGGAGTTAATCCAGAGATAGCTTTACCATCGATTGAATTCATGTAGGCAACTCCCGATTTCACAGCAGGTTTTGGATCTGGTTTATTGTTTCCTCCTTCTCCCCAAAAAGCATAAAACGTTTGATTTCCTGTTGCTGTTGCCGGAATGGTTTTGAGCAATCCTGGTGTAGTTGTAGAAGCTGACCAACCAAAGAAAGTATACCCTTCCAATTTTGGTGTTGGTAAATTGGTTACCGCTTCTTCCATAAATTCAGATGGAGATAATGTAATGGCTTTTCCGTCTATCGAATTCACATAATTAATTACTGAAAACTTAGCATCTGCTTTTAACCATCTTGGATCTCCAAGTACTCCGCCTTCCAATGAAGCTTTTGCTAAAGGAGAATTTTTAGAGAAACTAAAATCTCCCGAAACAGGATTTGGAAATGACAGTGATAATAATCCTAAACTATTAATTGTTTTAATATTAGTTTCAGTAACCGTAACTGTTCCTTTAACTGATTGTGAAGTTACTCCAACCAAAAGATTATTATCTAAAACTGCTTTTCCTGCACCACTCGCATGATTCAAATTGAACATTAAAATCGCTTTTGGATTCTCACGTTCGTCCTGCATGATATTGTTTTTAAACGTATAAGTTGAAGTATTGCTGTACTGATTGTTGATAAACACAAAACCATCTTGACTTCCCGAATTATGAATAGTATTATTTTCAATCGTAACATTTAAGCTTTCATTGACAGCATCTTTTTTCTGCAGCGCAATAAAACTATTTCCTTTTTTATAATTAAAAACAGTCGAATTTTTAACCGAAATCGTATTTACAATATGTGAATCGGGTTGAATAAAACTCGCGCTTTCTGAAGCCGTTCCATCAATAATACAATTCTCCAAAATTATTTTAGAAATTGGATGATCGCTCGCACCTTCCGTTACGAATAAACTTTGTTTAATTCCTTTAATAGAAGCATTTTTTATTTCAAAAGCTGATACTCCAGAACCATTTTTAAACTGAAATACATTCGAATAAGTATTCGTTAAATCAAAATCAACCCCTGTAAAACTGAAACTTCCTGAAAAAATTTCTGCTTGATCAGATGAAAATGAACCTGCAAAAACGGGTTTCGCATTTTCGTCAGGAACGAAAGTGTATTTATGATTTTTAACCGCAAGTGCTGTAGTTGTAGTATAAGTACCGCTTGCCATTATAAACTTTGAACCATCTTCTGCAGCGTTGTATTTCTCTACAAAATTCTGCGGATTTACATAAATATCCAAACTTCCGTTTTGAACCGCTGTAATGTGATTGACTAAACTGTTGATATAAACTTCAATATTTGTATAAACACCGTCAACTGTTTTTAGATTTCCGTCGGCCGCGCTTGCAGGATTTAAACCTTTTTCCGTTTCCCATTTATCTGGCATTCCATCTCCATCTGTATCTAATGGAGCTTCGCCAGTAGGCAGAACCGGCCATCCTCCAGTTGCCGATGGTGTATCAATATAACCGTTTGTACTTCCGTTACCTCCATTCATAATACTTGCTGTTCCAGAACGAGTGTCATCTACCGCTCTTTTGTCAACTGCATCTCTAAAAAGATTGGCTCCAGCATTATCCAGAACCAATTGATACGCTTTTGTAGCACTATGTGTTGTTATTTCGCCCGGTGCATGAGGTGCACTTATTTTGATGGCCGCTTTATCAGCATCGCTTACAGGAAGCTGACTTCCATGAAACTGACTATACACTCCATACGTCCAGTTATCCTGCGTAGCTCTTTCAGAACCTACCACGTAATTTCCATCCACAAAATATTTACCCCAAATTCCGTATAAAGGCGAAGTAGTATCTAAACTTCTTCCTGTAGATAAAATACGTTCTTTGGTAGAATTCGAAGTTCCAGGACCCGGTTTCCAATAATTGTTAACCAAGTTTACATTCATGGCATCTCCGCCATAACAGCTGTTTCCTCCCCAGTTATAGATTACGTTATTACGAATATCAACTAAATCGGTTTTTGCAAAAATATCATTGGCATATTCTCCTAGTCTTGGATTTCTACTATCATGATGCGCTAACAAATTATGGTGGAATGAAGCATTTTTGCCTCCCCAAACACCTCCGTAACCGTGCGCTCCTTTGGCATGAACAGAGTTTCTAAGACTTTCAGAAATAATGCACCACTGCAGCGTAAAATTTTCATTTTGATAAAAAGATACACATTCGTCTGTTGACCAGCTCATCGAACAGTGATCTACAATAATGTTCTTTTGAAAACGCCCGCCTAAGGCATCATTTTCCACATCATTAGTGTCTCCCATTCTAAAACGTAAATAACGCAGAATCACATTATTTCCTCTTACCTTAACGTTGTAATCTTTTAAAGTAATACCACCGCCCGGCGCTGTTTGTCCCGCAATTGTGATATTATCGGTAACATTTAATTCGCTTTTCAGTTCAATATTACCCGATACTTTAAAAACAACAATTCTTGGCCCAGCCTGACCAATAGCTTCACGAAGCGAACCTGTACCAGAATCATTTAGATTGGTAACATAAATCACTTTTCCGCCACGTCCTCCTGTTACATATTTTCCGTAACCTTCTGCGCCTGGGAATGCAGGAACAGTTTCAGTTCCTCCGCCTGTTGCTTCTTTCTTGACTTCGATCTTTCCTTCTCCAGTAAAGAACGCTGGATGGCTAGTTTTATCGTAAGTTCCTTCTTTAAATTCTACTCCGTTAATAGTCAGTTTTTGTACATTTAAAACGGTATTTAAAGAAGCTTTTCCGTTCTCTATTATATTTAAAGTTAAATTAGAACCAGCAGCTCTTTCGTGGCTAAAAACGACATAATTATCCTGACCAATTTTTATCGTTCCAGAACCAAAAGCATTTGCCGAAGCTCCTTCAATTACAGTTGGATAATTTAAGGCTGGAAATTTGGTGCTTTTCTGCGTTACATCCCAAGTACCAATAAACTCGCTGTTATCTCCTTTCAGTAATAAAGTTCCTGTATTGGCATTTACTCCTTGACCTGTATTAAGCGGAGAAACTATTCCATTTCCTGAAATTGGCCCGCTTAAAGTCAATATCGTTTGATTGGCAATGCCTGAAATCATTTCAAATTTTACATTTCCAGAAATAATCATTGGTGCTTCTAAAGTCATTCCTGCACCGCTTGTATTGTAATAAACTCTTGTTCCGTCTTTGAACGTTAAATTTCCTGTGGCTTTATGAGCGCCTCTTAATCGAAGTGTTCCTGCACTTAAAAAAGTCATATCGGCTGGAAAAACGGTTGCTGTCGTTTCTATTTCTTTGGTACAAGAAACGGTCTTACCTGCAGCAGGCAATTCGGCAGGACTAAAGTTGGCTGCATTATCCCAGTTTTTATTTACAGCTGCTGTAAAATCGTAATCGAAACTGCCTGGAGGCATTACTTCATCTGGTTTATTATTCCCCGCCGTTCCCCAGTAAGCATATACCGTTTGATTTCCTGTTGTTGTCGCGGCAATTTCTTTAAGTGTATTGGGAACTGTCGCAGAAGCTGACCATCCGTAGAAAGTATAACCGTTTAAAGTCGGCACTGGTAAAGTTAGGGCCGTTCCTTCTGTATATTCTACAGGAGTTAGTCCAGCTATAGCTTTTCCATCAATCGAATTTAAATAAGAAATAGAAGATTTCATAACTCCGCCATTAATCGTCATACTGATACTGCTGATTTCGCTCAATCCTCCATATTCATTTGCTGCCTGAACGGTGTAAGTATAAGTTCCCGCTTTTGTGTCTGTATCTGCATAAAGTACATCTGTTGTAATAGCTAAGATTTTACCGTCTTTGCTGATTACATAACACATCGCATATTTATTTTCATCCCATTTTAAAGTATTCTTGTCAGATACTAAAAGATTAGAAGGTTTTGTAACTTGTTCTACTATGGTACGCGGATCCCATTTGTCTGTACCACTCAGTACATTTTCTATAGTGTATTCATCAGCCTGAGCTTTTGTCAAAACTGGATTGTAATTTCCTGTTTTGGCAACGCCGTCAACAGTAAAGGTATTGGTTCTGTTATCGGTGTTAACAGCAACTCCGTTTCCGTTTACGCTGTTGTACTCTGCGAAAAGTGCTGGATACGTTCCCATATTTGCCCAACCTAATATATTTGGTTCGTTGATCATTTTAGTGTTTAAATAAACCGCTCTAGGCGAATTCTGCCAAGGACGACCTAAATAATAACTTGTAGCTGCAGTGATTGTATTGTTATTGAAAATATAACCGTATTGCGTTGCTGCATCATGATTTGGCGCTACGATATAACCTGAAGCTACCGAAACCAGTTTACATTCTTCAAACCAATGTGTTCCGCCTCCGCAGATGAAATCCACATCGCCTTCAATTGTTGATTTATAATAGAAACTTCTTTTTCCTCCTGTAACTTGAGTGTCTTGCTTACTTCTTAAACGCACTCCGTTATACACATTTCGATCTCCGGCTGGATTAAGAGCTGGTCTTTGACCTGATGTTGTAATTCCATCTTTATGCTCGATCGTTACATTTTCCATGTACAAATCATTGGCTTCAATAGAAAGAACCGCATTTTTGATTCCCCAGCCTGGATTTCCCTGTAGAATTACCTTATCCTTAGATTGCGCAATTAAAGAAACATTGTTCTTTCCTGCTGGAAGTTTCAATACAATATCCTGCGGATTTGTTCCGTCTCCACCCAAATTATAAGTTCCGTTTGTAATCAAAACCAAAAATCTGGAAGCCGAATTGTTTGGAGCCAAATTAAATGCCTCTGCTATCGTTTTGACATATTTTTTTGAAGCAATTTGTTCATCCGTTGCATTGGCATCAACAATCAAATCAAAATTACGTTTAACAGGAACTGGTTTTTCCATTGTTTTAAAGGAAAGAGTCAATGCAGGCCCGTTGTTTCCTGAAAGATCTTTTACAAATCCTGCCGGAATAGTAAACGTGTATTGTTTATTATATTCTAATCCGAAGTAACTGAATTTTACCGTTTTATTGATAAACTCCGCATTCAGATTTTTTCCGTTTAAAACGGCTTGTCCTGCACCAAATTGAACTTGTTCATTATAATTCAAAATGATGTTTCCATTTGCCCCAACTGAACTGGCCAATTCTGCAGGCAATGAAGATTCTAAAATAGGTGCATTCGTATCAACAACCAAAACCTCATCGGCTTTAATCATCAAATTAGAAATAATTGTTGCGGTAACATCAACACCAGATCCATGTTTTGGTCCATTAATGTTAGGAAACCATCTTAAATAGATCTTTTCTTTTCCTTCTGCTTCGGCAGGAAGAATTCCGCCGATAGAAGTGATCGTATTCGTGTTTATAGTTGTTAATGCCGAAACATTCACAAAATTTACTCCGTCTAATGAATATTGGAAAGTCCATTCATCTGCTCCATAATAATAACCAAGAAGTCCAGAGGCAACATTAATGTTCTTATATCCTACTGTAGAAAGTGTCGTCATAAAATAATAGAAATTCCCTCTTTCTGTATTCCATACACAAAAACCATTTTTTCCGCCTCTGTTTTGAAGTCTTACGTTTGGAGCCAAAACATTATCGGCAACATTATACGCCATTAACTGCGGTCGGTTTTCAATCTTAGAATACAATTCGGCTACTCGTGGATTCGCATATTGATCGGTTTTAAATGTCCATCCCGCAATAAAAGTCTGATTCGCAAAAGTTCCGGTAACCGTTTGGTTTTGATTCATCACTACAGAAGTATTTAACGACGTAGAACCATCCGACCAATTACTGAACTTTACAATATCATTTTCAACTGCCGTTATCGTAACATTTGTACCGTTTTCATAAACCGAAAAAGCACCGTCTTTACCCGCAGGAGCAATAGTATAATCTCCAAGACCAAAAGCTCCGTTTGTATTTACTGTTAAAGTATAAGTTGAAACAGCATCATACTGCGCAATTAGAGTCGCATCGGCATTTATCGTATAAGTTAACGGATTTGCTGTTGAAACTATAGCGCCTTTTTCATCTACCCATTGTTTAAAGTTATAACCAAAGTTTTTATTCGCTGTCAGCTTAATTTCAGTTCCTTTTACAAAAGTAGTTCCCGCAGGATTCAGCGTAATCGTTCCTGCTGATGCCGGACTAATACTAGTAGTCAGTTTATGCGTTACAGCGTTTGGATTATCTGTTACTTTTTCGAAATAATCAAGATTAAATAAATATCCGGTATTGGTTGGATGTTTAAAAAGAAATACCAAATCATAAGTTCCTGTTGTGGGCTGAATTGCCACAGAAAACTTCTTATAATCTGTAAAACTTGTACTTCCTGAAACAGTTGCCGTTCCAATTAAAGTTCCTGTATCTGAACCTAATCTCAATTCGATAGTTCCACCCGTTGCTCCCGCGGCGGCGATATCAAAGCGAGTTACAAATTCGGTAAAATTAATGCCGTTGAATTTAATCCAGGTATTGTTTTTAATATACCCGACATTTCCTCCTCCCGAAAGAGAAGCATTTGTTTCGGCTCTGGCTCCCGAAGCCTGATTGAATTTTTCGGCTTCCATTCTCTCAATGGTCTGAGAGTACCCCATCACTGTAAACAGTATGAGGAATAAGTGAATAAATTGTTTTTTCATTTGGTTTAAAGTTGGTTTTAGTTAGTAAATAGTTGTCAAAAGGACTTTTTATCTTCACACTCTTTTGACGGTTTTATAAAAATTTTAAAATGTAAGCTGTAACTATATTTTGACGCGGATGAAACGGATTTGCTATCGCAAAAACGCTGACAAAAACGGATTTATAAAATATTTAAAAGATCAGTGTAAATCCGTGTTTTCGTTATAACGAATCTGTTTCATCTGTGTTCCAATTTGCGCAAAGTGTGTTTTTAATTTAATTCTTTCATTCCTTCAAAAACTAATCTGGCTACTTCTACAGCGCCTTTAGTCTGAAAATGCGTATTGTCTTTCTGTCCGTTCGGATAAGCTTCATACAAGCCGGCTGGGAAATTCATAAAATAGTTTTCACTTACATAAGGCTGACCTTTCTTAGTAAAAAAATCCATTGATTTTTGGTTTAAATCAATTAGCGGTACGTTTAGTTCTTTGGCTATTTCTTTTACCGCGTCAGGATATAAACCATGAACATTTTGAAGTTTTCCTTCCTTCCATGGAAAGTTTCTGGCAACCGGAGTTAACAGGATTGGTTTAGCTCCTTTCGCTCTGGTCTGTTCTATAAAAAGTCTTAGAAATTCTTTATAGCCTTCTATGTTTACGTATCGTTCTGTTTTGTCTTCAGCGCCATCGTTATGACCGAATTGCATTAGAACTAAATCCCCTTTTTTAAGATTTTCATAAACCGAACGCCATCTTCCTTCCTGGAAAAATGTACGCGTGCTTCTACCGCCTCTTGCCCTGTCATCTACAAAAGCGCTATCGGTTTTAATTAGTTTATCGATTTTCTTTAGACTGTCTTTTACCAAAAACTGCTGAAACACTTGTCCCCAGCCTGTAACAGGATAACGGGTTTTCATATAATCTTTTCCTTCTTCGTAATTGTTGGCATAATCAGCCACGGTCGAATCGCCAATTAAGTAAACTGTGGTTCTCGATTTTGGTTTTATAAAAGACATAATAGCAAAGGCTAAAGTCATACAGAGAATGGAAATAATGAATCTTGATTTCATAATTATTTTATTTAAAAACTTTCGTTAAAAATGTATCGATGTATTGAATAGTCGGATCAAACCAAGGATTGAAAAGACAGAATGAATGGGGAGAATTTTCAAACTCATGCACTTCTGAATAGATTCCGTTTTCAGTCAAAATCTTTCTGAAATCGTCTCGTCCTGCATGCATTCTTGGAATTGAACTATTGATGAATAATGTGGGCGGAGTTGCTTTACCTGCATAACTCAAAGGAGAAGCCGTTTCCCAAAGTTTCGGATTTTCTTTTCTGGAATATCCAAACCAATAGGTTCCTGCCGAAATGTTTTTTTCATCATTGCCTTCACTACTTTCTGGATGTACAAACGATAATGTGCCGTCAATATCCACTATGGCATTGATCTGAGATTTCGAATCTGAATTGGTTGTCATTCCTTCAAATAAAGGCATATTTCCTGTTACGCCCATAAAAACGGCTAATTCTCCTCCAGCTGAAAATCCTAAAGAAACAATTCTGTTAGGATCAACATTGTATTTCGAAGCATTTTCCCTTACCCAACGAATTGAAGCTTTTATGTCATAAACTCCCGCAGGAAAAAGAGCTTCTGTCGAAAGTCGGTATTCCGGTGTAAAACAGACGTAGCCTAAACTGGCCAGTTTCTGCGCCATTTGATGATGCTGTTCTTTACTGCCCGAACGCCATCCGCCACCATGAATAATGATAATCGCTGTTTGTTTTTCTTTTTTATTTTTATTGAAAAAAACATCAAGTTTCATTTTACGTTTTCCGTAACTCTGATACACAATATTATTTTTCTGCTCCACAAAATCAAAATGCATTTCGGGAACCAAAGCGGTATTTGGGAAATATTTTAATGTCTTTTTGAAAGCACTTTTATTATTGAAGGAAGTATCTCTGACTTGAGTAATTCCCTTCAAATACTGTGCATCCATCTTTTGAAACAATAAGATGAAAACCCCAATAAATACTGCTTTTAATTTTCTGTTTTGAATTATTATCATTTCTATTAATTAAATATCGTTACGCTTTTTTTTACCATTAAGATATTAAGAGAGTTAAGCTAAGCTTTGTGTTAAACCTTAACTGGCTTAATCTCTTAATGGTAAGAAGAAAATTAAGCACTCTAGTTGTTGTACCATTAAGATATTTAGAGAGTCAAGCTAAGCTTTGTGCTAAACCTTAATTAACTTAATTTCTTAATGGTAAGAAGAAAATTAAGCTTTGTGTTAAAACTTAATTACCTTAATCTCTTAATGGTAAAAAACTCAATTCGGTTTCCAATCTTTAAAAATCGCTTTTATTGCATAATCCTTTTTGAATTGTTCCGATGAAAGCTGATGCGACCAGCTTACTCTCGCTTCTGTATTTGCTCCTTTTCCTGTGGATTGATATTCGGCATAAAAAGCTGTTTTCTCAGCTTCATGTTTTCCCCAATTATGCCAACCCAAAGGTTTTATGTGTGAACCCATTTCGCATTTTATAAATACCGTTCGGGCATAATTTCTCCAGGGTCTTCCTAAGAAATAAGAACTATCTCCCGAATTCGTTGTTAGCTTACAGTTTAGAAATACAAATCCGTATGGGTTTGATTCTGGTGTGTTTGCGGCCGTGATATAAGAACCTCCTTTTTTAGCGAAGATTTCGCATTGATCAAATATCACTGTCGAACCTCCGAAAATAAAATCGGTTGTTCCTTCGATATAACAATTCTTATAGTATTGTCTGCTGTTACTTTCTCTTGGATATAAAGTATCCTGAAAACCTAAGAATTTACAGTTATCAAAAATCACTCGATCTCCATCAATTCGAACTGCAACGGCTTGTCCAACTGGCCCTGATGCATTTTCAAAAGTGATATTCTGGGCTTTAAAATCATTTCCGGTAATAACAAAACTAGCTGAACCGGAAGTTCCAATTGTCCCGCCTGCTCCATTTGACTTGGAAGCATAATCATCATAAGTCAGAATTACTTTTTCTTTGCTTTCTCCAATTATAGTAATGTTGTTTTTATCTAAAGGCAATTCTAACTTTTCTTTGTAAATGCCGTTTTTTACGAAGATTTTGGTTTCAGTTGTTTTCAATGAAGGAACTGAATTAAATGCTTCCTGAACGGTTTTGAAATTTCCAGTTCCATTGACATCTACGACAATATCATATTTAGATTTTACATCGTCTGTCTTTTCTTTATACTGAATTTCGTTAGAATTTCCATTTAAAGAAAAATTGACAAAGAAAACTACCGTCGCTAAAAAGTTTAAAATCATCATTTTGCTATTCTTGATTATTACTCTTTTGAAAATATTTAAAACACATAGAAACATAGATTTTGCAACCTTGAAAAAGGCGTTTCACTTATTTAAATGCACATAGTTGGCTATGTGAAAGAAATATGTTTCTCTCTTGCATTCTTTATTGCACTAAAAGTCTATGTTTCTATTTGTTTAAGATTATTCAGCTTAATTAATTTTCACTTCATTTTTAACCGCTTCTAAGACTTTTACGTCTTTATCCCATACCATTTTCTTGCCTTCGCTATTTAATGTGATGTCTTTTGTGGCAGTTCCACCAACCCAGAACATTTGGTTTTCGCCTGTTGATTTAAAGCCTTCAATATTTACGTTTTGACTGTTTGAAAAACTCACAGCAATTCCAGGTTTATCTAGTCTTAAATCCAAACCTTTAAAGTCGATTTTACTGGTATAATTCATTTGAATACCAACATCTGCGCGAATAATCATATTCTCGAACTGAATATTTGCAACAGGCATTTCCGGAATTCCCATAATTTTCATTGCCTGAGAGGCTCCGTTTACATAAATGTTTTTGAAGTACATATTCTTAAATGCAGGCGTTTCTTCAGAAACTGGTTCTTTTGCCACTGCTACTTCTCCTGTCTCTTTATCCTCTGTCAGTGATTTTCCGAAATAATACAAGTTGAAATTGATGGCATCTGTTGGAATATTGTTCATTCGGATATCTTCCATCCAAATATTTTCAACAACTCCGCCACGTCCTCGAACAGATTTAAAACGAAGTCCGCAGTCTGTTCCGTTAAACGTTAGGTTTTTGGCATAAATATTTTTAACTCCTCCCGACATTTCACTTCCAATCGTAAAACCGCCGTGTGCGTGATACACTACACAATCGGTAATGACGAAGAATTCAGTTGGTTTTCCACGGTCTCTGCCTTCTTTGTCTTTTCCTGATTTAATGCAAATTGCATCGTCTCCAACATCAAAACGGCAATTGGTTACCGATCCGATTCGGCAGGATTCTAAATCCAATCCATCGCCATTCTGAGAATACCACGGATTTCTAATCGTTAAGTTGCGTAAAGTAAGATGTTCGCACATTAACGGATTGACATTCCATGCAGGAGAATTTTGAAACGTAACGCCGTCTAAAAGCAGTTTTTTACAATTTACAAAATTGACCATAACCGGACGAAGTGCTTCTTTATAAGGCTCCATATTTTCTACTGTCTGTTTTTTAGGCAGTTTATCTTTTTCTTCATTCCCCAAATAAGCTCCTTTTGACGGATACCAGATTTTACCGTCTTTGGATAAAACACCACCCGATTTTACCAGTTCATCCCATTGTCCGGCAGTCATTTTTCCAATTTTAACCGGTCTCCATTTAGCGCCGTTTCCATCAAAAATTCCTTCGCCTGTAATGGCTATATTTTCTAAATCGATTCCCATAATCGGCGATTCACAACTAATGACTTTACTGCCTTCAAAATAAGATTCAATCAGTTTGTATTGTTTTAAATCGCTTGTAAAAGAAATAAAAGCGCCATTTTGCGTATGGAGATTTACATTACTTTTCATTTTTATTGGCCCTGTTGTCCATAAACCAGCCGGAATTAAAACAACGCCTCCTCCAGATTCAGAACATTTGCTGATTGCATCGTTAATGGCTTTGGTACACAATGCTTCAGTATTTGGAACTGCGCCAAAATCAACAATATTTAAAGTATCATTTTTAAAAGTCGGAATTTGAATTTCGGGCATTTTAAAAGGAATTTTTAAAGATGCCAGATTTTGTCTGTTTTCTGAACTTGTTTTAACCGATGTCACTTTACTATTCGTACAGGAAAACAGAGTACATAATGCCATTCCGATAAGTGCCGTTTTTTTAATTTTTATCATAACCAATTTGTTTTGGGAAACATTATTTTTTGTCTAAAACTTTTTGCAATTCGATACCTGCCATAATGAAAGGGCCAACTGCTTTTGCATCATCATCTCTGATGGGTTCCGAAATATAATATTCAAATGAGCCGTCACGGTCTTTAGGATTTTTTCCGCCTAATCCGGCTACGGCACAGCATTTCGTTATAGAAATAGTTCCGTCAGGGTTTTCTTTGATGAACTCTTTCTGAATTCCGTTAAAACCAATTCTAGCCGACTTCAGAAATTTTTCTCCTACATACCCTTTGTTATACGCTTTTGCGAAAGCATACACAAACATGGCAGAACAGGTTGATTCCAGATAATTTCCAGTTCTTCCTGGCTGATCCATAACCTGCCACCAAACTCCTGTTTTCTTATCCTGAGCTTTTAGAACAGCTCCATAAACTTTTTGCAGAATTTTTATTAAGTCTTTTCGTTTTGGATGATTCTCAGGAACAAAATCTAAAATATCGACCAATGCCATACAGTACCAACCTTGCGCACGTCCCCAAACATGCGAAGAAGTTCCTGTTTTTTTATTCGCCCAAAACTGAACTTTCTTTTCATCATAACCATGAAAGTTTAAACCTGTTTTAGGTTCATAAGTATGTTTCTGAATTAATTCTGCCTGCAAAATGGCATCATCAATCGCTTTCGGATCATTAAAAACTGAACCATATTGTGCCGAAAAAGGATCTGCCATATAAACACCGTCAAGCCACATTTGCCACGGATAACTTTTCTTGTGCCAATAACCACCATCTGAATTTCTTGGATGTCCTTCGAACTGTTTGTGAAGCATGTCCATTGCTATTTTATAGCGCTCGTCTTTGGTTTTAGTATAAATCTCAAAAAGTATTTTGCCTGAATTGATTAAATCCAAACTGTATTTATCGAGTTCGTAACCTCCGCCAATTTTTCCGTCTTTATCAATAAGCTGTTCGGCATACGAAAGTCCGTAATCCCAATATTTCTGTTCTTTGGTATAATCATATAACTGCTGATTGGCAAGCGTTACCAAACCATTGGTATAATTCCATTTTGGAAATTTCACGCCATCCAGATAAACCGGATTTGGAACTCTTTTTTGATCAGAATCTGCCATTTTCTTAGCCCATTCAATCGGTGTTATTTGGGATTGACCAAACGAAACCAGATGAACCAACAAAACGAGAAGGCAATATTTTATTTTATGTGTCATAATTCTTTAATTTTCTTCTACTCTAAACCAATCATAATCCGCACAACTTTTGTTCCCGAGGCAAAAAATCAGTACATAGAAGTATCCCCAACCACAAGGATACTTCCTGAGTACTGAAACCACTTAACTTAATTAACAAAATTTATGGTAACCATCTTGTATCTCCTACTCTATTGGTCACAATTGGAGAATTAGAATCTTTAATCATCAGATTTCCATTTGCCGGATCGACAAATAAATTCTGTGCGCTGACTCCTAATTCGGTTCCCTGTATAGCAGAAGCTCCTAATAGATAATTTGTTGTTGTATAATTATTACCGTATGTAGAAGTTGTATTGGCTCCAATCGCCTGAATCACTTTACCGCAGGCAGAAGCTAACAATACATTTTTGAAGATCAACGTAGATCCGACAGCAGACGGAATATTAATTAATGCTCTGTTATAAGCGTAATCGTAAATCGTAATATTTTGATATTCCAAATGAATTGGATAAGCCGATGTACCGTAATCCCAAAGGTTTTTAAAGTTTCGGTTTTGATCTGTTGTCTGATAATAATCTCTCATAAACGTACAGTTTGAGAAAACCGCTTTTTTCACATTATCAGCTCCGGCAGAACCAAAGGCAAATGTTCCGTAAGGCCCTGTATGTCCTCCAACCTGATCGAATGTGCAATAACTCATATCAAAGTTTCCGATTTCTTTGTATTTACCATTCCCCTGATGTCTCCAGAAACCACGTTTAAAGTAATTGAAAACACAGTTATAGAAAGTAATCTCATCAATTTTCCAGGCTGTTCCACTGTTAAAGAAATAACTCGCATCGATAGTTTGATAGAAACGGATATTCTCAAAAGCAAGAGAAGACAAATAAGAACCTTCGGCAATATTCCAGTTTCCGTTCATTTCAATCTGAGGGCGTTCTCCCTGCGTTCCTCCAGTCAGTTTAAATCCTTTTGAGATAGTAAACGGAGTAATTTTAAACAAGGAACCTGCTTCAAGGAAATATTCTGTTCCTTCCGGAATAGTTGGATCGTCATTATTGGTTCTCAATAAAGCATCTAGATCCATTCCTTTTGCTACAATAATAGTAGAAGCTGAAGGCCCTGCAGAACGGAAAGAAACCTGATTGTATGGTTTATCATAACGTCTAGGCTTAATATTATCGAAAATGTTTAAGTTATATAAAGTATTCTTTTCTAAACCGGTAACTGTTGCTTCTCCTTTAGATATTTCATCCGCAGTTAATTTTCGTCCGATAGCAGGAAGTTCTAATGACTGTGCCGGCTGTACCGAAATACTGTCTACAGGATTTTTAGAAGAAACTGCCCAGGTTACTGTAACATCAGTTTCGGTAATATTGACTCTTTCTACAGCATTTAAAATAGGATCAAATGGCGGACGATCTTCTGTCAGGGCGTTTGTATAAGCCCATTGTGAATTGTGTGCTCCGTTTACATGATTTGATCGTACTCTGATATAAAACTGGGTTTTATACGGAATATCATCCATTAAAATCTGTGTGTCTGTTGTGGTATATGATTTGTACAAACTTTTGTAATAGTTGTCCAAATGCAATTCTATTGTATAAGAGGCCGCGTCGTTTACTTTGTACCAAACCACAGCAATGGAGTTGCTTTTTACCAAAGGTGCTGTAAGAACAAATTTTGGCTGAAATAAATCTTCCACAGGTTTATAGCGAAATTCGTCATTGTCGCAGGACTTAAGTATTTCTCCAAAAACAATTAATCCGATAAGGGATAAAATATAAATTAGTTTTTTTGAATTTTTCATGATTGATTCAATTAAAAATTAAAACCATAATAATTTTGAATGGCTCCGCGATGATCTGTAATCACCTTTGATGGATAAGGACATAAATAACGTAACGGATTATTTGGTGAAACCGATGACGAGTTATTATAATTTATAAATCCTCTAAAACTCCATTTGATTTCGTTTATCGGTTCGTAACTCGCCGTATCATTATTTAAGGAATACCAGCTTATCGCGAACGGATGCACAGTATAACCAGCCGGATTTGCCGTCAGAATTTGATTAATTCCCTGTATATCCAGAATTTTTCTGCTTGAGTTAGCAGGATCCGTAACCAATTTATAGTAGACATTGCCCGGAACCTGATCGATTCCCGGAACATACGCTCCGTTTGCTACACGTCCCCAGTTGAATAATTTGTAATATTGGTTGTAAACCACTTCACTGTATTTATTCCAGCGTGCTAAATCGAATTTACGTTTGCTTTCTCCTCCAAACTCCCATTTACGTTCGTCCATAATTGCTTTAAAGAATAATTCTGGCGAAGATTGAGCGTTTACATAATTATCTACTTTAGCTCCCCAATCGGCTTGTGCGAAAGCTCTCCTTCTTACACGTCTTAGACATTCTTTGGCATCTTCGCGTGGACCAAAACGTTCGTTTACAGCTTCAGCATACATTAATAATACATCTGCAAAACGCATCCAGGAATAATTTACTCCAGTTCCTTTTTCACTAGTACCTCCTAAAGGACTGGTCATGTATAGTTTAGACCATTTTCCAACAGCCAAACGAGCTATGCCCAAACGCATTTCCTGATTTAAATTTAAATCGTAACCATAAGGAGCACAAGTAACATCTCTCCTTAAATCTTTATTATCAAATGAAAAAAGATATTCACCGCATAAACTTAGATTTCCAGAAGCTGATCCATAAGGATGATTTCCAGACGCAATAGGAATTCCTGCAAAATAACCGTATTCACCAGAAGAGTTTTTCAACATGGCGATAGAGAACATCACATCATCATTAACCGGAGTTTCCCAATTGTTTTGTTTGATCCAGAATTCTCTGAAACCTAATTTCAAATCGTGTTGTTTGCCCTGAATTACTTTATCTAAATATTGAATAGCAATGTCATAATATTGCTCATAGTTTTTTCCTCTTTCCATGTTGCCGATGTTCGCTGGATTATTTTCGTCCGGGCGAAGTGTCCATCCACCGCGAGTTAGAGCCAATAAACCAATTAATCCCTGATTGAAACTTCTTGAAGCACGTTCTACGCCATAATCTAATTCGCTGGCATTTTTCATTAAAGGTTCAACTGATTTTAAATCGTCAATAAGGAATTCTAAAATGGTATTTCTGTCGGTAACTCCCACAGCAAAATTCTCATCTCCTGTTGAAGATTTAGTTCTAAAAACAACATCTCCCCAGATACGAATCATATCCAAATAAACCATCGCACGAATAGTTTTAACTTCACCGTACATCTGCATTACATTAGAAGGTTGCGTTTTTGGATCTGTTTTGTATAAATCCGAGCTTTCAATTCCTTCAATAACATCATTCGCCATATTGATAATTTTGTACATGGCGCTCCAGGTTGAGTTTAAAGTTGTCCAATAGGGTTTTGGATCATAACAGGCAATATCAGAACCGTTTCCGTTTACTGTATTGGTTCCAACACCAGCCATTTCAACATCGGTATTGGTATTAAAAACAAAAGCAACACGGTTGGAATAGGCATCTTCTGCAAGCATCAGGGTATAAACTCCTGCAACAGCAGACTGTATGTCTTTTTCTGATTTAAAAACTTCTGCCTGAGTAAAACCTGATCCGGGCTGTACATCTAAGTACTCTTCACACGCTGTAAAAGTCAGTGCAAAGATTAACAGAAAACTTAATACTATATTTTTCATCATTTTGTGATTTAATTCGTTTAATTAAAATGACAGCTGTACTCCAAAAGCGTAGTTACGCGTTCTTGGATAAGCGTTGTAATCTATATTTGGTGTAAGACCAGTTTCTAAATTGATATCTGGATCGTATCCTGAATAATTCGTCCAAACAAACAAGTTACTTCCTGTCGCATACAATCTTACTCTGCTTAGACCAATTGCTTTACTTTGCTGTTTTGGGATTGTGTAACCAATACTCAGCGTATTTAATCTTAAGAAAGAACCATCTTCAACAGCATAAGACATCGCAATAGGACGACCAATACTTACCGGATTCCACATCGTAGCATTTTCGTTTTGTTTTGCTAATAATTCTGGAGAATAACGAAGATCATTCCCCATGTCGTCATAATTTCTCCAGCGTTTATCCAGTCCTACTTCCATTCCAAAGTTGTTTTGGTTATTGGAGTAGAAAGAGGTCATCATAATCTTGTTGGCGTTGTACACATCAAAACCATACATGAAATTGAAGAATGCTGTTAAATCGAAGTTCTTCCAAACTGCATTAACACCAAATCCACCAGAAAAATCAGGATTTGTATCTCCAATCACTTTTCTGTCTTTGTCCCCAATTACATAACTATTTGGATCAGAAGGGTCAACAGGAGTTAATTTTTTAAACTTAGCATTTCCCGGAACCGGTTCTCCTGAAAGGTTTTTCGAATTGGCTACACCTTCTTTTAATTTCCACACTCTGGTTACAGCATCAAAAGATTCGAAATCATCCATTGTATAGAATCCGTCATTTACGAAACCGTAAATCAAACCTTTTGTTCCGCCTACATACGCACGGTAATCATCGTCATTTAATAACTGCGTTCCTGCCCAGCCCGAACTTAAAATCCATTCCTGTTCTCCGCTTGCCAGTTTGTCAATTTTATTTTTGTTGTAACCAATGTTAAAAGTCAGGTCAACCTGAAAGTCTTTTTTTCTAATTACACTTCCATTAAGCGCCAATTCAACTCCTTTATTAGAAGTCTGTCCAACATTCGTCATCATTTTGGTAAAACCAGAAACTGATGCGATATCAGAAGGCACCAATAAATCTTTTACTTTATTATAATAGAAATCAAGTGTTCCGGTTAGTCTTTCTTTGAAGAAACCAAAATCAAGACCTGCGTTTGCCGTATAAGTTGTTTCCCATTTTACGTTTGGATTGTTCAGATACTGACTGTTGTAAAAATTATAGTAATATTGATTTTCTTCGCCCCAACCTATAGAACGATCTCTTGAAACACCATAATATTTCGCATACAAATCGGCTTTGATTCTGTCATTTCCTGAAGCTCCATAACTCAAACGAAGTTTAAGATTAGAAACCGTCTGACTCTCTTTTAAGAAACTTTCGTTTGAAATTCTCCACGCAAAAGCTCCCGCAGGGAAAACGCCCCATCTATTATCAGGGCCGAATTTTGTAGAACCGTCGGTACGAACCGTGAATGTAAATAAGTAACGATCATCGTAACCGTAATTGGCTCTTCCAAAAAAGGAAGCAATTCTGTTTGGAGATTCAGCCAATGAACCGTTATCAAAAGGAGTTCCTAATGCCAAGTTATCTAAAGCTTTTGGGCCCGAAATATCATCAGGAAAATAACGGGAACGGTAAAATTTAGCCTTAGATTCCTGATCTTTTATCTCCTGTCCGATCATTAACTGAAAATCGTGACGCTCTTTTAATTTGAATCCGTAGTTCAATACGTTATTCAACTGCCAGCGTGGCGATTGTGTCATCGACCAATATACTACAGGAAGATTGTTATTATCGGTTGCAGTACGCGTATCGGTTCCCCAGAAACGTCCGTCTTCTGCATATTTGTATTCGTAACCAAATGAAGAACGTAATGTCAGTCCTTTTTGGATTGTCCAAGTCAAGGCTCCTTGTGTATTGAAGATTCTCGTAATACGTTTACGGTAATTTTTTTCTGCTTCTTCTAATGGGTTAAAACGAGGTTTTGTTTGATAATCTTCCGGATCAAAATAGGTGTTGTCATCCGGTAAAGTCATATAATCTTCCAAACCTCCTGTTGGCGCTTCACGTAAAGCTCTAAGCAGACTCACGCCATCTGTACCAGAACCGTCAATAGTCTGATTGGTTAAACGCGTTTGATATTCAAACAAAAGGTTATCCGTCAGCTTGGTATTCATAATCAGGTAAACATAATTCTGACGCATTCCAGTTCCTACCAAAGCTCCTGGCTGATCCTGATTTACAAACGTGAATTTGAATTTTGTTTTTTCGCTTCCTCCGTTCACATTAATATCTGTATATCTGGCAATTGGGTTGCTTCCGAAAATTTCATCTTGCCAATCGATACCTTTATTTCCTTTATAAATATATAATTCGTTAGCTTTTCCATATTGATTATAAAATCCGGTTGGATTAGAACTTCCTTTACGCGCATTCTCATACTGCAACATCACAAATTCATATGGATCCATTACATCCAAATGATTGGCAAGCGTTTTAATTTGCGTATAATTATGAATGTTTACCTGAACTTTTCCTGCTTTTGGCACTTTAGTGGTAACTATAATAACTCCGTTTGCTCCTCGCGCACCGTAAACCGCTGTTGACGCCGCGTCTTTTAAAACTTCTACCGATTCAATATCAGTTGGTGGAATATCATTTAAATTGGCAACTTCAAATCCATCTACTAAAATTAATGGTGAATTATCTTCTGTAATAGATCCTCCTCCACGAATTCTAATTTTCACCTCTGCTCCAGGCGAACCGTCAACAGTAGTAACCTGAACCCCAGGAAGTCTTCCTGTCAAAGCTTCGGCTACGTTTGCTGTTGGCACTTTTGCCAGTTCCGTTCCTTTTATACTGGCAACGGCTCCTGTTAAGTTTTTACGTTTTTGAGTACCGTAACCAATAACTACTACTTCATTCAATTCACTGTTCGATTCTTTCATTTGAACCGTAATTCCGGAAGTACGTCCTTTTACGGCTACCGTCTCATCGGTTAAACCAATAAATTTGACAATCAAAACTGCTGTTGCCGGGTCATTAACAGCAATACTGAATTTACCGTCAAAATCGGTAACAGTATTGGCATTTTCATTTTTTACAATAATAGTTGCACCTGGTATAAGTCCCATATTATCCCTTACTGTACCGCTCACAGTAACGCGCTTCTGAGCATAAGCACCAAATGTCAAACATAAGACCGCTAAAATGCTCCAGATATATTTTTTCATCTTCATAACTAGAATATTTCTTTAATTATTTTAAAAGCCAATTATTGGATTTGTTAAGGAACAGCAAGAAGTTACTATGCCAATACACCGTACTGCATGTTCCTGCCTTTATGAAATCCATCAAAGAGGCTAATTATATTTTGCATGTATTTTAGAAAGCAGCATTTTAAAGTGCGTTCAAATAGAAATCAGCATTTGTAACTTTACTCGCTTCAATGGCAAAAGTTCCTTCGATCTCTTTTGTTTTGACGATCTGCTGATTTTGATCTAAACATTCGATTTTAATACGGACATTATTTGCAGGATCACCCGTTTGAAACAGAATAAAATCTTCTGCATAATTAACGCCACCACTGGTTGTAGCTTTGCTTCTGGTTACAAACATGTCTTCGTTGATATAAGTACCGTCTATAACTTTATAACCGCTTCGTTTTATGGAAATGGTAGTTTTAATAGTCGTATAACTTCTATCCGCATTTACATCCAAAGATTTTAAACGAAGTATTCCTGTTCTAGTCTTAATATTCAATGTAAGCGGTTGATCAAAAGGCGAAGCATAAGGCATCGCGTCCGAAAGATTCACATGCTGATTGGCTAATGCCGGTTGTGGCACAATAAGGTCATTCAGATTTGTTGGAGACGGAATCATCTGTTCCGGATAATCTGAGGCTACAAATTTGTATTTTCCATCATCTAAAGAAAAAGGATAAAGTGAACTGTAGTTGGCAAAATACTCTCCGTTGTCTTTGTACACAAAAAGCGGTCTTGTAGAAATTCCGACATTCAGGTTCCAGGGCACATCATTTAATTGAAAATCTAATAGTTTTACTGTAGAGCTTTCGTATTTAAAATCGTCACTTGAACAAGAACTTAATATTGAAAGCAATACTCCTGCTCCAAATATTAATTGTTTCATGATTTTCATAACAGCAAAATTTAAAGATGACTACTATTTTGCTTTTCGAACTTTCTATAACTACAGTTTGTAGATTTTGGTTTTGAGAGTTGAGTTAAAAATTTGGTTTGGTTCATAATTTTGGTTTTAAGGTTAGTTAGTAAAATCATTTCCGATTATGAAGCAAAACTAGATATAGCGTATTGTAATGAGGGGTAAATTTTGCTTTTCGAAAAGGGTTAAATCGCTATTTCACCTTAAAAACATATGTTTTTATTAATTATAAATGCGATTTTTTATTTTATGTAAAAAAATATTCACAAATAAAAACACATATCACAACAAAGAAACTCTTAAAAATAAAAAAACTCGTTACTACAAGTAACGAGTTCAAAAATCAATTTTTAAACACATAGAAACATAGATTTTCTTTGTCTAAAAAAGGCGTTTCACTTTCATCAATACACATAGATCTATGTGTTAAATGATTTGTCATTTTTTTATATACTTAATCAATCTAGCGGAAAATTCTATGTTTCTATGTGTTTAAATTTTATCACACTATTTTCAGCGAAATTGTCGTCGATATTCTGCAGGAGTATAATTGTATTTTGATTTAAAACATTTTCCGAAATACTTCAAATCACTGAAACCGACTTCAAAGCAGACTTCTTTAATTAATAAATCTTCATTTTTCAGAAGATTCGCCGCCTCATTCAATTTCATGTCTCTTATAAAAACAACCGGAGAAACTCCTGTAACATCTTTCAATTTATTAAAGAAACTGGCCCGTGACATGCACATTAATT
Organism: Flavobacterium panacagri; assembly: GCF_030378165.1. Taxonomy (NCBI): domain Bacteria; kingdom Pseudomonadati; phylum Bacteroidota; class Flavobacteriia; order Flavobacteriales; family Flavobacteriaceae; genus Flavobacterium; species Flavobacterium panacagri. The sequence continues at coordinate 4,263,505 of NZ_CP119766.1, forward strand.
TTCCTAATTCATCTACAGAAAAATCAGTTTTAGAAATGTTTTCTTTTACAAGCTCTATCACTTTCAGCATAAACTTATTGTCTTTATCTGAAATCTGTAAAGGCTCTTCTTTTGCAATTTGCGCAATACTTCCTGTTGAATACAACTGCTGTAAACGAATGCGCTGTTCCAAAACATTCTTTACTCTTGCTTTTAAGAAACTCACATTAAAAGGCTTTGTAATATAATCATCTGCACCATATTCCATTCCGGCTAATTTACTTTCAATCGCTGTTTTTGCACTTAACAGAATAACCGGAACATGACTGATTGCAAAGTTGTTTCGAATAATTTTAAGCATTTCGATTCCGTCCATTTCAGGCATCATAATATCACTGATTATAAAATCCGGCGATAATTCTTCAGCTTTTACATGGCCTTCTTCTCCATTTTCAGCGGTGTAAATCGTATAATCCTCTTTTAAAATAGAAAGAATAAAGTTTCTCAATTCGGGATCATCTTCTACTATTAAACCAACTGGTTTTTCTCTTATTTCTTCTGTAACCAATTCTTCAGTTACTATTTCATTTGGTTGAATATCTTCTATAAAATGTTCCTCTGTTTCATCAAAATGAATTTCTACATCATCAGAAAAATGATCATAGCCTTTTTGGAAATTAATTTCAAAACTGCTTCCTTTTCCTAATTTGGTTTCAACTGAAATTTCCGCTCCGTGTTTTTCTACTGAATCTTTTACAATAGAAAGTCCGATTCCTGTACTTGGATTAAAAGGGTTTTCGTTATAATTAGAAAAACGGACAAATAGTTTCTTCTGAACTACAGCACTAATTCCAGGGCCGTTATCAATCACTTTTAAGCAGACATTCTTCTCTGTTTCTTCTACTTTTACTTCAATAACATTTCCCTTTTTACAATATTTAAAAGCATTGGAAAGCAGATTGACCAAAATTTTATCCAGACTATCAGGATCTGCCCAAATATGTGGTTTGCTCTCGCCAATACTCACTTTCAGCTGTATATTTCGGCGCAGGCTGACTTCTGTAAAACCTTCACAAACTTCCGTAACAAATTCACCTAAATCAATTTCACGAACTTCTAACTTTCTATCCTGCATTCTTCTAAAATCCAGAATCTGATTGACTAAATTCAATAATTTATTACTGTATTTTTCAATAATTTTAAGTTGTGATTTTGCCGATTCATTCAACTTATTATCAGAAAGCATCACTTCTAAAGGAGCAGTAATCATCGTAAGCGGTGTACGGATTTCATGTGAAATATCAGTAAAAAAATTAAGCTTTAAAGCACTAACTTCTTTTTCTACCCGTACATCATTTCGCAATTTTAAGATTGTTGAAATCGCGCGTCTCACTAATAAAAACAAACCTACAGCCAATACCAAATAGCAGAAATAAGCGAAATAAGTTCCCCAAATAGAAGGCTTAATCGTTATTTTAATCTGTCTTTCGTTTTCCAGCCATAAATTGTGTCCGTTTGTAGAAGATACTATTAAGATATAAGTTCCTCTTCCTAAATTGGTATAATTAATCGACTGACCACCTTTAAGATAATTCCAGTCTTTATCGATTCCTTCCAGTTTATATCGGTAAACAATATTTTCATTTTTGATATAATCTAAAGCTGAGAACTGAACTCTGAAAAAATTCTGATCGTGTTTTAAGACAACTTCTTTCAAAAGATCTGGATTTTTTGGTGTTTCAGGATTTACCTCAAATAATTCTTTATTGTTGACCAAAAATCCAGAAATCGCTAAATAAGGTTTGAATTTTGAAGGTTTAATCGCATCTGGTTTAAAATAAATTACTCCATCAGAATAACCTGCTGCGATTTCACCATTGGATAATCTACATTTGGTTGCTTCTGAGAATATCTCGGTTCCTATAATAGATTTTAATTCAGGAAAAGTTTCACTGCTGTTATTATTAGGATCAAAACGTACAATCTGATTATCACCCATGAGCCATATTTTCTCAAATTTATCTTCCGCCATACCCACGACACCTTCTAATGGAAATCCGAAATTTTCGCTCCAAAATGTTTTTGCTTTAACCTGATCTTGTTTATTGACATCAACCAGAATCATTCCTTTCCCGTTTGTTGATAATGCCAATCGACCGTTTGAAGTCACGATAATATCCAAAATATCATTTCCTGAAGCTTGAAAATGGTCTTTAAACTGCATTTTGTCAGCTGACAGCTTTTCTCCTGATATAGAAAATAATCGGTAAGATGAAATAAAGAAAATTCTATGGTCTTTGGTCTCCACAACCGAACGCACTTTATCTGCTCTGCCTATTGGATAATTTTTCAGTTCATTTCTGTAACTTATAAAATTCGCTTTGCCAGCAGATTCTTTAATCAAATTAAGTCCGCCTCCCCAAGTTGCAAGGTAAATCTGCCCGTTTGATGCCTGAAAGATTTTGTAAATATCATCACAACTAATACTGTATTTATCGTCTTTATCATATTTATATTGTTTGACGCTGAAACTGAAAGAAAGCGGTTTTGGGGTCAGACAAAAAACACCATTTCCTCTTGTTCCAATCCATATTCGACCTTTGGCATCCTGCATCATACTGTAAATATCTGCTCCCCAGCCTGGACTGTTTGGAGACAAAGTACCATCAGATCCTAAATTTCCTATTCTTCTTTTTTGAGAATCAAAAATTTCAATTTTCTCGTCACGACTGGCAACCCAGAGATTTTTCTCTCGGTCTTCCATCAAACTTCTTACATTGTGCTTTTTATGATTTCCTGACGCACTTAAATTTAATTTTAGAAAATTACTGTTATTAAAAACGATTAAATCTAAACCTTGTTTATGAGAACAAAACCAAAGATTTCCCAATTTATCAAACGCAGCGGTATGCATTACATCTGAAAATGTTTCTTTGGATTCTTTGATACATCTGATAACAGAAAACAATCTGTTCTGTTTTTCATCCCAATACGAAAAAGCACCTTTACCAGACTGAAGCCAAACGGTTCCATTTGGAGAAGTCAGCAGAAAACTTTTTTGTCTGCCCGCTGCCGCAGAAGGTTCGCTGGGATCTACTTCTAGTTTCTTCAAGTTTTCGGTCATCAGATCAAACATAAATATTCCTGAATTTGGGGTATCAAACCAAAATCGGCGTGAATCTGTAAGTCCTAAAAAATTGATGCTTTCTTGCGGAAGACCCACTAGTGTAGTGCTATTGTAATTATTGAATTTCCCTGTTTTAATATCGTAATTACAGAAACCACTATTCTTTTTTACAATCAAAATTTTGCTATCGCCTATTTCTTTTAACAGTAGAATATCATCTTTAATTCCTAAATCCAAATCAAAGAAAGTAGCTGATTTTTTATTGTATCGGATAAATTTTCCCTGATCTCCTCCAAACCAAAGATCAGCTTTAGTTTCGACAGCTATATTAAACGAATTTGCTTTTGTTGCTTCTTCAGATGCATTAGTAAAGAAATATTCGGGCTGTTTATTTCCTTTATATAATCTGCTAATTCCGGAGTTTGTCAAGAACCAAGTTGTTCCTAATTTATCTTCCAATACATCTATGATCTTTCCGAAATGTTTAGCATTATCAAAATTGACTTTCCTAATCTGCTTGTTATTTTCAAATGCAATCATATAGTTTTTATCCTTTGGAAATAACCAGGTTCTACCCGAACGCATAATTTTGAATTGCTCCAAAACAAGTTCATCTGATTTACCTTCAATCGGATTATGAAATTTTAATTCATTGGTATCAAAATAATAAACATCATTTTTCTCTGACTGAATCCATATTCTTCCATTGTTATCAAAAATAAATTTGGAAACACGATTGGATTGTATGTTTAATGGAGTATCATCTTGTCCGACTTTGAACTTTCTAAAAGTATTTCCGTCATAACGAATTAAACCATTAAAAGTCGCCAGCCACATAAATCCTTTTTTATCCTGCTGAATTCCTAAAACTCTTGACTGGCTTAACTTGCCATCATTCGAAAAATGAGTCAAAACGCCCTGAGGCTGAGCAATAGCTTTGGTGCAGAAAAAAGAAAATAAAAAGACGAGTAAAGTGTGTTTCAACATGGTAAGTTTTTCATTTTGGCAGGAATAACAAAAATATCAAAATTCTTTACCTAACCTAGAACTGAGGGCTTAAATAGCAGAATGCCCACCTTTAATTAGCAATTTATCTCCCTTTCTATATATTATGGAATTGACAAAAATAGACTCCAAGCTTTACCACACCCTTTAAATAGCAATTAATACTCAGCTGAAAAATACTAAGATTTAATTTTGTACTTTCAAATGTTCTAAACACTTACGAAAAAACCACAGTAAAAAAAAGAATAACTATCAAACCAAAAAACACCCAAATAATTTGATGAAAAAAGTATACAAATTAGTGTTAATGTTAAACTTCGCAACATTAACCACTTTCGCACAGGAAAACCCTGCTTTTAAAAATCCTAACTTACCTATTGAACAGCGCGTGAATGATTTGGTATCCCGAATGACTGTAGAAGAAAAAATCAGTCAACTGATGGATTCCGCGCCGGCAATTGAACGTCTCGGCATTCCAGAATACAATTGGTGGAATGAATCCTTACATGGAGTTGCAAGAGCAGGATTTGCAACTGTTTTTCCGCAATCTATTTCGATTGCCTCTTCTTGGGACAAACAATTAGTACTTGATGTTGCCAATGCGATATCAGATGAAGCTCGTGCCAAACATCATGAATATCTTCGACGAGGGCAACACGGTATCTATCAGGGATTGACATTTTGGTCGCCAAATGTTAACATCTTTCGTGATCCACGCTGGGGACGCGGGCATGAAACTTACGGCGAAGATCCGTATTTAACTGGTCAATTGGGACTTAATTATGTAAAAGGTCTTCAGGGAACTGATCCAAAATATTTAAAAGTAGTAGCGACTGCAAAACATTATGCTGTACATTCCGGGCCAGAACCTTCTCGTCATGAGTTCAATGCCAATGTTAGCGATATTGATTTGTATGAAACGTATTTACCAGCATTCCGCACTCTTGTAAAAGATGGAAGCGTTTATTCTGTCATGGGAGCTTATAACCGTTTTAGAGGAGAATCTTGCAGTGCTAGTCCGTTTTTGTTTAACATTCTTAGAAATGACTGGGGTTTTCAGGGTTATATTGTTTCAGACTGTGGCGCTGTTACAGATATATGGAAATATCATAAAATTACAAATGACGCGGCATCTGCTTCTGCTCTCGCCGTAAAGGAAGGCTTAGATTTGGAATGTGGTAGTAGTTATAAATCTTTAAAAGAAGCTCTGGATCGCAAACTGCTTTCGGAAGCCGATATCGATTTAACAATAAAACGCCTTTTTACGGCTCGTTTTAAATTGGGAATGTTCGATCCGGACGAAATTGTTCCTTATGCACAGATTCCGTTTTCAGTTAACAATAACGCCGCTAATGACTGGCTGGCTCGAATAGCTTCACAAAAAAGTATAGTTCTACTAAAAAATCAAAATAATGCTTTACCGCTTTCTAAGAACATAAAGACAATTGCAGTAATTGGCCCAAATGCAGATGATGTGCAATCTTTGTGGGGTAATTACAGTGGCGTACCAAGTAATCCTGTAACGGTTTTAAAAGGCATTCAGAATAAAATAGAACCTAATGCTAAAGTATTGTACGCAAAAGGAACTGATCTTGCCAAAGGTGTTCCGGAAATGACGGTTATTCCCTCTGTTTATTTTCAAAATGAAAACGGAAAACAAGGTTTAATGGGCGAATATTTTGATAACAGCAAATGGGAAGGAAAACCTCTTTTTGTCCGTAATGATGATAATGTAGATTTTCACTGGGACATTAATACTCCTGATCCAAGAATGAAAATGGGGAATTACAGCGTAAAATGGTCGGGTTATCTTACTGTACCAAAATCCGGAGTTTATGAAATATCAGACTGGGCAAAACCTTTTATGACTGTAGAAATTGAAACCGGGAAATCAACGGGAGGAAAAAACAATCATCATCCAAGGATTCGTCCGCAGAAAATTGAATTGGAAGCTGGAAAGAAATATAAAATTGAAGTAAAATATCAAAACTTCTACGGCGATGCCATAGCACAGCTTTTATGGGCAGAACCGCAGCAAGATGTTTTGAAAGAAGCTGTTGAAACCGCTAATCAAGCAGATGCTGTAGTTTTAGTTTTAGGATTAAACGAACGTCTGGAAGGCGAAGAAATGAAAGTCGAAGCAGATGGTTTTGAAGGTGGCGACCGTACAAGTCTAAATTTACCAGCAAATCAAGAAGAATTAATGAAAGCTTTGGTTGCTACAGGAAAACCAGTTGTTTTAGTTCTAATTAACGGAAGCGCACTTTCTATCAACTGGGCAAATGACAATGTTCCTGCGATATTAACAGCAGGATATCCTGGGCAACAAGGAGGAAATGCTATTGCTGATGTTATTTTTGGCGATTACAATCCTGCTGGAAGATTGCCTGTTACGTATTATAAATCGGTAGATCAACTTCCTGCCTTTGAAAACTATGATATGAAAGGTCGTACTTATCGCTATTTTGAGAAGAAACCATTATATCCGTTTGGTTTTGGTTTGAGTTATACTCAATTCAAATACAGCAATTTACAACTTCCATCAACGGCATCAGCTGCTAAAGACTTAAAAGTATCTGTTGATGTAACCAATGTTGGAGATCGCGATGGCGAAGAAGTTGTTGAATTGTATCTTAAAGACGAAAAAGCGTCAACACCTCGTCCAATAATTCAATTAGAAGGTTTTGAACGCATTAATTTAAAAAAAGGCGAAACCAAAACAGTTGATTTTATTCTAACTCCGAGACAATTATCCTTAATCAATAAGAAAAAACAGCGCGTTGTTGAACCGGGATGGTTTACTATTTCAATTGGTGGAAAACAACCTGATGGTTCTGCTGCTGTTCAAACTGGCCGTGTAAATATTATTGGAAAAACAATCACGCTGGATAAATAAATTCAATCTACCGATGAGATGTTCCGATGGAACATAAAAAAAACAGGCTGTCTCAATTTTTGAGACAGCCTGTTTTTATCTTACGATTTTACATTAGATATTATAACAATACTCGTATAAAGCTTTAAAATGTTCTTTCATTTTCTGCTTGGCTAATTGCGGATTTTGTTCTTCAATCGCTTTATAAATCTCCATATGTTCCTTCATTCCTTTCTGAGCCTGATTTTCGTCACATACATGATACTTTTCAAAATTGGTGATAATCTCAGGAGTAATGATTAACATTAAAGTATTAATGGTACTGTTACCACTCGCCTTTGCTATTGCCAAATGAAATAATAAATCTTCCTGCACAGCATCTTTTCCATTCAACGCTTTTTCATTATAGGCATCAAGAGCGGCTTTCATTCTTTCCAAATCCTCGTCTGTTCTACGGGTTGCGGCCAAACGAACTGTTTTTAGTTCTAATAAAATTCGTGTTTCTACTAAAGACTTAAAATCTGATTCCTGCAATTTTAAAATATCCTCGATAATACCATTTATAGCAATCTGTCCAATATCAGCAACAAAAGTACCGCTTTGCGGAATCGATTTTAAAATACCATAAAACTCCAATTTTTGAATAGCTTCACGAACGGCGCTTCGGCTTACTTCGAATTTCTCGGATAACATACGTTCAGATGGGAGTTTGTCTCCAGGCTCCAAATTTTTATAATTCATATAATCCCTAATCTTTGCGATTATAGTATTCAAAACCTCTTTACTGTCTTTCTTGCTTAGAACCTCTAAATTCATCATTACTATTTTTAAATTAGTTTTTGGTTATCCACATTGGTTTGCTAAAATTATAAAAAAAAACGACATAAAAACAAGAAAAAACTTTCTTTCAAAATATAAGATTTTGAACTGCTCATTAATGTATTGTCTAATCTAAAACGATAACGATATAGTTGCTTTCATATTTCATTATAAAAAGTTTAAAAAAACTATAAAAAAACATAAATTATTATTTTTTTATCACATAAAAACTTAATAAAAAAAGAATTCCATTTTTTTATCATTCTTTTTTGATTTTTACGCACTTACTATTCTTTGTTTCCAAAAAAACAATTATGTTTGCCTTATTAATTGGTTAACCAATTTGGTTATTTAGTTTGAAATACATAAAAACTCAATTAATAAACTAACCGAAAAACTATTTGAATGCAAAACCTAACAAAAATTTAAATTATGAAAAAAAAGATTTTGATTTTACTTTTGGTCTTCTCAAGTGTTATCAATGCACAAACTGATAAAATAAAAATATCAGGTAGAGTTGTTGATAATACAGGTCAGTCGATACCAGGAGTTACTATTACTTCAGAAGAAAATAGTACAGTAACCGATTTTGAAGGTTCTTATGTTATTAACGTAAAAAACTCAAAATCAATCATAAAATATTCTTTTATAGGATTTGCGACCAAAACGATTACAGTAGGAAACAGTAAAACTATAAATGTAACATTAGTTGAATTTGCAAACGTTCTTGATGATGTAGTGGTGATTGGTTACGGAACTCAAAAACGTTCCAGTGTTACAGGTTCTGTTGCTAAATTGAAAAGCGATAAATTCGAAGATGCTCCCGTTTCAAGATTAGACAATGCTATTCAAGGAAAAATAGCTGGAGTTCGTGTACAAAGCATTTCATCTGAAGCTGGTGCTGATACACAGATAAACATTCGTGGAATTAGTTCCGTAAAAGCAGGTTCAGGCCCCCTTCTTGTAGTCGATGGACAACCAATGCCTGATGGTTTCTCTGCTCTTAATAGCGCAGATGTTGAATCTGTGGAAGTATTAAAAGACGCAGCTTCTGCCGCAATTTATGGTTCTAGAGGAGCTAATGGAGTAATATTAGTAACAACAAAAAGTGGTAAAGAAGGTAAAACGAAATATTATTTTAGAAGTACAGCAGGTGTTAAGCAAGCTTATGATACTTATGATATCATGAGTTCAACAGATTATGTAGAAAGATTATACGCTGAACAAGCGATGAGAAATGCCGATCCTTTGTGGACTACTGCTTATGGAGCGAGTTTACCATCTTTAGATAAATGGCGTGCGCAATACTCAATCGAAAAAGATTTATTAGGAGGCCAAGGAACCGATTATCAAAAAGAGGCCTTGCGTAAAGCCTATTATCAAGATATGCAATTTAATGTTTCTGGCGGAAGCAATAAGAATAAGTTTTTTATATCAGTCGGCTATCAAAATGATCAAGGTTTAATGCTGAAAAGTGAATTCGAAAAATTAAACTTCAGAGCAAAATTTGATTTGCAATTGACAGAAAAATTAAAGCTAAATATTAATTTGAATCCATCAAATACAAAAACGGAACGTCCGGCTATTAATTTCATTGATTTTACGAGATTTCCAAGTTTTATTCCTGTTTATCATACCCAAGCTACAGCTGATTTTATAAATGGACAGCAACCGTCAAGAGGAATTGTTGTTGGAAATTATGCAGAAGCGTCAGATTTTGCAAACTTAGTGTATACTGGTATTGATCCAAACGGAGTTGCTTATACTACTGCCGCTAATGCAGTTCCGTTTACAACATCCAATACAAATCCGATGAGAGCTTTATTGGAGCAAGATGATAATAACAATCAATTTCGTTTTCAAGGAAGTGCCGGTTTAGAATATAAAATCGCAAAAGGATTGGATTTTAGAACTACAGAAAACATTTACTATAGAAATTCTCAAAGAGTGCAATCTGGTGCTGCAAATGCTGCCAGAATAGGAAACCCAAATTATGCAACTTATACCAATGCAAATTATTTCGATTTCTTAACAGAGAATACTTTAAACTATAAAAAAAGTATAGGCAATCATGAATTTGGAGCTTTGGCGGGGTTCTCATTACAATCTACCAGAACAAAATCGTTAGTTACTGCTGGAACCACTTTCCCTAGTGATGACAACAAAAACTTGAACTATGCTACAGTTATATTACAACCTATTCAATCAGATGTTTCAATTGGACTTGTTTCTTTTTTGACCAGAGTAAATTATGCCTATAAGGACAAATATTTACTAATGGGAAGTTATAGAACAGATGGCAGCAGTAAATTTGGAGATGGCAATAAATGGGGAGGTTTCCCTGCTGTATCTGCAGGATGGGTAATTTCTAAAGAAAAATTCTTGGCAGATGTATCTGTAATCAACAGAATGGCTTTTAGAGCAAGTTATGGAGCTACAGGAAATAACAGTATTGGAGATTTTATGTATCAATATTACCTAAATCCTTCTAATTATGTAAGCGGTACTGGAAACGGAACTGTTTCTATTGGTTTGGCCAATACAAGTAACATTAATAATAATCCTGATATTACATGGGAAAGAACATTTCAATCTAACTTCGGTTTTGATCTTTCTATGTTTAAAAGCAGGCTTAACTTAAACATCGACGTATATCAGTCCAATACTGAAAAACTATTATTAGAACAATCTAGTATGTTAATTTCAGGATCAAGCTCTGTTATTGCAAACGTGGGAAGCTTAAAAAACAAAGGATTTGAAGTTGAATTATCTACAGTTAATCTTAAAAGCAAAAATTTCTCTTGGACTTCTGATTTTAATATCGCTCATGTTAAAAATCAAATCACTAATCTTGGCGATAAAACAATGATCATCTCGCCAACTATCGATGGCCGAAATGGATTGAATAATTATGCTATTGTTGGACAACCTTTAATCAGTTTCTATGGATTTAAAACTAATGGAATCTGGAACAGTATTGAGGAAATCACTGCTTCTGGTTTAACAACAACTTTGACCAACGGATTGAAAGAAGGTGGTTTGAAAATTATTGACTTAAATGGAGACGGAATTCTGGACAATAACGACAGAACAATTTTAGGTAATCCTTATCCTGATTTTACTTGGGGTTTCACTAATAAGTTTACATTCAAAAATATCGATTTAAGTTTTACACTTCAGGGGGTTGTAGGTGGCGAATTAATTAATGGAGATGTTAACTACAATGAGCCTAAAGAACGAAACTTAAATTACATGGCAAACAGATGGGTAAGTCCAAGTAATCCTGGTGATGGAAAAACCCCTTATACAACAAATGGTTATAACTGGGTTTTTACAGACAATGCTATAGAAGATGCTTCCTATACTTCTTTAAGAGAAATTTCTCTTGGATATAATTTAGGGAAAAATGCATTAAAACAAGTAGGCTTAACAAATTTAAGATTCTCTCTTTCAGGACAAAACCTATTATTCTGGAATAACAAAAACTACAGAGGCATTAATATTGAAGCCAGAACATCACAAACCAGTGCTTTGATAGATGGTTATCAAAGAGGAGGTTTCCCGATGCAGCGAACTGTTTTATTTGGAGTTGAAGTAGGTTTATAATTAAAAAAATAAAAAATAACTATGAAAAATATTTTCAATACAAGCAAGCTGTTCATTTTATTTTTAGTTCTATCTGTAAGCGGCTGTTCTGATTATATAGAACTTGAAAACAAAAATGATATCCCTCAAAAAGGATTTTATAATAGTGAAAGTGAATTAAATTATGCTTTATCAGGATGTTACAGTACCTTGAGAGCTCCTATCGCTTATGAGTGGATGCTGTCTGAAATCAGAAGTGACAATACTTTTATGAACCTTACTGCTACAACAGTCCCTCAGAACTTACAGATTTATAGTAATGATATATTTGAAGCACCAGCTTTTGATAGTTTTATTGAAAGTTACTGGGGAACAACGTATCAAAGTATTAGAAGTATTAATGCTTTATTAGAAGGTTTAAAAACTTCTTACAATCCAAATTCAGGTACAATTGAATACGGCTCTTTTACTATTACGATGACAGAAGCCGAAAGAAAAAGAATTGCGGGAGAGGCTTCTTTTATGAGAGCTTATCATTACTTTAATTTAGTACGTCTGTATGGCGGGGTATTTCTAATTGACAAAGTCGTTTCTTCTGAAGAATCATTGAGAATTCCAAGATCTACCGTTGCAGACATCTATAAATTTATTCTAGCAGACTTAAAAAATGCTTCTGAAAATTGTATCTCTGCCAAATATGGCAATACAACAGATGCACAAAAAGCGGTGCAAGGAAAAGCTACCGTTTGGGCTGCCAAAGCTTTATTGGCAAAAGTGTACCTTACCTTAGGACAAAAAGCAGATGCTTTGCAACTCCTAACAGATGTAATTGGAAACAGTGGACATTCTATTTTAACAGGAGCTACAGGATATGCTAATGTTTTTTCAAGTACTAATGAGATGAATGCTGAAATTGTTTTTGCTATAAGATTCAAATCTGGAGCATTGGGATATGGCAGTTCCTTATCCAATTTGTTTGCTACAAATAACACAAGTGTGGCCTCTCAAACTAAATTGGCACAGCCAGTAGGAACTAGAGGTTCGTATAATAATCCAACAGCAGAATTGTACAATTCGTATGCTACAAACGATATAAGAAGAGATTATTCGATAAAGGTTTACAAACCAACTGCAACGTCATTATCATCAACATGGACGTATTGGGCTGCAAAACACAATATCGCGACAACTGTTGCAAATGACTCTGAGTTAGACTGGCCAGTATTGCGTTACAGTGATGTATTGTTGATGTATTGTGAAGCTGTTGGTGCTAACAATCCAACAACTTTAGGGTATTTAAACCAAGTACATACCAGAGCAGGATTAACAGCCTTGACTAGCGCAAATGTTAACACGCAAGCCTTATACGAAAAAGCGGTTGCCGATGAAAGAAGATGGGAATTCGCCCTAGAAAATCAAAGATGGTTTGATTTACTACGTTTTTCTACTACCATGCCAACGATTAATGCAAAAGCAGTAATGAATAATCATTTTGCCGTAATGCAACCTTTCTATGCTCAATATGATGGTGCTTACACAACTGCACAATTACAACAAAAAACAGCAGATCCAAAATTTGATTTATTACCGATTCCAAATTCGGAAATTGTTACCAATACAATTAATCCAATACAGCAGAATCCTGGTTATTAATCCTCAAAACATTTTAATTAAATAGTAATTTTTATTTTATTGAAACATCCCATAATACTTGCTTTGATGCAAGATATTATGGGATGTTTTTATATAACAACTGTAAGTAAAAAGACGAAATTTACATCTTTTAGTCTCCAACAGAAACCTGACAGGTTTTAAAAACCTGTCAGGTTTAACTTGAAAAACAATACTATTTTTGATTCGCATTATCATCCAAAAATGCAAAACTCGTTATTGTAAGCTCCAACGGAGCTAAATATTTAAAAATATCAATTCGAGCAAATAAACCACTTATGAACTTAAAGTCAATAGTATAGCTGACAGATTGAAAGTCTTCAAGTTTCGAAACTTAATTTTAACCACAAATTGCACAAATTTTCGCAGATTAATTTGTGGGAATTTGTGCAATTTGTGGTTAAAAACTTTTTTAGAAGCTAAAATCGAAATACTTTAAAGTAAATAGTTTTAGAATATTTTTTGAGACCAATAAAAAAGCAACAATGTAGCGAAATATATTTAGTATGTTTAAAAAAACGTTACTCCATTTCAGCTTTCTATTGTACACATCTTGCTATAAAGATTTTGCTTTTCTCTGAAGCTTACAAAAAAAAGGCTGTCCAAAATAGGACAGCCTTTTTACTCTTTTTGGTATTTTATTTTAGCTAAAGGCTAATCCTCCATTAATATCAATATTATTTCCAGATAAAAATGACGATTCTTCAGAAGCTAAATAAGCTACTAAATCGGCTACTTCATCAGCACGTCCCTCACGGCGTAAAGCTGTCGCATTTGCAACATTTACGCGTACTTGGTCTTTTGTAAAATCATCATGAAATCTTGTTGCAATCATACCTGGATTAATTGCATTTACACGAATTCCTTTTGGCCCTAATTCTTTAGCCAATCCTCTTGTAAAAGTAGAAACTGCTCCTTTTGAAGCCGCATATAAAAATGCTCCTGGCCCGCCGCCATCTCTTCCAGCCTGTGACGCAAAATTTACAATTGCACTACCCTCGCCCATTAAAGGAACAAAAGCTTTAGTTACAAACACAGCCGATTTGAAGTTTACATCCATAATAAGATTATAAAAATCGACATCTATTTCATCAATTGTTTTACGAGCAAATAAACCTCCGGCAACATTAACTAAAATATCAACTTTCTCACCAAATGCAGTTTTAGTCTTCTCCACAAGATTAGAAATATCTGTCAAACTTGTAGCGTCACCTTGAACATAAATTCCCTTTCCTCCCATTTCTTCAATTAGTCTAATTGTCTCTTTAGCATCATCTTCATTATCAAAATAATTAATAACAACATTAGCACCTTCCTTTGCTAATTTTAATGATACAGCGCGACCAATATCTCTGGCGCCGCCTGTTACAACAGCTACTTTACCTTTTAATTTACTCATCTTAATTCTAATTTATTTTTAAGTTTATATTTTGTTTATTTTTCTACAGATTCAATATTTCTAGCGAAATAATAGATTGCGCCTACTCCTAATGGAACAAAAACCGCAATAGCAATAAAAATTGGTGTATATGATATTTCGGCAATTAAGGGCACTAGAAAATTCATAATAATTACAGAAAATACGCCTACCATTCCGCCTAATCCAGCCAATGACCCAACAGATTTTCCACTAAACAGGTCACTTGGCAAAGTCTGCACATTTCCAATAGCAAACTGAAAACCAAACAATACCACAAAAACAATGGCTACAAAACGTTCAGGCGACGTAGCAAAAAATACTGAGGCCACTAATCCAAAAAGCATAATGATGCCACCTATTAAAATGGTTGTTTTTCTTCCTTTATTGATTGAATTTGTTTTAGATATAATCTGTCCAGAAACATAGCCTCCAGCAATACTTCCTATGGCAGCACCAACATAAGGCACCCAAGCAAAAGCTCCCACTTCTTTAACATTAAATCCATATACATCAAAAAGATAAATCGGCATCCATCCAACAAAAAACCACCAAATAGGCTCAAGAAATAAACGTCCAACAACTATAGCCCAAGATTCTCTGTAAGAAAGAATTTCTTTTAAACTTAGACCTTTCGTGTGCTCAGTAGCACTTTGATCCGCTTTGCTCTGCCCCTCAATTATATATTTTTGTTCCTCCTGAGTAATCCAAGGATGCTTTTTTGGGCCAGCTTTATTCACAAAAAGCCAAGGTACAATCCATAGAATCCCGAAAGAACCTATTATCATAAATGTGATTCTCCATCCATAGCTTACAAAAAGCGCCGCAATAAAAGGCGGTGCAATTACAGATCCAATAGATGCTCCTGCATTGAATAAACCTTGTGCAATGGCTCTTTCTTTGATTGGAAACCATTCGGCATTGCTTTTTACGCCGCCGGGCCAATTTCCTGCCTCAGAAATCCCTAAAGTACTTCTGAAAAAGGCGATGGATAAAAAACCTCTTACGGTAGAATGAAGAAAAGAAGATAATCCCCAAACCCCAATACTGATTACATAACCAATTCGAGTTCCGACTTTATCAAACAGTTTTCCCGAAAACAATTGTCCTAATGCATAAAAAACCATAAAAATGTTCAGGATATTACCATAATCATTTTTGTTAAGCCCTAAAGATTTTGAAATAGAACCTTCGACATTTTCGTTGCCCCACATTATGGCAAGCGCACTTCTATCAATGTAATTGATAACCGTGGCTAAAAATATCAACCCAATAATAAACCATCTAAGTCCTTTTACTTTCATTATAATTTGTTTTTTTAGGTTCTAAAATCTCTTCAAAAAGAATATAGAACTTCCTGCATCAATGTTTTTAGCATGATGAATTGTTTATTTTTTTTAATTGGCGATAAAATAACTAAGTGAAAAATCAATCTATCTACACTTAGACAAACCTATTATCCATCTCTTAGTGAGATACTTGAAGGTCATAGATTTTAACTTTAGCAAATGTATTTGGATTAGTAGATTGGAAATAATTTCCCGCTTTGAAATAATTCTCAAAAACGCCCCATTTTTTAATATTAATATCTTCGTAAACAAATGATTCAGAACCATTCATAATTACTTCTAATCTTCCGTCAGATACTTTAATCTCTAGAGTGAATTTAGTATTGAAATCTATTTTTTCTTTAAAATCTCTTCCTTTATCATCAGTCCAAGCCTCTGCAGGAAGCATCTCTTTTAAGGATGCATTTTGATTTTTAAGTACCTTAGTTTTTACTCTTATTTTTCCCTGATCCCAGAAGATTTTCAAAATCGGTGCCGCATTTTTATCTTTCTGACCGATTAAAGCTTGCTGGCTGTCTGTTAATATTCCATGAATCTGAGCGATAATCACTCTGCTGTATTTTCCGTCAGCTTCCTTTGAAACATCTTCTATGGCGTATGTTCCTTTGAAATAGCCACCTTGGGCAAAAGTCCAGTTTACATTTTTACTGCCAATTTCAATTGTTTCTCTTAATTCTGATCTTGAAAAATGACTATTGGCAGTTGAAGTACCAGATGGATAAGCATAAAAAACAATCGATTTGTCTTTTGGATCCTCATACATATATTTTTTGGCAATATCATTTGAAGCAAAATCAAATATCTCCGGATAATTTAAATCAAATGTTTTTCCGGGTTTCTTTGGATCTTCAGCTGGAGTCGTTAACGTCCAATGAGATAAATCAATATTAGCCACATTTCTCTTGTTTTTTTGATCCTGACCATAACTAATCGTTATAAATGCCAAAGAAATAAAGAGCAAAATTTTTGAAAATTGTAAATTCATTTTAGTTCTATTATAAAATTAATTAATGGTAAAGATTTTATCTGCAATCTTTTGAAACAGAAATTACCTTAACTTTTAAAATCTGCCTTTACTGCAAGACTCAATAATATCGATAAGATAATCTGGTTTTTTAAATTGGTAAACCAATTTTTATTATTCAAAAATACTATTTTATCTTAATAAAAAAACAAATGACAGCTTTTTTTATTGAATAATTTACCTAATCTATTTTTAAAATATTATATTTTACAAATCAATTAAACTTTCATAAAATCCTCACGTATAGGACTAAATACATCAATTAATACTCCATCGGCCAGACATAGAGCGCCATGCCATACATGTGGCGGAATATAAAAACAGTCTCCACCTTTCAGATTTTTTTTCTCCTCGCCAATCGTTACTTCAAATTCGCCACTAACCACATAGGTTACTTGTGCATGATAATGTTCATGTAAAGGCCCGATGCTTCCTTTTTTAAAATCTACATTGACTAACATAATAGTGTCATCGTATCCCATTATCTTGCGCTTTACACCATCGCCAACAATCTCCCACTCTATTTCGTCTCCTATTAAAAATTCCTTGCTTGCTCCAAAACTTTTCATATTGTTTTTTTATTTAATTACTTTACTAAAATAGGTTCCAACCCAAGAATAGGTCGTTCCTTTAATTTCCAAGGTATGTTTCTTTGATACTGAATTATTTGCTGTAGCAAAAACAAACAAGAAAGAAGTCCCGTTTTTGTTTTTGATAGAAACTCCAATATAGTTTTCATCTTCATAAACTTTTTCCACTGTTATTATGGAGCTTGAAGCGTTTATAGCGGCTTCTGTAACGGTACTATAACTGCCATGTGTTTCTATAACATTAATATATGACGTCTGTTGAACATTTTTCTTTCGAATAATTAATCCTGCATCTCTACGCAAATTAAAATTAGGATCATTAGCACCCAAGCTTACTAATAATAATTCGTCATCTTGCTGTGTCACTGAAGTTAATGTGTAAAAACTTCCATGATCCAACCATGAAAATTTGATGTTTTCATCTCCAGCTTTTCCAAACCCTTCTTTCCACAAATGTTGATATCCAAAAGACCTGCCTAATGATTCTAATGTTTTTGGAGTTTCATACTTAAAACTGGCAGTCATCATTTGTCCTAAATAATAAAAAGGCAGATCGTATTGATTAGGCGTATTGGACTTCACTTGAAAAATATCCAGCAATAAAGGCTTTTCATAGCCATCAATCTCAAGCAAGGCCATTGTGCGGTGCATTTTTGTATTGGGATATGCATTATCTTCAATTGCGCTTATAATTTGAATTTTAGGATTACTCGAATCGAAGAAATATCTTTTGGATGAAAATTTATCTCCTATTTCAAAATCTCCTTTAAAATTTGAGGTTTCATTTTGTATAATAGTATTGTGGGCAATAGTCTGTTTTGCCCAGGTCTCATTTTCTTTCAAATAATTTCCACCGCCTTTTTGCTCAATATTTACAAATCTTGCCAATCCATAATCCTGCAAAATTTCAGAATCATTGTTATAATAAGAAAAAGATAGTTTGTCAAAATGTCCATGGCTGGAACCTTGAGAAGTGTATTTCATTACCAAAGTCAATTCATCATCCTTAGATTTGTTTCTAATAACAGCCACACCTCCTTGGTTGCCATCTTGGCCGTCAGACAAATCAATTGACTTTTTAATAAAAGGTTTAGCCAATTTCTTTTTAACTGCTAAAGCCACCGCCATTCCAGCATTATCCAATTGAACACGTCCTTGCTTTTCGGCAATAGACAATAAAGAAGCATCTTTTCCTCCATATAAATAAGCAATATCAACTGACGAAACCAATTCTCTTGAATAATAAGACATTCCTTTTTGTCCGTCGTTGAGTGGAAAAAACTCTCCTTCAGAATTGGTTAGATTTAATAATGCATACACCGACTTAATCAAAATTCCTTTTTTATATTCAAAAATTTTTAAATCTGGTTTAGTATTTTGCAATGCTTCTGCGAAAACCAAAAAAGGATACATCGCATATCTCTGATAATAAGGGCCTTCATTGTAATAACCGTCTAGAGAAAAAGGCTCATCAACATTGGCTAAAAATCCAGTTTTCTGACCCTCCTGTTTAATCAAACCTCCATCATTATCTTTCATACCTGCGGGTAAACCATCTTCTTTTAAACCATTCAAAGCCCTGTCCAGTAACTCTGCATCATCCATTACCAAAGCTATCATTCCAACAGCCACATTTCCCCATGTGCTATGATTATGAACTCGATTAAAAAACTGTGGAGAACCTATCGAAATAAAGTCAGCAAATGGTCTGAATAATTCTTTTTCCAAAATAGCTCTGTCGGCCGCACCAATGAAATCATAAACACAGTCATAAGCCTGACTTGTGTATACAAGCCAATTAGCATCATTGAGTGCCTGCCAAAATAATTTCCCTCTTGCATAAGAACGTTCCTGCGGATGCAAAGGCAGTGTAGGATATAATTTAGCATAAGCCATCAACATTTCTTTTACATAGACCGCATACTTTTTATCTCCTAAAATCTGATATAAAAAACCGGCTTTCTGCACGATTAAAAAATTCTTTTTGTGGCGCTCATGTGTATAACCTCCAGAAAAATCTTTAGGAATAGGAACCTCAATTCCTAACGCAATTTCTGCATCGACTTCTTTTTTCACTTCCAGTAATGAAGAATCAAAAAGTGGCGCTTTACCCAAATTTGCCTTGATTTCAGGTACACCTTTTTTAGTCAAAACTAATCTAGGATGCGACTGAGCAATTGCATTTTCAGATACTAATAACAGTATTGTAAAAGCAAGTAGTATCAAGACTTTATTTTTCATGAAATGTATTATCATCTTTTTTTCAGTTAGTCAATAACAGATTTTTTGTTTTTTGTTCAGCACTAAACTATTTAATTTTTGTAATCACTTAATTTTAAAACCAATTCAGAAAACAATAATCATAATTTCAATCAAAAAATGTTTACCTCAAAACTGGTTTACCAATTTGGTTTTCCAAATATAGAATTAAATGCATAATAAAAAAATAAAAAGCATACTTTTTTTGTATCTAACTTTAATTTAAGATCAAAAACTACTTTAAATAAAATATAAAAAAGAAGCTGTCCTTTTGAGACAGCCACTTTTAAAAAAACCAACCTAAATTATTGATGAGAAACTGTTAGGCTACTGATTCCAACCAAACCATAAGAACCATCATAGCTGACATTTTTTACAGACTGCAAATAGTTTCCAGCTTTAAAGTAATTTCCTTCTGTACTTGTGTCCATTTGCTGAGAAAAAACTAAAGTTGATCCGTTATACAAATACACTTTTCCGCCAGTATATTTTATTGCAAAAGTATAACTCGTACCCAATGAATATCCGGTAAAAGATTTACTTCCACCCAAAACTTTTTCAGTAATATAGCCACTGATTTTTAATTTAACTGTACCAGTTGATTGATTGGCAGCTCCGTCAAATTGCACACGTATAATATCATCTACTGCTACGCCACTGCTATTTGTAGAAGGGCCATGTATTTGACCAAAGCATAAAACTCCAGTAGTTCCATTTTCTCCTTTTGGCAGCTTATCTACTTTAACCGTCCAAGTCATGGTATGAGTTCCTACTGAACCGTCCCAGCTTGCTGAACTTCCATTATTCAATTCTCTTAATTCCACTCTAGGGTTTGAAGAATTTGATGAAGTACCAAGTCCTCTGTAACATTTAAAATAAGTCCAAGTTCCATCTGTGTAGAAATAATTAGGATCATTATACGTATTATAAGATACACCGCTTGCTGTTGTAATATCGTCATAATAAACCGCAGAAGAACCCGGAGTTCCAGTAAAACTATTAATCTTCCATGTATTTGCCGTAATGCCAATTACCGAAGTTGGGTACGTATCTGGTAATCCATCATCTACAGTACTGTAAATCTCTGTCTCTGCAATGCTGTTCCAAGTCGTCAATGAATTTCCAAAACAAGAAATTCTAACATATCTAGCTGTAACTGGAGATGATAAAGTATAAGTTTCTAAAGCTGTTGTAGTACCGCTGCTTCCTGTTGTTTTTGCATCATAAACAGTAGTAAGACTGCCTGTTGAATCGCCAACGCGAATTTGAAAATACGATTTTCTTTGATCTCCTTGATGCCACGCTATTTTAAGACTGGAAATAGATTTAGAAGATCCTAAATCATAGGTAATATACTTTCCTGTACTGCCATCCGAAGACCAGCGTGTGCTTAAGTTACCATCTAATGTATTAGCGGCAACATTTCCATCGTTGCCATTGTCAGAAACTGATGCAGGAGTTAGTTTGGTTGTCACTAATTTCATAGTTGTACCAGTCGTCTTTGGTGCTTCATTTGCTGCAGCTTCGTTTTCTCCTTTTTGTAATTCTTCATTAGTACAGGCCGTTAAAAGAATGAGACAAACGAATAAAAATCCACTAATTCTATTCGATTTTAAAAAAAAGGAATGTAATTTTTTAAATGTTTTTCTTTTCATAGAAATTGTTTTTAAAAAGGTTAATTAATTGGTTTTTTAAATTGGTAATCCAATTTGGTTAAACCAAAATAACAACTTTAATATGAATAAATTACATTTTTGATAAAAAAAATTGAAATAAAAATAAAATTCGTTTTTATCAGATTCATAATTACAAACAAAGAATGAAGTAAAATAAAGGCTTAGTGGGTTTTCATTAAATAAAAAAGAAAAACAAAAAAAGAACTAATCTCATTTATTTTAAAAAGGAGTTTAAGAGACCTCTATTAAACTTCTTAATCTTTTATCAAGAAATTAGAACAAAAATTTCTCTAAATTATACTTATTTATGTTTTGAATAAGAAAAATTACTTATATTTGGATTTCCAAACTGGTTAACCAATTATTATTTTTATAGTTGAAGTACCAGAAATTTATACTTTTTAATAACCAAATAATAAAATTGATGAAGAATTTTTTAGCGCTTAATCTGGTCTTTTTGCTATTCTCTTTTGTGGCGACCGGTAAAGACATTATAAAAGTAAAAAACGAAGCAGAATTAAAAACAGCCATATCAAGTGCAAAACCTGGAGACGAAATAATTTTATCGAATGGTACATGGAAAAATATTCAAATTAAATTTGACAGCAAAGGAACTAAAGACAATCCTATAACACTAAGAGCTGAAACTTCTGGAAAAGTAAGCATTGAAGGGGTATCCGATTTAAAAATTGGAGGCTCATATTTAGTTATAAGAGGGCTGTACTTTCGTAACGGTTATACACCATCAAAATCTGTAATCGATTTTCATATTGATTCAAGTAAAATTGCAAATAACTGTACCGTTACTGATTGTGTAATTGAAGACTTTACCCAATTAAACCGTGTCCGTTCAGATCATTGGATCGAATTTTGGGGAAGACATAACGAACTATCAAATTCTTACTTATCTGGCAAATCGAATCAAGGGCCAACAATTATGGTCATTTTAGAGGGAAATGAACAGATTAACAATTATCATAAAATCGTTAATAACCATTTTGGGCCTCGTCCACGAAAAGGAGGGCCGCATGGCGAAACTATTCAAATTGGAGACAGTGGCACTTCAATGGCACCTTCTTACACTATTGTTGAACATAATTTATTTGAACGATGTGATGGCGAAGTTGAAATCATCTCTAATAAATCAAACAATAATATTTACCGTGATAATATCTTTTATAAATCTGAAGGCTCTTTGGTTTTGCGACATGGAAACTACTGTACCATTGATAGTAATATATTTATTGGAGATGAGAATTCTGATTTTATGGGCGGTATTCGTCTAATTAATACAGGACATTGGATTACCAATAATTATTTTTATAAAATAAAAGGAAATGAATTCCGCAGTGCATTAGCGGTTATGAATGGAGTTCCAAAATCTCCTCAAAATCGCTATAATCAAGTTACTGATGCTGTTGTAGCTTATAACACTTTTGTAGATTGCGGCACTCCTTGGCAATTGAGTGTAGGTGCTAACATGGATAAATCAGCTGTTTTACCAGCGCAGGAAATTCGTTCGGCAAGGCCAACACGTACTATTATAGCTAACAATTTAATTTATAATTCTGGAGATGTTAAGGCGCCGATAAAAGCTTATGATAAGATTGATGGCATTTTATTTAAAAAAAACATTATAAACACGGATTACGAAAGCAAATCAGAAACAAAAGAATTACAAAGAAGCGACTTCACTCTAAACAAACAATCTGACTGGTTATATGTTCCAACAGCAAATCAAACAGACGTTTATAATGGTTTTGATTTTGAAAATATAGCAAAAGATGTATTTGGAAATGACAGAAGTACTAAAAACTCAATTGGAGCAATGGTTTTTCCTGTAGATAAAAACAAAGGACAGATTAACAAAAAGGACTTCGGAACAAGCTGGTTTTCTAATGATACACAGATAACAACACCAAAAACGGTTCAAGTCTCTACGCAGAAAGAATTCGTCAAAGCCCTTTCCGAAGCTTCTTCAAATACCATTATTGAACTAAAAAGTGGAACTTATAAAATAACCGAATCTCTGAAAATTGATAAAACAATTGCAATTCAATCAAGAGACAAAAAAAGCAAAGCCATTTTGGAATATAATGGAGCAAACAATACTGCCGCTTTCTTAATGTTACCAAAAGGAAACTTAGTGCTGAATGCAGTAATTCTTAAAGGAAAAAATACTCAAAATGCATTTACTACCAAAGAAAAGGAAATGTCTTCGGCTTATAACCTAAAAATAGAAAACAGCGAAATAAGTCAGTTTGATTATGTTTTAAAAGCTTATAAAGATTCCTTTTCAGACACAATTGCTATCAACAATTCTATAATAAAAGATTGCAAGAACGGAATTAGTCTAACAGCAGAAAATGATGATTTAGGAGAATATAATGCCGAGTTTTTACTGATTACCAATACTAAATTCAGTACTATTTCTAATTATATATTAGATTATTATAGAGGTGGTTATGATGAATCTACTATTGGAGGCAATTTAGTTTTTGACAATAATTCTGTTATCAATTCTGGAAAATTAGAAGCAAGCGGGACGTTATTAAAATTACAAGGGATTGTAAATGTTACAATATCAAATAACATCTTTAGCAACAATGCTGTAAAAACAATTGCTGTTTTATGGGGAGAAAAAGAACAAGTAAACAGCAATAATAAAATTGATGATTCGGGAGAATTTAAAACCGAACAAAATTTAAAGCAGAAAATGATGTATTAGTTAAAAAAAGGTTCAAAGTAACAGAGTGACAAAGTTGCAAAGGTTTTTTAGCCTGTAGAAAAAAATAAAAATATGAGCAAAGTAGTTGCATTTGGAGAAATCATGCTTCGTTTATCGACAGAAAGACATCTGCGTTTTTCGCAATCCACAGTATTTGGTGCTACGTATGGAGGCGGAGAATTTAACGTATGTGTTTCTCTGGCTAATTATGGCGTTAATGCTGAATTTGTTACAAGACTGCCTGAAAATGAGATTGGTTTTTCTGCATTGAAAGAAATCAGAAAAATGAATGTCGAATCCAAAAACATTGTTTACGGAGGAGAACGTTTAGGAATCTATTTTCTGGAAACCGGTGCAGGAACACGCGGCAGCAACGTGGTGTATGACCGTGCGCACAGTGCAATGTCGACTATAGAAAAAGGACAGGTTGACTGGGATAAAGTTTTAGAAGGGGCAGAATGGTTCCACTGGAGCGGTATTACGCCTGCAATTTCACAGACTGTTGCAGAAGCCTGTTTGGAAGCAATAAAAGTGGCCCACAAAAAAGGAATTAAAATTTCATGTGACTTAAATTACAGGTCTAAACTCTGGCAGTACGGCAAAACGCCTAGTGAAGTAATGCCGGAGATGTTAAAATACAGCAGTGTTATTTTAGGAGATATTGATACGGCTTATTTTATGCTTGGAATTCCTAAAGTAAATCCGAATTATCAGGATGAAAAATCACTTCCGGCGGTATATGATAAACTGTTTAAATTGATTCCGAACCTTAGAGTTGCTGCAACAACGCTTCGTTATTCTGTCAGTGCTTCGCACCAGAGAATCGGCGGTATTTTATATGACGGGAAAACAGTTTACAGCGCAAAAGTAAAAGAAGTAACACCTGTGGTTGACCGCGTAGGAAGCGGAGATGCTTTTATGGGCGGCTTGATCTACGGTTTACTGGAATATCAGAATAACAGCCAGAGAGCGCTGGACTTTGCAGTCGCAGCCTGCTGTTTAAAACACACCATTGCAGGAGATTATAATCTGGTTACTTTAAAAGAAGTTGAAAATAGGATTGATGGTGATGGTTCTGCATTAGTATCAAGATAATTTTAAAATAAAATGGCAAAATATTCAAGAATAGAAGTGGCTCAGACCATGAAAGAGAACGGCATGGTTCCGTTATTTTTTCATTCTGATATCGAATTGAGTAAAAAAGTACTGAAAGCATGCTACGACGGCGGTTCCCGATTAATGGAGTTTACCAGCAGAGGCGACTTTGCGCATGAAGTTTTCGGAGCTTTAAACAAATATGCTTTGGCAGAACTTCCGGGAATGATTCTGGGAGTCGGTTCTATTACAGATGCGGCTTCGGCTTCGTTATATATGAGTTTAGGCGCAAATTTTATTGTAACTCCTGTTTTCAGGGAAGATATTGCAATAGCCTGCAACCGCAGAAAAGTATTGTGGTCGCCTGGATGCGGCACATTAACAGAAATCGCAAGAGCAGAAGAATTAGGCTGTGAAATCGTGAAATTATTTCCAGCTGATACTTACGGACCTGAATTTATAAAAGCCATAAAAGGGCCGTGTCCATGGACAAATATTATGCCGACAGGAGGAGTTTATCCAACAGTGGAAAGTTTAAGTTCATGGCTGCATGCAGGAGCAACTTGTGTTGGTTTAGGATCGCAATTGATTTCAAAAGACATATTAGAAAAGAAAGACTTTGACGGACTTACTTCAAAAGTGAAACAGGTTCTTGGCATCATTAAGGAAATCAGAGAAAAATAAAATACACTTTTGGGTCTTGAATCAAAAATCAGTACAATTTAAGAAAGAGGAAAATTTATTAGCTTGGTAAATAAGCGGCAAAAATAATTGGTAGTTTAAAGGAAATTAATCCCAGCTCCTCACAAAAGGATTAATCCAATTATTCTAACAAGGACAAATGCCGCTTATTGATTTTGTTTTACTATTCTCTTTACAACTATAAGATATAAATTATTCTTGATCAGTATTAAAACTTCCTTTATCAGGATATTTAAGTGTATCTTTTAACTCCTCGACACGTTTAGGATCAAATTTAGGCAATTGTAATTCGTTATTTTCTTTCCATTTTTTTATGGTCTCAGAAATTGCCTCTGATTTTTCTGTGGAAGTTGGTGTATGACGAGCCATATAAAGTGTCTGCGAAGGATAAGCTAAAGAGGTTCCACTCTGCTCTATTATATCCATCATTCTCAATAATATATCTTCCTGAACTTCCTGAGAAGTTTCAACATTTATCGCTTCAATATAAGCTGTAATTTCAACTTTTAAAGCATCTGCCGTTACACCTGTAAAACGGACTATCGGGTTTGAATTGTTTATGGCTGGATGAGCATACAACAAAGACCTTAATTCTACAAGCAAATAACGCATCTGATCAGGCGAAGTCTCCATTCTAAAATTAAATATCGGATTAAATATAAAACGGTCACGATGGGTATAATTTTCTATTTTACTAGCTGATAGTTGTCCGTTTGGAATAGTTACAATAGTTCGTGCTGAAGTTCTAAGCGTAGTCGAACGCATTCCGATCGATTCTACTGTTCCTTTAATATCATCTATTCGACAATAATCTCCCACTCGCAAAGGCTGATCTGCAATAAGGCTCACACTTCCAACAAAATTTTCGATTGTTTTTTGTGCTCCTAATGCTAATGCGATACCCCCGATTCCCAGTGCAGCAAGTCCTGCTGTCACATCAACACCAATAATTCCTAATAAAGCAATGATTCCTATGACTACGATTGCTGCTTTAGTGGTACGGCTTAGAAATAAAATAGCAGAAATAGCAGATATACGTCCGCTTCTGCTCATTCTGCTTCTAGCATACATACTTACAAAATCGGTCATTCTCCACAGCAATATTAAGAACGCCAAAATCCCAATAGTAATGATGATGATTCCAAAACGCTGCCTCACAATTATAGAAATTCCCATACGTTGTGTAAAAGCAACAAACAAAATCACTGTCAGATACATATGAACTGGTAATGCCAATGCTTCTATAATGGCAGTTCCTTGCTCTGTAGCTGCTTTTTTCCAGGTTTTTTGAACTAACAAACCAATCAAAAATACTAGCAATCTAGCAAGTAAATAAGATAAAACAGTCATAACTACCACAACAGTCCAATGTCCGATTGGCACATTCCCTAACTTCTTCTCTTTCAAAACAGTAGGCAGTACGCGATCTAGAAAAGTTTTTTCTTTAGAAACATCGGCAGAAAGAATAGATTCTACGGTTTCGGCAGAGAAAAGCCATAGAGGTGGCTGACTGTCATCTGACTGATTTTCTACATAAAGCTGAATGGACGTTTTACTAGTAGTAATACTTCCAACATGATCAACACCTGTTGCCAAATCATCGTCTGTACGTCCCGTTTCTTTATTGCTTATAATAGAAGATGGCGATAAATTTCCTCCCTGATCTAATAATTGCTGAAAAGTCTTTGCTATACGAATTCTTTCTGCTGTTTTACGATAAGATCTTTTACTTAAGACAAAATATTGACTTGCACGAAGATAGTTTTGATCACCTATAGCTTTTATAAAACCATTGACGGTTCCCTGAGGTGTTCTTCTGCCCAGAGAATCTTCAGGGGCTTTGGCTGGTTCTTCAGTTGTGGTTTTACTGGTGCCTAATAATTGAGCTGTTACTATTTCAGGTTTAATCAATAAAACTGACCATAAGAACAAAAAATACAGTAAGCGTTTTATATCTAAACTCATACTTTCCTTGAATTTTTGATTTAATAAACTAAAAATAAGAAATATAGAACAGAAAAGAAACTTAAAATTCTTGATTTACAGTTTTAATCATCATTTGAGAGGCATACTGCTCAAAATGTATTTCTATGCTTTACCTCTATAATCCCATTAAATTTATTTCACATTTATGAAGCCATCATCCTGTTTTTAGTAAGATTTACTGGGAAAGTATTGAAATTACAATAGGTAGAATTTAGTTAAAATTTATTTCTTTTTTAACAACTGAAAAAGGATTACAGATTGTTAAATTTTTCTTAATTTTTAATTTATAAAATCATTACGGATTAAATCATAAATATTTGACAATCATTTATTAAAATAACAAAATCAAAAGTTACACTTTAATTAATTTCTAATCATAAAAATGAAGTTATAAATCAATATGTAAAAAAAATACTATTAGTATATCATAAATAACTATTTTTACACAGTCTAAATAAGAATAAAAACAGAAGGAAATTCTTAAAATAAAGACAAACCAAAAAATCAATGAAAAGTAAAATTACCAACGGTCTGAGTCAAAAAAAAATAGTTTTAAGTTTTGTTTTATTATGTATAAATCTGCTGCAAGCCCAAAAGAACAACACGATTCGAGGAAATGTATATCATTCTGGAAACCCAATAAAACAAGCAGTAATAACACTAGAGCCTTCTGGTAAAACAACCTTCTCAGATTTTAATGGTTTTTTCTCCTTCTCTGAATTGCCAAATGGAAATTATACTATAAGTGTGACTAATATGGGGTTTAAAAATCACATACAGCAAATAGTCTTAAATGAAAATCAAATTAAACCGTTGCGTATTGATTTGGAAGCTGGCATTGACTTAAATGAAGTAAGTGTAACAAGTAAAACCACTTCAAAAAACAATCCCGAAACACTTATCAATGCGCAATACAGTGCTATGCCTGTCACCATAATCGATCGTAAAACTATTGAACTTATGGGAAGCCGTAGACTCGATGAAATCCTGAAAGAGCAGACTGGAATAGCAGTTGTAAATAATATCAGTGGCGGTGCAAGATCAGTTGGTGTTCAAATGCAGGGCTTTGGAAGCGAGTATATTATGGTTTTAATTGATGGGCAACCCATGGTGGGAAGAAATCACGGAAATTTTGATCTTTCTCGCATCAGCGTATCAAATATCGAGCGAATTGAAATTATAAAAGGTGCTTCTTCTAGTTTGTATGGAAGCGAAGCTCTTGGAGGTACAATTAACATTATTACTAGACACGGAGTAATCGATCCGCAATTGCAAGCTTCTTTAAATTATGGATCTCTAAATATAGTTGATGCAACTTTAGAAGGCGAAAGTCCTTTCTCCAATAACAAAGGAACTGCAAATATTGCGGCAAATTATTATAGAACTGATGGTTTTAATACCAATTCGAAGTACATTCAGGGAACTACTTCTCCACCCTATGACAATTACAGTCTTCAAGGAAGATCACGTTATCAGCTTAATGAAAATAGTTACTTGAATTTTAGTGGACGTTATGGACTTCGCCGTTCTTTTATGCAGAAAGATTTTGGTCTCGGTCACATCTCGGGAGATAATCAGGATGAACAGGATTTGAATCTATCTCTTTCCTTTGATCATAAATTTAATAGCAATTTCAGAAGTATTACCAGATATTATCTAACCAATTATACTGCCGATATGAGCGTTGCCTGGCAGGAAAGTGACAATTCTGTAAGTCAGGATGTTTTTAGACAAACACTCCATCGTTTGGAACAACAGTTTTCCTTTAGCCATAATAATATGTATCAACTTGTTGGAGGAATTGGAGGCAGCATCGAAAACATGAATGATGATGCGCTTACAGGTGTTAATTCTCTTCAAACTTTCTTCTCTTATTTACAAGGCGAATGGACACCCATTCAAAAATTAAAAGCCGTTGGAGGATTACGATATGATCATACCAATAATTTTGGAGGAAGATTAAATCCAAGTTTTGGTCTACAGTATTTCATTACACCAAAAATAACTCTTAAAGCAGGTATTGGAACTGGTTTTAAAGCTCCTGATTTTAAAACGAATTACTTAGTTTTTTATAATTCTAGCAGCAATTATCTTGTTATTGGAAATGCTGTTCTAGCTCCTACTTTACAGCAATTACAGGATGACGGGCAAATCAGCGAAATCAGACAGTATGTACTAAATCAAACAGCTGGAAATCTTCAGGCAGAAAAAAGCACTTCTTATAATACTGGAATAGTTGTCGAACCTTCAAAAAAATTCAAAGCTGAAGCCAATGTTTTTTATCATAAAATAACCAATCAGATCAACAGCATCCAAGTTGCCACAGGAACTAATAATCGAATTATTTATACCTATCAAAATCTACCAGAAGCTGTTAACAAAGGATTTGAAATTGGCTTAAAATTAAGTCCTATAAAGAATCTAGAAATAAGTGCCGGCTATCAATATTTAATTGCTCAGGATTTAAGTGTAAAAGATAGTATCAGAGCAGGAAAATGGCCCTACAGCCAAAATATTCACGATCCGGCAACTGGAAATTCCTATAAACCTAGACCAAAAGATTACTGGGGTATTGAAAACCGCTCTCGTCACATGGCCAATACTGCCATCTTTTATCGCTACGATCCTTGGAAAATGAGTGCAAGCGTACGAGTAAACTTTAGAGGAAAATATCCTTTTGGAGATCGAAACGGAAATCAATTTATAGACAAATACGACATTTTCGTAAAAGATTATTGGCTGACGAATGCTAGTCTCGAAAAACGTTTATTGAAAGATCATCTCAGTATCAGATTTACGGCAGATAATATTTTCAATTATACAGATCCACTCATGCCGGGACAGCCGGGAAGAATACTTCTTGGAGGTTTGAGTTACCGTTTCTTTAAAGATTTATAAAATAACTAAACATTAATATTTACAAATGAAAACAAAAAGAATGATTAAAAAATGCCGTTGCCTTATACCGCTTTTAACTGCGGTATTGTTTACTGGTTGCAGCAGTAATGAAGAAGATATATCAGCAACACTTGTAGATGGAAAAAGTACTGTAATCACAGATTTAGCTGGAGATACAGGTGCTTCAATGGGCGGTAATACTGATGGAAAAGAACAAAGAAGCTTTCATACTTTCCTTTTCCGCTTTAGCGATAAAAAACAGATCTGGCTTCACACCAAAGCAGATTCTTTACAATATATGAAAACTACTGACTGGGATATTGCTTTTACTGGGCCTTACAATAGTGAAGTTTATGTAAACAATTCAAAATACCAGTACAATCCAGGTTTTGAAGGGCCTGCACAAAATACAGCAGTGGTTTTATTAAATGAAGATTATAGAAATGTAACTCAAGCTCCTGCTGATTCGGACTTTAATACTAGTGAAATTAACAAAATTGGCTGGGCTTCTTCTGAAAGTTCTGCGGGTTGGTTTTATTACAGCTTAAGCAGTCATATCATGCAGTCTATCCCAAATAAAACTTATGTTATAAGACTTCCAAACGGGAAATTTGCTAAACTCCAGCTTGTGAATGCCTATAAAGGAAATCCTCCAGCTGTAACAGATTTAAACTGGCCCGCTCCCTATTTTACCTTTAGATATTATGTCCAAAACGATGGAACCAAAAATTTAAATACCAAATAATACAATCCTATGAAAAAAATTGAATTGCTGATAAAAAAAATACCACAAGGATTCGCAATCCTTTTCTTTATGGCCATTACACTAACAGCTTGTTCTTCTGATGAAAAACCAGCTGAAGGAGAAGGAAATGGCGAAGAGCCTGGCACAGAAGTACCCGTTAATACAACTTTATTCAATAAAGTGATACATGTAAAAAACTATCAGGGAAGTACTTCTGATGCTAATCCTACAGCTCCAGCAGCAACATTATATTATAGTTTAGAAGAAAATAAAGCTGTAGACGGTTCTTATAAAAAAACAAGAAAGTGGGACTTAGCTTTTGGCGGACTTTACGCGAGTTTTCTATCTGGAAACAACGGAACTAATTCTCAAAACAATGGTTATCAAGCTGGCGGTGTAGGTGGTATTACCATTGTAGCTAAACCCTTTGATGAAGTAGTTGATATTCCGGCTGATACTGAATTCAAAACAGGAATCGATGTAATTGGAACCGATGATGCTGGCGCTTTTGGTAACGGAACAGGATGGTACTTATACGATTTTGACGGCGTAGTAGTAACTGACGGAACCAATCCACAGAAAGCACACGTAGCCTACGCGCTTGGAGATCCGCTTAAAATCAAAAATGGAACTACTATTCCTGCCCGAACTATCATCCTTAAAACTGCTAACGGAAATTATGCTAAAATTAAAATGATTTCGGTTTACAAAGATGTATATACTTCAGCAGAATGGTTCAAAGATACACCGCACATGTACTACACTTTTGATTACGTAATGGTACCGAAAGGAAGCACCAAATTTGAAATTAAATAACCAATCCAAATAATAATCAATGAATACTAAATTTTTTAATTCAAAAACACCTCTATTATTAAGTGCTTTTGCATTAATAAGTCTTTTAACTTCCTGTGACAATGAAGAAGAAAGATGGACTGATGTAAAAGAAGATCCCATTACTGAAATTGTAACTGATCTTGATGCCAGAAGAATTATCTCTTTTAAAGTGATAAATCCTGGAGAAAATCAGGCTATTTATAGTGCTGTAAACAATCTGGACAGAACTATAACTGTATATCTGCCGTCTTATTATGAATACGAATATCTGGAAGCTTCGATAACACTCCCTGAAAAAACAACCATTTCTCCTGCAACAACAGAGCTGGTTCCGGTATTTGCTAAAACTCCGTTTTTATATACAACAAAAGCAGCTGATGGATCTACGGCTATTTATACTGTAAAAGTTGTAATTCAACAGCCAAAACTGGTTTTAAATGAATTATCAACCGAAACAACTACTTATTCTTTGGCAACATCTGCGACACTACTTGTAAAAGGAGAGAATTTTATTCCCTCTTATGAAGTTACAAAAGTATATGCAGTTGATGCACAGGGAAACAAAAAATGGCAGTTTCAGCAATATAATGACGGACTGGATCTTTTTAGTTTCTCTGGAAGATATTCTTTTGGAACTACAGCTACAAATGTAACCTTAGAGGCTAATACTGATTACTGGATACAAATGGAAAGCTATAATCTTACAGCTAAAATGAAATATCCAATCAGGTTTACAAAATAAAAATAAAAAATGCCTGTCTTTTCTGCTTAAGTAATGAAAAAAGCCAAATTAATCTATTAAATATATCATTATGAAAAAAATAATCTTATCATTTTTAGCATTAGCTGCTATTTCAATTACATCATGTAGTACAGACGAACAAACTGAAAATCCTCAAGGAGTAGCAAAAGCACAAGAACAGCTGGTTACAAACAAAACTGCCAAAACAGCTTTAGCAGAAATCTGTTCAGAAACTTCAACCTCTGTAACCGTTACCAGATGGCAGGCGCCATCATCTGTAGATTCTAACTGGACTCCTGTAGCAGCGACTATTGGTAGTGTAAATGTACAATGGGAAGGAATCTATGGTGCTTCAATACGTCCTGTAAGCAATACAGATCATTGGTATGTTGGTACAGTTGATTTAGAGGAGGAATGCGATTTGTGGAATGACTGGAAAAATGCCATCATTGTAAAGAATGCTAATCTTGGCAGTGCACCATCAAATAAATTTAATGTTTTAGGCTATAATGGAACTATATCAGGTACTAACTATGGATTAGGATACTATGCTTATCAGCTTAGTAATCACACTATGACCCCTGAAAAAGCTATTGTAATCTGGAAAGCAGTTGATACAGTACCTTCAAGTCTTAATGAAGAGTCAATTACAAGTCCTTCAGCAGCAACAGAAGCCTATTTAGTTAAAGTGACTGCTGTAACACCAGGTTCTTCAAGCAGTACAATTAATTATACATGGACTAGAGTATTGTAATTATTAAAAATCTAAAAAAGAAACATGGGATTACGAAATAATTAAAAGTACTGCAGTAAAGCTTGACCGGCGTCTCTGCAAATTACAATTATCATCTCATTACCCCATGGCTATCAAACGGCTTTTTGAATTACCGCAACATTGAAAACAGGCATTTTAAAAAATATAAAAGCCCATTTAACAATAATGGCAAAATTAATAAAATAAAATCATTTAAAAATTAGATAACAAATACAATCATGAATAAAAAAAACAATACCAATATATTTTTAATTGGATTACTTTTTTTATCAGTATTATTTTTTTCTTGTGACACTGAATATATTGATAAAGTAAATACAATTCCCGGCGATGTTATAAAAGTTCCCGGCTATACACAGATTGAGACTTTTACTTTTAAAGATTCTGAAAATAATGCTATAAACGCAGCTATTACGGATGAAAATATTATAGTTACTTGGAGTGTGAATAACATCCAGCCTTTAACAATTAAACCCGAAATTGTATTAGGAACAGAAGCTTCTATTTCGCCTGCATCTGGTGCTGAAGTTGCTTTTAAAGACGGAACCGTTTACACTGTTACTTCAAAAGCAGGAATTACAAAAAAATACACTTTAAAAATAGATTTCAGACAAATTGAACCTAATACATGGACAAATACGACTAAAGAAACTTATTCAAAAGGTTCGATGCAAAAATTAACTAACAATGCGATTGGAGGGAGTACCAATGCCATTGAAAATTTATGGCTAAGCTTAGAAAACACTAGAGTCTATCTGGTAGCCGCAGCTGATCAAAAAACGGAATATACAGCAGAAATCGTTCATTTAGGCGGCCCCTTGGGAACAAGTACGGTTACACCTTTTATTAATTATGGAATTTACTATTTTCTTCCTGAGGATATGCCTGTAGGAACTTATGATTTACGTGTAAAAAATGGTATCTATACCTTACAGAATGCGAGCGTAGAAAATAGATTTAACATTACCGTTATAGAACCCACTTCATTTAGTGTTGAATCAGTTGGTTCTCCGGTTCAAAAACAGGGAGGAGAAACTTTCGAAGTGCGCGGTGCCATGATGAATACAGTTACATCAGTTATAATGTATAATAGTACAGCTTCTACAATAACATATCCTGTAGAAATTGTAAGTGCAACTTCTTATAGAATAGTATTGAAAGTTCCTGCGGGAACTTCAGCGGGAACTTTTAATAGAATGAGATTTTATAGAGGAACTGCTAATACATTATCTTCCTTTACTGTAACAGTTCAATAATAGTTGCAGCCTAAATATTAATTAAAGAAGGTCTTTAACCGTTTTATTATCGTTAAAGGCTTTTTTTGAATGAAATATATTTAATTTCCTCTCTATCCTAAAAAACAAAATTGTACTTACAAGAATTATCCTATATTTGACTGTACAATTTATATATTTAAACTATGAAAAGAATACTTTTGGCAGCTTTTTTAATAGTCTTAGCATCGTGCTCAGATAGTAGTGAACTAATACCCGATGATACATCTGGCGATATTAACGGAGTTTGGATTCTAAAAGCTGAATATGAAGGTATCCGACTACCTCTAAGCGATTGCAGACTGAATGAAAATATTGCTTTTGAAGATAATTCTGTTATTATGGTAAAAGCTGAGGAAACTGGAAATTCTGGATGCACTCTTACTACTGTCGAAGGTATTTTTTCTAAAACGGGTACAAGTTTATCTATTGAATTGACAAATGAAAAAGTAGAATATAAGATCAAAGAACTTACAAAAACTAAGCTTTATCTAATTCCAGCAAACTCAACAAAAGCCTACGTTTACGAAAGAGCAGAATAATTATATTTAACAATATTGCGCAAATAAAATGCAGTGTATCTTGAATTCAGATATACTGCATTTTTATTTCATACAATAATTCAGTACTAAATCTATAATAAGTCGTAAATTTAAATTCCCCATTTTTTTTCTTAATCTAGATTAATCGATGGACTTTTATGTCTTATCTAAATTTGTAAAAGAAATTTAACAACATCAATTATAACCTAAAATAATATGGAAACGATAAAACTAGAATTAGACGAGAAAAAACACGGTGCTTTTAATCTTTATGTAGACGGCAAAAAACTAGGCGAAATGACTGTAAGCCTTAAACCAGATTTATTAACTGTTTATCATACGGGAGTTGAACCAGAAGCTGAGGGAAAAGGTTATGCGAAAAAACTTTTGGAAGAAATGGTGTCTTATGTACGAGCTAACAACTTAATGGTTTTACCGCTTTGTCCATATGTTCATGCACAATTCAAAAGACATCCAGACGAATATCAGGATATTTGGAAGAAATAATTTTAGCCACAGATTACATGATTTAAATGATTTTTCTTTAGCCACGAATTTCGCAAATTTCCGCGAATTATTTAATCAGATTTGAATTGGTGAAAATTTGTGATCCGAGCGATAGCGAATAGGCGAAGCAAATTCGTGGCAAAAAAACATCTCAAAACATTTTAATTTTAAAAATATAAACATATGAATACAGAAATCTTAACAGACGGTATTCCTTTAGACGAAGCTAAAAAAGCCTTAATCCTAATTCACGGCCGTGGTGCAAGTGCCCATGATATACTTTCAATTGCAAAACATCTTAAAGTGGATGACTTTGCATTGGTAGCGCCTCAAGCAGAAAACAGAACTTGGTATCCGTACTCTTTTCTTGCTCCTTTAAACGAAAATGAACCTTCTTTTTCAAAATCATTAGAAGCTATTCATCAAGTTGTGGTTGCTATACAGCAAAACGGAATCGAAAAAGAGAATATTTACTTTCTTGGGTTTTCACAGGGCGCTTGTCTTGCTTTGGAATTTACTGCTAGAAATGCAGCTAAATACGGAGGCGTTGTAGCTTTTACCGGCGGGCTAATTGGCGATAAAGTTTATGAAAATCATTATTCTGGAAACTTTGAAAATACGCCAATTTTCATTGGAACAAGTGATCCAGATTTTCATGTACCAGTTGAAAGAGTAAATGATTCTGAAACGCTTCTGACAAAAATGGGTGCAGATGTTACCAAAAAAATCTATCCGAATATGGGACATACCATTAGCAAAGATGAAGTTGATTGTGCAAATGCATTGATTTTTAATAAAAAATAATGATTACGATAACCCGAGTTTACAGCGATTCAAACGGAGAAAGTCATTTTGAAGAATTCGAAGTTCCGTTGAAAAACAATGGAGATATCGGATTTTTATCTGATGATGAACCCGTAAAATCTATAGTTTTTAGAGAAGTACTTCCCTCTTATGATTATGATTTTCACAATGCTCCTGATCGCCAATACATCGTTTTACTGGAAGGAGGCGTAGAAATTGAAACTTCTTTAGGAGAAAAAAGGAAATTTGAAACTGGCTCTATTCTTTTGGTTGAAGATACTACAGGAAAAGGACATAAAACAAAAAATATGGAACCCAAACTTCGAAAATCCATATTCATAAAATTATAAAATACAGCCGGCAATTTTGTCGGCTTTTCTATTATTACTATTCTTTTAAACCAGGATAGAATCGAAATACAAAAATATCTATCTTCTATTCCCTTTATTCTATTTTCTAAATACAAATAACAGCAATCATAAAATGACGATATATCGCAAAGGGCTAAAAACCAAAACAACAGTAACACCCTAAAAAACAACACACTAAAACATACGGAATACTATTTGATTATTCCTTGATGAATATAAAAAGAGGTTTCTTATTTCTTAATCTAGGTTAATCGGTCCAGAGCGATAACGGGTGTAAATTTGTATAAGAAATCAATAACAATTTAATACCACAAATACCATGGAAAATACAATTTTAGGATTACACCATATTACTGCAATTGCAGGGGACGCTAAAAGAAACTTCGATTTTTATTCCAAAATACTAGGACTACGTTTTATCAAAAAAACAGTAAACTTTGATGATCCAGGAACTTACCACTTTTACTTTGGCGATGAGGTTGGAAGTGCCGGAACAATCTTAACTTTTTTCCCTTGGGGAGCAGGAATCCAGCAAGGTCGAAAAGGTTCTGGAATGGCAACAGAAATTGGTTATTCTGTTCCAAAAGGAAGTCTTGATTTTTGGCAGAAACGTTTTGAGCAATACAACATAATTTACAATAAACCAGCTGAAAAATTCGGAGAAAAGTATCTTACTTTCTTAGATCCAGACGGTTTGAAATTAGAATTAATCGAATCTAAAACAGAGGATAACAGAAAAGCCTGGGAAACAGATGAGGTAAAAGCAGATGTTGCTACAAAAGGTTTTCATAACATTACTTTGACTTTAAACGATATTAAACCAACGGCTGCAATCTTAACCGAAATTTTTGGTTACAAATTGATCGATCAAGAGGTAAATCGTTACCGTTATGCTACAGATGCAGTAGAAAACGCTGCCATTGTCGACTTGGTAGAACTGACAGATGAAAAACGAGGTTTAAATGCTAATGGTACCGTTCATCACGTGGCATTTCGTGTAAAAAATGATGAGGTATTAATGCACTTCCGTGAAAAAATTGAAGCTTACGGATTATCGATTACGCCTCAGATTGACAGACAATATTTTCACTCTTTGTATTTCAGAGAACCGGGAGGTGTTTTATTTGAAATTGCTACTGATAATCCTGGATTTACAGTAGATGAAAGCTTAGAAGAATTAGGTCAAAACTTAAAACTTCCTGCTCAATACGAAGCACATAGAAAAAGCATTGAAGATCATTTGGTTAAAATTAATTAATCAAAAACATTTAGGCAGCAAATAGAGCAATAAAAAAGATTATTTTTAATACAACAAACTGATAAACAGTATCTTGATTAATAATACAAAAATTTACAATCTATTTGCTGCTTATTATTTTCTACAACTAAGTAATCCATAAAACAAATATATCATGGCAAAAATAGCATTATACGGATTTGGCCGAATCGGAAGACAATTTCTCCGCATAGCCCTAAAAAACAATCTTTTTGTTCCTGAAGTCATCGCTGACATTCAAGATATAGATTTGCTCGGAGCGCTTTTCAGTGTCGACTCGAACTACGGAAGATGGCACGAAGAGGTAAAAACAGCAGATGAAAATTTTATAATTGGAGACAGAAAAATTCTGTACAAGAATTCTAAACTGGATATTCCAGATTGGAAAGCTTTAGGAGTTGATCTAGTTGTAGATTGTACTGGCCGTGCAACAAACAGAGAAAATGCTCAAAAACACATCGATAAAGGAGCAAAATATGTCTTAGTAAGTGCACCAAGTAAATCCTTAGCCGATTGTGATGCTGTACTTTTAAAAGGGATTAATCTAGATGAATTTAATGCTACAAATCATAAAATCATAAGCATGGGAAGCTGTACAACAAATGCTTTAGCGGCTGTTGTGAAAGTAATTCAAGACAATTTCGGAATTGAATACGGTTTATTCTCAACGGTTCACTCCTACACCAATACACAATCATTGACAGACCAGCCAATGAAAGACAGACGCGATTCTTGGGCAGCGGCAGAAAATATAATTCCGTCATCTTCCGGAGCAGCAAAAGCGCTACAGTTTATCTGGAGTGATTTAAAAATTACTGGAAAAGCCTATAGAGTTCCAACTAAAACAGGAAGTATTGCCGAATTAAATCTGGTGACAACCAAAGATTGTTCTGTAGAAGAAGTGAATGATGCTTTTAGAAAAGCGGCTAAAGAAGGGTTATTAAAAGGTGTTTTAGATGTTTTGGAAGAGCAATGGAGTTCTGCTAGAATTGTTGGAGATCCGCATTCTTCTATTATTGATTTGCCACTTACAACAAAACAAGGAAATTTACTTTCTGTAGCAGCTTGGTATGATAACGAATGGGGATTTGCCAACCGACTTGCAGAAGTTGCGCAATACATTTCGACGAAAATATAAATATCCAATAGTTACAGGAATCATCTTGTGACAAAACCCCCAACGGGGTTAAATATTTATAGAATTACGATAAGATAAATAAATAAAAGCTCCAGCGGAACGACACATTTTATAGATTAAGAAAAAATATGTCGTTCCGCTGGAGTTTTAAATTGTAAACATTTAATTTTTCTATAAATATTTCGCTTCGCTGAAGCTTACAAAAGAGAATTATTCTTTTGAACAATATTAAACAAACCTAACTAAGCTTTGTTAAAAGCTGTCTAATTTTAAAATGTAATTAATCTTAGAAATGACTAAAAAAAGCAAAGCCGAAATAATTAATTTCGGCTTTGCTTTTATCTATCTATATTAAAGATTTTTTATTTACCACTAGAAGCGGTAATATTTCCTAATTTAAGTCTAAAATCTGGTCTTCTTGCGTTGTATGCATCAACAAACGTTTCTTGATTCTCTGTGTGAGAATAAACATTTGCAAAAATGCTGTTTCCATACCAATTTTCTAAGTCCGTATTATCTTTATTATTTTCTGTAAAAATGTTACCGTTACATTGATTGAAAAACATTTCTTCAAATTTAATTTTCTTCAAGTTAGCAGAATTGATTTCTGTTTTGCTGTCTATCAATACCGCAGGATTAAATCCAGAAACTACACTTCTTTTTAATTCTAAAGATGCATTTTCAGCAACATAAATCGCTTCTTTTACTAAACCAGATTGAATATCAGCTTTAATTTTTTCGCTGTCATTAAGTAATGTAACGTTTGAAGCTGAAACTAATGTAAACTTTTTAGTGAAATCAGTTTCGTTTTTCTTTTCGTATCCTTTTACTTCCAAACATCTAGATCCATCTTTATTACTTGATAAGTAAGAAGATCTAACAGCTAAAGAGTTATACAGACGGGCTTGAACGCCTTGAGTAAATTTAAAATCGTCGTTGATTGATTTGTATGAAACTAACTGAGAAGCATTAACATCTCCACCATAAAAAGCAAATGAATCACCGCCTGAGTAGCTTACCATGATATTTTCTACAACTGTTTTGTTACCAACACCAGCAATAGTCAATCCGTTAAAAGAATCTAAACCTTTTACCTTTTTACCAGCAAATTCAATTCTAACAAACTTTAAAACTCCAGAGTTACTAGCTTCATTGTTTCCACCGTAGACAGTAAGTGCTGGATCAAGATCTAAATTGTAAGAACCTACACTACCAAATTTGTTGATTGGAGCATCACCAAGAACAACTACACCTCCCCAGTCGCCAGCTTTTTTCATGCTTTTGTTAGAAGTAAAAATAATTGGATCCGTTTCTTGTCCAATTGCCATAATCTGAGCTCCTTTTGTAATTACTAAAGTTCCTTTAGTTTCAGAATCTCCAATAATTACGGTACCTGGTTCAATTGTAAGCACAGCATTATTAGTAACATATACATTTCCTTGAAGAACATATACATTTCTTTTTAGCAATTTTGTATTCTCCGTAATGTTTCCTGCTAAAATTTGATTTGGTTCCTTAGATTCAACCTTATGAGGCTTAAACTCTGTCCAGTTATCCAACCAGTTGTTGTATCCAATAATTCCTTTTTCCTGTTGTGCGTTTACGCCGGCTGCTGTCAGCAATAAACAAACCAATAAAGTAATTTTTTTCATAATCTTGGGGCTTTTGTGGTATTATTAAAACTTATTTTGGCACGTTGAGTGATAAAAAAATCTTTTTTAGATTTTAGAACTCAGGACTTAACCTGGATAAATTTTGTTTCATCAGCAGTTGAAATTAAAATACTGTTAGCAATTCCAAATGTGCCTTTCCACAAATTTAAGTAAATAAATGTAATAAATCCCAGTGTTTACTCATATTTAACAATTGTTAACCGCAAAATAACATTCGATAAAATACAATAAACAGGCTAATAAGAACGACGAACAGTCAAGAATAGAAATAACAGCCCTAATAAAACATTAAATTTCAGCTTACTAAATTAAAACGAACTTAAACAAAGTATTAATCTTCTGTTCTTTACTAACAAGCCCAATTGTTTTTAATAACTGCAGTTACAGCTCCTGAACTATATTCGGGCGTACTCACTAAAACAACTGTATTGTCACCAAATAAATCATACGATAGACCTTGTGGTCCTATTCCGGTTTTGGTAAAACTATATTTTTGAAGATTTAAATCATTCCATTTTTCTGCCAATACATTATTTGTTTTTTCTGCTGATTCAACGTTCCATTGCAAATCACTTACCATGATTTTTTTTGCATTCTTTAAATAATTTAATCCTCTCGAATAATCTGAAGGAAGATCACTTGGAATCAAATAATCTATATCATTTGTTTGATATCCAACTTTTGCCAGTTTTTCAATAATAATATCTTCCATCTCAACAAATGGTTTGTTGATTAAATTTTGAAAAAAACTAAGTTCTTTTTTGTCACGTTTAATTTGATGCCTATCTGCATGGCACATCTGATCAATTAAAACTACGCCTTTGGGATGTTCTATCAAATAGCTTGATACGGGAAGCCAAATCCTACATTTAACTGGTTTTGAAATTCCAGTGTAAGAGAATGCAGGAAAGTTATCATTTTCGTTGGCAGGGAGAAATCGATCCACTCTAACCTGTACGTTTTGCAAATTGTGAACTTTAATTTCCATAATCAAATAGTATTTTTTATTTGAACCAAAAAATTCTTGGGTTATACAACCAAAGCATCAATCTATTTTTAAATATTGTTTTAATTGGATAATTCTTGAATCTAAAAATAGAAAAAAACGCATAGGTATAATAGCATAATTTCGTCTTTTTTTTCTTTTATGTTAGTTATAAAGCATAATTCTCAAAAGATTATTATTAGACAAAACAATCTTATAAAATAAAATTTAAAAATAGGAAGCAGAAATGAATCCGCCCCCTATCAAAACTAAAAAATTCAAAATGTTTTTGTCTAATTTATTAATTGTAACCTGGATTTTGCTGCAGATTACTGTTGGTATCTCTTACAGACTGTGGTATCGGTAAAATACTTCTGAAATCACCATTTGGCGTGTGAGTAAACCATGATTTTTTAGTAAATACTCCAAATCGTATTAAATCCTGTTTTCTATGAGCTTCTCCAATAAATTCCCAAGCAAGTTCGTCTAAGAAACCTCCATATTGAATATCAGCACCACCTTCTAACTTGGTAATAACACCAGAAGCATAAGTTCCATATTTGTAAACGCTTCCTCCACTAAGTTTTGCTCCACTAACAGTAGCTTTAGCAGGATTTGTATTTTTAAAATCTCTTTGTCTGATTTGAGAAACAATAGTAGCCGCTCCATCAGCATCTCCATTTCTTAACAAACATTCTGCTTTAATCATCAAAGCATCAGTATATCTGTAGAAAGGCACATCATTACTGGTTTGTCCTATATCTCCGGTACCAATTTCATATTTAACTAATCTGTATCCTTCGTTAGGTTCACAGCCGTTTACGTTTGTCATGAAATTGATATACTCAAATTGTTTACCATCTACCATTATCGGCTCTCCTTTGCTTGTATATTGTTTACCTCCTAACCAACAATCTTTTAATCTTTGATCATCTGGATCGTACGTATCAATAAATTGAGGAATTCCTCCAGTTCCATTCCAAGGGCCACCGCTCATTTCAAATGTTGCCTGACTTGGTGCTGCTAATGATTTAAAAGGCCAGTAACTTCCTCCTGTTTTTACCTGATCAAAAGGAATTGATAATATTTCTTCTGGAGAACCTTCATTTTTAATTTTAAAATTATCAGCGTAATTAGTTGCCAAACTAAATTTTCCACTGGCTATAATTTCATTAACCTCTGCTAAAGCTTCATTATATTTAGGAGTACCAATATAAACTTGTGCATTTAAATACAATTTAGCCAAAGTCATCTTAACTGCCCACTTTGTAACTTTTCCATAAGTTTCTGTATTGTTTTCTTCACTTAAAAATGGCAGTGCAGTTTTCAATTCGCTTTCAACAAAATCATATACTTCTTTCCCTGTATTCTGTACTGGCAGATAGCCTGGAGGATTTATAAAAGAAGTTACAATAGGAACATTTCTAAAATTATCTAGCAGTAAATAGTAATAAATCGCTCTTAATGCTTTTAGTTCCTGAATTACTTTATCTTTATTTGCAATACCTTCAATCTGTTCTATCTGATATATTGCCCTATTCACACTATTTACACCTGTATACATATAACTCCAGTTACCTTCTGCATGAGGAAGCGTAGAGCCCCAAGTATGGAGGTGCATGGTGATATAATAATCTCCCCAGCCAATTCCATTTCGCTGTGGCGTTACTAAACAGTCAGACGATTCTTCATACAAATCATGCAAACCATCCCAGTTCCAAAAAATTCCTCTAAATGAAGTATAAGCTGGCGCAATAATACTCGTCAAATCTTCTTCAGTAAGCGTTGTCCCTTCAGCAGTTATTTTGTCATAAACTGTCTCGTCCAAATTGGTACAGCCAGTTCCCAAAAGAAGCAAGCCAGAAATAAGGATTTTATATACTATATTTTGATTTTTCATCTTTAATTCTTTTTAAAAAGTTACGTTTAAACCTAAAGTAAAACCTCTTGTTGTTGGATATTTGTCTCTATTGTCTATTCCTTGTGACAAAACATTATCTCTTGCAATCTCAGGATCCAAA
The DNA here is from genome assembly GCF_030378165.1 of Flavobacterium panacagri. Classification (NCBI taxonomy): domain Bacteria; kingdom Pseudomonadati; phylum Bacteroidota; class Flavobacteriia; order Flavobacteriales; family Flavobacteriaceae; genus Flavobacterium; species Flavobacterium panacagri. The sequence continues at coordinate 4,307,980 of NZ_CP119766.1, forward strand.
CCTTTATATTTTGTAATTACAGCCAAATTATTTGCTGAAGCATAAACACGCATTGCACTGATAAACTTATATGGCTTGACATCGAAATTGTAAGTCAGTGTAACGTTATCAAGTTTTGCATAATCTCCTTGTTCTAGATAATAACTAACGTATGTTTGATTATAATTTAAAACCGCTTTATCGTAAACTTTATCAAATGCAGAACTCAACATGTTATAATTGATCGTAGGATTTTCGTAAAACATACGCTGAGAATTTAATATCTGAAAATCAAAAGCTCCCGTCATTACAATGCTTAAATCAAACTTTTTGTAGGTAAAGGTATTCGTCCAACCAGCAACGTAATTTGGTATTCCGTTACCTAAATATTGTTTGTTAGCATCATTGTATAAATCTGGTGTCAGAGTTTTTCTAGTTCCATCAGCGGTTTCGATAATCCATTTTCCATCAGTAGTAATGTCAACAGATTTTAATCCCCAATAATTTCCAATAGATTGGCCAACTTCTAATCTATGCGTTGTAAAAGAGATTGGATCTCCAGTATCTCCAGTATTAATAAAGTTTCTGTCAATACTATACAAATCATTTGAAAGACTTGTTAACTTATTTTTATTGTGTGAAAAAGTCATAGAAGAATTCCACATAAAATTTTCGGTCTTAACCGGAATTGTATTCAGGAGAATTTCAAAACCTTTGTTTTCCATTTTTCCAACATTTGCTGTAATGCTAGAATATAAATATGGAGGTGTTGGAACAGCATAATCCCACAACATATCGCTTGTTTTTTTACTGTAAACATCAAAGCTTCCGCTGATTCTGTTATTAAAAAATCCAAAATCAATACCTACATTCACCTCTGCTGTTTTTTCCCAGCGTAAATCTGGATTAGGGTTACTTGCAGGAACTAATCCTTTTACCCATTTACCGTCATTAAAGAAATACCCATCATAATTATACAAAGTCTGAGACAAATAAGATTCGCCAGGAATTACCCCCGTAACACCATAACCTGCTCTTATTTTTAAATTATTAATAGCTGAAACATTGTTAAGAAAAGACTCTTTATTAATGCTCCATCCTGCTGAAGCTGCAGGGAAATTACCCCATTTATGATTTTCCCCAAACTTAGAAGAACCCTCTCTTCTGATACTAAACAAAAGATCATATTTATTATTAAAATTGTAATTCGCTCTTCCGAAGAAACCTATCAATTTATCATCATTTTTGTAACTTGCCATAGATGCTTTTCCATCAGACAATGCATTACCCGCTCCTAAATTATTATATGAAAAAGCGTCTGTTGGGAAATCAAAGTTAGAAGCAGAGAAACCTTCATTCACCGTGTATTGATAACTATAACCTCCCAATAGCGTAAATTCGTGCTTATCTAATTTTTTATTATACTTAGAAGTAAGTTCAACATAATCTCTATCGGTTTGGCCAGTACTTCTTGAAGCGACTCCATTTCTTCCATTTATGGTGTTCGAATAGTGTTTTTTAGTTTCAGAATAACCATCTAATCCAGTATTTTTATTTTTGGCAAGCAAAGCACTTACATCCCATCCTGGTAACAAATCCAAAGTTATGTTAGCAGTAAACCTCTGCCAAGTACTTTGTCTGTCCTGTTTTGTCTCGTTTAAGATAGCAACTGGATTATAATATTGAAATCTATTGGTTTCTGCATATGTTCCATCAGGTTTGTAAACTGGAGCAGTAGGATTTCTAATCATGGCTTGTCTATAGGCATAACCTGCTGTACCTGGAGAAATTCCCATTTTTTGTGTTCCGTTCAATAAGTTCAAATTAATTTTTAATTTGTCATTGAACATCGTATGATTAACATCAAATGAAAATCTATACTCCTTGTTAAACGTACCATTAAAAACTCCTGTTTGATCTACATAATTTAAATTCGCTACATAGTTAGTTTTTGCAGTTCCTCCTTTAAGGTCTAAGTTATGATTTTGAGCAAAACTGCTTCTTGAAATTTCACCTAACCAATCTGTAGTAGCACCTTCATCTGTAAAAGGCATTTTAGTTCCCTGCGCCAGTAAACTTCTTAATCCCGCGGCATCTAAGAAATTAGCTTTCTTTGCAAAATTAGCCACCGTTGTAAAAGCAGAATACGTCATGGTTGGCTGTATCTCTTTATTGACAGTCTTTGTTGTAATCAAAATCACACCATTAGCCCCCCTTGTTCCATAAATAGCTGCAGCCGATGCATCTTTCAAAACCTCTATAGAGGCAATTTCATTTGGAGAAACAGTATCAATTCCACCAGGTACTCCGTTGATTAAAACTAAAGGAGCTGATCCGCCTTTTAAAGAAGATACCCCGCGCAATGATATATTGGGCGCTGCAGAAGGATCTCCAGAACCATTGCTAATGGTTAAACCAGCAACTTTTCCTTTTATAAGATCCGAAGCGTCTCTGATTGCTCCTCTTGTAAAATCTTTTTCTTTAATACTGGCAATAGCACTTGTAACTCTCGATTTCTTTTGAGTACCGTATCCAACTACAACAACATCGGCTAATTGTTCCGTATTTTCGATTAGCACTACATCTACTTTATTACCTGAAACTGTAACTTCCTGAGATGCAAATCCGACATAGGAAACAACCAACTTAGAATTTGGTTTTTGAAGTGTCATCTGGAAATTACCATCAAAATCTGACAATACACCATTATTAGATGTATTTTTTTCCATAATTGAAACTCCTGAAATCGGAACTCCATGAATGTCTTTTATGGAACCTTGAATCTTTGTTTGTGCAACGGAAGTAAAAAATATTAAGAGAAAAAAAAGGGTAAATCCCAACTTTTTCTTTAACAGTTTATTTCCAAAATTTTGCAATACTGAATGGTTAGTAAAATTCATAGCTTTTTTGGTTTTTTGGTTTTTGTTTGGTTAAAAAAAATACTTGCTTAATGCACAAAATACTTTATTGTGTATTTTAAACACTTGTAAAGTTAAATGATAACCAAACTCAAGAAAGCCAACAATTTATCCGAAAGCTATATTATATTATCCTCTTATTATGTTTTTACAGCAAAAACTGATTAAAAAAAATGGTATTCAAAAAAAATATGTTAATTATACATAATAAAAAGCATCTATTTTTAAAATTCATTAAAAAAACATCAGTATTAACCACTCAAAATAATCAATTAATAAGATTCATTCAAAAAATCGAAAAATCGACAAAAATCCAAAGCCCGTCACAATTAATTAGACTAATTTGTGACGGGCTTTTGGGTATTGTAATACCTACTCTACTTTTCTAACCAACTGCGTAGTACTTTCCTTTGATCATCAGTACTTGACTGCAAAATCTGAAAAGAAAATTTTCTGTTTTTGGAAACTGGATCTAAATCCTCTTTCAATTCTAAACCTGCATATTTTAAATAATTATTATAATCAATTGGTTTTGTAGTATAAACATATTCGAAAACATTCTTTAACGAACATTCTGCCATCTTTTCGCAGGATTCTTGAAATTCAGCATCGGTAAAACCACGCTGCATTTTTTTATAATATTCCCAATATAAAAAACGCATCACATCATCTAATGATTTTTGATTTTGTGTTGCTTTACGAATAGCAAAATCTAAAACAAGACCAACAGCTGGCCCTTTCTCATAGTAAGAAATAGAGTTAGCAGCATTTTCTCCCTGCTTTCCAAAAGGCCCATCGCTCCAAGTTTCAAAACTTGCTTGAGTTAAAGATTGGAATGCTCTTCCTGGAGAATTCTCAAACGCATTAATCCCACTTTCTAAATTTTGAAATAAAGTCTGATCCGTTACAAGTCCAGCTCTCTTTACAATTAGATATTCATAATAAACAGATAAGCCTTCGCTCACCCACAATAAATTTGTTTTGCTTCCTTTATCATAATCAAAAGGCCCCAATTCAAAAGGTCTGATTCTTTTAACATTGTAATGATGAAAATATTCATGAGCCAAAAAACTCATCATTCTGTTCATTGCCTCCGGTTTATCCAAATCAGAACCATCAAAACTAACCGTTGTATTATTAAGATGTTCGATGCCTCCTTGCTCCGGCCCAATTCCAATAAACGTATATTGTTTATACGGTATATCCCCAATAATGGCTACAGCCGATTCGACAACCTTTTTCAGATTGTCCATAAATTTTACTTTATCAAAATCGCCTATTTTATAACCTATAAAACGGTGTTCGATTCCGTTAACTTTAAAAGAGGGTAATTCTTCTAAATCTCCAATTAGGATTGGACAATCATATAAAATATCAAAATCAGTGGCTGTAAATTCATTTGTTTTTCCCGCAATTGGTTCTAAGCCTGTTGCAATTTTAAAGCCTTTTTTTATTCCTTTAATTTTTACAGAAACTGGCGTATTAATATGTTCATTAATATAGACAAACAAACTATTTGGAATTATATAAGCATGCGATGCATCGAGATAACTATTGGCTACAAACTGTTTATCGGCTTTTACATCATAACTTAAAGTGAATGGTTTATTCTTTTGCGTCTTAATCTGCCAACTGTTTTCGTTCAACTTTTTAACGGCTATATTTTTATTATCAGACTTTGCAGCGAAATTTTCTACCATTTTACTGTAATTCATTAACTGATAATAACCTGGCATCCAATTCGGCATTTTAAAGTCTATAGTTTCCTCCTGCCAGCCACTGCAATATAATTCCACATGAAAATAATGATTTTCAGTATTAGGCATTGAAACCACATACTGCAAAACTGGAGATTTCGTTTGTGAAACTGCAGATGGAGCAATTCCTAAAAAAACGAAAGATAAAATTAGAAAAACAAATAAGTTTCCTTTTCTGTTTTGTGCTGATAAATGGTTCATATGATTATTTATATTTTATACATTTTTGTTTTTTTTTGCCACAGATCGGAGGATTAAAAAGAATTACTATTTTTCTAAATTATTTTTAAATATCCCTGTACTTAGATTAGAGTAATTTTTATTTTTTTGCACACAACGTTTTGCAGAAACAATTCGTGAATTCGTGGCTAAAAAAACATTTTCCAGTTCTAAGCTTTGTCTTTACTCACGAAATAATAATAAATCGGAATTCCTAAAAGCACAATTGCCAATCCCGGTATCGAAGAATTGTATTTATAAATTAAAAGCATAATGCAAATAGTCAGAGCCGCAATAATATAAATAAAAGGCAGAATCGGATAACCAATTGCTTTGTACGGACGTTCTAAATCCGGTTTCGTTTTACGAAGTCTAAAAATTCCAGCAATGGTTAAAATGTAAAATATTAAAACGACGAATATTACATATTCCAAAAGTTCATTGTATTTGCCGCTTAAACAAAGTGCCGATGCCCAAATACATTGAATCCACAATGCTTTTTCTGGTACTCCGTTTTTATTTAATTGCCCTAATTGTTTAAAAAACAATCCGTCCTTGGCCATTGTATGATACACACGAGCTCCAGAAAGTATTAATCCGTTATTACATCCGAAAGTCGAAATCATCAATAATATGGCAATAATATAAGTTCCTGAATTTCCAAAAATATGCTGCGATGCTACCACACCTACACGATCATTTTCGGCATAGGCAATTTCATTTATAGAAAGAACCGATAAATACATCATATTGGTAGCAATATAAATTACGGTTACAATCAAAGTTCCCAAGAAAAGGCTTCTTCCGATATTTTTAGAAGGATTTTTTATTTCGCCGGCAATAAAAGTGACATTATTCCAGGAATCACTGCTAAACAAACTTCCGACAAGACTTGCTGCTAAAGCTCCCATAATCGCAAATCCTGAGTAAGGAACCAACGTGTTTCCTTCTAATTTATTAATAGAAAAACCTGTGCTCCAGTTTGCTTTCCAAATATCAGCTTTTGCTGCAAGAGTAAAACCAAAAATGATAAGTCCGAACAGTGCAATTAGTTTTACCAGCGTAAAAATAGTCTGGATCATTTTTCCTTCTTTTACGCCTCTCGTATTTACATAAGTAAGGAAAACAACTAAAATTATAGAAGTCAATTGTGCCGCCGATATTTGTAAAAAACTAAAATCTATTATAATATTTTTTTCGCTCAGGGAAGGAAAAACATAAGCCGCAAATTTGCTAAAAGCAACCCCAACCGCAGCGATAGAACCAGTTTGTATCACTGCAAAAAAACTCCAGCCGTACAAAAAACCGGTAAGTGAATTGAAAGCTTCTTTTAAATATACATATTGTCCTCCAGCCTTCGGAAACATACTGCTCAATTCTCCATAACTTAACGCCGCAGCAATAGTTAGAAAACCCGTGAATAACCAGATCAACAATAAAGCACCTGCTGATCCTACATTACGAACTATATCTGCACTAACAATGAAGATTCCTGATCCAATCATAGAACCCGCAACGATCATGGTAGCATCTAATAATCCTAATGATCTTTTGAAATTATTTTTTTCTGTTGTTGATTCCATATTTCCTTGTTGTTTTGTTTTTTTGTTTTTGAATGAAAATCTGTTTTAGAAGCTGTATTTATCCAAACCTTTCTACTTCAAAAGCATCAATATCAATACTTGTAGCTTCTCTATTCACTATTTCTGAAACCAATTTTCCTGTCCCTGGCCCAAGGCTTAATCCCATCATAGAGTGCCCAGTTGCGACAACAACATTATTGTATTTTTTTATTCTTCCAATATAAGGCAGTCCGTCCGCAGAACATGGTCGGTAACCGTACCAAATATCTTCTTCCGCTGGTTTTTGGATATCAAATTCCGGCAGGAAATCTTTAACTGCATTTAATATTCCGTTGATACGATGATATTGTGGTTTTTCAGTTGTAGGCACTACTTCCATTGTACCTCCAAATCTAATTTTATTGCCGTCCATAGGTGCTATGGCAACTCTTCCCTCTGCTAGAATAATGGGATGATTTACTTTATAATTCGAATTTTCTAATGTGATGGAATAACCTCTTCCCGGCATCAGTGATACTTTAGCATTTACTAAGGCCGCGATTTCTCTCGTCCAAGCTCCTGTTGCAATCACTACATCATCTGCTTCATAAGATTGCTTATCGGTTATTACTTTTTTAACAACATTATTTTCTTTTTCAAAAGAAACAACAGTTTCTCCCGATTGAAACTGAACACCATTTGCTACTAAATGCTCCTTTAAAACTTTCATCAATTTATTTGGATAAACATGTGCATCACAATTAAACTGAACCGCTCCTATTGAATTAATTTTCGTTTGAGGTTCTAATGCCTGCAGCGCTTCATAATCCAGTAAGTTTACATCTAAACCTAATTCTCTTCCTTTAGAAACAGTATGTTCTGCGTGTTTCGCAACGGCTTCGGTTTGAAAAACTTCCAGCATTCCTTTGTGTTCATAAGCAAATTCAAAGCCTGGGATTTTTTTCCATTCTAAAAACTCATTCTGACTCAATAAAGATATGTCTCGAAGCGGAATAGCCGATTTGGCAACATTTGTTTCGGTAGCACTTTTAACAAAATTAATTCCCCAGTCCAGCAATGCTTTATTAAAAGAAGGCTTTACATAAAAGGGACTTTTAGAATTAAACATCCATTTGAATCCCTGCCAGACAATTCCAGGTGCTGCTAATGGTATAAAGTGACTCGGACAGACATATCCTAAATTGCCATAAGAGCAATTGTTTTCAAAATTATCTTTGTCTATTACGGTAACTTTACAACCACTTTGTTGTAAATAAAATGCCGAACTTAATCCTATAATTCCTCCGCCTATTACTACTACCTGTTTCATAAATGTGCTTGTATCTTAATTAAAATTTGTAAAATTTCCAGTTGGTTTTAAAATCTCTTTGCAAGGATTGATTAGTCAATAATGCTCTCAACAATTCGATTGGCATCGCATTTTCTCTCAAAATAGCATCATGATATTGCTGATATGTCATTTTCCCGCTTGTGACCAATTCTTCTTTTAAGGCAGTAAACTGCAACCCGCCCAGCATATAAGCGATTTGGTATAACGGACTATAACCGCCTACAAATGATCTGCGTACTTCGCCTTCTGCATTGGCACGTTCATGTCCTACCCGATCAACTAAAAAATCAATACATTGCTGCGGACTCCATTTTCCTAAATGATAGTTTAACGAAAAAATAATTCGCGCACAGCGATGCATTCTCCAAAACAGCATACCAATTTTGTCTTCGGGTGTCTGAGGAAATTTTAAATCCCATAACAGCATTTCCCAGTACAATGAATTTCCTTCAACCCAAAACGGAGTATCAAAATGACGGTATGCTTTGTATCGATCTTTCATAAATTGCTGCAAATGATGTCCTGCAATTAACTCATGATGAATGGTCGCTCTAGAAAAATGAGGATTATTGCCGCGCATGCTCATCATTTTTTCGCTATAAGACATTGTGCTTGTTGGATAAGAAATAATAAGAGATTCTCCGCCTAGAAAAAAGGGATTTATTTTTTGCGCTTCGGGCGACATCATGTACATACGCCAGCTCTCTTCTGCAATTGGCGGTATGGTCAAAAGATTATTTTGTTTTAAAAAATCTACTGACTGATTGTATAAATCCAGCATTGCCTGCGGTTGATCTCCCGGTGACACAAAATAATTTTTGACTTTTTCCTGAGCGGCTTTCCAATTGTCTCCAAAGCCCATTTCACGAGAGGCTTTTAATAATTCGGCATCACACCAGGCAAATTCTTTATTCGCAATAGCTACCAATTCTTCTGGGGAATACGGTATAAATTCTGTCTGCAACTGACGAATTAATTCTTCTCGTCCTATTGGATTTCCGACGATACCACTTCCATCTTCTTTTTGAGTACTGGCATCTTTTCTTTTTGACTTTAAAAGCAAAGCATATTCTCCTAAAGCAACATCAACTTCGCTGTAAGTTTTAGGAACCCACCAGGAAAATAAAGGATCATAACCATTATAAAAGTCAAAATAATTCTTCAAAATTTCCTGTAATCCTTTTGCGTGCGAAACAGCAAATTCTGAAGAAGTTTTATCTAAACCTTCAATTTTTTCAACTTTTTTAATTTGTTCTTTGATCGCTTTGCGTAAATCTTCCAGTTCTTTTGCAACTAGTTCTCCATTTACTTTGATTCCTCTTCTACGTGGTTTTTCCAGAGCATAAATTTTTTCATCAAAAGGGAAATAAACTTTTATCTTATCACATACTTTTTGCTGCTGTAGTAGTTCGTATTCTTCACTGTTTAAATTTCTATTAAATAAAATATAATCCACTTTGCCATTTATGTTCATGGCATCGAAATTTAATCCTTCAAGTGTTTTTTTATAATCAGAAATTAATTTTAAACGACGGTTTCTTCGTTCGGGAGTATTGTAGTTACCTTCATTGTATTGAACACCAAAAGTATCTGCATTGCTATTGGTGGCATAAAACCGCATGATACTTCCTTTATCGGCTTCATAATGTACCATGGTATTGTTTACTTCACTGGTTTGCAGATACAAATCTGAGCTGAAATTCTGTGCAAAAGAAGATGCTGGTCTTAAAACAATTAAAAAGATTAATAAGAGAAAATAACTGTTTCTATTTGTTTTGGTTTTAATCATAGTGGTATTTTGGTAGAGTTAAAAGACTGAATTTTTTTACTGGTCTAATTCATTGTTATTTCGGCTTGGAGGATCAACTCCTAATAAATGTTTTACAAAAAAATCACGTTTTCTCTGTCTTCCGTAAGGGCCACCATCACTATGACCAACGCCTGGCAGAGGCAGAAACTCAAATGTCTTTCCTGCTTTTATTAAGGCATCGGCAACACGATAAGTAGATTCTGGTGGTACATTTTCATCAGCTTCTCCAATCACTAATAATAAATTTCCTGTAAGTTTTCCGGCATTGGTTACATTAGATTGTTCTTTATAATGCTCTCCAACCGGATATCCCATCCATTGTTCGTTCCACCATTGTTTATCTACTCGATTGTCGTGGCAACCACAGGCGGCAACTCCTGCTTTGTAGAATTCCGGATGAAATAATAAACCGCCTAAAGCATTTTGCCCTCCGGCAGAAGTACCATACAATCCGACTCTTGAATCGTCTGCATAAGGATATTTTTTAGCCAAGGCTTTGATCCATAAAATACGATCTTCAAAACCGGCATCTTTTAAATTTTTCCAGCAGACATCATGAAAAGCTTTTGATCTATTGGCAGTTCCCATTCCATCAATTTGTACGACTATAAATCCTAACTGCGCCAGACTCTGCATCTCGGTGGTATAGCGATCCATAAAATTTTTAGGCACAAAAGAATCCTGCGGGCCTGCATAAATACTTTCAATTACAGGATATTTTTTATTAGGATCAAAATCTGCAGGACGGCATATTATTCCCCAAATATCTGTCACACCGTCTCTCCCTTTTGCATGAAAAGGTTCTGGTAAAGACATTCCTGTAGCGAGATAAGCTGTAGCATCTGATTTTTCAAGATCCATTATTTTTTTTCCATCAGAAGTACGATGAAGTTCAATAATAGTAGCCACATTCGGTTCTGAGTAAGAATCGACATAGTATTGTTTGTTTTTTGAAAAAGAAACCAGATGATTTCCTTTTGAAGGAGTAAGATTAATAAGTTTATTTCCATCAAATCCTATGCGGTAATGATGAATATAGTAAGGATCTTCGTTTGAATTCATTCCGCTTGCCGAAAACCAAATTTCTCTTTTCTTTTCATCAATGCTGTCAATACTTCGAACAACCCATTCTCCTTTAGTAATTTGCTTTTTTTCTTTACCTGTTATCGCATCAATTAAATACAAATGTCTCCAACCGTCTTTTTCAGAAGACATTACAATTTCATTGCTTTCTTTACCATAATGTGTAAACAATCTGGATTCGTAAATAAAAGTATTGGTCTTTTCATCGACTACCGAACGGGTTTCGGCAGTTTGAGCATTTACTTCTATAATTCTAAATCTTTGATGGCCTCGTTCTACTTTTTCAAACGTAAAATAATTAGCATTATCTTTTCTCCAATGCAATTCTGGAGCATCAAAAAAGTCAATTATTGGGGCATTTACTTTTGTTGTTTTTTGATTTTCGATATGAAACAAATACATTTCATAAGTAGTGAAAGGATCTCCCGGCTGTTTATAAGGCTGGGAATGCAATTCGCCGCGAGTAGTATTGGCTACAGAAGTTAAGACATAATGAACAGGCAAATCGGTAAAGGGAGTAATTAGATAACCAACAATATATTTGCTGTCAGGCGACCACGCTAAAGCCCCATACGGTTTTTCTTTTGTGCCGTCTTTTGTGAATTGAATTTCATTTCCTCCAGCGATTGGCTTTATAAATACATTACAATCTTTTATAAAAGCCAGCCATTTTTTATTGGGAGAAATACTGTCTGTCTTAAAGGAATTCCATCTTTGCCATTGCCTATTTAAACTAGGATATTTTATTTTGTCTTTAGACAGGGAATTTATTTTTTGAATGCTATAATCGGAGAGCCTTACCTGATAGTAGTTTTTATCATATTTTAAAGCTATAGAACTTGTTTTGGCATCATAATTTAAACTATCAATAACCAGACTTTTTTGGGGAGTTTTAATTACTGTAACCGAACTTAGGGCATTTCTTAATTTTGGTTCGTCAAATAAAATATTTTTAGTTCCTTTTTCTGCATCAACTAAGATATATTCGATGATACTGTCTTTTAAAACATTGGAATACCAAAATGATTTTCCGTCGCTTTGCCACTGTGCTTTTATAATGGTCTTGAAAACAGTATTTTTAACTGCTTTATCCAATAACAAAGCTTTTTTATATCGTTCTAAAATCTCGGTTTTAGAAGGCTGATAGGGTATCATTTCTTTATGCTGCGAATATAAATTACAGTTCAAAAATGATACGAAGAAGGCAAAAAGTAGTAAATTCTTTTTCATAGTTATTCAAATACAAGGAGACTTCCCTATTTATTAATTATAGAAACCCGTTGGGCGAAATTATCTTTTCAATTCTATCGCATCAGCGTAGATATAAATCTGTCTAAATCTGCTTTTATCTGTGTAAATATGCGTGAAAAACTGACATGCAAAATCATTTCACGCAGATTTGAAAGGATTTCAGCAGATCAAATTAGATTTTAATCCTTCAATCAAGCTATTTTCTTCAATTTTATAATGGATTATAGAAATAAAAATAGTTTACCAATAGAACTTTAAACTGCCAAAAAGCAGGTTTTAAAGTCCTATTCACGATACTGAAAATAAGCTGTAAAAATTTAAAAATAAAGAACGGTTAATTCAGGAATATTGAATTACAAAACCTGAAATCCGTGTGCGTAAGGATCATCTTCCTCATCAATAATTATGGTATTGTAACCATACACTTTTGCCCATCCTTGTATGCTGGGAACAATGGCTTTAATATCGCCAATTGCAGTTTCTTCTTCTATTCTGCCAACGAACTTACTTCCGATATAACTTTCGTGTATAAATTCGTCTCCTTTTTTAAGCAATCCTTTGGCATGCAACTGTGCCATTCTTGCTGATGTACCTGTACCGCAAGGCGAACGGTCTATCGCTTTGTCTCCATAAAAAACAGCATTTCTGCCTGATGAAGTCGGATCTAAAGGTGTTCCTGTCCATAACATATGACTCACATCTCTAATCGTTTCATTTTCAGGATGAATAAATAGATTTGGATATTTTTCGTTAATTCGCGCTCGCACTACCTGACTGTATTGCACAATCTTACTGGCGGTAAAATCCTGAATTCCAGAAAAATTTTGCTGCGGATCTACAATGGCATAATAATTTCCGCCATAGGCAACATCAAAAGTTAATTCGCCTAATTCCGGGCATTCTACAGTTAAATTTTCAGCCGCTAAATACGATTTAACATTCGTCAATTTAACCCATTCTACTTTTTTACCAACTTGCTTGTATTCAATTTTTACCAAGCCTGCAGGCGCTTCCATATTTATTTTCCCTGGAATTTTCGGACTAATTAATCCTTCTTCAATTGCAATGGTAATCGTACCTATTGTACCGTGTCCACACATTGGCAGACAGCCTGACGTTTCGATAAACAAAATTCCAAAATCGTTATCTGGATTCGTTGGCGGAAACAAAATACTGCCACTCATCATATCATGTCCGCGAGGTTCAAACATCAATCCTTTACGAATCCAATCGTATTGGCTTAAAAAATGCTGTCTTTTCTCGCTCATGTTGACGCCAATTAAATTTGGCCCACCGCCAGCAACTACTCTAACTGGATTACCACAAGTGTGTGCATCTACACAAAAAAAAGTTTTTCTAGCCATATTTAAATTGAATCTCTTGTTTGAACATTATTAACTAATCTTGAAATTCCAAGCGGGTTTTCATTTTGAAGTGCCTCTGGAAGTTTGTTATTCGGCCAATTCTGATAACTAAAAGGTCTAACCCATCTTTTAATGGAACCAATTCCAACTGCTGTAAACCTGGAATCTGATGAGGAAGGATAGGGTCCGCCATGCACCATCGACGGACATACCTCTACTCCTGTCGGTAATCCGTTAAAAATTATTCTTCCGACACGATTACCCATAGCATCCACTACTTCTTCATAGTTTTCAATTTCATTTTCTTCTGCCAAAATACTACCCGTCAGCTGTCCTTCTAATTTTTCAATAATCGCAACCAGTTCAATTTCGTCTTCACATTGTACTAAAATTGAAAAAGGCCCGAAAACCTCTCTATGCAAAACTGGATTTTCTAAAAATATTTTGCCTGAAACCGTCAGTATTTTTTGTGAAGCGTAATTAGGATTATCTGTTTTAGCATATTCTGCAACCACTTCAATTCCGTCTTGCGAACTTAACAGTTCATTATTGGATTGATAATTTTTATAAATCGATGGATTCAACATACAACTTGGCGAAATCTTTAAAATCTCAACGGCAAGCTGTTGGGTAAACGTTTTTAAAGCATCACTTTTAATTCCGAGCATCAATCCGGGATTTGTACAAAACTGTCCTGCACCTAATGTTACAGAACCAGCGCATGCCACTGCCCATTTTTCAGCATTTTGTTTTAATGCTTCTGGTAATAATACAACTGGATTTATACTTCCCATTTCAGCAAAAACCGGAATTGGTTCTTCACGCTGTCCTGCTAAATCATATAGAGAACGACCTCCTTTTATACTTCCTGTGAATCCAACTGCCTTAACCAAAGGATGTTTTACCAGTGTAACCCCAACTTCAATGCCGCTACTGTTCAAATTAGAAAAAACACCTTCTGGCATATTCGTTTTTTGAGCTGCTTTAATTACTGCCGAAGCTACCATTTCTCCAGTACCTGCATGCATGGGATGGCTTTTTACGATAACTGGACATCCAGCGGCCAATGCAGATGCTGTATCGCCGCCGGCAGTAGAATACGCGAATGGAAAATTACTGGATCCAAAAACGACTACAGTACCTAAAGGTCGCTTCATTTTACGAAGATCAACCTTTGGCAAGGGAACTCTGTCTGGAATAGCAGTGTCAATTGCCGCTTCAACCCAAGAACCTTCTTCTACTAAATCAGCAAAAGCATTTAATTGTCCGATAGTTCTTCCTCTTTCGCCTTCAGCTCTTCCTCTTGGCAAACCCGATTCTTGACAATAAACGTCTAAGAGATTATCTCCTAAAACCAATATTTCATCCGCAATTGTTCTTAGAAATAAGGCTTTCTCTTTACCAGTAGATTTCTGAAATGTCAAAAATGCTTTGCTTGCAAGAGTTACGGCGGATTCTATTTCTTCATTACTTGCTTCAGTAAACTGCCAAGGATTCTCTGTATTTTCCTGCGGATTAAACGTTTTGAAGGTTTTATCGCCGCTGGCTGACAACTGACTCCCTATGTAATTTTTTCCAGTAATCATGTATTCTATAGTATTTGGTTAAGTAATTCTAAAATTGAAAAAAGTTTTCAAAAAACTTCTTTTCTATTAAAGGCTTTTATAGTCTGGCAGCGCTGGTCTATTTTTTAATGAATCATTAATAATAGCCAAAACTCTTTCTCTTTCAGCTCCCATAAGTGGTAACCTTGGTGCACGTACGTATTCCGTTCCTAATCCTGTTCCCACTTCCGCCAACTTAATATTTTGAACCAATTGTGCATTGATATCCAATTCTAATAAAGGCAAAAACCAACGGTAAATCGTCAACGCTTCCTGAACTTTACCAGCTTTCGCTAATTTATAAATAGCAACTGTTTCTTCCGGAAAAGCATCTACAAGACCACCAACCCATCCGTCAGCTCCCATTAGTAAACTTTCTAATCCTAAAGTATCAACTCCTGTAAGGACTTTTAATCTGCTTCCAAAACGATTAATGATTCTGGTTACATTAGAAATATCTCTTGTAGATTCTTTAACAGCCTGAATGTTATCCAGCTTTAAAAGTTCTTCAAACATGTCTAAAGTTACCTCGATCTTATAATCAACCGGATTGTTGTAGATCATAATAGGTAAAGAAGTACTTTTTGCAACTTCTGTAAAATATTCAACAGTTTCGTGGTCGGTAGCTTTGTAACGCATTGGAGGCAACATCATTAAACCTCTTGCTCCATTAGCTTCAGCTTTGTTTGCTGCTTCAATAGCACCGCGCGTAGTTTGTTCTGCAATATTCATTATCACAGGAACCTTTCCATCAACTATACGAACTGTTTCAAGAATAAGGTCTTGTTTTTCTTCTTCTAAAAGTGTACTTGCTTCTCCTAAAGTTCCTCCAAGAATAACGCCTTCTATTCCAGCATCTAATTGATAATTAAGGTTTTTCTCAAACATTTTAAAATCTAAAGTGTCTTCAGCTGTAAAATTTGTGGTAACAGCTGGCATTACCCCTTTCCATTGAATATTCATAATTTATCTATTTTTATTTATTTCAAAGGTATCAAGGGGGGTAAAAATTTTATCTAGGAATATTATCAAAAACCTATACAATATTATCTCATTTGTAAGATTTTAACAAAAACTAGATTAATTTTAATTCATCTTTTACTAATTTTCATATCTTTCCGTAAAATATAAAAAATAACCAAGTAATGAAAGTTTTTCCTTTTAAAATCCCAAAGTCAAGCGAAGAGGCATTTATCTATCAAGAAGACTGCGAAACTATTTTTTATGATAAATACCATCAGCATGAAGAAATTCAAATTAGTTATATAAAGAAAGGAGAAGGCAAAATTTTAGTCGGAGATATGATTACTGAATATCAAAAAGGCGACATCATTATATTAGGAAGCAATTTACCGCACGTTTTTAAAAGTGACATTTCTGAAAGCAGAGGAATGTCGGTCATGCTTACGGTCTTTTTTACCGAAAATGGATTCGGAAAAGATTTCTTTAATTTACCGGAATTAAATGCTGTAGAACCTTTTTTTACAGCCATTAAAAACGGAATACAGATTAGAGATGCCAAACCATCTATTATAAGGAAGTTTAAAAAGTTTAAAGAAGCCGATAAATACGATCGTTTTATTCTTTTAATGTCTATGCTAAAAGCCTTTAGCCAATCTGATAAAAAACATCTTTCTAATTATGTTTTCAATAAACCTTTTACAGATGCTGAAGGGAAACGAATGCAGATGGTTTTTGATTTTGTCATGACGCATTATCAAAAAAACATCACTTTAGACGAAATTGCCCAAATTGCCAACATGACCAAAAATGCTTTCTGCAAATATTTCAAAACCCGAACTAAAAAGACTTTTTTCCAGTTTTTGATTGAAATAAGAATTGAACATGCTGCAAAACTGCTTATCAAAAACAAGGAATTATCGATTATCGAAATTTCGGAACTTAGTGGTTTCAATAATATTTCTAATTTCAACAGAAAATTTAAAGAAATCAAAAAGAAAACCCCTTTTGAGTTTAAAAGTTCCCTTATTAAGTCTTAGCCTATTTTACTCCTTTTTAAGTAATATTCTATTATATAAGGATAATAAAAGTCTAGCTTCAATATACTAAATCTGCATACTTTTGAAAATCTACACTCTTTTTCTTAATGAAATAAGATTTTGAGTTCAGCTACATTTTCAACCATTTCAAACTTAAAAATGCCATGATTAGGAACTATTTAACTCTTGTTTTTTTGTGTTTTAATTTCATTTCTTTTGCCCAAAAAACAAAACCATATACACTTGCAGACACCTTAAGAGGCAGTTTAACTCCTGAAAGACAGTGGTGGGACGTACAACGTTATGATATCACTGTGAAACCTGATTATGACACTAAAATAATTGTAGGAAGCAACACTATAACGTATAAAACACTTAAAGAAAAGAGCAATACCAAAATGCAGATTGACCTGCAAAATCCTTTGGTTATTGATAGCGTGATTCAATCCGGAAAGAAATTAAGTTTTGCAAAGGAAAACGGTGTCTGGTATATTAAAACGCCTAAATCTAAAATTAAATCCACCAGCAAAGTGGCTATTTTCTTTAGCGGAAAAGTTCACGAAGCCATAAAAGCGCCTTGGGATGGCGGATGGATCTGGACAAAAGATTCCTTAGGCCGTCCGTGGATGACGGTTGCCTGTCAAGGTCTTGGTGCCTCTGTATGGTATCCGTGCAAAGATCATCAAAGTGACGAACCGAATAATGGTGCAAGTTTAACGATGATTGTTCCTGATTCTTTAACCGCAATTGCCAACGGAAGACTAGAGTTTAAGAGAAGTAATAATGACGGAACAACTTCTTATAAATGGGCTGTAGTAAATCCGATTAGTAATTATTGCATCATTCCGTACATTGGAAAATATGTCAATTTTAAAGAAACTTATAAAGGCGAAAAAGGCAATTTAGATTTGAATTATTGGGTTTTGGATTATAATTTAGAAAAAGCTCAAAAATATATGCCGAAAGAGGTTCACAATATGTTAGATGCATTTGAGTATTGGATGGGCCCTTATCCATTTTATGAAGATGGTTATCAGTTAATCGAAACCTCACATACCGGAATGGAACATCAAAGTGCCGTTTCTTATGGTAATCATTATAAACCTGGCTATCGTGGCAACGATGGCTCCGGAACGGGCTGGGGAATGAAATGGGATTTTATTATTATTCATGAAAGCGGACACGAATGGTTTGGAAACAACATTACCACAAATGATCTGGCTGATATGTGGGTACATGAAGGATTTACCAATTACAGCGAAACCCTCTTTGTCGATTATATTTTTGGAAAACAAGCCGGAGATGAATACAACGCCGGAACTCGCAAAGGAATACGAAACGATCGTCCTATTATTCCCGATTATAATGTAAATGCACAAGGAAGCGGCGATATGTATCCAAAAGCAGGAAATATGCTTCACGCCATTCGTCATGGAGTCGATAACGATGCCTTGTTTCGAGAAGTTATTCGAGGATTAGGAAAAGAATTTTATCATCAGACGGTAGATTCGAAACAGATTGAAAATTATATTTCGAAAAAGCTTAATTTTGATTACAGTAAAGTTTATGAGCAATATCTTACCACAACACAGATTCCAAACTTTGAATTTTATTTTAATGAAGATAAGACCAAGGTTTTCTATCGTTACAGCAATTGTGTAAACGGTTTTAATTTACCGCTGACCTTAAAAAATGATACGGATAAAATCAAAATAATACCATCAGATCAATGGCAGAGTATTGCCTTAGCAAAAAATCAAAAGTCTTTATTTGACGTAGCGTCTATTACTAAAATGTATTATGTAAATCCTGTTTTGGAAACCAATATAAAATAAAAAATCAATCATTAATCAAAATACGATGAAGAAAACAATCTCTCTTTTTTTCTGTTTTATCCTGTCACTTTTTTTCCTGACTGCAAATGCTCAAAAACCAAAATGGGCCAATAATAACAGTAGTTATTATACCACAGAAAAAGGAGAAATAATACAGTACGAATTACCAAACTTTACCAGAAACCTAATTGTTGATGCCAAACAGCTTACACCAAAAGGAAGCGCAAAAGCTTTAGAAGTTAAAGATTTTGAATTCAGTAAAAATGAAAAATTAGTTTTGATTTATACCAATTCAAAAAAGGTGTGGAGGCTGGAAACGCGTGGCGATTACTGGCTTTTTAATAAAGAAACAAATGAATTGCGACAGATTGGAAAAAACAGGCCAGAATCTTCTTTGATGTTTGCCAAACTAGCTCCGGACAACAATTCAATTGCTTATGTAAGCAAGCATAATTTATATGTTGAAGACCTTAATTCCGGAAAAGAAACAGCTTTAACAACTGATGGAACAGATCGTTTAATTAATGGAACTTTTGACTGGGCTTATGAAGAAGAGTTCAATTGCAGAGACGGCTTCCGTTGGAGTCCAGACGGAAAAAGTATTGCTTTTTGGCAGATTGATGCTACCAAAATCAAAAACTTCTTAATGATTAATAACACCGATTCGATATATTCTTATACGGTTCCGGTTGAATATCCAAAAGTTGGACAAGATCCTTCGGCATGCAAAATTGGAGTTGTCAATATTGCTTCACAACAAACAACATGGATGAAAGTTCCAGGGGATTCAAAACAACATTATATTCCGTTAATGCAATGGATTCCTGATGGTTCTTCGATATTAGTTGAACAACTAAATCGCAAACAAAATGAAGCCAAACTCTTTTTATGTGACCCTAAAAGTGGCGATGCAAGTCCAATTTATTCTGAAAAGAATACTTCGTGGATCGATATATTACCAACTGAAAATGAAGGCTTGAAATGGATTAACAACGGAAAAGAATTTCTTTGGTTAACGGAAAAAGATGGCTGGAAGCATTTATATAAAATCACCAAAAACGGAAAAACAGAAACATTGATTACCAATGGAAAATATGATGTGATCGATATTAAAGCCGTAGACGAAAAAAATGGTTTTGTTTACTTTTTAGCTTCGCCAGACAATGCAACACAGCAATATTTATATAAAACAGCATTAAACGGAAAAGGCAAACTAATAAAAGTATCTCCTGCTAACGAAATCGGTACGCACACTTATCGTTTATCTCCTGATGCAAAATATGCTGAACATCGTTTTTCGAATCATAAAAACCAAAAGATCTCAGAATGGGTTAATCTTTCTACTCAAAAGACCATCAAAGAAACCGATCGTAATATGACTGCCAGCGGTAATGTAGAAATGATTCAGATTACAACAGCAGACAATATTACCCTTGACGGCTGGATGATCAAACCAACTCCGTTTGATCCTGCTAAAAAATATCCTGTTTTATTTTATGTTTATACAGAACCTGCTGGTGCAACTGTAAAAGATGCTGCGGGTTATGCCAGTACTTTTTTATACGATGGAGATATTGCTGCCGATGGATATATTCAAATTAGCTTAGATGGTAGAGGAACTCCAGTTCCAAAAGGTGCTGAATGGCGCAAATCGATTTACCAAAACATAGGGATTCTGAACACCCGAGATCAGGCAATGGCTGCTAAAGAAATACTAAAATGGCCTTTTGTAGACAAAGACCGAATCGCAGTCTGGGGATGGAGCGGTGGCGGTTCCACTACACTGAATCTTTTATTTCAATATCCTGAAATTTATAAAACAGGAATCGCTATTGCCGCTGTACCCAACCAATTGTTGTATGATAATATTTATCAGGAACGTTATATGGGATTGCCTCAGGAAAATAAAGAACCTTTTATAAAAGGCTCTCCTATTACTTATGCCAATAAACTTGAAGGAAATCTATTGCTTATTCACGGCACTGGCGATGATAATGTGCATTATCAGGGAGCAGAAATGCTGGTAAACGAATTAGTAAAAAACGGCAAGCAATTCCAAATGATGAGTTATCCAAATCGTACGCACAGCATCAATGAAGGCGAAGGAACTACGGAACATTTATCGAAATTATTCACACAATACTTAAAAGAACACTGCCCAGGCGGAGGCAGATAATATCATTTTTAATACCATTTTGAAAAAAATATGTTTAGCAGAGAAACTTATATAAACAGAAGGCAAGTCTTAAAAAAAGCAATGGGTTCAGGCCTTATTATTCTTCCTGGAAATGAAGAAGTCGGAATGAACTACCGGGATAATATTTATCATTTTAGACAAGACAGTAGTTTTTTATATTATGCTGGAATAGATCGTCCTTCTTTATTTTTAATAATAGATATTGATGCTGATCTGGAAATTCTATTCGGTGATAACCTGACAATCGAACAAACTGTTTGGGTTGGCCCACAAGATTCATTAAATAGTGATGCAGAAAAAACAGGAATCACAACTGTACAGCCTTTCTCGTTTGTAGAAGCTGTTCTTAAAAATGCTGTACAACAGAAACGTGCGATTCACTTTCTGTCTCCTTATCGCGCGGCTATTACTTTAAAATTAAGTTCATGGCTGGATATTCATCCTAATGAAATAGCTAAAAAATCATCCATTCCATTATCTAAAGCAATAATTGCACAACGTTCCTATAAAACCAATGAAGAACTGATTGAAATTGAAAAAGCGGTAGATATAACGGCAGCAATGCACTTAAAAGCAATACAAAGCGCAAGACCTGGAATGACCGAATATGAAATTGCAGGACAAGTCGAAGGCACAGCAATCAGTCTTGGCGGTCATCTTGCTTTTCCGACAATACTAACAGTCAACGGACAATACCTGCACAATCATGCTGGCAGTAATGTCTTAAAGGAAGGGCAATTGGTTTTATGTGACTGTGGAGCCGAAAACAATATGCGTTATGCCGGAGATATGACCAGAACTTTTCCCGTTTCGAAAACCTTTACAACACAGCAGAAAGAAATTTATAATATTGTTTTAAAAGCTGAAGAAGCCGCTATAGCCACTCTTAAACCCGGAACTTTCTTCAAAGATTCACATCTTACGGCGTGTAAGGAGATTTTAACGGGGTTGAAATCTCTTGGTTTAGTAAAAGGCGATTTAGATGAAGCCGTAGCAGCAGGCGCTCATACCTTATTCTTTCAATGCGGTTTAGGTCACATGATGGGAATGGACGTTCATGACATGGAAAATATAGGCGAAGAATATGTTGGCTACACAGAAACCCTAAAGAAGAGCACCGAATTTGGATTAAAATCACTGCGTCTGGCCAAAGAACTTGAAGAAGGTTTTGTTTTAACTGTTGAACCTGGAATCTATTTTATTCCAGAATTAATTGATCAATGGCAGGCAGAAAATAAATACAGTGAATTTATTAATTATGATAAAGTTCAGGCGTACAGAAATTTTGGAGGTATCCGTATAGAAGAAGATTTTCTAATTACCAAAGAGTCTTATAAATTGTTAGGGAAACCTCTTGCCAAAACAGCTGAGGATATTGAAGCACTTCGAAACTATTAAATTTGTAAAATAGTTTTTCCTGGCTGATTACCTAAAAATCAATGAAGCCGTCTCAGATTATGAGACGGCTTTTTTTATCGAAAGTAAATACTGATTAACTTTTACTAATTATCAGATAATTAAGTACATATATTTTCATAAGGACTAGTTTAACTTAGTATATAAGGAATAAGATTACATTTTAACCATTCAAACTTATTTTAAAACAATTAACAACCAAAACAAACCTTATGAAAGAAAAAAAACTACCCCGATTTTTATCTTTTCTTCTTCTTACGCTTTTTGTGTTAGCAGCTGAAAATTTAAATGCTCAAACGAATTTAGCCAGGCTGAGTTCCACAAAAGTCAGTACTTCTCATGTATCTCCGTGGGAAAGTTTAGCGGCTGTAAACGATGGTTTTACGCCTATTAGTTCTGATGACAGAACAAATCCTGTTTATGGAAACTGGGATGGCGATGCCAATTACAATACCTATAACTGGATACAATATGACTGGGATTTTGCTCATCAAATCAATTCTGTGGCACTTTACTGGTTTACCGATTTTGGAGGAATCTCTCAACCTACGGATGCCTATGTCAGTTACTGGGATGGACTTGAATGGATTAATGGTGGTTCTGTAGGATTGGCTTTAAACCAATTTAATACTCTTGGAAATTTAAATTTTAAGACCAAAAAACTGAGGGTTTATTTTAAAAGTAATACCGCAACCGGCGTGGTTGAATTTCAGGCTTTTGGTACAGAAACCACTCAATGTGATCCTACCGCATTAACAGCTTCTCTTAAAGTGAATAACGGAACCGAAAAAAGCCTTAATTATGCCGTTGTTTCTCCAACAGATAATGTACAGTTTTTAGTTTCTATTGCCAATAATCCGACTGGCGGTAAAATGAAATGGACTGGCCCAAATAACTTTACATCGACTAGTCAAAACATTACACTTTCAAATCTACAAGTGGAGAATTCCGGAACGTATCGTTTTTTATACATTAATGAATGCGGGACAGAAAGTGCTTTATCTTTTTACTTAACCGTAAAAGAAAGCAACAGCGATTTCACGACTTGGCCGGGTTATGGCACAACACTTCATTATGATTTTAAAAGCGACTATCCCAATTTTCCAAAACCAACAAAAAACTTAGAAGAAGATTATCCCAATTACAACGGTTGCAATGGCGTTAAATCGACTAATGTGGGTTCATGGACTTTTGTACAAGGGCCAAATGCGAACTCTTTAGTAACAGATGCCGCTGTCGACTTAATGTTAAAACGTTTAGACAGTGATTTTACTTTTTTAAGAGATAATATGGGCTGGCCGCCAGATAAATTATACAGAGCAGGTTATCGCAGTTCAGTATATTTATTTGGTTCTGGTTTGTGTACCGATACCGCTTCAAATACCGATTTAGGAGGATGGCAGAGCGGTGTTGGAACTCCCGATGGAGAAAGCTGGCCAATGGTTCTTCTGTCCTATTATCCGGTTGCAAGTTTTGATCCAAATACCACTTTTCCAGATGCACAGTATCAAACTGGAGCCTGTGTTCATGAAGGTATTCATGCCATTTATGCTTCTTTGCCGGGTTGTAGAAAATCGGCTTGGTTTCATGAAGGTTCAAATGTTTGGTTGCAGACTGTCTTAGACATCAAAAAAACAGGAAGTACAGACTATACCAATGTCGATTTAGGATGGTTGAGTGCGGGTTCTGTCATTGCACCTTTTATTCCGATAGAATGTTACAGTGGCTGGCTTCAAGATGGCACATTTGGAGGGCCTTCTGCCGAAGGCGTAGATTCTGGAGTAAAAAATTCTGAAGGAGTTACGTTGAGATTAACCAGAGATATTATTGGAGGTGTTCAGTACAGCTCTGTATTTCCAACCTTTTTAGGCGAAGTTGTAGGCGAAAAAAGTTTGCCTTGGGTATGGAATTATTGTGAAGGACGTGTATTAGAAGGTATTGCAAATGGTAATGGCACTGTTAATGGTTTAGGAGAAGACAAAACACGAAAAATGGTTCAGGAATACCGAGCCAGATTAGCTTTATCTGATTTCGGAAAATTTGAACAGCCTATTTTAAATTTGTATCGTAATAATATGGGACGCGAATTAGGGCCTGAACAACCTGCTCTTATCAATGTAGAAAAATGGAAAGCAACACCTTATGCCACAACGACTGAAGATGAAAACGGCTATTTGATTCCGCAGGAAAAAACACTTCCTGGCTGGTCTGGAGCTAATTTTATTCCGATTCATGTACAGGGAAATCAGGCTACCGTGTTTTTTGAGCCTTTAGGAGAAAATATGTCGATTCAATTGTGTTATCGTACCAAAGAAGGAAAAACGGTTTATACACAACCTGTTTATGCAGGCGACTGTACTATTTCTTTTTCTCAGGGCGTTCCTGCCAATGGTGTGATATTCGCCGTAATTTGTAATTCTGACTATGTTTTTGAAAATAATGACACTCGCAAAAAGAAGTTTAACTATAAAATTAAACTGGAAGATGGAGCCGTTAGAACTGCCAGCGTAGATAAAAATTGGTGGGACTGGAAAGCCACAATAAGCGATCATCTTTCTGTAGCCGATTTCTCCAATTCATCTTCTCACTTTTTGATTTATCCAAATCCTACCGATAATGCCTCTATGGTTAACATTAAAGTTTCAAATGAAAATGCTGGAACTTATAATTTAAAAATAACCAACAGTACCGGGCAATTAGTTTTTGAAAATAAAAACCACAATCTGGAAGAACAATATTATACTGGTAATCTATCAAAAGGAATCTATTTTGTAACGATTCAATCAAAGAATTTCAAACAGACTAAAAAGATTATTATAAAATAATACCATTTCATTACTAATTACAGACTACATCTTTCGTTTGGAAGATGTAGTTTTTTTTTGCCACTGATTGCACAGATTAAAAAAGATTAAATACTTTGTTTATAAATTTTACCACAAATTTCACAAATTGCTTTTTTTAAACTCAATGATTTGTGAAAATTGGTGTAATTCGTGGCGGAAAAAAAATAAACCATTGACGCTAAGGTCTGCCACCAATTACACGAATTTTTAATTTTTTAAATGCAACGATTTGTATTTATTCGTGAATTCGTGGCGGAAAAAATAATTCGTTGCCACTAAGGTTTGCCACAAATTCCACGAATTTCCACAAATTGTTTTTTTTAAAGCTCAATGATTTGTGAAAATTGGTGTGATTCGTGGCAACAAAAAAGGCATTTACTCTAATAAAAGATTATGAGTAAAAAATATAATTAAAGTGGTTTTGTGTTTTTGAATTGTACTTTATATGGAAAACTTCTGTAAGTTTCTTTCTCATTTTCCCAAGAATGCTTTTCATGCACTTTTGGAGCAGCGCTTACAACCAACCATAAATACTCCGTGTTGGTTGGAATTTTAAATTCGATTTCTTTTTCATTGTCTTTAAAAGCATTGCTGTACACTCTGTCGCCATCTTTTAACGATGCAACAAATCCGTAGCGCCAGCCTGCGTTTTCCTTAAAATCGGCTAAACCTTTAAATTTTAATTTAACTTTTGTTCCAGCTTGCGGGACGTTTAATTTAATTCCGTTATAACCATAATCCTGAAGACAATTTGTTGAATCTATTTGATACCAGCCTCCTTCTATTGCATTCAATTTTGAAAAATGTAAATTTCGATAAGGTTTTGCTGCTTCTTCAACCCTTTTTAAATCCCAGGTTATAAACTTTCGGCTTGCATCAAATATTTCGTCATTAAACTGTTCTTGAGAAATAGTATTAATTCTTTTATAAGTCATTACAACATCTTCGCCTTCTTTAGTTGATCTGCTGAGTCTTCCCCAAAAATCAATACCATGTTTCTCAGACCAATATTCCAAGACATAAGGAGAATGATACATATTGGCAGGATGAAGAAAAGCGTAATGCGTTCCTTTTAAAAAATCTTTAAGATGATAGTTTTCAAAAGTCATCCATTCCGGATAAACCTGCCAGAGCATATATTGAGCAGACATTTCCATTACAGGTCCAGATGGCCCAGTCTTGCTATCGGCATGACTCATGTATTGGAATGAATGGCCAATTTCGTGCGCCAATGCTCCGTAGGGAACTGCATTTATTCGGACAGCTGGAGTCCATAAAATGCCCACTTTATCCTCTTCTCCACCTCCAAAAGCTGTGTTTTCACTTCCTCCAAAAACAAATATTAGTAATTTGTATTGATCACTTACGGAATGTCCCTTTTGCACCAATTTCAAATCATTTACATAAAACTGATAAAATCGTTCACATTCTTCGATTGCTTTTTTGGGATCGAAACGTTTTTTAAGATCTGCATTTAATGTTGGATCATTTCCATATTCTTTATGCCAGAACATCACAATATTATCCGATTCTATCATTCGGCTGTAACTGTAATCACTATCAAGAAAATCATAATTATTATGTTCTGGAACCATCCAAATTTTCGCAGGAATATATCTTTCCTTAGCCAAAACTTTTTCTTGCGCATTCATTATACCAACAAATGATAAAAAGAGAAAAGCAGGAATTTTGATTGCCTTATTCATTGGTTATTACTTTTTTGTAATAATTGCCGACCAGCCTCCTCCGGAAGCCATTTTAGCTGTTACTTTAGTATTCTTATTAACCGCTATAATTTCTTTTTTATAATCTTGAGCGAATGCTTCAGCATTGATTCCATCTGAAAAAACTTCCATCGAAAAATTTCCTTCTCCCAGGAAAGAAAGATCTATTGGCAATGCTCTGGCATCTGCATCCGTCATTCCGCCTATAAACCATTTATCCCCTTTTTTTCTTGCCACCACAATATAATTCCCAACAGAACCATGAAGTACAACTGTTTTATCCCAAACTGTTGGAATTTGAGTGATAAAATCAACTGTTTCTTGTTCTTTGTAATACGTTGATGGCGATTCGCACATCATCTGCAAAGGCGCTTCATAAACCACATACATCGCTACCTGATGCGCACGAGTTCCCATCGTCATTGGATTATTAAAACTAATGGCAAAATTCTTAGGCTGTTTATTAATCATCGAACCCGGTGTAAAATCCATTGGGCCTGCTGCCATTCTGATAAACGGAATCGTTACTGTATGTTCTGGTGTGATATCTTCGCTCCATTTATTGTTTTCGTTCCCTCTTACTCCTTCATAATTTAAAACATTTGGATACATTCGGTGTAAACCTGCGGGTTTAAATGCTCCGTGAAAATCTACTAACAATTCTAGTTTGGCACATTCTCTGGCAATCTGCTCATACGAATTGACCATATATTGGTCGTTACGCTGCATATAATCAATTTTAATTCCTTTTGCTCCCCAGCTTTTATACGTTTCCAAAATTTGTAATAAATTTTGGTCTAATGGTTTCCAAAGTACCCAAAGAATAATCCCTACTTCTTTTTCTTTTCCATATCGAATCAACTCTTTAATATCCATTGCAGGATTAAAATCAAGAATGTTGGTAGTCGATTTTGTCCAGCCTTCATCAAGAATTACATATTCTACTTTATTCGCTGCAGCGAAATCTATAAAATATTTATAAGTTTCGGTATTTAAACCCGCTTTGAAATCAACACCGTAAATATTATTATCGTTGTACCAATCCCAAGCTACTTTTCCCGGTTTGATCCAATCAGTATTTTTAAGTACATTTGGTGCGGCAAGCTGGTAAGACAAATTGCTTGATACCAAAGTACGATCATCATCACTTATAATAAATACACGCCAGGGAAAAGCTCTGTTTCCGTTTGTTTTGGCAATATAATCAGCTTCTTTTGTAATGGTCTGCACACGATCGGATTTTCCATCCTTATCCACTGCTTCTAAAACGTATTTTGGAAAAATAGCATTTAAAGTGGTGTTTCCATTTCCTTTTAAAAATAATCCCGGATAATCATGAAGTGCCGTTTCCGTAAACAAAACCTTGGCTTTTGGAGTCGTAAACAAAACAGGAAGACTGCAAAAATCCTTTGACGCAATCTCATTTAAAGATTTATCCAAATACAAACGTTCGTTATGAGAATACATCGATTCTTCTTGCGGAAATAAAGAACGTGAACCGTTAGGAAATGATAACGAAACTTTCTCTGAAACTACATTTCGTTTTTCTTTGGCCTCATCTACAAACTGATAAGCCACTCCGTCATTATAGGCACGGAAATTAAGTTTATAATTTCCCTGATAAGTAATCGAAAGTTCTGTGTATTCATCTTTAATTTCAGACTCTTTAATTGGCACTATGGCATGTATGTTTTGAGATACACTTTTAACCGTTTGCTTTTTAACCTTCGGATTTAATCCAAAATTGGTTTTAGACGAAAAATCCATTCCTGCTTCAGCATTCTCAATAATTAAATTTCCATTTAATGATGCCGACCAGGAAATTTTATTAGAATTGTTCACTTTTATCTGAATACGTCCATCAGGAGATTTAACCTCATAAGTTTGAGCAGAAACTTGGTAAGCGGATAGTAACAAACCGCATAAAATCAGTAATCCATTTTTCATTTTGAGTGGTATTTTTTAACTATTTATTTGAAGGGCCTTTTGTTGCTTTAGGAGTAGTTTGTTTCATTAGATTTAGTATTTCATCTTTAGTCAAACCATAATCATACATTTTTAAAGAAGCCATAAAACCGGAGTAATTCTCTCCAATATCTGAAGCGCCAATTATAATTTTAGCCTTTTTGATAGCCGATGATAACATCATATTTTGAGAGTTATCAAGTACACCGTCGACATAAATTTTCTCTACCACACCATCAAAAGTCAAAACAATATGATGCCATTTATTTTGTTCTGGAACTTTGTTGTATTTCATATCAAAATGACCGTCTAAATGTGGCGCCGCACCATAATGTCCGCTATTGTAAGCCAATGCATTAAACGAATTTGCCAGATTATATTCAGAACGATCACACCATGAGGCCAGGACTTCTCCCTCTTTGGCTACTTCGGGATTTTTCACCCAGACTGTCACAGAATACGAACCATTCCAAGCCAAAGTTTTAGGAACGGGTTTATCTAATATTAAAGCGCCGTTTACAAAATCAAGTGCCTTAATTTTATCTTTTTTATCCCAAGAAATCTTTACGTCTCCTGTTTTTGTAAACACACCTCCTAAAGAACCTTTATTGGGCAGACTTTTAAATGAACTGCCATATTTTTCATTAGTTACATCAATATCGATCAACATTTTGTGTGAACTTACAGCTGCTGGTTCTGTGTTTGATTTTTTATTTTCTAATAATAAAGGGAGCTCAAACAATTCGCTGTACACTTTTACATTCCAAACTGCCGCATAAAGTCCTGTTTTTTCTGTACCTAAAACTTTTAGTTTTAAGAAACGTGCTGTAACATTTTGATCATCAATCATTGGACTTCCAGAAGTACGGTTTTTTGATTTATCAGCATACAACTGCCAATTTTTTCCATCTGTCGAATATTCTAAAGTGTATTGATAATAATAACTGGCAAACTCAAATTGGGTCATAACCCTTTTTATTGGTTTTACACTTCCTAAATCTACAGTTAAATCCTGTGGAAGTGCATTACTTCCAGCTTTCCACATAGTCGCATTATTATCATCTGTAGCAAAATCAGGCCTATATTCGTAATCGTGTTCTAATGATTGCAAATGATAATAAGATGATGCTGTAGCGCGAGCGTTTAAAGCTATATTCTCGGGTACATTTGATTTGACAATTTCTCTAATACCTTTTGAAGTCGGAATTACTTTTTTGATTGTAGAATCATTTTCGAAAATCATTTTATCGATACAGACTTGTCTTGCCAAACCACCACGTGTCATTGGATAATCATGTTTATGATACACAATATAATAATCGTTTCCGTCTTCTAACACAGAATGATGTCCCGGGCCATGAGTCGTTTTATCTTCGTTAGTACTCAAAATCGGATTATTAAGTCCTTCTTTAAAAGGCCCATAAGGAGAATCTGAATAAGAGTAACGTACATTATAAGTTTCATCATGACAAGAAGCTCCGGAATACATCAAAATATATTTATTTCCTTTTTTCATCATGTAAGCCGCTTCGAAAGGTTCAGGTGTTTGGCTTAACGGAATATTTTTAGAATTCATCATATTCTTCATCGTAGCACTATTCAATTCTCCAACGGCATATCCGCCATTATAATGCACCCACGTTCCCCAATAACTGTATATTTTACCGTCGGTATCTCTAAAAAATTGTGCGTCAAGGGAAGGAAAACCTTCTCTTGGATATCCATTTGAAATAACGGGTTCGTCATTTTTATTGAGTTTTTTCCAAGGCCCGACTGGCGTATCCGAAACATAACCATAAATATTACAACCAATTTCACAGTTTCCGAAATACAAATAATACTTACCATCATTTCCAACCACAATATCCGGCGCCCAAAAATTCGTAATGGGTTTTGCCGTAAAAGACGGAATTTCCATGGTATAATTGTACCAGTTTTTTAAATCTTTACTGTACCAAACCGTTGGAGCTCCAGAAGCCAGCATTTCATTATCGGTCGTGGCATAGATATAATAAATGTCTCCAAATTTTTTAATAGTTGGATCTGCGTAATATCCAGGTAATATTGGATTTCCAGTTGATAAATTACTCGCTTCAACTTTTTTTTGAGCAATGACTTGTAAGGTAAAAACGAGTAGTATAAGGTTGTAAAATATATTTTTGTTTGACATTGCTAATAAAATTAAGTTGAAGCGTTTTTAAATGATATTAATATTTCCAAACTAATACATCAGAAGTTTTTACAGCGTTGTTTCCGAAAATTGCCTTGGCATTTTTTGGTAAATTGATTTCGTAGATTTTATCAGAATAATTGACTGCAATGCCAAAACCGTCACGATATTCTACCATTACACCTTCAGGATAATCTTCTATTGCTACATTCTGCTTTTGATATAGTTTTCGCAATACTTGTTTTTCTAGTTCTCCATTTTTAGAATCTACGCCAATGTAAGTTACCGTTCCTTTACCTAAACTTCTAGAAATAACAGCTGGTTTTCCAGCATAAAACTCACTTCCATAAGTTGCCCAAACCTCCGTTTCTTTATTCGGTTTTAATAAATCGCCCCAGCTAGTCCATGCAAATTCCTGATTATTGAACTTTATTACTCCCGGAGATTGTGGCATTAATAAATCATACGATTCTATTTCAGAACCTATTAAGCTCCACATCGGTTCGTAAAACTTAGCTTCCCAAAGATGTCCCAAACGATTTTGTATTCCAGATCGGCAGCTCAACACCAAGTTTCCACCATTTTTAGCGTACAAAGTCAATTTGTCAATCATTTTTTGGTCAATCATCTGATAAGCAGGAACAATCAAGAAAGGATACTTAGAAAAATCCGTCAAATCCCTCACAAAATCAACGGGTGCACCAAAAGATTTAGTGGCTTTATAATATTTCAGAAAATGTCCAATGGTGTTCCATTCCTTGGTTTGTTTGTTTAAGTCGATTCCCATCACATTATCCCCATTAAACAAAATTCCCGTTTTGCGTTTCAAATAATAATCTGGCAATGCTGCTTTAGCATCATACATTTTGCGCAGCGTATTTATCTCTTTAATAAATTGATTGAACTCTAAACCACCAGGAGTTGGTGTTACTCCGTCTGTACCAACAATCCCGTAATGATATTGCTCATAACCGTACAATGGCGCGCGAAAACGATACGTACAGGCAAATTTACTGCCACCTGCAAAAACATGCCACAGCCACATACGTACAGTTCCCGGCATTGGCTGCGGATTTATACTTCCCCAGTTGACTTGTCCCGGCTGTAATTCCATACAACCGTACATTCCTTTTAAAGGACGAAAAAAATCATTTGACATTCCGATACTGGAATAATCTCCCAAACGATACCCTTGCGAACCGATTCCTAAACTTCCCCCGTAAACCAAATAACGCGTGTAACAATCAAAATCCAGCTCTTTACTCATTCCTACAAAACTTTCATTGTAATTGGATCTGTAGTTAGAAGTGATCCATTGGTCTTTGCTTACATATTTTCGAATTGTAATGGCCTGCGAATCCAGAAAAGTGGCTGTTTCTTCATCTGCAAATCGATAATGATCCAATTGCGAATGTAAATTCATTCCCCATTCTTTATGAAGCGGAATGTTAATTTGTTCAAAATCAGTGTAAGTGCCACTCCAAAAATTATTTCCCCAAGCAACATTTAAGGCGTCAATCGATTTGTATTTGTTTTTTAGCCAATTTCGATAACGATGCTGTGCATCGGCTCCATAATCCAGAAAACGGGCAGGTTCATTATCGACCTGCCAGCCCATAATATTTTTATTATTTCCATATCTTTTTGCCAATTCTTCAATCATTTTTAAAGAATAGCTTCTGTAATAATTACTTGAAAATGAAGCATGTTGTCTCGAACCATGATCTGTTTTAGTGCCATCTTCATAAGTTGCCAATATATCCGGATGTTTTCTAACCAGCCACACAGGCGGTGTAGCGGTCGAGGTGCACATTACAATTTTGAGTTTATATTTAGCTGCAATTTCTACCGCTTTATCCAACCATTTAAAATCATAAACGCCTTCCTGAGGTTCTAACTGCGCCCAGGCAAATTCTCCAAAATGAGTAAATTCAAAACCCATTTCTGAAATCTTTTTCAAATCACGATCCCATTGGCTTTGATCCCAATGTTCAGGATAATAATAGACTCCAACAGTGGTTAAATCTTTCTTTGGGAAAAATTTGTCAAATTTCTGAGCTGCAACATTTAAACTGATCCCTATTCCAAATAGTCCCAGTAAAAATCCTTTGAGAAAGTGTTTTTTTGATTTTAAATGCATTTATATTATAATTTAATTTTAGTCGCTTTATTGGTCAACGGTATTTCATACGCCCCTCTCACTTTTGGATAAGAAAGCTTTATATCTTTATCGATTCTTAAATAAGCATTTGGAGTGAATTCGTTTTTACTGCTCAAAGTAATTTCAACTTCCTCTGTTTTTGTATTATAAGTAATGGTATCAAAAGTTCCTGCATCTAATGTTAACCACAATTGTTTTGGTGCAAAGAATACTTTAGATTTTGCAGCTGTAGTTAATTTTACGCTTACTAAATCGCCTTTTACAGTAACATTACCACCAAAAGCCAGCCAGCCTAAATCAGCATCTTTTGTAATGTAAGTTGCTGTATTTACTGCATAACCATAAAAACCGGAACCGTAATCTCCTGACAAATAATCAATTCTTAACTCTGTTGGATAAGAGTGAAAAGCGGCAGAACCAAATCCGTCTTCGGTAATATTTGAAATTCCGCCTAGAAGACCGCCGTAACCTACTTTCAATAAATACAAATCATCCGATTTTTTTCTGTATTGTCTCAAAACTGGAATTGCATTTAAAGAAGATCCATAATGATGAATCTGGCGTTCTACTCTAGATAATTTTCCTCCGTATAAGAAATCCCAATATCTACGTGCATTACCATTATACGCCCAGTGAGGCATTGTTGGCATGTAAGCTAAAATTGCGTTTAAAGTTACATCAGCTTTTTCATCATAACCAAAATAATCCGACCAGATATATACTTCTTCCTGACCAGTAGAATCCCAAGGCATTTCGCTTCCAAAAGGATAATCCAATGCTTTCCAATGATTGGCTCTTTCTTTCATTTTTGCTTCCAAATCAGTGGCCATTTCGGTCATATTTTCATTTTTCAAGTCTTCCAAAATCAACAGGAATACAGAACCTTCCATTTGACCAAACTGAGCATAATAAGGTGCCAGTTGTGTCATTGCAATTGAAGTATGGTAAGCTTGTTTTAAATACCAATCCCAAGTTCTGGTTTCCACCAAATCTTTATTGTATCTCGCTAATCGATACAATGTCCAATAAGCAGCCGCGACGTGAGGATAGTTATAAGATCTTCCCGGATCGTTTGCCTCTTTATGTTTCCAGGCCGCCCAAGTTTTATAATCTACATCTGAGCTATAAGTACCTTTTGGTAGAGAGTCTGGTTCATAATAAAAAACACTTTTTTTAACCCCATATTTATTTTTTCCTTCGCTATACTGAATATTGCCCCAAAGTGTTTTATCAACAAATTGCTCTAATTTTTTGATTTCTTCTTTATCAGGCTGAATATGCTGTTTCATAATTGCTGCAAGCCATCCTCCTGCTCCGCCTTCGTCACTTAAACCAGCCACCCAAGCCCTGCTGTCTTGAGTCAGTTGTTTTTTGGTTTCATAATCGTAACTAATTACCGAAGGATTTCTTTTGAAAATTGGATCCGGCTGATCGAACCATTGTTCTGTGGTTAAGAAATGACCGAAATCTTTAATCACTTCATTTTCAGGTTTGATAATTTTATAATTGATGGTTTGTTTTATACCATTTTTATAATTGATTGTCAATACGGCGCGTCCCCATTTTACACCATGAACACTATATTTTTTTAAACCTTTTGACGTTTTTCCTTCTTCTTTGATTTGCAATGCTCCTTTAGGTTCAATTTCAAATGAGCTTACCTCGCTTTTATAATTCAAAAACAATTGTGATTTAATATCCTGAGGCAATACATATCCCGGAATACTGGTTGCAACAGGAAGTTCTTCTTTTACAAGCGTATTTTGGATGTCTTCTATTCCTTCAGAAAGTACGAGTTTTAGAGAGAAGTTTTTAGACTCTTTCGGTTTCAATACTAATGAAGTCGGTGTATTCCATTGCTGTGCATTTTTCCACTCATTTTCTGCGTAAGCTTTACTGTAGACCATCCATTCGTGAAAACCTTCAAAAACAATACTTCTCGGCGTCGGATCATCCAATAACGGACGATACGCTTCAAAAGGCATATTTTCTTTTGGAAGCACTACTAATGCAGGCCCTTCTCCGCTTAATCTTTTTACTTCCAAATACCCAGCATCTCTTCCGATATAGGGATCAAAAAATACATTTTGAGCGTGGGTTTCATTCAGTGATTTTCCTTCTAAAATATTATTAAAAACCATTGGAATACCCAATGCGCCAATCTCAATAGGATTATCTGATTTATTTGTAATCTCAAATCGCATTACCAATTGATTACCATCAAGTTCATAAAAACGTTTGATTGTTACCGGAATATTAGCCGGTAAAGTATTTGCTAAATCGGCCGCCGCTAAGATTTTTGATGAAGTTTCCAAAGGAGTAACCGCTGCTCGTTTTGCTGCTGTAGAATAACTCTGCCAATCGCCGTTGCCTTCTTTAATTCTTAAATTAATATCTCCAAGATGATACAATCCATCTTTATCTCTAATTTCAAGTCGGTCACTAGGCGTAAAATCAAAGTTTAAGTTTTTAATGGGTCTTAAACCTGCAACTGTCTGCGATGCTTTTACCAGTTTTAATTGAAAAGCAGGTGTATTTATTTTTTGATAAACTTCTGCAATACCCAAAGAAGGTGTTTTTTGTTCAATTCTACTCCAATAATCCTGAGCC
Organism: Flavobacterium panacagri; assembly: GCF_030378165.1. Classification (NCBI taxonomy): domain Bacteria; kingdom Pseudomonadati; phylum Bacteroidota; class Flavobacteriia; order Flavobacteriales; family Flavobacteriaceae; genus Flavobacterium; species Flavobacterium panacagri. The sequence goes on from NZ_CP119766.1 coordinate 4,343,802, forward strand.
TGAATACTTAGTGTACAGCCCAAAAATAATAATAAACCAAGTCTGTATTTTTTGTTTCCCATCTTTGTTTATGCTTGTTTAGTTTGTTTTTTGTTTGGTTTTGGTCTTGTTTTTTATTTCAATCTATTTTAAAGTAACATCCAGATAAACCGAATGACGTCCGTATGTATTGTAAAATGGTTTAAATTGAATTCCGTCAACAACAAATTCTAATTTCTCCGGATCCCCTTTTATTGATTTACTTAAATCTTTGGCATCTAAAGTTATTTTTCGCCATTCTTTAAGCGGTTCTGTTTCCTGAGCCGCCAATAAAACCGGCCCATAAAATAAACTGGCAATATTCTGCTGATCCATTACAGGATCTAAATGAAATTGAAAAGGCATACGTAATTCAATTTTATCTCCGTCTTTCCACTTACGGTTTAAAGTAAGATAGCTTCCAGGAACCGCTTTTACTTTGACCTCTTTTCCATTTATTTTTACAAAAAATCCTTTCGTTGCCCAATGTGGTACACGTACATTTAAATCAAATTTTCCTTCTCCTTTTATCGTTAATTGTGTATGATCTTCATTTGGAAAAGAAGTCGTCTGTTCTATCGTTACATTTTTTTCTTTCCATTTTACTGTTGATGGAACATATAAATTAACATATAACGACTGATTGTCAATGCTTTTAAAATAAATTGAATTCTGCAATTTGGTGCTGCTTTCCAAAGCTGTTCCGTTACAACACGTAAAACCATCCATTTTTGGATTGCCAAATTGTTTTATTGAACCTGGTCGCAAAGGAACATGGTAAGTATTGGCAGGTGTATTCTCTGCTACCGAAGCCAAAATATGATTGTATAAGCCTCTTTCATAATAATCCATATACTCCGCACGCTGATCGTAAAGGAATAAACCGCTGGTCAATTTCAGCATATTGTAAGTCGCACAAGTTTCGTTTTGTCCGCCTGCAGAAAATCCGTTCTCGTAAATTGTTGACGGCTGACTGATAAAACATTCTGCATTGGCAGGATTACTAGCTCCAGCAACTCCTCCAATACTGTACATATAATCGTTTGTAGTTTTATACCAAAAATTGTCAGCAATGTGATAATATTCAGGTGTTTTAGAATCGTGATACATTTCAAGCGCACCCACAATCTGTGGAATATGCTGATTGGCATGCAACCCACGGAAAGTATCTACATTTTTAGCCAATCCGTTTGAGTGTTTTGCATCGCCGTAAAATACTTTGATGTTGTCAAATAGCTGCGCTACTTCCAAATATTGTTTCTCATTGGTGATTCGGTAAAGGCGTGCCATCACTTCATTCATTCCTCCAAATTCTCCAGCAATATATCTGTTCCACATGCTGATTAGCGTTTCATTAGGTAATTTTTTCATTCTAGCATACACCCAATCCCCCATTCCTTTGGATATTTCGAGCGCTTTCTCATTACCGCTTACTTCGTAAACATCTAATAAACCAGCCAAAATTTTGTGCAAAGTATAATAGGGAGCCCAAATCTGCGTTTTCTGTCCTCCGTAATTAGCGCCTTTTTCCAACATTATAAATTGATCTGGTGGATAAGCGCTGATAAAACCTTTTCCCCAATTCCAATAATCGGTGCGAATTCCTTCGGTACTTAAATCAGAATCATAGGCTGTTTTACCTGGGCCGAAAGGAACCGCTGTAGGATCTGATACTGAAACTCCTCCAGCTGTTTGAGGTTTTCCAGATAGTTGAGCCAAATCATAAAGCGTATCGACCAGATAATTCATTTTTTTTGCGAAATCTTCGTGTAACGCATTGTCATATCCTGTACTTGCATACGCCTGCGCAATTGCCGTCAAATAATGTCCTGTTGCATGACCTCGCAGTTTGGTATCCTGTGTATCCCAAACGCCTAAAGCTTCTGCATTTTCGGGTTGTTTTTGTCCGAAAGCATTGCGAAACATATACAAGAACGAATCTGGATTTGTTACTGCAAGTGTTTTGATGAACTTCTCTCTATTCTCAATAAATTTTGTATCATGTCCATGAGAATCTGAGCTTAATGTTACTTCATCTAATTCAAAAGCTTTTAGCTTAAGTTCTGGTGGTGCAGCTGCTTTTGTCGCTTGTACTTTGACAACTGCTTTAGGTTTTAAATCTGTTCCCGAAACTATTCCAGTGACAGTATATTGTCCTGCTTTTAACACAGAAATATTATCCGTCGGTTCAGGCCAAATTACTTTAACTTCAGGGCCTTCAATTCCGTTAGCATATATTCCTTTTAAAGTTCCGGGTAATCTAGGAAGATCACCAACTACAGTCTGTACTTTGATATCTGAAATACCGGTTAAATATTGATTATACAATTGAGGTGTTCCCGTTGGATATTTTGGCAGATCGCCTGTCGGCTGTTCTGGTTCCTCTTCTTCAGCTTCACTTTTTAAAGAATTATGGTAAATTTTTCCAATCTGTTTTTCTGTTAACGGAACTCTATAGATTCTAAAATCATGTAATTTTGCTTTTAAATACGGATCTTCAGGCGAAATTGATTTACCAATATTTAACACATTATTTTTTGCTGTATTAGAATCAAATAATTGATCTAGTTTTAATTTTGCAATTTTAGTTGTTCTCGTTAAAACACCATTTACATAAGTATTCAAAGACTTTGATGGAATATCAATTACAACTACCAAGTGAACCCATTTATTAGTTTCTAAAACGGGGCCATCAGTCTTATACTTTTCTCCTATTGTCGTAATTTCTGTTTGCAGATTAGATTTTTCTTTACTTCCAGTTGGAGCAACAAAAAAATGGGTTTTAGTATTCTTTCCAAAATCAAAAAAATGCTGATTTCGCTGATCAGAAAGCAAATAAATCCATCCTGAAATACTTAACGATTCTTCATTTGCAAATACACTTCCTGGAATCGTAACATAAGCATTACTGCCTGCTGTCAAAGAAAGTACTTTTCCAAATTGAGCATCATTCTCAAATTTCACTTTTGACTCTACTGTTGTACCATGCAGATTATTTCGAGACCAATCCTTTACATCGCCATCAAACACATAACGAGCAATCAATCCTGTTTCGCCAATGCCATCCAGAATCTGATCTCCACCTTGTGCCCACAAAGCAGTTGTTGGTATGGAGCCAAAACTCAACAATGTAAATAGTAATAGTCTAGATAATTTCATATTCAAAAAAATTTAATATTTGGTTTTACTTTAAGCCAGAAGAGTTTAAAACATATCTAATTGTGTAAAATTCACATTTATCAAAAATAGCCAATAATTCTTAGCTTATTGAATGTTTTAACAATTGTAAAATTAGAAGCAATTAGCAAAATAATCCAACCATATTTTATCCTAAGCCAATACTATATTATCTTAAATTAAACATTTTAACAGTTTTATAGAATAATTCAGATATTTATTTAACTAAAAAAATCACTGTAGACCATTCACATTTTTATTGGAAATAACATATTTATATAAATAATCTTTTTTTGATACAATTTATTCTAATTGTAAAACCTTCATTATAAAATGGTTATTTCACTATTCTTTTGAACTTTAGCATTTCTTAGATTATAAAATAAAAAAACACGGCCTCTTCCTCTTGATAAAATATTGATTTATGTAATTGCAGTTTGTACTTTTGCCTCTATGAATGATAATTTTATAAATGAATATTTCGGCATAGGAATACAAAATGGAAAAACGCCTGAGAATTTAGGCGTTTTATGGCGATCAGCTCAAAACTTAGGCGCTACTTTTATATTTACCATAGGAAATCGATATGCAAAACAAGCTTGTGATACTCATGATGCCGTGAAAGCAATTCCTTATTTCCATTATGATACTTTTGAAGCTTTTTTCGAAAATTTACCTAAAGGAGCACGATTGGTTGGTGTTGAGTTAACGGATAAAGCTGTTGACTTAGAAACATTCGAACATCCAAGGCGATGTGTTTATCTACTTGGAGCTGAGGATCATGGTTTATCTAAAAAATCAATGGAAAAATGCCATCATCTGGTAAAATTTAAATCTGAAAAAAGTTTAAATGTCGCTGTGGCAGGGACGATCATCATGTACGATAGAAATTTACCTAAGCCAAGATCTTAAAAATAAGAAAGAGCTGAAACGTTGCTTATGTTTCAGCTCTTTTATGCATTATTACATTCTTTACTTTCCAATACTGAAACCAACAAGGATTAAACAATGTTAAAATCGAATTTTGGTATTTAAAAATCTGATTTCATTAGTACAAAACATTATTTGTTATAGAAATCTTTAATCAAGTCAGCCATCTTTAAATGGTATTCTTCCAGTAAAAAATGACCGCCATCTAATTGATGAATTTCAGCATTTGGTAAATTATTTCGATATGCCCATCCACCAGCTTCTATAAACATCTTGTCATTTTTCCCCCATATAATTAACATCTTAGGCTGCATTTTTTTAAAGTAATCCTGCCATTCCTTATATAAAGCGATATTAGTTCCATAATTTTTAAACAAAGCCAGCTGGATCAAATCATTTCCCAGCCGATTTAAGTAATATTGGTCTAAAGAATAACTGTCCGGACTGATTTTTTCGGGTTCAGAAGCACCGTCTAAATACGTCCATCTGGTAGCTTCAAATTCAAGGAACTTTCTAGCGCCTCGTTCTGCTTCGTCCGTATCATTTTCAATATAAGCTGCAAGCGGAGCAAGTGCTTCTCCTAAGCCTTCTATATAAGCATTTGCATTCTGTACAATAAAAGACTGAACCAGTTCCGGTCTGCGTGAGGCAATTCTATATCCTATTGGACCTCCATAATCCTGCACATAAAAATTGATATTCTTAAGCTTAAGCGCATCAATAAAAGCTTCAATTACAATTGATAAATTATCAAATGTGTATTGAAATTCTTTTACATCTGGAGCATCACTCTGTCCAAATCCTGGATAATCAGGTGCTATTAAATAAAATGAATCAGAAAGCTCATTCATGAGATCTCTGAACATGTGTGATGATGAAGGAAAACCGTGCAATAATAACAATACTGGTTTTTCTGGATTTCCTACCTGACGGTAAAAAATAGTAACTCCGTTAATTTCTACATTCTTGTAATAAACTTGATTTTTCATACTAAATATGGCTTTATCAGTACTAAACTGCTGTGTCTAATAGTTAATCAAACACATTGTACTGAAATTAAACTTTCAAATTTCTCCTTTCTAAAAATGCATTTAGTAGTCATATTTTCCCTAATAGATAGCAATTTTTCCTTTTAAACATTCTTCTAAGAATTCGACGAAAGAAGTACACAAATCTCATAATCAAACCATTGTAAAGAACAGGATTGCGATTTACGTTATATCGGCGAAATCTTTCTATAAGTCTTTCTATTTCGTCAAAAAAAAAACCTCAGAAAACTAGCGAACCTACAGTTTACAGTAGTTGACAACAAAAGGATCAAAAATTGGCTATTGAATCCTGAGTATCTGTAATGATATTCTTAACATAACTGAAATAATAATTCAAAAACTTAAATTCATGAAAGATGTCGTACAATTAAAAAAGAGCTTAGGAATAATACTGTTTATTCTTTTACTATCACTATCAGTAAATACTGTATCTGCTCAAAAGCAGGTGAAAAATATTGTATTGGTACACGGTGCATTTGCTGACGGTTCTGGCTGGGAAGAAGTCTATAAAATCTTAAAAAAGAAAGGTTTTAATGTCAGCATTACGGCTAATCCTAATACTTCATTTACTGAAGATGTGGCCGCCGCAAAACGATCCATTGACCGTATAGAAGGACAAATTATACTTGTTGGCCATTCTTATGGCGGTGCTATTATTACAGAAGCTGGAGACTCTGATAAAGTTGCGGGTCTGGTTTACATTGCTGCTTTTGTACCAGACGCAGGGGAAACATTATTACAACTGGTGAAAAGTGGTCCTCCAACACCAAACTCTGGAATTGAAGCGCCAACCGCTGACGGTTTTATATGGTATGGAAAAGCAAAATTTCATTCTGGATTCTGTGCTGATTTAAGTAAAGAAAAAGCTGATTTTCTCTATGATTCACAAGTTCCAATCGCTGCGTCAGCATTTGTAGCGCCCATCACCAAAGCTTCCTGGAAAAATAAACCTTCTTGGTATATCGTTGCAACAGATGATCAAACCGTTCCTATTGAAGGAGCACGATTCATGGCAAAAAGAGCCCATTCTAAAGTGACTGAAATAAAAGCAAGTCACGCTGTTTATGTTTCACAAGCTAAAGCCGTAGCTGATGTTATAGTGCGTGCAGCCAATGAAAGTTTAAAATAATCGTAACTAATTATAATAAATTAAATCATGAAAAAAATTCTATCAACAGTACTTTTAGTAGTAGGAACAACGGCTCTATTAGCACAAAAACCTAGTCCAAGTTTATTAAACCCAACCAATCATGCCTTGATTCTAATTGACTATCAAAGTCAAATGGCGTTTGCAACAAAAAATATAGATTCTGAATTATTAAGAAACAATGCGGCATTAGTAGCAGGTACATCAAAAATATTTAATATTCCAACTGTAGTTACTACAGTAGCCGAAACAACTTTCAGCGGACCTGTATTTCCAGAGATACAAGAATTCTATCCTAAAGCCTCCTCAAATTATATCGACCGTACAACTATGAATTGCTGGGAAGATGTCAACGCTCAAAAAGCGGCGACAAGCAAAGGTAAAAAGACATTAGTTATGGGAGGTTTATGGACCAGTGTCTGCATTGTTGGTCCAGTATTGTCTGCCATTAACGAAGGCTACACTGTTTATGTTATCACAGATGCCAGCGGAGATGTCTCAAAAGAAGCACACGAAATGGCCGTTACAAGAATGGTACAAGCGGGTGCCCGACCAATTACTTCATTGCAATATATTTTGGAATTACAGCGTGACTGGGCTAGAAGTGAAACTTACAAACCAGTAACCGATTTAATCGTGAAATATGGAGGTGCGTATGGAATTGGAATTCAGTATGCCCGTACAGTTATAAAACACTAAAATCTAAATTACAATAGTCAGAGACTGATTAAATCGTCTCTGACTTTAATTTTAATTACAACTGATATCCAAAAACTATGAAAAAAAGATTTTTCGCATTTATGTGCAAAAATGGCGTTTTGAGCCATTTTGGTTTACTTTTCTTTAGAGTAGCCATAGCTTTAGAACTATTAATAGCGCACGGTTTAAAAAAAATCGGCATAGGTGTGACAATGGCTGAAATAGTGCCGAATCCCTTAGGATTGCCAGATTTCTTCAATCAGGCTTTTGCTATTGTCGCTAATGTCATTATGCCTTTATTTATCGCTGTAGGATTATTTACAAAAGTGGCCACACTCCCTATTTTAGCAATAACTTTAAGCGGGTATTTTATGGTTCATTTCAACGATCCAATAGCCGTGAAAGATGTTCCTTTTATTTATAGCATCTGTTTCTTGTTTATAACAATTGTAGGGCCAGGGAAATATTCTCTTGATTACTATTTTTTAAACAAATAGAGTTTCACTTACTTTATCATTAAACCAATTTTTGTCTGCTTTTCTGAATTCCCTTTAGTGGAAAAAAAATTCCCCTTTTTATTGATTCAAGCTGTTTACACCTAATTTTTTCATTTTAGAGTATAAAGTCGAAGCTGGAATATTCAAGATCTCAGCTGCACCGCCTTTTCCTGAAATTTTCCCTTTGCATCTTTTTAAAATATACGTGATATAATCCCGTTCATTGTCATGAATGCTTTGAACTAAGAATTCCTGTGTCTTTTCTTCACTTGAACTTTTAGAAGCATTTGGCAGCGGAATTTCTTTAATTACTGAATCAGCATTTAGTAAAATAGCACGCTGCACAATATGTTCCAACTCTCTTATATTTCCAGGCCAGTCATAAGTTATCAACTGCTGTAAAGCCTGATCTGTAATCTGAGGTATTTTTATGGCTGAAGATTTACTAAATGAATCCATAAAATGGGATACCAATGCTGGAATATCATCCCTTCTTTCTCTAAGTGCAGGAACAGTAATAGGGAAAACATGAAGTCTGTAATACAAATCAAGTCTGAAACGGCCTGCTGCTATTTCCTCTTCCAAATTACGGTTGGTTGCTGCGATAATCCTAACATTAACTTTAATAGGCAGATTGCTTCCTACTCTCTCAATTTCTTTTTCCTGCAGTACTCTCAGGAGTTTTATCTGCATCAGCATTGGCATTTCTCCAATTTCATCTAGAAATATGGTACCGCCTTCTGCTGCTTCAAATTTTCCAATTCTTCTTTCCAGTGCTCCAGTAAAAGCTCCTTTTTCATGACCAAAAAAAAGTGATTCTGCCAAGTTATCAGGAACCGCTCCACAATTTATCACAACAAACGGTTTATTTTTCCTAGGCGATAACTGATGAATACTTTGCGCTACTTTTTCTTTTCCTGTACCACTTTCTCCCAGTATTAAAACCGAAGTATCAGAATGTGCTACTTTTTGAATGTGGTCAAAAACAGTAAGTATTTTTTCACTGCTCCCAATCATAGAACAAAATTCAGGAGAATTTATTTCTGTCTTAACTGGTATTTTTTTCTTTATAGTGCTAACAGGTTTGTCACTTTTTAAATCATTCCTTTTAACCACAAACTTCGCTAATATGGTTTCCAATTTGGTTAAAATTGACAAATGATCATTGGTATAAACAGCTGGATTTCTGCTAAAAAAGAAAAAGTTAAAAACACCTCTATTTTCGATACGTACGGGAAGAGCTAGAAATGATTTAAGTCCAAAGGATTGTATAACCATCCTCTTAATTGGAGAATTTTGAAATACATGATTAAAAACATCTCCTTCGTAAATTTTCGGGAATTCAAGCTTAGGAGAATTTTCTTTTAGATCCAATAATTCCTGTTTGCTTTTACCTGTTATCTTAGAGAATTTTTCATGATCAATAACTTCATAATTATCAAAATTCTTTCGCATCAAACCTAGAGGATTTGGATCATCTTTCACATAACCAGCTCGAATGTAATCGAATGGTACATAAGTCTGCAGCTCCTTAGCAAGCTCCACTAATGCATGTTCCCATTTTAAAGTGGAACAAGTAATGGTTTCAATACTTTCTTTCAAGATATTTTCCTGCTGTGATTGGGATTCGATCGAATGTCTATGACGATAGGAAGCTATTTCTAAAGTAATCAAGACATCTTTAGGCCTAAAAGGTTTCACTATAAAACCGTAAGGATGTGTCTTTTTTGCTTCCTCCAATATTGATTTATTAGAATTTGCAGATAAATATATAAAACCTATATGGTTCTTATTTAGTTCTCTAGCCAGATCAATACCTGTTTCCTTTCCTCTCAAACGGATGTCTAAGAAAACCAGATCTGGCCTTTCCTGTTCGATCAATTCTAAAGCTTGAGATACTGATTTAGCAACACCTATCACTTGGTAATCTGCTTTCTGAAGTATATATCGTAAATCATTTGCCTCAATAAACTGATCTTCAACAATAAGTATTTTCATCTGATCATTTGCAGCATTTTTTTGAAATTCCATACGCTATATTTTAGGGGGAACAGAGGCACTTTCCATTAATGAATTAAGGAAATAAAGATAATAAGCATTTTATTAATAAAATAGAAAACGAGTAAAAAAAGGTTCTTTTATTGTAATGCTAAATTATTCCTTGAATTTTATCAAAATAATAAAAATCAAACTGACAATCAATAATTTACAAAAACAAAACTCTTATAAATAAATTTTATTTAATCTTAAAGCCATACTTTTGATTGTGCCCTTTTTAGTTTAATTTTAACAGTTCCTTAAAACAAGAATTAATCCTCTTTTATAAACATGAAGGCATTCCATTTTTTGATTTTTTTTATAGTTATCTCTTTTCAAGGTCAGAGTCAGGGTAAATTAAATAAAGTCTCTTACAATATCGACAAACAGAGACTTCTTATAAAATCAACTGCCATGTATTTGTCTTCGGTAAGTCAGGGAACTATTGATATTGACAGCGCCATGGTCTTAGCGTGTACTGCAAACAAACTTCCTGTTTCATTTTCATTTGATGAAAATTATAATGATGATGAAGGAGAATCGCAGCGCGCTATCAAAATGGTGGATCAAAATAATATACCTGCTGCCCTTAAACTACTTCCTAAATTAGAAAAAACAGAACAAATAAAGCTGTTTTTGCATTTGGGAAGTTACTATCTTTTTATGCCGGGCGAAAAAAAGCACGATCTTAAAATATCACTTTCTTACATCAAACAAGCTATTGATTTGAGTAACAGCCTTGGTATTTTAAAATGGAAACTTCAAAGCAATACATTATTAGCGAAATATTATACTCAGGCAGATAATGCGTCTGAAAGTAAAAGACTCTTTTCTAAAGTTGTAAACGAAAATAGAATATTAAAAGATCCAAAATCTTTAGCAGATATTTTAAATAATCAAGGAACTTATCTTGCAATAAATGATCCCGATAAAGAAAAAATCTTGACAGAAGCAATGTCTATTTATAAATCTTTACATCAGAAAGAATTAGAGATTGAAGTGCTCATGAAGATTCTTACCATTCATTTTTGGGCAGGTAATATCGATCTTGCTGAAAAAGAGCTTTTAAAAGCCTTGGAACTCCAAAAACAAATAGGATTTCTACATACACATTATACCACAGCTCCACTAGCCTATATATACACCATCAAAAATGATTTGAAAAAAGCACTTGTTTATGCCATTGAAGGCACAAAAACAATGGAAGGGACTAATGACCTGATTTGCGCCGACAATTTTTATCTTCGTTTGGGAAGCGTCTATAGTGCATTAGAGCATAATGAAGAAGCTATAAATTTATTTAAAAAAAGTTTTAATAAACGTACAAAAGGAATCAACAGTGGCAGCTGGTATAAAAGTTTATATCTAATAATTCAAACACTCTGTCTGGAAAAAAAATACAAAGAAGCCCTTCATTATATTGCTTTAACAGATAATTATCCTCCAACCAATACTTTAGATTCTTATTATCTTTCTTATGCTAAAGCAACTTCATATGAAGAAATGAAAAATTATGCAAAAGCAGAGAAATTCTATATCGAAATGGATAAATATGCCCAAATGATAATTACACCTAAAACAGTAATTTCTATATTATTTGGTTATACAAAAATGTCTTTGTTTTATGCTAAAAAAGGAAATGCTCTCAAAGCAGCAATCTACGCTGATAAAGTCGCCAGTTTAGCAGAAAAAATGAATCATACCGTAAAGTTTCAAGAACTAGAACTTGCCTTATTCAAAATAGACTCAATAAATGGAAATTATGCTTCTTCAATGAAACATTACCAGAATTTTACCAAAATTCATGATTCTCTCTATGATATAGCAAAGAACCGAAAAATTGAAGAGCTTAAAATTCAATACGAAACTTTGAAAAAGGAAGAAAGCATTAATACTTTAGAAGTTAAAAGTAAATTACAGGAAACCGAATTAGATAAATCAAAACTGCTGATTAACTTTTCTATTGGAATCATTTTACTGCTTTTCATTATAATTGGTTTGTTTTATAACCATTATCAATTGAAACAAAAAAACAATAAAAAATTAGAGCTTAAAGAAAAGGAAATCAGTCTTAAGAATAAAAGTCTTCAAAATTTAGTACTGGAAAAAGAATGGCTAATAAAAGAAATTCATCATCGAGTAAAAAACAATCTTCAGACCGTAATGAGTCTTCTCAATTCTCAGACCGAATTTATTGAAGACGACCTTGCACTTTCTACCATTAAGAGCAGTCAGCTTAGAATTCATGCGATGTCACTAATTCATCAAAAGCTTTATATGTCTGAAAATATCGCTTCTATCAATATGCCGATTTACATCAATGAATTAGTAGAATATTTAAGAGATTCTTTTCATTCTAATCAGCACATTCGTTTTGTGATTGATATAGAGGAACTGGAACTTGAAGTAACACAAGCTATTCCAGTGGGTTTAATTATAAACGAAGCGGTAACGAACGCCCTAAAATATGCTTTTCCCGACAACCGTGACGGAATCATTTCACTTTCATTAATTTCAACCGAGTCTGATCAGTATACTTTAACCGTAAAAGACAATGGAATAGGAATTCCGATAAATGACAATAAGGTAAAAACTTCTTTTGGCATGAGCCTTATAAAGGGTTTATGCGAAGATCTAGATGCTGTTTTTTCTATTGAAAATAATAATGGAACGGTAATTCAATTGACTTTTGAAAAAAATATTTTAGATGTGCAGGAAATAAGCTCTGACGAATTATAATAATCCAGAAAACATTAGAATATTATTTTTTAGAAAGAAGCGCTTCCAAATCTTTAATCTGCTGTTCAAGATCTGTAATATGTTTTTTCTGAAGATCAAATACTTCTTTAATTTCTGCAACAGTATAACGTTGTGTAATATGTTGTGGACAGTTCCAGTCGTAAGCTTTGATTTTAAAAATCATTATTTGTTCCGGACGAAACTTATAATCTTCTGGTTTTAGTTTTTCGAATAAATCCGGATTATCTTCAACGGATAAAATTTGTGCTTCTGCATACATCTTTAAACGGGCTCTGTGCGGATACGAAACCATAATAATAGCTACTTTTGGATTTTTGGAAATATTTCCGGCAGAAATATACTGTCTGTTGCCAACAAAATCAATAATTCCGATTGTATCAGCATCGATTACTTTTACAAATCCCTGCGGACCTCCTCGGTGCTGTATGTACGGATATTCATTTTCTCCATAAGAAGCCATATAAAAACTATCCTGACTTTCTATAAATGCCTTTTCAGAATCTGTCAATCCATCAGTATAAGACATCTTTTGCATTCGGTCGTAACTGCTTCTGCTTCCCTTTTTTTCCTGAATTTCTTTTATGGCATCGCTAAACGCTAATTCTTGATAATTCATAATGTTTTAAATTTAAACTAAAAAATAAAGTGTAACTGTTGCTCCAATTATTACTGCATTTCTTTTGATTAGTAGAATATTGACTTTTCCTTTACATGCGTTTCCTATAAAACCTCCTAAAATTGAACCCGCTATCATTACAAGAGCAAAAGGCCAGAAAATTAATCCTGATAAAACAAAAATAAGAATTGCAATTCCGTTATTAGCTCCAACTAATACCAATGCCAATCTTTCTAAAGTGTCGTTATTTTTGATTCCATAAAAACGATATAAAAGAAAAATAATCATTCCCATTCCTGCACCAAAATAACCACCGTAAACACCTAATATAAAAAGGGCTAACAATTTATAATTAGAATAATTGAACTCTTTCTGAACTGCAAAATTCTTATCAAAATACTCTTGTATGCGATTATAAAATGTAAAAAGAATCCAAGAACACAGCAACAAAAAAGGTGCTATAGTTTCAAAGACTTTATGCGAAAATGCGATTAAAAGAAAAGCTCCAGTTAAACCTCCAACTGTACAGGCAAAAAGCATATAACGAAAATGCTTGTTAGAGATTTCTGCTGTTTTCTTTGTTGGTTTTGCCGAAGCTAAAAAACCAGACCAAAGAATAATTGTCGTTGTTGCAGTCCCTGTAACCGGCTGAATTCCTCTAAAAATTAAGCTTGGAAAAATAATAAACCAGCCACCTCCAATAGAAACATTCACTGCTCCTCCAATAACGGCCATTAAAAATAAAAAGAAAAGTTCAGTATAGAGATTCATAACGACTTAAAATTTTAAATACCAGTACTTTATTATTTCATCTGCAATATCTTCTGCAAATTCTTCAAGTGCAAAATGGCCTGTTGGATAGAATACCAACTTGGAATAAATTAGATCTTCATGAAGCATTTGTGCTCCCTCTTTTTTGAATACCTCATCATTTTCTCCCCACACAATCAATGTTCTCGGCTGAAGCAGTTTTAAAAAATCCTGCCAGATGTCATAAAGAGCAACATTGGTTTTATAATCGCCTTTCAATTCCATTTGAATCGCTTTCACTCCTTCCCGATCCATTAAAAACTGATCCAAATTATAAGCCTCTGGAGAAATATTAGAAACATCCTGAACTCCGTTTAGATATTCCCATTTTGTATAATCATATTCAAAGAATCTTTTTAGTTTGATGAAACTTTCAAAATTAACTTCTCTATACAATCTGCTGACTTCTTTTAAAACATCTCCGACACCTTCATTGTAAATATTTCCATTCTGAAAAATAAGCATCTCAATCATTTCGGGACGCTTCATGAATACCCGCATTAAGATAGGAGCTCCATAATCGAAAAGATAAAAACTGGCTTTGTTTATCTTTAACTTTTCCAGAAAACGAGAAACAAGATTAGAATAGTTTTCAAAACTATATTTGAATACTTCCGGATTTGGAATATCGCTAAAACCAAACGCAGGCAAATCAGGAGCTATTACATAAAAATGTTTTGACAGCAACGGTATTACATTGCGAAACATGTGCGAAGAAGAAGGAAATCCGTGTAATAACAGCAAAACAGGATTTCCAATTTCTCCAGCTTCACGATAGGCAATTTTTATCGAGTCAATGCTGCTAGTTTTATGACTGACTTTAGTAGACTGCATACTATCTGAATTCATCACAGTATTAAATTTGGTTTATAAAAACTATACGAAGTTATTGAAACTCTCTATCCTCTTCTTTGATTTCCAGATCATTTATGCTCGCAAATCGTCTCTGCATTAAACCATTTTCATCAAATTCCCAATTTTCATTACCATACGCTCTAAACCATTTACCTTGTTCGTTTTGATATTCATAAACAAAACGAACTGCAATTCGGTTATCGGTATGTGCCCAATATTCTTTTTTGAGTTTGTAGTTTAACTCTTTCTGCCATTTTCCAGTTAGAAACGCTACAATCTCATCTCGTCCGTTAATGAATTGCGATCTGTTGCGCCATTCACTATTTATGGTATATGCTTTAGAAACACGCTCTGGATCTTGACTATTCCAAGCGTCTTCTGCTAATTGTATTTTTTCCAGAGCCGTTTCTAAAGTAAATGGCGGTAACGGATATTTCTTTTCCATTTTAGCTGTTTTTAATTAAAAACGATATTCTTATTTAGAAACTTTTCTGTCCAAGAAATCTTCAATTAATGCTCCTATTTCTTCTCCAAAACTTTCCAAAGCAAAATGTCCTGTAGCAAAAAGATGAAACTCAAGATTTTTCAAATCCTTTTTAAATGCTTCTGCTCCTACACCCGGGAAAATGTAATCGTCCTTTCCGTATACAATAAGTGTTTCGGGCTGGTATTTTCTGAAATATTCCTGAAACTGTGGATATAATTTTACGTTCGTTTGATAGTCATAAAACATGGCTAATTGAATTTCATTATTTTCTGGTCGTTCCAAGTGTCTTAAATCTATTTCCCAGTTATCAGGAGAAATTACACTTGGATCTGGCACATGGTGCGTGTACTGCCATTTTAACCCATCTGGTTTGTGAAAGCCACTCAAAGTATTCTCTGCTTCTTTGTTGTTGATGTCCTTCCAATATACTTTAAAAGGATCCCAAAACGTTTCTAAACCTTCTTCGTAAGCACATCCGTTTTGGATAATTAAGCTGTCAATTTTCTCAGGATTAGCAGTTGCAATCCTAAAACCAATTGGTGCACCATAATCCATTAAATACAGACTGTATTTTTGAATATCTAATTCTTTTAAAAGTGAAGTTACGATAGAAGCGATATTTTCAAAAGTGTATTTAAAATCAGCTATTGGAGGTTGTTCGCTTCTTCCGTAACCTGGATAATCAGGCGCTATTAAATGATATTTATCTGATAAGTCATTTATCAAATTCCTAAACATGTGAGAAGAAGTTGGGTAACCATGCAATAATACTAAAGTTGGATTTTTTTTGTCTCCTGCTTCTCTGTAAAAAATTTCAACTCCGTTGATTTTTTTTGTGTGGTAAGTTGTTTTCATAGGGTTAATTTTGATTGTTAATCTAAAAGTGTAAATGTTACATTACAAAGATGCACTACCTGAAAAACAATCTATTAAACTAATTTTCCCGATGAATTAACTATTTTTCCCTGATGTAATTTTAGCATCTAAAGGTCTAAAAAAATACTAACTTGACGATAGTCTTGTTCTTTCCCTGTACTGCATTGGAGATAACCCTTCTTTATTTTTAAAAAACCTGCTGAAGGTTTGAATGTCTTCATAACCCAAATCGTAGGCAATCTCTTTAATCGATTTTGTTGTATAAAAAATCTGTTTGCGCGCGTGAACCATAATCCTTTCGTGAATGATATCTATTGGAGTACGATCTGATAAGGAAGAAAACAAATTGGATAATGTTTTGGGAGATTTGTTCAGTTTTGAAGCATAAAAAGCCACATCGTGATGTTTTACAAAATAATTTTCGACCAAAAATCGAAACTCTCTCAAAATATCGGCTTCCGGCTGAGTCTTTATAAAAATCTTTTCTTTTTTTAATTTCCTAGCACATAGAATTATAAGCTGCTTTAAAATAGACTGCAGCATATCGTATTGCAGATTGTCTTTAGATTTCATCTCTTTGCAAAAAACATCCCAGTAATTTTCGAAAGCATGAAGTTCGCTCTCTTCAATGGATAATATTGGTACACTCGTTACATTAAAAAACAATGTCCCTTTTAAACTGTTTTCAACTTCACTGCCAATATCATTTATAAAAGGAAGATTGAATTTTATTAACCTAGCCGATTCAAAACCTATGTTTTCAATCTGATGATGGCTGGTTAGGATAATAATATCGTTTTCCAGTAGCTCGTAAACGATCTGATTCACCATAATTGTCATTGATAAGCCCCTATTCCAAACAAAAGTCAGATCCGTCGAAGTGGTATCAAAAGAAACTTGGCCAGTTACTTTTCTAATCTCCATGATTTTTAATAACTCGAGAGTATTGTTTTCATAAACCATAATTTACGCTATTTTGGAGGTGGTATTTTTAATTGGGTATGAGAAAAAAAAATTGTCCGCTAACCTTGTTACTATATAAAAGCCAAAACACATACCAAAAAAGAAAACAACATCATAATCAACGTTTTAAGCTATAAACAGCCTTTTCAGCTCTCGAAATAAGAGAAATGAAAATAATGGCGTCGAAATATCGAGACCTTACTTTTTTAGAAAATAAACCATTAAAAAAACGCCTCATTTTTTAATTGAGGCGTTTTTTTTTAGAGTTCTTTATCAAGCAACTATAAAATATTAATCTTTTTTGTTTTGCATAAAATCAGGAAAACCGCTTTCTGTCCATTCTACAGCACGGGCTCGGGTTGCACGATTTACATCCGACAATTCATCTCCTTGAATTTCCTTGTAATCTCTTGCATGGTAAATCATTATAGTCGCTTTTCCATCTTCAGAAGTTGTAAATGAATTGTGGCCTGGACCATATCGCTTTAAATCTGGATTCGTATAAAAAACAGGAGCTGGAGATTTATTCCAATTAGCCGCATTTAGCAAATCGGTATTTTCATTAATCCAAAGTAATCCCATGCAATAATTATGATTTGTAGCACTAGCAGAATAACTAACAAATATTTTTCCGTTTTTTTGAATGACTGCTGGTCCTTCATTTACATTATATTTTTCTCTTTCCCAGCCAAATTCAGGTTCTGTAATAACGATTTCTGGACCTGTAAGCGTTGTCGGATTTTTCATTTCTGATAAAACCAAAGCTGTTCCATGCTTTCCTCCCCTTACATTCTGCGCCCAGATTAAATATCTCTTACCATTGTGTACAAATGTTGTAGCATCTAAAGAAAAGGAATCTATCTTAGTTTTAATCTGGCCTTCTTCTGTCCATTTGCCTTGCATTGGATCGGCTGATGAATTGGATAATACCCAAATTCTTATATTCCATTTATTTTCAGCCTCTCCAGCTGCAAAATAAATATACCACTTGCCATCAATCCAGTGCAACTCAGGAGCCCATATATGATTTGCCATCACTCCTGTTTTATGTTTATGCCAGATTTCTTTTTCTTTAGCTTCTTTTAGTCCGTTAATACTATTCGCTTTTCTTAGTACAATGCGATCGTATTCGGGAACTGTAGCTATCAAGTAGTATTCACCCGAAGCTGTTTTATGCACCCAAGGATCTGCACGTTTTTCTGCTATTGGATTATTGAATTCCATTGATTGTGAATAGCTTTGGGATGAATACATTGTTGCCATTATGGCTAAAATAGATACTCTAATAAATTTCATTTTAGGCTTTTAATTTTATCTTTTGTTAATATATAGGTTTCTATTGATTTTTTTTCCATTCAAAATTCCCGTTCTGACTTATGTTAAGTTTTGTCACCTTTCCATTTTCCTTCACAAACTCACATTCTGCGCCCAGAACATTCTTAAACTGGAATTTTGTATCCGATTGAAAAATTAATGGAATTGTTCCCTGTCCAGAAATCTTAGCCCATAATTGTCCATTTTCATTTGTGATTGTGATTGTTCTTTTTGTGTCTGTTGATAAGGTATAAATACCAGTATATTCATTTAATAAAGCATTATCCATTTTTATTTCCTGCTGAAATGTTTTCCCTAATACAAGACTGGCAATATCAACCGATAATTCATCTTTTGGAGCACATTCACAATTAAATAATGCAGCAACAAATACTTTTTCTTCGGGATAATAAATTTCATTAGTTAAAAATCCTGTAATAGCTCCACCATGTTCAATTGATTTTATCCCATTTACATTTTTTAATATCCAGCCGTAACCATATTCTACAACGCTTCCATCTTTTAATTTAAAGGGCACAAATGCTTTTTCTAAAGTTTCTTTTTTTAGAATTTTATACGAATATAATCCTTCGTTCCATTTTAATAAATCTTCCGTATTTGAAATCAATTCACCTGCAGCATACGCAATAGTCATACTCCAATAATCAGTATTTTTAAATACTTTACCGTCTTTTCGATATCCATTTACTCGGTTAGGAATAATGTTGTTGGAATTGTCAAAATACGTGTGATTTAAAGCCAAAGGTTTCAGAATGTTTTCCTGCAAATAAGCACTATAACTTTTACCGCTTACTTTTTCGATAATATATCCCAACAAATAATAGCCTGAATTACTGTATTTATATTTAGTGCCCGGGTCAAATTCTAATGGAACGTTTTTAAAAAGGTCAATAAGTTCCTTTGGTTTAAAGTCTCTTCTTTCTAAATAAGGTTCCTGATAATCAATCTGCATATAATCCTTTATTCCTGAAGTATGAGTCAATAGATTCTCAATAGTTATGTTTTGAGAATAGGATGGATAATCAGGTATAAATTTTTGCAGATTATCTTTTAGAGAGATTTTACCTTGCTCTACTAATTGCAAAATCGCCACAGCTGTAAATTGTTTCGTTATAGAACCCAGCTTAAAAACCATATCAGGTTTAATAGGTACATTTAATTCTAGATTTGCACTACCAAAAGCTTTATTATAAACGATTTCTCCTTTTTTTGCCACCAAAACTTCAATGCCAGGTTCCGATAGACTAAATTTAGAAGAAAGCAGTTCATCCAGCTTTTTTTCTAATTGTTTGTCTTGTTTAGATTGTCCATAAGTACAAGCTAACCATAAAAGACAAAAAAGAAAATATAATTTATTCATCTTTAAATTAATTAGATATTACTAAACTATCATATAGAATGCAATTGTAAAAAATATCAAAAACTATTTATCCTTAAAATCGACCAACTTTTTTGTTCCATTATTAAATTCTACGCTAATAGTCCCATTTTTCTGCTCTTGAATTTTTAGAGGAATAAACTCTTTATTCTTCCATTTTTCGCCTGACTTTTTCCAAAGCATTAAAGTTGCATAAATGGATGTTTTTTGGGATTTGGAATCACTACTAACATTAACCACGGTACTTTCTTTGTTTTCTGGATGTAATCCATTTGCATTGACAACTTCTGATTTATCCCATCCTGAAAGCGCAACCATTGCTAATTGATATTTTCCGTTATCGATAATGGTAACCTCATGTCCTTCTACGATTTTTTTAGTCGCAATTATTTCTTTATTCAATTTTGGTAAAGCATAATGACCTAAACGCATCGAAATTGGCTTATCACTATTATTTTTATCGACTCTTAAAATTCCATTAACCAAAGGAATATCTGCTAAATTGAACTGAATTTTTTCATCAGTTTCCAAAACTACATCTCTATAATAGATACCATTTTCAAATTTTTTAAAGGTGTACAATCTAAAAGGTTCCCACTGATTATTTTTATTTTTAATTACGTAATTCATGGCAACTTCGCCATTTTCGCCATCAGCCTGCCAAAGGAAAGCACTATTATAAGAAAGTCGGTTATAATTTTCTGTCGATCTGAATCCCTGCCAGTCGTCTTTCTTTTTCTCATGACACCATGCTCTAATTTCTGATGCTCCAATATTCGGATAATCTGTAATTAAAATCTTGGAACCGTTTAAAAAATTACTGTAAACATTCTCTTTTTTGAATTTAGTTTCCCAGTCTCCATCATTTTCTTTTGCAGTCCAAAACGGATTATCATCTGGCAGTAAAAGTCCCATGAAAGCTTTTCCCATCCAATACACGCTTCCTCTACAGCTATACACTTGAACGGCGGGTTCAAATGCACCATAAAATCCAAGTGTTGGCACATTGTCTTTCATAAAATCAGGATTTTCTAAAAACTGTTTTAAAACTCCTGACGAAATTCTACGCAACCATCCATTATTAGCAGCTGGATCATTTTCTAATCCCATAAACGGAAAAGCGGCAATTGATGCAATTCTATAACTAATGCTTCGTCCAAACATAATCATTTCCCCATTTTGGCTGAACATTGCAGGATAATTAGAATTTAGATCTCTAAAATTACTTTTGAACTTGGCAGCATATTCAGGATAATATTTGTTTCCAAAATATTCAGACCAAAGCGCTCCGTACAATTGAAATCCCCACATACTGTAGTAATCGTAAGCCGGACTGTCGTTGTACCAGCCATCGCCTCTATAATCATTTAAACATTTCTGTAGATATTCTTCCAGCAGTTTTTCATTCACAGCATAACCTTGTTCTTTGAAAAAGCTTAATACAAAAATGTTGAAAAATTTCCAGTTTGAAGATACCGTTGGCCCATCGCCATAACTAAGCATTGATTTTGCTAATGCATCTTTTTGATCTTGTGGCAGCGGTTTCCAAAGCACTTCAGGATTGGTAAGTAAAGACATAGCAATTGCTCCATACTCAACCAAATTCTGGCTTGGCCCACCATTTTTAGATCTTGGCGTAATATAAGAAGGGCTCTTTGGATCGACTAACTTGCTAAACTGATGTCTGTAATAATCGGCAACTTTGATGTTATTGATGACTAAATTCGGATTTTCTTTAAGAAGCGGAGAAGCGATAAACAGCGTTCTACTCAATCCTTCCAATTTCTCTGTTGGCACTCTGCCTTCATCCTGCGGATAACTTTTTCCAGGTTGCTTTGGAAACTTCATCGGATCATCGAGATTATGAATGTAACTAAAAGCGCCTTCCAATAAATAAAGTCCAGCGTCTTTCCAATGTTGTTTTGTCATTCCTGTATAAGGACTCAGCTTATAATCTGGATTAACAATTTTAAAAACGTTATCCGTATTTTGTTTTTGCTGTGAATATAAAGAGAGACTAAACATTGTGGCTAAAAACCACATTTTCAAATTATTCATGCTTATTTTTTTTCTAATTTTTAATTCCAATCTATTTATCCGCTTACTCCAAAAAATAGTTCTAAGGGATATAAGGTTTTACTACCACTAATTGATCTCCAGACAAATCGACTTCAAATAATTTTGGAATTCGAACTGTTTTACCTTCAACTTTTTTATGGCTATGAACTGACATCAACCATTTGCCTTCAAAAGTTTGGAATAACATGCCGTGACCAAAATTTGGAGGTGTAATAGGATCTTTCTCTTGAATCCATGGTCCGTCTAAAGTGCCACTTTTAGAATAGGCAACTCCCTGCGTATAAACATCATAAATCCAGCTCGTCCAAATCATTCCCAAACGTCCAGTCCCTGTCTTAAACAAATAAGGACCGTCTGTAACTTTGTTGGGTTTGTCATTTCCATTCGCATCTTTTTCCCTGCTCCAAGGAGAATCACTTGCTTTAAAAAGTAATTTTCCCTCTCCTACCGATCCGCTTAAATCTGGTTTAAGTTCTATTTTTTCGATTGTTCCATTGCCATTTTGGAGCCATTCGTAACAATAAATCATATACGGTTTTCCATCTTTGTCAATCCAAAATGTACCATCTAACGTTGGTTTATTGGCTGGTAAATAGGTATCGTCTTTCATTGGCACATAAGGTCCTTCCGCTTTATCACTGACCAAAACATGGCTTGCACGGCGTTCAATACTAATATCGTCAACTTTATCTATTATTTTGTCTCTATTGGTAAAAGTCGCAAAATCGTAATATTTATTTTTATAAAAATGAAGTTCTGCAGCCCAAATCATAGGGTTTGGTCCCATCCATGAATTGGGATTAGTTTTGACAACTTCATACGGACCACTCCATGATTTTAAATCTTTGCTTTTCCAAAGTAATCCTCCTGTACCCGTCATGTAATACATCTTGGTTTTCTTATCAGCTAAAATAGCTGGATCACTCAATCTAATGGAATCTAAAGGAATTGCTTCTTTTATTGCTCTTTTTTTTTGAGCCTGCATCATCGAAAAAAATAAAAAACATAGAAGCACAGAAAAAACAAAATGTAATTTCTGTCTACAATAATTTTGGTGTGTTTTCATTTTCATAATTTATAAATTTACAGATTTACAATTGTTTTTTATTGATTTTCTGTAAAAGCATTTAAATTCCATTTCTCCAACCATTTCAAAATTGGTTTTCCGTTTTCAAATTGTATCGGAAGCCAAACATAAGTGCCATCAATTGGATTTTTAGGATTCCATCGATCAGCCATAAAAATAAACTGATCTTTTTTTCCTTCTACAGGAAGAATATAAGTGCTTTGCGAATGAAAAGTCAATTCAGCATCTTTACCCACACATGGATTTCCTAAAGTTTCCCAAGGCCCCCAAATGGATTTTGATTTAAAAGATCTTGCTGCATTTGGATCCCAACCCGTACAACCTGATGTTATCATATAATAAATTCCGTCTTTTTTTAAAACAGCTGGAGCTTCATTATGTCCTGCCGGTGCTACTCTTGACCATTTATCTGTAAAATCTAAATAATCGTCTGTAAGTTCTGAAATATGAAGCGTCAGATTTTCTTCTGAAGAATGAATTAAATACGCCTTTTCATTATCATCCACATAAACGGTCATATCTCTTGACATTTGTCCTTTTTCAAAATCCCTGCGAACCAGCATTCCGTTTTTTATTGCTGTCAGCCATTCGGGACTCCAAGATTTTAAAGAAGCTTCATTATTGGACGCTACTTTAAACTCCTCTTTAAAATCAATTGGCCAAACTCCTTTATTCGGACGATATGATTTTTTGAATTGAAAAGGCCCTTTTGGAGAATCGCTTATCGCAACAGCGGCTTTGGCAGCATCATAGCCCTGCCCTTTCAGTTCCAAATGAAACCACATTACATATTTCCCTGTTTTTTTATTAAAAATAACTTTTGGACGCTCCATAACACATCCTTTTGTAATTTCAGATTTAGGATTTTGTTCGACTCGCAGCACAATGCCTTCGTTATGCCAATTGTATAAATCTTTTGAGGAATAACAGCTGATTCCTTCTAATGAGGTGTTTCCTGAACGGCCAGAAGTTTTATATTCGCCGTACCAATAATAGGTGTCATCAACAAAAACAATTCCGCCGCCATGGGCATTAATATGCACTCCATCTGTATCTTTCCACTGTTTTCCCGGAACAAAATAATTGTTTTGCGAAAAAACAAAAGAACACACAAAACTGATAATCATCGAAAATTTTAATTTCATTTTTACTTATTTTTTTTGATAAACCCTTATATAATCTATACTGTATTTCGAAGGAAGATCTGCTTTCGAAAATGCTCCACCATTTATTCCTCCAACGGCAAGGTTCACTAACAAATAGTGAGGCTGTTGAAATGGACTTATTTTTTGATCTCCGGATGGTATTGTTGCATCAACATTAATTTCATTTAATAATTGGTCATCAACATATAATTTAATTGAATACGCATCCCAATCCATTTTCCAAATGTGAAATTTGTCTGCCCATGATTTGTCTTTAAAATCACTCAGTTTAAATGTTTCACTATCCCAAGCTGTATTCGGCTCGTTTGATTTCCATGCGGCATTCGCCAGTATTTTTCCGGTGTAATATTCCATAATGTCAATTTCGCCGTTTGCTGGCCAGTTTCCTTTTATTCCTAAACTCCAAAAGGCCGGCCACATTCCTTTACCAACTGGAATTTTAGCGCGCATTTCAAAGCGTCCGTATTGCCAGGAATGTTTTCCTCGGGTAATTAAACACGAAGAAGTCACTTTTATGGAATCTCTATTTTTAGCAAAATCTTTATGCGTTTTAGATACAAAATCTGGATTGACTTTGTTTTCGTTTCTAGCTTCGATAATCAAATAACCATCTTTGCAAAATGCATTTTCTTTTTGATACCATTGGTTTTCTTGATTTCTCACAAAACCTGTTTCGTAACTCCAATTCTTTTCATCTGGACGGCCATCTGTATTAAACTCATCTGCCCAGACCAGCTTATAATCTTCAGAAATTAAAACTTTTTCTTTGTACCTGACGAAACTAAAAAGCAGCATCAGGGAAATTCCCAACGCCAAAAACCTACCGATAAATCTCATTTTATATCTATTTTTTAATCCTAAATAATCTCTGTTAATTCTGAGATCTTTCTATTATAACAAGGGATCCCGAAAGATCCCTCGTCAACTCTGCATTAATTAAAACCAAACTTTACTTAACTCTTAAATTAAACACATAGAAACATAGTTGTTCTTTATCTAAAAAAGAAAACAGAAAGAAACCAGTTTCTAACACATAGGTAGCTATGTGTATTGATGCTAATGAAATGCCTTTACGCAGTTGCTAAAACTATGTTCCTATGTGTTTAAAAATAATTTCACTACGCTTTACTTATTTACTCTCATATCTTATTTTTTAATAATTCGGACTGTAGCATCAGGATGTGACGGAATCTTAACCAAATAAATTCCCGAAGGCTGATTTTCTATATTCAAATGAATTGCACCATTTATATTTCCATAATGTGCTGTTGAAATTAATTTGCCATCCAGCGTATAAATTGCAACTGTGGTATTGTCCTCATTTGATGGCAAGAAAAGATCAAACTGCCCCGTTGTTGGATTTGGAGACGCGCTGATTATTCTAACGCCTTCTCCTAGTGTATTTATGTCTGCTATATTTGCGTTTTTAGCACTCAAAGAACCAGACGTTGTTAATGTTTTCACTTGTATAGCAGCAGAATATTGGCTTTCTCCTCCCGCATTTTCTGATGCAATCTTGTAGAAATAATCTTTGTTGGCTTCTAAATTGATGTTGGCAAAAATGCTGTCTTTTACGTAAGCGTTTATAATATCATAAGTGCCATTAAGTGTTGTCGCTCTTTTGATTTTATACGATTCCGCTCCTGTTACAAGAGACCATTTCAAATTGATTGCTGATGATGAGACTGCTTCTCCTGTAAAATTGGTTGGAATTGCCGGAATCGCAGGCTGATCGTAAACCAATATCGCCGAATAAGCCGACTCCACATTGTCTTTACCAACCACTTTAATTCTGTATTCGGCATGAGTGTGAACCTGATCTATTTTTGAAATAACATTATAATCTGTTGATTCATAGAAAACAGAAAATGCATTTTCGCCTGTTAGTTTTCTTTCCAGAACATATTTGTTTACTAACTCCTGATTGGTTCCTATCCATTTTATGGTAATATTTTTATAATCAGATGAAAGTGTGTAACTCAGCGTTTCGACTTTTGTTTTCCATAATGGAATATATTCTCTAGTTGAGCTATAGGCTTTCGCCGATGCATTTTTAGCATAATATTGACCCGCAGGAGTTAAAACTGTATAATCGGTCGCTGTACTAGAAATTACTGGTGCATTCTGAAGCCAAACATAATTTTGCCAATTTGGATTTCTAGTTTTAAAAGCGTCGTTAATCGTCACATACATTGCTCGCGCATCTTGCACCCAATTGTATATGGAATAACGTTCTACATAATCGGCACTTTCTAAAACAGCCAAAATCGATGCTAAATCATTTTTGTGTTTTGTTGCATTGGCATCTGTAAGCGTATTCACATCATCAGGGAAATTGTTGGCCGTCCAGTTTGCCCCAATATTCCATTCTGTAATCCAGATTGGTCTTTTGTATTTGTCATAAATGTATTGTAAATCACTTTTCCATTGTGCAGCGGTTTTATACCAATAACAGTGTAATGCAACGTAATCTACGCGGTAATTATTAGCCTCAGCCTGAGTCATGAAATTTGCCATCCAAGGATTATAAGGATCTGAAGTCGCTGGAGAACCTACTCGTAATCCTGATTTCAAAAGAGCTGGCCAATTGCTTATGGCTGCTTCAACAGTCATATTGGCTTGATCTGGACGATCTGGTTCGTTAAATCCTAACAAATGAGTATATCCTTCTTTAGTATAAGCTGGCGTAAAGGAAGGCCACCATTGGGTTTGACGAATTGGAACATATTCTACATTTGGCGTAGTATCCATTCCTGTGTTCCAATTGTAATACCAAGTAATATTGGTTGAATTAATAGCTTCTGTACTGCCGCCTGCAAGTCCTTTTTTGTTAACCTGATGCCATCTCATGGTTCGGACAAACGAAATGGTTCCTTTTAAATTAATAGGTAAAACAGGCACTTCCAAATCTTCATTTTCTGCAATGTAAACTCGGCTGTAGCCTGATCCATCTGCACTGGTAGCGAAAGTCGCCATGTACCCTTTCTTTAATTTGAATGATTTAATAGCATTGTCAAAAGCTCCTAAATTATCAAATGGAGTTACGGTAACATACTGCTGTGATGATCCTGCAAAATTTTCTTCTGTAAAAACTTGTAACGGCTGATAGTCTGCAACGTATGGCGAAACAACTGTTCCTCCGCCATAATTGGTAACATTTACATTTGTACCATTGACTGCCAAAACACCGTTTACCGAAACATATTGCAACTGTGAACTAATTACGTCACTCGGTTTGACATTTTCAAAATATAAACTGTTATCTGTTGATGTTAAGTTGACTGTCGAATTAATTAATGGATTGTTTCCATTTTTAAGATACAAAGAAGCTGTTCCGCTTAAAACTACTTTTGATTTTGCAAAAGCTCCTGTAGTCGTATTGCTTGAAATATTTATGGTTTGCAGTGACGGGCTAATTACTTTATCAGGAGCATAAGCTACATTTTCAAATGTAACCGAAGTAATCGCCATATCTACAGCACCAGTAGCATAATTTTTACCAATTACAATATTGGCGGTCTCTTGTCCCTGAACTTTTAAATCTCCAATTCCGAAAAATGCTTTGGCTCCAGTTATATTGATATAATAAGTTCCTGCACTTTGCGATTGAAATGCCAAATCTCCTTTTCTTAGTTTATTAACAGCTCCTGTTGTAAAGTTTTTAGTTGCCAAAACTGTTCCTCCTCCATTTGCAGCTGTAGAAACCGAAACCGTCATTTGAGAACCTGGACTTAAATTCGAAATGTATTCGTATAGCCACGAAAACTGATAGCCTTTTGAGGCTTCTAATTGTACTGGAAATGAATAAACGGAGTTTTCAAGTGCAGTACTGTCCCATCTGATGTACATTAATCTGCCACTGTAAACTGAATTATCGGATTCAAAAGTATGCCCAGAAGTTACATCCATAAAACGTGCTCCGCTTGTACTGTTGGCTGTATTAAAGATAGATGGAGAAGCAACATTCGTCCATCCATAAGCAGCGGGAGTTCCGGCATTATCATTGTAATAACCATCCCAAGTATTAATTAAATTGGAAGATTTCAATTTTAAGTCGGCAATAGCAAAAAGTGCGTAATCTCCTGTGATGGTTAGGTAATAATTCCCATCAACATTCGAAACAAAAGATAAATCTCCCTTTCGTAATTTATTGGCACTTCCTGTTGTAAATGTTTTAGAAGCAATAACTCCAGATCCGTCAGCACCTGATGATATTGCCACGTTTAATTTGACACCTGCCGTCGCATTGGAAATATATTCATAAAGCCATGAAAATTCATACCTCAAACCTTGCTCCAGCTTGACAGGATAGCTATAGGTCGCAGCCGAATAACTGGCATTGTC
Source organism: Flavobacterium panacagri (assembly GCF_030378165.1). Taxonomy (NCBI): domain Bacteria; kingdom Pseudomonadati; phylum Bacteroidota; class Flavobacteriia; order Flavobacteriales; family Flavobacteriaceae; genus Flavobacterium; species Flavobacterium panacagri. The sequence continues at coordinate 4,372,112 of NZ_CP119766.1, forward strand.
CCAACGAATGTACATGATTCTGCCACTGTAAACTGAATTATCGGATTCAAATGTATGCCCAGAAGTTACATCCAAGTATCGAACACCGGAGGTTGAATTAGCAGTATTCCAAGGTAAACTTGTTGAAGTACTTGCCCAGCCGTAATCATTAGGTTTTCCGGAATTACTTCCTGTAATACCTGCCCATCTTCCTAATAAATTATCAGCACCATAGGCAATTGTTGATCCTGAAGTATTATTTAAAAAATCTAATGTTTTAGAAGTTAAATAATGTCCGTCTTGATAAATATTGGCAACACCGTCTTTTATGGCATATCGATACGTTTGTTCCTGAGCATTGTCTACAGAAGTGCTTAAATTTTCGGGCGTTGATAAGATTGTAGTACTATTAAAAGTGGTTTTATCCAAAGAAGTTCTAAATCCAAGGCCGATTATGTTTTTAACTTCAACATCAAATCCTCTTCCAACAGCCGAATTGACTTTGGCTTTTACTTCTAAAGTAAATTCGCTTTGATTGGATAAGGGAAATGATAGAATATCTGGAGCTGTAGCATTTGTAAAAGTCTTAGAACCATTTAATGTTGTCGCTAAATTTGCCTTTACAGGTAAATTAGGAGCTTGTGCCTGTATATTGAATACAAAAACCGATAACCAGAATAATATAAATATGTATAGTTTTTTCATAATGAAATATTTGTTTAAAAATTATTTTAAAATTTTTGTTGAATGCTTTCATTGGTAACCGATAAAATTATTGGTGCAAGAAATTCCCAAACCAGTAATTTTAAAACTAAAAACTGGGCAAGAAAATTCCTTCCGCTTTTATTAACGGGCAAAATTGTACTGAAATTTATTGTGGTATTTTATATTGCTAAACACATGATCTTTTGAATCATACTGCACAATATAGTATTCATGCGGCTTATAATGACTGTCTGTATTATCCTCTTTTATAATCGAGGATAATACTTAAACAGTCCGTAATCATAAAAATTAGTATTAAAAAAATGGATATTTAAAATACTCAAAGTATGTATCTTAAACTGCAGCAAAATAATAACCATCCCAATTAAACTACTGCAGTTCAGATACTTTTTATCATAAAGCTAATTAAAGCTGGCTTTCATCTGCGACAGCATCCTCCCATTTATCCCACACCTTAACGCTCGGATCATAACCATCATAACCAAAGTTCTGACTTAATTTTCCTTTGATATTAGCCGTTATAGCACTATTTGGAATTGGCCAGTAATTGTTACGTTTGTCCATGGTGTAGAACTTAGTTCCGTTAGGAACCACAATTCCACTAGGGTATTTGTTGTAAAGGGTATAATGTACAATACGTTGGTACCAATAACTGCCACCTGCGTTATCTGTTCCAGACTGTTTGTCCCAGTTGGTCTTACTGTAGGTTTGTCCCCATTCATCAGCCTGTCCGCTGAGTGCGAGACAATGCGAAATACGTTTTAACTCCACATTTCTCCATTCTTCCAGATAAAGTTCTCTTCCTCTTTCAGCACAAATATCACCGATAGTTACTGTTCCATACATTTGCGATGCACCAGCTCTCGCTCTGACAACATTTACATCCTGAGCTGCACCACCAACATTGCCTTGATAAAAACGGGCTTCTGCTCTCAACAAATAAGTTTCAGCCAAACGATATAAGTACCAATGTGCTTTACTTCCTGTACTAGCTCCTTGAAAATCATTTGCATTTGGATTCGTTTCATTTACAACATCATGCAGATAGATTTTATACAAAGGAAAATCAAACCATTCACGAAGCGTATCTTTTGCCAACAAAGTAGTACCATTTTTTAATCTGAAGTTTTGTCCATAATACGCCGAAGTCTTGTCGCTATACTTAAGATTTTCCATGTTAACCCAATTACCAACAGTACTGTTATGTCTAAGATCTTGTTTGTCTTCCACACCATTAACCACCCACATAGGATGCTGTGAATAATACGAAGCGCTGATCGTAGCAATACCACGTCCTAAAGCTCTTGCATAATCATAGTTAGCCTGATAATTGGCATTGTTTGAAGCAAAACGATTTGCTGCTTGCTTCCCATCAGGAGTAGTAACTGTACCAGAATTCCAGTTTGGGCCAAAAATTCTCATAGAAGCAAATGGCAAAAAGGATTGTACACCACCATTTGGCATTACCAAAATAGCTTCTCTGTTAGCAGCAATAACCTTATTTTCAGGTCGATGTAAATCCCAAATTACATTTCTAGTAATGGTCCATGTTGCTGGATTTCCTCCTGTATCAAAAGTTCCGAATGAACCCTGCATTAAAGAGTAACCAGAAGAATTAATCAATAAATCGGCCTGATTTTCGGCATCTTTAAATCTTCCAGATGCCAAGTAACATTTAATCAATAATTGACGACATGCCCCTTTGTTTACTACGCCTAGATAAGGTAGTTTTGATTGTTCTGGCACCCATTCTACAGCCTTTTCCATATCTGCTGTAATCATTTCGATAATGGCTTCTTTTTTAGTTGAATAATAACTTTGCTTAGGAACTTCCAAAATCTTTGTAATCAACGGAATATCTCCAAATTGATAAACTAAGTTAAGATAACGATATGCTCTGTGAAAATAAGCCTGACCAATATATTTACGTTTTACTTCTTCTGTTAAACTTGTTACCTTATCAATATAAGTTAAAACAGTATTGGCATGTTTAATTCCAGTATAAGCTTCTGTCCAGTAAAATCCGAAATAAAAATCATCATTTGTTGCCGTTTTATAACTCATGGTAGGCACCATAGTATTAGCAAAATCAGAAATGGTACTGGTATTATCTGTTTTTCCATATTTTGACATATCAGAGAAAACATATTCAGTACCAATAGGTACACTATTACCCGCATTATTGTAATGAATATAGTTATTACGAAGCTGTTTATCTGCACTTGCCAAAACAGCCTGTAATCCAGTTTCTGTAGTAAATGTAGCTTCTGGTTCGTAAAACGAAAGCGGATCTGGCTCCAGAAAATCTTCTGAACAGGAAACAAAAAGAGCAGCAACCGCAACTAGAGGCACTATTCTTGAAATTTTATTTTGTATATATCTTTTCATTATTGACTAATTTTTAAAGTGAAACGTTAAATCCTAAATTAAACATACGGGTTGCAAGTCCGCCTGTCTCCGGATCACCATAATATTTCCATTGTTTAGAAGCCGACCAAGTTGCCACATTCTGAACAGAAGTATAGATTTTAAAATTTCTCACATGTAAACGGTTTATAAGATCTTTAGGAAGTGAGTACGCCAGAGAAATATTGTCTAAACGAATAAAACTGCGATCGTATAATTTTGCTGTTCCAGCTCCTGCAGGTCCTCTAGCATCAAGACGCGCCCAATCATTTGTTGGATTGTCAATTGTCCAATACGGATTTACAAACGGATTGTAGTTATTCGTGTATAAACTACCATCATTATACGTATTCATATAACGTCCATCCATTGATTTGTGTCCCATGTATGAATACATATTGATCGCCAAATTCCAATTTTTATAAAATGTAAATTCATTACGCAGCGACCAGTTAATTGGCGGTGTTGTCTGTCCTAAAAATTGTCTGTCTTTTTCGTTATAAGTTGGTTTTCCGTTAACATCATCAGCAGTATAGCTATTTTCTACTTTTGGATCACCTGGACGCTGTCCGTATTTTGCAGCTTCAACGGCTTCATCTTTCTGCCAAATTCCGATTACTTTATAATCCCAAATTTGAGAAATAGGTTTTCCAATAAACCATCCATTGGTTTTATCATCTGCTTCTTTTCTTCCAATAACATTTCCATTGGCATCTTTAATATCTTCCATATTGCCATACAATTTGTTAATGGTATTCTTGTTGTATGAAAAAGCGACCATAGTCGTCCATTCAAAGTTTGGCTTTTTCATATTCAAAGAAGTAAGACTGATCTCAATACCTTTGTTTTCAACTTCTCCAAGATTGGTTGCAATAGATGAGAATCCAGTAAACTCAGGTAAACGCTGGCTCATGATCATATCATTAGTAACAGATCTGTAAACATCAATTGTAGTTGTAATTCTATCATTTAAGAACCCAAGATCAAGACCAATATTCGTTGCTGTTGTTTTTTCCCACTGCAAATTTGGATTTGCCATACGATCTATTCCAAGATATTTCATATCCACGATGTTTCCTGAAGCATCAATATATCCCATAGTTGCTCCTGTACCTGAACTTAAATTGGCTAAAGCCAAATAGGGATCAGCAAGCGATCTGTTTCCATTTTTACCCCACGATAAACGTAATTTACCTGTGCTTAAAGGCTGCCATTTAAACCAACTTTCTTTATTAAAGTTCCATCCCAATGCTACAGAAGGGAAAGTGGCATAAGGATAAGAAGCTCCAAATGCTGAATATCCATCACGACGTACTGTCCCTGTAATCATATAACGATCGTCAAACGAATAGAAAAGTCTTGCCATTAAGGCATCACCTGTCTGATGTGTGTCTGTTGCTGTAAAAGTACTATTGGCAAGTGTCGCATTGGCAATATTGTGGTATCCTAAAGCATCCGAAGGCTGAATATTACGTGCATAAACAACATCTGACCATGTTTTAAGATCTTCAGCTTCCTGAACAAAAGTGGCTATAATATGGTGTTTTTCATTAAATGTATGATCCCATGTTATGGTGTTGTTTATATTCCATGTAAATTTTTTACCATTACCTCTATCCACTCCTATGTTAACTGGATTCCAGTTTTTATTACCTGCTGACTGGAAATAACGATTGTAAAAGAATTCATATCGAGGTGCAGCATTAAACGAGTATGTAATACCTAAAGGTAAAGTTACTTTTGTATTAAATATTGTATTCAATACTGTATATCCTTTATCTAGATCCATATATTGGCGATCATAGTAGTAGTTATATCCTCCAATTGTTGGTCCCATTGGCTGTCTTGCGTAATCGCCATTTGTTTCTTTAAAGTTAGCAAACGGGCTGTTTCTTAACATATTGGCATCCCAATAATTCGTTCCTGTTCCTACAGATATATCTCCATCTGAACGATCTTGAAAATTAACGTTTGCTCCAAATTCAAGCCAATCTGTAATTTTAGCATCAACCTTCATATTCGCACGAACGGCAGTATAATCATTACCCTGAATAGCTCCTTCAGATGTTAAGTATCCCATAGACATATAATAATTTACTTTATCACTTGCTCCAGAAACACTTAAATTATTGTCGCGATTGATTCCTGTTCTAAAAGTACTATTGTACCAATCGTGTGTTTTTCCTTCTGTAAAATTCTTCAAAAGCGTTGCGTCAGTAATTCCCAAACGCAGTCCCCAAACTTCATTTAAACTTTTTCCTTGTATTTGTGAAGCTGGCTGATAGGCTAACCACTGCGCCTCAGTAATACCGTACTGGCTTAATTGGCTTGGACTTGAATAATAACCTGGTTTACCTGCTGCTGTTCCTGTTACCCATGCTTCGTAATTTCCAGTTGGAGTATTGGTGCCATACGTTTTAGCAGTTTCCCAATCTTGACGGTATTTTATATATCCATCCGCAGAATATACATTTCTGTAAGCACTTTCATTGACAATCGTCATGTTGCTAGTAACATTAATAATAGGCTTACCTGTTTTTCCTTTTTTTGTCGAAATAACAATAACCCCAGCTGCCGCTTTAGAACCATATACCGCTGTCGCAGATGCATCTTTTAAGATATCAATCTGGCCAACATCATCAGGGTTAATTTCTGAAAGTTCTCCGTAGAACTGCATCCCATCCAAAATAATAAGTGGTGAATTATGATTGGCTCCATCGGGATTGTAAACAGAAGTCTGCCCTCGAATCTGCAAAGATCCTCCTCCTTTTGCAGAAGGGTCATATCCCACTTTTAGACCTGGAACACCTCTTAATAAATCCTGAACAGTCTGCGGGTTTTGATTGGCTAAAGCTTCGGCTTTAACCTGAACAATTGATCCGGTTAAATCTTTTTTCTTCATTTTACCATATCCCACTACTACTACTTCATCCAAAGAAGCAGCATTTTCTTCTAGTTTTATATTAATATTAGTTCTGCCGTTTACTGCTACTTCCTGAGTTACAAAACCAACAAACGAAACTACTAATACAGAATTCCCATCACCTGCGATAGTGAATTTTCCGTCAAAATCTGTTATCGTACCATTTTTTGTTCCTTTAATTAAAACTGATGCTCCTGGAAGCGGAACACCTTTACTGTCTTTTACTTGTCCACTAATACTGTTTTGTGGCTGTACTTTTTCTGCTCCTATTTTACTACTCGGTTCAGTAGAAAATGCATGTACTTGAGACAATGAAACTAATACACAAAGCAGTGTGAGTTTCTTTTTCAAATCAAATCCAGATCCATAATCAGGAGCCTTAATCTTCCTAATAAAGTTTGTCATTTTTGGTTGTCGTTTTGGTTAAAAGTTTAGTTAATAAGTCTGCAAAATATAGAAAGCAACATTGATAAGTGTGTTTTTTACAATTTTCTTTTTCAAAATTTTTTAAGTAAACATTATCATGTAATTATCAATAGTTTGCATTACAAATCTATAGCAAGAAGCGTGAGTGAAAGGGGGTAATTACAACATTAAAAAAGGGGCAAATCCGTATATTTAAGTAGAAAATGCTGGTTTTTTAAATGAATGGCAAAAAAAGCATATTCAAAATGAACTATACATAATTATTTAAAAACTAGAAATAAACAAGCAAGCATTATAATCTCTTAGTATTTATCTTAAATAACTCTAGAAAAACGAAAAGAGGCGAAGCAACATACAGCATTAATTGTAAAAAAATATAATTATAAAATTAACAGACAACTCATTCAATAAAGCACATTGAGTGAACGCAGATAAAACGGATTTACTTCGTAAAGACGCGGATTTAAACAGATTACTGTTTTTTTTTTTAGAAAGATTAATAAAAAATCCGTTTTAATCCGCGTCTTCGCGGTAGCGAATCTGTATAATCCGCGTCTAATGGGACTAATTATCACTAATAGCTATATTAAAAACCTTTACATCTGCGATATATCTTATTTGACATAAGTAAACCATAACAAAAAAAGCTGTCTTTTTGAGACAGCCTTCTTCAAATAATAAAATGTAATCAATTATTTCACATAACGATAAACCTCTGATGCTGCTAACAAAAAGGCTCCTACTCCAAAATCAGCAGTTGAATTTTTATCGACTACTTGTCCCGGAATTGCTTTTTCGCCAATAGGCTGGACATATCCCAAAGTCCCATCTGGCTGAAGTGCAAAAGTGGTTAAGTAATTCCATGATTTTTGCACTATTGGCAGATATTCTTTTTTATCCAAAAAGCCGTTGTTAATTCCCCACATAAAACCATAAGTAAAAAAGGCTGTACCGCTGGTTTCTGGCCCAGGTGCATGTTCAGCATCTAGAATACTTCTTGTCCAATAGCCGTCTTTTTGCTGTGTGGCAGCAAGAGCTTTGGCCATATCTTTAAAACGGCTGATATACTCCTCTCTATGTTTAACTGATTTTGGTAAATCCTGAATAATTTTGGCATAACCTGCAAAGATCCAACCATCTCCTCTAGCCCAAAAATCTTTTTTTCCATTAGCACTTTTGTGTTTTGGATACACATATTTAGCATCACGGAAATATAGCTTTGCTTCTTCATCATACATAATGCTGTCCGCATATTGTAAATAAGAATGGAGTTTTTCTAAATACATTTCATTTCCTGTAACGTTGTACAGCTTTGTCATTACCGGCATTACCATATACAAGCCGTCAACCCACCACCAATAATCGTTTTGTGGCGTACTCATTTCATATTCCATCACTTCTTTTGCTCTTGCAATTTTTTGAGGATCTTTTTTTCCTGTGAAATTGTACAAATCGATATAGGTTTGAAAACAAATCTGCCAGTCTCCAAACAATACATATTGATCTGTTTCGCCATAATTGTATTTCCATTCTGATTTATCAGTTGATTTCGCACCCATCCATTGATTCTTCTCCGCCCAAGCCATCGAATAATCTAAATATTTTTTGTTTTGGGTTACTTTGTAAGCTTCCATATTTCCGGTATGGTAAGCGGAAACATGCCAAAAAGCATTTCCTGGTTCCGGATGTGTTACCTGCCAATGGTTATTTACTTTGTCGATAATAGCGATTACCTCTTTTTTAGATTCTTTTATCCCGTTTTCCTGTTTTACATTTCCTGTTTTACAGCCAATTGCCCCAAATGAAAGAGAAGCTATTGCCATAAAAATTGATTTTCTAAACTTCATTATTATATTTTTTTAGTTAAATGTTTAATAGTAGTTCTGCTCAAATTTGTTCAAATCTGCAGAAATCTGCGTGAAATTAATCGTAGCGCTCTTTTTGTGCTTATTGAGTTTAAAAATTTTGCGATGCCGCATTTTTTTTCGCCACAAATTCCACAAATTTTCACCAATACATACAGGTAAATTGTTAGTGCAATTAATTTCACTAATTAAATTTCGTGTTAATTCGTGCAATTCGTGTTTTATTTTAAATTGTGTCCATTTTAATGTCTTATTAATTGTTTTTTCAAATCTATTTTAACTATCAAGCTGATTTCCAAAAGCTTTCATTCAGTATATATTTATTATCCTTCACATTTTGATACTTCTTCTTAAACTCGGAAGGATTTATATTATAAAACTGCTGAAAGTGTTTTCTGAAATACTTAATATCTCCAAAACCAGCTATCGAAGCGGCCTGACTAATCTGTAAATCGGTTGTAATTAATAAGGTCGCTACTTTTCGCAAACGCACATTTCTAGTAAATTCTGAAACCGATTTACCAGTAATCTTTTTAATTTTTTTATATACCAAAGAATAACTCATTCCTAAATGAAACGCCAGATCATGTACATTGAAATTCTCTACATCTAAATTGGCGTCAATTATCTCCACAATCCTTTCGATCAGTTTTTTATCTTCATCTGATAATTTTAGATTGGCTTCTTTTTTGGTCACTGAATTAAGTAAATAATGCTGTTCGCTGTCACGTCTCGCTAATATGCCACTGATTCTAGCCAGTAAATAATCATTATCAAAAGGTTTTGTAATATAATCATCGGCACCGACTTCGGCTCCTTTAAGTTTCACTTCTTCCGAAGTTCCTCCGGTAAGCAATATTACAGGAATATGTTTTAACTCTTCGTCTGATTTGATGTGTTTACAAAAAGCAACTCCATTCATTTCTCCCATTACAACATCAGAAATAATTAAATCGGGTTGTACTTTTCTAATTAGAGTTAAAGCCATTTCAGCATTTTCGGCTAGTGTAATATGGTATTTTGAGGATAATATTCGTTTCAAATAATTTCTTATTTGGGCATTATCATCTACAACCAAAATACTTTTGGCGTCTTTAATCAAATCACTGACTGTTTCAGGTTCTTCAATAGTCTGCAATACATTTTCCTGTATCACGGTATCTTCCATAGCTTCCTCTAAAAATAAGGTTCTGTCACTTAAATCTTCCCTGATTTCAATATCTCCAAAATGTTCTTTTCCAAGTGGTAACTTGATTTCAAAAATAGATCCGCCATTTTCATTATCATAACAACTAACAGCACCATGATGCTGATTCACAAATTGTTTCACCAAATAAAGTCCGATTCCAAATCCCTTGCGGTTGTTTTTTATGTTATTATTGGATTGATAAAATAAATTAAATATTTTCTCTTTATCAGCATCTGAAACTCCTTCGCCATTATCAATCACTTTTATAATAACTTCATTATCTGTACAGCGCAAATTAACCGCAACACTTCCGTTCTCCTTTTCTGTAAATTTTAATGCATTCGAAATCAAATTAAACAGAGCCATTTCAATCTTTTCCCGGTCTACATAGACCAATACCCTTTCTTCAGAAATACTAAAACTGTAATCTATTTTTTTGACTTTGGCGTGATGCACAAAACAGCTGAAAACCTCTTTGGCCAATTCAACAATATCAATTTGACCAATTTTAAGTTTTCCTGTTTCTGTTTCTGTTTTTCTAAACAAAAGAAGCTGATCGACCAAACTCAACAATCGTCTTGAATTGCTGTAAACCATTTCAATAGCACCGGGATCAATCTGTTGGTCGGTTCCATAAATGATATCTTTTAAAGGATTAATAATCATGGTTAAAGGTGACCTGAATTCATGAGAAATATTGGTGAAAAAGGTTATTTTTTTCTCATTCAGTTCTTTTTCCTGTTTTGCCAAATCCTGCGAAAGTTTTACTTCGTATTTAAGTTTGGCCTGCTGACGCTGATATTTGTCAACTACATAAATACCTAGGCAAACAATCAGGAAATAGATAAAATAGGCAAAACCGCTTCTGTACCACGGAGGCAATATGGTAATTGGAAGTGAAATAGTGCTTTTACTCCAAATTCCTTCAGCATTAGTAGATTTGATTTTCAACACATAATCTCCTTCTGTGATTTTGGAATAATTGGCACTTCGAATATTATCGACATAATGCCATTGCGAATCCCATCCTTCTAAAAAATAAGCATAAGAAATTTTTTCAGGAAGACTGTATTCTAAAGCCGCAAAATCAATATTAAGCATTGATTCATCATAAGGCAATTTCAGTTTATCAATTCCAAAAGAAGTTAAATTGGATTGATCATAAACCTTATTGTTTACTTTTATTGTAGTGATAACCAGCTTTGGAAAATCATGAATCTGGGTATTGATTTTTGTGTTTATGATATTAAAACCTTTGATTCCGCCAAAAAGGATTTCGCCTGTTGAAAGTTTAACCGCCGCGTTATAATTAAACTGATTGCTCTGAAGACCATCAGCATCATGATAACTTGTAATATGTCCCGTTTGAGCATTGTAAACAAATATTCCATTATAAGTACTACACCAATAATCTCCTTCATTATCCTTTACAATATTTAGTACCGAATTATTTGGAATTCCATCTTTTTGGGTTAGGAATTTCTTTTGCAGCGTCTGCGGATTAAAAATCAAAAGCCCTCCTCCTTCTGTTCCCACAAGCATTTTTTCAGGCGAAACAGCAATAACAGATCGTACGGGATATTTAAGATCGATCACTTTGCGTTGCATTGTTTTTGGATTAAATTCTACTAAATCCGTAAAATTTCCTATCCAAAGATTGGCATTATGATCTTCTGCAATAGAAATAATTCCTCTAATTTTTGCATCAACAAAATCAAATTTATCCTGTGTTTCATTATAACGATACAAGCCTTCGTCATCTGGAGAAGCCGCCCACAGAACATTATTCTTAGCACGAAAGAGCACCCAGAAATTCTTTTGATTTGCTCCCACTTTTGGATTAAAAAAGGTGTACTTTTTGAAATTATGCGTCTGTGAATTAAACAAACAGACACCTCCGCCATAAGTCGCAAACCAAGTTCCTCTGCTGTCAGTTACGATTGAAGAAACAAAATTATTAGATATCGAATTGGTATTATTGGAACTGTGAGAATAATTTGTAAACGTATTAGTCTTTCTATTCCATAAACTTGCGCCCGCTCCATCTGTTCCTATCCATAAATGTTCACTATCTTGTTCTGACAAGGAAAGAATAAAATCACTTGAAATCGTATTTTTTATCTTTTCATTTTTAGAAATGGTCGTAAAAGGACTTTTTCTTTCCTCAATTTTATTAACGCCTCCTCTTAAAGTTCCAACCCAAACTCTATTTTCATTGTCCGAAAAAAGCGAGGAAATAGCGTTACTATTCAATTTTTCCTCATCTGAATTGGCATTAAACAAAGAAAAACTATCCGATGCATAACTGTATTTTACTATTCCATTCCCATTGGTCGCAATCCAAAGTTCTTTTTTGTCTGGTTTGCACATCAAATCGGAAATAGGATTTTGCAATTCCTGATTTGCATAAATGCGATGTGTTTTATTTAGGGAATTGTACTTTAATAAACCACCATCAACTCCTACCCAAATATTGGAAGATTTGTCACACAACACACAATTTCCTTGTTGATAATCGGACAAAACCACAACCAGTTTTTTTGCTGTTGCATCCATAGTCACAAGTCCAACTCCCTGAACAAAACACCAAAACTTACCCGATTTATCAAAATCCATTCCCTGAACATGATAATCCCATTGCAGTTTTCCGTTTACATAAAGCGGAATCTGAATAATTCTTTTTTGTTTGGCTCCACAATAAAGCAGTCCTCGACCAGCAGTGCCAATATACATCACCGATTTATAATCCATGATCTTATTGACCACAAAATCTATAGGCTCTGTCTTAGATGTTTTTGCATTTAAATAATATTTACGGCTAAAGTGATTGTTGAGATAATTGTAAACACTGATACCGCCTTTTGTACCAATCCAGATTTCATCTTTGGTTCCGCAAATGCTTACAACTCTATTATTATTTAATGAACTATAATCGTTTGGTTCATTTCTAAAATTTAAAAAATTATAACCATCATATCGGCTGATTCCATCATAAGTACCAAACCACATCAGGCCTCTTTTGTCCTTATAAACCGAAGTAACAGCGTTATTGGCCAGTCCGTTTTTTATCCCGATGTAGCCAATAGTATATTTTTCCTGTCCAAATTTAGAAGCAGATAATTCCCCAGCTGACTGTGGTTGAGCCGGACAGCAAACTAAAAGAATTAAAAATAATAGAATTCTATTTTTCAAAATGTGCGGTGGTTAGGTTAGTTTAAGTTTTTGATGAATCTATAAATAGATGTCTGTTATTTTAAAAAAGCATATGTTGTAAAATTTTATTCCTAAAAAAGGTAATTATTCTTAAATATTTTAAAATCAGAAAAACCTATGATGTTTACTCATAGGTTTTTCTTTCCAAAAAGACGAACTACTAACTAATTAATCAATGATATGGTATAGGAATAGCTGTATTTTTTGCCCAACAAACGATATTGCTCATGTGGCAGACTTCCCCAGCTGTCATCGCCTCCAAGACCTCTTTGTTTGTAATCTAAATGCAGGTAAACTGCTTCTTTAGAATCTAAGTTTAAATCAGTCGGATGACGCTGTTCCTTATTTTTTCCTGGATCCAAATCTTCTGTCGAAATATTCAGTGCGCTAAAACCAATTGGCTGTGCGCCATCAATTCTTAAACCTTGTCCAGCATTGTTTTTTAAAGTCAGCCAACGGACATCTGTTTTATATCCCGATTCCTGCGGACGAATAAAATTTCTTGCATATTGATTGCTCACCTTATCTGAATATTCTCCGATAAACGCGGCCGAATTTCTATCTGAATAGTTTTCCCAAGGGCCTCTTCCGTAATAACTTAAATTATCAAATGATCCGTTTAGTTTCATACGCATTCCAAAACGAGGCATTTCAGGTAAATCTTTTCCTGTCATGTCAATTGAAGACGTGATTTTAATTTCACCATTATTCTGAATCAAATAATCTACTGTATATGGAACATCAGCTTGCGCTAATTTATAAGCTACTTTTATTCCTAATCCTGCTGTATTTTTTTCGTCTAAAACAACACTTACAACTGTCGGATTTTTTGAGGCTTCTTTCCAGATTCCTAATTTATTTGGCATCCCGCTTCCAAAATCATTATCTGTTGGAGCGCGCCAGAAATAAGGTGTTGGAAAATTCGTAATCACATTTTTTCCGTTTTTCGATTCGTATTTTGAGATTTCTCCTTTTTTCAAGTCAAATTCTCCTTTACTATTTTCTGTTTCAAAAGAAAGAATAGTATTTGCTTTTGAATATTTTAATTTAGAAGCGCTATTTGTTTTCGTATTAGCCGCAAAATAATTTCCTTTTGCTATTTCAAATTGTGCTCTAGCAAATTCAAATCCTTTTGCTACTAAAGGATCATCGTATTTTGAAAGGGCAAAAACATTTAAAAAATATTCTGAATTTTCATCGATATCGCCTAAATAGATCGCTACTTTTTTACTTTGTTCTGGTTCTAAGTCTAAACTAAATTCGCCAGTTTTTACTTTTGCTCCGTTTTTAATCAGTTCATATTTAAAGTTATAATTGGACAGATTAGTATAATTAAAATGATTTCTGATTATTAATTCGGTTCTGCTGTTTAAAAGAATTTCAATGTTTTGATATACTTTTTTTACTTCTTCTAAAGCTGGTTTTGGAGTTCTGTTAGAAAAGATAAGGCCATCGGCACAACCATTTTCGTCATTTTGCAAAGCAGCGCCTCCCAAATCTCCTCCGTAAGCCCAGAAAATTTGTCCTTTATCATTTTTAGTTTTGATTCCCTGATCTACCCAATCCCAGATAAAACCGCCCTGCATACGTTTGCTATTATTGATAATGTCCCAATATTCCTGAAAATTACCACTGCTTTGTCCCATTGCATGTGCATATTCACACATAATATACGGACGTGTTTTATCAGAATTCGCATAATTTTTCATGCTTTTAATGCTTGGATACATTGGCGCTACGATATCTGTATTTCTATTTTCTCCCGCCTGTTCAAACTGAACCGGACGTGTTGTATCGACTTTTTTTAACCAATCGTAAGCATCATAAAAAACAGGGCCGTTACCGCATTCATTTCCTAAAGACCAGATAATAATCGAAGGATGATTTTTGTCGATCGCAAACATTCTTTCGATACGATCTAAATGTGCCGGCGCCCATTCCGGTAGATAAGCTGGATGTTTTTTCTGATCAAACCAATTCTGCCATTCTGCTCCCATTGCATGACTTTCAATATTGGCTTCGTCCACTACATAAAAACCATATTGATCGCACAATTCATAAATATGAGGATCATGCGGATAATGACTCATTCTGATAACGTTAATGTTGTGTTCCCTCATTAACTGAAGATCTTTCAGTGTTAGTTTTTCATTCGGAACGTGACCGTTTACATCATCATGTTCATGGATATTAACTCCTTTTACCATAATGACTTTACCATTTACCAATAAACGAGCGTTCTTAATTTCTACTTTTCTAAAACCTGTTTTTTTAGAAATAATTTCTAAAGTTTTTCCTTTATCATCTAATAATGTAATGGTGTATCGATATAAATTTGGCGTTTCGTTACTCCATAGTTTTACATTTTCAATTGTTTTTTCGAAGCTTATATTTTGCGCTTTATCATTTACTTTTTTGCTTTCAGAATAAATCACTTTGTTCTGATCGTCAAACAATTCAACCTTTACAGATGGATTTTTTACTTTACTTTTTTCAAAATATTTTAGTGTTACATCCAGATTGAAAAGTCCGTTTTTGTATGGATTGTCTAAGTCACTTTTTACAAAATAATCCCAAATCGTTGTTTTAGGCATTGCCTGCAGGTAAACGTCTCTTTCGATACCGCTTAATCTCCAAAAATCCTGATCTTCTAAGTAACTTCCATCGTGCCAACGGAATACCTGAACAGCAAGCAGATTTTCTCCTTTCTTTAAAAAAGAAGTAATATTAAATTCAGCCGGAGTTTTGGATGCTTTGGTCATACCCACTTCTTTTCCGTTCAGGAATACTCTCGCATAGCCTGAAATAGAAGCAAAATGAAGAATGATTTCTTTGTCTTTCCATGATTCAGAAACCTGGAAAGTACGTCTGTAACTTCCAACCGGATTATAATCTTCCGCTATAAAAGGCGGATTTTTTGGAAACGGATACGTAATATTGGTATAAATAGGAATATCAAAACCTTGCAGTTCCCAGTTAGATGGCACTTGAATGTTTTTCCAATTGGCATCATTCAATGTCGTGGTGTAAAAATCCAAAGGTCGTTCGGATGGTTTTTTAACAATATTGAACTTCCAATTTCCATTCAAACTTTGATACAACTCTGATTTTTGAGGATTGTTTCCTTTCAGTTCCGTTTCATTACTGAATAACAAGAAAGAGCTTCTGCCTTTTTCTTTTCCTCTGTCCAGAATCTGAGGATTCTCCCATTCATTATTCTGGGCAAAATTATTTTGCAGACTCCAAAACAAAGCAAGTGCTAATACAATTTTTTTCATTTAACTACACAATGGTTTTTAATTTAATACTTCAAAATTTATTTCAAACCAGCCTGTCAATGCTTGATTCCGAAATAAAAATCAACTTCACAAATTTAGATAACGACCTATAAGATAAGAGGGACGTTACAGTAAATTAGAAGGGGTATATTAGCATAAACGGCCAAAAAACGAGTAATTGAGACGATATTTCACATTATTCATAATTATTGAATTAAAAAATATTGAAAGGAAAAATTGTATTATATCAAAAAATTAAGGCTTTAGAACAGGAAGTTGTTTTACCTCTAAAATTTGTACAGGTTCCGGGTTTACTTTTACCAATCCTTCTCCATCGGCCTGACTTACGTTTTGAGAAAAAATATGCAATTGCTTTTTGTTTTTCCAAAGTTCTTTATCCAAATTCGGTTCCCATTGTCCTACCCTAAAACGGCTTAGATCTGTTAACTCCCATTTTTTATTTTCTAAATTGGCATAAGCCAATGTTATTTTATTATCACGTTCTTCATCTCTAAAAAGCAGATACAACATCGATTTATTAACCAAAATTTCAGGACGAGAAATCGGAATTCTTTTCGTACCGCCTCCGCCTAAATTAAATGGTTTGGTATGAAAATCGGTATTGATTAAATTCCATTTTCTGTTAGAAAAATATACCACTTTGTATTGCGGAATACCATTATTGTCCCAATACGTAGTAATGTATGGATTTCCTTTTTCGTCAACAGTCATTGCGGTTTGGTTAATTAAACTGCTGTTTTGTGGTACTTCCCAGGCATGTTCAGCCGTGGCTTTTGTAATTGGTAAACTGTATTTTTCTCCTGTGGATTTTTGCCATGTTTTACCACCATCAGCTGAAAAAGCATAACAAATATCATGGTTTGTGGAAACATCCCAACTTTCTCTCCAAACCCATGAAATGTAAATTCCTTTTTCGCCTATACACATTTGCCAATAGGCACTGCGCTGGTTTTCGCCATCAATTAAATTATTTTGTAAGGATGTCCATTGCTGTTTTTTAACATCATAAGATTTAATAACCAAATTTCCTCTTCCCGAAGCTCCAGAACGGTAACAAAACAACAAATTTCCATTAGGAAGATTATGAAATTCAGGGTACGTTACTTTATTCTCGTCCACACCAGTCATAGCTATTTCTTCGCCTAATTCTAAAGTAAACGGCTTTTTACTTCTGGCATAACGCAAACGCGTATCATGATGATCCCAGCTCACATGAAGATAACCATCGCTGTCTATTGCAATGCTGATATCGTTGTGAGCATCTTTTACATTGCCGCTGTAAGGTGTAATTACTTTATCCCAATTGTTTGAATTTAGTTTTCGTTTTGCCAAAACCATTCTGCCTTCCGGATCGTAGTAAGCTGTATATTGATTTCCTTTAAACGATGTCAGTGCACTATTTCTAAAAATAACCGTATTAACAGAATTGTTACTCCAGCCTAAGCCTACTTCACTTTCTGTAGTTTTCAACTGAGCATTTACGCTGAATGATGAAAATAGCAGCGCTAAAAATAAACTTGTGCCAGTAAATGTTTTAGTATTCAATTGATTTTTTAAATCGGTTTTCATTTTCTTTTTATAAAAAAATTAATTCTATGCAGTAAAGATTTTTTTAATGTAATTCAGGGCTGAATCCCATTAAACGCAGAAGAGTTTCGCAAAAGTTATTGCATATCACTTTATTCTGCTTACACATTGTTTTTATCTTAATAAGTGTAATCGCAACACTTCAAATATAGTAAACTTTTTTAAATTATATAATTTCAATTAAAAAACACAAAAAAATATATTTTATAAAAAATTACAACAATTATATTACGATAAAATAAAAATTAATACCAAAAATAGAAGATTCTAATCTATGAAGTTTTTTTCTCATTCCTAACTTTATAGTTTTTCTCTTTACTTCTATCGAAACAACTAAAAAACACTCTTTGAAGAGCATACTATAAAGCTTTTAAGACTTAAATATAACAATAAGGTAAATATATTCCCAATAAGACTATTTTTAGCAGTAGAGCAGTCTCCTTCCCTTTTTCCTCTGCATTTAGATTTGTAATTTAACATCTTATTTCATCGATAAAAAGCAAAAAACATCGATGTAATACATTATAAAATAAAAGAAAGCCTTAAAATCTTACATTAAAAATCAAATGACTTTTACCTTAGAAAAACTGGAAAGCATCAGTTTAAAAATAAGTCCATAGAAAAAACGCCAGTCATTTTATAATTTCCGTATCATCATATTACTGTCTTTTCTTTTAATCACTCCTAAATCCAAAAAAGTCCAAAAACGGCACAATATTATTTATAAATTTTAAATCAGCTAAACATGAAAAAACTTTACTTATCCTCTCTTTTATTCTCTACAATGCAGTCCTTGTTTTTACTGCACCCAATCGCAACTCACTGCGGTACTCTTCCCGTTGAAAGCAATAAAAAATTATTCATGAGTAAATATGAAGATACACAAGTTCAGAACAGACATCGTGTATGGCTAAATCTAACGAGCAAAGAAGGAATTTTTAAACAGCTTTTAATTGGATATACCGCAGGAGCCACCAATGGCTGGGATTATGCATATGATGCTGTTTCAATGGACGCTTATAAACCTGCAGATTTTTACAGCATCAATGAAGGAAAAAAACTGACTATTCAAGGACGTGCACTACCTTTTGAGCTCTCAGACATTATTCAACTGGGATACCGTTCGGCAGTTACGGGCGATCTTACCATCTCCATTGATCATGCTGACGGCGATTTGACTAATCAGGCTATTTATCTTCTAGACAAACAGACTGGAAAAATGCACAACCTTAGAAACGGCGGTTATACATTCTCCACTGTGATAGGAATTTTTAACAATCGTTTTGAAATCCGATATACTGAAGAAACCCAGAAATTAGGAACTCCAGAATTTACTTCTCTATCTCCTGAGCTTACAGTGGCTTCAAAAAATAAAATCATCAGCTTGAAATCTCAAAACCAACAATTGAAGGAAGTATCCATTTTTGATATCACGGGAAAAATGCTTTATAGCAATCATCCAACAGGAACATCTGATTTGGAAATCAATACAATTCAAGGCAGTGTACAAATCTTACTCGTCAAAACAATATTGGAGAATGGCAATACCATAACCAAAAAAGTGTTTTTCTAGCCTTTTTTTAAATAAAAAAACTACGCTAGTACACAAGGAAGATATTGAAGAATATGGCAAAGCCTTACTGTTATACATACTAAAATTACCAGTAAAAATAGCAACTAATTAATTGTATTTAAAAAATCCTCAATCAACAGGTTTGATTGAGGATTTTGTTTTATTTTATTGTTTTAATATTAATTCTTGCCTTTTCAAGATTATCCCCTTTAACTTCAAGCTGCATAGTACCACTTTGTTTAGTTGATTTTACAAGTACAACCAGTTTACCGCTAAAAAGCTTCATTTTATTATCATGAAATATTTCCAATGATGTAGCATCTCCGTTACAGGCTGCTCTATAAGTTCCAGCTCCGGTAACTTTAAACTCCAGTTCATTGACTGCTGTAGGACATGGAATGCCATTTTTATCTACGACCGAAACTGTTACAAAAGAAATATCATCTCCATCAGCTTTGATCGTTTTGCGATCTGCTTCAAGCACAATTTTATAAGGATCTCCAGCCGTTTTAATTTCATTTTCTGCCACCACTTTTCCATTAGAATCAAATGCTACGACTTTTACCGTTCCTGGTTCGTATTTAACATCATTCCACATCAATCTATAACGGGTCTGTGGCGTTGAATTGTTCTTTTTCTGAACGCCCATACTTTTTCCATTTACAAAAAGCTCGGCGCTGTCGTAATTGGTGTAAACGAAAACAGGAGTAACTTCGCTTTCTCTTCCTTTCCAGTTCCAATGTGGCAGAATATGAAGCGTTTTATCTTTTGTATTCCATCTGCTTCTGTAAAGATAAAAACGGTCTTTAGGAAGTCCCGCCAAATCTGAAATCCCAAAATATGAACTTCTTGACGGCCATTTTTCATCATAAGGTGTTGGCTCTCCTAAATAATCAAAACCTGTCCAGACAAATTCTCCAATAACCCACGGTTTGTCATCCTGAAGCACAAAATCTTCATCAGGGACATTGGACCAGCTGCAAGCTTCTAAATCATACGAAGAACTTTGAAAATCATCATATTCTTTATTCTTTGCCTGCGCAACAGGAAACTTATAAATTCCTCTTGAACTCACTGTCGAAGCTGTTTCTGAACCTAAAATAAGTCCTTGCGGAAATGTTTTATATGCTTCTTCGTAAAGATGCACTCTATAATTTAATCCCGGAATATCGAGCAAAGCTCCAAAGCCAGATTCCATAGTTGCTTTTACCTGATCCATACCAACAGTAACGGGTCTTGTAGGATCTTCACGGTGAAAAATGTCCTGCAGCCATTTGGCACGTTTTACCCCTTCAGCGCCCCATTGATCGGGAACCTCATTTCCAGAACTCCACATTACAATGCAAGGATGATTACGTGTAGCTCTCACTAAATTGACAATATCTTTTTCTGCATATTGGTCAAAAAAGCGATGATAACCGTTTTGTACTTTGGGTTTTGCCCATTCATCAAAACTTTCTGCCAGAAACATAAATCCCATTTCGTCAGCCAGTTCCAACTGCTCAAACGAAGGCATATTATGAGAACTTCTAATTGCGTTGCATCCCATATCTTTTAGAATCGTCAATTGTCTTCGAAGTGCGGCTTTATTTATAGCCGCACCAAGAGGCCCTAAATCGTGATGAAGACAAACCCCTTTAAATTTCATCACTTTACCATTAAGGCTGAATCCTTTATTAGCTTCATATTTAATAAATCGGATACCGAATTTTATATTTTGCTCGTCTTTTAATGTTCCGTCTGCAGCATATAATTTGGTTACTGCAGTATACAAATAAGGTGTCTCAGGACTCCATAAATGAGGCTTGGCCACTTCAATTATTTGATGGAATTTTCCATCTTTTATTTCTGAAGCTTTTTGCGTTGCCACTACTTTATTAGCTGCATCTTTTATCTCTGTAACCATTGACATAGTACTGCCATGAACTTCTGCTTTAATATCAACAACTGCATTATCGTCTTTCATTTCAGGCGTCGTAATAAAAGTCCCCCACTGTTCAAAACTTTCTTCTTCTTTTATTACAATACTAACATTTCTGTAAAGTCCGGCACCAGGATACCATCTTGAAGAAAATGGCATATTAGTCAATTTAACAGCCAATAGATTTTCTGAACCTACTTTTAGATCTTTACTAATGTCAATATAAAAATAGCTGTAGCCATAACCCCATTCCCCTATCTTTTTTCCATTTAAGTAAACTTGAGGTTCACTCATTGCGCCTTCAAAAATAAGAAGTGCTTTTTTTCCTTTTTTAAACTGCGGAATAGAGAATGAATTACGGTACCAGCCCGTTCCAATATGTGGTAATGATCCTGTACGACCCGTTTTTTCTGTTGGAATTTTTTCGCCGTTTTGCTCAATTGCCGAAACCTGTTTGTCCCATTCTTTATCAAAAGGTCCATAAATAGCCCAATCGTGCGGGACACTTACTTTTTCCCATTTAGAAGTATTGAAATTTACAGAAAAGGCATCTTCTTTTACATCTTTAGAAAAACGCCAGTTATCTTTTAAAATAATTGTGGTAGATTGTGATATCATTTTTACAGATGAAAAAAACAGCAAACTGGAGAATAATATTGACCTGATAATTAATTTCATTTTCTTTTTTATTTTTTTATCATAAAGATATTAATACAACTCGTTGCGCATAATTATTTTAACACATAGAAATATAGTCCCGATAGCTATTGGAATGAACTCAAAAAAGGCGTTTCACTTGCATCAACAAACATAGCTATGTGTGAGAAACGAGTTTCTTTCTAATTTACTTTTCCAAGAACATAAAATCTATGTTTCTATGTGTTTAATATTTTTTTCATTACACTCAACTGGTTAAGTTCATTTAGTTTTATGAAACTTAATTTCTGAATGGTAAATTTTAATTGTTTTTTTAATTCTTGAAAGCATCCAATGCAGGCGAAGGTTTTCCGTCAGGAAGCCAAGCATTAAGCTGATAACCGCTCCAGCTTTTTTCACCTTGCGGCTCCCAATAGATAACACCTAGACCTTTATTATTTGGTACACTTTTTACGGCTTTAATGGTGGCTTCGAGCATTTCTTTGGTATTTTGTACTGCTTCAAAATCGCCGCCAACTTCCACAACCATAACTTCTTTTTTGTAACGCGAAGCCATATCTTTTAGATTATTTTCTAAATCTAAAATAGTGCTTTGATAATCGGTTTTGATCCAATATGGATAATACGATAAACCAATTACGTCATATTTTACTTTGTTTTCAGTTGCTTTATCGAAAAACCATCTAAATTTTTCACTCTTATTTCCTTCATCCAAATGAACAATTACTTTAATTTTTGGATCAATCGCTTTTGTGGCTTCATATCCTTTATCAAGTAATTGTGCCAATTGCTTAAAATTATCTGTACTGCCTTCCGGCCAAAGCATACCGCCTGGAATTTCATTTCCTACCTGAACCCATTCTGGAGTTACTCCGGCTTTTTTCAACAGTTTTAAAACGTCATAAGTATGCTGATACACATCGGTTAACAATTCTGGAAAAGAATGTTTCGCCCACGCTGCCGGTTTGTTTTGTTTGCCCGGATCTGCCCACGAATCACTGTAATGGAAATTGATCATAATACGCACTCCCATTTTTTGTGCACGAACCGCCATCACAACGGTTTCTTCGGGACTACAATGTCCGCTGGCTTTATCATCATTCGGATTTACCCAAACGCGCAATCTGATGGTATTGATACCACGGTCTTTTAATAATTGCAGACAGTCTTTTTGAGAACCGTCTGCATCATAGAATTTATAGCCCGTTGCTTCCATCTGCGGTAACCAGCCTATATCTGCTCCTTTAGAAAAGGAATTCTTTTCGCTAATCATTTTTGGTTTACACGAAGTAAAGGCAATACCAATTAGCATTAAAAAAGAGATCGTTTTTAGCGTTTTTTTCATGATTTAGTCTTTACTGAAAGCTTGCATTACGGATAAGGCATTGTTATCAAAACTATATAAAGCTTGATTTTCGAATGTAGAACCAGTTGTTGATTGTGGCCCTTTAAAAGCAACCCATTCACCTCCCCAATAGGCAAAACCTTGTCCATACTGCGATGTTTTTACTATGTTTTTTATATCCATAACAAAAGTTCTTTGTCCAGCAGGAGTTGCAGGATATCCAGGTACCAGCTGATCACTTGTTCCTACGATATTATTAGTCTGGTCATTGTGTAATAAGGTAAAAGGATAAGCAGTTTCTGCAATCAAGACTTTTTTACTGAATTTCTTTCCTAAAGCATCAATAGTATTTTTTACTTCATTTAAATCCTTACCGTGCCAAACAGGATAATAAGATAATCCGATATAGTCATAATCAATACTTTTCATTTTAGTAAAAAACCAATCTGTACCGCCTCCGCTAACACCAGCATAATGAATCATTATTTTGGTGTTGGGTGCTTTGCTGCGAACTACTGCACTTGCTGCACTCAATATTTCAATACATTGTTTTTCGTTACTGATTAAGTTTCCTTGCGGCCATAATAACCCGCTGTTGATTTCATTTCCAATCTGAATAATATCTGGGTTGATTTCTGAAATTATTGTTGACGTGTAAGAAGTAACAGCCGATTTCAAATCAGCAAAATTTAGATTTTTCCATTCTTCTGGAGTGGTTTGAACTCCTGGATCTGCCCAATCATCAGAATAATGAACCGTAAGCCATACTCTTAAACCCGCTTGTCTTGCTTTTTGAGCCAATTGTTTTACTTCACTTAAACCTGAGCGTCCATTTACAGGTTTTTTCCATAAACGAATTCGGACAGTATTACAACCTGCATTTCTTAGCGTTGTAAACATTCCTTCGGCTTTTCCATTGCTATAGAATTTAGTTCCCAGAGATTCCATTTGCGGAAGAAAAGAAACATCTGAAGCTCTGATAAAAGTATCACTTACATCTGGCGGATTAACCGGTTCTGTGTCTGCATTATCATTACTTGAGCACGAAAATTGAATTGCAGTTATAGCAATTACCCCAAGAATCTTTATATATTTTTTCATGATAGAAGTTATAAGTAGTGAAATTTTGAATTTAAAATAAGCTCTTTTACTGTAAAGATGAAGCCTCAGCTTATTGAGGCTTCTCTTATTTTTTGATTCAGTTATGGCGTTGGTATAAACATATAACGACCATCTAAGTCATTAAACCAGATTTCGTATTTCCCTGCCTCGACAAGTATATCTCCACCATTATCTCCCCAACTTACGGTCCAGCTGTTATCAGCTCTGAATTTCATTTTTCCTGCTTTTAAGGTTTGGGTAACTTTCCAGATATGACCGTCAAATGCCGATTTTACTAAAGGAACATCTTGAGCCCAACCTGTATCATCACCTGTTAATACAGATCCAGTCATACTAATAGTTGCATACGTTGTCATTGGTCCTGTATAAGGTGTAATTTTGTATGTTAAATCTTCAAGATTAAGTTCAAAACTATAATAACCTGAAGCTGTCGTTGGGAAAACACTTGGGTCAGTATCTGCTTCTGTTGCTCTGTATTGTACTTTAGCACCATTTGTTCCATAAGCTGGTGCCCAGAATCCAATTTGTTCTATTAATTTAAAACCATCTTTATTAAAGTAACCTGTATAATAATGTTTTGCATTTTCTTTTGGATCTCTATAAATCGGCATATTATTGCTCGTTACACTCCAACCTGCAGCAGTACCAGGTCCCACTAAAAACAAATCTTTTTTAGGCAATTCTCCTCTGTAAGGAGTTACATTGATTGTAATTGGCGTAGAAAGTTTTGGTTCTGAAAGTGTAGTTCCAACAGTAGATTTAATTCTAACATCAATTGTACCTTGCTCATCAGGAACCAATCCAAGTTCCAGCGCTTTTGCATTAAGTTCTGCGACTGTGATAGAAGCGTGTGTAGAAGTTGAAGAGGTAATATCTACCGGTGCTGCAAACTCCGTATTACTTGCTGCAAACTGTACCGTATAAGTAATAATTGTAGGTGTTCCGTAACTTACTTTTTCCCAAGTAAAGGTAATAGCAGTATTATTTGGAGTTGCTTTATTTAGAATTGTAGAAGAACCGCCTTCCGGAGTTATGATAGCAAAAGCAGCTTCCTGAGGCTCTAAAATCATTAAATTTTCTTCGTTTTCACAAGACCAAAATCCTGTAAGTACAACAACAGCTATAAAAATTTTATATATAAGTTTCATTTTGTATATCGTTTAAGTTAAAAAAGTTTTAGTAACCTGTGTTTTGAGTTAAATTTCTATTGGCTCCCAACGAACCTTCTGGAATAGGAAAAACACTCATATAAGAAGGGATAGCAATTCCTTTAGAGGAATTTCCTTTCCATGCCCAATTGTAAGAACCACCAGTATATTTTCCAAAACGAATTAAATCTTGTCTTCTGTGCGCTTCCCAATGCAATTCTCGAGCTCTTTCATCAATAAGAAAATCAAGCGTCAACTCACTTAAAGTAATATTTCCAACTGTTGAATTATTATTAGCTCTTTGTCTTAAAGCATTCACATAATTTAATGCTTGAGTAGTTGTTCCGTTTCCACCTCTCAAAGTAGCTTCAGCATACATTAAATACACATCGGCCAATCTGAATAATGGAAAATCGGTATCCGCATAAGTAGAACTGATTCCGTTAACTCCAGTAGACGTTTTATTGGAAAACTTTGATAAAATGTAACCTTGTGTTTTTACGCCAATATCATCAATATCAATCGATCTTTGTTTTGCTGGATCACCTTGCACACCTTTTCCGATTGTGTTTCTAGTATCCTGGCTAAATTTAACACCATCAAATTTTTGAGCAAACTCTTTTCTGATTCTCAGCGCTCCTGTCCAGCCTCCAATTCCAAAATCGGCACCATTGTTTTCCCAAGCGCCAATTTGTCCATTTGTCAATACAGTTGTTGCTCCCCAGTTTTGTGAAACTGCTCCGTCTGACTGGATTCCGAATATGATTTCTTCAGAAGTATTATTATCAGCTTTGAAATTGTCTAAATATTTCGGTTTCAAAGTATAACCACCAGCAATGATATCGTTACACATTGCAACACAGTCATTAAAACGATTTTCTTGAATATATACTTGAGCATTCAAATACATTTTAGCCAAAATCATGCGCGCCATAGATTGGTCTACTCTTCCGTATTCATTTGTTCTTGCTGCTTTTAAATCTGGTAAAACCGTTTTTAATTCAGTTTCGACATATTCAAACAATTGTTTTCTGTTTACCTCAGGCCCCGTAAAATTTACAGGATCATTTTCAGTATACATTGGCGCTTTCCCAAATAAATCCATCATAGTATAATAAGCATACGCTCTTAAAACACGAACCTCTTGACGGTAAAGTGCTATATCAGCCACTGTTGTCGCATTTGTAATACCTCTTGAACTTAATTTTTCTGGAGTACTCTGGCGTAAAAACTCATTTGCATAAGCCACAGAAACCATAGTTCTACTAAACATTCCTAAAATTACAGGATTTGCAGGTGTCCAAATGTTACGTTGTAATTCTGCCGTTCCACCATCATTTTCATAACTCCAAACCAATTCATCTGTAGTTAATTCCTGCATGTATAATAAACATCTTGTAAACTGGCTCGTTCCCGCATCTACACCTTCAAGCGAAGAGTTGTCAGGCCCCAAAACACCTGTTAAAGTTAAATTTCCATATACTCCTGCGAATGCTTTTTTGTATCCGTCAGGCGTAGAAAATAATACATCAGAAGAAAGAACATCGTCATCTTTTGAGACAACATTTAAATCATCTGTACAGGACTGAAACATCAGAGTCAATGCAGCTATTGTTATTACTATATATTTTTTCATGTTTGCTGTATTAAAATTTAAGATTAAGACCAAATAGTACTGATCGCTGTCTTGGATAAATCGTTTTGTCTACACCATTATTTGTGATTTCAGGATCCAAACCACTGTATTTGGTAAGTACAAAAACGTTCTGAACTCCCGTTGATACTCTTAACGAAGCTTTGCTGTTTAGCCAGTTCGATAAAGTATAGCCCAACGTAATGTTATCTAATTTTAAAAATGAAGCATTTTCAATATAAAGATCTGATAATACTACATTTGAAGTAGTCTGAAAATTGGTTTCCAATACCTGAGATGGAATATTACTTAAAACACCCCCATTTTCCATAGCATCATATTGTGCTCTGCTGGCATCAACCGCATTAAAAATTCGGTTCCCAATACTTGCACGTAAATTGAATGAAAAGTCAAACTTTTTGTAATTCATATTCGATGCAAATCCTAATGTGAAATCTGGATCTGGATTATTGTAAATGTATTTATCTGAATCATTTTTGATATTATCGCCATTTAAATCAGCAAATGCACCATCAATTGGTTTTCCTTCGTTGTTGTATAATTGTTTGTATACATAGAAAGAATATGGCGTGTAGCCTTCTCTAAAAATTTGCCCTGGAGTTCCTGTTCCTGCAATATTGTCTCCTAAAAAGATATCGGTTCCATTAACTAGATTTTTGATTCTTCTTTCGAATTTGGCAATATTAAAGTTCATATTCCAGTTAAAATTTTCTGTTCTAACTGCATTCGCGTTAAGCGTAAACTCTACTCCTTTTGTGGTAAAACTTCCAACATTTTGATAAACACGGTTAGAAAAGTTACTACCATCCGATATTGCTGCGTTTACTAATAAATCTTTAGATTCTTTATAATAAACATCAAGTCCAGCAGCCAAGCGATTGTCTAAAAATCCAAAATCAAGACCTGCGTTGTATGAAGTGGTTTCTTCCCATTTCAAATTGTTTGTTCTTTTTGAAGGAAGTGCAACAGCTACAGGACTTGCTCCAAAATAATATTCGGAATTTCCACTTCCAACTTGGTATTTCTGCAAGTATCCATTTGGTTCAGGAATATCCTGCTGTCCTGTAATACCATAACTTAATCTTAATTTTAAGTCAGATAACACGGTGCTTTCTTTAAAGAAATCTTCTTTAATTTTCCATGCAAAAGCTACAGAAGGGAAATTTCCCCAACGGTTTGCTTCTTCAAATCTTGAAGAACCATCTCTTCTGTAAGACAGCGTTAATAAATATTTATCTCTAAAATTCAAGTTTGTTCTGGCAAAAAATCCTAACAAAACAACATCTGTATCCAAAGTAGTTTCAGGAAATGTCGATGGCAAATCGGGATTTAAGATATTACCTGTTTCAAATTTTGAGCTTTGAAATTTTTGATACGAATAACCACCCGTCATTTCAAAATTCAATGATTTAAACGTTTTGTTATAAACCAAATAAGTGTCTAATAATTTATTTCTTCTAGTTTGTTCCGTATATTCATTTGTACCATACGGAATATTGTTGTTGGATGGAGCAGAACCTGCATCAGCTCCTACTAATCTTCTTCTGTCTCCATTCGATTCATCAAAACCAACATTTACAACCGCTCTTAAAGCAGGCAAAAAGTGGAATTTATAATCGATTTCAAAATTTCCAAAAATTCTGTCGTTCGTTCCTCTATCATTTGTATTCAACAATTGCGCAACAGGATTTCTTGCTGCAGTTGAAACTAGCGGATAATTACCGTTTGAATCTACTCCTGTCGTATATTCAAAATAACCTCCGTAAGGCGCTCCTTCCACTTTTATTGGCTGTGTTGGGTCAAAACCGATAGCAGCTCCTTCAACAGCATCCGTAAATCGGTTAATCTCGTTTGTGTAATTAGCCGAAAGCCTCATTTTTAAATGATTGTCCAAGAACGTTGGGTTCATTACTAAACCAACGGTGTTTCTTTTAAAATTATTCGTCAAGCGTAATCCTTGCTGATCTGTATTTCCAAGTGTTAAACTGGTTGGAATAATATTGAACAAGCTTCCTCTAACGGCTAAACTTTGATCTACTGTTCCAGTATTTCTATAAATTGCTTTTTGCCAGTCTGTATTTGCTGTTCCTAGTTTATCCAAATCATCGCTTCTTCTGTCTGCAATTACACTTCTAAATTCGTCAGCACTGAAAACATCAACGGTTTTAGTCAGCGAACCTGCAGCATATTGCACATTGTAATCTACAGACAATGTTTTACTTCCTTTTTTAGTCGTAATAATAATTACACCATTTGAAGCACGAGAACCATAAATTGCCGAAGCCGATGCGTCTTTTAAAACTGTGATCGATTCAACCGTTGCTGGGTTCAATGAGGCTAAAAACGAAGAAGAACCTGTATTGGTCGCATTATCAAGAGGCAATCCGTCAATTACAATAAGTGGGTCATTACTAGCAAAAAGCGAACTTCCTCCTCGAATTCTAATTTGAGAGCTGGAACCTGGAGCACCAGTTGAATTTACTGTTAGACCTGCCACTCTTCCGTTAAGCAGATTTTCTGTTGTAATATTATTTCCTTTGTTAAAGTCTTTTGTAGTAAGTGCTGTAACAGATCCTGTAGCGTCTTTCTTTTTAACGCTTCCATATCCTACCTGTACAACCACTTCTTTCAGCTGATTTGTATCTTCTTCAAGATATACGGTTACATTTTTCTGCCCGCCAACTGCAATAGTTTGATTGACATAACCAGTAAAGGAAACGGCAATTTGACTATCTGATTTTACTCCAGATAATTGAAATTTCCCATCAAAGTCAGTAGAGGTGCTGCTATTGACACCTAATACTTTTATGTTCGCTCCCGGTATGGGCTGTTTGGAACCCTTTTCCAAGACGACACCGCTGATTGTGTTCTGAGCGAAAACACAAAAAGGAAGCAAGAGTAATAAAAGTAAAAATTTAGTTTTAATCCTTTTCATACTTTTTTTAATTGGTTTGGTTTAAGTTAGTTTTTGTTCATTCAGTTTAAGTCGAAAAAAGATAGCAGGAAATAAACCTAAAGAAATAATGTTTAGTTTTTATACTAATTATTTCTTTGAATTATAAACTGTTTTCTTTTTAAAATAAGCGTAATCTTTTCTTTAGAATGAGGATAGGTTTCCTCTGTAAAGTTTAATTGGAGTGCTGGTCATTTTTAAATTGTTTTTGGTTAAGATAATTAGTTAGATGTTTTGTTGACTTGCTTTAAACAAAAAATAAAACACAATTATTCAATCGTTATAGCTTGTCAACTCACATTGCAAATTAAGGATACAGCGCGTTTTAAATACAGGGAAAAATTCATTTATAAAAGGGGACAATTTCGTAAAAGGATAAATAGAATGCCTTATAAAAACAGATTCTTCATTTTTTTGGTCTAAAAAAAATAACAAAGCAAAAAATTAATCATTAAAAAAACATATTTAATAATACATTAGATTGTCGTTTTAGAACTTTATTATTTCAGAAAAAAGTTGGCTCTTAGGCTGAAAAAAGAACCTAGAAATTTCCGCCAATAATTAATCTAAAAAACAAATGTTACTTTTACACCTTATGCAATAAATTATTATTTTCGCAAAGCATACCGATTTAAGCTATATTCATCTAAAAAGTTGATTCTGCTTTCAGATCACATTCCTTCTATTTTTCGTATATATAAAGAGCAGTAAGCTTAAAAAAAATCTATGAATAAGTTAGTTTTTCTTGTTATCAGTTTTCTTTCAATAAATGCTTTTGGACAGAATTACCCAATAAGACATCTTGACATTTCATCAGGACTTTCAAACAATTCTGTTGCCACCATATATCAAGATCAAAATGGATACATGTGGTTTGGAACTTTTGACGGACTTAACAGATATGATGGAAACGATTTTAAAATTTACCGCCATATCCATACTGATCCTAATTCTATTCAAGGAAATGCAATAAGCTGTATCGAAGGCGATTATCAAAATAATTTGTGGATAGGAACAACAGCTGGGCCTGTTATTTTTAATGCAGAACGCTCTTCGTTTAGTCCATTGAAATATATTGGAATTGATAAAAAAGTCAAACCTTTACAAATTACTGCTTACGAAATCATTGCCGTACATTCTGAAAATATCATTCTTGTTGCAACAAAGGAAGCAATTGTACTTTATAAAGAAGACCAGAAAACTGGAACAGCAATACCCTTTAACGGAAAATTAAATTATATAGCCCGTTCTATAGCTTACAATGCCAAGAAAAAAATCTTCTTTGTTTTTATAACTGGAAAAGGTCTTTGCCAATATGATATTAAATCAAAAAGACTAACACTTCTAAACAATAGCATTACAGGTGCAAATTGTATCAAACTGACAAATGAAGGACTTTGGATTGGCTCAGATGAAGGTGCCTATTTGTATAATGCAAGTCTCAATAGCTATTCTAAAAACTACTTTCAGGAAAAAACAGTAGTTCGTGATTTTTTCCAGCAGGACAACAGACTTTGGATTGCTACCGACGGTGCGGGACTGTATACCATTACAAAAAATCAATCTACTCCTATTTCATATCAGGCAAATGGCCCTATTTCCTTATTGAAAAGTAAATCGCTGTATGATATTTTTGAAAGCAAAAACGGAGAAATGTGGTTTGGAACACTGCGTGGCGGTGTTAGCATGATGGGAAAAAAGCCACTCTATTTTAATCATTACAAAAGCAAAAATCCTCAAACGAATAAAGAAGACGAAGATCCCGCAGCAAACTTCATGCTTTCTTTTTGTGAAGATGAAAAGAAAAACATTTGGATTGGTACAGATGGTGCAGGAATGCGATACTGGAACAGAAAACAAAACACCTATGATGTTTACTCTACCACATCATCAGCTGGGAGAAAACTTCAAAGTAATTTTGTTACCAGTATCGTTAAAGATTCTGATAATGCTATTTGGGTAGCTATGTGGAAAGGCGGTGTATGTCGTATCGATCCAAAATCAAAAGCAATTCAGAATTATTCCATTTATAATCAATACACTAAAAAAGCGGAACAAGAATCATGGCTGCTTTTTTTAGATTCAAAAAAAATACTTTGGCTTGCCGTAACTAATGCAGGCGCATTTTATCAATTTGACAGAAAACAGAATAAATTTATCTGTTATAGTAATACTTTACGCGATGTAACTTGTCTTTACGAAACCAAAGACGGCAAAATATGGGGCGGAACATTCAATTCTTTTTTTGAGATAGATGCCAAAACAAAAAAAATTAAAAACTACCATTCTGATTATAACATTAGATGTATAACTGAGGATCAAAATAACAATCTTTGGATTGGCACCGTAGAAGGCGGTCTGCTTTTATTCGATAGAAAAACAGGAAAGACTAAAAAATACACCACTCAAAACGGCCTTCCTAGTAATACCATATTACGCCTTTTAGAAGACAATGAAGGGAATTTATGGATGAGTACGTACCATGGAATCTCAAGATTTAATCCAAAGAATAATACTTTCAGAAATTTTGGAACCACTGATGGACTGCAGGGCAATCAATTTAGTTGGAATGCAGGAACAAAACTTTCTACGGGAGAATTCATTTTTGGAGGTATAAATGGATTTAATGTTTTTCATCCGGACAGCATAAAAGATAAAAAAAATACAGGCCGATTTTTATTAAATGATTTGCTGGTAAACAATGAATCTTTACCATTGAACAGTCCTTATATAACTGAAAAAAATCTGGAAATGATCAGCAGTGTCGAGCTTCCTTATGAAAAATCGGCGTTAAGTTTTGATTTTGTTTATCTAGATTATGTTAATTCTGAAAAAATCAATACCGCTTATTTTCTCGACGGCTGGGATAAAACCTGGAATTATACTTCAAAAAATAACCGAGCAAATTATTCCCGACTAACTGAAGGAACTTATGTTTTTAAAGTGAAAACAACCGATGTTTTTGGAAATTGGACAAATGAAGTAATATTGGCAACGGTAACAATTCTTCCGCCTTGGTACAGAACTTGGTGGGCTTATACCTTTTATTTAATTGGTATAATTGGCGCTATCTACGCTTACGTTGGTTATCACAAAAACAAGGAAAGACTTCGTTATGAAATAAAACTGGCTCGAATGGAGCATAAAAAAGACAAGGAACATGCAGAGAAACAGTTTTCTATGTTTACTTATATGGCTCATGAATTGCGAACTCCGTTGTCTTTAATTATAAATCCGCTTAAAAGTGCAATGGAAAGAAAAAACCGCACTGAAGATGATTTAGATTTAAATCTTGCTTATAAAAATGCGAAGCGATTATTGAGTCTTACAGATCAATTGCTGCTGTTTAGAAAAGCAGAAACCGATCTTGACGAACTCAAAATTTCCAAGATTAATCTGAATCTGCTTTGTAAAGAAATTTACGAGAGCTTTACACAAATGGCGGCGGTTAAAAATCTAAACTACCAATTTATTGAAAATGAAACAGCAGTTGAAATATATGGAGATTATGAAAAAATAGAAATTACGCTGTTCAATTTAATCTCTAATGCTTTTAAATTTACTCCTAATAAAGGATCAATTACTATTGAAGTAATCGAGAATAGTGCTGATGTTTCTATAATTATATCAGATACTGGAAGTGGTATTCACGAAAATGACATTGACACTATTTTTGAAAAATTCAAGCAAATTCAGTCTAAATCTACCAATGGTTTTGGAATCGGACTTTATATTGCTAAATATTTTGTAAACAAACATCATGGCGAAATCATTTGCAAAAGTAAACTTGGAGAAGGCACATCATTCCTAATTACGCTTCCAAAAGGAAACAGCCATTTCGCGGCAATGAACATCAACGAAAATCATCCGCACATGTCACTGCTTGTGGGAGAACTTCTTGAAGGAATGCCTGTCGCTCATCAAAATACATACGAAAAAACAATCGAGTCCTCCTATCCAGAAAATCTTCAGTCAGCAATAATCAGCACTAAAAAAACACTGCTGATTGTGGAAGACAATCCTGAAATGAATCATTATCTGGTACAGCTTTTCTCTAAAAACTATGTTGTTTATGCTGCCGCTAATGGAATTGAGGGATTAAAACTGGTAGAAAAACATACGCCGGATATTGTACTGAGCGACATTTCTATGGAAGGCATGAACGGATTAGATTTGTGCAAAAAAATCAAGCAAAATGACGATTTTGGCCATATTCCTGTAATACTTCTTACAGCTACAACGAGTAACGATATTCATTTGCAGAGTATTACAGAAGGCGCTGATGACTATGTTACTAAACCATTTGACAGTGACATCCTTCTGGCAAGAGTAGATTCGGTTCTTCGAAACAGAGGGCAATTGCGCAAATACTTCTTAGACAGCATTACACTTCGTGAAAACGGAAATAAAGTTCCAACTGAATACAAAGAATTCCTGGATAAATGTATCGAAATTGTTGAAGCCAATCTTGAAAACAGCGAATTCAATTTAAAGAGTTTCTCTACCGAAATGGGAATGAGCCATTCCAGTCTTTATAAGAAGATTAAAGCAATTTCGGGACAAACCGTAAATGTTTTTATCCGATCTATCAGAATACGCAGAGCCGCTGTAATTATGCTTACTGAAAATATTAATATAGCTCAAGTTGGCCCTCAGGTTGGTATCGAAGACCAACGTTATTTCCGTCAGCAGTTCATAAAATTGTTTGGAATGAAACCTTCAGAGTATATCAAAAAATACCGAAATTCTTTTAACAAAGATTTAAACATCATTCAGAAAAGAGATACAGACAATTAGTAAAAAACATCATTTTACCTCTGTTAAAAATCAGATAATTAAGTTTATAATACTAATTCATAAAAGATAAATCATCTACATAACAAAAAGCTCCAGCTTTTCCGTCAGCAAAAAAACCAATCTCCACCTTTCCTCCTTTTACAACGATGTTTGAAATGGTAATGGTTTTCCACGCTGCATTTTGTTCTTTAATAACATAGGAAAATCTCTT
This sequence comes from Flavobacterium panacagri, assembly GCF_030378165.1. Classification (NCBI taxonomy): domain Bacteria; kingdom Pseudomonadati; phylum Bacteroidota; class Flavobacteriia; order Flavobacteriales; family Flavobacteriaceae; genus Flavobacterium; species Flavobacterium panacagri. Next base: position 4,407,106 of record NZ_CP119766.1, read on the forward strand.
GTTACCGCTGACTGCATACATTTCTAAATTCTTAAAATCGGCGCTGTTTTTTATTTTGGCAGAAAGCGTATAAACACCATCTTTTAGTTTAACGAATGGCGAAGAAGCAATAGTTTGAAAAGTCTTTCTTTTGAAATCTATTTTATCACTGATTTCAAGACTTTTCTCTCCAATTACCGTTTTTCGTTCTTCTTCGGTATTAAAGTGATTTAAAACAGGAGAAATTGAATCCAACGAAATCTTATTTCCCTGAATAACTTCAGAAAACCAGCCCGTCAGCTGAATCTGGACAGGTTTTACAGGACTCGGAATGTGTCTGCGGTCGGCTTCAAAACTAGCATTTTTAATATAATTATTATCTTTTGCTACTTCCCATTTTCCTGTTTTTTCTTCCAGATTCCATGAGTTTAAAGAATTAAAATAAGGTGTTGTACCTTCAAACGAAATGGGACACCATTGGTTATATCCCAATCCGTTTCCAGCAAAATTGGCCCAGCGGTCTCCGCAATAGACTATGGTTTCTTGTTTGCTTCCTTTTACAGAAAAGAAAAATCCAGTTTGTGAGATGTGTGCAAAATCATCTTCAGTGCCTTTCATTATCTGCATGTCATTTACAGGGAGATAAGGCCCGCGAATATTGTCTGACACCAAATAATAAGCAAAAGAAGCATCCCAGCCATAAATATTGGACGCAAACATATAATACTTATTCTTGTATTTAAACATACAGTTTCCTTCACGGCTTTCGCCTTTAAAAACCTCCGTACAATCCAAAAGATTTATTTTTTCGTCTTTGATACCAATTTCAGAAACATAAATTTTATTTCGTCCTCTTCCGTAAGAATAGATTAAATAAGATTTTCCGGTATCTTCATCTGTAAAAACAGTCTGGTCGCCAGTGTTGCTCGTTCCAATCATTTTTTCCATATTGATTTTCTGATGCCATTCAAACTGACTTGTCGGCGAGTCCGAAAGTGTAATCAATACTTCTGAGTCGTGCTGTACGAACATCGCATATTTTTTCCATTCCTTGATATAAGCAACTCCCAAACGTCCAACCCATGTTTTGCCGTTTTTATTTACTTTTTCTTTGGTCAAAACATCCCCTTCAAAAGTCCAGTTGACCAAATCTGTAGAGCTGTAACAGGTAACCGACTTGAAAGTTGATGTTGGCAGTGTAACCGCAGGATTATAGCGATAAACATCTGCTTCTTCATATTGTACGCCATACCAATAATATTTCTGGACACCGCTCATCGGGTCTGTAAATTTAAAAATACCGCCTCCCTGACTGTAAATAGGTTTTTCATCTTTGGTTTTCCAAAAAGAATCATTTTTAATATTCAATAATTGCGCTTCAACAACAGAACCGTTAAAACAGCATATAAAAACTAAAAGTATTTTGAACAGAAGGGTATTGATATTCATCTTTCTAAAATTTAAATCAGTTTTGAATACTAAAGTTTTTTACATTTTCATGAATGGATTTTTCTCCCTGAACATTCTGAGCCGTTACATTTTTAAGAAAAATATTTTCGACTGGAAGTTCTTTCTGCGCCAAAATTCTTGAAATAAATTTGACGTTTGTAGCTTTTATATTTTCAAGATACACGTTCTGAATCGGTGTAAGTCTTTTTTCGATTGTTGGAACTAAATTTCGCCATTGGTACAAAACATCGGTTTCAATTCCGAGAATCCCCTCGTCAATTTTTCCTGAAGTTATGTTGGTCATGTGAATGTTCTTTACATAACCGCCTCTTCGTTCATTGGTTTTAATAAATAAAAGATGATTAAGTTTGGCTCCATCTACCACCGTACAATTATCAATAAAAACATTTTCGATACCTCCTGATAGTTCACTTCCAATAGCAACTAATTGATGACCGTTTTTGACAGTACAGTTTCGCATTACAATATTTTTTGAAGGCGTATTCAATCTCCAAGCATCCTGATTACTTCCAGATTTAATCGCAATCGCATCGTCTCCCTGGTCAAAAACACAATTTTCTATCAAAACATTCTGACTCATTTCAGGATCTACACCATCGTTATTATGTCCGTGAGCGTAAACATTCAAATTTCGAAGCACCACATCTTTAGACAAAAAAGGATGAATCGTCCAAAACGGACTGTTCGTAATTTTCACACCTTCCATCAAAATATTTTCGCATCTATTAAACTGAATAAACTGTGGACGGAAATTGGCAGTATCATTTACCATCTGTCTTTCTTTCATGGGTTTATTATAAGAAGCCAGATAATATAATCTCTTCAGGCTTTCCATGTGCGCTTTGGGTCTTGCAAACCATTGTTTCCAAACATCCATTTTTGCTTTTAATTCGCCTTCTCCTGTAATAGCTATATTTTTACATTGATACGCATAAATCAAAGGCGAATAATTATAACATTCATAGCCTTCCCAAGTAGAGCGTACCGCTGGCAGGTAATCTTTTGGATTTTCTGAAAAAAGCAAAACCGCGCCTTTTTTCAAATGCAGATTTACATTGCTTTTAAAATGAATTTTCTTTGTTAACCATTCTCCTTCTGGAATAACTACTGTTCCACCTCCCAATTTGCTGGCCTTAGCAATAGCTTTACTGATGGCATCAGAAGTTTTATTCAAATCTCCTGCAACAGCACCAAAATCTGTAATCGAAAATTCTTTACAGTTGCTGAAATCAGGAATTTTTATCGCTGGCATTTCAAAAGGAGCTTTTACAGTCACTTCCTTTAAGGTTACTCCTGAATCATTTTTCTTGAACGATACAAAAACAAACGAAATCACTAAAGCCGTACAAAATATTATTTTTTTCATGATGAAATTGATTTTAATCTTATGAATTTCTATTCTTTCTAAAATTAACTTTCAAATTATTTTTTTGCCGATACCAGCACAATATTTGGCTTTGGAGCAGGTTTCATGTCTGTCCCCATATAAAAACTAGTATGTGGAGGCTGATTATAACCAACATTCTGCCATGCAATACTCAATCTGTATTGCGGATCGTGCATGAGCGTATACTGTCTGATTTGGGTCGGAATAGTGCTAGAATAAATTCGGAGTTCTTTATTGTCTTCCGACCTCAAAATTAATTCCTCACGCCAGTCGCCTAAAATATCTGCCGAAAGTGCCGGTGTCGATTTTGTACCATTATTAGAAACCGCACCATTTGCAGTAAACAAACGGCCTTTTTCATATTTATCGATATAATTCGAATTGAGAATTTCACGCGATGTATCTCCATCCCAATAAATTAAGAAATTAACTGAACTTGGTGCTTTCCCAACAACGTTGCCTTTCATATCATACAAATTTGGAGAACCTGACCACCAGAATTGTGCGCCTTTTCGGGTTGGATCAATATTATCTGCAACACCTCTGCCGACATCTTCATTTAGAGAATCCGTAAATAAAACTTTTCCATCGGCAGCGGCAAAAATAGTAACCCCAGGCCCTCTTGTACCATTTTCAATTTCATGAATTCCAAAAACTTCTAGACCTGGACGATCAGGATCTAAATCTGAAACATGAATGGCATCTCCATGTCTAAAACCCGTTGTGTACAAACCTTTTCCGTTGTCATCAACACACATCGAACCGTAAATAATTTCATCTTTGCCATCATTATCCACATCAGTAACGGTAAGATTATGATTTCCCATTCCCGAATAAGGATTTTCAGAATCTTTACTATCAAAAACCCATCTTGAAGTTAGTTTTTGATCTTTAAAATCCCATGCTGCCAAAACTGTCCTTCCATAATAACCACGACACATTACAACGCTTGGATGAATTCCGTCAAGATAAGCAACACAAGCCAAAAAACGATCCATACGGTTCCCTTTAGTATCATTTCCACCGCTTCCGCCATGTCCTCCCCAGCCCGCCAAATCGCCTCTTTCAGCAATATAATCGACTGTTGTAATTAATTTTCCTGTTTTTCCGTTAAAGACAGAAAGATATTCAGGGCCTTTTAAAATTTTTCCAAAAGTTGCTGAATTTGGATCTCGATCAACCCAGTCTTTCGATGCATCTCCTACCACATTATTTTGACTGTCTCTAGTGCCATCTGCTGTTTTACAAACAAACTCTGAAATTCCGTCGCCATCCAAATCGTACACCATAAACTGCGTGTAATGTGCGCCTTCGCGAATGTTCTTTCCTAAATTGATTTCCCATAAAAATTTACCTTCCAAAGTATAGGCCTGAAAAATAGGAGGATCTGTAATTCCTGTATGTGAATTGTCATGACCTTTTCCTGTCATGTGCACCACAAGATCATACTTTCCGTCTCCGTCTAAATCGCCAACCGAAAGATCATTTGCTGTATAACCTTCAATTGGTTTTAATACAATTGATAAATAATCTTTATCAGGACTTGAAGCCAGAATCGTAAAACTTCCTTTTGCATCAGATTCTTTTCCTTTTAAAACCGTTTTTACAAACCAGGTATTTTCTTCTTGCACATTCGCTTTTGTATCTACATAGTTTGTTGCGCCAGTAATGGGTTTATCATTTAATTTGACTGCTTTTTTAGTACCGCTTTTACGATATAAATTAAAAGCCAGATCATCTGGATCAGTTCCTAAAACACGCCATCCAATAAAAAACTGACCCTTGTTTTTTACAGCAATAACGCCTCGATCGAGGTTTTCCATTTGCCTTTGCGCAAAAACATTTAGACCCAAAAAAAGCATTATTATTATAAAGTATCTACTATTTTTCATACTGTATTAAATATGTGAGTTTGTTGTTTTTAATCTCGCAAAGTCGCAAAGACGCAAAGAAAATTAAAAGCTAAACTTAGCGTCTTTGCGACTTTGCGAGATTATCTACTTTTTAACTTAAAAAAAAACTTAGAGTCTAAGAATCTCAGCCACTCAGAATCTCTCAAAAAAACTTCTTAAATCCTTCGCTTTTTACTTTCCATGTTCCATCTTTAGGGAAACCCGGATTTTCTTCATTTGTTCCGTCCCAGCCTGCGCACATCATGGCTACTGCTGTCAGTAATCCGCCATTTCCTGGAAGATAAAGTGTTAAGCGTTCTGCTTGATAATTATGTCCATTTTTTAAATAGGTATTCGTAGTCACATTCATAAACAAGGCATCAATTGCTTTTTCCGGCATCTGCAGACGTGCAGCAGACATAGCCGTCATTGGGAAATCCCAACCCCAGGTTTTATCCCATGACCAAGTATTCCAAACCAAATCAAAAGTATTTTTCATGATTTTCTTATCCAACAAAGAAGTTTCTGGAAGCATTCCGAAAGTTCCCAAAACCGAAGGATGATCGGTTTTAAATTCTGGATTGGTATAAGAATCTGTTGCACTTTCTGTCGCCAGATAAACCTGATCTGAAATTGGCAATGGAGACAATTTAGCTAAAACCGTTTCCCATTTCTCAGGTACTTTTTGGTTCAATTTTTTCTTCCATGCAATAGCTGTTTTCAAAGCCCAATTCCAATACGCCAACTCATAAGTTGGATTAAACGTTTCCATAGCTTTAAAACGTTCCTGCGCTGGAATAACGCCCGGCCCTAAAACATAACGGTCTTTTTTAGCATCATAATTAGCAAACGAAGCCATAAAATCTGCGGTTGCAAAAACTCTTTCGCTGTATAAATCTAAAGTTGCTTTTTCAGGTTTATTGCGATATATTAATTCAGCATAGGTAATAAAATGAGGTTGCTGCCAAATCAGAAACGAACCTACAGATGACGGACTTTCGTTACCATCAGGATCGGTCATTTTTTGCCATCTTGCTCCTTCAAAACCTTGTCTTTTGGCAATATTTTTTGCTTTATCAAAAACTTTCTGATACCACGGAAGACTTTTTTCTAATAAATCTGCCCTGTTCCAAAGCGCAAAATGAACTCCGTGCCACCAATGCATTTCTAAATGCGGTTTTCCATACCAACTGTTATACGTTAAACCCGTTTCTTGCGGAGGCACTTTTCCTGTACATTGCACTTTGGTTAGATACTGCGACAAAATTACTCTGCGTTCCAATTCCTTGGCACGCGGATCTGTGCTTCCAGAAAAATCAACTGCGGCACCACTTTTCCAAAACTGTTCCCAGCCTTTGATACTGCTATTTTCGATAACCAAAAAAGAAGAATTTGAAACTGGTTTTTCCGCTAAAGCGAAAAGACAGCTTAATTCTAATACATCTGTATTTGAGGGTTCTAAAACAAAATAATGTTCTCCTGTTTTCTTAATCTGCGCGTTTCCTTTCCAGTTTAAACTCACATTATACGAAATGCTGTCCATCACATGTTTTACAACAGCCTGTGTTTTAGATTTTTCTGTCAGAGTGGTTTTATAATCCTGTCTTCCTTCCCATTTTGTTCCCATATCAGCCCAATCTCCTGTTGGAAAAGGAATTCTTAAACTGATTTTCAGTCGTTTTTCTTTCAATAAAGCGGACTTAACTTTTACACCAATTTCATCTTTGTCTTGATGCGAAGCAGTATAAACGGTCACCGGAGTTCCTTCAACTTCAAAATAACTTTCAATTTCGCCCGTCCATAAATTCAATTTCTGAGAAATCGCCTTAAGATCAGTTGGCTTCACAAGACTTCCATCTTTTTTAGTGATTTCAAAACCTAAATTTCCTAATTGCAATAAATGCGGATTCTGCCTGAACCAGTTTACCGCCTCAACTCTTCTCGGTGGTTCCTTAATTTGAACAGTATATGAAATGTCTCTTCCATACTGTTTGTAATCTCTTAAAGTCTCTGAAAACTTATAACTGTTCACATTTTTATAACTGTCCCAACCCCATTCTGACTGTGTTCCTAACGGAATTCCGTTTTGATACGTTTTTGGAAAAGTCTGAAGTCCTGTTGCATCCACCGTAAAGGCAAAAGCGCCATTCCCGACTGTTAAAGAAGCCAGCGTATCGATTGCCGTAATTTGAACATTATGTCGTGTTACCAAGGCTTTTCGGTCTATTTTTTGAGCAAAAAGCGATGCCGAAAATAGGATGGCAATAATTGAAAATTGTTTTTTCATTAGGTTATTTTTTTGGTTTCTGATTGAAATGAAATTTTTACCGCAAAGCACGCAAGTTTTTTTTACTAAGCACTACGTTGTAAAACGCAAAGTTCGCAAAGCTTTATCTACACAAAGCTTTGAGAACTTTGCGTTTTTTTAGAATTCCAAAAGCAAAAAAAACTTGCGTGCTTTGCGGTTAAATCTCAAGCTGTTTCATATTATTATCTAATTAAAGTCAAACTCATCAAACCAATCACCACATCATTAGCAATGGTTTTCAAAGTCAAACTTTTTAATGTTTTATTTTTATCCAATGGCAAATCCAGAATCGTTCCCGCACCGCCTTCGACTCCATAATTGGTAAGTCCTTTTATGGGTTTAAAATCTTTAAAATCTCTCGAAATTTTTCCTGATTTCAGATAAACTCTTGGTGGTTTTGGAGCATCGGTGGTAAATGCTAATCCGTCAATAAAATAATCCTGCTCAATCGGCCACCAGTTTTCTGGATTTTTAAGTGCTAAAACTTCCGAAGTTCCATCTGTGTAATTTACTGTGATTTCGCCATTTGTCATTCGGCTCTGCATTGGATTTGTTGTTCCTGCTACCATAAAATAAACATGTGAAGCTTTTCCAGATAACGGAATCGTAACACTTTCCGGATAATTATCCCACATGGAAGTGAAAACAATATTTTTTTTGTCTGCTGATGAAGGTGTTTTAAATACAATTCCTTCAGGAGAAGTAATTTGTTCTTTGTTCTTGGCTCTTTCACGAAGTCCACTGTCGTCAATTATAACTTCTAAATTGGGATAACACCAATTCCCGATTCCCTGTTTCGGAAGCTGTAATGTCGTAGTTTTAGGTCTTGGCGAAAGATATTCATTGGTAAAAACATCGGTAACTTTAGCATTAAAATAAGACGAAAGAGCAATCGATTCCTGTTTATGGGAAGCCGAAAACGGAATATCCCAATTGATTATTTCCATGTTTTGAATGGATGAATTGCCATTCTTAATCTCAATTTTGTTAGTTCCTGGCATTAAATCTTGAATCGGAATTTGAACTGTTTTCTGTTCTAATACATTAAAATTAATTGGCTGACTCGCTTTTTCATTTGTATTTAAAACCAAAGAACCTTCCATCTTTTTTACAGTATTGTTTTTAATGGAAACTTCTAAAGTATTGGCTTCTGTAAGTTTTGCTGCAGCTTCTAATTTTGGTTTAAAATTAACTTCAACAGGATGCCACCAAGACAATTCGCCTTGTTTCAGTTTTATAAAAAACACACTGTTTCCTTCCCCATTAAACTTGGCATGAAGCTCATTTTGAGTTTTCGAAATAGCACTTAAAACCGATTGCGGATCGTAAACCGAAAGAATTTCAGCTTTAAAAGTCATTATATGTAAATCTTGACCACTGGTGTAAAATGGGGTCTGCTTTTTTGTTTCTAATGGAAAACCTTTCCAGTTTACAACAACATCATAAACAGCATTGTAAGGCACTTCAATACAAATTTTCGGTTTTCCGATACTTTCCGAAATTGCTTTATATGAAGCAATTTTACCGTTTATCATAATGTTTTGAATTTTATCAAAAGGTGCATCCAATAAAAGTTTTAAACTCATTTTGGACTGAAAACGATTTTCGATTTTGTAACTGTCTTTTTTATCTTCTCTTTTAAAAGAAAATGAAATATCTGGAATTTCGATTGAAGCTTCATTCCATTGAGAAGGAAAACCCGGACTGATAGTCAAAGTTCCTGCTAAAGCATCGGGTTGAATTCCGTAAAGACCTTCAACCAAAGTCCTTGAAGCCATTCCGATTGGGTCGGCAAAATCACGATATAACTCCCCACGCATTGCATCTTGGTACAAAAGCTGTTCAAAAGCACCCGGCGATGCTCCTAGATACATACTTTCTATCAAAGCGCTTTCCCATAAATGATACGCTTTTTCGGCTTGTCCACCCTGCCAAAAGGCCAAAGCGGTGTGTAATTGTTCTGCTAATGCCACATTATTAACCGACCAAGTATAAGGCTGCCAATTGGTGGTACTAATGGTAAATAAATCAGTTCTATCTAATCCTTCCGCTTTAATTGGTATGCGAGGAATCTGTTTATCCACATAATGCAGCATTTGAAAACTCTCAAACGGAGTAGCCATTTCTGAATCAATCGTATGGTAAATGCTCCAAACTCCAGGAGTTTCATGCAATAATCTATTTCCTAAAGCGTCTTTATATTCTGCAAAAATTCCTTTTTTAGGAAGCCATAAAATCTGATTGGAAGCTTTTAAAATTTTATCAGCTTCTTTTGAAAACGGAAGCGCATCCACCTTTAATTCTTGAGCTACAGCTGCAATGGTTTTATTGGCATAATAATTATAAGCCGAAGAATGAATTACACCGCCTCCGCTGTATTGAAGCGCATCGCTCGCCCAAATTGAGGCATAAGCATCATATAGACCATCGCGGTCTGAATCGAAATTTCGTTTTTCCCAGTCAATATGTCTTTGAAGTACAGGCCACATTTCCTTCATAAAATCGGTATTTCCAGTCCATTTAAAATGACGCAGCATTTGGTCGATAAAAACCAGATTCATATCATAATGATGAGCAACAGTATTCTTGTTCGGATTTCTGCTGATGTAGCCGCTGCTGAACATTGATGTTCCCATTTCTTCTTTCTGTCTCGCAAGATTTTTTTCAGCATCAAACACAACTGGGCCACTCTCAGGAGTTGTAACTTGTGAGTTGCTATAACTCTTAAAATGAGATTTTGCACGGTCATGCCAGCCTAAAGGGTCGGCTGTGTATGCACCACGCCACGCATTGAGGTACATTCTCCATGCCACCGCGCCATGCAAGTAAGCTGGGCTTTCCCATATTCCGTCAGAAGCAATTGCAAGTGCTCCACCCAATGTATTGATATAAGGGTCTGGCGTAACTACCTTTACTCTATTCGCCAAAACCGCTGTTTGCTGAACAGCTTCTTTATACATTGACTCAATATTTTTCTGTGTAAGATTTTGCACTTTTTCAGGAGTCAGAAACCAATAATTTTCATTTTGAAAGTTCTTGACTTTTCCCGCAACCACCATTAGTGATTCTGAATTGGAATTGTATAATTCTAAAGGGGAGTTTTGTTTTTCGGCATTAGCCAAATGAACAGCTGAATCCGGAAAATAACCTGTTAACCTCTTATTGTTTCCGTCTTTTTGTTTGTTGCTTTCTGAACCATATTCCAACAGAAAAGACTGTTTTTCTAAAGTATACTTATTATTGATGCAATATTCAGGTTTCAAATAAAAGACCGATTCGGGGTCGGCTCCGATATCTCCGTCACGACTGAACTTTTTCCCTGTCGCACCACCGTAAACCCAAACAAGACTACAATCTTTTGGCACATTGCTACCTGATACTTTAATAATAAAACCTTCTTTTTCTCTTAAAGCGACTACATCAACAATCAGTCTTCCACTTCCCAAAATAGCATCTTGAATTTCGTAATGCATGGTTCCTTGAACATAACTGGTATGAATTTTTGATGCTTCGGTAATCCATTTGCTGTTTTTACCACTTATTAAAGCCAATTTAAAATTGCCTCCCATTCCTGGCATATAGAGCGCAAATTCTGGTAAATCTCCCGCCTCTACCCTAAATCCGGTATTGGAACCATAAAGTGCTCTATTAAATTTTCGGTTGCCATTTTTAAGTACAAAATTATTTCCTTCAGGTATATAATGAATCTTACGGGTTGTTTTTTCCTGTCCGTTTATTACTAACGAGCTCAAGAAAAAAATGCCAATAAATACTGCAATAAGGGATGTTTTAGATTTCATAAAATGGCAAAAAAATTATGTTTTTAAAATAAATACATAACGAAATTATTTAGTGATTTTTTTATTAATTCAATATTATTTTTATGCAATTTCTTTGTTTTTTCATTACATCGTATCCTGTACATACCTGACTTATAAGATTATTTTTTATTGAAACTTTATTTTTTTAATCGTTTTTTAACATCATAGTACAGGATACTATATAAAATCATAAGGATTAGATTTGAAAAACAAATAAATTAAAATCTCAAAAATTTGACTATTTTTTTTAAATATTCGTATTTATTCTTGCTTTCTGTTTTGATCTCGTTTTCAGCATTTTCAAATAATTCCACGAAAAATGTATTGGACAACAAAACAGTTTCTGAAGACAGTTTAAAAAAGACAATGCTCTTTCAGTTTGGCACTGATTTAAAAATCAAAAAAGGGATTTCGGTAACAAAATCTTTAGAATACAAATCTGATTTAGGATATGGATTTGACTTTAATACCGAATCCAACCTAAAATTAAACTCCAATTCTTTTTCTATTGAAAAGCCTGTCTACTTTTCTGTAAAACTTCCTGAAGGAAATTATCAAGTTGAAGTAGTTTTAGGAAGTCCTCAAAAAGACCTTAAAACAACCATAAAAGCAGAATCTCGCCGATTAATGGTTAATGAGTTTATTGTAGCAAAAGGAAAATCAGCTGTACAGATTTTTAATATAAATGTTCGAAATCCTAGAATTGATGATAATTTGAATGTTACTCTTAAAGACCGTGAAAAAGACATCTTAGATTGGGATGATAAATTGACCCTTGAATTTCTAGGCGAAACAGCCGTTCAGAGTATTAAAATCACAAAAAAAGACAATTTAACGGTTCTCTATCTAGCCGGAGATTCTACTGTTACCGACCAAGATGTAGAGCCTTGGGCATCGTGGGGACAATTTATCACTGCTTATTTTAATGAAAATGTTGTTGTAGCAAATTATGCGTATTCGGGTTCTTCATTGAGTTCTTTTAAAGCCAGCAACCGCTTGAAAAAAATACTTTCCCAAATCAAAAAAGGAGATTACCTTTTTGTGGAATTTGGTCATAATGACGAAAAAATCAAAGGTGCCGGCAATGGCCCGTGGGAATCGTATTCAGATTTATTGGCAGAATTTACTCAGGCAGCTAAAGATAAAGGCGCAATTCCGATTTTAGTTACCCCAACACAACGCCGTTTTTTTAATGAAAACGGCACTCTAAAAGATACGCATGGCGATTTTCCTCCAGCGATGCGTGCCGTGGCTCAAAAAAACAATACAGCTCTTATTGATATTACAAAAATGACAACCGAGCTTTACGAAACCTGGGGCGATGAAGTATCCAGAAAAGCTTTTGTACAATATCCTGCCAACACCTTTCCCGGTCAGGAAAAAGCATTGGACGACAATACGCATTTTAATAGCTTTGGGGCTAACGAAATTGCACTTTGTGTAATTAGAGGAATTCGTCAGCTTGACGTTCCTTTGAAAAAACAAATCAAAAAAGATATTCCGGAATATAATCCGAACAAACCTAACTATATTTCAAGCTGGACGCTGCCTATGAGCGCCCGATTTGAAATTTCAAAACCAGATGGAAACTAACCAAAGAACCAACTTTTATGCAACTAAAAAAACTTAAAATTCAGTGGATTACAGCCCTGACCATTTTTATTTCACTAAACAGTACAGCGCAGCAGACTGACAAAATTTATCTTTCAGGAAAAGATTTTGAACATCCTGTACAATGGGATTTTTACTGCACCGATGGCAATAACAGCAAAAAATGGTCAAAAATAAATGTTCCTTCTCAGTGGGAATTAGAAGGTTTTGGGGAATATACCTACGGTCGCTGGTATAAAGAACTAAATCAAAAAGAACCAAGCAAAGAAGAAGGTTTATACAAATACGAATTTGAAGTTCCAGCGTCTTATAAGGACAAGGAAGTGAAGATTGTTTTTGGCGGTGCAATGACTGACACTGAGGTAAAAGTAAACGGAAAGCTAGCAGGCGCTATTCATCAAGGCGGTTTTTATGAGTTTAAATATGATATTTCATCGTTAGTAACTTATGGTGCTAAAAATATTCTGGAAGTCCATGTCTGGAAACACTCTGCTAACAAATCGGTTAATGCAGCTGAAAGAAGAGCCGACTGGTGGTTGTTTGGAGGTATTTATCGTCCCGTTTGGCTGGAAGTTTCTCCAAAAACAAATATTCAGCATATAGCCGTAAATCCAAAAATGGATGGGAGTATCACAGTTGATTTGGATTTAAAAAATATTGCAAAAAATACCACTTTAGAAGTCTCGCTAAAAGGTTTAAACGGAGAAAGTCTGGAAGCTTTTTCTTTTCCGCTTAAAGCGAAAACTACTAAAGAAAGGATTTCGGCACAATGGAAAAATATCAAACCTTGGAATCCAGAAAGTCCTAATTTGTACGAGTTGCAATTGGTTTTAAAACAAAACGGAAATAGTATTCATGAATACAATAAAAAAATAGGCTTCAGAACTCTGGAGTTTAAAAAACAGGACGGGATTTATGTAAACGGAACTAAAATTGTCATGAAGGGAATTAACCGTCATTCTTTTTGGCCAGAAGGAGGACGAAGCACCAGCAAAAGAATCAGCGAACTGGACGGAAAAATAATCAAAGACATGAACATGAATGCTGTACGAGGGCATTATCCTCCAGACGAACACTTTCTGGAAGTTTGTGATTCTCTTGGAATTTTTGTTTTAAATGAACTGGCAGGCTGGCAAAACTCATACGATACTGAAACGGGAACGAAATTGGTCGGCGAAATGGTAACACGTGACGTCAATCATCCATCTGTAATTATCTGGGACAATGGAAATGAAGGAGGATGGAATTATGAAGTTGATAAGGTTTTTGCTGAAAAAGACCCGCAGAAACGAATTGTGATTCATCCCTGGGCTGATTTTAATGGCTGGGATACGCATCATTATCCAACTTACTTAACCGGAATGCATCGTTTTAATGCGGGCGAAAATGTGTTTTTCCCAACCGAATTCATGCACGGAACTTATGATAACGGTCACGGCGCCGCATTGGAAGATTTCTGGAACCGCTATAAAGAAAGTCCGCTTTTTGCTGGAGGCTTTATGTGGGCAATGCTAGACGAAGCCGTAAAACGCTCAGATTGGACTGGAGATGTAAAATTTGATTCGAAAGGTTCTTTAGCTGCCGATGGAATTTTAGGGCCTCATCGCGAAAAAGAAGGTAGTTATTATACTGTAAAGGAAGTTTGGGCACCCATCCAGTTTCAGCCAAAACAAGTTACTCCGAACTTTGACGGGTCTTTTCTGATTACAAATGATTATTTATTCAGTAATCTGAACTCGTGCAGAATGGAATTTAAAGTACTAAAATCTGATGCAGACGTTTTATACAGCAACAAAAATGCACAAGTAATAAGTTCTGGCAAAATTCAAATTCCAAAAATAAATCCGGGAGAAACACGTAAAATTCAGTTTGCGGTTCCAAACAATTTTGCTGAGGGAGATGTACTTTCTATTACCGCTTATGACCAGTTCAATAAAGAAATTTACACTTGGACATGGCCAATTCATAAAGCACTTTTTTATGCAAATAAGTTTTTAGCCGTTCAAAATACAAAAGCAAAAGCATCGGCAATTAAAACGGCAACCGAAGTTACTTTAAAAGGAAATAATGTTACCGTTGTTCTCAATGCTGCTAATGGAGAAATTACTTCTGTTAAAAATGGAATTTCAACTATTCCATTAACAAATGGCCCGCGTCCTATCGGAATGAAAGCGAAACTAAAAGACATTCAAGTTTCACAAGAGGGCGATAAAGCAGTTTGTTTGGTTTCCTATGTTGGTGGAATTTCAAGTATAAAATGGACAATGGAAGCTGACGGAAGATTTAAAATGGAAATGATTGTCCTAAAAAACGAAAAAGCACCAAGCGGTTTTGATGGTTTTGACGGAGCGTTTTTTGAAGATAAAATCAATTCTTTCGGAATCACTTTCAGTTTTCCTGAAAAGGATGTCACGGGTATGAAATGGTTTGGAAGGGGGCCATACCGTGTTTGGAAAAATAGAATAAAAGGCACTGCCTACGGAATTTGGGAGAAAGATTATAATACTACAATAACAGGAGAAAGTTTTGAAAATCTGGTATATCCTGAATTTAAGGGCTATCATGCTAATGTTATTGGAGCAAATTTAAAAGCGGGAACTTCTTCTTTTAAAGTTTTCAGTGAATCTGATAATCTATTTCTGAGATTATTTACTCCAGATTTGCCTAAAAATGGTTTCCCTGGCAGTTATCCGCAGCCGGCTTTTCCGGAAGGAGATATTTCGTTTATGTATGAAATTCCAGCCATGAGAGATTTTAAACCTCTTGAACAGCAAGGGCCTCAAAGTCAGCCTACCAATATCCGCATCAAAAGCGGAGACGAAGGAATCAAAATGAACCTATGGTTTGATTTTAGAGATAAAATATAGTTTTAAGTTTAAATACTAAAATCTTTTAACCGCAAAGAACGCTAAGATTTTTGTCTGTTTATATTGAAAGAAAATAAGTTCGCAAAGCTTTGCGCGTAAACCCTTGCGAACTTTGCGGTTAAGTAAATATGCATAACATTATTCAAAATTTATAATTCAAAACATGAAATTATTTAAAATACTTACTGCATTACTTTTGGCTGTATTATTTTTCAATTTTACATCAAAACAAGACAACAGACCTACTCTTTTTATGGTTGGAGATTCGACTGTAAAAAATGGAAAAGGAGATGGAGCCGGAGGTCTTTGGGGTTGGGGAGATTTCATTGGGCAATATCTCGATACGACAAAAATCAAGATTGAAAACCATGCTTTGGGAGGCACCAGCAGCCGTACGTTTCAGGATAAAGGATTGTGGACAGCGGTTTTAAATAAACTAAAAAAAGGAGATTATGTTCTGATTCAGTTTGGACACAATGACAATGGCCCTGTAAATGACAGTCTCCGCGCAAGAGGCACCATTAAAGGAATTGGTTCTGAAACCCAAGAAATCGACAATATCTTAACCAAAAAACACGAAATTGTACATACTTACGGCTGGTATATTCAGAAGGTAGTTCGTGAAGCGAAATCAAAAGGTGCCATTCCGATTATTTGCTCTCCAATTCCGCGCAATGACTGGCAGAATGGAAAAGTACCTCGAAATGACACATCATACGGATTATGGGCCAAACAGATTGCGGAAAAGGAAAAGGTAACTTTTATCAACCTGAACGAAAAAATGGCTCTTGAAATGGAAAAATTTGGCGAAACAAAAGTTACCGGCACTTATTTCTATAAAAAAGACCATACACATACCTCGGCAAAAGGAGCTGTGTTTTCGGCTTCTGTTATTATTGATGAATTGAAAAACAGTAAAAATTCTCTAAAAAAATACATTTTAGACCATCCAAAAATTGTACTTCCTGCCAAGAAAAAAGTCTTTCTGATAGGCGATTCTACTATGGCAAATAACAACAATAATCCTGATGCCGTTGGCTGGGGAGTTCCATTTCCTCAATATTGCGATACGACCAGAATTGAAGTTATCAACAAAGCACGTGGCGGCAGAAGCACCAGAACTTTTGATTATGAAGGTTTATGGAATGAAGTCAAAAACCAGCTGAAATCTGGAAATTTCATCCTGATTCAGTTTGGACATAATGATGCTGGCGATATTGATAAAGAAAAATTCAGAGGTTCTTTGAAAGGAAACGGCGAAGAAACACAGGAAGTTACCCGTCCAGACGGAACTAAAGAGATTGTTCATACTTTTGGCTGGTATATGGAGAAATTCATTCGCGAAGCCAAAGAAAAAGGTGCAATTCCGATAGTCTTGAGCCAGACTCCACGTAATGAATGGCCAAATGATAAAGTAGAGCGAAGAACTGATACTTATGGCAATTGGTCGAAAATTGCGGCAGAAAAACAAGATGTTCTTTATATTGATTTAAATGAAATTGTGGCGCAAAAATATGAGTTACTCGGAAAAGAAAAAGTAAAAGCTTTTTTCCCAAAAGACCATACGCATACCGGTTTGGAAGGTGCACAGTTTAATGCACTTACTGTGGCTGAAAGCATTCAAAAATTAAAAAACTGTAATTTGAGGGATTATATTGAAATTACTAAATAAAGCAGTTATGGACTTGAATACTCAAGATTAGAAAACTTATTTTTAGCCACAAATTGCACAAATTTCCGCAAATTAATTTGCGAAAATTTGTGTAATTTGTGGTTATATTTTTTTTTATAAGCTAAAGCGAAACATAAAAAACAAGTAGTTTCAAACTACTTTTTAGGCCAATCAATTTTATCTCAACGGAATTTCATAAGTTCCTCCTTCGGCAGCTAAGTAAACTGCTAATTGGTCGAGTACAATTCCAGTTTGATTGACTTCAATCATAACGATATGCTTTCCTTTTGAAAGATTTGAGGCTGGAATTTTTACAATTGCACTGTTTCTAAGCACATTTTCTTTCCAGGTTTTATCCCGGTCTTTGGTATTTATTTTAAAGAATTCCGTGCCTTTTCCGTCTACTTGAATTCCGATTTCATGGTCAAAATTATTGGAATGTGTTGGAAGCAGACGTACTTCAATTTCATAATCGCCTGATTTTCCAATTTCAAATTCATAAGAAACAGACGGTTTTTCATTTTTAAAATAACGCTGCGTAAACGGAAATAAAGTCACTGCATTATTACTATATCCTAAACCTTGAATTGTTTTCCATTGATAATTTTCTGTGTCATTTTTAGAAATAAATTGATTTGCTTGAATGTAAATTCTATCTGTTGTTTTTACTGACTTTTCCATAGGATTTTCAGTCTTTTTAACTGCTTCAAAAACGGGCAGTTTTCTTGGTTGCATTGACATCATATAATTCCACTTACCATTGCTTACTTTTTCATTATAAAAACTGGTCAATTCCTGAATTTTCTCAAAAGCCTGAGTGGCCAAAGTATTATACTTTTCTTTTTGAGTTACATCTGAAACCGTAGCTGCTAAATTCCAATACAAAAATTTGTAATTCATATAAGCAGCACCTTTAACAGGATAAACCATCAATTGAAACCATGCGTCTTTTCTTTCTTCGGGAATAAGCTTTTCCAGTTCGTCTATTTTTTGGACTAGATTTTCATAAGCTTTTATTCGGTTTAAGGATTCTTCTTCAGAAAAATCAGAAAATTTAACAGGAGTTGTTGGCTCCGTCTGGCTCCATCCCATATATTCAGGCTTTCTGAGCATTGCCAAACGGTAATATTCTTTCATAATCAATGCCGACTCTTGACTTACTGCAGCAGAAAATTCTCTTGCCGTCCAGTTTTTCAGATATTCATCAATTCCATCCGATTTGATGCTATTGATATTCCATGCCAAATCTAGAAAAAATTCGGTATCGTATTCTGCTGGCTTGATGTCTCCAACATTGACTATCCACATTTTTTTTGCTCCATTTTGATAGGCTTTTGTCATTTCGTACCAAATCAAACCCGGCTGTGTGGTGCTCAGCCAAAGATAATCATGAGGACGTCCCCAATAACTAATGTGATAATACACGCCACTTCCTCCTGTTCGCTTTTGTTCTTCTAGACTGCTCAAACGACGAATGTAACCATAATTATCATCGGGCCAAACAAGCGTTATATCGTCTGGAACTTTGAGTCCGTTATCATATAATTCCAGTACTTCCTTATATGGAACAAAAGCCTGTGGAATGGCTGAAAGCGGTTTTTTAAAAGTGTTTGAAAGCATCTCACGCTGGTTTAAAATAATCTTTTCCACCATTGCAATCGATTCCTTTAAATCTTTTGCGCCTTCCATTTTACTGTCATGAACACCACGCATTCCTAAGGTCATAATTGTTTCATTTTGAGCCGATTTTAATTCATCCAATCGCTCCTGCCAATATTTATCGACCTGAGATTTATTCGTAAAATAGTTGTAATCGCCATAAATTTTCGGTTTCCATTCGTCAACATTGTTTCTCAGCATCGGTTCGGCATGAGAAGAACCAATCACAATTCGATATTGCTGTGCCATTTCCTTATTCCCTGAAAGGGTAAAAAAACCTCTTGTAGACGGATGCATAGCAGGCCAAATTGTATTCGCTTTTAGACGCAGGAGTAACTGAAAAATTTTCTCATAGGTTTTAGGGCCGATATCTCCTGTTTCTGGCTCAAAAGTTTTAGCTGCCCAAGGTTGTAATCCCCAGTCTTCGTCATTTAGAAAAATACCTCGATATTGTACAGATGGAGCTTCAACAATTCCTTTTGATGGAAGATACAACGAAAGATTTTCTTTTTTTAACGGATGAACATCTGCCCACCATTTCCACGGAGAAATTCCGAGACGTTCGGCAATTTCAAAAACTGCATAAACAGTTCCTCTAACATCTGAACCAACAATCAGAAGATTATCTTTTTCTTTTTTAATTGAAAATTTTTCCCACTGATTTCCTAATTCTTTTTGATTGTTTTTGGATTGAAATAATTTCGAAGAAACCTGACCAACATAAATTCCTTTTTTTGAAATAGCATTTACAGTAACAATTTCGGGACGTTTTCCTGTTATTTCCTTAATATCATCTGCCAGTTCATTAACTGCCCAAACAATTAGTGAATCGGTATTTTTATCAATGAAAATATTTATCGCATGATTGGAATTTGCAATTAAAAACTCAGTCGCATTTTTATTTTGAGAAAAGACATTTATAGATAAAATTGAGAAAATTAATAGCAGTATTTTTTTCATCATTATTGTTGTTGTTTTTGCCACGAAGGTACTAAGGCGCAAAGTTATTTTTTAGGAAACTCATTATTTGGCTAAAGCCATTCTGGCATTGCATGTTCAATACCTCCAGCTAAAGCTGGAGGCAACTCAATTTAATTTTTAAAGATTTAGGTTTAAATCTTGTAAAATCGAACCTTATCTCTCACACTTTAGATTTCTTCAATTTTAAACCTTAGTATCTTAGAGGCTTAGCATCTTAAAACCTTAATTCACAAGTTCCTTATTCAAATAAACATTTTTGAAAGTCACACCATTTATCAAACTCTTATCAATATTTGTTTTTACTGATTCTATATTCAGATTTTCGAAAGTAAAATTAGACAAGCGAACATTTGGATCATTTTCTACTCCGTAAAAAGTATCGCATTTCAATTCGATGTTTTTCATAGTTACATTATCGCCGTACGAAAGCGGAATATCTGGGCGTCCTTTCAAATCAAAGAATTGTTTCCAGGCAAAAACTGCCAATCCCGTTTTTGCTTCTCCTTTAATATCTTCAACTCTGATATATTCGTAACGTTGCGGTGTGTCAGGTCTCATTTTCAGCCACAATAATCTTGAAGCGCCGTCAATTTTACAATTTCGCATAACTATATTTCTATTGTGTATCGCTTCACTTCCGTTGGTCAAAGCGGAATGGCAGAAACCGAAATTACAGTCTTCAATAATAATATTCTTGTTTGCTCCATTGTTTGGATCTTGGTCTGCATAAGGGCCTTTTCCGCCTTTAAGCGCAACAGCATCATCATTAACCGACATATAACAACCTTTTACTAAAACATTGGTGCAGATATCTACATCAATTGCATCGGTACTTGGTGCCTTGTCTTTAAGATGCGGAGAAAAAATATACAAATCGAGCAGTTTAACACTATTACATTTGTAAAAGTGATTCGTCCAAAAACCAGAATTAATTAATTTCACATCCTGAAACTGCACATTATTTGAATTCCATACAAATACTAATCTAGGTCTCGAAACTTCCAGATTGGTGCATTTTGGATTTTCTTTACGACGCGCCCAAAAAGCATCCCAGTATTTTTTGCCATTTCCGTTAATCGTTCCTTTTCCAGAAATTGAAAAATTATCTACTCCGTAAGCATTGACTACAGCCGGGAAATAATCTAGATTCTGTCCTTCCATTCTGGAAGCCATAATCGGAAAATCAGCTATATTATCAGAGCCTTTCAATACACCGCCTTCGCTAACATACAGCTTAGTTTTAGGTTTAAAAAACAAAGCGCCACTCAAGAAAACACCTTTTGGAATTACAATTACACCACCACCGTTTGCTGCTGCTTTGTCAATTACCTTCTGAATGGCAACTGTTTGTATTTTAGTGCTGTCAGTTCCCACTCCATGGTCTGTAATTTTATATTGCTTACCTAGACTTTTAAGCTCCAGTTTGGTATAATCCTTAAACCATGGCGTGATTTCGCTTCCATCGGGAAATTTATCATTGCTGTATTTTTGTGAAGATGCATTTTGAACAATCCCTAAAATGCAAAAAACTAAAGTGAAAAACTTTTTCATTATGCTTTATTTTATTTTTTTGTTTTATTATCTAATGGCAATTTGTGTTACAGAAATATAATTTCCTGTACTACCGTAATTTGATTTTCTTTTGTCTGACCAATTTGGTCTTTCTCCAGTTCCATAAACAGTTAAGACATAATTGCCTTTTTTTAAGACTGGAGATTTGTAAACTGTTGTTTCAATTGCACTTTTGCTATACATATCAACAATTGCGCTAGTAACGTTTTTTCCTTCTTTATCTGTCAAAACAACTTTGGCATAACCATTTTCACTGCCAACAAAACTCGAAAAGCCAATTTGCTGTCCTTTAAATTGTATTGAAAATGAAGCATTTTTATCATCTGATTTGCTTTCTGAAATCCTATTCTCTTTAACAGCATGATTCCAATTGCCAGAAAATTTAATTTTTAAATCTGTGTTTTTTAAGATTTTGTCTGCATTTTTGGGTACAGACACAATTCCAGTCTGTAAATCAATCTGCCAACTTTCCTGATACTCTGGAATTTTTAAAGAAGTTCCAGAAATAGTAAGCGGCTGCCAAACATAAGTTGCCGAAGAGGCTTGTTTTGGAAAAGACCAGCGGTCTCCCATAAATATATAACTTGTTGTTTTTGTTCCCTTAACAGGCAAAACAAAAGTTGATTGGGAATTCCATGTCAATGTTCCTTCGGGAGCAATTAAACCACGAGATTCCCATGGGCCTTTAATTGAATTTGAAGTGTAATAATAATTGTCATTTCGTTCCCAGCTGGTTAGATGCGAGCCAATAAAATAATACAGATTGTCTTTTTTAAGCATGGTTGGCGATTCAAAACCTGTTGTTATGTTTTCGTTTACTTTTTCTGTAACCGACTTATAATCATCACTCAATTTGTAAATTTCGCCTCCATGAATTAAAACATATCCCGAACCATCATCGTCCTGAAAAGTTCCCATATCCCATTTTTTGATCGGTTTTCCTTCAAACAAAAGTGATCCTTTAAATGTATACGGTCCTTCTATATTTTTTGAAACTGCGTAACCTACAAACTGATCTTTATAGGTTAAAGAATCGGCATGCATATACATTACATACTCAGCTGTCTTCGGACATTTCATCACTTTTACTCTTTCTCCGACACGATTAGGACCTAATTTTCCTTCTTTCTGCAACGGCAAAGCCACACTTTCAAACTTCCAATTATAAAGATCTTTAGACGAATAACAATTAAATCCTGCAAATGCATTACTGTCATCAGAATGAGCTTCTCCAAAAAGATAAAACGTCTCTTTTTCTTTTACAATACAAGCGCCGTGTGCACTAACGATATTTCCGTTTTGATCAAACCATGGTACTCCAGAATAAACAGCATCCATTCTCTCCAACTTTTGAGCAGAAGAAATAATGATGTTGCTAAAGAAAATAATCCAGAATACTGTTTTTTTCATTGTTTATATATTTTGAGTTGGATTTAAAATTTGGAATTTTTATAAGTTTATTTCCTCTTCAGCCATTCTTTAGGCACATTTACGATACAGATATTCAAAGTTCTGTTATCCTCAGAAAGCATAGCCGACTGGATTTGAATTTTAGTTCCATCTCTGTTAAAAGTCGGATGCACATGATCTGCAGCAGTTTGTTTATGACCTGTCGTCAGCATTATCATTTCGTTGGTTTTACGATCAATCAGATATAAACTTCTCGAGAAATCATCTCCAACAGCCCATCTTCCGTCAGCAGAACCGTGTACATGCCATAACCCGCTGCCACTTTTGGTTTGTCCAGCAATAATCATTTCTCGGGTTCTCAAATTTACAATCGCTAGACCTGTTGGTTTTTCTCGAGTTCCCGAATTTCCCCAATTGCTTTCCTGTCCGGGATTCTCGGGATTTCTGATTTCCGAACTTTCAGTAACTTCAACTGGAGTTTCTTTTTGAATATCAATTTTTCGGTGTCCCATAATGGCCATTGCCACCTCATCTTTAGAAATTACCGCTTCGTGAGTTACCCATTCATAATCTGATTCAGGATACAAAGGCCTTAAGCCTGTTCCATCTGCCATAACCGTCCAAGTGCGCTGAGGCGATTTACCGCCAGTTTCCCAGCAGAAAACAAGTTCTCCCGGATTCCAGATATTCGATTGAATATGCCCCACCTGAAACGGCACCGAAACTACATGTTTCAACTCTCCCGTTTTTATATTCATACTGCCAATACCTCCAGGACCGGCACCCATATTTCTAGGACCGTAGTTTTTTTCAAGTTTAACATTCGGATCTAAATGTTTAGCTGCTTCTTCTCTTCCAATTCTAAAATACACACGATCTTCATCAGCATCCAAAGCCATATCGCCAGAAGCACCCATTTCTGAAGGTGTTATCCCGCAGATACGTTCATAAGCCTCAACAGCTTTCATTTTTCCTGTTTGACTATCCTTAAAAACGTTTTCCAGATTTACTTCTACAATTTGCATTGTATTTTCTTCGCCTTTGCGCATATAATACAATTTCATCGATTTTTGCGCCATACACAAAGTACCGCTGTAACCGCCTTCTGTAACCTGAACCATCACACCTGACTTTTCGTTTACTGCAACTGCATCGCCATTAGCCCTTTTTGTTCTAAAAATAAGCCATTCGCCATCTGCTGTCCATTGTGGATGAGTTGGATATGTTTTCGAATCACCTGCCGATTTCGTAGTTAAAAAGATTAAATCAACACCCGTTACAGGATCTTTGATTATCTTTCTCTCAGATGGGAAGCGTTTTCCAATCTGACTAAAAGCTGTCATCGAGAAAAAAAGTAAAAATATAATTGAGATTGATTTGAATTTCATCCGTTTGCTTTTGATTAACTTTCCCATAATTGAAACTATAGTTATGTTTTAAAAATCAGAACGATAAACTGCGAAAGACATACCGCATAACCTTTAACTATAACTTATAACTCTCTATCCCTTAATTTTCAACTGAATAGAACTGTCATTCATTTCAAATTGATTATTTTTTAAAAGTGTTATTATTTCGGCTCCAGCCAATAAAATCGGCCCATAACCGTGTGCCGCAAATAAGTTTATAGGACGATAATAATAAAAAGCGGGATCAAATGCCATTCCAGTTCCTACGCAGGTTCCTTCTACCTGACCTTTTTCATTTACTTTGGAAGCTACAGCATTCCATGCTAATAAAACTGCAGGTGCATAGGCCAATTTATCTACATATCCTCGGTTGATTGCTCTTGCAATAGAATACGTATAAATGGCAGTTGCCGAAGTTTCAAGATAAGAATCGTTTCGATCCAGCAATTGATGCCAGAAACCTGTTCCGTCTTGATACTGCATAAGTCCGGCAATATGCTTTTGAAGCTGCGCTAGAACCTGAGGATATCCAGGATGATTTTTTGGAAGTACTTCCAATAATTCTACCATGGTCATCACTGCCCATCCATTTGCTCTCGCCCAATGAAACTCGGGGTGTGTTTGCATTGACTCTACCCAGCCGTGCATATAAATTCCCTTCTGGCTATTAAACATTCTTTCTGAAAACTGATTGACTTGTTTTACAGCATCATCAAAATATTTTTTTTCTCCTGTATAACTCCCCATTTGTGCTAAAGCTGGAACACTCATAAACATATCGTCCAGCCAAAGTGTATTATTTTGCGGTCTGTTTCTAGCCAGAGTTCCATCTTTTAGACGATATTCTTTTTCGCTTATGTATTTAATGAAGTTATTTATTACCGGATCAACATTTGCATTTAGTCCTGCTTTTTTTGCTTTGATGAAAGCAGCACAAAGCGCTCCAGCATCGTCTAATGCATGTGGCTTTAAAACGGTTCGAATTGGCGAATCTTGTACATTTTCGCTTTTAAAATTTTCAACAAGATCTGCTATTAATTTAATTCTCTTATTGGCATAATCTGCATATTCTTTTTTTCCTGTTGCTTCAGCTGCCAAAAGCATTCCGGCATAAGTAACGCCCCATTCGTAACTTGTAAGCCTGAAAGAGCCTGGAGAAAAAACAAGTTTTCCTTTTGCTTTTTTGAAATCTTTTACTTCTGAATTATCACTTGCATTGAGAACTTTTGAAGCGGTATTTTCTTCAAGGAAATTATATACCCCATTTAAAACCGCCTCAATATTATTTTTTTCTGGAACAACATAAGGCGTTACATAATCCGGCTGCATGGCATGCAAAGGTGTGGTTACATCATTTGTCTGCGCATTCGCGGAAGCAAAAAAACCAAATGCGATTAAGGCAAGTATTTTTACAGATGAATGGTTCATAGTTAGTATTTTTTGGTTAATAAGATTCAATTTAACGCTGCAATAACAATTTTGGTTTCCCAAAGTGGTCTATTGTCATTGAAAGCGAAGAAGTTATAAAATTATTTTTTAATCTAAATGAAAAACTTCTTTTAACGGAATGGCAATCGGAGAATTATCTGGATTGGTATCCATTATATCAGCCATATAAGCCCACCATTTTTTTACTAATGGATGGTTCGGCAGATGCTTTTCATCAAAATCGGGACTGATTTTTTGAACTGCAAATAAAATCAGTGTTTCTTCATCTAAAAAAATACTGTAATCCTGTATTCCCGTTTCAGACAATAAAATCTGTAATTCTGGCCAGATTTCGTCATGTCTTTTTTTATATTCTGCTTCAAAACCTGGTTTTAATTTCATTTTGAAAGCATTCCGAATGGTACTTTTATTTTCCATTTTCTAATGTTTTAAATTGATTTGAACTGATTTGTCACGATTACAGTTGATTTCTCCGTTATGATATTCAAGCTCTGCCACTTGTATAGAGCTTCTTTTGGTTTCATAGTTGTCAACTCCTTTGTTTTCGGGAGTTCTTCCTGGATGAGTGAAATAAAAAACATACGCTTTTCCATCATTTACCACAACATCTGCATGCCCTCCAATTACTTTATCATCTTGGCCACTTCCAGGAAGCTGCAGTATATTTTTATCCTGACGGTTCCAGTTTAAAAAATCTTCTGAAGAATACACATTCAGTCCTCTCCAAGAATCAGAAATCATCCAGTTTTTTCCCTTCCATACAAAAACTTTTGGCCCTTCGCCACGGTCTTTTATAATTTTTGTACCGCTGTCTTTCCAATTGTACAAATCATTACTGTCTGCATAATAAATTGATTTTCCATCATTTTCATTATTATAGAACATTCTCCATGTTCCGTTTGGCAATCTAAAAACTGAAGCATCAATGCATCGGTCAGAAGCCAGTTTTAGTTCTGATTCAAATTTCCAATCCATCAAATTACTGCTAGTAAGATGAATTATTGAACGTGGATGATACCAATCATTAAATATTCCTGGAACAATCGTTAAATACATATGGTATTTATTTTTGTATTCAATTACATCTGGAGCCCAGTACGTTATATCTTTAAGTTTATAATTGATGCTGCAAGTGTCTTTGTAGCTCCATTTTGCACCATCTTTTGATACTGCAATTCCAATTTTAGTGCCATGAACCCATGTTATTCCCTTAGCTGCAGCATCATTTGCTCTTCTGTTGGTATAAAACATAAACCAAAGTTTTTCTTTTTTGTTCCAGATAATAGTAGGATCGGCAGCACCGTCAAAAATGGGATCTCGGTAAAGTGGTTTTGGCGCAATATGTTTCAAATCTTTTTTTGCTTCTTCTTGCGCATTCAATGTCATGCTGAAAAATACAACAACAAGGTTTAAGAAAAGATATTTTGAGTTTAATTTCATTCCATTTTGTTTAAAAATTTCTCTCGCAGATTCCGCAGATTTTGCAGATTATTTACTTTGATTATTGTTTAGTTTACTTTTCCAATCATCAGTCCTAAAAGGAGATGCTGGAAGATTTTCGGCATTAAATAAATTTGGATTCGGAACAGCTTTCCATGCAAAACGTACCGCTTCCGGATTTTTTACTTTTGATGAAGAAACGATAATGGTCTTGCCTTCAATTTTTGCATCAGCGGGATAAAAAATCTGATCACTTCCTGCAACTTCAAATTCTCTTAAATCATCTGTCTTTTTAAATCCGTTTTCCACCTCATCAAAAAACAACTGAATTTTCTGTTTTTTGATTTTCATATGATTGTAAACTGGTCCCGAATAAACCAATTTCTTTTCATTATATGTTTTAGATCTTGCCAGTAAAGCCAAACGATAACCAACGGTTTGCTTGTCAATAGGATGAATGTTGTTTTCATCTCCGACATCTGTAGTCACAACCATTCCGGTATTTGCTACCGATTTTGAAACCAATAATTGTGCTTCTCTTATATCAGGATTCTGACCTTTGTGTGGCGCGATCTGAACAAAATAAAATGGAAAATCTCCCTGATTCCAATCGCTTCTCCAGTTTTTTATCATAGCTGGAAAAAGACTTCTGTACAAAAATGCTTTTTCAGCATTACTTTCGCCCTGATACCAGATTACCCCTTTTATCGTATAATTTATTAAAGGATGCAGCATGGCATTGTACAATACATAAGAAGTTTTGTTCTCCTCTTTTTTCGGTTTTTTTAGCTCCGTCTTGGTTAAATCGTTATTGGTTGAAATTCTTTCCGTTTTTAAATCTGCGTAATACTTTTCTAGTTTCTCTTGAAATGATTTTTCGTTTTTAGCATCATTTTCTAATATTCCCAAAAATTCTGGATTTTCTTCCAAAACCTTTTGCGAAGTCCAAGATTCAGCTTTTGTTCCTCCCCATGAAGAAGAAATTAATCCTATTGGGACTTTCAAATTTTGGTACAAATCACGTCCAAAAAAATAAGCCACAGCAGAAAATGTTTTGATTGATAGAGGAGAACATTCTTTCCAGTTTGCGCTAACATCATCTAAAGGTTTTTGAGAAGCTTTGGTTGGAACAGTAAATAATCTAATGGATGGAAAATTGGCCTTTTGAACTTCTTCTTCATAGTTTTTGACACCTGTTTTCCAAGTGCCTTCTTCTTTTCCAACAGGAAAGTACATATTTGATTGTCCTGAACAAACCCAGACTTCTCCAATCAATATGTTTTTTAAAGTGATTTTATTTGAAGCTTCAATTGTGATTTCATAACTTTTTTCACTTCCCTGAGGCGTTTCAACAGCTGCTTTCCATCTGCCATCAGCATTAGTTGTAACTTCTATTGCATTCTGCTGCCACCCTAGGGTAATATTTATTTTTTCGTTTGGAGAAGCCCATCCCCATAAATTAACTTTTGAATTTTGCTGTAAGACCATATTATCCCCTACCAAATCTGGCAGTTTCACTTGTGCTCTCAAAGTAACTCCCAGTCCAAAAAAAATAAATAATAGAAAATTTTTTACCGAATAAATCATTAGTTATATAATTTTAATCCTAAAATAATAAAAATATGACATCAAATTGTCATTAGCATCCTGTAGTGCCCTGTGTGATAAATGTGCTTAAATAATGCTATTTACTTACCACAAAAAATTCAAAAAAAATCGTCTCAAATGAGACGATTTCTTTCTTCAAAAACAAAAAGTAAAAAGGTATTAATATCCTGGGTTCTGCCACGCTGCTTTTTGTGCACTCGACAGGTTTGAACCATCGTCATTTAACAATCCATCAATAAACGTTTGAGGAATTGGACGAAGTTCATGTTTGTTAACTGTAATATTAGGTGCAGCCTCAGCATTAAATGCTTTCGCACGTTTGATCAACATTCCTGTACGAGAAAGGGTTTCCCAACGCTGCCATTCTCCTAAAAGCTCACGAGTAGACTCATTAAGAATAAAGTTTATAGCGCGTTCTTTATCAGTTGCAGCTCCTACTTTAACCATAACTGCCTCGTCTTCAGCCGGCAAATTACCCGGAAATGATGTTAATCTTAGATCTGAAGCGGCAGTTGTAACCGCAAGTGTTGGATTAGATAAATAGTACGTATTCATATCCAAATTCGAAGCAGTAAAGTTTGTAGCTGAACTTCCCGTATTTAAAGGATTTACTTTAAATGCTTGAGAACCGTCATTATAATAAGATCTATTTTCTCCTGCTTTCCATTGGGCTCTCACTCTCACTACGTTGATATCCTGCATCGCATTTCCATACTGGCCAAGACGGGCATAACATTCTGCACGTACTAAATAAGTTTCTGCAAGACGAGCCATAATTACATCACGGTGTGAATCACCTCTTTCAGCAGTACGAGATCCACATTCTGTTTTATTAATACCTGCAAAGAAGTTACAAATTGGCTGGTTTTTAAATGTAGGTGCTACATAAACTCCATTTTGGTATAATACTGAAGAGTTAGGTACAAATTGTCCCTTTTTAACTGCTAAAGTCCCAGAAGTAGCAGTTTGTCTCGCCCCAGTATTCCATTCTGGAAGACGACCATTAACATCTGTCCAAGTTGGCGCTTGTACACTAGCACCAAATTTAGCACTATTATAAGTATTGTCATTTTTAGTATTCAAGATCATTACAATACCAGGATCTCCAACTTTTACTCCTGATGGATTAGGAGCCACTACAGTATTAGCACCATACACAGTTCTAAAAGTTTTCCACATGCGCGCATCATTTACGTGATCAAAAATTCCGTATGTATATTCTGTTGGACGACAACGCTGAAAGTCCATGCTTCCAATCCAAACACCACGTCTCACCCATCCTCCAGAAAAACTTGAAAATTGAGGAGCAAAATAGCTATAAGTACGGTTTCCGAAACGGCCAACTGTTGCCGCATCTCCATTGTGACCTGCGGCCATCAGAATTTCATTTAACTGCTCATTCGGACAGTCAATTCCCGTCCAGTTTGCATATAAATCACTATAATTAGGCGTTAGTGGTCCACGTGCTGTAATTGCATAAGAACAAGCATCGATTGCTTCTTTAAGATCGGCATCTTTGTAAGCACCATTCCAAAGATCGTTACGTTCAGACGAACGGAACAGCAAAGCTTTTGCAAGGAAATGTGCAGCAGTTGCTTTTGTCCATGTAATCCCCTTTCCATAAGTAAAAACTTCACCTTCAAAAAGAGTGTAAGCATTACGAAAATCAGAAATTACCTGTTCCCAGCATTTCTCTTCTGTAGCACGCTCGTAGTTACGGACAACTCCTTCAATAGGTTTTGTCTGTAGTACAACACCTCCATATTGCGCAACAAGTCTGTAATAATTATATCCTCTTAAAAAATAAGCATGAGCTAAGCAGCGGTTTCTGATTTTTAAGTCCGAAATTACAGTTTCTGCTTTAGCTATGATTGTATTACAAGATGCAATACCATAATACATTTCATCCCAAAGTGCATTTGGATTCGTCGCATTTCCATTGGCTGCTCCCGTTGCAGTTGATGCTCCTACTGGTCCAAAACGATTATCATAGGTATTCCACATTTCGTTGGTAAGGTCATTTGCATTGGTAAACTCATCAGTACCGTACAATGTATTTCCATAAGACCATTCAAAACCAAAATGCCAGCGAATATTTCCATAAAGCGACACCGTTAACGCTTGAAGACCTTCAGGTGTATCAAAATAAGCTGTTGAATATGCATTTGTTTGTTCTTCGTCAAGAAAGTCTTCCGAACAAGAAGCAAAAAACATCCCTGTCATTAATAAAAGACCGATTCCTATATTTTTTAAATTATTCATTTTTTCACATTTAATGTTATACTTCAATTTGCCACAATTCATTAAAACCCAACTTCAACGCCCATAACAAAACTGCGATTGAAATACGTTCTATTAGTGTCAAAATCATACCAATCTAATGACTGGTAAATACTTCCTGGATTAACTGCCTGAACATAAAACTTCATATTTGCCAACCCAATTTTATTTGCAAAATCTTTAGATAGATTATAACCCAAAGAAATATTACGAATTTTTACGAATGCTGCTTTTTGAAAACCAAGAAGTCCAGAAAAAGCATCTGCAGAACCTGAAGTTGCCTGACCCAAAATTGGTTTTTGAAATTCAGCATTTGGATTATCAGGAGTCCAGTAATCGGTTTCACGTTGATTAGCATGAGCAGTTAAAGCTTCACCTCCTAAAGAAGCTGTGTATCCCATACGTCCATAAAGATTTATTCCTAAATCAAATCCTTTATAAGTAAAGTTATTATTCCATCCCATTGTCCAGTTAGGATTACTGTTCCCTACAACTACGCGGTCAGTACCATCCATTTTATAATCACCATTCTGATCTTTAGGTCTTACGTTTCCTGGCGTAAATTTGTAACCATTAGCATTCCATTTCGCCATTTCAGCTAGGTCTTCGGGCGTATTCTGCCAGATTCCTTGATTATCATATCCATAACGAACCGCAATAGACTGACCAATAAACCATGAGTTGCTTACCATGTCTTGTGCGCCATTTGCCAAACTAACAATTTGGTCTTTTTGCCACGCACCGTTTAAATTCGTTTCCCATGTAAATCCGCTTGCCGTTTGTACTGGGATAAGATTAAGCGTTACTTCAACTCCATGATTTTTTGTCTGACCAATATTAGAAACAATGTATGGATAACCTGATACTGGCGGGATATCAACTTGTAACAATAAATCTTTAGTATCCGATTTATAAACATCAACAGTTCCGCTGATTCTGTTTTTTAAGAAGCTAAAATCAAGACCAAGATTGTACTGTGTTGTTTTTTCCCAACCTAGGTTTTTATTAGGCATTCCTGTTTGAGTAGAAGTATAATAAGGTTCATTTGTTGTAAAACCTATTGCATTGCTCTGACCATTAAAAGGAAGGAATATTTGACTGATGTTTCCTAAAGTTCCATAAGGATCAACAGAAGAGTTACCAGAAGTACCAACACCTAAACGAAGTTTTAGGTTTTCAATCCATGCCACATCTTTTAAGAATTTTTCATTATTGATACGCCATGCTAATGCAGCTGAAGGGAAAAAATCCCATTTATGTCCTTCAGATAACTGCGTAACACCATCCCAACGTCCCGAAACTGTCAATAAATAGCGATTATCGTAACCATAATTGGTACGAATCATATAAGAGCTAATACCACGTTCAGTAAGTCCTGAACTCATACGAGCATTGTTAGCTGCATTTGTAGCATCTACTGATCCCATTGCATTCCATAAAAATGAAGGTTTAGGAATATTATTAGCACTCATTGAAGAGTTTTCTATATTCCAAGATGATGCTGTTTGTAATAAAGTTAGACCAACTTTATGTTTAGCGGCAAATGTGCGGTCATAGTTAATGATATTGTCTACTGTCCATGATAAATCACGACGGTTTTGAAGGCGGGCATAATTAACACCAGCGCTACCATTTGAATTCACTTTTAATGATGATGTGCCGTCAATGTAAGCTCCTTCTCTCCAGTGACGAAAATCAGGCCCAAAATTTATTTTATAAGTAAGTCCCTCTAACGATTTTGTCATTTTACCGAAGTCTAAACTAGCAGAAAAATTAGCCAAAATACGCATAGTCTGAGATTGCTGTGTGCTTTTATTCCACTCATCCATAACAGTATAAACTCCTGATTCTCCACCTGGGTTAATGATCAAATTACCATTTGCATCATAAGGAACAGCAATATTGTAAATTTGTTTCGCTGCACCATAAATGGCATCTGGAGCAGTACCGCTTCTTGCGCTTAAAGTTGACATTCCATAATCCTGTTCACTCCACGAAACGTTAAAAGAAGCATTCATTTTAAACCAATCCACTGGAGTAATATTTGAGGTCAGTTTCGCAGTATAACGTTTGTACCATTGCCCTTTTTGAGTACCTTGATTATCTAAATAACCAACAGAACCATAAGTATTAACTTTTTCAGAACCACCACTGGCACTAATAACATGCTCTGTGCTAACTCCTCCCTGAGTTACATAATCTGTCCAGTCTGTATTGGTTACTTTTGAAGCATCCCAAGAACCGCTTGCCCATCCTTTTAGTACATTATCTCTAGAGGTTTGACCATCTAATGCACTGTCAAAAATTAGTTTATCATTATCATAAGTAGGCGTTGCTGGATTAGCATATTTAGTTGGATCAAGATTGTATGCAGCCCAACGTCTGAAAGTAATAAAGTCAGACGCACTCATTGATGGCGACCTGTCAACAATTTCAGAAGTGGTTACTGTACCAGCATAATTTAAAGTAAACCTGCCTGCTTTTCCTTGTTTAGTAGTTACAATGATAACTCCATTTGCACCACGAGATCCATAAATAGCAGTTGCCGAAGCATCTTTAAGAATGTCCATCGATTCAATATCTCTTGGATTTAAAGTTTCAATGGCAGAGGCAGACATTAATGGCACACCATCAACAACGTACAAAGGATCGTTACTTGCAGTTAAAGATCGAGTACCACGAATACGAACGGTACCAAGACTACCTGGGCGCTCATTTGTTGTAATATCAACCCCAGCAATCTTCCCTTGTAAAGCTTCAGTCGCATTTGAAACAGGTCGATTCATTAATTGTTCTGCATTTATAGTGGAAACAGATCCTGTGACATCAGATTTCTTCTGAGTTCCATATCCAACGACAACAATCTCACTAAGTTGAGATATTTCGTCAGTAAGTAACACATTAATTTCTGAATTAGTTCCTACAGTTTTTTCAACTGTTTTTGAACCTGTAGAAGAAAAAACTAAAACCTGCCCCGCAGAAGCACTAATCGAATATTTCCCGTCAAAGTCAGTGCTAGTTCCCTGCTTTGTTCCTTTGATAATAACGTTGGCTCCCGGAATAGGCAGCCCAGATACGTCGGTAATTGTACCTTTGACCGTTTTGTTCTGTGCGTAACCCAATGTATGCATAAATATACACATACAGAAGACCACAAATAGACTCCATTTGTTTTTCATAAAAAGTTAAATTTGGTTAGTAATTAGTTAAATCAAATTTATCTAGAAGCATCCTGCACCGTATCCTGTAGTATCCTGCTAACTCTCAATACATTATACTATTTTTGTGTTTTTTTTAATAAGATAAATGGCGTCAAGGCACTGATTTCCAAGCAAAGGACCAATTCCAGAAGCAAAATTTCCATATTCAAAATTTATTAAAAATATTTTTGAAATATTATTTATACATAGAACTAAAATAAATATATTCTATAAAAATAATAAGCTATAATTGTAAATAATACATTTATTAAATTCTCAAAAAACAGGATGCTACAGGATAGCATTTTAATTCACAAAAAATATTTTTACTTTATTGTTACAGGTAGTTAGAACGGATCAAAACGTTTTAAAGAGCTAAAAACAAACATCAACCCACTATAACCGACCAACCACAAAAAAAATGAGAATACCAAAATCATATATCGTATTTTTCCTCTTTATAACTCTAATTTCTTTTAGCCAGAAAAATGATAAATCTCCTTGGCCTCAATCTTCCAACATAAACCAGCCATGGACAAGATGGTGGTGGATGGGAAGCGCAGTGGACAAACCTAATTTAAAGAGAAGCTTAATCGATTTTCATAAAGCGGGAATTGGGGGCGTTGAAATTACTCCGATTTATGGAGTTAAAGGAGAGGAAAAAAACTTCATCGATTATCTTTCTCCAAAATGGCTGGATATGCTCGATTATACCATTCACGTTGCAGACAGTCTTCATATGCAGGTCGATATGGTACTTGGTACAGGATGGCCATATGGTGGCTCTCATGTTACACCTGAATATGCAGCCACAAAACTTATCGTCGAAAAATATCCTCTAAAAAAGAACGAAACAATCGACAGGATTATCAAACTAGAAAACAGTAAAGAAAAAAATCCAGCTACGCTTTTATATGTTGTAGCTTATGGAAGTGACGGATCTTATATTAATCTCACAGATCAGCTTGCTGGAAGTAAATCAAAATCAAAAGATAAAGGCTTAGACGGCAGTTCAGTTTCGCTTCCAAATCCCGAACCTAATAAACTAAAATGGACTGCAAAAAAAACAGATTATACGTTATATGCTGTTTTTACAGGTAAAACAGGACAGCAGGTAAAAAGAGCCGCTCCGGGTGGAGCTGGTTTTACTTTAGACCATTATTCCGAAGAAGCGCTGAATGCTTATGTTGTTCCATTTAATAATGCTTTTAAAGGCCGAGAAGGCAAAATCAGGGCTATATTTAATGACAGTTATGAAGTATATGGCACTGATTTCACTCCTGCTTTTTTTGATGAATTCTTAAAACTCAGAGGTTATGATCTTAAAAAACAACTTCCTTTGCTTCTTAATGAAACCGACGATGAAATAAGCAACAGAATTCGAAGCGATTACCGACAGACTATTGGTGATTTATTACTGAATAAATTTGACAAACCTTGGACTAAATGGGCCAATTCTAAAAATTTTAAAACCAAACTGCAGGCACATGGTTCTCCTGGAAATTTAATTGATTTGTATGCTTCTGCTGATATTCCAGAATGCGAAACTTTTGGTTCGATGCCTTTTGATATTCCAGGCTTTAGACGTGAAAAAGAAGATATTCGTCCCGGAGATGCAGATCCTGTAATGTTGAAATTTTCTTCATCGGCTGCTCATATCTCGGGAAAAAATCTCGTTTCTTCTGAAACATTTACTTGGCTTCGCGAGCATTTTAAAGCGGCATTGTCACAATGCAAACCAGAAGCTGAAGATTTGATGCTGAACGGAATCAATCATATTTTCCTGCACGGTTCTACTTACTCTCCGGATAGAGCAGCTTGGCCGGGCTGGCAGTTTTATGCTTCTGTAAATTTTAATGCCAATAACAGCATTTGGGAGGATGCTCCTGCCCTATTCTCCTATATCTCCAATTGCCAATCATTGCTGCAACAGGGAAAATCAGACAATGAAATCTTATTGTATTTTCCAATTTTTGATACTTGGAACGAATACAAAAAAGGTACTTTGTTTTTTGAATTCAAAATTCATTCTCTTTCAGAATGGCTGCACGGAACCTCATTTTACGATATGACCAGCAAGCTGATGAAAAAAGGGTATGGCGTTGATTTTATTTCAGATAATTTCATAGCTGATGCCAAAGTGATTGATGGAAAAATTGTCCTGCCGGGAGGAACTTTTAAATCTTTAATTATTCCTTCTTGCAAGAAAATGCCTTTGGCAACACTTCAAAAATTAATCGAATTGAAAAAAGCGGGTGCTGCTATTATTTTTGAAAATCTGCCAGAATCTGTTCCTGGATTTTATGATTATAAAAAACAAGAAGAAAAATTACAATCGCTTTTAGCTGAAAACAACGAAATAAAACCTGTTTCGGATATTTTTACAGCATTGGAAAGTATACAGATTTATCCAGAAACACTCGTAAATACAGGTTTAAAATATACTCGAAGAACTATTGATGGAGAAAAAATATACTATTTGGTCAATCATACCACCAAAACAATTGATGATTTTATTCCGCTGCAAATCAGCAATAAAGAAGTTATTATTCTTGATCCTTTAAATAGGGAATTTGGCAATGCCATCGTCAAAAAAACAGGTGATAAAACATTTGTCAAAATCAGAATAGAACCGGGCAAATCTTATTTTCTAAAAACAGAAAACACAGCGTCACAAAAAAAATGGAGTTATTTTGAACCGACTGCCGAAGCTGTTCCTCTAAATGGAAAATGGAAAATTACTTTTGATAAAGGAGGCCCTAAACTGCCAAGCCCAGCCACAATTTCAAATTTGGAATCATGGACAAAATTAAGTCCTGAAGCCGAAGCCTTTTCAGGCTCTGCAACCTATACTTTGGAATTTGATAACCCGAATGCCAAAACAGAATCTTGGAATCTAAATCTGGGCGATGCCCGCGAAAGCGCACAAATCTGGCTGAATGATCAATACATTGGCACAGCTTGGTCTGTTCCATATCAATTAAATATTGGAAAATTAAAATCAGGCAAAAACATTCTTAAGATTCAAGTTACCAATCTTTCTGCCAACAGAATTCGTGACAAAGAATTAAAAGGGGAAGAATGGAAGATTTTTTATGAAATCAATATGGTCGATAAAGATTATAAAAAATTTGACGCAACAAAATGGAGCCCAATGCCTTCTGGATTATTAGGCCCCGTAACCATCACGCCTTTAACATCTAAACTAACTATTAAATAATACTATCTAAAATGAGAAAATTACTTTTAATCTTCGCTATTGGAGCTTTCTATACCGCCACCGCACAGCAGTTTGATAAAAAAATAGTACTCAAACAAATGATTTTGGCTAACGATTATTTTATGCAGAAATGGCCTGAAACAGGAAAAACAATTATTACGAATAAAGAGCGCCCAAGTAATATTTGGACAAGGGGAGTTTATTATGAAGGATTAATGGCACTGCATGAAATTTTCCCAAAAGAGGCTTATTACGATTATGCTATGTCGTGGTCTGAATTTCACAAATGGGGATTCAACGGCGGCAACACTACGCGAAATGCAGATAATTACTGCGCAGCCCAAACGTATATTGATTTGTACAATCTGGAACCGGATCCTAAAAAACTAAAAAATACAAAAGCTAATCTGAACATGCTTTTAAACACGCCTCAGCTTGATGATTGGTCGTGGATTGATGCTATCCAGATGGGAATGCCTGTTTTTGCGAAAATGGGGGTTTTAGAAAAAGACAATCGTTATTTCGAAAAAATGTATCAAATGTATATGTATTCGAGAAACAAACACGGCGACCACGGGCTTTTTAATCCAAAAGACGGTTTGTGGTGGCGTGATGCCGATTTTGACCCTCCGTACAAAGAACCAAACGGAGAAGACTGTTATTGGAGCCGTGGTAATGGCTGGGTAATTGCGGCTTTAGCAAAAGTATTGACCATTATTCCTCAAAACGCGCCACACAGAGAGCAATATGTGAAAGATTTGAAAGCAATGGCAACAGCGCTTGTTCCTATTCAAAGACCTGACGGTTTCTGGAATGTAAGTTTGCACGACCCAACTAATTTTGGAGGAAAAGAAGCTTCTGGAACTGCATTATTTGTTTATGGAATGGCTTACGGCGTAAACAAAGGCATTTTGAAAAAAGAAACATATCTTCCTGTAATTGAAAAAGCTTGGAATGCCCTTACAAAAGAAAGTCTTCACGAAAACGGATTTTTAGGTTTTTTACAGTCAACTGGAAAAGAGCCTAAAGACGGACAGCCATTATCTTATGACAAAATTCCTGATTTTGAAGATTACGGATTGGGATGTTTTTTACTGGCTGGTTCAGAAATTTATAAAATGAAATAATGAAAAAAGCTCTCTTATATACTGCGTTAATTCTATTCAATACCGCTTTATTTTCTCAGGAATTTAAGAGAGAAAAATACAATTTCAATTCTGATTGGAAACTGAAAGCAGGTGATTCTAAAAATGCAGAATTACCTGCTTTTAATGATAACTCTTGGAAAAATATCACGCTTCCCCATGCCTACAACCAGGAAGAAGCATTTGAAAAAGATATTGAACATCTTACTACAGGAATTGTCTGGTACCGCAAAAAATTTAAACTTCCAAAGGGAATTAAAAACAATAAAGTTTTTATAGAATTTGAAGGCATTCGTCAGGCAGGCGTGATTTATATAAACGGACAAAAAATCGGGCTTCATGAAAATGGCGTAATGGCATTTGGATTTGATATTTCAAACCTGCTTAAACCTTACCCACAGGAAAACTGCATCGCGCTCCGAATTGATAATGACTGGAAATACAAAGAACAAGCTACCGGAGCACCTTATCAATGGAATAATATCAATTTTAATGCAAACTATGGCGGAATTCCTAAAAACGTATTTCTTCATATTACTGGAAAACTATATCAGACATTACCGCTTTATTCTCATCTAAAAACAACTGGAGTATATATTTATCCTTCTCAAATAAACACACAAGCCGAAAGTGCCGTCGTAAACGTTGAATCCCAAATTAAAAATGAATTTGATACTCCTAAAACAGCAACATTTGAAGTTGTAATAGAAGATTTAGAAGGACATCAAAAAGCGTTATTTTCAGGAGACAAAATCCTTATTCAACCTAATGAAACCCAAACAATCAAAGTGCATCAGTTAGTTGATAAACTAAATTTCTGGAGCTGGGGATATGGCTATTTATATAATGTAAAAACGATTTTAAAAATTGACGGGAAAACGGCTGATGAAGTAGTGACCAGAACAGGTTTCAGAAAAACTGATTTTAAAGACGGTCAATTTTGGCTAAACGATCGTGTATTGCAGTTAAAAGGTTATGCACAAAGAACAAGCAATGAATGGCCTGCAATCGGAATGTCTGTTCCGGCGTGGGTCAGTGATTTCAGTAATAAAATGATTGTGGAAGGAAACGGAAATTTGGTTCGATGGATGCATGTAACACCTTGGAAACAAGATATCGAATCCTGTGACAGAGTTGGGCTCTTGCAAGCAATGCCGGCAGGAGATGCAGAAAAAGACGCCCAAGGTGATACTTGGAAACAAAGAGTAAACCTGATGCGGGATGCTATCATTTACAACAGAAATAATCCGAGTATTATTTTTTATGAAAGCGGTAACGAAGCCATCAGCGAAGCCCATATGCACGAAATGAAAAGCCTTCGCAATACCCATGACCCTTTTGGAGGACGCGCCATTGGTTCCCGCGAAATGCTTGATAGCCGTGAAGCAGAATATGGAGGCGAAATGCTCTACATAAACAAAAGTTCAGGAAAGCCTCTTTGGGCAACCGAATATTCAAGAGACGAAGGACTTCGTAAATATTGGGATGAGTTTTCTCCTCCCTATCATAAAGAAGGCGATGGGCCTTTATACCGCGGTAATCCTGCCGAAGCTTACAATCATAATCAGGACAAACATGCCATTGAAAATATTGTGCGATGGTACGATTATTATCGAGAAAGACCGGGAACTGGAAAGAGAGTCAGTTCAGGTGGCGTCAATATTATTTTCTCCGATTCCAATACCCATCATCGCGGTGAGGTAAATTACAGAACCAGCGGTGAAGTCGATGCCATGCGGATTCCGAAAGACGGTTTCTGGGCACATCAAGTAATGTGGGACGGCTGGGTGGATATTGAAAAACACCGCACCCATATTATGGGACACTGGAATTATTCTGATTCCGTAACCAAAACTATTTATGTAGTTTCAACTGCTTCCAAAGTTGAGCTATTTTTAAATGGTTCTTCACTGGGTTTTGGAAATAGAAGCAGTGAATTCCTATTTACTTTTGAAAATATAAAATGGAAATCAGGAACCTTAAAGGCGATCGGTTATGATGAAAACGGAACAATTCTGAGTGAGGATTCTAAAAGTACTTCTGGCGAGCCTTACGCCATTAAATTAAAACTAAACACCAATCCCAATGGCTTAACTGCCGACGGTGCTGACACAGCATTGATTGATGTTGAAACAGTTGATAAAGAAGGTAATCGCTGTCCAATCAGCAGCAATATTATTTCTTTTAGTTTGGAAGGACCTGCCAAATGGCTTGGAGGTATTGCTCTTGGCCCTAAAAATTATATTCTTTCTAAAGATATTCCAGTTGAAAATGGTATCAATAGAGTTATGATTCAATCGATGATACAATCAGGCAAAATTAAGATTAAAGCCGTTTCTGAAGGATTACAGCCTGATGAATTGATTTTTAAAAGTAAGCCAGCAGAAACTTCAAACGGACTTTCAAAACAGCTTCCGGGAACTGATATTCCTTTGTATTTAGAGCGCGGTCCAACTCCCAAAACATCCTCTTATACTATAAAAAGAAAAAACGTTGATATCTTAAATGCTGTCTCTCCTTCAAACAATAATGATACTTATAAAAGTTATGATGACAATGAGCTGACAGAATGGAGAAACGATGGAAACATCAATACCGGAACTATTACTTATACTTTGGCAAAAGCCTACATTGTAAACGAAATAGTCGTAAAACTTACAGGCTGGAGATCTAAAATTTACCCAATCAGGATTTTGGCAGATGGAAAGGAAGTTTTTAAAGGAAATACAACTCAAAGTTTGGGTTATATCACAATTCCGTTAAAACCTATCTTAGCTGAAAAAATTACAATTGAATTGATTGGCATTAACACCGTAAAAGACAATTTCTCAAAGATTACTGAAGTAGATCCTACAAAAGAACTTGATTTATTTAAAGATAAAACGTCCGTTGATGCGTCGGGACAGTTACGCATTGTAGAAATAGAATTTTATGAAAAAATCGATTAACATCCAAAAACTAAAAGCAACCGCATTTTTAGCTTCTTTTTTGATCAGTTTTGCTGCTTCGGCACAAAAGAAAGAAATACCATTATGGGATAAAATTCCTGATGAAATTCAGTCAAAAGAATACATAGAAAAAGTTGATTATAATAAAGACGGAATTGCCGAAGGAGTGAGAAAAGTAAGTGTACCTACTTTAACTCCTTATTTTGCAGACCCCGAAAAATCAAATGGAAGTGCCGTTATTATCTGTCCGGGCGGAGCTTACGGAATGCTA
This sequence comes from Flavobacterium panacagri, assembly GCF_030378165.1. Lineage (NCBI taxonomy): Bacteria > Pseudomonadati > Bacteroidota > Flavobacteriia > Flavobacteriales > Flavobacteriaceae > Flavobacterium > Flavobacterium panacagri. The sequence goes on from NZ_CP119766.1 coordinate 4,448,705, forward strand.
GCTATTAACAAAGAAGGTTTTAAAGTTGCGGAATGGCTTAACAGTATCGGAATCCATGCTTTTGTGCTAAAATACCGTCTCCCAAGTGATTTGATAATGAAAAACAAAACTGTCGGTCCATTGCAGGACGCACAGGAAGCGTTACGCATGGTAAGACGCAATGCCATAAAATGGAAAATCAATCCGAATAAAATTGGTATTATGGGATTTTCTGCAGGAGGACATTTGGCCTCTACTTTAAGCACTCATTATAACGACAAAGTATATATTCCGTCTGATACAATCAGCGCAAAACCTAATTTTTCTATTCTGATTTATCCTGTTATTTCAACTCAGGAAGGTATTACGCATCAGGGATCAAAAGATAATCTGCTGGGAAAAAATCCTGATCCTGCGCTAGTTGACTTCTATTCTAATGAAAAACAGGTAAATGCTGCAACACCAAAAGCTTTTTTGGTACATGCAACAGATGATAAAGCTGTTCTTGTAGAAAACAGTATTAATTATTATTTGGCTTTAAAAAAGGAAAAAGTTTCAGCCGAAATGCATTTGTATGAAAACGGCGGTCACGGTTTTGGTTTAGGTGTAAAAGGAACTAACACTTTCTGGCCAAAAACTTGCGAAAAATGGCTTACTGCGAATAATTATACTCTTCAGCCCGATGCTTATGTATTTACTTATTTTAAAGGAAACGGCGAAGACGGACTGCATCTGGCATACAGCGAAGATGGTTATAAATGGAATAGTCTTAAAAATGACACTTCCTTCTTGACTCCTGAAGTTGGAAAAGATAAATTAATGCGTGATCCTTGCGTAATTAAAGGCGGAGACGGATTATACCACATGGTTTGGACGGTAAGCTGGACAGACAAAGGTATTGGATATGCTTCGTCCAAAGATTTAATTCATTGGTCGAAACAGGAGTTTATTCCGGTTATGATACATGAAGAAAAAAACCGCAATACTTGGGCTCCAGAAATTACTTATGACGAAAAAAGCAAAGATTATATGATTTACTGGGCTTCTACTATTGATGGAAAATTTCCTGAGACAAAATCAGAAGAAGAAAAAGGCTATAATCATCGAATTTATTATACTACAACTAAAGATTTTAAAAAATTCAGCAAAACCAAATTGCTTTATGATCCTGGTTTTAATGTAATTGATGCTTCCATTGTAAAACAAGATGGACAATATGTAATGTATCTAAAAGATGAAACCCGAAATCCCGTACAGAAGAATCTTAAAGTTGCTTACAGTAAAAATCTTACGGGGCCTTACAGTAAAGCCAGTGAACCCATAACAGGAAAGTATTGGGCAGAAGGACCAACTGCTGTAAAAATAGACAACAGCTGGATTGTTTATTTTGATAAATATACGGAGAAGAAATATGGCGCGGTTAAAGAAACTGCAAAAGGCTGGGAAGATATTTCGGAACAGATCAGCTTTCCGACTGGAACACGCCATGGTACTGTTATTAAGGTTTCTGCGGCAGAATTAAATGCTTTGAAAAAAGAATCTGGCAGTAACTAACCAATTAATGCGGTACCTATAATTAAAACCATACCAATCATGATACCACCGACAGAACATTCAGAAATAAAAATAGAATCCAATTCCAGTATTCCTAAATATATTCAGGTTGCCAATGGTCTTGCTGACGAAATTTTGTCTGGAAAAATAGAAAAAGGACATAGACTTCCGTCTATTAATGAACTCAGCAAGGCAAAATCTATTTCACGTGATACTGCTGAAAAAGCTTATAAGGAATTAAGAGACCGAAATCTGGCTTTTTCTGTAATGGGCGTTGGCAATTTCGTCATTATGGATGATGAAAAATCCAAAAATATTCTGTTTTTAATCAACAAGCCCTGCACCTACAAGATGGAAGTTTATGATTCCTTTGTGACTACAATGGGAAATGATGTTCATGTTGATATGCATCTTTATTATAATGATGAACAGCTTTTTATTGAGTTCATGAAAAAAAACATTCATAATTACAACTATTTTGTCATTATGCCTCATTTTCGAAATGCCCAAGAAGGTCATGTGAATTATACTCCGAATGTCATCAATTTTATTGAAAATATTCCGAAAGAAAAACTGGTGATATTAGACAATTCCTGTGAAGAGATCACTGGTGATTTTACAGCCGTTTATCAGGATTTTAAATCGGATATATTTAATGCATTGAAGGAAGGAATTAAAAAATTAAAGAAATACAAAAAAATAATTTTCGTTCATCCCGAAAAAGCGGCTTTTCCAGCTCCTGGATCTTTGGTTGATGGTTTTTTAGAATTCTGCAACTCTTATAACTTTGAATACGAAATTACCGAAAAAGTCTATGACGGATTAGAGTTTAAAACTAAAGAGGCTTATATTACAATTGAAGATCATGACTTGGTTAACCTAATTCAGCAGATTAAAGAGAAAAAACTTAAAATAGGAAAAGATGTAGGCGTTATTTCATACAATGAAACACCGCTAAAAGCACTTCTGGATATTACCGTTATGAGTACCGATTTTAAAGCAATGGGACAAAAAGCAGGAAATTTGATCCTTAGCAGAAAGCAGGAAATTTCAAAAAACCCATTTCGTTATATTGAACGCTCTTCGCTTTAATGCAGAATTTATAAATAGAAAACAGTTAAAAAAACACTTAAAATACGCGGGTTTCAAACTTAAAGTTCAAATCCCGCGTACAGTATAAATAATTTTAACTTCCTAAAGAAGATTACTTTTTCTTTTTTTTCCTTCCAAGCCATATTAAAAGCCCTGTAATTGGAAGCGTAACTGCAAAAACACAAACCAAAAATGCCAATATTTTTGTTGGATATCCATAAATGCTTCCTGTATGGATTGGGTATATCAAACGTCTTACTTTATCACCATTACTAAATGATTCAAAAGGTTTTGTCTGTACAATTTCGCCCGTATATTTATCAAAATAAGCTAAACTAGCAATATTCGGTATTTCTTTTTCAAGATTCATTTTGATAACCATTATACTATTTATAGTGTCGGATGGTATTCTGATTTGAGTATCTCCTTTATATTTATAAATACTATCTGTTTTTGAAAATATATTTTGATAGAAAAACGTTTTATCTCCATCAAGATCAATTTTAGTTGGGTTTTCAACTTTAGCTGACGGTTTTTTGGTAGTTCCATCAGCCAACAAATAAATGCCGCTTTCAAACCAATCATACGACCAAGTCAAACCTGTAAGCGAAATAATCAGCAACACTAAAAAAGTATAAAAACCAAAAGTTGAATGAAAATCCCAGTTCACTCTTTTAAATGAGGCGCCCCATTTTACCGTTAATCTTTGCTTGAGGTTTTTAATTTTATTTGGCCACCATAAAACAAGTCCAGACAAAAGCATAAACACAAAGATGAGACAGCTAATTCCTGTAACAGCTTGTCCAAAATCACCCAAAACCAAATGACGGTGTAAATCAAGTACAACCGAAAAGAAACGTTTTTTAGCAGGTACCGATCCTAAAACTTTACCACTGTAAGTATCAACAGAAAAAATCATTTTTTTCTTGTCTGAATCAGTTCCTGTAATTATTAAGCTTCTTTCTGGATCAGCAAAAGAGTGAATACGATCAATTTTTTTGAGGTGAAATTCTTTTTGCACTTCAGAAATAATAACATCCACTGGAAGCTTTTCCTTCCCTATACTGGCTACTTTATAAAATTCAGGATTAAAGAACTCATCCATTTCCTCTTCAAATACTAATATACTTCCTGTAAGGGCAACTATAAAAACAATTAACCCGGAAGCAAGTCCGAGCCAAAGGTGCAATAAGCCAATATTTTTTTTAAGTGTTTTATTCATTTACTATATCGTTCCTAAGTAGTTTTCAAATATAACCAAAGCGTGCAAAAAATGATTTATTTTTTAAAATTTATAACGCAGATTTAAACTAGTTGTCATACCGCTGCCCATCACATAATCTGCATTTACAGCACGATACTGGCTTAAAGTTGAATAATAACTGTTGTTTAATAAATTCTCAACTCCTAAGTTTAGTGACCAGTTTTTATTAAAGGCATAACTTCCTGCAAAATTAATTAGGTTCACTGTCGAAATTGGTCCTTCACTATTATTATATCTTCCATTCGTATTAGGTTCAAAACGATTACGACAACCAGTATTAACCCAAGATAATTGCAAAAACCAGTCAGATGTAGGTTTGTAATTAATGAATCCAGTTGCTTTAGGAGGAGCAATACGTGATCCATTTAAATAAACAGTACTTCCATCATCAAATTCAGCTTTTCCATCAACATACGAATAACTTCCGCCTAGATTTAATTTATTAGAAACTCTATAATCTAAAGTTATTTCATATCCTTTAATTTTTTCAGGCTCACGCTGTGCAACCAAACGACCATCAACTTCGATTAAATTAGCTCCTAATTTTGATGTACTGATATAATACGCTGCTGTTACATTAAAATTGTAAAACTTACTAGAAAAACCAGCTTCATAATTATTGGTAATAATTGGGTCAGTTGCTAAACTCGCTATAGTACTTTCTTCTGCACTTCTCAAAATTCTTCCTAATTCATTTATAGCAAACGCCTGAGAAAAACTCACAAATGGATTAAAGATTTCATATTTGTTAAAACGAAGACCAGCATTGAACATCGTTGCATTATATGGAATTTTACCTCCTTCTACAAAAATACTTCCTTGATTTCCTGGCCCTGAAGCAATTGTATTATAATCATCAACACGCACTGTAGCATTCTCATAACGTAATCCTCCTTTAAAAATTAAGTTTTCTAAAACATCTACTTTTAATTGTGCGTAAGGAGCAATATTCAACATGTCCATTTTAGGAATGTAAACACGTCCATCAACTAAATCCTGAAAAGTAACATCATTTAAGACATCAATACCATACGTAATTTCAGAAGCAACTGAACCAATTTTAAAAGGCGTATTCAAGTTAATACGTGTTCCGTTTTTATTAGAATTAATCATTGTCTGTCCAGGCCCGTACCAAGCTGTTGCAGACGCGACATAACGATTCATTGATTGAAAAGAATTCAAGTAAGCCGAAATATCCAGTTGTGTCGTATTAAATAAATTGTTTTTCGAAAAGGTAAACATAAAATTATGGTTGAACGGCGTTCCTGCATTTTTACCAGGTTCTGTGCCTCTCACACCAATTGTAGGAGTCTGACCATATATTCCTGCTTGGCTAATATATTTAGCATTCTGAGTACTACTATAAAAATTGTAGACCACATTAAAACTAGTATGCTCGTCCATATCATATCCTAATTTCACAAAAGCATTTGATTGAGAAGAATTAGAAAGCCCATCTGTCTGTCCTAGAGGTTTGCCATCGGCATCTCTTTGAAGTCCAGTGTAGTCAAAAGCTCCACCAATCACATAACTAAATCTGTTTTTTCTTCCGTTAAAAAACTGTGAAACACGATAACCAAAAGTTTCTTTACTATGCAGCGGATTAAAAGTAGTCCCAACGGTAGTTATTCCCTGAAAACTATCAACCAACGGACTTTTTTTAGTAATATAATTGATAATTCCACCTCCAGAACCGTTTCCATAAATAGAAGTAGCTCCCTTAATCACCTCAATACGCTCAATTGCATTGGCATCGACCACACGAATATCACGAGCCCCATTCATTAAAGGTGTTGACTGCGGAATTCCATCAATCAAAACTAAAACCTGACGTCCTCTTAAAGTCTGTCCTGAGTTAGTGGCTTTATTTGTCGATGTGCCAAGCCCTGGAATAACATTTCCTAAAATAGATGATAAATTAGTATTGATACTGCTTTGAACTTGTATTTCTTTTTGGCTCATTATGGTTATCGAAGAAGGAACTGTAGCAATATTTTCTTGCTTTCTACCGGCCGTAATTACAACTTCCTGCAATTTATTCTCGCTGATTAAAACAATTGAAACTATATTTTTTTCTTGCAGATTCGAAAAAACATGCGCAAATGGCTCATATTCCGAAGCTGTAATTGAAACAGTATTGTTTTGTATTTCACTGCTTAAAACTGAAACTTCACCTGACTTATTTGTTGTACCAATAATTTTATTGCCAGAAGAAACTGAAGCATTTGAAATAGGGTTTTTCGATTCATTTTCAACCTTTAAGCGAAGTGATTGTGCATTTAAACTAACGGTTAAAAAAAGTAGAATAATTAGAAAAATAGGGCGTTTAAAATTCATTTTTAAGGTATTCAAAAAAAACATTACTACGTTATTTTTATTTAGATTGATTCTTTGCAAAAGTAGGCATTCTAAATTATTCCACAAATAGTCAAGATTTTTAAGTGATCATCTTACGACTTAAGCAACTATCATTAATAGTTCTTTTTGGTACAAACTGATCAATTTAAAGGGCTATTTTTTTCAAATAAGATGTAGAAATATATTACCATTTATGGAAAATATTTTCATATACCCTTAGTATATTATTAATAAATAATTTCATACTTTTGAACTCTTTTTATTCATTCTAAATAAAAACAAATACATTCTAACCTTATTTCATGAAACTCAAAATAGTACTGCTCTTAATTTTTTCGTCGACATTTTTAATAGCGCAAAATACCTTATCAGGTAAAATAAGTAATGAATCTGGAAGTCCTTTGGCAGGAGTTAGTATCCAGCTTTTAGGTACAGCAATTAGTGTAAAAACAAATACTAGCGGATTTTATCTGATAGAAAATCTGGCAAATGGCCAATACACAATCGAAGTAAATTCAGATGGATATATTTCAAAAAAGCATCCCATTATTTTAGAAAATTCTCAAAATATTTCCGTTGACATTATTTTAGAAAAGACAGCTCAAACATCGAGCGATGCAGAGAAATTAAATGATGTCGTAGTAAAGAGTATATCTGAAAAGAGAAAAAAAGAAGAAACGGCACAAGCCGTTTCTGTAATAGAAATGAGGGAAGTGAAGTTTAAAACTACAGACTTAGGCGAAGTACTTTCACAAACACAGGGTATAAATGTTAGACGTACCGGTGGTTTAGGTTCAAGAACAAACTTTTCAATGAATGGATTAACAGGCAATCAAATCCGTTTCTTCTTAGACGGCATTCCATTGGAATATCATGGTTATACTTTCGGGATTTCGACAGTTCCTGTTAATTTGATTGATCGTGTAGAAGTGTATAAGGGAGTAGTTCCAATTGAATTTGGAGCGGATGCTCTTGGTGGTGCTGTCAATTTAATCACCCCAAAAATCAAATCTGGTTTTAGTGGTTCTTTTTCAGCTCAGGCAGGATCTTTTGGAACCTACCGAACCTCTTTAATACTTAATAATTACAATGAAAAGACTGGATTTTTTATAAAGGGAAGCGGCTTTTATGATACCTCCAAAAACAATTATAAAGTAGATGTTGATGTTGCTGATGATGCCGGTAAGATAAAAAAGGTAACTGTACCAAGATTTCATGATGCATACGATGGCTTTGGAGTACAATTAATAACGGGTATCAAAGACAGAAACTGGGCAAAGCAATTGAGCATAGAAGGATTTTACACCGATTATACAAAAGAAATCCAGCACAATCAATTAATGGTTGGAGTTCCTTACGGAGAGGTAATGACTTATCGAAAATCGGCGGGAACCGTCCTCACCTACCGCAATGACTTTAGTGAAAGTTTTGCGTTAGATTTTATCTCAGGATATAATTATAGAGAACGACAGTTTACAGATGTATCCGACTATGTCTACAATTGGTATGGTGAACGCATTGAAGGCTCTGCAGGAAATGTCAGCGGAGAGATTTCAGAATCTACTGGCCCAAGTGATACTTATACTTGGAATAATGATGTTTTTTCACGTCTAAAAGCTTCATGGAAAATCAATAACCAATATGCCTTAAGTTTTACTTCTGCTCCCACCTATTCTAAACAAACCGGAGACGACAGACTTATTACGGGCTATGATCCTGCCACTGCCGTAAGAGAATTGCTCACATGGGTTAATGGTGCTGACTTTAAAATAAATGCATTTCATGAAAAATTAGAGAATCTATTGTTTATTAAAAATTACCTGCAAAAAGTAAATTCTGAAGAGAAAATACCGTCTAACAACTCCATAATCAAAGAAAACAGAAGTGTGAACTATTTTGGTTTTGGAAATGGATTTCGATTTAAATTTAATGAACAATTTTCTACCAGACTAACGTATGAATATGCCACCCGTCTGCCTCAAACAGATGAATTGTTTGGAGATGGACAATTTATACAAGGTAATATGAACTTAAAACCGGAGCGCAGTCATAATGTCAATTTTGAGCTTTTTTTCAAATCTAAAACTAATTATGAAGCAAGCAACTGGCAGGTTCAGACTAATCTCTTTTTGAGAAAGATAGACAATCAAATCTTATTTGTGCCCAGCTTAGACCGTAACAATACTTTTCAGAATGTATTTGCAGCAACCTCTAAGGGAATTGAAGTTTCAGGAAGCTGGACTTCTAAAAATGATAAACTTTCATTTCACGCTAATAGTACATACCAGCACTTTTACAATGATTCAAATGAAGGAATATTTGCCGCTTACAAAGGAGATAGAGTACCTAATCAACCCTACTTTTTTGCTAACGGAGGGGCTAATTATTCTTTTCACAACATAATAGGCAAATCAGATAAATTATCATTTTTTCTTGATGCCAGATACGTGTATGAATTTTTTAGAAGCTGGGAAAGCGCTTCTGTAAATCCATTTGTTATTCCGAGTCAGCAGACTTTTGATTTGGGTACTACTTATCATAACAGCCTTGGTGGTGTTAAATATGCCATAACTGCAGAGATTCAAAACTTAACCAATGAAAAAAATTATGACTTTTTTGGTGTACAAAAGCCGGGAAGATCATTTAACATCAAATTAGTAACTCAATTTTAATTAATTATACAACCAATAAGTATGAAAACAAATCGATTTTTTACAAAGTATACCGTTGCGGCAATAATGTGTTCGGTATTCGCTTTAACATCATGTAGTTCAGATGATAACAAAACCGATGAAGGCCAGGGTGATAATCCAGCTGTTATTGCATCAGTTCGTGTAAATACTCCTTCAGGCAGAGTTTTTTATTTAGGAGCATACGATAAATTTCCTTCGACCCTTGATTATAAAACAATGACAGAGATTGGTCCAGGCGCAACAATATATTCTTATGGCGAACACCCTTATGTTTGGAATGGTACAGCATCAACCTTGACCAAATACAATGTAAGCAACGATATGAAAATTTCGAGTGCAGATGCTTTAAGCCTTACTGGTACAGGTGTAAGCGGTACTTTTGGTCCTCCTGCTTTTGTATCTGAAACAGAAGCTTATTTTTTCGCTTTAAATGATGGAAAAATTATTAAGTTCAATCCAGCGACTATGTCTATAACAGAAACTATAACTGTTACCCCATTACCATTAAGCAACGACGCGGCTATTAAAACATCTACTTATATGAGTTATGTTACTTCGGCAAAAAAAATCATTTTACCTGTAGCAGCAACGCCAACTGATTTTAATAAATTTCCGCAATATGCTCAAATTGCTGTTTTTGATATTGCGTCAAAAGTGGTTACTTATGTTAAAGATACTCGCATGTCAATGGGCTATGATACGTTTGCAAAAGGAAACGATGGCACTTTATACTACAGACCTTCACGTGCTACATCTCTGTCATTAGATTATAGCACAGTAACGGGCGCACCTCCTGCTGGCGGACTATTAAAAGTAAATCCTAACGGAACATTTGATCCTAACTTTTTCGTAGACTTAAAAGCGCCGTTAAATGCGCATTCAGTAAATGTCGTAGCATATGTTCATGGAGATAAAGCTCTTGCTCAATATCTTGACAATACCTTTACGCCACCAGCAAAACCAGCTGATTGGTATAATGCACCTACAAAATTTGCTCTTGTAGATTTAAAAACGCTAAAAGTTGAACCTTTTACTTCTTTTGAAAAATACGGTACTGTTTATACAGTTGGTACGATTGATGGCGTAGAATATTATGGAAATATCACTGCTCCTGATGGAAAATTCAGTCTTTTGAAACAAAAAGGAGCTGCTGAATTCGAAGCTGTTTCTGAAGCTATCGGCGGTAGTTTAATATTTGTTGGAAGATTAAGATAACACATATATTGAATAGCATAAACTTAAAAGAATCTGTCTAAAAGGGCAGATTCTTTTTTATATACCATCTGTCTTTCCTTGTGCCTCTACTTCCCAGATACAGAAATTAAATTCTACAAGCATTGAGTAATACAAGCTACAAACTTTATACCTAAAAAATATAATAAAATCATCTCCAACAATATAAAAGCTCTTTTTTAGTGATAAAAAGAGTCTAATACAAAAACTATAAAGTCTATTCATTAGAAATATACCTGATTATTTAATCGCTCTGTTAAAAGCCTGTTTAGGAGTTTTTTTTAGCATCGAAAATTCTAAAAGCAAAGCAAATGATTCTTAAAACACAAATATTGTTATTTATCCCCTTAATATTTGTGAAATGCCTACTAATTAAAACTCTCAGAAAAGATAAGTTTGCTAATTATAAAATAAATTATTCTTTATAATTCCAGTAATTTATAAACGAATTTTTATTATTTCGCTTCAATGATTTTAGGTCATAATTATGACAAACAATTTCCTATTTTAGTGCATTTTATCTTAAAAACAGTATCCGTTGAATTTCTATGAGATTTTTAAAAAAAAAATACCATTATGCTTTAGTGCTTTTATTGCTTTGCAGGTCAATCTGTTATTGCCAAGAAAGCTACACTTTTAACCATTATCTGGTAGAGGATGGACTACCGCACAATATTATCAATAATATTATTCAGGATAAAAAAGGATTTATGTGGTTTGCCACCACTAACGGCTTAAGCAAGTACAATGGATATAGATTCAAAAACTACAAAACAGAAGCTACGGATAAAGTTTTGATGAAAAACAACCGTATCGATTGGATTACCGAAGATGCTTTCGGAAAAATATGGATGCGTACATTGTCCAACAAAAATAAAGTCTATTGCTTTGATCCTACGATAAATGAATTCTGGGGAGCCGAATTAATACCGGAAGTAGTAAAAAACAATATAGAAATTACTCAGATACTTCCTCAAAAATCAGGTTTAGTATGGCTTATCACAAAAAATAACGGCTGTATTGCCATTACAAACAACAGCTATTCTTATCAAATTTTCAGTAAAGATAATGGACGCTTAAATAGCAATAAAGTCATAACCATTTTTGAAGATCATTCTAAAAACAGCTGGATTTTAACGGAGCGCGGCATTATGCTACTAAAAGCAAATCAACTTCAGACCAATCCAAAATCACTATTAGGAGTAAATGAACAATCTAAAACATTTTACAGCGCACTGGAACTTGAAGATGAAATCTGGTTTGGAGGCGCTGACAGCAATTTACTTCAATATACGAAAGGAACACAAAACTACAGGACTCATCAATTAGGTTTAAATGGTGAGATAATTATTCTAAAAAAAGTAGACAGTTCGACAGTTATCGCTATAACCGAGCAGGCTGATTTTTGTCTACTAAACATTCATACTGGACAAACAAGTAAGTTTAAAACTTCTGATATAACAAATCTCGAACAAAAGAAAATAAACGTTATAAGGCTGACACAAGATCTATTATGGTTTACCAATAATGATGAAGCCGGCATTTATGCTGTGAATATAAAAACTAAAAAAGTAAGTTATTTTCCAGCTGGCGCTGATGAAACTGGACTAACTCAGTTTTCTGTAAAAGCGACTGTATTGACTAATACAAAAGGAGAAATCTGGGTGCAACCCAATAATGGCAGTTTTTCAAAATACGATGCTACTACCAACCGTTTAATTCCTTTTGAAACTACAGCTTATTTTCCGAAAGGAAACTTCAGCAATAAATTTCATATTGCTTACTTTGACCGACAAGGCAATTTATGGTACAATACACAGACCGCAGGAATTATAAAAGTTACTTTCAGTCAAAATAATTTTAAAGCTTTAAAGATTGAAAATCCTCAAATAAAATTAGGCATTAAAGATGTTCGTGCCGTATTTCAGGATAAAAACGAAAACATTTGGGTGGCGAATAAACAAAATCAGCTCATTCTTTTTGATAAAAACTTTAAAAAACTTGGATGTATTTCGCCTGACGGACAATTAGTTCCTCAGGCTGTCTGGAAAAAACCAATTTATAGCATTATTCAAGACAAAGAATCTGTAATATGGATTGGCACACGTGGAGACGGACTCTTTAAATTTAATCAAAAAGATCAAAACTACAGCTATCAGGTTCAACGCTTTAAGAATATAGAAAATAATCCGAACAGCTTAAGCAATGATAATATTTACACTATTTTTGAAGATCAGTCTAAACGTTTATGGGTTGGTACTTTAACTGGATTAAACTTAATTCGAAAACGAGGAAATACTTTAGATTTCATTAATCAGAATGGACGATTAAAGAATACGCTGCTTGAGAAGCATTTGCATATTCGCTGTATCAAACAGGACAAACAAGGCATATTATATATCGGATCTACAACTGGACTATTGGTAGTAGATGGCAAAAAAAGATTTCCAGAGCTGGTTTCTTCGATTAAAGTTTATGAAAAAACACAGCAAGAAACAGCTTGTCCAAAGAGTAACGATATTATTGATTTCTGTATGACTAAAAGCGGTCAGGCATTTATCGCAACGGCTGATGGCGGTATTAGTAAAGTCACAACCAGAGATGCATCAGGATATCCGAAAGAATTCAAACATTATACGCAAAAAGAGGGACTTCCATCCAATAATATTTTATCATTATTGGAGGACAATGATCAAAATTTATGGATCACAACCGATTATATCTTGACGCGCTTTAATCCTAGAGCAGAGCTCTTCGAAGTATATTCGGAAGTAAAACCAATTATGACCTTTAATAATTTTACCGAAGCGACAAGGATTAAATTACAAAGCGGCGAATTGCTATTTGGTTATGCCGAAGGATTACTGCATTTTTTTCCAAACCAGATAAAATCAAATAATACTATTCCAACATTAGCCTTAACAGATTTTCAGGTTTACAATCAAAATAGTAATAATGCCCCTTTTAATTTATCATACTCGATAGACAGTAACCCCGTAATAGAATTAAAACACAATCAGAATTTTTTTAATATAGAATTTGCTGCATTAGATTATATCAATCCTGAAAATATCAAATATGCTTATAAATTGGAAGGTTTTGATGAAAATTGGAATTATACCAATGATCAGCATGCTGCGTTTTATACCAATGTTCCAAAAGGAAATTATATTTTCAAGGTAAAATCGACCAACAGTCAAGGAAACTGGGTAACCAATGAACGTCAGATCAACATCACGGTACAGCCAGCGATTTGGAATACCTGGATTGCCTACATTATTTACAGCATGCTTGTACTGGGGATTATTTGGGGAATCAATCATGTAGTTTTGACCATGTATAGACTCAAAACCAATACGCAAATGGAGAAAGATATGTTTGAAATGAAACATAAATTTTTCATTGATATTTCACACGAACTACGAACTCCTCTTACTTTAATTACAGGCCCTGTTGATTATCTAATTAATGATTCTGGTACTTCGGAAGTCGTAAAAAAACAATTGACCTATGTATCTCAAAATACCAATCGATTGCAACGCTTGGTAAATCAGATCCTGGATTTTAGAAAAATACAGGATCAAAAACTACAGATTTCAGAAATCAATCTGACGGTGTTTGCCAACGATATATTCAATAATTTTTTAGAGACTGCACAAGAACGAAATATAACCTATTTGTTTGAAGTTGAAGGAGAAGATTTTCGTTTATGGGCTGATAAAAATGCCTTAGAAAAGATTTTAATGAATTTGTTGTCCAATGCTTTTAAATATACACCAAACGGAAAGTCGATTACATTAAAAATTACAAAAACGTCAAACCAATTGCAATTGCAGGTTATCGATTCGGGATTAGGCATACAAGAGGATTTTCAGAGCCGAATTTTCAATCGATTTTCATCTTATAATACCAATGCCAATAATCCGAGTACTGGAATCGGACTTTCAATGGTTAAGGAATTGGTGGAACAGCACCATGCAGAAATTACTTTCAGCAGTAAAACCAATGAAGGAAGCACTTTTACTTTACACTTTAAAATTGGCTATGATCATTTTAATGATGATGTAGAAATTCTTAATGAAGAACCTACAGCAATAATTGAGATTGCAAAAGAAGAAAATACGATACAAAAGACAAATGAAAAAGTCAAAGTATTAGTTGTTGAAGATGATTTGAATTTACGCACTTTTATAAAAAATGTATTGGAAGAAGATTATGAAGTAATCGAAGCCGAAGATGGCGAAGATGGATACCAAAAAATAGTCGAAAACACTCCAGATTTTGTAATTAGTGATATCATGATGCCGAAACTTAACGGAGTAGATTTGTTGAAGAAAATTAGAAATAACATAGAAACCAGTCACGTCCCTGTTGTGTTATTAACAGCAAAAACAACAATAGAAAGTCAGTTGGAAGGAATGAACTATGGTGCCGACGATTATATTACCAAACCTTTCAGTGTAAGTTATTTACGAGCCCGTATTGTGAATTTACTAGAACAGCGCAAACGCTTACAAAGTATTTTTGAAAACTATGATAAGAATACATTAAAAAGCGAACCTAATCCTAAAGAAGATTATGAACCAAAACCTCATTTAGTAAGCGACAAGGACGAAGAAATGATGCGAAAAATCATGGATTGCATCGAAGAAAATATTGACAATAATGAATTTTCAGTTGAAATTTTAGGAAGTACTGTTGGCTTAAACCGAACGACTTTATATTATAAAATAAAAAGTTTAACAGGTTATTCTCCTGTTGAATTTATCCGTGATATTAGAATAAAACGTGCTGCTCAATTATTATCTGACAGTCAGTTATTGATCAAAGAGATTGCAGATATGACTGGTTTTTCGGATATGAAGTATTTTACAAAATCCTTTAAAAACAAATACGGAGATACTCCAACTGAATACCGACATAAGCATAAAGCGTAAAAGTTAAAAAGATTACGTAATCAGTAAAAATCTAAAAATAGGATTCTAAATTTTAATTCAACCACAAATTGCGCAAATTCACACAAATTAATTTGCGAAAATTTGTGCAATTTGTGGTTATATAAAAAAAAAAACAGAATCCTTTACGCATAAAAAAAGAAGTCAGAAGACTTCTTTTATCCTAGTGCCAGTGAAAGTAACTAATTACAATTAACCACAAAAATACTTAATGACTTAAACCATAACCACCAGATCGAAAAAAAAATTAAACTTAAACTTAAAACCTTATTTTTCAATTTTAGAGACTCTAAACCAGTCCACATCGGCATAACCAGCATTATTTATTGTTCCTTCTCTTAGAGCTACAAAACCAACTTTTGAACCTATCCAAGTTCCTTCTGAAGCAATAAATTCAGAACCCGCTTTTATATACTTTTTATCATCTAAACTGTAATAAAACTGGCACTTGCCTCCTTTTTGAACCGTCACTCTGAAATAAAAAGTATTATTAGAAAGTGCTGCAATTTCAGTTGCAGTTTCTACAGCTCCTTTATCGGCTTTAGAGGCAGATAACTGCATTAATTTTAATTGACCATTAATTTGTTTAACGGTTAAACTGCTATAACTTCTTCCCATCACAACCAATCCAAATTGTTCATTGTCAAAATTGGGCGTAAATGTTATTTTAGAAGTTGCCATAAACTCTTCAGCAGGAAATTTTTGCGCCAATATGTTAGGCACCTGCCACAAACTTTTAAAATCCGCTGGCTTTGGAATACAATTCAAACGGAAATAGCCCATACCAGCTGAAGGATAACCCCAAACCAACTGTTTATTTGCATGCCACTGCCACTGAAATCCTTGCACAGGTTCATTAAATTCATCTGAATCTGGAGGTGTTGCTAAAGGATATTGTCCATTTACGTTAGGTTTTTTAAAAGTCAATACAGGTTCTCCAATACCATTTTTATCATTATCTACTCCCATAACCGGCCAGTCATTTTTCCAAGACATTGGATTTAAATGTACCACACGGCCATAAGCACCCTGATCCTGGAAATGTATAAACCAGTCTTCTCCTGTTACTGTATCAACCCAGGCTCCCTGATGCGGACCATTTACAACTGTTTTTCCTTGCTCCAAAACAACCTTTTCTTCATAAGGCCCATATATAGATTTTGATCTCAGGATTAACTGCCAGCCTGTTGCCACACCACCTGCCGGAGCAAAAACATAATAATAACCATTGCGTTTATAAAACTTAGGTCCTTCAACAGTCGTATGATTTTTATGACCATCAAACAAAAGCACCTCATCATCATTAGCCATACAGCTTAAAGGATCTATGGTACAAAGCATTAAAACACTTTTAGTTCCAGCACGGCTTCCCGCCAACGCATATCCTAGATAAGCCTTCCCATCTTCATCCCAAAAAGGAGCGGGATCTATAATACCTTTCGCTGCTTTAATCAAAACAGGTTCTGACCATTTACCATAGGGATTTTTGGTTTTCGTCATATAGATTCCGAAATCTGGATCTGGATAAAAAATATAATATTCCTCCTTATGAAAACGAATGCAAGGCGCCCAGACCCCATTTCCATGCTGTATTTTATCATAGGTTTCTACAGGAGGCTGTTTTGACAACGCATAATTCACTAATTTCCAATTGACCAAATCATTAGAATGCAGAATTGGAAGTCCTGGAATACAATTAAATGACGAAGCTGTCATAAAATAATCTTTTCCAACACGGCAAACATCGGGATCGGAATAATCGGCGTAGATAATTGGATTTTTATAATTTCCGTTTCCTAAGTCGGATACCCAAACCTTAGAAAGCGTTTCTGTATTTTTTTGTGCATAAACACTACCCATTTTTGTTAGGACTAAACAAGCAAATGCCACATATTTTATTTTCATTTGAATATATTTAAATTCGATTTAAGATTAAAGAATCGCCCATTGAGGATGCTTTTCCAGTATTAAACAAGCCATTATAAAAGGACCAATCGCCTTACCGTCATTAGATCTAACCGCTTCATGAATATAATAATCATAAGTCCCGTTTCGAACCAGATTGTCTGCCGGACCTAAACCAGCTCCCGCGCAGCACGAGGTAATTTCTATTTGCTTATTGGCATCTATTTTAATGAACTCTTTCCTAAAACCGGAATAGGCTTTTTTCAGTTGTTTAAGGTATTTTTTATTTAAGACTTCTAATTGAATTCCTTTGGCTAAGCCATAAACAAACATGGCTGACGCTGTCGCTTCTCGATAATTCCCTTCTCGTTTTGGATAATTAAGCACTTGAAACCATACGCCTGTAACAGGATCTTGAACTTTTAACAGAGAATCGGTCAGATCTTGAAACATGATTTGTAATGCTTTACGATCTTTATGCTTGGCTGGAAGATATTCTAAAACATCTATCAATGCCATATATAGCCATCCTACGCCACGTCCCCAATAGTTTTGGGATAGTCCGGTTTTAGGATCAGCCCAGTAAACTGTTTTACTGGCATCCCATCCGTGATAATACAATCCTGTTTTGGAATCTTTTAAATGCTTTTGTACAGTTAACAATTGCTTCGTAATATCATCGAAAGCCTGAGCGTCTCCAAATGTTACAGCATATTCTGCATAAAACGGAAGTCCCATATATAAACCGTCTAACCAAACCTGATTGGTATAAATTTTCTTATGCCAAAATGCTCCTTGATCGATTCTGGGCTGTTTTTTTAATTGTTCATGAAGTGCTTCAATTGCTATGCGATAGCGTTCGTCTTTTGTTTTTTCATATAAAGAAAATAATATCTTACCCGAATTAACATCGTCGAGTTTAAAAGACTCTAAACGATAACCGTCAATAATTCCTTTCTTGTTAATCAATACATCAGCATACGTGTTTTTAGCATAGTCAAAAAATTTTGGTTCGTTTTTTTCTTTGCTTACTTCTTGTAATGAAAGAGCAACTAAACCTTGTACATAACCCCATGAAGGCTTTTTCTGAAAATCGGTCATCCAAGCATCTGGATTATTATATAGTACAGATTCGGCTAGCTGTATTGAAAACGGCTTTTTTTGATTCTGTGCAAAAACGATTACGGAACTGCACAAAAGAGCCAAAATACTCACTCGCCTCAACATTTGTCTTTTTAATTTTTCTTTTTTAAACTTAAACATAACAATCTTAAATTAATCAAATAGTATTCATTCATGACCGATATTCTGGAAAGAATGATTTAAAAATTTATAATCACAAAACTACTTGCTGGCAAGGAACAAAGAGAGGTCAATATGCAAAATGTAAGGGGTCATTTGACAAAAAATTGCCTTCTCAGCAATATCAAGTTAAAAAACGAAGTAAATCATTATAAAAAGATGTCCTCTTTTTAAATTATTCTTCGGCATAAAAAGCATAACTACCTCCTTTTTCTGTTTTGATATCATATTCAAAAACTTTCGGACTTTTTATACCAATTAGTTTCGCTTTCGCCGAAATAATTGGATTCTGTATGTCTGGAATTTTGAAAAAGGAATTAGGATTTTCTCCTTTAGCAATTATCAAACCATTACCTTTTAGTTTTGAGTGGCTTCTCAAACGAAGATTTCCTCCAAGATTTGATTTTATGGTTACTACTGTAATTTTTCCTTTATCCCATTTCATTTCTACAATTTCAAAACCTCCCTGAGCTTTCAATCCTGTAACATTTCCTTTTTCCCATTCATCGGGTAAAGCTGGTAATAAATGAACTACGCCATCATAACTTTGTAAGAGCATTTCGGATATACCAGCGGTACAGCCAAAATTACCATCAATCTGAAATGGAGGATGTGCATCAAAAAGATTCGGATAGGTTCCGCCCGATTCACCTTTACTTTCCATTGGCGCAGGACGAAGCTGATCTTTAATCAATTTGAAAGCTTTATTACCATCTAATAATCGAGCCCACCAATTTACTTTCCAGCCCATTGACCAGCCAGTAGAAACATCTCCTCTGGATATTAATGTATTCTTTGCTGCTTCAACCAGTTCGGGCGTTCTTAAAGGAGATAACTGACCTGAAGGAAACAATCCGTACAAATGCGAAATATGTCTGTGTTTATCATTTGGTTTATCCCAATCGTGCAGCCATTCCTGCAATTGCGAATATTGTCCTATCTGCATAGGCGGTAATCGTTTTAAAGCTACAGCAACAGAATCAGCAAAATTCTTATCCGTTTCCAGCACTTTAGAAGCATTGATTATATTATTAAAAACATCAAAAACCAATTGATTATCCATCGTAGTTCCTGCTGAAACCCCAACACCGCCTTGATACGTATTTTCAGGAGAAATGGATGGAGATACTACTAACCATTTTTTCTCTGATTCTTCCTGAAGTACATCAAGGTAAAACTGCGCCGCTCCTTTCATAACTGGGTAATACTCTTTTAAAAATGCTGTATCGCCTGTATAAAGATAATGCTGCCATAAATGCTGGGTCAACCAAGCACCTCCCATTGGCCACATTCCATAAAAGCCACCGTCTACTATACCTGTTATACGCCACAAATCGGTATTATGATGCAGGTTCCAGCCTCTCGCATGATACATTTCTTTTGCACTTTCCTGTCCCGTTACTGCTAAATCTTTCAACATACTGAAAAGTGGCTGATGCATCTCACTCAGATTTGTGGTTTCTGCCGGCCAATAATTCATTTCAGTATTAATATTTACGGTGTACTTGCTATCCCAAGGCGGACTCAATTTATGATTCCAAATTCCCTGCAAATTTGCTGGCTGGTTTCCCGGCTGCGAACTGGAAATGAGCAGATATCTTCCAAACTGAAAATAAAGAGCCACCAGCTGCGGATCATAACTTGTATTGAATTCTTTTATTCTTATATCAGTTGTATTTTTTGACTGAGGAGAATCGCCAAGATTCAACGAAACTCTATTAAAATATTTCTGATAAGCCGAAATATGATTTTGATAAGCAGTCTCATAGTTTTTCTGAGAAGCTTTTTCTAAAATAGTTTTAGATTTCTGAAACGGATTTTCTGAAAGTTCTTTATAATTTTTAAAGTTTGTTGCTAAAGAAATTCGGACTATAACCTCATCTGCTTTATCAATCCAAAGTTTGTTTTCTTTTGAAGTTAAAGTTCCTCCTTTTAAAGTACAGCTGACTTGACCAACATAGTTTATTTTTCCAACTTTATTATCAACACTACCAGAAGTACCTTCGAAAATTAATCTGTTTTCTTCTGTTGTAGCCGAATTCAATACTTGTGGGCTTGTAGAAGTTATAGAAAAACTAATACTCTTTTTCTTGTCTGCGGTTAATTTTACAATAACGACATCATCCGAAAAAGAAGCCAAAATTTCTCTTTTGTATGATATGCCGTTTACTTTATAACTAACGGAAGTCACTGCTTTTTCAATATCCAAATCTCGTTTGTAATTGGAAAACTTTTCGTGTTCAGGAAAATCCAACCATAAACTTCCTGCAGTTTGATAAGGCATTCCATAATTTAAATCTTTTGGTGCTTGTCTTGGGAAGGTTTCATTAGAAAGGTCTTGAGCTTCCTTATATTTTTTATCGAAAATCAGCTTTCGGATAGCTTCAATACTAGTGTAGGTATTTTTAGGAACATTATTTCCCGGTTCGCCTGCCCAAATGGTTTCTTCATTCAGCTGTAATTCTTCTTTTTGCGGATTTCCAAAAATCATGGCTCCTAAACGACCATTTCCAATAGGAAGCGCTTCGTTCCAATTGGATGCAGGTTTGTCGTATTGCAACACTAACTTCTGAGCATTTAACTGTACTGTAACCAGCATGAAACAAAGGAATCCGACTATTCTTTGATATTTTACTATTTTCATTTTGTACTAAAGATAAAACACTTCTGCAATAGTCGGCTTACCTGCAAAAAACAAACTGTTCTCTGCAGGGGGAGCTGACTAAAAAACAAAAACGAATTGAATAATTCTAAAAAGGATTATAATTTTAACTGCTCTTCGGTCTGTTTAGCGACTATGCTATTCATGTAGACCTCGATATTATCGTAAGCTGTGCTGAGATTGTGACCATTTGCATCATATTTTACAGGATCAAGACCATTCTTTTTTTCCCATTCATCAGGTATTCCGTCGTTATCAGTATCCTTTAAAGGAATAGCTGAGGCTAAATTTGGCCATCCCCCTACAGCATTCTGACTGTCTATGATGCCATTTTTACTGCCATTTCCTCCATCTTTAATCGTTACTTTACCACTTTTGACATCATTAATAATGCGAATATCAACGGCATCACGAATCAACGATGCTCCTGCATATTGTAGTACTAAATCATGCCCTTTTTGAGCGGTGTGTGTCGTAACAGGCAAAGCGTTATGAGGTGTATTTTGTTTGATTGCCTTTTTATCAGCATCGGAAACTACACCGTAGCCCGGAGAAAACTGATTGAAAACGCCATAAGTCCAATTGTCTTTTGTGGCTTGTGGAGACCCTTCGATTACATTTCCATTGATATAATATTTTCCCCAAATATTGTATACTGGATTAGGAGAAATGTTCTCTTTAGTATTTTTATCAATAGAAATAATGCGATCCATTTTTACAGTTGCTGGCCCTGGTTGGTAATAACAGTTTACAATATTGACATTCATGGCTTCTCCTCCGTAACAGCTATTGCCTCCCCAATTGTAAATGACGTTATTTCGCAGATCCACTAAATCGGTAAGCGCAAAAGCATGATTGGCATATTCGCCCAAACGAGGGTTACGACTGTCATTACTGGCTACTAAATTATGATGGAAAGTGGCATTTTTACCGCCCCAAATTCCGCCATATCCATGAGATCCTTTAGCATGAAAAGAGTTTTTTAAAGCTTCAGAAATTATACACCATTGCAGTGTAAAATTTTCATTCTGATAAAAAGAAACACATTCATCTGTGGACCAGCTTACGGAACAATGATCGATAATAACATTCTTTTGAAAACGTCCGCCAAGTGCATCGGCTTCGATTTTGTTTACATCTCCCATTCGGAAACGAAGGTATCGCAATATTACATTATCAGCGCTGACACTTACATCGTAGTGCGCCACACAAATACCGTCCCCAGGTGCCGTCTGACCTGCGATTGTAATATCCTTGTTTCTAATATGCAGTGGTGACTTTAAATAAATCGTCCCGCTGATATCAAAAACAACAATCCTTGGCCCTTTTTGATTGATGGCATTTCGCAAAGTACCCGGTGTATCAGTATCTTCTAAAGAAGTTACTTTGATTACTTTTCCGCCTCTTCCTCCTGATGCTTTAGAACCTCCGCCTTCTGCTCCAGGAAAAGCAAAAGCTTCCTCTATTATAGGCTCTTTATTTATGATTTTATCTTTTAAAGCATCTGAAGTATGACTCCATTTTTCAGCGGGTATAAAAGATAATATACTGTAAGTACAAAATATTCCTAATACAGTACCAGTTAGTTTTTTATGCATAATAAGTATAGTTATTTAGTCTCTGTTTGCAGTCTCGGTCTCAGTTTGCTGTCTCAGTTTGCTGTCTCAGTTTTCAGTTTTAGTCTCCAGTTTAAAAAACTTTGCATCTTTGTAACTTTGTAACTAATTGATAATTTCAATGACAACAAAGGGAATATGATTGTCATAACTCCCTTTGTTTAAAATTAGTTAAAAATCAAAACCATCTTTTATCTCCTGCTACGCCTGTACCAGCGAAACCTGTTCCTTCTTTTATATGGAAATCGCCAAGAGCAGGATTTACAAATAAACCGTAGATATCTAACGGAACTGCTGTAATTCCTGTAAATGGTCTTGCATCCACAATTAAATCTTTGGTCATATAACTTCCTGTGTATGAAATTGGAATACTTGCATAAGTACCATTGGTACTATTGATTTTAGCTCCTCCGTTTGGCCCTCCAATAATCATATTCTGAATCGTAAGCTGTACTGGTTTTGCATTATCAAAAAGCCATAAATGTCCCATTGCAGTAGTAATATTGACGCAGGTAATGTTTGAAAAATTAATTTTTGTTGCCACACGAACATCCGCAAAACGAGTACTGATTTCTGTTAAAGTACAATTTTGAGCCGTAATCGAATTGATAACCTGTCCAGCTGCTACGTTAAAGACACCATAACCTCCTGTTCTGGAAATCTTGCTATTTACGACATTCACATCATTTACTACAGAAGTACCGCTTAAACGTACTATAGAGTTAATGTTATCTATTTCACAGCCGTCAATATTAATGTTGTGTACATTTTTGGTTCCCAAATCAATAAAAAATGCGGCAGCAGAAGTGGTGTTTAGATATTGAATAATTAAATCATTAATCTGTGTTTGTACTCTAAAACGTGCATTTAGTAATTTAGGCAATACACCATTAGAATCGGCAACACCCACAAAAGCAATATCATTAACTCCTGTCGGAATAGTGATATCTCCACCAATGTTATAAGTTGTATTTTTATCGAAAACAATGGTAAAGTTTTTAGAACCTGCAGCTACTAGGTCGCTAATAGCGGTTGCAATTGTAGTTGCATTATCAGTAGGAAGTACATTGTAAATCGTACTGTCGAATATACCTGTAGTTCTCACATTCAACGAACCTCTTACATTTGAATCATTAAGAATTTTTACTGTATAACTAGTTCCAATAGCCAAATTATCTATAACCAAAGTCCCTGTTATTTTCTGCTGTTCTGTTAGAGCGATTTCTTTAATACTTACTCCAGCTTGGTCATATAAAACCACTTTAGTAACCCTTGGAGAAATA
Source organism: Flavobacterium panacagri (assembly GCF_030378165.1). Lineage (NCBI taxonomy): Bacteria > Pseudomonadati > Bacteroidota > Flavobacteriia > Flavobacteriales > Flavobacteriaceae > Flavobacterium > Flavobacterium panacagri. The sequence continues at coordinate 4,472,601 of NZ_CP119766.1, forward strand.
GTCCAGTCAATAGTTAAACTATTTGCCGCTGGAGTATAACTTTTAAATAACTGCTCGGCAGGTGTTCTGAAAAAGATTTGGCTTAGTTTAGATTCAAGCCCGGTAGCTTCACTTACACTTTTCATACGAACCGAATAACCAGAATCACCATCCAGCTCACTAAATAGTTCACGGTATTCTACTTTGGTCTGATTGGTAGAAGTTGCAAAAGGAATCAAACTAGCACTTGATAATTCAACCGTTTTTACAATTTGATTGAATTGCAAACTGTCTTTACTAAACTCAAATATATATTTAGTAGCGTCAATGGATTTTGTAAATTTTAATTCTACCTGAGTAGATTCAACTTTAGAGACTTCAAAAATCAAAGATTTAAAAAGGCGTTCGTGCCCCTCTTCTACATCCCAATCGTTATAATCTTTTTCACAGCTTACAAATACTAAAGCAAGCAGAGAAAATAATCCGAATATTATATTTTTTTTCATTTCTTCCAATTTTACAGGTTAAGGTTTAATATCCGAAGGAGTTTGTTAAATTACCTTTAGACTCAAATAAATCTTCATAATAAATACAGAAATAATGTCTGTAATTACAGCTTTTATTTCCCATAGTGTATTGTACCAAATTGGATTGAATTTCTCCTCCATTAGTCATAGAACTTAAGAAGCTAGAATAATCATACGATTTATTAATACCTGTAGCTGCCAATAAAACACGTACTGGCCAATCGATATAATTTTTATTGGTTCCGCTGGTTGGTTTCTGCGCATTTTTCGTAAACCAAGATGCTGATAAATATTCTGGTCCAGGGCTGGCTCCTAAATTTCTATAATAATTAATCGAACTCTTATCGATATATTCTGCATTCTTGAACTTGTAATAAATTGTCTGTGGAAAGTCAGATACTTGATACGTTTTGTCAAAAATGGTAACCGCTTGTTTATTGTCCAGCATTAAACACAATGTTTTTTTCATGGTTTCAATTTTATCGTATAAAAGTCCCCATCTTACCAAATCATGTTTACGGATAGCTTCACAGCCAAATTCCCATGCACGCTCATTTACAATGGCATTGAAGAAATCAGCATCATATTGTTTTACTTTTGATGAATTGCTTCCAAAAGCACGGGCTCTAACGGTTTCTAATGCCTGACGCGGTGACATTTTTGCTATAGCATTAACATTATCTGGATTAGACAACTGGCTTTCTGCTTCGGCAAACATCAAATAAATATCAGAATAGCGCATTAAAATCCAGTTTACTCCAGTGGCAATTCGGGAATTCGCTGTTTTATGCAAAGTCAAATAAGACGGATTCATCCAGTCAAGACGCCATTTTGCAAAACTAACACTAAGAGCGTCTGTTTTCATTGTCTCTTTGTTTTCGCTTCCATAGCTCGTCCAAGACAAGGTAGTATCCCTGCGCAAATCATCTGGGTCAAAAGAATAAAAATAATAGGCCTGTGAACTCACATAACTTCCTCCAAAACCTCTTGAACCATATTTGGTATTAGAAGCTACTTCATAGCCCATTAATGAACCAATATCTCCATTATTCCCCAGACCAAAAGCCACTTCAAATAAATTTTCATTTGAAGCATTCTGTCCTAGATTACAAACTGTTTTCCAGATATTCTCGTAATTAGGATCTAAAGAATGCTGATGTTCTGAACTTCCTAAAATTTCTGCAGTTTGCTGTGCAGCGATCTGATAATAATCACGCCAGTTTTTAACACGTCCCACATAATATCCATTTTCAGCCTGCATTGTTGGATGATGCTCTACATTTTCATCTGAAAAAAGATTACCATCATGCAGTGACCATCCTCCTGCAAATAATGCTACTCTCGCTAACAATCCTTTGGCGAAAGCCTTAGAAATACGTTCTGCTGTAGTATATTCTGGTGCCGTTTTAAGATATGGCAGATATCCTACAGCTTCAGTCAAATCTTTTACCAGTTCTGCATAAACGACATCTCTATCTGTTTTTCCGATATAGACATTAGAAAGATCCGATTTTGATGGTTCGCCTTTATAAGGGATATCACCCCAAAATCTAACCAATTCAAAATAAGCAAGAGCTTTAAGGGTTAAAGCTTCACCTAAAAGCGGTTTCATTTCGTTTGCTTTGGATTCGTAAATAGGAGAATTGCGAATACCGTCTACGGCAGTGGAAGCCAATTCAGCAAACTGAAACAAACTCTCCCATTTGGTTGTAGTGTTATAAGGATCGTCATAAAAATTACCTGCTCCAGAATCAGAACTTGTCGAGTTGTATCCTGTTGTTGTAAATCCTGAATTGGTTTCAATATCACTGACTCCCTGCCAGTTTACAGACAATTTCTGTCCATAAATGTAGGTATCTGTCATTTTTCCATACACTCCCATCACGGCAGCTTTAGCCATTGAAGTCGTATTAAAAACCGTTTGTGAACTTAATTTTGAAGGCGAAGTGGTTTCTAAAAAGTCCTCATTGCAGGAAACGGTTCCTAAAGCAATGAGTATAAATGTAGTATAAATATATTTTTTCATGATAATAGACAATTAAAAAGTTATGTTGGCTCCAAATAATAGGGTTCTGGCTTTTGGATAAGCCGACCAGTCAAGTCCAGGTGTTAAAGGAGAGCTATTGGTGCTTACCTCTGGATCTTGTCCTGAGTAACGAGTCCAAACTTTTAGGTTATTACCCGACACATAACATCTTACTTTTTGAATAAATTTTCCTTTGGCAATAGTTTCAGGAAGTGTATAACCAATAGTAAGATTTCCTAAACGCAGAAATGAACCGTCCTCAATAGCCCAATCTGTAATAATAGTAGAGTTAGACAATGGATGCCAGATGCTAGCGCCTTGGTTTATTTCCTGCAATAATTGCGGATTGGCATCGTTACCAAACATGATGTTATTTCCAGTAACTGGATCGATGGTTGTAAAACGATTATCCAGACTCATCAATGCATTAGCGTTATTGTAACGTTTAGAACCACTGAAAGTTGAGTTATCTATTTTATTGGCATTATAAATATCATTCCCATAAGACCAGTTGAAAAGTGCTGAAAAATCTAAACCTTTAAAAGCACCGCTAAGAGCAAAACCTCCCGTATGTTTAGGCTGTGCGCGTCCAATAACTTTTCGGTCTTCATCAGGATTAATTACGTTGCCTGTACCGCTTAGTTTTTTTAGTTTCATGTGCCCTGGTCCAAAATAATTACCAGAAGTCGTAATTACTTTTGATGCATCGGCAACACCTTCTTTTAGAATCCATTTTTTCTGTACAGTATCGAAATTAAAATCATCGAATGTGTACATTCCGTCAGATACATAACCATACATCAAACCAACTGGCTGTCCTACACGAACTCTATAATCGTCACGTCCAACATTAGGCGCCCAGTTCGATGCTGCTATCATTTCGTTAGAACCGTCTAAACTTTTTACAACATTTTTGTTAAAGGCAATATTAAAGTTAGCGGATAATCTAAATTGAGAAGTTTCAACAATATTTCCGTTTACTGTAAATTCAATTCCTTTATTAGAAGTGCTTCCGATATTTTGGTATTGTGAAACATAACCTGAGTTGGAAGGCAATGCTACCGCTAATATTAAGTCATTAGTGTCAATTTTATAAGCATCAATATTAATGGTCAGTCTTTGATTAAAGAATCCTAGATCCAATCCTAAGTTGGTAGAGACTGTAGTTTCCCAAGTAAGATTTTCGTTCTTTAAAGTGTTCGAAGGTTTTAAAGAACTCTGTCCCACTTCACTTACATAAATAAGACGATTCGCTGCTGTTTCAAAACTATAATCCTGTCGCCAGTAGGAACCTACACGAGCATTTCCTACTTCTCCGTAGCTTAAACGAAATTTAGCATCGGATAACCAACTCTTGGTCTTTTCCATAAATTTCTCATCCGACATACGCCAAGCGAATGCTGCTCCTGGAAAATAACCCCAGCGGTTGTCTGGAGCAAAAACGTTTTTACCATCAAAACGGGAAGTAAAACTAAAAATGTATTTATCACGAAGCGTATAATTAATACGTCCGAAATAAGAAGAAGTTCTCGTTGGTTCTCCAATTGTAGTATAAGTAGGCAGAGGTGTACCATAATTCCACATTGCCAAAACATCATTGGCACCAAAATCTGAAGGGAAAAATTTAGATTGTATCAATGTTTCATTAACCTGAGAGCTTCTTGCTTCCTGTCCTAACAAAACATTGAACCTGTGTACTGTTTTGTTAAATGATCTATCATAACTTAAAGTATTTTGGATAGACCAATCTGCTCCTTTCACATCCTGACGTTTTGCTACTGGCTGACCTCCATTTGCACTCGCTTCTCCTGTATTTCGAAGCCAGATATTATCTGTATAATTTCTATTTACTCCATAACTCCCCTGAGTAACTATAGAAAGTCCTTTTATGGGTTTCCAAGTCAAACCTCCATTCATCGTCAGATTAAGATTGTTCTGCTCTTTATATTCGTTGGTAATATTGTAAATAGGATCATTTAAGCTACTCAAAGCTTCAGCTGAACTTATATTGTCCGTACCTCCTAAAGCCAATGCAGGATCCAGATAAGTCAAACTTCTTACAGGAGCATATTTAATACCATCTTTCAGTTTTCCTCCGTTGGAAACACTTGGCCCTGTAATTATGGTATTAGAAAAACGAGAGTTGAAATCAAAACGGAATTTAGAACTCAATTCTTTGTTCAGTTTAAAACTTACATAATCTCTTTTATAAGCAGAATTAACCATGATAAAATCTTCCTGATCATGTGTATAATTTACTTTGTACTGCAGTTTTGCATCTCCACCTGTTAACCCCATATCAGTATGCGTCTGCACGCCTGTGTTTCCGTAAAGCTGTTCCTGCCAGTCAAAACCTTTTTTAGATTTGTAAATATCCCTGTCTTCCCATAAACCATAGGCCGAATAAAAACTAGTACCCGCTACATTAGATCCCGGATCAAGTTCTTTCTGAAAGTATACATACTCATAAGGAGATAAAACATCGGTAAGATTGTAGGTCTTTTTTAAACCAGTATAGGCATTTACCGTAATTTCGGTCTTTCCTTTTTTCCCTGATTTTGTCGTAATCAACACTACTCCATTTGCTCCTTGAGAACCATAAATCGCTGTCGATGAAGCATCTTTTAATACATCAATAGTCTCAATATCGCCAGGCGGAATATCATTAATAGAATTGACCTGAAAACCGTCTACAATATAAAGCGGTGAATTGTCCTGAGTAATAGAACTTCCTCCACGTACTCTTACGTTAATCTGTGCATCAGGAGAACCTTCTGTAATTGTTACATTTACACCCGCTAAACGTCCGGCGATAGCCTGTAAAGCTGAGGTTGCCGGAATATCTTTTAAATCCTTCATATTTACAGAAGCGACAGAACCTGTTAAATCTTTACGTTTAGCAGTTCCATATCCAATTACGACTACTTCATCAAGGTTGGTCGAGGAATCTTTCATTGTAACATTAAAACTGCTTCTCCCTCCAACAGCAATATGCTGGGTTTCCATACCTATAAAAGAGAAAGTCAGTGTACCTTCTGATGGAACTTTTTCAAAAACAAAACTTCCGTCAATATCGGTCATTGTTGCTTTTTTAGTGCCTTTTAATACAATTGACACACCTGGAATTCCCAGTCCTTTTTCATCTACAACTTTCCCTTTTACCGTTATTTCATTTTGAAAAGATGGCAATAAATCAAAGGAAAAATGGTTATGGTTCTTACTGTTTCGGGAAAAATCGAAACGGGTTAGTGTGCTTGAATTTGAGTTCGTATTGGCATTGGCAGAAAAATCGAAGAGTAAAACTACTGCTGAAAGCAAAGCGGCTTTATTCCTAACTTTCTTTACCATGCCAAAGTGATTCTTTGACAAATTCTTTTTCATACAATAATGGTTTAAATTGGTTAGTTAGTATAGTTAAATAGTGAAATATTTATTCTAAAAATGATCTCGTCTTAGACCTAGTTTTGAAGCCGAATTGAGACCTTATTTAAACAATGCTTAAATAAGCGGTATTAAAAAAACACATTCCGAAAAAACGGATTTGTTTTTATGATTTATTGTTAAAACAAAACTAGATTTTAATCCTAATTTGAAGGAGGTCTAAACACAATATGATAGGGGGCATTTCACAGAATCCCTTTATTTTCAAGACTTTCAGGAATTACATCAGAAAAAACATCTGTTTTTTATCATTACAATTCCTAAAAAAACATCCAATGCTACCGTATAAAAAAAGAGCTGTGATTTTAAGAATATCACAGCTGCTTTTTATCTTTAGGAAACAATCAAAAATTAATTGGCATACTGAAAAGTATAACTTTTTCCTTTTTCTGTTTTAACATCAAATTCGAATGTTTTTGCTACTGCTGTTCCTTTAAATTCGGCACTGGAAGAAACCACTGGTTTTTCGACCGGCTGGTATTTATAAAAAGTGTTCGGATTAATTCCTTTGGCTGTACTTAATCCTGAACCTTTTAATGGAACATAGCTTCTCATACGAAGATTTCCGCCCAGATTCGATTTAATTGTTACAGAAACTAATTTGCCGTTTTTCCACTCCATATTTTCGATTTCAAAACCACCTCGAGCTTTTAATCCTTTAATTGAACCATTCTGCCAAACATCTGGTAAAGCTGGTAATAAACTCAGAGCGCCGTCATGACTTTGCAGTAACATTTCGGCTATACCAGCCGTACAACCAAAATTTCCGTCTATTTGAAATGGAGGATGGGCGTCAAACATATTGGTATAGGTACCGCCATCCGGATCTTTAATAGTGGCGTTGGCAGGTTTCAAATTAAGCTGATTCGTAATCAGTTTATAAGCATGATTTCCATCTAAATATCTGGCCCACAAACACACTTTCCATCCCATTGACCAGCCACGGCTTGCATCTCCTTTTCCAATAAGCGAGTTTCTGGAAGCTTCAAAAAGTTCGGGAGTTTTAAAAGGTGAAACTTCTCGTCCCGGAAACACTCCCCATAAATGAGATACATGTCGATGTGCATCATTTTTACGATCCCAATCTTCCAGCCATTCCTGCAATTGTGTGTATTTCCCGATATGCATTGGCGGTAGTTGCTGACGGATTTTTTTCAATTCAGTAATCCATTGCTGATCTACTTTCAAAATTTCAGCTGCATCAATAGTATTCGAAAGCAAATCAAATACCATCTGATTATCCATCGTAACGCCAGCAAAAACAATACAACGTTCTGTACCTATACTTCCATCGGGTTTTGTATATTCATACGATTGCAAGCCAGGAGTATGTTCTGGAGAAATAGATGGAGAAACTACCAGATATCCTGTTTTCTTATCTTTAATTAAAAAATCCTGATAAAATTCGGATGCACTTTTAAGTATTGGATACACTTCTTTTAAATACGATTGGTCTCCAGAAAAAAGAAATTTTTCCCATAAATGTGAAGCAAACCAAGCATTACAAGTCGGCCAGATTCCTGCCGTCGCATCAACAGCACCAGTAGAACGCCATAAATCGGTATTATGATGCAGCGTCCAGCCTCGGGCGTCATACATTTCTGAGGCCGATTGTTTTCCTGTTTCACTAACTTCTTTAATTAATTGGATAAAAGGTTCATGACATTCTGAAAGATTAGTTACTTCGGCAGGCCAATAATTCATTTCAACATTTATATTGGTTGTATATTTGCTGTCCCACGCTGGATACTGTCCGGCATTTGGATTCCAAATTCCTTGTAAATTAGCTGGCTGAGTTCCAGGCTGAGAAGAAGCAATAAGCAAATAACGTCCAAACTGGAAATAGGTAGAAACCAAATCGGGATCATCTGTTTTTGAAAATGCAGCAATACGTTGGTCTGTAGGTTTATTTATCTGTGGAGAACTGCCTAAATCCAACTGAACTCTATTGAATTGTTTTTGATAAAAGGCAATATGATCTTCTTTCGCTTTTTGATACGATTTAGAAAAAGCTTTCAGATACTCTTTCGCTCGTTTCTCGGCATCGACAGTAATATCTTTATAATTCTTAAAATTGGTCGCTACTGATATATAAATAAAAGCTTCATCTGCATTTTTTACATTGATGGATTCTCCTTCTTTGGATTGAGTTCCACCTTTTGCTTCAACTTTTATCTGTGTATTAAAATGCAGTAAGTTGGTTATATTTTCTTCCTTCTCACGAGCACATTGACCATTGACCACAAGCAATTGATTCTGATTGGCAGGTACTGAAGCTGTCACTTTTACCATATTGGTTTTAAGAGGGCCTGCAAACGAAGCATTAAAATTAACAGCGCCTTTTTTATCCGCAGAAAGGCGAATAATAATTAGCTGGTCTGCAAAAGAAGTAAAAACTTCGCGCTGAAAGTTTACACCGTCTATAGTATATTTAGTCGTTGCAATAGCCGTTTTTAAATCCAGATCTCTGTAAAAATTAGTATACTTTTCATGGTTTGGAACTGATAAAACCAAATTTCCAATAGATTGATACACTTGCCCATGCGAAGTTGTTTTACGATCTGCAATAATATCACCTAAAGCCAGTTTCTGCGCTTCGATAAAATTTTCATCCTGAAGATAATTCTGAATCTGCTTCAGACTTTTTTTAGCATTTGGATTGATGTTCTGATAAGGACTTCCCGACCAAAAAGTATCTTCATTAATTTGAATTGTATCTGACTGAGGCACTCCGTAAACCATGGCACCCAATCTACCGTTGCCAAGAGGAACTGCATCTGTCCATGCTTTTGAAGGCTTATCGTACCATAAGACCAATTTTTTCTGAGCAAAAGAATTGAACAAAAAAGAGAAAAAAAAGAAAAACGATAAAACCGATTTATTTAAAAGAATTTTCATACACTATTATTTTACGGAAGGCTTCCAATTATCAGATCCGTTTAATACATTTTCCATCGAATACAATTTGGCTTCAGCAGCAGAAATTGCTTTTAAACCTTCCCATTTCGCACGACCCGTCATATTCGCGCCTTCTCCTTTATTGTTGTATTCATATAGATGTAAATCAGCACTCGTGGAAGCATAATCCATACGCCAAGTTGTAGGCCATCCCAGCGGATTTAGTTCTTTTGACATTTCACAATTCAGCCATGCTACCTTTGGATAATTATGCCAAGGTCGACCAAGACTGAAAGGCTGATTGTCATCTTTATCACGAGGGCTGTTTCCGACAAAAGTTAATTTGCATTTGTTGAACACAAAACCATATTTTTGATCTTTTGGCGTACTTGGAGCCGTTATCCATCCACCGCCATAACTTCTGATTTCACAACTGTCAAAATAACCTATTCCGCCGCCGTAGATATAGTCAGTTCTGCCTAAAATCATACAGTTTTTAAAGTAGCTTCGAGTGCCATCTTTTCCAAGAAGCATGGTATCCTGATAGCCTAAAAAATTACAATTGATAAAAGTATTTTTATCTGAGGTTATAAAAACAGCTAAAGCCTGTCCAACAGGGCCAGCGGTATTTTGAAAAGTTATATTCTCTGCTCTAAACTCATCTCCCTGTATTGTTACCGAAGCTGAAGTTCTAATATTCTGACCTTCCCATTTCGCTGCATCTTCGGCTGGACATTTATTGTTTAAACCGCCAGTACAGTCAAAAATATGATAACTCAGTATTGTTTTTTCGCGGTTTTCTCCTTTAAAAGTGATTCTCTTTTTATCAGCAGGAACAATGATTTTTTCGGTATTGTATAATCCGTTTTTTATAAAAATCATCGTGCGTGCTGCTTTCTCGGCTGAAACTGCATTAACTGCCTCCTGAATTTTTACATAATCACCGCTTCCATCTAGGGCTACTGTGATTTTATCTTTAGTCTGGGCTGATAAATAGTTAGGTACAATTATCATACAGGCTATAAAAACAGCCCATTGGTAAAAGGAATTTTTCATAATTTAAGTCTTGGAAAGTTATTAATTTGGTTTTGTAAGCCAATTGCTTACGGATAGTTAGTTTTATTTCTGTGGTTTAGCAAGGAAGCCCATTTCGGTTAACCAAGCTTCGCATAAAGCCGGCCACAATTGTGTAGACCCTGGATTATTGCGAAGGGCGATGTTATGATCTCCCTGCGGGAAAATATGTAAAGCCGCTTTCACATTGGCTTTTAAAAGTGCTTGATAATATTGAATGCTATTGAGTGGATTTACCACGTGATCGTCGGCTGCACAAATAACAAATGCAGGTGGTGTAGCGGTAGTAACATTTAATTCACCCGAAAAAAGCTGTTCGTTTTTGGGATCTGGATTTGTTCCCAATAAAGCTTCATAACTTCCTTTATGCGCATTCTGCTTCATGCTGATAGCTCCAGAAATAAGAATTTGAAAATTCGGCTGTATGCTTACCGAATCCAAATCGTCTTTAATCTGAGCATAATCAGTAGTAATGGTGGCAAGATTGGATGTTAAACCTCCACCTGCAGAAGCTCCCATCACTCCAATTCTAGAAGGATCTATTCCCCATTGAGAAGCTCGGCTTCGGATCATTTTAATAGCTCGCTGACCATCTATAATTGGCCCAAAAGCAGGATTTACCAAATCAGGCGAAGTTGGAAGCCGATACATGACTACAAAGGCATTCACTCCAAAAGTATTGAACCATTTAGCCAATTGAAATCCTGCAATATTATAAGTCAGTTTTTTATAACCACCGGGAGGAAAAATTAAAACTGCTGCTCCAGTGTTTTCTTCTTTCGAAGTAAAAAAAGCATATATCGACGGATTATCAACCTGAGTTATGCGTTCACGATCTTCTATTCTTTTTAATTTCATTCCTTTGGAATTAGGCATCTTTCCCTTTTCCCAAAGTGGCATAATTTCTTGTCCTAAAGCTGTATTTATAGAAATAATGGATAAAAAAAGCAATACAATATTTTTCATTTTTATTTGTCTTTTTTAATGAAAGGTGTTTTTACAAGAGATAAGAAATTATTACCCTGAATTACATCTGAATTAACGGCTTCAACAAAAATGGAAGCAGGTACTTTCTGGAAACAGTTGTTGACCAATATCGTTTTACAGTTTTCTAATTTAATTATTGGCTGATCTGCAGTCGGTTTTTTAGATTTCACATCATTAAACAGTAATTTTTCACAATTTGTAAACTCGAAAGCAGCTCCCTTTTCTGTTGTTATATCAACATTAGAAAAGGTTAGATTGGTTGCCAAATTTCCTGTAAAACCTTCTTTGGCTTCCATATTAATATTCGTAAAAGTAAGTTCATCAATAGGCATTTCTTCGATTCCATAAATCACTCCCACTTTATTGATACTTCTGCCCGTTACGTTGCTGATGGCTATATTTCTAAAGATTGGAGTACGCTCAGAAACAGGTTCTACTTTGGATGATCTATCATAAAAGAGATCAAACGTAAAGGCGTTACGGCCTATATTTCGCATCACAATATTGGAGATCATAATATTTTCCACTACACCACCACGGCCTCTGGAAGCTTTCATTCGGATTCCTGCATCTGTACCGTCAAAAACACAATTTGTAATGACTACATTTTTTACGCCACCAGACATTTCACTTCCAATTACAACACCTCCGTGACCTGCCAGCATCACACAATTGGTAATGGTAATGTTTTCGCATGCTTTTCCATATTCGCGTCCGTGAAAGTCTCTACCTGATTTTATAGTAATACAATCATCTCCTACACTGATAAAACAATCGGATATTCTAACATTGGAACAAGAAGAAGGATTAATACCATCTGTATTTGGGCCGTGTGGTTCTTTATCCGGATTCAGGATTGTTACTCCATGTATTCGTACATCATTGCAACCTACTGGATTAATAGTCCAAAATGGAGAATTCAAAATGCGAATCCCTTCGATATTGATTTTATTACATTCCAAAAACTGAATAAAAGGAGGTCTAAAAAACTGTGTTTTTAATGTATTTTCATAATACGGTTCTACTTTTAATTCTTTGTTCTGTTCTGCCCAAAGTTTTTGTAATTCAGTTGGTTCTTTAAGTGTACCATTCGATTTTAATGCTGCATTGATTCGTTTGGTTTCTTCCCACCAAGCAAAACCATTTCCGTCTATAGTGCCTTCTCCTTTAATGGTAATATTTTCAGCATTTTGAGCATTAAACAAAGGAGCAAATGTTTTCATAAACACACCTTCATAACGTACTTTTTGAAAAGGCAAATAATCTTTAAAATCAGATGAAAATTTTAAAGTGGCACCAGCTTCTAAATAGATGGTAATATTGCTTTTTAAAGTGATAGCGCCTGTTAGATAATTACCAGCTGGAAAATACAAAGTCCCTCCTCCGTCTTTTGAAGCCAGATCAATGGTTTTATGAATGAGCGCTGTACAGGATTTTTTACCCGAATTATCTGCTCCTAATGCCTTAAGATCAAAGCTTTTTGCCAAAACGCTTAGGGAATTTAGAAAAAAGATAAAACAAAATAGTTTGTAATAAAATTTATGGTTCATGGTTTAGTGAGTATGATAGTAAATAAGAATAGTAAAGATTTTATGGTGTAGCCGAACTGAGATTCCATTGGTTCTCTACTTTGAAAATAACATCAAAAGTGAGCTTACGATTTTGTTCAACAGATAGTAGATGCGACCATTTGACTCGCTTATTTGTCAAAGCTCCCGGACCGTAATTTTTAAACTCAGCATAATAAGCCGTTTTTTCACTTTCAGGTTTTCCCCAATTATGCCAACCTTCTGGATTGATATGGGAATCCATAAAACAACTGGAAAAAATTACATTCGCATATTCACGCCACGGACGTCCCAGATACACTTTACGAACATTTGGCGCTGATAAAAGTTTGCAGTTCAAAAAGACAAAACCATATTTGCTGTTTTTAGAAGTATTTGCCGCTGTGATATACGAATTGGCTTTACTATACAAAGTACAATTATCAAAAACAGCAGTAGCCGAACCAAAAATATAATCAGTAGTGCCTTCTATGTAACAATTATTAAAATAGTGCCGTCTATTTTCTCCTGCTGTATATAAAGTATCCTGATTGCCTAAAAACTTACAATTGGATGCTTTAAAATAATCTCCTTCGACATGCAGCGCCACAGCCTGTCCCACAGCACCTGCCGTATTTTCTATTGTTATATTTTGAAGACTAATATTGTCGGCTAGTATTTTTAAAGTATAACTTGTAAAAGTGCCAATATCAGGCTGGCCATTATAATTATTAAATGAAATTATGGTCTGATCTTTATTTTCTCCAATAAGGGAGATATTACTGTTAAAAGAATCGATTATGATTTTTTCCTTATAAATCCCTTTTTTAATAAAAATAGTTTTCGGGTTAGATGGAAAAGCGCCACAAGCGGTAATAGCTTCCTGAATCGAAATAAAATCGGCTGAACCATCTAATGAAACTGTAATAGTATCTTGAACAATTGCACTCCATCCTTTTGGGAAAACAGTAAAAAATAGAAAAAAGCAGAATAGTAAAGTGATATTTTTTTTCATAATAGTATCTAGTGCAGTTTAAATTTCAAACTGCCAACAGATGCAAACATAGAGTGTTTCCTATTAAAGAATATGGGACATTTTACAATTACTATAGGGGGAAATCACAAAAAAGACTATAAAATATGTAAAACAATTATCCTCAAAACCAAACTAAAAAATTACGATCATTTACTACCCTGTTTTTTAATGCAGTATTCGAAAATTTGAAATGTGATCTAAAAGCGTGGAATCACGGTTTTGTACGATTTTCTTTTACTGCGATTAAAATAATCACAAATTAAAATACCTGTTATAACACAAGTTCCAACCGCGTCATATTATATATAAAAGCGAAAATATATACTAAATTTCACCACCTGCAAATACCATTAAAATCAATGAATTTAAAAGATAGTCATAATAGGAGTTTAGGAACTTTCTTTTTTAGAGAAATTAAGCGAATTCCTGATTTTAAAATAAACAAACTCAAATGCCTGAAAAAATTCGTTAGAACTTCTGAGTTCTATGATAAAAAAGAAAAGCTGCATGATCGTGATATTGCCGCTTTGTTTAATCAGTTCTCTGCCTTTCTGGTTCGTAAAACGAAAAAAAAACAGAATATATTCAAGTACAGGGCGGTTTTGAAATTGAATAAAGTTTCTATTAGCAAAGAAAAAGAATCCAAAAATTTTTCTTCGGGAGATTCAAATCCAATGCTGATAATAATTTAAAATCAATAGATTAGATACAGTATAATCTATCTGTCTGCATGAGTTTTTTTTAAAAATTATTTAATTTCTTTAAGGATACTCTCTGTTATCTTATTATAATCATTATTAAAATGATGCGAACCCGGTATTTCAATAGTTTTAATACCGGACTCTGAAAATCTATTACGGATTTGTGAATCTTCTTCACTGCCAAAAAAACAAACCGGATTATAAGATTTGATTTTTTTTATTTCTGAAATTACATCATAATTATCACTGGAACTTTCTAAGCTCAGCATATCAGCAATATGAATTTCAAAATCAGCTTTTACATCAGGAGACAAGGCATAAACGCCTTTTAATTTTTCTTTTAATGATTCCGGAAAATTAGCAGCAGCAAAAGGAACAATCGAAGCTCCAAATGAATAACCAACAAGTACAAATGTTTTTTTATTCCACTGCTGCATATAATGTTCTGTTGCTTTTGCCATTGCATTGGCGGTTTCTAATGGCGTTTTGGCGTTCCAAAAATATTTTTGTGCATCGAGCGCTATTACAGGAATTCCCTTTTCTGCCAGAGCTTCCCCAAAAGACTGATCAAAGCTTGTCCATCCTCCGTCTCCTGAAATCAAAAACGCTACAGGCAAATCTTCATTCTTGTTTTTAGTCGGAATTAAAGTTAAAGGCATTTCAAATGGAAGTGGTGTAAGATGCTGTTCTTTTAATAAAGAATTTTGTTCTGATTGTTGTTTAGCATAATTAGGCGTACTTAAAACTTCCTTGTAAGCTTCAATGAACTGAGGCAGCCAATTTTTGGTAACTGAGAATCCATGTCCCACTTTGGATAAGGATATAAGTTTTCCTTGTTTTAGTCCATCCATATATTTTTTTGTATCTGCATAATTACAAACTTGGTCTGTAGTTCCCTGCAATACAATAAAAGGAGCTGTTAATTTATCTGTTTTCTCCAAATAATAGGCCTTCCCTTCTTTTAAAACATGAGAAGTTAATCCAGTTCCATCACACAATGTTTTGTCGGTTTCTATATCCGGACAAAATCCTAAAGCAATAGCTCCGCTGAAAGTGTTTGCGGGAGCCTGAGCCAGCATTCCGTATACCAGAGTTGCGCCTGAAGAATAACCGACCAATATAGGTTTTAAATACTGGTTCATTTTTAGCTTCTTCTGCAAAATCATACTCAGCTCTTCAAAATCTCCAGCTGGATAATAACATTTGACTTTTTGTTTTTTGATGGCCTTAAAATAATGCTGAATATCAATTCCTGCTACTAATGCACCCTGATCGACAATATTTTTTGCCATGTCTACAACGCCGCTGTTCCAGCCTCCGTCACCCGAAACAAACAATACAACAGCATTAGGAGCAGTCTTAGGTTTATAGATAGCAACTTTACCAAATGCTCCAACTGTGATAGTATCGGCTGCTGATGCAAATGCCTCGAAACAACAAATAAAAATAGAAAGCGTGAGAATTACAATTTTATTCATCTTAATTACTTTTTAGCATTATGAAATTAAACTATACTTTTCTTATGATACATTATTATGGAAATTACAATAAAATAAACATAGAGATTCAACAGAAACAAGCGCTGCCACAATCCTTTATAGTGTATGATAACATTGGTTTCACCTGAAGAAAAACGAATAGTAAACAACAGCATGGTTATGATTCCTGTAATAAAAACAATCCATGACAATCTATAAAAAAACGGATTCTCTTTCTTTAAAATCACTTTGTGCATAAACAAGGGCAGTAACAATGCAGCTAAAAGACCAATTCCGCCAGCTATATCATGCATTATAAAGGAACTGGTCATTTTACCTCGTATTCTATCGGCTTTAAAAACACCAGAGCCTATTCCTTCACCTAATCCGTACAATATAATTAACCCTGAAGCAATTTTTACATTTTTAGCATTACTGTCAAAGGCTTTTCTAAACTGAAATCCGAAAAAAACAAATACAATTCCAATACCTATCCACCATGTAGAAAGCATAGCTGATACAGGACTTGCAGAAGCTCCCAAAGAACTCATTGTATTTCTTAAATGACTGTATCCTGGATAGTAATTTCCTAATATAAACAATACGATAAAATCAGCAATGCAAACTATAATACAAAGTAAAGCTGCTATTTTAAACCAATTTGACTGCTTTGTATTCATATCTCTGTAGTTTGTAATTATGGTTTAACTAATTTATTTAAAACTAATGGAGCCTGAAGCAGATCATAATCATGAGAATACACTAGATATTTATTGTACCATACTGGAGAAAATTTTTCCTTAAAATCGCGAAGGCCTTTATAACGTGAAAAGAATTTAATTCGTTCGTAAGCAAACTTCATTGATTTCTCTGGAAAAGTTTCTGCCTCTTCTAATCCGCTCATCGCCGCCAGTCCTAAATTTACTGAGGTACAGCCCTGAGATTTCAAATACGTAAAAAGTTCTAAAAGAATAAAATCCATAATACCATTGGGCGCATCATTTGTTTTTCTGATCAAATCGTAAGTTCCTTCACCATTGGCATAATCCGGAATTACATTTATAAAAGCGACAATCTTTTCTTCGGCACTTTCGACTGTGATAATGGTCTGCTGTTTGAGTTCTTCCCAATCAAATCTTCCCTGCGAAAAAATGATTTCACTTCTTCCTGTACTAACAAGCCATTCATCGCTTACTGCTTTTATTTTCTGCAGCAATCCATCCTTAACAGGCGCATTATGAATTGTCGCTGTAAATCCTTTTTCTTTTACTTTGCTTATGGCATTACGAAGTGATTTTTTAGCTCCGCCTTCTAAACTAAATGTATTAAGGTCTACTACTCCTTCCTGACCTATAAATAAACTCTTTTTATGCAGTGAATGAAACAAAGGCAGACTTTCTTCCGGAACTCGATAATAGATGCTTCTTAATCCGTTTTCGTAACAATAAACATCAAATTCTATGATGCATTGTTTCATCTCAGCATCAGATACAGCGACAGGATTCTCTAAAACAACAGCAAAATTATCGGTTACGCGATAGGCCAAAAAAGATTTCTTATCTGCAGTAATAAAAATGACTTTATCATCATAGGTTTTAAAATAGTCCAAAGCAGAATTACCATGCTTTTTTACAAGTTCATCAGCCGTTACAAAATCATCTTCTACCACTTGTTTTTTGACTGTATAAGGTCGTATTAAAGCAAAAATCAGAAATCCTAATGACAGAAATCCGCAGATATTTATAGAAAGTAAAAAGCGTCTCGCAAAACGATCTAAAGGCACTAAATCAGAACTTCCGATTAAAAAATAATTCTGCAGTCCGTATCGAATCGATTCAAGCCAGTTAAAATCGATATTAAAATGTTTTTTATCCAGAAAGTAAAACCCTAAAATACTGTATACCAACACCGCCGCAATGCTGATTAAAACCGTTTTTAAGCCAATATTCTGCAAATGTGAATTACTCTTTATGTAATATTCTTTTCGTGTAAAAATCAAAGTAAGAAGAACTAACAAGGCAATTGAAGCTTCTTCATAATCAATTGCTTTAGTAAGATTTCCAATAATAGAAATTCCAGTCAAGAAAACTGCAAACCACCACGCAGTACGCAATCCTTTGAGCATAAAAGCGGCATTTACGAGCATAAATAAACCAGCGGTTATCACAAAATAATTTGACACTTTAATAGCAGAAATAGGAATAACATTTTCTAAGACATGCAGACGTTCTGAAATTGCCGGAGTTAAAACCGACACTATATTGATTAATCCTAAAATGAAAAGCAGAAAAGAAGGCACAACACGCATCAATAGTTTGTTTGCACTGAATAGAAAAAGTGATGCCCCTGCCAATAACGGAATCCAAAACTCAAAAAAACGATACAAAAAAGTAATCGCTATAGCGTTGACATTTTCGAATCCATATTGAATAAGTATAAAACTCATTGAAATTTCGATGGCTCCAAGTCCTCGAAGAAAAGGAGAAACAATCAAAAATATAACTGAAATAATATATCCCATTGCTGCTGCCGCTAATGAAGGAGTAAATCCCAGTGCAATCATTGCCACATATAAATGCGCAATTCCAACAAACTCAATAAGCACAGAATAAAAAACAACCTGTAAGAACTTCCTTTTAATTATTTTGTTGTTTCTGAAATCATCAATAAATATTTCTGTTGAAGGAGAAAACTTTAATATCAAACGATAAATAGCTCCTTTCTTGATAATCGAATTGTAAATAAAAAAAACAAGAATGCTTAATCCCACAACTGCTGCAAAAGCGTACCATTCTCCAGATCCAACAGTTCCCTGAAATAAAGAATAAATCAAAGCCGGTATGGCTACAATAATCACCGAAAGAATCCCTACAAAACCATATATCAGAGAAGCAAAATGAATTTGAGTAGGTTTAACACCGCTCTTTTCAATAGGTTTGGTAAAAAATGCTAAAGAAGAAATGCCGCCTGCGGGCAGAAAAACACTAACGAAATTTCGCTTAAGAAACAGAATAACGGCCTGTTTAAAGGAAATTTCGCTCTGAACTGCTTTAAAAGAAGCAAAATACATTAATGCCTGAAGCACAATATAAAAGGCTGCAAGTGCAATACCGCATACAACCCAGAAACTTTTGGCATCTGCCAATACATTATTTACCTCTTTTAATTCTGAATTTTCATGTTTGATAAACCAGATTCCAACTCCTATAAAAAAAATGGTAAGTATAAATTGTCTGATAATTTTATCATTTTCACGTAAAAAAGAAATTCCTTTTTTTTCTTTAAAAGAACTCAAAAACCTTTTGGAAACGGCTACTATTTTCATACTTATGCTACAGATAGAATAATTTATTTATGAAAAAAAACACAATAGAACTTATATAAATGTACAACAACTTTGCAAAATGGATTGCCTTAGAGTATTATCCGAAAAATAATTTTGAAGAAGTTTCATTTTTTTCATATTAGATTTATAACACTCATTTTAATTTCCTCTCATTCAGCCAAAAATATAAAGGCGGAATTAGTATTGGAGCGAAAAGTAAGGTGCTCGTTAATCCGCCTATGATTACTGTTGCCAACGGACGCTGTACATCTGAACCAATTCCCGAAGATGTGGCAGCCGGAATAAGTCCCACGATTGCCACAACTAGAATCGATAATAAGGCTCTTAACTGCTCCTTTGAAGCTGTTAATACGTTTTCCTGCAAATTATCCTTCTTAAACAATGTTTTTCTGTTTAGAGCCGATACAAGAAGTACACCCGACATTACCGAAATTCCAAAAATGCTGACAAATCCAACACCTGCAGAAACATTAAAATAATAACCTCTAAGAAGTAAAGCCATAATACCGCCTCCTAAAGCAAACAAAATACAGCTCATGGTAATCATGGTGTGCTGAAAATTTTTATAAAGCATAAACAGAAATAAGAAAACCATAATAATGGTTAGCGGAATAGTGAATGCCAATTGTTTTCCTGCTCGCTCCAAATTTTCGTATTGACCTCCATAAATGATACTATATCCTTTAGGCACAGTTACGTTTTTCCCAACTTTTGCTTGTAATTCTTTCACAAAACTTCCCTGATCTCTTCCCCTAATATTCGTTCTAACCGTAATCATTCGTTTACTTCCATAACGATAAATATTCGTCTGTCCTTCAACAAAATGTATATCTGCCAATTGATTCATTGGTATTAAAGCACCATTAGAAGAAGGTACTAAAATTTCTTTTATTGCATCAATAGAATTTCTGTATTCTGGTAAAAAACGAACCACAATATCATAACGTTTTGCTCCATCATATAAAGTCGAAACTGTTTTGCCGCCAATTGCCACTTCGATCATATTTTGAATATCGGCCACATTAATTCCGAATCTCGCCGCTTGTTCTCTATTAATATCAATTGCCAATTGCTCTTGCTCTCCTTCCTGTTCAATATTAACATTCTCAGCACCTGGAGTATTTTTAGCAATTTGTGCAATGGTTTCTGCCTTTTTTCTCATCATTTCCAAATCGTCGCCTACGACGGAAACTGCAAGATCTGCAGCACTTCCATTTACAATTTCCATAACCTGATCAATAATAGGCTGTCCTGAAGAAAATTGTACTGATGGAATTTGCTGTTGCAGATCTTTTTTAATTATTTCGACCAAATCTTTTTTAGCAATAGTATCGCTCCAGAGTTTGTAATCTTTTAATCCCACTAAAATTTCATTTCTATTAGCAGGAAACGGGTCTGTACCATCATCATTACGTCCGGTCTGAGTTATTACGTAAGATATTTGAGGATACTTAGCGATAATTTTTCTGATTTTAGGAGCATACTTTGCATTTTCCTGTATTGAAATTCCGGCTGGAAAATTTCCTCTTAAAAAGATCGATCCTTCATCTAATGTTGGTAAAAATTCAGTTCCTAATTTTAAACCACATAAAATGAATATTGCCACAATCGAGAAACCAATTATTGTCGTTTTTTTATAACTATTTAAAAATCGGGATAATGTCTTTTCGTATGATTTAGTCAAATAATCCAACACCACATTTTTGTGTTCTTTTATGGGTTTATCTACATCGAGCATTGCCTTTCTGTAAACAAACGAAATTAACACAGGAATAAAGGTAAGCGCTCCCAGCATTGAACCAATAACGGCAAAAGCCAAAGTTAAAGCCATCGGAGAAAACAATTTACCTTCTACTCTAGTCATTAAAAGTATTGGCATATAAGCCAATATAATAATAGTTACAGAGAAGAAAATCTCTCTTCCAACTTCCTGAGCAGCCTGAAGGGTAATTTGAACAATACCCTCTTGTCTTTCTTCTGGTGTCGCTGTTCTGTATTTCCTTATAAGATGTTCTGCCATTAAACAAGCACCATCTACAATAATTCCGAAATCTATCGCACCAAGCGAAAGCAGATTGGCAGGAATACCCGTAAGTCTCATTAAAATAAAGGCAAATAGTAATGCAAATGGAATAGTCAAAGCTACTACTAATGCACTTCTGAAACTTCCAAGAAACAGAATCAACAGTATAATTACGATAGAAATTCCTTCAAATAAGGTATGCGCAACAGTTTCAAGCGAATGATCAATTAAGAACGTTCTGTCATACATAGGACGCAGTTTTACGCCTTGAGGCAGATCATTTTCTTGTAGCTCGGCCATTCTTTCTTTTAACAATTTTAAAACCTCGCTTGGATTTTCATATCGCCTTAAAAGAATAATACCTTCAACACCGCTGCTTACATCTTTTTTGTCTTGGGTAACCGTATATCCCATAACTCCACTTGGCGGTGGAGGCGTGATCTCGACAGTTGCTACATCACGAACAAAAACCGGCACTCCGTTTTCAGACTTAAGAACAATGTTTTCAATATCCTGCTCTGTTTTAATCGCACCTAAACCACGCACTGCAAAACCTTGTCCGCCTCTTTCAATTATATTTCCCCCTGTGTTTAGATTATTTGCATCTACTGCATCCATTACATTTTGCAGTGTAAGATTGTATTTTCTTAACTTTTCCGGCGAAGTAATAATATGAAACTGCTTTAATGGCCCTCCAAAAGTAGTTACATCAGCAATTCCTGGAACTTGAAGCAAAGCAGGTTTTATAACCCAGTCCTGCAAATCTCTAAGCTCGGCCTGACTATAGTTTGAAGGCGCTTCTACAACATATCTGAAAATCTCGCCAACAGCAGTAGAAAGCGGTGCTAATGAAGGCGCAACACCATCTGGTAATTCAGCCTCTGAAAGTCGTTCTGTTACTTGTTGACGTGCAAAATAATCATCGGTACCATCTTTAAAAGTAAGCTGGACTACTGACAAACCAAAAATAGTTCTGCTTCGGCGGTCTAAAACATTTGGCGTATTCTGCAAAGCTCTTTCAATGGGAATGGTAACCTGCTGTTCTACTTCTTCTGCAGCTCTCCCATCATATTGTGCTACTATAATGACATTGGTGTCTGCAATATCCGGATAAGCTTCTATTTTTAAATTGGTAAAACACCAAAAACCTATTGCCATTAAAACAACACTGATTGCAATTATAACCCAGCGGTTACGAAGACTGAATATGAGTAAATTTTTAATCATCTGTTTACCATTTTTCTACTTGATTCGTAACTATAAAACCTCCTTTATATACTTTTCGCAAAGCTGTTAAAACAGATTTTACTTTTTCATCTTCATCTATAAAATTGATCAGTAAAGGTATTTTATCAAAACTGAACAAATCATGAGGCCTGTTAAGATACCGACTGGCTCCATATCCTAATTTACCATGAAATACAGTTGCTCCCATAATTTTGTGTTCAATCAAAAACCTTAAAATATATTCATACAAAGGCTGGGTTCCTTTTAATTCATCTTTATCGATATATACTTGTGCTTGTGTCATTGTTTTTTCTTTAAAGTGTTAGTAAATACTGTTTTTCACTCTCATCTTTTAAACAGAATCTTTGTTTTCAATATCCAAAACTGAGTCCTTTCAGCTGCATGACACCTTTAACGGCTATAGCATCACCACTCATTAAACCATTATACACAACGACTCTATCTCCTATCTGATTTCCGATCGTCACTTCTGTGCGTTCAAATTCTTTACTGCCTTTTTTTACAAAAACATAGTTTTTTGCCTGAACCGTAACCAATGAATTTTTATCAATACTGATATTGTCCCCTTCGCTTACGCCAAAAGAAACTGTCGCAAACATACCAGCCTTAAATTTTCCGCTTGCATTATTCAGGCTTATTCGCAGTTTCACCATTCTGGTTGACTGATCAATCATATCGGCAATGTCATCAATTTTTCCAGAGAATTTTTCGTTAGGAAAAGCTGTAAACTGTACGATACAATTATCACCGTTTTTTATTCTGCTGATCTGATTTTCCGGAATATCGCAAATAATAAATGATGTGCCTGCTCTTGCTTTTTTGAGTGCTTGAGGTTCAAAACCGCCAGCTTTCAGGTCTGTTTCGTATTCAATCAAAGCCGCTTTCTCATTGGCCAAATTGGTCTGTTCTACAGATAATGCTGTCTGCGCTTCCAGTAAGTCTTTGCCTGTTGCCGCGCCATGAGCCAGCAAGTCCTTAGCACGATCTACTTCTATTTGTTTTTGTTTTATGTTTTTATTCTGAATTTGATTAACATTAGCCAAGTGCTGAATAAGCTGGGTATAACTGGCTGCCAAATCTGGATTCTCAAATAAAATAATATTCTGCGATGCACCTTCTTGAGATTTCATAACTGTTGCAGAAACTTTTGCAGGTGCCATAATTTGATTATTAAGAACCGAATTTCCTATGGATTCTGTTTCGAAGAAAACAGCACTGCTGTCAGTAGGAAATACAATGGTTTTTCCATTATTTGTTACCTGTGGTAAGTTGTTTACTACCTGAACTGGTTTCTTTTCTTTTCCGCTACAGGCGTAAAGAAATAGAACTATAATACTGCTATACTTTATTAAATGTTTCATATGTAGATAGTATTTATTTTGTATGGATTCTGATGGTTGACACCAATCATTATTGCGCGATTTGATTAATAAATCCCGAAGCGTAAAGTAATGTGATATAACTTCTTCTGTATTCCTGCATAGAATCGTAATACTGCTGCTGTATGTCGAGCCAGCTGCGCTGTGCTTCCAGAAAATCAATAATGGTAGTACCGCCTCTTAAATAAGAATATTTTACACTCTTTAAAATATTTTCTGATCTTGTCAATAGTCCGCTAAAATTCTCCAGATTACTTTTTTGAATTTGATAAGAATTATAGGCATTTGTTATTTCTGTTCGAATTACCCCTTGTGTTGCTACCAGATTTTGCTCTGCCTGTTCTTTTAGATAATTTGATTTTTTTATTTCACCCTGATTTCTTGAAAAAAAAGGAAGTTCAATTGTACCATATAAACCGATATAAGGAATCATGTTTTGCGGATTGTAAATTAATCCCATCTCAGGCTGGGGATAAGCTAATGATTTTTGGAGATTAATATTTGTATTGGCAACATCTAAAATTGATTTAGAAGCCAAAACATCAGTTCGTTTATCTAAAGCTTCGTTCAACAAATCTTCTAAATTAGAAGGAAGTACAAATACAAAATCATCAGCCGAATCAATATTAATTTCTTCCTGAACACCTAGTAAGTATTTAAGGCTGAGTAATTCGTTTTTTAAGTTTTGTTCCGATTTTTTTATTTCTAATGCATATTGATTCGCCAGCAACGAGGTACGATTAAAATCTGTCTCGGTTATTACCTCATTTTTTAAACGTACTTTATTTATAATAACCAGACTATCTAAGTTACTGCTGGCTTTTTTAACTATCTCTAATTGTTTTTGTGCTGCCCAGACATCAACCCATTTCAAACCTACATCCTGAAAAAGATTGCGTTCTATTTCATTATAGTTTTTTTGTGTTAAAACAGAGTTTTGATTGGCAAAATCAATTTTATTCTTACGTGTTCCGGCCAACTGAAAGACTTTGCCTAGTTGTAAATTCGTCTGCGTATTAGCGTTATTAAAAAAACCGGTATTGGACGCATAATTTTTTTCTGAGGCAATCCCAATATAATTAAAACCAAAAATTAAATTTGGTCTTAATTTCGCCGTCACAATATCACTTTGAGCAATATCTACATCGTAATACTGACCTTTTAGAACGGGATTATTTTTTTTTGCTGTTTGAAGGGATTTTTGAAGGCTGTAGTTGGTTTGTGAAATACCATTGACTAAAGGTAAAGTCAACAAAACAAATAAAAGAAAGTAATGTTTTCGCATAGTTTATTCTTTATTTATTATATTATAAATATACGAAAAAGCTTAATTATTAAATAATTATATATTAAAAAAGCAAGAAAAGAGAAAACACATAACTAACCAATATCACTGGTCTGAAAAAATAAAAGTTAAGATTGATTAAATGTGCACTCAAATTTTTAGCTCCCATACTCAGGATTCATCGAAGGTTGCCCATTAGAGTGCGTTTAAAATGTTACTTTGTATAATGATTCTATAATTGCGATTTATACAGTTTTATAAGAACTTTATAATGCATAACTTAGTATATAAATCGTTTTTAAATGCACGAATAATTTTATATTGTCTAATCCATAAAATCACATATAAAATGAAGTTAACTATTTGTCTGGCTGCATTTCTATTTCTAACATTGAGTGCATGCAAATCATCAGATGCGGCCGATTTTAAGAAGTCGCTCGATCGGTCGGAACGAAGAGCTTTTGAGATTGTCATTGGAAAAGAAGGTCCAGGTGAAAAAAAGCTGCAATCTCTAGAGAAAGAAGATTATAAAGGCGCTTTAACGGCTGTGAAACAGCAGACCTTAGAGTTTGATATGCTCATTTCTGATATCAAAAAGCTTTCTGCTGACGGAATTCCGAAAGGGGAATCGCTTAAAACCGCCTACCTTGAATATTACGAGTCCCTTAAAGAACTTCATGCATTCGACAGCAAAGAAATAGAGCAGCAGGCGGTTCTGCGAACATTAAAAGACAACGAACTGAAAAATGGACATCATGCCCTTATTGCTCTGGCGCGGGAGAAAAAAAAACTCTATGCCGCGGTGTATGAAAAGGAAGCCCTTCTTCATACTGCCGTCGAAAGCTTCAAAACTTCAAATGGTTTTTGATGCAGCTTTTCCTCCGCGTTTGATCCGGCTTTTGGCTCCCAGCCTGCTGATGAAATTGATACAGAAAAGCTAAAAAAGATAAAGCATTTTATGCTGGTAAACCTGAAATTCATTAAAAAATCAAATCACAGTTTATCGTCGGTAACCGTTTTTGTCTTATCTACATGCGTATAATAAACAGCCATACCTGTAAAAAGCAGTCCGCCTATTATATTGCCGGCAGTAACGATGAACTGGTTGTACAGCCACCAGTCAGAAATGCTAACTTTAGCTCCAAACATCATGCCTGCAGGAATCACAAACATATTGACAACCGCATGTTCGTAACCCAATGCAAAAAAAATAAAAATAGGAATGCCCGCTGCCAGTATTTTCCCTAATGTTGACTTTGAAGTCATTGACATAATTACCCCCATGCAGACCATCCAATTGCAGAGAACAGCCTTCACGAAAGCAGAAAACAATCCCGGCATTCCATGGCCGGCATAGCCAATAGTTTTTTTCTCACTGATTTTTATTATCGCCTGTTCAATTAAACCCAAATCTTTTATCTGCCCGGTCTCTGTACTTGCCGCCCAGAATAAAACTGCAAACAGCAGGCTCCCAAGCAAATTACCTATAAATACCCAGCTCAGATTTTTAATCATTCTAAAACCTGAAATTTTACCCTCAAGCCAGGCTAATGGTACTAGTGAAAAACTCCCTGTTACTAATTCAAGCCCAAGGATAACAATTATTACAAATCCCACAGGAAATACAAAAGCTCCTATGAGACTTAATGAAGTCTGGGCGGTTGCCATCAGGGCAAGAGCCACTGAAATTGCCAGCAGAGCTCCCGACAGAGCTCCTCTTATCAGTAAATCTTTTATACTCAATTGGGATTTGCTCACTGCAGCGGCCATCATGTTTTCTGCAACCTCATGGGGTCTGATATAGTCCATCATAATTTAAAGATTTAGATTAGATTAATGCTTTCAAAAAATACATATACGTACAAATATAAGTATAAATACTTAACAGATACGTATTTTTTAAATTATTTTAAAATAGAGAGCACAAAAATGCAATGGATCGTATTTAAGTTGTAGTGAGGAACTATCTCAAATTAAAATACAATACTAGATTATTAGGACTTTGAATGGGATCTCTGTCGTAAAAAACTATGACAGAATAGATGACCAATCCACTTCAAGGTGTAGTCTGCTCATTCAAATAATAGCTGCTGAAAAGAAAAGATAAAACAATAAGCTTCCTATCTACCCGAAACTTTTGCTGGATAATTTTAACATGACTCTTACCAGTCAAAATAATTTAACAACGAATAATATTAAATCTTAATGAAAAAAGATATTGAATAATTCTCCCATTCAAATTAACTCTCACTCCAGCCAAAATCTCCTTTCACTGGCCAAAACCACAATTAAAAAATCTGGAACAATTAAAACCAATCTAAACAAAAACTAACTAAATAAATAACTGGCATTCAAATAAACAAAACACTCCTATGATCTCTCCTCCACCAGCCATTAAAAAACTAATAAATCTAGAAAAGACCTGTCTTTGTATTACTACATAAAGATTTTTAAATCTGGTTTTCCGTATTTTCTAAAAAAATACCTTTGATTTCCAGACTTTGTCTTTTCCTTACTTTATCATGTTTCGAATATCACAAGCACATGTGTAACGCCTATTCTGTTCATGTAAGGTCTGACTCCATGAACTTCCCCTTAATAATTAACTTATTCATAAAGGCAGATTTTTAGATTTAAAAATTAATCTTTTTTATAAAGAAAATAAAATGATAAAACACGCATAATTTTATAAGCAACCGCTGTAATTCTATAACAATAATTATTATAAAAGTTCTTAATTTTCCAAAAGTCAAGAAATTAAGTAACTCTATTATTAACATGCTCTATAAATATAAAAAAAATGGAAACTTTAGGAATAAAACAAAGCAAAAGTTACTGTGAAATATCTCACACGATAATTTACTCAGGCGAGAATGACGAACTAATATGCAGAAAAGTATATAGGGGAGACTGGGGCGACTGGGATGAGAAACCTCAGAACATCCCTTCCTGCAGTCCAGAGATTGAAACTAAATACAATTTATTTGATTCCGAAGCATAAATTTCAGAATTATGTTAATGATACAGTCAGGCTTTTAATCTTATAATATCCCTGAACAATCTTTAATTAATTTAGAAGCATAAAAAAATGCAATTATTGTTTATATCCTAATATAGTTAATATTGGTTTTCATAGGCGCAACAACAATAATAACGTGGTTCAGCTATACAATGTCAGAAAGTTTCAAGGAATTATATAAAAAACCTGTTCTTCTGGCTTATGTTATAAAAAAAATGAAAATAAAGCTGGCTGCGCCTGTTCAAATGACCTGGGGATAGCTGCTTCACTGTATTATAGGTCTCCCCTTTGTTTTGTAATCGTGTACTATTGTGCATGGACAAACATTCCTATATCAATACTTGGAACTTTCGCATTTAGGAATTATCAGCGGTATAATCGGCGCAATCAGCTAGATTATTATTTTCAGAATAACACGCCATAAGCCGCGGCGCGAATATAAAAAATAAAACCTATTTAATCCTTAGAGAACCGCCTGCTGCCACACTGAACCCGCTCCGCCAGATACAGAAAAAGGGATATCCTATGCCGGCAGATTATGCCGTGCATTACTGGAATTTTATTCGTATTTTTAGAACCCTGTTACTTAAAAACAAATGATGACCAAAACTTCGTGCTCATCAGAAAATACAAAACTTAAACAAATCTTACAAAAATGCAGCACATAGAAAACAAAACGGCTTATATAACCGGCGCCTCAAAAGGTATCGGTCTGGGCATTGCAGAAGCTTTAGTAAAAAATGGAGTAAAAGTAGCCATCTCCGCAAGAAATCCACAGGCTCTTGAAAAAGCAAAGCAGGCATTAGGAAAATACAATGTGCTTGTCCTGCAGTCTGATGTCAGAAATTTTGATGACGAGCTTAAAGCTGTTGAAAAGATTATTTCTGAATTCGGAAAGCTCGATATTGTCATTGCCAATGCAGGGGTCGGTAAATTTGCATCCATAGATGAAATGTCCTTGGAAGACTGGAACTCCATGATTGATACTAATCTAACGGGAGCTTTCCATACCCTTAAAGCGACCTGCGAACAGCTGAAACAGAACAAAGGCTACTACATTTCGATCGCATCTCTGGCGGGTGCGAACTTCTTTGCCAAAGGTTCGGCTTACAATGCCTCAAAATTCGGGCTTGTGGGCTTTACTCAGGCTGCCATGCTGGATCTTCGCGAATATGACGTAAAGTGCACCACCATCATGCCCGGCTCGGTCAGCACAAACTTTAACGGCCATACGCCAGGTGAAAATGATCAGTGGAAAATCCAGCCTTCCGATATCGGGCAGATGGTCGTAGATCTGTTAAAAATGAACCCTAATGTGCTGCCTAGCAAAATAGAAGTGCGTCCGGCAAAAACTAAGTAACCGCAAATTTATTTTTATTTAAAAAAAACACAAAGCAGCCTTGAAGGCTGCTTTACTGTATAAAGCATACCTTATAAAAGACATTCATCCTGCCGGCCATAACCATGACTGGAATAATCTGCCTGAAGAGTATCAGAAAGAAAGAACAGCTAAACAAAAACTACAGGTTGACATTTCCCGTATATAAAGCAAAGTCTTTATAATCATGGAAACCTCGCCCATCACGCTAAAAATTCTTGAGATTCTTTCTGCCAGATATGGCATGAGCTGTCCTCTGGAAGAGCTCTCGGAGTTAATCGGCCCGGCCACCAACAGTTCCAGTGCGTCCCAAAGCAGTACAGCATCCGAAAAGGAAAAGCAGGCGGTTGTATTAGAAAATCTCCTACTGCTTCATGACCAGGGTTTTATCTTTTTAGATTCCGGTACAGACACAAGTGTTATCACAATTAAAGGACTGCTAAAAATGCATAACAGAATTTTATGCAATTAATTTCAGCGAACGGCAATTTCCCATGCTAAAATGAATCGGTAATCCCTTCATTTTCTCTCCACCAGATGCTTCAGCACCGGGTCATTAAGCAGCTGTCTATCTCAACATGGATAATCTCCTGAACATCAAGAGCGTTCTAACTGCTCCATGGCATCGTTAAGATAAGCAAGGAATTAAACGGAATTTACATGCCCTGAATCTTAATCTGAAAAAGGCACGGAACAATTAGTGAAGAGCACAGAAAGCACCGGCAAGACGGACTTAAAAAAAAGTACTTCGCTGCCTTTGCGCAAGCATCTGAGTGTCAAAACAGTGATGCAACCTAAGATAAAAACCAGCCACAAATACACCTCATTACCTTTCCCAACCTTGCCTTATATCCTCTTTTGAATTATTTTTGCGGCATGAATCATGAAGAAATAAAACGCTATTTTGAAAACAGTCCCCCGCCCAGGGAAGTAAGATTGACTGAATGGGCAAACATTACCGATACACAGGTTTTCCTGAGAAGCTGCTACAGCACCATCAAAAACTTTAATGGACCGACAGACCGATGCCCTGCCTGGTGGCACCTGAGGGATTTCTATCTCCTTATAAAACGCACAGCTCCCCAGGAGAACGCTCCGTCTGAACAGTCTATTGAAGGTGAAGAAGCTGTTTCAACAGAAGATACTGCTCAAAAAGAAATAAAGACCTAGAACAATACTTCACTTGATAGTAATAGTATCGAAAAGATTTTCCTGATTTATAAAAGCGGTAATATAGTCCTGCACTTCGTTTCGCTTGTCGGAAGAAGTTTCAAAAGTATTGATGTGAAACTCCTCATCCTGGTCGAGGATATGTATAATCTCGGTATATCCTTTTGAAATCAGGCTTCCTTTAAGTTTTATAACAGTGAGCTGCTGGCGTGGGTCCAAATCTTTTCTCACTCTAAGTTGTATTGCTTTATCCATTGCGAAAGATTTGTTTAGGATGGTATGAAAATTTAAAATCAAATATAATAATTTTGGACTAAACCCGCCTTTCCTAAAATGTTAAAAACATATTATTTAAAGTTAATGGTTCATTTAGAAACAATAGACTAACCATTATATATTTAACTTATAATCAAACAAAAACACCTCCTTAAATGAGGTGTTTTTTACTTTTAAATTCTAAAAATAAAAAGGCATGATTTATTTACAGCAGAGAAATTCTGCTGGTGGGATACCTTTTCTTCTGAACCAATTCATTTATTTTAATTTTACAGTTGACGATTTTCCAGCTAACCTTTTGATTATTTACTATCATAAATTACGTCATTCATTTAATAAATAGAAATTCACTCCGGGATAGAAATATAATTTATACCTGCAATCTAAGTCATATCATTCTTTTGAAATTGATAGAGCCTTTATTTTTAATGAAAAATTAAGTTTTGTTACTTAAAGAAGATTCAACAAAATTAAAAATTACATCAGCGGGCACCGCCAGAGAGCAAGTACGGCTGAACCGGGCTATATTAATTCCCATAAAAGTTCCGTTGTCTTTAAAAACAGGACCTCCACACTGGAAAGGCAGTAATTTTGCATCATGAGCAAAAACAGACTCAAAATTATCAAACCGTTCACTCCTTCCTCCTTTAAATTTATTGGAAGGATGATCGCTTAAGGGAAATTTTTCCAGCACTGCGGAACAAATAAACTCTTCTCCGTTTCTTAATCCCTTTATCGAAATAGTATCGCCGACCATATACTGCATTAATTCTTTGCCATAATCTTCGGGTTTTACAACAGCAATGCCATTAATAAATTTCACCTGATCCTTTACCTGCAGACCTGCTTTTACAGCTGGACTATCGGGGCCTAAACTGGTAATCGTTATATTACCGCTAATAAAATTGGCGCCTGCACCTAGATAGCCTTTAGCTGGTCTAGCAGTAAATTTAAAAACATTCGATCCTAAAGAACTTAATTCACTTTTATTATCACTTAAAAAACTGACAAGGGGCGTTCCAAGATTATCAAATGAGTCAGCAGCTTTAGTTTTAGAAATAGCTTCTTTATCAATTTTATTGATTTTTAGAAGTGCTAAATCATTTGGCCGACTAGTGACAAAAACTTTTGCATCATATAATTTACCATCAATTTTAACTAAAAAATCGTTTGTCAGTAGACTGCTTTTAGTAACAATCCATGTAGAATTTCTTAATTTATTCTCGGGTTTAATAAGTGTGCCAAAAGCTATTACTTTTGCCTTATCGGCCTTACTTACTATTTCAACAATTCCTTTTGCCACTAAATTATGCGGTGTAACGTTTGGATTACTGATAATTTTATCCTTTAAAGTGTCAGATGTAAACTGTTGTTTATCTGAAGGTAATTCTGCATAATTTATTGGTTGCAGCAAATTTTCCCAATATTCTCTAAAAAGGTTGATTGGTGACTCGTAATTAACATCTTCATCTATAGCAATACGGCTATGAATTGCAATAACCCTTCCCAAGTTATCAAAAAGCGGACCTCCAGAATCTCCCGGTTCCATTTTGCAAGTTGAAACCATAAATCCCCATGGATCCTGCACTGTTGCTATTTTGCCTACACGTATTGTTGGAACATCTTGATCGAGTGTTGTTGGATAAGCTATACTGACACACAAATTATCAGTGCTCATACTGTCAGACCAGCCCATTTCTGCAAAAGGATAAGTTCCCGGATCTATTATCCTAAGCATTCCTATATCTGGTCTTCCCTGCATAGATTTAATTCCCATTCTTCCCATAGCTTTAGCTCTCGCTGTTTTTCCATCAGGAAATTGCAACTTATAAAAGTTACCTGGGTGAATTGCATGCGCTGCGGTTAAAATAATTCCTTCTTGTTTCACAACAACACCTGAAAACTGCGGGCTGTTTTGTTTTGCACTTAGACTATC
The DNA here is from genome assembly GCF_030378165.1 of Flavobacterium panacagri. Taxonomy (NCBI): domain Bacteria; kingdom Pseudomonadati; phylum Bacteroidota; class Flavobacteriia; order Flavobacteriales; family Flavobacteriaceae; genus Flavobacterium; species Flavobacterium panacagri. The sequence goes on from NZ_CP119766.1 coordinate 4,505,355, forward strand.
AATACCCCACAGCTTTACAGCTGCAGGATACGATTTTTCTAAAACTTTTTTGACGATTTTATCCTGACTTTCTGTATTCTGTGCTGTTAAAACGCTGTGAGTTAACAGCAGCAATACAAATATTTTTTTCAGTAGAAAAAATGCTGTTTTTTTACTTTTCACTTTCAATTGCTTTAGCTAACTGGTCTTTTAAGGATTCGCTGAAACCAGTAAATTTCTGAATTATTTTACCTTCTCTGTCAATTAAAAATAAGGTTGGTATGCCCACAATCATAAATTCTTTTAGTGTCTTTTCTTTATCAGGACTTAACACCTGTGGCCAAGGCATATTTTCTTGTGCCATAGCTTTGCGCCATGCTTCTTCATTAGAATCCACAGAAACACTCAACACGTCAAATCCTTTGTCTTTATATTTAGCGTAAAGTTCTTTTACTGCAGGAATGGCTTTTCTGCAGGGACCGCACCAGCTTGCCCAAAAGTCAATGAGGACATATTTACCTTTAAAAGACTCTATGCCGATTACATCTCCATTAGGAGAAGGATAAGCAAATGCAGGTATCTGGCTTTTATTTTTTAATGAATTTCTAATATTCTTTTTGGTTTGGTACTCCTTATCCAGATATTTAAGATTTTCGGACTGCGGATATTTTTTAAGTGCCTGCTGTATGTTTGATTCTAAAAACGCACTGTCACTATCAGTAGGGTACAAACTCAGTAAATAAGCGATGGCTGGACTATCGGAGTTAACTTCAATAAATTTCTCCAAACGAAGTCTATTAAATTCCCCTGATTTTTTGATAAACCCATCACTCTTTATGTATTTTCTCCAAGTTGAATCTTGCTGTGCAGTACGATTTGCTACAAGCCATTCATCATTCAAAATTTTCATTTCTTCAGAAGCAAGATATTGATTGTAATCCGCTGTATTAATAATCTTAGTTGCTTTAGAACCACTTTGCAGCTCAACAAAACCGGAATTTTTCATTTTAAATTTAGACGTATCATAACCACGAGCCGAAACTTTTACATCTGCATCGGCCCAAAAAGATGCGGTCTGCCATTTTAAAATATCTAAGGAATACAACGTTTGTTTTTTATTCGTTTTTAGTTTGAAATCTCCCTGCTCATTTATTTCTGTTGAATCGATAAGTTTTCTTTGATTTCCAATTCCTTCATATAACCAGATCTTATTGTATTTTTTAAAAATCTCCGGGTTTAGATTTTGAACGTGTCCATGAATAAGAATTGATTTCTCTGATTGTGCTTGTAAGAAAAATGATGCAAAAAAGAAAAAAATGAAACTTAGACAAAAAGGGGATAATTTTTTTAATTGTATCATAATAACTTATTGTTTAAATATTTCTTTTAATGTTTGATCTAGTTCTTCGTGTCCTGCGCCTTTCCAACGTTTAACTAATCGTCCTTCTTTATCTAATAAAATTTGTGTAGGATATGCTTCTATACTATACATTTCAACAACATCCTGTTTTAGATTAATTTCGTTGTTAATAACATTTGTCCAGGTTAAGCCATCTTTTTCAATAGCTCCTTTCCAATTTTTTTCAGCTATAGTCTGACTTTGAACTTTTTCACTTGCAACACCTAAAATTTCAAAACCTAACGATTTGTATTTAGCATACAATTCTTTTAAATGAGGATTAGCGGCACGACACGGGCCACACCAGCTGCCCCAAAAATCTAACAGTACATATTTTCCTTTAAAATCGGAAAGTTTAACCAGCTTACCATTTACATCAGGTTTGGTAAAATCAGGCATCGCACCACCATCGCTTATTATTTTATTGGCCTCAATTTTAGATTTTATCCCCAGACCATATCTGGTATTTTTGTATGTTGGAGACAAGGCATTGAATGCCTGTTCCAACTCGCTTTCAGAATAACTTTTGGATGTTTGATTTAAGTAATAAATGCTGGCAAGTAAATCGGGATTTTCTTTAATAAAAGCATTTTTACCATCTTCAATAGCCTTTCGGTTGGCCATCATCTTTTTTACATGCTTCTCGGTCTCTTCTTTAATACCCATCATGCGTATTTCCGTGAATTGTTGTTGAAGCGCCATCATTTCTTTTATGTTTTTGGCTTGTATTTTTCTTAGTTTTGTAAAACCGTCATTATGGATATCGCCTGTTACTTCAGCCAGATGCAGTTCCTCTACATTACCATTGACAGTAATATTTGCTCCTTTACTAAGGACAATTTCTAAACCTGGAGCTGGCATATACATCCCTGTTTTACCTCCACCTAAATAGATGTTGCGATCGTAACTTGTTCTTAATTGAGTAACGATAGGCTCATCTGTGGCTTTACCGCTCAATTCAAATACATCATTTTTTGCTTGTACTTTAATATCTCCTTCAGGCCCAGGAACAATTATTTGCTCGTTACCTTGTCCTTTAATTTTTCCTTTAATGGTAAAATCTTGTGCACTAACTGCAATTGCAGCAGAACACATTATCACTGAAATTATAAACTTTTTCATTTATTTAGTTTTATTGTTTTTTGTTATTAATTACTTATTATTTTATCCCGATACATTTGTGGCGTATCGGGATAAAATCGATTACCTGACAATAAATGGTTTCCATGCCATGGCTTTAATTTTACCAAACCCTGTGTACTTTTTTTCTGTACCAGTTATTATTGCCCCATTGGTTTCATTCACCCCCATTTGATAAACCGATCCTATTTTTGTACTTTCATTATAAGTGGCTATGTATAAAATTTTACAAAAATTCTTAGGATCGTATATAACACCAGTAGCTCTATTCTGATTGTAATATTTTTGCAAAGAAATTGTAGTTATGGTTTCGCCAGCTGGCGGAGTCCAAAGTTTATCTGTAGTACCAGGCGTGTATTTAAATTGATATAAATTATTAGGAGAACTATAGTAAAACACTTCGCCATATGCCCCTGCGGTAATAGCATTAACACTAGCAATTTCGGGGCACAAACTCATGTTATATTTACCTCGTCCAATTGTAGTGGTCTCTCCGCCAATAAAATTTGCGGTTAGTAAAAAATAACTGCCACCTGCATCTTTCATAAGCATATGTTCGAAATTGCTGAATCCTAAATCAGAATCGATTAATTCTAAACCGACATTATTGACATCAAATGCTGCCGTTGCAACCTGTGCAGTTGCAATAGGAATAATTTCTGCGCCTCTGGAAACCACTTTTACAAACTTCTTTTTGGTTTGGTCATATAAAATTGCATCAAAAGCTGCACTCGTCGCAGTTGCCATCCAAGGTGCTAATTTTCCATAGCTGCCTGCTAATGCATCATTAAATGCTCTGTCTCCAGGTGCAATAATGGTATAATCAACCACATGCAACTGATTGTTATTTATTAGAAATTCCTTTCTGGCTATAGTTGCATTGACAAATTCAGGAGTTTTTACTGCTGGAGGCGTCCAAAATAATTTATCATTAAAAACAGCAGTACTTCTAAATGTTGTGGGATCAACGCGAACGGCATCATTAGTGCTTTGTATATATAAAGCATGAGCTCCGGTTAAGTTAGCAAGTGAATAAATCAGTGAACCTGGTTTACCCGATATCGGAGCTCCATTAGCATTTGCATATAAGTCATAATACACCCGTTCATTAGTAGCGGTTTTAGAAATTTCATTATTAGTTATCAAACCAACATCTGTATTGCCATCTTTTTCGTAGAGCACCATCCAGCCTTCGGCTAAAGAAGGAGTGACAGCCACAGGAAATTTTGCAAATGTTTTTACTCCTGTATTTGTATTCGTTACTGTAAACAGTACTTCCCAAACTAATTCATTGGCCGTAATCTCTTTATGAAGGTGTAAAGTAGTTGCTAAATCGTGTCTTTCCTGGACATCTCTATTGATCTGGGCGGGATACATTTCCCAACTGAAACTTAACTCTTTAAATTGAGGGTTTTCCGGATTTACTTGTGTACCCTTATAGATTACTTTAGGTTTTAACGTTAAGGTATCATAACGCAAAATAGAATAAGAGGTTTCCATTTCAGAAACATCAATAGTTACTTCATCTAACTTTTGATACTCATAATTCCCTTTATCATCATAACAGGAAACCATGGTAATCATAAGAAACAAGAAGCTGTACAACTTAAATATATTTGCTTTTCTCATTTTTATTTTTTTTAATTAGTCCTATCCAAAGATTATGGAAAAACAACTAATACATTATTTTCATCTCTCAAAGGCTGACTGTGCTCTTGATTGTACTTTATCAATTCGCTTTTGCAGCGATTTTGATAATACTGGGCACGCGTATAACTAATTTCATTAGGAGGAACCGGTGTGCCTGTGTAACGAACTTTGAATACTGGCGCTTCACCGATTATGGTTGTAATAAATTGAAATTTAACATCCGAGTAAACACCAAAAAAGGTAGACAACCTGTAATAAGGAAGCGGGTCTACATCCCAATGAGCCGGTTTACTAAATTTGTCCTTGAAAACAATTTTTAGATCAGAACGTTCTGTAATTCCCTTTTTAAAGTTTTCATTTTCTTTAAGTCCAAAAACAATCTTAGCAGACTTATTCTTAAAATCAGAAGAACGGTAGATATAAACAGGAAAAACATCTTGATAGGTATTTGCTTTCAATACATAGTCCTTTAACTTATAATGAACTCCTTCTAAAATTGCAGTGGTATCTCCAGCTATTGGCTTTAACCTGAAAGTTCTGTCTTGAGCATTAGAAAATCCAGTTAATCTAACAGAAAACATTATGCTGTCGACACTATTAAGTGATTTAAAAGCATAGTTGTACTCCAAACTATCTGGTTTTGTAGTGTTAGTGCCTAACCATAAATTCAGTCCGCTGAAATCTTCAGGAAATACTGATTTGGGTTCCTCTTCACATCCTATAAATAGCAAGGAGCAGATTAGTATTGCAAATGTTATATTTTTCATAGTGATGAAATGTGTTTTTTAATTATTGATTATCTACTCTGCCAGGTGCGTTATTAAGCTCACTTATTGGAATTGGTAATTTGTAACCTTTTACCGCTATTATATCATTAATTGGCGAACGAGGAATACGGCTTGAGTTTAATCTTTTATGAAAAAAGAACAGTTGTCCTTCGCCTACAACATCCTTTCTAAATTCTTGTAATAAAACAGCATCAAATACAGCACGATCAATATTCATTGTGGTTAACCCTCTATGTATTCGTACTTCATTAATCATTGCTGAAGCTTTTGTAATATCTGTGTCTTTGAGAGCTTCCGCAGCAATAAAGTACATTTCAGACAATTTGATAATTGGCATTTTATTTCTATAAGCAGTCGGCCAGCTTGTACTTTCTAACTGCTCGTACTTTCTTAAAAAATAATTCCCTTCATTGTTTGCTCTGTACCAGTATAGATATCTGTAATCATCTGAATTACTATCGTAATATTCGGTTCTGGTTGCAGGAAACATATAAAAAACATTACTACCACCTGTTGTGGTAAACGAGTTTTGATATATAGTATTCATTCGAACAATATTTAAAGCAAATAAATGTTCCGTAGAAAATATAAGGTTTGCATTATTTGCATCTACCAAACTATTTTGAGTAATCCAAGGGAATTTCGCTGAATTTATTACCTCCATAGCATTCGAGACTGCTTGAGCGTGATCATGTTTATAGAGATAAGCTCTTGCCAAGAGTCCTTTGACCGCATAATAATTTAAATGCACCTGACGATTCATTAAATATCCATTATCATCTGCAATAGTAATTTGCTGGCCTGTTACTATAGGATCGTTTTTCAATAACTCTGCTGCTTGGTTCAAATCATTAATAACATTAGTAATTACGGCATCTACTGAAAGCTGCGGTGCAATTTCCTTACTCGCTTTTGTGAAATACGGAATAGACAATTTGTTTGGGTTTTCCTTATAGCTTGCCCCAAATACACGAAGAAGGTCAAAATGAATCCATGCTCTTAATGCTAAAGCCTCTCCTTTTATAATGTTAAAATTATTATCTATAAAGGCTCCTTTTTTAGCATCAATTTCTTCTAATAATTTATTATCATTAGCTATTGCGTTATACATCTGATTCCAAATAGCATCAATTCTGTTTAAGGAAGTAGTGCTGTTTTTATAATCATAGGTTTTATCAAAGTCATAAGAAATACTTTGAAAATCCCACTCAGCCCCTAAAACTCCCATTAATCCGAAGGTCATTTCTCTTCCATATAATGGTTCGTAGGCCAAAGTCGTGTAAACGCCTGCCAATGCCTCTTTGAAGCCACTTTCGGATGAAAATAAATTACTATCGCGAACTTGGGACTTGGGTTCAACATCGAGCCAGTCTGTACAAGAACTCAAAACTAACGATAGAGTTAAGACAATTATTTGGGGAAATATTTTATATACTTTCATGATTTAAAACTTTATACGTTAATATTGCATCACTTAAAATGATGCTTGGACAGAAAAAGAAAACGTTCTTGCAAAAGGAAAATCTAATCCTCTTTCGGCTCTAATAGTTGAGATTCTTGCTAAATCATTACCGAATAGTGTCAATCTTAATCTGCTTAAATGCGATTTTTCTAAAAAGTTCTTATTTCTAAAATCATAAGAAACATTCACAGAATTCAATAGTAATTCATCAAGATCTTGAACAAATCGGGAACTTGGGTTGGTTCGGGTTGGAGTACGGCCAATTGCTTTAAAGAAGACATTATCTCCTGGATTTTTCCATGTATCAGTAAATACACGTTCATCGACATTATATTGAATATCCACATTTTCTACTCTATCCACTAAAGTTTGATTGTAATATTGGGCTCCTAGACGATACGAAAATGCGCAGTTGATACCAAAACCTTTGTACTGTGCATTAAATCCAAAACTTCCTCGCACTTTAGGAGTAGATTCTCCTACAGCTACCTGATCATTTGGATCCCAGACATAAGTTAGCTCTCCGTTCTTTTTTACAAAAATTTCACTCCCTGTAGCAGGATCAATTCCCATAGATCGAACAGCCCAGATAGCAGTAGTCGATTTTCCTTCCTGATATCTTACAAAGGGTTTTGTAGATGTGCCTCTATCTGCTTCTAATTCATCATTAACTGAGTTCAGTGCATCCGAAATTTTAACTAATTTGTTTTTATTAGATCCAACGTTTAAAAATAAATTAACAAAACTATTGCTGGAAGGATTACTCCATACTTTATAGTTTAAAGTGGCATCGACACCATTATTTCTTATTTCGCCTAAATTTTCTGAAATAGTGCTAAACCCTACTGATCCGGGCATTGAAACAGGTGTAAGCAGGTTATTAGTGAGACTTATGTAATAATCAAATCGTAAAGATAATTTGCTCCATAACCCTAAATCTAGACCAAAGTTATAATCTTGCGTCTGCTGCCACTTCAACTGATCATTTGCCAAACCTATTAATTTTGCTCCCACTATATTATCATAATAACTATCTGTAAAATAGTTGTAAGTAGCCATGGCCTGATAAGGATTAAAATTCTGGCTTCCTGTATATCCTGTCGAAGTGCGTAATTTTAACTGCGTTATCCAATCTTGTTTGAAGAATTTTTCTTTGTGAATATTCCATCCTAAACCAACCGACCAGAAATTCCCCCAGCGGTTATCGGCACCAAATATGCTGGATCCTTGCAAACGATAGGTAAGATCTGCTAAATAGCGGTCATCATATGAATAGTTTAATGCAGAAAGTAATCCCGTTTCACGAGTAAGAGCATCAGAACCTGATGGTCGTCCATCTTGAGCATATTGTCTTGCAAAATTTATATAATCAACTCTGTCATTTAAAAATCCTTGAGCATGTACACCATGGCTTTCGCTTCCCACTTCATATAAATTCCATCCGGCATTTAGATAAAAAAGGTGTTTATTGATCGTTTTGGAATAATTTAGCGTAAGATCTGTTTTAATAGAATGGCTTATACCATCGGTTATGGTATAATCCCCTCTTCTATAGAAATCTTCTTCCGAATATTCAGCATAGCGGGTATGATTGGCAGGATAAAAATCTTCTCTGGTTTCATGAATCTGCGTATAGCCGATACGACCAACAATTTTAAGTGCCTTGGAAACAGTCCACTCTGCTTGAAAATTATTGGTAATATCAATGTAATCACTAAAATTTTTAGTTCCTAACGTGGCATTAAATAATGGATTATAATAGTTTACAGGAGTTCCAGATCCGGAATTAAACTGTCCTAATAATTTTTTAATATTGCCATTATCATCATATGGTGTCCAATACGGATTTAATCTTGTGTATTCCGAAAATGAACCATAAGGAGAATCGTAAGCATGATTGCCGGTAACCGTCAAAATATTTCTAAAAATGAAATCACTCACACGATACGATAAAAATATATTGCCCGAAGTCGTTCTGCGCCCTGATTCTTTCATAACTCCTGGTATGGAGTTATATGTTAAATCTGCTCCGTAAGTAAAATTATCATCTCCTCCTTCTAAAGACAATGTACTTTTATGCCCCACAGCTGTTGTTAAGGGCTGCGAAAGCCAATAGGTATTAACTCCTCTTGCTACCTCAGCATAGGTTCGATTATATTGCTCTTTGAGTAATTGTTCACTATAATAAAAATTAGAACTGTACCTCCCAGCATTTAATTCTACCTGAAGTTTTTGCTCCGCATTGGTTAAATGATAACTGCTCAAATCCGGAGCGGTTACATTTAGATCTCCCGTGTAGCTTACTCTCAGTTTCCCTTTTTGAGGTCTTTTAGTTTCAACTACAACAACTCCGTTTGCCGCTCTGGAACCATAAATAGCTTTTGCCGCGGCATCTTTAAGGATGGTTACAGCAGCTACCCTGTTCATATCCAGGTCGTAGATTTTCTGCAGAGTAGTCTCAAACCCATCCAAGATAAACAATGGGGAATTGGGGTTATTTGCATATTCGCCACTTAAACCTGGTAAGCTGTTAGCTCCTCTGATTTGTACATCTGGTAAAATATTAGGATTCGATCCTGCAGCTATATTATCAATCTGAACAAATGAGGGGTCTAGTACTTTTAAACTTTGAATTAAGTTCTGATTTCCTATAGTTCTCAACTCAGCGGCTGTGAATGTAGATGCCGCGCCGGTAAAACTTTCCTTATTTCTGGTATAGATTCCAGTAGATACAATTTTTACTGCCTGAAGTTCTGTAACGTCTTCTTCTAAAACTACTTTAATCTGCCTACTATTACTAATTGGAACTTCTTTAGTTTTATAACCTATATATGAAAATTGAAGAATATCATTTTCAGCAACTTGTATAGTAAATTGTCCATTCAAGTCTGTAACTTCAGTATTTTTTGTCTTTTTTGAAGTTACACTTACTCCCGGTATAGCTAAACCCTTAGCATCTGTTACAATACCAGATATCTGAATTTCTATTTGCTGATTAGAATTACGCGGAATTGCTACAAGAGAAGGTTTGATTACAATAGTGTTATTTCCAGCTAATGAAAACTCAAGCTTATTAGCTGTAACACACTTTTCAAGTAAATCTGAAATTTTAACTGTTCCCTTTTTTAAATTTACCTTGGGTGCATTTAAAAACAAATCTTGAGAATAGATAAAATTGTAATTGGTTTGCTGGATAATTAAGTCAAATATTTCATTAACACTAATTGTCACGTCTTTCTTTATCACAATTTTTTCATTCTGAGAAAAAGCTATTGTTGGCGACATACTAAAAGCAGTGAGGCAGCTAAATAACAATATGGTTCGAATCATAAAAATAAAATATCGATCCCGATAAGAGGGACGAAAAATGGTTTGGTTAATTTTCATAAATTTGTAATGGTGATTGGTTATTAAAAATAATTGGTCATTGGGAATCAAAAAGGGGGATTGTTATACACCGGCCAAAGTTTATATGCTTTCCCTCTTTTTATATTTATCTAAAAATCACAGTCTTTTCTTTTATTTCATAGGATTTAATTTGGTTAGTAGTTTTAATTAATTCTAGTATCACTTCAAGGTTTTGGTTTTTGCTAAATTGTCCTTTAAACTTCTCATTTTTAATCGTTTCATCTTTGATAATAAATTCCACATCATACCATCGGGATAAAACTTTTACAATATCCTTTAAAGTCAAATTATCAAAAACAAATTGACCATTCAACCAGGATAATTCCCTATCTAGATTGGCAGGAGTTATTCTTAAAGAAGAAGTGGCAGAATGTAAAACAGATTGCTCTCCGGGACTTAATTCTTCTTTTTTAGCAGCGTAATCAATAACAACCTTCCCCTCTTTTAAGGTGGTTATTAGATTTTCTTCGTCTTTATAGGCTTTGATATTGAATTGGGTACCGAGTACTTCAACATTTTGTCCTTTGGTTTTTACGTTGAAGTGTGCCCCTTTGTGAGCTGTACTTGGAGATACTTCAAAATAGGCTTCACCATATACCAGCTCTACAAAACGAGGTTTACCGTCGATAAAACGATTAGGAAATTTTAGCTGAGTTTCAGAGTTAAGTCTAACCTTTGTTCCATCGGCTAATAATAAAGAGAATTGTCCTGCACGCGGAATGGTTAGATAATTGAACTCTATAGCGACATTATTATCTGAATAGGTTACTGATTTATCATTTGTAGTTACTCCTTTGCCTTTGTAACTATTTCCGTTTCCTAAAACGATAGTCTTTCCATTTCCTAAAACTAAGATCGCTTTATCTGTACCGGGTGCAATAGCTGGTTTATCGGATGCAAGGGAAGTTTCAATTTTGTTTATAGAATCGTGTTGGGTAAAATAGAAAAGAGTTCCTAATACAATCACTGCAGCGGCAGCATATTTCCATAAATATGATTTACTATCTGCGCCAATGGTTTTTTCTATATTTTTCCAAGCTCTTTTTTTATTTATTTGTTGTGCTAATAACTGTCGCTGTCTTCTTTTTTCAGGACTGTTTACGTTTTCAAAAATGTAGTCTTTATATTTTTGCTCAAAAAGATCCGTCTCTTTTAATTCTTTTGGGTCTTCTTCTTTGACCAGCGATAGAGCAATCTGTCTTGAAAGTTTATAAAGTTTGTTTAAAGTCGTCATTTTAGTTTCTTTTTTATACTAAGACGACTGAAAAGATAAAGTGGGTATAGAAAAAAATATTTTTTTTAATGTTTTTTGAAAAACACCTAAATATCTACAACAAAATTAAGAAAATACCGCATAATATGTAGCTAATTTTTTAATTCGGCCATAATAGCGAATAAAAAGAAATAATCTTTTAATAAAGGACGTAAACGCTTGTAGGCAATCTTTTTTTGCAGTTTAATGGTATTTATAGAAATTTGAAGTTCCTCAGCAATTTCTGGATTACTCATCCCTTTCATACTCAATCTTATAATTTGAGCACATTTTTCAGGTAACGATGTTATCGCTTTTTCTAATATATGAATTGTGTCAGAGATAACCACTTCACTATGAAAAAACTGATCCGTCTCCCATTTGGATATATCTTCTGCATCTAAAGAGTGAGTTGTTCTTACATAAGCACTCTTCAAATAATCGAGAGACTGATTTTTAACAGCTATATATAAATATGATTTAATAGCTTGCTCATTCTTAAAGGCAATTTTTTCTTCCCATATCTTGATAAAAACATCTTGGACTAAATCTTGCGAGGTTTCAAGATTTTCAACATACTTATTGGCAAAAAGGCATAAACTAGTATACAAACTGTCAAATGTATACTTATATTCTTTCAATGTTAATGTTTTCATTTCGGCTGCTGAAAAATATTAAAAATTCAAAATAGTTAAAAATACCAAATGTAAGATTATACTGCTTATTAGCAGGTCAAGATAAACATTTAAAAATTAATTAAAAATTCTAAATTCAAAGCACGTAAATATATATAAATTCTATAAAGTTACTAGATTTTAATATCTTAGTTATTCTCATTTTTTTATCAAAGAGACATAAATATAATTTAAATACCTAATTTAGAATAGCTTACAAAACTTAAAATATTATAATAACATTTTGATTCCAATCTGTATGTCTCAGAAATTTCTTAATATGAAAATGGAACAGCCTCAGTTTTTGCTACAGAAAGCTAAATCGACTTTGCGAAAGAGAAGTGAACTGTTTGTTTAAGGAATCTTTGAAGCTTACCTTCTAATTTGTCATAGAAACTTAAGAAGATTTTATAAAATATTGAAAAACGTTTTTAAATTAATAATTGTCTAAGTCATTGCATTTAAGACTGTTTCTATCTCCCCCTTTTTTTAATCCATAATTATACTTCACTTATTTATAAAAACAGGTGTTCATTTCTTGAACACCTATTCTCTAATTTACAGTCTTTATTTATCGATTCAAAAATGAAAAATACATAGAGCATTTTGCCTGTATTATTGCTTTTGATTAAATCGTTCAAAGAATTCATAAGTTCTTAAAAGCTGATCAATCCTCTGGCGGTTATCCCCGCTTCTGGTAATTTCATGGCTTGCTCCCGGCTGTCTGACATATTCTACGGGTTTTCCTAAAACTTTTAAGGTCTTGTATAACATCTGGCTCTGCGTAACACCTGTTCTATAGTCATTATCTCCATGAATAATCAAAAATGGCGTATTAATATTTTCTGCATAATTCAATGGCGATTCTCGTTCTAAAATCGCTTTTGTTTCTTCTTCCCAGGGATAACCGCCCCAATATCTTGGAACCATCCTCCAAACATTACCTTCTCCGAAAAAAGTACTCAGATCATAAACCCCTCGCTGGCTGGAAGCAGCCCTAAAACGCTGGTCATGACTGATAATCCAGGTCGTCAAATACCCTGCATAAGAACCTCCTGTAATAAATAATCTGCTGGTATCGACCCAGCCTTGTGCGATGCTTTTGTCCAAAGCTGTTAAGACATCGCTTGATGGTCCTGGTCCCCAGTCTTTAATATTTGATCTCAGGAATTTTTCGCCATATCCCGAAGACCCTCTTGGATTACTGTATAAAACACCATACCCCTGCGCTGCAAAAAACTGGTACTCCAGCCACATGCTCGCATCACCGGGTCCAAACATTGAAGCAGGCCCACCGTGGATTTCTGTTAATAATGGGTATTTTTTACCCTGCTCGAAACGAGCCGGTTTTATAAACCAATATTCAACTTCCAATCCTTTATCGTTTATAAAAGTCCCTTTTTCAGGAAAACTTATCTCTTTATTCTGAAGCCGGTTCTGTCGCATCTGTCAGAATCAAATATAAAAATTGAAGTAATTTAAAAGTTAGCCCGCCAATTTACAGAATGATTTAAACATAGTTATCCCTGGTCTAACCATTTGATTCTTTCTCAGCATATGCACAACTTCAATTCCGCTCAATGTTCGTCTTGCCGATTCAAAACTTTTAAAGCCTAACCCATTTTGTATCCTCCATTTTATAAATCGATGGTCCTGTTCGACAATATTGTTGAGATATTTACACTGCCGGATTTTAATCTTTGTGAATGAACGTTTGTTATAGACTTTGATAGCGGCAGTATTAGAACCGCTTTTATCAATGTTTACTACTCTTGGTCTGTAGTTATTACTAATTGCTTTAATTAGAAATGACTGCGCACTCATTCTTTGTCTTTTTCTGGTCAAAAGAAAATCAACCGTATTGCCTAATTTATCTACTGCCCTATATAAATAACACCAAATACCTTTTACTTTGATGTAGGTCTCATCCAATCTCCAACTCTCCCCCACTCTGCCTTTTCTCTTCTTCATTTCTGCCTCAAGCAAAGGTGCAAACTTGTAAACCCAACGCTGAATCGTCGCATGATCCACAATGACTCCTCTAATCTTCATTAGTTCTTCAACATCACGGTAACTAAGTGTAAATCTTAGCTTGAAATATACTGCCTGAAGAATTATGTATTTTGGATAACAATGACCTTTAGTATTCATCTTTTGATCGGTTTAAAATTCTAAAGATAAAAGTTATTCCCAGATGCGACAGAACCAATGAAATTATGGCGTACAAAATTAATGCTCACAGGATCTCATTTTACAAACCTTTTTAAACTGCAAGATATTGAAAACAGCATTATATCAGTACAATACCCCCAGCTGTAAAATAGTCCGCAGGCCAAGCTCACATTATCCACAAACCCTTAAATGAGTTTTTTAAGCATGCCGTCAAATATAAAACCATGAAACGGCAGCACGGCATACCAGTATAGTCTTCCCATAAGACCGTGGGGTTTAAAAGTGGCCGCCTGATATAAGGTATTGTTGATTATTTTAAATTCCAGCCAGGCTTCGCCCGGAAGTTTCATCTCGGCATACAAAACCAGTTTGCCCTTCTTCTTATCGGCATATACAACCCTCCAGAAATCCAGTGCATCCCCTGCATGTATCTGCGTTTTATGCGTCCTTCCCCTTCTGGTGCCCACACCGCCAAAAACCTTATCGATGAATCCGCGCAGCTCCCAGAGCCAGTCGGCGTAATACCACCCGGTCTCTCCTCCTATGGACCAGATCCGAGCAATTGTATATTCCCTGTTTATGACTGCTCTTTTTCTTCTGTCAATGTAACAGCCCTTTTTTGGGACCTTCAGGTATTGGGAAACATTTCCTTTGAACTGTCCGCTGACACGGGAGTCTTTCCAGCTCGAGATGATATCATCATCACTGATTTTTTTCAAAGCCCTCTCTAATGCCTGCCGGTAAGTAATAGGTGTAACGCCCAGCAGGCTGTTAATCCTGTTATCTCGGCAGATGACTTCCACTTTCATGCTGCTGACCAGCGCCGAGGCCAGCTTAAAGGAAGTTGAAGTCACAAAATACAGCCAGTAGGACGATAATTTCGGGGTCATCACCGGTACGGTGTAAATGTATCTCCGTAGTTTTTTTGCTCTGGCAAACTCCAGCAGCATTTCCTTGTAGGTCAAAATATCAGGTCCCCCGATATCAAAACTTTCACCATAAACTGCCGGATTTAACAGCGAGCGGATTAAAAACTCCAAAACATCGCTGATGGCAATCGGCTGGCATTTGGTATTGAGCCATTTTGGGGTAATCATAAGGGGCAGTTTATCCACCAGATCACGTATTATTTCAAAAGAGGCGCTTCCCGATCCTACTATTATTCCGGCCCGAAGCACCGTTAAGGGCAATGCTGCAGTCTTTAAAATATCTTCCACCGCCTTCCTTGATGACAAATGTTTGGATAATGACTTATCATTTACAATTCCGCTGAGGTAAATAATCTGTTTTGCATTTGTCTGGTTTATTTTTTCTATAAAATAATGTGCCGAAATGCTTTCCAGCTGATCATAATTGGAAGCGCCGGACATGGAATGGATCAGGTAATAGGCCGCGTCTATATCATCGGGAATACTCTTCAGGCTTTCCGGATCCAGAAAATCAGCTTCAATGACCTGTATTTTATTTTCAAATTGTTCAGGAAAGTAAAACCTGTTTTTATCCCGAACGCAGCAGATTACTTCATTTCCGTGATCCAGCAGCAAGGGCAGCAGCCTCTTGCCGATATAACCTGTAGCGCCTGTTAAAAGAATTTTCATCTCTGAGCTGTTTTACAATTTAAAGCTTACCAAACCATAATCCATCGCGAAAACCTGGCCTGAAATTGATGCTGCATCTTCAGAGATAAGATAGCCAGCCATACGTCCAACCTCCTCGGGTTTTAGATAATTTTTCAAGGGGTGTCGTTCCTTCATATTTTCCTTCATCCTGTCGTTTCTTAAAATAGATGCTGATAAAGAAGTCTCTGTAATAGTCGGGGCAATAGCATTGATACGGATTAACGGGGCAAGCTCGGCGCCGAGCGATTTAACCAGACCCTCTACTGCTGCTTTCGAGGCCGCAATACTGGCATGAAAAGGCATTCCGAGTTTTGCCGCAACACTGCTGAATAAAACAATAGAAGGTTTTTCCCCTTTCTTTAACGCAGGCAGATAATGCTGAATCACTTTGACTGCTCCCACCACATTAATTTCAAAATCATTTCTGAAATCATCCAGGCTTAAGCCCAGAATGGGTTTCAGGTTTATAGATCCCGGACAATAAACCAGGGCATCCATACTTTCAAATTCAGGCAAAGGATCCCCGAGCACATCGATTGCAAAATGAATTAAATTCGGATGGGTAATATCAGGAGCTGTCCTGCTGATATTGATAATCCGGCAGTTTTCCAGATTCTGCATTACAACAGCATTCCCTATTCCTTTACTGCCGCCAACAATTACAATAGTTTTCATTTTTTTAAGATTAAATTTAAGAGCTGGGAGGACTGTTTGTGCTATGATTTTCAATAAAATAAGATATTCTTTATTAATAAAATAAGATATTCTTTATTAATTATCAAAAAAGCTAAACTGTGTTTTAGCATAAAGTTATCTTAGTATCTTAAAGATAACAATTGTTTGACAATTTTAAATAAATATTAAACAAAATAAAAATTATTTTATCTAAATTAGCTATGCTCTTCTCAATTCTTCAAGGAGAATCCCTCAAAAAATACAATCATGAAAAAATTAAAACAGCAGTTTGCTGATCGTGACCTGGACCGCATTATTGAAATGGCATGGGAAGACAGAACCCCTTTTGAGGCTATTGAACACCAGTTTGCGCTTAAGGAAGCTGATGTAAAAACTTTAATGAAGAAGGAACTCAAAACCGGCAGTTATATACTTTGGCGTAAAAGGGTAGAAAATTGTAAAACAAAGCATCTGCAGAAACGCTGTGAGCAGATCAGCCGCTTTAAGTGCAGAGAGCAGCGGGGCATTTCCAATAACAAAATAGCAAAGAAGAAATAATAAAAATGATTACCTGCCAATTATTGGAATTATGATAAAAAATATGGAATCCCTGTAACAGGAAACTTTTTAAAAACCAGTATATTCGCCATTAAAGACCAAAACACCAATCAAACCTAACGCTATGTACCGAAATCCAGGGCTTCTACAAAATATAATTGATGCTATCCCTCTTCCCGTCGGGGTGTATGTGGGAGATAATTTAGAAATTGCACTGGCCAATGATGCCATGATCAAAACATGGGGCAAAGGAAATGATGTGCTTGGAAAAACCTATCTCAGCGTGGTTCCTGAAATTGAAAACCAGCAGATTCTCGATGAGGCCCTTGGCGTTCTTAAAACCGGAACTGCCTTTCATGCTGTGGGCAGAAAAGTAGATCTGGTCATGCAGGGAATTATGACCGAATATTACTTTAATTATAGTTTTATTCCGCTTTTTGACGAGCATGGAAAAGTCTATGGCGTGCTTAATACCGGCGCTGATATCACAGATCTGCACAAAGCAAAAGAAGAAACCCTGAAAGCAAATGAAAAATTAACCATAGCCATAGAAAGTTCCGGGATAGGAAGCTACGAAATAGACCTTGAGACCAAAAAAATCAAGACTTCAGCAAATTTCAATACGATCTGCTCGATTGGAAGCGAAACAACAAATGACGATTTAATTGCAAAGCTGCACCCAGAGGACCTTCATGCGCGCGAAAAAGCGCACCAGCAGTCCGAGGAAACGGGAAAAATATGCTATGAAGCGCGGATTTTAAATGATGACGGCGCCTACCGCTGGGCTAAAATCAATGGAAAGATTATCAAGGACAAGGACGGGTCTGCAAAGACCATCATTGGTATTGTTCAGGATATACACGAGCATAAGGAATTTCAGGAGGAATTAAAAAAACAGGTGGCTGCCCGCACAAATGAACTCACGCGTTCCAATCGTGATCTGATGCATTTTGCCAGCGTAGTGAGCCACGATCTTCGAGAGCCGCTGCGAAAAATTAAAATTTTCAATACCCTTTTACGAAATGACATAGAAGAAAATGTTAATGAAAAATCTAAAAAATACCTTCATAAAGTAAGCCAGTCCGCCCAGAGAATGGAAAATATCATAGAGGGAATTTTGACCTATTCCACCCTTGACAAAACTTCACAGGTTATAGAAACAATTAATCTTAATAAGGTTATTGAAGACATAAAAATAGACCTTGAGCTCATAATAAGGGAAAAAGGTGCTATTTTAGTTACTTCTGATCTTCCACAGATTCAGGGAGCCCCGATTTTAATTAACCAGCTTTTCTATAACCTCCTGCAAAATGCCTTAAAATTTTCCAAAGCGGACCAGCCTCCAAGGATTATCATAACAAGCAGCATCATCAATAGTGACGGCCAGGATTTTGTACAGATAAAAATAAAGGATAATGGTATTGGAATTGAGGCTGAATTTGCAGAAAAGATTTTTACGGCATTTGAAAGACTGCATTCCAAAGACCAGTACGAGGGAAATGGCCTTGGGCTTGCCCTGTGCAGAAAGATTGCCGAAAGGCATAATGGTAAAATAACTGCAGCCGGGGAAAAGGACAACGGCGCTGAATTTACGGTGACCCTTCCTTTACAACAAAAAGCCGATACGCTGTAGAAATTGAAATTTACAACTTCCCGCCGTTAGAGCAATTTTACAAATAACAGCAATCTGTCTGATAAAATAATATTAGACAGCTTCATAAACACATATTTTTTTTATTTTGCATTCCTGTAAATTTCAATCTTGCCAATCACATCAAAATCCAATGTGTAATGGGCAGCAGGCTGATAATTTTCATCGGTGAGGACAATTTTCATGACCTGATGAATTGAAGGATGAGTGTCTGTATCTGCATTTTTTGAAAGAACAGGGTAAAATGACAATATTCCCTGCGGAACATTACCGTTTATAAAAAAAACAAATTCTTCTATTTTAGTGGGCTCCACAAAAGACTGACCTGGAAAGTTAAGTGGATTTTGCCTTATAAAAGCCTGAAACTGCTCAAGCTCAGTACTATTAAAGCACAGTGCGTTTAAACTGCAACTATCGGCCTTGTCAAGTCTGAACCATTTGAGATTTAGAATTAACCTTTTAGAATTAAAACTGCAGTTAAAATATGCCAGCTGTGTATTTATGGTATACATGAAGACTTTCCTTTGTTAAATTTAATTCTCCTATTCAATTTTAAAAAGTTACCCTGATTTCATTATGTTTCATTACTGATTCCATGACCAGGAGCCGCATCATTTTAAAAAGCCGATACTGTTATTGTACTGCTAACTTACTGCAATTTAATCCTGCAATAAAAGCCTGAATAAAATTTAGAATCATTCTAACGGCAGCAGCCTGATAACCAAAGGTATTTTGAAGTAATTTTATTTGGAAATTATAGACCTATGAAAATGGATGTTATGGATAGAGAGATTCTCTCGGACACTCTTAAAAACATAGATAAAAAAATTGAAGGGTTAAATAATCAAAAAATTAAAGCCTTCTTTGAGTCTCTGGGACTGGAGCAAAGAGATGACATTGCTAAAGATTATCTGAACTGGGAAAACATACTTATTGTGGTTCCCAGCCGCAGTACTTTAAATGAACTGAAGAAATATAAGTATTCCATATCCCGAATCTCTTTTATTGCAAATCCTAATGCAGAGCAGATTCATATTTACGATTTTAATGAATGGAAAAACAGCACCCGGAACAAGACACAATTTCAGATCAGGGAACTGCTGAAAACCAATTTTGGAGGCAGTCCAAAAATATCTGAAAATCGGGACTGGGTTAAATTAATGCAAAAAAATCATGGAAGCTGAAAATCATTACATCACCAGAAGCGGGTGGCTGAGGGCAGCAGTTCTGGGCGCCAATGACGGAATTTTATCCACCACCAGCCTGGCTATTGGCGTGGCAGCTGCAAGCGTGAGCAGAGAACCTATTCTGCTGGCGGCAACAGCCGGTTTAGTGGCAGGTGCATTGTCCATGGCCGCAGGCGAATACGTATCGGTAAGCTCTCAGGCTGATGTTGAAACTGCTGATCTTACCCGCGAGAAAGAGGAACTTAAAAATATGCCTGAATCAGAGCTTGAGGAACTGACCCATATTTATATGAAGCGCGGGCTGAACAGTGAACTGGCAAAACAGGTTGCAGTCGAATTGACAGCCCATAATGCACTTCAAACACATGCGAGAGATGAGCTCGGAATCAATGAAATTACCCAGGCTAATCCCTTAATGGCCGCTTTCGCATCAGCTGTATCTTTTGTCATAGGGGGCTTGCTGCCGCTGCTGGTGGCTATTTTAGCTCCCATAAAAGAAATGGTATTGTACCAGTATGGTTTTTCAATACTCTTTTTGGCATTATCGGGAATGCTGGCCGCTAAGGCCGGGGGATCCCATACGCTGAAAGCTGTAATGCGTATCTGCATCTGGGGAACTTTTGCAATGGCAGCCTCAGCCTTGGTCGGTTATATTTTCGGGGTTCATACGGCTTAAGAAAAACAGTCCTGAAGCCGGAGTAAAAATTAATTGAATCTTAAGCAATTAAAAAAAATAAGAATCGCAGCAATGCGTTATTTCGTATATACCTAAAAACAGACTGCAAAATGAAACTAATTACATTATTGCTTTTAATGACCGTGCTTCCCATTAACTGGGAACCTGATTTTAATAATGCAAAAAAAACAGCAAAAGAAAAACATGAATTAATACTGCTCAACTTCTCGGGTTCAGACTGGTGCGGACCCTGCATTGTGACGCGCAGAGATTATCTTGAAAGCCAGGTATTCTCAGAGATGGCAAATGAAAATCTGGTACTTGTTAATGCTGATTTTCCAAGGAAAAAGAAAAATATCGGAACACCGCAGCAGGTTAAACGAAATGAAGATTTAGCCGAAATATACAACAAGGAAGGAAATTTTCCCCTGACGCTTCTTTTGGATGCCGATGGAAAAGTGCTTAAAACCTGGCATGGAAAACCCGAATCTACTCCTGAACAGTGGACTGCCGAAATAAAAGCGATCTGTGAGAGCCGAAAATAACATGCTTAAAAACCAAAAATATTCCGAGTCCCTAAAACTCATGGGGAACAGCTTTACCATAACAGTTGTTGCTGAAAATGAAAAAACAGGAAATGAGAATATTGCACTTGCCACCCAGGAAATCAAACGGATTGAAAAACTTTTGACTACCTATAAACAGGACAGCCAGACCAATCTGATCAATGATAACGCAGGAATAGCACCCGTTAAAGTAGATTTGGAGGTTTTTAATCTTATTGAAAGATCTATCGGAATTTCGAGAATCACACAAGGTGCATTTGATATTTCTTATGGAAGTATCGACAAAAGTCTGTGGAATTTTGACAAATCCATGACCAGTCTTCCTGATGCCCAGACCGCTCTCAAAATGGTACACCTTATTGATTACCGAAATATTATACTTGACAGGGAAAATACAACAGTATTTCTAAAAGAAAAAGGAATGCGGATTGGTTTTGGAGGTATCGGAAAAGGATATGCTGCCGAGATGGCAAAACAAATTCTTATAAAACATAATGTACAGAGCGGCATAATTAATGCCAGCGGAGATCTTTCGGCATGGGGACTGCAGCCCAACGGCAAAAAATGGACCATCGGTGTGGCTGATCCTGACTCGCCAAATGCGGCATTCTCCTATATGGAAATCTCAAATAAGGCGGTGGCAACCTCGGGCAATTATGAAAAATTCGTGACCATTAACGGAAAAAAATATTCGCATACCATTGACCCAAAAACAGGACTTCCGATATCGGGAATAAAAAGCGTGACCATTATCGCCTCAAATGCAGAATTTGCAGATGCTATGGCAACTCCTATAGCGGTAATGGGGATTAAAGCAGGCTTGTTTTTAATAGATCAGATACCGGATCTATTTTGTATTATAATTGACGACAACAACAAAATTTACACTTCTAAAAACATTAACCTGAAATGAAAAAGCCAAGGCAAAAAAATCTCGTGCTTTTATGCAGTATTGCTTTAACAGGCATTCTTCTCACATCCTGCACCTCTGTAAAGGAATACCAGAAAGGAAAAATCAACGATTCTGAAATGGTACTTTCCAACAGGAAAATAGAAAAGACAGAACTTAGTTTTCAATCCTACCGTGAGGGAGCTTCCGGGGCCAATTCAGGAAAAAGCGGCGGCGGCTGCGGCTGTAACTAATTTTCATACGATCAAAAAATGAAAAGAATATTCATTACAGGATTTGCATTATTGGCATTATTTCAGGCAAGGGCGCAGAATGTCCCGGCCGATTCTACCAGTTATAAAAGCAATAAATTAAAATTGGAAGAAGTTAATCTGGTTTCGAGCTATTATAAACAAGACGGAAACAATTCAGCCGTTACGGGTGGAATCGGTTCTGAGCATCTAACTGATATTGCCAATACCATTGATGTTAAGCTGGTAAAATACGGCCAGACCGGAATCAAGCATACCTTTGATATTGAAGCCGGTATTGACCATTATACCTCTGCTTCATCAGATATGATTGACCTGAGCGCTAATTCATCTGCATCGTCTTCAGACAACCGCTTCTACCCTTCTTTGACCTACCTTAGGGAAAATGAAGAAAAAGGAAGAACGCTTGGAATCGGCGTTTCATCATCAACGGAATTTGATTACCAGTCTTTTGGAGGAAATATTGCCTTCTCGCAGAAAACAAAAGACAGAAACGGGGAATTCACGGCCAAATTCCAGACCTTTATAGATCAGCTCAAATTAATTGAGCCCGTTGAACTTCGTGCTCCGGGAAGTGAAGGTTATGAAAGTGCTAACAGAAATACTTTTGCAGGGACTTTGAGCTACTCCCAGGTTGTAAACAAAAACCTGCAGCTAATGCTTGTAGGGGACGTCATCAGCCAGAATGGCTATTTAAGTCTTCCTTTTCACAGGGTTTATTTTGCTGACGGCTCTGTCCATCAGGAAAAAATGCCCGATACAAGACTTAAAATCCCATTGGGAATAAGGGCCAGTTATTTCTTGGGAGATAACGTAATTATTCGCGCTTATTACAGATATTATACCGATGACTGGAGCCTGAAAGCACATACGGCTGACCTTGAAATTCCTGTAAAATTAACACAGGCGTTTTCTGTGAGTCCGTTCTACAGGTATTATACACAGACAGGAACGAAATATTTTAAACCGTACGGCGAACACACCGCTTCTGATGAATATTATACCAGCAACTATGATTTGTCTAAGTTTGACAGCAGTTTCTTTGGGATGGGAATGAAATTCACACCTCTTAATGGAATTTTTGGGCTCAAGCATTGGAATACGCTGGAGATTCGTTATGGGCATTATACCAGAACTACCAATATGACTTCTGATATTATCAGCATCAACATAAAATATAAATAACACATAATCAAACAAGTGTAATGGATATGAATTTACGGCATGTTTATTGTTTTTATCCAAATATAATAATGAATTTAAAAGTAAAATCATGAAAACTTTAAAATATTTTTTGATCGGGGTATTATTCCTTTCATTTGGTTACGCTCAGGCTCAGGTATCAGTAAATGTAAACATAGGAACACCTCCTGCCTGGGGACCTGCCGCTTATGCGGATGCCCGTTATTATTATCTGCCGGATCTTGAAACCTATTACGATGTAAGCACGTCCAATTATGTTTATCTCAGTAACGGAAAATGGGTGCGAACCAGATCACTTCCCTCTGCCTATCGAAACTATGATCTTTATAATGAATATAAAGTAGTACTGACTGATTACAGAGGAGACAGGCCTTACGACAGCTTTAAATCCCATAAAGTAAAATATGCAAAGGGCTATAAAGGAAAACCTCAAAAAACAATAGGACAAAAGCCAGGAAAAGGAAACAATAAAGATAAAAGCCACCATGATAATGGAAACCATAATGGAAATGGCAAGGGAAAAGGAAATGGTAAACATTAATTTAAAAGAGGCTTTGGGGAGCCTCTTTTTTTATCTTCAAAGAGCAGCCAATACCTCATATTTTAAAATATAATCCATAAAAGCTATTCAATCAGTCTATTTTACAGATCAGTTTTAAAACGGCTGCAATGATTTAGATTCATAAAAAAAGGGTTCATGACTTAATTTAAGTACAATGAACCCTTTCCATGAAACAGATGTTAATTTACAAATAAATCAGAAAGGAATTGATATTTATAACTGACTTTTATTCAAAAATAATAAGCACTATTACAATAGAATTAAGGTCCTTTGTAACTAACTTAAATTTACACGTATTTTATACAATTTTTATGGACAGCTCGAATTTAATTTGTTAGATCTAAACTTGCGAAAGTACCATTGATTTCTTTCATTACTTCAGTGAAAGCTGAGTGAACTTAATTCTGTCTTTAAAATTAAAAATAGTTGAAACACTTATGCTTTCATTGATTTTATTGTGCTTAAGGAAAGATAAAAGTCATTTTTTTTTACAGTATTCTTAGGGCCAACAAATGAAAATTTAAGTTTCTGTTGCACATCTGGATCTTTAGAAATTTCCCTCATTTCATCATCCATCCCTGAAGTTAAAGGCACTATGCCAGTTTTGCCATTCACCATATTTTTAATCATCAGGATCGGTGAGAACAGCAAGAGTTCAGCTTCCATACTTTTCGAAAAGAAAAATCCAAATCAAATGACTTTGCACATTACTATTATATGTTCATCAATGTTTAGAAAGCATTTTACATCAATCCCCAATAGTCTTAATGTAGCTTTATTAAAGATTTAATCTAAGCTGATCTATGATTCGAAGTCACTCTAAGTTTATAGGTATTTTTCTCTCTTGATTTATGGTAATTTTTTGACATTAATTCCAGTTCAGATTTATAGCTGTAATTACCATTAATCTAATTATAATAAATATCTAAATTATATGCATTATAGCCGCTGCCTAAGATATTAACTTGTATAACCATTTTATTTACCTATATTCGCTTAGTATAAAAATTACCTCATTTACCATCAAGGTATACGTTCTAAATAATTATTAAAATATAGGTGCTTTTCCAGCAAATTACTGCCGTTATTTTTCAAATAAAACATCGCTTACTATGAGCATTAAAGAAAAAAATGGTATTAAGGAAGTAGTGCTTTCTGATGAAAATAATTCAGAGAATAAGGTACATCCCACAGGAGAAAAGTTACCACTTCAGAAAATCAAAATATCAAAAAAAGCAGTTCAGCCTTTTAGCAACAGCATTAAAGCCGAATTTCACAATAAGCAAATAGAACCTGAAATTTTAGCACTTAAAGAACAACTTGATGCAAATGAACAGTATTTGTTAAATCTAACAAATGCTATAAACACCACAAACGCATCTGTTGAGTTCGATATGGATGGCAATATTTTAAATGCCAATAAAAATTTCCTCAAAATTATGGGCTACACTGCAAAAGATTTGCTGGGAAAGCATCATAGTCTTTTAGTTGATCCCTCCTATTCAAAATCAAATGCGTATCAGTTTTTTTGGAACAGCCTGAAAAAAGGTATTCATCAAAGGGACGAATTTATCCTGACGGAGAAAAACGGCAAATTAATATGGTTTTCGGGCAGTTATAATCCTATTTTCAATACTCAAGGGAAACCTTATAAGGTCTTAAAAATAGCAACAGACATAACACTTTCCAAAACACAATTTTTACAGCTGGCTGTCCAAGCTCAGGAAAAGGAAAAAAGATCATCTGAGTTAGTTATTGCAAATAAAGAACTTGCTTTTCAAAATAAGGAAAAGGAAGACCGTGCTGCAGAATTAATCATTGCAAATAAAGAATTAAAATTTCAGAATGAACAAAAAGAAAAACGAGCAGAAGAATTAATTAACGCCAATAAAGAACTGGCTATTCAGAGTATTGAAAAAGAAAAACGTGCTGCTGAACTTATAATAGCCAACAAAAAACTTGCTTCAGAAAAGATTTTGAAAGAGAAAAGAAAAGTGGAAAAGCTAAAAAGGGCTGCAGAATTAATAGTTAAAAACAGAGAACTTGCCTATCAGGAAAAGCGAAGCAGTGAACTGACCCTGGCTAATGATGAACTAAAAAAAGCGCAGGAAGAACTGGGATCATTTTCTTACTCAGTTTCACATGATCTGCGTGCACCTATTCGGGCGATTAACGGTTATACACAAATACTGATAGAGGATCATGCAGATTCAATAGATGATGATGGAAAAAAAATCATCCAAGCCATAGTCAACAACTCCAATAAAATGGGAATATTGATCGATGACCTGCTTGCTTTCAGCAAATTAGGACGCAAAGAGGTCTCATCTAGCAATATAAATATGACCTCACTAGTAAATGGAGTCATAAATGATATAACATTTGAAAAAGGTGAAAATACACCCATTTTTGAAATTGAAGAACTTGCCCCAGCAAATGGAGATTCCTCACTGATCAAACAGGTTTGGATCAATCTAATCTCTAATGCTATAAAATATTCAAAATACAAGCCAGAGATAAAAATCAAAATAGCATCAACGTTGCAAGACCACAAAATCATCTACAGTATAAAAGATTGGGGTGCAGGATTCGATATGGCTTATTATGATAAATTGTTTGGCGTTTTCCAGCGTCTGCACTCGCAGGAAGAATTTACAGGAACAGGCATTGGACTGGCGATTGTGCAAAAAATTGTCAGCCGGCATTCGGGAGCAGTTTGGGCAGAATCAAAACTAGATGAAGGTGCTGAATTTTACTTCAGCCTGCCGAATATTAAACATTAAAAAAACAAAAAAATGGATTACGAAGATATTGAAATTTTATTTGCCGAAGACAGCATGGAAGATGCTATGCTGACCGTGCGCGCTCTTAATAAAAGCGGCTTTACAAACAAACTCCTGCATGTCAAGGATGGCGCCGAAGCGCTTGATTTTCTGTACTGCAGGGGAATCTATTCAAAGAGAAATCCAAAATTACATCCCAAACTTCTTCTCTTGGATTTAAAAATGCCCAAGATGTCAGGAATGCAGGTATTGGAAAAAGTCAAAAGCGATGATGCGCTTAAATCTATTCCAATAGTCATTCTTACCTCTTCCCAGGAAGATCCGGACATTGCAGAATGTTATAGTCTTGGTGCTAACAGTTACATTGTAAAACCTGTAGACAGCAACAACTTTTTTAATGCAATAAAAGAACTTGGGATGTATTGGATGATCCTGAGCCAGCCTGCTAATTAAGGATTTAACTTATATTCCTAAAACTATGATTCTATAGTAAATGAAAAAAGATATTAGAGCATTGATATTAGAAGACAATACTTCTGATGCAGATTTATTAATCCGTCACTTGAGAAAATCAGGGGTGTCGTTTGTAACAAAAATAGTCGATTCAAGAAATGTTTTTGAAGAATCTCTTGATACATTTTTGCCCGATATTATCCTATCAGATTATACGCTGCCTTCATTTGATGCTGTTTCTGCGTTTAAAATAGTAAAAGACAGGAGCCTTAATATACCCTTTGTCATAATTTCAGGTACTATTGGGGAAGAAAATGCTGTCATGCTTATAAAAGAAGGTGTTACGGATTATGTTTCCAAAAATAATTTCTCATCCCTGATCCAAAAAATAAATCGTGCCCTGAAAGAAGCAGAAGAATTAGTTCAGAAAGAAGAGCTTATTGAAAAACTAAAAATACAGACTGCAGCACTGCTTAAGGCAAATCAGGAACTCGAACTCCAAAATGCGGAGAAGGAAAAAAGAGCAATTGAGCTATTGAATGCAAATAAAGAACTGCTTGCTTTTAATTTTATCTCAAGCCATGACCTGCAGGAACCGCTGCGAAAAATTCAGACTTTCATTTCCATTATAATGGAAAAAGAGATCAACACGATGACTGAGGCGGGAAAAAACAATTTGAAACGCATACATGTCTCGGCAACAAGAATGAGACAGCTTATTGAAGATTTACTGGAATTTTCAAAAGTGAGTGTACTGGAACATCCCTATGAAGTGAGTGATTTGAGTGCTGTAATCGAAGATATTAAATCAGAATTTTCAGATGCAATTGATCAAAAAAAAGCTGTTTTTAAAATAAACGGATTAGTGCCTGCCTATATAAGGCCATTCCAATTTCGCCAGCTTATCTATAACCTGATATCAAACTCCTTAAAGTTCTCTATACCTGATATTGAACTTCATATTACCATACAATCTACTATACTTAAGTACAGTGAATTCAAGCTGCTTAATCTGCCAGGTAGTACGCAGGTTTGTGACTATTGGAATCTTACTTTTAAAGATAATGGAATTGGCTTTGAAGCTCAATACAACGAGACTGTCTTTATCATATTTCAAAGACTCCATCACATTGAGGAATATCCCGGAACGGGAATTGGTCTGGCTATTGTAAAGAAAATTGTAGAAAATCATAATGGAATTATAACCGCTGATGGTAATTTAAACAAGGGCGTTTTATTCAACATTTATATCCCAGTAATTAAACAAAAATTTTAAATTTATATTTAATTTTAGCCTTAGAAATCTATTAGATAATAAGGAAAATGGCATTGCACGCTATTTGTTCAATTATCGTATTAGTGCATGTAAGAGCATTAAAAACATTTTTAAACTCATAGCAGGAGCCCCATTTAAACGAGTTTTAAAATCACAAAACAGGCATTTTATTATTTGTGTTTTTTAGATATTTCTTTTCTGCCTTTTCTTTTCCAAAGAATAAATCCCGTAATAGAAAGTATTGCAGGACTGAATCCGGCAATTACATACAAAATTTTTATCCAAAAACTGTCATAATCCCCCCTGTGAAGCTGTTTCATGATCCAATAAAACCGGTCGGAAAATGATTTTTCTTCAATGCGTATGGTTTTGATCCAAGTTCCGTTATCACTGTCATAATAAACGTCGCTGCCTTTACCAAAATACAGCGGGTTTTGTGTATCAGAAAACTCACCGCTTACTATAATATCCGTTTTTTTATCAGCAGCTATTTTTACGGCAATTGGATTGAAATTTGGAATTTCCCGGGCATGTTTTATCACCTGGTCAATATTTGCCCTTGTCCGATAATTCTGTTCTTTCTTAGAAATTAATTCCCATTCAGAAGGTAAAAAAAGACTTTTATTCATCCAGAAACCTGTAAAAAAAAGAATAAAATTAAGCAACAGGGTCCAGACACCAATAATCCTGTGCAGCGAAGAATAAAGGGTTCTGGAAGATTTACGATTTAACTTCTCTTTAAAAACAAGTACAGCAAATATCTTTTTGCGATAAATGATCACACCTGTAATTAAGTTTAAAATTAATGCAATGGCCGCAATGGCCGTTATAAGCCTGCCTGGTTTATCAATTAAAAGGGAATAATGCGCAGCATACAGCCAGCGGAAAAAAGGCGATTGTAAAGAGCTAAAACTGCCTTCTGCTACAATTTTTCCAGAATAAGGGTCTACCATACAGCAATAGAGATAATTATCGCTGACATTATCCTGATAATTAAAAATCATAAATTCATAGGTGTCGCAGCTATTTCTGGGAAAAGTCTGCAGCATGATCTGCCGCGCCTGGGGATACCTCTCAGAGACTTTATGATACATCTGGTTTAATGAAATGGTTTTACTGCCCTTTACACAGCAATGCATTGGCGGATTATTGAAATACTCAATCTCTTTTTTAAAAACCAATAAAGCGCCCGAAATTCCAAAAAACAGATACAGTACCCCGAAAAACAATCCGAGGCAGCTGTGCAGTTTAAATGAGGTCTTTGTAATTTTTTTCAATGGAAGTTCTGAATTACAGCATTACAATTTTAATTTCAAAGATAAAATCACCTGGCGAAGGGTTCCCGGAGTAACCATACCACGGCCGCCATACCAATAATGTTCGTTGAGCAGGTTATTGGCAGAAAGTGAAAATACATAACGGGTTTTCTCAAAACTCAGCACCGAGTTGATTACCGTATAAGGATTCGTATAAAAAGAGCCATTGATATTATTGATCATCAGATCTTTACCATAATGACTGCCGCCTATACCTAATGAAAAGCCATTTAAAGCTTTTGACTGCGGAGCGTAATTCACGTACCAGGTTCCGGAAAGTTTGGGACCGGCATCTACAGGCCTTAGCCCTTGAGTAAGTGCATCGGAAACAATAAGTTTACTGTCATTATAAGCAAAACCAGCATGCAAAAACAGTCCTTTCATCGGATTTGATTCTAAATCTGCTTCAAAACCTTTACTGCGCTGCTCGCCATCCTGCAGATAGGAAGCCGTATCATTTGGATTTTGTCTTACCGCATTGGTTAGATCAATATTATAATAGCTCAAAACGGCATCCAACAGGTTCTTTTTCAGGGAAACTTTAACTCCCGATTCCCACTGGTTTCCATAAACGGGCTGGAAATTGGTCATCTGCCCGTTTACCGACTGCGGTGCCTGCGGCTGAAAACCATTCATATAATTAGCAAATAATGCTATTCTTTCAGGGATAATCTGGTAATTGATTCCCAATTTCGGAGAAACAGCCGTTTGTGTGTAATCCCCGGTAGTTGTCGCTGTTAATAAATCCTCAGTCCCTTTGTTATTGATGTAATTGATTCGGGCACTAAGCATTACACTTAAATTCTCCAAAGGGTTGATAACGTCTGAAATATATAGGGAATAATGATCCTGAATTGCCTTATAATTCTCTCCATAGGGTTTTAAGGCCAATTGACCGGAAATGTATTCATTATTAAAATTAGCATTCTCAGGATCTGTCCCAGCAGCTGAAACTTTAGTAAAATTCATAGATTTACTGGCAATCCCATAGAGATAATGATAGTATTCAACCCCCGCAATCAGCCGGTTTTTCACACTGCCAATTTTGAAATTCCCCACAAAATCCTGCTGGATCTGCTGGCTGGTAATGTTTTCCGGATACATTCTGTACACTCTTCGCGTCACATTCTGGCTGTTATCATCTAATCTTAATCGGATGTAATCGCCCGGAGTTTTATTATTGACTGAAATTAAATTGGTTTCCGATTTCCAATTCTCTGAAAGCCTGTAAATGACTTTTCCGTAAATATTTACTGCCTTATTATTGAGTGTAAGTGAGTTGTCATTGAAAGAACGGTAATAATCCAAATGGAGTTCATCTGCTGATTTAGCAGTCCCCAAAGCCACCTGGTAAAGCGGATTGTTGGTAGCGGTTTTGTTTAAAATTTCGGCATCAAGCTGAATATTTAAATCATCGCTGATTTTATAAGAAATACTTGGAGCTAAAAAAAATGTTTTTGAAAAACCCTGGTCCTGAAAAGTATCATTGTAGTTATAAGCGCCGGTTAAACGGGCAAGAACCTTTCCATCTTTGTCAAGAGGTGTATTGATATCAAGAGTTGCACGTTGCAGATTGTAAGATCCGCCCATTACAGTAATGTCAGCAAAAGTGGTCTGTTGTGGTTTTAGGGTAACCCGATTAATTAGTCCTCCAAAAGTAATCATAGTTGCGCCGCCTCCGCCAAAAATTACAGCGCTTGGTCCTTTAATTACTTCTAACTGGGCGATGTTTGCCGGATCCATATCAGAGGCCACATAACCGTTTACGCCATTTCTGAAGCTTGATCGGGTACGAAATCCCCGGATGGAATAATAAGGTGAAATTCCTGCCCAGCTGGGCGCAACACCTGTGGCATTTTTGAGCATTTCGCCTTGAGTGAAAAAATTTCTGTTTTTAATAAGCTGCGGTGAGACCGAAGCGGTCACCTGAGGATTTTCCAGGTTCTTGAGTGGCAATTTAGAAGCCAGTTCACTGGAAACATCTTTGGACTTTCTGACTCCTTCAATAATCACCTCGTCCATTAAGGTATATTTGCCCGATATGCTGTCTTTTTTTTGCGCATAGATTTGTAGTGAAGCCGTCAAAGCTGCCGCAAAAAATAGTACTTTTTTCATTTTGTAATTTTTATATAATTTTAATTTTATTAAAGTGCAAGCAATCTTTCATTGTTATACAACAATGAAAAATTATTCCAATAGGAATTGCAATGGAAATTATAATTTATATAAAAAGAGAAGGGGGACGGAAAGTCTCTGTTAAAACAGAAACAGGCTTATTGTCGAATCTAGCCGAAAAGCCAGCTTTGATTTCAATAGGTTCTAATAATTTGAAAGTCTTATTTGAAGTGTTTAAAATGTAAACCAACTCTGTTTTTTCTTTAAGGTTGTTCTGCATTTTCTTTTCGTTGTCGTCGTATTTCTTTAGACTTTTTTGAAGTTCACAGCGTCCGTTACAGGTATTAAAAACCATTTTTCGCTGTACGCAGATTGTTTTTACAATTTCTTGCTGCTCTAGTTTAAAAGATACATAAACAAAAACACTGCCAAATGATGGCACTAAAATAATGCAGCCAAGCAATACGATTAGATACTTTTTCAAAGTTATTGTTTTGTTTATGGAGCGCAAAAGTACTCTTTTTTGTTTTTATCTTAAATAAAGTTCTTGTTTTCTTTACCAAAAAACACCACTTTGTCTATTTATAATACTTGGGATTAAAACGGTTCTCTCATACCTGTTTTTTTTAACATAATTCAAGGTGTTAACATTAAAAAGTTAATCTAATAAAGAACAATTGCATAACCATAATAATGCGACCGTCAAGACATAATTGAAGATCAATTGTCGTGGCAATGTCACGACAATCTTACCCAATAAATAGGTTGTTTTTTTCATTTTACATCAATCCTTAACAGGATAACTAAACCAAATTTGTAAAGCCACTGAATTTCCCGCTCTCGTTTTTTCAAATATAACTGTTGCTTCACTAAAGCAAAAAATTGGTTTGTTTCCGAATTGTCTTTTTAACTTTTTAGCCCCGATAGCAGTGGAAATCCTTTTTCGGCGGGGTTCGGCGCAAAAGATTGGAACGTATAGCGGGAAGAGCTCCTAAAAATTCTTCAGTATAACCCCACGAAAATTGGCATTTTGAAAGTGATATCCTTTATTTCTGCTTTTGGGCCAGTTACGTAAAAAATAAATTACCTTTATCCGGCATTACCACTTTCTAAGAAATCAAAATTTATTTAAGCTTTAAATCCAATCCTATGAGCCAAGAAGAATTATTGGTATTAATCCGCAAAAAAGATGAAAGGGCTTTCACCCATCTCTATGATATGTATTCAAAAAGCTTGTTTTCGGTCATAAATGTTCTGGTAAAAAACCGCGAAGAAGCCGAAGATGTCCTGCAGGAAGTCTTTGTAAAAATCTGGAAAAACATCGATAGCTACAGCGAAAGCAAGGGCCGGTTCTACACTTGGATCCTTAATATTGCAAGGAATACATCTATTGACAAGCTGCGATCCAAAAATTTCAACAACACCCAAAAAAACCTTTCTTCGGATAATTTCGTAAATCTGTTAGATGACAGTAATAAATTAGCTAATAAACTAGATGCAATTGGCATTCAGGAGTTCGTTAAAAAACTGAAACCAAAATGTATCGAGATTATTGATCTGCTATTCTTTAAGGGATATACCCAGCAGGAAGCTTCAGAAGAATTAGCTATACCTTTGGGAACTGTAAAGACACAAAACAGAAACTGTATCAACGATTTAAGAAATTATTTAAAGATATAATGGAAGATAAGCAATATATTGAATCAGGCATTTTAGAACTTTACGTTTACGGCCTGCTGACAGAAAAAGAGAACCTGGAAATTGCCGAACTGGCCAGAGAAAACCCTGAGATTGAAAGTGAAATCATTTCTATAGAAAAAGCTGTTTCAGCCTTATCATCAAGCTTCTCACCTTTCCATTCGGCTGCCAATTTCGAGAAAACAAAAGCGCGTTTAGAGCTTAAACATACTAAAGTTGTCGATATAAAACCAGCATCAAAACGTCCGCAGTACCTGGGCTGGGCGGCTGCAGTATTATTATTGTTAGGTTTTGGATATCAGACTTTAGAACTGGCAAAATCCAAACAGGCAGTCTCTGAGGCTGGAGGGGAAAAAAATAAAATTGAAAGAGAATATGCTATTTTAGACCAGCAGAATAAACAGACTGAGAAAAATCTGAGCATTGTGAGAGACATTAAAAATACAAGCGTTACTCTGGGCGGACAATCAGTATCTCCGGCATCATTTGCAAAAGTGTACTGGAACAAAGAAACAAAAACGACTTATATCGACGCGGCAGGTCTGCCAAACCCTCCAAAAGGAATGGTTTACCAGGTTTGGTCTTTAAAACTAAGTCCGGTGCTTACCCCGACAAGTATTGGTCTGCTGGATAATTTTGAAGAAAACTCTCAAAAAATCTTCGCTGTAAGCCAAACCGATTCAGCTGAAGCTTTTGGCATCACGCTGGAACCTGCAGGGGGAAGCCTCACACCTACAATGGAACAGCTTTATACTTTAGGAAAAGTCTAATTCCATAAAAAGACCTAAATAAAAAGCGCATATTGATCCTGTTCAATATGCGCTTTTTGGGATTCAATACTGCACTCTGGCGGAACTTTACACAACCCCCTTAGCCATAGTAAAAAAGCTAAAATCATCTTCCAAATTCACTTTAAAAATAAGATAAACTGAAGCGCAGGCTAAGTTAAAAGCCAACAGGATTCGAACACCAAAAATGGAATAGCCCCATACTCCTTTTATTTAGATTTCTATTTAATTGAAATAATGAAAATCCATTATAAATGGTTAACTATTTATAATTTATTGAATTTTCCGCTCTCACTCTCCGATTATCAATTATTGCTCAGCTGAGACAAAAAATTAGTTTTCTCCTCAAGCGTTTGGTGCGACGGCCCGCCTCTTTTATAACATGAATCAATGATGTGTAGTAATTTATAGTAGAAAAGCTAATTATAAAATTAATTAATAATTATGTAATTATCACCAAATCAATTAGTCTAACTTTACAAAATGAGGAATTGATTACTCCCATGCAGAATTAAGTAAACATTTTTTGGAAGATTATGTTTATGGACAAGCCCGTCGCAGCGTGCACCGCAGCTGACGGGTTCTATTTTTGTATCACTTGCTTCAGAACTTTGCTGTAAGTTTGAAACTGAAGCTGATTAAGCATTTATGACAGATTGATTTTGTATTTTTCTTCTATTGGCGAAGAAGCCTTATTCGGTGCAAGCTGTCCTATCTGGAATACTTTTTCAATAAATTCAATGCTTTGATCCACTGAAGTGTTTTCATTTTTTAAATGGCTGGCAAAATGGTTTGTTAATTTTTGAATAATTCTTGAACTGATTAAATCCATCTGTGCATCATCAAAATGGGTTGTTTTCTTTTTTTGAAAAGCAAATTCTGCTGATACAATATCATTTAGCTTGGATTTTAAGGCATGGATAGTCGGAGCACATTTTCGGCCGTTCACCCAGGTATTCAGTTCTAATTTCAGATCATCAATAATGGCTTCCGCCGCAGGAATATGCTGTTTTCTTTTTTCCAGCGTGTCATCCGTAATTTGAGACAGATCATCCAGATGTATTAAAGTTACACCGGGGATTTCTTCTACATTGGCATCTACATTGCGCGGGATGGATAAATCCAGAATCAATAAGGGTTTCTGTACAGCAAGCGATGTTTTGTCAATAGTGGGATTTTGTGCTCCTGTAGCTACAACCAGCACATCGGCCTGCTGCAGTTCCTGTTTTAAATCAGCATAATCTTTTACAATAACATTCAGCTTGCCAGCCAGTAATTCGGCTTTGTTTTTTGTTCTGTTTATAAGGGCAATATGGCTGTTTTTAGTATGTTTTACTAAGTTTTCGCACGTATTTCTTCCTATTTTCCCCGTTCCGAATAACAAAATATTTTTATTCCCAATATCCGCCACATTTCGGATAATATACTGCACTGATGCAAAAGAAACGGATGTTGCACCAGAAGAAATTTTAGTCTCTGTTTTAACTTTTTTGCTCGCTTGAATAACCATATTTACTAAACGGTCCAGAAAAGTATTTACCAAACCTTCCCGTTTACTATGATTAAAAGCGATTTTAATTTGGCTGATGATTTCAAAATCGCCCAGAATCTGACTGTCTAAACCTGTTCCTACCCGGAATATATGGCTGACAGCTTCTTCATTCTTATATATATAAGCAGCCTGCTGAAATTCTTCTACAGAACCATTGCTGTTTTCGCAAAGCAACTTGATGAGTTCATAAGGATGATGGGCAAATCCATAAATTTCAGTTCTGTTACAAGTAGAAGTAACAATCAATGATTCTATACCTTCTGCTTTGGCCTGCATCAATAAATCAGATTGTGCTTTAGTATCTAAACTAAATTTTCCTCTTATAACTGCATCTGCTTTCTTATAGCTTAACCCTAATGCGTAAAAAGTGGTAGATCTGGACATATTAAAATTTTCCATATTTATGCTTTCCTTAAAAAGTTCAAAAAATTATTACTAAGTAATTTATATAACAAGGCTATAAGAACTTACTATATCGCTTTACAATACATCGATTCAAATTGGCGATTTTATATAATTTCCTGCCATTATACATGATATTAGACTTTCAAAATATTTATATACTGATTCTAAAATATTGCTAAGAGTCCAGCACTTCAAATAGTATTGAAATATAAAACGCTGCCTTTTTCAGGCAGCGTTTTGAGAAGAAAATTATTTTTGAACTATAGGAGTTCTCAATGATTCCAAAACAGCAACAATATCCGTATAAAGCTCTGTATTTGAAGCAACTCCATTTGCATTAGCGGCTGCCCCTACATAACCTTCGAATTTTGTATAATCTGCACTGCTTGATTTTGTTCCCATACGAGGATTTTTCGCAGGATCATGCGCTGCAACCATATTCAAACCAGAATATGTATTTACAGCATTGGTACCTCCGGTATTAAATGAAAAGAAATCAGTCAGATTATCTGATAATTTAGCAATATTAGTAGACTGGGTAGTTCCGGTTTCTGCCAATAAAGGTGCAAAATGTGCCTGCAAATTACCTGCCGCATTGGATTGAATATCAGCAACAATTAATCCAATAGTTGAATTTACGACTTTACGGAAACTCAAACGACCCTGTTCAATCATCTGCCCTGAATTATCCGGATCGGAAACCATTTTAGTTCCGCCTAATCGTTCGTAGATAGAAGCCTTAACCGGTGCTGGGGTTTCGTCGTCATTACTGCTGCAGGAAATCATAGCTGCCGATGCAGCAATTAGTACACTAAGTGTAAGTTTTGAATAAACTTTCATAAATTTAAAGTATTAAAGGGTTAATTAAAAAAACGATTTATCTTTTGAGACAGTTTATAGCTCAAACTATTTTGATTCATTGGGCAGACTTCTTTGTCTGCTAAATTTGCCGGTAAAATATAGCGCTGCGCATCGTAACGTCCTTTAGCCATCAACTCGTTGAAAACTTTCTCCGAGTTTGTAATTTTATTATTGTGGAAATACACCACAACATTTCTTTTAACGATGATAGAGTCTGATGTCAGGCCTTTTATGCTTCTAAGGTCGGCACAAATTTTTCTGGCCTGCAGAGAATCAATATCTGATTTAAAATCGATTCTGCTTACTTGGAGATTTGGGGTGTCATAAACGGGCGGTTTGGCCGTTATAATGTGAAAAAGCAAAATCGCGGCAAACAGTACAAATATGCCGCTCAGAATTAAAAGTCCTTTTTTGATTATTTTATTAGTCTTCATAATTTTTTTATGGTTTTAAAATTATCTACGTGTACTTTAGAGCTGCGGTTTTAGAAATAATAGAAAATCGATTAATTTAGAATCATTTTAAATACAGAAATTACCTAATAATTTAATTATAAAGTAGATACTAAAAAACCCTGGCAAGATTAAATCCAAAAAATATATCTCCTTTTGTCCAGTCGCCAGTGGTTCTTCCTAGATATCCAGCCTCATCAATTGCCTGTGAACTGGTAAAATGCATCTGGAAAACATGTCCGCCGGTTTCCAGATCAAAACCAATAGACAGCGGATTTTTATAAAGTGAATTTGGCGCTCTGTTTAAATGCGCCGCATAATCCATATTTAAGGACCAGCGCTTAGCGAATTTATATCTTCCTCCAAATCCTATGGCATATTGGGAATTGCTTTGGTCTACATCATCAACAAAGTTTTGATGAAAGAATGACGGCACAATTTCTAAAGACAGCTTTTCAGAAAATTTTCTGGAAATCAGCAGCTGCGCAACATAAGTCAGCCTGTCTTTAAATTGAAGTTTCGGATACAGACTTTCTTTTAATGTGTTATTAATAGATAAACTATTAAAACCAGCAATAGTAACAGGAAAGCCGTCTTTTATTTGAGGAAACAGCATATATTTTGTTGCAAAGTCATAAGCAAATTCACTTCTGGCGGCACTTACGTTGAGTCCATTTGTTAGACCGTAAATAAATTTAATCTGCGTATTGGCATTATCCAGTCCATAGAAACCTTCAAAGCCATCTTTAATAGAGCCGAATCGGTGTGCAACAACAAAATACAAATCGCCTTTTGCTGCCAATTTTGTAGATTCGAGATTAACGATTTTTAAGGCTTTGAATGCAGATGTCACTTTTTCTTTTGCAGAAGGAGTTTCTACCCCGGACAATAAATCGGTTTGGGAGAAGGTTAACAGCGGAAATAAAAAAAATAATAGGATAAAGTTTTTCATGAGGTTAGTTTTAAATTGTTATTTGTATTAGTGTACAACTGAAGATTGGTCTATTTTAAATTCCTGGAGCAGTTCGTCATATCCTAAAAAACGCCCTTTAATTTTTAGGGTTTTCCCGGATATAATATTTTGCGGCAAACGGTTTTTGAATGTCACAAATACTTTTTCGCTCATAACAATTCCATTGCCGGCTTTATCAATACTTGTTACCCGTGCAGATAGTTCAATTGTTTTGTCCTGATATTTGATGTAAGCCAGACTGTCGTTTGAAGTAAACTCTCTTTCTAGTTCATTAACGGTTACAACATAATCGGCAGTTTCTGATTCTATATTTCTATGCCCTTTGTAGATGTAGAGGTACGCTGAAATTCCGATTATTATAAAAAGGAAAATTGTAATTAGTATTTTTTTTCTCATAACTGGTTTTTAGTATTTCAAATTATCTACGTTAAAAAATACCTATTGGATTTAAATCATTAAATATGCCTCCTTCGAAATCTGGATTATTCATTTCATCGTATATGATTTTGAAATGCCTGGTAATTCTTAAAGTCATGTATTTATTTATAACTAAAAACCAATCTTATGAATCTAAAAACCCTTCTGGCCATCTCATCATTAGCTTCAATTTTTGTAAGCTGTGCCAATGACGACCCAAGCACCCTAAGCGACACTGCACCAATTAATGGTTTGGCAACATACAACCAAAATGTAAAATCTATTATTGATAATAACTGTGTTGTATGCCATGCAGCAGTTCCTAAAAATGGCGCGCCAATGTCTTTAGTTACTTATGAACAGGTGAAAAATGCAGTTTTAAACCGAGGACTCCTTACACGAATTTCTTTAGAAAATGGAGATAGTTCCTTAATGCCGCAAGGTGGACCAAGATTGTCTCAAGCTACTATCGACATTATAAAAAAATGGAATCAGGATGGATTATTAGAAAAATAATCTATAACAGCAACATGAAGAAAATCATAATAATGCCAATGCTATTGGCTTCTTTTATTGTTTTTTCACAGGAAAAAATAGTAACTAAATCTGCAACAATAACTCTGGAAGCTTCAGTACCTTCTTTTCAGCCGGTTGCAGGAACTAACAGCAATGTAACTTTTGTTTTGAATCCCGCAACTGGAGAAGTGGCAAGTCTGGCTTTAATGAAAGGATTCCAGTTTGAAATGGCATTAATGGAAGAACATTTTAATGAAAATTACATGGAAACCGATAAATATCCAAAAGCTATTTTTAGAGGGCAAATAGAAGGATTCGACATTAAAAATCTAACTGAAGATTATAAAGATTACACGATAAAAGGAAAATTAGAAATGCATGGAAAATCCAAGGATATAAGTGCCGATGCAAAAATTACAAGATCGGGTTCCAGAGTCACCTTTATATCTGATTTTGAAGTAAATGCAAGTGATTTTAACATTCCGATTCCAGCGCTTATTAAATATAAACTGGATAATAAAGTCAAAATTCAAATTATTGCAGTTTTAAAATAAGAGCTGCACAAAATAGATAATGATCTAAAAAAAATAAAGGCGAAATAAATGAAAAAAACAATACTTATTGCAATGCTGAGCGTTTACGCTATTGGCGTATCACAAGAAAAAATGGTCAGTAAATCGGCAAAAGTCATTTTTGAAGCTTCCGTTCCTTCTTTTGAAGAAGTTAAGGCAGTAAATCGGAATGTTACTTTTGTTTTGAATCCAGCAACAGGAGAGATTGCAAGTTTAGCCCTGATGAAAGGTTTCCAGTTTAAGGTTGCCTTAATGGAAGAACACTTCAATGAAAATTATATTGAAAGTGACCAATATCCAAAAGCCGTATTTAAAGGAAAGATAGAAGGATTTGATCTTCAAAGCCTAAGCGCAGATGCTAAGGATTTTATCATTAAAGGCAAATTACAACTCCACGGTAAATCCAGGGATATAAATACTGCTGCAAAGATAAGCAGATCACTATCAGGGGTCAGCATTTCATGTAATTTCAGCGTAAATGCCAGTGATTTTAATATTGAAATCCCAAATTTGGTTAAAAGCAAGCTTTCCAATAAAATAAATATCCAGTTTGCCGCAGTTTTAGAAGCCAATAGACAATAACCAGCTGGAAACTATCTCGAAAAGTCAATAATTTTTTATATCAAAAAAATGGAGGAAGAAATACAAATTGAGGACGGCCTTACCCTTATCCGTTTCCAGAACGACAGCTCAGAATCTTTTTCTGCACAGCACGAAATAGGTGCCGGCCTGATACAGTTTCATTTCGCACTAAAAGGTAATGCATTTTTTTTGTCCAGTCAGGATCATTGCACATTAGAATTGAAAGAGGAAAAATCACTGATTTTGTGCAATCTGCAACATCAGTCATTGCTTAAGTTAGAACTTTCTCCAAATTCATGGATGATTTCTGTTATTGTTTCGATTAATAAATTTCACTCGTTATTTTCCGTTCAAGCAGATTATATTTCTATTTTAAGCCCCGATAAGAAGAAAAAAAAGTATTATGCCGAAGCGTACATCAGTCCTGCTATGGCTGTTGTTTTGAGCCAGCTGTTTCATTACAGCCTTCATCCTTCCCTAAAGAACCTTTATTATAAAGGAAAAGCATATGAATTATTGAGTCTGTATTTCAATAAAATGGAAGATCCAAACGCAGTGCAATGTCCATTTTTGACTGATGAAGATAACGTGCTGAAAATCAAAAAAGCCAGAGAAATACTTATCGCCAATATGGCCGAACCGCCAGGACTGCAGCAGCTGGCAGATGAAATTGGGCTGAATATGAAAAAATTAAAAACAGGCTTCAAACAAATTTATGGTGATACGGTATACGGTTTTCTGTTTGACTACAAAATGGATTTCGCCTTAAAACTATTGGACAGCGGTTCTTACAATGTAAATGAAGTCGGCCTGAAAATAGGATACAGCACCGGAAGCCACTTTATTGCGGGATTCAAGAAAAAATTTTCCACAACCCCAAAAAGATATCTAATGTCCATTAATACCAATCATAAAAACAGTTTCGCTTTTATAGATTAAGGCATAAATAAAAATATATTTGATTAATTTTAAGAAGCAACAAGTAATGAGTTTGAGGAAAATTAAAACAAAGCTTAAAACAAAAACGATAATGAAAGGCGTATTATTAGTAAATTTGGGATCTCCCGAAAGTCCCGCACCAAAAGATGTAAAACCGTATTTAGATGAATTTCTAATGGATAAATACGTGATCGACGTTCCGTATTTATTGAGAGCATTATTAGTTCGCGGTATTATTTTAAGAAAAAGACCAGAAGAATCAGCGCACGCTTATGCGAAAATCTGGTGGGAAGAAGGTTCTCCATTAGTTGTTCTTTCAGAAAGAATGCAGAAAAAAGTACAGACTTTAGTAAATGTACCGGTTGAACTTGCAATGCGTTACGGAAGCATGACAATCGAGAAAGGACTCCAGCAATTGCATGATAAAGGCGTTACTGAAGTACTGCTTTTTCCGCTGTATCCGCAATATGCAATGGCTTCAACTTTGACTATTTTAGTAAAAGCAGAAGAAATTCGCAAGAAGAAGTTTCCACACATGACTTTTACAGATGTTCCGGCATTTTACAATAAACCGGATTACATCAAGAATTTGGCAGATTCGATTCAAAAACATTTAGTTGGTTTTGAATATGATCATTTGTTGTTTTCTTATCACGGAATTCCAGAGCGTCACATTCGCAAAACCGACGTTACAAAATCACATTGTAAAATTGACGGTTCTTGCTGCAGCACGCCATCTCCGGCACACGATTTCTGTTATCGTCACCAATGTTACGAAACAACAAGGCAAGTTGTAAAATTATTAGGGCTTCCCGAAGATAAATACAGTCTGACATTTCAATCGCGTTTGGCGGGAGATAAATGGTTAGAGCCTTATACTGATATTGAAATTGACAAAATGCCGGCAAAAGGAATTAAAAATCTGGCTGTTGTAACACCTGCTTTCGTTTCGGATTGTTTAGAAACGCTCGAAGAAATCGCCATGCGCGCCAAAGAAGATTTTGAGAAAAATGGAGGGGAAAATTTCCTGGCTATTCCCTGTTTGAATGACGACCAGAAGTGGTGCCAGACTGTTAGCAGCTGGATTAATGAGTGGGCTGAATAA
Source organism: Flavobacterium panacagri (assembly GCF_030378165.1). Taxonomy (NCBI): domain Bacteria; kingdom Pseudomonadati; phylum Bacteroidota; class Flavobacteriia; order Flavobacteriales; family Flavobacteriaceae; genus Flavobacterium; species Flavobacterium panacagri. The sequence continues at coordinate 4,547,940 of NZ_CP119766.1, forward strand.
TGCTACAATAGCAATTGGGAATATTGGAGCTTTCATTATTAATATATCAATTCGCCCATTTATATTTCATTTTAATTTATTTTTTTACCTCTTTTAAAACCAAAAAGAATATTAAAGCGTAAATGACTTTATAACTTAAAAAAAGTAATTATGAAAACTAGAAAATTTTTAGCAGCCGCAATCCTGGCATTAGGATTTGGATTGACATCATTTGCACAAAAAACAGTAATGGTTGGTGGAGCAGCTATGTATCCTAATAAAAATATTATAGAAAATGCGGTAAACTCAAAGGATCATACCACCTTGGTAGCAGCAGTAAAAGCAGCAGGATTAGTTGAAACTTTACAAGGTAAAGGGCCATTTACTGTTTTTGCACCAACAAATGAAGCATTTAGTAAATTGCCCGCTGGAACTGTTGAAACATTATTGAAACCTGAGAATATTAAATCATTACAAACTATATTGACATATCATGTAGTGGCTGGTAGAATGAATAGTTCTGATATTGCAAAAGCAATAAAAGCTGGTAAAGGAAAAGCTTCTTTAAAAACAGTTAGCGGCGGAACTCTAACTACCTGGATGGATGGAAAAGATTTGTACATTAGTGACGAAAGTGGCAATAAAGCTAAAGTTACAATTTCAGATGTAAATCAATCTAATGGTGTCATACATGTAGTGGACGCAGTACTGCTTCCAAAAATGTAGTTTGCTGAGAATAAATTACAATTAAGCCCTGAAATTTCAGGGCTTTTTATATAATTACTATGCGACAAAATAGTAATAGTCAATTGTATTAGAGATTTTGATTACCATTTTATTGCCAGCTCAAAACTTTAAATATAAGGAATTGATATCTTTTTTTTACAAAAGATTAAGGCTGTCTCTTTTTATTTTTGGTAAAATAATACATAAAACTAAATATATTTTTGCTTCAATCCCCAACAGGACATCTAAACCAAAACTATAAAGCCAATGAAAGACAAACATTACATGTAGTAAGCCAATTTCTTCAAATCATCTAAAAATGATGTTGTAATTTGTCCCATCGAGGTCACAAAGCCAAATGGCGCCAATTGTCTTCAATTGGCGCCATTCTTTTATTTAACCCTTATCAATAAATGAGTTTGACTCGTTTTTGCTTTATTTTCTTCATAAAGAAACAAACTTCAGAAAAACATTATTTATATGAAAAACAAGATAAATTTAAATTTTAGCGTTCGATAACTTAACAGGATTCGAACACCAAGAACAGAGCTGAAATTAAGTTTTACATTTTCAAAATTTGATAATTTCCTGTCTTCCCTTATCAATCTTTTTTAAGAAAAAAAGCCAGCAGTCTAAAAAAAAACTAGACTGCACCCAAAAGTTTAGACAAATTTATAATTAAGTTTGATAATAATGAGCTCGATATTGTATCGGGCTCATTTTGTTTAAATTTGATTTAATTCTTTCTTTATTGTAATAGATTATATATCTGTTAATTTCTTTTTTTAATTGTTCTATTGATTTGAATTTTTGGATATAAAACATTTCAGATTTTAATATTCCAAAGAAGTTTTCAATAATTGCATTATCCAGACAGTTTCCTTTTCTTGACATGCTTTGTTTAATTCCTTTTTGTTCTAATAAACGCTGGTAATCTTTCATTTGGTATTGCCAGCCTTGGTCAGAATGGAGTATCAAATTTGTATTGTCTGGGATTTTCCTAAATGCTTTTTTCAGCATCGTAACCACTTGATTGAACACTGGCCTCTCTGTGAGTTCATAGCTGATTATTTCCCCGTTAAACAAGTCAATTATTGGTGATAAATATAATTTGTTACCCCCTACTTTGAACTCTGTTATATCGGTTGCCCGTTTTTGATTTGGAGCTTGTGCTTTAAAATTTCGCTCCAGTATATTTGGAGCTATTTTGCCATTTTCACCTTTATAAGATTTATACTTTTTTACTCTAATAACACTTTTTAGTCCTAATAGATTCATTAATCTGAGAACTGTCTTATGATTGATAAGCAGTCCTCTGTTTTGCAGCTCATCGGTTATCCGTCTATAGCCATAACGCCCTTTATGCTTTTGATAAATGGCTTTAATCAGCTCTTTAGTTTCTCTATATTTATCAGGTGATTTACTTTGTTTTTGATGATAATAAAAACTGCTGCGTGCCATATCTGCTAGGTTCAGAAGTAATTCCAAACCATATTTATGCCTTAACTCGTTTATGGCTTTGGATTTTTCCTGGCTTGAATTAAGGCTTGAAGCTTTTTTAGCAGTTCATTCTCACAGCGAAGCCTTTCGTTTTCTTTCAGCAGTTCCTGCTCTCTTGTAAGAGGTTTGTCTGATTTGCGCTTTTTGCCTTTATGGTCATTCATCGATACGGGTCTGCCTTTTTGTTTGGGTTTCAATCCTGCTAGTCCAAAGTTAGCAAAATCTTTTTTCCATTTTAAAATTATTGACATATTGGGAATATTAAACCGGATGCCAGCCTGCATCAGGGTAAGAGATTCCTTTTCTATGCTTCTTAACACTTTTAGCTTGAATTCGGCTGAATAGCTTTGGTTCATTCGCGGCAATAAACCAATTTTACCATATGCCTTATAAAAACTGACCCACTTGCGAATATTCCATCTTGCAATCTGCTTCAATTTTGAAACATGTTCAGCTGAATAATGCTTCTTTAAAACCAATTCTACACATTCTAATTTAAATGCATAGTCATACTTTGTTTTTCTTTCCATAAAAAATGCCCCAAATAGTGTCTAACTTTTTGGGGCATGTTCAAACACACTGCCGGCTTTAAAAATTATCTTAATTTCAAAAAAATCTTTTCTCTCTTCTTACATCTTTTCAATACTAGGAGGGATCAATTTATACATCACGGGCGTTACAATCCGTGATAATATTGTAGAACTGATTAAACCGCCAATTAACACAATTGCCAATGGTGCGATCAAAGGATTTGAGTTTAATGCAATCGGAATCAAACCGCAAATTGCAGTAATTGAAGTCAGCACTACAGGCAGAAAACGTGTTTCTCCTGCAATTGAAATAGCTTCATCGATCGAATGTCCTTCCTGCCTTAACTGATTGGTGAAATCTACCAGCAGCAAAGAGTTCTTTACCTGAATTCCCGAGAGACCTATAAAACCGATTATAGCAACCAAAGACATCGGACTTCCATTGAGAAGCAATAATAGCACGCCACCTAAAATCCCCAGCGGAATAATAGATAATACAATAATAATTCCTTTAAAAGTTTTAAACTGCAGCAGTAAAACCGCCACAAACAAAAAGGTACTCAAAATAATTACGGCCAAAAAATTACCGCCCAGCGCATCGCCTTCGGATTCTTTTTCACCTGATAATTTATAGTAATATCCTTTTGGCATTTTCAATTGATCCAGTTTTGGAACAATGTGCGTCAATAAATCATTGGCATAATACCCTTTTGCCGATAAAGCGGTTACTTTTGAAAAGCGTGATTTATTAAAATGGTTAATCGCCGTTGGAGAAGTTTCAAACGAAATTTCAGCAATCTGGTTTAGGGCAATCGGAGTTCCCTGAAGGTTATTTACGTACAAGTTTTTCAAAGCGTCAAGGTTCGAAAATTTATCTCGGGGCAATGTCAGCGTAACATTTCTGGCATCTCCCCTATCATCTATATAATCACCGACTGTTAATCCTGCTACCGAAAGACGGATTACCTTATCTACATCGCTGGTCAATACGCCCAATGTTCTGGCTTTTTCTTTATTGATTTTAACTTTAACATCAGTTTTATACGTATTCAGTTCATTGTTGATATACACGGTTCCTTCCTGATTTCTAAGAATAGTCTCTACCTGTGAAGAAAGCTTACGTAACACTTCCTGATCTTCACCAAATAATCTTACGACAATATTAGCTTCTAATGGTGTTCCCTGTTCAAAATCTTTTACCTCCACTTTTGCGTAAGGCATCGTTTTAAATTTATTTCGAAGTTCTTCAATCAAAGCTGTTTTCTCTGATGGTTTAGCTTCATCTTCGAGCTGGACAAAAATCTGCGCAAAATCGGGTTTTCTGTCCTGGGGATGCACATTGTAATAAATCTGCGGATTTCCTTTACCAACGTTCGAAGTGTAATACACAATTTCCTTATGATTTTTAAGCTCTGCTTCTACAATTTTGGTCACACGGTCACTTTCTGAAATATTGGCCTGAAGGGGCATTTTTATATTGATAAGAAACATCGGTTTTTCTGAAGTTGGAAATAATTTAAAACCCGTTACTTTAAACAATCCAAAAGCAGTGATGCTTAAAACTATAGAAATAGCAATAGTTGTTCTAGGATATTTTAATGCTTTGGGCATAATATCACGATACGCTCTGGTCAGGAATTTTTGCAGATACTGAAGAAAAATATTTCCTCCCGCATGATCGTGCGTTTTTAAAAATCGGCTTCCTAAAAACGGCACCAATGTTAAAGCTACAATCATCGATGCCAGTACACTGGTAATAACTGCCATTGGAAGACTTCTGATAAATTCTCCCGAAACATCCGGCAGGAAAGCCAGCGGTAAAAATGCAATTATAAGTGTTGCAGTACAGCCTACAACGGCAATTCCGATTTGTTTGGTACCTTTAAGGACTGCATCCATTTTAGAATGTCCTTCCCGCAGCCATCGCTCTATGTTTTCGACTACCACAATACTGTCATCCACCAACAATCCTAAAGCTACCACAAGACCAACAATACTTAACTGATTTAAAGAAAAGCCAAAAGCATTCATTGCAATTAATCCCAATGCGAGGGATAACGGAATGGAAATCATCACAATTCCCGAAGCTCTTAAACCTAATGGAAGTAATGTCACAATTACCAAAACAATTGCCAGCGTAAAATCAAAACCTAAATGTCCCAAACGCTGCGATACCATATTCGCCTGATCGAAGTTTTTTACTAATTTGATGTTTGAGGGTAATTCTTTAGAAAATTCATCTACAATTGGCAGGAATTCTTTCTGCACATCTGTAATGTTTACATTGTCTTTCATTCCGGCTGTCACTAGCACACAACGGTGTCCGTTGATGCGGGTAATATGATCGACGACCTGTGACTTGTAGCCTACTTCGGCTACATCTTTCATATAGATTATTTTACCGTTAGCATTGTAAATTACTGTATTGGATACATCGTCCGCATTTTTAAATTTACCGCTAGTTTTTACATTAAATACTTTACTGCCTAAATCAATGCTTCCTCCTGGAATATCGGCCGCTTCGCTCTGCAGGCTTGCCATGACTACATTTAACGGAATTTTTAATTGGGCCAACTTTTCAAGCTGTAAATCAATACGAATTTCCTGCTCGGGAAATCCAGCATATTTTACATCTTTCAGATTGGTAATTTTCTCAATTTTAGATTTAAGTTTATCCGCTTCATCGCGAAGTTTTTTGTCTGATGCATTTTCTGAAACCAACGCTATCTGAAGGATTTTCACATCAGAAGAAGCAATTTTTTCGGTTTTTATCTGATAAATATCTTTTGGAAGTTCGCTGTTTTTAAGAGCATTCATTTCCGTAGAAATCTCCTGATATTTATTATCAACATCTACTCCGTATTTAAATTTTACCTGAAAAGCTGCAACACCGTCTTCTACTGTGGTTAATATTTTTTCGATGTTTTCGAGTCCGTAAATTTTATTCTCGATTGGTTTTACAACCTGCTCCTCCATATCCTTTGGACTTGTCCCGGGATAGATTACCGTAATTAAATATTGCGGCGGATGTGTTGAAGGATCTTCCGCCCTAGGCATGGTAAACAACGTAAGATACCCTACCACAGCAACCAGCAGAAATATAATCAGTGTAAACTGATAATTTTTAACAGCAAAGTTTGTTATTTTCATAATACTGATTATTTAATGATCTTGATAGTTGATTGTTCGTTGAGATAAGCACTGTTTGAGATCACAATCTGATCTGTTTTCTGAAGACCTTCTTTTATGAATACTTTATTGTTCTCAAATTTATTAATGGTCACCGGCTGTCGTTTTACTTTGTTGTTTTCCACAATAAAAACAAACGCTTTGTTTCCGTCAGCTTCAATAAGCGAATTGTACGGAATGATGATGAAATCTTCTGAGTGCTCTGCCTTTATTTCGGCTTTTCCAAACATCCCCACCGCTGGTTTGCTTTTTTTAAGGCTCAGTTTTAATTCGACCTGAAAAGAACCTAGTGCTGCATCTGCCGCCTGCGATTTTCTAAAAATAAAGGCATCGAATTTTTCATCAGGATAACCGTCAAGCGTCACAGTGGCTTTCTGCCCTACTTTTACCGCGGCCCATTCTTTGTCTGTCAATCCTACTTTTAGCAGATAATTATTGTTTTGGGTGGTTTCATTTATAGCCAGAATTGGCGATCCTGCGCCAACTACTTCTCCTTCGCTGGCTATTTTTTTCGAAACAAAACCATTCGCAGCAGCATAAATTTTAGAATAACGCGCATTAAAAGCAACCGCATCTTTCTGTTTTTTAGCAATGTCAAGGCCCGTTTTGGTATTCTGAAGCTGTTCTAATGTATAAACACTGTCTTTGTACAAATTGCTTGCTCGTTTATAATCACGCTCGTACTTTTTGAGATTCAAATCGGTTTGGTTCAATCCTGCATTAATCTCTGTTTCGTCTAATGATGCCAGAAGCTGGCCTTTCTTAAAAAACTGGCCTTCTTCAACATAAATACGACTGATGACCCCTCCTATTTTAAATCCATAATTGGCCTGATTTTCTGTTGTTACTAAACCTGATGCGCTTATGGTATTGTTAAGAGCAAAAGATTCGACCGGAGCTGTTTTAATCGGGATGACATCCGCGCTTTCAAAGGGCGAATTTTCCTTTTTTTCTTCTTTACAGGCGTAAAAAAGCGTTAAAGCAAGCAATATAATCAACCCTTTTTTGGAGGCTGCGATATGTTTTTTTAGATAATTGTGAATCGTTAATTTCATGTTTTTTATTTTTAGTTAAAAGTAAAAGTGGCGTTGGCTCTTTCTAATTCTGCAAAAGCAATCCAGGAGTTATAAAGCGAAATATTAGTGTTAAGCTGCGCATTCACCCATTGGTTCTGTGCATCAAGCAGTTCTATATATATTGCCTGGCCTTCCTTGTACAATTTGGTAATGTCATCATTGTACTTTTTGGCCGACTGCTTTTGATTTTTATCAGCATTGAACTGCTCTAAGGCCGATTTTAGATTGTTCTGTGAAACCTGAAGCTGAAGCAGCAGCTGCTGTTTTACATTATCAGTTTGCGAGATGATTTTTTTACTGTCTTCTTCAACTTGCTTCAGCTTCCATTTGTTTTTGTTTCCCGAAAAGATATTCCACTCCAGCCCCACTCCGGCAAAATAGTAGCGTGAGTTTTTATCCGCCTGAAAATCAAAATCCTGAATTCCGAAATCGGCAAAGCCGTTTACTTTTGGCAGCCAGTACGATTTGGTCAGTCTGCTTACATTTTCGTTTATTTCTTTTGCCTGAGTGAGCTTTTGCAGCTCTTCTCTATTTTGGGTATTTTCTGAAAGTACTTCTATTGGCAGTGCTTCACTCTGATCAGTTTCTATTGCGGCATCAAGTTTTTGATTCAATAAAAAATTAAAATAGGATCTGGCATTATTACTGGTTTGTCGGGCGGTTTCTAAATTGGCCTGAATGCGGATTACCTCATTATCGCTTCGTAAAACGGCAGTCCGGTTTATTTTTTCATTTTTAAATAAAGCCTGATTTACCCTTTGGTTTTCTTTTACCAAAGCCAGGGCATCTTCATAAATCTTAATACCTTCAACCGATTGCAGGTATTTGTAATAAGCAATTTTAATTTCCTTTACTAACTCTCTTTGATAGATTTCGAGTTCTATTTTTTGAAGCGTCGTCTGCTGGGCTTTTATTCTTTTATTATAAATAATTTCAAAATTCAGCAATGGCATCGTGGTATGAATTTTAGCATCATAAAAATTATCCGGATTTATCAAGACCGACTGATTTTCTAACATCGGAAAAGCGTTAGAATTGGTAATTTGATTTAAAGTATTATACACCGGATTCAGCATATCTCCAATTGGAATATCGATTGTCCTTCCGCCTTCTGCTTTGGTGTAACTTCCATTTAGGGAAACTGTTGGATAAAATAAAGCTCGTGCTTCTTTTAAGGCATACATGCTTTTATTAATATCAAAATTATGCTGCCTGATTACTTCGTTATTTTTTAAGCCGGTCTTTATATAAGTTTCCAGCTTGTTCTGTGCATACCCTAAATATCCTAGACAGAGTATTGCAAAAGTTAGTTTAATTTTCATTTATTGTACATTGTTTATTATTTGAACATTGTTCATTTTTTTGGGCAAAAAAATTTTTAAAGCTTTTCTATCATTTTTAGATATTCATTGTATCCGTCATACAAAATGGTATCGGGATTCGTAAAATTTACATTTTTAATTCTCTGGTGAATTTCCAGACAGCACATGCCATGTACCAAACTCCAAACCATAAATGCCAGCGGCTCTACATTATGGCCTTTAAAATAACCTTTGTTAATACATTCTTCAATAGTTTTTTTAACTAATCCAAATGCTGTGCATCCTTCATCCCAATCTTCATTCTCGGAGTCTTTCAGGAATTCTATTGGAGCTTTTAGATTAAACATCAAATCGTACATTTCAGAATTTTCGATGGCAAATTTGATATAGGCAAATCCCATTTTCTTTAATCTTTCCTTCGGATCTTCTATAGTATATAACTCCATAAAATAACTATCTAATTCCTGAAAACCTATTGTATGAAGATCATGGAGAATATCATTTTTATCTTTAAAATAAACATAAACAGTGCCTACACTGTAGTTAATTTCTTCAGCAATGTTTCTTATGGTGGTATGTTCAATTCCTTTTTCAACAAAAAGCTTTTTAGCACCTTTTAATATCAGGGCTTTTAAAGCTTCTTTTTCTTTTGCTTTTCTATCAATTGTACTCATACTTATTTTTATTACTGCAGACAAAGATATAAAATAAAATGAACGCTGTTCATTTTTTATTCAGTTAAATATTTTTATACAAATTAAGATTGCAATCTGGCCGTAATACCTTTATGATTCAATAACTTGTAAGCTAACTTTGGTAAAAATCTATTTAACAGATAAATCGCTTTTGTATCGCCAACACGAATAGTGTACGTATTGTTTTTTAATCCTTTTATTAAAGCATCAATTAGCACATCTGGTGTTATCGATTTACCTTCCATTCCCTCAGACATATTTGTTTTTACCAACGGCGGCAATAATTCAAATATTTTTATTCTGCTTCCAATTATCTGTAAATGATCTCGTAATGCTTCTGTATAAAAACGTACCGCAGCTTTTGATGCTGAATAAGTTGGTACAAGATTAGACGGCGTGTAACTCAATATCGATGATGTATTGATAATAGCTGCTTCTTTTCTGCTTTTAAGCATATCCAGAAAAAGATCATTTAAGAGAATAACTCCTAAGTAGTTAGTATTAATTTCCATGGCAGCTTTTTCAAAATGTTTTGAATTACTGAAACCTAAATTATCCTGACCATTCATAATTCCGGCATTGTTATAAAGTATATCGATACCACCCATTTCATTAATTTGGTTGTACAAAGCAACCGCGGCTTCCTGGCTGGACGCATCACTTTTAATGGTCGTAATGGATGGATACATTTTTTTGGCAAGATCCAATTTTTTCTGATCTCTTCCTGTAATAATTACTTTAGCACCTTCTGTAATGAACTGTTTTGCAGCCTCTAATCCGATTCCGGCAGATCCACCTGTAATCAAAATTATCTTACCTTTTAATTCCATAATTTTTCTATTTAGTTTATTATTTCTATATTTGCTTGCGAAATGCAAGTGTAAATATAAATACATTTACTTGCAAAAAGCAAGTGATTTTAATTTTATTTTATGAAAACTCAAAAAAAGAGATCAGACTGCCCGGTAAGTTTTTCACTTGAAGCCTTTGGTGACAAGTGGTCGCTGTTGATTGTTAGAGATTTAATGCTTAAAAAAAAATGTACCTATGGCGAATTGGCAAAATCCGATGAGAAGATCGCAACTAACATTTTAGCCGCTCGACTGCTCTCGTTAGAAGAAAACGGAATTATTCAGAAAATGGAGCATCCCGACAGTAAAGCCAAAGTATTGTATCAATTGACACAGAAAGGAATGGATTTAATTCCAATAATTGTTGAAATTAATCTTTGGGCAGAAAAGTATACCAACATTCCTGAAGAAAGAAAGGAATTGCTGGCACAAATGAATGCTGATAAGGAAGGATTTATTAAAAATGCTTTAAAAGAACTTGAATTAAATCTATAGTATAGATTACATAGCTACTACTTTTTTTGCCACGATAAATTTGGACTGGAATGTGCATGACAAAACACGCCCCCGCAGGTGCAGAACTGCCTCCAATTTTGTCACACAAGCTAAGGCGGTTTTAATAAAAGAGGTTAGCGATTTGTTCAAACCAAATTACCAAAGCCACTGGAAGACAAACAACTACATATAATAAGCCAATTTCTTCAAATCATCCAAAAAAAATGTTGAAATTTGTCCCGTCGGGGTCACAAACAAGCCAAATGTCACCAATTGAAGACAATTGGTGACATTTTTTTATAACCTTACTTATTTTTATTAGTCAAAAGTGCCGGGCTCCTCAGCAGCCCTAGCCCCGATAGCAGTTAAAATCCTTTTGCGCCGGGGTTCGGCGTAAAAGATTGGAACGGATAGCGAGAAGAGCTCCTAAAAAAACACTGTCAATCACAGTATATTTTATCATGCTAATAGCAATTCATATTATCTTAGACAGGCCGCTTGCAATCAATTCATCACTGGCATATTTTTTCTTAGGATGTTTTAAAAAACCTATTCTAAGAAAAAAAAATTACGGACCTGCAGGTCAAAAGAAAAAATAATCTTTCGCTTCTATTTCAGCCTGAAAATCAGCCGCTGAATAATCATAAGCCAGATTGCAGTCAGCATCATCGTTGAAGTAATTACAGCCAATGTTATTTGATACGTATAATTTTCTACTAATTTTAAAGAAGCTGCCATGGTCATTAAAATAAAACTGAATTCCCCTATCTGCGATAAGAGTGCCCCTGCATATAAACTGTCTCGCCAGGAGTTCTTAGTCAGTTTAAAAAGAATGGTATTAATCAGGCTGTTTATAAAGAGTACTGAAAATGAAATCAATATAATTGTACCTGTATTTTGAATAAAAAAATTAATATCTAACTGCAGTCCTACAGCTAAGAAAAAGAAAGCCATAAAAAATACCCTAAAAGGAATAAGGGAACTACCCAGCCAGCGGGTTGCCTTATCATGCCCGATTAATATTCCTGAAGCAAAAGCACCAAAGGCAGTAGACAAGCCAAACCATCCGCTGATCCAAGCCATTGTGAAACAGATACTAAAGCCGATAAAAACCTGCAGTTCATGGTCAACAGTAATCTCTTTGCGCATCGGAATTTTAAAAAGTTTTTTAGTCAGAGCCCCTTTCAAAAAAAGAATCATCAATACGCCTCCTGCGCATACTTTTATCAATTGAACTGCTGATACAGCGGTACCTGACATAAAATTCAAAGCCAGCATCATAGGTATAACCAATATATCCTGCATTAATAATACACCGCAGGTAATCATGCCGAGCTGACTTTTAATTTGGCCTGTTCTGGCCAGATACTGAAATACAATGGCCGAACTGCTGATGCTGATTGTAAAGGCAGTCAGTACAATTATTGTCATTTCCCATCCTGCATATGATCCAACAAAATACATGCAGATAAAACTAAGCACAATCTGAACAACTGAAATCAACAGCGGCTTGTAAAAATTACGCGTGAGATATTGAAGGTCAATCTCGCTTCCTATGGAAAACATCATAATAATGATCCCTATCTCACCAAGCTCTGATATCACATCAGGTTTGTGGATAATATTAAATACCTGAGGACCTAAAAGCACACCGGCCGCTATGTAGGCGATAAAATAAGGCTGCTTTAACCGCCGAAGCAATAAAATCAACAATAAGACAATAAGGGAAAGCACAGCAATCCCCGAGAATAATTGTGAGAGCATATTTTAAATTATTATCAAGAAAGCTGCCTTTATGGGGCAGCTTTCAATAAAAAATTCATAAAAGTTTTTAAGAAATCTCTATCATCCTTGGAGACTTTTGTCTGGCCTGTTCCAGTTTTGGAATAGACAGCAGTAAAATTCCATTTTCGTATCGGGCACGAATTCTATCTTCGTCCACTACATTTTTGGGAAGCACAAAACTTCTCTGGAAAGATTGGTAGCTGAACTCTCTGCGGGTGTAATTTTCTTGCTCTTTATTAACGTGTTCCTGCTTAAAGGAAGAAATAAGCAGCTGTCCATTATCAAGGGTAACCTTAAAGTCATCCCTGCTCATGCCGGGAGCTGCAACCTCTACTTCATAATTCTCGTCAGTTTCCTTAATATTCACTGATGGCAGTGTGGTGCTTGTGGTTGAAAAATTGTTGTTTTCCCAATTGAAAAGATCGCGGCCAAAAACATCATCAAAAAACAAGCGTTGGAAAGCCGGCACATGGCTTCCGTTTCTTTTAATAAGATTCATAACAGTAATTTTTAAAATTGTTATACAATAAATTTTTGAACTTGCACAAAGGTGTGCACAAGGAAAAAAAACAAAAAATATGCCAGGGATTAATTCTGACATTTTTTCATAGTAGAAAAATGAAAAAATGTCATTTTAATCTACGATGAAGACCTTTTTTCGCACTGCTTATTTTCAGTATTGAGAGAATCTGCCGTCCTTACTTTTTACGATCCAAATTTAGAAGTTTCAGGAAAAAATGTCACTTCACCTGTAGAAATGTCGTGTGATCCTCCAACAATTCCAATTTCTCCATTTTCAATCATTTCTTTCAATATCGGACTGCGCTGCATTATCGATGAAACGGTACGCTTAACAATCTCTTCAAATCTACTCGTGGTTTCTAATTCAATAAAGAGGTTCTAATACGCAGCTTTCCTTAGCCCCGATAAAAGTGAAATCCTTTGCGGCGGAACTTGACGCAAAGATTGCTTCGACAGTTCGCTTGCGCTCGGGTGGAACGTATAGCGCGGAAAAGCTCCTAAAAAGACAATTAAATAGAATAAAGGGCATAATTGTAGAAAAAAAGCCAACTTCGGGTATAAATTCCTTATTAGTCCCGCTGCGATATATTCTTTTCAGAAACAAAAAATAAACTTATAACGGGTCTCAATAAAGCTTTGGCCCAGTGCAGAAGAAAGACTTTCTTTAGCAGCAGCACAAAGCCGGCAAAAGAATTTGGCTTCTGGACATAAAGGTCCGCCCCCTTTTCAAAGGTATCTTCAATATCCGAAGGATGGTTCCAGGTGGAGAGCATGACCGCAGGAATGTCGCGAAGCTCTTTATCGCCCTTTATTTCTTTCAGCGCCTGTTTGCCCCCTTTAACAGGCATATTGACATCTATAAAAATAATATCGGGATCGGGCTGGGATTTATCCCTGAGTGTATTCACGAGCTGCTGCCCGTTTTCAACCGCAGTTACCTCAGAGGGAATATCAGCTTCATCAAGGGCATCAATGAATAATTCCTGATCGTCCTTATCATCCTCGGCCAGTATAATTTTTACCGGCTCCTTTTCATTTAAGTTTTCACCAGAGGGGGTTTCAGAGCTTGTCATCTTTAGGCAGTTTTACAATTCTCAAAAGTACGGAAAATACATAAATGAAATGATAACCTGCAAAATTTAAAACATCGAGTTTAAGGGATTCTGTCTGAAATGATCTTTGGTCATCTATAGATGCTGGCAGTTTTTACTACTGATATTGAAACTGAAAATGACAGGCAGGCAAAAAATACTAGATACGTTAATATATTTGGATGATAAGGAATATATTTTTTAAACTCATTACTCATTACTGACAGAAGTTACATTACTATAAAAAAGGGCCTTATTAAATTACAGAATAAAGTTCTTTTGCAATTAACTGAATTAGCATTTAACCGTTTTTTAGCGCCCTAGTTAATCACTGAATTACGTTTAAGGAACAAAGGATTATACCAAATTCCGGGCAGTTAAGAATAAATCCATATCATTGGTTCAAATCGTACCAATAATTATAGGTAGTGTTAAATACTAAAGACAAATAGTGAAACCTCCTTTAAAAATGGTTTACTATATCATCATCTCTTGAATTTTCATCTCTTATAACTTGATTACTAGTTGTTGCTCGACTGAGGCAAAATATGGTTGGTTCCTCCAGCACTTGTATATTGGGTTGATTTTGCTTTTCTCATTGTCTGTAAACATCATTAAACTGATATAGCATCAGCTTGAATAGTAATGCTATAAATGTAGTACTATTAAAAACATTACTGGAAATAAACCCCTGGTTTGATTGGCTTTAGAATTATTATTTTAAGTTTAATATGACTCGCCGATTTTTAATTCGGACGTTTAAACAATGTATATTGAGACGTTTAAACAAAGTCATGTGTTCGTGTATCCTCTAATTTTGTCCTGTTAAATAACTTAAATTAAAAAAATGGAACAGAATAATTATCAGGGAAAATTGCAGAAAGCTACAGGTTCCGGATTTGATGCCAAATCCACCTCAAACAAGGTTATAAAAGGAATTGATCTTAAGGGAAAAATTGCCATTGTTACGGGCGGAAATACAGGTATTGGTCTGGAAACGGTGAAAACACTTGCCAGAGCCGGCGCAACAGTGATCGTACCTGCCAGAGATGTCGAAAAAGCCAAAAGAAATCTGGAAGGAATTGCAAATGTGCAAATAGAAAAAATGGATTTAATGAATCCCGATTCTATAGATGCTTTTGCTGAAAAGTTTTTGCTTTCAGGACAACCGCTTCATCTGCTCATTAACAATGCAGGAATTATGTGGGTGCCGCTCCGCAGGGATAAGCGAGGATATGAATCGCAGCTGGCAACCAATTATCTGGCGCTGTTTCAGATCACAGCAAGATTATGGCCTGCATTAAAAAAAGCAGATGGCGCAAGGGTGGTTAATGTTTCTTCAGGAGGACACCAATTTTCAGATTTTGATTTTGAAGATCCTAATTTTCTAAATCGGGAGTATGAAACTTTACAGGGATATGGACAGTCAAAAACAGCAGTTAATCTTTTTTCGGTTGAATTAGATACACTTGCAAAAGCCTATAATGTGCGCAGTTATTCTTTATGTCCGGGCGCTGTTGGAGAAACAGAATTAGCAAGGGAAGCACCAGTTGATTTGTTTCAAAAACTGGGTTACAGTGATGCTGAAGGAAATATACTGCCGGAAGTTGCAGCGTCATTAAAAACAATTCCGCAAGGTGCATCTACAACCCTTTGGGCAGCCACGAGCAAATTGCTGAATGATATTGGCGGGGTTTATTGTGAAAATACAGATATAGCAGCATTGAGTTCAAATGATGCAATTATTGGCGGTATTAAATCGTATTCATTAGATCAAAAAAATGCAAAACGTTTGTGGAAATTAAGCGAGGAGATGACTGGAATAAAATTCGATCTTCATTAATATTTGTATCTTTATACCACACAAGCAATTATGGATTATCAGGTAAATTACATAAACCCAGAGATTAAACTTTCTAGTTATACCGGCAAGCTGTTTAAAACGGAAGCCGCGTTTAATGATCATTTGCTTGTGTGGTTAATTTCGGGGGAAACGAAAATTATTCAGGCAGATGAAACTTTTGTATTTGGTGCTGGAAATACTTTTTTAATTCCCCGAAATCAATTGGCTGCCATCATTAATATTCCAAAAGATGGTTTGCCGCACAAAGCAGTTGCCATGCATTTATCGGCAAAAAGACTTCGGGAATTTTATGATCACGAAAATGCAAAGCTAAAAAAAACGGCGACACCAAAAATTTTCAGTTTCCATAAACATCCTTTATTGGAAAGCTGCTTGGCTTCGCTGATTCCTTATTTTGAAATGCAGGAAAATTTTCCCGAAAATATCGCTTCCTTAAAAATTACTGAGGCAATTTCGATACTTAGAACTATTGACCCGCATATAGATGCTGTACTGGCAAACTTTGATGAACCTTACAAGATTGATTTAATTGCTTTTATGGAGAAGAACTTTATGTTTAATATGCCATTGGAAAAGTTTGGCTATTTAACAGGCCGGAGTCTGACCACTTTTAAGCGTGATTTTCATAAGGCTTTCAACATTACACCGCAACGCTGGCTAACCAAAAAAAGATTAGAACTAGCCCATTATCAGCTTAGTGAAAAAAACAAAAAACCTGTTGACATTTATTATGAAACAGGTTTTGAAAATTTATCGCATTTTTCATTTGCATTCAAAAAACAGTTTGGTTATTCGCCAACTGAATTGCAAAGAATGAATAAAAATTTTTAAAGGATTGTTTGGTTAATGGCCTCTCTAAAAACGAGTGCTGTTTCTTTCAAATTTGCTGTAATAAGCTATGCAAGTTTATCTACTTTAAATAAATTATTACGTAATTCATCAATCCCCACCGGGTCATCCAAATCAAATTCATAAATCCAATGAAATACAGATAATTACATATTAATAAGCCATTTTCTTCAAATCATCCAAAAACAATGTTGAAATTTGTCCATTCGAGGTCATAAAAGCCGAATGGCACCAATTGTCTTCAAATGGTGCCATTTTTGTTTTACAACTGATAAGGTTTTTTACTCAAAGTATCTTCTAATTAAGGCTTTTTTTCGATGACAAATGCTTTGAGCTCTGCTATCTTCCCATATTCGAACCGCCAGATATCACAATAATCAAAATGTTCATATTTTCCGGCCTTATTTTTTAATCGGATTTCCCCCGTCACCATAACAAAATTGTCTTCTTCGATTGCCTTTTCCACACTGAACACCGGTGGCTCCAAGTAGAATTCTTTCATATAAGCACGCACTTCTTCTTTTCCATTAAGAATACGCTCACCAATGAAAACCCATTTGGTATTTGCGGTACAGTAAGCTAAAAAACTTTCGTAATCGCCATTTTTCACAAATTCATTGGCTTTGTGTAAGATTGTTGTATTTGTCATTTTTGTCTGTTTTTTTAAATGATTATTTTTTGTTTGGGCACTAACATTGGATTTGACAATAAATAGTGTGATAATGATTAATGATTTTTTCATTTTAAATTGTAGTAAAACGTTAAGGAACATTAGATATTCTCTTCAATAGTTTGAATTCCAAATTCTGCCAGACGTCTTATAATATTATCCGATGAAACTATGGTTTCAGGAAGGTATAGACCTCCTGTTTTATGCGCAGTCTGTCCATTCAGGCCAAGAACCCTCTCTGCGATCATATAGACGCCTACCGCAGTTAGATGAGAATTCCCTTTAGGACCGGAAACAATGGTTCTGATTTTCTTCGGTTCTCCGGATGATGAGATCCCTTCTATCTCAATATACAAATCGTGTGATGCTGTCAAACCATTACTGCTGCCTATTGATTCCCCAATAATGAAATCAAACCGAATATTGCGGGCACTCGTAAAAGCTGCGATACTCGGAACGTCAAGGGTACTCATTGGATGTCCAATAGCCGATGATCCACCATACAGGTTAATCGGTCTTGCATTATTTTTTGAATCCACATACTGCCAATTTCCATCCTGACGGATCAGTGCCTTACCTACAAAACCACTAACTTCTTCTGCAACCAATGGTCCTACCGGATCTTTTTCATCGTATAGTCCGGCAGTTGTGATATGCGAGATGCTGCTGAACCCAGAAGCCATCTGCTTTACAACTAATGTCAAGAGTCCGGCCTGCCAATGCCCCGCGAAAACTATAGGAGCAGAAATTGTTTTATGAAGGCTGAGAAATGCTGTAGTAGAAATCTGATCAGCCAATTCGCTTACCGTAATACAGGCAATACCATTTAAAATAGCCGTTTCCCTTAAAATATTGCTATGGTCATCCAAAGCTGATATTATAAGGTCAGTTTCTCGAAATTGAGCTAAATTGAAACCTTCTTCCAAATCGATATAGGCTGTTTCAGCATGGGTTAATTCTTTAGCCAGCAGTTCTCCTTTTTGGGGATTTCTCCCTGCAAGAATAAGTTCGATAGCACTGTCTGATTTTCTTATTAAATGTGCTATGTTGCTCCCTACCTGCCCGTAACCTCCAACAATCAGAATTCTTTTTTCGTGTAATCTCATATTATAATATTTTACAAGTTAAATATAGGTCACTTGACCTACTACAAATATAGGTCAAGCGACCTAGGTAAAAAAATGTTTTTAATATTTTTTATTTAATTTTACAGAATGGACAAAAAAGAAGAGCGATTAAATCAGATCTTATCGACAACAATAGAGGTGCTAATAAAGGAAGGTGCAGAAAATCTCTCTATGAGAAAAGTAGCAAAAAATGCGAATTTGTCTTTAAGTAATCTGCAATACTATTATAAAGATAAAAATCTTCTCTTGATTGCCACAGTGGAGTTTTACTTTGAAAGCTGCAAGAAAGAGCTGACTCAGGCTATCAAACTTTTGGCAGCTGACAGCACACCTGATAAAAATGTTTTTCTGGAAAAGGTTTTGAGTATGTTATTAATTGATGGAAGATCCAGTCATCAAACCTTAATGTTTCAGGAAATATGGACTTTAGCATCAAGGAACAAGGAATTACAAAACGCTGTGGAAACCTACTATAAAACCTATTGCTTATGGATGATCGATTTGGTCTCTGCATTTTGCAGTAAGCCTGAGGAAATAGTAAGTTTTCTTATTCCTTTTGTAGAAGGATACACCATTGTTAATAATGTCATTCCTCTGACTAAGGAAAAAGTAATCGAGATGATGGTAAAACTGATCACAATTTTGGAAAAGTAAATTGTAAAGATTATTTATAATTCTATTATCAATTATAGAGAATTTTTTAATAGACATTGCTTTTTATTTCGGTTCGTATTATTTTTTTACACGAAATTTAATAAACTGCCTCCTTTACACTTTGGTCTATCAATGAATTACTTTGCTTATCGAAGAAGTGAAAGCATTATTTGATTTGGTGATTGATAAATCTTACCATATCCCTGAGCAGGAAGTCCGATTATGGCACATCGCTAAAACTTTGACAGATACCATTGCCGATTAGGGACTTCTACATCGTAAAAGAATTTTAGAAGACTTTAAAATAAATCGTTTCTAGTTTATTGGATGGCTATCAAAGTTTTTGCTAGTTGCGCTAATAAGCTTTCTCTCATTCAACGTTCCCGCTTGGGTCACAAAAGCCAAATGGCGCCAATTAAAGACAATTGGCGCCATTTTTTATTTAGACCTATTAACAAGGTAATTTTGAATCATTTTTTCTTTTATTTTGTTTTTTATTTTCCGATTCTTCAAGACTGCTTTGTTTTTTTTCAATTTAAATAAAGAATTTTAAAAACACTTAAAAATAAAAGGATTAATTAAACTTAGTTCTGAACTTTAAAGGTGTTTCATTTGTTTTGTTTTTGAACAATTTACTAAAGCTCTGAAGGTGTTCGAATCCCAGCTCATACGCAATTTCACTAATTGATAAACTGGTAGTAGAAAGTTTTTCTTTCGCTTTTTCTATGAGTTTATTGTGAATATGCTGCTGTGTATTCTGACCAGTATGAAGCTTCAGTAAATTGCTTAAATAGTCTGAAGAAACATTCATATTATCAGCAACGGTCTGGACAGAAAGAAGACTTCTTTCGTCACGGTTTTTATCATCAAAATAATTATTCAAAAATTCTTCAACTTTTGATAGTATTTGATGACTGCTGATTTTTCTTGTAAGAAATTGACGATTGTAATATCTGTCGCAATATTTGAGCAATAATTCTATCTGCGCAATTATTAAATCCTGCGTAAATCTATCAATGTTGATGTGGTATTCTTCTCTTATATTTTCAAAAATATTTACAATGATATTTTCCTCTTTTTCAGAAAGAAATAGTGCTTCATTAATTGAATAATCAAAAAACGTGTAGCTCTTAACATTTTTTGCTAATGGTGAATTCCATAAAAAGTCTGGGTGAATTTGCAATAAATAGCCCGTGCCTTTATGTAATGAATCAGGATCCTGCTCGAGTCGCAAAACCTGCCCCGGTGCTATAAATGACATTATACCTTCGTCAAAATCGTAAACCTGCTGGCCATAATAGAGTTTGGCTCCAATATCACGTTTTAAAGCAATAGAATAAAAATCCATCACAATTTTTGTCGTTTTTTCATCACTAGGGAATTTTACCTGTGCATAATCGACCAGACTTATTAAAGGATGTTCCGGCTTAGGAAGCCCTCTAAAGCGATGATACTCTGTGATGCTTTTTATTCTAATTACTTCCATAGATACAAATTTACAGTTTTTTGACACTCTCAATTCTCATGAATTTCTTTTAAAAGTATATTTAATAAATTATTGTACAAATATGCTATTCGATTTTTTATTGTTTGCTCTGCATTAAAAGACCAAACCAGTCTTCTAAATGCCAAGTATGGGTAAGTTTGCCATTTTTCAAATAATGAAATTCATGCAGCGCTATTGTTACTTTCTTATTGGTTGGAGCAATTCCCATAATTTCATTTACATGCGTAAACTGCATTGAAGCTCTTACAGCTGCACGCTCATGGCTGCCAAATATCTCATGAATTACAATTTCTATATCAGGAAACAATTCAAACAAAAATTTCATAATTGCCTGCAGTCCTTTAGGATTATCTTCCTGCTGCGGCGCCAGCGGAATATCTTTCCAGTCGGGCATGCAGATTTCGTCTAATACTTCTGGCTTTTTAAGTTTCCATGCTGCATAAAACCTTTCAATAGTATCTATTTCCTGTTTCGAAAGAGCTTTGACTACTCCTTTATCTTCTTTTTCCATTTTATATTCTTCTAATTGTATATAACATTCAGCTTATCAACTATGATCTAACTATTTTTAAGTCTAATTATAGATTTGAACCTCCTGAAATTTCTATTCGCTGCGCATTAATCCAGCCGCCGGCATCACTGCATAAAAATGCCACCACTCCCCCAATATCCTCGGGCAGTCCAACTCTTCCAAGAGCAGTCTGCGAAGCCAGGTATTGGTTCATTTCTGCATTGTCACGTACCGCACCGCCCATAATATCTGTTTCGACAGCACCTGGAGCAATAACATTTACTCTTATATTTCTTGCACCAAGTTCTTTTGCCTGATATTTTGTCAATGTCTCCATTGCTCCTTTTAGTGCTGCATAAGCTGCAAATCCCGGCGTGACAAAACGAGTTAATCCTGAAGAAACATTTACAATTCCTCCGTAAGATCTTAATAATGGCAATAATTTTTGAGTAAGGAAAAATGGACCTTTAAGATGTACATTTTCCATTTCTGTAAATTGAGTTTCAGTGATAGCATCAAAATTTGCATAGTGAATAAAACCTGCATTATTGATCAGATAATCAATACCATCTGAGTTGAAATAATTAGTTAAATGGTCTTTAAGATTCTTTTCAAACAAATCAAAACTGAAAGAATCTGAGACGTCTAGTTTTATAGCGGCCGACTTTTGTCCGATATCATGAATCTGTTTTACAACATTTTCTGCTGCTTCTTTTTGACTGTTATAGGTTAAAACTATATCCAATCCGTATTTAGCAAGATTTATAGCCATATCTTTTCCAAGACCGCGGCTCCCTCCTGTTACTACTGCAATTTTACTTTGCGATGACATAATGATTATTTTAGTGTTATTATGCTGCAAATTTCACAAGATACAGGAAAGATAATTTAGCCAAAACCATAATTTAAGTATCCAAAACTGGTAAAATGGAATGGTCACCAGCTTTAGTGATTAAAAACGACATTCCAAATAATAATGTTGAGCTTTATCCCTTTCATAATGCTGCTAAAAAAAATACCTTAGCAAATGGAGTTGTCTTCAAAAGTGACACAAAAAGCTAAGGTGATTGCTGCTTAAACTAGTTTTAAATCAAAATAGATTTTTAAAGCAATCCCCAACAGGACATCTAAACCATATTTACATAGCCAATGAAAGGCAGAGGCTAGATACCTCCTGCACCAGCTACCACTATTAAAGATTTATCGCTCATAATTGTATAATTTAATTTTTTGTGAAATTACGATGTAAATGGTTTACAAATGATACCGGTTACCTAAAGGATGCCAGATACACAATAGCTATTTACTTAAAATACAACTCAAAAAGTTGTATTTTTTTTATTATTTATTTAACAAAACGGATTGTAAACGAGTTTTATCAAACTTAATTACACTATTGTAAATATGTATACAATTGTTACTTTTACACACTAATTCTATAGGATATAAGAAGTATGATAATTAAAACACTTGCAAATAAAAAAATCTTATTACTTTTTATTATTTTATCTGTATTTCAATTATGTGCACAGCAAAAAGATAGTTTATCCAAGCAGTTCCTAATGAATATTGAAATAAGACCTAGAGGGGAATTTACTTCAAATTATATCCTTCCTCCTAACGATTCAATAGATCCTTACTTTTATATCACCCAGAGAAACAGAATTTCTATGAAGTATGCTAGAGAAAAATGGCTTATGAAATCCGATTTACAGGAAATTCATCTTTGGGATAAAAACAACAAAGCTTCTAAAGTTGGAAGCATTAATTTTTATCAATTGTATTTTGAGACTAAGTTTAAATCAATAAATATACGTTTGGGAAGACAAAGTGTTTTATTAGATAATGGCAGATTATTCTCTGATGCTCCCTGGGCACAACAAGGAAGAGCTCATGAAGGAATAAGGCTAATGAAATCTTCAAAATATTTCTCTAATGATTTTTTCTTTCTATTTACCAGAAATTACAATTCTGAATTTGAGCCGACCTACTCGCCCGTTGCATCGAATAAATATAAATATCTGTTGGTAAATAATTTCAGCTTCAATAACAATAATGGATTTTTATTTAATTCATTGAATGCTATTGATTTTTTAGAAACTACAAATTCAGGGAAATTGTACACTCGTGCAACAGCAGGCGGAAGAATAGAATTTAAAACGAAAGAATGGTATTATACTTTAAATTCATATTTGCAGTTTGGACGTAATTCAAAAGGTCAAAAATTATTTGCTTACTATTTTCAACCTGAAGTTAAATTGTCCTTATTAAAATCTACTTGGCGATTAGGCACTGAAATAATAAGTGGCAGCAGACCTAATATATCAGATGGCAGTTCCGGCGATTTTGATGTTTTATACGGTGTAACATGGAAGTTCAATGGAAATATGAATGTCTTTACCCGTTTTCCAACTGATGTTAACGGAAAAGGTTTAATAAATCCTTATCTATTCACCGTAATTCCCTTAAATAATAAAATATCACTTCGTTCTGATTTTCACCTTTTTTATACTCAATATCCTGTTCTAAATAATTTTGGCCAGAAAACGACAAAATTTCTTGGATATGAAACTGACCTTTCTTTGAAATACTTGCCAGTCAAAGAATTGGAAATTAATTATGCCTTTTCTTTTTATAAATCAACAGACGCCATGGAATATCTGCCAAAAATTCAAGATGAAAATAAACTTGCTTTTTGGAGTTACTTGATGATTTCATATTCTTTTAACGCTGTCAATTTAAAGCATTATAAAAATTAAATAGAACTGGATTCCCTCCAAAAGTGCCACAGAAATCTAAGGCGGTTTTGTAAAAAAGAAGCTCACATAAAAAACTATTAAATTGAATAATTCCGCTTTAATCAAAAATTATGGTTGAATCTCCTTTTCCCATGATAACTTTACTTGTCAGACCGATAAATATTCCATGTCCAACAATTCCATTAATATCATTTAACTTTTTAGATAAAGAAGCAGGATCAGAAATGATGCCAAAATCAGCATCTATAATATTGTTTGCCTGATCTGTTTTAAATGGTCTATCTCCTTCCATCCTAATTTTTCCAATTCCATTTAATACTTTAATTTGACTTAAAATATAATTTGAAGCAAATGGAATTACTTCAATTGGGACTTTGAATTTCCCTATTTGTTTTACTTCTTTTGATGAATCCGCTATTATAATTTCTTGTTTTGTTAATGAGGCTACAATTTTTTCTCTAAGCAATGCACCCCCACCTCCTTTGATTAAAATTAAGTCAGAGGTAAATTCATCTGCTCCATCAATTGTGATATCTATTGAATTTATCAAATTAATATCAATCAAAGGAATATTTAAAGCCTCAGCAAGTTCTTTAGTTTTATTAGAAGTTGGTACCGCTTTTATTTTTAGGCCATTGCTGACAAGTTTTGCAATTTCTCTTATTGCATAAACAGAGCTTGAACCTGTACCTAATCCCACAATCATATTATCTCCTAGTAATTTAACCGCTTCTTTTGCCGCTAGCTCTTTTTCTTGTTCTAAATTCATGGTTTATTAAATTTGTGAATCTTCAATTAAAAGTAGTAGTAAATTCTATTACAAATTTATTTTTTTAATAAATGGTGTTCTTATCCAATACACTAATATTAATTTATGCTTTTTATTTGTCATTAAAAAACACTGTAGTTTTTTAAGCTAAAAACTACTTAAAAGGACACCTTCTCCATTTCAACGATTCAT
Organism: Flavobacterium panacagri; assembly: GCF_030378165.1. Classification (NCBI taxonomy): domain Bacteria; kingdom Pseudomonadati; phylum Bacteroidota; class Flavobacteriia; order Flavobacteriales; family Flavobacteriaceae; genus Flavobacterium; species Flavobacterium panacagri. The sequence goes on from NZ_CP119766.1 coordinate 4,572,603, forward strand.
TTTGCCTGTTTACCTAAAATCATACCTTTTAAAGAAGTTTTCTAAAGACCTTTACATAAGAAAACAAAGCATTACTGCTTATAACTTAAAAACTTGAAATTATGAAAGCAACCATTGGCCTTACAGAAAAAAATACTGACGCTGTTTCTAATGAATTAGCAAAACTGCTCGCAGACGAATTTGTACTTTATACTAAAACCAGAAATGCACACTGGAATGTTACAGGCGATAATTTTCATGCCAATCACATTTTCTTCGAAAATCAATACAAACAGTTGGATGAAATCATTGACAGCGTTGCAGAACGTATGCGTAAAATTGGCCACTACGCACCAGCAACCTTAAAATCATATCTTGAACTTACGCATCTTACAGAATATAGCGAAAGAACAAACGATGGTTTAGGTTTTATGAAAGATCTATTAAAAGACCATGAAAGTATTATTGAATTTATCCGTGGCAACATCACTCCTTTTGCTGATGATTACAAAGATTACGGATCAAGCGATTTTATTACCGGCTTAATAGAAATTCATGAAGAAATGGCATGGATGATACGCTCTTACTTTAGATAAAATAACAAGGAATAAGTATATTTGTCTAAACCAAAAACCAAATACCATGAAAGCGTTAATTGTTGATGACAATGATATTGCAAGAACTACTTTATCTCATTTGGCAAAACAAATTCCGAATCTTACTGTTGTAAATGAATATTCGAATGCTATTGAAGCCTATCATCATTTACAGGAAAATCAGGTAGATTTGATTTTTTTGGATATCGAAATGCCTGAGATGACGGGAATTGAATTGACAAAAAATATCGCAGGGAAAGATATCATCATCATTTTTACCTCTTCTAAAAAAGAATATGCGCTGGAGGCATTTGAATTGAATATCGCAGATTATATTCTAAAACCAGTTACTCCTGCCCGATTTTTACAGGCAGTGAGTAAAGCACAGTCTATCATTGAGAGCAGAAAAGAGAATATACAATTTGGTAAAGAAGAATTTTTATTCGTTAGAGATTCTAATATTACCAGACGACTAAAACTAGATGATATTTTTTATGCTGAAGCAATGGGAGATTATGTAAAGTTTTACACCAAAGAAAAAATGTTTGCCATTCACGGCAAAATGAAAACTGCCGAAGAACGTCTGCCAAAAGATGATTTCATTAGAGTACATCGTTCTTATATTGTTTCTATTGGTAAAATTGACACTTTACAAGAAGGAGGTATTATGATTAACAAAAAATTTATTCCTGTTGCAGATGCTTACAGAAAAGCACTTAACACTAGGATGAATGTTTTCTAAATGTCATTTTATTTTTTCTGCTGCGTAAACTAGAATGCTATCTTATTGAATTAAGATCATACAATTTCATTTACACTTATTTATATGATAAATACGTCTACCGTAATGGGTAACAAACGCTTTAGTTATTTTATCATTAGCAGTTTTATTTTATGCAGTATATTATTGATTGCTGTACAAATTAATTCGGCTCAAAATACTAAAGAACTCATACGAAATAATAATACCCTTTTAAACGAATTGCGTTCCAGTAATCATTTAAGAGAAATTGACCGCGATATTCTGGGTGTCGAAAGCAGAATTCGAGCTTCGATCGCTACTAATGACACTACACATTTAGAAGGAATCGATCAAAAGATCAGGCAGATTAGAAATTTTCTCGATTCCCTTTCTGTGGATAATGCCGATCCTGAAGAGGAAAAGTTAATACAAAGACTCGGAGTTTTGGCTCAGGATAAAATGGTCACAAAAGGAAAACTCCTGCATCGTTTTGATTCTTTAGGAAATATGGATGATGATAGCTCCATTGCCAATCCTAAAGCCAGAATAATTTCTAATGAGATTACTGATATTACAGCAAAGATTTACCGTAAGCGCCAATTGCGCATGGTGGAGTTGCGAAATCTAAGTCTGGAAATGGGTCGAAGAGCAAAACTTTACGACATTTCCTTATTAGTTTTACTAGTTTTGAGTGGTGCCGTTATAGGATATCATATTATGCGCCAATTTAGAAGACAACATTTTCTGATCAAAGAATTGGATATTGCAGAAAAAAAAGCATCGATCGCTGCTCAGACTAAAGAAAATTTTCTGGCTAATATGAGTCATGAAATCAGAACGCCGCTCAGTGGTATTTTAGGCTTCACCAATTTATTACAAAAAAGGCCTTTGGATGAAACTTCCGCAGAATTTGTAAATTCTATTCAGCGTTCGGGCGAAAATTTAATGACCATTATTAATGACATACTCGATTTATCTAAAATTGAGGCTGGAATGATGCGTATTACGCCCGGAATATTCAGCATCAACGGATTATTGGATTCGGTTGAAACCCTTTTTTCAGAACGTGTAAAAGAAAAAAAAATAACCATCTCCAGTAAAGTCGATACTTCGATCCCTGATACTTTAATTGGTGATGCCACGAGATTAACTCAAATATTGGTAAACCTCATTGGAAATGCCATAAAATTTACCCATCAGGGATCTGTAAGCATTGAGGTCTATAACAAACTACAACATGAAGACAAGGTCATTGTAGGCTTTAAAATTACGGACACGGGAATTGGAATTGATAAAGAAAAACTAAATGAAGTCTTTGAAAGATTCAATCAAGGTGAAGACTCTACCACTCGAAATTACGGTGGGACTGGCCTCGGATTATCAATAGTAAAAAAGCTGATTTTATTGCAAAACGGTGATATTGAAGTAAAAAGTGAACAAGGAAAAGGAACAGCCTTTAGCTTTTATATTCCGTATGATATTGCTAAAGAACAGCTCAATTCTAAACCTATTGCCAATATTAACCACTTTAAAGATATATCAAATACCGCTTTGAGAGTTTTAGTTGTAGATGACAACGCGATCAATCAAAGTTTAATGAAACATTTGCTTTCACAATGGAATGTTGATTTTGAAATGGCTTCTAACGGTTTGGAAGCAGTCGAATATCTAAGGAAAAAAGATTGTGATCTTGTATTAATGGATTTACAGATGCCTCAAATGGATGGATATACGGCTGTTCAGCAAATTAGAGAAATCTTAAAACTAGATATTCCCATAATTGCCATGACGGCACATGCCCTGCCTGGCGAAAGAGAAAGATGTTTGAGCCGAGGAATGAACGAATACATTTCAAAACCTATAAAAGAGGAAGAACTTTTTAAACTGATTGCTGCTTTTGGACTGAAAGAATCAAATTCGGAAGAAACAAACATTATACAATCTGATCCTGTTTTTCAACATATTGATCTTTCGTATATGCAATCTGTAAGCGCTGGCAATAAAGCGTTTGAACAAACTGTCACCAAACAGTTTATTGACAATGTGCCACTACATTTGGAACAGCTTATGACGGCTTATCAAAATCAAGATTTTAAAATGGTGAAACTTAGAGCACATGACTTGCAATCAAGTGCTGCTATAATGGGACTATTGCCTCTTTTAGAAGAAAAACTTGATATTCTTGAATTGGCTACAGAACAAAATGCAACTTTACAGCAAATTTTAAATGATGTCGAAAAGATTTTGAACTCGTCTCTCTTAGAAGCTAAAGTTTTTTTAGAATCACTGTGAAATAAATAAGACAAGAGCTCGTTTTAAATTCAAGAAAAACCATCTTACTATATATTATTCGATTGAAAGACTGTCTGTAAAAGGCGGTCTTTTTTATTTTATTCTAATTTAGTAATAACCCTGATTCTCTTTGCGTCCCAGTGGTTGAAACCACTGGTTATGTTTTCTCAGATTGAAATATTTTTATTGTCTTCATTCCAAACTTCAGAACAACAAACGATTGATTTCGCTATTTAAACGAGTGTTTTTGCCCATTCGATGAATAGTGGAATGCTACACGAATGTAAGGCAGTAAATTTACTTCAGTTAAACATTTAAAACCAAGAAATCATGGAAATCATCCAAACCAAAGAAAACGCATTATCACATTCAGCAGTAACTACAGTTATTAATGCTCCTATTGAAAAAGTAAATATTGCAGACTGGCTTTTAAACCTTCCTGATGCAGAATACCAACGTTGCTCAACTCAGCATATTGGTGCAGGAATTACCAGCACCTATGAAGGCGAACCTATGTCTATTAATGTAGAAACAATTGGCGACGCTTTAATGGTGCAGCATTATGTGGCAACAGTTCACCGTCCCGATTATTGCCGTATGTTATCAATTTCAGATTCTATTACTCAAAACGGACGCACTAAAGTTCAGGTTTTATGGGAACTTAAAGTAACCAAAATAGATGAGAATACCTGTCTTTACACCAACGAAATTCACGCAACAGCAACACCAGAAATGTTCGAATATCTAAAAGAACATAACATAAATCTTGCAGGTGCAGCAGCTTCAAGACAAGCAGCTTCTGATGCTCACAATCATGAAGAAACTCCTAACTTTGCTAAAAGCATCGAAAACAAAGCATTAACTGGCAAATACAATCAGCCTTTTTAATAATATAAAAATCGAGCGTGCTAATGTACGCTCCTTTTATTTTTTGAGTATTATGAAAGAAAATTTATTTAAAAAACTGATTGGTTCCTGGATTTTGGTTGAATTGATTGAAGTACCTTTAGATGGCAGAGAAATTACACATCCGATGGGAATCAAACCAAAAGGTCTTATTATTTACAATAATGACGGTTATATGTCGGCACAAATAATGAAAACTGATTCTGAAAATTCCGACGCAAAAGATAATGAGAGTTATCTCGCCTATTCAGGACCTTTCAAAACAGACGATGAAAAACAAATAGTCAGTCATACGATGTACGTTTCGCTTTTGGAAAGTTGGCGAAACCAGACACAAAACAGAAAAGTTCTTTTTAAAGATAATTTATTGCATTTAGAGACCGAAAAACCTTTTATAAGTAATTCGCGTTTGGTAATTCATAAACTCACTTGGAAAAGAATCGAACAATCTAATAAAAATCATTAATCCTAAACCAAATGAAAGCAATAGTTATAAACCAATCTGGAACTCCAGATGTACTCCAGTTAAAGGAATATCCAACTCCAGAAATAAGCGGAGATAAAGTTTTAATAGAAGTAAAAGCAGCAGGTTTAAACCGTTCTGATATCTTCCAGCGTGAAGGGAATTATCCTGCACCACCGGGTGTTTCATCTGAAATTCTTGGTTTAGAAGTTTCTGGAATTGTTGTAAAATGCGGACCAGATGTTACTGATTTTAAAATCGGTGATAAAGTTTGTGCCATTCTTGCTGGCGGTGGTTATGCAGAATACGTGAGCGTGCGTGAAGGCCAATGTCTTCCTATTCCTTCAGGTTTGTCTTTTGCAGAAGCGGCAAGTCTTCCCGAAACAGTTTTTACAGTTTGGTCAAACGTTTTTCAGAGAGGTGCACTTAAATCTGGAGAAACCCTTTTAATTCACGGCGGAAATAGCGGTATCGGCATTACGGGAATTCAAATTGCGCATGCTTTAGGACTGCGCGTAATTGTAACGGTAGGATCCAAAGAGAAAGGTCTAAATTGTCTGGAATTAGGCGCTGATTCTTATATCAATTACAAAACACAAGACTTCGAAAATGTTTTACAGGAAGAAGGTGTTGATGTTATTTTAGATATGATTGCCGGTGATTATCTCAGTAAAAATGTCAACATCCTAAAACCTGAAGGCAGATTAGTTCATATTAATGCTGTAACTGGCAGTCATGTAGATCTTGATCTTTGGAAAGTAATGACAAAACGTTTAACGATTACCGGAAGTACATTAAGAAGCAGAGATTATGATTTTAAAAGGCAATTAGCCAAAGAAGTACAAAAAAATGTCTGGCCATTGATTGAATCAAAACAATTTAAGCCGATTATTTTTAAAACCTTTCCTTTTACAGAAGCTCCTGCAGCACATCGATTATTAGAAGAAAGCAATCATACCGGTAAAATTATCCTTGTTCGATAATATTCAAAAAACAAACCTCAATCAAAAACAGTAATATGGAAAATCAAGGCGCATCTGTTGTTATTACGCATCATATTTTGAATGGAAAAGAACTTCAATACGAAAAATGGCTAGATGAAATTGTTCCCATTACCAAACACTCCAATGGTTTTATCGATTTGCAGATCGTACGGCCAATTCCGCATTTAACGTTTGTTTACACGGTTATCATCCGATTTGACACCATTGAAAACCTTAAATACTGGATGGAATCGGAAGATCGAAAAATGCTCATTAAAAAAGCAAATCCATTATTCAGAAAAAATGACAACTACCAGATAAAATCAGGTTTGGATTTTCTTTTTAATGCAGAAAACGAAGGAAACAAAGTTCCTGTTCGCTGGAAACAATTTCTTGTAACATGGTCTGCTATTTATCCATTGTCACTTTTAATTCCTTTATTGGCACTCCCCTTTTTGAGATTTTTGAAAGTACCGTCAAATCATTATTTTGATGGATTAATAATTTCGGGCATCATAGTCTTTTTAATGGTATTTGTTGTAATGCCCAATTATACCAAACTGATCAAAAAATGGCTTTATAAATAATTAAAACTTCCCTCATTATAAAATCAAAAATCACTGTAGTTTGCAGTGATTTTTTTTGGTTTAAACTCTAAAGAAACAAATCCTCTATAATCAGAAAGCTTCAACTTATTCCTAAAGTTTCTCTTACTAAATTCATCGACTCATTTTGCCCATTTAACGAATTCAAACTATACTCAGCATATATCTTCAATAGCTTTACAATAGAATTAAAAACCAATACAATTAATCATCAAAAAGCTATTATTATGACTACCGAATTATTAAGCTTCAAATACGAACTAGAAAAAAAAGAACCACGCACTAATGACGGCGGTACAACAAGAGGAGCTTCTGTTAAAGATTTTCCAGCTTCTATTGGTATTGCAGGAGTTTCCATGCGACTACAGCCAGGAAGCATGCGCGAATTACACTGGCACGCAAATGCAGCAGAATGGGCTTATGTTATTTCAGGAACGGTTCGCACCACGATTATTCATCCAAATGGCAAAAGCTACACTGATAATTTTGAACCGGGCGATGTTTGGTATTTTCCAAAAGGATATGGGCATTCAATCCAAGCAACAGGAACAGAAGAGTGCCATTTTATTTTAATCTTTGATAATGGTAATTTTTCCGAAGATCATACTTTCAGCGTTACCGATTTTGTATCCTGCATGCCTCCAGAAATTGTTGCTCAAAACTTGGGAATTACTTTGGAAGAAGTGGCCGTATTACCTCAAAAAGAAGCCTATTTTGCAGCCGGGATTGTTCCTGACGAATTATCATTTACTGCCGCTTCCCGACCTGAAGAATCAGATATTGAATTGACCAATTTGCACCGTTATCCTTTGCATGCTCAACAACCAAGAATAATTCCGGGCGGAGGCTTGCAAAGATTGGTTACAAGCAAAGAATTTCCTATCAGTACAACAATGGCAGGATCTATTATAGAATTACAGCCAGGCGCTTTAAGAGAAATGCATTGGCATCCGAACGCTGATGAGTGGCAGTATTATATTTCCGGTCAAGCCGAAATGTCTGTTTTTCTGGCAGAAAGTACCGTGGTCACCGAACAATTCAATGCAGGAGATGTTGGTTATGTGCCAATGGGTGCTGGACATTATATAAAAAATACTGGAAGTACAGTTTGTAAAATCTTAATTGGGTTTAACAGTGGCACTTATCAATCTATTGATTTAAGCGAATGGCTTGCAGGAAATCCGAAAGATGTGGTGGTAACCAATTTTGGTTTGGAAGAAGGCGAAATTGAAAAATTTCCTAAAAGCAAACTGTTTATTCAACCTTAATCACAAATATTGTGGATGCCAAAACACAGTTCATAGATTCGTCTAAACAAACTAGATCGCAGGAGAAACTAGCCATATTTTTAGCCTTTATTGCAGGCTTTCTTGATGCTGCTGGTTTTCTTAAATGGAAAATATATGTCTCTTTTATTAGCGGCAATAGTACACAATTGGGAATCGCTTTTTCAAGTGGTAAATCTGCTATCATTATTTCATCATTAGCAATAATCGTTTGTTTTGTTTTTGGAATATATGCAGGTACTTGTCTTTCGTTGTGGAGAGAATCTAAAATTGAGTCCTTACCGTTTTATATTGTTTCGGGAATATTGATTGTCTATACAATAGCATCTCGTTATTACTATATAAACAGCGGACTTTCTATACCTATTATTGTTTTTTCAACAGGCATTATGAATACGATTGTAACGTCAGTTGGAAATCAAAAAATAAACACCGATTTCGTTACAGGAACTTTAAATAGTCTGGCAAGAAATGCAGCAATGCTGAGTATGAGTAATAATAAAGTTAGTAGAAAACAGTACAAACTCAACGCTATTCGGTTGTTCCTCTTATGGATTGGCTTTTTATTAGGAGCATCTATTGTACCTCTGGCACTTCCGTTATTAAAAAACTGGACACTCGCCTTTCCTTCACTGTTATTAATTATTTGCGCATTGCTAATATCAAATACTGATTTTAACCTAAAAACTAAATCTTATGCTACAGAAAAATGACGTTGCGCCAGATTTTACCTTATTTGCAACACCCGATCAAAAAATCACTTTATCAGAATTTAAAGGAAAAAACGTGATTTTAGCTTTTTATCCTGCCGACTGGAGTCCAGTTTGTAGCGACCAAATGGCACTTTACAACGAAATGCAGAAATACTTCAAGAAATATGATGCTACAATTTTCGGTATTTCTGTAGATAGTAAATGGTGTCACATGGCCTTTTCTCAATCAAGAAATCTGCATTTTCCTTTACTGGCTGATTTCGAACCAAAAGGAGACACTTCAAAAAAATATGGCGTATACAATGAGAAAGAAGGCGAATGCAATCGTGCCCTCTTTGTAATTGACAAAGAAGGAATTATACAATGGAGTTATCTCTCGCCAATGGCTATAAACCCAGGAGCAGATGGAATTCTTGAAGCTTTAGAAAAACTATAAAACCAATTAATTATGTCACTAAAACCAGCGGTCAGTAAAACTGATCATATACAAGGAAAAAAAGATGCTGATATACTAATCGTCGAATACGGAGATTATCAATGTCCCTATTGCGGTGCAGCTTATCCTATTCTTAAAGAAATAATGAAGAAATACGGCAAACAGATAAAATTTGTTTTTAGAAATTTTCCGTTATCAGAAATGCATCAATACGCCCGTCCTGCAGCAATTGTGGCAGAAGCCGCGGCATTGCAGGGAAAGTTCTGGGAAATGCATGATGCTATCTACGAAAATCAGAGAATTCTAAGTGAACCTTTTTTATTAGAATTAGTAGAGAAATTGGAGCTAGACCCGCATCAATTCAATGTCGATATTAAAAAACCTGAACTTGCCGCAAAAGTAGATTCCGATTTTGAAAGTGGCATTTTAAGCGGTGTAAATGGCACACCTTCTTTTTTTGTCAATGGTAGAAAATTTAACGCAGGCGCAGAAGATCTCTTGCAACTGATGAGTGAAATCGTGAAATAAATAGTTCGAAAATTAAATATAAAAATCGAATAGTATGCTCTCAATTAATGAATGAAAGTATATTTTTTGAACCAATTTTTAATTAAATTTACGTAACAACTTCAATTACAACATCATGGAAATAAATTATACGGAATTAGTTTCCATCAAACACGTAAGTGTTCAAAGAATAGAAAACAACGAAACCTCATCGTTCTTAGATACGCTATCTGTTGAAGAACCTCTTGAAATCAGGCTTTCTTACGGTTCTAATTCAGACAGAATACAAAAGAATATTTCGGTTACCATGCGAACTCCGGGCAATGATATTGATCTTGCGATTGGTTTTCTGTTTACAGAAGGAATTATTGCTTCTTTTGAAGATATTCAAAATGCTTTTTCATTAAAAATGAATTGCTTGTCACAAAAACAAAACATTGTTCAGGTCGATCTTAAAGAAGGTTTTACTCCAAATTTGATGCAGACAGATCGAAATTTCTACACGACTTCAAGTTGTGGCGTATGCGGAAAAAGTTCGATTCAATCTATAAAAACGGTAAGCCCATTTGGAAATTTGATGAGACCGCAGATCCAAATTCATACATCTGTTTTTTATCAATTACCTGAAAAATTAAGAATTGCTCAAAGCGATTTTGAATCCACTGGCGGTCTTCATGCCTCAGGGCTTTTTAATACTCAAGGCGATTTGATTCTTTTAACTGAAGATGTTGGAAGGCATAACGCATTAGACAAATTGATTGGAAGATCTCTTGCAAATCAATCGCTGCCATTAAATGAACATATTTTGCTTCTAAGCGGAAGAGCCAGTTTTGAGTTAATCCAAAAAGCGGCAATGGCGGGAATTTCTATTATTGCTTCTATTGGCGCTCCATCCAGTTTGGCCGTAGAACTAGCGACAGAGTTTAATATTACACTTTTAGGATTTCTAAAAGAAGACCGATTGAATATATACAACTCATCGGAACAAACCGTAATCCTAACACAATAGCCATTAAACCATAATACAATGAAGAAAGATCTACAACAAAAAACAGATGATTTAAGCCATAAATTACCTGAAGCGGAAAATCCGTACCAGCTTTCGAAACTTAAATTAACAAAAGTAGAAAAATGGGCTGCTGGCGTTCCTGCGGTTATGGCTGCGGTAAGCGATCTTATAGAAGATAAAACCATTCTAAGAGGCGGAAAAGCTTTGTTCAAGATGAATCAAATGGGCGGTTTTGACTGTTCCAGCTGCGCATGGCCAGATCCTGATGATGATCGATCTCCTTTGGGCGAATATTGTGAAAATGGAGCAAAAGCTTTGGCTGAAGAAGCTACAACCAAAAAAGTTGATGCTGCTTTCTTTAAAGAAAACTCTGTTTACAGCCTTTCAAAATTGGACGATTACCAAATTGGAAAAATGGGAAGATTGACCGAGCCGATGTATTTGCCTGTTGGCGGTACACATTATCAGCCCATAAGTTGGAATGAGGCTTTTACAAAAATTGCTTCCCATTTAAATGCGCTTGAATCTCCAAATGAAGCGGCCTTTTATACTTCGGGAAGAACCAGTAATGAAGCTTCCTTTCTTTATCAGCTTTTTGCAAAAGAATTTGGAACCAATAATATGCCAGATTGTTCCAATATGTGCCACGAAACCTCTGGAACAGCTTTGAAAACTACAATCGGAATTGGAAAAGGAACGGTTACTTTAGAAGATTTTTATGATACCGATGTGATTGTGATAATCGGACAGAATCCAGGAACAAATGCTCCAAGAATGCTGAGTGCTTTAGAAAAGGGCAAAAAAAATGGTGCAAAAATTATTGCCGTTAATCCGTTACCCGAAGCTGGCTTAATGGGATTCCATAATCCGCAAGCTATAAAAGGGATAATTGGATCAGGCGGAAAACTTACCGATCTTTTTCTTCCAATAAAAATTAACGGCGATATGGCACTTTTAAAAGCTATTGAACTTTTGCTAATTGAATTGGAAAAGAAAAACCCAGGTGAAGTTTTTGATCATGAATTTATCAAAGACAAAACAACTGGTTTTGAAAATTTTGAGAAACAGTTTGAAAATTTAGACTTGGATCATCTTGCCTTTCTATCTGGAGTTCCAAAAGATTTAATTATCGAAGCTGCAGAAATACTGGCTTTCAAAAAAAGAATTATCATTTGCTGGGGAATGGGACTTACCCAGCAGCCAAATGGTGTCGATATGATCCGAGAGATTGTTAATATTTTATTGATTAAAGGAAGTATTGGTAAACCCGGCGCAGGAGTCTGTCCCGTTCGCGGACACAGTAATGTTCAAGGAAACAGAACCATGCTTATTGATGAAAAACCTACAAATGAACAATTAGATCGTCTTCAAACTTACTTTGGATTTAATCCGCCGAGAAATCATGGTTATGATGTGGTTGGAACGATAAAAGCGATTCATGACGAGAAAGTAAAATTTATGTTCTGCATGGGCGGTAATTTTCTATCGGCGGCACCAGATACGACTTATACCGCAGAAGCATTTCGAAAACTGAAACTGCTGGTATGCGTCTCAACAAAACTCAACAGAGGCCATCTGGTACATGGAAAAGAATCACTTATCCTTCCTACGCTTTCCCGAAGTGATATGGATATCGTTAACGGAGAAGTGCAGATTATCAGTACAGAAAATTCTATGGGCGTGGTGCAGTCTTCAAAAGGCGTGCTTAAACCTATCTCGGATCAGTTGATAAACGAAACTCAAATTGTCTGCCGAATGGCAATGGCGGTTCTTGGAGATAAATCAGTTATCGACTGGAAGCGATACCACAACAGTTATAATGATGTGAGAGAAGCTATTGAAAATTGCATTCCAGGTTTTGAAAATTACAATAGTAGAGTTCGCGAAAAAGGCGGTTTTTATTTGCCTAATGCTCCTCGTCATGGTCAATTTACTGCTAAAGAATCAGCTGATCGTGCGGCATTTACTTTAACAGAAATTCCAGATAATGAATTGGAACCAGATGAATATATGATGGCCACAACTCGTACGCATGACCAGTTTAATACTACTATTTATGGTATGGATGACCGCTATAGGGGAATAAAAAATGAACGCCGTGTTATTTTCATGAATCAAAATGATATTGATAAAGCAGGATTTAAAGCGGGAGACAAAGTAGATCTCTTTAATTATAATGATGGCATAGAAAGAATTGCACCTTTATTCCTTATTGTTTCTTATCAAATTCCAGAGCGAAATACGGTCACTTATTTTCCTGAAACCAATGTTTTGGTTTCTGTAAATAATGTAGTGAAAGAAAGCAATATGCCAGCTTCTAAATACGTAAAAATAAAAGTAAAAAAACACGATCCTGCCATTTACGAAAAGATAAAACACATGTAATTCTTTTCAATACGATATGTTTAGCGGAAGACTTTTAGTAGCGTTTCTCTTAAATTAAGAAAACAAAAAATCATTACTTAATCTAGGTTAATCGACTGCTCTACTCTTCCTATATAAATTTGTCAAAGAAATCTAAGTCAAATAAAAAATGATAAAAACTTAGAATTTAACGACAATACCAAAATTAGGATACTCTTAATTTTATTAATCTTAAAACAAAAAAAATGAGCACAATTACAGTAAAAGACGGAACAGAAATTTATTATAAAGATTGGGGAACAGGACAACCTATCGTTTTTCACCACGGATGGCCTTTATCAGCAGACGACTGGGATGCGCAAATGATGTTTTTCTTAAAACAAGGATATAGAGTTATTGCTCATGACAGACGCGGACACGGTCGTTCTGGTCAAAGTTCTGAAGGCAACAATATGGAAACCTATGCTGCAGACGTAGCAGAATTGACCGCAGCACTAGACTTAAAAGATGCGATTCATATTGGCCACTCAACTGGCGGAGGGGAAGTAATTCGTTACGCAGCAAAATATGGAAAAGGACGTGTTTCTAAAGCCATTATTATTAGTGCTGTTACGCCAATCATGATCAAAAATGAGGCAAATCCTGATGGTGTCCCATTGTCTGTTTTTGACGAAATTAGAGAAGGAACGGGATTTAGCAGAGCACAATATTTTTATGATTTCCCAATCGCTTTCTACGGATGGAACCGCGAAGGAAAAACAATTCAAGAAGGTATCAAACACAATTGGTGGCGTCAAGGAATGATGGGTTCTGTACTGGCTCACTATGAAGGTATTAAAGCTTTCTCTGAATCCGATTTCACAGAAGATTTGAAAAGTTTAGACATACCTGTATTGGTTCTTCACGGAGAAGATGATCAGATCGTACCATATAATCAGGCTCCTAAAGCTGCAGCTCTTTTGAAAAATGGAAAATTAATTTCTTATCCTGGATTTCCTCATGGTATGCCTACAACAGAGGCAGAAACTATTAATAAAGATATTTTAGAATTTATCAAATCTTAAATATATCCTGATTTTTTAAATAAAAGCCTCCAGTCTACATTTTGATTCTGGAGGTTTTTATTTTTGATTTCTTTGATGATCTGTTGTCTAAAAATTAAATTGTTTTCGTGTTTAAACATTTGATATCATAATCGAATAACAAAATAGATAAAACTTTACTCATAACAAATATGTAAAGCAGTAAATCAAATTTTGTGGCAAATTCGTAGCATATGAGATTTGGAGTGGATATCTTTTTTGACGCAAAAATTTAAGGAAGTTTTTAATAAAAGAATTTAACTATCTGCTTTTTGATACTACATTTTTCACTCAATCCCCAACAGGACATCCAAACCAAATTCTTTAAGCTAATGCAAGACAGCCTTTACCAGTAGTAAGCCAATCTCTTCAAATCTTCCATAAAATTTATAGAAATTTGTCCTGTCCCCGTCACAAAGCCAAATGGCGCCAATTGAAGACAATTGGCGCCATTTTTTATTACTCTATAAATAACTTAACTCGTTTTTGTTGATCAAAACAAAAGCCTTTGGATTGATAGAACTAACGCATTAAAAACCAGCTTTTCTATATGCTGGTCCATTATATTCTATATCCGCCCGAAACTTCTATTCGCTGCGCATTAATCCATTTGGAATCATCAGAACAAAGAAAGGCTACTACACTTCCAATATCATCGGGCAAGCCGACTCTTGCTAAAGCAGTTTCAGAAGCCAGATGTTTATTCAAATCTGAAATATCACGTACAACACCCCCGCCAAAATCAGTTTCAATAGCCCCTGGAGCTACGGAATTGACTCTTATTTTTCTGCTTCCCAATTCCAATGCCTGGTATCTTGATAATGAATCGACTGCAGCTTTCATCGCGCCATAAACGGAATATCCAGCAAAAGAAAATCTTGCCAGACCGGAAGACGTATTTACGATGCTGCTGCCGTCATTCAGTAATGGTAATAGTTTTTGAGTTAAGAAATATGGGCCTTTGAAATGGATATTTGTCATTGCATCCAAAATTTCTTCTGTTGTTGTTTCAAAACTTTGGTTAATTCCGATACCCGCATTGTTTACTAGCGCATCTAATTTTGCAGAAGAAAATTGAGCATCTAAAACATCTTTTACTTCAGTTACAAATTGGTCAAAACCGGCAGTTGAAGAAATGTCCAAAGGCAATGAAAACGCTTTTTGTCCAATAGTTTCAATTTCTTTTACCACCTGGTCCGCAAATTCTTTTTTGGTCTGATAGGTAAGGATGATATGAAATCCTTTTTTCGCCAGCTGTAAAGCCGAATCTTTTCCAAGTCCGCGACTTGCGCCTGTTACTAATGCTATTTTATTTTGATTGTTTGACATTTTTTATTGTTTTTAACTTTGTGTATTTTTAAATAATTCTTTATTCAGTATATCTCTTACTTTTTTTATGATATTTACCACTTTTAATTTAATATGTTTGCCCTGAATTCATTTGGCGCGCTCCCTACTTCTTTTTTAAAAAGGCGTGAAAAATAAGTCGTATTTTCGAAACCAAGCAGATGAGAAATTTCAGTTATATTCAGTTCGCCTTCGGTCAGTAAGTTTTTTGCCTCGCCGATTAGAAAAAGATGAATAAGCTCCAGGGCAGTCTTTCCTGTTTCCTGTTTGAGCAAATCAGTTAAATAACGGGAAGATATATTCAACTTTTCTGCCATGAGAGATACCGTTGGTAATCCAATATTTTTTGTTTTTCTTTCTTCAAAATTAGCAGCAAGCAAAGCGTTAAACTTCGTAACTGTAGAACCGGTGAGCTCTGTACGGTTTATAAACTGCCTTTTATAAAAGCGCTGTGAATATTTAAGCATGGAATCCAGATGACTTACGATAATAGCTTTGCTGAGTTCATCAGTATTGTTGTTGTACTCTTTTTCAATATTGAAATACAGATTCCAAATGATATCCTCCTCGGCAGGTGAAAGATGTAAAGCCTCATTAACCTCGTAATCAAAATAACTATATTTCCTGATTTCGTTGTAAAGGACTGTTCCCGGTAAAAAGTCTTCATGAATCATAATTAGAAATCCCTTTTCCTCTAGTTCCACATTTTTAAAGACTACTTTCTGCTGGGGCTTTGTAAAGGACATGGAGCCGCGGTCATGGTCATATTTTGTTTTGCCATACTGCATGCTTCCAGATTTCAATTTTTTAAATCCTATAATATAAAATTCAGATGAAAACTCTAGAATACTATTACCGCTGCAACTGTCCCGTTCACCATATACGGCACTAAAGAGCGGGTGCTGGGGAGGTTTGATATCGAGCGCTTCATGCAGATCGCTGATTTTTTTGAAATGTATCATTGTTCTTAATTGTAAAAACAGATCCGGTAAATTTAGATTCTGCTAATTTAAACTTCCATTAACCATGTGCCGCCACCGACACATCCTGCCATGATTCCCATGTTTTCAGTCTTTCTGAGTAAGTGTGCTGCACCCAGGGAAAAGCAGTTTTTCCCAGCAGTAATCTGAGTGGCGGATTTTCAGAATAAACAAGCTTGACAAGAGCTTTGGCAGTGGCTGCAGGGTTACCTGAATCCTGCTCGCCAGCATGCTGATAAAAATCTTTTCGTACACCGTCGTAAACTGGTATTGATTCGCTGAGTGCAAGAGAAGTGGTCCCGAAGAAATCTGTAGAAAAACCACCTGGTTCTACTATGGTAACTTTAATGCCAAATCCGCTTACTTCACCCGCGAGTGTTTCAGTAAGGCCTTCAACAGCGAATTTTGTTGCACTATACAGCCCCATTAATGATACCGTATTCAAACCCAGCGCACTTGAAAGCTGAATGATATGTCCTGATTTTTGCTGGCGCATGATAGGCAGAACTGCCTGAATAGTCCATAATGATCCCAGTACATTAGTTTCAAACTGAGTTCTTACGTCCTGCTCTTTTAATTCCTCTACTGCCCCTATGTGTCCAAAACCGGCATTGTTTATTAACACGTCGATACTGCCAAAGTGCTTTTTTGCAGTTTCAATTGCCTCAAAACTTTCGTTTCGATCAGTAACATCAAGTTTTAGCACTAAAAGAGATGATGAAAATTCTTTATTAAGCTTGGTTAGTGTTTCAGGATTGCGAACAGCCGCAACTACATTATCGCCGCGTTTTAAAAATGCCTCTGCCCAAATTCTTCCGAATCCACGGGAGGCACCTGTTATAAAAATTGTTTTTGCCATGATATTAATTCTTAATATTTTGATATGGACAAAGTTCGCACAGATAGTACAGACGGTTATGATACAAAAGTAGGCAATAATGAAACATTTTAACGGAATTGTAATGGCTCTGGTTCACTGTTTCAAAGATGAATCTAAAAAAAAACAAAATCCCATCTCATTTAGTGAGAGGGATTTTGCAGTTCAGTAATTATAATTTATTTTAACTTAGGATTTTTTTGAAACAATCCTCTATTGTATTGTACTACATCTGGATGTGATGGATAGTAAGGCAGGGCAGAAAGATCAGCTATGGCCTTATCTCTTAATGACGGTGCTGCTTCTTTTACACCATCAGATAATGCCTGTTTTAATTCTTCTTCATTAAGTTCAGTGCAGTAAGCAGGAGTTCCAGGCTGATGTCTCCAAGATTCAGAAAGTCTGCCCGAGTCAACTGCATCGTAACCGGCATCATTAACTAATGCGGCAATTACTTTTTTAGCCTGCGGATCATCACCCGCTACAGCCATTGCTATTCTGTCTTCAGCACCGCTGTTTTTTCCGCCGTTTGCCAGCGTCTCTGCCAGCAAATTATTGAAAGCTTTTACAACAGGCCTTCCCAATTGCTCGGATACCCAGATACTTTCTACTTTTCCGTTTTTAATGTCTTCAATATCGGCATCACGGAACGGATAATAATTGGATGTGTCTACCACAATTACATTTTCCGGAACGCCTGCCAGCAAATCTTTAGGCAAAGTTGGTATTGCTATAGTAGGCAGTGATAAAATAATGACATCTACATCTTTTACAACATTCTTTAGTGTTGCAGCTTCAACACCTAACTCCTCAGCACGGGTCTGTAATTTATCAGCCTGATCTGTATTATTCACTTTCACTTCATGACCGGCTTGTGCCATTTTTTTTGCGATCGTACCGCCTATTGCTCCGGTACCTATTATTCCTATTTTCATATTATATAAGTTTCATTTGTTATAATTTTCAATTTAAACCCTTGGATCAATTCCATACTGATCCGGAACTCCAAGGTGTCCGCGCAAAGTTTTGCTTTCATACTCTTTGTGGAAAAGCCCTCGCTCCTGCAGCAGCGGAACAACCTGATCAACAAAGGCATCAATTCCATCCGAATTAACATCAGGTGAAATCCAAAACCCATCCGCAGCACCGGCTTCATACCAAGCCTGCATATGATCTGCCGCTTCTACGCCCGGCCCTGCAATTACAGGATGGTAATCTATCACGCCGTGAGCAAGAATATCAAGAACGGACCAGCCTTGCCTAGCAATTTTCAATGCATTGGAAGAACGAGGATCATAAGGAGATGGACGGGCATTTTCCAGCTGTGATTCTGAAATTGGTTCATTTATCAAGGAAAGATCAAGTGGAATACCTAGCATTTTTTGCAGGTACTCAAATTTTTGTATAAGTGAACTGCCTCCTAATTGTATTCGGCGATCGAGCGCCGTGCGTCTGTCCTTCGCAATGGTGGTCATCAGTCCGGCAATGTATTTGATTTCATCCGGATCACGACCGTAACTTTTTGCTGCCGCTCTAAATGCATTACGTTGCGCTCTTGCATCTTCAATTGTAAATGCTGCACCTATTACCACATTAGCAAAGCGTCCTGCCAACTGATGTGCATTGGGGCTGCCGCCTGCGTGAAAGATAATTGGCTGTCCCTGCTCTGACGGCGGAATGTATAAAGGTCCTCTTGAACCGACGTATTTACCTTGTAAATTGATTGGAAGAATCTGATCTTTCTTTGCAAACTGCCCACTGTTTTGGTTGTGTATCCAGGCATCTTTTCCCCAGCTCCCCCAAAGTGATTGAATGAGTTGGACAGCCTCATGGGCACGTCCATAACGATCTTGGCTCGACGGAATTCTTTTTCCGTAATTGGCTGCAACATCTTCCCCGCTTGATGTAATTGCATTCCATCCGGCCCTGCCATGACTCATAATGTCCAAGGCCTTAAATTGTCTGGCTAGATTAAAGGGTTCATTAAAAGTGGTTGATCCGGTAGCGACCAATCCAATATATTGAGTTTCTCTGGCAACAGCGGCGAGGGTCATCATCACATCAAGATTGAAAACGGGAGATTCAGTTTCAATATCTGTCATAACTGCACCGGGACCATCCGGCAAAAATATAAATTGAAATTTTCCACGCTCTGCAGCCTGAGCCTGCTTTACACGGATATCAAAACTCGTGTAGCTTTCGGGATCAACTCCCGGCATACGCCAAGCCCCTGATTGAGATCCGTATCCATTTCCAAGATGAAGTCCAATAAGCATTTTTCCTACAGCATTCATAAATTGAATATTTTGATTAATTATATTGCAAAATTAAACAAAATCACTTTCCTTTGTATAGCTATTTCCTAAAGGAAAGCGAAATAAATAATTTATCATGCCGAAAAAGAAACCTTATTGTGAGTGCCTAAATACCGTTAAGCCAGTACGGGACACACTTGAAGTAATTAATGGAAAATGGAAATTATCCATCATTATTTCTGTAGGTGTAGGAAACAGCCGATTTACTGAAATTCAAGAGAGCATTCCAGGATTAACTCCCAAAGTACTTTCAAAAGAACTTAAGGAACTTGAACAGCACCAGCTGATCAAACGGATTATAACGAACGATTATCCTGTCAAAATATCATATTGCTTAGAACCCTATGCAGATACCTTGACCCCTATTATCTACGCTATGAAAGATTGGGGATTAAACCATAAGAAGAAAATTTTTCAAGAAAGATAATATTGCAGAAATTTAATTACTTAGCTAATGCTTATGTTTACAAAATGTAGCTACATTTATTTTTGGCCTTTAGGTGAATATAAAATTATCTGAATAAATTTTATGCTAAAATCATGTATAAGCTGCGTAAACTCTACTTCAATCCCCAAAAGGACATCTAAACCAAATTACCAAAGCCACTGGAAGACAGATAACTACATATAATAAGCCACTTTTTCAAATCCTCCAAAAAAGATGTTGTAATTTGTCCCGTTCTTCACTTAAGGAGATAACTATTAAATAGTTGTCTCTTTTTTTATATACAAACATATAGATTTTTCAAGCCTTTACGACCTAATATTTTATGGTTCGAATTTTTCACAAGGAATCCTTAGTCTGTTCTAAATAAACAGTCTAAAGTGGCTTTATCTGAGATTTAATCGGAGCTGAACTATGGTTAGAAGTCCCGATAGGGATAAATTGAATAAGATATCTTTTATTGTTTTTTTACTGCTGGCACATTCCACTTTCCATTTATCATTTCTTCCTTTGGCCAATAAACGCGAAGCATAAAATTAAAAGGTGCTTTTGGTGCGGGCAGCCAATTATTCATTTTTTCTTTTTCAGGTGTTTCATTTTGAATATAAATATCTACAGAACCATCTTTATTTATCTTTAATGGATTTCTATCTCCAATTGAATAACGATTCAATGCATTATCATAGAAAAACCCCTTGGAATCATAAAGTGTTAAACTCCAGAACGCATTAGAAGGTGGAGTTTGCCCTTTATCAAAATGCAGAACATATTTGTGTTTTGACCCATCGTACGGGTCGCCATCTGCGTCTATTGAAGAAGAAGGATACATAGCATCCTTGTCAAGATTTGCTCCCCAGCCGGTGTATGCAATACCTGCACGAAACTTATACTTAGTACCATAATCGCCTAGCCCATGTTCCAATGACCATCCATTTATGAGCTTGCTGGAATTAAATCCATTTTTTCCCATTTCAACTTTAGCCCAATTAGGAATTACTGCTATTGAATCTTGTACAGCTTTTGAAAATTTAGAAATATCAAATTTTAATCCAGGCGCGATTCCGATTGAAGCTAATTTTTTCATTATAATAGAATCTTTACTTTGAGCAGGATTAATAACCAATAGCTTATTAAAAGTATTAAAGAAATCTACTGTTGACATTTCTATAACAACATCTCCGGGAGCCTTGCGAGGAACAGAAGGATCAACCTTTCCTTTTGGAGCTAAATACGATTTTCCGTATGAACTTAAAGGGATTATTTTATAGCCCTCTTGAATTTTTCGCACTGTAGTTGCACCATCTTCCTTACTGTTAACTTGCGTACGGCCAAGAAGTACGATCATATTAGTAGGTGCTTTTACTTGTTTAATACCTGAAGGAACATTTCCTTTCCATTCTGGTCCTGTAAGCAAATAAGTTTGTTCTTGAGGCCTGTATTTCTTTTACCTGGACAAAAAAACACGTTAGACCACGCGTCCAGCAATGGCATAAGATAGTATCTGCCATTAGTATTTGGAATTTGAAATACAAGCGGTTCTTTTTCTAAATTCATCCAACACGATGTATAATACGTGTCGACATTCATTCTGATAACAGTATGATCTTTAGCGTCAGGAAAATGACTCGCACTTACTATTTGATTAATGGGAGCCATCATTGGTCCATTATTACGAACAATTGTTTCTGTATTAACCATTAACTGCTGAGTCGAATTAAAAAGGATCATAGGATAAGCAAATTCATACGCCTCTTTAAAAGTTTGAATAATTTCCTTATCACTTAAAGTTCCTTGATTATTTTGTAAAGAACCTTTCTTATTGTTACAAGAAAAGATTACGGCAGTAAAAACAACGAAAATGACTTTTCTATTCATAAAAACATTTTTTAAATTAGTGAACTTAGCAAATCATATTATCCCTTTCAACAAATGCACGCTATTTTTGTTTATTAAAAATAACACAACACTATGATCGCTTTCCTTTTCATAATTTGGATTTACAATATAAATACTAAAATATATAGGAACGAAAATTGAAACCAATTAAAGGTAGAAAATTGTAATAATTTTACCGATAAATTATAACATTAGTATGTTGCAAATTATAATTTGCAACAAGAAAGAATTGATTTCTTATTCAACCTGTATATAAAAAGAATAAAGAGAATTATATATTATCCAATAGTATTGAAATCGAAGAGCTTTCAAAAATTAAAAATTAGAAAAATTTTACATTAATCCCCAACAGGACATCCAAACCAAATTACCAAAGCCACTGGAAGACAGATAACTACATATAATAAGCCAATTTCTTCAAATCATCCAAAAAAAATGTTGAAATTTGTCCTGTCGGGGTCACAAAGCCAAATGGCGCCAATTAAAGACAATTGGCGCCATTTTTTTATTAAACATAATTGCTGATGGACTACAGCTGAAAATTGATTTATTCCTATAGCCTTTAGCATTTTTTTTAGCCCCGATAGCAGTGGAAATCCTTCTGCGCCGGGGTTCGGCGCTAAAGATTGAAACGCATAGCGGGAACAGCTCCCAAAAAATAATATTATATACAATCTAAAAAGCCAAACAACAACAACAACAACAACAACAACAACAACAACAACAACAACAACAACAACAACAACAACAACAGTGAATAGAACAATAAAAAACCTTACAGGCTATCTGGCAGAAAACCCAAAAAAACTTTTCCTTATTGACTCTGCAGGAGCGGCCCTGACGGCATTTTTAATGTTTATAATACTGCGGCACTTTGACGCATATTTTGGAATGCCCAAAACCGTACTGGCCTGCCTCTTGGCCACGGCAGTCTGTTTTTGTATTTATTCGGCCGCGTGCTTTTTATTTTTAAAAAAGACCCCGGATACTGTTCATAAGGATTATAGGCCTTGCAAACCTGCTTTACTGCGCGGCTGTAATCGGACTTGTGATTCAATACCGCCATGTACTGACCATAATCGGGATGGGATATTTTCTGGCTGAAGCAGCAGTTATCTGCACGCTGGGCTGTATCGAGCTCAGTACGGCAAAGGAAATAAAAAAAAGAGCGGCCCGCAGCTAAACGACCAGCAGAAAAACACTGTAAATATATTGCCAGGGATAATGACGGCGGGAAATCTGTATAACATCCCCTGAAAAACACCGCAGTTATTTAAATTCTGGATGAGCCATACGGTTCGCTTTAAATTACAGGACAAGACAATAATATCCTTATTCTGCAGTTTAATACCTATGCCGTGCAGATGCGGCCAATAAACCGATAAGAAGATTCATAAAACAGCTAATCTGCTGTATTTCACAATACCGGCAGTGCCCTGCTGATAATTTAAATAAACATTTTTTGGAAGATTATGTTTATGGACAGGCCCGTCTTTATAGATCTATACTGACGGGTTTTATTTTTGCGTCCCGCAGGCCGGCCGGGGCGATATGCCCCCGCCCTTGACAGGACAGGGATTTTTATTTATTTTTGCCCTGTGAATCCTGAAGAAATCAAACGCTATTTTGAGCATAATCCACCGCCCAAGGAAGTAAGACTGGCTCCGTGGGCCAATATCACCGATACGCAGGTTTTTCTGAGTAGCTGCTACAGCACCATCAAAAACTTTAACGGTCCCGTGGACAGATGTCCGGCATGGTGGCATCTGAGGGATTTCTACCTGCTGGTAAAGAAAACCCAGAAGCCAGACGCGTCAGATCCGCAGCCTGAAGAGCTGGCTGCGGACTAAAGCCGAATGAAACAGCCCCGCACTTTTCTGCAGGGTTCTTTTATATATTAAAAGACTAGTTAAGAATGGAATAGATTTTATTTTTAGGCTATCTAATAAAATTATAAGTTATAGAATGTAACATTGTGCGATACTCCCTCAGCCCCGATTGCTCCGCCATTTCGCTTCGCTTGTGTGCATCGGATAGCGGGAAAAGCTCCTGAAAAAATTAAACTTAAAAAATTATACCCCACATACCTGCAATAATCCTCTACTTTTGCAGTTCAAAACTTATTACTCACAAACGGCGCAAAACATCAATTCTGCCAGACTAAACACAGCTGTAGGGAGATCACGAAAAATGAAGAAGTTTACAATTAAGAAACAACAAGGCGATAACTGGCTGGTATCCCACAACGAGTTCCCGAAATTCAACTGTCTCTTTGAAGATAAAAAATTCAACTACCAGAGAACCATCACAGGATTGTCTGACCCCACGGGAAATCCAGAGGAAATCCAGCTGCTTGAGAAAATGGAAAAATGGCTCTCGCTGCACCACAGCGAAAAAATAAACGGCTGACACTTCTAAACCCCCTTAGGAGTCCCCTTGTGATATGTTCTTTTCTGAAACAAAAAATAATTTTCTGACCGGCCCCAATAAAGTTTTGGCCCAGTGAAGAAAAAAAACTTTCTTGAGCACCAGCACAAAGCCGGCAAAAGAACTCGGTTTCTGCACATAAAGGTCCGCCCCCTTCCCAAAGGCATCTTCAATATCCAAGGGATGGTCCCAGGTGGAGAGCATAACGGCCGGGATGTCCCGAAGCTCATCGTCTTTCTTTATTTCTTCCAGCGCCTGTTTCCCCTCCTTAACGGGCATATTGACATCAATAAAAATAATATCCGGATTGGGCTGGGAATCATCTCTCAAGCTATCCAGGAGCTGCTGCCCGTTCTCAACTGTAGTAACCTCAGAAGGGACATCGGTTTCCCCAATGGCATCAATAAACAATTCCTGGTCCTCGGTGTCATCCTCGGCCAGCAGGATCTTTACAGGCTCTTTTTCATTTTGCCCCTCAGGGGCCGTGCTGGAATTATCGGAACTTATCATATTGGAGCGGTTTTTACCTGTCAAATGTAGCGCAAAAATGCTTAAAAGATTCCCATTGGCCGATAATATTGAAAGCGGCGGGATATCCGGCGCATAAGGGCTCCTCAGATCATCATTCCCTGTTGTGCATTATAAGGAAAAACGGTTTTCGGTTCTTTGGCGCCAAAACAAAAAAATGCCCGCCTGGGTACAGCAGGCGGGCATGGGTAATAATCCTGGTCAAATTGAGTTAAGCCGGTTAATCTATTGTTATGGTCTCAGAGAGGTTCTCACTGCTGATAAAGGCCGCTATATATTGCCGCACTTCATTTTGTTTATCTGGCGGGGTCTCAAAAGTGTTGAGATGATACTGCTGGTCCTGGTCCATGATGTGGATAATCTCGGTATAGCCTTTTGAAATGAGGCTTCCTTTTAATTTAATTACCCTGAGCTGCTGGCGGGGTTCCAGATCCTTTTTCACCCTGAATCGTACTTGTTTGTGCATTGTAAAAAATTCCGTTTATAAACCGCTGTGATTATAAATCAAATATAGTGATTAAAAAGGCTGCCCGGTCATGCCTGAATGTTAAAAAATATCCCGCACGGCCTAAAGCGCAGTGCTTTGCTGCTTTAAGGGCAGGCGGACCGTAAAGACGGCCCCCTTGTCCTTTTCCCCTGATGCTGTGATGGTCCCCCCGTGGCGCTCCACAATCTTTCTGCAGAGTGACAGCCCAAGACCGCTGCCTTCGTACTGGTCCTTGGAATGAAGGCGCTCAAAGGCCGTGAAGATCCGCTCGCTGTATGCCTTATCAATGCCGATTCCGTTGTCCTCAATGCAGACCTGCACCAGATCCCCGCCGCTGCCCTGAACCAGACTGCTGCTGATAATGACCTTTGGAGGAATTTCCGCCCTTGAAAACTTAAGGGCATTGTGCACCAGGTTGTAGAAAAGCTGCTGGATCAGGATCCTTGCCCCTTGAATCTCAGGGAGCTCAGAGCTGATAAGGACCGCATTTTTCTCCTGTATGACCAGCTCAAGGTCGGTCTTGATCCCTTCCAGGATCCTGTTAAGGTCAATGCGCTCAACGGGCTGTTTTTTCTTGTCTGCGGCGGAATACGCCAGTATGCCTTCAATGACATTCTGCATCCTGTGGACGGAATGTTCGATCTTTCCCATATACCATTCCAGCCTCTGGCTAAACTCAGACTGCATTTCATCGCGCATCCGGCTGATAAAGGTTTTGACCTTGCGCACCGGCTCCCTGAGGTCATGGCTGACCAGATTGGCAAAATGCTGCAGATCGTCATTGGAACGCTGAAGCTCCTGGGTAGTTTCGCGGGCCTCTTTTCGAAGCTGCTCCTCCAGGGTCTTCCGGCGGTCTATATCCTCGATAATGCCGGTGATTTTAACCGGCTTCCCGTTCTCATCTCTGATTATTTTACCGGTGATATTGGTCCATCGCAGCGATTTGTCCTCATTTATGATCCTGGCCTGATAGGAAATCACCCCGCTCTGCTGGGCATCAAGGTGGGCTTTCTCACGCACTGCTATATCATCGGGATGAAGCTTTGATATGATCTTTTCATTTGTAATGGTATCTTTTATATCCCAGATAGAACTGAAGTTGCCCGAAGTCGCTATGGACTGGGACAGCAGGTCTATTTCGTAGGTGCCCATCCCCGATGCCTCAACGGCCATGCGAAGCTGCTCTTCGGAACTCTGCACTTTTTCCTTTGCCAGATGAAGATCGGTGATATCCATCCCAGTGTTCATCACCCCATAGACAAGTTCCTGCTGATCGAAAAGGGGCATAAAGCAGTAATTGAAATAAAAAGTCTTCTGCTGCCCGTCAATTACAATATCCACCCTTTTATCCTTGGCATGAAATGCGCTGCCGGTTCTATAAACCTCAAGGGCCTGTTCAAAAATGCGCTGCTTCCCAAGCTCGGGAAGCACCTCAATATAGCTTCGTCCAAGCACCTTATCGCCTTTGCCCCAGGTTTTTATCATCGCCAGATTGGCCAGTTCTATCTTTAATTCACTGCCGGTATACACCCCTATGGGCAGCGGGGCATTATCCACTATATCTCTTAAAAGCTGTAAAGTTCTTTCCATGGCTGCAGTCTATTTTTAAAACGAATATACAGGTTTTTAATGCCCAGGATGTTACATGCAGCTTTAATATTATTCCACAATTTCCACCGCAGAGGCCTGCCTTTGTCTTTACTGCAGGCTTTAGGGGGAAGAAAACAGATAAAAAAAAACAGCCCAGGAAAAATGCACGGCGGCAAAATGCGGCACGGCGGCCTAAAAACGTAATCTTCCATTTTACACTTCCATCTGTTTTTTTTAAATGCAGTGCGGGCTGCTTTAAACCGCCGCCCGGATCAATTCAGGCCGCATCAGCGCAAAAGCAGACCTCGGTCCGCCTGGGGATCTTCCCAGTCCATTTCCATTATCCTGCGTATCAGGGATTTCAAATCCCCGTACAAGACGGGCTTGACGGCATAAGAATCTGCCCCCATACCAAGGGCACGCTCCACCTGGCGGGGATTTGCCGAGGTGGAAAAAATGATAACCCTGATGTCTTTTATATCTTCTCTGCCGCCGCGTATTTCTTTAAGGCATTCAAAACCATCTTTTAAAGGCATCTGCAGATCAATAAGGATAAGGTCCGGGAGCGAGCCGGCCGGCGCAGAGAGGGCATCGGTCAGCGCTTTGCCGCTTTCAAAAAGCCTCAGGCCCTCCACAGGGAACATCTCATAGAAAAGCTCGGCAAAAATTTCCCTGTCATCGGGATCATCATCGGCAAAATAGATATTTTTCATAGTTTCTGGCACAATACGCCCCATTTTATCGGTAGGGCAGTTAAGCAATGTTCGAATTTAAAAAGTCATATCTAAAATCTATATTGACTTAAAACTTTAAAAATATCTGATTATGCAAAAGATTATTAACAGCTCAATATACGCAATTTTCCCGGCCTGTGAAGAAAAACAGGCCCCTAACTGCAGCCAATACTGTTTCCCGCAGGGTTTTTAAGCCCCTGCTGCCTGCTGCCAGCCTGCGAAGAACCGTATTAGAGGCCCCCGAATTTATTTTTATAGACATTGAGCTCCCTGTCGGTTTTTTCCAGCAGTTTCTCCAGAAGGGCAATTTTGTCCGTGTAGAGCGTGTTTAAAGCGCTGTGCTGCCCTGCAGCTGCCCTGCTTTTAAATCTGGGGTCCAGGTACCCGCTGATGTCAAAGCTTATGATGTTTCTCACATCCATTTCAAAGACTGCCGCAATTTCTTCCAGCTTTTCAAAACTCACACTGCTTGCGCCTTTTTCAATTTTGCTGTAGCCCGCCTGGGTCATATCAAGCCTTAAGGCCATATACTGCTGGGTGTAATTTTTAAGCTCTCTCAGCGTTTTTATATTCTCATTTATTCTGCTGTACATAAATTTGGATTTTACTGTGTTAGATTCACACCTCCGGTCGGGCATGCCGGATCAGAGATGACTGCAGAAAAATAATTCACGAATCTCTCCTGCAATAACAAATGTCGACCCTTTGGGCTGTTTTGCCATGTACATGCCCCAAAGGGTTTTAGCTGTCCCGAAAACAGACCCGCAGGCTCCAGAGCCAAAAACACTGCACCGGCGGCAGTGCGCTAAAAACAGCTATACGGGCCGGCTGCCAAAAACAGCTGTCTTTTTTTATTGAAAAATAAACAAAAAAATAGAATTTTCAGGATTATGAGCAGTCCATTATTTATAATCGATGCTCTGCTGTTGGAAAAATTACGAAAATTATTAAAGGCAATTGATAGAAAAGCTGCACTATTTTATGCGTTCAGCGGGCAGAAAACAAATGTATAGTAAAAATATTATATTTAATTAAATGCAATATGGGCCGCAGAAGACCAATTATGCCTTTAAACCTGCTTGCAAAAGTTAATAAAAGCATAATTTATTTATTTTTTCCCCTTTACCGCGTTTCAATAGACTACATTTGGATAAATTAAACAATTAAGATGCAGGAAGGTACAGTAAAATTCTTCAATGAAGAAAAAGGTTTCGGATTTATAACGCCAAATAACGGAGGAAACGAAATTTTTGTCCATGTTTCAGGCCTATCGGAAAATATCCGTGAGAATGACCCGGTGAGGTACGAGGTAAAAGAAGGCCAAAAAGGGCCGAACGCAGTAAATGTAGTGAAAGCCTAATATACTATAAAAACCACTTTGAAAAAGCATCTGTACATCACAGGTGCTTTTTTTTATAAACCAATGCAGCAGCCATTTTCGATACTTGCTAGATTAATTTTTTAAGCATTCCCCCGAATATAAAACCATGAAAGGGAAGCACGCAATACCAGTAGAGCCTGCCTATGAGCCCTCTGGGCTTAAAGGTTGCAGCCTGATATAAATCATTATTGACGATCTTAAATTCCAGCCAGGCCTCACCGGGCAGTTTCATTTCGGCGTATAAAATAAGTTTTCCCTCCGCTTTGTCCGCATACACCACACGCCAGAAATCCAGCGCATCCCCGGGATGAAGCTCATTTTTATGGGTCCTTCCCCTTCTAAGGCCCACACCTCCAAAAACCTTGTCGATAAATCCCCGCAGATCCCAGTGAACCAGGTACATCATTCCCTCCACTAATACCATTGAAAGGGATTACCTTTCTATGCAAAACGCAAACAAGTTTTTTCTAATAATTTAACGCGGCTATTGAGATTAAATTTGCCCTAATAATCCTCTACTTTAAAATAGATCTTTATCCTCCAGAAAAAAAGCCATATTTTGATTAACTTTTAGGCAAAATTTACTTTCAACTAGTTTTTTAAAACTGATTACCGGCAGATTACGTATATATCTTAAAAGTAAAACATGACTGCAAATTCATATCGTCTGCCATCGATCATATATAAATATCTTTTTATCAATGATGACCGCCCCATACCTTTTCAGGAGTTGTGCCTCTTTCTTTATAACCTGGGAAGCGACGCAGCTTTTTCCTTCGAAGCATTTTCTTCCGAAAAAGCCTACCAGACCCGCGTAATGGAAATTTTAATATTTCTTTCTGATATCAACCTGATTACTCTGGAACCGGAAACAGACGAAAGTTTTATTAACAAGATTTGCATGAACTAATTTTCCCCATATAAAAATGTAGTTAATCTCTTTACGACAGATAGCTTTAGGCATCTATTTCGAATATTAAAATCACCATTTAACAAATATTAAATCTGTATACTTCAGTTTGACATTCTCATTATCTGCTAAAGCTCACTGTTTTTATTTAATTTTACTTTCAACTGGTCCTACATTAAACATTATTCAATATGATGAAGAAAAAGTATAAAGGTTCTGTCGCATTTGGGACTAACTTTATCTTTATAATTTTAAACCGATCGAAAAATGAATACTAAAGGTCATTGTTATCCAAAGTCTATTATTCTGCAGGCAGTATATTTTAAGCTTAGGTTTACTTTAAGTTATCGGGATGTTGAAGAGATCATGAAAATGCGAGGAGTTTCTGTTGATCATGCTACTATTCAGCGCTGGGTTTATAAGTTTGCACCTTTGCTTGAGTCGGAGATGAAGAATAGAAAAGGAAGAGTGGGGACAAGCTGGAGATTAGATGAAACCTATATAAAAGTAAAAGGTATTTGGTGTTATTTATATAGAGCAGTAGATAAATTGGGCAATACAGTAGACTTTCTTTTGACAAGAAAAAGACAGAGAATGAGCGCTCAGTCTTTTCTCATTAAAGCAATTAGTAATAACTGCCGGCCAAAAGTTATAAACATTGATAAAAGCGGTTCTAATACTGCAGCTGTCAAAGTCTATAACAAACGTTCGTTCTCAAAGATAAAAATCCGGCAGTGTAAATATCTCAACAATATTGTAGAACAGGATCATCGTTTTATCAAGTGGCGCATAAAAAACGGATTAGGCTTTAAAAGTTTTGAATCGGCTCGACGAACATTGAGCGGAATTGAAGTTGTGCATATGTTGAGAAAGAATCAGATGGTTAGTCCAGGGACAACTATGTTTAAATCATTCTGTAAATTGGCAGTTTAATTTTAAAATTGGTTAAATTTTTATATTTGATTCTGGCAGATGCGACAGAACCGGTATAAAACTACGTCAAAAATATTTGAATTATAAAAAGTATTTAAGTTGGTTAAGATTTAAAATTTGAATGATTTTATTTGTGTGGCAGAATCGTAACACATGGCTATTGGAGTTACCTTCTTGTTTGCCGCAAAACTTAGGCGGTCTTATTAAAAGAGATATAATGACTTTCTTGGAGCTATACATTCAGCAAGATGGCGCCAAGTATCTTCAATTGGTGCCATTTTTTTATTTATACGAACTAACTACGCTGAATTTTAATCATTTTTGCAATTATTTAATTTCTTTAAAATAATACTCAAATTAAGTAGCAACTGCAGCGGAGTACTACTCAACTGCAGCCAAAAATTGATATATTCCTCAAAGTTTAATATCTACATTAAGGTCCTATTGAGATAAATAAATAAGACATTATTGAATTAACTTTTCAGAAGTACACAATTATCTTTTTTCTGAACTAAGTAAATCGAGGATATGCTAAGCGAAATTAGTATCACTTAGAATTAAGATATTTTTAAGCTGGACCTCCTGAAATCCAAAGGTGAGATACTGGTGTGTTTTTTAAAATATTTTACAAAATAAGAATCATCACCAAAACCCAGACAATGTCCAATCTTACTGATAGTCCAATTAGTATCAAGGAGCATTCTTTTTGCTTCTGTTATAATCCTTTCGCAGATAATCTCAGAAGGACTTTTATCTAATAATTGATTGGTAAGACCGGATAATGTTCTAGATGATATTTGCATAAATTCTGCATAATGGGAGACTTTAAGTTCTTTTTTATAATTTTCTTCTACTAGATTGATAAATTTTATTAATTGCAGCTGCTTTTTATCCTTAGGAGAAATCTGGTGCCCATTAAATGTACTTGCATTTTGCCATCTGTACTGAAGCTGAATAAGAAATGCTTTGAAGTAAGACCTTAAAAGCTCTTCATGGCTGGTTTGATTTTTATCTTCTAATTCATTTTTGATCAGCTGTAAATATTCTTCTAAAATAAAGGCATCATCTCCGGTAAGTGAACAAGCAGGCTGACTGTGACTATCCGGCAGGACGTGTTTCGAAAAAAAAGCAATATCCTTATTGTCCTGAATTAGAAATTCTTCATTAAACTGAATTAAAACTCCGCTGTAATTGGTATTTCTATCGAAATAATGAACATCATCATTAGTCAGAAAGAAAAGAGTATTCTGGTCAATATCCCAGGCTTTAAAATTAACAAAATAGCAGCCATTTCCCTTTTTAAACCAAATGATCTGATAGTGATTCGCGGCATGAGCTTTCCTTCTTTTTTTATCATATTTTTTTAAATAATTATCAATTTCGTACACAGAAAACCTTGGCACATTATGCTGATATTGATTTAGATGATATTCAGCAGTATTATTGTCACTGTCGCTAATTCTTTGCATTCGGATTGATTAAAAAATTTATGATTGCCTGAGAGTAAAACCTGCATTAATCAATGAGATTTTACTCTCTGCATTTACTATTTTATACTCTTTATTTGTATTACAACTTTACCTTTCGCGCGGCCGCTTGCTACATATTGCAAGGCCTCATTAGTCTGCTCAAAAGCAAATACTTTATCTACTACTGGCTTAATAATTTCATTTTCAATAAGTTTTGTAATTTCCTGCAGCTGGCTTCCTTCGGCTCTCATAAATAGGAAACTAAAGTTCACATGCTTCTTTTTAGCCTTATTTCTTACACCAAAACTGAGCAGAGACATAATTATTTTGAAATACCACGGCAATCCTATTTCTTTTGCAAATTCAGGTGTTGGCGGTCCTGAAATAGAGATTATCTTTCCGTGAGGTTTTAAAACGTTTAATGATTTTTCAAGTGTTTTTTGATCCTGGCTGTTTATCACCACATCACAATCTTTAAGTATGTGCTCAAAATCATTCGTTTTGTAATCGATAAGTATATCAGCTCCAAGGTTTTTCAGCAGTTCAAAACTTTTTGTACTGGCTGTAGTGGCAACAACTGCGCCTAAGTATTTTGCCAGTTGTATCGCTATAGTTCCAACACCTCCTGAACCTGCCTGTATAAATACTTTCTGACCCTTTTTCAAACCCGAAAGCTCTACCAATGCCTGCCATGCTGTTAATGCAACCAATGGAATAGAAGCTGCCTGGTTCATAGAAATGTTTTTGGGTTTAAATGCCACATCTTTTTCATTTACGGCAATATACTCAGCAAAGGTTCCTATATGGTAATCCGCAGGGCGGGAATATACCTGGTCTCCCACTTTAAATTTCCTGACGTTTTTACCTACTTGGGTAATAATTCCTGCCACATCATGCCCCAGAATCATAGGCAGTTTATAAGGAAGCATCAATTTAAACTCTCCTGTTTTAATTTTCGAATCCAAAAGATTAACACCTGCCGCATAGACTTCAATTAAAACATCATTATTACCCACAACTGGATTTGCAACATCTGCAAGCTGAAGACCTCCTTTAGTATATTTATTTATGATAAATGCTTTCATATTAATTTTTTAAAAGTTGATAGCTCTTTTTCGGGTTAATTAATTTATAGGCAGTTTTTGGGAAAAATCTGTTAATTAGATTAAACAGTTTCGCATCCCCTACGCGTATGGTATAATTTTCCTTTTGCAGTCCGTCTACAAGTCCTTTTACCATTTCTTGAACCGATATTTTTTTATCTTTCCGATCTGCGGTCATTTCTGTAGCAACAAGCGGCGGGATCAGTTCAAATATTTTTACATTACTTCCAATTATCTTCAAGTGCTCACGAAGTGACACCGTATAGAAAGCCAGTGCTGTTTTAGAAGAAGAATATGTAGCTTCAATTAATGACGGAGCCTGACTCAATATTGATGTTGTGTTTATTATCGCTGAATCTTTTCTTGATTGCAGCATGTCCATAAACAGGTTGTTAAGTCTTATAACCCCAATATAATTAACTTCCATTTCGTAAGCTGCACCATCAATATGTTTGTCATTTGGGATACCTAAATTAGATGGCGGTACAAGTACGGCGGCATTATTATATAGAATATCAATACCGCCCAATTCTTTTACTTTATTAAAAAGAAATTTTGCATCTTCTTTATTTGCCGCATCGCTTTGTATTGCTGTGATCGCAGGATATGCTTTTTTAGCGGCATCCAATTTGGCTTGATTTCTTCCCGTAATGATTACTTTAGCACCAATTGCCAAAAACTGTTTTGCCGCTTCAAACCCAATACCAGAAGCTCCTCCGGTAATCAATATCGTTTTGCCTTTTATGTTCATAATGCTTTATTTAAAGAATTGTTTAGAATCACCTACCAGAACATCAATCTGATTTTTTTCAAGAGCTAAAAACAATTCATCTGCAACTTCATCTGGCGAAATACCGTTTGCTCCTCCTATCTCAGCTGAAAATTCAGTATTTACTAATGGCGGATAGACTTCATAGATTTGAAGATTTTTCTCTTCTTCATAAGTAGATCGCAGTGCGACAGTATAACTGTGCAATGCCGCTTTGGTTGCTCCATAAGTTGGAAGTAATTTATGGCTTCCAAATACGGCAATAGAAGAAATGTTAACAACCGCAGATTCTGTTTTTTGCAATAAGTGCGGTAATAAAAGCTCAGTGAAATGAATTACACTAAAATAATTGGTATTCATTTCTATAGCAGCTTTTTCGTGAGCATTTAAAGTTTCATTCAAAAGATAACTAAACGCTGCCCCAGCATTGTTAATGATTAAATTTAATTCTGGGTAATCTTCTTTTAATTGTTTTGCAATTCGAATTCTATCGGCTTCTAGAGATAAATCGCCTTGTATAGCCGCTGCATTATCCAATTGTTTTAAAGCATTTTGCAGACGTTCTTCACT
Organism: Flavobacterium panacagri; assembly: GCF_030378165.1. Taxonomy (NCBI): domain Bacteria; kingdom Pseudomonadati; phylum Bacteroidota; class Flavobacteriia; order Flavobacteriales; family Flavobacteriaceae; genus Flavobacterium; species Flavobacterium panacagri. Next base: position 4,607,327 of record NZ_CP119766.1, read on the forward strand.
GCGTCCATTAATTATTATTTTATTGCCTGACTTGCTTAATTTTTTGGCAATTGCCAATCCTATTCCGGCACTTCCGCCGCTTATGAATATTGTATTCCCTGTTGTTTTCATTTTTATTTCTATTTAAATTATTTTTTATTCTTTAGTTATCAAATTAATAAATTCTATTTTTAGACTTTTTAGTATATTTTAAAATAAACTTTTTGGTATATTTTTAATCAAAAAAAAATTATAAGACGTATTGTTCTAATTCAGATTTTAGGCTTTTCACAAGTCCCTGCATTGGTTTTGCTGTCCCCATAACTCTGCACATTACAATACCGCCTTCAACTGAAGCCGTGAATTTAAATGCAAAGACCGCAGGATCAAGTTTACTTGAAAATTCACCCGTATTGATTCCTTCCTGCAGCAGAGCCGTTAATTCCTGCTGGCCGCTCTTAAATACTTTGGCTACTTTTTCTTTTATAAGAGGATAATTGTCATCTGCTTCTACTGCTGTATTAAATATAGGGCAACCTCCAGAAATATAAGTATCAATTGGGTTCTTGTAGAAATCTAAAAATGCAAACACTTTACCTTTTATTGTTTTGGCTTGATAGACTGCCGCTCTGATTCTGTCCGAAACCATTTTTAAAGATAAATCTATAACCTGCTCAGATAAATCTTCTTTATTTTCAAAATGACCGTAAAGACATCCTTTTGTTAGTTTTGTAGCTTCGAGAACATCATCAATATTCACTCCCGATATCCCCTTTTCATTATAAAGCGGTACCGCAGTTTCAAGTATAAATTGTTTAGTTCTTTCAGCTTTACTAAGCATTGTAAATTAATTAGGGTACAAATATACTAAAAAGTATATTTTAAAAATTAAAATTAACACTAATTTAATTTTTATAAAATGTCAGCATAAGAAAATAAACGATTCAATTATGGGGAAATTAATTCAGCCGTTTCCAACTGTCAGAAAATAATAATTTTTCAGCCAGTATGGTTTCTCTTCTTTGATTGACCATTTTTATCCGCTATTTTAGCAATGTATTAGCTGATGAATATTCCAGCTATATACCAATTTTTAAAATAATTAATGACATTAAGACAATGCTCTATAGCATGGATAAGAAAATGGATACTAAAAAAGGATTTACTACCACAATATTACACTCAGACCGGCTATTAAAACCGGAATTTGGCGCATTACACCAACCTGTACATACTGCTGTGACCTGGGGTTATGAAGATGTGAATGGACTAATTGATGTTTTTCAGAATAAAACAAAAGGATATGCTTATTCAAGACAGGGCAATCCAACAGTAGCTGCTTTAGAGCACAAATTAACACAAATGGAAAATGGAATGTCTACTGTAGCCTTCTCTACTGGTATGGCTGCCATCACAGCCACAATTGTATCACTTTTAAAAAAGGATGATCATATCATTGCAAGTTCTTACTTATTTGGGAATTCACGAAGTATTATGCAGACTCTTAGTGAAATTGGCGTTCAAATATCTTATGTAGATGCTACCAGTGTAGAGAACATCCAAAAAGAGCATACATCAAATACAAAAATGGTATTTGTGGAAACGATTGCAAATCCTGCTACCCAGATAGCCCAGCTCGATGAAATTGGTAATTTCTGTTCCGAAAATAAAATCATTTACGTTGTAGATAACACGATGACTTCGCCTTATCTTTTTAAACCCATTAATGTTAAAGCGAGTCTTGTTATTAACTCTTTAACTAAATACATAGGCGGTCATGGCAATGCACTCGGCGGCAGTGTTACAGATACAGGTTTGTATGATTGGGCTGGTTTCCCAAACATTGCAGCAATTTTACGCGGCCAGATTAAACCTGAGATGCTTGGTATTACCCAGATCAGAAAAAGAGGATTACGTGATGGCGGAGGTACTTTATCTCCTGAAGCAGCACACAGCATTTCAGTAGGAGCCGAAACTTTAGCTTTAAGGCTGGAAAGAACTAGCAGCAATGCCTTACTGCTGGCAAATTTTCTTAATGAACATTTACTGGTAAAAAAAGTTAATTATCCTGGTTTAGCTGATCATCCGCAGCATAAAATCGCTTCGGAGCTTTTTAATGGATATGGCGGATTAATGAGTTTTGAATTAGATGATAAAATTGATGCCGTTACATTTCTAAATCGATTAAAAGTTGTTATTAAATCAAGTAACTTAGGCGATACCAGAAGTCTTGCCATTCCTGTAGCCAAGACTATTTTTCATGAACTTGGTGCTGATCGCAGAAAAGAAATGGGTATTGAAGATTCGTTAATTCGATTGTCGGTTGGAATTGAAGACATCAACGATCTATTAGAAGACTTTACTCATGCATTTAACTGATAATAAACCTTATAATATTTTAAATTTGATCAGTAAAAAATCATAAGCCCTCTCTAAGATTGAAAAGCTTAATTAATTTTATTCATTAAAAACTTCAAAGGGAAAGAGCGTTCAATTGAATTCTCGTTCCCTTTTTCATTGCATCTATTTGGATTTACTTTCATTTCGTATTTTTTCTCTATGCTGTATCCCCCATTTTGTCATGGCTCCTACAACTTCTTCTAAAGTCTGGCTGTAAGGAAGAAGTTCATATTCGATACTTACAGGATACCCCACTGCTACTTTTTTAAGCAGGAAACCGTTTTGCTCTAATTCTTTAAGCTCACTCGAAAGAACCCTTGCAGAAATACCTGTAACCTGTCTTTGAATTTCTGTAAATCTTTTATTTCCTCTGGCCATTGCAATAATAATCATCAATTTCCATTTTCCTCCAATTGCATACAATGCATCAGAAACTGCCATAAGTACAGTATGGAAATAAATCAATTTTTAGCTTCTGTGGAAGAACAATTATTAAGAGGAAGATATATTTTTATTTTCATCAAAATCAGCAGAAATAAGTATCAAATTTTGACATTAATAATCTCAAAACTATTATTTAATTTTGCTAAAAACTTACTTAAATTATCCATTTAAATACTAAGTTATGTAGTCTCATTTACAATTATATTAGTAGCTTCATTTATTGAATTAACGAAATCACATTTTTTAACGTTTTTTAACATTAAACCTTTACGATACATACAAACCTCTTCAAAATAAAAAACTAAACCAATTATCTTACAAATCAATCGAAAAATAAGCCAATTTCTTCAAATCATCCAAAAATGATGTTGTAATTTGTCCTGTCCCCGTCACTCAGCCAGATGGCGCCAATTGAAGACAATTGGCGCCATTTTTTATTTAAGCTCAATAAATACGCTGTCTTGGAATCATTTATGCATTTATTTTTATTCTTTAAAATAATAGTAAATTGCATCAGCGTATATATTTATATAAAAAATTGCGCAAATAGTTGATTTACCCTTCGATAACTTAACAGGATTCGAACATCAAAAAATATAGTAGAAATTAAGTATTCGTTAAATAGAAAATTAGCAAAATATTCAACATACGAATTTTAGACTCAAAGCTTTATTAATCAAAAAAATGCTATGTGGGTAACTAAAGATACCATCGTCTTCGTACTCAACTATTGTAAACTTGTTCATAAAAATCTAAAAAAGAGAATGTTCTTGATTGTTGACAGAGGATTGGAATGATGAAATTTTCAGTCACGTAATATGCAGGAGAGATTTAATTAAAGTTACGCGATGAAACCCTCATTCAAATTCGACATCTTTACGCTGTCAAATGAGCAAGGTTTCATATTAGTCCCTGGTAATACTTCCTGTAGATTTCCTCTGCAGCCGGCGTGATATAATGCATAAAATCTTGATACTGCTTTTCGCTTCGAAGGACTAGCTCATGTACGGTTATAATTTCATTAAGCCGCCTGTTTGCCAGTATAACAAATTCATCTATCTCAATCAGATGCTTATAAGTAGCCTGTTGCTTTTCAAAACCAGTTAGTCTGTCGAGTTTTATTCTCTTTTCATTGATTAGGTTTTCAAGTTCTTGGGTATATTCTTTTTTTATCAGCTCTTCTTTCATGAATGCAATTTTTTAAAACTTCACATTTATATCATTACTGTCTGTGCTTATTTCTGGATTTTCCTTTTTGAGAAGCTCCGACAGCAGGTGGTTAATTTCAGATTCCTGCATGCTGTAATCCAGTTCCTGTTCTGTATTAAAATGGAATACCAGAAGCGAAGCTTGTTCAGCATTTTTATTATCCACAGCGGCCGCAGCACCTATATAGTTGAGTTCTAGCTGGCCAATGTGAAGCAGATCCATAACAAAATGGAGGTCTGTTTTCTCGGGAAGTATTAACTGCCCTGTTTTGAATATAATGGTGTGTTTATACATTATTTCTTATTTAAATTTCAGTATTCTTCTGAATACTCTCTTACTAATTTAAGACAATTAATCCATTAAAAATCTCCCAGCCTTAATTCTTTAATTCAAACTGTGAAAATTTGTAATTTGTGACGTGCCAGGAGAACTGATTCTATTTGGATCTGTTGGCGCTTTACATTATCATCTTACTTAAATAAAAACGGGCATTCGAAGGCAGGTTCTATATTGGAAAGTTTAGCCGTCACTATTATTGGCATTGGACTTGCTAAATATAAGGACGTTATAAAATCTCAAATCGAAAGCGCCGCAGGGACTGAACAAGAACCAGTCGTATCTCAGTCCGACACATACTAACTACATTGATGAAGCAGCCAAGCTGGTTATTAAAAGTATTGCGAGCTTATAAAAAACAAATTATCCCTTGATACTCGAGGGAAAAAAATGAGCAAGTTAATTTTGCAAAATATCTTTTACTATTCGCAGAGAAGCTGCTTCACAAAAATCCAGTCCGGAATAATCCGGATTTAAACCACCAATATAAGGCACGGCCATGATGTATACATTTTTATTATAAGCGCCGTATTGGTCTATAATTTGAAAATTATCATTTATGGCTATTCCTGATACTTTAAGAAAAAAGTCTCCGTATTCATCTTGATCTACCTTATCTGGATCTGCTGTAAATGCGGTATGACCTGCCTCAGATGATTTAAATTTTAAACGTGCTGGACTAATAGCTTTCTGCTCCAGCAGAGTATTGAACGGAAAATCTTCATAGGATAAATGCGGCTGTCCGACACAATCTATAAATGTTTTGTAAAATACTGAACGATCATTACTGCCACTATCTTTAAAATTGTAAAATACTCCTCCTCCATTCTGCGGTTCAACTGTGCTGTCATCTCCGACAGAAACCAGATCTAATATTCCAGCTTGATGAAGAGCCAATAATTCTTCACATGATTTTTGGGGAACAAATGCAATTACTATGGAAATAAGAGGCATCAGCACTTTTTGAAGCCGCAGCATATCTTCTGCCGAAAAATATTTGGCAGGATGATTCATTGCAAAACTCAAAACAGCCAGCATTTCTTTCCAATAAATAGATTCCTGCCTTTTAATAGATTTCTCAGCCTGCACATATTCGGCTTTTAGAAGCTGAAAAGGATCAAGACGTTCCCGCAGTTCCATCATATCAGCTACAAAATCTTCAATTGAAAAATCCTTGATCCGCTGATAAAATTCAGGATCTTTTGCGCGGAATATATCTTTGAAATCCTTTTCAAAAATAAAATCAAGCGATAAAAAACCATTATTACCTTTTCTGTGCTGCTCTATTTCTTCCTTAGTTAACAAAGAGTCATTCGAAAGATGTGAATCTTCTAAATGAAAACGAACCGCAGGAAGCATACCACTTCTGGAGTGCATCATTATTCTAAAATCAGCACTTTCAGGATTTAATTTGAAATAAAGAGCATCGTCAGATCCTTTTTCAAATGAACCGTTATTTCTTGCCAGAGTTCTTATGGCATCAATAGCAGTTAAAGAAGAACCTTTTATTGCAATAGGATGATTAAAATGCTTTGCCAGTTTTACAGGTGGATATGGAGCATCATAATAGCCTGCAACTTTACCTTCATACCGAATTGGCCACTTGTGTCCAGTGCAGATAACAGCGTAGTCAAATTCATAAATACTTTCATTACTAGTTTCAACTTTTACCACTTCATTTTTTACGTCATAATTCACGTCAGTAACTGTACTTTCAAAATGTACGGTAGTGCTAATCCCAGCTTCCGTTCCAGCTTTGCATAAAATGTCGAACTGTGCAGAAAGATAGCTCCCAAATAGCAGTCTCGGCACGACTTTGTATTCGTTAAATTGATCTGGTTTAATATTAAATGTTTTCAGTAAGTCCGCAGGTGCGTTATAGATCCACTCCGACATGGTAGATACAATGTGCGGTACTTCATTATCGGATACATTAGTGATATGCTCCATACTGGAACCTTCGGTACTGTAAGGCATCCCTGAACCAAGCTCTTTTTTTCGCTCAAAAATTGTAATCTCAAAATCATTAGAGCCAGATTCTACCAATCGCTTATAAATAAAAAGCCCGCTCGGACCTCCTCCCAAAATTGCTATGCGTTTTTTAGTATTTTTAATATCCATTTCATTTTTGATTTTATATTTACTCTTAGGAATTCTGAAACATCCAAACTATTACCGAATAAAATGTTGTGAGAATGATAACTGCTATTAATTACAAATATCAATAACGATTTGTCTTGTAGCTTATATGATTCAAATAGTAAATTATATAATTAAGGTTATGACTGCAATAAAATGACAAACATCATAGAGTTAAATTCTTATTTATGAGAGCTTTTTAACCTTAAACCCTAACGATAAATACAAACCGTTGCGAAATGAATATTAATATAATTATCTTACAATTAACTTCATGGGAATTATGAAAGTCGTTTTTGTAATTATACAAAATTAAACCAGTAAACTGCTCTATTTTTACAGCTAATGAAATTGAATTATTTTATTATTAAGCTTTTACTTTCTTATAGTAATGCCTTAATCGCCTGATAAATTAGTCCAGAGTGTGTATTACAGCAAACTATAACAGCAGTTAGATTAAATACAATAAAGTAAAGAGATTTAAAGTCTACTTAAATTGATAAAATAGACTTTAAATTAAAATAATTATACTTTAGGATCTTTTGCCAGTAATTGAATCTTTACTTTGCGGAGTCGAATTTCCTTTCGGCTTTACCGTTTTCCCTTTTTTTTGCTCAGAACGCTGTTTGTAAACTGTGTCGCCTTTTCTTGTATTAGAGCTTTTTTGAGTAGATGTATGTTTACTTTTCTTGGCTTGAATAGTATCAGTACTCTGTTTTTTCTTAGCAGGAGTTTCCTGCGCTGATGCAAATCCAAAAAAGAAGATCATACAAAAGCTGATAATTAAATTTCTCATCATTTTCTATTTTTAATTAATAATTTGATTTTCAAAACAATACAATTTGTTTCATTGCAAATTTTACTATTTTGTTTATCTGTTATTTACACTAACAAACATTTAAATTATAGGATTACCATAAACCCTCATAAAAAATGAATACAAATGAATCAATACTAAAAACAGCTTTAAATTATCAATTTCCCGTCGTAGCAATTGGAACTGCTGCAAAAGAAATTGATTTATTAAAAAATATAATTTCTGATTTTCCAGCAGATAGAGGAATGGCTTATATTATTTTTGAAGATTTGTCTTCCTCACAATCCAGTAATCTTGCAGAAATACTTTTGTCAAATGCAAAAATACCCGTGATTGAAATTGTTCACGACATCAATATAAAGCCCAACAATATTTATATTGTTCCTGAAAATAATCTTTTGGTCTTAGAAAACGGATTACTGCAGCTAAAACCCACCATTAGAAGCAGTAAAGTAAATAATTGTCTGGATACGTTTTTTGAGTCTATCGGTCATGCCTATCAAAGTTATTCTGTAGGTTTAATGCTTACTTGGACACCTTCTGATGGATCTACAGGACTTAAAAAACTTAAAGAAGCAGGCGGTTCGACAATTGCTGTGCTTACCAAAGGAGGTTTTACACAAAATGCAGTTACATCAGAATACATCGATTATTTTGTATCTGCGTCTGATGTTAGTGAAAAGTTACTTCAAATCCACGAAAGTAAATTAGTTACTCATTCTTACGAGGACAAAGAAAACACTTCAGATGAACAGGAATTATTTGAAGAAATTATTTCGATATTACTGCAAAAAACAGGTACCGGTTTTCAGCATTATAAACATACAACCCTGCGAAGAAGAATTGCCAAAAGAATGGTGGTAACCAAACAAGAAACCACTGAAAAATATTTGAGTTTATTGAAAACCAATAGTAATGAACAGGATTTTTTATTTAATGATATACTCATACCTGTAACTTACTTTTTTAGAGATCAGCAGGCTTTTGATAATTTATGCGAAAATACATTTCCTTCGCTGATTGAAAACTTAACAATTCCTGTGCTTAGAATCTGGTCTGCGGGATGCTCAACTGGCGAAGAAGTCTATTCAATCGCTATCTGCATTCACGATTATTTGGAGAAAATAAACAGACTAGAAATAAAAGTGCAGATCATTGCCTCCGATTTATCTGAAAAATGCATTTCTAAAGCGCGTGCAGGAATTTATACACAGCAAGACGTAAAAAATATCAGCGAAAACAGATTAGAAAAATACTTTATAAAAAGAAACAACAGTTTTCATGTCAATAAAGTAATTCGGGATATGTGCGTTTTTGCGGTTCATGATTTAACAAAAGATGCTCCTTTTGCAAAAATTGATTTTATTTCCTGCCGAAATGTACTGATCTACTTCGATAACGATTTGCAAAATCAGGTTTTAGGAACATTTCATTACGCACTTCGCGATAAAGGAATTTTATTTCTGGGTAAATCAGAATGGGCGCATCACGTGCCGCACTTATTTACTGCGATTGATAAAGCCGAAAAAATATATACCCGTAAAACAGTTTTGCAACTTGACCATAATCAAGTCTTCCGTTCTGATTTCATTACAAATCCCTTTACAAAAGAGATTCAGGAAAATGTTCCTAACGAAAAAGACTACAGAAAAATTGCTTCAGATATTCTACTAGAACAATTTTCTCCTGCTGCAGTAATAATTAATGAAGAGCTTGAAATTGTCCATTTTCATGGCGATACAAGCCCGTTCTTGCAGCCCGCATCAGGAAAACCGAGTTTTAACATTCTCAATATGGTACGAAATGAGGTCGAATTTGAACTTCGAAATTATATTCTAAAAGCCCGTAATGAGAAAAAGAATTTTTCAGGAGAATTTACCGAAGTTAAAAAACAGCCTTCTTTAGCTTCATTTGAAGTAATTTATCTTCCAAACCACACTGAACTGCTGCTGATTATATTCTGCAAAAGAACTAATAATCATAAGAATGAACAAACTGGAAAATTAAATCCAGAACATACGTCACAGCTCGAAAAAGAATTGACACAGCTTAGAGGCGATTTTAAAAAAGTAACCGAAGAACAGCAGATTTATTTTGAAGAACTCCAGACTTCCAACGAAGAACTATTGAGCAGCACCGAGGAATTACAAATCATGAATTATCAGCTTGAAAGCTCGACTATTGAACTTCAATCTAATAATCAGGAATTATCTTGTATTAATGATGAATTGAAAGACCGCAGAGAAGAACTCGCCACTATGCGCAACTTTTATGAATCGATTGTAAAAACGATTAGAGAACCTTTAATCATTATTGATAAAAATTTTACCATCAAAAGTGCCAATCCTTCTTTTTATGCCTATTTCAAAACTACAGAAGAACAAATCGAAGGTTTATCTATTTTGGAGATTGGAAATTCGCATTGGAATATTCCTGCCTTTAAAGAATCTGTATTAAAAAAAACAAGTCAAAAGGATATGGTAGAAAATTTCAAAATACAATTTGATTTTGATGGTATTGGAAAAAAAACAATATTGATCAACGCCTCTCCGATCGTCAATTCAAATCCAGACGGAATGATCTTATTAGCGCTTGAAGATATTACGGATTTAGAACAAAGCCATGAATCTTTAAAAATGAAAAATTCTGAACTTCAAGCCTATAATAAACAATTAGAATCGTTTACTGCCGCAGCAAGCGAAAGTTTACTGGAACCGATTCGTAAAATGTATATGTTTGGCAAAAAAGTACTGGACGGCGAAAAAGCGTTAACCGAAAACGGCAGACATAATTTAAGTCGCTTACTAAGTTCAGCTGTAAATATGAATAAGCTTATTGAAGATGTAATTGATTATTCTAAAATAAATTTTGTGCAGAAAGAATTCAAAAAAACAGATTTAAATCTGCTTTTAAAAAAAACAATTAATGATATAAAGACCCTAAAAAGCGAACAGAAAGCTGTAATCAACATAACAACTTTGCCAACTCTACGCATTATTCCTTTACAATTGCAGCAACTTTTTACTCATTTGATATCCAACTCTATCAAATACTCCAAACAAACCAGTGTGCCAGAAATTACAATTGGAGTCGAAAATGTTTCTGCCGAAGAAATAATTGATTTTGGGGCAAATCCTGATATCAATTACATAAAACTCTTTATTAGTGATAACGGAATTGGTTTTAGCAAGAATTTTGAAACACTCATTTTTGATCCATTTTACAAACTTCAGAATGATGATCAATATGGAAGCGGACTTGGATTAACGCTTGTTCAGAAAATTGTTTATAATCATAAAGGATTTATCAAAATTTCAAGCGAGCCCAACAAAGGAACTATTGTATATATTTATCTTCCCTCGTAAAAAAAATCAAAGTTCAAAATATCAAATCTCCAGAAATGGAGATTTTTTTTGAGGCATTTTGTGGCAATTGTAGAATAATGAGAGATAATCTTATAAAAAACGCATCTGTTAAAAATTTAAATTTGGATCACTTGATAAATTACGGTCAGCAACTACTTATAAATCTGAAAGATAGACTGTAATTATTTTTAAGTTTTAACTAATTTAAGAAACACCATGAAAAATTTTCAAGACGAAAAACAACGCGATTTATCCATCAACACCTCCGATGGAACAAACAAATTTTTAACAACAGATCAGGGCGTTCGAATTAATGACGATAACAATTCACTTAAAGCCGGTGATCGCGGTCCCTCATTATTAGAAGATTTTATTTTAAGGGAAAAAATTACGCATTTTGATCACGAAAGAATTCCAGAAAGAATTGTTCACGCACGTGGTTCTGGCGCACATGGTTTCTTTGAAGTTACGAACCCAATTCCTGAATTAACCAAAGCTGGTTTCTTACAGGAAAAAGGATTAATTACACCTGTATTTACCAGGTTTTCTACCGTTGCCGGATCAAGAGGTTCTACAGACCTTGCAAGAGATGCCAGAGGATTTGCCGTAAAATTTTATACGCAGGAAGGAATTTATGATTTAGTAGCGAATAACATTCCCGTATTTTTTATTCAGGATGCTTCAAAATTTCCGGATCTTATTCATGCTGTAAAACCAGAACCGCATAACGAAATGCCTCAGGCAGCATCGGCTCACGATACTTTTTGGGATTTTATTTCGTTGATGCCAGAATCTATGCACATGATAATGTGGGTAATGTCTGATCGTGCAATTCCGAGAAGTTATAGAATGATGGAAGGTTTTGGCGTTCATACTTTCAGACTGGTAAATGCTCAAGAAGAATCAGTATTTGTAAAATTTCACTTTAAACCCAAATTAGGAACACATGCCGTTGCTTGGGATGAAGCACAGAAAATTTCAGGAAAAAATCCTGATTTTCACAGACAAGATTTATGGGAAGCTATTGAATCAGGAAATTTTCCAGAATGGGAATTAGGCGTTCAAATAATTCCAGCTGAAGACGAACATAAATATGATTTTGATCTTTTGGACCCAACGAAAATTGTTCCCGAAGAATTAGTTCCTGTAACCATTGTGGGAAGAATGGTTTTGAACAAAAACCCTGAAAATTTCTTTGCAGAGACAGAACAAATTGCTTTTCATCCAGGTCATGTGGTTCCAGGAATTGATTTTTCTAATGATCCGCTTTTACAAGGAAGATTATTCTCTTATACCGATACACAATTATCAAGATTAGGTAGTCCGAATTTTCATGAAATTCCAATTAACAGAAGCGTTGCTCCCGTTCACAACAATCAGCGCGACGGACATATGCGTCAGGAAATTAATAAAGGTCGCGTAAGTTATTCTCCAAACTCACTTGGCGGCGGATGTCCTTATCAAGCAAAAATTGCTGAAGGCGGATTTTCAAGTTTTAACGAACGTGTTGATTCTCATAAAGTAAGAGCCAGAAGCGAAAGTTTTAATGATCATTTCGGCCAGGCAAAACTATTTTTTAACAGCCAGACACCCGAAGAAAAAAGTCATATCGTAAAAGCATTACGATTTGAACTCGGGAAAGTAGAAACCACCGCTATTAGAGTTAGAATGATCGGCTTATTATCTCAGGTGGATACAGAACTTGCCCAAAAAGTAGCACAAGGTCTTGGTGCAACTGTACCATCCACTTTAGAAACTCCTATTAATAAAGGCGTATCACCAGAAACGGAAGAAGCAGGAACACAGGAACCACAAACCGTTCCGTCTTCGGTACAATCTTCTCAAGCTCTAAGTATGGTGAATAATCCAACCAATTCGCCAACTATCGAATCTAGAAAAGTGGCGATTCTAGTTTCTGACGGTGTTTCTGAAGCTTCGGTGATGAACATCAAAAATGCATTGAAAAAAGCGGGCGCCAAAGGCTGTGTTATTGCACCACATTTAGGTACTGTTGCTACAGATACTGAAGGAGCGATTTCGGCTGAATTTAGTTTCCTTACCGCTTCATCTGTATTGTTTGATGCTGTTTATATTCCTCATGGTTTAGGATTGAATGCTTTGGCAGAAAATGATGATGCTCTTGAATACTTAAACGATGCTTATAAGCATTGTAAAGTGATAGGTGCCGACGGCGAGGCTTCAGAAATAATAAGCGCCGCCCCATTTGCTGGAAAAATTACAAATGACGATGAAGGCGTTATTGTAACCCGCGAAATTGCCAGAGAATCATTTGCTCAGGAATTTATTACTGCAATGACTAAACACCGTTTTTGGCAGCGCGAACCAAACTTATACAATTAATTTCAAAAAAATAAAAAATGAAAAATTCAGAAAAACAAGGTCAGACTAACGCTGCACAACCAAAAGAGAGTCAGTCTAAAGATATAAAAAACAATTCAAAAAATATTGTAGCACCGGCACCAGATGCTGCTACAGATTTGAAAGGTTTATTTATTGACAGTTTAAAAGATATTTACTGGGCAGAAAATGCTTTGGTGAGTGCTTTACCAAAAATGGCTGATAATGCTTCAGCTGCGGGGCTTTCGGGAGCTATTTTAGAACATCTTTCTATAACTAAAAACCAAGTAGCAAGACTGGAACAGGTTTTTGATTTATTAGGAGAAAAAGCAGAAGGCAAAAAATGCGAAGCTATGGCAGGATTATTAAAAGAAGGAGACAGTATTCTTTTAGAAACAACTCCTGGAGCTGTTAGAGATGCCGGAATTATAGCCGCTTCTCAAAAAATCGAACATTATGAAATTGCTACTTACGGAACTTTGGTGGCTTTTGCAAAAGCAATTGGCGAAAATGATGCTGCAAAATTATTAACACAGACTCTTGCGGAGGAGAAAGAAGCTGATTGTCTGCTAAATGACGTTGCACTCAATTTAGTAAACATTGTTGCAGCAGAATAAAAAATATACTATTTCTCGTTTATTATTTTTTACTTGAAAACACCTGTATAAATACAGGTGTTTTTTTTATTTAAAAAAGTAATCAGCTGTTAATTATACAATTAGAAGTACCATTATATGTAAAATTATGAATTGTAGTCCATGTACATTTGGCTTATTAACAAATTAAAAAATATATCATGGCAACTTCAAACACTAAAAAAAGCACTGATAGTGCTAAGACATCAGATAAACAAACTGATAAAAAAGAAACTCCTTCAAAAGGCGGTTCAAAATCTGCTTCGGATTCGAAAAAGGAATCAGGTTCAACTAAAAAATAACTTTTAAAAATTGTATTATGAATTTAGAAGAAACAGAAAATTACAATCTGGAAGATCAGAATTTTCAAAATAACGAACGATATCAAGATCCAGATATTGATACACCACCAGATCATACTATATCAGATAATGCTGAACCAGATTATGGCAACGATTTGGAGAGTCAGGAATTTGGAAAAGAAAATTTCGATAATGAAAACCTGGGAAATGAACAAACAGACTCGGACGAGTTTAGCAAAGAAGATTCAGAAACTGATGAGCTAGACGACGAATTTGATAATGAAGACCTTGGAGAGGAAGAATTAGATAATGAAGATCTAGGAAATTTAGATGATGAAGAAGGTATAATACCTGATCGTAATCTTTAAATAAAGTAAAATAAAACCCGTCTGTAAATAGACGGGTTTGTATTATAAGTTTTATTTCTGCTTCATTTCTTTTCCTACTATTGATTTCTGTGTTTTCTTTTCAGTCCAAAATTCTATTACGGAACTTAGAACGGAGAATCCTATTAATATCATAAGAATAAAATTTTCAATTTACATAACTTCAAGCCAAATGTTTTATAATTACCATGTTTGATTTTAAGATGTAATAGAAAATAGGTTTTTAAAAAGAAAGTTACATTATTTCAATAGATAAAATGCTTGCGCTTATGGGAATTATATAAATCCAAACTAAAATTATATAAACGAATGCTTAATGCTGTTTTAACTTTGTGCTCTTTACAATTCTCATAAACTAAACAAAACCAACATGTTAAAACCTTACTTATCAATTAAAATCTAAAACCAATTATTCTTCGGAATTAAAATCTGAAGAATTAATTCTAAAAATTAGTATAATGGAAAATTCAAAAAAAGATTATGGCAAAAGCTATTGCCGTATTTCGAATACGATAATTTACTCAGATGATAATAATGACTTAGTATGTGTTAAAATGTACAAAGGAGACTGGGGTGATTGGGATGAAAAACCTGAAATGACAGAATCGAATTCAAAGGATTGTGAAGAGCGTATACTTAAAAATTCGAGTCATATGTAATTGAAAATTAAATTTTTTGAACATAAACATATAGTTTTCTCTCATAATGCAAATAAACCGTTTTTGAATAAAAATTAAAAATAACGATCTAGCAAATTAACTCTAAATATCTCATTTTTTTTTAATCTAACAGTAAAATTTGTATTGTATAAGTTACACAACAAATGGCGTCAATTGAATTCAATTGGCGTTATTTGTTTGATTAAATTTTGAGTTCGATACTTAACATTATTAGACACCAATAATAGAATAGATACAAAAGTTCTACATTCTTAAATTGTTTTCAACTCCTGTTCAAAAGCTATTAATGCAATCTCACTAAAAAAATGGTTTATCAACTCATCATCAGTTAAATCTTTCTCATTTTTTGAGTTATTTTTAATTAATTTCATCCCAAATATTTCTTTTATATATTCTGGTAGCATATTCAGAATATTTTCATGCACTATTACTTTCTCAGTAAAAAACAATCTAGCAATTCTTTGTTTCATTAATACATCTGACAGTTCATAAACCTCTGCTAAACGACAGAATATATTATCCTCTGCATTCTTTAAATAAATCCCTGCCCCTGCTTTTAAAGCCAGCTCGCGTAATTCCGAAGCATATTTTTTCAAATAAGCTTTACAGTTTTCCTTGATCAGAAAATAATCATCATAATCAATTTTTCCTTCTGAAAAAAGCTTATGTGCATTTAAGCTTCTGTCAATTGATTTGTCCATTGCTTTTCCAATCTCATGCTTTTTAATTTGATAGTCCTGCTGTCTTCCCTTATCAATCTTTTTCATTAAATCATTGGCTCTTTTAGAGAAAGAGACATCAATCTTGATATCTTTAAGAAACAGCTGGAAACCTGCATTAATATAGTCAGCTCTGATTCTATATTTACATTTTCCGGTACAATGATAGTAATAGTATTTCCTGCTCCTTCCCTGTGAAGAACTTCCTGTTAGTGTTTTTCCGCAATCAGGGCACAGCAGAATTCCCCTTAATAAATAGTTTTCATTAAGAACTCTTTTCTTTTTAACAAGTCTTGAGTTTCTCATATTTCCCAAATTTTTTTGTACTTGTTCAAAAAGTGCCACAGATACAATTCCTGTATGCAGTCCGTCAATAATCCTGCTCTTTTCATTTCCGGTTTCAGGGATTTTGATCTGACCGCAATAAATAGGATTTCGCACTAAAATGTAAAAGGCACTTCTGCTGCATTTTAAGCCTTTAGCCAAAGCTTCTTTATATATTTCTGACAGTGTAACTCTTTTTGCCTTAATTATTTCTTCAAATACTTCCCTAATTATAAAAGCTTCAGGAGCATATGCAGCAATATACTTTTTACCATCTGCTGTTATTTTATTCCTATATCCTAAAGGAGCCTTATTAATCCAGCGGCCTTCCAGCCTAGCTTTCTGAAGACCTAAACTTACGTTCCGGCTTTTTTTATCATTTTCAACTTCAGATGTTGCCAGATATACGGCAAGTATTATCTTGCTTTCAGGTATGGAAAAATCAATCGGCTGATCTATGGCTTGGAGCGATACTCCTAATTTTTGAAGTTTCTCAAGCATTATGTAGGCATCTGTGATATTACGGCTAAATCTGTCCCAGTATGTAAAAAGAATAGTTGCAGGAGAATTTTTAAGATATTTGATCTTAGTCATTAATTTATTCCAAGCCGGACGGTTAAATGTTTTAGCCGAAAAATCCTCAAGAATCGTTTCAGTAATAACGAGACTGTTATATTTACAGTAATGCACAAGCCGTTCTAACTGGCTGCGCTGGGAATATCCTTTTACAGCCTGCTCATCGGTACTAACTCGTATGTACAGATAAACTACAGGCATAAGCAGGTAGATTTTACGGGGAAATCATTATTATTTAAAACGTAAAATTTAGGAAATTATTAGATACGCAACATGCTAAATGTAAACTACATATACTTACAAGTTTATCAGTAAATTGTATTTTAAACAATAAAAATCTACCAGCCAGCATTAAAATAATCTTATATTTTAATCTGTGATTCTTGAAAAACTGCTAAATATACTACGTAGCATTGAGAAATAAACCAATTTTTAACTCCAATAGAACAACAAATCAATTAATTCATAGAGCCAAAGAAAGACAATTCCGTCTTAACTTAAAACATTCTTTTCAAATCCTCGATGATAGTTGTAGAATTGTATATTAGTTTATTGCTATAAGCCACTTTAGTTTTTATAATTTTTGCATCAATCCCCAACAGGACATCTAAACCAAATTTACAAAGCCAATGGAAGACAGACCATTACATATAGAAAGCCAATCTCTTCAAATCATCTAAAAATGATGTTGTAATTTGTCCTGTCGAGGTCCCCCAACAGGACAAAATAAACCACTCCCTTAAATCACATAAACAATTGATTATATTTACATTAACTATAAAATATAAAAAAGTAAAAAATGGAATTTAATCAAAATCATACTGGAAAAATCACACCTGAAAAAGCACTAAAAATGTTAACTGACGAAGGAATGGATGTTACTCTAGCACAAGCAACCGAAATATTGTCATTTCTTAGGTTAATAGCTGGAATTAGCGTTAAAAAAATCTTAGAAAATCCGAAAACTAATAAAATTACAAAAGAAGAAGCTTTAATGGAAATCTCGAAATTAAAAACAAGAAAATAAAGCCAAAGAGTCCAACTAAAAATATAACCTATTGTAAAACCTGCAATTTTTTGAATAATAATTTCTAAAAAATCTAAAAATCATTTAATATATAAAAAAAACGCCTTACCTCTATTTGGGTAAAGCGTTAAAAAAATTGCTAAAGAAAAAACTTTATTCTAAAGAAATTCTGCCTGCTGCGTCCCTTTTCTTCTGATCGATTACCTTTGCATATATCTGCGTTGTCTTAACACTCTTATGACCAAGCATTTTAGATATGGTAAAAATATCAGTTCCAGCCGTCAGCTGTAATGTAGCATAAGTATGCCTGAAACAGTGAAAGGTAATATGCTTATTGATACCTGACAATGCCACCCAAACAGGAAGCGTACGGTCAACATCCCACTTATTTAAATCTTTAAATACCTTCTCGTTTTCTCCCCGTCTCTTGCCAAGCAGTTCGAAAGCTTCATCGGAGATCGGTATGGATGCCGTACCTTCTGTTTTCTTCTGCCTGAAAATGATATAGTGGCCATCCCCGTTAATATAGTGCAGTTCTGACCAGGTCAGCTTGGCAATATCGGAATACCTTACGCCCGTAAGTACCGAAAACATCGAAATCCTTCGGACAATCAGCTTCGGGCACGGTGTTGCAAACAGCCTACGGGTTTCTTCCATAGTCATAAAATTCCGCTGTGATTCCATTTCCTTTATCGATCCTATCTTTGCATTAATATCTGTTTTCAGCTTATCATCTTTATAGGCTGCTTTTAAAGTAGTTTTAATCTTATTATAATAAGACAACGCAGTATTGCGTGAGAGCTGCTTCTTATTCTTTCTTAAACTTTTGGCTTTTAAAAGATAATCCCTGTAATCTTCAATTAAAGAAACCGTCACCTCTTTAAATGTTAAATCCCTGCCCTTTAAAAAGGCCTCAAAATGGATAATAGCACAAGACCAAATTGATAAATTGTTGCCTATCTTTTTCTCTCCCAAATTTTTATAGTATTGGAGAAAAGATTCTCTTCCCACTGCAAGAACCTTCAACTGCTCTTTTTCAAATGAAGAATAAATTTCAGTCTTATTGATTTCATTCTGCCTTCTTGCACGTATTAGTTCTGCAGTATGCAGATTTTCGGTATTGGCCATTTTTTGGAACTGATCGACTGGTTTTTGATATACGTAGATTTTTAAAAACTCGCGTCTGGTATAATCGTTAGTTACCAAATTCCATACAGGAGGATAAAAATCTAAATAAAGAGACATCCTACCTTGAGAAATAGTTTTTTTTCTAAGTGTTACGATACTTTTACTCATGGCGCTCAATGTTAAATAATTCATCTAAATCTCTCTTGGCAGCATACACAAACTTGCCTTCATTGTATTTCAAGATTCCTTTTCTCTTCAGTATGCCATACAAAGCCGAAGGGGAAACCTTAAATTTTATCTGCGCTTCGTACATGCTATAGCAGTTTTCAATTCCAGGAAATATCCTTTCGGATCCTTCGGATGTGCAGGTTTGATGCATATTTTCTACAAACTGACCGATATCTGACCGCTCGATAAAAGTTCTTGAACCAAACTTACCTGCTTTAAGTTCTTTTCTAGATATGGCTCTGTAAAGGGTTCTTCTGCTTATTCCTATAAAAATACTGGCTTCATCAATGCTGAGAAAGTCAAGTTCTCCAATCCTTTGAATCTCAGCATTATTAATCGATTCCCTTTGCAGTCTTGCTGCCTCTTTTTTATTTTCCCTGCTCCTTTTTTTGTAGCTCCTACTCCCGCAGGCGAGGGAGCAGAATTTTGTTTTGATTGTTTTTGCCGTAAATTCACTATTACAGAACTGGCAGATTTTGGTAATCCTAATGTTTGAACTCATAATTTTAAAATTTAGGTTTCCTACATTACCTAAAAGCTCTTTCAACTGCCGCAATCATCTCCAAAATATTTTTTTTCTCTAATATATACAATAGAAATATCTGTGGACACATAACAAACGATGTGGTTGCTTTAAATGTTTTTGCTAACTTCTTTAACAGAAATCCGTATTTCGCCAATCCCACATAATTGCAGGTCTGTGTCATAATTCATCCCTTTTTGTCACAAAGTTTGTACCTCGAAACCCGAGGTACAAATGAGGTACAAATTTTAGCAAAACAAAACCTAAATATTCCAAAAAACATTTTAATAAAAAAAGAGCCAAGATGTTAATTACCAACATTTTAGCTCTTTTTCTTGTTTTTACTTTGTGTTTCTTTGCGCCCTCTATTTGCCGATGCAGAAATTAGCAAAAATATTCCCCAGCAATTCGTCGTTTGAGACCTGACCAGTAATAAGTCCAAATTGATATAAAGCTTCGCGAATATCTAACGCCATAAGATCACTTGAAAGACCTGATTCTAAACCGAATTTTACTTTCTGAATTTCATCTAAAGCTTTTAATAAAGAATCATAATGTCTTGTATTAGTTACAATTGTTTCATTGTTTCTAAGTGCTCCAGTATTGACAAAAGATAACAATTCATTCTTTAAATCCTCCACTCCTACTTTTTCTTTTGCAGAAATCAATAATAGTTTTGCATTTAAATTTTCCAGTTTACTTGTGATATTCTGTACTTCATCAGGAGATAAAATATCTTTTTTATTGACTACAATCAAAAGAGGTTTTAATGGATATTTATTCTTGATTTGTTCAATTTCTGAAACAAAATCAGAACTTGATGTCTGGAATTTCAATCCGTCGAATAAATAAATCACAACCTGCGCTTGGTCTATTTTTTCGAAAGTTTTTTTGATTCCTATGCTTTCTACAACATCTTTTGTATCTCGTATTCCGGCAGTATCAATAAATCTAAAACCGATGCCGCCAATGACCAACTCATCTTCGATGGTGTCACGAGTTGTTCCTGCAATATCCGAAACAATGGCTCTTTCTTCATTTAATAAGGCATTCAGCAAAGTCGACTTTCCAACATTAGGTTCTCCAACAATGGCAACTGGAATTCCGTTTTTAATCACATTTCCAACGGCGAACGAATCAATCAAGCGTTTTAAAACGAATTCAATTCTATTCAATAATTCATGAAACTGAGTTCGATCAGCAAATTCTACATCTTCTTCTGCAAAATCCAATTCTAATTCGATTAAAGAAGCAAAATTCAAGAGTTCTTCACGAAGTTTAGCAATTTCATTACTAAATCCGCCTCGCATTTGCTGCATTGCAATTTGGTGGGAAGCTTCATTATCAGACGAAATCAAATCGGCAACAGCTTCTGCCTGCGATAGATCTAACTTTCCATTTAAGAAAGCACGAAGTGTAAATTCTCCTGCATCAGCCATTCTACAGCCTTTTCTCAATAACAACTGAATAATCTGCTGCTGAATGTAAGTTGATCCGTGACAAGAGATCTCAATAGTATCTTCTCCTGTATAGGAGTTTGGCCCTTTAAATACCGAAACCAAAACCTCATCAAGCGTTTTCTTTCCGTCAATAATATGTCCCAGATGAAGTGTATGTGTTTTCTGTTTCGTTAAATCTTTGTTTTTAATAGATTTAAAAACCGAATTTCCAATGGAAATGGCCTCGGCTCCAGAAATTCGAATTATGGCAATAGCTCCAGCTCCAGAAGGCGTAGCTAAAGCAACTATAGAATCTTGATTTATCATGCTGCAAAAATACAAAAAAATGCCCTAATTTCTTAAGAACAAACTTTCCTTCAAATTAGTTTCAAAAACCTTTAAATTAAAGAATATTAACAAATTATTAAGTGTTAAAATACTGATAATTATCAGGTTGTTTTATTGCGAGAATGAGTAAATTTGAGAGACAAACCTTAATCCTCAATAAAATGAAAAAGATATTATTCCCTACCGATTTCTCTGATGCTGCTACAAATGCATTTGTTCATGCTTTAGAATTTGCTAAAGTTGTAAAAGCCGAATTGATCTTGCTTCATACATTTGAGATTCCTGTTTACGACAGCCAGTTCTTTCCAGAGAATTATGCTTCTATATACAGTTCAATTGAATTAGCAAAATTTGAAATGTTCAAAGATGAAATTCCAAAATTGCGTGCTATTGCCACTGAGCGAAAATTAGACGATATTGTAATTAAACACCGTTTGATGGATGGTGATCTGATCTATAATCTTAAAAATGCAGTCGAAGAAGATCAAGTCGATTTTGTAATCATGGGAACCACTGGTGTTTCTGACTGGACAAAATTCTTCACAGGCTCTAATACCAGTTCTGTAATTTCTGGTGTTGAAGTTCCGGTTCTATGCGTACCAGTTGACGCTAAATACAAAAAAGTAAAAACAATTGGCTTTACTACCCGTTACCGCGAAAAAGACAAAAAAGAACTGAAAAAAATCTTGAAAATCGCTAAAAAAACAGATGCTAAAGTCAAAAGTTTATATGTAAAAACATCTAATTCTGATGTTTCTGATACCACCATTAAAGAATGGGAAAAAGAATTTGCCAACGAAAATGTCGAGTTTTTAGTTTTGCCAAGTGATGATGTAAAAGAGACCATTACCGATTTTATTCTTTACAAAGACATTGACATCCTAACTACAATTACTCATAAAAGATCATTCTTTGAGAGTCTTTTCGATTCAAGTTTCAGTAAAAAAATATCTAAGGAAGTTTCCATTCCTGTATTGATTATGCATGAAGATTAAACAAGAATAGCTGCCGATTTTCTCTCTTAAAAGTTATATTTGTATTTCAGTAAAATAATACAATGAAAGCATATCAGGACAAAATCGAAATTTATTCAGAACTATATCATAAAACCAACAAAAAATATAACAGCATAAGCCTTTTGAGGCTGTTAAGTATTTTTCTTTTATTGTTTTTTATGTTCCATTACATTAAAACAGACGAAATACTTTATGTTATTCTAGCTGTTTTATCTTTTGCTGGTTTTATTTTTTTAATGAAAATACATTCGCGATTATCATTTCAGAAACTGTTTGCCGATACGCTTCTAAAAATTAATCAAAACGAAATTACTTTCTTAAAAAGAGAAAAAACGCCTTTTGAAAATGGAGTGGAATTTATCGATTTTCATCATCCTTACGCTTATGATTTAGATATTTTTGGAGAACATTCTTTATTTCAAAATCTAAATAGAACATCGACATTTATTGGAAAAAAAACACTTGCCAATCTCTTGTTGCATACACTTTCTGAAACTGAAATTTTAGAAAATCAAGAAGCTGTAAAGGAATTAAAAGATAAACTGGACTGGCGACAAGAATTTCAAGCTTTAGGTATCATCAGTCAAGATTCTAAAACATCTTATGAAGCTATAAACTATTGGGCTTCTTTTAAAAACAATTCTTTACCTAAAGTATTAAATGCACTTTCATTTATTCTGCCAGCCTTGTTTTTTGGAACTTTGGCTGCTTATTTTATTACTTCAAAAGCTATTATTCTTTCGTATTTAACCTATATTTTTATCGCCAATCTAATTGTTTTAGGAAGAGCAGTAAAAAGAATCCAATCGGAAATTGCAAAAGCAGATAATGTCGATAAAATTATAAAACAATACAGTTTACTGATTGAAAAAATTGAAAATGAATCTTTCCAATCTAAAAAGTTAATTGATCTACAAAAAAAACTTGTTTTTAAGAATACCAAAGCAAGCCAGCATTTGAAACAGCTTTCAGAGTTATTTTCCAGAATGGATACCATCAATAATTTTGTAACCGCAACTTTATTCAACGGAACGTTTTTATTTAACCTACATGTTTTAAAAGCGCTTTTAAAATGGAAAGAAAATTATTCTTCTGAAATTAAACATTGGATTTCTATTATTGGCGAAGTTGAAGCTTTAAACAGTCTTGCCAATTTAGCTTACAATAATACTGATTTTGTTTTCCCGGAAATCAATTCTGAATATAAAATTGAATTCAAAAACCTAAGTCATCCATTATTAAATCCTGCGACGAGAATTGGAAATGATACTAATTTTCATCCGCTTTCTTTCGTAATTCTGACGGGTTCTAATATGTCGGGGAAAAGTACCTTTTTAAGAAGTTTAGGAATCAATATGGTGCTTGGTGGAATTGGCTCAGTTGTTTGTGCTTCAGAAGCTAAAATACATCCACTTCCAGTATTAGTTTCAATGCGATTATCTGATTCTCTTTCTGATAGTGAGTCTTACTTTTTTGCTGAAATTAAACGTTTAAAACAGATCATGGATGCACTTGAAAATCAGCCTGCTTTTGTTTTATTAGATGAGATTTTGAGAGGAACAAATTCTGACGATAAAAGAAACGGAACGATTGAAGTTGTCAAAAAGATAATTTCTAAAAAAGCCATCGGAGCAATCGCCACACATGATATTGAAGTATGCTTGACAACAAACGAATATCCTGATATTTTAACCAATCAATGTTTTGAAGTTGAAATTCAAAACAACGATTTACACTTTGATTACAAACTAAGAAATGGTATTTGTAAAAATAAAAGTGCTACATTTTTGATGCAGAAAATGGGCGTTATTTAAGGGGAAAAAGTTATGAGTTATAGTTATGCTCAAAAGATTTTATTTCACGCAGATTACGCAGATTTTAGCAGATTAATTTCGATTAAAAATCTGCGGAATCTGCTTAAATCATTTTAAATCTGCGTGAAACCCAACTTTAAGCCATGCTAGATTAAAATAAATCTATTGACAACTTTTAATTCAAGCCTTCCTTCATTTTCTGTATTCCCTTTGCTATAAACTCAGTCTTATTGTTTTTGGCTTTAGCAATAATACTTTCTCTTTCTTTAGGAATATCGTAATATTTCTCTGCCCACAAACTGATTTCTACCAAAATAGGAAACAGCTCAATTCCTTTTTCTGTTAATTGATACAGCACCTTTGCTTTGCTTTCTGGATGTTCCAGTTTAACGATTATATTGTTTTCTTCTAAGACCAAAAGTCTGCTGGCCAGAATATTGGTTGCTATTTTCTCTTCCGATTTTAAAAAATCTCCGTAGGTACATTGCTGTTTAAACATCAAATCTCTGATAATCAACAGCGACCATTTATCTCCCCATATCTCTAAAGACGTGCTTATTGGGCATTCTGATCTTTTTTTTGAACTCGCCATAAAAATAATTTTAAAAACTACTTGCATTTTGCAAGTAATTAATATCTTTGTACTTGCAAAATGCAAGCAAATTTATTTAATATTATCAAACGAACCAAATTATACAATTCTAAAATCAGAAAAAATGAACTTAAAAGGAAAAACAATCTTAATCACTGGCGGTGCTTCAGGAATAGGTTTAGAATCTGCTAAGCAATTTTTAGCTCTTGGCGCTAATGTCATCATTACGGGAAGAAATAAAGAAAAATTAGATCAAGCTAAAAAACTTTACCCTCAATTAACAGCCATTCAAAATGATGTTTCAAATCCAGACGATGCATTAAAACTTTACCATATAGCAGAATCTCTAGGCGGAATCGACATTCTTTACAATAATGCTGGAGTTTCGAATCCGACAAATAATTTGGCTAAAGCCAATGATAAAATAACAGAAATGGCCGCTTATGAAATGGATATTAATTACATCTCGGTTGTAAGACTAAACAATTTGTTTTTAAAAATGCTTCAAAACCGACCAGAAGCAGCAATTATTAATACCACTTCCATCTTAAGTTATGTCCCTTCCAATCTTGCTCCAACTTATTCAGCAACAAAAGCGGCACTTCGTTTTTATACCGCTTCATTACGAAATCATTTGGAAGTAGCGAAAAGCAATATAAAGGTTTTTGAACTTTTGCCCCCATTAGTAGCGACGGAAATGGCCAAAGGAATAGATGCTAAAACTATTACACCCGAAACTCTTGTAAAAGCTCTACTAGATGGAATACAAAAAAACAAGTTTACTATTCGTGTAGGCGATACCAAAGTGGTCTATTTCTTAAGCCGCTTTTTTCCAAAAACTGCTTATAAACTAATTAATCCAGTAAAAAACAGCATCAAATTATCAGCTTAAATTAATATTTAAATGGACAATAAAAGACTAGATTTTCTGCAGAGTTATATCGGTAAACATTTTACGGGAAGCCCTTCTCCTTTTGCACATTGGTTAAACGGAAAAGTGATTGCCGTTGAAAAAGAAAATGTCGAATTTGAATTTGAAGTCAGAAAAGAAATGACGAATCCAGTTGGTATGCTTCACGGTGGCGTTACAGCGGGAATGATTGATGATTGCATTGGTGTAAATTTCATGGTTTTAGGCCTCGAAAAGTTTTATCCGACAATCAACTTATACATTGATTATTTTAATCCTGCATTCGAATTACAAACCGTAATTGTAAAAACTACTTTGGCGAAATTGGGAAAAACGATTATCAATATTAAAGCAGAAGTAATCAATAAAAATACTGCTAAAATTATGGCTCAAGCAAGTGCAAACTTAGCGTTAAGCGAGGTTAAGATTCCTGTTTAATTAAAAAGAAAAAGCTTTGTCAAAGTTTAAAACTTTGACAAAGCCCTATTTTGGAATTTGAATTTTAAGATTTGGAATTTCAAAAACTTTATTCTTCGTACATTTCCATCCACAAGCGGGTTTCTTCTAAATCCAGTTCTTTTTCGATTTTTCTAAAAATTTCTTCGTTTACAGAACCTTTTTTATGCATGGTTTCCAGTTTATTTCGCTCCACATTCAAAAGATCAATTTGTACTCTGGTAAACTCATTAAAAATCTGTCCGCCTAATACTTTTCCATTTCCAAAAAAGTTAGCAGGAAGTTCCGTTTTTTGCAGTCGGTTAAATTTTACTTCATACTTACTTTTAATGTTGTGCAATAATTCATCATCCAATAAAGAAAAATTATCTTCGATATGAGTTATCGTTTCAGAAACAATTTTATTTCGAATATCATATTCTTCTGCTAAAATAGAATAACGTTCAATTTTTAGTTTTTTAATCAGCCAAGGAAGCGTAAGTCCTTGAATAACTAAAGTAGACAATATCACACAAAAAACAAGGTAAATAATCAGATTACGAAGGGGGAATTCTTCTGTTTTATTCAACATTAGCGGAAGCGCCAAAGCAGCTGCCATAGAAACCACACCACGCATTCCCGACCAACCAAAAACAATCATGTTTCGGTAATCAAATTCTTCTTTGGCTCGTATTCGTTTGCTGAGCATTCTTGGCAAAATCGTAGCGGGAACAACCCACAAAAAACGCACAACAATGACGACAACGCTAATAACAGCTCCCCAAATAAATAATGAAGTTCCAGAATAACTGCTGATTCCTTCCATAATCTGTCTTAACTGCAATCCAATTAAAATAAAGATCAAACCGTTTAGAATATTATTTAAAACATCCCATATCGTATTGGTCATAATCCGGCTTTCGTGAGAAAAAATAGTCCCTGATCTCGCTGCTAGAAAAAGTCCAGTAGTTACGACTGCCAAAACTCCTGATCCATGAAAATGTTCCGCAAGCAAATAAGATGAAAATGGCGTTAGCAGTGTAAGTGTTACCTCAATAATGTCATCGCAAACAAATCTTTTATGAATATAGTACATTACAAATCCAATCGCTAATCCAATTCCAATACCCAAAATTGACATTAGAACAAAGTTTAATCCTGCTTGCCATAAGATAAAATTTCCAGCTGTAATAGCGGTTAAAGCATATTTATAAGCTACAAGCCCGCTGGCATCGTTAACCAGACTTTCTCCTTCCAAAATGGCAATTAATCTTGGATTTAATCCTAATCCTTTTGTAATCGCAGTTGCTGAAACTGCATCTGGAGGCGAAACAATAGCACCAAGTAAAAAGGCTAACGGCCAAGAAATATCATCTATAAGCCAATGCGCCACAACAGCAACTAATCCAGTAGTAAAAAACACCAAACCAACAGCTGCTAAAGTTATCGGACGGATAGATTGTTTAAAATCAGACCAGCTGGTATGCCAAGCAGCGTGATACAAAAGTGGCGGCAGAAAAATAATAAAAACAATTTCAGGGCTTAGCGCAACAACCGGAAGTCCTGGCACGACACTAATAATTACACCGCAAAGCACTAAAACAATAGGTATTGGAAAATTATATCTTTTACTAACTAGACTTAAAAATGCTACACCAAAAAGCAGCATTATAATAACGGTAATATTCTCCATTTAAAGGGTGGTGTTTATCGATTTTGGAATTGAAATTTCGAGCACTAAATTAAGATTTTTGCGAAGTAAATTAAAATATCATTAAAAAAAAGAAAAACTCAATTTATTGACTTACATCAAACTTTTACATGCTGTACAACTGTACATTTGAAATCCTTTTTTTTAATAAGTTTCAAAATACATTATGATGATAAGTACAGAAATAAGTCCGTTAATTCAATTTGGGATCACGAGCCAAAAACGTGTTGAAAATACTTTAGAACAACTTAAAAGCGGAAAAGGAATTCTGCTGATTGATGACGAAAATCGGGAAAACGAAGGCGATTTGATTTTTTCTGCCGAACATATGAACGTTTCCGTTATGGCTCTTATGATACGCGAATGCAGTGGTATTGTCTGTTTGTGTTTAACCAATGAAAAAGCCGATCAACTGGAACTTCCCTATATGGTAAAAGACAATACCAGCAGTTTTCAAACTCCTTTTACTATTACAATTGAAGCTAAAAATGGCGTAACCACAGGAGTTTCTGCTGCCGACCGAATCACTACAATCAAAACTGCAATTGCTTCGAATGCTAAAGCCGACGATTTAGCAAGACCTGGACATATTTTTCCTTTAAGAGCAAAAAATAATGGCGTTTTAGAACGAAACGGTCATACCGAAGGAAGTGTCGATTTAATGAAACTCGCTAATCTAAAACCCGAAGCCGTTCTTTGTGAATTAATGAATGAAGATGGAACAATGGCAAAATTAAACGAAATTGTTAGTTTTGCTCAACGACACGATTTACTAGTTTTATCAATTGAAGATATTATCTATTACCGTAAATTCGTGCGAGATTATAACTAAAATGATATACGAACAGCTAAGTAATTACATCAAAAAAAACATTCAAGTTTCTGATGAAGATTTAAATACGATTCTTTCCTATTTTAAACCTCTGAAGAAAACAAAAAATGAGTTATTGCTTGCACAGGGACAAATCAGTCAGCAGACTTTTTTTGTTGGAAAAGGCTGTGTTCGTATCTTTTTTATTAATGAAGAAGGAAAAGATGTTACCCGATATATTGCTTTCGAAAATCAGTTTGCGACTGCTTTGGTCAGTTTTATAACTAAAAATCCTTCGCAGGAAAATATTCAAGTAATTGAGAAATCTGAATTACTTACTATTACACATGAAGATTTTAATTATTTGATGAAAATTATTCCGCAATGGCGTGAATTTTACAGCAATTATTTAGAAAAAGCGTATGTAAATAATGCCAACAGATTAATGTCATTTACAACGATGGATGCTTTGGAAAGATACCATCAGCTTTTGAAAATTAATCCTGCTATTGTAAAAAGGCTTCCTAATAAAATTGTAGCTTCTTATATAAATATTTCGCAGGAAACTTTGAGTCGATTGAAATCTAGGGTTTGATAGTTCTTCCATATCAAATCCTAAATTTCAAATTGATAATAAATAATAAACCCTGTAAATCTAATTCATTTACAGGGTTTCTCTTTTGTAGTTTAGCTCACTATACAGGTTTACTTTTTTAGATAATTTTATTTATCCGAAAAGAAAAATGAGCAAATGTCTTATTTCTACATTTTTAAAACTTATAGTACCCGCTGTTAGACAAATGGAAATCTAAGTTTGTATTACTGCTTAATACCATAAAAATTTTAAGCTAAAAAAATTTAGATGATCTTATTTGAACAAAAATGAAAATTCAAAAACACTTAATAGAAGAAATTTCTATCGAAAAAAAACTTAGAAAAAATCCTTTGCTAATACCCTTAACCACTTTTTTGTTTGCTTTCATTTTGCTTTCTTTAATTGGGTATTGTATGTACTTATATGAAGCCGGATTTTATTGGACATTTTTACCAGCTGGTCTTCTCGTACATTCTTTTCTAATACTTACGGTTCATGAGGGATCTCATAAAGCAATAACCAAAACTAAATTTGACCGTTTTATTTTAAATTTATGTTCAGCTTTAGTCTTTTTGCCTTTTTATGGAGAACACTATAGAAAATACCACTTAATTCATCACGGATATACCAACACAGATTTAGATCCACTTGCTTCTCCGATGTCCCAAAAAATATATCAAAAATATAGATATTTATATATTCTGCTGGAATCAATTCCTGCTTTATATACTTTCTATTTAATTTTTGACTTTAATAAAAGAGAAGATTCTAAAAAATTCAACAACATATTAAAAATCAACAGACTCTATTTTACAATTTCAATATGTGTTAGTGTTGTTTGGTTTTTTATTATAAAACCTCCTATCTATTTTGTGCTGCTTACCCTTTTTGTCTTAAATATTATCTCGGCAATAAGAAGCTGGTGTGAACACATGGGCACTTCTTTAGAGCATAAAACAAATACGTACTGGTTTCCTTTAGGATTTGGCATTGGAAATCACGACGTGCATCACGAACATCCTAATCTTTCGTGGCTTACCTTAACAATTGGCTTATTTAAACGAGAGAAAAATTCTAATCCGATAAAAACTATAAGAGGGATTTTATTTGATAAGTCCTTTACTTTTTATAAAGTAAAATAGAAAAATAAGATGACAAACACTACGCAAACACTTTTGGTTAAAAATCTGCTCAAATCTGTTTAAATCTCCGTAAAACTTTAAACCAATAAAAAAGCCGAATCTTAAGATTCGGCTTTTGTTTTTTATGATTCACAACTGCTGCAAGAAACGAGACTAGTTACTAATTCTTTAGAAACACTTTGGCTTCTTTGGTAATACAAACTTTTAACACCTTGTTGCCAAGCTTCTATCATTAAACGGTTTACATCTTTAATCGCTAATTCTGCTGGAATATTAAGATTTAAACTTTGTCCTTGATCGACAAATTTCTGGCGAATTCCTGCCTGCTGCACAATTTCTAACTGACTGATTTCTTTAAATGTCTTAAAAACATCTTTTTCTTCTTGTGTTAGTTCTGACATGTGCTGCACGCTGCCTCCATTCAACATAATTCCTCTCCAAACCTCTTCGTTATCTAAGCCTTTTTCTTCCAGTAATTTTTTAAGGTATTTATTTTTACGCATAAAATTACCTTTACTCAATCCAGCTTTGTAATAATTACTGCTGAAAGGCTCAATTCCTGGTGAAGTTTGTCCTAAAATTGCAGAAGATGAAGTTGTTGGTGCAATTGCCATTGTGGTTGTATTACGTCTTCCGTACCCTTTTAACAATTCTGGTTCACCGTAAATTCTAGCCAATTCCTGACTTGCTTTATCCGCTTTATCACTAATATGTTTGAAAATCTCAGTCGTTTTCATTTTAGCTTCCATTCCTTCAAACGGAATCATATTTTTCTGTAAGTAAGAATGCCATCCTAAAACACCTAAACCTAATGCGCGGTGTCTTTTTGCAAATTTATTAGCGGCAGAAAGATAATAGTTCCCTTCTGTTTTTTCGATGAATTCCTGCAGCACTGCATCTAAGAAAAAGATAGCCAATTTTACGGCTTCAGTATCTTTCCATTCTTCATATAACTCTAAATTCATAGAAGAAAGGCAACAGATAAATGATTCGTCATGAGTTGACGGAAGCATAATCTCGCTGCATAAGTTACTAGCGTTGATTCTTAAATTCTGGTCTTTATAAACTTGCGGTTTGTTTTTATTTACATTGTCACTAAAAAAGATATAAGGCAATCCTTTTTGCTGACGGCTCTCTAAAACTTTTGCCCAAACTTGTCTTTTTTCTGCATCACCATCAATCATTTCCTGCATCCAATAATCTGGCACGCAAATTCCTGTAAACAAGTTCTGAATTGGGTTTCCAATACTTTTAATTTTCAAAAACTCTTCAATATCTGGATGATCGACATCTAAATAAGCTGCGAATGCACCACGACGAACTCCTCCTTGTGAAATCGTATCCATAGCCGTATCAAAAAGTTTCATAAAACTTACTGCACCGCTACTCTTTCCGTTGTCTGTTACAGCACTTCCGCGTTCGCGTAATTCACCAAAATAACCAGAAGTTCCACCACCAATTTTAGTCTGCATGATTACTTCACCCAATTTATGCGTGATTCCCTCAATTTTATCTGGAACGTGCACGTTAAAGCAAGAAATTGGCAGACCTCTTTCTGTTCCCATATTTGCCCAAACTGGAGAACTTATACTCATCCACCCTCTTTCGATCATTTCAACAAAAGATTCTTTTAATTCTGGTTTGTATAATCTTTTGGCTGCTGCGGTACAGATTCTGTCAATTGCACCTTCAACTGTTTCACCTTTTAAAAGATAACCACGATTTAAAATTTGTTCGCTTTCTGAATTTTTCCACCACATTTTACTACCGTTCTGTGGCTCAAAATTATTTACTGGGTTTGTGTCTATTGTATTCATAAGTATTATGGGCTTGTATTAGAAAAGATCGTTTGCTGTAATGCTTTTATCGTGTTTCGTATATTCTACTGGACGTTTTGCAAAGAAATCGTCTAAACTGTTTGCAAAAACCTCTTCTTCAAACCAAGCCATCGCTGCGTAATCTTGCGGCGATACATTAAAAATTGTTTCTATATTGATTTGTCTTAAACTTTCGTCTACTCTAAATTTCATGAAGTTTACCAACTCTTCTTTATTGATGGTTTCGATTGCTCCATCTTCAAAAATCCAATCCAGAATAGCCGCTTCAACATCAATTGATTCTCTAACCGTTTCACGGATTAACTCTAAAGTTTCTGCATCAAAATATTCTGGGAATTCTTCACGGATTTTGTTAATGATATAAATTCCGCCATTTGCATGAATCTGTTCATCGATAGATGTCCATGCAATAATATTGCTCACATTTTTCATGTATCCTTTAAATCTTGTAAAAGACAATAGAATTGCAAACTGGCTGAACAATGAAACATTTTCGATTAGAATACTGAATAAAATCAGCGAGACCATATATTTTCTGTTGTCCTGAGATTTAGTGTCTTTCAATACATTCGAAAGATAATCTACACGTCTGCGAACTACAGGAACATCCAATAACTTTTCGAATTCATCATTATAACCTAAAACTTCCAGCAAACGAGAATAAGCTTCAGAGTGTCTAAATTCGCATTCTGCAAAAGTTGTTCCTAATCCGTTGAATTCTGGCTTTGGAAAATGCTCATATATATTACCCCAAAAACTTTTTACGGCTACCTCAATCTGTGCGATTGCTAATAAACTGTTTTTGATTGCGGTTTTTTCAGCTTCATTTAAATGAGCATGAAAATCTTGTGTATCGGCTGTAAAGTCTACTTCGGTGTGTACCCAGTAAGCCTTATTAATTGCTTCAGTAAATTGCAGAACCTCAGGATATTCGAAAGGTTTATAGTTAATTCTTTTATCGAAAATTGACATATATATAGAGTTTTAAGTGACAAAATGATGATAGAAAATCGTGCGCTATGATTTGGGGAGTGGTATTAGCGTGCTTTCTATATTACAAATTTAGCCCACAGTTCTTCTCTTGTCTACTTTTTGATGTTAAAAATCCGATCAATTATCAACAGTTTTGAAACGGCAAAAAATCGTGATTTTATAAATTTTATCAACAGGAAAACAATCTTGTGTAATTATCAATGAGCTAGCTGTTTCCCTAAAATCGATGTTAAGTTATCAACATTAAAAAGTCATTTTTCGGGGTGTAAAATCAAAAACAGTTATCAACAGGTTAAATAAAAAAACAGAAAATCGACGAGCTGTTTTGAAATAAAAAAACGCTGTCTATTAATAATTATTCTAAATAACAAGGCTATGAAATTTTCTATAACATTTTTTAATACAGCTCATTACGTAATGAGCTTTTTATAAATAGAACTAAAAATTATAATTAATAACTTTAAAAGAATCTTTTTTAACTATAAGAAACAGTAAAAGTTATTTTTCGTCTGAAAACGTCTCAAAACAGAAAAATTTGCTGTTGAAATTGTAAGTAAGAAAATGCAAAATACAAAGCCAAAAAAGTCTGCTTTAAAAGCAGACTTTTAACATTGGGGGCAGTTAATTAGTTTTGGGAAACTAAAATTTTTAATTGTTTTATTTTCTTTAAAAATTTTAAGAAAATAAAACACATCTGAAAACAACTTAAAAAAAACTCTATTAAGATTTTCCGGAGCTTTTAGGCTTAGAAAATTTGTGGCTGGATTGAGGTAAACTACAAATTATTAGTCAATTTCTGGACGATCTATCCCTAAATCGATATTAATAACAAAAGACTGCTGTATGCCTCTATACAAACTGCCTGTGTTATTTTGTGCTGTAATGTAGAATATCTCTCCAACAGTAAAACTTACAGATCCAGACGCTCCGGAAGAATTTCCTCCAACTACAACAGCCGATTGCTAGGCGCTTGCATCGAACAGATTAACAAAAAAACAATTAATAAAAAAAAGGTGCTTTTATACTTTAATGAGTAGTTTTTTATCATAATTATATTTATTTGAGAGAAAAAGTTTCCGATTATTTTTTATGAAAAACTTTTATAGAAATAGGGTATTAATACCTGAAAAACTCCCTGATGAATAATTTAACTTGCTTGTAAAAAATTTCGAATCAAAATTACAGTTTAACGATCAAAATACACGCTTTAACGAGGGGACAAATCGGGGACATTTTATTAACTAAAGTCAATAAAATAAGCACCTTAGCAATCTTACTTCAAAAAAAGTATTGTTTTTTCAGTAATTTTACTGTTATCAAATCATCTGCCAAAACAAATTTAATGTCTGCCAAAAAAATATATTTTATTGTTTTACTCCTTCAAGCATTACTTATAAATGCTCAAAAACTGCAAATCAATTCCTCTAAAAATTATCTTCGAAATATTGAATCTATTCTGCAGCAAGAAAAGAATTTCGAAACTGATACAATTGCTTTAAAAAATTATCTTAAGCCTTTAAATCAAATTCCAAAATACCAGGTTGTTTATCAAGGTTTATTAGCAAACGGGTTTAGCAACGCTTATAATTCGGTTAATAAAACTTCGGATTCATATTATCTAAATTCTATTCAGAAAGCCAAGGTATCGAAAAATGTTTCTTTAGAAATCTGGTCAAGACTCAATTACATTAATTACTTATATTATTATAGAGATTATATCAAGCTCACTCCTTTTCTACTAGAATTAATGGAGAAAATAGAGTCTTTGTCTGCACATCAAATTATAACTGCCGACGAAACTTATAAAAGAATTGGATGGATCTTGTACACTTTTGGGGATTATCATAAATCATTGCATTATTTAAAACTTGCAGAAAAAACAGCTGTAAAAAACACCTCCGTATATGCTTCGATTATGAACTCGATTGGAATGAACTATTTTAATATTGGAGATTATAAAACGGCTAATTTCTATTTAAATGAAACAGCAAAGCTTTCCAAAAAAATTCAAGACGATGTGAGATATGCCAAAGTACTTGGCGATTTAGCTTTGATTAATCAGAAAAAAGGTGATTATAAAAAAGCTATTACCTTATTAAAAGAAGATATTCAGATTTCAGAACATTATAAAAGTGATCAAAATACCATGTATGCTTCTATTTTATTAGCCGAAGTTTTGATAAAAGACAAACAGCTGGAAGAAGCTTTTACATTTTTAAATAAAGCAGAAAATATTGCTGTTTCTAAATCGTATTTTAAAAAATCTGAATTACAAATTATCAAATTGAAACTACAAATTCTAAAATTACAAGATTCAACAAAAAATGAACTGAATTTAAGAAGAAGAATGATCGTTATTGAAGATTTACTGCAAAATGAAGATGGTGATATTGCCATAAACAAAGCCAACTGGCTTATTGAAAAAGCAAAATACCAACAGAATATCGATACAGCAGAAAAAGCAATTAAATACGAAACAACTTTAAGATACTTTTATATCATCATCTTTACAATGCTATTTTCTGCAGTTCTTGTTGTATTTATTTATTTTAGAAAACAATATACAAGCAGGCATTTAAGTTACGAACAGAAAGTAAAATCTTTAGAATTAGAAAAGCTAAAGACAGAACAAAAATTATCCCAAGTTCATGAAGATCTAAAATCTCAAATTAACTATCTAAAAGAGAAAAACATTCAGATCAAAAACCTTAAGCTAGCTATTGAAAATATCAAAAACTCTTCTTCGTCTTATATAGAAAAAAGAGAAAAAAAACTTAGTGCTTTATTGGAATCACATTTGATGACCGATAATAATTGGAACGCGTTTAGAAGAGAATTTCAGAAAGAATATCCTGAATTTTATGCACTTCTTCAAAAAGATTTTCCAGAGATAACAGATTCTAATAAACGAATTTTACTGCTTCAAAAACTCGATTTCAGCAATAACGAAATTGCAGAACTATTGGGTATTACAAACGATGCGGTAAAAAAATCTAAGCAACGTCTGAAGAAAAAACTGGGAGACAAATATGATTCACTTTTTAATCATATTTAGTTTCAGTTCAATGAATGTAAATTACCCTCATAAAAATTCTAACATTAAAGAAAAATTAAAATCTGCTTAAGTGATTCTTAATTTTTAGAAAATCTGCATCAAAAAACTCTTTTAGCATCAATTTATTCTTGGTTTAAGAATTTAAATCTATACATTTGCTTTATTTTTAATTATTCTAAATAGATGATTAAAATTTTCAAAAAGTAAATTAACTTTTGTACAATTCAATAACCATAAATAGCATATTATGAAAAAGAATTTTTTCGTTTCTTTTGCCCTTGCTGTAACTCTTTTTGCGAGCGCACAGCAAAAAAACAGTCTTTTAGAACAATCTTTTTGGAAGACTTCTCCAAACGTAGAAACAGTTAAAGCTGAAATTGCAAAAGGAAATAATCCTGCTGAAGCCAATATAAATGCTTTTGATGTTACAACTTTAGCCATCAATAATGATGCTCCTATTGAAACTATCAAATTCTTAGTAGAACAGCCAGGAAATTCAATTACAAAACCAACTCATGATAATCGTATTTATTTACACTGGGCCGCTTACAGAGGGAACACCGAATTGGTAGAATACCTAATTAAAAAAGGTTCTGATGTAAATTTCGAAGACAGCCACGGTACTGCTCCAGCAGATTTCGCAGCTTCAAACGGACAGTCCAATCCAGCAATGTATGATGCTTTCTTCAAAGCCGGTGTAAATCCAACAAAAAAATATGCAAATGGCGCTAATCTCTTGCTTTTAGCCATTGCATCTGATAAAGATTTAAAAGCTGCAGAATATTTTGCTACTAAAGGAATGTCATTAAAAGATGTAGATAGTGAAGGAAATACGGCTTTTACATATGCCGCAAGATCTGGAAATATTCCGCTTTTGAAAAAACTTTTAGAAAAAGGAATTAAGCCAACTGATACTGCTCTTTTAATCGCTGCTCAAGGAAGCCGTAGAGAAACTAATCCAATTGAAACATATAAATATTTGGTTGAAGAAGTAAAAATCAAACCAACTGCTCAAAACAAAGCAGGACAAAATGTATTGCATATTTTAGCTGGGAAACCAAATCAGACGGAAATCATCAATTACTTTTTAGACAAAGGTGTTGATGTAAATAAAGCAGATAAAGAAGGAAATACGCCAGTTATGGCGGCTGCTTCGGCAAGAGAAACGGCTGTTTTAGAACTTTTTCTTTCAAAAGCTAAAAACATAAATGCACAAAACTTAAAAGGAGAATCTGCTCTAACTTACGCTGTAAGAAATGGTTCGCCAGAAGCGGTAAGTTTACTTTTAGCTAAAGGCGCAGATGTAAATGTAAAAGATAAAGACGGAAATAATTTAGGTGTTTATTTAGTGCAGTCTTATCGTCCAGCTGGAAGAGAAAGAGAAACTCCAAAAGAAGATCCATTTGACGCAAAAGCGAAATTACTTCAGGCTAAAGGATTGAACTTAGCAACTGCTCAAAAAGACGGAAACACTTTATATCATTTAGCAATTACCAAAAATGATGTATCTCTTTTGAAAAAAATAACTGATTTAAAAGTAGATGTTAATGCTAAAAACAAAG
Source organism: Flavobacterium panacagri (assembly GCF_030378165.1). Lineage (NCBI taxonomy): Bacteria > Pseudomonadati > Bacteroidota > Flavobacteriia > Flavobacteriales > Flavobacteriaceae > Flavobacterium > Flavobacterium panacagri. The sequence goes on from NZ_CP119766.1 coordinate 4,645,163, forward strand.
ACGGTTTAACGGCGCTTCATAGAGCAGCCATGACTTCTAAAGATGATGCTATTTTGAAATACCTTGTTGAAGCTGGTGCAAAAAAAGACATCAGTACAGAGTTTGATGAAACGGCTTATGCTCTAGCAAAAGAAAATGATCTGCTTACCAAAAATAATATCTCTATCGAATTTTTAAAATAATCCTTAAAAGTTAAGAGTTTGGGATTATGAGTTATAAGTTTAACTTTATCCTTAACGCATAACTCTTAACCTTTAACATATAACATATAATCCAAATTTCATGAAATCTATATTCAAAATTGCCCTAACAAGTGCTTTTATCCTTTTAGTTTCTTTTCAATCAAATGCGCAGTCTAGCAAATACAAATGCATGCTGCAGATGAACAACTATATGGGAGAAGGTGCTTATATCGTAGTTTCTTTAGTTAACGCAAACGGAGAATACGAAAAAACACTTTATGTAATGGGCGATGACAAAAAATGGTACAAATCATTAAAAGAATGGAATAAATTCCACACTCAGAAAAATGATGATATCAGTGCTAAAACAGGTGCTTCGGTTACTGGCGGAGACCGCAGTGTTACGACAATCGAAATCGAAAATTCTAAAATCAATAAAGGATACAAACTGCGTTTTGAATCGGCTGTAGAAGATCAGAAATACTATGTGAGCGATCTTGAAATTCCACTTACTACAGAAGGTATCGCTGAAAAAACAGACGGTAAAGGATACATTAAATACGTAAGATTAAACAAAATATAAAACTTTAGTATTTTACTTTTAACCTCTTGTTAAAGTATAAAGGCTACTTTTATACTTTAAGTAAAAATCCAAGCTTTGTCAAAGTTTCTAATTTTGACAAAGCTTTAAACATTTAATTACATTCTAGAATACACGCAATGACTCTTTCTTTCTGGCGTTACGCACATTTGGCTTTAGCCTTATTTTCTTCTATTTTTTTGCTTTTGGCTTCGGTAACAGGTATTATTTTGGCTGTTGATGCAGTACAGGAAAAAACACTTCCGTACAAAGCCGAAAATTTTAATAAAATAACATTGGAAGAAACGCTTCCAATTCTAAAAAAAGCCTATCCAGAAATTACAGAATTAAGTGTTGATTATAATCAATTTGTAACGCTTCAGGCTATTGATGAAAATGGAAACGATGTTAACGCCTATATTGATCCCAAAACAGGTAAAGTTTTAGGAACTCCAGTAAAGAAAAGCGAATTCATTAAATGGATTACCAGTTTTCACCGTTCGTTGTTTCTTCATGAAGCAGGAAGGTTTTTTGTTGGTGTAATCTCATTTTGCTTACTGATGATTTCCCTTTCAGGATTTGTATTGGTATTGAAAAGACAACGCGGTATTCGCAACTTCTTTTCTAAAGTAGTTAAAGAATATTTTGCTCAATATTATCATGTTGTTTTAGGACGTTTGGCTCTAATCCCGATTTTGATTATTGCTTTAACGGGAACTTATTTGTCACTGGAAAGATTCAACTTTTTTATGGGTGAAGAAAAAGCAAAACCCGTTAAGACTGAACTTTCGGCGAAAGCCAAAACCACTTCGATCTTTAAAACCACTTTATTAGCTGACGTAAAGAAAATCGAATTTCCTTTTACAGATGATCCAGAAGAATATTATATCATTGAATTAAAAGACCGCGAAGTTGAAGTAAATCAGGTTACAGGTGCTATAATTAGTGAGAAGCTTTCGCCAATGACTGCTCAATATGCTGCATTAAGCCTCGATTTACATACTGGAAGAATTAATGGAATTTGGGCTGTAATTTTAGCGATTGCCTGCATCAATATTTTGTTCTTTATTTATTCTGGTTTTGCGATTACTTTGAAAAGAAGGTCAAGCCGAATTAAAAATAAATTTAAAGCACACGAAAGCACTTTTATTCTTTTAGTTGGATCTGAAAACGGAAGTTCTTTTAGATTTGCCAATGCCATTTCGAAGCAATTAATTAGTCATGGACATAAAGTTTTTATAACCGAATTAAATCGTTTTGCCGCTTATCCAAAGGCAGAACATATTATTGTTTTTTCTTCGACTCATGGTTTGGGAGATGCGCCTTCTAACGGAAATAAATTCAAAGCATTACTGGAAAAGCAAAATCAGGAACAGCAAATCAATTTTTCTGTGGTTGGTTTTGGCTCTAAATCGTATCCAGATTTCTGCGGATTTGCTGTTGAAATTGACCAGCTTTTAGCCAAACAAAACTGGGCAGAACGTTATTTAGACTTGCAGACTGTAAACGACAAATCGGCTGTGGAGTTTGTAGAATGGGTAAAATTATGGAGCGCTAAAACTGGAATTCCGTTAGCGACAACTCCATCATTATACAATCATGTTCCAAAAGGATTAGACAAATTAATGGTTTTGGATAAAACACCAATTTCTGATACAGAACATACTTTTATATTGACATTGCGTGCCAATTCAAGAACCAAATTTGCTTCTGGGGATTTATTAGCAATTTATCCTGCCAATGATTCTAGAGAACGCCTCTACTCTATTGGAAATCATTCCGGCAACATTCAATTGGTTGTGAAATTGCATCCAAACGGGTTCGGTTCTGGATATTTGAATAATCTAGAGCCTGGAAATGTTATAAAAGCTAAAATTTTAAAAAACCCTGCATTCCATCTTCCTAAAAAAGCACAAAAAGTAGCTTTAATCTCAAACGGAACTGGAATTGCTCCATTTTTAGGAATGATAGAACAGAATAAAGCAAAGAAAGAAATTCATTTATACAGTGGCTTCAGAATGATTACTCCTACTTTGATGGCGTATAAAAAATTTGCTGGAATCATGATTCAGAAAGAGCACTTGGAGCATTTTCATGTTGCTTTATCTCGAGAAGCAGAACATATTTATGTAATGGATTTGATTAAAAATGATGCTGTCTTTTTTATGAATTTATTAAAAAATGGCGGTGTTATTATGATCTGTGGTTCACTTGCCATGCAGAAAGATGTTGAAGTTATTTTGGATGAATTATGTTTGTCTAATGGAACAAAAACGCTTTTGGAATACAAAGAAAATGGTCAATTATTAACGGATTGTTATTAAGAAATTTTAAATTTCTGATTTTAGATTGCATGATGGAATTTAATTTTAGATTTAAATATTTTGCTTCATCAGAACGTTATTCAATTAAAAAATGATTTTATGCAAAAATCAATTATATATAAACTTCTAATTTTTTTTGTAACACTTCAAAGTTTCTCATGCTATTCGCAAGTTTTACGAAAAAGAACAACACTTTTAATGGGCGGACGATTTGATATTAGTATCGTCGCAAAAGACTCGTTATCTGCTGAGCAAAATATCAATGAAGTCATTGCTGAAATTACTCGAATTGAAAATCTCATTTCAGATTGGAAACCTGATTCTCAAGTTTCCGAAGTGAATCAAAATGCTGGTGTAAAACCAATAAAAGTAGATCGCGAAGTTTTTGAATTAGCCCAAAGAGCCATAAAACTATCTAAAATTACCAATGGTGGATTTGATGTCAGCTTTGCCGCAATGGATAGAATCTGGAAATTTGACGGTTCAATGACCGAAATGCCTTCGGCGGAAGCCATAAAAAAGTCAGTGGAAAAAGTGGGTTACAAAAACATCATTTTAGACAGTACAGCATCGACTATTTTCTTAAAACTTAAAGGAATGAAAATTGGTTTCGGCGCTTTAGGCGAAGGTTATGCAACTGATAAATGCCGCGCCATGATGATTCAAAAAGGAATTGAAGCTGGAATTATTAATGGTTCTGGCGATATGAGTACTTGGGGAAAACAGCCCAACGGAAACGATTGGAAAATCGGAATTACCAATCCGTTTAAACCTGAGAAAATTTTAGCGGCAATTCCATTAAAGGATGGCGCTATTACTACTTCTGGCAGTTATGAAAAGTTTGTTGTTTTTAATGGCAAACGTTATTCTCATATTATAAATCCCGCGACTGGATATCCTGCAACAGGTTTATGCAGTGTAACTGTTGTAGGCCCAAACGCCGAAACTGCCAACGGATTAAGTACTTCGATGATGGTTTTAGGGCAAACCGAAGGATTATTATTACTTCAAAAATTCCCGCAATACAGCTGTGTTATGATTACAGATAAAGGAAAAGTAGTTAAGTCTAAAAACTTTGCTTATAAGTTGTAATCTAAACAATATTTTTGCTGTCAAAGGCGTAAAGTTTTAAACCATATAAGTTATATAAGTAATTTAAGTTTTTCTTAATTGTTTTTATATAATTTGTATGGTTTTATACTTTATCAAATACATATTTCAAACCACTAATAATCAAACACATAATCAATATTTCTTCAATATTAAAATAACATTAGAAACATCTTCACAATTCTAATAATCTTCTAATTGCTTTATTTAGATTAAATTTAAATTATCATATAAGTTTGCAGCACTTTATACGCAATACTCAATATGAGAACAACTTTACTACTATTTTTATTTACCATTTCAGCTTGGTCACAAACCGGAAATCTAACAGGAAAAGTGACATTTGGAACCAATGAATTAGCTTATGGTTCTTCAGTTATTATAAAAGGAACTCAGAAATATGCTATTGTAAATGATTTTGGTCGTTATGAATTTAAAGACTTAAAATATGGGGAGTATATCTTGGAGACTTCTTCTATGGAAGGCCAGACAAGAACTACAAAAGTAAACATCAACAAAGCGAATACAGAACTTAATATTTCTTTGGATCGAAATGGCCCTAAAGATTTAGAGGAAGTTGTAATCAAAAAATCTTCTATTAGAAAAGAAATAATGGAGAAAGGTTTTGCTGTGAATGTAATTGAAACACAGGAAGCAGCAAAAAGAAATCTTCAGACCAACGATTTATTAGATCGTTCAGGTGGTGTTAGAATCAGACAAAACGGAGGATTAGGTTCTGCTGTAACTTACAATATTAATGGAATGTCTGGAAATGCGATTAGAATTTTCATTGATGGAATTCCGATTCAAACTTACGGAGCTTCATTCAGTTTAAATAGTATTCCGCCAGCTTTAATTGAAAGAATAGAAGTTTATAAGGGCGTTGTTCCAGCTTATCTGGCAGATGATTCATTGGGAGGAGCGATCAATGTGATTCTAAAAAAGGGATCTAAAAATATGATCGCTGCTTCGGTTTCTTACGGATCTTTTAATACTATTCAGTCTAATTTCAGTACAACTTATAGAGATAAATCTGGTTTTACTGTTAAAGCAAACGGATTCCAAAATTATTCTGATAATGATTATGAAGTTTGGGGGCGATTTGTCTATAATATTGCACCAAACGGTCGTTACGAATACATCCGAGCAAAAAGATTTGAAAGCATGTACCGTTCTTACGGAGGCAGACTTGAAGCAGGTTTTACTGATGTAAAATGGGCAGATAATTTCTCTATCAGTTATAATGGTTCTGAAGACTTCAATCAGATTCAGCACGGTCAGTATATGACAAAACCATATAAAGGACGTTTTAGCGAATCTGCAGCCAATGTGTTTAGCTTAAATTATAACAAAAAAGATTTCTTAATAAAGAAACTTGACTTCTCTATAATTTCTGTTTACAGTCATAGAAACGATGTTGTAAACGATACAGTTAAATGGAATTACAATTGGAATGGAGAAAGAGCATTAGGCTTGTACGGTCAGCCTATTTTATCGGTAACCGGTGCTCAGCAGGGAGCTCCAACAATCAATCATCAAAAATCGGATATTTTTAATACAAGAGCCGGATTTACTTATAACATTACCGAAAACCATAAAATCATTGCGAATGGAATGTTTTATACTGTAGATCGAAATGAATTTGACGAAATGCAGCCAGAACTGGTTCGTAATTTTATGGCGACGCGTGATTTAAGTAAAACGGTATCTTCACTTGCTTATGAAATGCAGGCTTTTCAATCTCGTTTAAAAGGTAACTTTTTCCTTAAAAATTATAATTTAAAAACCGAGCAAATTACGCCAAGATTAGCTAATCAAAATGGTCAAAGCACATTGGTAGTTGAAACAACATCTAAAAATACCAATTTTACGGGTTATGGTTTTGCTGGTTCTTATGCCATTGTGCCAAAAGTACTACTAATGCTTTCTGCTGAAAAAGCAATTCGACTGCCTTCTGAAAATGAAATATTTGGACTTCCAGGTGAAAACATTCTGAGTAATGCTAATTTAGGACCAGAGCAAAGTAACAATATCAATGCTGGCGTTAGACTTGGGCCTTACTTGATTAACAATCATAAATTCAATCTATATGGAAATGCTTTCTGGAGAAATACAGAAGATAAAATTGTTCGCCAAATAAGTGACCGTCTGAATGAAGCTGTTCAAGCTTCTCCATTTGTCAATTTAGGAAAAGCACAATCAGTAGGTTTTGAGGCTTCGGTTCAATATTCGTTTAAAGAAAAATTATTTGCTGGCGTCAACCTTTCTAAATTCAATTCACTTTACAAGGATAAATACGATAAAAACGGAAATATTCTTCCTTTATACAATAAACAATTACCAAATGAGCCTTATTTCACTGTAAACGGTAATCTGCAGTACAATTTTAAAAATGTAATTCAAAGCAAATCAGAATTGAATCTATATTACTATTGCGGTTATGTGGCTCCATTTTATACTTCTTGGCTTGAAATTGACAGAACGACAGCTCAGTTTCCACAGGATTTAGGTCTAAGCTATGCTTTTCCTAATAAACAATTTGTAGTAAGCTTTGATGCTAAAAATATTTTTGACGAGCAGGTTTACGACAATTTCGCTGCCCAAAAACCAGGAAGAGCATTTTTCATCAAACTGAACTATGCTATAAATAAATTCTAATCACATTTTAAATAACTAATTTTTTAAATCGACTAATATGAAAAAGAACACATTTAAACTATTTACATCTGGTCTACTGCTAGGTGCATTAGCGTTAACTGCTTCTTGCAGCAGTGACGATAACAAAAACTCAGAACCTGTGAATCCAATAACTGATGGCCGTTGGATTACTGTAGCAGGAGCTTTAATGCAGACAGATCCAGGTGATGGAAATGGCGGAACAAGAGTTTATGCAATCAGTAAAGAAAATGCAATAGATCCTAATTTTTCTGTAGATGTTTATGCAAATGGTACAGCTGTACAATCTAGCAGAACTGCTCGTTTACAATCTTCAGTTGATGGAAGCACTCTTTTTAACATTACTTATACAGGTGCAAACGGCGGTGAGTTTATGACTTACAAAGTAAACGGAGGAAGTAATTTTGCAGAATCTACAGCAAAAGTTAATATTTCCCAGTATGCTGGAACTTCGCCAAGATGGGTAAAACTTTTTGATGGTGATAAAACAGGTGTTGCTGTAAATATTACTGCTCCAGTAGTAAATACAAATGAAGACAAATCATATAAATATACAAGAGGAGTTGCTACTGTATTAGCTTTAGATATGCAGCAAACTTTAATTTCAGGTTACAAACAATACGAAATTCCACTAACTGCTGAAGAAGAAGCTCAAGGACACCACTTTTTCCGTCTAGATGCTCCAACATTAAACAAAGCTGGAAACAAATTAATCATTGGTACTTGGATGCGTAAAACTGATCCAGCAACGGGACAAAATGCACCATCTTTTACACGTTTAGGATCAAAATCTGTTGTGGTTGACTATCCATCATTAGAAAACCCAAAAGTAATTACTTCAACTGTTGGATTTGGTGATACAAGCGGATACAGAAGTTTCAACAGCTTTGTAGCTACTGACGGAAACATTTACCAAGCTACTCAAAGAGATACTCAAAAAGGATCTTACATCTTAAAAATCAACCAAAACAATGAATATGATAATTCTTATGTATTTAGCTTAGATACTGCTTTAGGAATTAAAGGTTCTTATATCGATGCGTGGAGATATGTTGGAAACGGAATTGCTTATGCGGTTTACGCTCAAGAAGGAACTGAACAAGGTTTCTTAGCTAGATTAGACTTAAACGCTAGAACAGCTACAAAAGTAGAAGGAATTGCTTATGATGCTGACTTAAACTTCGGTCAATACCAAGGTTTTGTTGTGGACGGAAACAACTTCTATATTGCTGTTACTCCAGTAGGAAAAGATGGAAACATTTATGTTATTGACATCCCAACTGGTGCTGTAACTAAAGGTGCAAAATTAGTAAACAAGCCAGGAAACCACTACATTGGGGTATTCTAAAAATTTACAGTTGCGATAACTGTATATAATTCATCACTTGAGTTTTTTTTTAATTAGACATTCCGCTTCTATTTATAGTAAGCGGAATGTTTTTTTATAATTAGAATTTTGAAGCAAATTCTTTGGCAAAATCTTCTAGTTTAATTTTTCCATCAGCTTTTCCATCATTTTTAAGAAAATCGGATGCAATGGTTTCATTTCTTAGTCCGCTTCCCATTTCGGTGTATAAACTAGCCATTTCTTCTGGAACTCCAGCTTGTGTCATTCCTCCAAAATATTGTTCGTCTGTAAATTCAACCCAAGGCAATTCTGGTTTTCCAATAGCATTTCCAAAAGCTTTTACAATGTCTGAAGGTGTTTTAACATCACTAACAATATAACGGACATTTTTACCTTCTTGTGTTTTTTGTAATTCTTCGGCTGCTGCCCAAGCAATATCTTCTGGATGTACTAGCGGAATTTGATTTGATACTGGAAAATTAGCTCCCATTATCCCTGCTCCTTTTATCATCGGAATATCGTTGAAGAAATTGATATAGAAATAACCTGCTCTCAAAAAAGTAATAGAAGTATCTAATTTTTCGTAGATTTTCTCAATGTTATGCAAACCGGCAATTGGCCCGTTTCCAGTTGGTAAATCAGCTCCAATACTGCTTAACATTATTACTCTTTTTATATTGGCTTGCTGTATTGCTTTCGCGAAAGCGTCACCTGCTTCAGTTGTATTTTTGATAATATTTACTCCTCCCATATTTGGCGGTGTCATGGCAAAAAGGGCATCAGCTCCAGCAAATGTTTCAGCAAGGAAATCAGCATCGCTAACCGATCCAATTGCTGCTTTTGAACCCAATGCTTCAATTGCTGCTTTTCTATCTGCATTACTGCTAATAACCGTTACATCATGACCTGATTGTACTAATTGAGCCGTTAATGGCTTTCCGATATTTCCTAATGAACCTGAAATTATAATTTTCATCTTTAAATGTTTTTTTATTTAACAATACAAAGGTATATTTGTACTTACTTTTATACAAGTACTTACCCTAAAGTATGTATCATGACAGCAATTAAAGAATCATCTACAATTCAGGAAAACAAGCAGTATGCCTTGGAAAAATGTCCCGTGACTTTTGTTATGGAAAAAATTGGAGGGTATTGGAAACCTATTATTTTATATCATTTATCGACTGGAGACAAACGGTACAGCGAATTAAAAAGAGCTATTCCAGCTATAACCGAAAAGATGCTCATTCAGCATCTGAAACAATTAGAGACAGATGGTTTGATTATTCGAGAAGCTAAACCTGTGGTGCCACCTTTTGTTACTTATAGTCTTAGTGAAGCAGGGAAAGGTCTTTTACCTGTAATCGATGCAATGGCTGCTTGGGCCTTTAAAGTAAAAGACGGCGTCTATAGCGTTTAATAGACACCGCCTTTTCAAACAACAAAAACTAACTTAACTAATTCAAAATGAAACTCATTTTACTTTAATTCTGTTTAATAAATAGTAAATCTTCCTGATAATTGGCTATTGCTGTTAAGGCATTATAAATATATTTTGCCACTAAAGCACCGCCGTCTGAATTAATCAGATCAATATCGTCTTCAGGTGTATGATATTGTGGATGTCCTCCCGTGTGGAAACCAACCGCCGAAATCGATTCTTTATAAAAAGTGACGTGATCAGATCCGCCTACATCACCTGCATGAATAACTGGATTTAATCCTGAGTTTTCCTGCAGTTTTTTCATTAGCTCTACTCCATTTGGAAAAGTTCCGGCACCTCCCATATAGAGTTCTTTTTTATCATTTAATCTTCCAACCATATCCATATTCAGCATGACTTTTACAGCTTCTTTTGGAACCGGCAGATGATTTACAAAATATTTAGAACCTAACAATCCTTCTTCTTCTCCACTGAAAGAGATAAAAATGATACTTCGTTTAGGCTTAACTTTTTGCTTTGAAATTTCTTCTAAAATGCACAGCAAAGCCGAAACTCCCGAAGCATTATCGTCTGCACCGTTATGAATGGCAAATGCTTCTTTCTTTTTACTTCCAGAACCTTGTCCGCCCCAGCCCCAATGATCGTAATGTGCTCCAACTACGATGTATTCATTTCTACGTTTTGGGTCAGATCCTTCAATATAACCTAAAACATTCTGCGTCAAAACACTATCCGATTTCATCTTATTGATTCCTTCTTTTACAAAAAGTTTGAAAGGCTGATAATACGAACCATTGAATTCTTTTAAACCATATTTTTTGAAGTACTTTTTAATATAAGCAGCAGCTTCATTATTTTCTTTTGTTCCAGGAAAACGACCTTCTAATTTATCAGAAGACAAATATTTATCGTGCTGATAAAAGGTTTTGGCATTCTGAGCATTAAGATGAAAACAGAAGGTTAAAACTCCTATTTTTAGTACATTATTTAAAAGTCTAAAAGATTTCATATCGTTTATAATTAGTTCAAATCAAATGCGGTGTGTTTGATATACTTTCTATCGTAAGTGTACAAAACATGAACTTTTTTATCAGTAGTCTGAATGATTGCCGGATAACTGAACTCGCCTTTTTCTTGTTTTTCTAAATCAAATAGTTTTCTCCAGCTCAAACCGTCTTTTGAATATTCTACATCCAGAATATTACGTCCGTTAAACCAGTCCTTTCCTTGCGGTAATGGATTATTAACCAATAAGAAAAAGTTTTTATTTACCGTTAAAGCATCAATTCCTGAATTAGAATTGATCACATTTATGGTATTCGTTCTAATCCAGCTTTTTCCGTTATCTCCTGACCAACTTGAAACTATTCTATTGTGTTTGCTTCGAGATAACATTTGAATATCAGTCGTGCCATGAATTAAAAACGTTGGCTGAATGACATTATAATTTTGATTGTTTTCTACTCCAATTTTCTGCCAAGAATCAGTTGCTTCTGTATATTCTTCTACGTGAATTCTCCATTCATCAGTGTTTACACTTTCAGTGCTGCTTCCGCATAAAATTACACCTGGAGTAGTCTCAATTGGTTTGTTACGAATTGGGCCGTAAATTCCGTCCGGAAGGTATTTTGGTTCTCCCCAAGTTGTTCCGTTATCTTTTGAAACAATCATAGCGCCAAACCATTCTCTTGGATTCTTTCCTACTTTGTAAAACAAATATAAATTTTGGCTTTTAGTTTTAAAAAGAACTGGATTCCAGCAAGGAAGCGTATCTCCATTCTTAATTAAAGGCTGAATCAATTCTTTTGGCGTTGACCATTTTTTATCTTTATAATCCGAAATGTAAATTCCAACATCTTTTGCTCCTTCATATTTTCCTCCAAACCAAGCCGCTAAAATCTCATTTGGCTTGTGTTCTACCAAAGTTGATGCATGACTATTTGTAGTCACAGGTGGATCTGCAATATAACTGCTTTCAATATTAATTGCTTTTGTTTGTGCCTTCAATCCGTTAGAAACAAGAAAGATTGCCAATAAAGCCGTTACAGTATATTTTGTTTTTGATATCATTTTATTCTTTTTTTGCGAAATGTGATAAATGAAGTAAATCTCCAATACTTCAATCCGCTTTTAAATCTTAATTTCTAACTTTTAACGCTGCCTAATCCTACTTTATGTCCTGAAATAGCATAATAAAGGATAATAATATAACAAGGCAGTAAAATCCAGTATCCTTTTGTTGAAGCTGATGCTGTTGCAGTTACTTCATTTATACCTTGAGCGATAAGATCTGCTTTTGTACCGTCAACGAATTTTCCATACAAAGGCGGAATCACTGCTCCTCCAGAAATTGCCATTACTAATAAGGCGGCTCCAGTTTTTGTAAATTTCCCTAAACCGTTTAATGTTAAAGGCCAAACTGCAGGCCAAACTAAAGCATTTGCAATTCCTAATCCTGCCACAAATAAAACAGAAGTAAATCCAGTAGAAAATACGATACAGAAAGACAATATAATTCCTAAAACTGCACTTACTTTTAAAGCTAAAGCCTGTGTAATATATTTTGGAATCAAAAAGGCTCCTAAAGCATAAGTGGCTACCATTGCCAATAAAGTAAATGTGGTAAAGAATTTAGCATCTGCTGCGGGAAATCCTAAAGCGATTCCGTAGGCAATAATGGTATCACCAGCAATTACTTCTACTCCCACATACATAAACAAGGTAAGTACACCTAGCCAAAGGTGCGGAAATTGGAAAATACTTGTTTTAGCCGTTTTTCCTTCCTCAGCTTCTTCAATTGGTGCCGCTTCAACATTTGGCAATGGTGCTTTCAGAATTAATAATCCTAAAACAAATAAAACAACCGCCATTGAAATATAAGGAACTACAACACTGTCGGCCATATTATCTAGTAATGCATTCTTCTCTGAAACACTAACCAGACTTAATTTTTCCTGAATTTCATCTATTCCAGATAACAAAATCGAACCAAAAATAAGCGATCCTAATGCTCCTGCAATTTTATTACAAATTCCCATAATCGAAATTCGTTTTGCCGCACTTTCAATTGGGCCTAAAATCGTGATATACGGATTGGAAGCCGTTTGCAGTAAAGTCATTCCCGCTCCTTGAATAAAGATTCCGGTCAAAAACATCCAATACGTTCTGGCTTCAGCTGCTGGAATAAAGATCAAAGCTCCAAATCCCATGATAAACAATCCCAATGACATTCCTTTTTTATAACCAATTTTAGCTAAAATAAAAGAAGCCGGAAGCGCCATCACAACAAATGAAATATAAGAAGCAGAAGCGACCAGTAAAGATTGCGCTGACGTTAATTCATTAATCGTCTTCATAAACGGAATCAATGCGCCATTGATCCAGGTTACAAATCCGAAAATAAAAAATAGACTTGCAATAATTAATATTGGTATTAAGGTTGGTTTGGTTTGTGAGGAGTTAGTGGTGTTTGCGTTAACCATTTTTATTTTGTTTTTTTTGGTTTGATGATGTATTGAATTGGAGTTCATCATCATTTAGTTAATAGAATTTTACGCCGTTACTGACATAGGTATAAAACAAAAGGAGAGTTACCTCTCCTTTTGCTTTTAAGTAAGGACTGTGTCGATCTTTACTCACCAAATTAATTATTTTGTGTCCCACCAAAGTCTAGTTCCGCCTGTGTCTGGGCCTCCTAATTTTACAATTCCATCTTCAACAGCAGCTCTGTTTGCAGAATATTCGTTTGTAACATAGATAACTCTTTTCATCAAACTTTTCCCAACTCCTGCATCATTATTCTCTGTGTTAAGCGGCTGATAAATAATTTTAGCATCCGTTCTTCTTAAGTCAGCATAAGCCTCCCAAGATTCAGGGAAAATAGCTAAATATTTTTGAACAGCAATTTGTGTACGCTGATCAGCAGTAGAAGCTGACCAAGCTACTGGTAATTTCACAGGAATACTTTCTGTTACTAAACCAGGACGCATCGTATTCACATTTGGAGCAGTCGGTAATGAAGTTCCTGCAATATAACTATTAACCGCAGCAGCATCTGTAATTCCCCATTGCGCCATAGACAATCTAATACCTTGCTCGTATAAAGATTGAGCGCTTCCACCCATATTCCATCCGTTTAAAGCACCTTCAGCTCTTGAGAAATAATTTTCTGAAGCCATGAAGATTTCGATGTTTTTAGTGTTGCTTAAAGGAGCTGAACCTGGTTCTGGTCCTAATCCTAAAATATCATCATTAAACGAAGAGAAATACTCATTATCTTGATCACTAAAATATCCTCTTAAATAGCCAGTAGGTCTTCCAATATAGTTACCACCTATTCCTGGCGAAAACCATTTCTGTAACCTTGGATCACTATATCCTAGTAAAAGACTTTCCATAGAAGCTGTCATTTTGTAACCCCATGCGTTTGCAACAATATTAAAGTTGTTTGGTGCGGCAGCATTTACTTGGAAAAAGGCACTTTGATCATTAGTCTGCATAACTCCTGCAGCAACAGCTGCTTCTGCTTGAGTTTTTGCTTTTGCTGGTTCAACATCAGAAATCCTTAATGCTAAACGCAATCTTAAACTGTTACCAAAAATTCTCCATTTCTCAACACTTCCTTGGTAAACTCTGTCACTTGTTTGTAGTGGCCCAACTGTACTTGTAGAAGCAGAACCTAAAACTGTATTTGCTTCATCCAACAATTTAAAAAAGTCTTCATAGATAGATTCAACGCTATCATAAGGAACACTTCCTAAATTATTCCCTGCTTGAGAATAAGGAATTGGTCCATATAAATCTACCATTTGATTATACATAAATACCTTCCAGATTTTTAGAACTGCAGTAGTTTCAGCATTTCCATCGGCAGCTTTAAAAGCATTATTTAAACTTGGAACAGCGTAAGTATAAAACCTTGACCACCCTCTTGCTTCATATCCACCAAAACTATTTCTTTCCGTACCAAAATTTGATGATAGATATTGGATAAAAGTAGAAGATAAAATACCAGTTGCGATACCCCAAGTTCCTTGATCATCTGCCCATCCAGTAGTATCAGCAGCTCCGTTATGAATACCAGCATACAGAGCATATGCAAATGCTGGGCCAGCCATTGAAGCATCTAACTGATCCTCTGTCAGCGAATTAGGATCTTTATTTATTTCATCAAAGTCGCCCGTACAGCTTGATAAAATAGAACCTGCTAATAAAGCAACTCCTAATGTTTTTATTTTAAAACTATATTTCATGATATATTTTTTTTAATTAAAATCCAAATTTAACATTTAGTCCATATTCTCTTGTTGTTGGAATATTGAAAGACTCAACACCTTGCAAGTTTCCTGTACCAGCTCCATTTTCCGGATCAAAATGTTTAGCTTCATTTAAGAAGAAGAATAAATTTCTTCCTACTAATGAGAAATCGATGCTTTTAAAACCTGAATCTCCTAAAAGACGTTTTGGTAATGAATATCCAAAAACAGCTTCTCTTAATCTAATGTTTGTAGCGTCATAAATAAAAGGCTCTGCTAAAGGATCTCTTTGTCCAATTGATACCCAATATTCCTCAGCTGTAACACTTGTTGTATTTGGAGTGTAAGTTCCGTTACCGTTATCTACTACACCAGGGACAACAAATCCATCTCTTCCAGCAAGCGTAATATCACTTACCCCTAAACCTGCCATTCTAGCTTGCGTATAAGAAACAACTTCACCACCAATTCTAAAATCAACAAGGAAACTTAAAGAGAAATCTTTGTATTTGAAACTATTTCTGAAACCTGCTGTCCAGTCTGGATTAAAGTTACCCGCCCTAACATCAAATGAGTTTGTTGCTACTGGTAAACCTGCATCATTTACGATAACATTTCCGTTTGGATCTCTTTTGAAACCTTTCACATATAAGTCTCCGTATTCACCTCCTAATACTACTTTACTTCTAACCAATCTTCCATCACCTAAAACTAACTCGTCTCTTCCTTCATAGATAGAAACTACTTTAGATTTGTAAGTTGCAAAGTTTGTTGTAACATCCCATGTAAAGTTGTTTGTTTGAATTGGAGTTGCTGTAAGCACCGCTTCAAAACCTTTATTTTGGATTTCTCCACCATTAACGATCGCTCTTGATTTTGAAGAAGATTCTGGTGTGTTGATATAAAATATCTGATCTTTTGTATTCGTTTCGAAATAAGTAACATCTAATCCTAAACGATTGTTGAAAAATCTAACATCAGCACCAAATTCAACTGAACTTGACATCTCTGGTCTTAAATTTGGATTTCCAGCTGTTGATTGTGGAAATAAAATACCACCATTTGCTCCAACATATGTTAATCTTGAACTAGTTTGGTAAGGATCTGTATCGTTACCCACTTTTGCATAAGACGCTCTTAATTTAAGAAAACTAATCGTTTCAGGCAAATCAACCATATCAGAGATAACTCCAGATAAACCTACAGAAGGATAAAAGAATGATCTATTATTTGCTGGTAAAGCAGATGACCAGTCGTTTCTAGCAGTTAAGTCTAAGAATAAATAATTTCTAAACCCAATTTGAGAAAAACCATAAACAGAATTGATTTCTTTATCAAAATTCGATGTAGTTGTAGTTGGATCAGGTACATTTCTCATTGTGAAATAATTTCTTTTACCTAAACCTCCACCTGCATTTAATGAAGAATTATTTTGTTTCAAAATGTTAGCTCCTGCATTAATTCCTACAGAAAAATCTCCAAACTTCTCATTGTATGAAAGTAAAGCATCTGTATTGAATTCTGTCGCAGTTTCATAAAATTCGCTATAACTACCTACGTTTTTGTTAAACTCTTCAGTAGCGTATCTTTTTGTAACAATTTTATTTGTAGTCTGATCTAAACCAGCTCTAACTTGTAAGCTTAAAGTACTCGTAAAATCATATTTAAGAGAGGCAAGACCTATAAATCTATTTCTTTTATCCTTACGATCATTATCACGTAATGCAGTCCAGAACGGATTTCCTCCAGGAGTTCCCGAACGATCTACAAAATAATTTTTCTGTAATTCACCTGCAGCATCTACATATTCAAAATCTTTGTAGTCATCATATTTAATACTACGAGGCAATAAGTAAGCAGAAGTACCAACAGACTCTTCTCCTGTTTTTATTAGATTATCAATTTCCTGAACGATGTAGTTTGTTTTTGCATCTAATGTAAATTTATCTGAAAGCTTACTTGTAAATCTTAAATTAAGATTGTGTCTGTCCAATTGATTTCCTCCAACAATACCTTCAGCACGTGTGTTAGTATAGGAGAAATAACCTTGTGCTTTTTCGTTTCCAGATGTAATCGATAATGTATTGGCTAAGTTATAACCTGTTTTGTAGAAATCCTGCACGTTGTTTGGCTGAGCTGTGTAAGATGTAGTAGCAGATCCTGTATAATTAGGGTTACGAACAAGCTGCCATGCTGGAACTTGTCTTCCATCAAATCTTGGTCCCCAGCTTGAAGCTGAAGAAGAAATGTAGTTTCCTCCATCTCCTTGTCCATATTCATTTTGGAAATTTATTAAGTTGTACGCAGAAGAAGCCATAAAGTTTGATGACAATGTTACCGAAGTTTTTCCTGCTTTACCAGATTTAGTAGTAATAACGATAACACCGTTACTTGCTCTAGTACCATAAAGTGCCGCCGCAGATGGTCCTTTTAAAACAGTCATAGAAGCAATGTCTTCAGGGTTGATGTTCGAAATACCATCTGGCTGTGTAATACCACCAGTATCAACATTTTGATTATCAGCACCTGTACCATTACTAATTGGCACACCATCCACTACATATAATGGCTGGTTGTTACCTGTAAGAGATCTGTTACCTCTTAAAGTAATTCTAGAAGAAGAACCAACACCATTTGAAGTAGTAGAGAAGTTAAGACCTGCAACTTTACCAGAAAGTGAGTTGGCAACGTTTAATGATCTTGCTTCAGAAATTTCATCTACTGCGATGTTTTGTGCAGAATAAGTAATGGCTTTTTTCTCTCTCTTAATACCAAGAGCTGTTACCACAACTTCTCCTAACTGGTGCGTGTCTGCACCTAAAGCTACATTAATAGTAGTTTGAGTTCCTACTGCAACTTCTTTTGTAGCAGACCCTACATAAGTAATTACTAAAACTGATGATTGATTTGGAACACTAATGCTGTATTTTCCATCAAAATCTGATGAAGCACTTGTTTTAGTTCCTTTAACAATAATATTTGCCCCAGGAATCGGAATTCCACTAGTAGCATCTGTTATCGTTCCTTTTACTGTGGTCTGTGCTTCTAGGCTTTGGAACCCAAAAAGGCATATGACGAACAGTAATTTTAGTACGTTTTTAATCATATTAGTTGTTTTTTTAGAGTTAATAACATGTTAAATTTAGGAATACGTTTTGTTAACAATACATAATTTCGACAAATGACCATTTTACAAAGGTGTTGGTGAAAGTTTGCCTGAAAATTGAAAGAAAACGTTTTCATTTGTAATCCAACTCTTCCTTATTTTAAAGGCCAAAACTCTATTTATCTCATAGATTTTGGCCTTTTTTAGAATATTCATTTTTTTAGTAAAGAAACGCCTAAATATTAGCTGCGTTTTATCGATTTTAGTTCAAAACCTTGAATTTAGTTTTAAGTAAATCGGTCGAATTTCCGCCCACCATAACTTCGAAATCTCCAGGCTCTACAACGCGCTTCATTTCTCTGTTCCAAAGAGATAGCTCTTCTGGTGTAAGTGTAAATTCAACATTTTTTATTTCTCCTTTTTTAATATTTAATCTTTCGAATCCTTTTAACGTTTTTTCAGGTGTAGTGGTGCTGCTGTAAACGTCATTAATATACAATTGCACTACTTCATCTCCATCTCTGTCTCCAACGTTTTTAACATCAACAGAAACTTTTACTTCTCCGTTTGGCTTAATTTCAGTAGTATTCAGTTTTAAATTAGAATATTCAAACTTCGTATAGCTTAATCCATAACCGAAAGAATATAACGGATGCTCGCTTTCTGCTACATATTTATGGATCGCAGATGGTTTTTGGTTATAATATATAGGTAGTTGTCCTACTGACTTTGGTACTGTAATTGGCAATCTTCCTCCTGGATTGTAATCTCCAAATAAAACATCAGCAACTGCTCTACCTCCTAATTCACCTGGGAACCATCCTTCTAAAACGGCAGGAATGTTTTCAGCAATCCAGTTTGTAGAAAGCGGACGACCATTTAATAACACACAAACTACTGGAGTTCCTGTTTTGTGAATCTCTTCAATTAATTGCTGCTGAATTCCGAATAAGTCTAAAGAAGCTACATCTCTGTTTTCTTCAACTAATTCATTAGATTCTCCTAAAACTACAATCGCAACATCTGCTTTTTTAGCTGCTTCGATTGCTGGTTGTAAGTTTACTTTTTCTAAATTCCAACGGAAATGAGCTCTGGCTCCCCAGCCTCCTTCCCACATTTCAATGCGGACTTTGTATTTTTTTCCTTTTTCGATGTTTTTTGGAACCGTCACCATGCTTGTTGCTCCTTTTGTCCAGTTGTCGATTACCAATTGATCATCGATATACATTCTAATTCCGTCATCAGAACTTAAACCTAACCAACCGTCTAATGCTTGATCTGATTTTAAGAATCCGGTCCATCTGATAGAAAAATCATCTACATTAACACCATCTCCAGGAGCCCAAGGCCAGTCAAACTCTAACTGACTGTCGATACGAGTCAATGCTGGAGTTCCTTCTAGATTTCTGTTGTTGAAATATTCTCCTTTTAATCCGTTTTGAGATTCGTCTGGAGTAAATAAATATTTAGATGGAATAATCTGTCCTTTTACGATTAACGGAACACCTTCTTCATAAACTACATTAGCCGTTTTTCCAACCAATTCTTTAACTCCCTCGTAAACCGTCATTCCAACGCTGTTTTTCGGAGCATAACCTCCCAATCTTGAAGCATTTGCATTTGGCCCGATAACCGCAATATTTTTCAAGCTTTTGCTTAAAGGCAAAGTATTGTTTTCATTTTTCAATAAAACCATAGATTTCTGAGCCGCTTCTAAAGCAACTTTCTGGTTTTCTGGTGTATGAAAACGTTCTTTAATCAGATTTTTTTCTGTGTATGGATTTTCAAATAATCCTAATAAGAATTTCAAACGTAAAACTCCTCCCGCCGCACGGTCGATATTTTCTGTTGTCAATTTCTTTTCATTTACCAATTCAATAATGGTGTTCTGCCAAAATTCATTACTAAAATCATAAAATTGCATATCAACACCAGAAGAAACCGCTTCTCTAATAGCATCCTTTGGAGAATCAGCCACTTTATGAGTAGTTTGAATATATTTAATAGCTCCTAAATCTGAAACCACAATTCCTTTAAAGCCCCATTCTTTTCTTAAAACATCTGTCAATAACCAATGATTGGCTGCACAAGGAATTCCGTCTAACTCAGAATATGCACACATCGTTCCTAAAGCACCTCCTTTTCTAAATGCTTTTTCGAAAGATGGCAAATGGTCTTCTCTAGCAGAACGTTCTCCAACCAAAATAGGAGAAGAATTTCCTCCCGCTTGTGGAATACCGTGAACTGCGAAGTGTTTTGGTTCTGCAATAATAGAACGATCCGATTTTAAATCATCTCCCTGCAATCCTTTAATGAAAGCCAAACCTATTTCGCTGTTCAAGAAAGCATCTTCGCCAAATGTTTCAGCAACACGTCCCCATCTTGGTTCGCGTCCTAAATCTAAGTTTGGCCCAAAACCAAAATGAACACCATGTGCTCTAGCTTCCATACCAATAACTTTTCCAACTTTGTCCATCGTCGCAACATCCCAAGTTGCTCCAAGACCAATATTCATTGGGAAAGCGGTACTTCCTTCGTCTAAATATCCGTGAAGCATTTCACACATAATCAGCGCCGGAATTCCCCAACGGTTTCCTTTGATTACATTGGTTTGTAAATCATTGATCATTTTCGCCGAACGCGGATAAAGGTCATGAATCGCTCCTATTCCTAATTTTCCAATTTTTTCTGCCGATTTAGATTTTGCAAAATCTTCTTTATCTTTAAAAAAATCTCCTCTGTACATATCCATCTGACGCACTTTTTCTTCAAGCGTCATACGGCTTAACAAATCTTGAACCCTTTCTTCTACTGGTAACTTGGCATCCTGATAGGGATACTTTTTCTGGGCATTGGTTTGGTTTAAAAAACCAACAGCCATTACAAAAATAATGGCCGTTTTTCTCATTCTTAATTGTAACATAGTTGTGTGTGTTTAGTTTTGAATCACTTTAAGTTTTGTTCCATTCACAAAATCATCATGCGAAATAAAAAAGCTATTAAGTGATTTTCCATTTAGCTCAATCGAATTGATTTTTCCATCATTATTGATTTGTCTTTCAATTACAATGCTTTCTTTTTTATAATATCTTGGATCTAATTTTATCGTCACTCTATGAAACATTGGTGCTGTAATAGTGTAGATTGGATCTCCCGGCGATATTGGATAAATTCCCATCATCGAATACACTAACCAAGCAGACATTGTTCCAGTGTCGTCATTTCCTGGTAATCCTTTTGGTTCATTTTTGAAATATTCGTGAACCAATTTTTTTACCATTTCCTGAGCTTTATATTCTTCACCTTTCACATAATTGAATAAATACGGATTAGCAATATCTGGTTCGTTTGCCATATCAAACTGTTTGCTATCAAAGATTTTCTGCAATTGTGCCGAAAATGGTATATCACCGCCCATTAATTTCTTTAATCCAATAATGTCGTGCGGAACCATAAAAGCATATTGCCAGGCATTTCCTTCGATAAAACCAACATTTTCTTCAAAATTGGCTCCTGAATTTGGATCAAATGGCTCGTACCATTTTCCGTCAGGAGTTCTTGGACGAAGCAGATTTAAGTTTTTATCAAATAATTTTCTGTAAGATAAAGAACGTTCTTTAAAACGTTTAACATTGTCTTTATCACCGAATTCGTTGGCCATAAGTGAAATCGAATAATCTGAAATATTATATTCCTGAGTCGTCGAAACTGGCCCTTTATTGTCAGTTGTTAAATATCCTTTTTTGATATAATCTTTCAATCCCGGACGAAGCGGATTATTCTCAATATTATCTGCGCCTTTCAACATCGCATAATAGGCTTTATTAACATCGTAATCACGAACTCCTCTCATATAAGTATCTGTAATTACAATACTTGCAGGGTCTCCAACCATGGTAAAAGTTTCAGTCGAATTCAATTCCCATTTTGGTAACCAGCCGTTTTCATCGAACATATCCAACATACTTTTTACCATATCCGATTGCTGTTTTGGATAAACCAAAGACATTAACGGATGGACATTTCTATACGTGTCCCACAAAGAAAATACGGTATAACGAGTATCTTTGGTTTTAGCAATTTTACTTCTTTTAATTACTGGATATTCTCCGTTAATATCATTTAAAGTATTTGGGTGAATTAAAGTATGATACAAAGCCGTGTAGAAAATCGTATTGTCATCTTTTGAACCACCTTCAACCAAAATTTTAGACAATTCTTCGTTCCATTCGTTGTAGGTTTCTTTGTAAATGGCATCAAAAGTTCTGTTACCCACTTCTTTTGCTAAGTTTTCACGGGCATTTTCAATACTTACGTACGAAATTCCGATCTTCACTTCAACCGTTTCTTGTTTATCGAATTTATAGGTAAAATAACTTCCAATACTATCCCCTACAACGGTTTTTATTGTATTATCCATCATTCTGGCTTTTCCGTTGTAGCCCATCCATTGTGCTTCTACACCATTATATTTAGGAGTTTTTTTCCAAACTCCGAATTTATCGGCAGGTTTAGAAAATTGAGCCACAAAATAAACCGGATAAGCATCTTCTGGACTGTTGTAACAAAATGAACCAACTGAACGCATTCCTTCAATTTCTGTAGAAGAAACGACTTTTACCATTGCACCTTCTTCGTTTGTTAAACCTAAACCAAGATTTAGTAAAATATTAGATTGCCCTTTCGGGAAAGTGAATCTGCTAATCCCAACTCGTTTTGAAGCTGTAAATTCGCCTTTCACTTTGTACTTATCGATGTTTACGCTATAATAAGCAGCTTTCGCCACTTCATTAGAATAAGTCGAACCGTATTTTAAGTGATCGATTTCTACTGCTCCAGTGGTTGGCATCAATAAAATAACACCTAATTCCGGACAGCCAACTCCGCTTAAATTCACCTGACTAAAACCTGTCAAAAAAGTATTTTCATTCACATACGGATTCGAAAGCCACTGACTGTCTTTTTCCATAGGCGTATTTTTTACTCCAGCCACATTAAACGGACTGATACTTGCCATTCCGCGTGGAGCAATTGGACCCGGATATGCCGCGCCATAATTGGAAGTCCCAATAAACGGATTGACGAAATCGGCAGGTTCCTGCGCAAAAATCGTAATGCTAAAAAACAGCATGTATAGAATACATGCTGTTTTCATTTTATTTTTAATATTTAAAACCATAGGCTTCATTTTTATCTGTTGATCGCTTCGATTTTTAAAGTCCATGCTTCTTTTGCAGGAAGATTATTTCTTAAACTTTCTGGAATAATTACTTTAAATCCGTTTCCTTCTTTTGTCCATTTTAAAGACGTTTTAGAACCTAACATCGTAATTTTTGTTCCTTTTTTAGGACTGATAGCTTTTACAGTAACTTCAGCAGGAATTTTGTCTTCTCCTTCTTTAGCTAAATAAAATGCAAATACATTTCCTGCTTTATTTTGTGTAAAACAAATATTTTCTTCTTTATAAGGCTCGATTGGTTTTGTATTGTAAATTGCTGTGCTGTTTACTTTCATCCAGTCACCGTAAGCTTGTAATAAATCGTAAGCTCCCTTATCCCATTCTCCTTCTGGACTTGGGGCAACGTTTAATAATAAGTTACCACCTTTTGCTACAATATCAATTAACAAATGAATTCCTTGACGTCCAGTCATGTAAGTAGCTCCTGGAGAATAAGACCATCCACCACCAGCTGGAATACAAGATTCCCAAGGATAAGGCAATGTTTTAGCAGGAACACGTCCTTCTGGAGTTAAGTAGTTTTGGTTTTTACCATGAACCGCTCTATCAACCACAATTAAACCTGGTTGTTTTTGACGCGCTTTGATCACTAACTCATCCATTTTTGGATCTTGGTCAACAACTCTATGTTTAATGAAACCGTTTTTAGATTCGTTTTCTGTAAATTTCTCGTCATAGTTTTCTTTGATGTTCACTTGGTCTCTTTTTCTAACCCATCCTCCATCTAACCATAAAATATCTACTTTACCGTAGTTCGTTAAGATTTCTAAGATTTGGTTGTGGGTGAAATCAACATATTTCTGCCATTTTTCAGGATA
Source organism: Flavobacterium panacagri (assembly GCF_030378165.1). NCBI lineage: Bacteria > Pseudomonadati > Bacteroidota > Flavobacteriia > Flavobacteriales > Flavobacteriaceae > Flavobacterium > Flavobacterium panacagri. The sequence continues at coordinate 4,669,248 of NZ_CP119766.1, forward strand.
TAAAGACGGATCGTAGTTTACGTTTCTGTCGAAAGGAGGGAAATACGGATCCCAATAGTTTTCGTTATGCCAGTCTGGTTTAGAAAAATACGCTCCAGTTGAAATCCCTTCACCTCTAAAAGAGTTGAAAATTTCTTTTAAAACATCTGCTTTTGGGTTGGTATGAAAAGGAACATCTTTACTCGTAATCTTGTAATCAGAATATTTAGTGTCATACATATTGAAACCGTCATGGTGTTTGGTGGTAAAAACCATGTATTTCATTCCTGCATATTTAGCCGCTTTAGCCCATTTTGCAGGATCAAATTTTACTGGATTAAATGTTTTTCTTAATCCTTCGTAGTCTTTGATATAATCATTATAATTAGATGGATTGCTTCCTTTTTTACGTTCACACCATCCGTAATCTTCAGGGCAGATAGACCAGGATTCTACAATTCCCCATTGGCTGTAAGTTCCCCAGTGCATTAGCAGACCAAATTTTTTGCCTTGCCATTCGTCTAAGTTTTTTAATACTGCCGGATCTGTTTCTGGTACGTATCTTTCATCTTCATAAATGGCCTGAGAGAACATTTGTACTGAAAATAAAAGGGCGATCATGAATATTCCTTTTTTCATTTTACTCTAATTTATAATTTATTTATTCTTTGTTTTTTAGTTTAATTTATCCAATATCGGTTGATCTGTAAAAATTAATTCTGTTTGAGCATTTTCATTAAGCTGCTCCAATACAACAAATTTGTTTACACCTTTGTTCAACCAACAGCCTGGTACATAAAGCGTTTGCTGCGGTCCTACTTTCCAATAGCGGCCAAGATTGTGTCCGTTAACAAATACAATTCCTTTTCCCCAATTGGTCATATCAAGAAAAGTATCAGCTGGTTTCTCTATGTTTACTGTAGCTTCATATAAAACTGGTCGTCCAGGTTTTATCGTTTCATTTTTAACTGCTGGCACTTCATTCATCGGCATTTTATACATTTCCCATCCACCACTAATTTCATATTCATTAATGAATACTGGAGAAATAATACCTTTAGTATTATGTACAATTTCAGCTCCGTAGTTAATACGTCCCATATTTTCAACCAGAATTTCTAAAATACCGTTAAAAGGAATAGAAAGGGTTAGCTCGTAATTTTTAAAAACTCTATTCAATTCACCCACCTTAACTCCATTTACATAAACGGTAGCAAAGTCTCTCAATCCCTCAATTTTCAATTTGCCAGAAGAAATTGGCTGCGTAAATCTTTTTCGATACAAAACATATCCATTTCCCTGACCTAACTTTTCAAATGTTAAGGGCTGGTCATTTACAACCGCTTTTTCTTTTTTGATCCAGCTTAAAACATCCATACTTGATTTGACAGGCTGATTAGGATATTTTGTTACTGGTATTTTCTCAGGTATCGGCGCTAATTTTGTTTTAGAGTACTTTTGCATTACTTCACGAATAGCCATGAATTTTGGTGTTGCCCAACCTGCTTCACTAATAGGCGCATCATAATCATAACTTGTAATATCCGGCTGAATATCACTTTCTTCATTATAATTTGCTCCAGAGGTAAATCCGAAATTAGTACCGCCGTGTACCATGTAATAATTAAAAGAAACACCTGCATCAAGGTACTTTTTGGTTTGGCTTGCAATCTCCTCAGATCCAATTTTAATAAATGGTTCTGCCCAATGATCCAACCAACCAGAATAAAACTCAGCTACCATATAAGGTCCTTTTCCTTTATGGAATTTATCAACCTGTTTTTTTAAATTTTCTATATTTGATTCTCCATTTGCAGTTGGTAACACACCTTCAATAGCACCGCCTTCAAATAACCAAGTACCATCAGAAGTAAAAAAAGGCTCTGGAAAACCCGTTTCTTTAAGCATATTATAAATTGCAATTTTGTATGCTTTATGATCTTCAGCTTTAATATCCGTTCTTTGAGAAACATAAGAACCAAATTCATTTTCAGCCTGAACCATAATAATTGGTCCTCCCTGGTTTGCAAAATTTCCTTTTACCACTGCATACAATTGTTCCAGATACGTTTTGCATGCTTCTAAAAATGCTTTGTTATTGGTACGGATTACTAAATCTGGATTATTTTGCAACCACCAAGGATATCCTCCAAATTCCCATTCACCACATGCATACGGCCCTGGTCTAAGAATTACATATAATCCTTCACTTTTAGCAATACGTAAAAACTCTGCTAAATCTCTATTTCCTGTTTTAAAATCCCATACACCTGGCTCAATTTCATGATAATTCCAAAAGACGTAGGTTGCCACGGTATTCAATCCCATAGCTTTAATCATCTGTAATCGATGTCTCCAATACTCTTTAGGAATACGCTCATAGTGCATTTCTCCTGAATGTATTTTTATAATTTTCCCATCTTTTTGAAATTCTCCATTAGATATAGAAAATCCTTTTGTTTGAGCACTAGTAAAAAAAGGCATCAAACAAATCAATAATACTCCAAGCTTAAATAATATCTTTTTCATTTTTTTTTCAGATTATACATTCATAAACTTAAAAAATTGCAATCTTAAAGTAGTAAACGACCTAGAAAATCAAATACTACAGAGAGTTATTCTTTAATAATTCTTCTTTATCGAAGTGAAAAACATGATTTTAAAGCTTTTTCAAAGTTTGAAACTTTGAAAAAGCTGTCACAAGCATTTCACGTTAAGCTATGTGTTAGAAACTAGTTTCTTTCTAAACTCTTTTACCGAGTTTTTCTTTTTTAAAAATCTATGTTTCTATGTGTTTAAAAATATTTAATTCACCAAAATCTCATCCACAAATAACCATGAACTTTCTCCTTTCGGGCTTTTCTTCAGATTACCGCCGATTACTTTTACAAAACGTGCATTTTGTTTTTGGAAATTAATTTTGAAATCTTTCAATTCTGGAACAGGGTTTACCGCATAAGGGCGAACTACTTTTCCAACTTGTGTGTATTTAACTCCATCATTAGAAATCAATACTTTTACCTGAATAGGGAAATTAACACCTGCACCCTGGCTTTCTAAAGCTCCAACAATTACTTGTTCAATGCTTTCTACTTTTCCAAGATCAATTACCAATTCCATATCATTGACCAGCCAAGCCTGCCATTGTCCATCGTGAAAATTTTTGCTTCCTCTAATGGAATTAACCATTGTATTGGCATCTCCTTTATAATTACTATTAAACGGAGTCAAATATTTTACTTTTTGTGCAAATGCTTTATGGAAAATAATGGTATCTGTATATACTTTTCCAACAGGTTTATCATCCTGAAACAAAGAAGCTTTTAAAACTGTTGTTTCTTTGATTTCAATTGGAGTAGTATATTTTATCGCATGATGTTCAATGTTTTGATTTCCTAAAACATATCTAATGTCTGGATTTGGAAACTCATTTTTCAACTCTACTTTGATTTGTTTATTCCCTAAATCAGCTGTTGAAGAAGCGGTTACCAAATAAGCGCTTTTCGCATAATTTAATCCTTGATAATCGTAACGTTTAAACATTGCAAACAATCTCGATGTAAAATCATTCCAATTGCGTTTCTCTTTTGGACTCCACAACGTTTCTGATAAAGCGGCTAGTCTTGGGAAAATCATATATTCAGAATCTTTTGGCCCAGCAATATGTTCTGCCCATAAATTGGCCTGACCGCCTAAAACATGTGCAGCTTCCTGAGGTGTCATTGTTGCCACTACAGGATCAAATTTGTACACTTCACTTAACGGATTATAAGCATCAAACGCTAATGGCTCCTCATTTTGTGGCCCTTGATAAAAGTTGAAATAGCAAGGAGTTTCTGGAGTCATAATAACATCATGGCCTTGATCTGCAGCTTCGATACCGCCTTTCATTCCTCTCCAGCTCATTACTGTTGCATCTGGAGCTAAACCACCTTCTAAAATCTCATCCCAACCGATAACTTTTTTACCTTTTGAATTGATGTATTTTTCCATACGTTTTACAAAATAACTTTGTAACTCGTCAACACTTTTTAAACGTTCATCTTTGATTCTTTTCTGACAATGCGGACATTTTGCCCAATTCGTTTTCGTCGCTTCATCACCACCAATATGAATATATTTTGAAGGAAAAATAGAGATTACTTCATCAATTACATTTTGCAAAAACTCAAACGTAGTTTCTTTTCCAGCGCAATAAATGTCAGTCAATGGCCAAACTCCGCCTGACGGAACACCAATTCTCTGATTGAAACAAGCCAATTCAGGATAAGAGGCAATGGCACTGGTTACGTGAGCCGGCATTTCGATTTCCGGAATTACTTCAATTCCTTTTGTTGCAGCATATTTTACAATTTCTTTTAATTCATCTTGTGTAAAAAACCCGCCGTAAGTTCCTTTTTCATCAGGATTTGTAGTCAATCTGGCATTCCAGCTTCTGTTTTCCTGGTCTACTCTCCATGCACCAACTTCTGTTAGTTTTGGATATTTTTTGATTTCAATTCTCCAGCCTTGATCGTCCACTAAGTGCATGTGCAAAACGTTCATTTTATGCGCTGCCAAACGATCTATCGTAGCTAAAACATAATTTTTATCAAAGAAATGACGTGAAAAATCCAACATTAAACCTCTCCATTTAAAACGAGGTTCATCATTAATTGTCAAACTTGGAATCTGCCATTTTGCAGAAGTAATGGCGAACTGACTTTCGATTGCTTCAGGAAGTAATTGTCTGATGCTTTCTAAAGCGTACAGAAAACCGTTATTTCCTTTCGCAGAAATAGTAATATTAGTCGGATTTACATCTAAAACGTAAGCTTCATTCTTTAAGTTCGGATCTGTTTTCAATAAAACATAATTACTTGCAGGAGCTTTTGTAGTCACTTCTGGTTTCCATCCTGCTGCAGTTCCAAATTTAGAAGCCAAAGCATTGGCAGCATCTTTTTGGAAATCACCGTTTACTACAAACTTTGTATCTTTTGTAAATTCAAAAACACCCGTTTTGATAAAAGTCTGAGTCGGTTTTGGAATGATACGAATATCACTTTCCGTATAAACTTTCTGTGCGTTAGCCGAGAAAATTGAAGAGATTAGGGTTAATAGGAATAGTAATTTTTTCATTCTTTGTTTTTTGGTTTCTCTAAAAGTTGCTTATTTAAGAGCTTTTAAAGATTTAGTTTTTAGGTTTAGTTTGTCATTTCGACTGAAAGGAGAAATCGCAATAGAAATTCCTCGCAGAATGTCGCCAATCTTTGTCGAATCCCGAGTGTGATTCCTCGTTCCTCGGAATGACAAAACTGTTTCGAAAAACTTTGTCAAAGTTTGAAACTTTGACAAAGTTCTCATCAAACTCTATGTTATTTATTAAAAGTGAAACGCCTCTAAACACAATAAAAATCTATGTTTCTATGTGTTTAAAAACATTTACGCCCTGTTTTATTTATCCCAAGACATTTTAAATTTCGCGTCTTCCATTCTGTGACCTTTTACGTCGTCAGAAACGGCGTAATTAAATCCTGATCTTAGACTGTAACCTGCGTATTCGCCATTTTTATTCAAAGCAATAAAACCAACCTGCAGATATTCCATGTCTTTGTGGTTTTTATGTTTGTTGTAAATACGTTCTGTGATTTCTTTACAAGCATCATAAGGCGATTTTCCCTGACGCATTAATTCGACCACCATGGCACTTCCAGCAGTTCTAATAACCGCTTCGCCTAAACCTGTTGCCGCTGCAGCACCAACTTCATTATCAAGAAAAAGACCCGCGCCGATTATTGGGGAGTCACCGACGCGGCCGTGCATCTTCCAGGCAGCACCACTAGTAGTACACCCTCCCGAAAGATTACCGTCTTGATCTAACATTAGCATACTTATGGTATCGTGGTTTTCTATATTAATAACTGGTTTGTATTTAGAATCTTCCAGCCACTTTTTCCAGTCTTTTTCAGATTCTGGAGTCAATAAATTTTCTTCTTTAAAACCTTCAGATAAGGCAAATTGCAATGCACCCTGTCCTGCTAACATGACATGCGGTGTATTTTGCAGGACTCTTTTTGCCACAGAAATTGGGTGTTTGATTCCTTGTAAAAAACAAACAGAACCGCAATTACTGTTGTGATCCATGATACAGGCATCAAGAGTCACTTTTCCCTCGCGATCCGGATATCCTCCATAACCAACACTGCGGACAGTTGGATCGGCCTCCGGTATTTTCATTCCAGCTTCGATAGCATCTAAAGCCGATTTTCCTTCTTTTAAATTCTTCCAAGATTCTTTATTTGCAGGCAGACCGTGATTCCATGTCGAAATAATAATTGGTTTCTGCTGTTTTTTTTCTTTTGGTTCTGCCACAGTTTCTTCTTTTTCAGAAGTAGCTGCAAATCCGCTTACGCCCAAAACAGAACTTATGGCTAAGGTGCCTAAAGTGGTTTTCTTAATAAAATCTCTTCTATTTGACATGTCTTTTCGTTTTAATTCAACTTTCAGAAACAAAATGTTCTTAATGTTGCTAAATTAATCAGTAATACTTTTTAATCCCAGTAAAATCGACTACAAAGCCGATTTTACCTCTCTAATCGTTTTTAAATTACTATCTGATAAGGCATTTCCGTCAAAAAAAGAAACTCCTGTTGCGCCATTTTTCTTAGCCTGTAAAATCGCTTCTTTCAATTCTGCATCTGATTTTAACCCCGGAATATAAATTCCAGTATTTACTTTCGTCGGTTTTCCTTCTAAATCGGCTACACCTTGTTTGGTTGCGTAACCTACCCAGTCAATTTCTTCATCATAAAAACTATGATAAATCATTGGATATACTTCGTCTATATTCCATTTATCCCAACGCTGGCGCACCATGTGGTCTGCCATTTCTGGGTAAGGAAATACTGCTGCCGTTAATTTTTTATTGTGTTTATGAGCAATTTTATAGGCATCGTCAACAACCGCTTTTACTGCATTTAATCTGAAGTTTTTCCACTCCATATCAATCGAAGTATTATGGCTCTCTTTTGGATTTTTATGATGTTCTTTTTCGAATTTACTTACGCACGCATCACAATAACAGAAGTCAAATTGTGGTAATTCTGTATCCTGAACTAAATTGTATTTTGGTAATAAACTGATTGGCAAGAAAATATCTGGGAAACGAATGTAATCTAAATGCACACTTTCGATTCCTTCAACTTTTGCTAATCCTTCAACTAAACCTAAAACGTGGTTTCTAGATTCTTCTTTAGTAGGGCAAAGCCATTGGTAATAATCTACATAAGGGCGGTTATCAAAACAAGATTTTCCTTCTTTGCTTACTTGATACCAATCTGGATGCTGTAGAGCGATTGAATCATTTGGACGGTTCATTGCCATAATCCAAGCGTGAACTTTTAAGCCTTCTTTTGCTGCAAGAGGCACTAATCTTGCCAAAAGTTTTGGGTCAGTATTGGTATTAATTAAAACTTCGTCAATACCACCATCTTTGTATTTTTTGAATTCTTTCGAATAATCTGAATCCGATTTTTTAGCGTCGGCAGTGGTCCAAACTCCAAAAATGAATTTTCCGTTTTCTTCTGCTTTAGTTTCTTTTTGTCCGCAAGAGAATAAACTCAGCGAAAGCGCTAATACTAAAACTTTTGATAGTTTTTGCAACTTACTCGTTCGTAATAATTTTACCATCTTCTTTTATTATTAAGGTTTTGTTTGAAAAAGGACTTTTTACTGAAATATTAAATCCTGTTAAATGATTCTCTACTATCGGTTTTAAAGTCTTACCATCAACAATTATATTTTTTGAACTGATACTTTGTAACGATTTTGCCCAAGATTTATTTTTTTCGAAATACCTTTTCTGAGCTCTAAACAATGTATACAGTTCCCATTTTACCTTTTCCTCCTGCGGAAGTGTAAAGGAATCTTGTCCTCCTACTTCTTTTGAGGAAAAATATACATAAGCCCATTTTTCGGGCTCATGCATATTGATGACTCCCATAGGCGACCAAACCCAATTGTATTCCGGGAGAAACTTTCCTTCTGAATCTTTTTTACGTTCGTATTTTCCATCGATAACTGAATGCTGCCAGTTTACTCGTGAGAAATTAACTCTCCAAAACTTATCTTTTGGTACAATATTATCGAAATAGGATGCTTTATAAACCGACCATGGAATTGCAATTTCTAATGTCCAGCCTTTATCTGTATCTGAAGCATTATTTAACGTTCCATCCACCTTTACTGCCGATTTTAAACCTGTTATATTCCAGTCGTTTAAAACGGTGTTTTTTTCTCGGTATGGTTTATTGATGAATAAATCCCAAGCCGTATTCAGCGCATTAATTTCTAATTCATAATAATTGTGAGTATCATTATCAGGATCGATAAAAACTTCAAAATCATTATTGTAGAAAATAATAGTGTCACGCTGTCTTAGGTTTGCCCAAACATGAGGCTCCTCCATTTTGGCTAGGATATAGTAGTAATTATCGTCCCAAAGCATCTTAACCTGAGTATTGTATTTTGGCTTTTCAACACCTTCTATGTCGACAAAAGGAATTGTCCAAGATGCTTTTTCCCAAGCTTTGTCAGCTCCATCGCCGTCGATAACAATCTCTTGAGAAGTTTTATACGCAATATAACTTTTCGGTGTAACCGGTTTTTCAGATTGCGCATAACCCAGCAGCGAAAAAAAAGTTACGGCTAGGGACAATAATTTACCTCTACTATGCATCATTATATTATAAACTATTTTCTTTTGTAAATTGAATTACTTCACTCAGTTTTCCGAAAGCGATCGCTACATGAGTATCTGCCGCACCATAATAAACTGCTAATTTATCTTCTTCAATATTATGTAAAGCCGCACATGGGAAAACTACGTTTGGCACATCACCAACCATTTCATACGTTTCTGCTGGTCCTAATAAATAAGGCTGAGTTCTATATTTTACCTGATCTGGTGAATCAACATCTAAAAGAGCAGATCCCATTGCATAACGGAAACCGTTACAAGTATTAATAACTCCATGGTAGATCATTAACCAGCCTTCATCAGTTAAAATCGGAATTGGTCCCGCACCTACTTTTGTACATTGCCAAGCACTTTGCTCAAATGGACTTGGTTTCATTACCAATCTGTGTTCTCCCCAATATTTCATGTCTGGACTGTAGCTGATCCAAATATCTCCAAAAGGCGTATGTCCGTTATCACTTGGACGGCTTAACATCGCATATTTTCCATTGATTTTCTGTGGGAATAAAACTCCGTTTCTATTGAATGGTAAAAAGGCATTTTCGCATTGAAAAAATTCTTTAAAATCGAAAGTATAACCAATACCAATTGTTGGTCCATTGTAACCGTTACACCAAGTAATCCAGTAACGATCTTCGATCCAAACCACACGTGGATCATATTTATAAGCAGATTCGATCATTTCTGTATTTCCAGACTGCATCACAATTGGTTCGTGGTTGATGTCCCAATTGATACCATCTTTACTGAAACCAGCAAAAATGTTCATCTGAACTGCTTTATTATCACATCTGAAAACCCCAGCATAACCATCTCCAAAAGGTACAACTGCACTATTGAATATACTGTTTGATGAAGGAATCGAATATCTGTCGATAATTGGATTCTCAGAATATCTCCACATTACATCTTTACTGTTTTCGGGTCTGTCTTGCCAAGGAATAGTACTCATTTTTTGTTTTTTTTATTTATTAGTTTTTTTATTCTTTATTTTTTTGAAACACATAGGGACATAGTTATTTGGAACACTTAAAAGGTGTTTCACTTTTAAATAAATAACATAGCTTGATGTCCAATCTTACGTTCCCGCAGTTGAAACTACAGGCTATGTTCAAAGCTATGTGTTAGAAACTAGTTTCTTTCTCTTTCCTTTTTCAAAGTCAAGAAAAATCTATGTTTCTATGTGTTTAAAATTTATCTAGAACCAAAATAATTTCCTCTAAAATCTTAATTCTATATTCTTTACTCTTCAATCTTTCTAACTCTATCCAGCCAAGTAAATTTCAATATCGTAGTTGTCACTACGAAAACTACCAACGCCACTCCTGCTTTTGGATAATCCCTGATGATAAAATAAATCGGAAGTAGAATCATACTTGACTGCCAAACAATACCGATAATACAGTTCATCATATCTAGGTAGAAATCATTATTTTTTTGGAAAGACTGATCTTCTGCTTTTAATTGTTTGTAAACTGGACTCCAGAATCCCCACGGTCTAACGTTTGAATAAAAAGATTTTAAAACCTCCATATCGGTTGGCTTACTTAGGTATGTTCCTAAAAGACAGCCTAAAATGGAGAATCCAAAAATTAATGGGAATAAGTAAATTGAAGGCACTTCTGAAAGCTGATGTAAAAATGTTCCAGGAGCTAAATTTCCTTTATTTTGATCCAACACGAATTGAAGCGAAGCAGCCACTAATCCGCCGACCATTCCCCAGAAATAACCCCATCCGTTAAAACGCCACCAAATCCATTTCAAGAAGTTGGCTGCCACATATCCTCCATATAATGCACTTGTAATCCAAAGTGTTAATGAGTTGATAGAATCTGCGAAGAATCCCATGAAAACTCCTAAACCAACCACTAAGAAAGAAGAGATCTGACTTACTTTGATATAGTGTTTGTTTGAAGCAACTGGTTTAAAATATTTTTTATAAATATCGTTTACAATATAAGCTGGTCCTGCATTTACGAAAGCCGAGAATCCAGACATAAACGCCGCTAATAATCCCGCTAAAAGAATTCCTTTAATTCCAACCGGGATATAAAGATTGACCACTTTTGGCATCAATAATTCTAAATCTGCTCCTGTTAGATTTACGTTTGCATTTAATTCTGGTGCTAAATTTACTAAAGCGATAACTACAATTCCTGTAATTAATAAATATCTTGGAATAAATAAAATCAAATTGGTAAAACCACTCATATAAGCCGCTTCTTTTACCGATTTTGTAGAAAGAACACGCTGTAAATCGTAACTTGGAGTTGGTCCTGCAACGCTGGCAAAGAATCCTTTAAACAAAGTCATTCCAATGAAAGCGCCAAACATTTTATAACCTTCTGTATCAATCAATCTGTTGAATGTTTCGAATTTATCACTCCATTGTGTTTCAAATTCCCATCCGAAGAAAACATTTTTCCATTCTGGCGTAATAACCGAATTGATTTGAATATCTGTATAATTAATGAAAGCATAACCAGCGATTAAAACTCCGGCAACAATCATAATGATATATTGTACAACTTCTGTAGCTACAACAGAGAACATGCCGCCTTTAACCGTATAAATTGTAGTTAAGAAAATGATTAACAAAGCATAAGCCTGTTCAGACGTTAAAAAAACAGAACCATTTAGGTGAACTGTTAAATCCCAAGGAAGAATAATCGTTACAAATTTTCCGATTCCGACAAAGAAATAAGCAATAAAACCAATTGTAGAAATGATCGCAAAAATCGCTACAATAATATGTGATGCTTTTCCTGCTTTGTCACTTCCGAAACGAGTTAAAATCCACTCAGAACCTGTCATTACTTTTGATCTTCTAATCCAGACTGCGAGGAACATCATGACGAAAATCTGATTCCAAATTGGCCAAAGCCACATAAACATGAAACTTTTTACACCATATAGAAATAAAACGCCAATCATCCAGGAAGTTCCTGAAACATCAAACATTCCAGAGCCGTTACTCAATCCTAAAAAATACCATTTGATTGATTTTCCTCCAAGGAAATAATCATCAAGTCCTTTTGATGCTTTTCTTGAAATCCAGATTCCTATACCGACCGACATTACGATATAGATTAAAATGATTGATACGTCTATAATGTTCATTAAATTATTTATTTTGAATTAGTTAGTTTAGACCCCAGTTTTTGTTTGGCTGTGCTCCCATTACAAAATGAAGCACACCACCTTTTAGCATTTCTTGGTGAGAGATAGCTGTTTTATTAAATGCTTTTCCGTTTAAAGTAGCCGATTGGATATAGAATTTTTTGTCTGAAACATTTTCTGCCTCAATTACAAAAGTTTTTCCATTTGGAAGATTTAAAGTTGATTTCTCGAAAATCGGACTTCCAATTTCATATTCGCCTGAAGCCGGATTCATTGGATATAATCCCATTGAACTGAATACATACCAAGCCGACATTTGACCACAGTCTTCGTTACCGCTCAAACCGTTTGCTGTCGTATTATATTGCGTGTCTAAAATATGACGTACCCAATATTGTGTTCTCCAAGGCTGACCTGCATGATTAAACATATAAGCAATATGGTGGCTTGGCTCGTTTCCGTGCGCGTATTGTCCGATCAAACCAGAAATATCTGCTGAAACATTGTTTCCAGTAATTTCAGAACTCTCCGTAAATAACTGTTCTAAACGTTTAGTAAAAGTGTCGTTTCCTCCGTGAAGTTTTACAAAATCGTCTACATTATGAGGAACGAACCAGCTGTGCTGCCAAGCATTTCCTTCTGTGTAATCGGTATGTTCTCTGTGATTAGAGTGTTTTGGGTCGAAAGGCTCATTCCAAGATTTTCCATCTTCCGATTTTCCTCTCATGAAACCTGATTTTGCATCAAATAAATATTCGTATGCTTTGGAACGTTTTGAGAAAAACTCGTAATCTGCTTGTTTTCCTAATGCTTTTGCCATTTGAGCTACACACCAGTCATCATAAGCATATTCTAAAGTAATCGTAACTGATTCATCTAATAAGTTATATGGAATATAACCGTATTTTTTGTAGAAATTTAATCCGCGTTCGTCCTGCATCATGGTTGCTTTCATGGCTTCAAAAGCTTTTTCGGCGTCAAAACCTTTAATACCTTTCATATAAGCATCAACAATAACTGGAATCGAATGATATCCTGTCATAGTATTGGTTTCATTGGCATATAATGTCCAAACCGGAAGTATTTTTTTTGTTTCATAATACGCCAACATCGAGTTCACTAAATCGGAAACTTTTGTTGGTTCTAAGATGGTTAACAATGGATTCTCTGCTCTAAACGTATCCCAAAGTGATAATGTAGAATATGCTGTATAATCTTTAGCGGTAATAATTTTATCATCTTCTCTTCGAAATTGACCATTTTTATCGCTGTACGTTACAGGTGCCACTTGTGCATGATATAAAGCGGTATAGAAAATTGTTTTAAGAGAATCAACTGGAGTTTCAACTGTAATTTTACTCAAAGCTTTGTTCCAATCAGAAGAAGCTGCAGCTTTTACTTTTTCAAATTCCTGATCTTTATCTAAATTACCTTTTGCGTTTTCAATACTTACAGAAGAAAGTGCCACTTTTATGCCTAATTCTGTAGAATTTTTAGAATCGAAAAACAATTGTAAAGCGGTGTTTTCCCCTTCAGCGTTTTGACCAGAAACTACTTTTTTATCAGCTGTAATAATAGATTCTGTAATAGGTTTAGAAAACTTAGCTACAAAAAACACTTTTTGATTTTTTGCCCAGCCTGTACTATAACGGTAACCACTAATAGTATTAGCGTCTTCAATTTTGATAGACGTTTTTATCGCTTTGTCCCAGTTAATAGCAAAACCTAAATCGACAATAACAGATTGCGTGTCGTTATTATTATAGGTATATTTATGGTATGCGGTTCTTTGTGTAGAAGTTAATTCTACATTGATTTTAGGATCTTCAAGAAAAACTTGGTAATAACCCGGTACTGCTTTTTCGTTAACATGATTGTATTTTGATTTATACGGAAGGAAATCGCGTGAAGCGGCTTTGGCGGTTAAATCTAATTTTTTGTTTGTCGGCATAAATAAAATATCTGCCAAATCACCGATTCCTGTTCCGCTTAAGTGTAAATGACTAAATCCAGAAACTATAGAGTCAGAATAATGATAGCCTGAGCACCAGTCCCAGCTAGAAATTCCATTATCCGGACTTACTTGTAACATCCCAAACGGAACTGTTGCACCCGGATACGTATGTCCGTGACCACCAGTACCTATAAAAGGATCCACATAATTTGTAGCAAAACTTTTGTGATCTTTGTTTTTATCAACTTTTATTTTGCAACTTGCAATAAAAATTACCGTTAAAGAGAGCAGAGTAATTTTCCTCATATCAAAACAATATTAATTTAACTTTAAATTTAGATAAATTCAACTTTTACCAAAATAATTTTAGACGGACGACATTTAAACAGCTCTAAACATCAAAAAAAAGTAATAAACGACATTTTATAATACCATTATGATTTTCAACTCTAGCAAATCTTATAAACTGCCTGTACGCTATCATGCTTACTTTTGGTTATCCTATTTTATGCTCAATACACTACGTTGGGGAAGCTATTTTAATGATTACATTTACTCATTAAAAACAACATTGCTTGGTTTTCCAATTCACATGGCATTATGTTATCTTAACATTTTAATTTTGATGCCACATTTAGTTTACCGCAAGAAATACTTCCTATATATAGTAACCGTTTTGTCTGCCATTTTTATAATGGTTGTATTGAAATTTAATCTTACCTATTTATTAATTACACACGATGTTTGGCCCGAAGGACCGGAAACTATTAACAAACTTACTTTAAATTATACAATAGACATGATGATGGGTGAATTGTATGTTATGACTTTTGTAACTGCAATTAAAATCACTCTCGATTTATTACAAGAACAAAGACGTGTTACCGATTTGGAGAAGTCACAATTAGAAACAGAATTATTGTTTTTAAAATCACAGATTTCACCGCACTTTTTCTTTAACACTTTAAATAATATCTATTCATTATCTGTTGAAAAATCCAACAAGACCCCTAAAATAGTTCTGAAGCTTTCTGAATTAATGCGTTACATGCTTTATGAAACAAAAGAAAAAAAACAGTCTTTAGAAAACGAGATCATGTGTATCCAGAATTATCTTGATTTGGAAAGAATACGAAACGGAGAACGTTTAGAAGTAAACATGTACATTTCTGGAGATATTCATGACAAAGAAATTTCTCCTGTGTTATTATTGACTTTTGTAGAAAATGCATTTAAGCACGGTGTCAATAAAAACACAGGAAATGTGATAATTGACATCAGCTTTAAAGTCAAGGGAGATTTTTTATATTTCGTAATTTCAAACCCAATGCCCGAATTTACCGTACATAAAGATAATTTTAACAAGTCAAGTGGTATAGGTATTGAAAATGTCAAAAAAAGACTTGAACTAGCATATAATAAAAGTGACTATAAGCTTTCATTTAAAAATAAAAAGAATATTTTTGTCGTTAAGCTAGCTATAAAGGTCACATAGTCTCGCTTTTAGCAATTTCCAAAACTATACCTACAAAAAACCAACTATCGGCCTAAATAATATATTTACAAATGAAAATAAAGTGTTTAATTATCGATGATGAGCCATTGGCAATAAACGTTATTAAAAATTATATTGAACAGATTGAGGAGTTAGAATTAGTAAACACCTTTAGTAATTCTATTGAGGGATTGAATTTCTTGAAAAACAATACTATTGATGTAATTTTTCTAGACATCAACATGCCTGTTTTAGACGGTATTAATTTTATTAAAAGTTTAGAAAATCCGCCGTTGCTTATTATTACAAGCGCTTATGATCAGTTTGCAATTGAGACTTACGAATTGGATGTTTTAGATTATTTAGTAAAACCAATTGAGTTTCCGCGCTTGATGAAAGCTGTAAACAAAATCAACAAACGTCTTAATAATACAACGAGCAAATTACCACAGGAAAACAGCAAAGAAAATCCTTTTATCTTCGTTAAAATCGACAAGAAAAAAATGAAGAAGATTTTCTTAAACGAAATTCTGGTTATCGAAAGTTTAAAGGATTATTTAAAAATCAGCACTACTTCTGGAAAGTTCATCATTCACAGCACTTTATCAGATTTTACAGGATTACTACCAGAAAGAGATTTTATAAGAATCCACAGATCCTACACCATTGCCATTGATAAAATTGACGCCGTAGAAGGAAACAGCATTGAAATTGAAGGACTTCGATACGTTATAGGAAGATCTTATATTGACGAAGTAAAACAAAAAATCCTGAATTCTTCTATTTAATGATTTAACCGCAAAGAGCGCTAAGGTTTACGCAAGGTTCGCAAAGTTTATTCACAAAGCTTTGTGAACTTTTTTTTTTGCTCTACATCAGAATAATCAAAAAGAATCTTAGCGACCTTTGCGTAAACCTTAGCGTTCTTTGCGGTTAAAAAAAACTCTATAATTATAAAATACAAAAACCATATAAAAACGAAAATGCGGCCAACCACGACCGCATTTTCTCTCAATTATAGGTAACTAACCAAAATAAACCATGAAATAGTCTATTATCTTTATTGCCGCAAAAACACTTAGAAATGATAACGTTTAAACGCCTCGATAGCCGAATAATCTGCTAATCCTAAGTTATGATATTTTTCCGCAGTCAATCTGTTTCTGTCTTCAACTCGCACCCAAAACTCTCTGCTGTCATCACCTTGGAACATTACGCCGTCTTTTTGAGACTGGTGATAAAAAATAGCATGCCGTTTCTTTAAAACCTGATCAGGACTCATTGGTACTGCCATGTCAATTTGGTACGATTCCCATTCATGCCAAGCGCCTCTGTAAAGCCAAACCCAACAATCGTTCATAAAGCTTTTTTGTTTTAATCTTTTTAAAGCTTCAAACAAACTGTCTAAACACACTTTATGAGTTCCGTGCGGATCTGCTAAATCTCCAGCAGCATAAATTTGATGCGGTTTTATTCTTTCAATAATGTCGCACATAATATCAACATCTGCATCCGAAAGATTATTCTTTTTGACTGTTCCTGTTTCGTAAAACGGAAGATCTAAAAAATGTACATTAGAATCTGGCAAACCTAAATAACGTGTTGCTCCAAAAGATTCACTTCTTCTAATTAATCCTTTTAATTTTCTAACTTCTAATGAGTCAATCTCATTCCCTGTTCTGTTCTGAAGAAATTCAATTATTTTATCAGACATTTTAGAATCAGGATTCAATGCTTTTGAAATTTCTGCAAACTTCAAAGCTTCTTCATTTGAAACTGCAATATTTCCAGATGTTTGATATACTACATGAACTTCATGTCCTTGCTCAATCAAACGATCAAAAGTTCCTCCCATTGAAATCACATCATCATCTGGGTGCGGACTAAAAATGATTACTCTTTTCTTTTCCGGCATAGAACGTTCCGGTCTGTAGGTATCATCAGCATTGGGTTTTCCTCCCGGCCAGCCTGTAATCGTCTGCTGCATTTTATTAAACATCTTAATGTTTAAATCGTATGCAGTTCCTTCTTCTGTCAAAAGACTTGACATTCCGTTGTCGTTATAATCTTTATCAGTCAACTTTAAAAACGGCTTTTTAGTCAACTCACTCAACCAAGCCACCGCTTTCAATTTTAGTTCATCTGTCCAAACACAAGACTTAACCAGCCAAGGCGTTTTAACTCTCGTCAATTCAGACGAAGCTTCGGTATCCAGAACAAATGTTGTGTTGTCATGCTCTTGTAAATACGTCGCTGGCACTTGCGAAGAAACTTTTCCTTCGATTGTCTTTTTTATAATTCCTGCCTTACTGATTCCCCATCCTAGTAAAACAATTCTTTTTGCATTTCTAACAGTACCAATTCCCATCGTAATGGCTTTTCTCGGAACATTATCTATTCCTAAAAAAGAAGAAGCTGCGTCAACTCTGGTAATATGATCCAAAGTAATACTTCTTGTACCTGAATTTACATGTGAGCCAGGTTCATTAAAACCAATATGTCCCGTTCTTCCGATTCCTAAAAGCTGAAAATCCAAACCTCCATAAGAGATAATTTTCATCTCGTAATCGATACAATACTGTTGTAATTCCTCGGCACTCACCTGCCCGTCTGGAATATTGATGTTTTCTGAAGGAATATCTACATGATGAAACAAATGCTCATGCATAAAATGATAATAACTCTGCATATCATTTTTATCCATAGGATAATATTCGTCCAAATTGAAGGTAACGACATTAGCAAAACTAAGCCCTTCCTCTTTGTGCATTCTAACTAGTTCTTCGTAAACTTTGATAGGAGAAGATCCTGTAGCCAAACCTAAAACACAAGGTTCGTTCAGTTCGTTTTTTCTCTGAATTAAATTAGCGATTTCTCGAGCGACCAATACAGAAGCTTCTTGCGACGATTCGAAAATAACATTGTGAATTTTCTCAAAACGAGTTTCTTCAAATTTCCCTGCTTCCCTAAAACCTATATCTTCTTTAATCATACCGCTCTGCTGATTTAATTAATGCAAGATAAAAGTAGAATTATATTATCCGTTATTACCAAAAATTCGACTAATAACGGCTGTCGTTCGGCAGAAAACAAAATAAGGCAGTCTCAAAAAAACAGCCCCTTTTTAAAGCTTCGGAGAAGCGCAATATTTATAGAAAATAATCAACGCTTACAAAATCAAAGCTCCAGCGGAGCGACATATTTTTCTACAATCTTATTATATGTCGCTCCGCTGGAGCTTTTTTTCATTTGTTTTATAGCAATTCTATAAATATTTCACCCCGCTGGGGTTTTAATGGATAAAATAATTTTTATTAATATTCCAATATCTGCCTTTTATTCAACAACTCCAATTTCAGCAATCGAAACAGTTTGCGTTTTTCCTACAGCACCTGTAGCGACAAATTTCAAAAATCTTGCTTTAACCGCAGAAAAACTCTTAATTTGTTCAATTGGGTTGTTTTTAATATTAGAGAATTCTCCTTCTGATTGTTTATCCCAGTAAAAATTGTCAACACTTGTATACAATTCATAATTTGAAATCAAATTTAAATTGTTGCCAACCTGTTGTGGCGTATAGGTAAAACCTTTAATACTGACCAATTCTCCCATATCTATAACAACAGTTTGCGGCAGTTTGTTCTCATCATTTCCAAAATTCCAATCGGTATTGGCATCGCCGTCAATAATTCTTTCTGCTGATTTATCATCTCCGCTTGAAACTGAAACAATTTTCCATTTTTCTTTAGAAACACCATATTTTGCTGATTTAACCGCGCTGTTGATTTTCTCTTTCGTATTTCTTGCAATAGCTTTTATTTCTACCGCTTTATTATAAGTAAATGGTGCTTTATACAAAGTGCTTTTTTCTGAAGGTGTTTTTCCATCCAAAGTATAATAAATCGAAGTTCCTTCTTCCGATTTAATCGTAACCAAACCGTTTTTATCTCTGCTAATCTGTGGTTCTTTTACAAAAGTCGGTGCATTATAAGCTTCGATTGTACTGATTACAAATCCCGCTTTTGCATCCAGAATATTAACTCTAAGTGCTGTTGCAGTAACACGATCTAAACGCAGGATTCTTTTGTAGCCAATTGTAGTTTCATTGGCAATTGTTTTCCATTGTCCGTCAATTTTTGCTTCGATAGAAAATGCTTTAACACGCTGTCCTAATTTAATATATTCCTGAAGCAAAACCCTGTTGATTGCCGTTGGTTTTTTAAACGTAAATTCAACTGTAGCCTGTTTTACTTTATCGTCTGTTGCCCAATAAGTATTTTTATTTCCGTCGATTACATTTTGAGGGCCAAAATTAGTATCGTTTGCACGAATGTTCGAAGCCTGAGCCTGAGCGTCTGCTAAAAGTTCTTTTTTGAAATCGGCTTTAATTGTTGCAACGAGTTCTTTCAATCTTGCTTCGTCATTTTCATGAACCAAACCTCTTCTATCAACAGGAAGATTTAATAATAAAGTAGCATTTCGTCCAATTGACTCATAATAAATATCCACCATTTCGTCAAGCGAACGCACTTTATCATCTTCAACTGAATGATAAAACCATCCTGGTCTGATGGAAACATCAGCTTCTCCTGGAACCCATTTTTCTCCGTCTTCATGTCCAGACATAAATTCGCTGTAATGTACTTTTCCCGCTAATTCATCTTTTTGGCGTAATAATGACCAATTGGTTTTTCCAGCACGTCCTTCTTCATTTCCAATCCATCTTGCTTCTGAAGGGCCAACACCCCAAACCAAAGTTTTTGGTGCGATACTGTAAATTAACTTATAAGTCTCGTCCCAATTATAATAAGTTAACGTATTGATTTTTCTGGTTTCGTTTGCACCTCCGTAATAGCCATCGCCGCCGTTTGCACCATCAAACCACATTTCGAAAACATCACCGTAGTTGGTCAATAATTCTTTTAACTGATTTCTGAAATACGTAATATATTCTGGTTTGCCATATTGCGGATGATTTCTGTCCCAAGGAGAAAGGTATAATCCTAATTTTAAATCGTATTCTTTACAGGCTGCAGCCAATTCTTTTACCAAATCTCCTTTTCCATTTTCCCAAGGAGAATTCTTTACAGAACGTTCCGTATAAGCCGAAGGCCAAAGACAAAAACCATCATGATGTTTCGCAACCAGAATAATTCCTTTCATTCCGGCTTCTTTTACCACACGCGCCCACTGACGAACATCTAATTGCGACGGATTAAAAAGTTCCGGCGATTCGTCTCCGAAACCCCATTCTTTATTGGTAAATGTATTTAATGAAAAATGTACAAAAGCATAGAATTCCATTTCCTGCCAATCGATTTGTTTTTGCGTTGGAAATGGCCCAAAAGGTTTTGGCGCATTAGCAAATTCCTGTCCAAAACTGCTAAAAATTACACCAAAAAGACATAAAGAAAGGTAAATGTTTTTCATTGCTGATCTGCTTTAAAAGAGTCTATAAAAGATAAATGTACTATAAATTGATGTTTGATGGTACAGAATTTCGACCAATAACAGGTTTAAAAGCATTTATGCTTTTTAAATGTTCCGTAGGAACATCTCATCGGTAGAAAAATGATTATCCCATTTATTTACGTTCCGTAGGAACGTTTGTGTTTTGCCATCTTTTAATAATACGACGCATCAAACGTTCCTAAGGAACGTGAAATATCGGTAACGTTATAATTTTTTCTACCAACGAAACATTCCTACGGAATGATAACTGATGTAAAAAAAGCTGTTTCTAAAAACAGCTCGCTATAGGTTTTTCTAGTTAGCTGCGTACGCTTACTAATTCAAAATACTTCTGAAAAAATTAATGCAAAATGTACTTTATTAATCACCACCTCCACAGCCACCGCATGAACTGCCACAAGAGCTTCCGCATGAGCTGGAGGAACTGGAGCACGAAGAACCGCAGGATGAGGATGAACTTGAAGTCCCCGAATCTGTGCTGAAAAAGTTATTAGAACTAGAATTTGTACTATTAGCTATTGGAATAAAAAAACTGGAGAGTACTACACTTCCATACAAAAAATAATTCCACTCCCAATTATTATGTACTTCGGTGTTATGCCTTATTTCTTTTTTTAATGCAGATGAAATGACCTTTGAAAACATAAAAGTCGTAAGTCTATTGATATAGCCAATCGAAATTAAAACTAAAGGAACAATTGCAAATAATAAGAATGTTATAGGTTTACCTCTCCAAATTCCTGTAATAAATCGGCTGAAGATAATACTGAGCAATACTCCTAAAACAACCATCACAGAAGTGGTAATAAATGCAAATTCTTTTGACGTAATAACTCTGTTTCTAATTCTATAAGTTGCTTTTTGTAATTGGTCAAAAATGGGTTTCTGTTTGACAGTGTGACATAAATCTTTATAAGAAACAGATTCGGAATCTCTCATAAATTCAATTACACAGTTTTCATATTTATTATCTCCAAAACTTTTATCAAGTAATTCCAATCTGTCGTTTGTCAGAATCCTGATTTTCTTGTTCTGAATCAAATTATTGACAACGCCATGAATCACTTTTTCCAGTTTACCTTCTTTAAAGAAAACCAGCTCCAAAGCAGACAGATTTTGAACAATTGGATTGGATTTAATTCTATTATATAAGGAAAGAAAACTTCTTCTTATATAAAACTCCAGCAACAGAATAACAGTAAAAAACAATATAAAATAACCAATTAAAAAATCTGGATTTTTAATTTTTATTAAAACAGGAAAAATCAGCAGACAAACTGGGATTGAAGCAATTATCGCGTATTTTAAAAAGTTTTTTCGAAGTGTAGCAACGTTAAAACTGCTATATTCAAGTTCTAAAGAATCTAGTTCATTTGTATAATGCCAAACTTCTAAAGGTTGTTTTCCAAAATTGATTTCGTACAACTCTTTAGTGCGTTCTTTTGCTTTATGAAACATTTCAAACTCAGCTCTATTATGAGTTGACGGAATATGTTCGATTCTCTTACCTAAAAGATTGCAAAAATCGGTATAAGAATTGGTGAAAATCAAATGCTGATGCCAGACAATATCAACTATTTCCGAAGGTGAAACCATTTCATTCTGCGTCGCCGCCAGAAACATAAACTTTTTATACTCCAACAAAGCAACTTGGGTAAAATATAACGTCCAATGATTTTCAAGCGCTAATCTTGTAGAAAAACCATACTGATCTTGTAAATTATCAAACTCAAAAGCTTGAACTTTTTCCCAAAGAATTTTATCCATAAAGAAATCTTTAATCATTGAAATTACGTCAAATATAACAGGTAATTTTTGTCTGACAAATTAAGTTGAGAAAATAAATTCAATTACTTAAATGAACAAAATAATAGTATAAAGATCTTTTATATCACAAATCATTGGTTAAGATTTTATTTACAAATAAAATTTATATTTGCATTCAATCAAACAAAACAAAAATGGGATTCTTAGATATCTTCAAAAAGAAAACTGGTTATAATTTACCAGATATGTACAAAGGAATTGTAACAAAAGAAGAATATAATTTTGTAATGAATACTGCTATTCAATACCACGAAGAAAACGGATTTGTAATTAGCAAAATAGATGAAGGAGAAATTGTTACTGAAGTTGGTGGTGAAGTTCAACATCGCTATTTTGATAATTTAGTTAGAACACTTTCCGGCAATAAAGATGGCAATTGGAGAAACATCATTTATGAGCATTTCAATAAATTGAAGTACAATCCATCCGCTTTTGACTATTTATATAAAGATTTTAGTTATGCCTCTCAATTTTTAAGAGTATTAATTAAAGGAGAAAGCTTCATTATACCGAATGGAATTGAAAATTACATTTCAAGAGTTGATTTTCCAGAAACCAACACCTTCTTAATATTAGAATTTGAAGGGCAATTTCATTATGTAAGAAGAGATGAATCTTTAGAATGGGAACAAACTGAAGAAGAACTTTTCGAAATTGCTATAAATAATATTCCAACAGATGAAATTGAAACAAAAGTTTATGATTTACATGAAAATTTTAAAATCTATACTTTCTTTAGTGGCGACTATAGTGCTTCATACATGTTAAATTTAAAAAATGAATCAGAATATCTCAAAGGAAAATTTGGAACATTAATTTCAATTCCAACTAAAGGAACAGCCTTAGCTTGTCCTATTGAAAACGGAAATATTTTAGAACTAATTGAAATTATAAATCCTGACAATGAAAAATTTTATCACGAAGATCCTGGAAATATTACATTAAATTATTATTGGTTGCATAACAATAAATTCTATCTTTTTCCAAGTGAAAAAGTTGCTGACAACAAAACAATTAAACTTCCTAAAGATTTACTTGATCTTCTTGAGAGAAATAGTTAAACATAAAAAGAGCTGTCAATAATGACAGCTCTCCATAGGTTTTTCAAGTTAGTTGTATAAGCTTACTAATTCAAAATACTTCTAGAAAAATCAATGAAAAACCAATGTATTCTAATATTCTGGTCCAGCAACTTGCGGTTTCGATTTCATGATTACTTCAACTGTACTTGGTTTTGCAAAGAATTCTTTAGCGAAAGCTTTTAAATCGGCTGCTGTGATTTCGTTTAAGGTTTTCTTGTAGACAACGTCATCTTTGAAGGTCTCATTATTCAGGATCATATTATTTAAACTGCTCAGCCAGAATCCGTTTGTCAGCACTTTTTCTGCTCTGGTTTTTAAAACCGTATTTTTAACCGATTGAATGTCTTCTTCTTTCACTTCATTTTGTTGCATTAACGCAATTTGCTCGTAAACAATCTTCGTTAGTTTTTCTTCTTTTGCAGGATCACTGTCAAAATTAATCGTCATTGAATATTCATCAGACGGCAGACGGCTTACTGAATTGGAAACGTGAACACCATAACTTCCGCCCTCTTCTTCTCTAATTAAATCCAAATACTTTTTAGACAGCAATTCAGACAAAATATGCATTATAAATACATTCTTGTAGTTATAAGGAAACTGTTTTACAAATTGGATGTAAACACTCGCTTTTGGGACATTCATTTCGCGAACCAATAATTGTTTGGCAATTCCAGATGCTGGATCTAAATGATTGTCTACAAAATCTTCTTTTTTGTTTGCATCTGACGTTATACTTCCAATATATTTTTCCAATAATGTAATAGCATTTTCTGGAAGATTTCCTGTAAATACAAAAGTAAAATCGGCTGCATTTTGAATTCTCTCTTTATAGATTTCCGAAGCTTTTTCGAAACTTAATCTTTTCAAAAATTCCTCATTTACCAAAGGAACTCTTTTGTTATGGTTGTAATTTAACTGCGAAATAGTATCCTGAAAAACCTTCGGATTGGTATTGGCAGCGTTTTCTAATGAATTACTAAAACCGGTCAGCATTCTTGCATACGAATCTTTATCAAATCTTGGCTGTTCAAAATACAGATATATCAATTGCAATAAAGTCTCAAAATCTTTTTGGTTACTGGAACCTTGAAAACCTTCTGTTAATTCTGAGATATAGGGTTTAACATTGGCAATTTTTCCATTTAATTTATCTTTCAAATCGGTGCTTTTGAATGTGCCTAAGCCCGAACTTTCTACCAAACTCACCGCAATCTGAGAAGACGGGATATCTTCTGTTTTAATTAATGAGCTTCCACCTAAACTATAAGCAGAAAATAAAACTTCATCTTTTGCCAATGTTGTTGGATATAAAACGATCTTGGCTCCATTTCCTAAAACATAACTTTTCGCTCCTTTTATTCCTTCAATCGGCGTTTCTTTTGTCACTTTAGAACCTTTCAATTCTGCTGTAATCAAAGGCTGATCTGTATCGGTTTCTTTGTATTTCTCAAGAGGCATTTTCTTAACTTCTGCCATGATTTTCAGATAATCTTCTTTTGAAGGATATACTACATCGCTTTTATCCGGACCTGTAACCGTCATCACAATATTATCGGTTGTCTGAAGCTTTTTAACCGCCTGATTGATCTCTGAAAGCGTAATCGAAGCCAATCTTTTTTTTATGTTTTCATACTCCGCTTCAATGCTTTCAAACGGAACCGCTTTCAGAAAATATTCCACTAATTGTTCAGAGAAAGTATCATTATCAATTTTGTCTTTATTCTGAAGCAGATTTTCATAATAACTCAAAACACTTTCTTTGTTTCGGTCTAATTCTTTCTGCGTGAATCCGTAACGAATCGCTCTTTCGGTTTCAATCATCATTTCTTTGAAACCTTCCAGTGTTTTATTGTTTTTTGGAACCACATATAAACTGTGCGAATTGGTTAGTCTTGAAACTTCAGACGGACCTGTTGCCATTTTTAGTACAGCGGTTTCATTGTTTTGAATGAATTCCTGATAACGTCTGTTCATCATATCGGTTGCCAGATTATTGACCAAATCTCTTCTGATTGTTTCGTTATTCTTTACTTTATCATAGTCTTTTTTGTAGTAAAGAATAATTGAAGTTTCCTGCGATTCTTTGTCTTTTGCCAAAACATATTCCATTCCTTTATTTTTCGGAATTGAAACATAATAACGTTCTGCTGGATTCTTAGGTATTTCTATAGAAGAAAAAGTTTCAATGATCTTCTTTTCAATTTCTTTTACATCAATGTCTCCAACTACAATAACAGCTTGTAAATCTGGGCGGTACCATTTTTTATAATAATCTCTAAGAACCTGATAATCAAAATTATTAATAATATTCAAGTCGCCAATTACGTCTCGTTTTGCATATTTAGAACCTTTATATAATGTTTTATCGGTTTCTAAACGAAGTCTGAAATCAGAATCACGTCTGGTACGCCATTCTTCTCTAATTACACCTCTTTCTGCATCAATTTCTGAATCTTTTAAAGAAAGAAAACCAGACCAATCGTGTAATGCTAAAAGACAAGAATCAATTAATTTTGAATCTGTTGCAGGAACATTACTTAAATTGTAAACGGTTTGATCTTGTGCCGTATAAGCATTAATATCGGCACCAAAACGAACGCCTTTTTTCTCCAGCATATCAATAATGCCTTTTCCTTCAAAGTTTTGTGTTCCGTTAAAAGCCATGTGTTCCAAGAAATGCGCTAATCCGTTTTGATCGTCATTTTCTAAAATTGCACCGACATTTTGAGCGAAATAAAAACAGACACGGTCTTTTGGAAATTCATTATGCAGGATATAATATTTCATTCCGTTCTTTAATTTGCCCGAAACGACATCTTTGCTCAACGGAACTGTAGTCGAAAATTGAGCGGCGCTTTTAAATCCAATTAAAAGGACAAAAAGCCAATATTTTGATTGAAAGATTTTCATTTTGTTAGATTTTGTTGTTGGGTTTAATTTTTTAAACACATAGAATCATAGGATTTTGATTGTCTACAAAAGGCATTTCATTTGTTTAAATAAACATAGATGTAGAGTCTTTAAACTTCATCAAAGTTATCTGTAACACTTCCACAAAGCTATGTGTTGAGAAACGAGTTTCTCTTTTTACTATCTCTTAACAAGAAATAAAATCTATGTTTCTATGTGTTTAAAAACAATAACCGCAACGTTATATGTTACTTTTTAAAATTCCGGACTCCTTCCTGAAGCCACTCATAATATGCCTTTATATCTGGATTATAAGCCGATGGTTTACTCAAATCATTTTCCTGATGATCCATTAAAACGTAATATGGCTGGGCATTGGTTTTGTATTTTAGAATCTGAAGTTCACTCCATTTTTGTCCTGTGTATTTTAAGACTTTACCTGTAATTTTAGAAACAACCTGTTCTTCTTTTGCAAGTGGTCTTTTATCATCAACATATAAAGAAATCAGAACCACATCATTATTTAGAACATTCAAAACTTTTGGATCCGGCCAGACACGTTCTTCCATTTTACGGCAGTTTACACAGGCATATCCTGTAAAATCTATCATTATGGGTTTGTTTACTTTTTTCGCGTAAGCTAAACCTTCCTCATAATCGTGAAAAGTCGGAATTCCGTTTGGACCGCTTTCTGCGCCTTCTGGCAATGCTGTTTTTTCATTGTTTTGAGTTACAACATTTCCGAAGCCATTTGGTGATTCGCTGTATTGTTTTGCCGGCGGAAAACCACTGATATACTGTAACGGAGCACCCCAAAGTCCCGGAATCATATACACCACAAATGCCAGAACGATAATTCCTAAACTCAGTCTTCCAACAGAAATATGAGTTACAGGCGAATCATGTGACAATTGTATTTTTCCAAATAAATAAAAAGCTAATACCGTGAAAATGGCAATCCAAATGGCCAGAAATACTTCTCTTTCTAATAAATGTAATTGTAAAACTAAATCGGCGTTGCTTAAGAATTTAAAGGCTAAAGCCAATTCCAAAAAGCCCAAAACCACTTTAACGGAGTTTAACCAGCCTCCTGATTTTGGAAGTGAATTCATCCAACCTGGAAAAGCGGCAAACAAGGCAAACGGCAATGCAATCGCTAATGAAAAACCAAGCATTCCGACAATGGGAGCAATTCCTGCCTGACTTGCCGCCTGAACTAATAAAGTCCCGACAATTGGCCCTGTACAAGAAAACGAAACAACAGCCAATGCCAATGCCATAAAGAAAATACCAAAAGCACCACCCATTTCTGATTTCTGATCAATTTTAGTCAGCCATGAACTTGGCAATACAATTTCGAAAGCGCCTAAAAAGGACAAGGCAAAAACTAATAAAAGCAGGAAAAATACAATATTGAAAACGACATTGGTTGCTAAAGCATTTAGTGCATCGGCTCCAAAAATCGCTGTAACCAAACTTCCTAAAATCACATAAATTACGATAATAAAAATGCCGTACATGATAGCATTTCTAATTCCGGCCGCTTTGGTTTTACTTTGTTTGGTAAAGAAACTTACCGTCATTGGAATCATCGGGAATACACAAGGGGTAAACAAAGCCGCAAGACCTCCTAAAAAACTGAAGAAAAATAGCGTCCATAAACTTTCTTCAGGGACTGTTTTTCCTGTCGAAGTTTTTGCTGCATTATTTATAGTCTCAGGAGTGTCTTTGCCAGCAATGCTAACAGAATTTGTTGTGTTGTTTGTGGTATCCTGTTTAGTAATTGATTCGTCTTTTGCAGGCAAATCAGCATTTTTTGCTTCTGCAGCTGTACTGGCTAATTCTTCGCTTTTAACCGGTACATCCGATTTTTTAAATGTAAATTTTACTTCTTTTTCTCCTGGAGGCAGACAGCTGTTATCGTTGCAGACCATAAAAAATATTACGGCATCAACAGTAAAAGCATCGTTTGTTTTTCTTTCGATATTTTGTGTAAAAATGGCTTTATCTGCAAAGTATTTAATTCGCATATTAAAAACAGGATCGTCTACTTCATGTCCTGCAGGCTCGACTACAGAACCTATTGTCTTGTAGTTTTTAGACTTTGGAAAAGTAAAACTTGTCGGAGCTGGTCCTCCAGAAGGAACGTTCTGAGAATAAATATGCCAGCCTTTATCAATTTTAGCAATTATACTCAAAGTATATTTGTTTTCTCCTATTTCTTTTACTGAAGTGGTAAATGAAACGGGATCGTAAATTTGGGCAGTAAGATTGCTTATCGCAAAGAATATTGCGATAAAAAGGAATATTTTTTTCATGATGTTAGAGAAATATACTTATTGTATTTTTTTATCTAAATGTTGTTTTTAAACACATAGAATCATAGGACTTAGATTGTCTATAAAAGGCATTTCATTTGTTTAAATAAACATAGAAAAAGGATTTTCAAACTTTCTCAAAGTTTTGAACTTTAACAAAGGTCTCACAATACTTACACAAAGCTATTTGTTGAGAAACGAGTTTCTCTTTTATACTCTTTTCAAAAGAAATAAAATCTATGTTTCTATGTGTTTTAAGAATTTACAATCACTTTTTATATCGAGCCAAAATCCACTTTGCAATATCATCTAAAACTTCAGGGGCAAAAACTTCATCAAGTTCTTTGGATTCGCCTTGCGTACAAGTTTTACAATGCTGATACATATGATTTAAACCTGGATAAATCTTTGTAGTTAGATCTTTAGTTCCAAGATATTTTTTGAAAGATTCGATATTCTCTACAGCAGGAACTTGAATGTCTTTGTCTCCATTTGCTATAAATACTGGAACAGTAATCTTTGGCAGAAAGTTTTCTGGTTTGTAATGAATCGTGTAACGATACCATTTTCTATCGGCATCTTTTCCATAACGGTATAAGAAAGTCTGGTCACGTCCATCCCACATTTGTACTTCTTTTAAAGTTGTGGTGTCTTGTTGCTGCATCCATTCTTTTAACTTTACTTCCATTGCAGGCTGTGCAGATTCATTGTCTTTGGTATCATAAACCACTTTAAACATAATGTTGT
The DNA here is from genome assembly GCF_030378165.1 of Flavobacterium panacagri. NCBI lineage: Bacteria > Pseudomonadati > Bacteroidota > Flavobacteriia > Flavobacteriales > Flavobacteriaceae > Flavobacterium > Flavobacterium panacagri. The sequence goes on from NZ_CP119766.1 coordinate 4,698,892, forward strand.
ACATTTCCATCTGTTTGGCTACAACTTTATCTGAGAATTTATAGCTTTTTAAAATGGCTGTGTTTTGAAGATTCAGCATTTCTAATCCGCTGACGCCAACACCTGAAAGACTTATCATGAATTTTACATCTTTGTTTCTGGAGCTTACAATTGAGGCTATCATACCACCTTCGCTGTGTCCGATTACTCCAATAAAAGAGGGGTCTATGTTTTTATCACTTTTTAAATAGGCGATTTGTTCTTCAACATCATTAGCAAAATCTCCTGTTGTGGCATTTTCAAAATCTCCAGTAGTTTTTCCATATCCACGGTCGTCTACACGTAAAGAAGCGATTCCGTTTTTTGCCAGATAATCAGCCAAAACCGTGAAAGATTCTCTTCCCATAAAAGTATAATTTCGATCGTGCTGTCCCGTTCCTGAAATTAAGATTGCTAAAGGATATTTCTTTTTGTTGTTAGGAATTGTCAAGGTTGCTCCGTAAGTCAGCTTAGTATTTTTTCCGAGAAAAGTCATATCGATTACCTGATACGGATAAGGTTTCTGCGGATGCTGTGCAAAAAACAAAGGCGTTATTTCGCTCTGTTTTTTCAAAACAACCACTGCATTTGGAATTGAATAATGATTAAAAACTCCTTCAACTGCAGTTTTATCGGCATTGTACTTTCCTTTAAAAGAGAAATTATACATTTCATTTTTAAAGGAAATACTGTCCTTATTTTTACGAACTCCAACCTTTATCGATTCGTACTGCTGTTCTGGGATACTTAACAAAAGGGAATCTTTTGCGTTATCAAAATCTCCTTTAACCACAATTCGGTACGAATGGTACTGTCCCTGCCAGATGGTTTGTGAAAAACCAATCTGACAGCACAATACTGCTATACTGAGATATAAAAAATTAACAATTTTCATTTTATAACTTAACTAAATTATTTTTTCTCAGCTTTTAAATAATCAACGATAATCGAAATTTCGTCAACCAATTCGCTTGGGCTTCCAAAATAACCATTAGACATCCATCTTAAATTTCCATTTTGGTCGATAATCATTTTTTCAGGAATTCCTGAGAAGTGAAATGCTTTTGAATACTTGTCATAAACCGCATCGAATTTTCCTGTTTTTGGATTTTTACTATCATACAGAATTGTAAAATCAAAACCTTTTTCTTTAATGAAAGCCTGAGTCTGCGTTTTAAAATCTTTAATGTATTCCATTGTATCAACAAAATAGAATTTCACATTATCATCGTCTTTGTATTTGTTTACGGCCATATTCATTCCTGGCATTGCATTTTTACAAGGCCCGCACCACATCGCCCAGAAATCTAAAACTACAATTTTACCTTTTTGATCGGCTAATTTTACTTTTCCGCCACGGCTACTTTCCATTTCAAATCCATCAATTGGAAGATTGATTAATTCTGAGATTAATTTCTTTTTATGTTCTTCATTTTTATCTGCTTTTAAAGAATTTAAGTAAGCATCAAAATCAGCTTCTTTTTTACCTTCTTTTAAATACAAATCTTTTAAAGTTGTAATTATTACAGGCGTAACTTGATTCTGTTTTGCCGCTTCTAAAATATAAGCTTTAGCTTCTTCGGTCTTTCCTTCTCTTAAAAGCATTCTGGAGTATACTTCGTTATAAGAAGCATTTTTAAACTGCATTACAGGTTTTATTTTGTCCAGATATTTTCTTTCTAAATCGTAATTTTTGAAAATTTCCTGAAGTTTTGCGTATGTAAAAAATTCTCTAGCTCCAAAGTTCAAACATTGCTCCTGCCATTCTTTCAATGATAATTTCTGAGCATATTCCTTTGGAACAACTGCTTCTCTGCTTTCTAATTCAGGATAAATTACATCTGCATATTTTTTTAATGTTTCTAAAGAGGCTTTTTCGCTTCCTTCCTGATCTCTGTCAAAAGGAATAGATACTAAATGCCAAGCATAATCTAATACAATTCCGTATGACGCTTTCTTGACATTGTTGATTGCATAATTGTAATCTTTGTTTTTTACGATATAATTGTAAGCAATGGCTTTGTACATTTTATCGTAAAAAAGTGCTTCTGTATCAGTAACTACATCTTGAAAGTTATTTTGCGGAAAGTTTTTCTCAAAGGCATTGTATAAAGCTACTTTTTTATTGAAATCAGCCTCATTGAATATTTTTTTAATCTCTAAATCACGAGCCCAAACGCCATTTGGATATTTAGTCACTAAAACCTTTTGAACAGAATCTGTGAAGGCTTTATTGGCTGGTTGCGGCATTAAACCTAATGTTTTCTGAATTTGATACTGTGTAACGTTGCTTAAGTTATTTTCACTCAAAATAAAACGAAGTTCTTTCTTAAAAATCGGTGACACATCTCCTTCAGTTGAAAGCTGTTTGAATTTTAGCCCATAAGAAAAAACATTTTTACGAGTTTCAGGATGGTATTGCAATTCGTATTTAATCCACATCAAACCTACTTCATCTCTTATATAAGCACTATCGTGCACGACATTTGGAACTTCATCCATGAATGCTCTGCTTCGTAAAAGTCCCCAGCCAGTATAAGCTCCCGGAACCTGTGCAAACATGTAAGCATGAGGCATTTTTTCTCCTCTGTCTACGATGGTATCCGATTTAAAAACACAGTTGATAAAAGAAGCGTGATCTGAAAGCTTCATCTTTGTAGTCCATTTTTTATCTCCGTCTGCTTTTAAAGTGATATCGTTTATAAGCCATTTAAAGTTATCATAAGTATATACGACTCCGTTTACATATTTCGCATTGGCAAGTGGTCCATTAGACGCATCATACGTTAATGTAACCTCGTCTCCTGGATTTGGATGTTCTGGCGAAAGCTTAATCGCCATTTCTTGAGCAAATAAAGTGGTAGTGATACTAAAAAGTAATAGTATCAGTTTGATATTTTTCATGTCTGTTATTTTTTGATTTTAGTGCACTCAAAGAATGATGAGTGCACTTTTATGATTAATCTAATTATGGATTCTTTTGTAAGTTTGGAGCGTAATCGTAATAAATTGGAGCATACGGCATTTGGTAACGATCGCTGTTTGGTGCTAATGTAAATGTTTGTCCAGCAAAAGTATGCGTGATCGTTTTTGCAAATTCTGATTCTTTGTTTAATCGTTTTAAATCAAACCATCTAAAACCACCTTGTCCCATTAATTCTCTTCTTCTTTCTGCTAGAACTTTGATTAAAGCATCTTTACTGTCTGAAGCTGTCATAGCCACATATTGTGTAGCCCTGAATCTCTTTTGTCTTAATTTATTTATTTCTGCCATCGCAGCTTCTCCAGAGCCAGCTCTTGCAAGACATTCAGCTTTTATCAACATCATTTCTGCAACTGTTGGCCCGCCGTTTCGGCTTTCTCCTGTCAAGCCTTCTTTAGCATAAGTTCTTCCAATTGTATAATTAGAATTAAAACTACTTGTTGGTTGAGTAAACAAGACATAACGCAAATCGTTTGTATCAAATGAACTTACTAATTCATTACTTAATGATAGAATTTGTGGCGCGTAACTCAGAGAACTATAACCGTTCCACTTTGATAAAATCAATTCTTTATCAAATCTTCTGGTTGGAAAAGCGTTAAATTCATAATCTTCGTAATTGTTTAATGTACTTTGAATAGCTAGTGCTTTTTCTGCATTTTCTAAAGCCATTGGATAGTTGCGCATATACAAGTACGTTCTTGCTAAAAGTGCATATGCCGAAGCTCTTGAAGGAAACGCAACATTGGTACCCGAATTAATTGGTTTTAAACCTGAATTTACTGCATCGTTTAAATCACTTAAAATGATATCATAGGCATTTTGAACCGAAGTTCTTTTGATATCGTCAGATACTGTTGGAGTTGTAAAAAGTACAATTCCCAGATCTGATGAAGCAGTTGCAGGATCATAAGCTTTTCCAAAAGTATTTACTAAGGTTAAAAAGATATATGCACGATGTACTTGTGCTTCTCCTTTGATGGCTAATTTTTCAGCTTCAGTTCCATTTTTACTTTTCATTACCTCATTAATCACAATATTACTATTGTACAAGGCACTGTACATACTATTCATATTATAATCAACTTCACCATCAAAATAGATTTGGTCTGCCCATTTATAAAAATTTGTAAAAGGACGATAATAGTCAGAAGCTCCTAACTCTGTCGCTTGTGCTTCATTTTGAAAACTTATATCATCTGATGCTACATCTACGGCGCCATACGTGATATCGTACACATATGAATTTTGCAAAAGATATCTGTAGTTTTCTGTTTCTTCTGGTATTAATCGACCTTCTGTCTTGATATCAACGTAATTATCGCAGCTCAAAACAATTGCTCCTAAAGCTATTATTGTGATGTATTTTAAATATTTTTTCATCTTTAAAAAATTAAAAATTAACATTAAAACCAATTGAATACATAGCCATTGCTGGCAATTTCATGTTAGTTCCTGTGTAAGGCAAAAAGTCAGGATCTAAACCATCTTTGTTTTTTCTCCAAAAGAAACCAAGATTTCTAGCTGTAAAAGTTACCGAAGCACCTTGCACGACACCACTATTAATCAAGTCTCTTAAATCATATTTTAGTGAAAGCTCTCTAAAACGAATATGATCTCCTTCTATAACTCTATTATCTGAATTCAAATATCTCACATAACTTATGCCGCTTGAACCTAAAATTCCAGGCACCGATGTTGTAGCTTCATCTCCAGGATTTCTCCACCTTTGGTCGATATCACTATTTAAATCGTATTGGTTAAATCTACCTGTTCTACTTACATAACCACCATAAGTTGGTTTAAACAATACATAATCAAATTTATAGGTTGCCAAAATAAACAAAGACAATTTTTTATAAGTAAACGTATGATTGAAACTTCCGTAATAAGCAGGAATGTTAGTTCCCATATATTTCATATCATCGATTTCTTTTAATGAAGTAAAAGAGTTTACAATATTGCCTGATTTATCATACACCTGAGTTCTACCTGTTGCATCTAATCCGGCAGATCTAAACGCAAATACACTGCCTAAAGGATAACCTTCAACTGGAGGATTTCCTCCTGAACCATTTAGATACTGACTGAAATTTGTAAAACGAGAATCGGTTACTTCTGTAGTATTATAAGTCACAACAAGAGCCGAATTCCAAGAAAAATTGTTTGTCTTAAGAATAGTTCCATTTAAACTTATATCTACTCCTTTTCCTGCTAAAGTCGCCGCATTTTGTCTTAAACTGTTATTCTGAACACCGTAAAATGGTGAAATAGGGAAATCGACAATCAAATCTTTACTGTTCTTTTTATAATATTCTACCGAACCGTTTAACCTACTGTTTAAGATTGAGAAATCTACTCCCAAGTTCAGGATGGCTGTTTTCTCCCAACGTAAATTAGGATTGGCTGGTTGCGAGATAAAGGCGTATGGTAGTTGTGAAAATGTATCTGCATTACTTAAGCTTATGTTTGTAAAAGGAAACACTTCCAGATTAATATTTCCATTATAACCATAACTAGCTCTTAAACTTAAACTGTTAATTAAATCAGCGTTTTTAAGAAACGATTCGTCTTTAATATTCCATTTTGCTCCTGTAGACCACAATGGTGTTCTTCGTAATCTTTTATCTACACCAAAATTGTTATAGTCATCTAAACGGGCACTTCCAGTAAGCGTATATCTATTCTTAAAGGTATAACCAGCATTTGTATAGTACGATAAAAATCTTCTGCGTACATCTTTATGATCGTTACCATAAGTCAGGGTATAATTATATCCATTTACATCAATATAATTTTGTGATGGCAAATCTATAGAAGTTTGCGTTTTCGGATTATATCCAAACAACGTTCTACTGTCTTGACTTTCTCTTGTTTGTCTGGCCTCAATACCTCCCATTACATTAATTAAATGATCCTGACCAATAATACCATCATAATTTAATTGCCCTCTTACAGTATAACTGTTTGTTCCGAATTCGTTGTTCTGATAAATTCCTCCTTTAGGAATTCCATATACTAAATCACCACTACTGTTTATAGAGGTTGCTGAGTTAATTCTATCACGTGTGTAAAATGTATTTTCATTAAACATATTATCATTTGATGAACGTCCATTTTCTACAGAGTAAGTCCCCACCGCATCTAAACCTTTTAATAAAGGAATTGTACCCGAAATAGTTGCGCCAAAATTTAGTTCTTCTGCTGTTCTGTCAGAGTTGTTTAATTCATCAATATAATTATAAGTCCATGGCAAATATCCGGCTTGCTCCAACGGAATAGTTTGTCCACTGTAATAACGATGGTAGTAATCTACTGAATTCCCGTCATCTCCAACAATCTGATCATAAGGCAATAATGTATTTAAGGAAATTCCTAATGGAGAAAGTCCTAAACCATTTTTATTGTATTTGAAAAGCGAACCTCTTAAGCTTGTTGTCATTTTTACATAATTGAAAAGCTTGAAATCCTGATTCGATAATAAAGTTAAACGTTGTCCATCAGTTCCTCTCGCCTGAGTTTCTTCTTTAGAATAAGAGCCCGACATGAAATACGAATAATCGTTTTCTGCCCCGCTAAATGACAAATCATAGTTTTGAGTAGATGAAGCCTGAAGCAAATATTGTTCTGCCTGTCCGTAAGTATTACGATTACGTAAAACATCTAAACTAGCATTTTTCTGAGCTTCAGATATTTCGCCTCGTTTGTACTTAAACATAACATCCATTCCCTGACTAACAGGAGTAGTCAACATGTATGTTACACTTGCTGGATCTGTAACCAGATTCTTATCTACAAATTCTTGCTCTAAATTTAAGACCTGAGATGAATTCATCAATGGTAATTTTGATAAAGAAGGTTTGTTTGAAAAACCATAATTTTGAGAAAAATTGATTCTTGTTTTACCTTGTTTTCCTTTTTTAGTATCAATTACAATAACTCCGTTTGCCGCTCTTGCACCATAGATAGAAGCCGAAGCAGCATCTTTTAGAAAAGTAATTTTCTCAATATCATTTGGATTTATAGTTCTAATGTCTAATTCCGTAGGCGTGCCATCAAGTACAATTAATGGCATTGTATTAGAGTCAGCAGAAGCAAAAGTAGAGGTTCCTCTAATGGCAACATTATAACTAAATTTCCCCTCATTTTTTCCAAAGGTATTACTATACACAAAAGAGTTATCAGAGTCCTGAACGTCCAATTGTAAACCCGCTACCTGCCCTTCTAATCTGTGAAGCACGTTATTTACAGGAACTTTTTCTAAATCTTTAGCTGTAATAGTTACAAAAGATCCTGTAGAGCGTTCTTTATCAATTTTTTGGTATCCTGTAGAAACTATTTTTACTTCATCCAGTTTGCTTACATCTTCTAATAATATTGGATTTATGATTAGACTGTCCGAAACGGTAACCTCTGTTTTTTTGTATCCCAAATACTCAAAAACAAGAACATCTCCTTTTTTAGCCATGATTTCGTAAGAACCATCAAAATTGGTAATAGCACCGTCTTTAGTTCCCTTTATCCAGACAGTTGCTCCAATTAAAAATTCTTTTTTAGAATTGGTAACAACTCCTTTAATCTTTATTTTTTCTTCTAATACAGAAGTTTGGTTTGTTTTTACTTTTGGATTTAATGCAATAACAATCAATTTGTTATTTACAAATTCTGCTTTATAATCGTTACCAATTAATTCTTTGATAACAGCCATGACGTCGGCTTTATTTGCAGAAATATTTACTCTTCTCTGGGCGTCAAAAACATCATCGCTGTAGAAAAATTCAACATTGGTTTTGCGAGTAATCGTTTTTAAAACGGCAGATACAGATTGGTTTCTTGCATTTATAGTTACTTTTTGCGCATAGGCAAAAGCGACTATATTAAAAAGAAATATCGATAATATTAGGGATTTCTTCATTAGGTCAAGAAATTTATCCCAAAGCGCGGATTTTACCCCACAATCTTTTGCGGATAGGTTTTTTTTCATACTTTTAAATGTTTTGGTTGGTTAATGGATTTCGAACTCTTTTTTTCGACTGAACAAATACTTGCCGGGAAATGCTGCAACATTTTCCGGTTTTCTTTTTTTACTTACTTACGGTTACTTCATACGTTTGGTTTACTTTGGTTATTTTATATTTAACATTGGATGATTTACTAATTACGTCGAGAAAGTTATCTATCGGTTCATCTTTTAAAACAATTCCCGTAAACTTAATCTGCTCTAATGCTTTTTGCTCGAACTTCACATTAAAGTTGTACCATCTTGCCATTTTGGTCAAAATGTTTTTCAGGTTTTCATTTTCAAAATAAAACTTACCGTCTTTCCATGCTGTATAAGCTGACGGATCAACTTCAACAACTCTCAAAGCTTCGTTTTTAACTCTTGCCTGCTGTCCTGGTTGTAAAATAGTTTCTTCTGCTGGCTTAGATTTACTGATATCCGAGACTTTTACTTTTCCTTCTGCAAGCGTTGTTTCAAAGTTTTTGTCTTCTTCATAAGCGCTAACGTTGAAATGCGTTCCTAAAACAGTAACATTTCCAGATTTGGTTTTTACTGTAAATGGACTATGCGGATCTTTACTTACTTCAAAGTAAGCTTCTCCTTCAAGGGTTACCGTTCTTTTGTTTCCGCTAAATTCTACAGGATATTTTAAAGAAGATTTGGAGTTCAACCAAACTTTTGTTCCGTCTGAAAGACTTACAGCATAAATACCTCCCACAGGAACAATCAAGGTATTGTCTCCAGTTGAAATAACTCCTTTTAAATCTTTAGCATCATAAACCAAAACCTTGTTCACATTGGAAATAACTCCATTTTTAGAAACGATTTTCTCTTTTTTTGGTTCTAAAGAAACTACTGTACCATCAGCCAAAACTAATGTTGGATTGTTGTATTTTGGTTCAATACTTTTTACAACCACTTCTTGATTCTTTGAAGCTGCATCATTATTCATATAAAAGAAAATAGAAGTGATTCCTGCAAGAAACACCAAAACAGCGGCATATTGCCATATTCTTTTATAATTGAAAAGAGAGATTACAGGCGTATCTTCAAAACCAAGTTTTCCTTTAATTCTTTCGAATGCTGCATCAGTATCAATCGCATTATATAATCTCTCTTTTGATTTTAAAGTTTCTAAATCAATAACTTTCTGATAATATTCTTGATTTTCGGGTACAGAAAGCCACTCTTGCAAAAGAGCATTTTCTTCAATCGATAATTCTCCCGTAAGCAGTTCTTTTCTTATGAGAGTAGCGATTATGATTTCTTTCTTTCCTTGGGACATATGTTTTGATATTAAGTGTCGGTTATTAACAGTTTAAGTAAATGTTATATAATTAAGAGTACGAAATATCAAAAATGGGTGGAAAGATTTTTGATTTTTTTTAAAGAAAAAGCAAAATAAATAAAAGTTCGGAGTGATTTTTAAGTTTTTCCTTCAATAATTCTATGGCACGGGCGCGTTGCGACTTCACTGTATTCACAGAAATATTAAGCTGATCAGCGATATCTTTATACTTCATTCCTTCTAAACAAGAAAGTTCAAAAACTTCTTTGCATTTTTCTGGCAACGAATTTAAAGCGTCTATTAAAGTGGAGTATAATTCTTCTTCGAGAATATTGAAATCAAACTCGACAGTTTCATCTGAAAGTTTATGATCTAATTCGACTACTTTTTGTTCTTTTTTTAAAGCCAATAAAGAACCATTGCGAACCATTGTATAGAGATACGATTTGACATCGACTATTTTTTCGAATTTGATTCGGTTTTCCCAAAGCTGCAACATGACGTTTTCTACCACTTCTTCGGCGAGAAAATTGTCTTTTACAAAAGTGAAACTATAGTTCACAAGACGTGGATACAAAGAATAAAATAGTTCTTTGTAATATGTTTCATCAATTCTGATATTTTCTTGTTCTGAGCTGATTTTCGTCTTCCTTTCTTTGCGCAAATATAAATTTTATATCAACAAATCATCATTTTTACCAAATAATTATCATCAAATTCCTTAAACTACTGCAAAAAAGTAAGAATAAAATGCTGATTTGTATTTTTCAACATTTGCTGTTTTCTACTAATTTTCTTCTAAAAAATATCTTCTTTCTATTTACGTAAAAATATGATTCTTTAGTTTTTAGAAAAAAGACAATCTTATAATCAAGGATTTATCTAATGAGGATATTTTTCAGTTTGGAGACAAAAATTAAAACATAGGATAAAATTACAAATGAAAATAAAACAAATAATCCGTTGGTTATGGCTGTTGGAAAACCGAGCTTTACAGCATCAATAAAAGGGTAAGGATAAAAATCGGTGTAGACACCATGAAATAGGGTATAAACGACATAAATTATTGGGTAAATCAGCCAAAGCATAATAGTTTTAAAAGAAATCTTTTCTAAATCAACATAAAAAAGCCAGTAAAAGAAAAACAAAATAGGCACAACGGTATGAAAAATTTCGCTAACAATTCTGTGAAGTCCTTTTAAATCGACAACTTGACGAAGTAATAAATTAAAAACTAGTCCCACAATTACAATATAAACGGTTATAGCTGTTACTGTTGCATTCTTTCTGAAAAAAGCGCTTATCTTAAATCTTCTTCCAAACAAATTAAAGGTACTGCAGATCAAAACAACAGAATTGGTCAGAATCGTAAAAAAACTGAAAAAGCGGACTAACGCACCGAAAAGTGTAAATTCAGATTGTTCTATTAACAAATAAAACTGCGTTGGAAGTGCGTAAAGTTCCAGAGCTAAAATAATTCCTAAAAGAACCTCATTCCCAATTTTTGTGGTATTTTGCTTTTCCATAATTTACTTTATGTCAGGACACTAAAATAGGAATTTCAATCGAAACTTTTACAGAACTCTCTTTTGATTTTCGCTTTCCTTTATTGTTTTTTCGAGACGCGATTGTCTGGTCTTTTCCTGCTTGGCACTCATAATCCAATGAATCATTACTTTTTTGTATGAAGGTGCTTGTTTTTGGAAAAATTCCCAACCAATTGCGTTACTTTTAAATTGATTTTCATATTCCAAATCAAGTGGAACAGGTTCTTTTTCGTGCGAATAAATTTTGGACTTACTTTCGGTTCTAAAGCTAAAGGCTTTTAAACCGGCATCTGTCATCAACCCGGCTTTAGTCAAGTCTTCCATTTTTTGAATATTAATGGCGCTCCAAATACTGGAAGGTTTTCTTGGAGTAAAACGAATCGTATAACTATCCTTGTCAATAGATTTTCTGACACCATCTATCCAGCCAAAACAAAGCGCCTGATCTACAGATTCCGACCAGGTTATAGAAGGCTTTCCGCTTGTAACTTTATAAAAACCTACCAAAAGTTCTTTTTCGTCTTTGTGGTTTTTCTCAAGCCATTTTCTAAATTCTGATGGGTCTGCGAAGAAAGTTGGTGTCATCTATATCTATTTTATTTTTAATAAACTCTTATAATAATTTTTCTGTTTTAGCTAAGAAATCTTCTGTAACGGTTTCAATATTAATATTCATTCTTTCAGCTAAAACCGTCAGCCACCAAATTGATTCTCCTATTTTATGTTTTAATTCTTCTTCTGTATTTGCTTTTGGCCATCTCCCTTGTTGCGACATTACGTGACGGCCAACCAAACCTGCATCGGTTAGAAAAGCCAAGGTATCTTCTTCAATCGTCCATTCGCTTCCGTGATGCGCTACTTCTAGTTCATGATAATGCTTTCTTATCTCTGCAGAACGTTGTTTTAATTCTTCAAAATTTAATGATGCCATAATTTAGTTTTTAGTAAATAATTCTTTAAATGCAATCGGACTTACATTTGTTTTCTTTTTAAAAAGTTTATTGAACGACTGCGGATGCTCAAAACCTAATTTACAGGCAATCTCCGAAACTGAAAGAGTTCCTTTTGCAATATATTCTTTAGCCTTTTCGATTAATTTGTCATGAATAAACTGCTGGGTATTTTGTCCTGAAATACTACGAAGTAAATCACTCAAATAGCGCGGTGACAACTGCATTTCATTGGCTACAAATTGTACGGTTGGCAAACCATTTTCTTCTGGTTTTTCGCAATTAAAATAATCTTCTAATAGTTTTTCCAGTTTAGAAAGCACATCATTATTAACCGCTTTTCTGGTTATAAACTGACGGTTGTAAAAACGATTGCTGTAATTAAGCAAAAGTTCTATCTGCGAAATAATAACATCCTGACTGAAATGGTCTATACGTTGATTCAATTCGTCCTGAATATTATTAAAAACGCCCAAAATGGTCTCTTTTTCTTTCTCAGAAAGATATAAAGCTTCGGCAGCAGAATAAGAGAAAAACCCATATTTTTTGATAGTAGCATTCAAGGAATAAGGGCGAAAAAAATCGGGGTGAATATTTAATGACATTCCGCTGTAATCCGCTTCTTCGTCCTGCATTTTCAGAACTTGTCCCGGAGATATAAACGACATTCCGCCTTCTTCAAAATCATAGAATCCATATCCGTATCTCAGTTTTCCCGTGAAATTTGTTTTGAAAGATATTTTATAAAAATCCAAAACAATTCCGTTTTCAAAATCTTTGGGATCAAATACAGCTTCTCCATAATTCAGAATACTAATCAGCGGATGCATTGGTTTAGGCTGTCCCATAGCTTTATGCAACTCTGAAACAGACTGGAATATTCTGGGTTGATTTTTCATTTTTTATGAATTAAATTTTGACTTAAAATGCTCCGCTTTTTACAAATTTACAAAATGTTCAACTGGTGCAATATTCCAGCTCACAGTACTTTGATCAATCATATCGTGTACAGGAGAATCACTAAGTTCTGTCATTAATTTATGCATCGCTTCAGTTCCTTCTTCTACACTGTCCCAAACGAGCATATCATAAACAACGTCTTTTTTCAATTCAAAAATTGTTCGGGAACGAAATCCTTTTTGGCGTTTCAAAAAAGCATCAATTTCAGTATTTGCTTCAATAAATTGTTTGGTTGTAAAACCTTTGAGTTTAAAGGTAGTCAATTCTATAGCTTGGTTTTTCATCTGATTTGTAAATTAAAAAGTAAACATTGATTTGATGTTCTGAATTTGAGTTTCAGCTCCCAAACTTAATCGTTCGCTATACAATACATTCGCATCTTTTCCTGCTACATATCGAAGTTGACTTTTATTATCCGTTGCTGCTTCATAAATGATTTGGGCAACATCTTCAGCATTTGTATAATTGTCCATTTGTTCTGCGCTGTAACCTTTGCTTACTTCCATAGTTAATTTCTCATACGCTTCATGCTGAGCAACTTCCATAGATCGTATGGCAAAATCTGTTTTCATTCCGCCTGGCGCAACCACTTTTACTTGTATGCCAAACTGAACTAATTCGGATGCCAGACTTTCCGAAAATCCATCAACAGCAAATTTTGTGGCACTGTAAATTGAACAGGTTGGAAATCCCATTAATCCAAAAGTAGAAGTTATATTAATGAAAGTACCACTTTTCTTCTCACGGAAATGAGATACAAATGCCTTTGAAACCCTAATTACACCAAATAAATTAGTCACGATCTGACGTTCAATTTGATGATTTTCCAGAGATTCCAAAGCGCCAATTAAACCATAACCAGCGTTATTCAAAACCACATCGACAGAATATTTCTCCAAAACATTTTTAATCGTTGAATCAATCTGTTCTGGATTTGTAACATCTAATGGGAGTATAATGACGTTTTCCAGCTGGTTTAATTCTGTTTCTTTTTCCGGATTTCGCATTGTGGCAATGACGTGCCATCCTTTACTTTGAAATAATTTTGCTGTAGATTTTCCCAATCCCGTTGAAGCTCCTGTAATAAAAATTGTCTTTTGCATTTTTAATTGTTTTAAAATTATAATGCAAAGATCAGCTCATAGATAGAACTGTTTGTAGTCGTTTTGGTTAATGTATTAGCTAAAATGACGTTTAATCCAACTCATCACATCATAACCAATTTTCGTTCTTTTTCCAATACCCGTCCATCATTCAATTCTACAATAATTTTGATCCAATTATAATTTTTTAAAGTATTGAAAAAATGATCTGGAAACCAAAATGGAAAATTAGTATAAACAAAATTTCCTCCTGAAGTTATATTTTTATAAGAAAAACCAACTTTAAATTCATCATTATCAATGTTATTAAACCAAGGAATAAAATCATTTGGATTTTTTAAAATAGGAACTCTTCTTGGATCTACTTTTCGGTAAACTCTTCCTCCTAAATAATTTTTATTTAAGTATTCAACATATTGCTTGCTTTTTTTATCTAAACAAACACAACTAAAATCATTTTTATCAAATCCTATTTTATCAAAATTTTCCATGGGATTATATAAAACAGATTCTTCCACATTACCAAGTATTTTAGTAACATCGATTTCCTTTTTATTATTTTTCAATAAAATTTTAAGGCTTTTTATTTTGTCGGCAGAGCCTCCAAGTCCTGGCTCAATAGCACAACCGCAACCAGGAGAATTTGGAGATTTAGGCAAATAATTAATTTTTGTATCAAACGTAAATACAACTCCAAGTTTTTCTTGATTTTTGATGGTATCTGTTACGTTGTATAATAGACAACGAATGTTATCTATTTTTTTTGAATAAATAAGGGCTACATCAACCTCTTTAAGGCTGAATGAATTATTTATTATTTGATTATCCGTTTTGTTTGTGCATGAAATGCAAAGTGCAAGAAATACAAAATATATAATTTTTCTCATTTATAATCTTTTCTTATGAATGTGAAAGTTAGAAAAAAGAACATATTAAAAGCTTCATAATGAAATAAAAAAACTCCATTATTTCTAATGGAGTTTTCTAAATTTTTACGTCTTCTTTAATTCACTTTAATTTCAACTGAAGAAACCGGAATTCCATTTCCTGCCGTCGCCTTCAACTGAATATTTTCTTTCTTCCCATTCGACTGAATAATCGCAATGCATTTTCCATTAAACAATTTACAGGAATTGGCTTTAAACGATTCCAAATTGGCCTGATAACCATTATCAACACCAACTAATTTTCCACCGCCAGAAACTTCAAAATTGATTAAATCCATTGCGTTTGGCACTAAATTTCCATCTTTATCAGTCATAGAAACTGTTACGTAAACTAAATCGTAAGTATCGTTTTTAATTGCAGTTTTATCAGCTTGCAAGTCTAGTTTTGAAGCTTCTCCTGCAGTTTTGATTTCCTTTTCTAAAACTACTTTTCCTGCTTTTCTTGAAACCGCTTTTAAAGTTCCTGGCTCAAATTTTACACGCCAAGAAATATGCAAATCATCATTTTGTTTTGCTTTTTTTCCGAGAGATTTTCCGTTTAAGAATAATTCTACTTCATCGGCATTGTTGTAATATGCCCAAACTTCTACTTCCTGATCTTTTTTCCAGTTCCAATGTGGCAAAATATGCAGAACCGTTTTATTCGACCATTCGCTTTGGTACATATAATAAACATCTTTTGGAAGTCCCGCTAAATCAACAATTCCGAAATACGAACTTCTTGCAGGAAACGGATACGGATCAGGTTCTCCAATATAATCAAATCCTGTCCAGATAAAAGTTCCTGCCATGAAATCCTGACTTTTAATTGTTTTCCAATTTTCTTCGTGCGTAGCTCCCCAATACGATTTTACCTGATCGTATGCCGAAACAGTCCAATCGGCATTTCCGTCAAACGCAGCGCCGTGTTTTGTTGGCCACGCTTTAATTCCGTCTGGAAAATCATAATGACCGCGTGTTTCTAAAGCCGAAACACTTTCTGAAGCCAATATTTTTTGTCCTTTAAATTTCGTTGGAAAATCTTTATAATCTTCGTGTTTATAATTAAATCCCAAAAGATCTAACGCACCAGATTGGTAAATAAAGTTTTTCTCAATTACATTTTCGGTCAAAGCCGAAGTTACGGGACGAGTTGTATCTAGTGATTTTACAATTTTAGCTAATTCTCTTGTAATCGCAATTCCTGTCGAATCAAACTGTTCTCTAATTTCGTTCCCAATACTCCACATCATAACGGACGGATGATTACGATCTCTTTTGATAAAATCTTCTAAATCCTGTTTGTGCCAGGCATCCCAGTCTTTGTGGTAATCGTTGGTTACTTTTTTCTTCTTCCAAACATCAAAAGCTTCATCCTGAACGATAAATCCCATTTCGTCGCACAATTGCATCATTTCCAACGAATGTGGATTATGAGACATTCTGATAGCGTTGGCTCCCATTTCTTTCATCAAAGTCAGTTTTCTTCTAACCGCATGAATATTTTCAACCGCCCCCAAAGCACCATTATCGTGATGCAGACAAACTCCATAAATTTTTGTTGGAACTCCATTTAATGAAAATCCTTTTTCTGAATCGAAATTAAAGAATCTAAATCCAAGCGGAGTTTCATAATTGTCAACCAATTTCGATTTCTCGTAAACTTTAGTAATAACTTTATACAAGTACGGATTCTCTGTACTCCATAATTTCGGCTGATTCAAAACCAAATCATGAATCTTTTTTTCTGATGTTTTAGCACCGATTTTTTCTGTTGAAGTAAAATTGACAACTTCTTTATTCTCAGAATTTACAATCGAAGTAACCAATTTAAATTCTTTTGAAGATGTATTATCATTATCAATGGTAACTTCTAAGTGTATTTTTGATTTTTCTGCTGAAACTTCAGACGTTGTTACAAAAGTTCCCCATTTCCCTACATGCAGTTTTTCACTGGCAACCAAACGTATATTTCTATAAATCCCAGAACCAGTATACCATCTTGAATTGGGCTGAGAATCGTTATCAACTTTTACGGCAATCGTATTCGATTTCCCGAAGTTTAAATATTGCGTCAAGTCATATCCAAAAGAAATATAACCATTTGGACGAACTCCTAATGATTTTCCATTTATGAAAACTTCACTGTTTTTAAAAACACCGTCAAATTCAATCGAAACCGTTTTGTTTTTCCAATTTACAGGAATTGTAAACGCTTTGCGATACCAGCCTTTTCCAGCGGGTAAAAATCCTTGTGCTTGCTTGGTTTTGCTGTCTTTGTCAAAAGCGCCTTCAATACTCCAATCGTGTGGTAATTGAAGCGTTCTCCAATCAGAAGTATTGAAATTGGCATTTATTGCTTCGGGATAATCTCCTAATTTGAAGTTCCAGTTTTTGTTGAAGTCTTCTACAATTCTGGCTTGTTTTTGTGCAAAAACTGATACTGAAAACAATAAGGCAATTGTAATTTTTTGAAATATGTTTTTATGTTTAATCATGAATATGTTTTTTATTCTAATCTTGTTTTATACAAAAGTATCCACAACGTATTTGAAGAGACGCACTGCAGTGCGTCTAACACAAAGTATGGACATTTGGAGCGTAGACGCACTGCGGTGCGTCTCTACAATGCAATCCTAATTAAACCTCTGTCCCTTTGTCTCTCTGCATCTTTGAACCTCAAAAAAACCTATTGAAACTCGAAATTATCCAACATTAATCCTTTCAAATCATCACCTTCAAGTGTTATTTTATACGTTCCTGCATTAATATATCCTCCTGATGTTGTATTCAAAATCTTCCATTTTTCAGGCGAAGGGAAAAATTCAATTGTATCATTTCGCATCAAAATTCCGTAGGCATCTTCCATTTTAAATTTGACTTTTAATGGCGTTTCATTTCGATTCATAAAACGGAAACGCATTAAATAAATTCCGGCAACTCCGGGTTTTACTTCAAACTCGATGCTGTTATTGGTCTTTTTAGTGAATTCAATATAATCGGCTTTTTTGAAATTTCCTTTTTCGATTCCTGTTCCCGTTGTTTTTGTTTTTTCAGCTTCAATAATTACGACTGGTCTCGAATCGTCTTTTTCCCCCATATCGTAAGTTGGAACGACTGCAATTGTAGAAATTGTTTCCGAATTATCAAAAAGAACCTTCTCGCCTTTCTTTACTTTTTTAGTGAAAACTACAAATTCAATTTGACTGCTATTTTTAGCTTTTTCTTCTAACTTTTTATATTCAGAAAATCGCTCTAAATTCAAATTTTTATTATCTATAAAAAGGTATAATTCCGAATCTTCTTTAGCTGTAAATGATCCTTTATTTTTAGAATTAGATGAAAACTGTAAATAATCAGCACCAAAAACCTCAGAAGGCAATTCGGTAAAAACAACATCAGAATCTGAATATTGTTTTGAATTAATATCCAGCCATGAAGCTATTCTGTTGTTTTTATCATAAGAATCAAAAACCAAATTCTGAATGTTTTTTGAAGATTCTGAAGCTGGTCTTGCATGAATATCTTTTGTCGCAATCGCAATCGCAGAAATAATCGCCTGTGAAGCTTTTACATTTGGAAACGAAATCACAATTTTTCCGTTTGTGCTTTTTACTTTGAATGTTTTCTTCAAAGCGTTATCATGTCCAGCTTCTGCCCAAATATCAAAATCTTTTAAAACTACATTTTCATTGATAGCAACATCAAACAAGCGCCAGCCTTTGCAGTCTAAGCCTCCGCCAGTTCCGTACCAAGGTTCTGTGAAATATAATTCGACTAAATATTCGCCGTCTGGTGCAGGAAATTCGTAACGCAGTTTATCAACTCCGTATCTAAAACTTTTAAACAATTCTTGATCTTTTGTTCCATTTATTGGATCGAAAGTTGTTCTTTGACTGGCAAAAAAGTCAGGTAGTTTTTCAAAATTATCTGTCCAAGATAAAGAACCCCAAGTATTTTGTCCGTTTTTATGTGTATCGGTAAGCCAAGTATTTCCAGCAGAATCTGTAAATTCTGAACCTCCGCAATTTACTCTGTAAATATAATTGTAACCAGTTTTGGCTTTTGTAATATCTGCTTTATTAGTGGTTAAAATATCTAAATTAGGTGCTTTTGGAAAATTATTCAAAACAATATAATCTTTCGCAACCGCTTTTCCATTTACATAGCCCACGGCATATAAAACATTGTATTGAACATTAACATTATTAAACTGAAAATGCTGTCCGATTCCTGGATTTTTTAGTTTTCCTAAAGAAGATTTATTGACATCGTTGAACAATTCTACTTCATCACAATTCGAATAAATATCGATTCCACTTTTGATTCCCGGTTTTTCCCAACGGCTTGGCCAAGTATGCGAAACGATATACACCATTGGATTGGTTTTATTTGAAACATAATTCGCACGATACATATAAAATGCATCCAGAGGTTCTCCCCAAATCGTAAAAAGTCCTTTGTAATTGACTGGGCCTACTTTGTCAATATCTCTGAAGCCTTCTCCGTTTTGCACACGTCCCGGATTTTCATGCGAAGCAAAAAGCCAGTTGAATTGTCCCGCAATTTTATCTCTTACCGATTCCGCTTCTCTAACTTTAATTTCCATCAACTGAGAAAAACGGTTTTCGCTTAAAGTTCCTTTTTGGTCAAATTCGCCTTCGGTATGTAAATCGGCAGAACGCCATGCGCCGTATTCTCCGTTTAATAACTGAGTAGTCATTTCCAGGTGGTATTTTAACGGATCTCCACCATATGTTCCTGACCAGTTTTGAACGACATTCCAATCTGTTCCTTCTCCACCGTTACAAGTTGTTACGATTCTTTGCGATGCCGATAACGGATCCATTTCACGGATAATTTGTGTGCATTCTTCGGCAAATTCTTTTGGAATAGTACTTTCATTCTGCAATCCCCACATTACTACAGATGGGCTGTTTCTACGTTCTTTAATCCATTCTCGTAATAAGGTTTTGAAGTTTTCTTTAAATTCTGGCGTATCGTACCAAATATGTGCTGAAAACTGACTCCAAAATAAAATTCCGTTTTCGTCTAATTCTTTTTGATATAATAAATTATGAGGCTGATGTGCTTCTCTAAAAGCATTAAATCCGCCTGCTTTGATCTGTTCTATTCGGGAATGAATCATTTCATCTGAAAACGAATGACTTTTTCCGATTAAATGTTCGTACTCGCAGACACCATTTATAAAAACAGGTTCATCATTGATGAAAAAACGATTGTCTTTTCCGTCACGACTTACCGGCCAGCTTACCCAGCGAATTCCATATGGTGTTGTTAACTGATCAATTATTTTTCCGTTTTCATAAATTGAAGTAACCAATTTATACAAATACGGATTGGATGGCGACCATAATTTCGGATTCTGAATCTCAGGAAGTGTCAATGCTATTTCCTTTGTTTCTCCCGAATTGATTTTGCTATCGCTTTTAATAATAACAACTTTCTTTCCTGAAGCATCAAGAAGGATATTTTCGACTGTGAAGTTTCGTTGTGAAGTGCTGTAATTTTTGATCTCAGTTGTAGTATGAAGAATCGCTTTTTGTTTAGAAACCGATTTGTCATTCCAAATATGAACACCAAACGGCTGAATTCTCACATCGTTTGTAATTACCAAAGAAACCGGCCTAAAAATTCCCATTGGTTGAGAACCTTCTGAAAATCCCCATTCTCCTGAACAGCCTCCACAAACCCATGGTAAATCGGCAATAAAAGAAGGATGTGATGCTTTTACTAAAATGATATTTTCTTTATCGAAAGAAACCGCTTTGGAAATGTCTAAAGTGAAAGTAGTTCTTCCGCCTTTGTGTTCGCCTACTTTTTTACCATTTACCCAAACAGTCGCATACGAACTTACGCCTTCGAAATAAAGAAAATGCTGTTTTGAACTGTCTTTTTTATCGAGTTTCAGCGCTTTTTTGTACCAAGCAGTACCATGCAAATTTCCATGTTTTGTTCTTCTAAAACCATAATACTGATCCCAATTGTGAGGCACACTAACCTTCTGCCAATTGGAATCAGTTTCTGGATGGTCTACAAACCTCTCTTCCTGTGCGGGAAGATTTTCCATGATTACGGTTTCCCAAGACGAATTCAGCGAAATTTCTTTACGAAACTTCCCTGAATCTTTGCTCTGACTCCAAACAAAGCAAAGACTTGAGAAAAAACAAAAAATAAAAAAAACTATTCTATTCATATTTTCTATTTCCTGCAAGGTTTTCAAAACCTTGTAGGTTTAACTTTTTAACGTTCATTTTAGATACCTACAAGGTTTTGAAAACCTTGCAGGAAACGTATATGTTTCTTTAACACAGACCTAACAAGTTTTAAAAAGCTGTTAGGTCTAAATTAATTACGAGTTCGCGTGAGGGATTGAGGCGGTATCCTTTTATGTAGCGGAGCGGAATAAAAGATATAGCCGAAAGCCCGACCCGGAGGGACACGCCCAAATTATTTTTTTTAATTCTAAACTTTATTATACCTACAAGGTTTTGAAAACCTTGCAGGAACGCATATTAATAAAACAACCAGTCAATAGCTGCTTTTTCTCCTGCATCGATATATCCTACATCACGTGGTGTTATGGTTTGATCTGCGTCGATAAAACCTAAAATCAATACTTTTCCTTTTCCTAAATCTAATTTATTCTCGCCCGGCTGGAAAGTATAGGTATGAATGTTTACACGAGGCAAATCTTTTAAATTCATCGCACTTGCTAGAATTACTTCGGCTTGACCGTGCGCATTTCCTGCCGCATCTGTTTCTAAACTTGGCGGTAATAAAAATCTCTTTTGATCTGAATTGAAATAACCAACTACCAATTTAACCGCTTTTGTGTTTCTAAACTTCAAATGGGTTCCTTTTTCGTTTTGATCGTTTTCTACAAATGAGAATCCTCTTAGGTTTTGAAGTTCAGGAGCAACTTTAGTCAACTCAGAAATATCTGTTCCATACACTTTTGTTCCAGTTTTTACTAAATAAGTTCCCGGTTTTTCATCGATGAAAGTTACTTCTGCCGTTTTCCAAGGTTTTCCTTCTTTGGTTTCTATTTTACCATCTTTTGATGCTTTTAGCTTTTCTAGATTTCTTTTAAAATTCGCTAATTCACGCTCGTAATGCGGTAACAATTCTGCCCAAGTTTTGTTGTTTCCGTCGTCACCTCCAATTGGGATTCGGCGTTGCGCTGTTTGCATACTGTTGGCATAGTAATAGGTATCTTTTGTTAGTTTTACCAACAATTCGTAATACTCAATACTTTTCTCTAAATGAGGCATTGCCTTGTCTAAATCAGCAATATCATTGGAATAACTGTATCTTAAAACCAATAAAGCGGCTTTTACTTTTTCTGAGAAGAAATCGGCGAAAGCCTTATACGCATGCATATCATTTTTAAGACGTGCAAATTCTTCTTTATCTTTGGTTACGCTGGCTTCGGCTTTGTCGATGGCTTCAACCGCTAATCTTCCGTGTTCTGTAATTTCAGCAATAATCTGAGTTGGAAGTTCGCCCGAATGCGGTTCTTTGTTCCATTCTTTTTTAGCATATTCTAAAAGTAATTCACCTGCAGGCCCGCAAGATTCGTGGAATCCCGGATATACTCTCCATTTGGACGGATTGACCAACTGACTTTCAAACATTCCCAACAATAAAGTCTGACGGTTTCCTTCTGTGATTCCAAAACGTCTTAATGTTTTTGGTGCAATTTCTCCCGTTTCTTCGTAAGCTTTTAAAATATTGTTGGCTGCCTCTTGACTCGTTCCATATTTCGCCGCTAAATCATTATCCCAAAATTTAACTTCTTCGTTACGGTCTCTTTTGCTATCCCAAGCATATCTTGCCCAAGCTTTATACCAAATCCAGTCACGATCCATTTCTAATAAACGCTCGCCACTTTTTGTTTTATCTGCTGAATAGGGCCAATCCCAATATGATGCTTGCGGATATAAGTGTAAAGCATTTGCGCCGTGAACGCTGTGCATCGCTTTTACCGTTTTCTGAATAAAATCTGGCGAACCATATCTGAAAGGTTCTAGATTTGCCAAAATATGAACGTTCTCAATATGAATTGATTTTAAAGCACTTAATTGTTTATGCGTTTCTCCCCAAGGACCGCCCGGCGTATAAGTCGTTAACGATTCTCCTGTATATTTACTTTCTGTATATAAGTTTTTATATAATGGAAGTGATTTTTCCATTACCAAAGGCCCGTCTGTATCGTGAGAACGTAAAATAATCGGTGGTTCTTCTGTTTTTCCTAGTGCCTGTAAACCATCACGAACACCTGGGATAATCGTTTTGGTAAACCATTCTACATCATCATCAACGGTATTGATTGCTTCTCCCAAGCAAACCATTAAGCCAACGTTTGGATATTTTTCGATAAAAGCGGCAATAGATTTTCTGGTATAATCTGACAATAAAGGTGTAATTGGTCTTGAACGATCCTGAGTTTTGATATTAAAATGCTCTGCAAAAGGCTTAGAAACAATAATATTGTAAAACATCTGAATTACCCAGATTCCTCTTTTATTCGCTTCAACGGTTAAGAATTTATAAATTTCTTCGTTCTTTTTGAAATCTTCGTCGCTGACTTCAACCGCAAAAGGATATTCTTTTAATTTTACTAAAGAAGCAAAAGGATGACCGTTCCATAAATACAAAGAATTCATACGGTTTTCTACCAGCATATCTAAGTATTTTATCCATAAAGCTTTATCATAAAACCACGGAAAAGTTTCTGGTGTATATGGATATTCGTAAACGTCACGTCCTGGAAGATAAACTGGTTTCTGCATTCCGATGCAGGCTCCTCTTAAAACCATTTCCGGGCTATCATCAATATTAATTTCTGAAGGAAGCTGACCTGAATTTTTAATACGATCTGCTAATTCTAATGCGCCGTACAAAGTTCCCGAAGCATCTGTTCCTTCAATATAAATTACATTATTTTGAGTACGAATCTGAAAGCCTTCTTTTTTCGATAATTTGCTGTCGTCGATTTTAGCGCTTTTGGCATTCTGTTTCCAGAAATCAGTTCCTTTTTCTCCAATTACAATTACTTTATCTTTTGATTTTTTGAATTTAGCTGAAGATGTTACGCTGAATCCTTTTACTGAAAGAGTTTCTGATAATTTATCTGCTCCAAATTTTGCTCTTGGCGAACTTGGATCATTAACAACAGTAATGTTCTGCGCTGTCGCGAAAGAGATGTTAAGACATAAAAAAAGTAATTGTAAATATTTCATGGTATGCTGTTTTTGTATCTGATGAACATCCTGCAAGGTTTACGAAACCTTGAAGGTTTATTCATGAATTTTATAAAATACCTACAAGGTTTCGTAAACCTTGCAGGAAAACGTAAAATTAATCTTGAAAAATCTTCTTCAAATAAGCCACATTTGCTCCGTAATTGGCTTTTACATTATGCACTTGTGTTACGTCACGAGAACGTTCTACAATAAGCCATCCGCTCCATTTCATTTCATCTAATGTCTCTTTGATTTTTGGCATATCAATCGCTTTGTCATTTTCCAACCAGAACTGATCGGTATTCGAAGCATGAATCTGAGCTAAATAATTCTTTCCTAAGATTTTCAATTCTGATGAAATGTCTCTGCCATTATCAACTGCATTGGCAAAATTGAAAGAACTTTTAATGTATTTTGAACCGACTTCATCCAAAAGTTTTTTCTCTTCTGTGGCACTTAAGGAAGTTTCGATTGCGATAACTCCTCCTATTTTCCTCACTTCTTTTCCTGCCCATTGAAGTCTTTTAATTACTTCTGGACGTAACTCCGGATTTTTAACTAAATCGGTTTGCGTTCCTAATGGAAGATAAGCCACTTTTACTTTCATGTTTTTCATGGCCTGAATGCAATCCGTAATCATGGGTGTGATTTCTCTTGTAGCAAAAGACTGGGCATAAAATCCAGACATCGCAATCGAACTTATTCCGACACCAGTTTCTTTCGATTTATCAAGGAATTTTTGTCTTTCTACAGGATCACCTAGTTTGCTGTCGAAAGTTGGGCGGTTTCCTAAACCTCCCATATCCAGTTCGATTCCATCCGCTTTTATTTCCGCTGCTAAAGCAAAAGAACCTAATTTCTGTCTTTTTAAAATCATCCAATCGCAAACCGCAACTTTATATTTTTGCTTTTTGTTGGATGACTGAGCCGTTGCACAGCTGTTGAATGTTGTGGACATCACAACAAGCATTGCAATAAATAAATTTCTTTTAGATTTCATGCTTATATATTTTTTGCCACAGATTATAAAGATTAAATGGATTAAAAAAAATCTGCGCTATCTGCTAAATCTGCGGGAAATTTTTTTACTCTCGCAGATTTTGGAGATTAATTAGAAAAAATCATTTTAATCTGTGGCTTTATATTTTTTTGCCACTAATTGCACCAATTTTCACGAATTATTATTTTAAAAAATTTGTGGAAATTAGTGAAATTCGTGGCGAACTTTATTTTACTCTTCTTCCGCTTTTACTGCTGTAACTACTTTTCCTTCGTCACCCGGCCAGATTCCTTTTTTGATTGGAAGTGCCACCAACTTACTTGGATCAACTTTTACATATTTCAGTTTTTCTCTTCTCCAGGTGTACACGATATGCACCATTCCGTCTGAACTTTGAATCATTGAAGGATAAGAATACTGGCTGATTTTTGAATCTTCTAAAACCAAAGCAGCGTTCCAGTGAATACCGTCTTTAGAAACCGAAACGTTTAAAGGTGTTCTTGGTCCTTTTGCTTCTTTTCCAGGAGGCAAAACGTGATTATAAACCAGTAAATGTCTGCCGTCTTTAAGAGTTACAGCATCTGTTCCTGAATTGTTATTTGGAAGTCCGATTAACTCTACATCCGACCAAGTTTTTCCGTTATCTTTTGAGAATGTGCTAAAAATTGCTCTATTTCTAGTTCTTCCAATAGCCTGAATACTTCCATCTTTGTGAAATAAAATACTTGGCTGAATTGCATTGATTTTTTGTTTTCCTCTTGGAAGTGTGTCGCCC
The DNA here is from genome assembly GCF_030378165.1 of Flavobacterium panacagri. NCBI lineage: Bacteria > Pseudomonadati > Bacteroidota > Flavobacteriia > Flavobacteriales > Flavobacteriaceae > Flavobacterium > Flavobacterium panacagri. The sequence goes on from NZ_CP119766.1 coordinate 4,724,713, forward strand.
ATTACCCAAGTTTTTCCGAAATCTGGGGTAGATTCCATACGAAGTCTCCAGCCGTCGCCTTCGATACTTGACGGACATAATAAAGTTCCGTTGCTTAATAAAACTGGTTTATTTTTGATTGGCCCTAAGAAACCGTCTGGCATTTTTTGAGCCTCAGACCAAGTTTTTCCGCCATCAGATGAAGTTCTGATTACGCCCCACCATTCAGATGGTTTTGGTCCTATTTTGTAGAATAACATTAAATCGCCTCCTGGAATTTGATATAAAACTGGGTTCCAAGTCGGTAATCTCGGCCCTTCTTTCATAACACCGTCGGCAACTTTTACGCCTTCGTTCCAAGTGTCGCTTCCTTTTGGTTTAGTGGCTACGTAGATACAAACATCAGGATTTCTTTCGTGCGTTCCGCCGAACCAAGAAGCAACTAAATCACCATTTGTAGCTTCGACAATTGTAACGGCGTGGCAAGACGGATAAGGCGCTTTATCATAAATAAACTGATCTACTAAAATTCCTTCTTTCCATGTCTTTTTCTCTAAAGCCGATTTACAGCTTCCTAAAAGGAAAAGTCCAAACAAGACAAATGCTAATTTTGTTATCTTCATTCTTAATTAAATTATGAATTATTTTTTCTGACTATAAATACATACCCAACATTTTTTTAGGTAAAAATATTTAATAAGTGTAAAAATAACACCAAAAAATTAACAATGCATCCTGTACTGTCCCGAATTATTAAAAATGCAGATTATTTAACGTTTATCGTAAAATTTCCTGACGAAAGTGTCACAACTGTTTGATTTTTTTCTACTGAATGAACATAAGAAGTCTTATCTAACTTTTGTTTATTGATTAAAACAGCTGAAGCATCACTTACAGGAAGATACACAATTGCAGAAGTATTTGCTGGAATGGCAATATTCCAAACCAACCCTTTTTTATCTTTTTTCCAGTCACTTTTAATTGTTCCGTAAACCGATTCGTAAGAAGCATTTACATAAGTCAATCCAGCATTAAAATCAGGTTTCATGATAATTTGTTTGAAACCCGGAGTTTCAGGATTGCTCTTGATTCCAGCCATATTTTCGTAATACCAAATCAGTAAATCGCCTAATAGCATCACGTGGTTCTGCGAATTCATTGCAGGATCCGCCGTGTTTCCGTTCCAAAGTTCCCAGATTGTTGTAGCGCCATTTTCGACCATATAACCCCAGCTTGGATAGGTTTTATTTGATGCCAGTTTGAAAGCCAAATCACCACGACCAAAATTGGTTAATGTTCGCATTAAAAATTGTGTTCCGATAACTCCAGTGCTTACGTGACTGTTTTTTGTCACTTCCACTTCATGTACCAGATTTTCAAATACTTTTTGCTGTAATTCTTCCTGAACCATTCCGAAAGTTAAAGGCAGTAAATTAGCTGTTACCGTATTGTTGGCGTAATTATTTTTTGATACATTAAAATATTTAGCATTGAATGCTTTTTTGATTCTTGAAGCCACATCATCATAATGTTTAATATCATTTTGAGCATTGGCAATCACAGCAAACTTTTTCATGATGTTTAAAAGCTGATAATAAAACGCACTCGAAATCAATTCCCCATCTGTTAAACGAGAAGGATCTTTGGAACGGATTAATTCTAACGATTCTGGCGGAACACACCAATCGCCGTATTTATCTTTAGTCATAATATTATCAACCAAATAGTTTTCTTCCATATAATCCATCCACTTTTTCATGTATGGATATTGTTTTTCGACCACTTTTGCATCTCCAAATTGCTGATACAGCATATCGGCAACCGTGATATAAGTTCCAGGCCAGGTCACATTATCTCCGTAATAACGCCAGAAAGCTGGTGCTACATCCGGAATTCCACCATCGATAGTCTGTGAGTTTTTAATATCATCTAACCATTTTGCGTACAAAGTTTGATTGTCGAATAAAAAGCTTTCTCCGTAAGCTCCAGTAGTTCTGTCTCCCAACCAAGGCTGGCGCTCGTTTCTTTGCGGACAATCAATCGGCATTCCTTTATAATTACCGCTGATTCCCCACCAGGCATTCTTAAAAATCTGATTCATAATTGGGTTCGAAGAATCGAAAGTTCCCGTAGTCTGAATATCATCATAAACCACTTTTCCAACAAAATTTTCTAAAGCTGGCTTGGTTTTAAATCCAGAAATCTCTACAAATCGAAATCCGTGATAAACAAAACGTGGCTCCCAAACTTCTTCGCCCTCGCCTTTCAATGTATAAACATCAGTCGTTTTCGCATCACGGAGATTCGCAATGTATAAAGAACCATCTGATTGTAATGATTCGGCAAACTTCATCGTGATTTTATCGCCTGCATTTCCTTTCACTTTCAGTTGAAGCCAGCCCACCATATTTTGTCCCATATCCAAGATATAAGTTCCTTTTGATGTTTGTTTGATTGAAATTGGTTTTACTTCACGTTTTACCTTCATATTCGCCGACATCTGACCTTCGTAGAATCCGCCTGGTTCCTGAACGTATCTGGTATTTATCCAGTTTTTATCGTCAAAATTAACCGTGTTCCAGCCTTTCATTTCTTTGCGGGCATCGTATTCTTCGCCGTCGTATTCATTGTTAGCCAAAATCGGGCCGTCGGTTGTGATTTTCCATGTATCATCTGTTCTGATAACGTCTTTGCTTCCATCGGTATATTCTACAAATAATTGCAGAGCCATTTTCGGCAAACCAAATGACTTGATTTTATAAGGTTTATAATCTTGACGCATGGCAAAAAAACGTCCGTTCCCTAAAATTGTTCCCAGCATATTTTTACCTTCTTTCAATTGCGAAGTCACATCAAAAACATTGTATTTTATATTTTTGGTATAGTCCGTAGGAACGGGTGCCAAAACCTGGTCACCAATTTTATTCCCATTAATGTACAACTCGTACAAGCCCATTCCCATGATATAGACTTTTGCGCTTTTGACTTGTTTTTTCAGGTTGATTTCTTTTCGCAGATAACGCGCTGACAATTTTGAATACTGCGAAATGCTGTCATCTTTCGACAATTTTTCATAACCAATCCAGCGTGTCGATTTCCAATCTGCATAAGTTAAAATTCCGATACTGAAATGTGCGGTTTCTTTTGATTGAACTTCGCCTTTATTGGTAAAAACCGTTACTTTCCAATAAACGTCTTGTCGGTCTTTTAGTTTTTTTCCGTTATAAATCACGTTCACAGAAGCGTCGCTTTGTACTTTCCCGCTATCCCATAAATCTCCGTTTCCTGCATTTAATTTCTCTAAACTTGAGGAAGCTGTAATTTGATAGGCCGTTTGTTTTACATCATTTATGTCTGCTTTTATTTTCCAGCTTAATCTTGGCTGTAAAACATCAATTCCTTCTGGATTCGTTAGCATTTCGCATTTTAAATCACTTACACTGATTTTGGTTTGGGCTTTCGCCGAAAATGTAAAAAGTGAAATGATTAAGGTAAGATGTAAAAAAAAGTTTTTCATGATTTTATTTTAAGCTTTTGGCTTTATTTTTTTGTTTCTCGCAGATTTGGCAGATTGAGGAGATTACTTTTCTCTATTTAAAATCTCCTAAATCTGCGAGAAGAAATTATGCTACTTTTTGTCATTTATGATAAACTAAAACTTATTAATTATGGATTTATAAATCGTCTTAATTTATCAAGTGTACTTAAGCTTTCAAAAGTAATTTTATATTGTTCTAACAATTTACTTGCTTTCCAGCGCATTTTCCATTCTGGATCTTTCAGCTTTTGTCGTAGCTTCGAAACTATAGTCAAATTACTTTTTAAAACTTCTTCATCAATCCAATCTTGAAGAAATTCCAAAGCCTTTAAACGGGTTTCTAAATCCTTATGATCTAATCCTTTTAGCAATGTCTGTCTAACTTGTCCCGCATTATACGAACTTATATCTTCTACTAAAATCTCATATAAAACTGGAGTTAGTTCTTTTATTTTATTCTGATTTAACGCAATCTGAAAAACTCTGCTAAACTCATCAGAAAGAAAATCTGCCCACTTATCAATATCTTCATCTTCACTCAGCGAATAATAAACAAAACTGACCTTATCAGGCTGTGTAAAGAGTTGATTTTCACAAAAACGTTTTATTCCATCTAAATCTTTCACAGCTAATTTCTGAACATCTTGTATTGCTTCTTCAGAATCCTCATGTTCAAGGTCATAATATTGTTCTAAAGTGATGATTTGGTCAAAATCATGTATAGGTTCGTAAACAATTTTATTCTCGCTCATAGTGCTTGGTGTAAACTTTGGAGTATATTTTTTTATAAGTTCCTTAATTTCATTTTCAGACACATCATAATCATCTATTTTTATTTCTATCGTTTTCTGCTTATAAACAAAAGTGAGGTAAAACTCTTTATAGGACAAATTGTACTTTGCCGTGTGTTCTGTTTTGGCAATAACTCTTGGAAATATAATATCTTTCCATTCATAAAAAATCTCATTAAGTTCTAATCCTTCCTGTGAGAATATTATTTTTTTATGAAAATTAAAAAGAGTCATTACCGCCTTTTTTCCATAAACGATGATAAACAAAACAGCAACAATTGGTAAAACCAAATCACCAAATTTAAATCTAATCTTTTCAATATTTATGAGTGATAAAAAGTAAATCCCTAAAACCACAAATACCATATTCCATGCAATATGAAATACACCGCCTTTGATTGAATAATTTAATACTGTTTTCTCCAAATTTTATTCTAAACTAAATCAACTTTATCGGTTTAAAATTATTCAGAAACTAACTTCTCCAATTTCTCAGAAACCGCAATTTCCTTCCCGTTTTTAAAGATTCTAAACCCTTTTCCTTTATTATATTTTTCTCCTGTTTTATCCCAAAGAATGGTAATAATATTTCCATGATATAAAACATTGTCCAGACAAAACCAATCCCATTTTTCTTGTGGAATCAACGGATTTACTTCAATCTTTTCATCTGCTCTCGGACGTAAACCTACCAATCCCGTAATCACTAAATCATTGAAAGTCGAATGATTATAATAACGGCTTCTTTCTCTATCGCCCATTAACCAATAACCCGTTGTTTCGTCTAAATACTCACCAAGATAAGGTTTTCCTCTGTAATACTGCGACTGAACGTACAATTCCATCTGTTTGAAATAATCAGGTTTTGCTACAAAATTCTGATTGTAATTATTCAAAACATTCGCCAAGGCCGTTAAAGTCTGCGAACTTGCAAATGGCCAAATAGCACCGTCCCATTCGCAGGTTCCTGTTCCGTGCGTTCTAAATCTCGGACTTCTTCTTTCTGCCGTTGTTAAACCAAACGGAGCCGAAAATCCTTTTTCGTCTTTAATCTGTTCCCAAGCTTTTTCAAAACCTTTATTTTGCTCAGGCAGATTAAAATACCACGGAATAAATCCGATTGCTTCTCGAACTTGCGCTAAAGTATCTTTTTCTGTTAAAGTTTCAAAGAACTCACTTTTCTGATTCCATAATTTCGTTTCTACTAATTTTTGCAGAACATCCGCTTTTGCTTTGAATTTTGCTTCTGCTTCTTTATCGCCTTTCATTTCAGCCATTTTAGAAATCGCTACAGCATTTCCGTACATATAACTGTTAATCGTTGGTCTTGCATTTTGCACTTTTCGTCCGCCACTTAAGGATTCTTCCATTCCGTCTTTTACATCATGTTGCCAAAATAAACCGTCTTTGCGCTGACGGTCTTTTTCCCAAACAGCATAATCGGTAACCATGTCCGGATACAAATCCAATAAGAATTTTTCATCCTTATTTACCAAATAACGATTGTACAAAGCATCGGCTGTCCAACTGCTGAATTTGTACAATTTGTTCATTGGCTTTCCATCATTTCCTCTATACCAAAGTTTCACATCCTGCTCAATGTATTTCGAATCATGAACCCATCTGAATTCGTTGATATGATGTCCTAAAGCACAGCTAATCATATTGTATTTATCAGCATACGACCGATCAACTAAAAACTCTGTGATCGCAAATCCTTGTGGTGTATTTTTGATATGTTTACGAACACTCCACCATCTGAAATAATAAATTTCCTCAAAATTCTGCTGTGGACATTCAAACAACGGAATATTCTTTTCCATCCAAGTCCAAGCACTATCATTCGGAATCGCAAATTTTAAATTTTCATCCTCCATCGTGTTGAAATAATCAACATAATGTTTGAAATTTTCTTCTTTTAAAATAACCGATTTTCCCTTTTGAGAATGCCCCGCACCCGATTTACAACCACTGTTTACACAAGCGATTACTATTGAAAGTGCTATTATTTTATGTTTGAAATGTTGTAACATATTCTAATTATTATTTTAAAACTAATTCTTTGGGCATTTTCGCCGCGGCGAATCGTGCTGTCCGTTCCCGCTTTTTTTGTTCGGCTGAAAAAGCCTTACAAAAAAGAGCTCCACTTCCATCACTCACGCAAGAGACCTTTACGTTTTACCACTCTTTCAAGGTTTACTACTCCTGCAAGGTTTTCAAAACCTTGTAGGCGTCACTCGCAAACTTTAATGATTTATACCTACAAGGTTTTGAAAACCTTGCAGGAAACGTATCGAGACCTGACAGGTTTAATTCATTATTTTAATTCCCTGTAAAAGTATAAGTCTGCCCTGCTTTCATATTCACATCGTAAATATTGTAATTTGGCAATTGTACTTTAGGCAATTTTGCTTCATTAGAAATAATCGGTTTCTTCACTTCCATATCATAAAACAACGGATTTGAATTTTTCCCTTTTGCTTTTTTGATTGAAGAACCTTTTAAAGTGTTCTCAACTTTCAATCGGCAGTTTCCTCCAATTTTCGAATAGATTTTCAACTCCGAAACTTTATTGTTCTTCCAGGTCATATCGATTACAAAACTACCTCTGGCAACCAAACCTTTAATGCTTCCGTCTTTCCAAACCGTTGGTAAAGCAGGGAGTAAATGAATAACATCTTCCTGACTCTGCATCAGCATTTCAGCAAAACCGGCTGTGCATCCAAAGTTACCATCAATTTGAAAAGGCTGATGTGCATCTAACATATTGGGATACGTTCCTCCGCCTTTTCTTTGATCTGCTGTTACCAAATGCAATTGATCCTGAATCAATTTATAAGCGTGATTTCCGTCTAATAATCTCGCCCACAAATTCACTTTCCATCCCATTGACCAGCCTGTAGATTCGTCTGTTCTGTAAATTAAGGATTGTTTTGCTGCTTCAAATAATTCAGGTGTTTTTATCGGCGAAATCTGATTGCTTGGATACAATCCGTACAAATGTGAAACGTGTCTGTGATTGTCTTTCGGATTGTCCCAATCGTCTTGCCATTCTTGCAGCTGACTGTGTTTTCCCACTTTCATTGGAGGCATTTTTGCTAAAGCATCACTTACTTTTTTCACATAAGCAGCATCCGGAGAAACCAAAGCAGAAGCTTCGATAACATGCGTAAACAAATCAAAAACCAGCTGATTATCCATTGTCGTTCCCGATGCAATTGTTGCTTTTCCTGTTCCGCCTGCATGTGTGTTTTCAGGCGAACTTGACGGCACCACTACTAAATATTTTGTATTAGGGTCAATAACCATAAAATCTAAAAAGAAATCGGCAGCGCCTTTCATGATTGGATAAATTTCTGCTAAATATTTTTTATCGCCTGTATATAAATATCTTTCCCATAAATCCTGACAAACCCAAGCACCGCCAGTCGGCCACATTCCCGAAGCAGCTGAATCTACCGGAGCGGTAACACGCCAAATATCTGTATTATGATGTAAAACCCAACCGCTGGCATTGTACATCGTTTTGGCTGTTTCTGCACCAGTTACAGCCAACTCTTTTGCCATTTGCACAAAAGGTTCGTGCATTTCCTGAAGATTGGTTACTTGTGCCGGCCAGTAATTCATTTCGGCATTGATGTTTGTCGTGTATTTACTGTCCCAAGGCGGCGTCACCATATCATTCCAAATTCCTTGTAGATTGGCTGGCTGTCCGCCTGGCTGTGAACTCGAAATTAAAAGATAACGTCCGAATTGGAAATACAAACTCGCTAATTGTGGGTCAAATTGTTTCGAGAAATCTCTGATTCTTTCGTTTGTTGGATTCTTAACCAAATCATTCGAACCTAAATTTAAAGAAACTCTGTTGAAGAATTTTTGGTAATAATCAACATGGGCTTTCTTTATGGTTTCAAAATCTTTGGTTTCCGCTTTCGCTAAATAGTCTTTGCCTTTTACAATTTCATCTCCCGAAATATCCTGATAGTTTTTGAAGTTGGTTGCAATCGAAATGTATAAAGTTACTTCATCGGCTTTATTAATACTTAAAACGCCATTGCTGGCATCGATTTGCCCGCCTTTGTTTTTAGCTGTTAATCTTCCCTGAAATTTTACTTTTCCTTTTACGCCTTCAAAGTTAGTTCCAACTCCCGAAAGTATAATCTGGTTTCCATCAGTCGAAGCAACCGTTTTATCAATCGGACTGTTCATGAAAACATTACACGTAATCTGCCCTGGCTGACTTGCAGAAAGTTTTACTACAATTACCTGATCTGAAAATGCGGTTAGAATTTCTCTTGTAAATTCAACACCGTTTACTTTGTATTTTACTTTTGCCGTAGCATTGCTGATATCTAAATCACGATAATAATCCGTATATTTTTGATGTCCTGCGAATGAAATATAAACACTGCCAAAAGTCTGATACGGCATTCCGTCATTGGTTTGCGACATAATATCCTGTGTCGCTAAATCCTGTGCTTCATCAAATTTTCCGTCAAAAATTAACTGACGGACAATCGGAAGTGCTTTTATAGATTTAGTATGTGCATTGCTGTTTGGAGAACCTGCCCAGATTGTTTCTTCGTTCAATTGTAAACGCTCGACTGCTGGGTCGCCAAAAACCATTGCACCTAAACGTCCGTTACCTAAAGGCAATGCTTCGTTCCAGATTGAGGCTGGTTTATCGTACCAAAGTTTTAGGTCGCTGTTGCTTTGCGCTGTTGTAGCGAAGGAAACAATTCCGAAACAGAGGACTGTAATTTTATTTCTTAAATTCATATTTTATACTTTTTAGGCAAAGCCCGAATTGTTTTTTTTAACCGCAAATTGCACAAATTATCACAAATTCATTTGTTTTGAAATTTTACGAATCCTGCAAGGTTTACAAAACCTTGTAGGTATTATTTCTAATCAAAACCCAAATGTTCTTGAGTTACAAGAGCGCGTGAGGGATAGAAGCTGGCTACCAAAGTAGCGCGGATAGCCCGACCCGATTTGGGAAAGGGGGCGAAATGAGCGGTTACAAAATTGCCCCCTTTTTCAAATTGGGGCACGCCCAAATATCATTTATTAACTTCATATTTTTTTTTCAGCCACGAATTCACGAATTTACTCTAACTATTCTTTGCACTTTATTTCTCTAATTTCTATCGAAAAAGTTAATCCGATTAATTTTTAAAGTAAAAATTGCGCGTCGTTTATAAAAAATAAATTCGTGAATTCGTGGCTATCACTTTTTAACCTCGTAAACTTTCAGATTTTTTTCTCCGAACATTTCATATAATTTGTTGATGTCTTTCAATGCATTTTTCGGTAGTTTTTCTCCTTTATCTCCAAAAACTAACAACTTTTCTTTTGGTTCAATTACACACGTCGATTCGTCGATTTCTCCCTTTTCGTTTTTTACTTTATTCAAATCTAAATTTAAATATTTCGCCATAAACGGGTACAAAGCCATACGTTTTGAGATTCCGAAATCGTGACCTTCTTTTGCAAAATGGGCATTCTCTACTAAATCTTTCTTTCCGTACAATTCATATGTTCTTTGAATAAAAGGGAATTCCAATTCTGGAACTGCCAATGTCCAGTCTTTTCCGTCAGAGACAATCAATTGCGGTTTTGGAGCCATCATCGCTGAGATTTCGGCGTTGTTTGTTCCATTTCCACATAAATGAATACCACGTCCGCTTTCGCATGGACAACCGCCTGAAAAGTGAGACGAAACCATTACAACCGGAGCTGAAACTTTCACTCTGTCATCAATCGCCGACAAAAACATGGTGTGAGATCCTCCGCCAGAACCTCCAGTAACACCAACTCTAGACATATCAGCATTTTTTACGGTTGCCAAATAATCCAATAAACGAATTCCTGTCAACAATTGGACTGTCGATGCAATACTGTTTCTATGTATTTCTTCTGGAAACTGTAATAACGATTCTCCCCACGCAAATAAATCGTAACCCACTACAATTGCACCCATTTTAGCCATCATGGCGCAACGGTACTGTTCGTCTTTTCTGTATCTTCCGTCTCCGAAATGCCCGTCAGGCGTAATAATTACAGCCGACTTTTTATTGAACGGATAGGGTTTATAAATCGATCCTGTGGCATAAACTCCGGGCATGATTTCTAAAGCAATATTTTCGACACTGTAATCTTTGTAGATTCTTTTTGGAGTTAAAAGTGGTTTAGACTTGGGCATTGGGGGTGCCTTTTCTAATCCAAATGATGCAATCATACAAGCTTTTAACTCCGCTTTGCGTTTCTCCCATTGTTCTTTCGTTGAATAAAGGCTTTCTAAATAAAACAAACGCTCTTTTCCTTTATCTACCGAAACTTTATGGTTTTCATACTTGCGAATGATGTAGGTTCCATCGGGTTGTTTAAAATACATCAATTCAAACGGCGCTAAAATATTGGTTAGCGAAAGAGGCAGATTTCCCGGTTCAATTCTCCAGTCGGCATAGTCTAGTTCTTTTCCTTTTAATAAACCTCTATCATCGTTGATTGTGACATTAAAAAGAGTTTCTATTTTCTTTAGAGTCTCTGAAACTGGTTTTCTAAAATTAGTGTCAGAAGTACTTTGTGCATTGGCAAATGTCAAAGCAAAAATGGAAACTAAGAAGATGTATTTTAAATTTTTCATTTTAATATTGTTGTGATTGGCCCACGGATGACACGGATTTACTTCGTAAAAACACGAATCAAAGCGGATCTTTTTTTATTTTTTTTGAATTGCCTCCTGCTTTAGCTGGAGGAAAATATTTTTGATTTCTACATTGGCTTTAGCCTAACTTTTTCATTTGGCTAAAGCCCTGTGACTTGTCTTGTTTTCTTAAACCTCCAGTTAAAACTGGAGGCAATTCAATTTTTGCATTTTAAAATAGAACAAAAAAATCCGTGTAAATCCGTGTTTTCGCGATAGCGAATCCGCGTCATCCGCGTTCCATTATATTGTGCATTCTATTGTATAAATTCCTGATCCTAATTCCAAAACACGCTTTTGTACTTTTTCATCAAAACCTGCTCTAACTCTTTTACCATCCATTTTTATTTCTGAATTTTTAGCAACCGGCAATTTTATTGTTGATGTTGTATTCACTGGAATCTGAACAATTAGAATAAACTTGCCGTCTTTCTTTTCCCAAGAGGAAGCGATTTTTCCGTAAACTGATTGATAATCCGCTTTCGCGAAAGTCATATCGCCAACCACTTCTGGCTGAATAAAAAAATGTTTGAAACCCGGCTTTTCAGGATCCGATTTGATTCCCGCTAAACTTTGATAAAACCATTCTTCGATTTGCCCTAGCATAAAGTGATTCCACGAATTTCCTTTTCTCGGATCCCATTGTTCTGTTAAAGTAGTCAGGCCAAATTTAATCTGAAAACCATAACCCGGCGCATCGTAATGATTGTGCATTCTGTACATGGTTTCGTTTTCGCCATTTCTTGCCAAAGTCTGAAATAAATAACGATTTCCAACATCTCCCGTTGTCAAACGATCACCTTTTTCTTTGATATCAGCTAAGAGATTTTGCATTACAGCCTCTTTGTGCTGCGGCTCTACGATATCCATAAAAATAGGAACGGCATTGCTAAACTGGCTGTTTGTTCCGTATTGTTTGGTTTCTTCGTTAAAAAATGCCGCATTGAAAGCCGATTTAATCTCAGAAGCCAAAGCATTATATTTCTCAAAATCTTCAGTTTTTCCTAATAATTTTGATGCTTTTGCCACTAAATAAGCGCCATAATAATAGTGTGAAGTCGCAGAAAGTGCAATTGGACTATTTTTAGAATATCCAGCTGGATGTATTCCATAATCGTACCAATCGCCTAATCCGTGCGAAACGATATGGTTGGTTGCTTTCGTTCCTAAATAATCAACATACTTTTTCATTAGTGGATAATATTTCTCTAATAATGAAGTATCTCCGTAATATTCATAATACATCCAAGGTAGGATTACGCCTGTTACTCCCCATTCTGGAGAATCGGTAAAATCACCACCAAAGATTACATATTCAGGAACTATTGTTGGAATTAATCCGTTATCACGCTGTGAATCAGAAATATTCTGCATCGTTGCCGGAAGAAAAGTCTGAAGATTATAATTGAACATTAAACCCGGCCCATTCAACTGAATTTCTTCCAGCCAGCCTAATTTCTCACGTTGCGGACAATCAGTAAAAACACTTTGGAAATTACTTTTTATGGAATTATTTATCAGTTCATGTGTTTTGTTGAAAATCTCATTCGAACATTCAAAACTTCCTGCTTCTCCTGCAGAATTGTAAATGAAATTCGATTTTAACTCCACTAAAGTTGGAAACTCATCATTTTTTGCTTTTTTATAATTGATGTTTTCAATTTGAACATATTGGTAACCGTAGAAACTGAATTTTGGTGTCCATTCTTCTACACCCTTGCCTTTTAAAGTGTAATCGTAATAATATGGCTTTCCAGATCTTCCTTGTGCAATTGTGCCTTCTTCATTTAACCCTTCTGCCACCCAAACACGAATCGTCTGCCCTTTTTTTCCTTTTACTTTGATGGTTGGAAATCCAGACAGATTTTGTCCCATATCAAAAACATAGAAATTCGGTTTCAGTTCTTTTTCAGTTTTAACTTCGTATTGTTTCTGAATCATAATCGGTGGCGCTGTCTGTGGTCTTAAAACTCCTTTTGGGGCTTCCTGAACCACAACTTTTTTCCAATCTCTATCTTTGAAACCTTTACGATTCCAGCCTTTTTGCTCTAAATTGGAATTGTAATCTTCTCCTCCAAAAATACTATTATAAGTAATCGGACTTTTGCTGTATTTCCAAGATCCATCAGACTTTATAATTTCTTCTGAACCATCATTATACTTTATTTTCATTTTAAAAAATAAAGTCGGCGGGCCAAAACTTACAAAGAATTTGGTATATCTTTCAGCCAATGTATTGTACATTCCGTTTCCTAACAAAACTCCAATTACATTATCTCCTTTTTCAAATTCTTTTGCACTTAGTTCGTAAACATTGTAATTAACCGTCTTATCATAATCTGTCCACAAAGGTGCAAATTGGCTGTTACCCACTTTTTTTCCGTTGATAGTCAATTCGTAATGTCCTAGACCTGAAATGTAAACTACGGCTTCTTTGACTGCTTTTTCTATTTCAAAAGGTTTACGCAACATAATACTTCTGCGTGCCAAAGAATCGGAAGCATTGATAAACGAATTCTTTTTCTCTCTGTTGAAAGTCGCTGTATGATAATTTCTTCCTTCCGGCAAATGACTGTCGGCTTTTGTAATGGCACCAATCCAAGTCGGATTTAAATCTGATTCTAATGAAGCTGTTCTGAAAGTAGCCGTTTTGCTCCATTTCGAAACTTGACCTGATTGGTTCCATACTTTTACTTTCCAGAAATATTTGGTTTCATTTTTTAATGGTTTTCCACCATAAACGATATGAAGGTTTTTATCTGAATTTACTCTTCCAGTATTCCAGATATCTCCATCGTCATTATTTAATTTTTCTTCTGATGAAGCTACCAAAATCAAATAAGCGACTTGTGAGGCATCGGATTCTTTTGAAACCAACTGCCAGCTCAATCTTGGCTGATTCTGAAATACGGCTAATGGGTTTTCTGCCATTTCTGTTGTTAGGCGTACAGGCAAAATTTGTCCTTTAGAAACTAAAGTTAATAGAAGACAAACGGCTAATAATATGCTTTTAAAAAACTTCACTTTGTATATTTTTTTTCGCCACGAATTCACGAATTTTCTCTAATTATTCTTTGTGTTTTATTTCTCTAATTTATACCGAAAGCATAATTCGATTAATTTATGACAAAAACTACGTATCGATTATAAAAATAATTCGTGAATCGTGGCTATTTTTTTTTACAACTTTTTAGTAATCAACGATTCGATATTAAATACTGCTTCTTGGATTAATTTTCCGGTTTGAGGCAGATCGTCGTAATCGTCTGTATCTGGCGCTGTGTCAGGATCTGGTGAATGTCTCTGTTCTCCCGTTCTAAACATGATTCGCTCAAAACCATCTGTTGGCGCATAAAATATCTTTGTTGATTCTTTTCCATCGTTTACTTTTATAGTGTACTGACGGTTTTTAGCATCTAATTTAACTGTGATTGTATATGCTTTGTTTGCTTCGTATTTTGTAACCGAACTCAAACGCGCACCATTTTTCACCTTTAATTCTCCATCCGAATCAAAAATCAATCTTACAGAAGGCAAACCTTGTTTATTTTGGAATTCAATCTGTAATAAACCGTGATTATTTTGCTCTGGTTTTACGGTGAAAACGGCTTCCATTTTTGAGGCAAATGGAATCACTCTTTCCGCACGGGAATAATCAAAATAATCCTGATCTCTTAATGTCAGCCATTTTTTACCATCCGCTTTCTTTTCGATTTTGGTTGATGCCCATGAAAGATCGTAGGTATTCCATAACTTTAACTCTTGTCCGTCAGGAAGATTATTAAAAACATCATTCACATTTTCGGTTACCACCGAAGTTACTGGAACAGGAATCGATGCCACCCAAATATCCTCTTTATTCATACTGTAACCTACCCAGATTTTTCCGTCTGGCGGAGTTCCGTTTTTTTCTGTAATTCCGCGAACGTATTGAGGGCCTGCTGATTTGTAGTTTCCGCCATAACGCATCGGACTTACTTCTCCGTGAACCAATAACAAATCTTTATAATTCAATCCATCATCACTTGTAGAAATCGCCAAAGGCCAACGGTATTCTGACGGATTATAAAGCGTCGCATAACGATTGTCTGATGTTTTTTGTCCCCAGATTTTAGCATTGCTGTTTACAAATCCCGGTGCTCTTAACGGCATATAATCCCAAGATTTTCCGCCGTCTCTGCTGATAGAAGTCAAAGCATGTTTCCATAAACCAACCACGTTTCCGTTTGGTAAATGATAATAACTAAACGCTTTATACGGTTTCTGTAACGGAATCAATTCATCGTCACGATCGGCTTCTTCAACCCATTGCTGTAAAACCAAAGGTTCTGATAAAATTTCTTCGCAGGCTTTTTTCAAACCTTTGTCTTTTGACGCTGTGTAAAATGGAAATTTCGACTTTGATTTGTCCCAGCTTTTATTATATCTGATGAAATAGATTTCGCCAAAACTACCGTCTTTTTTGATTTCACGGATTACACGTCCAATTCCTTTTCCATCATTTGGGTCGTCTTTTTCATCCATAGCGATTCCGTAATACGCTAAAGCAAAAAGTCTATTGTCTTTTGAGGTATAAAAGCCCATTCTTTGGTGCATAATTGCATCCAGATTTTTGGCAACGCCTTCAACGCCTTCTTTTTTCCATCCGTCTGGAATTCTATAAATAGGAAAAATTACTTCTGGTTTTGTCCATGTTACGCCGTCTTTAGAAGTCATTAATAAAGTCTGGCTTGGTGGAATATGTTCGCCCGAGGGATCGCTTAAATAATGCAGATAAAAAGTATTGTTCCAATACGCCATCATCGGCTGGTGATTGTATGTCCATCCAAAACCATCTGCTTTTTCTGGATGTTCACGGCTTGCACGCATGATTTGTGTGGCGTGAACTCCAACCGCTGGACTCAACTGTCCGTGATGGTAATCGATGTTTGAAAGTGTTTTACCAACATACCGCACAGTATCGTTCTGCGCATTTACAGCCGTGCAAGCCAAAAGAATTGTAGCTGTAATGATGTTGGTTTTTATGTTTTGGAAAGTAATCATTTTATATTTTTTTGTTTCACGCAGATTCCGCAGATTTTAGCTGATTTTTTTATTTTATTTTCTCTAAAATAAAATCTGCTTGATCTGCTTAAATCATTTTAAATCTGCGTGAAATTTTTCTAACCATTTCTTTTATCTGCTTGATCTGCAAAATCTGCGGGAAAAAATTTTACTCTCGCAGATTTGGCAGATTTAGCTGATTTTTATTTTCTATCAATTAATCCTTTTAAAACGTCTGCAGAGATTGTTGTAATTGTTCCGTGTTTGTGTCCTTCTGGAAGGCTTATTTTGGAAGATACATCTTCAAAATGAACAAAATCTGGTGTGCTTAACGCTTTATAATTTTTTGAACCGTAATTATCATAATACAACAACCAATTTTTACCGACTTTCACTACTGTTGGTCCTTCCGATAGATATTCGGTTAAAGGTTTTGAAGGTTTTTCAAACGGCCCTAAAGGCGATTTTCCGAAAGCTACTTTTATGTTTCGCATGGGTCTTGTATTGTCTTTTAAAACCAAAACATAATCTTTTTTGCTTTTTTTGACAATCACGCAGTCAATTACACTGAAACCTGGATCGTAATATAATTTTGTATCTGAAAACGTTTTGAAATCCTTAGTCGTTACGTAATACATTCTGTGGTTGTTTTTCTCTTCTTCCACTCCTTTTGGAAATCGGAACGGAATTGTCGATGCCCAAATAACAATGTATTCTTTTTTTACATCGTCATAAAAGATTTCTGGAGCCCAGACGTTTACAACATCCGGTTCGTTTTTCATTACCGGAATGTATTGCTGTTCTGACCAATGAATCAAGTCTTTTGAACTTGCGTAGCCGAAACCGTTTCCGCCTTTCCAATCGGTTGTCCAGACCATGTGATAGGTTCCGTCTGCTCCTTTTGTGATGGACGGATCACGCATGATTTTGCTGGCTCCGATTTCTGGCTTTAAAAATGAGCCTTCTAAACCTTTCCAATTGTAACCGTCTTCGCTGTAAGCTAAATACAAACCTTCTGTTGCGGGTTCTCTAAACGATGTAAAAAGATATAAATCTTTCTTTTTCTGCGAATAACTCACAGCAAAAAGCGAAAGGGTTAGTATGATGAATATTTTTTTCATGTCTTGTTTTTTCTCCTGCAAGGTTTCCAAAACCTTGTAGGTATATTTTATGTTTAATCCAGAATCCTACTGATTGCAAAAAAGCCAGATCTTTCTCTCTAGCCCCGATCGAAGTGGAAATCCTTGTAAACTGGGGTTCAGTTTACAAGATTGCAACGAAGAGCGGGACGATGTTTCCAAAAATGCCTATTGTCTCTGCTTCTAATTCAACACCTGTTGCCAAATTATTAATACCTAACAGGTTTTAAAAACCTGTTAGGATACGACTAAAGAATTATTCTGTAATTGCTTTTTTATCTAAAGAAGCTCCTTTTTTTATTTTCGTTGTTACGTTATTTAAAACATTGTTTTTTAAGAAAATGTTTTTGGTGTCTTTTCCATCGGCTTCGATAAAAATATCGGTTGGATTGAATGGAAAATTATTGTTGATCAACGCATTTGAAACGTTATCTAATTTGATAACTGGAACTCCTTTTATGGCTGTTGAAGATCCTACGTTGTCTAAAATCACATTTTTTGAATCTGATATTTTGAAAGACGAACCAACAGTTGCATTTACTTTTACATCATGAAATTCAACATCTGTGGCTGTACTTAGGGTAAACCCTTCTTTCCCATCCATGTTGATGTTCGAGAAAGTGATGTTTTGAATGGGCATTTCAGTAATTCCAAGAATCTGTCCGGCTTTGTTTACGTTTGAAGCCGTAATGTTACTCATGTGGATGTTTCTGAAAATCGGCGTTTTCTCGGTTACAGGTTCAACCTGCGTTCCTTTATCATAGAAAAGGCTCAAGACTATGGCTTCTTCTTTGATGTTTTTCATTACGATATTATCAACACGAATATCTTCTACTACACCACCTCTTCCACGAGCCGATTTGATACGGATTCCACGATCTGTTCCATCGAAAACACAATTTGAAATGGTAATTTTTTTGATTCCGCCTGACATCTCGCTTCCAATAACGACTCCGCCGTGACCGCTAAGCATTGTGCAGTTTGTAATGGTTACATTTTCTGTTGCTTTTCCGTATTTACGTCCGTCGCCGTCTCTTCCTGATTTGATGGTAATACAATCGTCTCCAACGCTGATATGGCAGTTTGAAATACGAACATTGGTGCAAGAAGAAGGATTGATTCCGTCTGTATTTGGCGAATGCGGATTAAAAATTGAGATTCCGGTAACGGTTACATTATCACAGAATTCTGGGTTGATTGTCCAGAAAGGCGAATTTTGAAACGTAACACCTTCAATTAGAATGTTTTTGCAGTTGTATGCCTGAAAGAAAGAAGGTCGGAAAAATTTCTTGTCAACTGTCCTTTTATAATAAGGCTCTGTGTAAAGGCCTTTATTTTGCTCTTCCCACATGGTTTGGTATTTTGTCGGAGGAAGTGGTTCTTTGGCCGTTTCAATTCGGTATACCTCATTCCACCACGCTTTTCCTTGTCCGTCGATTACACCTCTTCCTGTGATGGTGATGTTTTCAACGTCTTTTGCATAAAATAAAGGCTGGAAACTTTTCATTACAATTCCTTCGTAACGCATTTCTACGTAAGGAAGAAAATCATCGAAATTTTCAGAAAATTTTAAAAGTGCTCCAGAATCTAAGTGGATTGTAATGTTGCTTTTTAATGTTAAAGCTCCGGTTAAATATTCCCCAGCAGGAAAAAAGATGGTTCCGCCACCATTTTTAGATGCTTTTTCGATTGCATTCTGAATGGCTTGTGTGCACTTTATTCCTTTGTTGTTTCCGCCTTCTTTTAGAATGTTCAGCCAGCCGTCGTTTGCGAAAGCGGTATTTAATCCGGTTATGAAGCAGAGTATTATTAGTATGTTTTTCATAGTTGTATTTTTTTCTCTCGCAGATTTGGGAGATTGTACAGATTTTTTACAGCCACTCCCAATAGCTCTCGGGATCATAGATTAAAATGATTTTTTAACTGCTTGATCTGCAAAATCTGCGAGAGCTTTATATTCTCATATTTGCTAATCTTTCTCGATTCTCGAGTGTGATTGCTTCGCCAATTCGCTATAGCTCCTACCCTCGTTACTCGGAATGATAAGATTGTGGTTACTGTATTAGACCTAAAAGGTTTTAAAAACCTGTTGGGTCTCTTACTCCTTAATTAGAACGTAAAATCAAAACCCAGTCGTTACCGTCTTCTTTTTTACCTGATGGCTGGAATTCTTTAGCTCCTTTATTGTCAATAATTCCGATTTTTGTTTTTTGTCCGTTTCTTGGGTTAAACCAAGTTGCCGTAACTTTATCACCAGCAATTTTACCCAAGTTAACTTTGAATTTTCTTCCATTGTAAGTATAAATCAAAACGTACTTTTTACCTTTTATGGCTGGAATATAATCGTATTTCTGACCTTGGTTTGCAATTATCGATTGATCTGGAATTCCTTCTAAAAATGGTACTTCTTCCATTAATTTCTTAATATAAACCATTTGTTTTGCTCCAGGCGCATTAAGTGCTGATGTCCATAATTCTTTGTTTCCGTATGCTGGTTTATCTCCTTTTCTGAACATCTGCATTACAGCATTGTGTCCGTATGTATAACCTGCGGCTCCTGAAAGTACAGACCAATATCCATAACGACGTACATCATTAGCAGTCCATTTTGGCTGTAAAGTATCGTGTAAACCGTGTGGAATTCCTTCGTAAGATGGTTCACCGTCAAGCGTAGGTTTTGTAGGTTTTAATTCGAAATCTCTTAAAACGAATTTGTAATTGTCTTCTTTGAAATTCGTTTTTATAGAATCCTGATCATATCTTCTGTGTCCTGATTGGAACATGTTGAAATCTAACCATGGAGAATTATGGAAATTATCCGAAGAATCTGTTCTTCCAAAAGGATGAAAAGTAATTAACTGGTCTGGACAATTAATTTTTAAAG
This sequence comes from Flavobacterium panacagri, assembly GCF_030378165.1. NCBI lineage: Bacteria > Pseudomonadati > Bacteroidota > Flavobacteriia > Flavobacteriales > Flavobacteriaceae > Flavobacterium > Flavobacterium panacagri. Next base: position 4,744,796 of record NZ_CP119766.1, read on the forward strand.
TACTACCAATAATATTCCAGATACTTGTGAACTCATTACCATGAGTATCTCCTCCATTTAGCCAAACTACATTGGTTCTATCTTTATATCTGTTAACCAAAAATCTCATATATTTTTGAGCCTGTTCTTTACTTACTTTATTTCCCTTTGAAACATTGGTTCCCCAAACTGGAACCATTGCCACATAAATTCCGTTTTTCTCGGCTACATCTAAAGTGTAATCTACGTGATCCCAATAATCATATTCGTCTTTATTGTTGACGTTATTTCCAGGAGTGGTCAGCGGTTTTGAAATATCTTCGTTTACCAAAGCTGGGGCACCATAAGCATTTACAGCATTAAGATTGTGTAAAACCATTACCTGAACAACGTTGAATCCTTTTTCTTTTCTGTCTTTAAAGTACTTCTCTATACCTTCTCTGTCTAATTTGCCAAATGCAAGCCAGCCTGTATCGCCAAGCCAGAAAAATGGCTTTTCATTTTCGGTAACAAAATAATGCTGGTTTTCAGATACTTTTATTGGAGGCAGAGAGGCTTTTGCTTCGGCAGATTGAGAAAATCCACTTTGTGCTATGAACATAAAGCTTATACAAAGAGCGAATAAAGATTTAATTTTCAGATTCATTTTTTGTTGTTTTTGAATTTATTTTTCTTGGTTTGTTAGCCTCTAATTCACGAATTATTCTTTCTATAATCTTTGTGTTTTATTTCACGGAGATTTAATTTGTGTAATTAATCAGATTTAATTCTTCTCAAAATTAATTCGTCAATTCGCGGCTATTAAAACTTTTATTTTTTCACTACAAAAAGCACTCTTTCTTTTATTTCAGCTTGTGGAATCGTAACCTGCTTTCCTCCGCTGATATTGGCTTTCTTGGTTATATTTCCTGTTGAAGCATTGATTTCAAATACTTCAAAAGTTCCTTTTTCATTTAATAAGTCAAGCATAATATCTTGATTATTTTTCAGGTAGTAAAGATAGCTTTTTCCTTTATTTTCCAACTTCCACAGATTGTCTGAAAACATATTTCCGTCAACTAATTTCATTTCGCTTAAAGCGGCATAAAACTGAGGTAATTCTATTTTCGGAATGTTTGGCAATGAAGCTCCCGCCATTAAAGCCGGCCACCCGAATCTTGAAGAACCGTCTGTTGAATACAATATCACTTTTTCTGGATATTTTTCTCGGTATTCACGAACAGCGCGATACACTTGATTGTCGGTTTCTTTTCCGGTTTTTAGTTTTCTGGCGTGCTGTCTCGGTGCTAAATTAACGCCTCCTTGCGGTGCGTAAGCTGAACCGTCTTCTTTGTAATACCAGTAACGTATGTCGATTACATCAACGGTTTTAACTCTTTTGGTATCATTTAAAATAGCATCCTGAACGTCTTTTGTAGCGCTCAAACCAATTAATCCTTTTTTGCCTGTTTCGTCTTTCCATTTTTGGGCTTGGTCTAACCAGAATTCCATAAAATGTAAAGGTCCTGTATATTCTGCACTTGTCAACTGGATTACGTTGCTGTTTTCCTGAAAATTCTCAAATGATTTTCTAATAAAGCCTTCGTGTAATTTTCTTCTCTGTGCATTCGTAATATCATAAAACTGCTCCGCCATAAAAATGCGTTTGTCTCCCGCATAAGGCGGTGGCTCCGGAAATCCTGTGCTATTAATATTGTTTGCTGAACGCCAAGGTGAACTTGCCCAGTGCGCTCCAGCTTCTAAAATGTTATGTTGGAAATATTGCTGATTGATTAACAATTGTCCGTTTGGTTCTGCTAATGTTGCAAACTGAGCTAAACGGCTCCAGTACCAATCGTTGAATTTTGTTAAATCGTATTTACTTAAATGATCCCAAGCAAAATCTTTACCGCTTCTTGCAAAAGGCTGTTCGTAAAACGGAGGCCAAACATCGTCATCGACACGGCGAACTCGTTCGTGATCGTCCATTCTTCTTTCGTACCATAAACCGTAATGATGCTCTAAGGCAACGATATTGTTTTTAGTTAAATAATCTACCGTTTCCTGCACTTGATCCGTCAATCCGTTTCCTGTTCTTCCTGGAACAAAACGCGTTATGTGAGGTAATGATTTGTTTACAAAACCATCTGTTAAATTTCCTCTCCACCAATCAACGTTAGTTTGTTTTCCTGCAATTACTTTTCCTTCAAAAGTTAACCAGCCATTTTCTGTTGTTACTTTTGAAGTTGATTTTTCTGTTTTATTTGGAACAACTTTTAAATCGTTAGCATTTTTTAAACCTTTACTATCTGTATTTATCGGATTTGCTTTTGAAGCTTCTGCAATCAATTCTTGTAAACTTTTTGCTGTCGTTGCTGAGTTTTTAGTCAATTCCTCAGCCACTTCTATACTCGGACTTGAAGAAGCTTCTGAACCTAAATCATAGATAAAAGGCTGAACTGGAAGTTTTCCTAATCTGGCTTCTAGTTGTGTGTAGAATAAACTTCTTGGACTGATATGTTCGTTTACGTTTTTCCAATGTCCGTTTCCTCCAAATTGTCCCCAAACTCCAAAAGCCCAGTTTTGTGCTGTTGGCGGACTATAACATTCTACTTTTGATGCCGATGATTCCCATATTACAGAATTGGCTGCTGTCCATCCTGCTCCTCTTCCGCCTTGTTCTCTATTATTATAACTTAAGGGCTTTCCATCGATGTTTGCAATGTCAAATAAAACTCCGGTTGCCCAGCTTCCGATTGCGCCGCTGTTTTCGAATGGCAAATGTGATTCGCATTGTACGAAAGCATTTGGACCAGTTGTTCCGAATCCGCCAACGGCGAAATCATGATATCCAAATTCTGAGTAACAGCGTTGGAATAAAGTCTGCTGCCCTTCAGTATAAAAAGTATGTCTTCTAAATGAAGCGATTTCAGAAATTGGTTCTGTCGCAATACAATCTTCAACCGTAATTTGCTGACTAGTTTTTAAAATCGTAACGGCTCCGCCTGCAAAATGTTTGAAATTAACTTGTTTTACCCAAGCATTTCTGGTATTTTCAATGCTGATAGCCTGCCATCTGTGTTCTTCATCTTTTAAGTTTGATGAATTATATGTTGATTTTATTAAAATATTTTCAATTCCAGTATTTTCAATTCTTCCCTCCCAAGAATAAACTGTTACTTTTGAAGCTCCGAAAACATCATCTAAAGACATTGTGATTGGAGCATTTACCGTTACTTCGTTTCCGTTTATTTTGGTCACGACACGATTCCAAGTTGTAGTCCAGTCGCCTTTTTTCCAGCCAATCCAAGAAGTTTCTCCGCCGAAATCCTGCATGTTTACTTCTTTAATGAAGTTATCCGTTAAAGGTTTGCTGATTTCGATTTCGTCGCCAACTTTTAATTTTGAAGTATTTTTTAATTGAATTTTCTGAGTTCCAAGTGGTGTGTAAGCATTCGCAAATTCAAATGAGTCTTTATACACTTTATCATTTTCACCCAAAATTCTAATTAAAGCTTCTCTTTCTAATCCGGTTCCTAAAAGTACGGTTCCATTTTCCGAATTGCCGCTTCCTCTTAAAACTACTCCTGATTTTCTGATATATAATGTTCCGCTGATTTTGAAAGTTCCTTTGTCCAACAAAACAGCTCCACGAAATCCAGATTTATCTGGTTTTAATGCACTGACATAATCAATTGCATTTTGGATTTTTTGTGTTGCATCTTCTTCTTGTTGAGAAACAAAAATTTTGTTGTCTAGATTTGGAATGGCAACTTCAGAGTTTCGATATCCTGCAAAAGAAAAATCAGGAATTTGGTTTCCTTGATTATCTGTTGTGAAAGAAAGTTTTCCTTCTTTGGTTTTAATGATATCTGGGAAATTGCTTTGGGCTGTGATGTTTATACTGAAAAGCATCGCCAAACCAGATAAAATTATTTTATCTTTTTGAAGGGAGATTGTATTTTTTAACTGGGTAAAATTCACCTTAATATTTTTTAGAAGTGTTTAGAATATAGAAAACAGAGTAAAGAATATAGATTTCTTCAAAGCTAAATCATTTTTTCTAATGTCTATTCTCTATATTCTTTACTCTATTTTCTAACTCTTATTGCAATAAAGACTTTAATTTCGCCAATGTATCCGTATTGTTTTCCGTTTTTGTCCAATCAATTTTACTGTTTGGATCAATTCCGTTAAAATATTTTTCAATGTTGGTATATCCGTCTCCGTTTGCATCTTTGTTTGCATCTGAAGCGTCATTTGGATTTAAACCGTATTTCTTTTCCCAAGCATCTGGAATTCCGTCATTATCAGAATCTTTATACGCTTTTCCTTTATAAGTTGGGTATCCGCCAACTTGGTCAGGATGCGTTATGATTCCTTTTTTATAAGAGTCAGCTGGTAATCTCCTTTTGATATATTCTTTTCCAATTGAATTTTCTAAACCGTCTTTAACTTCGATTTTTCCAGTCTTAACTTGCTTCAAAATTCTTTCGTCAACTGCATCTCTCTTCGGAATTGTTGCTCCAACATTCGTTAAAACAAAATCGTAAGCTTCTTCTGCCGACATGATATTAAATTTTGGCATCGAGAAAGGTTTTGGCTGTTTAATAGCAGCTAAAAATTCTTTTGTTTCAGCTTCTGGAAGGTTTTCCAATTGTACGCCACCATTCCAGTTGTCTGCTGTAACTTCTGGAGAACCAACAATAAAGTTTCCTGAAACATATGCTCTTCCGTATTGTTTTGGTTCAATATATCCAGATTCAGGTTTTACAATTCTATGCGAAATAGGCTCATTTACTGGAGTTATTGGCCCTGGTTTAAAATAATTGTTGATGATATTCAACATTGAACGATAATCACCTCCGTCAAGCGTACGATTCCACCAATTGAATACTACGTTATTCACAAAATTAAAGTCGCCATACATCCCGATAGAAGCATTTCTTGAAATGTTGTCGGCCCATAAGTTGCGCATAAAAGTACTATTTAATCCGCCGATTGTACTTCCAAAGGCATGATTGTAAGTATCTAAACCTTCTGATGAAATAGTGTTTTGAATTGTGATATTACAAGCCGGTAATTTTTCCAGTTTTGATTTTGCGTTAGGAGCAAACTGATGTCTGTACAAAGAAACATTTTCGTCTAATCCCCAACTCACAGAACAGTGATCAATAATTATATTTCCCATCGGATTTCCACCCAATGCATCATCTCTTCTGGTCACGTCAGTTGCACCACGTCTGAAACGCATATGTCTAATGATAACGTCGTGCGTATCGATTTCTAAAGTTTCTCCGGCAATACAAATTCCGTCACCCGGAGCGGTTTGTCCAGCAATGGTTACATAAGGCGCACGCATGCTGATTCGCTTTTTTAAACGGATAATTCCTGAAACGTTGAAAACAATTGTTCTCGCTCCAACGGCTTCGCAAGCTTCACGAAAAGTTCCTTTTCCGCTGTCTTCCAAACTAGTAACCACAAATATTTTTCCGCCACGTCCACCTTGTGTGTAAGCTCCTCCTCCTTCAGCACCAGGGAAAGCAGGAATTTCTGCAAAAACAAAATCTTTTGGATAAGAAGCCCAAGGCAAATAAGGTTTTCCTTGCTTTGCTTCTTCTTTAATAATGTGATAATTAGCATTCCAGATTTCACTTAGTCGTTTTTCTTCATCAGCTAAAATGGCATCAGCTTTTTCTTGAATATCTTTTGGAATTACAGGATATTGTGCATAAGCCGATGAAACCAGTGAACAAAATGAAAAAACCATTATTGTTCTTTTTAAAGTACGGTTTGGAAAAATATTTTGCATTGAATTGTGTGGTGTAGTTAATAGTTTTTGGTGTAAAGTTTTAAGAGATTATTCTTTTGTAGTAGAATCTTTTGGTTTATTCTTTTCTCTTTCTTCAATACGTTTATGCCAGTCAGCACTTTCTTTATTTAAATCGTAACCTTGTTTGGATAAATAGTTATTGATTCTCCCTTTGTATTTACCAAACCATCCGTGTTTTTCCTTAGAAGAACCAGCATCCATTGCATGTTCTCTGGCTTCGACTAAAGCTTTATAGATATAATCTTTTTGTTCTGCCGTTAAGTTTGGAAGCATGTCGTTGTAACCTGCAACCGTGATTGGAAGCACACCATAAGTCATTCCGTCTTTAACCTCAGTGATTTTATCTTCTGATAATTCTTTACTTAATTTTTTGATGTACGATTTGTGCAGTTTTGCAATTGATTCTTCTGCTTTTGCTTTCAGTTTATCAATCTTTTCGTTTTGCTTTTCCTTAGGTAAAGAAGTATCTTCTTTTACTTTTTTGATTTCAGCATCTCTTCCGTCCTGAATTTCAGTTAAATCTCTAAACTGTTGAGCGATGATATTTGAAACCGATTTTTCTTTTGCTTCGTTTTTCAAATCTAATTTGGTAACGATTTTTGCCGCTCTTTCGTTAGTAACTTTTACATATTCAGGATCCAAATGCTGTTGTGCACTTAAAGTTGAAAATGCAAAAACCAGCGATAATAAACCAGCATTTATTTTATTTAGTATCATGATTTTATTTCTTATTTTGATTTTAAAACATATTTTGCCTGACTTCAAAAAAAGTTAAATAGATCTTTAGCTACTTTACTTTTTAATCTCGAAAAGTCGCTAAGACGTAAAGCTTTATCTGCTTTTCTTTTTCAATAAACTTTTCGTCTTAGCAAATTTCCGAGCAATTCTAAAGAAGTCAATAATAAGCTCAACTTTTAATTAATGCGTCTATGTTTTCAAAAACTGTTCCTTATTTTAAATCTAATAAAGGTCTTACTAATGTTTCTTTATTATTAGCCAAATCTTTCCAATCTACTTTTATTGCAGGATTTACACCGTTAATGTAATCTTCAATATTAGTATATCCATCTCCATTTAAATCTCCTTGCGCATCAGATGGATCGTTTGGATTTAAACCGTATTTTTTCTCCCATGCATCCGGCATTCCATCTTTGTCTGTATCAACATAAGGTTTTCCTTTGTATTCTGGATATCCGCCCACTTGAGAAATATCAGTAATGATTCCTTTTTTATAAGAATCCATCGGTAAACGTCTGTGTTCGAATTGGTAGAAAGTCTTTTTTTCTAGTCCTTTAGCATATTCCGGAACTCCTGTCTTCACAGTTCTTACAATTCTTTCGTCGACTTTATCTCTGATTGGCAAAGTAGCTCCAACATTTTTAAGTACGAATTCATAAGATTCTTCAGCAGTCATAAACTTGTTGAACCATGGCATTGGAAAAGGTTTTTCTGCTTTCATTTTAGCAAAGTAATCCTTTGCTTCTTCATAAGGCATTAACTCTCCTTTTTTGTTTTCTATTTGAATACCTCCGTCCCAATTATCTTTAGTCACTTTTTCATTTCCATTAACAACGTTTCCATTTACATAAGCTCTACCAAAAACCATATATGGTAATTTACTTCTTCCAGATTCTGGTTTTAAGATTCTATAACTGATTGGCTGTGTTAAATCGGTTACTGGGCCTGGTTTGTAGAAGTTATTGATAATGTTGTAGTTTGCAGTATAATCTCCACCATCTGTTGATCTGTTGTACCAGTTGAAAACTACGTTATTGACGAAATTAAAGATTCCGTTCCAGCCAATAGAAGGGTTTCTTCCTGCATTATTAGCCCACATATTTCTCATGAAAGAACAGTTTTCTCCACCTAAAGTACTTCCAAAAGCATGATTATAAGTATCTAAAGCTTCTCCAAATAAACTGTTTTGGATGGTAATATTTACAGTTCCCACTTTAATATCTGGGTAACCTGGCCCTGGATTATACATATGTCTATAAATTGACATATTTTCGTCTAATCCCCAAGTTGCAGAAACGTGATCGATCATGATATTTCCAACAGGATTTCCTCCTATAGCATCATCACGACGGCCTACGAAAGTTTCTCCGCGACGAAAACGCACGTGTCTGATAATTACATCATGTGTATCAATCCAAGTTGATTCTCCTGCAATACAAATACCATCACCCGGAGCAGTTTGTCCTGCAATGGTAATATACGGTGCACGAATAATTAATGGACTTTTAAGTCTAATAATTCCGGCAACATTAAATACCACAATTCTAGCTCCTCCTTGTTCACATGCTTCACGTAATGTACCTGGTCCACGATCTTCTAAACTTGTTACCGTATAAACTTTTCCACCACGACCTCCAAACGTGAACATTCCACCACCTTCGGCACCTGGAAAAGCAGGAATATCTGCTTGAGGTAAATCTGTTGGCCTAGCAGCCCAAGGAATATATGGTTTTCCGTGCCTTGCTTCTTCTTCAATAACTACCAAAGCTTTTTCCCAAGCTTCGTCAGAAAGTCTTTGAGCTTCTTCTTTAATTGCTTTTTCCTGTGCCTGAACTTCAGGGCTTATCTTCGGATATTGAGCAAAACACTTTGCACTTCCTAAAAAAAGCAGAGATGATGCGATAAATAATGCGGAGTTTTTCATGTTAATTTCTAATTGTGGTAATTCTTTTTAAACAAATCACCTGTATCTTTTGACGAATACAGGTGAAAAGTTATATAATTCTTCTTGATATTAATAGATTTATTCTTGGTAGTTGAACGTTCCTGCTCCACCAAAATTATCATTCCAGCCTATTGTCTGTAATAACCATGGATTTGCTGTTAAGGCAGTTGTATTCAGACCATTAATATAGTAATTCGGATTGAATTTAATATTAACACCTACACCGCTAAAGTTATCCATAGGCACAAGTAAAGGTGTACGGATAAAGTTTGTGTTATAGAATGTTGCTAAAGTTGCTAATTGAGCATTGAAATTTGCTGCATCAGGATCAGCTACTATACTTGCACGTGCAGCCGCCAAAGGATCTGTTGTTGCAGATGTTGTTGCAACTCTGTATTGTAGGAAGTTACCAGTACGTTTTGTTCCGTTAATTGGAGTTAAACCTAATTTACTTACAGTACCTCCAGTAACTCCAGGTAAAACTTCATTATCATATAACATCCATCTTTGCACATCCCAAAAACGTTTTCCTTCATAAGCTAATTCTACTCTACGCTCATATAAAACAGCTTCAATAGCTTTATATTTATCTGTTAAAGTACCTATTCCGTAATTGTTTGCAGCAGGAATACCAACACGGTTTCTAATTCTTCCTAAATAAGCCAAAGTATTGTTTGTCTGACCTAAAGCAGCATAACATTCAGCGATATTCAATAGTAATTCAGCATAACGATATTCATAAATATCAGTTCCTGAGTATTGGAAGTTAGTTTCTTTACTAGCATTAAGATTAGTCATTTTTCTAACAAAAGCAGGGCTGGATATTGCAGTATTTCCATCTGAAAAACCTGCTTTATTAGTACCATCAACCCAACGGTAAGCCCAAAGAACTGAATTAGGAGTTTCTTTTGAACCCCATTTAGCGCCAGAGAAAGCAAATGTTCTGTAAAATCTAGGATCTCTATTAACAAAGAAAGTAAAATCATTGTAACCATTTGCTGCAGTTGGTCTGCTACCATCTGCCATTGGGAACAAATCAATCATTTCCTTAGGAGCGGCAACTCCTCCTCCTGTTCCACCTAAACTTAATAAGCGAATTCCTTTTTCCCATGAATTATTAATTGCCTGAGAAAGATTACCAGTTCCACAAAGTTGTACTGTGATTGCTTCTGAACAAAAAGCATTATCTATCAAAAACATTTGTTCCCATTGTTTTGCAGTACTTCCATATAATCCATAACCATCAGCTGTCAATTGAGCTTCTGCTTCTAATCCAGCCTTTAAGGCAGCTTCCCAACGCTCATTTGAACCATCCCAGTTTTTATTAAATAACGGACTAGCAAATGTCAATAATACTCTAGATTTTTGCGCCATCGCAGCTCCTTTAGTAAAACGACCATAAGCAGCCGCTCCCCAGTTTGGAGGTAATAAACTTGCCGCCATATCTAAATCTTTAACAATCTGTTCCACAACTTCAGAAACTTTTGCTCTTGGAAGCTGAATTGAAGGATCCGTAGCAGATGCATTCTGAACAGTTGTTACAATAGGAACCCCTCCATAAACACGCATCAAATCAAAATATTGCATGGCACGCATATAGTACATTTGTCCTTTTGCCTGATCACGAAATGTTTTATCCAGATTTGAACCTTTTACGTCAATATCTTCCAAGAAAGCGTTACATTCCCTAATTCTATTATAAGGATGATTGTTAATACTAGTTGTTAATTTTGCACCATAATAACCACTTGCATCTTGTGAATTAATAAGCGTTTTATTTGGGTTTATAAAATCCTGTGTTCCTCCTAATTCTTCTGTCAATCTTGAATTGGCATCTGTATAAGAACCAATAACTGAAGAAGTAGGTGATTTATATGCGTTATAAAAATCATAATATTGATTGTCAACATAGGCTTGTGCACGCTCTTGAGTCTGATAGAACGTATCATCATAAAAGCCATAACCTTTCTTATCTTTTAGAAAATCATCACTACAAGAAGCAGCACCTGCAGCAAGTAATAGTGATAGTGTTATATATTTCAATGGTGTTTTCATAATTTCTTTTTGATTTTGATTAGAATGATACGTTAAAATTAAGCGACCAAGTTCTAAGAGTAGGATAATTTACTGAAGAATTATCATACATGTTTCTGTAATGATCTGGATAAGGATTATATAAATCCCAAAGATTATTACCTGTTACGCCCAGTGTTATAGCAGAAATTTTAGTGTCTGCAAAAACTTTTTTAGGGATATCATAATTAAGACTTAAGTTTCTAACAAAACAACGGAAAGTACTTACCTGCCAGAAATCTGAATCTGTAGACATATATGCCCATTGTCCTACATTTGGATATTTACCCATTGGATTATCCTCAGAATACATATCTCTCCAAAAACTTTCGCGAGACCACATATTGCTCGCAGATGACGTACCTTGATTTACTCTATCGATAAAAGTAGCTCCTCCCCAAGAAGTTGAAATCTGAGTTCTTAAAGAAAATGCATCAATTTTAAAACCTAAATTAGTAACTATACTATAAGTTCTATTACTATTTGCTAATTTAACATAATCATTATCTTTCATGATTTGTCCGTCTGCAGGTGCTAAAGTACCGTCAGGGTTAAGCTGACCAGCAACGTCTTGATAAGCTAAAGATCCTTTTCTCATTCCTGAAATAGAATTAATATCTAAATATCTTGGCACACCGCCAACTGCAGTTGCTCGTTCTGTCAAATAGGCCCAGTAATTTGCGATATCTGCATCTGTACGCAAGATACCGTCCCCTGTAGATGTTCCTTTCCAAACTGCAAATCCCCACACTGGATTAAATGTTGAGTAACCTACTCTCTTATTATTATTAGATGGAACAACATTTCCTTGATCAGGATATTTTTTGATTTCATTATCACCATAACTAAAGTTAACTCCAACATTATAACTCATATTACTTTTTATTTTATCATTCCAAGTAATACTAATTTCATGACCCCATGCATCAATTTGACCATAGTTTTGTTCAGCATATGCTCCACCAACAGAAATTGGCACACCTACAGCACTGCTCATATCTGTTAACATTTCTTTATTTTTATCATAGTAATAATCATAAGTTAAGCTTAATCTGTTTTTCAACAAAGTAATATCAAATCCTAAGTTATTTTTTATCGTAGTATCCCATGTTACACTTCTATTTGGATTTACTCTAGGCGTTAAACCATTTCCATTGTATCCACCTCCGCTAGTAGCTGTACCAGGGCCAAACTGAAACCCTTTATCCACAATAAGATCATAATATTGCTCCCATCTCCAAGGATTGATATTATCTTTACCTGTTTTACCAATCGAGTAACGAACTTTAAAGAAATCAACCCAAGGCAATCCTTTTTCGAACCAATTTTCTTTAGACATTACCCAACCCACTTGAGCAGATGGGAAAGTACCCCAATAATTTTCAGGTGCAAATTTTGTAGAAGCATCACTACGAAGAATAAACTGGAACAAATACTTTTGTTTAAAGCTATAATTTAAACGTCCAAAGTAAGACAATGTACCTCCTTCAACTTTAGTTGCCTGGCTATTAGAAGTACTTAACGTACCAGCTGTACGATAATCTCCTAAGTAATCTTTTCCTGTATTCTCATAAGCTAAACGAGTAAAAGTATTATAGGTTTCTGAAGCCTCTCCTCCTACCATAGCACCCACTTGGTGATCTCCAAATGTTCTATCGTAATTAATCATAAAATCACCTTGGCTACTTTTACTATCTGTATTATTATAGTAAACTCTTGAATTTCTTACATTAGTCTCAAGGATGTAACTACCCGCAGGATTTGTTGTTGCATTATAAAAACTAGGATTAGCTGCACTTGCTAAGTGTCTATCTTGAAGTTGATAATCTCTAATTCTAACTAAATCATATGGTAATTGAATTTGTTCAGTGTAAGCTGAACTTTGATTTCTTGAATAACTTACTTTGAAAGATAATCCCTTAACTGCAGCAAGCTTATAATTTAACGACGTATTTACATTGAATGTATTGTCATCGGTAATTTGGTGAGACCCGTTGTTCAAGTTAGCAAAATAGTTCCAACCTGCAATATTACTGTTGGCATTTGCACTTCCAAAATTTTTATTTGAATTAGGAAATGGAGATACATAGTACTGCTTTCCGTCATTTAAGTTAACCTGCCATGGCACATGTTGTGGCATATGCAGTAAAAATCCATAATCCGCTTGTTCTCCACCAGTATTAGAAGCATAACTTCCATCACTAATATTTGATGATGCTTTAGTAAATGTTTTATCAATTACACCAACATTCCCAGAGATAGAAGCAGAAAAATCTAAATTCTTAGCAATTTTTGCATTGATCCCTGTACGGAAATTCCATTTATCAAATTTTTGATATCCTAAATTAGCATCTTGTGTCAGATAAGTTGCACCAGCAAAATACGTAATATCTTCCGTACCTCCACTCACATTAAAAGAGTGTTTTTGCTGAATAGCTGGTTTCCAAGCTTCATCTAACCAATTATAATTTAAGCTTTTCATTTGCTCTAATTCTGAAGGCGAATAGATAGTTGCTTGATCAAGCACTGCTGGCGGAACCACTCTTGAAGCAAAAAATCGGTTGCTGAATACTCCAAATTCATAAGCATCTAAAACTTTACTATGGCTAACTGCATCATTTATTGCAAACTGACTATTGTATGTGAATTTTGCCTTACCTGCTTTACCACGTTTAGTTTTTACAAGAATTGCCCCTTGTGAAGCACGTGAACCGTAAATTGCTGCTGATCCATCTTTTAAAACAGTAATACTTTCAATCTCTGAAGGATCTAATCTATTAAACTGCTCCAATGTAGGTTTACCATTTGTTGGATCTACTTGAATCATATCATCAATGATTACTAAAGGAATATCAAAACCTCCATCTTTAGATAAACTAAAAGTTTGACGAATTTGAATAGTCCCAGCTTCACCAGGACGCCCAGTTCCACTAGTAACATTAACACCAGGAACCAATCCTTTTAAAGCATCTGATAAATTAGTTACTGGCAAATCCATTAAATCGTCTGCCTTAATGGTAGCAATCGCTCCTGTCAGTTCTTTTTTCTTCTGAGTACCATAACCAACTACAACAATATTTTCTAATTGATTAAAATCGTCTTCCATTTTTACATTAACGATAGAACGATTGTTAAGAGGTATTTCTTGTTTTTTCATTCCAATGAAAGAAAAAACCAATGTTCCTCCACTTTTTACTTTAATCTGGTATTTTCCATTGTAATCTGTTGTGACTGAATTTTTAGTAGATTTTTCAGTTACGTTAACTCCCGGTAACAGTCCTCCTAAATTGTCGGTAATAGTTCCTGTAACAGTAACTTGATTACTTGAGTTTTGAGCATAACTCAGCACACTTATCAGTGTAAACAAAAGAAAACTACATCTTTTTATAAGTGCTTGTTTCATAAATGTTTTTTTTGGTTAGGTTATTAATTGTTAGTTAGTCATGTTAAATATGTCGCAACTAATAATAAAATTTAACTTAAAGAAATCTTAAAGAATCTTATTAAATGTTTAAAACACATTTATTTTTTTGTATTCCAAAAATATAACGATACTATATCAGAACCGTCCTGCTCTATCCTGTTTTAATCGTATAATCTCAAAAAAAATGACATAAAAAAAACAATATTAATAAAAATTGGATCGAAAAAATAAATGGAATAGAATATTTAAGACAAATGTTTGCTTAAAACAAAAATTAATATCCTATTTTGACTAAAAAATAATAAGATTTTTATCAAAAATAAAGATCTACTATTTATTCTGCAAAACTAAATACATCACAACTGATTCCTAAGTTCTTACAAAAATGCTCTTTTTTACGAAAACGATAGAGTTAATTATTAAAAACAAATACATTTCACAATAAAAAGCCTACAAAAATTGAATCAGGTCAGTGCTTAAATCATGAAAATAAATTTCATCAGATCAGAATATTTTTAAAAGTAATTTCTGATTAACAAAAATTAAACTGGCACTTTTTGTAGTTTCTTTATAAAATACAATAAAAAAAAAACTGCTATTCAAAGATAATTTGTCTTCGAATAGCAGTATATTATTTTTAAAAGTAGCTTTTTAATTATTTACCTGGATTCCATCCATTAAAAACTAAATCTACCTTATATTTCTGTACCTCTTCTTTTTTTAGCTGATGTGACCAAGATACTCGCTGTGAAATTTTTTTTGCACTTGCTCCTTTACTTCCGAATTCAGCATAATAAGCCGTCTTATCTTTATCAGGAAATCGAGTATCAATCCAGGCATTCCAGCCTTCGGGAATAATATGTGAACCTAAATCTGTATTGATAAAAACGGTTTGCGCATAAGGTCTCCAAGGTCTTCCTAGAAAAACTTTATCAACCGATTTGTCTTTTGCCGTAAGCTTACAATCAATAAAAACAAAACCATAAGCCTGCCCTTGTGGAGTCGAAGCAGCGGTTATATAAGAGTTGACCAAACTTTCAATAGTACATTTATAAAAATAAGCAGTTGCAGCTCCAAAAATAAAATCGGTTGTACCATTGATCAGACAGTTTTCAAAATAGATGCGAGTTTTTTCTTCAGATAAATAAAGTGTATCCTGGTTTCCTAAAAGATTACAATTTTTTACTATAACTCTATCGCTTTTAATATGTAAAGCTACTGCCTGTCCTACTCTTCCTGCAGTATTTTCAACAGTAAGATTTTCCAATGTACAGTCATTTCCTCTAATTACAAAGGAATAAGAAGTTCCTGTTCCGAAAGTAGTTTTTCCCGATGGATCTGGTTCACGAAGCAGCTTTCCAGAATAATCATCAAATGAAATAATAGTTTTATTTCGATCTGTTCCTTTCAAAGTAATAAAGGATTTTGAAGCGGGAATTTCTAATTTCTCTACATACTTTCCTGGCTTTATAGTGATAACAACTCGCTTTTCTGAATTGTCTTTCACATTACTTATCGCTTCTTGAATAGTTTTGAAATCTCCTGAACCATCTTGCGCAACGGTTAATGCTAACTTATTATCAAGCGTCTGGGCTGATAGAGAAAGTGTTGTCATTAAAAGTAAGCTTAAAATATATTTCATATGTTTTTTGTTTTTTTGTCATTTGAACCGAAGGAAGACCCGAGCGATAGCGAACACGAGAAGCAAATCATACTAGAAACTCCGCAATCTAAATCATCTATCTTTGTCGAGTCACGTGTGTGATTTCTCCCTTCGGTCGAAATGACAAACTTTGTGGCTACTGTAAAAAATCTTTGTCAAAGTTTAAAACTTTTACAAAGATGATCTAGCTTCAAGAAAATAAAAAATCCGTTTTTAATCCACGTCTTTACGAAGTAAATCTGTTTCATCAGCGTACCATATCTAATGCGACATCCAAACCGTCATTTCTCCTTTTCCTTTATTTCCCCATGCAAAATACGGAATCAATTTTACTTGTACAGTATTTTCATTTTTAGAAGAAAGCGGTTTGTATAAGATTTTCTCCCATGAATTATTAGAATTTATTACAGCTTCAGCATCGATGCTGACTAAATTTCTATTATTTAAAGTAAAATGGTTTGTTGTAAATTTCGATTTTACATTTAAAGCCACATCATTCACACTAATTTTGGCAGGTAGTTGATCAGATTCTAAACAATATACCAAAGGGCCTCTTTTTACAGCAACCTGATTTTTAACTTCTTCCACTAACGGATTGGCTTCCATTAATTCAACTGGCATTGGCAAGTTCAATTCGATAACATCTCCTTTTTTCCATTTTTGATTCAACTCGAAATAAGTGCCCGAAAAGATTTTACCAATAATCTGTGAGTTGTTTACAAAAACTTTTGCGCCTGAACCCCATCCTGGAATTCTCAAAAGAAAAGCATAATCCTCTTTTGGAGCTTTTACAATTTTCAAGGTTATTTTTCCATCCCAAGGATAATTCGTCTGCTGTTCAATTTGCAACGCTTCTCCATTAATTGTTTTAGTATTCAAAGAATTACTTCCGTATAAATTAACAAACAAACCTTCTTTGGAAAGACTGTAAGCATAATTTCCAACTTCAGCAATAGTTCTGGTTACGTTTGGCGCACAACAGTTGGATAATGCAATATAACCTTCACGCTCATTTCCCCATCTTTGATGAAATGGTAAATCATTTGAAACGTTCAGAGGATTATTATACAAGAATTTTTCTCCTTCCAAATCCATCCCTGAAAGTACGCTATTATAAAGTGCCAGCTCTACAACATCAGCATATTTGGCATCTCCCGTAATTTGAAGCATTCTCCAGTTCCATAAAACATTTCCAATATTGGCACAGGTTTCGGTATGAGCCGTTGCATTTGGTAATTGAAAAGGTCTTCCATACGCTTGATGGATTTTCTGAACCACCGTTGGGTCATAAGAAGTTCCATCTGGCGAAACTCCATCATACAAAGAACCACAACCTCCTGTAATGTACATTTTACTATAGGTTACGTCATCCCAAATCGATTCTAGATTATCTAGTAATTTCTTTTCTCCAGTTTCAGCATATAAATCAGCTATTCCAGCGTATAAATAATTCGCTCTTACGGCATGTCCCATTGCAGTAGTCTGCTGTCTAAAAGGAATTCGATCCTGATTATCATCAGTTCCATCATTTGTAGTTCCTCTGATATCGATTAGATTATTGGCTAATTCTAAATATTTCGGGTCTTTTACAGTTCTATACATTTCGACAATTCCCATATAATGTGATGGACAAATTGCATTTCTGGCCAATTCTGGCGATGCTTTTTTGTAGAAATCATACAAGAAATCGGCAACACCTTTTGCTATATTTAAGAAATTTGTTTTTCCCGTGGCACGATAATGAATACAGGCTGCAGTCATTAAATGCCCCATATTATATTTTTCGAAACCCAACTGTTTTTTAACTTCCTCTGGGCCTAAAGTTCCCCAGCGTTCGTCAATTAAAACTGGCGTATGAATATAACCATCTTTGCGCTGTACTTTAGCGAAAAGCGCAATGGCCTTATCCATTTCTGCATCGAGTTTTTTATCTTTTGTAACGGCATATGTTGCCGCCATTCCTTCAAAAATCTTGTAGAAATCACCATCATGAAATGAAGGTCCTTTAAAAGCTCCTTTGCTTAATCCTGCAGCTATTTCGAAGTTTTTGTAAGCATGCGAAATCTCATCGTTATGATACAAATCCCACATGTACGGCAAGGTATTATTGGTTTCTACATCAAATTGTTCTTTCCAAAAACCATTTGTCCATTTTACGTCTTGTAAACCTACGCTTTGTAATTTGGAATACGGACTTTCTGAATTCGCAACCAAACCTTTGTTCTGGGCAAAGATTACGGTTGAAAGAAATAAGGATGATATGATGATATTCTTTTTCATTTTGAATTAATTTTATCTGATTGATCTGCTAAATCTGCGAGAGTTTAAATTTTTCTCGCAGATTTAGCAGATTGCGCTGATTATTTTTTTTTTAAAATCCATTTTAATCTCCTAATCTGTATCCTATTTTTTTCACGCAGATTCATCAGATTTTAGCAGATATTTATGTTTTATTTTTAATAATAAAATCTGTGCAGATCTGCCTAAATCAGCCAAAATCTGCGTGAAAACTTTTTTTTATTTTACAAAGAAATTAATGGTTCTACTCATTGAATCTCCATCCGCATCTTTTACAGTAACGATGAAAGAAGCGAAACCTTTATCTGAAGCCGTAAACTGAATTTCTTTCCCTTTTAAATTGGCTTTTCCATTTTTTACTTCGGAGAAAGTATAAACCGGTTTATTTTCAAAACCTTTGAAATAATCCGCTACATTTAAAACTTTTTTATCTTTTAAATTGATAAAATAATGAGGCTGAGCCAACCAGTCTAAATAATTGTCTAACTGCGTAAATCCGTCTTTATCAGTATCTGAATTCGCATCTGAGAAATCTCCAGAAGCGGAGTTTTCATTTAAACCAAAAGCTTTTTCCCACCAGTTTGGCAAACCATCATGATCGGTGTCCCAATCTGCTGGACGAGTTTCTGAAGCAAAATTTGGCCATCCTCCAGCATCTTGTTCATTATCAATCATGCCGCCTAAACCACTTTTGCTTCCTTTGTAAGTAAAAGTTCCTTTTAAAGTTTCATTGATAATTCGGTTATCGTGTTTATCAAAAAACGGCTGATTTGCTCCTACATCCGAAAGTACATTTTTATACGCTCCTTTCGCTGATTGCGTGTTTACATAAGAAGGAAAAAATGGTTTATCTACAAAAGTTTCATATTCCACTTTTTCTCTATTGGTTACAGTCGATTTTCTGCCTTTATCTTGAGATTTCTCATCGAAATAACCCGGCATAACATTTCCATCAAAATAATAACGTTGCATTCCTTTTCCAACGCCTTCATGCTGTGCATTTAAGGCTACAAAAATTCCAGTTGAAGCACCCGGTTTATAATAATTATTGACAAAATTTACCTCGTTTGCACCACCATCAGTTGTTCTTTTC
The DNA here is from genome assembly GCF_030378165.1 of Flavobacterium panacagri. Taxonomy (NCBI): domain Bacteria; kingdom Pseudomonadati; phylum Bacteroidota; class Flavobacteriia; order Flavobacteriales; family Flavobacteriaceae; genus Flavobacterium; species Flavobacterium panacagri. The sequence continues at coordinate 4,763,821 of NZ_CP119766.1, forward strand.
CCCCAGTTGTAAACCACATTATTAGTAATATCCAATCTTCCTGTATAAAATCCATCTCCGCTTAGACCTCCGCCAATACTCCAGTTTCTTCCGTAATTATGAGATAATAAGTTATGATGAAAACTACCTATATCGCCGCCAATTGTAGCTGCATAACCATGCATTTTACCTGCTTCATATTTATCATGTCCTGCCACATTTAACGCTTCCGAAATTAAAGTTCTCTGTAAAGTAATATGATGTGCACCACGTGAACTAAACGATTCATCGATCGTCCAGCTTATTGAACAATGATCAATTATACTATAATCTGCACCTGTTAATCCCATTCCGTCAAAAGTAGTTCCGCCTCCGATTCTCACTTTTAGAAAACGAATTACTCCATCATTTCCTGTCAATCCAATTGGCGCTCTGCTAATCGTAATTCCTTCGCCTGGTGCTGTTTGTCCCGCAATAGTAATATATGGCTGATTTGCTACTAATCTTGATGCCAGTTTTATATTTCCTGAGACATTGAAAACAATGGTTCTTGGTCCAATTTCCTGATTGATCGCATCACGTAAACTTCCTGGTCCGTCATCATTTAAATTGGTTACTTCAATTACTTTTCCGCCACGTCCACCAACAGCATAACGACCGTAGCCTTCTGCACCTGGAAAAGCCAATTGTGCAGGTTTAAACGACCAAACGTTTCCTAAAGTCACTTCGCCATTATTATCCACTTCATCGACTCTCCAATAGTAAGTTGTTCCACTGTATAAATCAGAAACTGTAAAAGATTTCTCCGTTAGTTTTCCTTTAAATTCTTTTGAAGCTTCTGTTGCATTTTCTACCGCATTTTTATCTTCTCCAAAATATATTTTATGAGAAGCCACATTTTTTACAGCGTCCCATTTTAAAGTTAAAGTTTTCCCCACTTCAACATGTTCATCTCTATTTTTTGGTTGTGGAGTACGAGCCTGATTCATCAAATTTGGCGTATCAATTTCAAAACCGTTGATTACAATTTGTTTTACAATTTCAGGAGTGGAAGTCGGATCAATATCAAAACGAACAATTACATCTTTTCCTTTTTCTGCATTAAAGGAAATATACGCCATCGAAGCATCAACTTTAGCATTGGCTCTTTGGCTTGCATTTACCGTTTCTTGAAGTTTTCCGTTTACATATATTTTTATTGGAGAAAAAGTTTTTCCCGTAATTACATCAAAAGCATTATGAAAAGTCAAAAGTGTATGTTTTCCAGCTTTCAGTCCGCTGATTTTTAGTTCTAGATTTTCAGCCGTAACCAAACCGTCGCTTCCTAATTTGTTATAATGTGGAGCACTCATTCCTACTTTATACCATTTTGAAGTAAAGTTTCCTTTTAATTTAAAACTTACTCCATTAAAAGTTTTCTGGTCTTCTTTTCCTTCATTAATTACCCACGAATCATAACTCGGATCATGAACTTCTTCCAACCTTCTTTGAAAAAAATCAAAGTCAACTTTTACAATTTGTTTATCAGTATTTTGAACTGATTGTGCTTGTCCGTTTGCTGTCAAAAGCATTGCCAATGCAAAAGAACACACTAATTTCTTTATCATTTTTGTTTAATTTAATTTCTTTTTTTCTGCCTCAGATTTCCCTAACAGATTTATAATGTCTTTTTTTCGTTCTTCCGGAATTACTTTTAAAACCTTCAATTCTCCATTTAAGAGTTCGGCTTCAATTGTAGTATTTTGTTTGGCATGTAATTTAAAATGAACGTTCCATTCTTTTGGCCAGGCTGGAAAAAGATAAATCTTTCCGTCTGTTTCCTGCAAAAGCATTTCCTGCATGCCAATCATCCCCGATCCGCCCCAATTATGATCTGGCACCCAGTCAAATCCTGGTCCCCAGAAAGCTGGAAAACGTCTATCCGAATTCGCCATTTTTAGTGTATTGTATTTCATCGCTTCTTCCGTCAAACCCAAACACGCCGAGAAAATATTATCTTGCTTCCATCCTACGTGGCTTCTGAATTTTAAAGCATCTAAATCGTATTTCCATGTATTTAAAGCGGTTTCTAAATCAGGTTTTCCAATGCCGTAAATTCCCCACGGATAAACAGGATACAATTGCGGAACTTCCGAATTATTAACCCTTTCCCAAGTTTTAGCAGGAAGCAACACTTTATGATTTTCAATCTGTCCAAAATTCAAAGGCGGAATTCTAGTTTGGAAAGTTTTTAAATATTCTGAATCTTCTTTGGACAATTGATTTCCCGAAAGGTTTAAAAGACTTTCTGTAATTACCTGTAAAGCCGAAATTGTACTATTGGCATTATTTGCCATTTTATAAGTTTCTGCTCCTGAACCCGGAAAAAGAATTAATTTTCCGTTTCCATCCAAAGCTTTTCTGCCTCTTTGTTTGGCTAAATATTGATAATGTTCATCAAAAAACCGAAGACAGCTTATAATAAATTGATTGTATTTCTGAATGTCTTTTCCCGCATATTCCTTTTGCTGCAACATCATTTGGCAGAATTCAAAAACCGTATCCCATTCGTATTCCAGCCATGCATTGTATTCCATTCCTGGATCGTAGTCTGCGGGACGTTTCCATTCGTATTCTGCTGGATTTGGAAGTCCAAAATTTTCTAATTGTTCGGTGAATGATGCTCCGTTGTGATTCCAATACACTTTTGAACGCAATTCAGCATTTTTTTGAAGACTGATGTAATAATCCAATTGTGATTTCATCATATCAAAATCACCGCTTTTTACCATCGGAAAATAAACCAATCGTTGGTTTTGAGCTGTCATTGTTCCGCCACCCCAATTTCTGAAATCGGGTGTAAAATCCAGATCTTTATTGGTGTGAACAGGATCAACTGTAAAAAGTCCGCCGTTGAATTTCGTTGGATATTTTCCATACGCATTGCAACCCAGCATATATCGAAACAACTGATAATTCTGTCCAATTTGATAGACTGAATCTTTCTCAATCGATTGATTTTTTTGTGTAAAAATAAAACTGCGGTTCCAGAAAGTATTCCACCATTTTTGAGTGTTTTTTTCGGCTTGTTTAGCTGTACTTTTATTTGCAGAAACCAAACTTTTCAATCCGTTATCCCAAGTAGAAAAATCAGATTGATTGGTGTTTAAATAAATTTCTAAAGACCATTTTTTGGAAGGTTTTATACTTGATAAATTAAAGCCTTTAAAATCGGTAGATTGGTATTTTCCAAGATATGTTCCGTCTGGTTTTAAGTTATCACCTTTCATGAATCCACCGAAAGTCAAATTCGCAATCGGGTTCAACATTTGATCTTTTACCGATTCCATTTTTTGTTGTTTTACCGCTACGTCAAAAACAGTATTTTCTCTGTTTCTATGATAAAATTTGATTCCGTTATTTTCAAAAGAAATAGAATCTTTATACGTAATAAGTTCTCCCTGAGGAGCCCATTTATAAGAATTGGCATTATTTTCTTTTCCTTTTGGATAACGATTTTGATAACGCCAGCTTTCGTAAGAAGCTGTCATTTTTAATGGGTTCTTACTTTCTAAATCAACATGAATAATCGGTTTAAAAACATCTACCCAAAGTTTGATTTTAGTTTCATTCTGCCCAACTAAAACATATCCATCTTTTAGTTTTAATTCCTGATGAAAACCTTCTTTTCCTACGAATGGATTAGGAGTTAAAGTCACTTTTACACGACCTAATTTCAATAAAGTATTATGCTCATCAAAAGTGCCGCTTCGTGAAAAATAGAAATACAAATCGCCTTTCTCTACCCAAACATTCATACCAATATCACCGCCACCCAAAGGCATAGACTCTGATGAATTATTGCTTTGCGTTGTCCAGATTTGATTATAATTATGGAGCGCAGGTATTTGCGCTTTAAGGCAAAGCGTGGTAAGGAAAAGTATTATCAGTAATTTATTTCTCATCGTTTTCTTTCCTGCAAGGTTTTGAAAACCTTGTAGGTATATTTTTTTATTTTCTCTCGCAGATTTAGCAGATCTTGGAGATTTATTCTCATTTTTTGTTATTTCGACTGAAAGGAGAAATCACACTAGAAACTCCGCAACGATAGTCACCAATCTTTGTCGAGTTACTTGCGGAGATCCCTCGTTCCTCGGGATGACAAACTAGACGTTAAACTCATAATTCAAACACCTACAAGGTTCTGAAAACCTTACAGGAGCGTCCGTATATTACCATTCGTCTGTTCTAAACGAAGAAACTGGCAAACCTCCGCCACTAAACAATTCCGCTTTAGCGAAATCTTTCCATAAATAACGAACTGCCACTGGATTTTTTACTTTATCAGAAGTCAAAACCACTGATTTTCTTCTTACAGCCGTTTTCGCTGGATAAAAAACTTTGTCTTCTCCTGCTATTTCAAAACCAGTTACTTCTTTATCATAAGATGTAATTCCGTTATTAACATCATCAAAAGAAACGGTTACCGCGCCATCTTTTATTTCCATCGATTTATATTTCGGACTTTCGTATTCAAAACCTTCAATTCCATAAGTTCTTGCCAAAGCCTGAAAAGCCAGACGATTCCCGCCTTTTTCTTTATCCATTGGGTGAATACTGTTCTCTTCCCCAACATCCATTAAAACCGCCATTGCTGAATTAGGAATTTCCTTTGAAGCCTTAAACTGTGCCTCTCTCAAATAAGCCGAATTATATTTTTCCTGATAATCTTTTGGATGAAATGAAGCATAATTAAACGGTGCAATCTGAGCGAAGTAAAAAGGAAAATCTCCCTGATTCCACAACGTTCTCCAACTGCTGACCATTTTCTTCATTAAAGCAGTATATTCAGAAGCTCTTTCGTAATTCGATTCCCCTTGATACCAGATACAGCCTTTAATTCCGTAACCAATTACAGGCGATAGCATTCCGTTAAATAAAGTTGTTGGCACACGATTTGGATCTTTTGCCAATTCTTCTTTCGTCGTCGGAATTTTAGCGCTGGCAAAATCTTTCAGCATTTCTTTGTTCATCCAAGCTTCCATGCTCGAACCCCCATACGATACATGAATTAATCCCACAGGAACGTTTAAAACTTCTTGCAAAAGCGATCCAAAATACCAAGCTGTTGCACTAAATTTGGATGTTGATTTTGGAGAAGCTTCTTCCCATTTCCCTTCGAAATCTTGCAAAGGTTCTAAAACCGTTGCTCTTGGAATCGTAATTAAACGAATATTTTTATTGGTCGATCTTACAATAATTTCATTTCCGTTTTTTACTGGCTGTCCTTGAAATCCTTTCAAAGGCATTTCCATATTTGACTGTCCTGAACAAAGCCAAACTTCTCCCAATAAAACATTTTTGATGGTTACTTTTTCGTTTCCTTCTGAAACTTCAATTGTGTATGGTCCACCAAAGGAAACCGTTTTTAATTCTGTTTTCCATTTACCTGAAGCGTCTGCTTTTACTTTATAAGTTTTAGAATCCCACGAAGTTTTGATTACAATGTTGGCGTTCTTTTCTGCCCAGCCCCAAATTGGTGCGTTTGATTTTTGCTGTAACATCATGTTATCAGTAAACAATGCTGGGAGCTTGATTTTTGCATTGATTTGAAAACTAACTAAAATCGCTACTAGTACAATAATTGATCTTTTCATTTTTTTTATTTTTTTGCCACAGATTAAAGAATTAAAAAGGATTATTAATCTCTTGAAATTCTTTAATCTATTGATGTTTTTCTTTTCAATTGCCTCCAGCTTTAGCTGGAGGTGTATTAAATATTTATTTTCAATGGGCTTTAGCCAAACTAACTTTTTGGCTAAAGCCCTGTTGTGTATTCTTCTTAACCTCCAGCTAAAGCTGGAGGCAACTAACTTCTTTCTTTGTTAAAAAAATAATCCTTTTTAATCCTTTAATCTGTGGCTAACTTTTATTTTTCTTTTACAATACTAACTGGCCCAAATAATCCCGCTTTTAACAAAGGTTCTCCTTCTAATCTAAATGGTGCTGTTGTCCATGTTAATCTTTCTTCTTTTGGCAATTTTTGATCGCCAATTAATCTATTTGCCCAAGTATTTGTGATTTTTATTTCTATTGAATTTTTTCCTTTTTGTAAAGCTTTTGAAATATCTGTTTTGAAAGGGAAAGTCCAGAGTGTTCCGCAATCTTTTCCGTTGATTTTGATTTCAGCAATATTTGAGATTTCACCTAAATCCAGCCAGATTTTATTGGAATCTTTTCCTTTCCAGACAAACTCTTTTTTATAAACTACAGTTCCCGAATAATACTTAATTTGGTCATTTTCAGAAGTACTCCAATCAAAAAGTTTGTTTGTTTTTACAACCTCTTTTGGGCCTTTAAATTCAGGATCAAACTGCAATTCCCAGTTTTCATCTAAAGTCTGAACTTTCTCCAATTCAGAAGATTTTCCGTGTGCTACAACTTCTTTCGTTCCTCCTTTAAAAATCACAAAACCAGATTCGTTGGCGTCTAAAGCTATCGAAACAATTGTTCTTCCATTTTCTATTTTCCAATTGGCTAAAGCAGAAGTTTGATTTGTTACTGGATTGTACCATTCTGCTACTTTTCCTGAAATTCTAAAGGACGCCTCGAAAGAACGTTTTTCTGCTTTTTGATTGGAAATGAAATAAATATCTTCCGTCTCCGATTTACGATGCGCCCAAGCCAATGTTTCGGCTTCAGAACGCTTTAAATTAGGAAAATAAATATCCTGAGTAATTCCGATGGAAGCAAAATCATTTCCTAAATACGGCAATTTAACAACCGTTCCTTTTCCTATTTTCCATGTTGATGAATTGGCATTATTCCAAATTTCATCAATTATATCCTGCCATTTCTTTTGATCGGCTTCTGATTGAATTCCCGGCTGAAAGTTAGGTTTTTCATCCACAAAAATGGTTGCTCCGTCTTTTAGCAATTTCAGTATTTTTTCGGCAGAAGCCAAAGATAAAATCTTATTTGGTGCCATTTTATGACTTCCCGGAAAGAATAAAGCGCCATATTCTATTCCGCCTTCAAATGAAATTTTTCCGTTTACCACTTTCGCACGATTGATTAAAACATCGGCATTGAAAGAATCATATTGATAGCCATTTAGCGGGTTAATCCATTGTGATAAATCGGTTATGTTTTTAGAATAGGTGACTTCTTTTGGCATTTTTGCCGTTGGCTGACCTTCATTTTCTAAACGGATTTTCTCGCTTTCCAATCTTTCTTTTCCGAAAACATTCGGAATAAAAGGAACCAAACGATCTGGAACAAAAGAACGGGAAGGAAAATCTTCGCCAATAAAAACTGCCAGATCAATTACAGGTTTTCCTTTTTGCAATTGAAACTGTACTCTTTGACAATAATCAAACCACGCTTTTCCGGGTTTCCACCAAGTTTGGTCTCTTTGAAAAAAAGTTCCGATATCGTCTAAAGTCATTCCGGGTTTTCTATCCGTCCACGGATTATGGACAAAAACGTGATAGAATAAACGGTTAATTCCTAAAGCATAATTCCGGTCTGCCGTTGTTTTTAGATTTCCGGGATGTTCGTCCCAATCCATTCGCAGAGCTGTAAAAGATTCTGCCTGAATAATATCTTTTCCGTAAATATGCCCGCCCGAAATGGCATCAACCATGTCAAAAGGTTTATCGTGGGTTGGGCTTTTCAGCCAAAATTCTCCACTTGGATAATCGACAAATTTATAGTGAAGCAAGGCATCGCTGGTTACAACTGGCGCTACATTTTCTGCACTTAATTTTATATTGTTTTCTTTGGCGATTTGCGCTACAGTTCCGTAGAAATTATCGGCAACTAAATCGGCAATAGTTTTGCGGACATCGTATAAAAATTTCTCTGAAAAATCCGTACTTTCTACTGGAATTCCAGCCATAACAGGCAGATATTCTATAATATCGTAACCACGTCTCTTTTTAAATTCAACTTGAAAAACCGAAGACCAGTTTTGGCTTCCGCACTCCCAGCTGTCAAAATGAAGGATTTCCAGCACTTTCGAAGCCAATTCTGGCCCAGCAGAACGAACGGCTTCTCCGAACCAATGATCTAACTGAAAACGAATTAATTCTGGGTTAAATTTGTCTACTTCCAACCCTTTTCCTGCTCCACCAGTTGCATTTTCATGTCCAGTCGAAGTATGTCCCATTCGGATGATTTTCCATTTTCCTTTTGGTGCTTTCCAGTTCAGATTTCCTCCCGCATCAACAAAATTGGAAATATTGATGATTTCTGATTTTTTGAATGCATCAGAATTTGGAATCTCTTTTTCTGTAGTCTGCGGAGTCAAACGCCATATTGCTCCCGATTTTCCTTCGTAATTATTAATCAGTGATTGATTCGAAAGGGTAATTTTACTCACTTTCAAATTCTGTTTCCACTTAGCAAAATCCAAATCTTCAGCCCCCGGTTCTGTTCCTTTTGGATCATACACAAATCTGAAATATTTTGCTGTAATTGGTGTAATCGTATGTGTATTGGGGAAATCCATATCCTGCCAACCGTGACGCGGTACAATCATTCTTTCGTGAAATCTAAAATTGACTCCATCATCACTCACTTCTACAATCAGACGCTGTGCCTGAAAATCTCTTCCTTTTGTTTCAATAACAATAGATTTACAGGTAAAAGGCTGTGCAAATTCGTACTGAATCCAACCTGCATCGGCAAACTTGAAATTCTCGTCTTTCTTAGGATCAGCCAAAAACGATGCATCGGTATTGTTTGATGTGGTAACTTTTGGCAGTTGCATCTGCGAAGTAATTTGGTATTCTTTTATCGGAATAGCAAAAGTGGCAATGTCTTTATAATATTCTTTGTAATGTGCTGAAACTGGTAGTTTTAAACCCACTTTTTTTCCACCTAAAATTTCAGTTGTTGACCAGACTACTTTTTGCATCGACATTTCTGGCGTAATCCACGGCCCGCCTGCAACGGCAAATCCATCGGCTCCGTGAAAAGCCAGTTTCAAACCTAAACGATCAGCTTCTTTAAAAGCCCACTGAATCATATCCCAAAATTCAGGCGTCAACTGTAAAACTGGCGGATCTATCAAAGGTGGGTTTGCTGGGCCTTTAATGGTCATTAAATAAGCTCCCGCAATTCCTGCTTGTTTCATCGCTTCTAAATCGGCTGTAATTCCGGGTTTAGAATACGCCGATTTCATCCAATACCAATACACCCAAGGTCTTGAGGATTCTAATGTTGGCTGAAAAGATTCTTTTTTATGGATTTCCTGTGCAGAGACGAAACTTGCTAAAAGGAGGATAAAAAAGAGGTATTTTTTTTTAAACATTATTCTTTGTTTTTTTTGATAATCTGTTTTATCTGTCAAATCTGCGGGAAAAATTTACTCTCGCAGATTTGACTGATTTGGCAGATTTTTTACTTTTTTTTCGTCTTTTTTGTCATTTCGACGTAAGGAGAAATCTTCGTGAGTAGCTCCTCATGGTGGATCACCTTTGTAGAGTTTCTTGCGAAGATTTCTCGTCCCTCGAAATGACAAACTGTACCTTAAACTTTTAGTTCTTAATTTTAAAATTATCAATTATCAATTATCAATTATCAATTATCAATTACTAATATTTAAATTTCTTCAAACTATTTTCCAATTCATTTTTTGAACCACTGAAAGGCGTCAAATAAAAACTGTACTCATAATTTCCAGACTTAATCTGATATTGTTCCAATGGCTGAGCTACAATCGTCCAGCTATCATTTCCTCCTACTCCCATTTGGATTAAATCGATGTTTAAAGTCAGGAATCCTGGATCTTTCAAATCGTATGTATGACCAGATGAACTCAAGTTTTCTTGTGTATATGGCCAGGCGCTCATGCTTAAGACTTTAGTATCATTTACTACTAAAAATCCGTTGTTTTTCTGCAGAGTGCTTAATGCCATCCATCTTACATCACATCGGTTTCCGTTTTCCTGTGGTTTTGGATAATGTTCGATAAAATCATTTATTGGAAGCGAATATTTCCCAACAAACGAACCGAAACTTCTGTCGCTGTAGTTTTCCAGTTCCCCTTTTCCATACCACGAAATCTGATCGAATTTTCTCTGAACTCCCATCTGCATTCCGATTTTTGGAATGTTTGGCAGTTTGTTTGAAGCTTTTAAACTGTAATCAACTTTTATTAATCCGTTTGGTAAAATGCTGTAGATTACTTTTACACTTGCGCTGTCTTTTATGACTTCGTAATCGCTTGTAATTTTGATTTCTGAAGCTGATTTATCAATTGAAATGTTGACCAATTTTGGTTTTGCTTTATACCATTGTTTCAACAACTTTTGCGATTTCCATCCGCGTTTGTCGTTGTCTGTAAGCGGTCTTACGAAATTTGGTAAAAGCGATGCAAAAACTTGTTCTTCTCCGTTAAAAATATAAGAACTTAAAGCTCCGTTTGTTTTTCCAATTGTAATATCAAAAGCTTTTCCTTTGATTTTGAAATCTGAATCTGATTCAGAAACGTTCAGCGTTTCTTTTTTAGATTCTGGAGAAACAGCTTCTTTCTTTTTTAATATGAACTGATCTTCCGCTACAGCGTAACCTTTTGAAGCCCATAATTCATCTTTTGAAAGCTGGAATTCTATATTTAAAATATATTCGGCATCGGCTTTCATTTTTGGAAGATACGGACTCACATCTAAAGTTGTTGATTGTCCTGCTTCTACTTTAAATGGTTTTAAAATCTGAGTTTTGATTACGTTTCCATTTTCCAACACTTTTAAAACCGGAATATAAACTTCTAAAGATTTAACGGCCTGACGATTTTTGATTTCTAACTGATTTCCGTTTAAAGTCGAAATCGCTGGCTGATACACCCATTTATTCTCAAAAATAGAACCTTTTGGTTTTCCGTTAGAATCTACAATTCCTTTGGTATTGAAGTTACCGTCGTGGTATTTTTCGCCAAAATCTCCTCCGTGAGCAAAATAATTCTGACCTGATCTGGAATCAAATTTTACGATTCCCTGATCCTTAAATTCCCATATACAACCTCCAATAACTCGTGGAAGTGAACGAAATTCATCCCATAATTCTTTTAAATTTCCAACTGAATTTCCCATAGCATGAGAATATTCAACGAAAATAATTGGACGAGTATCTTTCTTTTGATCTACTAAAAATTTAGGTGTGAAAACGCCCGGATAAAAACGGCTTACCATATCGACATACGAATCATCCTGCGGGTTTTCGAAACGATAAGCATGATCGATTGTTTTTGGATATCCTGGATCAAGCGGATCAATATATCCGTCTAATTTGGCATTTCCCTGCGCTGGTTCGTAATGAACTGGACGTGTAATATCGAAATCGTGAACCCAGCCCGACATTGCAGCATGATTTGGGCCTTTTCCGCCTTCGTTTCCTAAACTCCACATTACAACCGATGGATGGTTTTTATCTCTTTCGACCATTCGAATCATTCTTTCCATATAAGCATTTGTCCAAAGTGGATCATTGCTTAATTTCCCTCCAATTCCGTGTGTTTCCTGATTGGCTTCATCCATAACCATGATTCCGTATTGATCGCATAATTCGTAGAAATATGGATCGTTTGGATAATGGCTTGTACGTATAAAGTTGAAATTGAACTTTTTAATAGTAGTAATATCTTGCTTGATATCTTCTCTAGTAACCGCTTTTCCTCTTGTCGGATGATGATCGTGACGGTTTACGCCATACACATAGGTTTCTTTTCCGTTAATGAGCATTTTGCCATTCTCTTTCGAAAATTCAATCGAACGGAAACCTATTTTACAGCTTTTCGCTTCCGTAACATTGCCGTTTTTATCTTTTATGGAAATGACCATCGTATATAAATTCGGCTCTTCTGAACTCCATTTTTTTGGATTTTTTATGGTTTCTTGAAAGAATCCAAAGCGGACATTATCCAAACGAGGATAACTTTCGTTTATTAAATCAATTACAGGTCTTTGAAGCGGTTCTTTGAACATTGCCGTATTATTGGCATCGTACAACTGAACATTCATGATATAATCTTTGATTTTTGCTCCTGTCAAATTCTCCACTTTCGGACGAAGTTTAAAAATCGCGTCTGTATATTGTTTATCTAATTTGGTTTGAACAAAGAAATCCTGAATACGCAATTTTGGCTCGGCCATAATGAAAACTTCACGCTGGATTCCGCTCATACGCCAGTGATCCTGATCTTCTAAATAAGAACCATCTGTCCAACGAATTACACGAACCGAAACTACATTTTCTCCTGCTTTTAAATAAGGTGTAATATCAAATTCTGATGGTGAAAAACTGTCTTCGCCATACCCTAAAAATTCTCCGTTTAACCAAACTTCAAAACCTGAACTTACGGCTCCAAAATGTAAAGTCACAGTCATATCTTTCCAATTTTCCGGAACAGTAAAACTGCGTTGGTAAGAACCAACTCCATTATAATCTTTAGGAATATAAGGCGGATTTATTGGTCGAAATGGATAAACTGCACTTTTGTAAATTGGATTATCGTACCCTTTCATTTCCCAGTTTGAAGGCACTTCGATTTTATCCCAGCCTGAAACAGTATTTTTATAGAAATCTTTTGATGCTTCTTTTAGATTTACTGCATATTTAAAATCCCAATCGCCGTTTAGCATTTGGATTCGGCTTTTAGTTCTGTCGCCTTTTAGTGCGTCTTCAACAGAAGTGTATGAATATGAAGTTGCTCTTGATGGCTGTCTGTTGATGCTTGTAATTGTTGGATCTTCCCACGGAGCAAATTCGTATTTTTTGTGAAGTTCTGGAATTCCCGCTGGTTCTCCCGTTACGGATTGGGCGTTTATTCCGTAAGATGTGAATAGTAAAATGTAAAATGTATACGTCAAAAATCGTAATCTGGAAAATGGATTATTGTATTTTGATTTTGATGTAAACATTGGTTTTATATTATTGTTCATTATTATTTTGATTCAATTGTCCCTATGGGACAAAATTTTCTATGCGCTATTTTTTTTCTACCGACGAGAGCCTCCTAACGGAGTCATTTCAGTTGGGAGTATTAAGGTATTTCATAACTCATAACTCATAACTATTTCTTCTTCTTTTTCTCCGGCGGAGCTACAAAATTCAATTTGCTTTTTCCTAAATCTTTAGATGTTGCGATTGCAATTCCTCTTTGTTCTGCTTTGTTAACGGCACAATAAAAATGATAAACAACGCCATCATGTTTTACAACAAATGACTTATGCGCAAACATATCATCATAAGGTTCAGAAGATTTAACTAAATCGTCTCCTTTCCAGTCGGTCCAGTTTACTAAATCATTCGAAACGGCAAAACGGTTAAATGCACCTTGATCCCAGCCTGTCCAAAAGGCTCCAAAATAAAACATTACCCAAGTATCATTAATACGCTGAATATAAGCATCTCCCGAAATTCCTTTATGATGATTGATTAAAGGTTTATCGCCATAACGTTTCCAAGTTTTCATATCATTTGATACTGCCATAGCAATACGCTCAGCACCTTTAGCAGGATTGATACTATCGCCTCTGGCATTGTAATACATGATAAAATTGTGTCCTGTCACTTTATCTTTATCCCGAATCACACTGTTTTTGTACATCGTACTATTATCCCACCATCTGGCGTCTTTGTCTTTTGGTGTTAAAACCGGATTTTCTAATCTTTGGAATTCGTGTGGTTTTGTTGGTGCTTCTTTAGTGTAGGCCATTCCGATTGATAAAACGCCTGCTTCGTAACCTTTACTGTCACCGCCAAAATAACTCATCCAATATTTGTCATCATATTTTTGCCATTCGTAGCTTCCGCCCCAAGTTAGATCTTGCAACGAAATATATCCTGCTTTTTGGTTGACATCCCAATGTTTTTCATTTTCTGAGAATGACATTACTTTTCCTAAATATTGCCAATCTAATAGATTGTCGCTTTCTGCTAACCAAGTTTCATAACCTCTTCCGTCGTAAATTAAATACGTCATATACCATTTTCCATCTTTTCTAAATACACTCGGACAATCCATTTTGTATGAGTTGTCGGTAGGAACCATTACCAAACCGTATTTGTAAGGCGTTTTGATTTCTTCGTAAATCTCCTGCATTACGCTTTCGGTAATTTCTCTTTTCTTGTATTTGGTTGCACAACTGGTTATAGCAAGCGCTGAAATGGTTAAGATTAGGTATTTAATTTTCATTTTTATGTTTTTTTTTGCCACGAAGGCGCAAAGGCTCTAAGTTTTTTGTTTTGGAATGATTTAATCTCGCAAAGTCGCAGAGTCGCAAAGTTTCTATACTCTATTTTCTATATTCTAAAATCTTGCTTCTTGCATCTTTCTTCTTATTTCTTCAACTCTTTTAATTTAGAATCCATGACGTCTTTGTTCAGTTTTACTTTTACCATTCCTGTTGGATGAAATCTTCTTTTCAAATCGATTGCATTATATACTATGGTATAAACGTCATTTCCTTCTGGAATTAAACAAAGTGGCGTTCTCATAATATCCCACCATTTATCTACTTTAGTTTCTATTGGTAAATAATGTGCTTCTGCCCAATTAACGCCGTCTGCTGATAATGAATAGGCAATCATGTTTGGTAAATGATGTCCCCAGCCGTCTGGACCTCCGTCGAAAATCGCGATGTACAGACCGTTTGGTAATTGACTTACAATTGGGTTTTCTACGAATAACGGATGCATGGTTTTAATTGGTTCCAAACCTTTGTTCATTCTCAACCAAGGGCCTTCTAAACTTTTGGATTCGGCTAGAGCCACAAACCAGCCTTTTCCTGATTTTTTCGGATAATCTGCCCATGAATTGAACGGATACGCACCGCTATAAAATCCGAAATATTTATCGCCTACTTTATACGGAAAAAATGAAGCAACTCCTTGACGTCCTTCCCAAGGCTGAGAATCTAATCCTGGTTCCATAATGATTCCCATATCTTTATACGGTCCGCCAATTCCATTGATTCCATCTACTGTCGATTCGCAACGCCAGATTCTTCCGAAAGAATGATTTGGTTCTATTTCTTTACTAACAGTATAAGCCAAGTAATAGCCGTACCATTTGTTTGCTTTTTCATTAAAAACAGGCATATACGACCAAATCGCAGCACGACGGTCATTCATTGGGTTATCATCTTCGGTAACCGCATAAACACCACTTGCTTGGTAAATTGTAGATTCTCTTTTCCAATGGATTGCATCTTTACTTGTCCAATGTCCAATTTTGGTTTTTACACGATCATAATAATAATCTACACCTTTTTCTCCTGCTCTTTCAGTTGGAAACATATGATAGGTATCACCCACTTTTACCACACGTCCACCTTCAAAACCGCCTTGGATTTCTTCTGTTCCAGACATTCCTTCATCAATAACTGGCTTGTTTTCTCCGCCTATGATTTCAAAAAGTGGTTTTTCATCTGAGAATCCTTCAACGATAAAAGTTGGATTCCAAAGTTTTCCGTCTGGTAATTTGGCATCTCTTGCATTCAATTGCTGATTGATTTTCAAAACTCCCAAAACAGCAAATAATCCTTTTTGATTTGGTAAAATGCTATGAGTTCCTTTTCCGTAAGGAATTGCATAAACACTTACTGGTGGTAAACCTGTAATTGTAACACCATTTTCTAGAATTTCATTATTGTTCCCAATTTGATTCGCTTGAAGGTATTCAGCATTTTTATCCTGAAAAACACCAATTAAAACAGTTACTGGTTCTTTAAATTTTAATTGTAATGGAGCATTGGTTCCGTTTTTATATTTATCTAAAGGAAGTTCCACGCCTGTTAAACCTTGTAATTCCGGAGCTAAATGAACAATATTGTGTTTGCTTCCTGAAAAAACATGAGCGAATTGTCTAGTTTTGAACGTTTTGTAATTGGATTTTACAATTTCAAATGATGCTGGTTTCCATGAGGTGTTTTGTGCTGTGGCTTGGATGCAGACAGCGAACAGCATTAGGAAAGCAGTTTTTAATTTGAAGTTGTAATTTGTATTTTTTGAAAACATTGGTATTATTTTTTTGCTTATATTTTTCTGATACATTTCTTCAATCTTGTCATTTCGACGAAGGAGAAATCTTCGTTTGCTGAGCACGCTTTGCAGATCAATCTTTGCGGAGATTTCTCCTTCGTCGAAATGACAAAACTGACGTGACAATCTTTGTGTTTACGAGTGTGATTCCTCGTTCCTCAGAATGACAAACTCGACGTTATAAACTATACACTAAGTACTAATTACTAAGGACTAATCACTAAGAACTATAGAGCCTTATAACTCACTTTATACTCCACATTTGGTTTTACAATCAATTGATATTTATTCTTTGCTAATTCTGTAATTGTTCCAGAGTTTGTTTTAGGTTTGCTGGCACTTTCAATAATCAATTTTCCTTCTCCTTCTCCTGCTTTTACTTTGATTTCTTTGGTACTGCAAAACACCGCAACTTCTCCATTCGGTGTTGGCACTTTTCCTTCCATCCATTTTAAACCTCCTAAATTTGGTTTAATTTCATATTGGGAATAACCTGGAGCAGTTGGTTTTACACCCAAATAATATTTTCCTAATAAGTAAATCGGACTTGCTCCCCAAGCGTGGCAAAGGCTTTTTCCGTAAGGGCGACCGTACATCGTTAAATGCTCCGTTCCTTTTTTGTTCGGATTGTATTCTTCCCAGAAAGAGGTTGCGCCTTCCTTCAACATTCCGCCCCAATAATCTTTCATTTCTTTTAAAACGTAGTTTTGTTCTCCCATTGCGCATAAGGCTTCCAATTCGTAGAAACGCATATATGGCGTTGTAATTTGAAGAACATCTTTATTGAGCAACACTTTATTTTTTACACTTTGTTTTTGTTCTTCAGTAAAATAATTGAAGAAAATACCAAACATATTAGCGTATCTGGTTACAATATCCTGCATTTTACCATCGATACGCTGGTGTTTCATGACGTTTTCTTTTTTATCCCAAAAGACATCAAATAATTTTGTCTTTAAATCATTTCCTAATTTTTGATATTGTTTTTGGTCTTCAGTTTTGCCTGCAATTTCAGCACTTACAGCCATAGCTTCTAAACTTCTTGCTAAAAGCATTTGCTCAAAACTAACTTCGCCTGTTTTTGGCAATCCGTCTGCCCAGTCGATGAAAACCCAATCACCTTCTAATGGCTCAAGGAATCCGTTTTTGTTTCTTCTTTCCAAACAGAAATCCATAAGTGATTTCATTCTTGGATAAAAAGTTTTGATGAATTTCGTATCGCCTGTATGTAAGTAGTAATCATAAACACCTACAAACCAATACAATGAATAATCCATAATGATATTTACGTGAGCTGTTACAGGATCTTTTCCACGAAGTGCTAACAATGTACGTTCTACAGAAGCCGAATCAAAGAATAAATAATAATTCATTAAATAACTCTGATAAGCATCACCCGACCAAACCCAGCGGTCACGTTTAATTCCGTCTATAAAAAATTCACGGGAGGTTAAATGCATTGTGTAAGCCGACACATCCCAAATTTTATTCAATTGGCCATCCGAAGATTTGAATGCGCCACGATAATCTAATGGCAAATATTCATAAAGCATCGAAATCGAATCGTATTTTATTCCTGCATCTGCTTGTACCTGAACATAGCGGAATGCTTTCGAGCCATCATGTGTGTAAGTTTCAGATTGTTTTCCATCAAAAAATAAATGATCTAACGTTTCGCATTTGGCAGAATCCAAAGCTTCTTCACGAGATTCTCCATAATACAATGCTAGTTTTCCTTTCCCTTTTAAACCATGAATCTTTATATAACCAAAAGTCTCTTTTCCAAAATCTACTAATTGACCAGCTCCTATTTTTTCTGTTTTCTTAGCGCTTAAAGGTTTCGTTGTTAGTTTAAATTCAGAAGGTTTATTTTCTGGCGAATTAAAATTCCAAGAACCAACTGGAACCCATGGCGTACCAGATTGTTGTGCTTTTCCGGTTTCATCAATCCAAAGTTTATCTTCATTAGTTACTTTCCATGAAGCATCAGATTTCACATATTGACCAGAAATATAAATAGCCGGCAACACTTCCTGATTGTAAACTTTAAAGGAAATTTTATGTTTTCCAGCAGGAACTGTAATCGATTTTGGCTGTCCGTAAATTTGAACGCCATCTAAAAGCAATTGAAAAGGGCCTTCTGAGAATATTTTCACTTCGTCTGGTTTTGGAATATCTACTTCTGTTTGAAAAGTAACCAAAGCATACGGACTGTAATATTGCCAAAGTGGAGGAAATACGGCTTCACGTTCTGTACGTCTAACCTGCATTTTATTGCTTAACCAAACTTCGAAATCTCCTGGATACCAGATCCATGTCGCTTCTTTTGGTTTTTCTTGTGCAAATGACAGCGAACAAGAAAAAAGGGCAACAAAAAGAAGTAAAGTCTTAAAAATAGAAAAGCGGTTTAGCATAGTAAGTTTATTTTGGGACTAAAGATAAGTGTTATCTTTACATTTCACAACCTGCACTATCCTGCTATCTCATAAAAAATAATACTTTTTGATAATTTTTTAAGGGAAAAATTATGGGGTATCACTTTTTTAGTATTAAAAAAAATGATGTTAGAATTTTATGGTACACGGATGAGACGGATTTACTTCGTAAAGACGCGGATGAAAACGGATTTTAATTTTTTACTCTTTTTCTGTCATTTCGACGAAGGAGAAATCACACGCGGGATTCCGCAACTTATGTCGCCAATCTTTGTAGAATTACTAGTGTGATTTCTCCTTTCAGTCGAAATTGTAAAGGTTAGATATTTCGGTAACAAAATTTAAATTTAATAAATTTTGTTACGATGAGAAATAATAGTCAAGATTGTACATTAGAGAGGAACTATTTAGAGAAATATCGTTTCTTAATAAAAGAATATGAGCAGGTAAAAAATAAAACTCATCCGCTTTATAAAAAGGCGATGGATTTTTACACAGCAAATGACACCTGCCGAAAAAGTTTCTTAAAGTATTATAATCGCTATAAACAGAGTGGAAAATCTCTGGATCTACTGCCTCAGAAGCGGGGGCCAAAATACAAAACCAGACGTCCTTTACCTTTTATAGAACAAAAAGTAATCGAATTAAGAGAAAAAGGAAACAACAAATATGAAATTGGTAGTATCTTAAATCCCAAATTAGGAAAACACACACCATCATATTCTGGAGTTTATAATATTTTAAAACGGCATAAAATAAATAGATTAACTCCGACGCTTAAAAAGAATCATCAGAAAATAATCAAGGAAAGAATGGGACAGCTGGGTCATATCGATTGTCATTATTTAAGTAAAAGCATAATTCGTGGAGAAAACAAAAAGCTCTATTTAGTCTGTGTAATTGATGATTACACCCGGATTGCCTGGGCTGAATTAGTTCCAGATATAACGAGCTTAACAGTAATGTTTGCTTCACTGAAATGCTTAAACATCTTAAGCAGCCATTATGACATAAAATTTGAAGAGATATTATCCGACAATGGTGCTGAATTTGGAATCAAAACAAGCAAAGTAAAAAGCCACCATCCTTTTGAAAGAATGCTTATTGAACTTGGGATCGTACATAGATATACAAGACCTTACCGTCCGCAGACAAACGGAAAAGTAGAGAGGTTCTGGCGCACTCTGGAAGAGGATTTATTAAGAGATACCGATTTTGATTCTCAAGATGAACTAAAAGAAGAATTATTACAATATTTATATTACTATAATCACGAAAGACCGCATCAAGGAATTGATGGAAAAAAGCCAATCGAAATGATAAATCCGTTACCGAAATAAGTAACTTTTACAGAAATGACAAAGATTGTGTTATTTTGGATAAACTAAAAGAAAAAATCCGCATCAATCCGCGTCTTTTCGAAGTCAATCCGTCTCATCCGCGTTCTATTTTTAGTTTCATGAATTAAGCAGATAATTTATCGTTCTCATTTTCATCTTCTAAAATATAGTTAGAAGGCGTTTTGCCCAAATGCTTTTTAAACATATAAATAAAAGCACTTGTAGTTTCGTAACCCAAGTTGAAAGCAATTTCCTTGATGGATTGTTTTTCGCCCAAACGTTTTATGGCTTCTAGAAGTTTTAAACGAGTTCGCCAGTCGCTGAAATTCATTCCCAGTTCTTTGATGAATAAACGTGATAAAGTTCTACTACTCATAAACGAAAGTTCGGCGTAATAATCGATTGTGTTTTTGCTAGCAACATCATCCATTAAAAGTTCGACTACTTTTTGTAATCTTTCGTGATTGGTTGTTGGAAGGAAAGTGGCGCTTGGTTCTATTAAAGCCAGTTCATCCAAAAAAACCGATATAATTCTATGTTGCAGAGGCGTCAAATTTCCATCTATTCCAAAAGAAATAATTTTGAAAACCAATTGTTTTAAAAACATCGGAATATCAAATGAAAAACTTTTCTCTGGTAATCCTGCCATCGCGGAGGCATCAATAAAAACACTATAGTAGTTAACATCCTTCTGAAAAGTAACCTGATGTTCTACTCCGCCGGGAAGCCACAAACCTTGCAAAGGATTCACCACCCAAATATGATTGCCCACAACCACGTTCATTACACCACGGGTTGCATAAATTAATTGTCCTCTCGGATGCGAATGCGAAATACACATTTCATTGGTTACCATTTCGGTATAACCAATAACAGGTATTGATGGATCAACTCTGTATCCATGTTCCTGCGCCATTCGATATGTCCGAATCTGGTTATTCATTGTCCAAATATAGCAATTCTGACATTAGTATTCTTTTAATCTTTGCAAAAAATAATACAGCTGTTGTTTTTTAACCTAATTTAAAAATCAAAAAATATCTCATGGACACTATCAAAGCAAATCCTGACATAGTTAAAAAAACCACTTATTCGATCTTATTCATCATCAGTTTTTCTCATTTAATTAATGATCTTTTACAGGCTGTAGTGCCGTCAATTTATCCACTGTTGAAAGAAAACTTTAACCTAAGTTTCTCTCAAATCGGAATCATCACTTTTACCTACCAAATCGTAGCTTCTATCCTTCAGCCTTTTGTGGGAATGTATACTGATAAAAAATCTAAACCATATTCTCTTATCATAGGAATGTGTTTTACGATGGTTGGCCTTTTTATGGTTTCAATTGCTTCCAACTTTATTAATTTATTATTATCGGTTAGTTTAATCGGAATCGGATCTTCCATTTTTCATCCTGAATCTTCACGTGTAGCGCATTTGGCTTCGGGCGGAAAAAGAGGTTTGGCGCAATCTATTTTTCAATTGGGCGGAAATGCCGGGAGTGCTATTGGGCCTTTGTTAGCAGCGTTTATTGTAATTCCGCATGGACAATCTTATATCGCTTGGTTTTGTATTATTGCCTTAGTAGGTGTTTTTGCCTTGTATAAAATTGCAATTTGGTACACGGCACACTTATCTGAAAGAAATGCTAATAAATCGGCTCATAAAATTGAAACGCATCATTTGTCTAAAAACCGAGTAATTGCTTCGTTGATTATTTTATTGGTTTTGATTTTTTCTAAATACTTCTACATGAGTAGTATTACAAGTTATTATACTTTCTTCCTTATTGATAAATTCCACATTACGATTCAACAATCGCAAGTCTATTTATTCTTGTTTTCGGGTGCTGTTGCGGCAGGAACTTTAATTGGAGGCCCAATTGGAGATCGATACGGTAGAAAATACGTAATCTGGGTTTCTATCTTAGGTGTTGCTCCGTTTACTTTAATGTTACCTTACGTTTCTTTATTCTGGGTTGGAACTTTATCTGTAATTATCGGATTGATTCTTTCTTCCGCATTCTCAGCGATTCTAGTTTATGCAACTGAATTAATGCCTGGAAAAGTCGGACTTGTAGCGGGTCTTTTCTTCGGATTTGCTTTCGGAATGGGCGGATTAGGTTCTGCTGTTTTAGGAAAAATTGCTGATACTACAAGCATTGAATATGTATTTAAGATTTGTGCGTTCCTGCCGTTAATTGGGGTTATTACTGGGTTCTTGCCTAATTTGGAGAAGAAAAAGAAGGTTGAGTAATTTTTTTATGCCACAAAGTCGCAAAGACACAAGGTTTTATTTTAAAAATTAAGTTTTAATTTCGTCCCGATAAATCGGGACGAGAAAAAATATAAAGCTCAAAAGGCTTTAGCCAAAATATGTACAATTTGGCTAAAGCCTTTTTTCTATTCTTAATTACATACACCTCTAGTTAAAACCGGAAGCAACTCATAAAATAACCTTGCCTTATTTACATTTTTCAAAACATAGCCTGTGGTTTCAACCACGGGAGACCTATTTTGGTAAACGGAATGTTATATTTTGCGTTCCCGTGGTTGAAACCACGGGCTATATTTGAAATTCTTTGAATTTATTAATGTCCATTAAAAACAAAATACAAAAACAAAATCGTCAATCCCAATAAACCAAACAAAAGTTTTACTTTTTTACTGGTTTTAGGAATATCCGTTTCATTTGAAACATTCACTTCAGGATTTTTATCGGTTAAAGAAATAATAACGGCTGTAATTAAAAGTACCGTAAAAATGTAAAAGGAAATCAATAAAAAGTGAGGCCAAACTGGATATTTATCTGCAGGGAAAATCCATAAATATAAAACCCCAACAAACAAACTAAAAGCCGAACCCCAAGAAAGTGTTGCATTTACCGCTTTTTTGGTTGTGCGTTTCCAGAAAACACTCAAAAGAAAAACAACAGATAACGAAGGAGCCAAGAAACCTAAAACCGCCTGAAAGATGTTGAATAAATTCTGTCCTTTGATATTGTCAATCGCAACAGCAATCAGAATCGCAAAAACACATCCAGCAGCAATTGTGAAACGACCTATTTTAATCTGATCTTGAATCGTCGCCGTTGGGTTGATTTTTTTCACGTAAATATCATTGGTAAAAACGGTACTTAAAGCGTTTAGAGAAGAACCAATTGTTCCAACCAAAACCGCTATCATCACACAGATTACCAAACCGTTCATTCCGCTCGGAAAAAGATTCGTAACCATGGTCATATAAGCCAAATCAGAATTGCTTCCTAATTCTGGATATAGCGCATAACATAAAATTCCAGGTAAAATAAATAACGGAAGCGCCATCACTTTTAACCATCCAATAAAGTTTACTCCTAATTGCCCTTGTTCTAAGTTTTTCGCTCCCAAAACACTTTGAACCATCGATTGATCGGTACAGAAAAAAGCCACTGCGGCGACAGGATATCCTAACAAAATAGCAGGCCATGGATAATGCGCATCATCTGAAGGTCGGACTAAATTCCAAAAATTTGAAGGAGTTTTGGCTATTAAAACATCAATTCCGCCTAACTTTTGTAAACCTAAAAAGGAAAGAGTTAATGAAACGACAATCAGCAGAATCATCTGAAAAACATTCACTTTAGCAATTGCTTTTAATCCTCCTGCGAAAGTAAAAATTCCAGAAAAAATCACTAAAACCGTAACGCTCTGCCACATCGGAATTCCCAGAATCTGACGAACTAAAACGCCTCCACTGAATAATCCTAAAGACAACCAGCTTACTAATATTTTTACCAAAGCATACCAAGCCAAAATATTCTGCGTACTGTCGCCGTAGCGTTTTCCCATATATTCGGGCATCGTACTTACTTTACTTGCAATATATCTTGGCGCAAAAACCATTGCTAAAAGCAGTAAAAACACAAAAGCATACCATTCGAAATTTCCTGCTACAATTCCCGTCGCGTAACCAATACTCGCAAAAGCCAATAATGACGAAGGCCCAACGTTGGTTCCCCACATATTAAACCCGATGCTGTACCAGTTTAATGAGTTTCCGGCTAGAAAAAGCGTTTCGTTTTTCTTTCTCTGTTTCATACTTACCACATATCCAATGACTAATAAAGCCACTAAATAACCCGCAACAATTACAAAATCGAGCGTGGTTAGTTTATCGTAGATACTGTTCATAGCCCGTATTCGTTAAGAATATCTGCAATTTTAACTGGTGCGCCACTTTGCAAAGATCGATCCATAGCCTGAAGTAATGCTACAGTTCCAATTCCTTCCTCCATATTTGGATAAGCTTCAAAACCTTGTTCGATACTATCTGTAAAATATTCTAAATAATTCTGATATTCCCCACCGTGATGACTTTGTCCTTCAAAACGGAAATAATATTTTATCGTGCTGTCGCCCCAAGTAATTACTTTTTCTTCGCCAGTTTTATCTGTAACGGCATAACGCAATTCATGATAATCGGCCTGGCTTGCTCCTTCTGTTGCTCTTAAAATTGTGCTCATGCCGCTGTCACGTTGCGCTGGCTGTGTTGGTGAAGTGTAAACACCACTCACACGTGCAATTCTTCCATCAGTTGCTTTGAAGATAAAATGCATAGTATCTTCATTTTTTAATCCAGCATTTTTTCCGTTACTGCTAATCATTCCGTACCCCATCACTTCTTCGATATTTGGAAGATACCATCTGATAAAATCAACGGGATGACTCAAACCTCCGTACAACCATTTAAACGATTGCAAAAGCGACCATTCTTTCTTTAAAAACCATCTGTGATCAGCGTGATATTGCGCTTCGATTGTGATTAAATCCCCAATTAAACCTGCTTCATAATCGGCTCTTTGTCTTTTTGCTGGTTCGAAGAAACGGGAACTTTGACCAATAAAAACTTTCTTTCCAGTCGATTTGCTTAATTCTAACAGCTCTTTGGCATCCGAAAGGTCATCAATAAAAGGTTTTGTACATACGACATGTTTTCCGTGCAGTAAAGCTTGTTTTACATGTTGAGCATGAAGATGATCTGGTGTATAAATCGCGATAATATCAATTGATGCATCATTCAATAAATCATCATAATTGGTGGTGTACGAATGAAAATCGAATTCTTTTGCTCTTTGTTTACACAATTCTTCGTTTCGATCGCATATTTTAACGAGTTCTAGTTTTGAACTTTCTATAGCAGCCGACATTGTGCTTCGTCCTTCTCCAAGTCCCAGAATGGCTATTTTTAACATTGGTAGTTATTTTAGGTTTTTGATAGTTATTTTTTTTTAGCCACGAATTCACGAATTATTTTTTTACAATCTGGATGTAATATTAATTCGAATTATTCGAAAAAATAATCGTAAAGATTTTCAAATAATAATTCGTGAATTGCTTCGCCTGTTCGCTATCGCTCGAGTCGTGGCTATTTCTCTTTTATTTCGTTTCTACTTTATTCAAGAAAATCCAAGTTTCATCTGGTTTTGCACCTTCAATTCCAGATTGGTATTTTTTCATTAAGGCGTTCCAATCGTCAACTCTTGGATTATTTTGGGTGGTTTTTGGATTTAATTTATCCAAATTTTCCCCTTTCGGAATACTGATTACCAAAATTAATTGTCTGTCTTTTTTGAAAACCTGCAATTGCTGAAAATCGGCATTACAGAAACCTTTGGCAACTTCTGGCCATTTTTCGAATTGCGTTTTATGATACTCCACATATTCTTTTTGCAATTTTTCATCTACAGGAAGATTGGCTGTTAAAACCACATTTTCCCAATCTGATGCTGGTTTTGAGTCTTTACATCTTTCGAAATTTTGGAAATCGTAAACCAAATCTTCATAGATTTTAATTTCTAAAGAAGGAAAAGCGCCTGCCAGTTTTCGTTTTGTTCTTTCGGGTTGATTCATCTTTCCGTAAATAACCAAATGATTTTTCCATTGGTACAATTCCTGACCAACGATTCTAAATCCCGTTAAAGTTGATTTGATTTTTTCGATATCAAAATCAGAACCAATCAATTCAATTGCATACGGTTTTGGCATTTCTTGCAATCCCCATTTTTCGTCGATTACAACTTCTTTTTCTAAATCTTTATACGGTTCTCTAATTCCGGCTGCATCTTTTATTTTGGTGCTTACATATGGATCATTGTGTTCCCAGATATTTCCTTTTGGTCCATTATGGTTTTTAAGGATTTTCTTTTCGGCAATCCAGTTGTTTTTAATCGTAAAACCTTCACTTCCTTCATCAGTATACAAATACAGCCATAAAAACGGATCGTGTGCATACGGACTGTTGTAAACCTTATCAATATAATTTTCTTCAATTCGGCTGTTTGGCTGAGCCGAAAGTGTATAAATTCCCGCTACATCATGTAAATGTTTGGCATAATGATGAATTTTATTTCCTAGAATTTTATTGTTCTGCATCACGTTTGGCGTATGTGTCCAACCCCAGCCCATTGCCATTCCAGAATACGATACATCCGAAATTTCGTTGTGTTCAATCGTAATATTTCGAACAAAACCAGCGCTGATTCCCAGCGTTCCCCAATCTTCATTGGTTACGTTTGTAATCAAATTATCTGAAATCACTTCATCAGAACACATTTCTCTTTCATCTTTTATGATTAAAGGCAAATGTGCTTCAAAAGCTTCTTCAGAGAAAATTCCAACATTGATGGCACTTCCGCCAATATCTTTAAATAAATTTCCTTTTACGGTATTGTGATTTGTTCCTTTACTTAAATCTAAACCAGTTGAAGCCAAATGCTCAAAACGACAAGATTCAAACTGAATATTATTAGCATAATTTACTTCAACCGCAGCGCGAGGCCTTCCAACCCAAGCTTGATTTTCTAAACTCGCCTGATTTGGCGTTCCAGGAACTTTTAATTTATAAGCGTCTAACAAATATAAACCGGATTGCAACGGCACATGACCTTGCTGAGAAGGGCGAAGCCAGTTGCTGTACTGAAACGAAATTCCTTTAAACTGAAAATGATGAACAGGAGAATCGATTGTTCCTTTTACTTCTACAAGATTTTCTAAAACTGGAGCTGTAACGGTAACCGAATTAATCTCTTCTCCAGCTCTCGGAACATAATAGATTTTAGCATTTTTCTTGTCCAAATACCATTCCCCAGGCTCGTTTAAAAGTGAAAAAGCATTGTTTAAGAAATAAGCTGAGTTTCCATTATTTTTAGAAATCCATGGCGCTGGCCAAGGGTGTTCGCTTTGAATACGGCTTTCTGGTTCTTCAAACGAAAGTTTGGCGCTGTCTTTTTGCACTTCAATATTTTTGATGCGAAGATTGGCATTTGACCACCATTGTACAATAAACATTTCCATTCCCGGCTCAAACTTAACCGACTTATCTTTAAACGGAATCCAGCAGGTTTGTTCCTCGTGATTCCACGATAAAATACGCTCCATTGTAGTTCCAGCAGTATTTTTGGCTCTTACGGCTTTTTTACCATCTACCCATAATTGTCTGTAATCAATCAGACTTCCTGCTTTTTTAGGAGCATCGGCCACCCAAACGGCGCCTTTTTTCAATCCGTTGATAACGGTTGTCGATTTTGTCCAGTTTTTAATTTCGATTCCACCATTTATAATTGGTTTAGCATTTATATCGGCTTGAATTGTTGTTGGACTTTCTGCTGTTCCTGAATCTTCAGGGCGAACAAACAAAGGTTCGCTTAAATAATACGTTCCATTCATTACTATGATTCGGATTCCGTCTTTTATCGATGGATCTTTTAAGCGACGAAGTTCTCTAGCTTTTCGCATTGCCATGTGAATCGTTGCCAACGGGTTTGATTTTGTTCCGATGTTCGAATCTTTTCCTGATGGTGAAACCCAGATTTCAGCTCCACTTGCCGAAAACGAGAATATCAGTAAAAAAACGACCAGTAATTTGTTGAAAGGAATTAAACGCATTATTTATAGTATTGATTTTTTTCTTAAGCTAAAATTATGAGGCATTTATTTAAAGCGCTATAATTTTTACAAATAATTGTATTTTTAACACTTTTACCAAATAACAGGGACAATTTAAAAGAATATAAAATCACAAGCATCCTGTACCCTCCTGTAATATTGACTTTAAGTCGGGATTCTTTAAAAACTCACTTTTCACTATCTTATGATTTTATAAATAGAAAAAGTTAAATTCATAAAAAATCTGTGATAAACTGGCTAAAACTACTATTTCGTATTATTTTTTTAATAGATTTGTGTAATCGATTACATTTAAAGATTATTATTTATAAGAACTTAAATTTTCATATAAATAAAATAAACACCAAAAAAATTACTAACAATGAAAATCAACCGACTACAATTTGCTTCTCTTGCACTCGCTATCATGATGTGTTTGAGTTCTAAAAACCTTACTGCTCAAAATACCTCAAATGGTGCTTATCAAAACATTGAGTTTAAAATGTCTAAAATTAATGAGCCTGTTATTCCTAACAATACTGTAAACTTAAAAGATTACGGTGCTGTAAACGGAGGTTATATTTTAAATACTAAAGCATTTGCTGATGCTATTGAGGCACTTTCAAAAAAAGGTGGAGGAAAGCTAATTATTCCACCTGGGATTTGGCTTACAGGACCGATTATATTAAAAAGTAATATTGAGCTGCATGCAGAAAGAGGTGCTCTGATAAAATTTTCTCCAGACAAAACTTTATATCCTTTAGTAGAAACCAATTTTGAAGGTTTGAATACTTGGCGTTGCATCTCTCCTATTTATGGTAAAAACCTTGAAAATATTGCTTTTACTGGAACTGGAGTTTGGGATGGTTCTGGAGAAGTATGGAGACAGGTTAAGAAAAGCAAAGTGACAGATAGCCAGTGGAAAGAAGTTATTGCAAGAGGCGGTGTTTTAAATAAAGACAAAACAAGCTGGTATCCATCAGAGGTTTTTATGAATGCTTCTAAAGGTGCTGACCAAAATGTACGTCCGGATTTAAAAACAAAAGAAGAATTTGAAACCATTCATGATTTTCTTCGTCCGGTAATGGTAAGCATTCAAAATAGTAAAAGGGTTTTATTTGACGGCCCTGTTTTTCAAAATTCGCCAGCTTGGAATATCCATCCTTTTATGGTGGAAGATTTGATTGTTCGAAATGTAAGTGTTCGCAATCCTTGGTATTCTCAAAACGGAGACGGTCTTGATGTGGAATGCTGTAAAAACGTATTAGTTGAAAATTCAAGTTTTGATGTAGGAGATGATGCAATCTGCATTAAATCCGGAAAAGATAAAGACGGACGTGAAAGAGGTGTTCCTTGCGAAAACATCATTGTGAGAAATAACATTGTGTATCACGGTCACGGCGGTGTTACGGTTGGAAGTGAAATGTCTGGTGGTGTAAAAAATCTTCACGTATCGAATTGTACTTTTATGGGAACAGATGTAGGTCTGCGTTTTAAAAGTGCCCGCGGAAGAGGTGGTGTCGTAGAAAACATCTTTATTTCGGATGTGTTTATGACTGATATTCCATCACAGGCTATCTCGTTTAATTTGTATTACGGAGGAAAATCGATTGCCGAAACATTAGAAGAAGGCGGAGACAAAGTGGTCAACAAGGCGATGCCTGTGACAGTTGAAACTCCTCAGTTTAAAAACATTTCGATTAAAAATATCACTATCAAAGGTGCCCAGCAAGCCGTATTTTTACAAGGTCTTCCAGAAATGAATTTAGAAAATATTGAAATCACAAACTTAATCGCCAAAGCTGAAAAAGGGTTTTCGATTATTGACGCTAAAGGAATAAAATTAAATAACTTACAATTAGATATTGAAGCTAAAAATGCATTTGAGATTTACAATGCACAAAACCTTTCTTTAAAAAATGTAGCATTTAATCCTTCCTCTTCAAATACCATTACAATTGCAGGAGAAGCCAGTAAAAATATCGATTTAAGCGGTTCTAATTTATCAAAAACTACTACTGTCGATAAAACTGTTCCTAAGAAAGCTGTTAAATTTTAAAACGGAGATTTTATGTTCAATTCCATAAACAGCTCGAAATTATTGGCATCAGCGTTTTGTGTCTTTTCATTTTTGTATTCAAATGCACAGACAAACAGCGAGATCAGTACAAAACCTTTTACAGACGGCACCAATCATTGGTATTTTATCAAAGACAAAACCAATATCATAAATCCGATTCCGAATCAGCCGAAATATGCCGAAACGGATTATACGAAAATTGCCGATAATATTCTGTATTTCCAACGTGATAATGGAGGCTGGCCTAAAAATTATGATATGAAAGCTATTTTGACAACACAACAAATTGATAGTGTAGTCAAAACGAAATACATTGAGCATACGACCTTTGATAATGAAACAACTTACACTCATATTCATTATCTGGCGCAGGTTTATACACTTAGCAAAGATCCAAGATATAAAGATGGGTGTCTACGAGGTATTAATTTCACTATAAAAGCACAATATTCAAACGGAGGCTGGCCACAATATTATCCGCTCGAAAAAGGCTATAGTCGCCATATTACCTTTAATGACGGAGCCTATATGGGAATTATGAATCTCTTAAAAAAGATTGTAAACAATGATCCTGATTATGCTTTTATTGATGCCAAAACTAGAAAAAAAGTAGCCACCGCATATCAAAAAGGACTAGAGTGTATTTTAAAAATGCAGATTAAAGACAACGGAGAATTAACCGCTTGGTGCCAGCAACACGACGAAATAACACTTGAACCTGCTTGGGCGCGTAAATTTGAACCGCCAAGCATCTGTAATGCAGAAAGTGTTGATGTAGTTTTGTTTTTAATGGATATTGATAATCCGAATGAAAAGATTATTAATGCCGTACAAGGTGCAGTAAAATGGTTTCAGGATTCTAAAATCTACAATACCAGAGTTGAAAGTTTTGCAGCTGAAGAAATGGAATCCAAATACAAGAAAATCAAAAATGACGTAAGAATCGTAAACGACCCAACAGCACCGCCAATCTGGACTCGTTACTATGAACTAAAAACACATAGACCTTTGTTCTCTGATCGTGACAGCGAGTTTTTATATTCTCTAGCTGAAGTAAGCCGTGAAAGAAGAACGGGTTATGCGTGGTATACGGATAAACCTGAAAAGGCGTTGAAAAAATATCCAGAATGGCAGAAGAAATGGGCTCCGGAAAATAATGTTTTGAAGAATTAGAAATTTTTTTGCCATTTCGAGTGAAGTCCAATTTTCAAATATACCCCGTGGTTTCAACCACTGGAACGCAATATTGTAACGGCCTGTATTGTGTTCCCGTGGTTGAAACCACGGGCTATAGTAGACAAGTTTGCGAGTAGAATCTTTGTCAATGTTTTAAACTTTGACAAATAGGAAGAAAAAAAAAGCGTAAATATTAAATTTACGCTTTTTTAAATTCTCTATTTATTTAGATCATAAAACGCATTCGCATTCTCAAACCAAATCTTATTCTGGTCTTCAATAGAAAACTTCGAAATATAATCTTCTAAAGTTCTAACCACTTCATTATAATCCGAAGCAACATTGAGAACTGGCCAATCTGAACCATACATTAATTTATCAACTGAAAAGTTTTCAAAAATTACATCTAAATAGGGCTTTAAATCTTCTCGTTTCCAGTTTTTCCAATCGGCTTCTGTGACCATTCCTGAGATTTTACACCAAACGTTGTCATACTTTGCGATTTCTTCAATGCCGCTTTTCCAAGAATCAATGCTCCCTGATTTAATATCCGGTTTTGCAATATGATCAATTACAAATTTTTGGTCTGGAAAATCTTTTACCAAACTTATTGCAGCTGGTAATTGACGTTCAAAAATCAATATATCATAAGTATAATTGAAGAATTTTAAAGCTGTGATTCCTCTTCTGAATTCTGTTCCGGACATAAAATCATCTGGTTCTCCTTGCACAACATGTCTGAAACCTTTCAGTTTTTTTTGATCTGAAAAGAATTGTAAACGTTCTTCAATGTTTTCATTTCTCAAATCGATCCAGCCTACAACTGCTTTTATGAAATCATTTTTAGAAGCCAAATCCAATAAAAATTCAGTTTCTTCTTCTGATTGGCTTGCCTGAACTGCTACACAACCTTCAAATTGATTGACGTTTAATAGCGGCTGTAAATCTTCCGGAAGAAAATTTCTTTGGATATTTTGCATCGTTTCATCAATCCAGCTGTCTCTAACTGGGTCAAATATCCAAAAATGCTGATGGGAATCTATTCTTTTACTCATAACTTTTTAATTAACATCGCTGATTAAAGCGCGGTCTAAATGTACGTAACCTCCATCCACAAAAACAAATTGTCCCGTAGTATGCGATGATTTTTCAGAAATAATGAAAAGGGCCGTATCTGCAATTTCTTCTGTTTTGGTCATTCGGCTTTCTAATGGAATCGTTTTACTAATTTTTTTCAAAACTGCCTCTCCATCTGGCAAAGTTTTAATCCAATCTTCGTAAGCAGGTGTATAACTTTCAGCAATAATAATCGCATTTGAACGAATTCCGTACTGAATCAAATCTACTGCCCATTCTCTAGTTAAGCCCAAAACTCCACCTTTCGCAGCAGCGTAACCAGAAGTGCCGCCCTGACCTGTTAAAGCCACTTTTGAACAAATATTTAAAATATTTCCTTTTGATTCTTTTAAAAATGGAAGCGAATATTTAGCCAATAAAAAATAACTTACCACATTCAATTTCAAAGAATTCATAAAATCCTCGTAGCTTGAATCTAATCCTGCACCGTCATTCACGCCAACATTATTAATTATAGCATCAATTCTTCCATATTTTGCTCCGATTACTTTTACAGCATTTTCTATTGCAACAGGGTCGGTTACGTCAGTCTGTACAAATAAAGAATTAACTCCTCTTTTCTGAAGTCTTTCCACGTATTCGAAACCTCTTGCATTTCTGTCAACTAAAACCGGAATTGCGCCTTCATCTGCCAATCTATTAATGATTGTTTCTCCAATACTGCCTTCTTTTCCAGCCGAACCAGAAACGACAACTATTTTGTTTTTTAAGTTTAAATCCATTTTTGTGGTTATTTAAGATTCATTTTTAAACACATAAAAACATAGTTTTGGAACCGCATAAAGGCGTTTCACTTGCATTAATTCACATAGTTCTATGTTTTAGAAACTAGTTTCTTTCTATTCTCTTTCAAGAAACAAAAAAATCTATGTTTCTATGTGTTTTAAAAAAATTATTCTATTTCAATCAACGCCTTAATTACATTATTTTTAGGGTCAATCAAATTCCCAAAATCAGTAATCATTTCATCAAAACTAGTTCTGTGCGTAATGTATTTCTTCGGATCGATTTTTCCTTCTTTCAAACATTTCATCACATATTCGAAATCTTCGATTGTTGCATTTCGGCTGCTCATTAAAGTCGATTCTCTTTTGTGAAAATCGGGATGACTAAAACTTAATTCTCCTTTTTGAAGTCCGACCAAAACAAATCTTCCGCCATGCGAAATATAATTAAAAGCGCTATTCATTACTTTCTGATTTCCAGTAGCATCAATAACCACATTCGCCATATCACCGTTTGTCAATTCAGCTAATTTTTGAGCAACATCATCGTTCAACGGATTAATCGTTTCATCAGCATTTAGTTCTGTTTTACAGAAATTTAATCTGTAATCGTTGATATCCATTACGATTACTTTTGCTCCAGCAATTTTAGCAAACTGAATCAAACCAATTCCAATTGGTCCTGCTCCCATTACTAAAACGGTATCTGTCGGTTTTACAGTTGCTCTTCTAACGCCATGCGCTGCAATTGCCAAAGGCTCAACCAAAGCCAATTCATCATAATCTAAACCTTGACCGTGCAATAAATATTGTTCTGGAATCGACACATATTCTGCCATTCCGCCATCAATATGAACGCCGAAAACTTTAATATTTACACAGCAATTTGTTAGTCCGTTTCTACAAGCCACACATTTTCCGCAGTTGAAATACGGAATAAAAGTTACCTTATCACCTGGTTTAAAACCTTCTGCATTTCCTTTTACATATTCAGCTGCTAATTCGTGACCTAAAATTCTTGGATATTCAAAATAAGGCTGAGTCCCACCAAAAGCATGGATATCAGTTCCACAGATTCCGATTCTTTTAATTTTCAATAAAACTTCACCTTCTTTTGGTTCCGGAATACTGGTTTCTTTTAGTAAAAATTCCTGCGGTTTTTCGCAAACTATATATTTCATTTTATACTTTCTTAATTTTTATTTTTGATATGCTACAGCCTTTTGTTTACTTGTTCCTAAACCTTCAATTCCTAATTCAACAACATCGCCAGCTTTAATATAAATCGGATCTGGTTTAATTCCTAAACCAACTCCCGGAGGCGTTCCTGTACTGATAATATCACCCGGAAGCAAAGTCATAAACTGACTTAAATAATGTACCAAATAAGGAATCTTGAAAACTAGATTTAGTGTATTACTATCTTGGTATTTTTTACCGTTTACCGTCAGCCACATCTTTAAATTGTCCACATCTGCGACTTCATCTTTTGTAGCCAAAAATGGTCCAAGAGGCGCAAAAGTGTCACTCCCTTTTCCTTTTGCCCATTGTCCTCCACGCTCTAATTGAAAAGCTCTTTCGCTATAATCATTCAATAAAGCGTAACCCGCAACATAATCTAAAGCTTCTGCTTCTTCAACATAACTTGCTTTTTTGCCCACGATAAAAGCCAATTCTACTTCCCAGTCTGTTTTTTCACTATTTTTTGGAATAATCAAATCATCGTCTGGACCGCACAAAGAAGTTGTTGATTTGAAGAAAATAATTGGTTCTGTCGGAATCGGAGCATTTGTTTCTTTACAGTGATCAATATAATTCAATCCAATACAGATAATTTTTGAAGGTCTTGCCACTGGCGAACCTAAACGTATTGAAGCATCTACTTCTGATAAAGTTGGATTGCTTTCTAATGCTTTTTGTAATTTTTCTAATCCGTTTTCTTCAAAGAAACTTTCGTTAAAATCGGTTACAATCGAAGAAACATCATATCTCTTTTCTCCAATCAAAACTCCTGGTTTCTCTTTTCCGATTTCTCCAAAACGTATTAATTTCATAATCGTATATTTTTAGTTGTTAGTTTATAATTTGTAGTTATTCTTCATTCATCAATTCAAAATTCTTCAAAAAGAACATAACAAAATTAATAAATGTAAAAATCACAATTACAAAAATACTTTTTAAAAATTAATATCCGAGAGATATTTCGTTTTCCTATTCTTAAAATAACTAAACTTTAAATTTTTATAACATTTTTTAGATCGTTTGTAAAAATTATATCACTAATTATCGATTTATGTAAAAAAGATTTCTTAAAAAGAAAGGATTTCTTGTGCATTTAAATCTTATTTCTACTTTTGTAATTGTAAATTTTACATTTATTATTTCAATCGATTTCACTACTCAAAATTCCTATATCCAAATGATAAAATTAAAAGGCATAACTTGGAACCATACAAGAGGTTTGCTTCCAATGGTTGCTACATCGCAGCGTTTTACAGAATTACATCCTGATGTTGAAATTTCTTGGGAGAAAAGAAGTTTACAAGAATTTGCAGATGCTTCTATCGAAGACTTAGCCAAAAGATTCGATTTATTGGTAATCGATCATCCTTGGACAGGTTTTGGAGCGCAGACCAAAGCGATTCTTCCGTTATCTGATTATTTATCAAACGAATATATTAAAGATCAAGAAAATAATACTGTTGGAAAATCGTACGAAAGTTATGTTTTTCATGATAAATTATGGGCGCTTCCAATCGACGCTGCAACTCCGGTTGCCTCTGCCCGCTTGGATCTTTTAGAAAAAAATAATTTAGAAGTTCCAAAAACTTATGACGATTTATTGGCTTTAGCGAAAAAAGGCTTAGTCGCTTTCGCTGGAATTCCGGTAGATGTTTTAATGAGTTTTTATATGTTTTGCTGTAGTTTGGGCGAAGCTCCTTTTCTTTCAGAAGAAAAAGTGATTTCTGAAACTACAGGAATCAAAGCACTTCAAATGTTTAGAGAACTGGCTCAGTTAATTGATCCAGCTAACTTTAATAGAAATCCTATACAAGTTTACGAAGCAATGGTTAATTCAGACGAAATTGCCTATTGCCCATTTGCTTACGGTTATTCTAATTATTCTCGTATTGGCTACAGCCGTAAACTTTTACATTTTTACGATTTAGTAAGTTTGAATGACAATCCAATGATTTCTTCTTTGGGCGGCACTGGATTAGCGGTTTCTTCATTCAGCCAACATATTGAAACTGCCATAAAATATGCTGAATTTACGTGTTCATCACAAGTGCAGCAAAATATTTATACCGATAATGGCGGTCAGCCAGGTCATTTGCAAGCTTGGAAAAACGAGCGAATTAATGGTGTAACGCACGATTATTTCAAAAATACACTTCCTGCATTAGAGCGCGCTTTCCTTCGTCCGAGATATTATGGACATATGTATTTCCAAGATCATGCTGGAGATGTGGTTCGTAATTATTTAATGAATGGCGGAGATGAATTAAAAGTATTGGAAGAAATGAATTCGCTTTACGCGGAATCTCTAAAAATCCAGACCATATGAGACCTTTAGAAGGATTAATTGTTCTGGAATTCTGTCAGTTTTTAGCAGGACCCTCGGCTGGATTAAAACTGGCTGATTTGGGTGCACGCGTCATCAAAATCGAGCGTCCTGTAAAAGGTGAAGCCTGCAGACAATTGAGCATAAAAGATTTATTTGTAGACGACAGCAGTTTACTATTTCATACGATTAACAGAAATAAAGAATCTTTTGCAGCCGATTTGAAAAATCCAGACGATTTGGTTTTGATTAAAAAACTAATCCAAAAGGCTGATATTATGACGCATAATTTTAGACCCGGAGTAATGGAAAAAATCGGTTTAGATTTTGAAAATGCTTTGGCTATTAATCCACAGATTATTTACGGAACCATTACAGGTTATGGAAATGAAGGTCCGTGGGCAAAAAAACCGGGACAAGATTTATTGTTACAATCGCTTTCCGGATTAAGCTGGTTAAGCGGACGCAAAAGTCAAGGCCCAGTTCCGTTTGGTTTGGCTGTAGCCGATTTAATGTGCGGGAATCATTTTGTACAGGGAATTTTAGCCGCACTTCTAAAAAGAGCTAAAACCAAAAAAGGAGTTTTGGTAGAAGTTAGTCTGCTGGAATCTATTTTGGATGTGCAATTTGAAGCGATTACTTCTTTCCTAAATGATGGCGGTCAATTGCCTGAACGTGGTGATATTAAAGGAAGTGCACATGCTTTTTTAAGTGCGCCTTACGGAGTTTATCAAACACAAGACGGTTATTTATCTCTAGCAATGGGCGATTTACTTTTTATTGGAAAAACATTAGGTTTAGATTTAAATGCCTTTGCAGATAAACATCTTTGGTTTGAAAAAAGAGATGAGATCAGAACGATTTTGAGCGAAAGAATTCAAACCCAAACTTCTGATTATTGGATTGAAATCTTGCAGAAAGAAGGTATTTGGTGCGGAAAAGTTTTCAATTACGAAGAACTGGACAATCAGCCTTTTGTAACTGAATTACACCTAAAACAAACCGTAAAAAATACCGAAGGCGAAACTTTGGTAACCACCAGAAGTCCGATTCAGTTAGACGGTGAAATTTTATTAAGCGAAAAAGCCGCTCCAAAAGTAGGACAAGATAATTTAGTAAT
The DNA here is from genome assembly GCF_030378165.1 of Flavobacterium panacagri. Lineage (NCBI taxonomy): Bacteria > Pseudomonadati > Bacteroidota > Flavobacteriia > Flavobacteriales > Flavobacteriaceae > Flavobacterium > Flavobacterium panacagri. The sequence goes on from NZ_CP119766.1 coordinate 4,801,328, forward strand.
ACATAAAGAGTTTATTCAACAATAAGCTAAAATTTATTATTCATCAGTTTAGATTAAAATCAGCCTAATCTGCTTTAATCTAAATAAATCTGCGTGACAAAATTTATACGCAAAAAAAGTATTTCGCGCAGATTTAAAATGATTTGAGCAGATCAAATTAGATTTTTAATTGTTGAATAAAACGATTAAACAAATAAACCATAATAAACGGTTAAACAGAAAAAATGAAACCATTAGAAGATTATTTAATTATAGATTTCAGTCAGTTTCTTTCGGGGCCGTCAGCGAGTTTGCGTTTGGCAGATTTGGGAGCGCGCGTAATAAAAATTGAAAAACCGGGAACGGGAGATATCTGCCGTACTTTATATACTTCTGATTTGATTATGAACGGCGAATCGTCTGTTTTTCATACCATCAACAGAAACAAAGAATCTTTTGCGATTGATTTTAAACAGCCAGAGGAACTTCAAAAACTAAAAAAATTATTAGCCAAAGCAGATGTTGTCATGCATAATTTCAGACCTGGAGTAATGGAACGCATTGGTTTAAGTTATGAAGACGTAAAAAGCATTAATCCAAATGTAATTTATGGGGCAATTTCAGGTTTTGGAGAACATCCAGATTTAAAGGATTTACCGGGTCAGGATTTGCTTTTACAATCTTTAACCGCTTTAACTTGGCTGAGCGGTAATCAAGAAGATGGACCAGTTCCAATGGGATTGTCGATTGTAGATATGCTTGCCGGAGCTCATTTAGCGCAAGGAATTTTAGCTGCTTTATACCGAAAAGCAACTCATAACATTGGCGCACAAATTCAAGTGAGTATGCTGGAATCTGCTTTTGATTTTCAGTTTGAAACGATTACGACTTATTTTAATGATGGAGGCGAATTGCCTGTTCGAACTAAAACCAATAACGCACACGCTTATTTGGGCGCGCCATATGGAATTTACAAAACCCAAAACGGTTATTTAGCCTTAGCAATGGGTTCCATTCCTGTTTTGGCTTCTTTGCTAAAATGTGATGCTTTATTGGCTTTCCCGGAAAATAAATTTACGCTTAGAGACGAAATCAAAAATATTCTTGCCGATCATCTGCAAACACAGGAAACACAGTTTTGGTTAGATATTTTAGAACCAGCCGACATCTGGTGCGCAGGAGTTTTAAACTATCAGCAGTTATTTGCAGAAGATGGATTTAAGGTTTTGGATTTTACACAGCAAGTCGAAATGTTGGATGGCTATACTTATAAAACAACACGCTGTCCGATAAAAATTGACGGCGAATATCTGACTTCTGGAAAAGGTTCTCCAAAACTGGGTCAGGACAACGAGAAAATTATTAAAGAATTTATTGACTGTTAATGGAAAAAATTAGAATCGCTGTTCGTAAATTCGATCCTTTCGAAAGTACAATTCAAAAATTGTGGGATGCTTTCTGTCTTCAAAACAACATAAAAATGGAAGCAGAAATGGTTGCCTTAGAACTTCATGATTTATATGAAACTACAATTTCAGAAAAAGGTCTAAAAGAAGGAAAATGGGATATTGCTCATATCAATACCGATTGGATTTTTGATGCTGCAAACGAAAATGCGGTTCTAAATTTGTTTTCCTTAATTGGAGAAAATCCACCTGAAAATTATCCTTTTGGATGGCATAAATCGCTTTTACATTTACAAAAGCTGAGTAACGGTATTTTTGGACTTCCGTTTCACGACGGGCCTGAATGTCTGATTTACCGAAAAGATTTGTTCGAAAACGAAACAGAGAAAGAGAATTTTAAAAAGCAGTTTGGTTATGAACTTGCTACACCAAAAACATGGCAGGAATTCGCAGAAATAGGCACATTTTTTAATCGTCCCGAACAAAATTTATACGGTGCTGTTTTTGCCAATTATCCAGACGGACACAACATGGTTTTTGACTTTTGTCTGCAATTATGGACACGCGGCGGTTCTTTATTAAACAAAAAAAATCAGATTGACATTCATAATGAAGCAGCGATAAAAGCATTGGATTTTTATCGAAAAATGGTCAATGACAAAAATGCGGTTCATCCAAAATCGAGAGAATTTGGTTCGGTTGAAGCAGGTTTGGCTTTCGCCGAAGGACAAGCTGCAATGGCAATCAACTGGTTCGGATTTGCTTCTATGGCAGAAGTAATTGAAGAATCGAAAGTGAAGGGAAAAATCGACATCACTTCTCTCCCATCCGATCCTGGTCATAAAACGGCTTCTTTAAATGTTTATTGGCTGTATACCATAGGCTCTGGAAGCAAACACAAAAAACTGGCTTACGATTTTTTACGTTTTGCCACAACGCCAGAAAGCGACAAATTATTGACCACAGAAGGCGGCATCGGATGCAGAAAATCAACTTGGAAAGATGCAGAAATCAATACTTTGATTCCGTTTTATCATAAACTGGAAATGCTTCATGAAAATGCATTAACACTGCCTCAAACACCAATCTGGCCAAAAGTAGCCGAACTGATTGACGGCACTGTTTTAAAAGCCATTGAAACGGATATTCCATCAGCAATACTTTTAGAAGAAACTCAGAAAAAAATTAGAGAATTAAGTCAAGGAACAACATTACACAGCTCTGTCAAAAATTAAACTTGGCAGACTTAATTTCAAAATATAGAACAAATGAATATTCCCTATAAACCTTTACTTCCCCAAACAGAACAGCCCATTGTAATTATTGGAGCGAGCGGTATTGTAAAAGATGCGCATCTTCCTGCTTACGAAATGGCTGGTTTTAAAGTTTTTGGTATTACCAACAGAACGATTTCGAAAGCATACGATTTACAGAAACAATTCAAAATCGATCATGTTTTTGAAAGTGTTGCTGATGCGGTTAAAAATGCGCCTTCAAACGCTGTTTATGATATTACCGTTTTACCTGATCAATACATCGAAATTTTAGAACAATTGCCAGACGGAGCTACAGTTTTGATTCAGAAACCAATGGGAAATGATTTGGCTCAGGCTCGTGAAATTGTAGAAGTCTGCGAAAGAAAAAATTTGGTTGCTGCAATCAACTTTCAATTGCGTTTTGCTTCTTTTGTAAGTGCAGCCAGATATTTAATCGATCAGGGCATTATCGGCGAATTATACGATTTAGAATTTAAAGTTACCGTAAATACGCCTTGGGAATTATTTCCTTTAATTAAAGAACATCCGAGATTGGAGATTCTTTTTCACAGTGTGCATTACATTGACTGCATTAGATCTTTTCTGGGAAATCCGAAAAGTGTATTGGCAAAAACGGCTAAACATCCGCTTAAGAAACTATCTTCAAGCCGATCTACAATTATTCTTGATTATGGCGAAGATAAACATGTTGTGATCAATACGAATCATGATCATCATTTTGGTCCAAAGCATGAAGAAAGCTACATCAAATGGGAAGGAACAAAAGGCGCTGTTAAAGCAAAAATGGGTCTGTTAATGAATTATCCTGACGGTCTTCCTGACGTTTTTGAGTACGCGCTGCCAAAAAAAGATAATGAAAATGAATACGAATGGACAGAAGTAAAATTAGAAGGTTCTTGGTTTCCAGAAGCTTTTATTGGTGCAATGTCTAATCTGATGCGTTACAAAGAGGGTTCTGATTCAATATTATCTGCCAGCGTTCAAGATGTTTTAGGAACAATGAAAGTTGTGGAGGCTTGTTACGCCAGCAGTAAAAACGGTGGGATTTCTTTTGATGAAGTGTAATTAAAACACTATATTTCAAAACCAAAAAAACAAATTTCAGTCCTCTTCAAAACAAACGTGTTTTTTAGCATTAATTTGAAAGAGCAAGACGGATAAAAATATCAAGATTATGTATTTTAAATCTACTTTTTTCGAAGATTATCAAATCGACGACAAACGAGTAACATTAGGCAGAACAATCACAGAAACTGACTTCGTAGTTCACGCCGGACACACCGGGGATTTCTTCCCGCACCACATGGACGAAGAATGGTGTAAAACACAACCTTTCGGACAAAGAATCGCTCACGGAACGATGGTTTTTGCGATCGGAATCGGATTAACTGCTTCAGAAATAAATCCAGAAGCTTTTTCTAGAGGTTACGACAAAATGCGTTTTGTAAAACCCGTTCATATCGGCGACACCATTCACTCTGAAATTACGATTTCTGAAAAAGGAGAAGCCAAAAATCCAGAAATGGGAACCGTAACAGAACATGTAGAAATCATCAACCAACGCGGTGAAGTCGTTTTGGTATGTGATCATTTACTTTTAGTGAAGAAAAAATAATTTTTCTTAAAGTGACAAAGAGACAAAGTTGCAAAGTGACAGAGGTTTCTACACTTTGAACCTATGATTTTTTTGCCACTTGACCTTTAATAAAAAACAACACCAAAGAGACATGAGTTTAAAAAAACTTTGAGCCTTTGTCTCTCTGTCACTTTGAACCTAAAAAATAACAAAAAACTATCTAAACAATGCAAATTACAAACCAAGCTGGTGATCAACACGAAGTGCCGACAGAAGGCGGAAAAGGAAATCAATATCTTTTGCCTTTCATTCTTGTTACCTGCCTATTTTTTCTTTGGGGAATGGCCCACAACTTAGATTCTGTTTTGATTCCGCACTTGAAAAAAGCGTGTGAATTAAACAATCGTCAATCTACTTTAATTGATACTTCTGTATTCTTTGCTTATTTTATTATGGCAATACCTGCAGGAATGCTGATTAAAAGATTTGGTTATAAAAACAGTATCATAACGGGATTATTAGTTTTTGCTGTGGGAGCATTTTTGTTCGTTCCAGCGGCTAATACTAGAACTTACGAATTGTTTTTATTTGCACTTTTTGTTATTGGGTGTGGTTTAACTATTTTAGAAACCAGTGCGAATCCTTACGCAGCAATTTTAGGACCTGCAGAATCTTCTTCTAAAAGATTGAATTTAGCGGCTTCTTTCAACGGATTAGCCGCAATGGTTGCTCCAATTGTAGGTTCGTTATTTATTCTTTCAGGAACCAATCATACGCCGGAACAAATGGCAGCAATGCCTGAAGTAGAAAAAGCGGCATATTTATTAGGCGAAGCAGCTTCTGTAAAAATGCCTTATATCGTTTTGGGAAGTATTTTGGTTTTGGTAGCTATTATATTTTACTTCGTACAATTGCCTTCTATGAAAGCAACTCATTCAGAGGCTGAAATTAAACCTGGGTTTTTCTCTGTTTTAAAATTCAGACATTTAAGCTGGGGCGTTGTGGCTCAGTTTTTCTATGTTGGAGCGCAGGTTTGTATTACAAGTTTCTTTATCCGTATTGCACAGCAAGGGGCTGGATTAGACGAAAAAACGGCTGGATATTATTTAGGAATTTATGGTTTCCTTTTTATGGCTGGACGTTTTATTGGAACATTCTTTTTACGTTTTGTAAAGGATTATGTTTTATTATCTATTTATTGTGTAATGAGCGCTGTTCTTTGTCTAGTTGCTATTTACGGTTCTGGAATTGTGGTTATTTACGCTCTTGGAGGAATTGGATTCTTTATGTCGATTATGTTCCCAACCATTTTCTCTTTGGGAATTAAAGGCTTAAAATCAAATACGGAAACAGGTTCTTCTTGGTTAGTAATGTCAATTGTTGGTGGTGCGATTATTCCGTACGGAATGGGAACTTTGATTGATATGAATCATGATGATATTCAGTCGGGATATATTATTCCTTTAATCTGTTTCTTGATTATTCTTTCTTTTGGAGCTATTGGACATAAAGTAAAAACGGTTTCGGAATAATAAATACAAGAAGTTACATAATTGAAAAAAGGCTTTCTCCAAAGAGAAAGCTTTTTTTATTAATACCAATTGCTTCAGAGAAGCAAATAAAATTATAGCATCAAAATAAAGCTCCAGAAGAGCGACATAAATGTTACAATGATACGTTTCCCGTGGTTGAAACCACGGGCTATGTTGAAATACTTGGATAGTACAATGTCTTTATTTTTTTTATAAAATCAAAAACGCCTCCAATTTGGAGGGTTTTTATTACAGCCTATTTTCAATTAACGATGATTTCCGTTAGAATGATTTTGATCGTGGTTTTTGTCTGACTGTTGTTTGGAGTTATTATTTCCTTTGTTTTTTCCTTTATTATTACCTTTATCGTTTCCGTAATGATTTCCATTGTTGCCTTTAGGTTTTTCTCCTCTGTTTTTTTGAGGAGCGCCGTGGTAACCTTTTGGATACGCTTTTCTGTGATTTGTATGATAACTATAAGGCGAATCTCCTCTATAATCTGTCAAAACAACTTTGTAGCCTGAATACAAATCATAGTTTCTGTATCTTGAAGGAAGCCTTTTTTCACGAATCCATTTTCCACCATTGTCGTAGATAAATACGCTTTGATTAACGTCATAATATACATCGATATCTGGCAGGTAATAATATCTGCTGTCATCGTAGCCTTGTGGTCCCCAATTTGGCGGTGTTCCAATATTTACATTGATTGACACTTGCGCTTGGGCGAAAAAAACACTCATAAAGAGTACTGAGGCAAATACTAATTTTTTCATGATCTTTAGTTTTAAATATTAATTTTAGTAGATATCAATCTAAAGTAATGCCAATATTTAACACAGGATCATTCATTATACAGAACGGTAAAAATAATCGACGAATAGTCCTTTTCAGCCGATATAGATTTCAAAAAAAAAACGCCTCATTTCTGAGGCGTTTTATAGTCATGTTTTTATTTAAATTAAGTGATCATCGAATGATCTTGATCGTGGGAACTTAAAAGTATACTTTTATTTTAACCGTTTCAAAGGTAAATCCAATTCTATAATAATTAATAATTTATTAGACGAAAGGTGCAGTATTTCCGACAAACGGTTATTTTTATAAAATTTAAAGCGTTTTTACTTCCAGCCTCCACCTAAAGCTCTGTATAAATTTACAACAGCCTGTAACTTTTGCAGATTATCATTTATACCGCTCAATTGCGCAGACAAAAGATTTTGCTCTGAAGTCAATACGTCTGTATAATTAGTAGCTGAACTATATTCCAAAAGCTGTTGCGTAAAATCAACTGCTTTTTCTAAGGCTTCAATCTGTTTTTGTCTTGAATCTTCTTTTTCAACTGCCATTTCATAAGAATACAAAGCATTTGAAACTTCCTGACCTGCTACTAATAAAGTCTGCTGGAAATTATTATACGCTTGTAATTGTTGTGACTGAGCTGTTGTCAATCTCATTTTATTCAATCCTTGATTAAAAATTGGTTGCGTTAAACCTCCAATTATCGAATAAAAAATAGAGTTACTGAAAAAGTCTTTCAATTCTAAATTAGAAAAACCTGTACTAGCAGTAAGCGTCAAACTTGGATAAAAATAGGTTTTCGCCAAGTTGGTAGATTCAAAAGCAACTCTAAAATTAAATTCCGCTTGACGAACATCAGGACGATTGTTTAATAATTGAGCAGGCATACCAAGAGCAATATTTTCAGGAATAATTTGAGTTCCTAACTCTCCTCTATCAATTGGCCCTGGTGCTTGTCCTAACAAAATATTCAAAGCATTTTCTGTTTCGCGGATATTCTGTTTCAAATCTGGAATCAAAACTTCTGCAGCATGTTGATTAGCTTCACTCTGAACAACTGCAGCTCCTGTAACAATAGCACCTTCTTTTAAAGCTTTAATTGTCTCCACATTTTTGATACGGCTTTCCAAAGTCTCCTGCGTAATTTTCAATGATTTATCATAAGCCAATAACATAAAATAATTATTCGCAATATCTGAAATCAATTGTGTTTGAACAGCTTGTTTTGCAGCATCGGTTGCTAGATAAGTTGCTAAGGCCGCTCTTTTGGAACTGCTTAATTTTCCCCAAACATCAAGTTCCCAAGACGTACTTGCACCCAATTTATAAGTGGTAGTCAAAGTATTGATATTAATTCCCGCAGGAAAGTTAAGTCCTGCTTGAGACTGCTTGTTATGAGTAGCACTTGCATCCAATTGTAAAGTTGGATAATAAGCTAATTTGCTCTGACGCAGAGAAGCACGAGCTTGTACAATATTCTCTATCGCATTTTTCAGATTCAGATTTTGATCTAAACCTTTTTGAATTAATGCGTTCAATTTTTCATCTTTAAAAACACTCTGCCAAGGCATATCAGCAATTGTAGTCGAATCTGTAGAAGATTGATCACGATACAACTGATCTGTTTTTAAGGTTGTAGGACGTTCGTATTTCTTGGTAACAGAGCACGCGCTAATTAGTGCGGCTGTTATTACCATTAAAATATATTTATTTGAACTATTCGTCATTTCTTTCTTAATTAAATTTTACTCTTTGTGAGCTTCTATTAAATGAATTTCCTCTTCATCGTCGTCATCGTCATAACCATCTTTCGCTGGGCCACTTATCTTTTCCTGTAAGTTTTGGAAAATGATAAATAGAACTGGAATTACGAAAACCCCTAAAATGGTTCCTATTAACATACCTCCAACAGCTCCAGTACCAATCGATTTGTTACCAACAGCTCCCGCTCCAGAAGCAAACATCAATGGAACTAATCCTAAAATAAAGGCGAATGAAGTCATCAAAATTGGACGTAAACGTGCTACTGCTCCTTCAATTGCAGCTTGCACAACTGGCAGTCCTTTTCGTCTTCTGTCTAAGGCAAATTCGACAATCAAAATACCGTTCTTGGCGAGAAGTCCAATCAACATGATTAAGGAAATCTGTAAGTAAATGTTACTATTCAATTTGAAAATAATCGAGAACAAATAAGCTCCAGCTAATCCAAACGGAATTGACAATAATACCGCAAATGGCAGAATATAACTTTCGTACTGCGCACTTAATAAGAAATAAACGAACACCAAACACAGCACGAAAATGAATATCGTTTCACTTCCAGAAGCTAATTCCTCACGGGTTAATCCAGAGAATTCATAACCATAACCCGCTGGAAGATTTTCTGCAGCAACTTCCTGAATTGCTTTAATCGCATCTCCAGAACTATAACCTGGTTTTGGTGCTCCCGTAATCGAAATTGACGTAAATAAGTTAAATCTCGAAATAGATTCTGGCCCAAAAACTCTCGTCATTTTTACAAACTCAGTAATTGGTGCCATATTTCCAGCGCTGTTACGAACAAAGATTTTATTCAATCCCTGCGTATTCGCTCTAAACTCTGGAGAAGCCTGAACCATTACACGGTATTGTTTTCCGAACTTATTGAAGTTGGAAGCATACAATCCTCCGTAATAACCTTGCATTGTTGAAAGAATTGTATTTACAGAAACTCCCGCATCTTTCGCTTTCGCTAAATTAATATCCATCATATACTGAGGGAATCCAGGGTTGAAAGGCGTTGTTGCGTACTGAATTTCTGGACGTTCAGATAACTTCGCTAAGAATTCGTTATTTACTTTGAAGAATTCAGCAGTAGTATGCCCTCCTTTATCCTGTAATTGGAATTCGAATCCACCACTTTGTCCAAAACCTTGAATAGTTGGCGGCGAAATAAAGAATATACTAGCCTCACGAATACCGCTTGTTTTAGCAAAAAGCTGTCCGATTACATCATCAACACTTAAATCACGCTGATCCCAAGGATATAATTTCACGATTACCATACTGTAAGCACTACCTGCTCCAGCTGTAAAGTTCTGCCCAACAATTCGAAGTGTATTTTTTACTCCAGGAATTGTCTTCGCAATACTATCGACTCTTTTGGCAATAATATCCGAACGCTCCATAGAAGCTGATGGCGGTAAGCTGATATTCGCGAAAACTGTTCCCTGATCTTCCGAAGGAACGAAAGCAGACGGCGTAGTTTTCATCATATAAACCAATGCCAAACCAGCAATGATAATAGAAGCTAAAGCAATCCATTTTTTAACAGAAAGGAAACTTACAGAACGTTTGTATCGCTGCGTTACATTATCAAATGCAACGTTAAATGATGTATAAAAACGCTGTAAAAAGCTTTTATGTTTGTGATCGTCAGCATGTGGTTTCAATAAAAGCGCACACAAAGCAGGACTTAATGTCAAGGCATTTACTGCCGAAAGAATAATCGCTACAGCCAGTGTAATACCAAACTGTTTGTAGAAAACCCCTGTTGATCCCGTAATAAAGGTTACTGGAATAAATACCGCTGCCATTACCAATGTAATCGAAATAATCGCTCCCGAAATTTCATCCATTGCATGAATAGTCGCTTTTTTAGCCGATTTGTATCCGTCATCCAATTTGGCGTGGACGGCCTCGACGACGACAATCGCATCATCGACCACAATACCAATAGCGAGTACCATCGCAAAAAGTGTCAATAAGTTGATCGTGAATCCGAATAAATTCAGGAAGAAGAACGTACCCACAATCGCAACCGGAACTGCAATTGCTGGAATTAAAGTCGATCTAAAATCTTGAAGGAAAATAAAAACTACGATGAAAACTAAGATAAATGCTTCAACCAAAGTGTGAATTACTTTCTCAATAGAAGCATCTAAGTTTTCGTTGACATCTACCATGATGGTATATTTCATACCTTTTGGAAAGCTTTTTGCCGCTTCTTCAATTAATTTTTTAGAATTGATAATTACATCACGTGCATTTGATCCTGGAGTCTGGCTGATTGCCATTGCTGCAGATTCTACACCGTTTGTTTTAATTGTGGAAGAATAACTTAAAGATCCTAACTCTACTTTAGCCACATCTTTAAGTCGCAGCATCTGTCCATTTCCAACAGATTTAATGATAATCTCCTCGAATTCTTTAGCCGATGTTAAACGTCCTTTGTACTTAATAACATATTGAAATGCCTGATTTCCGTTTTCTCCAAATTTACCTGGAGCTGCTTCTATATTCTGCTCTGCTAATGCTGCCGAAATATCGCTCGGAATCAATTTATATTGCTGCATTACGTCTGGTTTCAGCCAAATTCTCATTGAGTAATCTTTTGCACCAAAAACGGTCACATCTCCTACTCCAACTACACGCTGAATCTGTGGTACAAGATTGATTTTAGCATAGTTTTGAAGAAACGTCTGGTCGTAAGCTTTATCATCACTATATAAAGAGAAAATCAATAAGTTACTACTCTGACTTTTGGTTACAGTAACCCCAGCCTGCGTTACCTCGACAGGTAATAAACTTGTTGCTCTGGAAACTCTGTTCTGAACGTTTACCGCAGCTAAATCAGGATTGGTTCCAACTTTAAAGAAAACTTTAATAGAAGCATTACCATCGTTTGTTGCTGTAGAAGTCATATAAGTCATGTTTTCTACACCATTAATCTGCTCTTCCAGCGGAATTACGATACTTTTAAGTACCACATCCGCATTGGCTCCTGTATAACTCGCTGCCACGTTTACCGTTGGCGGCGCAATATCCGGATATTGGGAAATCGGTAACTCAATTAGGCCTAAAACACCTAAAATAACGATAATAACAGATATTACCGTCGAGAGTACGGGTCTTTGTATAAATTTTTTAAACATTCTTTTTTTATTTTAAATCAGCGTAAACTGTTTCTGGACTTTGCTTTTGCGCTTTAATTTCAGTTCCTTCTTTTAGAGAAGCTACTCCTTCTAAAACTATTTCGTCTCCTGCCTGCAAACCGCTTGTTACTACATAATAGTTTCCTGCCGTATTTTCAAGTACTGTGATATTAGCATTTCTTGTTTTTCCGTCTTTTCCTAAAACAACTGCAAACATTTTATCTTGAAGTTCGAATGTTGCACTTTGAGGAATAATGATTCCGTCTTTTACTTCTTTTGGAATACGAACTGTAGTACTGCTTCCGCTTCTGATAATTCCTTTTGGATTTGGGAAACGCGCTCTAACGTTTACCGTTCCAGTTTCAGTATTGATTAATCCGTTTACAGTTTCAATATGTCCTTTTTCATCGTAAGCAGAACCATCTGAAAGCAATAAAGAAACTGCTGGCATACTTTTTAATTTTTGGTTTAATGAAGCTCCTGAATCTTTAGTAAAATTCAATAGTGTTTTTTCATTCATTGCAAAATAAGCATACACATTACCGATACTTGAAACTGTGGTTAAAGGTTCTGTAGTATTTGAACTTACCAAACTTCCTAAACGAAACGGAATAGAACCTACCACTCCATTTACTGGACTTGTTACAGTAGTATATCCTAAATTAACTTTAGCATTTACTAAAGCTGCATTTGCCTGAGCCAAAGCCGCCAAAGCTGACTCATAAGTATATTGCGCCGATTCTAAATCATATTTACTGATGATTCCTTTTTCAACCAAAGGTTTTACTTTATTCACAGCCAGTTTAGCCGAACTTAAATCTGCCTGAGCACTTTTAATACTTGCAGTTGCCGTTCTTACTTGCTGCTCATATTCTGGAGCACTAATTTTAAATAAAGGCTGTCCAGCTTTTACCACTGCACCTTCATCTACAAAAATTTTGTCAATATACCCCTCAACTCTTGGGCGGATTTCTATATTTTGCTGTCCTTGAATACTTGCTGGAAAATCGCTGTTTAATGTCGCTGATTCCTGCTGTAACGTCACAGTCTTATACTCTTTTATCTGCGGTGCTCCGCCAGCTTGAGCCGACTTATCATTTTTACCACAAGATGCGATAATAAATGCTGCTGCGAGAATACTTAAAAATGATTGCTTATTCATTGTGAAAAATGTGTGATTATCGATTATATGACAACAAAAGAACTAAAATATAACAAACGAAAATTTTCAAATAGACGAAGAGCAAAAGACAATCGATAAAGGCAACCTTAGAACCGATGGACTTTTTTAAAATATTAAACAAGTGTTTAATTTTTGTCTTATCGGCTCTAAAACGCTTTTTAGAGACTCTAAATCCCTGTTGGGCGATTGCTAAAAAATTGTATTCGATTAAAATGTAATATTGCCATATAAATCATAAATTGTAATGACACCAAATATTTTTAGACCCTATTTATTTACCGGATTACACATTCTAAGCTGGGTATTATTAGGCTTTATCATGTTGTTTTACATGCCATTAACTTGGAATGTAATACTTCCAGGTGCATTTTGGCTTTGGCAGATTATTATATTGCTCTTATTAATGGTTATTTTTTATTCTAATGCGAGAATCATTGTTCCCAAAACCATCTTTAAAGACAATATTTCTCCTTTTATGATTTGGGCTCTTGTCATCATTTTTGCCATGCAGCTTATTGCTTATTTTTATACATCACAGACCGATCTTCATAATAAAATTAGTTTGATCTTAGGATTCAAAAAATATAGAAATCCTTACTTTGACAATTACGTTTTGACCCTCACTTTGTTGGTTTTAGGAATCAGTACGAGCTGGGCGATGCTTCAATATTGGCAGAAAGCCGCACAGCACAAGCAGAAATTAGAGCAGGACAAAACAATGGCTGAACTGGCAATGCTAAAAGCACAGATTAATCCGCATTTTTTCTTTAATTCCTTAAACAGTATTTATTCTCTGACTTATACTGATATTGAAGATTCTCGAAATGCACTTCATACCTTAAGCCGTATGATGCGTTATTTACTTTACAGTACTGAAGGAGAAAGAACAACTTTATTAAAAGAAGTCGAATTTCTAAAAGATTTTATTGCTTTAATGAAACTGCGTGCTAACAGCAAATTGACTATTACAACTGAGATTCCTGAAAAAATTCAGGATTATCCAATTGTTCCAATGTTATTACTACCTTTAGTAGAAAATGCATTTAAACATGGTGTTCATGCCACTGATAAAAGCGAAATACACATAAAATTGACACAACAAGGAACTGACTTAGAGTTTGAAGTAGAAAATACTTTCTTCGAAAAAGTCTCTATTCCCGATGTAGGAGGCATTGGTTTAACCAATACCAAACGAAGATTGCATCTGATTTACCCCAATCATCATTTTATGACTTTTGGTGTTACTCCAGATGGAACTTATAAAATTAAATTGAAAATAACTTTAGAGCAATGACCGTATTAAGATGTATAGCAGTAGATGATGAACCATTAGCTTTGAAATTGGTTGAAACCTTTATTCACCAGACGCCATTTTTAGAATTGATTACTACCTGTGACAATGCTGTAGATGCAATGGGTATTATTAGAGAAGAAAAACCGGATGTGGTTTTCTTAGATATTAATATGCCGAATTTGACGGGAATGGAATTGGCAAGACTTTTACAAGATCAAGCTGGCCCATTGCCAAAAATTGTTTTTACAACGGCTTACAATCATTATGCTATTGAGGGTTATCGAGTGAATGCTGTAGATTATCTTTTAAAGCCTTTTAGTTATGAAGAATTTCTACGTGCGGCCAATAAAGTGTTGCAATTGCATGAAGAAGCGAATAATAATGTATTCCAAAACATTGCTGCAGATGATGAGTTTATCTTTTTAAAAGTCGAATACCAATGGGTTCGTATTTCTTTAAAAGACATCTGCTATATTGAAAGTTTGAAAGATTATGTAAAAGTGCATCTTGAAGATTCACAGAAAGCTGTACTCTCACTTATATCCCTTAAAGCTTTAGAAGAAAAACTTCCATCTTCAAAATTCATGCGCGTACACCGCTCTTTCATCGTTTCATTAGATAAAATCAGCGCCATCAGTAAAAACTCCATTTTTATCGATAAGATAGAAATTACGGTTGGCGAACAATACAAAGAAGCCTTTAAGACAATGGTTGATAAATGGCTAAAATAAAATTAGAATTATAATAATTATGGAAAAAAGATCAAACAAATATTATTTAACCTTAAGCCTTAAGGAATATGCAAATGGCGAAACTGAACCTGCAAAGGAATTAGGAATCGAATTTGACAATCACGATGAAATTTTTGGAATCATTGACAGAATCAAAGAAAAGAACATTTTTGCCGACGATTCTGAAGCTGTTCAATTTGCAATCGGACTAAAATTATTCAGCGAAATCAAAATCAAAAATCGTAAAAACCCTCTTTTTGACGAATTAAATGAAGTTTTTCCTGTTTTCATGAAAAAACTAAAAAGTCTTTAAGAATCCCTTGAAATTCAAGACCCCATCGATATTGCTTTTCAAAGTTTGAATGTTAAATTTAACTTAAGAAATAAATAATCCAATTCTTACTGGCAATAATCTCTTACAAATTCCCGTTTCAATTAAGCATGTCCCACTAAATGCTTTTCCAAAAGAAGTTTAATTTCTGTTTTTGAAATTCTTTTGCTTCGCTTAAAGCATTTAGGCATTCTTAATTGAAAATATTAAGGAGAATTTATTTAGAAACTGACCATTTCATTTTAAATAAATTTCCAAATCAATCTTCTCTTTCGAAATGTTCGATAATGCATAATTTATTTTTTAACCATTAAAATGAAAGCATTATGATAATTCAAAAAAGTATTTTACTTCTTGTTGGAGTCTTAGCCTTAAGCAGTTGTTCCAACAATGACAATGATGACAATACCAATACTGGGCCAACAGGGCCACCTGTAGAGACTGGGACGGCTAACACTTCTTATCAGCCAGCATTTTCCGGACAAACACGTGCAGGAAGCATTCAGACTACCACCGAAATTGAATCTAAAGTTATCACCAGCGGTTTAAGCGCTCCTTGGGGCGTTGCTTATCTTCCTGACGGACGTCTTTTAGTTACTGAAAAAGCGGGAAATATTAAAATTGTTACTCAAGCAGGAGTAATTGGTAATGCCTTAACAGGAGTTCCCGCAGTTAATCCAGCTGACCAAGGAGGTTTACTAGGGATTTGTCTTGATCCTGCATTTGAAACAAATAGAATGATTTATTGGGTATTTTCTGAAGCAGTAGCAGGTGGCAATATTACCGCTGTTGCAAAAGGAAGAATATCTAATAATGAAACTGCTCTTGAAAATGTTACCGTTATCTATCGTTCTAACACACCAAATGCCAGTACGCTGCATTATGGAGGCCGTGTTTTATTTGATAAAACTGGAAATTTATTTGTAAGTATTGGAGAAAGATCTGTTTTACAAACGCGTCCTTTAGCTCAAGCAGTAAACAGCAGTTTGGGTAAAGTGGTTCGTATTACAACTAACGGACAAGCTGCATCAGGAAATCCAACTATTACAGGAACTGGTGCTTTACCAGAGTTATATACTATTGGACACAGAAATCCACAAGGATTGGCTATACATCCTACAACTGGAGAATTATGGCAGAGTGAACACGGGCCAAGAGGTGGTGATGAAATTAACAGAATTAAAGCGGGAGCTAATTATGGCTGGCCAACGATTACTTACGGAATCGAATACGGCGGTGCTAAAATTGGTGACGGGATAACACAAAAAGAAGGAATGGAACAACCTGTTTATTATTGGGATCCTGTTGTTTCTCCAAGCGGAATGACTTTCTACGCAGGAAAACGTGTCCCAGAATGGCAGAATAATCTTTTTATAGGTGCCTTAAGCGGTCAGCATATTGTTCGTTTAGCTTTTAAAGACAATAAAGTGGCTGGAGAAGAAAGATTATTATCTGGAGAAGGACAAAGATTTAGAGATATTACACAAGGAAAAGATGAAGCATTATACGCCGTTACCGATCAAGGAAGACTTTACAAAATTGATAAAAAATAGAAAGTAAACTTGTTCATTATACTAGCCAAAAACGCCCCAATAATGGGGCGTTTCGTATTTTTAAAAATTTTGTTTCAGGTTTCAGGTTTCAAGTTTCAGGTTGCTATGCTTTGTGTTTTTCTTACCGCAAAGCACGCAAGGTTTTTTGATATGTAAAATCTATGGAAAACGCAAAGTTCGCAAAGCTTTGTGTAAAAACTTTGCGAACCTTGCGGTTATGTATACATATCGTATATCAACCTGAAACTTGAAACCTGAAACAAAAAAATTAAGCTTTTGCTTTTCTTTTAACTGTACAGCCAATTTCTTTTGTTTGTGTTACAGCTGGTTTTTGTCCACTTTTTAAAGATGCAATTACATCTTCTGCATATTTTACTTTATCGGCTTTATTTCCTTCTGGATCGTTATCGATTGCTCCAACATATTCTACTACGTTTCCTTTTGCTGTTTTAGAAATAATAAAAACATGAGGCGTGCGTTTTGCTCCGTATTCATCAGTAATTTTTTGCCCTGGATCAAATAAGTATGGAAAAGGATATTTTTTCTCTTTTGCTAAATCCTGCATTTTACTGAAAGTATCTGCTGTCGAAGCTTCCGGATCATTTGGATTAATGGCAATTACCGGGTATCCTTGCGGTCTGAATTTTTTATCTAAATCGATGATTCTCTGCTCATATCCAATTGCATACGGACAAGTATTACAAGTAAAAACAACGATATAACCTTTTGCATCTTTAAAAGTTCCGAAAGAAACTTCTTTGTTGTCAACATTCTTTAATTTAAAATCTGGTGCTTTATCTCCTGCTTTAAGAGTTGCTCCTGTCTGCGCCTGCGCTAGAAAAGCAGAAAACGCTAATGCTAATAATAAAATTATTTTTTTCATGGTTTACGGATTTATAGTTTTTTATATTCAGTTAATAATTGTTCATAGGTAAATTCACTTTCGACAAATTTTCGTTTGTCTCCTTTTATAAAAAGTGTTGCCGGAATACTTCCTGACCAGCTTGGATCAATTCGGTCAATGAATTCCTGCGGACTGCTTTCGTTTAAAAGAAATACTTCATTTTTAAGATTTTTTCTTTTTACAAACGGAATTACATTTGATTCTAATTTCGATTTAAAATCTAAACTTACTAATAAAACAGCCAGTTTTTCTGATTTGTGTTCGGCACTTAATTTCTCAAAATGTGGTAATTCTTTTATACACGGCGCACACCAGGTTGCCCAAAAATTAACAACATACGTACTGTCTTTTCCATTTTTGATTCTTTCATTGAGCTGATCGATATTCATCAGTCTAACCTTCTGACTATATGCTGAAATGGAAAAAATAGTGAATAAAAATATATAGAGAATTGATTTGATTTTCATAAAAAACGCTTTAGGATTAATTTGAGTCTTACAAATATAAGCTAATGGAATCTTACTTTTTGTTAACGAAAGTTTAATGAGTTTTTCTAAGATGCTAAGGGACTAAGATTCTAAGTTATTAAGATTTTATAAATCGTTCTACGGAACTTTATAATCTGTTTTAATTCTGTTTTCAACAGATTGATCCCGATAGCTATCGTGAGTTGCTACAAAATGCAGAATTACTAAACCAACTCGTTTTGATTTTTCTAAAAAATAATGCAAATCCGTCTTAGAAGAATTAGCTTGTTTCTAATCCGCAATAAACATTTGAAAAATCTTTTTTAGCCAGATCGCTTTTGTGAATGACAAAATAAATTTCTCCAGCATCCCAAAAACAAAAGCCCGGATTATTATCACTGCTTACACGCAATAGTACCATCCATTCTTCCTGTTTTCCTTTCAATGTATTGACTGCTTCTATTTCAGGCGAATCATGTTGTTTAAAGACATAATTATTAATTCCGTGAGAAGATTTAGTATTAAAAGGTAAAAGTGCTTCTTTTAAGGCTTCGGTTTCGTCGTATTTCTCTTCTAATTCCTTTAATTCAGGCGCGATGTCTTTATAATAATGCTCATCATTATAAAATGATGGAAGACTTATACATTTTTCCGAATTGGTCTTAAACGCCTGGTAAATGCCAGATTCATCGTAGATAAACTCTTCATCAATATTCAATTCTTTCGCCGATTTTAGATTATCCGTTTCCCCTTCATAAAAAATAACTCTAGGAACAAAATCCTGCTGATCTTCAATAAAGAAATAAAGCATTCCTGTACGAGGCAGATAATTCTGTAAATTAGCAATAGAGGCGCAATTAATTTGGGCAATGAACTGATAACCTTTTTTTTCATCATCGCTTTTTACTGTAGGATAATCTACATTTACAGGCAAATCAGGAAGCCCTCCTATTCGATTATTTCCTACTTCATCGTATAAATCTGGAATTGTAGTAGCAAAATTTACTGCATGACGAGCAATTTTAGAAAGTCCATTTTCATATTCCTGAAAACCTTTTTCTTCAATAGCTTTTCGAAGGTTTGAATTTAAGTCCGAATCGTTACGGGCATAGAATAGTTCATCTTCATATGGCACTACTCCGTTGTTATCTGCGCCTTTATAGGTGTAATCAAGTAAAGTCATTTTTTTCTCCAGTTCCAAGTCAAGTTCTGGAATATTTTCAAGTCCACTAGGAAGGGATTTAAGAGGGTTGTTTTTAATATGGAGTTTTCTAAGATTCTTTAATTGAGTATATGAATTTGGAACATCCGTCAGTTGATTTCCTTCTAAATGTAAAACCTCCAAATTATCAGGTAATAACTTAGGAGCAGATCCTAAATTGTTATTTTCAAGAAAACATAATTTAAGCTTTGAAAGATACTGTAAGGTGTAGGGATGAATTCCTTCAACTTTACTTCCCGTTAGCAATAGAAATTCTAATTCACGAAGATCTCCAATCCATTCTGGGAATTTGGTAATTGCTGCAATACCCCAAAGATGTAAACTTTTTAAATTCTTAAAATGTTTAATTGATGAAGGTATTTCAGTAAATGCTTCAGCCTCTTTACTGTTGTTTGAGAACTGAATTGTAAGTGATTCCAAATGAACTAATGAATGAAGCTCTTCTCTTAATTCGGTTGGGTCTGGATCTTTTAATTTTAATTGACGTACAATTTTTGGTAATGTCTTTTCCAATTCTTTGAACATTGTAAAATCATACTTTTCCCATTCTAATTCTTGTGTTGCTATTTTTTTAGCTAAGCTTATTTTATATCTTTTAGGATCCCATTTATCTTCCAGATACCCATTCAGCCCTATCCATCCCTCTTTTAAAGTAACATTTCCCGTAAAACCAAGCGAATATTTGAAACCTCGATCCCATAAATAATGATTATAACTTTCGTCTCTACCTTTCTCAAAAGGAACTAGACCAGTAGGTATTCCTTGATTGTATATCTGACTAAGAGAAAAATTTAATGCTACTGCTCCGTTATAGGAATCAACAATGTAGCTATGTTTTTTCTCTTCAAATTCAGGAATAATTCCCTCTAAATTAACGTACAAAGTTCCATTTACTGAAGCACTGCATTCTGGTAAAAACTGTAATTGAATATCATCTATTATCCAATATTCTTTGTCGTCTACCGGAATAGAAAATTCTTCTATAAATGGAAGAATGCTGTTTTCCTCTAATTGTTCTTCTTCGTTAAAATTATTCTCTGATTTTCTATGATAATAAAAATCTTGTAAAAATTTAGGCAGTTTATCTATTGCTTCCTGATGATTTCCAAAGTACTCCAAACTTTGCCAAATAGCTTCAAACAGCGGTTCATAGAAAGCTCTATGTTCTATTTTGCAATCGCCTTTAAAAATATAACAAAATTGATCACTTATCTGAACAATAGCCAAATAATAGAAAATATCATCTTTTGATTTCACTAATCGAATATTCGAACTATGACCTGCTACCTGAATTTCCTTTTCTTCTATCAGCTCAATTTCCTCGTCTGCTAGTTTATTAGATTGCCAAAAGCGCAAAACAATATTCTCTCCATCAAATTCATTAAAAAATTCTACAGGAATAAGAGTTGTTGTTGCGTATGATAAATAATCATCATCGGGCAGTTCGTGCGCTGCTCTGATGCTTTCCCAAACCACCTGCATATCTGTATAAACAGAAGGAATTAAAAGAGAGAATGTATCGGTTTCAAATTTTCGGTTTTTGCTATTGCTTTCCATAAAAAAGATTATTTGGCTTATATTAATACTATTTGAAGTAAGCTATTTTAACTTAATCAGAAGTTTATTTAATTCTTCAACGTTCTCTTTATAACGTGGATATGTTCCTATATTCCTTACGCTATGATTTTGATTATTGGTTATACCAACTCCTTCTAATTGATAAAATCCAGATTCCATTACCAAACCGTTTAAAATACAATCGGCAATATATTCAGAATGCGTTTCGAATTTTGGAATTGAATTTAAGTGGTTAATTATAAAAGGTTTTAAAACCAATCTTTCATTTTCAACAATTCCTGTCATTGGTAGAAAAAGGAGAAATAATTCAGGATATTTTTCAAAAGCTAATAATTCCTCTAATGTAAAAAACCAGGCTTCGAAATGTCCGCCCAGATTTCCAATATAAATATCATTCAGAAAAAAGTTGATTTCATATTCCTGAAATTCAATTGCGTAGTTTAAATCCTCTGTCAGCTTTTCTGCAATAAATCTTGGATTTTCTTCTATATCTTCTTCATTCAAAAATGATCTTTCCCATTCGTACGCTTTACTTTCATCTGTTTCGACAACTTCCAGAACCTCATCGATGTTTAATTCTTTTTCATTATCATAACCTCTTGACCAGCAAAAATAAAATTTCCAGAAAAAGGTATTATTACTGATTTCGTCTAGTTGAATTTTTCTATTCATGTATCTCTACTTTAAAAGGATAAGTAAAATCAGCCATAAAATCTGGTTTTTCGACAGTAGGTTTTAAAACAAATTCAAAAGTAGGTTCCATACTTTCAAACTCTTCTATTTCTCCTGAAGCTGTTTCTACTTTTAAAAGTTGTTTGGTCAATCCCGCCAAAATGGCTACCGAATACCAGCCGTTTGGTAATTCTATTGTTGCGTGTTTATATTTCTTTAATAATCCTAATTTGGTTTCTGTAAAATCTCTTAAATAGGGAATTGTATAAAGATAGATTCTGCCATTCACTACCTTCAAACAATATCCATCACGCTGATGCTGCACTTCATTTCCTTGCTTCAACAACTCTGGCGTTTCATCTGACAAATTGAAATAAACGGTGTAAGGATAATTTTCAATTCCTATCATGGGTACCATTACACCTTCTTCTACAACCTGATCTCCAGTTTCTTCTGTTGTGAATTCTGTCAGCAAATCATCGGGTAGGTTATTCTCTATCTTGTATTGAAGTAAATAATCCGGATCGCCCAGGATAAAATAATCCATTAGATCATTTAAAACTTCATCAAATTTATATAATGCCATAATTTTAGAGTTTGGTTCTTTTTCCCATATAGTAACTGTATTCTTTATCAAAAGCATATCCTCTTTCGTCGATCACTTTAAAGTGAAAATCATTCAGACTTTTCGATTTTATCACTTTCACTTCAGTACTTATTGTTCTGATAAAATAAGCCTGTTTGTTGTCTTTCGCATAAAAAGTGTTGTCGCATTCCAGATAATAAGTTCCATCTAAACAACCTTCCAGAATTTTAAATGTCTTTGGATCTGCTTCCGGAATTATCTCTCCTTTAAAGAAAACATGATCTTTATCCATTGCCAGATTTTCGATTAATTCCGAATGTGGAATTGTAAAAGATTCTAAATCGACATTTTCAATCAACTTCACGTCTCCAAAATACAGTTGATCCTCAACTTGAATGTGATAGTTGTTAAGGTGTTTTGCTTTACTAAGATCAAAAGGCATTTTATCATCGTGGCGATAATAGTTTCCGTTAGAGAAAGTATATCCTTTTTGAATGTCTATTACTTTAAAATCATCTGGTTTTGCATCTTCTATTATTGAAAAAGCGGTAAAAGCACTTTGGATATAAACCTGATTTTTATCTGCAAAATAGATTGTAGAAGCAAAACCATCATTATCAAATTCTGCGTTAGTGGCAACTATTACAAAAGTCTCAAAGTCAATTGTTTTATAAAACTTTTTAAACACTTCACTGTCATAACAAAGAATAAATTTATTGTCTATAACTTTATAACCGTGTCCTAAATCTTTTATCATCACTTAGTTTTTTAAGATTGTCCCCAGTGAAATTCACAGTTATTAAAATTCAGATTCTTCAAATCAATTTTATCAATTAAAACGCTGAAAACACCTTCGTCATTAAATCCGTTTTCTCCAATCTGCAGAAGCACTACTTTATCTGAATTGACAACTTCTAATATTTCTTCTTCCTGCCACTGGCAATGTGTAAAGATTCCGAAGATTTTAGAAGTTTCACTTCCTTCAAAATAGTCCCATAATACACCTTCATCGTTGGTGTATTCTTCTTCATCTTCGTCTTCAGGCTGGCGATAACGACTTGTCAATTTTTCGGTATTAGCAAAAGCTTCTTTGATTAATACACCTTCGAAGAAATTGTCTTCGTGATCTTTTATCACTCTTACGAGTTCGCTGTTATCTATATCTGCATAAGCGACCAAACCTTTTTCTTCCATAATATCAGCAAAAAAGAACAAGTGTCCGGTTTTTGGCAGAAGTCCCGATTTATCATGCGGTGCAATCTGTTTTAAATCTAACTGACCTGCAAAACGCAGATCATCAGGATATTCAAAATCTTTTGGAAGATCTGCAATTGGCCCTGCGTAACGTGAATGTCCCAGTGGGATATCTAATGTATTTGCTTTTACCAAAAGTCCGTCTTCTAAAAGAATATCCGGCATTTTTAAACTGTCTCCATAATAATGTTTTGTCGCTGGACGTAATTCTATGATATCAAATTTTTCCTGTTTCATGGTATCAATGGGTTTATGAGTTGCTCCTTGCGCAATATTTTTTATTGATTTTTAAATTTCAAAAGGATGATTTTCTAACAAAAGACCACTAATTTCTTGTAATCTTTGTTTGTATTCTCTTTTTATTTCTTCACTGATTTCATCTTCTGTTTCGTAGATTTCATCCAACTGTTTATTTAGATAAGCGAACTGAAGCCATTTCTCAAAATTCAATCCTAAATCAGTAAAGTTTTGAGTACACATTTCTTCCTGATTGTGATCGTAGAAATAGACTTTTTGTTTAGCATCAAACAGCCAATAATCTCCTTGTCCGTTTTGGGCAAAAAACCAGAAGTTTTCTATTCTTTCTTTTGTATTTTCAGACCAGTAATCGGGATTTGAAAACTCTTTTGTTTCATTGTATGATTCAACACTGTCGAACAAAATACATTCTGATGAAATTTCAACGGTTTTGATCTGAGTCACAATATCTCTATATAATTCAGCAAAGGGAAAAGAAACCAATTTTGGAAAATTTCTAATCGATTGGTTATTTATTAAAAGCTTTTCTTTTATGTTTTGAATAGACAGAATTGTAAACATCTTTTCTTTCTTAATTAATCATCTTCGTCTTCGTCATCATCATAATCTTCATCATCATAAGACAAATAAGACCAGTCAATATCTATTACA
This sequence comes from Flavobacterium panacagri, assembly GCF_030378165.1. Lineage (NCBI taxonomy): Bacteria > Pseudomonadati > Bacteroidota > Flavobacteriia > Flavobacteriales > Flavobacteriaceae > Flavobacterium > Flavobacterium panacagri. Next base: position 4,825,496 of record NZ_CP119766.1, read on the forward strand.
TCCAAAATAGCATCAAAACGGTTCTGATCACTGCTCCCAATAAAAGAAGCAGTGCAATTATTGTTCTTATCAAAAGACAAACTAATTACATCATAAAAATCGTCTGTATATACTTTTTGATTGTCTCTACTGATTTCAGGCACAAATGTCCAATTTTCTTCTACCTGTTTTACTATAGCAGAATCTATATCGCCAATATAGTTTCCATTGTATTGTAAACCGCCTAAAGTTCCATTATAAACTCCCATAAATAAAAAGAAGTCCTCTGTGGTTTGTGTTTCAATTTCCCATTCCGATCTTTCGATTGTATCATAATTTCCGTAAACCGGCGGATTGTCCAGTTTTAAATCATCATTTTTGATTCCCCAGATAGCGACATTTTGGTTTTCTTCATAAATAACCAGAAAATCGTCTTCAGAAAAAGCAACTTCTTCAGGTTTCAGTAATCGGTTGTAGACATAATTGAGATTTTCTTCTTTTCCCAATTCGAGATAATATTCTTTAAGTTTTATGGGAAGAGTAATTTCTAAATCCTTTTCAAGTTCAAGAATTTCGGCTTCTGAAAATCCGTAGTTTTCATTTTCAGACAAGTTATAAAGGCGTTTAATCTTTTGAATATAATTCATTTTGGCTTTGTAAAATTTTATTGAAATGTGAAAATACGTAATTCTTTGTAAGATTGCAATTACTTTATGATTCCTAAACCTGATTTTTAGAAAAAAATGACAATTCCTTAAAATTGAAACTCTTTTTTCTAGTCACATTTTTTTGACTAATTGACTTGTGACTAAATACAGACGAACTTTGTTTGAAGTTAAATTTTTAAACCCAGGCGAAAATTTAAAACAATTATATGAAAGTACTTTCGCTATTCTTAATCTTGATTTGCAGTGTAAGCTGTCAGTCTCAAACGCATTCTAAAATGAACGAAAACAAAACAAATCCGCTTTTATGTGATCCTGTGAGCGGAACCTGTGAAATGCCTGTTGGCGAAACATCCAATGAAAATATTGCTATTAAATCTGAAAATAAACCTGTAAAAATAATCTACTATACTGACCCTATCTGTTCTTCCTGCTGGGGAATTGAACCTCAGCTTCGAAAACTAAAACTAGAATATGGAGATGATTTCGAAATCGATTACCGAATGGGCGGATTACTTCCCGATTGGAATTATAACAGTGGAGGAATCAGTAAACCATCTGACGTTGCACATCATTGGGACGAAGCAAGTTTGTATTACGAAATGCCAATTGATGGCGATGTTTGGCTGGAAGACCCATTAGATTCTTCTTATCCCTCTTGTATCGCTATGAAAGCGGCTCAAATTCAGAATAAGGAAAAAGCGGTCAAATTTATGCGAATCCTTCGTGAAAAATTATATTTGGAGAAAAAGAATATTGCCAAATGGGAAAACATAGTCGAGGCAGGAAAACTTGCAGGTCTTGATCCTGAAAAGCTAAAAAAAGATTATGATGGAGATGCCAAAAAACTTTTTGAAGAAGATTTGAGACTTGGAAAATCACTTGGTGTCAGAGGATTTCCAACATTGTTTTTTTCTGATGGAAATACTAATCAATTAACCGTTTATGGTTCTAAACCTTATTCCGCTTATGAAAATGCTTTGTTAGCGTTATATCCTGAAAGTAAAAAAGAAAAAATCGTTGCTAAAAATACCTTATCCATTTTCGAAGTTTATCCCACTTTAGCACCAAAAGAATATGCGGTTATTCAAGATATTTCTGTTAAGGATGCTATAATTATTCTGGAAGAATCATACAGCAAAGGAAAGTTAAATAAGAAAACCATAAAGAATGGTTCTCTCTATTCTGTAAAATAACATTCTGTTAATTTCGTTCCGTAGGAGCGTTTGATTGATCATAACAAAAATGACATCAGACGTCCCTACGGGACGAAACATTAAATCCAACATTATTTTTTCTACCAATGAGATGTTCCTAGGGGAACATGATTTTTTTGACAAAAAATATTTTTCATGGAATGTTTTAGTGCTGAAATTTATCCCTTAGATATTCTTATAGTTATTGAATTGGCTCTCTAAAAATATATCTATTATCATATTCAATTTCAAAAGCTCTCAATTGTTTTTGATATTCCTCTAAAAATGTTTCTTTTTTATGATGCTCTTCCTGATTTTCTATGTATCGAATAACATTCGATACTTGACTTCTTGAATAGGAAAATGCTCCATATCCCTCCTGCCATGCAAAATTTACACATAACTTTTGCTCTTTAATCCATTTTGTTGTTTCAGATTTTACATTTTGCATAAGAGACGAAATAGACTGTGTTGGTCTCATTCCGATAAATATATGAATATGATCAGACATACTATTTATACACAACATTTTGTGCTGATGTGACTGAATTATACCTGTAATATATTTATGCAATTTATCTTTCCATTCTGGTGCAATTAACGCTTTTCTGTATTTTACTGCGAAAACAAATTGTATATGTAATTGTGTGTACGTATTTGCCATAGGTCTACCGATGAGATGTTCCTAGCGGAACATTTTTTAAACATTTGCTATAAAATTCAAAAAAATCAATAATTCATCTATCTTCCAAAAGACATTAAAATGTCATTTTAAGCCAAAATGAAAATGTTCCATTAGCAGAACCCAATGTCATTAACATGTGAAAAATGTTCCGGTAGGAACATCTCATCGGTAGAACTCAATGTTAATCGCCATTTTATTTCGTCCCATAGGGACGTTTTTGACAATCCGGATTTCGTTTTAATATTTTACGATTTAGCATTCAATATAAAGACATAACGGTAACCAACTGAAAATTATAGAAATACCGAACATATTTCTGTAATACATTTTGGCAATTGCCAATTTAACTTTGTAAAACAGGCATTTTTCTAATCAATATAAACATTAAAAAAAGAAATTATGAAAAATCTAAATAACGAAAATTATGGTCAACACGATCCTGATTTCATAGACCAAAATACTCCCGTAGATTATCAGGCTGATTCTTTTTATGATGAACAAAATTTATTTCAAGGTATAAATGAAGATAACTACGGAGAACAAGATCCTGATATTATGGATCAAAATACTCCTATTGAAAACGAAAACGCTATTTATGAAGAGGATTATGACCAATATCAGTATCAAGAAGAATTTATTGATGACGGAAGGAATGCTTCCAATGATAGTCATCAAAATGAAACTCTAAGAGCAGAAAATATTCCGAATCAGGAAAGGATCATTAATGAAGATGGGCTTATTACAAATGATGGCGAAATAAATCATCATAATGATGATGAAAATTATCCTCCAACTGATTTAAATCAGGAAAATGACGAAGAAAAAGAACGAGATTTGGATAAAGATGAAGAACTGAATGATTTTGATGCTGAACACTATCCCGAAAACCATCCAAGAGAATAAATTAAAGTTCTCTCCCTGCAACTATGGAAATTGTAACACAAATCATTTGGCTTTTTGTTTTAGCTATTCCGATCGCCTGCATAAGCTGGACGGTAACGCATGAAGAAATTTTTAGGGAACCTCATGAATGGTGTGTCAGTCATGCAAAAAATGACAGATTTTTACTATCCAGAAAATTTTTCTATCTTTTAACCTGCGAATATTGTTTCAGCCACTATGTCACAATTGCGTTTTTGATTCTTTGTGATTATAAACTTTTGTTAAATGATTGGAGAGGCTATATTTTGGCAGGGTTTTCTCTGGTTTTTGTAGCAAATGTTTACATGAGTCTTTTTGCTTTACTGCGTCAGGCCATTAAAAAAGAAAAGGTTGAAATCGAAAAAATCGAGAGTGAAACTGAAATCGATAAACAATAATTAAAATAAGTAATAACTAAATAAATTAACATGATGGACAATTTAAATTTCATAGACCCATTATTGCATGGAATCACTCCAGAACCAAGTAAATCTCTTAATCTTTCTGTAAAGCAAATGGTCTTTGCAGGTGTTGGAGCTCTTGTTGCTTCGGCAGTTCTAAAAAAAACGGGACATCCAAAAGCCAGTGCAGTTGTAGGAAGTATTGCCTTGCCGATTTTAGCTTCTGCGTGTTATAAAAAATACAATGAAATTACGAAAGAAAAAATCGATGCTAAATCAAGCAGCGGTATCGAATACAATCATTAATATTCTGTATCATATATAATGAAAGAGCGCCTAAAAAAGCGCTCTTTCTCATTTTTAAGTGTTTAGGAAATATTTCCTTCAACCCAGTTTAATGCTTTATTAAACTCTACTCTTTTATATCCTCTAAACTCGCCTGGAATAATAAAACTGAATCCGTTTGTAAAAGATATGATTTCATCTGTATCAGTTACAATTGCAGCTCTATTCCATTTACCTAGATGTTTCAACCCAAGCAGTGCGTCCTGAAGCCATGCACCGGCAGTGAAATTTTGGATATCAGTATCTAATACTAGTAAAAAGTTAATTTCATTTATTTGTTTTACGAGATGCTCAACAGCAGGAACGACAGCTGTTAAAAAATCGTCTTTTGTTACTTCTGCCAAAGCTCTAAAAGCTACAACATTATCAGTAGTGTCAATTTGATGTATCATATTAAGTACTTTTGAGTTATTTAATTAAGTTTTTTTAAGATTTCAAAAAATGCTTAATCTTATACTCAAATATACTTATTATCAACCACATAGAAATTATATTTAACTATTAGTTTATTATATTATTTCGAGTGAATTAGGTTGCTTTTACCGCAAAGTGCGGAAAAAATTACGCAAAGGTCGCAAGTTTTTTTATCTAAGATTATGCTACATAAAAGTAAAAGTTCGCAAAGCTTTATCTATAAAGCTTTGCGAACTTTTTTATTTGTAAAATTCAACTTAAAAAATTCTTTGCGTGCTTTGCGTAAAATCTTAGCGCTCTTTGCGGTTAATCTCACCAGTATGAAGATTAACTGTAAAATGATCTGCCGGAACTTCATGCATAAATTTTTCTAAGATACTGAAGAACAATTTCATTTGTTTTTGCAAAGGTTTTGAAACATCATCTTTAGTATCTAAAAACAGCTTTGCTAAAACTTTATAAGCCGCTGTTCTTCTTTCCGAAACATCGGCAAAAGCCAATTCATCGGCATTTCTAAAACGATAAAAATCAATTAGAAGATCATTTCCTGTCCAATTAAAATCTTCATTTTTGAGTTTGCTTTGAACTAGAATTTGCTGTGATTTCATTTCAGCTGTTTTCCATTCTTTCTCAAACTGACTTTTATTTTTTAATATAAAATCAAAATCCTGATCGGCTTGTATGTTAGCTAAAACCAGTAAATCTTTAGCAGAAACATTCAAAATAAAATCCTTAAATTCAGTTGGCCAATCATCTTTTAGAAAGCGAAGACGTACTAATTCCTTCAAATGAAAATCGGTAAAATCATGATAATTTTTGGTATTTAGAATATCGATATTCCAAATATCTTTAGAGTTTTGACTTTCTAAAAACTGATATTCCATTTTATACAAATCGAATAGTTCATCATACCTCGGAACATTATCAATTGTAATCGTTTGAATATCGACAACATTATCTTTCTTTAAAGTCAGTAATTTATAAGCTGGAATATAGGCTGCAAGTGATGGAGTCTGAATATTTACTAAAGTATTTCCCTTTTGAGTTGTTCTAACTCCCGTGTCATTAATATGCATGTGACCGCCAAAATGAATCTTCAAACCCGCGTCGGCAAAAACCTGTGCTACTTCTTCTACTGGAACTCGGTTTAACTGCCATTTATTTGGGCCAAGCAATTCTTTTATTTCTGAGGAAGCATCATCATTAAAATCAATCATTGGAAAATGACTAAAAGCAACTAAAGTTTTTCCCTGCTTTTTGGCCTGCGCCGAAATCTCTTCGACCCATTTAATCAAATGTTTTTTATTTGAAAGTACATTATTATAACCCGTACTGGCTTCAGAATAACTTTTAGAATCTTTTGGATCGCCATCCATTTTCTTCGGGATATAAACATTTCCATCAATTGCCATTAACCAAAGTCCTTCAATTGGTTCAACCACATAACTCACATCTGGAACTTGGTAACCAGGCGCTACCTCATACATTCGATTAAATAATTTTGCGCTTTCTGCAGCTTTTTCAAACGAATAATTTTCATTTGTATAATGAGAAAATGGAGTTGCCCAAAATTTATAATTCTTGTTGGGATAAAAACCAAAACCTTTCAGGTTATCTGTAATTCCTAAATAACCCATTTTAGCAATATCGGCTGTTAGGACAACAGGCTGTTCAATTTGTAGATTGGGCGTATACATACCGTCTTTGCTATAAATGGGCTGACTTTTACCTTCTTTACCTAAAAAATCTTCTTTGCCAGATTCTTGCGCAAATGGCCCAACTGGATCGTGATTTCCTGTAGTAATAAAGAATTCTATTCCGTATTTTTTTTGATATTCATCTAAAATCTTTGCCAAACCGCGAACGTGTATGGGCTGGCCATCATCAGTATAATCTCCTGGAAGTGCAACGTATTTTATCTTTCGCTTGGCGATATCTTCCAACGCTGCTAAAAAGGCAAAATAGTTTTCGTTGAATATTCGAGTTGAATGAAGCTGTGAAGACATTGTTCGTACCAAAGAATATTGTCCCGTTTTCGGATTTAAAACGCCTTTATAATCTGAATCTGAGAAACCTCCAAATAAATCCTGAAGATGAACATCGGATAAAAATGCAATTTGTGTTCCGTTTAAGTTTTTTATTTTTTGTGCAGAAATGCTAAAATTGAAGAAAAGAAAAAAGTATAATATATAAACTGAAATGTATTTTGAATTCATAGGTTTTTAACTTTAATAAAATGGGGACTATTAGAAGTTTTGGGACTTTTAATAAGCAGCAATTTTATCGATTTAATACCTAAATGAGTTTACGATATTGTTATTGAATGATAATGTTTATCGCATTCCTATATTGAAAACTAAATATGCAACATTTTGAATTGTCCCTACAGGACAAACATATCGGTCGTACATTTTTTTTTCTACCGATGAGAAACTCCTAACGGAGTTTACTTTGATGGTCTATAAAAATTAATATTTTTATAGACTCTATTATTCATCCTACAAATTTGTTTCGTTGAATCATTTCAATTTAATCAGAGAAAATACTAATCAATCCCAAGCATGGTGTCTAACTCTTTGTAACTATGAAAAAGAATTGCACCTTCTTGTTTTAAATCTTCATTATTAAATCCATTGGCAAAACCATATACTTTAAATCCGCCGTTTATTCCTGCCTTAACACCTGCAACACTATCTTCTATTACAATGCAGTCTTTCACATCAAATCCCATTTCTTCGGCCGCGTGAAGAAAAATTCCAGGATCGGGTTTCCAGCTTTTAATGACATAGGAACTATAAATTCTGTCTTCAAATCTATCCAGTAAACCAGCAAGTCCAAGATTAAGTCTAATTTTTTCTAATGGCCCGCTTGAAGCTGTACAATACGGTATTTTAAGATTATCGAGAAAATCTACAATTCCTTCCATTGGTTTAGTTTCTTTTTTGAAAGCTTCAAAACTCCTATCTCTATAGTTAGATTCAAAATCTTCCGGAAGTTTTTTCCCTATTCCGTTTTCAATCTGCACAAAACAATCTTTAAGGCTTCGACCGTTAAATAAATGATAGGCTTTTTCCAATTCTAATTGAAATCCGTACTCTTTTGCCATTTCTAGCAATACTCCGTTTCCTATTTTTTCTGTATCTACCAAAACGCCATCACAATCGAAAATAATACATTTAACCATTTTTGTTGATTTTCATTTAATTATAAATTCTACTGAAGTAAAAGTCAGCGAATGTAAATTACAAAAAAATATCTGTTTTCTTTTTTACTCTTTTTTGTTAATTTTCAACATTCCGTACACAATTACTCCTATTCTGTATTCCTATTTATTTTATGATTTGTACTTTTATAAAATCCTATCAAACCGATTTTAAAAAATTAAATTTATAAATTTTGAAGAAGTACTTTTTATTTACCGCGATTCTGGCTGGAACTTTTACTATTCAGTCACAAAACAAAATCATCACAATCAGCAATCCTTTAAAAGTTGACCGAGAATTTGAAACCATAGAATTAACTAAAAAAACGCTGGGATTAGCTTCAGATTCAAAACTTGAAAACTTTATTATAAAAGATTTAAGCAGCAATTCACTTTTAGAAACTCAAACCGTAGATAATGATGGAGACGGAACAATGGATGTTCTTTTATTTCAGCCTAAAATTAAAGCTTCGTCTAAACAGGATTTTGAAGTTTTAGTTGGAACTAATCCGAATGCTTCTCAAACAATCAGCTGTTATTCTCGTTTTGTTCCAGAAAGAACAGATGATTATGCTTGGGAAAACAATAAAGTTGCTTTTAGAACGTATGGCCCAGTTGCTCAAAAAATGGTTGAAGATAATGTTCCCGGCGGTACTTTAACAAGCGGCATTGATGCCTGGCTAAAAAGAGTTGAATATCCAATTATCAACAAATGGTACGATAAAATGACTACTGGAAAAGGTACTTATCATAAAGATACAGGAGAAGGTTTAGACAATTTTCAAGTTGGCCCGAGTCGTGGCGTGGGCGGAATTGCCGTAAATGTAGATGGAAAATATTATTTTTCTAAAAACTTCATCAGCTGGAAAACGATCACAACTGGCCCAATTCGAACTAGTTTTATTTTAACCTATGCAGATTGGGATGCGAAAGGCAATAAAATAACGGAATCAAAACTGATTAGTTTAGATTACGGAAGTCAGCTTTCTCGTTTTGAAATCAATATTACAGGAACTAAAACTGTGGCTGCTGGACTAACTCTTCACGATAAAAAAGGAACTACTGGAACAAACCTAAAAGAAGGATGGTTAAGTTATTGGGAACCAATTGATGATTCTGAAATTGGTTTAGGATTGGTTGCGCCAAAAGGCTCATTACTAAGTTTTGACAATCATGTTACAAATGAAATAGATTTGAGCAACTTGTACGGCAATATAGCAGTTAAAAACAATAAAGCCATTTATTATGTTGGTTTCGGATGGAAAAAAGGAAGTCCGTTTCAAACGAAACAAGAATGGGAAAAATATTTGAGTTCTTTTGCGGAGAAAATTAATAATCCTTTGACTGTAAAAGTGAAAAAGTGATTTTTCTTTTGCCGCAAAGGCACTAAGATACAAAGTTTTTTTTATTCTTTAATTGTAAACATAGCCCGTGGTTTCAACCACGGGAAACGTATTGTGGTTATGCATTGTGTTCCCGTGGTTGAAACCACGAGCTATAATTGAAAATGATCAACTCTAAAAGGGTTATTTCTAAAATCTACAATCAAACAGTTTTCCTCGCAGGAAAATAATTCTCCTTCAAAATAATTTCCAGCGGAATGTAATGGGTATGTTCCGTTTCTTCCTGAAGAACCAATTTCTTATACAAATAATTGATTCCCATATATCCTTGGTCTTCGGGCCTTTGGTTGATTAAAAAATCAATTACGCCTTTATTGAGATATTCAATATTTTCTTTCAATAAATCATAACCAATGATTCGGACACCTTTTATATTGTTTCTGTATAAAAATTCCGCAACAATATAAGCTCTCGAATTGGGAACAAATACGCTGTTGATGCCAGCAAACATATCTAAACTCAATTGATCTATTTTGGAATCTTTTAAAGTAACTTCCGAAAATTTAAAATTCGTCAGTTCGTTATGATCTTTAAAATAAGAATAGAAACCATCAATTCGCTGTAAATAAACCGAAGTACTTTCTATTTCTCTTGTAATTTTAAAAATCAAAACCTGTCTTTCATTTTTTACAGCAAAACTGATTAACCTTCCTGCTAAATAACCACTCTGAAAAGCATTCTGCCCCACATAAGCATGCTGATTTCCTTCAGAAATATCAGAATCGATCATGACAACTGGAATGTTTCTCTTTTGATATTCATTTAAAAACTCAACCGAATCCTGATAAAATATCGGTGCAAATAACAAACCATCGCAATCAAACTGCATTACTTTATGTACGGTTTCTTTGAAAGATATTAGATTATAATCGTAGAAAAAATAATCCAAAACGATTCCGAATTTACTAAACTCAATAGCTGCTTTTTCAATACCATCAACCTGACTTTTCCAATACTCTAAAGTTTCCGACTTCGGAAGAAAAACAGCAAAATGAAATTTTTTATTTAAAGCCAGATTACTTGCCAATATATTTCGTTTATACCCAAATTCATCAATTATCGCATTGACCTTATCAACGGTCTCCTGCGCTACTTGTCCGCGTTTGTGTATGATTCTGTCAACCGTTCCCGGAGAGACATTCGCTAATTCGGCAATTTTTTTGATTGTTATGATATTGATTCTTTTTAAGTTAAAAAAATAAACGCAGTGCGGTAAAACTAATTTATTTTATCAAAAATAAGTTGTTTTACAATGCATTTTACATACATTTGTAAAATACCGTGTACGCACACGGCAAATATACACATAACATTAAAAAAACAATTCTTTTTTTCTGTTATCTATTGAAAACTAACTATTAAAACCAAAAAAATCTATAAAAAATGATAGTAGATTCATTACATAATGCTGCAAAATATTACAGCCTTCATCCTAATTTTCAAAAGGCATTTGATTATGTAAATCAAAATGACATTGCCAATCTTGAAGAAGGAGCATTTGAAATTGGCGAGGGCTTAAAACTAATTGTAATTGTCGGACAAGGAAATACTAAGGAAGAAGCTGTAAAAGGTTTTGAATGTCATGATCAAAATATTGACATTCAGATTTCGATTAAAGGCCCTGAAACTTTTGCATGGAAACCGAGAGAAAAATGTGTAAATCCAAACGGCGATTACAGTGACGAAAGAGATGTTCGTTTTTTTCATGATGCTCCAGATACGTTTTTTCAATTGCAGGAAAAACAATTTGCCATTTTATTTCCTGAAGATGTTCACACAGCAATGATTGGCGAAGGATTATTGAAGAAAATTGTAATTAAAGTAAAAATATAAGGAATGAGTACTATTGAAAATGCGATAGAAGTTATTGTAAAACAAGGAATGCTTCCTTTATATTTTAATGCTGATGAAAATAAAAGTGTTGCGATTTTAAAAACACTTTATAATTCAGGAATTCGAGCGGTGGAATATACTAGTCGTGGCCCTGAAGCTATTTCAAATTTCAATAAATTAATTGAAGTTCGAAATACAGAATTACCAGGAATGCTTTTAGGAATTGGCACCATCAAAAACTTAGCTCAGGCAGAAACGTATTATTTAGCAGGCGCCGATTTTTTTATTAGTCCAGGTTTTGTTCCTGAAGTGGCTTCGTTTTTAATTGGTAAAGAAGTTTTGTATGCGCCAGGCTGTATGACTCCCACAGAAATTATTGCAGCTGAAAATGCAGGAGTAAAATTCATCAAGCTTTTTCCTGGAAATATTTTAGGCCCAGATTTTATGAGTGGGATTAAAGACGTATTCCCAGAATTAATTTTTATGCCAACTGGAGGCGTTGACACCACTATCCAAAGTATTGAAACTTGGTTTAATGCTGGTGTTTCTGCTGTTGGAATGGGAAGCAAACTAATCAGTAAAAAAGTAATGCAAGAGGAAGCTTATGATACAATCGAAGAAGAAACGAAAAGAGTTTTGGAATTGATTGAAAGTATCAGAAAGTAGAATTTCAAAATATAAATTATAAAAATAACATGGATTCAATATTTAATTTAAAAGGAAAAATTGCTTTAATAACAGGCGGTGCCGGAGTACTGGGAAGCAGATTTGCAGATGTATTGGCACAGCAAGGTGTTATTGTGGGAATTGTTTCTCAATCATTAGAAAAAGCAGAAAATACAGTTAAAAACATTGAAGCAAATGGAGGACAGGCATTTGCTGTTCAAGCCAATGTTTTAAACAAAGAAGAATTAGAAAAAGTAAAAGACTTAATTGTAGAGAAATACGGTCGTTTGGATATTTTAATCAATGCTGCTGGAGGAAATATGCCTGGTGCAACAATTCAGCCCGATCAAGCAATTTATGATATGAAAAGCGACGATTTACAAAAAGTAGTCGATTTGAATATTATTGGAACTATGCTTCCGACTCAGGTTTTTGCGGAGCTTTTTGCAAAACAGAAATCAGGAAACATCATTAACATTTCATCTGCATCGGCACAAAGACCTTTAACTAGAGTTGTGGGATATTCAGCTTCAAAAGCAGCGATTGACAACTTTACACAATGGATGGCGGTTGAACTAGCGCAAAAATATGGAGAAGGACTTCGTGTAAATGCAATCTCGCCTGGGTTCTTCATTGGAGAACAAAATCGTGCTTTGTTATTGACTCCAGAAGGAAAATTAACTCCAAGAGGCGAAAAAATCATCGATCATACACCAATGGGAAGATTTGGAAGTCCAGAAGATATTGACGGAGCACTTTTATTTTTATGCAGTGACATGTCAAAATTCGTAACAGGAACTATCTTAAAAGTAGATGGCGGATTTGCTGCAACGAGCATTTAAGATTTCTCAAACTACTGCAAGGTTTTCAAAACCTAGTAGATATAATTTTTAATTTATAATAATCTATAATAAACCTACAAGGTTTTGAAAACCTTGCAGGAACTAAAAACATAAAACATGGAACAAACATTAAGATGGTTCGGGCCAAATGATCCTGTTTCTTTACAAGATATCAAACAAACCGGAGCAACCGGAATTGTTACGGCTTTACACCATATTCCAAATGGAGAAGTTTGGAGCATTGACGAAATCATTAAACGTAAAGTTGAAATCGAACATGAAGACGGTGATCCTAAAAAAGGAGCTTCAGGACTAACCTGGTCGGTTGTGGAGAGTATTCCGGTTCACGAAGACATTAAAAAACAAACTGGAAATTACCTGCAATACATTGAAAATTATAAAGAAAGTATTCGTAATCTGGCTTTGTGTGGGATTAAATGTGTGTGTTATAATTTTATGCCGGTTTTAGATTGGTCAAGAACTGATTTATCTTATACAGTAGAAGACGGCTCAAAAGCTTTACGTTTTGATATCAACGCTTTTGCTGCTTTTGAATTGTTTATTTTGAAAAGACCTGGAGCAGAAAAAGAATATTCAGCAGAACAGACTCAAAAAGCAAAAAGCTATTTTGAAGCTATGACAGCCGAAGATAAAGTAAAATTACAGCAAAATATCTTAGCTGGACTTCCAGGTGCTGAAGAAGCTTATAGTGTTGAAGATTTTCTTGTAACTTTAAGTGCTTACAATCATATTGACAGACAAGCTTTGAAGGATAATCTTTTCTTCTTTTTAAAAGAAATTATTCCAGTTGCAGAAAGTAAAGGCGTTTTGATGGCTATTCATCCAGACGATCCTCCCTACCCGATTTTAGGTTTACCAAGAGTAGTAAGCACAGAAGAAGATTTGATTGAATTGATGAACGCTGCTCCTTCTCAATCCAACGGATTTACGATGTGTACAGGTTCTTACGGCGTAAGAGCTGATAATGATTTACCAGGAATGGTACGACGCCATGGCGATAAAATGAATTTTATTCACTTAAGAAGCACACAGCGTGACGAAGAAGGAAGTTTCTACGAAGCTAACCATTTGGAAGGAAATGTTGATATGTACGAAGTTGTAAAAGCAATTTTAGAAGTTGAAAAAAGAAACAACAGCACGTTGCCAATGCGTCCCGATCACGGACACCAAATGCTGGATGATTTAAAGAAAAAAACAAATCCAGGTTACTCTGCAATTGGCCGTTTAAGAGGTCTAGCAGAACTACGTGGACTTGAAATAGGGATTAAACGATCTTTATAATTGGTTTTGCCACTAAGGCACTAAGACACAAAGATTTTTTAGGCTTATGCTTTAGTCTCGCAAAGTCGCAGAGTCACAAAGTTTTCTAGATTTTCGAAATCAACATAGCCTGTGGTTTCAACCACAGGGACAAAAAGTATATAAATACCACCGTTCCCGTGGTTGAAACCACGGGCTATATTAAAAAAAAAGAAAAACTTTGCGCCTTAGTGCCTTAGTGGCAAATCAAAAAAAAAACTTACTAACCACAACCACAAAAACCATGATTCGCCAAGCCATTATTGTCTCCTGTGGCTTTTTTATGAATACCATATTGGCGCAGGAATTACCTAAAATTATTACTTCAAAAACAAACTATCTTCCTGATTTTAGTTATGCAGGTTATCGCTTCGGCGAAAGCCCGATTCCTGAAGTCAATGGAAAAGTTATCAATGCAGCCGATTTTGGCGTCAAAGCCGATGATCAGCTTGACGACTCAAAAGCATTATTAAAAGCTTTCAAAGCGGCTAATGCTGTTGATGGAAATGTCATTTTGCAATTACCAAAAGGAAAAATTATCCTTAGTGATATTCTCTACATCGAAAGAAGCAATTTTGTGCTTCGAGGCGCAGGTTCTGATGAAAACGGAACAGAAATCTATTGCCCAAGACCCATGATGTATCTTAAAGATCCTGAGTCTTTAGCAGAACTTCGCGAATATTTAACCACTTTTGACAAAAGACAGCGTGAGTCCGAAAATAATATCGATTTGCCTTTTTCTCAATATGCTTGGTCTGGCGGTTTTATCTGGACACAAGTTCCAGGCGAACGCGTCAAATCTTATTTAGATAAATATGAACCTGAATCTAAAGTTTTAGCAAAGGTCAGTTCTGGAAAAATGGGAGAATTTACCATCAATGTTTCTTATGTAAAAAATCTAAAAGTTGGAGATATTGTCGAATTACAGTTGTTTAATAAAGACGGCGAAAATGGCGAAATTATTAAAGATTTATACCAAGGTGCTAAAGTAAAACCAGGATCACATCACTGGCAGTTTCCTAAACTTCCTATTGTCAGACAGCAGGTTGAAATTGCTAAGATTTCTGGATCAAAAATTACGCTTAAAACTCCTTTGACCATTTCAATCAAACCCGCTTATCAGGCACAATTGGTGGAATGGAAACATTTAAACGAAGTCGGAATTGAACATCTTCGTTTTACCTTTCCTGGTATTCCTAGAATTGCACACCATGTGGAACCAGGAAATAATGGGATTTTTTTGACCCGTTTGTTCAACAGCTGGGTTAAAGATGTGAAAATAACTAACGCTGACAGCGGCATTTTAGCCGAAGAAGTTTCAAATGTAACCATCCAAGATATTACAACCGATGGATCACATTTAGCACATTATACTGTAACTTTAGGCGGTGTTCACAATGTGTTGGTCAAAAACCTAAAAATCTATAATAAGACGGTGCATCCGTTAAGTTTCAACACTTTTGCAACAAAAAATGTATATCAAAATTGTGAGATTTTTGCAGATCCGCTTTTAGACCAGCATTCAGGTGCTAATCATCAAAATTTATTTGACAATATTACTGTTCATATTACTCCAGATAAAAATAAGAGTTATTTGTTGTTTGGCGGTGGCGGCGCTGAATACTGGAAACCTTCACACGGGCCTTTCAGTACATTTTGGAATTTAAATGTTCAGGTTACAGATCCAGATATATCAAAACCTGTCTTGTTATACGGAATGAAAGATGGCGCTTTTGCCAGAATTATTGGCGTACATGGAAACACAAAATTTGAAATCAAATACGATGTTGATCCTTATATTGAATTTTTGAATACACCAATTGATAAAATTTCATCTCTTTACGATTATCAATTAAAAAAACGCTTAAAAAAATAATTTAAACACATAGAAACATAGATCTCAAAAGCTTTAAAAAAGGCGTTTCACTTGTATCAATAAACATAGATCTTGCGTAAACTATGTTTTAAAAAACTAGTTTTTTTTCAATTTCCTTCTGTAAAAGAAAAAATCTATGTTTCTATGTGTTTAAAAATTCAGCCGCATTTAATTAATCTCGAAAAGATTAAAAGAATTCACACCTTTGTGTCTTTGCTACTTTGCACCTAAAAATAAACGCTATGAAATACAAAATAGCTTTTCTCACAATTGTATTTGTTTTCGGAAATTTATTTTCCCAAAATAAATACCGCCTTAAAAATATCTCTACAACCGACGGACTTTCACAGAGTTCTGTTATTGCCATTCATCAGGATAGATTTGGGCAGATGTGGTTTGGTACGCGTGATGGCCTCAACAAATATGATGGCAGCCGATTCACAATTTACAGAAACGATGTCAACGATAAATTCTCCATCAGCAACAATGATATTTTGGCCATCGAAGAAGACAATTCAGGAAAAATATGGATTGGAACTTACAATGGATTAAACTGTTACGATCCTGTTTCAAATAAATTTACGAGATATCTTCATACCAAAACCAATCATACTATAAGTAATAATGCGGTTTGGAGTATCCGAGAAATTGGTGGAGAAATGTGGTTTGGAACTTCCAAAGGACTAACGGTTTACAATAAAAAATCGCGGGCATTTAGTTCTGTTTTTCATTCTGAGGAAGATGCTTCAACTCTTCCAAGCAATAATATTCTGAGTATTTTAAAAACCAAAAAAGGTAAAATCTGGATTGGCACTACAAAGGGTTTATGTCAGCTTATAAGCAGAAAAGATGGAAAATTTGTATTCAAAAATTATCCGCTCAATACCACTGATTTATTAAATGTTCAATCGGTTATCGAAGATCAAAATGGAGATTTATGGGTAGGAACAAAAAACAAAGGGCTTTTAAAATTCGACCTAAAACAAAAAACTTATGTTTCTTTTTTAGAGGCCACTAAATACCGTGAAATTAATACGGATATTAGATCCTTAGTGATTGACCATCTAGGTTCGTTATGGGTTGGTACTTATGACGGAATTTACATTTTAGGAAAAGATAAAAGTCTGCAGAAAATCAATAATAACAATAACAGCATTGGGATCGACAAAGTAAAATCGGTTTTTATGGATAAAAAAGGCTCTATCTGGATTGGTTGTTATTACAAAGGCGTTAATCTTTGGGATGTATCGAACGTCAATTTCTCTAACTATAATCAGAATTCAAAAAAGATTCCTATGAGTTTTGATGTAGTGAGTTCTATTATTACTGATAAAAACGAGAATATTTATTTTGGAACCGAAGGCGGTGGTATTACAATTTTCAATAAAAATACAGAGTCAGTAAGCTACATAAACAGTAAAACAGGACAAACTAACAAAAATGATATCAAAGCAATGTGCTTTTCTGACAATCATATTTTGTGGATTGGAACTTTTTCTAAGGGATTATCTGCTTATAATACTATTACAAAAAGAATTGAAGACAACAGAATTGCTGCCGAATTAAGTGAATTATTAAAAGACAGTGGTGTTTATTCCCTGAAAACTGAAGGTAATATTTTATGGATTGGAACTTTTGGAAAAGGACTAATTTGGTACAACACAACGACAAAAGATTTTAGAATTATTGGAAATGACAATACAAAACCAGTCTTTTTGACCAATAATATTCTCCGAACCATTTTAGTTGACAAACAAAATTTTCTTTGGGTTGGAACTCAAAACGGACTCAATCGAATTCCATTAAAAAATTTCAATCCGCAAAAATATACGATTCAGCATTTCTTTTATAATCATGCCGCTTTATCTGGCGATGATATCCTGACTTTGTTTCAGGATACTCAAAACAAAATCTGGGTTGGCACTAAAGCAAAAGGATTATTTTATTTTGACGGAAAAAAATTCAATCCCATCAATTTAAAAATTGGAAATACAGTGATCACTTCTATCCATTCGATTTTAGAAGATGATGATCAAAACTTATGGATTAGCACCAATCAAGGAATTATCAAATACGGCACTATTAAAAAAAATGTAGTCATCTACGACCAAAAAGATGGATTGGCAAGCAATGAATTCAATGATAATTCGGCTTTAAAACTGGCTTCAAATCAATTTTACTTTGGAAGTCCATCTGGCGCTACTTTTTTTGATCCTACGAAGATTTCTTTAAACCAATATGCACCACAGGTTCTAATAACAGATTTGAAAATTAAAAACGAAACCATAAATGCAGCTGATAAAACTGGAATTCTAGACAAAAGCATTGGCTTTACTCAAACTATAACCTTGGATTATGATAAGGCCAATTTCTCTATAAATTTTGCACTTCCAAACTACATTCGATCCAAAAACAATCTCTATAGTTATCGCTTAACTGGATTGGAAAACAACTGGACGACAACAAAAAATACCGAAGCTAATTTTGCTATTCAAAATCCAGGAACCTATACTTTCGAAGTTCGAGGCGCAAATAACGATGGTGTTTGGAACAAAACTTCTACAACCTTAACTGTTATTGTAAATCCAGCTCCGTGGCGCAGTATTTGGGCATTCTTACTTTATGGTATTATAATCGGATTAGGATTATATGGTTTAATCTGGATCATGAAATCTAAAGCGCATCTAAAACAAAAACTGGAACTAGAATATCTAGAAACCAAACGAATAGAAGAAAACAACAAACTTAAGCTTGATTTCTTTACTAATATTTCTCACGAATTTAGAACACCTTTAACTTTAATTCTAGGCCCTTTACAACAAATTCTCGCCGATTACAACGGAACGAACGAAATGTATAAAAAGCTTTTGGTTATTGAAGGAAGCGCTAATCATCTTTTGAGTTTGATTAACCGTTTAATGGATTTTAGAAAACTCGAAAATCATCAGGTTACACTGGAATCAGCAAACGGAAATATCGTCAAATTTACCAGAGAAATCTATTTATCTTTTATAGAATATGCCAAAGATGGCGGTTATGACTACACTTTTGAAACTTCAGAAGATGAAATTTTAGTCTACTATGATCGCTATAAATTGGAACGTGTTTTTTATAATCTGATTTCAAACGCTTTTCGATATACTCCAAAAGGTGGGGCGATTAACATTAAAATCAGTCATGACAACGAAAATCTTTTTATTGCAATTGAAGATTCTGGAGTTGGAATTGACGAGGAACATATCGATAAAATTTTTGATTTGTTTTTTGAAGTTCCAACGCATAATCAAGTTCAGAAGAATTATAATAAAGGAACAGGAATTGGACTCTCCATTGTAAAAAATATTGTAAAATTACATAAAGGGTCTATTGATGTAACCAATAAGCCAACTGGAGGCGTTATTTTTAAAGTAACTCTTCCGCTTGGACGCGAACATTTATCAGAAAGCGAAATTATTACTGATTTTAAAATCAGCGATGATATCGAACAATACAAAGCTCAGTTAGAACCTTCTGAAATTGTTGAAAGTGAAGATATCGAAGATTTAATTGTCAACGAAGAAAAACAGACGATTTTAATTGTTGAAGACCATAAAGTGCTGAGAAAGTTCATGAAAAATCTTCTCAAAAAAGATTACAATATTATGGAAGCCGAAAACGGAAAAATTGCCTTTGAAAAAGCTTTAAAATATGTTCCGAATTTGATTATCAGCGACGTAATAATGCCCGAAATGGTAGGAACTGAGTTGTGTTCGAAGATAAAAGAGAATTTAAAAACCAGCCATATTCCTGTAATTCTTTTAACTTCGAGATCTTCGTTAGTATATAAATTTGAAGGATTAGAAAGTGGTGCCGATGATTACATAAGCAAACCATTCAATTTAATGGAATTCAGGCTTCGTGTCAAAAATTTACTGAACACAACTGAACGCTTAAAAATCAAATTTTCAAGCGAAGACAGTTTTATTCCATCAGAAATTACAGTTTCTTCTTTAGATGAAGAACTATTGAAAAAAGCGTTTAAAATTGTCGAAGATAATATTTCAAACGAACAATTTGATATTCCATTTTTCTGTTCCGAATTAGGCGTAAGCCGAACCATGTTATTTTTAAAAATTAAAGCTTGGACGAATTGCACGCCAAATGAATTTATTCATGAAATTAGATTGAAACGTGCGGCACAATTATTAGAACAAAATAAATTGACTGTTTCTGAAATCAGTTATAAAGTTGGTTTTAACAACCCGAAATATTTCAGCAAATGCTTTCAGAAAAAATACGGAGAAACACCGTCTCAATACGCAGATAAATTTTATAAATCTTCGTCTGTATTTTAATAAATCTACATTTTTAAAGGCTTAAAAAAGGGTATCTGTATTTTTAGATACCCTTTTTTGTATTTCTGTTTCTTTTTTGGCTTCTACATTTGCCTTATGAAAATCAAAAAAACGAAATTCTTATTACTTCAAATTTTATTTGTCATTCTCATAATTGGAATGAGTTTATTGCTTTTCTACTTTATCTAACTTATTAACCTTAAAACCAAAAAATGAATGTTTGCAAACCAAAAAAACAAACCGTTTAAATGGTGTTTACTGGTATCTTTTTTACTGGTAAATTTCATGATGAATGCACAGGAAAAAAAAGTTACTGGAAAAGTAACTTCCAGTGAAGATTTACTTGGACTTCCTGGTGCTAATGTCTATATCAAAAATTCTTCTGTTGGAGCATCTGCAGATATGGATGGAAATTACACCGTTATTGTTTCAGAAAAAAATGCTGTTTTAGTTTTTAATTTCGTCGGATTTCAAACTGTTGAGATTCCAGTTGGAAACAAAACCGTAATCAATGTAAGCTTAAAACCAGATACCAAAGCACTTGACGAAGTAATTGTTGTAGGATATGGAACTCGTAAAAAGAGTGATATAACAGGTTCAGTATCTTCTGTAACAGCAAAAGAACTAACTGCATATCCTGTCTTAAATGCAGAACAAGCCTTGCAGGGGCGTGCAGCAGGGGTTTCTGTACAAACCAATAATGGCGGGGAACCTGGTGCTTCAACAAAAATCAGGGTTCGTGGAGGAACATCAATCAATGCCAGCGGTGATGCGCTTATTGTAGTTGATGGTTTTGCGGGTGTTTCTATGCCAGCTCCTCAGGATATTGCTTCTATTGAAGTTTTAAAAGATGCTTCGGCAACTGCCATTTACGGATCTAGAGGTTCAAATGGAGTTATTATGGTTACCACAAAAAAAGGGAAACCTGGTAAACCGGTAATAGAATTCAGTAACTCCACTTCAATTCAATCAGTAAATAATAAACTTCATTTATTAAACGCAGATCAATTTGTCGCATACCGAAAAAGTTTCACAACGCATACCGATGCAGGTTCAAATACAGACTGGCAAGATGTAATTTATCGTGACGGAATGATTTCGAATACACAATTATCCTTTTCTGGCGGTTCTGAAAATGTGAAATATTATGTTTCTGGAACCTATTTCAATCAAAATGGAGTTGTAATTAATTCTGGAATTGATAAATACACTATTGTAAGCAACCTCGAAGCCGATTTAACCTCTAAATTCAAAGTAGGTTTAAACCTTTTTACCAGTAAACAAAACAAAGAAGGAATTGTGAGCCAGACAAGCGCTGGAGGAACGGGTGCAGCAGGTGTAATTGCATCAGCATATCGATTTATGCCTGATAAAGGAATTTACAATGCAGATGGTTCTTATACTACAACAGCACCAATTGGAGATGATATTGACAATCCTTATGCAACAGCAATGGAAAACATTTTGGAAACTGTTTCTATAGTAAACAGAAGTAATTTCTTTGCTCAATATCAAATTACAAAAGATTTAGATTTTAAAACTACCTTAGGTTTAACTGATAATAATTCGCAGACAGGAAGATTTATTCCATCAACCTTAATTGCAGGGAAAAATATCAAAGGAGAAGCATCTGTCAACAATACTCGATTTTCTTCTTTCTTAACAGAAAATTATCTGACTTTCAAACGTGAAATTATCGATCACGGAATTTTGACTGTTCTTGGAGGTTACTCTTATCAAAAAAACAAAAACGAAAATTCGTATGCAGCTTCAAGAGGTTTCTTAACCAATACCAACTCTTACAGAAATTTAGGCGCTGGAACGGTATTCTTAAAACCAGATTCTGGTTTATCTGAAACCGAATTAATCTCTGCTTTTGGAAGGTTGAATTTCGATTATGATGACCGTTACTTACTGACTTTTACTGCAAGACGAGATGGTTCTTCAAGCTTTAGTAAAAACTACAAATATGGAACGTTTCCGTCTGGAGCAATTGGATGGAACATTAGCAAAGAATCTTTCTTAAAAGACAATAAAACCCTTTCAAATTTAAAATTAAGAGCAAGTTATGGTGCTACTGGTAATCCTTCTATCGGTGCCTATTCTACTCTTTCTCGTTTCTCAGAAATTTATTATGTAAGTGGCGACGTGATTGTAAATGCAGTGCAGCTGACTTCATTGGATAATCCGAACTTAAAATGGGAGACTTCCTATCAGCAGGATTACGGAATTGATTTAGGTTTATTTGATAACCGAATCAGCATCACGGCAGATTATTATAAAACCATCACTAAAGATTTGTTGTTTAACAGACCTCTTCCGGGAGTTTCAGGAATTGCTACACAGCTTCAAAATGTTGGAGAATTAGAAAACAAAGGATGGGAATTAGGAATTAATACCAAAAACTTCATTGGAGCCGATTTCACTTGGTCAACTAACTTCAATATTTCATCAAACAAAAACAAAGTATTAAAATTAGCCGATAACAAAGATTTATTGATTAACTCTGCTCCAGGTCATTTCTTAGCAACAGAATCGCAGATTTTAAGAGTGGGGCAGCCAGTCGGATCATTCTTTGGTTTTGTATATGATGGCGTAATTCAGCAAGGGGAGCCTGTATTACCAGGAAATTTTGAAACTATTGCCGGGGGAGAAAAATTCAAAGATGTTAACGGAGACGGTAAATTAGATTCTCAGGATAAAACGATCATTGGAAATCCAAATCCTGATTTCATTTTTGGTTTCAACAATGATTTCACTTATAAAAATCTAGACTTGAATATCTTTTTTCAAGGATCACAGGGAGGTCAAATCTTAAATTATACTTTGATGGAACTAGCCTCTGGAAACAATAATGCTACAACAGAAGTTTTAGATTCTTGGACGCCGACAAATACAGATACTAACGTACCGATTAATGCGGCAAGAACGAAAAGAATTACCTCAAGATTTGTTTATGATGGAAGTTACATTCGTCTGAAAAACATTTCTTTAGGATACAGTTTAGATGAAAAATTTGTTTCTAAAATGGGATTAAACAAAGTGCGTTTCTATGTTAGTGCACAAAACATCTGGACGATCACTAATTATCCGGGAACAGATCCTGAAACAAGCTACTTAAACGATTCTAATGCAAGAAGCAACACTTACTTAGGATTAGATTACGGTGGGTATCCAAACGTGAGAACATTTACAATGGGTCTTAATGTAAAATTTTAGTCTAAATTCAACTATCATGAAAAAATATATAGCATTTCTATTTTTAGGAACTCTAACCTTTTTTGGCTGTTCTGACTTGGAAGAAAAACCAGTAGGAATTATTCGTCCAGAGAACTTTTTTAACAATACCGATGATTTACAAGCGGCCGTAAATGGTGCTTTTGCCAACATTGCACACAATAATTATTGGGGAAGAGAATTTACAATCTCCTTAATGCTTCGCGACGACATGGCCGACATTGGCGATAGAACGACTCAGGCGGCACGTATAGATGTAAACGATATGAGCATGAATGATACCAATGCGCTTGTGGCAAACTTTTGGCCTCAGTCGTATGTTATTATCACAGCAGCTAATCAAGCTATTGCCGGCGCTAAGAAAACACCCGGCGATCCTGCAAAAGTAAATGCGATTGTGGCACAAGCCTATTTTGCAAGGGCTTTTGCTTATTATCATTTAGTACGCCTTTTTGGAGATATTCCATATATTGATTTTGTGGTAAATGATGTCAATCAGATTAATTCAATCAGTAAAACAAAAGAAGCTGATGTTTATCCAAAAATCATTGCCGATCTAGAATTTGCCAAACAATGGCTGGATGATAAACCAAAAGTAAAAGCAGTTCCAGGAAAAGGTACAGCAGCAGGTTATTTAGCATCTGTTTATCTGACTTTAGGAAATTTCCAAAAAGCCTATGATGAAGCAAAATATGTAATTACAAACGAAGCCAAATTTGGTTTAGGTTTGGATGCTGATTTTCAGGATTTATTTAACGCTACTAAAACTGCTACATTAAAAGAACCTTTGTTTACAGTAGATTTTAATAACTTAACCTCAGGAAATTACGGTCAAGATTACACAGCATTTTTTACAGGTTCATTAAAAGATGACAGTTACAGCTATGGGCAAGGATTTTCAGTTGCTGTTCCATCTTTAAAAGTATTCAATACTTGGGATCAGAGAGATTATAGAAGAGCGGTAAGTTTTGATACCATTATTAGAAAAAAAACTGGGCCAGGAGGTTCATTGCAAGTTTATCCTTCAAGTGACAACGAAAAAGCGCCTCGTCCTCATATTGCAAAATATTTCCGTTTTCCAGGAAAGGCAGGTGCTAATGGAAGAACTTCGCAGCACAATTACATTACGATGCGTTTTGCCGAAGTTTTATTGACTGCTGCAGAAGCTTTAAACGAAATCAGTCCAGGAACAACGGAAGCTGATGGTTATGTAAACCGTGTTCGCGCCAGAGCTAGAAATAAAGCTGGAAAACTGGTCTCTTTCCCAGCAAACGTTACTCCAGGATTATCTCAAGCCGATTTTAGAAAAATGGTAATTGACGAAAGAAGATTGGAACTGGCTTTTGAATACGTAAGATGGTATGACATAAAGAGATTAAAAATTGGCCCAGAAGTATTCGGCCCAAATGGCTTGGAACCACATGCTAATTTCGATGCAAACAAAGACTATTTATGGCCGTTGCCGGGAACCGAATTGGCTATCAATCCGAATTTAAAGCCAAATAATCCTGGTTATTAATTATATTATTTTTTTTAACACATAGAAACATAGTTTAGATAACGTAGAAAGGCGTTTCACTTGCTATAAGTAAACAGAGCTATGTGTTAATGACTAGTCATTTTTTTATTTACTCAGTCAGAAATAAAATCTATGTTTCTATGTGTTTAAAAAAGACATTAAGCAGTTACACAATATATATTATTTTAATATGAAGAATGTCAATTTCATTTCTCTAATTCTTGGGTTTGCATCGTTGGTAACAGCGTGCAAATCCAGAATTAATCCTGAAGCAGCAAAGGCATCTGCTGCAACCGAAAAATTACTGGAAACGCGTTATAAAATGCTGCTCGATTATCCAGTTGATTCAATGTCAATGCCAAGAAGTATGAATATCAAAACCAACGAGATTCGTAAAGTTCCTTCCAAAGACTGGACAAGTGGCTTTTTTGCCGGAAATCTTTGGCAGTTATACCGATTAACAGGCGATTCAAAATATAAAGAACAAGCCGAAAAATGGACTCCTTTCAGCAAAAGAGAAAGTGTTAATAGTAATTCGCATGACGTAGGTTTTAAAGTGTTTTGCAGTTTTGGAGAAGCGCTGAAAGTGGAAAACAAGAAAGAATACGAAGCTGTAATTGTTAAAGGCGCAGAAACATTATGCAAAAGATTTGATCCTAAAGTAGGCTCAATACGTTCTTGGGATTTCAATAAAGAAATCTGGGATTATCCGGTAATCATTGACAATATGATGAATTTGGAGTTGCTTTTTGAAGCTTCAAAAATATCTGGAAATCCAAAATACCGCAACATTGCAATTCAGCATGCCAATACCACTTTAAAAAACCAATTCAGAGACGACGACAGCTGTTATCATGTTATTGATTATGATCCAAAAACGGGCAATGTAAGAAAGAAAACCACACTTCAGGGATATAATGATGATTCCGTTTGGGCTCGCGGTCAGGCTTGGGCTGTTTACGGTTTTACAATGGCTTATCGTTATACCAAAGATGAGGCTTATAAAAAACAAGCAGAAGCTACTGCCCTATTCTTTATGGTAAATAAAAACCTGCCAGAAGACGGAATTCCGTATTGGGATTTGAAAGATCCAAGCATTCCAAATTCGGCACGTGATGTATCTGCAGCGATGGTTATGGCATCTGCATTATACGAATTGTATGGCTACACTAAAAAAGAAAATTATCTGGCTTTCGCCGATAAACTGATGACGTCTGTACAAAGCAAAAATTACATTTTAGACCCTAAAATTAAAGCTCCTTTTCTTTTTGATCACAGCACAGGCAACTGGCCAAAACATGATGAAATTGATGAACCAATAATCTATGCCGATTACTATTTTCTTGAAGCTTTATTAAGAAAAAGTAACATAGGTGCAAAGTAACAAAGTCACAAACATTTTCTGCCTTTGTAACGCTGAATCTTTGAACCTTTAAAAAAAAGCCTAATAATCTTATGAAAAAACGACATTTTAATAGATTTTCAATTTTTGCGCTTTTTGTTTTGTTTCTAATTTGTCTGAGCGGTTCTGCTCAGACAAAAAAGAACATTAATGACAATTGGCTGTATTTAGAAAATCCTACCTCAAATCTTAGCGAAGCTCAGAAAAATCAAAACTGGGTTTCTTTACATTTACCGCATACTTGGAATGCCGAAGATGCAACCGATTTAAATCCAGGTTATCGTCGTGATGCAAGCTGGTATCAGAAGAAATTAAATATCACACAGATTGACAAAAACAGTGTTTATTCTTTATACTTTGAAGGTTCCAATGTGACTACAAAAGTATACGTAAACGGAAAAGAAGCTGGAAGTCATATTGGAGGTTATATTGGATTTTCCATCGATATTACCAACCTCATTAAAGAAGGAAACAATGATATTTTTGTTCGAGTGGATAATAGTTATGACATCGAAATTATTCCATCACAAAAAAGCGATTTTTTTATTTACGGAGGAATAACACGTGATGTCTGGTTGGTTTCAAAGTACAAAAATCATATAGAGAATTTAAAGATTACAACTCCAGAAGTTTCGGCTAAAAAAGCCTCAGTTCAAATTGTATCTTCATTTGTAAATCCCGACAATTCAAAAGATTTATCATTAACGGTAACGCTAAAAAATCCGAAGGGAAAAAAAGTAGCTAGTAAAACGATTCCAATCTCAGATAAAACTGCAACAATTACTTTTGAAAACATCAAAAACCCAGAACTTTGGGATACAGAAAAACCGAATTTATATAAACTAACAGCTGTCTTATCAGAAAAAAATCAGATTAGAGATAGTATTTCCGAAAAAGTAGGATTTAGATGGTTTGAATTTAAAGATCATGAGCCGTTTTACCTTAACGGAAAACGTTTATTAATTCGTGGTACACATCGCCATGAAGAGCAAGCTGGGGTTGGTGCCGCAATGACAAACGAACAGCATTGGGCAGATATGAAATCCATCAAAGATATGGGTGCCAATTTTGTACGTTTAGCGCATTATCCGCAGGATCCTGAAATTTACAAAGCTTGTGACGAACTTGGACTTTTGGTTTGGGACGAACTGCCTTGGTGTCGCGGTGGCATTGGTAATGAGGTTTGGAAAACGAATGCCAAAAATATGCTGGCAGAAATAATCAATCAAAATTACAACCATCCGAGTATTATTATCTGGTCTTTAGGAAACGAAATCAACTGGCTTCCTGATTTTCCTGATGGCGATAATGCCGATAAAACCAACGTTTTTTTAAACGAATTAAACGACATTGCACATAAACTTGATCCAACTAGAAAAACAGCGATTAGAAAATATTATGAAGGCTCACATATTGTAGATGTCTTCTCTCCATCGATATGGTCTGGCTGGTACTCTGGAAGTTATAAAAGCTATCAAAAAGCAATTGATGTCTACAAAAAAGAATACAAACATTTTATTCACGCTGAATATGGCGGAGACAGCCATGTTGGACGTCACAGCGAAAATCCTGTAACAGGGGAAAATGTTATAAAATCTGAAGGCTGGGAAGAAGCCATTGTGCAGACCAAAGTGGCTAACATTGCTCAAATTGGAGACTGGAGTGAAAATTATATTGTTGACTTATTTGACTGGCATTTGCATGTATCCGAAAATGATCCAACATTTGTGGGTAATATTCAATGGGCCTTTAAGGATTTTGCAACACCATTACGTCCAGAAGATGACATTCCGTACATGAATCAAAAAGGACTCACAGACAGAAACGGGAATCCGAAAGATGCTTATTATGTTTTTAAAAGCTATTGGGCAAAAGAACCTTTCACTTATATAGAATCGCATACTTGGACAGAACGTCAAGGCCCTGAAAATACGCCGAGAACTATCAGTGTTTTTAGTAATTGTGAGAAAGTAACTTTATTTCATGACGGAAAAAATCTTGGCGAAAAGCAAAGAAATATTGCTCTCTATCCTGCATGTGGCTTAACTTGGGATGTTAATTTCAAAAAAGGAGAAAACATTTTGCTTGCCATTGGTAAAAACAAAGATGGAAAAACGGTTTCTGATACTCTAAAAGTTAATTATCGTTTTACTAAAAATGATACGGCTTCTTCTTTACAATTATCAGCTGAAAAATTAAAGAATGGAAATTATTTAGTAACGGCTATTGCTATTGACAACAATAATTTACGCTGTTTAGATTATGAAGAAAGCGTTTATTTCCAATGTTTAAAAGGTGGAAAAACTTTAAAAAACCAAGGAACTCCAACAGGAAGTGAATCCATCAGAATGGCAAATGGAAAAGCATCCATAGAAGTGATTCCTGATGGTTCAAGTAATCCGATTGAAATGACGGCATTGAACCAAAGTTTTAAAGGGGAATATTTGAGGATTCCTGTGAATTAGCTTAACCGCAAAGTTCGCAAAGAAAAGTCGCAAGGCACGCAAAGCTTTGCGAACATTGTGTAAACCTTAGCGTGCCTTGCGGTTAAAACCCTCCTACAGATTACAATAAATAATTTTACAAAATGAAAAAAATCCTAACATTTCTATTCCTAGCCTCGTTAACAATTGGACAATCACAAAATTTAATTTCCAACGTATCAAACCGAAATACTACTTCATTAAACGGTGTTTGGAATTACATTATCGATCCTTATCAAACTGGTTTTTATAGTTTTCATTTGGATCAATATGATAAACAGGAGAAACCTGCAAAAGGAGCCTTTTTCAATAATTATCATGCTGAAAACAAACAGGAATTGGTAGAATATGATTTTGATAAATCGCCTACAATTACTATTCCAGGCGATTGGAATTCACAGGTTCCAGAATTGAAATATTATGAGGGAAATGTCTGGTTCAAAAAGTCTTTTGATTATACTTTAAAAGATAAAAAACGTCTGTTTTTATATTTGGGAGCTATCAATTACAAAGCTGATGTTTATTTGAACGGAAAAAAACTAGGAACTCACGAAGGCGGTTTTACTCCGTTTAATTACGAAGTAACTTCAATTGTCAAACCTACCGGAAATTATCTGGTCATTAAAGTGGATAATACCCGTCATAAAGAAGATGTTCCAACTGTAAATACAGATTGGTGGAACTATGGCGGTATTACGCGTGATGTGACTTTAATTGAAGAAGAAGCTTCATTTATAGAAGATTATACTATTCAGCTGAAAAAGGGCAATGCAAATGTTATTTCAGGTTTTATTAAAATCAATAACTTAGATGCCTCAAAAAATCAGGTTTCGATTTATATTCCCGAATTAAAAATCAGTTTTAAAGGAAAAGCTGATAAGCAAGGAATTTTAAATTTCGAAATCCCAGCAAAAAAAATCTCTTACTGGTCGCCAGAAAATCCAAAATTATATGATGTCAATATTGATTTTAATGGAAAAAAATTAAACGATCAGATTGGTTTTAGAACAATCGAAACCAAAGAAGATAAAATTCTACTAAATGGAAAACCAGTCTTTTTAAGAGGAATTTCGATTCACGAAGAAAATGCAAAAGGCGGGCGTGCCAATTCTCAGGAAGATGCTTTACGTTTACTTAACTGGGCAAAAGAATTAGGCTGTAATTATGTTCGTCTGGCACATTATCCACATAACGAAAACATGGTTAGAGAAGCTGATAAAATGGGATTAATGGTTTGGGAAGAAATTCCGGTTTACTGGACAGTCGAGTTTAAAAATGAAAGTACCTATAAAAATGCCCAAGATCAATTAACCGCAGCTATTACAAGAGATAAAAACAGAGCCAGCATTGTAATTTGGTCAATGGCAAATGAAACTCCAGTTTCTGACGCACGAAATACTTTTATCACGAATTTGGTAAATCATACCAAATCATTGGATGATACAAGATTAATAAGTGCTGCTTTATTAACGCATAATGGAAAGATTGACGATGAAATTGGTAAATCACTTGATATTATTGCTTTCAATCAATATTTAGGCTGGTACGGCGGTAACTTAGAAAATGCTGAAAAAACATTCTGGACTACACCATACAACAAACCTGTTTTTGTTTCTGAATTTGGCGGTGATGCCAAAGCTGGTTTTCATGGAGAGAAAAACGAACGCTGGACTGAAGAATATCAGGAATATCTATATATTCAAAATCTAAAAATGATCGAAAAAATTCCACATTTAAGCGGAACAAGTCCATGGATTTTAGTTGATTTCAGATCGCCGAAAAGATTACTTCCAAGCATTCAAGACGGCTACAATCGTAAAGGATTAATTTCGAATGATGGAGAAAAGAAAAAAGCATTTTACATTATGCAGGATTGGTATGCGAAAAAGAGTAAAGAATAAAGAGTAAAGAATATTACCAATTCATTAACAAAAAACAAACTGGAATTATATGATTTTTCTTCATTATTAATTTACTTTGTAGTAATTCTAAAAATTGTAATCCTATGAAAAAATTATGTTTATTGGCAGTTACTTTATTTGCTGCCATTACAGTTCAGGCACAAGATGTGGTAAAATTTGCTCCTCTTGATGCAAGTCCAGTTGATATTTCTTATTTCCCAAACAAAGCAGTTAAATTCAAAAAAACAGACAATCCAAATCCGGTTGTTAAAGTTACTTACGCAAGACCTTCTGCAAAAGGAAGAACTATTTTTGGTGATGTAGTAAAATTTGGAGAAGTTTGGAGAGTTGGTGCTAATGAAAATACAGAAATTAAATTCTACAAAGACGTAACAATCGGCGGTAAAAAAGTTCCTGCGGGATACTACAGTTTATTTGTAATACCTGAAAAAGATAAATGGACAGTAATCATCAACAAAGAATTAGACTTGTGGGGTGGTTATGCTTATGATGAAAGCAAAGACGTTGTAAGAGTTTCTGTTCCTGTTAAGCCAGTTTCTACTCCAATCGAGGCTTTATCAATTGCTTTTACTACTGAGGGCAACATTGCAAATCTTGTGATTGGCTGGGATAAAACAACTGCTGAATTACCAATTACGGTTAAATAATTAATCGGTTTTAAAAATATAATTCTATATAAAAAACATAGCCCGTGGTTCCAACCACGGGCTATGTTTTTTATATAGAAGAAGAAACTGATGATAATAGGATTTCCTTATGTTTTGCTCCCCAATTACTCAATTGATTCCATATAGGAACTAATTCTTTAGCAATTTCGGTTAACTCATAATCTACTCTTGGAGGAACTTCTGCATAAACTGTTCTTTTAATCAAACCTTCTTTTTCAAGCTCTCTTAACTGAAGGGTCAGCATACGTTCTGTAATGCCTTTTATTTGATTGCGTAATTCACTGAAACGTAATTTTCCATTTTCAAGCTTGCAAAGGATTAACAACTTCCATCTTCCTCCTATTTTACATACTGCATAAGTTAAATTACAGCTTTCTACAATATAGTTCTCATTCAACATATTAGTTGAATTTTCTTTTCTTTTTCCCATTACTTACAAATTTGTTAGTACCATACATTTGAATGTGTACTATACAAATTTAAGGATTGTGAAATAATTTTGTCCATCATCCTAATAAAAATAATATGATAGTATCAAAACAAGTACAAAATGTATTAGACTTTATTCAAAAAATTGAAATAGAAGAGAATCTAAACCCGTGGGAAGCAAATAGGGCTTTTTACACAAATTTTATACCTCTGGCAGGGAAAAAAGAAGCCGTTTTTCAAATTACAGAACAGACATTATCTGATAATAATAATTCAATTAACTTACGAATTTATCGTCCGAATGATGATGAGAAACAACCTGTCATTATTTATTTTCATGGTGGCTGGTTTAATGCTGGGAGCCTCGAAACACACGATACACCTTTAAGACAGCTGGCTAATGCAACACAATCAACTATAATTGCGGTAGATTATCGGCTTGCACCAGAACATCCATTTCCAGCAGGGTTAAATGATTGCGAGTTTGTTGTAAAATGGCTGATTGAAAATGCCTTATCAATTAATATTGATCCAGAAAAAATAATCATTGCAGGTGACAGTGCGGGTGGCGCTTTGGCTTCATCAATTACAAGAAAATTCAGAAGTAAAATTGCGGTACAATTGCTTATCTATCCTGTAACAAGCAATGATTTAAAAACAGCTTCTTGGATTGAATTTCAAAACGGGCCGTTGTTGGATTTAAAAAGCGGTATTCAAGCATGGGATTGGTATTTACCCGATAATTATAAAAACGATTCAGATGCTATTCCTTTACTAGCAAATGATTTATCAGGACTGCCTCCCACATTCATCGCTGTGGCAGAATATGATCCGTTAAGAGATGAAGCGATTCAATACGCCGAAAAAATAAAAAAAGCTGAAGGAAGTGTCAAATTAAATCTATATAAGGGAACTACTCATGGTTTCTTTCAAATGGGAGGATTCATTGCTGATTCTAAAATCTTGATGCAGGATATGGTAGATTTTTTAAATAATACTGTTATAACAAAATGAAAAAATACGCGTACATCGGATGTTTAGGTTTTATTGCCGTTATTACTACAGAATTTGGTGTGATTGGTATTCTGCCTCAGATCGCTGAACATTATAATTTAAGTATTGATAAAGCTGGAATGCTGCTCAGTGCCTTTGCTTTAGTAATTGCCTTAACAGGCCCTTTCATGACTTTACTTACTTCAGGTTTTGATCGTAAAAAAATAATGATTGCATCAATAATTACTTTTCTTTTTACAGGAATTATTTCATCATTTTCTCCACCCTTTTGGTTACTGATGCTGGTTCGAATACTTCCCGCATTTTTACAGCCTGTTTATATTGCCACAGCTTTATCAGTAGCCATTTCTGTAGGTAGTAAAAAACAGGAAAATGAACTCATGAGTATTGTTTTTAGCGGCGTTGCAATTGCGATGGTTTCTACAGTTCCATTTGCTACTTGGTTAGCCAGCATCTTTTCTTGGCAATATTCTTTTATGATTCAGTCTCTAGTAAGCATTATAGCTCTGCTCGTAATCTATTTCTTTTTACCAAAAATGCCAGTTACAGAAAAAAAGTCTTATTCTAGTCAACTGAAAATACTAACGCAACCTATTTTTATTATAAGCACAGCTATGAATTTCTTTATGATAGCCGCCTGGTTCTCAACTTACAGTTATTTTGCCGAATATTTGAATAAAGCCAAAGGAATGGACAATACAATGGTAAGTTATATGCTTTTTATATTTGGAATAATAGGTGTCATTGCTAATCGTGTATCTGGTAAAATGCTAAACAAAAATATAGCCAATACAACTGCCCTGTTTTTATCCGGAACTATCATTATTCCTCTATTATTATATTTTTCTGGTTCAAATACAATTGCTATCATTTTTGTGGTGGCACTTTGGGGATTTTTATATTCTCCGAGTTTTCTTAATGCCTCAACTTACATGATTTCATCAGCACCTGATTCATTAGAATTTGCGAACAGTCTTGCTACTTCATTTGGAAATATGGGAGTTACTATAGGCACAACATTTGGAGGATGGATTATAGTTACTAAAGGTGTTCAATATACACCCTGGCTTACTATGGTATTTGGTATGCTAGCGTTTTTAATGATTCTGTTGCGGAAATATTTAGAAAGAAATAAACCCATTGTTGTAAACTGATCAATGTTTTTTTTTAATATTTTTCCGCATTTCTAATCATCATCCTTTATAAAGATAACCCGTGATTTCAACCACGGGAAACGGATTGTCTTTTGATTGTGTTCCCGTGGTTGAAACCACGGGCTATGTTTAAAATCGGGGCGTAAAACAAGAAGAGACATTAAAAAATGTCTCTTCTTGTTTTTTAAACCTTAATGGTTTCTATAATTTTATCTAATGTAATTGGTAAATCTCGCACTCGTTTTCCAGTTGCATTAAAAACAGCATTTGCAATTGCAGGTGCCATTCCAACCAAAGCAGTTTCTCCTAATCCTTTTGTTCCCATTGGATTACTAATAGGATCTTTTTTATTAACAAAGAAAACTTCTTGTTTTTCTATATCAGCATTTACAGGAACATGATAATCAGCAAAATTATTATTGATTGGACGACCAAAACGATGATCGATTTCTAAAGCTTCCATCAACCCCATTCCGATTCCTCCTACCGCACCGCCAAACATTTGTCCGGCAGACGTTTTCTGATTGATAACCGTTCCAATATCAGCACAAGAAACCACATGTGCCAATCGTATTTTACCCAAATTCGGATTTACCAAAACTTTCACAAAATGTACAGAAAAAGAATAAATGGAATATTTCTTAGCTTCTTCATCTGCCTTTGAAAGATTTTCTACCGCCAGTTCGTCTAATTTATTCGCTGTTAACAAAGAGGCTAATGTAACGCTTTTTGAATTGTTCTTCTTAGACGAAATTACTCCATTTTCAAAAGTCAACTCTGTAATAGGAATTCCCTTAAATGTTGAAGTTTCACTCGCTAATCCGACCGCTTTACTGACTAATAAATTACAAGCATCGTGTACTGCAGAACCCACCGATGAAGTCGTAGCCGACCCTCCTTG
The DNA here is from genome assembly GCF_030378165.1 of Flavobacterium panacagri. Classification (NCBI taxonomy): domain Bacteria; kingdom Pseudomonadati; phylum Bacteroidota; class Flavobacteriia; order Flavobacteriales; family Flavobacteriaceae; genus Flavobacterium; species Flavobacterium panacagri. Next base: position 4,860,307 of record NZ_CP119766.1, read on the forward strand.
AGTTGGGCCTTTAGGCAGTCCGCTTTTTCCCATTTCAATGATTATATTTTCAGCAGGAAATCCTGTAATTTCAGCACCAATTGCTGTCATCATGGTCGCGGTTCCTGGCCCCATATCGTTTACACTGCATTGCAGTAATAAATTTCCGTCAGGTAAAAATTTTGCTTTTACTGAAGTTGGACTTCTGTAACAGCCAAAAGTTCCTGTTCCCATTCCGTAACCTACAAGCCAGTTTCCTTCTTTAACTGAACCTGGTTCATTTTTACGATTTTTCCAGCCAATGCGTTCCATTCCGCCTTCATAACATTCTAGAAGGTATTTACTGCTCCAAGGTTTATTCTGCTCCTGATCTTTTTCCGCATAATTTAGTTTGCGGAATTCAATTGGATCCAAATTTAATTTATATGCCATTTCATCCATTGCGCATTCCAACGCAAACGAACCGGTTGCTTCTCCCGGCCCACGCATCCAGATTGGTGTACAAGTGTCTAATGGTACAATTCTGTAACGTGTCGAAACATTGGCACAATCATAAATAAATCGGGACATGTTTACAGTTCCTTCCATGAAATCTTCATAACTGGAAGTCATCGCAACAGCTTCATGAGTTAAACCTGTTAGTTTTCCTGCTTTTGTAGCTCCAAGACCCATTTTCTGAATTGTAAAAGGTCTGAAACCAACATTAGTAAACATTTGTTCACGATGCAAAACCAATTTTACTGGACGATTTAGTTTCTTTGCGCCCATCAAAGCAGCGATTTCATAAGGCCAGGTATGTAATCCCATTCCAAATGCCCCGCCCAGATATTCTGAAAACACCGAAACATCTTCCACTGGAACATCAAAAACACCAGCCACACTTCTACGGGTTCCTTCTACACCTTGACTTTTGGTATATAAAGTAGGTTTATTTCCGTCCCATTTTGCAATGATATTGGCTAATTCCATTGGATTGTGAACTTCTGTCGGAATCGTGTATTCTGTTTCTAAAACTACTGCTGCATTTTTATAACCGTCATGTTCGCCACGATGGTAATCATTACCTTTTTCAGTATCTATTTTTTTCTCTTTATCAGCTGCTTTTTGAAGATCTGTTGAATGTTCTTCTTTAAAATAATCTGCTTTAATCAAACTCGCTGCATATTGCATGCGCTCAAAAGTATCTGCAATAACCAGTGCAATTGGCTGATCGTAGTATAATACTGAGTCATCTTTAAAAATTTGTAATGGCTGCCCAAAATTACGTTTGTCTTTTGCCTTTTGATATCCTGTAGGTTTATCTACATTCAAATGGGTAATGACAGCTAATACTCCAGGTGCCCATTCTGCTTTTTTAGTATCAATACTCTTGATTCTTCCTTTAGCAATAGTACTTCCTACCAAACAGCCATAAACCACTCCAGGTGTTTTGTATTCAGCAGAATATGTTGCAGACCCCGTTACTTTAGCAAATCCGTCAACTCTATTAATATTACTTGTCTTGCTCATAATTCTAATTATTTTGATGCTGCTATCGTAAGTGCTTCTGTTATAGTATTCGCTCCAAGCGTAATTTTAAAGTCATTTCCGCCATAAGTTCTAGCACCTTTCATAGCTAAATCGCCTGCTTGTTTAAAAACTTCTTCTGAAACTGTTTTCCCTTTTAGAAATTCTTCCGCTTCAGTCAATCTCCAAGGTTTGTGCGCCACACCTCCCATGGCAAGTCTGACATCTTTTATTACATTATTTTTTAAATCCAATGCTGCAGCAACAGAAACTAATGCAAAAGCATAACTCGTTCTGTCACGAACTTTCAGATAATGAACATTTTTAGTAAAATTATGATCAGGAATTTCAACAGAAGTAATCAGCTCTTTTGCTTCCAAAGTATTGTCTTTTTCAGGCGTATTTCCCGGCAGACGATGAAAATCTGTGAATTTTATTTGTCTTTTTCCTTTTGGTCCTTCAACCAAAACCTGCGCGTCTAATGCAGCCAATGCAATACACATATCACTTGGATGAACGGCAATACAACTATCTGAAGCTCCAAAAATAGCGTGCATCCTGTTGAAACCGCCAATAGCACCGCAGCCGCTTTTTGGTGTTCTTTTGTTACATGGCATATCGGTATTGTAATAATACGAACATCTGGTTTTCTGCAGCATATTACCTCCGACTGTTGCCATGTGCCTGATCTGTTGTGAAGCTCCTGCAGCTAAAGCCAAAGCCAATAACGGATGTTTTTCTTTTATCGATACATCTTCGGCAACCTGACTGTTTTTTGCTAAAGCACCTATCGAAACTTTTCCTTTTAGAAATTCTATTTTCTTTAAATCTAAACCGTTGATATCAATTAATTTATCTGGCGAGACAACATTCTTTTTCATTAAGTCCACCAGATTTGTTCCGCCTGCAATAAACATGGCTTCTTTTTCTTTGCTGATATTCGTTACAGCTGTTTTTGATGATAAAGCTCTAATTATCTGGAAATTTTTCATAACTCTTTCCCTCCTTCCTTCACTTCAGTTATAGCATCTACAATATTATGGTAAGCACCACATCGGCAGATATTACCGCTCATGTATTCTCTGATTTCTTCTCTGCTATTGGCATGTCCTTCTTTGATACAGGCAATTCCCGACATGATTTGTCCAGGCGTACAATAACCGCACTGAAAACCATCATGTTTGATAAAAGCTTCCTGCATTGGGTGCAGTTTTTTTCCTTTTGAAAGACCTTCAATTGTAGTAACTTCTGCATTTTGCTGCATGGATGCCAAAGTCAGGCAGGATAAAATTCGCGTTCCGTTTACATGAACTGTACAGGCGCCGCATTGTCCGTGATCACAGCCCTTTTTGGTTCCGGTAAGCTGTAATTGTTCTCTTAACAAATCAAGCAAAGTAGTTCTCGGCTCGATATTAAGATTGTGTTTTTTACCGTTTACTTCAATAGATAGCGGTACTGTCTCTAAATACTCTGCTATTTTTTCATCCCATTTGTTCTCTGAAGCCATCACCAATGAAGGTGGCGTAAAGGCAAGCGCAGTAAAAAGTCCCGATTTTTTTATAAAGTCACGGCGGGAATTGGAGTCATTCTCCGTTACTTCTTTCGGATTATTTTTTTTAGAAGCCATTCTATCTATCTTTAAATTAGCAAAATCACTTGGGTATTCTAACAAATTTAACAATCTTAAATCACAAAAAGTTATGAAATTCAAACATTAGGATTATTTAGAATAATTACAATTTGTGTTTTTGTCTAACCGCAAAGAGCGCAAGGATTTTTTACTATTGATCCCTTTATAAAACGCAAAGTTCGCAAAGCTGGAATCGGAAAACTTTATAAATATACTTTGCACATATCCGTTTCCCGCAGATTTTGCAGATTCCACAGATTTTTATTCTACTAAATTTATCTGCAAAATCTGCGAGAGAAAAAAACTTTGCTCCCTATAATCATCTGAATTGTCGTTAAACACTGAAAATTGTATTTTTACAAGACTAATCTTTGATTTATGTCACATCAACAAAATATTTATCTTGATAATAACTCCACGACTCGTGTTGATGCACGCGTTTTGAATGCTATGCTTCCCTATTTTACTGATTTGTATGCCAATTCTACAAGCAGTCATATTGCAGGACTAACGGTAAACGAAGCTGTAGAAAATGCTGCTTGGCAAGTTGCTGCTTTAATTAATGCAGACGCTGAAGAAATTATTTTTACTTCGGGAGCTACAGAAGCAATCAATCTGGCAATTAAAGGTCTAGTTAATCAAGATAAAAAACATATAATCACTATTTCTACAGAACATAAGGCAGTTCTTGAAACTTGTGGTTTTATGGAAAGTAATGGTTTTGAAGTCAGTTATTTAGAGGTTGACAGAGACGGACTTTTAGACCTTAATCTTTTAAAGGAGACCATAACCGATAAAACTCTGATTTTCATTGGAATGTTTTCTAATAATGAAACTGGTGTCATACAAAACAGCAGCGAAATTTCTAAAATACTCAAAAGTAAAAATGTGTTTTTTTTGTGTGATGCTACACAAGCAGTTGGTAAAATTCCGATTGATGTTAAAGCTTTCGGAATCGATCTTTTAACTTTGTCTGCTCATAAATTTTATGGCCCGAAAGGAGTTGGTGCTTTGTATGTTTCGGCGAAAGCCCAAGTAAAATTAATTCCTCAGATTTTAGGTGGAGGACAACAGCGAAAACTACGCAGTGGCACACTCAACGTTCCTGGAATTATCGGTTTAGGTAAAGCATCAGAAATAGCTGTAAATGAATTAGAAAAAGACTCAAATAGAATTCATCTATTACGAAATAAACTCGAATCTGGATTACTACAATTCGAAGGCTCTTTCGTAAACGGAAACACTCAAAACCGAATTTATAATACTACTAATATTTGTTTTCCGGGTGTGAATTCGGAGCAGCTTATTATGGCTTTGGGGAATATATCGGTTTCTAATGGTTCGTCTTGTTCTGCGGTTACTTCGGAGCCTTCACATGTTCTGAAAGCAATGGGATTGTCTGATGAAGAAGCTTTGAGTTCCATTCGTTTTAGTTTGGGACGATTTACTACTGATGAAGAAATTGATATTACGGTTGAACGGGTTTTAACTTTGGCTCAACAATTTGTTTTGCCACGAAGGCACTAAGGCGTTAAGTTTTTTGCCACTCCCGATAACTATCGGGATTCACAGATTAAAAGGATTAAAAAAAACTCTGTTACTCTGTTACTTTGTTACTTTGCCCCTCCTTTAAAAATCAATTTAAAATAATCTTCCTCAGTATCAATATCAATATTGCCTTTTTCAAATGAAATCGAGGCAGTATCTTCTGAATATTTTTTAATGAGTTTTTTTGCTCCTTCCTGCCCTTTTAAATCCAGTAATTCTTTAAAATATTTTTTATGGAACAAAACTGGAGTTCCTAGAGTTTCGGAATACGCTGAAGCAACAATTCCTTTTTGGGTAATCTGATGTTCTTTTATAAGATTTTCAAATATGGAACTGGTCACAAAAGGCTGATCGCAGACTGCAAAAATACATTGTTCATAATCGGGGTTTAAGTTCAATAATTCGCTTAAACCTTTTACAATTGAAGATGACATTCCATTTTGCCAATCTGTATTTAAACAAATTCTTAATTGGGGGAAATTAAGCTCCTTTTCGATAGTTTCGTGGTTTGCACCTGTTACAACTAATACGAATACATTTTCGACCTTTAAGGCTTCGGAAATTGTGTTTTTTAAAAGTGTCGATTCTTTATATTCTAGTAATTGCTTGGGACGGCCTAGTCTGGAAGAATTTCCAGCGGCCAAAATGATGATTCCTGTTTTATTTTGAAATTTATCCCTCATGCGGCACCTCATCATGGATCTTACCCAATTTATATTTTAAAGAAGTACCAGTCTTTCCTGCTGAAAAAGCTTTGATTTCTGCGACAATTGAGAGCGCAATTTCCTCTGAAGTTTCTGCTCCAATATCTAAACCAATCGGACTGTAGATGCGTTCCAATTGTTCGTTGTTAAGCTTTATTCCTTCGTTTTCAAGATCATCCAGCATTCGGTTTAATTTGGTCTTAGGGCCAAGAATTCCAATATATTTACAATTGGTTTCTAAAAGTTGTTTTAGAACCGCTACATCATATTTATAATTGTGAGTCATTAAAACAAAATAAGTCTGCTCATCAATTATACTATTTTCCAAAAATTGTTCCGACTTAACAGTTTGAACTTTATCTGCCTTTGGAAAACGCTTTTCTGTAGTATGTGTGGTACGCCCGTCTCCAATAGTAATTTTCCAGCCCAATATAGAAGCCATTTTTACTAGAGGCTGTACATCATTTCCGGCTCCAGCAATTACAAGTGAAATTGGCGGATTAATGTATTCAATCAAAGCTTCATTATCATTTCCGGTTTGAAGTTTTTTTACTATTGATGTTTTGGTTTGCAACACTTCTTTCGCGTAAGCAATCAAATTTAAAACGTCGTCATTATGATTTAAGACTGGACTGTCGTTCCTAAAAAATAAAGTAGTTCCTGTTTGAAAAGCATTTCTTTTGAGTGAAAAAACGGTAACAATTACAGCTTCTTTCCTTTCTAATTCTAATTGTTGTAAAAGCTGTATTGGATTATTTGACTGTTCATCGTCAATGTATTCAAAAAGAATATGAACAATTCCGTTGCAACCCAACTGCAAACCTAATTCAGCATCATCTTCATTACTGGTATTGTATGTAATGAGTTTATTCTGTTTTTGATGAATGGCAAGCAATGCTTTTCGAAGGGCATCTCCTTCCAGACATCCACCGCTTATAGCACCAGTTAACTGACCATCTTCAGTAACAAGCATGCGAGCTCCAGGTTGACGATAGGACGATCCTTCAACTTTAACTACTGTGGCTAAAGCTGTTTTCTTTTCTTCCAATTTTGCTTTTGAATATGCTTTGAGAATTTCGCTGATTTCTTTCATAAAAAATACTATCACCTGCCAAAATTAATATTGAAACCCTTAGCAGGCAATTATAAAAATACAAAAAAGCTTTAGAAGTTAAATAATTCCCATTGCAAAAGCAGTCTGTACTGCCTCTGCCGTATTGGTCACTTTCAATTTTTCAATAATATTTTGTCGGTGTCGTCTAACCGTATAAACTGAAATATGCATTTCGGAGGCAATTTGTTCACTTTTGTTTCCTTTTGCTACACTGCTTAAAACTTCTATTTCTCTTTTAGAAAGTATGGTTTCTGCATTGTTTTTATACTTTTCAGATTCAATAACTTCTCCTGTCTGAATATTGATGATTTTTTCATCAATACCGGTTCTTGATTGTAAATCTGTTGACGGAAGATACAAACACAAGGCTAATGAAATACTTCCGTTGTTGAATGTTTTAAGATAAATAGTTCGATGATTAATATAAATATTTTTTTCTGCACTACTTTTCATTCTAAGACGGCTGAAAGTACTGTAATTGCTATATTCTTCTTTTGGAATTCCTTTTAAAAACTGATAGAAATTAAGTTCTAAAACATGACGTTGCACTAAATCATCCTCATTTATTTTTGTAAAAATACATTCTTCAAAAGCGGAATCAATTATAGAGTTTTCATCCGGAAGTCCAAAAACAGCACCAAAACTTCCTGCATATATGTAACTACAATCGGCTTGATAATCGGATAAAACGGCTACACATTGCTCAATTTTTACATAATTGGACACAAACTGTTTGTACATTTCGATATCATTAGATTCTTCAATCTCAAATTTTTGTTCTAAAAACGTGGTCATTAATTGATTTTCGATTGAAGGATTTTGTAGCATTCCGAATTGTAATTGGTTAATTTTACGTATTGCCTTTATTTGGAAGCAACACTATTTTTGGAAAACTAAAAATATCACTTTATATCCCAAAAAAATAATTTATGAAAACAATTTTTTATAGCGCTATTACTATTTTGAGTCTTTCTGTATTATCAAGCTGTAATAACAAAAATGAAACTGCAAAAACAACGATGAAAGAAGAAACCAAATTAGACTCTGCAATTGTTAATGGTTTGCCATGTGATATTAAGTTGTCAAACATACATTTTACTAAAGCAGTAAATGGCGCTGATACTTTAATTAAAAAAGAAGCAAACGAGAAAATCATCTTTAAAGCTGGAGAAAAATCAGATTATTTCTCTGATCCTGACGGCAAACTATCCAACACTACTGCTCCAATGCTTTTGTCTAAAGTTGACAATAGCAAACCTTTTACGCTAACGACTAAAGTTACACCTAAATTTACCGAAAAAGGATTGTACAATGCCGGCGTTTTATATATTTATGTAAATGACAGTTTTTATCAGAAATTCTGCTTTGAACAAGACGAAAGGGGCAATCACAGAATTGTAACGGTTCGTACTATGGGCACTTCTGATGATAATAATCATGATGTTGTAAAAGAGCCTACGGTTTATATGAAAATCTCTTCGGATACCAAAACAGTTGCAAGTTATTATTCTTTAGATAAAAAAAACTGGCAGATGGTGCGTTTGTATAAAAACAACTATCCAAAAGAAATTTGGATGGGAATTAGCACACAGTGTCCTGTAGATAAAGGAACTCAAAGTATCTTTGAAGAAATTAATCTGGAAGAAAAAAGTGTATCTGATTTTCGTTTAGGAATATAACTTTAACTTAATAAAGGAAGTGCTTTTTTGATCATTTTTATTGTTTTGATAATCATTTTTTCAAACTGATGTATGATTTATATGACTAAGTTTTGTATTTTTATCTTTAGCAAAATGAATATATTACCTAACTTTAATAATAAACTACATGGGAAAATTTGTAATTACGACCAGAACAAATGGAGAGTTTCAATTCAATTTAAAAGCTGGTAATGGCCAGACTATTCTAACAAGCGAAGGTTATACAACAAAAGCGGCTTGTAATAATGGAATCGAATCTGTAAAAACTAATGCAAGCGACGATAACCGTTATGATAGAAAAGAAGCCAAAAACGGAAAACCATATTTCAATCTAAAAGCTGGAAATGGACAAATTATTGGTTCAAGCGAAATGTATGAAAGTGTTGCCGCTAGAGAAAACGGAATCGAATCTGTAAAGAAAAATGCTCCTGATGCCACTATAGATGATCAAGCATCATAAATTAAAATATAAATAATGAAGCGAGGTTTTAAGCCTCGCTTTTTTTATTTGTTCTCCTTGCTGATATAAAGATACCCTGATTTTCGCTTTGTTTTACCTGCACTTTCATATTCTAAAATATAAAAATAGGTTCCATCTGGCAACCCTTCATTTTTCTTCACTGTATCACGTCCTTCTGAATAACCTCTAAACATATTATCACTCTCATTATACGATTTGGTATCATATACTTTTACACCCCAACGGTTATAAATTTCGACTTTGTTATTTGGAAAATTATCAATTCCTTTAATGTGAAAAGTATCATTTATTCCATCTCCATTTGGAGAAACAGCATTATAAATTACAATTTCATCAGATGGTGGTTCTGGATTTTCCTTTTTAACTAGTGCTATTGTAAAGACACTATAACCGCTGACCTGAGTAGTTATTAGTTTTGTATACTCAGCTCCTGTAAGAAGATCTGTGGTTGCTCCTTTCTCGTTAATCCATTTAGATGTTGGAGCGTCCCATCTTACTATTGCCAATTCCCTATCATCACTTTCCTGAAAGAAAATAGCTGGTGTTGTGTTTTTGTCCAAAGTAAGACTCAAAACTGCTTTATCTGATCCTTGTTCCTGAGTCAAATTCCAATATTCCACTTCATCTATAGTGATAATACTTTCTTCTTTGCTAGTATAAGGATGAATAATACCTATCGTTTCAAAGAAATATTCGGTAGTGTAAATATTATTAGGGTTGCTGTTGGCATCATTTAGAGAGGGTCTGTAATACACATCTCCAATAGGAAATTCAAATTTTGCCGAGCCTTTTTTCTCTACTCTTCCATCGACAAAACTTAAATTACTTGTATTTGTGTGCGAAGCATTTTCATTAAAAATAACTTTACCAGTATCTAGAGAATTATCGACAATGCCACTCTTAAAAGATGCCAGTTTATTAATAACGATTTCAGTTGTTAACAAAAAAGGAGTTTTAGCCGAAGTATTATCAAATTCAATATTTTGAAAATCAGAGGTTGACAATCCTTCTATTTTTTGCTGAGAATTTCCAATAAAAAAAGTTTTTCCATTCGATAAATCGCTATAGGTAAATAGGCCGTCATTTTTAAAATCTGAGTAGGCATAAAAATTTCCATTGTGCAAAACATCTCCACTCGCTTTATTATCAAAAGCAAAAAGGGTTGAAAAGTCTGTATTAGGTTCAATTGTTAACACTCCTGTATTGACAGTTTGTGTAAAAACTTTCCCAAAACAAAATATAAAAAAAACACCAAATTTTATCTGCATCTTCATATAATCAATTTTTTAAGTGATATTTAAAATTATTCTTTATGAGAGATTTTTTTCTCTAATTTTTCTGAACCAGTAGGTCAGATCCATTTCAAATGCTGCTTGACTACGTTTTTTTAATTTGTTGTGCTTTTACTCTACTTTTAATTTCCCGTTTTTTAGTTACTCACATACCAAGAAGTTCCATCAGAAATAACAGTTATATGATCATTAACTCCAGATGCATTACTAAGAACAATGCTTGTGCTTCCATGAACAGCTGGGGTTGGACCACCAATAGCATTGGCAGGCCAGCTACCATCAAATTTTTCAGTAGTTGAGGAGGTATTAACAGTAACTGAACTTGCATTAATCATACTTATTTTAATCAAGAGTACACGTCCTTTGTTTGCAACTGCAGATGGCAATGTAATAATGTTTACAGAGCTACTGCCAGAAGGAACAACTAGCATATAGTCATTCGTTTTTACAGTATAACTGCCAGCAGCAATAGTGACTTTTACTACCTGTGATCCCTGTACATCTAGAGTTGCATTAGGGGCATTGGTATTAATACCTATTTTACCTCCTGTTCCACCTGCAGCACCATTGACACCTGTACCAAACAAAGTGTTACCGATATTCATTTCGTTACTGACAGTTTGTGTAGATGCATTTATAATATTGCTTGATGATCCACCAATCAATATGTTGTTGCTACCAGTTGTAAGACCAATTAAATTACCAGTACCAGTATTGGTACCAATAGCTACATTATAATTGCCTGTTGTGGCAATATTAAGAGCATTTGTCCCCACAGCAATATTGTTAGAACCGGAGGTATTGTTTTGAAGTGCATTAAACCCTACTGCTGTATTACTGTCGCCTGTAGTTTTATTCAATGCACTTGCACCCAAAGCAGTATTATATCCACTTGAAATATTGCCCACTAAGGCTAAATATCCTACAGCGGTATTCCAACCATATCCAGAACCTGAGCCAAGAACCCCTGTAAAACTACCTAGTACTGATCCGCCTATTGCGGTATTGCCAACCGTTCTGGTTAAATTTTTCAATGCGCCATACCCAACAGCCGTGTTATCTGCCACGTCTCCTCCTTTTGAAAGGGCATTCACTCCAATGGCCGTGATCCCACTACCAACTGTACCTGTCATTAAAGACTGATAACCAAAAGAAGTATTGCTTGTAGTAAGTAAGCCGGCTTGGATATTGTAGATTTTAAACATTAAATTCTGGCTATCAGTAGTACCTAGGAAATTAGTGCCTGGGGTTGTACCTGCGTTACCTATTGTAGACCACATTGCCTGAGTAACTGTTTTTAAAACCCCGCTTGAAGGGTCAATAGCTACAAGTCTGTCTGATGGTGCTCCAACTGGCAAGTTACTAATTGCAAAACTATTGCTATTCGTATTTATAGTGGTAGGTTGTATCAATGTACCTCCTAATTGTACCTTGCCATTTGTCACTGTTAAGGCATTATCTGCTGCAATTAATACAGGAACTGAAGGAGTTGCTATACCATTTACAGTTGATATTAAACTTCCGTTTGTGGCTGTCAAAGTGTTGCTGTTTATTATGGTTACTGGTAATCCTGTTTGACTGTTTACAGTAGTGGTTAAACTATTGTCAACTGAGGTATTTGAGACAGTTGTAGCAGAGCCATTAACAACCACAACATCACCAGTAGCATTTACTCCAATTGTTTTTCCGGTTAAGTCTGCTGGGCTTGCTGATGTTAAATTAGTCAGTCTAAGTCCAGAAGTATTAGCCGCTATTGAATTAATTTCTAATGTGTTTGCGGGTGCAGCTGTACCTATACCGATATTGCCAGATGACGCAATACGCATTCTTTCGGTGTTGTAAGTTCTAAATGATAAATCTTGATTATCTATAGTTCCTAAAAAATTAGTTGCAGGATCAGTTCCAGCATTCCCCAATAAATGCCAGTCGTTTGGTGATAATTTAGTAATATCTATTTTTCTAACTGAAAAGTCACTTGGATTCCAGGTAAGCAAATCGTCAGTCAATTCTCCGTCAAAAGGAGTATTCAATTTTAATGCAGGTAATGTGGTGCTACCTCCGTTGCTAATATACAAGCGGGAATTGATCGACACATTTGTTGTATCAATTCCTATGGCTACATTTCCGTCAGTGTTTTTATTAAATAGATTAGATCCCACCTGAAACCATTTGCTTGGATCTACATAAATAATTGTACCCTTATTATCAACCACTCTTATGCCCTTCTTCTGAGCCAAAAGCACACAAGGGAATAAAAGAGACAACAATATTACTAAATACTTATTCATTTTTTTAATCATTTAATTGGAGTACTATTTTTTATACACCCCCTAGTTCTATATTTACACTAAAAAACACTAAAAACCTGACAACATTTTATCGAAAAAACGCTAGACACATTGAAAAAAAAAAAACATTTATAAGGCAACCTAGACAGGTTGCTTTATAATTGAATATCAATCTATTATTACTTTTTATAATCACCTTTACCTCTCTTGCATTACAATATACAGAGAGATAAAAGTGATTGAATACTAATTTAATTACTGCTTTTTGAGCACTTAATTATTTAACCCACTGAATTTCTATCTTGTCATTGGTTATAAAAGCATAGTCATCAGGAACTGTTGTATTCTGATATTTAACCGTTACAGTAGTTCCTGCCAAAGTATAATCTTGACCTGCCACTAATTTTGCGCCATTACGATATACCCATACTTTTTGCACATTATCTACTGGAAGAGTATCATCGTTAAAAGTGATATTTGCACCCTCAGTAGCTGGTAATACTGTCTGTCCTCCATTTACCAAATCTGCAAATTTCATTTTCATAGTTTCACCTGTGGCTTCATTACGTACTAAAAGAGTTAGACCTGTTCCTGTACCATGTGCAGATTGGGTAGTTGCATCAGTTGAAGCAGTTTCGTTAGTTACCAACGTAATTCCGTCCAAAGCAAATTTTGCACCTTTTGCATCAATATAGGTGTCATCAGTTAATGTACCTCCTAATTGCCATGTAGTTACAATACCTCTATCAGCGGTATTATTTGTTATTTGGGTAATTCCATTTTTGACTTGTAAATATTTAATCGTCCCTTTATTGTCAATTACCCTCACAGATCCTTGACTATCGGCTGTACCATTTCCAATTTGCCCCATAGTTGTAGGATCTTGTTTTTTTATGGCGTTCGATTGGTCTTGTGCCTGAGCATTAAAGCCTGCTAAAGCTAATGACAGTGCGAAAATTGCTTTTAAACTTGTTTTTTTTATTGTATTATTTTTCATGATTGAAATTTGTTAATATTTATTGGTTACTGTTGTTTATTATGAATATTTAAAAAAAATATCCTGTTTGTTTTTTTTCTTTTTTTCTATTTCATTTCACATATTTCTATATTGTTTAAGAATTATTTTTTTATTTTAATATCAATGTATTATTTACCTCCATTGGTAAATTTTTATTTGATCGCCTTCCAAACATCCTCCATTAGTATCAGCATATAGCTGCAGTGTTAATTGGGAAGTTCCTGGAGTTGCGGTAAAATTTATTTCGGTACCGTTTCTAAAAACTTGTATTTTATCTAAAGAGCTAATGGGCTGTGTAGTAGAAAAATCCTTCTGTCCATTAAAAGCAGTAAATTCCTCTTTTATAACCCCAGTCAACTCGTTGCTACTTATTTTTCTGATGACACCCGTATTAGGCTCCACCATAAGTAATTCCTCAGATGGAGTTCCCTGCTGCAAGCCTTTAAGAGCCAAAGTATTGGTATTATCAGTAGTTATGGTAGTGGGTTGGGTTAAACTTCCTCCTAATTGTACCTTGCCGTTGGCTGCGGTTAAACCATTGTCTGCAGCAATTAGCACAGGAACGGATGCTGTGGTTGCTACTCCGTTTACAGTGGATACTAAATTTCCATCTACCGCTGTTAAAGTGTTGCTGTTGATTATAGTTACATTTGGTCCCGTAACACCATTTACAGTAGTGTTTAACAGGTTTCCAGCAGAAGTGTTAGATACCGTTGCAGCAGGCATTGAAGGTGTATTGATTTTATAAGGATCTGCGGTTGTTCCAGAACCGATTACTGTTGTATTAGTTCCGTCAACAATTAAACCAATGCCACCTTGTGCTCCAGCGACTCCGTCGTTTCCTGGAATACCTTGTGCTCCACTATCTCCTTTGTCTCCTTTTGCCCCATTATTTCCAGCTATTCCTGGAGGTCCCTGCGGTCCGACTGGCCCCACTGGTCCTACTTGTCCAACCAATTGTAAAACATTTGAAACGCCGTTTTCATCTTTGTAGGTTAATCTATTGGTATTGGCATCATACGTCAGGGTAGTCAATGTTTCATTAAATATAACAGGGTCACTTTTTCCTATTAATCTAATCCACTTATCAGTTTGCCAATAATAAAAACCTGGAGTCACATCATTTACTGTCGCTGTATTATAAACCAGCAAACTATTTGTAATGGCACCTGCAACCGGACTTTGATTTGTAGTTTGTATTAAAGATAGTCTTGGAATGAGTAAACCTTTATTTGTAGCAGTTACATCCAATTGAGCTGAATTAGCAGGAGTCAGTGTTCCAACTCCTACTTGCGCATGGCCTAAAAAACTTATAATAAAAATTATAAGAATAAATAATGACTTCTTAGGTAGTTTTAAGTTCATCTTGATTAAATTAATTTCTTAAAATCTAATGTTTAATTGTTTTTGTTAGAAGGGTTTTAGAAAATGCAAATTTCCGTTTAGGAGGCGATATTTTTTTACCATTAAACGTTTTTAAAATATCAGATTAAGACATTGTTATTACATATTGAATATCAATAAGTTAAACAAATAGAAATGATAAATGTTTTTTCTTACAAATTACAGGCAGACAAATAATATTCTAAAAATGGGTTTTAAAGGAAAGAAAGTGTTTTTGGCTATCAGAATATGCAAAAAACATTTAGGCACAGATGATTAAATATTAAAAAATCAGCATATTACCAGCCTCATTAAACACTATTCCTTTTAGAACTTTGAAATAGTTTGCCATTTATCGCTTCCAGCAGTAATAATCTGGTAGGCTGTTTTGATATCAACCGATATAGAAGTATCTGTTTCGTTAACCGAAGCACTTGCACCTGTAAATGTGATCGTAACTACGTTAGCTGCAAAACTGTCAACGCGCTTAATATTAAATACTCTTCCAACAGCTACACCAGAAGGAACTGTAACGGTCACATTATTCGAAGCTGCATCTATTAATATCACATTATCTGTTGCAGGATCTACGGTATAATCAGCCGTGTTTCTCACAATATTCATCGTAACGGCACTACTACTTGTTGGAGAAACGGTTCTTAAATTGCCACTTGCATCAACAGTAACGATATTGTCTGTTGGTGCACCTGCTGGCAAAGTACGTACACGGGCAGCTCCATTAATATCTAAAGTGGCTGTTGGCGCATTCGTGTTAACACCTATTCTGCCTGCAGTTCCTCCTCCAACACCATTTACACCTGTTCCAAATAAAGTATTACCAATGTTCATTTCGTTACTGACAGTTTGTGTCGAAGCATTTATATTAATCCCAGATGCCCCACCAATCAATATATTATTGTTGCCAGTAGTAAGACCAACCAAATTTCCAGTACCCGTATTAGTTCCAATAGCTACATTATAGTTGCCTATTGTGGCAATAGCAAGAGTATTTGCCCCTACAGCAATATTATTAGAACCTGTAGTGTTTACAGCAAGTGCACTATATCCAAGTGCTACATTATTACTCCCCGTGGTATTTACATTCAATGCTGTAGATCCCAAAGCACTATTGTAAGCACCGGTACTAGTCGCTGCCCCGCCAGGTCCTGCGAGTGTCAAATAACCTACAGCTGTATTCCAGCCACCGGCAGCACTGCCTATAAACTTGCTTAATGCCAGCCCGCCTACTGCGGTATTACCTACTGTAGTCGTTAATCTATTCAGGGCATTAAATCCTACTGCTGTATTATCTCCAGCACTAGCTCCTGATGATCCCAACGCACCTACTCCTATAGCGGTACTTTCAAAAGAAGCCGAGTTCATGGACTGATAACCTAAAGTAGTATTGCTGGTAGTAAGCATACCTGATGGAGTATTGTTTATGCGGAACAATAGAGGCTGATTACTAATCGTGCCTAAAAAGTTACTTGTTGTTGTACCTGTATTTCCAGATGTTAGCCAACCTATAGTACCCACTGCATCTGCTACCGTTCTTTGGTGTAAGACTCCGTTACTATCCGTTGTTACCAGATTATCTGTTGTAGGGGTTGTAACAGTTTGTAAACCTGAAATAGCCAAAGTATTTGTAGCATTAGTAGCAATGGTACTCGGTTTTATTAAACTTCCATCTAATTGTACATTACCATTAATTACTGTTAAACCATTGTTCGCTGAAATTAGCACCGAAACTTCTGGTGTTGTTGCTACACCATTTACTGTTGATACCAAGTTGCCGTTTAGAGCTGTTAAGGAGTTATTGTTGACAATCGGTGCACCTGTGCTTGTTTTTCCGTTCACGGTCACAGTTGCCGTATTTCCTACAGATGCATTAGAGACAGAAGTTGCGTCTGCCAGCGATGTTGACGTGAATAAAGATCCTCCGTCTGTTCCAACAGTTAAAATATTTCCTGCATTTGTACTGGTTACATTCGCCGTCTGACTGGTTCCGCTTTCATTAGTATACGTAATAACTCCAGTACTTGCAGTCTGAACTAAATCAGTAACGGTCTGCGATGCCGAAATTGCAGGAGCTAAATCCAAAGCCGTACTTGAAACTCCGTTTACCGTTGTTGTCAGGTTTGTTCCTGTTAAAGAAGTTTCATTTAAATTAATAATATTGACATTGTTGCCAGTTACATCGTTTACCCTTGTATTCAAGATATTTCCAGTTGATGTATTTGAAACACTACTGACAGTAACTAAATCGCTTGGAGCTATTATTTTTAAAACTCCATTGGCATCAGCTACGACTAAATTATTTGTCGCTATTCCTGTTCTAAGTCCATCAATTCGAACAGGGTCATCAGTCCCAATAGTTTGAGGTGAAACATGAAGCGTGTTGGTTGGCGTATCAATATTAATACCAATTTTTGAAGCTTTAGCAGAAGTTGAAAGATTATTAATTCCTGTGCCAAAAATAGCATTTCCAATATTTAATCGGTTATTTCCACCTGTTGAAGGAGTCAGTGGAAAAAGATCGACAGTATTTCCTATAATAATATTTTGATTTCCTGTTGTTAGGTTCATCCCGGCTTGATAACCTAAAACTGTGTTACCAGTTCCAGAGTTTAAAACACCAAGAGCAGAATTACCTATTGCAATATTCTGATTACCTGTAGTTTTAACTATTAACGCTCCTACTCCAATTGCAGTGTTAAAATTCCCAGTATTAACTTCTAAAGCTCTATATCCCATAGCAACATTACTTGTTCCGCTTGCTGTACTTGTTAGTGTATTATGCCCAAAAGCTGTATTATTGGTACCTACCGAATTTGACAATGCTCTAAGTCCAAAAGCTGTGGCACCAGTTTGAGACAACATTCCAGCTTTTACATTGTTAATTTTAAACATTAAAGGTTGTCCATCTGTAGTTCCTAAAAAATTCACTGTAGAATCTGTTCCTCCGTTACCTGTCGTTCTCCAAAAATTTGCTGTAGCAGGAGTTATAGTACGCAATACACCTGTTGACGTAGCTACTACAAAATTATCAGTTGTTGAATTGCCAGTTTGTAAACCTGCAAATGCAAATGTATTGGTAACATCTGTAGTTATGGTCGTTGGTTTTATTAAGGTTCCATCTAATTGTACGTTGCCATTAGTCGCAGTTAAGCCATTGTTCGCTGCAATTAGCACCGAAACTTCTGGTGTTGTTGCTACACCATTTACTATTGATATCAAGTTGCCGTTTACAGCTGTTAAGGCGTTACTGTTTACAATTGGTGCGCCTGTGCTAGTTTTTCCGTTCACGGTCACAGTTGCTGTGTTTCCTGCAGATGCGTTAGAGACAGAAGTTGCGTCTGCCAGCGATGTTGACGTGAATAGAGATCCTCCGTCTGTTCCAACAGTTAAAATATTTCCTGCATCTGTACTGGTTACATTCGCGGTCTGATTGATTCCGCTTTCATTGGTATACGTAATAACTCCAGTACTAGCAGTCTGAACTAAATCAGTAACGGTCTGCGATGCCGAAATTGCAGGAGCTAAATCCAAAGCCGTGCTTGAAACTCCATTTACAGTTGTAGTCAGACTTGTTCCTGATAATGAAGTTTCATTTAAATTGACAATCGGAGCACCAGTACTTGTAATTCCGTTTACCGTAACTGTTGCTGTATTGCCAGTTGAAGCATTGGAAACTCCGCTGACTGCATCTGATGTTGAGGAAACTCCATTTACATTTGAAGTCAGTGTATTTCCCGCCAGACCTAAAGTATTGGTTGTGCCGGAAGCTAAAATTGGACTTAAATCTAAAGCCGTACTCGAAACTCCATTTACAGTTGTAGTCAGACTTGTTCCTGATAATGAAGTTTCATTTAAATTGACAATCGGAGCACCAGTACTTGTAATTCCGTTTACCGTAACTGTTGCTGTATTGCCAGTCGATGTATTGGAAACTCCGCTCACAGCATCTGATGTTGAAGAAACTCCATTTACATTTGAAGTCAGTGTATTTCCCGCCAGACCTAAAGTATTGGTTGTACCGGAAGCTAAAATCGGACTTAAATCTAAAGCCGTACTTGAAACTCCGTTTACAATTGTAGTCAGGCTCATTCCTGATAATGAAGTTTCATTAGAATTTACAATCGGAGCGCCGGAACTTGTAATTCCGTTTACCGTAACTGTTGCTGTATTGCCAGTCGATGTATTGGAAACTCCGCTCACAGCAGCAGAGGTTGAAGAAACTCCATTTACATTTGAAGTCAGTGTATTTCCCGTCAGACCTAAAGTATTGGTTGTGCCGGAAGCTAAAATCGGACTTAAATCTAAAGCCGTACTCGAAACTCCATTTACAGTTGTAGTCAGACTTGTTCCTGATAATGAAGTTTCATTTAAATTGACAATCGGAGAACCAGTACTTGTAATTCCGTTTACCGTAACTGTTGCTGTATTGCCAGTCGATGTATTGGAAACTCCGCTCACAGCAGCAGAGGTTGAAGAAACTCCATTTACATTTGAAGTCAGTGTATTTCCCGTCAGACCTAAAGTATTGGTTGTGCCGGAAGCTAAAATCGGACTTAAATCTAAAGCCGTACTTGAAACTCCGTTTACAATTGTAGTCAGGCTCGTTCCTGATAATGAAGTTTCATTTAAATTGACAATCGGAGCACCAGTACTTGTAATTCCGTTTACCGTAACTGTTGCTGTATTGCCAGTCGATGTATTGGAAACTCCGCTCACAGCATCAGAGGTTGAAGAAACTCCATTTACATTTGAAGTCAGTGTATTTCCCGCCAGACCTAAAGTATTGGTTGTGCCAGAAGCTAAAATAGGACTTAAATCTAAAGCCGTACTCGAAACTCCATTTACAGTTGTAGTCAGACTTGTTCCTGATAATGAAGTTTCATTTAAATTGACAATTGGAGCACCAGAACTAGTTACTCCATTTACTGTAATTGTGGAAGTATTGGCAGTTGAAGCATTAGAAACAGTCGTAGATCCAACCGGAATTGAAGAAACATCTAACATTGCACCACCATCAATTCCCACCTTAAGTAAATTACCCGCACCAGCACTTACCACTTGGGATGTAGTTGAATTTCCTGCTTCGTTTGTGTAAGTTATTGCTCCTGTTGCTGTATTTTGAATCTGGTTTGTTACAGTTTCATTAGCTTTTACAATTGTACTAAAATCAATTATTTGAGAATTTCCAGAATTATCAATATATGAAAAAGTCTGATTAACCGAATTGTAAATAACAGATCCAGCTGGCACAGCTGTTTCTCCTGACACTACAATTCGATTCCATTTATTGTCAAACCAGTAATAATATCCTGGTTTTATATCTGCAACTGTTGCGGTATTAAACACAAGTAAGCTATTAACGTTTCCGTTAGTAATTGTAGATGTATCTGTCGAAGCTGTTAAATTTATTCTGGGAATCAGTACTCCTCGATTAGCTGCAACAACTTCTAATTGTGAAGAGGCATTAGGCACTGGTGTACCTATTCCAACTTGAGAATAAATAGTAAAACTCCCTAAAAATATAAATATGCAAAGTAATTTATTCTTCATAAGATTGAATTATTAGAATTAACAATTTTAAATTATAACAGAAATAAAAAAACAGAGAAACAAATTCTTGCCCCTTTTGACTGGGCTGAATTCTGAAAAAACTATTGCTTAAACGAAAAAAATAATTGATAAGTGGCAATTGTATTCCTAATACACTGATTTAAAAAGGCAGGTAATACTAAAAGGAAAATTGGTGCAGATATGTGATTTAACTAAAAAATAATCTATTTATTTTTTGATTTGTAAATTTAAACAAAAATAAAGTACTAATAATCAAATATTTAAAACTTTATTATTACTAAAAAACTTATACAGAAGCATTTAGACAAAAAAAAAGCCAATTTCTTAATTGAAATTGGCTTTAAATTCTGAGCTAATAAAAACTTATTTTAAACTTTCTATTCCTTTATGTGTTGGAACAACCTGCTTAATAGTTCCATCTGCATTAAACTCTAATTTATCAATGCAGACTTCACGATGAAAACCTCCTGCATTGCCCATTTTTATTCCTGTCGGATAAGAGAATCTGTGATAGACAATGTACCATTCATCTTTGTTTGGAATTTGTAATATCGAATTGTGTCCTGTTGCATAAATTCCTTCTTCTGGTTTTCCTTGAATAACAATATTATTCTCTGGAATTTCTAACGGTCCAGTCGGAGAATTTGAAATTCCGTATCTTACTTTATATTTCGGACTTCTGGTATCATCTTCACTCCAAAAGAAATAATATTTTCCGTTTCTGTAAATCACATAAGTTCCTTCACGGAAAGAATTATTTACTGTTATGATTTTTTGAGTATTTGGCTTCAGAGAAACCATATCTGGATTTAATTCGGCTACAGCCATATACATATTTCCCCAGTACAAATAACTTTTGCTCGTTTTAGGATCTGTAAAAACGTCGGGGTCAATTTCTTGTCCGTCTTTTATTCCTTCTGGTCTTTGGGCTACAATTGCTTTTCCACTGTCTTTAAAAGGGCCTGTTGGATTATCTGAAACCGCTACTCCCACCTTTTGAGCAGCAGTAAAATAATAGAAATATTGATACTTTCCTTTTATCTTTTTCTCCACAATACAAGGTGCCCAAGCATTTCTATTTCCCCAAGGGACATCTTTTTTAAGATCAAGAATTACGCCTTCATCTTTCCAATCTACTAAATTATCTGATGAAAACGTTTTAAAATAATAACCAGACCAACTGTCAAATCCATCGCTTGTTGGATAGATATAATATTTCTTTGTTTTATTTGAGTAAAGAATTTCAGGATCGGCATAATAACCTTCTAAAACGGGATTGTGATTTACTTTTGGAAATTTTTCAGGAATTCCCCATTTGTCTGTAATTCGTTTTAATTCAGAACGTGTGATCGGCAGAATAGTTCCGTGACGCGGATTAAAATCCATTGAAATATCATTATCAATTACACTAAAATTTTCTAGGTCTTTCGTTTTTGTGAATTGATATCTTCCTTTGGTATAAACATCATACATCAAAATATATTCATCAGAATTGTTTAGTTTGAAAACACTCGAACCTTCTACTCCATCTTTTGTTTGTTGCAGATAATTGTCATTTTCAATCCATTTTCCTGAAGTCAAGTCTTGTGTAACTGCCACTTTGATTCCTGGCGTATTGGTTTCTGTTTTATAGAAAAGATGATATTCTCCATTTTTTTCGATAATATCACCATCAATACAAGCGTTACCAGATTTTGGAACAAACAATAATTTCGGCTCACTTTCTAAAGCTGTAAAATCTTTGTTCGCATAAGCGTAATAAATTTTATCAGGACCACCAGCATGCTGCATACTAAAATAAATCATGTATTTTCCTGCTTTCGCATCATAAATAGTCTGCGGTGCCCAAACTCTTTTTAGATTTTCGTTTCCTGGAAATGTATTCTGAATATTTACAATACTGCTTTTCCAGTTAACCAAATCGGTACTTTTTAGTAAAACCATAGCACGGTTGCTGTCCCAGCCTTTTGAAGAAGTCATATCAGTCAAAACCATATAAAATGTTTTGCCATCATCTCCACGTAATATATGCGGATCACGAACACCTCCTGTAGAACTTATTGTTTTACTGTCTATAACAGGTTTGTTGCCGTTAAGACTGTAATAGTGATATCCATCTTGACTTACGGCATAATTAACCGCTTCTTCTTCGACTTTATTTCCAATAAAATATACGAATAAATAAGCTGTTAAATCTTTCTCTGCCACTGCAGGCGGAATTCCTTTTGGTTTATCTTGTGCTTGTAAAAAAGTTGAAGTCAATAACAAGAATACAAGACTGAATTTTAATTTTTTCATTTTATAAAAAGTTTATTGCTGTTGTATTTTCGAAAATAATACAACAGCTTATTTTTTGGTTTTAATACGAATCAAAGTAAAAGAATATGGAGGTAATTCTTTTGAAAATGCTTCTTTAACAGTAACATTTTTAGTTATGGGTCTAGCATCTGTTTTTTCTGGATTTCCCGCTAATACCGTATAACTTGCATTTTCAGTTGTAGCCAAATTAGCGATTTCAATTGATGGCGTAACCGCAACTGGAAGCACATTAACCAATTTTATAATCAAATCTCCCGAAATACTTTCTTTAACAACAGATACTCCAATGCGTTTATTAACCTCAGCATTATCCGAAGCTTTTATACTTCTCTCCAAATAAATATCGCCAGGATTCTGACCGTAAAGTTTTTGAACGAAATAATTCACAGTCGGTTTTACTTCATTTCCATTAAAATATATGAGATCTGGATTCCATTGCGTATGTTTTTCTCTTGCTAATAACGGCGCATAAGAAGCCATTGAAACCACATCTCCATTTCGTTCAACACCTGTAAGATACAATGCCTCGGCTAATGCATTATAAAACTTATTGCCCCACGAAGCATATTCTCCCAGATAGACTTTAGATTTAGAACGATCATAGCTATCATAAAAATCCTGATTATTGATAAACCAGCCCGGAGATTGGTAATAATGTTCATCAACAAGTGGTAGTTTCAAATCATCGGCAATTCTCCATCCTTCTCTATAATCTGTTCCTTCAAAAAATGGCCCGACAGTACCGATAATTATAATCTCAGGATATTTTTGCTGTACTGCTTTTACGATCATTCGATAACGTTCTTCAAAAACATCGCTGATTAAATCTTCATTTCCAATCCCGACATATTTTAGATTGAAAGGTTTAGGATGTCCAGCTTCAGCACGTTTTTTACCCCAAACGGTATTGACACTTCCGTTAGCATATTCAATTAAATCCAAAACATCCTGCACATATTCGTCCATATCTTCCATCGGAATTCCGAATTGCTGTCCAGATCCTCCATCAGATGAATTTTGGCAAGGAACTCCCGCTGCTAAAACTGGAACAGGCGCCGCACCTAAGTCTTCACAAAACTGAAAATACTCAAAATAGCCCAATCCCATTGATTGATGATAGCCCCAAATATTTCGCGATCCAATTCGGCTTTCAAGCGGGCCAATGGTGTTTTTCCATTTATAGATATTATGCAATCCATCTCCATGTGCTACACAACCGCCTGGAAAACGTACAAATTTTGGATGCATTTCCGCAATTGCTTCAGCTAAGTCTAAACGTAATCCGTTTTTACGATTTTTAAATGTTTTCTGCGGAAAAAGTGAAACCATATCAACAGCAGTTTCTCCATTGGTACTAATTTCTAAATGAGCATCATTTACTGTTTTTAAAGGTTTTAAAACTAGATTAAATTTCTTCCATGAATTTGACGGAGTAAATGCTGCTTCCGCTAAAGTTTCTCCGCTTGCCGTTTTCAGACGAACAATCGCTTTTGTTCCTTTAGCAAAAACACTAAAATCGTATTTTTCATTCGCTTTAAGCGCAATTCCATCAAAACCAGAATTACTAATACTTCCTTTTGAAATTACAGCATAATTAGGATTATTAGCATGAATTGGATTCTCTTTTTCAATTTTAAAATTCCCGCTCCAAGCCATTGAAGCATTCCATTTTTCATCTCTTCCTTTTTTATCATGAAGCGAATATTCGAAATCACGATTCTGAATCAATTCTCCGTATAAACCGCCATCTGCTGCATAATTGATGTCTTCAAAGAAAACCCCCGTTAGCATATTGCTGATTTTTTTTGAATCCTGACCGTTTATTTTAATTTCGGCCTTAACCGGTTTTAAACCTAAGAAAAGTAAACTATCACTTTTAGGAGAAGTATTATTTTGTTTATCTCTAAACTTAACCGACTCCATATTTTTAATCATGTTGTCAACCAAACTCCAATTAACCTGATGTATCGTTCCTTGTAAAACTTCGCCTTGAATTTTGATTTCATTTCTTAATTTTAATGAAGAAGCATTAGCATCAATTACAGTAGGAGTATAATTTTGGAAATCTTTTGTGGCAGTATAATAATTTTTCCCGCTTTCGCTAAAGTGAACCAGATATTGCCCTTCTTTTTGGCTGACCTGAACATTTAGAATTACCGATTTATCTTCGCCTTTTCCAACAAAATTTTTCATTCCCTGAATATAATTTTGTCTTCCCCAATTGATCAAGTCTTTGCTTTCTGAATGCGCAAAAACATCATCCCTAACACTCCAAAAACAGTGAAAAATTCCAGCATTATCTTTAACTAAAAAAGCTTCTGACATACTTTTTCCCGTTGGCCCCCAGCTTCCAAAGTCTGATTTTAGGAAACTGAATTCAGGGCCAATCGCAAACCAGTTTTTCTGATCTGTACTCCATGCAAAATGAAGTCCGTTTTTTCCATTATTTTTTACAGTAGAATAAGCAAACAAATACACTTTATCTGGATTTTTATCATTTGTTTTGATGTTAAATCCAGATATTCCAAAAATAATAAGAAAAGATAGAATCAGTTTTAAACTACTATCAAGCAAAAACCTTTTCATTATTTTTTGCTTTTTAATTGATACAGAACTGAACTATGCGGTTTTAAATCGGCTCCAATTTCTTTTGAAGTTGTTTTAGATTTTTCTCCTGTCCACATATTTAAAACTTCAGCTGTACCTGAAATTCCAAGGTCTGAAAGATTTACAGATACTTTCTCTGAGTCCTTATCTGAAATATTGAATAGCGCCAAATAAACACTTCCGTCCTTTGCATTTTTTGAAGTCACTGCAATTTTTCCGTCTTGCTGGAAAAGTTGTTTTACAGCCGTGCTTTCGTTATGCATTTTTACAACTTCTTTATTCGTCAATAATGATAAAGTGAAAGCATCATTACTTGGTAAATCTCCGCCAAAAAACAATGGCGATTTGAAGATATTGAAAAATGTAATTAAAGTATATTGCTCGTCTTTTGTTAAACGAGTCATTCTGTCGTTGCCACGTTCTCCTCTAATCGAAATACGTCCTAACGGAATCATATCGCAATCTGGCCATGTTCCCGGTGCAATGTATGGGTACCATTTTTGTGCTACATCCATTAAATGTGTGATATGCGGCCAAGTATCCCAAACATCATCAACCATACGCCACATGTTAGCATGTGTACTTACGTGCTGTGCAGCAGAAATTGGTGTTTCTCCTGGCGACGTGCTTAATACAATCTTGCGTCCGCAATGGTCAATCGCATTTCTAATCAAATTGATTTCGCCTTCGTGATAAGGTCTTGATAAATCATCAATTTTAATAAAATCTACTCCCCATTGTGCGTACAATTCAAAGATAGAATTATAATATTCCTGAGCTCCCGGTTTATCCGCTACAACTGTATAATTGTCTCTCAACCATTCGCACTGTAATGCTGTTGAATAGATCTGATCTGCTGTAATTCCGTTTGTTCCTTTAATCGGCATTTTATCTTCAACCGCTTTTTTCGGAATACCACGCATAATATGAATTCCAAATTTCAATCCTTTTTTATGAATATAATCGGCTAACGGTTTAAAACCTTGCCCGTCTTTTGCTGAAGGAAATCGGTTTACAGCAGGAAGATATCTTCCGTACTGATCGATCACATAACGTGGATCCGTTTGATTGTATCCACCTGCTTTGTCATTTTCGACAAACCATCGGATATCCACTACGACATATTCCCAGCCAAATTTCTTCAGCTCTTTTGCCATATAATCGGCGTTGGCTTTTACTTCATGTTCTTCAACAGTCGGCCCGTAACAATCCCAGCTGTTCCAACCCATCGGTGGTGTCTGAGCCCATTGTTTAAATTCTTCTTTTTGAAATGGTTTGGTTTGTGCGGTAGATACAATTGATAGGAAAAATGTTCCCATCATCATGGCTAGTAAGTTAGTTTTTTTCATTGTTTTATGGTTATGTGTATTTTTTACACTTTAAATATAATAAAAAAAAAATATCCCATTGTTTTTTTGTCAATTACTTGATACAATGGGATAAACAATTTCATTATTATATGCTTTTCATCTCAATCGATGAGAGATTAATAACGTTTCAATAGGACATTCTATATTTTACATTAATGGTTACCTCTACTACCTATGAGATGTTCCGATGGAACATTTTTATTTTACATTAATCGTAACCTCAACTGGTTTTAGCCATTGGCTTGTGAATTTAACTTTGATAGGTTCTGTCGAATCTCCTTTTGACTGAATATAAGCTGCAATATGTCCGTGGAAAACTCTCTGCACATTATCCGTATAATCAGTCATATCGCTGTTGTTTCCTGCTTCTAATCCTAATAATGTTCCTGGGCCACTTATTGTACACGTAACTTCATTATCTGAAAGCATTACCGGAAGTCCGTTTTGGTCTTTAACCTGAACCATGATTTTTGCTACACCTTTCTCTTTGCTGATTGTGATGTTTTTCTCTGCAATTGTCAATTCAACCGGCTGTTGTGTTGAATTAATCGCATAACGACTCACTTCTTTATCGCTTTTATCTAAACCAACAACCTCTAATTTCCCTGAAGCAAATGGAATATCCCAATATATAATTCCTGTTTTTTCGTCGTATAATTTAGCTTCTCCAATTACTTTACCGTTCAATTCTAAACGTGCTTTTGCAGCGTTGGTATAACAAACCACACGGATTTTTTGTCCGTTTTCGTAATTCCAAATTGCCCATGCATCTTTAGAAATATCTTTTTCATTTACTAAAGGATACGTTCCTAAATACGCCATTGGTTTATCTGACCATAAAGACTGGCGGAAATATCCTCTTGGTTTGATTACTCCAGCAAAATCAACTAAACCTGAGTAAAATCCTCTTGAAGGCCATCTTCCTGATTCTCCTAAATAATCGATACCTGTCCAAAGGAATTGTCCAAAAATGAACTTATTGTTTTTTACTGCCAGCCAAGGCTCCATATCGTGAACATTCTCACTTCCGTAAATTACCCTTTTCGGATATTTAGCGTGATCTGTCTGGTATTTGCTTTCTGTATAATTGTATCCTGTAATATCTAAAGCGCCTGGATATTCTGTTTCATTAGACATGGCAACTCCTGCTAAACCAGCTGTTGTTGGACGCGATTTATCGTATTTTTTAACTGCTGCCACCAAACGTTTTGCGATAGCTCCAAGTCGCATGGCATCTGGTGCATCTGGTTTATAACCGCCATAAGCTGCTTGTCCGAAACCGTCTTTTCCTTTATCTAAAACAGGATGCGAATACGGATCGTTTGGATAATCTACTTCGTTACCAATACTCCACGCAAATACAGAAAGATGATTTCTATCACGACGCACAAAATCCTCAAGGTCTTTTTCAGCATACTCTGCGAAAATATCAAATGAGCCTTCAAAACCCGGAGTTCCGTAATTCCAGCCTTCTAACCATTTACGTTTTGGGAATTCCCATTCGTCATACGCTTCGTTTAAAACTAATAGTCCTAATTCGTCGCAAAGTTCATAAAAATCTGGTGCCTGCGGATTATGACTTGTTCTGATGGCATTTACACCAATTTCCTTCAAGGTTTGCAATCTTGTTTTCCAAACTTCTCTTGGAACTGCTGAACCTAAAACTCCAGCATCGTGATGTAAACAAACTCCCTTCATTTTCATCCATTTTCCGTTAAGAGCAAAACCATTATTTGGATCGAAAGTAAAATTTCTAAAACCTGTTTGTGTTACTGTTTTATCGATTTCTTTTCCGTCTTGTAAAACGGTTGTTTTTAACTGATACAAATTCGGATTGTCTAAATCCCATAACTGTGGATTCTTAACATTGATTTTAGCCAAAATTTTTCCGTTTTGATTGGGTGCAACTTCGACTTTAGAAGTTGTTTTTCCAACTGATTTTCCATCTTTTGAAAACAATTCATTTACAACGGTTAAAGTTGATTTCGAAGCAGAACCATTTTCTACATCTACCTCAACATTCAATGTTCCGGCTCCTTTTTTAACTTCTGGATAAGCATAAACACCCCATTGTGCAATATGAACCGGATTAGCATACACTACCCACACATTTCTATAAATTCCTGAACCCGTATACCATCTTGAATCGGCGCTCTGGCTGTGGTCAACACGAACTGAAATTGTATTTTCTCCACCGTATTTTACGAATTGAGTCGCATCATAAGCAAAAGAAATATAACCATTTGGACGTTTCCCTAATGATTTTCCGTTGATGAAAACTTCACTTCTGTTGTAAACTCCCTCAAAGTACAAATACACCTTTTCGCCCGATTTGCTCTGCGGAATATTAATTGATTTTCTGTACCAAGCTATACCGCCCGGCAAGTATCCTTGACAGCTTGCCAACGTTGGACTCAGTTGTCCTTTTACGCTCCAATCGTGCGGTACATTTACGTTCTGCCATTTAGCATCATCGAAATTGGCATTTTTTGCATCGGAAACATCCTGAAGATTGAATTTCCAATTGTCATTAATTTTCTTTGAATCTCCAAACGAAATCTGACTGCTCGCAGACAGACATGAAAAGAGTAAAACAGGGATTAAAGTTTTCTTACTTAACACTATATTTTTATTTTTTAGTTAATTTTTGGTTTCAAGATTTGGATTGGTATTCAGTTTTCAGATTTCTAGTATTCAGTTCTTGGCTTAGTTTTTATTCTTAACAAATCTTCAACTTAAAACTGAATACTAAAAATCTGAACACTGCCACTACTCAAATTCTCCCACAAACGTCACTACTGACTTTGCAGGAATCTCTAAATTATTAATTTTCTGCGAACTGGTTCTTTTTAAATTTAAATTATCAGAAGTTATATAAGGCGTGAACTCATTGTTTTTTAAAGTTCCTTTTGATAAATCGAACTTGTATTTCTGAGCTTCTTTTCCGCAATTTACTGCCACTACGATCAGTTTTTTATTTTGAATGTCTTTGTAAGCGGTCAGCATTACATCATTTGCTGAGTCCAGTTCTTTTTGGTTCGGAATATCAATTCTCTGCATTCCCGGACGAACAAAAAGCGAATAATTACCTAAAGCCCAAAGCAGTTTTGAATCGTGAAATTCGCCATCATTTTTCACATAATTGGGCTCAGTTCCTCCGTTGCTTTTTCCGTCATCCAGATAGATCAAACCGTCTTTGTAATCTACTCTTGTGATCGAAGTCCACCATTGCCATGAAGCGGCATTGGCTACTGCAATATCATTATGAATTAATCTCGCTACAAACAAAGCGGTCTGCATTCCTAAATCTCTTCCACCTCCAGAACCTCCCGGAATTTCAGCTTCTCCTGGATTTTCTAAAATACAGTATTCAGACTGCCAGTATTTTAATCCCGGTTTTTGTTTTATTTCTGCGGCGATTAATTTACGACTTAAAACTTGTCTTTCAATTGGCCAAGTTGTAAAATAACTGTGTCCAAGGATTACATTTTTAACATTTGGAAATTTAGTGACATTCGTTTTAGTCTTTCCGAAGAAAAAATCAATTTGATTGTCACGATTTTCTGCATTTACATTTTCATATAAATAATCAATTTGTGCTGCTTCTGCAATCACAATTTCAGTATTCATTTTTTTAGCTAACAGCTTTTCCGAAAGTGATTTGGTTAAATCATAAATTTCCTGATTCGTTGCCGGCGTTCCTTCCTGACTGTTGGTATCGCCTTGTTTTGGCATCCATTCCCACTGCGGTTCGTTTATTGGGCTCACATAATCGAATTTGATCCCTTCTTTTTTCTCCAATCCCTGAATACTTTGAACTAAGAAATCGGCAAATTTTGGAATTGCACCATCTTTTAGATTCAGTTTATTCTTTTGAGAGGCGAAAGATAATCCGTTGTTTGTCATGTAAACCGGAGGACTATTGGTAAAAATAAGAAATTTTTCTACTCCTCTTTTTTTAGCCGCCTGCAGAAACCATCTTTGTCCTTCTTGCTTGGAGAAATCATAAGTCCCATCAGCATTTAGAAAACATTCACTTCTTCTCCATTCATCAGAAACTTTGCTGTTTTCTCCTTGTTCCGTACTTCCGGCTCCCAGATTAAATCGCCAGATCGAAAGTCCAATTCCTTTTGGATTTCCGTTTGCATCGATTTCTTTACTGAACAGCAAATCTGCAATGGCATTTTTTTTCTGTTCTGGCCAATTTTTCCCCACAAACTGAGTTCGCCAGGCATCAGAACCTCCAAAACCGTCCATGGTTTGTACTACCTTATCTGTACTAATAGTAACAGTTCGCTGTGCAAATGACAGCGAACTAATTACCAATAAAAGCGAGAGATATATTTTTCTCATTTATTTCTTGTTTTTTAACCGCAAAGGCGCTAAGTTTTTCGCAATCCCGATAGCTATCGGGAGCAAAGTTTAATTTAAGCTTTGCGAACTTTGCGGTTTGTCTTTGCTACTTTGCGGTTAATTTTTTATTCTTATTTATACATTCCTACGTAGGTTACTACAGATCTGGCAGGGATTTCAAAACCAGAAACATCTACCGTTGTTCCTTTTTTCAAACTCAATGTTTCAGAAGTGGTGTAAGGCGTTAATTTATTGTCGGTTACTGTTCCTCCCGAAAGATTCAATTTATAGGCTTTCGCCGATTTGCTCATATTAACCGCAACCACAACTAGTTTTTTGTTTGTCGCATCTTTATAAGCGGTAACCATGACATTATTTAGTTCCGTTGTATTATCAACACTTGGAATTTGAACTCTAACCATTCCTGGTTTTACGAAGAATGAAAAGTTTCCTAATGCCCAAAGTGTTTTAGAATCTCTGATGTAACCATCGTTTTTACAATAATCTGCATTTCCAGCTCCGTTGCTTGCGCCATCATCTACGTGAATCAAACCATCTTTGTAATCTCCACGGCTGATTGCTGTCCACCATTGCCAAGAAGTTACACCTCCAACCGCAATATCAGTGCTGACAATACGAGCAGTCCAAAGTGCTAATGACATTCCTAAATCTCTTCCTGCTCCTGCTCCACCTGGAAGTTCAGCAGTTCCTGGACTTTCTAAAACACAATATTCTGATGACCAAAGACTAACTCCTCCAACCGACTGAATTCTTGATGCAGCTTCCTGTCTTGACGAAATAAGAGTGCTTAATGGCCAAGCCTGCCAATAACTGTGTCCCGAAATAGTCTTTTTTACATTGCTTAAACCTGTGATTTTTTTAGAAGAATTCGCAGCAAAGAAATAATCAATCTGATTTGATCTGCTTTCCTTTCCTGAAACGGTTTTGTACAAAGGCTCATAAGCTCCTGATTCTCCCACAACAATTTTAGCTTCTAAATTTTTGGCCTGCAATTTTGGAGATAAAATATTTACAAAACTGTAAATATTAGTATTCGTTGCCGGCGAACCTTCTTGTCCAGAACCATCCCATTCGTATTGCGGTTCATTAAACGGACTCACATAATCGATTGTTAAACCGTGTTCTGTTTTTAATTTATCTAAAGATGTAACCCAGAAATCAGCTAAATCGGGCATTTTACCGTCTTTTAAATTATAAAACTCTTTGATAGTAGCATGTGCTTTTCCGTTTTGAGTCAAATACACTGGAGCACTGTTAGCAAATGCTAATAATTTATCTACACCACGTTCTCTTGCTGCTTTCATAAACCAAACCTGTCCAGCTTGTTTTGTCATATCATAGGTAACACCGTTAGTCGTAAAACATTCCGATCTTCTCCATTCATCTGTAATATCACTGGCATCTCCCTGCTCTGCACTTCCTGCTCCAATATTAAAACGCCATAATGACAATCCAATACCTTTTGGATTTCCGTCAGCATCTAAACCTTGGCTGAACAATAAATCAGCTATTTTATTTCTTTTCTCAGTTGGCCAGTTTTTTCCAATAAAGTTACACTGCCAAGCATCCGAAGCTCCAAAACTTTCCATAGTCTGAAGATTCATATCCAAACTTACTTTCAATTCTGTTACCGCATTTTCTGAACCTGAATTTTCAGATTTCTCAGAATCACAGCTTACAAAAAGAGAACTTGCGAAAAGTAAGCCTGCACACAGCAGACTTACTCTATTTTGATTATTAATCTTCATATTAGTATCCAGGATTTTGTTTAATTACACCACCGCTCAAATCGATTTCTAATTGTGGGATTGGCCACAACAAGTTTTTAGCAGGGTTAAAATTGATTCCTTTATCCTGAGGTTCTCTCAAGTTTGTAGTTTCGTATGGATCTGTAGAACTCAAATTGTATTTCACAAAAGTTCCGTTTGGTCCCATCAATGACTCAATAACTGGTCTTCCTGTTGTTGGATCTTTCTCACGACGAATATCGAATAAACGTAACCCTTCAAAAGCCAATTCTAAACGACGCTCTTTATAGATTTGTCTTAAAAGTGTTGGACCAGAAATTCCTGTCTTTGGATCTAATTTTACACGTGCTCTGATGATGTTGATATCTCCTAAAGCATCTCCGCCTGTATGATAATTAGCTTCTGCTCTTGTTAAATACATTTCAGCTAAACGAATCAATGGAATATTTAATGGTAAGTGAGCATCTTTTTTATCTAATGAACGACGTGTTGCAATTGGAATATAATATTTACGGCAGATACGCCCCGATTTATTATCGTTTAAACTGAATTTATGTGTTGGATTTAAAACCTCATCTCCGTAAGCAGCTTCTCCCCATTTGGTAATGGTGCTTCTACGACGGATCACATCATTTTCAGATAAATAAGCATTTTCTAAATCACTTGTTGGCATGCACCATCCCCATCCGTCTAAAACATCTGCTGCATCATTACTTGGAAAATTCTTTTTGTCTTCTCCTCTTGCTCCAGATAAAGTTGGAAGAGCTGCTCCTAAGTTTCGATCTTGAACCGAAGAGGATTGCGCTTCTAAAATAGATTCTACTCCGTTATGGTTGTTTACATTCCAAATATTTAAGAAATCTGCTTCTAATTGAAACGGTCCTTCTGTAATAACTTTGTTAGCATAAGTTTTCGCTTCTGCCCATTTTTCTTGAAACAGCGATACACGAGCCAATAAAGCATAAGCAGCCCATTTGTTAATTCTACCATTTCTTGCAACTGGAGCACTTTCTAATTTTGCTGCTGCATCTTTAAGATCAGCTTCAATTTGTGCATATACATCTGCCGCAGAACTTCTTTCCAAAGTTAAATCTGATGTTCCTAATGATTTTGTATATAACGGAACTCCTCCAAAAAGATTTACTAATTCGTAGTAGCAATAAGCACGTACAAATAATGATTCTCCCATATATTGGTTTTTCTGAGCTTCAGTAATTGGTGATACAGCCATTTTCTCCAAACCAATATTTGCCGATTGAATGGTGTAGTAATGAGCCGTATAAATACCATTCATATCTCCCATATTATCTGGTGTAATGATATATTGTGAACAAGGTCTGTGCGCGCTGTTGTCCTGTCCTGTGTTTCCCATCCAAGCGTCATCAGTAGACATTTCGTTGGTTACTCTTGGAGCAGTTAATACCCACCATTCTTTTGCCAATAACAAACGCTGCGTCAATTCATTTGCATAGTTTTCGCATTCTTGTACCGTTTGAAAATAGTTTTCTAACGTCTGCTTTCCTCTTTGTTCTTTTTCAATAAAGTCGCTGCAAGAAGCTGAGAATAGAGAAAAAGCTATAATTGATACTATTATTTTTTTCATGATCTTTTTAATTAAAATGCAACATTAAGTCCCATCAAGATTGTTGGCTGTACTGGATAATTCCATCCTCCAAAACCTGCTCCTTTTACTCTGTCCTGTTTATCAGGATCTCCAGCACCTACTTCAGGATCAACTCCCGTGTACTTTGTCCAAGTCCATAAATTCTGTCCTGATAACGAAATTCTTAATTTGTCTAAACCAAATTTGTTGTAGAAAGAATACCCCAGCTGTAAGTTCTTCATACGTACAAAAGAACCGTCTTCGACATAAAAAGAAGAGAATTTTGTAAAGTTTTCGTTGTTATCATCTTTTGATAATCTCGGAATGTAGTTAGAAGTTCCTTCTCCATGCCAAGCCATTTGTTCTAATCCGCTTACTTTATTCGTTAAACTTGCTCCATTATACAAATCTGAAATATTTTCATTTACTATATCATTCCCAATACTTGAATAAAAATTCGCTATTAAATCAAAGTTTTTGTAAGCAAAATTTAAGTTCAAACCAATATTGTAATCTGCCCACGGAGAACCAATTTTTGTTCTATCCTTATCATCAATTTTTCCGTCTCCATTAAGATCTTTAAAACGAATGTCTCCCACTTGCGCATAAGGCTGTAATTTGGTTCCGTGCTCATCTGTATGCGAATTTAATTGGGTTTGGTTTTGGAATAAACCATCTGCAACATATCCGTAGAAATATCCTGGTTCGTTGCCTTTTACCGTTAATGTTCTATTGTTTGAACCGTATAGTCTTTCTCCATCAGCAGAAAGAGACAGCATTTCAACATTTACCGTTGTAAAAGTTACATCTACACCGTATGTGAAATCACCTTTTTTGTTTTTATAAGAAAGTAACAAATCGATACCACTTGACTGCATAGATCCAATGTTTGTCCACATTCTAGAGTTATCTGGAAATCCGCTGTAAGTTGGAAATTGTTTTAAGAACAACATATCGTGTGTCTGTTTTCTGTAATACTCCAAAGAACCAGATATTTTGTTTTTAAAGAATCCGAAATCAAGACCAAAACTCATGTCTTCAACCGTTTCCCATTTGATGTCTTTGTTTGCCATTGAAGAAGGATACGAAGTATCTACAACTTCACCGCCAATTACATAATAACCTTGTCCAATATTAGATTGATAAACTGCATCTGGCAACCCTTGATTCCCTACTTTACCCCATCCTGCTCTAAGTCTCAAATCACTTACAACATCTTTAGCCGATTCCATAAAACCTTCGTTTAAAATTCTCCAAGAAACTGATGCCGAAGGGAAATTGGCCCATTTATTTTCAGTCATGAATTTTGAAGAACCGTCTCTTCTGAATGTTCCTGTGAAATAATATTTACCGTCATAGTTATAAGAAAAACGAGAAATATAAGACATCAAAGAATTTGAGGTTCTGTTACCACTACTGTTACGGTTTTTAGTAGCGGCATCCAATTCTCTCATAGAATCAGAGTTGTTTGGAACTCCCTCTCCATATCCCCAAAGTTTACTTTGATTGTATTCTTCCATTGTATTACCTACCATTAAAGACGCATTGTGTTTTTCTGCGAATGTTTTATTATAGGTAATTGTGTTTTGCCATGTCCAGTTAACATCAGTAGTATTCCATTTTTCAACACTGTTGATTTCTGCTTTTTCGTGTGCAGCATCAATTACAAAATCTGGGCTGAATTTATTTCTAACAATATCCCCAACTTCAATTGAAGCTTGTGAACGAATCACTAAACCTTTGATTGGTTCGTACTGTAAATATCCGTTTGTATTCAAGTTATACTGGTCTGAATAATCGTCATATCTTTTTACAGATGCAACTGGATTCCATACATACGACGGAGATCTGGCATAAATACTGTATTCATTCTCTGTTCCGTTTAACTGATCTGGTGTTTTATAAATTGGCGTAATCGGATCAATTTTATCAAAATCTGCCCAGTTTCCAGGAGAACCCCAAGTTTCATAACGTGGGTTTAAAGTAATTCCTGCAGAGAATTTGTCAGAGAACTTGAAATCATTTGCGATTCTCATTGTGACTCTTTCCCAGCCTCCAATTCCATACATAGAATCAGAATTATAGTAGTTTAAACTGATGGCATAAGTATGTTTATCAGAACCTCCGGATATACCTAAAGAAGCATTAGTAACCGGTGTTCCTTTTCTAATTCCAGCATTCCACCAATCAGTAGTTTTTCCTCTGTATTGAGATGGATTTGGCAGATAATCTGAATAACCAGAATTGTTATAAGCCGTATTCATAATCGTTGCATAACCTTCGGCATCAGCCATATTATAAGGATTATTCATGATCTGCATACCAGAACTTAAGTCAAAATTGAATCTTGTTTTACCCACTTTTCCTTTTTTGGTAGTAATTAAAATAACTCCATTGGAAGCACGAGAACCATAAATAGCACTCGCAGAAGCATCTTTTAAAACCTCCATAGATTCGATTTCATTGTTGCTTAAGAAGTTGATGCTGGTTCCCATTGGGATACCATCAACCACATAAAGCGGATCTGTGCTTAAGTTTAAGGTAGAAATACCACGAATTAAAACCCTAGGCTGTGCTCCCGGACCTCCAACTCCCGTTACTTGAACCCCTGCAACTTTACCTTGCAGCGATTCGGTTACGTTACCCACAGTCATAGTTTGAAGCTCTTTTCCTTTTATAGAAGAAATCGAACTGGTTACATCGCTCTTTTTAACCGCAGCATAACCTACTACAACTATCTCATCTAATGCCTGGCTGGATTCTTCCAGAATTACATTAAGTTCTGTTTTATCTCCAATCGTTTCTACTTTAGTGGTAAAACCAACAAAAGTGAATTCGATCTGCGCATTTTTATTCGGAACATTCAGCACGTAATTCCCATCAAAATCAGTTGCTGCCGATGATGATGTTCCTTTTACCAATATATTCACCCCCGGAATCGGCACATTGGCTTTATCCTTTACAGTCCCTTTTATTTTTATTTGTCCAAAGGATACCGCAGTACACAAAAGGGCAATAAAAAATCCTATATATTTAAATTTCATATGAAGCTGTTTTATTTATTAATGTTACAACAAAGGTCATAACCCACTATTTTTTTGTGATAAATACTCTTTCTAATTCCGTATCTAAAACTACTTTGTATACACCCGGAGCAGCAGGATATTTAGCATTTCCATTTTCTCCTGGAGACATGGTTGCAATTCCGTTTTTAATTAATCTCCAAGATGGATCCCACCATTGTCCTGTGAAAGTAGCTTCCATAGTACCCGTTAAAGTATATTCTCCAACTAATTGATAT
Organism: Flavobacterium panacagri; assembly: GCF_030378165.1. NCBI lineage: Bacteria > Pseudomonadati > Bacteroidota > Flavobacteriia > Flavobacteriales > Flavobacteriaceae > Flavobacterium > Flavobacterium panacagri. Next base: position 4,897,861 of record NZ_CP119766.1, read on the forward strand.
GGATTTGAAGCATTATTAGCTAAGTGCAATCCTTTTTGTGTCCAAGCATCCCAAGTATCCCATGTTGCTCCTTGAATTCCACCACCGCAGACACTTACGAATGGTCTTCTCTGCGCTGCATCATCGTGCCATAAACCGTTTGCTATATTTGCCCAAACTTTACTTGAAGGCGTGTATTTTTCTGCAGTATATTTTAAAGTATTTGGATTTACTTTAATCTTGTAATATCCTTTTGTTGGTAAAATAATTGGTGTTGAAGACACATCATCTATTAATTCATTTGCTGCATTTAAACCAAAACAATGCGGTGCAAAATCTGATTCTTGACCTAGGAAATAAATTTCTTTATTGTCTTTATCAGCATAATATTTGAATTCGAAATCCTGTCCGCTTTTCTCATGGAAATACATTGGAACTCCAACTGCATCTGTTGTCAAATTAGTTCCTTTTGGCTGATCGCATAAATAAATGGCTGGATATTCGTTTGTTGCTACGATGTTGACATTTATTGATCCCGTGTTTGGAATCGCAAATTTATCTTTAGCTGTAATCGTTAAAGTGTAGTTTGCCGCAGTTACAGGTAAAGTATAGGTTTTATTGAAGGTATAAGATTGTGGCGAATTTGTCAACTGAACTGTTTCGTTGATTCCTAAAGCTTCCGATTTGATCTGAATAAAATCAATACCTGAATCATCGTTTACTACAAAATTTACCGGCAGTTTATTGCTTGTTGACAATAAAACAACCGCTCCATCTTTCGGCGTTATCATGGTAATACTAGGCGCAGCAAATTCTCCGTCAAGACGTAAATTGATTTCTTCGTTTACAACATTTCCTGAAACGTCTGTAATGATTAATTTTATTTTGAATGCTTCTGATGTTCCTCTGTTTGCTGGAACTTCAAAAAAGTAACTCAGATCATACGATTCTAAAAGCGGATCCGTCTTAAAACTGATTACTTTATCCAATGATAATTCTGGAATTTGAATCTGTACGCTTTTTAATCCTAAATCATCGGCAAGAGCTGCTTTGATTTCAAATTTTCTAGTTGGTGCTCCATAAATTTCTTTAGTAGAAACAACCACCGTAGGGTTATCAGAACTAGGGAATCCTGATTCATTATTTTGGCATCCCGTTAATAGAACGCCAAAAAGAGCAAGAAAAAATAAAAATACTTTTTTTTTCATTTCTTTAATTTTAAGGTTTAGTTAGTTAGGTTTCTTTCGTAATCGAAAGTTTGTTTTAATCGTAGGTTATTCAAGTTTTCTCTTCCTCTCTTGAGGCAGAAAAGAAGTCGAAATTAATTATGTGGTTACTTTCATATTGAATTGAGTTTGATTAATTGTTTGCTATTTTTTTTCTCTTTTTACTTCTTAATTATGTTAGTTATTTTTTAAATTAACCCGCAGCTTATTGCTAAACTGCGGGTTCAAAAAGTAATGTAACCAACCATTACTTTTAGAAATTTAAAGAGTGCTCAGCTCTTTAAAACAGATAAAAAAATTATCCTGAAACTAACATTTATAACTAACAGCAATTCCGTACTAATTGATTGCTACAAGTGCAAAGAAATGTTTATTACACACTTCTAAGGAGGGGTAAAATGGAAAAAAAAGGAGGTCAAAATTGCAATTAACTATAATTTTTGAATAAATTTTACGAAGTATTAAAAATTACATATATATTTTTGAATTATATGCAATTATTAAATAAATAGCAGTTTTTCAGCTAAAACGATTACGCTGAGTAGAAGATATTAATCATTCTGGCTAAAATTGCTCCAATTATGCAAGCAAAAATTAATATCCGTTTAACTATTTAATAATGTTTAAGTCAGAATTGAAAGAGTTTTTGTATTTTTTAATATATTCTGAAGGCGTCATTCCAAAAAGTTTTACGAACTGCTGTCTGAAATATTTAGGATCTTCAAAACCAACTTCGGCACTTGCTTGTGCGATATTCATTTCTTCGGTCAGCATCAGCATTGCGGCTCTTCGAATTCGTAAGGAACGAATGAAAGCGTTTAAAGTCTGTCCCGAAATAATTTTGATTTTGGTATAAAGCGTTCTGTGGCTCATTCCCATTTCAAGTGCAAAAGTCCGAATCGTAAAATCCTTTTTATGAATGTTTGCTTCTACAATATCAATACATTTTTTTAACATCTGTTGATATTCGACAGGAACTTTCTGCGTGTTTTCTTTTAGCGTAATGCTATCTAAGAAATAAGCCCGTAAATTGTGTCGGTTTCGCAATAAAGATTCTACTCTGGCTGTCAGAATATCATCATCAAAAGGCTTGGTAATATAATCGTCTGCCCCTTCATTAATTCCCTGTAAATGTGTTTCAGGATTTTTGGATGCCGTTAGTAAAATAACAGGAATGTGCGATAAAGCATTGTCTTCTTTAATTTTTCGGCATAATTCCAAACCATCCATTTCTTCCATAGTAATATCGCTGATTACAAGATCTGGAATGTGTTTTTTGGTCAATTTTAAACCTTCTTCTCCATTTTCTGCACTGTATACAATGTAATTATCCGAAAACAATTTGATCAGATAAGCCCGAATTTCAGCATTATCATCAATAATTAAAACGGTGCGTTTTTCAGTTAACATTGTCTTTTTAAAATCGCTTTCTGAAACCGAGTTTATTACAGCCAGCTCTTCCAATTCATCTGGAATCAATTCATCAAATAACTGGCTTCTGTGTGGTTTTTCGTCTGTTATTTCAGCATTTTCAAAATGGCTGTTTCCTTTTAAAAATGTTAGCTTAAAAATACTTCCCTTTCCAGCTTCACTGCTACAGGTCACAGAACCTTTGTGTTTATCCACAAAATATTTAACAATATAAAGTCCGATACCAAAACCAGTTCCCACGGAAACTTTAGAATTGATCTGCTTGAATTTTTCAAAAATAACGTCAATATCTTTTTTATCAATTCCGTCTCCGCTATCGCTTATTTCAAGAAAAACTTCATCCTCATTTTCGGTTACTTTTAAATTGATTTCTCCTCCAACAGGTGTGTATTTAAAAGCATTTGACATTAAGTTGAACAACGAAATTTCGATCTTTTCATAATCGCCAATGATTGTAATTTCATGGTCAGGAATAATGAAATTATAACTAATCTGCTTTTCTTTTGCCTGATTGACGAAGCATTGATAAACTTCATTAGAAAGATTATTTACATTGATTGGAGACAATCGCAGGGAATCGGCATCGTTTTCAGCTTTTCTTAATAAAAGCAACTGATCAACCAAACTTAAAAGTCTTCTCGCATTTCGGTGCGCAATAGCCAAATCACTTCCAGCAGAACCATTTTCAACATTTTCTTTCTGAACCGCTTTTTTCAACGGATTAATAATCAGCGAAAGCGGCGTTCTAAATTCATGCGAAATATAAGTAAACATTGACGCCTGTTTTTCGGCTATCTCTTTTTCTTTTTTACTTTCCAGTTCGGCGATTTTTACCTTGTACTTTAATTTCTCTTTGTTTTTATTATAATCCAAATATAAAAATAACATACCTCCAATTACTACTAAATACAAGGTATACGCCCACCACGTTCTATACCAAGGTGGTAAAACGGTTATAGAAACTAAACTAACTTCTTTATTCCATCCGCCCTGGAAATTGGTTGTTTTTACTTTAAAAGTATATTTCCCTTCCGGAAGTCTAGAATAATTTGCTTTTCGGGTTTGTCCAACATAATTCCATTGTTCGTCCCAGCCTTCTAGAAAATAGGCGTAATTTATTTTGTCTGAGTTGTTATAATCCAACGCAACAAATTCTAATGACAATGTCGTTTGATCGTATTCTAAACTAACCTCTTTTATTTTATCTGAATCAGTATCAACTTCTGCTTTACTTTCTTCAATCAACTGATTATTCACATAAAAATCAGTCAGTAAAACATTGTTCTTTTGGTTAAAACCCTTTATGGCTTCCGGATAAAAAATATTAAAACCATTAATTCCTCCAAAAAGAAATTCTCCAGAAGAAAGTTTGATACCTGCATTAAAACTAAACTGATTGCTTTGAAGTCCATCGTTTACAGAGAAACTACGGAATGTTTTACTCTTTTTATCATATCGGCAAATTCCGTTGTAGGTACTCATCCATAAGTTGCCGTATTTGTCTTCCAACAACCTTAAAACCGTATTCGACGGCAAGCCATCATCAATCGTTAATCTTTTAAAAGTATTTGTTTTTCGATCGAATAATAGCAAACCTCCCTCTTGTGTTCCAACCCAAAGATTCTTGTCTTTATCTTCATAAATACATCGAATAGGATTTCCAATGGCTTTTTTAGTAACTTTTCGCGTTTCTTTTTCGATAGATAAAAGCGTACTATAATTTCCTGCCCACAATTTTCCATCTGAAGTTTCCGTCATGCATTGTAGATTGTCAATATTTTTATCAAAAAGAATAAAATTGTCTGTCTTGCGATCCAGAAAATATAATGAACCTTCATTTGTTGCACTTGCCCAAATATTGGCTTTTGAATCCTTGAATACAAACCAAATATTTTTTTCAGTTTGTTTAGTAAAAGTATTATAACACGAATATTTTTTTACACTATTTGTTTTCTTATTGATGCGATTGATTCCTCCTGCCCAAGTAGAAATCCAGATATCGTTATTGGCATCACGAATTATTCCGGTTATAAAAGGACTTGAAAGTGAAACTCCGTAATTGGTATAAGTATTATTTTTTCGATCCCAATATTTTAATCCTGCACCATCTGTTCCCACCAAAAGATTGTTCTTTTCATCTTCATAAAAAGATAAAATAAAGTTGTCTGCAGGCTCTTTTGCATTGTATCGGATGCTTTTAAAATACCTAGGCGTATCACTCAGCATACTGATTCCCCCACGAAGTGAACCAAACCATTTGTTACCTGATTTGTCTTCGTATAAACTCCAGACCGAATTACTCTTTGCTAATTGCTCGTTGTAAGGAAAAGGCTTATTATTTTGATTGATGTAAAAAATACCGCATCCGTCTGTTGTCAACCAGGTTTTTCCTTTTTTATCAATTAAAATATCTGTAACACTGCATTTATTGGTAAAATAATTTTCAGAAACCAAACCTGTCTTAGTATTCAATAAAAACAATCCTTCATCGGTTCCTAATAAAAGATTTCCGTCAGCGGACAATTTCATTGCTTTTACTCCAATGGAAAGCGGAAATATTATTTTTAAATCTTTTATCTTATAATCATAATTACACACCCCCACATTTCGAACATACACCCAGCATCCTGATTTTTCTTTGTTTTCCTGAATAGCAATCGCGTCATAAGTATTAATTCTGATTCTGTTTCCTAAAGCATTTAACGAAATATGTTTTCCAATAAAAGAACCATTCTCAAAAGCCAATAATCCTAATTTTTGGGAAGCAACCAACACCAATTGATCTGACACAGATCGCATCTGATGAATAATATCCTGTAAAACTTTTGTTTTTTTATCTTGAGCTATATATCTAACGGTATGAAAGACGGCTTTCTTCTTGTCGTAAATACAAATTCCATTGGTTCCTCCTATCCAAATATTGTTTTTAGAATCGCCTTCAATATTGTAGATCGTATTGAATAAAAGTGATTTTTTATCGTTGATCCGATTTCTAAAAACTTTAAAATTGTAGCCATCATATCGATTTAGACCATCATAAGTTCCAAACCACATAAATCCTTCATTATCCTGGTAAATAGAGATAATTGAATTATTAGACAAACCGTCAGAAATATCAAGGAATTTGACTGGATAATCTTGTGAAAAAACCTCAGAAGAAAATCCTAAAAGGAGTAGAAAATAGAGAACAAATGGTTTCAAAATGTACTTAGTTAGGGTCGGGTAATAAGTACAATTATAAGGTAATTTTAGGAAAAATTTAAAAAAAGAATGCAGAAATGACCAACATTCCTGCATTCTAATCAAGCTTTTATATTTAAGCTATTCTTTTTAATAAAACATTCCTTATAGAGTTTAAATTCTATGCGAATATTTTTATCAATAAAGAAGCTCAATCAACTTATTATTCTAATAAAAAAACAATCAATCCTCTTGCGCCATGTGCGCCTAGAACTAGAGATTGTTCAATATCTGCTGTTTTTGATGGCCCTGCAATGAAAGTTCCAAATCCATATTCCATATTGCCAATTCTGTCATAAGCTTGTTGCATCGTTGGCAGAATGTCTTTTTTATGAACTATAATAGCTAAATATTGTGCTATGAAAGGTGCAACACGCTGACCTAATATATCATCCGTAACCCAAAGCCCACTGTTTTCTGCAACACCAAAATGTGCTTTAATAACCGTTAATTCAACATCCTGAAGCGAATGCGGATCAACTGTTTTCCAGTCTAAAGACGCAATTTCAGAAAGTTCTGGAAGTGTTGTTATTAATCGTTTCTGCAGATTATAATTCGATTTGATGTAATTGATGATTTCATTATAATCAGCAACTTCAACAGGATCGCCTCCAATTCCTTTTAAAACCGTTTTATACGTTTCTAAGATATCAAATTGTTCCGATCCTAAGACTTTTAAATCTGGTAGTTCTGAAACCAATTCTGACTGATTCGCTTTTATTCTTTTTAAAATTTCGCCTTTACTACTCATTTCCTTTTTCTTTAGATTCTCGCGAATTTTTCTTGTACCATTCTCTAAAAGATTCTTCTGGAACATCTGGCATTTCGCGCTGATCGTACCATTTATTCATCTTATTGTTAACCATTCCTGGAATATTCTTCATTACAAATCGTCCTGATTTTCCAGCAATATTAAAAACCGTTGGATTTGCCAGCACTGTTGCCATTGTTTTCATTGCCACCGTTTTTACTTTTGGTGTATGGCCTTCTTTTACCAAAACCTGACGCCATTTGTATAATTGATCGTGAATATCAATTTTTACGGGACAAACATTCGTACATGAACCACAAAGTGTGCTTGCAAAAGGCAGATCAGCATTTTTGCTCATATCTAAATTTGGCGCTAATATAGAACCAATTGGCCCCGCAACTGCATTATGATAACTGTGTCCACCACTTCGTCTGTAAACTGGACAAGTATTCATACAAGCACCGCAACGAATACATTTTAGAGAATTTCTAAAATCTTCTCTTCCTAATTGCGTACTTCTTCCGTTGTCTACAATTACAATATGCATTTCTTTTCCGTCTCTTGGTTTTTTGAAGTGACTTGAAAAAGTAGTAATCGGTTGTCCTGTTGCGCTTCTTGCTAATAATCTAAGGAAAACACCTAAATGTTCTCTTTTCGGAATTAATTTTTCGAATCCCATGCAGGCGATGTGAACGTCTGCTAAATGAGCGCCCATATCGGCATTTCCTTCATTGGTGCAAACCACAAATTCCCCTGTTTCTGCAACAGCAAAATTGACTCCCGTCAGCGCCACTTTTCTAGTCAAAAAAGTATTTCTCAAACTATGACGAGCTGATTCCGTTAAATATTGCGGATTGAAATTTCCTTTTTCTGTACCTAAATGTTCGTGGAAAGTTTCACTTACATCTTCTTTTTTTAAGTGAATCGCTGGAAGTACAATATGACTTGGCGGTTCTTTACGAAGCTGCACAATATATTCTCCTAAATCTGAATCGATTACTTCAATTCCTTTTTCGGCTAAATAATCGTTTAAATGGCATTCTTCTGTAAGCATCGATTTGGATTTTACCATCTGCTTTACATCATGTTTTGCCATGATCGAATGTACAATTTCGTTGTGTTCTTTGGCATCAGCTGCCCAATGCACAATGATACCGTTTCTTTGAGCGTTTGCTTCAAATTCAACTAAATAATCGTGAATATTAGACAGTACGTTTAACTTGATTTGAGAAGCCGTTTCGCGAAGCAATTCCCAATCTTCAATTTGATGTGCGGATCTATCTCTTTTAGCGCGAACAAACCAAAGTGTTTCATCATGCCAATTGACACGTTCTACATCTTTATTAAACTTTGTCGCGGCTTCGCTGTGGGATATTATTTTTTCTGATGACATTTTCTACTATTTAAAAGTCAATTTTGAAATATTTATCATTGGTATGCTTTATTTAACCGCAAAGTTCGCAAAGGAAAAAGCGCAAAGTTCGCAAAGATTAAAATTAACTTTGCGAACCTAGCGTAAAACCTTGCGAACTTTGCGATTAAATTTTATACTCAACATTTGTTCTTAATTTTCGAGTGAATTTAATATTTCAGCAATGTGAATGGTTTTGATCCTGCTTTTTTGTCTTTTTAGAATTCCGTCCAAATGCATCAAGCAAGACATATCTCCACCGGTAATATAATCCACATCATGACTTTCATGATCTTTAATACGATCTTGCCCCATTTTTACAGAAACAGCTTCTTCGGTAACACAAAATGTACCTCCAAAACCACAGCATTCGTCTTTTCTGGTTAAAGCAACTAAATCAAGATCTTTTATATTGTGTAATAATTGTTCTGGTTTAGAAAAGAATGGTGCATTTAATTCTGACATCTGCGAAAGCTTTAATCCACGCTGACCGTGACAGCTTACGTGCATTCCTACTTTAAAAGGAAATCGTCCGTCGATATGGTCAATTTTTAAAATATCTGTAATAAACTCTGTAAGTTCGTAAACTGTATTTCGTATTGCTGTCGCTTTCTCTTCTTGTTTTTCATCGTGTAAGTGATCTTTCACGTGTAAAACGCAACTTCCAGAAGGACAAACGATATAATCAAAACCTGAGAAATTAGAAATAAAATTAGCGTCGCATCCTTTTGTTAAATGTGCATAACCACTGTTTGCCATTGGCTGTCCACAACAGGTTTGTCCCATTGGAAAATGCACGTCACAGCCTAATTTTTGAAGTAATTCGTAGGTTGCAATTCCTACTTTTGGGTAAAATTGGTCGACATAACAAGGTATAAAAAGTCCAATTTTCATATTGTAGTATTTAGTGTGTTGTTCATTAGGCGTATAGGGTAAAAAATGTAAAAAATACGTTTTTCAGCAAATTTACAACATACAGACCGTTTTTACCTAATGTTTATAGAATTTCAAGTCAATTAAATCATTCTGAATTGGTTTTGGATTCCAATTTTCATGAATGGCCAATGCAGCGCCCAAAGCACTCGCCTGCGCCATTGAAGCGGCATAAACCTCAACATCTGGAAAAGCCTCTGCCAATAAATTCATATAAATTGAATTCTTGCTGAATCCGCCATCTACAAAAATCTTTTTTACAGGACTGTTCTGGATTACCAAATTGGTAGAAAAATATTGCTGTTCCACTAAATCCAGCATCAATTGATGATACGCAGTTTCATAATCTTTAAACTGTGATAAATCTCTCTTTTGAAAAGGACACTCTTTTAAAATATCAAAATCATATTTCTTTGGATAGAAAATCTGATAGTTCAGTGAACGTAAATTGGCTGTTATTTTTTTGTCAAAATAAACCTCCTTATAAGTATCCACAGGTAGATTAAAATGTTCCGCCAATCTTTTCGTTTGCACTTCATGTTCGTTTCCGGCAAATAAACGTGCCGCTTTAACGGGTTTATTTGTGTATTGCATATAACACAAACAATCATGCTGCAACTCTTCAAAAGTCAATGGCTTAGTATTAAAAGGATTTAGAGAAATACTCCAAGTTCCAGTTGATAATAAAACGAAAGGTTCTGTAAAGTTTATGGTGTACGGAATTATTGCTGAAGAACTGTCGTGAAGTCCTGTTCCAATAGATAATCCTTCTTTTGTTCTTATAACATCTTTACCGTAATAAATTGGAGGCAATTTAGCCTCAATTTCTTCACTTTTTAACCATTTATGATATTTCATTTTTTTGAAATTCCACAAATTGGTATGACAGCCGATGCTTGTAATATCTGCATAAGCTTCATTAGTTAAAAGAAAACTCAAAAACTGCGGAAGATGCAGACAGTATTTTACTTTCTGAAATAATTCAGGTTTTTCTTCTTTTAACCTGTAAATCTGCATTCCAGAATTCAGACTGCCTAAAACTGGAGAAGCTGTTTTTACAGCAAACTTTTCTTCTCCCTTATATTTTTTATAAAAATCAGATTTTAATTCCTCTGGATAATCTTTCAGATAATTATACAGAGGAGTTAAAACTTTTTCTTTTTCGTCTATATAAACGAAGCTGGCTCCGTAAGTGCTGAAATTGATGGCTTTTAAAACATAATCACTCAGCTTTTTTATTTCTTCTAATCGATCTAAAATCCATTTTTGAAGAACCTCTATATCTTCGCAGGGAAATCCGTCTTCGTCTTTTGTTTCCTCCAGATTAACTGATTTTTCCCATACAATTTTATAATTTTCATTAAATAAAAAAACCTTTTTGTTTGTTTTACCAATATCAAAAATCGCAACTACATTCATTTTATTTAGTTATGAGTTATGAGTTATGGGGTTATTGGTCATGTGAAAAGTTCAATATTATTGTGCTTAATCATATTGTTTTTTACATTAAATAAACAACACAAGCAACAATAGTTAATCTACTTAACTCATAACTAATAACCAATAACTTAAAAATTCAGATTATAATCCCGTTGCCATTGTTTTTAAACCTCTTTCTTCGATAAGATTTTGTCTTACTTGAAGTGAACGATATAATGCCACTGGATCTAATGCTGCTCCAGAACGAAGACGAGCTTCTGACACTAATGCGCGAACATCTGTACGGAAAGCATTTTGAAGGATTTCCTGTGCTTTTACCACATCATTTTCTTCTTGCGCTTTTTCCAATGCTTTTCTGTCAACAGAAAGTGCTTGTGCATAAGCAATCATAATCGCTTCAACAGATTGCAATAAATCTTCTAATGGATCTTTAATGTTATGAGAAGCATCAATCATCCAGCCTAAATCTTTTGCGTGATTCATTCCTCTTGCATCCATTCCTTCTACTAATTCATTAAAAATTAAGAATAACTGGTATGGCTTTAACGCACCTGCAGTTAAATCATCATCTCCATATTTTGAATCGTTAAAGTGGAATCCACCTAATTTATTATCCATCAATAAAATAGAAACAATTTGTTCGATGTTTGCATTTGGCAAATGATGACCTAAATCAACAAGTGTTTTTGCCTTGTCCCCTAATTTTTGAACGTATGAATAAGACTGTCCCCAATCTGCTACTGTAGTAGAATAAAAGTTAGGTTCAGCACATTTATATTCTAAAAATAATTTCCAGTTTGAAGGCAATGCATCATAGATTTCCTCTAAACTTTCTAAAGTATTTTGATAGGCGCGTCTAAAATTTAATTGTCCTGGAAAATTAGAACCATCAGCTAACCAAATTGTTAAAGACTCAGATCCTAATTCTATTCCATGTTTAATTACTTCAATATTGTGAGCAATCGCCTGTTTGCGAACTGCTTTGTTTACGTTTTGTAAAGAACCGTATTTATAAGTATGCTCAGAACTAGCTTGATCTTGAAATGTATTTGAATTCATTGCATCAAACTTCAAACCATGCTGACTAGCTAATGTTTTAATTGCACCATAATTCGTTGGAATATCCCAAGGAATGTGAAGTGAAATGGCACCTGATGCATTATTCAATTTATGAAGCAACCCAACGTCTTCAATTTTTTCTTCTAAAGAACGAGGCTCTCCTCCTCCTGCAAAACGTCCAAATCTTGTCCCTCCAGTTCCTAAAGCCCAAGATGGAATTGCAATTTGAAAATCGATTAATTTTTGAATAATAGCTTCTGTTTCATTTATTTCTGAAGCTGTAAAAACTAATTTATTTTGATGTTTTTTTAATAAATCCTCATTATGAGAATCAATATGGTTTGATGAGATTAACATAGTTATTTATCTTTTTATAGAGTTTACAATATATAAATTTTTATAGGCTTATTATATTTTTTAACACCAAATGCTTAGATTTTTGACGCGGATGACGCGGATTCGCTATCGCGAAGACACGGAAAAAACCGGATTTTTTTATTGTAATGAAATTTAAAAAATCTGTGCAGATCAGCGTTTTCGCGATAGCGAATCCGTTTTCTCTGTGTTCCATATCTTTACGTGTTTAATATTTTTCAACTTAAAAATTTTATAGCAGTTAAACTCCCGTTTTACTTCACTTTTTTGTTAAGTTTTTGTTGTTAAAGCGCAATGTTATATGCTAAAAAAATCTAACGTCCGAAAGATTCGAACGTTAGACCACAAAAAACCACTTTTGCTTAAACAAACTTATATAAAAAACCTAAACAATCTTTATCTATAAAAGCCCATTGCAACGCCGCCGTCTACGTTTAAGGCATTTCCTGTAGATTTACCAAGTAAACCTCCAACAAAAGCAAAACAAGCATTGGCAATATCATCAGGCAATATGATTTCATTTAATAACGTACGTTTTGCATAGTAAGCCGGAAGTTCTTCCACTGTGATTCCGTATGCTTTTGCACGACCTTCAGCCCATCCTCCAGACCAAATATTTGAATCTGAAATTACAGCATCGGGATTTACTGTATTGACACGAATTTTATCTGCTCCAAGTTCTGCAGCCATTAAACGTGTTAAGTGCGCCTGCGCAGCTTTAGCCGAACCATAACCTGGGTTATTTGGGCCTGCAACAACAGCATTTTTAGAAACGATATTTACGATATCTCCTCCAAAACCTTGTTTACGCATTACTTCGATTCCCGCTTTAGAAACAATAAATTGTCCTTTTACCAAGATATCATATAATCTATCCCACTCTTCTAAAGTATGTTCTGCAATAGATTTTGAAATACTAATTCCAGCATTGTTCACTACAATGTCAACACCACCAAAAGCTAAAGAAGCTTCATCTAATGCTTTTTCTGTACTTACTTCGTCAGTAACATTCAATAAAGTACTAGAAACCGCATCTTTTCCAAATGATTTGATAAACTCAGCAGTTGCACCTTCTAAACGCTCTTCATTAATATCATTAATTACAACGCAAGCACCTTCTTGAGCGAATTTTTTAGCAATAGCTTTACCAATTCCTCCCGCTGATCCTGTAATCAAAGCTACTCTTCCAGATAATGCTTTTGGCTTTGGCATACGCTGTAATTTAGCTTCTTCCAACAACCAATATTCAATATCAAAAGCCTCTTGATGTGGCAATGAAGTGTATTCTGACACTGCTTCAGCACCTTTCATAACGTTTACAGCATTGATATAATATTCAGATGCTAAACGCGCCATTGTTTTATCTTTAGCAAAAGTAAACATACCAACTCCAGGATATAAAATTACAACTGGATTTGGGTCACGCATTGCTGGCGAATTTGATTTTTTACAAGCATTGTAATAGTCCTTGTACATGGCACGGTAAGCCTCAAAAGCAGGAGTTAATTTTGCTTTGACCGCATCAACATTAGATAAATCTTCGTTTGGATCTAATTCTAAAACCAAAGGACTGATTTTAGTTCTCAAAAAGTGATCTGGACAAGAAGTTCCTAGCGGAGCTAATTTAGACAAATCATTAGAGTTGATGAATTCTAAAACTCTTGCATCGTCTGTATAATGACCAATCATTTGACGCTCTGACGAACAAAAACCTCTTAAGATTGGAGCTACTTTTGCTGCTTTTAATTTACGATCTGCTTCAGCAAGACTTTCAATTTTCTGACCTCCAAAAACTGGACGCTTTTTACCATAGTTGCTTTCTAAGTATTCAGCACATTTTTCGATTACTTCCAGCGTATTAATATAACTTTCGTATGCAGTATCTCCCCAAGTAAATAAACCGTGAGAACCTAACATAATACCACGTAATTGTTTTCCGTTTTTAGCGGCTTCTTCTAAACAAGCTCTTAACTGAAGACCAAGGTCAAAACCTGGACGCTGCCAGCCAACCCAGCCAATTTCTCCGTTAAATAATTCTTCTGTAATCTTTTTTCCATCTTTAGCCGCAGCGATTGCAATTGCCGCATCTGGATGTAAGTGATCAATATGTTTGAACGGAAGAAAACCGTGTAAAGGTGTATCGATAGAAGGTGCTTTAGAAGCCAAATCAAAAATACAGTGGTTGAATAATTCTACCATCTCATCTTCGAATTCAATTCCTCTGTAAACATTTTCAAGATTACGAAGTCTGTCTAAATACAAAGCTGCACAACCAGATTTTGTCAAAGTTCCAATATCACCGCCAGAACCTTTAATCCACATTACTTCAGAAGATGTTCCTGTTAAAGGATCTTTATCTGTAATTTTTACAGAAGTATTTCCACCTCCATAATTAGTTAGTCTTAAATCAGCTCCTAACAAGTTAGAACGATAAATAAAAAGCGCTACTTCATCCCCCGCTAGTGCTGCGGCTTTAGCATCATCCCAAAGGTAGCTTACATGCTTAAAATTTGTATTAATTGTTTTTGTATTCGACATATACTTATATTATTTTCTTGTATTATTTATAATGAGTTACCAATTCCTACCAAAACGATCGCCAGCATAATAAGCCCGATCCCCCAGAAAAAAGTTCTTATTGTTTTTTTAGAAACTCCTTTCCATTCTTTCAAATAAAAACCCCAAAAGTTTGCTGTTAAAATAATGGTTGCCATGTGCAGAATCCATGAACTGGCACCATTTCCAAGTTTGCTCTCTCCCATTCCGTAAAAGAAAAACTGTAAAAACCACATTGTACCTGCAAGTGCAGAATACATAACGTTTTTAGTTATTGGAGTAGATTTGTCCGTATAATTTTTAATTGTTTTATTTTTAAAATTCAAATAAAGACACCAAATAAAGTTAGTGGTTAAACCTCCCCATAACAAAACAACATAAGTTACATTATTCTGAAATAATGGATTAGAACCTGTTATTACAGCTTGCTCTGCCATTGATTTCCCAGCTTCAATTCCGTAATTAAAGAATGAACTCAAAATTCCTGAAATCACAGCTACAATCAAACCTTTTACTAAGTTGAAATCCTTATCCTTATCTTCATGACCTGTTGCAAAATCCTTTTCTTTCAGCATTCCTGCTTTTCCAGATATGGCAATCCCAACAAGATAAACGACAACTCCAAATAAAACCAGCTGTCCACCAGAATTAGAAAGCATGTCAGAGAATGAAATTTTACCCTCAGTTGGAACAAAATCGTAGTAAATAGAAGGAACTAAAGCACCAAATGCAGAACAGAATCCTAGAGTAATTGAATTCCCTAAAGACATTCCTAAGTAACGAACTCCTAAACCGTAAGTTAGACCGCCAATTCCCCAGATTAATCCCATCGAAAAAGTAAAGGCTTTTATTGATGGAGAAGCTGCTGCAATAATTTCGGCAAAATTTGGAATCGTTAAGTAAGCTGCAATTGGCGGAACGATCAGCCAAGAGAAAAATCCTCCTACTAGCCAATAGCTTTCCCAAGCCCAGTCTTTTACTTTCTTAAAAGGCATATAAAAACTACCTGAAGAAAATCCTCCGATAGAATGAAAAATAATTCCTAATAATGATTCCATATATTTTTTTGGTTTAAGGTTTGGTTTGTTAGTAATTTGGTTTTGTAAAATAATAGAATGTAAAAAACAAAACTGTCCTGTACTATCCTTTATGTTTTTTGTATTTTTTGTTAAAAATTGAAGGTTATTAGAAATAACAGTCTGTAATTATTGGAGAAATAAATTTAAAATGGCTATTTTAGCAATCGATTTCGTAATTATTGAATCCACATTTTAAGGAAATTTAATAAATTATAAAAAAAGTATTACAAGCCTTGTAGAAATTCTCATTTTTGGCTACTCATAGAAAACATTAGTCCTAAAAAGAGTTTCTAGTAAAAGTTATAATTAAAAATCGTTTCGTCGAAATACGCGACAAGTTTCCCAGATACCATGATTAAACTTATTAAAATAGATGAAGATTCACGAGTTCCAAAGTACAAACAAATTGTAGACTCTATTCTTCAAAACATCGCCAATGGAAATTTAAAGATCAATCAAAAAATTCCTTCCATTAATAGTTTCAGCGAAGAATTCTATATGTCTCGTGATACTGTGGAGAAAGCATATAATATTTTAAAGGAACGGAAAATTATTTCTTCTATTAGAGGAAAAGGGTATTATATCACAAGAACAAAGCTAGAGTCTAAAGTAAATATTTTATTTTTGACGAATAAGCTGAGCTCTTATAAAATGAAAACCTACAGCACTTTTATCAATACTTTAGGAGCCAACGCACATGTCGATCTTCAAATTTACCACTGTGATGAAACTTTGTTTTTAAATATATTGGATAAATTCGAAGGCGCCTACGATTATTATGTAATCACAACCCATTTCAAAACAGACGAATTAAAACATTTAAGTTTTACTGATGAAGTGGTTAATGCTATTAAAAAAATTCCGCAGGAAAAATTGGTTGTTTTAGATAATATTAAATTAGGAACCGGAGATGATGTGATTAAAATCTATCAAGATTTTGAAAATGACATTTACAACGCATTAAAAGAAGGACTTTCTAAAATAACCAAATATAAACGATTAATATTAGTTTATCCAGACAAAGCCGTTTACCCTTATCCGCGAAGAATATTACACGGATTTAGAAAGTTTTGCGTTGAACACGAAATCAATTTTGAAATTCTGAGTGAAGTTTATGATGATATGATTCTTAAAAAAGGAGATTTATTTATCACTATTGAAGAATCTGATCTAGTAAATTTAGTGAAACAAATTCGGGATGAAGAGTTTGTTCTAGGCAAAGAAATCGGCGTGATCTCTTATAATGATACCCCTCTAAAAGAATTATTAGGTATTACTGTAATGTCTACCGATTTTAATATTATGGGAGAAACAGCAGCTCGAATGATTTTGAATAAAGAAAGAGGAAATGTAAAAGTGCCTTTTAATTTTATTGATAGAAATTCAATTTAAAGATACAAAGTTACAGAGGAGCAAAGCAACAAAGGTTTCTTCTCTTTGTCTTAAACTTTACTCTTTTTAAACATAAAAAACCTCGTCAATTGACGAGGTTTTAGTTGTATTATTTTTTTGATTCTTCGATAGAAACTTTTCTGAACTCTTTTAAAAGTTTTTCAATTTCTAAAGTAGCTTTACGTGCTCTTGGACCTGCAGCTTTAATTCCTTTTTCAGTTAAAGATTCAGCTTCTGCTTTAAATGTGTCAATTTCGGCGTTGATTTTTACTAATAAATCTTTCATGCTTATATATTGTTAAATTAAGCCACAAAAATAAAAGTTTGTGTGATAGTTACAACAAAATTGCTGTTAAATTTAATGCAGTTTTTCAGTCATTTTCTTTACAATAAATTGACTCTTCAGTTTTTGCAAACCCCAGAAAACACAAACAATTAAAAATCAAATACTTATTTAAAAAACCAATCACATCAACTCATTTTTAGGTAATCTAGAAAGTATCTCAAGCCCTAAGATTAATAAGAAAAACGACTCTCAAAAACTGTCTTTTCATACAATTTTGTTACATAAAAACACTTCAAACAGGAGAAAATTACTCAACTAACACCTCATTTACATTGATATTTTTTAAAATAATGTCCTTAACAAGACTTTTATCAAGCTTCATTTTTAAAGATTCTTGTTTAAATTTTAAAATGTTTTAGTGCTTTCTTTTTAATAAAAATTTATGTGAATTAATAATTATAAAACACCGCGCAAAAACAAAAAAATATTTGCAAGAACATTAAAAAGTATATATTAGAAAAGTACTTAAAAAAGAATGCAGGATAAGGAACAATACTTACCCTGCATTTTGAAGGTGTATTATAATTCAAAAAACATACACCTAAAAAAAAATAAAAATTACATTAAATAGTACATTGCTTTGTAATATTCTGGAAAACTTGTCTGCATAGTGATTGCTGCCTGTTGAAAAGAGATTGCCTCATTTCGTGAGTCTAATTTCTTTTTAAAAAATGTTTTTATTTCTTTAAAAATTTCACGGCTAGTTTTACATTCATCAAACAATATCAAGCTACTTATTCTTTCCAAAAATGACAAGCTTGTAAAAAACTGTTTATCAAATAAACAAACTAAAACATTGGCACTCTTATTCTCTTGTAAAAAGCCAAGCAATTCTTGTTTATCATACACAACATAAACAATACGATCGTATTGCTTTATTTTATCTTCATCAGTATCAAAAAATGATTTTTCAAAAAAATCAAAATCAGCCTTTAACCTTCTCTTAAACATTTTTAAAAAGATTCCTTTATTGTCTGGCACCTGGTGCACCATTACCGCCATTCATTCCATCTTTTCCATTATTCCCGTCTTTTCCGTTTATTTTTGTCCATGTTCCATCAGGATTTTGAACATATACATCTCCATTTTTAGTGTTAGTATAGATAACAACACCTTCTCCTGGATAGCCAGGATCACCTTTTTTGCCAGGAACACCTTCACCAACAGCTGTTTCCGTTTTTCCTCCTCCTTCACCAGAAATAGCTATTCTGTTCCATCTTCCTTTATACCAATAGTAATAACCTGGTGTAATGTCTGCTATTGTAGAAGTATTAAAAACTAATAAACTTTCAACATTGCCAGGTTTAATTGTTTCGGTATCTGTACTACTTTTCAACGCAATTTGAGGAATCAAAAGTCCCTTATCCTTTGAAGTAATATCCAACTGAGCAGAAGAATTGGGCGTTAATGTCCCAACACCTACCTGTGAATAAGCAGAATAAGATCCCAAAGCAACAAATAAAGGGAGTAATTTATTTTTCATGACATTTAATTGTTTAGATGTTTTAAATTATTAATAACCTTAAGAGAATGACTATTAGTGAAATTTTTAATCATGCAGAGTAAAATCCAAATGACCATTCCCTACAATAGACTTACAATCAAAAACTTATTTCAGAGTGCAAATTTCTCTTGAAATACTATTTATAAATGCCAGTAAAAGTTTTTAAACTTATAGATTAAGGTAATTCTGTAAGTTTTTAAAGACTAATTCAAATAATTTGTGATAAAATAGAATTATAGAGGCATAACGATTCCTCCTTTTATTCGAACAACTCTCTATGACTAGGACGTACTTTTTTAAACAAAAAAAAGAGAAAGCCAAGGCTCTCTCTTTTTTAGAATTGTAACATATTGGTTAATAAAAAACTGTAAACTGAATTTCTTTAAATCATAAATGTATTACAGATTAAAAAAAATGCAGATCACTATATAATTAAATACTAAAAGAGTTATTGTTAGTTTTAATAATTTATTTAATATTTCCTTTTATTCTTTTTAAAGAAGAATCATTTAATAATTTAAGTTGTGCAATAAATATTTGAGCTATTTCAACAGCTCCTTTTTGGGACAAATGTGTATCATCTGCTTTATCTTTATCATAAAATGCGTTTTCACCTGCTTTAAAATGCAGATGTAATGTTTTTGATTTTTCTGGCCCGTAAGACTGCTCCAATAATTCTGTCCAATATTCCATATCAATAAAAGGTACATTATATTCCTGAGCGACCAAACGTGTTTCTAAAGGATAATCACCATGCGTAGGAACTAGTACTCCCTTGTCATTAAAATTACGTCTCGCAATTGAAGTTAGCAATATAGGAATTGCTCCTTTTTCTCTGCTTTCTTTTACAAAACGAATCAAATTATATCTATACGCTGTATGTGGATTTGTATAACGTGTAGAATCTTCTATTTTTGCATCATTGTGTCCAAATTCAATTAAGACATAATCTCCTTTTTTTAATTTCTTGCTGATAGAATCCCAACGCTTTTCGTTAATAAAGCTTTTTGTACTTCTACCATTTACTGCTTTATTTATTACTATTATATCTTGCTTAAAAAAAGACTGTAAAACCTGTGCCCAACCATGTTCTGGATTTCTATCTGGATCTTTTTTATTTGCCATTGTGGAATCACCAATGCAATATAGTGCTGTTTTCTGTGCAAAACTTACCGTAGTAATTAGAAGAGTTAGGATGATGTATTTTTTCATTTTGTTTTTTTGTTTATTGTTTTTATAGTAAAGAACACAATCCTGATAACTATCAGGAACGCAAAGTTCAACGAGTTTTTCTTTCTTATAATTCTTAAGAAGGCACAAAAAATTGTTCTCTTAAACTAAAAAATCAGTTTTTAGAAACTGCTGTTGGCACATTTGCTTTTTGACCTATAAAAACATCAGTCATCAAAACATTTTCTGCATTCTCATTGGACAATGCATTTTTAGCTTCTTTGATTTCAATATTTTTTAAAGAAATATTCTTGATTTTTTTATTCTCAAATCCCTGAATTACAATTCCTGACTCAGAAGCTTTGTTACAAGTAATATTTGAAAAATATACATTCGATATATCCGATTGATATCCTTTACCTTCTCCATGATAATTTGCTGTAATATACAAACAGTCTTCAACCTGGTCTAACTGGATATTTCTAACAAATATATTTTTAATATATCCTCCACGGTCAGCATTGGTTTTTAAATAAATTCCTCTTTTTAAATACCCCGCCGTTTTACAATTTTCCACAAAAATATTTTGTACTCCTGCTGACATTTCACTACCCACTACAACTCCGTGAAGTCCTTTGAAATTACAATTTCTTATTACAATATTCTGACTTGGCGTTGCTGTATTTGCTCTTCCTTCATGATCTCTACCTGCTTTTATGGCTACATTATCATCTCCATTATCGAAGTTTACGTTTTCAATTAAAACATCTTTAGTATATTCTGGGTCTATTCCATCATTATTATGATTCAATGATTTATAACTTATACCACGAATGGTTATACTCTCGGATTTTAATAAATGTAAGCACCAAAATGGTGAATTCTCGATTCTAATATTTTCTATTAATATATTTTTACTATTCAAGAACTGAATCATCTGTGGTCTTAAAAAATATCCTTCTCCAAATTTTCTATTTCCAACAGGTGTGTTATTGTGATTCATTTCACGACTCAAGTTTTTACCCTCCCCTTCCTTTGTTTTAAATGTTTTCCATGTTTTTCCTCCTTCTCCATCAATCGTTCCATTTCCTGTTATGGCAATATTAGTGCAATTATTAGCATAAATCAACGGACTGTAATTATAAAGCATAGTACCTTCCCAGCTTGTCAGAACCAATGGAAGATAATCTTTAGGATTGTCGCTAAATTTAATTTTTGCACCTTCCTCAATCTTCAAATTTACATTACTCACAAAGTGAATTGGACCATTGATTTTATAAATTCCTTTTGGCACTATTATAGTACCACCATTATTTTTTTTACACATAGCCATTGCTTTGTCAAAGGCTTTTTTATTATCTGAAATAGAGTCACCTTTTGCACCAACTTTTAAAATATTAATTTGGTAAGCTGGAAATACTGGTAACTGAATTCTATTCACTATCGAATCTACTTTTGCAGATGGGAAATCACCATTTTGAGAAAAAGATACCCAAGAAAATAATAACAGAACGAAATATTTAATATTCATTTTTTTTAGTTTTTTTAGTTTCCAATCGTAGTTTGTACAGTAAACTTTGACTGATTCTAATAATCAAAGCAAATTAATTTAAATACCAACTAGAAATTTTATCTTTAAGGATATTTTCTGTAGTATATTTTCCAGCTTCTTTTTTCGAAAGTTGGTGCGACCATTTGACTCTTTTAGATGGCTGAAAGCCATCACCAGTACAATTATATTCTGCATAAAAAGAGTTTTTTTCAGCTTCAGGTTTTGACCAATTTTCCCAGCCTTCTGATCTAATTTGTCTCCCCATGTCACAATTTACAAAGACAGTCTTGGCATAAATTCTCCAAGGTCGTCCTAAATAAACATCTTTAGCATCAGGGTTAGCTGTTAGTTTACAATTTTTGAAAACAAACCCAAAATCAGTTCCTTGTGGGGTTGACGCTGCTGTGATGTAGGAACTTTTAATACTATGAATGATACAGTTTTCAAATAAAGCAGTTGCTCCTCCGAAAATAAAATCTGTGGTTCCTTCTATGTAACAATCTTTGAAATATTGCTTTGCTTCTTTTCCT
This sequence comes from Flavobacterium panacagri, assembly GCF_030378165.1. Lineage (NCBI taxonomy): Bacteria > Pseudomonadati > Bacteroidota > Flavobacteriia > Flavobacteriales > Flavobacteriaceae > Flavobacterium > Flavobacterium panacagri. Next base: position 4,919,835 of record NZ_CP119766.1, read on the forward strand.
GATAAATATAAAGTGTCTTGGTTTCCTAAAAGATTACAATTTATAATTTTAGCACGATTTGCAACAACAGACAATGCAATTGCCTGACCACGCTCTCCTGATGAATTTTTAACAGTTAAATTTAATGCTGTAAAGTCATCTCCTTCTACTAAAATTGTAGATGTGTAAAAAGTACTATTTCTGCCAAGAGCTATTTTAGAAAAATTATCATCAAAAGTAATGATGGTATTTTCTTTACTTTCTCCTTTTAGAATTACATTATTATTCCATTCTGGAATTCGGACTTTTTCAGTATAAATTCCATTTTTAATGAATATTGTCACTTTTTCGTAAGGAAAAGCTGGGGTTGCGTAAACAGCATCCTGAATTTTTGTAAAATCTCCTGAACCATCTTGTGCTACAGTAATATAGTTTACATTTTTTTTATCTGCAGCACCAACTTTTGTTCCATTTTTAACCGCCCAGTCAGGAAACCTTTTTAAGACTTCATTTGGAGCATCTGAATACCATGAATAACCATTTCGGCGTTCTGAACCGATTTGATCAATCGACTTCTTTTTTATCCCGTCGCGATCACAAAAGAAAGGTTCATTAGTTTCTAAATCCATAAATCGAGCCCAGATAGGATCTGCATTTACAGCTGGAATCATTTTCTTATCTATAACTTTTCCTGCGTCATTTAAAACTCTCTTTTCTTCTAAATTGGTAATTTTCGTTTTTTCAAACCATTCAACAGCGCTTTTTACAGCTGTTACAATTTCTCTTGAAGGTTTGTCAATTGACATCAATAACAATACAATTTTTGCGGATTCATAACCGCTTAATGAAGCTAATTCAAAAGCTCTAGCGTTTGCGGGAGCAAAAGTAACTTCATCGTGCTGCGCGCACCATGCTGTTAAAACTCCGTTTTGTCTATACTGTGTTTTTAGGATGCATTCTATACCTTTGTCAAAAGCTTTTTTACATTTTTCTACAATTTCTTTTGATGGCTTAATACTGTAATAATCAGTTTCGTCTGCAACTGCTTTTATTACATTCAAAATATTTACCATCGAATCATCATTATAAGTAATATGTGTATAATATCCTTTTTTCAACGGATAAAATTGAGGCCAGCCACCATTTGGATATTGCGCTTCCAATAAATAATTAAGTCCACGCAGGAATGAGTCTTTATAACGCTCATCTTTTACCTGAGCATACATTCTAGACATAAAAAGTATTTCCTGAGAAGTTGCTCCATTGTCTGTTGTTGTTTCAACTGCAGTTTTTTTGAGTGCTACTAAATCCTTTTTCTGTTTTTCGGTCAGCTCGTCCTGCATCTGAATATTTTTTGGCCAGCCACCAATTTCTCTTTGGTATAGCAAAACATTCTCTGCAATTCTTTTCGCTTCATCCGATCCAAACCATACCGCATCATTCTTACGAATAATTTCTGGCCATCTTTTATAAGTATTCTGAGATTTTACAGCAAAACTGCAAAAACATAAAAAAAGGATTATTTGTTTTTTAAACTGCATTTTTTTCTTTCTTATTTAGTTACTCTAAACCAATCTACGGCTACATTTCCTGAATCATTTTTTACTTCTTCCCCTAAAGCAAAAAGTCCTACTTTGGCACCAATCCATTTTCCTTCTCTTGCTTTAAATTTAGTTCCTATTGTCTGATAATTTTTATCATCTAAACTATAGAAGAAGTTACATATAGCTCCTTTTTTGATTTGTACTCTCAAATAAATCGTATTGCTTTCTATTAATACCGATTTCGTTTCTGTTTCTGAAACCGTATTTGCAAAAGTTCCTGTTTTCTGATTTAGATATAATTTTCCGTTATCATTTTTAAAACAAAGTGCGCTAAAATCTAATCCCATAATAATTAAACCCGTTGATTCGCCATTTAATCTCGAATTAAAAGTCAGCTTTGTTGTTACAGTAAATTCTTCTGCTGGAAATTTTTGCATAAGTAAATTTGGTGCATTAAAAATGTTCTTAGTAGTGGTGTTACAGAACAAATTCAGATAACCCAAACTGGTTGGAAATCCAAAATTAACTTGTTTATTGGCCTGCCATTGCCATTGCAACCCTAATTTAGGTTCATTAAATTCATCTGAAGTTGCAGGTACTTCTATCGGATATTTTTTACCAACATTGGGTTTCTTATAAGTAATAACAGGTTCTCCTACTCCGTTTTTATCAAAATCTTCCCCCATAACCGGCCAGTCGTTTACCCATTTCATAGGCTGTAAATGAACAATTCGTCCATAAGCTCCCTTATCCTGAAAATGAAAAAACCAGTCTTCTCCTGTCTGAGTTGTTACCCAAGCACCTTGATGTGGCCCATTTATGATTGTAGAACCTTGTTCCAAAACTTTTTTCTTTTCATAAGGTCCAAAAACATTTTTAGATCTTAAAATAGTCTGCCATCCTGTTGGTACTCCTCCCGCAGGAGCAAAAATGTAATAATATCCTTTACGTTTATAAAACTTTGGACCTTCAATGGTTTCTTCTCCTTGATGTCCATCAATTACCATTACTTCATCATTGTTGACAACAGTACCCTCAGAATTCATTGTGCAAACAACCAATAAACTCTTAATTTGTGCACGGCTTCCTGCAAAAGCATGAGTCATATAAACTTTACCATCAGTATCCCAAAGAGGACTAGGATCAATTAGACCTCTTCCTGCTTTTACTAAAATTGGCTCAGACCAAGGTCCTTCTGCTTTTTTAGCTTTTATCATATAAATTCCGTAATCTGGATCTGGATAATAAATGTAAAATTCATTTTTATGATACGTAATACTTGGTGCCCACACCCCATTTCCATGCTGCACTCTGTCATAAGTTTCATAAGGGGGCTGTTTTGTAAGCGCATAACCAATAATTTTCCAGTTTACCAAATCTTTAGAATTTAATATAGGGAGTCCTGGAATACAATTAAATGAAGAAGCTGTCATATAATAATCATCGCCTACACGTACAACATCTGGATCTGAATAATCAGCATGGAGAATCGGATTTGTGTAGGTTCCGTCCCCATTATCAGGAATCCAGACTTGCGCTGTGCTTTTCTGAAAGAAAAAAATGGAGAGCAGCAAAAGGATGATTTTTAAATTTTTCATTATAGAAGTATTTGACTTTTAAGAGACCTAACAGGTTTTAAAAACCTCTTAGATTTTCTTGTAAATTTTATATTCAAAACAAATCCGATAGGTTTTAAAACCTGTCGGATTTGTTGAAATAATTTTTTATCTATTCAATTCTAAAGCTGCCAAAATAAATGGCCCCGTAGCTTTAGGATCATTGTCTTTTTTTCTTTCGTTCACATAATATTCGTAAGATCCATCGCGGTATGGAGTTCCTCCAAGACCAGCAACTTGACAGCAGTTTGTTAATGTTATACCTCCATCTTCATCTACTTTTTTGATTAAAACTGTAGTCAATCCATCAAAAGCCTTGTTTGCCGCTTTTTTAAACTTGGCTGGCAAATAACCATTATTAGCTCCTTTTGCATAAGCGTAAGCAAACATAGCCGAACCAGAAGCTTCTAAATAATTTCCTTTTTCGCCTCCTTTATCTGTTACCTGATACCATAAACCCGAAGATTTATCCTGAAATTTAAGAATAGCCTCAGATGCATTGTTTAGATATTTAACCAATTCTTTATATTTTGGATGCTCTTTTGGCATATAATCCAGAACATCAACTAATGCCATTACGTACCAGCCTAAAGATCTAGACCAGAAATTTGGAGAATTTCCTGTTTCTTTATTAGCCCAAGGCATTTGTTTGCTTTCGTCCCAACCATGGTATAAAAGACCTGTTTTTGGATCTGTCGCTTTAAGTTGTATCAACTCAAATTGTTTCGCTATATCGTCGAAGCTTTTACCATTTTCAAATTTAGCTGTATACTCAGCATAGAATGGTTCTCCCATATACAAACCATCTAACCACATTTGATTTGGGTAGATTTGTTTGTGCCAAAATCCACCGCTAGGAGTTCTTGGCTGTTCTGTAAGCTGTTTGCGGATTAACTGCAATGCTTTTAAATATTTCTCGTCTTTTGAATAAGCATAGACGTCAAAAAGCAAACGTCCAGGCAAAACCAAATCAATATTATATTTATCAAACTCATAAGTATTGATACTTCCGTCCGTTTGTACCAATTGATCTACATAACCTTTTACGTAAGCTTTGTATCTTGGATCTGGATTCTTTTTGTACAACTCCTCGATTGAATGAAGTACTAAAGCATGAACATAATCCCACTTTGGTTTCTTGGCATCGTCCAGCATATAAGATTCAGGATGGCGTTTCATTAATGTCAAAGCCATTTTATCAGACCATTTCGCATTCTTTGCAATTACAATGTCTTTTTTTGCTGGTTCCTGAGAAGTTACTTTACAACTTGTAATGGTCATAACACAGATCATTAAAACCGACATCAAATAACTTTGCTTTCTATTGTTTTTCATTTCAAAATATATTTAAATTCTATTATTTTTCTAATTCTATTGCTGCTAAAATAAAAGGCCCTAATCCATGTGAATTGTCTACTTTTATTTTCTCATTTATATAATACTCGTACGAACCATCTCTAAAAGGATTTCCTCCTAATCCTGCACTTGCACAAACTTGAGTAATGTGTATTTCGCCATCATCATCAACTTTAACCAAATCTTTTATAACAGCTTCAAAACCTTTAACTGCAAGTTTTTTATAACTAGCTGGCAAATATCCTTTTTTTACACCTTTTGCAAAAGCATAAATAAACATCTCAGAACCAGAAGCTTCCAAATAGTTTCCTTTCCTATTACCCGCATCAGTAACTTGATACCATAATCCCGAAACGTCTTGATATTTGGCAACAGCTTTTGATATCTCATTTAAATATTCTATAAGTTCTTTTCTTTTAGGATGCTCTTTTGGCATATAATCCAAAACGTCTACCAAAGCCATCATATACCAACCGATAGATCTTGACCAGAAGTTTGGAGAAGTTCCTGTTTCTTTATTTGCCCACTCCATCTTTTTACTTTCATCCCAAGCATGAAATAGAAGTCCTGTTTTTTTATCTAATGTATGAAGATATATTTGTTCAAATTGCTTTACAATATCATTAAAATCTTTTCCATTATTGAATTCAAACGTATAGCGGGCATAAAAAGGAGTTCCCATATACAAGCCATCAAGCCACATTTGGTTTGGATAAATCTTTTTATGCCAAAACCCTCCAGAATTTGTTCTTGGATGCGTTTCTAATTGTTTTCTCAATTGTTTGATCGCTGTTAAAAATCTGCTGTCGTTTGTCTGCTTATAAAGATCAAAAAGTGTTTTTCCAGCATTAATATAATCTATATTGTAATCTTCGAGTTTGTAATTTGTAATCTCTCCTGAATTACTAATTACCGTTTCATAATAGTCTCTAATATAATTTTCGTAAACTGGATTTTTTGTCTTTTGATACAGATTTTCAAAAGCGGTCATAACCAAACCTAATTTATAATCCCATTTGGGTTTATCATTATTATCAATCTGCCATGCTTTTGGAGCGCGCTTCATTATAGAAAGTGCCATTCTTTCTGACCATTTTAAATCTTTTGAAATTACAATTAGGCTTTTGGAAGTTTCCTGTGCTGCAACATTCAAAAATGAAAAAAGCATCAATCCAAAAGAAATAGCTAAAACAAAATATTTTTTCTTTCTATTCATATTAAAAACTATCAATCATTTATTTGTCTAATTCTACCGCGGCTAGTAAAAATGCTCCCAGTCCAATTGCTCCATTCTCTTTTGTTTTTGCTGTAAGATAATATTCGTTTGTCCCATCCCGAAAAGGCTTTCCTCCTAAACCTACATTCGACGATACATTCAAAACATTTATTTCTCCTTTTTTATCCACTTTTATAAATTCTTTTATAAAACTTTCAAAAGATTTTTTTGCTGTCGATTTATAACTTCCACCCAAATACCCCCTGTTGGTTCCTTTTGCAAAAGCATAAATAATCATTCCAGATGCAGATGGTTCAACATAATTTCCAAATTTTTCTGGTTTATCTGCTACCTGATACCACAAACCTGATTCACTTTTGTATTGATTTACATTCTTTGCAATCTGATTCAAATACCCAACCAAAACTTTGTATTTTGGATGTGACTTCGGAAAATAATCTAAGGTTTCTACTAAAGCTACCATATACCAGCCAATTCCCCTTCCCCAAATTGTTGGCGAAGTCCCTGTTTGCTTATCTGCCCAGCCAATTTCTTTGCTTTCGTCCCAAGCCTGATACACTAAACCCGTTTTTTTATCTACAAGATGATTTTGAACCAATTCAAACTGTTTTGCAACATCATCTAAACTCTTTCCTTTCTCATATTTAACAGTAAACTGAGTATAAAATGGTTCTGCCATATACAAGCCATCAATCCACATTTGGTTTGGGTAAATCTGTTTGTGCCAGAATCCTCCGCTAGCAGTTCTTGGCTGCGTTTCTAATTGTGTTCTTAGCTTTCCTATTATCTCAAAATAGCGTGAATCCTTAGTAATTTCATACAAATTAAAAAGCAGTTTCCCCGGATTGAGATAATCTATATTGTATACCTTAGCATCATATTTTTTTATATTTCCAGTACTGTCAATCATTTCATCAACATATTCTTTAATATAATTCAGGTATTTTTTATCATTTGTTTTTTGATATAATTTTTCAAAACCTGACAATACAAATCCCATTTTGTAATCCCATTTTGGTTTTTCGTTTTCATCGAGCTTCCAAGCCTGCGGATATCTGTTTAAGATCGTTAGCGCCATTCTTTCCGACCATTTTAAATCATAAGGAATTATATTTTTTTCTGATTCGTTTTGATTCTGAGCTATTGTTTTAAAACCTAAAAAAAGTAATAAAACAATTGCCGTTTTAAGATTAATCTTTGTAAGTAGAGATTTACACATAATTTTTATTGGTTTAGATTTTCATTCTAAATTACTTAAAAATTTTATCTAAAAATCCTACAGTATATGAAATTGTCTCTCCAAACCAAGGTTCATAAAACCAAAAAGAATGAGGAGAATCTGCAATCGTATGTACTTCATTATAAATCTTATATTCATTCAAAATTTTAATCATATCATCTCTTCCCGCATGAAATCTTGGAATACTGCTGCAGATATATAAGGTTGGCGGTGTATTTTTATCGGTATGAGTTAAAGCAGACGCATTCTTCCAGTTTTCAGGAATCTCATTTGATTTCCCGCCTAACCAAAATGCAGCCACTTCTCCTTCTGTAGATTCTGGGTGTTTCATTGCCAAAACTCCGTCTACATCGATTATTGCATTTACTTTTGATGATGATTTACTTTTGAAACTCTTGTCTTCAAAAATTGCATTATTATTTGTTGTGCCAATTAAAGCTGCCATCTGTCCTCCCGCTGAACAACCTAAAACAGCTATTTTATTAGGATCTACATTAAATTTTGAAGCATTGTCTTTGATAAATTTTATAGCATTTTTTACATCAATAACTCCAGTCGGATATTTGGCTTCTAATGACAATCTGTATTCAATAGAAAAAGTAGTATACCCTTTTGCTGCTATTTCTTTTCCTAAAAACTGCATCTGATCTTTATTTCCTGATCTCCATCCGCCTCCGTGAATCATAATTACAGCTGGATTTTTTTTCTGTTTTTTGTTGATAAACGCGTCAAAATGAAGCACTCTTTCTTTTTCTTTATTGTAAACTAAATCAAACATTTCCTGAACATCTGGATTTGGTTTAACTTCTGGAATAGTAATAAAAGGATGTTTCTTAATTAATTTGGCGTAAGTACTTTTTATGGTATAAGAGGAATCAATCTGATATTGCTGACTTTGAGCAGCTACAGCATATAAAAATATAACTAAAATTAACTTCAATTTTTGCATTTCACTTTCCATTTTACAAGTCAAGAAAAGAGTTTGACACTTATTAATCAAACTCTTTCTCAACTACTTCAAAAAACAATAGTCTCAAAAAACTAACAAATTACTAATAACCAGGATTTTGAGGAAAATCTTTGTTTTGGTTTAAATCCAAAACTGTTTGCGGTATTGGTCTTAATATTTTAAGCTTTCCATCTACTCCAACAAAATTAGCTGCCTTAATTTTATAATTATAAGCAGAAGCTCTTGCAACCAATGTTCCAGTACGTTTTAAATCGAACCAGCGCTTATATTCTCCTAAAAGCTCTCTTCCTCTTTCATCTAAAACATAATCTATGTTGAATTGTGCAATTGTTGCATTTGCTACACCTGCTCTTTTTCTAACTTCATTTAAACGATCTAAACCTGTTGAAGGCACACCTGCTTTTAAATACGCTTCAGCGGCAATTAAATAGGTTTCTCCTAGTCTTGAAATAATGATATCTCTTGTACTAACTGGCCCTGTGCTTGAAGGTGTTGTTGGATCTGGATCATCGAATTTCTTAACTGGAATAGTATAACAATCTAGGTTTTTAATTAAAGTATGTGCTGCAGAATATTCCCCCCAAGGATGATAAACAAATGTAGCTGATAATCTAGATGCATTCGTAGTCATCCAAGCTGTTTTATCAGCTGGTGTAAACCATTTTGGTTCATAAAAGTGTCTTACCTTTAGTGATGCTGGATTTGTACTTCTATAGTATGGATAATATAAAATTGTTTTTGTTACTCCATTTGTTGTTTCTGGGCCTTCAACAATTTCTGTCATGAAAGTAGCATCCCATCTTTTATCTCCTTTTTCATATAAACCTAAAGCATAATCTGTTGGACATAAATTATAACTTCTTAATGGAGCTCCAGTCTCAGCACCTCCTAAATAAGAACTAAAATAGTAAAACTGATTATTCCCTAATTTTGTTGGATCTGTACTTGTAGAGGCCTTATCATATTGCACAGAGAAAATTGTTTCAACATTTAAATCATTTCCAGGTTTAAATAACTGATCAGCAGCAACTGTTAAAGTCTGCCCAGCAATAGCAGCATCAGCATAAGCTGCCGCTTTTGAAAAATCATCAGCTTTTCCAAAAGTTTCATATCCTCTTGTTAAATATACTTTAGCTAACAAATCGTTTACCGCTCTTTTATTTACTTTTCCTGATGCGCTGTAAGCATTAGTTCCAACATTAGCTAAAGCAAAATCTAAATCACTTATAATCTGTGTATACACTTCCTCTGCAGTATTTCTTTTAAAAGACAAAACTGGCACTGTAATATGCTCATTAACAACAGGCACACCTCCATAAGTCTGCACTAATAAGAAGTAAGCTTGTGCTCTTAAAAATCTTGCTTCTCCAACTAGAGTGTTTAAATTTGAAGTCTGTTCTGTTACTGTTGAATAATAAATTGTTTTATTAACTGATTGAATTAACTGATAACACGGAGTATATAAATCAGCAACATTGTCAGATGATGGTATCAAAAGTGTATATTGACTTAAACCTGCAGGTTCTGGTCCTCTTCCTTCTGCATACATATCTGTTCCTGCTTCAAACAACCATGGATTACCTCCGTAAATACTTTTAAGCCATGCATAATTTGTATTTACTAATAATTGAAATCCAGATGCTGTTTTATAAGTTGCATCTGCAGGCACATAAGAACGGCTGTCTTCTTCAATATAATCACTGCATGAACTTACAGATACAGCGAATATTCCTAACATTATTATTATTTTTTTCATTTGATATCTTTATTAAAATTTAACACTTAATCCTAATTGCGTAGTTACAGATGCTGGACGGTTTACACCAAACGGCGAAGCTGCCCATTCTGGATCATAACCATCAAATTTTGTAAACACAAATGGATCTAAAACATTTACATAAACTCTTAAATTTGAGATTTTTAGTTTCTTTAATAAATCAGAATTTAATGTATAACCTAAAGATATATTTTTAATTTTCACGTAAGAAGCGTCTCTATAATATCCAAATAAAGAAGTCCAATAAGCACCTGCTCCAGTTGCAACTGGACCCGGTCTTGGGTTTGTATTGTTAGCATTTGCTGCGATTCCGGTGCCATTAGTTGGAATGAAATAATCCATTGCTAATTTCTGGCGTCCACGATCACTTACATCCGCAAAGTTTTGATGAAAAGTACTCAAGACAGTTTGTCCTTGACTTGTTAAAACGGAGAAGTTAAAATCAAACTGGCCAACAGTCAATTTTGAATATAAACTTCCCTGCCATTCAGGATTTGGATTACCAATAACAGTTCTATCATCTTGATTGAATTTGCCGTCTCCATTTAAATCTTTTGGTCTTGCTTGTCCTGGAGCCATTCCGTAAGATGCAGCCTGTGCTGCTTCACTTTCCTGCCAAACTCCATCATAAACATAATTGTAATTAGGATTTAATGGCGCGCCAAGTATCAATTTGTTACCAATATCACTTACTTTATCCTGATTGTAAATGGACTCTAATTTATTCACGTTTTTAGTAAATGTAAAAGTAGTTTCCCAATTCACATTTTTAGATTTTATGTTTTTTGTCGTCAATAAAACCTCGATACCTTTGTTGCTAACAGAACCTACATTGGCAAATGTATTTTTCCATCCTGATTCAGCAGGTAATTGCTGTTTATATATTAAATCATCTGATAATCTATCATAAACATCTACAGTACCCGAAATTCTATTTTTCAAGAATCCAAAATCGATACCTAAATTGTACTCTCTTGTTTTTTCCCAAGTTAAATCTGGATTAGCTAAGTTTTCTGACTGCCATCCTGAAACCACATTTGCTCCCGCTGCGTAAAATGTCTGTTGGTTTAATAATGCTTGAGAAGTATAAGGAGCAACGTTGTCATTTCCTGTATAACCTAAACTAGCGCGTAGTTTTAAATCTGAAACTACTGAACTGTTTGCTAAGAAAGATTCCTTGCTGATTTTCCATCCTAATGCTACAGAAGGGAAACTCTGCCATTTATTACCTTGAGATAAAACAGAAGAACCATCCCATCTTGTTGAGGCAGTAACTAAATATTTATCCTTATAGGCGTAGTTTAAACGAACTGCATAAGAGTTTAATGTATTCTTTGCATAAGAAGATTTCACTACATAACTGGTCTGCACACCAGATCCCATATTATCAGTACCTACATCAAAAGGCTGATTATTTGAATATAAAGAAGAAAACTCATCCACATTTGAGTACAAACTCTGTAATAACAACACACTAAAATCATGAACTTCATTAAAAGTATGTTTTAAATCAATTTGGTTATCCCATGTATAATTGAAGTTATTGGAATTTTCTAGAGTCGCTGAGTTTTTTCCGTTTAGTGTTACACCGGCATTAGTCTGTGCTGTATATGCTTTAGATCCTTGCGTATCCATAACTCCTGCTGCAAAAGTTGTTTTGAACGAAAGCCATTTAAGTGCTTGATACTGGAAATAAGCATTACCCACTGTCTGCCATGTTTTTTCTGTCTGAGAAGAGTTTGCAATCTCCATTAAAGGATTTACAGTAGATGTTTTATTAATTGCCCAAGAACCATCAGGATAAGTCAATTTACCTGGAAGAAAAAATAAAGTTCCTACTTTTTCATTTCCTGCAGCGTCTACTGCCCAGGGAGACATTAAAGGACTTAATCTAAATGCATCCTGCATCGCTAAGTCACTTCCTAATTGATTATCTAATCTAGCAATTGTAACATTTACTCCTGTAGAAAATTTATCATTAATTTTATGATTTAATCCTAATTTGAAAGAGTATTTGTCTGTCGAATCATTATCGATAAGACCTCTGTCGCTCTGAATTCCAAATCCTAAGTTATAACTCATTCCTGAGTCTGAACGACCTGAAATATTTAAATAATTGTTTTCAGTCATTCCTGTTTTAAGTACGGCATCGTACCAATCAAAATTATAACCGCTGTTGGCACGAGAAACTAACAATGGACTCTGATTACCTGCTAAAGCCGCTAATTGAGCCGGAGTTTGAGTTGCAGGTGTAGCGCTCATATAAGCAACTTGATGAAATTTCCACCATTCTTCTCCTGACATCATTTTAGGCAATCTTGCTGCGGTCTTATTTCCATAAGAAGTATCAAAAGTTACACTAATACCAGCCTTTGCACTTGTACCGCTTTTGGTTGTTACAATGATAACTCCATTTGATCCTCTAGAACCATAAATTGCGGCTGAAGAAGCATCTTTCAAAACATCCATTCTGGCAATATCCTGCGGATTCAAGAAATCAATTCCATCCATAGGAACACCATCTACAACATATAAGGGCGAAGAACCTACCATGCTCGGATTACTAGAATCTGCAATTAGTGAATTATTCCCTCTAATTACAACTTTAAATCCATCTCCAGCACGACCTGAAGAAGATGAAATCTGAACTCCTGGTGTACTACCCTGAATTGCCTCTAAAGGACTAATCGTATTTCTTTCTGTAATTGTTGCAGCATTAATCGTACTAACGGAACCTGTCAAATCTGTCTTCTTTACAGAACCATATCCAACAACTACAACTTCATTTAATGAATTAGATTGCTCTGCAAGACTTACGTTGATTTTTGTTTTTCCTGCAACGCTAATTTCTTGTGTCTGAAAACCTAAATAACTAATAATCAAAATCGCTTTTGAATTAGTTACATTTATTTTGAAACTTCCTTCAAAATCAGTTGAAGTTCCATTTTTAGTTCCTTTTTCCTGAATATTTACACCAGGCAGCGATAATCCTGCCGCATCTGTAATTTTTCCTTCTATTGTGGCTGATTGAGCATTAATCGTATTGCTCAGTAGAAAATTTAAGAAAAATAAAAATACAATCTTGTATTTTATTTTTCTCTTTAGTGGTTGATTAATTTTCATAAGTTTTTTTAAGTGGTTTTTTGGTTAATAGTTACTAGTTTTAATTTAATCTACTTTCTTTCCATTTATATAGGTATTTATAAAGTTTATATTTTTTACATTCTTCAATAAATAGACGGAATCTACTTTTTGAATTTTTACATTTTTTAATGTGATGTTTTCAACTGGTGACGCTGCATATCCATCTGCCCAAACACTGTACTTACCTCCGTTTTTTACATTTACATTTTCTAAACTGACATTTCTGATTGTTGGAATAAAATTTCCTGTTTGAGATCCGTAAACGTTATAGAACATATTCAGTTTTAAAACACATTCTTTTACAGTTCCTACTTCAAGATTTCGAACAAAAATATTTTCGGTAACTCCCCCTCTTTTTGAATTGGTTTTAATGCGAATAGCACGATCTAGATTTGGACTGTCCATGACGCAGTTTTCAACAAAAACATTATTTACTCCTGCCGAGATTTCACTTCCAATCACGACACCACCATGCCCATCAATCATTTTGCAGTTTTGAACTATAATATTTTTACTTGGAATTGCTACTCTTCTTCCATCTCCATCTCGTCCAGCTTTAATTGCAATACAGTCATCTCCTGTATTGAACGTACAGTTTTTAATTACAACATTTTGAGAATATTCAGGATCACAACCGTCATTATTTGGACCGTGGCTGTTAACCGTTACGCCGTCAATAATCATGTTATTGGTTTTTATTGGATGCAAAATCCAAAAAGGAGAATTTATAATGGTTACATCTTTTACCAGTGCTGTATTACATTCAAAAAATTCAATAAAATTGGGACGCAGATATCTTCCTTCTCCAAAAACTCTCTCAGACACAGGAATTCCTTTTTCTGCCATATCTACTAAAACCTCGCGATTTGTTGGGTCGTTCTGAGATGGAGTGCCTTTATTCCAGCCGTAGTTTTTGCTTCCAGCCCAAATCCACCAATTGGTACTGTCTGCCTGACCATTTAAAGTGCCTTTTCCAGTAACGGCTATGTTTGTTTTGTTTTTAGCATAAATTAATGGAGAATAATTCATTACTTCTGTCCCTTCCCAAGAAGTATGAACAATTGGATAATCTTTTGGATTTAGGCTAAAAAGAATTTCTGCATTATCAGCTAAATGTAGGTTTACATTGCTTTCTAAATGAATTGCACCAGTCAAATATTTTCCGTTTGGAACTAAAACTTGACCACCGCCATTTGAAGCACATTCTTTTATTGCTTTTTCAAATGCTGCTGTATTCAATGTTTTACCATCTGCAACAGCACCAAAATCATTTATGTTATATATTTTATTAGAAAAATGAGTTTGCGGAATACCTTTTAAAACCAATTCCATTTTCTTCCAAGGATTACCAGTATTAGAAGAACCTGAAGAAACCTTTTTAGCGCATGATATCACTATGACGCTTAAAGCGGCTGAAAATAAAACTCTTTTGAATGAGGTGTGCTTAATTATCATCATCTGTTTGGTAATTTTCCTATTATACTCCCGAAAACGTTATAGATTAATTGTAATCGATTACACGAAAGTAGAAAAATTGTTCTAAGAGACCAAATTAATTTAGAAAAAAATTATATATTTAATTTTTATTGCAAAATTTAATTACATTTAATGCAAAAATTTATATAATTTATTATCATTGTAAAACCTAAATCGTTTGAGTTTTGAATTATGGTAATCGATAACAATTTTTATTACATAATGAAAAAAAATGTATTTTTGTCTAAAATAAACCGATAAACTTTTTTTGAATGAGTGAAAAAGTAACTATTTATGATATTGCTGAAAAACTAAACATCACTGCTGCAACGGTTTCGAGAGCTTTAAACAATAATCCTAAAATTAAAGAAGCAACTCGCGAGCTGGTGATCAAAACTGCCGCGGCGATGAACTACAAGCAAAATAAATTAGCACTGGCTTTAAAAAGCGGTCGAAGTAATAATATCGGAGTTATTGTACCTCGTATTGACAGCAACTTTTTCGCCTCTGTTATTCGAGGAATAGAAGAAGAACTTTATCCTCATGGTTATCAAGTTATCATCTGTCAAACACACGAAAGCATTAAAAGAGAGAATGAAAACCTTCATACTCTTGTAGATGCACAAGTAGACGGCATCATGATGTCAGTTACTGGTGTTTCTAATGAAAATGACAGCGCTTTCAGAAATGTATTAGAAAAAAATGTACCGCTGATATTTTTCGATAGAAGCAAACATATTGATGGCGTTAGTTCTGTTACCATTAACGACTTTAAAGGCGGTTATCTAGCCACTAAACACTTAATCGATGAAGGCTGTAGAAATATTGCACATTTTTCTGGTGATCAATCATTAGATATCTTTAAAAACAGGTTTTTAGGCTATAAACAAGCTTTACTAGACAATGGAATTGAATTTAAAGAAGAATATGTAATCTATACTAAAAGTGCCGTTGATGCTGGAAAAGAATCTGTAGACAAGCTTTTACAACTAGAAACACCTCCAGACGCTCTTTTCTCTTCAAGTGATTTTGCTGCATTAGGTGCAATTCAAGAACTTAAAGAGCGAAATATCAGTATCCCGAACGAATTTTGTGTTGCTGGATTCAGTAACGAACCGTTTACGAAGTTCATGGAATTATCAATTACTTCTGTAGATCAGTCACCATTAGAAATGGGAAAAATGTCTGCTCGTGTTTTCTTAGAGCAAGTAGACAAAACAGATACTATAAAAATCGAAAAAAAGGTTGTTTTAGCACCCGAATTACACATTCGTAAGTCTTCTGCTAAAACCAACTTTTAATTTTTTTTACCATATAAGTTATATAAGCTCATTTTAGAATGGGCTTTTTTTTATGGAAGCTCTAACGGAGCGAAATATTTAGGTAGCAGAAAAATATGTCGCTCCTCCAGAACTTTTGTTTGTCTGTCTTATCGCAATTCTATAAATATTTTACTCCGCTGGAGCACTCTCTATAAAAAAAAGAAACGCACTACTGTGCGCCTCTACATATAAACCTTTGTCTCTTTGTAACTCTTTTACTTTGAGCCTAAAAAACTAAAGCGACACCCCTCTTTTCCAAGGAATAAAATCGTTTTGATTTAAAATAGCTGCTTTTGTCTTAATGTTACCGCTGGCAATATCAATAATAAACTCCAGCATTTCGTCTGCCATTTCATCAATTGATTTTTCTCCAGTGATAATTCCACCAGTATCAATATCAATAATATCAGACATTTTGTTTGCTAATTGTGTGTTTGATGAAATCTTCACAACTGGCGCGATTGGGTTTCCTGTTGGAGTCCCTAAACCTGTTGTAAACAATACCATATTCGCTCCAGAACCTACCATTGCAGTTGTACATTCTACGTCATTACCTGGCGTACACAACAATGTAAAGCCTGGTTCATTAATATATTCTCCATAATCGTAAACACCTGTAATTGGCGATGTTCCACCTTTTTTAGCAGCACCTGCCGATTTCATAGCATCTGTAATCAAACCGTCTTTAATGTTACCTGGAGAAGGATTCATATCGAATCCTGAACCTGCATCAACAACTGTTTTTTCGTACCACTTCATCAAGTCTAAGAAACGTTTTCCATCCTTATCATCTATACAACGGTTTACTAATTCCTGTTCTACTCCACATAATTCAGGAAATTCAGAAAGAATTGTAGTTCCTCCCAAAGCAACTAAATGATCAGATAACACTCCCAATGTTGGGTTTGCAGAAATCCCAGAGAATCCATCAGATCCACCACATTCTAAACCAATTCTTAATTTAGATAATGGCGCTGGTTCTCTCTTGATTTCGTTTGCTTTTTTAATCGCTTCAAAAGTGTCTTTCACCACACTGTTCAACATCGTTTCAATTGTTCCAATAGACTGCTGATCGTAGATCAAAACAGGCTTTTTACTATTTGGATTGATTGCATCTAAAGCGTCTTTAAAAATAGAAATCTGAAGATTCTGGCATCCTAAACTCAAAACAGTTGCTCCAGCCACGTTTGGATTATTTACATAACCCGCCAAAAGCTTAGCCAAACTATGAGAATCCTGACGAATTCCACCACAACCACCTTGGTGCGTGATGAATTTAACCTCGATATTATTGAATAGATTGGCATCATTTGAAGCTTCTTGATTTCCTGCTCCACCTGTTTCTGATTTCACCAAAGAACGCAACAATAACTGATAATCGTTCTCTTTCGGTTTCATTAATTCTTTTTCAAAAATATCTTTTAAGATTTCGATGTTTCTGTTTTCACAAAAAACTAATGGAAAAAATAACCAAACATTTTCTGTTCCAACCTGACCATCTTCTCTGTGATAGCCCTGCCACGTTCTGTCTTTCCATTTATCGACATTAGGTGCATTCCAGCCAATAGTTTCCGTTTTACCAGTAACTTTATCACTTTCGTGTTTTACGTTTGCTGTAGAAAGTAAACCGCCTTTCTCGATTCTAGCGCTTGCTTTCCCAACCAAAACACCATACATAATGATTCTGTCCCCTACATTAAAAGGAACCATTGCAATCTTATGTTTCATTTTTACGTCAGACTCTACGGTAATTGATTGTCCTTCAAAATCAATCACTTCGCCTGCAGTAAGATCCACCAAAGCAACCGCAACATTATCGGTTGGGTTAACTTTTATTAATTTTTTCTGCGTTGCCATAATTAACCTTTGTTCTTTGTTTTTTTTCTTGTGTGTTTTTTTTATTTTATTCTTTCTTGAAACTTCGCAAAACCTGTTTCAATTCCGTTTGAATCTATTTCTTCTAATGCAATTGTAATTGCTCTTGTCAATCCAGGAATTTCAGTTAAATCTTGATCCCAGAAACCTTTATTTTGTAATGTTAAACGAGCGATTTTTTCATAGTCATCTGATTTCCACAAACCATCAAAAAATAAAACAATATCTTCGCCATCTTTAACCGGTAAACTTTGTCCATTCCAAGTTCCTTTGTAGAAACGAATTAAACTCGCCAATGAAAAAGTCAAATTAACAGGCAATTTTTTGTTAGCATTATAATATCCTAATAAACTAGGCAAAACTCTTACTTTGAATTTCGATACAGAATTTAATGCAATATCAGCAAGTGCATGTTTAATAAATGGATTTTTAAATCGATCCATTACTTCCTCAGAATAGGCCGTAATTTCATTTTTATCCATATCAAGAGTTTCACTAATTTCACTAATAACGCTATTTACAAATTTTCCGGTAAAATCTCCGTTAACAGTTTCCACTACTAATTTATTACCGTGCAAAAGTGAAAAAGGAACCATTGCCGTATGCGCACCGTTTAAAATACGAACTTTAATCATTTTAAAAGGACGTATATCGTCAACGATTTTTACATTCAAATCTGTTTTGTGAAAAGGCAATTTTGCTTTTAGCTCATCTCCACCTTCAATAGCCCAAAGGAAAAAAGGTTCAGCCGCAACAATTAAATTGTCCTCATAATCTAATTTATTATTGTATTCTTCGATTTCAGCTCTTGGATATCCAGGAACAATTCTGTCAACCAAAGTACTATGATAGGTACAAGAATCTGATACCCAAGTTTTAAATGTATCTTCTAGTTTCCATAAATCAACATATTGTAAAATATATTTTTTAAGCGTCTCAGAATTATAATCAATTAATTCACAAGGAATTATTGTAACTCCTTTAGAAGCATCTCCATTAAAATGTTTAAATCTTTCATATAATAAAACCGTCAATTTTGCAGGAAATGACACTGGTGGTTGCATTTCTGGAGTATCACTTTCAATAAATTCAATTCCAGCTTCTGTAGTATTAGAAACGATAAACTGAAGCTCTTCTTCTTTAGCTAAAGCCAAATAATTTGAAAATTCAGTATATGGATTTATAGTTTTTACAATATTATTAATTAACACAATATCTTGTATCTTTTCACCTTTTTTAATCCCGTTCATAAACAAGGTATAAAGACCATCCTGAGCATTAATCATATTTACCATACCGTCTTTCAAAGGTTGAACTACAGCAATACCAGCATTAAAATCAACTTCTTTATTCAGTTTGTCAAAAGCATAATCAACAAAGGCTCTTAAAAAGTTACCTTCTCCAAACTGAACTACCTTAATTGGCTGTAACTTTTCTAATCCTGTATTTATTCTATTTAATTTTTTCATTTTAAATTTTCTTTAATGCGTTATAAATAACCATTTACAAACCCTATTTCATCATTTCTGCCTTTTAAATTGTAAAAGAAACATTACACCAGATTGAATAAAATAAAGCCGGCTGTGAGGAATGGCTAGCTAAATTTTTCAAGCGTAATGTTCAATTACAATCTCTAAAAATCTAAAAAAAACTTATAAAATAAGGAGTTGGCATGATTACCCCTTAATCTTATTTTCTAATATCTTTAATAATATCAAGAACCTGTTTCACTTTTGAAGTAAGTCCGTCGAAATCTTTCTTTTCTAATATGTCTTTTGAAATCAATTGCGATCCTAAACCAACACAAGTTGCTCCAGCATTCAACCATGAACTTAAACTTTCCACTGTTGGATAAACTCCTCCTGTCGGCATAATATTTGTCCATGGACACGGCCCTTTTATGGCTTTGATAAATTCAGGCCCGTAAGTATCAGCTGGAAATAATTTCACGATTTCACAGCCTAATTCTTCTGCTCTTGTGATTTCTGTTAATGTGCCGCATCCAGGAGACCACAATACTTTTCTGCGGTTGCAGGCTATTGCAATATCTTCCCTGAAAACAGGAGTTACAATAAAATTTGCGCCTAAACTCATATATAACGAAGCCGAAGCTGCATCTGTAATAGAACCTACTCCCAAGATCATTCCCGGAAGTTCTGCCAGAGCATATTTGTTCAGCGCTCCGAAAACCTCATGTGCAAAGTCGCCTCTGCTGGTAAATTCCATCAATCGGGAACCGCCGTCGTAACAGGCTTTCAATACTTTTTTACTCAATTCGATATCAGAATGAAAAAACAACGGAACCATACCATTCTCTTTCATGGTCTGAGCCACTTCTATTCTTGAATATTTTGCCATTTTATTTTAAAATTATCTTGATACTAATGCAGAACCATCACCATCAATCATATTTTCAACTTCTTTTAAAGTAACCAGATTATAATCTCCTGCAATTGTATGTTTCAAACAGCAGGCTGCAACTGCAAAGTCTAATGCTCTTTGGTTATTATTTTGATATTCTAACAATCCGTAAATTAATCCGCCCATGAAAGCATCACCGCTTCCAACTCTGTCCACTACTGGAGTCACTTCTTTTACTTTTGCACTGTAAACTACTTTTCCATCATACAAAATTCCGCCAATTCTTTGGTGTGAAGCGCTAACTGAATAACGAAGCGTTGTTGCAGCAATCTGCAGATTTGGAATCAATTCAAACAGTTTATCGTATACTGCTGGAAGTGATTTTTCATCCTGATAATTCGGATTTACTTTAGGAATACCCAGCATAAAATAAGCCGTGTCAATATCTCCTAAAATCACGTTGCTGTATTTAAGCATCTCCGGCATCACCTCACTCGGAGTTTTACCGTACTGCCATAGTTTAGATCTGTAATTTAAATCACATGAAATTTTGATTCCTTTTTTGTGGGCGGCTTTAATAGCTTCCAAACAGGCTTCTGCCGCAGTCTGGGAAATTGCAGGCGTAATACCGCTCCAGTGGAACCATTCAGCACCTTCTAAAACTTTATCCCAGTCAACCTTCCCTTTTTCGATAGTTGACATCGCACTGTGTGCACGATCGTAAACTACGTTACTGCCACGAGTTCCTGCTCCAGTTTCCAGAAAATAAATACCTAAACGTTCTCCTCCGTAAACAATGTTTTTAGATTCGACGTTCATTTTTCTGATTTCTTTCAATGCAGAAAATCCAATTTCATTTTCCGGCAATCTTGTTACAAATTCAGCATTTACACCATAATTCGCCAAAGAAACACATACGTTGAATTCTCCGCCTCCATATGTAGCACCAAATGCCGTAGACTGTGAAAAACGCAAATGTCTTTCTGTCGATAATCGAAGCATAATTTCTCCAAATGCAACTACTCTACTCATTGTAAATACCTAATTAAAAGTTGAAATATTCTTTAGCGTTGTTGTATGAAATATCAGAAACCAACTTTCCAATCCATTCCATATCATTTGGAAGTTCTCCACGTTTAATTTCATCTCCTAAAAGATTACATAAAATACGTCTGAAATATTCGTGTCTTGGGAATGATAAGAAACTTCTAGAATCTGTCAACATTCCAACAAAACAGCTAATTAATCCCATATTGGAAAGCGCATTTAACTGCTTTGTCATTCCATCTTTTTGATCTAAGAACCACCATCCTGAACCAAATTGTACTTTTCCACGAACGCTTCCGTCGTTGAAATTTCCAATCATTGTTGCCATAACTTCGTTATCAGCAGGATTTAGGTTATAGATAATCGTTTTGCTTAATTTATCTTTACTGTCTAAAGCATTTAAGAAACCTGAAAGTTTTTGTGCCTGAGGATAATCTCCAATAGAATCCCATCCTGTATCCGGGCCTAAAATTCTGTGCATACGAGCATTGTTATTACGCAAAGCTCCTAAGTGAAACTGCTGTACCCACCCAAATTCATGATACGTTTCGCATAAGAAAATTAAAACAGCACTTTGGAATTTTAAAGCTTCTTCTGGTGTTATGATTCTGTTTTCTCTTTTCTTTTTGAAAATGGCAGTAATTTCAGATTCTGTAAATTCTTCAAAATAAATTTGATCTAAACCGTGGTCACTTAATTTACATCCGTTAGCATTAAAGAATTCAATTCTGTTTCTTAATGCAGCCTGTAAATCAGTAAAAGTATTAATTGCAATACCGGACACATCCCCTAATGTGTCCAGATATGCATTATAACCATCATTAGCAATTAAGATGGCTTTATCAGGTCTGAAAGCCGTACTCATTTTGATTCCAGTCGAATTGTTTGCGAATTTCTTGTGATATTCTAAACTGTCAATTGGATCCTCTGTCGTACAAACTAATTCAGCATTTACTTTTTTAAGAAGGTTTTGCGTACTGTAAGCTTGAGAATTTATTTTCTCAGTAGTTTCGATATAAATTTTCTCTGCTGATTTTTCATTTAACAAATCATAAATATCAAAATAGCGCGCTAATTCTAAATGTGTCCAGTGGTACAAAGGATTACGCATCGTGTACGGAACTGTTTTTGCCCAGTTTAAGAACTTATCTTTATCTGAACCATTTCCTGTTACAAACTGCTCGTTGATTCCTAAAGTACGCATTGCTCGCCATTTGTAGTGATCGCCGTTGATCCATACATTCGTAATATTATCAAAAATCTTATCCTCAGCAATAAACTGCGGGTTTAAGTGATTATGGTAATCAATAATTGGCTGGTTTTTAGAGTAATTATGATATAACTCTTCAGCGTATTTATTTTCTAATAAAAAATTGTCGTGTATGAATGTATTTGCGCTCATGTCTTTTTAAATATAATTTGAGAATTATTCTTCGTTTGAAGGTTTTCCTATTGTTGCAAGGATTCCACCGTCAACATATAAAATGTGACCGTTTACAAAATCACTTGCTTTGGAAGATAAAAATATTGCCGCTCCAGCTAAATCACTTGGATCTCCCCATTTTGCAGCAGGAGTT
Organism: Flavobacterium panacagri; assembly: GCF_030378165.1. Lineage (NCBI taxonomy): Bacteria > Pseudomonadati > Bacteroidota > Flavobacteriia > Flavobacteriales > Flavobacteriaceae > Flavobacterium > Flavobacterium panacagri. Next base: position 4,942,356 of record NZ_CP119766.1, read on the forward strand.
CTACTAATGATAAAATCATTAAACGGATGCCCGTCAACTCTAATTGGTTTTGTTTGTTCTGTTGCAAAATAACCTGGCCCAATTCCATTAATCTGAACATTATATTTTGCCCATTCTGTTGCCATGTTTTTTGTCAGCATTTTCAAGCCTCCTTTTGCAGCAGCATAAGCAGAAACTGTATTACGGCCTAATTCGCTCATCATAGAACAAATGTTGATAATTTTGCCTTGTCTTCTTTGAATCATTCCTTTTGCAACATGCTTAGAAACGATAAACGGACTTACTAAATCAATATCCACCACTTCTCTGAAATCAGAAACTTCCATATCTAGAAGCGGAATTCTTTTAATAATTCCGGCGTTATTAATCAAGATATCAATTGGCCCAACTTCGTTTTCAATTTTTGCAACAGCTTCTTTTACTTCCTGCTCTTCAGTTACATTAAACTTGTAACCTACTGCATTAATGCCTTCACTTTTTAATTCGTTTACAGCATTATCAATTTTTTCTTGAGAAGAATTTCCATTCACAACAATCGTTGCTCCTGCTTGCCCAAGTCCTTTTGCCATTGCCATTCCCAGTCCGTGAGTACTTCCTGTAATAAGGGCAACTTTTCCTTGTATGTCAAATAAGTTTGTCATTTTCTTATCTTAAATCAGTGATTTTACAAACATCCATATCTCCGTAATCCAAGTTTTCACCTGCCATTCCCCAGATAAAAGTATAGTTGCTGGTTCCTGAACCTGAGTGAATTGACCAAGGCGGCGAAATTACAGCCTGATGATTGTTCATCCAGATATGTCTTGTTTCTTGTGGCTGTCCCATAAAATGGCAAACTGCTTGGTTTTCTGTAATATCTAAATAAAAATAAACTTCCATTCTACGATCATGTACGTGAGCTGGCATTGTATTCCAAACACTTCCAGGTTTCAATTCTGTCATTCCCATCTGCAATTGGCAAGTTGTTACCACACTTCCAATAATCATTTGATTCACGGTACGGTGATTTGCAGTTTCCATTGTTCCCAACTGTAATTTATTAGCTTCAGCTAAACTTACTTTTTTAGTAGGATATGTTGTGTGTGCTGGGGCAGAGTTCAAATAGAATTTAGCTGGATTTTTGCTGTCATCACTTTTAAAAACAACTTCTTTATTTCCCGCTCCAATGTATAAAGCATCTTTAAATCCTAATTCGTAAGTTGTCCCTTCTACTAAAACAGAACCACTTCCTCCTACATTAATAATTCCAAGTTCTCTTCTTTCTAAAAAATAAGGCGCTTTAAGCGGATCGATTGTTTCTAAAGCTAAATCACCTTTTACTGGAACTGCAGAACCTGCAATGTATCTGTCGTAATGAGAATAAACCAGTACCACTTCATCTTCCTGCATTAAATCATCAATTAAGAATTCTTCTCTCAATTGTTGTGTATCATATTTTTTTACAGCTTCTGGGCTTGACGCGTATCTTGAACTATATTTTGTCATAATTTCTATTTAATGTAATCGATTGCACAAAATTAATTTTTTATATTGAAAAACCATAATTCAAACCAAAAATTATTTCGAATGAATCATTTTTGTTTTTTATAACTCCACTTTTTTCATTCTTGGAACTAGGATATGCATAATCAGCCAAGCCAATAAATACGAAGCTCCACAGATACAAAACATAATAAAATAACCCGTTTCTATCTTACCTATTTTAGTGTAATAAACAAACATATTTTTCTGCACCAACAAGGTTAATAAGATTCCGCCAAGTGCTCCAAACATTCCTCCCATTCCTGTAACCGATGCTGTAGCTTTTTTTGGAAACATATCTGAAACTGTTGTAAAAATATTTGCACTCCAAGCTTGATGCGCTGAAACAGCTAAACCAATAACCAAAATAGCAAACCAAATATTTATTGTTCCCAATTGCTGTGCAAATAAAACAGGTAAAACTGCAAAAGCATACAACAACATACTTGTTTTTCTTGCCTTATAAGCCGGCCAATTGTTATTTATTAATTTTAGCGGAAGCCATCCTCCACCAATACTTCCTATACTTCCAATCATGTAAACTAGAGCGCAAGGCCAAATAATTTCAGTAGCTGTAAGCTTATACTGTTTCATCAAGAAATCTGGCAACCAGAACAAATAAAACCACCAAACTGGATCTGTCAATAATTTACCAATGGCAAAAGCCCATGTCTGGCGAAATGAAAGCAACTTTATCCAAGAAACTTTTTCTTTTGATTCTTCTACCGGTTCTTCTAACTTATCTGATGTAATATATTCTAATTCTGCTTGAGATAAACGTTTCTGTTTCTGAGGTACTTCATAAAATAAAAACCATAAAGCAAGCCATACAAAACCAACAATTCCAGTTATAATAAAAGCCCATTGCCAGCCATATTTTTCTGCAATGTGAGGAACTGTTAGCGGCACAATAATAGCCCCTATATTACTTCCTGAATTGAAAATTCCAGTAGCTAAAGCTCTTTCTTTCTGCGGAAACCATTCAGCTGTTGCTTTTATTGCTGCCGGAAAATTTCCAGCTTCTGTAACTCCTAAAAACACGCGGGCTATTAAAAAACCTCCAGTTCCTGTTGCCAATGCATGTCCAATTGCCGCTAAACTCCATAAACCAGTTGCAATTGCATAACCCAATTTAGTCCCTAACTTATCAATAATTCCTCCCGCAACCAGCATCCCTAAAGCGTATGCAATTTTAAATGCCAATTCGATATTAGAATAATCAATAACTTCTTGCTCTGGCGTCCAATGAAACGCTTCTGCCAAAAAAGGCCTAAGGTAACTTATTACATTCCTATCGAGATAATTGACAGTTGTAGCAAAAAATACTAAACTGCAAATAGTCCAACGGTATTTTCCTATTGCTGCATTAGCTTGGTTCATGATGTGGTTTTGGTTTAGGTTGGTTAGTTAGTGTCGAAAAATCTTGGTTAGAGATTTGTAATCGGACTGTATTTTGGAACCAATGTTTTCATTACGATCCAGCCCGTCAAATAACAAACTGCACAGATAGAAAAAATGATAAAATATCCAGCTTCAATTCCTTTGAATCCCATAAAAACCATGTTCGTATCTTTAGCATAATCAAACAAAACACCAGATCCTTTATTGATTAAAGTTGACCCCACTCCTCCTGCTAAACCTCCAATTCCTGTAATAGTTGCAATTGCTTTTTTCGGAAACATATCTCCTACAGTTGTAAATATATTAGCCGACCAAGATTGGTGTGCAGCTCCTGCAATTCCGATGATAATTACTGGTACCCAGTAACTAATATATCCTAAAGGTTGTGCAATTAAAGCTAATAATGGAAAGAAGGCAAAAATCAGCATCGCTCTCATTCTTCCTTCATACGGATTCATTCCTTTTTTTTCAACAAAATATGTTGGAAGCCAGCCTCCAATAATTGACAATAATGTAATCATATAAAGTACAAATAATGGCAATGCCGCTTCTGTAGAATCCATTCCGTAAACCGAACTTAAATACGCTGGAGTCCAAAATAAGAAGAACCACCAAACGCCATCAGTCATGAACTTACCAAATGCAAATGCCCAAGTTTGCTTGTATTTAAAACAATCCATTAGAGAAACTTTTGAAGTTGTTTCTGGCACATAACCAACTAATTTACTATCTGCAATATCATCTTGCTGAATATATGCTAATTCTTCCGCACTTACTTTTGAGTGTCTTTCTGGTTTATCATACATAAACATCCAAAATCCCATCCAAACAAATCCTAACGCTCCGATGATTATAAATGACATTTCCCATCCGAAAGATTTTGCAATAAACGGAATTGTAATTGGTGCTGCTAACGCTCCAACTGTCGCTCCTGCATTGAAAATACTAGTTGCAAAAGCTCTGTCTTTTTTAGGGAAGTATTCTGCTGTAGTTTTAATTGCTGCAGGAAAGTTTCCAGCCTCTCCTACCGCCAAAACAAAACGAGCGAAAATAAATAATGCAACACTTACATTAATTACCATCGCTGTATCACTAACTGTACTTATAATCTCTTTTGAACCATGAAAACCTACAAACCAGTTTCCTGTAATAATTCCTGAAGTTGCAATTCCACAGAATGCATGAAGACAAGCTCCTACAGACCAAATTCCGATTGCCCAAAGAAATCCTTTTTTCGTATCCAACCAATCTACAAATCTTCCTGCAAACAATAAAGAAACAGCATAAAAGATAGAAAATAAAGCAGTGATATTTCCGTAATCGTTATTAGTCCAATGAAATTCTGGCGCAATAAAATCACTCCATGTTAAAGAAAGTACTTGTCTGTCTAGATAATTAATGGTTGTTGCAAAAAATAATAAAGCACAAATACTCCAACGGTATTTGCCTGCAGCTTTGGCGCTCTCATTTACTGCAACAGTTTCGGTTTGATTCATAGTAAGTGGGTATTATAGTTTTGTAATTTTTGGTAATTTCAGCAACACTATTTACCTCTATTTAAAAATATTAAAATCAATAAATTAACAGTTCTAAAAAGAAATAATGTAATCGATTGCACAAATATAGTTTTTAATCTCTACAATCCAAATAAATTGTATAAAAAATAATTTAAGGTTTTCAAATAAACATATTACATAAAAAAAAGAATACAAAATTACACATTAAACAATATATTTGTTAAAAGAGACCAGGTGAAATTCATCCTTTTTACGGGGTAAAATTGTCCTAAAATAGTTGATTTTATAAGCCCTATTTAACAATTTCATCGAATTTAAGCCATCGGTTGCATTTAGTACAACATACACACATAAAACATTACAAACCAAATAATTACATTCAAAATTGAAAACTACAAAGACAGTAACGCTAAGAAGGATTACATTGAGTTTTCTTCTTTTTTCAGGTGCGTTTTCTCTAAGCGCACAAAATCAGGTAATTCCATTATGGAATAAAATTCCAGATGAAGTAAAAGCCGCAGATTATAAAGAAAAAGAAGTACTAAAAGACGGAAAAATGCAAAGTACAAGTCAGGTTTCTGTACCTACGTTAAGTATTTTTATTCCGAAAGAAGCAAAATCAAATCAAACAGCTGTTGTAATTTGTCCAGGCGGCGGTTACACCCATTTAGCCTTTGAAAAGGAAGGAACAAAAGTGGCAGAATGGTTCAATAGCTTAGGAATTGCTGCATTTGTGCTAAAATACCGCATGCCTACCGATTTAACTATGAAGAATAAAAATGTCGGCCCACTGCAAGATGGACAGGAAGCCATTCGTTATATAAGACAGAATGCCGCAAAATGGAATATTGATCCAAATAAAATTGGAATTTTAGGATTTTCTGCAGGAGGACATTTAGCTTCAACTGTATCAACTCATTATGATGATAAAGTTTATGATTCGGCTTTTAAAGTAAGTGCTCGACCTGATTTCTCTCTTTTGATTTATCCTGTGATTTCAATGCAAAATGAGACTACACATAAAGGTTCGCAGATTAATCTTTTAGGAAATAATCCATCACAAGATCTTTTAGATTCATTTTCAAATGATAAAAAAGTGACTGCTAAAACACCACCAGCATTCTTAATTCATGCTACAGACGATACTGTAGTAATACCAGAAAACAGTATCAACTATTATCTGGCTTTGAAAAAAAATGGAGTTACAGCGGAGTTACATTTATATGAAAAAGGCGGACACGGCTTTGGTTTAGGAGTCAATGATACTAGCAAATTCTGGACAAGAGATTGTATAGAATGGCTTAAAGCGAATGGTTACAACTAAAAATAAGAAAGGCAAAACTTTTTCAAGTTTTGCCTTTTAATCAAAAAAAAAAACAAAAAGGAATTAAAAAACCATTTTAATATTTTAAGCAGTAACTTCTTGTTCTGCGTTATTTTTCAATTTAGAAACAGGAATTGCTTTGCTCACCACTTTTGGTTTTGCAGCAGGAGCTTTCTTTTTGCCAAATTTCTGTTTACCCCACCAAATAATAAATCCTGTAATAGGTAAACTGGCGGAAATTAAACTGGCTAAAAATGCAATAATTTTACCTGTTAGCCCCAAAACACTTCCTACGTGGATATCATAATTCATTCTTCGGATTTTGTCTGGAATATTTGCCTCAATATATTTCCCTGAAAATGGAGTTTTAATCGAAATTTCTTTTAGTGACTGCTGATCAAAACTATATCTATCCATATTATAAAAGGTGTTTTTTTGTTTGTAAACAAAAGCACCAATAGGATCTGCCGGTTTTCCAGGAATACTAATCATGATTCCGGCTGCTTGAGGATTTTCTTTTTTAATATTTAATAAAACTTTATCAGCGGTTGTAATTTTAAACTCTTTTACATGAGTAGTATCTGATTTTGGAGATTCTCTGTTTTCAACTAATGGTGTTCCTACAGAAGTTACCCAATACAAGGATTTACTCCACCAGCCAAAACTCCACACTAAGCCAGTTACAGCAATAAAAAACAGAAAAATACAGCTGTAAAAACCTAGTACATTATGTAAATCATAATTGACACGTTTAAAGCTCGCGTCCCACTTAATTTTAAAACTTTTATCTATAATCGATTTGATCCATTTTGTAGGCCACCACAAAACGATACCAGAAATTAACAATACAACGAAGATCAAAACGGCAACACCTACAATTGGACGACCTATATCATACGGAAGCCACAATGCTCGATGACCGTTTAATATCCATCTGAAAAAATCAGGTGACTCTCCTCTAGAAAATGTTTTTACATTTAATATTTCTCCGGTATACGGATTCATATAAACACTTATAAAAGTGCCACTTCTTCTTCCGCCCTTGCCTTTGCCTTTACCCTTTTCTCCCTTTCCATTTCCTCTTTCTTTCCCCTTTTCATTATTTACAGGTTTCAAATCAGCTTTCATTTTTCCGCCTTCATTCTTGGCGAAATCTTTCCTTTTATCTCCTCTCTTATGTTCTCCTTTTTCTCCTTCTTCTTTTTTCTCAACAAAATAACCTACAATTGCAGCTTCATCTTTTGCTCCAAAGGTTACGCTTGTAGCTTTTTTATCTTTCATTTTTTTATCAGCAATTGTTACCAATTGAGAGGGTAGTAAAAATGCTTTTTCTTGAGGTTTCACAAAGCGCCAGTCTTCGATTAAATCTTTAATTTCATGTTCAAAAACATAAATACAGCCTGTTAGGCTGACAATGACTACGATAATTCCAGACGCTAACCCAAGCCACAAATGCAGCCAAGCCATAATACGCTTGAAAAGCGATTTTTTACTTTTTTTCTTATTATTAGGTTTTGGTTTTGAAGAAGAAAACATAATTGGATAGATAAATAGAATAAATAAAAAGACCGTAAGTCCTCATTAAAATAAGGACTTACGGCACAAAAAAATTAGTATTTTAATTTCTGAATTGCAGTAATTTGACCTCCTTCAACTTTCATACCTTGTGTAGCTACAGCAGAGGTACCATTGATGGTATAGATCCAGTTTCCATCAGGAGTGTTTACACCAAGAACAGCTGAATTTCCATCTTCTGATGTAATATTATAGCGAGTAGTAGCATTTGACAATACCGCCGGCATACCAGTAACCCATTTAAAAGTTTGGTTGTATACATCAGCAACAGCCAACTTAACAGTTCCAGAATTAGTTCCAACGTTTCCGTACATTAATAGTAAGAACTTACCATTTGAGATATAACTTGTAGAAGAAATTTTGTACCCTCCTGATTTTTCCTGAACATTAAAGAAATAAGATTTGTCAAATTCTGTGGTACCTTTACTAATTTTAATAACAGCCGAAGGTTTTGTAGAAGTAACTACACCATTAGCTGTTCCAATAGCTCCAGAAAATCCATAAGCATCTCCTTTTTCATCTTGAAACAATCCATTAGTAAAATAAGCTCCTAAGTAACTTGTACGGTTATCTTTTATTACTTTTTCTAATTTTAGATCTGGATAACTATATACAGCTACCCAAGTACTATCAGCATGTCTTGTTCCAAAAGTATCTGGAGCAATACCATTAATTTTCATATAAGGCATAAATACTTTATCTCCAACCTGAGTTGCCCAAGTAAAATGAGCCCTTTCTGCTAAATCTGGATTTTTATTTCCAATTAAAAGTCTCGTATCTTGTGATACTGTTCCTGTAAGTACAGATTGTTCTGCATCAACTTTATACATGTAAGAAATTGAAGCGCCACTTCTAGGTACTTTTACCATTACGATATCTTTGTTAACAGGTGCAAAAACTTGCACTGTCTCTGCCTGGAAATTTGAAGTCTTAGTTAAGTCTCCATTTGCCGTTAAGCCATAAGTAGTAACAGCTCCCGGATTTCCTTGACCGTAAAGGAAACTAAAAAATTTGTTTTGCGTTGATAAATAATAACGATAAGTACCGTCTTGCTCTAATCCGTTTCCTGCTGTGGTAATTGATCCTTTTGTAACGTCGTCGGCAGTCAATAAATAATCTGCTACTCCTGTTGCTCCTGTAGAAACGGTAATTATATATTTTGATTTTCCAGTTTCTCCACTAGCTCCTTCATTTTTGTCGTCGCTACTCTCACATGAAGTAAAAGTGAAAGCAAACGCAGCTAATAGTAAAGGTAATTTACTAATTGTTTTCATAAGTATTAAAGTTTATATTAAAATTATTTATTCGATTTGTTAAAGAAGTATCTAAACTTCAGATAAAAAGCTCTACTAGGTTTTTGAAGTGAAAAATTATCCACAAGTTCATTATCCAATAAGTTTTGACATTCTAAGGCGATGTTGTATTTTCCATCGGCCATTGTGTAAACCAAGTTTAAATCATGCTTAAGCTGTGTAGGAATATCATGTTTACCATTTGAGCCTCCTCTACTTGGCCAGTACAAATAATAGGCATGTACATAAAGAAGATTATAGCCTACAGATAAATTATTTCCTTTTTTAAATACATCGTTAAAAAAAACTGTTCCATCAAGATTACCAAATAAATAAGGGATATTAGGCACTCTGTCCTTATAGTAATAGGAAACATAATTTTGCTCTGGCTCATATTTGGTCATATTTCGTATATCCTGATAAGTCATATTAAGACCAGAAGTAAATCGCTTTTTATAAGAGTATCGAATCTCTCCATCAATACCTTTTGTTTTTACACTTCCCTGATTAACGGTTACAGTTTTGTTTTGATTATTATTAAATTCAGTACGAATAAAATCAGTAGCATTACGATAAATACCATTTACATCAAATGTTAAGGCATTGATGTCATTAAAACTAGTTTGATAACTTAAACCTAAGTTAATATTGTTACTCGATTCTGGTTTTAAACCATTATTACCCTGTAAATTATCATTAGGATCACCAAAAATTTCATTCGCTGTAGGCAATCTATAGGTTTTTTCATAAGAAGCTTTTAGCTGTAAATTTTGTTTTAAATAATAGCTGCTTGCTCCTCCATAACCTAAAGAAGATGTTTTATTATTTAACTCCATATAGGCAACATCTCCCCAGTTTCCAGAAGGATTATAACTTCTGGTAAGCGTAGTGTTTAAATCATAATTCTTTAAAAATAATGAGGTGCTCCATTTTTCATTGTAGTCAAATTTGTAACCAGCAGCCAAAATATTCTTTTGTAGTTTTTCAGGTTGCTGATACGTTACAGACTCAGGATAAAGCTCATCGCTTCCTTTACGGTCAAATGTGTTAAATGTGTTGTTTATTAACAAAGAATGATGTTCTCCTATAGCATAAGTTGCATTAAAAGTGGCTATTCCATTGTTGTTTTTAAATTTATAGAGGGATCTACCGGCTTCTCCACCTGGTCCTGCGTTTTGTGTATATTGTCCAAACCAATTGTAACGTCTATTTACAGTATCTACAGTTTGTTCATAGCCAAAATTAAAATTTCCTGTTACATCAATATTCAACCCTTTTGTAAACAAATCTTTTACCTGGTATTTTAAAGTAGGCATCAAAGTGTTCCCACGTCTATATCTTTCGCCAAATACTGCAACCATTCTGGCTCCGGTTTGAATATCAGCCTTATTTTGTCCAGCTGTAAAACCAATCATTAATTTATCGGCGTATTTTTTACCCGTAATTCCAATATTAAAAATTACAGTTTCATTATGGTAATTATCATGAAATCTTCTTACTCGTGTTTCTGGATAATATTTACCAGTTTCCAAATCATTAGTTTCAACATTTACCCAATAATTATTATCCGAATAATTTTGAAATGCATTAATCTCTGTCGTAAAACCACTTTTTGAAGTATAACCAGCGTTTATGGCAGTTTTAAACGTGTTGAATGATCCAAAGGAATAAGAAGCATCCAAATAGGTTCGAGGTTTGCTATTCGTTACAATATTAACAGCTCCTCCTAAAGCATCTCCACCTAACCAAATGGGCACAACACCTTTATAAACCTCTACACGATCAGCTAGGTTAATTGGAATATTATTGATTTGAAAAGACGAACCAAAATTATCCATCGGCACACCGTCAATAAAAATTTTAATTTGGTTCCCAGAAAATCCATTAATCGATAATTCTGATCGAGATCCTACACCACCAGCTTCGCGAAAACGTACTCCTGAAACCCTATCTAATGCATGTGCCAGATCCAAAGTGGAGTTATGCAGTTTTTTTGCATCGACAGCTGTTACGTTATAAGCTTGTTTATTGATCTTATCAACTGCCGAACGCCCAATTACTGATACGTTTTCTAATTCTTGTAATTCGCTGTTCAATTGAACTGGAATATTTACATTAGTTCCTGAAACTTCAATGCTTTTTTTAAAGCTCGAAAAACCAATTGCAGAAACTTTTATGGTATGTTTTCCTGGTTTAACATTTCTGAAAATAAACTTTCCGTTTTCATCAGAAATCATACTTAAGTCAGTTTTTTCTATTACTACTGTTGCGAATGGAACAGTTTGACCAGATTTTTCAACGACTTGTCCAGTCACTGTAATCCCTTTATTTTGCTGGGAAAATGACAAGAACGAAAAGAAGAAAAATGAAATAAAAAATAAAATTTTTGGCGTTGACATATCTTTAATTAGACTAATTATAAATAACTTTGCCACAAAAGTACCATCAACTGATTCAAAAAAGTTAGGGAAAAACGGATTATTATTTTGTAAAAACGGATTAAATTTTGAAAATCAAGTCTACTCTTTCGTCTCACGATCAACCAATAATTAACATTGAAGTCAATTCCCAATATGATCCAAAAAGTGCTCTTAGTGAAGAAAATATTCAGTTTCAAAGGGAAGACTCAGAAGACATCAAAAGCCACATTCTTGCTACTGACGGAATGGTAGTAATAGATACTCAAATGTATTTTACAAAACCTCAAACAGAGATTTTTGAAATTAATGATGAATGTATCGTGATGGATTTTGTAAGTTGTACTAATATCGAGTTTCAAATAGAACAGCTTGAAAATGAGAAATATTTAAAGCAGAACACTCATAATATTTTTTACACTACAAAATACAAAGGCACTTTTAAAATTCCAGCATTTGAAAAAGTAAATTATCTAACCATTATTTTTTCTAAAGAATTCTATTTCAATGTAATCAATGAAGACTGGAAACTTCATGAAAAATTCTCTAAAAACATTTTAATCCAAAAATCCAGCTATCTTACTTCAAAATATCTCCCATTTACTTCTTCCATTCAGTGGATTATTTCTGAAATCAAAAATTGTAATCGCAAAGGAGCATTAAAGAAAATGTACATTGAGACAAAAATAAAAGAGTTGTTAATCCATCAATTAGAATCGGTAGTTTCTAAACCCAAGCAACAAGAAAAAATCGACAGTGAAGAATACAACAAATTATTAGAAGCCAAACAAATACTAGACAACGATTATCGAAACACCCCTACTCTTCCTGAACTTTCCCGAAAAATTTCATTAAACGAATTCAAGCTAAAAAAGGGCTTTAAAGCATGTTTTGGAACAACGGTTAAAAGCTATATCATTAAACTTAGAATGGAACATGCAAAAGAATTGTTTCAAAACAATTCTACAACAGTTAGTGAAGTCGCCTATAAATGCGGTTATAAAGATGTGTCCCACTTTTCAGCGGCATTTAAAAATTATTATGGATTTTCTCCTCAAAAATTTAAAATCAATACCGACATCATATCATTTTGGATAATAGGATTTTCATTTTTTCTATAAAAAAAGGGTCTTAAAATTAGGTCCGTCGACTTAATCTTAAAACCCCAAAAAAATTAGACATTAATTGTACATTGCAAACTATATACAAATACCCACGATCAAATGAATATGTCTTAATTAAAAATAAAAACGTTTCTCCAAAAACTGTTTTCTGTAAAAACTCTAAATGATATCTAAAAAGGTAAAGAATATCATCGTTTTCAAATTTCTACACCCCAAAATTATATTGCAGAAAACAGATTCCCTTACGGTTTTCCACATCTCTATTAAAAAGAAAATCTTTTTTTGAAAACAAAAAACATAAAAATCTGTATTTCAATACTTTAACTTTAAAAATTTAACAATACTTTTTGAGAAATAATTTAAAACTTCCTTCTAAAAATCATAAAAAAGTGTAAAAACAACACTTAAATAACGCCTTTCTTGTCCTAGATTAAGCGCCTTTTTTCTATCACAAGTTATATTTGCACTGTAAATTATAAGTTCTGTCAAAAACTAAAATTGAAGACAAGAAAAAAACTTAGCTTCTTAGCATCTCAGAACCTTAGTATCTTTCTTATTCTAGATTAAGTCGAATTGAGAATGAAAGAAATAAATTTGCAATATAAATTACATGTTCTGTCAAAAACTAAAATTAAAAACAAGAAAAAAACTTAGCTTCTTATTATCTCAGAACCTTAGTATCTTTCTTATTCTAGATTAAGTTAAAGCAAAAAGGAAACAAATAAATTTGTAAAGTAAAAATCCAGATTCCATGAAACTGAAATCTAAGAGTAAACAAACTTAGAATATCAGTATCTCAGAACCTCAGAAACTAAAAAGAAAATGAAAACACTTGAATTCTTATTACTCGGAAAAAACGAAGCGATATTGGCCATTTTACTTCGCCTTGTAAACGCTTATGAAGACTGGAACGCAGTCGCATTTAGCAACGAAACAGAAGCTCAGGACTATTTTCAGAACCACAAAATCGACGTTGTTCTTTTGAGCTCCGGAATCGAAGATCATGTCGAGAAAAATTTTACTACATTTTGCTTAAAACAACAGCCAGACGTAGAAGTAATTGAACATTTTGGAGGTGGAAGCGGCTTATTAAAATCAGAGATTCTCCACCGACTACATCTAAAAGGGAAAATATAGCATTCTAACTTCCTTTTACATCATTTTACAGCTTTAAAAACAACGCAATTACGAATATCGTCAAAAATTTACGATATATCGTTAGGACTACTATTGTCTTTTTTGAAGAAATCCCTTTAAAAACAACGCTTTAGAAATAGGGCATCCATTTTGAACACCCGAAAGTGAAAAATCACAAATAATTTTAAAAACCTAATCATTAACAACAAAATCAAAATATCATGAAAAAATTAATTCTTACAGCAGTTTTATCTTTAATTACATTTATTGGATTCGCTCAAAAGCCAAGTCCTGCGTTATTAGACCCAACAAATCATACTTTGGTCTTAATTGATTACGAAAGCCAAATGGCATTTGCAGTAAGCAATATTCCAATCGATCAATTACGCAACAACACCGCTTTAGTAGCTGGAGCTTCAAAAATATTTAAAGTACCGACTATCGTTACAACAGTTGCAGAAAAATCATTCAGCGGGCCCGTTTTCAGGGAAATTGAAGAATTCTATCCTCAAAAAACTTCAAACTATATCGATCGTACCACAATGAATACTTGGGAGGATGCTCCCGCTCGCAAAGCTATTATTTCAACGGGAAAAAAGAAAATCGTATTTGGCGGTTTATGGACAAGCGTTTGTATTGTTGGCCCTGTTTTATCAGCAATCAACGAAGGATATGATGTTTATGTAATTACAGATGCAAGCGGTGATGTTTCTAAAGAAGCTCATGAAATGGCTGTAACTCGTATGGTTCAGGCTGGTGCACATCCAGTAACTTCTTTGCAATATTTACTAGAATTGCAACGCGACTGGGCTCGTCAGGAAACTTATGTACCCGTAACTGATTTGGTTAAAAAATACGGTGGTGCTTACGGCGTAGGTGTTCAATACGCTCACGAAATGTTGAAACACTAAATCTTAATCAACGCGGATAAAACGAATTCGCTATCGCGAAGGCGCGGATAAAAAACGGATTTTAATTCATCCTATTTACTTTAAAAAAATCTGTGGAAATCAGCGTCTTCGCGATAGCGAATCTGTAAAATCAGCGTTAAATTTTATTCTATCCAATAAAAAGATTGTGTGCTAAAAACATGCCGTTTTTTTTCCAACCAAACAAAAACCTCCACTATGAAACCCTCTTTCAAAATACTAGCTTTCCTTTTAATTATTTCACTTCCCATTTTTGGGCAAAGCAAAAAAGCGACACTTATTGTGCATCACGCTATAATTCACACTTTAGACAATAAAAACACCATTGTTGAAGCTATGGCTGTTGCCGATGGAAAAATTCTTAAAACTGGAAAGAATAGCGAAATCTTAAAACTAAAAGATAAAAAAACAACCATAATCGATGCCAAAGGAAAAACTATCATTCCCGGAATATTCGATTCTCACATGCATATCATCCGTGGCGGAAGATTCTATAATACCGAATTGCGCTGGGACGGTGTACGCTCTTTAAAAAGAGCTTTAGCAATCCTAAAAGAACAGGCACAAAGAACTCCAAAAGGACAATGGGTTCGTGTTGTAGGCGGATGGAATGCGTATCAGTTTGAAGAAAAAAGACTTCCTACTTTAGCTGAAATCAACGAAGCAACTGGTGATGTTCCTACCTTTATTCTTCACTTATATGGACATGCTTATCTAAACAAAGCAGGTTTAGAAGCTTTAAAAATTGATGCTAATACTCCAAACCCAAATGCTGGATTGATTGAAAAAGATCCAAACGGAAATCCAACGGGATTATTAGTCGCAGAACCAAATGCTTTTATTTTATACTCCACACTCGCCAAACTTCCTGAATTGACTCAAGAAGAAAAATTCAATTCGACTAAACAATTTATGACCGAAATGAACCGTCTTGGTGTAACTGCAATTATGGATGCAGGAGGCGGATTTCAAAATTTTCCTGATGATTACGGAGTGACAAATGGTTTATGCAAAGACAGCGATTTAACAGTTAGAATGCCTTATTATTTGTTTGCTCAAAAAGCAGGAACAGAATTAAACGACTACACCAAATGGATCAATACTGTTGAAATTGGTGAAGGTTGTGATGACGATCATCGTTCGGATAAAGTAGAGTATCATGTTCAAGGTGCTGGAGAAAATTTAGTAATGAGTGCAGGAGATTTTGAAAACTTTGATAAACCAAGACCAGAATTAAGCCCAGCGATGGAAGGTCAACTAAAAGAAGTTTTATCATTATTGGTTAAAAACAAATGGCCGTTTAGAATTCATGCTACTTATAACGAAAGTATCACTAGATTTTTAAATGTAATTGAAGACATTAATAAAGAAACACCTTTAAATGGACTTTTATGGTTCTTTGACCACGCAGAAACGGTTTCTGTAGAAAATTTAAAACGTATTAAAGCTTTAAACGGTGGAATTGCAATACAGCATAGAATGGCTTATCAAGGCGAAAGTTTTATTAAAAGATATGGAAAAACTGCTGCTGCGAATACGGTTCCATTAAAGAAAATCTTGGAATTGGGCATTAAAGTCGGAATGGGAACTGATGGGACTCGTGTAGCAAGTTACAATCCTTGGGTTGGTTTATACTGGCTGACAACAGGCAAAACTTTAGGTGGTTTAAAATATATGAATGATGAAAATATTTTGCACAGAACCAAAGCGCTGCAATTGTTCACTTACGGAAGTGCCGAATTGATTAATATTGAAAAAGATAGAGGAATGCTGACCGCAGATAAACTAGCCGATTTTGCCATTCTTTCTGATGATTATTTCAGTGTTCCGGAAGAAAAAATCCTAAACATCGAATCAAAACTGACAGTGGTAAATGGGAAAGTAATCTATGCTGATAATGACTTTAGAACTTTTGCAGATGAAAAACCAAAAGCAATTCCAGATTGGAGTCCTGTAAATTACTTTGGAGGTTATCAAAAAAACTAAATTATAAAGCAAGAAATAAATTCAAATTTCAAATAAATTTCCTATGGCTTTGAATGCACAATTTAAATTTTAATTTTGTGTAATTCAAAGCCTTAAAAATGGAAAAAACATACTCAGTTGTTTTTTATTCTAAAACATTGGTTGAGCCTGTTAAAAAGATGAAAGCCTTTTTAAGAAGCAAAATCAATTGGTATAACAGCTATAATTCTGAAGCACATATTACGATTTGTGAATTTACCATTGAAGAATCACAGCTCGATTCCATCAAACAAAAGCTTTCTAAAATTGCAAATACTTTTACGCCTTTTGAAGTGTATTTAGATCATTTTGATTCTTTTCCAACAAACGGCGCTTTTTTTATTGGTCTAACCGAAGAATCAAAGAAGAATCTTGTGCCAATAATGAAAAAAACTCATGAAACCTTCAAGTCTTTAAAACATAAAAGCGACAATCCGCACCTATCAATCGGAAGAAGATTAACTCCAGAAAATCTTAAAATTGCTTCTGAACTTTTCACAACAATTAATTTGAACTTTTTATGCAATGAAATTGTTTTAAGAGAATTTGATCCAGCAGTAAAACAGTTTTTTGTAATGGATGCTTTTCCTTTTGGAAGTAATCCTGAACCTGAGTTTGTACAGGGAAGTCTTTTTTAATGGTTCTTCTGGTATTGCCACGAAGGCGCTAAGACACCAAGTTTTTTACCAACTAATGTTACCAATAGTTTTTATTATTGGAACATCATAAAAATAAACTTTGTGTCTTAGCGCCTTCGCGGCAAAAAACGCTTAACATTTTTTCGTATATTTGAATTTTACAACTCATCTTAATATGAAATCCCTAGATTCATTTTACCAAGATATTACCGAAGGTTCAGCAGTAGAACCTACTTCCCTATTACCAAATGACATTCAGAAAGAAATCGGGCATTTTAATGTTTTTGATATTAAGGAGCTTTTGGAACGTATGAAAGGAAAACCTGGAATGCCTTATGACAGAAGAGCTTATTACAAAATCAGTTTAATTAGGGGAAAAAACAGAGCTGAATATGCCGATAAAATAATCGACATTGAAAAGCAGGGATTGTTATTTGCAACACCAAAAATTCCGTATAATTATTTACCACAAGACACCAATCAAGGCGGACAGTTTTGCGTATTTACCAGCGAATTTTTATCCAAAAGCAAAAGCGGTATTGATTTGGACGAACTGCCTATTTTTGCTTCAGACGGTTATCCCATTTTTCAATTATCAGATGAAGAAGTCGAAGAAGTGGCTTTGATCTTCAAAAAGATACAAAAAGAAATCAATTCAGATTATATCTATAAATACGATTTAATCCGAAATTATGTTGCTGAACTAATTCACTTTGGGCAAAAACTACAGCCTATAACTGCTTTATATTCTAAACACAATTCGGCTGCAAGAGTTTCTTCTTTATTTGCTGAATTATTAGAAAGACAATTCCCAATTGAATCTCCGAATCAAAGATTAGAACTTAGAACTGCAAAAGATTTTGCCGCCAGATTAGCTGTTCATGTAAATCATTTAAATAAGGTTTTAAAGGAAAACACTGGAAAAACCACAACAGAATTAATCAGTACAAGATTAACCAACGAAGCCAAAATACTTTTAAAGCAGACAGATTGGAATATTTCTGAAATCGCTTATTCACTTGGTTTTGAAGAATTAGCGCATTTTTCTAATTTCTTCAAAAAACAAACTTCCTTGACGCCTTTAGCTTTTAGAAGTTAGTTTTTTTTTTTCAAGTTTCAAGTTTTACGAGCTGTAACCATACAGTTTGTCATCCCGAGTAACGAGGGATCTTCGCAAGAAGCTCCACAAAGTTTTTGGAATTTGGAACTTAAAGAATTGGAATTCCAAACCACTTTGATTTGAATTTCGCAAACATCGATTTGATATTTACAATTCCCCACATCTGCTTTGCTCCTACCTTTGTCTCATCAAATTAAAAGAACGAAAAGATGAATTTATCAAACAACAAAATACTGATAACTGGAGGTGCAAGCGGTATCGGACTTGGACTTACCGAACGATTTATTCAGGAAAACAATACCGTGATCATCTGCGGCAGAAGAGAATCAGTTTTAAACGACGTTAAAGCAAAGTTTCCTTCTATAATTACAAAAGTCTGTGACTTATCTATTGAAACAGAACGTATAGCTCTTTATGAATGGATTTCTGAAAATCATCCTGATCTAAACGTACTAATCAACAATGCAGGAATTCAAAACTGGAAATCGATAACAGATGCTGATTTTTACGAAAGCATGAAGGCAGAAATCAATACTAATATTGAAGCTCCGTTGCATTTAACTTCTTTATTTATTCAGTTAAAATCTTTAATGACAGTAATGAATGTGACTTCAGGGCTGGCATTCTCTCCTTTTGCAAAGGTTCCAGTTTATTCGGCTACAAAAGCTTTTTTTAGATCATTTACACTTTCACTTCGTCATTTATTAAAAGCAAAAAATATCGAAGTAATTGAAATTATTCCACCAGCCTTAAATACAGATTTAGGCGGAGTTGGTCTTCACGACGCACATCCAAGCGTAAGCAGTTTTATCGAATCTATTTTTGAACAATTAAAAGAAGGAAGATCAGAACTTACTTTTGGAACCAGCGAAACAAGATTAAACGCAAGCGCAGAAGAGTTGAGAAATCATTTTAATGCGATGCATTCTAATCTTTAACATTTAATTTTAAACACATAGAAACATAGTTTCGCTTTGTCTATAAAGGCGTTTTACTCACATAAATCCACATAGCTATGTGTTAGAAACTAGTTTCTTTCTGTAATCTTTAAAAGAGAATAAAAATCTATGTTTCTATGTGTTTTAAAAATAATCGTATTAAATGTCTTCGACTTCGCTCAGACTGACAATAAACAATAAACAACAAACAATAAACAATTAAAAAAAAATGGCAGTAAATACAAAAATAGCTCTGGTTACAGGCGGCAGCAGAGGTTTAGGAAAAAACATGGCAATTGCGATTGCTAAAAAAGGAATTGACGTAATCATAACGTACAACAGCAAAAAAGAAGAAGCTGATTTGGTGGTAAAAGAAATCGAAAACTTAGGTCAAAAAGCGGCTACTTTACAATTAAATGTTGCTGAATCAAAAACTTTTGATGCTTTCTATAAAGAAATAGAATCAACTTTAAAAAGTACTTTTAAAACTGATAAATTCGACTTTTTGATAAACAATGCCGGAATCGGAATTCATAATTCTTTTATTGGAACAACAGAAGCTGAATTTGATCAATTGACTAATATTCAGTTTAAAGGACCATTTTTCTTAACGCAAAAAGGATTAAACTTTATGAATGATGGAGGTGGAATCGTAAATATTTCAACTGGTTTAGCAAGATTCTCTTTCCCTGGTTACGCTGCTTACGCCTCTATGAAAGGCGCAATGGAAACTTTGACTAAATATCAGGCAAAAGAATTAGGCGCTAGAAAAATCAGAGTAAATATTGTTGCTCCAGGTGCTATTGAAACTGATTTCGGTGGCGGAGTAGTTCGTGACAACGAACAAATGAACCAACAGATTGCTTCAGTAACCGCTTTAGGAAGAGTAGGATTACCAGATGATATTGGCGGTGTTGTTGCCTTTTTATGTACTGAAGATGCTCGTTGGATAAACGCTCAAAGAATTGAAGCATCTGGTGGAATGATGTTGTAATGGAGTTTCAGGATTCAAGGTTTCAGTTTTAACCGCAAAGAACGCTAAGGTTTACGCAAGGTTCGCAAAGTTTTCTACATATAGCTTTAAATAACTTGAGCCCTTTGCGGTTAAAAACACAAAGAATATCAACCTGAAACTTTAAAACTGAAACAAAAAACTATAAAAAACAAAACCCGATAAGCATTAAAAACTTATCGGGTTTGTCGTTTCAAAAATAATTTGAATTAGTAAGCCGTTTTATTTTATTTGTACTTTCTTTAGAAATTCGCCATCCTGATCAAAAATTAAATTATAGAACTTTGAATCTTTAATTACTCCTACTTCGTATCTTTTTTTATCTACATTATCTACTACAGAAAAGACCTGTTTAACAGACTTTACAGGATAATTCGTTTTTAAATAGACTTGTGCTTTTTTAACCAATTTTAATAATGGAGTCTGCACTTTATAAACTTTAAAAATTCCATTTTCATCATATTGCGCATAAGCTACTAACTTTGGAGGCTGACTAAATTTAGCTTCAAAAATTATATCATCGTTTTTACCGCTGTATTCCACATTCCAAATAGCTTTCTTTTTGGGATATTGTTTTTCAAAAGTACTAATGACAATATCTGGAGGCACAATACTTGCTCCCTGCCCTGCTGCCCAACTACTATAAATAAAAATAGAAAATAGAATAATTGTTCTCATGATTAGTTTCTAATAAAAACGTAAAACTAAACAAATAAAAGTATTTTCCTACTTTTTATTTAATTTTTTTCAATAATTACATCAAAACCACCGTCTTTATCAAATTGAATATCAAAAAATTTAGCATCTTTTGTTATTCCAACTTCATAGGTAGTCACTTTTTTATAATCTACTACAACGGCTATTTCTCGAATAGCTTTTGCTGGATAATTTTTCTTTAGATAGGCCTGTGCTTTAACTGGTAACTGGCTTAAAGGAATCTGCAATTCATAAGCTTTCATATTACCTAAATTATCATAGATTGCAAGTGCCTTCGTTTTGTTGTCTACATTATATCGTGCCTCATATCGAATCTCGTCATTATCATCTCCTACATATTCTTCTGCCCAAACAGCTTCTTTACCAGGATATTCTTTTTCAAAAGCAAGTCTCACCTGTTCTGGTGGTGTAATTACCTTTTTCATGTTGGTTCCTTCTTGCGCAATTAAAAAACTGCTGCATAAAAAAGTCAAAATCAAAAACACGTTTTTCATAGTTTCTTTTTTAAATTAAACTTCAAACAACGTATTAAAAGTACTACTTTTTAATGACGTACAAATGAAGGGAACAAAATTTTTAAGAACGTTTTTTAATATTAAAAATCAAACCGTTACCTTAAGTTACAATCACAATTCTAACTTTTTTAGTCTATCAGTTAATTCTCGTTTATAAGTGATGCCAATTGGAATTCTTTCATTTTTAATTACGACAAAATCTTTTTCTGTTGCATCAATTTTGTCTAATGCTACAATATAAGATTTATGAATACGCATGAAATTCTTTTCTGGCAAACATTTCTCAAATTCAGTTGTCGTAATCGACGCCAAATAAGTACGTTTTGTGGTATGCAACTTTACATAGTTGCCAAAACTTTGTGCATATAAAAGCTGATCTAATTCTATTTCAATAAAATAGCCATCGACTTTTACACTGACAGAATTGATAATAGCTTCTTCTGTTTTCTTTGCATTTTCTGTTGCAAAAAAGCGGTCAATTGCTTTTAAAAACCTCGGGAAATAAATAGGTTTCAACAGATAATCAATTACGCCATAATCGTAGCTTTCGAGAGCAAATTCAGAATAAGCTGTTGTTAGAATAGTTTTAGGATGTGTTGGCAGAATTTTAAGCAATTCCATACCTGAAATCTCAGGCATATTGATATCCAAAAACATTAAATCTACTGTGTTTTCGCGAAGGAAATTCATAGCTTCAATACCATTATAGCCTTGAAAAACCAACTCTAACTGCGGGTTCTGTTTGATATAATTCGCCAAAACATAATGCGCAGCAGGTTCGTCATCTACAATGATACATTTTTTGGTTTCTCTCATCCTACAAACTTTTTAAGCTGTATTTCCAAATCTACAACGTAGGTCTTTTTATCATCTTGAATATCCAATTTATAATCTTTTCCATAAATCAGGTTCAAACGTTCTATGGTATTTTTCAAACCGATTTTAGTCGAAATCACATCATTTTTCTTCGGAATTGAATTCGTCACATGAAGACTTAACAATCCATTTTCAACAGTGATATTAATTTTTACAAAGCAGTTTTCAATTGCGCAGGTTCCATGTTTAAAAGCATTTTCAATAAAAGCGATTAATAACATCGGCGAAATTTTATACGCATTTTCGTTGTCCACATTACTTTCAAAAGCAATATCACAACGATAGCCTACTCTTTCTTTTTCCAGCTGCACATAACTGTTGATAAACTCCAGTTCGTCTTCTAAAGATACACATTGTTTACCGTTGCTTTCCAATTGATAACGCATTAACTGCGAAACTTTCATAATCAAATCCGGTGTTCTGTCTGGAAACTGAAGGCTGATTCCGTAAAGCGTATTAAAAGTATTAAAAAGAAAATGCGGATTTAATTGTCCTTTCAAAGAGTTCAACTGCATTTGATTAAACAATAAAGCCGCATCGGTTTGTTTTCTATGGATTCGATAAAACTTAAAGACAATTATCGGACTCAGAATACAGACCAAAGTCCCTAAAACACTCGCTAATTGATACGCATAACTTCTTTGATGCGAGTTTTGATACAAATGGCATTTGGCAAACATATCGAGCATTGTAATTTCATACAATATGACTGAAAACACAAAAACTCCAAAAAGCGTCAGAATAATGTAAGTAAAAGGTTTATTGGCTTTAAACAAAATTGGAAGCAGAAAAAAGCGGTTAAACTGGGCATGCATGTACAAAATGCAATAGAAAAATATACCCATAGCAATAGAAATGAAGGAACTGAATAACATCCAATCATTTTTCAAGGTATAAATTGTAAATGAAAAAAGGACAACTGCTACTTCCTGCCACCATTTGTTGTCCAATATGTTATCGATTCTTTTATTCATTCTTAATTTTCAAATAGGGTACAAAGTTCGAACAAATATTTAAGTTATATTTCGTAAAAATGACCAATTCAATTCGTCATTTACTAGTGCAGTACATCACTTAACCTGACTTTTATCAGGGTAAGAGAAATAAATTTGTTTCATCAAAAACATTTTATATCACACCTTGAGTTTATGTATTTCAAAAAAATTACCATTTTATTTTTATTGATTTTTGCCTCAATTGGTTATTCTCAAACCCTGTCTTTAAAAGAAGCAGTAAAAACAGGACTTGAAAATTACGGTTCCATCCGAGCAAAAAACAATTACACCAATGCATCAAAGGAAACTCTAAAACAATCTCGTCGTGATTATCTGCCCAACCTGAATTTATCGGCGCAGCAGGATTACGGAACTGTAAACGGACAAAACGGACCGCTTTACGGATTTGGAGGTTTAGGAGTTGCTTCATCAGGTCTGCCCCTTCCGGAACAAAACTGGAATTCGGCTTTTGGTGCACTTTATTTAGTCAACATGAACTGGGATTTTTTCACTTTCGGAAAAACACAGGAAAAAATCAATTTATCTAAAATTGATGTTCAGGCTAAAGAAAAAGATTTACAGCAGGAGAAATTCCAGCAGGAAATCAAAATTTCGGCTGCTTATTTAAATTTATTGGCAAGCCAGAGATTATTGATTTCACAACAGAAAAACTTAGACCGCGCAGAAGTCTTCAAAAAGACGGCTGTTGCGAGAGTTAAAAACGGATTATTGGCAGGAGTCGATTCTACATTGGCTACAGCCGAAGTTTCTAAAGCTAAAATTGCTTTAAACTTAGCTCGAAATTTCGTTAAGGAACAAAACAATAAATTAGTTGATTTAATGGGTGTTGCACCGCAGGATTTTGTTACCGACACCCTTTTTGTAACGCAGATTCCAAAAGAATTGATTCAAGGAAATGCTGCGAATGACAGTCTTCATCCATTGTTACAATTGTACAAAACGAAAATCGACTACAGCAATCAGCAGGTTAAATTGTACAAACGTTTCTATTATCCAACCATGAGTGCTTTTGGAGTTTTACAAACCAGAGCTTCAGGATTTGATTCGTCTTATGCTACAGACCAGACTGCCTTTACTAGAAATTACTGGGATGGTGTAAATCCGGATCGTACCAATTATTTAATTGGAGTTGGAATTACTTGGAATTTAACTACTCCATTTCGTTCCAGCAAACAAGTTATGGCTCAGAAATTTGTTTCTCAGGGATTGCAGGAAGAATACAATCAGGCGGACAGAGAATTAAAATCGCAATTGAACTTTGCCGAAGACAAGATCAAAATTACTTTGGAAAATTATGCCGAAGCGCCAATTCAGGTTGATGCAGCCAAAAGAGCTTACCTTCAGAAATCGACTTTGTACAAAAACGGTTTAACCGATTTAACCGATTTAACACAAACCATGTATGTCTTAAACCGTGCCGAAATCGACCGTGATATTGTCAACAACAATGTATGGCAGTCGTTTTTACTGAAAGTCGCTGCGACAGGTAATTTTGACTTATTTATAAATGAATTTTAACTATAGATCCAAATGAATTTAATACGTTTTGCACTCCGCAAACCCATCTCTATTTTAGTATTGGTTGCGGGTCTATTTTTCTTCGGAATCGGTGCCATCAAAGACATTAAAGTAGATATTTTACCGAAAATGAATTTGCCGGTTATCTATATTGCGCATCCGTTTGGAGGTTATACGCCAGACCAGATGGAGGCTTATTTTGCCAAAAACTACGTAAACGTTTTACCTTTTTCTAACGGTATCAAATCCGTAGAAACCAAAAATATTCAGGGGTTAATGATTATGAAATTAACCTATTATGAAGGAACCAACATGGCTCAGGCAGCTGCCGAGTTAAGTGCGCTTTCGAACAGAATCCAAGCGGCTTTTCCTCCAGGAACACAGCCTCCGTTTATCATTCGTTTTGATGCTTCTTCACTTCCTATCGGACAGTTGGTTTTGAGTAGTAAAATACGTTCTAACAACGAATTACAGGATTTAGCCAACGTTTATGTTCGTGCTTCCTTTACTGCAATTCCCGGTTTATTATCTCCGGCTCCCTTTGGCGGAAGCCCAAGAACTATTGAGGTTAACGTAGATCCAGATTTACTGCGTTCTCACAATATGACACCAGATCAGATTGTAGAAGCGATTCGTTTGAACAACCAGACGGCTCCTTCTGGAAATATGAGAATGGGTGACATCAATTATATTACGCCAACTAATAATACGATTAAAGAAGTGAAAGATTTTGAGCAGATTCCGATTTTCAAAGGCGGTGTTCAAAACTTAAAATTAGGTGATGTGGCAACCGTAAAAGACGGTGCCGACATTACTGCAGGTTATGCTTTGGTAAACGGAAAACGTTCGGTTTACATTAGTATTGCAAAAGCGGGTGATGCTTCGACTTGGGATGTGGTTCAGAAATTGAAAAAAGAACTTCCTAAAATTCAGAGTACACTTCCTGAAGATGTAAACATTACCTATGAATTTGACCAATCGGTTTATGTAATCAATTCGGTTAAAAGTTTGATTACTGAGGGAATTATCGGTGCGGTTCTTACTGGATTAATGGTTTTATTATTCTTAGGAGACCGTCGTGCAGCGTTAATTGTAATTATGACGATTCCTATTTCGATTATTTCTGGGGTTTTATTCCTGAAATTATTCGGACAGACAATCAACTTAATGTCATTATCAGGATTGGCTTTGGCAATTGGTATTTTGGTGGACGAAAGTACGGTAACGATTGAAAATATCCACCAGCATCTCGACATGGGAAAACCAAAAGCACTCGCCATTTGGGATGCCTGTCAGGAAATTGCTCTACCTAAATTATTGATCTTACTTTGTATCCTTGCCGTATTTGCACCAGCCTTTACTATGGTGGGTATTCCTGGAGCGTTGTTCCTGCCTTTGGCTTTAGCAATTGGATTCTCAATGGTAATTTCATTCTTGCTTTCGCAGACATTTGTTCCTGTAATGGCCAACTGGATGATGAAAGGACATGAAAAACACGAACACGGCCCAGAAATTACAGATGACGAAGCTGAATTTAATGACAGCGGTCTAACTCCGGAATCAGAACAAAATCTGATTACGCAGAAGAAAGGTTACGTAGAAAGAGAAGACACAAACAATAACGGAAAAATTAGTCCTTTTGAACGTTTTAAGATTCGTTTCATGCGAACTTTAGACCGTTTATTTGTCCACAAAAAAATAACTACTGTTATTTATCTAGTTTCAGCTACTCTTTTAGCAATTGTTTTGATCAACTTTATTGGAAAAGATGTATTTCCAAAAACTAACTCCAGTCAGTTTCAGCTGAGAATGCGTGCTCCTGACGGAACGCGTTTGGAAAGAACAGAAGAACAAGCCATTATTGTTTTAAAAGAATTAGAAAAAATGGTAGGCAAAGAACATATCGGAATTTCATCTGTATATGTGGGGCAGCACCCGTCTTTATTCTCTATCAACCCGATTTACCTATTTATGGCAGGTTCTCACGAAGCGGTATTTCAGGTGAGTTTAAAAGACATTCATTTGGATATGGATGACTTTAAAGATGATTTTAGAAACAGAATTAAAAAAGTATTGCCAGACACAAGACTATCTTTTGAACCAATCGAATTAACGGATAAAGTGTTAAGTCAAGGTTCTCCTACTCCAATCGAAATTCGAGTGGCTGGAAAAGATAAAAAACGAAACGAATTGTATGCGACTCAAATTGTAAATAAGCTAAAAGCGATTTCGTATTTCAGAGACGTACAGATTGGTCAGCCTATTCATTATCCAGCCATGAATATTGATATTGACAGAACCCGTGCAGCCGAATTAGGAGTGGATATGAATGACATTTCACGTTCATTAGTAGCTTCGACCTCATCTTCTCGATATACTGAAAAAAATACATGGGTCGATGAGAAAGCTGGTTTATCGTATAGCGTTCAGGTTCAAGTGCCTTTGAACAAAATGAAAAGCAAAACGGATCTTGGAGAAATTCCGGTGCTAAAAAATTCGATTCGTCCCGTTTTGAGTGACGTTGCTAAAATTACGCCTACTTATGTAAGCGGCGAAAATGACAATTTAGGAGCCATGCCATACATTACTGTTACAGCCAACATTAACCAGACCGATTTAGGAACGGCTACAAAAGATGTTGGTAAAACCATTAGTTCATTAGGTGAATTACCGCGTGGTTTGTTCATAACGCCTATTGGATTAAGTACTGTATTGACTGAAACATTAAGCAGTTTACAATCTGGATTATTGGTTGCTATATTTGTAATCTTCTTAATGTTGGCTGCTAATTTCCAGTCGTTCAAAGTTTCGCTGGTTATTTTAACAACGGTTCCTGCCGTAGTTTTAGGTGCCTTATTAATGCTTACGATTACCGGTTCTACGCTTAACTTACAATCGTATATGGGAATCATCATGTCGGTTGGGGTTTCGATTGCGAATGCCGTTTTATTGGTTACGAATGCCGAACAACTTCGAAAAATAAACGGAAACGCCTTAGAATCTGCTAGAGAAGCGGCGGCGCTGCGTCTTCGTCCAATCATCATGACTTCGGTTGCGATGATTGCAGGTATGTTACCAATGGCAATTGGACACGGCGAAGGAGGCGATCAGGTTTCTCCGTTAGGAAGAGCGGTTATTGGCGGCTTATTATTTTCTACTTTTGCCGTATTATTAATCCTGCCTCAGATATTTGCCTGGGCGCAAGCTAAAACAACGACACAATCTGTTTCTTTAGATCCTGAAGACGAAGAAAGTATCCATTATATTTCATCCATAAGCAAGTCGAAAGCTGGAAAGTCATAAAGTTGAAAGTCACATCGTCGTGTAATTAAAAATTAAACACATAGAAACATAGAATTTTATGTCAAAAAAAGAGAGAAGAAGAAACAAGTTTCCACACATAGCTAAACTATGTGCATTTAAATTAGTGAAACGCCTTTTTTAAAGCTTCGAAAACTATGTTTCTATGTGTTTAAAAAAAATACACGCAACGGATTAAAACATATTCATTATATAAAACCAAAAAATGAACACTAAAATTATAAAATATAGCCCGCTGTTTGTAGCAGCATTATTTTTCCTGAACAGCTGTAATTCTAAGAAAGAAGAAGTAGCTGCGCCAGAAATTCAGCCAAAAGTGGAGACGTTTCTTTTAGAAAAAGAAAAACTAACGACAGAACTGCGTTTACCAGCCGAATTAACGGGGTTTCAGCAAGTAGATTTATACGCAAAAGTGAGCAGTTTCGTCAAAACTTTAAAAGTTGATATTGGGACGAAAGTAAAAAAAGGACAGCTTTTAATTGTTTTGGAAGCGCCTGAAATTAGTTCGCAATTGGCTGCAGCCGAATCGAGATTAAAATCGATGGAAGCGATTTACGCCACCAGCAAAAGCACCTACAACCGTTTGTACGAAACGAGCAAAGTGGAAGGAACAATTTCTAAAAACGACTTAGAAATGGCAAGCGGCAAAAAGAATTCTGATTACGCACAATATCAGGCCGCAATTGCCGCGCATAAAGAAATCTCGATTATGAGAGGTTATCTTGAAATTCGCGCTCCTTTTGACGGTGTTGTAGCGGCAAGAAATGTGAATTTAGGAACATTTGTTGGCCCAGCAGGAAAAGGTTCCGATTTGCCATTGTTAACGATTCAGGAGCAAAGCAAATTGCGTTTGGCGGTTTCTGTTCCAGAATTGTATACTGGTTATTTACATCCAGGCGACGAAATGACTTTTAATGTAAAATCGCTTCCAGATAACTTTAAAGCTAAAATTACCAGAATGTCTGGCGCATTAGATTTAAAACTGCGTTCTGAAAGAGTCGAAATGGACGTTTACAACACCAAAGGAAACTTATTACCAGGAATGGTTGCCGAAGTTTTGTTACCGCTTAACGCGAAAGACAGTACGTTTGTAGTACCAAAATCGGCAGTGGTGAGTTCTGCTGAAGGTTTATATGTCGTGAAAGTTGTAAACAAAAAAGCGACAAGAGTTGAAATTAAAAAAGGAAGAGAAATCGACGATAAAATCGAAATATTTGGCGATTTGACTCCAAACGATAAACTGGTAAAAATTGCCAGCGAAGAAACTAAGGAAGGCGATATCATAAACGAATAACCTGCGTTTGTCTTCATTTTAGTGATTACCAATTACTGTACGCATTCTTAGGAGTGCAAATTTTTAAATTTGCCTTAACAGCCTTCATGAATTTGGGGGCTGTTTTTTGTTTTCTTTTGAAAATTCAATTTTGCGTGCTATCAGGTAAAACTACTTATCATAATTGTAATCAAATTAAATATATTTGATTATATATAAAATAACTTTAATCAAAAAATTATGATTGATCAGAAATTAGAAGTAAGTAACTTAATAAAACCGATAATTGACTCTTACAAAACTCTTAATGATGAATGGGATAATCTGCTAGAAATTGGACTAAAAGATTATTTAACTGATCAAACTGACAAATATTATTTCACTAATACATTCATACACAGAGGAGAAAAAGTTGAGTTTTATAAAATATATTATCCGATCAAAGCAAAATTTAAAAATCTATCATCAAATTTTAATGATTTAAACAAAATATTTGAAAATTATAAATATGTAACTATTATTGGATCTGCTGGCAGCGGAAAAACAACTTTAGTAAAGCATGTTTTTTTGACATCAATCATCTCACAATTTAAAATTCCAGTTTTAGTTGAACTACGATTTATAAATGATTATGGAGGTGATCTTGAAAGATTAATATTTGAAAAGACATTAAAATTATCTGCCAAACCTTCAGAACGTATTTTAAAAAGAGCCTTAAAAAATGGAAGTTTCTTGTTTTTATTAGATGGATATGATGAAATTTTTTCTACAAAAAAAAATGGAAATCAATCGTCAAATTGACTTATTTATTGACTCTTATTCCAAAAACTCTTTTTTAATAACAACTAGACCTGGAAGTGGTGCAGAAAATTTCTCAAGGTTCCATGATTTTTTTGTTGAACCCTTAACAAAATATGATGTAGAAGGTTTTATAAAAAAAATTGTTGAATCACAAGAGCGAAGACAAAGGATTATTGAAATTATTAAAGAGCAAAAAAACTCGGCTTATCTTCATTATTTAAAAAATCCCTTATTACTTTCTATGTTCATTGTCGCATTTGAGAGTCATCCGGAAATTCCTTCACGCAAAAGCTCTTTTTATAGAAATGTATTTGACACACTTTATTCTAAACATGATGGAATTACAAAAAATAGTTTTCCCAGAGAAAAGCTTACTAAATTTGAAAGAGAAGATTTTGAACGTATTTTAAATGTCTTTTCCTACCTAACATTAATTGAAGGTAAAATTGTGTTTACAAATGAATTTTTAACAGATAAACTAGCCGATGTTATAAAGTATTTAGATATTAAATGCAATATTGAAAATCTAATTTATGATTTAGTGACACCTATTTCAATTATAGTAAAAGATGGTTTTGAATATAATTTTCCTCACAGATCCATTCAAGAATATTTTGCAGCCAGTTTATATCAAAATTAAATATAGAAAAAAAAAGGAAAGCCTATGAGAATTTACAATCAACTCTAGTAAATTCAAGTAATGATCAAAGCTTTAACTTTTGGAGTATTTGCAACGAACTTGATGAAGAAGGATTTACTACCTTTTTTATTATTCCTCAACTAGAAAACTATTCATCAATCTTGGATATTAAAGACGACTTGCTTCTTTTTGATAAATATATGGAGTTAATAAATGGAGGAATTATGTATGATAATTTTGTAGATAAATCTTCAGAAGACAATAAAGAATTTATAATATTTAGAACGGTAAATTTCCGCACCCAATTATTACAATTTACAAAAGCTTACACTTACATAAAATTTGCACATTTTTGTAGAAATACTGTTTTAGAAGAAAAATTAAAAATCTATATAGCAAACAAAAAAATTACAAAAGGCGATGTAAAAATGACTAAGGAATTAAAAAAAATCTTAATAGATAATGGAATCGTTGAAATTATAAGAGATTTTAAAAACGAAATCGATAAAAAAATAGAATTTTTAGAAGCAAAATTAAAAAATGAAGATAATAAAACAGATAAATTATTAGGATTGTAAAATATATCTTTTTTTACGATGCATTAAAGATGATATTGTTAAATCTAAACAACGATAGAAATAATAAAACCTCGATCTTAAAAAAATCGAGGTTTTTCAATTTCACAATCCCTACCCCTCACTCAAATAAGGATTCAAAATCTCCGCCAATTCATTGAGCCAATAATAATTGTCTTTAAAATTGGTTAGTCCAATTTGGAGGGTTTCGTGTTGTCACATTACACCGAGAGCTAAAATGCAGTTTACTTGTCTTAGTATTTTAGCAATATCTTCGGGGTCGAAAAGTCTATTCTTGAACTTCAAAAAAACGACAGCCAAAGAGAATTAGAAAAATGGTAAACTTTTTATAAATTTGATTTTTACAAATAACATTCTAGTGTATTAAAATCAATAATGTATGCCTTCTGAAAGTAAATTAGAATACAAATATGGATCGCTTTGGGTCAAAGATGGCTTTTTGTTAGTATTTTATATTTTCCTCTTTAACGAACTTAAAAATGATGATAAAGATTTTATTGAATTAAAAAAGGAGCTCGTGCAAAACATCGATAATATATTTATAGACATGTTTGCCTTTCTTGATTTTAATGAGTTTATAATTTCAGATGAAGTAAAAAATATTTTAATAAATCATATCGAAAACATAATTTTAAAAATGGACGAAGAAAGTGATTATTTTTCACTACAAAATTTAGACGAAATATTATCTCATGTCAGAATTTATCATTTAGAAAATCTGGATTATGAGCCTTCACAGGAAACGATAATCGGTCAGTATTCAAAGGATTTTAAGGAAGTAAGGAATAATTACATAGAAGAGTTCGCTGATATAAAATCATTACTTGAAAAAGATTATCGCATTTAAATAAAAAACTCGATTCTTAAAAAAAAAATCGAGGTTTTTCCATTTTAATAAACCTTACTCCTCACTCAAATAAGGATTCAAAATTTCCGCCAATTCATTGAGCCAATAATAATTGTCTTCAAAATTTGTTAGTCCAATTTGGAGGGTTTCGTGTTGTCGCATTACGCCGAGAGCTAAAATGCAGTTTACTTGTCTTAAGATTTTAGCCATATCTTCGGGATCTATGATGTGGTTAAAAAAATCAATCAGCCTTGTTTCGGCTTCTTTGGAAAGGGTGTTGTTTTTCATAAAGTGAAGAATTTAAGAAAAAACCCTCATACCTTAGCAGTCTTACGCTTCTTCACGGCGTCAAAGTCCTTTCGGAGCTTTACTACATAGCACGAGGGCAAATTTTATGTTGTCTTAATGTGAAGATTTAAGAACTTCAAATATACGTAAAAAACAACAAAAAAGTAAGAAAATTAATATATTTTATTAAAACTCACATAGAAGTGTCACAGGATATTTCTGTTCCCTAAAAACATGCATATGATGATCCAAATCCTTAAAAATATCTTCAAATCGGTCAAAAGAAGATTCGTAACCGTAACCACCATCTCTTTTAAAACTTTCCTTGATTTTTAGTTTTCCTATCACTTCAAATTTATCTTTAAAACTTATAATATCTCTATGGGTTACCAAATGATATGGCAAGCCAAAGAAAATGCCATCTTGTTTAAGATATTTCCAAATTTCATCAACACCTGGCTGATATTCTAGCATTGTTCTCCAATCGTAGCCTGAACCAATTTTTCGTCCAGCAATAAAACAGGATTTTAAGTCTTCTACTGTTGGTTTGTCTTTGCCTTTATAAGTAGTGGCAACTAAATCGTATGTACATTGTCCGCGTTGCTGCGTAACTTTAGCACAAACCACAGCATAGTAATTTTGGTCTGAAAGCTGAAACGTCAATACATCATCGGGTTGAAAATAGAGATTTTTAATGATTCTGTATTTCTTTCTATTTCTAACTTTTACATTCGGGATACTTATTTTCTTCAGCAATTTATCAAGTTCTCTCTGTCTTTTTTTGCCTTCATTAGCATCACATTCCGCTGTCCAAACGTTTACTCCCGCTTTTAAGTCTGTAACTCGTTTTACTTCATCATGAATTTCAGGGGTTAGTTCTCCAATTTCCCAAAAAGCAAGAGCATAGGCAGTAACGAATATTTCATGGTAAAAATCAGAATCGATTCCATAATCCTCTTTTATAAATGGCAATTCTTTTTGGATAGTTTCGATACTTGCATCGCTGTCATACAAATCCATTATTCGTTCGTAAGTATCGCGGGCTAAATCGCCATCAATTATTTTTACTCCGTCCGTTGCCATTTGTTTTAGAATTATTTATAAAAAGAAATTTAGGCTAAATATAAAAGGTTATTTTTACAAAAAAGAATATTCTATTAATAATACAATCAAACTGGAAACAAAAAATTATGCATACTTTTGAGTAACATATCTTTGATTATCTAATAAATGTTTAAAATGAAGTTATCGGTACTTTTATTTCTATTTACTTCACTTTCTTTTGCTCAAATGCGAAACTATGAAATGATGAAAAAAGATTTACTAAATGATGTCATTAGACAAGAAACATTTAATAATAAAGGCGAAACTTTCATTGCTAAAAAAATTGATTCTGTAAACGTAGAACATTTATTAAAATTGATTCTTGAAAAACCATACATAACCAATCCAGACTTTCAAAGTGAAAACCTTATACTAACTGGCGAAGAATTAGAATATCTTTCTAAAGCTATTCGACAACAATATAAAAATGAATGGCAAGAAAAGGACTTTAATAATCGTAAATTACTTCAGAAATCGGATATTTTAGAATATCTCAATAAAGATCTGACTAGTCAGGTTCTTATGATTTCGAAGCCTATATATATTAAAAGTGATAACACAGCATTTATATATATTGCAAGTTTGCATCGTCACAAAGGTTATGGGAATTCAAGTCTTGCACTTTATACAAATAAAGACGGGATATGGAAAAAATCTTTTAATATTATTGAAGACAATTATTAATAAAAGTTTACCCTATAAAGAGACGCTCAAGCAATCAAAGGGCTATCAAACTTGAAAAAAAACTCTGCAACTTTATCCCTTTGTCCCTTTCGACCTTATTTCAAAACAAACTCATTTTCCTTCAAAGTATTCAAAACTTCGGCAATAATTTTAGAACGGCATTCGGAGTTTTTACCATGCGGCCCTGTTTTTACCCAATACCGAATATTAAGCTGAATGACACCTGCTGCCGCAACATCTGTAATCACCGCGGCGTTTTCATAATCTTTGTCGGTTACGTCTTCGTTTTTGTGGAGTACTTCTTTTACGAGTTCAATGGCGTGGTGATAATCTGAACCGTATTCTAGTCCAACGGTAAAAGTCTGTAAAAGAAAGCCTTCGCTATTGTAGTTGATGAGTGTATTTTTAATTAAAAGCGCATTGGGAATATAGATGATTTTAGAATCGCTCTTTACTTCGGTGTCACGCAGATTCAGGTTGATGACTTCGCCTTTTACACCGTTGCTTTCTATAATATCGCCAATATTAAAAGGACGTTTAAAAGCCAGCAGAATTCCAGCAAGGAAATTTTCACCAATGTCTTTAAGCGCAAAACCAATTACAAAAGCTGAGATTCCCGCGCCGGCAAGCATGCTTTGCGCAACTCCATCAAGACCTATAATCTTAAACATAAACAAAACCCCAATAATAATCAAAACCGATTTGATTAAACGGGCAATAAAAACAGCCAGAAGTCGGTCGTGCATTTTGGCTTTTAGTCGGTTTCCCGCAAAAATACCAATGCGGGTCGCAATGAACCACGAAACCAGAATGACAACAACAGCCAGAATAAATTTTGGCGTAAGATCAACAATACTGTAATAATAATTTTCTAAATGTTTAAAAACGTCCTGAACGAAATCTTCCATAATAATCGGCGTAAAAAGTAAAGCTTTAAAATTACGTTTTCAGAAATGGAGAGGTTTACAGGATTTACCTAGAATTTTATAAAATCTGATGTTGCTTGTTCCTTGCTACTGCTTGCGTTTCTCTTGTTTTTTTTTCCACAAAGGCGCTGTGACACAAAGTTTTTTTAAAAATTTATTAATGACAATATTGATCAGTTCTAAGGGCATTCTCCTAAATCAATTTCAGAATAAGTTTAATTTACCTTAGAAAAACAATTTTTAGCCTATTCTGAAAATTAATGCCTTATTTTCGTTTACGGCCATTTCATAAGCGTCTTTAATGTTTTGAAAATATTCCAAAATGAAGGCTTTCTGGCTAGGTCTTGTAAATGAATAATTTTCTTTTTCGCCTGTTTCCCAAAACTCCAAAAATCTTTCAATTGTTATTTGGTCTAATATTGTTTCCTTGTTTTTCTTAACTTCTTCAGAAGTTGAATAACCTATATAACCATCTTCGGGAGAAAATGAGTTATTGCCTTGGATTATTTTGCCCACTGCTTCACTGCCAAGTCCTGAAAACTTATTTAATATTTCAAGTAAATCAATTGCGAAATAACTCAAATCTGCAGTTTCCTTCAAGGATTCTAATTCCGAAAATTTATTCTTTCTCTGATTTTTTAATTCCTCGTTTGAAAGTTTGTATAGTGAACCTGTTAATGACATATTTTTTTTAGTATAAGTTTAGACGTAAAAACAAATATAACATTTAAAGAATGATTTCGACAAAGTATAATCATAAAGGAGAAAAGCCTTTATTCCTTTGTCTCGCTGCTTCTTTTACAGCTTCTTATAAAATCATAACTACTTAAATTTAAACTTTTTATATTGTTTTTATAACTTTTAAGAGCTACACTTAAAAACACTAAAACCCTAAATTTACATAATCCGTAAATTAATATAGTACTTAAAAACAATTGTTATGCAGACTATACAAAAAGTAATCGAATTACTCTCTCAAAAATACAAATCCCGTATTTCTATTCTTAACAATAATTTAGATGGCAGATTCAGTTCTATATTAGATACGAAGAATGGAACCATGTTTTCTGTTTCGTTCGATTCACTTTATGTATTCAAGGATTCAGACAACAATTTTTGGTCCACTACGCCAAGATCTTTCATTTACAACGATAAAAAATATTATCCAAAAGCAGGAGAAGAATATACCCGAAAAGACGGTATCAAATATATTTTTACTACCAGAGAAGAAGTTCTGGAAAAAGCGGCTGCTTATTTTGGAAAATTTATTGATTCTAACTACGGAATCAAAATTGTCAACCAAAAATTATTCTTTTACGAAGGCCGTGATAAAACAGAAAAAATCGATCTGAACCATCAAAAGTTTAAATCTAAATTATTTGGTAAAATTGATACTTATATCTCTTTTAATTAAAATTAACTGGTAAATAGCCAGCAAAGACACAAAAAAAGCGGTTCAAAAACGGAATAACCTACGTTACGCTTTTATTGTTAGTAGTTACCCAAACTGTACGCATTTTTAATGCGGTATTTTAAAATTTTGATTTGGTTTTAAAATACAAAATTACAACTTGTTCAAAGAGACAGCACTTTAATAGGTGCTGTCTTTTTTTGTCTGAATCTTTCATAAAATTAGAAAGCTAACACTCTAAGCTCTAAAAGAATGCTTCTTTTAACTTGAAAAAAAACTTATTTTAATATAAAAAAAACTTTTAGTGGCTGAATCGATAAATTTCGTAATTTTAAATTTACAGTTTCAAAGACAAAAAAAATCCACATGTTATGCCACTAACAAAAAAAATCACGGACTTACTGTCTAAAAAATACAATCATAATATTAGTATTTTAGGCACTTATACCAGCAGTAAATACACGTCTATATTGGACAATGACAATGGGACTATCTTTATTGTGTCTGATACTGACCTCTACTCTTTTAAAGATCAGGACAGTAATCTTTGGGTCAACGTTACAGATTCTTTTCATGCAAACGGAAAAGAACATTACCCAGAAATGGGAGAATCGTACAAGCTCGATCATGGCGTACAATACAGCTTTACCACAAAAGAGGCAATTGTAGAAATGGCATCTGACTATTTCGAAAAACACACACCTAATATTGCTTAGGATACTTATTAAATATTGTTTTTTTTACAGTAACAATTAGATCAAACTCTTCAAAACAGTACACAGCCAAGTGCTGTTTTTTTTTTGTTGCACAATTACTGTTTCCTACAAAAAAAAAGAACAAAACTTATTTCCTTTTCTATATATTTGCTTCCTAACCTATTAAAATTTTAAGTTATGTTTATTGTTATACTAGTTATTGCATTCATCTTTATTGGTGTATTAATTTATAATTCACTTATCGGAAAAAGAAATCAAGTAACCAATGCTTTTTCTGCTATTGATGTGATGCTGAAAAAACGTTTCGATTTGATTCCAAATCTGGTAGAAGTGGTAAAACAATACACGAATTACGAACAAAGTACTTTAACAAAAATCGTGGAACTTCGTGCAAAAGCTACTTCTAGTTCCTTAACCGATACTGAAAAAGCAAGTTTGGATACCGAATTAAGCACTACTGTAAAAGGTTTAATGGTTACGGTTGAAAATTATCCTGATTTGAAAGCCAACACTAATTTCCTGAACTTACAATCGACATGGACAGAAAGCGAAGAACAAATCGCTGCTGCAAGAAGAACCTATAACGCTGCCGTAACCGATTACAACAATGCTATTATGATGTTTCCTGGAAATATATTTTCTGGCATGTTGAATTATACCAAAATCGATGTTTTAGAAACTCCAGAAGAAGAGCGTAAAAACATTAGTGCAAAAGAGCTTTTTAACAATTAATGGATTCAGAAAATACTAGTACTAAAGCCTTGCAAGAGGTTTTGAATACATTAGAAATTGACCGAAAAAAAATATCCGAAACCTACAAAAGTGCTTATATCTTACTTGGCCTTGCTGGACTGGTATTGCTTGTTGGCTTTCTAATCCGTTTTCCTACATTAGCAATATTTGGAGCTTTGGTTCCTGCTATCATTGGCATTATAACCTATTACAGAGTAGATGATGATGCCAGAAAGTATAAAAACACTTATAAAATTAATGTGGTTGGATCTGCTTTAAAAGAGATTAATGAAACTTTGACCATTACACCTCAAAGCGGCTTACCACATTATGAATTTGTGAGTTCCGAGCTTTTTACCACTAGACCAGATCGTTATAAGACACAAGATTTAGTAAACGGAACAGCCGATAAAACCGCTTTTTGGTTCTCAGAAGTACATGCCGAGTACAAAACCGAAACGCATACTAAAAACGGAACCCGCACAGAATGGCATACGATTTTTAAGGGAATTATTTTTGTAGCCGATTTCAATAAAAACTTTAATGTGTCAACTATTGTTCGTCCAAAAAGTTTTGGAGATTCTATTGGTTCCTGGTTTTCTAAGAATGTCTTCAGTTTCGGCAACACCGATTTGGTTCAATTAGAAAACACTGAATTTGATAGTAAATTTGTAACCTATTCCAGAAACCAAATTGAAGCGAGATATATTCTGACTCCAGCCATGATGGAAAGAATTCTGAATTTAAACAACAAAACAGACGAAACAATTTCGATTTCTTTTATACACTCTAAAATGTATATTGCTTTTCCGTTGTCTCACAATTACTTTGAAGCTCCAATTCATTCTTCGCTGTTAGATCCTAATTTACTTACTGACGATCTTTCGATTGTGCGTTTTATGCAGGATATAGTGCAGGAACTGGATTTGAATACTCGAATTTGGGGAAAGGAATAAGAGCAATTTCTTTTATGAATCTAAAAAATTATACATAAAAATGAAACGATTCCAAATCATATCTTCTCTTTTGTCTTTTCTTTCATCAAACCGTAATAATTCAGAAAGGAAAAACTTTACAAATGAACAATCGAAAGAAATGATGGATTCCGATTTAATATTGAAAGTTAAACTCGCTATAAATCCGAAATTTCAAGACTGGGTTTTATTTAAAAATGGAACTTATATCGTTTTTGACAATGCAGACATAATTAGCGATTTAGAAAGTGAAGCTCTACAATTAATGAAAGAATTTGGGCCAGTTTATGCAGGAGGTTCTGCTGGAGACTTTGGAACGGCTAATTTAGGAAAAAATAAAGGCTGGGTAATTTCAGGACATGGATACGGTATGTATACTTATGTAGCGCCAAGCGAAATACCAGAAAAAACAAATGATGTAGAAATTGGTTTGTTTGGTAGGAATAAAAGAGATATGGATAGTCAAAATCCAATTGTAATTCACGTCAATCGAAAAACGACTTAACAATGATTAAGTTTTACTTTATATTTTTTTTGATTTCTTTCCATATACTTGGGCAAGTTATTCCTGAAAAAGAATTTGTTATCAGCTATTCTATAGGTCATTATAATTTTAGCAAAACTGGCGAATTTGAAAAAAGAGAAAACTTTAAATTCGTTCTCGATGAAAACTTTTTTGTTTTAAAAGAATTTCAGTCAATTTCTAATCGATATGCTTACAATTCTCAAACAAAGAAAAACGATCGTAAAGTTTCAGATACGGTATTTCAATTTCCAAATAAAAAAATAGAAAAGTCAGTACTGGAAAATTTAATAAAACAATTAAATCAGAACGGTAATAATTTCAATATTGATTTTATCAATTCTAATATTTCAAAAGAAATATCAAAAAAGCAGATTATAAAAATTGCAAAGAAGCAAGAGAAACTTTACTGCTTTAGAAATGACTCGGGAAAGAATAAGATTAAGGAAATCCAAAGTTTTCAAAATTTTGAAAAATACATTCAGAATATTAATCCCGAAACCAATAATTGGATAGTCTATTTTGATGTTTGGAATTTTGCAGCAATAAACTATTCTGGTTCTAATTATAAAATGAATTTTAATACTGTTTTGGGTCAGCCTATTCGAATTAATAATTCAAATGAAATAGTGAATTTAAATGTCAATTTAGCTTTATTAGAAATGATTCCAAAAAATTCTCTTTTAGCTAAACAAGTGACAGTTGAAAATATCAAAACGGATTATATTAATTGGTTTATTCAAAATATAGATTGAGATCAATCACCTCAAATGTTTCTTGAGGATTAAGCAATCTACTTCGTCTATCACGATCATTTAGTACGGGGCGATCCTGTCATTAAAAAAAATGCAAGACCAAAGTTGATCTTGCATTTTTGTAATTTGATACATCTCAATAAATCGTTTTACACCGTCTGACGCTCATGTATTCCTTCTTTGATTTCTTCCACCATTTTTTTATTAAAAGCAGGCAAATCATTAGGATTTCGGCTGGTTACTAATCCGTTGTCTACAACTACTTCTGAATCTTCCCATTGCGCTCCAGCATTTTTCAAATCGTTTTTAACAGAGAAGAATGAAGTTACTTTTCGACCTTCTAAAACACCCGCATCTACCAGAATTTGAGGACCATGACAAATAGCTGCTACTGGTTTTTTACTTTTAAAAAAGGAACGCACAAAATTTACCGCATTCTCTTCTCTTCTTAATAAATCAGGGTTTATAACTCCTCCCGGAAGAACCAAAGCATCATAATCAGCTTCGTTTGCCTGGTCTAATACCACATCAACATCATATTCCTTACTCCAATTACCGTCTTTCCAGGATTTGATAGTTCCTGATTTCAAACTGATGATATCTGCATTCCAACCTTGCTCTTCTAGATAAGCTTTAGGTGATGCTAATTCTGATTCTTCAAAACCGTTTGTGGCCAATATGGCTATATTCTTTTTCATAATTTTAAATATTTAAACATTACTAAATTTGATTTATCTAAAATTAGTTATTTGATACGGCCAGCGAAAACAGCTGATGTTAAACCTTTCTTTAATAAAAGTTAATTAATTGAATTTCAGTTTTTTATTAAAAATAAAACAAAAATTATATAAGATTCATGTCAGCTTAGTTCCTTATTTTATACCATAAATGCTTCATTAGGACAAACATAAAATCCGGAGACTTCGCCTAGAATTTACTTCAAATCTCTCTTGATAACGAAATATTTAAAGCAGGCCATTGAATCTTAAAAATAATTGTAAGTTTATACTATCATTATCGGCTATAAAAATCCCAAAATATGAATCAAAAGTTTCTTTTAGTATTTCTGATTGTTTTGTTTTCCTGCGAAAATAAAACTGAAATAAAAGACAATTCTTATGACGAATTTACTTCTATTATTTATAAAAACTCAGAGTTGGTTCCTGTAGACGGTTTTCTAAAAAACTATAAAGAAATTGGCTCGGGAAACAAAACCATTTATGCCATTCAACATTGTCATGAAAACGTTAAAGATATTGCAGATACCCGTTCTTGCACCGATTTTTACTTTAGCTTAAAAACAGATTCTTTGAAAGTTGGAGAGGTTTACTTTTTTCAAAACGATGATATTTTCGATACCTATTGCTTACAGAGGGGCGCAGCAATCGGAATAGTAAAATTATATGGAACAAAAGGAAAACTAAAAATAATAAAGTTTGACAAAAACAATCTTAAAATAAAAATCGAAGGTGAAATAGTTTCTGATTTTCTATATAAAGACCAACTTGAAAAAGTTACACTAATAAAGGATACTATACTTGATTTTAAAACAAAATAGTTTTTTCTGTTTTTGAATTTGTAAAAAATCTCTATTCAATTTCTACCTCAAATCCTTTTTAATCACCAAATACTTTAAATCTGTTTTTCCCACATTGCTAATTCCGTGCTCGGCATTTGGCGGACAGTAAAAACTAGTATTTGGGCCAGCCGTTTTGGTTTTTCCGTCAAGATAGAATTCCGCTGTTCCTTCTAAGATGTAAAAAAATTCTTCCTCAGGATGATGATGTGGCGCGTGGGTAGATTTTCCTGGTTCAACAATACTCATTTTTAAGGTGTTTTCCTGAGTAAAATCTTTATCGGCAAACCAATATTGATAGCCGACTTTGGTTTTCTTCGCTTTGTCTAATTCAAAATGATTGACACAGTTTTCAATTGTATATTGAGGCGGTGCGGTTTCTTTTTTGGTTTCCTGAGCAAAGGCAATCTGCTGGAAAAATAAAACAGTGAATGTGATTTTTATAGTAGTTAGTGTATTCATTTTTTTTATTGTAATGTTACGAAAAATATCAATACAGCTAGCTGTATTCTTATTTTCGTTATAAAGACACTCCATAAAAATCAAATATTTAGAGGTGTGGCTTCAACTTCTCTTAGCCTGGCCAAATTGTGGGGTTTGTATTGGTCAACGATAGCTTTTCTTTAGTTCATTACTCCTAAAAATCTACTGCAAGGAAAAGCCATTATGTTACAATTTTTCCAATTTAACATCTCCTTCACTTATTAAATGTTATTTTTGGGAATCTTTATCAAGACAATTTATCTAAAAATTTGATTATCACATTTCAGTTTTAGTCAAAACAGCAACCATTATAATTTACCATTTATGAATGTTTTACTTATTGAAGATGATAAGCGCATCAGCGATTTTATAGTAAAAGGATTAGAAGAAAACAATTTTACTGTTCATCTTGCTGAGACTGGAGAAATCGCCAGAGATCTTATCCAACACGATATTTGGGATA
Organism: Flavobacterium panacagri; assembly: GCF_030378165.1. NCBI lineage: Bacteria > Pseudomonadati > Bacteroidota > Flavobacteriia > Flavobacteriales > Flavobacteriaceae > Flavobacterium > Flavobacterium panacagri. The sequence goes on from NZ_CP119766.1 coordinate 4,985,060, forward strand.
TTATTTTAATGGATATTATGCTTCCTGGAATTGACGGTATTCAATTAACTAAATTAATGCGTTTTAAAAAAAATCATACGCCTATTTTAATGCTCAGCGCCTTAAGTGACACCGATGATAAGGTTAATGCTTTAGATTCTGGCGCAGATGATTATTTGGTTAAGCCTTTTCATTTTAAAGAATTGATTTCAAGAGTTAATGCTTTGACAAGACGAACTAAATTTAACTACGACAAAGCAGCAACTTTGTATAATTTAGGAAGTTTAACTATAAATCCTGAAGAACATAAGGTTACAGAAAATAATGAATTGATTGATTTGTCTCCGAGAGAATATAAACTCCTGCTTTTTTTATTGGAAAACCGAAATAAGGTAATTTCAAGAACCCAGATATTAAAAGCCGTTTGGGGAATTAATTATGACAACAACACCAATGTCGTTGATGTTTATGTGTCGTATCTGAGAAATAAAATCGAGCGTAACCATAAATTTATCCATACCATAAAAGGTACAGGATATATGCTTAAAGAATAATCATGAGAATACGTAATCGATTTACTCTAATATCTTCTTTGACTTTTAGCGTTGTATTTGTCATTGCTTCTATTATAACCTATTTTTCATTCTATACTTATTCCGAAAAAATTGTTTATAATGAGCTTCAAAAAACGTGTCTGCTAACGGGTATTTTTTATCTGGAGAAAGATGAATTACCAGAAAATCAGCATTTGTTAATTGGACAGCAATTCCGAGAAAATTCGGTAGAAATCATTACACGGGTTTATGATAAACGAAATCAAATTGTTTATGGAGACAAAACTTCAGATAACAATATAAATCCTGAAAGACTTGATTATATTCGAAAAAACCGAAAATTAAGCTTTAAATCAAAGCATCATTTCTATTTCGGAAGTTATTATCATGACAATCAAGGAGATTTTGTTGTTTTTGTAAAAAAGAACGATGTCGAATTCAAAACCATGACCGATAGACTACAGATTATTATGATTATGGTTCTAATCATTGGATTAATAACTATTTATATTGTAAGCCGTGTGCTTTCTAATTTGGCTTATAGTCCCATAAAAAATATCATCGATCAAGTAAATGAAATTCAGGCTTCATCTCTCGATCGACAAATTGTTACTCCAGATACGAAAGATGACATTCAGGAACTTGTAGCAACTTACAACAACTTATTCAACAGATTATCAGACACTTTTTCCATTCAGAAGAATTTCATCAATTATGTTTCGCATGAATTCAAAACGCCTTTAACCGCAATTTCAGGAAATCTTGAAGTATTTGCCCAAAAAGACAGAACAAGTACAGAATACAAAGAAATGTCTGAGAAAGTATTAGAAAACGTCTATCAGATAGAAGATACTTTGAATACACTCATGATGCTTTCGGGACTTCGAAACAATACAGAACTCAATGAAATTTTTAGAGTCGATGAATTACTTTGGGACATAAACGATCAACTACCAGATATTTATGAACTCAAAAGTTCGCCGATACAAATCGCCCTTGAAGTTGAAAACGACAAACTGCTTTCCATAAAAGGAAACAACAACGAAATTAAAATTGCTTTGTATAATATTATCGAAAATGCTGTCAAATATTCTAACGGAAACCCAATTAAAATAAGTCTGCTTCAGCAAGGTAATCAGCTTAAAATTATAATCGAAGACCGCGGAACTGGAATCAGTGAAGACGATTTATTATTTATCAAACAAACTTTTTACAGAGGCAAAAATGTAAAAGATATAAAAGGCAGCGGCGTTGGACTTTCGTTGGCCAATATTATCTTTAAACAAAACAATATAAACTTTACCATTACTTCCAAAAAAGATCAGGGAACAACGGTAACATTAGAGTTTCCGCCACTCTAATCATTTTCTAATCCAGCTCTAACCGCCTTATAACATACATCAAATTAGTGGCTAATATACCGCAGATAACTTTGCAGGATATTTAAACTACTTAATTTGAAACGTATACTTTTAACCTTGTTTGTTATTGTTTCACACAAAAGTGTGGCGCAGCTTACTGCAATAAACGATACAATTGTTCTTTCCAGATCAAAAGCCGAGGCTTTATTCCTGGAAAAGAATATTTCTCTTATTTCCGAAAAACTAAACATCGATATTGCCGATGCACAGGTAATTCAGGCAAAATTATGGCCTAATCCAACACTGACTATTGGCGAAATCAATCTTTGGAACAATGCTACGGCACAACAACTTCCTCCTCTATGGGGAAATTTTGGTAAAACATCTCAAGTTACTGCAGAATTAGAACAGCTAATTCAGACTGCCGGAAAACGTAAAAAGATGATTGCCATGGAAAAAGTGAATGCGGCTATTGCCAAAGAATACTTCAAGACTTTTTTGCGTAATCTAAAAATCGAATTCAGAGGCAATCTAACGGAACTGCAATACAATCAAGCTCAAACAGCGATTTACAAAAAACAGCTTTCGTCTATGCAGATTTTACTAAAAGCGTACAGCAATCAGGTAAAACAAGGCAATGTCGGCAAAGGCGAATATATTAGATTAAAAGCAACTGAACTTGGTTTTCTAAAAGAAATAAGTGATTTACAAAAAGACAATAATGCACTGCAAAAAGAGCTTAAAGTTTTGATGAATCTTCCTGCTTCAAGCTTTATCAAACTTACTGATGATGGTTTTGTTCCTGATAATAAAAACATTGAAAACATCAACCTAGGAAATCTTATGGCTTCGGCTGTAGAAAATCGTCCAGACATGAAAGTTCTTAAACTTGGAAACGATTACAACGACAACAAATACAAATACGAAAGAGCGATGCGAACTCCAGACGTTACTCTTGGTGTAAGTTATGACCGCGGAGCGAGTTTAATGAATGATTTCGTAGGAGTTGGCTTTTCTCTTGATCTTCCTTTTTTTAATAGAAATCAAGGAAATGTCAAAGCTGCAAAACTGGCAGTAGATCAGGGAAAATTATTAACTGAAGAGAAAACATTAAGCGTACAATCGGAAGTACTGCAATCTTATGAAGATTTATTGGTTACGAAAAAATTATATGAAAATGTAGAAGCCAATTACGAAGAAGATTTGAATAAACTTCTAGAAGCTTATCGTAAAAACTTCATGCAGAAAAACACCAGTATGCTGGAGTTTCTGGATTTTGTCGATGCCTATTTAGACAATAAATCAATCCTTCTTAATGCTAAAAAAGACCTCAACAAAAATCTGGAAGAACTACGGTATATCTCAGGTCAGGAAATCAATTAAAACTTAATTATCTAAAAATAACATCAAAAATGAAAAAATATATTGTATTCCCGATACTTGGGGTAATGCTCGTTTACGGATGCGGCAAAAAAGAAGAAGTAAAAGAAACGAAAGACGAAAAGTTCTGCATTGATAAAGATCTAAAAGAAAAAATTACAATAGAGCCAGTACAAAAACGCGCTGTAAGCGAATCGATAAATCTTACTGGAAATATTACTTACAATGGTGATAATGTCGTTCAGTTTAACAGCCTTGTTGAAGGTATTATTACCAAAACTGCTTTCTCTTTGGGAGATTACGTTAGAAAAGGACAAGTTCTGGCAGAAATAAAAAGTACCGAATTAAACAGCATGCAGTCTGAAAGCAAATCATTGCAATCGCAGATAACAGTAGCGCAGCGCAATTTACAATCGGTTAAATCTATGTTTGAAGATGGAATTTCTTCTCAAAAAGATTTAATGCAGGCACAAAGCGAATTGGATGTTTTAAAATCATCGCTTGAAAACGTAAGAGCCAATCTGGCCATGTTTAGTGCCAGCAGCGAAAGATCTGTATTTCAGATAAAAGCTCCAACGGAAGGTTATATCGTAGACAAAAATATAAGTCCAGGAATGCAGATTACAGATGGCAGCGAACCACTTTTTACTATTTCTGACCTAAAAGAAATCTGGGTTTTGGTAAATGTTTACACCAGTAATTTAAAAAACATCTCTGAAAATATGCCTGTAGATGTTACAACACCAGCATATCCGGGAGAAATTTTTAAAGGGAAAATAAAAATGATGGCCAAAGTTTTTGATGCCGATGAACACGTTTTGAAAGCGAGAATCGTAATGGAAAACAAAAACTTAAAACTAAAACCAGGAATGACCGCAGATATTATTATTGATAAAAGTCTGGGTGGCGAAACATTAGTCGCTGTTCCAGCAAAAGCAGTCATTTTTGATAACAACCGCGATCATATTTTAATCTACAAAAATGACTGTACAATAGAAACCAGAGAAATTAATCCGATTATAAAAAACAACAACTGGGTTTATTTTGACAAAGGAGTCAACGAAGGCGAAATGGTTATTACCAAAAATCAGCTTTTAATACACGAAAGATTAAAAAACTAATTATCCTCAAAAACGGATAAACACAATAAGACATGAAAAAATTTGTACAAGGTTTAGTTGCTTTCTCGCTAAAAAACTCCCTCATCGTTTTTTTCCTGACCGCTATATTACTAGTCGCCGGTATTGTAAGCTACATTCATACACCCATTGAAGCTTTTCCAGATGTGACCAATACAAGGGCGAGAATCATTACACAATGGCCGGGAAGAAGTGCCGAAGAAGTAGAAAAGTTCATCACGCTTCCTATTTCAAAACAAATGAATACAATACCCAAAAAAGCAGAAGTACGTTCTATTTCGCTCTTTGGATTATCGGTTGTAACCGTATTATTTGACGACGGTGTCGAAGATTTTTACGCACAACAATATGCCTCAAATCGCCTTAACGGGCTTGATCTTCCAGAAGGAGCCGATGTAGAAATCGACCCGCCGTCTGGAGCAACGGGTGAAATATTTCGATATGTAATCAAAAGTGATTTACCCATAAAAGAAATCAAAGCCATTCAGGATTGGGTAATCGAAAGAGAATTGATCTCGGTTCCAGGTGTTGCCGATGTGGTGAGTTTTGGTGGTGAAGAAAAAATGTTCGAAATCAAAATCAATCCAACACAATTAGAGAATTACAATTTATCAGCTTTAGATGTTTACGAAGCCGTTTCAAAAAGTAATATCAATGTTGGTGGCGATGTTATTCAGCGTGGCGATCAGGCTTACGTTGTTCGAGGCGTTGGATTAATCAACAAAATCGAAGACATTGGGAATATTTTAATCGAAACAAAAGGTTCTGCACCGATATTAGTAAAAAATGTAGCCGAAGTTTCCATTTCAGCAAAACCAAGATTAGGACAAGTTGGTTTAGATGGAAATGATGATGTTGTTGAAGGAATCGTTGTAATGCTTCGAGGCGAAAATCCGGGAGAAGTAATCAAAAAACTAAAAGTACGTCTTGATGAACTTAACGAAAGAGTCTTATCGGATAATGTCAAAATAGTTCCGTTTATTGACCGTACAGAATTAGTCAATACAACCGTAAAAACGGTTACCAAAAACCTTATTGAAGGCGTTTTATTGGTATCGTTAATTGTGTTTATTTTCCTTTACAACTGGAGAACATCATTAATTGTCGCTTCTGTAATTCCGCTTGCGTTCTTATTTGCCATTGTAATGCTGCGAATTCAAGGATTGCCTGCCAATTTAATTTCGATGGGAGCGTTAGATTTTGGATTACTTCTGGAAGGAACCCTCGTTATTGTTGAACAAGTCTTTGTTTCGCTCGAAAAGAAAGCGCATAAAGTGGGAATGGAACGTTTTAACAGCATGAGTAAAATGGGATTGATCAAGAAAAGCGTTGGAAGTGTTGCTACCTATATTTTCTTTGCGCTTATTATTTTGATTGTGGCGCTAATGCCAATTTTTTCATTCACGAAAGTAGAAGGAAAAATGTTTTCTCCCCTAGCCTTTACTCTAGGTTATGCATTGTTAGGATCATTAATATTATCCCTTACTTATGTTCCCGCAATGTGTAAAGTAATGCTGAAGAAAAATATTGTCGAGAAAGAAAATATGATTTCGCGTTTCTTTAGAGAAAATCTGTATAAATTGTTTCAATGGAGCACCAAACATCGCAAAACAACTATATATGCGTTTTTAGCTTTATTGGCGGTTTGTTGTGTACGATTTGCATTTTACGGTTCAGAATTTATTCCGAAACTGAATGAAGGAGCTATTTATGTAAGAGCAACATTGCCAAACAGCATCAATCTTGACGAATCAGTAAGGTTGACGAAGGAAATGAAAACTAAAATCAGGAAATTTGAAGAAGTAAAATTTGTCCTTTCGCAAACGGGAAGGCCTAATGACGGAACAGATCCAACAGGATTTTTTAATATCGAATTTCATATTGAATTAAAACATAAAGACGAATGGAAACATGATATCAGCAAAGAAGAATTGATTTCCGAAATCAAAAAAATACTCGATGTATATCCAGGAATCGCCTTTGGTTTCAGTCAGCCCATTCAGGATAACGTTGAAGAATATGTTGCCGGAGTCAAAAGTCCGCTGGCGATAAAGATTTTTGGGAATGATCTTTTTGAACTCGAAGCAATGGCAGCCAAAGTGGCCAATTCAATTAAAGACGTAAAAGGAATTGAAGACATTAATGTTTATAAAAACATTGGTCTTCCTGAATTACGAATTCAGCTTCACGATGAAAAAATGGCACGTTATGCCGTAACAACCGCCGATGCGCAAGCTGTAATTAGAATGACAATTGGAGGACAAGCAGCTACCAAATATTATGATGAGGAAAGAATCTTTGATATTACTTTACGTTTTGAAAAAGAATATCGTGACTCAAAAGAAAAAATTGAAGGCATCCTGATTCCAACCATGAATGGTAAAAAAGTGCCTTTGAAAGAAATTGCAACTGTAGAATACAAAACAGGGCCAACTTTTATTTATCGAGAAGGAAACAGCCGTTATATCGCTGTAGGATTTAATATTGAAGGACGAGATTTGGGAAGCACCATTGAAGAAGCACAGAAAAAAGTGGCTACAGAAGTAAAACTTCCTAAAGAAAATGTAATCAAATGGGCTGGAGAATTTGAAAGCAAAGAAAGAGCCTCTAAACAATTAGCGATGATTGTTCCTGTTGTTTTGGTATTGATTTTATGTTTATTGTATTTCAATTTTGGTAATTTCAAAGATACTATGATTGCTGTAACGGCAATGCCTTATGCCTTCATTGGTGGATTCTTGTCGCTTTGGGTAACAGGAACAGTATTCGGAATATCTGCAGGAATTGGATTTATTATCCTTTTTGGTGTCAGCGCAATTGATAGTATTGTCCTCATTGGAATGATTAGGGAAAATATGCGCAGCGGAATGCATTTAAGAGATGCTATTGCACACGGAATTCACAGCAGAATCCGACCAATCGTAATGATTGCGCTTATGGGATCTCTAGGATTATTGCCTGCAGCATTATCAACAGGAATGGGTTCTGAAGTACAAAAACCATTAGCTATTATGATTGTGGGAGGTTTAATAACCTGTATGATTTTATCTTTAACAGTACTACCGCAAGTATTCTATTTGGTGTACCGAAAGAAAGAACAGAACAACGAAGAATCTTAATCTTACTTACTATATAAATCTCAGAAAACCACCTTTAGACATTTTGTCTAAAGGTGGTTTTATTACAATATATCAAATCGAAAAAATACCTTATAATAACATAATTAAGATTTTTAGAGGTAAAACAATTCAAAAACAAGCTTTAACATAAACATCTTTAAATCATTCAAAATACACATTTATTCATTTAAATTCTCTTTATCATGAAAAAGATAGCTGACACTCAAAACACAAATGAGAAGGAAGAAAATAAACTTCTTAATCATGTAAAACTTAGCATAAATGAAAAATTTCAGGATTGGGTTTTATTTAAAAATGGAACTTATATCATTTTTGAGAATGCCAATACGATTCCAGATTTGGAAAGTGAAGCTATAAAACTAATGAAAGAATTTGGTCCAGTTTACACAGGAAGTCCAGCAGGTGATTTTGATTTTACTGATTTAAAAAAGACTGAAGGCTGGATTGTTTCAGGGCATGGATACGGAATGTATACTTACGTAAATCGAAATGAGATAAAATCTGATCTAATAGATATTCAAGAAATTGGTTTATTTGGAAGAAGTAAACGAAATTTAGATGGTCAGAATCCTGTTGTAATCCATATTAATCGGAAAGCGGAATAAATTAGAAAATATCTCCATTCATTATTAAATGAATTCAAATCCGTAACTCCATAATTGTTATTCTTAACAGAATTATTCTTGTAAACTTTAACAAAGTTCTAATGTAAAAATATAAGTTCTCTCCTAGCCCCGATCGAAATGGCATCTTTTTGTGGTGGGGTTCACCACAAAAAATATAATGTAGAGCGGGACAAATGGTCATAAAAAACCGAAAAAGATCTGCTCCTTAAAAAAAAATACACCAATTAAAAGTTCAATAAAATAAGGTCTTTACAAAGAATTTTAAAAACACTTATTGTACGATAAGAAAATATTATGATAAAAATATTTCATTATTAGAAAAACCGTCATACATTTGCCTAACAGTGTTAAACGATTTAATACTCGAATATAATGGCTAGCAAAGATCGAATTTTAAGACAAAAAGAAGAAACAAGGAACAACATCCTTGGCGCTGCTTATGATATCGTAAAAGAAGAAGGCTGGAATGGTTTGAGTATGCGTAAAATTGCCGACAGAATCGAATATACTGCTCCTATTATTTATGAATATTTCTCGAATAAAGAAGCAATATTAGAAGAACTGACAGGCAAAGGTTTTATCAAACTGACAAAAGAACTGCAAATTGCAATTGATAAGTTTGAGAAACCCGAAGATCAATTAGAAGCCATGTGGATGACTTACTGGGACTTCGCTTTTACTAATACTGAAATGTATCAGTTAATGTTTGGTGTTCAAATGACCTGTTGCGCACAGCGATGTTCGGCTCAAGAGGGACCTTACAAATTATTCACTCAGGTAATTGCTGAAGTAATGAAAGACAGCAATCCGAGTCAAGATATCATAAAACAAAAGTATTTCACTTTCTTTTCTGTTATTCATGGCTTAATTGCCATCAACATCATTAACAAAAGTGATATTTTAGAAACAATAAATGCTCAAATTTTGAAAGATGCCATTGGTGGTATCATCAAATCAATACAATAATATTTTTTTCAATTTTTACTTAACAGTGTAAAATAATTTAATTTGGATAATGTAAAATCCTTTTTTTTATAACTTCCACTTAACACTGTTAGAAAATTTAATAGAGATAATAAAAAACTCTTTTTTTAGACTTTTACTTAACACTGTTAAATATTTTAATACTGATTTAAGAACAGATTGAAAAATGATTAAAGTTTGGCAGTTTGCGCACATTTACTTAACAATGTTAGATAATTTAATTCAATTAAATATGAATCCCGAGAATGCCAGAATACCAAAGAATTTTATCCGAGAAAATGTTCAACCAATTAAAACCACAATGAAAATGAAAAATGTAATTATAACCAGTTTTATTCTGGCCCTAGTACTAAGCAGCTGTGCTGATAAAAATCAGGCACCTACTGCTCCACCTCCGCCGGTTTTACCAGTTTTGGCTATCACAAGTGCCAATACAACAACTGACTCTGAATATCCTGCTGCCATACAAGGAACTGTTGACGTTGAAATTCGTCCACAGGTAAGCGGTAACCTTGACAGAATTTTTGTTGATGAAGGATCTTACGTAAGCAAAGGACAAACTTTATTTAAAATAAACGAACGTCCGTATCGTGAGCAGTTAAACAATGCTTTGGCAAGTCTTCACGCAGCTGAAGCGGCTTTAATCAACGCTAATTTAGAAGTTGATAAATTAACGCCTCTAGTTCAAAACAAAGTAGTTTCTGATTATCAATTGAAAACAGCTAAAGCTTCTCAAAAAATTGCTGCTGCCAATATCGAACAAGCAAAAGCAATGGTAGGTTCTGCTAAAATTAATTTAGGCTATACCAACGTTACGGCTCCAGTGAGCGGTTACATAGGAAGATTACCTAAAAAACAAGGGAGTTTAGTTTCGGCCTCTGATGTTGAAGCGTTAACGACTTTATCTGATGTACACGAAGTATTTGCTTATTTCTCTTTAGGTGAAACAGATTTCATTCACTTTAAAGAACAATATGCTGGAAGTTCATTAGGCGATAAAATCAAAAAATTACCTCCGGTTACTTTGATTTTGGCCGATAACAGCGCTTATCCAAAAACAGGAAAAATCGATATGGTTGACGGTCAGTTTGATAAAACTACCGGAGCAATCACGATTAGAGCAACTTTCCCTAATGCAAACGGAATTCTACGTTCTGGAAATACAGGAAGAATCCGTTTAGGATTAAACCACGACGATGCGATTTTAGTACCGCAAGCGGCTACAATCGAAATGCAGGATAAAGTATTTGTTTTCACTGTAGGTAAAGACAACAAAGTAACTAAAATGCCTATTACAGTTGTAGGTAAAAGCGGAACCAATTATTTAATTAAAGACGGCGTAAAATCTGGTGATCAAATCGTGATGAGCGGTATTGACAAACTTCAGGATGGACAAGCGATTCAGCCAGAAAAATCAGCTAAAGTTGCCGAAGTAACTAACAAAAAATAATCAGAAGAAATAATGTTCAAAATATTTATACAAAGACCTGTACTGGCAACCGTAATTTCCATTTTATTGGTGATTCTGGGGGTATTGGGTTTAACTAAACTGCCTTTACAACAGTTTCCTGATATTGCGCCTCCATCGGTTTTGGTAACGGCGGTATATCCGGGAGCCAACGCAGAAACGGTTTTACGTTCTGTGGCACCTTCTATCGAAGAATCTATAAATGGTGTAGAAAACATGACTTATATGAGTTCTACAGCGAGTAACGACGGTACTTTGGCAATTACAGTTTTCTTTAAACTGGGTACAGATGCCGACCAAGCTGCGGTAAACGTACAAAACAGAGTTGCACAGGCAACGAGTCAGCTTCCTGCGGAGGTTGTACAGCAAGGTATTGTTACGGCAAAACAACAAAACAGTTTCATCATGGCAATTGGTATGTACACCGATGATGAATCAAAATACGATCAGACGTTTGTTGCCAACTATGCACAGATTAATATTATTCCAGAGTTAAAACGTATTCCGGGTGTAGGTTCTGCCAGTATTTTTGGTGGTGTAAAAGATTACTCTATGCGTGTTTGGTTGAATCCAACACAAATGTCAACTTATAAAGTGACGCCAAGCGAAGTTATGGGCGCGATTCAGGACAAAAGTTTGGAAGCGGCTCCAGGAAAATTTGGAGAGCGAAGCAAAGAAGTTTTTGAATACGTTATTAAATACAAAGGGAAATTAACTAAACCAGAAGATTATGAAAATATTGCTATACGTTCTAATGCAGATGGCTCAGTACTTCGCTTAAAAGATGTAGCTAGAGTTGAACTTGGTGCTTACTCTTATAACAGTTTAACGCGTTTAAATGGTAAAAAAGGAATTGTAATTGGGGTTATTCAGTTAGCTGGATCGAACTCAAATGATATTCAGATTGCCATTAACAAAATGATGGAAAAGGCTTCTAAAGATTTTCCAAAAGGCATAAAACACAATATTTTCTATAGTACAAAAGTATCTCTTGACCAATCTATCGAACAAGTTGAGCATACATTACTAGAAGCTTTTATACTGGTATTTATTGTGGTATTTATCTTCTTGCAAGATTTTAGATCAACATTAATCCCGGCTATTGCTGTACCTGTAGCAATTTTAGGAACGTTCTTCTTCATGCAGTTATTCGGATTTTCGATCAACCTTTTAACGCTTTTCGCATTAATTCTGGCGATTGGTATTGTGGTCGATGACGCCATTGTGGTAGTCGAAGCGGTGCATGCGAAAATGGAGCATAAACGTTTGTCTCCAAAAATCGCAACCCATGAAGCAATGCACGAAATAACGGGTGCTATTATCTCGATTACGCTGGTAATGGCTGCTGTATTCCTGCCGGTTGGTTTTATGGAAGGCTCAACAGGAGTTTTCTATCGTCAGTTTGCCTTTACGATGGCGATTGCAATTGTAATTTCGGCAGTAAATGCCTTAACATTAAGTCCAGCGCTTGCGGCATTATTCTTAAAAGATAATCACGGAGCACACGATCACGATGCGCCTTATGTGAAAAAAGGATTTAAAGAAAAATTCTTTACCGCTTTCAACAGCAGCTTTGAATCGTTGACAAATCGTTATGTGGGCGGACTTAAATTCTTAATCAGAAGAAAATGGTTGAGTTTAGGCGGATTAGCTTTAGTTGTTGTAGCAACTGCTGTAATGGTTAAAACAACTCCTGCAGGGTTTATTCCAACAGAAGATCAAGGATTTATTGCGATTGCAGTAAATACACCATCTGGAACATCATTGGACGGAACTCAAAAAGTTATGACCGAAGCGGAGAATACTTTAAGAGGTTTAGATGCTTCAAGATTCGTAACAGCGATTTCAGGTTTCAACTTATTGACGAATTCTACAAGTCCATCTTCTGCAGTTGTATTCGTATTGCTTAAACCAAACGAAGAACGCGGCGAAGTAAAAAACATTGACGAAATCATGAATCAGGTTCGTGGTAAACTGGGCAGTATTTCTGGCGGAAGTTTCTTCGTATTCAGTTTCCCAACTGTTCCTGGATTTAGTAACGTTGAGGCTTTAGATTTGGTTCTTCAAGATAAAACGGGAGGAAAACTGGACAAATTCAGTGGAATTTCTCAAAACTTTATCGGCGAATTAATGAAACGTCCAGAAATTGCAGTTGCCTTTACTTCTTTTAAAGCCGATTATCCACAATTGCAATTGGAAGTTAATGATGAAAAAGCAAATCAACTCGGTGTTAATGTAAAAGACATTTTACAAACCATGCAGGCTTATTTTGGTAGCGCACAAGCATCTGACTTTAACCGTTTTGGTAAATATTACCGAGTTGTTGTTCAGGCTGATATCGAAGACCGAGCAGATCCAACAGCAATTGACAGAGTTTTTGTAAAAAACAAAACAGGCGAAATGGTGCCAATAAATACTTTAGTAAAACTAACTCGTATTTATGGTTCTGAAACTGCTTCTAGATATAATTTATTTAACTCAATTTCTATTAATGCGATTCCGAAACCAGGATTTAGTTCCGGAGATGCCATTAAAGCAATTGAAGAAGTAGCAGCACAACAATTACCTGCAGGTTACGGGTTTGAATTCTCGGGCCAAACTCGTGAGGAGATTTCTTCCGGAGGGCAATCGGCTACAATTTTCTTACTGTGTTTGATATTCATTTATTTCCTACTTGCTGCACAGTATGAGAGTTATATCCTTCCTCTAGCGGTTATTTTATCAATCCCTGCAGGTATTTTTGGAGTATTCGTTGCTATTGGTTTAACTGGAATTGAAAACAACATTTACGTACAAGTTGCTCTTGTCATGCTGATCGGATTGCTCGCTAAAAATGCCATCTTAATTGTGGAATTTGCAGTGCAAAAACGAAAATCAGGAATGGCGTTAGTTAAAGCTTCAATCGATGCTGCCAAATTACGTTTGCGACCAATTATAATGACGTCTCTTGCCTTTATTGTTGGTTTAGTACCAATGATGAGCGCCAAAGGGCCATCAGCTCAAGGTAACCACTCTATTAGTATTGGTGCCGCCGGAGGTATGATTTCAGGAGTAATTCTAGGTTTGTTTATCATTCCTGTTTTATTCATCATCTTCCAACATTTACAAGAAAAGGTTTCTGGAAAACCAGTTGCCGTAATTCATAACGAAGAAAAATAATAATGGAAAACTATATCACAACCATACTTGTTGCCATCATATTTGGCATCGGATATATATCGTACAGAATCTCAAAAGATCTAGAAACTAGAAAAGATACTTGTACAGAAATTTAACCCTTTGCGTGAAAAAATGTTTTTAACACATAGAGACATAGTTTTTTTGTCTATGTCTAACAAAAGAGAGCAAAAGAAACAAGTTTCCACACATAGCTAAACTATGTGCATTTAAACAAGTGAAACGCCTTTTTTAAATCCTCAAAAAACTATGTTTCTATGTGTTTAAAAAACTAAACCCTAAGGATAAAAAAAAATTAATAAAAAGACTAAATGAAAAATCATATAACCAAAATCGTGGTCTTCGCCATTCTGATCACGACTTTAATATCCTGTAAAGTTTCGAAGGATATTGAAACTCCAAAAGATGCATTTCCTGAGAATTTCAGGAATGCATCAGTTTCGAGTGATACAACCAGTATTGCCGATGTGGAGTGGAAAAATTTCTTTACAGAAAAAGATATTATAAAATTAATCGACAGCGCCGTTGCGAGAAACAACGACCTTCAGATTGCCGAAAAGAACATTGAAATTGCACAATACAGATTCACTCAATCAAAATGGGGAAATGTACCTCAGGTTAATTTATTTGTAAACGCAAGTACAAGCAATCCGTCTGACAATAGTTTTACGGGATTGAACTTAAATCAGGCAATTGGAGCTAAACATATAGACGACTATTCTGCTGGAGCTTCTCTTTCTTGGGAGGCTGATATTTGGGGAAAGATCAGAAACCAAAAGAAAGGGGCTTACGCGGGATATTTACAATCTGAAGAAGTAAAAAAAGCATTGCAGACCAATATCGTTGCCAATGTTTCAAGAGGATATTATAATCTTTTGATGCTGGATGCGCAATTGGATATTGCCAGACAAAATCTTCGTTTAAACGATAGTACAACCAATATTATCAAATTAAAATACGATGCTGGTCAGGTAACTACTTTGGCGATTCAACAATCGGAAGCACAGAAATTAAACTCAGCGCAATTGATTCCGTTATTGGAACAGAATATTTCGATTCAGGAAAATGCTTTGAGTGTTTTGACAGGTTCGTTTCCAAATTCAAAAGAAAGATCAGTTAAGTTAAGCGCACTTGAAGTAAAACACAATACAGCAATCGGAATTCCCTCTTCATTAGTAAGCAGAAGACCAGACGTAAAAAGTGCCGAATTAGCTCTTAAAGCTGCCAACGCAAATGTTGGAATCACAAAAGCCGATTTATATCCGGCTCTAAGAATTACAGCTCAAGGTGGATTAAATTCTTTCGAAACCAGCAATTGGTTCAACATTCCGGCTTCTTTATTCGGAACTGTTGCGGGAGGTTTAACACAACCGCTTTTGAACAATAAAAGAGTGAGAACACAATATAATATCGCTGTTGCAGAAAGAGAAAAAGCTGTTTTAGCTTTTAGACAACAAGTTTTGGTTGCTGTAAGCGAAGTTTCAGATGCTTTGGTTAAAGTAGAGAAATTACAACAGCAGGAAACTTTCTTAAAAGAAAAAGTAAAAACATTACAACAAGCCATTAAAAATGCCAACCTTTTGTTCAAAAACGGTATGGCAGAATATCTTGAGGTTTTAACCGCTCAGGCTAATTTATTACAAAGCGAATTGGAACTTGCTGACATCAAAAGACAACAACTTACAGCTAATACAGATTTGTACCGCGCTCTAGGCGGAGGCTGGAAATAATACCTGTTACATTACCCGTTAATTATTTATTTTTTGAGATGAAAACGCTGTGAGACCTTTGAGTTTCATGGCGTTTTTTAGTTTTTTGCCGCGAAGGCGCTAGGGCGCGAAGTTTTTTTTAAGTCTCTCGCAGATTTTGCTGATTGTGGAGATTTATTCTCAATTTTTTGTCAATTTCGACGAAGGAGAAATCTCCGCGAGAAACTCTACAAAGATTGGACTCTCGTTGCGGAGCTACTTGTGAAGATTTCTCCTTCGTCGAAATGACAAAATTGCGGTTATTTCTTTATTTTTGAATAGTAAATCTAGTGCCTTAAAAAAATAAAAACTTTGTGCCTTAGCGTCTTCGCGGCAAAACCAAACCAATCTATGACTTTCAATCCAGAAATATACCTCAACAATCTAAAACAAACCATCGAAAGTTATTACCCACTTTCTGATCAGTCTTGGAAACAGATTGAAAGTACTACACATTTCCAAACGCTTAAAAAAGGAGAAACGCTATTACAAAATGGAGAAATTGCTAAAAATCTTCATTTCATTGCGAAAGGTGTTTTAAGAGCTTTTATAACAGATCAGCAGGGAAATTTCTATAACAAAAACCTTTTTATGGAAAATTATTTTGCAGGTTCTAAAGTTTCTTTGATGCTCCAAACTCCGTCCAATTTTACAATTGAAGCTTTGGAAGATTCCGTTGTAATCAACATCAATTATAAAAAATATATGGAGCTGATTTACCAAAATGACGATCTCAAAAACTTCTATATCGCTCATTTAGAAAAAAATTGGATTATTGATAAGGAACAAAGAGAAGTCGCCTTGGTCATGCAAAACGCAACCGAAAGATATATCAACCTTTTGGCGAAACATCCTACTATTGCAGATCGTGTTCCGTTATTGCATATTGCTTCTCATTTAGGAATTACGCCAACACAGTTAAGCCGAATCAGAAAAAGTCTTGAAAAAGATTTGTAAATCAACATATGTAAAGGTTTTTCTAAAAGACCAGAATTATCTTTGCTTTATAATTCAAACTTGTTATTACAATGCACACTATAAACCTCATCAAAGATAATATTGACAATCTTACCACACTTTGGAAAACCGTTGCAACTCCTCTCCTTTCCTATCATAAAAATGATCCTTTTGAATTTTCTCAAATCAAAAATTCAGGCTGGCCCAATAGATTATGGTCTCGAGAAGATATTACCGAAGAAAGTTTTCAGCAGATTCTAGAAACCATGGAGAAAAATCCAGGTTTGGTGGTTCCATATTGGGATATTTTCGGAAGTAATTCTAAAGAAATTTTCGAAAAGAATGGCTTTCATATTCGAATTCAGCTTGTCGCAATGGCTTTAAAACTGCGAGAAAAATTCCCACTTCAAAGCGACCTTACTTTTAAAAGAGTTTTAAATGAGGAAGATGCTAAAACTTGGTCAGATATTTATCCGCTTTCTTTTAGTTATGTGATCAGCAAAGAAACGTTGGTGGCTAATTACGAAAATGTGAAGTTTTATCTGGTTCATTTAGAAGGAAAAGCAATTGGAACATTAACTCTTTTCCAAACCGAAAAAACAATGGGAATTCACGGTGTCGGCGTTATTCCTGAAATGCGTAAAAAAGGTTTCGCCGAAGAAATCATGAAATTTGCTATCAACGAAGCTATTGATGCCAATTGCGAATATGCACAATTACAAGCTTCAGCTTTAGGAAAAGGTATTTATACAAGATTGGGTTTTGAAGATTTGTTTACGATTACGAATTACCAACTCGCGTAAATTCCAAATTTTAAAATCCAAATTCAAATTAATCAAACTGTTAAATCTCTCGCAAAGAAACGAAGTCGCAAAGTTTTATTTTTAAACCACAGATTAAAAAAGATTAAAGGATTTGTTTCCCGCAGATTTGGCAGATTGAGCAGATTAGATTTTTAAGCCCGAAAATAAATAATCTGCTCAATCTGCCAAATCTGCGAGAGCTAAAAAACTTTGCTACTTCGTTTCTTTGCGAGAACTATTTTCAATTTAAAGTCTATCCCGAGGCTTTGCGACTAAAATCTAAAATCAGCATCTTGTCCAAAATGCCCCGAAAATAGTCGCAAATGTGTATTTCGTATAAAATAAAACATTATTAGATTTGTAATACATTAACTAATAATCATTTAAAACAAATACCCAATGAAAACAACCAAAATCATTTTCTGGACTACTACCATCCTTATCTTTTTATTTGAAGGTGTTATGCCGGCTTTAACTTCTCAGACTGAATTAGCGAAAGAAGGAATAAAACATCTTGGCTATCCGGAATACTTCGGAAATGCATTAGTCGTTTTTAAAATTCTTGGCGTTTTAGCTTTAATAATTCCACAAGTTCCAGGACGTATTAAAGAATGGGCTTATGCTGGATTTGCATTCGACTTTATTTTTGCATCAATCAGCCACTTTGCGGTAGACGGAATTGATTTTCAAGGTTTCTTCCCACTAATTGTTCTTGCCATTTTAGTAGTTTCTTATGTGACTTATCATAAAATACAGCGTTATAATAATATCGCGCTCTAAAACTCAAACTTTATGATTGAAGTTTTTAAAACCAATGTTCAGGAAGAGTCTCAATGCCAACTTATCATTGAGCTTCTTCTGGAACATTATCCACACAGTTCAATCAACTTTGATTTAGAAGATTGTGACAAAATTTTACGTGTTCATGCCAATAAAATATCGAATGCCAAAATTATTTCGATCCTAAATTTTCATGGCTATTCCTGTGAAGTGCTTCCTTAAAAAACAAAGCTTACAAACAATTCATTTTTAGTATTTTACAATTATTTGTCGTATATTTGAAATACTATCATTCCCCTAATTCTATAAATTTAATTTGACAAAAATGTACTGTGGGTTCTTTTTAACTCATAGGTTTGCATTTGCTGTCGATTCTCTAATTTCTAAATTAAATAAGATGAAAAGTGCTGTCCAAAATACTATTTTAGAAACCTACACTAAGTTGAATGATATTCTTGAATATTTTTCTCCAGAAGAAATTAATGTAGTTCCCATTGAAGGAAGCTGGACTGGCGGACAAACGGTACAGCATATTATTTTGGCATGTTCTGGAATTCCGATGTTATTTGCTGGAAAAACCGAAAAAACAACTCGTAAACCAGATGAAAATGTCAAACAACTCGATGCTATATTTTTAGACTTTACTACCCAATACCAATCTCCCGAAAATATAAAACCTCCTGAAATTGATTATGAAAAAAGTACTTTGACGGCTTCTGTCAAAAAGATTCAAAATGATTTGTTTGAAGCGGCAGAAACTTACGATTTAACATTGATTTGTCTGGATGCTAAAATTCCTGGTTTTGAAAATTTCACTATTTATGAGTGGCTTCACTTTGCCATAGTGCACACACAAAGACATACGCATCAGTTAAAATCGATTTATGAAATTCTCAAGAAAAAATAACTAGCAGTAACCAAAACCAATTTTTATGAGATCAAAAGTCAAAACCATAGTTTCATCTGGTTTAGTAGCCGGTACATTAGATATTACAGCCGCTATTTTAATTTATTCCGTGATTCTTCATAAAACAACAGCCGAAAAAATCCTGCGGTCTATCGCAAGCGGTATCTTTAAAAAAGAAGCCTATACCAGCGGAATAGAGATGACTTTTTTTGGACTGGGTCTTCATTTCTTAATTACTTTTATATTTGCCTGGTTTTATTTTAAGATCTTTCCTTATATTCCGTTCTTTAAAATAAATACATTATTATCCGGAATCGCTTATGGTTTCTTTATCTGGGTGGTAATGAATTTACTTGTACTTCCGATAGTTTTTCCTGTTTTGCCAGAAAAGAATTTAGACTTTGCATTATTGCTTTCCATATTGCTTGTAATTTTTTGTGTTGGTGTACCCATAGCTTTTATAACACGCATATATTACGCTAAATGGTATTAAAATCTTAAAAAAAAGTCAATTTCTCATTTCTTTATTTCCTACAAATACCATTTATTTCAAAAGTGCTATTTTTTAACAAAAAATTTAGCGAAACACCTGTTTAACAAAGGTTTCAGGATTATTTTGGATTCTTACAGAATTACCATGTCTAAGCTTTTGAGTTAATTTTTTGATCGATTGGATTAATCGTCCCTTTATCACTAAAGTAATTTTATCTAAAATTATTTACGGCGACAAAATCAGATGAAAATATGCTGTATCTAATTTTTAATGGCGCTGCTGACTATCCTATTGAGTAGCATTTCTGAACCTTGACGTGTTATTAACCGAACAAAAATTAATCCTCATGAAAACAATATCAAATAAATCAAAAATAGTTTTTTTATCTACTTTTCCGCCAACGCAATGCGGCATAGCAACTTATACTCAAGATACCATTAAAGGAATTACAGATGTTTACGGTAAATCTATTCAATGCGAAATTTGTGAACTTGTTTTTGAACCAAAAGAACATCCTACACAAGCTTATACCCTGAACACAAAAAACAGAGAAGAATATGCTAAAGTAGCTGAAGAAATCAATAAAGACGAAGCTGTAAAATTAGTTCACATTCAGCATGAGTTTGGTTTGTTTTCAGGGAATTACGGAGATCATCTTTTAGATTTTTTAAATGCCATAAAAGTACCTGTTACCTATACTTTTCACAGCGTCATTCCAAATCCAAATGACGAATTGAAAACATTTGTAAAACTGCTTTTGACTTATAGCAACTCGGTTTTTGTAATGACCAATAAATCTAAAGAAATCCTAATTAACGACTACGATATCAATGAAGAAATAATTACTTGCGTGCCTCACGGAACTCATATCGTTGTTTATGAAACTCCAGAAACGGCAAAAGAAAGATTAAACATTCAGGACAGATTAGTATTATCTACTTTCGGACTTTTAGGCGAAGGGAAAAATATAGAAACAGGATTACAGGCGCTTCCAAAAATTGTAGAAAAAGCACCAAATGCTTTGTATCTAATTATTGGCAAAACACATCCTAATTTAATTAAAGACGGGAAAGATCCTTATCGTGATACATTGGAAGGCATTGTTAAAGAATTAAAGCTTGAAAATAATGTTCGTTTCGTAAATCAATATTTAGATACTGATGAACTTTTAGAGTATTTGAAAGCTACAGATATTTATATGTTTACCTCTAAAGATCCAAATCAGGCGGTTAGCGGCACTTTTTCTTATGCGATGGGTTGTGCTTGTCCGATTGTAGCTTCTAAAATTCCGCATACCACAGAAGTTCTAACTGCAGATTCTGGAATTTTATGTGATATTGGAAATCCAGATCAATTTGCAGCTGCAGCTATTAAATTAATTGAAGATGAAAACTTGAGACATGAAATGGGGATTAATTCATTTACCAAAATGAGAGCCTCTTCATGGGAAAATGTTGCAATCACACAAATGAATACGTATAAAAAATTAATTGAAAATCCGGCAGAAATAAAATTCAGTTATCCTGACATTCAATTACGACATATCAAAAAACTAACAACAGAATTAGGTATTATCCAATTCAGTAAAATTTCAATTCCAGATTTAGAGTCTGGATATACGCTTGACGATAACGCCAGAGCATTAGTTGCTTTCTGTATGCATTACAAACAAACTCAGGATAAAGAAGATTTAGGTTATATTTTAATCTATTTAGATTTTATTCAACGCTGCCAGCAGCCAAAAGGAAATTTCATCAATTACGTAGATCAGGAAAATCGTGAACATGTGGAGCAAAATGCCGAAGTGAATTTAGAAGATTCAAACGCAAGAGCCATCTGGGCTCTAGGAACTGTAGTTTCGATTTCAGATATTCTTCCTGAAGCGATTTCTAAAAAGGCAGCAAAATGTTTACTGCATTCTTTAAAATGGGCAGAAACCATTCAATCTCCACGCTCAATAGGATTTGCAACTAAAGGTTTGTATTTATATCATTCCACAATTCCTAATTTGTATGTAGCCGCAATTATCAATAAACTAAATGCAAAACTACTGGCCAATTACGAGGATACGGCAACAGAAGACTGGCAGTGGTTTGAAAATTATCTAACATACGGAAATGGAATTCTTCCAGAATCAATGCTTTATGCTTATTTAATTACAAACAAACCCGTTTACAAGAAAGTAGCTTTAGATTCGTTAGATTTCTTAATTTCTAAAACGTTTCCAAACGGAAATTTTAAAGCCATATCCAATCAAAGTTGGCATCACAAAGGATCAGAACCGCAAGAATACGGAGAACAACCAATTGATGTAACGTACACAATTATGACTTTAAATGCATTTTATAATGAATTTAAAACACCGCAGTACAAAAAGAAAATGAAAGCGGCTTTTAACTGGTTTTTAGGTAAAAATCATTTGAACCAGATTATGTATAATCCAGTAAGCGGCGGTGGTTATGACGGACTTGAAAAACACAATGTAAATTTAAATCAAGGTGCCGAATCTACAGTTTGCTATTTAACAGCGAGATTATTAATGGAGAAATTAGCCATGTCACAATCTAAAGTGATTCCGTTAATAAAAAACCGATCAGGAATTGCTATCAATTCATAAAGTATAAAGGCGAAGCTAGCCAAATACCTCTCTTTTAAAACCCGGAAAATCCCTTTCTTAATGAAAGGGATTTTTTGTTTACGGAAAAAAGCAACGCAAGTTTGTTTCAATTATTGTGCATTTATGAAAATTATATAAGGCTGTGTAAAATTTGTGTAAAATTTTTTAACAAGTATTGAGCTAACTTTCCTATATAATTCAGTCAGTCCCAAAAACTGTTAAAGAATTGATTTTCATTTTAAAAACATTCATCTAAAACAAAAACATTTTGATTCTCAACCTAAAAAATACATTTGCCGAAATTGGAGAAACTACTTTGTTCGCCAAAAAGTTTTTTAAGGAGGTTTTTATTCCGCCTTACGAAACTAGGGAGTTTTTGAAACAATGTTATGTTATTGGCTATAAATCACTTCCGTTGGTAGCTATTACAGGTTTTATTATGGGTTTGGTACTTACGCTTCAGTCAAGGCCGACTTTAGTGAAATTTGGTGCCGAAAGCTGGCTTCCTGGAATGGTAGCGCTTTCTTTAATTAGAGAAATTGCTCCTGTAATTACCGCCTTAATTTGTGCCGGAAAAATTTCATCAGGAATTGGCGCCGAATTAGGATCCATGAAAGTAACAGAACAAATAGACGCGATGGAAGTTTCGGCTGTTAATCCTTATAACTATCTAGTAGTGACAAGAGTTTTAGCCTGTACGCTAATGGTTCCCGTTTTAGTGTTCTTTGCAGATGCGATTGGAATAGTTGGTGGTTATGTAGGAATTAATATTCATGGAGATGTAAATTTCTATAGATACTTAACTCAAATTATTCAGTCATTGGAATTTTTAGATTTATTTCCAGCGACCATTAAAACCTTTTTCTTCGGATTTTTTATTGGAATGATTGGATGTTATAAAGGATTTAATGCTTCAAACGGAACCGAAAGTGTTGGACAAGCAGCAAACTCAGCAGTAGTTACAGCATCATTAAGCATTTTTATTATTGATATGGTTGCCGTTCAAATAACCGATTTATTTTTTTAAAAATGGACAAAGAAAAACTACATAAAGAACCTAAAACAAAAGAAAAAAAGCAGACTCCAATTATTGAAATTAAAGATCTGCATAAAACTTTTGGAAAAGACAATAAGATATTAAAAGGCGTTAATCTGACTTTGAATAAAGGAGAAGATTTAGTCGTTTTAGGTCGTTCTGGATCTGGTAAATCAGTTACCATCAAATGTATTGTAGGATTGATTGAGCCAGATAAAGGAGAAATTAAAGTGTTTGATGAAAACGTACTCAACATTTCCAAAAAAGAACTGAATGAAATCAGAGTGAGGATTGGCTTTTTGTTTCAAAGCGGTGCATTATATGATTCCATGTCAGTTCGGGAAAATTTGGCTTTTACCTTAACCAAACACAAACGAGATTTAAGTGCTGACGAAATCGAAAATGAAGTAATGGAAGCGCTTGAAAATGTCGGTTTAGCTGATGCTATTGATAAAATGCCGTCAGAACTTTCAGGCGGTATGAGAAAAAGAATCGGCTTGGCGCGAACTTTAATCTTAAAACCAGAAATTATTTTATACGATGAACCTACAACAGGTTTAGACACTATAACATCAAGAGAAATCAGCGAATTGATACTTGATATTAAACACAAACAAAAAACATCTGCAATTATCATCACGCATGATATGGCTTGTGCAAAATTAACTGCCGATCGAATCATTGTTTTAAAAGACGGTGTCATACATGCCGAAGGAACTTACGAAGAATTAGAAAAAGACGAAGACGAATGGGTACGCTCATTTTTTGAATAAAGCAAAATAAAAAATAGAAATCATGGAAAAGCAATCGGGATATACTTGGAAATTAGGAATGTTTGTAACAATAGGTTTACTGCTTTTTATAATGGCCGTATATTTTATTGGAAAACAAAAAAACCTTTTCGGTTCAACCTTTCATATTACTTCTCAGTTTAAAACGGTCAGCGGTCTGGAAGTCGGAAATAATGTTCGTTTCTCCGGAATTAATGTTGGAACTGTCGAACAAATTCAATTAAAAAATGACTCCACTGTAATCGTGGTTTTGGTCATGAAAGAAGATGTCCGCAAATTTATTAAAACAGATGCAACAGCCAGCATTGGTTCAGACGGACTTATGGGCGATAAAGTTTTGACTATTTCTCCTGGTACAAAGTCACAGCAAATTATTGGAGACAATGGCGTAATAGCTTCTGTTGACGGAATTGAAATGCATGACATTATGAAAAGTGTTAAAAAGAGTGTCGATAATATCGGCGTAATTTCAGATGAAATAGCGATTTTCAGCCATAGTATGAATAATGGAAACGGAGCCCTTGCTCGTTTGGTTAAAGATGATAAAATGGCCAACAGCGTTTCGAATACTCTTTCGAACCTGGAGTCTGGTACAAAGGGTTTCAGCGATAATATGGAAGCAGCTAAAAGCAACTTTCTTCTAAGAGGTTACTACAAGAAAAAAGAGAAAGAAAAAGCAAAAAAACAAGAAGAAATAAAGGAGAAAAAAGAAGAACAACAAGAAAAAGCTGCTAAAGAAAAAGAAAAGAAAGAGAAAGAACAACAAGAGAAAGCTCAAAAAGAAAAAGAGGAAAAACAAAAACAGGAAGAAGCTAAAAAAGCTGAAACTGAAAAGAAATAATTTTCATTATAACATTGAAAGTTAAGATTTGGAAGTTGGAATTCCAAACCGTTTATAACGAACAGTTCTATATTACAACTTTTTAGTTTAAAATTCTGACAAAAATCTTCTATTTTTAATCAGCTGTTTTAAACAGCAAAAACTTACAATACATGCCTACTTCATTTAAACATACCGCCTTAAAAGTTTTAAAGATTACCGGAATTACAATTGCGGTAATCTTGTTTTTGCTATTTATAATTCCGATGTTGTTTCCTGGTAAAATTGCTTCGGAAGTAAAGAAAATTGCTAACGAACGATTGGATACCAAGTTGGATTTTACCAAATCTAAGCTTTCGTTTTTTACTCATTTCCCATCCCTCACTGTTTCTTTAGATAATTTGTCTTTAACGGGTTCTAAACCTTTCAGCAATGATACTTTATTGAAAGCTGATGAAGTTGCTTTCGGAATCAATTTACAACGTTTGATTTTTGACAATGAAGTCAAAATCAATAAACTCTATGTTTCTGATGCCTTAATTAATGTAATGGTAAACGAAAAAGGTCAAGCCAATTACAATATTTATGTGGCGCCAGAAGACCGAAAAGATGAAAAAGAAGATCCAAATGCTCCTGAAGAAGGAACCGCAATAAGATTAGAAAGAATCGATTTAAAAAACTGTCATGTAAAATACAATGATCGTTCCGCTAAAATCTTAGTTGATGCTAAAGGATTTAATTACGTTGGAAAAGGAAATTTAAGCGAAGATATTTTTGATCTGGCGACAGATGCCAGAATCGATAACTTAGATTTCTTTTATGATAGAACGGGTTATTTAAGGAGGAAAAAAGTACAAGCCGATTTAATTACCCGAATCAATACGCATTCGCTTTCGTTTATTCTTCAAAAAAATGAATTAAAAATCAATAAACTGCCTTTAAAATTTACTGGGTTATTTACCATTTTAAGAGACGGATACAAAATCAATATTAAAGCGGCTTCAGAGAATACAACTGTCAAAGATTTATTGTCTGTAATGCCTCCTGAATATTTGACTTGGCTAGAGAAAACAGAAATTTCGGGACGAAGTGACTTATTACTGACCTTTAAAGGAGATTACAATGTTCCTAAAAAACAAAAACCAAATTTAGCTTTCAATCTCAAAATTAATGAAGGCTCCGTTAATTACAAAGACGCACCTGTTCCATTAAAAGATTTTCAGATGGATCTAAATGCTATTCTTCCGTCTTTAGATACCGAACAACTTTTAGTAAATCTTAGAACCTTGAAATTTAAAGTGGGCGAAAAAGATTATTTCAATGCTTATCTGCACAGTAAAGGTTTAAGTGAAATGAACATCAATGCCAGTGTAAAAGGAGATCTAGATTTAGCTGTTGTTGATGCCGCACTAGGACTAAACAGTGTTGATTTAAAAGGAATTTTAAAAACGAATATACAAGCCAGAGGATTATTCAGCACTTCTAAAAAACTGTTTCCAAAAACGATTGGAGGCATCTCATTACGAAATGGCTGGCTGAAAACCGAATATTATCCAAACCCAATTACCAATATTACCTTTGTGGCTAATATGCTGAACAAAGCAGGAACTTTTCAGGATTTAATTGTGGCGGTCGCTCCTGCTTCTTTCACATTTGAAGGAAATCCAGTTTATGTAAATGCAACCTTATCTGACTTTAGTGATTTGGCTTATGATGCCAAAATTAAAGGCGAATTGAACGTAGGCAGAATTTATCAGGTTTTCTCTCAAAAAGGATTGGATCTAACGGGTTATGCCAAAGCCGATCTTTCGTTAAAAGGAAAACAAAGTTACGCCACGACTGGACAATATGATAAACTGGACAACAAAGGAACTTTGATTCTTAAAAATATAAAAGCAACTTCTGAATTATTCCCAAAAGCTTTTTTCATCAAACAGGGAAATTTCCGTTTTCAGAATGAGAAAATGTGGTTTGAGAAATTTAATGCTTCTTACGGAAAATCTGATTTTGATATTAACGGTTATCTTCTAAATACGATCAATTACTTTTTAGAATCTAACGGAACTTTAAGCGGTAATTTCAACTTAAAATCAAAACTGATCAATGTGGATGAATTTATGGCGCTTGAAGAAGGAGAAAATAAAGATCAAAAGACTGAAATTGAATATGCAAAAGAAGATCATCCAAAAATGAGCGGTGTTGTTATGATTCCGAAAAATTTAAATGTCTCTTTAACGGCAAATGCAGATAAAATCGAATACAACGGACTTATTTTCAATAAATTATCAGGAAAAATTGGTGTAAAAAAAGAAGGATTTTACTTAGAAAACACTACCTTTAATATCATTGACTGTATTTTAGGAATTAATGCCTCGTATAAAGACGAATCGCCTACAGCAGCACATTTTGACGCACACTTTACGGCAAAAGATTTTGATGTGCAGAGAGCATACAAAGAAATTCCGATGTTTCATGAGATGGTTACTGCAGCCGAAAAAGCCCACGGAATCGTTTCTGTCGACTATAAAATTAAAGGCGACTTAGACGGAAATATGAGCCCAATTTATGAATCTCTGCAAGGTGGCGGTACTTTGAATCTACGCGATGTAAAAATTAAAGGCCTAAAATTATTTGACGGAATTAGCTCTAAAACAGGACAAAATGGTTTGAATAATCCTGATATGAAAGGAATTGAAGTCAAATCAACAATAGATAAAAACCTAATTAATATTGAGCCATTTACCTTTACTGTAGCCAGCTTTAGGCCTACAATAAAAGGAACTACAAGCTTTGACGGACTTTTGGATCTTAAAATGCGTCTTGGACTTCCTCTTTGGGGAATTATTGGATTTCCAATTGTCATTACTGGAACTCATGAAGCTCCAAAAATTAAAATCTTCAGCAAAACTGGGCAAGAAATTAATCCTGCAGTTTATGATGAAAAACATAATAAAGTGATTCGCAAAGAAAAAGTAAGTAAACCCAAAGCAAAATCATAATGAAATCGAAATCACAACATAATAATAGTGCATTCGAAAAGTTTGCTACAAAAGTTTCTAAAGCTGCAGGAAGCACAACGGCTTTCATAAGTGCCTTTATTATAGTTGTAGCTTGGGCAGTTTCAGGGCCTATTTTCGATTATTCAGAAACTTGGCAGTTAGTTATTAATACGGGAACAACCATTATTACTTTCTTGATGGTTTTCTTAATTCAGAAAGCCCAAAATAAAGATTCACTTGCCATTCAGTTAAAATTAAATGAACTCGTTGCATCCAATGAATCATCCAGTAATAGTTTGGTAGATATTGAAAGTATGACCGAAGAGGAAATGATCATCATCCAGAAATATTACCATCGTTTAAGTGAATTAGCCAAAAAAGATGAAAGTATTAAAACTTCTCATTCTATAGCCGAAGCTCATGAACTTCATAATCGTAAGCAACAGAAAAATAATAAACCTATAAATAAAAAAACTACCAAAAGTCCCACCAAAAACAACACCAAAAAATGAAATTAAGTTCAACCGAAACTTATTGGCCTCTAAAAAATGCCATGAAGCACAGTTATCCCTCCATTGATACGGATCTCACTACTGATATTCTAATTATTGGCGGAGGAATTACTGGAGCGCTGACCGCTTATAAGCTGGTCAATGAAGGAAAAAGAATTATACTGGTAGACCGACGCGACGTTTGCGGAGGAAGCACCTCCGGAAGCACCGCATTGCTGCAGTATGAAATTGATGTCCCTTTACATCAGCTTATTAAACTACGAGGCGCCAAATGTGCTGTAGACAGTTACCAAAATGGCAAAAAAGCCATTTTTGATCTTCGCAATATTATTGATAATATTGGCTGCGACTGCGATTTTGAGTTTAAGAAAAGTATCTATTTTACCACCTTGAAAAAAGATGTTCCTTTTCTAAAAAATGAATACAAAATGCGAAAACAGCATGGATTTGAAATCAGCTGGCTGAGTCGATTTGAACTTCAAAAAATGGGTTTAAACGCCATTGCAGGCATCGAATCTAAAACAGCTGCTGTAATGGATCCTTTTAAACTAGCAAACGATCTTTTATATCACTGTCATCAAAAAGGAATGCAGATTTATGACCGTACAAACATAACTGCAATCCAGCATCAAAAAGGAAAAATTATCGCGCATACTGATTCTAAAAATACAATAACAGCCTCTCATATTATACACTGTACAGGTTATGAGAGCACGGAAACATTAAATGAAAAAGTAGTTGATTTAAAAAGCACCTATGTCATTGCTTCTGAAAGTCAGCCTGATCTTCCGGAACATTTTAAACATGCTATATTCTGGGATACAGCATCGCCCTATCATTACATCAGAACTACTGAAGACAATAGAATTATTATAGGCGGTGGCGACGAAGATTTTAAAGATGCTAGAAAACGAGATAAATTATTGCCTAAAAAAGAACAGTATCTTCTAAAGCAGTTTTTTAAGCGTTTTCCAGATCTTGATTTTAAAATTGATTACTCCTGGGCAGGAACTTTTGGAGAAACCAAAGACGGACTTCCCTATTTCGGAAAACCAAATCCAAGACGAAATGAACATTATATTTTGGGATTTGGAGGCAACGGAATTACGTTCAGCGTTATTGGAATGAATTCTATTCTGGATTCTCTCCACAATAAAAAAAATACAGATTTAGAGTATTATAAGTTTGGAAGGTAACTTTTTATAGATACAAAGGCCCAGAGTAACAAAGTGACAAAGGTTTTAACTATGTGTGGAAAGCCTTTGTCACTTTGAATCTCTTTTTAAAGAACTAACTCCATCTGAATATTGCATCTCTTATATGGCGTTTCCAATCCAAAAACTTTCTCAAAACCAAGTTTATAATATAGGTTTATTGCAGGTTTTAGAATGGTATTGCTTTCTAAATAGATTTTTTTTGCTCCCAGTTCTTTAGCTTTATCAGCAATTGCTTTTCCTAAAAGCCAGCCAATACTTTTTCCCTGCGCTTTTGGAGAAACAGCCATTTTTGCCATTTCAAAATCGTATTCCGAATTTTCCATTTTGATAAGAGCGCAGACGCCTACGGGTTCATTTTCATATAAAGCAACCAAGATTTTTCCACCTTTTTTCAAAATATATTCTTCAGGATTATCTAATGCTTTATAATCAGATTCTTCCATTTCAAAATATTTAGAAATCCATTCTACATTTAATGCTCTAAAGGCTTCTTTATATTTAGGCTCATATTCTACAATTTCTACATCTTTGCTTTCACGAAGTTTTTTCTGATCGCTCACTCTTTTAAACATTGACTTTTGACCTAATAAATGCTCCCATTCTTCCAGTGCCGCCCAAAGATTGTGTTTTGATTCTGAAATTAAACCATCAATAGCAACATCAATATCTTCTAACTGCTGCTGAATCGTTTTAGAAAGAGAAAGTCCTTTTGCAGTCAAAACGACATTATTTCTTCTTTTATCATCTGTTTTTAAACTTTCTTCTACTATTCCAGCATTCGTCATTTCTTGAATAATTTTACTGACAGAAGGCTGTGAATGACCAATTTCATTTGCAATTTCAGTAATTGTTAATTCTCTTTCTTCGGTCAAAACATAAAAAACAGGAAACCATTTCGGCACAAAATCAACACCGTACAATTCATAAATTTTAGAAGCATCATCTGTTATAGCTGCTGTCATTAATCGTAAACGACTTCCTAGAGCCGCTTTACCTACTTTATCAAAAAATTCCATAATAATTAATTATATAACTAGTTATACAAATGTATAATTTTTTTTAAATACTAAGCAAATGAGGTTCTAAGATTCTAAGTTTTTTAACTTAAAATTCTTAGAACCTCAGCGTTTATATATCATGCTTTAGAGCTAACGACTTTATATTTAATTATTTAGTTACTATTCTAATTCAAAACTTTGGATCTTAGCGTCTTAGAAGCTTAGTAACTTAGGCTTTTACGCCGTTATAGCCAACGAATTCAAATTAAACTTATACTCTTTTGGACTGCAGTTGAATTTTTGTTTGAAGATTTTTGAGAAATAACTTCTGCTCGTAAAACCGATACAATACACGATTTCAGAAATATTTAAATCAGAAGTTCTGATTAAGATTTCTGCTTTTAATACGCGCATATGTGTAATATAATCGTTGACTGTACGGTTGTGAATCATTTTAAATCCTTCCTGCAATTTATTTGGAGATAAACCTGATTTTTTGCTTAACGATTTTATTGAAAAAGCTTCTTCTGGACTTGTTTTTATAAATTCCGAAAGTTCTTTGATTTCTTCCATTTCTCTTAAAGTCAATCCATTTGAATCATTTGCAAAAGCATGTAAATCGTCTGAATGCTGTTGAATTTCCATTGCTAGAATAATTCTCATAATCCCTTCTTTTAATAAATTTCTAACAATTCCGCTTTGTGTAATCGAATTAAGTTGCTCGATTTTTTCGGCAATCTGTAAATTATAAGAACCAATATAAAAGAAATCCTGCACTAGATTATTTTCAAAAAAAGTATCCTTTACCTGTTGATTTAAAGAATGAGATTGAGTTATGGCATCAGTTTGAGTTCCAACAATAATTAAAGTCAGTTTGGTTTTCTTTCCTTTTTCAAAGTATAAAACATTATCCTGATTCTGTTTCGAAGTAACAATAGCCGTTTGAAACGTTTTTAATTTTCGTTCCTCTCCATTCAATCCGAAACTATGTGATAAATTTCCTTTAGAGCAATAGGCAAAATAAATAGGCGAAGACTTTACATTAAGGATATCCAATCGAACATCTGCTGAAAATGTCATATCAAACTGCACATAAGAAATATTATCATTAAAGGAAGCTCCAACAATAGAACCTTCTGCAAAACTGTTTTCGACTTCCAATGAGTATTCGTCTAAATCAAAAGCAACCTTACCTCCAAAATTAGCTTGAAGTTCATCAAATATATTCTGAGTTTTCTCTGTATTTATAGTAATAATTTTCATGACGATGGGATTTAAATTCTACATCTGCAAAACAAACTTTAAAACGAACTACCTTATTAGTATTTCTAAAAATCTGAATGTCAAAGTTCGCCCAATCACAGACCAAAAATGTTATATAATTTTCTGGTTTTGTTTTATAATTCCTTATTAATGCTTATTTTAACATAAATCAACAAACATCGGTTTATACAATATGAAAAGTTTTTCTTTTGCCCCAATAAGTTCAAAAAAATCTAAAATCTTAATTTTAGGTACGATGCCTGGAACAAAATCTTTAGAACTCAATCAATACTATGGACACAATCAAAACAATTTTTGGAAATTTCTATTCTCAATTCTCGAAGAAGAATTTTCATACGATTATGAAACTAGAAAAGAATTATTAATCAAAAAAAATATTGCCCTTTGGGATGTCTTACAATTTTGTGATCGTGTAGGCAGTTTGGACAGCGCTATCAAAAACGAAATTGCCAATGATTTTGAAAATTTTCTAGAAAATCATCCATCAATTAATGTTATAATTTTTAATGGACAAAAAGCAGCAGCCTTTTTTAAGAAATATGTCCATTTAAAGAAAGAATATAAACAAATCACTCTTCCATCTACCAGTCCCGCCAATGCTGGAAAGGCTTTTCAGGACAAATTGAATGAATGGAAAGTCATTAAAACCTTATTATAATAGTTCATTATTTATAAAATTAAAATCCAAATATTGGAATCATGTAACTTTTTCCGATTAAAATATAACAAATTACCGCTGCTCTTGAAGTAATTTTACAAAAAGAAAAACAAGTCCTAGTGAAGATTTGATTAACGAAGAGGAAAGACTTTATTCTTACTAAAATTACTTAGAAAACTGTAAAAAGTTTATACTATAAAGAGAACATTGGTTATGTTAGTTTATTTTTGGGAAAAAGCTGCTCTATAATTTTATAGAGCAGCTTTGTTTTTTAGAGTACCTTTAAAAGAAAAAACATGAAGATTCAAACCTATTACAATCATATACGGTTCTACAAACCGCACCATTTTATATATTATCCTATCTTAATTATATTTTTAATTAGCAGTATTTATTTTGCTATTACAACCGAAGATCATTTAATTTGGTCGTTTATAAGTATAGCCTTTATTTTCCTTTTTGCAGTCGCTTATATGCTGCGTCAGCATTATGCTTTAACACTGCAAAATCGAATTGTGCGTTTGGAAATGCGTTATCGTTATTTTACTTTAACAGGCAAAAGATTTGAAGAATTTGAATATAAATTAACTGACGATCAAATATTTGCTTTAAGATTTGCTCCAGACAATGAATTGATTCCACTTGTCGAAGATGCCTTAAAAAATAGTTTAAGCGGTGATGCAATAAAAAAAGCCATCGTACATTGGAAAGCAGATTATCACCGAGTTTAGCAATTTCAATGGCGAAAGTCAATGCAATGACTAAAATCAATGGCAAAAATCAATAGGAATGCCTAATGTTTCCTTTTAAAATTGACATTTTTATTCTTATTGATATTGTTTACTGAAATTGATATTGAATTTTACTTCTTCTTATTGAAAGGCAAATAAATAAAAAACAGTAAAAACCAAACGGAAACAATTACCATAAAATATATTCCAATAATATTAGGATGCAGATAATTAGGTTCGTAAAAGAGTCTTTCTAAAATCGTAAACTTTTCTGTCAAAGCCTTTCTATCAAAAATATTTTGGATGCCGCTTATTGGATCGTCATGATTATCTCTATAACGATAAACGTCTTGTGTTAATACTTTTGGAACTATACTTGACTCGATTTTGTATTTTCTAAACAACGTATCCAATTTCTGAAACTCATAAGTCAAAGAATCTTTTTTAGATTGATACAATAACTTATAGCGATCTTTAGCCAACTGATATTGCTGTTTATAAACAGAATCTCCCTTTATTGGTTTAAACAAAGATTTGTTTTGTAAAAAGATACAAATATCATCATCGTGTTCTGGATGTACCTGAACGCTCTTAAAAATGATTTCTGTACTATCATTAATCACTTTTTTTGAGATAATTCTTTTGTATAATTCTTCTTTATCAAAACCAAGAATATCTAGAATACTATCTGCTTTATTAGTTGTTTTATCAAAAGTGTTTGTTAAGACCTTGATTGTATCAACACTATAATAATTGGTTTCAATTATCGGATATTCGCCTGGAACAATTGTATCTTCCTGTTTAATTACGGGATAAGGTTTTGGGTATAAAATGTTCTCATAATTAAATAATTTATCAGAACTGTAAGAAGTGAATCCATACAAAAACGGATTGAGAACATTCAGCAGTCTCTTATCCTTATTAAAATCATTTTCAGAAAGTTCTGTTTTTAATTTGGCATTCATCCCAAAACTATAACTGATAAAAAATGAGAATGTTAAAAAAGAAATCAGCAATAAACAACCTGCAATTTGAAACAAACTTCCTATTTTATAACTTTCTCTCGAATGATTTTTCACTAAAAAAATCAGAAAGAAAAGTAAAAATAACCCACTCACAAAAAAATGTGAAATGGAAACGTCATCATAAAATTTAAAGCGGTAAAACTCTGTATAAATATCAATATTTGCTATTCCTTCAAAAGTAAAATAACCGTATAAAAAATAAACTAAATGAATGAAGGCTAATACAAGTAAAGATTTTACGAAATAACGTTTTAAGTTTTGGGTCATTTTTTTTTAAAGTTTCTAAGGTTCTGAGATTCTAAGATACTAAGTTTTTTTGAAAAGAGACAAAGTAGCCAAGAAACAAAGTGACAAAGTTTTTTTTGAAAAGAGACAAAGTAGCCAAGAAACAAAGTGACAAAGTTTTTTTTTTAAAAGTGACAAAGTAGCCAAGAAACAAAGTGACAAAGTTTTTTTTTTAAAAGTGACAAAGTAGCCAAGAAACAAAGTGACAAAGTTTTTTTTTTAAAAGTGACAAAGTAGCCAAGTGACAAAGTGACAAAGTTTTTTTTAAAACCCTCAAAAAAAAAGACGCACTGCTGTGCGTCTCTACAAAACCTTTGTCACTTTGTTTCTTTGTCGCTTTGTATCCTTGTGTCTTTGCGCCTTATAACCTTAGCATCTTATTTAACCTCAAAACCTTCTTCCACTATTTCTCGTTCTACTTTATCGATTAGTTTATTGGTTTTTCCTGTTAGTTTTTCTTTTTTCCAATCGCCTTTCACATACATTACAATAGTTATTAAAGCGGTTACGACCGAAGCAATTGGGAAAGCCCACCAAATTCCGTGTTTTCCTAAAGGAGTATTATGGGACAAAATAAATGCTAATGGAAACTGAATTACCCATTGTGAAACCAAAGTCAAAATCATAGGAAGTTTAGTGTTTCCAACTGCACGGAAAACGCCTGTTAGACAAAGCTGTAAACCTAAAAATCCCCATGAAAGGCAAGTAATTCTTAGCAACTCTGTTCCGCCTTCGATAACGGCTTGATCTCTTGGAACGAAAAAGGCAATTAGATAAGGCGCAAAAATAAAAGCAATAATTCCTAATCCTGTCAATAATCCGAAACCTAAATAAGCCCCTAACTTTGAAATTTCGGCCGCACGATCTACATTTCCTGCACCAATATTCTGTCCGACCAAAGTAGCAATTGCCATTGAAAGTCCTAAGGCAGGAATCAAAATCAGCTGAATTAAATTAGAACCTGCGCCATACGACGCTACAGTTGTAGTAC
Source organism: Flavobacterium panacagri (assembly GCF_030378165.1). Lineage (NCBI taxonomy): Bacteria > Pseudomonadati > Bacteroidota > Flavobacteriia > Flavobacteriales > Flavobacteriaceae > Flavobacterium > Flavobacterium panacagri. The sequence goes on from NZ_CP119766.1 coordinate 5,020,520, forward strand.
CAAAACGTACAATTAGAAACGTAATCGCCATCATTCCTAAAGCACGCATAGATTGTTCTATAGAAGAAGGAAATCCAATCTGGAAAGCTCTTTTTATATGATTCCAATCTGGTTTAAAATCCTGAATGCGAAGATGGATTCCGTGTTTCCCTCTAAACAAAATCGCAAAACCAATAATAATTGCCAAAAGCTGTGTCGATAAAGTGGCCAATGCTGCGCCTTTTACGCCCATTGCCGGAATAAAATTCCATCCGTAAATAAACAATGGATCTAATGCGAAATTTAGGATTACTGTTCCCAAAACTATATAAACCGGCAACGTTACACGTCCAACTCCACGCATAATCGATTGAAAAATCATAAATCCGAAACTAAAAACCAATCCCACAAATGCCACTCTCATAAATCCTAGAGCATCGATATAGACTTGTGGTTCAACTTTCAAAAGATATAAAAAGTATGGGCTCAGAATATATCCAATAATAGACAAGACAACAGAAACTATGATAACCATAGATAAAGTCTGCGCCGCCACGTGATTGACCATTTTCTGATTTCCTGCACCAAAATATTGCGCAATTAAGATAGATCCAGCAATGGCTAAACCAGTTCCTAAAGCAATGGTTAAAAATATTACTGGCGTACTGATAGAAACTGCTGCAACAGCATCGCCTCCTAATCGACCAACCCAAAAGGCATCAACTAATTGATAAGCAGCCTGCAAAAGATTGGCAATCATAATGGGAACGGCCAATTTTAATAATGAAGAAAGAATGGGACCTTCTAATAATTCGTTTTTTTTCATTTTTTAATCAAATAATCATTTAAAATAAGTTGACATATCAACTTTTAAAGTGTAAAAAAAATTAAAGCGTTTCTAATTTGTCAGCATAAAATCTCACGGCATTCAAGGCTTCAATTCTTTCTTTTGGACTAAACACAGACATTACTTCTTCTTCTGCCCTTTTCATAAGAGATCGAATGTTTTTTGCCAAAGTGCTTCCTTCATTCGTAAGACTTACGATATTCTTTCGTTTATCGGTTTTATCTTTTACAACCTCAACCAGATTCTTCTTTTCCAGTGAATTTATACTTCTTAAAATAGAAGATTTATCACGCATCGTTTTATCTGACAATTCTCGCTGCGAAAGACTTTTATGGTTTAAAATCATTAGCAATGGTAATTGTTCTAACTGAAGTGTAATTCCTTCCTCAGTCATTAACGCGTTGGTGCGTCTAAAAATTGCGCGTTTGATACGGTGGATTTGAAAGAAGAAACTGTCGGATATTTCCTCTTTCCAAAAATTTGAAAAACTTTCTTTATCTGTATTTACCTTTTCCATGAGGCAAAGTTACAAAAAAGGATGACATGTCAACTAATTTTAAATAAATTCTTATTTTACTGATAACCAAATACTTCAACATAACAATTCAATCCTAAAAAGAAAAATGAACGATAATATTTACTAACTTTATTGTTAAATATTACCCAATCAAAATCTAAAAACAAATCTGATGAAAAAATTATTATTTTTTTTGGTAATGACGTTCTTTTGGATTCCGGTAAATGCCCAAACATTTGCAGAGGCAACTTCAATTGAAAATTTAACGACTGTTAAATCTGAAAGTGAAAATTTTCAGGATAATTATGCCGATGATCTTCCGTGGCACGCGAGAAGATTTAAAGTGACTGCTGGTGTATTTTTTCCTGTTAACAACACGGAGGTTAAGGTTGGCAGCAATAATGGTCAATTTGGAAATTTAATTGATTTTGAAAAAGACCTTGGCTTTAACAAAAGTACAACTTCATTTTTCGGAGCTTTTGAGTGGAGAATCTCCCGAAGATCTAGACTTGGTGCAGAATATTATTATCTAAGTAGAAAATCTACGAAAACACTTCAGAAAGAAATTGAATTTCGTGATCACGTATATCCTGTAGATGCTACAGTTTATGCATTCATGGACAATCATATCGGAAGAATTACTTATGGCTATGCCTTTATATCGAAACCAAAATATGAAATCGGAGCTCTTATTGGTGCGCATGTTTTATTTGGCGATCTAGGAATTGGACTGGCAGGCGCAACAGCAAATTTAGAAGTTAAAGATAATTTTGGCTTTACTGCTCCTCTTCCTGATCTTGGTATTTGGGGGGAATTTGTATTAGGACGAAAAGTGGGGCTTTATGCTAACTTCAATTACTTCGCCATTAAAATCAATGACTTTGACGGGAGATTATTGAGTTACAATTTATCTGTTTTGTATAATGTCTATCAAAATTTCAGTTTAATGGCGGGTTATACTGGACTAAATATTAGAGTCGACATGGAAAAAGAAAGGCTTAATGGATTCTTTAAATGGGGTTATAATGGTCCTACTTTAACGGCTACTTACAGCTTTGGGAATCATGTGAAGCTTTATAAGCATTGATTTTTTTTTAAGTTGCTAAGGTTCTAAGGTTTCTATACTTTGAGTGTATTTTTTTAACCGCAAAGACGCAAAGGTTAGCGCAAAGTTCGCAAAGTTTTTTTAGGAATATGTTTATCAACATAAAGTTCGCAAAGCTTTGTGTTGATATAGCTTTGCGAACTTAATATCCTCAATGTATAACACTTTGTGAAAAAATCTTAGCGAACTTTGCGGTAAAATTAAGCGTTCCAAAAAAAAACAAAACCCGATAACCGCTCCACTATCGTTTTTTTTTACCGCAAAGAGCGCAAAGATTTACGCAAAGGACGCAAAGTTTTTTTTTAAAGAAATATGTTTACCAACATAAAGTTCGCAAAGCTTTCTGTTGATATAGCTTTGCGAACTTAATATTCTCAATGTATAACACTTTGTGAAAAAATCTTAGCGAACTTTGCGGTAAAATTAAGCGTTCCAACAAAAAACAAAACCCGATAACCGCTCCACTATCGTTTTTTTTACCGCAAAGCACGCAAAGATTTACGCAAAGGACGCAAAGTTTTTTTTAGGAATATGTTTACCAACATAAAGTTCGCAAAGCTTTGTGTTGATATAGCTTTGCGAACTTAATATTCTCAAAGCATAACACTTAGCAAAAAATAACCTTTGTGCTCTTTGCGTTAAAAAAATACGCGCTCCAACAAAACCTAAAACCTGTAATAAAAACAAACCCGATAACTGCTTTGCTATCGGGTTCATTACCAAACTTAAACTACTTAACTCAAAAAACTCAGTATCTTAGAAACTTAGCATCTTAGAAACTGAAAAAACTTATTTCTCGATTGGAGAAAATTTTATTGCTGTTCCTCCGCCAGCAGCCAACTTAATGTTTAAAACGGTTTTGCTGTTTACTTTTTGTTTAGAGATTGTAACTGGATACGGATTGGTTTTATAATTGGCTCCTGTTCCGTCTGCGTAGATTTCTGCTTCGTATTCTTTGTCTTTATCTAAAAATGATAACGCGACTTTTAAGTCTCTTGCATTTCTATTTGTGATTGAACCTAAATACCAGTTTTTCTCGTCCCAATCTTTACGTACAATTGTAGTGTATTCTCCAATTTTTGAATCTAAAACTTTGGTGTCTGACCAAGTGCAAGGAACATCTTTTACAAATTGAAATTCCGGTTTTCCTTCATAATTTTTAGGTAAATCTGAAGCCATCTGCAACGGACTGAAAATAATAACATATAATGCCAATTGATTTGCCAAAGTCGTCTGTACTTTTGCTCCAGAAGGTGTTTTATAATCAAAATTGAAATTCCCTGGAGTGTAATCAAAAGGCCCAGAAAGCATTCTGGTAAAAGGCAAAGTGGTTAAATGTTCTGGTGTATTTCCTCCATCTACAGACCATGCATTATATTCCTGCCCTCTACCTCCCTCTTGTGACATGAAATTTGGATAAGTACGTTGTAATCCCGTTCCTTTCATAGGTTCGTGATTGTCAATCATAATGTGATATTTCGCTGCCGTTTCGATTACTTTTCTGTAATGACACGCTCCGTATTGGCTGTCGTGCCATTCTTTTTTGTCCAAATATTTGTTTACATAACCCGTTTTAACCGAATTCACTCCCATTTTCTGATACAATTTGAAAGCATCTTCCAATTGATTCTCATAATTTTTGGTTGCTCCAGCAGTTTCATGATGTCCGATCAAACGAACATTTTTCACGGCAGCATATTTCGTGATTTCTTCCAAATTAAAATCGGGATAAGCTTTTACAAAACTAAATGCAGAACCGTCAGCAGTCCAATCGCCATCCCAGCCTTCATTCCAGCCTTCTACTAAAACGCCGTCAAAACCATTTTTCGCAGCAAAGTCAATGTATTCTTTAGTATTCTTGGTCGTTGCACCATGTTTTGGGCCTTGCCCCCAGGTGTACTTTTCCAAATGCATTCCCCACCAGATTCCAATATATTTCGATGGCGTAATCCACGATAAATCCTCAATTTTTGAAGGTTCGTTTAGATTCAGCATAATGGTTGAAGTTGCAACATCTCCAGGATTTTTTCCAACTACAATGGTTCTCCACGGCGTTTTAAAAGGCGTTTCAGCATAAACTTTTACACCATCAGCCCATGGCACTAAATCACTTTTGTATTGTTTATCAGATGTTTTTAAAAGTGTCATTGAAGCAAAATCCGTAAGATTCGCTTCATGAATCGCTACATACAATTTGTCTTTGGTTTCAAAAGTGGCTGGCGTATTAATCGTATCCGTTTTACTCATTAACGTTTTACGATATTCACTTTCGTAATAACTGTTTTCGCGGTGAACCGGAATCCACCAGACTTCATTATTATCTTTAAAAGTAAATTGTGTTACTTCATTTGAGATTTTGACTTTTCCTAAATTCGGCTGTTTTGGAAATTCATATCGAAAACCTAAACCATCATCAAAAACTCTGAAAATAATATCCACCAAACGCTCTTCGCCTTTTGCTTCTTTTAAGTGAACAATTAATTCGTTATGATGATCCCTTACTTTTTTGAATTCGCCCCAAGGCTGTTCCCAGGTTTCATCTGCCGATTTTTCTTCTGTTGAAATGACTTCAAAACCATCGGTCATTTTTGGCAGTTCTTGGAATTCAAATCCAAGAAGAGAAGGCTCAATAACCGATTTCCCGTTAGAAGAAAAACGATACTGTGGCTGTCCCGAAGGTGTTAGTTCAAAAGTAAGTTCAGAGATTTTTTCAGGAGAACTGATTTTATACGTTTTTTTAGTACTGCAGGCAAAAAGCAACATGGATGCCAGCGCGACTATACAGTATCTATATTTATTGTTTTTCATTATTTAAATTGTATTAATTACCGCTCTATTTAATTTCGCTTAATACTTGTTTTGCCTTTGCTGACTGCATCGAAACAAAATAATTAAACGCTTGATCGAGTTTTTTCTGGGCATCGACATTTCCTTTTTTCTGTACGCGTAAATCATACAATTTGCTGATATCAGAAAAAACATTTTCTGTATTTTTTACTCCCGAAAAAGCTTTTATTTTTTCGATATAAGAATATCCAAATTCTACGGTTGGTTCAAACATAGTTCCTTCTCCAAAATCATTCCACGTAATCAATTGCAGGTAATTGATATTGGCATTTTTAGCCAAAGTCAATGTTTCATCAAGTGTCGCTCCGTTGTTATGTTCTATTGTCCATCCAATTGCCGCTCCGCCTCCACCTGCAGCATAAAAATCTTTAAAACCAGGATAAGCGCTTCCCATTGCTACTCCCAATTTTGGTTTTGTATTGGTGTAAAAATTAGTCAGATAACTATTGTCTTTATAAACCCATGCATACTCTCCAGCGGCATTATCGCCTGCTTTTGCTGAATGATCCCAAAGGGTTAAAAATGTTGGTTTTGTAGTTAAAGTCCCAAACACATTTGTCCATTCAGCAGCAGTCTGCAAAACGATTGGACCAAAATTCATCAAAAGAGGTTTCCCATTAATTTTGATATAATTAGCATCAGTAAAATAATTATTTTGAACATAAGCTAAATCTGTTTTTGCCGCACTGGTGACCGAAATTGCTTTTCCAGCATTGACAACATTGGTTAAAAAACGGTCTTCATAAACAATCGCATATTCTAAACCTACTTTATCCAGCATTTCAATTAACTGCTCTGTATTTTCCTTGACCATTCGGTAATCGTTTACATCATAAGTGCCGTACCAATCGATCAGAATACCATCAATTCCTGAATATTTCATCAGTAATAAATGATTTTCAATCACATTTTTATCGCCTGAATGATACGGCCCAATCAGCGGATAATAATAAGATGCAATTTCTCTACGACCGTTTGCTCCAATATTGTTCGGATTTTTGTTGGCCATTGTCCAATGATATCCCCATTTTTTATCGGCACTGCTTTCGTTGGTTTCAAACCACGGCATGTAGTGCATATAAATTTTGGTGCTGTTGGTTTTCTCAATCGCAACAGGCGCTGTTTTTTCTGGTTCTGTTGGCTTATCTGAACCTTTGTCATCGCTGCTGCATCCAGCAACCATCACAATGTTCATTAAACCAAAAACCAATGATGTGATATATCTTTTCATATTGTTGTGCTTTATATTTTGTTTTTACCACAGATTATAAAAATTACAAGGATTTTATTCTTGGGTAATTTATTTCACGCAGATTTAAAAAAGATTTAAGCAGATTCACACAGATTCATTTTTATGATATTTAAATTTAAATCTGCTTTAATCTGCAGAATCTGCGTGAAATAAAATCACTTTTTAAATCCTAAAATTCAGTAATCAACCTTTTAACATCTGTTGCAAAAAATTAAAAACATGTCAGCCTTCCACGACTAACCAACATGGAAGACTGACATTCTAGTAACCTAATTTGGATACCCAGGATTTTGTTTTAGGTTTTTATTTGTTGTTAAAACAGTGCTTGGAATTGGGAAAATTGCTCTATATTTCTCTGTTGCACCTTTTGACCACCAAGGCAGGAAGAAAGTTCCAAAACGAATATTGTCTGTTCTTCTTCTTCCTTCGAAAGTGAATTCTTTCAGCAATTCTTGATCGATAAAAGCTAAATCAATTGTTGCCGGCATTTCTTCTCCTGCACGTGCAGTAACCTGCTGTAAAAATGGTCTTGCTAAATCTGGCGAACCTAAACGAACATAACATTCTGCCTGCATCATTAAAATTTCTGAATAACGAATTAGGACAAAATCGTGGTCACGTTCCCATTGTTCTCCTGCTTTCATTTCGTATTTAGCCAAACGTACTCCTTCATTTTCTTTAGCATCTTCTAAACTTGTCAGATTCTCAGTATAAGTTAGTGGTTCTCCATTATCCATCATAATTACAGAACCTGTTGCCAAGTTGATCTGATCGCCTTCCAGCATACATTTTTTTCTTTTGTCTGTATCAGCGAAAGCGGAATAAACTCCTGGCTGTGCGCACATTCCGTTTGCACTCCACGGATAGTTTCCTATTGGCGAAATCGCTAATTTTTGATTGTAATGTGCTGACATCGAATTCATATAATTTCCAACTGTTCCTGCTTTTGAATCATAAGGAATAGCAAAAATAATTTCAGATGAAGTCTGATTTTCGGTTACGAAATTGGCAAAGAAATCTGGTGTTAAACTATACCCCGTAACTTTCTGACATGCATCTAAACAATCCTGCCAGCGCGCTACCCCAATGAATGCTTCAGAATTAAGATATAATCTCGCTAAAATAGAATAAGCAACATTTCTAGTCAATTTAGAATACACCACATTTGGGTTTAAATGCGGAATAGCATCTGTCAATTCTTTTTCAACAAAATCATAAACCTGTTTTCTAGTTGAATTCGAAGGCAAATCTGTATCCTCAAAATTGGTTACAATTGGCACATTTCCGAATAAATCTAAAAGATTGTAGTAGTAATAAGCCCTAAGCGCTTTTAGTTCTGCAAAAATGGGTTCTTTAGCTTTATCGGATAAAGACGATTTATTGATTTGATAAATAATCGCATTGATCTTTGCAATTCCAGTGTAATTGTAACGCCAAGCCGAAAGAATCATTCTGTTATCTGCTTTCCAAGTATGTTTTTGTGCATCTTGATACTGCCCGCCATCGTACCAGTTGGTTCCTCTTGTTGGAATTGTGGCTTCGTCTGAAACAACTTCATTCAAAAAGAAAACATATTCGCAGGTTGGAAAGTTATTTGAGATTGCATCAGAGAATCCTCTTAACGAAGAATAAGCTCCTCCTACCAGCGCATCAATTTCCTTAGTTGTATTCCCGAACTCACCATCTTCTACCTGATCATACAACTGTTCGTTCAAATCAGTACATGATACCGTAAAAAGCATGCTTAAAAGTATTGCTGCTGTTATTTTGATTTTCATTTTTAATATTTTATGGTTATCAATTCGCTTAATTATTCAGCGTAAAATTTAGTCCAACAGAAATGGTTGTTGGTCGAGGATAATTATTATATCTGTCAATTCCAGGAGCTGCCAATCCAGTTTGATCCATAACTCCAGTTTGATTAATTCCGTCCTGAGCATTTAATCCAATCTCTGGATCTACACCTTTGTAGCTTGTAAATACAAATAGGTTTTCTCCCATTACATAGAATCTTACTTTAGATTTTTTGTATTTCAATGGTAATGTATAACCAAGAGATAAGGTTTGAAGTCTGAAGAAAGAAGCATCTTCGATCCAATAATCTGAATACTTTGGAGCAGAAGTAATACCGCTGCTTAAGAAATCGTCAGGAACGTTAAATGATGGTAACCTGTTAGGATCGTTCAACATCATGTTAGTTGCGTTTAAAGCTTTTTGTCCAAACATTCCGTATCCTGAAATTCCAAGATCAAAATTTCCGTAAGTGAAATTCATCGCAAGACCTAAAGTCAAGTCTGGCTGAATATTACCTAAGTCTGTTTTATCAGCATCAACCAAAGCACTTTCTTGCACAACCTGTCCTGCAGCATTGTAATATTGTATTTTACCATCTGCATCTAAACCTGCATTTCTGAATCCCCAGAAAGTTCCAACAGGATATCCTTCAGCAATAATCTGAGAATATTGTCCGGACATCCCAGCTAAACCGTGTAAAGAACCGCTGTAGATTACATCTGTTTTATAAGTTGGATTTGAAAGTTTTTCGATTTTCTGAACGTTATGTCCTAACGTTAAATTGGCATTCCAGTTGAATTTCTCACCTTTAATGATGTCAGCATTCAAAGTCAACTCTACTCCTTTGTTAGACATTTCACCTACGTTAGCCAGCATTGTTCCCACTAAATATGGAGGCTGAGGCACTTCATACGTGTATAATAAATCTTTTGTTGTTTTAGAATAATATTCGAAAGATCCCGTAATCCTATTGAAAAGACCGAAATCAAAACCAACGTTAATTTGCTGTGTAGATTCCCATTTCAAATCAGGATTTGGATTTTGTTTTGGCGAATAGGCCAAACTCCATGTTTTAGTAACAGGATCGTAGTAACTGTCGTTTCCAACTCCTAAAATAGAAAGCGATTTGTACTCTCCAATTCCGTCCTGATTACCTGTAACTCCGTAACCAACTCTTAATTTTAAATTGTCTAACCAACCTTTTGAAGATTCCATAAATTCTTCGTTAGAAATTCTCCACGCTGCAGAAGCAGAAGGGAAAGTTCCCCATTTGTTATTTTCTCCAAAACGGCTAGATCCGTCACGTCTTACAGTTGCGGTCAATAAATATTTACCATCGTAACCGTAGTTGGCACGAGCATAAAAAGAAACTAAATTTGATTTTCCTTTGTATGAATACACATCTCCTAAACGATAATTATAACCCGCTCCTAAATTGTTATAGCTGAAAGCATCGGTTACGAAACCACCTCTCTGAGCTCCAAAACCTTGATAAATATTTTCTAGATAAGAATACCCTGCCAAAGCACTAATATTATGTTTATCAATTGTTTTGTTGTAGTTTACATAAAGCTCGCCTTGTGCGTTAGTAAATTCAGCATAAGTTCTTTGCGCAAAACCGCCTTCAGTCTGACCTTCCATAACAGCATAAGATGGTTTGTACGTTCCTCCTTTTACGGCATTGTGTTCCAATGAAATATTAGCCGTAGCGGTAAAATCGTTTAAAAATTTCACATCTGTTTTGAAATAACCTAAAAGTCTGTGTCTTTCATTATCAAAAGTTCTGTTGGTTAAAATCTCAACCGGGTTTTGATAAATATTTCCTGTTACAGAAGAAAATGATCCATCTTCGTTGTAAACCGGGATTGTTGGATTTAAGTTATAAGCTCTTTCAAAAATTCTGTAATCAATTGGGTGCCATTTGTCGATGTTTGCAAATAATCCCATATCAAATTTTACCTCTTTGTTGTCTCCAAGAAACTGATAAGCACTAACGTTTCCGCTGATTCTTTCTAAACCTGATTTTTTAATAACACCTTCATTATTCAAATATCCAATAGAAGTTCTAAAACCGCTGTCTGCCTTTCCTGAATTAATGCTTAAAGTATGAGATTGAGAAATCGCTGTCTGCTCGATTGCTTTCTGCCAATTCGTATTTCCACCATAATCTACAGCATCTGCATTTCCTGTCTGACGAACATAACCTCTCCATTGGTTTGCAGATAAAAGATCTAAATTGTCTGTTACATAACCAATGCTTGATAAACCATTATAAGTTACAGAAACTCCTTTAGTTCCAGATTTAGTTGTAATCATAATTACCCCATTTGCTCCTCTAGAACCATAAATTGCTGTTGCAGAAGCATCTTTCAAAACGTCAACCGATTTAATATCTGCTGGCTGCACGACATTGATATCTACACCTGCAATACCGTCAACCACAATTAACGGACTATTGCTAGCTGTTAAAGAAGTTCCTCCACGAAGACGGATTGTAGAACCTGCTGCTGGATCACCAGAAGGACGAATGATATTTAAACCTGCTACTTTTCCTTGTAAAACCTGTTCTGTAGAAGAAATTGTTCCTTTTACTAAATCATCTGCGCCAACAGTTGAAATAGCTCCGGTTAAATCTGATTTTTTTACTTTACCATAACCTACAGAAACTACTTGTACTTCTGCCAACGCATAACCGTCATTCTGCAGACGCACATCATAATTGGAAGTATTAGCAGTAATTTGAACTTTCTGAGTTGTAGATCCAATAAAAGAAACTTCGATTGCACCTCCTACGGCTACCTGAAGACTAAATTTACCATCAAAATCTGTTGTAGTTCCGTTTTTTGTTCCTACTTCAATGATAGAAGCTCCCGGCAAAACGCTGCCAGTATTGTCGTAAACGGTTCCTGATATTTGTTTTTTTCCTTGTGCAAATAAACCAGCAGAAAGAAAAAGCATAAATATCATCAATACCGTTGCTTTAGCAGTCCACATTTGATGCAGGACGCTTTTTGTATTTTTACTATTCATATGAAACTATTTATTGTTTTTATCTGTCATATGTAATTCGCATATCAACTATTGGTTTTACGACCAACTTTTCTTTTATGCTCATTTCATTAGAATTGATGTTTTAATTTAATAGTGAATTTATTTGTCTAAAGTTTTAAGCGGAATTGTAGTATCCGAAATCGTTTTGTCTTTGTTGTCTTTTACCAAAACGTGGATTTCGCTTAAATTCGGAAGGCCGTTTAGTTCTGAAACTAAATTCACAAAGCCTTTAATTTCCGTAGTTCCTCCAGAAAACTCACCTGAGAATGTTTTTGTTCCTGCCGTGATTGTGTAAAGCAATTTGTTTACACCCACTTCGTTATTTTTTCTGGACATTCCCAAGAAATCTTTCTGACTAATTTGCAATGGAAAAAAGCTGAAACTTGGTGGTGGTGGCGGAATAAATTCACCTGCATAAATAATTTGATCACCAGAATTTGTTGTCCAGTCTTTTGCAACCATCAAGAAAGTGATGTTTTCCATAACAAAACCAGCAGGCGGATTGTAGTACTGCTGCGGAATCAAATCCATTCTATAAAAACCATTTCCTAGATCTTTCAATTTTGTTTTTTCAGATACATCTGGAAGCCATGCCTGATATTCCTGTAAAACCGCCCAATTGTTTAAACCACTATGAAAATGAACACTTGGGACACCTGCAAAACCATCTTTCAAATTAGAATTGAATAAAATACTAACTGGTTTATCAATCAAAGGTTTTGACGGATACGATCTGATTAACTCATTTGCAGTATAGAAAGAAGAAAAATCAGTGTATGGCATATTGGCAACATCACTTTGTTTCGATCCGTTAAAGTTTTTTAAACGAAACCAAAATCCAGCGCTCGCAGCAATTTCAGCCGGAGTTTTAGAAAAATAAACGGTTGGAGTTAAAGTAAAACTCCAGATTTTATTTCCTTCATATTTCAGTTTTGCAAAACTCGAAGAATGTTCCCAGTTTCCTGCATCCGGTTCAGATGGAGACCAAATCCAGATGTATAAATCTTCTGTTTCTGCAAACGTAGTTCCTGATAAATCGAAATACCAAGTAACTTGTTCATCATATTTGTACACTACAGGAAATGACGACATTGGCCCTACAGCTCCGGCATTTTCTTGCGCCTGAATAAAATTAGGAGCCATCAAAAAGGCAAGTAAAATTGTATATATAAACTTTTTCATATTACTTTTTAATTAATAGCATTTAATTTAAAGATGTAAGACACAAACGGAGTACCACCAGAAGAACGCACTAACTGAAGCTGCATTTCTTCATTTTTACCTGGAACAGACATTAATCGAAGTTCATCTGTTTTCTGCGTTTTTTGTGCATCGCTGTACAGATAGATTTTTGTTGCACGGTCATTTGTTTGTTGGAAATCTGAACTTAGTTCCCAATACCCTTTTGGAGCAAATAAAGGCGGAACGTTTCCAGTTACTTCATAACTTGTCGGCCTGTTTTTTTCGTCTACGCTAAAGTTGATTTTAAAATCTTCGTAGTCGAAATAAGTACTCAAGTTTTCTTCACTCGGTTCGATCTTATTTGCTTTCGCAGTTTCATCGACCATTTTCAAATTTGCTAATTGCCAATTGCCGTTTACTTTCTCATAAATGGTAATTGGATCTACGTAGCTTCCATCTTCTGTGTTATCGCAACTAATCGCAAAAAAACACATTAAAAGAGCTAACCAATAAAAGCTTTTACATTTCATAAAATTTTGGTTTTTGTTAGTTTGTTACCCCTTCAAAAGGATAGAGCGAAGCTAGAAGTTAAATAAAACTTAAAAAAAATATCTGAGAAAAATCAAGATAAAATCAGAAGAATTAAAACATCAATTATTTGAATATCAATATTTTATAATTATTTTTACAAATGAAAAATCAAGACGCTGTTTAGATAAAAATCAGTAGTTTTTTAATGGTTAAAATGACAATATGTGAAATATTTGCTATTATTTTTTCACTATGCATATATATAAATAGTTTTTATTGTATAATTGCAAATAATTTATCCGTTTTTAACATTTACAGCTTATTTTTGATTCAAAAAACTCCTTCTAAAGCGATGTTATTAAACTATTTACAAGATTCTGAGATTTTAGGTTTCCTTTAATTTCAAACTTATTTCTAATTTTAAAAACGAATTAACTAACTATATCAAACAACCCATTTACCCTAAACCAAAACCAAATCATGCAAAGAATATTGATACTCCTTTTCTTTATTGGAGGTTTTTCTCTGACTGCGAAAGAGACAAATCCTTATTTAGAAGAATTAGATCAGGTACTTTTGAAAAAAGATGTCTATCTAAAACAGAAATATCGAAAAATTGAAGCTTTAAAGAAAAATGTCTCTAAGTTTACACTTAACCAAAACAATGAAGAGCTGTACAATTGTTATATGTCACTTTTTGACGAATACAAATCTTTTAAATACGACTCTGCTTATTACTATTTGGAACAATCTAAAATCAAAGCCAAGATTTTAAAAGACCCGAAGTTTTTATCTAAAAGCCGTATTAAGGAAGGTTTTGTACTGCTTTCTTCTGGACTTTTTAAAGAAGCAATTGATACTTTGAATGTAATTGATGACACTAAACTAGATATCAAAAACAAGTTTGAATATTACAACATAAAAGCCCGTGCTTACTATGATTTAGCCGATTACAACCGTGATCAGCGTTTTAATATTCATTATGTCCAACAGGGTAATCATTTCTTAAAAAAAGCTTTAGAATTAATCGGAACCAATACCAATGAATATTGGGCCGCCGAAAGTTTGAAACGCCTCAAACAACAGGATTGGCGTGGTGCAGAATTTGCTTTCAGCTATTGGATTAACAATTATAATCTGCCTCCAGATTATTATGGCATTGCAACTTCGAGTCTTGGTTATATTTATTCGGAGAGAGGTTATACAAAAAAGGCGATTCAATATCTTGCTCTTGCCGCTATTGCCGATGTTAAAAATGCAACAAAAGAAACCGTTGCGCTCAGAAATTTAGCCAATGAACTTTTCAAAATGGGTTATTTGGACAAAGCCAATGAATACATTAACATCGCAATGGATGATGCGACTTTTTACAATGCCAGACATCGAAAAATTGAGATTTCATCAATTCTTCCAATTATAGAAAAAGCGCAGTTGAATAATGTAAAAGATAAAAATGACAAACTGGAAAAGATCATTATTCTTTTAACCATTTTAACTGTTATTATCTTTGTTTTCTTGGGAATTATCTTCAAACAATTAAAAGAGAAAAACAAGGCCCGAAAAACGATGGCTGAGTCTTATTTAAAACTGCAGGAAATGAATGTAAGTTTAAGCGAAGCCAATGCGATCAAGGAAGAATACATTACATATTTCATTAAAGCGACTTCAGCGTTCATTAATAAAATCGATCATATTCAGAAGAGTACACTTCATAAGATTATTACCAAAAAAACAGATGAAGTTATTGCCAGTTTAAAGCGTTATAATGTAAAGGAAGAAAGAGAAAACTTATTTCATCAGTTTGATGAAATCTTCCTGAGATTATTCCCAACTTTTGTAACAGAATTCAATAAATTGTTTCCAAACGATCATAAATGCGTTGTCAAAAAAGGAGAGCTTCTCAATACCGAATTGCGAATTTTTGCTTTGTACCGATTAGGAATTCAAGACAGTAACCAAATGGCAGAATTCCTAGAACTTTCTGTGGCTACAATTTATACTTATAAAACCAGAATCAAAAGTAAATCTGATTTTAAAGATACTTTCGAGCAGAAAATTATGGAGATTAAGACTATTTGAGATTCTGAGCTACTAAGCTACTAAGATGCCAAGGTTCTAAGTTTTTTTTAGCCACGAATTCACGAATTTTTCTTTCAATCAATTCGTGTAATTATCCAGCACAAATTTCGCGTATCATTTTAAATAAAAATTCGTGAATTCGTGGCTGAAAAAATATTTCGCTCCGCTGGAGCTCTTTTGTACAACAAATATCTTTTCTATAAATATTTCGTCCCTCTGGGACTTAAGTTTTTCCGCCACGAATTCACAAATTTTCTTTTTCCAATAAATCTGCATAATTATCGAACACAAATTTCCATATCATTTTAAATAAAAATTCGTGAATTCGTGGCTGAAAAAAAACTATTCAACAGGTTCCAACTGTAAAATTGTATTTTGATAAATGGTGCTTAATGAGAATAATTGTTCTACGAAAATCATAATTGCGATTGGAACAAAGAAAAACACCAGCAAACCTTCTTCGTACAAAAAATAAGTCGAAATCATAGCAAGTCTGGTATACTCTAGATAATATATCCATTTTCGTTGTTCTAATAAAGCACCGCAGTTTATTAAAGTTAGAATAACCAATGAAAGTACGAATATCTTATCATAACTTTCTAAATAATCAAAATAATAGGTAAAAGCGGTTAAAATGAAAGTGCAGATCCCCAATTGTATATAAAGGTAATTTTTAAATCGAAGTCGTTGATGCGGATTGCTTTTATCTTGTAGAAAACGTTTTTCGAGAACTGGTCGAATATCCTGATCCATATGGGCTGGGCTTCCAAAAACGGCCTTCCATCTAGCTTTAAATCCGCTGGAGCGTTTCCATAATTCATAAATTTCAAAGTAATAATGAAAATGCTGCCATAAAAAACTATAACTTTTTAATGGATGTGTTAATCCATATTTTGGTTTTTCTTCTTCGGTTTGAAATGTTCCAAAAAGACGATCCCAAAAGGTAAACATATCTCCGTAATTTTTATCCAGATATTTTTCATCAGAAGCGTGATGAACTCCATGAACAGCAGGCGTTACAAAAACATATTCCAGCCATTTTATTTTTCCGATAAGCTGTGTATGCGTGAAAAAAGAGTAAGCACCATGAACAATCAGCATTGTAATTACCATTGAAGGATGAAAACCAATAAATGGCAATATACACCAAAATCCTGTTCTAATAATGGCTTGAAAAGTAGTAATTCTCGCTGCTGCAGTAAAATTAAATTCTTCACTATGATGATGTACAATATGCGCCGCCCAAAAGAAATTGACTTCGTGTCCTAATCTGTGATACCAATACCAGACAAAATCTGTAGCGAGAATCAATGCTAACCAGACAAAAGCATTGCTTGGAATCTCAAAAAGTCTGTAATCATCATAAATGAAATAATAGAGCTGATAAAAACTAGCTGCAACAAATAAGTTAATCAAACGCTCAGCAATCCCAATGCTGATGTTAGAAACTGAGCTTTCGTAGTTAAAAATTTCAGGCCTTTTTCTGCGTTGAGCAAGCTTATATTCTAAAAATAAAAAAAGAAAAAAGGCCGGCATGGCAAAAGCTAGAAAGTTGATATTTTTCATTTGGGTAATATTTTTCGTTTCTAAAATTATGTTCAAATAACACAAACGAAAAAGACATTTCCATCAATTACGCTTTTAGGGAGACTAAAAATGCAATCAACGAAAATGATCTTTTACGAAGTAAACCTGATTATTAATTCTGTTTATATTGAGGTGCTTCCAAAGCCACTTCTTTAACCGACTGTGTTTCGGCTACTTTTTTCAAAGCAATAATATAAGCAGCAATACGAGGCGTTACATTGTGTTTTACTGCCACTCTAAAAACAGTATCAAAACCTTTTTCTAAAATATCCTCCAAACGTTTATTAATCTGGTGGATTCTCCAAGACTCCAAAAGTGAATTCTGAAGCCACTCGAAATAAGAAACGGTAACACCGCCCGCATTAGCCAAAATATCAGGAACAACTAATATATTTTTATCATGCAGAATCTGATCTGCATCTGAAGAAACTGGCCCATTGGCTCCTTCTACAATAATTCTTGCTTTAATATCGCCCGCATTCTTCTGCGTAATCACATCTTCTTTGGCTGCAGGAATCAATAAATCAGTTTCTAAAAGCAATAAGTCTTCATGTTTGATGGCAACCGAATTTGGATAGCCTTTAATCGTTTTGTTATTCAGATTGTAATACAAAATCAATTCTGGGATATTAATTCCATTCGGATTGTAAAAAGCTTCAGAAACATCGCTCACCGCAATGATCTTCACTCCCTTTTCATATAAAAACAAAGCTGAATGTAGTCCCACATTTCCAAATCCTTGAATAACGGCTGTAGCTCTTGCAGGTCTAATTTTCAGTTTTTGAAGAGCCAAAAGACTGATGATACTAACGCCACGTCCAGTTGCTTCTACTCTACCTAAAGATCCACCAGAATGCAGGTGTTTTCCTGTAACAACAGCGTGGATTGGTCTTCCGTGCAGTAATGAAAATTCATCCATTAACCAGCCCATTTCGTCTGGGCCAGTTCCCATATCTGGCGCTGGAACATCTTTTTCCGGGCCAAAAATATCTGATAAAGCTTTGGTATAAGCTCTTGTAATTTTTTCCAATTCGGTTTTAGAATGTTTTCTCGGGTCACAGATAATGCCGCCTTTTGCACCGCCAAACGGAATTCCAGTTACAGCAGATTTCCAGGTCATCCAGGCGGCAAGTGCTTTTACTTCGTCCAGATTTACAGCAGTATCGTAACGAATGCCACCTTTTGAAGGCCCTAAAGCCGTATTGTGAATTACTCTGTAACCTTCAAAATTCTGCACTTCTCCATTATCCAAAGTGATAGAAAAGTTTACGGTAATCTGTTTTTCTGGTCGCTGCAGTTTTTGTTTGATAGAATCATCTAAATTCAAAATTTCTGCTGCTATATTAAATCGATCAATCATCGATTGAAAGGGATTGTGTTTTATAATTTCTGAACTCATAATTATAGTTTTAGGTTTGGGTTATCTTTTATATCTTTTTATTCTTCTCTTGAAGAATTTCTATTTCTATTTCTTAAGATTTACTGCAACACAGAATTTTTATTAAACCGCTGTGCATTAAAATCTTTCTGTTTCTGCTGGTTCTCATATTTCTATTTTTTAATGATTCAAAAAAAAGCCTTTCATGGTGCAATGAAAGGCTAAAAAAAAAAAAAATAACTAACAAGTACTTTCTCTATTAACGCCATTTCAAAACGTGATTCATCATGCAGCACATCGCAAAGCTGCAGTTGAAAGACATCTTAATATTTCGGCTAAAGTTTTTCATTGTTGAAGCAAAGCTACAAATTATATTTATAAATTCTATAGAATTAGTAGAATTTAATTTAATTAATTTTAAACACAACTCAAAATCAGCTGTAAATTAAAGAATTAGAGATTAAAAAAATTACTGCAGTTGTGATAAAAAGATAAAAACAATAGCAATTAAGGCCAAAAACAATCCAAAAATATTGATTTTAGAAAGTTTCTCTTTAAAGAAATAAGCACCAACAATAGTTCCTAAAACAATTACCCCCATATTCATTCCTGCAAAAACCGTTGATGGATTTTCGGCAAATGCTTTATGTGCTTTCAAATAAAACAGAATATTACAGAAATTAAAGATTCCAACCAAAATACCAAAAGGGATATTTTTGGGTTCAAATTTTTCTTTTTTAATTAAAAGCTTATAAACAACTATCGCAATAGAAACCGCAAAAGCAATTAGAAATACAAAAAACAATGAAGTTGTATAAGGTACAACCGTGTATAACGCAATTTTCTTGAAAAGAATATCTACAATTCCAAAACCAAACAAAACCATTGCAGGATAAATCCATTTGTTTTCGTTATTGTCTGATTGTTTTCTCAGAATAAATAAAAGAGCCACAAAACCAACCAAAACTCCAACAACCTTATAAGTATTAAAAGCTTCATTAAATAACAACCAAGCCGCTAAAATTGGGATAAAAAGAGATAATCGCTGTGCAGCATCGGTTTTGACAATTCCCATAAACTTTATCGAAAGTGCCAAAAATAAAAATACGATTGGCAATAAAATTCCGACTGCTGTATAAATCCCTATAGGAGCATTATTGTCTAAAGCATTTAAATCCGGACTAAAAGTAAAATAACAAAGTGCTATTGCGGCAACATAATTGAAAGAAATAATCTGAGAAGGATTGGCATTGTACTTTCTCGAAACCTTGAAAATAACACCAACAATAACACTGCATAAAATGCTTAGAATAAGAAACAACATAGATTTATATTTGGACTGTAAAAGTAAACTATTGTAAAACAAAATGGTCCAACCGGTTTTAAAAAACCAGCTAGACCAGATTAAATTATCTTAAAAGTTATTTTTAGAATTTACTGATGTAACTTCCGTAAATATCCCTAAACTGATTTCCTTTATCAAATCGGTCTTTACTTAACTTTTTATATTCTACCAATCCCCATAAAACAAATTCCTTCAAGAAATAAATATCTTCTTTCGCTGTTTCTGGTTGGTATTTTTTAAGTAAATCATCTAAAGGTGTTACTTCATCCAGGATACTTTTATAATCATTATCTGAAGCATCATCTAATAATTCGAAACCACTTTCGGCAAAAAACCATTCTACTACATCAGAATATGGCGTTTTTTCGTCTGGTTTTTCTAGTTTTTCAATTTTCGGAAAATACTCTGGAAACAAAGTTCGAATCGCCGAACCAATTAGAGTTTCCGCCACAACATCGGCTCCCTCCTGCTCTCCTTCATAAACCAATTCTACTTTTCCTGTAATCGCTGGAATAATTCCGATAAAATCAGATAATCGTAAAGTCGTTTTCTCTACGCCAGAAATTAAAGCACGACGTTCTGCTGTACTAATTAAATTTTCAAAAGCTGTAATACTCATTCTAGCACTTACACCGCTTTTATTATCGATGTATTCACTTTCTCGGGCTTCAAAACTAATCTGTTCTAAAATATCTCTCGCCAAACTTGGTACATAAACAAGATCGGTTTGGTTCTTATCCAATTTAGATTCCTGTTCTGTAATTGTTCTCGCAATAG
The DNA here is from genome assembly GCF_030378165.1 of Flavobacterium panacagri. Classification (NCBI taxonomy): domain Bacteria; kingdom Pseudomonadati; phylum Bacteroidota; class Flavobacteriia; order Flavobacteriales; family Flavobacteriaceae; genus Flavobacterium; species Flavobacterium panacagri. The sequence goes on from NZ_CP119766.1 coordinate 5,040,791, forward strand.
CTATACTTTCTGGGTAATGAGTTAAAATCTGCGAACCAATTCTATCTTTTAAAGGCGTAACAATACTTCCTCTATTCGTATAATCTTCTGGATTTGCTGTAAAAACAAACTGCATATCTAAAGGCATTCTCAATTTAAAACCTCTAATCTGGATATCACCTTCTTGCAGAATATTAAATAATGCCACCTGAATTCTAGCTTGTAAATCGGGTAATTCGTTAATCACAAAAATACAGCGGTTGGCTCTCGGAATCATTCCGAAATGAATTACACGATCATCTGCATAGGATAATTTCAAGTTTGCCGCTTTGATTGGATCAACATCTCCAATTAAATCAGCAACGGTTACATCTGGAGTTGCCAGTTTTTCAAAGAAACGTTCGCTTCTATGCAACCAAGAAATTGGAGTCTCCTCTCCTTTTTCTGCAATTAAATCCTTTGCAAAGCGAGAAATTGGATTTAGCGGATCATCATTAATTTCCGAACCTTCCACAAATGGAATATATTCATCCAATAATTCCGCCATTTTACGAGCCAAACGTGTTTTAGCCTGTCCGCGAAGTCCTAGTAAATTAATATTATGACGAGATAAAATAGCTCTTTCTAATTCTGGAATTACCGTATTTTCGAATCCATGAACACCTTCAAAAACAGGTTTTCCTGATTTTATTTTTTCGCGAAGATTATTTCGCAATTCATCCTTAATGCTTGTACTTTTATATCCAGTGGCTTTTAATTGACCTAATGTCTTTATAGTATTGATTTCCATTGTATTGAAATATAGATTGTTTATTAATTGATTTGGCGAGTGTTAGACGCACCGCGATGCGTCTCTACGATATGCGTTATGTTTACTCGACCGCAGAGAAACCTTAGTATCTTAACGACTTAGAACCCTTATTTAATCCTTTTCTTTCTATTCGCTTCATAATCTTCAAAAATCATTTCGCCCAAACCTTTAATTCCGGTATAAAATGCTTTCCCCTGATTCGCTTCTGTGAACTGATTTACAAATCGCTGCAAATAAGGATCTCTAGCAATCATAAAAGTAGTAATCGGAATATGAAGCTTTCTTGCCTGCTGTGCCTGTGTATAACATTTATCCACAATATACTCGTCTAAACCGTTACTATTCATATAATAAGAACCATCACGTTCACGAACGCAGCTTGGTTTTCCGTCGGTAATCATGAAAATCTGCTTGTTGGTGTTTCGTTTTCTTCGCAGAATATCCATTGCCAATTGCAAACCTGCAACCGTATTAGTATGATATGGTCCAACTTGCAAATAAGGTAAATCTTTAATTGGAATTGTCCAGGCATCATTACCAAAAACTAAAATATCCAAAGTATCTTTAGGATATCTTGTTGTGATTAATTCTGCTAATGCCATTGCTACTTTTTTGGCTGGTGTAATACGATCTTCGCCGTACAAAATCATACTATGGCTGATGTCAATCATCAATACCGTACTCATTTGAGCTTTGTATTGCGCATCTTCTACGATCAAATCGTTTTCAGTAAGCATAAAACTTTCGACACCATTATTGACCTGAGCATTTCGAAGACTTTCAGTTAATGAAATTCTTTCCAGACTGTCACCGAAATTATATTCGCGGAATTCTCCCGTATGCTCATCGCCGCTTCCGGCATATTTGGTTTTATGATTTCCGCTTCCGGATTTTTTCAGGTTTCCAAAAATCTGATCTAATGCCTGCTGTCTGATTGCTCTTTCGGTTTTTGCAGTAATTCCTAAACCAGAACTTCCATCATCTTTTACTTCATCTCTGATATAACCCTTCTTTTTTAAATCTTCGATAAAATCTTCTATGGTATAATTCTCGTCGGTAAGTTTGTATTCTTTATCCAGTTCCCTGAGCCAGTTGATGGCTTCATCAAAATCACCCGAAGTATGGGTAATCAACTCTTTAAAAATCGTAAAAAGTTTGTCAAACGGAGACTGAAAAGGAGCTTCGTAAGTCTTAAAATAAAAGCCTTTTTTAAAATCGTTTTTCATAAATCTAAAATTACATCTTTTTAGAATTATGAAAAACGAATCGATTATTAATTTTTAGTTAAAATATTTAATCAAAAATCTCAACTAACAGTGTTAGATGTAATAATTATTCAAACTTTCCGTCCAAATAATACCACGCTCCATTTTCGAACTTAAACGTAGAAAATTCATAATGTGTCTGAGGTTTATTATTTGAATCTAAAAAATACGCTTTGAATTCTACGGTATTTTCTGTAGAACTAAGGATTTCCAATTTTTGCCATTTATTAGAAACAGCCCATCTTAAAATTTCAGTTTTTGAATAATATTTCCTTTCTGAAACATAAGTGGTTTCCATTAAATAATTAGCATTATGAGTTGCATAAGCGGAATATCTCGAACGCATTAAAGCTAATGCTGAAGGTGCTTTTTGACCGTTGTTTAAATATAATCCACAGCAGTTTTCAAAAAGCAATCCTGTATCGCAGAAACATTTTTTACTCTCCATCGACTGGTTCTTCTCCATTAATTTTTACATGAAGCTGGTTCAATAAAACCTGATAACGGGTGATTTCTCTCACTTCTTCATCCTCTTCTGCAAAATCAATCATTTCGTCTAATGTTTCGCTTACTTCTAATAATTTATTATTAGCTTCTCTGTCATTTTTTGCAGCGATTAAATCGATAATTTCTTGTACGCTTGCTTTTAGGGTTTCGAATTTTGAATTCATATGGTTTTGTTTTTTTTTGCCACGAATTACACAAATTTTCACTAATTTTTAATCTGCATGGAACCCAAATTTTAAATAAAATTCGTGCTAATTAGTAAAATTAGTGGCTACTTATATTTACTCTTTACTTTCGTTGAATTTTTTCACAATTTCTTTCAGCTTTTCTTTGCGCGAAACTTCGGCTTGTTTTTTCTTAGCCTGGGCTTTGTGCAATTTATCATTATGCTTTTTGATATTCTTTTCATTATTGCGTCCCATTATACTTCTCTTTTAATTTGTTCTAAAGTTTTCTCGGTAAAAATCAATTCAGTGATAATTTGTTTTCTTAAATCATCAATATCATCATAATCAAAATGTTTTGCCCAATTCGTCAGCTGCTGCAGGTTTCTTATTTGCTTTAGTCTTTTAGTTGTCTCCAAACTCGTTCTTAAAACCGCTTTTCCATCGTATTCTGGATTATTTTTATGCTGATAATTGGCTAAATTCTTTTCAAAATCTGCTTCTACATAATACAGTTTATCTGTTGCATTGTCTGGATAAAATTCTGTCCATTTAGCAAAACCAATTTTAGTTTTTGATTCTGTTTCTGGATCGCGGGCAACTAAACGCCATTTGCTGTTTGCCAGTCTTCCCCAGTGATTAGAAACACGATACATGCCTTCTTCTGTATAATAATAAGCACTTCCTGCTTTACTTTCAAATTGTTTCTTTAAACCTTGAATCGCTTCAGGAAGTACTTCATGAAACGCACAAAAAGTATTTTTAAAAGAATTTGGATGTGGTTTAAAGTTTTTCTGCATGATGCAAATATACTCAGATTGCACGGAACTCCCTAAAGCAAACCTAAATTGCTTACCTTTGTGACTTAATTTCAAAACATACACTCATGTCTAAAGATGAACAACAAAAAATGCCGCAAAAAGGAGTTTTTACCGGTATTATCGAAAAAGATGAAAACAACAATTATTTCTGCGGCGAATATCTTTTAGACTACAAAACGGTTCAATCTAATTTTAAAGTGGGAGATTGGATTACTATTAAGTCAATCATTGAAAACCCAAGTGATATTAGCTACGACAAATATCCAAAGAAGTCTAGAAACTTCGACAAGGCTAATCATAAGCCGGAGTAGTTTTTTTGTTTCAAGTTTCAAGTTTTTGTTGGAGCGGGTAATTTTTAACGCAAAGAACGCTAAGGTTATTTTTACAGGCGTTATAAATTGAGAAATATTTAAGTTCGCAAAGCTTTGTGTACATAAAGCTTTGCGAACTTTACGTTTACATAAACTTTGAAAAAAAACTTTGCGGTCTTTGCGTTGACCTTCGCGCACTTTGCGGTTAAATAAACTTACAGTTAACTTTTCTCAATATTTTTTCCATCAAAACTAAAAAGTTAAAAAAAAGTGTACCTTTGCAAAAAATTTGTCGATTTGAACTAATTAATATCGATTTCAAACTAATAGACAAGTAGTTACCTTTTATTTATGAAAAAAATAGTTGAATACCGCAAGTTACTAAACGTAGAGAAAACTGCAGAATTAAAAGATTTAAAAACAATTTATCGCAATGCGATGAAAGAATCTCATCCTGATAAATTCGTTGGAGATGAAGCTGGTCTTAAAGCTGCAGAAGAAAAAAGTAAAACGATTATCGAAGCTTACCACTTTTTAGTAAGTATTCACCCTGATACTATCAAACTTAATTTACCTGAGTACACAGAAACAATTTCAACTTGTTCTATCACAGATTTTAAATTTGTTGAAGGTCGTTTAATTATTGATTTTTCTAACGGAAGTGTTTACGAATACATTAGTGTTCCTAAAGCAACTTACGTGAAAATGGTAAATGCTGATTCTCCTGCAAGATTTGCAAAAAGACATATTTTAAATGCTTTTACTTGGAGAAAGAAAACAAACCAAGAATAGTCTAAAAAACATTATATTTTATCAAAAAGCACTCCTGCAAATGAGTGCTTTTTTTATGCCTACAAATAAAAAAAACAAATACAGCGCCTCTAATTAAATTTCTAATTAAGAGTTTTAAATCAAATCAAACCAACAAACACACTGATTTAATGGGTTTTAAATCAAAAAAAACTATAACAAAATTTTAGGTTACAAAATTCTTTATGTTTTATATTTTTAGATACTTTTGTTGCACAAATCAATTAACTAATTAATTTTTTATAATGAAAAAAATACTTTTTGTACTTACAGCTTCTGCAGCTATCATTTCTTGCAGCAAAGTTAAAGATGGAGAATACCTTATTACAGGTACAGCTACAGGAATTGAAAACGGAAAAACTATTATTTTACAAGGTGCAGATCCTGCTACAAGAATGCCAATTTCTCTTGATACAGTAAAAGTTGAAAATGGAAAATTTGAAATAAAAGGAAAAGTTACTGAACCAGCTTTCCATACCTTAATTTTACAAGGAGCAAATGGACCTATCCCATTAATTCTTGAAACTGGAGAAATTAAAGTTGTTATTGATAAAGACAGTATCCACAAATCTAAAGTTACTGGAACTTATAACAATGACGAATATTTAGCTTTTACTGAAGACATGAATAAAACTCAAAAAAGTTTAATTGATTTTCAGAAAAAGAACAACGAAAAAATGAAACAAGCTCAACAAGCTCAAGATACAGCGACTATCAACAGTTTGATGAAACAATACATGGAAATCCAAAAAGAAGTTGGAGAAAACAGCAAAAAGAAATTTTTAGCATACGCTGAAGGTCACCCAAAATCTTATATCACTGCTTTAATTGTTCAACAAATGCTGAATGATCCAGCTGCTGATACTAAAAAATTAGAGAGCATTTATAACTCTTTAGATGAGTCAGTAAAAAATACTACTCCAGGAAAAGAAATCAAAACTAGATTTGGACAAGCAAAATTGCCATCTGTTGGAGCTACAGCTGCACCAGTAGGCAGCGCTAAATGAAGAGCAGATTTTTCGGCTCCTAATCCAGAAGGAAAAGTAGTTTCTCTAAAAGAAAGTTTAGGAAAAGTAACTATCGTAGATTTCTGGGCTTCATGGTGTGGTCCATGCAGACAAGAAAATCCAAATGTGGTTGCTATCTATAAAGAATTACATTCAAAAGGCTTAAACATCGTTGGTGTTTCTTTAGATAAAGATGCTGCTAAATGGAAAGAGGCTATCGCAAAAGATGGTTTGACTTGGACTCATGTTTCTAACCTAAAATTTTGGGAAGAGCCAATTGCAAAACAATACAATGTTGAATCTATTCCAGCAACTTTTATTCTTGATGCATCAGGAAAAGTAGTAGCTCAGGATTTAAGAGGCGCAGAATTGAAAGCAAAAATCGTAGAGCTTTTAGCTAAATAATTAAGAAGTACTCAAAACAAAAAATCTCCCTAGTGGAGATTTTTTTGTTTGAATCAATTCCTTACCGAGTCTAAAAAGTTTATTTTTCTAAAAGAAATTAAAATCGTAATCAAAAAAAAATTAATGCAAAAAATGGCTTAAATTATATAAATGATCAATCTAATACATCCAACATAAATATTGGTTTAAGACTTTGGAGAGTTTGAATTAAAAGTGAAAAACACAAAAAACCCTAAAAGAATATTCTTACTTTAAAAAATAACTAAATAAAAACAGATTTAAGCTTTTTTTTTTATTTTATTCAATTCCAATGAATTAAAAAATAACTTTAAAATAACTTTAAATTAAGTGCTTTTTTTGTTTGGAAATGTAGAAAGAGTTCCTATCTTTGCCACCGCTTAGAACAACAAAGCACAAAAGCTGAGATCGGGGAGATACTCAAGCGGCCAACGAGGGCAGACTGTAAATCTGCTGTGTGAACTTCGCAGGTTCGAATCCTGCTCTCCCCACGGAAAGGGTAAAAAGGCGGAAAACTTAAAGTTTTCAATCTTTTCAAAAAGCCATAAAAAATTTCTGAAAACCTGCAAATTGTTAAATTTGCAGGCTTTTTTATTACTAAACTTCAAATTATTGTAGTTTTTGTATTCTAAAATCCAACCCTAACGAAAAGAGAGCTTCATAAAAACATGAAGCTCTCTTTTTATTTTCTCACAAAACAGATTAAGTATCTTCACTATTAAATGATGTCCAAATAAAGTAAAAAATTGATTTATTTCATTAGTACATTAAAGGCTTTTTGGAACTTAGACATCTGGCAGATTCTTTTTCATTTCTATACTATTTCACCTAATATGAAATATCCTTTGCTCACAACCTAAAGAGTCCCATCTGGCTTCCATGATAATTCTTGAGAGCTTTTTGAGATCTGCATAATTGCTGGGCTTCACGGCATAAAAATCAGCGCCTGCCATAAATGCTTGATCAATAGAGGAGGTACTACTTTCACTGGAATATACAACAATCCTTGTTTTACCTGCAGGTAAAATTTTCCTTACCGATCCAATAACTCCAAAACCGTCAGTAAAAGGCATGCAGAGTTCTAGAAATATAAAATCTGGAACACCACTCTCCTGTTTTAAAAACTGATCCATTAGCTGTTCTCCGCTACAGACTTCAAAAATCTCAAAATACGCGTTTAATTCCAAAAGCGCTTCATGAAGCATCATTCGGTCGTCATCATCCTTATCAGCTAGACAGATAATTTTTTTTGAATAATCATTCTTAGACATAACATCTTGTTTCTCAAACCGGCATAAAACCATTATCTAAGAATTCGCAAGCCGATTATATCGCTATAGCCCTTTGTTAAATTTCTAAAGAATCGAATTATATCCCGCTATCAGGTTAATAATATTTGAAGGTAGAAGTTAAAGGTCTTCAAAACAAACAGAATCAGTAAAATCGGATAATTTAACTGTCGTAAATGGTAATTATATAAATACATGGTAAGAATTAAGCTTCAAACAAAATTTTAATATAAAGGATTCTGAAATTAAAGCAGACTGTATCAAAAGTTAGTTGTGAATCATAGAAAATATAACCTTTCTCAGTACACAAAATTTAACATAAAGATTGCATAAAGACAGAAACATCATGAATTGACATAAAGCTGCTTTATAATTTAATTCAAAAAAAAAGATTTAAAATCATTTAAAAAAAGAAATACAAAAAAGCTGTTAATTCTAAATCATCAAAAGATTTCTCTTTTTTACTTTTAAAAAACCAAATTTTAATTCCTTCTTTTTATAATAAATTTACTTTTACACTATTAATTTTTCCTTCAAATTTAAATGGTGCTTTTTTATAATAACGAATAGAAACCGGCCCGCCTAAATCTTCGCCGACATCAAAAGTTTCACTTGCAGTAAAAGCAACAGGAACAGTTCTTTTCACTTCTCCTTTTGCATATTCTTTGTCATCAACTGTAATAACAATTTCAGCTGGAGCGCCAGGCTTTACAATAGTGGTTAAAACTTCGATTTTATGTTTTCCTGATGGTATTTTTTCTGATGATTCTACATTATATCTTTCTATAATCAGCATATTATATTCGTAAACTAATTTGCCATTATCCATAAATAAAGTCACACCACCGCCAGAACCTCCAAGCGCATACAAAACTCCCGAAGCATTTTCTTTAATTTCAACATCAGCCACTACTTTGTTGCTTTTTTTACCTAAACCGGGCGCACTGAATTCGGGCATACGTTTCGTGGTTTCATCAAAAGTCCAAGACTTATAAGGTGCTTTAATAACATCTTCAGGATGAATGCGGAGCCAAATTCCTGCGCCAATTGGATAGTCTTTATTCTTTTTAGCTTCTTCATTGAATACTTCCTGAAGTTCTTTTAATTTCTGCGGATTTTTAGATGCTAAATCATTATACTGTGTATAATCTTCTTTGATATTGTAAAGTTCCCAGACATCTTTTGTTGAATCCCATTCAGCTAAACCTTTCTGCGCAGGAATCCACGGATACAATGGTCCAAAAGTGCAGGCATACCAGCCATCTTTGTAAACGCCTCGGCTTCCGTTATTATCAAAAAACTGAACTTTAGATACTTCTTTAGCTTTCGCATCGTTAAAAGTATATTTAAAACTCACTCCGTCTATTGGCATCTGCTCAAAACCATTTACCACTTTTGGCGCTTTGATATTTAGAATATCGTAAATCGTTGGTACAATATCATTTATATGATGAAATTGACTGCGCGGTGTACTGTCTGGTTTGATCATTTTCGGCCAGCGAATTACCATTGCATTCTGCGTTCCTCCAAAATGAGAAGCAACCAGTTTAGTATGTTTAAAAGGCGTATTTCCCGCCCATGCCCAAGCCGCATGATAATTATTCTCTAAAAGAGGACCGCCGATTGCGTCTAATCCACCGAGTTTGTCTAAAGCATCCAATTGCTGTTGAATAGTATTCGAAATTCCATTCTGAGCCAGTAATTCACTTATAGAACCATTTTGCCCTTCGGCACTTGAACCATTATCGCCCCAAATAAAGAAAACAATTGTATTATCTTTTTGTCCATTCGCTTCAAGCGCATCCAAAACGCGTCCTACCTCATGATCGGCATGTTCTACATAACCTGCAAAAACTTCCATCATTCTAATTTGAAACGCTTTTTCAGATTTCGGAATACTTTCCCATGAAACCATTGTTTTGTCTCTTGCCGTTAGCTGAGCATTTTTAGGAATCCAACCTAATTCTTTCTGACGTTTAAATACTTTTTCACGATAAGCATCCCAGCCATCATCAAATTTTCCTTTGTATTTATCTGCCCATTCTTTAAAAATATGATGTGGCGCATGACCAGCGCCTGGCGCAAAATACAACAGAAATGGTTTGTCTGCAGCGTAGGATTTATGTTGTTTCATCCAATCAATAGCATGATCAGCCAAGTCAGTTGTAAGATGGTATTTTTTATCTTTTGGAGGTTCAACCGGAGTAAAATCATTTATTAATCTTGGTTCATATTGCGAGGTTTCTCCAGCAAGAAATCCGTAGAAATGCTGAAATCCATAATGAACAGGCCAGTAATCAAATGGTCCTGCTACAGTGGTTTGATTGGCTGGCGTATTGTGCCATTTTCCAAAAGCTGATGTGCTATAACCGTAATCTTTTAAAACTTCGGCAATTGTAGCGGCTTCTTTCGGAATAATTCCAGTATAGCCATCCCAATCAACGGCTCTTTCTGCAATGGTTCCGTTTCCTACATGAGTGTGATTTCTCCCTGTTAATAAAGCTGCACGGCTTGGCGAACAGATAGACGTTGTATGAAATTCATTATAAGCAATTCCCTCTTTAAATACTTTGGTTAATGTTGGCGTATTGACACCGCCGCCAAAAGTAGAAGGTGTGCCAAAACCCAAATCGTCCATTAAGATAATAATGATATTTGGTGCATCTTTTGGCAAATGATCCGGCTCTTCTCTACGTTTGTGTGTACTTTCTGCAAGAGTTTCATTGGCAACACTCGCACTTGGCACTGGTGGAAAAGGCAAAACATCCTGCGCATTAATTTTGAAATTGCTTCCTAAAACTAAAACAAGCAGTAAAATTATGCTGAGATTATTTTGAAAAAAACGATTAAATCTCAAATTAATCATCTGCATTAAATTATAAAACTCTTTCATGATTTTCAGATCTTAAAGTTTTTGATACAATTTTTCAAACTTGAGTTATATCAACTTTTCTTTACATAAGTAATTTTTGTCTTTCCAATTTTTCCATTAAATGAAAAAGGAGCCTGATCAAAATAATCTAAAGAAACAGGAGAATCTAAATCGGTTCCGATATCGAAAGTCGCATTTGATGTAAAGTGAAGCGACATCGCTGTCGGAACTGTTCCTTGTCCAACTGTTGCTCCATTTACTTTTAATGTCACATTCATAGCACCACCAATTTTATCGACTAGTTTTGACTCGACTTCGATTTTTACTTTTCCTTTTGGCAGTTTATCTTTCGATTTTATTTTAGTTCGCTGTACTTCAAACAAATTAAATTCATAATTTAAATACCCATATTTCACATAACACGTAACGCCTCCCGAAAATCCTGCAAGCGCATACAATACTCCGTTTGCGTTTTCAGGCACTTCCACATCCATTGTCACGTTGCTGCTTACTTTTCCTAATTTCGGTGCTGCCGATTCTGGCATTCCTTTTATAGGTGAATCAAAAGTCCATTCTGTTAAGGGCGAAGAGGGTGCGTCTTCTGGGTGGTACAATGCAGTTGACCATAATCCTCCACCAATTGGAAGGTTTTTATTTTTTGCTGATTCGGTTAAAAATAAGGCTTTCATTTCTTCCAATTTTTTAGGTTCTTTTAAAGCCAAATCAACCGCCTGCGACCAATCCTGCTCGAGATTATATAACTGCCAAGTATCTGTAAGTGGTGACCATTGTTTAATACCTTTAGGGATTCCTCCTACCCAAGGTTCTCTTGGTCCTCGTGCACTTGCAAACCAACCGTTTTGGTAGACTCCTCGACTTGCCATAATATCAAAAAACTGTGTATGGCGTGTGCCCTTTGCTTTCGGGTCAGTAAAAGTATAGACCATACTTACTCCGTCTAATTCATCCTGAGCAAAACCATTTACTACTTTTGGAACTGGAATTTTATCGATTTCATAAATCGTTGCTGCAATATCTATTACGTGATGAAACTGCGGTCTTGGCGTTTTATCATGCTTGATTCCTTTTGGCCACGAAATAGCCATTGGCTGACGTGTTCCTCCAAAATAAGCTCCCTGTAGTTTCGTTCCCTGATACGGCGTACTTGTTGCCCAAGCCCAGCCAGCGTTGAACATATTGTCAGTTTTTGGTCCGCCTAGAACATCTAAACCTCCTAATTCATTTAAGGCCGTAATATGCTGTTCTATTTTAGTCGGAATTGCATTTTGGGCTAATTGCTCGCTGATTGTACCGTTTAAACCTTCTGCAGAGGAACCATTGTCTCCCCAGATATAAATGATAATCGTATTATCAAGTTCTCCGAGTTTTTCGATTTGGTCAATAACTCTTCCTGCGTTAAAATCGGCATGTTCAGCAAAGCCTGCCCATATTTCCATAAGCCGGCGCTGAAAAGGTTTTTCTGTTTCTGGAATATTTGCCCACGACGACATCGATTCTGCTCTTGGCGTAAGCAGTGTATTCTGCGGAATCCATCCCTGCTCTTTCTGGCGTTTGAAGACTCTTTCGCGGTAAGCATCCCAGCCATCATCAAATTTGCCTTTGTACTTGTCTGCCCATTCTTTCATTACATGATGCGGACCATGAGCCGCTCCGGGCGCCCAATACAAAAAAAAGGGTTTTTCAGGCGCGTAGGCTTTTTGCTCTGACAGCCACAAAATGGCATCATCGGCCAAATCTTCTGACAAATGGTAATACTCATGTCCACCTGATGTTTTAGGATGTTCTACATAAGTGGTATTTCGTACCAAAGTTGGTTCATATTGTGAAGCTTCTCCAGCCAGAAAACCATAAAAATATTCGAATCCATAACCTGTTGGCCAATAATCAAACGGCCCTTTTGAAGTAATTTGTTCTTCGGGCGTATTGTGCCATTTTCCAAAGGCTGCGGTATTATAACCGTAATTTTTTAAAATCTCCGCCATTGTCGCAGAACTCTTTGGAATGGTTCCACTGAAACCATCAAAATCATTCGCAATAGCGGCAATCTGCCCATTTCCTACACGGGTATGATTGCGTCCCGTAAGCAGAGAGGCACGCGTAGGCGAACACATCGCTGTGGAATGGAAACGATTATATGAAATCCCTGTATTGGCAACTCTCGATAATGTTGACGTGTTTATTTCTCCACCATAAGTCGACGGAGCTCCAGGACCTGCATCATCCATTAATATAATCAAAATATTTGGTGCATTTGGCGGAAGATGTTTGGGCTCAGTTCTTTTTTTGTAAGTCGATGTTTCAATCGTTACTCCCGCCTGTGAAGCGGACGGAGCCGGAGGAAATGGCAGTACATCCTGTGCATTTATAAAACTAACAGACAAAACATTTATGGTAAAAAAGAAAAACAGTTTTACATACTTTTTAGTTTTCATAATAGACCTTTTATTATTTGAATCTATATTTTTTTAGAATTTTATAACATATTCCAACATGCCTCTATATTAATTCTATTTCAAATCAATTTCCACCTTATCTACAATTCCGGTAAACTTAAATGGTGCTTTATATGATTTTGCCACAGGCGATCCAGAATCTTCTCCTATTCCGAAAGTATCAATTCCAAAACGGGCAATAACGGTTTTGTCAATTCGTCCTTCACCAACTAATTTATTGTTGATATAAAGTTTTCCTGTCCCTCCTTTTCCTGTTCCTCCGCCATCATAAGCAAACTCAAATTTCACGGTGCTTTTTCCAACAGGAAGCGATTCTTTTGACGTAATAACAAAGCGAGATTCATCAAAATAATTATAGTGATAGACTAGTTTTCCATTTTGCACATAAAGAGCAAATCCCGCCGAACTTCCTCCAGAAGCCACAATAATGCCGCTGTCAGATTTTGATTTGAGTTCAATTTCTGCTGTAATCGTGTGCGATTTATTTTTGGTATTTGGAGAAGCGGTTTCTGCTAATCTTGTTGCTCCTGCGTAAAAAGTAAAATGTTTTCTTTTAGGATCAGACGGAGTCGGTTTTGGAGAAATTAATCGTCCAGTTCCTCTGTCATCTAAGGGATAGACGTTATACTTTTTAGCTTCTTCAGCAAAAATCTTTTTCAATTCTTCTACTTTTTCAGGATATTTTTTAGATAAATCAACCGATTCGCTGTAATCTTCGTCAATATTATAAAGTTCCCATTTGTCTTTATCCCAATTTCCCGGCGCATAATCCTGTCTCCACGGAAAAGTGTGTTGAGTAGCAGCAACCCAGCCATTATCATAAATTGCTCTATTACTGAAAACTTCAAAATATTGTCTGGTTCTAACTGGTTTGGCATTCTTATCAGTGAAAGTCGATAAAAAAGAAACGCCGTCCATAGGTTTCTGTTCAACACCATCAACCGATTTTGGAGCTGGAAGATGTGAAGCATCTAAAACTGTTGGAAGCACATCAATCAAATGCACGAACTGGCTGCGCATACCGCCTTTATCTTTGATTACTTTTGGCCAGCTCACCACCATAGGGTTACGGCTCCCGCCAAAGTGAGACGCCACCTGTTTTACCCATTGAAAAGGAGCATTTCCTGCCCAAGCCCAACCTACAGGATAGTGCGGTTCTGTATCTGGATTTCCAATTTCATTAATGCGTTTTAAATTATCTGCCAATGGAGTCGGAATTCCGTTTAAGGCTTTGATTTCATTCAATGTTCCGTCCATTCCACCCTCAGAGCTAGCGCCATTATCCCCCACTATATAAAATACCAAAGTATTATCCGCATCTGGAAGTTTGCTTATGGCTTCTAAAAGCCGTCCTGTTTCATGATCAGCAAACGAAAGATATCCCGCATAATTTTCCATCAAACGTGCAAAAAGTTTTTTCTGATCTGAAGAAAGTTTGTCCCAAGGTGTAACCCAGTCAGGTCTTGGAGTCAATTTTGTTCCTGACGGAATAATTCCCATTTTTAGCTGACGTTCGTAGGTTTCTTGTCTTACCACATCCCAGCCTTTATCAAACTGTCCTTTAAATTTATCACGCCATTCTTTTGGTGCATGATGCGGTGCGTGAGCCGCTCCAGGAGCAAAATACATCATAACCGGCTTTTGAGGCGCAACTGATTTACTGTATTCCAGCCAGTTGATCGCTCGATCCGTCATATCAGTCATAAAATGATAGCCTTGTTCTGGTGTTTTATCTGGTTCTACAGCTTTCGTGTTTTCAAAAAGAACTGGATAATATTGATGTGTTTCGCCTCCAATAAATCCATAGAAATAATCAAATCCTAAACCTGTCGGCCATCGGTCAAAAGGTCCTGTAATACTGCTTTCCCAGTCTGGTGTATTATGATTTTTTCCGAACCAGCTGGTGCTATATCCATTTCCTTTTAAGATTCTTCCGGATGTTGCAGTCGTTTTAGGAATCATACAGTTGTAGCTTGGATATCCTGTTGCCCATTCGGCCAAGAAACCAGAGCCTGCATTATGATGATTTCTTCCTGTCAATAACGCAGCTCTAGAAGGTCCGCATATGGCTGTAGTATGAAATCGATTATATTTTAAGCCATTTGCGGCAAGTTTATCCAATGCTGGTGTCGGAACTGGGCCTCCAAAAGTACTTACCTGTCCAAAACCAACGTCGTCCAAAAGAATAATAATGACATTTGGCGCTCCTTGTGGCGGTGTAACCAATTTTGGCCATTCTTCTTTGGAATCTTTGTAGGTCTCTCCAATCTTACCTCCAAAAGGAGGCCCGGGAATTGGAAGTGTTGTTCGATCTAATTCTCCTGAATCTGTTTTTTCTGTTACAGAACTTGTTTTCTGAGATTGATTACAGCTGAAAAGAAATACAGCTAAAATTACGAGTAGCTTTGGACTGATAAAAGACTTCATATTTTTAGTTTTAGTGATACGTACTAAATTACAAACATGTGTATTACAAAATCTTTTAATGATGTTGCAGATTATAATTTGCAACAAAGTTTTTACAATGGAGCTGATCCCTTTTTTGCAACTATATCTCAGAGCTTTTAATTTCTTAGTCGAAAGAATTACTATTTTTGTGATACAAAAAAAGAACATTCCCACTGTCTGTTTATTCTTTAGCATTTTAAGTTTTGTACAATGATTTAATATTGAAATAGTAAAAATTTGAATTTGGGTGCAAAATCGGTGCACTTTGGTCACAGACATTTTATAAAACCTAGTATAGATAGGACTTCAGTGATAAAGTTCGAATCCTGCTCTCCCCCACAAAACCTGAAAATCTTTTGATTTGTAGTTTTTTTTTATACTGCTTTTCATCTTTTTTAAAGAAGTATAAATTGATTGATTTCCAATATAGCAGTTCCGTACCAATATTTATTCTGACAACATCTACTTTTTGTATTGTTTAACAAAGTAAAAATGCTAATACATTTTTATGGAAGCAAACTTTATTAACAAGTAGTATGGAAAAACAATTCTTTCTTGTTGTTTTTGAATTCGTATATTCGGCCTTTATTTCGAAAAAAGAGAATGATTGCAAAATTGAATGAAAAAAAATCCTATCCTTGGATTGTAGTTGCCTTACTATGGTTTGTTGCTTTATTGAATTATTTAGACCGACAAATGCTCTCCACTATGAAATCAGCTATGATGGATGACATTCCTGAATTGGCTAAAGCTGAAAATTTCGGTCTTTTGATGGCTATTTTCCTTTGGATATATGCACTTATGAGCCCTGTTTCCGGAATTATAGCAGATCGGTTTAACCGAAAAAGAATAATTATAGGAAGTCTTTTTATCTGGTCAGGGGTGACTATGGCGATGGGTTATGCTACAACTTTCAATCAGATTTATATTTTGCGTGGTATTATGGGTTTTAGTGAAGCTTTTTATATTCCAGCTGCATTATCCTTAATTGCAGATTACCATCAGGAAAAAACACGTTCTTTTGCAATTGCGATTCATACTACCGGAATTTATTTAGGACAAGCACTGGGCGGTTTTGGAGCTACTATTTCTAAACATTTTTCCTGGCATTTCAGCTTTCATTCCGTAGGTTTACTCGGTGTAGTTTATAGTTTAATTCTTATATTTTTTTTAAGAGAAAAGAAAGTCTACTTTTTTGATCCTTCAAAAAGGTCATCTGTCAGCTATGAATTCAAGCAAATGTTTAAAGGATTGGGAATTTTATTTGGTAATATCTCCTTTTGGGTTTTACTCTTTTATTTTGCTGCCCCAAGTTTACCAGGCTGGGCAGCCAAAAATTGGTTACCTACCTTATTTACCGAAACCTTGCATTTAGACATGTCTCTCGCGGGACCAATTGCAACGGTAACCATTTCAATGTCTTCTTTTTTTGGCGTTTTAATTGGCGGTGCCATTTCAGATAGATGGGTAATGAAACATCTTAAAGGACGAATTTACACCAGTGTCATTGGATTATTTCTTACCATTCCAGCATTGTTTTTATTTGGCTACTGCTACAATATAGAAGCTATTATTTTTGGCGCGATCCTTTTTGGACTTGGATTTGGAATATACGACACGAACAATATGCCAATTCTTTGTCAGTTTGTTGCACCTCGCTACAGGGCAACCGGATATGGTATTATGAATTTTGTAGGCATTTCGGCAGGAGCTGTTATCACCGAGTTTTTAGGAAAAGCAGCTGATAATGGCGGAATGAGACACGTTTTTATATTACTCTTATTTGTAGTTGTCACTGCCATCGTCTTACAACTAGTGTCACTACATCCAAAAACTATAGACATGACTGAGACGGAATGAGGTTACAGAGAATTGCGGTTATTGAAAAAAAGTAGCTAAACCATCTGTAAGTCTACTTATTCACAGGCTTTTTTATTATATTTTTTTTTATAATTTTTAAAATCGCATAAAATCTTCACGACATAATTGATACTGTTATCTTACAAAACAAAAAGTATAGCAAGAGAGATATAAGAAATTCTGATGAGAATGTTTGCAAGTAAAAAACATAGAATGTTTTAGCATACACTAATCACGGTCTTTTCAATCCACAAAAAATTCCACACCATTTTTTCCAAGATATACTGTTTGACCTAGTTTATTCTTCACTTCAAAAATATGGAAATCATTCACCGATTCATATTCATAGGGTTTAATCGATGAATAACTTTTTTCACTGATTAAATTATAAGTCTCCATGTTGAATATTTGAAATCTATTATCCTTTTCTACCATAAGATATGAGTAGTATGTTTTACTAATTTTGTTGAACTCAAAAGGAAGAAATACTTTCAACTCTTGGCTGCTTTCATCCTTCTTTCCTAAAATTCCCCATCGGTCGTTTTTCTTGACTACAAAAGTACGCTGATAAACTGCCCAATGTCTTGAATCTTTACTTAAATCAAAATTGATCTCATCAAAATCAACTGGTAAGAGAACATTATTTTTACTCCCGACTATTCCCCATTTTTTGCCAATCTTTACGCCAAAAACATCACTATCTGAAACATAATCATTATCGTACTTCTTGGTTATAATATCATCATAAATTGCAGGAACTAATGTATCATATACGGTTTCCATTCGTGAAGTGTTTTTCAAAATAACCCCTGTCTTACCTTTACTTTTTACAACTTGTGGGCTCTCCATTTTCCCCATCATAACTCCTTCATACTGAATTTTCTCAATGTTATTAACTTCTTCCTCTGTTAACTTTTTACCATTTGCACTAAAATATACTTTGCTTTGCTTATTTAAGCAATGAAATGTTTTAGTAGAAGGATCAAATTGAATATTGGAATAAATCAGCGGAATCACGATCTTAGATTTTCCATCTATTAAACGCATTACACCGTATTTTTTATTTTTGGCGACAATAAATCGATTGTTAAGTCTGTCTTGAAAATCAAAATCATTGTTTAAGTGAATCTCAGGATTGTAATTAATACCAATCGAGTGTTCGCCATGATGAACTTCATAAATTCGAAAGCATTCGTCATATTGAAAAGGAACTACTGCCGCCCCTTCGTTATTAATATATCCAACCTTTCCCATTTTTTTTACTCTTGCCAGATCATCTGAATAAAAGTCCACAGCATCATATACACACGGTACAACAATTTTACCATCAATGCTTGCAAATCCCCATTTATCTTTTTGGCAGTATGGAATATATTGACTAAAAACAGGCTGATAAATTATAATGAAAATTAGTAGTAATAATGACTGGATTTTTGATTGCTGCATCTCTATTCGAATTTTATCTTAATTTAAGTGTTATATCTGATTTAGCAAACTGCACTTTTATTTTTGAAACTGCCTGCAGTTTTGCCAGACAAATCTAAGGCAGTTTTGAGAAAAATAAAGTAAACTACTTGTTATTTTTATTATATTAAAATAAAACGCCACTATTATCTTTTGAATTAAACCACTTACTTTTAGGTAACCAATTTTACTCTCTTCATCAAGCAATTCTAAACTTTATTTGAGATAACATTTTCTAACGGACAGAAAACCGAAAAGAAAATCCTTTTACAAAAAAACATCTTTATCAGTTGTAAATAAAAGACTTAACATCTAATAAATTTTTATTTCATTAATTACAGCATCTTAATTTATTCTTTCTAATATTCAAAAACATTGGGTTGTTAATCTTCTTTACTCCAACCTATTTATCATAAAAAAACATTCCTACACAAAAGCTTATTTGTATTTATTCTAAATAAATGTAGTTTTGCGGTCTTAAAATAGATAACCGCCATGAAGTTAAATTTCTCATTAATTCTGCTAGCCGTTTTTAATATTGGTCTGGCACAAAATGCAAAAATTACAGGAAAAATCATTTCCGAAAATAATGAAGCCATTTCTTATGCTTCAATTTCAATAAAAAGCCTTAAGAAGAGTGCAACTTCCGATGACAAAGGAAATTTTGAAATGACTAATCTTTCATCAGGAAACTACTCTGTTCATTTCTCTGCAATGGGATTTATTGTGACCGAAAAAAATATAGAATTACATGAAAATGAGACTCTTGATCTTTCTATTGTGCTGCAGGAAAACATCAATACACTACAGACCGTAGAAATTACAGGACGAAAAGAAAAGTCTTACCGAAATACAAAATCTTTTATTGGTGCTAAAACAGAAATTGCTTTGAAAGATTTACCACAGGCCGTTTCCTATGCTACCAAAGAACTTATTGCAGATCAAGGAGCTATTCGTGTAGGGGAAGTTATTAAAAACTTCAGCGGTGTTAGTCAGTTTACTTTTTATGATGATATATCAATTAGAGGTTTTAGAATTAACGGAGGAAGTAATACACAATTACTTAACGGAATGCGTACCTCGACAGGATTTTGGAAACAGCCGCTTGCAAATTATCTGGAACGTGTGGAAGTTCTAAAAGGACCATCTTCAGCTTTATTTGGAAATGCATCTCCTGGAGGAGTTTTAAATCGTGTTACTAAAAAACCATTAGACCAGGCAGCAAACAGTGTTAGTTTTTCAACAGGAAGCTTCAATACCTTAAGAGCACTGGCCGATTTTACTGGGCCATTAACCGAGGATAAATCACTTTTATACCGTTTGAACTTAGGTTACGAAAATGCCAATTCATTCAGAGATTTACAATATGATAAAAATATTGTTGTCGCTCCTTCCCTTTCTTTTCTTCCAAATGATAAAACCAGCGTGAACTTTGATTTGATTTACAGCAGTTCAAATGGAAATCTGGATCGTGGACAATCTACTTATGAAAACAGTCTGTACTCTACAAAAATTTCAAATTCGTTAAACTCAACCAACGATTATTTGAAAGAGGAAACCTATATCGTTACAACTTCTTTAAATCATCAGTTCTCAGATCGTTTATCATTCTCAGGATCTTATATCAGAACGGGGTATAATGAAGATCTTTTAGAGCACCGCGGCGCCAATAAATATGCCTCTGCTGGAGATGGAACTACAATTCCAACAGCAATTGAAATGCAAGTTTTTCAACGTAAACGCAAGCGTTATATTGACAATCTTTCTACTTTCTTTAAATATCAGGCGAAAACTGGTGCTTTAGATCATAATTTAATTGCAGGTTTTGATTATGCCCAGGAAGAGGTTCCTGCAGGTGGTTCACAATTAACTGCAAGCGGGTACAGAAATGCAGCAAACAATGGTTTCATCGCCACTTACAATCCTGCGAACAAAGCCAATTATTTACTGGATTCTAAAGGAAATCCAGTGCCAAACGTAGCACATTTTGATTTGAGCAATCCATTTGCTTCACAGCAGTTAAAAGATATGAGTAAATATTTCTATGTAGCTCGTCAAGTTGATCCAACCTATTATTCATTGTATGGAGTTTATCTTCAGGATCATATCAAATTTGGTGCTTTTCAGGCTTTAATCGGTATCCGTTATGATGAATATTCAGATAAGGTAAATTATAAAAAAACGACAGAAACAAAAGTAAAACAGCACTCGTTTTTACCTCGTTTTGGTCTTACTTATACACTTAATCCAAATATTAACTTATACGGAACTTATGTTCAGGGTTATAATCCTCAAACGGCATCTACTCTCGCAAATCCAAATGCAGGAGGACCATTTAATCCGTTAGAAAGTAATATGGTTGAATTTGGAGGAAAATCATCTTGGTTTAAAGAAAAGCTTTTTGTAACAGTTGCTTTATTCAAAATACAGCAGAAAAATACATTGTATCCTGCTAATGACCCTTCAAATCCAGATTTAATGAGAGCTATTGGTGAGGAAGAATCTAAAGGTATCGAAATTGATTTGAATGGAAATATTACGCGTAACTGGAGTATTTCTGCCGCTTATAGTTATAATGAAGCTTTTATTACTGAAAGTCCGATTGAAGCTGAAGTTGGAAGACAAAAAGCAAATACTCCAAGACAGCAGGGTAATATCTGGACTCGTTATAATTTTACAAATGGTGCTTTAAAAGATTTTGGAATCGCAATGGGATCAAATTTTGCAACAACACGTACTATGAGCCAGACGACTACAGAAACTCTTCCTGGATATACTTTGTTCAACGCTGCTTTCTACTACAATATCAATAAGTTTAAAATCCAGCTGAATGCCAATAATATTTTAAACAAAACTTACTGGGTTGGAGGATACGATTATATCCGTTTATTCCCTGGGGCGCCTTCGAACTGGCTTTTAACTCTAGGTTACTCTTTTTAAAAAAAGCTGCCCTATTTAAAATAATAGCATCTTATATTTATAGCCCGGACTTTCGTTCGGGCTTATTATTTTTGGGAAAACTAATAATTTATTTTTTGAAAATACAAATAATTATTCACAGCACTTATGTTTCGCAATCTTACCTCAGAATTGTTAAACTCAAATAACTTCCAATTACAATTCAATTTTTTAAGCAATTCTGAACTAAAATTTAGCCGTACTTCTCTAACACCGTTTTGAACTGTACTTTCCCATTGTCCTGTCTCTGAAACTGTGCCTCTAGTGGCAACCACAGATTTATCGGCTTTAAAAACAAATGCGTAACCACCGTAATTTGTTGTCTTTATAGAACCATCGTAAAAATAAGGTATTTCCCAAGAACCTTTTGTTAGGGTTTCTTCAAAATCAAGTGTCACAATATTATTTTCGGGACAATAATCTATCGCATACTTAATGGCATTTTCAAACTCCAGATTATTAGAAATCGATTTGGTCTGATCATTGTAATCTGCAATCGTAATAGGATATTTTAAAGAAATATACTGGCTGTCATTTAAATTTTTAATAAAATTAAAAAACGCCTCATCACTTATTATCGATTGGGAACTTGCCATCTGATTGGCGCTGTTGTAAATAGTAATCGTTATGGGATAATTAATATTGAGTCCGTTAATTTTGGATAAAAGATCAGGATAAAGATTCCAATAATCAATTAAAGAATCAAAATCTGCTTGATTGGGAATCAGTTTTTCAATGTAATTATAGTAAACCATTGTTACAGGAAAATCAATTCTCACGATATCTTCATCATAAGTATTTGCATTAATATTATCTAAAACTTTCTGATAATCTGCCGTGGTATTAACTGCGATACGTTCATTATTTACAGTAACAGTATAAGGAAGTTTTATAGTACAGTAACTCGATCCATCGATCATATTATCCTGTACGGTTTTCACCATTGCAACTCTTTGCAGATAACTGGTTAGCGGAGAAACATTCATAATTGTTCCCTGTGTATTATTGATTTCCTCATCTATTTCATGCTGGCATGAAATCAGTAAGAGCATGAAAACTGCACTTGATAAATATTTTTTCAAAAGGAACATATTGATGTTTTTACAAAAGTAATAAATTTTAAAAGAAACTGTTTTTAGTAAACTGCTAATAAAGCATTTCATAATTTTCTTCTATACTAAATTATCAAAAACCAATAGCATTTTATTCTTCAATAAAACAATCATCTTTACTTTTACCCTACTTCAATTAAAAACAAATACTTTTGCCTTGACAAATTGAAAACCTAAATGCCAGATAAAAACCAATCGAATACTTGTGATGAAATCATTTTTTCGTCTTTCTTCAAAAGTCATATAAAAGCACTTCGAAATTTTCTTTTGTACAAATTTGGAAATGCAGAACAGGCCGAAGATGTTGCTCAGGAAGCATTTGTAAAACTTTGGCAGAACTGTGCTGCAGTCCCATTAGAAAAAGCAAAATCATATATCTATACTATTGCTAATAACAGCAGTCTCAATCAAATTGCACATCAGAAAGTAGTTTTGAAATATGAAAAAAACTTCACAGGCTTAGACAAGACAAATGAAAATCCGGAATATCTTCTGGAGGAAAAACAATTTCAGGCTAAACTTTTAAAAGCCATCGAAAACCTAAACGAAAAACAGCGGACAGCCTTTTTAATGCATAGAATTGACGGCAAAAAATATAGCGAAATTGCGTTAGAGCTGAACATCAGCGTAAAGGCAGTTGAAAAACGCATCCATTTGGCTCTGTTAAGTTTACGTAAAGAAATTGATTTATAAAAAGTAGGGTAAATTTAGTTCTAATTGTTTTAATTAAATAATACGATAAAATGAAAAAAAATCGCTTATTAGCAAAATGGCTCAATGATGATTTATCTCCGGATGAATTGGCTGCATTTGAGGCAAGTCCCGATTTTGAAAAATATAAAAAAATAAAAGAATATACTGCCCACCTAGAAACAGATGATTGGGATGAAAATGTTATGTTAAATAATATTCTGAGTCAGAAAAAATCGGCACCTAAAGTAGTACCGCTTTACAGACAATGGATGTTTCGAGCAGCTGCAATATTTGTTCTGGTTCTCGGAATTACATTTGCTATGAAAGTTTTTGTGCCTCAAACAGAAACCGCAGAATTTGGACAGAAAACCACTTTTTCATTACCTGATAATTCTGAGGTAGTTTTAAATTCGGGTTCTGAAATAAACTATAAAAAATGGAACTGGAACAATAACAGACATCTTGAATTAAAAGGAGAAGCTTATTTCAGGGTAGCAAAAGGCAGAAAATTTGAAGTAGAGACTCGTCTTGGAAAAGTAACGGTTTTAGGAACACAGTTTAATGTTAAAACCAGAAAAAACAGATTTGATGTAGTGTGTTACGAAGGACGTGTAAAAGTAAATTATGCCAACACACAGATTCTCTTAACTCACGGGCAAAGTGTTCGTTTTGAAAACGGAAAACAAATTAAAACAACTGTAAATTCATTGAAACCCGAATGGATGGACAATCAAATATGTTTTTATAAGGAAAATATTCGAAGCCTTTTGGATGAAGTCGAAAGACAGTACAACATTAAAATTGAATTAAACACCAAAGATACTATCTCTTTATTTACAGGAAAACTGCCTGCGAAAGACTTAAATACGGCTTTGCAGATTATTAGTACCACCTATCACTTAGAAGCGAAAAAAGTATCCAACAATAAAATAATTTTTGACGAAAAATAAATGCTGCGCCCCAGACAATTTCATTTTTTGTTTTTTCTGTTATTTGTCCTGAATGTTTTTGCTCAGGATAAAGGGAAAATTATATCCTTTAAAAAAATAATAATTGATATTGAAAAACAGCACGGGGTTAGTTTTAATTACACCGAAGATAATATTGCCGATCTAGAATTAAATCCTCCTAAAAAGTCACTTTCTCTAGAACAGAAGCTGGAATATCTTTCCAAAAAAACTAATTTGTCTTTCGAAAATATCGGAAACAAATTCATTAATATTTATAAAAAAGATAAGGTCTCCAATCTCATCTGCGGCTATGTTTTATCTGTCTTAGATAAAAGACCAATTGAAAACGCCAATATCAGCTTCCCTGATAAAACTCATATTGAAACTGATTCAGAAGGATATTTTGAGTTTAGTAAACAAGAAAAAAATACCTTTATAACCAGCCACGTTGGTTTTGTTTCCAAAAGAATTACAGCTGGCAATACAGACTCTAAAAACTGCATTCAAATTTTCTTGGAACCCGAAATTACAGAACTTCAGGAGATTAAAGCCAATGCTATTCTGGCTTCGGGAATTTCTAAAAATACAGACGGTTCTCTTGTTATTAAACCCAAAAAATTTGGTATTCTGCCCGGACTTATTGAACCTGATGCATTGCAGACTATGCAGCAGGTTCCTGGCGTAAATAGTCTGGACGAAAGTGTCTCGAGCATCAATGTTCGTGGAGGCACACATGATCAGAATTTGTTTTTATGGAACGGAATCCGAATGTTTCAAACAGGACATTTTTTTGGTTTGATTTCTGTTTTTAATCCCAATTTAGCCCATACGATTTCGATTTATAAAAACGGAAGTTCTGCCTTTTACGGTGAAAGTGTATCAAGCGTTGTAGCGATTTCTTCTACACCAGAAACAGAAGAAAAAAACTCCTTCAGCGCGGGAATAAACATGATCAATGCTGATGTTTATGCAAAGTATAATTTTTCTAAAAAAAGTTATATCGAGATCTCGGCTCGTAAATCTATTACTGATTTTGTAGAAACTCCCACTTATAAAGAATATTTCAATAAAGTATTTCAAAATACTACCATTACTGACTTTTCGCAGAATCAAAACGTAGATTACCAAAGCGATAAAAAATTCGGCTTTTATGATGCAACACTGAAATACGCACAGAAAATTGGTCTCAAAGATCAAGTAGTATTGGATCTAATCACGATAAAAGACAATCTCGAAGTTTTTCAAAGCGCATCTTTTTATGACATAAACATATCTGAAAATAATATTTTACGCCAGCAGAATTATGGCGGTAATTTGTCATGGAAAAGAAACTGGAACAGCTTTAACACCACCAAAATTAATATTTACAATTCTACATACGAACTTTTAGCCAATCAAAAAACAACTTATGTAAACCAAATTGTGGTTCAGGAAAATACCGTAAACAATAATGGAATCAATTTAGAGAACAATCATATCCTAAGTCCTAAATTTAGTTTTAACAACGGGTACCAGTTTAATGAAATTGGGATAACAAATTTTGAGCAGGTAACTAATCCTGATTTCTATCGCAAAATAAAAGATGTACTGAGAACTCACGCTTTAATTTTAGAAGGAAAATATAATGACACTATCTCCAGAATATATTTTAAAACTGGAATACGCATTAATTACATTGAAAAATTTCAAAAATACATCGCAGAACCTAGATTTCAGTTTGGTTACGGAATTAGTAAAAGTTTAAATCTGGAATTATTGGGCGAACTGAAAAGCCAGAATACACAACAAATTATTGATTTACAGAAAGATTATTTTGGCATCGAAAAAAGACGCTGGATCATTTCAAACAACACTACAATTCCAATTCAGAAAAGCAGACAGCTGTCTCTAAATTTATTCTACAAAAAAAACGACTGGCTTCTAGATATTGAAAATTTTTATAAAAAAGTAATGGGAATTACGACTTCAAGTCAGGGCTTCCAGAATCAGTTGGAATTTGTACGAACTACGGGCGATTATGAAGTCTGGGGAACAGAAATGCTGGTGCAGAAAAAAATAAATCATTTTCTAACGTGGTTCAGCTATACCTACAATGAAAATAACTATCATTTCCCCAATTATGAATATCCAAATTTCCCAAACAACTTTGAACTAACTCACACTTTATCTTGGGCAGGAATTTATGAGAAAAACAATTTCAAAATTGCTTTAGGTACAAAATGGTCTTCTGGAAGACCAAAAACATCTCCTGATTTATCCCGAATTGATCTTGCAAATCCTGTATTAGTATACAACAAACCAAACGACAGCAATCTGAATATGTTTTCGCAGGTTAATCTTTCTTCAACGTATAAATGGGAAACCGCAGATGGCATTCAGTACAAATTAGGAATCTCAATCTTGAATATCCTAAACCGAAGAAATGAAATCAGCGAATATTACAGGATTAGTTCTTTAACAAATTCTATAGAAGAAGTTGATACTTTCTCTTTGCAAAGAACTCCAAACGTGAGCTTTAGAATTTCTTTCTAATTAGAATTCGGTTATTATTTATCCTTAAATTTTCTGCAAGGTCTTTTTTTTATTTTTTAGGTATTCTGAAGGTTTTGAAATAATACCTACAAGGTTTTGAAAACCTTGCAGGAACTCAAATTATGCTATATATCAAATACCTATTTTTCTACTATTATTTCTTCAAGAGTTTAAAAGGCTCTTATTCTTCTCTTTACATTTTTTTTTAAGAAAATCTCAATTCTTTGGTAGGGTAATTTGTATTAAGGCTGTTTCACTATAGAATCACATTTTGATTTTAGACAGTTTTAAGCATGACAGAACAGGAAATCCTAACAAATAACAAAAGAAAAAAAAGATTTGCATCGAAATACAAATCTGAAATAGTTCCTATCATGGACGCTCTTTATATCATAAACGGAAAATGGAGAATTCCCATTGTATTGGCACTCATGGAAGGAAATAAACGGTTTTCTGAACTTCAAAAAGAAGTAAACAAAATCACTTCGAAAGTTTTGGCCAATGAGCTGAGAGAAATGGAACTAAACGGATTTGTCATAAAAAAAGAAAACGAGCAAAGCCGTTCCAAGACCGAATATGAATTAACAAATTACAGCACTTCACTTGAGCCTATAATAAAATCATTACGGGATTTTGGTACGCAGCACAGACAGAAAATAAGAAATGATGCCAGTACCGCAGACTGAAAAACATTTTTTAATTCATAAACCAATTTAATTTTTATCCAAAACAAAAAATTACTCAAAACTAAAACAGAATATGAAAAGAAAAAAAATTGCCGTACTAATTGCAATCCTACTGATATTAGTTTCAGCAGGAATCTATTTCTATTACGGTTTTCTATTTAAAGAAGCCCGCAATATAGAATCAGAAATACCCGAATATACTATTTCAGCATCTCAATTACTTACAGATTACAATACCGATCCTAAAAAAGCAGATTCCCTATACCTCAACAAAACCATTGAAATAACAGGCAAAGCAACCAAAGAAACCGATTCTGTGATTACACTCGAAAATGCGGTTTTCTGTCTTTTCAAAGAAAAAGTAACACCAAAACAAATCCATAATAAAATCACGATTAAAGGTAAATGCATTGGATATGACGAACTATTTATGGAAGTCAAACTGGATCAGTGCACATTAATAAACAAACAAAACAAATAAATCAATTATGAAGAAATTTTTAGTTCCATTCTGCCTGTTTTTAGTGACAATGGCATATTCTCAGGATGATTTGCTTAAGAGTCTTGATTCTACTCAAACAGAAGAAAGTTATTCTACAGCTACTTTTAAGGCTTTACAGCTGGTAACCTTGCAAACCACGAAAATGCCTGCAAAAAAAGAATTCTATTTTGTAGTCTCACACCGTTTTGGAACAGTTAAAGATGGTTTTGACAGTTTTTTCGGGCTTGATAATGCAACAACCAAACTTGGCGGTATTTATGGCGTAACAGACTGGTTATCTGTCAGCCTTTCCAGACATACATTAAACAAAATGTACGAAACTGGATTAAAGTACCGTGTGGCAAGACAGAATGATAATTTTCCTTTGGACATTGTTGGGTATAGTGTTGCTGACATAAACACTTTTCTTGAAAAAGAACAATACCCGGGCTTAGAATTTAAACACCGTATGGCCTATGTACAGCAGGTTTTAATATCTAGAAAAGTGAGTGAAAAATTATCGTTCGAATTAGTACCATCTTTTATTCACAAAAATCTTTATAACCCAGACATAGAAAGAGATAATCAGTTTTCTTTTGGCGGTGGAGGACGCTACAAAATAACGAAAAGATTATCAGTGAATTTAGAGTACATGCACAATTTCGACAAGCCTGATTTCTACAAAAATCCGCTGTCTGTAGGTTTGGATGTCGAAACCGGCGGACACGTATTCCAATTAATCTTTACCAATTCACAGTCTATGAGCGAGAGCGGATACCTTACTAATGCAGCAGGAGACTGGGGCAAAGGAGATTTCTTCTTTGGATTTAACCTATACAGAGTTTTTTAATAACGACAAACACATAAAAATCATGAAAAAAACAATCGTATTGACAATTTTAGTGGCCGTATTTGCAAGCTGTAGTGATTCTGACACGTTTCAGGATATCGAAGGAACAACACCTACTACACCAACAAATCCGACGAATCCCACAACTCCAACAACTTCTGTTACCTATACTAAAGATGTAAAATCTATTATTGATGCCAACTGTATCAGCTGTCATGCCAGCGGAAGATCTGCTTCTTTCAGACCGCTTACTACTTTCGCTCAGGTAAAAGCTGCTGTTGAAAATGCTGGTTTATTAAGCCGAATCCAGCTTCAAACCGGCCAGCAGGGAATAATGCCACAAGCAGGCAGAATGGCTCAAGCCAACATCGATCTAATTGTAAAATGGAATACTGACGGACTAAAAGAAAATTAATTAATCATGAAAAAGTCATTTATTCATTTATTTATTTTATTGCTGCTTATTGCTGTTAATACAAATGCATTCGCACAAAAGCTGCTTACTAAAACAGGAACTATAAAATTCCAAGCTTCAATGCCTTCTTACGAGGAAGTTGCTGCCGAAAACAAATCAGTATCTGCAGTATTGGATCAGGCTACCGGAGATTTTGCTAGTTTGGTTCTTATAAAAGGTTTCCGATTTAAAGTGGCGCTCATGGAAGAACACTTTAATGAAAATTACATGGAGTCTGAAAAATTCTCTAAAGCTGTTTTTAAAGGCAGAATAGAAGATTTTGATACTTCAAAAATTACAAGTATTCCCAAAAATTTTACATTAAAAGGAGATTTAACCATTCACGGAAAAACAAATCCTGTGGCTGTGACTATAAAAATTTCTAAAGCTCCAAATGGAGTGAATGCTGTTGGCGCATTTGAAGCAAAACCAGAAGACTTTGATATTGAAATCCCAAATCTTGTCAGAAAGAAAATCGCCGACAAAATAAAAGTTAATTACAATTTTTTATTACTTAAGTAATCTTCTCCTGAAAATGGGGGTTTTCAGATCATAAAATCTTTAACAGATAGTATCATCTGGATAAATATCCTTTTGATTTGGAAGATTATTAAACATGACTAATGTTCTGGAGGCCGTTACAATTACTTAGTGCGGCCTCTTTTTTTTCAACCTTAATTCAAATTAAAATGGTTTTTAGAAATTACGTTGTTACAGGAGAAGATGTCAATGATTTTATGGTTATGGAAGATAGTGCCTACATTTCCTATACACTTCGATTATTGCATCATTTCTTATTCTCCAATGGATTTTCAAAACAAAAACTCAATTCGATGAATTTAGATTTAGAGGGAGGAAATCACGAATTAATCTGCTATAAAAAACTAATGTTTACAGAACCTTTTTTAGTTGAATTGAAGCATTGTTATGTAAAAGATAAAATCTATCTAAAAAGCTGTTTTTTCAATTCTAAAAATGAGTGCTGCACGGAAGTAACAAAAGAAGTAAAATGGCTGAACCAAACCAACAGGGAAATAATTAAGACTCCTAAATACATTCTTAACCATTTATCCAAAAATATCGTTCAAATTTAACGACCGTAAAAAACATTCAGAATCTCGAATCTACAATAAGCTGTTTAATTATTTATAATCTATGATTTCAAATAAGAGATCATACTTTTCTCCTAATTTTTTCTTCAACCGCTGCTTGCTTTTTTTGACCGCATCTACTGTTACGCCTAATAAATTAGACATTTCATAATAATTAAGATTTAACTTTTGGAGCATTATTATTCTAAGATTCGATTCTTTTAATTCTGGAAAATTTTCCATTATAGCATTATAAAAATCATTATGCTGCTTGATGAATTCTCGTTTAAAAGCGCTCCAATTCTCATCTGTCATTAAATGAGAACCAAGCATTTCCTGAAGTTTACTTCTATCTTCTTCTAAATATTTTGTAGCAGAACTTTTAATTTCTTCCAGTTCACCCTCTAAAATTGATATTTGCTTATCTTTACTTTGAAGATTTTCAGCGTAGTAGTCTATGTCAGAACTTGCATCCTTGAGTTTTTCCTCAAAAATTAAACGATCATTTTCATATTCTTCAACTTTTAGTCTTTTATAGTTCAGCCGTTGCGTTAAAAAACCATAGGCAAGTGCACTGGACAGTATCGTTGAAATTAAGATTAAAAGACTGATGTTTCTGATTCTTTCCCCTTTTTCTAATTCCAATAGGATTTTTTTAGTTTCATTTTCATACTTATTTTTCTGAATAAGCCAGTTGGATCTTCTCAATACGGTATTGCCATTTGTTTTTAACAAATACTCATCGAGTTGTTTGAGCTGTCTTCTTAAGATTAATTCCTTTTGAAAATTTTCTCCATTTAATAGTAAAAGCTTTAATTCTATTACTTCTTTTAATGAACTCCTGTAGTAAGGTTTAGTGCCTGCAATTTCTCCAGCT
This sequence comes from Flavobacterium panacagri, assembly GCF_030378165.1. Taxonomy (NCBI): domain Bacteria; kingdom Pseudomonadati; phylum Bacteroidota; class Flavobacteriia; order Flavobacteriales; family Flavobacteriaceae; genus Flavobacterium; species Flavobacterium panacagri. The sequence goes on from NZ_CP119766.1 coordinate 5,071,980, forward strand.
CTTTCCAGAATTTTTTGAGCTTCGCTTTTATGGTTTAATTTAAGTAGAATTTTCGCTAATAATATAGAAGCATACATCTCATTTTTTTCAATTTTAAACTTTTGAGAATATGCTATATCCTGTTTTAAAAGATTTACGGCAGTATTGGCATCCTCTTTTTTATCATACACAAGTGCTTTGTCACCTAATACTTTTGCATATCTTACACTATCCCCTATTTTTAATGCCATAGCTTCAGATTTATTATAGTAATGCATTGCATTTGTAAAGTCTTTATTTTTGAAATAACAGTTTCCAATTGCATTTAAAACACTTGCAGATTCTGAAGAAGATTCTTTCATGTACTGCATTGATTTTTTTAAAAAATTTACAGCAGAGTTATCTTCTACGGTAAGCATTATCCATCCAAAAAACTTAAAGGTTTCTGCTGGTAAAATCATTTCTGAAGGATCAATCTGATTACTTTCTTCCATGGTTTTGAGAACGATTGGAATAAGTTTATCAATCTGACAATAAAAATATAAGTACTTCGAATAATTTAGCTGCGTCCAGATAATCAGACTTAAATCTTTGCTTTTTTTTGCCTCCTGCATAGATTTCAAAAAATAATACTCACTTTTTTCATTTGTTTTATCAAAAAAAGCAGCATAACCATTTGCCAATAATGCAGGATATAAAACATTGATTTTTTTATTGGATGATTCTTTTAAAAAAGCCAGTCTTTTTTTTAGTAATAAAGTATCTTTTGGGGGATTATTTTCTTTGACTAGTATAGATTCAATTTCTGTTATCAAATCTTTTGATGAAGAAAATAGTTTTTGAGATTGTAATTTTGTACAAAAAACAAAGGTATATAACACAAAAAAGAAGCTAATTTTTTTTGTACAGAAGATCATTTTTGGAAAGGGGCTTATTGAGCGCTAAATTAAAAAATATAGATTTTATTCTAATAAAAATTTTACCCCAAAATTTAATTTAACAATTGTTCAATCTGCTTAAATATTTAAGTGTATTTCAAAATGTCTCAAACACAATTATTATTTACCAAGTTTTCTAAATCTTTAAGAAAACATCTTAGGAAAGTTTAAACAAAAGATATCTTTTACAAATTTCATCTTATTTACTAAATGATTATTTAGAATAATGATTCTATTTTTTCATTCCATAACGTTTTTTACAAAAAACAATTAACTAAAAAAGCATAAACATTTAAAAATAAATGAGTTAAATTTTATCAACTAAAAAATTGTCCTCGTTTTGTCCCTACCTATTATTTAAGCATTTTTAATTTTTAAAATAAATTCGCCTCTTTACCCACCTAAAAATTTTAATCTTTTAAATGATACCTATGAAAACAAAATTACTCTTAATGTTATGTCTTTTTTGTGCATCAATTTCTAATTATGCCCAAAGTTCAGCTTCTCAATCTGGGATAGCGGTACAGGGAATTGCGAGAGATGCAAACAATACTGCTCTAACAAAACAGACCCTTAATTTAACTTACACGTTGTATTACCGAGATGCTTCAAATATTGAACAAACCATTTATAAAGTTACTAGAAATGTAGAAACCGATGCATTTGGTGTCTTTTCTGATATAATAGATCCAGCAGCTGTAAATAACAGTTTATTTGCTAATAATGTTGCTTATCTTAAAATTGAAAAAGGTACAGAGGAGATTTCTAATGAAAAACTGAACCACGTTCCTTATGCTATTTCGGCCAATAATGGCGTTCCAACAGGCTCAATTATGCCTTTTATAGGCACTGTTGCTCCTGAGGGATGGGCACTTTGCAACGGAGCAGCACTACCAACAACAGCTAAAGCTTTGATCGCATTGCTTGGTAGTAATAACGCACCAAACCTTCAGGGTATGTTTTTAAGAGGTACTGGAACAAGCCCCGTAAACAATCAGGCTGGACCGGCTTTGAAAGCAACACAAAATGAAGAATTAAAAAGCCATTTACATGGAAAAGGTACTTTAGTTACCGAAACAGCTGGTAATCATAACCATGCAAGCGGTAATTATGATAAGCTTTTAAGTATTACTGGAAATAATACCGTTAATTCAGTAGATGGAGATTCTGCTATGGTGCAACCCGATCTTGCTAATGTAGCAAAAATGTCGGATGCTGGTAACCATACCCATACAATTTCTGGAGAAACAGCTTCTACAGGTGGCAACGAGACTCGTCCTGTTAACTACGGAGTAAACTATATCATCAAATTATAAAGCTGTAATTATGAAGAAAGTAATTGCAGTTCTCGGAATGTTTGTTCTGGGAGCGGGACTTTATGCTCAAAACACCGCAGGAGCTAAAATAATGCCCGTTTCGCAGACAATTAATTTCCCCAAGAATAGTGGTGCAAACACAAAAATCCAGATACAGGTTGGTCTTCCGTTTTTAGGACTAAACAAGACTGGCCCGCGAAAAACAACCCCAATGGATATTCGTTTTCCATGGAGTACGCTGTATTTGTACAATACCTTCGCAGAAGAATCTTTTAATATCTCCAAAGGTTTTTATGGCGATAAAGTTTTAATCAGCTGGGATTTAAGAGCTAATGCAAATCTGGTAAAAAGTATCAAAATTTACAGAAGGGTTTATACAGAAGCAGAAAATTTACCTTACAATTTAGTTGTAAGTCTTTCTCCAACAGCAACTACGTATGAAGATAAATATGTAGAAGGAGGAGTTTTGTATGAATATATGGTAGAAGCTCAAGGAGTCGCCCCTACTCCTATACTTTACAGCACTTATATTACCGGTATTGGATACAGAAATCCTACAGCGGTTGTAACGGGTAACATTAGCTACAAAGGAGGAAACCCTGTTAAAGATGTAGTAGTAACCGCCACTCCAAATGGCAGTGGTACTGCTAAAGGTAGTGGTTTGAATGTTCCTGCATCTGGTTTTGTAGACATAAGTGGCTTAAGTACAACAATTTCAAATGCTGCAACTTTTGAAGCTTGGGTAAAACCAAACGGAGCTTATACAAGTGATTCAGATAAAGCAATTCAGTTGTTTAATCTTTCAAGTTCTACAAACAGCACGGCTAATCTTTATGTTAGTGTAAAATTGAATCCAACTGCTAAATCACTAGATGTAAATATTGGTGATAATACATACACATTAAAGAACTATTTTCCTTCAGGTAATTTGAACTCAAGAGGAAATGATCTGCTTGTTCCTGTTTCGGAATTTAATAAATCATTCGTCCACTTTTCTGTTGTAATCAACGATAATCAGGTTCCTGTATTATACGTTAACGGAAGACAGATTACACAAGCTTACGTAACAGAAGCTGACAGCAAATTGAAAGGTGTCGATGTTTCTTATACGGCTCCATATTTCAGTGCTGTAATTCCAACTGGTACAGTAAAACTTTCTGGTGTGACTTGGGATAATGCTAAAGTGGGTGGAGGAAAATCAAGTTATATTGATGAAATCAGAATTTGGAAAGCCGCATTGGAATCTTCTGTGATTAGAACAGATTATTCAAGATTTATAAGCGGAAACGATTCCCGACTGGTAACTTACCTAAGAGCCAATGAAAAAGTAGGAAGATTTGCTTATGATTTGTCCCGAAACGGTTTTAATTATAATGAAAATCACGGTAAACTTTGGGATGCCAATACAGCAGCAGACAATAAAGTATTGTGGGCAGCAGAGGCAGATAATTATCCAACTACATCTCAATTAGGAGTGCTAGGGGTAACTGATGCTAAAGGAAATTACCAAATCAGTGCCATTCAGTATTCTGGTACAGGAGAATCTTACAATATTACTCCAATGTACGGCCAGCATAAATTTGAACCAAACCAGCAATTGGTTTATTTAGGTTTAGGTTCTGAGGTAGTTAATAAAATTGATTTTGTCGATCAGTCTTCGTTTAGTTTTAAAGGTGTTGTCGCATTTGATACAAGAGGAGTTTTCCCATCTTATGTTTCTGTAGACCGTAAAACACAACAAAACGAAAATGATGCCTGGATTGCTGGTGGAGCTAATATTCTTGATGAAGGTTACAATTACTATGAAATCAACGGCGAAAAATTCCCTAAAGCAAAATATTGGAAAAATGATGCAGGAACTCCAGCAGATAAATCAGACGATTATTTAGATCGTTATGCTTCAATCTACACCGTTGGAGCAAATGTTTATATTGATGGAAATATTGTTCTGGATGCCAATAACATTCCTGTAGTTACAGATGACAACGGTTATTTTGATATCAGTGTTCCTATTGGAAAACACTATATCACGATCAAAAAAGACGGACACCAGTTTGTTTATAATGGACGTTTTCCAGCTGCTACAACCGAATTTAAAGAGTTTTTCGAAGATGCTAATGAACCCGTTTATTTTGTAGACAATACTAAAGTTACTGTTGTTGGTAAAGTTGTCGGAGGTGTTGTTGAAGCCGAAAAACCAATTGGTTTTGGAGGTCAAGGCGTGGTAACCAAAACGATTGTCGATTCTGGAATTACAAAAAATCTGGAAGTCAGTGCTAAAAACAACATTGGTAAAGCCGATTTTACTTTAGGATATGCACCAATTGGAGCTAATGTTACCAATTATACCAAGTATAATTATACGACGAATGCCGCTTCAGGAGAATATAGAATTACGGTAATGCCTTTAAAGTATAACTTGGAAGCAAGTGATTTGGCAATTAAAAGCAATTCTGCTATTTCGTTGTTAAAAGCGGGTACTACAGAAACATTTGATTTTTCTGCAATTCCGGTTACTAAAACTCCTGAATTTAAGTATAAAGAAAACAATGTAGATAAAACGTTATCAGGAACGCCTTATCATTACGAGAAAAGTTTTACGTACAGATCAACTCCTGTTTTACAGGTAACGGAACAGACTTCTGATAAAACGATCGATGTTGCAGGAACAAAAGTATCTACAGAAAACTTTGCTAAACCAATTTATACGCAGTTTATGGCGTACAAAATTGTAATGAATCGTTTCGAACGTTATACCAACAATGATTCTGGAACAGCTGTAGAAGTAAAAGTTCCCGTAACAGATGGTGAATTGGTCAAAACAAATAATCTTGCGTTACAAGATTCTGAAACAATTACGACTGATGGAAGTACTTTGACATACGCTTTTAAAGCAGGCGTACCTTCAATTACACCTCCATTTGAGATTAAAAACAGTTTAAAATACCGATTAAATGAAGTAGATTATCCTGTTGAGAACTTTAATGATACCGGAATCATTTTAGGAGGTGCATCAGATGGCAGCCAAACTTTTGTTACGGAGGCTCCAGATGTTCCTGCCATCATTTTAAGAGACCCGCCTGGTTCAAATAGTTTTGCGACTATAGAAAAAGGAGAAAGTATTTCTTTTACCTCTGAAGCATCTTTGGCACATCAGGAAGGATTTACACAAAACGTTAGTGTTCATTCAGGATTGCATTTTGAAGTTAGCGGCGGTATAGTTCCGACACCAGTAGTAGAGGCAACAGCAACAAATAATGTAGATGTTGGAGTTGGACTTAACAATACTTCTAATGATGGTAAAAGCGTCACAAGTACTTTTACTTTCAGCAAGGCAATATCAACTAGTGATGCAACAGATTATGTAGGTTCAGATGGTGATTTATACATCGGAAACTCGAAAAATATGTTTTATGGTACTTTTGATAATATTGAAGCATCTAAAAAAATACCTGTAAAAACGGTAAACGGAGTTACCGTAGAATTGGGAGCTAATGAATATATAAACTTAGGAACTGCTAATGATCCTATTTATGTAAGCAAGCAAAAAGCATTGATTTTAAATGATCAAAACAGTCCTACCTTTTTCGTATACTCGCAAAAACATATTTTGAGTACATTAATTCCAGAATATGAGCAATTTATTACTGCAAATCTAAATGGTCCAAATCCTGGTTCAGAAGAAAATAAAAGGAAAAGGGATCAGTATATTGAAAAAATTAGGTTGTGGAGAAAGATAATACTGGAAAACGAAAAGAGTAAATATATTGCAAAAAACTCACCTGAGACATACAAAGCAGGTTTAGCCGGAGTTGTAACCAAGTTTAAAAATGAAATAAGCAGCGTTTATGATAAGGTAAATGATCCAGTTGCTAAACAAAAACTCACAAATCAACTTAATCAATCCAATACAATTAAAAATTTATTGGAATCTAATTTCTTAAAAAATGTTTCATTTGATGCTGGTTTGGGTTCTTATACACAAAGTGTAGAAACAAGTATTGTAGCAGCAGAGCCTACATCTTATAATCTTGTGATAGATGAATCTGTAGCTGCAGAGCTTGGATTTCTTTTTAATAAAGTAGGAGTGGTTAGTAAGACAAACTCTTTCTTTCAACAGGATATTAATTCTACATTATCAGAAGAAAAAGCAACAACTACAAACATAAGTTACACGATTAAAGATAATGATAAAGCCAACTTTTTAAGTGTTAACGTAATCGATGCATTCGATGGTAATGGTCCAATTTTTATTAATCAAGGAGGAAGAACTTCTTGTCCGTATGAAGATGCCGAATTAACCCATTTTTACAACAAAAGTGAGTACAGCGATACTGCAACTGTAATTAATGAACTGCCAGAAGATAAACGTGAAAAACTAAGTTTTGCTACTCAAAAAGTAGAAGTTCCTGTGCTTGCCGTAACAGACAATGATATTACGAATGTAGTAGAAACTAAAAATGCTGAATTTGAATTAAAACTTCAAAATAACAGCGTATCGGGTTCTGATGCTGATTTCTTGTTAGTCGTAGACAATACCACTAATCCAAATAATGCTTTAATCAACATTGAACCAAATGGTACAATTGTTCACGTGCCTTACGGAAAAGAAGTTATCTATAAACTGACTTTAGGTAAATCTATTTCAGATATTTATGAGTACAAGGATATCAAAGTAAGATTGCAGTCATTATGTGATGGCTCAGATGTGAGTTCAGAAGTATTGATTTCGGCAAGTTTCGTTCCGTCATGTTCAAGCGTAACGGTTAGCGCTCCATTGAACAACTGGGTGTATAACAGAGAAAAGGCTTTTAATACAGATGGAACAACTAAACCGTTAGTAATAAACTTGAATGGCTATAACACCAAGTTTAAAAGTTTCAAGAAAATTGATTTGGAGTATAAGTTAGCAACAAGTCCGAATTGGATTCGTCTGCATACTTATTATGGAACTACTGAGTTTTATGATGAAGCAGTAAAAAATAATGAAACTCAGATTTCATCAATTGGTGCAGCAACAAGTCTGTCTTATAATTTTGATATTGCTGCTTTAAAATTAGCAAATGGAAACTATCAAATTAGAGCTAGAAGTACTTGCAGTAATAATACAGAATTCATTGCTGAAGTTATTACAGGATTGGTTGATTTGAGTGCGCCTCAGTTATTTGGTACACCGCTTCCAACAAACGGAATTTTAAGTGCTGGCGATGATTTAAAAGTAAGCTTTAATGAGAATATCTTTTACAACCCTGCAGTTAGTACGATCGAAATAAAAGGACAGACTAATCAGTTAAAAATTGATCATAATGTAAGTCTGCGTTTTGATGGAAGCAACAATACTGCAGTAATCAATAGTCCTCAAATTAGTTCAGGAAATTTAAGTCTTGAATTCTGGATGAATAATGAAACCAAAACAGCTGCTTCTGTCATTTCGCAAAATGGCGGATTAAATATCGGACTAAGCAACGGAAATATTTCGTTCACATTAGGAGATGTTACTGTTGAAGGCGGATTGAAAAACGACAACCTATTCCATCATTATGCTTTTACGTACAACAGTACCAACGGTGATTATAGAATTTTTGAAGATGATGTAGAAATTGGTGCAAAAGGCGGTAAAGCCAACACTCCATTTGCTAATAACAATGCTTTGGTAGTTGGAGGAAACACTTTTGCTGGAAATATTCATGATCTTCGTTTATGGAATAAAACATTGAGCAGAGAAGATTCTTACGCAAAAATGTATTCTAAAATGATGGGGAATGAAGCGAATCTGGTTGGTTATTGGCCAATGAATGAAGGAAGAGATGCTTTAGCCAAAGATTTAGCTAGATTTAAACATGCAACCGTAAATACTTCTTGGGATATCAAACCAAAAGGAACTTCATACGACTTTAACAACGGACAGTATTTGGTTATGGACAATGTGAATTTTGTTCAGGTAACTAAAGAAATGGACGCTACGATGGAGTTTTGGATTAAAACAGCTACTTCGCAGGAAGCTACTATTTTCTCCAACGGAAAAGGTAACGGTTCAGATGTAATTCAAAGTAACGGATTATCAAATAAATGGTCTGTTGATATGAATAATTCCGGTAATCTTTTATTAAATAGTGAAGGAAAATCGTATGTTTTAACTACAAAAGGTCTTTCTGATAATGCATGGCACCATGTAACGCTATTATTTAACAGAACCGGATCGTTAAGAACTTATGTTGATACACAATTAGTATCTTCAAACCCAATGACATCAATTGGAGGTTTCTCTGGAAATAAAATCTGGCTTGGAGCTAGAGGAGCAAAAGATCTTGCTGGAAAAGAAACTGTTGATCGTACTTTTACAGGTAAAATTGATGAATTCCGTTTGTGGAATACACTTCGTAATGTGGAACAAATAAACAGAGACAGTTACAATGAAGTGGATGTGGAAAGCATTGGTTTATTATTATACTCAAGAATGAATGTTCCAGATCCAGTTACTCAAAATGGGCCGAGATATTATCATGCAGATACCAATCAGACTGTAGTGGTAAATAATGCACTTTTAAGCAGTGGAACCGTAAATTATTCTAACGATGCTCCGGCAGTAAAACCAGAAAGAGAGCTTGTTAAATTTGTTACTACTAATGTTATTAAAGATGGCGAGATGATTATTGCGCCAGTTATTACAGATTGGGCATCATTAGAAGGACAAATCTTAGACATTACGGTTCACCGAATGTTTGACAGTGCCAATAATATGCAGGAATCTCCTGTTACTTGGACAGCTTATGTGAATCGTAATGAAGTGAGCTGGTTTGCTGAAGGATACAACGAAATTGTTGATCTTACCAAAAACAGCGGTGAAACCAAAACTTTTGAAATTACCTTGGTAAACAAAGGCGGTAAACAACAGCCTTATGCAATCAGCAATGTACCAAGCTGGTTAAGTTTAAGCAAGACATCTGGGTCTCTTGATCCGAATAGCAAAACGACTATTAAAGCAACAGTTGAGCAGGATTTTGCTATTGGCGAGTATCTTGAGAATTTATACTTGCAGACAGATTTTGGTTATGACCAAAAATTACAAGTAAAATTAAGAGTATTAGCTCCAGAACCGAATTGGACTGTAGATCCAACCCGTTTTGATTACAGTATGAATATCATCGGAAAAGTAAAAGTAGACGGCGTACTGTCCGCGGATTCTTATGATAAAATTGCTGCTTTTTATAATGAAGAAACAAGAGGTGCTGCAAAGCTGGTATACAATGATGCTTACAAGGAATATTTTGTCTTTTTAACGATTTACAGCAATACAAATTCTGGCGAAAACCTGAAATTTAAAATCTGGGATGCTTCACAAGGTAAAATTTTAGAAGCTTCTGTAGAGTCTAATCCTTCTATTAATTTTATGAATAATGAAGTGTTAGGAACTTTAAGCAAGCCTTATATTTTTGCTAACTCAGGTTTAATAGAACAGGAAATTAAACTGAACAAAGGTTGGACGTGGATTTCTTTAAACACCAATGACACTAATTTTTCAGATTTAAATACATTGACGAAGGATTTAAAACTAGAAACTTCTAACCGTATTTTGAGTCATTCTCCTGCCCTATTGGAAACTTATTTTAAAGATAATTCGAATCCGGCAAACAGTGGCTGGTCTGGAACTATCAGTGCAAACGGAGGACTTTCTTCTTCTAAAATGTATAAAATTAATGTAACAGAAGAACAGACATTAAAAATTAAAGGAAAAAGCGTAGATGTCGCAACGTGGAGTTTCCCAATTAAAGAAGACTGGAACTGGCTTGCTTATCCTTTAGGCTCAAATCAAACAACAAATGAAGCTCTAGCTTATTTTCAAGCTGCTGATGGAGATGTAATTAAATCTCAGAATTTATTTGCGATATACGATCCTATTGTTGGATGGAATGGAACTTTAAAATACCTAGAAGCTGGTAAAGGTTACATGATCAAATCAAGTAAAGGCCAAACTTTTAAGTATCCTGATAATTTAGAAAAAAGCAGAAACGTAACAGGAAAATCTGCTGCAAATAATGAGCAGGAAGAAATAGCATCAGAGTTCAAAAAGTATTCACAAAACATGAATGCTGTTGTTTTACTCCCAAAAGGATTTGACGAATTATTTGTATACGATTCTAAAGGAGTTCTAAAAGGAAAAACAAGAAACCAGATGATCGATGGAAAAGAGCTAAGTTTCATAACCATTTTTGGAGATGATACAGAAGTACTATCCTTTACACTTGGAGATGGATTCAGTAAAAAGGAAACTTCTAAATCATTTACTTTTAAAGGAAATGAAGTATTAGGAACCATAGCTGCTCCAGTTATTTTAGAAGAAGTTTCAAAAAATGAAAATAGAATTTATCCAAATCCATTTGGAACAATGCTGAATCTGGAACTTAATGCTTCTAAAAAACAAGAAGTAAATATTCTCCTTTATTCTGTAAACGGCCAGTTGGTATTCAGCCAAAAGGCGGTAATCGAAAACGGTAACAATGTGATTTCAATTTCTCCATACATCCCTCAAGGTGTTTACATTGTAGAGGTTTCAGTAGATGGAAAACTGGTAAGAACTAAAGTTATTAAAAATTAATAAGCACTAATTGAGCTCCTAAAACAGCTTTCAAAAGTCTGTTTTAGGAGTTTATAATCAATTAAAAATGAGAAATTATATCCATATAGCATTATTGTTTTTTATTATAAGCAATACTGCATTTGGCCAATCGCCAGACTGGTCAGTAAATGAAAATAAATTTCAATATACCATGTCTTTTGAAGGCTTTCTAAATGTTGATGGAAAAACATTGACAAGTCCAAACGATAAATTGGCGGCTTTTGTTAACGGAGAATGCCGTGGAATTGCGAGCCCGATTTATGTACAAACCGAAAAAAAATACATGGTTTATTTAACTGTTTTTTCTAATACAGACAATGAAGTAGTCAATTTCAAGATCTACGATGCCACAAACAATGCTGTTAAAAATGTAGAAAAGACAAAAGTATTTGAAAATAACAAACACTATGGCAATTTGTTCCAGTCTTACAGTTTTGCAAGTCCTGCTTTGAAAAGCGAAGCAGAAATTATCGATTTTGGTTTTAAAGATTTGAACGCAGCTAAAACTATCCAAGGGTCACAAATAACTCTATATGCGAGTAAAGGAACAAATCTGGCTGCATTAAATGCATTATTTGAATTAAGTCCTGGAGCCAAATTATTTATAGGAACATCCAATAAAATTTCAGGATCAAATAGTATTGATTTTACTAATCCAGTACAATTTCAAATCCTTTCAGAAGATCAGTCGGTAGTCAAACAATGGACCGTTACCGTTAAATTAGGAAGTGCCGTTTTTTATAAAAAAGATGCCGTATGTTATGCTGGAGGTGTTATCAAAGTGCTATATGATGAAAATGAAGTCAAAGCTGATTTAGCAAAAAATGGTGTGAAAATTACCAGCCAAAATATTCAAAATGGCCAGACTATTTTCAATAATTTGGAAGCTGGAAAATATACTGTAAGCATAGGCAGTACAACTAAAGAAATAGTAATAAATCAAAAACAATAATCATGAAAATTAAACAATTTTATATTTTAGCATTAGTGATGTTTCTGTTTTTGGCTTGTTCGGAACATGAAGAAACAGCTATTTATCCTCAAAATATTTCTTTTGTACATGCTGATGGTTCAATAATCGCAGCAAATGAATGTATTGATCCAAATGCAAAATATGCAATACAAATTCAAACAAACTTTGTAGATTTAAAAAGGCCTTTTAGGGTAGATTATTCTGTAAATGGAGTTATGTTTAGCATGACTTTTACAGATAAAGCGACTATGATAAATCCAATTACTTTGTCTAATGGGAATAATGTTGCACAAATAATCGGTACAGATCATAAAGCGACCCTAAAATATATCGATCAAGGCGATTTTGAGTTGGTTGAATAGCTCAATTACAACTATTTTTTCCTTTTTGTAACACAATAAAAAAGGGGCAGTTCAAAAGAATCGCCCCTTTTTTTGTTTCATCATTTTAGGCAAGATACCTTTTTACCGTAAAAAGCTGAGTCGTTTTAAAATATTTTGTTTTATGGAACTGATAATAGTGTAAAAACATCTATTTCTAAATTTAAATCCAGCAATCAAAAAAGACTTAACTCTCTGTCTCCCAAAAACAGAAAAACCTTGATTGAAAAGACAATCAAGGTTTAAAGGACGTTAGTAACTCTAAAATACTATTTTACATCCCAGAAAATTTTGGTACTCAAATTATCATTTGCTTTAACAGCATTATAATTATCTGCATTATAAACACTTTCTGAATTTGGATATGTCCAGCGTGTTGGTGGTGTTTTTCTAATGGTACTAGTTTCATCTTCTTGAAAAATAAGCACCGGTAGTTTCAATCTTCTCTGTTCAGCCCAAGCTTCATCTGCCTGCATTATATTATAGTGAATATATTTTTGGAATGCAATTAACTGTAATCGATCTGCGGCAGTTGTTGCTCCATCAAAATTTATATTTGTTATGTAAGCATTAATTTGTGCTGCCGTTGGTTCTGTGGTAGGTTTCCAAGTTAAAACATCAGCTTTATCACCCAATCTTACATAGTATTCAACTGATTGTCTGATTGCTTTTTCAAAATATGTTTTTGCTGTAACACCATTACCATTTCTTGAGTAATATTCGGCTAAAATCAAATTCACTTCTGCAGCATTTATCAATGTTCCCGGCAGCCATTTGTTTCTGCTGATTACAGATCTGTTGTAAACTGCTATTTTACCATCTACTAACAATTGTTGCTGCACTCCAGAAGTCAACGTTGGGTCAAGTCCTTCAAAAACTGTAGCTGTTTCTCCTTTTTCGAATAACCAAGCTTCACGAGGATCGCTGTTTGCATTCATATGATCGATCATAGGTTTTGGAGCCACATTATTGTACGCACCTTCCAAAGCATCAATAAAACCAGAAGTATCTAAATCAATATCTTGAGTGTAAACTCTAAATGCAATGTTTTCTGCATTTTCATCTACAATTTTAGCTTCTGCAATAATTTCTGCAATTTCCGAATTTGCTCTGCTTGCTAAAGAAGGAACCGCAGAAACTCTGTTTAGAATTCTTAAACGCAAAGAGTTACAGTAATTTTTCCAGCTTGTTAAATCTCCTTTATTAATTAAATCCTGGTTTTTAAATTCCAAGTCCACTTTAGTAGACAAAGTAATAGAACTCAATTCGGCAGAAAAAGCTTTTAAATCATCCAATATCTTAACATAAAGCTCTGTTTGGTTATCATACTTGGGTGCTGCACTTGCGTAATTTCCTCCTGTAGTACCTATTTTACCCGCTTCTGAGAAAGGAATATCTCCAAAGTTGTCAACCATTTTTGCAGTATGATCATACAAATATATGGTCGAAGTTATGGTATAAATTCTGTTTTCTGTCTGTTCAGCCGTAGACAAAGAAGCCATCACTTTTTCTAATTCTCTATATTGTGTAATAAACTTATAATATCTTCCCCAACGATCATTAACAGCTGCTCCAGGAATGTAACGTCCTGTTGAGTTAACAAAACCATGCGCCTGAGTATAGGTTAATGATGTTGATCTAAGAACAGTATAATAATTCCAGTAGGAAGGAATTACGTCCTCAAAATTAATTTTCATGAATCCGGCAAACTGTTTGGGTACAGTCGTCGTCGTTACTTTAGACGGATCTCTATAGGCATCTTCAAATTTATCCTGCGAACAAGAGCCAAAGAAAACGGTAGCTGCTGCTAATGATATATATAATATTTTTTTCATGTCGTTATTATTTTAATTATACAATTAGAAAGATGCTCTTATCATTGCTCCAAAACTTCTTGTAGATGGAGTTAAACCTGCATTATTTACGTTTTGAGACCATCTTGATCCTGATGTAGTTGCTTCAGCATCCATGTCTTTAATTGTTCTGTAGAAATACAATAAGTTACGTCCAAAAACAGAAAAAGTTAATTTAGAAGCCCCTATTTTATCTGCCCATAATTTTGGCATGCTATAAGCCAATGAAACTTCTCTTAATTTAACGTAGTTGTTCTTTTGAATATACAAATCATATCGAGAGCTGCTGTATTGAGGTCCTCCCCAATTGTAAGTCATATTATAATAACCTGCCTGAGAAATTACGTTTGTATTGACAGAACCATCAGCCAATACACCTTCCATCAACATACCATCACGGTAAAGTGTCTGTCCACTAGGACCACTAGTTGCGCTGTTATCAACCTGTACTCCTTTTGCTCCATCCATATAATAGGTTAAACCTCCACGCTCATTTGTACTATATTTCAAACTTTCTTCTGTTAACCCTCTTGAAGTCATCCAGTTTACACCAGTTGGCATCAAATAGCCACCATAAGAATAATCTACATTGACATCTAGTGTCACATTTTTATAAGTAAAAGAGTTTAATAAACCACCTACACCTTTAGGAGTTACTGTACCGTATTTCTCCCATTTATCACCATCAATCATGTAATATCCATCAGAATCTACCATTTTATTGCCGCTTGCATCAGTTTTAACTGGGTGTGCATAAATTCCTCCCATTGACTCACCTACCACTGATTTCAGCTGCGCTGCAGAACCATCATAATCAGCGTGTAATAATTCACTAGCACCGTTTGCTAATTTTACAATTTTATTGATGTTTTTAGCCCAGTTTAAAGTAACATCCCATGAAAAATTTTGCGTTCTAAAAGGAGAACCTGTCAAAGCAACTTCAAATCCTTTATTGCTTAATTCCCCAACATTCGCTAAAATAGAAGTCGCTCCTGTTGTTGGTGCTAATGTTAAATTAAGAATCTGATCTTTGATTGTGGCATTGTAGTAAGAGAAATCCAACCCTAATCTTCTGTCAAAGAATTTAGTTTCAAAACCTAATTCGTATTCTGTTTTCATTTCTGGCTTAATTCCTTCATTTCCATATTCTGCCGGAGATGTGGTAATCAATACAGGAGTTGTAGTTCCTTGATTTCCTAATGAAGTCTGGCTAAAAGCAATATTAGCAGCATAACGATCTGGATAATTACCTACAATACCCCATGAACCACGCATTTTTGCATAGCTGATAAACTCTGGCAATTCAAAAGCTTCAGATAAAACAAAACTTGAATTAACAGAAGGATAAGTAAAGGCATTGTTATTTGGATTCATAGTCGAAGTTCTGTCTCTTCTAATAGTTCCTTCAACAAATAAATAGTTTCTAAAGCTTCCGCTCAACGTTCCGAAAACAGCATCTTTTATTACTTCATATTTTGAAGAAGTACTTGTTGGTACATTTATAGAAGAGTTCATGTCGTACCATCCTTCAACACTTAAACCTCCATTAGTTGAACGTCCTAATAATTTCCCTGTTTCTTGTGAACCTGAATAACCAAGGACAGCAGTTAAATTAAAATCATCAGTAAGCTGTTTATTATAAGTTAATAATAAGTCTCCGTAAAGAATATTGTAATCTTGAGAATCGAGCAAATATGAACCTGAACGATCTCCTCCAAATTGATAAATTAAAGGTACTTCTACCGGATTTTTTGATTCTATATTTACCGAAGTTAAATCTGTAGAAACACGCCCTCGTAATGACAAATCTTTCATAATTGTCAATGTTTCGGTAATACTGGCAATCATACGGTTTGTAATTTCATCTTGCTGTTTGGCATTTATATTCCAGAAATAATCACCAATATCTGCTTTGAAACCATTACGGATAATGTTTTCATCAGGTGTTAAACTTTGATTTGTTCCTGTAACATATTTATATCCTAAACTTGTTTTGTATTTTGCCTTGTACCAATCTCCATTGTCAAAAGGGCTTAGCATACCTGTAAAGTTGTTTACCAAACGATCCATCGCAAAAGTACGATTGTGGACATCTTGATTCATATAACTTACAATAACATCTGTCTTTAAGCTTCTTCCTGTTTTGAACGAGGCGTTTAGGTTAAATGTATTTTTTTTGTTTTTATTCCCCATGCTTAAACCTTCAGATTCTGTATGGGTATATGAAAAACGAATATTACTGTTGTCTCCACTGCTAGAAATTGCAAAATTTGTAGTGGCATCCCATGCATTTTGAAACAGGTTTTTATATCCATTTTTCTGAGCCGAATATGGACGAACTACTCCATCCCATGACATAATTGGCTGTCCGTCAAACCATGGGCCAAAGTTATTAGTACTTGCAGAAACACCTCTCGTATCGGCAATACCATCACCATTGGTATCATAATGAGCAAAACCGTCTGGTGCTAAATATCCTGTTGAATAGTTTGCATTAGTCCATCCTGGTCCTCTTTCGTACTGAAATCTTGGCAAATAGGCAATCTCATTATTAGAGTAGCTGGTGCTGAAATCAAAACCTAAACCTTTTTTTCCTTTACCAGATTTAGAGGTAATCAATACAACTCCATTTACAGCCTCTGAACCATATAATGCTGCTGCAGAAGCTCCCTTAAGAATAGAGATGTTCTCAATATCTTCAGGATTGATATCTGCCAGACCATTATTCTTAACACGCTGCTGGTTCCAGTAATCATTATTATTTACTTCACCATCACGAATAGGCACACCATCCAGAACTATCAATGGCTGATTTTTACCTGTGATTGAGTTTAATCCACGTATCTGAATATTGATTGCTCCCGCTCCTCCAGGGGTAGAAGTTATTCGAACACCTGGCGCCTTACCATATAATGAATTGGCAATAGTTGGCGAAGCTGTTTTGGTAATAGCATCAGCTTTAATCGTGCTGGTAGCATAACCAATTGATTTGTTTTTCTTAGATTGTCCTAAAGCCGTAACAGTAAGACCTTCAAGTTCATTGGTCTCTCCAGCCAATTTAACTTTCATTCCGTCAACAGCTTTTAATTCAACTGTTTTATATCCTAAAGAGCTGATGATAATAGTAGCACCTTCTTTTACTGAAATTTGAAATCTTCCATCGAAATCTGTACCTACTTCCTGTTTCGTTCCTTTTTCCTTAATGGTTGCAGAAGGAACAGGAAGATTTGTGTTATCTATAATTATTCCCGATATTGTCTTGTTTTGAGCATGTGTCTCTTGAAAGCACAGTACTGCTAGAAAAACTAACAATACTTCATATAACAGTTTTTTCATGTTAATTTGGTTTAATTTGAATTGGTTTGTTTGGTTATTAATTTTTAGAAACTCTTCTGTTCTTCAGAAGAATAAAGCAGCATTTTCAAATTACTTCTACTCCCTAGAAATTGTAATTATTATTTTGCGGTTTCTGTAATTCTTTATTTTTTTTCCATAAGCAACTGTTTTTATTGGTGATTAATAATTTAAAAATTGGCGTATAAAAGTCTGCTAAATCGATTTAGTAAATCGATTTAGTAATTGCATTAAAAAAAAATTATTTAAACGGATTCTCTGATAATAAGGTTTCCCTTTTTCTTTTCCTTGACTGTCACAAAATCTTTTCTGCTGACCATCTGTTCCATTAATAATCCAACAGCCATTTTTCCAATCTCTTCGATTGGCTGTGCTAAAACAGTTATTGGAGGTGAATGAAGCCTAAAACTATCGTGATCATCAAAACTGATTACTGCTTTATCCATCGGAATTTTAAGCCCTAGATTCCTAAAAGACTGCAGTCCAGCAAGCAGCAAATAATTTGCTCCAAAAAGAACCGCATCGATTTCAGGTTTATGCATTAAAAATTTACTGATTGTCTCAATACGTTTAGCTTCACTTAAATGATAATCCATATCAAGAATTCTAGATTCATCATATAAACCAGCTATCTGCAATGTTTTACTATATCCCTGCTTTCTTAAACTCATTTGAATTAACTGCGAATAATTGGTCACAAAAGCAATTTTAGTAAATCCTTTCTCCAAGAGATACTCTACAGCTGTTTGCGCTCCTTCTTCGTTATCAAGAACAACATGACACACTTCTTGGTCTTCAAAATAGCTATCCGCCAGAACAACAGGACATTTTAGTTTAATTAAATACTCTATTACTTCCCTCATTTTTTCGGTAGGAGTTACAATAAATCCATCTACATTAGCCTGTAGTAAACTTTGGACAAGATCCTCTGCACGTTTATCATCTCCTTCGGTACTGCAATAAAAAACTCTGTAATTTAGCTCAGCAGCTTGTTTTTCTATTATTCTTGCTAAATCTGAAAAAAAAGGATTTGAAATATCTTCAACAATCAAACCTATAGATCTTGTTTTGCCAGTACGCAGGCTACTAGCGATCATGTTAGGCTTAAATTTCATTTCTTCACTGACTTTAAAAACTTTTTCTATTACTTCTCCGCTGATCCCTTTGCTCTCTCCCTTTTTATTAAGAACAAACGAAACGGTCGTAACAGATACATCTGCGGCTTTGGCGATATCTTTTATCGTAATCCTTTTCACAAATTGTTAATTTTATATTAAATTTCAGTGAATCATGTTAAACAAATATATATATTAAATCGATTTACAAAACCTCTTTAGAATATTTTTTCATAGAAAAAAGCTTTGTTTTTAACTTTATAATTCAACATTTCTCTCTTAAAGCTCATTAATACTGACATTAATTCATTTTACTAAGAGGAAAAATTTTCATAAAAAAAGCATAAATTAACATTTTTTTGTTTTAAAAAAATTTTACTAAATCCCTTTGTTTTCCATGGATTACAGCATATATTTTTTGCATTAAACAGACTTAAAATGTTGTTCAAAGTTTAAAAAATGTTATTCGTCTAAATTTCATTCGAAAAAAGATCAAAAGTTGTTCGTTAGTAATATTGAACTGTTTTTGAAACCAATTTTCAACTTTTTGACAAAAAAACGTCTGACTTTTCGAAATTTTAAAAAAAAAACTGAAGTTGTCAATGTAATTGTTGGAATAAAAAACAAAGAAAAATCTTATAGAAACGCTTTTATTTTAAACATGTTATGAAATAATAAAAATGCTCAAAAAGTGAAAAATAGAACTGTTTAATACTTAGACAAAACTTAATTAAAAAAAAATCCTCCATTGAAAAAATTTTCTTATAAAAACAAGTATAAATACCTGACTTGAAAACAGATATTTGTCTTAATTTTAAAGATCGGATTGTAGTACGTTTCTAACAATACATCTATATTCAATCCCATACGACAAAAGCATTCTTAAAGTTTTATTAGTGAGCAATAATAATTTAAAAAGCAGAAGTTATGAAAATTGGAATCATTGGAATCAGCAGTCTTACTCTAGAATTAGCCTGCAGAGCAGCACAAGCAGGTTATGAAGTCATTATAAACAATCCCAGAGGAGGAAGTCTTATCAAGGAGGTTGTTAAAACAATGGGAAATAAAGCAAGAATTGGAACACTTGAGGAATCTGCAGATGCGGAAATAGTTATACTGTTTCTTCCAAAAGATGATTTAGAAAATGTTTTAAAGTCTCTTCCTGACATGTCCGGAAAAATCGTAGTGCATACCAGCGGGTTAATTTTTGATCCTCATTTACTGCTGTCGGGCATTACAAATGCTATGACCTATAAAATAACAGCTTCACTTCTTCCAGAGGCTCATGTTGTAAAATTATTCAATCCAATCGAAACTAAACCAAGACAGATTCCCGCAACACAAGAAAACAGAGAAGATATTTTTTACATTGCTGACGATACAAACTCTAGAAATGTTATAAGAACTTTTCTAAAAAAACTTCATTATCTTCCTATTGATCTGTCGGCTAGATTCCATCTGTATAATAAAGGACTAAATTTAAAAAACTTCGTTAATCCATTGGCAGTTAGACCTTTAAAAAACAGTCCTAACTAGTCAATTTCTTATGTAATTACAAATTTGAAAAGATGCGCTTTTACAGTGCAACTTAGCTTTCATAACGATTCGATTTTGTCTGCAACACGACACAATTGAATCGTTTTAAAACGTGCCCTAGAGTAACACTAAATCTGTTTAAACTTTTATCTCGTTTTTTTTAAATTCTCTCGTTGATCCAAATGCCGCGTTTTTCGTTTCTCCCGCTATAAATTAATAGGCCGCGTCAATTTGTGCCCCAGCGCTTGATTCTCTCATGATCAACACGAAAATATCTTATCTTCATTACCTCATCTACTCAGTACGAATCCTAATTTGATGGATTATTTCCTGAAGAAATATATATTTTGGATAACTGCAACCTTTAATATTCATCTTTAAAAAGTGTTCTAAAAGTCATAATCTAGATGTAAAAGATCTTATTGAACTGTATGCCTAGTTAAAAAACTTTGTGGCAAAATTTGAGATGATTTGAATAAAAACAATAAAGCTTCTAATAAATTTACGAAATAACGTAAATCAAAAAAGACTTCAAAAACCTTCAATCCTTTATAAACAAAGACATTAACTCATACGGCATATTGTTTGAAAATACTGTACCGAAAATATTCTTAATCTAAAAATATGAGGACAGTACTTAGAAAAAAACTGCAAAAAATGAGATTACTCTTTTTCTTAATCTACATTAATCAACAAACTTTCATTCCCGCTATAAGTTTGTAAAAAAAAATCAACAACATCTGTTAAATCAAAAATCAGATTTAATTCAAGTAACAATTTAAAATATTTATACATAACATTTATTAATCCAAAACCACATTAAGATGAGCACTATTAAAACACAAGACGGAACAGAAATTTTTTACAAAGATTGGGGAACAGGTCAGCCAATTGTTTTTCACCACGGATGGCCTTTATCATCTGATGACTGGGATGCACAGATGATATTTTTTCTAAAACAAGGATACAGAGTTATTGCACATGATCGTCGCGGACACGGTCGTTCTGGTCAAAGTGCTGCAGGAAATAATATGGAAACTTATGCATCAGACGTAGCTGCATTGACTGAAGCACTTGACTTAAAAAATGCTATTCACGTAGGACATTCAACCGGAGGTGGTGAAGTAATTCGTTACGCTGCAAAATATGGAAAAGGGCGTATCGCAAAAGCAGTAATCATTAGCGCTGTAACACCTATTATGATTCAAAATGAAACGAATCCAGAAGGCGTGCCACTATCTGTTTTTGATGAAATCAGACAAGGCACAGGATTTAACAGAGCTCAGTATTTTTATGATTTCCCTATTCCTTTCTACGGATGGAATCGTGAAGGACAAACTGTTCAGGAAGGAATAAAACACAACTGGTGGCGTCAAGGAATGATGGGATCTGTTTTAGCGCATTATGAAGGAATCAAAGCTTTCTCTGAATCTGATTTTACAGAAGACCTTAAAAGTTTAGATATTCCAGTTCTAGTACTGCATGGAGAAGATGACCAAATTGTTCCTTACGATCAAGCTCCAAGAGCAGCAAAACTTTTGAAAAACGGAAAACTAATTTCTTATCCAGGTTTTCCTCATGGTATGCCAACTACAGAAGCGGAGACAATCAATAACGATATTCTTGCTTTTATTAAAGAATAAATTTTCTTCATAAAAGAAACTAAACTGTCTGTAAAGGGACGCCTTTCATGATGGTTTAAAATCTTCCAAAAAAAGGTTTCTTTTTGAACTGAGATCAAACGGAAACTTTCTATACTTTATCCTATATAACGAATAAGGCTTCGTAAAATTACGAAATATCGTAAGTGTTTTTGGCATCCCAAAAACACAAAGCCTTACTATACAACAAACTGAAAGTTTGGCACTTCTTTAGCCTAACTAATTATAAATCTTAAAAAATAAAAATCTCATGAAACCATCAGCAAACTTATTATCCCCAGATAACCATGCATTAGTATTAATTGATTTTGAAGGACAAATGGCATTTGCTACCAATAACATTGCGATAAGCGAACTTCGTAATAATGTGGCTATTATCTGCGGTGCATCTAAAATATTTAATGTTCCAACTATTGTAACCACTGTTTTTGAAGAAAGCTTTGCGGGGCCAGTTTTCCCAGAAATCGAAGAATATTACCCTATTGCTACTTCAGGATATATCGACCGTACTACAATGAATACTTGGGAAGATGAAAATGCATACAAAGCCATTACGGGAACAAAAAAACAAAAAATAGTTTTAGCGGGATTATGGACAGGTGTTTGTATCGTTGGACCAGCTTTATCAGCAATTGAAGAAGGTTATGAAGTATATGTAATCACAGATGCATGCGGAGATGTGAGTACCGAAGCTCATGAACGTTCTATCCAGAGAATGATCCAAGCTGGTGCACAACCCATAACTTCTATTCAATACTTATTAGAACTTCAAAGGGATTGGGCACGTCAGGAAACTTATGTTTCAGTAACGAACTTAATGAAAAAACATGGTGGATCTTATGGTTTAGGAATTCATTATGCACACAACATGCTGAAACACTAATTCGACTAATTCATTTTATTATAAATCTCTTACGCTTCATTATGTTGGAATCATCAAAATCCATATCGTCAAACAAATTCTTCTGGATCATAATTTTATCCTTTCTTTTAATTGGAATAACGGCTTCATCTCAAAGTTTTAAGCTTTTACGCTATGATGAAAATTATGAATTTCTAAAAGATTCAAATAGGAACTTTTATGAAAACTTAAAATTCATTCCATTAAATAAGCAGAAAGATATTTACATGTCTCTTGGAGGCGAAGCCCGATATGAATATGTTGATTTCAACAATGAAGATTGGGGAAGATTAAATATTGGCCATAATAATTTTTTACTGCAGCGCTATGATCTTCATGCCGATATTCATTTAGGAAAAACCTTTAGAGTATTTGCCCAAATAAGAAGTGCCTTAGAAGACGGCCGTGTAAATGGAGCAAGAGGTATTGATGAAGACCAACTAAATGTCCAGAACCTATTTCTGGATGTAAATGTATGGCAACAAAAAGACAAAAAAATAATCATTCGCGCCGGAAGACAGGAATTAGATTATGGTTCCGGAAGATTGATTTCTGTAAGGGAAGGCCCAAATGCAAGACTTTATTTTACAGGAGCAAAATTAATGTATAGTTCTTCAAGAGTATCAGTTGATGCTTTTGCAATGATGGCAGATACGATTTACACAGGAGTTTTTGACAATAAAATGTCTAAACAATTAAATCTATGGGGAGCTTATTCTAAAATAATTTTTCCAAAAGCAGGAAATCTCGATGTTTATTATCTTGGAATAAGAAGAGATGAATCTCTTTTTGAAGAGGGAATTGCCCCAGAAAAACGCCATACAATTGGAACAAGATTATGGAAATACGGTGGCGGATTTATATACAATCTTGAAGCTGCCTATCAATTTGGAACTTTTGGTTCAGGAAATATTACTGCCTGGACTGGATCTGTGGATATTGGATATATGTTTGAAAAAACAAAATTCAAACCTACCATAAATCTCCGAAATGACTATATCTCCGGAGATAAAAATCAAGGAAATGGAAATCTTCAGACGTTTAATCCGCTTTATCCTAAAGGAGGTTATTTTGGTTTTAGCCCTCAAGTTGGCCCTGTAAACCTTATCGATATTCATCCTTATGTTACGATGGATTTATTGCCGCAACTAAAGATGCAGGTCGATGTGGTTCTAAACTGGAGGTACTCAACTCAAGATGGAGTTTATAGACCAAGCGGTATGCTTAACCTTCGCGGAAGCGCTTCTGACGAAAAATATATCGGAACTGCTTATCTGGCTAATTTCACATACAACGTAAACAAATATATTTCGGTAGTCAGCGGTATTCAATATTTTAAAACTGGCGCTTTTATCAATGACATTATTCCGAATTCAAAAGATGGTGTTTTCTTTAACACCCGACTTGGATTCAAATTTTAACAACACTAAACCCTTAACAATGAAAACAAACACTTCAATTTATAAATTTAGATATTCGTATCTAATTCTTTTAATCCTAACATTTTCGTTTAATGGCTTTTCACAAACAGCTTCAATCGGTTCTTCAGTTACTTGGGGAAAAGTCGATGGGGTTTCTGTAAATGGATTGGTTCAAGGACCATCAGCGGCAGAAGCCGATCTTCAAGTTGCCTGTGTTTTTGAGTATACAGAAGGTGATATTTTTAACCCTCCTGCTCTTCCAGCAAACTTAAACGGAATGGTACATTTAGATGACGCGTTAAAAGGCATTATCACTGAATTACGCAAAAACGGCAAGTTTACAGGTCATTCTCTTGAAACTTTACTAATTACACCTCCAAAAGGAACTTTGGCATCCAAACAATTATTATTAATAGGATTGGGAGACCGCAATAAATTTACTCCCGATTTAATGATTAGCGTTGGAAGCACTGCTATGCGAGAAGCTTTACGTTTGGGAGTTTCAAACTATTCTTTTGCGAGTGATATTAAAGATGCCGGAATTGATTCCCCAACAGCTTTGGTTGCTGCAAATGTAGTTTTAGGTTCGTTTGAAGCTTACAGAACCCAATCTTATTTAAAAGAAAAAAAATTAGCAGACTATAAACCTTTAACGAAAGTTATTTTACTTGCCGGGCCAGCTTTTTACACCGTTGCTGGCGAAGGAATTAAAGATGCCATTGCAAAGTTGAACTCTAAATAATAAAATTATGAAAGCAGATCTAATTTTATTCAACGGTAAAATTCATAGTTTCAATACTGAAACACCAAATGTAACCGCGGTTGCCATAAAAGACGGGAAATTTATTGCTTTGGGAAATGACAGCAGTGTAATGGAATTTGCATCTGAAGAAACCAAAATAATTGATCTTCAAAATAAAAGAGTAGTTCCAGGAATTAACGATTCTCACATTCACCTGATCCGAGGTGGTTTGAATTATAATTTAGAATTACGCTGGGATGGCGTTCCTTCACTTGCAGATGCACTCCGAATGCTAAAAGAACAAGTGGATCGCACACCAAATCCTCAGTGGGTTCGAGTGGTTGGCGGCTGGTCTGAATTTCAGTTTGCCGAACGCAGAATGCCTACTCTTGAAGAAATCAATGCGATAGCTCCTGAAACCCCTGTTTTTATTCTGCATTTGTACGATAGAGCGATTATGAACAGAGCAGCACTAAAAGCGGTTGGTTATACTAAAAATACACCCGCTCCGCCTGGAGGACATATTGAAAGAGATGCAAAAGGCGAACCAACCGGATTGATCATTGCAACACCAAATGCCATGATTTTGTATTCGACTTTGGCTAAAGGCCCTACTCTTTCGTATGAACATCAAATCAATTCAACACGTCATTTTATGAAGGAACTGAATCGTTTTGGAATAACTAGTGTTATTGATGCTGGAGGCGGATTCCAGAATTTTCCAGATGATTATAAAGTAGTAAACGAACTAAATGAAAAGAAACAATTGACCGTTCGAATTGCCTATAATCTTTTTACCCAGAAACCGAAACACGAATTTGAAGATTTTGAAGATTGGATTGATACCGTAAAATTATATCAAGGCGATGATATGTATCGTCATAATGGAGCGGGCGAAATGTTAGTTTTTTCTGCCGCCGATTTTGAAGACTTTCTCCAGCCAAGGCCTGATCTTCCTGAAAATATGGAAGCAGAATTGGAAAAGGTGGTTCGTCTTTTGGTAGAAAACCGCTGGCCTTTTAGACTTCATGCTACTTATAACGAAAGCATTACGCGTTTTTTAAATGTCTTTGAAAAGATCAACAGAGAAATTCCTTTTAACGGACTTCCGTGGATTTTTGATCATGCCGAAACTATTGATGAAAGAAATATCGAACGTGTAAAAGCGCTTGGCGGCGGTATTGCGGTTCAAAGCAGGATGGCGTATCAAGGAGAATATTTCACGGATCGATACGGGGCAAAAGCAGCTGAAAACACACCGCCAATAAAAAAAATGATCGAAATGGAAGTTCCTGTTGGAGCAGGTTCAGATGCTACAAGAGTAAGCAGTTACAATCCGTGGGTTTCCATGTATTGGATGACGGTTGGAAAAACGGTTGGAGGTTTACAATTGTACAACGAAACGAGATTAAATAGACAAACGGCATTGGAACTTTATACCAGAGGAAGCGCTTGGTTTTCTCAGGAACAAACGAAAAAAGGAGACATTAAAGTAGGAATGTTTGCTGATTTGGTAGTGCTAGACCGTGACTATTTTACAATTGACGATGAAGACATCAAAAAAATCGAATCGGATTTAACGATTGTCGATGGAAAAATTGTCTATGCCAATGGTGATTTTTCTTCATTCTCACCGCCTCACATTCCGATTTTACCAGATTGGTCGCCAACGAATATCTACAACGGATATCCGGTTAGAAGCAGTTTACAGAGCGAGATAGAAAAAAACTCAAAAACTACTGCAAAACCAGCTCTTACGGCTCAGATACATAGTTGCACCGGCAGCTGTGATGTTCATGCTCACAATCATGATGTTGCCAGAATGAGCAATGTGCCGATCAATAATTATAACGCATTTTGGGGCGCTTTGGGCTGTTCCTGTTTTGCATTTTAACTGAACAAAATGATGGAAATTATAAAACAAATCCTCAACTCTGATTTAGGATCAACCTTGAATAATACAGCAATTTTAGTTTTTAGAATACTGCTGGCAGTTGAACTATTCAGAGTACACGGAATGAAAAAATTCAGACTGGAAAACGGACAAAAAGAACATGTTCCAAACCCGCTGCATTTACCAGAAAAACTAAACGGATTAATGGCCACACTTTCAGACACTGTAGTTCCCATATTTATTATTCTAGGTTTAGGAACTCGTCTGGCTGTGCTTCCAACCATTGGTGTTACAGCAATAGGCTATTTTGTGGTTCATCGAAAAGATTCGCTGGAAGTCCGCGATGTTCCTTATATGTACACTTTATCCTTATTACTGCTGCTTGCACTTGGAGCAGGAACCTATTCACTTGATCATTATTTATTAAACCTTATTTAAAATGAAAGCAAACATCGGAATCAAACAAGAAAGCATCACAACAGTAGTAGATGTATTAACAAAAGTTTTAGCTGACGAATTTGTATTGTATACCAAAACAAAAAAAGCACACTGGAATGTTGAAGGGCCAGATTTTTATAACAAACACCTTTTCTTTGAACAGCAATACGAAGCACTTGACGAAATTGTTGATGCAGTTGCAGAAAGAATCAGAACTTTAGGACACTATGCTCCTGGAACTTTAAAAGAATATCTGGCACTGACTCATTTAACAGAAGAATTAAAAGGTCAAAACGACAGCATCAGCTACATTAAAGAATTACTGGTAGATCATGAAAGTATTTTGATACACTTACGTGAAAACATCAATAATTTTGCTTCAGAACTTCAAGATGCTGGAACAAGCGATTATATCACAGGACTTTTAGAAACTCACGAAAAAATGGCTTGGATGCTTAGAGCACACTTAAGCTAAAAAATAATATTATGGAAATACAAAAAAATATTTGGTACGTAACCCTGCTTCTCACCATGATAGCAGGGTATTGCGATACCGTAACCTTTGTTGCCGCCGATTCGATATTTTCGGCGCATGTTACGGGTAACTTTATTGTCTTTGCTTATCAGATTATCAAAGGCTCAGACATTCATGCTTGGGTAAAACTGCTTACTTTTCCTGTTTTTATTTTAGCAGTAATTATCGGCGGTAGAATTGCTTTAAAAAGCACGAACCGTTACACTATTTTATGCTGGGAAGGTATTATTTTGGTTTTAAGCGGAGCAGCTTCCTATATTTTTGGGTATTTAGAAAATACCGCAGAATGGACCGTATATACGATCGCCATGACAACTGTATTTGCAATGGGACTTCAAAATGCTTTTGGAAAGCTTTATGCCAAAGAAACTCATGGGCCGACAACCATGATGACAGGAAATGTAACCCAGGCTTCTCTTGACTTAGGAAATCTGCTGAAAAATGGATTAAAAGACGTTGATGTTCTCTTAAGTTTTAAGAAACAACTGGTTACTATAATCGGTTTTCTTGTGGGCTGCTTTTTAGGAGCAATTGCTGGAAAGTTCTTTGGATTAGGGACTTTAATTGTTCCTGGTGCTGCTATGATTATTTGTTATTGGTATCACCGTGAATCTTAAACAAACCCTCTTACAATATTGCAGATTTATGATAAAACATTATCTTTAAAAAATGAATTTAATCTCCTTTTTCTCTGCCAAAAAACACCTTTCTACTTTGTGTTTGATTGCTTTATTTTTATTGATTTCCATACATGGAACAGCCCAATCTAAAGAAGATCCTGATCAATTAAGAAAGAAAATTTCACAAGCAGAAAGTGACAGTCAAAAAGTAGAATTACTTTTAACTTTAAGCAATTATTATCTCACTAAACCAGGTGAATTAAAAGCCGATCTTGATAGTGCTTCAAATTTAAATTTTGAAGCAAAAAAGTTAAGCATCACTTTAGATTATAAACTCGGAAAAGGAAAATCTATCCTTTTAGAAGCGCAGATTTACAGAGAAAAAGGAGATTCTAAAAACGGACTAAAAAAAACAAAAGAAGCACTCGCTTACTCCGAAAAAAATAATTTACCCGTTCTTAAAGCTGATGTTTACAGAGAACTTTGCGCTTACAAAGGTTATGAAAAAGAAGATACAGAGGAAAAAATAAAATATCTCGAAAAAGCAATTCCGCTTTACAAGAAAAATAAAGCGTACAAAAAAGAAGCTGATGCCTTAAAAGATTTAGGAGATTATTACGGAAGTATTGAAGAAAATCAAAAAGCATTACAGCTTTTAGAGAATGCTGTGGCTATTTACAAATCGATTGATTTCAAAGAACTTCAAGGTGTCTATACCTTAATGTCCGATAATTACGGAATATTACAAAACACGCAATTATCACTGCAATATGCACTTATGGCAGAGAAAACAGCCGAAGAAGTTCACGATACAAGTTATCAGCTTTGTACCATTTACAATCATCTTGGTCTTGCTTATTATGATCTTCTCAAATATGACTTGGCATTTTCTAATTTTGAAAAAGCTTTAAATATTGCTTTAGAAAATAAAAATACCGGCGATGTCAATATCATCAGTTATAATTTAGCATCACTGTATTGTCAGCAAAAAAATTACAAAGCAGCATTGCGTACCTTAAAGCGAACAGCTAAAGATTATCCTCCAATGGATGAGATAACCAAAGTAAGGCAAACATTTATATATGTTGTATGTTATTCTATGCTCAAACAACTGAATAGTGCAAAACCTTATTATGAACAACTACTCAAAGATTATAAGGAATCTGAAGCAGGTCTTGTTTATAAATTGACAGGAATTATTATTTATTTACAACAATCTGGTCAGGTAGACAAAACATACGCCTACATTGAAAAATTTAAAGAATTTGCAAAAAAAGCAAACAGACTGATTCTTTATTCTCAAATCGAACTTTTGTCTTTTCAATCTGATCATGCCAGTAAAAAATATGAATCTGCTATAAAACACTTGCAAAAGCACCAGCTCTTAAGAGATTCTATTTTTAATTCGGAAAAGCTAAAACAATCCGCAGCATTACAGCTCCAATTTGAAACAGAAAAGAAAGACAAAAACATTAAACTCCTTACCCAGCAAGGAAAATTACAGGAAATAAAAATTCATAATGATCGAATTATCCGTTATGTTTTTATAGGAAGTGTTATCGTTTTAATACTTTTCTTAGCTCTTTTGTATAATAGTTTTAGACTAAAAAAGAAAAAGAATGAAGAATTAGAATTACAGCGTCAGCAGATTAATGAACAAAACGAGCTGAACAAAAAAATGCTCATTGAAAAAGAATGGCTATTAAAGGAAATCCATCACCGTGTAAAAAATAATCTTCAGATTGTGATTAGTTTATTAAACACTCAATCGGCTTATTTGGATAATGAAGATGCTTTAATGGCGATACAAAACAGCCAGCACAGAATGCACGCCATGTCTTTGATTCATCAAAAATTATATCAGTCTGATAATCTGGCCAATATTGACATGTCTTGGTACATTTATGAACTCATCAATTATATGAGAGAATGTTTTGATACTGATACAAAAATCAACTTTGTTTTGGATACCGAAAAAGTATATCTTGATGTTGCTCAAGCTGTTCCGCTGGGATTAATTATCAATGAAGCCATCAATAATACTATTAAATATGCTTTCCCTTCAGATCGAAAAGGAGAAGTAATCATCAGTCTGAAAAACGTAATAAACAGCGATTACAAACTTATTGTAGCAGACAATGGCGTTGGGCTTCCAGAAGATTTTGAAGACACAGAAAGAGATTCTCTTGGAATGAATTTAATGATGGGACTGACAGATCAAATTGATGGAAATTTTGAAATGAAAAATGATAATGGACTAAAAATCACAATTACGTTTACAAGAAATACAGAATTTGAAGTTATCGAAGAAAGTTCTGAAACTATATAAATCAAGGTAATGAAGGAGAAAATTCTAATTGTTGAAGATGAATTTATTGTAGCAAACGATTTAAAAATCATGCTGATTAAAGCTGGTTATCAAGTAGTCGGCATTGCTTCCTCGGTTGTTCAGGCCAGAAAGTTAATCGAAGATAAAAAGCCAGACTGGGTACTACTTGATATTATGCTGAAAGGCAATTTGACTGGAATCGATCTCGCATGGGAACTTCGTGAATTACAGCTGCCGTTTCTTTATATTTCTGCTAACACCAATCAAAGCACACTGGAGGCTGTTAAAGCAACGCATCCGTATGGTTTTATGGTAAAACCTTTCCGCGAAAAAGATCTAATTGTAATGCTCGATATTGCGAAATATAGATTTGATCAGGAAAGAGGAACATTAGCAGAAAACCATCCCGACGAAGAAAATGAGGCAATTGAAGGAATTATTGGAAGCAGTCCGCTTTTAAAAGAAGTCATTGAAAAAATAAAAATTGTAGCCCCAGCTGAAACTTCTGTTTTGATTTTAGGCGAAAGCGGTACTGGAAAAGAAAGAGCGGCACATTCGATACACGAACTTTCAGGCCGTAAATCCAGTCCGATTGTGGTGGTAAACTGTGCTGCATTACCACATTCTTTGATAGAATCGGAACTTTTTGGACATGAAAAAGGCGCTTTTACGGGCGCTAATTCGATGCGAATCGGGAAATTTGAACAAGCACACGAAGGCACTATTTTTCTAGATGAAATTGGAGAATTACCATTGGATTCTCAAGTAAAGTTATTACGTGTTTTACAGGAAAAGGAAATTCAGCGTCTTGGTGGCAATAAAACCATTAAAGTCAATGTTCGAATTGTTGCCGCAACCAATAGAACCTTAGAAAAAGAAGTAGCCGAAGGTCGTTTTAGACTTGATTTGTATTATCGTTTAAATGTATTTCCTATACAACTTCCGACACTTAAGGAACGTGCAGCAGACATTGAAGCTCTGGCTCATTATTTTGTAAAAAAATATGCGGTAAGTTCCCGTAAAAATGTAACTGGAATTAGTCCAATTGCTTTAGAACAATTAATGCAGTATGACTGGCCAGGTAATATTCGCGAATTAGAACATTTGATAGAAAGAAATGTACTGCTGGCCAAAACCAGTGAAATTGAAAAATTTGATCTTCCATCCAATAATCAACAGCCTTTAGAACTGAAACTCGGCGGATTAAAATCAATGGAAGAAATGGAAAAAGAGCATATTATGAGTGCTCTTCAACTGTGTAATGGTAAAGTTTCAGGGCCAGGCGGAGCTGCAGAATTACTTAAAATGCAACCGCAGACCCTGTTCTCAAAAATGAAAAAATTAGGTATCAAACAAGGATACAATTAACAAACTCTGAAGTTACATTACTTGAATCAGTAAGCGCATAGAAAACTATGGGCTGGAAAAGTATTGCCTCTTCGGATTTAAAAAATCATAAAAAATGGAAAAAGAAACGGTTAGAATAGAAAATTTCAGCGATGCTGTTTTTGCCATTGCTATTACGCTTTTGGTATTGGATCTTCATGCCCCAGACATAACCGCTGTTAAAAATGGCACTGAATTACTGGATTATTTAAAAAACGAATGGACGGCTTATCTTGCTTTTACGCTATCGTTTTTCAGTATTTTTATTATGTGGGTGAATCATCATAAGATTTTCAAACAAATCTACAGCCGCAATACAGCCATTATGTTTTCGAACGGATTAATTCTTTTTCTTGTGACTGCTGTCTCCTATCCTACGGCTCTCTTGTCGAGATTTTTTGAAGGTGAGGCTTCTAGTATTTCGGTGGCTATTTATACTGGAATCTTTGTTCTTATCAATATTTCGTATAATCTGCTTTGGTTTATTGCGAGTAATAATAAAAAACTTTTACGTCCTGGCATTACCAATTCCGCCATCAAAAAAATCAGAAACAATTATTTATACGGATTTCCTACTTATTTAATTGCTTTCGGAATTTCATTTCAGTATCCAGCGGTAGCTTTGGCAATCAGTATGCTTTTGTTAATTTACTGGGCTGTTTCTTCAGGAAAAATCAATATGGCTGCAGAATAAATTAATCTAGAAAATGTTCTTTTTTAATGTCTAATTTCTGCATTCTGGAGATTAAGGTTGTACTAGGAAGTCCTAATAAAACGGCCGCTCCTTGTGGCCCAGAGATTCTTCCAGCACATTTTTTTACCACTTTTAAAATATGTTCTTTTTCTACTTCCTGTAAAGTTTTAATGTAAAAATCAGTTGCTGTTGTATCAGATTCAGGTTTGTATATTTCGGGAAAAATCATTTCTTTTATTACCTCTTCTTTCGCAAATAAAATACTTCTTTCGATCATATTTTCAAGTTCCCTCACATTTCCCGGCCAGTCATACGCTATCATACTTTTTAATACTTTTTTAGAAAAACCTTTAATCTTCTTTCCTATTTTCAAACTGTGTCTTTCTAGAAAAAATTCACCCAAAACAGGAATATCATCCTTTCGTTCTCGAAGTGCAGGAAGTGAAATTGGAAATACATTTAAGCGATAATACAAATCATTTCTAAATCTTTCTTCTGCGACTTCTTTTTCTAAAGAACGGTTAGTTGCAGCGATAACCCTTGCATTTACTTTTATTGTTTCTTTCCCACCAATTCTTTCAATCTGTTTTTCCTGAAGTACACGAAGCAGTTTTCCTTGAAGTTCCAAAGGCAGTTCTCCTATTTCATCCAGAAAAATAGTGCCTTCATTTGCCTGTTCAAATTTTCCAATTCTTTGTTCGGTTGCTCCTGTAAAAGCGCCTTTTTCATGTCCGAACAATTCACTTTCAATAAGATTTGCTGGAATCGAAGCGCAGTTTACTTTTACGATTCTGTTTTTTGAAACTGTTGATAAACGATGTACAGCATCGGCAACCAATTCTTTTCCAGTTCCGGTTTCTCCATAAATCAAAACGGTCGATTGCGAAGACGCTACTTGAGCAATTAATTCCGAAACCTGTTTCATTACAACACTGTCTCCCACAATTCCTACTGAGTCAGTTTCATTTGAAATTTCGTCTTCTTCGTTTTGAACAGAATTTTGTTTGAACTTTTTCAATTCGGTAATTTCACTTTCATATTTCTGAGTAAGTGCAATGTTCCGGATTGTAATGGATAACTGTGTCGCAATTCCTCTTATAACTCGGCTTGATTCTCTACTGAAAGTCAGTGCACTCTTAAAAAACATAAAAAGAACATTTCTGTTTCCTTTTGTGTAAGGCAACGAAATACCAATTCCATTTTTAAAACCACTTGCATTAGCAATCTTTATAAAATCAGGAAAAGGATTCTTTTTATCGTCAAGATTTTTTAAATCAAAAACAACGGCATCGGCAGAATCGAGACAAACATCAAAAAAGCCATCATTCACGAGATATTTCTTTACAGCTTTATCTTTCTGAAAAAACTGATAGAAAACGGAGTATTCTGTTTCATTTTCATTAGAAGAAGCCAAAATAAAATCATCAAACAGAAATTGTTCTTTCAATTGGCCTATCACCACATTTAATTCTTCTTTAGTTAAAGCCTGCCCAATTTCCGAGCAAATCGACATAATCAGCATTTGTTCTCTTTCTCTTTCCTGCAATCGGTTCATCATAATTGCAGTTTGGTCTTTCGGCTTTTCCATAAACAAAAAATTCTCGTGGTATTTTACACAGTAACACTGTAAATTTAAGAAACAGCCTGTATTAAATTGCTATTGATTTTCTAAATATGCAGACTCAAATCATAAAATTACGATATATCGTATAAGCAAAAAATCAAAACAAACACCAAAACCCTCATAAACAACACCTTTCTCTAAGTGGAATATTATTTGGATACTACCAATTGTTCCGTATTCAATAACTTTCTATTTCTTAATCTATGTTAATCGATCTAGAACTGTATCGGAAGTAAACTTGCAGTGAGAAAATCAATAAACCATTTAATATAAAAACACCATGGAAAACACAATTTTAGGCTTACATCATATTACTGCAATTGCAGGCGACGCAAAACAAAACTTCAATTTTTATTCTAAAATATTAGGATTACGTTTTATCAAAAAAACAGTGAATTTTGATGATCCTGGAACGTACCACTTTTATTTTGGCGATGAAGTTGGAAGCGCTGGAACAATCTTGACTTTTTTCCCTTGGGGAGCAGAAATCCAGCAAGGAAGAAAAGGTTCTGGAATGGCGACAGAAATTGGTTACTCTGTCCCAAAAGGAAGTCTTGATTTCTGGCAGAAACGTTTTGAACAATACAATGTAACTTACAGTAAACCAACTGAAAAATTCGGTGAAAAATATCTTAGTTTCGAAGATCCAGACGGTTTAAAACTAGAATTAATCGAATCTAAAACAAATGATAACAGAAAAGGCTGGGAAACGGATGAAGTAAAAGCAGATGTGGCTACAAAAGGTTTTCATAATGTTACATTGACTTTAAAAGACATTAAACCAACTGCAGCCATCTTAACAGAAATCTTCGGTTATAAATTAATTGACCAAGAGGCAAACCGTTACCGTTATGCCACAGCTACTGTCGAAAATGCAGCAATTGTTGATCTTGTAGAACTGGCAGATGAAAAGCATGGCCATGTTGCCAACGGAACGGTTCATCATGTGGCTTTCCGCGTAAAAAATGATGAAATTTTAATGCACTTCCGTGAAAAGGTAGAAGCTTACGGATTGTCTATTACACCACAAATCGACAGACAATATTTCCACTCTTTGTATTTCAGAGAACCTGGAGGCGTTTTGTTCGAAATTGCTACCGATAATCCCGGATTTACAGTAGATGAACCTTTAGAAGAATTAGGCAAAAACTTAAAACTTCCTGCTCAATACGAAGCACACCGAAAAACCATTGAAAATCATTTGGTTAAAATTAATTAATCGCAAAAATCGATTTAAAAAAGCAGAAAAAAGAGTATTTTTATTATAAAAACAAACACAAAACAAATTAAAACAAGGAGATCTTTAAAAGTCTACGCTCAAAAAGTACCACTCTCTAATCGTATATTTTTAATTTAAAAAAGAACCACAACATGCAGAACGACATTTACCAGATTAAAAAAGTACTTAAAACTTCTGGCAGGGAGTTTTCTTATTACAGTCTTGCGGCAATGCAGGAACAAGGATTTGAAATCGAAAAAATGCCCTTTTCAATCCGAATTCTTTTGGAGAATGCCTTGCGCAATTTCGATGATTTTGCCATCACTAGAGAAAACGTTGAAACCTTATTAAACTGGAAACCAGAAGCATCAGACAAAGATATTCCGTTTAAACCTGCGCGAGTTTTAATGCAGGATTTTACAGGTGTTCCCGCTGTAGTTGATATTGCTTCATTACGTGCCGAAGCAGCAAGAAGAGGCAAAAATCCTGATGCGATTAATCCGCTGATTCCTGTTGATCTTGTGGTCGATCATTCTGTTCAAGTAGATTACTTTGGAACTGAATATTCATATCTGCGCAATATGGATGAGGAATACAAACGTAATGGCGAAAGATACCAGTTTTTAAAATGGGCACAGGAATCGTTTACCAATTTCAGCGTTGTACCGCCGGGAATGGGAATCTGCCACCAAGTTAATCTTGAATATTTATCGAAAGGCGTTATAGAACGTAACGGAGAAGTTTTTCCGGATACGCTTGTTGGAACCGACAGTCATACACCAATGGTAAACGGAATTGGGGTTATCGCTTGGGGTGTCGGAGGTATTGAAGCCGAAGCCGCTATTTTGGGACAGCCTATTTATTTTATTATGCCAGAAGTAATTGGTTTAAAATTGACAGGTAAAATTCCGCTTGGCTCCACTTCAACCGATATGGTTTTGACGATTGCAGAACTGCTTAGAAAATTTGGAGTAGTCGGAAAATTTGTAGAAGTATTTGGTTCAGGCCTTGACAATTTAAGTGTTCCTGACCGCGCTACAATTGGAAATATGTCTCCTGAATTTGGCTGTACCGTAACCTTCTTCCCTACTGACGAAAAAACACTGGAATATATGAAACTTAGCGGCAGATCGGAGGAGCAGATTCATTTGGTTGAAGATTACTGCAAAGCAAATCTGTTGTGGAGAAAAGGCGACGAAAATATTAGCTATACTCATGTTTTGGAATTGGATCTTTCTACTATAGAGCCTGTAATTGCAGGCCCAAAAAGACCTCAGGACAAAATTCTGCTTAAAAATTTGGAACCTTCTTTTGTTGATGCCTTAGACAAAAACTTTGGCAGAAAATATCTAAAACCTGAAAAACAAATCAAAACATGGCTGGCAGAAGGCGGTTCTCAGCCTTTAAATGAAAGCAAACCAGTTCCAGAAGAAATACAAATTGATCCAAAAATAGAAAATGGCAGTAAAAGCGTCGAGGTTACTATTGGTTCGGAACGTTTTACTTTATCTGACGGATCTGTTGCTATAGCGGCTATTACTTCTTGCACTAATACTTCAAATCCTTTCCTTATGATTGGTGCTGGATTAATTGCCAAAAAAGCAAGAGAAAGAGGCGTAAATACAAAACCTTGGGTAAAAACATCGCTTGCTCCAGGCTCAAAAGTAGTAACTGACTATTTACTAAAAGCAGATTTACTTAAAGATCTTGAAGCCTTGAAATTTCACGTAGTGGGTTATGGCTGTACATCTTGTATAGGAAACTCGGGCCCGCTTCCACCGCATGTGGCAAAAGCAGCAGACGAACATGATCTTGTATTGGCTTCTGTACTTTCGGGAAATAGAAATTTTGAAGCCAGAATTCATCCGCAGATTAAAATGAATTTCCTAATGTCGCCAATGCTTGTCGTAATCTTTGCCATAGCAGGAAGAGTGGATTTTGACATTCT
The DNA here is from genome assembly GCF_030378165.1 of Flavobacterium panacagri. Taxonomy (NCBI): domain Bacteria; kingdom Pseudomonadati; phylum Bacteroidota; class Flavobacteriia; order Flavobacteriales; family Flavobacteriaceae; genus Flavobacterium; species Flavobacterium panacagri. Next base: position 5,109,453 of record NZ_CP119766.1, read on the forward strand.
AAACGAACCGCTTGCCTATGATTCTAATTTACTGCCTGTTTACTTAAAAGATTTATGGCCTGCTGAAGATGAAATCAGTCAAATACTTCGTGACGTACTGACTCCAAAACAATTTGAATCCAGTTATTCAACGATCTTTGATGGTAATGAAATCTGGCAGCAATTGCAGATTCCTAAAGAAAAAATTTACCAATGGGAAGATAATTCGACTTACATCAAAGAAGCGCCATTTTTCAAAGACCTTCCAGATCATCCTAAGGCGTTACAAAATATTGTAAATGCCCGTACCTTATTGGTATTAGGAGATAGTGTAACCACAGATCATATTTCGCCAGCTGGATCATTTAAAGAGAATTCTGCGGCAGGAAGTTATTTATTAAGCCGAGGTGTGGAGAAAAATGACTTTAACTCGTATGGTTCTCGCCGTGGTCATGACGAAGTAATGATTAGAGGTACTTTTGCGAATGTTCGTATCAAAAATGCTTTGGCTCAACAAGAAGGTGGTTTTACGACTTTTCTTCCAACAGGAGAAGAATTGAGTATTTATGAGGCTTCTAAAAAATATAAAGCTGCAGCAACACCTTTAATCATTTTGGCTGGAAAAGAATACGGAAGCGGTTCTTCGAGAGACTGGGCCGCAAAAGGAACTTTTCTGCTTGGCGTAAAAGCAGTATTGGCAGAAAGTTACGAAAGAATACACCGCAGTAACTTAGTTGGAATGGGAGTTTTACCATTGCAATATAAAAACGGAGAAAACGCAGCAAGTCTTGGACTTACTGGAACAGAAACCTTTACGATTACAGGAATTGCAGAAGATATTACACCTTTGAAAGAACTGGCCATTACCGCTGTTAAAGAAAATGGTGAAGTTTTTAATTTCAGTGCAATAGCAAGATTAGATTCTCAGATTGAAATTGAATATTATAAAAATGACGGTATTCTACAATATGTTTTAAGACAGTTTCTTCATAAATCATAAAGAAAAACAGTTTAAAAAATCTAGTTAAACTTGAAATTCCTGACTTTATAGTTGGGAATTTTAAGTTTTAGATCATTAAAGAAACAATAGGTTTTCTTAAATTTGCAGCTTTTCTTCTTTTACGTTTACTTAAAATATCACTTTTAAAACCTCTAGATAGATATTTTTAGAAAAAAAATATTAAAATACACTATAAACATTTCTCATCAGATGGATTTAAAAAGGTTAAAACTCAATCAATACAATCAAAAACTAGAAGACAAAAACTTATCTTTCAGAGCTTTTGATATAGAAAACTTAAATATTAGTGACTATCAGAAACCACACAAAAACGATCACTTTTTTATTCTGATTGTGGAAAAAGGAAAAATTGATATTCAAATTGAAGAAAAAGTTTTCAATCTAAAATCAGAAAAAATATCAATTGTATTTCCTGACCAAATTAACTTTATCTCTAATCTAAGCAGTGACCTCAAAGCTAAAATTATTTTATTTGAAGAGGTATTGTTTTGCTCAGACATCTTGAAAAATGAATTAAGTCCTTACAACGTAAACTTGTCTGCCAATCTTAATTGTAATGCACTTCATATAGATGAATTCAAAAATGCTTTGGTGCTTGTAGAAAACATTCAAACTATTTACAACAGTCCAACTCTTGTCAAAAAAGAACAGGCGCGTTTTTTCATTAAGATATTTTTATTGGGACTTATAGAATCTATTCACGGCCAGCATCCCATCTTACATCAAAAAACGAATCAGCATGTATATATTGCTTTTAAAAAACTACTTAACGAACAGTTTAAAAGCCAGCGTACAGTGCAATATTATGCTGCAGAGCTCGGAATAACTCCTAAAAAACTCAATGAAATAACCAAAAAACACTGCAGTGAAACAGCAATTAATGCCATTCATAATAGAATTTTAAAAGAAATTAAAAGACAGCTTTTGTTCTCTGATCTTTCGCATAAAGAAATCGCATTTAATCTTGGCTTTAGTTCTCCCTCTGCTTTGAATAAGTTTGTGAAATCAAAACTTAAAGAAACTCCAACTGAACTTCAAAACGAACTCTCGCAGATTTATAATGCATAATCTAGAATCTATTCTCTATTTTCTATTCTCTATTTTCCATTTTGTTAAAAAAGCGGCGCAAATTTATATCGCATAGTACTGTTTTTATAACATCCTCCCTTTTTCCTGCTATACTTTTGTGACAGTAAATACTACTGATACAAACGTGTACAAATCCTTATTGCTCTAGAAGTTCCGCAGATCAATTATTTAATTCTACTCATCTGCGTCTTAATCCGGCAATATCCATAAGTCAACATTTTCAATAGTATCCTTATACATTCTGTTTGTCTTCGCATTTAATAATTCGAATGACAGCAGGCATTTATTCGCTTATTTTAAATAACAAAATATGACTATCAATAATTCGATAAACGAAAATCTTCGCACCATTTTAGAGGAAAACCTAAAATTGGCAGATCAGATCAATCCGCAGGAAATTGATGCATTGGTTAACAAAATTAAATCGGCCAACCGAATCTTTTTTATGGCAGCCGGCAGAAGCGGTCTTGCCTTAAAAATGGCGGCTATGCGTTTTATGCACTTGGGATACCATGTATATGTGGCTGGTGAAACCACAACTCCTGCTATCCTTGAAGGCGACCTGCTTATTTTAGCTTCTGGATCTGGTACCACTTCTACAGTGATCTCTGCAGCAGAAAAAGCAAAAAAGCAAAATGCTACAGTTGCCGTCCTTACAGCCGACTCGAAAAGCAAACTAGCAGAAATAGCAGATACTATACTGCTCCTAAATGCTGCAACAAAAACAGACTTTGGTGTTTCCGTTTCTCAACAGTACGCAGGAAGTCTTTTTGAACAATTTACATTATTAATACTGGAGAGCATTTTTATGAGCCTTTGGCAGGAATCTGGTTTAACCAAAGAAGACCTTTGGCCTAAACATGCTAATCTGGAATAACTTTTTTTTTACTTTTTAAAACATTTTAGACATGACAAAATTACAAGTCGCAATTGATTTACTTACTACAGAAGCTGCATTAGAACTAGCAGGAAAAGTAGCCCCTTACGTAGATATTATCGAATTGGGAACGCCCCTAATTAAAGCAGAAGGTCTTAGCGTTGTAACAGCTATGAAAGCCGCTTTCCCAGATAAATTAGTTTTTGCTGATATGAAAACTGCAGATACTGGATCTTTAGAGGCTGAAATGGCTTTTAAAGCTGGTGCTGACTTAGTTACCGTAATGGGTACTGTTGATGATGCTACCATTAAAGGTGCTATTGAAGCTGCAAAAAAATATGACAGAAAAGTTGTTGTAGACACTATTGGAGTAAAAGACAGAGTGCAGAGAGCAAAAGAGGTAACTGCTTTTGGAGTAGCATTTGTGGAACTACACGCTGGTCTTGACGAACAGGCTTTACCTGGATATTCTGTACAAACACTTATCACTGAAGGAAGAGAAGCTAAAGTTCCTTTTTCAGTTGCGGGAGGTGTAAACATCGACACCATTAAAGATGTTGTTGCTGCGGGTGCAACTGTAGCTGTAGCAGGTGGTGCTATTTATGGCGCTGCTGATCCAGCTGCTGCCGCTAAAGCATTAAAAGAGGCTATAAGCACTGTTACTGTATAATAATTTCATTCTTTAAGGCTGGAACACTTTTACAGATTCCAGCCTTATATTTTTTAATGATTTATTTTAATGAGCAGTACTCATCTTGATATAAATTTTTGTCTCGGCTGTTCCTATATTAAATTTTGCCTCTTCGTATTTTGGAGGTCCCATAAATCCTTTTGCGTTATTAGAGCAGGCTACCGGCTCTTTGGGCATTCCTATAAAATACTTGTCTAGTTTACCATTACTATTCTTGTCTTGATATACCAAAACTGTATACTCTCCAGTTGGAATTCCTGTAAATTGAACTAAAGCAGTGTTTGCTTTTATTATAGACGCCCCTGTTTTGTATGTTTTTTTTAGAAAGTTTTCTTTAGAATTGTATAATTCTGCTACCAATACTCCTGTGTTGTCTTTTAAATTAGAAACATTAATCGTAAGATTTGAGTTTTGTGCCAATGCGAAAGTGCTGCTTAGCAGAAAAACGGAAACAAATAATTTTATCATGATTGTTATTTTTGATTGTTTAAGGAATAGAAAAATGATAACAATATTACTAAGATGTTTCAGTGTTGGCTATGATTTTTATCATATTGCTTTTCAATTCCTTGTCAATCATATATAACAAAATAAAAATATGTCTTTCTAAAATTCTATTGTAGTAGGCTGCATAAAAAAAGACAGATCTAAAAATACCTGTCTTTATCTATAAGCGATCAGAATTCAAAATAATTTAATACTTGTCCCCACTTCTAGGGACTTTTTCTAAGAGTTTAATACAGTAGCGATTACTTACTGAAATCATAACTTAACGAAGCCCCAAGGCCAAACTGAAATGTTGAAACATAATCATTGACTGCCACTGGTCCCCAATAATAGTCCCAATAATAATCATATCCGACAGCTGCCGACATAGACTGGAGATAAGCATGAAGGTTAATTGACAATGGTGAATTGGTTTTTACTTTTACTCCGGCTTTAGCCTCCCAAGCAAAATACGTACCGTTGCCGCTTCTTGGCGTTTCTAGTATGGCTACCCCTGCACCCGCACCAAGAAAAGGAAGCGCTTTCTGAGAGCTTGAACCAAAATAATAGGTGTAATCTGCCAGTATGTAATTGATAGCGCCTTTATCATCACCAGCATTAAGCTGAGTTCCTGCAGCAATACTGCCTTCGTTTAAAGGAACTTTTGTATACAAAGGCATTCTGGTATCAAGTCTGTTATATTTTAACTCTATCGAAGCGTTATCCATTATAAAATATTCCAAACCTATTCCGTACTCAAAACCATCTTCTACCTTAGCATAAGAAGAATCAAAATCTACTCTGTCGGAAAAAGTATATCCTCCGTACAGATTAAGCAAAAATGACTGGCCGCTTTGTGCCGAGACTGCCAGCGTAAACAAAAAAAAGACAACTAATACATGATACTTTTTCATAATTTTTAATTTTAGTTTGTAATAAATGGGATTTATTATTCTCAAGCCTTCCAGCTTAATCAAAAATGAATTAGAGTCAGCATTAAGGCCTTATTTCTATCCAAAGTTATCTTACAAAACTAATTTTCTACTAAAATGCAAAGCCAATTAGGTTTCAAATTATAAAATGAAACCATATTATGGGATATTTACATTAAAAATAGGCAACTTATTACAAAACAGCTATTTAAAATTTAAGAAAATCAGTTTTTAAAGTTCGAGTAAAAGAATATTTTATTCCGTTACAGTAGCAATCCTATCCGTTTTCTTGATTTTCTCTACTCCTCTTTCTTTTATTAGTTCGGCTGCATCGAGCATTTTGATTAAATGAATGTAAGGTGTCGTTACATCAGATTCAGGATCTCCATCGCAGGGAGACAATGAAAACTCTGTTATCTGATGCAGAAATAATTCAAATCTCGATAGCGCGGATTTGCAATCCGTGCCGCAACAGTAAAACAAAAAACAAATCATTCGAACAAAAATTACACAAAGTAGTAATATGTTTTTTTATTTACAACGAGAACTAACCAATCTTTACGGGCATGGATTGCAAATCCGCGCTATCGTTGCAAAGATAAAGCTGCGCGATCAGGTCTACTATTATTAATGACAAAATAACATCAGAAAGCCTATATCACAGAGATAAATCTACACGATCAGGTTAAGCTTTTAACTTCCCAAACAATTAAAAAAAACTATTTCACTTTAATATATTTTTCATTTTAAAGTTTTGGTGTAAATTTACACCAATCAAACAACTTGTATAATTATGACACGACAAAGTATATCATTGACTGCACCTAATGACGAATGGTTGAAAAATCAAGTCAATGCAGAAGAGTTTAGTAGTAAAAGTGAAGCTATTAACTACTTGATTAAACAAGCCCGTTCACAAGAAGAATATTATGAGTTTGTGAGATCTAAAATAGATAAGGGAGAAACAAGCGGTTTTGCAAAAAAACAAAGCAGAGAAGAAATGTTAGCTGAATTTAAAAAAGATCTGCCTGATGTATAGCTATTATTTAAGTAGCGAAGCCAAAGAAGATTTAAGAAGAATTTATTATTATGGTGTTAGCAAGTTTGGTATTAAACAAGCAGACAGCTACTTTAATATGTTTTATGATTATTTTGAAAAAATAGAGGAAAATCCTTTTTTATTTCCATCTGCTGACCACATTAAAATAGGATATCGTTATTGTGTTTGCGGTGTTGATACTATTTATTATCGAATTAATGGTAATAAACAGGTAGAGATTATTACCATTATTGGAAGGCAACACTTTTAAAGCAGTTCCACTTAGTGAGAACATATTTTTTTATCATAGAAATTTAAAATCGATCGCACTGATTTGAACTCTTCGAAAAGTTGAGCTAGAGAGAAATAAAAGAAAACTGTTTAAGATTTAAGCGAACTAGATCGAGAAGAAAGATTTGAAATAAATTCCAAAGGTTCTACATATAATGGATTTTTACTAATCTTTCCATCCTTGATCACATAAGGATGTGTAAGTAATATATCGGTAAGTGTATTTTGGCTGAAACTACTGATATCGTACATACAAATTAAGGAACAAGAATGTTTTGGAGTTAGTAGATTCAGTCTGGCTTCATATTCTAAAAGTTCATCTGTTCCGGGCAGGTTTTTAAGTGCCCATACCATATCGCCACACGCTCTAACGCTATCATAACCCGCTCTTGAAGACGATAACAAAGACTTTTCTAGCAAATCATACATTTCATCTGCAGCAAACTTGCCTCCATTAATATAAGTGTTTTCAGAAGCTAGAACTTCCAATTGACCGCTCAACAGTTTTTCAGTAATCGATATTCCATTATCAGCCAGACAGCGGCAATGCTCTCCATGACGGTTTCCCTCAAGGATATTAATGACTTTATCATTCGTTTCCAATCCCTCCAGAATATAAGGAATGATTACCTCATATTGCTGTTCTCTTGAATCGAAAAAACCGCAAATGTGCATTGGAGCTGACAATGATTCTCCACATACTGAAAAAGGTGTCTGTTTATTCATATATCAAATATACGCAATTAGTTTTTTTGAACGCATTTACTGCTAAATTTTTCGATATAGGGTTCTAATCGATCGGATGAAATAAATCTGCGTGCTCGGGTATAATTAAGATAATTAAATTATTACTTCCTAAATGAATTAAAACATCATAATTATAAACAAATATAACTAACATCCAAGAAACTGATTAATGCTTTCTGAGTATAGGTAAAAAACAAAAAAGTCTATTTCGCAATGAAATAGACTTTTTGATTAACGTATATCGGTACTTTTTGCAGAAACCAAATCTACTGCACCATCAACTTCCTTTATGACTTCAGGATTTACGATCACAAATTCGGTTCTTCTGTTTAATTGGTGGTCTTCTTCTGAGCAATTCACACCGTTTGAACATTTATTGACCAATTCTGTTTCACCAAAACCTTCAGCTTTGATTCTAGCCGGATCAATTCCCTTTCTCACAATCCAGTTTTTAGTAGACCTTGCTCTTCTGGTAGACAGCGACCAGTTGTAATCATCATGTGCTCTACTATCTGTATGTGAACCTAAATTAATTTTAAGTTTTGGGTATTTCTCCATAATTCTCACTACTCGCTCAAGTTCAATCTGTGCATCAGGTCGGATATATGATTTATCTAAGTCAAAATATATTGGATTAATTTTGACCATTAGTTTACCTCTTACATAAACAAATTCACCTGAAGTTAAATCCAGATTAAGGGCAAGCTCTAAATTGGCTTCGTTTGATGAGGCAAAAGTCTTTTCGTCCATATCATAATAGTCCTTTACAGCGGTTACTTTATAGGAAGAATCACAATTTACTTTTAAATTAAAAACAGCAAATTTATCAGCAATTGTACTTTCAACTTTATCTCCTTTTGCATCATATAAAGTGACTAAAGCTCCTGGCAAAAGTGCTCCTGATTCTTTTTCACGAACAGTTCCTTGAACGAATTGCTTACATTTTGCAGTAATCGGACTAACTAATTCTTCGAAAAAATAGATATCATCATCTCCTTTTCCGCCTTCTCTGTTAGAAGAAAAGTGACCTGTTTTTTTTCCGTTTTGGAAAACTAAAGAGAAATCGTCTTTGGCACTGTTTATAGGAAAACCTAAATTAACTGCTTCTCCTACTCCCTTTTTATTTTGAATTTCTATAGCATACACATCTAAACCACCGTTTCCATCTTTTTTACCATTTGAAGAGTAATAAAGTACATCATCAGCATCAATATGAGGAAACATTTCACTTTTTTCGGTATTCACTTCTGACCCTAAATTATAAGGTTCTCCATAAGTTCCATCCTTATTCACATCTACTGCCCAAATATCTGTAAGTCCCATTGAACCTGGTCTGTTCGATGTAAAATATAACTTGGTATCGTTAGCGTTTAATGAAGGATGTCCCGTATCAAACTGATCGCTGTTAAATGGTAGTTTTGTTATATTTTTCCAATTCCCATCAGTATCGATATCGGCTTTATACAATTGTATTAAAACCCAGCCTTTATCATCGGTCTTATATTTTTTGCTATTGTAATTATCTCTTGAAAAATAAACTGTTTTTAAATCTTTTGTGAAGGTTACATTAGATTCATGCATCTTAGTATTCAGGTCTTTTGAAAACAATTCAGAACCTGTAAATTCACCCGTATTGGTTATAGTTGCTTTATATAAATCTAAAAATGGCTGATTGTTTAAATACCATTTTTTATTTCTTGACTGTTTGGTCTTTTTTGATGATGCATATATTGCAGTGTTTTCACCATAATAAGTCACACCAAAGTCAGAATATTTAGTATTGGCATCTATATTTTTGATATTGTAATTTTGAGAATAAACGACAGCTCCAAATAACAATACTATAATTAAAGTAATTTTTTTCATGTCTTATTTTTTATCTAGAAGAAACGAGGGCTTTTTATTTTTTTCTTATACAAATCAAATAATATCATAATCTCATGAGAGCCTGAATTAAACACTCCATAATTAGAAGTCGTATAATCATAAGCGTATCCAATTCTCATACCCTGACTTATATTGTATCCCACCATAGCGCTTACAGAATCATCTAATCTCATTGAAAGTCCAAATTCTACTTTTTCCTGCACTAATAAGTTTAAAGACAAATCGACTGAAAGAGGTGCTCCTGACGCTGCTTTTAACATAGTAGAAGGTTTCAATTTTAAGTCTTCATCCAAATCAAATACATATCCTGAAGTAAAGAAAAAGTGTGCCTTTTCTGAAGCAGAAGAATAGATTCCGTTTTTCTTGTCCAGATATCTTGATTCAATAAAATTCGGTACAGATAAACCGGCATAAAAACGCTCATTATAGTACATCACACCCACACCAAAATTAGGCGCAACCTGACTTATTGGTGCGTTTAACGGATCTGGATCTACTGTTGTAAATTCTCTAATACTCAAAAAAGTTGCTCCAGCTTTAATACCAAATGCTAATTTATCTTCTTCAGAAAGATTCAAAGTATAGGAGAAATCAACGTATGCATTATCTTCTTTAACAGGTCCAATTTCATCGTGGATAACAGAGAATCCTAATCCCACATTTTTTCCTACAGGACCATTGATAGACAATGTTGCAGTTTGAGGTGCGCCATCAACTCCAACCCACTGCGTTCTTCCTAGGATACCGATACTTGTAAATCCTTTTGAACCTGCATAAGCTGGATTTATAATGTTCATGTTATACATGTATTGTGTATACTGAGGATCTTGTTGAGCAAAAACAGTACTAGTGGAAAATATCAAAACAAAAAATCCAATTAGTATTTTAATTTTTTTCATAAAAATGAGTTTAATTTTTGAAAGGAGAGAAGATTTTAACCTCTTCTCTCCTTAAAGAATAGTTTTATTTTTTTAAATATACCCAGCCCGTTTGTGGCTTTCTTTCGTTGTTGTTGAAGTGAATAGTATAGAAATAAGTTCCTGCTGGAAGCGTCTCTCCAGAGACATTAAGTCTTCCTGTTGAATGACCATCCCACCATAATGGCGTTGTGAACTTGTCTCCATTATGTTTGTATTTGTACACAAGGTTTCCATATCTATTTACAATCTCCATACTAAAGTTTGGATACAATACTTGTAAATGCTCTATTTCAAAAACATCATTTATACCATCACCATTAGGAGTAAATCCTTCTGGGATGTTTAAAGGAACTGTAGGTTCTAATGTTACAGCATCCTGATCGTCTTCCTGTAGTTTATTATTTCCAGGAGTAGAATCGATATCAACTTCATTTGCCGCAATCACTTCTGCAACATTGGTGAAATCACCTGCTGGTAATACATAAGCTGTTACTTTTAATGTTTCTACACCATTGATATCAATAGTTCCTACATTCCATAATCCTGTAACCGCATCGTAAGTTCCAATTGTTGTAGCAGCACTTAAGAATTTGAATCCTGACGGAAGTAAATCTTTTACCACTACACCTGTTCCTCTACTTGGTCCTCTGTTTGATAATGTTATTGTAAATTCAACATTAGTTTCAGCAATTGGTTTTAAGATATCTACCTCTTTAGTCAATTCTAAATCTATTAGAGCTATTGGAGCTGCCGTAATACAACTTTGATTGTTAGCTGGATTTATATCTGTCTGGTGCATTGCTTTTATACTTGCACAATTTTGATAGTTTCCAGATTCGTTAACAATAACATCAACAATCAAAATTTCTGTTTCTCCGTTTAATATCTTGCCTACTTTCCAGTCTCCTGTTACATAATCATAAGCTCCTCTAGTAGAACTATAATTTACGAACGTATAACCAGAAGGAAGTACATCTGATACCACAACACCTGTTGCATCTATATCTCCATTGTTCGTTAATAGAATCTCGAACGAAATCTCAGAATTTACTTTTGGATTCGTATTGTTTTTCAAGATCGTCTTAACAACTTCTAAGTCCACAGATTGATTAGGCGCTGCTGCAGCACAAGCATAATCATCTTCTAAATCATTACCATTTCCTGGAGTAGAATCAATATCTGGTTCGTTGGCTTTCGTAATCTCCGCGCAATTCATGTAATTTCCACTATCCAGAACTCTAACATCTACTAATAAAACCGCTGTGTTTCCAGGTTCTACAAAACCTACTTTCCAAAGACCTGTTGAAGGACTGTAAGTACCAATAGTCGAGCTATAGTTGATGAATTTATATCCCGAAGGAATTAAATCTACTACTTCTACACCTGTTGCTTTTGTTGGTCCATCGTTCATCACTCTTATTTCAAAAGTGATTACATCGCCTACAGCAGGATTGGTAACATTTCCAACAATTTCTTTTGATAAACTCAAGTCTATATAAGCTGTCGGTACAATTGCAACACTACCAATATTATTTGCTGGATTAGAATCTGCCTGATCCGCTTTTACTGCAGTAGTTGTATTCGTAATTGTTGTACCATAAGTTCCTGCATTGACTCTTGCATCAATTGTAAGAGTGGCAACAGCACCGTTTACCAAATTACCAATTGTCCATAATCCAGAACCATTGTTATAATTTCCTGCTGAAACTACATCACTTACATAAGTAACTCCTACAGGTAATTTATCTACTAAACTCACGTTGGTTGCATCACTAGCACCGTTGTTTGTTACTCTAATGGTATATCTAATAACTTCACCTTCATTCGGTGTCGCGTTATTTACTGTTTTAACAACAGCTAAATCTAAGTTCGTAACCGTTATGGTTTCAGTAGGATCATCAAGAGTTCTGTTGGTATCAAATTGATCCTGTGTATTAGATACTGTATTAGTTAATACATTACCTCCTTGATCTAAACCAACAATTGCTTTAATTTCGATAGACCCTTCTTCGCCCGGTTGTAATGTACCTACTGTCCAGTTTGGAGTTGTCCATACCCCTTTTCCTGGAGTAGCTGAAACAAACGTTAAACCAGCTGGCAGATCATCTTTCACTACCAAGTTCGTTACTAATGTTGTTCCTTTATTGGTTACAGTCACAGTATAAGTTACCGTTTCTCCAATGTTAGGTGTACTATTGTTTACTACTTTCTTCAATACAACATCGGCACCGTTTTGAACTATAATTGTTTCTGTTAAATCATCTCCAACAGTTGATGGATCTGATTGATCTCCTTTGGCAGCAGTAGTTGTATTTAAAATCGTTTTTCCAGCTGATCCAGAATTAATTAATACATTAATATCTAAAACTTTGGTTGCTCCGTTTGCAAGATCACCTATAGTCCAGATACCAGAACCATAATTATAGTCAGCTCCCTGATTGTTGCTCACGTAAGTAACTCCAATTGGAAGAATATCGGTTAAACGAACTCCTGTTGCATCACTTGGGCCGTTATTTGTAACTCTAATACTGTATGTAATCGTTTCGCCTTCGCTAGGGTTTGCTTTACTTACTGTTTTTTCAGTTACTAAATCTGAACTTGTGACAATAATTGGCTCTGTTAAATCGTCTCCAACTGTTGTTGGATCAGATTCATTTCCTGCTGCAGGTGTAACTGTATTTACAATAGGGGTTTGACTAACCGTTCCTGCTGCAGTAACTCTTGCATTGATTAATAATGTTGCAGAAGATCCAATGTTGATATTTCCAATATTCCACAGACCTCCAGAATATGTATTGATTGTTCCTCCAGTTGCTACATGCGATACGTAAGCTAATCCCGCAGGTAAATTATCTGTTAGATTTACTCCAGTCGCTGTGCTTGGACCATTGTTTACAACAGTAATCGTATACTGTACAATATCTCCTTGGTTTGGATTTGATTTATCAACTGTTTTTGTGGTAACCAAATCAACTATTTTAACTGGAACAATCGTCACATCTGACTGATCAATTTCATTAGGTGTGTTATTTCCGTGGATAACTCCATTTGGATCTAATTGATCTACTTTAGTAACCTCGGCAATGTTTGTATAATTTCCTGCTGCATTGATGCTTGCAATTACAGTTAATGTAGCATTAGAAGTATTCGTTAAACCTCCTAAATTCCATAAACCATTCGATGCATTATAAGTTCCGCTACTAGGCGTCGCGCTAACAAAAGTGTAACCGTTTGGCAGTTTATCTACGATGTTTATTCCCGTAGCATCACTTGGTCCATTATTTACTGCTGTAATTAAAAACTCAACATTATCTCCAATTCTATGAGGGCTCGCAGTTACAATTGCTTTTGTAAGCGTAATTTCTGCTAGTGCATTTACAGTATCAATATCCGTTTGAGAATTATTATTAACATTAGGATCTTGAACAGCCGATGTTGCACTTGCTGTATTCACAATCTGACCTGTATAGTTACTTGGAACTGCAATTGTTACAGTATAGGTAACTGTTTCTCCTACATTAATACTGCTGATTGTTGCGTTACCAGCGTTTATATCTCCAGCACCATTTGCATTTGGAACTATTGTACCTCCTGTACCAACAGCTGTCCATGTCGTTACTGCCTCTAATATTGGATCTGTAATATCATCAACTACCACTACATTTGTAGCTGTCGATGGACCATTATTTTTAACTGTTATTGTGTAAACATTATTTGTTCCAGGAACATATTTCTCTTTATTATCTGTTTTAGTAACTACTAAATCAGCTTGAGGTATCACTCTAATAGTAATCAAACTATTATTAGACAGATTACCTTCATGATCTTTAATAGTATAATTAATCGGAGTTGGATCTGTAATAAAACCAGGATTTGGTGTGAATGTCACTCTTCCAGTTACTAAATCTACATTCCATATTCCTTCTCCAGGAATTGTTATACTTGTAATGTCTCCTGTTGGATCCTGAACAATATTGGTTCCATTTCCTGGATTAACCAAACTTACTGTTGTTGGATCAACTAAATCTCCTGTTATATCATTAGCTGTAACATCAACAACTACCGGCGTATTAATTGGATTTCCAATTGATAAATCAGGCGAAGTGATTGGAGCATAATCTATTGTGATCGTAGCTGCATTCGAACTATTTCCTTGATTGTCTCTTATTGTATAGCTAATTACTGGTGGATCAATTGTGTATCCTGTCGCTGGAGTAAATGTTACATTTCCAAGAGCATCAGCAATCCAGTTCCCAACTCCTACTACAGAAACTTCTCTAGGAGATACCTGAATTCCACCAAAAACACTTGATGCATCTAGTACTACTGTCGACACATCAACCGTATCTCCCGCTGTATCATTTCCAGAAACATTTAATGTAACTGGTAAACCTGGAGTTCCCGGTGTTGTATTTCTATCATTGGCTGCAACTGGTACATAATCTATAGTTACCCTCGCATTATTAGATACATTGCCATCATTATCTTTTACATTATATTTAATAGGCGCTGGATCTTTATGGAATGTCGGAAGTGGCGTAAACGTAATCGCACCATTTACCGGATTAACACTCCATTTTCCTTCATTCGGAACATCAAAACTTGTAATTCCTTTTGAGTCTGTTACAATAGCTGTTGCTCCTGATGGACTCAACAAACGAACCGTTGAAGGATCTATAGTTCCATCTGGATCTGCATCTATTCCAGAACCGTTATTCGCTAATGGATTTACAGTTACTGCTGTATTTACAGGATTTCCACTGCTTAAATCATTATAAGCTATTGGTGCCTGAGCCACATAAGTTACTGTTACAGTAGCAGTATCGCTTAAGCCCGTTTGTGTTTCTGTTAATTTATATTCTAATAGTGTTGGATTAGATGTAAATCCTACCTCTGGAGTAAATACAATTAAACCAGTTGTTGAATCATAATTCCATGTTCCTTCTCCCGGTACTACAATTGTTGTTTCTACTCCTGTTGTATTAGGATTTAAATCAACAATAGTATTGGCAGGAGTCGCCAAAGTTCCATCTCCTAATCTGTCATTTGTTAGAATGTTTAATGGAGTTGAAGGCTGATTTGTTGTATTACCATTACTAATATCGTTTGTAGCAATTGGTGGCAAACTAACTACAATTGTTTCTTCTAAATCATCTCCAGCTGTTGTAGGATCTGTTTGATCTCCTTTAGCAGCAGTTGTTCTATTGATAATCGTTTGGCCTTTAGTGCCTGCATTTACTTTTGCTGTAATTTCTAAAGTAGCTGTACCACTAACTGCTAAGTTTCCAATAGTCCATACTCCAGATGCATAGTTATAATTACCTGTAGTAACCGTATGACTTTCGTAAGTTAAACCTGCGGGAAGAATATCTGTTAAACTAACACCTGTAGCACTAGTTGGGCCACCATTATTTGTAACTACAATACTATATCTAATAGTATCACCTTCATTTGGTCTTGATGCAGAAATACCTGCAACAGTAACAGCCGAAACTGTTTTTACTGTAACTAAATCTGATACATTAACCGGAGTAACTACTACAGCACTTTGATCATTTTCTAACGGATTATTATTTCCAGGTATTGAGTTTGGATCAAATTGATCAGCACCTGTTACTTCCGCTACATTGTTATAATTTCCTGAAGCTAATACTCTAGCTGTAATAGTTAAAGTTGCACTAGCACTGTTAGCTAAATTACCAACTGACCAACCGCCAGAATTACTGTCGTATGTTCCTACTGAAGGTACTGCGCTTACAAACGAATATCCTGATGGTAATTGATCTGTAACTACAACTCCTGTCGCATTACTTGAACCATTATTGGTTACCACAATAGTAAATACTGCATTTTCGCCAACATTTGGAGAGGCATTCGCTACTGTTTTAAGCAAGCTCAAATCAGAAATCGCTCTTGGAGTACTAGAAACTTCACTTGTGTTATCAGTAAGATTTCCATCCGTTTCAGTACTTGTAGCTGTAGCTCTATTAAGGTAAATACCTGTTGGATTTACAGTAGCTGTAATATTTAAAGTTCTTCTTGCCCCGCTTGTCAGGTTACCTATTGTCCAGTTTCCAGAAACATTGTTGAAGTTTCCTGTTGCATCATCGCTTACAAAAGTGTAACCAGTAGGCAATACATCATTTACAACCACATTTGTAGCATCACTTGGGCCATTATTTACAACATCAATTGTAAATACCACTGTAGATCCTACGTCTGGAGTTGCATTATTTATTCTTTTCACAACTGCAAGATTTACTAATGCAGAAGGTGTAGTCGTTGCTGTTGAAAAATCATCTCCAGTTCCATCATTTGGTGTAGAATCTGGATCTTGCTGATCGCTTGCAATTACTTCAGCATTATTTACATAACTACCATTTTTCAGAACTTTAGCAGTTATCTGAATAGTTTCAGTAGTATTTGCAATAATTGGTCTTGAAACTGTCCAGTCTCCTGTTGTTCTATTATACATACCTGCAGTTGGAACTGCACTTACGAATTCATAACCAGAAGGCAATAAATCTCTTATAACAACACCAGTAGCATTACTTGGTCCTGCATTTGAAACCGAAATTGTAAACACTACATTATCGCCTACTCTTGGAGCAGTTACATCAACATTTTTAGCAACCGATAAATCAGCAATTTGTCTAGGAGTTACAATAGCTTCGCTTTGATCATTCTCTGTAGCGTCATTGTTTCCTGGAGTAGAATTGCTATCTACTTCGTTAGCTCCCGTAACTTCTGCTACGTTATTATAATTACCAGTTGGCAACACTCGAGCTTGAATATCTAAAGTAGCTGTTGCTAAGTTCGCAAGAGTTCCAAGTGTCCATGAACCAGGTGTATTATTATAACTTCCAGCAGATGGAGCAGCACTAACAAATAAATATCCTGAAGGTAATTTATCTGTAACTACAACTCCTGTTGCATCACTTGGGCCAGCATTGTTTACCGTAATCCTGAAGGTTACAATATCACCAACATTAGGCATATTATTATTAACTGTTTTAACTAAACTTAAATCTACTAATGGACCACGAGATATCGTGATTTCATCTTGATCGTCTTCTGTTAAAACATTATTATTTGGTATCGAATTTACATCAGTTTCATTAGCACTAATAACTTCGGCAACGTTGGTATAATTTCCTGTTGCATTGACTGTAGCCGTAACATTTAAAACTGCTGCAGCTCCGTTCGCAATAGTTCCAATAGTCCATAATCCAGTTCCGTTTGTATAAGTTCCGTTTGTAACTGTCGAACTAACATAAGTATATCCGTTAGGCAATAAATCTCTAACCTGCACTCCTGTAGCATTACTTGGTCCTGCATTTGAAACCCTTACAGTAAACACCACATTTGATCCCGCTAACGGACTAATATTATTTACTGATTTACTTAATGATAAATTAATTAAAGCTGTTGGAACAGTAGTTACCGTTGAAGTATTATTCGCAGGGACTGGATCCGTTTGATTACTTGTTGTTACACTTGCTGTATTTCTATATTCATTAGCTGTTCCTGTTATAGGATTTACTTTAGCCGTAATATCTAAATATTCTGTTTTTCCATTTAAAACACTTCCTGAAAGTGTCCAGTTTCCATTCGCCGTATTATAAGCTCCATTAGTCGAAGTATAGCTCACAAAAGTATAACCTGACGGCAACAAGTCATTAACTATTACTCCTGTTGCATCACTTGGTCCAATATTTCTCAATGCAATTCTAAACTTAATGTTATCTCCTACTTTTGGAGTCGCAACATCTACAGTTTTAATAACTTCCAAATCAGCTAACTGAACTGGTGTAATCACAACTTGCTGTTGATCATCTTCTGCTGGATTGTTGTTTCCCGGTGTTGAATCTGGATCATATTCATTTGAATGAACTACTTCGGCAACATTTCGATAATCACCAGTTGCATTTATTCTAGCCACAACAGTTAACAATCTGAAATCGCCACTAGCAATAGTTCCAATATTCCAAGAACCTGAAGCATTAGTATATGTTGTTCCCATACTATTGGTATGACTCACATAAGTATAACCAGAAGGAAGATAATCAAGTACATTTACACCAGTTGCTGAGCTTGGTCCGGTATTCATAACCGCTACCGTAAAAGTAACATTATTGCCAACATTGTATGGACCTGCACTTATTGCTTTTGTCAAACTTAAATCGGCAATTGCTCTTGGACTACTAGAAACACTGCTGATATTGTTAGTCGCATTTGTATCAATCTCAGCTCTAGTTACAGTTGCTGTATTGGTATAAACTCCTGTTGGATTTACCATGGCAGTAATTGTCAAGGTAGTTCTCGCTCCATTTGCTAAATTCCCTATAGTCCATTGACCATTTACACTATTGTAAGTTCCTGTTCCTGCAGTAGCATTAAAAAATGTATAACCTGTTGGCAAAACATCAGTTGCTAACACAGAAGTAGCATTACTAGGGCCGTTATTTACAACTTCAATTGTAAACTGAACTAGAGATCCCACATCTGGTGTGGCATTATTTATTCTTTTTGTTATCGCTAAATCAACATTTGGTGTTGGTGTTAGCGTTAGAGAAGCCTGATCATCTTCTGTTGGAATATCATTATTTGGTGTTGAATTTGGATCAACCTGATCACTTGCTGTGATTTGAGCTGTATTCCTATATTCATTAGCTGTTCCTGTAGCTGCGTTTACTCTAGCTTTGTAAGTTAAGTTTAAAGTAGCTCCGTTTGCAACTGATAAACCAGACCAGTTTATTGCATTTCCACCAGCATTATAATTTCCTTGATTAGAAACACTTCCTGTAATTAAAGCAAAACCTGCTGGTAAATTATCTCTTACTGCAATTCCTGTTGCATCGCGATTTCCTTTATTGGTAACAGCAACTGTAAAAGTTACTATATCTCCCACTCTAGGTGATGCAATATCAGCCGTTTTAGCTAAACTTAAATCGGTTTGACCGATTAACGTAATCTCTACTGTATCAGAATCAACAGCACAAGAATTATTTGAAACGGTATATTTAAACACATATTTACCAGGAATAGTTCCTGCAATTTGTGTATTTGGGCTATTAACATCTAAAATAAATGGAGTATTAGGTCCTGATACAAATGACCATGTTCCTGTATTTGGTGCAGGATCTGTCGCTGCCATTGTAACAGTACTGTATTCTCCTAAAGTTTGGTCTGGACCAGCATTTACAGCTGCAATAGCTGGATTAATGGTTACCAGCATTGTATCTTCTAAATTACATCCTCCACCATTAGAACTTGACCACTTAAATTCATAAGTTCCATTTGTCAAAGCTGATACAGTAGACTGAGCACTGAATCTATTAGAAAAAATAGCTGTAGTTGGTCCCGAAACCTGACTCCATGTTCCTGTTCCAGGATTAACAGGATTAGCATTCATTACTGCTGTAGTGCTATTACATAAATTCTGGTCAGGCCCTGCGTTTGCAGGTGTTGGAGGTGCTCCTGTAAATGTAATATCTACAGTATCTGTGCTCGGAGCACAAACAGATCCATTTCTTACTGTCCAAGTAAAAGTATACGTTCCAACAGGTAATAAATAGGGATTCGCAATTGATAATGTCGATTTAGGATTATTTGGACTGTCAATAACAATTCCTCCATTAGATGGATCAGTGGTTAATGTCCATGTTCCAATTCCTCTTGTCGGTTCTACTGCATCAAGCTGAGTAGCCAATTGACAAGCACTTTGATCTGCTCCAGCATCAGCTGGGCTTGGAGGCGAATAAGCATTTATTCTAACAACATCACTTAAATTATTACAACTACCATTACTAGCTGTCCATTTAAAGATATATACCCCTTCTGTTAATCCCGTAACGTTTGTATTATTTGAACTAGCAGAAGTTATTGCACCACCTGTTGGTCCACTAACTTTACTCCACATACCAGTTCCTGAAGTAATTGAATTACCATTTAAAGTAATTGAATTACCATTCGATAAACAAATATCTTGATCAACACCTGCATTAGGCGTTGTAGGCAAAGCACTATTGGTAACCGTCATGCTGTCATTGCTAGCTCCGCAGGTTCCTGCATCCGCACTCGATA
Source organism: Flavobacterium panacagri (assembly GCF_030378165.1). Classification (NCBI taxonomy): domain Bacteria; kingdom Pseudomonadati; phylum Bacteroidota; class Flavobacteriia; order Flavobacteriales; family Flavobacteriaceae; genus Flavobacterium; species Flavobacterium panacagri. Next base: position 5,129,498 of record NZ_CP119766.1, read on the forward strand.
TATCGTATCTAAAAGTATAGTTATTCCCAGGTGTAATTGAAGCTCTCGCTGTAGAAGAAGAAAGCGCAGTAATTGTTGCTCCAGTTCCAGAAGTTACACTCCAAGTACCTCTAGATCCTTTTGTACCTTGTAAAATAATTTCAGTTGCATTACATAAAACCTGATCTGGTCCAGCATCTGCAGGAGCATTTACATTTAATGTTAAATCTGCAGTTGATGTTGCACATGATGCACCATTTGTACTAGACCATCTTAATACATAAGTTCCTGTTGTAAGTCCAGAAACCGAAGTTGTTCCACTATTTACATTAGCAAATACTGGATTACTTGGGCCTGAAACAACCTGCCAAGTTCCTACTCCAGCTGTGATTGTGTTTCCTGTTAAAGTTGTACTTGTAGTACAAACTGTTAATGGCGAATTAGTCACTACTGCAGTAGTTGGCGGTAAGCTTACTTTAAAACTTACTTCACTTGAAGCAGAATCACAAGTTCCTCTTTTAACCAGCCATCTAAAAACATAATTTCCAGGGGCTAAATTGCTAAATACCGCTTTCGGATTATTTATATCAGAAACTGTCCAAGAACTATTTCCCGAAACTTGAACCCATGTTCCTACTAAACCTGCTGTAAGATCATTTCCGTTCATGGTAACACTATTTCCTGCACTATCAGTACAGACGTCTTGATTAGCTCCTGCAGCAGACGTTGGCGCAGCAGCAATTGTAAGAGTTGTAATATCTGAAAAAGTAGAACATCCTGAACCAACAACTGATGTAGTCCATTCAAATTCATAAGTTCCGTCTGATAATCCTGTTACATTAGTATTAGGACTATTAGGATCATTAAAAGCCACTATTGTTGGCCCAGACTTTTGAGTCCAAGTTCCTGTAGTACCTGCTGCCGGAGCTGTAGCTGCTAATACAGCCGTAGTTGTTCCTGAAGGCAGGCATCGGTCTGATCCTGCATCTGCTGGAGATGGCGAAAATGTACTTGTAGTATTTACAACAATGTCACTCCAGTCAGGAGCACAATTTGTTGCTGCACTTGTAACAGTCCATCTAAAAGTATAAGAACTGCTTTCTGCCATTCCGTTAACATAAGTTTGCGCACTTGCTGGATTTACTATTGAAACAGCTGGAGTACCTCCAACTTGTGTCCATTGTCCCGTTTGCCCCTCTACTAATGGAGCAGCGTTTAGTAAATAACTGCCTGCGCATACTAGAACAGGTGTTGCCCCTGCATTTGCAACCGGTGGCTGAGATACTGTTATCGATGTTTCACTAAAAGTGTCAACTGAATTGGGTCCACCTGAGATATTCCATCTAAAAACATATACCCCAGGAATCAAACCGCTTACATTAGGATTATAATTATTTATATTATCAAAAGTAGCCGTATTAGGACCGCTAACTTGCGACCAATAACCAGACAAACCAGAAGTTGCCATCAAAGCTGGGTTATTACCTGATAATTGAGTTGATGTAACCCCGCAAAGCAAAGCCACTGTAGTACCCGCATTGGATGGTTCAGGACTTAATGAAACAACAACTTTAATATCAGCAAATGCTTCTGAACAGCCAGTGGCAAAACTACCGCTCGTATATCTTCTTGCTCTAAAAGTGTATGTGCCCGGTCTGCTTAAACCTGAAAAAGTAAGATTACCTCCACTAATACTTGCAGACGGCGAAGCACCTGCCGGACCACTTACAAATATAGCCTGACTGGCATTACCACCTGTTGTAACCATTGCTACACTTCCTGAGGTAGTGTTTACTGGTAAAACAACAGTATCCACGCCATTGTTCAAAGTAAGAGTTGTTGGGCTATTATAATAACGAACCGTAAAAGTAGATTGCGTCTCACAATTTGGGTTTACTACATTATTCCCTTTAATTTTATAGATAAAAGTATAAGATGTAGTGGTGCTAAAATTTAACCCTGTTATTTGTGTAGTTGGACTATTAGGAGAAACAATAGTTGCAGTTGAGTTTGTACTCCATTCAACAGTTTCACCTGCGTACAAAGGTATATTTCCCTGTAAAATTGTTGAAGTTATAGAATTGTCGCAAAATGTTTGTGAGTTATTTGTTCCTCCTGCAGCTGTAACATCTTGTGTTGCTGCTGGTACATTTATTGTTACTGTATCAGAACCTACAGCACATGGACCTTGAACTAACCATCTAAATACATAAGAGCCTTGCGTTAAATTAGAAACTGTCGCATTTGGAGTATTAGCATTTGTAATGGTTGGCATAGTAGGTCCTGATACAAAAGACCATGTTCCCTGCTGTGTTCCTGTTCCATTTCCTCCTATCGATGCATTTAAGCCTGCGGATTGTGTAGCCGTGTAACATTCTGATAAATTTTGATCAGGGCCTGCATTTGCAATAACTTCACCTCCATAGTTAGTTACTACTATTGAAGAAGACGATGTACAAGAAGAAGAAGAAATTCTCCATGTTAACTGTGTATCACCAGCTGCACTTGGAGACAATGTTATTGTTGCGTTTGGCGAATTTGGGTTATTTATTGTCACACCTGCATTATCTGCACCGCTTTTTACCCATAATCCTGTTTCACCTGGATTTAGGGGAGCATTTGCAGACAGCGCGTAGGTACCAGGACAGCCTTGTATATTATTTCCAGCTCTTGCTATAGTTATTGGATTTACTACGATACTTACATCTTGATAAGTTGTTCCGATCGCACAAACTCCTGATAAACGGAAAGTATAAGTATTACCTCCAACAGCTCCAAGAACTGATGTTACTGGATTATTAGGGTTTTGAATAACCACTGAAGGACCTGCTATCTGAGTCCATCTATGACTTACTATGTTACCTCCCACAACACCATTTAAAACAAGTGGATCATTGGCACAAATTGTACTAGGTATTCCAGCATTTACAGAACAATCCTGAGAATAAGCGCTTTCACTAAAAAAAAGGATAGCAAATAGTGCTAAAAAACAGGAAAGTACAGTATTAAAATTGGATTTTTTGTGTTTAGACGAGTAGTTTTTTTCCATAAATAATCTTAAAATAATGTTCTTTTATAAAAGTTTCCTTTTAAATCTTCTTTATTTAAATTCTAAAAAATTCATTTTATAACAGATAGTGGCTATTAAACCCAAAAGGTCATCAGAAGCTCTGTTAACTTCCTTGACCTGCTATTTCTAAAGTTTAATATTTTCGATTTTATTAATGCCTCATTTGTATTTTGGGGCTAAAGTTCCTCACTTCAAAAAAGGTGAAAAACAAAAAAGTATGCGCCTTTTTCATATTTGGGTGAAAAGAATACAAAAAGAAATTTCTCTTCCCAAACAGCCATTTTCACTTCATTAGCCCGTACAAATTCCGGGCGAAATTAAATAATCAATGAGCGGAAATTTAAAGAAAGGCTTTCCCGATTGCGTAAAATAAAAAGCACAAAGGATCACAAAAAAACGTAACTAACTAAAAAGCAAACAATTATTAAAAATATTTTATTTAGTTTTTTTTAACAGAAAATAAGAAGAGGATTACACGTCTAATCTGAGCCAAAAAACTACAAGCTAAATTTGTAAAATTGATCTTATTTTTTTACTCATCAAGCGCATCGCTTTTTTTATAAATTGCTAAAATTCGTCTAAGAAGAGATGCTGTTTAATATAAAATAAGAGATAATTTAAGATCCATCTATTACAATAGTAAGACAGAATTTACTTTTAATTTTATACCAATTAACAGCTAAATCTAAAAACTAAAAGCACCAATTTTAAGAATTAAAATTGATGCTTTTTTGTATGAAACTATTTTAAACCAATTGCTCTAAAGGTCTTTTTTTTCTTCGTCACGCTCTTCTTGGAGATCCGTAATAAAAGTTAATGGAGAAACACCTGTCACTTTTTTAAAAGTAGTAGTGAATCTGCTATGAGAAGAAAAACCGCAGAGATCTGCTAAAAAACTTATTTTATATTTTAAAAAATTACTGTCATTTTTCAAACGATCTGTAATATATAGAATACGCAGTTCATTAATATAGCCTGCAAAATCTTTTGATTTATTTTTGTTTATCACATACGAGATATACCGCTGATTTATGGATAGTTTTACAGCAACATAATTTAGCGAAATATCTTTATTGAGATAAAAGTGAGATTCCTCAAGCTTTTGTATTTTTTCTAAAATAGCACTTTCTGTTGCTTCAGACATATATTCTTTAGAAGGTTCCTGCTTAGATTTTTCATCTTCATCTTCATGATCTATTTCTGTAATATTGTCGCTGATAGTATCAGAATTTGTTTCCCCTTTTTTTCTTCTAAATATATATACTATAATCGCAATTAAAACAATAAATATAAAGCCCGCAAGAATTATAATGATTTTACTCTGCTGATACTTCGACTGATTATTAAGCTGCTCATCTCTCAGTGTTTTAATCAATTCGTCTGTATTAACTTTACGGCTGTCTTCCTCATCTTTTTTTAACTTCAAATTCAGTTCATTATACTTAATGTACTTTTTATAGTCATTTTTTTTATAAAATTGCATCAAGGAAGCATAAACTTCCTGTTTTAGCGTAAAGAAATTTGACGCTATTGCAATTTCTTCTGCCTTTTGGTAATTCAGAAGTGCATTTTTATAGTCACCTTTACTTGCATATACGTTTCCAAAACCATTTAAAATAAAACCTTTCAGCGGACTATTTGAAGATTCCGATTCAGCAAGTTCCTTTTCAGCGTTTTGAAAATAAGTTAAAGCTGAATCCGAATTTTTTAGAAAAAGATAATTTTTTGCAATAAGTTCATCATTAACAGCTATGTGGAATTTTTTATCTATACTAGAATCTGCCAATTCAAATAATTTTTTTCCAACCTTTAGATTTACAATTGCTTTGGAATAATTAGAAGCATACATCTCATAATAGGCCGTTTCCTGAGACAATGTTCCTTGAAATTTATACATTTCATTTTTGTCCGCAATTTTTTTACTAACTGCAATTGCATTCTGTAAATAAACTTTTCCAACACTGTAAATTTCGTATTCACGATAAATAGTTGAAAGAAAACCATTTATTCTCGCTTGAAAATTATAATTTTTATCAATTACTGCTAGGCTATCTGCTCGTTTTAATGCTTCTACAGCTTCATTTCGCATGCCATGCTGGCGCAAAAGAGTAGCCCTAAGCATGGACGCCTTAATACGTTCAGTATTATTAGCTGCAATTTTATAAAGATAGGCTGTATTTCGTAAAGCCTTTTCTGGATTTGAACTTAGTAGTACTTTCGATGTTTCATTAAAAATTTTATCGTATTTCGAACTTTGAGAATAAATAAAGTTACTAGAAACGAAACATATAAATAGGAGAATAGTAAATTTTAAGCGCATATAGATAATAAGAAAATAAAGCTTTGCAAAATATTGCTGTTTATTCGTGAAATCAATTAATCAGTCTAAAGATCAATTACTACTCCAGGAATACAATAAAGTTCTTTCGTTTTCGTTTTTATCAAACTAAAAAGAATTGGATCTAACTTGTAAAAATCTAAAATGGTATTGATTAAAGCTGGAAACTTAGAATGATGGCAAAGCTACAAACCATTACACTCTAACAAAAACAGCTTGGTGTATAGACTACACTTCACGTGGTGCAAATTTAAGACATCGGGTATACATATACTACACAAAATCAGTTTAAAATTTCAAAAAAATACATTTCATTATTATTACAATATTCCCTATTTTTTACCTAAAACAATTCAATTTTAAACAAACTTACTATTAAATTTCATCGAATACTGTAAAAAAAAATACGCTTTTTCAAAATGCTAAATCTACTAAAATCCAGATTCATTAGATAATTTATATAATACTATTAAAAAAGTAAACGCCATCGAATCACAATGGCGTTTCTTTGTCTTTATAAGATTGTATTATTTTCTATAACTTAGATTTGTATTTATAAGAAATTAAACCTAAAACACTGTAAAATTGTGTGTATGATATTTTTTACAAAGAGATTAAAACATATATAATCCTACTTAAACTGCAATTCAGTAACAATTTCCCAGCAGTCAAAACTGCAGTCATGTTTGTACCCTATTTCACTCATTTCAGCAACCCATTTGCTTAGAGATTCATGCATCATTCTAATTTCGGTTGTTCTTCCAGAAATTACAAAAATGTTCTTATCGTGCGGCGCTATTCCATAATTAACAACATAGCCCATATTTTGCATTTCTTTTTCTAATGCCTCCGCTTTTAGAAGAGAATCTGAATAGAAAAAATAATCAATTCTTAGTTCATCTTCTTCTTCAATTGCAGCATCTCGAAGACTCACTAAAGATTCTGTTGCCAGCCGATAATGCTTAACTAAATTTGCATTAAAATCATTTTCAGAAACTAATCTTTTCTCTTTTTTAGGTTTTAGGAAATTTAAGATACTCATTTTTAAGGCTTGTTGTTTTAATTACTTTTAACAAACATATATAAATATTGCATCACAATAAAGCTCATAATAAAAACTTAACATTGAAATGTTTAGCTGTAAAATAAGGCATCCAAAAACGCTTATTTTTCAGACTTGTTTATTTAAAAGTTATTAAATCATAAACTTAAAAAAAATAGTATGGTTTTCGCCAAACTTCCAAAAGACACAATAAGTTTTTCTCTAAGCATTATGAATCATTTCCCAAATAATGTCAATCGTAAAAAGCGTTTTTAATCGGGTGCCACAGCTCAAATATATCCAAGTTCCTTTAGACTCTTCCACTGAAAACATGCAAGTAATTTGATGGATATTTACTGTGTACTGAGTCAGATCATCTGTTCTAAACTGAATTGTTTTCATGCAGGAAAATGGATTAGCAGGTTGTTTGAATCTAGCTTTATCTCTTAAAGCAGTAGTGTCAAAATTATATAATATCCCTAATTTTCCTATCCCTTGTAAATTTAAAAGAACATTATACTTGCTTCAAAGAATCTTAAAGAATAATCAATCAAACGGCTTATTTACGCCTTTAATCATTTTCATTATTAAGCAAATGCAAAATTAAATCCATCAATCGGATATCTCTTACAGTACTCCATCATATAAATTTAATATTGGAAAAACAGATCAGAACTTATTTTACAAGATTCCTTTCGACATATCAAAAAAACTGAACATAACGTTCAGACTTTTTTCAAATTGATTTTAGGATATTCTATTCGCATCCGCTATCCAATTGTAGGTTTCTGTCTGTGCTCGTCTTGGTATTATATGATCTTCAATTTCCAATTCATTTAATCCTTCGCTATTTATTGTTCTTCTTTTAGTATTATCTTCTAATTGAAGCTGAATTAACTTATTTATTTCCTGAATATGTTTTTCATCATGTAAAGGAAATGCCACTTCTATTCTTCTGTTTAAATTTCGACTTAACATATCCGCAGAAGATAAATAAATTTTTTCCTGACCGTTATTTCCAAACTTATAGATTCTGGAATGTTCTAAAAACATATCTACAATACGGTAGATTTTTATATGCTCTGACACTTTTCTAATTCCAGGCAAAAGCGTGCATATTCCACGTACTATTAATGTAACTTCAACTCCAGCCTTATCCGCTTCAATCAGTTTATCAATAATATCTTTTTCATCTAGTCCATTTACTTTTAAAAATACAGAAGCTGGCTGTCCCATTTTTTTGTTCTTTATTTCCGTATCTATCAGTTCCAGCAATTTTTCTTTCATATTAAAACCTGCGGCTAAAATATGTTTCGGTTCAGTACTTTTTTTCTTGGTTTTTAAAAAAGTAAAAATCTTTTTCAAATCATTAGTATAGGCCGTTTCTGCTGTAAAAAAACCAAAATCTGAATAGATATTGGCTGTGCTTTCATTAAAATTTCCTGTTGATAAATAGGCATAATTCTTTTTATTTCCGAATTTATCTTTCATCGTAATCATGGCTGCTTTGGCATGCACTTTTAAATTTGGAAGACTTTGAATAATTTTAATGCCGGCATTTTTCATTTCTTTAGACCAGAACAAATTATTATGCTCATCAAAACGCGCTTTTACCTCAACAAAAACGGTTACTTTTTTTCCATTCTTAGCCGCACTGATTAAAGCATTTGCTATTAAAGATTGAGAAGAAATTCGATATAGCGTAATTTTAATCTCCGTAACATTTTTATTAATTGCCGCTTGATTGAAAAATTGGAGCACATAATAATACGATTGATACGGAAAATGAAGTAACTGGTTTTGCTTTTTTATAACATCAAAAATCGATGTTTTGTTTTCAAAAGGCAGATGCGGAAGATTTGGATAAAATTTCCCCTGAAGCTTTGGTTTTACAGGATTTGGAAACTTAAATAAATCGAAAAAATTATGATGGCTTCCGCCTTTTATCATTTCACTTTTGTAAAGTTTGAAGGCTTTTTTACAGATTGAAAAAGAGTCTGCATCCATATTGGAATCGTATAGAAATCTTGTGGCAGAACCTCGTTTGCGCTCTTCTATTTTTTCTTCAATTTTGGCTATTAAATCGCCCGTGCTTTCGTCTTCAATTAAATAATTTTCATCTCGGTTTAATTTTATGGCATTGCATGAAATGATTTTATCTGCTGGAAATATTAACGATAAACACTTTCTAATTATGGTATCAATTGAAATAATATAATTTGTGTTATCTATGTTTTTCAACTGCTTAAAACGATCCAGTTTATCTGAAGGAATATTTAAATAGGCGAAATTATAGTTGCCTTTACTGTCTTTTAATTTTACCAAAAAATACAAACTTCGGTTATTCAAAAAATAAGTTCTAGGCTGATTTACTGTAATGTAAACAACCTGAATATAAGACAAAATAATACTTTTAAAATAATATTCAATCTCTTCCAGATGTTCTGGCAGCAGTTCCTGATATTCATAATAGATAATATCGTTTAAAGCCAATTCGGTCAGGATGGAATAACTCCATATTTTTCCAAATCTATTTTGCTGTCGATTTACTTCTTTTAGGACATCTTCCAGAAGATCGCTATTTTTCTTAGTCTTCTTTTTCTGCAGTTTATTAATCTTGACTCTAAAAAACTCATCTAGATTTGAGGAATGAATCGCCAAAAATTTGATTCGGTCGTATACTGCATTATTTAAGTCTTCAGCTTCATCCAAAATACAGTTATTGAAAGAAAGCCAAGAGATTTCTGAAGGAATAAGATGGTTATGCACGTTTTATATTTTGATGGTTAAAACTGAATTAACAATACTAACTTCGTAAATTTAAGTCATTAATTTTTCTCTACTCCATCACAAAAACAAGCAATTAACTAAAAAATAATCTATTGCTAACATCGTGTACTAATACCTAACCTATTTCTGACATCATTTTTGGCAAAAGTTAAATATGGTTTAAGAAATCAAAAAAAGTAGAGAAGCACAAAAACCTCCAAGATTTAACCTGGAGGTTTTATAACTATGATTTAGTTGAATAAATAAAATTAAAAATTTAATAGTGGCGGATTTTTTTGCCCTTCAGAAATCAGTTTTCGGTTTCCTTTGTTTATTGCTGTTCGTACTCTTTTTTTCTTTCCCTCATATTCCTTAATACATCTTTCGAGTTCGCCGTAAAGCTTATTGTATTTCTCATATAACTTATCCAGTGATTCCATCCCTTCTCGGATTTCTGATTCCTGTGATTCTTCTAACACGTAAGAAAATACAGCAGACATCGCTTCAAACTTATTGAAAGCCGCTGTGATAATCCGGTGTTCTCTGGAACTTATTCCGTTCATTCTTAAATTTCCTTTATTAAATTAATTATTCCAAAAAAATATTGTTTTACAAAGTCAGTTTTTGCAATACTTTTTCAGGATAATCCGTAATTATTGCGTCTACCTGAAGCTGTATCATATTGTCAATTACTTTATCATCATTAACAGTCCACGGAATGATTTTCATCTTCAGCAATCGAAGCGAATCGACTGCTTTTTGGTTGAGTAATTTATAATGCGGACTGTAAATTTCTGGCTTAAAATCAAGCAGTAAAAGATTTTTTGACACACTGCCTTCACCAACCAGATAGGCGATTTTTGTTTTAGGATATCTTTTATGCATTACATTTAATACAGCTGGATCAAAAGACTGAATATTGATCTTTCGCTCAATATCTTTGTCTTTGATGATTTTCATTACCAAATCAGTAAAAGCTTCCGGTTCTGGCTGTCTTTTGCCATAATCTGATTTTTCAGATTTGATTTCGATATTGTATCGAACCGGTTTCAGATTGTTTTTAGCAATATATTCTTCAACACCATCCATCACTTCTGACAATAAAGGCTTGTATGTTTTTTGTTTTTGCTGCATCGGAAAAGAAGTATTTCCTCTCGAACCGCTGTCAAACTTTCTGATGCTGTCATACGTCATTTCATAAAGGTTATAACTCTTTTCTTTTTCCTTAGTAATAGGTTTTCCTTCGCTGTCAAGCATATATTGCGACGACATAAATACCTCATGAGAAACCACGACTTTCTTGTCTTTAGAAATCACAACATCAAGCTCTACGACATCAACACCTTTTTTAACAGCACTAATAAAAGCAGGAATAGAATTTTCTGGAAAATTACCGCGATCACCGCGATGTCCCTGTACTTCTATTGTTCTTTTTGCTGTCACTGTCTTTTGGCTTCCGCAGGAATATATTGCTGCTACTGCAATTAAAACACAAATTATCTTTTTGAGTTTTAGCATCCTATTTCACTTTATCTATTCTGTAAGTGGCATTTGCAGTGTGCGTTTTACCAAACATATCTGTTGCTTTGATTTCAATCGCATGTTCTCCAATAGCAAGATCAGAAGGAATGTTTCCTCTCCAGACATGAGTACTTTTTTCAGGATCAGAAGAACGTTTTCCTGGCATTAACACCTCAGACAATTCCCATTCATAAACCAATTCAACATACGACGGATCTTGTACTTCTACATATTCCATTTCTTTCCATTCTCCTTGATCTACGCGATACACCACTTTATCTTTTTTACTTCCCATAAAAAAATTGGCAAATACACCCGATTTGGTACGTTTTCCTTTTGCTACGACTTTTGGAGCGAAAACTTTCATTTGATAGTTCTCTGGTTTTCCAGCAACTTTATAATCAACGGTATATTTATTTCCATTAAAATGAATGAAAGCATACCCTTTTGGAGTTCCATCTCTCATAACCGAAATTGGAATTCCTTTCTCATCCAGTTTTCCGGAATACCAGTCGCCTGATGTGGTTCCGATATTATAATGATGATGCGGAGTTTCTTGTAACCAGCCGTCTTTCTTTTCGAAAAAATCTTGTCTTTGTAAATGCGTATGTGCCGAAAGGGAAAGTGTATTTGGGAAATCTTTCAACAATTCAAATAACTTTTGACGGTCTTCATCTCTGAAAGAATCGTCTTTACTGTCCGGTTCGCTTATCGGAATATGGAAAGCCAGAACAATCAAATTGTCTTTTGGAACCGTTTTAAGATCATTTGCTATAAACTGCATTTGCTCTTCAGTAAATCCTCCCCAATAACCTTCATGATCTCTTGGGTCTGGATACAAAACATCATCCATCACAATAAAATGCACTTTCCCATAATTGAAAGCATAGTTAGCTGGGCCAAAATGAGCTTCATAGGTTTCATCTGCCAATTTATCTTCTTTGGCGTCAAAATTTAAATCATGATTTCCTAAAAGATTGTACCACGGAATTCCAACTTTTTTTACTGCCTGAATATACGGATTGAATAAACTAAGGTCATTCCCAACCAAATCTCCCATACTTAAGCCAAACGGAATATTTTTAATACCTTCGACTTCGGCAACAATTCCTCTTGTAAAAAAATCAACTTCTTCTAAAGTATAAGGTTGCGGATCTCCAAAAATAAGCGCCGTAAAATCATTGGTTTCGTTCTGTGGAAGCAATCCAAAATCTACAGAATCCGGCAGTTTTCCTGTTGGTGCAACTCCTTCAAACTTTCCCTTAGGAGAACCCGCTGGTTTATGATTATAGAAAAACTGAGGCAGATTATCTTTATTAACCTGAATCTTATATCCGGAAGGTTTGATTACAGCAATTATAGCATCACTTTGCAACGGCAGTTCGTAGTTTCCTTTTTTATCGGTTAAAACTACTTCACGTCCATTGGTTACTGCCACATTTGCAATCCCTTTTTCTTTCTTTTCCTTTTTACCGTTTTGATTTAAATCTTCAAATACGATTCCTTTTACGGTTGTTTGTGCTGTTAAAACGCCGCAAAACAATAATCCGCTGTATATAAATGTCTTTTTCATTTCTTACTATTTTATTTATCCCACCAAACTTTTGTATTGATATTATCGCCTCCAACCATTTCAACTGCCTTGTGATAGTTTTCGGTATTTTTAATCTGCTGATTGTCTGGATAAGTGAATCTTGACGGCATAACTCCATTGTTTAACATGGCAGTTGTTGTTGGCAATACAGGAAATCCTGTTCTACGATATTCAAACCACTGCTGATAATCAGTAAAATATAAAGCGTAGTATTTCTGCAGCATGATTCTTTCCAAAGTTCCATCATACTGTGCTTCCGGTTTACTAAAATAAGTCGTTGGAGTTGTCGCTTTTAGTTGCTCTATCCCTGCTCTCACTCCTTTTTCATAATGTCCCGCAGCGTCTGCAATAAGACCTCTTTGTGCTAATTCTGCTTTAATAAATTCAACCTCAGCATACGTTAAAAGAAAAATCTGCATCGGATTTTGCACCTGTGTGTTCAAAAGTGTCGAAGCATTATATTTGAACTGAGAATCAGAACCCGCATAAGCACTTGTAATTCCTTTAAATCCAATTGGTGCGTTCGTAACTAAAGCAGTCGCGCCTGTTGCAATTATAGCTCTTCTCGGGTCTTCAAGCGTATTTAAATTATCAATAAAGAAAGAAGCCATTTTGATGTTAAGATTGAAATCCTGCGGTCTTCCCCACGGAGAAACATTCGGCGATACACCTGTTACTTTCAAAATAGCACTTTCGGCAGTATTGGTAAAAACAGGATAAACCTCAGGATGATCTGCCATATAAGCGAGTTTTTCAAAAGCACCAATTTCTGTTCTGTTTGAAACTCTTAGCAATAATCTCATTTTTAAAGAATTGGTAAACTTCTTCCATTTCAGAACATTATTTTGAAACAGAATATCTTCGGTATAAATCATTGCTTTACTTGTATCATAAAGCGTATTGGCTCTTTCTAAATCAGCTAAAATGGTTTCATAAATAAACTCCTGTGTGTCGTATTTCGGATATAAAATACCATCTTCTCCTCTTACTGCTTCAGTCATTGGAACTGGCCCAAAAAGATCTGTAAGATTCGCATACACTAAAGCATTCAGCGTTAATGCCACTGCTTCATAATTGCCATCTCCTGCTTTTACAGAAGCCATTCGCATTTCTCTGATATTGTTCAGCCATTTGTAATAATTATTCCAAGCCGAGTTTCCAATATTATTGCTTACATCATAACGATGCAAACCTCCCGTAATACTTGGAAAAGGAAGTGAAACCTGCATTAGGTTGAAAGTAACATCTACACTCTGTGATGCATTCTGTGAAGCTACTCCGTAAATAATTGGATTAATTAAAGTGCCCGGACTTATTTCGGTAATAAGATTAGGGTTTTCGTTCAGCTCTTCATAACTTCCTGTGCAGGAAATAATCAGTCCTGTTAGCAGTAATAGTATTGCAGTAATTTTTATCTTTTTCATTGTCTTATTATAAAGTCAAACTTAAATTGAAACCATAGGTAGCTGGAGATGGCATTTGTCCCATTTCAATACCTGGTAAAATGGTATCTCCGTTTAATGCTGCTGTTTCTGGATCGTAAATTGGGAAATCTGAAACAGTTGCCAAATCTCTTCCGAAAAGTGAAAACTGAACTGATTGGAGTCCTGTGTTTTTCAGCCATCTTTTTGGCATAGTATATTGAAGACTTATTTCGCGAAGTTTTCCAAAAGAAGCATCAAAAGAGTTGGATTCGATATTGGCTCTTCGGTAATAACGAGTATACCAATCTGCCGTTTTTACTTGTTTTGTATTTGGCGAATAAGAACCGTCGGCATTTTGAACCACACCTTCACCAATGATAAAGCCGGTTTCCCTGCCCATACTATTTGAATTTAATTTTCCTTGTTCAGAAAGTTTGTGATGTGTCTGCGAATAAATGATTCCTCCATACTGACCGTCTAAAGTCACATTCATAGTAAAGTTCCCGATTGAAAAACTATTAGTAAAACCCGCTTTCCATTTTGGACTGGCATCACCGATATATTGAATTTCCTCAGGATATGCTGGAAGACCTGCATTATCATAAACAATCTGTCCATCAGGAGAACGCACAAATCCAAAACCGTAAATGGCACTTGTTGTTCCGCCTACTTTTGCAATAATAGAAGCCGTTCCTCCTGTACCAATAATTTGCTGACCATCGATTCCTTCCGGTAATTCCATTACTTTATTCCAGTTACGAGACCAGTTTATGGTCGAATTCCACTTAAATTTTTCTCCATCAATAATTTTTCCGCCAAGCGTAAGTTCGATACCACGATTTTTTACTTTTCCTCCATTCAAAACGGCACCGCTGTAACCTGTTGAGAAATCCATTGGAATATCAATAATCTGGTTTTTAGTCACACTCTCATAAACCGTGGCATCTGCCGTAAGTCGGTTTTTAAGCATTCTGATTTCAAAACCAGTCTCAAAACTCGTTGTAATTTCTGGTTTAAAATGGTCGTTGTATAAAACGGTTAAAGTCTGCGCAGAACTTGGGAAAGCACTTTGTCCGTAATATTTTTGGGTTTTATATGGTTCAGTATCATTTCCTACCTGAGCAAAAGAAAGTCTGTATTTTAAGAAATCTATTGATTTAGGAAGTGAAACCATTTCAGAAATAACCGCACTTGTATTAATCGACGGATAAAAGAATGAATTGTTTTCAACTGGAAGCGTACTCGTCCAGTCATTTCTTCCTGTAATATCAACAAAAAGCATATCGGCATAAGACATCGAAACTAATCCATACAAACTGCTCATTTTTTTGTAAGCATCACCTAAAGTCAAAATTGGTGCGCTGGAACCGTTTGAAAGTTTATAAACTCCAGGTACGACTAAACCTGTAACCTCTGCTTCTGTTCTTCTGTATTTATAACTCATAGCATTTCCTCCGGCTGAAGCAGCAAGCGAGAATTTGTTCCCAAAATCTTTTTTATATGAAAGAAGAAAATCGGAGTTGATTTCTTGTTTGAAAACATCTTGTCTTTCATAAAATCCTTTGGCATATCTGTTGATACTGTAAGGTCTTTTCTGTTCCCTCGTCTGATTGTAAGTGTTCATGGAGGAACGTAGCATTAATTCCAGATTTGAAGACAAAGTGATGTTGGCAAAAATATTACCTACAATCTGATCACTATCTAATGTATTAGTTGCCTCATAAGCAATCAAATAGGGATTATCTATAAAAGAACTGAAAGGATGTAACTGCTCGATCTGCTCTTTACCTTTCACCCAAATTGGACGATACCAGTCCAAATCGATGTTAGGTTGCTGGAAAATCATAAAATAAGCGATAGATCCATTGTTATAACCTGTAGAAGGTAAATTGTCACTATTTCTTGTATTATAATTGATTGCTGTTCCTAGTTTGATTCTATCAGAGACTTGATAGTTGGCATTGACAGCAGCAGTAACTCTATCAAAACCTGTATTTGGCATAATCCATTCATTTTTTTGATTTCCAACAGAAAGACGCATCGATCCTTTACTATCACCTCCTTGAATAGAAACATTATTATTTAAAGTCACACCCGTTCTCCAAAAATCTTTTCGGTTATCTCTATAAGATTGCCAAGGAAGTCTTTCTGCCGATTGTCTTTGTAAAGCTGGATCATATTGATAGAAATTTTGTCCCGCAAAAGCTGGTCCCCAGGCACTGCTGGTTCCGCTGGTTGAAGTTCCATCTATAGAATTTCCATACGAATAATATTGATTACCCGAAGCGTCTGGAGAATTTCCTGTTCCCTGCCCATAACTATATTGATAATCTGGCCATCTCTGAATTACATCAAATGTTGCTCCTGTGTTGAAAGAAATTCCTAAACCTTTATTTTTCTTTCCAGATTTTGTAGTAATAATTAAAGCTCCGTTTGCTGCACGACTTCCATAAAGCGCAGTTGCACCTGCTCCTTTCAGCACTGTAACAGCATCGATATCATCCAAATTAAGATCAGAAATTCCGTTTCCGTAATCAATTGGCGAATCTTCTCCCATATAAGCACTGCTGGATCCTGAAGTGGTCATCTCAGCATTTACGGGAACTCCATCTACGACGATAAGTGCATAATTTCCTTTAGGACTTAAGGATCTGTTTCCTCTAAGCGTAATCTGCTGTGAGTTTAACGGCCCAGAACCTGTAGATGTAATGCTTAAACCTGCTACTTTTCCTTTTAATCCCGATGACCAGTTGTTAGGTCTTCCCTGCGATAAATTATCAGATTTGATAGTCTGCTGTGAGAATCCTAAACGTTTTTCTTCTCTCTTAATTCCTAAAGCCGTTACCACCACTTCATTAAGTTCGCTTGTACTTAATTTCATCACAATGGTAATTGGGCTAGCACTAGCTTGAACCTCTTGAGAAACATATCCCATATAAGAAACGACAAGTACAGCCGAAGCATTTACAGCAAAGCTGAAATTTCCTTCCATGTCTGTCATCGTATTCGTTTTTGTTCCTTTTTCAAGAATGGTGACTCCCGGCATTGGCATACCGCTTTCGTCCAGAACTTTCCCTCGCACATTCATTTGGGCACGAAGATTTTTGGTAACTGTAATAGTGTTGTTTAGTTTTTTAAATGAAAGACCTGTTTTTGCTGCAACTTTTGCAAGCACTCCGTCAAGGCTTTCTTTTTCTGCATAAATGGAAATGCGCTGTGATGTTCCTGATATCTTTTCGTCAAAAAGAAAAGTAAAAGATGTTTTCTGTTCTACTGCGCTGAAAAATTCTGTAATTGCCGCATCTTTTAGATTAAGGCTAATCTGCACATCTTTACCCGACTGTACAGAGGCAAATCCTTTAAAGGAAAAAAATAATAAAATCATTAAGTAAAGATTTTTCATCTTTATATACTTATTGAAAAAAAATTGTAGTTTCGTATTCATTACTATTAGGCTATAAATTTTATTTTTAGTCTTTTAAAATCGCCCGTTTCCGTTGCACCGGAAGCGGGTTTGTTTTTTCTGTTTTTTTATGGTGTCTTTTTTCTTATAGTGATATGGTTTTTGGTTGTGTAATTTATTTTCAGTTGTTTTAAATAGGCAATACTTTCCAATACATTTTCCAGTTTTTCATCTTTAAATTTTCCTGAAATCGTAAGGTTGTTTAATTCTGGATCTTCAATTGTAATATCCACATTGTACCAGTTCTCAATAATTTTAACTGTTTCTGAAAGCTTGGTGTTTTTAAGCATAATAGTATTACTGATCCAAGCGATTTTATCTTCGCTGTTTTCTGTAGAAATCTGTAAATCTGAATTTTTAAGCAAATCAGCCTGTTGGTTTTTAATAAGCAGCACTTTTTTACCCGTTGGCGAGCTTACTTCAACTTTTCCGCTGATAACACTTACTTTGGTATCGTGATGGTTATAGGAATTGATATCGAATGAAGTTCCAAGCACTCTAACTTTTACATCGTGTGTTTGTACTATAAAAGGACGTTTTACATCTCTAAAAACTTTAAAATAAGCCTGTCCAACCAATTTGATATTTCTTGTGGTTTCAAATTTTTCTGGATAAGTAATGCTGCTGTTTGAGTTAAGTACGATTACACTTCCGTCTTCAAGGAAAATTTCTTTCTTTTCTCCTTTGGCGGTAATTTGAGTAATTGCTGCTGGCTGGAAGATAAATTGAGCTGCAGCAAATGCAATCGAAAGTCCGATAACGAAAACTGCTGCAATTTTCAACACTTTTCGGATTGTATATTTTTTTGGTTTTACCTGTAATTCTAAAAATATCTTATTAAGAATTACATCTCCTTTGGCATCAGAAATTTCTATTTCTGATGATTGTTCCTGCATCTTATCAAAAAATGATTCAACTGCTATTTTTTCTTCAGGTGTGCAGGTACCTTCTTCGTATTTTTTTGCTAACTGCAAAAAGATTTCTTTTTTCAAAATATGTGCTTTTATATACAAGTCACATTTTTTGATTCGAACAAGTAGTCCAAAATGCAGGCTTAACGTTTTCTTAAAACCAGCGTTTTTTAGTTAACATAAAAGAACGCTGCCCAGTAAAAAAGAAGATAATTATAAGATGTATTATTAAGACGAAGCTGCTTCAGAGCATTGCTGATATGCTTCTCTACAGTATGAATAGATAAATTGAGTTTTGCTGCAATTTCAGCATTTGTAAAATGATCCATACGGCTGAGCAGAAAGACTTCTCTGCATTTTGGAGTCAATTTATTAATTTGATCGTTGATGTTTTTCTCCAGATCAATATATTCCAAATCATTTATAGTAATGCTTGGATCTGGAATACTCTCTAGTATTTCAATATGCTGCTGATCAAATTTCAGGTTTCGAATTTGATTCGCAATCTTATATTTTACTGCTCTAAGAAGATAAGCTTCAAGGTTTAATATTACGGTGCTGGAGGCATTTTTCCAAAAACTTATGAAGATTTCCTGAACGATATCTTCGCAGATTGCTTCATCTTTATAAATTTTGAAAGCATAAGTATAAAGCTTTTTCCAATAGCGGTTAAAAATAATTGAAAACGCGGCATCATTCCCTTCAAAAATTAATTTCTGAAGTTCATCATCAGCCATTTTCAAAAGATCTTTTTCCATGAGAGATTAAAAAAGCAAATGAAAAACAACGGATAAAAAATACCTAAGAAGTTAATTTAACTTTGTGTTAAATTAAACTATTTGAAAAATCTGGAAAGAATATCTCTTTTCTAATTAAAACAATATCGAAAAGCCTTTTGTATATTTTATAAATAAATCGATTCCAATCAAGATCATAATAAGTACTATAAAAATGATAAAATAAGTAATCCTTTGGGCTTTTTTATCGAATTCGAAAGTTTTAGGATTTATAAAATAGTCTGCATAAACAGCTTGAGAAACTTTTAAATTGGGAGAAAACAGAGAAACGCCATGCAAAAAATGACCAATAAGCTGATACTTGTTTTTGGGAATGTAAGTCATCCCATCTGCCGGCTTAGAAAAATGAATGGGAATTTGTTTACCTTCTTTAAAACCAAAAATATAACTCGGAGAATATTTTGTTCCAATCTTTCGATCGATATCACTTACATAGATTTCTGTACTGCGCTCCAGTTCCTTATACAAAATACTTTCAACAGCGCCATTGTATTGATGATGATGTATGCCATTGTGATCTACCGAAATAGAAATTATCTTTTTTAGTTTCTGACGTTGGTAATTCCTATAAAGAGCCCAAACTCCCCAAAGCAGTAACGGAAAATATATCAGGTCGAAAATCATTTCACCATTCGATAAACGACTATTATGCTCCAGCTGAATGCTTAAAGGAAGTACTGCAAATAAAAGCAGCATTGCAAAACACAAAAGCCCGAACAGCACATAAACTAATAGGGTAACTGGCACATTACGCTGAGAAGTTAGTTTGGGGAAGTTTTCTTTATTAAAAGTCATTATTAAGATATTCTTTCTAAAATTTTAATCTTTCTTTTTAAAATGCCAAATCCCAGTCAAAACAAATAAAACTGCAACAACTTTTTTCATTTTCTAAAGAGTTAAAAATAGAACTTTCCGTTCGTTTAAACAAAGCTTCTTATTTTTCCAATCAAGCACAACTATGAATAGGCACTGAAATGCTATTCACACAAATATATCACAAACAAAACCGATATCTGATAACTGTTATATAAATTTATTCAATACCGCTTTTCTAAAAAAAATATTTTGTGCCTATAAAAAACAAAGCCCATCCCCAATCAGGAATAGACTCGTTCTAATTAATATAAAAAAACACTCACTAAAATATATAGCTATTATCTTCCTCCTGGCCCAGTGCTTCCTCCTATTTTAGTCACCATAGAGGTCAGCGTAAAACTAGATGATACTGTAGGATTACTAAATGTTCCTGATAAATATAATCCGTTAAAATCTGAAGGACTGCTTACACTAGATGCTGTAACCAATTTATAAGTTTTACCCGAACTGAATTTACTACCAGACAATAGTAATGTTGTAAAACTAACAGGTGATTTAAATGTCATAACCTCAGCGTTGTCACTATCTAAAACGCTATAAATAGTTCCTGCATTTCCGCCAGCTAAAATAGCCGAAGCTTGGGTAGATACAGTAGCTGTTGGCGAACTGGTTGCTCCTCCTGCACCAACCAACAATCCTCCAGTAATCTTGAATGTATTGTTATCACAGTCAAAACCTTCTTCTGGACTTTTAGCACCTATAGCGAAGACTCTTCCTCCAGTAACAGTTAATGTACCATTAGAATCGATACCATCATTTGTGGTACTGTAGGCAACAATATTTCCACCATTGATATAAATGGCATCACCAGCATTTATTGCATCATCGACAGCTTTAATATAAATCGTTCCATCGTTGATAGTCAATTTGCTTTTACTTTCTATTCCTTCACCACCTTCACCAGTTGTTGTAATTGTAATCGTTCCTCCATTAATTACAACATAAGGATCAATGGTATCATCGGTATCGTATGAAGCTACTATTCCGTCATCGGCAACCGTAATCGTAATCGTTCCTCCATTAATGATAATATGTCCTTCTTCGGCTTCGATACCATCACTTGAGGCCGTTATGTTTAGAGTACCTCCATCAATATAAATACCATCATTGGTATGAATACCGTCTGAAGCCGCTTTGGTGATATTAATTGTACCACTTTGCACACGTACATAATCATCTGAAACAATACCATGTTTATTATTACCAACAATATTAAGCGTACCGCTGCCAGAAAAAATAAGTTGTCCTTCGCTGAAAAAAGTTCCTTTTTGGTCTTCGGTAGAAGTAGCATAAGTTGTACCATCTTCTAAAGTGTTTGTACCACTCAATACAATAAAAGCGCGTTTTCCCGATTGAATATTAATCGCCGGCCCATCATTGTTTTTTATGGATACGCCATTCAGCGTGAGTTTATATTTTTTGTCACTATAAATTTTAAGCATACCATTCGTTGTAGTACCTATTACTTCATAAGCCACTTCGGCAACTGTAGAAGTAACTGTAACATCTGCTCCTGAAATGGCAACAGTTACTCCTGTTACTGCATTCTCAACCGTAGCACTAGTACCGTTGAATGTAATTTTTACAGTAGAACTAAAACTCGAATTCGCAATTAAATCATCTGTGTTTGCACCAGTTTCTGCAGACCCTTCTGCCGTTCCTTTTGCGGTCGTTGCGCTGATTGTAATAGGATTATTGGTTGTAACGGTCGTGTCGTCCTCTGTATCATTATCTTTTGAACAAGAAATAGTAAGAACTCCTAAAAATAGACTGAAATAGAAATATACTTTAGCTTTCATATTATTGGGGGTTATAAAATTTATAATTACGTATTAAGCATCTAACTAAAAGCCAATATCATTAATGTAGTTTTAATAATATAAACTAAGATGCAGTACTTTGATAAAAATTACCAATGCAATAATATGTATATTCAGAAGCTCTAACAATAAAATGAGGTAAACGCACATTTTTTAGTGGTAAAAGAAATAGCAAGTCTCCTAAAATAGAGCCTTACCACTTAAATTCTGAGGATTACTACAGCCGAAGTTTTTATATTTTAGAATATTTTGATCTAAAATTACCCTAGTAAATAAGCTAATTTAGTTTTTAAGATTTCTTTATCTTGATGTCCAAAATAATGCCCCAAGTTGTTGTAGTTATCATCGAAAATAATAAAGGATGGAGTTCCTTTTAATTGATTGATAGTAAATGTTTCGGCTATTACAGGAATTGGAGCATAATAGGATTTTACTTTTTGTATTATCGACTTTCTTTCAATTTCGGGAAAATTTTCAAAATTGGGAATAGCATTACAGATTGATTCAACTTTATCTGAATTTATAAACTGTTCAGAAGAAATAATACTGTCAAAGGCAACTGGAAAATTTAAAGTTTCTGTGTAATTAGAAATTCCGTAGTTTGTATGGTAATATTTCTGAGTTTCCCCAACTAATGTTCCGCTTTCCAAAAGCAGTTTTAAGCTTGCTTCGTTATTGTATTCAAAATCTTCAAAAGCAGTAGCAACTCCAATAAAACCAACTTTACTGTTAAATGAACTATAGAGTTCATTTACAATAGGAATTCCGTAAATAAAACAACCTGGACAATTTACTTGAAATACAAAGGCAACATTTACTTTATGTATTATAAATTCTCCTTGAATTAATTCTTTAATATTGAGATGAAATTTTGACATGGCTATTTTTTATTTGAACATCTTTGTGACGTTATAAATTACACTTCGAAATTAACAATGATTCTCAACTCTCTGATAGTCCAGTTCTTGTAATAATTCATACGATCTGGTTTGATTCATTATAGATGAATATTTCTACTTTGATTAGGATTTGAATCTTAAACGAGAGCTTCAACTACATATAAATACTTATCTTTATAGTCTGCCAATAAAAGTTACCGAATGACCGAAATTTTCAAAGTTTTTAAAATCACAGAATCAGAATCAGAAAAAATAATGCAGTCTGTAAACGAACCGCATTCTCATGATTTTGAAGAACTTATTATTGGCAACAAAGGACAGCTGGAGCATTTTATAGATTTTAATTCCAAACTAATTGATGCTCCCTTTATCAGTTTTGTCACGCAGGGAAAAATTCATCGCGCCAAACCGCTCATAAAAGACGGCGAATGCGATATGTGGGTTTTAAGATTTAAAAGTGAATTTATTGCCGAAACGACTTTCAGCCTTTATGCTTCTTTTCATGATAAAGCCAACATTAGTTTACAAAGCAATCAATGTTTTGAAAAACTGGATATTCTCTGTAAAATGATTTATGATGAATACGCACAAGAAGCGCCTGATCTTGCCGTTATCCGACAATTATTAAGCGCCTTGTTTACCATTATAGAATCAGAAAGACGCAAATTGAACCTGGATAATGACGAATCCAAGAAGATTCACAGTTCTACTTTTAAAAACTTCCTTCGATTATTAGAAGAACATTACAAGGAATCCAAAGACGTGAATTTCTATGCCGAAAAGCTTTTTATGACTTCCCGTAACTTAAACCTCATCTGTCAAAACATTTTACAGCAGAGTGTTTCTGAAATCATAGAAACCCGAAAACTTACTGAAGCCAAAAATCTTTTAATGACTACGGATAAAAATATAGCTGAAATTGGTTACGAACTCGGATTTAACGAAAAGACTTATTTTACACATGCCTTTAAACGTAAGTCAGGCATGACTCCGACTGAGTTTAGGGATGAAATGCAGAAATTGCTTTCTTAAAAACACAACCATTCTTCCGAAAATCGTTACCACATTCGTTGTTATTAATCTGAACTTTGTAATCACAAAAAAAGATTTTTCTTAAAAACGAATTATAATATAAAATGAACCGTAAAGATTTTCTAAAAACTATGGCAATACTACCAATTGGAGCAGCTGCAATGAAATTGAGCTCTCTTAAAACCGTTTCAGATTCTTTCGCCGCAACAGAAAGAATGCCTGTTTTATTTCTTGGACACGGAAATCCGATGAATGCTTTGGCGGATAATAGTTTTACGCAAGGTTTTCAAAATATAGCTAAAACACTTCCAAAACCAAAAGCAATTCTGTGTATCTCTGCACACTGGGAAACCAAAGGAACTTTTGTAACTGCAATGGAAAAACCAGAAACCATTCATGATTTTGGAGGTTTTCCGCAAGCACTTTTTGATGTGCAATATCCTGCTCCAGGAAGTCCAGAACTGGCTTTAGAAACTCAAAAAATAATTACCTCAACTTCTGTTGGACTAAGCAATGACTGGGGTTTGGATCACGGATGCTGGACAGTGGTAAAATTCCTGTATCCAAATGCTGATATTCCGATTATTCAAATGAGTATTGATTATACGAAACCGGCTTCTTATCATTATGAATTAGGAAAAGAATTAGCTGCTTTAAGAAGAAAAGGAGTTTTGATTGTGGGAAGCGGAAACTCCGTTCATAATTTAAGACTAGCGGCCTGGGACAAAATGATGGTACCAGGTTATGCTTTTGAATGGGCTCATATTGCGAATGAAAAGATGAAAACGATGATTCTGGAAAACGACCATCAATCTCTGGTAAACTTTGATAAACAAGGAAAAGAGTTTCAATTAGCGGTGCCAACTCCAGAACATTATATGCCGTTATTATACACTTTGTCACTTAGAGAAAAAGATGAAAAAGCGACTATTTTCAACGATGCCATTTTAGCGGGATCACTCAATATGATGTCGGTTAAAATAGATAAAGCATGAGTTTAAACAAACCGTTTTGGATTTCGTTTGGAATCCTTATTTCAATTTCCATCTTTAGTTTTACGATTATGAATTCAGATACAAAAAATACAAAACTGCACTATTTAATCAGACAGCCTAAAATTAAAACAGAAAATCCACCCTTGCTGATTCTGCTACATGGCGTGGGCGGCAATGAACAGAACTTATTTTCTTTTGCTCCTAATCTGCCAGAAAATTTTGTGGTGGTTTCGGCTCGAGGCCCATTGACTTTTGGTGCGAATAGTTTTGCTTGGTTTCAAGTGGATTTTTCTACAGGACGACCTCAAATCAACGAACAGCAGGCAGAAAACGCTAGAAAAATGCTCATCGATTTTATCGAAGACTTAAAAACCGAAATCTCTTTCGACTCTAAACAAGTTTATTTAATGGGATTTAGTCAAGGCGGTATTATGAGTTACAGCGTTGCACTGACTGCTCCAGAAAAAATAAGCGGAATTGCTGTAATGAGCGGCAGACTACTTCCAGAAATAAAACCTTTTATGGCTGCTGAAAAACGTCTGGAAAAACTCAAAATTTTTATTTCGCACGGAAAACAAGATGCCGTTTTAAATTACCAATATGCAACTGATGCTTTGGAATTTCTTAAAACTAAAAATCTAAATCCTGAATTTCATTCATATGAAGAAGGACATACTGTAAATCAGCAAATGTTTGACGACGTTAATAATTGGTTGCATAACAATATCAAATAAAAACATAATCATTCCGTAGGAATGTCTCGTCGGTAAAAATGGCTAAAACAAACGTTCCTACGGAACGTAAAAAAATCACAACATCATGATTTTCTACCAATGAAATGTTCCGATGGAACATAGAAGCTACATTTCAATCATTCCGTAGGAATATCTCATCGGTAAAATGGCGAAAACAAACGTTCGTACGGAACGTAAAAAAATCACAACATCATGATTTTCCACCAATGAAATGTTCCGATGGAACATAGAAGCTACATTTCAATCATTCCGTAGGAATGTCTCGTCGGTAAAATGGCGAAAACAAACGTTCCTACGGAACGTAAAACAATGACATCATTATAATTTTCTACCAATGAAATGTTCCGATGGAACATCGAAGTTGTATTTCAATCATTCCGTAGGAATGTCTCATCGGTAAAAAGGGCTGTTTCTAAATCGAAACAGCCCTTTTTCACTAACTAACCAAACGATAATCAATTAAGGTTTAAGCTCTGTAAACTTCGAATCTAATTCGAAAGCTTTCTTCACTTTCTCAACTGTTATTTCTTTTGCAACCGAAAATTTTGCTGTTTTCTTAATGTCTGATGAAGAGGCTCCTATCAGTACATTATATTCGCCAGCTTCGGCAATCCAAGCGCTTTTATTTTCTAAGAAAGAAGCCAGATCTTTTGGCGATAAAGTCAATGTTAAGGTCTCACTCTCGCCTGCCTTTAATTCTTTTGTTTTAGCAAAAGCTTTTAATTCTTCTTTCGGTTTATCAATAGATTTTGAAGGAGCTGCAAGATATACTTGTACAACTTCTTTCCCAGAAACTTTTCCTGTATTTTTTATCGTAACAGAAACCGTCAGTTTATCTTTGAATGATGATGAACTCAATTTCACATCCGTATATTCAAAAGAAGTATAGGATTTTCCGAAACCAAATTCGTATGAAGGTTTAATATTGAACGTATTAAAATAACGGTATCCCACATAAACACCTTCTTCATAAGTTACTTCCTGCGGATTATCAGCTGGAATTCCAGGGAAGTTTTTCGCCGAAGGAGTATCCGAATATTTCACTGGGAAAGTCATCGTTAATTTCCCAGACGGATTAATTTTTCCTGAAACCACATCTGCAACAGAATGTCCGCCCTCCTGACCTGGCTGCCAAGCTAATAAAATAGCATCTACTTTATCTTTCCAAGAAGCGGTTTCGATTACACCACCGATATTTAAAATCACAACTACTTTTTTCCCTTGATCATGAAAAGCTTTTGAGATTTTATCCAGCATTAGAATTTCTTCGTCTGCCATATTAAAATCGTTGTCTACCACTCTATCTCCGCCTTCTCCAGAATTTCTTCCAAGCGTTACAAAGGCAATTTCAGAACTTGCTGCCTTTTTAGCGATAAAAGCATCGTCCATTTTTAGTTCTGGAAGTCTTTCCGGCAAAGCTAAAATTCCTCTTGCTTTTCTGTTTTCTTTTTCAACTGCTACTTCTTTTTCTGCGTGTGGCTGGTATAAATCAACCAATTCTTTGTCTAGTTTATAACCTGCAGCCGTTAAACCTTCTAAAAGAGAAACCGTATGTTTGTTGTTTACACTTCCGCTTCCTGTACCGCCTGTAATCCAAGCGTATGAAGTAACTCCAAATAAAGAAACCTCTTTTTGCTTGTCAGCGAAAGGCAATGCATTTTTTTCATTTTTAAGCAAAACCATTCCTTCTGCAGCCGCATTTCTGGTTACTGCTGCATTTTTGGTTAAGTTTGGCTTATCGCTGTATTTGTATTTAGCAAAAGTCGGTGTTCGGAAAATGTATTCCAAAATTCTTTTCGCATTAGTATTGGCTACTTCCTGAGACAATTTACCAGAATTTAAAGCTTCCAATAATGCTTTTTTCTGAACAGGAATTCCCGGCATCAGTAAATCATTTCCGGCAATCATTTGTTTGACAACATCTGAATTAGAACCTTTTTGAATCGATTCGAATCCTGGGAAACCACCGAACCAGTCTGTCATTACAATTCCTTTGTAACCCCATTCGTTTCTTAAAACGTCTGTCAATAAATCTTTTCTCGCAGAAGTATATTCTCCGTTTAATTTATTGTAAGAAGACATCACTGTCCACGGATCAGATTCTTTAACCGTGATTTCGAAACCTTTCAAATAAACTTCTCTAATCGCTCTTTCTGAAACGTGTGCATTGATTGTCAAACGGTTACTTTCTTCATTATTTACGGCGAAGTGTTTAATCGAAGTTCCAACGCCTTGTGACTGAATTCCGTTTACAATTGCTGCCGCTGTTTTCCCTGAAATTAAGGGATCTTCAGAATAATATTCGAAGTTTCTTCCATTCAATGGATTTCTGTGAATATTCAAGGCCGGTGCCAATAAAACATCAACTCCATACTCTTTAACCTCATTTCCCATTGCTTTACCCACTTCTTCCAAAAGCGCTTTATTCCACGTAGAAGCTAAAGCTGTTCCAACCGGAAATGCCGTTGCATAATAGGTTTTTGAATCATTTTCTCTGGTTGGCGCAATTCTCAGACCTGCCGGCCCATCGGCTACAACCGTTGCAGGAATACCGAATCGTTCAAAGGCTGCAGTTCCCCCTGCTGCGCCAGGAACCAATCCCTGTTTTGAATCGCCTACTGGGCCTGTTAAGACTTCGATTCCAGGCATTCCTGTTCCGATTAGTAATTCAACTTTTTCTGCATTGGTCATTTCCTTGATAATCGCATCAATTCTCTGATTAACAGAAAGGCGTGTATCTTCCCAAGAATCTAATTTTCCGTTTCTGTTGAAATCAGCAAACGTAAACCCTTTAATCGTAACAAGAGGCGGATTCGTTTCATCATTCGGAATGGTATTCCATGATAAATTAGAAAGCACTAACGCCGTCAAAAGCGTTACTCTGGCTGTTTTTATAATTGTATGTTTCATAATATATAGTTTTATTAAGTCCTTATTTAGTTAAAAATCCTTCCAGCGAAAGCCATTCTTCAAAACGAGTTTCCCAGGAATCAACTGGTAAATTTTGTTTTCCAGTTCCAAAACCGTGTCCGCCTTTTGAGTACATGTGTAATTCAACTGTCTGACCAGCATCCAGCCATTTGTTATACATTTGAATGCTTCTTGGAGCCAATTTCAACTGATCGTCACTTGCTGCACAGACGAACATCGGAATCTTTTTATCTGGAGCAGGAACACTTAAAAGTTCTGGTCTTGGGCCGCCGTAAATATTCGCTACAAAATCTGGAAGCTGTTCTGGTTTGTTGTCTAAAACCGTTTCCATTGCCACAGTACTTCCAGCTGAAAAACCAATTATCCCCACTTTTTTAGTATCAATTCCGTATTTTGATGCATTAGCACGAACATAATTCAAAGCGTTTTTTCCGTCCTGCGCAGCCAGCTGAATTGTTGCCAGAGAGTTTTTCTCAAAAGCTGCTCTGTCTTTTAATTTATCCATCATTTCTCTTGCTGGATCGTTGGTTTCTGTTTTGTTGAGACGGTATTTTAAAACAAAAGCGGTAATTCCTTTTTTGCTTAAAATTTCGGCCAGTTCTTTTCCTTCTCTGTTGATTGATAAACTCTGAAATCCTCCGCCAGGCGCAATCACAATAGCCGTTCCTGTATTTTTAACTCCTTTTGGAACTTGGTAAACAATTAAAGTCGGATCGGTTACATTGTAGACTACTTCGGTTTTAAATAAATCTGAGTACATCTCAGCTTCTTTTTGTGTCCAGTTTTCAGATCCCGGTGCTTTTTCCTGATATAATTTTATCGTTTCCTGTGCTCTTAAAGTGGTTCCTAAAAGCATGCAGAAAGCAAATAAAAGCGTCATTTGATTTTTCATACAATATGTTTTTTAGTTAGATTTTAGATAACTGAAGTTTGGCAAAGAAGTCTTCAAACATCAAACGAGTATCCAATTGAGTATAGACTCTGATGTTTCTCCCGTTATGGTTGGTTTCATAAAGTCCCTGTGCATTGATTGTAGGCGATAGTTTTAAAACATACGAACTCGAACTTGGATCGGCTTCAAAAGAAGATTGCAACGCAGTTAATAAAACCAGCGGACTATCTCCCATAATATAAGTTTCGCCAACATGAAGATTAAATTGCTGTACTCGTTTCATGAGGCTTTCTATTTTTTCAGCAAGGTATTCTCCAGTTTTTCCCTGTGGTTTTACTTTTAAAAACAATTCAGCATAAGACATTAAAGTCTGGCGATAGACATTTCTCGGTACTTGCCAGATTGGAATTTTCGAATCATTAAAAACCACTTGTCCTGCTGTAATATCAATTCCTAAATTGTATTCCAGCGAAGTATATCCTGGCGGCGGTGTTGCCAAATCAGTATATTCAGGGCCACCAATCCAAACGAGAGTAAGACGATCTGCAATTTTAGGTTCTATCAAATAGGCACTTGCAATTTCTGTCAAACCTGCGCCACAGACTACATAAAGCGGTGTTTTCACATCATCTCGCATCGCTTCTTTTACAATCGCCTTTGCTCCTTCTGAAATATTTGGCGTTTTAGCATCTTTCAATTGTAAATTGGAACCTTCATAAACTGGAAAAGAATTCTGAAGTTTCATGACTTCCAAAAATTCTTTTACTTTTTTCACAGCATTTGTTGCTGTTTCTGAAGAAGAATCAAAACCATCATCCGGTTTTAAATGTGACCCAATTATACCTCGAATTTCTGCCGAAGGCGATAAAATCTGATGCATCAATTGGAACAAACCATCGGGATCACCGCTAAAATCATTGTCGACTATCACACGCATTCTCGGCACCACTAAATCTTTCGAAAATGATTTTTTTGATGTGGATTGTGCTTGAGAGCAAATGCTTAAAAGCAAACAAAACACTAATAATATCTTTATTTTATTTTTCATCCTTTTACTGTTTTTCTTATTTCACGCAGATTTTAAAAAGATTTAAGCAGATTCTGCAGATTTTATAGTTTTTGCCACCATACAATTTTTCATTTAAAATCTTTCAAATCTTTGAGCGACTTCGACTTCGCTCAGTCTGACAAATATTGTCGATTTACTACTTGTTAGAAAAACTTTAAGTCTGTGTTGAATTAAAATTTCCCGCAGATTCTGCAGATTGAGCAGATTTGAATTAATAATCTGCGCTCATCTGCTTAAATCTTTTTAATCCCGATAACTATCGGGAGCGTGAAACGAAAAAACTTTGCGCCTTAGCGCCTTCGTGGCATTAAAAAAATTACTGCTTCTTGTAAATCTCTGTTCGGGCATCTTTAATAACTCCTTTCCAGTTCAATCCGTAAGCGAAATCATAAACATTCCCTTCAGAGTCTTTGTGTGGAATCATATCATAAGGAACATCTTCAAATTGTTTTTCAACCGTTTCCATATTCGCTGGCATTTGAACCGGAAGTAATCCTGAAGGTTCTGTTTTTCCTGAAATAATATCCAAAACAGCCTGAGAAGAAACTCCGAAATTCAATACAATTCCGTCAACCTGTTTTTCGAATTCATTAAAAATCATTGGTTTTGAAGCAGTAACCGAAACAATAACCGGTTTACCGTTCATCATATCTTTGGTATCGAGAATCGTTCTCAAATCCATAGTGTTGGCAGCGGTAACGGTTTTGTTTTTATAGGTTCTGTCTTTAATCGTTGGATCGATAACCTGATCTCCGGCCGCAATACTTTTCGCTCTGGCTTCCGTTGCGGTGTAAGTTCCGTATTGAAGGGAAATCGGTACATAACCATTGCTTCCGTTTTGTCTGTCTTTCAAATCATAACCGCCTTCTAAACTCAGCGGACTCGTTACAAAAACAATGGCAAAATCGGCTTTTGAAGGATTTTCAGTAACATTGTAATATTTCTTAACCAATTCCAGATTTACTGGATATTCTAATTTTGGCTGACTCGCAACACCCCACCAATCTTTGGTTGAAGCCGTATAAATCTTTGGAATAAAAACCGTTTTCTTTTCTTTTACAGGCAGAACCGCTGTTTTGTTTTTCAATAAAACAACCGATTTCAATTGTGCTTCATATCCTGCTTTCATAAATTCAGGATTTCCCACAACTGCTTTCGTTTCTTCTACATTCAAATAAGGATTCTCGAAAAGTCCAACTCTGAAAATATTCTTCAACAAACGAACAGCCGATCTTTCGAAACGAGCTCTCATAAAAGATTCTCCAAATTCTTTTACGCCCATTTCATAAGCTGCTAAAACTGGCATTTTATCATTATTCCCTCCAAACTGATCTACTCCCGCAATAATTGCTTTGTAATGTCTGTCATTTATAGAAAGATTCTCCACTCCCCAAGGTTTTCCTGCAAAAAGATTCGGTGTTTTTCCTTCGTCACCCGTTACTAACCAATCGGTACAGACTACGCCGTCATAGCCGTATTTATCTCGAAGTAAATCGGTAATAATATATTTGCTGTAACCATTGGCTACATTTTCGTTGTATTTTTTATCCTGATCAAAAGTGATGGTATAATAAGGCATCACTGCCGAAGCTTTGCTTGTTTTTCCTTTCAGTTTAAAAGCACCATTAATAAAGGGATCAATATGTTGCTGTAAATTATTTCCTGGATAAACCGCAAATTTTCCGTAAGCCCAGTGTCCGTCTCGTCCGCCTTCTTCAGCACCACCACTCGGCCAGTGTTTTACCATGGCATTGACACTTTTGTAACCCCAACCCTCTTTGATTTCGTCTTTTCCGTAAGAAGTCTGGAATCCGTCAATGTAAGCTCTTCCCATATCTCTTGTTAGAGCCGGGCTTTCGCCGAAAGTCATTGAAATTCTATACCATCTCGGTTCAGAACCTAAATCAATTTGTGGCGAAAGTGCTGTTGCAATTCCTAACGCACGATATTCTTTAGCCGCAATTTGTCCAAACTGTTCTACAATTTTTGGATCAAAAGTCGAAGCCATTCCCAATCCGTCTGGCCACATAGAAATGGTTCCTCCTGCTCCAGCATTAAACTCAGAAGTTACATTTGCCGTATGGCGTGGATCTGTACTCGTATTGCTCGGAATTCCAAGTCCGATTCCTTCCACAAAAGCCTGCATATTATTATTCCACAAAGCGGCCGTTTCTGGAGTCTGAACACTTGTAATTAAAACATGACGCAGATTATCTTCTTTTAAAAAGGCTTTCTGCTGATCGGTTAAATCGGAAGCTTTGGCATTGCTTTCTGGAAATATTTTTCCGTTGTAAGTCCCTGCATTATAACCCGAAACTCCAGCTGGTAAAGCCTGATGACGACTGTAAAGCATCAATCCCGCGATTTGTTCAACGGACATTTTGGAAGCTAAATCTTTGGCTCTTTCATCTGCCGAAAGGCGCCAATCTTCATATTTATCCAGCTTTCCGTTTTTATTTAAATCCTTAAACTTTTTTCCGTTAACCGTCAATATTTTGATGCCAGATTCAGGAGAATATCCCAAATCTGCACCTTTATTATTTTTAACAATAGTAAAATTTCCTTGTTGTGCCTGCATCGTTACGCTTAGAAAAAAAGCGAAAGCGGCAGTTATGACTATTTTTTTCATAGAATGAAATTTAGAATCTGAAATTAAGTGACGCTTCTAAAGTGAATGGACGAATGTATGATCCAACCAAAAGCTGATCGTAATAACCTGAAGCATCTGTAATTAATTCTGCTCCGTTGATTGTTCCTTTTGCTCCTGTCTGATTCAAGAAGTTTACTGCGGTCAAGCCGATATCAAAATGATTGTTGATTTTGTAGTTTACACCTCCAAAGGTTTCCCATCTTGGCGCAAAATATAAGGCATTGGTCTGGTTCGCGTACTGCTTGCTGAAGTATCTGAAACTCGCCCAAAATTTGAAATCTTTATACGTATAACTTGGATCAATTTCCATTAAAACTTTAGAAATTTCCAATACGTTTTTATCGTTATAAGAATAGTTGTTTCCAAAAGCAGCAAAATCATAATTTTTGTAAACTGGATCTTGGAACGTAATTAGATAATGCAGATTAAATCCTTTGAATGGCGTTGCCACAATATCTGTTGTCCATCCTAAAGTTTGGATATCGTAGAAAACCGTTGCTACTTCTGACTGAGTAGCATCTGCCGGATTCACTAAATTTAATCTTGCTAAATAATTATTTCTAGTTAAATAAGTTGCCTGAGAAACGATACTGAATTTATCATGATTGAAATACAATCCGAACGCTGCCAAAGGACTTTTTGATTTCGCATTATTAGGTGCTACCGCTCCAGAATAACTTTCTAACTGTCCGTTTTTTTCGGTGTAGGTAAAGTCGGCTAGAACTCCGGCTCTTTTGGTTACTTTATAAACCGCATTGATCGAACCTCCTAAATGAAACCAATTGTTATCAAAATAGGTTTTCTGACTTGGATCAAAAACTAAATCTGGTGTTCGTGGTGTTAAGTAATAATCTCCTTTTAATTTGTGGTATCTTAAATTCACTCCGTAAGCTAAACTCAAACGGTCTGTAATAGTCCAGTTATCCGAGAAATATCCAGATAATTTGTTTTCGAAACCATTGTGGTATTCACCTCCAACATTGTAGTTGTAAAATCCGTCAGCATCTGTGTTTGAAGTTCCGCCTGGTGTGTTACGAACCAATTTATCAGGGTTTGCGCTTACTGTTTGATTAAAAAAAGAACGGCTTGACGTAAAATCATCTACTTGGTAATAGTATTCCATTAAACCAAATCTCCATTGGTGTTTTTCTACATTTTTAGTGATTTCAAATCTAGATAACGCTGTTTTTGTAGGTGTTCCGTCTGTGTATAATCCCAGCATTGAATTTACATTCCCAACATAAGCATTACCAGTAGATTTGTATGTGAAATTATCTGCTGCAGTCGCTTGAAAAATTCCTAGTGGAATGGCAATTAACTGAGATGCTTCGGCATAACGAAAACGAGTCGAGAAATTAAATTTCCAATCATTTTCTAAATCATAATTTCCTAAGATATCAAAAGTGTGAGAAGTTGATGCAGCATCGCTTCCGCCCATATCAGCAAATTTCGTTTCACCCGTCATGATGTCTTTAAACTTCATGATTCCGTCATTCACGATATACGAATCACGTCCAATTCTAAAGTCGTTGTATTCTTCGACTCTTCCACCTTCTTTGTATCTAAAAACAGCATAATTTGTTAACGAAGCTGAATTGGCATATTTATACAAAAAGCTGATTTGTCCTTTTCCGTTATTGAATTTCTTCGTTAAACCTGCTCTGTAAATTTGTGTACGATCTGAATATTTGGCAAATTTTAAATCGAAAGAGTTTGGATCAAAATTGGCATAAGCGCCCATTGTATACGACCAGCCTTTTGCTAATGGCCCAGAAACATTTAGGTCGCCTTTCATCCATCCAAAACTAGAACCTGAAAAATTCCCCACGACTTCCAGTTTATCTGTCCCTAATTTGGTATAAGAATTAACGGCAAAACCTAAATCTCCGGTCGTAATGGCTGCTTCTCCAATTTTTAATAATCCAGTGCGTCCTAAACTCGTGCTTTGTCTCCAAGTACGGTTTGGCAGTTCCGGCCAGAAATAATAAACCACTGGTAAATCATTTTCCTGAATCGTGATACCGCCCACAGTTGACGGCAACCCGATA
This sequence comes from Flavobacterium panacagri, assembly GCF_030378165.1. Lineage (NCBI taxonomy): Bacteria > Pseudomonadati > Bacteroidota > Flavobacteriia > Flavobacteriales > Flavobacteriaceae > Flavobacterium > Flavobacterium panacagri. The sequence goes on from NZ_CP119766.1 coordinate 5,164,373, forward strand.
TTTACATCACGCGGGCCAGTGTTGTTCGCCGCATTAAGCATAACATTTCTATTTTTTTCTTCTTTAGTGTCTGATTCTACAATTTTGGTAGTTTTTTTAATTGAATCTGTAGCTTTTTGCTGTTTGTTGTCTTCTTGTGAAAAAGCCTCAAAAGCTGGAAAAAAAGCCAGACAGATTGTGGAAATAATTAATTTTTTCATGAGTAGTTTAAGTTAGGTTTTTGTTATGAAATTTTCATTGCTTCATAATGAAGCAATATTAATTACTATTTCTCATTTCAGCAAATAAATGGTATTAATATTTTCAATATCGCATAAAAACCCATCTATAAATTCCATAAAAACAACAATCAAGACAGATCTCTTAATTGTCAAACAAACACTTAAAAAACCACTACCTCGTTTGCGTAAAGTCTTGTAATTGTTGAAAAAAATAGATTGGAAAATGAGAAAAATGTAAAAACGTTTTGGAAGGAGAAATAAAAAAAACACATCAAAGACAAAATTTGTGACGTGTTTTAAAAAGACAGAAAAAACTTAGACAATTTGACTCGTACGGATTAAAAAGTTTAAATTTGAAGCTAATTATACCGTCATGGATTTCAAAAAATTTCTCGAAATCGAGTCTAAAGAGGCTTGGCAAAAATATATTCCGACACTTTCTATTGATAGTGTTATCTTTAGTTTTCATCAAAATTCGCTGTATGTGCTGCTTTTAAAAATGAAGGACATGGAATCTTGGGGACTGCCTGGCGGTTATGTAAAAAAGACGGAAAATGTGGATGAAGCTGCGGTTCGGATCTTAAAAGATAGAACTGGAACTGAAAATATTTACCTGCATCAGTTTCATACTTTTGGAGATCGTAATCGTTCTGAAGATGCTTTTGCGGACTATGATGATGATATTTGGTACAAACAGCGTTTTATCTCGATTGGATATTATGCTTTGGCAGAACATTCGCAGGTAAAACTCGTAATTGATGAATTTTCGAGTGCTGTTGAATGGCATTTAATAGATAATCTTCCTGATTTTATGATGGATCACCGAAGTATTTATGACAAAGCGCTACTAACACTTCGGGAACAATTAAACAATCATCCTATTGGATACAATCTTCTTCCTGAGAAATTTACGATGCCCGAATTACAGAAATTATATGAAGGTATTTTAGGAAAAAAACTGAACCGCGGTAATTTCTACAGAAAAATTCTGCGTTACGATATCCTCACAAAACTAGACGAATCTCGTAAAGGCGGCGCGCACAAAGCACCTGATTTGTACAGTTTTGATTTGGAAAAATACAACAGCGCATTAAAAGAAGGTTTACAAGGAAACTGGTAATTATTGCAATGGCAGCATAACTGTAAAAGTGGTTCCTTTTCCAACAGTAGAAGTTACTTCAATTGAACCATTGTGCAGGCTGATAATTTGTTTTACAATAGACAATCCGATGCCGTAACCATTTTCGTGATCTTTGTTTTTGCCTCGATAAAATAAGTTGTAGATTTTTTCAAGATCGGCTTCTGGGATTCCTATTCCTTCATCTGAAAAAGTTAATGTAATTTTTTCTGATGAAGCGTTAATCTCTACATTACAAGAATGATTTTCAGAATATTTACACGCATTTTCCATAATATTTGAAAAAGCAATCTGCAGCAGATATGGATTTCCAGTATAATTGTAAACACTAGAATCGGTATCGCCCAAATTGGTATAACTTATTCCAATCTTGTATTTTACCTCTTTTTTATTGATCAGATTTAATTTGGCATCGACCAAAATTTCATCGATTCTGGTTGGCGACATCTTGATTTGTGAGACATCATAATTCGCCCTTGCAAAATCTAAAAGTGCTGTCGAAAGCTGCGATACATGATTGGCTTCTTCTAAAGCATTATCCAATGATTTTTTATAATCGTCAATGGTCTGATTCAATTCTTTTCCCAGTTCAATTTCGGCAATCAAAATAGAAAGAGGCGTTCGAAATTCATGTGAAATAGTGGTCACAAAATTTCGATGATTGTTAAAGGATTTTTCTAATCTGTTGAAAGTCGTATTAAAAGTCTGTGTCAGTTCATAAAGCTCGTCTTTGGCTTTTGGAACCACAATTCGTTTGTTCAAATTATGTTCGGAGATATCCCTGATTTGAAAAATAATATCTTTCAACGGTTTTAGGGTATAATAGGAAAACCCAAAACCAATAATGAAAACCAGAACAATCGAAATAAAATATACATAAAGTACATTTTCTTTAAAAGCATTAATGTGGTTCAAACCGGTTACATCTATTGCTCTTCCAACAATATAATATTCTTTATTATTGTCTTTGTATAAAATACCTCGATATTGGTATTTTTCATCTGCCCAGTTTAAGGATTTATTCTTTTTTATAGTCTCTAATATTTTTTGATTGCCAAGCGGTGGCATATTATCCGAAAAATAAATATTAAAATTGCTGTCATAAACACTTATATCGGCTTCGTTTAATACCTTTTTATTTTTAGTATGCAGAAATTTAATGAGGTCTTTGTTGATTTGGGCATCAAATATAAACTCGGCACGCCAGGTTATTTTATAATCCAGACGATCAAAAAATTCATCTTTTCTGTTTTTTTCGGAAACAAAATAGACGCTGTACGCAAATACGAATAAAATAAAAGCTGTTAAAATAGCATAAGCGAGGGCAGTTCGGGTTACTAATTTCATATTTTATTGCTTAAAATAAATCCCATTCCCACCTTGGTATGAATTAGTTTCTGATCAAAATCTTTGTCTATTTTCTTTCTCAAATAAGCAATATAGACATCTATATAATTGGTTCCTGTATCAAAATTATTTCCCCAGACATTATCGGCAATTTCATCGCGAGTAAGCAATCGTTCCGGATGCTGCATCAGAAAATGGAGTAAATTAAATTCTTTCGGAGTCAGATTAATTGTTATTCCTTGTCTGTAAACTACTTTGGTTCGTTTGTCCAGAACAAGATCATTATACGTGATTTGAGAAGTTTCTTCAACAGTATAAACAGCATCATTTTTACGCTGTAATAAAGCTTTAACTCTGGCATAAAGTTCTCTTATTTCAAAAGGTTTTACGAGATAATCATCTGCGCCGGCATCAAAACCTTCAATCTTTTCATCAATGGTTCCTAAAGCGGTAAGCATAATGATTGGGATTTTTTTTCCGGATTGACGGATCTTTTTACAGAAAGTAATGCCATCCATTCCAGCCAGCATAATATCGGTAATGATTAATTCAAAATCAATTTTCTCTAAAAGGATAAGTCCTTCCTCTGCTTCTTCTGCAATATATACCTGATATCCCTGACTTTCTAATCCTCTTTTCAGCAAAGCCGAAACCCTGCTGTTATCTTCCACAATTAAGATCTTCATCTCTGTCTGTTCCTTTTAAAATCGAAGTCAAATTTACGACAATATTTTCTTTTTCTAATAGCAGGTTAAAATGTCTCACATTTCAAACAAATACAAAACACCCTGTTTTACAGTACTTTAAAACAAAAACAAATCAATTTCTAATAACATTCTATAGCCTTTCTAATACTTTTCTAATAACCCAAAGTGTATCCTGAATCTACCTTTGTCGAGTCAAAAACAAGTAGTGATCACTACCAGAACAAAATGTAAATTTTAACTATACATGAAAACAAATTATTTAAAAATTGGATTGTGTTTTACTCTGCTTGCAGGGTTTATCAATACAATTAATGCTCAAAAAAAGAATGATTTTGGAAACCCAACTTTAACCAAATATTTAAACGATGAAAAAACACGTTCGATCTCATTTAGCGGTTACACAGAAATTTGGGCTCGTTATGCAGAACTTAACCCAGGAAGTTTGGTAAACGGCGAACAAGTCAACAGTATTTCTGATTTATCATTACGAAGAGTTAGGGTAAAAATGTCTTATCAGCCTACAGAAAAATTCACATTTGTATTACAAGGTGGTTTAACAAATGTAAACGTCGCTTCTAAAACTACTCCTGCATTTGAACTTTTAGACGCTTATGCTGAATATAAATTTAACGATATCATTGCTGCCGGTGCAGGGCGATCAACTTGGAGAGGTTTATCCCGATTTACCACTGGGCCTTTGAATACTTTATTGTACGATCTGCCATCTTATGCAACGGGAAATGCTGGTATATCAGACGAAACGGTAAGAGAATTGAGTGTTTATGCTAAAGGACAAATAGGAAAATTAGATTATCGTTTGGTTATTGCCGATCCTTATAGGAATGTAAGTGCTGATCCGCAATATAATCTTGCAACGTTTAGCAAAACACATCCAAATAAAGATTACTCTGGTTATTTCAAATATGAATTCTTTGATTCTGAAAACAATTCTTCTCCATTCCATTCTGGCACTTATAATGGTAAAAAGAAAGTTCTGGCGTTAGGAGCTGGTTTTGAATATATGCACAATGCACTATGGCATTTAGATGAAGCAAAAACGACTATTAATGATGACGAAAAAAGTTTTGCTGTTGACCTTTTCTACGATACGCCAATTAACAAAGACCGCGGTACTTCTTTCAGTGCTTATGCCATGGCAATGAATAATAATTACGGGCCAAATTATGTTCGTTATTCTGGAGTTAGCAATCCCGCAAGCGGTGTAAATACTTCTGTAAGCAGTCTGAATGGAGCTGGAAATAATTCTCCTGTTATAGGAACCGGAAACACTTATTATGTACAAGTCGGTGGAACACTTCCTTATTTTAATAAAGCTAAAAACAGCCTTCAGTTACAGCCGGCGGGAAGTGTGATGCTTTCTGATCTTGACGGACTTCACGATAAAGCGCTGACTTATGATGCGGGAATTTCTTTACTGATGAACGGCATGTCTTCACGATTAACTTTTGATGCTCAAAATCGTCCTATTTATACTTTGAATGATGCAAACTTAGCCACAGTTTCAGATCGAAAATGGCAGTATGTTTTAAAATACAGAATTGACTTTAATTAAAACTTTACGATTATGGAAAGACGAAATTTTATTATAAAATCAGCGAGCGCTGGAGCACTTGCTTTAGCCGGAGCAAAAGTATTGGCTAATACTTCAAATGAAACAGAATCTCAGCACAAAACGGTTTATTTTCATTATCTGCTTTTCTGGCTTAAACCTGAACTTACGCCAGAACAAGTCGAAGATTTCAAAAACTTTTTTGAAGGACTTAAAAAGCTTCCGTATGTAAAAAATGTACGTTACGGAAAACCTGCCAATTCAACGCCAAGACCTGTTATGGATAATTCTTTTACTTACAATGCTTCTATGGAATTTGATTCTCTCGAAGACTTAGAAACTTACGGTAAACTTGACGGACATCTTGCTTTGGTTGCGAAATACAAACCATTCTTCAACAAAATGATGGTTCATGATTCAGTTTACATTCAATAAAAATTTTTAAATACATAGGAACATCGTTATCTCTTTATCTAAAAAAAGAAAACAGAAAGAAACTAGTTTCTAACACCTAGTATGCTATGTGTGTTGATGCAGATGAAATGCCTTTACACGGTTGTATCACCTATGTTTCCATGTGTTTAAAATTAATTACAAAAAATAATTATTACTTTTAAATTTAATACCAAAATGAAAAATCTATTAAAAGGATTTATCCTAACTGCATTTCTTATGGCCGCAAACAGTAATTATGCACAAGATCACAAAAAAGTCCAAATGAAAGCTTTGGAAGAAGAATCAGATATTCCTGCGTACCGCCTTGTAAATAAACCCGACGGTTCGTGCTACTTTGAAAAAGGTTCAATTCCATCCTTAAAACATATGAATACTGCTTCTTTCTGGTACAGCAATAAAACAGAAGAATGGGAAAAAAATGCCCATCCAGCACCGAGAAAACAATATGTAATTACGGTAAAAGGCAAAATTAAATTTAAAGTATCAGACGGAAGTACTTTTATCATCGAACCTGGAGTTGTATTGCTTGCTGAGGATCTTAAAGGAAAAGGACACAGCTGGGACATGGTGGACAGCGATGTTTGGGAAAGATTGTATATCCCGATTACCGAAAATTCAGATGACCTTTTTAAAGCTGAATCTAAATAAATGAAATATTAAGCGACTGCAATAAAAGATGGATTTATTGACAGTGAAAGAGGTGCTTGAATTACTCAAGCACCTCTCTTTTATTTTATAAACAATTATCTCTCTGTTTTTTGCGGAATTACTTTTGGACGATCTGTCTGATTCGATAGAATCCAGCCAGTGCGATACATCCAGTCTGTCATTTTATGCAGTTTGACAAAATCTATATTCTCCGACTCATCCATTGGAGTATGATATTGACTGTGCAAAACACTTGTAAAGAAAACTGCTGGAATATTTTTTCTAGCGTAAGGCAGATGGTCTGATCTAAAATAAAAGAACTCAGGATGCTCCGGTCTGTCCCAAAGTTTATCAAGTTCGAATTTTGGCCCTTCATCATTGGCTTTTTTAGCTACAGCCACAAGATCAGGAGAATTTTGATGCGGGTCGCTGGATCCTAAAAGTGCTGCTTGATTGATATCATTTCTTCCAATCATATCACCATTTAAAACCGCAATGATATCTTTTTCAGGTACTGTTGGGTGCGATGCATACCAACTAGAACCTAGTAATCCGCGTTCTTCTGAGCCATGAAACACAAACAAAGCGGATCTTTTTGCGGGCTGTTTCTTGTAGGCTCTCGCAATAGCGAGCATAGCCACACAAGTACTTGCATTATCATCTGCTCCGTTGTAGATAGAATCTTGTCCGTATTTCTGCCTTACGCCATCGTGATCTTGATGGCCGCTGAAAAGAACATATTCGTTCTTTAATTTAGCATCTGTTCCTTCAATTTTTCCAACAACGTTTACAGATGGATATTTATAGGTTTCTGAAATTACTTCGGCAGATAAAAGTTCTTTTGTGTTTTTAAGAAAATCTAATTGATTATTATGAACCCAAAAAGCAGGCATTCTAGGAGGAACAGGCATTTTATCGCGGTAACCTTCAATACCATAAACACCTCGTTTCATTTGAGGTTCTACTTCAGACCAGCTTTTTTCGCCCAATTCATCTGCAACGATAATAAGGGCTGCCGCGCCTTTATAAGCTAAATCTTCGTAATATTTCTGCTTGACAAAACCAGGATAACGTCTTTCAAAAAGAGAAATATTATCTGCAATTCCCTCTTTAGAAGCCAATATTACAACTGCTTTTCCTTTTACATCTGCTTTTCTGATTTCTTCAGCAGAAGCGTTAGCTAAAAACAATATTGGAGCTTCCACTTTTTTAGTAGTCGTTTCAGCAACTAGCACTTCACTCCATAATTTAAATTCTTTTTGACCGATTTTAAATTTGGTGTTGTTGGTAACCTGATGTCGGTATAAATCAAAAAATTGAAAAAAAGTACCATCATCACCAGCAGGTGACATTCCGGCTTCTTTTGCCTTCTCTGCCAACCACATAGAGACTTTTAATTCGTCCAAAGTACCTGCTTCGCGTCCATTAAAATGGTCGCCAGCCATTTGGTACATATCTGTTTTAAGATCCTTTAAAGTTATAGCACTAACCAAAGGTTTTTTGACTGTCTGCGAAAAAATCACATTACAGCTTAAGCTGAATAATAAAAACAACTTTTTTTTCATAATTAAAAATCAAATTAAAGATTGAATAATTTTCTGATAAAAAAAGAAGAGCCTGAAAAAAGGACAAATCTATATTTTTTATAAATATACTTCAAAAAAGATTGAAAATTTAATTGTATTCTGCTCAATTTTCAATTAAAACAAGACTTAACCTACAATATGTTAAACACCACTACAAGCACCTTTTGAATCTTATGCAAAAGAGGCTTACTTATTTTTACAATAATTTATTATTTTAATCATAAAATGGTAAAATAACATTTTTCGAGGCTTGTTATCGATAAATAATCTTCAATTCAAAAAAAATAAATAATATTGCTGAATTGATTGTTACCAAAAACATGGCTCAAAATTTCAATATTGACGAAAAAAAACTTCTTCTTGAATTATCTCAAGGAAGCGAGCTTGCGTTTACAAATGTGTACAATCAATATAAAAATAATGTCTATTCGACTGCTTTACGAATTACGAAATCTAAAATTCAAGCAGAAGAAGCTGTTCAAGACATCTTTTTGAAGATCTGGCAAAATCGCGAAAACTTGGTTGAAGTAACCCATTTTGAGAATTATCTTTATATAATCTCTCGTAATCATTTATTCAATTCAATTAAAAAAATCGCTCGCGAAACAAGTCAAATTTCTCCATTCGATCAAAAAGAAACAGGTATTATTGATACTGACAGCAATATTAAAGACGAACAATACAATACAATTTTAAACCAGATTGTAGAGCAGTTACCTCCTCAGCAGCAAAAAGTCTATCAAATGGCAAAAAGGGATGGCCTTAGTCATCAAAAAATTGGCGAAGATTTAGGCATCTCAACAGAGACGGTAAAAAAACATATGGCTCAGGCTTTAAAATTTATACGTCTTAAAATTTCTCCATACATGAATATGTTCATGTCATTACTGCTATTTTTAAAGTTTTAGCCTAAAGGTTTTTCTTTCAAAAAGATTCAAAACTACATTTTTTTACATTTTTTTTACATTTTTTTCACTTTCGACTACTCCCTCCCCTTTTTTTAATGGTCTTTATATAAAAAGGGACATTTTTAAACGTGTCCTATCCCTAAAATTAGAAGGGCTGAAAAAAAAAAAAAAACTCCAAACTATCATTTACAAACAAGTACTAATTTAATTAACGAGACAAATGCAGCAAAAAAAGTTCGAAGAGTTATTTGAAGGCTATCTGCAAAATAATCTATCTGATGCAGAACAGCAGCAAATGATGAAGATAATGCAGCAGGGCGTGCATGATGATTTTCTGAAGGAAAAAATTCATGAGATGCTGAAAAGTGATTATGTTACAGATGTGATGGATAAAAAACAGAGTGATGATATTCTGAAGTACATTTTATCTAAACCACAGAATGAACCTAAGGTAGTGGATTTAAATCCGAAGAGAAAAACAAGAGTGGTTTTACAATCGCTTTTCGCAGCGGCAAGTATCGCTTTATTAATTGTTTTGGGAAATTCGTTGTTCTTTAAACAAAAAACGACAATTCCAACTATTATACCTGAAGCACCTGCTGTTGTAGCCCAAAATACTTTAATTGACTTTAGCGGGAAACAATTGGTACACCTTCCAGATGGTAGTACAGTTCTTTTAAATGATAACAGTACACTGAAATACGATAAAGATTCTTTTGATTCTAAAACTCGTGAAGTTACATTGACTGGAGAAGCTTTTTTTGATATTAAACACAATACAGAAAAACCTTTTATTGTACATACTGGTAAAATTCAGACTAAAGTATTAGGAACTGCTTTTAATATTAATGCTCAAAATTCTTCAGAAAATATAGAGGTTACAGTTGCACGCGGTAAAGTTCAAGTTGGCGATGTAGAAAAAGTATATGGTGTAATTACTCCAAATCAACAGATTAAAGTAAATAAAAGCACTTTAAACTTCGAACAAAACAATATCAGTTCGGCTATTGTAACTGAATGGAAAAGCAATTATCTGATTCTTGATGATCTTAATATGTCCGAAGCTGTTTCTCTAATAGCTCAAAAATATAAAGTACAGATTTTTATCTCGAACGAAAAAATTAAGAATTGCAGAATAACAGCGAGTTTCTTAAACGAAGAAGATTTAGATCATGTACTAAAAGTAATTAGCAGTGTTATCGAAACCGAATATCGTTACAATAAAGCCGGTAACGTTATTTTAGACGGAAAAGGCTGTGAGAAAGAATAAAGAATAAAGAGTAAAGAATAAAGAATAAAGAGTAAAGAAGCTGACTAACCTCCTACTTAGAAAGCTTGGAAAATAAATATTAACCTTAAAACAAAGACCAATTAACCAAAACTAAATTAAAAAAGCCATCCAGCTCCTACACCAGATGGCCGAGATTTTTAACAATTAATCCAGTAACCATTAAAAAACAAGCAAATTTATGAAATTACGCTGTAAAACAACCATGTTTGACAGTGAAAAGAATTCGTCTTTTTTTCACTTGTCAAAAAAAACCATTATGATTATGCGAATCAGTTTATTCCACATTTTCTTGCTGACCTGCGGCACTCATATGATCTTCGCAACCGAAATGAGCGGTCAGAATTTAGAGTCTATATCTGTTGACATTGAACTGCATAATCAGGATATTAAAACGCTTTTTAAAACGATAGAAAACAGAACGGGATTACTGTTCGCCTATCAGCCACAGATTATTAAAGATTTTCCAAAAGTGACTACTCAGCGTGGTCGTCGAACTGTTAGTGATATTTTAAACACTGTATTTCAAGGCACAAATTTGGTCTATAAACAAGTGGACAAAAATGTTGTAATTTATAAAAAAGAAGTTCCTAAAACAGTTGTATCAAAAACAGAAAATGACAGTGAAGCAAATTATATGCTTAATGGTAAAGTTTTAGATGAAAACGGCCAGCCTTTGCCTGGAGTATCTGTTGCTGTTGTTGGCGGTAATAAACAAGGCGTTTCAGACTTTGATGGTCAGTTTTATATTGAATTGCCGTCTGGAAAACATATCTTAAAAGTATCTTATTTAGGTTATAAATCGCAAGAAATTACAGTCGAAAACCAAACTTCGATTACTATCAAAATGCAGCCCGATTTAGCTAAACTGGATGAAGTTGTAATTATTGGATATGGAACAACAACTAAAAGAACTTCAACAGGATCAGTTGTTAAAATTACTTCTGAAGATATTGAAAAACAACCTATAACCAATATTCTGCAAAGTTTACAAGGAAGAACTCCTGGAGTTTTTGTTACACAGACTTCTGGTTATGCAGGAAGTAATATTAATATTAGCATTCGTGGTACAAATTCTATAGCAGGAGACAATTTACCTCTTTATGTAATTGATGGGGTTCCTTACATCTCTGATGATATAAAGGAACAAGTTCAATCGGATCGTGTTATTAGAGGAGCACAAAAAGCCACAAGTCCGCTGAATGTAATCAATCCAAATGATATTCAGAGTATCGAAATCCTTAAAGATGCTGATGCTACAGCGATATACGGATCCAGAGGTGCAAACGGAGTTGTACTTATTACAACTAAAAAAGGAGAATCTGGAAAAACTGTATTTACTTTAAATGCAAACTCAGGAATTTCTGAGGTTGCGCATATGGTAAAAACCTTAGATACGCCTACTTACCTAAATATGCTTCGTACAGCTTTGACCAATGCCAATGCGACCCCAAGTGCCTTTAGTACCGGAATTGCATTAACAGCTTTTGATCAAAATGCTTATACAAACTGGCAGAAAAAATTAATTGGCGGTTCTGCTAATTTTAATGATTATTCAGGAAGCTTAAAAGGTGGAAATGAAAACACTAATTTCTTATTAAGCAGTGCTTACCATAAAGAAACAACAGTTTTACCAGGAGATTTTGGATACAATAAATTCTCTACCAATTTTAATATCAATCATTATACTTTCAACAAAAAACTAAAGATAGGAGCTTCAGTTATTTTTGCTGCAGATAAAAATGTATTGCCTTATTATGATATAACGAATTATGCGGTACTTACTGCGCCAAATCATACCATTTACAATGCAGACGGAACTTATTACTGGTCACCGACTTATTTTAGTGATGTAAATCCGCTTGCTGCTTTAGACCGAAGAGTTGAGGATAAAGGAAACAATTTAATTACGAGTTTCAGTATTCAGTACGAAATTGCTAAAGGATTATCTTTTAAAACAGATTTAGGATACGGAAGAGCACAAATGATCTCAAAGCAAATCCTTCCAGCTTCTGGAATGAATAATGTGTATTATACGACAAATAATATTTCACTTAATACTTCAAGATCCTATACCGTTTCGAATAACAATACAAACAATTTTACCATCGATCCTCAATTAAATTACAATACTACGTTGTTTAAAGGAAACTTTACAGCGCTGGTTGGAGGTTCTTGGCAGAATAGAAAATCAGAAATGCCATCATATGTAAGTACATCTGGCTACAGTTCTGATAATCTTATTGGTATTACTGGTACTGCTGCAACTGTTACTTCATACAACGGAACATCTGAATATAAATACGCTTCTATTTTCAGTAGAATTAACTACAATTTCTTAAATAAATATATCCTGAATGTCAACTTCAGAAGAGACGGTTCTTCACGTTTTGGAGCAAATAACCGTTATGGAAACTTTGGTTCTGTGGGTGCTGCTTGGGTTTTCACAGAAGAAAAATTCTTAAGAGACAAATCATGGCTGAGTTTTGGTAAACTTCGTTCCAGCTATGGTGAAATTGGAAGTGATGCCATTGGAGATTACGGCTATGCAAATACCTATTCAACAGGAACATACGGAAATGGAAATGCTGCCATGACAGCAACAAGAATTGCAAATCCAAATTATCAATGGGAAGTAACTAAAAAGTTTGAAGCAGCTTTAGATTTAGGTTTCCTTGATGATCGAATTTCATTTAGTGCGGCCTTCTACAGAAATCGTTCCGGAAATCAATTAGTAAGTGCAACACTTAGTCCACAAGCTGGTTTTACAAGTTATCAAGCAAATTTAGCGGCAGAAGTAGAAAATAAAGGAATCGAATTTACTTTAAGTACTACTAACATCCGTAATAAAAACTTAAACTGGAGTACTTCGTTTAATATTTCTAAAAACTCTAACAAATTATTATCATTCCCTGGAATAGAAACGTCAAGTTATTACACTACTTATGTAGTTGGAAATCCTTTAAGCAGTAGATATTTATACAATTTTACAGGTGTAAATGCAAACGGAATTGCACAATTTGAAGATGCTAACGGAGACGGAAAAATCTCTTCAGGATTTGCTCAGACAGGAACTGGAGATAGAAAATACTATGGACCGTCTTATCCTAAATATTATGGTGGTATTTCAAACTCTATCAGTTATAAAAAATTCTCACTTGATTTCTTGTTCCAATTTGTAAAACAAGAAGGAAGAAGCCTCTTATCGTCTATCGCAGTACAGCCAGGATATCCTTACGGACTTGCTAATTATCAAGTTGATGAATACAATGATTACTTAGCGCAAGGCAATGTTTTAAGCTCTAATTACCAGGCTAGTTTCTTTAACTATGCAGGATCTACAGCTACAATTGTTGATGCTTCGTACATCAAACTTAAAAATGTAAGCGCATCTTATAACATTCCATTAGATCAAAACACGCAAAAATTCATCCAAAATATTCGTGTTTCATTACAAGGGCAAAACCTTGTAACCTTCACAAAATATAAAGGGTTTGATCCGGAAACTCAAGGTTTAAATTTACCTCCGTTACGTACCATTACTTTAGGAACACAGTTTACATTTTAAATCTAAAAGACATGAAAAATAATTCTATAAAATACTCTTATATATTTTCGTTTTTTCTTTTAATGGGATTAACGAGTTGCGATGAAATGCTTGACGTTGATCTGCCAAGCAATGAATTGTCTTCGGCTACAATATACGCTTCTGATCCTACTGCAGAAGCTGCTGTAAATGGAATTTACAATAGTATTAATGTTAGTACCTATTATAGTTCACTGCATTATGTTTTGGGACAAACTTCTGATGAGCTTATACCAAAAACGCAGCTGGTAAATGTTTATACTTCTAATGAAATGATTGACACTGATGGAACGACAAGCTCTATGTGGACTGAATTCTACAAAACGGTTTATAATGCCAACAATGTTATTGAAGGGATATCAGCAAGTAAAACATTAAGTGCTGCAAAAAGTAAAAACTGGATTGGCGAAGCTAAATTTTTAAGAGCTTACTGCTATTTTTACATGACCAATATTTGGGGTGAAGTCCCTTTGGTTTTAACCACAAATGTTGATAAATCCGCTTTGGCTCCAAAAAACACCCAAGCAGAAATTTACAATCAGATTGTTTTGGATTTGACAGATGCTGTGGCTGATCTTCCTGTAAATTATACATCTTATAATTCATTGCGAATTAGAGCTACAAAATGGGCCGCTGAAGCTTTATTGGCCAGAGTAAACCTTTACTTAGGAAAATGGTCTGAAGCCTCAACTTATGCAAGTGATGTAATCAGCCAAACGGGAACCTATAAAATGGTAACGGGGTTAACTGCAACAAATAGTCCTTTTATTGCTGACAATACCGAAGCAATATGGCAGATTCCTTATTTTAATACTACTTATACCTATGAAGGTGCTGCTTTGTTCTCTACAGCAGGAACTTATATGCTTAGAAAAGGAAACACAATGTTTGAAACTGATGACGCCAGAAAAACTAACTGGACAATTAGCGTAATAGCAAGTGACGGAACAACATTTTTAGCGCCTAGAAAATATAAAAATGCTTATGTTGCTTCTCCAGTAGAACGTTCAACGGCACTTCGTTTAGCTGAACTTTATTTAATTAGAGCCGAAGCTAGAGTAAAACTAAACCAAATTACTGGCGCTCAGGAAGACATTAATGTAATCCGTAACAGAGCTTTATTACCTTCTACTACATTAACAGATCCTACTCAATTGTCAGCCTTAATTGCTGCAGAAAGAGAACGCGAACTGTTTGCAGAATTTGGCCACAGATGGTTTGATCTTAAAAGAACTGGAACTATAGATCAAGTTCTTGGAGCAACTGCTGGAAAAATCTGGTCTTCTACAGACAGTCTTTTCCCAATACCAGAATCTGCAATTCGCTCAAATCCCTTTTTAACCCAAAATTCAGGATACTAAACATTAAAAGTAACGCAGGAATGAAATTGTAAAAACTCATTCCTGCGATTTTAAAAATCACTATGGAAACAACAACAATTGTAAGAGTTGAGGACTTGTCGCATCAATATAGTAAGGATTGGGCAATACAAAATATAAATTTCGAGATTAAAACAAACAGAATTTTAGGCCTTTTAGGATCGAACGGTGCCGGAAAATCTACTACAATGAATATTCTTTGCGGTGTTCTAAACCAAACCAGCGGTAATATTTTTATTGATGGAATTAACCTGAAAGAAAATCCTGTTGAAGCTAAAAAATTAATTGGTTTTTTACCGCAGACACCGCCTTTACATTTAGATTTAACAGTAGATGAATATTTGATTCATTGTGCAGAGCTGCGTCATGTAAAAAAAGAAGATTTAAAAAGTGCTTTAGAAAAAGCCAAAGAACAATGCGGTATTTCACATTTCAGCAATCGCTTAATCCGAAATCTATCTGGAGGATACCGTCAGCGAGTGGGTATTGCACAGGCTATTATTCATGAACCTAAATTAGTCGTTTTAGATGAACCAACAAACGGACTTGATCCTAACCAGATTTTAGAAGTTAGAAAATTAATTAAAAAAATCTCCAAAGACAAAGCCGTAATATTCTCTTCGCATATTCTATCTGAAGTTCAGGCAACCTGCCAGGATATCAGAATGATCGAGAACGGACACATGGTGTTTTCAGATACTTTGGATGCTTTTAATAATTATATCGAAGCAGATAAATTAACGGCTAGTTTTGAAAATCCGCCAAAAATTGAATCTTTAACAGCGATTTCAGAAGTTACTAATGCTGTATATCTTACTCCAAAAAAAGTACAAATTACTTTCGAAGGCACGCAGGAAGTTGCTGAAAAAATCGTTTCCCTAAGCGTTCATAACGATTGGAAATTACGTGAAATTCAATTCGAAAAAGTCTCTTTAGATGAGATTTTTGCACAATTATCTAAAAAAGCCCCTTCTAAAAACGCTACACTTTCTTAAAAACAAAACAAATGAAAACAATATATAGAATTGCTAAAACAGAGCTCAACACTATGTTTTACTCACCTGTTGCGTGGGTTGTTTTAGTGATATTTTCAATCCAGTCAAGCTGGAAATTTTTCAATACTATCGAACGTTTTGAAAAAGCACAAAAAATCGGTCAGAGCATGGACAATTTATCACAGATTGTTTTTTCAGGCTTTAGCGGGTTATATACCGAAATGCAGAATTACCTATACCTGTATGTTCCTCTTTTGACCATGGGATTGGTAAGCCGTGAAATCAACAGCGGTTCTATAAAGCTTTTGCTTTCTTCTCCCATTAAAATTAAAGAAATTGTATTAGGAAAATATTTAGCTATTGCTGCTTACTGTCTTTTATTCATTGCGATTTTGGGACTACAGGTTGCAATTGCTTATTTTTCTATTGAGAATCTCGACCTTAAATTTGCCATTTCTGGTTTAATTGGTTTGTACCTGTTGGTTTGCACTTATGCGGCAATAGGACTTTTTATGTCTTGCCTGACTTCTTATCAAGTTGTGGCTGCTATAAGTACACTTGTCGTTTTAGCAGGTTTAAATTTTATTGGAAAACTTTGGCAGGATGTCGAAATCGTAAAAGACATTACCTATTTCCTTTCAATCGCCGGGCGTGCCAATGAAATGCTGGAAGGATTGATTATCAGTAAAGATGTATTTTATTTTGTTTTAGTAAGCAGTCTTTTTATTGTATTAAGTATTTACAAATTACAAACAGGAAGAGATGCGCAGACCATTTCAAAAAGACTTTTAAAATATACTCTTTTAATCACTATTGTTTTATCGCTTGGCTATATCACATCAAGAGCACCTCTTACGCTTTATACAGATATGACAAGAAATAAAGACAATACACTAACAAAGAGCAGTTTAGATGTTATTGATAAGATAGAAGGACCTGTTAAGATAACGACCTATGTTAACTTGCTAGATATTAATTATTACATGGCAATGCCATACTCTCAAAATTCTGATATTGCGAGTTTTGCAAAATATACCCGTTTTTTGCCCCAAATAGAAATGGAATATGTTTATTATTACGACACTTCAACAAATGAAGCTTTGTATGCTCAAAATCCAGGATTAAACGACAAACAGCTTGCCGAAAAAATGGTCGAGTCGCAGAGTATGAAACTTAAAAAATTATATTCTCCAACAGAAATCAAAAAAATTATCGATTTAGGACCTGAACAAAATAGAGTGGTCAGAACAGTAGAATATAACGGAAAAAAGACCTTCCTAAGAATGTTTGATGACTTATTTAAAGTACCATTTGAAAAAGAAATATCCGCTTCATTAAAGCGTTTAGTTTCTAATCCTGTAAAAATTGTATTTGCAACTGGAAATATGGAACGCAGTATTGAAAAAAATGGAGATAAAAATTATAAAACTGGATTTAACGAAATAACATTTAGAAACTCGTTAATCAATCAAGGATTTGACGTTGTTTCTGTTGATATTAATGCGCAGAATATTCCTTCTGAAACTACTATTTTAATCATTGCGGATCCTAAAACACAATTAAGTCAAGGTGCTGTCGACCGTATTACTAAATATATTGATGAAGGCAAAAACTTAATGCTTTTGGCAGAACCTGAGACCAACTCAGCTTTAGCAGCGATTACAGATAAACTAGGAATCGCATTTACAAAAAAGACTTTAGTACAGGAAAGTGAAACAAATTCGCCTGATTTCTTAGTAACCGAGCTTCAAAAAAATGTTGATTCTACTGTAATCAAATTAAGTAAAATCAATAATCCAATTCCGTTTTTAGGGAGCAGTGGTATTACAACTACAAAAGATGCCGGATTTAAAGTTACGCCACTTTTAAAAACCAATAAGCAGCCAGCATGGGAATCTCAGGCAGGAATTACTTCAATTTCAGAAGATTTAAAGAAACAGCCTTCTTCAAAAGAAATTCCTCTTGTAACTGCTTTAACGAGAAACATCAATGGTAAAACACAAAAAATAATTGTTGCTGGAGATGCCGATTTTATGGGCAATGCCGAATTAAGCCGTGGTGGATCTGGAACTTTTCAATTTGTAACCGATATTTTCAGCTGGTTTAGTAATTATCAATTCCCAATTGATACTACTCGTCCTCAAAAAACCGACAAAAAAATCACGATTACTTCAAATCAAGTTTTCATTGACAAAATTTTGTTTATCGGAATCTTTCCATTATTGATCATATTAGGCGGTGCTTTTATACTTATAAGAAGAAATAGAAGATAAAATTCAAAAAAATGAATACTAAAAAAAATATCATCATTGCGATTATCGCCTTGTCTTTTCAAGGCGCATTTTCGCAGTTTAAAACCACGATTCCGCTGGACAAAAACGTTACGACTGGAAAATTAAAAAACGGTCTAACCTATTATATCCTGCATAACGAAGAACCAAAAGACAGAGCGAGTTTTTATTTTGTCCAAAATGTTGGTGCCATTTTAGAAGATGACAATCAAAACGGATTGGCGCATTTTCTAGAGCACATGGCGTTTAACGGAACGGAACATTTTAAAGGAAAAGGCATTATTAAAATGCTGGAAAAAAATGGTGTAAGTTTTGGTAAAGACATCAACGCGTATACCGCTCAGGACGAAACGGTTTACAACATCAGTACGGTTCCTGTTTCCAATGAAAAACTAATTGATTCTACTCTTTGGGTCTTACACGACTGGTCAGGTTCTCTTTCATTAACCAATGAAGAAATTGATGCTGAAAGAGGTGTCATCAGAGAAGAATGGAGAACTCGCCGTACAAGCGGTTTCCGTTTAAAAATGCAGACGGACCAGGTTTTGTACAAAGGTTCAAAATACAGTAAAAGAGATGTTATTGGTGATTTAAATATCATTAATAACTTCAAATATCCTGAATTGAGAAACTATTATAAAAAATGGTACAGACCCGATTTACAAGCTGTAATTATTGTGGGAGACATTGATGTAAAAGCAATGGAACAAAAGGTAAAAACTATTTTTTCTGGAATTCCTTTAGCTAAAAAAGCCACCGCAAGAACCTATACAGAAATTCCAAAACATGACGAATTGTACTTTGGAACAGCATCTGATAAAGAAGCTTCTTCAACTGCGATTACGTTACAATATGTTTTGGATGAACCTTTGGTAAAAGATAGTATTTTGAGCCGTAAAAACGTGATGAATTCTTTTTACACCAGTATTCTAAACAACCGTTTTAAAGAATTAATCTTAAAAAACCAAAGTGCCGCTTTAGGTTTAAAAACATATTTTGAACCTATTTCAAGATTAAATACATCTTTTAATATTTCGGCTTCGGCCAAAAAAGGAAAAACATTAGAAGCTTTTGAAGATGCATACACAGAAGCTGAGCGTTTAAAACGTTTCGGAATTGCACAGGCGGAACTGGATAGAACTAAAAAACTTTTCATAAGTTCTTATGATGATTTTATCAGTAATAAAGACAAAGTGGACAATGACAGCTGGGCTGATAAACTGACTAATTATTTCCTCAAAGCAAAACCATTCCTTTCTGCTGAAGATGATTATAAATTAATTGTTGGTATTATTAAAAGTCTTTCTTTAGAAGAAATAAATACTTACATCAAAACCATTCAGAAACCAACTAATCAAGTCATTTTAGTAACTGGTTCTGATGAGGATAAAGTAAATTTTCCAACGAAAGAAGCTGTGGTTCAAGTAATGAAAAAAGTCGAAAACAAGACTTTAGAACCTTACACGAAAAAAGAGAATAACGAACCTTTAATTGCAAAAGAATTAAAACCAGCCTCAATTAAAAAAACATTTGAAGTGCCGGGAATTACAGCGGCAAAAGGGTACACTTTAGAAAATGGCGCTAACGTAATTGTGCTTCCAACAACTTATTCACAAGATCAAGTGGTGCTTACAGCATTTTCTAAAGGCGGTAAATCTTTAATTAAAACAGAAGATTTAGCTTCTGCCGAGATCGCCACAACGATCGCAAGATCATCTGGTTTAGGCAATTTTGATAATATTGCTTTAAAAGAAAAATTGACGGGTAAAGTTGCACAGTCTGCTCCTTTTATTGGCGAAAATACGCAGGGATTTCAAGGAAGTTCCAACAAAGCCGATTTCGAATCGATGCTTCAATTACTGTATCTTTCTTTTGAATCGCCTCGATTTGATTCGAATATTTTCAATATTTTAAAAGAACAGTATAAAAACCGTTTAGAAAATATCAAAAAAGATAACGGAAATACATTTAAAGATTCTGTTGCCTTAGCAAACTCCAATCATAATCCAAGGACTTTTATTTTTGATGAAAAGTTTTTGCAAAATATTGATTTGAAGAAAGCGGAAAGTATTTACAGAGACAGAATTAAAAATGCTTCAGATTTCACTTTTGTTTTTGTAGGGAATATTCCAGATGGCGCTTTAGAAATGATCCAAAAATATATTGGAAATTTAAAATCAAATCCTGCCGTAAAAGAAACTTTCGCAGATCATAATATTGGTCCTAAAAAAGGAAAAACAGTAGTGCATTTCAAGCGTCCTATGGAAGTAGCTAAAAGTACTGTTTACTTGAATTTGACTGGAAAAACAGAATATACAAAAGAAAATGCCATGACGATGTATATCATTGGAGAGCTCCTTTCAAAACGTTTCTTGCAGACTATTAGAGAAGAAGAAGGCGGAAGCTACGGCGTAAACGTTGGAGGCAATCTGGAATTGATTCCAAAACCATCCTTTAGCCTTGCTTTGACTTTTGACTGTAATCCCGATAAGCAAGAAAAATTAATGCAGATTGTCTGGAAAGAAATCAATGATTTAAAATCGAATCCAGTTAATGCAAATGATTTGGAAGATATTAAAAAAGCTTTATTGAAAAACAGAGAAGAATCGCTTAAAACGAATACTTTCTGGGCAACAACGCTGTACAATTACAGTTTAAATCAGATTCCGTTTTCAACAGATGAAGAATATAAAAATTTAATTTCTAAAATTAATCAGAAAACTATTCAGCAGTTTAGTAAGCACGTTTTGGATAGTTCTAGTAGCGTCGAAGTTATTATGAATCCTGAAAGCCAATCAGGAAAATAAAAAACTTTAGCATACATTTTTATTTTAATTAGTCATTAAAGGTTGTCTTTCCAGACAGCCTTTTTTGTTTTTTGGCTTTTTTTTAATCTCAACTTAAAAAGTTAATTCACATTATTGGGTAAATGCATAAAAAATGTTTCTAAACAAAAGCATGACCTTTACAAAATTCTGATTTGACTCCTTTTTATTATTTAATTCTCTCTTTACCCCCAATAAAAATAGGCCTCAACAAAATTTATCTGTGTTTTTCTGAGAGAAAATAACTTATAAACAACTGTATATCAAAAATTTATTTATCTTTAACATTCCCTCAATCTAAACTCAGATTTAAAATCTGCAACAGCCTAACCATCTAAATTTTATATTATGAAATGGTTTGTCAATTTAGGTTTTTCGTTTAAAAACAAGGTCTCGGAACAAAATATCCAGCAGGATGCAGCTGACTTAGAAAAAGGAAAAGAACTTTATCTTTCAAGCCAATTTTCTGAGGCTTTGTCTTATCTGGACAACGCTGTAAACTCTGGATTTAACAGTACAGTATATGAACTTAGGGCAAAATGTTTTCAAAAACTGAATTATCATTATAAAGCTATTGATGATTTTGATAAAGTGATTGAAGACAATCCGCTTGAGTTTTCTTACTACTACAGTCGAGCCGTTTCTAAAAATGCCATTTCTGATATTACAGGTCAAATTGAAGACCTTCAAAACTGCATCTATTACTACAAGAAAAATAAAAATATAGAAAGCCGTATTTTAAAAAATCTTGAAACTGATTTGATAACAGCTGGGGATTATATTGAAAGCGTAAAAAATACGATTGCATCTGTTCCCAATAATTCTTACTTAGAAATAAAAAATCTCATTAACGAATGTTTACTTCAAATAAAAAGAATCCGACTTAAAAGCAGAAGATTTAAAACACCAAAAAACGAAGAAATTCTTTTAAGAAGCTAAGGCTTGATCCTTAATTCAATTTTCATTCTTCTTTCAGGATTGAAAATTTTTATTAAAAATGCACAGCTCTGAACTTCACTTCCATCCATCTAAAGTTTCATTTCTTTTTGCTTATTTTTGTAAAAATGCAATAATCAAATGAAACGTTCCGGAACGGCAGATTTACCTTTACATTACGGCCAAGTCCCGTTGTGGCTTTCTGAGCGAATGGCTAAACTTGGTTTTGCAATTGTCGAAACGATTGCTTTAGAATTTTCTACTTCAGAGGTAATCAGCAAACTCAGCAATCCTTTTTGGTTTCAAAGTTTTGGCGCCGTAATGGGAATGGATTGGCATTCGTCTGGAATTACAACTTCTGTACTCGGAGCTTTAAAGAAATCGGTTAATCCGCATTCAAAAGAATTGGGAATTTATATCTGCGGAGGAAAAGGCAAAAATTCACTTTTGACTCCTCAAGAACTTTTATTTGTGGGAGAAAAAACAGGGCTTGACGGAAATAATCTAGCCAACTGCAGCCGACTAACCGCAAAAGTAGACAATACAGCCATTCAAGACGGTTTTCAATTGTATCAGCATAATTTTATTGTAGACAACAAAGGACAATGGGCGGTTATACAGCAAGGAATGAATCCGTATTCTAAAACTGCCAGAAGATACCATTGGCATTCGCCCGATTTAAAATCTTTTATAAATGAACCTCATACGTTTATTTATGGCGAAAATCAAGGTACAATCCTAAATCTGACTGCTCAAGCCGCAGAAAAATCGAGAGAAGGAATTTTAGAACTGGTCAAAGAATCTCCAACTAAAATCATAAAAGAAATGCAGCATCTTACTATGCCTGATCATCATGATGTTAGAATGGAAGATGTCAACATGAAAAGGCTCGGCGCAATGCTGTGGACAACTCATGAAAATAAACCAGAAGATTTTGAAGAATTATTACTTTTAAAAGGAATGGGGCCAAGAGCTTTGCAGTCTTTAGCATTGGTCAGTGAAATAATTTACGGCACTCCCACCCGATTTGAAGATCCTGCCCGTTTCTCTTTTGCCCACGGAGGAAAAGACGGACATCCATTTCCTGTACCTGTAAAAATTTACGATGAAACCATTGATACTTTACAACGTGCTATTAACCGCGCCAAAATAGGCAACAACGATAAAATTGATGCTATTCGAAAATTGTCTGAAATCTCCAGAAAAGCAGAACAAAGTTTTACTCCCAACTCCAATTTTGATGCGCTAATTCAGAGAGAGCGGGACGAATCTTATAAGTATGGCGGAAAAACTGTTTTTGGAGACGCAAAACCTCC
The DNA here is from genome assembly GCF_030378165.1 of Flavobacterium panacagri. Taxonomy (NCBI): domain Bacteria; kingdom Pseudomonadati; phylum Bacteroidota; class Flavobacteriia; order Flavobacteriales; family Flavobacteriaceae; genus Flavobacterium; species Flavobacterium panacagri. The sequence continues at coordinate 5,187,570 of NZ_CP119766.1, forward strand.
TAAAAAGAAACCTATAAATCCAAACAATCAACTGGAGTTATTCTAAACCAACTTCAAGGCAAAACTTTGCCGCTGTCTTAAAATAAAAATGCCTTAGGCTTTATCTAAGACATTCTTTATTCTTTATTCTTTATTCTTTATTCTTTATTCTTTATTCTTTATTCTTTATTCTTTATTCTTATTTTTCTCCTCATTATCCAATTTATCATCGAAATCAGGTTCTTTTCCTTTGAATTTATGAGTATCTGTATCATAATTTTCATCGTTTGTTAAAACTTCATCATGATCTCTATATTGGTGTTTTCTTGTGTCACTTCGATTATCAGAACCGCTTTTTTTAGCGTTATCTGGATTTTGATTGTTCGTTTTCATAATCTCCAATTTTTAAATTTTAATAAAATTACCTGATTATCAACACATATACTTATACAATCATTTCTAAAAGTTATAAAACTAGCACGCCTAACCTCTATTTAATCACACCAATCCAAATTTACATATAACCTGCCCCATCTGTTTTACTTAATCGTGAAAACGTGATGCTGGATAAAATTGTAAAAACAGCCAAAACTATAAAAGTATATTGAAATGCTTTTGTAGTATTCAATTCAAATATGCCAGACTGAAACAAAGACAAAACCAAACTAGCTACAGAAACTCCAAAACTTACAGACAACTGCTGCATGATAACCAACATCGTATTCCCGCCACTCGCTGTGTCCTGATCTAAGTCAGACAGTGTTATGGTATTCATTGCTGACATTTGAATGGATGTAAAAACACCATAAAAAATCATCAGTACAATATAATAAGGCAATGGCGTTTCTTTGGTCACAAAACCTAAAACAATCAATATCATTCCTAATAAAATGGTATTACTAATTAAGACCGTTCTGTAGCCGAAGAATTTTATAATACTAACCATAAAAGGCTTAACCGCCACGTTTGACAAAGCAGACGGAAGCAAAAGCAATCCCGATACCGAAGCCGAATAACCAAAACTCGTTTGCAGCATTAAAGGCAGTAATAAAGGTAATCCGCCAATTCCTAGTCTTGTAATTAAACTTCCTTTTAAACCAATTTTTAAAGTTCGGATGTTGAGCAGTCTCAAATCGATAATGGGTTTTTCTGTTTTTTTATAATGGATATAATAGAAAAGCGACAATAAACCTGAAAGAAAAAGCAGACCTAAAATAACCATCATATGAGTTCTGCCGTTTCCTATAAGTTCAAGAACCATTGTAATAAATATTAGCGCCAAGCTAAAATAAACCAATCCTCTAAAATCAAAACGACCAACAGCATGTTTAAAATTAGGCATGATTTTGTATGCCATCGAAATTCCTATAATGCCAATTGGAACATTCACTAAAAATATCCAATGCCAAGACAAATTATCAGAGAGAAAGCCACCGAGACTTGGGCCGGCAACCATTCCTAAGAGTCCAAAAACAGTAATAAAGTTCATTGTTTTTAAAAGTTCGCTTTTAGGATATTGATATAAAATAGCCAGCCTTGCAATTGGAACCATCATCGACGCTCCTATTGCCTGTAAAACTCGGGCTAAATTAAAAGTCTGCAAATCGACAGAAAGTGCGCAAAACAAAGAACCTGTCACAAATAAAAAAACCGCAATCATAAACATGGTTCTGGTGCCAAATTTATCGGCAAGCCAACCAGACAACGGAATAAACATAGCTAATGTAAGCGTATAAGTAACAATTACAGAATGCATTTCGGTTGCAGAATATCCCATATCTCTCGCAATAGAAGGCAATGAAGTGTTGAGAATGGTGCCGTCTAATGACTGAATGAACATCGCAATTGCGGTAACCCATGGCAAAAGATGTACAGCGTTTTGTTCTTTTTTTTCTTCTGTTTTGTCTGACATATTTGTTCCTTTACTATAATCTTTAGAATAGTAATAAAAAACGCTCTTTAGTTTCAAGAGAGTTCTTTAGTGAATTCAGTTAAATTTAAGGAATCTTAATTTATAACGAGTTTATTTTTTAAATTTAAAAACAGTTACTTTTTAATCTGTATTTGACTATGATCGAAAATTCTACAAAATATCCTTTTAAACTGCCTTTCTCTTATTATTTAAATCCTGACGTACTTTTTTTGGCAAAAGATCTTTTGGGAAAAGTTCTTCATACGCAAATAGATGGAAAAACAACCAGCGGTATTATCGTAGAAACTGAGGCTTATTTTGGCGTACAGGATAAAGCCTCTCATGCTTATGGAGGCCGAAGAACAAATAGAACCGAAACAATGTACAGCAGCGGCGGTGTTTCCTATGTTTATTTGTGCTACGGAATTCATCATCTTTTCAATATTGTAAGCTCAGTTGAAGGAGAGCCACATGCCGTTTTAATAAGAGCAATTGAACCTTTAGAAGGAAAAGAAATTATGGAAGAAAGAAGAAATATGGCTTTCTCTAAAGCGGCAATTACTTCTGGGCCTGGCTCTGCTGCAAAAGCTTTAGGAATTGATGCTTCTTTTAATAAAAAGGATTTAAACGGAGAGGAGATCTGGCTTGAAGATCATGGCATTCGATATGATGAAGAAGAAATTGTCGCAACGCCTCGTGTTGGAGTTGCCTACGCTCAGGAAGACGCCCTTTTGCCTTGGCGCTTTTTTGTTAAAGGAAATAAATATGTCAGCAAACCCAATAAAATATAAAGCCAAACTATAATTTAAATGATAGTTTGGCCTAACAAGTTAGAAAAGGATTACTTAGAAGCTATAATAGTGTAAGCAGTTCCTTTTTTAGTATCAAATGTTGCTGTATAACCAATAGATGATTTTTTACTTTTAACGTTTAGTTTTTCAATTATAAATGGTTCAGCAGACCTTACAGAACAAGTGCCTCCAATATTAGACACAATTTTTGCTTGAGTCAATTTACCTGCATTCCATTTAATATCTACTTTGAAATTCCCTTTTGCAGTAATTCCTTTTATTTCGCCGTCTGTCCAAGAATCTGGCAAGGCAGGAAGCAAATGTATTTCTTTATTCTGACTCTGCATTAACATTTCGATTACACCGGCAGTTCCTGCAAAATTTCCATCGATTTGGAAAGGCGGATGCGCGTCAAACAAATTTGGATAACAACCTCCATGTCGTTTGTACTTAGGATCATTATCTTTTGTTAATCTTAATTGATTTTTGAATAATGTATAAGCGTGATTTCCGTCTAAAAGTCTCGCCCACATATTTACTTTCCAAGCTAAACTCCAGCCTGTTCCATCGTCGCCGCGCAGTTCTAATGTTTTCTTTGCTGCTGTGGCTAATTCTGGTGTATTGAGCGGCGAAATTAAATTAGCTGGATGCAAAGCATACAAATGAGAAGTATGCCTGTGATGCGGATCTTCTTCTTCAAAATCTTTATACCATTCTAACAATTGTCCTTTACTTCCAATTTGAAAAGGCAGTAATTCATCAGCTGCTTTATTTACTTTTTCTCTGAATTCTGAATCGGTTCCTAAAACTTTAGAAGCTTCAACTGTATTTTCGAATAAATCTTTAATAATTCCAATATCCATTGTAGAAGCCGTCGTTACGACACCTTTCTTTTTGCCATCGTAATAAAACATATTTTCTGGCGAAGTCGAAGGCATGGTAACCAAATGGCCGTTTTTGTCTTTCTGCAACCAGTCTAAACTAAATTCTGCAGCACCTTTAATAATTGGATATACTTTTTTCAAATAGGCTTTATCGCCAGTGTATTCATAATGTTCCCATAAATGTCTGCTCAGCCAGTTCGCTCCCATATACCAGTTGGCCCACATTGGATCGCCTTTTCCAAAATCGCCTACAGGATTTGTCATCGCCCAGATATCTGAATTATGGTGCAAAACCCAGCCGTTGGCATGATAATAACTTTTGGCGGTTTCGGTTCCTGTTACAGAAGCATTTTTAATATATTCGTCAAGTGGAAAAAATAATTCAGACAAACTTCCTGATTCTACAGGCCAGTAATTCATCTGTAAATTGATGTTTGTTGTGTAGTTACTGCTCCAAGGCGCACGAAGTTTATTATTCCAAATTCCTTGTAAATTGGCTGGTGCGTTGTGTGTGCGAGAAGAAGAAATCAACAAATAACGTCCAAACTGAAAAAACAAAGCTTCTAATCCAGCATCTTTTTCTCCTTTTGCATATTCTTCCAATCGTACATCTGTTGCTAGATTAGATTTATTGGTTTCTTTTTCATTCAACTTTAAGGAAACCCTATTGAAGAGTTTTTGAAAATCGGCTATATGCTCTTTTAATAAACTATCGTACTTTTTAGCAATTACCTTTTTAATCGGAGCTTCAGCAAATTGATGTTCGTCTTTTCCTTCGCTGTCAGGGCATTTATCAAATCCGTTGAAACTAGTTGCAGCCGAAACGAAAAGCAAAATCTCCGAGGCATTTTTAATCACTAATTTATTTCCGTCAGCACTTATTTCTCCGTCTTTTATGACAGGTTTAATAATCAGTTCAAAACGCATTCCTCTGCATCCTGACGCATCTTCGTAAATGACTGGTTCTTTGTTGTAATCAATATAATTTGGATCAGAATGTGATGGTGCTTTTCCTTTTAAAACCAAGGTCTGATTTTGCACTGTTCTTTCATTTTTCAAAAGACTTGAAGCATCCAGTGTCACAGAAAGTTTCTTTAATTGATCTGCCGAAAGTTTAATCACAATACATTGCGCAGGTGCCGAAGCAAAAATTTCTCTTTTGTACTTTACACCAGCAACACTAAAATTGGTAACTGCCAATCCTGTCTGTAATTCTAGACTTCTATTATAATTCTCTGTTTTTTGTCCACCAAAATCTTGTTTTAAAATAAGATCTCCCAACGGCATAAAACTTTCGCTGTAAGGCCCCTGCATATTTTTAGTTAAAGCATAGGCTTTCTCAAAATCCTCCTTCGTCAACGCTTCTCTAATTAAAGCTAAATTCTTAAAAGCATCTGGATTTACATTTTTTTGCACCGGCCCGCCGCTCCATAAAGTGGCTTCATTGAGCTGAATTAATTCAGAATCCACTTTTCCAAAAACCATTGCACCAAGCGTACCATTTCCTATTGGTAAAGCTTCTGTCCATTCAACAGCTGGCTGCTTGTATTGCAGTTTTAAATCTTGCTGTGCAAAAACAGAAAATCCTGTCAGTATTAACAATAAAAAAAGACTTTTTTGAAAAGAATGGTTTGGCATATATTTTTATTTTAAATGATAGTATGAATTAAAAGGAGCCAATTTATATTTTTAGAAACCTGACAGGTTTTAAAAACCTGTCAGGTTTAATCGTATGGATAAAAATATTCTATTTCAGTCCTTGATTATTCGTATAAATACTAATTTTAGATTGTTTTCAATTTCAAAACAGTTACAGAATAAGCAGGAAGATTCAATTGCTGCTTTCCTTTTGTTATTTTGTATTCACTTTGTTTTGGAGTAATTTTTTTAGGTTCTGCAAACGTATTTTCATCTTGTAAATTTGCGCTTACCAAACTAATTATACTTCCTTTTGATCCCAATTTTGCTCCTTTTAAATCAATACTAACTTCTGATGCTGTCGATGCTGTATTAACCAATTTCACAATAATTTCTTTACTGTTTACATCTTTTACTGCTGAAGCATATAAATTATTCTGACCAATTAAAGCTTTTCCATCCTGAGTAATATCCAACAAATCAGTTCCTTTATTGGTGGAGAATAATTGCTGTACATAATAATTGGCTGAACCATGAGAATCCAAATTATTAAACCAAATCATATCTGGTGTCCACTGCCAAGCATCTTCGTGTGCCATCAAAGGAGCGTAAGAGGTTAAATGAACTACTGCTGCATTTCTTTCCAATCCTGTCATAAAAGCCGCTTCAGAAAAAGCACATTCCCAATTATTTCTGTTATTCGGATTGGCACCTGAAACACTTTGCGCTGCATATTCTCCAGCAAATATTTTTGGGCCTTTTCGGTCATATTTATCATAGCGGCCGGCATTTTCCCTAAACCATTTCGGGCTTTGGTAATAATGTTCATCAACTAACTCTGCATTCAGTTTTTTAAGTTCTTCCATTGCAAAATCAAAGTGTTCGCCATCTGGAGAAGGCCCGCTTCCTGAAACAATTATAATGTTTGGATATTTTGCTTTAATTGCTTTTTCAAAAACCTTATATCTATCAATATAATCTGGCCCCCATTGTTCGTTTCCAACTCCGATATATTTTAAATTAAATGGTTTTGGATGTCCCATATCCGAACGGATTTTACCCCAATTTGTCGTCACTGCGCCATTAGCAAATTCAATCAAATCTAAAGCATCCTGCACATACGGATCCAGTTCGTCTAAAGGAGTCAACTCTCCTGTATTGTACTGACATGCCATACCGCAACTTAAAATTGGAAGCGGTTCTGCGCCAATGTCTTCTGAAAGCTGGAAATATTCAAAAAAACCTAATCCGAAACTTTGAAAATAATCAGGAGTTAGTTTATGGTTGAACTCTACATTCCAACGGTTCATTTTTGTTTCTCTATCTTCTACATTTCCAATCGATTTTTTCCATTGGTAACGATCAGCCAAAGTTCTTCCTTCTACAATACAACCACCTGGAAAACGTAAAAATCCGGGTTTCATATCATACAAAAGCTGTACAAGATCTTTACGAAGGCCATTTTTTCTGTTTTTCCAAGTATCTTCTGGGAACAGCGAAATCATATCTAAATCTATCGTTCCTGTTCCATCAAAAGTGATCTTCAGCTTTGCTTTTGCCTCGGTTTGAGTAGCTGTAATTTGAGCTGTATAATTTGCCCATTGCTCCGATTTTGGTACAATACTCGTTTCTCCCAGTACTTTTTGGTCTTTACCAATTAACTGCACAATGATTTTTTTGATGTCTCCTTTAGGATTGGACGCTTTTAAAGAAAGATTGTATTTTGCATCTTTCTTTACTCCCATTCCTCTGAAACCTTCATTTATTAAGGCATAACCTTTATCATTATTAATTTCAACTCGGCAAAAATTAGTATTATTGGATGCTATGTTAATAGGCAACGCACTACCCGATTCTTTGTTTAAAGATGACCTTTTGGTATTAGGCTGCTCCCATCCCATCAAAGGTTTTTCAAATTCGAAAGATCTGTTTTTAATCATTTCCGCGTATAGTCCGCCATCTGCAGCAAAATTGATGTCTTCAAAAAACAAACCAAACATAGTTGGCTGGATCTTAGTTATCGTTTTGGAAGCATCAACTTCTAAAGTCGCTTTTTGAGCATTTCCATAAATACTACTAAATAGTAAACCACTTATGAATAATGTTGAAATTACATTTCTTTTCATTGTATTGTTTTTATATTGAGAATATACTTGCAATATATTAATTAATCTTTTTAGAGCCTATGAAAAGTATCACGTCACAAAAGTTTATTGTTACTTTTACACTTATAATTCTTTCACAAGAATAGATCACTTCTTAACTGCCTCATACTTATTTGGAAAAGCCGCTTCTCCATCTAAATTGATCAATTTCAAAACATCAACATTTTTACTTTCAACTGCATATTTAAAGTAATCTGGTTTGTTTTTTCCCCATTGTACTGTGCAGTTCTGAACTTTGATGCTTTCGGCAGTATCAAAATAAAATCCTGAAGTGCTTCCTTTTACAAAACCTTCCACTTTTGCAGGTCGTCTATCGTATAATCCGCCAGGAAAAGCAGTTGTTTTGTCCATAAAAACACTCACATTATCAAAGACAATATTCTTGATTTTATCTTTTGATTCTCCGCTTACAAAAACACCGTTTTCTCCTGTACATTGAATATTAGAAAAATAAATATTCTTAATCTCGCCTACTTTTCCTTCTGTTGCTCCTTTTGGAAAACGCCAGTTTGCATCTTTATGATTCGCTTTTGCTCTGCTGAAAGCCGTTATGTAAATTGGTTCTGCTTTTCCCCACCAAGTATCAGTGTTTAATTTACTTTCGATAATGATGTTAGAGAAAATAACATCGCTTACTGTCCCTTCATCACGATTCTGAATTCCTAATGCACGATTGCTATTTTTGATGATACAATTATTGAAAACTACTTGTCGAATCGCATCCATATTTTCTGAACCAATTTTAATGGCACAGCTGCTGCTGGTCATCGTACAATTGGTTACCGTAATATTTTCGCAGGCACCAAATTCTTCAAACTCCCTTCTATTTTTCAAACAGATACAATCGTCGCCACTTTCGATATAACAATCGCTGATTCTCACATTTTTTGAATGATCTAAATCGATTCCGTCGCTGTTGCGGACTTTCAAACTATTCAGCAAAGTAATGCCACTGATGACAACATCATTACAACCAATCAAATGTACTGTCCAATAGGCAGAATTTCCAATGTGGACATCTTTGATTCTAATATTTTTACCGCCGATAATCGTTAATACGTGAGGTCTTGGGTCTAATACATTGAACGGTTTTAAGACATAAGCATCCTCTTCTTCTGCACCCATAAAAGAAATTCCGTTTCCATCTATTTTTCCGCTGCCGCTAATGGTAAAATCTTCTATATTTTCTCCGCCAATCCAAATTGTTCCTTCTCCTGGATTGGTTCTGAAAGCACTTTTAGTATAAAGCTTTTCGTCAGGACTTGCTAATAATTTAGCACCAGCTTCGATATGTAAATCTACTTTTGATTTTACATCAATTGGCCCAGCTAAAAAGGTAAATGGTGCCGGAATTAAAACTCTTCCGCCTGTTTTACTACAGGCATCAATTGCTTTTTGGATAGCTGCTGCATCATTGGTTTTTCCGTCTCCTTTTGCTCCGTATTTTTTAATATCGTAAATTTTCTGTGCGGAAACGGTTAACGAAAGGCAGAAAATGATGAGCGCGATTATAGATTTCTTGTTCATTTCTTTTTATTTTAATCTGTATTTTTTTATCTCATTGGTTCGCAAAAATTATAATCTCCCGCAGATCTTGCAGATTTAACAGATATGTAATTAAAATCTATTAATCTGCTAAATCTGCAGAATCTGCGAGAAACTAAAAAATCCTTGTTAATCTTAGAATCTGTGGCAAAAAAAACTTTGCGTCTTAGCGCCTTTGTGGCCAACCTAATGTGCTGGTAATTCAAATTTATTTTGCTCTGGTTCGATTTTTCTTTTTAGAGATTCGCTGTCCAAATTACTTGATGAAACATCTTTAAAAACAATTTGATTGATTTTATCTGACGGAACATCAATCCCTTTCATGGTCAGATTTTTTACATCATCAAAAACGAAAGCGGGACGAAAATCTTCTTTATCCAAAATCAGTTTGATGTTTTTCATTTCGATTCCGTTTACGTGACGCACATAAAATCCCCAAGATGGCAGTTCTCCAAACATGGTAAATTCAGGATAACCATTGATGTTTTCTTTTACATCTTTCAATCGGCTTAAAGGATGGTATGCCATTCCTTTTGAAGCTCTTCCTGGATAAACGATTTCAATATTTTCTAAAGTTACATTTTCAATTAAATGCCCCGGAATTCCGGCAATTGAAGCTGGAAACGGATTGTGGAAATAATCGACTTCAGGCCCGCGCATATCGTAATCAATATCTGGACGGCCAAAAGGAACTTGTACTTTCACATTTTTAACCGATACATTTTTGATATAACCCGGTTTGTCTCCATTTCTATGACCTAAACGGATCAAGATTGCATTACCAGTATTTACGGCAGTAATATCCGAAACTTTGATATTTTCAATCTCCGCACCATCAACAGATTCAATGGCAACCGCAGATCTGAACGTATCAAATACCTTGATATTTTCAATCGTTACGTTTTTGAAACTTCCGTAAGAACCAGTTCCAAATTTCACTGCATTGGCACTTGATCTAATGGTACAATTTCCAATGTAAATATTGTTATTGTGTAATCCCGGCACTTCCGATTTCAAACAGATTCCATCATCTGCAGCGTTTACATTACAATTGGTAATTCGGGCATTTTCACATCCGTCAAGGTCAATTCCGTCATTGTTCCAATACGCGCGGCTTTCCACTTTCATAAAATCAATGACCATGTTTTTGCATGCTCTAAAGCACATTGTCCAACCTGGACTGTTCTTCAAAGTAATTTGAGTCATGGTAATCGAATCACATTTTACAAACGAAATCAGTTTTCCTCTTCCGTCTTCAGGACGCATTCTTCTGTAATTGTATTTTGGGTCAATTCGCACTCCTGTATGGTGCAGAGAATCAATTGCTAAAGCCAGTTCTCTTCCCTGCCCGTCTATAATTCCCTTTCCGTTTACGGCAATATTTTTAGATTCATTCGCAATAATAAAAGCTCTAATGCCTTCATATTTCGGATAATCGTCCGGATTGGTGCTTCCTAATAAAATGGCACCTTCTTCAAAAAACAATTCCACATCACTTTTTAAAACAATACTTCCAGATAAAAAAGTTCCTTTAGAAAAAAGAACTTTTCCTCCTTTACTTTTATTGGCTGCGTCAATTGCTTTTTGGATTGCTTTTGTATTTAATGTTTTTCCGTCTCCAACAGCGCCGTATTTTTTAACATCAAATACTTTCTGCGCTGAAACGGTTACGGAAATACAAAAAATAAAAAATACGATTACAAAATTTCTTTTCATTTCTATTTTTTTTATGCCACAAATACACTAAGTCACTAAGTGAAAATGAACCATATAAGTAATATAAGGTCAATTAAGACAAAACTTAAATTATCTTATATCACTTATATGGTTTAAAAAAAACTTTGTGTCTCTGCGTCTTTGCGAACAATTTTCAATTTAATTTTTTTAAATAAACTTTGAGCCTTTGTGCCTTCGTGGCAAAACAAAAACTACCAGAAAACAGTGTACAAAGCCACCAATATCCCACTGATGATAAAAGAACCAACGATAAACTCTGATGACACTTTAAACATCGATTTATCGACTTCTATTTTATGAATTTCAGACTCCTCTTCAGAAACTGGTTTTGCCAAACTAATTCCCACCATTATCAATACAATGATAAAGAAAACAATAGTCATACGATCTAAGAAAGGATAATCTGGGAAAGCCCCTTCTGTCCACATTGGCAGGAATTTTAAAATCGCTGCAAGTGGCACTGTTAATAACGCACCTGCCAATCCAGCTGCTGGTGTTGTTTTTTTCCAGAACATTCCCAGCAAGAAAATAGCCAAAACTCCTGGCGAAAAGAAACCTACATATTCTTGAATAAATTGATACGCCTGATCTAATGATTTTAATGCCGGCGCTACAAAAGCAGCAATGATCATACAAACTACAACACACCATCTTCCGGTACGAACCAGTTTTTTTTCTGATGCCTGAGAATTGAAATATTTTTTATAAATATCTAAAGAAAAAATAGTCGAAATACTATTCGCTTTTCCTGCTAAAGAAGCCACAATTGCTGCCGTTAAAGCTGCTAAAGCCACACCTTTTAATCCCGCAGGCAATAAATTCATTAAAGTCGGATAGGCATGATCTGGTTTTAAAACTCCTGCTGCATCCACCATTTCCTGCTGAAACATTCCGTTTTCATGCATTACGAACATTGCGATACCCGGTAAAACAGCAATAATTGGAACTAATAATTTTAGGAAAGCAGCAAATAAAATTCCTTTTCTTGCAGTCTTCAAATCGGCTCCTAAAGCTCTTTGAACAATGTATTGATTACAGCCCCAATACGCTAGATTATTGATCAACATACCGCCAACTAAAACCGACATTCCCGGCAATTCAGTATAATGCGGATTGGATTCGTCTAAAATCATGTGCAAATGTCCCGGTGCTTCATCAGCAATAATGGCAAGTCCTTTTAGAATGTCTTTTCCAAAACCAAACTGATCTGAAAGTAAAGTCAATGCTAAATAAGTGGTAACTAATCCACCCAGAATTAAAACAATTACTTGAAACATATCGGTATATCCAATTACTTTCATCCCGCCTAAAGTGACAATTACAGAGAATAAACTCAGTGCAATAACACAAAACTGAAAACTAACCGGTGCTATAGAAGAAATGGCTAAAGCTCCCAAATAAATGATTGACGTAAGATTGACAAATACATAAATCAACAGCCAGATAATGGCCATAATTGTACTAACAGTCCCGCTGTATCTTTTGGCGAGAAACTGAGGCATGGTAAAGATCTTATTTTTAAGATAAACGGGTAAAATAAACATGGCCACAATAATTAATGTGGCCGCCGACATCCATTCGTAAGAAGCAATCGCAAGTCCGATGGCAAAGCCTGAACCGCTCATACCAATAAAATGTTCTGCTGAAATATTAGAAGCAATCAACGAAGCTCCAATTGCCCACCAAGTAAGTGAACCTTCGGCTAAGAAATATTCGTTGGAACTGGTTGCAGCCGTTTTTTTGCTTCTGTAAATATACATTCCATAAGCCGTGACTATGACAAAGTAAATAAAGAAAACAATGTAATCTGCGGTTTGTAATACATTCATAATGTGTGGTTATTGTGTGGTTAGATAGTTAGATGTATTTTAAAATTTGATTGGCATCAAATCTTGAGAAACCATTTCTTTTTATATAAAAAATAGAGTAGCAAAAGCTGCACGACAGTTACAGACAAAGCTGTAAAAAAAGGTTGCCAAGCAATTGATGTATATTGTATAAGTCCGCCAAAAATATAATCTGCCGTATGTTTAAAATCTACCGAACCTTCGGCGGCGATATAAATCAAAATAGAATTAGAACCGATTAAAACCAATGGGAATGCCCATTTTTGAAACCCTAATAAGTCAATTATTACATAGAAAAAGACAAAAAATAAAATACTGAATCCACCGACAAAACAAACAAAGGAACTTGTCCATAAATGCTTGTTGATTGGGAAATTAATATCCCAGATTAATCCTGCAATAATCAGAACTACAGCGGTTAAAGTCATTAAAAGCAGTTTTACTTTTATCGAAAAAGGACATTTTGCTTTTAAAAACGTTCCAATAAAAACACCTAATAAAGCTGTCGAAATCGCTGGAAGAGTTGAAAATATTCCTTCTGGATCATAAACGGTGCTGTGTAATCTTCCTGGTAAAAACAAACGATCAATATAGCCTTCCAATGAACCTTCTTTAGTTAAAACCCCTGCTCCAAAATTAGGAACTGGAATCCATTTCATTGCTACATAGTAGCCAATCAAAATTCCGAAAAACCAGATTAATTGTTTCTTGAAATCAAAATTTAAATAGATGATTCCGGCAAAAAACCAAGCCAATCCGATTCGGCCTAAAACACTTGCTAAACGAGTATGATCAAAACCATCAAAACGAAGCAATCCATTTACTATAAATCCTAAAACCAGTAAAATACAGGTTCTTCTTAGCATTGATAAATAGATTTTACGCTTCTCGCTTGAAGGTAATTCTTGTGGTGTTTTTACTCCCGCCAAACTCATTTTCTTTTCAAAAGAGAAAGGCATCGAAACTCCGGCAACAAATAGAAAGACAGGAAAAATCATATCGTAAAATGTAATTCCATTCCATTCTGCATGATGCAGCTGTGAAGACATCCAGATAAAAATAGGAATTGGCGCTGCTTTGGCCAGAGCATGAATAATATGTTCGCCGCTCATAATCCAAAACATAACAAATCCGCGAAGCACATCTAAAGAGATTAGTCTTCCATTTGTAGGGTTACTCATTTTATTTAGTATTCAGTGGTCAATAGTTAGTGGTCAGATTTTTAGTGGTCAGTCTTACGGAAGTGGTCAGTGGTCAGATTTTTAGTAATCAGTTTAGTTTGTTTTTATCAAAAAACTGTGGCAAAAACTGAACACTAAAAATCTGAATACTGAAGACTTTTAAAAAATTGGTTTAATAACAAATCCGTAGTTATACTCACTTTTTGTTAATTGATATTGCTCATGAGGCGGTAATCCCCAGCTGTTGTCTCCACCTAGTCCGCGTTGAGTTAAGTCGACACAAACAACAACTTCATTTCTTGGAGTGATGTCGCTGGAATGGATATTCTTTTTAGAAATTCCTCCGTCAAAATCACTCGGATAATTATTCAGAGTACTTATACCTAAAGGTTGCAGACCTTTTATTTCCAAGCCATTTCCTGAATTGCTTGACAATTTAAACCAGCGTATATCCGTCTTGTATCCATTTTCTTGTGGGCGTGTATAAGGCACATATTGGTCTGCAACTTTACTAGTATAAATTCCTTTGAAAGATGCTGTTTTTCTGTCTGGATAATTTTCTAATGGCCCTCTTCCGTAATAATCCAGATTTTCTAAGCTATTTTTTAAAGTAAAAATCATTCCGAAACGCGGTAATTCCGGAACCGGATTTGCTCCTTTTTTATAAGCAACCTGTATTTCTAAATCTCCATTGTTTCCTAATGCATATTTGATGGTATAATCAGAAGCAACATCATTTAGTTTTAATTTTGAAACAATATATTTTTTGCCATTTTCTTCTGTCTGTTGGATGCTTTCCAGAGAAGTATTTTTCCCCGCTGTTCTCCAGACATTGGTTCTAATCTGCATTTTATTTCCAATGTCATTATCAGTTGGCGCTCTCCAGAAATTTGGTTCAGGATATTGTTTGAAATATTCTTCGCCTTTTATACTGTAATACGAAATCAATCCAGTTGACTTGCTGATTTTAACTGTAACATTATCCGATGTTAATACAAACTGATCTTTCTCATCCTGAACTTTTGCAGCACTTATTTTTTCTGATTTTTCGAAATATTTTCCGTCTTCAATTACAAATTGTTCTTTGGCAATTTCAAAGTTTTTAGGCAATAATTCTGAACCTTCTTTTGTGTTAGCAAAAACATTCAGTAAATATTCTGTTCCTTCTTTCGATTCTATTTTTGGTAAATCAAGCTTAAACTGTTTTTTTGTTTTTGGATCCAAAGCAACATTGATTGTTGCTTCTTTTATTACTTTACCATTTTCTAAAACTTCGTATCTGAAATTGTATTTATTCAGGTTTGTAAATCCGAAATCATTATTAATTTCGATTACACCATTTTTGATATCGACCGCTTTGAATAAAATATTCTGATATACTTTTTTTACTTCAAAAGCTCCAACATGCGGTGTTCTGTTTGGATAAACTAATCCGTTATGGCAGAAATTTTCATCGTTTAGATAATTCTGGCTTCCCATATCACCACCGTAAGTCCAATATTTACGACCCGCTTCATCAACTCCGTAAAATCCCTGATCTACCCAATCCCAGATAAATCCACCCTGCATATTTTTGCTGCCGCGAATGATATCCCAATATTCCTGAAAATTACCGCTGCTATTTCCCATTGCATGCGAATACTCACACATGATATACGGACGACTCACTTCTTTTCTTGCCGCATATTCTTTCATGTATTCAATTGTTGGATACATTGGACAAACGATATCTGTGTTTTCGTTTTCTTTCGCCTGCTCAAATTGAACCAAACGGGAATTATCTCTCTTTTTGATCCATTTGTAGGCTTCGTGGAAAACAGGCCCATTGGCACTTTCATTTCCTAACGACCAAATAATGACCGATGGCATATTTTTATCTCTTTCTACCAAACTGTAAATTCGGTCTAAATGTGCTTCTCTCCATTCTGGAAGATGTCCTGGATTCGTTTTTGGATTCATCCAGATTAGGGGCTGTCCCTCTACTCCCATTCCATGGCTTTCGATATTCGCTTCATCAACCAAAAACAAACCGTATTTATTACATAGTTTTACCCATAAAATATTGTTCGGATAATGACTGCAGCGAACGGAATTAATATTCAGCTGTTTCATCATTTTGATGTCTTTCATCATCGTAGCCTCATCCTGATAATGTCCCGTTTCTGGATTATGCTCATGAATATTTACACCGTGAACCATCAATCGAACGCCGTTTACCAATAATTGTCCGCCTTTTAATTCTACTTTTCTGAATCCGATTTGTGTTGAAACGGTCTCTACAATTTCTCCTTTTGCATTTTTTAAGGTTAAAAGTAAAGTGTATAAATTCGGCGTTTCACTGCTCCACAATTTTGGGCTTGAAACAGACTGAGAAAAATTAATGTTCTGAATTTTTGATGCTTCAAAATTGACATTAAACTCTTTACTGAAAACGTTTTTACCAGAAGCATCAACCAATTTCGCCACCAGCTTTTGATTGTTTATGTTTTTTGAAGTCAGATTTTTTAGACTTACATCAACACTTAAACTTCCGTTTTTATATTTAGCATCTAAATCTGGTTTCGCAAAGAAATCTGAAATACGAACATCTTCTGTGCTATACAAATACACATTTCTATCAATTCCAGAAAGTCTCCACATGTCCTGATCTTCCAAATACGAACCGTCACTCCATCTGTACACTTCTACAGCCAGATTGTTTTTTCCAGGTTTTAAATATTTAGAAATATCAAATTCTGCGGGACTTTTGGTGTTTTCAGTATAACCTACTTTTTCGCCGTTTACCCAAATGTACATAGCCGATGTTCCTGCTTCAAAATGAAGAAAAACATGTCGGTTTTTCCAATTTTCTGGCAAAACAAAATCTCTTTTATAAGACCCAACCGGATTATCCCAATGATTAATGAAAGGCGGATTTTTCTCAAACGGATACGTAATATTGGTATAAATTGGCACACCATATCCGTTTAGTTCCCAATTGGAAGGCACTTGAAGGTCTTTCCAATGCAGTGTACTGAAATCTGTTTTATAAAAATCTTTCGGACGTTCGTCTGGTGTTGGCGACCAAGAAAATTTCCATGTTCCGTTTAGAGAAAAATACCACGGAGAATTTTCATATTTATCCATTATGGCAGAAGTTTCATCTGCATAAGGAAGAAAAGCAGCGCGGGCCGGTTCTCTGTTAATTTGAAATACCTCAGGATTTTCCCAATCGTTACGTTCTTTTTCCTGAGCCGAAATACCCGCCGAGAAAAGCAGTAAAAGGCTTATAAAAAATATTTTGGTTTTCTGCATTATTTTGGTTTTAGATAGCTGGTAATTATTTTTTTTCAACACATAGAAACATAGTTTTTCTTTGTATAAAAAGACATTTCATTTATTATAAAAACATAGCTATGTGTGGGAAACTAGTTTCTTTTAAATAATACTCTTACACTCAAAAAAATCTATGTTTCTATGGGTTTAAATAAACTTTTAAAACTTCAATTTTTCAGGTAAATATTTAGCAACTAATTCTTTATAATAAGGAAGCAATGCTTTTACATCTGGTTTAACGGGAGCTTTAGTGTACAAATCATACGGATTGAACTTTCTTACCCAATCAAACATTTCGATATCTTTTTCATTCATTAAATGTGCATAGGCATTTTCTTTATGCTGCGAATAAAAAGAGTGGTAACGAATCATATACAAAGCTGGATCCGGCAGATAATCTTTCATAATCTGATACAGATATTCGTCATGACCCCAGCTCATTTTTACCTTATCTAATCCGCAGTTTTGGGTATAGATTCCTAGCTTGGTATTGAATCTCTCATCTGTATAATCTGGATTTTCTTTAAAGAATTCTGAATATACAATTTTATCTGAGTAAGCACAGCCAACCGGAAATGTATCTCCAACCACAGCCCATTGCGGTTCTCCAAACAAACATAAAACTTTACCTAAATCATGGATAAAACCTGTCAGTACAAACCAATCCGGATGACCATCGGCACGAATGGCCTCTGAAGTCTGTAAAAGGTGTTGTGTCTGATCTAAGTCAATATCTGGGTCGCTGTCGTCTACAAGTGTGTTCAAAAACTCAACAGCTTCCCAGATTGACATTTCTTTTCTATTAAATTGCAGAAATTCCTGTTCTTTACTGCATACAAAGTCATAAGTTTGATAGGTATGGTTAATTCTGTAAAACTCCTTAACCGTTTCTACTCTTTCTGAATCGACATAATTCCTAAATTCTTCTTTCTGCTTTTCTTTTACCTCTTCATTTTCTTCAGAAGGATCAGGATATCGCATTAACAAATCATCTTCCCACTCATCTAAATTTTTCAACGGATTGTCTGTGTCTATATGCTTTTTCATAATGGTTAATAGTTAAAAGTTACTAACACAAAAATAGAATTACATATTCCTTTCAAAATGGATTAATACATCAAAAACATGGATAATTCTGATTATTGTAGGATTTTTACGTTTTATTTGATTAAAAAAGCTATTGCATTGTTTTTTTGCCTGCTTTAATCTCATAGTTTTTTAGCCACGAATTCACGAATTTTCACTTTCCTGTAGAAACTTTAAACTTTGAGGGGAATTGCACGAATCTTTATAGATTCTGTTGATAGATTTTCAACCACAGGGACATTGCGGGAGATTACAAAAAAATTAGATTACGAATATGCGTTGTCAATATACGTTGCGTTCCCGTGGTTGAAACCACGGGCTATGTTATAATTCGTTCAATTTAACACAAAGAAAAAATCCTCTATATAAGTGAAAATTCGTGAATCCGTGGCGAAAAAAAATCTTTTATGATCCTCCTTAATCTGTGGCAAAAAAACTAATTAATAATCTTACTAGGAGGAAAACCAAACTGCTTTTTAAAACATCTACTAAAATAAAGCGGATCATTAAACCCGACTAAATTCGTTACTTCTGAAACATTGTATTTCTTTGTTTTAAGCAGTTCTGCCGATTTTTTCAATCGAATGGTTCTAATAAATTCATTTGGTGCCAAATCCGTTAATTCTTTGATTTTTCTATATAATTTAGACGAACTTACGCCCAATTTATCACACAGAAAATCAGTTGAAAGATCTACTTCACTTAGATTATCGTTGATTAGATTTGTTACTTTTTCCATAAATTCTTCATCGATTGGAGAATGTGTCAGCATACTAACTTTACTTTCCACTTCGCCAGAGAATTTCTGTTTCAGTTCTAATCTCGATTTAATCATGTTTTCGATAACCGTTTTCAGCAATAAAGGCTCAAAAGGTTTTACCAAATAACCATCAGCTCCTGTGTCGTAGCCTTTTACTTTATCCATGTTTTCAGAAAGAGCCGTCAGCATTACAACCGGAATATGACTAATGAACTCATCATTTTTAAGTTCACGGCAGAATTCCAATCCGTCCATAATTGGCATCATGACATCTGTAACGCATAAAATTGGTTTTATTTGTCGGCAGATTTTTAAACCTTCCATTCCATTTTCGGCCTCATAAACTTTGTAATAATCAGACAAATAATCCACCAGATATTTTCTGAGTTCATTATTGTCTTCAATTACTAATATTTTTTCTTTTAAATCGGTGTTTTGAATAATTTTCTTCGCCGCTTTTTCTGGAATAAGCATACTCAGGTTATCGTTTTTAAGAGCGTATTCGAATACTTCTTTATGCTCGTAAGAGTCACGGTCAATTGGAATTTCAACTCTAAAAGTACTTCCTTTTCCTGGAGTGCTTTCGACCGAAATAGTTCCTTTATGAATGGCAACTAAAGATTTTACCAAAGACAAACCAATCCCAGATCCAGTATTATTGGCTTTACTGTTGGTTGCCTGATAAAATCGTTTAAAAATTTTCTCTTGACTTTTTACGGGGATTCCAATTCCGTCATCCATTACTTCAATCACTAAAATATCCTCAACCGTGTCTTTCAATCTTACATCCAAATCAACGTTTCCGTTTTTATTGGTAAACTTTAAGGCATTCGATAAAAGATTGTAAAGAATCTTATCGTATTTATCATTGTCCAGCCAGCCGTTTATTTCATCATCTTCGGTAATAAAATTGAGCTTAATCTTTTTATTATAAGCCATTTCTTTGAAAGAATCGAAGATGTTTTTTGAGTACGCTAAAATATCCGTTTTAGTCACTTTCAGTTTCAATTCCCCTGATTGTGCTTTTCTAAAATCCAAAACCTGATTTACCAGATTCAATAATCTGCTGGCATTTTGATAAATTAAATTGTATCTGCTTTTTTCATAATCCGTTGCATTACTGCTTTCATCTAAAAGCTGTTTGGCAGGGCCTAAAATCAATGTTAACGGCGTTCTTAATTCATGCGAAATATTCGTAAAAAAACGGAGTTTTTCGTTATTCAGCTTGATGTCGTGTTCTCTGTTTACTTTCTCCGTAAGCAGTTCTTGTTTTAAACGAATTCGGTTTTTGATTTCTTTTCTAATAAAATAAAAAATCCCAAACAAAATCGCAAAAAACATCAAAAACGATGTTGGTGTAAGCCAGAAAGGAGGCAGAATTTTTATTTTATACGAAACCGTTTTACTCCAATATCCATCACTGTTACTCGATCTGATTTTAAAAGTATAATTTCCCGGATAAAGGTTGGTATATTGAACAATTCTCGAAGTACTGTTAGCTGTAATCCAATGTTTGTCAAAACCTTCCAGCATGTATTGAAACTTATTCAGTTTTTCATTTGCAAAAGACGGAGCCGAAAACTGAAGAGAAAAATTTCGGTTTTTATGGCTTAATTCTATTTCTTTTCCATAATTCAGATCTTTTGAAAGCGGAATTTCTCCATTGATTTCCATTTCAGGAAAGACCTCTTCATTCTGAATTTTAAACTCAGAAATCACAGGCAATGGCGACCAATTATTTCTTTTCATTGCCGGTGGCGAAAAAGAAATAATTCCGTTTTTACCGCCCAGAAAAATATTAGAATTATTGAAATAAAAGAAACCGCTCGAACTAAAAACATCTAGTCTGTTACCGCTGTTTACATGATAAATACTGATATCTTTTAGATTAGATTTTACAAAAGCAATATTATTATTGTTGATGTTCAGCCAAAGATTTCCGTTGGCATCAGATAAAATATCGGTAATCCATTTTCCTGAAAGTTCTTTTAGATTTTTTACAGGCTCAAATTCATTCTTTTTCGGATTAAACAGACACAATCCGAAACGCGTTGAAGCCCAGATTTTTCCCTTTACATCTACTAAAACATCACTAACATTTTCATCATGAGGCACTCCTTTTTCTTTGACAAAAAGTGATGAATACGTTTCTATTTTTCCTGAAGTAATATTGTACTTTACAACTCCGGTTTCAGTCGCAAACCATACGTTATTTTTAGCATCTCTCTCGATAGCATTAATCTGAAAATCAGGTAAAAGTTTACTCGAAGTTTCTACTTGGAGTGTTTTAGTATTTAGAATTACAGCTCCTTCTCCAAAAGACCCCACAATTATTTTATCCTCTGCAATTTTTCGAAAAGCAAAAACAGGCGATTTTTCAAATCCTGCCTTTATTTCCCTCGAAGAATTATTCATGTAATTGTACACCAGAATGTTTCCGTCCCACAGTCCGCAATAAAAAATTCTTCCGTCATCAGAATAAATACTGGCGATATCTTTTCCGGTATTGTGTAAGGGAGTTGAGCCTTTAATATTCGAAATATAAAGTCCGTTATGATAGGTCGCCACAATTACTTTTTCATCGTAAGTCTTAGCAAAACCACGAATTCTAGGTGCCTGATTGCCAATAGAACGTGAAATATCTTTGTTTAAAGTAAACTGATTTTCATACGGATCGTATTTGTCCAAACCGTCTTCAGTTCCAATCCATAAGACACCGGATTTATCAAAATAAAGGGATGCAATTAAATTATCGACAAGCGAAGTATCATCAGACAAAATTGAATAATACCATTTGTAATTGCCACTTTGAATGTCTTCCAGCTGATCGCAGACCAATAATCCGCCCAAAGTTCCAACCCAGTATTTTCCGTCGGGAGCTTGTGCAACGGATAGAAAATAAGGGCCTAAAGCTCCTCTAACCTGTTTGTTATCAATATATAAATTAACAAATTGGTTTCTGGCTTTATCTAGTTTATACAATCCTTCACGAGTACCAATAAAAATATCCGACTTGGCATCTTCGTAAATAAAGTTGATGTATGGATTTTTGATGCTTGAATTTGGAACAGAAAGTGTATAGGTGTTAATCCTTACAATCGCGCCTTTTGTGTCCATTGTAATTTTGGCCACACCCGACTTTTCGTAGCTTCCCACCCAGACATTGCCTTTTTTATCTTCGAAAATTTCTTTAACGTAATCAAAACCTTTAAGCTTAATTTTATCAAATCGGTTTTCTTTCAGAGAAAATAAATAGGCTCCTTTGGTCTTGGTACCTACCCAGACTCTATTAAATTTATCTACATGAACTGATCTCACTTCATCATCTGGAAGGCTGTTTGGATCGCCTTTTTTATGAAAAAAAGTAGTAAAAACATGGGTATCCATCTGAAAAAGCGTCAATCCTTTTCGGGTTCCAATCCATAATTGATTGGCTTTTTCATCCAGTTCCAAAGCTGTGATATCGTCATTGTATAATTTATTTTTTCCAGGTGTAGAACTCATGTAGTTTTTGAATTGATAACCGTCAAAACGATTTAATCCAGAGAACGTTCCAAACCACATGAAACCTTTTTTGTCCTGTACAATATGACGTACCGAATTATGAGATAACCCATTATTATCATTATAATGCGTAAATTTTATATTCTGTGAATAAGAATTATAAAAAAAGGCAATAAATAAAAATAATATAGGGTATTTTGGTTTCATGGAAATAAATTATAAATGCAATTTAATCTTTTTGATTTAATAAATATCAAAATTATTTAACAGATAAATTATCAATTTTGTTATTTTTCAAATCAATTTTAAAATGGTCGGAAGGCTCGCCATTCATGGTTTTGTAGAATATTTCTGCCCATAAAACCAGTTTTGGATCATCTGATTTTTTTAACTGCCTGCAGATCAATTCATATTCTTTTAATCTTTTCTTTCCAATTTTTGAAAAAGCTAGTTCATCGGCACTTTTTAAGCGGTAAAAATCGAAAATCATATCAAAACCATTCCATGATTCAAAATCAGAAATAGTGAAAGAATTGGATTTCAAAACGGAATCAATATCTGTAGCATTAGAATTCATCAGCAATAAATCTTTTCCTGAAAGATTCACAATCGATTTTAAAAAATCGGCTGGAAAATCTTCAGGTAGGAATCGTAACCGCACCAATTCTTTTAAATGCCAATTGGTAAATTCTTCATAATCTTTGGCATTCAGAATTTCTTTCTGCCAAATGTCTTTACTATCAATTTCTTTTAAATGAGCATATTCTTCTTCGTAAAAAGGAAACAAACTGTTGAATTTATTGACTTTGCTAATTACAATAGTTTCGACTTCCAAATCAAAATTAGAATGAATGGTCAATATTTTATAAGCTGGCATGTAAGCGGCAAGCGATGGCGTCTGAATATTAAACAACGTATTTCCTTTTGCAGATGTTCTTACGCCAGTATCGTTAATGTGCATGTGACCTCCAAAATGAATCTGAATTCCGGCATCTGCAAATTGCTGTGCGACTTCTTCATCGGGCACTCTTTGCAATTGCATTTTATTGGCGCCGAAAAGCTGTTTTAATTCAGGCGAAGCATCGTCATTAAAATCAATCATTGGATAATGACTAAAAGCAATTAGTGTTTTTCCTTTTTGTTTCGCTTCCGCAGCAACTTTTTTTACCCACTTTAAAAGATGGTTTTTATAAATCAGAACGTTATTGTAACCCGTGTTCGCTCCCGAAAAATCATGCGGATCATTTGGTTTTCCTGACATTTTCTCATTCGGAACATACGCATTTGCATCTATTGCCAAAAGCCAAACTCCTTTAATTGGTTCCACCAAATAACTCGCATCGGGCAGATACAAATTAGTATTTTTTATTAGATACGTTCTTTTTTCTAAATCGGATTCTTTTTGAGCCTCTTCAAAATTGTAATTTTCATAGCTGTAGTTAGAAAATGGAGTTTCCCAATATAAATCGGTTTTCTTTGGAAAGAAACCAAAATCACGCATTTCGTTTATAGTTTCTTTGTAACCCCAATTTTTTATATCAGCAGTAATTATCGGTTCTAGTTCGCTTTTATTTTTATTGAAGCTGTTCAAAGAACTGCTGATAATCTGTTCTTTTCCGTTTTTTCCTAAAAAATCAGTTTTAACAGCATCTTGAGAAAATGGTCGTACAACATCATGATTTCCTGTAGTCACATAAAAAGAAAGTCCGTGTTTTTGGGAATATTCATTGAGAATTTTTCGCAATCCGCGAACGTGAATAGGTTGTCCATCATCGCTGAAATCGCCTGGAAGAACGACTTGTTTGATACCTTTTTTAACAATATCATTTAAAGCTTCTAAAAAAGCGAAATAATTTTCATTGAAAATTCTCGTAGAATGCAACTGCGAATTCATAGTTCGGATATTGGCATATTCTCCCGTTACCGGATTTGGAATTCCTTTATAATCGCTGTCTTCAAATTGGGCAAAAATATCCTGTAAATGAGCATCAGCTATAAAAGCAATCTGAACTTCTTTTTTCGTAGTCTGCTGTGATTTGCAGGAATATAAAGAAAGTAGTAGTACTAATATAGCCGATATTCTAAACATTTATTTTGTTTTTAATTTTATGATTATCCGTTATTTGTCCTATTTTTAAAAATAGAAAACCTGTAAAATCAGACGCGGATTAAACAGATTCGCTAACGAGAAAACGCGGATTAAAACGGATTTTTATTAATCTTTTTAAAAATATAAATAGGTTATCCTTTTAATCCGCATACTTACTTAAAGGATAATTCAATTATTTTTTAATGTATGCTTCCAACTAAAGAAAGTAGTATTACCAATATAGCCGATATTCTATACATGTATTTTGTTTTTATTTTTATGATTATCCGTTATTTGTCCTGTTTTTAAAAATAGAAAACCTGTAAAATCAGACGCGGATTAAACAGATTCGCTAACGCGAAAACGCGGATAAAAACGGATTTTTATTAATCTTTTAAAAAATATAAATAGATTATCCGTTTTTATCCGCGTCTTTACGAAGTAAATCCGTTTAATCCGCGTCCTTGCTTAAAGGATAATTCAATTATTTTTTAATGTATGCTTCCAATTTATCTAAAGTGTTTAGTTCTGTTTCTCTTGCACATGAAGATAAAATAGTTGTTTCTATGTTTTTTGCTGGTTTTGAGATTAATAAATACTGCGTTCCGTCATCTGTATTTTTCTCAAAATCTTTTGGATTGTATTTAATTGCTCCTCCAACTTCAACAATTTCGGCAGCAACGTCTTCTGGATGTTTTCCCCAAACTGCGATATAATTTGCTCCTTTTTTCGTTGCCGAATCTTTAAAGTAGTTCACTCCTGTTGCAAATTGTACTTTTTCTCCAGTTAAAGAAACTGCTTCCACTTTTGCTTCTCTTTTACCTGAAAATACGGTCACGCGAACTAAAATGTCTACTTTCTTTCCTTTGTAAGGCACGCCTCTAGAAATCATTTCCATCCAGGAAGTGGTATCTGTTTTTCCAACACGCGCCAAACGATTGGTAACTGGGTTTAAAGGCACTAATTTCTCTCCGTCCCAAAGTTTTACTCCTCCTAAACCAACAGTTGAAGCTACTTTATAATAATCGGCTCCCCAACCTTCTTTTTGCTGTTCTGGTGTTGGATACCAATTTGCTTTTCTTAATTCTAAACCTGGTTTTGCTTTAGAATAAACGTCGATTGCTACTTTATCGCTAAAGTAAATTCGCAATGCCATCCACTCGTTTTCAACCGCTGGCCCGTGATGTCCAATCGTTTTATATAAATCCCCTGAATCTGAGCCGATATCTGATAAATAAGTAATTTTGTCCGACTTCATATACAAACTGTTGTCTGTATTATTCTGTCCAAAACAAACGCAGCAAAAAAGTAAAGAGGTTACAATAGATAGTTTCATAATTTAAAATATTATAGTTTAAGTTGTAATTCCTGTAAATTTAAAAACAACTTTTAAAAATCTACTACGAATTTCAATCTAATCCTAAAATATTGTCATTTGATGACGAAAAGGCGTGAATCCAGTTATGTAAACATGCTCTCCATTGGTACGCAAACTTCCCTGATGATAGGTGTATTGTTCGCTTTCCAGATTTTCGACATTTAAATGTTCACATTTTCCTGGCCCAAATTTTATGGCATCTCCTGCGGTGGCAACTTCTCCATAACCGTTTTTAAGAAAATAATTCTTCTTTTCATCAGCCGTTGCTCCATTTACAATACTTTTTTCGTTGAAACACATTTCGACTGTTACCTCGACATTTGGCGGGCCATCTACTTTAAAATCCAAACTTAATGCTCCGTTATTCTCCGTAATTTCAATTACGGTAATTTGTTTTTTGACATTGCTTTTTGTTCTCGAATCAAAATCCATTTTGTTCCAAAATCTTCCATCCAATGATTCTGATAATTTATAGTCTCCATCGGGTTTTCGATATTCAGGGGCAAGAGGCTGATAATAATCTGCTTCTTTGGTTTCGGTCAAAATATATTTGTTGCCTTCTTTTACAATTCCGTTGCTGCTGAAATACCCCATTCTGAAAAACGAGGTCGACAAACGCATGTATTTTAAAATAGCCTCTCCTTTTCTGTACATTAAAAAATTAGGGTTTGATGATCTTCCTGATACAATTTGAACCGGCTGATCATTTCCTCCAAATAAAGTAATAGACGTTTTTTCTCTTCTGATTCTAGCCAAATTAGAAAGAACAAAAAACTTTTCGAAATCATTTGGAACATTGCTTTCAGCTGGAACTTGCTTTTGAAGGTCTTCATTTTCCATAAAAAAAGCTAACGAATCGGATAAGATATCGCTTGTAAACTCAGGAAGTTTTTCAATCGTATTTACCATATAAACAAACATCGGATTTTGAGTACGAATAGCCATATATCGATATTGCCAGTAAAATTTCGTCACTTTCAAAGCCATAAACTGATCCTGTCTTTTGGAATCGACAGTAACCAGATCGCCGTTAGTTTCTGTATAATAGAAATACGTAATTAAATTTTTATTTACGATTTCCAATAATTGCGGTCTTTTCAGCAATCTTGCCATCGTAATTAAAGCTTTATCAATTACTGCCGAATAAATACCACTTCGTTCTGAATAATGCCCGTCTTCGTTGAGATAAATTCCTTCTGCCAACCATTCATCAATTCGGTTCACATATCTGGTATCTGGATAAAGCGCATTAATATTTGCTAAAGCGGCACAAATAACCCATCTATGGTTTGGTGTATGAACACCTCCCGTTATCATTGCCTCGCCTGCATTTAAAATAAATTGTTTTACTTTTTCACGAACTACTGCCAGCTCTTTCTGTTTACTTCTGTTCAATAAAACAGCAGCGGGGCAAATATATTCTAAAATAAAAGCAGTATCTGGTGGAGATTGTCTGTTTCCTCCCGCATCTAAAGTTCCGTCGCTATATTGCCCTTTTAGTAAAACATCTATTGCTTCATTTAATTTTTCGACTAAAACAGGCGACTTATAATATTCCGATCCCGAATTACAAAATGATGCTGAACAAACCGTTACAGTATTTGCAATGCCTCGAAAATTACTTATTCTGATATTCGGATCCAATGACGGTCTGTTCAACAAACTTTTGACTTTCGTATCATTATTTTGAATTAGTTTTTTCATTAATTGAAGATCCTCTTTTGAGACTGTACCTTCTGAAAAAAAATCATTTACAAAAAGAGTATTACTCATTAAAACACCTCCTAATGATAAACTGCTTAATCTGATAAATTCGCCACGGCTCATAGAATGTTTCATAATACTTTCTTTAATTAATGAAAAAACAGCTTTTACTTCAATTGTTTTAAACACATAGAGACATAGATTTTAATACTTGTTAAAAGGCGTTTCACTTGCATAAATGCACATAGCTATGTGTGAGAAATTAAGTTTCTTTCCCTCTTCCTTTTACGCAATTAAAACTATGTTCCTATGTGTTTAAAAATAAAACCCAATATTACTAATCCACTACTTTTACCAAAGTCGGATTAATTCCTAACGGGTTCTTAATTACTTTACAGATTAAAGGAAACTCTGGATTTTTTACAATCCACATTTCGGTTTCGTCTATTTGTGCTTTTACATGTAATGCATCAACTGCTTTTCCATCAATAGAAATTTCATTTTTATCATCACTTTTATTCAAAACATAAGTCGTGTTATTGTAAACAAATGAACCTTTTTTAACCAAATCCTGATAAGCTGACTGTGAAATCATAAAAAACGTTTCGGTTGGTTTTAAGTTCAGAACCGGTGCATATTCTCCCTGATTGAAACTTAATTCAGTTCCGTTTTTTACGGCTTCAGGAAGCATTACTATTTTACTTTTTACTCCTCTGGTTTCCAGTTTAAAAGCCAATGCATTGTTCGAAGTTTCAGCCGTAAGCTGTAAAGTTCTCGTTTGCCCGTGAAGCTTACAGACATAATGCAGTTGGGTATTGTTTTTTAATGTTGGAATGTAATTCTGAGATATTCCTTTCTGATAAACAATGCAGAAAAGAATCATTAAAAATATATTTTTCATCTTGTTCATCATTTTATTTTGCTGGTGGTAAAATTGTTGTTCCCCAAGCCGAAGGTTTCGAATCCATTTCTAAAATTAATTCTCCTCCCTTATTAATATCATCATGTAAAATCCATGCTTTGTTGTATGGTTTTCCGTTTAACAAAGCGGTTTTGATGTATTTGTTTTTATCACTCATTTTTTTAGTAGTGATTTTAAAACTTTTACCGTTTTCTAATTTCATAACCGTTTCTTTTATCAAAGGCGTATTAATCAAATAATAAGGCTGTCCGGCATTTGGATATAATCCCATCATGTGGAAAGCCAGCCACGAAGACATTGCTCCCGAATCGTCATTACCTGGAAGTCCTTCTCTTGACGTATTGAAATTATCCTTGATAATCGTTCTGATTCTGTCACTGCTTAAATAGGGTTTTCCGATCCAGTGATACAAACAAGGCGTTAAGAATGAAGGTTCATTGGCAACATTGAATAAATTATTATCAAAGAAAATGTCCAATCGAGTTTCGAAAGCTTTTTCTCCACCTGATTTTTTTACCAGTTCCGGAATGTCGTGTGGTAAACTAAAGGAATATTCCCAAGAAGTTCCTTCGTAGAAAAACACACACCAATGGCAGACATACCAAGGAGATTCGATAATAACCGGCGTATATTTAAAAGTTGGTTTCTGGATTTTAGATTCTCCGAAAACGACATCATCCAGCCAGTTTCCGTCTTTGTCTTTTGGCATGATGAATGCTTTTGCTCCGTTATTTTCATAATCTGCACGCCATAAATTCTGCCAGTTTTCGGCTTGTTTCATGTATTGATTGTACAATTCTGTTTTGCCCAAACCTTTGGCTACAGTCGCAATGTTATAATCGTTGTATGAATAATCGATTGTTCGGTTTCCTGCACGGTCGGTGCCGTAAGGAACGTAACCTAATTTCAGATAATCTAAAAGTCCGCCACGTCCTTCTCTTTCTTCATTTCCTCCCGGCGGTACTGTTGCGTCTTTGATCATTGCCTGCAAAGCCAATTCGTAATCAATTCCTTTTAAGTTTTTTACAAAAGCATCTGCAATTACAACCTCAGCGTTAGAACCTCCCTGAGTTCTTCCGTTATCATTTCCGCTTCTTCCTTCGGGCATATAGCCTTCGCGTTTGTAGATATTCAGCATCGCATTGATGATATCTACTTTACGTTTAGAATCTATTAAAGTAATTAACGGACTTGAAGTTCTGAAGGTATCCCAAATCGTATAAAAATCATCATAATACGGTTCGTCATTCGTCCATAACGGATTTTCGCCTGTTCGATCCACCGGCATAATCATCGTGTGGTACAAACCAGTATAGAACATTTTTCTGTATTCTACCGAAGTATCATCTGACAATTTGATTCGGCTTAATAAATCTTCCCATTTATTTTCTAAAGTGGCTAAAACGGTGTTGAAATTCCAATGCGGGATTTCAATTTCTATATTGTTTTTCGCTTTTAATTCACTTAAAAAGGAAATTCCGATTTTGACATTTAATTCTTCTTTTCCCGAATTTCCAAAAGAAAGCAACGCTCCAGTCTTCTTTCCAGAATCAAATTGTGCTTTTTGATTGTTGTAAAATTTTCCGTCTTTAAAAGTGACATATTTGGCAATTGGCTGATCGAAAACGGCCCAGAAATAAACCGTATAAGCTCTTCCGTTATTCCATCCTCCTCGAATTCGGCTGTAACCTCTTACTTCAGTATCTGAAACTATTTCGATTTGAGATCCTACAAACTGTTGTGCTTCTCTGGCATCAGGAATTTTTTCTTCTCCAAGGAAAAATCCTGGATCAATCTTTAATTCTTTTGATTTATTTTTTGGGTAAGTAATTCTATAAAACGAAACTTTTTCCCCAGTTGTAATTTCTGTTTTAATGTTGTTCTCTTTGAAAACCGTTTCATAATAACCCAGTTTTACATTCTCTTCTGTTCTAAAAGAAGTCTGATCCATTTTATCCAAAGCTCCCGAAAATGGCATAATCTGAATATTTCCATATTTTGGGCCACCTCCCGTTCCGCTCACGTGTACCTGACTGAATCCTGTGACTTCTTTAGGCATTGGAAGCCATCCACTGTTTGGACTCGAAGTACAATCCGGACTTGGTTTTACCATTCCGTAAGGACAGGAAGGGCCAATAAAAACCCTGCCCACTCCCTCTGAACCGATCATTGGGTCAACGTATTGATGAACTTTTTGCTGTGCGCTACCTGTAATAGTAAGAAATGATATTCCTAAAAAAAAGATAAACTTGGATGATATTTTCATTGTGGTTACTTCTTTGTTTTTTGTTGGCATGTATAATTATTTTTAATATTTCTCAAATAACTATAATTCTATTTTCCTTTACGTTAATAGGGCTTTAACCCAACGTTATATTAATGTTTTTGCTGATCTGACATTTGTAAAATCAATTCGCCTCCATTAGTAATATTCTGATGTGAAAGCTCAAAATTTGACACTTCTTTCTGGTTGAATTTGATATCCTTTATATATACATTTTCAGGATTATTAGCAGTAGCTTTAATCACAAATGTTTTCCCTGAATAATATTTCGGATTTAATGTAATCGTGATTTTATTGAATATCGGACTTCCAATTTCATAAACGGCATCTTTGTCTGTTCCCCCGTTCATTTGGAATAAACCTAATTTCAATAAAACATTCAGGCTTCCCATTAATCCCTGATCTTCATCTCCGTTATAACCTGTTGATGGCGATAATCCGCTGAAAGTTTCTTTTACCACGTTTCTTGTCCAGTATTGCGTTAAATCAGGTCTTCCTAAAATGGTAAAAATATTTGAGGTCTGCATAGACGGCTGATTTCCAAAATTTACTGGAATTCTGCTAAACTCCGGGTGTAATTCTGCATCGTGTGATGTACCAGAGGTATACTTTAGTTTTTTAGCAGCTTCAAATTGAGCATTCAATTTTTCTACTGCTTTTTCTTTTCCGCCCATTAAATCAGCCAAACCTAAAATATCATGTGGAACAAACCAAGTTGATTGTGCGCCGTTTGATTCTATAAATCCGTTTTCGTATTGATACGGATCATAATTTTCACGCCATTTTCCATCCACATTTTTGGGACGCATCCAGCCTATTTTAGCATCAAAAACATTTTTATAGTTTTCGGCTCTTTTCATGAAATATTGATAATCATCTTCATGATTCAACTTTTTAGCCAATTGAGCCAAAGTCCAGTCCTGATAAGCATATTCTAAAGTCTGGCTCGCACCGTCTTCGTGGCTTCCGAAATTTCCATCTGGAAGCGGATACGGTACATATCCTTTTTCTAAATAATATTTTAAGCCTCCTCCAATATTGGTGTTGTGTTCATATCCGGCTTTTTCCATGATACCACCCGGCATATGATTTTTTTTAAGGGCAATATAAATTTCCTCTAAATTTTCTTTTACAATTCCTTTTTGAATGGCGCTGACAATGAAAGGCGTTGCCGAAGCTCCCGTCATAACATACGTATCATTTCCTCCCGAAGGCCCGCGTGGGATTATGCCGCCGTCTTTATAATACTGCATTAACGAATACACAAATTCTTCCATAATCTCCGGATATACCAGTCCCCACAGGTTATTGATCGTCCATTGTGCGCCCCAAAAAGCATCTGAATTATAGTGATTGAATTTTGGTTTTCCGTCTGTATTTAACGGTAAATGTCCCACCCTGAATTTGTCCCCTGTATTATCAGGATAGGATCCATTTGCGTCACTAATCATTTTTCTCCCTTGCAGGGCATGCCATAAATCAGTGTAAAATCTTCTTTGGTCGGTTGCTGTGCCGCCTTCTACTTTTATTCTTCCTAATAAACTGCTCCATACTTTTCTGGAATCTTCAACTGTTTTATTAAAATCCCAATGGGTTAATTCGGTTTCAATATTGTTATCGGCATTTTCAATTGAAGTATAAGAAATACCGACTTTCATTAACACTTGTTCTTTGGTTTTACCAAAATGAATCAAATAATTTCCCGTTGTATTATCTCTTTCAACAGAAGAAATTGGCTCATTTGTTTTCACTTTAAAAAATACCGTTAATGGTTTTGGACGTCTGAAATTGGTACTTAAAACCAAAGATCCGGATAGTTCAAAATCATTATTTTTTTCCAATGTTCCGTTTGTATTGTCACAAGGGCCTAAAACAGTATTTAAATTAAAAAGAACTGCTTTTTGTGCTTTTGCTGGAAAAGTATATTTATGAAAACCAACTCTTGGTGTGCTGGTTAATTCTGCTGTTATCTGATATCTATCTAATTTTAGCGAATGATATCCAGGCGTAATAATTTCGGTCTGATGGCTGAATTTAGAATAAAAATTTTTGAAAATAGTCTTTTTATTTTCTTCTGAAATAGTCACGGGCATTACGGATACTCCCGACATCTGCCATTCGTGAACGTGGCTGAAACCTTTTACTGTATCTGTAGTATATTTATAACCTCCTCCCCAATCGCCATTAATTTCAGTGTCCGGATTTAAATTAACCATTCCAAAAGGGCGACTCGCTGATGAAAAGAAAAACCATCTTGAATTTTCGGTGTCCAACAACGGATAAACCATGTCTGATAACTGTTTCTTCTTTAAAGAAACCGTTTTCTGAGCGTTGCACGACACTAAAAAAATAAGGGTTAAACTTATTGCGATACGTCCTATTTTATTGATTTGATTTAGTTCCATTTATTCTGTTTATTGATGAGGCACTATTGGTTTGTAGAGGATTCTTTGTACTGGCTTATTACGCTGAAGTGAAAAGAATGTTTACAAAGCTTAATCTTTCGTCGGGGTCTCAGGAATTACATTCGATTAAGCTTTGTATTCATTCAAAAAATGAAAATGAAACTAAACTGGCTATCATGAGCAACCAAAAAAGACCAGTTTTCTTTTAGTAAAAAAGGAGAAGAATTTTTACGCTCTTCTCCTTTCACAATTAAAATTGAATTACAATGCGTACTTAACTAAACTTTTATTCTTAATATCCATCATTCTGAGTCAGAGCTGGATTTAAAACCATTGCATTTGTTGGGATTGGGAATACACGACGGTAAGTGTCTGTATTGGTTTTATACCCCCAAGATCCTTCATATTTTCCAAAACGGATCATATCGTTTCTATGCCAAGCTTCCCAAGCAAATTCACGGCTTCTTTCTTTATAAAGATCTTCTAGTGTTACACCGCTTAAAGCTGCAGATGTCGTACGATTAGAACGAACCATATTTACTAATGCATCAGAACTTTGTCCTAAAGTTACTGCTCCGCCACGTAAGATTGACTCTGCTTTCATTAAAAGCACATCTGAATAACGTAAGAAAGGAACATCGTTGTTTTGATTACGGTTTGTTGAAGTTGCGTCTGGATAAAATTTGATATTTCTGTATCCCATGTTCCAAGCGATTTCATCATTTCCAAGGTCAAATAAAGCAACACTTTGACGAGGAATAATATCTGGCGTTAGATTTACCTGATAGGTATAAGCTGCTCCACCATCTGCTCCAGTGTAAAATTGATCGTATCCTTTTTTGGTCGTTGTTACTCTTACTGGCGTAACTCCATCATTCATGTACTGAAGTCCTGTAAGCCATTGTCTGTTACGAATGTCATTAGCATCATTAAAATAAGCATAGAATTCTGGCAACGTACTTCTTGGCGCACTTGGCGTGTAAGGCAGACCGAACTTCGCTCTTTCAGAACGTGGTACATCATAACGAGCATGATACATTTGTCCATTAAAACCAACTGTAACTGCTACTGGATCGTAAGGAACTGCAAAAATGAATTCTTTCATTGCTGGTCCATTATTTGGATAAAACATTTGAAGGTATGTAGCTCTTGGCTCAACCGAATATAAACCAGAATTGATTACCTGATCGCAGGCTGCAATACAATCTGTATAACGTGCTGTTCCTGTATAAATGTTTGCATTCAAATACAACTTCGCTAACATTGCATTAGCAGTTTGTTTATTTGGTCTACCGTAAGTAGCAACTCCAGATGCCGCATTTAAATTTGGAACGGCACTTTTTAATTCTTTTTCAATGAAATTAAAAACTTCTGCTCTTGGTGTTTTAGCATGAGAAGAGAAATCTCCGTATAAAGTATCCAAAGGCACATCTCCATAACTGTCCATTAACATGAAATAAGAAATGGCACGCATCGTTTTTAATTCAGAAATCAAAGTTTTTTTGTCCGCACCTTCAGGCATTGCTTTTCTTAAAATAGAAATAGCCTGATTGCTTGTTCCAATTACTTTAGACGACCAATCCCAAAGACTTCCCACAATACCATTGTCTGCATTCCAATCGTGGTAGTGCATGGCAATATAGTTTCGGTTATCAAACCAGTTTCCTCCTCTTGCAGGCAGAATCGCTTCGTCTGTAGTTAAAGACTGAGACCACCACCAAGCAAATGAAAACTCACCTCTAAATGCGGCGTAAACCGGCCCTGTTGTTTGAATATATTGTGTTGAATTTTGCGGAAATACGTCAGGTGTCAACTGCGTTGTAATAGGCACATCAAGATCACTGCAAGACCATACTAAACCAGCCATCAATACTGGAAGACCTAAATATTTTAATATCTTTTTCATAATTTTTAGCTTTAATTTTTAGAAGATCACATTTAAACCAAACATATACGTTCTGGTTTTTGGATAGAAGTTATTGGAATCTACACCCGGAGCTGTTCCTCCTTGCTCAACTTCTGGATCAATTCCTGTGTACTTAGTAATAACAAATACATTGTTTATCGTTTGATAAATACGTACACTGCTGATGTACCTGCCGACTCTACCAAAGTTATATCCTAAAGTCATGTTGTCTAATCTTAGGTAACTGCCGTCTTCTATAAAACGATCCGAATACTTGAAAGAGTTTAAGTCATTTGGCGACTCATTTCCAGCATCGACCAATATATTAGTCGTCATTGCAGTACTCGGTCTAAATAAATCGGCGCGAGTTGCATTGAAAATTTTGTTGCCAAAAACTCCTCTAAAGAAAATACTTAAATCAAATTTTTTGTATTGAAAATTATTTGCCCATCCTAATAATAATTTTGGCTGTGCGCTTCCTGCATAATGATAATCTACTCCAATTTGAGGTGTAGTAGTCAAATCACCGTTTTTGTCATAATACTGAGAAACTCCATCAGCATTTTTTCCTGCATATTTAAGTGTAAAGAATTGTCCTAATGGTTTTCCTTCTTTAAAAATCTGTAAAGTACTACCTGTTTGCCCACCTCCGTCTGGCTGTACACGACGGATAGAATCTCCACCAACAAAGAACGGACTAGTTAATTTCACGATTTCATTCTTGTTATGTGCCAAGTTCAAGTTAGTTGTCCAGCTGAAATCTGCTGTTTTAACTGGAGTTGTGCTTAAACTCACCTCAATACCTTTATTAGACATTGTTCCTCCATTTGCTACAATTGATCCTACTGGCACTAATACTGGATTTACGTTGTAGTTGAAAATCATGTCTGTTGTTTTCTTATCGTATACATCAACAGAACCTGTAACTTTTCCTTTTAAGATAGAGAAATCAAGACCAATATTTGATGTAGCCGTTTTTTCCCATTTCAAATCTGGGTTTGCTGCCTGATTTGGACCATAAGCTCCAATCTGTTGTCCATTGTAATAAAAAGTACCTAAACTTCCTGAGATAAATTGCGCTGTGTAAGCGTTAAATCCAGAAGAGTTACCCGTTACCCCCCAGCTTCCGCGAAGTTTCAAATCACTAAAGAAGTTTTGATTCTTCATGAAGTTTTCTTTGTCCAATCTCCAAGCACCACCTACAGAAGGGAAATACCCCCATTTATTATTTTCTCCAAACATAGATCCACCATCTCTTCTGATTGATCCTTGTAAAAGATATTTGTCTTTATAATTATAGTTCAAACGTCCAAAATAAGAGATCAAACGTGTTTTCTGATAGGCTTTGCTATCTCCAAAGTTTACTACATAACCGTTAACTGAAGTATAATTACTTAAAGCTAAGTTATTATATCCAACATTGTCTACAGGAAAGTTAGTTGTTGTAGCTTGAAAACCATCTCCTAAAGTATTTTCCTGCCATGAATAACCAGCAACCGCTTTTATTTTATGTTCTCCAAATGTTCTATCCCAACTAAAGAAACTCTCAATAATATTGTTTCTGGTTTCGTACGAATTTCTCAATGCAGAACCATTTATACCAAAATTCACTAAAGATTTTGTCAAAGGTGGATCTGGGTTGTTGTAGAAGTTGGCACTATTGTATTGTGAATAATAGCTGTCATAAAACTCCCCGTGTGATGCTGTTAGTCTTTGATGCGCTAAATTTAAATTATAAGTAATTCCAAAAGGTAATTTTACTTCTGCTGTTAAATTCCCCACAAGGTTATCTGTTTTTGTTTCGTCTGTACCGTGTTCAATTAAAGCTACTGGGTTAAAATATCCTGTACTTATGAAATTTTCAAAAAAACTTCCGTCTTCGTTTCTTACCGGCGAAACTGGAAGGTGGCTCGCTGCTTGTAAAAGAACAGTATTACGCTGTGGTACATTTTGATATTTTGTAGTAGAGTTAGTAACATTTAAACCAAATTTAACCTTGTCATCAAAAGCAAACTGCTCAACAGATAAACGAGCAATGATACGAGAGAAATCACTTTTCTGCATTACTCCTTCTTTATTAAATGAAGTAATACTTGCTGTATAATTTCCATGATCTCCGCCACCGCTCATAGACAAGTTATGGCTGCTTGATGCTGCACGTCCTGGTCTTAAAATTTCTTTCTGCCAGTCTGTGTTAGCTCCTTTATCATTTTCTGGAGTAAAATTCAAATTGTTTTTAACAGTAAAAGCTCTTAACTGATCTGCATTCATCATGTTTAGGCTGTTTGAAACTTCTTCCCAACCCACATAACCGTTGTATGCAATCTGCGTTCTTCCTTTACTTCCTTTTTTTGTTGTGACCATGATAACCCCGTTTGCGGCACGGTTACCGTAGATTGCTGTTGCTGCCGCATCTTTTAAAACGTCAATTGTAGCAATGTCATCTGGCGCAATTACAGAGATATCTACTCCCGGAATTCCATCAATTACATAAAATGGCCCTTGAGAACTATTTAACGTAGATGCTCCACGTAATACCACAGAAGCCGTTTTTGTAGGGTCACCACTTGATGAAATATTTAAACCAGAAACTTTACCTTGTAAAAGCTGTCCAACATCGCTGATGGCACCTCTATTTAAATCTTCAGCTTTAACCGAAGTCACAGAAGTCGTTAAGTTTTTACGAGATCCTTTTCCATAACCTACTACAACTACCTGCTCTAAGCTTGTTGTGGTTGGCTGTAATCGAATTGAATAAGTTGTTTTTGTTCCATCTAATTTTACAGGCTGATCATCAAATCCCATAAAAGAAAATATAAGTGTTGCGTTTTTGTTTGAAGCCGAAATTTTAAATTTCCCATCAAAATCTGTAGATGCTGTATTCGTTGTACCTTTTTCTAGTACATTGGCTGCTGGCAGTGGAACGCCTTTGTCATCTAAAACTACACCAGACACTTCTGTTTTTTGTGCCCATGTATTCATTGAGAAGCCAAAGCAAAAGGCTAATAATAAAAGTTTAAGTTTTTCCATTGTGAATATTGGTTAATTGGTTAAATAGTACTGACGAAATTAGTGCTAATGAAATGTTAAGAAATGGACAAGTTATTCATAAACATGGATAATTTCAATAAAGTCAGTGATAGCAAGGCTTAGCGAAGTTATTTTTATATTTTTATATAATCAAATACTTACTAATAAATCGTTTTCGTGGAGATTTCATTTCATATTTTAGCTGTTATTTAGGTTTTGTTTATCAGGAATTAGTTAATTTTTTCTTTATATACGTATTAATCGTAATTAAGTATTAATTTAATTATTCTCTGTCCATTTTATTTCCCAATTTTTAATTGATTCTCTTTCTTTCGTTTCATCAAATGGAGTATTATTTACGGCCGAATTTTTTAAAGCTTCTAAAAACATTTTCCATCTTGGCCAATAGAACCCTTTATACATTCCCTGCCACGATCTGGAAGCGTAATCATTCAAATGACCTTCTCCACCCCAAAGTGTAATTAATGTTTTAGCATTTTTTGCATACAGTTTAGAAACTGAAGTAGTGCTTCCATAATCCGAAGCTGATTTTACCCATTGCTCTACATTATTTAAAGGCTGTCCTGACATCATTTTATCGGTATCCAAAACTTGTTTTTCAATCTGTTTAAACAATTGATCTCCTTTTGCAATGTCTTTCTTTTGATATGCCTTAACACACTCCATTAATTCTTCGTCAATTGCAAGTGAATTATAATGTCTTGAAACATCAATTAAATCGTATTGGATAAGGTTCGTTTTATTATACTTTTTAGCTTCTTTGCTTAAAATATCCAAAGCTTCTTTTAGTTTAATTTTATCTCCTGGATTTCCTTTAAAATCAGTAATAGTTACTGTTGGTCGTTTAAACAACAAATAAGCTCCTGCCCAATCGTTCCACCAGCGGGTTTCCCAATATTTGACATTATAAACAGATTGTAACAATAATTCCCAAGCTTGAAAAACAGGTTTTGATGAAGCCTGACCGTATCTTGCATTTAGATATTTAGTCAACCAGTCATTTACAGGCTGTTCTCCTTTAGTCCACGGAAGATCATAAATGTATTCGTAAACAACCGAATTATTATTTAATCCTTCCGGCATTGCGCCATAACCGACAACATTTCCTTTATGCGGATTTTTTAATAAACTCGTTAATTCGTCTTTATAAAAATTCAGATCCCCATAAACTGGATTTGATCCTCCATAATTATGTACATAACCATAAGTCCATTGTTTACCATAAAAAGCTTCCTGATTATCCCATACCTTATATCTGTCGTTAGCATAATCCTGAACCATCACTTTCTCATTTGGTACTTTGCTTAAAAATGCGCTTGTAGCTTCTTTAGTCCAAAATTCTTTATTATCTCCAAAAAGCCATCCCTGCATTACCCAAACTGCACCGGGAGCTGCTTCGTTTATCGTTTCATAGACAGCGCTTCCATAATTAGAAAGTTCTTCATATTTATTATGTTCTGAAACAGGAGGTTCAATTTCGTTGAAAGAATCAGCCAAATAGAAATTAGACTTTCCGTACATTTTAGTATAAATTTCAATAAAACGTTTTCCTAATTTTTTGAATAACGGATCCTTAGAATCTAGCAGAAAAGTACTTGCAAAACCACCTCCTGACCAAGATTTCAATTCGGTTATTTTAGCTTCGGGATGTTTTTCGGCGAAAGCCTTAGGTACATATCCGCTAAAGGCCGGTACAACTGGATGCATGTCCAGTGCTCTCATTCTTTCTAAGATTTTCTTTTGAAGCGCTTCTTTTTTAACGAACCATTCTTGTGGTAACGGGCCTTCTAAACTATTGATATTTCCCATTCGTTGCCACGGCAGATAAGCCGGCCCTGCAAAGTGAGATTCTAACTGAGAATTTGTCAAAC
This sequence comes from Flavobacterium panacagri, assembly GCF_030378165.1. NCBI lineage: Bacteria > Pseudomonadati > Bacteroidota > Flavobacteriia > Flavobacteriales > Flavobacteriaceae > Flavobacterium > Flavobacterium panacagri. Next base: position 5,227,524 of record NZ_CP119766.1, read on the forward strand.
CATATTCTTTCCATAATTCCTGCCATACCGCTTCCTGACCTTCCATTGCAGTTGGAAGATTGATTCCGTGCAATGCCATCCAGTCGATTTCTTGTTCCCAGCGTTTCCAATCCCACCATGGAGTGGTGTAGCCAAACGTACAGGCATTTAAATATTCTCTATATTCAAATGGTGTGTCTCCTTTTTTAGCATATTTTGGCCATGTTTTAGGCAAGTTAATTCTGTTTCCTTCCCAACTTACTAAAACAGCACCTATGTCTCTTAAAAAATTATAGGCTGCATAACAAACTGCGGTATTGTTTGATGCTTTTATTTTTACCTTATTATTAGCTGTTTCAATTTCAAACCAATCCGATTTGTTGTTTGTTTTATTTTCGGCAATGTTTAACTCAAACTCATTGGCACGATTTCCTACTAATCTTTCAATTACGCCGAAAGCACTTTTTGTTTTTTCATCAACTTGACAATGTGCTTTAAAAGAACCCAAAAACAACAGCATAAAAGCCATTACTGCCATTTTTAAGGAATCGTTCTTTTCAATTTTAAAATTCTCACTTTTCATATAAATAACCTATTATTAAATTGTCTTAACTCATTTTAGCCTAACAAAAACAAGGGAGATTAAATTATTTATTAATCTCCCAACTCAAATAAAAACCTAACAAAAATTTATTACTAATAATTAACAAACTTAATTCAAGATTCAGAACGAAGAATGGGGTTCTGAACCGAAAATAAAATTACACTTATTGCTTTTTATTAAGATGGATTAATCAGTCAAAAATATAGACAGATTCTTTGTGTAGTTATTGCATTTGTTATCGCTAACAGCTGAAATTATTCTTTTTTTTGTGGATAAAAGAAAACTTGTACGACAATGCTTAAATAACAGTATAAATGCCGAGAAAGCATTTCAATTGAAATTTGATCAAACAATAAAAGCCTGCCATTGTTTCGTAAAAAACACTGGCAGGCAAGATTGAACATTTGGGGGCTGTTCGTTATGCTATTATTATTTTAAGATTCTTATTTACTTTAATACTGAAAGTATTTTATGGAATACTTCATTATTTTCATAAACTCCTTGGAAATCTTTTGAATGTGGTCCGTAAGAAAAAATAGGAACCATAGTAGCTGTATGATCTACAGTAATAAAATCTCCTTCAATTTTATGTTCTTTTACATTTCCTTGCGGAATCGCAAAACCAGAAGTTTCATGATCCGCCGTAACGATTACTAATGTTCCTTCGTTTTTATCAGCAAATAGTAAAGCTTGAGTAATTGCCGTATCAAAATCTATGGTTTCAGCTACGATTCCTCCTGCATTATTCACATGACCAAAACTGTCGATCTGTGCGCCTTCGACCATTAAAAAGAAAGGTTTGTTTTTTTTGTTTAAAAATTCTAAGCTGTATTTTACGGCATCCGCCAATACTTCTCCTCTTCCTTCCAAAACTGATGGAACTCTATGCTGCGAAATAAAAACACCCACTGCATCATTATTCTCTGCCTGCAGTTCCTGTACCGCATTCAATAATTTGAATTTGGGAGCCAATGCAATATTTTTAAAAGTAGAAGCACCTCCTCCAACAAACAGATTTAATTTGCTTTTTAGTAAATCCTGCGCTATTAATTCTGTATTCGATCTTTCTTCAGTATGTGCATAAAAAGAGGCTGGTGTTGCTCCCGTAACCTCATCTGTTGTAATAATTCCTGTAGAGAAATTTCTTTTTTGTAATACTTCTAAGATATTCGGAATTGGTTTTCTCAAACTATCTGTCCCAATGGCTCTATTGTTGGTTTTCTGGCCTGTTGCCAATGCTGTTCCTGCCGCTGCAGAATCGGTTGTAAAATCATCTGCCGATTGTGTTTTTATAAAACCGATGCTTTTCATCTGCGTTACCGATAAAGCGCCGTCATTAGCCAAAACCGCTGAAGAAATTTGCGATAAACCATTACCATCTCCAATTAAAAGAATCACATTTTTAACAGGAGTATCTTTTTGATCTGTTTTATAAGTGGGAACATACACTTTTGAAGAATTGCTAGCAGTAACCAATCTTTTTGGTAAAGCCTGCAGATACTGAACACAATTGTAAGGTGAATCAGTATTAATGATATCTACTCCGAGTTCTAAAAAAGCTTTCCAAGCTGTTTTAGTGTCTGGACAACCCCAAAAACGAAATGGTTTGTTTAAGCTTTTTCCTTTAGCAATAATTGAACTTATGCGATTACGATCATCATGTGTTAATCTTCCTAAACCATTCCAAACTGAATATTTTTTATAATCTACACTGATCATCGCTACTTTTTCCCAGTTTTCTTTTGAAATTGTTTTGTCTATTTCTTGAAAATCAAACCAGATAAAATCAGGGTATTTTTTATACGTTTCTGCATCTGGTCTGTTTCCAGATATAACGATTCTAATATCCTTATTTTTTGTTATGGTCTCATATTTTTTTAAAACCGAAATAAGCTTATCTAAAGTAGCTACCGCTTCTGTTTTAATGTCAATCAGTAAAACTAATTTGTGCTCTTTTTTATAATTCATTTTTAGAGCCGTCTCTAACGGTTTTAAATACAAATCTTCTAAAGTTCTTGCAGCAGAAATTCCTTTTTGATCATGAGAGACATATAAACCATTATCTTTCAAAAAAATATCGGCTTCTATGGATGTCGCTCCATTGGCGTAAGCATTCCAAAAAGGAATGGTTTGTTCATAATCGTTATGAGAATGTACTGTAACTAAGTTCTGAGAATATAACTGATCACCTGCTCCCCAGAAAAACAAGGATAGCCAGATGAATAAAAATGATGTTTTCATTTGGAATAAATTGATGGATTTTGAATGAACAAAATGGCAGGTAGTAGATTGGTAGGGCAAAAAAGGTCTGTCAACTGAAATGATCAGCCGAAACAAATATTTAATAAATAAATTTGGGATAAAAAAAACAGGGCGTTTTCTTAAAGGTTCAAAAACTACCCTGCTTTTAACAACTAACACAAAAAGACTGCCTATTTCATAAATAGCGTACAATAAAATGGCAGTCTTCAATTCAACGTATAAAAAAACAAACTTAAACTAGTATCCTTTATTCTGTACTAAATATCCAGGAGTGTTAGATGCACCGTCAATTGCTACCTGTGGAATTGGGAACAATCTTTTGTTTACATCTGTATCTGATTTTTCAGTCCATTTATCTTCAAAATGACTGAAACGGATTTGAGTATTTCTTCTTAAACCTTCCCAGTAAAATTCGAAACCATATTCTCTGTACAAAATATCTAAGCTGATTGCAGGAAGCGCAGCAGGAATTGGAGCACGAGCCGTTCTTGAAGTTCTAACTGTATTCATATCTGCCAACGCACCAGCGTTATCTCCTTTTCTTAATTTAGCTTCAGCACGCATCATAAAAATTTCAGCATATCTCAATAGTACCATATCTACACTGCTGTAGTAGTTTCCGTCTGGAGAAGTGTGGCTAAACTGGTATTTAGAAACTCTGTATCCAGAATAGTGCATACTTCCTTCATTTGTAAAATCAACTTTCAAAGTAAGGTTAACATATCCAACGTTTTTGTCTGGTCCATTACCTTTGATTTGTTTTACAGGATAAATTCTATATCCAGTATCACATTTGTAAAAAGCTCCGTTAGCATCTTTTCTAGCTGCCCAAGGAATGCCTCTCATAATTCCTCTGTCGATTTCAAATTCTTCTGCTTTTACACAATAATAATGGTTCTCATCATTTAAAGGAGAAAATCCAGTAAGATCTTTTAAATTATCTGGCACCTTTGCATTGTTTTTGTAAAATCTTGCATCAGCATCAGCAGGATCTACAGAACCATAAGCATCAACCCAAGTTTGGTAAAAATCTGATGTAATTGCTGGACCATCTGTTCCATCTGCATTAATCGATTCAGGTCTTGGAAACATTGATCCAGGAATTGACCAATAAGCCCAACGGTTGTTTTCGTCTTTTAAAACACCACGCTGATCCATTGCAAAAATCACCTCTTTATTTGAGTTGTTATCATCATCAAATAAATCAAAATACTCAGGAGATAAACTGAATTTACCAGAGTTGATAATATTATCTGTGTATTTAATAACCTTATCCATATCTGCCGGTGCAAATGAAGGCGTTCCATAAGGATCACGATACACTGCAGCATTCAAATTAAGCCTTGCAAGAAGTCCCCAAACTGCCGCTTGTGTCATTCTTCCTGGCCCTTTATCTGTATTGATCACATCAGCAACAGATAATAATTCGTTTTCGATGTACGTAACTGCATCTTGTCCTCTCAAAATTTCTGAAGTAGAAGCCGATGATTCTTTTTTGAATACCAATCCCCAGCTGTCTAATGTCATCATATTTAAGTAAGCTCTTAACGCTTTCATCTCGTAAAGTGCTCCTTGTGCTTCTTTATTACCATCTTCTGCAAGAGGCGTTAATACTTCGATTGCAGAAAGTGTTCTAGAAATATTCTTTGTAAGTTCGTTCCATGTACTTGTTACAAGATCATTTGTAGGCGTTGTTGTGTGTGCGTGAACTGCTAAATATTTACCGCCATCATACCAATCTGTTCCTCCTCTGTAAGGTAAAATACCTTCGTCACTCGCAATTAACTGAAGACCAAAATTGTTTGTATGGATCCAAGTCGCTTTTAATTGTCCGTAAGCTGGAGCAATTGCTCCACTGATTGCTTCTGCTTGTCCTGCTCCATTTAAAGATTCGTCCAGGACTTTTTCTTCTAAATTTGTACAGCTCCAGGTAAATAATACACCTAATGCAAGAGCTGCTATTACTATTTTATTTTTCATGTTCTCTTTTTTTTTGATTAAAATGCAACGTTTAAGCCAAATACAATTGTTCTGCTTCGTGGATAACTGAAGTAATCAATTCCAAAAGACTGAATGTCTCCAACTGATGTTCCTGTATTAATTTCAGGATCGTAACCGCTGTATTTTGTAATTACAAATAAGTTTTGTCCAGTTATAGAAAGACGAATATTGTCCATTACATCACCAAGACCAACTAATCTAGGACTTAAATTATATCCTAAAGTCGCATTGTTTAATCTTAAGAAACTACCATCTTCTAAGTATCTAGTAGAAACTGTGTTTGAATTTGTAGAAGCTTCGTTTAAATATTGTGAAGCTCTATCTGTTGTGTTGAAAGAGTTTGCTAAACTTCCTCTGTTGAATGAAGTCATGGCAACGTGGTTGTAAATTTTATTACCTCCTGCTCCGTTAAAATTAAATCCTAAATCAAGATTTTTATATTTAAAGTTCAAGTAGAAAGCATAGATATAATCTGGTAATGCACTTCCAGCAACGATACGGTCATTGTCAAGAATAGAACCATCTCCATTTGTATCTGCAAACTGATTCAAACCATTAGAACCAATCCCAGTAAAATTAAGCATGTAGAAAGAACCAATTGAATGTCCGTTTAAAACTCCGTTGATTGTTGCACCAGATTGTCCTCCACCTTGCGCACCTCCTGTTGTTAAAATTTGGTATGGAGAATTCTCTACTTTATTATTGGTAAATGAAATATTTCCACCAACACTGTATGAGAAATCTTTGCTTTTATCACTGCTGTAATCTAAAGCTACCTCGATACCATTATTTTTAATCTGCATCGCTGGAATGTTTGTCCAATATTTAGATGTAGGCTGAATAGGATCTGTTGGAGCAACTTCTAACAAAATGTTTTCAGAAACTTTATTAAAATAATCTACTGTACCAGAAAGTCTATTATTAAATAAACTAAAATCTAAACCAACGTTTGTTTGTGTAGAAACTTCCCACTGAATATTTGGATTAGCCAAACGTGTGTAGATTGAACCATAAGGATAACCGCTCAAATCTGTAGCAGATGGATCTAATGGATACGTATCGTTTCCTGTGTTACTTTCTGTATAACTTGCTTTTGTAATTTTAGAAGGAATTTCTTGAGATCCTGTCTGACCCCAGCTCGCTCTTAATTTAAGGTTGTTTAAAGTTTCAGATTCTTTTAAGAAATCTTCTTTAGTAATATTCCAACCTAATGCTACAGATGGAAAATATCCATATCTGTTGTTTTTACCAAACTTAGAAGAACCGTCAGCACGCATTGTTGCTGTCAATAAATATTTGTTGTCGTATCCGTAGTTTAATCTACCAAAGAAAGACTGAAGCTCGTTTTCTACAGCAGAAGAAGATTGTGTTGTACGCTCACTTGCTGTTTCGATTTGATTTTTCGGCTCTACCCCATTATTAGGAAATCCTGATAAGTTGTAGCTTTTTTGGTAAACTTGTATTTTTTGGTAAGACTGACCCGCTAAAACAGTAAAACTATGGGCTTTTTTGTTAAAATTATAGGTCAATGTATTCTCATATAAAACGTTATTATTATTTGTAATAACATTGTTCAATGAACCTAAAGTTGTGTTTGTTGCAGACGCATAAGGTAAAACCTGAATATCTCTTTCAGACATAGAATAATCTACTCCAAGGTTAAACTTGTACGTTAATCCTTTTATGAATTCATAAGATGGAGAGATATTAGCCAAAATACGGTTGTTGTTTGTAACATCTGAGTAATTTCTCTCGCTGATTAAAGGATTTAAGATATCGTTGCTCAAATTAACATTTGGCTCTCCGTTTACATAAACCGCATCAGTAGGGTTCATTGTCAACATGTTTCCTACAATACTTCTAGCATCTGGTCTTTCATTTTCAAGCTTAGTTCCAGTCAAATTAAATGTGATATTAAATTTATCATCTAAAGCTTTCTGACTTAAATTTAAACGTCCAGAATAACGTTTCAAATCACTATTTCTTAAAACACCTTCTTGATTATCTACACCAACAGAAGCTGCATAAGTTGATTTTTCTGTTCCACCGCTCATCGATAAATTAACGTTTTGAGAAACTCCCGTTCTAGTTAATTCATCCTGCCAATCTGTATTTGCCCCTCCGTCTTGAAGGTTTCCGTTTACAGTTGCAACTTGTCTTCTAAACTCGTCTGCACTAAAAACATCCACTTTATTAGCCAATGAAGAAAAACCAGTAGTCACAGAAAGATTAATCTTTGATTGTCCTTTTGCTCCTTTTTTAGTTGTAATTACAACTACTCCATTTGCTGCCCTAGATCCATAGATAGCAGAAGCAGAAGCATCTTTAAGGACTTCAATACTTTCAATATCCTGAGGATTGATAAAGTTTAACGGGTTCGAAGCTACTCCTGTATTGCTGTTATCCAAAGCAAATCCATCTACTACATAAAGAGGTGTTGTTCCAGAACGTAAACTTCCAACTCCACGAATAATAATATCTTGATTTGCACCAGGCTCACCACTTGCCGCCATAACATTAACTCCGGCAACTTTACCTTGAATTAACTGACCTGCATTGGCAACAACTCCTTTGTTAAAATTCTCACTTTTTACAGAACCAATAGCTCCAGTTACGTCAGATCTTTTTTGAGAACCGTAACCAACCACTACTACTTCATTTAAAGTACTAACCTCTTCTGCTAAAGAAACAGTTAGTTTTTGAGTTCCTGAGAAAGAAACTTCTTTTGTTTTAAATCCAACATAAGAAAAAACCAAAACACCATCATTTTGTTGTGCCTTAATTTTAAAATTTCCATCAAAATCTGTAGTAACTGCCCCTTTTGGTTCTCCTTTAATATAAACAGAGACACCAGGAACTGGTACTTTTTCAACATCAGAAATTACAATTCCTGATACATTTATCTGCCCATAGGAGTATGACATACATCCAAAGGCAAGAATTAGCAATGCATAAATTTTTTTCATTTAAATTACTTTTTTTGTTTTGCCAAAAGTATTTTAACGATCCCTCCAAAAGGAGGATTTTTGTTTTTCAAAAGAGGACTTTTAATTCAATTTAGGATAGAATTAACGCTGAAAAAGGGTGAATTTTGTACATTAACATTAGCCTAACTTTGTGCAAATACAGGGCTAACAGAAAACCTAAAGCGAATATTCTTTATATTCCTTCGGACTTTTGCCAAAATACTTCTTAAAAGAGCGTCCAAAGTATTTTGGATCATTATAACCACATTCAAAACTGATTTCAGAGATGTTCAATTTTTTAGTTTTTAATAATAATTCGGCTTTCTGCAAGCGAAGAGACATTAAAATATCTGATGGAGACTGGTTCAAAATTTCTTTAAACAAACGGTAACATTTAACTCTAGAAATACCTAATTGTTCCCCCATCATTTCAACATTAAAGGCTGGATTCTGTAATTCTTCTTTAATGATTTCTAAAGCCTTTTTCAGAAGCTTTTCGTTAGGTGTGATATTCTCATTATTTTCTGTCAGGATTTCAAATATCTTCTGCTGGATTTTATACTCTTTTACAGGTTCGCTATTTTGATTGATCAGCCTATTAATCTTTTTGCTAATAAATGATAAACTTGCCGGCAGTTTAATATGAGTATCAATACCCAATTCTAACAATTGTTCATCCTGTTCGTAGTTAATATTCTCAGAGATATAAATAAGCGGCATTTTTTCAACGCTTACCTCTTTATTTTGTTTTAGAAAATTAGTAAGCTCTCTAGAGAATTCTGCCTGATAAAAAACTAATGCGGCAATTTCAGCCTGTTTAATAATAGCATTTAAATTTGAAACGGAACTCTCAAAAATCACATTATACTTGTCGCTTTCCAAAATCTGATTGGCTGCAGGAGTATTGTACGGATCACCAAAAACCAAAAGACATTTTTTATCTGGAGAAAACTGATCTTGATGATTGAAGTTTTTCCAGGAGATTGTTTCTTTTAAATTAACTTTAGAATCGACAACTTCGATAGGAATACGTAATCTGGCTTGAAACAGTTCTTCAGACGAAGAAATAATTTCTCCATTCATATCTTGAAGCAAAACTTCTAAAGCTTTAAAATATGGGCTATAATGCGATATATTGTACCAGTTATTTTTTAGAATAACACTATCTGAAATCGTTTTTATTTCTATAAAATCATTTTGATAAGCAATGGTAATTTTTAAAGTACTATCCTTATCTGAATACTTGCTTAAATCATTAAAAAAATACTGCATCGAAAGTTTTAAGCGTAAAACGTCCACAGCGGCAAAACAATCGGTATTATCTATTTCGCAATTAAAGTTTACTTCATTAAGCTGCGAATCTTTTTTTAGTTTTTCGACATTATTTTTTAGAACAGGGAATAAATTCACTGCCGTTTTTTTAACAGGCCCTAAATCTTTCACATGTTCCAGATAATTCCATTCCGAAATAAGATTAACCAATTTCCCTGATTCGAATAATAAAGCGCGTTGTGTTTCGGTATCTTTTTTTAAGGAGCTGGAAGTTTTAATTATTTTTGAAATTGGTTCCTGAAATTCAGCCAGCATAAATGTTTTGAACTTTTCAATTTCGAAATTTTCATTTTTTAAATTGCTGTGAAGAATTAGAAGTTTTTCTTTTTGCTCTTCAATTTTTTTATTTTTTTGATCGAGCTCTGCATTAATTTCTTCCAGATTTTTTTTCTGATTCTCGATAACAGCTGTTCTTGCTTTTACCAACTCTTCCATGTATTGTTGCTGTGCCACCGCAGTTTTATTTTTGATATAAATCACCACCAGACAACCCAGCAATATAAGGGTCGATAATAAAATATAAAATAAAATCGATTCATAAAAAGCTTCAGTAATATGAAGTGTAAAAAAAGCAGGTTCGGGAATACCGTCTATTCCTTCCTTTATCACAAAACTGTAATCTCCAGAAGACAAACCAGCATACTCAATTTTATTATCGGCAGGCAATAAAATCCAATTTTCATCTTTTCCCTCCAGTTTGTAATAAATATTAGCTCTTTTATTATGAGGAAATAAAATGGGAATAACTTCTATTTTTAATTCGTTGTCACTAAAACCTTTTTCAATCGCGGACAAATAATTTTCATTTCCATCTATTTTCAATTTAATTTTTGCTTTTGCATTATTACCTTGAATGGTATTGGGATTAAAATAATTGAGTCCGCCTACACCGCCAAAGAATAAATTCCCTTTTGAATCTTGATAATATGCGCCTTCTGAAAACTCTGTAGCCTGCCAGCCATAATTAGGATTATATGAAGTAACCGAATAATTTTTCTTGTCAATAGAAGCAATTCCTTTTGTGGTGCTCAACCATACTTTATCTCCATTATCGATCAGTCCGTAAACCATATGACTTGGCAGACCTTCAGCTTCTGTAATGTTTTTGACAACACCTTTTCTTTTATTAAAAATAGTTACGCCACCCAAAGAAGCAATCCAGTAATTATCTGATTCATTATCCACAAAAACAGAATAAATACTGTTTCCTAAAATTCCTTCTTTGGTCGTTATTTTTTGTAATGTGCCATTTGTTAAATTAAAAATAACTACACCGCTATTTTCGGTTGCCAATATCAAATTCTGATTGCTTTTTTTGACACACCTAATATGATATTTACTGAGCAGTTCTTGTCCTTTAAACTTTTCAAACTTTCCTGTTGCCAAATTGAACTTAGCCAAACCTCCCCAGCATCCCATCCAAAGCTGTTTGTTTTGATCTTCAAAAATAGAATAACATCTGCCAATAGACATTCCTGCAATACTATTCTTCTCAAAACTTGTGATATTATGATCCGAAATACGCAGAATTCCCTCATAAGTACCTGCCCAAACCGATCCATCGCTGGAAGTAAATAATGTTCGTATTCTTTCCCAATCTGGACTTGACGCTGCTTTATTACTATTAAACTTCTGAAAAGAATTGCTTGATTCATTGTAATAATAAAGTCCTCTTGTATAATAACCTAACCAAATTTTTCCTTTGCTGTCTTTGGTAACTGCTCTGATGGTTTCATTTGGAAGATTGGGTTCTTTAACTGGATGTGGCATCACCGAATTTATCTTTTCAGAACCACTGTATGCCATACTCAATCCTCCATCTTTCTGTCCTAACCAGATATTTCCAAAATTATCCTCATGAATGGTTTCTATTTCATTATTTTTAAAGGAATAAGGCGAATATAAATCGGATGTGAAGTGCTGTATATTATTTTCGTCTAATTCATTAGTAATAATATACAATCCGTTTTCACGCGTCGCAAACCAGATATTTCCAGCTTTGTCTTTTAGGATATCATTTATAATAAGGTTTGGATACTTTTTAAGCAGAATACTTTTCAGGTTTGGATAATCTGAATTTTTAATAGTATTACGGGCAATTTCTACAAAAGATTTATTCTTGAGTTCGTAATATTTTTTCCCTGTTTCTACAACAATATTTCCTTTTTGAGATAAATAAATATCTGTTGGAAGACTTTTGAATTTAAATTCCTGAAACTCATTGTTGCCAATATATCGGTTAACATGTCCTTCTTTAGTAATCAGCCAAATTTGTCCTTCTGAATCTTTTTCTAATTTAGTAATATAGTTACTTGATATTGTTTTAGGATCAGTGCTATTGTTTTTGAAAATTTTGAAATTATAACCATCAAAATAATTTAAACCGTCCCAAGTTGCAATCCACAATCCTCCATCTTTACTGCTTTCTATATCTACTACAGAATTATTAGACAACCCTTGATTGGTGGTAAAATTCTCAAATTTTATCTGCTGTCCAAATGAATATATTGTGAAAAAGTAAAGAAATAGTAATATCCTAGTCATCGTTTGTATTTTAACTGACAAGGATACAATCGGAAGTTTATTTAATCATAAACTGTATGTTAAGTTAAAAACGAAAACTAATTAAAGCCCACTAATTATCAGGAACTGTAAGTTTTTTACAGCAGAGTTAAAATAAAGAACTGAATCAATAATTCTTAAGCCTTAAAAGTTTCAGGAAATTGATACGATTTAAAAAACTCATAGGCTCTTTTTTCTGCATAAGAATAAGTTGAATTACGTAACGGAAAAGCGCAATGTCCGCCATATTTTGGAGTTTCAAGAAATACATATTCACTATCTTGCGCAATCGCTCTTGGATAGCATCTCTCCCCTAAAAAAGGATCATCAAGCGAATTTATAATTAAAACGGGAGTCGTAATATTTTTAAGCGAAAATTCTGGAGAAACTTTGTGATAATAGTCTTCTCTGCTTGCAAAACCATGAAGCGGTGCTGTAAAATATTGATCGACTTCATCAAAAGAAGAAATTTTATCAATCTGGTCACGATTTATAAAATCAGGAAACTGAACGGCTTTGTATTTCAGCTTTTTCTTAATATCGATGGTAAAATTCTTTAAATAGACTTTATTAAAACCTTGTTTCAAAACCGCAGCGCTTGTAGCAATATGAGTGGGCACCGAAATCGAAACCGCTGCTTTTATACGCGCATCAATTTTTGTCCAGCCCAAATAATTCAAAAGCTGTACACCGCCCATTGAATAACCAATCAAATAAATTTCTTCGAATCCTTTTTGCAAAGTAAACTGTACTACTTCATTAAGATCATCCACCGCACCATGATGATAAAGTCTTGGAAGTCGGTTCATCTCGCCGCCACAGGTTCTATTATTCCAAGCAAAAACAGAAAAACCTTGATCCAGAAAATAAGATGCACAGCTATTATTATAGGTTCTACGAGAATCTCCTTCTAAGCCATGACATAAAATAACGGCCTTCTTCGAATTGTTTAGAACAAAGTCAATATTGATAAAATCTCCGTCATTTAACTCCAGTTTGTGTCTTGTATAATCCGGAGCATCGAACTTTTTAATCAAAGCGGCATAAATGGTGGAAATATGCCTATTGCGATGAATAATCGAAGGAAAATTATATTCTGATTGTTCAATTATCGGCATAATAAAAAGTTTTTTATGGTGCGTACTACAAAGCTAAGAAATCAATTAATATGAAAGTAAAATCTGTCCTTTTTATTTTCTAAATAATTAGTAAAAAAGAAGTTTGGATATAAAAACTGCAGAGATTCATCTAATTTTATTAGAATATTCTTTATATCCATAACAAAATCCTGATTTCGAGTTCAACTCAAAATCAGGATTTTTACTATTTGCTCCTATTTTTATAATTACTTTACAACAGTTGCTTCCAATTCCACTTTCAAAGTCTCAAAAAGGCTTTTTACTTCCAAAACAGTACTGGATTGTTTAATCTCATTTTCATGGATCCAATTCTGAAAAACATCAAAATTTTCAAATAACGAAGCACTGTCTGTGGTGTAAATATTTAATCGGACGATATTCTTTAATTGATAATTCGCATCAGAAATCACTTTTTCTAGATTATCTAATGTTTGTAGAAGCTGACTTCTCATATCGGCATTACTAGAAATTCCATTGTCGTCTATTGCCGTTTGTCCAGAAACATATAGCGTACCTTGAACATTTGTAACTTCTACTGCCTGGGCATAATTTCTAGCATACTGCCATTTCCAAGGATTTATTACTCGTTTTTCCATCTTTAAATTTTTAAAATTAACAGATGCAAAAATCAGCAGACTAAATTTTTTAAAGGCGTGACAAATATCACTATTTACAAGCCTTACATAAAAAGGCGGCTCAATGTCTCGCGCGAAACTCCTAAATAAGAAGCTAAAGAAGTTTTAGGAACACGTTGTAAAAGAGAGGAATTTTTAAGAAGCAACTGTTCGTATCTTTCTCTTGCGTTTGAAGTCAAAAAAGATAATATTCGTGTTTGAGAACCAATATGCCCAGCTATTGATTTTCTAAGAAAAAAACGTTCCATTTTCTGCAAGTCATTACAAAGCTTTTCGAAGTTTTCAAATGAAAGACTGTACACAATTGTATCCTCAATACACTCTAATGACAATGTGGCTTTCGTTTGTGTATAAAAAGCCTGAAAATCGGTTTCCCACCAATCTTCCATGGCAAATGAAACAATGTGTTTTTTAGCATCTTGATCTTCATAAACCAACTTTACAAGTCCCGCTAATAAAAAATATACATTGCGAACTTCATTTCCTTCTTCAATAATAAATTGACCTTTCTTAAATGTTTCCAGTTTAAAATGAGAAACAATGAATGAAGCTTCTTCATCTGTCAAAAGGACAACTTTTTCTATATGGTTTCTTAAAAATTGTTCAGGATTATTCATAAAAAGGTTTTCAAAATAAATAACAAAAATACAGCTTCAAAAAACAAAAAATCCAAATCCCAAGAAATTTGGAATTTGGATTTTTAATATTCGAATTTATATTGTTTAGTCTAAAACAAAACTTACGCTGACATTTGCTGTAATTTCGATTTCTCCAATAGCTAAAGTTTCATTTGAAGCTCCCATTGAATCTGCTTCTTTCATTCTCATCGCAGCATACATTGGCTGTGGATGATAAACTTGTGAATTGTCTGAAATTGTAAACGCTTTACCTACTTTCTGTCCTAAAACAGATACGTATTCTTCTGCCTTTACTTTAGCATCTTTCATCGCTAATTTTCTAGCTTCCGATTGATATTGTGCTAATTTAGAAGATTCAAAAGAAACTCTATCAATACGATTAATTCCTTGCTGTACCAAACCTTCCATTAATTCATCATATTTAGACAAATCTTTTACTACAATTTCTACCGTTTGTGTAGCGTTGTAAGAAGTTTTCTTTTTCTCATAATCGTATTGCGGATTTAGAGAAACTTGTTTTGTTTTGAAATCTGCTGTTGGAACATTCATTTTTTTGATGAATTTTAAAACAGCGTCCATCTTTTCGTCATTCTGTTTTTTAACGTCTTTAGCATTATTCCCTTTTGTTTCAACCGTAGCTGAAATACAAACCTGATCAGGTGCTACTTTTACTTTTCCTTCCCCATTTACATTGATTAGAGGTATTTGTTTGATTTCCTGGCCGTAAGACATAGTCATAAACATGATTGTTAAAAATAATACTAGTTTTTTCATTTTTGTTAAATTTTAATATTTACTAAAGGCTTTTCAAAAGTTATGCCAGCATTATAATTTTCCCAATTTTGCCATTCCAAAAAGAATCACAATTGGAATAGCCAACAGAATTACCATCATAGTTTGATCGGCAAATAAAGAAGGTTCTTTTATCAAAGTGATCACATAACCGCCTATAGCACCACCAAAGTGAGCTGTATGGCCAATATTGTCGTTTTTAGCTTTCATTCCATAAATCGAATACAATAAATATAAAATTCCGAAAATATAGGCCGGCATCGGAATAACAAAAAATATTCCCAGCATCATATCAGGTCTTAATAATATCGCAGAATACAAAACTCCCGTTACAGCTCCGGAAGCTCCAACAGCACGGTAGCTATAATCATTTTTATGAAAAAGCATCGTCAGAAGGCTTCCGAAAATCAAACTTCCAAAATAAATAAGGACAAAAGAAAAATTTCCGAGTAAATCTAACACAACAGGCGCAAAAAAGTAAAGTGTCAGCATATTGAAAATTAAATGCATCATGTCTACATGCAAAAAACCAGAAGACAGCATCCTAAATTGTTCTCCAGAACGAATACTTCCTACATGAAATTCATACTTTCTAAAAAAATAAAGATCATTAAAACCTTTGTAACTAATAAGTGCGTTAGCAACTATAATCCCTACTACAATGATATTCATAAATACTAATTATTGTGAATTGTAAATATAATCATTCTTAAAGATAAGTTAGCAAGAATGCAAAATATCGACCGATAATGATTTTTAATTTATCTTTGTAAAAAAATTTTACATGCAGTTTCTTGTTTATATTTTGGCCTACCCTTTACTTTGGCTAATCTCTATATTACCTTTTCCTATATTTTACTTATTCTCAGATTTTGTTTATTTTCTGATTTACAGAGTTATTGGATATCGTAAAAAAGTGGTCCGTGAAAATCTGGCACTTACTTTACCACATTTAAGTGATGCTGAAAGGAAAGACATCGAAAAAAAATTCTACAAACATATGTGCGATATGTTTTTGGAAATGGTCAAAACGATGAGTATGTCTCCTGAAGAAATGGAAAGAAGATTTCATGTAACCAATATCGATTTGGTCTTGGATTATGCTAAAAAAGGAAAAAGCGTCATTCTTGTAGCTTCACATTATGCAAGTTATGAATGGCTTTTAACGATAAATCCTAAACTTGGATTTCAAGGTGTTGCTGTTTATAAAAAACTAGCCAATCCCTATTTTGATAAATTAGTTCGAAAAATCCGTTCAAAATATAATACTGAAATGATCGAAACCAGAAAAGCAATTCCAACCATGGCTCAAAACCAGCGTAATGGAGTTTTAAGCATGTATGGTCTGGCAAGCGATCAATCGCCTAAACTGGATAGAATTTTTCATTCGATGAAATTTATGGGAGTTGAAGTTCCTGTTCATACTGGAGCCGAAATGCTGGCTAAAAAATACGATCTGGCCGTAATTATGGTAAAAGTCGAAAAAGTTAAGAGAGGATTTTACGAAGCTACCTTTTTATCTCTTGCAGACAATCCAAAAGATTTTGAAGACTTCGAGATTACAGAAATGTATTTAAAAGAAGTTGAAAAACAAATTCTCGCAAAACCGGAGTTCTATTTATGGACGCACAAAAGATGGAAACATAAAATTAATTAATGATTAAAAAAGTCCGAAAAACAAATGTTGTTTTTCGGACTTTTCTTTTAAAATGCGAAACCTGTAAATGCTCGGATCACATTTTTTTCCACCACAATGAAACATTTTACTACCAATGAAACATTCCTACGGAATGACATCATGATGTGAAAATTGAAAAAACTTTTTTTATTGAAAGCAAAAAAGCCTCTTTTGTTGCAAATAGAGGCTTTTTTATGATTTAAAACTAAAATCTTAGATTCCAGCAATAACTTTAATTTCGTCAATAATACGAAGTGCCAATTTATCTGCAGCTTCCTGCGAAGGTGCTTCGGTATAAATACGAATAATTGGTTCTGTGTTTGATTTTCTTAAATGAACCCATTCTGTAGCAAAATCAATTTTTACACCGTCAATTGTCGAGATATCTTCGTTTTTATATTTCTCTGTCATTTGAGTTAAAATCGCATCGACATCAATCTGCGGTGTCAATTCAATTTTATTTTTACTCATATAATATTCCGGATAAGAAGCTCTCAAAGCTGCAACCGACATTTTTTTGTTTGCTAAATGTGTTAAGAATAAAGCAACTCCAACCAAACTATCGCGTCCGTAATGTAATTCAGGATAGATAATTCCACCGTTTCCTTCACCACCAATTACAGCATTGTTTTTCTTCATTAATTCTACCACATTTACCTCTCCTACTGCACTTGCTTCGTAGTTTCCGTTGTGGGCTTTTGTAACGTCTCTTAATGCACGAGAAGAAGACATATTAGAAACTGTATTTCCAGGAGTTTTACTTAAAACATAATCTGCTACAGCAACTAGTGTATATTCTTCACCAAACATTTCTCCGTCTTCGCTGATGAACGCCAAACGATCTACGTCTGGATCTACCACGATTCCGAAATCCGCTTTTTCTTTTACAACTAATTCTGAAATATCCGTTAAATGCTCTTTTAAAGGTTCTGGATTATGAGGGAAATGTCCGTTTGGTTCGCAGTATAATTCTACTACTTCCACTCCCATTTGTTTCAGAAGTTTTGGAATAATAATTCCTCCCGAAGAATTTACACCGTCAACAACCACTTTAAATTTAGCTTCTTTAACAACTTCTATATCAACCAAAGGCAAATTTAAAACCTCGTCGATATGAATATCCATATAAGCATCATTCAAAATGATTTCGCCTAAACTATCAACGTCAGAAAAATCGAAAGCTTCTGCTTCAGCAATTTCTAAAATTTTAGCACCATCAGCGCCGCTTAAGAATTCTCCTTTAGCATTTAATAATTTTAAGGCATTCCATTGTTTTGGATTGTGAGAAGCTGTTAAGATAATTCCTCCGTCTGCTTTTTCTAATGGAACAGCTACTTCAACCGTTGGTGTTGTAGAAAGTCCAAGATCAATCACATTGATTCCTAAACCAATTAAAGTATTTACAACTAAATTGTGGATCATTGGCCCAGAAATTCTGGCATCACGACCAATTACCACGGTTAATTTATCTTTAGCAATGTTATTTTTTAAGAAAGTTCCGTATGCCGACGCAAACTTCACTGCATCAACAGGAGTCAAATTATCTCCTACTTTTCCTCCGATCGTCCCACGGATTCCAGAAATAGATTTTATTAGAGTCATTTTTGTGAGTTAGGGTTATTTTTTTACAAATATAAAAAAGTTACCGAGTTACTAAGGCGCTAAGTTTCTAAGATTTCAATTTTAACTTATAAGAAAGCACTTTCATTGCGTATTTTTATAACAAAATGATTTAAAAAAGTTTTTATACATTTACTAAAACAACTCGGAAACTTAGCCACTAAGATTCTCAGCAATTATAGAAAAAATGAATTTCTTAGCCCATATATATCTTTCTGGAGAAAATGATTTGATTAAAATAGGGAATTTTATGGCCGATGGAATTCGCGGCAAACAATTTGAACATTTTCCCGAAGATGTTCAAAGAGGAATTTTACTGCATCGTTTCATTGACACTTATACCGATTCTCACGATATTTTCAGAAAAAGCACCAAACGATTACACGATAGATATCATCATTATTCTGGCGTTATTGTAGATATTGTTTACGATCATTTTCTGGCAAAAAACTGGACAAAATATTCAGACGAAAAACTAGAAACTTTTATCAATAGATTCTACAATTCATTACACGATAATTATGATATTTTAACAGAAAAAACACAGGGTTTAATGCCATACATGATCGAAAGAAACTGGCTTTTAAGTTATCGCACCACCGAAGGAATCCACCAGATTCTGACACAAATGGACCGCAGATCTAAAAACATTTCTAAAATGCAATATGCGGTAGAAGAATTAAATGAATTTTATGATGATTTTGAAGAAGAATTCACTTCTTTTTTTGAAGAAATAAAAGTACAAGCCAAAGCAAAATTGATTACGCTTTAACAGCTTTAGTTTTCATTACAAATCACATTACACATGAAAAAAATTACGCTTTTAATAGCTCTCATTTATATTAATACTAACGCGCAGCAAGCAAATCCAACAGGATTAGTTGTAACCAAAGCAATGGTCGTTTCGGCTCGTGAAGAGGCTTCTAAAATTGGTTCAGACATTATGAAACGAGGCGGCAATGCATTTGATGCTATGGTTGGAACCGAATTGGCATTGGCAGTCGCTTTTCCTTTTGCGGGAAATATTGGCGGCGGCGGTTTTATGGTATATAGAAAAGCAAATGGCGAAGTAGGTTCTTTAGATTATCGTGAAAAAGCACCATTGGCCGCTACAAAAGATATGTTTCTAGACAGCGATGGAAATGTCATTAAAGGCAAAAGTACCGAGACAGCTCTAGCAATTGGCGTTCCGGGAACTATCGCTGGAGTTTTTGCCGTTCATAAAAAATACGGCACCATGCCTATTGCTAAAATTTTAGAACCTGTAATTGCTTTGGCTGAAAGAGGTGTTATAGTTACCAAAAAACAAGAAAAAAGTTTAAACGATTATCATGATAAAATTGTTAAGATAAACGGAGAGAATTCTCTTTTATCTGGAACTTTCAAAGAGAATGATACGATCAAATATCCAGCGCTGGCAAAGACTTTAAAAAGAATTCAGAAAAAAGGAAGAAATGAATTCTATAAAGGTGAGACAGCTAAAATTTTAGTTGATTATCTGAAGAAAAAAGGTGGCATCATTACAATGGAAGATTTGGCAAAATATGAAGCCAAATGGAGAAAACCGCTTCAGTTTACATACAAAGATTTAAAAATCACTTCGATGTCTCCACCAAGCAGCGGCGGCATCTGTTTGGCGCAGATTTTAAAAATGCTGGAACCGTATGATTTATCCAAAATGGGACATAATTCTCCTGATGCCATTCAAGTTATTGTAGAAGCTGAAAGAAGAGCTTATGCTGATAGAAGCTACTTTTTAGGAGATCCGGATTTTGTCAAAATTCCAGTAAAAGAATTATTAGATCAAAATTACTTACGTGATCGAATGGCAAGTTTTAATCCAGAAAAAGCCACTTTGTCTTCTGAAATAAAAGAAGGAAAAGTCAATTATGCTGAAAGCACCGAAACGACTCATTATTCTATTGTAGATCAATTTGGAAATGCAATTGCAGCAACCACAACTTTAAATGATGGATACGGTTCTAAATATTACTGCGATGAATTAGGTTTCTTTTTGAATAATGAAATGGATGATTTTAGTGCTAAACCAGGTTCGCCAAATATGTTTGGTTTGGTTGGAAATGAAGCCAACAGTATTGCACCGCAAAAGCGTATGTTGAGTTCGATGACACCAACAATTGTGGAGAAAAACGGAAAATTGTTTATGGTTGTGGGAACTCCGGGCGGTTCTACTATTATCACCTCAGTTTTGCAAACTATTTTAAATGTATACGAATACAATCTGAGCATGCAGGAAGCAGTAAATGCACCACGTTTTCATCATCAGTGGCTTCCTGATTTGATTACTTTTGAACCAAATGCTTTTGAGACAAAAACAATAGACAAACTAAAAGCTAAAAATTACTTAATCAATGAAAAACCAACTCCAATCATCGGAAAAGTGGATGCCATTTTAATCTTGCCTGACAGTAAATTAGAAGGCGGAGCTGACTTTAGAGGAGATGATAAAGCAGTTGGCTTTTAATACTTATTCGTTTTTATTTTTTTAATCTAACATTATAAACTAATTTTGTAAGAACGAATAATTTTAAAAAGAATGCTCAAAAAATATTTCAGAAGACTCGAAAGCATCATTGCTTTGGCACAATCCTTAATGACTCCAAAGCAGTTTCTTTTTTTGTCAAGCGTTCTTATTGGGATTTCGTGCTCTCTTGCTGTTATCGTACTAAAAACTTTCGCACACAGCGTTTTCTCCTTTGCAACTTACATTAACGGAATCTTAAAGTTAAGCTTTATTAATAGTATCCTTCCGATTGTCGGAATTCTATTGACTGTTTTTGTTGTAAAAAAAGTCCTAAATGGAAGTATCCAAAAAGGAACTTCTCAAATACTTTATGCTGTAGCCAAAAAAGCCAGTATCATTCCGAGAAAGCAGATGTATGCTCAAATCGTAACGAGTTCGTTAACAGTTGGCTTAGGAGGTTCTGCCGGTTTAGAAAGTCCGATTGTAATTACAGGTGCCGCATTTGGTTCTAATTATGCTCAGAATTATAAAATGCAGTATAAGGACAGAACCTTATTAATTGGATGTGGTGTTGCTGCTGGAATTGCCGCTGCTTTTAATGCTCCAATTGCCGGTGTTCTTTTTGCAATTGAAGTTTTATTGGTAGACGTGAGCATTTCTGCTTTTACACCGATTATGATTTCTGCGGCAACCGGTGCATTAGTTTCAGCTATTGTTTTGGACGAAAGCATTCTTTTAAGCTTCAAAAAACAAGAAACATTCGATTATCACAATATTCCTTTTTATGTAATATTAGGGGTTTTAACAGGGCTAACAGCAATTTATTATTCCCGAAATTTCCAGAGAGTAGAACATTATTTTGCCAAACAACAGATCAATCCTTATAAAAAAGCATTAATTGGCTCGTCACTTTTAGCATTGCTGATTTTTGTTTTTCCAACTCTATTTGGCGAAGGATATGAAAGCATTAGAACCTTATCTGAAACCGATCCTGGAAAATTATTAGACAATACTCTTTTTGCAGATTTTAGAAATAATCAATGGGTTTTACTGCTTTTTGTGGGTGCCACTATGATGATGAAAGTTTTTGCCTCGGGACTAACTCTTGGAAGCGGTGGAAATGGAGGAAACTTTGCTCCTTCTCTATTTTTAGGTTCTTATCTGGGATATTTCTTTTCTAAGCTAATAACAATGATAGGTTTGTCAAAACTACCAATTACCAACTTTACCATGGTTGGAATGGCGGGTATTTTGAGTGGATTATTTCACGCTCCATTAACGGCAATATTTTTAATTGCAGAAATCACAGGAGGTTACGGTTTAATGATTCCGCTTATGATTGTTTCTTCCATCAGTTTTGCAATTTCAAAACGTTACGAAAAATATTCGCTTGACGTAAAAGGATTAGTAAAAAAAGGTCACGCTTTTACCAGTAATAAAGATTCTAATATTCTTTCCACTTTAGACATTGATACTATTATTCAATGTGATTATTTAACAGTTCACCCGGAAGAAAATTTGAGCAAATTGGTTGATCTTATTTCTCATTCCAATCAAGTCGTTTTTGCGGTTGTTGACAATGAAAAAGAATTGGTTGGTGTAGTCCATTTTAATGATATCCGAGAAATTATCTTTAATTCCTATCGAGTAAAATACACTCAGATAAAAGATGTTATGAAAACTCCTGCCGCAACAATTTCTTCTTTTGACAGCATGGAAATTGTAATGAGTAAATTCGAAAAATCTAAATCGGCATTTCTTCCGGTTTTACGAAATGGAAAATACTACGGTTTCATATCCAAATCTATAGCATTGGAAGCTTACAGAACCAAACTACGCGCTATGACGATAGAATAACCTTAATATCGGATAAGTTAAAAATTTTTATTATCCGATATTAAGAAGTACTTTTGTAGGATTATGTGGAATATAAACCTAACATACAGAGAAGAATTTCAATCAACATTTGATCGGTTGTACCAAAAAAGGCAGGAACTGCAAACCAGCAGACCATTGCCTAATATCGCTTTGAATAAAATCCGTGAAAGTTTATCTCTAGAATGGACTTACAATTCAAATAGTATTGAAGGAAATACAATGAGTCTACGCGAAACCCAAATGGTAATCCAGGAAGGCATTACGATTAAGGGAAAATCTCTTCGCGAACATTTTGAAACACACAATCACGATAAAGCAATCGACTATCTATATTCAATTGTAGATGAAAATTACAAGCTTAGAAGTATTGACATACTTTCTATCCATGGTCTTGTTTTACGATCCATTGAGGATGATTTTGCTGGGCGAATTCGAAATGGTGGTGTTCGTATTTCAGGAGCTAATTTTATGCCTCCAAACGCCAATAAGGTTTCAGATTATCTTGATGAATTAATTGAGTTTATCAATACAAATCCGTTAGGACTAAACGATATTGAATTGGCAACAATTTACCATCATAAACTAGTCTGGATTCATCCCTTTTTTGATGGAAACGGCCGTACAGTTCGTCTAAGCATGAATTTATTATTGATGCGTTGTGGTTTTCCCCCTGCCATTATACTAAAAAATGACAGGAAAAAATATTACGAAGCGCTTAATCAAGCCAATAATGGTAATTATCAAAAACTAACACTTTTGATGTGTCAGGCACTTGAACGAACACTTAATATTTATTTAAGCGCTATGCCAGGAAGCAGTTATGATTATCAATCTATTCAAAACATTGTTAGCGAACCTGATACACCTTATGGTCAGGAATATGTAAGTTTATTAGCCAGAACAGGGAAAATAGACGCTTATAAAGAAGGCAGAAACTGGTACACCACCAAAGAAGCCATCGAAGATTATATAGCAACCCGAAAAAGAAAACGCTAGTTTATACTAGCGTTTTTTGTTACTAATTGTAACATAAAGTTTTGCTATCGAGCACTAAAAGAACAAATCAAAGTGGTAACTTTGCGTTTTGCTCAAAATTATGTTAGAAAAAGACAATACTATTGAAGTTCTTGGTGCAAGAGTTCATAATCTTAAAAATATAGACATTTCTATTCCGCGTGAAAAACTGGTTGTAATCACTGGTTTATCGGGTTCGGGAAAATCATCCTTGGCATTTGATACCATTTATGCTGAAGGCCAGCGTCGTTATGTTGAAACTTTTTCGGCATACGCCAGACAATTCCTTGGTGGACTGGAACGTCCTGATGTTGATAAAATTGACGGACTTTCGCCAGTAATTGCCATTGAACAAAAAACAACCAGCAAAAGTCCGCGTTCGACTGTTGGAACCATTACTGAAATTTACGATTTCCTTAGACTTTTATACGCTCGTGGTGCTGATGCATACAGTTATAACACAGGCGAAAAAATGGTTTCGTATTCTGATGAGCAGATTAAAGATCTGATTATTCAAGATTATAAAGGAAAACGAATCAATATTTTGGCTCCGGTTATTAAAGCGAGAAAAGGACATTATGCCGAATTATTCCAGCAAATTACAAAACAAGGATTTTTAAAAGTTCGTGTAAATGGCGAAGTTCAGGATTTGGTCTCTGGAATGAAATTGGATCGTTACAAAACACACGATATTGAAATTGTGGTAGACAGAATGCAGATTGAAGATACACCTGACAATCAGAAAAGATTGGCTGAAAGCATCAATACTGCCATGCATCATGGTGAAAATGTCCTGATGATTTTAGATCAGGATTCTAATGAAGTTCGTTATTTCAGCCGAAATTTGATGTGCCCTTCAACCGGAATATCTTATCAAAATCCGGAACCGAATTTATTTTCTTTTAACTCACCAAAAGGAGCTTGTCCGCATTGCAACGGATTAGGAACGGTTCATGAAATCAATGTAAAAAAGATTATTCCAAATCCGAAATTGTCTATTAAAAGTGGTGGTTTTGCTCCGCTTGGCGAATACAAATCTTCATGGATTTTCAAACAACTGGAAACCATTGGAGAAAAATTCGGATTTAAAATTACCGATCCAATCGAGAAGATCCCCGAAGAAGCCATGACCATGATTTTGCATGGCGGAAAAGATAAATTTGCCGTCAACTCAAAAGATCTTGGTGTAACCAGAGAATACAAAATTGATTTTGAAGGGATTTCAAATTTCATCAAAAATCAATATGATGAAAGTGCTACAACTAGTATCAAACGATGGGCAAAAGATTTTATGGACGAAATTCCATGTCCGGTTTGTGATGGTTCCCGTCTTAAAAAAGAAGCTTTATTTTTTAGAGTAAATGAAAAAAATATCACGGAATTGTGTGATATGGATATTTCAGATTTAACAGCATGGTTTCAAGATTTGAATAGCCATTTGACTGACAAACAGCTTTTGATTGCTTCTGAGGTTGTAAAAGAAATCAAAGACCGTTTGAACTTCTTAATGAATGTTGGTTTGAATTATTTGGCTTTAAGCCGAAGTTCAAAATCGCTTTCTGGAGGAGAAGCACAACGTATCAGATTAGCAACACAAATTGGCTCCCAGTTAGTTGGAGTTTTATATATTTTGGATGAGCCAAGTATTGGTTTACACCAAAGAGACAACGAAAAATTGATTCATTCTTTGGAGCAATTACGTGATATTGGAAACTCGGTTATTGTAGTGGAACACGATAAAGACATGATCGAAACAGCCGATTATGTAATTGATATTGGGCCAAAAGCTGGAAAATATGGTGGAGAAATCATTAGCATTGGAACTCCAAAAGAAACTTTAAAATCAAACACGATTACCGCTCAATATCTGAATGGTAAAATGAAATTTGACATTCCAAAGAAAAGAAGAAAAGGAAACGGAAAATTCTTAAAACTGACTGGAGCAACAGGAAATAACTTAAAAAATGTCTCAATTGAGATTCCTTTAGGACAAATGACCTGCGTTACGGGAGTTTCGGGTAGTGGAAAATCAACTTTAATTAATGAAACACTTTATCCGATTTTAAATGCCTACTATTTTAATGGTGTAAAAAAACCACAGCCTTATAAAAAAATTGAAGGTTTAGAACATATTGACAAAGTTATCGATATTGACCAAAGTCCGATTGGGCGTACTCCACGTTCGAATCCTGCGACTTATACGGAAGTTTTTACAGAAATCAGAAATTTGTTTACGATGACTTCAGAAAGCATGATTCGAGGTTATAAAGCAGGACGTTTCAGTTTTAACGTAAAAGGCGGACGATGTGAAACTTGTGAAGGTTCTGGAGTAAGAACAATCGAAATGAACTTTTTACCAGATGTTTATGTAGAATGCGAAACTTGCCAAGGAAAACGTTTTAACAGAGAAACTTTAGAAATTCGTTATAAAGGAAAATCTATTTCTGATGTTTTAGATATGACAGTTGATGAAGCAGTTCCATTTTTTGAGAACATCCCAAAGATTCATAGAAAAATCAAAACCATTCAGGACGTTGGTTTAGGATATATTACACTTGGTCAGCAAAGTACAACACTTTCCGGTGGTGAGGCACAGCGTATTAAACTGGCCGGAGAATTGTCTAAAAAAGATACAGGAAATACCTTTTATATTCTAGATGAACCTACTACAGGATTACACTTTGAAGATATTCGCGTTTTGATGGAAGTTATCAATAAACTGGTTGACAAAGGAAATACGATTTTGGTAATCGAACATAATATGGACGTTATCAAACTGGCAGATTATATTATCGACATTGGCCCAGAAGGCGGTAAAGGTGGTGGACAATTAGTTGCCAAAGGAACTCCTGAAGAAGTAGCTAAGAATAAAAAGAGTTACACTGCTAAGTTTTTGAAGAAAGAATTAGAGTAAAAAAAATATCTTTGTCAAGGTTTTCAAGCTTTGACAAAGATTCTTATATTTTCATAATTTAACAGTAATTATTTTATATTTTAGCTCTAAAAAAGCGAAATATGAAAACCACCGTATTATTTATTATAATATCGATATTCTCTCTTACCTCCTATTCCCAATCTCAAAAAGACAGTCTCAATAAAGTTGTCCGAGAACGAGTTAAAAATATAAAAGAAGACCAATCGGATAATCCTTATTATACCAAAAAAGAAAAGGAGGACGAATATTTAAACGAAAATAACATCTTTCAAGCTTTAGCGAAGCCAAGTCAAAATAGTGATTTAGCAAACTTTTTTAAGATTCATCTGGAGAAAAAACTTCTCAAAAAAATTGATTTTACCTCAATTAAGGACTCTTATTTGTATGATAATTTTTCAAACAGCAAATACAATTATACCATTCGATTAACTTTCGAATTAAGTAAAACAGGCAAAGCAACAAACTGCCGAATTAATACTGGTGACAAAGAATTGGACAGAAAAGTTATTGAAGTTTTCAAAAAATTTCCTTTAGAAAAACTAGGATTGAAAGAAAGTGATAAATCGGGTAAAATCAGTGTGCAGTTATTTGCTAAAGAAGATAAAGAAGTTGTAATAAAAGCAAGTCAATTTGTTGTAATAGATGCACCTCCAGTTGTAAAAGATTGTCAAGATTTACAAATGTACTGGCAGCTTAATAAATGTCTTTACGATAAGTTACATCAATATATATTGCAAAACATTTCATTAAAAATACTTAACAGCCAAGAATTAAGAGGCGAAATTATTTTCAGTCCGCGTTTTACAATTAACAAGGAAGGAAAAATTACGCATGTAAATTCGATCGCGCCAAATAAGATTATTAAAGACGAAATTGATCGCGTTATACTTTCGTTTAATGAAATAATTAAACCAGGGAAAAGAAATAATGTTCCTAAAGATACTTATTGCGAGACTTATAAAACTATTACAATAGAAAATTTGAAGTAACAACCCGTTATAGATATTGACCGATCCTACGGATCTTTTGCTGTGTCGTTCGTTCTAACGACGGATTAAAATCCGTCGCTACAAAATTTGGTCGAGCCAATGGCTCTTTTAATTGAGTTCATTAGGAACGATTAATATTGTAGCAACGGATTTTAATCCGTTGATTTTATTAATTCGCAACGTTAATTGAGTTCCGTAGGAACGGTATATTTAATTTTGATGTAATAATTAATTCAGAATTCTATTTGTATAAACAATTAGTAATGAAACCAAAACCTCAATTTCATCATTACCTAAACTTTACTTTTAGATTATAATTCCTGTTTTCTGTAACAATTCTAGAAAAAAGTGTTAATTTAGTATCCGCTTTTTTTGAAAAAATACAAAGTTAAAAGAGAGATCTTTCAATTAAACCAACTATTTATTTGGAAACCAACTGCCCTAGCCCTCATGGTCCCGAAGCTTCGAGAGACATCCTTTTGCTGTGGGGTTCACAGCAAAAGATACAGCGGACAGCAGGAATAAGCTTCTCCTTTCAAATATGATAGAAAATATAGAATAACATAATAAATTAAAATACCTAAAATGAGATTAGAAGATTTTGATAATGATGAAGACAAAGTAATTCAGGACCGTTTGAAGCAAAAAACGTGGAATGAAATTAGAACCAATGACAGCTGGGCAATTTTTAAAATTATGTCTGAGTTTGTAAATGGCTATGAGGCAATGGGACGAATTGGGCCTTGTGTTTCTATTTTTGGTTCTGCTAGAACCAAGCCGGACGATAAATACTATCAATTGGCAGAAAAAATTGCTTATAAAATCAGTAAAGCAGGTTATGGTGTAATTACAGGCGGTGGCCCTGGAATTATGGAAGCTGGTAACAAAGGTGCGCATTTAGGAGGCGGAACTTCGGTTGGTCTAAACATCGAATTGCCATTTGAACAGCATTTTAACCCTTATATCGATCACGATAAAAACTTGAACTTCGATTATTTCTTTGTGAGAAAAGTAATGTTCGTCAAATATTCTCAAGGTTTTGTGGTTATGCCAGGTGGTTTTGGAACTTTGGACGAAATGTTTGAAGCAATCACTTTGATTCAGACGAAAAAAATTGGAAAATTCCCGATCATTTTGGTAGGAGTTGAATTTTGGTCTGGTTTAATCGAATGGGTAAAAACAGTATTGGTCGAAAAAATGCATACGGTTAGTCCAGAAGATTTGGATTTATTTAAGATCGTAGACTCCGAAGATGAAGTAGTTGATGTTTTGGATAAATTCTATAAGAAATACGATTTAAGTCCGAATTTCTAATTTTTTTAACTATATGAGTAATATTAGGAATTACAACTTTGTTATTAAAGTACTATAATTCAAGTTCACTTACATGGCTTATATGGTTAAATTTCATTAAATATCGTAAAAATTGAAAGCTGTTTTTTGAAACAGCTTTTTTTATACTATTTTTACAAAAATCCGAAGTAGCTTTATGTACGTAACTTAAGTATATCTGATAAATTTTGCGCCATTCTTGAAATTGTTTTTTAAAATTATCTGCCCGATTGTAGTTTTATTGTTCTCCATAAAACTTTCAGCACAACATCTTTCTAAGATGGAGGTGGCGGTAAATCTCGAACTAAAAACACTGAACGTAAAACAGGACATTACGTATCATAATACTTCTGAAGATTCTCTGATAACTATTGTTTTAAACGATTGGAACAATGCTTTTGCAGATAAGAATACTCCGCTTGCAAGACGTTTTTCTGATGAATTTTACAGAGGTTTTCATTTAGCAAAAGCGGCAGACAGAGGAAAAACTACCATTCTAAATCTACTCGATACTGATTTTACAGCTCTGGAATGGGAACGAACCGAAAAAAATCCAGATTATATCATCATAAAATTAAATCGAAAGTTATTTCCAGGTCAAAAAATCGATTTACATCTGACTTATATCGTAAAAGTTCCTAATGATAAATTTACTGATTTTGGTTTTGATCAAAATGGTGGCATGGCACTTAAAAACTGGTTTCTGAGTCCTGCCCGTTTTGAAAACCATGGATTTATAAAATACAACAATTTCAATTTAGATGATATTGCCAATGCAACAACAGATTATGCAATTGAAGTTAAAATCCCAAATCCATATGTTATTACAACCGATTTAAATTCGGTTTCTAAAGATGTTTCCAACAGAGACTACAGCATTTATTCTTTTAGCGGTAAAAACAGAACAGATTTTAGTCTTTATATTGAAAAACAAAGCACTTTTAGAACTTATGATAACAGTTTGCTAGAAGTAGAAACCAATCTAAAAAACAAAAAAATCGATGAAATTCAGAAAGCCATAATCATTGATCGTGTTGTTTCTTTTGCATCGGATTTTATTGGGAAATATCCACATGAAAAAATCACAGTTTCACAAGCAGATTATGATCGAAATCCTTTTTATGGACTAAATCAGCTACCTTCTTTTATTAGTCCGTTTTCAGATGAATTTATGTTTGAGATTCAATTCTTAAAAACATTTTTAAACAATTATCTCAAAAATAGTCT
Source organism: Flavobacterium panacagri (assembly GCF_030378165.1). Taxonomy (NCBI): domain Bacteria; kingdom Pseudomonadati; phylum Bacteroidota; class Flavobacteriia; order Flavobacteriales; family Flavobacteriaceae; genus Flavobacterium; species Flavobacterium panacagri. The sequence goes on from NZ_CP119766.1 coordinate 5,257,592, forward strand.
TCGCGTGGATTCTCGAAAAGACAATTGGGTTTATGATGGAATCCAGATTTATGCCATGATGAAATATATGGAAGAAAATCATCTGGATAAAAAAATGCTGGGAAGACTTTCGGACATGAAACTCTTTAAAAGCTATAATATTACCAATCTGACTTTTAACGAGCAGTACAGCTATTATTATATGCTAATGGCTCGTAAAAATCTGGATCAGCCATTGGGAGATCCAAAAAATACTCTAATTAAATTCAACGAACAAATTGCCAGTAAATACCGCGCTGGTTTAAGTTTGAGTTATTTAGACGATTATTTAAATCATGATATTGTTCCAGAAAGCGTAAAAGAATTTTATGATCTCAACAAAATACAGCAAACGAATCGTTATGATCTGGAAAAAATATTGATTAATAAAACTCCCAAAAATCTAGATTGGTTCTTTAATACCATAATTGACTCTCGAGAAATAATTGATTATAAATTTACTCACGTTTCCAGAACAGTAGACAGCGTAAGCTTTTCGATTAAAAACAAAACCGGAATTTATGCTCCAATTCCTGTTTATGGCCTTAAAAAAAACAAAGTCGTTTTTAAAGAATGGATTGAGCCTAAAAACAAAGATTCTGTTTATGAATTTGACAGAAAAAATGCAGATAAAATTGTTTTAAACTATGACAATGAAGTTCCAGAATACAACCAGAGAAACAATTGGAAATCATTGAAAAGCCTTGTTATAACCAATCGTCCAATTAAGTTTAATTTTGCGAAAGATTTAGAAGACCCATTTTACAATCAGATTTTATATATTCCGACGCTTACTTACAATTACTACGATGGTTTTACTCCAGGAATCCGTTTTCATAATAAAACCATTTTGGACAAACCTTTTAATTTTGATATAAATCCAGCGTATTCTATCAAGGCAGGAACACTCTCTGGTTCTTCTGCTTTTTCTTGGAACGAATATTATAGAAACAGCACTTTATACAATGTCCGCTACTCTATTAGTCAAAATTATTTTCATTATGCGCCGGATGCTACTTATTTAAGATTGAATCCGATGGTGCAGTTTCGTATTCGTGAAAAAGATTTTAGAGACAATAGAAAGCAATTGTTTTTATTCCGTCAAGTTATCGTAAATCGAGAAGCAAGTACATACATTACAGACAATTCAAAACCAAATTATTCCATTTTTAACGCGAGATATTCCAATACTAAAACTGAATTAATCGATCATTTTAACTTCATGACTGATTTACAGTTTTCAAGCGGATTTGGAAAAGTGTCTGGAGAGATTGAATACAGAAGATTATTTCAAAACAACCGAAAATTAAACTTAAGATTATTTGCTGGAAGTTTTATGTACAACACAACAAATTCAGATTATTTTAGTTTTGGTTTAGACCGTCCTACTGATTATTTATTTGATTATAATCTATTTGGAAGATCAGAAAGCACTGGTTTTTTCAGTCAGCAGTATGTAATTGCAGAAGGAGGTTTTAAGTCTCAATTGGAACCTTCCTACGCCAATCAATGGATGACGACTTTAAATGCCAGTTATGCCGTTTGGAATTGGGTAGAATTATATGGAGACATTGGTTTTATGAAAAATAAACATCAAAGCGAGTTCTTTGCTTATGATACCGGAGTACGTTTAAATCTAGTCCCAGACTACTTTGAACTTTATTTTCCAGTTTATTCAAATAATGGATGGGAAATTTCACAACCTAGATACAATGAAAAAATACGATTTATAATCACTTTCTCACCAAAAACATTAGTCACTCTTTTTACCCGAAAATGGTTTTAATCAAATAAATTTTAAACAAAAACTTGCGAAATTATCAACAATTATATTTTTTTCATAAAAATAACATAAAAAAAATACGTAGTTTTTTGATTTTAAATACAAATAATTAAATTATATTTAGTTTAAAGAATTATGATTATTGATTGTTTTTAAGTAATTTCGCGACATAAACATGACCCTTCAAGATTATGATAAAAGAAATAAACAATACTACATTGACATTTGAAGATTTCAAAACTGAGGTATTGAATGACTATAGAACTGCTGTAATCAGTCGTGAATGTAGTCTTTTAGGTCGAAAAGAAGTATTAACAGGAAAAGCTAAATTTGGAATTTTTGGCGATGGAAAAGAAGTGCCGCAGCTGGCAATGGCTAAGGCTTTTAAAAACGGGGATTTCCGCTCTGGATACTATCGCGATCAGACTTTTATGATGGCTATTGGCGAATTGGATGCAAAACAGTTTTTTGCTGGTTTATATGGTCATACGGATTTGGCTTTCGATCCAATGTCTGCTGGAAGACAAATGGGCGGACACTTTGTGACGCACAGTTTAAACGAAGATGGTTCTTGGAAAGACTTAACCAAACAAAAAAATTCAAGCTCGGATATATCGCCAACTGCAGGTCAAATGCCAAGATTATTGGGATTAGCGCAAGCTTCTAAAATTTATAGAAATGTTGATGGTATTACCATCAAAGACAAATTCTCTGTTAATGGTGACGAAGTAGCTTGGGGAACAATTGGTAACGCAAGTACTTCTGAAGGTTTGTTTTTTGAAACTATAAACGCTGCAGGAGTTTTACAGGTACCAATGGTAATGAGTGTTTGGGATGATGAATATGGAATTTCTGTTCACGCTAAACACCAAACTACTAAAGAAAATATTTCTGAGATTTTAAAAGGATATCAACGTGATGAAGATGCTAAAGGCTACGAAATCTTTAGAGTAAAAGGATGGGATTATGCTGAATTGATTTCGACCTATGAAAGAGCTGGAGCAATTGCAAGAGAAGAACATATTCCTGTTTTAATTCACGTAAGTGAGTTAACACAACCTCAGGGCCATTCTACTTCTGGTTCTCACGAACGTTACAAAAGTGCTGAAAGACTGGCTTGGGAAAAAGATTTTGACTGTATCCGCCAAATGCGTTTATGGATGATTGCAATCAACATTGCTTCTCCTGAAGAATTAGCTGAACTTGATTTCGAATTAAAGAAACTTGTTTTAGAAGCTAAAAAAGAAGCTTGGAATTCCTTTATCAATCCAATTATTGAAGAGCAAAAAAATCTTCTAAACTTATTGGAACAAATTGCAGAAGCAAGCATCAATCATAAAGAAAGAATTAAAAAATTAATTGCTGAATTAAGTGCGATAAAAGCACCTTTAAAGAAAGAATTATTAGTTTACGCTAGAAAGATTCTTCGTTTTATTGAAGTTCCAAACAGTAAAATTCTTTTATCAAACTGGATCACAAGTTTCTTAACTGAAACTCAAGAAAAGTTCAGCAGCAATTTACATTCTGAATCTGCTCAAAATGTATTTTCTGTAGAAAAAGTTATTCCAAAATATGCAGAAAATGCAAAACCAGATTTAGACGGAAGAATGATTCTTCGTGATAATTTTGATGCCTTATTTGCAAAATATCCTGAAACTTTAATTTTCGGTGAAGATGTTGGAAACATTGGAGACGTAAATCAAGGTTTGGAAGGAATGCAGGAAAAATATGGAGAGCTTCGTGTTGCCGATGTTGGAATTCGTGAAGCGACCATTATCGGTCAGGGAATCGGAATGGCATTGAGAGGTTTACGTCCTATTGCAGAAATTCAATACTTAGATTATTTATTGTATGCTATTCAGATCATGAGTGATGATTTAGCAACATTACAATATAGAACTGTTGGAAAACAAAAAGCACCTTTAATCATTAGAACCCGCGGACATCGTTTGGAAGGTATCTGGCACTCTGGTTCTCCAATGGGAATGATTATCAATGCTATTCGTGGTATTCATGTTTTAGTTCCAAGGGATATGACACAAGCTGCTGGTTTTTATAACACATTGTTAGAATGTGACGAGCCTGCTTTGGTTATTGAATGCCTTAACGGATACCGATTAAAAGAAAAAACTCCTTTAAATTTTGGTGAATTTAAAACGCCTATAGGAGTTGTGGAGACTTTAAGAGAAGGTTCTGATATTACTCTAGTTTCTTATGGATCAACTTTAAGACTGGTTCAACAAGTTGCTGGCGAATTGGCAGAAAAAGACATCAATTGTGAAGTGATTGATATTCAGTCTTTACTTCCATTTGACATCAATAAAGATATTGTAAAAAGTGTCGCTAAAACAAATCGTCTTTTAGTAATTGACGAAGACGTTCCTGGCGGAGCATCAGCTTTCATTTTACAACAGATTTTAGAAGAACAAGACGCTTATAAATATTTAGACAGCAAACCACAAACACTTGCTGCAAAAGCGCACAGACCAGCATACGGAACTGATGGCGATTATTTCTCAAAACCTTCTGCCGAAGATATTTTCGAGAAAGTTTACGATATGATGCATGAAGTTAATCCTTCTAAATACCCGGCTTTATACCAGTAATTTAGAATGTTTTAGATATAAAAAAAGCTCCAAAATTTTGGAGCTTTTTTTATATCTATTCTTTGTCAACTTTGTCAAATTTTAAAACTTTGACAAAGTTCTTTACGCAATCTTTGTGGAGCTACTTGCGAAGATTTCTCCCTTTGGTCGAAATGACAAAAATGAGATTAATCCATTGCAATAAAACAAAAATTCGCGTCAATCCGCGCTTTCGCGAAAGCGAATCCGTTTCATCCGCGTTCCATACTACGAATTAAATATCTTTCAATATAGCTCTGGCTCTTTCTAAATCTTCAGCCGTATCGATTCCAATTCCAACATGAGTTGTTTCTACCATTTTAATTTTTTTTCCGAACTCTAAATAACGTAATTGCTCTAGTTTCTCAGAAGCTTCTAAAGATTTCATAGGAAGACTATAAAAGTCTAATAAAGCTTGTTTTCTAAAAGCATAAATTCCGATATGCTGAAAATATCGCACACCAACATTTTGCTCTCTTGGATACGGAATTACAGAACGGGAAAAGTACAAAGCAAACTGTGACTGATCTACCACCACTTTTACATTATTCGGGTTATTGATTTCGTCTTCATTTTTAATTTCACGCATCAGCGAAGCCAAATCAACTTTTTTATCTGGATCATTTTTAAAAACTGATAAAACTTGTGCTAAAGGTTCAGCTTCTGTAAAAGGCTCGTCTCCCTGAACATTTACTACAATATCCACATCAAGATCTGCAATAGCTTCCGCAATTCGGTCGCTTCCGGATTCGTGTTCCTTGATGCTCATTATCGCTTTTCCGCCGTTCGAAACAATTTCTTCAAAAATTAGATCAGAGTCGGTTACTACAAAAACATCTTCAAATAGTTTTGTTGAAACTGCCGCTTCGTACGTTCTTAAAATTATTGTTTTGCCTCCCAAATCCTGCATCAACTTTGCAGGAAAACGTGTGGAAGCATATCGTGCAGGAATTACCGCTATTATTTTCATTTTATTCTTTTTTTATTCTCAAAAATCAAATATAAGTCGTTACGCTATTATTGCGAAACATTTTTTTTGCCACAAATTTCACGAATTAACACAAATTATTTTTTAGCAAGTCTTAATTCAGTTAACAATTGATTATAACTTTTTAAATTTTTAGAATTATAATCATAAACTTTAATTATCAGAGTAGAATCACCATTTATTATTGAAAACGAATCCCCCGCATTTCCAGGAAATCTTTCCGTAGCTTTAGATTGAATCATTCTTTTCATGTACTCAATTATCGCTTTTTTGTTTGAATTCGTTAATTTAATTATTTTCTTTACTGCAATTGTTTCAACATTTCCCCCAATTGAATCTCGTTTATCACAATCAATATCTATTTTAGTATAAGTCAGAAAATAATCTTTATAATTTTTTTTCTTCGTAAATATTTTTAACTCTTCAGAATGTCCTCCCCATTCTCCACATTCACTAAAAAAAGCACTAATTTTTAAATTATTATCACCCCCAGAACTCCCTAATGTAATCGGATCAAAAAAATCGATTGATTTATCTTTTAATTGAGTCTGAGTTGATTCTTCTTTTTTAGAACAACTTAAACTGACCAACAAAAAACATAACAATATTTTTTTCATCATTAAGTAAATTTGATGTTAATTCGTGAAATCTGTGGCAAAAAAACTACTCTTCAAAACTCTCGTCTTTAAAACCGATCAAATATAATTTATTTTTAGCACGTGTCATTGCCGTATAAAGCCATCTGATGTAATCTCGATCGATTCCGTCTGGTAAATACGGCTGTTCTACAAAAACAGTATTCCATTGTCCTCCCTGCGATTTATGACAGGTAATAGCGTAAGAGAATTTAACCTGCAATCCGTTAAAATATTCGTTTTCTTTTACTTTTTGAAATCTTTTGTATTTCGTAGTTTCATCTTCATAATCCTTCATTACTTCTTCATACAAACGATTCGATTCTTCGTAAGTTAAAGAAGGAGATTCGCTTTTTAAAGTATCTAAAATCAAAACGGTTTCAAAAGGCTTTTGGTTAGGATAATCGACCATTCTGATTTTTACTTTGGCAAATGTAAATCCATATAATTCTCTGATTCCGAATAATTCTAAAACTTCAATAATATCTCCATTGGCAATAAATCCTGCTTCATCCGTTTCTTTGAGCCAGAAATAATTGTTTTTTACAACCATCAGAAAATCCCCCACAGAAAGTTCGCTTTCTTTAAATAAAATTCGGCTTCTGATTTGTTCGTTATACTGATTGGCTCTTTTATTGGAACGAACAATAAAAGCCGTGTCTTCAATACTGTAATTGCTGTACGCCATATTAATCGCGTCCTGAATATCGTAGCCGTCTGTTAATCGGACAATATCTTTAAATTTCTTTACATTAAATCGGAATTCGGTAATAAAGCTTTCTTTGAGTAATTCACGCAATTCTGTAGCATTATACAAAATCCCTGAACTTTCTTCCTGACGCATTACTTCGTCTAATTCGATATGTTCAATTTCTTTACTATAATGAAAACCCAAAGTATCAATGTCTAAAGCTGGACTTACGTCTAAATTAACCGGCGGAAGCTGAGCCGTATCTCCTAAAAGGATCATTTTACAGTTTTGACCCGAATACACATAGTTGATTAAATCATCCAGAAGAGAACCACTGTCTAAAGTGCTATCTGAAATCATCGAAGCCTCATCGACGATAAAAATGGTGTTTTTATGTTTGTTAACTTGTTTCGTAAAAGCTACTCCTCCGCCCGATGATTTTTTAGGGAAATATATTTTTTTATGAATTGTAAAAGCAGCTGTATTCGAATAATTTGAAATTACTTTGGCCGCGCGTCCTGTTGGTGCCAGCAAAACATATTTCTTATTAATGTCACCCAAATTATTTACGATTGTTGATATTACAGTCGTTTTTCCTGTTCCAGCATATCCTTTTAAAACGAAAATAGTGTCGTTTTGTGGTTCGGTTAAAAAAATAGCGATTTTTTGAAAAAAGATATCCTGTTTAAGCGTTGGAGCAAAAGGAAATCGTTTTTGTAAAATACCGTAAAAGTGTGCTGAATTCATAAGGAAAATTTGAATCGCAAAGGTCGCTTTTTTAAATGGCAAATTCAAATTTCAAAAGTCAATGCCAATGGCAAAAATCAATTTCAATCTAGGAAGTGCAAAAATCAATGGCAATGGCAATTTCAATGGCAAACTACAACTTCAAAAAACAATTTCAATTTCAATGGCAAAAACAATTTTTATCTTAAAAATAAAAGCGATTTCTAAAACTTAAATTCATTTACAGACTTAAGCAGCTCATAATAAACAAAATGATAATATTCTGCTAACTTTCTTGTAATATTAAATTTTGAAATTGCATATTAATTAAGTCTTTTTCATTGATATTGAAATTGACATTGTTATTTTTTTTATTTGTAAGTTTGTGGTCGCTTAAATTCTTTCTTGATTTAAAACAGGTAACGAATTGTAAATCAACTATGTCATTACACAACACCAACATTACTTCAAAAAATTACAAAAAACTTTCTATTCAGGTTTCACTGTCTGGATTTTCATATTGCTGTTTTGATACTTTAAACAACGTTATTACTTCGTTTAAAGAAATTAAATTTGATACTTCAAACAAAACGGCTAAAATTGAAGATTTGTTTAGAGATGCATTCAAAAATAATCCTGAACTAAAAGGTAATTATGATGATATAATGGTTATTCATACTAACAATCTTTCGACTTTTGTTCCGACTGCTTTGTTTGATGAAAATTATTTGGGAAGTTACCTTCAATACAATACAAAAGTATTTGAAACAGACTTTTTTACTTTTGACCGAATTCAGAATTACGAAATGAATTCTATCTATATACCGTATGTAAATATCAATAATTTCCTGATTGATAATGTAGGATCTTTCAATTATAGACATGCGAACAGTATTTTGGTCGAAAAACTTTTGGATAATTCCAGAAATGATGATGAAAAGAAAATGGTCATCAATTTTAATCCTGGCAATTTTGAAATCATAGTGGTTCAGAATCAGAAGCTTTTGTTATTCAATTCATTTGAATATCAAACCCCTGAAGATTTCATTTATTACATTTTGTTTACAGCAGAACAGTTAAGCATGAACCCAGAAAGTTTCAGATTAGAATTTTTGGGAACTATATCAGAAAATGATCCATTTTATCAGATAGCTTACAAATATGTACGCCATATTTCTTTTTTGGACGTTACTAAACTTCAGGAAAAAAATAGTTTTTCAACAGCTCAAAATCAAAAACATTATATCTTATTTCAATCATGAGAATCATTTCAGGAAAATACAAAGGGCGTCGAATTAATCCGCCAAAAAATCTGCCTGTAAGACCAACGACTGATATGAGTAAAGAAGCATTGTTTAATGTTTTGAATAATCATTTCAATTTTGACAGCTTAAAGGTTTTAGATTTATTTTCAGGAACTGGTAATATCAGTTTTGAATTCGCTTCACGTGGAAGCGCACCAATTACCTCTGTAGATGGCGACTTTGGTTGCGTAAAATTTATCAAACAAGTTTCATCAGAATTTGATTTCGATATCGCTGCAACTAAAAGTGACGTTTTTAAGTTTTTGGATAACGCGAAAACGACTTACGATATCATTTTTGCAGATCCACCATACGGATTGGATCAGGCCACTTTTGAAAAGATTGTTTTAACTGTCTTTGAAAGAGGCTTACTAGAAGAAGACGGAATGATGATTATCGAACATTCAAAATATACTAAAATGGAACATTTAAGCAATTTTTCATTTCAAAAAAGTTATGGAGGTTCGTTTTTTAGCTTCTTCGAACTGCATTCTACAGACGACGATGAAGAACTTCCGGGTGAATCTCCATTAAAAATTGTTGAAGAAGACGAAGGATAGTCTGAATTAATATTAAAATATTAAAACCCCAAATTCCAATTTGAAAGTTGAAATTTGGGGTTTTTATTTTACATTTTATATTCTTTATCTAATTCTACTTTCATTCTCATTTACACTCTTTTCTTTAAATTCACTTTCTTTTATTTTTCCAAAAGAATAACGGAGCGTAATCGAAACTTCATTGGCATCGACCAAATATCTAGCTCTTGAACTTATGTTATTGATTGTAAAACGCTCTGAATAAATAGTATTCCTAAAAATATCATTGTAATTCAAAGTACAAGTCCAGTTTTTACCAAAAGATTTAGCCAACGATAGATCAAAAATCAGTTTTGCATTTCGTTCAAAAACGCCTTCTTTTTGTTTGGTTGCGCCCCAAAAGGACAAAACGAAAGTAAAATCTTTTGGTAGTTTGAATATATTATTGGAATAGTAATACAAATAGGTTTTCGAAGAATTAAATACTGCCGATTCATCTTCAATTTTATTAGTTGCAAAAATTAAAGAATTCATATTTGTCCAAAATTTATAAGTGAAAGGCAATGTAAATTCAATATTATAACCAGATTCCTTTTGGAAGTTTTTCTCCGTAAAAGTCAAAACGTTATTCTGATCATCAAATACAAAATCCTGATAAGCAGGATTTTTGTTTTGATACAAAGTCAGTTTTACAGATTTGTCATGATATTGAAAAACAGTTGAAATTACATCTATAGAAGTCGGCCCCAAATTGATATTACTTCCATAAATAAAATACGGATTGATGTAAGTCGCAATCATACTCAAAGAAGAATAATTGGGTCTTGAAATACTTTTAGCATAATCTACAATTAGACTTTTAGTACTGTCAATTGCGAATGAAAACTGGGCTTTTGGAAAAAGATTGGTATAATTTTTATCAATCAAAAAAACATCATCTGTATTGTATTTTCCGCTAACATTGGTGTTTTCCAATCTAAGTCCAATTGAGAAATTGATTTTTTTAATTTTCCCCGTAAGCTGTGTATAGAAAGCAGAATTAGCTTCTTTAAAATTATAATCGAAAGTCGTGTTTTCATTTTTATCATAATCAAAAACATCGTGATCCGATTTAGATTTGGCACTTGAATACAGTCCGCCGTATTCCCAGTTCCACTCATTTTTAAACTTTTTTTCTAAATCAATTCTTCCTGAAAAAACATCAACATTAAACTTTTGGTCACGATTTTGCGATAATTCCAATTCCGTTTCATTAAAATCATTTTGAACCAAACTCCACAAATGCTGCTTAAAATTGGAACCCTGAAAACCAACAAACAGCTTTTTATCTATCGCTTTTATTTTCTTCGAATAATTAATAAATGAATTGATAAAATTCTTAGCACTTGAATTATCGCTGAACGTATAAACATTATTTTCTTCGTTTTGATTTTTGTTGAAAGTAAAAGTGTTGATATCAAAAGTGTCACTTCGTCTTTTACCATTTACATTCACTGAGAAATAATCTTCCTCATTAATTTTATAAAATAAACCTCCGCCAAAAATATACTCGTTTCTATACGTAACAGCTGAAACATCATAATCTGAAACAATATTCGCCTGCGGAATTTGATAGGCAATATTATGGTTTTCCCAAGGATTCAATTTATTGTAATTGAAATTAGCTTTCCATTCCAGTTTATTCTTTTTAAAATTCGAATTAAAACCTAAATAATTATTGTAATTCTTTTTGAAAGAAGCAGTTTCAGAAACATTAGTTTTAAATCCGTCTTTTCTGCTTAATTTCCGGGTAATCAAAATCACTGCACGACCTTCAGCTTCATATTTTGAAGATGGATTTTGAATGATCTCTATGGTTTTAATATCATCAACAGACAACGCGTTCAAATCGTTCATTCCTACCTTTTGATTATCGATGTAAATCAACGGATTTCCTTTGCCTACAATCGAAATGCTTTCGCGATCTGCACTAACTTGTACGTTGGGAAGTTTGGAAAGCAAATCGACCGGATTGGGAATCGCATTATAAACAGAATTGGCCACATCTACTTTTATATTTCTATTCGTATTGGTAAAAGTCTTTTTGTTTTGGGCAATGACAACTTCTTTCAATTCCTCATTAGAAGTTGAGTCTTTTGGTATTTCATTTTGCGCATTGGCAATAAATGAAAGACAGAAAAGCAACAAAGCAATTAAAAGTTTTAGTGGCAGAAAAACATTCATTTTATAGTATTTTGGTTTATGACGTTGCAAAAATGCTTTGAAAAACCAATTGCGAAGGTTAATGAGAGGTTAATGCGGAGTTAACGGACTATTTATGCTTTAAAAACATTATTTTTGACGAAGAAAATTACCCTATTAATTTTTAAACCTCCCGCAGATTTAGCTGATTTAGGAGATAAAAAATCTGCTGAATCAGCTAAATCTGCGAGAAAAAAATCTAGAACTAATTTTTATAAACTTGTTTAATGTTCGTAATATATTAGCCGTAATTTGAAACAAAAATGAAACAAAGGATCAATTTATTAATCTCATTTTCTGTAATCGCACTGATTGTGCTGATGACCGTACAATGTTATTTAGTAAAAACGGCTTACGAGTACAAAGTGGCTCAGTTTCACGCACAGATTAAAAATGAAATTGCTCAAGTCACTAATAACTACAGTGATATCGATTCGGCTTTGGTTGCAAAAAAAGAAGCGCTTTACAAAAGTCTTTCTGAGAATTACATTAAAGGGAAAAATTCCAAACTGGATATTACAACTGGCGTTTTAAGAAATAACTATCAGAGCGCATTAACGAAACAAATTCAACGAAAATTCGAAAGAGACTTACCTAATTTCAAAATCGATTTTGCCATCGTTTTAAATAAATTCATATTATATCAAAACGAAAAAGAAGCTGATACTATTTTCTCTGAAAAACCTTTTATCGAGAATAAATTATATGGAAATCTAGCTTCTTTAAATCACGCTTTTTTAGTTCGGAATTATGTTGGAACAACTAATGGGATTTTTGAAAATGAGGAATATCAGTTATTAACAGAAGATTCGATGTACGTTTCAGTTATCGACTGGGAAATGATTATTTTAAGAAGAATGACTTTCATTCTGATTCTTTCTTTATTATCAATTTTAACGCTTGTTACACTTTTTATCATTGCTTTAAAAGCTTTAATTAAACAAAAAAAAGTAAGTGATGTCAAAACTGATTTCATCAACAACATCACACACGAATTGAAAACACCTTTGGCTACTTTAGGAATTTCGACAAAGATTTTAGAGCAGAAAAACATTCGTGACAATGACGAAAATTTCAATGCAATTGTCAATACGATTTCACGCCAGAACAATCGCTTACAGAGTTTAATTGATCAAGTTATGGCTAATTCTCTGGCAGAAAATGAACTTGAATTACAGAAAGAAAAAATTGAAACTGAAGATTTTTTACTCTCTATTGTAAATGATTTTAAATTAACGTTTCCGAAAATCAATCTTAAAACCGATTTTCAGACTCAGAAAACAATTTTAGTCTTAGATAAATTTCATTTGACAACCGCGTTTCTAAATGTTTTGGAAAATGCCGTAAAATATGGTTCCAATACCATTACTGTCAAAACGAAAATGATCGAAAATCAGTTTTCAATAAGCATTGAAGATGATGGAATTGGAATTGCCAAAAACAAACAATCCCTTCTTTTTGAAAAATTTTATCGCGTTGAGCAAGGAAATCTTCACAATACAAAAGGCCTAGGTCTAGGTTTGTATTATGTCGCTCAAATTGTAAAAGCACATCAGGGCTCTGTTAGCGTTATGAGCGATTTAGGAAAAGGAACCCAGTTTACTATTTTATTAAAAGTTTAAATCCCTTATTTTGAAAAAATTACTTTTAGCTGAAGATGATTTTGATTTTGCAACAATTCTAAAACAATATTTAGAACTAAACCAATTTGAAGTAACCTGGGCAGAAAATGGCGAAATCGCTTTAGATTATTTTAAAAAACAAACTTTTGATATTTGTGTTTTGGATGTCATGATGCCGATATTGGACGGATTTTCTTTGGCTGAAAAAATCATTACAATCAATCCCGAAACACCTTTTATTTTCTTAACAGCCAGAAAATTGAAAGAAGACAAACTCATTGGCTTAAAATTGGGGGCAGACGACTATATTGCAAAACCTTTTGAAGTTGATGAACTAGTTTTGCGTTTGCAGAATATCCTAAAAAGAATTGAACAAAAGAGAACTTTGGAAGGAAGTAATACAATTGAAATTGGTTCGTATATTTTTGACAATGTTCGGCTAACCCTTAATAACAAAAATCACGTGCAACAGCTTACAGAAATGGAAGCTTCTCTTATTGAGTATTTATATTTAAACCATAATCAGTTATTAAAGAGAGATCAAATTTTGATGTCGATCTGGAAAAAAGATGATTATTTTTCTGGACGAAGCATGGATGTTTTTATCAGCCGACTTAGAAAATATTTCAATTCAGATCCAAAAATCAAAATTGAAAGCGTCCGCAGTATTGGGTTAGAATTTAAAATTGAAAAATAGTTTTTATTTCAGTCTTTTAACTCCAAAATAATATTTAAATTCTATACCGTAAACACCAACATTATCTGTTGATTCAGTTCCTGGATTTAATTTATTAAAAGAATTCGAAACCCTAATTGTATTGTAGCATAAATTGATTGCCAATGCATTTGAGTACCAAGTATCAAAATTAATCACAACCCCCACGCCAATCCCTAAATTATGCTGTGAAATCGACGTATTTCTTTCTGTTGTACCCGCACCAAATTGACTAGTTGAACTTATCGTTTCTTTAGCATTAACTATTGAATACATATATTTGGGCAAGATTTGTATGTAGGCATTATCATTATAATTACCCAACGCAATTTTGGGAGTAAAACTAAAATTGACAGTAGAAAAGGTTTTATCTGAAACACTAACTATTGAATTAGAATCTTGTCTGTTTTTAAATTTTCCAAACATATAATTAGCTTCAATTTCTGGCAGAAAAAAACCGAAGAGTCTATATTCTACTCCTGTAGAAAGACTTACTGCTGGAGAGGACTGTAAATCTTTTTCAAAGGAATATAAATGCACAAGACCTCCTAATCCAAGAAAAGGACGAAGTTCTTGAGCATTGCCAATATAACCCGCAATGAGGAATAAAAGAAAGGCTAATTTTTTTTTCATATTATTTTCCAATAACCCAGCCTAGTGAAAAATTTGCGATTGGTGTAAACTCTGTATCAAATCTATCAACGTTTAATCCAGCACCAATATTTAAATCTATATTGAACTTTCCCTTATAAGTACGCTGAATTCCCCACGCTGGGCCAACAGTAAAAGATGGACAATATTCGCTAAATAGCTTATTCGTAGAAATTGATTCAAAACTATAATCAGCATACAAAGCAATAAAGTTTCCTGAATTATGGGCTGTTCTTTTCCCTTTTAAAGCTCTTTTCTCCAAATTATAATAATGTCTGAATTGTTCTGTAATTCTTGGTACAAAATAAAAAGTCGATTCGTCATAAAAACTATTATGCCGATATCCAAGTATCAAACTAGCTTCTGAGTAAAGTGTATTTTTTGATGAAAATCCATGCTCGTAAACAAAGCCAGGAGAAAGTAACGGATTGATTTTAAATTGATTTTTTACTACAGAAACTGGAGTATCATCTTGCGCTTGAACAGCATTAATAAAAAGAACGAAAAGAATTAATAATAGGGAGTTTATCTTCATAATGGGGAGTTAAATTGGTTGCAACAAAAATAGTCTTAAAAGTATCTTATCCTATTAAAACTTAATTTATTTTCTTACAACTATTTAAGCAACATCAATTGCACTGCAAATCATATAATTTAACTAAATAATTGTATAACAACTCTTAGGGCTTATAATTTTAACTTTGATTAAACTTTAAAATCTAACATCATGAACCTAAAAAGATTTTTCGGTGGGTTGCTGACAATCCTCGGAATTGTAGGACTTATTTATACAGCAGTGATTTTCTCTAATACTTCTGGAGAAACTAGAGACATTAAATCGCTGATTATTTACGGTATATTAGGAATTGTTTTCTTTACGTCCGGAATTAGTTTAGTGCGCGCAACAAAAGATGAAAGTTAAGATATGCCACAAAGGCACAAGGGCGCAAAGTTTTTTTTAATCTCGCAAAGGTTCAGAGTCGCAAAGCTTTTTCTTTTCAAGTTTTCTTTAAATTATTTAAACCTTTGCGACTATGCTCCAGATAGTTATCGGGATTGTGAGCATTTTTTTCAGTACTACAAAAAATTATTTCACTAAGACATTAGCAATCTTCTCGTAAAGAGGTGTTTTTACACCGTATTTTTTTCCTTCGTTTACAACAAATTGTGTTAGTGAAATTGCTTCAGTATTTTTGCCTGCTAATAAATCTCTATGCATGGATGAAGTAGCTTCTTTTGGAGATTTTTCTAATTTAATAATGGTCTGTGTAACAATATCTTTTGGCAATTTTAAACCTTTTGCCAGCGCGACGTCTTCAATTTCATGAAGCAATTCTATATACACTACTTTTGAGTCTGTATTTTTTAAAATTTCTCCGATATTCTGATTCAAATAAGAAGTTGCCGTTGCTAAAGCTGAAATAAATATAAACTTCTCCCAAACGGTTTCTTCTATATTTTTGACCAGATAACTTTCGATTTTTGCTTTTTGGAGAATATTTTGTAATTCCTCTAATTGAGAATCAGTTGTTGTTTTGGAACCAAAGAAAAGCTTTTCATAAAATCCGATTTTACGAATAGTTCCTGGAGAAAAAATCATCGAAATAATGTAAACACAACCTTGTAAAACTTCATTTTCAGGAAACAATTTCTGAATTCTTTCCTGCGCATCAACGCCATTGTATAACGGAAGAATTATAGTTTCCTTTTTGATGCAGTCTTTGAAGAAAGTCAGGCTTTCTTCAATATCATAGGTTTTAGTCGCACAGATTAAATAATCTAATTTGCCAATTTCATCGGGATTATTAGAAACTAAACTGGGATGAACTATTGTTTCCGTATCATCTGTAACGATCTTTAATCCGTTTTCTTTAATGGCTTTTTGAGATTCGCCTCGAGCTATAAAAATAATTTCAATCTCATCTGATTTGAAATACGCTTTCGCTAAAAGTCCGCCGAAGTAACCTCCGACGCCACCCAGTCCTAAAATTCCTATTCTTTTCATCTTTATAGTTTTTATGCCGCAAAGGCGCTAAGACAATAAGTTTTTGATTTCTCTTTTTTGAGACTAATATTGTTCGCAAAGACGCAGAGTTACAAAGTTTATTAAAAAGAAAAGCTTGGCGGCTATGTGACTTTGCAACAAAACCCAAATTATTCTTCTAAAACAGAATCAAGATTCAACTCTGTAAAATCTCTTTCTGTTTTTGAAATAATAATCGTTGCTACTGTATTCCCTATTAAGTTTGTAATCGCTCGGGCTTCGCTCATAAATTTATCAACTCCTAACAAGAATGCCAAACCTTCGACAGGAATTTTATGAAGCGCTGTTAAAGTAGAAGCTAAGACAATAAAACCGCTACCAGTAACGCCTGCAGCGCCTTTTGAAGTAATCATCAAGATTCCGATTACTGTTAAAATTTCGAAGAAACTCAAATGCACATCATACAATTGCGCTAAAAATATCACTGACATTGACAGATAAATCGAAGTTCCATCCAAATTAAAAGAATATCCAGTTGGAATTACCAAACCAACAACCGATTTACTGCATCCCATTCTTTCCAGTTTGACCATAATGCTTGGCAAAGCGGCTTCCGAAGATGAAGTTCCCAAAACCAACAAAAGTTCTTCTTTAATGTATTTTAAAATCGAAAGAATACTGATTTTATAATATCTCAAAATACTTCCTAGAATTAGAAATACAAAAAGTGCCATTGTCAAATAAACACAAAGCATCAATTTTCCAAGCGGAATCAAAGTCTCTAATCCGAATTTCCCAATTGTATAAGCCATTCCTCCAAAAGCACCAATTGGGGCGAGATACATGACATATTTTAAACAGGCAAAAACTACTTTAGAAAAACGTTCTAAAACCAAAATAGTCTGTTCTCTTTTTTGATAAAAATTCAAGGCAATCCCACAGACTATAGCCGCTAATAAAACCTGCAAAGTAAAATTGGATAAAAAAAATTGCAACCAAGAAAAATCCTTTGTACTCGCATTTGTATATTGACTTGCATCTCCTAAAGCTAATTTAGACTTATCTACTTTTCCAGGCTGAAACAAGTAAGCAACTGCAACACCAATTGCTAATGCAACAGTAGAAACCACTTCAAAATAGGTTAATGCTTTAATACCAATTCTTCCTACTTTTTTAAGGTTTCCCATTCCAGAAATTCCTAAAACAATGGTCAAGAAAATAATTGGGCCAATAAAAAGTTTAATTAAATCAACAAATCTTTTTCCCAAAACTTCCATTTTCACTCCATTTTCAGGTGAAAAATGTCCGAGTAAAACTCCAGCAATAATTGAAACAAGAACCCAAAAAGTTAGATTGGTCAGTATGGTTTTAAGAATACTTTTATTGTTTTTTAAAGAAGGATTTGGAGTACTTATATTCATGAAATGTGGTTAGTTAGCTTCACAAATATATAAAAAATGCAGACCTATAAGCCGGATTCTGTTCTTGTCTCATTTTGCAACAAAACAATACCTTATCATTTATCTAGATCCCGAATTACTTCGGGACTCAATCTACCTACCCTTCGGCAACGAACGAGAAGCCCTTAAATGCCGATATACTTGGTATTTCACCGCATAGAGTTTACCTGGTTTCACTACAGCATTACCTGTACATACTTTCTGCTGCACTTGTCCTAACTCCGATAAATCGGAGCCGACGGGCGTTACCCGCTATGCTTCTCTATGGTGTCCGGACTTTCCTCCCTCCGCCGCGGCGGACGACGATAAGGCGGTCTGCGGTGCAAAAGTAACACTTTATAAACTAACAATAATGATTTTAAATTTCAGTTTTATGGAGTTTATCCTAACTTTTTAATTTTAAAATAGTTATCTTTAAGATTCTATAATTTTTAAATTCAGTTATCATGAGAAGAATGTATCATTACGCAACTGTTTCAAAGGCTTTAGATCAATTGAATGAAAAAGGATTTACATGTGATTTTAATCGAAATGCTGACCTGATTAAAAAAAATCCTGAGAAATTTGAAATTGTTCATGTGTATCGATACGAAGGGGAATCGGATCCAGCGGATGAGGCAGTTGTATACGGAATTAGGTCTGTTAGCGGCAAAAAAGGAGTGTATGTAGCTGGTTTTTCTGCCGACTCAGATCAGGAAACAGCGCAGTTTTTATTTCAATTAAGTATTAAGGGAAGGTAGTTTTTAGTTAGAAACTTTTTTCAATGAAATAAAAAACGGATGGAGTAGTTAAAAGAGAAGTAATCACAACCTACGTCTTCCCGAGTAACGAAGGATTTCCACAAATAAAATCACCAGCCTTTGGCGAGCTACTTACGGAGATCCCTCGTTCCTCGGGATGACATAAAATGAGAAACATTCCTATCTTGAATTACTACTTATTATTTTTTAAGTAATAAAATCAACAACATAAACATTTGCGATCATTACGTAATTCCTTGCGCTCTTTGCGGTTAAAAAACACAAAAAAGCCCATCATAAAGAGGGCTTTTAAAACAGTAAAACTACAATACTGTTGTTGGTATCTTCAATTTCCAGCCGGGTTGAATTAAGTCGGGGTTTGAAATAACATCTTTGTTGGCTTCAAAAATGGTCTGCCAGGAAACTCCAAATTCTTTTCCGATTTTCGAAAGCGAATCACCGCTTTTAACTGTATATTCTTTTGAAGTTCCTTCTGCAACTTTAATATCCATTACAACATCAGCCGATCTGTAATCTGGATCAATTGTTCCATAAGCGTTCCAAAGTTTTTCTTTATCTTCTGCCGATTTTACTATGCCATCGATATACAACACATTATCTTGTTCTCTTACTTCTAAATTTGTTGCCTCCAGCTGAGAAGCCAAATCTATCACCTCTTTATATTTATCTTTTAAACTCATAACAATTTATTTTATGATTAATTTGTTATCTACTTTTTTCGGTTTCAATTCTTGTATGCTCTGCATAAGAGGCTGTAATTTGTCTCTTTTAATTTCTCCCGAAAGCGTTACAACACCTCCAACAACCGTTACACTAACGCCATCATAAGCATCAACAACTTTATGTACGGATTTATCTAATTCAGTATCTGGATTGATCACAACCGCTGCTGCAGCAGGTTCTTGATTAGCTCTCGCCAATTCGCAGGTATTTACAACAGATTTTACACCTTTTACTGATCTAACGCTTTTTTCGATATTTTTCTTGAAAATTTCGTCTTCGCAAGTCCCTGTAATCGTTGCCACACCATCATGAACTGAAACTTGGATTTCTGGAGTATCGTTTAATTTTTCAGTGATTGCTTTTTCGATATCTGCATCATTAGGCTTGCAAGATACTAAAGCTATACACAGACTCATTCCTAATAAAATTGATTTGAATTTCATAACGTTTCCTTTTAAATAATTAACAATCTAAAATTAAACAGTTTAAAACCCAAAACATTATAGGATATACTTGTGGTTTTATAACTTTCCCAGTAAAATTGAGGTCTGAAGTCCTGATTTAGTAAAAATAAATTAATAGCTACATAAAACAGGTGATTTACAACCTTAATCTTGATATGAATATTTGACATCCTTTTTATCAAAATCGGAGAGCATGTTTTTATGTGTTTTAAAATAAAAAACTTTGCTGTCAAAATAATTCTCAATCAACAATCCAGTATTTACACCTTCAGTCTTTTTTAAAGTGTTCTGTAAGGAATTGTAAAATTTCAAAATCTGCTTATCCGGATTTTTACTGATTATTCTTAATTTGATTATTTCAAGACTATCCTGATCTTCTCTACCTCCTTTTCCTTCAATACAATAATCAAAAAGCGCATCATCATAAAAACTAATTCTGTCTTTTTTACTGGTTTTTCCTAAAATTAAATTTCCATCTTTTATCTCTACAGCTTTAGAAGAAAAGAAAAAACCACGATAATCTTGATTAGAGAAAAAGGTTATGTTATCGCTTTTCGGATCAATAAGTTCGTAGTAAAATCCTTTTTTTTCATTTAAATATTCTGCATAAAGATTTACAGCATTCTTATCGATTACATCTTTCAGCTCAGAAATAAACTTTTTAAAGGGGATTATTATATTGAAATATACTGCCATTGTGTTTTTACAATTTATGAAATTCTAAAAATTTTGAATAAAAAACGGAGCTCCTATTTCTTTTGAAGCGCAATAACTTCATCACATTCCTTAGACAATTTCACTATCTTTAAATTATTGTTTTGTTCAAAATTGATATTTGGACTTTCTTTTTCATTTGATAAATCAAACTGACTGATACGTTTTTCAATTAAACTATCTCCTTCATAAAAGTAAAATTTTCTATAACAACTGTGACTAACCATTCTCAAGAAACTATATCTTTTGTTGCCCACAAGACTATCTTTACGGCGTTTATAACGTTCTACTTCTTCTTTATGCATCGAAGCTACATTATTTACAAAGAAATCCATAATTCTATTTGATATCTTAACTTTCGGATTCTCACAACGAGTAAATTGCTCAAAATGACTCTTCCCTTTCTCTTTCCAAAAAACATAAAAATCTGATTTATCTAAAGAACAATCAATCTGGTCTTTTTTAACAATCTTTATACTTCCAACACAATATGATTCATAGTAAAAAAAGTCTTTAACTCCTTTTAAACGAAACTCATCAGACTTCTTTTTTATAATTGAATCTATGGATTGTCCAAAAAAATGATTTGTGAAGAATAAAAGAACTACGATGAATAACTGCTTCATAATTCTTTACTTTCATTCAACTTCAACAATAACTCCTCTAATTGCAAAATCGGCATTTTCACGACAGATTCAACCTGTATATCATCGGAAGTTATAATCAAAACACCTTCTTTATCTTCTTCATATCCAGCTGGCACAGCATAGAAATTCGGATTTGAAATTACTGTTTCTCTTTTGCCATCTTTAAACCAGCCGTAATTGGCTTCGTAAATAATTTTATCCTCAAAAAAAGAAATATTTTCTTCACCATAAGTATTCCATAACGACATTCTAAGAAGATAAAAACCTAAAAGAGAAAATATTCCGATTCCGATAAAAAAGCCAATATGTAACCCAAATCCGAGGACTACACTAAAAATCGCTCCAAATATTGGAAAAACGAAAAAGGAAAAGGAAAATAAAAACATTACTAATCGAACCAAAAATGGAGATTTTTTTACTTTTAGATTAAGAATGTTGTTTTCATAATTATACTGCTTCATTTTACTTTTATTTAGAACAATATTCAATCTCTCTTTCTATGCTACTTTCTACTCTACCTTCTCTAAAATATGTTTTTTTTATCCAATTTTTGTATTTATCAAAAACTGTCTCAATAGTAGTTGTAACAACTTTTTCTTCCGTTTCATTATAGAAATCACTTTTCGATTTATACACTATCTTTTCAGAATTTTTAAAAGTCTTATAATAATCTCTAATCTTTTTCTTAGGACCATAGAAATAAACATAATAAGACATAGAATCTTTTGAAGTCCAAGTAGCTTCAGATCTTTCTAAAAAATCCTTATCATATTTTTCTATAATATTCAATTCAAACTGATTGTTTTTGAGCATCTTAGTAACTTCTTTAAGAGAGTATCTTGGACTTATTTTTGTAACTATTGTAGTATCTTTGTCTTTTTTGTATTCATACAATGTTTGTTTCTCTGGATAAAATGACATTTTGTAGCCTTTATTAGATTCACTTGTAACTAATGTTTCACCCTTTTCATTTTCTGTATTATGATATAAATCTTCAATCAACTGATTCTGATTATTATATCTATAAACCCTGAAATCTTTTAAAGTGTCATTAACATAACGCTCCTGTTTCATAACTAAATTTTTAAAAAATCTGTTTATGTACTTTTCTTTGTAATTCTCATCACTAAATATTTTTGTAGAGTCTGGATATTCAGAATTACCACTGTAATATTGATTTATAAAATCAAATTTCAGCAAACCATTATTTCTTGAAATAGCAGTAATTCTTTCTAAGGCATCAAATTCTACTTTTCTCCATGAATCTTTACTGGCTTTATCATAAAGATTCAAAGATTGGACTTTTCCATTCTTAAAAAAATAAACTTCCGAAACAGTTCTTACAGAATCCGTTTTTGAAGTCATTCTTTCAATTCTCAAAGTTTTAATTGTAATTTTTTTGACACAACCTTTGTAATCAATATCTCTAGGTAAAAGCATCTCTTTTTTGATGTTTCTTTCCTGAGAAAAAATAAAAGAATTAATTAACAAAACAATAAAAAGATAAAGTTTTTTCATTGGTTAGAGGCTTAAATAAATTAAGGTGTTTTTGAATAGAATATTATACTTCTAACTTCCAAGCTTACCATATCTTTGCTGATCAGAAAAATAAAGAATAATTTTTTTCCCATTCTTTTTATAAGGATAAAATAATTCATAATTGCCATTGTAGGAACTATATCGCAATTCGTCACTGCCTTTTTCAAAAATATTCTCTAAATAATCCCTTTCTTCTTTAGTAGTTTTATAAAGAAATCTTCTTTTTTTGGGTTGTATTGTATCCTTTAAACTTCCTTCGTAATATTCATTAAATCCTAAATAAACGGGAGCACCTTTAATAGAATCTTTTACGATTACTGTTACACTTGGAAAATGTTTATCGGTTCCAGATAAAATTTCTAAAATATCCGAAGTTTCTATTATATACTTTTCAGAAAAACTATAATTTACCAATTTATCACTGTTGGCTTTATTTGCAGCAATAATAGATTCAGCAGATTTTATTAATAGTTTTTCTTTCTTGCTAGTTGTTAAATAATCTCCTCCAAATAAAATAATCGCTATTATTGGGAAAATCATTGTCAGAGTTAAAAATTTCCATTTATTCGTTTTTGAATCAATAGTGTCAAGGTTATGCTTTTCTGCAATGCGGGTTAAATTAAACATGATGTTAATAATCAATGAACCAACCATTAAAGCAAGAATTCCTAAAACACTCAAATAAAAGGATTCTGTCATGTTTTCTCTAAATACTTTTAATCCAAAAACCTGAATTAGAATAAAAGTAAAAACCCAATAAACTAATAAAAGTATTGCTGTAATACCTATTACATTACTTAATCGTACTATTTGTTTTGCATTCATGAATTATCAAATTATTTGTTTTTTTTAATCAATTATTATTTGTTTCGGACTAAAAATAACACATTTTTTATTACAAAAATTGAATTTACAAATGAAAAAATAAATACATTTAGATTTCTTTTTATTGTCTTCAAAACCAACTTTATGAAATTGAAATATATTTTAATTATCACATTTATTTTCATTTGCAACAATTGTTTTTCTTGTGATTGTAAACCAATTGACCGAAAAAATATGGTAGAAATAGGATTAAAGTATGAAATTGTATTTTATGGAGAAGTTATAAAAGTAGATTCAAAAAAGAGAATTTATACTTTTAAGATAATAGAACTCTTTAAAGGAAAATACAATTCTCAGTTCATTACGCAAAAGTATTTGGGTAACTGTTCTGTTACTCCATCTCTAAAACAACTTTGGATTGTTTATGCCGATTTTAATGACGATAAAACTATCGAAATAAGTGGTTGTTCTCCAAGTACTGGATTTAAGCCCTATGGGGATGACTCAATGCCTCCTCCACCAGAAATCAAAATCTCTCAAAAGATAGATGATCAAATAAACACATTGTCTTTTTATGCTTGGGATCTCAAATTTGAAAATCGAAATTTACAAGATTGGATTTATCAAATAGAGAAATTAAGAATATATAAAAAATCTCAAAAAGAAATTTCTGATAAAGAAAAAACCGAGACAAAACTTGTAACATACAGTAGATATATCATCATATCTTTGATAGTCAACATCGTATTATTTCTAACTTTAATCTTTATTATTTTTAAGAAAAAGAATTTCTCCAAATAACCAAAATCGGTTTTAAACAACGAAACAAAAGTCATATATTTGCTATCGAATAAAAAAGAATATGGAACAATTTGTAGTATCGGCGCGTAAGTATCGTCCTCAGACATTTAAAGATGTTGTGGGGCAAAAAGCCATTACCAACACTTTGTTGAATGCTATTGAAACCAACCATTTGGCTTCTGCTCTTTTATTCACAGGACCGCGTGGAGTTGGTAAAACAACCTGTGCCCGTATTTTGGCTCGAAAAATAAATCAGCCTGGATATGACGATCCTACTGAAGATTTTGCTTTCAACGTTTTTGAGCTGGATGCTGCATCAAACAACTCTGTTGATGACATTCGTAACCTAATTGATCAGGTTCGAATCCCGCCACAAACTGGACAATACAAAGTATATATCATTGACGAGGTTCATATGTTGTCTTCGGCCGCTTTTAATGCTTTCCTGAAAACATTAGAAGAACCGCCAAAACATGCTATTTTTATTTTAGCAACAACAGAAAAACACAAAATCCTTCCAACGATTTTATCTCGCTGTCAAATTTTTGATTTCAAAAGAATTACAGTAAAAGATGCTAAAGAACATTTAGCTGATGTTGCTGAAAGCCAAGGAATCAATTTCGAAGATGATGCACTTCACATTATCGCTCAAAAAGCAGATGGTGCCATGCGTGACGCTTTATCTATTTTTGACCGTGTAGTTTCATACTGCGGTACTAATTTGACACGTCAAGCCGTAACCGAAAACCTTAACGTTTTAGATTACGAGACTTATATTTCTATTACTGATTTACTTTTAGAAAATGAAATTCCAAAGCTTTTATTAGCTTATAATGACATTCTGGCTAAAGGTTTTGACGGACATCATTTTATTGCTGGATTAGCTTCTCATTTTAGAGATTTGTTAGTTAGCAAAACGCCTTCGACTATTGCTTTGTTAGAAGTTGGAGAACAAGCACAGCAAATGTATGCTGCACAATCACAGAAATGTTCTCAGGAATTCCTGCTTAAAGGAATTGATATTGCAAATGACTGTGATTTAAAATACAAATTGAGTCAGAATCAACGTCTTTTAGTTGAATTATGCTTGATGCAATTGGCCTCTATCAACTTTGATGGAGAAAAAAAAAAGTTGAGCAATTCATAATTCCGCCCGTTTATTTTAAAAACGGAGGGTATTCGATTGTTGAAGTTCCTAGCGCAAAATCTCAAATTCCAAGTTCAGAAGAAAAAACAAATGGTAATGTTAATGTCAATCCAAATGGCAATAACAACGCTACTACCGTTGTTACAAATACTGAAAACAGTTCTGTAGTTTCTGAGACTCCAAAAGTTCAGACTCCAGAACCTCCAAAGACAGCAACAGATAATACGCCTAAGGTTTCTGCATTTTCTCTTGCCAGTATCCGCAAGAAAAAAGAAATGGAAGCTAGCGGTAAAACCTACGTTAAACCTACTACTGCTTATTTAACTGAAGAATTTAACGAAACCGACATGCGTCTTCATTGGAACAAATATGCGGAACGTTTAGGTCAAAAGGGACTTAAGATCATGGAATCGATTCTATTGATCAGTGATCCAGTATTAAATGGAACAACAATTACTTACGAACTTCCAAATGAAGGTTCTAAACTAGATTTTGAAAGCCAGATGAATGGATTATTAGGCTATTTAAAAGGACATTTACATAACCACGATATTGCCATTGATATAATTGTAAACGAGGAGATTCAAACCATAAGAGCTTTCAATGATCAAGATCGATATAATCGTTTCTTAGAAATTAATCCAAACATTGAACTTTTACGCTCTACATTTGGATTAGATTTCACATAATTACTATTCTATTTATGCTGCAGTCCAAAGGTATAGACTTTCTCCAGCCATTTTTTTCTTTGTGAGTCATTAGACCCTTTTATAATTCCGATATAGCTGACTTTTACTGGTTTTACACCGCAAAATTCTAAAGTAGATTTCTTTAATTGATTAACGCTCGGTCTTCCGAAAAACAATCTATAATACCAACCTGGCTGATCTAAAGTGGTAATAATATGTGCCGTTTTTCCTTTTAATAATTTATCCCACCAAACTGAATTTTCTCTGTATTGAAAAGCCTTTCCGGGTAGAAATAAGCGATCAATAAAACCTTTTGTAATTGCAGGAAGTCCGCCCCACCAAACGGGATGTATCCAAACCAAATGATCGGCTCTTTTTATTTTTTCCCAAGATTCGAGTAAATCGGGTTCTAATTCTGTTCGTTTTTGGTAACCGAACTGTAAATTAGGATTGAATTTTAAATCAGCTATCGTAATCGTTTCAATTTGTGCTCCAGAAGCTATTGCTCCACTTTTATACGATTCTGCAATTCCGAAATTGAAGCTTTCAGGATTGGGATGTCCGTTTATAATCAGTATTTTTTTCATGTTTATGTTTTTTCAAAAATACTTTTTACAGCTTTTATTTTACTGGACAAATGTCCAAAAAAGCATTGATTTTTATTCTCCCGCGGATCTTGCAGATTCGGCAGATTATTTTTTTTCCAATCTATAGAAATTCTTTAATTTTTATAAATCAGCTCAATCTGCAAGATCTGCGAGAAACAAAAAATTATAAAACTGCTTTTCTGATTCGGCTTAAATGTCTTGGAGTAACACCTAAATAAGAAGCTAAGTATTGCAAAGGAATTAACTGTAAATAGTTCTGATGATTTTTATATAGTTCTTGATAACGCTCCGCACCAGATAATTTCTGAAAAGAAACCATTCTTTTATGTAGGTTTACAAATTCTAATTCCGTTAGTTTTCTTCCCGTTTCTTGCCAGTTAAAACCCGATTGATATAGTTTTTCCAAGGCTTTACGATTTAAAATCTGCAATTCGGTATCAGCAAGAGCCTGAATGTTTTCTTCTGCCTTTTCTTCCGTTATAAAACTCGCAAAAGAAGCCATAAATTCATTTTCAAAAGCAAAGCAATTGGTAATTTCATCACCTTTATGATTAAAAAAAAAGGAACGCAAAATTCCTTTTTTTATAAATACAATTTCATTGCAAACTTGATTTTCAGACAATAATAATTCTCCTTTTTTCAAGGTACGAAAAGTTATTAAATCATCTAAAAGATCTAATTCTTCATTTGAAAAATTCTGTATTGACTGAAAAATTGATTTCATTTATAAAACAAAATTTTATTAAATAGAGAGTAGAGTATTTTTATTGAAATGTAATTTCTTCAGTAGTCGCTTTCAAAATTTCATGATTAGATTTTTCAATTTCTATTGTGAATCTGTGTTTTTTATGAACCTCAGGTTTTAATTCAATATGCATGTAATAAATATTTACATAAGTAGGATTCAAATTATCAATTGTACTTTCAATCTCTTCTTTGTCGACATTAAGACCAAGTGCTTTAACTATACCTGAGAGCTCTGAACCTGCTGGCAAATTACCACTAAAATCTGCATTACTTTTAACAGAAATCTTAATTACTGGATATTTTTCACCATCATAACCTTTTTCACAGATACTTGTAGCATAGGCAGAGGTAGAGAATTGAAAATTTTTCTTTTTTTCAGTTACATATATAATATCCTCATGCCGAATTCCAAAACTCAACTTTTCATTTGTCTGTACATTAGGATTAGTTACATGAAAACTTATACTGCGGTAATCATAATACTTTTCAGCTGGGCAATCAGGAAAACAAGAACTTAATAAACCCAATAAATTAAAGGTTAAAATTACCGTAAATACATTTCTCTTCATTTTTCAATCTTAGAAATAACAGTTAAATTCAATTTATTAAAAGCTTAAATAATTGTAGTTGCTTTATATCTTCCCATAATACATCGCTTTCACGATACCATCAGAAAGTCCAATTTTAGGAACATAAATCTGGCGGGCTCCACTCCACTTCATTGCATTCAGATAAATTCTTGTTGCGTGGATAATTACGTCGGCACGGTCAGAGTTCAAACCTAATTCGGCAATTCTTTGTTCGTATGTCAATGAATTTAAGAAAGCATATTGCGAATTAATGTAAATGTACGAAAGTGGTTTTTCCTGCTGTTTTCCAGACATTTTAAACAACTTATTGATGTTTCCGCCAGATCCAATAAGTGTAACCTCTTCGTAATCTGCTGTATTGGTTTTAATCCATTTTTCGATTTCATCCCAAACCACATCATGCACCATATTATTCAACAAACGAACGGTTCCAGCTTTGAAAGACCTCGAAGTAATCATTTTTCCAGAAGAGAAAAGTGTAAACTCCGTACTTCCACCTCCAACATCTACAAAAAGATACGTTTCGTCAGATTTAATTAAATGATGTAAATCGGTAGAAGCGATAATCGCTGCTTCTTTTTTACCATCAATAATTTCGATTTTTATATCGGCTTTTTTCTTAATTAAAGCCACAACTTCTTTAGCATTATAAGCTTCGCGCATTGCTGAAGTTGCAAAAGCCATGTAACGTTCTATTTTATGTACTTTCATCAAAAGATTAAATGCTTTCATGGCATCCACCATTCGATCTATATTTTCTGGTGAAATTTCCCCAACTGTAAAGGCATCTTGCCCTAAACGAATTGGTACACGAACAAGGGAACTTTTGTTAAACTGCGGTTCTTTTCCTTCTTGCTCTACAACGTTAGCTATCAGAAGCCTCATGGCATTTGATCCAATATCTATTGCTGCAAACTTCCTAATATTAATCATGCTCACTAAATGATTTTGAAATTGGTATTTATTATTAATTTACTTTTTGAGGAACCTCATCGAGTGCTGCGATTTTGTTTTGATAATATTTATAGGTTTCAAATTGCGCTCTAAACGGGGCATGATGATTTTTAGGTTTATACTTATTATCCAATTTATAAGAATGGTATCTTACTTTTACATTTCCTTTCCAGGCAATGTTGAAATTATCAATTAGTTCCTTTTTAATTTCAAGGTCATAAATTGGACAGGTTACCTCAACTCTTCCATCTAAATTTCGAGTCATAAAATCGGCTGAAGAAATATAAACTTCTGTTAATCCTGCATTTCCAAAAATATAAACCCTTGTATGTTCCAAATAATTATCGACAATACTAATGGCTTCGATGTTTTCGCTCATTCCTGGAATTCCTGGAATAAGAGAACAAATTCCTCTTACTTGCAACTGGATTTTAACTCCTGCATTACTTGCCTCATACAATTTATCGATCATTTTAAAATCAGATAAACTATTCATTTTTAACTTGATATGTGTTTTTCTTCCAGCCAAAGCATGAAGAATTTCACGATCAATAAGTTTTATAAATTTGGTTCTCGTATAATGAGGCGACACAATTAAATGTTTGTATCTATGAACTCTGTAATTGATATCGAAGAATTCAAATATTTTTGATGTATCTTTTAGTATTCCCTGATGGCAGGTTAAGAGCGTTACATCGGTATAAATTTTAGCTGTTGCTTCGTTGAAATTTCCTGTTGAAATAAAACCATAACGACGGTTTTTACCTTCTTCCATTCTTTCAATCACACAAATTTTACTGTGTACTTTAAGACCTTTAATTCCGAAAATCAATTCGATTCCTTCGGTCTGCATCTGTTCTGCATAAGAGATATTCGAAGCTTCGTCAAAACGTGCCTGAAGCTCAATCTGTACTACTACCCTTTTACCATTTTTAGCCGCATTTATCAAAGAACTGATAATCTGTGAATTTTTAGCTAAACGATATAAAGTTATTTTAATGCTTGTTACTTTTGGATCTAAAGCAGCTTCTCTTAAAAACTTAGTCAAATATGAAAATGACTGATATGGTGCATGCACCAAATAATCTTTTTTACTGATTTTTTCTAAAATACTCCCATCCAAACTTAAACCTGGAACTGGTAACGGTTCATTTGGTTTATACAATAAATCGTAACGTCCTAAATTTGGAAAACTCATATAATCGCGACGGTTATGATATCTTCCTCCCGGAATTATACTGTCTGTTTCGACGATTTTCATTTTATCTAAAAAGAAATGAAGTGTATCTTCTTCGATTAAACTATCATAAATAAAACGAACTGGCTCTCCAATTCGACGGTCTTTTACAGATGATGCAATTTTTTCGAGCATACTTTTACTTAAATCGCTGTCAATATCTAACTGTGCATCTCGAGTAATTTTGATCATATGAGCCGAAACGGTCTTATAATCGAATATATTAAAGATGTTTTTCAGTTTGAAACGGATCACATCATCGATCAAAATAACGTACTGTTTTTCATCATCAGAAGGAAGAACAACAAAACGATTTATGTTTTTCGGAATTTCGATTAAAGCATAACGTACCTCATCATTTTTTAATTCTAAACGAACTGCCAAATATCCTAATGTATCTTTTAATACAGGAAAAACTGCTAGATCATTCAAAATGATAGTCACTAATTCTGGACTCAATTTTTGATTATAAAAATCTTTTAGGAAACATTCCTGTTTTGGTGTTATCTGATTTTCGTTTATAATAAAAATATTTTCTGCTTCTAGCTCAGTTTCAATATTTCCGAGAATACGCAAACTTTCAGACTGCTGCTGAATTACAATTTCTGTAATATCCTTAATTAATTGATGGGCAGAAATACCGCCTAAATATTTTTCGCCAGAAATACCTGAGAGACTTAACCTTCGAATGGCAGCATATCGAACTCTAAAGAATTCATCTAAATTGTTTGAAAAAATTCCAACAAAACGCAGTCTGTCTAAAAGCGGAACCGTATTATCACCTGCTTCCTGAAGTACTCTTGCATTAAACGCTAACCAGCTTTTTTCTCTATCGATATATTTCTGTTCGTACACTGTTATTATTTTAAATCTTTGGGGAAAATAGTTTTATGTGTTTTGCCTTTATCAATTGTGTCCCAGTTATCGGAATCAAATTGCAATGAAACAAAGCCTGAAGTTGGAACATTTTCGATAAAAACATCCCCAAATTTATTAACAAAATTTGTAATAGCCTCGTTATGTCCGAAAAGAATAACGCTTTCTAAACTATTATCACATGATTTGATAACTTTTTCTAACTGCCTTTCATCAAAAGTGTACAAATCGTCTCTAAAAACAATACTTTCTAAAGGATATGAAAGGTTTTGCGCAAATATCAAAGCTGTTTCTGAAGCTCTAGCTGCTGTACTACTCCAAATTATATAAGTTTTAGGAAGGTAATTAGAGATATTTAGTGAAACATCATGTGCATCTAAGATTCCCCTTTTCATTAACGGACGATCAAAATCTTTTAAGGGTGCTTCCCAGCTTGATTTAGCATGACGTATTAAAATAAGATTTTTCATAAGCAGTAAATTTAAAAACCTGTTAAGCAGGCTAATATTTTTATTTAACTTCTAATGTACAAAAGATATTTTAAACCTTTTCTATTTTTTATTTCTGTTAACATTATATCCAAATTTTAACAAGTAGGATTCTTTTTTTTAAGCTTAACATTCAGATAAAACAAAAATGGCTTTTTTTCGGTTTTATGTTCTTCATCTATAAAATTCGTATTTAATCGATATTCTTCAAATTTGCAAAAAATTAACTAAATATTTGATTTTTAGCAATTTACAATATTTCAAAAGAGCGAATTTTCATCAAAAAAGCAAAAAAAATACATTAAAAAATTCGTTTTTTTAAGTTAAAAAATCTGCTTTTTAACGCTATTTTTTGTTAAAAAACATCATTTCAACGAGTTTTTAGGTTAGTTGCAGAGAAAAAAAATCAAAAGTAAACGGACTATATAACTTTGATTGTGTTAGAATACTATAAATACATTAAAACAAAATCTTTGAGTTATGAGAGCTAAATCTACTCTTGAAAAAGCAGTAAAATTTGTTAATAATTGTAAGTTTATTTTTTCGTTCAAAAAGAACATTTTTCAAAAAAACTTTTTTTTCCTGCTGTTTTTTTTAATGACAAATTTTTCATTTGGTCAAATTGAAAATTTGAATTCGTACTTAACAAACTTAGAAAATTCTGGACAAGATTCTAAGGTTAAAAATCTTAAACATTTACTGTACGATTTACATTCTGCGGTTTATGCATCTTCAGGTGAAATAAACATTTACGGCGATCTGCCGACTGCTTTATTCACGGATAATAATTCCATTAACAGCCTTAATACTTCGGTTTCCTTAAAAAATGACATTGAAATTGCTACAATCAAAATTGAAAAAGTTGCAGATCTAAACAAATCTATTGACCTGAATTCTTTCTCGGGTTTTGAAAAATTAAAATACATTTTGATCATCTCCGAAATAGAAACAAATTCTTCAGTCATCAATAGTCTCATCAAAAACAACACTTCGAAATACATTCTTCTTTATAAAATTTCTATAGGCGGATAATTAAAAAACTATTACTATGAAAAAAATCTACTCTCAATGTTTTGCGGTTTTTTATTTTCTTTTAATACTAGTAATTGGTAGTAATAAAGGAAATGCACAAGTAATAAAACCGTTTAAAGAAAGAACTTCTTCTTATTCTCCAACTAGAACTATTTATAAAATTAAAGGGGATTTTACGATGATTGGAAATACCAATCTAACTTTACAAGATTACGCTGTAAATAAAAATAATGGGCCAAATGCTATGGTTTATGTAGACACAGATAATGATAATCAGACCCATAACTCTTCTGCAGCAACTCTAGATTTACTAAATGACAGCGGAGCAAAATTAACGAACTGCTATAACATCGTTTATGCAGGATTATACTGGACTGGACGAGTTTCTGATGCTAATATAAGCCCAGATTCTTTTCTTGTGACAAAAAATAATGTAACCAAAACTTTAGACAAAAGAAAAATTCTATTCAAAGGTCCTACCAATTCTGCTTATAGCGAATTTACAGCTGCTGAGATTTATTTTCCCACAAATGCAGATAATAACATATACACCGCTTATGCTGAAGTTACAGATTATGTAAGAACAAATGGAGTTGGTGAATATTTTGCTGCCAATATTGCTTCAACTGAAGGAGCAGATGGAGGTGATATCGGAAAATTTGCTGGATGGGGCTTGGTAGTTGTTTATGAAAACTCTAATATGAAAAACAGAGATATTACTGTTTTTGACGGACATGCCTTTGTGAGCAATAATATTGTTGCCAATCATACTATTCCTGTTTCAGGATTTAATTCTGCCATGTCTGGAACTGTTGGTGTTAAACTTGGCGTTATGGCTGGCGAAGGTGATGTAGGTTATGAAGGTGATTATTTTCAAATTCAAAAATTAAACACAAGTGATTACATGTTTTTAAGCCATTCTGAAAATTCTACCAATAATTTTTTTAATTCTACCATTAACACTGGAGGAAATAACCGAAATCCGAGTTTGGTCAATAATACGGGACTTGATATTAGCATGTTTTATCTGCCAAATGAAAATAAAGATATCATTGGAAATAATCAGACTTCTACCACTTTTAAATACGGATCTACAGTTGACAGTTATGCCATCTTTTCTATTGTAATGGCTGTTGACGCTTATGTTCCAGAAATTGAAGGCGTTCTTACGGCCACAACTATTAATGGAAATAATGCTGGATCTGGCCCATATACTGTTTTACCGGGACAAGAACTTGGTTATAAAGTGCAAATAAAAAACAGAGGGAATGAAGCTATACAAAACAGTAAAATTGTCATTCCAATTCCGTACAACACAACATTTGTTGGCGGAAGTCTAGCAAAAACCGTAAACTTTTCTCCTCTTCCTACTCCAGATGCATTGACCTATGAACCAACAATTGGTGCAAACGGTTCGATAGTTTGGGATATTGGTACATTACCACTTCCAGCTAATCCAGATACTGTTTTAGGTGAATTGACATTTACATTAAAATCTACAGGAAACTGTGCTTTGCTTAAAAATTCAAACTGTGGCAATAGTATCCAGGTAAATGGTGTGCTAAGCGGTCAAGGAGCAAATTCTGGAGTGACTGTAGCCGACAAATCTTTAATTTTAGGTTATACTAATTCCGGAAGCTGTACAGGAACTTCTATTACTGCACCGCTTCAAACTACTATTGACTCTGCAAATTATACGAGTGTAAATTGTCAGGCTACTCCGCCCACTATTACATTTACATTCTGTAATGGGTCATCTACAATTCCTGTTACTGACATAATGGGATCATTTCCTAATGGATCAACATTTTATAATGCTTATCCTGTTGTTGCAGGCACAACAGTTCAATACACAATTAATACCCCATTTCCAGCGACAGTTGGAACATCAACTTATTATGCAATTCCTCCTGGTGGCGCAAGTGGTGGCTGTTATTTTGAATTCACAATTACGATTGAAAGTATTACCACAATGCCAACAGTTTCAGGCCCTGTAGATTATTGTATTGGTGACACCGCATCTCCTTTAACCGCGGTCGCAACTAAGCCAGAATATACATTGTATTATTATCAAACCCTTAATTCGACTGCGCAGCAATCTATAACTCCTTCGACTTTAACCGCTGGACAATTTACCTATTATGTTGCCGAAGGAAAAACTAATGCCTGTATTGGGCCTAAAAAAGAAATTGTAGTTAATGTAAATACTAAACCAGCTTTAATAATAAACAACCCACTTCCTATTTGCGCTCCAGCTTCTACATTAGATCTTACCGATGCAAGCATTACCGCAGGAAGCACATCGGGATTAACTTATACCTATTGGACAGATGCTGGTGCAACAACTCCGCTTACTAATTTTAGTGCAGTAATTCCAGGAACTTATTACATTAAGGGAACCAATACCTCTAATTGTTATGAAATCAAACCTGTTATTGTAACCAAAAGCACAGTCACAGTTACAGAAGTAATAGCATCGCACGTAGATGTAAATTGTTTCAATCAATCTACAGGATCTATTACAGTAAATAATGCTTCTGGAGGAGTTGCTCCTTACAGCTATTATTGGAAAAAGAACGGTTCCATTTATACTGGAACTTCCCAAACCTTAACCAATTTAGGATTTGGAAACTACGAAGTTACGGCCACAGATGCAAATGGCTGTCAAGGAACATTGACCATTGCTATTTTACAGCCGAATTCGGGATTAGTCCTTACAGATTCTTCCAAAACTGATGTTTCCTGTTTTGGAGGGAATAATGGTTCTGCAACTGTTACGGTTTCTGGAGGAACACCTGGATATACTTACAGCTGGAATACAAATCCTGTTCAAACAACGGCAACAGCGAGCAATCTTACTTCTGGCAATTATACTGTTACAATTACCGATGCAAATGGATGCAGCCTATCAGAATCATTTACTATTATGGATGGTGATTCTATTGTTCCGATAATTAATCCATTACCAGCAGCAACAACGATCAGTTGTCCAGCGGAACCAGTTTTTACACAGGCTACTGCTAGTGATAACAATGGAAGTATTTCTTCTTTAACTTATATGGACACCACAACACCTGGAAATTGCGCTGGATCCTATACCGTTACTAGAACTTGGACTGCAAAAGATGCTTGTGGCAATATTTCACTTCCCGTTAGCCAGACTATTAATGTACAAGATAATTCTGCACCAACTTGGACAACTTTAGCAGGAGCTTTAGACAAAACAATAAAATGCAGTGATACAGCAGCTTTAACAAATGCGCAAACTTTATTTCCAACTGCTTCTGATACTTGCGATACAGATGTTGCTAATATTGTAAAAGTAAGCGGTCAATTTATTGCTTCTACTGGATGCAGTAATACCGGAACTTATACAAATACTTGGACTGTAACAGATGACTGCGGCAATGTTTCGGATACCTTCACTCAAGTGATCACAATTCAAGATACTGAAGCACCAATCTTTAGCGGAAATCTTCCGCAAAATAGTACTATATCATGCGACGCAGTTCCTCAACCAGCAGAAATGACCGCTTCAGATGATTGTACTGTAGATTTACCAATTGTTTTCTCAGAAATAAAATCGGATATTCAAAATGGATGTACTTCTAACTATACCTTAACTCGTACTTGGAAAACTAGTGACTGTGCTGGAAATACCGTTTCGTATACTCAAGTTATTACGGTAAGAGATACAACTCCGCCAACAGGAACTGCTCCTGCCAATGTTATAAACTTAGCCAGTGCTGATTTAATTCCAGCTGGCAGCCCAGCAGATATTAAAGATGCGGCAGATAATTGCAGTCCAAAAGTAAACATAACAGTAACTGATACTAATAGCGGATGTGACGGAAATGTTTCTATTTTAACTAGAACTTACACGTTAACTGATTGTGCTGGAAATAAAACGGAATTGGTTCAAACTTTTAGTGTAAACTGTAAAGTAAAAAAAGCAATTATAGCAAATGATGACACTGCCGGTCCTATTGCTGGTATTAATCACACGACAACAAATGTTTTAAATATATTTTCAAATGATACTCTTGATGGGGTTAAAATAAGTCCTTCAGATGTGATTTTGACAACGGTTACCCCAAATGATTATTTGCATTTAAATCCTGACGGTTCTGTAGATGTATTGCCTAATGCTCCTATAGGAACATTAACTCTGGTATATCAAATTTGTGAAGCAGCTCAAACAGATAACTGCGATACTGCAACGGTTACCATAACAATCGAAGCACCAAAAATGACTGTTGCAGCAACAGCTGTATGTGTTAATGATGTTCCTTACATTGATTATGTGGTTACTCCGTTAAATTTTACTCCAGTAAATGCCGTTACAATCTCGTGGGCAGATAACAGCAATACTATTATTACAACGATGGCTGACTTACCTCTAAGTGGTCGCGTATTATGGCCGGGTGCAGTTGTCGATTCGAATGGAAAAGGAATTGACTGGCCAGGATGGATTTTTGAAAATAATAAATGGATTCAAGGCCCAGATGGGTTCGAAAAATTACGTCCGACAGTTAATTTGGTAATCTCTTTAAATCCAACCGAAACGATTACTGTGAACTATCCGCCGGCAGATCCTTATTGTACTGCAAGACCAACTTTTACCATTATCGCAAATGATGATAGTCCTGCTGCGATTTCGGTACCTGCAACAGCAACAAATATTATAAATGTTTTCACTAATGACACACTGAATAATACAGCCGTTAATCCTGCCGATGTAACATTAACAACGGTAACACCAGATCCAAAAGGAATATTAACTCTAAATACTGACGGATCGGTAACTGTTGCTGCTAATACTCCCGTAGGTACTTACACTTTAACCTATCAAATCTGCGAAAAAGCAGATGCTGGAAATTGTGACACAGCAATTGTAATTGTTATTATTCAAGATGCTCCTGCTCCACCAACTCCTGTTATCGCAAATGATGACAATTATAACAATATCGGATGTAATACTTTTGGAGTTGTGGGCAATGTATTAAGTAATGATGTAAAAGGAGCTGTTCCTGCTACTCTTCAATTAATTGACTTTACTCTTATCACTCAAAACAATGATAAAACAAATCCGAATATTACTATTGATAATGCAGGAAATGTAAATGTATCAAGCTTAACGCCAGCGGGAACATATATTTACAGTTATAGAATCTGCGATAAATTAAGTTCTCAAAACTGTGATACAGCGACTGTAACCATTGTTGTAGTTCCAAATGGAGTAACACAAATTAGTAGTACTGCTTGTACAGACGATTCATCATTGATTAATCTGACTACTTTGCTTCCAGAAGGAAGTCCAATTACTGGAACTTGGGTCGACAAAAATAATACTAATGCTCTTCAGGGAAGTGTGCTAAATCCTTTTGGTCTCGCACTCGGAAATTATGCTTTTGAATACCTAATAGCGGATGAAAAATGTCCAAGAAGTATAGTCTTAAATATGGAAGTTAATGATGATTGTAAAGTCTTGGCTTGTGGAGATGTTTTACCACGTAACGCATTTTCTCCTAACGGCGACGGAATGAATGATACCTTTAAAATTGACAACATCGATGACGTAACCTGCTATCCGGGTAATACTGTAGAAATATACAATCGCTGGGGAATCTTAGTTTTTGAAACCGTAAATTATAACAATACATCAAATGCTTTTGATGGTACTTCGAGAGGAAGAACAACTATCAAACAGTCTGACGGACTTCCTACTGGTACTTATTTTTATATCATTAATTATAAGTCTTTAGATGGAAGCAATACCATTCAGGAAAATAAACTTGACGGATATTTATACCTGTCAAGATAATAGCCCAAACCCAAAACACCTAAAACACTCTTTTTCAATACATTAAACAAAACAAGTTGAAATTTTGCTTAATTTTGAATAAAAGAATGCACTGATTTTCAATATCTTAAAAAAAATCTGTGGAAATAATTAAAATAATAAATCCATTATGAGAACAAAATTATTTTTCTTCGTCATTCTATTAGTTACATACGTTGGTCACGCACAGCAAGATGCACAGTTTACACAATACATGTACAATACAATTAATATAAATCCGGCTTATGCTGGTTCACGAGGTGCATTAAGTGTTTTTGCTTTACATCGAGATCAATGGGTTGGATTAGATGGAGCGCCAAAAACCAATACCATTTCGATCAACACACCAATTAATAATAGCAATATAGGCCTTGGAGTTTCATTAGTTAATGACAAAATTGGACCAACAAATGAAAATCAGTTTTCAGTAGATCTTTCCTATAGTGTTCCTACTTCAGAAACATGGAAACTTTCTTTTGGTATAAAAGGTACTGCCGATATTTTCAATCTTGATATTGACAAATTAAATCCTGAAATGGCTGGAGATCCTCAGTTTCAGAACTTAAATAATGATTTTTCGCCAAATATAGGAGCAGGAGTTTACTGGCATTCTAACAAAGCTTACATCGGTTTATCTGTTCCCAATTTTATCCAGACCAATCGCTATGATGATAATGATGTAGCAATTTACAAAGACAAAATAAACTATTATTTAATAGCAGGTTATGTATTTGATTTTTCTCAGGAAATAAAATTTAAACCAGCAGTTCTTACCAAAATGGTTGAAGGGGCTCCACTTCAGGTAGATGTTTCCGCAAACTTCATGTTTTTTGAAAAGCTTACTCTTGGTGTTGCTTACAGATGGGATGCCGCTGTGAGTGCAATGGCAGGTTTTCAAATTACTGACGGGCTTTATATTGGTTATGGTTACGATAATGAAACGACCAATTTGAAGAACTATAATTCAGGCTCTCATGAAATTTTCCTTCGCTTTGAATTATTTAAAAACAATGGTAAAATGACAACTCCACGTTTCTTCTAAAAACCAACTTATCATGAAAAACTATACATTACTTTTCCTAACCATTATAAGTTCTTTTTCTTTTAGTACTTATGCACAGCAGGCAAAAATAAATTCTGGTGACAAAAAATATGATAATTATGCTTATGTTGATGCCATTAAAACCTACGAAAAAGTAGCTAATAAAGGTTACAAATCAGAAGACATGTTTAAAAAATTAGGTAATGCCTATTACTTTAATTCCAATTTTGAAGGTGCGGCAAAATGGTATGGAGAATTATTTGCTATGAATACAACTGTCGAACCAGAATACTATTATAGATATGCTCAATCTCTAAAATCGTCAGGAGACATAAGTAAATCTAATAAAATGTTTGATGAATTTAAGGCTAAATCAAAAAACGATTCTAGAGCAAAATTTTATTCGGAAGATGTAAATTATCTAGACCAAATTAAGGCTAATTCGGGAAGATATAAAGTTGAAGATGCAGGAATCAACAGTAAATATTCAGACTACGGATCTTATGTCTACAATAATAAAATTTACTTTGCATCAGCTAGAGATACAGGGAACTTTTCGCAACGCAAACACAAATGGACTGGCGAGTATTTCACCAATATTTATAATGCAGATTTAAATCCGGAAACAGGAAGCGCTGGAAAAGTAAATAAGTTCAAATCGGCTATTAATACCAAGTTCCACGAATCCTCTCCTGTTTTTACTAAAGATGGAAAAACAGTTTACTTTACCCGAAACAATTATATTGATGGAAAAAAAGGAAAAGACGATCATAGAGTTACTTTAATCAAAATTTACAAGGCCACTTTAGATGAAAAAAACAAATGGAACAACATTACAGAACTTCCTTTTAACAGTGATAACTACAGTGTTGGTCATCCTGCCTTAAGCCCAGATGAAAAAACATTATATTTTTCTTCTGATATGCCAGGTTCAATTGGACAGTCAGATTTGTACAAAGTTTCTATCAATCCGAATGGAGGATATGGTACTCCAGAAAATTTAGGACATGAAATTAATACCGAAGGGAAAGAAACCTATCCGTTTGTAACCAATGAAAATGAAATTTATTTTTCTTCTGATGGTCATCCCGGATTAGGAGGTTTGGATGTTTTTGTTGCCAATATCGAAGATAACGGCACAATCGACAATGTTCAAAATGTTGGAGCCGACATTAATTCGCCTAAAGATGATTTTGCTTACATTATTGATACCGCTACAAGAAGAGGCTTTTACAGTTCCAATAAAGATGGAGGACAAGGCTCGGATGATATCTACAGATTTCTAGAAACTAGAAAATTAAAATGTATTCAAGAACTTGAAGGCATAATAACCGATCTTGATACAGGAACAATTCTGCCAGGAGCGAAAGTGACTTTATTTGACAATCAAATGAATATTAAAAATTCGACCGTTTCTGATAATTACGGCAAATATACTTTTCCTGTAGATTGCGGTAAAGCTTATTTAGTAAGAGCAGAAAAACCAGAATACACCACTAAAGAACTAAGCATAACGATCTCAAAAACAACTGGAAAAACAACTTTACCAATTGCATTAGAAAAATCGACTTGCAAGGTTACTGTCGGAGATGATTTAGGTAAGTGTTTCGGAATTAAAATGATTTACTTTGATTTAGATAAATCTAATATAAGAACAGAAGCGGCTTTAGATTTAGAAAAAATATTAGTGGTCTTAAATGAGTATCCAACTATGAAACTAGATATTCGTTCACATACTGACAGCAGGGCTACTCATAAATACAATGAAGCTTTATCTGACCGCAGAGCAAAATCAACCATTAAATGGCTAATTAAAAATGGAATAGCGGCTAATAGATTAACTGGAAAAGGTTACGGCGAAACTCAATTAGTCAATAAATGTTTAGATGGCGTTAAATGTACAGAAGAAGAACATCAAGCCAATAGAAGAAGCGAATTCATCATTACGGCATTATAAAAACCAAAACTATCTAACCAATAAAACTGCCTGCATACACAGGCAGTTTTTTTACAAATAAAAAGTCGTTGCAATTCTAAGAATTACAACGACTTCTAAAAAACCAACCTGTTCAATATACGTTTAAATCTTAACAAAAATGTTTGTATAATATTTTTTGCCTGTAGCGTCTGTTGTTACAGACAGTCCGAAGTGAGTATAATCGCCTTCGATATTCTCTTTGTGGCCTGGACTCTCCAGCCAGGCTCTCAAAGCCGCTTCAGGAGTTTTATAGTTGTAGGCAACGTTCTCACCAACTTTTTTAGCTCCTAAAACATTTGTAATATTTTGAGATCTTGCAACAAAATCATTATGATCGACAACATTATTTTCAATCATATAAAGATTATGCTCTTCGCATTTAAAGGAAATATGATTAATTCTTTGTAATGCATTTAACCCCACACTAGCGCGATAGTCGTTTATAAGTTTCATTGTTTGAACTTCCGTATCGTTGTAAGTGTAATTGGTAACGAGCGTTGTGACAGGAGTATTATCCACGCTTCCTTCGGCAGTATCGGCAGAACATGCGTTCATTGCGACTAAAATCGCAATGAACAACATGATGCGCTTAATCTTTTTCATAATCAACAGCATTTTAGCGGTTTAAAGTAGATGTTGGGGCAAATCCTTTAAATTTATTTTTGAATAATTTCTCGTCTAATTTTCTATACCAAACATATTCAATTTACCGTTAAACTACAAAAAAAATCGATGAAATACATACTAATTTTCAGTATTAATATAATTTTCTTACAAATCAAGAAGAAAGTCGCTCAATTTTCCATGAAAAATCAGATTGACTAGTATAACGTATTCTATCATGTAATCTATTTGCTCTTCCCTGCCAGAATTCTACTTGTAACGGAGTGACAATATATCCTCCCCAATTTTCAGGTCTGGGAATTGATTTTCCTTCAAATTCGGTTTCTAATTTTTTCAAATTTATTTCTAAAAAATCTCGTGAAGGAATTACTTCACTTTGATGCGAAACTACAGCTCCGAGTTTACTTCCTTCTGGACGAGAATCAAAATAATTATCTGAAATAATTTCCGAAGTTTTCTGTGCAATTCCTTTAATAATTACCTGACGTTCCATTTCCTGCCAGAAAAAAGACAGACATACATTCGGATTCGCTTCTATAGCTTTTCCTTTTTCAGAACTATAATTAGTGTAAAATACAAAACCCTCTTCTGAGAATTTCTTCAATAAGACAACACGAGATTTAGGAAAACCATCCAAACCAATAGTTGAAACAGTCATCGCATTTACTTCTCCGCTTCCGCCGAAATCTTCTACTTCATGAAACCATCTGTTAAAAAGGTTAATAGGATCTTCTGGAATATTCGTTTCCAGTAATTCACTTTTCTCGTAAGATTTTCTATAATTACTTAAATCACTCATAGTTTTTGTTTTTTTGTTTCAGGTTTCAAGTTTCAGGTTTTCAAACTGAATCAAACCTTTGTCACTTTGCATCTTTGCCCCTTATAAATCAAAACTCAATCCATCATCTGCTAAAAGCACATTTGGAAAAACTTGTTCTGCTTCTTTTTTAAATGGGTCTAAACCATCATAACGTGTAGAATAATGTCCTAAAATAAGTTGTTTGACATTTGCTTTTAAAGCAATAGTAGCTGCTTCTTTCGCAGTTGAATGAAGCGTTTTTTCTGCCAGTCTGGCTTCAGAATCTAAAAAAGTAGATTCGTGATACAAAACATCTGTATTAGCTATAATAGGGATTATTGCTTCATTGTAAACCGTATCCGAACAAAAGGCATAACTTTTTGCTGGCTCTGGATCAAAGGTCAGTTTTTCATTTTCGATAACAGTTCCATCATCTAAAGTAACATTCCCGCCGTTTTTTATTTTTTGATAATAGGCAACATGAATATCATAACTTTGAACTGCTTCTACATTCAATTTTCGTTCAGCAGGTTTTTCTTGAAATAAATAACCATTTGTATAGACACGGTGTTTTAGCGGAATCGTTTTTACAGTGACTTTAGCATCTTCAAAAATTACTTCACTTTCCTTCGATTCCAATTCATGAAAAAACAAACTGTAAGTTGTCCAGGATTCTGTCAATTTTAATTGAAGCAGAATCAATTCTTTAATTCCTTTTGGACCATAAACATGCAAATCGGTTGTTCTTCCTAAAAGGGAAAAAGTCGAAATGGTACCGATCAATCCGTAAAGATGATCTCCGTGAAGATGTGAAATAAAAATGTGATTGATCTTCGAAAATTTAATTTTATTCTTTCGAAGCTGCACCTGAGTTCCTTCTCCGCAGTCAATTAAAAATAATCTGTTTCTAATTTCTAAGACTTGTGAAGTCGGATTAGTAAGTGTTCTGGGAGTTGCGGCGTAACAGCCAAGTATTGTTAATTTCATTTTCTAATTTTAGATTTTAGATCGTAGATTTTAGATTTATAAAACATTTTAAAAAGTAACATTAAAAAAATCTAAAATCTAAAACCAGAAATCTACAATTAAAAACCGAGGTCTCTCTCAATTTCTTCCATTTCGATAATATCATGAGCTTCCAAAAGAGAAGGAACTACAGCCAATTTATCAGAAATAGCATTAAAATCAAGATCAGAGGCAACAATTACAAACGATTTTTTTGCTTTTTTATGTGTTTTAGAAAGCGGTAAAAAAAGTTTCAAATCATTTTCTGAAACTTCATCAGAAGACAAGTCGATTATGATATTGTGCTTTTCAAAGGTTTTAAATTGCTGCGTTACTTTTTCCAAGAAAGCATTTACATCTCCTTGTGTATCTTTAATTGTAACGGTATGTCCTTTTTGATCTACTTTCATTTTTTAATTTATGGGGCTTATATAAAAATTGATTTTCTGAGAGCTAAGGTACGAAGTTTTTTTA
Organism: Flavobacterium panacagri; assembly: GCF_030378165.1. Taxonomy (NCBI): domain Bacteria; kingdom Pseudomonadati; phylum Bacteroidota; class Flavobacteriia; order Flavobacteriales; family Flavobacteriaceae; genus Flavobacterium; species Flavobacterium panacagri. The sequence goes on from NZ_CP119766.1 coordinate 5,302,179, forward strand.
TTTTTTGGTTTCAGGTTTAAAGTTTCAGGTTCCAAGTTTTTCAGGCTGAGCAAAGTGCAAGCCTCGTTTGCAAAGCAAGTTTCATTTTTTAAAGCACCTCTACTTTGCTTAGTGTGACATTAATTTCAAAGCTGAACACTCAAAATCTGAGCACTGAATACTGAATACCTACTGAATCTTAGAAGCCAAAAGATAAATAACCGCCATTCTAATCGCTACACCATTCTCCACCTGATTCAAGATTACAGAATGATCAGAATCGGCCACTTCTGAAGTAATCTCTACTCCTCTATTGATTGGTCCTGGATGCATGATTACGATTTCTTTTCCTAGCGAATCCAAAAGCGGTTTATCAACCCCGTATTGCTGTGCGTATTCACGTGTCGATGGGAAGAAATTTACATCCATACGTTCGTTTTGTACTCGAAGCATATTGGCAACGTCGCACCATTCTAATGCTTTACGCAAATTCGGTTCAACTGTAACTCCAAGTGATTCAATGTATCTTGGAATCAGTGTTTTTGGTCCGCAGACTTTTACTTCAGCGCCTTGCATCTGCAAAGCGTATATATTAGATAAGGCCACTCTCGAATGCAGAATATCGCCTACAATAACTACTTTTTTTCCAGCAACATCGCCCAGTTTTTCTCTAATCGAATAACTATCTAACAAAGCCTGAGTTGGATGCTCGTGCGCTCCATCTCCCGCATTTACGATACTCGCTTTGACATTTTTGGATAAAAAATAAGCCGCTCCGGGATTGGAGTGGCGCATTACAACCATATCAACTTTCATCGAAAGGATATTATTTACAGTATCAATCAGGGTTTCTCCTTTTTTAACGGATGATTGAGCTGCAGAAAAACTGATGACATCAGCAGATAAACGTTTCTGCGCTAATTCAAACGAAAGTTTGGTTCTGGTACTGTTTTCAAAGAAAATATTGGCAATGGTGATATCTCGTAATGAAGGAACTTTTTTAATCGGTCGGTTAATGACTTCTTTAAAATGATCTGCCGTTTCAAAAATCAGGTTAATATCATTTTCGTTAATGTATTTTATTCCTAATAAATGATTTACGCTTAATTCTTTCATTGTTGTTTCTTTAATATTATTGGTCAAATTCCGAATGAAAAACGGGTTTCATTCCATGCTTCTTTAAAGAGCAGTTACTCTATTCAATCATTCTCTCTACAACTTCTCCATAATCCTGAAGGTCTCTCGAATCTTCATTATAAACCTGCTGCCATCTGAAATTTGGAATTTCAATTTTTCGAGAAGCAGTTTCTTCCCATTTTACCTCAAAACCATTATTTCTCAGAACTTCGGCAACTTTCTTTCCAACTTCAATTGTCGTTGCTGGATCAGAATTATCTACTTTTTGAAAAGCGATATACAAACTTGGATTTTCAGGATCAATCGCTCTGGCTAAATCTTGTTCGTGATAAAAACAGTAGCCATCAGATGTAACTCCATTTTCACGAAGCTCTCTTTCTACCTCAACCACTTCATATTCACCATCACTTGTAGTATAACCTGCGTTGTGAAGCGCTACGATGTTCTGATCGCATAATTCATCAAACGCGTTTATTAGTCTTTCAGTATCAGTCGGGCTTTTCCAATGTTTACTTTCTGTGAGTAACTTTTGGTATTCTTCGTCGATTTTTTCAAAAGCCCAAGCTTCTGAAATTTCTTCTTCAAATTCATTATCTTCAATTTCTTCCATGATGTTCTCTTTAATATCATCAATAGAAAGAAATCCCATTCTTACCTGGTTAAAAATTGATTCATAAATAAACTCTTCGTTCTCTGTCATGATTGTATTTTCAATTTTTAACAATTCATTTTAATTGGTAACCAAATGAACCACATCTTCACCATCATTTTCTTTCCAGCTTACAATTACCTTCTCTCCATTAATAGCATCTACCTGACGACCGCGATAATCTGGCTGAATAGGTAAATGACGGCTGAAACGTCTGTCGATTAAAACCAATAATTCAATTTCTGAAGGTCTTCCAAAAGATTGAATGGCAGTTAGGGCCGAACGAATGCTTCTTCCGGTAAACAAAACGTCATCGATAAAAATGACTTTTTTGTCTTCGACTATAAAATTGATCTGGGTTTTATTGGCTTCAAGCGGTTTATCAGTACGACGGAAATCATCTCTAAAAAAAGTGATATCCAGATAACCTAAAGTGATTTCAGGAACCTTGTATTCGTCTTCTAATAATTGTTTTAAACGTTCCGCTAAATAAACACCTCTTGGCTGAATTCCCACCAAAATTGTATTAGAGAAATCAAGATGTTTTTCGATTAACTGACAAGCCAAACGATGGAGTATGATAGTAACTTCTTTCGAATTAAGTAATACTTTTTGACTCATAAGTGATTGTAATGTTTGGTTGCGCAAATATACGGAATCTGATTTTATTTGTTGGGGTGTTGGATACTGAAATATTTTAGAAAACAAATTTAGCTTTTTGAAAATTTTTTCTTACCTAAATACCATATTTTAGCAAAAGAAAATTTTTAACTTTATTTGGTTAAATAATGCTTTGAAAATAATCTATGGACAAATACAAAGAAACTTTTGAAACTTGGAATAAAATTGCAAATCTCTACGAAGAGAAGTTTATGTATTTAAGTTTGTATAATGAAACTTATGATTTTTTTAGTAAAACCCTCACTAAGGAACAATTAAATATTCTTGAAATTGGTTGTGGACCAGGGAATATTACAAAATATTTATTATCAAAAAGAAGCGACTTAAAGATTACAGGCATTGATATTGCGCCAAATATGATTGAATTAGCAAAAGCTAATAATCCTTCTGCCAACTTCAAATTAATGGATACAAGAGAACTTGATTCACTAAGTCAAAAATTTGATGCTATTGTGTGTGGTTTTTGTTTACCATATTTATCACAACAAGATTCTCATAAACTTATGAATGATGCTGGAAACATTCTTTTAACCAATGGAATTTTATATTTAAGTTTTGTTCAGGGAAAGCCTTATGATTCTGGTTTCATTTCTGGAAGTACTGGTGATCGCGTCTTTTTTTATTATCACAGTTTAGAAGGAATAAGCAGTCAACTTCTAATAAACAATTTCATAATTATTAAGTTGTTTGACGTCAGTTATTTCAGAGGTAAGAATATCGAAACTCACACTATAATAATTGCTAAAAAAACAATTTAATCTATTACTCAAATACGAGTAACCTTTTTTAGCACTAACTATATATTAATAAAAAAATTTAAACAAATCATACAACCAAATGATTTACATTAATAAAAGTACATTCCCATTTTGCTATGTAGAAGAGAAAAAATTTGAATGGGGAGAACCATACGAAGATGTAACACCTATTTTTAATTTATCAATCGATCCTAAATTATCTGATCTGGAGTATACAATTGAAGTTCTAGGCAAAAATAATTTTAAAAACAATCTTCTAAAGCTTCAAAACATATTAGTTAATAGAGAAGAAAATATACGTATAGAACATTTTAATGATTTAATTACTGATAGAGAAGTTTTGCTAAACAGAATTAAAATCTATTTAGAATCTAATTCAGATAAAATCTCTCCTTGGGACTTACACTATTATGTCTGTTTTAATGAAAACGATTATTTAGAATCAATTGAGAATGAAACGAATAGAATTTTATTATTTGAAAGAAAAGAATACCATTAAATAAAACTTATGAAAGAGTTTATCAAAATATATATTTGATAAATCCAGCCCTACAATATTGACCAATCCGATAGCTCTTTTTTCCTTTTGTATGAATCAAAATTTTCAAAAATCAACTTAGACTTTTCTAATCATTTAGATTTAGAGCTGGCAATCCAAGTTAATTTATGCCAAATAAATTCCAGCGGGCCTTGTTTATGATTTTTCAGCCACCAATTAGAAAATGCCAGCTGGAGCAAAAACAAAACAATTCCGATCATTAAACTAAAAACAGCTCCGGTATATTTAAAAAGTCCCAAACCATATTGATAAAATAAAACTGAACCAACAATAGATTGCAAAACGTAATTGGTTAAACTCATCTTTCCATAAGGAACTAATTTCTCTAAAACCTTTTGTGTTTTTTCTTTTGCATAAAACAAAATGAAAAGACTTATTAATACAAATGTAAAAGCAAAATTTGCCCAAGAAGTGACAATAAGCATTATAGAATCTGCTAAAGTTTTATTTTCAAATGATGAATAAATATTGATTCGAATAATCAAAAGTATCGCAACAATGATCAAAGCATATCGAAGCGTTTTTTTCCAAAAGATAAAATTTACTTTAGAAGTAAGGAAAAGTTGTTTTCGACCAGCAAGCGTTCCTAACACAAATAATCCCGCAGTTTGAAAACATTTTCCAGTATCCCAATTCCATAAAAATGATGAAATTCTGCCTGTTGTTAGATTTCCTATCACAACATCAACAAAAGAATTTCCCTTTAAGTACAACTGTGTTTGATAAGAATAAAAACTTCTGCTGCTTTCCTTGATTACATATTCTGAATTAAATAATAAATTAAAAACTTTATACCATTCTAAAGGCAAAAGCAATAAAAAAATTGCTATGCCGAAAACATATTTAGTTTTTAAATTAGAAACCAACAACAAAACTATTCCTAATACTGCATAGAGCATCAAAATATCACCCGCAAAAAAAATGGTATTGAAAATCCCGAAACAAAACAACAGTATGAGTCTCCACAAAAATCTCGGTCTAAAATTTTTTCCTTTCTTTTTCTGATTTTCATTCTGAATAAAAAAGCTGAATCCAAAAAGAAATGCAAAAATGGCATAAGCTTTTCCAGCAAAAAGATAAGAGAAGACACTTGCTACTATACTATCTAAGGTTTTAATCGATTCTGGCAAGTATTCTGGAATATAATCTATATCAAAATGCTGCATGCAGTGGAGCAACACTATAATCATAAGCGCAAAACCTCGTAACGCATCCACTACTTCAATACGTTTAGGGTTATTGGCAATCATAGAATTTTAAATTATCAAGTTAAAGGAAATACAATAATAAAACATTTCTCAAAAATTCTATAACACATTTTCTTGATTCTTGAAGTAATTTTAAGTATCAATTTAAAATATCAGAATCATGCAAAATAAAATACTAAGATTGTTAATGGTATTCGTAATACTGTTTTCATTTACAAGCTGTGAACTAGTAGGAGACATTTTTAAAGCCGGAATGGGATTCGGAATATTTATCGTAATCTTTGTTGTTGCGATTATTATTTGGATTTTCGCTAAAATGTTCGGAAGCAAATAAGACATAAAAAAATCCTCGTTATTTACATAGCGGGGATTTTTTTTAAACACATAGAAACATTCCCGATAGCTATCGGGATTGAAACTGCTTAGAGGCGTTTCACTTTTTTACAAAAAACATAGCTATATGAAAGAAATATATTTCTCTTTTGTAGTTTTTTATTCTCACTAAATTCGACACTAAAACTATGTTTCTATGTGTTTAAAATTAGACTCCAATAAAAAAATCCCAAACTCCAATTTTAATTTGGGATTTGGGATTTGGGATTTTTTTATTATAATTTATAGATTAAAGATTGTACATCTTTTTTCTTTGTTCCTGAATCTTTTCATCATCAAGATATTCATCAAATGTCATGTAACGGTCGATTACTCCGTTTGGTGTCAATTCTACGATTCTGTTACCAACAGTTTGCGCGAATTCGTGGTCATGTGTTGTAAAAATTACAGAACCTTTAAAGTTTTTCAATGAGTTGTTGAAAGCTGTAATAGACTCCAAATCTAAGTGGTTTGTTGGTTCATCAAGCATTAAAACGTTTGCACGTTCCATCATCATTCTAGACAACATACAACGTACTTTTTCTCCTCCAGATAAAACTCTAGACGTTTTTAAAGCTTCTTCTCCAGAGAAAATCATTTTTCCTAAGAAACCTCTAATGAATACTTCATCACGTTCTTCTTCTGTTTTAGCGTACTGACGTAACCAGTCTACTAAACTCAAATCGTTTTCGAAATATTTGTGATTTTCAGCTGGTAAATAGGCTTGGTTTGTTGTAATTCCCCAATCAAAAGTTCCAGCATCTGCTTTTTGTTCGTTGTTTAATATTTCGTAAAAAGCAGTTGTAGCACGTGAATCTTTAGAGAAAAGAACGATTTTATCGCCTTTTGCCATATTCAAGTTAATATCTTTAAATAAAACTTCTCCATCTACTGAAGCAGATAAGTTTTCTACATTCAAAATTTGATCTCCAGCTTCACGATCCTGATCGAAGATAATCGCAGGATAACGACGGCTTGAAGGTTTGATTTCAGAAATATTCAATTTCGAAATCATTTTTTTACGAGAAGTCGCTTGTTTCGATTTCGCCACGTTTGCACTAAAACGACGAATAAATTCTTCCAACTCTTGTTTCTTCTCTTCTGCTTTTTTGTTTTGCTGTGCACGTTGTTTTGCAGCTAATTGGCTAGACTCGTACCAGAAAGTATAGTTTCCTGAATAGTGATTGATTTTTCCGAAATCAATATCAGAAATATGTGTACAAACCGCATCTAAAAAGTGACGGTCGTGAGATACCACAATTACAGTATTTTCATAGTTTGCCAAGAAGTTTTCTAACCAAGCGATTGTCTCAAAATCCAAATCGTTGGTAGGCTCATCCATGATAAGCAAATCAGGATTTCCAAAAAGTGCCTGCGCCAAAAGCACACGTACTTTCATTTTTCCTTCCATGTCGCTCATTAAAGTATAATGATCTGCTTCTGTGATTCCTAAGTTAGATAACATCGCTGCTGCATCAGAATCAGCGTTCCATCCGTTCATTTCTTCAAACTGAACTTGTAACTCCCCTATTCTGTCTGCATTAGCATCATTGTAATCTAAATAAAGTTCATCCATTTCTTTTTTAACAGCGTACAGAACTTTATTTCCCATTAAAACGGTTTCCAAAACGGTATGCTCGTCGAACATGTTGTGGTTCTGGTTTAAAACCGACATACGTTTTCCTGGCTCTAAATGAATGTGACCAGAAGTTGGATCAATATCACCTGAAATTACTTTTAAGAAAGTAGATTTTCCTGCACCATTTGCTCCAATAACGCCGTAAATATTTCCGTGAGTAAACGTAGTATTTACTTCGTCGAATAAAATTCTTTTACCAAACTGAACTGATAAATTATTGACTGTTAACATGAATGTCTTTTTAATTAATTTGGTGCAAAAGTACGGAAAAAGGTTCAGAGTTGCAAAGGTACTGAGATGCTAAGTTTTTTTATGCTGATGAAGGGTTCTCGCAAAGTCGCGAAGGCGCAAATTTTTATTTTTTGAAGCTGATTACTGCGTAATCTTGTCATTTCGACGAAGGAAACCCGAGCAATAGCGAACTGGCGAAGCAAATCACACGCGGGATTCGACAAAGATTAGCGACATTCTATGCGGAGTTTCTAGTGCGATTTCTCCCTTCGGTCGAAATGACAAACTGTGCCTTTAATCTTCATTTTTACACATTGAATTAAAAATTCAACTATCTGGAAAATCTGCATAATTCGATATTAATTTCAACTACGCGAAAAATTCGAATAGTTCAAAACTAAAATTTACTTTCCTTCGCCAAAGCCACTTCTAAACTCTCAAAATTAGGCAGGACTTTCGAAATCAATCCTTCTTTGTTTAGAATAAAATGTGTTGGGAATGAATTTAGCTGTAAAGCATTATTCATATATTCTTTCATATCGGGAATTACAGAATACGACAAAGGTTTTCTGGATAAAAATACTTTTAATTGTTCTGGTGAATCTTCAGCTAAACTTATAAAAAGAATATCTTTTCTATCCTTATACTCTTCTACAAGTTTATTAACCTGTGGAAACTCTTTTATACAAGGTGTACAGTGAATGTACCAGCATTTAATTACAATTATTTTTCCTTTCATGGATTCGTTTGTAACCAGATTTCCATCTAAATCTTTAAACGAGAATTTAGGGAAAACTGTTCCTTCCATTTTATAATTTTTAAAAGCATCAAAACCAATTTGATTAATTGTTGCTTTTATACTGGTATCTGTTTTGGGCTGAATTTTGAAAAGTTTATAATAAAATACTGAAGCATCTGATTTTAATCGGATTGGAATGAAACTTCCATTTGCTAATTGATCTAAAAAAACTTCTTTGGAAATTTCTTTGGAAGAAGCATCAAGAGCTGTAAAATCTCTCGAAAGCATTATATTTTTATTCTGATAAACCGACCATTGTTCGTACGTTTTCTGAATTTGAACAGGATCAACTTCGGGATTTCCTAATTTATTTTGAGCTTGGCTTAATGAAAAGATAAAAAAGAATAGTATAAGGCTGAAAAGTTTCTGCATGAATTCTGAAAAATATATTGAAACCCAAAAGTAGTCAAAATTTTATAAGTCAATTTTAACTCAAAAGTTCGCTACTGCTCCTTCAGAAACAATAGCGAACTTAAAATATAATTTATATTATTACTTTAATTCTTGAGAACTGGTAAAAAAGAGATATCCATAGTATATTTTGCAGGATTTTCTGGATCAATAAAAACTCTAACGGTATCAGTTTTTACAAATTCTGTAGGATCAAACCAAATGTTATCACTTTTAAAAACATACAATTCATTGGTTTGTGGATCCTGCCATTGACTGTAAATCTGAAAAGGATTTCTACCATTTACTGTTTGACTGGTATTCAATTGTACTTGCGTAAATTTTGCTGTAATAGGTTTTCCTGTTTCGCGTAAATTTTTCGTTTTTTTATTTTTAAGCCAACGAAATAAAACTCCCAAAGAGCCTATTAAAAAGAAAACTGTTCCTACAACTCCTAAAATCAGTACACCGAGCCATAACGATACAAAACCTTTTATTTCTGCTTTATTAGGATTCGCTGGATCATAAAAAACCTCAACTTTCTCACCAACATCATAACTTGGCGGACTGCTGCTTATTGATGAATGATGCGTAATTGTCTGACCAGCTTTAGTTGTAAAAGAAACCACAGGACTATAAGTTGTTGATTCTTTAGAACGTTTAGGAACCAATTCTGTAACAGTTCCCTGCACGGTTTCTGCTTTCGCTAAAAAAGCTTGTTTGTCTACATAAAGATAAATTGCTCCAGCGATTAAGCCAGCGCCAACAAAGGAGAATACAAAATTAAAAATTGAAAATATTTTCATTAGTTATGGGTTAGATTAGTTGTCGTAAAAATAACGTTAAAACAGTTTCTTCCTAATAAATTGAACATTTTTTTAAACAAAAAAACCTGACAACGAATTGCCAGGTTTGAAAATGTCCTCCTCTAGGTAAAAACCAAATAACAAATTACCTAAAGTTGGTACATTGTTTTGAAATAAAATTTAGATTAAAAAATAAATAACCAAACTCAATTTTAACCCACCAAAAAATTTTACCTCACTTAATTTTCATGAACTTTGTTATTAACTCTTGAAAATATATTTGATTCCAGTTACCTAAAAATCTAACTGGAAAAATGTCTTTGTAAATATCTCTGCCAGAATATTCCAGGCAGAGATAAATCATTTTAAATTAATAAAGGCAATAAATACTAAACACTAATTCAAACTAATTTTACAATAATTTCTTCAAGCTTGTATAAACAGCCAGTTCTACATCTGCATGATCTTTTGTATTACAATCTTCTACTAACTTTTTCAAATTACCAGAAGTCGATTTATTATCCAAAACCAATAATAATTCCTGAGAAGCATCGCTTAACTTTTTAGACAATGGTAATATCGGCTGCACTAAAGGTGCATTTGCACTTAAATCCGTTAAATCTTTGTGCACTGCAATCCATTTATTAAAAAATGCTGCAACTTTGGCTTTATTCTCTGCTGATTTATTTGCCAAATACTGATTTACTGCCGCATCAAATGCTAAAGAATCTTTCGAATCTGGACCGCAAGCATCTGCGAATAAAGTAAACGGAGAATACATTTGATATTCTGTTCCGCCTTTGTTACGGGTATATCCTTTTAATGGTTCGCTTACGTAGGATAATTCTTCAAGTGCTTTAATATTTTGATTATTTGCAATGTTTCTTAGAATTACATCTTTATTACGGATATGTGTAATTCCTAATTCTTCTAATCGGAAAGAAATTGTTTCTAAACGTTTGCGCATATTTTCAACATCTACAACATCTTCGGCAGACCAAAGTCTTTCAGCTATTGCTGCTGTTCTTGGCCAAAGTCTTGAATCTATTGTTGTTGGCGTAACCAACTCTGTCCACATTGTTGCTTCACCACCTAAAATTCTTGCTTTCTCTTCAGCAGTTAAGTTTGCTCCTTTGGGCATTGGATCATTTAGGTAGTGACTTGCAATTGGATACATCAAATCAATATAATAGCCGTTTGACAAAACTGTTTTATATCCTTTTTTAACAGCATCTACTAAAGACTGTCCTGCTGCCATTCCTTCGTTTGGCCCTCTCCATGAATGCACAATAGCTTCTTTAGATAAATCTTTCGTTAATATTTCTTCCCAACCCATTAACTGTTTTCCGTGTTTTTTCAACATCGGCGCTAACTGCATAGTGAAATAGGTTTGTAATTCGTGATTGGTTTTTAAATTGTGTTTCTTTTTAAACTCTTGGATTTTCGGGTTGGCATCCCAATCTTTTCCTTCGTTTTCATCTCCTCCAATATGAAAATAAGCTCCTGGAAATAAAGGACAAACCTCATCAAAAATACCACTCAGAATTTGATATGTTTTAGGATTTGAAGGATCTAATGTTGGAGAAAAAATCCCAGCATTTCTTTCAATTCCATAGGTAGCAATTGCTGTACCTTGAATATTTTTTTCGGATGTCCCTCCTGTCAACGTAATCACTTTACTTCCAATTTCTGGATAAGCAGTCAAAATTGCCGATCCGTGACCTGGCACATCTATTTCTGGAACAATTAAAATACCACGCTCATCGGCATATTTTACAATATTTTTAATTTCCTCTTGTGTATAATAAAAGCCATCTGAAGCTAATTCAATAAGCTTTGTGTGTTTTTTCATTTCAATTCTCCAGCCTTGGTCATCAACCAAATGCCAGTGAAAGACATTCATTTTCATTGCTGCCAATGCATCTATATTTCTTTTAATCACATCAACTGGCTGAAAATGTCTTGAAGCATCAATCATTAAACCTCTCCAAGTAAATCTTGGGAAATCTGAAATTTTGGAAGCTGGAAAATAATAAGATGACGCATTGTTTTGAAGCATTTGCAATAATGTTTCTAAACCGTGCAAAGCTCCTAAATCACTTGAGGCATTAAGTGTAATTTTATTTGAAGTAACATCTAAATGATAACTTTCGTCTTCGTATAAACCAATTTTACCACTTTTAGTACAGTTGATTTGTAATTCTGCATTGGGAACTTCATTAAGTTTTGTAATAAAGCCTTGTTGAAAAAACATACCTGTTCTACCATCTAAACGGCGTAAAAAACGTGTTACTCCTCCATAAATTCTTGGATTTGGATTTCCCGTAATGTTTACTTTAAAACTTTTTGTTAAAGCAAAATTACCGTCATTAATAACAACATTTTGAGGCCAAGGCATAAGATTGAGCTGCTCTTTTTTAATCTGAGCGCTTGCAGATAAGCCCGCAAACAATAGTACAAATAGATATTTCATTTTTTCTTTTTTTTTGTTGGATAGTTTAGTATCCCTAAATTTATTAAAAAAACAAAATTCAGATCAATTTATGCTCTACCTCACATTCGCAATGAGATTAATCTGAATTTTGTTATTCGATTCATTTTGAAAATGAATCATCAAAAAAATAGTTAGTAATCAAAACGTTTAAAAGCTTCGATAGCTTCATATTCAGCCAGACCTAATTCATCATACAAAATAGCTGTATTTTTATTTCGATCTTCGGCTCTTACCCAAAATTCTCTTGAGTCATTTCCTTGAAACATAACTCGGTCTTTCTGCGATTGATGAAACAAAATAGCATGACGTTTTAACAAAACTTCTGATGGACTTAACGGAACTGCCATATCAATTTCATGAATATCCCATTCGTGCCAAGCTCCTCTGTAAAGCCATAACCAGCAGTCTTTCATGTAAGATTCTGGTTTTAGTTCTTTTAAAGCAGCGAATATCGCGTTCAAACATACTTCATGTGTACCATGAGGATCTGCAAGATCTCCAGCTGCAAAAACCTGATGTGGTTTTATTCTAGCAATAATCTCTTTTACAATTTCAATATCTTCCTGACCTAATGGATTCTTTTTAACCTGTCCTGTTTCATAAAAAGGAAGATCTAAAAAGTGCGTATTTTCATCTTTTAGTCCAATGTATCTTGTTGCTCCATAAGATTCCCTTCTTCTAATAAGTCCTTTTAATTTTCGCACTTCCAAAGAATCAATTTGATTTTCTGATTTATTATTAAGAAAATCGATAACTGATTTGAAATTGATGTCCGCTTTACCTTCGCCTACAAAATCACTCGCTACTTCAGCAAATTTTAAAGCTTCTTCATCCGAAACTGCAATATTTCCAGAGGTTTGATACACTACATGCACATCATGGCCTTGTTTGATTAATTTAGAAAAAGTTCCTCCCATAGAAATCACGTCATCATCTGGATGCGGACTAAAAAGAATAATTCTCTTTTTTGCCGGATTTGCCCTTTCAGGACGATGCGAATCATCTGTGTTTGGTTTTCCTCCTGGCCATCCCGTAATAGTATGCTGTAAGATATTGAACATATTGATATTCATATCATAAGCAGAACCTTCCTGTGCCAAAAGATCAGACATTCCGTTGTTGTTATAATCACGGTCAGTCAATTTTAAAATAGATTGTTTTGTTTTTTGACACAGCCAAACAATCGCTTTACTCTTCATTTCTGGAGTCCAAAGACATTCACCAACTAACCAAGGCGTTTTGAAACGAGTTAGTTCTGAAGCAGCAGACTGATCTAAAACAAACGTTGCATTGGCATGATTTTGTAAAAATGTCGCTGGAATTTCTGAACTAATATCTCCTTGAATGGTTCTTTTAATGATATCTGCTTTATTCTGTCCCCATGCCATCAAAACAATACGTTTTGATCTCATAATTGTTGAAACTCCCATTGTAATGGCACGTTTCGGTACATTATCAATACCATTAAAAGCAGATGACGCATCAACTCTCGTAATATGATCCAGGGTAATAATTCGAGTTCCGGAATTGATGTGTGAACCTGGTTCGTTAAAACCAACATGTCCAGTACGTCCAATTCCTAATAATTGAAAATCAAGGCCTCCTGCATTTTTAATATTCATTTCATAATCGATACAATATTGATTGATTTCTTCAATTGCAATTGTACCATCAGGAATATTAATGTTTTCTGGTTTGATATCAATATGATTAAAAAGATGCTCATGCATGAAATAGTGATAACTCTGATTGTTCTCTTTCGTCATTGGATAATACTCATCCAAATTAAAAGTGATTACATTGCTAAAACTAAGTCCTTCTTCTCTGTGCATTCGCACCAGTTCTTCGTAAACTTTTATAGGAGAAGAACCTGTAGCCAATCCTAAAACACAAGCTTTATTTTTCTCCTGTTTAGATCGAATTAGCTGCGCAATTTCCTGTGCTACAATTACAGAAGCTTCTACAGAATTTTTGAAAATTTCGTTATGAATTTTCTCAAAACGAGTTTCTTCAAACTTACCTGCGCTTTTGTAACTAATATCAGGTTTTATATCTAAAGCACCTTTCATTTCTTTTCTTTTTTGTAGTAATTATCATTTTGATTTTAAGAATGGTATAGACAGCAAACACCGCCTATACCATTACTACTAACCAAACTTACTATTCTTGTTTATCTTACTATTAGAAGTTAGCTCCTGTGGTATCCCACCAAAGTCTTGTAGCTCCATTATCTGCCCCTCCGAGTACTGCAACACCAGACTCAACTCCTTTTGGATTGTTTGCAACTTCAGATTGCGCAAATGGTAATCTTCTAACTCCTAGTTCTGTACTGATTACGCCTCCACTTCTATTATTAGCAATTCTAAACAATTTTGGATATCCTGTTCTTCTAAACTCAGACCATGCCTCTTGCCCATCAGGATAAGTTGCAATCCATTTTTGAGTAATGATTTTTTCAAGGTTTTCTTCATTAGTTGTTCCCCATGCTACCGTAACTTTTGAAACTGCGGGAGTATTATTTGCGGGGAATAATGGATCTATATAATCTAATGGTTTTTTAGTATTATCTGCTGCATAAGCAGATGCTCCGCTAACACCATTTTCTTCAAAAGATGCTGCAATACCAGCTTCATACAATTCTTTACCAGTTCCTCCCATGTTCCATCCTCTCAAAGCCCCCTCAGCTCTTAAGAAATAAACTTCTGCAGTAGTCATCCAAGTAACTTCACCTGTTTTAGTTCTAGGTCCTGTCTGCGAAAATTTAGCATAAGTACTTCCAGATGGATAAGTTACTCCATTTCTTACTGAAGCGTACTGTCCAGGAGTAATTTCTGATGTATTCCAGTATTTAGCAATACGAGGATCCTCATAACCTCCTAAAATAGACTGCATATCTGCCCCCATAAATAAACCAACCCAAGAGTGGCTCATTACATCGATAACATTAAGATCGACAGGAGATTTAACTTTCATCACATCACCATTAACCTTAAAAACACCAATTGAATTACTAACTGCTTTTTCAGCTTCAGTTTTAGCCAAAGCAGGATCTACCTTAACTACACGCATTGCTAATCTTAGGCGAAGCGAATTAGCATATTTAACCCATTGCGTATAATTTCCAGCATATAATGATAAATCTGTTCCTACAAAACTTGAATCTTCATTCGCATTTACTCTCTTAGTCAATTCGGCAACTGCAAAGTCTAAATCTTTAAACATTTGCGTGTAAATATCTTTTTGAGAATCGTAAAGAACCGCTCCTAAATCACCAAACTTAGAATAAACTGCTGGTCCGTACATATCTGTAATACGCTGCATCTGCGCTACTTTTATAATTAATGACCATGCATAAAATTGATCAAACTTACCTTCTGCTCTTTGTTTTACTTTATACATATTAGAAATAACATCGAGGTAAGCTGTATCCCAAGCAAATCCATTCCAGCCTGGATTTAAAGCATAATCATAATTATTTGTATTTCCAAAAGGAACTGGAGTAATCATGTAACCCGACCAGCCATCAGCTTGCAAACTTTGCTGTATTTGATATTGCCAAGTAATGTCTGAAATATAAATTCTGCTGAACGAAGGCTTAAATAAGCTTTTAATATTGTTATAATCTTGTTCTATCTGCCCTGTGGTAGCCCCTTCAGGGTTAGTATTTATCTCCTCAAAATTATCTGTACAACTAAACGCTGCAAGCAAAGAGAAGCATATTGCTGTTCTTTTTAATTTATTTATTGTCATGATTGTAAGATTAGAAAGTTAAGTTTAAATTTAGACCGATACTTCTTGTTGATGGCAAACCAAATACATCAACTCCTTGTAAACCTTCTCCTGTACTTAATGCCACATTTGGATCAAATGGTGCATCTTTGTAGATAAAGAACAAGTTTCTTGCGATTAATGAGATAGTTGCAGATTGTACGAATGGCAATTTATCTTTTTTGAAAGTATATCCTACAGAAACTTCTCTAACACTAACATTAGTAGCATCGTAAACATACTGACCAGATACTCCATTTCTACCAGCTGTTTGAGTATAATAATCAAAAGCATCCATTGTCGTTATTGGAGTTCCAGTATTTGCATCTACAGCATTAATTTTTACACCTCCTGCATTTCTTGCATCACCAGTAGCTTTAGAAACTCCATTATAATCATTAATTGCTTGAGTTAAGCTTAAAACTTCCCCACCAAAACGTCCATCAATTAAAACATTTGCAGTAAATGATCCAATTTTAAAAGTATTAGACCAACCTAACATGAAATCAGGATTTGCATTACCTACTTCTTCCCAATCAGTTCTTTGGATAATTCCGTCACTTACTAATATTCTTCCTTGTGCATCTTTCTTAAAATTAACTCCCTCTATTACTCCAAATGGCCTTCCTTCGATTAATGCAAATCTGTAAGTATTCGATCCTGGATCTGTAAGGGTTATTCTTCCTCCTTCACCTTGATCTGCTGGAATATCATTTACTCTACTTTTATTTTGAGAATAGTTTAAACTTGTATTCCAAGTAAATTTTTCATTTCTGATAACATCTGCAAATACAACAGCTTCAAATCCTTTATTAGTAATACTACCTGCATTGATAAGGTAATTTATATAACCATTTTGATTTGTTGAACTTGCCGGAATCGTCATTAACTGATTTTTAGTTTCTGAATCATAATAAGACAATTCTAATCCAAATCTATTATTTAAAAATCTCCACTCTGTACCTAACTCAACTTCTGATTTTAATTCAGGTTTTAAGCTAGTCCCTGGTATTGGGCCGTTAGCTCCAACAATACTACCTGCAACAATAGTAACTGTAGGATTTGTAATAAATGCCGAAATATCATTACCAACTCTTGCATAAGTAGCTCTAAGTTTTCCGAAACTAATTGCTTCTGGCATAGTAAACATATCACTAAGAATACCAGTCAAACCAATAGAAGGATAGAAATAACTTGGAGTATCAGTATTGCTTAAAGTAGATGACCAATCATTTCTTGCCGCTGCGTCTAAGAATAAATAATCTCTATATCCAAAAGTAGTAGCTGCAAATACTGATTGTACTTCTCTTTGATATGCAGTTTGTACATTACCTGTATTATTAACAAAATTTCCTAATGTGAAAATATTAGCATACACTAAACCTCCTCCAATTCCTGAATCAAGATTAGTACCAGCACTTTTACCATTATTAATACTTGTACCTATTGTTCCATTGAATGAAAAATCATCTGATATTTTTGTATTAATAAGACCTATTAAATCTGCATAATTTTGAGTAGTTATGAGAGTTGAATTAATAAATCTACCATTTGTATGAACTAATGAAGTTGCAGAACTGGCAAACATTTCTTTCTGAAAATTCCCTTCGCTTCTGTTATAACTGTATCTTGAAGTTAAATGAAACCAATCTGCTATTTTATAATCTAAAGCAATAGAGCCATTGAAGAAATTATTAGTGTCAACTGATTTTTGTTTGTTTATTTGCCAGTATGGATTCTCATTACTTTCGTTTACTGTAGCAAAACCCGGATAGTTTTGAACCATCATATTTCTTACTGAACTATAAACTTCATATGATTTTAAATCATTTAAGCTAAAAGCCCTTGGATGAGAATAAACACCACTAATTGGATTAAAATACAAGCCATTAACTGGTCTATTATTTATTTCCTGTAAAACATAATTACCTGTCACTGCAACACTCAACCTATCTTGAAAAAATTTACCAGTTTGGCGAACACCAAAATTATTTTTCTTTAAATGATTTTCAGGCATAATTCCCGAAGCATCTGTATTTGCATAAGTTAAACTAGTAGAATTACCTTCAGTCGCTTTTGAAAAAGACATTGAAGTAATTTGAGTAATACCTGTATTAAAGAAATCTTTAATATCGCCTTCTACTTTTTGTTTCGCTCCCCAAGATCTTGGATCCCCATCATTTGACGTATAATCAGACTGAAATTTTGGTAAATAAGCGGCAGAATCAAAATTTGTTACTGAGTTAACATTAAAAGTTTCAGAACCTACTTTAGCTTTTTTAGAAGACAGTAAAATTACACCGTTTGCTCCTTGAGAACCGTACAATACAGAAGCGGCCGCCCCTTTTAGAACTGTCATTCCTTCATAATCATCTGGATTAATTAATGATGTAATATCTCCTCCATCACGGTTACCTCCCGCTAAATCTCCAAACGTACCATTTGGCTGAGCTGCTCCAGAGCTAATCAAAGGAATACCATCTATAACATACAAGGGCTGATTGTTCACAAATGACGAATTACCACGGATTACAACCTTTGTCGAACCACCAACTCCTGAAGAACTTTTTGTTACTGCAACACCAGCAATTTTACCTGCAACAGTGTTTATAAGGTTAGCATCTTTTACACGAGTTAACTCTTCTCCTTTAAGTTCTTGAGCTGCATAAGTCAAAGATTTTCTCGTTTTCTTTATCCCTAAAGAAGTTACCACAACCTCGTTTAATGCATTTGATGCTCCTTGAACCATTTTTACATTAATTGTAGCAGCATCTCCTACAACAATTGTTTGAGTTTCCAGTCCAACATAAGTAAAAACTAAAGTCTGACCTTTTTGAACTTCGATTGAATACAATCCGTCAAAATCGGTAGTTGTTCCCTTTTGACCTCCTTGTACTGCAACAGAAGCACCTGGTAATGGCATACCATCAGAATCTGTAATCACACCCTTGACACTTTTTACTTGTGCAAGCGAAACCTGCGCCGTAAAAACAATCATAAAGATTAAGAAAATTTTTTTCATGTTTATTTTATTTTGTTAGTTATGAAGTAAAATTATTCTTAAGACATTGTTAAAAAAAATAAATTAAACCAACGACAATAAAATTTAAACCAACGACATAAATCATTCAATAATGCGTTTTACGAAAACGTTCTATTCAAAAAATAAAACATCATTTAAGTTTATTTGGGAAATTTTATTCAAAAAAATTGCGACTTTGCCTTTAATTGTTTAAAGTTGCACAAGATTTGATTCTTGTTAAGAAAAATCTAAAATCCCTAATCAGTAACCAATTGAAAGAAATAAGAAAAGTTAAGTTTAACATAAAACTGCAAAATCACATTTGGTTTTGGGGAGTGTATTTTACTTTGAATTTTTTAAGATGGGGAGCTTACTTTAATGATTATCCCTACGCTTTCAAATCAAACTTAATTGAGTTCTCTTTAGTGATTCCTTTGGTATATCTGAATTTATTTGTTTTGGTTCCAAAGTACGTATTGAAGCAAAAATATATTACGTATACATTTCTATTGCTTCTTAGCCTATTTGCAATTTATTTAGCCAAAACTGCCCTGACCTATTATATAATATCTGAAAATATTTGGCCAGAAGCCAATAGAGAATACCATCCTTTTGAAATCAATCATATTGTAGCTGTTTGCATTGGAGAGCTGTATGTTTTGGCAATGGCATCTTCAGTATATCTTACTTTAACTTGGCTGAAAGAACGAGAAAGAAACAGATCGCTGCGAGAAAATCAGTTTAAAATCAAATTAAAATATCTCGAAAACCAAATTCAGCCCCATTTTTTCTTTAATACCTTAAATAATCTATACGCGCTTTCATTAGAATCTTCCAAAAAAGTCCCTGATGTTATTATCAAACTTTCTAACTTAATGGAATATGTTCTTTATGATGTGAAAGGAACCAAATTTGTTCCTTTAATAAAAGAGATTGATTACATTCAGAATTATATTGAAATCGAAAAACTGCGTTTTGAAAATGTAGAAGTAACTATAAATCTGGAATCGAATATTGAAGATGTAGTTGTACCGCCCTTAATTTTTATCTCATTAGTTGAAAATGCGTTTAAACATGGTGGCGTAAACAATAAAAATTTAAAAATTAAAATCAATTGCAAAGTTATCGACAACAAAATTCTTGATTTTGAAATCTTAAATAATTTTGTAATTTCACAAAATGATACCTCTAAAAGAGGAATTGGTTTAGTTAATACAAAAAAAAGATTGAAACTTATTTATAGAAATAATTTCAGTCTTAAACAAAAAACTAAACTAAATTTCTACATAACCAGACTACAAATACCTACTCAGAATGAAGATTAAATGCGTGTTAATTGATGATGAGCCTTTAGCGATTAAAGTCCTGCAAAATTATTTTACCAATTTTACAGATTTTGAAGTTATAGCAACATTCAATAACTCTTTAGAAGCGCTGGATTTTATCAACAGTACTCCTGTCGATGCCGTCTTTTTAGATATTAACATGCCCATGATGACTGGTTTTGAATTGATCAGCCTTGTTGAAAATAAAACCAAAGTAATTATCACAACTGCTTTTAGAGAATTTGCTGCCGAAAGTTATGATCTTGATGTATTAGATTATTTAGTAAAACCAATTCCGTTGCCAAGATTTATAAAATGCATCAATAAAATCACAACCGAATACAATCTCAAAAACAATATTAAAGTCGAAACTGCAAAAGGTGACTCTCATATTTTTATCAAAGTCGATAAAAAAATGATGAAAATTAATATTGAAGAAATTTTGTTTGTCGAAGGAATGAAAGAATACATCAAAGTTGTCACGCCAGACAAAACCTATATTACCCACAAATCTTTAACCTCTTTATCCGAAGAATTACCCGCAGATCGCTTTCTTAGAATACATAAATCTTACGTTATAGCCTTAAATAAAGTAAAATCTATCGAAGGAAACCGTGTTCAAATCCAATCTTACAACATTCCGATAGGCAGAAACTACAGTAAAGATGTTAAAAATAAAATTTTAGAATAATTCATTTCTTAAATTCATTTTATAAGTAGGTTAAAATTAACACTTTGTTGAAAAAAGAGTGTCGTTGGTATAAATTTAACATTATTTATGCCCTTTTATTTTTTTTTGATAATCCTAACAAATATATTTACGGTCTTCAAAAAACAATAAAATAAAAATTAACCTTATTCTTATGAGTTCAGAAAATGTGCAAACCAAATGGGGGCAGTTTATCTCTTTGATAATCGTGTTCTTCTTTTGGGGTTTTGTTGGTTCTGCCAATGATATCCTGATTCCAGTATTCAAAAAAGTATTTACGTTATCGCAAGTACAATCACAATTAGTAGCGTGGGCATTTTATGCTGCATACTTTGTTGGATCAATTATATTCTTTTTAGTTTCTTTAAAGCTTGACGTACTCCAAAAGTTTGGCTACAAAAGAACACTTTCAGCGGGTTTACTTCTTTCTGCTGTTGGATCATTTTTATTCATTCCAGCTGCAACAATGGAAAGTTTTCCTTTCTTTTTGACCGCTTTATTTACCGTTGGTTTAGGATTTTCTATCCAGCAAATCGTAGCAAATCCATTAGCAATTAAAATGGGAAGTCCAAACACTGGTGCGCACCGTTTAACACTTGCTGGAGGTATCAACTCTTTCGGAACAACAATTGGAGCTATCCTATTAGGAATTGCTTTGTTTGGAATGGGTGACAATAAAAAAACAGCTCTTTCATTAGAAGATATTAAATTACCTTTTATTATTCTTGGTCTTGCTTTTATTGCTGTGGCAATTTTTATGAACTTCTCTAAAATTGAAGATCCTGAAAAAGAGGAAGAAGCTATTATTAAAGAACCTCATAGCAAATTTAATATTCTGGATTACCCACAATTGTACCTTGGAATGTTAGGTATTTTTATTTACGTAGGAACAGAAGTAACGATTATTAGTAATTTACCTGCCCTATTACACACTAGCGAGTTTGGAAATGTACTAGAAGACGCTATCGCTCCATTTATAGCATTATATTGGGGAAGTTTAATGATTGGCCGTTGGAATGGCGGTGTAAACGTATTTAATACTTCAAACTTAGTAAACACGGCACTTAAATTTATCGTTCCTGCTGTAGCATTTGGAGTAATCATTGGAGCTAATATTTTTGCAGCACACGACGTTTCTTCATTTTATATCTACCCAATCTGGATTTTACTATTTATCGCTGTAAGTTTCGTTGGCGGTAAAAATGCTGGAAAAACTTTAATGCTTTTTGGTATTTCAGGATTATTAATGATGGTATTAGGTTTAGTTTGGCCAAATCCAGAAATTGCTAAATTCTTCTTTATCTCAGGAGGTTTATTCTTATCTATTATGTGGCCTTCTATCTTCGATTTAGCGATCGCAGGATTAGGAAAAAACACAGGAAAAGCATCTTCTTTCCTAATTATGATGATTCTTGGAGGTGGAGTTATTCCATTAGTTCAAGGAAGTATCTGCGATTTTGATATTTCTCATCCAGGAGGAATCTTCGGAATTACATGGACACATTTCTCTTATATAGTACCGCTTCTTGGTTTTGCATACTTAGGGTTCTACGGATTCTACTGTCCTAAAATCTTGAAAAAACAAGGTATCAACCACGTTGAAGGCGGTGGTGGCGGACACTAAAAAAATTAAAACTCCAATATAAAAAAAATCCAAATTCCAATTTTACAAAACGGAATTTGGATTTTTTTATACTATGCAGGACAAAACCTTAATAAATTAGTATCTCAGCATCATAGAAACTTATTTTGCTTTAATAACATTTTCAAGATTCTTTTTAAAAACAACCTTATTTTGCGCCGAAATAGAATAAACCACATCTTTATCCGCATGAACAATTACCTTGTCAATATCAGCCTTTAAAAGCGCTTGCGGGTCTTTTATTTTCAAAGTGCAGGCGCCGTCAAAGAAACCGTCATCCTCAATAATCTTTTTGGCTTCAATAACAGTTCCGTCACTTAAAACTGCCGAAATCGTCATTTCCTTATTCAAAGTTTTAGAATAAAAACCATCCATTACCAAAAGTAATCTATAACTATTTTTCAGCTCCGGGCCTTTAAATTCATGTCGCGTGATATTATATCGAAGACCTTTTGCCAGACTTTGAAATTTAATCGTACAATCTAATTCGTAAGTTGCCACATCGCCGGCATCATTAACCGAAGTAATCACTTTTGCCTGAGCGTTTATTAAAAAACTAACAAAAAAACACGACATAATCAATAGTACTTTCATATTCAGCTATTTAAGATTCATATAAAAGTAAAAAAAATCGCCTCTTCTCGTTAGAAAAAAGACGATTTTAATTTTGTAAGTATCTAAGGATTACTTGTTTCCTTTCTCAAAGTCAGCTACGAATTGCGCTAAACCGATATCTGTCAATGGGTGTTTCAACAATCCGTAAATTGCAGAAAGCGGTCCAGTCATAACATCTGCACCAATTTTAGCACAGTTTACAATATGCATAGTATGACGTACAGAAGCTGCTAAAATTTGAGTTTCGTAACCGTAGTTATCATAAACCTCTCTAATTTCTTGAATCAAGTTCAATCCATCTGTAGAAATATCATCTAAACGGCCTACAAAAGGAGAAACATAAGTAGCTCCAGCTTTAGCAGCCAAAATAGCTTGTCCCACAGAGAAAACAAGAGTTACGTTAGTTTTAATTCCTTTATCAGAAAAATATTTTGCCGCCATAACACCTTCCTTAGTCATAGGAAGTTTTACAACGATTTGGTCGTGTAATTCAGCTAACTCCTCACCTTCTTTTACCATTCCTTCAAAATCTAGCGCATTTACTTCAGCACTTACGTCACCTTCAACAAGATTGCAAATATCAACATAATGCTTTAGGATATTATTTTTTCCAGTGATTCCTTCTTTCGCCATCAATGATGGATTAGTAGTTACACCGTCTAAAACACCTAAAGCTTGTGCTTCTTTAATCTGAGCTAAATTAGCTGTGTCTATAAAAAATTTCATAATTATTTGTTTAATTAAAAATGGTTTGTTCGTATTTATATTTTGCGATTTTTTTCTTCAAGCAAAACACCTAAAGAAAATCTAGCTGCAAAATTACAAAATCAATATCAATAACGTTTTTAAAATCAAAACCATTTTGAAATTAATTGTTAAAAATAAGTGTGTTTTTTACATTTTTTAACAGACAAATACCTTTTGTATGTATTTTCTTTAAATAAGGAAAAAATTCTAATTTAATACTATTCCTAAATTCACATCAGAACAATTACTTAGAATTATTCCTATTCATTTCTTTCAATTCATCCCTAATTTCTTCCAAAACCTTTAAAGTTTCTTCTTTATAAATTTCCGAATTATTGATTTTATCACTTACAGATCCCAAAATTCTACGAATAACAAACCAAATAATCAGTAAAACTAAAACACTAAAAATGACTGGTAAATAATCCGAAAAATTTTTCATAATTCTATAATTTATAATGGTTCATTAACATTTTCTCATAAACTTTATCTGGAAGCGCGCGTTTTAAAACAATCGAAAACTTTTGCATAAAAGCCCCGACTTTGTAATGCACATTTGGCTTTTTAGTTTCAATAATTTTATAAACCGCTTCTGCCATTTCATTTGGATCACTTCCTGCATCAACATGATCATTCATAGTTGCCAAAATACCGCCATAAACCTTTTCATAAGCCGAATCTTTAATCACTGGTGCATGATAACGTCCTGCCGCAATATTAGTTGCAAAATCTCCAGGCGCTACATTGGTAATTTCAATACCAAAAGATTTTACTTCCATTCTCAAAGCCTCAGTAATCAATTCCAAAGCTCCTTTTGATGCCGAATAAACGCTTCTATATGGAAGTCCCATATAACCAGCAATAGAAGTAATATTGATAATCAAACCTGAATTTTGTTTACGCATTTGCGGTAAAGCAGCCTTCATAACTTCAATCGGGCCAAAGAAATTTGTCTCAAAATTATTTCGGATTTCTTCCGTTGGAATTTCTTCCAAAGGCCCAGTAATACCAACTCCAGCATTATTGATTACGATATCTAATTTGCCAGAAGTTTCAATAATTTTAGAAATAGCATTTTGAATCGATTCCGAATTTCTAACATCCAAAGCAACCAAAGGAAAAACAGAATTTAATACTTTCTCAGGATTTCTGCTTGTACCGTACACAACGAAACCTTTTTGATGTAAAAATTCACCAATAGATTTTCCAATTCCAGATGATCCTCCAGTAATTAAAACGACTTTATTCATTTTTTAAGTTATGAGTTTTTGGGTTATGAGTTATAAGTTTTGGGAATTCGGCTTATTTTGAGTTACACTCAACTTCTAACCAACACCCCTCTAACTTCAGCTAGGGTAAAAATAAAAAAATCCTCCTAAAAGGAAGATTACAAATTAAATTAATTCTAAAAAAAATGGCAAGCGACCTACATCGCACCGCTCAACCGCGTACCCTTGCTATGTTCCCATCCTGGGGGAGTCTGCAGGAGCTGGTCGTGTAGGACTTGCCGGTGCAAATATACAACCTTTTTATATTTTTGCAAGAGCTTTGCTGCTATAAAAATATCATCGTATATTGCATTATTCAAATTTTAAACTATGAAAAAACATAACTTCCTAGGTGTCATTTTATTAGGAATCACATTAATTGGGTGCGGAGATAAAAATAAAACTGAAAATTCTTTATTTACTATCGATGATTCTGCTTTTCCAGCACATTTTACGCAAAAAGAAGCGCTTACAATCGGAATTTTAAACCCAAAATCTAAAGAAATTGACAGTGTTGCCTACTTCATAAATGACAAAAGAGTTGGAGGCACAAAAGGTTCTCAAGAATTTAGATTTGAATTAATAGATCAAAAATTAGGTTATCAATACTTAAAAGCTACTGTCTACTTTGATGGAAATTCTTCTGATGCTACTAAAAGAATCGAAGTAGTCTCTGATGTACAGCCAAAAGCATTAAAGTATAAATTGGTTAATACTTATCCACACGACAAAAAGGCTTTTACTGAAGGTTTTGAATTTTATAATGACACTTTATATGAAAGCACTGGACAAGAGGGAGCTTCCTTCATTAAAAAATACGATTATAAAACGGGTAAAGTTTTTAAACAAATCGATCTTGACCAGCAATACTTTGGAGAAGGAATAACTTTTATAAACGGTAAATTATTTCAATTAACTTATAAAAACAAAAAAGGTTTTATCTATGATGCCAAAACATTAAAACTGGAAAAAACTTTTGACTATGAAAAAGATATAGAAGGCTGGGGAATGACAAACGACGGCAAATACATTTACCAAACTGACGGAACGGAAAAAATTTGGAAAGTAGATCCTGCAACTCAAAAAATGATTGATTATATTAACGTTTATTCAGGAGATTCAAAAATCAAACAAGTCAATGAAATTGAATGGATTAACGGGAAAATTTATGCAAACGTATGGTTTAAAGATGCAATCGCTGTTGTAAATCCTGCAAATGGAGCTGTTGAAGGAATTTTAAATCTATCAGACCTGCGCAAATCGATGAACGACATCACAAAAGACGATGTTTTAAATGGAATTGCTTACAATCCTAAAACTAAAACTATTTTTGTAACAGGTAAAAACTGGAGCAAAATGTTTGAAATAACAGTTACAGAATAAATCAAAAACAAAAAATCAAAAACACGAATTTCACAGATTACACGAATTAGTTCGTGATAATTTGTGAAATTTGTATTTTATAACAATACTTACAAATGATTACTTTAATCAAAAACATACAAGAACTACTTCAGGTACGTGAAACTTCAGTTAATAAAGTTTCTGGAGCAGAAATGGCAGAACTTCCAACCATCAAAAATGCTTTCTTAATTTTAGAAGACAATCTTATTGCAGATTTCGGATCAATGGAAAATCTTCCTGAAACTAAAGCAGACAAAATAATTGATGCAACTGGAAAAGTAGTTCTCCCCTCCTGGTGTGACAGTCATACGCATATTGTATACGCAGGAAATCGTGAACAGGAATTTGTAGACCGCATTAACGGATTATCTTATGAAGAAATTGCCAATCGTGGAGGCGGTATTTTAAATTCGGCTAAAAAATTAAATGAAACTCCTGAAGAAGAAATCTACGAACAATCGAAAATTCGTTTAGAAGAAGTCATGCATTTAGGAACTGGAGCTGTTGAAATAAAATCGGGTTACGGTTTAACTGTTGATGGCGAACTCAAAATGCTTCGTGTTATTAAAAGACTTTCAGAAAACTATCCTGTAGCAATAAAAGCAACTTTTCTTGGAGCGCATGCTTTTCCAACTCATTATAAAGAAAACAAAGCAGGATATCTGGACGAAATCATAACTAAAATGCTTCCAGAAATTTCTAAAAACCAGCTTGCTGATTATGTTGATATATTCTGCGAAAGCGGTTATTTTTCAGTAGAAGAAACTGAAAAAATAATGGAAGCTGGAATCGCATTTGGATTAAAACCGAAAATTCATGTCAATCAATTCAACTCTATCGGTGGTATTCAGGCTGGGGTTAAATTTAATGCACTTTCTGTCGATCATTTAGAAATTATGAACGCTGAAGATATTGAAGCCTTAAAAGGAACCGAAACGATGCCTGTAGCTTTACCTTCCTGCTCTTACTTTTTAAGCATTCCGTACACGCCGGCACGTGAAATGATCAAAGCGGGTTTACCTATAGCATTAGCCACAGATTTTAATCCTGGTTCTACTCCATCTGGAAATATGAATTTTGTTGTTGCTACAGCCTGTATCAAAATGAAAATGACACCAGAAGAAGCTATCAACGCCGCGACAATAAACGGCGCTTATGCCATGGGACTTTCAGAAACACACGGAAGCATTACAAAAGGTAAAAAAGCGAACTTGATCTTGACAAAACCTATTTCTTCCTTTTATCAGATTCCATACGCTTTTGGAAGCAATTTAATTGAATCGGTTTTTATTGAAGGAAAAATTCTAACCTAACAATAATCCATAAAAAAAGGTCTGTGAAATGCACAGACCTTTAATATCTAAGTGGTATTTAATCCCTTTGGCAGCTTATCTTAAGCTGAAACTAGTTTTAGAAACTAATTCATCATTATCAAAAACATTGATAAAGTAAGTTCCTTTAGCGAAATCTTTTCCTGGTAAATCTTGTACAACATTTACAGATTTGTTTTCGTATTGTACGGTAGTTTTAAAACTGTAAGTTAATGTGTTATCACCAAAATTTTCAGTTTTCTTATCTCCTAAAACATTATTTTTAGCGTCGATAACTTGTACATAATACGTTTTGTCACCAGATTTTGCAATTTGATTCTCAGCAATTGTAAAACTTACTTTTAAAACATCAGCACGGCTAGCTTTATCAGTTTCAATTTGTTTTCCTGAGCTTCTTAATTTGTAAGCTGCAGTTTTTGTGTTCAAAATAGATAATTTAGAACCTCTTTCTACTGTTTTAGCTAACTCTTCGTTTTGACCAACTAATACTTCGTTGTATTTTTTAGATTCTCCTAAAACCACAATTGTACTATCTCTTTGAGTAGTTAAAACACCATTTTGTTTTTTCAACTCATCATTTTCAGCAACCAAAGTTTTCATTTTGCTCTGCATTGCCTGAACTTGAGATCTGTATTTAGAAACATCTCCTTTAGACTTATTTAAATCATCCATTAAAGCAACTACTTTATCTCTTTCTTGGATTAATTCGTCAGACATAGAAGTATTTTCTGCAATTGCAGCATCATAAGTAGCTTTTAACTCCTGTAAATCTTTCATTACAGATTCTTTCTCTGTCAAAGTTGTGGTAAGTTCCGTTTTAACTACCTCTGTATCAGAAGATAATTTAAAAATATACACTAAGCTACCAATCAGTAGGACTGCTAAAACTGCGATTATCGCTTTTAGACTTGAATTGTTGTTCTTTGGGTTTTCCATATTTAAAAAAATTTTCTTTAATAACAAATTTAAGAATTAATATAAGGTAATAACGTAAGTTTCTACAATTATATTATTTTTGGAAAATAAATTTTTTTAATGGAGAAATTAATCCCTTTCACTATAAATGATTTAGCAAAAGTCACAAATCATCGAAGCGGTGAATTAAAGTTTGGAGAAAAAATGATTGTCATCCCCCCAGGAGCCGACAAAGTTAATTTCCTAAAAGAAAGTGAAGCTAAATATGTCCTTCTTGGAATTCCAGAAGATATTGGTGTTCGTGCCAATTATGGAAGACCTGGAGCAGCTTCAGCATGGCAGTCTGCTATAAAAAGTATTGCCAACATTCAGCACAATCGATTTTGCAAAGGAAGCAACATTATCATTTTAGGACACATTAATGTCGCTGATGAAATGCGCGAAGTCGAGAATCTTGATTTTAACGATATTGATGATCGTTCCAAATTAAGCCAGCTGGTTGAAAAAATAGACAAAGAAGTTTCTCATATAATTTTTACTATAATTAAAGCTGGAAAAACTCCAATTATCATAGGCGGAGGCCATAACAATGCTTATGGAAATATCAAAGGAGCTGCTTTAGCAAAAGGAAAACCTGTAAACGCCGTTAATTTTGATGCACATTCTGATTTTAGAATTTTAGAAGGAAGGCATAGCGGTAACGGATTCTCTTATGCTTACGAAGAAGGTTTTTTAAAAAAATACTTCATTTTTGGGCTTCATGAAAACTATACTTCAAAAAGCGTTTTAGACATCATTAAAAAACTCGAAGATCGAGTTCGCTACAACACTTATGATAGCGTCAATATTAGAAAAGAAAAAGACTTTAACAGAGAAATGATTACTGCTCTGGATTTTATTAAAAATGATGCTTTCGGAATTGAAATTGACTTAGATGCTATTCCAAATATTGCCAGCAGTGCTATGACCATCAGTGGTTTTTCTGTTGAAGAATTGAGACAATTTGTTTCTTTTTTCGGAGAACATAAAAACGCCGCTTATCTTCATATCTGCGAAGGAGCACCTGATCTAGACAATGCTCCAAATAATAATTTAATTGGAAAATTAATTGGTTATTTAGTGACTGATTTTATAAAAGCAAACATAGAACAAGACTAATTAGCAGATTTATTAAACTTACAAACAAAGTGGTTTTGCCAAATAAAAGCCAATTCAAATAAACCATTGGCCGAATAAAACTATCTTTGCACGTCATTTTAGCACCTATAGCTAAAATACTTAATATATAAGATATGTTATTCGAAGATTTATCACTTTCAAAAAGTATACAAAGAGCCGTATTTGAAGAAGGCTATTTAAATCCGACTCCCATTCAGGAAAAATCTATTCCTGTTGTTTTAGAAGGCCGTGATTTAATTGGCTGTGCGCAGACAGGAACAGGAAAAACGGCGGCATTTGCCATCCCTATTATACATCAATTACATCGAATCGTAGGCTCATCAAAAAAAGCGAAACAAATTCGTGCGCTTGTAGTTACACCTACACGTGAATTAGCAGTTCAAATCGGACAGAGCTTTGACACTTATGCCAAATATACCAATTTAACACAATTGACTATTTTTGGTGGCGTTTCACAAAATCCTCAAGTTGACACTTTAAAAAATGGAGTTGATATTTTGGTAGCTACTCCCGGTCGTTTACTTGATCTTCATAAACAAGGTTTCTTAGATTTAAATCATCTGCATACTTTAGTTTTAGACGAAGCCGACCAGATGTTGGATATGGGTTTTATAAACGATGTCAAAAAAATTGTAAAACTTACACCAAAAAATAGACAGACACTGCTTTTCTCTGCTACAATGCCAATTGCAATTCGCGAGCTAGCTGAAATGTTTTTGCAGGATCCAGAAAAAGTAGAAGTTTCTCCAGTTTCGTCAACAGCCGAAAAAGTAGAACAGCGTGTTTATTTTGTTGATAAAACCGAGAAAAGAAACTTGCTATACAGCTTAATTAAAGAAGAAAATTTATCAAACGTACTTGTTTTTTCTAGAACAAAACATGGCGCAGATAATGTTGTAAAAGCGCTTCGTAAAAAAGACATTCCTGCAGAAGCAATTCACGGAGATAAATCTCAAAATGCCAGACAAAGAGTTTTAGATGCTTTTAAAAACAAAGAAGTTGGCGTTTTAGTTGCAACAGATATTGCTGCACGAGGAATTGACATTGAACAATTGCCTTACGTAATC
Organism: Flavobacterium panacagri; assembly: GCF_030378165.1. Classification (NCBI taxonomy): domain Bacteria; kingdom Pseudomonadati; phylum Bacteroidota; class Flavobacteriia; order Flavobacteriales; family Flavobacteriaceae; genus Flavobacterium; species Flavobacterium panacagri. The sequence goes on from NZ_CP119766.1 coordinate 5,332,873, forward strand.
AATTTTGATCTTCCGAACATTCCAGAAACTTATGTACACCGTATTGGCCGTACAGGTCGCGCAGGTAATGGCGGAATTGCAATTTCTTTTTGCGGTAAAGATGAATTACCTTATTGGAAAGACATTCAGAAATTAATAAAGGTCGATGTAAAAACAATTTCAGACCATCCGTATCAATGGCATTCAGGAAGTCCTGAAGCTGGAGAAAAACCTAAAAGTTCAAACAGAAGCGGTGGTGCTCATAAATCGAGAAAATCCAATTCTTCTAAGAAAAATAAAAAGCGCTGGTACTAAACAGCGCTTTTTTCTTTTATTAAGTAATTAATTATCTTAAACAATTTAACTGGCTCAAAAGGCTTTATAATAATATCATTCATACCAGACGAAAGTGCTTCATCTGTTATCTCATCTTTATCAAAAGCTGTCAAAGCCACAATTGGAGTATCTATTCCTGCCAAACGAATTCTTTTTGTAGTTTCAAAACCATTCATCAAAGGCATATTAATATCCATTAAAATCAAGTCAAAGACTTCATCTTCTAGAATTTTAAGAGCCGCATAACCATCATCAACTACTTTACAAGCATAATTATTCTTTTCGATAATCTTTTTTGTCACTAGCTGATTAATCAAGTTATCTTCTACAACTAAAATCTTATAAATTTCACAAGAAGTCAAATCAACTTCAATCTCATCAATAATACTTTTTGTCTTCGCAAGATCATGCTCAAACGCAATTTCAAACGAAAATGAAGTCCCTTTTCCCAGATCACTAACCAAAGTAATTGTACTTCCAAAAAGACCTAATAATCTTTTTACAATACTTAGCCCAAGACCAGTTCCTTGATAATCTTCTTCTTTCCTTCCAACTTGTACAAACTTGTCAAAGATTTTGCTTTGATCCACAATTGCTATTCCAATACCATTATCTCGAATCAGGAAATCTAAATAATTCATTTTTCCTTCAACTTTACTCAACTTAACGATTATTTCAACCTGCCCATCTTTAGTAAATTTTAGTGCATTACTCACCAAATTCATCAAAATCTGTGACAACCTCAGTTTATCTCCAATTAAATATTCTGGAATATCAGGATCAATATCGATCGAGATTCTATTATTATTTTTCTGAGAAAGAAAAGAAAGTGAATTTTTTATAACCGTAATTTCATCCGAGATATTAAATGTCAAATTTTCAAGAACAATTTTATTCTCTTCGATTTTATTAATCTGAAGTATATCATTTACAAGGGAAAGAAGATATCTTGCTGAAAACTTAAGAGAGCTTAGATGCTGGCTTCTAGAAAGCTCTTTATGTTCTTCTAGAAGCATATTTGTGATTCCAACCACACCATAGAGAGGAGTACGTAATTCGTGGCTTATGGTGGAAATAAATTGTGTTTTAAGTAAAGAAGCTTCCTCTGCAATTTCTTTTGCCTTTAAAAGTTCTAGATTATGTCTTTTTTTGAACCTGATATTTTTAATTAAAGTAATAATTAGGAACAAGAGGATTAGGGAAATCAGTACAAACAGAATTACAATTATTTTTGATTTTTTAAGACTCTGAGATTGTTCAACTTTTTCATTTTCTATTTTATTGATCTGCCTTTTATATTCATCCAGCTCAAGTCCCATTCCTGCAATTGAAGCTTTTTTAATTTTCTTTACACTATAGACTTCATCTGAAATAGCATTATAATTAGCTAAAGCCTGATAAGCTTCTTTGTGTTTATTAATTTTGTTGAGAAACTTGGAATATTCTAAATACGCGCTAGATAAATCTGTCTTTTCCTGGGCTTTTTTTCCAGCTTCAATAGCGCTCAAAAAATAGCTATTTGCCGCATTATTTTCATTTTTATGACTTAAATAAATCCCGTTCAGCATATCTACAATAACCTCTGTAGAACCGTCGCTGTATTTGTTTTTAGCACTATTTAAATATTTTAAAAAAATATAGCCTTGATCGTAGTTTTCAATATCAAAATAAGCCCAAGTAATATTGACGTTAGCAAAATAAACTTCCTTTAAATCATTAATCTTTAAAGCATAAGCAACCGATTTTTTATAGTAGCGAATTCCTTCATCAAATTGTTTCTTTTCAAAGCAATACATATTACCTAAATTATTGTAGATATTACTCTTTAAAGAATCGTTACTGGTTTTGTCTGCATAATAAAGACTCTTTTTGTAGAAAAAAATAGCTTTATCATAATCTGTTAATTCATTATAATTAGCAGCTATAATATTGTAAGAACGAGACATCAAGCAATAATCTTTTATTAAAGTAGCTGCATTAAGTGCAGTTCGAGAAATTTTGAGCGACTGATCAAAATTAGATTCTCTAAAATTTAAAAGTGCTTTTTTTACAAGCTTATCAAGTTTAGGATCTTGATTACAATTAGATTGAGATAATACCGAATTGGCACAGCAATTCAGTACAAAAAGTAGAAGTAAAAAAATCCGTATTTGGGGCATTAATCGGCTAATTTTACCAAATATACACTTTAAAATAAAAAAAAGCTGCATTTCAAATAAAAATGCAGCTTTTCTATTGTTTTTTAGACTACTAAGAAAAAAAAATCCTATTCTTAGTGTTAAAATTTATTCTTTATTTTCTTCCCATTGCCCTACTACAGAGGTTGCTAACGCATTTCCAAGTACATTGGTAGCACTTCTAAACATATCACAAAAGTGGTCAATTGGTAAAATCAAAGCAATTCCTTCAATCGGAATATCAAACATGCCGCAAGTTGCTGCTACAACAACCAAACTAGCTCTTGGAACACCTGCAATACCTTTACTGGTAAGCATTAAAACCAAAAGCATTGCCATCTGCGTTCCTAAATCTAAATGCACATTATAAAACTGAGCAATAAAAATACTTGCAAACGTCATATACATCATACTTCCGTCAAGGTTAAAAGAATAACCAAGAGGCAGCATGAAAGAAACGATTTTATCTTTTACTCCAAAACCTTCTAATTCTTCAGTTAATTTAGGAAATACTGCTTCACTACTTGTTGTTCCAAAAGCAATTGCTAAAGGCCCAGTTATACGTTTTAATAGCTCTGTCATTCTTCCTTTTAAGAAAATATAACCAACTGCAATCAGTAAAACCCATAAAGTACTGATACCGATTAAAAAAGATCCGAAAAATTTAAAATAAGTTATGATCAATTCTTCTGCATCTCTAACAGCAAATACTGCTGCAATCGCACCAAAAACACCAATTGGAGCAAAGTTCATCACATAGTTTACCATTTTTAAAACAATATGAGATAACTTATCAAAAGCACCAATAATAGGCTTTACAGTAGACCCCAAAGATGCCGCTGCTAAACCAAAGAAAATAGAGAAAACTACGATTTGTAATATCTCGTTAGTTGCCATTGCTTCTACAATACTTTTGGGTACAATGTGTTCAACGAAATTATCAAAAGAAAGATTTTGCGTTTTACCCGTAACTTCAGAAGCGGCTGCCATATCCACATGTTCCAACTTCAAACCAACTCCTGGCTGTAAAATATTTACGTAAAACAATCCAATTAAAAGAGAAATAAACGAAGCTGTAAAAAACCATCCAATAGCTTTACCTCCAATTCTTCCAACCGTCTTAATATCTCCCAATTTTGCAATTCCAACTACGAGAGTAGTAAAAACTAATGGAGAAATAATCATTTGCACCAAACGAATGAAGATAGTCGCCAGCATTTTTATTTTATTGCTAAATGCTTGAGCTGCTTCCGGCGAAATGGTATTGTGCAATATAATTCCTAAAATGGCTCCAAGAACCATCGCAATTATAATCTGCCCTGTTAATCCCGAAAGAAATGATTTTTTTTTAGTTTCTGTAATTTCTTGCATTAATTTATTTTTTGATTATTAAAATATAAGACCCTCACTGTCTTACCTTTTATTAATATGTCTTGTTGATCAAATAAAAATCAGCCAAAACAATTGCAGCCATTGCTTCTACAATAGGCACTGCGCGAGGCACTACACATGGATCATGACGTCCTTTTCCAGTCATTGGTGTAATGTTTCCTTTATTATCTAATGAGTCTTGAGTCTGCATAATAGTGGCAACAGGCTTAAAAGCTACTCTGAAATAAATATCCATTCCGTTGCTGATGCCGCCTTGAATTCCTCCAGAAAGATTTGTTTGTGTAGATCCATCAGGATTGTACAAATCGTTGTGTTCACTTCCTTTCATTTCAGAACCAGAGAAACCGCTTCCATATTCAAAACCTTTTACTGCATTGATAGAAAGCATTGCCTTTCCTAATTCAGCATGAAGTTTATCAAAAACCGGTTCACCTAAACCAACTGGCACATTTTGAATCACACATGTTACCACACCTCCAACAGTATCTCCCTGTTTGCGGATATCACGGATATATTCTTCCATAATTGCAGCCGATTTTTCATCTGGACAGCGAACAGGGTTACTTTCAATTTTTGAAAAATCTAATTCTTGATAAGGCGTTTCTAAATGAATTGGCCCAACTGAAGAAACATAAGCATTAAACTTAATTTCTGGAAGCATTTGTTTGGCAATTGCTCCAGCTACTACTCTGCTTGCTGTTTCTCTCGCAGAACTTCTTCCGCCACCGCGATAATCACGGAATCCATATTTCTGATCGTATACATAATCAGCATGGCTTGGTCTGTAATTGTCTTTTATATGTGAATAATCATCTGATTTTTGATTGGTATTTGGAATAATAAAACCTATTGGAGTTCCTGTAGTTTTGCCTTCAAAGATTCCTGATAAAAACTGAACTGCATCTGGTTCTTTTCTTTGCGTAACAATTGCAGACTGACCTGGTTTTCTTCTTGCCATGTCTAATTCAATTGCCTCAAAATCAAGTTGTATTCCGGGAGGGCATCCATCAATAATGCCGCCTAAAGCTTCACCATGAGATTCTCCAAATGTTGTTACTTTATATAGGGTGCCGTAGCTGTTTCCTGCCATTGTATTTTGTTTTGAGCAAATGTAAGTTTTATGAATTAAATTAAAAAATTTAAAACTGGTATTATTAACTAAACATTAAACCTATTAAAAATCACAATTTGGTAAAATTATCCGCATTTTCATAACCTTTTGATAAAATAAAAATGCTTAGATTTTTTTTAATTTGTAAAACTTCAAATCAAGAAAAATTGAAAAAAAGAAATGTCGAATTGGTCATTCTTTCTGATGTTCACTTAGGAACTTATGGAAGCCATGCAAAAGAACTAAACAACTATCTTTCAAGCATTAAACCCAAAACTTTAGTCTTAAACGGTGATATAATTGATGCTTGGCAGTTTAGAAAATCTTACTTTCCAAAAGCCCACTTAAGAGTTATTCAGCGCATTATCGGAATGGCTTCTAAGGGAACAAAAGTCTATTACATTACTGGAAATCACGATGAAATACTTCGTAAATTCAGTGATATGAATATGGGGAATTTTGCTTTGGTCGATAAATTAGTTTTAGAATTAGACGATAAAAAAGCCTGGATTTTTCACGGAGATGTATTTGATGCCTCTGTTCAGCACTCTAAATGGATTGCAAAATTGGGCGGATTAGGATACGATTATTTAATTCTAATGAACCGATTTGTTAATTGGTGTCTGGCAAAATTAGGACGTGAACCGTATTCTTTTTCTAAAAAAATTAAAGCAAGCGTTAAAAAAGCCGTAAAGTTTATTTCTGATTTCGAAACCACTGCAACAGATTTAGCTATCGAAAAAAATTACGATTATGTAATCTGCGGTCATATTCACGAACCTAAAATCATGACCAAAGAAAACAAACACGGATCTACTTTATATTTAAATTCAGGAGACTGGGTAGAAAACTTGACTGCGCTTGAGTATCATAAAAAACGTTGGAAACTGTTCTCTTATAAAGCTAGTAATTTTATTGAAGAAGAGAATCTTTTCGAAATGGAAGATATTCTGTCTTCACAATTAATATCATCAATAATATTGAAATAATTTTACTTTTAGAGGCTTCAAAACAAGCAGATTGTAGTATTTATAAAACAAAAATGTAAATTATATAACAATTTTCAAAAATATTATACGTTCTCTGTATAACTGTAACAATACATTTGAAAAAAAATAATTTAACCATTTTATGAAAAAGATAATATTATCTGCCATTATGCTTTTTGGTTTAGCATTTACGGCTCAATCACAAGAAATTTCAAAACACGCATTAGGATTACGTTTAGGAGACAACAACGGATTTGGTGGTGAGGTATCCTACCAATTAGGATTAAATCAAAAAAATAGACTTGAATTTGATTTAGGCTGGAGAAACAGCAGAGATGTAGATGCTGTTAAAGGTGTTGCGCTTTACCAATGGGTTTGGAACATCGAAGGAGGTTTTAACTGGTACGCTGGTGTCGGTGGTGGTCTAGCTAGCTGGCGTTATGATTATTATAACAATAATTTCAGATATAAAGACAGCGGAACTTATGTATTTGCAGCAGGAGATGTTGGAATCGAATACAGATTTAAAGAAGTACCACTAACATTATCTTTAGATGCAAGACCTGAAATTGGTTCTGGATACTATGATGATGATAATTTTGGATTTGACGTTGGTTTAGGTGTTAAATTCAGATTCTAAATAAAAGTAAAAAAAATTGTAAAAAAGAGAATCCTGTCATTGTAAAGTGACAGGATTTCTTTTTTTTTTTGAGAATATCAAAATTTCTTATTTAATTATAATCTCTTTTTTAGAATGAATTTTCACAACCGTGTATGGATACGAAATAACCTGCATGGTCATTGCATCCTTCGCAGGACTATTTTCTTTTACGGTTATGATAATATTTTTATCCGTTTCTTCTACTTTTTCAACATCTATAGAATAACCGCTGGTGTTCTTTTCCCCCATATTCAAAATAACGTAGTTATAATCATGAACATTTGGATTCTTCATCTTATCAGCTAAAAGAGGATCATTTTCCAGCATTTTAATTTCATTTGGCTCTGTCAAAATTTCAAAAAATTTAATATTACCGCCACCGTCAGACTGTGTTGTCAAAACTTCATATAAAGCATTTGAGCTTTCAACCTTCTTTACTCCACACGAAATAAAAACAAAAATTGCTAAAATCGAAATTACTTTTTTCATTTATCTCTTTTTAAGATTAGTGCTTTTCGTACTTATAATCATCAACCGCTTTTTGATACAAAGCTTCGTACTTTGGCAGAATATTTTTAATATCAAACTTTCTAGCTACTTCTAACGCATTCGCTTTAAACTGATTCAACACCTTATCGTCTTTCAGTATTTTTAAAGCATTTTCAGCCATTTCTTCAACATTTCCCACATTACTCAAATAACCTGAAAAACCGTCAAAATTCACTTCAGGCAATCCACCTGAATTACTTGAAATCACAGGAACGCCACACGCCATGGCTTCTAATGCAGCTAAACCAAAACTTTCTGTTTCAGAAGGCAGTAAAAACAAATCGGTCATGCATAAAATTTTATCAATTTCATGACTGTTTCCAAAGAAAATCACCTTGTCTAAAATCCCCAATTCCTGACATAAAATTTCTGCTTTTTCTTTTTCTGGTCCATCACCAACCATCATTAACTTAGCCGGAATCTCCTTTTGAACATTATAGAAAATCTTAATAATATCTGGGATACGTTTTACTTTTCTAAAATTACTAATATGTGTAATGATACGTTCATTTTCATTTGCCATTACATAACGATGGCAAGGCGCACTAGGATCTTTTTTGACCTTATCTAACTCAATAAAGTTTGGAATGACTTTAATTTTGTTCTTAATTTTAAACAGCTTTAAAGTATCATCTTTCAAACTCTGTGAAACCGAAGTCACATAATCTGATTTATTAATGCTGAAAGTTACAGCCGGTTTATAGAAAGGATGATTTCCAACCAAAGTAATATCAGTACCATGAAGTGTCGTAATCATTGGCAGATTAATTCCTTCATTTTTCAGCATTTGCTTTGCCATATATCCTGCATACGCATGCGGAATAGCGTAATGCACGTGTAAAAGCTCAATTTTATACAACTTAACCATATCGACTAATTTACTCGATAATGCTAATTCATAAGGCTGATAATGAAACAATGGATATTCCGGAACATTTACTTCGTGATAATGAACATTCGGATTTAAAAGTGCCAATCTTACTGGCTGACTATATGTAATAAAATGTATTTCGTGTCCTCTTCTGGCTAATTCGAGACCTAACTCTGTGGCTACTACACCACTACCTCCAAAAGTAGGATAACAAACAATTGCTATTTTCATGGATTAAATTTAATTCTACGAAAATACTCAAAAATCACGTTTAAATAAGCTTTTAAATTGTTAGATTTTTGACAAAATTAGATCAATTCTAGTTAATAAATATTTTTAGAAGCAGCACAATATCGAATAAAAAGAACTATTTGTCCCGCTATCCGCTATATCTTTTGCACCGAACACCGGCACAAAAGTATACCGCTTCTATCGGGGCTAAATTAGACCTTTTAACTTTCAATTCACCGTTCTAAAACTGGGCAACAACAAACAAAATAATCTGAAACAATAACAACAACCAAAAAAACAGCAACGAAGGTTCTACAGATTCCGAAATAAACTGATTCAATTTCATCGAAACCACTTCAGACAATTTTAAATCTTCTCTTTTAAAATCAACATCGTCCAGTCTTATTTTTTGAAACAAATAATTAATTATCTTCTTTTTAATTTTAGAACTTTCTTTATCATTTCTATTTGCCTCTAACAATTTCAATCGTAACATCGATTCGTTAGAAATTGTACTTGCCCAATTATTAGAACCTGTTATTTTATCTACTAACAAAACTACTTTAGAATCAACATAACCAGCAAAAACTTTATTATTCCAAGTTAAGTAAATCAGCTGCTGTATGGCCGCTTTATTAGCAATTAGAAAATATAAAAATATAAAAACAGGAGCTCCGGCAAATAAAACAAACCCGCAAATATTGTTCAAAAACAAACCTGACAACAAAGCATAGACATTCCCATGTCCGCCTCCAGCATAATTAGAATTTTGAAAAAGAATAACGAAAAAACAGATTAACGTAAAAAACAAGCCGCTAATCATTATAAAAAACCATTTCAAAGTTGATTTGGCCGAGATACTTGCAACGATTTTAATTTCTTCTGTCATAAAATTTGAAATATACTGTTAGGATTAAAAAAAACAATAATACAGCATTAACATTTAAAATCCTACCAAAAACAAAAAAAGGTATGAAACCTAAATTTCATACCTTTTTAAATATCTTCAAAAATTATCTTAGAAAAATCTGCTATGCCAGCTGTCTGCTGCAGGCACTTCCCAAGCATCATTAAATTCTTCAATATTGTTAACCAGATTATTAAACACAATTGTATTTTCAGTTACTGCTTTATCTTTTACCATTTTCTTGAAATCAATTAATGGTTTATGTGCTATATGTTCTCCCAGTTTAAAAGTAACATTCATTTTATCCAATAAATCCACGTCGTACTTTTTCTCCAAACTTTGAATAAACTCAACAGAACTATCGATAGAACATCCTGTCGCCGCCTGTACATCTTGGTTTACGGCTAATATTATAAATCGATTGTATTTCAATAAATAAGAAGCTTCAAGACTAGTTCCATGCGCGGCCCACTGTTCTACGAAAGCTTTTAAATCGGTTTCAATTTCAGAAAACTCTTCCTCAGAAAATTTTCTGTTCGATTGGTAAATCCAGACTCTAGATTCACCTGGCAAATTTTCAAAAGGTATATACATTTTAATTTTAGATTTTAGTCCCGAAGCCTCGGGATTGATTTTAGATTTCTTGAATTGCTAAATAAAAAAAACTTAGCGCCTTAGCATCTCAGAATCTTTTACAAATCTTGTGCGTTTGCTATTAATTCAGCAACATCCATTACTTTTACTTCTCCCTCTTTATGTGCGTGTTTAATACCATCTGTTAACATAGTATTACAGAATGGGCAACCTGCTGCAATAATATCTGGTTTTACCTCAAGAGCGTCTTCCGTACGCAATACATTTACTTCTTTGTTTCCTGGTTCTGCATCTTTAAACATTTGTGCTCCACCAGCACCACAACATAAACCGTTTGCTTTAGAACGTTTCATTTCCACTAACTCAACATCCAATTTTTGAATCAAATCTCGAGGAGCTTCGTAAACTTTATTGGCTCTTCCTAAATAACAAGGATCATGAAAAGTAATTTTCTTTCCTTTAAACTGCCCACCTTCTACAGTTAATCTTCCATCATTAATTAATGATTTTAAAAACTCCGTATGATGAATAACCTCGTAATTGCCTCCTAACTCAGGATATTCATTTTTTAATGTATTAAAACAGTGTGGACAAGCCGTAACAATTTTTTTTGCTTCATAAGCATTCAGAACTTCAATATTCATCATCGCCTGCATCTGAAACAAAAACTCGTTACCAGCTCTTTTGGCAGGATCACCAGTACAACTTTCTTCTGTACCCAGAACCGCAAAAGATACATTAGTACGATTTAAAATTCGTACGAATGCTTTGGTAATTTTTTTTGCTCTATCATCAAAACTTCCTGCGCAACCTACCCAAAACAAAACTTCTGGCTGTTTTCCTTCGGCAAGCATTTCTGCCATTGTTGGCACTACTAAACTTTCTGACATTTCTCTCTCTTTTGTTTAAAGTTTAAAGTTTCAAATTTTATTCTGAAATCTGAATTCTTATATATTATCGCGAACTAAAAGTTAGTTCTCGTTTTTCCAATTTAATCGATCTTGCTGGCTGTATTGCCATGGTGCACCATTATTTTCGATATTCGTCATCATGGCGTTCAACGGCATTGGAGCGGCACTTTGCTCCATTACCAAATAACGGCGCATATCCATAATAATAGACAAAGGACTGATATTTACGGGACATTCTTCCACACAAGCATTACAAGACGTACAAGCCCATAATTCTTCTGGAGTAATATAATCGTTTAAAAGTGATTTATTATCAGGAACAAAAACACCTTTGTTGGCATCAATGTTTTTTCCAACTTCAGTCAAACGATCTCTAGTATCCATCATAATCTTACGAGGAGACAATTTTTTCCCTGTTTGATTTGCTGGACAAGAAGAAGTACAACGTCCACATTCTGTACATGTATATGCATTTAATAATTGTACCCAGTTTAAATCCTGAACATCGCTAGCTCCAAATTTAGCCGGAGCAGCATTTTCATCAACTGGTGCTGCGGCAAATGGATCTGCATTTGGATCCATCATTAATTTCACCTCTTTTGTTACCGATTCTAAATTATCAAACTGCCCTTCTGGTTTTAAATTGGCGAAATAAGTATTCGGGAACGCTAAAAGAATATGAAGGTGTTTTGAAAAATATAAATAGTTCATGAAAACTAAAATGCCAACTATATGCAGCCACCAAAATACTTCAAACAAAAGTCCTACTAACTCATTAGAAGTACCATTAAAAATTGGTGCAATAAATTGACTTATCGGATAACTTCCTGCTTTATGAAAATGCGAATAACCTCCTGGAACATTTTGCAAATGCAAATCAGAGGCATTCATTAATAAAAACAGAATCATTAAAACGGTTTCGAAATACAGAATATAATTGGCATCGCTTTTTGGGAAACCATTTAAGTCTGAATTAATAAAACGTTTTAAACGAATTACATTTCTTCTAATCCAAAAAACGGTAACAGCAAAAATTACAAGTATAGCCAATATCTCAAACGAAGCAATTAAAACATCATAAACCACACCTAAATACGGCGCAAAAACTCTATGAGTTCCAAAAAGCCCGTCAATAATAATTTCAAGCAATTCAATATTAATAATTATGAAACCGACATATACAAAAATATGCAGTATTCCAGCAACAGGGCGTCTCACCATTTTTGACTGCCCCAGAGCAATCAGTGCCATGTTTTTCCAACGAGCTTTAGGATTATCTTTTCGATCTACATCTACTCCAAGATTAATGTTTCGGATGATCTTTTTCACGCTCGCTGCAAAAAAGCCGAAACCAACTATAAGAAGTATGGCAAATAAAATATTATCTAAATAACTCATTTATAATTATTTTTTATCAGTTGAGTTTGTTTCTTCTGTTGGCGCTACGTATGGTTTATTTTTCTTCCCAAAAAGAGAAACGTTCACGTAACGAGTTGGATAAAGACGTACATCTTGCAATAACAATTCAAGCTCTTTTGACGTTTTTGCTAAGTTGTTATATAAGGCTTCATCATTTAATAATTTTCCAGCCGTACCTTTTCCAGAATTTAAGTTAGCCATTAAAGCATCTACTTTTGCCAACATCTGGTTTAAGTTACGTACTGTTTTTCCTAAATCAGCTTTGTTTAAAGAATCAGAAATTTTATTAAAGTTATTGGACACTTTATTAAAATTAGAAACCATTCCATTAATCTGCCCTTTATTAGTATCTAAAATATTGTTTAGACTTCCTGAAGCTTTGTGAAACTGCGTCATCGTCTGGCTTAATTCAGCAATTGTTTTCTTTAGATTTTCTTGTGTATTTTTATCTAAAGTATTATTCAATCCCGTAACCAAAACATCAATATTGACAAGCATTTTATCAAGCTTCTGCTGAATTGGCTCAATTTTACCTCCTAAAGATTCCGTTAATCCAAGTTCTACCGTTGACGCTAATTTTTGTCCATCTTCTGCTAATTCTTTATCTGCAAAATTTGGGATAATTTTAATTTGCTTTCCTGCAATTAAGCTTGGAGAATAAATTGTTGCTGTACTTGTTTTCGAAATTGGAAAATCTGTTTTTAATTGAAGTTCTACTAATAATTTTCCTGTTACTTCATCAATTGTGATTTTATTTACTTTACCTATTGCCAGTCCGTTTAAAGTAACTGGTGCAGAAAGTGACAAATCTTCAACATTATCATATTCAGCATATAACATGGTATAATTTGTAAAAAGATCTTTGCCTTTTAAAAAGCTGTAACCCCAGATAAATAATAAAATCGATGCGATGACTAATATAGCCGTTTTAATTTCTCTTGTTAGTTTCAAAATTCTAAGTGTTTGTACAAAATTAATATAAATATTCGAACTTGGGCTTATTATTTAATTGCGTCCTGAATACTGATTTTTTCTCCATCTTTAGTTGCCACTAAAAATGCTGCGCCATACCCTTTATTCTTAGCTTCTTGCAAAAATTTCTGGGCTGTTTCGTAACTTGAAGTTTCTTCGTAGAAATACTTATATATATTGTTTTCAAATAACATAGTCACATTTTTCAACCCCTTAAAGTTTTTAGGTTCTAAAGGAGTTTTTTTAATACTTGCAATAAGCTGTACTTTAAAAAATGTTCCTTTTGGGGCATTTTTAACTACAGTAACTGGAGCAGTTGTTTTTGGTTTTACGGGAGTAGTATCTCTTATGGGCCGACTCTCAGGAGCCTCAGTTCCTGATCCAAAATATTCTCTTTTATAACTTAAAATAGCTTCCGCAATTGCTTTCGCTATATCATCTTGTCCTTCTTCTGAATTCAGAATATTCCCTTCTGTTGGATTCGACACAAAACCAGTTTCTACCAAAACTCTAGGCATATAAGCTTTATGTAGTACCATAAAAGGCGCTTGTTTTACACCACCCTGACGAAGTTTTTTTCCTAATTTTTCAAAATTATCCTCAATTTTAGTCGCCAGCGAAATACTATTATCTAAATATTCTTCCTGCATTAACGTCATCCCAATCATTGATTCTGGAGAATTTGGGTCATAACCTTCGTATTTACGCTTATAATCTTTCTCCAATGTAATTACCGAGTTCTCTTTCTTTGCAGCTTCTAAGTTCGATGCCACTTTACTCAAACCCATCACATAGGTTTCGGTTCCGTCGGCTGCTGTATTTTTATTGGCATTACAATGAATAGAAACAAAAATATTTGAATTCGCTCTATTGGCAATATTGGCTCTTTCAACCAAATCAATAAAAACATCCGTTTTACGCGTATAAATTACATCTACATTTGGATTAAGCTCTAAAATCTTCCCCACTTTCAAAACAATAGCTAAAGCAATATTTTTTTCAATCCTGCCGCTGTAAACAGCTCCGAAGTCATGATCTCCATGTCCAGCGTCAAGAGTTACCTTAAACACATTTGACTGACTCTGAGCACAAAAAGACAGTAATGTTAGAAATAAAGTAAATATTACCTTAAATTTGTTAATTCTATTCATAAATCTAAAAGTTAATTTTAATAAAATGCAGCTGTTATAATTTTTAGAATTGATTATTTTTGCCAAAAAATTATATGTAAGTTTGACATGTCAAAAAACACGCCATAATTTTACAAAAATAGCATTTAAACCTTTGCATACAAACTTATTTAATATCGTTTTAATATCATTTTTCCTAACTATAGGTTGTGGTAATTTATATTCGCAAGAAATAAAAAATAAAAAAAAGCCTTTACCTGCTGTAAAACAAACAGATAAAGAAGCTCCTGCAATTACTGACACCGTAAAACTGGATACGGTTAGAGCCAAAAAGACTTTTTTGGATGGAAAAGTTAGATACAAAGCAAAAGATTATGCTACAATTGACCAGAAAAAGAAAACAATTACATTATACAATGAAGCAGAATTATACTATAAAGATGTTGAATTAAAATCTGGTATAATTGTACTTAATTATGAAAAAGATGAAGTTTATGCTGGAAGAATCAAAGATTCTGCTGGCGTATTAATTCAATATCCAAATTTTAAACAAGGCTCCAACGAAGTACAACCCGATTCTATTCGTTTTAATTTTAAAACTAAAAAGGCTTTAATTTATAATTCAAGAACCAAACAAGGAGAATTAAACATTAAAGCTGCGGTTACCAAAAAAGAAAACGATTCTGTTTATTACCTTAGGGGTGCACGTATTACAACTGCAACTGATATTGATCATCCTGAATATTACTTCCGAACGAGTAAAATAAAATTTGTGCCTGGTAAAAAAATTGTAACCGGCTTAACACAAATGGTTATTGCTGACGTTCCTACTCCACTGGCACTTCCTTATGGATATTTTCCTTTAAGCCAAGAAAAAAGCGTTTCTGGAATTATCGTCCCAAGTTACAACGATTCAAACACAAGAGGGTTTTCATTGCAAAATGGAGGTTATTATTTTGCCCTAAGTGATAATTATGACTTGACTGTACTTGGAGATTATTATACTAACGGAAGTTACGCTATGCGTTTTGAATCGGCGTATGCTACAAGATATAAATATCGAGGTAATGTAAATATTCGTTTTGAAAATCTTATCAATAGTGAGCGAGGCTATCCTGATTATTCTAAACAAAACATTTACAACATTCAGTGGTCGCATTCTAAAGACTCTAAATCAAATCCAAATTCAAGTTTTTCAGCATCGGTTAACATGGGTAGTAGTAAGTACTTTAAAAGATCTATTAACCAAGCTAATATCGGATCAAACTTAAATAACACTTTAAGTTCTTCTATTAATTACAACAAAACTTTTAATACTATTCCAGGTTCTCGTATTGCATTGTCTGCAACTCACAGTCAAAACACCCAAACAGAAGAAATCATTATGACACTTCCTTCGCTACAGGGAAGCATTGACCGTATTTATCCTTTTGTTGGCAAGAATGGAGTAAAAAAGGGATTTATCAAAAACATAAACTTGCAGTACAACGTAAGTGGTAAAAACTATTTCAAGACCAGCGACTCGTTATTTTTCAAACCACAAATGTTTAAAGATGCACAATTAGGTATGCAGCATACCATTCCGCTTAGCACAAACTTTAAGATCTTTAAATACTTTAGCGCAGGAGCTTCAACAACCTATCAAGAAACATGGGTTAATAAAACAATAAGCAAAGCCTACGACTCTTCTACAGGAAAAGTAGAACCTAGCAATATAAATGGTTTTGATTCATTTAGAACTTACAATTTCAGCACCAATTTAGGTACAACAATTTATGGTACTTTTAATTTTGGTGACGATAAAAGAATTCAATCTATAAGACACGTTATGCGTCCAAGTTTAACCTATTCTTATACACCAAGCTTTGAGCGTTATTACGACACTTACGGTGTCGATGCATCTGGAACCATTACATCTCAATACACTCGATTTGAAAACGGCCTGTTTGGAGCACCTGGAAAAGACAATTCAAACATTGTTGGTTTTGCACTGAGCAATACTTTTGAAGCCAAAGTAAGAGATCGAGACAGTACAAAAACGGAACCTAAAAAGATAATGCTGCTAAACAATTTAAACTTTAGCACAAGTTACAACTTTAATGCCGACGGGAAGACAACCTTAGCATGGCAGCCTATCTTGGTTAGTGGTGGAACCCAGTTCTTTGACAACAAAATGAATATGAACTTTGGAGCTACTTTAGATCCTTATGCTTTAGACAGTGGTAATAACAGAATCAATATGTATAATATTGATAACGGAGGAAGTTTATTCAGATTAACCAGTGCAAACGTAACAGTGAACTATTCCTTTTCGAACAAAGATACAGGAAAGGAAAAAAACACCCAAAGCCAGCGGAATGGAGGTCGAAACGATGACTTATTTGGAACAAATACCGACTTGAATGACAGCCGGAACAGTCAGTTTGCCAATGAACCCGAAAAAGACGACGTCATTACTGAGTTTTTTAATTCGAAAATTCCTTGGGATATGACTTTAGCCTACTCTTTAACCTATTCTAATACAACGAGACAAAATCAAATTTCTGGTAACTCGATCATGATTTCTATCAATACAGACATTACTCCAAAATGGAAAGGTGGTGTTTCTACTGGTTATGATTTTGTACAAAAGGGAGTTACTTTTACACAATTCCGTTTTGAGAGAGATTTGTTAAGCTGGAGAATGGCATTTAACTGGCAGCCAATGGGAACAAATTCAAACTGGAATTTCTTTATCGGAATTAAATCTGGTATGCTTAGCGATATTAAATGGAACAAACGAAGCGTTTCTAATCGATAACCCGTTTCAAAATACTTTTATTATGAAAAAAATCATTTTCACAGAGAAAGCTCCGGCTCCAATCGGGCCTTATAATCAAGCCGTATTGTCTGGAAACACACTTTATGCCTCTGGACAAATTGCAATCAATCCTGAATCAGGAGAATTGATTACAGACAACATCAACGACGAAACCAACCAAGTAATGAAAAACATCGCCGCTATTCTTGAAGCTGCCGATATGACTTTTGAAAATGTAGTGAAGTCAACTATTTTCATAATGGATATGAATAACTTCGGTGCTATAAATACGGTTTACGGATCTTATTTTAACGAAAAAACCGCTCCAGCTCGTGAAACGGTTCAAGTGGCTTGTCTGCCAAAAAATGTAAATGTTGAGATTTCTATAATTGCTGTGCAATAGCATCTAATAATAATTGTGCCGTTGCTTCATTTGTTGCCAGCGGCACATTATGCACATCGCAAACACGAATCAGCATATTAATATCTGCCTCATGAGGATGGCTCGACAAAGGATCTTTAAAAAAGAAAACCATTTGTGTAATTCCCTCCGCTACTCTACCAGCAATCTGCGCATCACCACCAAGAGGACCTGAAAGCATTCTCTGAGTTTTAAAACCCGCAGCTTCTGCTTTTCCTCCTGTAGTTCCTGTACCAATCAGCCTTATTTTTTCATTGTGTAAAATTGCCTCATTTTTGATCAAGAAATCAATCAAATCAGCTTTTTTTCCATCATGAGCAATAATGGCAATTTCCATAAAACCAGAACTATTGATTAGCGACATGATAAGCAATTAATCCATCAATAGGTCTTCTTAAAACATTCCCTAATTGAAGTTCATATTTATCAAAAGTTTCTTGTAATTCGTCTTTCAAATAAAAAGCGATAGAACCTACAAAATGTACTGGAACTTCTTTACAGTTATCGAATTGTTTGATATAATTCTTAACAAAAGACTTCATTCCTTTAAAGATAATTTTTCTGCAGAACTCTGTGTCTTTATGCTTAATTAAAAACTTAGCATAAGTTGCCAAATAAGCATTTGGATTTGGCTCTTTATATAATTTATTTTTAATAAAATCCGGATCAACGTCATACTCTTTTTCAAGTTCAACAGCCAATTCTTTAGGCATTTTATTAAAATAGTATTTTCTAATTAATTCTTTACCAAAAACATTTCCGCTACAGTCATCCATAACAATATATCCCAATGACTGAACTTTTTGGTGCAACACTTTTCCATCAAAGTAACTGCAGTTTGATCCTGTTCCTAAAATAGAAACTATCGCCTCTTGCCCTTTTGGAGTTGTTGCATAAACAGCAGCATAAGTATCTTCCTGAACGTCAACAATTGCGTTAGTAAAATACTCTTGAAAGACTTGTTTCAAATATTCTTTCATTCTGTCTGTTCCACATCCTGCTCCATAAAAGAACAAATGCGTTGCATTTTTTTTGTTTTGTAAAATATCAAAACGGTCGTTTAATCTTGAAATAATTTCCGGTCCGTCAAGAATTTCTGGATTTAATCCTAAAGTTTGTGTTGTGAATAATACTTTTCCATTATCATCAATTGCAATCCAATCGGCTTTAGTAGATCCACTATCAACTATTAATTTCATTTCGTTTAGTTTTTGGGATTAGGCTTCTCTATTTTTAATTTAAAAGTGTAATTTTTACATTAATTATAGAGGTCACAAAATAAGAAAATCCCGTTACTTACATAACGGGATTTTGCAAAAATATATATTATTATTTTAAACCTGCAATATGCACAGATAAATCAATTAATTTACTTGAGTATCCGTACTCATTGTCATACCAAGATACTAATTTGAAGAAAGTTGAATTTAAACCAATTCCTGCACCAGCATCGATAATAGATGTTCTTTTATCAGAAATGAAATCTTGAGAAACAACTGCATCTTCAGTATATCCTAAGATACCTTTTAATTCGTTTTCTGAAGCTTTTTTCAATACAGCCATAATTTCTTCATAAGAAGTTTCTTTAGCTACTTTCACAGTTAAATCTACTGTAGAAACGTCAGCAGTAGGAACACGGAAAGCCATACCAGTTAATTTTCCATTCAATTCAGGAATAACTTTTCCAACCGCTTTAGCAGCACCTGTTGAAGAAGGAATGATGTTGATTGCAGCTGCACGTCCACCTCTCCAGTCTTTTCTAGAAGGTCCGTCAGCAGTCATTTGAGTTGAAGTAGTTGCATGAACAGTAGTCATTAAACCTTCAACAATTCCAAAGTTATCATTGATTACTTTAGCTAAAGGAGCTAAACAGTTTGTAGTACAAGAAGCGTTAGAAACAACTAAATCAGAAGCTTTTGCAGTTTCGTGGTTCACTCCCATTACAAACATTGGAGCGTCAGCAGAAGGAGCAGAAATGATTACTTTTTTAGCTCCACCTTTTAAGTGCTCGCTTGCAGTTTCGATAGTTGTAAAGATACCAGTACATTCAGCAACAACATCTACATCAACTTCGTTCCATTTTAAGTCAGCAGGATTTCTTTCTGCAGTGATACGGATATTTCTTCCGTTTACATACAATTTTCCTTCTTTAACTTCTACAGTTCCGTCGAAACGACCGTGAACTGAATCATATTTTAATAAATAAGCTAAGTGATCTACGTCTAACAAGTCATTGATTGCAACAACTTCTACATTATCTCTGTTGAAAGACTCTCTAAAAACGATTCTTCCGATACGTCCAAATCCGTTTATTCCTAATTTTACTTTTGACATTTTACTAAATTTTTGCTTTTTGTTTTTATTACACTATTTCAAAGTCTAATTTCCTCACAATAAACTTCTCTCTATTTTAAACTTTTTATATGGATTATGTCGACATAATGTCAGACACTCTTAATAACTCTCTATCAATTTCTGATTTTCCTTTAATAGCTTGTTCAAGCGGTGTTAAAATCACTTTATCTTCTTTAAGACCAACCATATAATTTGATTTCCCTTCCAATAATGATTCTACAGCTTTTACTCCTAAACGGCTTGCTAAAACACGGTCAAAACAAGATGGTGAACCACCACGCTGCATGTGACCTAATACAGAAACACGTACATCATACTCAGGTAAATTAGCCTCAACATAATCCTTTAATTCGAATACGTTTTTACCAATTTTATCTCCTTCAGCAATAACTACGATACTAGATGATTTTCCTGAAGCTTTACTTTTTTGCAGTGAATCTAAAAGACGGTCTAAACCAAGATCTTCTTCAGGAATAAGGATTTCTTCTGCACCTGCACCAATTCCGGCATTAAGTGCAATGTGACCTGCATCTCTACCCATAACCTCTACAAAGAATAAACGGTTATGTGAACTCGCAGTATCTCTAATTTTATCAATACAGTCAACAACAGTATTCAAAGCAGTATCATAACCTAGAGTAAAACTTGTACCATAAATATCATTATCAATTGTGCCAGGAATTCCTATTACAGGAAAATTGTATTCTGAGTTGAAGATTAAACCTCCGGTAAAACTTCCGTCTCCACCAATTACAACCAAAGCATCAATTCCAGCTTTTAAAAGGTTTTCGTGGGCTTTTTTTCTACCTTCCGGTGTTCTAAAATCAACAGAACGAGCCGATTTCAAAATCGTTCCTCCTTTATTTACAATATTATTAACGCTTCGAGGACCCATTTCTTTAAAATCGCCTTCGATCATTCCTTGATACCCTCTATAAATCCCTACGCATTCTATATTATGATAAGCACATGTTCGAACAACTGATCGTATTGCAGCATTCATTCCTGGTGAGTCTCCTCCTGAGGTAAGAACACCTACTTTTTTTATTGTTTTTGACATTATTTAAGTATTAAAGTTGTAAAATTAGCAAACATTCACCAGTATTCTCGTTATGTTTATTATAAATTAATAAAATATGTTAAATTCAAACGTTTTCGTTAATAAGTTTTTTGATGGAAAAAATTTCATTTAAAATAATAAAACGCCATTTTTTTAATTAAATCATCAAAATTAACAATACCCAAATGAAGTGTTATAAAAATCGAACTTTCCCTCTCGACTGAAAAATTCTTTTAAGAGCGTCTAAATTTAGCACAAAAAAAACCATTATGAGAATAATGGTTTTACAAATGTCTATTTTTAACAAAGTGTTAATAATCGTTATCATCTGGAATCACGCCTTGATTATTGTGAGGTTCCTGTTGTTTTTTCTTTTCTTTTTCCTTCTCTTCTTCTTTTTTCTTTTTCTCTTGCTCTTTTTCCGCCTTCTTTTTGTTTTTGTCTGATTCTTTTTTACTTGAGAAGCTCATATAATCAGGAAGATAAGAATCCTGAAGATCATCTGATGAATTTTTTGTGGCCTTCTCTATCTTATGATTTTTAAATAATTTATTCACCAATTCACTAAATGTATCAAAATCTACTTCATAAGAAATACCAACTCCTTGTGTATATCCGATTCCTTGTCCTATATAATTGATATCATTTTCTTTATTAAACAAACGAAGATTCATTGTACCGTCTTCATTTACACGATATAAAATTTCAATATCACCAACAATTGCCGATTCGTTTACTCCTCCTACTGGAACTCCAAGTTTACCATTAATTGTAATCCTTTCATTAACCTGTGAAGAAATATTAGCCACAAACTGACCATCAACTTCCTGTCCCATTCTTCTGTCGGCTGCAATGTAATTTAGATCGATATTTACTTTATCATTATCTGATTTTATAAGACTTCCGAATAAGCTTGAAGCAGTTTCTGTCAAAGTTCCAGAGAAATCTCCCTGGCTAAATCCATCTGTACTCATAAACGAACCTGTAGATAATAAATATAAAGCTTGTGTCTGGCGAATATCCTTATCGTCTAACTTATACTGAATTTCCGATTTCAACACGTTACTTACCGATGGGAATTGAATGTCAAAATTAGGTTCAGGACTAGCTAAATCTCCTCTAAGTCCAATAACAACCTCTACAGGAACTTTTTTATTGAATGAAGAAGTATTATCTAAAAGAACTGCTGGATTGGCCTGCGTTTTATAAACGGCTTCTAGATTTAGCTGAGCACGCATCGGGTTTCCTTCCCAAATAATAGAACCACCTTTTTTAACCGCAAACTTTTTATCGATCAGTCCGCCGTATTTAAAATTATAAGTTCCTTCGTATGCCTGAAAATCTCCCCACATATTAAATTTACCCAGTGTATTAATTTTAAACAAAAGCGATCCATACCCTTTTCCTTTCATTCCGTGCCCAGAATTACGATCCAGAATAACTTCTACTTCAGCATCTGGCGTAATATCAAAATCAAACTCTAATTCAAGTCCGTTGTAATTTCTTGTTTTTTCTACAATTCCATTAGCCAAATTGTATTTCTCTTTTGGAGTCACAAAATGAATCCAGCTGCTCTCTCCTACACTCTGTACATTGTTAATTGGGATTTTAACCTCAGTTCCTTTTTCAGATTTTGCATCTACTTTAATAAATAATGCATCTACAGGGCCTTTTATACTAGCCGATCCATTTATAAAAGCGGTACCAAAATAAGCCGCGTCATCACTATCTTTTGTATCAAGAGCTACTAATCGTTTGGATGTTATATTTAGGTCTAATTTCCAATCTCCAAAATTTTTATGCTCGATACTTCCGTTCAATAAACCTTTTGTCCCATACTTAGTATCAGTCAACTGATTGTTTCTAAACAAGAATTTCTCGTTTGTTAAATCTATTACGGTACGATCACTTAATTCGTAATCTGTATTTAAATACGGAATTGTCATTCCTGCTTTTTCAACATACAAACGACCATTAATTTCAGGCTTTTTCAGATTTCCTACCACTGCAGCATTTCCTGAAACCGATCCCCGAATGTTTGACAGAACATCACCTCCAATAGTTCCTAAAGTAGCCAGATTAAAACCTTCCAGTTTCAAACTCATGTCTACAATAGTTTCTTTGTTTTCAATAGCAAAATTTCCGTTAGCTCTAAACGACTCGGTAAAACCATTTTGTATAGACGAATTGACGGTAAATTTTTTAAAGCTCTCATCTCCAGAAATATCGAAATTAAGTGTGCCAAGCTCTGTTTTATTCATTACCAAATGGTCAATTTTTATGGATGCCGTGGGCTGATAAACATTTTTATTCTGTTTATAATTAACGTTTCCATTCAAATTACCATTAAAGACGAATTTGGAATTTACCGGCGTAATTTTATTTATATCAACATCTTCAAAATTCAGCACCAGATCTTTATAATCTTTTCCTTTTATAACACCATTTAAATCGATCTTCTGATTTTCATGAGACAAAACAATATTATCGATTGTAAAATTTTTAAAGTACTGATCAAAAACAATTTGATTATCATTAGCAGCTTCTTCGTTTAAATACCAGATATAGTCTTTAAACTTCATTTCAGACTTTTTAATTCCGACTATATTATTTTTGTTTTTATCAATAGTATGATACAAATCGAGATTAAAATAATCTTCTCCTTCATTTCCTCCTTTAAATTCTGAACGAACAAACAGCGTATCTTTTGCCGTCACATTAATTAAATTAAAATCACGGATTTTATAATAAGGCGTTTTAATACTGTCCAACTCTACATACGCATTATAAAGAGCATTTTTATTATCAATATTAATACGAATATTATCAAATGTATTTTTGGCGGCGGTAATTTTCTGCGATCTAAAACGGAATTTAAATTCCTGCAAATCAGAATCAATTTTTCCTCGTACAACGGTAGAAGAATCGATATTAATTTCTGGATAAAGCATTTCGACCACTTTATCATAAACACGGAAATTAAATCGTAAAAACTGTCCTTTTCTTACTTTATAAGGCTTATAATTAGTATACAAACTTCCCACAGAATTCATGACCAGTTTATCCAATTGATCAAATCTAAATTTACCAACTATTTGTCCATCAACAACATCATTAGAACTAATTGTTATAGTTCGTAAACGATCTGCATCAAAATTTGAACTGATCGTTACAGCATCAAAAACATAACTCGCTTTTGGATTTTGATATTCGGCTTCTTTTAGAAAGATATTCCCCTGAAGATTTTCAATAGAATTTCCTGTCACTTGGACCACAACATCTCCTCTAAAATGAGAAATAGAATCACTGACAAATTTCAGTTTTCTTAAATCTGAATTTTCTACATTAATATGAAAGTCATAACGATTTTCTCTTTTACTTAAATCTAATAAACCATCAAAACTCAAATTTAAGTTAGGATCATTAATTGCAATTTGTCCTTTATAATAAGGCAGTTTGAAATTTCCATTTACTACTATATTATTATAGTTGTAATTATTGTAATTAAGCTTGGAAATATCTCCTTTAATAATAGTATTTAGATATTTCTCTGTAAAACCAACTCCATCTACATCAAGATTCAAAGTTGTCTTTCCAACATCTTTTCGGTTCAGAACAGCACCAATATTAAAATCAGTCAGAATAATATTTCCAGAATAAGAAGCTTTGTCTATAAAATCCATATTATTCATATGAAGATCTACTTGGCCGTTTCCTATATCAGTTCCAATTTTAAAATCGGTTTCAAGAGCCGTTGTTGAAACTTTTGCTTTCCCAACAATATTAAACTTTCCAATTCTTTTCATTTCTATTGGAAGTCTTTTTCCTAAAACTATTGGAAGCAGTACTACCAGATCGTCATAACTAGAAAGCAGTTTATCAAACTTTCCATCCATAGAGAATTTCTGCTCTTTACTTCCTAAAAGATTTCTGAAATTGATTGTTCCATTAATTTTTGATCCGTTGGTATCACTTAATCTTAATCTAGAAAGTGTTAAATTATTTAATGGGCCATCTAATTTTGTTTTTAACTTAAAATGCTGATTTCTACCCAAACCATCATAAAAATGGCGAATATCATTTGTTGCAATAGAAGAAGAATCTATCATAACATTAAACTTCACTTTATCTGTAAAATCAAGAAAATCTGCTGGTTTGTAATTTAAAATAGCGATACCATAAATAGAAGATCTTTTGGTTTTAATTGCCAGATTTTCAACTTTAATCTGTTTTTTAGTATAACTGAATTTTCCCGCAAAATTAGAAACATACAAACCACGATGATCCATAAAAGAAAAACGATGAATCGTAGTATTTACATCCGGGCCATATAATTTGAAGTCACTGATATAAGCGTTAAGCTTAGTAAAATCAAGAAATTTTGGAGTTGTCTTATTTTCGTCAACAACAGAGAACCTTCCTTTTTCAATATAACCATTCTTAGCGGTAAGCAGAAAATGTTTATCCGATTTCTTCTTTGGCGGAGCATTATCTTCCTCAAAAGCTTGAATAAACTTATTCATATTGTTTTCATCCTCACCTTTATAGGTTTTCAGATTAAAAATTAAACCAGTCAGACGCAAATCTCCAAAAATTAAATCTCCGTCAAGCAATCTACTGAAGCTGGCAATATCTGTAGTAATAATATCAGAATAGATTAAAGTCTTTTTATGATGATCTCGAATCAGCACTTTCTTCAATTTAACCCCTCCAAAAATATTAATGGCTGTTTTTTCTACGCTGATATCAACTTTAAAATCCTCGTTCAACGTTTTTGTCACATAGTTTGCAATTTGAGTCTGAACAACAGGAAGTGACAATATGATAGCCAATGCTAACAAAAGTAAAATCAACCCAATTAGGGTTCTCGATATTATTTTTTTTACTTTTTTGATAGCTTCTTTAATTTTAGTTTTCTTTTAAATTTATTTTGAACAGACAAAGAACGGCTGTTTTGATAAAAATTCTTTAATTTTGGACACTGCTTAAATCAAAGAAATTAATAATTTGATTTGTC
The DNA here is from genome assembly GCF_030378165.1 of Flavobacterium panacagri. Lineage (NCBI taxonomy): Bacteria > Pseudomonadati > Bacteroidota > Flavobacteriia > Flavobacteriales > Flavobacteriaceae > Flavobacterium > Flavobacterium panacagri. The sequence continues at coordinate 5,358,755 of NZ_CP119766.1, forward strand.
AAATATAATTCAAAATTTGTGCCTTTATATGCAAAATCAAGAGGTTTTTATTCTAGCCATCGAAAGTTCATGCGATGATACTGCTGCTGCGGTTTTACATAACGACAAAGTATTGTCAAATGTTGTGGCGAACCAATTAATTCACAATCAATATGGAGGTGTTGTTCCTGAATTGGCTTCGCGAGCGCATCAGCAGAATATTGTACCTGTGATAGATGCTGCACTTCGTAAAGCAAATGTACAAAAAGAACAGTTAAGCGCAATCGCCTTTACACAAGGTCCAGGCCTAATGGGATCATTATTGGTTGGAACTTCCTTCAGCAAATCTTTATCTTTAGCATTACAAGTTCCGCTAATTGCTGTAAATCACATGCATGCTCACATTTTAGCCCATTTTATTGACGAAGAAGGCTACGACAAACCTGAGTTTCCTTTTTTAGCTTTAACTATTAGCGGCGGACATACTCAAATTGTGAAAGTGAATAGTTTTTTTGACATGCAAATTATAGGCGAAACTACAGATGATGCTGTAGGTGAGGCTTTTGATAAAAGTGCCAAAATACTTGGTCTTCCTTATCCTGGCGGACCATTAATCGATAAATATGCCAAAGAAGGAAATCCAAAAGCCTTCTCTTTTACAAAACCAAAAGTTCCAGGATTAGATTTTAGTTTCTCTGGACTAAAAACGGCTATTTTATATTTCATTCAAAAAAACAAACAGGAAAATCCTAATTTCATTGAAGAAAATCTAAACGATATCTGTGCTTCTATTCAGCATACGATTATCGAAATTTTGATGGATAAAATTAAATTGGCAGTAAAAGAAACTGGAATCACACAAATTGCAATTGGAGGCGGTGTTTCTGCCAATTCAGGAATCAGAAATACATTGAAAGAAACGGAAAGCAAATACGGCTGGAAAACTTTTATTCCAAAATTCGAATATACCACAGATAATGCTGCAATGATTGGAATTGTTGGTTATCAAAAATATTTATCAAACCGTTTTGAAACTTCTGCTGTTGTTTCTAAAGCAAGAATTCAATTTTAAAACATGCAGTTATTTTTTAATCCGAAAATAGACGAAACCACCGAAAGTTTTTCTTTTGACAAAGAAGAAAGCCGTCACATCATAAAAGTCCTTCGTAAAAAAGATGCCGATATTTTACAAGTAACTAATGGTTACGGTTTACTGTTTGAGACCCAAATTACATTGGCCTCAGATAGCAAATGTACAGTTGAAGTACTTTCTATAACCAATGCAGAAAAACCTAAATATCATTTGCATCTGGCTGTTGCGCCAACAAAAATGAATGATCGTTTTGAATGGTTTCTTGAGAAAGCAACAGAAATTGGTATTCAGGAAATAACGCCTATTTTCTGTGACCGTTCTGAACGAAAAGTAATCAATAAGGATCGTTTTGAAAAAATCATTCTTTCGGCAATGAAACAATGCAATGAAACTTTTCTTCCGAAACTAAACGAAGCGATTTCTTTTAAAGAATTTATTAAACAGAAAAAAGAAGGTTTACAATTGATTGCACATTGTGAAGAAACCGATAAAAAATCACTGAAAGAAGTTTTAAAACCAAATGAGGATGTTACAATTTTAATTGGCCCTGAAGGCGATTTTTCTGAGAAAGAAATTGCTTTGGCATTGGAAAACAATTATAAACCTGTAATGTTAGGAAATACACGTTTAAGAACCGAAACCGCTGCTGTTGTGGCTTGTCATAGTGTTGTTTTTTTTAATGAGGTTTCTAATTAAAACATTACTAAATTCAATAGCACCAGTTGTCATCTCGAGGAACGAGAAATCACACTAGTAACTCTACAAAGATTGGCGATATACCGTGAGGAATCTCTAGTGTGATTTCTCCTTCGTCGAAATGACAAAACATATAATTATGAAAAAAATATTCTTGTTATTTTTATTGATTTCAATCTCTTCTTTTTCGCAGGAAATTGCTTTGCTGAAATACAGTGGCGGCGGTGACTGGTATGCTAATCCAACTTCTCTGCCTAATTTAATCAGTTTTTGTAATGCGAATATTTATACCCGCATCAAAAACAAACCTTCGACTGTGGAACCGAGTAATCCTGATTTATTCTCCTATCCTTTTGTACACATGACAGGACACGGAAATGTTGTTTTCAGCGATTCTGATGTAACTAATCTTAGAAATTATCTCACTGCAGGCGGTTTTCTGCATATTGATGATAATTACGGAATGGATCAATTTATTCGAAAAGAGATCAAGAAAATATTTCCCAATAATAGTTTAGTCGAAATTCCTGCGAATCATCCAATTTTTCAGAAACCATTTCCTTTTCCAAATGGACTGCCAAAAATTCACGAACATGATGGAACACGTCCTCAGGCTTTCGGAATTTTCATTGATAATAAATTGGTCTTACTTTATACTTACGAATGCGATTTGGGCGATGGCTGGGAAGATGCCGAAGTACACAATGATCCTGCAAACGTAAGAGACAAAGCGCTTAAAATGGGTGCCAACATCATCAATTATATTTTTACTAATTAAATTTTAGAAAGTGCAGCTTACTCACGGAGAAAATCAATTTGAAAGAAAAACTTTTCCAATCACTTTAGTTTGTGATCATATTTACTTTCAGCAAAACATTGGTTCCCTATTCCGAATTTCTGAAGCTTTTGGAGTAGAAAACATTATCTTTTTTGGAAAAGATATTCCGCTTACACCTCGTAAAATCAATAAAACTTCCCGAAGCACACATCTTCATGTTGCCTATTCTGTAATTGAAGATTTTAATGAGCTTCAATCTTTTCTCTTAAATAATGATTTCGAAATTATCTCATTAGAAATTGCTTCCAACAGCAAACCTTTAAAAGAAGTTACGATTCCAGAAAACAAAAAAATCGCTCTTTTAATTGGCAGCGAAATAGACGGAATTTCAGACGACCTTTTAAAACTTTCTCATCAAATTGTACATATCAATATGTTTGGAAACAATAGCAGCATGAATGTTGTTCAAGCTGCAAGTATTGCTCTTTATGAACTCACTTCTTTATAAAAAAATCAGACGCCAAAAGTCTCTTCTAATGCATTATTTTGAATTTTGCATTAATCTGTTTCTTTTTAAATAATCGATTAAATACAGATAATCACGACGAAATACATTAAAAAAAATAAAAATAAAGTAAAATCTTATTAATATTCGCGAAGTCGTTTTTAAAAAATCCAGCATTTATAAGGGATTAAAAAAATTCTCACAAAATATCTCTTATAAAATTTTTCTGTAATTTATTTTTGTTATAAAATTGCGCCAATGTTTAACTAATCAACATTTTTATAACAAAAACCCAAATTATTATGAAAAAAGTTATTATTACCACATTTGCAGCTCTAATGCTGTTTGCTTGTCAAAATGAACAATCAGAATCTACTAATGTAGATGCGGTCGCAGCCTCTAGAAGAGGGTGTGCAACTCAAGAAGTTTTGGAAGCGCAATTAAAAGCTAATCCTATGTTAGCCATTAAAATGAATGAAATTGAAACTTTTACAGCAAAACATGCTGGTTCAAATTTTACTGGTCGTTTAGTAAATGGCAAAATCGAAATTCCTGTTGTAGTTAATGTGCTTTATAGAACAGCTGCACAAAATATTTCGGACGCACAAATTCAATCGCAGATTGATGTATTAAACAAAGATTTTAATGCCTTAAATTCTGATTACAATAATGTACCGGCATTATTTTCTGGAGTTAAAGCGAATGTTGGTATTACATTTGTTTTGGATCAGGTTATCAGAAAATCTACCACTAAGACTTCTTGGGGTACAAACGACGCTATGAAAAAAACAGCTCAAGGTGGTCTTGCTCCTACTTCTCCAACAACAAAACTAAACATCTGGACTTGTACAATTGGCGGTGGAATTTTAGGTTATGCTCAATTTCCAGGAGGTGCTTCTTCAACTGACGGTGTAGTTATCGATCCTCGTTATTTTGGATTATCTGGTGCGGCAAATGCTCCATTCAACTTAGGAAGAACTGCAACACACGAAGTAGGACACTGGATGAACTTACGTCATATCTGGGGAGATGCAACTTGTGGAAGCGACCTTGTTGCTGATACTCCAACTCATAATGAAGAAAATTATGGAGTTCCTGCGTATCCACATTACAGTACTTGCTCTGGAACACCTGTAGAAATGACCATGAACTATATGGATTATGTTGATGATGCTGCTATGTACATGTTCTCAAATGGGCAAAAAAGCAGAATCTCTGCCATTTTTACAACTGGAGGTGCTAGAGCTTCATTTGCACAATAATTGCGGATAAAATACTAGTGAAAGCGAGATCTAACAGGTCTCGCTTTTTTTATTTAAACTCAAATTTTAAAATGCTTTTTCCTATATTTATAGTCTAAATTTTAAACATGATCACGTCAAAAACTATTTCGAACGGAATTTTAAGAGCTTTAGCAACGATCTTAATTATTGGTATCGTTTTATATTTTTTATATAGCATTCAAACCGTTATTGTCTATCTATGCATCTCTTTACTTTTGTGTCTAATTTCGAATCCGCTGATTTTATTTTTAAAGAACAAACTAAAATTCAGCAATACAATGGCGGCCACAACGACAATTATCCTTTTCATTTTTCTTATTGTGGGTTTTATTCTCTTGTTTGTTCCTTTAATTATTTCTCAGGCCAATAATTTGGCTCTTCTAGATACAGCACATCTACAGACAAAATTTATGGAGACTGAAAAACATCTAGAAGAATACTTTAATATTCAGCATATCGATTTAAATAAAGTGATCAAAGATTCTAAACTTACTTCGGTTTTAGATTTTAGTTATTTTACTGGATTCATCAATTCGATCATCAATTTTATGGCCGATATGGGAATGGGATTGGTTTCTGTCTTTTTTATTACTTTCTTTTTTATTAAAGACCAGACTATTTTTAAAGATCAAGCCAGAAGAATACTTCCTGACTCCAATGAAGACAAAATTTTAAATTCGATAACAAAAATCAACCACTTATTGACCCGCTATTTTATTGGTTTATTATTGCAATTGATTGTTGTATTTATACTTTATCTAATTGTTTTATTAATCTTTGGCAATAAAAATGCTTTTGTAATTGCGTTCTTATGCGCCATCTTAAATATAATTCCTTATTTAGGGCCGATTATTGGAACTAGTTTAGCGGCAGTTTTAACCATGATTAGTATGATTGGACAAGATTTTCAATCGGAAATCCTTCCAACAACAATCTATGTCGTTATTGGATTCCTTGTGGTTCAAGCAATTGACAACAATATCAGTCAGCCGATAATTTCGTCAAAAAGTGTAAATTCGCACCCGTTAGAAATATTCTTGATTATCTTAATCAGCGGTATTACGTTTGGAATTGTTGGTATGATTATCGCTGTTCCAGCTTTTACCATGATTAAAGTAATTTTAAAAGAGTTTTTTCCTAACAATAAAATTGTCTCCGTATTAACCGAAAGAATTTAGCTTTGAACACTTCTATTTTGCATCCAGATATTCAGAAATTTATAATTGAGAATACTGGTGCAGATCTAACAAAATTAGCGCTTCAGAAGAATCCATTTCCAGAAATGGACTGGATTTCGATTTTAAATCAAATTGAAGCGCGATCCAAAGCAAAAGATAAACTTCCGACTTGGTTTTCGGCACAAAACATTATTTATCCGAGTAAAATTTCGGTAGAACAAACTTCTTCAGAAAAAACAGCTGCCTATAAAGCAGCTTTAATTTCTGGCGAAACTTTAATTGATCTTACCGGCGGTTTCGGTGTTGACGATTATTATTTTTCGAAGCATTTTAAATCGGTTACGCATTGTGAAATAAACGAGGAATTGTCTGAAATCGTAAAACACAATTTCAAACAACTGCTCGTCGAAAATTGTACTTTTTATAGTGGAGATTCGATTCATTTACTGGAAGAATCCAATCAAAAATGCGATTGGATTTATATTGATCCTTCACGACGAAATGACGCAAAAGGCAAAGTTTTTATGCTGAAAGACTGTCTGCCAAATGTTCCTGAATTATTGGATTTTTATTTTGAAAAAGCAGATTCTATTTTAATAAAAACGGCTCCATTGCTGGATATTTCTGCTGGATTATCGGAACTTAAAAATGTCAAAAACATTCATGTTGTTGCTCTTGAAAATGAGGTAAAAGAATTGCTTTTTGAAATTCATAAAAACTATTCCGGCGAAATAACCATAAAAACGGCTAATATTTTAAAGGAAAAAGTCGAAACCTTTGATTTTATTTTAGGCGAAATATCTTTTCCTATTTATGATTTACCAAAGCGATATTTATATGAACCCAATGCGGCAATTATGAAATCGGGAGGTTTTGATGAAATAAGTACAGCCTTTCAAATTGATAAACTGCACAAACATTCGCATTTATATACTTCAGAAAGTCTAATTGATTTTCCGGGAAGAAGATTTGAGATTCAAAAAGTCATTTCATACAATAAAAATGAAATGAAAAATGAGCTTGTAAACCAGCAAGCCAATATCACCACTCGTAATTTTCCCGAGACCGTAGAAAACATTAGGAAAAAGTGGAAAATAAAAAATGGTGGAAATTTGTATTGTTTTTTTACAACCGATGTAAAAGATAACAAAATAGTTTTAATTTGCACCAAAATAATCTAAACAATGAAACAACTATTTACACTAACTCTTTTTTTATTAACGATTACCGCATTTGCACAAAAACCATGTGAATACAGTGTAAATGTAAATGACTCTATCGGATCTTATAAAGTAACCAATGAATACTTAATGAGTGAAAAATATTTTGGAGGTACTTTCAATTATATTTTCTTCTCTCTGGCTCAAACAGATGGTTTGCCTACACTAAATCTGCAGTCTATTCAAAAAAGTAAAGATTTTATTAAAGCGAATTGTTTTGATAAAAATTCAAAAATATTTTTACAGTTAGAAAATGGGAAAATTGTAACCTTAATGCATATCAATCAGGAAAATTGCGGTACACTAGTTCGCGATGAAAAAGGTTTTGACAATCGAATTAATACTGGGATTTTTATGTTCATGAAAGACAATTATGAAGAGCTTAAAAAATCGCCTATATCAATTATGCGAATTAAATATCTGACCAACATAGAAGATTATATCGTAAAACGTGAACTTACTTCTGAGTTAACCGGCAAGGTCACAAAACCCAATACTTATTTTATGGAAAACATTAGATGCGTTGAGTAATTAATCGCATTTCCATTTCTGATTGGCAACTTTGTCTTTTAAACCTGCTTTTAAATTGTAATGCCACCATTCAGAATCAAATGAATTAAAGCCATTATTAATCATTATTTTTTTCAAATAAGCTCTTTTTGAAAGAATCTCTTTTGAAAGCTGTTTGAAATTATGGCTGGCCTGAATCCCAAAAAAATCAAAAGGAGTTCCCATATCCACTTCTTTTCCTGTTATATCAACCAAAGAAATATCTACGGCTCCTCCTCTATTATGGATGGAGCCTTTTTTTGGATCTGCCACATATTCTGGATTGGATACAATTTCCCACATTTTCTTCTGAATATCCAAAGGTCTGTAGCAATCGTATAATTTAATTCTATATCCTTTTTTCAGAAAATCATTATTCGCCGCAATTAAGGCTTTTACTGTTTTTAAACGCAGCATACATTCGGCACAATCGTATACTTTTGCTTTTAAAAAATTATCTTCAGTCGCATATTTCATATCATAAATAAAATCGTTGCTGTAATCTCTCAGCTTTACAAACGTTGTGTCTGAAATCTGTGAATCTTGATCACTTTCATACGCTTCATGCTGCGCCTGCAAAGATGAAATACAAAATAAAAAACCGATTAATACTATTGAAAAACGCTTCATTGCTTGATAATTTTAAAAATGAAAGTTAAGTAAAAAAACTCAAATCTAACTCGATTATTATTTCTTCCCTAAGTACAAAACCTAATAATTGGAGGTTTTCTATCATCTTAATTTCCTTTTAAAACAAATATAATTTTAATATCTTTATAAAAACCAAGTCCTTACGAGTCTATAAATTATATTATTAATTCTAAAATCAGTTATTATGAATTGCAGAACCAAGTACATTTCTATAGTCTTATTGAGCAGTTTACTATTCATTTCCTGTAAAAAGGAAATTATAAAAAGTGTTCCCACAACCGATTCTACTTCTATAAAAACAGAAGCCCTAAAAACAGATAGTTCTGTTATAAATCCAACCGATTCTCTCTATACTTTAGCCGATAAAAGTGTTATTGGGACTCAGTTTTTAACTAAAAGCAGTCTGGCTCCAAGGTTGAAAAAATTAATGGGAGCTGATTATGATCAAATGGTAAAATATTGGAATACCGAAACACCTTTTGAAAAACAGGAAAATGTACTTCACGCTTGGGGCTGTAAACAGCATGATTGCAGTACTTATTCTTATGACCTTTATATTGATGTCAAAAACAATAAAATAAATGTTTACAAGTTCGCAGAATCGAAACTTACCGTTTTTAAAGAAGATAATTTTGATATTGAAATCAAGGACAATTTATTGAAAGATTTGAATATTAAGAAGGAAAATGTTAAGAGTTAGAGATTGAGAGTTATGAGTTAAAAAATGGCGATCAAAAATCGCCATTTTTTATGTTTAAATTTCTCCTGTCATTAAAATATTTTCTTTTGTGCCTTTATTCTTCAGCATTCTAAAATGCGAACGTACTGCATGATAAAAAGGATAAGAGGTATAAGGCAGATTGTATTCTTCGGCATAGCGTCTTATAATTGGTGTTATGTACGGATAATAGGTATGCCCGACATGTGGAAAAAGATGATGTGCTACATGGTGGGTAAAGCCTCCATACAGAAAGTTTGCTAATTTGCTTTCTGTACTGAAATCTTTTGTTACCACCATTTGATGCACAGCCCAAGTATCGGAGAGATTTCCTTCTTCATCTGTATTTGGAAAATGGGCATCTTCGTCTACATGAGTCGAAACTAAAGCAACAACTCCTAGAGCACTGCCACACATATGCATAGAAAGCCACGCAAAAAATATTGTATACCAAGGCTGTTTAAGAAGCATCATCGGTATAAAAAGGATATAAATCAGATTAATGATTTTAGCGGCAAATAAGCGATAGATTTCTTGTCTTGGAATTTTATCTACCACTTTTTTCACATAGTTGTCTTTGGTGCCAAAAAAATCTTTGAAGTCTCTAATATAAATCCAGTTTAAACTGTAAAGTGGATAAATAAACCACATATAAATATGCTGATATTTATGGTAATCAAATAAAGGAGCATTCGGAAATATTCGAATTATATCGCTTTGTTTGATATCAATATCCCAATCAGGAATATTTGGATAGGCATGATGAAGACCAATATGACGACGCATCCAGAGCCAGTGGTTACTGCCAAATAATTCTAAAACATACAAAAACCACTCATTATGCTTTGGCTTCTTAAATAAAGCTCCATGTGCTGCATCATGAAAAGCATTAATAAATAAAACAATCATTGTAATACCAGAAAAAATGTAAAAAAGGAAGAGTAAATAGGTCTGGTTTCCAAAAATTAAGATACAGCTGTAGCATAAAAAGAAAACAGCTAAAAGTCCCAAAGACTTGACAACATTGAATCGATACAACGATGAGTTATTTAAGACCGTTTCATTCACTTCTAAACGCATCTTTTTAAAAAAATCATCGGTTCCGGGTTTGACATAAACCGGTCGTTTTAATTTTTCCATGTGGTTATTGGCTAGAAATTGTTCTATCAAATTTAGCAAAAAAAACTTAACCACTTACTTTACAACCACTTAAATACTAATTTTACTACATAAAAAAAACCACTCTTGAAGAGTGGTTTAAATCTTTTGGTTAAAATCTGTAAGTGTTAGATATTTTCGGAAAAACTATTTTTTACTATTCCTCAAATTTTTTCTCTGCCAGCCGCAGCCTAATATTATGAATTCGATCTTCGATTTCTTCTAAGTCATTCAGCATATGCTGTTTTTCATAAACTGCTCCTGTTTCATTAACCATATTTTGGCCATCTTCTGGCGCAAAAAGATCATTTAAATCTACATCGGGAAAGTTTTTACTTAAACTAAGAATAAATTCAGAGCCTATATTAGCCGTGCCATGTAAATATCTCCCAATCATTGCTGGGCTGAATCCTAAAATTTCCCCTACCTCTTTTTGCTTTAATCCTTTAGCTTTAAAGAATTTGCTTAATTTCTCGTTATACATCATTATTTAAAATCAAAAAAAAATATATTCTAACTATATTTTTTAACATTAAAAAGAATAAATAATATAATATTATTCCTACATTTACCCTTTTATGAAAACACCATTTAATAATTAGCAAATATATGTCAAAATTAATCAAAAATAGCAATATTAAAGAAGATAATTCTCACAATGAAAAAGCTTATGAATTTATTAACAAGCATTTACCTGTAACCTATGTCGAGCTCACTATTTCTTGTATTATCAAAAAAGGGCATCCTGCTCCGAGTAAAGCTTTAATTAGAAACGTCAGAAACAAAACTATTGTGCGAAATGATATTTTATTGGCGTTAGTAGAAGTAGCTTATGAAAATAAAGAAGCGATCGAGAGAATTAAACTTTTAACATCTTAATAAGAATTTACCAAAATCTTTTGAAGTAAAACCTAACTATATGACAGACCGAGATAAGAATAATAAGAAACAAAAACAGCAATTGATTACTAAAACAATAAGCAATAAGAATTTAACGCATATTGCATATTTATACGGCATGACTCTGGAAGAATATAAAGAAGGAGCTAAAATACATTCTAAATGTTTTGGTCAGCTTAAAACGGCAAGAACAGTGGCTCATTCTTAAATAAAATCTCTACACAAAAGTTCAATTTTATTGATTTTTATCTCTAAAAGTCTAAAGGCTGCCTATTACAATTTGCAAGGTATTCTTGTTTTACCAATAATTATACAGTCGCATTTTAAAAAATTCCCATGTTTTCTGGTTTAATGGTAAAGCCTAAACGGAGCATGCTTTTATGTTCCTGATAGTCAATCAAACTTTCTGTGTACCCCACAAACCACTGTAAAGTGAGATAATAATTTTCATTTTTATAAGGTTTCCAATTCACTTGTGTCTGTAATGAACCATAATTGAGTAAACCGCTTCCTTTTCTAAAAAGAACATCAGCACTCCATCTTCCTGGTTTTATTTGATAGGTTGCACTAGCTTCGCCGTAGCCCACATATTTTGTCAATCCGGGATTATCATCTTTATCCACAAAAGGAATCCATCCTCGTATTCCGACTGTCCATCTTGGCGAAATTTGCGATTTAAGTGAAAAAGCAAGCATGTTCCAAGTTCGAGAATAAATAGAATCTCTTCCATTTGATTCGTGTTCAAATGAAATTGTTCCATAAGTTAATCTTCCTCCTTTTAAATAAAACGGACGGACAATGGCAACTCCGGGATTAAAATTGATTTCAGAGAATGGTTTTGAACTGGCATAAATGTCCCAAAAAGCTTTTTGAGTGTACATTAAATAAGGAAAGAAACCACCAATCCAAGGTTTTCCTGTTAAACGCTGTTTGAAACTAATTTGATATTTGACATCAGCAGAATTTCTTGTAATTGGCTCGTTTAGTGGTACTCCTGTCAAGAAATAATTATCTCTATGAACAGAAAAACTATGTTCTTTTAAAAGTGAATCTGCCGCACGAAAATTTTTTTTCGCTTCTACAATCTGCGAATTGGCTTTAATTGAAAACAAAATGAAAAAAGGCAATAAATATTTTAAGTACATTTTTATAATTTAAGTTTGAGCTTAATTATAAGCTTTCAGACTAATGTACATATTTAAAGCGAATGTAAATTTTCTAAATTACCAATCAATTTTTATATAATTCCTATATTCTTTTTCTGGCGAATTTCTTTTTCCAATATAAAAGATAAACAATTCCCATTACAAAGAAGAAAATATCAATTTTAAATATTTGAGGTATTCGTTCGATAATATCACTGTAATAACTTCCTCCCAGTAAAGCACCGCAACCTATTCCAATTTCCATGGAAATATACATTGTCGCAATTGCTTTACCTCGATGCTGCGGATTGCTTAAATCAATCGTCCATGCATTTATTGCCGGTGATAAAACCCCTGTTCCCATTCCGTAAAGTGCAGCACCAATAAGAAGCATATTAATAGTTGTTCCTTCGCTAATTACAAATAATGCAATTGAGGTTACAATTAATCCAGCGAGAATTACATTGGTTCTTCCGTGTCTATCAGAAACTTTTCCTGCTCCAAACCTCATCATAACTGATGCAACGGTAAAAGCAGTAAAAAATATTCCTTTATTCTGTGCACCCAAATGCTCACTCCAGTCTGGAATTAACGTTAATATTAATCCAAAAGCGGTATAAGAAAAAAACATTATAATTCCTGCTGGAAGTGCACCTCGATCAATGATATCTTTTCGGCCAATATAAAACATCGATTTATGCAGTTTTTCTTTTGTTTCTAAAGTCTCTTTCATGTTCGCTACAATAACTATAGACAGAAAAGCGAGAAAAGAAGAACTGTAAAACATAACGTCAATTCCGTATGCATTTACAACCCAGCCTCCTAAAGCCGGTCCTAAAGCTCCTCCGATACTAAAACATAAACCATGCATTCCTAAAGCTTCTCCCCAGCGTTGCTGCGGGATAATATCTGCTACATAAGCCGAAGTTGCAGTGGGTTTAAATCCTGTTGAAAAACCATGCACTAAACGTAAAAAGAGAAAACCAGAAACCGAACTTAAAACAGGATATAAAAAACCACAGATCAAACATACCACAGAACCAACTGCCATTACAGGAACACGTCCCCATTTATCTGTCAATTTTCCACTGAAAGGGCGTGATATTCCAGCCGTAAGAGTAAAAAGAGAGATAATTAATCCCTTATACTCAGCTCCTCCCAAACTTGTTAAATAATTTGGAAGTTCTGGTATTATCATATTAAAACTTGACGAAAACAGAAGCGAACTCAGACATAGTAAAATGAACTGAAGTGTATAAATAGATTTTGGTTGCTGTAACATTCTAAGACTATTCTAATAATTACTGCAAGAGGAAGTGAATATTAAATTGCAGGCTGCAAAGATACTTTTCTAATCTGATAAAATTTCTAAAATTAGCATTGAATTTATTCAAGTATTAAAAAACAAAAGGGACTGCCTCAATTTTGAGACAGCCCCTTTTTGTGAACGCAGAAGGACTCGAACCTTCGACCGTCCCGATATAAAATCGGGGACTCTATCCAGCTGAGCTATGCATTCGGTATATTTATCACATCATAAAGTACAATGCTCTCTGAAGTACTTCGAGCTGTTTTTTGGGCATTTTTGATTTTGAAAAACCTTTATTAGAGAACTTTGGAATTAAAGTTGAAGAATTTTTAAAACATAATTTCAAATCTTCAAAAATTTCCATTTTAGTTTTGGAGGCATCTATTAAAATTAAATCTTTGATTTCTTCTATTCGAGATAAGCTGTTATAGAGATGTTTGCTAAATAAACAAACCATAAAATTTGAATTTATGGCATCTAATTCAAAAAAATCTAATAGTTCTGAATACTCATATACTACAAAAACAGAATGATCAAAACCTTTTGATTTTTTTTCATTTTGCAGTAAAAAGGATTCTTCACAGAATTCAAATTCATTTTTGAACTTTCTCTTAAACATTTTTAAAAAAATTCCTTTATTGTCACGAACTAAAACTTTTTCTTTTTTAATCATCTCTTAAGAATTAGCATTTATCTTTTTTATAATAGATTATACTTCACTAACACAAAATATTCTTTTTCAAACAAGAAAATCCCTTAGCTCTAAGCATAGGGACTTTTAATGGAAGCTATACCATTTTCTTATCCAATATCTATTCATTGACAAGTGATAATTTTTATAATAAAATTATCGGTCAAAAAGCAATACCGAAAAAAGAATAACAGCAGTAATAGACCGAAAAAAATCCAGCCCGAATAAGATTTGGGAAGCCTTACAAAACGGTAAGAAGAAGGTTGAAAGTTTATTATTAATACAAAAGAATCAACAATAAATACTTTTAGATAAAGGGGCTAAAAAGAAACTTCAATTCATCAACAAACAATAGTAAAATTGATGTTTTTTTTGGGGACTTAATGTTTACATGACTCAAGAAATGTGAATCATACAATGAGTAGTAATACCTTTTAAGAATCTTAACTCAATTCAGAAATAGAGCAATAATTATGCATGTAATATCAAAAGGGTTGAGCTCGATACTTAGTCGAGCTCTTTATGATTAATTATTAAATCGTCTAAACTTTTGTCTCTATTTAATCCAAACAGTTATAAATATCTTGTCGTAAATAAAGAATAAATACTGCTATTCTATCTAATAAAATAGCAGGCTCATTTGATTTATTAATCAATAAGCAGTAGCATAAAATTAAAATCAGATAATAATTTTAAACTCCAACATTCACATTTTGTGTTTCTGCCGGACTATAATTTTTCAGTCTTTTAATTTTATCGTTCAATTTCAGAACTCGATCTAATTGTTTCTGTTGGATAGTATATTTAGTATAATATTTATACCATTCTTTTCCAATGAAAAAGGTTGTCACAGAAACTCCGGTAAGCAAACCTATTAGGTAATTAGTTATGTCCATGATGTTATTAGTTTTATTAGTTTAATTTTGAGTTTATTTTTTGAGTTTATTATATTATTAAAAAGCATTTTTATCTCCTTTCAGAGTTACGATAACCGTTAAGAAACAAATCTTAACATCCTTTATCAGACTCCAGCGCTGTACATATTCTATATCCGTTGTGACACGTCGTTTCATGTCTGCTACTTTTTTAGTTTCGCCTCTAAGTCCAGAGACCTGAGCAAGGCCTGTTATACCTGGTTTAACAAAATGACGAACCATAAAATTGTTAATATGGTCATTATAATCAGATGTATGCTTGATCATGTGAGGACGCGGTCCTACTACACTCATATTTCCTATCAGAACATTAAAAAATTGCGGCATTTCGTCTAAACTGGTTCGGCGGATAAATTTTCCTATTGGTGTAACTCTGCTGTCTCCTTTTTGAGCCTGTTGCGTTTCATCGCCCATATTTACATACATACTGCGAAATTTATAGCACCAAAATTCCTGGTTCTTTTTTCCTGTACGCATTTGTTTAAATAATACTGGGCCTTTACTTTGTTTCTTGATCAGAAATGCCAATAAAGGATAAAGCCAGGACAAGATGAAAACAATAACCAAAATGCTGAATGCAAGATCAAATATCCTTTTAGCCAACCGATTATAAGCATTCTGCAAAGGTTCAAATCGAGGCTTTATAACATGAAAATTATTTAAGTGGCTCGAATTAAAATGTTTCTTTGATATGGAAGAGAAATCGGGAACAAATTTCAATCGCATGCAATGTTTATCACCCAGTTCAAAGAAATAATTCAAGTCTGTAATAAAATCAGGTTTCGAAACAATATACAATTCGTTTATATCGTTTCTCGATGCATCATTAATTGCTTCAGACAGTGCAAAAGTAAATTCCTCATTACTATTATATTCCACAGACGAATTCTCGTTAAGAATCCCTAAAAAATTAATGAAAAAAGAATTGCTTTCTAAATGAGAAGCCAATTCGATACTTGTTTTATTGAACCCCCAGATTGCAACTGTATACTGTTTAAAAACCCATCCTTTTATTTTCCCAATCACCAGCGTAAATAATATTCTGGATAATAGAAAATAAGACAATAAAAAACTTAGTTGAAATAAATTTGCCTTACTTCCAAAGTTGTACAGCACATCATCCTGAAAAATGAAAATATAACTATGCCATAAAACTCTTTGTGTGAAAAAGGATCTCCAGCTATTGCGGAAAAATTCATCTAAACTAAAAAGAACGTCTACTCTATACAACTGAAAATAAGTAACTGAAAACAGCCAGCTCAAAATTGTAATTGGAATCATTTTATTGAGAAACAAACCATTCCAGCCAATATTCTCTTCAGTAGCAAAATTCAAAAATATCATTGTCCCTAAAACCATCGCAATCATATCGGCGATAGCGCAGCACATTATGAAAGTAAATTTATGTCTGTTTCGCATTTTTTATCTTTTTCAATAAATTGTAACCTAATGCTCCTATTAAACTTCCCACAATTCCATAAAAAATATCCATTAAATCGGGACTTCTTCTTTGGACTAAAAACTGCCCTCCTTCGGCTACACAAACTATTACCGCTGCAATAATTATGTTTTGTACGAAATTTAATTTTTTGTTATTATTTACTTCATTTATATTATTCTGTTCTGTATAGATCTCCAATAGAAAACCTAATACTACAAAAGGAACAGCAGTACGTAAATTGTAATAATGATTACTCCAATTTAAAAGCCACCTTGGCAAATAAGTCTCAGTTGATAAACTAGGATCTGAAAGCCAAGAAAAATAAAAGACCGCACCAACGACTAAAAACAATAGTACTAGAACTATTTTATGAAACATTATTTGTTGTTTAATTTTAGTCAATAGGTTTTCTATTTAAGCTCCTTTTACAGCAATGCTTCGTTTATACCAAGGTTTCTTTACTTTTGCTTCTTGATATTGGTAACCGTAACTTACGCCATAACCATATCCGTATGCATTTTTCATGTTTACGCCGTTTATAACAATTCCAACGTTTTTAAGCTGTTCTTTTTTAATAAAATTGCTAACCTGGACTAAATTGCTTTTGTCAGTATAATCATATTTTACTACAAATACCGTTACATCTGCCAGATAACTAAAATTCAGTGTATCAGATACTATCTGGACTGGAGCTGTATCTAGTATTATAAAATCGTAGATTGATTTGGCCTCTTCAATTAATGCTTCGAAATTAGAATTGGTTATTAATTGAGAAGGATTTGGAGGTGCTTCACCTGCAAATAAAACATCAAGATTTTTAGAATAATTATTGTCTTTCTGCAAGAATTCTTTCCAGTCATCTGTTTTATTAGCTAAGAAATCTGAAAGTCCTAAAATGTTTCTTTTTACACTAAAATAGTCATGCAATTGAGGGTTTCTCAAATCGACACCAATCAATAATACTTTTTTATTCAGATTACTTACTGTTATGGCATTATGAAAGGCGCAAAATGATTTTCCTTCGCCCTGAATAGATGATGTAAACAAGATTACATTTCCTTTGCTTTCTTTTTTCCTAGGCAACAAATACGATATATTGGACATTAAGGCTCGCGACGCTTCTGCTATCATAGAACGAGAAGTTGCTGTATTGTCTAATTTATCGTTAAGACTTATTTTTGGAATATGTCCTAAAATTGGAACATCCGTAAATACTTTTTGAATATCTTCTTCATTATGTATTTTAGTGTCTAAAAACAAGCGAACATATGTGATGCCAAAAGGAAGCAATAGTCCAAACATGAAAGCTCCTAACATAAAAACTTTTGGCTGTGGATAAATTGCTGAGTAATTAGTTTCAGGCGCATTTAACGTTTTTAGGTTTGATTCTAAAATAGCTCCATTTAAAACAGCCTCCTCTTTCTTTTGTAATAAGGCTACATAAGTTTCTTCTTTTGTAGTAAGATTACTGTTGATGTTTCCTAGTACTTTATCTTTCGTTGGAATGCTTTTTACTTTAGCTTCAGCAATACTCTGCTCAGATCTGTTGGCTCTGCTGGTTTGATTTAGGAAGTTTAAGTATCCTTCCAAGCTATTCACAATTTCCTGCTTCTGCGACTTTAACTGCGTTATCAAACTTATATAAGCTGGATTATTGCTTTGTGCCCTTTGTAAAATCAGCTGGCTGTCCATCAATTTTGCATTATAATTTATAAGCATTTGATTGACTGTCTTGGATTCTAAATTGTAATCTGTACCTAAAGCCTGTGTTGGACCAGCTTGTTTTATATCATTAATAGCAAAATTGGTCAATGATATTTGTCTTTCGTTAAGCATTGAACTTTCCTTTTTCTGACTTCTATCGCTGGTTTGTTCTAAGACGTAATTTTCCATTACACCAATATCGTTGTTCTGAAGATATCTTTCTTTTACGCTTTCAATAGAATCTTTTTCTTTGCTAAAATTTTTAATTCTCTGATTTAAATAAGAAACCGTATTCCTAAAGACTTTCTGTTTATTGATTACAATACTTTTATCCAGCTGGTCAATAATTTCGCTCAATATTTTTCGGGAGCGGTCTGGATTTGCGCTTACATGTTTTAATTCTAAAACTCCTTTTGCGTTTGCATCAGACAAAACAACCAAAGATCCTTTTAGATTTTTTAGAGCTACACTGGTAGGTTCTAAATTTACTTTGTATTCTTTCTCAAAATAGGAAGATGGATTTTTCTTTGCTTTCGCAGATAACTGAATTTTAAATGGTAATCCGTCAACAGCTTCTTTTCCATCGTATCCCGCTATATTATAAGTTTGTTCCGATTCTGGTTCAGTTATTACAAAACCACTTTTATCTATTTTAATTTCATAAGAAACAAGTGGCAGTGAATCATTAGAAACAGTTGGTACTAATACAAAAGGAACTTCGTTTACAAAATTGTTCTTAACGGTAAATACTTTTTCATAGTAGGCATAATTTAAATTCAGACTCTTTACCACACCTAATAAAAATTCGTTGGATGTCATTAGTCGAATTTCATCATCTAATTTATCTTCACTGCTTTTTTTATCTGTACTAATCGTAATGATCTTCGTTTGGTCTTCTTGTTTTTTGTCAATAAAGATCGTAGCTGAAGTTTCGTAGGTAGGTGGCACTATTTTAATAAAAATAAAGGCAGCTCCAACAAACACAATCAAGCTTAGCAAAAACCAAGGCCAATATTGAAAATACTTTAGAAATTCTTTTTTTAAATCCATAACTATTTAATTAATAAGATAAAATCGCATTAATAACCATGAGTATATTTTTGTAATCTAATTGGGGAATACTCTTTATATTTCGTCAATTTTTTAATTTGTAATTACAATAATCAGCGCCGCTAGAGAAGCCGTTATACCTAATAACTGTAATGGGTCTTTGATTAATCCGCCGCTGTTGGCTTTCAATTTATTTGGTGTTACCACAATTACATCCCCTTGTCTGATTCTAAAATTAGGATTAGACATCCACGAAGCACTTGTTAAATCAATATGATACACCAAACGTTTTCCGTCTACTTCTCTAATTAGTTTTATATCTTTTCGAATTGCTGAGTATGTTAAATCTCCTGCTAATCCTATTGCGTCCAAGAAACTAATTGATTCTTCTGTAAAAGCTTTAACTCCCGGAGAATTTACTTCTCCCAAAATGGTAAATTTGTTGTTAAGTACTCTAACTTGTACAGTAGGATTTACTAAATAATTCTCGTTTATAAGACGTTCTTTTATCTTGATCTCTGCATTAGCCGGTGTTAATCCTCCTACTTTAACTTCATTTAAAATTGGCATCATAATAGTTCCCTGCGGATTAACCAGATAACCAGACAATCGCATCATATCTACTGAAGTTTGTGCACCAGCATTACCACTTGTAATATTAAAAGGAGCCGCTACTAAAGGATTAAGATCACCTACTTCAACTCTTAAGATGTCGTTAGGCTGTATTTTTGGCGAAGTATAATTTATTGTCGAATTTGCATAACTGTCCAAATCTTGTAAATACAACATTTGTTTCTTGGTAGTGCAAGACTCCAGCATCAATAAAGGCAATAAAATTATCAAAAGGAAAATTTTCTTCATGTTAATTGTAGTATATATTTAGTATTCTTTAATTACTCTCATTCAATTGAAATAAAATGAAAACTATTTAGTGCTCCATAACCTCCTTTACTATGTCTATCGTCTAACTAAACCTGCATTCACTATTTCCTTTTATATTGGCTTTTTATTTTTTTTCCTTGAAAAGTCCTTTTCAGAACCTAAATCTTACTGCGTTTTTATACTTTCTCCAAAATTTAAAAACTAATGATCACCTTTACTATTAATGAACTATATATTGTTTTAAAGCGAGTGTTTTTTTAAGAAAAACTGTTGAAATTGCAGTCAAACCGTGATATTTGTAAATTCTATAATCTTCTCTTAAAACTTCAAAGGCTCTTTTATAATTTGTACTCATACCGCCCATTCTCATTTTAACAATATATTCATTAATGTAACTCATTCTGATTTTGTGTTTGTACAGATAACGAAGTAAAAATTCAGTATCTGAAGCTATCTTAAAATCAAGGTTATAAAGACCATTTTGATCAATTACGCTTTTCTTTAAATAAACCGTTGGATGTAATGGCAGCCAGCCTCCTTTTATTCTTTTAAGGCTGAAAACCCCTCCGATGCGATTTCGAATCAAACGTTCTTTTTGATCATTAGAAACATATACTCCGTCACCATAAACTCCTTCTACATCTGGAGAGTGTCTAAAACGTAATGCAATTCTAGAAATCACTTTATTATCATAAAATTCATCATCAGAATGCATTAACCCAATAACATCTCCTGTTGCTAATTTTAATCCTTTGTTAATAGCATCATACATCCCTTTATCTGGCTCAGAAATATAATGGCTGATTCTATCTTTATAAGACTCAATGATTTCTTTTGTTCCATCTTTTGAATTGCCATCTACAACAATATATTCGATATTATCATAATTCTGATCCAATACACTTTTGATGGCTTTTTCAATAGTGTTTTTACGATTGTAGCACACAGTGATTATAGTAACTCTCATAATAATTATATTTTTAAGGATAAATATTCTTCTATAGTTAACTGCCTTTCACAATTTCAAGATAAAATTAAAACAAAGGTATTTTACTAAAAAAAGTTCTCGATGAAGCACCACAAAACTCGTTAAAAGCACAAAAATGGCTGCTTGAGAATAAAGTGAACAAAAATCTGTTTCCTTAATAAGGAAATTGAGAATAAAGCAGTTGAATTAAATAATGGTATTTTTTTAAGAAAAAAAGTGCTTTTTATTGATTCAATAAAAGCTTGTCGAAGTAGCTGATAGTAGAAAGCAGACCTTCGCGCAGTTGAATCTTAGGCTGCCAGCCGTTCAACTTATCTTTTGCCAAAGAAATATCGGGCTGTCTTTGTTTTGGATCATCCTGCGGAAGATCCAGATGAATAATTTTTGACTTAGAATCGGTCAGTTCGATAATGGCTTCTGCTAGTTCCAGCATTGTAAATTCATTTGGGTTTCCTAAATTAACTGGGCCTAAAAAAGCGGGATCTGAATTCATCATTCTCACCATACCTTCTACTAAATCGTCAACATATTGAAAAGAACGCGTTTGCAAACCATCTCCAAAAATGGTAATGTCTTTTCCCTGCAAAGCCTGAACGATAAAGTTAGAAACTACTCTTCCATCGGCAGGATTCATGTTTGGACCGTAAGTATTAAAGATTCGTATAATTTTAATAGCTACTTTATTCTGATTGTGATAATCCATAAATAAAGTTTCGGCACAGCGTTTTCCTTCATCATAACAAGAACGAATACCAATTGGGTTTACATGTCCCCAATAATTTTCGGTCTGAGGATGTACAAGAGGATCTCCATAAACTTCGCTTGTACTGGCCTGCAATACTTTTGCATTGACACGTTTTGCCAATCCTAAAACATTGATTGCTCCCATTACCGAAGTTTTGATTGTTTTTATGGGATTGTATTGGTAATGTACCGGAGATGCAGGACAGGCTAAATTGTAAATTTCATCAACCTCAGCATAATAAGGTTCTGTAATATCATGACGCACCATTTCAAAATAAGGATTATCCAATAAATCAATAAAATTAGATTTGGCTCCTGTAAAATAATTGTCAAGACAAATTACTTCATTGCCTTCGTTCAATAATCTTTTACATAAATGCGAACCTACAAATCCAGCGCCACCAGTTATCAATATTCTTTTCATACTTATTCTATGTTGTTTTTGATTGAATTTACTTTGGTTTGAATTTGAAAAAAGTAATGTGATTTAAAACGTGCCAGATAAAAGCCTTCTTTTCCGTCCAAAAATCCTAATTTTAAAAAGTAAGCTCCCATAAAATATACTACTGGAAGCAATCCTGTATTTAGAAGTCCGTATTTAATTTTTTGGTTTAAAGACAAATGCTCGTTCTTAGAATCTTTTAACTGTAAATATCTTTTGGCTTCCCAAGAAGAATAGGCATTGTGTTTGGCAATGTAATGTTCTAAGTTTTTAAAATCTTTATGAACCACTTTCGCTTTAATAACGCCTACTTTTCCTTCTATAATTGGATGTTCATGAACTTCCATGTCTAAATGGCTCCATAAATCTTCTTCGATTTTTTCGTAAGCTCCTTTAGATTTCTTAAACAAAGCCGATTTTTGAAAACCATAACCATATTTAAGTTTTCTTCCCATAAAATAGTTTTCGAACTGTATCGTAAAACCGTTATAATTAGGATCCAGAGTTTTCACTGCAACTTCGTTTACAAATTCTTCGGTAACAAATTCATCTGCGTCTAAAAACAAAATCCATTCGTGGCGAAGGTTTACATTCTGCAGTACCCAGTTTCTTTTTTTAGGGAATTTGCCATTCCACTGAAATTGTACTACTTCGGCTCCCATATTTGCAGCAATAAGAATAGTTTCATCAGTACTTCCTGAATCTACTACAATTATTTGATCAAATCGCTTTAATTTCTCCAAACAAGATGGGAGATTCAAAGCTTCGTTTTTGACAGAAACGACTACGGTAATTGGAATTTTATTCAAAGCTTCTAGTTTTTATAAGTTTGGCAGGAGTTCCTGCAACTACAGTATTTTTCGCAACATTCTTCGTAACTAAACTGCCTGCCCCAACAATAGCATTTTCTTCTAATGTTACGCCTGGCATTATGATGGCTCGTACTCCAATAAATACTCCCTTTTGGATGATTATTTTTTTGGTTATCAAATTCATTGTTGGATTGTCAAATGCATGTGTTCCTGTGCAGAGATAAACTTCTTGACCTACAGTCGCATGTTCAAATATTTCTATCACTCCCAGTGTATAAGCATTTGCGCGATCACCAAGACAGGCATGATCGTGAAGAATTAAATTCCACGGAATCTGAATCCTTGCTCTCTGGTGTACAAACGGTTTTCCGTAAATTTTACAACCAAATAATTTGAGCCAGAATAACCTCCAGCGGTTTGCCGGTTTTGGTGTCCAAACGCATAACAATAACCAAACATATTCCCAAACCATCATTTTAACTCGCTGTGAAACCGACCACGGAGAATCGTAGGGCGAATTTTGTTCGTATTCTCGTTCCATTATTGTTTTTATTGGATTTTCATTGCTTCAAATTCATTTAGGAATTCTACTGCCAGTTTTTCGTTAGAGTGTGTTTCGTTTACCTTTAGTCCTGCTTTTGCTAAATCGTTGAGCAGTTTTGGATCTTCGATTAAATCTTTTAAATATTGATTTAAGATCTCAACCCTATCTTCTTTACGATGATCGAAACACAAACCATTTTTATTATGGATTAAAAAATCTTTAAAGCATTCTAAGTTGGACACTATTGTTGCACAGCCCCAGCTCATGGCTTCTAAAGGCGAAACTCCAAAAGTTTCCCCTTGTTCTGCTACCGATGGATAAACAAATACCGAAGATTTAAAGTAGATTTCGTTTAATTTGTCAATATCAAAAACAGGTTCCAAAAATCTGACGTTACTATTTCCTGCCAACTGTTTTAACTCATCCAAATATGCTTTTCCGCCTCCGCCAGTTTCTGTAGAATATGGTCCGACAATAAGTAACTGCCAGTTATTTGTTTTTAAGGAAGTAAATGATTGTACTAAAATATCTAAACCTTTTTCCGGATGTATTCTGCCTGTGTACAGAATTATATTTTCTTTTTTTGAAAAATCGATCGCTTTAGTATTTCTAAAAGGAAGCGTATTCGGAATCATGACAACCTTATCAAAATATTCGTTTTTGATTTCGTTTTTGATTGCTTTTGCAACTGGACTGGAATTAGCTCTTAATCGGCCATTGTTGGTATAAAACTTCATTTGGCCTTTTGGCATTCTGGCCACATCGATCATGCATTTCTTTTTTTGTTTTGCTGACAAAAGAATCGGAAGCCAGAAAGTATTAGAAACAATAATATCAGTGCTCTTAGATATTTTTCGAACAGCCTTTAAAGTATAAAACAAATCCAAAATCTTAAGAACAATACCCGAAGACGGTACTTTGTAACCTCCAACTCTCACATGATTAATGCCTCCTTCGTTTTCTATATTTGAGTAACCTTCATATGATTTTGATATATAATTTACCTCATGTCCCTGATTCACAAATTCTTTTGCCAAACCATACCACATTTTTTCGACAGCTCCACCCAATAATGGCGGTACGGGAAAAAAAGCACCTTGAACAATTGTTATTTTCATGACTTAAATCGTATTATACAATTCGACCATTTTTTTTCCTACTCGTTTGATATCGTATTTATCTATTATCAGTTCTCTTCCGTGTTTGCCCATCATTTCTAAAAGCATATTAGAAGAATTAAAAACTTTTAGCAAAGTCTTTTCTAAATTCAGCACCGAAAGATCAATCCACCAGCCGCATTTGTGTATTTCTAAATCTTCCCAAGGCGTTCCGTGAGTCGTTATAACTGGAACTGCAACCGCTAAAGCTTCTGCCACGACAATTCCGAAATTTTCACTGTGTGTCGGTAAAACCATTACATCTGCAGATCGCAGGAAATCCCATTTTTCTTCACCATATTTTGCTCCAACAAAACGAACATTTTCTAAATCTTCAATACTTTGAATTAAACCAGCTACATATTCATCTTCTCCGCTTCCTGCAATTTCAAGGGTCCATCCTTCTGTATTACTGGTTCTCCAGGCATCAATAAGCATCTCGATACCTTTTTTAGGATGAATTCGGGACATAAAAATCATTTTTTTTGTTCCGTAATTCTCTTTGATTTTTTTTACATCTCTCAGATAAATGCCATTTGGAATAATATGAATCGGATTTTTAAAACCTAAAGCCTTAATATTTTCTGCTTCCATTTTAGCAGTAGCATGAAGGCAGACAGATCTCTTGATAGCAGTCTTTTGATATAAGAACAATGCAATTTTTTTCTTTAACGGATTGTGTGCCAGGATCCAAGGTTCCAGCATTCCGTGTGGCGAAACCACTACTTTGATTCCGAGCTTTTGTGCCTGCTTTTGAAAACCCCAATTTTGAGGGCTCCAAATTCCATTAATATGAACAATATCCGGATCTTCAGCTTGAAGAAAAGTTCTGTATTCTCTCATTAAAGAAAACCATCTTGACATTTTATTATTAAAAAATTTCACAGGAACTCCTTCAATGGCAATAGGATCTTTGGAAATTCCAGTAGCAATACTGAAGGTCATATCATTTTTTAATACTTTACTAAGCAAACGCATATACTCAGTTGTACCGCCCCCGCTTTTATCAATACTGGCTATATAATGGATTACTTTCATACAATTTGGTTAATTTCTTTATAAATAGATTCGATAGCATTCAAAGAATTCTCTGTGGTAAATTTTTTGGATTGCTGTATTGATTTCTCTATTAATTCTTTTGATTTTACTTCATCAAGAGAAATAAGTTTATCTAAAATTTTTACTGAATCTTCTTTCCATTTCTCCTGCGATTTAGAATCGGAAGGTTTTTTATCAATATAAAAAGCTGCCGAACCGCCTACTTCATTCATTGGAGATCTGTTGGTTGTAATTACTGGACATCCTGAAGCCATTGCTTCTATGATTGGCCAGCCAAAACCTTCGTCTAAAGAAGGAAACAACAGGCAGAGTGCTCCAGAATAGGCATTGTTGATATATTGATCTTCTAAGTTGGTAACAAAATGAATATCGTCTTTAAACAATGATTTTTGTCTCAATTCAATTAATTCTTGAGTTGGCTCTTCCCCAATTAAAAGCAGTTTTATTTTTTTTAGGGTTTTACTTCTCCAAGCATCATAAATCTCAACTACACCTTTTCTATTTTTATAGTATTGATTTCCTCCAATGTGCAAAATGTAACCTTCAGACAGTTTCATTTTTAGCTTTTCTTCTAATACTTTTCGAGATTCAAAAGGTGATAATGAATAAAAAGGACGGCTCAACCCGTTATAGCAGACTGCCGATTTTACAATCCTGCCTTGATGCAATTCTTGAAGATCTTCTTGTGTTTTTTTTGAAATGCAGATGAAATTTTTTCCTTTTGAAAAACCGTTTCTAATATAGTTTTGATATTTCTTACCAGAAAACGATGTTGGATTTTCGGGAATTTTTCCCAAAGCCGATTTTAGGGCTAAAAAATCATGGCAATGTACTACATGTTTTTTGTTTTTCACTAAAGGAACCCAAGGGCCTAAAGCCTGGTCTGCAAAAACATAAAGAGTATCTTTTGAAGCATGCAGCAGTTTAAATTTTACCTCGATTGGAAATACAATATACTGATCGATATAACCAAACCATTTTTTTAAAAAACTAAAAACGCTGAGTTTATAAAATCGAGCCTTTGGACTCCAGATTATCACTTCATGCTCACGCTCTTCCATTCCGTCAAAAAGCATATTGGCATAACGAGGCATACTTTGGTGTCCTAAAAACGAAGGATGTGTAAAAAGTACGATTTTCATCTAAAGAGGTTTCGTGTTCTTGTTTATGCCTGCTAATAAAAGTCCGGTCACCATGACCGAATATCCCAGCATACTAGGTTGTGCCCATTGTCCTTGAGTAAGAGAAAACAATGCTGTACCGCAAAAAATTACAGGAAGAAGTTTGTCTTCTTGTGGCAGTCTAATTGACTTCATAAACAAACTCAAAGCTAAACCTAAACGAAGCATAATAATAATACCGCCTAAAAGAAGCCCCTGTTCTCCGCCAATCCTACTCAGCTCATCTTCGGCAATTAGAAATCCATTGCTTCCAGAAAGCATTTGTGCTCCTGCATTGGTTCCCATTCCAAGATTACCAATAAAAAAAGGCATTTTTAACAGTCTTACAATTGGTTCGACAAAACCGTCTATGGCTCTTGAAAAGAAAGATTCCTCAAATCCACCGCTTTGTTCACTGGCTGTATCAACCCTGCTCATGAAAACTTCGGTTCCTAAATTAAATACCGTTGTCGTTTTTTGTAAAATGGTAAATAAGATAAAGAGTGCGAAAATGGTTAAAACGATTCTTATAATTGTTTTAAAACTAGTTGCAGATCCCATTAAAGCAAAAAGACCAACTAAAGCCACTCCTCCTACTGCAGTTCTACTTACTGTTAAGGGTAAACTAAAAATTAAAGCCAGTGTACTTGCGTAAAGCAAAACCTTAGCTATTTTTTCGCCTGATAACCAGAAGTAAAACACATATACAGAAACCATAATGTAAAAAGAGGATAATCCTGTAATGAAAGAAAAAGTCCCAGGCGGTCTAAAATATCCCATTGCACCTGAAAAGCCCGAACTTCCTTCTCCGCCTAAACCAATATTGATAAAAGCAGATTGCGGACTGCTGAATTGGAGATAGACAATTAAAGTCATGAAGATATTAATTGCTAATAACACACGTCCCATTTTTAAAATGTCTTCTTTGGTAAAAACAGCTCCGATAATAAAGATTAAAGGAAAGTGAAGC
The DNA here is from genome assembly GCF_030378165.1 of Flavobacterium panacagri. Lineage (NCBI taxonomy): Bacteria > Pseudomonadati > Bacteroidota > Flavobacteriia > Flavobacteriales > Flavobacteriaceae > Flavobacterium > Flavobacterium panacagri. The sequence goes on from NZ_CP119766.1 coordinate 5,386,496, forward strand.
ATCATAATCCTTGCACCATAAATAGCTACAAATAAATTACCATGACCAAAAGTAATGGTAATTATTAGCGATAGAAGAGTTATGATACTGGCAAAAACGATATAACCATTTGTAAATTTGACTTTGAGATACATCGCTCTTGCAATTAAATAAATTGCGATAGGATCACGAACAATCAGCAGCGGTGTAGCCAAACTTGGCAAAACCCATTTACGCAGAGCCCCTTCAAAAATCCAAAGAAAAAAATAGGCCCAAATAGCCATTTTTAATGTGCTGTAAGGATCTTTTTCTATAGTAGCCTTGGCGTCAAAATTTTCCAATTCTATTAGGCTTGCAGTATCTGCCTGATATTTTTTATAATTATTTAGCACTATTTCAATATTGTTTTTAGTTGTCCAATAATCGTTTCGCTATAATTATCCCATGTATAATTTTGGGCATGTTCTGCCGCTTTCTCGCCCATTGCAGGAATTCTGTCTCTGTTTTCTACAAACCATTTAATTTTTTCGACGATTGCTTTTGGAGAACGAATAGGAACCAGAAAACCTGTTTCTCCTTCAATTACTAAATCTTCGCCTCCTGTGTTTGGTGTAATTATAATGGGCAATCCCTGACTCATGGCTTCCTGCATAACCAGTGCTCTTCCTTCTACAATAGATGGAAGACAGAATACATCACAGGTTCTCATTAATTTTAAAACCTCATCGTGTGAACGTCCAGGTTCATAGGTAAAAGTGGCCAACTGTGAAGTATAAAATTCCATTGGAGCCTGTAAAGATCCTAAGACAACCAATTCTACTGGTAAATCTTTCAACATGTTAAATGCTTCAAACAAATCTCCCAGACCTTTTCGCTGTCCCATTGAACCAACAAAAAGTACTCTGAGCGGTTTGTCTGTACTTTTGACACTTAATTGAGTGGTGGCATTATTTTTTGGAGACCCAAAAGGAGAAACAATTTTTATTTTATCCAGAGACCATTCTGGCAAAGAATTAAGAACAAATGATCCTGGCCCAATTACAATGTCGGCTAATTCTAATTCTTTACGTTTTCGTTCTAATTTAGCTTCGCTGTCTAAGATACCGCCTCCAAGAGTTTTTGCCCAAGCCGGCAGACGTGCTGCTTCTTCCTGCATTAGTTTTCTTCCTGTTTCCCAGTAGGCAATTGGTAGATCATAAATACAAGTTAATCCCAATTGTTTTGCTTGAATGAACGTTTCTAAAGCTCCATCCTCATAAGCATAAACCGCAGTAACTCCGTTTTTTTTTGCATTTTTTAAAGTATTAGCTACTTTAGAATCCAGTTTATGATACACTTTATCGATGGAAAATAAGCCTGTTTCATGAGCAGTAAAAACCTTAACTCCCAGTTTTGAAAACAGCATTCTTGAAAGCTCATTCCACGGTGAAGTACTAATGTATTTCTTTAATCCAGTTTTAAAAGTTCTTCTTTTTAATTCTTTCAAAAAAGAAAAATGGCTTAATCTAGTCCAATAACTATCTGGAAAAATGGCGATTGAAGTATGAAACCTAAGTAAGTTGTTTTGTTCAGCTAATTTTTCTGCTACAGCGCGAACATTAGAATTACCTGTTGGATGGGATAATATTATTTTCATTGCTAATTATTTATAATCTAGAGCTTCTATAAAACTATCTGCAATCTTTTTAAGACCTACTTTTGAGTTGTTTGATTTGAAAATATTAAGCATACTTGCTAATTGATTTTCTTTATATTCTGAAATACCATTTAAATTAACTGATGGTATTTTTCCGTTTGGAGTCCAAGGTCTTGCAACACAGATCACATCTAAACCATGTTCAAGCATTGCTGCCACAGTACCGCTTTTTTCAATTTGTCTCCATGGCGTTGTACTAATTCCCCAATCAGCATTTTGCAAAACTTTTGAAATTGTTGCTGCGTCTTGTTCTCCCAATATATTAAAATCAATATTTTGGTCTTTGCAGACTGCTTGCCAGTGATCCAATTCAGATCCACATCTTCCAATAAAGTTTAATTCTACTTTAAGATTGGCATTTTGTCCATATTTTGATAATTCTGAAATAAACTCTTTAACAGGGGCATTTGGATGAATGGTTCCAAAAATTATAAAGCTCAAAGTATCTTTGGCTTTAGCCAAAACTTCACTTTTAATTACTTCAATATTTCCAAAAAGCGGAAGATACAAAGCCTTACAGCCTATTTTTTCTAATTGAAATTGGTAAAACCTTGATTGTGTATGAATTTTACGAGCGGCTGTTTTTTTTATTACCTCTCGGGCAATGTATTGCTGTAAATTACCCCAAATCTTATGTTTGAAGGAAGATTCTTTGTCCATGCCAACCCAAAGCTCATGAAACATAATATGCCATTTTCGGCCTTGACTTATTTGGGCTAAATGTCCTGCAAGTCCAAATGGTAATCCTTTTTCTTGAAAGGAAAATGGAACATACTGTAAACTAATCCATTCCGGATTAAAATCAGTTACAAATTGTTTTGCCTTTGCGTAACGTATTTTTGATTCCATTTTATTTGGAATTCGAACTACAGTTATTTTACTTCCTTCAGATTGTTGAAATTCTTGTACAATTTCATTGGCACTAAAATCATGCAATGCTAGTAAGGCAATTTCATATCCCTGCTGTATTAATTCTCCTGCCAAACGACGGGTGTAATCTCCAACTCCGTCACGACCTGGTTCTAATGAGCCACAGATAAAAAGGATTTTCATGTTGTTTTCTGACTTCGCTTATATTAAATCTGAGGCTTTTTTTAATGCAGAACCAATTATTTGATGCATGTCGTAATATTTGTATTCTGCCAAACGTCCTCCAAAAATCACATTCGTTTCTTGATCAGCTAATTGTTTGTATTTTGTAAACAATTCGTTATTTAATGTATCATTGACTGGATAATAAGGTTCCTTGCCTTCTTCCCATTCCTGCGGGTATTCTTTGGTGATTACCGTTTTTTTCTGTTTTCCGAATTCAAAATGTTTATGCTCGATGATTCTTGTATAAGGAGTTTCAGAATCTGTATAGTTGACAACAGCATTTCCTTGAAAGTTCTCGGTATCTAAAGTTTGATTTTCGAATTTAAGGCTTCTGTAATTCAGCTTGCCATATTTAAATCCGTAAAACTCATCGATTCTGCCAGTAAATACTACAGTTTCGGCTTTAGCGTTCCATTTTTCATTATCTTCAAAATAGTCTTGATCGGTCATTGTTTCTACGCCATCCAATAAAGCTTCGACTAATTTATTATAACCTCCAATTGGAATACCTTGATATTTATCGTTGAAATAATTATTATCGAAAGTAAAGCGGACAGGAAGTCTTTTAATAATAAAAGCGGGTAAGTCTGTAGCCTTTCGTCCCCATTGTTTTTCGGTATAACCTTTAATCAGCTTAAAATAAATGTCTTTTCCAACTAGAGAAATGGCCTGCTCTTCTAGGTTTTGAGGATTGGTAATGTTTAATTCTTTTATTTCTTCTTCAATCTTATTTTTTGCCTCTTCCGGAGTTTTCACACCCCACAATTGGTAAAACGTATTCATATTAAAAGGAAGATTAAAAAGTTCTCCGTTATAATTGGCAATCGGACTGTTGACATAGTGGTTAAACTCCACCAGATTATTCACATAATCCCAAATTCTTTTGTCGCTGGTATGAAAAATATGAGCTCCGTATTTATGAACATTTATGTCTTCAACATTTTCACAGTAAACATTTCCTCCTAAGTGGTTACGTTTGTCTATTACCAAACATTTTTTTCCTTTCTTTTTGGCTTCGTGGGCAAAAACAGAACCAAATAAACCTGCACCTACTATTAAATAATCGAATTCCTTTTTATTAGATGTCATACCTTTTATTTTAAAACGGATTTACTGCCAGAATAATTCTTTTGATACCTCTTGGCCCTATTAATTTGTTTCTGTAATATTTAGAGAAAAGCCATTTAAAAGCGTTCTTTTTATCTTTTACCCTTGCGGCAACAGTTATGGCCATTGGGATATTATTGCGGATAGATTTTTCAATTTCAGGAATCTGCAATTGATCTTTACTACAGTCTTCAAATAAAATTTTGATCATTCTATAGGCATTGTCCGAAGTCGCTGTTCTAGATTGTGATTCTTTTACAATACGGCACTTAGCAGTAAATTTGTTTACGAAATAAAATGGTTTTCCAAGTTTTCCTAATTGAAGGCCGAAATAGAAATCAGTCGCCTTTCCAGCTCTACCTTTATCCGAATACCCTATTGAAACTACTGCATCTCTACGTACAAGAAACGAGTTGTTTGGAAACATTGTTACAGCACCTGCAATAAATCCATCAACGATTCCTTCTCTGTCTGGAGTTCTAAAATAATCGTCATTAACTAATTCTGGATTTTCTATATAAGTTCCGTCTTCGTTAATGATTCTTTGTTTGCCAAAACTTGCAATTATTTCAGGATGTTCTAAAAAAGGTCTTCTTAAATCTTCAATACAATTTGGATAAATCGGATCGTCATCATGTAAATGCAAAACCAAATCACCTGTAGCATGTCTGTATTGAAAATCAACATTTTTCACTTCTAACAATGATGGTTTGTGATGATAGTATTTGATAGGCACTGGACTAATTTTACTAAGTTCATTAGCCACAAGTTCGGCTGTTACATCACTCTTTGAATCATCACCAATAACAATTTCATCTGGTAAAACTGTTTGAGCCCAAACAGACTCTAGGGTTTCTCTTAAAAAATCAGGCCGTTCATAGGTTGGTATAATAACTGTTATTTTCATGATTTCTATATTTAAATTCGGTTTTTTATAAATTTTGCTGGAACACCGCCCCATATTTGATTGGCTGGTATTGATTTTGTGACTACCGCTCCTGCTGCTATAATAGAGCCTTCGCCGATTTGAACCCCTTTTAAAACAACTACATTGCAGCCTAACCAAACATCTTGTCCTAAAAATATTTCGGCTTTAATGGAAGGCTGTGGACCAATTAGTTTTCCTGCTTCGGTACCGTGATCGTGATCGATGAACTTACATCCTGAAGCAATATTGGAATATTTGGATATTTGAATACCGCAGTTGATATTAAACTCACATCCTGCTCCTATAAAAACTTCTTCCTCGATAATAATTGAAGGGCCTTTACTCCAGATTCCTGCATACTTAAAGTAGATACCACGTTCTAGAATACAGTTTTTTCCAAGTGAAACCTGATGAGGCCAAATTGTATAGATTTTAGGAATATCTACTCCGCTTCCAATTTTCATTCCTTGAAACCGAAGCCCGATTTTTCTAAAAAGACTTCCAATTTTATTGAAGTAACGTACCTGAAGAACAAATAAAGACTGCTGAAAAAAATAGGTAAAAGGCATGTAAAGTATTTATTGAAATAAGCGTTTATAGTTTGCTTTATAATCAAAATTCTCAGGACGGTGTTTAATGAATTTTGCAGGAACACCACCCACAACAGCTAGATCTTCTACGTTTCGAGATACAACAGCACCTGCCGCTACAACAGCACCTTTTCCAACATTAACACCAGGCAAAATCATCGCTCTTGTTCCAATCCAAACGTAATCGCCTATTGTAACTTTTTTTTCTCTATTGGAAGTTTCAAGAAGTTCTTCGCTATGATCTGCAGTTAGAAAAATAACATCTTCTGAAATCGACACACAGTTTCCAATTTCTAAAAATCCTCTAGCGTCTAAACGGCAATTGGCATTAATACAGGAATCATTTCCTATTTTTAATCCGCCGGCACAATCAAACTTACATTTCATGAATATGGTTGTTCCGGTTCCGATACTAAATTTCATTACTTTTCTATAAAACCACAGTCTTACTCTGTGACTAGGAAAATGGGCGATAAAATTATTACAGATATATAATCGTAATTCAGAGAAAAATCCGTTCATTTTAATATTTTCTATAAAACCTTCCAATTAACGAAGCAATCTTAATACTCATTTGTTTTACTTTAATCTTGTTTTTACTGCAAGAAGCGGTGGGAAATCCAGCATAACTCCAGTAAAATTTATCAGGAAATGAAGGCGGAATTCCTTTCAATGCCGATTTTATAAAGTGCTTGTCCCAAGGTTTTGGCCCACCCACCGCATGAGACATTGTAAAACCGCCATGAATAAAGTCCATTGCTTCTGGTCCCATTTCAGACAGTGGCGATTTACTGCACATTGCTGCGATATTGAAAGCATCCTGATCGCCGGCAAAATAAATGTCCCAAGGCTTAAAGTTTTTAAAATCAAAATGTGTAATGCTAAAACCAAAAGAATGAATAAAAGCCTGAATTACTTTTGACCAAGTTTCTAAGAATTCGATGTTGGTTTTTGTCACACCGCAGAAACCCGAATTAATATAAGAATGAACATCTCTTTCAATTTTCATGTCAATTTTATCAATGGCTTCTTTCCAAATTCCTCTTCTTGGATGGTTTGGGGGACAATCATTTGCTATAATTTCATGAACTAATGCAACTCCAAAACCAGCCCATTTTTCATAAAATGACCAGCTGCATTTTATTACAATATCAGGATCAAAATAAAACAGTGATTCTGTGTTTTTAGCACTTTTAGACCAAAGATCTAACATGAAATCTGGTTTTAAATTTGCTAAATGCCAATCTGTTACAATTGGAAGAAAGTGTATTTTGTAATCTTCAGCTATATTTAAGGTTTTACCATTCTCCCAATTCAGGTCGTCATTTGCATAAGCATCATTTGCCCATGGAGGAAGTGCCCCTCTAAAACCAACAAAGAAGTCTCCTCTAAAACCATTATTAAAAAGAGAATTGGATAATGCCGCTAAACCATGATGATAATTTCCTTCAAAGAGCGTACAAACAGCTGATTTCATTTAATATTTATAATTTTTATTAGACAATAACCACCATGTAAAACAACTTGAACAGCAGCTAGAAAAAGATTAAATAGCAGTACTCCGTATAAGCTTCCTACATTAAAAAGAAATGCACCGGCCGCTATAGAAATTACACTAATAGAAATAGAGAATACAGGATTTATAACCCAGCCTCTACTGGTGTAAAGTGCAAAACATACTCCTCCGATAAGGCCAACACAGGTGCCTGCAATATTTAAAACTAATTCATCTCTAAGACCATAATAATTTTCACCTAAAATCCAAAGCAATTGATCTGAGAATAAATAGGTTAAAACTGTAAAAGCACACATTAAAATAGCCAGCAAAAATAAAATCTGAATAAACCTTTTCAATAAAAGAGCTTTCTCTTCGATAAGTCTGGCATATCTTGGAATTATTAAGGTTCCAACTATAACATTAAATAAAGAAAGCAGCACTGCAAATCTTCCTAAAGCCCCCAATTGTGCAACCGACTCAATTTTACCAAAGATTGAAATTAACCAGATTGTAATTTGTCCCGAAACACAGTAATAAATTGCTCCAGGAAGAATTTTTTTAACCATCTGCATTATTTCGCTTTTAATAACTGGATCTGATTTCTGATCTTTATCAGCGAATTGATGCGCTATTTTTTTCAATTTTATATTTCCTAAAATTCTTGGAATTCCGCTCGCCAAGATTGCGATAAAAGCCCAAGGGAAAATAAAAATTGTCAATGTAGTAAGCAAAAGTCTTCCTAATCCTACTGCTACTTGATTTTTCTGTAATGGCAGAATATCTTGATGCAGTTTTGGAACTATCTCTAATAATGTATCCGATAATGCTGCAAAAAAAGCAGGAATCAAAGAAAGTACGATAAGTACTGTTGTCAGCCAGGAAGCCCCATTATGATATAATAAATAAATCAAAATAGGCGTTGCCACAACAAGACTTCCTATGGCAAATTTTCTTCGTAAGTCCAATCCAGTAGACAAAACCATTCCTAGTTTTTCTTTTTCTTTCCAAACTTTTGCTCCTTGTGCCATTACACCTGTAGAAATTCCGCCATCTGCTAAAACGGTCATAGTTCCCAGCATTGTATTGGCCAAAGTATACAATGCATATTCTTCAACAGGCAATAATCGTATAATTAAAATACCGCTTAAGAATCCAATGGCCTGCAAAAGAATCTGAGCGCCACCGGTAACAGAAATCAACTTACTCCAATTGAGTATGGTACTGTATTTTGGGTGCTGTTTAAATTTTATCAAAGTATCTTTCAAGAAATCGATTTAAAAGTTAAAAAGTGATATCCTCTTGTAATTGAAAATTTTAACCTTTTCCAATTCCTTTAATTATAAAACCTATTGAGGCTAATTTCGCTGCATCGAGAATATTGCGTCCATCAAAAACAAATGCTGGTTTATACATATTTTCATAAATAGAATTCCAATCGTAAGTTTTAAACTCATCCCATTCTGTCAAAACAGCGATAGCATGTGCCTGATGACAAGCTTCTTCAGGCGATTGATACACAAAAATCTGTTTCAATTTTGATTCAATCCTTTGATCTGTATAGCCTTTTAATGTCCATAAGTAACGCATATCTTCTGTAATCTGTTCTTGAGAAACTTTAGGGTCGTAAATATGAATTTCTGCACCGTCTTCAATTAAATATTCCGCTACATAAATTGCTGCAGATTCACGCGTATCATTGGTATCTTTTTTAAAAGCCCAGCCTAAAAAAGTTATTTTTTTTCCGCTTACAGTATTAAAAAGGGACGTAATGATTCTTTTTGCAAATCGGTATTTTTGATGATCATTTAGAATAATGATCTGCTCCCAATAATTTGCCACTTCTGGTAAATTGAAGTAGCGGCATAAATACACTAAGTTTAAAATGTCTTTTTGAAAACAAGAACCACCAAAACCTACTGAAGCTTTAAGAAACTTAGAACCAATTCTGCTATCAGTTCCAATCGCTGCAGCAACTTCATCAACATCAGCTTCGGTAACTTCGCATAAAGCAGATAAGGCATTGATGGAAGAAATTCTTTGTGCCAAAAAAGCATTTGCAGTTAATTTTGACAATTCTGAAGACCAGACATTTGTGGTAAGAATTTGTTTTGGAGACAGCCAATTCAAATAAATATCTACCAGACATTGAATTGCTTTCTGGCCACTTTCTGTCTGTTTGCCACCAATTAAAACACGGTCTGCATTTAATAAATCATCAATTGCCGTTCCTTCGGCCAAAAACTCAGGATTAGAAAGCACTTCAAATTTTACACCATTTCCCGTGCTGTCTAATATAGTCTGTAACGTCTCGGCCGTGCGGACAGGCAGTGTGGATTTTTCAACAATAATTTTATCATTTTTAGCAATTCTGGCTATTTGTCTGGCACACAATTCAACAAATTTTAAATCAGCTGCCATTCCTTTGCCTTCGCCATATGTTTTTGTTGGAGTATTTACCGCTATAAAGATCATATCGGCTTCCTCAATAGCTTTATCAACTTCTGTAGAAAAAAATAAATTACGGCCTCTCGCCTCACGAACAACATCTGATAGTCCTGGCTCGTAAACAGGTAATTTATCTAAATCTTCATCATTCCAAGCGGCAATACGCTTTTCGTTTAAATCGACAACAGTAACGTTAATTTCCGGACATTTTAATGCGATAACTGACATAGTGGGACCGCCTACATAACCAGCACCTAAGCAACAAATATTTTTGATTTTCATTTAAATATATTTTATGGGCAGAAAAAATGTTGATTATCTAAATCTATTTGTCTTGGTCTATTATTCGTAGTAGTTCATTATAGTAAAACCGCATTCTCTCAAAAGCTGTTCTTTTCTCATCAATTTCAAATCAGACTGCATCATTTCCTGCACCAATTCAGGCAGCTCATATTGACACTCCCAGCCTAATTTTGTTTTCGCTTTAGTTGGATCACCAATTAATAAATCTACTTCTGTAGGTCTAAAATAATTTGGATCAACAGCCAATACCTCTGTTCCTTCAGCGATTTGATAATCAGGATTACTGCATGATACTACAAAACCTTTTTCTTCTACTCCATGCCCTTTAAAGGCTATTTCTATTCCTACTTCGGCAAAACTCATTCTCACAAATTCACGAACTGGAGTTGTTTTTCCTGTAGCAATAACCCAGTCTTCCGGCTTATCGGCCTGCAAAATCATCCACATCATTCTAACATAATCTTTAGCATGCCCCCAGTCACGCTGTGCGTCTAGATTACCCAAGTATAATTTGTCCTGTAATCCTAAAGCGATTCTTGCCGTTGCTCTAGTAATTTTACGGGTTACAAAAGTTTCTCCACGAATAGGCGATTCGTGGTTAAATAAAATGCCGTTGCAAGCATACATTCCATAAGCTTCTCTATAATTTACTGTAATCCAAAATGCGTACATTTTGGCCACTGCATAAGGAGATCTTGGATAAAAAGGAGTAGTTTCTGTCTGTGGTACTTCTTGTACTTTTCCATACAATTCTGAAGTTGACGCCTGATAAATTCTTGTCTTTTTTTCTAATCCCAGCAAGCGAACTGCATCTAGAATTCTTAAGGTTCCTAAAGCATCTACATTTCCTGTATATTCTGGAGTTTCAAATGAAACTGCTACATGGCTCATCGCTGCCAAATTGTAGATTTCGTCTGGCTGAATTTCCTGAATCAGGCGAGTTAAATTTGTGCTGTCTGTCATATCTCCATAATGCAGGATAAAATCTCTGTGTTCGATATGAGGATCTTGATATAAATGATCTATTCGATCTGTATTAAACATCGAAGTACGTCTCTTTAATCCGTGTACGATGTAGCCCTTTTCTAATAAAAATTCACTTAAATAGGCACCGTCTTGTCCTGTCACTCCCGTAATGAACGCTGTTTTTTTTAATAGAGTCATAATGTTATTATAAGGCACAAAGGCATTGTGTTGCAATGTTGCAAGTTTTATAAAGTCTTAACTGTAAAGTTTTTATTGAAGATTTCTAGATCAAAAGAATCTGTAGTTAGTAACTCTTTTGTTTTAGATTTTTAATATTTTCTAGGAACCAATCGTAAGTTTTTTGAATTCCTTCTTCTAGATTTACTTGATGTTTCCATCCAATATGATGCATTTTAGAAACATCCATTAATTTTCGTGGAGTTCCATCTGGTTTGCTTTCATCCCAGATCAATTCTCCGGTATGACCAACAATTTTTTGTATGGTTAGAGCCAATTCCTTAATGGTTAAATCTTCTCCTGTTCCAATGTTGTATAAATGCTCTGGAAGTTCATTTTCTAAAGCAAAAACTACTGCTTCTGCCATATCATCGACAAATAAAAATTCACGCATCGGATTACCGCTTCCCCAAAGTATTACTGGTGAATTGTTACTTTCTTTAGCTTCGTGAAATTTGCGAATCATAGCTGGCAGAACGTGAGAACTGGTTAGGTCAAAATTGTCATGAATACCGTATAAATTTGTCGGCATCAAACTCACAAAATCTTTTCCAAATTGTTTGCGAATAGCTTCGCATAATTTTACTCCTGTAATTTTTGCTAAAGCATACCATTCGTTTGTTTTTTCTAAAGAAGCAGTCAACAGATATTCTTCCTTCAAGGGCTGTGGGGCTAATTTTGGATAAATACAAGAACTTCCTAAAAAGATAAATTTTTCTACATCCGAATGATGCGCTTCATTGATAAGATTATTTTGAATCTGCATATTTTCCATCAAAAATTGAAACGGAAAATCATTGTTTGCTAAAATCCCTCCTACTTTTGCAGCAGCATCTATAATTACATCCGGTTTAACTGTCTGAATAAAATCTCGAACTGCAACTTGGTCTCTTAAATCTAATTCTTTGCTCGAAGCTCCGATAAGATTGTTGTAACCTTTTGCTGTAAGTGTTCTCCAAACGGCACTTCCAACCATTCCTTTATGTCCTGCGATATATATTATAGAATTTTTATCAATCATTGTAGTCAGTTTTTATTTTATCGAGACTTTTGATTATTTTTCTTAATAGTCAATTTACAACAAAGGGGAAGCAATAGACTCCAACTGCTGATAGACTTGTTTCACTTCCTGAGAATTTTCTTTTTGCAAAACCATTAAAGCATCTGAAGTATAAATTAATATACAATTTTTGACACCAATAAAGGTAGTATGCATTGAAGTTCCTATTACAATATTTCGGTTTGCATCTATCGGATGATCTTTATGAACTAAGTAATCATAAACCGATTCGAAAGAACCTAAATCTGACCATTGAAACTGAGCGGGCACAACTTTAATATCTTCACTTCGTTCCATTACAGCATAATCAATACTTATGGAAGGAATGTTTAAAGACAATTCATAATCTAAGAACCCCTCTTTATTGGCCTCCCAGGCTATTTTAGATGTCCAATACACTTCTGGTTCTTGTCTTTCAAGCTCTTTTAAAAACTTTTCAGCTTTGAAACAAAAAAGACCGCTGTTCCAAAAATAGTTTCCTTTTTTAAGATATGTCTTCGCTGTTTCTAAATCAGGTTTTTCATGAAAAGCAATGACATTTTCTTTATCAAATTCGATATAACCATAGCCTGTTTCTGGTTTAGTTGGTTTTATTCCGAAAGTTACAAGAAAATCTTGATTGGCTAATGTAATCGCCTGTTGTAAAGCCAGCGTATAAGAACTTTTTCCATCAATAATATGATCCGATGGCGTAATCAGCAAAATATCTTCAGGTTCAGATGCAAATGCTGCAAATGCAATCGCCGCAGCTGTATTGCGAGGAACGGCTTCTACAATATGCGTAAATGGCTTACCAAATTTAGACATTATAGCATTACTCATTTTGTAATTTTCAATATTTCCGACAACTATTGTCTTATCAGAAATATTCTTATTACGAACCACCGTCTTTTCAAAGAGCGATTCTCCCTCAAACAGTTCGAGATATTGCTTTGGCAGTGTTTTTCGGGAAAGAGGCCACAATCTGCTTCCAATCCCTCCCGTTAAAACTACATGTGTAACTATACTAATTGCCATTTGAGTGCATTAAAACTTCTTTCTGATACACTTCGTTACGAAGATTTGTGCTCGAAAAACGATGATCTCTGGTATTAAAATACAGCTCAATTCCTTTTTCTTCGCAATATTTTCTTCCAGTAAAATCTCTGTCTTTATATTCGTCACCTAAAATTCGAACGTCTAAAGCAAATGCTTTCAAAATATCTTCTAAATCCTGCTCCGTAGCATAAGGAACAATTTCATCAACAAACTTACACGCTTTTAACTGTATGTAGCGTTCCACTACAGTCTGTGTTGGTTTATTTTTAGTTGGGCGATCTAATGTTGGATCTGTTTGTAGACCAACAATTAAATAATCACAATGTTGTTTTGCTTCTTCAAGCATTTTAACGTGCCCCGCATGTAACAAATCAAAAGCACTAAATGTAATTCCAGTTCTCATCTGCTTAATGTTTTAAATTTAAAAATAGGTTTGTTAATGTAGTATGATTTCCAAAAATTGTACTTAACCATTTTACTGGGGTTTCGACGCTTTTTTTAAAATTTTAAAAAAGGGTTCCCCGTGAATAGTTACATTCTAACTACTCAAAAAAGAAAAAATAAATGGTATAAATTTTAATAAATTATAGTTTTTGACTGCTCTAAAATGATTTAAATTCTAGTATTGAAAAAACAAAATTTAGAGCTATACAAACAATATATTCACTATAATAATTTAAGATAAAATTATACTAATACAGTAGATGAGTAATTTGTTTTTTGGCGTTAAATGTCCTTAATAAGGAAATTTTACTATAAAAAGCATCTATAATTTTTGAGCCTTGGAATTAAATTTACCACTTAGTTTATAGATAAAATGTCTGATACCTATAAAGGTCATTTTTCTAAGTTCTATTAACCACTAGAACTAAAAAATTCTTCTTTAAAAAGAAATCAGAATCTCAATATTATCTATCTCGGAATGCTATTTTTTTCAAAGATTAAAAAAGATTATTTACCAGTACAAAAGGTTATCTTTTTTTAAAAACAACTAACTATTTACAAATACATTTAATACAGTTACAATTATGAAATGGTATGTAGTATACACCAAACCTAAGTGGGAAAAAAGAGCTGCAGAACAATTAAGCAAGTTTAATATAAACTGTTATTGCCCTGTCATCAAAAAAGTGCAGCAAAGATCAGATAGGAAAGTAAAAGTAGAAGTGCCATTGTTTAATCATTACATATTTGTACAACTAGCAGAAAAAGATAGAAATCTTGTATTCCATTCTCCTGGCGTCGTTCGATTTTTATTTTGGCTTGGAAGACATGCTGTCGTAAAAGATCAAGAAATCGCAACTATTAAAGAATGGCTTAATACTGGAGATACAGCTTCAGAAATATCTGTTATGCAATATCAAATTGGAGACAAGATACATTTAAACTCTGGCCCCTTCTGCGATCAGAATGCAGTTGTCAAAGATATTACAAAAACGCATTATGTATTAATTTTAGAATCTTTAGGATATGTTTTAAAAGTAAAACACAAATAATAAAAAAAGAAAAAAAGAGTTTTAAAGTAATTACATCTAACTTGAAACTCTTTTTTTCATGAATAATTAGATGGTTATGGGTAGAATATTAATTTTCTAATTCGAAGATCTGGCTTTTTTTAATGCCTAGGATTTTAACTAATCGATCCAGTTTTGATAATTTAAGATCGATCATTCCATTTTCAATTTTCTCATATGTTTTTACGCTCATTTCCATCTGAATCGCTACATATTCTGGAGTATGATTATTCTGTAACCGATACTCTTTAATTCTTAAGTGGTAATTTTCCATGACCTTATTTTTTTATTACTATTTTAAACTTTCTAAGTTTCTTTTATAATATTCAACAAATTACGGGAAGAGATTTTATCTAGTTTCACTAAAGAAAATTGAAACATCGAATTTAAATATGAACTCAATTGAGACCTCTAAAACCTTTGAAATTTCAATTAATTTAGACACAGTTAAATCAACATCGCCTCTCTCAATTTTACCATAACCGCTGGTACTCATTTTTAATTCAGCAGCCACATATTCTCTAGTAAAATTTTTTAATTCTCTTATCTTTCTAATATTTTCGTATACACTATATTTCATAAAAAATAAAAAATATAAACAATTCGTATTTTGGAGTTAACGTCACAACTTTTAATAAAATTATATGTAAGGCAATAATTTGTTTTTTTAAAATTATTTTACATAAAAATCACCTTATCTTAGCAACCATTCAATTATTAACAAGGTTTAAAGCTAAATGACGATTTTTCTTTATCATTCATTTTAAATTTTGATCAAAAATATATAATGTTTCGAGTTTATAATAATAAATCTGTTCAACGGATTTTAAAATCCGATAAAATACAACATGTGCCATTTTAAGGCTGTCAGATCACTCCAGTATTGTCTCAAAATCCTCATGTTGTAAGATAATAATCACGTGTTTATACGGTCTAAGGCCATAATTTAAAGCAGTTGAAGATCAAAAAGTGAAAAATTGAAGTAATCCAAAATTATATTTAAAAAACACTTTATCAATTTGTAAGATTTTTCAATTTACTATAACTGTTTAATCAAAAAAAAGACTGCTATTAAAATAATAGCAGTCTTTTTTTGATTGTGAAAATTTTATAAAAAATATTCTAAGTATATTTTCTTTGTGTTTATTTTTTATTGTGTTACCAAAAGTTGAGGATAAGGAGTAGGTGCTTCATTAATTATTACTGTCGAAACTCCTTCTTTTACATTTACGAGCAATTTGTTAATTGTTGGATTTGACAATAACGAACTATTACTATATACAGCCGATTCTTTTCCAAATCCTTTATTAGCCGGAACATTAGCTAAAACATCACCAGTAATTACAGAATTAATAATATGATTGTTTAAGGACGTATACAACATTGGTGAAAACATTGGCGAACTATCCAAGAATCTGCATCCTTCAATATTAGTGTAAGATGATACTATTGTCGAACCAGTATTCTTATTATTATATACATTTACATTGTACATAGAAATTGAGTTACTCGTTAATACATTTACACCGTTAAAATTAGTGAAATCAGAATTTGCAATTATCGGGTAATTCTGTCCCGCTAAAGTAAGAGCTGTTTTACCGCCATCAAACTTACAATCTACCCAGGCATCCAAATTATCAGCTCTTGTAGCCAGCATAGAAATCGCTGTTCCACAATTTATATACTGATTTTTATAAAACATTGTTTTGTCTACGTAAGCAGAGTTATTCTCGCCGCTATTTCCAGCAGTCGGATCTTGGAAAAAGCCAATATTACAATTTACAAAGCCAAGGTTTTCTAGAAAATTATTATCAAAACCTCCCGTCTTTTTTAGATGAATCCCATAATTCTGATCCCTAAAAACAACAAATTTCATGTTTTGATAGGCAATATTTTGTGCTCCATAATCTGTTGAAGCATATACTCCGACACTTCCACCCTGTAAGGTTAGATTGGCTAGCGTAAAATTACCGTCTTTACCTCCAACAAGAGATATTAAAGGAAAATCATCCGTTAAACCAACGATTGCGGTTTTACCAGTTCCTTTTCCAAAAATACCATGAGCATTGTCAAGAGGAATTTTTAAAGTAGATTTTATATAATAAATTCCTTCTGGCAAATCTGCAATTCCTTTAGAATCAATTAATCCTTGAATATAACTGGTTTGATCAGCTTTACCCGCTCTTTCTGTTTTCCAATTTGCTCCAAGCGGATCTGGCAATGTTTCCCAATTTGGTCGCGCCCAAGGTGTATATTGAGTCCCGCGAATCGTTGTTGAAAGATTTTTTACAGTTGTTGCATTTGTCATTGCTGTAGTCTGCTCAACTCCGTTATATTTTATCGCATTACTAAACTCTAAATTGGCCAAAAGATCATAACCTGTAACTGTTCCTGCTTTTCTAATATACGGACCAATACCGTTTACCAGAAACATATTGGTTCTTAATGATAATACATCAGTTGGGTAATTGTTATATTTATTTAAGAAGAAAACATTTGCTGCATCGATATCATATGATGGAGTCTTAAAAGGAGAACCTCCATTTCCGCCTCCAAAATCTGTTATTTTCAAATTGCCCATATTTTTTGCAAAAAACATGGCTTTTGTGCCTTCGCCAGTAAAATTCCAGCTTTCTGCATCTATCCCTACAAAAGTAGAGGATTGCAAATTATCAAGATCAGAAGTATCTCCATGAGGTGTTAAGAAATTGGTATGCAGATGCACATTTCCATAACTAGGAGTTGCACTGTTTCCTTTCATCACAAGAACATTAGATACTGTTCCCGATTGATGCTTAATTATCTTATTATTTCTAAAGTATCCAGACTGGCTGCAATCTATTTGTATATGTCCGCCATAATTTATAAACGAACAATTTTCTACCATAACATTTGTACCTTTTAAGATTGCCCATTTAATAGACTTGAAAGTACAATTTGAAATTACTCCGCCAGATTGAAATGTTACAAACTTATCTGCTGGCAATAAATCTTCCAAGCGAACATTTGTACTTCCTGCTGCTATTGTAATATTTGAAACCTTTGTCAGCGTTGGATGGCCGTATAATCGCTGATTGCTTTTCATTACGATATCAACACCAGTATAATCGCCCTTTTCCAATCTTACAGCACCATATTTATCCAAAGCTGCCTGGAGAGTTGCTTTTTGTGTAATTGGGAGCAAATAGGCATTAAAATAATCAATCTCTTCTTGCTGATTATTCACGCCAGGCGTTACCGGAGGAGTAGTTTTAACCGGAGCCTCATCAATCGCATAATGATAGTTTTGTGAAAAAACCGCGCTTGAAAAAAGTAAAAAATAAATTAAATGCTTCATTGTCCTGATATAATATAGGAATTTGTGCCTGTTTTTCTAAGAAATCCAAATCTCACATTTCCTGAGGTACTGGTAAACTTTCCGCTTCCACCAGCAGTATAATTTAATGTAACCCCCGAAGCTGCTTGAACTGTTAGCACAGCACCGTTATGGGCTTCCAAATTGATTGTCTCTCCTATTGCCATACTTCCAAAATCTGAAGTCAATGTCAAAGTAGATGTTGTTGTGCACTCTATTGTATTATTCACATCGCCAGCAGCAATATTTCTAGTAGCAGTAAATGAAATAACTGCAGATCTAAATGGAGTACTTGATGTTCCTCCTGCAGTTTTTGCGTATAATGCATATGGAACACTCAAAAGCTGTGTTACTCCTGTAATATTATAGTTGGTCCCTCCTTTTACATCGACTTGGGTTTCGATATAATAAGGGCCTTTGTCCCAAGCAATTTTACTGAAATCACCTGTTACAACTGTTCCTGTTCCAATTTCAAGAGAGACCAAACCATTCGTATTTGTATTTACAGCATGTGTTTCCTGATAAACATTAGTTCCTGCCGCTGTACCTTGATGTACAATAATTTTAAGACTAACTCTTGAATTCACAACTAAACTATTATCCTGTGCCCGAATAATAGCTTGGTAACTCATTTTTTCAGGTGATTGTGCAAATACCTTAAACGTAACAGTCACAAATAATAATAAAAGGGTATGTGCAAGTTTCATTGGATCTCTATTTTTTTAATTTTTAATTATTTTAAATGTTTTCAAAATTTGACTGTCATTATAGACAACCAATAAGTAAACTGATGGACTAAGATAACTGAAGCTTACTTGCGCTTCTGTCTCATTAATCACATTTTGCTTCAAAAGCCTGCCTTGTATGTCGTAGAGTCTGTAATACTTTTGTCCTTCTAACTCTAGGCCATTCATCGTTATGTTTACAAAATCTATTGTTGGATTTGGGAAAGCAAATATTTCTGCAGTAGGTTTTTCGATATCTGGGGTGTCTAACGATGTGCCTTTTTCTTGATGCTGAATACCTTGAGCTACATTGTAAACAGATTCTACTCCTATATAAGTATAAAAAACTTGTCCAATTGAATAAGTTACCGTTCCAGAGCTACCAGTTGCACTATTTCCAGATGCAATTATGGTTTCCATTATATCGTTAGAATTTGAGGGCGAACTTTGGCTAATTCCTACAAAAGGAATCAATAACATAGTTACTATCAGTAGGTTGATATTTCTTAATTTCAGATACTTCACAGTTCGTATTATTCACATTAATTTTAATACTGCAAAAATATTTAATTTCAAAAAATAATCGATAAAAATTATGTTAATCCCGATTAACTACCTAAAATGTAGTATTTTAATGACTATTTACTTACATTGAAAATGTTAAAATTTCCTTTTAATTTTTTAACTGGTTACAAAAAAGGTTTTTTATACAAATCGTTTAGAGAGTAAAAATGAAATATTTTTGGTTTAAATCTTAATAAGTTAGTATTACTAAAATTAACGTTGCTTTATTCCATAAATTACATCAATACCTTCTTTTTATATAATCTTCAATGCACCTCTTTATAAGATAGCTATTTGACAATTATTAAGGGCAATAATAATCATTTTTCTATTTCTAATGATAAAAATATATCTTACTATAAATCAAAGACATAGAAAGTAGCAAAATTAAACAAATATTTTACAAACCCAATTATTAAAATATTTTTTTGAAAAAAAACTGAATTTGCTACAACAAGATTTTACGCTAAAAACTAAAATAAATACAAAATTAGAGGTTGGATTGTAAAAATTCTCTTCAAAACTTTTGCCCAAATTTTTAATAAAATTAGTCTTGCACAATTTAAAATATGCCATTCATCGAGAATAATCGCTTTATATAGAAAATGCAAGATTTACTGAAAAAAAATTCCTTTTTTTGATCATCTTATTGAAGAATAAGCGATAAATACCATTTTTATACAGAGCCAAAATAAAAGCCAGAATCAATTAAAATTCTTACATCCATTTATTGACAAAGCTGCTAATTGTAAATAAAACTACAATTACATATCGCTAAAAAGCTAAATATCAAAATTTTAAACAAAATTTCAATTTTAGCCCAACGCTGATTTTATCACATTATTTTGCTCAACTTTAATTTTAAGACCATTAAAATGAAAAGACCTAACAAAAATAGTTTAGAGAACGAGGTAAATTGGAAAAAAATGAATTATCCTCAGAATGCATTACATGAGCTTATTATAGAACAAGCTATGATAACTCCCAATGCGATAGCACTTGAATTTGAAAATCAAAAGTTTACTTATAAAGACTTATCACAGACCGTAAATCAAATGGCTAACTATTTTTTAGGCCAAGGTTTATGCCCTGGACAAATTGTCGCAGTATCTATGGAGCGTAATCCTAATTTAATCGCTTCTCTTTTAGCTATTTTACAATGTGGAGCAGCATACTTACCGTTAGATCCAAAATTCCCAACTGAACGTTTAGAATTTATGCTTAAAGATTCGGAAGCAAGTTTTCTTCTCACAACAAAACTTCTTTCAGAGTCATTACCTGCAGGTTTTAAAAATATAGTAATAGAAGATGTACTGTCTTCACTTGATCAATATCCAGATACACCTTTATCTATTAAGGTAGATAACAAATCAGTAGCATACATGATGTATACTTCTGGATCAACAGGAAAACCTAAAGGCGTAACGGTTACTCATAAAAACCTAGTTAATTTTCTGTACAGCATGGCCATTGAGCCTGGTATCAATGCCAATGACAAGCTATTGTCCATTACCACGATTTCTTTTGACATTGCTGGTTTAGAATTGTTTTTACCTTTAATAACAGGCGCTTCGGTAGTTTTTGCTGATTATGAAACTACTCGTGACGGACAGCTTTTATTAAATCTTTTACAAAAAAAACAAATCACAATAGTACAGGCCACTCCTACTACATGGCAGATGCTCCTTGATTCTGGATGGGAAAATCCATTAGCTTTAAAAGCACTTTGCGGAGGTGAAGCCATGCCTTTAAATCTTGCCCGTCAGCTAATATCAAGATGTGAATCCTTATGGAACATGTATGGTCCAACCGAAACCACAATTTGGTCTGCCGTTAAAAATATTAAAGCTGATGATGAATTAATTACAATTGGACTTCCTATAGCTAATACTCAAATTTATTTATTAGATGAAAAAGGGCAGATTACCGAATCGGGAGAAATTGGAGAGATTGTTATTGGCGGGGACGGAGTCGCAGAAGGTTATTGGAAAAGACCAGAACTTACCGTCGAAAAATTCATTCCAGATTCATTCTCAGAAATACCAAATTCTATTCTTTATCGAACAGGAGATTTAGGAAAACTGCTACCAAATGGAGATTTCCAATGTCTAGGACGTATCGATCATCAGGTAAAAATTAGAGGCCACCGTATTGAATTAGGTGAAATCGAAACTGCTTTAAATACGCTTTCAGGTATAAAACAATCGGCAGTTATAGTAAGTAAATATCTTGGTAATGAAGACAAACTTGTTGCTTATCTAAAATCTAGTGATCAATTACAGGATGACAAACAAATTCACGAAGCACTTTCTAAAACATTACCAGAAATATTACTACCTTCAAAATATATTTGGGTTGATGAATTTCCTATAACTCCAAACGGAAAAATAGATAAAAAGAATTTACCTGTTCCGGAAAATAGCAGACCAGATTCTGCCCCACTCTTTAAAAAGCCAACTACACAACTAGAAAAAGATATCGTAAAAATATGGAGTGAAGAACTAAAGATATCAAGCATTGGTATAGATGATAATTTCTTTGATTTGGGAGGAAGCTCAATACTTGCACAAAAAGTAACGACACTAATGAGACAGCAATTATCAAAAGAATTGCCCGTTTCTAAAATTTACATTCACCCAACAATTAGGGAATTGGCTCTTACTCTAGAAAAAAACGATAGTGAGAATAACACTAAAGAGGATGCCTTTAAATTTAAAAACAATAATGAAAAAGCAAACTCCTCAGACATTGCTATTATTGGCATGGCAGGAAGATTTCCTGGTTCTGATACTATAGATGAATTATGGGAAAATCTTAGAGATGGAAAAGAAACAATTTCTTTATTTTCCAAAGAAGAGCTGGACAGCAGCCTGCCAGAAAGTCTTCGCAATGATCCATTATATATTGGTGCAAGAGGAATCCTGTCTTCTGCTAAAACATTTGACGCAGCATTCTTTGGATTAAATCCTCAGCTTGCGGCTGCCATGGATCCTCAAATAAGGATATTTTTAGAGATTTCTTACGAAGCATTAGAACAAGCCGGCCATCTTCCTAAATTTTATAAAGGAAGTATCGGAGTATATTCTGGATGTGAAATCAATTCTTATTATGAAAACAATATTTTTAATAATACTGAATTAAAAAGTTCAATCGGCGATTTGCAAATCTATACAGTAAACGGAAAAGATTTTATTGCACCTCGCACTTCTTATCATTTAAACCTAAAAGGCCCTTCTGTTAGTGTTCATTCTGCCTGTTCTACTTCATTATTGGCTGTTGCCGAAGCGGTAAAAGCAATACGAACTGGAATGTGCGATATAGCTCTTGCTGGCGGATCTAGTGTGACAGCACCAATTAATAGCGGTCACTTATATGATGACGGATTTATAAAAAGTCCAGATGGATCTACCAGATCTTTTGATGCTGAAGGAAAAGGAACTGTTTTTAGTGACGGAGCTGGAGTAGTTTTATTAAAAAGATTAGAAGAAGCTGAAAAAGATGGAGATATTGTATACGGAGTAATAAAAGGAGTTGGAGTAAATAATGACGGAGGCGACAAAGGCAGTTTTATGGCTCCAAGCCCAAAAGGACAAGCAGGTGCCATAATTAATGCTTTTAACGACGCACAAATATCACCTTCCACCATTAGTTATATGGAAGCACATGGAACTGCAACTCCAATAGGTGATCCTATAGAAATTGAAGGGCTTAAAATAGCATATGGTAAGCAAGAAAAAAATAATTATTGTGCCTTAGGAACTATCAAAAGTAATATGGGGCACACCACAGCGGCGGCTGGTGTAGCTGGATTAATGAAAATATTATTGGCAATGCGTTACAAAAAAATACCGCCAATGGTTAATTTCACTAAACCAAACCCCAACATAGACTTTGAAAACAGTCCTTTTTATATCAACAACAAACTAATTGATTGGAACGCAGATGGTATACGAAGAGCTGGAGTAAGTTCATTTGGCATTGGAAGCACCAATGTTCATGCTATTGTTGAGGAATATATTGCTAAACCTTTGCCATCATCTACTGGAAGACCTCTAGAAATATTAATGTGGTCTGCAAAAAATCAAAATAGTTTATTAGGTTATGAAAATGCTTTAGGACATTTTATTGATAAATCAAGAAGTACTCCTCTGGCAGATATTGCATATTCGTTAAATATGACTCGAGACGATTTTAATCACCGTAGTTTTTTAATTTCAAATTCGACAGATGATGCCGCTGAAAAATTACTTTGCCTAAAATCAAAAAATACCAAATCCTCAGTCTTAAAAAATGCTCCATCTGAAATTGGATTTCTTTTTCCTGGACAAGGGTCACAATATGTACAAATGGGCAAAACACTTTACAATAATGAAAAAGTGTATCGTGAAGCTGTAGATAAATGTGCTGAATTATTAATGGACGAATTAAAGCTGGATATTCGAGATGTTATCTATCCAAAAGACAATTGTCCTGAAGCAGAAGAACAATTAAAAAACACCAGATTAACACAGCCTTCTTTATTTGTAACAGAATATGCATTGTCTCAATTATGGATGAGCTGGGGGATAAAACCAACTTTTCTATGCGGTCATAGCATTGGAGAGTTTGCAGCCGCACACTTAGCTGGAATTTTCAGCTTAAAAGATGCTCTGCACATTGTTACAATGAGAGGAAAATTAATTAGTGAACTCCCAGGAGGATCAATGCTCATAGTTCGTGTGCCAGTAGATCAGTTAAACGAACTAATTCCTGAAACACTTTCGATTGCGGCAATAAATTCAACTCAATTCTGTGTGGTCTCTGGAAGAAAAGAAGATATCACAGCTTTTAATCAAGAGCTAGATGTAAAAGAAATTCCAAACAAATTATTAAATACAAGTCATGCTTTCCATTCTTTTATGATGGAGCCTATTTTAGATGATTTCAAAAAGGAATTAGAAAAAATAAAACTCAATATTCCTAGGCTGCCTATTATTTCAACTGCCTCAGGAACTTGGCTTACTGACAATGAAGCGACAAATCCAGATTACTGGGTCAACCATCTAAAAAATACAGTACGATTTGCAGATGCAATGAATACTGCTTTTGAACTGGATGATTTTATATTATTAGAAGTTGGTCCTGGCCAAACATTGACAACATTAGCACGTCAGCAGGCGGCTGGAAAAATTATACCAGCATTTCCAAGTTTAAATTTTCCAAAAGATGAGAACGATAATGAGTATTCTACTTTATTAAATGCTTTAGGTGATTTATGGGCAAGAGGACTAAATCCTGATTGGAAAGCTTTTTACAGCGAACAGCAAAGACAAAAAATAGAATTACCAAGTTATGTTTTTGATCGCAAACATTGCTGGATTGAACCTTTAGATGTTATTCAGACAATAGCAGTTCAAAAACAGGCATTTACTGAAACATCAACCATTGAAGTTCAAACAAATGCTAATGAAACTAAAACAAGTGATTCTAGAAAAGATACTGTACTTCTTAAAATTGCCGATATTATAAAAAATGCATCGGGCATAATTTATGAAACTGATGCCATAGATAACACATTTTTGGAATTAGGCCTAGATTCATTATCACTTACACAGTTATCTGGAAAACTAAAAAAAGAGTTCGATTTACCAATCACTTTTAGACAACTTAATGAAGCATATTCTACACCATCACTTTTAGCAGATTATATTGAATTAAATCTTCCTGAAGAACAGTTAGTTGAAGAAGTCATTGAAAGTAAAACAGTTGCTGTACAAACTAATGCATCAATCACTTCTAAAGGCACTATTCAATTATCAGCCAATCAAAATCAGGCTTCGTTAGAACAGATCGTTCATCAAATTCATCTTTTAAGTCAAAAAGTAGACCAATTACAAAATTTTCAAACATCATCAACAAATGGCAATGCTTCATTTGCGAATTTAAAAGTAGAACATTTTGATTCTGTAAACCGAATCGAAACGAATGGTACAAATGGGCATGTTAATGGAATTAATGGTTTCCCTAAAAAAGAAAAGATTTTTGACATTTCAAAGCCCTTACTTGAACATACTAATGCTGAAAAAAAATACACAATAAAGGCAAATGAACCGCCTGTACAAGGTAGTAAACTAGGGCGGGACGAAAATGGAAATCCTGCATGGTTTATAGAAGATCCTAATCGAATTGGAAATTTTGTAAAGATCAAACTGTAAAATTAAAGAAGTACTCGAGAGACAATTGACATTTTAAATTGTCAATAAAAAACTGTTCCATTACATTTAAAATAGGAGAACAATGAAAAATCAACCTCAAATACAAACAGAAATGGAGACTGAAACTGAAATCCAATTTAGTCCATTTACACCTGAAATCGAACGAGTAATCCATACCACCAATTCGCAGCAGGAGATATGGTCAGATTGTATTTTTGGTGGCAGTGATGCTAACAAAGCTTATAATCTATCGGTATCTATTAAATTTAAAGGAGCATTAGCTATCGATACTTTTGAACAAGCACTAAATACTTTAGTACAGCGTCATGAGGGTTTGCGATCTGTTTTTAGTCCAGATGGTCGCTTTATGTGTATCTACAGTAATTATACAACCGAAATTTCACACCATGATTTTTCAGATCTTCCTATCGATGAAAAACAGCCTGCCATAGATGTTTCAGTTAAAGAAGAAGTCAACAGTCTTTTCGATCTTGTAAATGGCCCTTTGTTTAGAGTTAAGCTCATTAAAATTAATGATTTCGAATATTTATCCGTTTTAACCATTCATCATATTGTTGGAGATGGATTAAGCATTGATATTATTCTGGAAGAACTTGGAACTATTTATTCTGCCTATATCGAAAACAAAGAACCTAAATTACCTGAACCAGAACGTTTTAGTGAATTTGCTGAAAAGATAAACTCTTTTATGGAAAGTCATGAATATAAAACTTTAGAAGACTTTTGGATCAGCATTTATAAAGAATCAGTACCTACTCTTGAATTACCGCTGGATTATACAAGGCCTTCATTGCGAACCTACAACAGTGATCGGATTGATTTTCCATTAGATGATAAAATTATAAATGAATTAAAAAATATCGGTATAAATTCAGGTTGCAGTTTAGTTACTACTTTACTGGCAGCGTTTGAAGTGTTTTTAAGCAAACTTACTGGCCAAAATGATTTAGTCGTTGGATTTCCTTCTTCTGGAAACACCTTGTACGACATGAGACAATTAATTGGTGATTGCGCAAATCTTCTTCCTTTACGAAGTAAAATTAATCCTGATATTAGCTTTGCTGAATACTTAAAACAGAGAAATTCTGAATTATTTGATGCTTACGAACATCAGCAAGTAAGTTTTGGACATCTATTAAAAAGTTTTGCTATTGCAAGAGATGCTTCGAGAATTCCTTTAGTACCCGTTATACTAACAGTAGATTTAGCTCGAACTATAGAAAATGAATTTTCATTTACAGGTCTTAACCATAGCTTTAAACCGAATCCAAGGCAATATGGAACTTTTGAAATTCAGCTTCATATTTTTAGAGCGAAAGATGGCCCTTCATTTCAATGGCTGTATAACACAACACTTTTTAAACCAGAAACAATAACTCAGATGATGAACTCATTTGAAGAAATCATTAAAGGAGTAATATCTAACGCAAATAATCCAATATCTGACCTAATTGGAGGCAATTATTTAACCGAATACAACGAGTTAAATAATACTGAAATGCCTTATCCTAAAGAAACTTTATCTGATCTACTAAGAAAACAAGCTGAAAATACTCCCGAAAATATAGCTTTAGAATTTCATGATTCTAAAACTACTTATTTTGAATTACACCAAAAGGTAAATCAGTTTGCTCATTATCTAAAATCGCAAGGGGTTCAATCGGGCGATTTTATTGCCGTTTCTTTTCCAAGAAGCCCAGAACTTCTTTACGCATTATTAGCTATTATGCAATGTGGGGCAGCTTATTTACCATTAGATCCAGAATATCCAAAAGAACGTTTGGAATTTATGCTCAACGATTCGAATGCAAAAATACTATTAACCAGTAAAGAATTGTTTGCGCATTTACCATCATGGCCGCAAATGTTATTTATAGAAGATGTTATAGATTCTCTAGAGCAATATTCAACAATGCCACTTCCTTTTGTCCTTAGTGCAGAAATAACGGCATACATACTCTATACCTCTGGATCAACCGGAAATCCAAAAGGCGTTCCTATCACACATAATAATTTAGTCAATTTCCTTTACAGCATGGCTTTGGAACCTGGTATTAATGAAAATGACAGATTGCTTTCTATCACTACAATATCATTCGACATTGCAGGTTTAGAATTGTATCTTCCTTTACTTAAAGGAGCAACATTAATATTGGCAGATCATGAAACAGCAAGAGATGGAAGACTTTTACTTGATTTAGTGAAGAAAGAAAAAATTAATTTTTTACAGGCCACACCAACGACTTGGTCAATGCTTTTAGATTCAGGCTGGTCAGAAAAATTACCGATTAAAGCTCTTTGTGGCGGTGAAGCTATGCCAGCTGATCTTGCGAGAGAACTCTTGACAAAATGTGACACATTGTGGAATGTTTATGGACCAACCGAAACCACAATTTGGTCTTCTATAAAACAAATTAAACCCGATGATAAATTAATCACGATCGGAAAACCAATTGGAAATACTCAAATTTATATTTTAAACGAACAATCTCAACTCGTTTCGTCTGGAAATATAGGAGAAATTGTAATTGGAGGAGATGGTGTGGCAAAAGGATATTGGAACAGACCAGAATTAACAGCCGAAAAATTCATTAAAAATAAATTTTCTGCGAATGACGAAGAAATACTTTACCGCACTGGCGATCTAGGAAAAATACTTCCTAACAATGAAATAGAATGCTTAGGACGATTAGATCAGCAAGTAAAAATTAGAGGGCACCGTATTGAGCCTGGAGAAGTTGAGCAAGTACTAATGTCACTTGATGAAATAAAATCAGCTGTTGTCTTAGCTGATGAAAACTTTCTAATAGCACATGTTGTTCCAGCTTCTAGCTTACCAGATGCTGAATATCAAATACCAAAATGGCGAGAAATTTTATCATCAAAACTGCCAGCGCAGCTAATACCGCATGATTTTAATCTATTAGAAAAAATTCCAACAACTTTAAATGGCAAAATAGACCGAAAAGAACTCTCACTATATAAAACAAACAAAAAGCATAGTTATACAGCTCCAAGAACTGAAGAAGAAAATATAGTGGCTACTATTTGGAAAGAAAGTCTAAACATAGAAAATATTGATATTTTCAGTGACTTTTTTGAAATGGGCGGTCATTCTATTAAGGGAGTTAAGGTTATGATTGAGATAGAAAAACATACAGGTATAAGAATTCCATTGTCAGCTCTTTTTAAATATTCTACAGTAGAGAAATTTGCAAAATTATTAAATACAGGAACCGAAATTTATTCCGATTGTTTAGTTCCTATAAAACCAATTGGGAATAAAGTACCACTTTTTCTAATTCATGGTGCAGGACTGAATGTCTTAAACTTCATTAATTTAAGTAAACATTTTGATGAAGATCAACCAGTTTACGGTATTCAAGGCACAAAACCAAAGGGGTTTGATGGCTGGTATGAATCTATCGAAGCCATGGCAGCATATTACGTCGAAGCCATAATAAAAGTAAATCCAAAAGGACCGTATGCATTAGCAGGTTTCTCTTTTGGCGGAATCGTCGCTTTTGAAATGACTCGCCAATTAAGAGCACAAGGAAAAACAGTAAGCTTAACAGCCTTGTTAGATTCGTATGTGGACTCATCCTATTATTATGGTAGTTATAGACGAAAACAATTGGTAAGATACCTTGATAAAACGCAACGAAGATTAGATTTCCTAAAAGAAATGTTATTAAGCTGGAAAGCAGTTAAAATGAGAATTAATGGAAAGAAAGAATACATCTTACAGCGCTATTTCGGTAAAAAACAAATCATAACAGAACAAGAAGAATTAGCACTTAAAGAATTTATAATTGCCGATGGCATGGTCAAAAAAATTGTAGATAAATATCATCTTAAACCTCAAAACTTTGACGTTGATTTGTTTAGATCTAAAGATGATGATAACTACAAATTAGACCCAACTCATTTAGGCTGGAAAAAAGCCGCATTGGGAGGTGTTAAAATCCATAATATCTCAGGTAATCACTTAGATATTGTTGCCCCACCAAATGATAAAGTACTAGCTCAATTACTTCAAAACATTTTAGATGAGAAACATGAGAACATCTAAGCTATCTATTTCCTTTTCTGAGGTAAAAGGAGCAGAATCAATCCCTGATAAAAGATATATTTTAGACAGTGATGAAATTATTATATACACAATTTATCTGCCCAATTTTACAGAGTTAAAATCGGAACTATCTAAATTTTTAGATGCGAAGGAATTAAAAAAAGCACAACGGTTTTATAAAGAATCGGATACCAATCGTTTCATTATATATAGGGCAATACTAAAATTTATACTAGCCGCACATACCAAACTGCGTATAAAAGATGTATATTTTGATTATAATTTTAATAAAAAACCATACTTAATTTCTCATCCTTGGTTACATTTTAACGTTTCTCATTCTGGAGAATTTGCTGCTATTGCAATTTCTCGGAACAAAGTTGGATTAGATATAGAATATATGTCGAACGACTTTAAATTTACAACACTTCTTCCTGATGTTTTCGAAGATAATGAAGTATTACAAATTCAAAAAGCATCGGATATTAAACATGCCTTTTACACTTCATGGACACGAAAAGAAGCCTTTGTGAAAGCATTAGGAAAAGGAATTGATGAAGATTTCAAAAACTTACCAAGTTTAGATGGACAATATTATATTGATTCTACCCTATTGCAAAATACTCAAAACTGGAAAGTAAATAGTTTTGATTTTGCTGACAATTATTTAGGTGCAGTAGCTTTTGAAGATTCTCCTGCAATTTCAAAAAACATAGTATTGTATAGCATTCCAAATAATATGGATGAACTCTTAGAAATGATTCCAAAAAGACACTAACCCAAAGAACAACATTTAAGACATTTTAAAAGCTATAATACATTAGAGAATTATCATGGCGTCTCCCTCCGGGCCGGGCTGTCTGCTGTATCTTTTGTTTTTTAAAGAAAAAAACAAAAGGATGCCGCTTCCATCCCTGACGCATCCAGTTTAAAAAGAACTTTCGGGGATTTCAGCATTAAAACAAAAAAATGATATAAAACAAAAAACCCCGTTTCGTAAGAAACAGGGGTTTCAAAAGAAAGGCGACGACATACTCTCCCACAAAACTGCAGTACCATCTGCGCAGGCGGGCTTAACTTCTCTGTTCGGGATGGGAAGAGGTGAGCCCCGCCGCAATAACCACCTTAAGGTTTTCAGTAATTAATATCTAATTACCTTCCGCGTGCGGACAATATTTTAACATACTGAGATAAAGAAACATAAGTTTTTTAAGAAAGTTCCTTCTCTCCCGTCTGGGACGGGAGAGAAAAATTATGTACATAAGCTTACGGATTATTAGTACTACTCGACTATGACATTACTGCCTTTACATCTATAGCCTATCAACGTGGTCATCTTCCACGATCCTTAAAAGAAATCTCATCTTGTGGTGGGTTTCGCGCTTATATGCTTTCAGCGCTTATCCCTTCCAAACGTAGCTACTCTGCGGTGCCCCTGGCGGGACAACAGATACACCAGCGGTTTGTCCAATTCGGTCCTCTCGTACTAGAATCAGATCCACTCAAATTTCTAACGCCCGCAGTAGATAGAGACCGAACTGTCTCACGACGTTCTGAACCCAGCTCGCGTGCCACTTTAATGGGCGAACAGCCCAACCCTTGGGACCTTCTCCAGCCCCAGGATGTGACGAGCCGACATCGAGGTGCCAAACCCCCCCGTCGATATGAGCTCTTGGGGGAGATCAGCCTGTTATCCCCGGCGTACCTTTTATCCTTTGAGCGATGGCCCTTCCATGCGGAACCACCGGATCACTATGCTCTACTTTCGTACCTGATCGACCTGTATGTCTCTCAGTCAAGCTCCCTTATGCCATTGCACTCTACGCACGGTTACCAAGCGTACTGAGGGAACCTTTAGAAGCCTCCGTTACTCTTTTGGAGGCGACCACCCCAGTCAAACTACCCACCAAGCAATGTCCCCCGATACTCGGGGTTAGGCCTCAGATAAACAAAGGGTTGTATTTCAACAATGACTCCAGAGCGCCTGGCGACGCCCCTTCAAAGTCTCCAACCTATCCTACACATCATTTATCCAAGGTCAATACTAAGCTATAGTAAAGGTGCACAGGGTCTTTTCGTCCCACTGCGGGTAAACGGCATCTTCACCGTTACTACAATTTCACCGAGCTCATGGCTGAGACAGTGTCCAGATCGTTACACCATTCGTGCAGGTCGGAACTTACCCGACAAGGAATTTCGCTACCTTAGGACCGTTATAGTTACGGCCGCCGTTTACTGGGGCTTCAATTCAATGCTTCTCCGAAGATAACATCTCCTCTTAACCTTCCAGCACCGGGCAGGTGTCAGGCCCTATACTTCATCTTACGATTTTGCAGAGCCCTGTGTTTTTGATAAACAGTCGCCTGGACCTCTTCACTGCGGCCACGCCTGAGCGTGGCGACCTTTCTCCCGAAGTTACAGGTCTATTTTGCCTAATTCCTTAGCCATGAATCTCTCGAGCACCTTAGGATTCTCTCCTCAACTACCTGTGTCGGTTTACGGTACTGGTACTAATTACCTGAAGTTTAGAGGTTTTTCTTGGAAGCCCTTAGGCGCACTATCTCTTTGTCCGAAGACTCCGAGTACTATCGTATTTCACCAAAACCTGCGGATTTGCCTACAGGTCTTATAGCTAGGTACTTCAACGAACTATTCCGTCAGTCCGCGGCGCTTTCATCACTCCGTCACCCCATCACAGTAATTAGTAGTACGGGAATATTAACCCGTCGGCCATCGACTGTCCCTTTCGGGTTCGCCTTAGGTCCAGACTAACCCACAGCTGATTAGCATAGCTGTGGAAACCTTAGTTTTTCGGTGTGCGGGTTTCTCGCCCGCATTATCGTTACTTATGCCTACATTTTCTTTTCTGACCGGTCCAGCATACCTTACGGCACACCTTCTGCCCTGTCAGAATGCTCCCCTACCACTTGCAGTAAACTGCAAATCCATAGCTTCGGTAATATGTTTATGCCCGATTATTATCCATGCTCGTCCGCTCGACTAGTGAGCTGTTACGCACTCTTTAAATGAATGGCTGCTTCCAAGCCAACATCCTAGCTGTCTGGGCAGACAAACCTCGTTCTTTCAACTTAACATATATTTGGGGACCTTAGCTGATGGTCTGGGTTCTTTCCCTCTCGGACTTGGACCTTAGCACCCAAGCCCTCACTGCTGGCAAACATTATACAGCATTCGGAGTTTGTCAGGAATTGGTAGGCGGTGAAGCCCCCGCATCCAATCAGTAGCTCTACCTCTGTATAACTATGTCCAGCGCTGCACCTAAATGCATTTCGGGGAGTACGAGCTATTTCCGAGTTTGATTGGCCTTTCACCCCTACCCACAGGTCATCCGAAGACTTTTCAACGTCAACCGGTTCGGTCCTCCACTGTGTGTTACCACAGCTTCAACCTGCCCATGGGTAGATCACACGGTTTCGCGTCTAACACTGCCGACTAAAGCGCCCTATTCAGACTCGCTTTCGCTGCGGATCCATACCTGAAGTACTTATCCTTGCCGGCAACGTTAACTCGTAGGCTCATTATGCAAAAGGCACGCCGTCACCCCACTTAAGGGCTCCGACCGCTTGTAAGCGCATGGTTTCAGGATCTATTTCACTCCGTTATTCACGGTTCTTTTCACCTTTCCCTCACGGTACTGGTTCACTATCGGTCTCTCAGGAGTATTTAGCCTTAGCGGATGGTCCCGCCGAATTCAGACAGGGTTTCACGTGCCCCGCCCTACTCAGGATACTGCTGTCCATTACACTTGTTGCCCATACGGGGCTGTCACCCTCTACGGCGTTCCTTTCCAGAAACTTCCGGTTCCTTGTGCATGAAGTAGCGCAGTCCTACAACCCCACCCATGCCGTAACATGGATGGTTTGGGCTAATCCGCGTTCGCTCGCCACTACTTACGGAATCACTTTTGTTTTCTTCTCCTCCGCCTACTTAGATGTTTCAGTTCAGCGGGTTTGCCCACCTATCGGTGTGCTATATCTTCAATATAGCGGGTTGCCCCATTCGGATATCTGCGGATCAGTCTGTGTGTGCCAGTCCCCGCAGCTTTTCGCAGCTTATCACGTCCTTCATCGCCTCTGAGAGCCTAGGCATCCCCCATGCGCCCTTATTTTGCTTATTGTACCAATCCTGTTAATTAAAACAGGACCGTTTTTTTTGTTTTTATTATTGCTAATAAAAACGCTTTCTACTTTCTTATTATTTTCTTATCTCAATATGTCAATGAACTTTTATTTACTTCTCTGAGTAAATTCGTGGAGAATAACGGAGTCGAACCGTTGGCCTCCTGCGTGCAAGGCAGGCGCTCTAGCCAGCTGAGCTAATCCCCCGTTTTTTCAGTATGCAGTTAACAGTTTTCAGTTAACAGTTCAAAACGGTTCACTAAAAGTGCAACTCAACCTCTAAAATTTCCTTTTCCTAAGCCAAATAGTAGTCCCGGGCAGACTCGAACTGCCGACCCCTACATTATCAGTGTAGTACTCTAACCAGCTGAGCTACGAGACTCTGTTTTACTTAAGTTTTATCATTTTTTTAAATTAACAGCAAGAGTAATACAATCTTAAATCCAAAACCTTATTTAAGGCATCTTATTTCCCTGACGTGCATCAATGCTAACGGTCAGGGCTCTAGAAAGGAGGTGTTCCAGCCGCACCTTCCGGTACGGCTACCTTGTTACGACTTAGCCCTAGTTACCAGTTTTACCCTAGGCAGCTCCTTGCGGTCACCGACTTCAGGCACCCCCAGCTTCCATGGCTTGACGGGCGGTGTGTACAAGGCCCGGGAACGTATTCACCGGATCATGGCTGATATCCGATTACTAGCGATTCCAGCTTCACGGAGTCGAGTTGCAGACTCCGATCCGAACTGTGACCGGCTTTATAGATTCGCTCCTGGTCGCCCAGTGGCTGCTCTCTGTACCGGCCATTGTAGCACGTGTGTAGCCCAAGGCGTAAGGGCCGTGATGATTTGACGTCATCCCCACCTTCCTCACAGTTTGCACTGGCAGTCTTGTTAGAGTTCCCGACTTGACTCGCTGGCAACTAACAACAGGGGTTGCGCTCGTTATAGGACTTAACCTGACACCTCACGGCACGAGCTGACGACAACCATGCAGCACCTTGTAGACTGTCTTGCGAAAGTTCTGTTTCCAAAACGGTCAGTCTGCATTTAAGCCTTGGTAAGGTTCCTCGCGTATCATCGAATTAAACCACATGCTCCACCGCTTGTGCGGGCCCCCGTCAATTCCTTTGAGTTTCAAACTTGCGTTCGTACTCCCCAGGTGGGATACTTATCACTTTCGCTTAGCCACTGAAGTTGCCCCCAACAGCTAGTATCCATCGTTTACGGCGTGGACTACCAGGGTATCTAATCCTGTTCGCTACCCACGCTTTCGTCCATCAGCGTCAATCCATCAGTAGTAACCTGCCTTCGCAATTGGTATTCCATGTAATCTCTAAGCATTTCACCGCTACACTACATATTCTAGTTACTTCCTGATAATTCAAGTCCTGCAGTATCAATGGCCGTTCCATCGTTGAGCGATGGGCTTTCACCACTGACTTACAGGACCGCCTACGGACCCTTTAAACCCAATGATTCCGGATAACGCTTGGATCCTCCGTATTACCGCGGCTGCTGGCACGGAGTTAGCCGATCCTTATTCTTACGATACCGTCAAGCCTCTACACGTAGAGGTGTTTCTTCTCGTACAAAAGCAGTTTACAATCCATAGGACCGTCATCCTGCACGCGGCATGGCTGGTTCAGGCTTGCGCCCATTGACCAATATTCCTCACTGCTGCCTCCCGTAGGAGTCTGGTCCGTGTCTCAGTACCAGTGTGGGGGATCTCCCTCTCAGGACCCCTACCCATCGTTGCCTTGGTAAGCCGTTACCTTACCAACTAGCTAATGGGACGCATGCTCATCTTTCACCGTTGTGACTTTAATTATAAAATGATGCCATCCTATAATGCTATGAGGTATTAATCCAAATTTCTCTGGGCTATCCCTCTGTGAAAGGCAGATTGCATACGCGTTACGCACCCGTGCGCCGGTCTCTGCATCCGAAGATGCATACCCCTCGACTTGCATGTGTTAAGCCTGCCGCTAGCGTTCATCCTGAGCCAGGATCAAACTCTTCATCGTATATTTTTATATTATTTATGCGATGCCTTATCTATCGGTTTTTTCCGAATCTTACGATTCTATTACTCTTATTCTTTCTGTTCTGAAATCTCTTTCAGAACGGCTGTCAATTCAATATGTCTACGAACGTGTATTTCTTTTTATCTCCGCCTGTATCTCAAAGCGGGTGCAAAACTAAAAATTCTTTTTGTTTCCTGCAAGGAAAATTTGAAAATTTTTGAAACTTTTTTTTCGTTTCATTTCTTCAGCATTCCCTCCCAATCTTTCAGTGAACTTCCCGTATTTGCGGGGTGCAAATGTAAAACGCTTTTCCCAATCCTGCAAGACTTTTTTAATCTTTTTTTTCGAAAATCTCTTTTCTCTTTCTGATCAGTCTCCTGCCGGTATTGCTGTGAACGTCTTCGCTTCTGCGGGTGCAAAAGTAGAACCTTTTTCCGCTTCTGCAAGCTTTTTATCCGCCTTTTTTTGTTCTTTTTACAATCTTTTTCTTAACTCACTCATAACAGCTGATTTACATGGAAAAGTTTTTTGACGATTTATAAGTTTTTTCTGTTTTCCTTTCGTTTTTATCCATTTTCAGCCTGTTTGTCTATATAGTTTTTGAGGAGTTTTCAGCCTTAAAGGCAGTTTCCTGAAGAGAAATCAAAGTTTGAAGTTTTCCTTTCTGACAATTTTAATCTCACAAAGACAATGAGATGCCAAATTTTTCTTCTAAAAACAGATGTCATAGCCCCGATAGAAGTGGAAATCCTTTTGTGCCGGGGTTCGGCACAAAAGATTGGAACGGATAGCGGGATTAAGCTCCTGAAAATTCCAATACTAAAATTCCAAATCCAAAATTAATCCTGCAAAAGAGCTTCGTCTTAGCTCAGACGGAAATATTCGCTTTTGCCCTTATATATTATGGTATACTTCTCTACTTAATATATATGTATAAGAAAACAAACCCAACAGGTTCTGAAAACATGTCGGGTTGCGGAATGAAATCTACTCTTATATATAGTATACTTATATATGTATACTTTCGTTTAAGTTATCGATTGCTTTTTTTCTATTTGAATACTTTTCACCTAATAATCTAAGATCTGAACATGTTCCAACAATTACAACCTCCAATTATCTTATTCTATTTTGAATCTGATTCAGCCTTTGAGACAAATCTCCCCTAACCTCAATCACCTCTATCTCAAAATCAGTAATTAATTTTCCGATAATATCATTAACCCTCCATCTAAGCTCAGGCAATTCAGAATCCGAACATAAAATTCTATCAGGTTCTTCAATAGGAACAAAGACAAAAACATCAATTTTTTCAATTACATTTTGAATTTTATTAAATACACGTTGAAAATCCAATGTATTATCAACCGCCAAAGCATAAGCTAAAAGATCAATTGGACAGCGGTCAAAAATAGCGCTTTTATCACTTCTCATTATTTGCTTTAAAGAATACTCCAACTGCATCATATAATCATCTGTTGTAGGTGTTTCAGAGAAAACAAAACCCATATCTTCTAATTCAAAATAAGGCTCGGGATAAAAGTCGTAACCAGGGAAAGATTCATGCAGTTTTTCCGCCAATGTGGTTTTACCAACCAAATGAGCTCCTAGTATTACTATTCTCATCCCATTAATGTTTTTTAAATTAATCCCCCTTTACAGCGTTGGTAAAACTTGAAAAATTCAGCTAATTCTTTTGAGTATTTAATAATGCGGCTTCAATCAAAAGTACGTAAAGACATTTTGTATGTTAAATGATTTGAGAGTATTCCGGAGGGAGTTTTACTTCTTTTATCCAAAATTTCCGTATTTGCAAAAACAATAAAATTATCTTTAGCTCTTGAAACAGCTACATTTAACATATTTGGCTTATTATCTCTATCGAAAAACATTGTCCCGGAATCTCCTTTTCCGTAAAACATTGAGAATAAAACAATAGGTCTTCCAGCTCCTTGAAGCGCATGAACAGTTCCTAATTTTAATGCATCAATATTAAACCCTGCATTTTTTAAAGTTTCATAACCCTCTGTTTTATAATTCCCAATGTTCTGATTTATAGCTAAAGTAAAAACCTCTTTCACGTAATCTATATATTCCTTATAATTCACATATTCTTCAAGACCTGCAGCAGTTGCATTATCAATATTTTCAACAGTACCAAATACAAATTCAGTTCTTTCATCCGCTAAAGGCTCTAAATACTTTCTTTGAAAAACTGGAAAATATTCCTCTGGAACTTGCAGTCTGCCATTTCTATTGAGTTTAGCAAAATACCAAAACGGAAACTTAGCCTTTTTGTCTTTTAAGAAAACAAGATTTTCTGTTGTTGGTTTTATTTTTATTGGAGAAATCAATATTTGAACTTCATCTAAAGCTTCCCAATTCTCATTTTCTTTACTTAAAGCGCCTTTCTTTTTATTTATTCGTACTTCTTCAAAATCGATCAGGTTATTTACACTGATTAAATCTTCTATTTGCTGCATGTCAATTTCAAAACTATCAATTTCAAAATGTTGAAGTTTTTCAATATTGAGATCTGCTTTTAAAGAATCAGATAAACTTTTCTTCCAATAGGTTAACCACTTTTTATATTCCATAATTTCTCAATCTCACAAATTTATAATCAAATATCTTTTCGCTTCATGATAAATATAAAAATCTTTAAATTTTGACGCTAGCTTGTAAAATAAAACACTACAAATTATCTACAATTTCAGTAACACTAAGTAAAAATTCCTGAGTCTGTTTTATATCAAAATAATTTTGTTTCATCGACTCTATTTGATGTTTCACTGGTAAATAAATACCCCATTTTGATGTAATTAAGGAATTCGGATTTTTTTCTAATTCTTCTGTTATAATTTCCTCAATAACATCCACATTTGAAGTTATGTAATTAAATTTATCCAGAAAATCATCTTTAGATTCATCAATATCGAATGAACTTGTGCTATCGTCTAATGAGTTCTTTATTTCAGAAAATTTAAAAAGAAATTGTAATGTTCTATTTACTTTAGTACCTGTAAAAGTGTAGAATACTAGTTTTTTTTCTGAAGTCAATAATGGTCTTTCCATCTCGATATTCTGGATGTCAAAAACAGAAAAATCACTCCGCATCTCATCTAACTCATCTAAAGCTTCTTCATTTAACTCAGTAATTTTTTGGTCTTGATATAGTATCTCAAACATCTTATTTCTAATTCTCGGATGTACCATTCCGCTTCCACCAAAAAAAAGAGGTTTTTTACCATCATTTGCAGGTTTAACTTCAATTTTTTTTGCTTTGAAATCGACAAAAATAATTTTCCAGATTTTAGCTGCTAATAAAATATTTTCATCTTCTCTAATTTGTGGCGTTAATGGAATTTCACCTATTTTTATTCCTGCATTCACAACCTTAAAATTATCTTCAACAGTAAAGGCACTGTAAAAATCTCTGTTATTGACGATTTTTTCTCCTTCAATTCCTATAATAACTTCATCTCTTAATTTTTCGAATAAATCAATAGCAATTAAATGGTTTAAAATCTCTTCAATATCTTTACTCTCAATATCATTGAATGCGAAGTTTTGCTTTAGTATTTTAACTAATTCATTAAAATTAATACCAGAATTTCCTTTTGTTATTGATAAAGCCTGATGTAGTAAAAGATCATACGCTAAAGTCATTGCGTCTTTTGGCTCAATAAAACCTTCTTTATACAATTCCCAGCAAGCCAATGACTGTAATAAGCTCCATTTATCTGTTGCATACAAATGGAGAAAACTTTTTGCACCATCTCTTCTTCCGCTTCTACCTATACGCTGTATTAATGATGCAATACTGTGTGTTGCATCTATTTGCACCACTTGATCAACAGAACCAATATCAATTCCGAGTTCTAAAGTTGAAGTACAGGAAATGCAAAAATTTTGTCTGTTGTTGCTTTTTGCAAAATATTCCACATATTCCCTCACTTCTTTATCAACTGATGAATGATGCGAAAAATAATTTACATGACCATTTAGTCTTTCAGAAAGTTTTTTTAATTTAACAGCTACAACTTCTGCAAGCCCTCTGCTATTTGGAAAAATTAAAACCTTACTATCCTTAGTTTCTAAATACAAATCTTTAATAAGACTCAAGGGTAAGTCATCACCGTCTTTTTTAAAATATTTAAATTTAGCTTCAATTTCTTTTGATGCACTATCCCTTAAAACTATTGTTGGAACGGTAGTACCGGCAAATTTCTTGACCTCATCATAATCCCCCAACGTTGCTGAAAGTCCAATTAGCCTAAATTGATTTTCATTTAAATCCTGTAATCTGGATAAAATAGACTTTAATTGTACACCTCTTCCCGATCCAATAAAAGAATGAATTTCATCAATAACTACAAATTTAAGGTTCGAAAAAAGATGCTTTACGTTAAAAGGTTTGTTTGAAAGCATAGCTTCCAAAGATTCGGGCGTTATTAAAACCACTCCAGACGGATCTTTTATTAATTTCTCTTTTAAAGTTGCATTTGCTTCTCCATGCCATTTTACAACATTAACTTCTAAGTTTTTACACAATTCTTCAACTCTGTAGAACTGATCATTAATTAATGCAATAAGAGGCGAAATATATAAAACCTGAACTCCTTTTTCGTTGAAATTTACTTGAGATAAAATAGGCAGAAAAGCTGCTTCAGTTTTTCCCGAAGCAGTTCTAGATACCAGAATATAATGGTTATCTGTTGTTAAAACTCTTGAAATTGCTGCATTTTGAATGGGACGTAATTGTTCCCATCGTTTATCACGAATATATTTTCGGATGGGTTCTGATAATAATTCAAATGACATTACAATTCCTCTATGCTATCCATTAAAACAATATCTGGTCTTTCATCAGAAATTTCAATCTCTCCAAATAGTTTCGTTTTATCCAAATCAGGATT
Source organism: Flavobacterium panacagri (assembly GCF_030378165.1). Lineage (NCBI taxonomy): Bacteria > Pseudomonadati > Bacteroidota > Flavobacteriia > Flavobacteriales > Flavobacteriaceae > Flavobacterium > Flavobacterium panacagri. Next base: position 5,426,963 of record NZ_CP119766.1, read on the forward strand.
TTGTCTTAGTATGTTTAAAATATTTAAAAAATCTCTAATAACTTCTCTTGGCGTTAAAAACTCTGAAGCTCCAGGTTTATTAAACATTTCCTCCATGAAGTTTTGTATATCTTCATCAGAAACATTTGTTGCTATTTTATAATTATAATCAAAGATTGCTTTAAGTTTTATTAAAAGCACAAAAATTTCGTTATGATCGAGCGGCAATAATTTAATTACAGGCTGTGCAAAATCCCTAATTTCTGCAGTCTCAAACTTGTTTGTTTCTAATCGTGATTTTAAAGCTTGATAACTAAACAAACCCCTTCTTTCATTTTCTAATACTTCTTTAGTCCCTGCAAAATTGAAAAAAAGATTACTTACTTTTCCCTGAAAACAATCATTATATATTGACAGAATCTTTTCATAATTTTTTTCTCTCGTTGCAGAAACCGATATTTTGTAAAGATTTATAGCTTCATCAAGATTGATCATAAAACCACTATATCCCATACTTACAAACAATTTGGTAAAGTTTTTAAGCATGTCGTAATAATTTAAGTCGTTTATGATTTCTCTAACGCCTAAATCTTGTTTGGCTTCCGTTTTGGTATTATATTCACCTTTTAACCATTTTAAGGCATTTCTTCTTAATTGCTCATCATCTTTGATATAACCTTCGTAATATTTCATCACAACTGTTCCAAAATCAAAACCTCCAACTTCGGTTATTTCGTTGATAGTTTTCATTATGTTATTCTGAATAAGACTCAAATATTGTTCTTCTCTAATATTTTCTAATGGAATATTATTCGATTCTGCCGTTTTCATAACCACCTGCTCTATCCATTTTTCCATTAAAGTTGGTAATGCCCCGCCTTCAGGTTTAGTCTGAATAGCAACATTGTCCATAATAGCAGCATACAATGCTACTCCTTTTCCATCATTTGAATAAAGTCTGTTATCTGGCGTAAAATCTGCATTTGCTACCACAAACTTTTGTTTTAGTGCTACTGTATTTAGTAAGTGCAACATGAATGATTTTCCAGACCCAAAATCTCCGATCCAGAATTTAACCATACTATGTCCATTTTTTACATCTTCTAATGCGCTTACAACTGCATCAATTTCCTCGGACCGTCCAACCGTAATATGCTGAACACCAATTTTAGGGACTACACCTCCAATTAATGAATTAATAATTGCTGTGGCTTCTTTAGGTTTTATGTTTTCTGTCATTTTGCTAAAATTCGGTTATAGTAGTTTTCGTTAATAATATAAAAACCATCTTCTTCCTCAATTAAAACATCATCTAATGTCTCGTAACATAATTCATTAATACTTTCTATCAATTGGTTTTTAAACATTCCTTTTGATTTTGCGAAAGTTTCAAAATCAGCCTGAAGAACAGAAAAATTTGCTTTTGAAAAAGAATCAAGAACATCTTGCTGTATTTTTGTAAAATTGAGTAAGCTGTCATAAAGAGATGTATCTATTGTGCTGTATTCAGAAACAGTCTGATTCTCTGGTTCTGAATTAATTACCAACACTGTTTTTAAATCTTCCTGTTCCTCTTCATCTCTAAGATATTCATTAAGTAGCTCAACCGTTCCCGAATGTTTTTCATGAACCTGCTGAATGGCATTTCTATCCAATTGAATTTTTTTTCGTTTAGCTGTGTAAACATTTTTTACAGCTTCTAGTGCCTTTTCTAAATCTTTATCCTGAATAAACTCATTGATTATAGCTTGAAAATCATCAAATTGATCTCCACTTTTAAACAAAGTTTTTTGCACTGTTACACCTAGCGGTTTATGATCAAATTTTACCGATTTCAAATCATAATGAATATAATAAACATACAATGCAAGTGCTGCTTCTTTACTATGAACTGCGATAAACTTTGATGCATCATAAAAAATATTTTCAACCGATGGATTATCTCTATTTAAATTTCCAAGATTTATAATCTGATTTATAAATATGTCTGAATCTTTATTAAAATTACTAGTCAATTCATCAAATTTAATTTTCCAACGAGTTGAATTTTGAATATTTAATTCATAATCCGTTTTTTCATCTGGCTCATTAATTGTTGGCGCATAAATCTGTAATATTTTATTTAATCGTATTAGTATTCGATCGTTGTATTCATCTTTTACAGCATTCGATATATAGGTTAGATCTACATTCAGTTTTCTTTTGTGTCCAAAAATTTCGCGAACAGTATTTTCACAGTATTTAAAAATATTAGAATGAAGTTCATTTATAACAGTTTCTATAGAGTATTTATAGTTATTACTTTCTGGTTTATAGTTATAATGTTTTTGTGCAATAATATCAGCTACTGCAGTAAGTTCTTTATGTAATGAAGAGGAATCTTTTACACATCTTTCATCTAATCTTTTAATGACAGACAAATAAAACTTCATGATTTCGATAGCGCAAAACTCAATATTAAAGAAATTATTTGCCGGATTCCAAATGTTGTTTAAAAGCACAGCATCTTCATCTGTTAGATTTAATTTGACTCTAAACTGAAATCCCAATTTTAACTGATCATATCCCGAATAATCATCATAATAATTTTCCTGTCGGCGAATTCTCTCTGAATCTTTCTTTAAATCATGTTGTTCTAATTTTTTAATAAAATGAGAAACACTATACGTTTTTGTTTTAGGATAGTTTCTTTTTAATTCATTTAATTCTTTTTCTAAACGAGCAATATTTTTATGAGTATCAAATTCTTTTAAAAGATCGAAAAGCAAAACAAATGCATAATTGTTATTCCCATCAAGATCTGTATAAATACCGTTTAAAAAGTTAAACTTGAAAGTTTTATAAAAAACACGCTGCTGGTTTGTCGCCGAATTTATTTCTGAATACGAATATACATATTGATGTCCCCAATAAGGAACATTTGAAGGTTTTGAAATATTTGAAAGACTGTAAGATTCACCTGTAATGTCTATAATAGAATTATCCATACATCCTAAATTTAATTTTATTAATACTATTCTCTGAATCGGATTTATTATAATAAATCGTCAATAAGATCAGAAAAATCAAATTCATGTATAAGCATAATAGAATGCCCTTCTTTTCTTAAGTTGATAGCTTTTTCAACTTTTCTTCCGTAGCATGAAAAAGCCCAAGCTGGGTTTCCATTATCACCAACAATTAAATAATCAGTCTTTTTAGTAAGGCTGTCTGTTGGTATACCGCCAAGTTTAATAATATCCCTCTGAAGATTCTCTCTATTTCCTCTTTGCAAAACGCCTGTAATGCAAAATGTTTTACCTTCAAAAACTACCTCTGGTTCACTTGTACAAAGACCCGAAATGTTTACATCAATTGTTTCATTTTGAATCTTCTCTCTTATTTCATGATCTTGAATTTGTACAAATTGTTTAAAAAAAGCCATCAAAACCACTCTTTCTTCTTCTTCAATTTTATTGTCAGATAAAATAGAAAGAACCAAACTTCTTATTTCATCATAAGGATAATACGTATTCAAATGTTCATTTTCATCCAGCCATTTTTGAAGATCGTAAATTTCTTTATCAGTAATAATCCCATCTGCTAAAATACCGTGACAAATACCTTGCAAGATCTGAAGATCTGAAGTTACTGCATTATAGTAATAATTATCCTTTTCGTATTTCTGACATAACCAATATAAATCTTCGATTATTTCTTTACGTGGAATTTTATTTGATATAGCCTCTTCAATAATAATCATGAATTCGTTCAAAGGATTACGACTCATTAGCTCTTTATGAGCAATAACCCACTTCTGAAGCTCATTTATTTCTTGGATATTAATTTCTTCCTCTAATTTAATACCTAATAAAAATCCTTTTAGAGAACTAATAGCTTTATCTGTTTGGGATTTTACAGTATACACTTTTAATAATTCCTGATCTATAGCTTTCATAATCAAGTAATTTTCTTATAATTATAAATAATTATTTTGATTTAATTTTTTTTATAAAGTGTAAATATTAAGCTTTATCTTTTATAATCATTACGGAAAACCATAATCCCAAAAATTATATTAAAAATATTATTCTAGGATTAAAAACACTATAAGTAGATATACCTGTTTTATAATTTATCTAATAGCTCTTCAAATAAATCATTTAAAAATTATTTGAGACTAATTAAAATACTAGTGTCGTGTAAGATTGTACGTTGACATTCAAAAAACTTAAGTTAGTTTTCATTATAATATTTATTAAAAAAAATAAGCTATTTATTGAGATTTAGTAGTGAGAGAATAGCTTACCTAAAGAAATGTCAACCATCATTTTTAATTAATGATGCGTTATAATAAAAGATAAACACATTTAATTTTTGATCAAAATAATACAAAAACAAAAAAGCCACTCGATTGAGTGGCTTTTCTTGTGATCCCAGAAGGATTCGAACCTTCGACCTACGCATTAGAAGTGCGTTGCTCTATCCAGCTGAGCTATGGAACCGAACTAAAATTTTTATAAAAAAAACTTTAAAAAAAAGTCGGGGTGGCAGGATTCGAACCTGCGGCCTCCTGCTCCCAAAGCAGGCGCGATAACCGGGCTACGCTACACCCCGAGGCAAAATTTAAGCGGAGAGACAGGGACTCGAACCCTGGCGACGGTTACCCGTCGACAGATTAGCAATCTGCTCCATTACCGCTCTGGCACCTCTCCTTGCTAGTGGAATTGCTTCCGTTTTGCGAGTGCAAATGTATAACAACATTCCTTTTCTCACAAGCTTTTTTCTGAGTTTTTTTAGTTTTTTTTCATCTTTTTTCAAAACCACTTCACAATCAAACAAATAGAATTAACAAAAAATTGACTCAAATTTAAAATCCGCCCTATTCAATACAAAATTTGAATATAATTAAATAAACAGTAAATTTGCTTATAACTATTATTAAACAGAAAATGAACAAAAGAGTTGTTATCGTTTCTGCCGTTAGAACACCTATCGGAAGTTTCATGGGCGGGTTATCTACTGTACCTGCACCAAAATTAGGCGCTGCCGCTATAAAAGGAGCCCTTTCAAAAATTAACCTTGACCCAAAATTAGTCGATGAAGTTTTCATGGGGAATGTAATTCAGGCTGGTGTTGGACAAGCTCCCGCAAGACAAGCAGCGCTTTTTGCTGGCCTATCTGAAGAAGTTGCTGCTACAACAGTAAACAAAGTTTGTGCTTCCGGAATGAAAGCGGTTATGTTCGCTGCGCAAGCAATTGCATGTGGTGATGCTGAAATCGTAGTAGCTGGCGGAATGGAAAGCATGAGTTTGATTCCTCATTATGTACAAATGCGTGCTGGAAACAAATTTGGCCCAGCAACAATGTTGGACGGAATGCAAAAAGATGGTTTGACAGATGCTTATGACAACAACGCAATGGGAGTTTGCGCTGACTTATGTGCAACTGAATACAAAATTAGCCGTGAAGAGCAAGACGCTTTCGCAATCCAATCTTATGAGAGAAGCTCAAAAGCTTGGGATGCTGGAAAATTCGATAACGAAGTTGTTCCTGTTGAAGTTCCGCAAAGACGTGGCGAGCCAATTATATTCTCTAAAGACGAAGAATACACTAATGTAAAATTAGATAAAATCCCATCTTTAGCTCCGGTTTTCACGAAAGACGGAACTGTAACTGCTGCCAACGCTTCAACAATTAATGACGGAGCTGCTGCTTTGGTTTTAATGTCTGAAGAAAAAGCAAATACATTAGGGTTAAAACCTTTAGCATACATAAAAGGCTATGCAGATGCAGCTCAGGAACCAAAATGGTTTACCACAAGCCCTGCAAAAGCATTACCAAAAGCATTAGACAAAGCTGGAATCTCAATTTCAGATGTTGATTTCTTTGAATTCAATGAAGCTTTCTCTGTAGTTGGTTTAGCCAATGCGAAAATCTTAAACCTAGATAACGATAAAGTAAACGTAAACGGTGGAGCTGTTTCCTTAGGACATCCTCTTGGAGCATCTGGAGCACGTATCATTGTAACTTTACTGAATGTTTTAGAACAAAACAATGCTAAGACCGGAGCTGCTGCAATTTGCAACGGTGGCGGAGGTGCATCAGCAATTGTTATCGAAAGAGCATAAACAATATCTCAAAAAATCAGGAGTTATATAAGGTAACTCCTGATTTTCAACTTATAAATTTCCTTACATGTTTGGAATTTGCAATTTAGCCATAGTACCCGTTCGAGCTGAAGCTAGTGACAGAAGTGAAATCGTAACACAGCTTTTATTTGGCGAACATATCGAAATTTTAGAACGCCATAATCAATGGGCTAAAATAAGAATTCAGTTTGACGACTACGAAGGCTGGGTCGATTCTAAACAATATCAGGAAATTACCAAAGAGCAATTTGATCTTTTGAGCAAAGAGTCAATTATTCTAAATGCTGATTTGATTGATTATATCACAGCTCCAAACAACCTATTGCTTCCAATTCCCCTTGGAGCTTCTTTATCTTTTCTAAACAACAGCGAAATCAATATTTCTAATTTTGATTTTGAAGGAACCAAAACCAGCGGTATAAAACCTAAAAGCGCACTAATTAAAACCGCTTTTATGTATCTGAATGCTCCGTATTTATGGGGAGGAAAAACACCTTTTGGTATTGATTGTTCAGGTTTCACCCAAATGGTTTACAAATTAAACGGTTATAAAATCCATCGTGATGCTTCACAACAAGCACTTGAAGGCGACCCTTTGAGTTTTATTGAAGAATGTGAACCAGGCGATTTAGCCTTCTTTGATAATGATGAAGGAAACATTACACACGTTGGAATCATTATGGAGAACAATTACATCATTCACGCAAGTGGAAAAGTCCGTATCGATCGTTTAGACCATACCGGAATTTACAATCCCGAATTAAAAAGACATACCCATAAACTTCGTGTAATCAAGAAAATTATCTAGTAAAAAATCCTTACAAAAAGAAACAATGGCAAAACTTGAATTATCCAAAAACGGCTTTCAGATCAACAATATAAACATCGAATTCCCAATTGATATAAAAGTTTTAAAACAGGCTTTAGGAAATTCTAGATATACTAAAAAAAAATACAATCACATTTATACTTGGGACGACCAGGGGATTATGGCTTTTTCTAAAGAAGGAGACAAAGTCGAAAGTATAGGACTTGAATTAGAGCTTCGTGAATACGATTTTTGTGCAAAAAGTATCTTTACTGGCGAATTCATTTTTGATGGTCAGGAATTATTTCAATACTACGAAAACAACAAAAAACAACTTGTAAAACTTTTTAAAGGAGACAGAAGCGGTGCTTTTATCCTAAACGGAATCAGCGTTTGGTTTGACAAAGAAGATGGTAAAATTACGAGTTTAAGCATTTCTCCACGCGAGGAAGAAGAGAAAAAAATTTCTGCTCCTGTTGATCCCGAATTCAAATTCTTTCAACCGCTTTGGAAAGAATGGATTTCTGAAATCAGTAAAATTGTTTCTGAAAACAATGATTATTACAATCTCGCAGATGGTATTTCTAAAGAAGATATCGAACAACATTCTGAATTAGAAGATGATATCAAAATACCACTTGCACTTATAAATTTCTACAAAGTTCAAAACGTAGATTACGATGCCGTTACATCAGTATTTCAGCTGGCAATAAACAATTGGAGCTACGAATTGATTCCGTTTCAAGACATTGCCGAAGAATGGATTTCCATACAAGATCTTCAATTTGACGAAGACGATTTACCAGAACAAGATGAAGTAGATTTCGAAAAAATCAAAACCAACAACTACGCCAATCCAAAATGGATTCCGTTTGCAACTGGAAGAAACGGAGATTATTTACTTTACGACACAGACCCAGCCTCAAAAGGAAAATTTGGACAGATTATCGAACTCCAAAATGAATCCTGGTCAAGAATCATAGTTGCTGATTCGTTAGAAGAATTAATTCAAAACGAAATCAACAATTTAAAAGCAGGCAGAACTGAGCATTTTAGTTTTATTATTGAAAAAGAAAATTAAGGTACGCGGATAAAACAGATTCGCTTTGCGAAAACACGGATTTACAAGGATTTTTTATTTTTTCTCTCGCAGATTTAGCAGATTTAAACAGATTAAAAAAATAAATCCGCATAATCTGCTAAATCTGCGAGAGAAAATTAATAAGCAAAAAAATTCGCGCTAATTAGTGTAATTCGTGGCAAACAAAAACTAAGCACTCAATCGAATCGTTTTTCTAAACTCAGACGGGCTATACCCTTTTTGCTTTCTGAAGAATTTATTAAAGTGGCTTTCATCCGTAAAACCAAATTCATACGCAATTTCATTAATACGCTTGTCGCTAAACTGTAAACGATGCTCAATCAGTTTCGTTTTATAATTACTGATATATTGTTGCATCGTTTCACTCGCATGCTTTTTAAAATAACGCCCTAAATACGTATTCGAAATCCCGAAATAATCACTTATGGATTCCGCTTTAATTTTTTCAGGGAAATAAATATTATTCTGAATGTATTGCAAAATATCCATAGCTTTAGCCTCTGTACCAATATTAACCTGCTCTGGAAGATATTTCGCAATATTACGAGCAACTATTATAATCAAAGTATTCACCAATTGCTGAATCAATTCCTGATTGTAAACATCTTTATCCTGATGCTCGCGACAGATTGCTTCAATCATCACTTTCACCAAACACTTATCAGGATCATTTTTTAGAATACAACCCGGCTGATGATTCGCATTTTGAAGAATATATTCCAATCGCTGCACATTCTCATTTTGCAAACTCGAATTTTTCAAATAAATATCATTAAACCTCAAAAAGAAAAACTTCGTTTCTGTTTCAATGGTAAAATTATGACAGTCCTCTGGCGTCAATAAAAACAAATGCCCTGGATCGTACTCAAAAATATTTTTATTAATACACTGTCTTCCTGTTCCTTCCAGAATATAAACCAGTTCAAAGAAATTATGGCGATCACCCACATCCGGATATTCGTTTAAAGTTTCAAAAGAAACCGTAAAAGGCTCGTATAAATTCTCTTTTTTCATAATCTGTTTTATTTGAAGTTGCAAATATACCTAAAAAAGACAAATATATACCAAATTAAAACCTTAAAAATGGTATAATTTTGCCTCATCAAATTAATCAAAATAAAATTACTATCATGGAATATAGAAAATTAGGCAATTCAGAACTAGAATTATCAGCTATAACATACGGTGCTTTTGCAATTGGCGGAACCATGTGGGGCGGAACTGAAAAGAAAGATTCAATAGAATCTGTTCAGGCGTCTATCGACCACGGCGTAACTACAATCGACACCGCTCCTTTTTACGGATTTGGTTTAAGCGAAGAAATGATCGGAGAAGCCATAAAACCTTACGATCGTTCAAAAGTGCAGTTGCTTACTAAATTCGGTTTAGTTTGGGACGGAAGCAACAACGGAAAAGGCGATTTCTTTTTTGATGCTGATGATAACGGAAAACAAGTGCCTATTTACAAATACTCATCAAAAGAAAACGTAATTAAAGAAATCGAAGAAAGCTTAAAACGCCTTAAAACCGATTATATCGATTTACTGCAAATTCATTGGCCAGACAGCACAACGCCAATTTCTGAAACCATGGAAGCCGTTGAAACCTTAATTCAACAAGGAAAAATCAAAGCTTTTGGTGTAAGTAATTACAATATTGAACAAATCAAAGAAGCGCAAAAAAAGGTTCAGATTGCATCAGATCAGGTTGCCTACAGCATGTTAAACAGAAGCATCGAAAAAGACTTACTTCCTTTTACCATCGCAGAAAATATCGGAATCATTGCTTACAGTCCGATGGAAAGAGGTTTATTGACAGGGAAATATTTCACCGACAGCAAATTAAAAGAAAACGATCACCGCAACGGCTACTTCGGAAAATTTGATTTACAAAAAGTAAAAACCCTAATCGAAGAATTAAGTTCACTGGCAAACGACAAACACATTTCTATCGCACAATTGGTATTACGTTGGACAACATTACAAAAAGGAATCGCAATTGTATTAGCCGGAGCAAGAAATGCAGAACAAGCCATTTCAAACGCCAAAACAATGGATTTCGATTTATCAGCTTCAGAACTTACATTTATTAATGAAGCGCTTTCTAAGCTAGAATAATTATTCTTCAAACACATAGAAATATAGCTATTCGTTGCGTACAAAGTCGTTTCACTTTTCTAAAAATCACATAGCTATGTGTTAGAAACTAGTTTCTTTCAATTCCCTTTTCAAGAAAGAAAAATCTATGTTTCTATGTGTTTAAAAAAAATCTCAAACAATTAAAATAATTTGGGTGTGCCCCTCCGGGTCGGGCTTTCGGCTATATCTTTTGTTCCATTTCATTCCACAAAAGGATACCGCCTCAATCCCTCACACATCCGTTTTCAAAAGAAGCACTTATATCTCAATTTAGGTAAACAAAAACTTTGCGACTCTGCGTCTTTGCGAGATTAAAAAAAAAAAAAAAATGCGCCTTTAAATTTCAATATAAAGACGTTAATAAAACCAATAGTAAAATGAAAAAGATATTCATAATTAACGGCGGACAGAAATTCGCACATTCAGGCGGAAAATTCAACAAAACAGTTCAGGACTGGACAACCGAATTTCTTTCCAAAAACAACGAATACGAAATCAAAACAACTCACGTAGAAGACAATATCGATCTTGACAAAGAAGTAGAAAAATTTGTTTGGGCAGATGTTATCATTTACCACACACCAGTTTGGTGGTTTCAGTTACCAAACCTTTTTAAAAAATACATCGACGATGTTTTCACCGCAGGCCATAACAAAGGAATTTACAAAAGCGACGGAAGAAGCCGTGTAAATCCAGACATCAATTACGGAACCGGCGGACTTCTGCACGGACGCAAATACATGCTGACCACAAGCTGGAATGCTCCTGCAACAGCTTTTACACTTCCAGGTGAGTTCTTCGATCAAAAATCAGTTGATGAAGGCGTAATGTTTGGTTTCCACAAAATGAACAAATTCACAGGAATGGAAAAACTAAATGGATTCCATTTTCATGATGTTGAGAAAGGCGCTACAATAGAAAATATCGTTATCTTTAAAGAGAATTACACCAAACACTTAGAGCAAACTTTTAAAAACTTATAATTATGATTTCGATTACCGCAATTTTAAAAAGTAAACCAGAGCATTTAATTGAAGTTAAAAATATGCTTACTCACCTAGTTACCGAAACTAGAAAAGAAGAGGCCTGCATTCGTTACGATTTACATACCTCCGAAAATGTTTTTATACTTTGGGAAGAATGGAAAGACCAGCCGGGATTAGATTTACACAACAGCCAGTCTTATCTGCAAGAATTCATCAAAAAAACAGAAGCACTGGTTTCAAGTCCGATACAAGTCTATAAAACAGAACAGATTTTATAACGTGATTTCAGACTCTCCTGCAAGGTTTCCAAAACCTTGTAGGCATAATTTAAACCTCTTCCAAAAAAAGACCTACAAGGTTTTGGAAACCTTGCAGGAAAAGCTAAATTGCTTAAAATTCAGAAACATATATTTTATGAGCAAATACCATCTTGCCGAAATTAATATTGCCAAAATGAAAGGAGTCGACATCAACGATCCGATCATGAAAGAATTTGTGGACAACTTAGACACCGTAAATAAACTAGCTGAAGAGAGCGAAGGTTTTGTCTGGAGACTAAAAGACGATACCGACAGTTACAATGCTACAAGTCTGAATCCGTACAATGATGAGCAAATCATTATCAATGTATCGGTTTGGGAAAGCATAGAAACACTGGAACATTATATGTACAAAACGTTTCACAGCGAATTCCTAAGACGCCGTAAAGAGTGGTTTCAAAAATTCGGAAAAGCCCATACCGCCATGTGGTGGATTCCAGCAGGCCAAATTCCAACCATGGAAGAAGCCGTTGAAAAATTAGACTACCTTCAAAAAAAAGGGCCTTCAGAACTAGTTTTTGATTTAAGAAACAAATATCCAATGCCAGTTGATGCATAGTTTTTTATAGCCACGAATTCACGAATTTATTTTTTTTAATCTATGCGCAAAGATTTTATATTAATTCGTGAATTCGTGGCTAACAAAACTTATTTAATTCCGCCAAAAGCTCCGAAACACATATTTTTATGTAAAATCTCGACTTTTGAGAAACCTACTTTTTTCATCAAATCCAATTGGTAATTCATAGATCTTGGCGAATCTTCCTTTTCGATATAATCCAAAACTTTCTGACGATACTCCGCTCCTCCTATTCCTTCCAAATACTCTCCGTAACGTTGCCACGTATATTCATTCAACAATTCTGTGTCTTGCGTGATTAAATCCGAAATCATTAAACAGCCTCCCGGTTTTAATAATCTAAATAACTTTGTAAAAGTAGTTTCCCAATCTTCATCATCACGCAAATGATGTAAAACCGCACCTGCCAAAATAATATCAAAACTGTTTTCTTTTAAATCTACTTCACGAATATCGCCTTGTTTGATCTTGACTTTTCCGTTTGTTTCTGCGGAAACCCTTTCAAAAGCTCTGTTTAACATTGGCAAACTCAAATCGACTAAAGTACAATTCAAATTTGGCACTTTAGATAACATTTTTAAAGTATAATTTCCAGCTCCACAGCCAACATCCAGTACATTTTTGGCATTCGGAACGATACGTTTTGAAGCTTCAGTAATTAATTCCAAAGAAATAGTCGCGTCTATTGTAGCCACTTGCCCCGTTTCTAAATTTGAAAATCGTTCAACATCATTGTCAAACCGTTCTTTGATTTCTTGAATAGTTGATTTTTTCATGGTCTTTTGTTTTTTTATCTCTCGCAGATCACGCAGATTTAGGGGATCTTTTTGCTATTATATGATCGGAATTTTTGTGATTAAGAATGATTTTAATAAAATTAATTAATAATCTGCCCTATCTGCTGAATCTGCGAGAGAATTATTTTTTTCAAAACTACCCCTTTCATAAATACTTTAAAAATACTATTTTTATCAATAAATAATACTTTAAAAGTATCATGGAATTACGTCATCTAAAATATTTTCTGGCTGTAGCCGAAGAATTGAACTTTACCAAAGCTTCAGAAAAACTCTTTATTTCACAGCCACCATTAAGCCGACAAATAGCAGAATTAGAAGAAGAACTTCAAGCAAAGCTTTTCATTAGAAATAATAAAAAAGTCGAACTCACAGAAGCAGGAAAATATTTTGAAAAAGAAATTAAAACTCTTTTCCAGAATTTGGAACTTATTTCTGCAAAGACAAAAAAGATAGCCGAAAATGTTTCTGGTGAATTCAGAATCGCTTATATCAGTTCGATATATTCTGCTGTGATTTCAGATTTAATCAAACATTTAAAAAAACAGTTTCCGTATGTCAATTTCAAATTATTTGAGATTTCAACTGCCAAACAAATCACTGCCTTAGAACAAGGAAAAATCGAAATGGGAATTATTCGTTCTCCTGTAAAATCTCCAAAAATCAAATCCGATTTATGGTTTAAAGATGGATTTTCATTGGTTTACAATAAAAAATCAGTTCAGATAAAATCGGAAAACGATATTTTTCAATTGAAAGACGAAACGTTTGTGTTTTTCAATAAAGATTATGCGCCACATTATCATGAAGTTTTATTAGAACTTTGCGCTTTTTATGGTTTTACGCCGAAGATTATTCACGAAGCCAATAACATCAACTCCATCGTACAATTAGTCAAAAATGGATTAGGAATTTCAATTGTTCCTTCGAATATTGCCAAAAACAATCATGATCCTGAAATTGGTTTTGTTGAATTGAAAAAGGTAAATCTAAAAACAGATGTTTCGATTATCACTTCGAGGGAAGATGATTCAGAGATTACGCAATCTGCTGTTGCTTTTTTATTGCCACAAAGGCGCTAAGGCTCAAAGTTTTTTTAATCTCGCAAAGTCGCAAATTTTATTAATTAAAAGTAAAAAAATAAGTTTCACGCAGATTCAGCAGATTTTAGCAGATTTTAAAAAAGAATCATTTGCAGAATCTGCCTAAAGCCTTTAAAATCTGCATGAAATAAAAAATCCTTTCCAATCCTTTTAATCTGTGGCAAAAAAAACCTTGCGTCTTAGCGCCTTCGTGGCCATAACAAAAATTCGTTACAATTTAGTACAGAAATCCACATTATAAAAAGAGAACTTTTAAATACCTTAGCAAATTCAAAATCTACAATAAAATTTCAATATAAAATGGCTGAGCAATCTTCAATTCAGTGTCCAAACTGCGGAACTCCTATCGATGTCAATGATGTTTTAAAACATCAATTGGAAGACAGCATCCGTAAAGAATTTCAACAAAAAGCGACTATTCAAAATAAAGAATTAGAGCTTAAAAATGAGCAATTGGACAAAGCTAAAGCCGAATTTGAAGCCAAAAAGAAACAAGAAAACGAGCTTTTTGCCGAGCGTTTGGAGCGTGAAAGAAAAATTGCCGAAAAGGAAATTTCTGAAAAACTAAAAACCAAACTCGAAGAAGAAAACAAAGACCGTTTGCTTTTAATGGAAAAAGAACTCTCTGAAAAATCGGAAAAAATCAGGGAATTAAATAAAATGGAAGGTGAAATCGCAAAATTACAGCGCGAAAAACTGGAAATGAAAGATGCTATTCAGGCCGAAGCCGAAAAGCAATTGAACACGCAATTGGCCTTGGAACGCGAAAAAATCAGAAAACAGGAAGACGATAAAAACGAGTTAAAATTTAAAGAACTTCAAAAGCAATTAGAAGAGCAGAAAAAATTAACCGAAGAAATGAAACGCAAGCAGGAACAAGGTTCTATGCAATTGCAAGGCGAAGTAATGGAATTAGCGATTGAAGAATGGCTAGCCAACAACTTTCCTCTCGATAGTATCGACGAAGTTAAAAAAGGCGCAAACGGCGCCGACTGTCTTCAGATTGTCAATACTCGCGAACATCAAAACTGCGGTTCTATTTATTATGAAAGTAAAAGAACCAAAGCTTTCCAGCCTTCCTGGATTGAGAAATTCAAAAACGATATCAGAACCAAAAGAGCCAATATCGGAGTTTTAGTAACCGAAGTAATGCCAAACGGAATGGAAAGAATGGGCATGCGCGACGGAATCTGGATTTGTACCTATGAAGAATTTAAAGGTTTAAGCGCCGTTTTGCGTCAATCCTTAATTCAGATCAATCAAGCCGTTCAGGCGCAGGAAAACAAAGGCGATAAAATGTCGATGTTGTATGATTTCTTAACCAGCAACGAATTCCGTTTGCAGATTGAAGGAATTGTAGAAGGTTTTACGCAAATGCAAAGTGACTTAGATTCTGAAAAAAGAGCGATGCAGAGAATCTGGAAACAACGCGAAAAACAAATCGAAAAAGTGGTTCATAATACTTTAGGAATGTACGGTTCGATTCGTGGTATTGCTGGAAATGCAGTTCAGAGTGTAAAGGCTCTGGAATTGGATTTTATTGAAGGAGATGACGAAGAGGAAGAAACTAAGGAATTGTTAGAATAAATCCTTTACTCGAGATTTAAGCGTTAAGTTTGTCATTCATTTCGATGGAGGAGAGATCATACGTAGGATTCGACAAAGATAGACGGTTTAGATTGTGGAGTTTCTTGCGTGATCCTTTGTTTCTCAGGATAACAAAAAATGCTGAAAAAATTTTGTAATAACTCAAATTTTCTTTTGAAACCGATTGCCCGCGAGAGGGATAGGATCAATCCGCCGCGGCGGAGCGGATAGCCCGACAGTATTAGGGAAAGTGGGCGTATATAGACAAAGTTAAATTGCCCACTTTTTCTAATACTGGCTCGCCCAAATTAATTAGATAATTAGAGAATGTGGCAATTAGATAATTTTTTGAAATTCTGTATGTATTATCAAATTTTCTAATTGACACATTCTCTAATTTTCTCATTTAAGAATGGGAATGTTGAACGTAATTCTCGTTCCTTCGCCGGGAATGGAGTTGATGAAAACGCGTCCGTTGATGTATTGGATGCGTTCTTTCATGAATAGAAGTCCCATTCCGGACTCGCTGTTGCGTTTTTTGTGGACGGAATTGATGTCGAAACCTTTTCCGTTGTCGTCGATGATGATGCTTAAAAGTGTTTCGCTGTGGGATAGCTGGACGATTATATGCGACGATTCGGCGTATTTTATGGCATTGTTGATGGCTTCTTGCGTGAGACGATAAATGTTGATCTCGATTAGGGAATCCAGACGTCGGTCGAAATCGGTTTTGTTGTAGAAAAGGATTTCTTTTCCGGTTAGTTTTGAGAGTTCCTGCGTGAGTTTTGCCAATGAAGAAACGATTCCGTGATCGCTTAATTCGGGTGGCATTAAGTTGAAAGTTGCGGTACGGACACCTTTTATAATGTCTAGCGAAAGTTTCTTTAAATACTCAATTTTTTGTTCTGATTTTTCTCGGTCATCTAAATTAATGCTTTCTAAACTGAATTTTAAACCCGTAAGCATTTGGCCGATTCCGTCATGAATTTCTTTGGCGATTCGGTTTTGTTCGTTTTCTTGATTTTCAACGATTTTGCTTGAAATAATCTTTTGTTGATTGATTTTTTCGGTTGTGTTTTCGAGGTTTAAGCGTTCGACTTCGCGCTGTGCTTTTTTGCGTTCGGTGATGTTGAAGCAGACGATTAGAAGTTCTAATTCGTCTTTTTTGATCATGACCGGAACCATTGATAAATCAAGCCAAATAGTTTCGTTTTCTTTGTTTAAAATACTGATTTCGCCTTGCCAGCCACTTCTTTGTTTTTCGAAAATTAGGCGGTCGAAATTGGTTTGTTCTTTTTCGTCGACGGTTAAAACTTCGGAGAATTTTTTGTTGGATGAAAACTTGGTATAATTCAGCAGTTTGGCAAATTTTTCTCCAATATGAATTATAGAACCGTCAGGCGCAATTCGGCAATACAATAAAGTATTTTCCATTGCATAATTGAGCGATTTTAATTCTTTAACCGAATTTTCTTTGATTTCGCTTAGAATTTCTGTGTCGTATGCGAGCTTTAGAGCTTTCTTTTCTGAAGATAAAAGTCTTGTAATTAATCGCTCGATTTTTTTGTTTGTAGGTTTGAAAATGAAGAAGAATTCTAAAACCAGAATCAAAAGTGTGAACCCGAAAATCCAATATTCTATTCGGCGTTGTTCGGTTACTTTTTCGTGTGCTTCGAGATCGTATTGCGTTACAATTTGATTCATTTTAGAAAGGAAAATGCCTTCGTTTTCTAAAATAATGTTTACGAATTTTTGGTTTTCGGCAGTTGTTTTTTTCTGCTTTACATTCAGTAAAAAGGAATCGGTTGTTTGTGCAATTTTGTTGAAAATCGGATTGATTTCAAGATATAATTTAGAAAGTGTTTCTGATTTTTCTTTTGGAAAAGCCAGGCTGTCACTTCCGTTTTCGAGCGCATTTTGGTTTTTCTTCCAAAGTGCTAAAACTTCATTTAAATGCGAAATTTGTTTGGCAGAAGCGGTATCAGAAACGTAATGCAGAATCAGAACTTCTTTGACGATTTTCTGGCTCAGCATTCGTTGTTTTCCCGAAAAATTAATGATTTTAGAGTCGCTTAACTGCTGATTCAGATTGTATTGCACTAAAATCTGACTCACAATTATGGTTAAGGCAATAGTAAGAAGCGCAAAAAAATACAGACGGCGTAAATTTTTGAACGTAATTTTGTCTTCTTCCTGATTGCTTTTCTTCATATGAATTATAGTCCTAAAGAAGCTTTTATAAGATTCAGATTTTCTTCAGAATAGTTGATTTTTAAGGCCTCCTGATGCCCTTTGTCCGACATTTTGTCCCAGGTTTTTTTGATGATGTTTTTTAGTTTTTCTTCGTCGTGTTTGTGAACGAAAGGTTCTAAATAATATTCTAAAAATACGAGACAAATTATGTCTTCTAATAATTGGGTTTCGTGATCTTTTTTAAGTAATTTTTTCTCTATTAAAAAAGAAACGCGATCAATAAAAGTTTGATCGTAACCTGCTTTTTCTAGTATTTCGGCAGTAGTTTTTGCGTGGAATTTTTTCAGTTCTTCTCGCCATTTCAAATAACCAACACGATCCATTGGATACGATTCGCGGGCAACTTTCCATCTGCAGATGTGTTGTGCTTTTGATGCGATTTGGATTTCTTCGGACGCATTGGGTTCAAACTGCATCAGTCTTTCGTACATCCTGTTGGAATACAATAATTCTTTTGGATATTCTTTGTTTTGGTCGGTTTCGATGTTTGGGTCTTGTGCGTTTTCAGCATCAATCCATTCGCTTGCTTTTTGAAAAGGTGTAGTCATTTTTTGGCTTGATAATAGAATTTCAAAGATACGGAATTAAGTTTTTTTTTCGCCACGAATTCACGAATGAAAACGAATTATATTAGTGAAATTAATGACACAAATTGAACACAATGATTCGTGAATTCGTGGCGGAAGAAAATATTCATTTAATCTACAAATCCAACGAAAACTTCATTTTCAACAATCTTAATTGGATAAGTTGCAATGCTATATTCTTCGCCGTTTAGGTTTGAACCATCAACTAATGAAAATGTTTTTTTATGCATTGGGCAGGCGATTTTTGGGATATCGTCGGCAGAACCTGTCATTCCTCTTGAAAGCACCATTTCCATTTTGTGCGGACAGGCGTTTTGGCAGGCGTACCATTCGTTGCGACGGGTGAAATTGAAAATGGCGATTTGTTTGTTTTTGTATTTGATGCATCCGCCTCGGTTGGTTGGAAAATCTTCTACTTTACCTGCTTTGAACCAAATTGTAGCATCACTCGCATGAACTGTTTCGTATTGATTTAAGATTTCTTCCATTTTGATTGAGTTTTGATTTCCTGTTTCTTAGCCCTCTTTTTACAATCATGAGAGTTATGATGGCGCAGTAAAAAAGAGGGTAAGAAGGACAGCAAACGTTTAATGATTTTTTTTCTTTTTTTGGAGCTTTATTGTGGTTTGCCACAAAGGCGCAAAGGCGCTAAGTTTTTTTTAAAGTTTTTTTATTTTGACTTTGCGACTTTGCGTCTTTGTGGCAATTTTTTTTTAAGACCAAGCTTTTGGCATTTTTTGATCTCTAAGAGGAACAAAAACGGCATTGTCGTCTTTTTCTTCAGAGTTTATAAAGTGATTGAAACGTTTTAATAATCTTGGTTTTTCCAGCACTTGTTTCCATTCGCATTCGAAAGTGTTTACTAAAGTCTGCATTTCGGCTTCTAATGTTTCGCAGATTCCTAGGCTGTCTTCGATAATTACTTCTTTTAAGTATTCTAAACCTCCATCTAGTTTTTCTAACCAAGTTGAAGTTCGGATCAGCGGGCCGGCGGTGCGGATGTAATACATTAAGAATCTATCCATGTATTTGATTACGGTTTCTTTGTCGATTTTCTCGGCTAATAAAACGGCATGTTTTGGGTTTGCACCGCCATTTCCTGCGATGTATAAATTCCATCCGCCTTCGACAGCGATTAATCCGAAATCTTTTCCACGGGCTTCTGCGCATTCGCGAATGCAGGCCGAAACACCACCTTTTAATTTATGCGGAGAACGAATTCCTTTATATCTGTTTTCTAATTCGATAGCAAATCCTGCGCTGTCATCCATTCCATAACGGCACCACGCATTTCCGACACAGCTTTTTACGGCACGAAGGGATTTTCCGTAAGCGTGACCGCTTTCAAAACCATTGTCTATTAATATTTTCCAGATTTTTGGTAAATCACTTAAGTGTGCTCCAAATAAATCGACTCTTTGCGCTCCGGTTATTTTAGTGTATAAATCGAATTGTTTGGCTACTTCGCCAATTACGATTAATTTCTCTGCAGTAATTTCTCCTCCTGCAACTCTTGGAACTACAGAATAAGTTCCGTTTCGTTGAATATTTGCTAAGAATCTGTCGTTTGTATCTTGCGTGGTAACGTGTTTGTTTGCTGTATCATTGTAAATACTTGAGAAGATTGAAGCTACCACAGGTTTGCAAATCTCGCAACCGTCACCTTTTCCGTGATGATCCAAAACATCGTAGAAATTCTCGTATTTGTTGATTTTTACCAAATCGAATAATTCCTGACGATTGTAGTTGAAATGCTCGCAGATAACTTCTTTTACTTCTTTTCCTAGAGATTTTTGAGTCGCTTTTACCAAATCTGAAACCATTGGTTTACATCCTCCGCATCCTGAAGTTGCTTTTGTTGCTTTAACGACATCTGATAGTGAAGAACAGCTTTCGTCTAAAATCTTACAGCAGATCGCGCCTTTGGTAACATTTTCGCAAGAACAAATTACGGCTGTTTCTGGCAAATCCATTACGCTTCCTAAAGAAGAACCTTCAGAACCGTCGCGAGAACCTAAAATCAAATCTTCTGGATTTTTTGGCAAAGCCATTGCGTTGCTGTAAATCTGGAAAAGTGAATTATAATCGCTTGAATCGCCAACTAAAATTCCGCCTAAAAGGGTTTTAGAATCTTTGGTAACGTTGATTCTTTTATAAATTCCGCTTAATTTATTCTCATAAATAATGGCGGTTACATTTTCATTTTCGATAAAAGGATCGCCAAAACTCGCTACTTCAACACCAATTAATTTCAATTGTGTCGACATATCGATGGTTTCTCTCATGGTTTTATCGCCATTTAAGATTTGCTCGGCCGCAACATCGGCCATTTCGTAACCTGGAGCAACCAATCCGTAAATGTTCTGGTTGTAAAGTGCTACTTCTCCAATCGCAAAAATAGAAGGATCTGATGTCTGCATTTGATTGTTTACCACAACACCTCCTCGTAAACCAACTTCAAGTCCTGAAATTCTTGCCAGTTCGTCGCGAGGTTTGATTCCGGCAGATATAACCAACATGTCTACTTTTAACAATTCGTCGTTTGCAAACATCATTCCCGTTATACTTTCTTTACCGTCAATATATTGGGTTGCTTTGTTAAGATGAATTCCGATGTTTAATTCTTCAATTTTAGCTTGCAACATATCACTTGCGCCTTGATCCAATTGTCTCGGCATTAAACGTGGCGCAAATTCCACCACATGCGGATTCAATCCTAAATCACGAACCGCTTTTGCGGCTTCTAATCCTAATAAACCGCCACCTAAAACTGCAGCTTCGGTTGCACCTTTTATTTTTATTTTTTTGGCGTAAGCCATAATCGCGTCAAGATCTTCGATGGTTCTGTATACAAAAACACCTTCTTTTTCAACTCCGTCAATTGGAGGTACAAAAGCAGAAGAGCCTGTAGCTAAAACTAAGTAGTCGTACGTATGGGTTTTCTCTAAATGCGTATGTATTGTTTTTTGATCACGATTAATATCTGTAATTAGTTCCGATGTATTCAGAATAATATTGTTTTCTGCGTACCATTCGGTTGTTGATAATGATAAATCGTCAGCTGTTTTTCCTCCAAAGTATTCGCTTAAATGAACGCGATCGTAAGCGCGCCTTGGTTCTTCTCCAAATACTGTGATTTGATACTTTTCTTGTCCTGATTTTGCAATGAATTTTTCGCAAAATTTATAACCAACCATGCCGTTTCCAACTACTATTACTCTAATCATGATTTCTTTAATTAAGTATTACTACGCAAATATAAGTATTTATACTTATAAAAATACGTAACAAATTTATTTTTTTAAGTAGATATTAATTCTGCTTGCTACGTATTTTGCCATAATCTATTACGTAGTCTAGGTTTTTGGTAAATTTGAAGATTGTCAATTATGTCAAATTTGAAAAGATTCTAAATAACGATTTCAAAAAAATGTCGTAAATTCATAAGAATTTTATAGGTGTTTTAGCAGAAAGCACATTCCAAATACAAATAGTATGAAAAAAATAATACCACTTTTGCTTTTACTGTCTTTGATGGTGAGCTGTAAAACTTCAGCAGGCAAAACTTCAGAGACAAAAGAAACTGCTCAACAAGGAG
This sequence comes from Flavobacterium panacagri, assembly GCF_030378165.1. Taxonomy (NCBI): domain Bacteria; kingdom Pseudomonadati; phylum Bacteroidota; class Flavobacteriia; order Flavobacteriales; family Flavobacteriaceae; genus Flavobacterium; species Flavobacterium panacagri. The sequence goes on from NZ_CP119766.1 coordinate 5,448,932, forward strand.
TAAATCAGGACGATATGAATTTTTATTTTAAAGCAACTGGAAACGAGCCATTTTGGGGAGTTAAAATTGGAAATGAAAATATTGTTTTTACCTCATTAATTCAAGGGAAAGAAAGTATCACTTTTCCTGCGGTTGATGCCATCAGGGCTATGGACGCGAATGTAAAAATGTATAAGGTAAGCAATGAAACTGCTTCCGGAATTATTACGATTCAGCAGTTGGATTGTCAGGATTCGATGTCCGGTACGATTTCGCCTTATAGCGTGAAAGTTGAAATAAAAAATAACTCTGAATTAGAATTTAAAAAACTCAGCGGTTGCGGAAAGTATATTACAGATTATCGTCTTCATGATATCTGGGTTTTGGAAGAATTAAATGGTTACAAAGTTTTTGCAACTGATTTCCAAAAAGAATTTCCTCGAATTGAAATTAATTCGGCTGAAAATAGATTTTCTGGTTATGGTGGCTGTAATGCAATAAGCGGTACTATTTTCTATGAAAAAGATTTATTAAGATTTTCAAAGGTTCTTTCTACTCTTATGGCTTGTCCTCAAGGAAATAAAGAAAATGAGTTTACTAAAGCGTTGCAGAGCACAACTACCTATTCTATAGGCAATAATCAATTGATTTTGTCCAATCCTTCTGGGAAATTGGCTGTTTTTAAGAAGGTCGATTAAAAGTTTTGTTTGTTTTGTTTACTTCGTCTGTTCGTCTTTCAGCCTTGGGTTAGGTTTAAAGTTTCATGTTGCTGTTGTCATTTCGACTGAAAGGAGAAATCGCGATAGTTTGTCGACAAAGATTGGCGATATTCCAAGCGGAATTACTTGTACGATTCCTTGTTCCTCGGAATTGACAGATACTACGCAAATAACTTTGTCAAAGTTCAAAACTTTGACAAAGTTCTCATCCACGACTTTGGAATTTTGTCCCGAAGCTTCGGGATCAACATTAGAAATTTTAATATTGGGATTTACTTTTAAAAAAAGTACGTATATTAGCGTCTTCGTTATAGATGAATATACGTAAAAATCGAAAATCTAAATTAAGTAAATTATGAGTAATATCATTCGTGTAGTATTAGCAGATGACCATGTTTTTGTTCGAGACGGAATCAAATCTTTACTGGAAAACGAAGCAAACATTGAGGTTGTGGGCGAAGCAATCGATGGTGCCGATGCACTTGATGTTGTTGCCGAAACCAAACCCGATTTACTTATAGCCGATATTCGTATGCCAAACTTAACCGGTATCGAACTAGTAGAAAAACTTAGAAGCGAAAGCAACGATATAAAAATTATCATGCTTTCGATGCACGAATCAGAAGAATATGTATTGAAATCGATAAAAGCTGGTGCTGACGGATATTTATTAAAAGGATCTTCTAAAGAAGAATTCTTAAAAGCACTTCATACAGTTTCAGCTGGCGGAAAATATTTCAGTGGCGATATTTCTTCCATCTTAATTGGTCAGTTAACAAATCCGTCTAATTCATTAGAAACGAAGCAAAACTTAAGCGACGAGATGATGATTACCAAAAGAGAAAAAGAAATCTTAACATTATTATTATCTGGAAAAGGAAACAAAGAAATCGCCGAAGCGCTTGACATCAGCAAACGAACTGCTGAAGTACACCGTTTTAACCTAATGAAAAAGCTGAAAGTGAAAAACTTGATGGAACTTTCTAACAAAGCAACCGAGTATTCTTTAATCTAAAAAAAATACGTATAAATACGTAATTATTTTTAAAAAACTGCGTTTTAGCAGGTTTTAACTAAGTTATAGTACTTATTTTTACATAAAAATATAAGTGCTATGAAAACTACAAACTCACTATCGCAATCACACAAGATTTTATTTTTGAACACATTGGCTTTTACAGTGTGTTTTGCCTGCTGGACTTTAAACGGCGTTTTAGTAACCTTTTTAGTCGATAACGGAATTTTCCACTGGAGCGTTGTTCAGGTTGGATGGCTTTTAGGAATTCCTATTTTAACGGGTTCCATTATGCGTCTGCCAATCGGAATCTTGACAGACAAATTTGGCGGAAAATATGTCTTTTCACTTTTACTGCTTCTAAGTTCAATTCCATTATTCCTCCTTCCCTACGCCGACAGTTTTTTCATGTTTGCTTTACTTAGTTTTTTCTTTGGCATGGTTGGAACTAGTTTTGCTGTAGGAATTGGCTACACTTCAATATGGTACCCAAAAGAATGGCAGGGACGCGCATTAGGGATTTTCGGAATGGGAAATGCCGGCGCCGCAATTACTACTTTTTTAGCTCCTTCTATATTAAATCATTTTTCAATTGACAACCCACAAAACGGTTGGAAAATCCTGCCGGTTATTTACGCTGTTTCTTTGGTTATTATTGGAATTGCCTTTTTGATTTTCACTCAAAATAAAAAACCAGAAAACAATACCAAAACTGTTTCTCAAATGCTTGTTCCTTTAAAATCAGCTCGAGTTTGGCGTTTTGGAGCATATTACTTCTTAGTTTTTGGTTGTTTTGTGGCTTATTCGCAATGGCTTTTACCCAATTTTATGAATGTTTATCAAACTAGTCTTGTTATGGGTGGTCTCTTTGCTACCATGTTTAGTCTTCCGTCTGGCGTTATCAGAGCGTTTGGAGGTTATTTATCAGATAAATTTGGCGCCAGAAAAGTGATGTATTGGGTTTTGGGATCTTCAGTAATTTTAAGTGCTTTATTGGCAATTCCAAAAATGGAAATTACTACTTCAGGCCCTGGAATATTAGCTTCAAAAAAAGGAGTTGTAAATGAGATCAACGATAAAATCGTAAAAATTGGAGATAAAGAATATCCAATCGCACAAAAAACAGCAAATACAGTTGCAAATACAATTTTCCCAACTACTTCAAGCTGGCAGGATGTTGTGGTAGCTCACAATCAAAATGTTGCAAAAAAAGAATTAATTGCTAAAGGAGTAACCGTTATTAAATTCGATGCCAATATGTGGGTTTTTCTTGTCTTAGTAATTCTAATCGGGATCTCTTGGGGAATCGGTAAAGCTGCAGTTTACAAGCATATTCCAGAATACTTCCCTAACGAAGTAGGTGTTGTAGGCGGCATGGTCGGAATGATTGGCGGATTAGGCGGTTTCTTGGGGCCAATTATCTTTGGATATTTACTAACCGCAACCGGAATTTGGTCAAGCTCATGGATTTTTATTCTACTATTTTCCACTGGCTGTTTGGTTTGGATGCATTATGTTATTACTAAAAAAATAAGCCAAAAACAGCAAATCAAAACTAAAGTAGTCAACGACCCTAAACTTGTGGCCGCTGTAAACTAAAATTAAAAAATAATTAGATTATTATTAGCAAAGGCCTAATTTTCTTATAAATTTACGCTGCCAAAAAAATACCACTTTATGAAAAGAATAATTTTTCTCTTGCTTTTAGGAACAACTACCCTAATGAATGCACAGGAACTAGATGTAAATTTACAAGTCAGGCCTCGTTTTGAATACCGAAATGGATATCGAACCCTTTTACCAGAAGGACAAAAAGGAACTTCTCAAATTTCGCAACGTTCTCGTTTAAATTTCAATTACAAACAAGATGAATTAGTTGTTAAATTAACTCTTCAAAATACCAGAACTTGGGGAGATGTACCAACCAATGCGGTGGCTGACAAAAACGGAGTAGCGGTTTTTGAAGCTTGGGCACAATACAATTTTACTGACAAATGGAGTGCCAGAATGGGACGCCAAGTGCTTTCATACGATAATCAGCGTATTTTAGGAGAACAGGACTGGGGACAGCAGGCTCAAAGCCATGATGCCTTTACGGTAACTTATCAGACCGAAAAACAGAAATTGGATTTTGGAGGCGCTTACAACTCTACTGCCGAAAATACATTTCAAACACCTTATACGGTTGCTAATTACAAAGCTTTAATGTATGCTTGGTATCACAACCAATTCAGTAATGATTTAGGCTTAAGCTTTTTATTACTTAATACTGGTTATGAATATGCCAATGCTGATACAAAATTATTAGTAGATTATAAACAGACTTTTGGGCCTTATTTGACTTATAAAAACAGTAAAATAGATGGTAACTTTTGGCTATACGGACAAACTGGAAAAAGTACCGATTTACAAGTCAGCGCCTGGAATGCGGCCGCAAATTTCAATTACAATGTAACCGATTCTTTCAAAGCAGGTTTAGGGTATGAATTTTTATCGGGTAAAGCTACCAATGATGGAAGCACTGTAATTAAATCGTTCAATCCAATATTTGGAACCAACCACGGTTTTAACGGTTTTATGGATTATTTTTATGTTGGAAATCATTTAAACAATGTTGGTTTGCAAGATGCTTTTATCAAATTAAGCTACAATGTAAACAAATGGCAGTTTGCTTTAAGCCCACATGCGTTTTTAGCCGCCGCAGATGTGGTTACGCCCCTAAACGAAAAAATGGATTCTTATTTAGGAACTGAGATTGATGCTTCTTTTGTTTTCAATTTCAAAAAAGACATTACAGTTACAGGAGGTTATTCGCAGATGTTTGGCTCTAAAACCATGGAATTCATTAAAAATGGAGACGCTAATCATACCAACAATTGGGCGTGGTTGTCAATATCTGTTAATCCAAGAATTTTTAGCTGGAAAAAATAATTTTTCTATAAAATTAGCTCATAAATTTTACCCTTTTCCTATTTCAGGAAAAGGGTGTTTTTTTTTACCTAAAGAAAACCTATTATATAATATAATTAATTATATTTGAAGCGATTATGAACCCCCAATTCTATCCTAATGAAACCATTTCTAAAACTTTCAATGCTGACATTTATTGTTACGCAGACAGGCATTGCCCAAAAATACAATGATGCCTTAATCTCTAAAAACTCAGAAATTAATTTTGCAAAAACGCAAAAAAGAGGAATCAAAAAAAACAACATTGTTTATTATGTTGAAAATGACATGCAAACCATCTCAGCTTACAAAAAAAGTAAATTGAAATGGCAGACAAATGTAATTTCAGTTTGTGGAAAACCCAAAAAAGGAGAACCTGAAATTAGATATGTAGGATATAATTCAGACAAACTGCTTATCGTTATGGGAAAACATAATTTTGCAGAAATTGATGTAAATAGCGGTGTAACTACACTTGTTTAAAAAATAAAGAGATTTTTTTAAATCTGAAATTTATAGAATGCCCTTTTTTTGTTTTTGAGAAAGGGTATTTTTTTATTTTAAAGATAAATTATTATATTTTTTTAATTGGTATATCTTAGTAATGAAGAAGCTTAAAAGTTTAGTAATTATATCCGTAATTATACTTTTTTCTAGTTGTGAAAAGAAAATAACAGATTTGGAATTTGAGAAAAATGTAATGACCGAAATTTTTCCAAGTCTAATTGATTCGACTTGTATAGATATAAGATTGTTTACAAATTTCCCGCCAAAATATGGAGAACCAATATATGACAAAACAGGACATTATATTGGTGTTGATAGCACTAAAGCTACTAAAGAACAGAAGCAAAAATTATTAGAATGGAAAATCAATACAGAAAAAATCAAGCAAGACACCTCTAAAATCATAATAGCATTTGATCCTGTAATAGAATATTCCAGTGAAGATCTAATAGAATATCTTGAAAAACACTTTAAAAATACAAAACCATTTGTCCCAAAAGAAAAAGTTTATAACGAATATACCCTGGATTTTAAAAACATTAAACTTAATAATAGATTTGAATTAAGGCATGCAAACCAGTTTCCAAAAGAAAGGGGCAAAATTTGGGAAACTAAATACAACTTCAATTTTTCAGGTGCTGTTTTCTTTAGCAGAATACAATTTGATCAAAATAAAAGTTTTGGAGTTTTAAATGGTGGTTTTGCTTGTGGAAGACTTTGCGGACAAGGATTTAGAATTTATATTAAAAAAAATAAGAATAAATGGATTATTGATCACATAGAAGAAACTTGGGTTTCATAAAAAAATCAATAATTAAATTCAATTTACAAATAATGAACAATTGGACTAAAAGATGGGACGACCGCTATAGCAACAAAGAATTTGCCTACGGCGAAGAACCCAACAATTACTTAAAAGAACAACTTGAAAAACTAAATCCAAGCTCTATTCTTTTTCCCGCCGAAGGTGAAGGGCGAAATGCTATTTTCGCATCAAAGTTAGGCTGGAAAGTTTCCGCTTTTGATATTAGTGAAGAAGGAAGAAATAAAGCTTTAAGACTTGCCGAAGCCAATAATGTTATAATTGATTATCAGGTTGGCGAATTAGACACTTTAGATTTTCACGAAAATCAGTTTGATGCTATTGCTTTAATTTATGCTCATTTTCCAGCAGAAATTAAATCGGATATTCATCATCAGCTTAATACTTTATTAAAAAAAGACGGAATTATAATTTTTGAAGCGTTCAGCAAAAAGCACCTAGAATATCTTGCAATAAACGAAAAAGTTGGAGGACCAAAAGACATTGAATCTCTTTTTTCAATCGAAGAAATCAAAGCCGATTTTCCAAACTACGAAATCATCGAATTAGAAGAAAAAGAAATCGAACTCAACGAAGGTTTATTCCATAACGGAATTGGTTCTGTGATTCGATTTGTGGGGAGGAAAACAATTTAATCAATAAAAAATATGTTTCGCAAAATAATATTTATTCTTCTTTTTATAGATATACAGTCTTTTGCACAAGAAAATCATAGACTTACCTACAAAGATTTATATGCTAAAGATGATCTTGTCTATATGATGAGTAATGACTCTCTTTTTTCAGGTTCCATAGAACACCACAGATGGACTAACGACGTATTGTTATCAAAAGATGATTTCAAAAATGGCTATATAATACTTTCAACGAACTATTACAATAAAAGTAAAAAAGGAATTCCTTATATAAAAACGTATTATTATGAACAGCTATATTTTAAAAAGAAAAAAGAAGATAAATTAGATTTTGACGGAAACATATATACTAGCACTTATTTTGATGAAAATGAAAACAAAATACTCGTAGAAAATTATTCTAACGGAAAAGTTATTTATAGTTGTGAATACAAAGATGGAAAGAAGAATGGAAAAGAATCTTGTTTTTCAAAAGAAGGAACGCCAATGATTTTTTATTATCAAAATGGAAAGAAGATTAAGTAACCTTTAGAGAATATCTAATCATTTAAAATATTTCTTTTTTTATGCTTAAAAAATCATTAAAAATATTCTTTGGATTACTCATCATTTTAATGCTTATGATTGCTTTGTTGCTAAGTGACTTTAATCCCATTTATAAAAACGAAGAATTTGTACTTATTACCAAAGAAGTACAAAAAGCTCAAAAAGAAGATTTACATTCTTTTATTTCCATCTACAACAAAATATACAAAAAGATAGAAGAACCAAACTGTCCATGCCAAAATACAGCAAATAAAATCACGAATATCCACTATACATCATTAACAAAAAGAGCACTTTATTGGCTAAAGATTGAGAAAGAATTTAGTCATGATGAATGTCTAAAATTTGTCTTAGTGCATTATGATTTTGGGTATCGAAAAATTGGAATAAAAACTGCCTCAAAATTTTTCTTTAACAAAAGTATTGAAGAGCTTAATGAAAGAGAAAAAATAACACTAATTGCAATGCTTAAAAATTCTGGTTTATACAATCCCATTCGAAATAAAAAAGGTGTAAAAAATCGAGTTGATCTACTTGAAAGAATTTCGCACAATCAAAACAAGTAATATTACGTATTACTACTTAAAAAAACTTTGCACCTTTGTTCCTTTGTAACTTTGCATCTTAAATTAAAAATATTTATGCTCCATAATTTCAGCTCGCAAGGCTGAAACCTCCAAAATACCAATTCGTTTTCCAACAGTCTGAATCAAAACTTCTTTTTTAAGGCTTGAAATTATGCGAATAGCTTGTTCTTCTGTAGTTCCCGCAAAATCAGCAATTTCTTTTCTCGAAAGATCAATATCAATTAAACCATTTGTCTGTCCAAATTTGCGGTGAATATAAAGCAGTAAATCGATTACACGCTCGCGAACATTCATATGGGCAATTTTCCTAATATTATTTTCGCTTTTATTTAATTCTTCAGCATAAAACAACATCAAGGCGTATGTAAATTCTGGAATGTGTTGTAAAATATCCATCATAGTTTCGTTGCTAAAATTGCACAAAGTTGTATCTTCTAAGGCATAAGCACCAATTAAGTATTTTTTGCTTGTTCCAAATCCGCGGAAACCTACAATGTCGCCGTTTTTTGTCAGACGAACGATTTGTTCGCGACCGTTTATTCCTGTTTTTACGGTCTTCGCTTTTCCTTTGCAAATAAAATAAAGTCCTTGCAAAGATGCTCCTTCCACAATAAATGGATCCGATTTTTTGCATATTACATGCTGTTTCTTAGCAACATAATCTGTCATCTGCTCTAAATGCAGGTGTTTCTTGATAAAACAATTTTCATTGGCGCAAGAATAACAAAGGGTTTGTTCTTCTTTCATGAGTCCTAATTTTTATCGGATTAAAAACTAATTTGTTGTTGCTCATTTTATTGCATCAAAAATAAAAAAATAAATTTAAAAAATACGTATTTATACGTAAAAATACGTATTTTTGTATACGTGATTTATTCCGTACAAAATAAATTCGATAATTAAGTATCTAAAAAAGTACGCTAATGCAAAACCAAAAAATCAAAACTACCTGTTCGTATTGTGGCGTTGGCTGTGGTATCATTGTGACCAAGGATACCAAAAACGGCGTGATGGTAGAAGGTGACAAAGATCATCCGGTAAACAAAGGAATGTTATGTTCTAAAGGAATGAATTTGCATTACGTAGCCAACGATACTTCTGACCGAATTTTATATCCTGAAATGCGTGGCAGCAAAACGTATCCGCTGGAACGCGTAAGCTGGGACACTGCCTTAGATCGCGTTGCTGCTGTTTTTTCTTCTATTATAAAAAAACACGGACCGGACAGCGTTGGTTTTTATATTTCAGGACAATGTTTAACAGAGGAATATTATCTGGTTAACAAACTTGTAAAAGGCTTTCTAAAAACCAATAATATTGATACCAATTCACGACTTTGCATGAGTTCTGCTGTTGTGGGTTATAAAAAGACTTTTGGCGAAGATTCTGTACCCATTGCTTATGATGATATTGAACTGGCAGATACTTTTTTAATTACAGGCGCAAATCCAGCTTGGTGTCATCCGATTTTATTTCGAAGACTTGAGAAACATAAAGAAAAAAATCCGAAAACAAAAATAATCTGTATTGATCCAAGAAGAACTGATACAGCCGCTTTCGCCGATTTGCATTTGCAGATTATTCCGGGTTCAGATATTATTTTATATCATGCGATTGCCAGACGTATTATCGAGAAAGGTTACATAGATCACGATTTTGTAAAAAACCACGCAGAAAACTTCAAACAATACAAAGATTTAGTTTTAGGAACTTCACTTGAAAAAGCTTCAAAACTCTGCGGAATTTCTGTAAACGATATTAAACTCGCTGCTGATATTATCGGAAAAGCAAAAGGATTTATGTCGCTTTGGGCAATGGGATTGAATCAAAGTGCTGTTGGTGTTGATAAAAATACAGCTTTACTGAATTTATCATTATTAACGGGACAAGTTGGAAAACCAGGTTCAGGCCCGTTTTCCTTAACGGGTCAGCCCAACGCGATGGGCGGACGCGAAGTAGGCGGCATGGCAACACTTTTGGCGGCACATAAAGATATTGCCAATCCTACACATCGCAAAGAAGTAGCCGATTTTTGGGGCGTTGATGAAATTTCAGACAAACCAGGATTAACGGCAACCGAAATGTTCGAAGCATTAGAATCTGGAAAAATGAAAGCCGTTTGGATTATCTGTACAAATCCGTTAGTGAGTTTACCCGATTCTAGAAGAGCCGAAAAAGCGCTTCAAAATGCTAAATTCGTTGTGGTTCAAGATATTTCCCATAATGCTGATACCGCCAAATTTGCCGATTTACTTCTTCCTGCTGCAGGTTGGTTGGAGAAAGAAGGAACGATGACCAATTCTGAACGTCGTATTTCATATTTACCAAAAGGAATTAATGCACCAGGCGAAGCGCTTCCAGATATTGAAATCTTAATTCGCTTTGCAAAAAAAATGAATTTCAACGGTTTCAATTTTAATGGTGCCGAAGAAATTTACAAAGAACACTGTGCACTAACTAAAGGCACTAACATTGATATTTCATTCTTAAATTATAATCGGTTAAAAACCGAAGGAACTTTTCAATGGCCGGTACCAGATTACAATCATCCGGGAACTCCTCGCCTTTTTACTGATAAAAAATTCTATACGTCGTCAGGAAAAGCGATTTTTAATCTGCCTGTTTCGGTTGAAAATACTTCAGTTCAGCCAAATGACGAATTCCCTTTTATTTTGACGACAGGAAGGATTCGTGACCAATGGCATACGATGACCAAAACCGGAAAAGTATCTCGATTATTAACGCATATTCCGAGTCCGGTTTTAGAAATAAATCCAATTGACGCTTTTAAAAATGACATTAAAAATGGTGATATTGTAACCGTTTCCAGTAAAAATGGCGAAGTCAGAGTAAAAGCGAAAGTAACAGATGCTATCAAAGAAAAAGTACTTTTCCTGCCGATGCATTGGGGAAAACAGCTTGAAAATGATTTAAACCGAACCAATAATCTAACAAACACCGTTGTCGATCCCGTTTCAAAAGAACCCGATTTTAAGTTTACCACTGTTTCGATCAAAAAATACGTAAAACCATTTCAGAAAATTGCGATTGTTGGTGCTGGAGCGGCTTCTTTCCGATTCATTCAAAACTACCGTGAATTCAATACAACAGATGAAATTATAGTTTTCTCAAATGAAGTAAATCCGTTTTACAATCGTGTTTTGCTTCCTGAATATATGACGGGAGAATTTACTTGGGAACAGCTTTTAAAAGTAAAAGACGGTGAAACTTTTAGTAAGCTCAAAATAACTATGAAAGCAGGAGTCGCTATTGATAAAATAGATACTCAAAACAAAATTATAAAAGACAGTTTAGGCGAAACACATACTTTCGATTCTCTGATTTTAGCAACTGGAAGCCGTCCATTTGTACCTGAAAATGCGCAATTACATCTTCCTGGACGATTTACCGTAAGACGAAAAGAAGATGCCGATCGTTTGAAAAAACATCTTGACAGCACTAATCTTCCTCCAGAAGAACAACATGTTGTCATTATTGGGGGCGGATTATTAGGTTTAGAATTGGCCGCTGCTTTAAAACATAAAAAAGTAAAAACAACCATAATTCAAAGAGCTTCGCGTTTAATGGAACGCCAGCTCGACCGAATTTCAAGTAAATTATTGGCGGAAGAAGTACAACTTCGAGATATTCAGATATATTTTGATAACGAAGTCAGTACCGTTTTTGAAACCGATAATCCTAATGAAATTGAAATTGCTTTAAAAAGTGGTAAAATCATTACAGCGAACGCTATTGTTTACACCATTGGAACAATCCCAAATATTGAAATTGCCCGAGAAAGTGGTTTAATCTGCGGACGTGGTGTGAAAGTAAATCAGTATTTACAGACTTCAAATCCTGATATTTTTGCCATTGGCGAAATAGCCGAATTCAATAATAAACTATTCGGAATCACTTCTGCCGCTGAAGAACAGGCAGATATTCTGGCGAATTTTCTAGCTGGCGATATCAGCAGTTATTATAAAGGTTCAATTTTAATGAACATTCTAAAATTAGAAGACATCAACCTTTGCAGTATTGGCGATTTGACCATTCCAGAAAATGATGATTCGTACGAAGAAATTATTTTTACCGATTTGAAAAAACGCTATTACAAAAAATGCATCGTAAAAGACGATCTTTTAGTTGGTGCGATTTTAATGGGCGATAAAAATGAGTTTGCTGAATTCAAAACGATGATCGAGAGCAAAATCGAATTATCAGACAAACGAAATACGCTTTTAAGAGGAAGTTCAAATGCAAAACCGGTTTTAGGAAAATTGGTATGTTCCTGCAGTCAAGTTGGCGCCGGAAATATTGAAGAAACAATTAAAAGCGGTGTAACCGATTTCACCGAATTATGCAAAAATACAGGCGCTGGTTTAGGCTGCGGAAGCTGTAAAACAGAAGTCAAGGAGATATTGGCAAAATGTAAATAGTTTTCAGTTTATGTTGTTTGTTGTTTTACTTTGAACATAAATTTTAACGCAAAGAGCGCAAAGTTTTTTCGCAAAGTTTCGCAAAGTATATTTAATAAGTAGCCAAAGTTCGCAAAGCTTTGTGAGCTTAACAAAAATAATTTCACGCACAGAATGTAAACCTTAAAAAACTTTGCGAAAAAACTTTGCGCTCTTTGCGTTAAAATCAACACAATCCAGAAACTTGAAACCTGAAACAAAAAGAAAAATGGAACTAACAAGATTAATAGTAAAAGGAGGCGTTATTTCGCCAGGAGAACTTAAAGAAGTTGTAAACATCGCTTTGGAAGAAGGTTTGGATTCCATTTCCTTTGGTTCAAGACAGGATATTATTTTTCCCAAAGGTTTTAAATCTTTAGATAAAACCACTTTAGGCAAACATCATTTTGTTTATCCTGATCAGAAAAGCGGGAATAATATTGTGTCGTCTTATGTTTCAACTGATATTTTCAGAAATACAAATTGGCTTACAGGAAACCGTTTTTTATATATTTTGGAAGAATTTAAAGAACAGCCAAAGCTAAAAGTAAACATAACTGACCCAAAACAGCAATTGGTTCCTTTGTTTACAGGACATTTAAATTTTATAGCTTCAGATAACGAAGATTATTGGTATTTATACATTCGCCTTCCAAAATGGGAAAAAATGGAAATTTATCCTGTTCTGCTTTATACTTGGGACTTGGCAAAAATTTATTACGAAATCGAAAAAATCTCTGAAGAAGAATCAGTTGATATCGAAATACTTTTTTCATTGTTGAGCGAAGCTTTAGACACCAATAACCGTACAATCGACAAACCTTTGAATGTTCCATTTTATCCGTTTCCGTATTACGAAGGAATGAATAGAATGGGAATTGATCAATATTGGCTGGGATTGTATTGGCGAAATAACTTATACGATTTAGATTTTCTAAAAGAAATGTGCGATTTGTGTTTTGAATGCAAGATTGGTAAAATCTCCATTACTCCTTGGAAATCATTTATAATCAAAGGAATTCCAAAAGATCGAAAATTGGAATGGGAAAAATTTCTTGGAAAACGAGGCATCAATGTCCGTCATTCTTTATTAGAATTAAATTGGCATTTGCCCGTTGCAATGGAATGGGCTTTGAACCTGAAAACGTTTTTAGTTAGAACATTAGATCAATTTGACATCAGTACTTACGGACTGAATTTCGGAATTTCAGAATACAATCGCAATGGACATTATTTCACTTCGATTGTAATTGAAAAAAATGAACTTCCAACAGCTCTGGAATCCATTAAAATCAGAGATACTTTTAATGTTTTGTTTGCAAAGAATTTCGATCCAAATACACGCGAATATATTGTGCATTCACAAGACATTGACAAATTAGAATTGCCTACGATTTTAATTGAATTGAGCCGTAAATATTTTGAAGAACTTGGAAATAACACAACGGAAACAATTGAAAATCTACAAAAAAAAGAAAAAGCCCCACAGGAGATTTATCAATGTGAAGAGTGTTTAACCCTTTATAATTCGGAATACGGAGATGAAAGACAAGGAATTCCAAAAGGTATACTGTTTACTGATTTAGGTGATGATTATTGCTGTTCTTTGTGCGAAGCTCCAAAAAGCAATTTCCGAATTTTGGAAACAGTTGAACATTAGCAAGTTCTATAAAAAGCTTAACATTTTTATATTTAAAAATTGCGTATATTTAGCTTAACTAAGAATTAGAAATTATAAAAGCTCACTTCAAAAGCTATAAAAATTCTTGGTTGTATCTATTTACTCAATAAAAAATATTGTTATGATAAAAAGAAACTCAAGAACTGCTGCAGAAAAGACAAGCGATATTCCAGCAGAAACTGCTGTAGAAAGCACTACGGAAACACAAACGCAGCCAGAAGCAAAAACAACTGTTAAAAGAACCACTAGAACGGCGGTTAAAACACCTGCTTCAAAATCAACAGCTGCAAGGACAACAGCTTCAAAAGCACCTGCAACAACTGTTAAACCTGTCACCAAAACGCCTGTAAGAGCAGCTTCAAAAGGAACTCCGAGAGCAACTGTTAAAAAAGAAGCCGTTACACCGAAGAAAACGGAACCAATCGTTTCTGAAATTATAGAAATACAAACTCAAGATCTTCCTGAACCAAATGAGCCAATTTTAGAAATTGACGGAGCAATTCTTGAAATTGTAAAAGACAAAAAAAAGGATATAAAATCACAGCTGAAAGCGAAACTTAAAGCTAAAAAAGAAAAAGAGAAAAAAAGAGAAAAGGCTATAAAAGCCGTAATCAAAAAACTTGAAAAAGCCAAGAAAGCAAAATTAAAAGCTGCCGAAAAGAAAAAAGAAAAAGCGAAAAAAGCAAAGGAGAAAGCAAAAGCTAAAAAAATTGCTGAGAAGAAAGCTAAAGCTCAAAAAAAGGCAAAGGCTAAAAAGAAAAAATAAATTTTTAAGAAAGGTTTGACTTTAAAAAAGTTGAACCTTTTTTATTTTGTCATTTCGACCGAAGGAAGAAATCGTACAAGTAATTCCAAATGCAAAATCGCCAATCTTTGTTAAGTTCCGAGTGTGATTTCTCCCTTCGGTCGAAATGACAAAACTATACGTGATCTTTGTCAAAGTTTAAAACTTTGACAAAGATTCTCTTAAACTTATCCCCCAATCGCAATCATACTGCGATTATCAAAATGTTTTTTAGGATCATCCATTTCATCAATAGTAACCATTCCAGCGCGGACTTTCTTTTTATTTTGAATGGATTCAGAAATCAAATTCGTTATAGATTCCCCATTTCTAAAAGCCGTCAGTAAATCGGTTTCTGAATTGGAGAAAAGGCAGTTTTTAATTTTTCCGTCGGCCGTCAAGCGGATTCGGTTACAACTGTCGCAAAACGGATTTGTGATGGAACTTATAATTCCGAAATCACCTTGAAAATCATTTATTTTATAATTTCTTGAAGTGAAGTTTTTTTCGTCTTCCAGTTTCTGAATTTCATCTTCAGCAAAAGCAGTTTCAACCAAAGATAAAATCTCTCGTTGCGAAACCATTTTGCTTCTATCCCACTCGTTTCCCGCAAAAGGCATAAACTCAATAAAACGAACTGAAATTGGCAGAAATTGAGTCAGTTTTACAAAATCTACAATTTCGTTATCATTAAAACCTTTAATTAAAACAACATTCACTTTCACTTGAAAATCGTTATTCAAAAGCAAATGCAGATTGTCAATTACCTTTTCAAACTGATTTCTGAGCGTTATAGAAGCGAATTTAGACGAAACCAAAGTATCCAAACTCAAATTGATTTTTTTGACATTAAATTGCTTTAAAGTCTCGATATGACGGTCAATTAAAATTCCATTTGTGGTTAAAGAAAGTGAAATATCTAAAGCTGATAGTTTCGAAACAATTTCAGGAAAATCCTTTCTCAACAAAGGCTCTCCACCGGTTAACCTGATTTTATCTACACCATTTTGTACGAAAGTCTGAGCGATACTAAAAATCTCTTCAGCCGTCATTAAACTGGCTTTTGGAGAAAGCGCAATTCCGTCAGCTGGCATGCAATATGTACAACGCAGATTGCATTTTTCCAGCAGGGAAATGCGCAGATAATTGTGTCTGCGCCCAAAACCGTCCGTCAAAATTGTGTTAGAGACTGTCATGGTTTTTACCTTTTAAAATATGAAAGACATGCATTACATGCGGAAAAACAGCATCCATCGATTCTCTTACTCCGTTTGTTGATCCAGGCAAAGCCAAAACCAATGTTTTACCTAAAGTTCCTGCAACGCTTCTTGAAAGCATTGCATATGGCATTCTCTGTTGTCCGTAATTGCGGATTGCTTCTTCAATTCCTGGAATTCTGCTTTCTAAAATTGGCTCTAAAGCTTCTGGCGTAACATCTCTTGGGGATAAACCCGTTCCACCCGTAAAAATCACCAGCTGATGTTCTTTGGCGAAAGCCTTAGTTTTCTCTTGAATAATAGCTAATTCATCTGGAATAATTTCATAATGAGAAGTTTCAACTCCGTATGATTCCAATTTTTCTACAATTGTTTTTCCTGAACGATCTTCTTTATCGCCCGCAAAAATCGAATCGGAGCAAACGAAAACCGCCGCTTTTATCGCATTCGGGAATTTATTTTTGAAAGACGATTTTCCGCCTTCTTTATTGATTAATTTGATGGTTGAAATTTCAATTTCTTTATCAATTGGTTTCAGCATATCGTACATTGTCAACGCCACAATTGATGCGCCATGCATGGCTTCAACCTCAACTCCGGTTTTGTAAACCGTTTTTACATTGAAAATGATCTGAATTTCTAAACCTTCGATTTGATATTCAACCGAAGTAAATTCAATTGGAATTGGGTGGCAATCCGGAATCGATAAATGCGTATTTTTTACCGCAAATAATCCTGCCGTTTTTGCCATTTCAAGCACATTCCCTTTTGGCACAAGGTTATTTACCACAGCATCAATTGTTTCTTGTCTGCTGACTTTTACAATGGCGGTTGCGGTTGCTTTTCTTAATGTGCTTATTTTATGCGTAATATCTACCATTAACTATTTTGTTTCCAAGTGAATGTGTCATTTTCAAACATTTCTTTTCCAAAAATCGGAACATCGGTTTTAATCCAGTTTACGATAGCTTCTGTCGCTTCATAAACTTGTTTGCGTCGTGTTGCCGAAACGAAAACAAACAAACAGATTTCGCCTGCTTTTACAACGCCTAAACTGTGATAAATATGCATGCAGGTTAAATCGAATTTAGCGAAAGCTTTTTCACGAATGGTATATAATGCTTCGTTCGCCATATCAGTGTAAGCTGAATAATCAATCGCTACGACTGTATTGTCGTGAATGACATCAGCACGAACTTGTCCTAGAAATATGTTATGTGCACCAATTGTGTGTTTGGATTGGTGTTTGGCAATCGACTCGGCGATAAATTCAGGAGCAATTGGCCCTTCTACAAATACATTTTTACTCATTTTTTTTATTTTTTTTCCACCACGAATTCACGAATTTTATTTTTTAAAATCTATGCGTAAAGTATTTATATTAATTCGTGAATTCGTGGCTATTCTTTTTTTCTTGTAATAACTGTTTCATTGCCAAAGCGCCACCTGCAATGCTTTTTGCATTTTTAAATTGATACTTTTGAAGCAATTCGACTGCGATTTTACTCCTAATTCCAGATTGACAGAAAATATAAATTGGTTGATTTTTATCCAGTTTTTCTATTTGCTTTTCTAAATGCATTAATGGAATCTGAATTTGATTCTGTAAACTGATTTTTGGCGATTCATCAATATTTCTAACATCAAGAAAAAGAACGGCATCTTTGTTTATTTCATCTAAAACGGATTCAAAATTTACTTCTTCAATTTCTGTTTTATTATATTTTTCTTCGAATGTTTCTCTGCTTATAGACTGAAAATCGCTTTTATCGAAATCATATTTTTGCTGTTCGTTATTCAGAATATTATAAACCAGTATTTTACCGCTAAGAACTTCTCCAATTCCAAGAATCATTTTCAAAACTTCATTTGCCTGAAGCATTCCAATAATTCCAACTGAAACTCCAATTACCCCGGCGTCTTCACAATTTAGAGCATCCAAATTTTCATCTGGATACAAACACCTATATGTGGGGCCGTTTTGATAATTGAAAACCGAAACTTGCCCTTGAAACCTGAAAATTGACCCATAAACCATTGGTTTATTGGTTGTCAAACAAGCATCATTTATTAGATATTTAATCGAAATATTATCTGTTGCATCAACTATAATATCATATTTTCGAAATAATGAAAGGGCATTTTTTCCTGATAATTTTTCAGAAATCGCTTTTACTTTAACCAAAGGATTCAATTCAGAAATCAAGGCTTTAGCTTCCTTAGCTTTTGATTTTCCAATGGCAGAAGTTTTATAAATTACCTGCCTGTGAAGATTTGAAATTTCAATAACATCATGGTCTGCAATTCCGATTTCGCCAACTCCGGCCGAAGCCAAATAAGGCAGAATTGCACTGCCCAAACCACCTGCTCCAATTACCAAAACTTTTGATTCTGCTAATTTTTGCTGACCGTTCTCTCCTATTTCAGGAAGTATAATCTGTCGGTTATATCGATTTGATGTTTCCATGTTTTTATCCTCCTGCAAAAGGTGGCAATAAAGCTACGATATCACTTGTTTGCAAAGTGTAATCTGTCGTTTTTGAAACTATCTTTTGGTTTATTGCAACGCTGAAAGTCAGTGCTTCAAACTCATATTTATCATTCAAATTCTGCAAAAGCTTTTGCAATGACAATTCTTCAGAAAAAGATAATTTTTCGAATTCACATTTTGTCTTTTCGGCAACAGCTCCAAAATATTTAACCTCAATCATTTTTATAAGTTTAAATTCTGAAAAATGAATTCATCTTCAAAATGTTCTTGAAAATAAGAAATCCAGCTTGACGTATTTCTCACCACTTCGCCAATTACGATAATTGCCGGCGACGATATGTTTTTTTCAGCTACCAATTTAGTAATTGTGCTAATAGTTCCAATCACTTTTTGCTCTGAATTTTTTGTTCCGTTTTGAATAATAGCAACTGGAAGATCATCGTTTCTGTTTTCTTCATAAATAGAAATGATTTCATTCAATTTATGCATACCCATCAAAATCACCACCGTTGCGGCCGATTTTGAAGCTAACTGAATATCTTTTGATAATTTATGATCTGACGTTGTTCCCGTAATGACCCAAAAACTTTCAGCAACTTTACGCTGTGTCAAACTAATTCCAACCGAAGCAGGAACTCCTAATGCCGATGAAATCCCAGGAACGATCGCAGTTTCAATTCCGAACTCTTCTGCAAATTCGATTTCTTCGCTTCCTCTTCCAAAAACAAACGGATCACCGCCTTTTAAACGAACCACATGTCCGTGTGATTTTGCCATCGAAACAATCAAATCGTTAATTTGATCTTGTGTGTATGCGTGACAGCCTAATCGTTTTCCAACAAAAACTATTTCCGCATTCGATGCATATTCTAATAATTCTTCGTTTACTAAAGCATCATACAAAACTACATCGGCACTTTTTAAAGCTTTTATGGCTTTCATTGTAATCAACTCAACATCTCCGGGGCCTGCGCCGATAATAGTTAATTTTGGTGTTTTTAAAGTTTTCATACTGCTTTAAATTGAATTGATATTTAAATCATCTAATTCGTCTGCCGAATTAATATTGGTCAAATGAAAGTTTTCGCTTTCTTCTATATTGATAATCTGATGCGGTACTTTTGCCAGCAGATCCATCATTCTCAATTCATTCGAATCGATTGCTTCTTTAATAATCGGAACAATTTCTTTTGAGTAAATTCCAATTAATGGATGTGTTTTACTCTCAGAAGCGAAAACTGTGATTCCAGCTTCGTTGGTATGTTTTGAAATTAATTCCTCCAGAAGTTCAGTTGAAATTAAAGGAATATCACAGCTTAAAATCAGATTAAACTCGGTTTCTGAATGTGATAATGCTGTATAAACTCCACCCATCGGGCCTTTTTCTACAATTAAATCTGGTATTTTTTCATACGGCAGATAATTGTATTCTTCTGAAGCCGTAATTAGTTTTATATGGTTTGTAATAGGCAAAATCGCCTGAATGATATGCTCAATGAATGGTTTTTCCTGAAACAAAACCAATCCTTTTTCTGACTGCATTCTCGAGCTTTTTCCTCCGCAAAGAATAAATACTGTTAGTGTTTTCATAGTTTTTCTTGTTTCAGGTTTTCTTTGTTTCAAGTTGGAATGAGTTTTTTTTACCGCAAAGTGCGCTAAGTTTTTTTGCTCATCACTATCTTTAAAATTAAATTCGCTAAGCTGGATCTACACAAAGCTTTGCGTGCTTTGCTATTTTTAATAAAATTAACTTAACCTAAAAATCTTGCGTTCTTTGCAGTTAAATTTTATTTCATTTTCAAGGAAAAATCAATTTCACGCTTGCCATTAAAATTACGATTCCTAGAACCATTTTTAAAGTTCTGTTTGAAAATTTTCCGCTTCCGTAAAATCCGCCTAACATTCCTCCTACTATTGCAATTGGAACCAGATAAAAACTTTCCATAGGGATTGTTTTTCCTCCTAAAAAGAAACCTAACATTCCTGCAAAAGAATTCACAAAAATGAATAAACTCGAAACCGCAGCCGATTCTTTTACAGATGCCCATCCTAAGAACAATAAAATCGGACTTAAGATAATTCCTCCTCCAATTCCAAGCATTCCAGATAATAATCCGATGGCAAAACCAATCGCTAATGCAAACGGAAGGTTTATTTTTACTTCTTCTTTTTCTTTAAAATTAAAAACTCCAAATAATCTCAGGGCCGCAAAAACTAAAACAATTCCGAGAATTATTTTATAAACCGTATTATCCAAAGTGATAAATCCGCCAATAAACGCTGCAGGAATTGAGGCTATTGCAAAGGGATAAAACAGTTTAGGCTTGAAATAATTATTTCGGTAATAAAACAAAAACGAAATACTGGAAACAAATAAATTCAACAGCAACGCTGAAGGTTTCATAATCGAAATTGGAAAAGCAAAAATGCTCATCAAAGCCAAATAACCCGAAGCACCGCCGTGCCCGACACTGGAATATAAAAATGCAATTACAATTAAGGCAAAACTGAATAATAGTATGTTTTCGGAATTTAGGAGACTCATTTTTTTGTTTTTCTTTTGTTTGCTATACCTATTCGGCTAAAGCCTTGTGTCAGGTTTCAAGTTTCAGGTTCTTACTTTGTGTCTAAACTTGAACTAAAAATCTATTTTTTTTATTCTATTTTCTATTCTCTTTTTTCTTTAGTCTAAAAAACTAATCAATCGGAAGAATCGTTACTAAACTTCCTTTTTTCATCTTTTCGCAATCCTGTTCTACAATCACTAAACCATTGGCGATAGCAAAAGAATTTAACATTGACGAAGCTTGACCGTCTAAAATCGTAACGCTTGTTTCATCATACAATGCTTTTAGAAATAATGTCTTGCCAGTTGTATTTTCGATATCATCATTCAGCTTTCTTGTGATTTTTGGAAGATGAGTGTTTGAAAAACCCATCAGATTTTTTACTGCTGGATAAACATAAATATAGAAGTTCGTTAATGATGAAGCCGGATTTCCTGGAAGCGCAAATACCAAAGTATTCTTTTTAGAACCAAAAAACATTGGCTTTCCCGGTTTTTGATTTATTTTATAAAAAAGTTCCTCTACTCCATTTTCTAACAAAGCTTCTTTTACAAAATCATAATCTCCAACTGAAATTCCGCCAGAAATTAATATTATATCATTCTTTTTTAAAAGATCTTTCAAAACATTTTTCGTTTCTTTCAGACTGTCTTTTACTCTAAAAACCTTTGCATTCTTTATTCCTATTGTCTGTAAAGCCGCCTGAAGCATAATAGAATTACTCTCGTAAATTTTTCCCTTTTTTAGCTTTTTTCCTGGCTCTACCAATTCGTTTCCTGTAACCAAAATGGCAACTTTAGGCTTTTTATATACTTGTATTTCTGTAATTCCTAAACAAGCTAAAAAACCAATTGCTGCCGGTGTAATTACTGTATTAGCATCAAAAACAACATCTTCTTCATTAATCTGTTCCCCTTTATTTCTAACATTTGCAAATGGCTCAGGCATTTTGGCAATCAAAATAGAATCGTCATTTGCCATAACATCTTCTTGCATTACCACAGTATCTGCATTTTTAGGAACATGAGCACCTGTAAAGATGCGGACAGCTTCATTTTCTTTTAGTTTTACTTTTAAATGATCTCCAGCCTGAGAAATGCCAATGATATCAAATTGATGTCTCCCCGAATGAATAAAAGCATATCCATCCATTGCAGATTGACGAAACGGAGGCATAGCAATGGGCGAATAAATTGTTTCTGCAAGAACATAACCAAGTGCTTTATGCACTGCTATTTTCTGTTTGGGCATATTTGAGCTGTTCGCTGCAACAATTTCTAAGGCTTCTTTAACTTCAATCATTTTTATCTAGATATAAAACTAAGTAAAAATACTTATTTACAAATATAAGTATTTCTGCTTACGATGAACATTTTTTTTGGTTTTATTTTAATTTCTATAAAATTACTCTAATTTATTCGAAATCAACTTTAAAATTCACATCTGATTTTTATAAAATAAACCGTTAGACCACTTTCTTTGACGTTTTAGAGTTCTATTTTTATCTCTTGAAGTAACTTTACAGACTTTTACTTATTAAAAATTAAGTATAAAATACTACAATTTTATTGCTATTCAAAAAATTATTTTAACATTTGTTTCAGTTCAAAATATCATTTTATCCCTTTTATAATAAGGCTTCAGCAAACCAAACCTCATCTACAGCAAGCACATAGCTCTTTATTTTTCAAAAAAAAACAAACAAATTTTTGGTTTTTATTATATAAAATTTAACTTTGTCTATAGGATTAGTAGAGTTTAAAATAATATTTCAAACTAAATAATTATTATTGTGAAAACAACAGAAAGCATATTGCATTACATTCTTCCTAAAAAGTACACTTATAACACTTCTTGTTGTATGTGTTTCTGTTGTTAATAATCTACTTTTATTTTGTTTGCTGATTTTTACATAAAAGCAAATTTCTTAAAAACACACCACCAAAAATATTTATTGCATTTACCCAAAAATCTCTCTGAGGCATTTTTATGCTTTGGACAGATTCTTGAAACCGTACCTTTTATTCAGAAATTAAATAACTAACAACTAAAGAAAACTAAAATGAAAACAATGCAAAGCTGTTGCTGTAAATAAAAAAAGCCATTTCTGCGGCAACAGAAATGGCAAGGCTTAAAGAACATTTATCACTAAATCAAGAACACTTTTAGAGTGCTGTATAAACAGTGCTCAGGGCATCTTGTTAATTACTTAAAACCATTACAAAGAAATGAAAAAAAAATTAAACATATACATACCGCTGTTTCTACTCTTGATAACGACGGGAATATACGCCCAAAATACCACGCCGCTTATTCAATCTAAACTCGACGGAACCGTAGTCGATGCTATTACAAATCAGCCCATTATAGGTGCATCAGTTACCATTAAAGGAACAACTCACGGGGTTGTAACTGATGCTGAAGGAAAATTTTATTTTCAGACGGGACAGAAATTTCCTTACACTTTGATTGTAAGTTACATTGGATATAAAAAATTAGAAATAATTGTAGAGAAAAATCCAGTAATTATTAACCTTAAAGAAGAACGTCAGGAACTGGATGAATTAGTAGTTGTAGGTTACGGAACGCAGAAAAGAAAAGATATTACGGGTTCTGTTGCTTCGGTTCCAAAAGCCAATTTATCTCAGGTAACTTCTTCGGCAGATAATCTTTTAAGAGGAGCAATTTCCGGAGTTGTAGTTACACAAAGTTCAGGACGACCTGGAGCTTCTTCAAGCGTGCGCATTCGTGGAGGAAACTCTATTACAGCAGGTAACGAACCGCTTTATGTTGTGGACGGAATTCTGATTTATAATGATAACAGCAACAGTTCGGCAGGAGTTTCTTTTGCTGGAGCAAGTGTCAATGTCTTATCAACAATAAATCCAGCAGATATTGAATCTATTGAAGTTTTAAAAGATGCTTCGGCAACAGCTATTTATGGTTCCCGAGGAGCTAATGGTGTTGTCATTATTACTACTAAAAAAGGAACTAAAGGACAAGATAATATTTCGTATCAAGGTTATTTCGGATTCCAGAACATCTCCAAAAAACTAAGAATAATGAATGCCAGCGAATGGGCAAGTTTAAGAAATGATGTTCAGGCAAGTATTGGTCAGGCTCCATCTTTTACAGCTGCTCAGATTGAAGCATTTAAAACTTCTGGAAGTTATGATTGGCAAGATGCCGCATTTGTGACTGCTGCGCCAATACAAAGTCATAACCTATCTTTCTCTGGCGGAGATGAAAGATCTAGATATTCAATCTCGGCTGGTTATTTTGATCAGGACGGAATTGTTTTAGGAAGCGATTTTAAACGTATTTCTCTTCGTGCTAACTATGAAAGAAATTATTCTCAAAATTTCAAATTTGGCGTAAATGCGAATTATACCAATTCTATTTCGAATGGAGTTGGATCTAGCAGCAGCGGTGGCAGAAATCCAAATCCATTGGTTGGCGTTTTATTAACTGCTCCAGTAGTTCCTATTAAAAATGCAGATGGAACTTATAATGTAACCAACAATCCTTATACAACTTCTGTAAATGGTTACGTTTCCAATCCAATTAATGATTTGGAAAATACTACTAATGAAACCAAAATCAATAGAATCTTAACAAGTTTATTTGGTGAGTATAAAATCACTAAAAAACTAACTGCTAAAGTCGCTGTAAGCGGTGATGTTATTAATACAAAACAAAATTATTACGCCCCTGCAAATACGTCGAACGGTGCAGGAACAAAAGGTTTAGCTTCTGTTGGAGATAGAGTCGTAAGCTCTGTTTTAAATGAGAACACCTTAAACTACAACACTAATTTTGGAGAAAGTCATAAGTTTTCTGCTTTAGGTGGTTATACGCTTCAATACACCAAAGGCGAGGTTGTAAATGCGGGAGCACAGACCTTTGTAAATGATGCAAATACATACAATGCTTTACAAGATGGTGTTGCCGTAAAACCGTACAGCGATGCTTACGAAAGTGTATTAAAATCTTGGCTCGCAAGAATAAATTATTCTTATAAAGGAAAATATAATTTCACTTTATCTGGACGTGCAGATGGTTCTTCGAGATTTGGTGCTGAATCACTTTGGGGATACTTTCCTTCTGCTGGATTTTCTTGGAATATTACTGACGAAGAGTTTGCCAACAACATCAAAGGCGTAACCGAAGCTAAACTTAGAATTACTGCAGGAACAACAGGAAACCAAGAAATTGGAAATTATCTTTCTTTACCAGCAATGGGTTCTGTAAACTACTCTTTTGGAGGAACATTATACACTGGTTTAACTCCTACCCGATTGGCCAATCCAGATTTGAAATGGGAGAAAACAACTCAATATAATGTTGGATTGGATTTGTCCTTATTAGACCGAAAAATCAATTTTGTTTTTGATGTGTATTACAAAAAAACAAACGATTTATTAATCAGTGTTCCTGTTCCGTTGAGTTCAGGTTATGCAACGGTTCTTCAGAATATTGGTGGTGTTGAAAACAAAGGTTTGGAAATTGGTTTAACTACTGAAAATATTAAAACCGAAAAATTCGCATGGAATTCCAACATTGTATTTTCTGCTAACAAAAATAAAGTTACTGAAATTGGAAATGGCGTAAATGAGTTTTTTCCAGTTGTTCCAAATGGCTCTTTGTTACAGCAGCAACCCGTTATTGTAAAGGTTGGATTGCCTTTGGGAACTTTCTGGGGGTATAAAACCAACGGAATTTTCCAAACTCAGGAAGAAGTCAACACACAACCAAAAATCAACAGTTTGGCCAATACCAAAGTGGGAGACAGAAGATATGTTGATGCAAATGGCGACGGCGTAATTAATGCCTTAGACAAAGGAAATTTAGGAACTTCTCAACCAAAATTTGTCGGCAGTTTCAGCAATACCGTTTCATACAATGATTTTGATTTGAATTTCTCTTTCCAAGGTTCTTACGGCGGAAAAATCTTTAATGCTTTAAATCAGCAGTTAGAAATTTCTACTCTTGGAACTAATGCTGCAACTACTTTAAATGATCGTTGGACACCAACAAATCCAAGCAATGAAATTCCGAGAGCAACAAGTTCTCCGTTAGGAATTGTTTCTGAAAGATATGTAGAAGATGCATCTTTTTTAAGATTGAAATTAATCACACTGGGATACACTTTGCCTAAAAGCGTTTCTAAAAAACTGGGAACCAAAAGTGTGAAATTCTATGTATCAGCAGAAAATTTAATCACATGGACAAAATACACTGGTTATGATCCAGAGGTAAGTTCCTACGAACAAAACAACTTATATCCGGGAATTGATTTTGGTTCTTATCCAAACTCTAAAACATTCATCTCGGGCTTGAACGTAACTTTCTAAGTAAAAAATATATAAAATGAAAAAGATCATTATAACATTCCTTTTAAGTGCCGGATTATTGGTATCGTGCACAGAGCTGGAGGTAACACCAACCTCTTTTGTAACCGAAGACAATTACTTTATCACTCAGGATGATGCTGTTGCTAGTGTTACCGCAGTTTACGCTTCCTTAAGCCTTGATCCGGGAGAACAGAGTTTATTTGGAAGAAACCTTTATTTCTTAACCGATATGGGTTCAGATTATGCTGCCGCTGGAGTTTCTGCTACCAATCCGCAGGTAAGAGCCATGAGCGCTTTAACTCACGATGCGACAACCGACCGTGTTCAGGTAGCCTGGAGACAAATCTATGCTGGAATCAACAGAGCCAATGTTTCGATTGATAATATTCCGAAAGTAACGGGTAATGAAGTTATCAAAACACGATTAATTAATGAAGCCAAGTTTATTAGAGCATTGCTTTATTTTCAGGCAGTACGTCTTTGGGGTGGTGTGCCGATTGTTTTGCACGAAGCGACTTCTATACAATTGGGCAGTCTTAAAACAAACAGAGCAACTGTAGAAGAAGTTTATACGCAAATCATCACAGATTTAACTGATGCTGAAGCTTTACCAATAACCTATACAACAGCGGATGCCGGCCGCGCCACTTCTGGAGCAGCGAAAGCTATTTTAGCAAAAGTGTATCTAACGAGAAAAGACTGGCCAAATGCAATTGCAAAATCGAGAGAAGTAATTAACGGCGGTTATGGATATGCTTTGTTTGAAGATTTTCAAGATATTTTCACTAAAACTAAAAAGAACGGAAAAGAACATATTTTCTCTGTTCAGTTCGAGCCAAATCAAGCAGGAAACGGTTCTAGCGGAAGCACTTTTCAGGCCACTTCTTTTACTGGATTTACAGCAACAGAACCAGCAGATATTATTTCAGATGTTGCTTTATTTTATGACATCTATGCTCCTGGAGACAAAAGAAGAGACGTTAGCTACGCCAAGCAATTGCTTAATCCGACAACGGGAACGCTTTATACTTTTCCAAAACCAATTTTCAAAAAATATCTGGATTTAACCAATCTGGCAACACCTGCAAACGTATCAATCAACTTTCCTGTGATTCGTTATGCCGACATCCTTCTGTCTCTAGCGGAAGCGATAAACGAACAAAGCGGCCCAACAGCAGAAACTTACGAATTGATCAATCAAATTCGCAGAAGAGCCTTCGGAAAAGCCATCACAACACCAGATGCAACGGTAGATTTAAGTGGATTAAATCAAACGACTTTTAGAGCAGCGATTCAGGAAGAACGTAAAAAAGAATTTGTTCAGGAAGGGCAAAGATGGTTCGATTTAGTGCGCTGGGGAACTTTGGTTACAGAAGTAAAAAAAGTAACTGCTAAAAACTCGGTTTCAGAACGAAATAACCTTTATCCAATTCCGCAGAGTGAAAGAAATATCAATCCGGATGGGTTACCACAAAATCCTGGATATTAAAAGTTTTAAACACATAGAGACATAGATTTTTAATTATTAATGAAGAAAGTAAAAGAGAAACTCGTTTCTCCACACATAGTTGCTCTGTAAATTGAAATAAGTGAAACGCCTTATATCGATTCTAAAAACTATGATTCTATGCGTTTAAAAAAGATTGAAGATTAGAAAACCTTATAACTAAAAAACTATAAAATCATGAAAAATTTAAAAAATAACCTTTTAATCAAAAGTCCTAAAAAGGGACTTTTGATTACTGCAATACTGGTTGCACAATTAGGATTTGCACAAGACACACAAGAGTTTAAAGGAACTATAGGAAAAACATTGGCAGACTCAAAAGAATATTGGCCTGAGCCTGTAACCGCTCCAAAGGGCGCTCCAAATGTGGTTTGGATTTTGTTGGATGATGTTGGATTTGGTGCGGCAAGTGCTTTTGGAGGTTTAATCAACACTCCTACTTTTGATAATCTGGCAAACAATGGTTTACGTTATACCAATTTCCATACAACAGCAATCTGTGCTCCTACCCGTGCGGCATTATTAACTGGAAGAAATTCAGGAAGAGTACACGTAAGCGGTTTTTCACACACTATTTTATCAGCAGGTTTTCCAGGTTGGGACGGAAGAATTCCTTCTGATAAAGGAACTATTGCGGAGATTCTTCGTGCAAACGGATACAATACTTTTGCGGTTGGAAAATATGGTATTACACCAGACGAAGAAGCATCCGATGCTGGCCCGTTTGACAGATGGCCGACTGGAAAAGGTTTCGATCATTTCTACGGATTCTTAGGTTCGCAGACTGATCAATACAATCCTGATTTAGTAGAAGACCAAGTTCATATAAAACCTGATGGACGCCATTTAAATGAATTAATTACCGACAAAGCCATCAGCTATATTCAGAAACAGCAGAAAGCCGCGCCTGGAAAACCATTTTTCTTATACTATGCGCCGGGAGCAGTTCATGCACCTCATCAGGTTGCCGAAAAATGGGTGGAGCCTTACAAAGGAAAATTTGACGAAGGCTGGGATGTTTACCGCGAAAAAGTTTTGGCTAACCAAAAGAAATTAGGAACTGTTCCTGCAAATGCTGTTTTACCAGAACGTAACGCCCTTATTACTGAATGGAAAAAATTGACTCCAGACCAAAAGAAAGTATATGCAAGATTCATGGAAGTTTATGCTGGATTCCTGACTTATACCGATTATGAAATCGGAAGAGTGGTGAATTACCTAAAAGAAAGCGGTCAATTGGACAATACTTTAATTTTTGTTGCTATTGGAGATAACGGAGCCAGTAAAGAAGGAACTCTGCAGGGAACAATCAATCAGAGCCTATTTTCTCAAGGGAAAACAGATGAAGAAAACTTCCAAAGCAATTTGAATAACATCGGTGAAATTGGAACGGCGAAAGGTTTAAACACGAACTATCCTTTGGGTTGGGCACAAGCTACAAATGTTCCTTTTAAAAACTGGAAACAAGATGCACATTCTGAAGGAGGAACGCGTAACCCTTTGATTGTCTTTTATCCAAACGGAATTAAAGATAAAGGTGGCATCAGAAATCAATACAGCCACGTGACTGATTTGCTTCCAACAACTTTAGCCATTACTGGAATTAAAGCTCCAGAATATATCAAAGGAATTAAACAGGATATTATTCAAGGCTCTTCATTCCAAGCTTCTTTAGACAATCCAAAAGCAGAATCACTTCATAAAATTCAATATTACTACATCTTTGGAAACAGAGCAATTTACAAAGATGGATGGAAAGCTTCTGCCGCACATTTACCAGATTCATTTGCTGTAAAAAAATCTTTAGGAAGCAATGAAAAACCTGCACCAAGCAATTTCGATACCGACGTTTGGGAATTATATAATCTAAATGAAGACTTCAACGAACGTAATAATCTAGCGAAAAAATATCCAGAAAAGCTAGCTGAACTTCAAAAATTATTTGACGAACAAGCCAAAGAAAACAATGTTTACCCATTGATTGACTGGCAGGATGTGTACAACAGAAGAATTCACAACACTGGAGCAGATAAAGGAAAAACAGTTTCTGATTTAATCAAACAGGCCACTAAACCTGGAGGAACCAATAACTAGTAATTACACAACCTGCAAGGTTTCTAAAACCTTGTAGGTTTAAATTATAAAAACTAAAAAAAACATACCTACAAGGTTTTGGAAACCTTGCAGGAAATAAAATATAAAGATTATGAAACGAGTAGATTATGAAATTATCGGAAAAAAGATTGTCGTGGGGATAATCTTGTTTTTAGTGCCGTTGGCCATTCTCGCTGGCGGATTAACCTTAATTAATCAATTTTTAAAATAAGAAATCATGGCAATAGTTCAAAAAGAAAAATTAGTAAGAGACTTAACGATAAGTTTTTTCATTTATTCATTGCCTGTTGTGGCAATTTACCTTTATTTTAAACTGACTGGCGGTGCTGTAAGCGAATCGCACTTAACATTACCTCCATTCTTAGAATTTGCGCAGCCTGTTTTTGCTAATATCAGAACTTGGGGACTAACGGTATTTATGATTGTTTTAGGAATAATCGAATTCGCAGCGGGTTTATACGATGACGAATGGACAGGCGAAGAACGTAAAATTGATATTGTTTGTTTCTTAGCACCAAAATTATTGTTACCACCCGTAATTGCTTTTTTCAGCTTAACTGCTTTGCCGTATTTATTACCAAACGCTGCAAATGCATTATCTTGGGTTCCGTTTTGGGGAGGTTTTTTCCTAATTGCAATTGCCGATGATTTAACGCAGTATTGGTATCACAGATTGCATCATCAGGTTCCGTTTTTATGGCGTTTCCACAGAACACATCATTCGGCTCCTTATATGGGAATGGCGATGGCTTCGAGACAAAACTTTATTTATACGGTTTTCTTTTCTCAAATTTATTTGACTGCAACTTTAACTTATTTAGGTTTAGGGCTTCCGGCTTTATTTGTTTTGGTAATCAAAAGTGTCATCACTTTAGGCGCACACTCAAGTATTCCTTGGGATAAACCTTTCTACAAATACAAAGTATTACATCCAATTGCATGGGTTTTAGAAAGACTGATTTCTACACCTGCAACACATCACGCACACCACGCCGATACAAGCGGAGACGGTGTTGGACATTTTAAAGGAAACTTCGGAAACATGTTTTTTATTTGGGATGTCATTTTTGGAACAGGATTAATTACACGTCAATACCCAAAATCATTCGGAACAAAATCATACAAACAAGAAGAATGGTACGCGCAGTTTCTTTGGCCGATTTTTAAATCTAAAAAAGAAGGAAGTTCCCTTGCTGAAGGTGTATTATCACTTCCATCAAAACCAAAAGCAGTTATAGAAGAAACTCCTGCACCAGTTTTAGAACAAGTATAATATTTCCGGATATGAAAAATCAAATCTTAAAAACCAGCTTAACAGCAATTGCCTTTTTATGGGCGATTGCTGTCTTTTCGCAAAATGAAAACCATAATTCATTATCTTTAGATTCCTTTTATTCTAAAATAAAAAGTCAAAAGAATCCACAGATTGTCGATGCGAGAACTTCGGAAGAATTTGCTCTAAATCATATTGAAGGCGCAGTAAATTTTAATCTTCAATCTGAAAATTACGAACAGCATATTGCTAAACTAGACAAATCAAAACCTGTTTTTATTTATTCCATCGGAGCTGGCAGAAGCGTTGCTTTAGAAAAAGAATTATTAAAAACTGGATTTACTGAAGCCTACAGTCTAGAAGGCGGGATTGCCAATTGGATTGGAAATGGAAAACCTTTTTATTCTAATCTGAAAAGCAAATTGTCTTTAGCAGAATTCAATAAAATTATTGCTTCGAATAAAAACGTTTTGGTTGATATTGGTTCCAAATATTGCGGCCCATGTAAAAAAGTAAAACCTATTCTAGAAACTATTAGAACAGAATACGGTTCAAATTTAAAAATTGTAGAAATTGAACTGGAAGACAGTCCACAGGTTATTGCTGATTTAAAAACAGTAAAAGTTTTTCCGACTTTAATTCTATATGAAAACGGAAAAATTATTTTTAAGAAGGAAGGGATTAGTGATTTGAAAAACGAGGTTGATATTGCCTTGGCTTCGAAATAATAAGGATGTTATATCATCCTGATGAACGAAGAATCACACTAAAAACTATACAAAGATTGTCGATTTTGCATGTGGAATTACTGGTGTGATTTCTCCTTCGTCGAAATGACAAAAAATGCGCGGAAAACTTTGTCAAAGTTTCAAACTTTGACAAAGTTCTTACACTCCTCTGAAAAACTAACCAAAAACCAAACTATGGCAACCTATAAAAAAATAACCAAAATTGTTATCCCTATTTTAATAGTTCTTTTCATTCTCGCAGCATTTCTTTTCTGGCCAATTAATACCGATGGTACTTTAGTCAAAGAAGATGAAAAACTGGCAGAAGGGAAAAAGGAATTTTTAGCATCCAAACCAAAATCTGATTCACTTTCTGTAAAAAAGACCAATATCATCATTCTGCTTGCAGATGATTTAGGTAAATATGATATTTCACTTTATGGCGGAAAATCGACACCAACACCACAAATTGATTCTTTGTCCGCTTCCGGAGTTACTTTTACTGATGGTTACGCCTCTGCAGCAATTTGTTCTCCATCTCGTGCCGGATTAATCACAGGAAGATATCAAGAGCGTTTTGGACATGAATATCAACCTGGAGATCGTTATCCAAAAAACAATCTGGAGTATTATGCTTTCAAATATTTACTGAATACCAATGATTGGAGATTAAATGATAAAATCGAATATCCAAACGAGGCTTCTATCAAAACACAAGGATTACCGAAATCTGAAATTACTTTTGCTGATTTAGCCAAAAGGCAAGGTTACGCTACAGGAATTATCGGAAAATGGCATTTGGGTCACAACAAAGGTTTCTTTCCTTTAGACCGCGGTTTCGATTATCATTACGGATTTTATCAGGCGTTCTCCTTGTATGTTCCAGAAGATGACAATCCGGATATTATCAATCATCATCATAAAGATTTTACCGATAAAATGATTTGGAGAAAAGGCCGTGTTGGAATCGGTCAAATTCGCCGTGATACTACTATTATTGACGAAAAAGCGTATTTAACCGAAAAATTTGCCGAAGAAGCCGAAGCTTTCATCGATAAAAATAAAAACAAACCATTTTTGCTATACATTCCATTCAACGCACCGCATACGCCGTTTCAGGTTCGTAAAAAATATTACGATCGTTTTCCAAATGTAAAAGACGAAAATAAACGTGTTTATTTTGCCATGATCAGCGCTTTGGATGATGCGATTGGAAGAATTAGAGAAAAAGTCAAAAAAGAAGGCCTTGAAGACAATACCTTAATCATTTTTGCCAGTGATAATGGAGGTGCCGATTATACTTTTGCTACAACAAATGCTCCGCTAAAAGGCGGTAAATTTTCGCATTTTGAAGGCGGAATAAATGTCCCTTTTGCACTTTCGTGGAAGGGAAAAATTAAACCTCATACAGTTTATAAACAGCCTGTAAGTACTTTAGATTTTTTTACAACCATTGCAGCAGCGATTGGTTCAGATTTACCAAAAGACAGAGTTTACGATGGAGTTGATTTAGTCAAAACTGTCAATGAAAATAAAGTCGCACACAAAGATTTATATTGGCGTTCGGGCGATGCAAAAGCTATTCGAAGCGGGGACTGGAAATTGGTTATTAGCGGCAAAACACATGAAAAATGGTTGTATAATCTAGCTTCGGATAAATTTGAAAAAACAGACCTCTCACAAAAAAATCCTGAAAAAGTAAAAGAATTACAAACTGCGCTTCAAACCTGGGAAAAAGGATTGATCAAACCGCTTTGGCCAAACTTGACCTATTATGAATTCAATTTTGGAAAACAGAAGTACTTTGTTGATTTGTAATCTACAGAAGAAACCTGTCAGGTTTAATTTCAAAAACCAATTGCCTCCAGCTTTAGCCGGAGGTATAAAATTTCAACACACCGAAGGCTTTAGCCAAATTAATTATTCGGCTAAAGCCTTTTCTATACTCACAAAACTTTTACCTCCAGCTAAAGCTGGAGGCAATTCAAAATAAAACTCTTTAAGTAAAAAATGTCAACCTCAACAAAATTTACCATTCACGAAGACTGGACTGTCGTTATTCTCGGTTTTCTTATTATCGGAATTTCTCTTTTTATTTTTCTCCCGGAAGTTCCTGTTTTCAAATGGGCAAGTGGAAACGATTTAATTTCCAATGTATTCGAAATCAAAAACCTTCAACATATTGGTTTTCAATTTATTTATTTTCTTCTGATTGGAAGTGTCGGAACTTTTTTAGTTGGAAAATCAGTTAAAAATTTCATTCTAGGATTTCCAATAATTTATTTCTTAACTATAATCGCTTTAATTCTTGCTGGAAATACAGAAGTTAAAGCACTAAATCTAGAAGCTGTAATTTTTAGTTTAGTAATCGGATTATTAATTGGCAACTTTTTCAAACTTCCGGAGTGGTTTCGTTCTGCTCTATCAACTGAACTTTTTGTCAAAATCGGATTGGTTTTGCTGGGAACAAGCGTTATTTTTTCCGATATTTTAAAGGCAGGTTCATTGGGCTTAATTCAGGCATTGGTGGTTGTTTTATCCGTCTGGTATTTTGCCTTTTGGCTTTGCCGAAAATTAAAAGTAGACGACGAATTGACCATGATGATTTCGAGTGCGGTTTCCATCTGTGGAGTTTCGGCGGCAATTGCAACTTCTGGAGCGATAAAAGGAGATTCTAAAAAATTATCTTATGTGATTTCGATGGTTTTGGTTACCGCCATTCCCATGATGATTTTTATGCCAATTATTGCAAGTCATTTTAATTTTCCAGAAGAAGTAACAGGCGCCTGGCTCGGAGGTAGTATTGATACTTCAGGTGCTGTTGTGGCTTCTGGAACTTTGGTTGGCGAAACGGCTTTAAAAATAAGCACGATTGTCAAATTTTCTCAAAATGTTTTATTGGGTTTAGCCGCTTTTGCAATTTCGATTTATTGGACTTATACGCATAATAAATCGGCTGAAGTTCAGGAATCGAAACCGACACTGAGCGTAATTTGGGAACGTTTTCCAAAGTTTGTTATCGGGTTTATTGGAGCTTCTATTATTTTCTCCTTTTTCATTGCACCTGAAACTCGCGAAACCGTAAAAGAAAGTTTAAAAAATCTACAGGGACTTTGGTTCGCTTTGGCTTTTACCAGTATTGGTTTGGAAACTAATTTTAAAGATTTGCTTCAAAACAACAGTAGAAAACCTTTGATAGCATTTTTAACGGCACAATTGTTTAATATCATTATTACATTGATTATCGCTTTTTTACTTTTTAAACCTTAAAAAACGATTTTCTCTTAACAACACCCAACAGATTTTAAAAACCTGTCGGGTTTGTCACTGTAATTCAAATACTAAACCTAAAAAAGCAAGTAAAAACTGTCTAAAACAAAACAGTTTTTACTTGCTTTTATTTTTCAACAAAAAACAAATAAACAACTAAATATCAAATACTTAAATACACTAAAAATATATTTTAAATTCTTCTCACTACACTTTTTTTCAAAAAAATTAAATAATCTTTTGGTTTTCTTTACAATAAAATTAACTTTGTCTATAGGATTAGTAGAGTTTAAACAATTAATAACTACATTTTGAAAACAACAGCTTATACATCGCATTACATTCTTCCTAAAAAAATCACTTATAACAACTTCGGTTATATGTGCATGTGCTGTTAAAATCCAATTTCATTTTTGTTTTCAAATCGAAAATAAATCACAAACTAAATTTCATATTGACAAATCAGCCATTAATGCCTAACAACATTAAGAGCATAACCATGTCAAAATCATATTAACTAAAAAAATAATAACTAAAACAAGACTACAATGAAAATAATGCACTGCCCTACTCTTTCATAGTAAAACCCATTTCTGCGGCAACGGAAATGGCAAGACTCAAAGAACATTTATCACTAAAGAAAGCCTTCGAAAATTGACAAATCAATTTTTCGCATCGCTATATTATTTAAACCCAAAAAGTAATGAACAAGCAATTACACGCCCTTTTGTGGATTTTTGTGTTTTTAATTTCTATAGGAATTAAAGCGCAAAATACACAACCCTTAATTAATTCGATCTTAAATGGTACCGTAATCGATCAGGTAACCAATCAGCCAATTCCGGGAGTTACCGTTCAAATCAAAGGAACAACGCACGCAGCGGTAACCGATTTAGACGGAAAATTCTATTTTCAGACCGGACAAAAATTCCCTTACACTTTAGTAGTAAGTTATTTAGGTTATATCACTACAGAACATATCGCAACCAAAGATTTCGTTCAGATTTCTTTAAAAGAAGATGTTAAAGAATTAAATGAAATCGTAATCATTGGATACGGAAGCACTTCTAAAAAAGATTATACCGGAGCTGCCGAAACTGTGGCTCAAATGTCTTTAAAGGCTACACAGAAAACATTAGAAAGTTCGCTTCAGGGTTCTGTTGCAGGTGTAAACGTTACACAGACTTCGGGTGCACCGGGAGCAGGAATGAGTATCCGTATTCGCGGCGGAAGTTCTATTCAAGGAGGAAACGAACCGTTGTATGTAATCGACGGATTTCCTATATACAATTCAGAAGTAACTTCAGGCGTTTTGAGCGGTACGCCAACTAATCCGCTTTCAACAATAAATCCAGCAGATATTGAATCGATTACAGTTCTGAAAGATGCTTCTTCTACGGCAATTTATGGTTCCAGAGGAGCCAACGGAGTTGTTATTATTACAACTAAAAAAGGTTCGAATACAGTAACAACTGTCAATTATGATTTTACAATCGGTCAGCAGGAAGTTCGTAAAAAAATAGATTTGTTAGATGCACAAGGTTTTTCCAGATTGCGAAATGCGGCTTTATACGACTCAAATCCGTCAGGCGGTACAAACCAATATTTGAGTGAGGCACAAATTGCTCAGCTCGGAAAAGGAACGGACTGGCAAGATGCGGCTTTCCAAAAAGGATTGACACAGAATCATCAATTGAGTATTTCTGGCGGAAACAATCAAACCAAATTTGCCATTTCTGGAAACTATTACAATCAAGAAGGAATTATTAAAAACACCGGTTTTGAGCGTTTCAGTACTCGTGTCAACTTAACTTCAAAAATAAACAGTAAAGCAAGATTTGGTTTAAACCTAACTCTTGCTGAAACCAAAGCCAAAGTGGCTCCAAGCGGTTTAGTTACGGCTTTAATAAGCATGCCTCCTACGGCAACTATTTATGAACCAGATGGAACTTATACTTTAAGAAATCCGTTTGAAAATATTTTTGCCAATCCGATAGCGACTTTAAACGAACGCAAAAATCAATCAATTACCGATCGTATTTTAGGAACTGTATACGGCGAATATGATCTTTTGAAGAATTTAGTTTTAAAAGTTTCTTTTGGAACTGATGTTATTTTCAACAAAGAAAAAAGTTATCTGCCTGCAAGCATTTACGAAGGTTCTATCACAAATGGAGAAGGAAAAATTGGTAATGCCGATTCTAAAAGCTGGTTAAACGAAAACACTTTAACCTATACTACAGTTTTTGGCGAAAAACACCATTTGAATGCTTTAGCAGGTTATACACAGCAAAGATCTACCAGAGAATTTTCGACTGCAGGATCACAGCAATATGTAAACGACATTACCGGTTATTACAGTTTACAAAGCGGTAATATTGCTTTAATGCCTTCTTCTGGTGAAAGTACTTGGGCATTGAATTCTTATTTATCAAGAATTAATTACAATTACGATTCGAAATATTTCCTAACAGGAAGTATACGTGCAGATGGTTCTTCTCGTTTTGGAAAAGATAATAAATGGGGTTATTTTCCATCTGTAGCTGCTGCTTGGCAGATTAGCAACGAAAGTTTTTTTGATCCGCTGAAAAAAGTCGTTAACAGCCTAAAAATTAGAAGCAGTTGGGGAGCAACAGGAAATCAGGAAATTGGAGAATACCAGTCTCTATCTACTTTGACGAGTGTAAAATATCTTTTTGGAGATCAGATTTATACTGGTTTTACGCCTACAAGAATTGCCAACGACAATTTAGGTTGGGAATTAACGAATCAGTTTGATGCCGGTATTGATGTTGGTTTCTTCGAGGATAAATTGAATTTAACAGTTGATGTCTATCGTAAAACCACTAAAAATTTATTGTTAGATGTTCAGCTTCCTTATACAACCGGATTTACTTCTTCTCTACAAAATTTTGGTTCTGTACAGAATCAGGGAATCGAATTAGGTTTGAATGCTTCTCTTGGAAATACAGCTTTTTCTTGGACATCCAACTTTAATATTGCCTTTAATAGAAACAAAATTATTGCTTTAGGAAATGGTGCTGAATTTTACACTTTCGGAAATTATATTTTAAAAGTGGGACAATCACTAGGAACATTTTACGGTGCTGTTACGGACGGAATTTTACAAACGGATGAAGTTGCTACTAAAGGAGTTTTCACAGGAAATGCAACGCCAAAAGCCGGTGATCGTTTATACAAAGACATCAACGGAGACGGCGCTTTTACAACAGCAGCAGACAGAACAAGCATTGGGGATGCACAACCTGATTTTGTTTTCGGATTCTCAAATAATTTCACTTACAGAGGTTTTGAATTAGCTGTTTTGGTAAATGGTTCTGTTGGGAATAAAATTTTGAACGGAAACTTACAAGCTTTAGAATTGTATAACGGACAGCAAAATGCCTCAACTTCTGCTTTAGACGCTTGGACACCAACAAATCCAAGTAATACGACTCCGAGAGCGAAACTAGATCCTGCACCGGTTTTCTCCAATCGATTTGTGGAAGATGGTTCTTTCGTTCGATTAAAAAACATCACTCTAAGCTACAATCTGCCTAAGAAATTATCCGAAAAACTGAGTTTAACTTCAGTTAAATTCCGTGTCATTGGAGAGAACTTATTAACCTGGACAAAATATACTGGCTTTGATCCAGAAGTAACAAACGGAACTACTATTTCTCCGGGAACAGATACTGGAATTTATCCAGCTTCTAAAACTATTTCAGGCGGACTAAGTGTAACATTCTAAAAGATTTATCATGAAAAAACTAATTATATTCAGTTTTGCGGCACTCTTTTTAATCAGTGCCTGCAATCCTTTGGACGAAGATCCAAAAGCTTTCATTTCGTCTACCAACTTTTATAAAACAACCGAAGATGCCGATGCAGCTGTAATTGCGATTCATAATGCCATCAACAGTTCAACACATACTTTGTACAATCGTTTAATCCAGATTGCTACTGAAATGGCTACAGACGACTACGAAGCCGGGCCAAGAGCCAGAAATGCTCATGTTAGAGCTTTATCAAACCTGACTCACGACGCTTCAAACGATCGTATGATCGAATTATGGAGACAGAGTTATGACGGAATAAACAGAGCGAATGTCGCGATTGATAATATTGCTAAAAACCCAAATCTTAATTCTCAGAAAGACAAAGATTTGATTAATGAAGCGAAGTTTTTAAGAGCACTTTTGTATTTCAATTTAGTGAGATGGTTTGGCGATGTTCCACTAGTTTTACACGAAACAACTGTTTTGACGTCAGAAGCTATTAACGTTTCGAACACACCCGAAGCCGATGTTTATACCCAAATTGAAAATGATTTGATTGATGCAGAGGCTCTTCCAGTAGTTCAGGCAAATAAAGGAAGAGTTACGGCAGGTGCTGCAAAAAGCATTTTGGCAAAAGTATATTTAACCGAAAAAAAATGGCAGAAAGCAGCTGAAAAAAGTAAAGAAATCATTGATAGCAAAGTATATGATTTATTCGAAAATTATGCTGACGTCTTTAACGTAGCAAGCAAAAACGGAAAAGAACATATTTTCTCAGCACAGTTTAAAGGTTTAACGAACTGGAATGGAAACATGCTGGCTTCTACAGCTGCGCCGACTTCTGTTCCTGGAATTGCAGGAGATCAAGCTGATGCTTTGCATAAAGAAGGCGGTCTTTTTGAGGCTTTCGCTGAAGATGACAAAAGAAAGTACATCACCTTTGCAGTAGAATTTGTGAGTCCAACTGATGGGAAAACCTATAAAGTCACGCCTCATTTCAATAAATATTATGATCCTTCGACACCAGCTTCTCCTGGACAGTCTTCTAAAAACACGCCAATTATAAGATTTGCTGAAGTTTTATTGATTTATGCTGAAGCTGTAAACGAACAAAATGGCGGCCCAACTACCGAAGCTTACGCAGCAGTGGATCGAGTGAGAACAAGAGCGGGGATTCCATTATTAGCGACAACTTCTCCTGGATTGAGTCAAGACGCTTTTAGAGAAGCTGTTTTTGAAGAAAGAAGAAAAGAATTGGTTTACGAATATCAGCGCTGGTTTGATTTGGCAAGAAGAGGCCCTGATTATTTTGTGGCAAAATTAAAAGCAGCAGGAAAAACAAATGCACAGCCAAAACATGTTCACTTCCCTATTCCGCAAAGAGAACTGGATTTGAACCCAAATTTAAAACAGGTTCCAGCTTGGAGGTAATTTTTTTTGAAACACATAGAAACATAGTTTTTAATGCTGCATAAAGGCGTTTCACTTATTTCAATAAACATAGCTGTTCGGCAAACTTTTAAACGCAAAACTATGTGTGGAGAAATGTATTTCTCTTTTGAACTCTTTTCAAAAGTAATACCGATAGCTATCGCGACTATGTTTCTATGTGTTTCAAAAAACTTACGAATTAAAAATATACTAACAGTAAATTATAAATAAGATGAATAAAAGAATAAACATTTTATTTTCTGTCTTATTGACGGGAATAATAGGTTCTTATGAATCTGAAGCGCAAAACGCATCATCAAAACCCAACGTAATTTTGATTATGGTTGATGATATGGGATATTCGGATTTAGGGAATTATGGATCTGAAATTAAAACGCCTAACTTAGATCGTCTGGCGAAAGAAGGAACACGTCTTCGTGAATTTTATAACAACTCGATCTGTGCGCCAACCAGAGCTTCCTTATTAACAGGCCAATATCAGCATAAAGCGGGAGTGGGTTATTTTGATGTTAATTTGGGTTTACCCGCTTATCAAGGATATTTAAACAAAGAATCTCTGACTTTGGGAGAAGTTTTCCGTTCGGGAGGTTACAGCACTTTAATGTCAGGAAAATGGCACGTTGGTTCTGAAGATCAGGCACAATGGCCAAATCAGAGAGGTTTTGATAAATTTTACGGAATCTTAAAAGGTGCGGCTAATTATTTTGAT
This sequence comes from Flavobacterium panacagri, assembly GCF_030378165.1. Taxonomy (NCBI): domain Bacteria; kingdom Pseudomonadati; phylum Bacteroidota; class Flavobacteriia; order Flavobacteriales; family Flavobacteriaceae; genus Flavobacterium; species Flavobacterium panacagri. The sequence goes on from NZ_CP119766.1 coordinate 5,490,076, forward strand.
ACCAAACCGCTTCCTTTCGGGAAAACAGCTTATCCGGTTAAAATGATTCGTAATAACGAAGAATTACATCCAAAAGATGATTCTTACTACTTTACAGATGAAATTGGAAACAATGCAGTTACTTTCTTAGACGAACAAAATAAAGAAAACAAACCTTTCTTTTTGTACTTAGCTTTTACTGCTCCGCACTGGCCATTACAGGCAAAAGCAGTTGACATTGCAAAATACAGAGGTAAATTTGACGAAGGCTGGGATACTTTAAGAGAGAAAAGAATCAAAAAGTTAAGAGAAAACGGAATCTTACTGCCAAATCAGACAATTGCTCCAAGAGATCCTGAAGTTCCAGAATGGGATAAATTGACTTATGATGAAAAACAATTTTGGAAAGCCAAAATGGAAGTGTATGCCGCAATGGTTGACAACATGGATCAGAACGTTGGAAAGGTTTTAGATAAACTGAAAGCTTTAAAGAAAGACAAAAACACTTTAATCATTTTCATTGCGGACAATGGCGCTCAAGGCGGATTCAATACATACAATCCTTTAAAAAGAGGTTTAGTTCGTAATGACGGCCCAATTGGAAGTTCTGGCTCTTTTGATTATCAAGAACAAAACTGGGCTTATTTGTCTAATACGCCATTACAGGATTATAAAAACAATATGCACGAAGGCGGTTTCAGTTCTCCGTTTATTGCTTGGTATCCATCCAAAATAAAAGCGGGAAGAATCGATAAAGGAACTGGTCACATAATTGACCTTGCTCCTACTTTTTACGAATTGGCTGGAATTGAATATCCTAAAAATTTAAATGGTATAAATTCTAATCCGCTTGCTGGAAAAAGTTTATTGCCTGTTTTATTTGACAATGCATCAGAAGTAAACCGCGGTGCACCACTATTCTGGGAAAGAGCTGGAAACAGAGCAGTAAGAGAAGGAAAATGGAAATTGGTTTCTATTTATCCATCGTATCAATGGGAGCTTTACGATCTTGAAGCAGACCGTGGAGAAACAACCAACGTTGCAGCTCAAAACCCAGGAATTGTAAATGATCTTTCAGCAAAATATTTTGACTGGGCAGATAAAACAGGAGTGGTTGAATACAGTAAATTCAAACAAAAAAATGAACTGATTCCAGGTGCAGCTACTAAGAAATAATTACTTTTTTTGATATTTTTAGTAATTATGACAAAAAGCGATTGTTGTTAGAACAGTCGCTTTTTAAAACAAAAAAATGGTCTACAAGCCAAATGTTCCTGGGAACAAAAAGGGCTGTCCCAAAGTTTGGACAGCCCTTTTCTATTTTAAACCTCTAAAAAAAAATCATCTAAAATCATTCAAAGATTTCTCAATAATTTCAAGACATTCTTTTATCTGTTCTTCAGTCATAACCAAAGGCGGTGCCAGTCTGATTTTGTTTCCGTGAGTTGGTTTTGCCAATAATCCGTTATCTCTGAATTTTAAACAAATTTCCCAAGCCAAATCAGAATCTTCACCTGTGTTGATTACGATGGCGTTTAGAAGTCCTTTTCCTCGAACCAGCGTAATTAGGTTGTTCTTTTCAGCGATTTTATTTAATCCGTCTCTTAAAATAACTCCTAAACGTTCTGTATTTTCAGCCAGTTTTTCATCTTTAATTACTTCAAGTGCTGCAATTGCAACCGCAGCCGCAACAGGATTTCCTCCAAAAGTAGATCCGTGCTGCCCTGGTTTAATTACATTCATAATTTCATCATTACATAAAACTGCTGAAACTGGATAAACTCCGCCAGAAATTGCTTTTCCTAAAATCAAAACATCAGGCTGTACATTTTCGTGATGAACTGCCAATAATTTTCCTGTACGTGCAATTCCTGTCTGTACCTCATCCGCAATAAAAAGTACATTATGTTTTTCGCAAAGTGCTTTCGCTTTCGCTAAATAACCTTCAGACGGAACATAAACTCCTGCTTCTCCTTGAATTGGTTCAACCAAAAATCCAGCAATATTTTTAGATGAATTTAAAGCGTTTTCAAGCGCTTCCAGATTATCGTATTCAATTTTTATAAAACCGTCTGTAAAAGGCCCGAAGTTTTTACGAGCTGTTTCATCGTTTGAAAATGAAATAATTGTAGTGGTTCTTCCATGAAAATTATTTTCACAAACAATAATCTGTGCTTGATTTTCTGGAATTCCTTTTACTTCATAAGCCCATTTTCTCGAAATCTTTAACGCTGTTTCAACTGCTTCAGCACCTGTATTCATTGGAAGAACTTTATCGAAACCAAAATAGTTTGTTACATATTCTTCGTAGTTTCCTAATTTGTCATTGTAAAAAGCACGGGAAGTCAAAGTCAGTTTTTGTGCTTGCTCAATCATTGCATTTACAATTTTTGGATGGCAATGACCTTGATTTACCGCAGAATAAGCCGATAAGAAGTCATAATATTTTTTACCATCTACATCCCAAACGTATACACCTTCTCCGCGTTCTAAAACAACTGGAAGCGGATGGTAATTGTGAGCTCCGTATTTATTCTCTTTTTCAATCAAAACTTCTGATTTTGACGAAAGTGCTTTTTCTGTACTAATCATAATCTGCTTTTTATTTTTACAAAAATATTAAAAATTAAATTACAAAAGGCTTTTAAATAGAGTTTTGACTTAAAAATAACAAAATTAGAGTCAAAATTTACATTTTGAAGCAAATAAAAAGCAAATATTTATTTAGACAGAAACAGTAATTTGTGAATAATAATTAAAAAAAATAATTACTTTTATAAATCATCAACAACTGAAATTTAAAGATTTTTATTGAATGGATTTATTAGACGAATTTGATATCAGTATTATTAAAGAATTAGAAAAAGACGGCAGAATGGCATTTTCCGCCATCGCGGCTAATTTGAAAATATCAAATACAATGGTGCATCAGCGTATCAACCGAATGATTGAACAAGGCGTAATTGGAGGCATAAAACCAATTATTCAGGAAAAAAAAATTGGGTACGATTGGGCTTCTTTTACGGGACTTACACTAAACAAAGATTCTGATTCTGAACGAATTATTGAAGCACTTAAAGAAATTCCAGAAATTACAGAATGTTATTATGTAACGGGTTCGTTTACTTTATACATTAAAATTATAGCCAAAAATCACGAACATATGCGTCGTATTCTTTATGAAAAAATTGATGGAATTCCGGGTATTGATAAAACCGATTCGATTGTAGAATTAGGCTGTGCTTTTAAAAGAAATATATCTTTATAAACTTCATTCTCCGAACGAGAATATTCGTTATAAACCTCACAAGAATTTACTTGTGAGGTTTTTTTGTAACATATTATTTCTGATATTTGTTAAAAATTGTAGAAAAATGAAAAACTCAGTACTAATTTTATTCAGTGCAATCTTATTTTCCAATCTTATGAATGCGCAATTAAAACCCGTAAAATATTCAGAAGGAAGCCAGCAATTAAATGGTTTATTTATAAAATCGGCTAAAAAAAGTGCCAATAATCCAGGAATCTTACTTTTACCAGCATGGCTTGGAATCGATAATGCTTCTAAAGGAATTGCAGAAGAATTATCAAAACTAGGTTACCATGTATTTATCGCAGATATTTATGGAGAAGGAAACTATCCTAAAAATACTGGCGAAGCTGGAAAACAAGCTGGTTTCTATAAAACAAACTACGAAGCTTATCAAAAAAGAATCAATACTGCATTGCAGGAATTAGTAAAATTGGGTGCGAATGCTGATAATATCGTAGCTATTGGTTACTGTTTTGGAGGAACTGGAGTTTTGGAAGCGGCTAGAGGACATTTAAATGTAAAAGGAGTGGCTTCGTTTCACGGCGGTTTAGGCAAAGATGCCAGCAGAAAAATAGAACCTATAAATACAAAAGTTTTAGTTTGCCATGGTGCTGACGATCCATTTGTTCCAAAAGACGAAATTGCTTCTTTCCAGCAGGAAATGCGTGATTCTAAAGCAGATTGGGAAATGATTTATTACGCCAATTCTGTTCACTCTTTTACCAATCCAGAAGCCGGAAGTGATAATTCGAAAGGCGCGGCTTATAATGCTATAGCAGCCAAACGTTCCTTTGATCATTTACAGCTTTTCCTAAATGAAGTTTTAAAGAAATAATACCACTTAAACTCTACCAAAAACAAATCAACTAAATAAACCAATGTCACATAATAAAATCAGAGAAGATAAAACCTGTTTGAATTGCAGACACGTTGTAGAACAAAAATTCTGCCCTAATTGCGGACAAGAAAACAGCGACAGCCGAAAAACTTTTCACCATTTATTTATTCATTTCTTTGAAGATCTAACGCATTATGAAAATGCTTTCTGGAAAACGATTCGAAATCTTCTTCTTAAACCTTCTACGCTTACAAAAGAGTATCTTTCAGGGAAAAGATTATCTTATCTCGCTCCAGTTCGTCTGTATATCTTTATAAGTTTTATTACTTTTCTTTTAATCGCAATGTTTCCTAGTAAAGTAACTGAAGACCTAACGAAAAATGAAAAAGAAATCACTTCTAATTTTGAAAAAGAAGCTGCAAAAGAAAAGAAAGACTGGAATGAAAAATCATATTTAAAGTCTAAAACAATAGATAAATCTTACTTTCATTTGAAAAGTATGAAAGAGATTGACTCAATTCAGAAATATGGAAAGGAAAGCGAAAAGTTAAATACAACATCGTACTGGTTTTATGAAAAAGCCGTTCATGTTACTGAAAAATATACTAAAAAAGAGATAATTGTAAAATTCATCGACTCTTTTTTTCATAATCTTCCGAAGATCCTATTTATTATAATGCCGTTCTTTGCTTTTTTCTTGTGGCTTTTTCATAACAAAAAGAAATGGTATTATTTTGATCATGGTATTTTTACGCTCCATTATTTTTCATTTCTCCTACTTATTTTTCTTATTATGTTTATAATTGACAGACTTATTGGTCTTTTTGGAGAAAATAGTCCGCTGTCTTATATATCTGCAATTACCAATTTTGCAGGAACTATCTGGATGTGTTATTATTTTTATCCAGCACATCATCGTTTTTATGGCGAGTCAAGAATCGTATCTTTTGTAAAAAGTTTCTTATTATTTATAATAAATTCTCTTTTTATTCTATTTTTACTCACTTTATACGTTCTTTACACATTTATTAATTTACACTAACTATAAGAAATGAAAAAAATACTCATTTTATTCTTAATTGTCTCTGCGTATTCATGTAAAACCGCACAGTCAACCGCATCCAAAGACAATTCTGATCCAACCAAATATGTTAAAGCAATCAGCGAAAAAGATCTAAAGAAAATGCTGTATACGATTGCTTCTGACGAAATGGAAGGTCGCGAAACAGGTTCTGCTGGACAGAAAAAAGCGGGTCTTTACATGATTGAGCAATACAAAGAAAATGGTATCTCTTTTCCAAAAGGAGCATCAGATTATTACCAGCATATTCCAGCAGCTTTCTTAAATGCAAGACGAAACGAAAATCTGCCTGATTCTGAAAATATTTGGGCATTTATTGAAGGCTCTGAAAAACCAGATGAAATTTTAGTTATTTCTGCACATTACGATCACGTTGGAATTAAAAACGGCGAAGTTTATAATGGAGCTGATGATGATGGCTCTGGAACTGTAGCGCTTATAGAAATGGCTAAAGCATTTACTAAAGCTAAAAAACAAGGACACGGGCCAAAACGTTCGATTTTATTTCTTCATGTAACTGGAGAAGAACACGGGTTACATGGTTCTCGTTATTATTCTGAAAATCCTTTGTTTCCAATTGCGAATACTATTGCTGACATCAACATCGATATGATCGGACGTCGTGATGTTGAACATGCTAACACCAACAATTATGTGTATGTAATTGGAGCAGACAGATTATCATCTGATTTACACAACGCAGTTGTGGCTCAAAACGACAAATACATTAAAATGGATTTGGATTTTAAATTTAATGATCCGAAAGACCCAAACCATTTTTATGAGCGTTCTGATCACTATAATTTCGCAAAGCATGGCGTGCCTTCTGTTTTCTTCTTTAATGGAGTTCATGAAGATTACCACAAACAAGGAGACGAGCCAGAAAAAATAGAATATGATGCACTTACCAAGAGAACAAAATTAGCTTTTGTTGTGGCTTGGGAATTAGCAAATAGAGAAAACAGACCGGTAGTGGATAAGAAGTAAGATTCTAAGTTACTAAGATTCTGAGATACTAAGTTTTCTCTTAGGAACGGTTATAAAAAAAGGATGAGTTAAACTCATCCTTTTTTTATTTTATATCTTTTTACTTTTAATACTTAAATACTAAAAAACTTAGCATCTTAGAACCTTAGCATCTTTAAAACTAGTCATTCATCGAAATCAAAAACTCTTCGTTGTTTTTGGTTTTCTTGAAGCGGTCGTTTACGAAATCCATAGATTCTACTGGATTCATGTCTGATAAATATTTACGCATAATCCACATTCTTTGAAGTGTTTTTTCGTCTAATAATAAATCATCGCGACGTGTACTTGAAGAAGTAAGATCGATTGCAGGGAAAATACGTTTATTAGCTATCTTACGATCTAATTGAAGTTCCATGTTACCAGTTCCTTTAAATTCCTCGAAGATCACTTCGTCCATTTTAGAACCTGTTTCTGTTAATGCAGTTGCGATAATACTTAAAGATCCACCGTTTTCTACATTTCTAGCTGCTCCGAAGAAACGTTTTGGTTTTTGTAACGCATTCGCATCAACACCACCACTTAACACTTTTCCTGATGCTGGCTGTACTGTGTTGTAAGCTCTTGCTAAACGTGTAATTGAATCTAAAAGAATTACAACATCGTGTCCACATTCTACTAAACGTTTTGCTTTCTCTAAAACAATGTTAGCAATTTTCACGTGCTCTTGAGGCTCTCTATCAAAAGTCGAAGCAATAACTTCTCCTCTTACACTTCTCTGCATATCTGTAACCTCCTCTGGACGTTCGTCAATAAGAAGGACAATTAAATAAACTTCTGGATGATTGGCTGCAATTGCGTTTGCTATATCTTTAAGAAGCATTGTTTTTCCTGTTTTAGGCTGTGCAACGATCATACCACGCTGTCCTTTACCTATTGGTGAAAACAAATCTATAATTCGGGTTGAAATAGAACTTCCTTTTTCGGCAATTTTGAATTTTTCTGAAGGGAATACCGGTGTTAAATGTTCAAAAGAAACTCTGTCTCGAACCACCTGCGGGTCGTGTCCGTTAATTTTTAATACACGAACCAAAGGGAAAAATTTCTCTCCTTCTTTTGGAGGGCGAACCACTCCTTTAACTGTATCTCCAGTTTTTAAACCAAATAATCTGATTTGTGATGTTGACAGATAAATATCGTCTGGAGAAGCTAAATAATTATAATCTGATGAACGTAAAAATCCGTAACCGTCTGGCATCATTTCAAGAACGCCTTCACTTTCTATAATTCCGTCAAATTCAAAATCTGAATCCCTGAAATTATTATTGTTCTTTTTATTTTTGTGATTAGGATTTTGGTTGTTGTGATTTCCGTTTCCATTACCATTCCCGTTTTGATTTTGATTCTGATTCGGGTTTTGATTTTGGTTCTGGTTTTTATTTTGATTCGGATTAATCTTTTTTGCAGGAGCAAGAGGTGGAGTTTTCTCAGTTGTTTCGGCTGTTGGTTCAGAAACAGTTGGTTCTGCTGGAGTTGCTTCTACTACTTCTTCAACTGCAACATCTTGTACAGCTTCTTTTTCTTTTTTCAGCGCTACTTTCTTCTCGTAAGCCGACTTATTGAATTTCACAATTTTCGGTTCTTTTTTTGCTGCTGGTGTTTTATTTTCTGGAGCTTCTACAGTTACGTTTTCTGCAGTTGGCTGAACTGTTTCTACACTATCGTTTTTTTGAACAGTTTCCTCTACTTTATCAAATTCTAAAACGGGAGTGATTTTTGTATTTGCTGCTTTAGTTTTAGCTGGTGCAATTCTAGCGCGTTTCGGTTTGTCATCTTTAGCATCAGAAACCGCTTCTGTTTGAGGAGCTTGAGCTGGTGCATTTGTGCTCTCTTGGTGTGCTAAAATCTGACTAATCAAAGTCTCTTTTTTGACACCAGTAATCTTTATTGTTTTAGCTAACTTAGCTATTTCTTGAAGCTCAGCAAGCTTCATTTCTTTTAATGCAGAAATATCAAACATGAATATTCTATGAATTTAATTATTTTAAAGGAAATACTGTAAAAAGAATAGGTAGATAATAAATTTGAATTGACCGCAGTATGAAGTGCTTACGGTATTATGATGCAATAATACGAATAAAATTTTATCATACAATAGTATTTTAAAAAAAGAAAATATATTTTTGTAAAACATTTTTAGACCATGATACAAAGAATTCAAACTGTATATTTATTTCTCGCTTTTGTTGCAACAGGCATTTTGATGCTTTTCTTGCCACTTTGGACAACAAGCGCAGGAAAGCCGTTCTATTTTATGCAGGATCAACTTTATACTATTTTATTAGGTTTAACAACAATGCTTAGTATAATTAGTATAATTTCATTTAAAAAGAGACAAAATCAGTTTGTACTAAACAGACTGAATATCATATTAAATTTAATTTTATTAGGATTATTTGTTTATCGATCACTAAATTTATCTGGAGAAGCGGAAGTTTCTGAGAAAGGTATTGGGATGTTTCTTCCTATTGTTGCTATCGTGTTATTAGTATTAGCTAATAAGGCCATCAAAAAGGACGAAGATCTTGTAAAATCTGTAGATCGTTTGAGATAAACCTATAAACTTAGTTTATTGCGCGAAGAAGAACCCGAATTTTATATTCGGGTTTTTTTTTAACCCTATTATATTATAAATCAGACCTAAAGAGCACTATAAAAAGGTGATTTACATGATAAATTTGCATTTTCAAATTCAAATAATCATGACGCCAAAAATAAGAATCCATCTTGCAGACGATCATCAGGTTTTAATTGATGGCCTCTCCAATTTATTAAGAACAGTTTCTCACTTTGAAGTAGTTGGAAGCTCGCTTGATGGTACAACGGTTTATGATGATGTACTTGCTGATGGAGCAAACATTTTGATTTTGGATATCAGCATGCCTAAAAAAGATGGCATTGAAACTTTAAAAGAATTTAACCAAAAACAATCGCCTTGCAATGTCATCATATTATCGAGTTACGATGATTTAAAAATCATAAAAGAAGTCATGAAACTTGGCGCAAAAGGATACCTCACTAAAAACTGTGCTGGTGAAAATATTATTGAAGCTGTTGAAGCTGTTTATCAGGGACAAGAGTATTTTAGTGACTCCATTAGAGAAAAAATTTTTAATACCTTTAAAGATAATCCGAAACTGAATCAAAATGCGGTTATTGAAAACCCGATTTTAAGTCCACGTGAAATTGAAATCATCATACTTATCGCTTTAGAATACAGCGGCAAAGAAATTAGCGAAAAGCTTTTTATTAGTTCGCATACTGTAGAAACACATCGTAAAAACATTATGAAAAAACTAAACATTAAAAGCACGATTGGTTTGGTAAAATATGCGTTGAAAAACAATTTGATTAATCCATAGCACAAAATTATGCTAAGTTTCAACTTTATATTATCACTATTATTATGCATTGCTGTTGAAGGAACTGCTTTATCACAACATTCTACAAACGTAGATAGCAGTGTAGTATCTTCTGAAACACCAATTATTATTAAAACCACTCCAAATCAAATTAAAAAATCGGAGCAATTACGAAACAAAAAAATAGTCAGTCTATCATTACTGCTTGTCATTATTATTTTTCTATTGTTTTATTTTCTTTACCAAAACAACAAACTGAAACAGAAAATAAAACGAAAAGATACCAAACAAAAAATTCTTCTCGACATCATCAATTCTGGTATTGACACACAGGAAATAGAACGTAAAAAAATTGCTTCTTTTCTGCATGATAACATCAATTCACTTTTATCATCAGCTGGATTACATCTAAATACTTTTACGGCACAACATGATATAAAATCTGATGAAATACAAAAAGCAAAAACCATTTTATCTGAAGCTCATGAACTTTTAAGAGATATGTCTCACGACCTTGTCCCCACTCTTTTGGTTCGTTTCGGGTTAATTTATGCCCTCGAAGATTTATGTGAAAAACACTCTAATTCTGCTATCGATTTTGAATTTTCGAGTTCAATTCCAACAAGCAAAAGGTATGTGGAGAAATTTGAAATGAAAATTTATTTCATCGTCAGTGAACTATTCAATAATATTATCAAACACAGTCAGGCAGTAAAAGCCAAAATTCACTTAGTAGAGAAAAACGATGAATTAATATTGACGATAAATGATGATGGAATTGGTTTTAAAACACAAACACTAAAAGATGCAGAAGGTTTTGGTTTAAACCGAATCAGAGCACGCATCAAGAAATATAAAGGTCGTTTGACTATTACTTCTAAAGAAAATAAGGAGACTAAGATAAAGATTCAAATTCCGTTGCCGCATTAAGATTATTTTTCTCCAATTTCGATAATCTCCAAATCCTTGATTTTATCATCGTCAATTACAAATCGAAGCATTGTTCTCACTTTGTGAAAACCGCTTTTTCCCGCAGCGCCTGGATTCATGTGCAAAAGATTATTCTTTTTATCAAACATTACTTTTAAGATATGAGAATGTCCACAGATAAAAATCTTCGGCGGATTTTGAGCCATTTCTTCTTTAATATTCGGATTGTATTTTCCCGGATAGCCTCCAATATGCGTAATCCAGACTGAGACATTCTCGCAAGAAAAACGATTATTTAATGGAAATTCTAATCGTGCTTTTGCATCGTCAATGTTGCCGTAAACCGCTCTTAATGGTTTTATTTTTTTAATCGTGTCCGTAACTACCAAATCTCCAATATCACCTGCATGCCAAACTTCATCAGCCTGATTTACATATTTTAAAATGGTATCATCTATATGACTGTGTGTATCTGAGAGCAGGAGGATTTTTTTCATTTTTTTCAAAAAGGGACAAAGGTTCAGAGAGACAAAGTTACAAAGGTTTTTTTATTTAGGAGCAAAGGTTCAGAGAGACAAAGATTTCTTTGTAGAGACGCATGATAGAAAAACCTTTGTAACTTTGTCTCTTTGCAACTTTGTAACTAAAAAGAAAAAACTTAGAACCTTAGCATCTCAGAATCTTAGCATCTTCAAAAAAACCTTTGTACCTTTGCAATTCTGAACCTTTGAACCTCTAAAGTGAGATATTTTATTCAATTTGCTTATAACGGAACACATTATCATGGCTGGCAGATACAGCCCAACGCCTCTTCTGTTCAGGAAACTTTAAATAAAGCTTTTTCGGTTTTACTGAATGAACCTATAAGTATTATGGGTGCCGGAAGAACAGATACTGGCGTACATGCAACTGAAATGTTTGGGCATTTTGATACTGAAAAAACTTTGGACGTTCGTGTTTTGGTTCATAAGCTGAATTCTTTTTTACCAAAAGATATTGCCATTTTTGACATTATTCTGGTTCACGATGATGCGCATTGTCGATTTGATGCTACCAAACGAACGTATGAATATCATATCAATACGATTAAGAATCCGTTTTTGCAGGAATTGAGCTGGTATGTCAATCAGAAATTGGATGTGGATTTTATGAATGAAGCCGCACAGTTATTACTAAAGTATACGGATTTTCAGTGTTTTTCAAAAGTTCATACAGATGTAAATACATTTGACTGCACGATTTTTGAGGCATTTTGGAAACAGGAAGAAGGAAAACTAATTTTTACCATTTCGGCAAATCGGTTTTTGAGGAATATGGTTCGGGCCATTGTGGGAACTTTAATTAATATCGGTTTACACAAAATTACACTGGAGGATTTAGAAAATATTATCGCCAGTAAAAGCAGAGAAAAAGCGGGATTTTCGGTTCCGGCACATGGTTTATATTTAACCAAAATTGATTACGATTACATTTAATAGCCCTGATTGAAGTGAAAAGCTTTTTTGAAAAAAATATTGTTTTTGTAATTTTTATGGAGCGACCAACGGAAGCTTTATAAAAATAATACAAAAACCTATTTTTGAGAAAAACTTGTAACGGAAAGCAGGAAACAGCTCCTAAAAATAAATGAAAGCAAAAGCATTCGACACAGGATTATTTAAACGAATTTTAAAATATACAAGGCCTTATAAATGGCGTTACTACGGCGTAATTATTTTTGCCGTTTCGCTTTCTATTTTTGCCGCACTTCGTCCCTATTTACTGAAAGAAACCGTTGACGGCTATATCAAAACTCATGATAAAATGGGATTACTGTTGTACATTATTTTGATGGGCGCGGTTTTGTTGATGGAGGTTTTCTCTCAGTTTTATTTTGTGTATTGGGCCAACTGGCTTGGACAGGATATTGTAAAAGATATTCGAACAAAACTTTTTAAGCACATTCTGAGTTTTAGAATGAAGTATTTTGATTTGGTTCCGGTTGGACAGTTGGTTACGCGAGCTGTTTCGGATATTGAATCGATTGCACGTATTTTCAGTCAGGGATTGTTTATGATTATAAGCGATTTGATGAAAATGGTCGTAGTACTGATTTTTATGTTTTACATGAACTGGAAATTAACCTGGATTGTGGTTGTTGCTATGCCAATATTGGTTTATGTTACGAGAATTTTCCAGCGTAAAATGCAGGTGGCTTTTGAGGAAGTAAGAACGCAGATTGCCAATATGAACTCCTTTGTTCAGGAGCGTGTAACAGGAATGAAAATCGTACAGCTTTTTAACCGTGAAAAAATCGAAGCTGAAAACTTTAAAGACATCAACAACAAACACAGAGTGGCCTGGATTAAAACGATTTTGTACAACTCGATTTTCTTCCCAATTGCCGATATTATTTCGTCTATTACTTTAGGTTTGGTTGTGGTTTATGGCGGTTTCCGAATTTTGAACGGAGATCATTTTACGACTTTCGGAGATTTATTTTCTTATACGATGTTTATCGGAATGTTATTTAATCCGCTGAGACAAATTGCAGATAAATTTAACGAGATGCAGTTGGGAATGATTGCTGCCAATCGTGTTTTTGATATTATCGACACACAAGATCATATTCAGGATACGGGTAAAATTGAAGCGCCAGTTTTTAACGGAAGCATCGAATTTAAGCAAGTTCGTTTTAGTTATATTCCTGAAGAAGAAGTAATCAAAGGAATCGATTTATCGGTTTCGGCTGGGCAGACTGTTGCAATTGTAGGTTCTACAGGTGCCGGAAAATCTACGATTATTAATCTGCTGAATCGTTTTTATGAAATCAACAGCGGAACGATTTGTATTGACGGCGAAAATATCGAAAACTATACTTTGGCTTCGCTTAGAAAACAAATCGCTGTGGTTTTACAAGATGTATTTTTGTTTGCCGATACGATTTACAATAATATTACTTTGCACAATCCAGAAATTACCCGAGACATTGTTATTGATGCAGCAAAGAAAATTGGTGTTCATGATTTTATTATGAACCTGCCAAATAATTACGATTTTGATGTAAAAGAGCGTGGTGTTATGTTGTCGTCTGGACAACGTCAGCTGATTGCCTTTTTACGTTCGTATGTAAGTAATCCGAGTATTTTGATTTTGGATGAGGCTACTTCTTCTATTGATACCTATTCAGAAGAAATGATTCAGCGTGCAACGGAAACGATTACAAAAGGAAGAACTTCTATTATTATTGCGCATAGATTAGCAACAATTGTAAATGCAGATAAAATTGTGGTGATGGATAAGGGATTGATTGTTGAACAGGGAACACATCAGGAGTTATTAACTAAAACTGATGGTTACTATAAAAATTTATATGACTCGCAATTCGCCGTAGCGAACTAAGTCATAATGGTATTCTTTGAAATTTAGATTAAAAAATATTACTTCAAGACGTGCTTTTTTAATATACGTTATTGTCTCGATTCTGGTTACGGTTACATCGGTTTACATTCTGAGTAATCTGATTACGGATTTGACGGAAAAATCGAACGATGATCTGGCGACGCGTAACTTCTTTAAAAAGCAGGAATTCATGTCGGAAGAACTAACAAAGTTTTGGGAGCAGGAAAAAAGAATCGAACATGTTTTAGAAATTAGTAGTTCGGCAAATCTTGACAATAATTTACAGCTTTTGTCTTCGCTTCAGGCAAATAATAAATTGGTTGTAAACAATTGGTTTCAGATCAATGAAAACGCTATTCATTTTGGAAACAATACTATTTCGGACGAAATTAAAAATGATGTAAAATCATTTCTTCTTCAAAATAAAAATGCCGAACATCTCAGTGTCGTTATGCCGCAAGGAAACGAATGGGTTTGGCGTATTTACTTCAAATTAGTTTCAGAAAATAATACGACTGTTAAATACGGTTATGATATCAATCTGAGATTACTTCATAGTTATATTTCTAAAATAGACAAAACCAAAACGGCTACCAATTACGCTTTTGTTTTTGATAAAAACGGAACCTGCGTTTACCATCCGGAAATTGCTTTTCTTGGAAAGAATATTTTTAAAATCTCAGGTTTCAATCCTTCTGATACTATTTACAGTAAGAAAAAAGATTTCGCTAAAAGAACAACGTTATCTGAATTTTTAAAAGTGGATGTCATTCGTTTTACCAAAAAACTGGACATCAAACATTCTAACTGGTTTGTCTGCGTGAACGTTCCAAAAATGGTTGCGGATGAAAATGTTGCTTTGATTAAAAAGTATTCCACTTGGATTTATTCGATTACAACAGTAATGCTTCTTTTGATTTTTTATCTTTTCTCTTATGCTAACAGACGTGCGTACAGGGAAAAGGGAATTGTAATTAAAGAGAAAAACAAACTTCTTGTAGAGAATGAAAAAATAATCAAAGAAAAAGCGTTAATTCAGTTACAGCAATTAAAGGAGCAGATTAATCCGCATTTCCTGTTCAATTCGCTCAATTCACTTTATATGTTAATTGGAAGTGATATTAAAACAGCACAAAAATTTACGCTGAATTTATCCCGTATTTATCGTTATTTAATTGATCCGCCAGAAAAGAACATTGTTCCTTTAAAGGATGAATTATTATTTATAGAAAAATATATCTTTTTACAGCAGACTCGTTTTAAGGAAGAATTATTCTTTTCGATAGAAATCGAAGACGAATTGGCATTAAACAAACAAATCCCCTATCTTGCTTTTCAGGTTGTGGTCGAAAATGCTATTAAGCACAACTCGGCTACTCCCGAAAATCCACTTACTACAAAAATCCTGATTAAAGCAGATCAGGTAATTATCAGCAACAATCTTCAAAAGAAATTGACTGCTGAACCGAGCACCAAATTTGGATTAAATTATCTCCAAAGCATTTACAATTATTATTCAAAAAACGAATTTAAGACATCAGAAAAAGATGGCTATTTTGTTTGTATCCTTCCATTACTATCCATTCACTCCTGAAAAAAATCCATTCACTCCCTTTTTTTTTTTTGCTGCACGAAAATAAAATAGTTTCGGCCAAAAATTAACCTAAACTTAACATCTGATGAAGGAAAAGGTATTCCTGCATAATTTGATAACAATTTGCATACTCCTATTATTATTATCTCCGCTTAGTGTTCAATCTCAAAAAAAGAAGAAAGACAAAAAAGGAGAAACTACTGAAATTAAAAAAGATTCTACCGATTCTAAAAAAGGTAAAAAATATAATGACCTTGTAAAAAAAGGCACCATTAAAAAAGGACTGTTCAATATTATTCAAGTTAAAACTGATGTTTATTTTGAAATTCAGGACAGTTTATTCAAAAGAGAATTTCTAGTTGTAAACAAATTATCTCAAGTCCCTTTACAGGCAAACGAATATGGTGTAAACAAAGGAATGAATTATGAAAACAAGGTAATTAGTTTTTATAAAGATACAATCGCAAAGAAAGTCTGGGTAAAATCATACGTTCCTAAAGTTTCTTCACCAAAAGAAGATGCAATTACCCAATCTGTTCAAAATAATTTCGCCGAATCTATTATTGAAGTTTTTGATATTGAAACGAAAAATAATGACTCGACCGCTGTTGTAATAAAAGTAAATAAGATTTTTGATGGAAAACAGAAAAGTTTCAACGATGTTTTGAGTAACATTGGTTTTGGCGGTTCTGTAAAATCTGAGCTTTCTTATATCGAAAGCGCAAAATCTTTTCCTAAAAATATTGTTGTAAAATCTCAATTGACAACTTCTGTAACCGAAGACGGCCCAGCATTGTCGGTAACTCTTGGCGTAACAAGTAATATTGTTTTGTTGGATAAAACACCAATGAAACCCCGTTTTTCTGACAAAAGAATTGGTTTTTTCACAGAAAAACACTGGTATTTTACCGATGCACAACAAGCAATGCTTGAAAAAGAATTAATAACACGCTGGCGTCTTGAACCTAAAAAAGAAGACGAAGAGCGTTATTTAAAGGGTGAATTAGTAGAGCCGAAGAAGCCAATCGTTTATTACATCGATCCATCAACTCCAAGGCAGTGGAGAAAGTACATCATTGATGGAGTACACGATTGGCAGGCCGCTTTTGAAAAAGCTGGTTTTAAAAATGCTATTATAGCAAAAGAACCTACTGAGCAAGATTTAGATTTTGATATTGACGACGTTCGTTATTCTGTAATTACGTATGCAGCTTCTCCGAAATCAAACGCAATGGGTCCCTCTGTAGTTGACCCAAGAAGTGGTGAAATCATTGAATCCGATATTATTTGGTGGCACAATGTAATGACTTCTCTTCAAAGCTGGATGCGCATTCAGACTGGAGCAATTGATCCAAAAGCACGCGGCAATATATTCAGCGATGAACATATGGGAGAAGCTATTCGTTTCGTTTCGTCTCATGAAGTAGGCCATACTTTTGGTCTAAAACATAATATGGGTTCTTCTTTTGCTTATGATGTAGAATCGCTACGTTCAAAAGAATTCACAGCAAAAATGGGAGGCACTGCTCCTTCTATTATGGATTATGCTCGTTACAACTATGTAGCACAACCAGAAGATAATGTAACTGTAATTACGCCAAAAATTGGAGAATACGATAAATATGCTATCGAATGGGGATACAGATGGTACGGGCCAAATGATAATGAGACTTTAAAACTAAATACTTTAATCGCTAAACACCAAGATGATCCAATTTATTTTTACGGTGAACAGCAGGAAAATATAATTGATCCGCGCTCGCAGTCAGAAGATTTAGGAAATGATGCTGTTAAGGCAAGCGAATACGGCTTAAAAAATTTAAAACGTGTTGTCGATAATATCTTAAACTGGACATACGATAAAGATCAGTCGTATTATGAAACTGGAAAATTATACATCGGAACTATCGGACAATGGCAAATGTACAATCGCCACGTGATGAACAATATTGGTGGCGTTTATTTAAATGTAACCGTTCATGGCGACAACAAACAAAGTTATATTCCTGTTCCAGCTGCAATGCAAAAAAGAGCGGCAGATTATTTAGCTAAAAATGTAATTACAATTCCGCAATGGTTGTTTTTTAATGACATTTTAGACAAAACCAATCCGTTGAAAGATTCTCCTCTTGGACCTTTCGAATATACGCCTTATACACTTTCAAGAGAATTGCAGTACGGTGTTATGTATGATTTATTCAGCGATGATCGTTTGCTTCGAATGACCGAAAACGAATTATATCAGCGTAACAAAACCAAAGACCCTGTTTTTACCGTAAATGACTTGTTTAAAAAAATGCATCAAAGTGTTTTTGCTGGAACGATTCAGAATAAATCTTTGAGCATTTTGGAAAGAATGACACAAAAGAATTACGTAGATGTTTTAATTGTTTCAACAAACAAATTATTCGAAAAAACAGATCCTAAAAAATTACTGGATATTCAGCAGACTTTAAATATGCCTCATTTGTGCAGTTATTTAGATAATGCCCATATGGCGAGAAACATTAATCAATCTTCTTTAAAAAGAGTTACCGAAGTGACTTCTGATAAAAAAGGAGAATTAAATAAAATCCTTCAATTATTAAAAACTAAAAAAAGTACAGGAGACCAATCTACCCAAAACCATTACCGCGATTTGATACAACGAATCGAAAAAGCTCTAAATAATACAACCTTTTAATACACAACCCAAAAACATGACAAAAATTTTACAAGCCTTACTGCTGTTCCTCGCCATTGCAGGATACTCGCAGGAAACCCGAACTATTACGGGAATCATTCAGGACGCGACAGATTCTTCACCAATTCCGGGTGCATCCATCTTCGTTGAGAATAATTCTATTTCAAACAAAACTGCTATGGCAGGTATTATTCATAGTGAAGCAATCGGAACTACTTCAGATTTTGATGGTAAATTCACCTTGAAAGTGGCAAAAAATGTTACCGCTTTGAGAGTTACTTTCATGGGATACAAATCGTATACTTTGGAATTAGACGGTCAAAAAAATTATACCATTAACTTAACATCTGAAACAGCAAAACTTCAGGAAGTTGTCGTTACCGGTTATCAAAAAATCGAGAAAAGAAAAGTTACTGGAGCAATTGCAAAAGTAGAAATGGCTGCCATTCAGCAAGCCGGAGTTGCTAGTGTTGACCAAATGTTATTAGGTCAAGTAGCAGGGGTTGCCGTTACTACTCCATCCGGAGCACCTGGAGCACCAGCTAAAATTAGAATTAGAGGTACTGCTTCTCTTAATGGTTCTCAGGATCCTCTTTGGGTTTTGGACGGATTACCATTAGAAAGTGAGGACGTACCTAAAAACTACGATAAGGACAATATTGATTTATTAGCTAATTACTCTATCGCAGGATTAAATCCTGATGACATTAAAGATATTACTATTTTAAAAGATGCTGCAGCAACTTCTATTTATGGTGCGCGTGCTGCAAATGGAGTTATTGTAATTACTACTAAAAAAGGAAAAAGTGGTAAAATGGTAATTAACGTTAACACTAATACTTTTATCAATCTTAAACCTGATTTTGATAAATTAAACTTAATGAATGCTAACCAAAAAGTTGATTTTGAACTTGGTTTGGCTAGTCGTTCAGATTTAACATATAGAGATACCAATGGTGAAGTCGCTCGTATTTTAAACGGAGCGAATGAATTAAACACTTTCAGAAATGGTGGATTTTCTTCTTTGAGTCCAACTACTCAAAACGCCATCAATGCTTTAAGAAATAATAATTTTAACTGGGGGAACTTAATTTACCAAAATGCAATCAATACACAGCATGGTTTAAGTATGTCTGGCGGAGGTGAAAAATCAGACTACTATTTTTCTGCAGGCTTTTATGATGAGCAAGGAACTACTATTGGAACTGGCTTTAAACGTTACAATTTAACTTTAAAAAATAACTACGAAGTATCAGACAGATTTAAAGTTGGCGTTGGACTTTTTGGCTCAGAGTCTATAAAAAACTCTTACGTTACAGATGTAAGTACAAATACAAATCCTGCTAATTATACAAGAAATGTAAATCCGTACCTGACACCTTATAATGCTGACGGAAGTTATAATTATGACCAAGATATCACAGGATATTCAGATCGTTACATTCCATTTAATATTTTAGAAGAAAGAGCAAATACTTCATACGACCTAAAAGCAAGAGCCATAAAAGCTATTTTAGATGCTGAATATAAAATTACAGATCATTTAAAAGCGAATAGCCAGCTTGGTCTTCAATTAGACAATAATTCTTCTGAGAAATTCGCTGGTCAAAACAGTTATTATACAAGAAGATATAGAGAAAAATCACGCTATTTTTCTAATGGTAGTTTTAATTACTTCCTTCCAAATGGTGGTGTAATTGAAAATTCTAATAAAGACTTTTTTCAATATAATTTAAAGACAACCCTTAATTACTCGAACACTTTTGCTGATAAACATGAGGTCGAAATTATGGCTGGTAATGAAATAAGAAGAAATTACCAAACTGCTATTTTTACAAAAGGATTCGGTTTTGATGAAAACAACTTAACAACACAGCAAATCGTTTTCCCTAATGCTGACATGGCAAACAACTCTGAATACAGAACGTATCGCAAAGAACAAAATGAAAATGCATTTGCTTCTTTCTTTGCAACGGCTTCGTATACATACAACAGAAAATATACTGTTTTTGGAAGTGCCAGATATGATGGTTCAGATTTATTTGGTGTAGATCCAAAATACAAATATTTACCGCTTTGGTCTGGTTCTGCAGCCTGGTTGGTTTCTCAGGAAAACTTCTTAAGAGACAGCAACGTTATTTCTAACTTAAGACTACGTGGTTCTTATGGTTTACAAGGAAATATCGATAAAAATACATCTCCATTTGTTGTAGGAGAAAACAAAACTACAACTATTCTTCCGGGACAGACAGAACCTACAATTGTAGTAGTTAGCCCTCCAAACGAAAAATTACGTTGGGAAAAAACTACGAATACAAACTTTGGTGCAGACCTTGGATTGTTTCACAATCGTATCAGTATTATTGCTGATGTTTATGGAAGAAAAAGTACCGATTTATTAGGCAACAGAGCATTACCATTAGAAAATGGTTTCGAATTTACAAACATGAACTGGGCTCAGGTAACGAATAAAGGTTTCGAACTTTCTATTGCTACAAAAAATATTGATCGCCCAAATTTCAAATGGACGACCAACTTTAACCTTGCACAAAACAAGAGTAATGTTGACCGTATAGAAGTTCGTGATACTGATTATATGCCAAGCAGAGAGGGACGTCCTGTAAATGCAATTTTCGGATTTAAAACAAATGGAATCGATGAAAATGGAAATCCATTATTCGTAAACAAAAAAGGAGAAACAGTAAACAGCCAAACTTTCTTCGGATTGTATGATGTTTTAGCAGACATATTCCCGGGAGAGTTTTCTCAATCTAACTTATCAGCGGCAGAATTTAGAGATTTATTTACTTATTTAGGAGATAGAGACCCTAAATTTACAGGAGGTCTTACCAATACTTTCAAAGTAGGTAATTTTGATCTGGCAATTGTGGCTTCGTTTACTTTAGACCAAACTATGGTAGAAACTCCTCCTTATTACGGAGCTGAGTTAGACAGAGGACTAAATTATTCGACTAGAATTTTAAATGCCTGGTCACCAACTAATACATCTTCAAACCTGCCAGGTATTACAAGTCAGACTTCCGGAACTGGAGATTCATGGATGGCTTACCAATGGTATTCAGGAGGAAATCAAATTAAAACAATGAATTATCTAGATACCTGGGTTCATAAAATGAGTTATATGAGATTGAACAGTATGCGTTTAGGATATACTTTACCTAAAGCATTTACAGATCACATTAACATTCAAAGCATTAGACTGAATGTTGAAGCAAGAAACTTATTTGTAATTAGTTCTGATTTCAAAGGTTATTTTGATCCTGAAACTTACGGAAATATTTATGCTCAACCAGTTCCTAAGTCATTTACTTTAGGATGTAATGTTACATTTTAATACTATCAAAAGATGAAAAAATACTCAAAATATATATTGTTTTTTATCGCAGCGCTTACTGTAAGCAGCTGTGATGATTATCTGGATGTAACACCTATTGGTAAAGTAATTCCGGAAACATTACCACAATTTCGCGCCGTTTTAACCACAGGATATTCTGTTTATCCGCAACATAAATCATTGACTGAAGTTCGTGCAGACGAGCTTACCATGAATGAGTTTAGTGATGATTTTATCTATTACAAAGATATCTACATTTGGAGAGACAGCAATCCTGACAAGATTACAACCACTTTTCAATATCAGAATTTATATACTGTAATTTTTTACACCAACGTTTTAATCAACGAAGCTTCTAAAAAAATCGAAACTTCTGCAGAAAGAGATCAATTAATTGGAGAAGCTTATGCATTAAGAGCAATGGCTTACTTTGATTTGGTTAATCTTTTCGGAAAACCATATAATGCGACAACTGCAGCAAGTGACAAAGCAGTTCCGTTAGCATTAGAAATAGATTTAGAACAGGCTTTTATTCCTCAAACCGTTGAAGTAATTTACAATCAAATTATTTCTGACACGAATGAAGCAGAGAAATTACTTAACGTAGCATCTCAGCCAAAAGGATTAAACTACCGTTTTTCTAAAGCTTCATTATATAGTTTAGAAAGCCGTATTTACCTGTATCAAAAACAATGGCAAAAATCTCTTGATGCAGCAAACAAAGCATTGGCGATTAATAATAATTTAATTGATTTAAATGCAACAAAAGTTTTAGCGAATAGATATGATAGCGCTGAATCTATTTTAGCTCTTGAAAATACATTTATCAATAGTTTAAAATCGGTTTCATACGCTTCACCAGATTTAATTGCTACTTACAACAGAACAACAGATTTACGTTTCCCTCTTTTCTTTTTAGCAAGCGGAAGCCGTTTCAGAATTCAAAAAGGAGGAGAAGACGCTCAAAAATGTTCTTTTAGATCTTCTGAATTATACCTGACAAAAGCAGAAACTTTATTAGAGTTAAATAATTTGACAGATGCCAAAACAACTGTTTTAAGTTTTATTGCAAAACGTTACACTCCGACAGGTCTAAGTGAGCTTACAGCTTCTGTAAATGCAATGAACGCAACTGATTTAGCAACTTTTATTGGTAACGAAAGACGCCGTGAATTTGCTGCTGAAGGACACCGTTGGTTCGACTTGAGAAGAACTTCTCAAAAACAAATCGTTCACACTGTAGATGGTGACGATTATACATTGATACAAAACGATCCGCGTTATACCATTGTTTATCCTGCAAACGCGAGATTAAACAATCCCAATCTATAATACCTATTTGTTTTTTTAAGAAGGTCCAGTTTTTAAGCTGGGCCTTTTTTTATTGCAAAAACTAATTACTGAATTATCTTTGCAAATAATTAGAGAAAACCAAATGTCTAAAAAATGAAAGTTGCAATCGTTGAAGACGAATATCTAGCTTCTAGTTATCTAAAATCTATTTTAGAGCAGCAGGATATTTTACCAATTACAGAAATCAGTGTTCTAAAATCGGTAAAAGAAGCTGTTATTTTCTTTAGTGAAAATAAAATTGATTTGGCTTTCATGGACATTCATTTGGGAGATGGAAAAAGTCTTGAAATTTTCGAAAAAACCATTATCGCCTGTCCCGTCGTTTTTATTACGGCTTACGATTCTTATGCCATTTCTGTTTTCAAACATTTTACAATCGATTATCTTTTAAAACCTTTTGAAGAATCAGAACTGTTAGAAGCACTTCATAAATTCAAAAAAATAAAAGACAGTTTTAACAGTGATTCTACGCTTCAATCTCTTGTTGCCATAGAAAATCCCGAAAGCAATAAAATACAGCGCCATTTCTTAGTAAATCACGGTTATAAACTGATTTCTATAAACGAAAGCGAAATCACTTATTTTGCTGCAACTGGTAAACATTTATTTATCTACTTAAAATCAGGAAACAGTTATTTATACAACAGTACAATAACAGATATCATAAACAGTTTAGATTCTTTCCATTTTTTTAAAATAAACAGAAAATATATCGTTCATCGAAACTGCATCAAAGAAGTCGTGAAACATTCTCATCAAAAAGTCGAACTCATTTTGACTGTTCCTTCAGTAGAAAATGATCCTATTTTTATCAGTAAAAAGGAAATCCACAACTTTAAAAACTGGCTGGACCAATAAATTAATCATTATTTAGCCATAAATTGACGTTAATTTCAAAATTAAAAAACTGCTAATTTGATAAATTGTGATTTAAAATCCGACTAAAAACTGTCAAAAACACTTTAAAACGTTAAATTAGCGTTATAGAAATCATAAAATTGCCGTTTCACAATCAATGAGATAGCGAAAATTTTTCGTTTATTCTTTATCTTTGAGAGTATAGAAATCAAATGTAAAAGAATATGCCACACAATCGATTTTATCCAGATGAACAATTTAAAGAAATAGAAATAAACGCCTCATTACAACTTAAATATGCAATTTCAAACAGAGGAAGATTAATTAGCTTTACGGACGAAATTGAAAACGGCCGAATCTTAAAAGGCGGTTTAAGCGACGGATATCCAACTTTCCGTTTTAAGGTTAAAAAAGAGGATAAAATCGTCAACAAATATCTTTTCTTATATAAGTTAGTTGCCCAATATTTTATTCCGAAGGAGTCCGAAGATCAAACTTACGTATTGCATTTAGATTACAATAGAAGCAATGATGATGTAAAAAACCTTCGCTGGGCAACCAAACAGGAAATGATGGCACACAGCCGCAAAAGTCCGCGTGTAATTCAGGCCAAAAAAAACCTGATCGAACACAACCTAAAAGCCGACGGAAGAAAATTAACAACTACTAAAGTCATGTTAATCAAAAAAATATTAGCAAGACCAGAACAAAAAACACGTCTTAAAATGATCGCGAAACAATTCGGCGTAAGCGAAATGCAGATCAGAAGAATTGCCAGCGGTGAAAACTGGGGACACGTTAAGGTTTAAAATGTTTACAGTTTATAGTTTTTGGTTTATAGTTAAATACGCTTAACCTTTAACTTATAACGCTTTAACTTATATTTAGCCACAGATTATTTGGATTAAAAGGATTTTTAAAAAATCTGTGTTAATCTTTATAATCTGTGGCTTATTTTTTTTTAATTAAAAGCACTTCTCTCTATTCACTAAGAACTAATTACTAAAGACTAAGGTCTAATTACTAAGAACTAATCACTAAATCACAAAAATCAATTCATAATTCACAATTTACAATTCACAATTCCTTCAGTTTCTGTGAAAAGGTCAAAATCTCTGACTTTAAAAACAAATTTTCGGACGTTCATTTAAAATAAATCCTTAAATTCGCAAGCACAAATAACAAAAGAATAAATCGAAAGATGAGTTTCGGAATTGTAGAATTCATTTTTCGATAGTTAATACTAAAAGCAAAAAAAATGAAATACGACGTTATTGTTTTAGGAAGTGGTCCTGGCGGATATGTAACAGCAATTAGAGCTTCACAATTAGGCTTCAAAGTAGCTGTAGTTGAAAAAGAAAACCTTGGTGGTGTATGTTTAAACTGGGGATGTATCCCAACAAAAGCATTATTGAAATCAGCTCAGGTTTTTGATTATTTAAAACACGCTTCTGACTACGGATTAAAAGTTTCTGAATTCGATAAAGATTTCCCAGCTGTTATTCAACGTAGCCGTGGTGTTGCGGAAGGAATGAGCAAAGGAGTTCAATTCTTAATGAAAAAAAACAAAATTGATGTTATCGAAGGTTTTGGTAAACTAAAACCAGGAAAAAAACTTGACGTTACAGATAAAGACAATAAAGTTACTGAATATAGCGCTGATCACATTATCATCGCAACTGGTGCTCGTTCTCGTGAGTTGCCAAACTTACCTCAAGATGGTGTAAAAGTAATTGGATACCGTCAGGCAATGACTTTGCCAACACAACCAAAATCTATGATTATTGTTGGTTCTGGAGCAATTGGAGTGGAGTTCGCTCACTTCTACAACTCAATGGGAACTGACGTTACTATCGTAGAATTTATGCCAAACGTAGTTCCTGTAGAAGACGAAGATATCTCAAAACAATTTGAGCGTTCTTTGAAAAAATCTGGAATTAAAGTAATGACTAACTCTTCTGTTGAGCGTATCGACACAACAGGTGCAGGAGTTAAAGCTTTCGTTAAAACGGCAAAAGGAGAAGAAGTTTTAGAAGCTGATATCGTTCTTTCTGCTGTTGGAATCAAAACAAACATTGAAAACATCGGATTAGAAGAAGTGGGTATCGCTGTTGACAGAGATAAAATCTTAGTAAACGCTTACAACGCAACTAATATTCCAGGATACTATGCAATTGGAGACGTTACTCCAGGTCAGGCTTTAGCTCACGTAGCTTCTGCTGAAGGAATCAACTGTGTAGAAAAAATTAAAGGTTTACACGTAGACCCAATCGATTACGGAAACGTTCCGGGTTGTACTTATGCAACTCCAGAAATCGCTTCTGTAGGTTTAACAGAAAAACAAGCAAAAGAAAAAGGTTACGAATTGAAAATTGGTAAATTCCCATTCTCAGCTTCTGGAAAAGCTAAAGCTGCCGGAAATGCTGACGGATTCGTAAAAGTAATTTTCGATGCTAAATACGGAGAATGGTTAGGATGCCACATGATTGGTGCTGGTGTTACAGATATGATTGCTGAAGCAGTTGTAGCTCGTAAACTAGAAACTACAGGTCACGAAATCCTTAAATCGATCCACCCTCACCCAACAATGAGCGAGGCTGTTATGGAAGCTGTTGCTGATGCTTACGGCGAAGTAATTCACTTGTAAAAATATACCGTTTTACGGTTATATATAATTTTTCAATTTATAAAATCCGATTTGTGAAAACAGATCGGATTTTTTTGTTTTCATAGTTTTTTGTCAACATCAAATCATTTTACAAATCACTTCTCACAGTTTACACAAAAAACAAGACCAAACAAAAATTTGTTTAAAACTTTACGTAAGAAAATTTTGTCATCATTTCTAATTCCTTATTTTTATTCTCTATAAATAAGAAAGTAATGAAACTACCTTTTATAGAAATAATCGAAGCCACGACAAGCGACCCTAATTTATTAATGTGGAAGTATTTCGATGAAGACAAAGAAATAAAAAACGGCGCAAAATTAACGGTACGCGAAAGCCAGCAGGCCATGCTCTTAAACGAAGGACAGCTTGCAGACGTATTTTCTCCCGGACTTCATACTTTATCTACAGAAAACATTCCCATTTTAAGTAAACTAAAAGGCTGGAAATACGGTTTCGAAAGTCCGTTTAAGGCTGATGTTTATTTTTTCAATACACATCAATTCATCAATAATAAATGGGGAACTCCTGCTCCTATCTTGATGAATGATCCTCAGTTTGGACAAATTCGAATCAGAGCTTTTGGAAGTTTTGATCTTAAAATTTCTGATGTTGCTAAATTCTTCCGCCAATATGCAGGAACGTACAAACAGCTGACCATTTTTGAACTTCAAAGTCAATTAAGGGATTTTGTTGCTCCAAAATTCGGAGAAGTTTTGGCTAACGAAAACATAACCGTTACTAATGTCGCTGGAAATATTACGCAATTAGGAAAAAAAATAGAACCTTATCTAAAACCTTATTTTGAACAATTAGGAATCGAACTGACTCAGTTTGTCATTACAAGCGTAAACTTACCAGAAGAAGTAACCGCACATTACGATAAAATCACCAACATGAATATGGTAACCGATATGGACAAGTTTACCAAATTCAATACCGCAACTGCCATTGGCGATAAAGGAAACGGACTTCACGATGCGACTCAAAATGCAGTAAGCATGGGAATTCTTTTCAATCAGTTACAGCAGAATAAAGAAACCCCAAAACAAGAAACTGGAGACGACATTACGTCTAAACTTCAAAAACTAAAATCATTGTTTGATGCAGGTTTAATAGATGAAGACGAATTTAAAACCAAAAAAGCCGAACTCTTAAGTCAATTGTAATGGAAGAAAAGAAAGTAAATTCATTTTTGAACAGACTCAAAGAAAATGCTCAAAAACAGACTAATTACGGAGGTGAGTTTGAAACAACCGAAGCCAAAATGAGTGTCAAAGACTGTCCAAACTGCGGTGCAGGAAGAGCCAAAGAAGATGGTGTAACACATTGTGCCTACTGCGGATTTGAGTTTTTAAACGTAAAACTTACAGACGGATTATATATTAAAAAAGAAGACAATTCAATTTAAAACAAGATAACGTGTTCGGATTATTTAATAAATCAAAAGACAAAAACGAAGGAAGCAAACAATCATATCCAGAATGGTATGCAGAACTTCAGGAATCGCAGCAAAGATGGTTTTCTTTTTTGGAAAAATTAGAAGCTAAAATGGAAGAATTGGCAACAGCTTCAATTCCGGAATTAAAACAGCTTTTACAAGAAGACGAAGATTTATACAAAAGAACTTTTCATAGAGTTTATTCAGGCGTAAATGGCCAGTTAAATAATATCCGTGAAAAAGCCAGAGATACTTACGAAGAAAAGGTAAATAATCTTTATTATAATATCAATTCACAGATTTCTGTTTTGGATAAACATCACGATTTACTTTCTGATTTTAGAAGTGCATGTTCCGATCGTTACAACGAATTTGATGACAAATATGATTATTGGAGGAAACAAATCGATAAAACACAAGAACGTGATCTTGAAATCGAATATCAGAAAATCTTAAACGAATTTGAAACTATCAAAGATAAATTTACCTGTAAACAATGCGGTGGTAATATTACGATTGAAAAAATATTTTTAATCGAAACCTATATTTCCTGTCCTTATTGCCAGACACAAAACACTTTTGCGCCAAGCACATTGGGAAGAAACCTTCAGAATATTGCCCGAGAATTGGCAGAACAGAGAACAGCTCATCTACATGAAGCTTACGAAAACGAAAAAGACAAAGAGCGCGACTTGTATCATCAACGTCATGAATTAAGTCTAAGTATTATTCATGAACGTGATAAAAAAGTGCTTACCGAAGTTCAATCCAAAATGAATGATTTGGAAGAACAAAGACAATTTGCGATCCAAAATGCTCCAAAATTACGTGAGGTCTATTTGAGGGCAATGTATGATGAATGGAATAAAATCACGCCAGATTTAAAAGAACACAACGAAAAAATATATCAGAATCAATTGAAATATTAAATTTTATTAACCCTAAAAATCGACAAATGTTTAAAAAACTTTTTGGAGCTCTAACAGGAGACAAACAAGAAAACCAAAATTATGAAGCACAGACTTCGAATGACAATTACGAAAATGATTATGAGGATAATTATAAAGAAGTAGAATACGATCCAGAAACTTTACATGGAACACATTATACAGTAGAAGATTTTGATAACGAAGTAGCAGAAAGAGCCGAAGCCTGGATCGCAGACGAACGTGCAAGCGGTGAAAATTTAGACGAGAAAGACATTCAAAACATCTATTTCAACTACAGAAGAACAGTTTATACAGAATGGAATAACTGCGACTCTGATCAAATGATTCGATTCGAACACGCTAATTCTTTAAAATACAGCGGAATTCAAACTTCAGGATTTGTAAAAGTCGATGATAATAATCCGTTTTTGGAACCAGTTCACGGTGTAGATTTAAGAACATATACTGCTATGTGTCTTAAAATAAGTGCTGGAATTGATTATCTAGAAGTTTGTAAAGCAATGGGATTTGAACCAATTGTTTGGGAAGAACTAAATACAATCTGGCCACAGCGTATGGGTGAAGATACTTCGTTTACGGTTACGACACTTTTCGGGCAATATTATGCTGAAAACGTAACGGTTCCGCAATTGGAAAATCTTAAAGCTACAATTTCAGAAGAAGGAGCTGCAAACTTAGAAAGAATGAAAACCGATCGTTATTTCTATGAAGAATTAGCTGGAGCAAGACAAGCTGCTTACGAATACGGAATTGACGGTGCACAATGGATTCTAGAAAACTTCGGAATCAATCTGGCCGATTTCCAATCTGTAGCCATGCAATGGATGACAGAGCAAAACCAAAACTGGAATTCTGAAGACATTATCGAATTCTCCAATTATCAACAGGAGAAACAAAAAGAATACGCTGCAAAATTCGCCGCTGAGCAAGGCGGAAATATCGCAGACGACGTAAATTTCTAAATTTATTTTTTGATGATAAAAAAACCGATTTGCAAAAAAACAAATCGGTTTTTTATTCGTTCGAAGTAACTCATAATTCAAATTAAATTAAACATTATATACCATGGAAGAAACAAAAATATTCTACGCCGATGGAGAAAATCCAAAAATGATTGAAGCTTACAAAAAAGCACAGGAAACCTTTAAATATTTCTGGAGAGAATTATCTTGGGAATACAGAAGAATAGTTCCTGGATTGGATGTTGCCTGTGTAAAACTAGCTTTTACTCAAGAAATTGACAACGAAACTGTCGTAGAACATATGTGGATTAACGATGTAAATTTTGACGGCGAAAACATATACGGCATTTTGGTAAATGATCCAAATGAGTTGACAAATGTTTCTAATGGAGATGAAATTGCTATTCCACTGAATCAAATCAGTGATTGGTTGTTTGCCATTAACGGACAAACTTATGGTGCTTTTACGATTCAAGCGATGCGTTCTGAAATGAGTGAAGACGAAAGAGATGCTCATGACGATGCTTGGGGATTAGATTTTGGCGATTTTAATGATATTCTGGTGGTTAACGAACAAAAGGAAAAACCAGAAAATCTGATTGAACATCCAATGAGCAAAAACATGAAAGAAAGTCTTATTGATTTTGTAAAAAACAATCCAGAAGAACTAACTCACAAGGATGAATTGGGCTATACTTTTTTACATCGCGAAGTCATTGCTGGAAATCAAACTTCCGTAGAAGTTTTGTTAGAATCTGGAGCAGATAAAAATGCGAAGACCGAAAGTGGCAAAACAGCCTTAGATTTTGCCAAAGAACTAAAATGGGATCATTTACTGCCATTACTTCAATAAAACTTCAAAAATCCGATTAATTACAAATAATCGGATTTTTCTTATTTTTAAATAAATTAAATTTTAATTTTATCAACTATTTTTAAAATTTACAAAATGATTCTCACAGCTTCAATACATTGCAAGAAAACCTTCACCCAGCTGTTTGTTGCTCTTCAATTTATACTAATTATTCTCTTATTTAATTCCTGCTATTCATACAAAGTTTATCCAAAAGAATATCGAAAAATTCAAAATAAGGAAAGTAAAGAAACAGTATATATTCTGAACGATTCTTTAAAACAAGAATTTAAAATTTTAAAAAAATCAAACCTCTTTACTTTTACCACCGACAGTACGCAAACTGATTTGAAGATCAAACTTTATCCGATAAAACAATATCCATCGTGTGGAAATCCGCTCATTGCTCAAGTCATTACATTAGGACAGTTACCAGTTTATTTACCCAACAATTATGAATATCAATTTGACAGAGTAAAAAAGGGAAAAATCACCTCACAAACATTTAGTTTACAAGTTACTCAAAGATATTGGTTTTGGGATCTTTTTACATTCAACAAAAACTTTGAAAGAAAGGCTGGACAAGTATTATCAGCAAAATATCAGGAGGAAAAAAAATGAATAAAGTGACTTTCAATATAGAGAGGTCTTTTTTCATTTAAAAACAAAAAACTAATCTTTTTTTCATCTGTTTCAACTAAAGATATACTACTTTTGCGCAACCCAAATCAGATATCTGCCATGAAAAAAATATTGTTTTTATTTACGATTGCACTTTTTTTGCCAAATGCTTTTTTTGCACAAACAAAAGCAGAATCTCCTGCAATATTTGCCAAATCGTATGATTATGTAAATGACTTCGAAAAAATTCTTACTCCAAGTCAGGCTAAAAGTTTAAATGATTACTTAAAATCAAGTGAAACTAAAACAAAAAGCAAGATTGTCATTGTAACGACATCATCAATAAGTCCTTACACCGATTTAAACGACTATTCTTTAGGTTTAGATAAATACATGCTTTCAAAATTAAAAATCGACACTTCAATTCTAATTGTTATCAGTAAACAATTAAGACAAATTCAAGTTCAGGGTGTCGAAAAAATTCGTGCTAAAATAAGCGATCAGGAAATTAAGGATCTTATAGCAGCTTATATTGTTCCTGAACTTAAAAAAGGCGATTATTACAAAGGACTACAGCAAGGTACACTTGAGCTTGTAAAAAAAATAGAATAGATAACACTAAATCCGATCTGCAAGGCAAATCGGATTTTTTTTTATTAGAAATTCTCATTTCTGCCGTAAAAGCAATATCTTGTCTATTCAATAAACTAGAAATCTTAAACATGAATTTAAAAGAATATAAAAAAGAATTTTCAGAAGACGATGCTGTAGGCTGGTTAGAAATCGATAAAGAATTTGATCGTTTATATCCAGGTCAGGAACCCAAACATTTTGCACCAGCAATTAGTTATATGCTTGGAGGAGAGCATCCGCTTGACGGGGTAAGCTATTACGAAAGTAAATCGCAGGAAGATCACTATCATTTTATTACTTACGGTTTTTCTGAATTGTATTATAACGAAGAAAAAGTAGATGGAGAATTCAGTAAATGGGGATTTGAACTTACTTTTAGACTAAAACCTTATGAGGCCGATAACGGAAATCCAAGCTGGGCTGTAGCCTTATTACAAAATATTGCCAAATATGTTTTCAGCAGCGGTAACTGGTTTGAAGAATTTCATTATATGCCCGCAAATGGGCCTATTCGATTGAATACGGATACTGATATTACAGCTTTAATTTTTGTTACTGATCCCGAAATAGAAAAGAAACAAACCCCTCACGGAGAAGTTTCCTTTTTACAAATCGTAGGAATAACGTCAGCTGAATATGAACACATCAAAGAAAATCCTGAAAGCGTCGAAGAACTAATTAATAAACTAAAAGAAAACAATCCGCTGCTTATAACTAACTTAAACAGAAAATAATGGCTAATAGTTTTTATTCCTATTCCGCTTATATTTTGCCCTCTTCAAATGCAACTATTACAGTATTGAAAGAGCATTTAGAGGAATTCTATCAGAATTCAGACGCTGGAAATCAGCCAGAAATTATCCTTAGCAATAATCAGATTACCATAATCTTTAACGATGAATATCGTTTTTATATTTATTTATCAGAAGAAAAACATGTGAAGGATGAAGCTTTGGAAATAACTGAAAATCTAGAAGAAGATTGGAACGAACAGCCTTTCGATAAAGAAAAATTAAAAACGGCTCAAAAACGATTTGAAGTTTGGGGAGATGAGGATTTTGATATGGATTATTTTAATGATAGCTTATTTATTATAGATCAGATAGAAAAATTTTCAGATATCATCATTTTTCAAAATATCTAAAGCAGCATCAATACAATTTTATTTCACGTTACAAAATGATTAATTACAACAATAAAACATTCAAACCTGTAAGCAACAGTTTAAATGGGGAGACGTCTAACGAAACTACATTTCACTATAAGCAGGAAGGGAATATCTTAACTTCTGAATATTCGGGCGGAAAAATTATTTCGGGTCATTTAATTGGCTTGGTAGATCAACAGGGGAACATTGAAATGCGTTACCATCAAGTAAACGAAAAAGGCGAATTAATGACGGGAACCTGTACTTCTAAACCTGAAATTTTAGAAAATGGAAAAATAAGACTTCATGAAAACTGGCAGTGGACATCGGGAGATCATTCCAAAGGAAATTCTATCATAGAAGAACAATAATCTTTAAACTTATAAAATGAAAAAACTTATGCTACTTTTTCTTGTTCTAACAAGTATTTCATACGCTCAAACAAAAAAAGATATCCTGATTGGAAATTGGAAAGCTACAGATTCTAATGGTACAGAAAATAAAATGGTTTTCAGTCCCGATGGGTTCATTTCGATGACCATCAATGGTGAATTTATAGATGGGAAGAATTTTGAGGTTAAAGGAGGCAAAAATAATGGACAGAAAGGAACTTTAAAATATGAAATTGATGATTCTAATGCACCTATCAAAATGGATATTATCGCTGCTAGTCTTGAAAAAGGAAAAGCTGTTGAAAAAGGAAGACTTTTAGCGATATTAGAATTTATAAATAATGATGAAATTAAAATCAATATCAGTATAAACCAAGCAAGAGCTTTAGAATTTAATGAGACTAATCAGGAAAGTACAATTGTACTTCGAAGACAAAAATAACCCACTGATAATCTATATTACAGAATGCTTAGTATTGTAGAATTTAGAAATATCGATTTAGAACCTTTACAAAAAATTTTCTTAGAAGAAAGAAAAAGAACTTTTACATGGGTTGACACATCTGAATTTGAATTGGAAGATTTTGATAAACAAACGCACGGAGAATACATTTTGACAGCACTTCTAGACAATACAGCTGTTGGCTTTATTTCGATCTGGATGCCTAATAATTTTATTCATCATCTTTATGTGGATCATGAATATCAGGGGAAAAATATTGGAACCGAATTATTAAAAATGGCTATTACGAAAATTAATTTTCCAGTTACATTAAAATGCCTTGTAAACAACACTAAAGCAGTAGATTTCTACACTAAAAAAGGTTTTATAGAAAAAAAACAAGGGCAATCCAACAATGGAACTTATATTTTATTTGAATTAACTAAAGATATAAAATAATCAAATCTAAAAGTTATGAAACAGCAAATACAAGAGTACAACGATTCCCAGGCCATAAAAGATAAAGAAATCTGTGATCTTCTTTATACCAGTATAAACGAAAATCTAGCTGCAACAGAAAACAAAATCTGGCATGCTCATCCTGTTTGGTTTATAGATGGAAATCCAATTGTGGGATACAGTAAATTAAAAGATTCTGTTCGATTGCTTTTCTGGAGCGGACAATCTTTTGATGAAGAACAACTGCAAAACGAAGGTTCTTTTAAAGCTGCCGAAATTCGCTATACCCATTCTGACCAAATTGTTATAGAAGATCTAAAACGATGGCTCGAAAAAAGCAAAGAAATTCAGTGGGATTATAAAAATCTTGTAAAACGCAAAGGAGTTCTAATTCGTTTAATGACCAAGCCCTATTAACAAAAACTCAAATTAACCCAAAAAACCAAAATGAAATTTTTTCCTTTAACCGCCTTTTTTCTTTTAACCACAATAACTTTTTCACAAAATAAAATGCGACCAATAAACGAACTAATAGATCAAAATGATTCTGGGTGGAAACTCGTAAAAGAATGGATTGATACTGCAAAAAACAAAGTAGAAATTCTTCCTGCCGACCCTCAAAAAGCCAAAGATGCTTTATATCAAACACAAGTAACTACAAGTTCTCCAATGGGAGCCGTAATCTATAAAACGGGCGGACTCTTAATCGATAATGGCTGGATCAGGATTTTGGGTTCAGGAAGTCCTAAATTGAATCGTAGTCTTCCTGATTGGAATAAAGGAAAATCTTTTAAAGAAACTGGAGAAACACCTTCTTTTCTTTTAATCGCAGATGATGCTCTTGGTGGTTTTTATCTATTAAATGGAGGAGCTTTAGGAAAAGACCTTGGAAAGGTTTATTATTTTTCGCCAGATAATTTAGAATATGAACCTCTTGATATTTCGTATTCTGAATTCTTAGGTTTCTGCTTTAGTAATGATTTGGATAAATTTTATGCAGGAGGACGCTGGGAAAACTGGAAAAAAGAAGTTTCTGAATTACCTGGTGATCAAGTTTTCAATTTCTATCCATTTTTATGGACGGAAGAAGGTAACGACATTAATAAAGTCAGCAGAAAACCAATTCCTGTAGAAGAACAATACAGTCTTAATCTGGATTTAAGAAAACAACTGGGGCATTAAAATTTATAATTTGGGCGTTCCCTACGGTCGGGCTGTCCGCTAAATTCCCGATTAACAAAAACTACGGCTAAAAAGCCTTGTTTTTCTAAATCGGGAGATACCGCTTCTATCCCTAACACATCCAGTTTTCATAAGAACATTTTGAACAAATTATTCAAATTCATAATAAAACAAAACGATATTAGATCAATTCTTTTAGACCTCAAAATGAATCTGCAAAAAATAAAAGTTTACCACTTATTCTGGATTACTAGTCTTTCTATTCTATTAATAGGAATTGCACAAAATAATAATCCAAACGCTGGTTTAGATATAAATATTCATGATACTTATTTTGTCATGCGAAATAGTGATACAACAGTATTTCTTTTCCTTTGTTATTTTATAATGGGATTAGGATATTGGCTGATTCAAAAAGTATATAAAAAGCAACTCATACAATTTTTAACTGTAATACATTCTGTTATCTTAATTGGCAGTTTTATTTTTTATTGGATTATTTTCTTTTATCATCCGCAATATCAAGTAAACGAAAATTTTCCACTATACGATAATTATTTATCAGTCAATGTCGTTTTGGTTACTGAATTTTTGCTAATAATTTTTATTGCAACACCAATTTACCTTATAAATTTACTAATTGGTATTTTCAGAAAAGACAAATAAAGGATTATACAACGATCGCGATAAAAAAATCCGACAAGTTTTAAAAACCTGTCGGATTTACTATACAAGGTAAAAATTGTCCGAAACACACCTCAATTTTGTCCTTTAATCACCTTAACTATTTGATTTTTAGATTGTAATTTTACTTTACAAATTTCTAAATCAATCAAAATGAGCACACAAGATTTTACCACAAAAATAATAGTCAATCAATCTCCCGAAGAAGTTTTCAAAGCCATACAAAACGTTCGAGGCTGGTGGTCGGAAGAAATTCAAGGAAAAACAGCTAATTTGAATGATGAATTTGATTATCATTATGAAGATGTTCACCGCTGTAAAGTAAAATTGACTGAAGTAATTCTGAACCAAAAAATCGTATGGTTTATTGAACAGAATTATTTCAAATTCACAGAAGTTAAAACCGAATGGACTGGAACAAAACCAACTTTTGAAATCAAAGAAAAAGATGGAAAAACTGAACTGACTTTTACTCATTTTGGTTTAATTCCTGAATATGAATGTTTCGAAATCTGTCGTGATGCTTGGACAAACTATATTCAGAATAGTTTAAAAAAACTAATCGAAACTGGAAAAGGCGAACCGAATGCAACAGGAAAACCGCAAACAGAAAACGAGAAGAAATTATCAGCAAGAAATTAATTTTTCCTAAATTCGTTGTGCTAAAACACGAAACTTATGAATCCGCTTTTTAGAAACACTTTGGCAGTTCTTGCCGGTCTTGTTATTGGCAGCATTGTCAACATGAGCATTCTTTCAATTAGTGGTTCTGTAATTCCGCCACCAAACGGTGTAGATGTTACAACTACAGAAGGTTTAAAAGCCAACATGCATTTGTTTGAGCCTAAACATTTTCTTTTTCCGTTTTTAGCACACGTAATCGGGACTTTTTCTGGTGCATTGACAACAGCCTTAATTGCAGCTTCAAACAAAACCAAACTGGCGTTTTTTATTGGAGCTTTCTTTTTATTTGGAGGAATTGTAATGGTTTATACTTTGCCATCGCCAGTTTGGTTTAGCATTGTTGATTTAGTTTTTGCTTATATTCCGACAGCTTACTTAGCCTCTAAAATTGCTATAAAAAAGAAATAATCATGAGTACCGAATCTTCTATAAAACCTGCCAAAAAATGCTACGAACATCTCGGTGGCAAACTCGGTGAATTGCTTTTAGAAAACTTTACCGACAAAAAATGGATTGCTAAAAAATCTGCTTCAGATAAACATTTTTATATTACCGAATTGGGAGAAAAAGAATTCACTAAACTCGGTATAGACCTTTCAAAAATCAAATCGGAGGCCATTTAATTTTATAAAATTCAATGCCTTTTCTGCAATAATTATAGCGCTGAATTTCATACCTTAGTTTGCTTTAAAATCATTGAATTATGACTAAGAAAGAAATCGCTAGAAACTTCCTGAATCTTGCTGCAAAAGGGCATTCTCACGAAGGTTTTCGATTATATGTCGGAAAGAATTTCAAACATCATAACGCGCATTTCAAAGGCGATGCACAAACTTTAATGCTCGCCATGGAAGAATCGGCCAGAACAAATCCGAATAAGATTTTTAAAATTCATCATATACTCGAAGACGAAAATTTAGTTGCGGTACATTCGCACTTAAAACAAAGTCCTGCAGATATTGGTTTTGCTGTAGTTCACATCCTAAAATTCAAAGACGATAAAATCGTCGAACTTTGGGATTTAGGCCAGCCAATTCCGAAAGAAACTATTAACGAAAATGGAATGTTTTAATTTATAATTTTAGTGGTCAGTTAAATTAGCACTGAAAACTAGTGGTCAGTTTACAGTTTTTTAGTGTTCAGTCAAATTAGTCCTGAAAATACTAAAGACTAAAACTGAACAACTAAAACTGATTACTGAACACTAATTATTGAAGCTGAATACTAAAAAAAACCTGAACACTGAACACTAAAATGAACTTTATTCCTAAAATCTCCTTACTATTACTTTTTATTCTTTCCAGCTGTCATTCATCGGCACAAAAAAAAGACGATTATCAAAAAAGCATTGACAGCTTAATTCAAAATACTACCAATCCAGTATTTAATGGTGTTATGCTTATTTCTCAAAATGGAAAAATACTTTATTCTAAAGCCAAAGGATATTCCAACTTTGAAACTAAAAAACCTTTGACACTCGATAGTCAATTTGAAATTATGTCAATTACCAGACAAATTACGGCGGCTTTAGTTTTGAAAGAAGTTGAAAAAGGTAAAATTGATCTTCATACTCCAATAAAAAAATACCTTCCCAATATAAAACAAACATGGGCAGATACGATTACAATCCATCAGTTATTAAATCATTCCCATGGAATCACTGATTTACAAAAACCTTTGCTTTTTAAACCTGGAAGTGATTTTAAATATGGAAATGAAGGTTATCCAATACTCGGTCAGATTCTTGAATCTGTAACAAAAAAAAGCTATTCAGAACTGGCTAATGATTTGTTTAAAAAGCTTAAAATGAATAATACCTTTTGTTATTCAAAAGATAAGGACAGAAATTTAGTTACTGGATACATGAATAATGGTGGAAATTTAGAAAAAGCAGAAAATAATTTAATATCACCTTACAAAGTGCCTTCGGGCGGTCTTATTTCTACTGTTAATGATCTTTTAATATGGAATAATAATCTACATAAAGGAAAAATTCTAAAACCTGAATCATACAAATTGATGACATCGTATACGATTAAAAATCAACATAATTTCTTTGGAAAAGATAAAGAAGGCTATGGTTATGGCTTAAGAATTATCGAAAAAGAACCCATAAAATATTTTGGTCATACTGGTCTTGGTAACGGATTTTCTGCTGTAAATTTGTATTTTCCTGAAAGTGATGTAAGTCTCATTGTATTAGAAAATCAAATGCCTGAAGATTCTAATTTGTTTTATGCTAGTGAATTTAAAATCAAAAACATTCTTTTTAAAAGTAATTTATTAAATAAAAAATAAACGCAAAATGGCTGTCAATAAAACCACTGAAACTACAAATAGCGTTACAGATTTTATTAACGCTGTTGAAAATGAAGTTAAAAGAAATGATGCTTTTGAACTTCTTAAAATAATACAAGAAATAACAGGTTTTGAGCCCAAGATGTGGGGGCCAAGTATCATAGGTTTTGGAAGTTATCATTATAAATATGACAGTGGTCATGAAGGAGACGCTCCTTTGGCAGGATTTTCTCCAAGAAAAACAGCAATGACTGTTTATTTTTATCTTCCAGAAAAAGAAAGAGAAGAGCTTTTGCCTAAATTGGGAAAACACACCTCCTCTAAAGCTTGTATTTACATTAAAAAATTAGCCGACATCGATATGGAAATCTTAAAAAAGATAATTTTACTTTCGGTTCACTGCACTCAAAAATTATATCCCTCCAAATAAATGATTACATTTTTAATTCTATTAGCGCTAATAGCACTTGCCCTTTACCGATTTTTGGAACATCCAAAATTTGGAAAAGCCCCTTCTGGCGAAAGACTGAATTTAATTCAGAAATCGCCTCAATATAAAAACGGAAAGTTCGAAAATCAGAGCTTTACGCCCGATCTTGCCGAAGGAGCAAGTATGGCTGGAGTTTTGCTTGAATTTTTCTTCAAAAAAGTAGATCGAAAAATTCCATCCGATTTAATTCCGTCCATAAAAACCAATTTACATGAACTTCCAATTGATGAAGATGTTTTGGTTTGGTTTGGGCATTCGTCGTATTTTATACAGTTGGAGGGAAAACGTTTTTTGATTGATCCTGTTTTTAGCGGCAACGCCTCTCCTATTCCAGGCACTACAAAATCATTTAAAGGAAGTGATATTTATACGGTTGACGATCTTCCCGAAATCGATTATTTGTTGATTACACACGATCATTATGATCATCTGGATTACGATACAATTCTTAAATTAAAACCTAAAACAAAAAAAGTAATCACAGCTCTTGGAGTTGGTTCACATTTTGAGTTCTGGGGATTTCCATCTGAAAATATTATGGAAAAAGATTGGTTTTCTACAGTAGAATTGGATGAAAATATAATGCTTCATACAGCACCTTCCAGACATTTCTCCGGAAGAAGTTTTAAAAGATGCAACACCCTTTGGACTTCTTTTATTTTAGAAACTAAAGATTTTAAAATGTATCTGGGCGGAGACAGCGGCTATGATAAACATTTTGCAGAAATAGGCGAAAAATATGGGCCGTTTGATATTGCTTTATTGGACAATGGCCAATACAACGAAAAATGGAAATATATTCATAATATGCCCGAAGATGTTGTAAAAGCTATGAAAGACCTAAAAGCAAAAAGAGTATTTCCAGTTCATTCATCAAAATTTGCCCTTTCCCTTCATTCCTGGGATGCGCCTTTAATTAAAGTAACGGAATTGAATAATTTAAGCGAAAATCCGATTCCATTAATTACTCCAATGATTGGCGAAAAAGTAGAGCTTAAAAACGAAAAACAGGAATTTAAACAATGGTGGAAAGGAATTAATTAATTGTGAAATGCAACGTGAAACTTCAAACAAAGAAACCTAAAAATGAACCTAAAAAACCTCATACTAACCATAACCTTTCTTTTAAGCTGTAATCTATTTTCCCAGAACACTTACGTCTTTTTAGGATCATACAATCGTGATAAATCGGCAGAAGCGATTCAGGTGTATCAATTGGATACTTTAAACGAAAAATTGACGAAATTTACTTCAGCTAAGAATATCATTAATCCTTCTTATTTAACGGTTTCTCCAAATGGGAAATATGTTTATGCCTGCACAGATACCAAAACACCAAATGCAGGAAGTATAAGCAGTTTTGAATTTAATACTGAAAATAAAAGTCTGACATTTTTAAACAGTCAGCGAAGCGGCGGCGAAAACCCTGTTTACGTTTCAGTTCATAAAAGCGGAAAATGGATTGCAAACGCTAATTATACAGAAGGAAGTGTTTCTGTTTTTCCCATATTAGAAAATGGTAAAATTGACTCGATTGCACAGAATTTTCAATATATGGATGGAAGTACTCATAAAGAAAGACAAACCAAATCACACGTTCATTCGGCTGTATTTTCTCCTCAGTATGATTATTTATTTTTACCCGATTTAGGAGCTGATAAAATTCGCTGTTATGCTTTTGACGAAAACCAGAAAAAACCTTTAATGGAAACCCAAAATCCATTTACAAAAACCGATTTAGAAGCTGGTCCGAGACATTTTACTTTTCATCCAAATCAAAAATATGGATATTGTATTGAAGAAATGGCTGGGCAGATCAGTGTTTACAAATATGAAAATGGCGTTTTGAATAAAGTACAGCGCATCGCAACACATCCTGATAAAATAAAAGAAGGTTTTGAAAGTTCTGATGTTCATATTTCACCAGACGGAAAATTCCTTTATGCAACAAATCGAGGAAAAGAAAACAACATTGCAATTTTCTCAATAGACGAAAACGGATTATTAAAAAGCATCGGCTATCAATCTACTTTAGGAAAACATCCACGAGTTTTTGCTATTGACGAAAGTGGTAAATTTTTGGTTGTCTCGAATGTTCAAACAGGAAATGTAATCGTTTTTAAAAGAAATCCTAAAACTGGATTCCTAAAGAAAACTGGAAAAGAAATTAAAATACAAGATGTTTCTTGTGTACAGATTAAACGGATTTAATTTTTCTGTGATTCTTAGAAACTAGAAGCCAAAATCAATTACAAAAGCTATAAACAATGACAGCATCAAATTTCAATTTACAGCCTGATGTCTTAGAAAACGAAATCACAAAATTAATTCCATTAAAAGAAGAACATTTTGAAGCATTATTTAAAGCGGCATCAGATCCTTTAATTTGGGAACAAAATCCTGTAAATAACCGATATCAAAGAGACGTTTTTAAAACTTTTTTTGAAATTATTATTACAAAAGGTTCGTTTTTAATTCTCGATAAACAAACCAACGAAGTAATGGGAACAACTAGTTTTTACGACTATAACCCTGAAAAATCAAGTGTCGCAATTGGCTATACTTTTATTACAAGAAAATATTGGGGCGGCCCTTACAATAAAGCAAATAAAAAGTTAATGATTGATTATGCTTTCCAATACATTGATTCGATCCTTTTTCACATCGGAGCAGAGAATTTCCGCTCTCAAAAAGCTGTTTTAAAACTTGGAGCAGAAAAAATCAATGATTTAACATTTAATATTAATGGAGCCGGTGTGCCCTATTTTGAATACGAATTAAAAAAGTGATAAGTTTAAAGATAAAGAGTTATGAGTTATGAGTTATGAATTTGAACCATTAACGTATAACACATAACTCTTAACTCATAACATGTAAAAAAAAATGAAAAGAATAACAGTCTTCTGTGCTTCTAGTTTTGGCACTGAAAAAATATATGAAGAACAAGCAGTCGCATTAGGAAAAACGCTTGCAGAACAAAATATAGAATTAGTTTATGGAGGTGCAAATGTAGGCTTAATGGGCGCAGTTGCAGACGGCGCTTTAAATGCTGGCGGAAAAGTAATCGGAGTACTTCCAAACTTTTTGAGATCAAAAGAAATTGCACATCAAGGTTTAAGCGAATTGATTTTGGTAGAAAGCATGCACGAACGCAAAACCAAAATGAACGATTTATGCGATGGGGTGATTGCTTTACCTGGAGGATTTGGAACTCTTGAAGAACTTTTCGAAATGCTTACTTGGGCACAATTGGGACTTCATAAAAAACCAATCGCAATCTTAAATGTAAATGGCTTTTATGATTCCCTTATAGAATTATTACAAACCATGACTAATAAAGGTTTACTAAAGGAAATTAACAGAGAAATGCTTTTAATAAGTGAAAATATTGA
Source organism: Flavobacterium panacagri (assembly GCF_030378165.1). Taxonomy (NCBI): domain Bacteria; kingdom Pseudomonadati; phylum Bacteroidota; class Flavobacteriia; order Flavobacteriales; family Flavobacteriaceae; genus Flavobacterium; species Flavobacterium panacagri. The sequence continues at coordinate 5,533,127 of NZ_CP119766.1, forward strand.
TGATTTACTACATCAAATGAGAAATTATAAAGCACCGACAGTTGGCAAATGGATTGATAAAAAAGAATCCTGAATTTTAGATGAAGCGTTAAGTGTTGTAAGTTAAAGTATAAAATTTAGAGTTATCTTTACAATTACTTCTAACCTATAACATTCAAAGAATGAAAACAGAAAACAACAAATTTGCAAAAGCCGAAATGCTGATTCGGAAACCTGTTTCAGAAGTTTTTAAGGCTTTTATTGATCCTCAGACTACAAGTAAATTTTGGTTCACAAAAGGATCCGGAAAATTAGAAGAAAATCAAAAAACTGAATGGACTTGGGAAATGTATGGTTTTTCCCTTTCGGTTAAAACTTTGGTTTTACAAGAAAATAAAAAAATTGTTATTGAATGGGGAAATCCCGATGAACTTACTTTAGTAGAATGGATTTTTAATCCGTTGAACGAAAATGAAACTTTTGTAAGTATTACCAATTCAGGTTTTCAGGGAGATTCAGATAAAATTATAGATCAGGTTCGTAATTCTACCGAAGGATTTACTTTAGTTTTGGCTGGTGCAAAAGCCTTTTTAGAACATAATTTACAGCTGAATTTGGTTTTAGATAGATTCCCGAAAGGATTAGCTTAAAATAAATTTAACCGCAAAGAACGCAAAGGGTTTACGCAAAGAACGTGAAGTTTTTTTTTTGAGAATCATTAAAATGATAAAGTTCGCAAAGCTTTTTCTTGATTTTTTTTTTACAGACAAAGCTTTGCGAACTTAATATATAGACCATACTTAGTCTAGTAATTAAAAATACTTAGCGTACTTTGCGGCAGAATAAAAGACATGTATTGACCACAGCTAAAAGCTTTAAGCTCTCTACAGCAACCTGAAACCTGAAACTTGAAACCAAAAAAATGGAAACAAAGAAGCCCGAAAATATAGACGAATACATCGGTGGATTTCCGAATGATGTTCAGGAAATTTTGGAGAAAGTTCGAATGACAATTCAGAAAGCAGCTCCAGATGCCAAAGAAAAAATCAGTTATTCGATGCCCGCTTTTGAGCAGAACGGAATCGTAGTTTATTTTGCAGCTTTCAAAAATCATATTGGACTTTATGCACTTCCAAGCGGCCACGAAGCTTTTGCAGAAGAGCTTTCTAAATATAAATCAGGGAAAGGTTCTGTACAATTTCCGTTGAAAGATAAAATACCTTACGATTTGATTACGAAAATTGTAAAATTTAGAGTGAAAGAAAATCTTGAAAAAGTAAAAAAGAAATAATTAAATAATGAATCTAACCGAACACTACGATCAACTTTATAAAACATCTTCTGAGACTATTGCTGCAGGGAAATATGTGATTGATTCAGAAATAAAAAACGAATCTGATTCGCGGTTCGGAATAACTTTATTAATTCGTCCAAACGATGAAATAAAAGCCAATATTCAGCATTTTATCAATGAACTGAAAGAAGTAGAACCTGAACAATATTTTTATCCTGATTCAGACATTCATATCACCGTAATGTCTATTATTTCTTGTTCTACTGAGTTTAATTTAAATCAGATTTCACCAAATGAATATATTGAAGTTATCTGCAGAAGTCTTGTGGATGTTAATAAAATTAAAATTCATTATAAAGGCATAACAGCTTCTCCCTCAGCAATAATGATTCAGGGATTTCCAAGTGATGCAACGTTGAATAATTTAAGAAACAGACTTCGCGAAAATTTCAAAAATTCCAGTTTACAACAAAGCATTGACAGTCGATATGAGATTTCCACAGCACATTCGACTATAATGCGTTTTCAGGACAAACTTCACGATCCCAAAAAACTAATTGAAACTACTGCAAAATTCCGCGATTATGATTTCGGAGAATTTGATGTAAAAAGTATCGAATTAGTTTACAATGATTGGTATCAGCGCAAAACTACGACTCGGGTTTTGGGAGATTTTGGATTGAGATAGTTTTTCAGCCACGAATTTCACTAATTTTCACGAATTATTTCAGTTAAAAAGCAAATTAGTGAAATTTAGTGGAATTCGTGGCGAACTTAATATTTACTTACTTAAACTTTCCAAAATGCCATAAAACTCCAGACGGATCGTGCAGAAAACATTCGCTTCCCCAATCTAAGTGTCTTGTTGGCGTTAATTTTACACCGTATTTTTCAGTTAAATTGAGTGCTTTCAATTCATTATAATAACGATCAACATCATCAACTTCAAGAAAAATCATAGTGTTTTCGTTCCAGCTTTTATCATAATAATCTTGAAGATAAAAAGCGATTTCTCCGACTTTAAAAACAGAAAAATTATGTTCTAAAACTATTTCTTCAAAACCTAAATCTCGGTAGAAACTTCTCGAAACTTCGAAATCTTTAGAACCTATAAATGGACGAATTGATTTTATTTGGTGTTTCATTTTTTTTCAATTTTAAATATTATTAAAACCATTCAACTCCTTTATCAAGTCGATCCAAAAAGTCAGTAAATGAATTTCCTATTTCAACATGATATTTTGCATTTAAATCAATAAAAGGCGAAAGGATAATTTTTACAACATTATCATCATCAAATTCAATTCCAATAAATTCACCACTTCCATTTGTTCCAATAGCTAGTGTCTGTGGTAATTTTTCGAAAATATGATACTCTAAATTGGCATCAATTATTTCGTCTAAACTCCAAAGTTTGATGAACTCAGCTCCAATAAATTGATCAATTCCAAAATAATTCTCTAGATAAAAAATGTAGTCTTCTGGAAGATCAAATTTTAAATGCACTTGAATATCTTCAATCTCGACTGAAGAATTCTCATCGCGCTTTGGAAAATCATATTTTCTAAAAATCTCTTTTAATTCTTCTGTCATAAAATGATAAATATTTTTTAACCTTTCTTCAAAATACTTCCCAAACCGCGTCCAATTTGTTCAATAGCTTCAATTCCTTTTGCTAAAGGTGATGTCGTAAAATCTTCATAGGCATCCATGGCACTTTCTTTACGATCATCTTGCGGATAAACCAAGATTACGTTATTATTTTCAAAAGACTTTTCAAATTTATGAGGCAGTTTATCAAATATCGATTGATACGAAACAGAACCTTTTCTTGAAAGATTGAAGACAACTAAATCGGTTGGTTTCATTTCGTCTGTAATAGATTCGAAATCTTCCCAATCTGAAACATTTTTAAAGGCAAACTTGGCATTCAGTTTTAAATTATTGGCAATCTGCTGAATGGTTTCGTGTGTTTTATATTCAGCATGTATTACAATTGGAATACTTAATTCCTGAGATAAACGACAGATTTTTTGCAATAATACCAAGAAGCCAGCTCCTCTTTCTGAAAATGGAGGACAAACAAAAACCAGTCGTTTTTCTTCAATAAAATTCTTTTGAAAGCGGCAGATAAACAAACTCTTATCGACATTATTAATAATCGAATCTACATTTTCTCCAAAGATTTTATCGATAAACCCTGTTTTTCTAGGCCAGCCGACAATCACAATATCCGACATGATTTCCTTAGAAGTTCTTGCAATTCCACTTGCAGGATTGTGATCAATTCTGGCGATCGTATTAATTTTTACTTCTGAAGCAGAACCTTGAATGACAAACTTATCAGCCGCTTTTCTATATTTTAAAATATTCTTTTCTGCTTGATTATTATTAGGAACAATTGTCAGCAAAGTCACAGGATTTGAAGATTTTTTATCTTTAATTAAAAGCGCAAAATCCAATAAACTTGCTGCGGCAGAAGTTTTTGCCAAAGGAATCAAAATATGCTCATCTAAAATCTGATCTTTTCCTGTATCTTCTGGAGAAATTTCTTCTTCGCAGATGGCAATTTTCTTAGCTGCTTTTTCAGTCGCAAAGGAAGCTACAATACAAGTAATCAAAATTAGGATAATTGTTCCGTTTAAGATGTTTTCGTCTAATATTTTTGCTTTAAATCCAACTAAAATCACAGCCAAAGTTGCGGCTGCGTGCGCACTGCTCAATCCAAAAATAAGCTGTCTTTCGGTTCTCGTATATTTAAAAACAATTTGTGTAAAAAATGCCGCAATCCATTTTCCAAATATCGCTACAACACTCAACGTTCCAGCTACAATCAAAGCTGTAGGTCCGCTTAAAATAACACTTACATCAACAAGCATTCCTACTGATATCAAGAAAAACGGAATAAACAATGAATTTCCAATAAACTCAATTCGATTCATTAAAGCTGAAGAATGCGGAATTAAAGGATTTAATGCCAAACCAGCAACGAACGCGCCAATAATTGGCTCTACTCCTGCTACTTCAGCCAAAAAAGCGGCAAAGAAAACTACAGAAAGTACAAAAATATAATGAGCATGTTTTTCACTTTCCAGTTTTTTGAAAAACCATTTGGCAATTCTTGGAATAACCAAAAACATAATGGCCGAAAAAATAGCTAATGAAATGGTTAATTTGATCCAGAAAGCTTGATTTAAACTTCCCTGTGCGCTTCCCATAATCACGGCTAAAATTATCAAAACTGCAGTATCGGTCAAAATTGTTCCTCCAACAGTAATCGCAACAGCTTGGTTTTTAGCAATTCCCAATTTACTAACGATCGGATACGCTACCAATGTGTGTGTAGCAAACATACTTGCCGTTAAGAAACTCGCATTAAAATCATATTGCAGTAAATAAAAACAAACTGGAAATCCTATCGAAAGCGGCAGAATAAAAGTAAAAAAACCAAACAATAAACTCTTGTTTCGATTGGCTTTAAACTCATTCATGTCCAATTCTAAACCAGCAATAAACATGATATACAAAAGTCCAATGGTCGAAAATAAATCGACTGCTGAGTTTTTTGCTAAGATATTTAATCCATGTGGACCAATAATAACTCCCGAAATAATAAGACCAATAATTCCTGGAATATTTATTTTTTTAAGTAAAATTGGTGAGAGCAGAATTATAAAAAGTATTAACGAAAAAATCAATACGGGATTGCTAAGTGGTAATTCGAATTCTTGTAATAGATGTTTGAAAAATTCTATCATATTGTAATTTTATCTTCTTGTGGTATTAAAATTTGTAAAAAGACATTTTTCAGCATTAGAACAAAATCCCTGAAGTATTAATATTAATGAAGCAAGTCGTTTTTTAAACTCGTTCTTTTACAAAAATACCGAAAAAACACGAACTTTCTACGAAAACTGCATATTAAGGATTTAAATTTATTTCGTTGCTGAATTATTAAAATTTAATATTTTTTTTAACAAAAATTCAAGATTAACATTCAAATATAACTATCCATTGCGTTATTCAATTATCTTTGTCTTAACAAAAAACGAACAATGGAAGAATGTATCTCAGTTTTTGATATGCTTAAAATTGGTGTTGGCCCTTCAAGCTCGCATACTTTGGGACCTTGGCGAGCTGCCGAACGCTTTCTGGAAGAGCTTAAAGAGGAAGCAATTTTAGAAGATATTACAAGAGTAAAAGTCGATTTATACGGCTCTTTATCACTTACAGGAAAAGGACACGCAACAGATCTTGCCGTTATGCTGGGTTTGAGCGGTCAGGATCCTGAATATATTCCGGTTGAAGATATTGCAGGAATTATTAAAAAAATTGAAACTACAAGCGAAATCAATTTGGGCAACCAAAAAGTGATTCCCTTTTATTTTCTTCAAGATATTGTTTTCAATAAAGATTTCCTTCCTTTTCATGCCAATGGATTGAAATTTACAGCTTATAAATCTGATGATTCTGAGTATGAATCTACTTTTTATTCTATCGGAGGCGGATTCGTAGTAAAGGAAGAACGTACCAATGCGAAACAAAAAGAAGCTATAAAATGTGCTTTTCCTTATCCTGTTCAAAATGCTGCGGAATTATTAAATTATACTATTTCTGAAAACAAATCCATTTCGGAAATTGTATATGAAAATGAAATTTCGATGCGTCCAGAAGCCGAAGTACATTCTGAATTAATGCGTATTTGGAATACCATGCTAGAATGCATGTACATCGGTTGTCATTCTGAAGGTATTCTTCCTGGCGGACTTCACGTAAGAAGAAGAGCTTTTGATATGCATCAAAACCTTATTGGACTATCTAATTACACTGATCCGCAGAGCTGGCTGGAAGAAATTAGAAAAACAGAAGTTAAATTTCGTCAAATCTTAAAATGGGTAAGCTGTTTTGCATTGGCCGTTAATGAAGTAAATGCTTCTTTAGGACGAGTTGTAACAGCTCCAACGAACGGAAGTTCAGGTGTAATTCCTGCCGTTTTAATGTATTATATGGTAATTGAAAACCACAATGCAGGTGAAAAAGAAATCAAACAATTCCTAATGGTTGCTGGAGAAATTGGAAGTATTTTCAAAAAAGGATCTACCATTTCAGCAGCAATGGGTGGTTGTCAGGCCGAAATTGGCGTTTCGTCATCAATGGCCGCAGCAGCACTTTGCGAATTAATGGGCGGTACTCCCGCTCAAGTTTTGATGGCTGCCGAAATTGCAATGGAACATCATTTAGGTTTAACCTGTGATCCAATTGGCGGTTTGGTTCAGATTCCGTGTATTGAAAGAAACACAATGGGTGCTATAAAAGCGATAAACGCAGCCGAATTAGCTTTAGAAACCGATTCTAAAAATGCGAAAGTGCCGCTGGATAAAGTAATCAATACCATGTGGGAAACGGCAAAAGACATGAATTCTAAATATAAAGAAACATCAGAAGGAGGTCTTGCCGTAGCGGTAAATATGGCTGATTGTTAAAAATATTTTTCTGCCACGAATTACATAAATTTAATTTTATGCATTTTACTTAAAAATTAGTGCAAATTTGTGTAATTCGTGGCTAAAAACATAAATCAACTTCATGAAAAAACTTTACTTTTTACTTTTTTTCTGCTCGGTTTTACTGCATTCGCAGCAACGTTATTTTCTAAATTCAGATACAAGATTATATACTTCTCCAAATTCTACTTCTTTTTTAGGTTATTTTAAATATGGGGCAGAGGTTCGTTTATTGGAAGAAAATCAAAACGGCTGGCATAAAGTACAGGCAGATAATTTTAATGAAGGGTTTATTCAGGAAAAATATATTGCTAAAAGTCTTAATGCTAAAGACGTAAAAATTAGAGATACCGAAAATCCCATTTTAGAAGGAGGCGATACTTATTACGGTGGCAATCATCTTTTTGTAACTGTAGCTGGACTTAAAGCAAGGGCTTTACCTGATAAAAATGCAAAAATTAGAGAAATTCTTTTTAATGGAGATCCAGTTCCTGTAAATTACATTCCTGTAAATCCAGACGAATGGGTTAACATAAACGGGGGTTTTAATGAAGAATATGCGAAATTCACACTTCAAAAATTTCTAGGACAAAGACCTAATTTAGAAACGCTTATAAAAGATTTTGACAAACTAGATGTCAATGCAATTCCTGAACGCAAAACACTCAGCGAAAGAATTGTTGAATTGACTTGGAATAGCAATTACAATGATTTGGTTCCTGCTTATCAAAGATATTATGAGGTTATAAAACAAATTAACGATCCAAAATTAATCGCCGATACGGAATTGAATATGGTTTTAGCCAAAGCTTTATCCAAACATAAACCGCCAGAGCAAATCAGTTCTTTTATACAGAAATCGGAATATTCATTAAAAGGCGTTAAAACAAAATCATTGTATTTAACACAAACGGAATTGGTTAAAAGTTTTGGAAATCCGCCAAAAAAGTCTCGTATTTCAGATGAATGTGGTTTGTATTCCAGTGACTTATTTTATTATTATCCAGATTTAGAAGCTTCTGTTGATGAGAAACTAAACAAGGCAGAAATTATCAAAGTTTTCATTAACGAAAACAACAAATTTATTATCAATCCAAACGCTATTTTGGATCATACGTTGTCTGAAAAAGCTTTCATTGAAAAATATGGAACTTATATTGAAGCTTCGTTAAAATCACCACATAAATACTTTATCTTAATGGAAGACAGTCAATTCCGATTAGAATTCAGAGAAGGAAAATTATTTTCTATCGAAATATTCTATTATTGCTGATTCCTCATTTACAATTATTCAATACTTTTACATATTCAAAAAAAAACATAAAATGTCAGTAGCAAAGAAAGATTATAAAAGAATCACAACAAAGTCATTAATTGAAATGAAAAGCAACGGAGAAAAAATCTCTATGCTTACGGCTTACGATTATACAATGGCAAAAATTGTTGACACTGCGGGTGTCGATGTAATTTTAGTGGGTGATTCTGCATCAAATGTTATGGCGGGTCACGAAACGACACTGCCAATTACGCTAGATCAAATGATCTATCATGCTTCATCTGTAGTTCGTGCTGTAGAAAGAGCTTTGGTTGTAGTTGATTTACCTTTTGGCAGTTACCAATCAGATCCAAAAGAAGCACTTCGTTCTTCCATCAGAATAATGAAAGAAAGCGGTGGACACGCAGTGAAATTAGAAGGCGGAAAAGAAATTAAAGAATCTATTAAAAAGATATTACATGCTGGAATTCCAGTTATGGGACATTTAGGTTTAACTCCTCAATCAATCTACAAATTTGGAACGTACAGCGTTCGTGCAAAAGAGGAAGAAGAAGCTGAAAAATTAATTGAAGATGCTCAAATGCTTGAAAAAGTAGGTTGTTTTGCCGTGGTCTTGGAAAAAATTCCAGCAGATCTTGCTAAAAAAGTAGCAGACAGTATTTCGATTCCCGTAATCGGAATTGGAGCCGGCGGAGGCGTTGACGGTCAGGTTTTAGTAATTCACGATATGTTAGGAATGAATAATGAGTTTAGTCCGCGTTTCTTGCGTCGTTACTTAAACTTATACGAAGAAATGACAAAAGCAATCGGTCAATATGCTGCAGATGTTAAGTCTCAGGATTTTCCTAACGAAAAAGAACAATATTAATTTTTTGAGATGCTAAGGTTCTAAGTTACTAAGGCTCTAAGAATTTTAGTTACAAAGATTCAAAGTGACAAAGGTTTTATAAATTGCCTCCAGCTAAAGCTGGAGGTTTATTTTTAAATTGCTATATAGCTTTAGCCTAAATTTTACTATTCAAATTTTAATTAAAAAATGAAAATTCTTTCAGATAAAAATAATCTCCAAATTCTTCACGAAGACAATCACTTAATTGTGGTCAATAAACGTGTTGGTGATATTGTTCAAGGCGACAAAACGGGTGACAAACCGCTGTCTGATGTTGTGAGAGAATATATCAAAGAAAAATACAATAAACCGGGAGATGTTTTTTTGGGTGTGATTCATCGTTTGGACAGACCTACAACTGGAATTGTCGTTTTTGCCAGAACAAGCAAAGCTTTGTCTCGAATGAATGAATTGTTCAGTAATCGTGAAACCCAAAAAACATATTGGGCAGTTGTGAAAAACAAACCGAAAGAAACTAAAGCAAAACTCGTTCATTATTTAAAAAGAAACGAAAAAAATAATACTTCAAAAGCACATTCAAAAGAAGTTCCTGACAGCAAGTTAGCGAGCTTAGATTATACAGTTATCAAAGAACTTCAAAATTATACGGCTTTGGAGATCAATCTACATACAGGTCGTCATCACCAAATCCGCGCGCAGTTATCTGCAATTGGATCTCCTATTAAAGGTGATTTAAAATACGGAGCCGATCGAAGCAATCCTGACGGCGGTATTCATCTGCATGCTAGAAAACTAACTTTTGTCCATCCTGTTACAAAAGAGAATATTACAATTATTGCCCCTACTCCAGAGGATCCAATTTGGAATGCTGTATGATTTTTATGATTTAATTGTTAATTTTTTAATTTTTATCGATTAACTTGCATAGAGAAAAAACAAGCTGATCGAAAAAATGGATTATAAAAGTGACATCGGGTATCGAAAAGAAACACTGAAAAAGTTGTTACACAACATTCAGAAAAGCGAAGATTTAATCATCAAAGCTTTATACGATGACTTTCAAAAACCAGAGTTTGAAGCCGTTGTTACAGAAACAAGTTATGTTATTTCTGACCTTAAAAACACGATCAAAAACATTACAGCATGGGCAAAACCTGAACGTGTTTTTCCATCTCTTATTAACTTTCCTTCCAGCGACTATATTTATAAAGAGCCATATGGCAATGTTTTAATTATTGCTCCTTGGAATTATCCTTTTCAACTGGCTTTATGTCCCTTGATTGCTGCAGTTGCCGCTGGAAACAAAGTCACTTTAAAACCATCGGAACTTACCCCACACACATCGGCTATAATTGCAAAAATTATCGAAAAAACCTTTCATATCAATCATGTAGAAGTTTTTGAAGGCGGTGTAGAAATTTCTAATAAATTACTAGCACAGCGCTGGGATTATATTTTCTTTACAGGAAGTGTTGCTGTTGGAAAAATCGTTGCAAAAGCCGCAGCTGAAAATCTTACTCCAGTTACTTTAGAATTAGGCGGAAAAAACCCTTGTATTGTTGATGAAACTGCCGATCTAAAACTTGCTGCAAAACGAATTGTCTGGGGAAAGTTTATTAATGCTGGTCAGACTTGCATTGCTCCTGATTATATATTGGTTCAGAAAAACATGAAAGTCAATTTTATAACCTATTTAATCGAGGAAATTCTTAAAGCCTACGGAAAAAAAATAGACAAATCGCCTGATTTTGCCCGTATTATAAATACTAAAAATTGGTTTCGATTAACCAATATGATCCAAAATGAAAATGTGCTGTTTGGTGGTGAAAGTGATGCCAACAAATTATACATTGCTCCAACTTTACTCGAAGAACCTGATTTGGATAGTCCCGTTATGAAAGAAGAAATTTTTGGTCCAATCTTGCCAATTCTTACGTATGAAACCGAAAATGACATAGAAAACGTTGTAAGCCGCTATGAGAAACCTCTTTCATTTTATATTTTCAGCGAAAATAATTCATTTACCAAAAAATTAATTTCGAAATACTCTTTTGGAGGTGGATGTGTCAACGATACAGTAGTACATTTCTCTAATAAAAGACTGCCTTTTGGCGGTGTCGGCCATAGTGGAATCGGCGCATACCACGGCCAGCTTAGCTTTGATACTTTTTCGCATCATAAAGCGATCGTCAAAAAAGGAAATTGGCTTGATTTGCCTATGCGATATGCGCCTTACAAAGATAAATTGGCTTCTATTAAACGAATTTTAGACTGGCTGTAAAGGAGTTAAAATCATTTTAGAATGTTTTATAGATTTTTATATGGAATTGATTAAAAATATTATATTTACGTCAAGATACCTTTATATTATCACAAGTCTATTAAACAATCTAACGTAAAAAATGAAATCTACCTTTGCCCAAATTGAGGACATTAAAAGAAATGGCTATTCCCTTGATTTTGCTACCATTTTTAATCATGCCTTCGAAAATTATAAAAAAATAGCACTTTACTCCGGGCTTATCATCCTGGTATTTTCTATTCTGGCAGCCATGGCCTTTATGGGAATTATGATTGCCTATTTTGGAGTTGGCAGTATTACTAAAGAATTTTTACTAGACCTAGAAAACCAGCAATTTACCGAAATTGAACTTGTAATACAAACTGTTGCTGTTTCTGCAGTAGCTGGAATCACGGCACCATTTGGTGCAGGTTTTTTAAAAATGGCAGACTGTGCAGACAAAGATGTCGAATTTAATGTTTCAACTATTTTCAGTTATTACAGAGCTCCATATTTTGGACAAGTTTTTGTTGCAGCTTTTATTCCTGCTCTTGTTGGAACTGCTCTTGCTAATTTTATTGACAGTTTTGAAGTTTTATATATTGGAAATGTAATTTCCTTTATGGTTTCTTACTTTATGTATCTTTCCATTCCATTAGTTGTTTTTGGAAATTTGAGTGCCATAGACGCAATCAAAGCAAGTATTATTGTTGTTACTAAAAATCCGCTTAACATATTTGCATTTTTTATCATAGGTTTTATTGGCTCGTTAATTGGTATTTTTGCGTGTTGCGTTGGGATTATCTTTACAGTCGTATTTAACAGTTCTATGATTTATGCCACTTATTATGGAATTTTTGGAATAAATGGAGAAGAAGATTCAATTGATTCAATTGGACAATCAAATGTAGATTAAAACAGAAAAACTATTTTCTAAAAGAAATTAACCAATTCTTTTTAGGTTTTTCAAAAGACCGTTTACTAAACCAACATACCCCAAATTCTATGGCCGCAGACTATAGTTTTTTCAATTCGGTTATTTCAGGAATTGCCTGTATCGGTAATACCTTAGAATCAATTATGACCGCATGGTATGTATTCGACTCTGATATAATTTTTTACAATAACCCTAAACTAATTGTTTTAGGGTTATCGCTTTTTGCTTTTCTGTCATTGCTTGTCTATCAATTTTTTAAGATTAAAGCCAAAATAGGATATTTCATTGAAAAAAAGAAAGAACAAGATACCATCAGTAAAGAGTATCAGCTTTATATCTTATTTTTTGGTATTGCAGTAATTGTAATCGAAATTATAAATGAAATTTTTAAGATCAGACCGAAAAGTCTCTTATTTATCAACGTTTCAATTGGTATTGCAGTACTTATAATCTACTCGATAACCGATAAAATAAAATGGTTTAGAGAACATATTCAGCAAATTTTTATTTTCTCTTTCTTTATTTACATTTCTTATGTAGCATTCAATATCGTGATGCTTTCCAATGATGTTGTACCAATCATTGTTTTCTTAATTTCTTTTTTCTTTTCCTACAGCATTCTTAAACCAATCAAAATCTATTGGCTCTTTGTTGGACTTACGTTTCTGTTTTTGATCGCCACAATAACGTTTCAGCTCATTCCGATAAAATCTTCCATTTTACTTATTAATTTCTGTATCTTAATTTTCATAATAAATCAGGTAAAATATGCTGTACTGTTAAACAATCGTGATAATTTTAGATTTGCCAGCGAAATTGTTCACAAAGGAAACTCCCTGACCATTGCCTCAAATCAAAAAGGTGAAATATTATTTAGCAGTGAAACAATTACAGCCATTCTAGGTTATCAGCCTGAAGAAATAATGGGATTAAAGTTTTGGGAACTCACCCAGGATTCTGCATTTATAGAAGATTTAAAACCCATTAACAATGAAGAAAACAAGCTTTACATCAGAAAACTAAAAAATAAAAACGGCGAGTTTAAATACATTCAATGGAAAGATAAAAAATTCTCTGATGATTTAATCATTAGCATTGGACAAGATGTTACGGAGCAAATTCTTGTTCAGGATCAGTACAAAAATCTAATTCAGACTGCAACCGATATTATTTTTGAAATTAATCCAGAAGGTTATTTTACGTTTATAAACGAATTTGGTTTTTCAATCCTTGGCTATTCTGAAAACGAAATCATCAATAAACATTATTCCAATATCATTCATGAACATTACATCAATAGTGCTGTTGATTTTTATGAAAATTTAGTTCTCAATGAAAATAATTATCCAGTAATAGAAATTCCGATTTTAAAGAAAAACGGGGAACAAATATGGATTTCTCAGAAAATTATTGTTCGCAGAAACGACTTAGGCCAAACAACAGGTTTTTCCGGAATTGCAAGAGATATTACTGAGAAAAAGAATATTGAAAAAGAAAAAAAGAAACGTCTTAAAAAAATTGAAGCCTATAATAATTCGACCAAAAAATTATCTACAACCGATTTTAGCAAATACGACAAATTAAACACTGTTATTGATCTTATTCTAAAAGAAGCAGCCTTAATTAGTCGTGTCAATCGCGTTAGTTTTTGGAAATATCATAAGGATTTGATTACCTGCAAGAATCTTTTCAGTCTTGATAATCAAAACTTAAGTGACAAAAATATCCTAAACAAAGAATCATATCCTATTTACTTTGAAACCTTAAGTAAAAAAGCCATTATCAATGCGCCAGATGTCTTTAATAAATTAGAAACATCTGAATTTGAAAAATTATACTTCACCAAAAATAACATCAAATCAATGTTAGATGTTCCAATTTTTCTAACAGGACAGCTGGCAGGAGTAGTTTGTTTTGAAAGTACCGAAAAAAAACGCGAGTGGGACAATGAAGACATCAATTATGCCAGAACCATCTCAGATGTTATTTCTCTCGCTATTTCTTCCCAGATGCGTTTAGAAGCAGAAAGAAAACTAGAATTCAAAAGTAATCTTTTATCTGCACTTTCCTCTTGCACAGAGAAATTCTTACTCAGCAAGACAACACAGCAAATGTTCCAGGAAACCTATGATATAATTGGAAAAGCTGCCAAAGTAGATCATATGTATTATTATGAAAAAGATCCGATTTACAATACTGTCAGTCAAAAATACAAATGGTCGCGAGAAGGCATAGAGCACCAAATCACTCCTTTGCGTCACATGACCGAAGAAAATCTAAAGGAAATCTATGAGGCTGCGCAGCAGAAAAAAATTCTAAATACGCTAACCCGCCATCTTAACGAAGGATTCTTTAAAACCCTGCTGATTAATAATGAGATCAAATCTATTCTAATTTTACCATTATATATTAATGATATCTTTACCGGTTTTATTGGTTTTGACGATTGTACTAAAGAAAAAAGATGGTCTGAAGAAGAAATCTATATCTTTCAGGTTTTAGCTAATAATATTTCATCTGCTTTAGAAAGAAATCGAAATGAGACTAAAATTGTAGAAAGTGAAGAAAAATTCAAACTGATTGCCAATAACATTCCCGGAACTGTTTATTTATCTAAGTTTGATGCATTTTCGACCAAAATCTTTTTAAATGATGAAGTTTTAAACTTAACCGGCTATTCTAAATCAGAATTTATAGAGAATAATTTATCGTTTCTTTCTTTAATTCATCATGATGATAAAGATGAAGTCATCAACAATCAGATTGACAATTTACAAAAAGGAATGCCTCTTCATAATGTCTATCGTATAAAGCGCAAATCTGGCGAATATATTTGGGTAGAAGAATTTGGGGATGTCATAAAAAGAGACGATGAAATAGAATTTGTGGGCGGTATCTATTTCGATATTACCAACAAAAAAGAGATTGAAGACGCCATAAAGGCCAAACAATTAGCGGAAGCAGCAAACAAATCCAAATCTGATTTCCTAGCCAATATGTCGCACGAAATTAGAACTCCTCTTAATGGAATTATTGGTTTTACTCATTTATTAATGAAAACCGAATTGGAAGAAATTCAGGAAAAATATATGACCACGATTAATCAATCGGCTCATTCTTTACTTGAAATCATCAATGATATTCTGGATTTCTCTAAAATTGAAGCTGGAAAATTAGAACTCTTTATTGATCTTTATGACATTAAAAAAGTTCTCGGGCAAGTTTTCGATTTAATTGTTTACGAATCCAATCAAAAAAATCTGGAATTGGAATTAAATATTGATCCAGATGTTCCTAAATACATTTGGACAGATATTGTCAGAATCAAGCAAATTTTGATTAACCTGCTTTCAAATGCCGTCAAATTTACTACTGAAGGCTCTATCAAACTAAATGTCACCGTTTTAGAAAAGAAGAAAAACAACAATTGTATAATTCGTTTTTCTGTAGTTGATACTGGAATTGGGATTTTAGAAAAGAACCAGAAAAAAATCTTTAAAGCATTTTCGCAAGAAGACAGTTCTACAACAAGAAAATTTGGAGGCACAGGATTAGGTTTAACCATTTCCAATCAATTATTGGCACTAATGGAAAGCCGTCTGCAATTGGAAAGTACAATAAACGTAGGAAGTAACTTTTTCTTTGATTTAAATCTAAAAACAAGTAATCAAAGCATAAACGATAAATACAATGCTGAACTGAAAAGTTTAAATATCGAATTGGATTCTGAGGACATGGAACCCAACGACAACACCATTACTTTCTTAATTGTTGAAGACAATAAAGTAAACATGTTACTTTTAAAGACAATTATAAAAAACCTCTACAACAATGCATACATTCACGAATGTGAAAATGGATATGAAGCCATTCAACAATTTGAAAAGATAAATCCGACTATTGTTTTTATGGATATTCAAATGCCGATTATGAATGGTTATGAAACCACAAGAGCTATTAGAAACACAAAAAAAGGAAGAGATATTCCAATTATCGCTGTTACAGCAGGAGCAGAAAAAGATGAACGAAATAAATGTATTTCTGCCGGAATGGATGATTATATTTCAAAACCAATCATGAAAGGCAGCGTCGAAGAGACCTTGATTAAATGGCTTGGATAATTTTTAGTTATCAGTCTCCGTTTTCAGTTTGAAACCGTTACCAGCAATTCCGACTGAAAACCGAGGCTGGAAACCAAGACTGTGACTAAAAACTAAATTTATCTAAATCTAAATTTTTTCATAAAAAATCTATAAATTCGTATACCCTTTTATAACAAGTTAAAAAACAATTCAATATGAAATGGCGAGGCAGCAGACAAAGTGATAACGTAGAAGATCGAAGATCCATTAGCGGTGGCGGTAAAGCCATAATTGGCGGTGGCGTAATTGGTATTATTGTTTTACTTCTGAACGTTTTTGGAGGTGAAACAGGTCAGCAGATAGCTCCTATTTTAGAACAACTACAAGGCGGGCAAGGTCAACAGACTGAAGCTGCAGCTCCATTAAGCAAGGAAGATGAAGAAATGGGGAACTTTGTTAGAGCAATGCTAGCTTATAACGAAGATACATGGACAAAAATCTTTGCAGAACATGGCATGACTTATGAAAAACCTAAATTAGTACTTTTTAAAGGAGCTGTACAAACAGCTTGCGGAGGCGCATCGTCAGCATCTGGACCTTTTTATTGTCCTGGCGATCGAAAAGTGTATATGGATTTAGACTTTTTTGAAGAATTAAAAACCAAATTTGGCGCAAAAGGAGGCGATTTCGCTATTGCTTATGTAATTGCACATGAAATTGGACATCACATACAAACTTTACTGGGAACGTCCGCCAAAATGCGTCAGGAACAGCAAGGAAAAAGTGAAGCCGAAGCTAACAAACTATCCGTAGCTTTAGAATTACAAGCAGACTTCTATGCTGGAGTTTGGGCTCATGATAATCAGGAAAAACTTGAGGCAGGAGATATTGAAGAAGCATTAAGTGCCGCAAGCGCAGTGGGTGACGATGCCATTCAAAGTAAAATGCAGGGACATATTGTTCCAGATTCTTTTACTCACGGAACATCAGAACAAAGAATGTATTGGTTTAATAGAGGGTTTAAAACCGGAGATATTAAACAAGGTACAACCTTTGAAGAAATCAGATAATACATAAAACCAAATATATTAACCACCAGAAAAGCCCGACTTTATAATCGGGCTTTTTTTTAAAAAACTGTTCTTTGCATAACTCACAGTTTATCTCTATATATTGACTAAATTTTCGTGACAATTTATCCGACATTTTCTATAAAAATGCAGTATTGCAGAATTAAATTGAGAATGTTAGGAAATCTCATAGAAAAGAACTTCAGATGAATTTTATACTATTATAGGGTGTAAATACATCAATTCCTGCTTAATGATCTGATTTTTTAATTATATAACGGATTCTGAACTAACATTCCTCCACTGATATTTATCTCAACTTGTGGAATTGGCAATAATAAATCTTTTGGCCCTTGAAAAGTAGATGAATAGACAGATAGTACGCTTTGCGCCATATCAAACCTAATTAGATCATACAACCTTTGATTTTCATAGGCAAGTTCAGCTCTTCTTTGATTTAACAATGCTATTTTTGTTATTGAAGTACTTGTTACCGGAATTACAAATGCTCTATTGCGTACTTTATCATAGTATTTAATTGCATTGGCATCTGTTGTAGATGTGGCAGTTCCCATAATCGCTTCCGTATACATTAAATACACATCGGCTAAACGTAAAACAAGCCAATCATTTCCGGCCAATCTAGGCGAAGTTGATGTACGTAAATATTTTCCGTTTTGAGTTGGTATCGCAGAATTAATATTTACTGCTATACGCTTATCAAGAGGATCGGCTTTCATAAAAGCGGCAAAATCATCTGTCACAAAGTTTAAACCACTTGCCTGACCTACTGTCATTTCATAAGAAAAACTCTGGCTTTCTGTAGCGCTATCATTAGAATACGGAATAGCAAATAGAATTTCATCGTTTTTCTCGTTATAGAAAACATCTTTATAGTTCGCCTGTAAGCTGTATTGTGTATCCGCAACTAATGCTGCCAATAATGGCAATGCTAAATCGTATTTTTTTTGTGTCAAATATACTTTTGCTAATATCCCTTGAGCGGCCTGTTTTGTAGCTCTTCCAAAAGAAGTAGCCGATTTTACTGGAAGTTCATTAATAGCAGTAGTCAAATCACTTTGAATTAGGTCATACACTTCTGTAAGTGATTTTTTGGCGAAATATTTGGTGTCTTTAATTCCAACTACTTTATCAATTACAGGAACTTCCCCAAAAGCACGAACTAAATTAAAATGTGCCAATGCTCTTGCAAATTTCGCTTCTCCATCATAATTCATTTTTTTAGTTGCATCAGAAACCACATTTAAATGTTCCAAAACCGTATTTGCCCTAAAAATAACATTGTAATTTACACTCCAATATCCCGCAACCACAGAGTTTGTTGGAAGTACTTCAAAAGTTTCTAATTGTTTCCATTCTCCTTCATGCAAAGCTGTCTTCCCATTGTCTGATCGCATTTCAGTTAAAGCAAATTCATTCATTGGCACAGCTTGTAATCCATCATAAATTGCAATAACAGCCCCTAAAACATCTGAATCATTATTAAAATATTTTGTATCTGATATAGCTGATATTGGTGCTAAGTCCAAGTCTTCTTTAGAGCAAGAAACTGAAAAACCTAAAATCATTAATAATCCAAAAAATTTATACTTTGTATTTTTCATTTTCTTAATTTTTAAAATTCAACATTTAAACCAATTGATACTGTTTTGTAAATTGGCGCTGCTCCTTTTTGATAACCATAAGTTATTGGAGATGAAGGAAGCGATCCTGCACCCGTTGTAGGTAAAATTCCTTCTGGGTTATATCCTTCATAATTTTTTGCCATGATATATAATAAATTCTGGGCAGCGGTATATAAACGAAGTCGGCTTATTCCGAAATTTTTAAGATTATCCTTTGAAAAGCTATACCCTAAATTGATATTTCGTAAGGCTATATAAGATGCATCCTGAATATCTAAATTTGTGTAAATTCTTTCTCTTACTAAACCTGTATCTGGAAAACTTGGGACAGTTCCTGCATTATTACCAAATTCGTTTTTAATATATTGTGAGTCTATGTTTCTAACTTTGGCACCATGAGATCCTTGGAACATAAAACTAAAATCAATATTTTTATATTTTAGGTTGTTGGAAAAACTCCACACCAAATCTGGATAAGGATTTCCTAAAATAGTTCGGTCATCGCCATCAATTTTACCATCTCCATTCAAATCTTTCACATAAACAGACTGTGATTGCGAATTGATTGGATAAAGCGGATTTTTAATATATTGAGGCTGAATTTCTTTTGAAACTACATAACCATAAAACGAAGATATAGGATGACCTTCAAGAGCAATCCACTCTGCTGGACGTTTTGATTCAATTACACTAATCAGACCGTTTGAACCGGCAAAATCAAGTAAAGTGTTTTTATTGTGAGTAAATAAAGCTGAGGCATTCCAAGAGAAGTTTTCATTTTTAAGAATGGTAGAACGTAATTCCAACTCAAAACCACGGTTTTCAACTTTACCTTTATTTACTAAAGCGCTGTTAAATCCTGTTACTCCAGGAACCGGAAGATCTAATAATAAATCTTTACTCGTTCTGATATAGTAATCAAGTGATATATTTAAAATGCCTCCAAAAATACTGGCATCTAATCCTGGGTTAAATTCTACTAATTTTTCCCATCCTAAATCTGGATTTGAAATATTAGAAACATTATATCCGTTTGAAACACCTGTTAACGAAGTACTAATAGGATTTACCAATCCAAGATGTGCATATTCTCCAATTCCTGAGTTGCTTCCCGTTTGTCCATAACTCACTCGTAATTTAAGATCTTTAACAAAATTACTTTCTTTTAAAAACTGCTCATTTGACACTCTCCATCCCAAAGAAGCAGCAGGAAAATATCCGAATTTCTTATTCGGTCCAAATTTAGAGCTTCCGTCCGACCTGAAACTTACTGATAGTAGATATCTATCATCGAAAGAATAATTAACTCTTGTTAGATAAGAAACTAATTTTTCTTCTGTTTTAGACATAGAACCGCCACCAACACCAACATTTGCAGAAGGAATAGTTTCTATATAATCATTTACATACCCTGATCCTCTTAAATTCACAAATTCAGAATTCCAGTGTTCAAAAGTAAAACCAGCAACAGCGGCTATAGAGTGTCTTCCAAAATCATTATTATAACTAAAAATACTCTCTCCAGCAACGTGGTTTACAGTAGTAGAGTTATAGGAAGTACTTACATCACCGGCATAGTTTTTTGTTGCCAAAACTCCAGTACGGTTATCATTTACAATGTTTCTGTAATCGCCCCCAATAGTTTGTTTAAAATTAAAATGATCTGTGAAATTAAATTTAAAATAAGTATTACCAATAAGTTTAGTCTGACGTGTCTCATAATCTGCTTCTACCAATGAAGCATAAGGATTTCCATCGCCTGTAACACCAATAGAAGTTCCAAGTTTATCTGCTCTTGGTTTCCCTGTAGTCAGATCATAGTTTACAAAGAAACGTTCTTCGGCATAATCCCCCACTTTTACATTAGGAAATTGGTAAGTATTTACAAACTGAATAGAATGCTCATCTAAACGAATAGGAAGCCAAGGCTGCTGGCGAATAGCATTTAAATTTGAATTTGCCAAAGATCTTTGTTGTGTAATCGATGGGTTAAGCATAATGCCAAACTCTAATTTATCTGCTTTGGAATCTAAATTCACACTGGCATTCATTTTTTTATAGTTATCGGTCAACTGCACACCTTCGTCATTAGTATATCCAAGCGACGCTCTAAATTTTGTATTTTTTGTACCGCCGCTGACCGATAAATTATGATCTGTAATATAACCTCCATCATATATTTCTTTCTCCCAGTTTGTATAAGTGCCTAATGCCTGAACCATTTTCATTTCATCTGTCAAAACACCATTATTACTGCTTGATACATATTGAGCCCATTTATCTGGAGTAGATAAAATATTTGTTCTTGGCACAAACTTGTACCCCGTATAAGTATTGTAATTAAACTTGGTTGGTTCTTCTTTACCTTTTTTAGTAGTAATCATTATAACTCCGTTAGCACCTCTGGAACCGTAGATAGAAGATGATGAGGCATCTTTTAAAACTTCAACAGATTCGACCGTATTCATATCAATACTCCCCAAGAAATCTCCATCATTACCAACTGCAATTCCATCTAATACAATTAACGGATTAGCATTAAAAGAAATAGATCCCTGCCCCCTAACTTTAATAGTTGGAGCTGCCCCCGCCGATGGGTTTGTCTGCTGGATATTTACACCCGAAACTTGTCCCTGCAAAGCGTCATCAACACGTGAAACTGGAATTTGATCTAAGTCTTTATTGGTTACTTTTGATACAGAACCCGTGATATTTTTCTTCTTTTGAGTACCGTAACCAATTACAACCACTTGATATAATTGATTTTGAGCTTCGGCCAAAGTCACATTCAAAACGGTTTGATTGGTAATTGTAATAGTTTGTGAAGTATAGCCTATACAGCTAAATTGTACTTTATCTCCGGCTGAAACTGAAATTGAATAAACGCCGTCAAAATCAGTAGTGGTTCCTCCCTTAGAATTTGTTACCACTACATTAGCTCCTGGAATGGGAGTCTTGTCTGAAGCTGAAGTTATTTTTCCTTTTAATGCATATTTGCTCTGAGCAAATACCCCCGCATTAAACAGTAAAATAATGAGCAATGAAAATTTAACCTTTAAATTCATAATTTACTTTTTTGGTTTGTTTTTTAGTTAGCAAGCAATATAATTGTACATCCTTCCAGTTTTAAAGTGATGAAAGAAAATCAATTCAAATTAATTTGGTTTTCCAAATTGGTTTTCCAATTTAAAAAACCAAATATAAGTTCTTTTTTCCAATAAAAAAATAAATGGATTTTTTTAACAAAAAGTGTACAGCTAAAGAGTTAAATAAAACTTAGGATAATGAAATGGATATGCCGTTTCCTTAAATCTTAATCAAGACTTTAAGAATAGAATTAAAAGCATTAGTAAGTAAAGCGTTTTCTATGTAAATGGTATAATGAAAATATTGGAGGTACATGAAAGTAACTCTTTCAAATAATTACTTCAAGTCAGTACTTTCAAAAACCTTTAAATCAAATTTGATATCGTTACTATTAAAAAAATAAAAAACGATAGTATTTTCCTTTTTGGATTCTAAGATTGTTTGAAATTAGGGATTTTGAATATTGAAATTTGTTTTCGGGCGAAAACAAAAAAAGCCTTGAATTTCTTCAAGGCTTTAAATCTGGGTGGCTGACCGGGTTCGAACCGGCGACCCGCGGCACCACAAACCGCTACTCTAACCAGCTGAGCTACAACCACCATTTTTGCTTAGCGAGTGCAAATATAGAACAAAGGTTGAGTTCTACAAAGAAAAAAATGAAAAATTTTTATAAAAATTAAATCAAATTTTCTAAACTATTGACTGCCAAACATCTTTCAACAGTAAATCCTTCGGCAAAATCTTTCCCAACCAGCCTTCCTAAGTCCTGCGCACGATAATTTAAACTTTCAAAGAAGTTTTTACTGGTAATTGGCGTAGCAGGTTCTTTTGAATTTGGATCATAAAATTGGGTCTTATAGGCCGAAATTGCTTCTACTTTCTTTTTTTCAAATCCTGTTATGTCTACGACGAAATCTGGAGTAATATTTTTCCACTGAATATAATGATACACTACTTTCGGCCTCCAAGCTTCTTGTTTCTCGCCATCAATTGAAGTTTCGATTTTCATCAAACCAGATAAAAAGCAAGCATCCGAAACTAATTTGCTTCCTTTTCCGTGATCAATATGGCGATCATCGATCGCGTTGCACAATACGATTTCTGGCTTGTACTTGCGAATCATTTTTATGACTTCTAATTGATGTTTCTCGTCATTCACAAAAAATCCATCACGCATTGCCAAATTCTCGCGTACTTCAACTCCTAAAATCTTTGCAGCATCTTTTGCTTCTTGATCTCTAGTTTCAGCTGTTCCGCGCGTTCCTAATTCGCCACGCGTTAAATCAACTATTCCTACTTTTTTCCCAAGTGATACTTCTTTTAAAATGGTTCCCGCGCACCCCAATTCTACATCGTCTGGATGTGCGCCAAAGGCTAATATGTCTAGTTTCATAATTTTTAATATCAATGTCAAAAATCAATTACAATTCTGAAAAATCAAATTGATCTTTTATCTATTTTCTTTGTTCTATTCTCTTTTTTCTTTTCTCAAAACTCTTTTCATCGTCATCGATTTATTGACGCTTTCTTCCCATTCTTTTTCAGGAATGCTTTCTTTTGTGATACCGCATCCCATATATAAAATGGCTTTATTTTCCTGAATCTGTATGCTTCGTAAATTTACGAATAAATCAGAACTTGAATTGTTTCCTGCAAAACTGCTGTTTAATTCTCCCAAGAAACCACTGTAAAAAGTACGGTTGTAATTTTCGTTTTCTATAATAAATGCTTTTGCTTTTTTCTTTGGCAAACCGCAGACCGCCGGCGTTGGATGAAGTGTATCAATTACTTCTTCCAAAGTCGAATTCTCTTTTAAAACTCCCGAAATATCGGTTTTAATATGCCAGATGGAACCTGCTTTTAAACTATAAGGCTCAGAAACTACAACCGATGCTGCAAACTCGCGAAGCCTTTTTACGATAAAATCGGTTACAAACTGCTGTTCGTCTTTTTCTTTCTGCTCCCAGACAATTTCAGTTTGCTGATTATCTTTCTGTGTTCCCGCCAAAGCCATGGTTTCAAAAACATTTCCATTTGCTTTTAAAAGTTTTTCAGGTGTTGCTCCCATCCAAAATCCAACTTTTGGATGAAAAAAACAATAACAGAATGTCGCAGGATATAATTGAACCAAATGCTGGAAAGTTTCAATAAAATCAAATTCGGCCAGAAGCACTTCTTCACTTCTCGATAAAACCACTTTTTTAAATTCCTCGTTTTTAATTGCCTGAATTCCCTGAGCGACTAAATATTCGTATTGGAATTTAGCTTCAGGATCAAAACTCAAATCGTCAATTTCGATTGGTTCAAATGAAGTCGGTTCTTTTTCTGAAGTAATAATTTCAGATTCATTTTCAGGAATTAGAATCAGCTGTTTTTCATCAAAGGAAGCAAAAACAAACCCTTTTTCACTGTAATCTGAAACAGTATTTAAATCATTATTCTGTTGTAAAATTCCAACTAGATTAGCGGAGTTGGGTTTTGAATAAAGTACAAAAGGTAAATTTTGTTCTTTATGATTTTTAATTTTTAAGAAAAATGGATTCATAATTTATTCCCTTTTCTTTCTTTCCAAAACCATATTCGTCAATTTGCAAAGCGAAACCAAATTCCCTTCTTCATCTGTAATTTTGATTTCCCACAAATGAAGGCTTCTTCCTTTATGAATAATTCTGGCTGTACCAAAAACATAACCTTCACGAATACTTTTCAGATGATTTGCTGAAATTTCGATGCCTCTTACCTCCTGCTCTTTCGGATTAATAAAAAAGAAAGAAGCCGCACTCCCTACACTTTCTGCCAAAGCTACAGAGGCGCCACCGTGCAATAATCCCATTGGTTGATGAACGCTTGGGTTTACAGGCATTTTTGCAGTTAAAAAATCTTCTCCGGCGTCGATATATTCAATTTTCAGCGTTTCCATTAATGTGTTTTTAGAAAACTCATTGCAGCGCGCTAAAATCTGCTCTTTTGTGTAATTCATTAAAATAATCTTTAAAATCGTAAAATTAAAGAAAGATAAGACATGAATCTTAAATCAGATTCAAAAATTTAAAATTCAACTTCAAACATGTAGGTTTTTTGTTATTTTTACAAAAACAATCAAAATCAATCTTTGGCTTTTTTTTGCCACTGATTAAAAAAAAATCCGTGATTGTACAATTTATTCGCCACGACTCGAGCGATAGCGAATAGTCGAAGCAATTCACGAATTTTTATTTAAAATAATTCGTGAATTCGTGGCTAAAAAAATATATTTTAAATGCGTCAATACTTTACAATCTTTTTTCTGGGTTTAATTCTAGCTTTTAGTTCTTGTAGAACTGATTTTGATACTGTTGTCAGTACTGGAGATTTGAAGTTTTCAAAAGACACTGTTTATTTAGATACCGTTTTTAAAAATATTGGTTCAAGCACGTACCAATTAAAAGTTTACAATCGAAGCAAAAACGATATTTCAATTCCGATTGTACAGCTTAAAAAAGGTTTAAATTCTAAATACAGAATGACCGTCGACGGAATGACAGGAGACAACGGAAAGATTTTTAAAGATGTTACGCTTTTAGCAAAAGACAGTCTCTACATTTTTATAGAAACCACCGCCGATATTACAGACGCCAATCCGACCGATTTTTTATATACCGATGAAATCCAGTTTGACAGCGGTGCGAATCTTCAGGAAGTAGCTTTGGTTACCTTGATTCAGGATGCTGTTTTTTTATATCCGAATCAAAATCCAGACGGAACAAAAGAAAAAATAAAAATTGAAGGTAAAGATGTCGACGGATTTTATCTAAATGAAAATGACCCTGAAAATGGAAACGAACTCATTTTTACGAAGCAAAAACCTTACGTAATATATGGCTATGCTGGAGTTCCAGAAAATAAAACCGTAATTTTTGAAGCCGGTGCAAGAGTACACTTCCACGCCAACTCTGGTTTATATATTGGAAACAAGGCTTCTTTACAAATTAACGGAACCACTTCTACAACAGATAAACTCGAAAATGAAGTTATTTTTGAAGGCGATCGTTTAGAATCCCTTTATTCTGATATCCCTGGACAATGGAAATCGGTTCTATTTGCAAACGGAAGCATGAATCATAATATCAATCATTTGACTTTGAAAAATGCAGTTGTTGGTTTAGATTTTAAAAATCCACTTAACAACATTACAATTCAGAATACTCAGATTTATAATTGTGTTGAATATGGAATTTTAGCTCAAAATGCGCAGATTACTGGAGAAAACATCGTGATTAATTATGCTGGTTTAGCGAGTTTATCTTGCGTTTATGGCGGAAATTACAAATTCACACATTGTACTTTCAATAACAATTGGTCAGCTCCTTCGCAATTTGCGGTTAGTTTGAGCAATTCGTTAACTGGAGCAGTTCCAGAATCAAATGCGCTAACTCAAGCTACTTTTAATAACTGTATTATTTATGGATCCAGTACAAACGAATTTAATTTGAGTAAAAATGCTAATTCTCCTTTTGTTTATCAATTAAACAATTGTCTTTTAAAATTCAGCAGTTCCTCTACAAATCCGCTTTATCAGTTTAAAACAGATACAGAACATTACAGCAATATCATTCTAAACGAAAATCCGAAGTTTTACAAACCTTCTGAAAACAAATTCAATATTGATAAAACTTCTGCCGCTTTCGCGAAAGGAAATCAGGTGTATCTCATTCCGTTGGATATTTTAGGATTAACCAGAACTTCTCCACCGGATTTGGGTGCTTATCAGAATCAAGATTTCCCTAAGTAGTTTTTTTTTTTGCCACGAAGGCGCTAAGGCGCAAAGTTTTTTTTAGCAAAGTGTCCGAATAGTTTGTCATTTCGACGGAGGAGAAATCTTCGCGAGTAACTCCGCAAAGAGAATCCAATCTTTGTCGAGCTTCTTGTGGAGATTTCTCCTTCGTCGAAATGACAAAAAATGACGAAAATCTTTGCGGTTGATATAAAAAAACTTTGCGCCTTAGCGCCTTCGTGGCAAAAAAACATCCTCATTCTGCAAATTTCTCGGATTTACTTTAGAAAAATTTGTAATTAAATTTTAAGAATATCTTCCTTATCATGAAGTCCTTTTTCGATTGAAATTTTAAAAACACCAAACGTTTACAAGCAAAAATTAAAAATCAAAAAATGTTAAATTTCAACTGAAATAAACAGCAAAAAAATTGCATTTTCAGGGCAAAAAAGAGTAAAAATAAATAATTAAAAAGGCACTTATTGTTGCTTTTTTTTTCGGTTTAGATTGACTAAATTTGCAGCTCAATACAACAAACTACACAAATGATCCATTTCTTTGAAAACCAAAGCAAAACTGTTTTTGCCGTACAAACGCAAAACGAAATTTCAGCTCAAGACATTTCAAAATTAAACTGGCTTTTTGCCGACGCGAATAAGATCGAGAAATCTGCATTGCCAGGTTTTTTTGTTGGACCACGCGCAACTATGATTACACCTTGGAGTACAAATGCTGTAGAAATTACTCAAAACATGGGAATTTCTGGCATTATCAGAATCGAGGAATTTCATCCTGCAACGGAGGATTTTACTGATTTTGATCCAATGCTTTCTCAAAAATTCAACGAATTAGATCAAGAAATCTTCACTATTAACATTCAGCCAGAACCAATTCTGGAAATTGATGATATTGCTGCTTACAACAAAGTTGAAGGTTTAGCTTTAAGCGAAGAAGAAGTTGATTACTTAAACAATCTTTCGACTAAACTTGGAAGAAAATTAACTGATTCTGAGATTTTCGCTTTCTCACAAGCAAACTCAGAACACTGCCGTCACAAAATCTTCAACGGAACTTTTGTTATTGACGGTGAAGAAAAAGAAACTTCTCTTTTCAAATTAATCAAAAAAACATCTCAGGAAAATCCTAACGATATTGTGTCGGCTTACAAAGACAACGTTGCTTTTGTAAAAGGACCAAAAGTGCAGCAATTTGCACCAAAATCGGCAGACAAACCTGATTTTTACGAAATAAAAGAATTCGATTCGGTTATCTCATTAAAAGCCGAAACACACAATTTCCCAACAACAGTTGAGCCATTCAACGGAGCTGCAACAGGTTCTGGAGGAGAAATTCGTGACCGTTTAGCTGGAGGTCAAGGTTCTTTGCCATTAGCAGGAACTGCAGTTTACATGACTTCATATTCTCGCTTGAAAGAAGATAGAAAATGGGAAAATGCTCTTGAAGCAAGAAAATGGTTGTACCAAACACCAATGGATATTTTGATCAAAGCTTCAAACGGAGCTTCTGATTTCGGAAATAAATTTGGTCAGCCGTTAATTACAGGTTCAGTTTTAACTTTCGAACATTCAGAAAACGACCGCAAAATTGGTTACGATAAAGTGATCATGCAAGCGGGAGGAATTGGATACGGAAAACTAGATCAATCCATTAAAAAGAAACCACAAGAAGGCGATAAAATCGTAATTCTTGGTGGAGAAAATTATAGAATCGGAATGGGTGGTGCTGCAGTTTCTTCTGCAGATACTGGAGCTTTCGGTTCAGGAATTGAGTTAAATGCGATTCAGCGTTCCAATCCTGAAATGCAAAAACGTGCTGCAAACGCGATTCGCGGTTTAGTTGAAAGTGACAATAATCCAATTGTTTCTATTCACGATCACGGAGCTGGAGGACACTTAAACTGTCTTTCTGAATTGGTGGAAGAAACTGGAGGTTTGATCGATTTAGATAAATTACCAGTTGGAGACCCTACTCTTTCTGCAAAAGAAATTATTGGTAACGAATCTCAGGAAAGAATGGGATTGGTTATTGGTCAAAAAGATATTGATACTTTGCAAAGAATTGCTGATAGAGAGCGTTCGCCAATGTATCAGGTTGGAGATGTAACGGGAGATCACCGTTTTACATTCGAATCAAAATCAAATGGTTCAAAACCGATGGATTATGCTTTAGAAGATTTCTTCGGAAGTTCTCCAAAAACGGTTATGACAGACAAAACGATTGATAGAAAATATGCTGCTATTGCTTATGCAGCAAATGACTTCGAAAGCTATTTAAAAGACGTTTTACGTTTAGAAGCTGTTGCTTCAAAAGACTGGTTGACAAACAAAGTGGACCGTTGTGTTGGAGGAAAAGTGGCTAAACAGCAAAATGCAGGTCCGTTACAATTGCCTTTGAATAATGTCGGCGTTATGGCTTTGGATTATTTAGGGAAAGAAGGTATTGCAACTTCTATCGGACACGCTCCTATTGCTGCTTTGATTGATCCAGTTGCTGGGTCTAGAAATGCGATCGCCGAATCATTATCAAACATTGTTTGGGCTCCGATTAAAGATGGTTTAAAAGGTATTTCATTATCTGCCAACTGGATGTGGGCTTGTAAAAACGAAGGTGAAGACGCTCGTTTATACGCTGCTGTTGAAGGTTGTTCAGAATTTGCAATCGAATTGGGAATCAATATTCCGACAGGAAAAGATTCACTTTCGATGAAACAAAAATATCCAAACGACGAAGTAATCGCACCGGGAACGGTTATTATTTCGGCTGGAGGAAACTGTACTGATATTAGAAAAGTAGTTGAACCAGTTTTACAGAAAAACGGAGATTCTATTTATTATATCAATTTGTCTCAAGATGATTTCAAATTGGGAGGTTCTTCTTTTGCACAAATCAGAAACACAATAGGAAACGAAACATCTACAATTAAAGATGCTTCTTTCTTCAAAAATGCATTTAATACCATTCAGGAATTAATCGGAGAAAGCCAAATTTTAGCAGGTCACGATATCGGAAGTGGTGGTTTAATTACAACTTTATTAGAATTGTGTTTTGCTGATGTGAATCTTGGAGCAAAAATTGATTTCAGCGCTTTCGCGGAAAAAGACTTATTGAAAATCCTTTTCGCTGAAAACATCGGAATCGTTTTCCAAGCAAAATCTGATGCAGTTGTTGAAGCGAAATTAAATGCAAACAACATCGAATTCTTCAAAATTGGTTCAGTTCAAAATACTGCAACTTTAGAAATTGGAGATTACAAATTAGATATTCCAACTTACAGAGACGTTTGGTTTGAAACTTCTTATTTATTAGATCAAAAACAATCTAAAAACGGAACAGCAAAAGCTCGTTTTGAAAACTATAAAAATCAGGTTTTAAATTATACTTTCCCTGCACATTTTACAGGAAAAAAACCAGAAATCGATAATTCTAAACCAAGACCAAAAGCGGCTATTATTCGTGAAAAAGGAAGTAATTCTGAGCGTGAAATGGCAAATGCAATGTACTTGGCTGGATTTGATGTAAAAGATGTTCACATGACAGATTTAATTTCTGGACGTGAAACTTTAGAAGATATTCAGTTTATTGGTGCTGTTGGTGGATTCTCTAACTCTGACGTTTTAGGTTCTGCTAAAGGCTGGGCTGGAGCTTTCTTGTACAACGAGAAAGCAAAAACAACTTTAGATAATTTCTTCAAAAGAGAAGATACACTTTCTGTTGGAATCTGTAACGGATGCCAGTTGTTTATGGAATTGGAAGTGATTAATCCAGAACACGAAGTTCACGGAAAAATGCACCATAACGAAAGTAATAAACACGAAAGTATCTTTACTTCTGTAACAGTTCAAGAAAACAACTCTGTGATGTTGTCTACTTTAGCAGGAAGTACTTTAGGAGTTTGGGTTTCTCACGGAGAAGGTAAATTCAAATTGCCTTATGCAGAAGACCAATACAACATTGTTTCTAAATATGCTTACGAAGGTTATCCTGCAAACCCTAATGGTTCTGATTACAACACAGCAATGATGTGTGACAAAACAGGAAGACATTTGGTTATGATGCCTCATATTGAGCGTTCGACTTTCCAATGGAACTGGGCGCATTATCCAAAAGACAGAAATGACGAGGTTACGCCTTGGCACGAAGCTTTTGTCAATGCCAGAAAATGGATTGAGAAAAACTAAGAAATATATTTTTATGAAAAGCGCCCTAATTTATCGGGCGCTTTTTTTTGATAGCCACGAATTCACGAATTATTTTATTTTATTTTATTTTAAATAGATAATAATTCGTCGAAATCATTTAATCTATAACTATAAAAAAATAATTCGTGAATTCGTGGCTAAAAAAAACACCACGACAACTATCCCCAAATATGTCGAAGCATTTCTATATTTTCAATCCTTAAAAGCTGTTGCAATTCCGGTTACAATATTAGCAGTGCCAAAAGCAAATAATCCAGAAGCAATTGCTGCTTGTCCGGAGAAATATTGACTTTCGCGAATCACCATGCTAAAAACCGTTCCTCCTGCAAGTCCGGCAATTAAGCCCAAACCAATAGTCGAAATAATCCACCAAGGCTCTGGTTCCGGAATTGGAGGTTTCTTCAAAAAATGCCGCCACCAGCCTGGATATTTTGTACCGCACCAGCCCATCGCTAAGAAAAAAGCAGTTTCCATAGTATTTTAGTTTATATAGGGCCTACTCTTTTGCTTTTCGGCTTCCGCATTCTATCGGGATAAAAGTAAGATTTGACCTTTTGAATTAATCTATACATTTTCCTGTTTTTGAAAGGGGAAAAACACCCTTTTTTAGAATCTTAATTTCATTTAAAGAAAACCATTAATAAGCCCTAAGTCTAATTTAATAATATCTTAAGGCACTTTATTCGGCTGTAGTTCATGCGATAAATAACTTTGTCTCATGAAAAAATGGAAACAAAATTTAGTCGCTGCAATTCTACTATTTGCTATAAGCCAATCTTCTTTTAGTCAAAAAACTAATACTATAAACGGAACCGTTTCAGATGGAAAAACACCAATCGAATTTGTGGATGTTATTTTAAAGCCCGTTGCTGATACAACCAAGACAACCGCATACGCTGTTACAGATGCTACTGGAAAATTTATTCTGGAAAATATCAATCCATCAGATTATATTCTAAAACTTCGATTGATTGGTTTTAAAACATTCACTCAAAAAGTAAAATATACTGGAACTTCTATTTCACTAGGAAATATTATTTTAAAGGAAGATACCAACCTTTTAAATACTGTTGTTGTAAACTCTCAGAAAAAGCAAATTCAAAAAACCAATGAAGGTTTTGTTTTTAATGCTGTTTCCAATATTTCTCAATCCGGCGGAACAGCAATTGATATGTTGAAGAATATTCCAACTGTTTCTGTTGATGCCGATGATGCAATTTCGCTACGAGGAAAAACACCTTTGATTTTAATTAATGGAAAAAATTCTGCCATTACCAATATGAATCAGATTCCAGCAAGCAGTATTGAAAGCATCGAAATTATTACAAGTCCAACCGCAAAATATGATGCGAATGCAGAAAGCGGTATCATCAATATTAAACTGAAGAAAAACAATCTGAATGGATTAAATGGAGCCGCCGTTCTTGGAGGTGGATTTGGTGCAAAAGGAAGAATGAACAGTTCTGTTCTTTTAAATAATAAAACAGACAAATGGAATGTTGGTCTTGCTTATGACAATCGTTTTGCTGGAAGAACCAAAAGTATAAACGGCGAAAGAACCAATTATTTTATTGATGATGAACATTTCATCAATCAAAACAGACACGATGAAAGAACTGAAGGTTTACAGAACTTGAAATTCAATGCTGATTTTTCGCCTAATGAAAAAAATACTTTTTCGTTTGAAGCTCTTGGAAACATGGAGAGTCAGGATAATGACGAAACTCTAAAAACGGATATTTCTAATAGTTCTAATCAATTTTATTCCAGTAACAAACGTCATTCCTTAGAATTAGAACGTTCTAAAGCTGCGGAATTTGCTTTTAATTATGATCGAAAATTTTCTGATGAAAGAAAAAGTTTAAACGCAAGCATTACAACTTCATATAACTTTCATAGAGAAAATACGAATATTGATACTGATAATTATGATGAAAACCAGAACCTTATTGGTGATACTTTTTGGCAGCGAACGCATAATTACGAAAAAGAAAATATCTCAAATGCTATTTTAAACTATGCTTTTCCTATTGCAGCTAAATCTATGATTGAAACAGGATATAAAGGTACTTTCCGTTTCTTTAATTCTGATTTTCAAAGTGCAGATTTAATTAACAATGAATATGTCGTAAATCCTCTAGTTAGTACCATTTTTGATTTTAATGAACAAATAAATGCTGTTTATGGACTTTGGAATTCCTATTCGGGTTCAGAAGAAAACAAAAAATGGAAATACAATCTTGGACTTCGTGCTGAGCAAGTTTCAAATAATGGGAAGACAGAAAACGGAAATGATAGTTTTTCAAATCATTATTTAAAAATTTTCCCTTCGGCTTCTGTTCAACTGAATTTAAAATCAGATGAGTTTTTGAAATTGGGTTACAGCAAAAGAATTAATCGTCCAGATTTAGATGATTTAAATCCGTTTATTGATATTACCGATGCTTTGAATCCGCATGGAGGAAATCCGTACTTAAAACCTGAAATTATTCATATTGTAGAATTAAGCTATAACAAAGAATGGGATCATTATTCTTTTTCAGGAAATGCTTTTTACAGAAATGCTAATAATACTATTAGACAATATGGTATTTTACAAGATAATGGAGTCATTTTGTTACAGCCTCAAAATATTAGCAATACCGTTACGTATGGACTTGAAAGTATTTTTACTTTTAAACCTTTTTCTTTTTATGATGCCAATCTGAGCTTAACTGCTTTCCAGCAAAACATCAATGCTGGTAATCTGGATCAAGCCGAAGATTTTGTAAAAAGTGCTTTTAGCTGGTACGGAAAAATGATTAATAATTTTACTCCTTGGAAAGGCGGAAAACTTCAAGTCATTGGAAATTACAATTCTTCAGTAGCAACTGCACAAGGAAAAAGAATTCCTATTTATAATGTAGATTTGGGTTTTCAACAGAAATTAGGAAAAAGCAATGCCCGTTTGGGCTTAGTGGTAACCGATATGTTTAATACTTTAGAGAGCGGTTACAAAAACAATACTTTATTATTTAGTAATAACAGAACTTCTAAATCAGACACCCGTGCTTTGATGGTTACTTTCGCTTATACTTTTAAATCTGATTTTAAAGAAAAATTATTAGAAAATCAGTTTTCGACAGAATAAAAAAGGCTTCAAAAAGCCCTAAAAATTAAAAATTTCATTCTTGTATTTTTAAGTCATAGTTCTATTAAAAAATTGGACTATATTAGCCACAGAAAAAATGTACCACTAGATTTTTTCGAGCTCCAAAAACACTTAAACCTACATAGAATGAAATTTTTAAAATTACTTATCTGCAGCTTATTTTTAACTGCTTTTCAATTACAAGCCCAAGTTCAGGTAGATCAAATTAAACACAATTCTAAAGAGCGTTACATCACCACTACAATTGGTTATCCTGTTCAAGGAACTTACGCACCTTTAAATCAAAAACAACCTATTACGGTATTAAATCCAGATGGAACAGGTTTTATTCAAGCAGAAGATTTAAGCAAACAAAAAATCAACTGGGGAATTGAGTGTACTGAGGAAGGCGTTCCTGTTTTTAAAGAAGGATTTAACAGCGCTTCTTACACCTTCTGGTACAGACCAAATGACAGCGAAGAATGGTTTTATTCTCAATTTTCTATTCATTTTACCAAGAAAAAAATGTTCTTAATGGGTGAAAGAGTAAAAGATTATGTGGATTACAATGTTCAATAAAAGATAAAAAAGGGGCTTCTTATTAAAAATTCAGTCAATTTTATCCTTATTTTCTATAAAAAAGAAAACGTTTTCGTTGAATTTCAATAGTACTCGCAAAACTTCCGATTAAATTTTATAAATTTAAAAATCCTACCCAATTTTTATTTAATTTGCAATAATAATTCAATATATTAAACATGGTTTCAATCACACGTCTTTTTGATTTTCCCTATTATCAACAAGAAACTTACAACCTTCCCGTTGCTCTTGCTACTAAAAAAAATGGAGCATGGGAAAAAACATCTAGCCAGGAATATATTGCAAAAGCAAATGCTGTTTCGAGAGCATTATTGCGCATGGGCGTTCAGAAAGATGATAAAATTGCATTAATTTCTTCCAATAATAGAACCGAATGGAATATTATGGATATTGGTATTTTGCAGACAGGTGCTCAGAATGTTCCCATTTATCCAACCATTGCCGAGGAAGATTACGAATATATTTTAAACCATAGCGGCAGTATTTACTGTTTTGTTTCAGATGATGAAGTTTTACAAAAAGTAAATGCAATTAAAGCCAATGTTCCAACCTTAAAAGAAGTTTATTCTTTTAACGAAATTCCAGGATGTAAACACTGGAGCGAACTTTTGACTTTGGGCGCGGACGAAAGTAATCAAAATGAAGTTGAAGCTAGAAAAGACAGTATTAAAACGGAAGACTTAGCAACGATTATTTATACTTCTGGAACAACTGGAAGACCAAAAGGAGTTATGCTTTCACACCAAAACATTGTTTCGAATGTTTTAGACAGTGCACCAAGAATTCCGTTTGATCCGGGGAAAAGTACGGCTTTAAGCTTCTTGCCTATCTGTCATATTTTTGAAAGAATGATTTTATACATCTATCAATATTATGGCGTTTCGGTATATTTTGGAGAATCTATTGATAAAATCAGTGATAACTTAAAAGAAGTAAGACCAACTGTTATTACAGCCGTGCCAAGGCTTTTGGAAAAAGTATACGATAAAATTTATGCTAAAGGAGCTGAATTGACCGGCATCAAGAAAAAACTTTTTTTCTGGGCCATCGATTTAGGTTTGAAATATGAACCATACGGAGCAAACGGAGCTTGGTATGAATTCCAGTTAAAAATTGCCCGCAAATTGATTTTCAGTAAATGGAAAGAAGGTTTGGGAGGAAATCTTGATTTAATGGTTTCTGGAAGTGCCGCTTTACAGCCTCGTTTGACAAGAGTTTTTGCTGCTGCAGAAATTCCGGTCATGGAAGGTTACGGTTTAACGGAAACTTCTCCTGTAATTGCGGTTAACGACCAAAGAAACAAAGGTTTTAAAATTGGAACTGTTGGGAAACCAATTCGTAATCTGGAAGTTAAAATTGCCCAAGATGGTGAAATTTTAATAAAAGGTCCTAATGTAATGTTAGGCTACTTTAAAGATCCTGAAAAAACAGCTGAGGCTTTACAAGACGGCTATTTCCATACAGGAGATATAGGAGAAGTTGACAGTGAAGGTTTCTTAAAAATCACTGATCGTAAAAAAGAAATGTTCAAGACTTCAGGAGGTAAATATATTGCGCCACAGATGATTGAAAATGCCATGAAACAATCTCGTTTTATTGAGCAAATTATGGTTATTGGTGAAGGCGAAAAAATGCCTGGAGCTTTTATTCAGCCAAACTTCGAATTCGTAAAAGA
Organism: Flavobacterium panacagri; assembly: GCF_030378165.1. Taxonomy (NCBI): domain Bacteria; kingdom Pseudomonadati; phylum Bacteroidota; class Flavobacteriia; order Flavobacteriales; family Flavobacteriaceae; genus Flavobacterium; species Flavobacterium panacagri. Next base: position 5,569,511 of record NZ_CP119766.1, read on the forward strand.
ATGGGCAAAAATCCACAAAATTACTTTAGGAAGCACCGATGCCGAAATTAGTGCTAATCCAGATGTTATTAAACGAATCGATGAAGAAGTGGAAAGCATCAATAAAAAGTTTGGACATTGGGAACAAGTAAAACGTTTTGAGCTTACTCCAGATGTTTGGTCAATCGACGGCGGACAGCTTACGCCTACGTTGAAATTAAAACGTAAAATCATTAAAGAGATTTACAAAGATCTTTATGCTAAAATTTATGGTCAGAATTAAATCAAAGTAATATAACCAAATGGAAACGGCTGTCATTAGACAGCCGTTTTTTATATCTAAAACAGGTATTTTTACTTTGAATAACTAAACATAAATCCCGTACTTTTGGTTATACAGCTACTAAAATCTAAAACTATGCCTTGGAGTTCCCTTGAACAATTATGGAAGCGTGCAATAGACCCTAAAAATGCTGATTCAAATGATGCAAACTGGGATCAAACTATTAAAACCTTATATGATATAGGCATCAGTATGGAGGACGCTTTACGTTTCTTATATTTCGAAAAACCTGATTTTAAAACCTTTAAAATATGGATCGAAAACAGAAAACGAAACGCAGTTTATGCGACCAGCGATTTAATCGAAAATGTTTTATCAGAAAAAGATCTTGAATTCTGGGATCAAAATGGTTATGTCGTTGTCAAAAATGTTATTTCAAAAAAAGATTGTGATGACACACAAAAAGCCATTTGGGAATACCTGAAAATGGATCCAAATAAAAAAGAAAGCTGGTATAACCAGCATGAAAACCAAAGAGGCCTCATGCTTAATTTTTCTGACCATGAAACTTTAAACCGTAACCGTTTTTCTCCTAAGATAAAAAAGGCATACGAACAGCTTTATAAAACTAAAAATATCTACAAAACAATAGATAAAGTAAGTTTTAATCCGCCTGAAACAGCTCATTTTACTTTTATGGGAAGTCCGCTTCATTGGGATATGAGTTTAAAAAAACCTCTTACTTTTGGGCTTCAAGGACTGCTATATTTAACCGACTGTGGCTCAAATGATGGTGCATTTCACTGTGTACCAGGATTTCATAACCAAATTAATCAATGGCTCGACGAGTTAGAACCCCATGAAAATCCAAGAACTAAAGCATTACAAACTTTAAAAGCAAAACCAATAATTGGTAATGCTGGAGATTTTATCATTTGGCACAATGCTCTACCACACTGTGCAACACCCAATAAGGGAGAAAATCCAAGAATGGTGCAGTATCTTACTTATCTTCCAAATAATTATAATGCTGCTGGAGAATGGGTTTAAATGATTTTAATTCTTCAGACACCAATGCAAGATCTTAGCGATGTTTTTAGCATCGTCAATGCCACGGTGGTGTGTTCCTTCCAGTGGAATATTCAATAATTGCAAAGCGCCATTCATTCCTGTCGATCTCTTTAAGCCAAACTTTTCGGCAAAATGTTCTTTTACATTGATATGTTCCTCTCCCATCGGATAGGGAATACCAAACGATTTACATTGCTTCGTTAGCATATTCAAATCGTATTGACCGTAACTTGCCCAAGTGTACAAATCCGGATTGTATTCGTCGATTAATAAATCTACGGCTTCTTCAAAAGAAACTCCGTTTTTGTCCAGTAAATCGGGAGTAATAGTTGTCAGTTCTGTACAAAACGGACTCACACTGGAACGCTGTGGCTTGATTAAAATGCCTTTATTCTGGCTGATTGCTCCTGTTTCTGTATCCAAAACCGCTAATCCAATTTCGATGATTTCGTTTTGCTGGCCTTTCGGGACTGCGCCCTGCCAGCATGTGGCTTCTAAATCAATAATAATGATTTTATCTGTAGTTTTCATTTTTTAAAATTTTTAAATAATTGTGTTTATATTTTTTAACCGCAAAGGGCGCAATCCCGATAGCTATCGGGATACGCAAAGAAACGCTAAGAATTGTTTCACGCAGATTTGGCAGATTTTAGCAGATTTTTTTAATCTATTAATCCTTTAATCTATGGCTAAAACTTTGCGCTTTTGCGTCTTTGCGAGATTTTTTAATCGCAAAGAGAGCAATCCCGATAGCTATCGGGTTACACAAAGGACGCTAAGGTTTTATTCTCTAGCTGATTTACCAGATTTTTTATAATCCTTTTAATCAGTGGCTAAAAAAACTTTGTGACTTAGCGCCTTTGTGGCAGAAAGATTAGAAAAACATGCTTTTAATATCTCGAAAGAAACTTCTTTTCTTAGATTTTTTTTCAGGCTTCTCTTTTTTCAGAGCATTTTTCTTTTCCATAACAGCTTTAACTTTTTCAAGCTTTTTTGCTGGTTTTGCTTCTTCTTTTTTAGACGTTTCATAAAACTTTTTGAAAGGTCTTGACTCAAAATCGACCATAATCGCCGCCATGTTTATAGCGTCAATGTTTGACAGATCTGTTTCTCCTTTAAAGAAAGTTTCAATAGGTCTGAATTTATCTTTCTTCTCCTTGAACTTATTCTTTTTGGTGTGATCAAAATCCAGAGACAGGAAGTTACTGAAGACATTCAAGTCATCCTTCGTTGGATTATTTTCGAAAATAAGCCAGCACAAATCACGAAGTTTACCACGAGAAGGCTTGTACAAATAATCAAAGTATTGCCCTCCTTTTTCTTTCTCGTATTTATTTCTAATTGCTTTTTTATATTTTTCTAGTGTATTGTTTTGCATGGTATTTTTCTTTTGCAATTCTTAGGAATCTCAGGAAAAACAAGGTTGTTCTTGAGATTCCAGTAGTCTGCAAAGCTTTAAAAACACCTTTACCTTACTGGATAAATACCTCTAAATGAGATAATCTCTAGATTTCACCTTCTCTTTCCATTGCTTAATGTGCTCCGCATTTACCTCATTAATCGAGGCAAACGCAGATTCACTAAGCTCAACTGTACCGTCCTGACCAAACTGATGGCACGACGTAAAAACTATTTCTTGATTCATCCTTAAATTTTTATTATTAAACTTAAACTATCAACATTAACTGCTAACGTTTTCTTTTTACTTTACGAAGATTTCTTTCAATTGACCAATTACGTTTCCACCGCCGGATATAGTGATTTCACCAATCTTATCTGCGATTTTTTCCACGTATTCCATCTCTTTCAACTTCCACAACATTTCGTTTTCTTCCATCAGCTTTGCTGTGTTTAATAAACTTCTTGTTGAAGCAGTTTCTTCTCTTCTCATGATGCTGTTCGCCTGTGCTTTTTTCTCTGCAACCAAAACCTGATTCATGATTTCTTTCATATCACCTGGAAGAATTACATCTCTTATTCCGGCATCTGAAATTTTCAAACCTAAGTTTTCAATTTTTGAAGCCACTTCTGCCAAAATTTCTTCGGCAATAGCATCTTTTTTGTTTAACAATTCATCCAAGGTCAAACCTCCGATAAAAGCTCTTAAAGCCAATTGCATTGCTACATACAATTGCTTTTCAAAGTCCTTGTTTTCTATCAAAGCTTTCATGATATCAACCACTTGGTATCTCACAAAGAAATTGATTCTCAATCCTGCTTTATCTTTAGTCAACAATTCCTGACCTGATATTTCAACTTGCTGTTGTCTCATATCGATTGTTTTTACTTCGATTGTAATCGCGTTGTTCCAGAAGTAATGCGTTCCAGATTTCAACTCTTTTACAAAAGTTCCGTTTACAAACAACAATGCTTTATCATTGCTTGCTACCACAAACTTTCTTACGAAATATCTCATTTTTACATTTTCCAATAAGTTTACCTTAATGTCTTCTGTGATTTCGATTTTTGACAAATCAGCTTTTGTGAATTCATTTTTCACAATTCCTTTCCAGAAAGCATATCTTCCTGGAGTTAAAACTTCTTTAAAGTTTCCGTTCACGAACTGTAATACAATTTCGTTATCGGCAACCTCAACAATTTCAAGCATTGAAGCCAAAACTTCATTCTCCAATAAAATATTCAATTCAAATGGAGCCTGAAAAACGGCATTCATATCGTAGATTAACACATTTTTGTTTCCAAAAATCCAGTGTAAACCTTCTTCTAATACTTTCACTAATTTTCTGTTCTCGAAGACCAAGCCCGCTTGGTATGCTGCGATATTAATTTTCTTTATCATGGTTATTTTCTTTCAGGTTTCAGGTTTAAAGTTTCATGTTCCGAAATCTATAAAAACCCTCATCCTCTATTATCTTTATTCTATTCTCTATTCTCTTTACTCTAATTTTATAAAAACCTCCTTGCCTTTATCCTCCGAAAAAAGCGGGTGAAAAGTTGTCCTTTGTTTACCTGAGTCGTTTGCGATTATCTTTTGTCTTCATGATCCCCAAATCATTTTAACAATCAAACCGAAAAGAAAACAAGTGTTTCAAAAAACAGTACTTTCCGCACTGGCTTTATCATGAGTGTGAAATTTCAGTCCCGAAGCCTCGGGATGGAATTCTTAGTTTCACTGACAAAGACAAATCAGTTTTTCTAACTGGTCATCTTTTTAAGAGTGATGGTCTCTACTGTTTACAGATTTTCAGTCTGTTGACTTACCAATTTGTCTAACCGAGTTATACTCGGTGCAGGACTCGAACCTACATAAACACTCTAATGTTCTATCCTGATTGAACTACCACATTACTGCGAGTGGGATTCGAACCCACAACCCTTAGATCCCTTGTGTGTGATAGTTTTTTGGAAAACCATCAAAACCTCCAAATCAAGTTGCATAGAAAAACATAATCCGCTCCTGCGAAAAGTTCCCTACAATGGTGCTATACAGAAACACTCAACCGGACTTGTTTGATATTTTTAAACAAAGCCTAAACTTTGTTGTATTTCAGTTTTTAAAAGAACTTCTTTTATTTCTTATTCAAATATTCAAATTACACTGCGCAGTTATTTTGCGCAGTGCAAAATTTTATTTAATCCATTCAATAACAGTTGACAAATAAACTTGCCTCACCTCTTCAAATCGGGTTATGTTAGGAATATGATTTACTTCTAATAAATATTTAGTACCATCTTTGGCTACGATGTAATCGTTTCCAATCATATCCATTTGCAAAGTGTTCCTGATGCAAATCGTATCTTCTAACAAGTCCTGATCTACAGTCATAAAAGTCGCATCGTCCGGATGAATTGATTTTAACCAGTCGTCGCCTTCCAGTTTAATCTGCCAATAGGTATCGCCAATCATCATGATTCGAACAGCTTCTCCTTCATAAAAAGGTTCGATGGTAGCAGTAAATTCACTTTCCCACTCTCCTGTAAAACGATGTTTGTTTTCGCCACAATGCCAGTTTCCCCATTTCGCAACAGTATCACCCGTTGTATTGACAGAAGCGCCGGCACTTACAAATCCGCGTGGAGCACTAAATCTGGAAAGAGATAAAGCTTTTACCAGACACGGAATTTTAAATCGGCAATCCAACATCGCAGAAGCTTTTGGATAACAATCGCCACCCCAGATCGCAAGACCTGCAATAAAGTCAAAGTCATTATCATAAATTCCGTAATAGACCACTTTATCAACCGGCAACATGCCAATTCCGTTAGATTTTTCTATATATAGAATTTCATCTTTCACTACAATTTTTGGTATCGACTGATGCCAGATAATGTGTCCCGAATATTGGGCTTTTATGATGTCATATTCTTCCTGTTCAATTCCAACAAGCGCTATTCTATTGTATAAATGTTTCATAACTTTTACTTTTTTAATGTTACTTTTTTTGCCACTAAGACTCAAAGGCACAAATATTTAATTTGATTCTTTCATTTTGTGACTTTGCGTGAAAAATGCTCGTCAGCTTTCTTAAATTACTTTGTCAATATCTCGCAAAGACGCAATTTTTATTTACTTATGTCTTTGAGCCTTTGTGGCAAAATCCTTTAAACTACTTCCATTTTTAATCGTTTAATACCAAAATCTGATTTTCTTAATTTGCACATTCTATCGTCTGAAATATGATGGAAAACAATTCCCTCAATATCATTTTCCAATAAGAACATTTTCAATTCGTCAAAATCAAAACTTAGAGAATCAAATACTTCTGAACCGTGTTTAACTAAAGTATGTTTTTCTAAGTTTTCAGGGTTTCCCTGTACTTTTGGCCCGCATAATTCGTAGGTTCCATCTGCTTTCAATTCTAAATGATCAAAACCTTCAAAGAAATGTTTATCCTCAGACTTTATACGATCACATTTTACCCAATGTGGATGATGACCTGTAATTACATCTGCTTCCTGACACGGAATTGCATTCGCTGGAATTGTACGTCCTTTTTTAGCATCAAATCGTTTGAATAATTCTCCGTCAATGATTGCTACCGCTGTACCGTCAAATTTTCTAGTTGCAATTGCTTCACCGTTCATTACCCAGTCATTTTCTGCGTTTAACTTGTTTACTACTCTTGCTAAATCGTTTGGATCTTTAGCGAATAATGTGCTTATCTTTTTCATTACTATTTTTTTTAAAAATTTGCCACTAAGGCTCAAAGGCACTAAGTTTTTTTCTTTGCGTCTTGGCGACTTTGTGCCTTCGTGGCATTTTCAATATTTGTCTGGGAAGCAGGATTCGAACCTGCGACCTCCCGCGTCCAAGGCAGGTAAACAACCACCGTTATCTTCCCAGTTTTTCTAAGATTCTGAGTTGCTAAGATTCTAAGAGACTAAGTTTTTTTCCAAATCTTTGAATCTAGGCCTTATCAGCATCTAAAATTCTGAGAGTCTCAGTATCTTAGAACCTCAGCATCTTAAAAAAAAGCGGTTCATACGGGAATCGAACCCGTTTCTCCCGAGAGACAATCGGGAAGGTTAGCCAGTAACCCCAATGAACCTGTTCCTTCTAGAGAACGAGTGATTTTGGAAGGATTCGAACCTTCGACCATCTGCTTAGAAGGCAGACGCTCTATCCAACTGAGCTACAAAATCATTTATTTTTTGTTTTGCCACGAAGGCGCTAAGCCACTAAGTCTTTTTTTACGCTTATTAAATCTTTGCGACTTTGTGCCTTCGCGGCAAAACTATAGGCATAAAAAAAAGCACCCGATCAAAGGTGCTTTACAAAATTCAACGTGATATAACTATCCTATTGCCTATATTGATGCACCTGCATTGTGAAACGTCCAAGATCGAATCTTGCGCTTCCTGGTAATCCGTATGATATTTTATTTTGTAAAGCCATTTTATATACTGTATTATATTTTAAAAATTCTTGTTATTATTTGAAACGCTGTGTTTCAATTTTGTTCGGCAAAGATAATGTCTAAAAAATCATATTTCCAAATATTTTTTAAGATTATTTTTCTGATTTTCAGATAGTTAAACTTAAAATTAAAACAGAGAAAATCCTGTCCGCAAACTGGTGCAGATTCATCTTTTTATCAAATGACTGTTACTCATTAGATTACTTCTCAAGATTATATTTCGCTATTTTGATTAGTCATTAAACATTTGGTCAATTATTTTTTTAGTTTTTTTAGTTAATATTTCTTTTTAATCATTTTTCAATCTCCTTTTTGTACTATTCGACGAAATCAAATTGTCTAAAACAAAAAAAGCGTCCTACAATGTGGACGCTTTTTCTATTTTATGATGAGTTTGACTCTAAATTTTACATTTTAATTTCATAAAAATACATATAGCATCCTGATACTTTAGCCGGAAGTGATCCTGCTAAGTGGTCAAAATATTTTGCTGTTGAAAGTCTCATATGTATTTTTCTGTTTTTTAATTACGGGGACAAATGTAGTATATTTTGTGATAATTTAACAAATTTTTCTGAAATTAAATTATTTACAACAAAGTATTCCGCAAATTAATATCTATGTGATTTGATTTTTAATTGGTATTTCAATCTTGAAATTAATTCTATTTAGACACGAATTTTACAGAAGCAATCTCTTAATTTTTGAAGAACATTTTGTAAAGCGAAATAATATAGTCAATTGCGTCTGCTAGTTTGGATTATCAAAAGATGTGAGACAAAAACAATTGGAACAATGCAAGCGGGTAAGTAAATAAATGGGAATTGCAATACCGCAATATTGGGCTGGTCAAATGCTAATAATTGTAAAGGTAATGGAGATGAAAGTATAGCAATAGCAACAATTGTTGTCAAAGAAACAAGTCCCAATATATTCCAAATCAAAATGAATATTTTGGACAATCTGTTTTTTGTGCGCCAAGAATAGAACAGTAAAAACAATGCCATTATACCAATCAGTATATCAAAATTCCAGCCTTTAAAAGTCATTAAAATGGGAACCTTTTTTAGAAGAAACAATTTATAAAGTACCAATTCGACTGGTAATCGAAGTGTATGAATGGCTAATAATAAGTTGATATTGAGCTTATTTTTATTTACTGTTTTAAATAGAAACATCGATAAGCAGATTGAAGCCAACATTACTGCTAAAAATCTTGGTGGCTTTACCGAAGTGTTTGTAAAATATCCGCTATACGAAACTACACCCACTATTAGTATCCATAGAGGAATTACAAGCAAAACCCTTTTGTTCTTACCTGTTCCGTAATAAAATAGGAGAAAAGACAAAAGAGTTATGATAATAAAAATTAATGATAGCATAGCAAATGTTTAATGACCGAACTGTCTTAAATGATGATCGGTATGTTTGTAAACATAATTCCCAATTTGTTCTGTTGTCATTTTTCCGAAAAACGGATGAATGAATTTGTAGTTGGAGAACGTTGCATAAGCCTGCAAAAGTTCAATCCATTTGGTTCGTTCGTTTTCAAAATTTCCTGTACCTGTAACTTTCATTTCGGGATGTGTGGGCTGATTTTTTTTTATTGGGTCTTCGTTTTTTAGAATGCCTTTTAAAGCCAAACCTCCAAATAATTTGCCAATAAATAAACGCTTATACAATTTCTTGCCCAGAAACATTTCTTCGCTCAATGTGCAATGTTTCAGCATTTGGTAAGCATCCATTTTTCCCCATTGGGCTTTACTGGTTGTTTGTAATGAATTTATTCTGCTTACTAATTCCGCAACGGTTTTGGCGTCAAATATTGTTTTCATTTTCCATTTCTTTAAAGTTTTATTTTGTGAAGTATTAACCATGCAAACCTACATTCATCAAAAAAAATAAAACTTGCCATAGGGCAAGAAAACTATTTGCCTGAAATTTCTTTTCGAATACGACTTAATGAAGTGTCAGTAATACCCAAATAGGTAGCAATATATTTTAGGGAAATATTTTGGACAATATGTGGTTTTTCTTTTACAAGCTTTATGTATCTCTCTTTGGCTTGATCTGCAATCATAGATACACTTTGCTTTTTCAATAAAAAATAACTGTTTACGAGTGTGGTTCGTCCTTGTTCTCTAAAACTTTGTATACTGTGAAAAAGTTGCTGAAAAGTTTCAAAGTCTAACTGCCAGCACACACAATCTGTTAAAGCCTGAATGTTTTCTCTAGTTGGGTTTCTAAGAAAAAAAGAAGTCCAGTCGATAACAATATCTCCAACGGTATAGAAATTTGTGGTAATGTCATTGCCTTTTGTATCTACCACATAAGAACGCACAAAACCACTTTCAATAAACCAATAATGATTTTCGGTTTTTCCTTCGTTTAACAGATAATCATTCTGTGAAAAAGTTACTTGTTTGAATTTAGAAATAATCGTTTCCAACTCTTCGTTTGAAAAGTCATTCACTTTAAAAATATTTTTCAAAAAATGTTGTTCTATCATGCGTTATTTGGTTGTAGAATGTTTGATTTTGTGCCAACGTTCTTCGTTATCCATCAACAAGTAAATTTACTGCATATTTAAATAATCGGATATAATAATTTTATTCCGTTTCCTATTTGTTTTTTGAAATTATAATAAGACCTAACAGGTTTTTGAAACCTGTTAGGTCTTTCTCAAATCAAAATCTTAAACGTACGTCTTATCAATCTGCCCCAAAATAGTCGGGGCCTGAATTTCATTGTCTTTGACAAACAACAAAACTTTAGAAATTACCTCAGCCGATTTTGGATTATCATCTGTAAATGGAAGGAACAAACATCCTCAGTACTTCCAAAAAACAAATTGGAACTGTCAGAAAAAGAATAACACAATAAAGCTTTTTTTTAATCGCTTAAAAGAATATAGATAAAACCGTCTTTTATATTTGTAATACTAAGAAATCGTCATTTTTACTGCTAATATATGTTTGCAGATTCCGCGTTTTCCCTGATAAGCCGTAAACCAGTCACAGGTACATCTTTGCAACTCATTGTCAATAATCACTTTATGCACTACGCCTGAACCTTTTACTTTGGCTTCAATATAATTGGCTTTTCGTTCTGTTATTTCTACTTCTTCGTTATCAATCAGTTTTTTGGCATTTTTAAGTCTTGGGTTCAAAGACAAAATACGTTCTGTTTTAAACGGAAGACGTCGATAAAAATGGGCTTTTTCACTTAAATCATATCCTAATAATCCCATTGAAGATAAATTAGAAGTTAAGTTATCCATAGTTCCAAAATCAATATCATTTTCTATAGAAAGCATGGTTGGATCAAACATTTCATTTGATTTTAATAAACTGTTTAAACCATAAACCCATTCTATTGGTAAATTTTCAGTCATGGTTTCCAATACATTTCCTTCACCCGAAAATCCTCGGTAGGAATCTGGAGAAAAAGCCATCAGTAACTGCATTTTCCCAAACTCACAAACAATCGCACAGGTTTGTTTATCATCAGATTCGTAAATAAAAATCTTATCGACAATCGCCAAAATTCCTTCTAACAAACGTAGTCTTTGTACTCCGCCAATTCTAACTCCGTCTGGTGTAGCTAAAGTCGAAAACATAAATTTTCCGGCTCTTTTGGTTATAAAGAAATCACCTTTTACATTTCCTTTTGGCAAACTTTGAAATAGCTGAATCGTTTGAATTTTATTGAGTTCGAATTTCAAATCCATATCAGCCAGATAGAGCTGAACACTTGTTAAGCCTTTTATCCAGCGCATGGGTAACGTTACTTTTTTCTCGACTACTTTTGCTTTGCTGGTAATCACCTGAACGTCCTGCTGACCAACGGCAAGGGTTACTTTTTCATTTTTCTGAATGGCATTCAGTGCATTCAGCATTGGATCGTTAAAATCTACATTGGTAGTTCCGTTTGCTATAAATTCGCCATCAACAGCTTCAGGTTTCATATCCAGTCTAACATAAACTCCGTTGCAGGACGAAAATCCTTCAAAACGAAGTCTCTCTGATCCGGCAGAAACAATTGGGTCACGAAGGCTTGGCGGAATCGGCCCAAAACTTGAACGAACGACTTTAGCAATCGTACTCCAGCATTTTGCCGTTACATAAGGATCTGTAAGACTTCCCCAGAAAAAACACGGAATATTATTGACTTCTTCAATTTCGGTTTGATGTGCCAAAACCAAATTATTGACACCTTTTGTTTTGCTATAAGTCGAAACTCCTTTATAATTATATTGTAAATCTGTCATTTTCTTTATTTTAAAATTTGCTTAATCAATGATTTAAGCGATGCATTATCTTTCCATTTTTCAAAAAAGGCAATGGCTTTTTCTGATGGCTTTTGATTGACTTTAATTAAAACATCAACATAATTTTCGACCATTTTCTTGAAATTTGTCGGAAGCTTATCTTTAACATCCAAACGGGCAAAAAAGACATCAAAAAACTGGAACAAAGCACTATTGTGCAATAAAGAAATATCTTTCAGCATAATTATTCCATCTGTTAATCTTGAAAAAGCACCATATTTCTCAGAGGCTAGAAATGCTGTTTTTTCAGCCAATTTTTTAATATCAACAATTTGTTTTTCAATCAGGTTAATCAAAGTTTCAGAAGCAAATAATCTTAAATCTTTTTTCTCCTGGAAAAAACAGGTGGCAAACAACATCATACTGTTTTCAGAAAACCTAAATTCGGGTCTGTTCATTACATCCAGAAAACCTTTTAATTCAGGTTTTGAACCGTCTGTCACTCTACAATTATTCAACAATGTCACTGCTAATGCATCTGAATTTTGCGGAGTCAAACTGTGCCAATAATTGGTGTTTCCGGCATAATTTAAACAGTAATCCCAACTGTTTGATCTCGTATAAATATCCTGACTGTAAATGAGATAATTTGGAATTTTGGTATAGTTGGGCATATCAAAACGCAGTTCGTACCAAGATGCTGATCTTTCTTTTTCTTTCGTTTGATAGTTTCTCCACTCATTCCATTGTTCTTTCATTCTTATCTCGGGCACAAATGGAGAAACCACAAATGGAACTTCTTTTAAATAGGTATTCTCAAATTCTGCAAATGTACTGTCTGGATAAAATGTTCTCGCTACAACCGCCCATAAAGACAGCATTCCGGTTTCTTTGGTGGTTTTACCTAATGTTGCCAATAGTTTTGAAACCAACGAAACGGAATCAATCGTTAGTTTGTCTTCTCTACCTAAAGCAAATGATAAAAGCGGTTTCAATTCGCCTTCAATCTGATCTAATAACGGAATAGCTTCTTCTACATTTTCTCTTGGCATTCTGGCAATCGCAATCGCCAAATCCAGATTATCAATCTCTTCATTTGTTTTTTGATAAGCAATCACCCTTTCTAACAAAACTTTGGGCGCCACCCAATACGGTTTATGACTTGGAAAAGAAAGCAATGGCAACTTAGAATTTAAGTCTATTTTTTGCTGTACTTTTTCCAATAAAGGTTTGATTAAAAGATTGGTATTTATTTTTGAATAATGTTTAAATCGACTGTCAAATCCAGCATTAATATTTGCGATTTTTTGGGATAAAAACGACTTCATCACATTTTTGTGATTCGATTCAAAATAATGCTTTTGAAGCTGTTTTTCGTAAGGCTGTAACTGTGAGTTATAATCTTCGGGAAATAAATCTCTCTGCTGAATATAGGTATTCATCAGGATTTCGGTATCAAGAGCTTCCTCAGAGCCGATGAAATTTCCAAACTGAAACAAAATTTCATTCCAGTCCTTTGGCAATGTTACTTCTTCTGTCAGCAACAATTCTTTTTTTGCTTTGAATTGGTATTCTTCAAAACCAGTATCATCAGCAATCAATGAACCTTCATCCATAAACTGACTTAACCCAGATTTGATATTTCCCTGCATTAAAGTCACGTATGAACTCAATTTTTCTTTCAATGCTTTATCTTTTGTCAAACCAATTTTTACAAGGACTTTGCTTGCTCGTTCTTGTAAAGTTAAATCGGCAATTACAAAAATATCAGCAATGACTGAAGCAATTTGATTGTTTAATTTCGGATTGGCTTTGCTTATTTTTTCTAAAATTGGCAATACGCTTTTTATTCCTGCTTTACAATCACTTCTCATCATCATTGGCTCCAGCCATTCTAAAAATGATTTGGTTTTGAATTTAGGATGACTGTAGATTTTCTTTATCAATTCGATTCCGTAACTCGTAATAGGTGCATAGGCATTGTGTAAAAACGAAAATATATTTTCCTGAAAAGCAACCAGTTCATCTTCTGTCGAATTAAACTCTTCGATTCTTTTTCTGAAAAAAGATTTAAGGTTGTTATTCCATTCCTTGGTTTGAATCTGAATGGCATTCTCAAAAAAGAAAGCACGATCCATTTTTTTCTGATCTAATAATTCTTTGTAAATAATTGCCCAAGTACTAAACTCATCATGTTTTTGCTTGTCATTATCCCGAAACGAAATCGTATGAAGAATAGTTTCATAATTAAACATCTCTGGAATATCTCTTTGATACGCTTTTTTATCTTCTAAAACTTTTGCGATAAAAGCTCTCGATTTGACTCTAGCACGCCATTCGTTAGTATTGGCAAGACATAACGCATACAATTCTGAATTGAACTGCATCAGACCCAATTCTTCAAATTGACGTAGAATATAATAGCTAAAACTCAACCAGTCTGATCTTCTCACTTTTTCGAGAATAAAAGTTTCCAGCCAGTTTGGTTTTGCCCATTGAAGAACTTCTAATACATAAGGTTTGTTATCCGCCTCATCTAACAATTGAAGCGCTTCATCCCACGAATTAATATCGGTTTTGTCAAATAAGGCAATACCGCTTAACGTGATGATTTCTTTTTGTAAAAAATCTCCTCTCGTTCCCCATGAAGATCCCCAATTGTTATTGGTTTTGTTCTTTCTGAGAAATTCAGGTTCTTTAGACAAATCGATGTATTGTGTCCAATATCTTTTATTTTTCTTAATGTGTTTCTTTAAAGCTTCAATATTTCCTTTTGAATTTTCTTTTAAGAAAGGCAACAACAGCTTGATATCTTTTCCTTTAATAATATCGTCGTACTCCTGTAAAACGGCAACAGAATTAGCTTCTTTAGCCGTTTTAGGTTTAGCAACAACAGTAACTTCCCCACTTTCAGAATATCCTTTTTTTATTTTTTCATTTAATAATTTTTCGGCTACTCTTAAGCATTCTTCATCAGTACCAAAACTCTTGGTCTGTGAAGTTCCAGACGTTCCGTTTTTACCATAAGTTACCATAAATTCAAATCCGGTAACATTTATTTCCCAGAACTTATCTGAATTACCTTCAATATATTTAAGTCTTTTTTTCATTGTGCTGTAAAGGTTTATCTTTCAATTGGACACGGATTTTACGGATTCGCTAACGCGAAACGCAGATTATTTTAACACATAGAAACATAGATTAAAAAGCTTATCAAAGTCGTTTCACTTTACAATAAAAAACATAGCTATGTGTGAGAAACTAGTTTCTTTTTGTCTCCTTTTTTGAGAAACTTAAAGCTATGTTTCTATGTGTTTCATTAGTTTGTTCTTTTAAGAATACTTTGTAGAGCTGAAAAAGGGATCTCATTAATCTAATTCAGCACGTGAAAATAAATCACGAATTAAACTGTCATTTTCACATGCTTCTTTAAAAGATAGAATGAACTTTTTTAGTGCATCTGCATCTGAGGAATAAGCGCAAAACATACTTCCTTCAGGGTCTAATTTAACTACTTCCCTTAATTCGGGTTTTTGTTCTTCTAAAAATACAGTTGCTAGTGAACCCCAATCATAACCGTTTCCTTCAAAACCTTCTTCTTCTCTTGATTGGAAAATTTCAATTTTATATTGCCCTACATTTAAACATACCGAAACACTTTTTCCGTGTTCGACCCAAAAGAATGGTTTAATTGATTCGTTAAAGTTATTAGTGTCCATATTGTTCAGGAACATATTTGATGTAAGAGACGAGGCAGATTCCAAATCTTTTTCACAGGAATTTACCCAGCTTTTTGCCGTATTATCTCCTAATAAGGCACTCTTTTTAAAATAAGGAAGGGCTTTGTCTTGTTTGTATTGGCAATAATAAGCATAACCTACACGGAAATTCCACAATGCATCTTCTGCTCCTTTTTCACTTTCTGATAAAAGGATTTTAAGAGCTTTGTCATACGCTGAATCATTGTTATAGGCTCGTCCTAAATGACCTTTTAATTCAAAAGTTAATTCTTTTTCGGGCATTCCTTCAAGGGTATGAATTATTTGATTGTGTTCGTCCAATTCATACCATTCATTTAATTGCGCTATAAGGTTCATTGTTGCTGGATTAGTTTAGTTATATAATTTATTTTAATGTTGTTTGTTGCTAATTTGTTGCTTTTGTTAGTTTATCATGATGAGATAATATTAAAATTTCAGGTTACTCTTCTGCGGGCAAGAACGTCCTACATGTAAACTTTATAAATTTTTAAATAAAATGTAACCAACTCCTTGTCAGTTAAAAATATCAAAATCAAAAAATGACAAAAGCTTTTAAAAGCTATAATTACGTCAAAATAAGTTTCAATTGTATAAAATAATTTGTGCCCCAAGAAACAGTTAATTGACAAAGTAAATACTGTGTTATTTATTTACGAAAAGTTTATTAAGACCTGACAGTCCCGAAACCTCAGGATAAAACCTGTCAGGTCTAATCTAAATATCTAATTACGCATAAGTCTTATCAATCTGACTCAAAACAGTCGGATCCTGAATTTCATTGTCTTTGGCAAACAATAAAACTTTAGACATTACCTCAGCCGATTTCGGATCGTCGTCTGCAAAAGGCAGGAACAAACGTCCTCTGTGTTGCGAATGAATTGGCAATATCGATAAATATTTACCCGGAACCTGATGTACAATCGCACTTCCTAAATGAACACTGTATTCTGCCAATTGTCCTTTTATGATGGCGTGGTTTCCGGTAATTTCAACATTCTTGATTTTGAATAAACGCAATGTTTCTCTTAACAATACTGCTCTCATTTCGATAGAAGAATGACTCGCTTCTGGATCAACACCGCCAACGTGGGCAACGCTTACTACTAAATCAATATCACGCATTACTTCTGAGAAGATTCTCGGATTGATTTCTTCAAAAGGAACATTTTTATAATCTTTTAATGAATGGAATTCAATCGTTTCCAAAGTCGGACTTTCTACATCGGCTGGAGAGAACCAGTCTGCCAAAGCGTACATTTTTACCTGATAGCCTTCTTTATGGAAAACCTTTTGTAAACCTTCTTCGTAATCTACTTTCCAGCCTCTTCCTTTTAATAATGCTAAAGTCTGATTTGGCTGAACCTGATGTCCGGCATAACGTCTTGAAATTGATTTTTCTTTTAATTCGTCTGGCGTTGGCACGTATAATTCTCTGAAAATCTGTTTAAACGGCTGTTGCAGTTTATTGTCAAAACAATATTTCTGAAAATCTGTCCAAACATTATTTTTATGCAAATCAAAACAATGTGCGATTCTAAAAGTCTGTTTTTCGTTTAACGAAATCATTTCTCCTAAAGCCGTTACCAGATTTCCATCTACATAAAAACCAATTTGATTTTCGTTGGAAATAAAAACCAGTTTTTCTAAATGTTTCAAAATAATTGGATGTTCGAAAAGATTCTGCATTTCTGCGAATAAGAATTCATCGCCACGAATCATACTTTCTTCCAGACCTTTTCGCGAACGTGTCCATTGCTCTCGCATGGTTTTGCGGTAATTGGTCAGTTCCAGAATTCCTTTGTCTTTTTTGTATTTTGGCGGAATCGATTTTAATTCTTTATCACCTTTCAAAGTAACCAAATCGGCTTTTCCTTCTTTGTTGATGACCAAACTTATCGTTACATCATCCAATTTAACTTCCGTTTCTTTAGATAAGATATTCTGAATTTGTTTGGTTTCCATCGCCCAAGTCAAACGAACAGGATCCGGATAACCCGCATTTCTGGCTAAGTTTTCCAAAGCTACACGAATTGCCAAAGCTTCGCTCGCTTGTTTCATCGAACCAAACTCTTTGCTTTCTTTTTTAAACTGCTGTAAATATTCGTAACGAGCCAAAATATCTTTTTCAGGACTTGCTTTGCTCAAAGGCACCAAACCGTAAACGCGCAAATAATCCTGATCGCGTTTGTCTTTTACTTTTGCGGTAACTTCCCTAATTTTCAAATCGCCCGTAATTGTGTCTGCATACAAACGTGCACGACGATGTCCGTTTCCGTCTGTTACATATTTAGCCGATTCGTACAGCATTTCCCATTTGGCTTTGCCTAATTTTTTATAGGCCGAAACGAACCAATCTTTATCAACCGCGCCGTCTTTAAAATCCTGTAAATCGATTGACGAGAATTTCGCCATTTCACTTTCCAGTTCCGAATTTACAGCGCTGTAACTTGCCGTTTTAGTATGCGCATGGAACCACCAGATTCCTTCATCCAGACCTTTCCAGTCTAAATAATTGCTGATGAACTTTTGCCATTGCGGAGCATAAATCGCCGTTTGAATCAATCTTTCTTCTGAGATTTTGGCTTTTTTAACCGCTTCATTAAAAATTTGCTGTGTATCAGATTCTAACGGATAACATCTTTTCAGTAAATAACTGAATAGTTTTTGTTTCGTCAATTCGGTATAACTCCACGAATAAATATAGCCTTTGTACAAACTTGCTTTTCCAAGCGCAGTAAGCATTTCGACCAAACGATTAATGCCATAAATTTTCTGGAAACTCTGAACTAAAGGCGTAACCGAAGTATTCGAATCGCCTCTTTTGACTTCGATATCCAAAAATGTTTCGCGGATTTTATCAATCATCGGAACTAAAAATGGGAACGTTTTTAGTAATTCTTCGCTTCCATAATGTCTGTAATGCTTGCTTTCGCTGGTTAAAACTGAAATTCTTTCCGGTTCCAAAATACCTTCGTACAATTCGCCTTCGGTAATTAATTTTTGTTCAAAAGCGGTGCAGTATAAATGAATTGGCGGTTTGCAGTACGAAATGTTTCTTTCCAATCCGTTGAGTTGTCGCCATCTGTAGAGATTCCAGACTTTGTTTTCCTGTTCTGGAGTTAAATCGGCTAAACTGATTTTATTCAGATAAATATCAAAAAAGCCCTGATTCTGCCAGCCATTTCCACTATCCGAATTGTAATAATATTGGTCTTTTCCCGGTTTGTATTCAAACTCCAAAACAGATTGCGGAAGATCGGCATACAAAGTCGTACAAGCATCAATCAGGAAATCTGTTTCTTCTTTAAAGACATATTTTAGCTTTAAAGCATTCAAAATATTCAAAATCGCATTGTCCCAATCGTAACCTCTTTTATTGGGGTGCGGTAATAATTCTTTATAATAAAAAACATGTTTTTCAAGGAAATCACGCCAAACTTTTCGGTCGCAATTGCTTACCAGCGTTATTAAAAACAAATCTCTTTCGTCTAATCCTGAATCCTGAAACCAGCCAGACCAAACCTCGTATAAAGGATAATTTGTCGCCAAAGCTTCCTTGTCTTTTTCGTCTTTCAGATTTTTTAATGTTCTGAAAGTATTTCCAAGTAAAACCGTTTGTTTACTGTTATCGTAGTTTTCGATTTCGTATTCATAATTTCGGTTTTTTTCGAATAATTGATACAGTTTCGAAATTTCATTTTTAATATGAGGCATCGATTTTGAAAAACCATATTGCTGTGCTTTCACTGCTTTTGAATACAGAGAATCCGAAGCTGGTTTTGGCAATTCATAAGCTGAGACCTGATTTGGTGTAAAGAAACCGTATCCGTTTTCGGCGCTTAGAATGTTTTTCTTTTGCGACGGTTCTAACTGTTCGATAAATTTGGTTTCTTTTTCGGTAATTTTTGGTCTTGCCGAATATGCTTTTACCCAATCGTTTACTTTATCAGTCAGTTTGTTGTTTTTCTGCAATTGCAACATAATATCCAAAGCCGACATGCGCTGTTCCATATCGCCTTTTTCCAGAATCGCATCTACAAAAGTGGTAATGTTTTGATCTTCCTGTTTGAGTAAAATCGTCGTTAGGTTTTTCTTTAAATTGGAATTTTTACGTTTGTACAATTTCTGAAAAATTCCCAATTCGTCAGCTGTCAGCGTCAGATTGTTCAAGGTGGAAATTGCCGAAGCTACAAGCGATTCTCCCCTGTCTTTCAGGATTCTTAAAGCAAAACTTCTTTGGAAATCTGTTGGTGCTTTTTTCTCTTTTCCTTCATTACTTTTAAAACTGTAAAACGAATAACAGTAATAATCGCCCAGAATTTGACGCGTCAGTTTTTCTCTTAAATTGATAGAAAAACTTTCGAACTGATTTAAAATAAGTTCTAATCTATCGTTATGATCGCCAATTAAATTTATGGCCGACGAATACAAAGTATCTTTTTCGAACTTCGCATTCAGCCATGAAAATACTTTTCCTTCAAAAGTTTTTTCTTTTACGGTTATCGTTTGTGCAAGATTATAGACTTTATTGAAGAAATCCGGATAATCGGCATTTTCGATATAATATTTCGATTTGGTGTTGGCATCCAAAAGCGCGTTCATTCTTGGAACGGCAAATGCCAAAACCTGAAGGTTTTCGTCGTCTAAAGCTTTAAAATAAAGTGGCATTTCGATATACGGATCATGCGTTTCTCCGGCAAATTTCAGCGCCAGACATTTCTTTTCCACCGAACCTTTTTCTAATAATTCGTGCAGAAACGGAACCGTTTTCTCAACATCCAAAACGCCCTGAACCCAAAGCGCCATATAGGCTTCGTTATTATTTTTACTACGAATACCTGTCAGAATGGTTTCTTGATTCGAAAAATAACCGTAAGCCAAATCCAGAATATTACGAACCGTAGTTTCTTTTTCAGCATCCCAGCCTAAACCTGTCCATGTGTCGATTGCTCTTACCACCGATGAAAAACGGCTCAGTTTATTGTCGATAATCACTTTGATCATGTATTGCAAAGCGCCGATACTAGTTTCGTCCAACGCTTCTAAAACAACCTGACGAAGTCCTTCCTGACGCTGTGCCGAAAGCAATAATTTTTCTACCAGTTCCCAGTTTTCTTTTTTCTCACTGTTTAAAAGTGCTTTGATGATATTTCTGGAAACTTTTCCCTGTGGGTCTTTATTGAAAATAATATCTTCAAACAGCTGATACAGATTCGCCTTATTCAAATCAAGTGCCGATGACCAAATCATGAATTGGTTGCCCGAATTTGAAATCTCAGTATCATAACGAATCTGATCTTCGATACTCAAATTATAATAAACCGTTTTCGAGTCCTGATAATGGTATTTACTGGCTCCGTTTAATAACGAACGCAGAAAATTAACCTGATTGACCAACAGATATTTTTTGTGGTTTGGCGCTCTAAAAGAACGTCTGGAATACCCCGTTTGATACATTTTTTGCGGCAATCTGTTCCAGGCCTCTTTTACATAAACCGCATTTTCTTCCCCAAAAAAGAAAACCAAAAGATCATAATAGTTTTTGTCTTCCCAAATATTCTCTTTTATCAGCGCTGTAAACTTTTCGGCCTGTTTAGAACCCAGCGAAATATAATTGCTGTAATAATTGTCGTCAAGCTTAAGAAACTCCAAACCAAACTCCGCAACTTCTTTCTTTAGTTTTGATCCAGAAAATAATTTCGTAACCAGATTACTGTTTACAATTTCTTCCAATTCTTTCTTGAACCTCTTAATCGGATTCTCGATTGCTTTACTTTTTAATAAATCTTCAATTGTCATGTTTTTTTATTTTAGATTTTAGACTGTAGATTTTAGATTCTGAAAACGAACCTCAACATTGAATTTTTTAACTTTTAATTCTCAATTTTTAATTGACTTTTGCCATTGAAATTGACAATTAACAGATTAGTGCTTTATTTTTTAATTTCGTAATGTCCTTTTGCAGGCGAAAAACAATCTCCAGTTAAAGAACTGTTTGATTCTACCCATACAAGTTTGTTTTCATTTTCTTCATACCATTTCTTTAAATTATTTTGCAAATGGATTCTATTTTCGGTTTTTTCTCGTACATAATACCAATAAGCACAATAGCCACATTCTTCACTAAACTTTTGTCCTATCAACTCGAAAATTGGAATACCTTTTATTTTTTCATTAAGAATTACTAAAGATGCATCTGCAACTGTATATTCTCCGCCAAACATAGGAACATAAACTTCCTTTAAAACAGTTTTGTCAGTCAATTTGTTAATTAAATCAGGGATATTTTTCTTTCCTTGTTTGACCAAATTCCAAAAAATTTCATCATTACAGTTTTGGATATATGGAATTTCTTTTATGTCTTTAATTTCACTTACAAGCAAGTCTTTTGCGTTATAAAAATCGTTGGATTGTTTTTGCAATATAATTTTTGTCGTGTCACTTGTGAGAAGTGATAAATATTCAGTATCTCCATCGGTGCCTGTCGATTCATAACGAATTTTAAAAGTTGAAATGGTGTCGGATTTATATCCATTTTTCATTAATCTTAGGTTGCAGATTATACCTTCAATTCTATTCAACTTAAAAAAACCGCTTTTATTTGTATGTGTTTTCAGTGGATTAGATTCTGTATTTTCCTCAATTAAAACATCTGCGATTGGTTTTCCAAATTCATCGACAACGAACCCAGAATAATAGTCATTTACTTTCTGACTACACGAAAGAAACAAAACGCTAATTATAATTATACTGATGAAAGTTCTTTTTCTCATTTATTTTGTGATTCCTTGTATCTGTTTTAACGTGTGTTGGTTTAGAATTTCGCACAACAATTACCAATAGCTTCCCGCCAAGAACGTAAGCCTGATAAAAGTGATGGCTTTATTTTTGGATAAATCGATTTCCTCGGTTAAGGTTTCGAGCTGATCGTCGCCGTAGAAAACAGCGTACAAACCGTCTTCGAAAGCTACAATGGCATTTTCCTGCGCTTTTGCCAAATCTACTTTATTGTGGTTATAAAGTGCGCCAAAACCCACTTTTCCCGTATCGGTTAGAATGGGAAGGTAATTTTCTTTTGGAAGATGGATTTTGTCTTCGTCCTCAAACTCGAAGGAAGAAGCATGGAATAATTGCACCTGATAATCTACAATCGATTCGATTAGTTTTTGTGTGGAAATAACAGGATTTTCTATAGCCAGCGCTATACTTTTTTCCTGAAGAAGCGGATGTTTTTTTCCTAATTGTTTTACTGAGATGCTTATATTCATCTTTAATCGGCTTTTATTTTGAGGTGGTAATGTAAGAATTTTAAATCAGTTTATTCTTAAAATAATGTCTTTAAAATGTTAAAAAATCTCAGAATTAAAAGTACGATTTGATACTAAAAAAATACCCTGCAAATTGGTATTTGCAGGGTTTGGGTTTTTATTGGGATGATTTAAATCTTCGATTTTTTCCAAAACATCTAAAATGCGTTAGAGCTATCACTAGCTTCAGTAACGTGAATGAAGGCTTCGTTTAGGTTAACTTGTAAAGTTTCAAAGTTCTCGATTGCCGATAAAATGTTTTTATCGAGAACAAGATATATTTTTATTTAAAAAAGAAAGAAATAGCTTATATTTTTTGTCTATTTTAAAATATAATACTAAATTTAGATTGAAAACAAAGATAGAAATTATAATTGGTGGTTTGTGTGTTAATAGCTAAGATAACTACAAAATGAATGAGAAATAAAATTTTAGTGGAATAATAATTCTACAAAGAACAAATTTCAGAAAAACTTAAAAAAATCATTACTTTTGCGCCAATGAGTCAATCTGATTACATAAAAGATATTGCTAAATATGGTCTTGAAAATGATCAGGAGAAATTATTGTCTGCTTTAAACGAATTTATTGATTATTCAAAAAAAAGCAAGAAAGTAAATTTTGCTATTCAATTACAGTCTATATTAAAAGAATCTTTTCAACATCAAAAAAATTCCTCTTTACTTAAAACTGGGTCAGATTCTTATTTCAACAGAATTGAAGACAAAGAAGTTGGAGATTTAATTCTAGAGAAATTAACATCTGATTATAATCTTCATAATATCGTTGCAGATAAAACTGTAATAGAAAATTTGAATTATTTTATTGAAGAGCATAACAAATTAGAATTATTACAGAAATTTAATCTACCTGTTTCAAATAAATTATTACTACATGGGCCTTCTGGTTGTGGAAAGACTTTAGCATCTTACGTCGTTGCCGGGGAATTGAACAAAATGATGGTTGTAGTTAATTTAGGAGCCATAGTTTCTTCTAAATTGGGAGAAACCAGTAAAAATTTATCCAAAATATTTCGAAAAGCAGCTTCTGAAGATTGTATAATTTTTATAGATGAATTTGATTCTATTGGAAAAGTAAGAGATTATAATCAAGATCATGGAGAAATGAAACGTGTTGTAAATACTATTTTACAACTGTTTGATTATCTACCGCAAAATAGTATTGTTATAGCCGCTACAAACCAAAAAGAAATGCTTGATGAAGCTTTACTAAGAAGATTTGATTTTTCTATTGGTTTTAATTTACCTACTGAAAAGGAAATAACAGATTTAATTTCATTAACACTTAAAAATGGAAATTTTACTTTTGATAATAAATTAAAAGCAAATAAATTAATTAAGTATAGTGTTGGTCTATCTTATTATAGTATACAAAAAACGCTAGTAACAGCAATAAAAAGAAGTCTATTTGCTGTTACTAAGCCTGAATTTGTATTGTCTCCTAAAATTGATACTACAGTTTGGAAAAATTTAATTGATATTGAAAAAAAATCAATAGGCATCTAGTTTTCTAAATCAAGATCCAGATCTAAATTATTATCAATTTCTAAAAAATCATTTACCTCTAGCATCTCTGAGTATAAATTACTAACTCCATTATTGCTAGTTAATTCAGAAATTTTACAAACAATAGAGAATGAATGATTACTTTTTGATAATTCCTTTAAGTATTGATTTTTAGTAAGACATCTTACAGATAAAGCTAAAGTGTCATCTATATTAACAAAATCCGTAGGTTGTAATCTATAAGTCATAAATTGACTATTTGAAAATAATCTATTATCAATACCAAAGTGATCTTCACTCCAAGAAATTGTCTTCTTTATACCATAATCATCTTGTATTCCATCCTCAAATTTTACGACATCAATATCTTTGGTCAAACTAAACGAAATATGCAACGGATTATAGTCTAATTGATTATCTTTTACTGGCATAAAACTATAACATAATGAAATATCAAATTGTAATTTGTTACCACTATCCTTTAAATACATAGGTAAGTTTATTGGAACTTTTATTATTTCACCAATTTTAATATTATCTTCAATGATGAATGAAATAGAATTATTACTATTAAAAATTAAATCTGATTTTAAAGGCCTGCCAAATCCAACTAAGCTTTTAAGTAAAGAATCCGGTTTTTCCCTAAAATGAGGCAACTTATTTTTACTATAATATGTTGCTGAATTTACCAGTAATGCTTTTACAGTCTGCGTTTTTAAATTCGGGTAAGTATTTAATATTTCAGATGCATAGGATGTAACTAGAGGAGTTGCTAAACTTGTTCCACATGAACGACCATAAAATTTATCTTCCATAGCAAATGGAGATCTTAAAATTTCAAGTCCCGATCTTTCGCTAAACAAATCCCCTCCTTCAAAAATAAAATCAGGCTTGTTTAAATGTTTATTTTTTTGCTTGATTAGTTGTCCATTTACACTTTGAGAATAATCATAATGAAACTTTCTTGTATAATATGCAGGATAACTTTGATTTGGAGTTATATGAGAATTATCAAATTCTTCCAGATTTCCAGCTAAAGCTCCCACAGAAATATTATTCAATGATTCTGAAGGAATACAAATATTAGTATCCTCACATGAATGAACTAGAGTAGTCATATCCCTTTTATAAAAAAAGTCAGGATAATCATGGTCGGGATGAGGCTCTTCTTCAATTAATGCTTTTAAACTTTCGGCACTAAAATTACCGACAGAAATAAAAATTAAAACATCTTCTTCATAAGAAAGTTTATCTAATTCATATGCAAATTGACTATATGTTTCATTATATTTTTTTGCACCAGGAATAACTAAAGACATATTAAATATTCTAATTCCATGATTTCTTTTTACCTGTCGAATATCACTAATTAATTTCGGTATATTAAGAGGATCATTATCATTATGTATAACTTTAATTACAAATATTTTTGATTTAGCCTTGTATTCATTTTTTATTTCTTTATAAAAATCTTCACCTAAAGCAACCAAACCTGCTACCATTGTGCCATGCCCTACTTCATCCCAAAAAGCTCCATTATTAGTATGATCAATATGTTCATTTAAAATTATTGGTTTTAATGGCAAAATTCTCTGAACACCAGTGTCAATAATACCAACTGTAGTAATAGAATTCACTAATTTGACTTCAAAATCATAATCTCTTATGGGTCCATTATAACCAGGTCTGATTTTTTGAATCCTCGAACTTATAATAGCTTTTATTATATCAAAATTATCGGCAACAAATTTTAAATTCTTTCTATCAATCAAATCTATAGATAACATATCAGGAGACTCTTTATCATACGAATATTGAAAATTGCTTTCTTTTAAATATTGAAACAATCTCTCTTTTTGTAGTTCTGAATTTGTACTAATTGATTTTATCAAATTTAGTAAAACTCCTTCATTACTATATGTTTGAACTCTTGCTTTTGAATCAACAAATTCAAATTGATAAATTAGAGCTAGTAAATTATAATCTTGATTATAATAAGAAGTCCCTTCTTTACTATTAATAATTAACTGGATATGGTTTATGAAATTATTAAAAGAATTCATATCCATTATTTCAAAAACAACAGTCTTATTAAAATCCTTATATTCAACAGGATATAAGCCATATTTCTCAAAGAATTTGTTACGCAAGTCCAGATTAAAAGTATTATAAAATCTGATTTTTATTAGATCAATATATGCAGGTAATTCAATACTTCTTCTTTCAGTTCTATACTTTCGTTTATAAAAAAAATCAGCATTAAAATTTCGTAAATTATCCTTTTGATATTGTTGAATTATCTTTGGCTCATTTTGTTCGTCATTCTCTTCAGCTCTAGTATTATTTTTACCATTACTAACATTTCTCTGCCTGTTAAATTTAGGGTGATTTGATTTATCATTATTTAAATAAACATGTCTATTCATATTAAAAAATTTAGACTCAAATCTAATTATAAAAAAAATCTTATGATTACGTTAATCCATAATTAACAAATAAATCCGTCGAAATGTTATTATTTAAAAGAAATTTCAACTCTCAAACCTAAATCCCAAAAAAGCTCTTAGAATTCAACGTCGTTTCCTCCGCTACTTTAGTCAAAATTCAAATAACAGGAATTATCTACTTATACAATTTTTTCCTAATTTCAATCAAAGTCTGAATTACCTTTTCTTCATCTGGTTTTTCAGGAAGATTTGAAGTTAAATAATGACTTTCTATCGAAGTAATTAAATGATCTGCCATTTCCAGTAAATCATCATATTCTTTGTTTCCCGCTTTTATAGCTAATAATTCTTCACGATTGGAAACTCTAATATTTAATTTGCCTGTAGAAAGAATTTGTTCAGCAGTTTGCAAAAGACGAATGGTGTGCATCATGTTTTTGCTGTCGTAATTTTTTCCGTGTTGCTGGTTGGTATGGTAACGCTCTTCGTTTCGTTTTTCAATCCAGCTCCAGTATTCGGTATATTCTTTACAATATTTTGAATATCCGTCTTGGTTGCAGGATAAATAACCAATCCCCTTTTCCTTTTTTGGAATGGATGAAAGTGACACTTCATTCGAATTTTCTTTCTGAATAATTCCTTTATAGCCTAAAGTTTTATTATCGTCATAAAACATCGCAAACATTCCTTTTGAATTAGGAAGATTTACCAAACCAATCTGCTCTTGATTCCAATTGTTTTCTTGTAGAAATTCTAATAATGGAATAGTTTCATACCCTTTTAAAACATAACAAAAATCCAAAAGACTTTTCTTTTCCTTTGGCATTGGGTTAACAATTTTCTTGTTTAAACCTCTCGCCTTTTTGATTTGTGTTACCGCATAACCCGCAAAAGAATCTTTACAAAGTTTAGATAAAAAATCTTCTATTTTTAAGTGTTCCATTAACGGATGCTTGTACAAGATACAATCTTCCGGCGAAGCCAAAATCTCCAAAATATTTGGATTGTTTTTAAGCAATAATTCTACAAAACGACCAATTTCGTAATAAACCTCGTCATTCGTTTCATTACTAATCTGCGGAATATAATCTAACCCAAAGAATTTTTCTTTTGGCAGATAATAAACACCTTTAATATCGGTATCTGATGTTGGCGTATTTAACCCAAAAGATTTACTTCCCGAAATAACTTCGAAAAGGATTAAATTTTGAGCTTTAAGGTTTTGGATCGTCATGATTTATCAAATTATTTTGGAAAGTTGAAAACGGTATTTTTAAAAAACAAATCTAATTCTTCATTGATCTTCTTCCCGCTTTCCAACTTATTTGCATTTTCCTGATTGAATTTTACCGTTTCCAATAAGAAATCAGTTATTAGAACTTCTTTTGGATGCAGGTATTTTTCGTCTTGATTGGCTTTTATTTGTTGTAATTCCAGTATTTTTTCTTGTATGTTTTGTGGTGCAATGGGCAATAAATCGGCAAAAGCAACGGGCGGAAATGTATTGGTTTCTATAATCCATTTTCCGGCTAAAGCAGTACGTAAGGCATAGAAATAACTTTTTAGTTTTATTTCTTCCATTTCGCAAACTTCCATAAAGTTTTTTGTTGTTCCTAAATAGTGGTGCAAAACCGCGATTGGCGAAAAACATTCTGTGGCTATCTCACGCATTTGTTTTACAAAAACTTCATTTTCATAATACACAACAGGCGAGAACAGCCATTCCATCAAAGATGCACTGGATTTTGCTAATAACCTTACGGATTTACGTAAATCCCAGCCTGAACCGTCCAAATCATCTTCGGTCATGAATTCTATTACGTCTGGTTTTTCCCAAAGCGATAAATAATACTCTGGTTTGTGTTTGTATACAAAACGAATGTCGTAATCGCTGTCTGGAGAAGCAAATCCCCAAGCACGGCTTCCGGATTCTACCGCAAAAAGTATTTCTACGTCTTTTTGTTTCTCTATTTCTTTTAATTTTTGAAGTATTTTTTCTTTCATGATGATTTTTTTTTGCCACAAAGGCGCTAAGGCACTAAAGTTTTTTTCTATTAAGTTTTCTTTGCGTCTTAGCGCCTTTGTGGCAGTAAACTAACTAAACTGTTTCCATTTTTATTCTTCTAAAAAGTCTTCTAAAAACCCTATAAATTGTTTTCCATCAGCAGACCATCTTAATCCTTGTCCGTTTTGAACTCTTATTTCATAAACCAAACCGTGTTTATAATGATAAAAAATATTCCACCACGTTTTATGATTTATAATGTAATGAATAAGCTTTTCTACTTTTTCTTTTTTCTCGATTGCATTTCCTTTTATCTCTCCAAAAATACTGTCTTTTTTTCTGCCGACATGTTTTTCCCAAGCTCTCGATGCAATCGAAATTTCTTTATTGAAAGGTTCAAAACAGCTTTCTAAAAGAACTTTACTTTCAGGTGGAATTCCCGTTTCATCACGCTTGCTGGCAGATGTTAAACGTTGACCCAAAATAAGTAAAGTAACTTCAAAAGGTGTTTTTTCTAAAGTCTGAATTAAACTCTGTTTTAATCCTTCTGAATTATTTTCCAGGTTTTCTAAAACGTCTTTAAAACAAGAAACAGCATCTTGCAATGAAACTATAATTTCGTCTTTGAAATAAGGAAGTCTCAAAATTTCTGTTTTCTGACTGTAGTATGAAATCAGATTTTCTGAAAAAAGCTCCAGATTTTCATCTGTTAGAAACAAAGCGTATTTTTCTTTCCATTCTTTACTTAAATCTGGAATCACCGCTTTTATTTCATTAAAAAGAACATTCGATTTCATTTTATTCCAAACAGATTACATTTTCATTTACAGTCGTTTGCGACAAAACATATTTCATCAAATTAAAATTCGACGATGCATTATCCAAAATCCAGGCATCAGAAGTCACAGCAATCCAATTACTTTCTGCAATAACTTTATCTGGATTATAAACCAGTTCAACTTTCCAATCATATTGATTTTCTAAAGCTATTTCTTCAATCATCTTTTTCAATCTCCCACTATTTGAAACTGGTTTATCGAAAAACCAGTAAATCGTTTTAATTTTTTCTTTTTTATAAAAATCAGCAATTATTTCTATTGCCAGTGATGTTTGTTTCACTCTCTTATAAGTTCCGTGAACACTCGACAGATCACGAATAAAACCATCTTGTCCCTTAAAAACATAAGCATTTGACAAAATACTTTCTAATAAAATCAAAGCGTTAAAACCATCTATCGCAATTTCTTTTCCTTCTAATTCATGACTTTGAATTTCTTTAGATTGTCGATTTTCAATTTGACTTTGAGAGGCACTCATTCCGCGGACGGCTTGTTGCTGTCGGGAATTTAAACGATATCGGTTTCCAACTAAAGCTAATGTTGCTTTTTCGCCATAACCTCTGCTCAGGAAATAAGACAAATCTGTTACGGCTTCTTTTAGTTTCAACTGTATTTTCTCCGTTCCGAATAAAGTATCGTCACTTGCTTCTTTTCCTCTGTTTTTTAAATCTGTCATATTGCTAATTTATAAAACATATTACGGTTTTGAACAAAATTATACCTAACAGGTTTCTAAAACCTGTTAGGAAAACAAACCTAAATCCCAAAAAAGCTTTTAGAATTTCGAGTCGTTTCCTCCGCTACTTTAGCTAAAGTAATCCCTTTAAACTGTGCAATTGTTCCGGCAACATAAGGCAGAAAAGCAGGTTCGCAACGGCGTTCGTGGTATTTCTTCAAAAGACTGTTTGGGACATTTTTAGGAAGCATAAAGGGCGCATCGGTTTCAATCATCATTCGGTCGAGCGGTACGTACTGAATGACTTCTTTTAAATGGCTGAAACGCTTGGCATCTGAAATCGCTCCCGTAAAACCCAGATAAAATCCGTTATCGAGATAGGTTTTGGCTTCCTGCAACGTTCCCGTAAAACAATGCACAACGGCTTTTGGCAATTGCGGTAAATAGTCTTTGGTACTATTCATAAACGAACTAAAAGCACTTCTTTCGTGCAAAAACAAAGGTTTCTGTACTTCAATCGCCAATTCTAATTGGGCTTTGTAACATTCTTCCTGTTTGTTTCGAGGCGAAAAATCACGATCAAAATCGAGTCCGCATTCGCCAACGGAAACGACATGTTTCAGTTCTAATAATTTCCTAAGTTTCGAAATACTCTGCGCATCGAAACTCTTCGCATCATGCGGATGTATTCCCGCCGTAGCGTACAACACGCCCGGATATTGTCTTGCAATCTTCGCAGATTCTTCACTATTTCGTACGCTGGTGCCTGTAAGTATCATTTGCGATACGTCGGCGTCGAGCGCGTCTTGTACGACATCGTCTATGTCGTTTTGGAATTGTTTGTTGGTTAGGTTGATACCTATGTCTATGTAATTCATATTTTTTAAAGTTGCTAAGGTTCTGAGAGGCTAAGATGCTAAGGTTTTTTTCCTCTCTGTTGCCTTAAATTATTTATTTTTTGCCACTAAGGCGCTAGGACGCTAATGTATTTGCGTTTTAATCTCGCAATCCCGATAGCTATCGGGAGCGGAGTCGCAAAGTTTTTTTTCGTAAAGTTTGTCATTTCGACCGAAGGGAGAAATCGCACTAGAAACTCCGCACAGAATGTCGCCAATCTTTGTCGAATCCCGCGTGTGATTTCTCCTTCGTCAAAATGACATAAAGCGCGGAAAGACCTTTGCGCCTTTGTTACTCTGTCACTTTGAACCTTTTTTTAAAAATCTCCATAATACACCTGAAAACAAGGCAATTTCAAATCATTTCGCCAAGTATCTACTACCTGATTTCTATCGTCTAAAACAAATTCTACAAAGTATTTATCTTTGATCGATTCGTTATAGATTTCGGTTTTGATGATCGAATCTTTTCGGCTGTCTTTGGTTTTACGCATGATCAAGTCGTCGTATTCGATTTCGTGTTTTTCAAGGAAACGCAAGGTTGGTTCTTTGTATCGGTCTTCTCTTCCCGAAACCAAAAGTATTTGATATCCTAATTTCTTGTAATTTCTCAACACATTTGCTACCGGATTGTTGAGTTCATCTTCATCACATTTGCTGGCATCAAACGGATTTCTTCCATTCATTAGCGCAAGCGTTCCGTCAAGATCACAGATAATTGCTTTTGGCAAATCTGGGTTTTGGTCGCAATATTCCAGGTTTTTTTCCACCTTTTTTATCGGGCTAAAATCGAATTTTTCTTTGGTTTTCTGCAATTGGTAATACATGTTTTCGATTACCTTTTTTGGCACTTTTCGGTCTCTTTTGCTATTTCGGCTAAAAAGTTCTTCCAATGGCAAATCAAACATTTTGAATTCGATATTGGCCATTTCTGAAAATTCAGTTACTGGCTGTTTTAGGTATTCTGCCTTAACATTACAGGTATCCAAAATCACATTCCATCCGTTTGAAAGTAGGGTTTTGGTCTGGACATTGATAATTTTAGAAATCATATTTTCAACCGATGGATCCATCACTTCCTGAAATTGAGAAAACCTGATTTCATCACGACTAATTCGCATGGTTTTGGCTTCAGTTCTCACTTTCCATTCTGCAAACGTACTTTTTCCTGATGCCGGACAACCGACTAATATCGTTAATGTTGGTATCTTTTTCATTTTTGTACTATTTATAATCTTGGATCTAATGTTTTTTCTATTTCTTCATTATTGATTCTCTTCAAAAGAAGCAACCGCATTAAATAGTTTTCTTCTCCTAAATCTTTATACGGAATCTGAAGCATTTTCTGGTTGATTTCCCAGCCGTTTATAGACTGTTCCAGCTTCTTTTTTACGTTTCTTTTATCCAAATAATAATCAAAATCTTGATGGAAATTCACTCCGTAAATCATCGTCAGGTAATTGTTATTTCTGACTTTAAAACACGGTGGCAAACCTTTAATGTAATTCTGAACTGGCTTAATCATGATTCCTTCTTCGTTTGCTTCTGTCAGTTTTTCGAAAAAAGCATACATTTCTTTTAGCTTTTCTTCTTTATTGGAAGCTGTAATTTCCAAATGCAAAAACGGATCATCGTTAATCATTTTATAAGTCAAATTGCTGTTTAGCATTATTTCCTCGCCCGAAATTTTTACTTCTTTTAAAATCGTAAACGGTTTAAAACAAATTTCGCCTTCTGTTCCAAAAGTATCAATCTGATTTTTGAACACGTTTAATGACTCTTGCTGTTTATTCAAATCCGGAATTTTTACTGCCTGCAAAGCATCATACTGACGGATAATATGCATTTTGTGCTTGCCTGCAAATTCCTTTCTGGAAAGTTGGTTTTTATCTGAAACAT
Organism: Flavobacterium panacagri; assembly: GCF_030378165.1. NCBI lineage: Bacteria > Pseudomonadati > Bacteroidota > Flavobacteriia > Flavobacteriales > Flavobacteriaceae > Flavobacterium > Flavobacterium panacagri. The sequence continues at coordinate 5,602,349 of NZ_CP119766.1, forward strand.
AAGCTGTAAAGTCCTGATCTTTTTTGACATTGTTTAATTTTTCAATCAATCCCAAATCTTTTAAATAAGAATTGTGTGTCTGCAAAGCCTCATAATAACCTATAAATTCTTTTTCGATTAATCCGGCTCCCAAAACTTTCCATGGCAACAATTCAGAGGCAATCAAAAGAGTTTCGAATTCAGGGAAATCAATTAGCATTTTTGCATGTAAATCTTTCAGGCTATCAATCGCTTTTTCAATGTCAATATGATCTATTTTGTGGCCATTTCTCGAAACGAAATAGGTTTCTTCAATATTTCTTTTTAGATAAATGGTGCAGTACGAACCCATGTATTTCTTTTGAACTACAAATTCGTTAACACCGTTTTCCATATAATACTGAATCGCTGTTTCGATGCTTTCAATCTCGTTTCTTTCTTTATTTTTTGGCGCAGGCGAAATGGTTGGCGAAAAATCATTGATTTTATTTTGGCAAAACCACTCTATTCTGTTTCTTACTTTATAGTCTAACATTTTCTACTTTTTTTGAATGATTACAGCGCTTGTTGGATAAACTCCTTTTACACAATCTCCTACTCCGTGAAATGTTTTCGGATTTGGAAAAATTTCATTTATAAACGTTACAAATTCTGCATTTGATAATTCGAAATCATGATCGTCGTGTCGAAATTCTTCAGTCAATTCGTAATTTACATTAAAAGCCTTGTCTGGCGTTGTAACAAACAATTGGGTAAAATTTGTATTGTCTCTAATCCAGATCAACAACTCTTTTGCGTCTTCAACCGAATTGTGTTCAATTACTTCACTTAAAATAATCTGTCCTTCAAAATCTTTAAGTTCTGCCAGATTTTCTGTCCAGATTAAATTGTCTGTTCTTTCTGATTCCTGAATTTTATCGGCAATGTGTTTGAAATCAACTTCGTCATACGCATAATAATCCGCTGTAAATCCTTTTTTATAAAGCATTTTATAATACTGCAATTCGCCACAGCCAAAGTCTAAAACAGCTTCATCAAAATTAATTTTACCGCAGATAAATTCTTTTCTGGACTGATGCGTGTCTGTAAATCCAAACTGAACTTCGTTATCAAAATAAGCTTCCAACTGCGGTTTAAATTTCTCAAACTGCACCGGAGAACGCATAATTCTTTTTATGAAAAGATAAAAAACAAAGTACGGAACACCGGTAAGATTCGTAAACATGGTTATATGCTTTTGAATAAAATAATCATCAATGAAGGTGTACACTGCATATTTGTTGGTAAAATGGGTAAATAATGCCACCAACGAAAACTTCTGCATGGCCTCTCTTACCGTAGACCCTTCGATTTTTAATTCGAAATTGTTTCCTATTTTATGAACCAGCGTAATTCCGTCTATGTATTTTGACAAAAGGTATTTTTCGTTTTTATACCAGTTGGAATCTATAAAAAAAGTTGGAACCTCTATTGTACATTTCGCTGTATCCACTTCATCATAGTTTTTCTCTAACCATGGAATCACTGTTTCGTCTAAAACTTTATTTTCTTTATACAAATGATTGAAAAACTCCGTCATCATGTTCAATGCCAATAACGGACTGCAATAGCTTTGAAAATCAATTTGATTTCCTTCTTCCGGCAGATAGCTGTTTTTACCGTCCAGAAAAACACAGTGATATTCGTTTTCAGCGATTACATTTCCAATTACGATTCCGTTTTTCAATTCCTTCAAATAAAGCCCCTGGTCTGTATTTGGGTTTTTATAAAGAATATCTAAAAAGTATTTATTATCTGATTTAAGTTTAATAATCATGGCTTTTTGTTTTGTTTGACAAATATATTTTTGTCACTGCGCAGTTATTTTGCGTAGTTAGAAATTAATTTTTAAAAAGTGCACACGATGTGCAAATTTTTATATTGATACTTCTCAAAGTCCGCCTAATTAGACGCGGATTTTACAGATTCGCTAAAGCGAAGACACGGATAAAAACGGATTTTTTAATAATTTAAACAGAAAATCAGTTTTAATCCGCGTTTTTACGAAGTAAATCCGTTTTATCCGCGTCATAAATACGCTTTATCAAATCATTAGTATGTTAAAAATGTAATCTAATATTGATTGGTCTCAAAAATAGTTTCAAACTATGTACTTTAGTGCATTTCGCTTTCAGCTTCTAAAAATTTTTTTACCGCAAATTGCACAAATTTTCGCAAATTAATTTGTGTGAATTTGTGTAATTTGCGGTTGAAATTAAGCTTTACAACCTTACAGACTTTAAGTTTGCCAATCAAACCTATGGACTTCAAGTCCATACTGGTTTAGTTTTCTTCTTCTTCTTCTCTATTAAAAGGTTTTTCATGCTTTGGACGAATCATTTTCCAGATTGTCTCTGAATAATCTCTGTTGTCCAACATTCCAAATAAAACATTTGGATATTGACAGGTTAAAAAATAAAAAGCAGTTTCTTTTCGGGATTCTAAAACTCTGAAATCCAATTTGCATTGCTCTTCAATCGCTATAAATTCTTTTTCCAAATCGGCTTTTGTCTGCTTAACCCAGCTGAAAAATTCATCAGGAACACGTTCCAGAATTTCTTCCATTGATTGCTTTGTTTTTAAATATTCCCAGATATTCAAATTCGAAACCTGAGTAATGATTCGGTGCAAACGCAGGTATTCGTCAAATTTAATTTTTACACGGAAGTTGTTTGCATATTTGATAATGAAACCTTCTTTGTTGGCCAATTCCATTTCTTTTAAAGTCTCAATATCTTTAATTCCGTGGTATTTTTCAACAACAGGAAAACCAATATCTTCCAACGGAAATTCTTCTGCTGAATTGGTATCAATAATCGCCAGCAAAACCAACTCTTCTGATGCTCCGTAATCTAAAACAATACGGTTTTCAGGATAAATAATTTCGAACAAATAGGTTTTGGTTTTATCCAAAAGCGACCATGAATCTTTATATTTTCCGTGAAGCATTTCATTTGCTTTATCTGACTGTTCGCTGGCAAAAGAGCCTCTGCTGGCCATAAAAGGAACATTTTCTATCCAGTATAAAATACCCAACGAGCCGTCCATTTTATCGTAAACTTCAAAAGGGGATTCTGGAAGAACCTGATTTTCTATTTCGCCTAAGTTGAAAAACTTTGGAAAAGGTCTTGCCACAACATTTAAATCTTTATCTAAAATAAGACCACGACAAGCAATGGTAATTTCGTTCCAAACTCTCTCAAATTGGGCATTTTGAGTATAATTATAAATGTACAAATCGTGTTCAGGGTGTTTGTTTACCCTTACATAGTTTGCCGAAATCATTTCTTTTAAAAGCGTTGTATTCATTAGTTCTTTCCTTTGAACAAAGATTCAAAAGCTACTGCGCAGTTATTTTGCGTAGATTTTTTATTTCTCGAAAAGTCGCACAGTTTGTCATTTCGACCGAAGGGAGAAATCACACTAGAAACTCCGCACAGAATGTCGCCAATCTTTGTCAAATCCCGCGTGTGATTTCTCCCTTCGGTCGAAATGACAAACTTTGTGGTTACTGTAACCTCAAAGATTTTTTTCACGCTCTCGATAGCTATCGGGATTGCAGATTTAAACAGATTTTCTCCTCTTTTTATATACTGTTTCAATTAAGTTACTATTGCATATATTATAAATTCTATCTAATTCTAAACATAAGTTCATATTTTAAATATTCCCTCAAATTATTTCCAAACATAATAATATCGGCACCCCAGACAGAAATAACTGGCGATAGATATTTATCTTCAAAAACCACGAGAACACGATGATGATGCATTGGTATGTATCCTACTATTTTTGAAACATCAAAACCAGCCTCGGTTAAAACACTTTCCGCTTCAATTTTATTATCATTAAGCTCCTCAATGATCCATCTCGATTTTTCGTAATCTTCAGGATATTGATAAAAGAAATGATCCTCAGAATATTCTATATCTGACTCATCCTCCGGATTAATTGAAATGGTTGGTCTATCTAAATTAGAAAAAAGCAAAAGCATTTCTCTATATTCCCAGGGAAAATCAAATCCAAATAATATTTGCAATTGATCAATTTCTTTTCTGCTGATACCGTTTACAAGTTTGCTATCAGGTTGAATTTGAAATCCGTAAATGTCATTGTAAAGTTTTATTTTTTGAAGCCTCTTTTCTATTTTATATTTAAGGTCTTTGATTGTCATCATCTTTCTATTTTTTAACCTGCGTTCGATTATTATATGCTTTTAATTTACTTATTTTCAAACGTTTATATTACAGCGTTTTCCTGCAAGGTCTTTTTTTGACCTTGTAGGTATTGTTCTCTTGATATCCAGATACCTACAAGGTTTTAAAAACCTTGCAGGAACTAAAAAAATATTTTAAATCAACCAATTAATAATCGAACTCAGGTTTTTTAAATAAAAACCACGAACTCAATTAAGAATCCGCGGTTTCTGTTTTTAATCTATTAATAATTGCGTCACCACTGCTGGATTCATCGCCCATTGCGCTGTGTAAACCTCATCGGCAATTTCATTTTCGGTGATTGTCAAACCTTGAGCTTCCGCTTTAAGCTGTAACAAACTACCAATATTCAATTTGCTGTTTAGTTTTGCCAATAGCGCCTGAACGCCTTTGAAATCCAATCCACCAACAACCTGACCTCCGAAAGTCATCTCTAACCAAACGATTTCTCTTTTGGCTACATCCAACACTCCAAAAACCAAACCTTTGGCAACATTCTGCGTCACACGAACCTGATGATCTACAAACGACGGATCGTAGGCAACACCAGTTTTCTCCGAAATTTTCATCGGATATTTACTGTTCATCCAACCTACAACTAGATTTGGCGTAATACTTCCGTTGCTGTAAGCGTTGCAAGTAAAAGTTACAAATTTAGCTTTGGCTTTCGCCAATTCGTCGATGTTGATATTGATATATTCGGCTGTTCCAATTTTATTCGGAATGCTTCGGATATCACCGCTATGCTGACAACCTGTAGTTGTCAATCGGCTGAAAGAACAAATATCGGCTTTATCTTCATAAGCGATATGACAGCTCAAATCCATATCTAAATGTTGTGCAGGAAGATCTTTACCCCACTGCATAAACAATCGTACTTCGTTACCTTCAACCGGGAAACGTGTTCCCATTAAGGCAACTGGCAAATCCTGAACGGTTTCGCTTCGATCTCCTATAGAAACCGGAATATTAAACAATTGCGGATCGATATAGATCGTTTTGTTGGTGTTCGTCATTTTCGCAAATCGTTTTTTCATGGCTAAAAGACACAATTCTTCGATTTGATTTTTCATTGCTTCCAACTGAAAATCTTCGTACAACTTCAATAAAGCATTTGCTTCAATTCGTTTGTTTGTTCCACCCAAAGGTTTCACACTTCTCTGCATGTTTTTATCAAAATAATTTTGAGCATACATGTTTAATGTAAACACCAATCGAGCCGGAACTTTATCGATGATTTCTTCAAAATGAGCGATTGTTTCATCAGCTCCAAACCATAGCATATTCGAAAATAACGAACGGGCAAATAATCCCGGACGCTGTTTCAATAAGGCAAATGTTTTATCCGCATCAAATTTCAATCTTGACGAATCTACTTTACTTTGCCAAACATCGTACACTTGGTTGTAGAATACATCCATTAAAAAGTTCAATTTCTCAAATCCTTTTCTTTTGCTGTATTCTGCCAAACGCAACGCTCGGATAAAACGAACCCACATTCCTCTTTTTGGATGCATGGTTTCGCACATTGCTTCAACGTCCATGTTCATATTGTTCAACCAATTTGCGACCATTAAACATTCTTTTCGAGAATATTTAAGTTTCAAATCTTTTTGAGATGCAATTCTCGCTTGAACGCTTGTATCTAAAACATTATGGAAATGCTGTGCATTTTTTGATGTTCTTTTGATAATCGTTTTTGGCTCGATAATCTGAAGCATTCCTGTGTTTTTGTACCATAAGTATCGCAAGATATCTGTTGGCGTTTTCAAAAACTGAGACGCTTCTGCTTCTTTACCATTTTCGATCAAAAGATCGATAACCAGCATTAAAGTTTCCTTCATTGCTACTTCTGTTTTTGGTAAAGGCAAATATTGCATTGCCATTTTTAAACTATCTACCTGAGTAGCGTCTAAAGCGGTTTTAGATTGCAATAATGAGATATAGAAATCATTTAAATCTTTTTCTGACCACAATTCCAGCATTTTTAATTTGCTTCCTTGTCCGATATTTTCCAGTTTTCCAAATTCAAACGGAGTTCCACAGAATGGGCAACCGTTGTATCTTTCTAATGGAAAAGTATTATCAGGGATAATATGACCGCATTGTAAAGTTGTTCCGTTTTTAGTCTGGAAAACATTTCCGAAAAAAGTGATAATATGATCTACAACAGATTCGTTGGTTGGGATATTCCATTCTTTTATTAATGGCGTCCAGTTTTTATCTGTTCCTACAACTTCTCTCAAAACTTCTAAAACCTCGATTTTATATTTTGGGTTTACGTTGTTTAAAGCATGAAGCAATGACTCAGAAAATGTAAATCCAAGTTTTGAAAGATTGGCTAACAAAACGGATGTTGTTCCTGACAAATTTTTAACGTCATTCGTAATCATTTCTGACGGAATGAAAATAGCATTTTGACGTAAACTGATTTTTAATAATTCTTTTGTTTTCATTTTTTTAATTTTTAAAATTTAGATAATTGCGTTTCTGAGTTCTACCTAAAAGATTTTGAAGTAAGAAACACTTGACCTGAAATTGGAGTGTAATGGATTAACTAACAAATTATCGGATTGGAAGTAGTAAGTTAATCTTGACCCTCATTTTTTATTAATGATGATTTTAAAACTTGCCGGACTCGAACCGGAGTAACCAATTGTCTGAAGTAAGTTTTAATTGACCATTAATTGTGGAACAGGTGGGATTCGAACCCACGACCCGGACATTAAAAGTGTAAGAAGTAAATTTTGATTGACCTTTGATGGATAATTTCAAAACTACCTGCTCTAACCGCTGAGCTACTGCCCCAATTATGATTATAAAATAAAAAGGTAATCGTATAAGTGTGTACATTGGAAAGTGTTTTCGAAGTAACTTAAACTTGACCTGTTTTATTCTTTTTCTATTTCTATGAACGTTTGTTTTTTATTTCTGAACAAAGATTTTAAAACTAGTACGCAATTATTTTGCGTAGTAAAATTTTTGTTTCATTTTTTAGAAATACTATTTGTTTTATTTCTTGAACAAAGATTTCAAAACCACTACGCAATTATTTTGCGCAGTAAAAAAAGAATTTTAAATTTGATTAAAAAACAAGATGAATTTAAAAGAAATTTATTCTGATTTACTATCTAATATTGGCTTTTCAAAGAATGAAATTCAGCATAACTGGTTGGATTTAGAAAAGATATATTCCGAAAAATCAAGGCATTATCATAATCTCACGCATTTAAAAGAAATGATTGAGAGTTTTGAAATTTATAAAGACAAACTTCAAAATCCCGATGAAATATTATTTTCAATCTTTTATCATGATTTTGTGTATTCGGCTTCCAAAAAAGATAATGAACTCAAAAGTGCTGAATATGCTTTGTCTGTTTTACCTGAAAATGTCAATCTAAATAAACAATTAATTTTTGACGCAATTTGTGCAACACAACAGCATCAGCAAAATGCAACTGAAGATATTAATTGGTTAATCGATTTTGATTTGAAAATACTCGCTAAAGATTGGGAAGATTATAAAATCTATTTTGAACAAATTAGAAAAGAATATCGCATTTATCCTGATTTTCTCTACAAACCTGGACGTGCTAAAGCGTTGAAGCATTTTTTGGAGAATGAGTTTATTTTTCAAACTGATGAGTTTAGGAGTTTGTATGAGGAAAAAGCAAGAATTAATATTGAAAAAGAGATTTCATTATTAACGTAAATGCGTGAGGGATTGAGGCGGTATCCTTTTGTGAAATGAAATGGAACAAAAGATATAGCCGAAAGCCCGACCCGGAGGGGCACGCCCAAAATATATAACACGGAATTAATCTCTCAAAGTCGCAAAGTCGCAAAGTTTTGTTTCACGCAGATTAGGCAGATTTAAGCAGATTTTTAAAATCCTTTTAATCTGTGGCATAAAAAATAAAGTCTTAGCGTCCTCGTGCCTTTGTGGCAAAACAACAGAAAAATGTCACAAAACAAAAATGCCTTAATTCGATACAAAACGATTGACAAATGCCTTCAGAATAAATACAGGCAATGGACACTAGAAGATTTAATCGAAGAATGTTCAGAAGCTTTATTTGAATACGAAGGCAGACAAAACCCAATCAGTAAGCGAACCATTCAAATGGATATTCAGCTGATGCGAAGTGAAAAACTCGGTTATAATGCACCAATCGTAGTTTACGATAAAAAGTATTATAAATATGAAGACGAAGATTTTTCAATAACCGATATTCCACTGACGGAAACCGATATGAATGTTTTGACCGAAACCGTTTCGATGCTGAAACAGTTTAAGGATTTCTCTTTATTTAATGATGTTTCTGATATTCTACAACGATTAGAGGACAAAATCTATTCAGAAAAGTCCAATACCAATCCTGTAATCTATCTCGATAAAAATGAAAAACTAAAAGGACTGCATTATTTGGATGAAATATATCAGGCGATTATCAAAAAAATGGTTTTGGTTATTACCTATAAATCTTTTAAATCCAGAGACGAAAGTAAATTCCATTTCCATCCTTTTATCTTAAAGGAATTCAACAACCGCTGGTTCTTAATCGGGAAGAAAAAAGCCTCACAGCCTATAACCAATTTAGCTTTGGACAGAATTAATTCTATTGATTACGATTTTAATCATCCTTACTTAGAAGAAGATTTTGATGCTGATGATTATTATAAGGATGTAATTGGCGTAACTGTGAATTCAGGATTAAAAGCAAGACGTATTGAATTATGGGTTGATGCTTCGAATGCTCCTTATGTAATCACAAAACCTTTGCATACTTCTCAGCGATTAATCAAGGAAAATGAAGACGGGAGCGTTATTATACATATATATGTAATCCCAAATTATGAAATGGAACGGCTTCTATTAGGATTTGGAAGCTGTTTGGAGATTTTAAGGCCAGAAGGTCTGAGAAATCGTATGAAAAAGACTCTTCTAGATGCTATTTCACGCTACGATTCTGACGAACGAATTGAAAAAAATACATAATTTTTTACATAATAAAGAATTTAATGCTTTTTAAAAACCAAAAAGAGATTTTTACCGCATTAAAAATGTTAAAATACAAAAAAAGAATAGTATATTACACTTAAAATAAATAACCAAAACCCTCTAAATCAGGGATATTTTATAACTAACCAAAAAATTATTAAAAAATTATATGCATGCATAGTATTTTTTAGTTATATTTGAAATCGATATAGTTACCTATGAAAGACAAAACGATAGATTATATTTTGAGAGCAACTTGGCAGGCTGTTTCAAGAATGTATAATGAAGAAGCTGCTAAATACGACGCAACAATGGCGACAGGATTTGCTCTTTTAAGTATGGACAAGGAAGAAGGAACTCCATCAACCGCTTTAGGCCCGAGAATGGGCATGGAAGCAACCAGCTTAACAAGAACCTTAAAATCTATGGAAGAGAAAGGTTTAATAGTTCGCAAAAAGAATCCAAGTGACGGCAGAGGTGTTTTGATCTACCTGACTGAGTTTGGAAAAGAAAAAAGAGATTTATCTAAAAATACAGTTCTGAAGTTTAATGAAAGCGTTAGAAAACATGTTTCGGAAGAAAAGCTGAATCATTTTATCGAAGTTTCTGAAATCATCAATGAACTGATTCACGATAAAAACATATTTAATTCAACAGAAAACACAGAAAAGGAATAGTCTAAAAAGTCATTCTTTTTCTCCTACAAACAAATAATAACAAGTATGAAACGCACAATTAAAAAAGTTGCTGTAATTGGATCCGGAATCATGGGTTCAGGTATAGCTTGTCATTTTGCTAACATTGGTGTCGAAGTTTTACTTCTTGACATCGTACCGCGTGAACTGACCGAAGCTGAAGCTAAAAAAGGATTAACACTTGAAAGTAAAGCCGTTCGCAACCGTGTGGTAAACGAACATTTGGCGAATTCATTAAAATCGAAACCATCTCCTATTTACAGTCAGAAATTCGCAAACAGAATTACGACTGGAAATACGACAGATGACATGGCAAAAATTGCCAATGTTGACTGGATTATCGAAGTTGTTGTTGAGCGTTTAGATATCAAAAAATTGGTTTTTGAACAAATCGAGAAATTCCGTAAACCGGGAACTTTGGTTACTTCTAATACTTCTGGTATTCCAATTCACTTTATGAGCGAAGGAAGAAGCGAAGATTTCCAACAACACTTCTGCGGCACACACTTTTTTAACCCTGCGCGTTACTTAAAATTATTTGAAATTATTCCTGGCCCGAAAACTTCTACTGAAGTATTGGATTTCTTAAACGAATACGGATCTAAATTCTTAGGAAAAACTTCGGTTGTTGCTAAAGATACTCCGGCGTTTATTGGAAACAGAATTGGTATTTACGGAATCCAAAGTTTATTCCACTTGGTTAAAGAAATGGGATTGACTATCGAAGAAGTTGATAAATTGACTGGACCAGTAATTGGTCGTCCAAAATCGGCTACTTTCCGTACGGTTGACGTTGTTGGATTGGATACTTTGGTACACGTTGCCAATGGTATTTATGAAAACTGCCCGAACGACGAACAACACGAATTATTCAAACTTCCTGATTTCATCAACAAAATGATGGAAAATAACTGGTTAGGAAGCAAAACTGGACAAGGTTTTTATAAAAAAGTAGATAAAGAAATTCTTTCTTTAGACTTAGATACATTAGAATACCGTGCTGCGAAAAAAGCAAATTTTGCAACTTTAGAATTAACTAAAACTATCGATAAACCTATCAATCGTTTTAAAGTTTTAGTTAAAGGAACAGATAAAGCGGGAGAATTCTACCGTAAGAGTTTCGCTGGAATGTTTGCGTATGTGTCAAACAGAGTTCCTGAAATCTCAGACGAATTATACAAAATTGACGATGCCATGAAGGCTGGTTTTGGATGGGAAAATGGTCCATTCGAAATCTGGGATGCTATTGGTGTTGCCAAAGGAATTGAAATCATGAAAGCTGAAGGTTTAGAGCCTGCTGCATGGGTTACTGAAATGCTGGCTTCTGGAAGCGATAGTTTCTACTCTGTAAAAGAAGGAGCGACTTATTTCTATAACATTCCAACGAAATCACAAGTAAAAGTTCCTGGACAAGATTCATTCATTATTCTAAACAACATTCGCGAAAGCAAAAAAGTTTGGAGCAATAGTGGTGCAATCATTCAGGATTTAGGAGACGGAATCTTGAACTTAGAATTCCAATCTAAAATGAATACCATTGGTGGTGATGTACTTCAAGCTATCAATAAAGCAATCGACTTATCTGAAAAAGAATATCAAGGTTTAGTTATTGGTAATCAAGCGGCGAATTTCTCTGTTGGAGCTAATATCGGAATGATTTTCATGATGGCGGTTGAACAGGAATACGACGAATTGAACATGGCAATTAAATTGTTCCAAGACACCATGATGCGTGTTCGTTACTCTTCTATTCCAGTTGTAGTAGCACCTCACGGAATGACTTTTGGTGGCGGATGCGAAATGAGCTTACATGCTGACAAAGTGGTTGCCGCTGCAGAAACGTACATGGGATTAGTTGAGTTTGGTGTTGGTGTGATTCCTGGAGGTGGTGGTTCTAAAGAAATGACTTTAAGAGCATCTGATTTGTTCCGCAAAAACGACGTAGAATTGAACGTTCTTCAAGAGTATTTCTTGACAATTGCAATGGCTAAAGTTTCAACTTCTGGTTATGAAGCTTTTGATACTGGACTTTTGCAGCATGGAAAAGATGTTATCGTAGTAAACAAAGATCGTCAGATTGCTGAAGCTAAAAAACATGCCTTATTAATGGCAGAAGCTGGTTATACACAACCTATCAGAAGAACGGATGTTAAAGTATTAGGAAAACAAGCTTTAGGTATGTTCTTAGTTGGAACAGATCAAATGGAAGCAGGAAAATACATTTCTGAGCACGATAAGAAAATCGCCAACAAACTGGCTTATGTAATGGCTGGTGGTGATTTATCTGAAGCAACTTTAGTATCTGAACAATATTTATTAGATATCGAACGTGAAGCTTTCTTGAGTTTATGTACAGAACGTAAGACTTTAGAGAGAATCCAATATATGTTAACTAAAGGAAAACCACTTCGTAATTAGAAAATAGAACAAAGAGAATAGAATATAGATTCAAGACTTTGTAAAGTCTATTTTCTATACTCTTAAAAAACAAAACAAATGAAAACAGCATATATAGTAAAAGCATATAGAACAGCAGTTGGAAAAGCTCCAAAAGGTGTTTTTAGATTTAAAAGACCTGATGAATTAGCTGCAGAAACCATTCAGTTTATGATGGATGAACTGCCTGATTTTGATAAAAAACGTATCGACGACGTTATGGTAGGAAACGCCATGCCGGAAGCAGAACAAGGTCTTAATGTTGGACGTTTGATCTCTTTGATGGGATTAAAAGTTGAAGACGTTCCTGGTGTTACAGTAAACCGTTACTGCGCATCTGGATTAGAAACTATCGGAATGGCAACTGCTAAAATCCAATCAGGAATGGCAGATTGTATCATTGCAGGTGGTGCAGAAAGCATGAGTTATATCCCGATGGGAGGCTACAAACCAACTCCGGATTATAAAGTTGCCGCTGCAGGTCACGAAGATTACTACTGGGGAATGGGTTTAACTGCTGAAGCGGTTGCCAATCAATACAAAATCTCTAGAGAAGATCAGGATGAGTTTGCTTACAACTCTCACATGAAAGCCTTAAAAGCACAAGCAGAAGGTAAATTTGATAAACAAATCGTTCCGATTACTGTTGAGCAGACTTTCATTAATGAAAATGGTAAAAAAGAAACTAAATCATACGTTGTAAACAAAGACGAAGGACCAAGAGCAGGAACTTCTAAAGAAGCTTTAGCAGGTTTAAGACCAGTTTTCGCTGCTGACGGAAGTGTAACGGCCGGTAACTCATCGCAAATGAGTGATGGTGCAGCTTTTGTTTTAATCATGAGCGAAGAAATGGTAAAAGAATTAAATCTTGAGCCAATCGCTAGATTAGTAAACTTTGCTTCTTCTGGTGTTGAACCAAGAATTATGGGTATCGGTCCTGTAAAAGCAATTCCGAAAGCTTTAAAACAAGCGGGATTAACATTAAATGATATTGAGTTAATTGAGTTAAACGAGGCTTTTGCTTCACAAGCTTTAGCAGTAACTCGTGAGTTAAATATAAACCCTGAAATTGTAAACGTAAACGGTGGAGCAATTGCTTTAGGTCACCCTCTTGGATGTACAGGTGCTAAACTTTCTGTTCAGTTATTTGACGAGATGAAACGCAGAGGTAATAAATACGGAATCGTTTCAATGTGTGTGGGAACTGGGCAAGGAAGCGCTGGAGTTTACGAGGTTCTTTAAAAAGAGAATAGAATATAGAATAAAGAGAATAGATGTTTTTCTTTGAGAATAAAAAGATTTACTTTTTGTAATGATAAAAGATTCAAAAGTGAATAAAAAAAATAGTATTAATCTTACTTTTTTTTTATTTTAATTTCTTACATTGACTCAAAAAAACATGAAACATAATTATAAGAACTTGAAGATTTGGAAGATCGGAATTGCGATTGCTAATGACATTTCAGATGTATTAATAGAATTTCCAAAACACGAACGATACGATTTGAGTTCTCAAATAAGCAGATGTTCGGTTTCGATGCCTAGTAATATTGCAGAAGGATCTTCAAGAACCGATAAATCTTTCAGTCACTTTTTAGACATTTCTCTTGGCTCTTCATTTGAACTAGTTACACAATTATTGATTGCTAAACATAGAAAATATATAAACGAGATACAATTTAACCAATTAGAAATTAAAATAGAAGAATTCCAAAGAATGACAATGAGTTTTCAAAACGGACTAAAGTAAAAGTCTATTTTCTATACTCTATATTCTATTTTCTTTCATAAAAAAACAAAAAACAAAATGGCAGATACAATCGAAAAAAACGTGACACGTGGTGGTCAGTTTTTAGTTAAAGAAACAAAATGCGAGGATATCTTCACACCAGAAGATTTCTCTGAAGAGCAGTTAATGATGCGTGACTCTGTAAAAGAGTTCGTTGACAAAGAATTATGGGCGCATAAAGATCGTTTTGAGAAAAAAGATTACGCTTATACAGAATCATCTATGCGTAAAGCTGGTGAACTAGGACTTCTTGGAGTTGCAGTTCCTGAAGAATACGGCGGATTAGGAATGGGATTTGTTTCTACAATGTTAGTTTGTGACTACATTTCTGGAGCAACAGGTTCGTTCTCAACTGCTTTTGGTGCACATACAGGTATTGGAACTATGCCAATTACACTTTACGGTACTGAAGAACAAAAGAAAAAATACGTTCCGAAATTGGCTACTGGAGAATGGTTTGGAGCTTATTGCTTAACGGAACCAGGTGCAGGATCTGATGCTAATTCAGGAAAAACTAAAGCAGTTTTATCTGAAGATGGAACTCATTATTTAATTACAGGTCAAAAAATGTGGATTTCGAATGCAGGTTTCTGCTCGGTCTTCATCGTTTTTGCTCGTATTGGAGATGATAAAAATATTACAGGTTTCATCGTAGAAAACGATCCTTCAAACGGAATTTCTATGAATGAAGAAGAGCATAAATTAGGAATTCGTGCTTCTTCTACTCGTCAGGTTTTCTTCAACGAAACAAAAGTTCCAGTTGAAAACATGTTGTCTGAAAGAGGAAATGGTTTCAAAATCGCTATGAATGCTTTGAACGTTGGCCGTATTAAATTGGCAGCAGCTTGTTTAGATGCTCAAAGAAGAGTTACTTCTGGAGCTGTTAAATATGCTAACGAAAGAATTCAGTTCAATACTCCTATTGCGTCTTTTGGAGCTATCCGTTCTAAATTGGCTGAAATGGCAACTAACGCTTACGCTGGAGAAAGTGCTTCTTACCGTGCTGCAAAAGACATCGAAGACAGAATCGCTGCTCGTGAAGCAGAAGGAACAAGTCACCAAGAAGCAGAATTGAAAGGTGTTGAAGAATATGCTATAGAATGTTCAATCTTAAAAGTTGCGGTTTCTGAAGATGTTCAAAACTGTTCTGACGAAGGTATCCAAGTTTTTGGTGGAATGGGATTCTCTGAAGATACTCCAATGGAAAGTGCTTGGAGAGATGCTCGTATCGCTCGTATCTACGAAGGTACAAACGAAATCAACAGAATGCTTTCTGTTGGTATGTTAATCAAAAAAGCAATGAAAGGACACGTTGATTTACTTGGACCTGCAATGAAAGTTCAGGAAGAATTAATGGGAATTCCATCTTTTGATACTCCAGATTTCTCTGAGCTATTCTCTGAAGAAAAAGTAATCGTGGCTAACTTGAAAAAAGTTTTCCTAATGGTTGCTGGAAGCGCTGTTCAAAAATATGGCCCTGAATTAGATTCTCACCAACAATTATTAATGGCTGCAGCAGATATCTTAATCGAAATCTACATGGCTGAAAGCACGATTTTGAGAACTGAAAAATTAGCAAAAGCTCAAGGCGAAGACAAAGTTCAAGAGCAAATCGCTATGGCAAAATTATATTTATACAAAGCGGTTGACATTGTTAACCTAAGAGGTAAAGAAGGAATTGCTTCTTTTTCTGAAGGTGACGAACAACGTATGATGTTAATGGGACTTAAACGTTTCACTAAATATACTAACCTGCCAAATGTTGTGGCACTTAGAGAAAAAATTGCAGAAAAATTAGTTGCAGAAAATTCATACTGCTTCTAAATTCAAAATAGTTTTTAGCTTTTTAATTTGTTTAAACCCGCGCAAGTCCGAAACTGCGCGGGTTTATTTTTCTTTTAATTTTACCACAGATTTAAGGATTTACTCAGATTTTTTTAATCATTTACATCCTTTTAGATCTTTGGCTTTTATTTCTTTTTCAAAAAAACTGAACGCAAGTCGACGCAATATTTTTGCAACTATTTGCAAAATTTTCGTTAAAATTGATTTTTTGCCCTAGGTAAAAGATTAATTATTGAGTGTATTGCAGTATATTTAGCATTCTAAAAACGCTAAAAAAACAAAAATGAAAAGAATTACCTTAATTACATTATTTTTTACGTGCTTTAGTATCTCCAATACTTTTGCTCAAAAAAATAAAAAAATGGATATTATTGCCTATTACACAGGCGATTCTCAACTTATTGACCAATATGAAGTTGGCAAACTAAATCAAATTATTTTTAGTTTCTGTCATTTAAAAGATGGAAAATTGACTGTTGATTCTCCTAAAGATTCCATTACAATTAAACATTTAGTTTCTTTAAAAGCTAAGAATCCGCAATTAAAAATTATTGTATCTCTAGGCGGATGGGGCGGATGCGAACCTTGTTCAGCTGCTTTTTCTACTGCTGAAGGCCGCTTAAAATTTGCAAAATCGGTAAAAGAATTAAGTGATTCTTATAAAGTAGACGGTTTAGATTTAGATTGGGAATATCCTGCAATCGAAGGGCTTCCTGGTCATTTATACCAAGCAGTTGACAAACCTAACTTCACTGAATTGGTTAAAATCTTACGTACTACGCTAGGAAAAAAATACGAATTGAGTTTTGCTGCTGGTGGTTTCCAAAAATATTTAGACGAATCTATAGATTGGAAAGCAGTTACGCCATTAGTAAACCGCATCAATATTATGAGTTATGATTTAGTAAACGGATATTCTCAGGTTACTGGACACCATACCCCATTATATAGTACAAATCCAAAAGAAGAATCTACAGACCGTGCTGTTGAATTTTTATTAAAACAAGGCGTACCAGCTGAGAAATTAGTAATTGGTGGTGCATTTTATACCAGACAATGGAAAAACGTAGAAAACATCAATAACGGATTATATCAGGCTGGAGAGCACTTTCAAGGTGTTGACTTTAAAAACTACGCTACAACTTATACGGAGGCAAACGGCTGGAAATATTTTTGGGATGATAAAGCAAAAGCACCTTACTGGTACAACGCTTCAACTAAAACTTTTGCAACATCTGATGATCTTAAATCGATCAAAGCTAAAGCAGAATATGTAAAAGCTAAAAAGTTAGGCGGTATCATGTTTTGGGAACTTACTTTAGACAGTTTCCGTGATGGAATGGTAAATGAAATCTACAACGTGAAAACAGCAAAATAATTTTGTTTAAGAATACGAAAAAAGGCAGTTATTAAAAGTAACTGCCTTTTTCTGTTTTATATAATAGTAAAATTTTATTAAACTTTTGATTTGTCTAATTCTCCAATAAACGGAATAGCCTCTAATATTTCGCTTCTAATAATAGTCTGCAAATAAACTTCTAGCTGAATGAACTTTGCAGCATTAATTGCCCCTATCGCTTTTTTAGCTTTTGAATAGGTTTTACAGTAAAGTTTTTCATAAGCAATATGATTTTTTAAAGTTCCTTTCGCCAATTCATCTGCTTTAGCATCAGTCAGAGTTTCATAATTGGCGGCATAATCATTTATTAATTGAAATTTAGTCTGACCTAATGCTTTTCGCTGTGTTTCATAATCATCGTAAACTTTAGCAAAAGCCGTAGATTGGGCATCTGAAAGATTCATATACTGTTTTACCAGCTCACTTTTCGATTTTCCGTAAACACTTTGTAAAACATCTACATCCTCTTTAAAAGAAGATTGTGCATAAGATGAAAATGAGGCAAGGGCCATAATAAGAATAAGACTTAATTTTTTCATAGTTCTAATTTTTAATTTGTTTTAAAAAATAATATGCATTACTCAAATATACTGATTTTTAACACATTAAAACTTATCAAACTAAAAAAAAGAATATTGATATGCGAGAGATAAAGCGTAATAATTAAGTCCGTTATTAGTGTAAGCTCCAACATGATATTGCAATCTAACTGACTGACCTTTTGCAATAGGCGTAGAAAATGTCCCTCCTACTCGCCAATTATCAATCTGGCTATCATCAGCAACACCATCGGTTATCGTTTTTCCTCCAAAAAACCAATTTGTATTAAATCCAACCCACATTTGATTTTTGAAATAATAACTTGCATGCGCCTGAAGACTGTAAGTTGATTTCTGCTCCAACTTTTTTCCCATAAAGTCATTATTATCTGTATAAAACCAAACTCCTACATAAGCTTCAGCATACAAATGAGCAAAACGTTTAGAAACACCTATTTCCGGTTTAAATCCCCAACGATTTGTACCTATATTTACTTGTTTATCGTCATAATATTTTCCAGTTGGCACAGAAGTTACTAAACTAACCCCTAATATCGTTTTTTGTTCAAAATTTCTAAACTCTGATTTATCAAGAGCTGGCGAGCCCAAAAGATTGATTCCAAATCTGATTTTCATATCTGCGAAACCAGTTCGGGAGCCCGTCAAAACATCTCCGTTTATTCTAGTTTGTGAGCCATCCATAAAAGTATAAGGAAGCGAAACCTGTACACGAGCCAGTTTATTGGACAAGCCAAATGTCCTTATATAATTAATAGCTAGATTGTGACTATGAAGTGTAAAATCCGTAATAGGTAGCGACGGATCTGTAAGTACATTTCCGTTCATGAAAAGATAACCTGCAGCAATTACATTTAAATCTTTAGGAACGTTAGCATAAACCCTTGGTTCCAAATCCTGGGCATAAGATGTAAATATTCCGTAAAAGAAAAGCAAACCGATTTGCCTTTTTTTCTCCAATAACCTAAAGATTCTTTTTATCATATAAAAGCAAAAAAGTTAAGGCACGTTTGTATTGTTTTTACATTATTTACTTTCTTCTTTTTTAGGGGCACTTACTAATCCATCATAATTAATTGGTGCTCTATTATTACTATTTACACTTAACGTAGCTGTTCCATTAAAGAAAATGGTAAAAAACAAATCATAAACATCATTCTTGCCTCGAACCGTTGCCTTTAAAATTGTGCTTTTCTTTTTATTCTCAATTTTGATATTTTCAGGTTTCCCTTCGAATTTAATTCCACCGTCGCTATTATATCCTACATTATAACCGCGACCGAAAAAAGGAAGATCACAAGTGGTATTTTCGGTATTAAATTTTAGAAAATAAGTGTTGTAATCCAATTGTATCAATCTACCACCTTGTGGCGTAACTTTCTGTGCTTCAAAAACAAAATTTTGAGTATCTAAAAGTGATTGCACCTCTTTTTCTTTTTCGAGTTCTCTTTCCTGCTTAAGCTCTTTTTTTGTTTTTTCCTGTGCAGCAACAGATAAGCTTAAAGCCAAAAATAACATCAAAATAGATAGTTTCGTTTTCATAACACTATTTTTTAGTAAAGCGCATCATTGCAATATCTCCAGAAATAAAATTTAAAGTCTTACCATCATCTGTAATATCGTAAGAAGTTATTTTTTGAAGCGTTTTCATATAGGTTGTTTCTCCTTGACCGCCATCCAGACACATCATTTTAGTAACTGCCATTGGCTGTGTAAAATCAATTTTGTTTCCATCGACAACAAGTTTCCCTGTATAGTTATTACAACTGTTGTTTCCTGAAACCTGATTTTCTTTTGTATTAAAAACGATTGTTGGTTTTTTATTAGGAAATAGGCCGTCAAAGGTAATTCTTGGGCCGGTAATATAATTCAGTTCCCAAGTGCCGTCAAGTTTTGAAACATTGTCACTTTTTTTACTTTTAGCAGTATTGCAAGAAAGCAATATAGAACTTAAGAAAACGAGAATAAAAATCTTTTTCATCATGGCTTTAAATATTAAAAATGAATGAATTAGAAAAGTATGGCTTCTAAAAAAGAACGATGAAACCATAACGAATTTAAGCAATATTTTTGGGTTTTGTGCTCAATCGATATTAAATTATAACGTATAGTTTGACTTTTTTTTAACTTTTAGAGTTAAAGTATTCCGTTATTTTATGTTAAATTTACTTAATCTTTAATTAAAAATGCCCGTAAATATGAAAAAACTAATCGTTTCTTTCGCTATAATTACAGCTTTAATCGTTGGCTGTAAGACAAATAACAAATCAAATGACGCAAAAACTCTAACTGTTGCTCTAGAACCAAAAAGCAATACCAAAGTTGGCGGAACAGCTGTTTTTACAGAAAAAAATGGTAAAGTTACTGTCACTGCAAAAATAACAGGGTTACAGCCTGGAGTACATGCTATTCACATTCATGAAAAAGCAGATTGTAGTGCTGCCGATGGAAGTTCAGCTGGTGGACACTGGAATCCTACTTTCAAAAAACATGGAAAATGGGGAGTTGGCGAATACCATAAAGGAGATATCGGAAACTTTAACGCTGATGAAAAAGGTAACGGATCAATCACGCTGACTACAGATGAATGGTGTATTGGATGCGGAGACAGCAACAAAGATATTCTTGGAAAAGGTCTAATTGTACACGCAGGAAAAGATGACTTTACAACCCAGCCAACTGGAGATGCCGGCGGAAGAGTTGCCTGTGCAGGAATCATCAAATAAGAAAAATCATAAATAACCACTATTTTTAACAAAATCTAGTGGTTATTTCATTTAAAATGAATTCTAGAACAAGAAAAAGACATAGCTTTGCGTCAGCAAAATTAAGTCAATGATTAACCCATCAACACCAGGCTGGATCGATAAGTTTTTTAGTGAACAGAAGTTTTCAGAAGCAATTCCTTTTGAAACAGTAGATTCGTTTTACTATAAAGTAAGAGAAACGGGATTTATTTATGGCCATATTATTGCAATAGATTCTCAAATTCCAATTCCAATAAAAGGCTGGTTTAAAACCGAAATTTCTAAAGTTGCCTTACTCAATACACTCTATCATGTTTTTTGTTTAGAGAAAAGAAATTCGGAACCGACTCATTTTATTTCAGAAGTTTTAAAGTTTTACAAACAGATGAATCCAGAAGGATTTAATTTGTTTAAAATTTTACTTCCTAAAGACACTCCTTCCCTTTCGTTAGAAAATATTATTGATGAGAGAGTTCAAACCAATGACAGTATAATCAGCAAAAACTTTTCTCACTTAGTGACTAATGCTCTTTTGTTTATTGATGCTTTGGCTTTTAGACAATATTTGGAACATGGAGAAATTCCAGAAAAATATCTAAAACGAATTGAAGAAACTGTTTTAGGAATCGTTGGGTTGGCTTTAAAAACCAAAACAGTAAAATCACAACATGATGATTTATTGATTAAACTATTTGAAGCCTCCATACGCTATTCAAAATTCTCAAAAGTAACAGTAGAAACTTTAGAGACTTTAAATTTGGATTACTTCAAAAACAGACTGGAACAATATTACTTAATTGACATGGCCGGAATGGCTTTATGGAGTGATGGAGTCGTTGAAAATGAAGAATCTTATTTCTTATATGCTTTAGGCTCAACAATGGGAGTTCCTGATGATTTTGTAACCAAAAGCATGGACACAACCAATACTTTTATTACAACACATAAAAAGAAAATCCCTTATTTTAATTATTCCAATCCGGTTAAACATTTTTATGACCAAATGACGCATAGCGTTATAAAACTGATTGTTAGAAATAAAAACAGATTGATCAGGGAGATTATGCAGAGTAAGGAGCTTGTAGTTTTACTAGCTTGCTCTACTACAAGAGATTTGGATGCCAAAGAAAAGAAGAAAGTCAAAAAACAGCTTTTAGATATTTGCAAAACCATTCCTTCTCTTACTATCTTTTTACTTCCAGGAGGAAGTTTATTACTGCCTATTTTAATCAAGTTTATTCCAACAATGCTTCCTTCAGCATTTAACGAGAATCTTGACGAAAACGAATAAAAAAAATCGCCCTTTTTAAGAGGGCGATTTTTATAAAGTCTTTTTTCAAGACTGCTTTTTTTCAAAAAGCACCTTATTTTAGTACTTCTTTACCTTTTTCTAGCCATCAATTTCATTATGATAAAATATTTTTACTGAAAACAGTAAAATTATAAAAAATGGGAGCATCAATTATTCTTGGCAATTATGAACCAGATATTGTACCTGAACCTTGGGAAGAATATCAATTTAGAGATTTATATAGATCTTACTATACACAAAGTATATCAATGAAAATAAATGGATTATTTCATTGTATAACCGCATTAACTTCTTTAGAACTGAATAAATGTTATACTGATCCTGTTGAAAAAGGAGAATATCAGTCAACAACTCCAAGAAATTGCTATTTGAGTGCCCTAACCATCTACATGGATAATAAAGGACGTATAATAAAAGGAGAAAAAGTCAATACAACATTCAGATTAAAGTATGTAAATGGAAAACATATTTTAGATTCTTCTACCAAAATACGAAAAGAATTAGAGCGATGTGTAGACAAAAAGGAACTGCATAATTTAGTAATAAAAAATAAGCAAATTACATTTAGAAATGGGAAAATATATTTACTAGAAAAATTTCACGAGTACATTAAACAAGCTTCCATTTGTAATAGAAGAACCTATGTAAATTATACTTATTTAAAAGTTTCTGAAAACAGGAATGAATTAAATAATAAGTTAAGCCTTTTGGGAATTACAACTGCTGCAGTAGGTTTTGTACCAGGAAAAGCACCAGTAATTGCTGATTACGCAATAAAAATTTTAGGATTTGCCTTAAGTACAGAACCACGATTTAGTCTTGCAGAATATACATTTCCTGTTAACGGACCTGTTTATCTGGACGAGCAAACCTTCTATCAGCATTACAAAAGAGACAATGCAAATGGTTATGTTTCTCCTCAAAAAGGAGAAAAACCAAAAAAAATTGAAACAGATATATTAAAAGAACTAGAAGATTATGGATTAAAAACAGCAATAAAATGAAAATAGTAGCATCACTATCAATTATCTTATTGCTTTTTTCCTGCAATAAGAAAGATACAATCAATCATTATTTACCAAAACCAATAACACAAAAAGAGTTAATTGATAATGGTTTTTATAAATACACATCTATAGATACAATTAGGAGTGGGAATGAGTATGAGGAAAACATTGATGACACCATAAAGTCTATTATTAAATATAATATGTACTCCAATGTAAAACCTGAAGAAAATGATAAAAAGCAATTACGTCCAACTCAGTTATGGCATTTTTTTCGCGAAGATTCAATCAAAAAAAAAACAAATCTTGACTATCTTAAAAATAAATTAAATGATAGAATAATAACCTATCTTTTTAGAAATGACACCTTAATGTACAAAGATATAATTGTATTTTCTTTAGATAAATCCCGAAAAGAAATAGCCAATTTTACAAGTATGGATGAAATTATTAAGTACTATGACAGTCTTAAAATTTCAATTAAGCCACAACAAATTAAAAATGAGCAAACAGGAAAAATACATTCTAATCGATTTATGCTAGATAATTATGAAACTCAATTTTATGTAGGAAATAGTTTTGATATAAAAAATAATTCTTATGACATTTTTATAAATTACAAAGAGCGTAATTATCATGATGTTTTAGAAAACTTATATGGAAACTACTTCTACTGCCATTAAAATATAATTAAAGTGGATAGTGATTAGAAAAGTGGAAAGATTATGGATTAAAAGCAACAATAAAATGAAAATAGTAACATCGCTATCAATTGTCTTATTGCTTTTTTGCTGTAATAAGAAAGATACAGTCAATCATTATTTACCGAAACCAATAACACAAAAAGATTTAATTAAAAATGGTTTCTATAAATATTCATACATCGCAACATTAGATGATGAAGACAACGTTGACGATACTATTAAATCTATTGCGAGATATGACATGTATTCCAATGTAAAGCCAAAAATAAATAATGAAGAAAAAAGGTGTCCAACCCAATTATGGAAATTCGACAAGGAAGATTCAATTAAAAAGAAAAAAAATATTAATTATCTAAAAGAAGAATTAGACAATACAATTATTACTTATCTTTTTAGGAATGATTCTTTATTTTATAAAGAAATAAATGTAATCTTTTTTAACAATCAAAATAAAAACATTCCCGATTTAACAAGTAAAGAAAAAACACTTAAATATTATCACAATATTAACATCCCAATAGAACCATTGTACGAACTGAGTAGCACAAAAAATTATCCTACAAGATATATGATTGATAATTATAAAAGCATAATTTATTATTCTGACACAGATAATTGTTATCGTTTTTTTACAAATTATTTAAACAATTCTACTTACTATGATATTCGCGAGTACTGGTATTCTGGGGCAATATATGAAATGTACTATTTTGATTAAATGAAACGAATAAAAAAAATCGCCCTTTTGAAAGGGCGATTTTTATATGTATCTATTAAAGATCTAATTGATAAACTGAATCCAGTTCTTCGTTTGAACTAATGGTTACATTCAAATCAGTGACAAAACCTGAATTTAAACCGTAAACCCAGCCGTGAACCATTAAATCTTGTCCGTTTTTCCAAGCATTTTGAACAATTGATGTTTTTGCTAAGTTATAAACCTGCTCTTTTGCATTGATTTCAACAAAAGCATTAAAACGCTCTTCTTCGTTCTCAATTGAATTCAAGTATTTATCATGTAAACGATATTCATCTTTAATATGACGAAGCCAGTTGTCAATAATTCCAACAGACTGATGTCCCATTGCAGCTTTAACACCACCGCATCCGTAATGTCCGCACACGATAATATGTTTAATTTTTAAAACATTTACAGCATAATCCAAAACACTCAACATGTTCATATCAGAGTGAACAACCATGTTAGCAATGTTACGGTGAACGAAAACTTCTCCTGGTTTTGCACCAACAATTTCGTTTGCAGGAACACGGCTGTCAGAACATCCAATCCATAATAATGGTGGCTGTTGTCCTTTTGCCAAATCAGCAAAATAATTTGGATCTTTTGCTAATGAAGTTTCAACCCACTTTTTATTATTCTCTAATAACTGCTCATAAAATTTTCTCATTTTTTTCTTTTTTGTGTGGTAATTTCTTAGTTATAATAGTCTCAAAAAAAGAACTTGATGTAAAGTTACCTAAATTTTGAGACTTCTTTTGTCTTAAAAGTGTCTTATTTTAATTATTCTCCTTTAACAACTTCTTTTTGAACTACTTCTCTTTTCGCTACATCATAATAATGTTCGATTGTAACATGATTATTATTATCTGGCGTATTCTCCAATTCATAAGCTTCTTTAAAGCCTTTTAGTTTTACTTTGATATTTTCATCAATGGCTCTGGTTTCTTTGAATTCGCGAATTAAATCCAAAACATCATGAGCAATATATTCTGTATCATGAGCATTAATGATGACTTTTGAATTTTCGGGTATTTCATTTAAAGTTTGTTTAATCGCCGCTTTATTTAAAAATGAAACTTCCTGCGCCAAATCGATATGAATCACATCTCCGTCTTCATATTCTTCTTTTTTGAAGTTATAAGCTCTTTTAAGATTTCCTCTCAAAACAAAAATGATACTGATAATAATACCCAACGCAACACCTTTTAGCAAATCTGTCGCAACAACAAAGACCAAAGTTGCTATAAAAGGGATAAACTGGTATTTACCCTTTTTCCAGAAATGCATAAAGGTTGCTGGTTTTGCTAGTTTATATCCCACCAGGATTAAAACAGTTGCCAAAGTTGCCAATGGAATTTTGTTCAAAATCATAGGGATAGATAAAACACTTATTAATAAAAGTATACCATGAATAATGGTAGACATTTTTGATTTTGCTCCTGCATTATTATTGGCTGACGAACGCACCACAACTGATGTCATTGGAAGACCTCCTAAAAGTGAACTTACAACATTTCCAATACCCTGTGCTCTAAGTTCTACATTGGTATCAGTATATCGTTTTTGAACATCCATTCTATCTGAAGCTTCAATACATAAAAGTGTTTCAATAGAAGCCACAATGGCAATTGTAAGGGCAACTACCCAAACCTGCGGATTTGTAACCGATGCAAAGTTTGGCATAATTATAATTGATTTAAAATCATCAAAAGATTTTGGAACTGGCAAAGAAACCAAATGTTCTTTTGCAATTGCCAAAGTGCTTCCTGTTGATACAAATATTTCGTTTAAAACTACTCCGACTATAACAGCAACCAAAGCTCCTGGCACTAATTTTATTCTTTTTAGAAAAGAAACTCTTTCCCAGCAAAGCAAAATTGTAAGCGAAACTAAAGTAACTACAACAGCTCCTAATTGAATATGATTCAGAACATCAAATAAAAATGAAAAAGAATTACTTCCATCATTTTGAATAAAAGCCTGATCTCCTTCATAATCTGCATCGTAGCCAAAGGCATGCGGTATTTGTTTTAGGATAATGATAATCCCAATACCAGCAAGCATTCCCTCAATTACATTGGTTGGAAAATAGTTTGAGATACTTCCGGCTCTTAAAAATCCTAATGCTAATTGAATTAATCCAGCAATAAAAACAGACATTAAAAAAACATCAAAAGCTCCTAAATCAGTGATAGCGGTTAAAATAATAGCTGTTAACCCAGCTGCTGGACCTGATACACTAATATGTGACTGACTTAGATATCCAACAACGATACCACCCACAACACCAGCGATTATTCCAGAAAATAATGGTGCTCCAGAAGCCATTGCAATACCTAAACACAATGGAAGAGCGACCAAGAAAACCACTAAACCTGAAGCAAAATCAGATTTAAGGTTGGCAAAAAGATTGATTTTTTTTGTCATAACACAATACTAAAAAAATTATTCATAAAAGATTTACCGCGTCTATTGTTCAAATGCGGTTAAAGATCAAAATAATCGGAAGTATTATGCTAAATTGGGAGGTGGAGCAAAAATGCTCGGAGAAATATTGTCAAGTTTTACAATATTTTCAGAAATAATCGTTTTTTTCTCGATATAAACCGGAATGATAACTTCATGCTCAAGAATGGAAGGATGCATTACATTTTTAAGTTCTTTATGCACTTCCTCTTCTGCAATACTAAAAGATACAGCCGCACTATTCCCTTTCTTAATCGCCTGAACAATTGTCGGAGTCGATAAGAAGGCAATGAATATGAACAATAATATGCGGGCTACAAATTTCATCGAAACAAAAATAGCGTTAAACAAATAAAATCAAAGAGATTTTTATAGAAATTTAACAAAAACAAAAAAGCAGAACGCAATTTTTATGCCGTTCTGCTTCTAATTTATTAAAAAACAAGTTCTTAAAGAGTCTCTTCAAGCCATGCATTCATCATCCAGATTGTTTTTTCCTGCTCAGAAATAAAGTCACTCATCATAGAATTGGTTCCTTCATCATTTATTTCGTCAGATTTGTTTAATATCTCTCTTTCGATTTTTAACAAATCTGATAAGGAATGAACGATTAAATGAACCGCCTTTTCATCATTAGAAATATTTTTTCCAACTGTTAATTTATTGTTTTGAATGTAATCTTCAAAAGTATGCAAAGGAGTGCCACCAATCGTTAAAACTCTCTCCGCTATCATATCAATTTTTAGCTGTGCATCTGTATATAGTTCTTCGAATTTTACATGTAAATCAAAAAAACGTTTTCCTCGAATGTTCCAGTGAATTCCTCTCAAATTTTGATAATACACTTGAAAATTTGACAACAATACATTCAATTCTTTTACTAATAATTCTGACTCTTTTACAGGTAATCCTAAAATATTTGTTTTCATGATCTAATTTTTTACTCTAATTTACTACAAATTTAAAGCAACTTCAAGAAAATTTATATAAATAAAAATTATATTTTCTTATTTTTGCATCAAAATTTATTATCAATATGACTATAACTCAATTACAATATGTGTTAGCAGTTGCTGAACATAAAAACTTCACGCTTGCTGCCGAAAAATGCTTTGTAACGCAGCCAACTTTAAGCATGCAGATACAAAAGATTGAAGAAGAGCTTAATATCTTAATTTTCGACAGAAGCAAGAAACCTATACAGCTTACTGATATAGGTCAGAAAATAGTAAATCAGGCTAAAAATATTGTAAACGAGGCCGATCGTATTAAAGATATAGTAGAGCAACAGAAAGGTTTTATTGGAGGGGAATTTCGTTTGGGAATCATTCCGACCATTATGCCAACTATTCTACCAATGTTCTTAAATAACTTCATTAAGAAATATCCAAAAGTTAAACTTTTAATTGAAGAGTTAAATACAGAGGAAATCATTTTAAAATTAAAAAATGGTCATTTAGACGCTGCCATTGCCGCAACACCTTTAGAAGATGAAAAAATCAAAGAAATTGTATTATACTTTGAGCCTTTTGTAGCTTATATTCCTGAAGGTCATGCAAGTTTTCAAAAAGAAGAAATTGAAGTGGCTGATTTAAATTTAAATGAAATCTTATTGCTACAAGACGGACATTGTTTTAGAGACGGAATTCTAAATTTATGCAAAAGTGTTTCTGACGCTGACCAATCTAATTTCCAGATTCAAAGCGGTAGTTTTGAAACCCTGATTAAATTGGCAGACGAAGGCCTTGGCACAACATTACTTCCGTACTTGCACACCTTAGACTTAAAAGAATCCGATAAACTGAAACTTCGAAACTTTAAAGAACCAAAACCTGCCCGTGAGGTAAGTTTGATTTACCCAAAGAGCGAATTAAAAATGCAAATCATTGACGCACTCCGATCTACAATTGCTGGCGTTATAAAAGGTGCCATTGTTTTTCAGAATGTTCAAATCATTAGTCCGCTACAAAAAAAGTAGTCATAAAAAAAGGAGCCAATTAGGCTCCTTTCTTTTTATACTTTAATTAGTTGTAGACTTGGTTTTAATTCTGGCTTTTCAATTATGAAATTCAACAGCCATTCTTGTAATTGTTCCATTTCGTATGGTAACAGTGTTTTGATAGCTTTTTCTAACTCTTTGCAGAAAAGCACCGGATCGAAACTTACTCTTTCAAGTATTGATTTCGTGTAATCGAACATCATTTTTGACATAATAAAACAAGATTTTTGGGGGTTATCTCTATTTTTAAACTCGCACCAAATTTAAACATTAATCATATATAAAATCTCTTTTTAACTATTTTTTTTCAAAACTTTAGCAACGAATACGTTTTCTTAAAATAAATAAATCAATATAGAATCATTCTAAACAACTCATTTAAACCTTTTTAAAGGCTCGAAACATTTCTCTTTTGCCTGGAGGGCCTGCTAATTTTTCTACCGTAAATCCAACTTCAATCATACTTCTTTTAACAACTCCGCGCGCTGCGTAAGTAACAAGAACTCCGTTTGGTTTTAAACTATTGTACATTTTCTGAAAAATCTCCGTACTCCAAAGTTCTGGTTGAACTCTAAATCCAAAGGCGTCAAAGTAAATCAAATCAAAAGTCTCGAAATCGTTTATTTCGTGAAAAAATTGTTTTCTTTTAGTTAATAAGAACTGGTCGCAAATTTCTGCCTTTTGATTCCATTCTGTCTTATGCATTTTCTCGAAAATGTTCTCAAATTCCAATGCGTCAAGTTCTACAGCGTAATTCATTTCTAAAATTTCATCAGCATCAACCGGATAAGCTTCTACTCCAACATAATCTATATGCTGTTTTTTTCTAACAGACTCTAAAAAAGTAATAAAAGCATTTAAACCTGTTCCAAAACCAATCTCTAATACACTTACAGATTCATCAAATAATGAAAGTCCGTTTTTTATAAACACATGTTTTGCTTCCTGAATTGCTCCATGCTTAGAATGATAACATTCATCCCATTCTGGCAAACGAATTGTAGTTGAACCATCTAACGTTTTAATTATTTCTCTTTTCACTTTTTCGAAATTTACAGTAGCTTATTATTGATTTTCAAGCTTTATTTACATTCAAAATTAGTCAAAACTAATGCGTAAAGCCTTAAAAAACGATACTTTTTTCATAAATTATTTATAAAAATCAATTAAATATTTGAGTTTATTATAGGATAAATAAATCTCAGTCAAAAGGTATAAATAATGAATTTTCACTAAGCTTTTTACATAATTTTACTTAATTTTGTATTCAATAAATTCTATTTTACATGATATCATCACTTTAGACTTTCTAAGGCGAAAAAATATCTCACAAAAAAACTTACACAACTTATGAGTACAACTCAAACAAGCAAAATTGAAATCATAAAAGCTACTTCTACAAAGATCAATGAAGTAGATTTTGACAACTTAAGTTTTGGTGCTGTATTTACAGACCATTTATTCGAATGCGATTTTAAAAACGGACAATGGCAAAATCCTGTCATTAAACCTTACGCTCCTATTTTGATGGATCCATCTTCAAAAGTCTTCCATTACGGTCAAGCTATTTTTGAAGGAATGAAAGCTTATAAAGATGACAATAATGATGTTTGGTTGTTTAGACCAGATGAAAACTACAAACGTTTCAATAGTTCAGCAGTAAGAATGGCGATGCCAGAAGTACCAGAAGCTATTTTCATGGACGGTTTGAACGAATTATTGAAATTAGACAAAGACTGGATTCAAAGAGGAAACGGTGCAAGTATGTACATCCGTCCTTTTATGATTGCTACAGGGCCTGGAGTTATCGCAAATCCATCTGACGAATATAAATTCATGATCTTACTTTCTCCTGCAAAAGCATATTACGGAGGTGAAGTAAAAGTAATTATTGCTGAACACTACAGTAGAGCTGCAAACGGAGGAATTGGTGCTGCAAAAGCGGCTGGGAACTATGCTGCGCAGTTTTATCCAACTAACTTGGCAAACAAAGACGGTTTCCAACAAGTTATCTGGACTGATGATGCGACGCATACAAAATTAGAAGAAGCGGGAACAATGAACGTTTTCTTCAGAATTAACGATACTTTATTAACAGCTCCAACAAGCGAAAGAATCTTAGATGGTGTTACCAGAAAAAGTTTGATTGCTATGGCTGAAAAAGAAGGATTAAATGTTGAAGTTCGCCCAGTAATTGTTTCAGAATTAGTTGAAGCAGCTAAAAACGGATCTTTAAAAGAAATCTTTGGAGCAGGAACTGCTGCAGTTATCAGTGTAATCAAAGGATTTTCGTATCAAGATGAATATTATGAAATGGCTCCAATCGAGAATTCGTACGCTTCATTCTTAAAAGAAAAATTAACAAGTCTTCAAAACAAACTTTCTGAAGATACTTACGGATGGACAGTTAAAGTGCAATAATCCAAAACCATATAAAAAGAGAAACCCGATAAATTTATTTTTATCGGGTTTTTTATTTGAATTTAAACACATAGAAACATAGATTTTTTTTTTAAAGAATTCAAAAAGAAACATGTTTCTAACACATAGACTATGTGCTTTTATGCTAGTGAAACACCTTTTTTTTGGCTGTCTAAAACTATGTTTCTATGTGTTTAAAAAAATTTAATCTTTTTCTTTTTAGAATAATTTTGAAAAATCTGGTTTAAAATAATTCGGGCCTTTCATTACTTTACCGTCTTCACGATAAATTGGCTGGCCATCTTCTCCTAATTTACTCATATTACTGCGTTGAATCTCATCAAAAACAGCTTCGATTTTATCTTGTAATCCGTGCTCAATAATGGTACCGCATAAAATATACATCATATCACCAAGAGCATCTGCAATTTCAACTAAATCATTATTTTGAACCGCCTCATAGTATTCTTCGTTTTCTTCTTTCATTAAGTTATAACGAAGTAATTTCTTCTCAGCTCCTAAATCGGCAGTTGGAGTTGTACTGTGTCCAATTTTAAAAGCAGTGTGAAATTCTGTTACGGCGTCGAGTTGTTTTTTCATATAGTAGTTTTCTTTTTTTTTGCTAATTTAATTCACTTAAACATAATACTAAAATAAAATTACATTAAATGAAACGGTTATTAGCTTCAAATCATATTCAATTCTCTAAATTTGCCAAAAATAATTTTTAAAGCTATGTTTAGTCAAGGACAAATACTATTTGGAGTGTGTTTTTTTATTGCGTTTGTAATCATAATGATATTTGCTTATCGAAGAGATCTGGCACTGCATAAGATCTTTTACAAAGGAAATTACAAAGTATTGCTTGTTTTTTTGCTTTTCATTGCCATTTTATTTTTAATCAAAATCTTTTTTAAGAGATAATTATTTTTTGAGCGCAAAAGAGTCTTTTCTGAATTAAAAATTCATTCAAACAAAATAAAACCTAATAATTTTTGGTTATTAGTAAGACTCATGATAAATTTATAACTTTACGAAATCAAACAACCTACCAATGAAGATTCTTAAGTATTTATTTCTTTTCGCGTTATTAAGCCTTGTTGCCCTTACTGTTTTTGTTGCTACTCAAAAAGGAATCTTTGATGTAGAAAGAAGTAAAGTAATTAACTCGCCTCGTGCAACGGTTTACAGTTATCTTAATGACTTCAGAAATTATGAAGATTTTGAATCTTGGTCAGTTGAAGATCCATCTATAAAAATGACTTTCCCTAACAAAACAAGTGGAAATGGCGCTTCTTTTTATTGGGATGGAGCTGATGGAAAAGGAAATGCAATCACTCTTAAAACAAAAGAAGGCGAAAGCATTGAACAAAAAATGCAATATGATGGCACTGAAGCCGATGTTTCTTGGACTTTAAAAGACACTTTAAACGGAAAAACTAAAGTGACCTGGAAAGCAAAAGGAACTATGAGTTTTCTATTTAAAATTTACACTGCTTTACACGGAGGTTCTAATAAAGTTATTGGAACTATTTACGAAAAAAGCTTAGCCAATATTGACAAAAACCTTGACTACGAAACCAAAACTTATGCTATCAAAGTCGATGGTTTAGTAAAAAAAACAGAGACACCTTACATTCGCCAGACTTTTACAAGTGAAATTGAAAAAGTCAGCAAAAATGCTCGAATTGTAATTCCGAAACTTATCCATTTCAGTGAAACAAATGGATTATCTACAAGTGGAAAACCTTTTATTATTTACCACACTTACGACACTAAAACTGGTTTAGCCAAAATATCAATTTGTCTTCCAATCAATAAAGAAATTTCTATCAGTTCTGGAAGTGATATTCTATCTGGAAAACTAAATGGATTTGATGCTGTAAAAACAACACTAACTGGAGATTATTCTCATAGAAATGAAGCTATTGCCAAAACAGTAGCTTTTATAAACAACGGAAAAATCACGCCACAACTAAGCTGGTCGCATCTTGAAGTATTAACTTTAAGCAGACTGGATGTAAAAGGCTCTTCTAAGCTGGAAACTGAAATATATTTTCCAATCATACCTAAAGTAGAACCTGTAATTGCGCAGCCTGATTATTCACAAGAAACACAGACTCAAGCACAAGAACCAGTACAGGCAGAACCAGTAAGACGTAAACCTGCTACACCAGCGCCTGCCACAACACCTCCAGCAAAAGAAGAGGAACAATCTGAATTCTAAATTTTTAAGGTCAATTAAACCTTTTGTTTTAAATTTAGTCTAACTTATATTAAAGTTTACAAAACAAAAAGTTTGATAGACGAGAAGGAATTTATAAAACAATTATTAAACCCTGAAACGCAGAATACCGCGTTTCAAAAACTCTTGTCTGATTATCAGAGACCTTTGTATTCTCATATTCGAAATATTGTTTTGAATCATGACGATGCAGACGATGTTTTACAGAATACTTTTGTAAAAGTCTTTCAATATCTTAAAAACTTTAAAGGTGAAAGTAAACTTTTCTCCTGGATGTATCGTATTGCCACAAACGAAGCTTTGACTTTTTTATCTCAAAAGGCAAAATTAAGCGGGATTTCATCAGAAGATTTGCAGAACAAAACCATCGACAATCTAAAAGCAGATCTTTATTTTGATGGAGATGAAATTCAAATCAAACTTCAAAAAGCAATTGTAACACTTCCGGAAAAACAGCAATTAGTTTTCAAAATGAAATATTTTGAAGAATTAAATATGAAGAAATTGCAGAAATCTTAGGAACTTCTGTTGGAGCACTTAAGGCATCTTATCATCACGCAGTTAAAAAAATCGAATTATATGTTACATCAAATTAAACCTTTTGTAACTAAAACTATCTTATAGGTATTATGAAAACATTTAAATTAGAAAACGAACCCAAAATAAAATCTGGATTTAAAACTCCAGAACATTATTTTGATAATTTTCCAGAAAAAGTTTTACAGCAATTAAACGAAAAAGAGGTTAAAGTAATTCCGTTTTACAAACGTAAAAAAGTACTTTCTTTAGCCGCAGCAGCAGTTATTGGTCTAGCATTAATGATTCCGATTGTGAAT
This sequence comes from Flavobacterium panacagri, assembly GCF_030378165.1. Lineage (NCBI taxonomy): Bacteria > Pseudomonadati > Bacteroidota > Flavobacteriia > Flavobacteriales > Flavobacteriaceae > Flavobacterium > Flavobacterium panacagri. The sequence goes on from NZ_CP119766.1 coordinate 5,636,786, forward strand.
AATTACAGAGCAACATCAAACGACCTTGACGAAGCCGCTTTAGAAACTTATTTATCCTATCAGTCTAATCTGACTCAATAGATCTTATTCAGAAATTGGATGATAGCGATATTGAAAAATTAAATAATGATATTACTCTTGAAGATGAAACTATAGAAGATATTTTATCTACAAGTCCGAATATAGAACACTTAATTTCAGAACAGAACTAAACTTAGACTTAACTCCAACTTTACTTTACAATGAAAATAAAAAATATTTTACCGCTACTGCTCTTTCTGACCAGTTTTTCCTTTTTTGCTCAAAATGGAAAAATAGATGAAAAACGTGAAAAAATCAAAGCTTTTAAAGTTTCATTTTTAACAACGGAATTAGAATTAACTTCAACAGAAGCCGAAAAATTCTGGCCGATATACAATGCTTATGATGACAAACAATTTGATCTGAAGCATTTAAAAATGAAAACCTACATTCGGAAATTAAATGATGACAACATCAATAATCTATCTGAAAAAGACGCTGTAACGTTATTATCTCAAATTGAAAGCACAGATAAGGAATTATATGTACTTCGTGAAAAATACATGGCGAGTTTGAAGAAAATACTTTCGGCAAAAAAAATATTAAAGCTTAAAAAATCTGAAGACGATTTTAATCGAAAATTACTGCAGCAATATCGAGATAAAGCCGGCAAAGATTAAATCTCAGTAAAGAAACAACAGCGATAAGAACCCTATATAATAATACTTACTTTATTATTTAGGGTTCTTATTTTTTTATTTAAAGTTCAGTCGAACTACTTTATTATGCCCCGCTGCAATTGCAGTATTTCTGTTTATAAAACGAATTGTAAAAAGTTTTGTATCGGTAGATAACTGCATCCAGTTTTCACCGCCGTTTTGAGAATATTGTATTCCTTCAGAACCTACACAGATAATTTCTTTTCCATTTCCTCCAGGAACATATTGTACACAAGACGCATAGCCAAATCCCATATTCTGCCCAATCAATTCCCAAGTTTTACCACCATCTTTAGTAAAGGCTTTATTATCATTTCTATTGTTTGGAAGATCATAATCTCCTCCTGCAATAAAACCTTGTTTAGAATCGTAAAAATCGGCTGTAAAAATACCGGTCATTTCTTTTCCTTGCACAATTGGCGTTTCTACGACCTTCCAAGTTTTTGCTTTATCGGGAGAATAAAAAACACGTGCTTTTTTTCCGCCAGAAACCAGCCAGGTATCATTTCCTTTTATAACAATATTAGTATTGCTTGCTGCAAAAGCTCCTTCACCAACAGAATTTGTAGGCAATTTATCTGACAATAGTTTTGTCCAAGTTTCTCCTCCGTCACGAGTTACAATAACAGAGAAAGTGTCTTCTGTTGGATCGCCAATTGCAATTCCTTCTTTATCATTCCAAAACTGCATACTATCGTAAAAAACTTTTGGATTAACTTCTTTATAAACTAATTTAACTTTATTGTCTTTTTTGGAAACAGCATAAAGTAAAGCGGGATTGGCTACACTAAGCAGAAAAATATCTTTAGAAGTCTGTGCGATACTTCTAAATTCCAAATTTAAAGTATCACGATAAATATGCTCTTCAAATTTTTCATTTTTAGTTAAATCATAATAACCGAAACGTGAATTATCAGCTCCATACCAAATTTTATTTTTATCAACCAAAATGGCTCTAATGCTAATTCTATCTTTAAATAAAGTATCTACAGTCATTGATGTAAAACCGCTATTATAAGCAACTTTAGTTTTAGAATTAAATGTTCCAAAAGACATCAATAAAATAAAAATACTGCAAAATAAAACTAGTTTCTTCATAAGGAATTTAAATTTGGTTAACGCTAAAATACGATTATTTATAATATCTCAAATAGGTTTAGCTCATTTTCAAGAAATAATAAGTCCATACTTTTATGCAACCGATTACATTCAGAAAAGAACAAACAAAACGCAATCAACTAATATACCGTTCATTACACTCACTACATTTAGCAAATAAATTTATGGCACAGTAATTGGATATCTCCAAGTACAAACAATTTAATATGATTTAGTCATGAAAACGAAATTACTTTTAATAGCGATCACAGCGATAGTTTTTGGTTCTTGTGCAGCACAGAGTCAAACTACAGTTTACGCAAAAAATTCAGATATAAGCGATAATTTAGATTTAAGAGCCGTTGCTTCCATGTTTGGAGAATCTGCAAACCTTCAAGATTTTGAAAGAAGATTAAACGATCCAAAATATCAAATTTCAAACCTTGATCTTAATGGCGATGATGAAGTAGATTACCTTCGTGTAATCGAAAGTGTAGAAGACAGAACCCACGTGGTAATCATTCAAGCCGTTTTAGACCGTGATGTTTACCAAGACGTTGCAACTATTGATGTTGAGAGAGATAATTACAACAAAGTAAGTGTACAGATTGTAGGTAACTCTTATTTATATGGAGCAAATTACATTTATGAGCCAGTTTATAGTGTTGCTCCAGTAATTTATACTTCTTTCTGGGTTACTAATTACAGACCTTACTATTCAACATGGTATTGGGGTTATTATCCAACTTATTACAGCGCTTGGAGACCTTATCCGGTTTACAGATACAGAAACAATGTAAATGTTTGCATCAATGTTCATAACAGCTACAACTATGTAAATGTGAGAAGAAGTTATAGAGCTCCTGTGATTTACGAAACAAGACGTACTTACGGATACGAAAGAATAAGACCAAACTACAGTTTTGCTGAAAGACATTCTAATGTGAGCAATAGATATGATTTAGACCAAAGACGTGTATCTAGTAGAGAAGCCAACCGAAACAGCTATAATACCAATAGAGGAAACACAGCAAGACCTATATCTTCTGACAACAGAACTTCAAATAGAAATTATGCTGAAAATAGAAACACAACAGACAGAACTTCTGTAGACAGAAACAACGGAACATACAACTCTACCAACAGAACTCCAAATAGAAACACAGAAGGAACTGTAAATAGAGACTATTCCAACAGAGGAAACAACACTGCAAGAGTTGAAAATACTCCAAGAACAGAATCTAGAAACAACAATTCTGGAATGACTTCAAGAGGGAATTCTGAAAACAGAGGAAACTCGAATCGTGAAATGTCTACTCAGAGATCAGAAAATTCTAGAAACTATTCGCAGAACAGAGTTAGCAACACACCATCTGCTCCAGTTCAAAGAGCTGAAGCACCAAGAAGCAACTCTGAAAACAGATCAAGTTCTAACAGAGAATATTCAGCTAGACCAGCACAAAGTCAACCACGTTCAGAATCACCAAGAATGAATCAAGAATCTCGCGGAGGAGGAGAATCTCAGAGAGAAAGTGGATCAAACTCTAGAGGTGGCGGAGGAAGAAGAGGTTAAGAATATTTCAAATTATAATTAAATTTAAAAGCACAATTTTACGATTGTGCTTTTTTTTATCTTTTTAATTATAATAGCTGCTAATTTGTTTTAAAACAGTAAATTTGCAACCGTCTTTTATAAAAATATACATGAGCGCATCGCATAAAAACTTACATAGTAAGTTGTCTATTGGGGGTTTATTGATTACTTTAGGGATTATTTATGGAGATATTGGAACCTCTCCATTGTACGTAATGAAGGCTATTCTAGGCAATCACGTAATAAATGCCGATATTGTTTTAGGAGGTATTTCTTGTGTTTTTTGGACGCTGACATTACAAACTACAATTAAATATGTACTTATTACTTTAAGTGCAGACAATCATGGTGAAGGTGGAATTTTTGCACTTTACGCCTTAGTCAAGAAAACAAAAATTCAATGGCTAATCGTGCCCGCCATAATTGGAGGAAGTGCCCTGCTTGCAGACGGAATCATAACACCACCCATTTCGATTTCATCAGCAGTAGAAGGAATTAGAGCTTTCTATCCTACAATGGAGACGCAAACTATTGTATATATTGTAATTTCGATCTTGTTTGTTCTTTTCACTATTCAGCAATTCGGAACTAAACTAGTTGGTAAATTCTTTGCTCCAATGATGTTAATCTGGTTTGCTATGCTTGGAACTTTAGGAACTATTCAGGTTATTAATTACCCAGAAGTTATTAAAGCCATAAATCCTTATTACGCATACCATTTATTAACGGTACATCCTGATGGTTTCTTTGTTCTTGGATTTGTATTTTTATGTACAACAGGAGCTGAGGCTTTATATTCAGATATGGGACACTGTGGTAGAAAAAACATTAGAATAAGCTGGATGTTTGTAAAAACTACTTTGGTTTTAAACTACTTTGGACAAGCTGCTTATTTAATCCACCACGAAGGAAGCACCTTACAGCAATTAGGAGGAGAAAATGGAAATCCGTTTTACTTAATTATGCCACATTGGTTTTTACCATTTGGAATTGTAGTGGCAACTTTAGCAGCCGTGATTGCATCTCAAGCATTGATTAGCGGTTCATTTACCTTGATCAATGAAGCAATGCGTCTGAATTTCTGGCCAAAAGTAAAAATCAAATATCCAACAGAAGTAAAAGGTCAATTATACATTCCATCAATTAACTGGTTATTGTTTTTTGGTTGTGTTGGAATTGTTTTACACTTCGAAAAATCAGGAAATATGGAGCATGCTTATGGTCTTGCTATTATTCTCTGCATGATCATGACGACTATTTTGTTGAATTATTATCTAATCATGAAACGTGTAAAACTATACTTCATGGTTCCGTTGATTACCATTTATTTGTTAATCGAATTCAGTTTCCTTTTTGCTAATATCACCAAGTTTGCCGAAGGAGGTTATGTAACATTAATCATTGCAAGCATGCTGATTTCTGTAATGACAATCTGGTATTTGGCGAAGAAAATCAACAAAAACTACACAAAAGTGGTTAAGGTTGATGACTACAAACAAGTTTTAGTAGAATTGAGTCAAGATTTATCTATTCCGAAATACGCAACGCACTTGGTTTACATGACCAATGCCAATCGTGTTGATGAATTGGAGGAAAAAATCATTTATTCTATTCTTCAAAAGCGTCCAAAAAGAGCAGATATTTATTGGTTTGTTCACGTGAACATTTTGACTGAACCTTATAAAACGCAGTATAAAGTAACAGAAATTGCCAAAGACGATATCTATAGAATTGACTTCAATTTAGGTTTTAGAGAACCAACCAAAATCAATTTGATGTTTAGAGAAGTTATCAAAGATATGGTAAAACGTGGCGAAGTTGATATTACCAGCCGTTACGAATCTTTAAACAAAAACAATATCATTGGAGACTTCAAATTTGTACTGTCTGAAAAATTCTTATCGAACGACAATGATTTAAGATGGCACGAAAACATTATTATGAACTCGTACTTTTTCATCAAAAAACTGAGTTTGTCTGAAGAAAGAGCTTTTGGATTAGACAGCAGTTCTGTTAAAGTAGAGAAATTCCCAATGGTGCTTCATGCTCCAGAAAATATTGGATTAACGCGTATTGTTCCTAAAGAATAAAAAACATCCAAAATATTTCAAAAAAAACACTCTTAACTAGAGTGTTTTTTCTTTTAATGAGAATCCGAAATAAGATTCAGTATTAAAAATTTAACTTTCAATCAATTAATACTACCTTTGCACTTCAAATAAATAAAATGAGATTACACAGAAATTTAGTTTATACGACAATCGATTCTTTGAATGCTATTTTCAATGAAGGAGAATATGCAGACAAAGTTGTAGCTAGAGCATTAAAAAAAGACAAACGCTGGGGAAGTTCTGACCGTAAATTTGTTGCTGAAACCATATACGAGATTGTTCGATGGAAACGATTATACGCTGAAATTGCAGAAGTTAAAGAACCTTATGACAGAGATAATTTATGGAGAATGTTTGCCGTTTGGGCTGTTCTTCGCGGTTATCCAATTCCTGATTGGAGACAATTGGAAGGAACTCCTGAAAGAAAAATAAAAGGCCGTTTTGACGAATTATCTAAAAACAGGGCACTTAAAGAATCTATTCCTGACTGGATGGATGAATTGGGCGTAAAAGAATTAGGCGAAAAAGTTTGGTCAAAAGAAATTGCTGCACAAAATCAGCCGGCAAAAGTGATCCTTAGAACCAACACTTTAAAAGGAACTAAAGAAAGCCTTAGAAATACTTTAATGGATTTAAATATTGAAACAGAATATTTAAAAGACCAGCCAGAAGCTCTTGTTTTAAAAGAAAGAGCCAATGTATTTTTAACTGATGCTTTTAAACAAGGTTTATTTGAAGTACAAGATGCCAACTCGCAATTAGTTGCAGGATTTCTAGACGTAAAACCAGGAATGCGCGTGGTAGATACTTGTGCTGGTGCTGGAGGAAAAACATTGCACATGGCTTCTTTAATGGAAAACAAAGGACAGCTGATTGCAATGGATTTGTATGAAAGTAAATTAAAGCAATTAAAACTAAGAGCTAAAAGAAACGGCGCTTTCAATATTGAATACCGCATTATCGACAGCACTAAAGTGATAAAAAAATTACACGAAAAAGCTGATCGCGTTTTGATTGATGCTCCTTGTAGCGGATTAGGGGTTTTAAAAAGAAATCCGGATTCTAAATGGAAATTACAGCCTGAATTTATCGATAATATCCGTAAAGTTCAGAGCGAAGTTTTAGAAAGCTATTCTAAAATTGTAAAACCAGGCGGAAAATTGGTTTATGCAACTTGTTCTGTTTTACCTTCAGAAAATCAGGAGCAAGTGGAGAAATTCTTAAAAACAGAAATCGGACAACAATTTACTTTTATTGAAGATCGTAAAATGTTAGCTTCAGAATCTGGTTTTGACGGATTCTATATGGCACTTTTGGAAAGAAAAAAGTAAAAAATTAAATTTCAATTTATTTTGGAATAACTCAATACTAAAAATCCAAATTCCAATTTTAAGCTTGGAATTTGGATTTTTTTATTTTTGGAATTTTACTCTTGCAGAGTTGGTTTACGAAGCAACTTTCCATTTTCGTTTTCCTTGAATTTGGAAACAAAAACTATTTCTTTTGGTTTTTCATATTTTCCTAAGACATCAAAAAAATCGGGAGCAAATTCTTGTTTTTCTCCTTCAACAACCAAAACTAATTTTTCTCCTAAAGTAGTATCCGGAAGCCCCGTCACAAAGAATCTATTATTGATTTTACCAATCAACTTAGCTTCAATCTGTTCCGGAATCAGCTTAACTCCTCCACTATTGATTACATTATCAATCCTTCCTAAAAAGATAAACTGCTGCTCATTTAACAATTCTACCAAATCATTAGTCACAATTGGTTCGTCTGAAATTGTTGAAACATGAATAACTAAACATTGACGATCGTCCTGAGAGATTTTTACATTCGGCAAAATAGAAAAAACAGAATCACCTAAGCGTTTAGCCGCAACATGTGTAATTGTTTCGGTCATTCCATAAGTTTCGTAGATTTCAGTTGTTTTTAATGGTAAAAGTTTTTCTTCTAGAGAAGAATCTAGTTTTGCTCCACCAATAATCAATTTACGAACATTTGAAAGTTCCTCAATTGAATTTTGAACCTGAAGCGGTACCATCGCAACAAAATCATAAACCGTAGAGTTTAATGCTAATGGATGCAGACTTGGCGAAACAATATCTAATTCCAATCCTAAAATTAAACTGCGCACCAGCATCATTTTTCCTGCAATAAACTGCGTTGGAAGACATAATAAAGCTTTATCTCCAGGCTTTAATCCAAAAAAATCTCCTGTTGCTAAGGCAGATTGTATCATCGCTTGTTTTTCTAAACGAACCAATTTCGGAAGTCCCGTAGTTCCCGAAGTGGTCATTTCTATATAGTCTTTTTTATCAAACCAATCCAAAAAGAACTCCCCTATTGACTGTTCGTAGGCATCTCCTTCTTTTATATAGCCGTATGCTATTTGACACAAATCTTTTGCGTTTAAATGATAGCCGTTTAACTTAAAATAATTATGAACTTTATGTTGCGTTAAATTTTGCATATTTTATTGTTTTACTTCGACATCTTAAATATCTCCTGTTAATCTTTCTTTCCAATTCGTCCAACCGTATTTTTTACTAAAGATAAAAAGTAAAATAGGATAAATCACTACAACCGGCAGAATAACATCTATTCCAGCTGAAGGTTCTGAAAGATCTTTAAATATAGAATGTGTTTGAAAGACAGACCAGTCCGAAGTTACCAATAGTGCTCCTATGAGATTATTAGCAGCATGAAACCCAAGTGCCAGCTCCATTCCTTCATCCATTAAAGTTATAACTCCTAAGAACAAACCTGTTCCTATATAATAAATCATTATTATATTTCCCATCTTCACTACTTCTGGATTTGCCCAGTGCATCGAACCAAAAATAACCGAAGTCATCAAAAGCGGAAACCATCTATTTCGTGCTAAATTCGCAAACCCCTGCATCAAATAACCTCTAAAAACATATTCTTCGGTACTTGTCTGAATTGGAATTAAAATAGTTCCTAAAACAACCAAAATCAAGAAAGGAACTAAATTAAAATTCAGCACAAAATTTTCAGGAGATTTAAGATATACAAACAAAAAACTCAATAATGAAAAGATTGTCCATACAAAGAAAGAAAAACTAACTCGTTTCCAGTCTACTTTTGCTCTAGAAGTAGTGACTGACAATAAAGTTTGATGATGAATATACTTTACTACAAAGTAAATTCCAGCTAAAGCAAAAATAAAGGAAATCATCACCAAAAAAAGTGTCATATTAGACTCAAACATTTTCATTACACCTTGATCTGTAGTTGGAAAAGCTTTTTTTTCAACGGCAGTTTTATAAAATACAGCTGCTGTAAGTGGAATTTGCCCAACAAAAGAAGCCGCAATAATAAAAACAGAACCTAAAAGATATTTCCAAAACTTATTTTCAGGTTTAATTCCTTGCTCTAAAAACATAAATCTTAAATTTTAAAAAATGAGAATTCAAATTCGATAAGTTAATCTTACATTTGATATTGCTAAAATACCTCTTTTTTATTTTACGAATATTTGAAACCATTAAATATAACAAAATGATACAAATTTACCACAATCCGAGATGCGGAAAATCAAGAACCTGCCTTGCTTTTATAGAACAATCGAATCAAGAATTTGAAATCATTCCTTACTTAACCCAAACACCATCTTTTGACGAGTTAAAGACACTATTGAAACAATTAAATCTTGAACCTCTCGAATTAGTAAGAACTAAAGAAAAAATCTGGATCGAAAATTTCAAAGGCAAAACTTTAAGTAATGATCAAATTATAAATGCAATGGTCGAAAATCCAATTTTAATCGAACGACCAATTGTAGTAAAAGACGGAAAAGCCATTATTGGCAGAGATCCTGATTTAGTCGCTTCTTTTTTAGATTGATTCTAAAATACTCTATTAACAATTTTTTATGAGTTCTCTCTTTAAACCAAAAACTACATTTGCCGTCTAAAGAAAAAAGAAACCAGAAAAAATGAAGAAAATCAAATTTGCTGTATTACTTGTATTCTTGTTTACAAGTTTTTACAACTACTCACAACAAGGATCCGGAGGCAGACCCAAAGTAAAAGTTACTGGGAAAGTTTTTGAAAAAGTAAGCAATCAGCCATTAGAATATGCTATAATTTCAATTACCACACCAAATGACCCTAAAGTTATTGCAGGCGGCAGTAGTAATTCCAAAGGTGAATTTGAACTTGCAGTTACACCTGGAACTTACAACATCAAAGTGGAGTTTATTTCATTCAAATCGATTGAAATCAAACAAAAAAGTATTACAACCGACACCAATCTTGGCGCACTTAATTTATCGGAAGATGCTGCACAATTAAACGAAGTTGTTGTTCGTGCTGAAAAATCGACTGTAGAAATAAAATTAGACAAAAAAGTTTACAATGTTGGACAAGATATGATTGTTAAAGGCGGAAGCGTAAGCGACGTCCTAGATAACGTACCGTCAGTTTCTGTTGATACAGAAGGAAATGTAAGTTTGAGAGGAAGCGACAATATCCGTATTTTAATCGACGGTAGACCTTCGCAGGCCATCAATGTAGCAGAAGCCCTAAGACAACTTCCTGCTGATGCTATTGATAAAGTGGAAGTTATTACCAATCCATCTGCCCGTTACGATGCTGAAGGCGGATCAGGAATCATTAATATTGTTCTTAAAAAAGGTAAAAACCAAGGTTTTAATGGAACTTTCATTGCTTCGACAGGTATACCGGAAACGTACGGTTTAAGTGCCAATGTCAACTATAAAACTGAAAAATTAAACTACTTTACAACTGCTGGATACAATCATAGAACGAATGAAGGCGGTGGTTTAACCAATACTTCATACTTTAATGCTGATGGTTCTCCAAAAGGGTATTTAGATGAAGATCGTGATACTAAAAGAGTAAGAGATGGCTTTAATGGTAGAGCTGGAGTTGAATGGACACTTACTCCATCAACATTTTGGACAAACGCCATCAATTACCAAAAAAATACAGGTGAAGATACTGACTTAATTAATTATAATAATTTTGATGCGGCTCATAATTTTACAGGAAGCACTTATCGTTTAAATAATGCAGACACTGGAAGTGAAAATATTGAATTTACTTCCAATTTAATTAAAAACTTTAATGATAAAGGCCATAAACTTACTGCCGATTTCTCTATTTCAAGGAATACAGATGACAGCAATAGTACTATTACTGCTTCTCCAAACTTTAATACTACACTTAATGACCAAGTGCAAAAACAAGTTTTACTGCAGGCTGATTATGTTCTCCCATTAGGAAAAGGCAGTCAGTTTGAAGCTGGCTACAAAGGAAGTTTTGGCGATTTAAACAACGAATACTATGTTACCGATGAAACTGGGACAAAAGATCCAAATTTATCAAATACATTAGAATACAAAGAAAACATCAATGCGCTTTACGCACAATATGGCTTCAAAGCAAACAAATTCTCTTATTTATTTGGCTTGCGTTGGGAAGACACTAACATTCAGGTAAATTTATTAGACAATAGCGATTTCAATACTAAAAAATACAATAACTTATTCCCTAGTGCTTTTATTAGTTATGAAATCTCAGACCAAAGTAATTTCACTGCAAGCTACAGTAAACGTCTAACTAGACCAAGAGGCCGTTTTATGAACCCTGCTGTAAACTATTCTAGTAACGTTAATATTTTTCAAGGTAACCCTGACTTAGACCCATCATTAACAGACAAATATGATATTGGCTACATCAAAAGATGGGATAAAGTAACCTTTACTACTTCGGCATATTTTGAGGACACTAAGGATGTTTTCAGCTTTGTGAGAACTCCAAACGGAGATGAAGTTAACGGAGTTCCAGTTATTTTAAGCCGTCCTATTAACTTAGGAAAAGAACAAAAATTTGGTTTTGAATTCACATTTAACTACACTCCTTTTAAATGGTGGAAATTAAACAGTAATTTCAATCTTTACAATGTACAAACAACTGGAGAAAACACCTACACTGATAACAATGGCAACTTAGTTGTTCAAAATCTAGACAATAAAGCCAATACTTGGTTTGCAAGAATGAGTTCTAAGATTACATTGCCATACAAAATCGACTGGCAGCTAAACGGAACTTACAACGGTTCACAAAAAACAGCTCAAGGAAAAAACCTGGATCAGTTTGCAATGAACACGGCTTTAAGCAAAGATATCTTGAAAGACAAAGCAACTATTGCCTTTAATATCAGTGATATTTTTAACTCCAGAATCATGAGATCGTATACTTACCTTGAAAATGCTGCAACAGGAGAAAGCCAGCAATCGTATGGCGAAATGCAATTCCGTAAACGTCAGTTCAATTTGTCATTCACTTACCGTTTCAACAAACCTAAAGGAGAAAGAGATAAAAATGCACAGCCAAGAAATGATGGCGGCGGAGATGGCGGAGGAGAATTTCCAGGTTAAATATAATCAAATCCCAATATTAAAAATTCCATATTCCAACTTTACAATTGGAATATGGATTTTTTAATTTTAAGCCCCTCTACTAAGTTTTCCAACTTTGATAAAGTTTAAAACTTTGACAAAGTTCTAAACGCAAAGTATTGGAATTTGGACTCGAGCGATAGCGAACAGGTGAAGCAATTTCTAAAATTAGAATTTCCATTTTTCTTGGCACAAAAAAAAAGAACCTTTTGGGTTCTTTTTTTATGACATCAATCTAATATTTAATTGATTGCTCTTCTTGTCTTTTTTTAGCTCTTTTTTCTTTGAACATTTCCCAGCTAGCTCCCGTAACCCAATAAGATACGAAACCAACTAAGAAAAACATTAACCAAAACCCTATAGTTAGTATGGTTAAGAAAAGTAAAAAGCCTAAGTACTGTGAAAATTCAAACATGTTTTCCGGAATTTTTGAATGTTACGACAAATGTAGCGTATATATTTTTTCTCAGCAATAAAATCTAAATCAATTTTCGTTAAATAACATTTATGCGTATATTTATACTCATTTTAAATAAGCTTTTTTTTGAGTTGAAAAACCTTTAAAATTAAGAGTTCTTTTAAAATTATAAAATTTTTAAGGAGCTGATTCCTGCTGTCCGCTGTATGCCCGACAAACAAAAACTATGGTTAAAAAGCCTTGTTTTTCTATATCGGAAGATGCCGCTCTCATCAAGGCTAGAGCACTCATTTTCAAAAGAAGTTTTACATTATAGAATACATTTTACAAACAACATATTTTACAACAAAATGAAATACAGAATAGAAAAAGACACCATGGGCGAAGTTCAAGTTCCAGCCGATAAATATTGGGGCGCACAGACAGAACGTTCTAGAAACAATTTTAAAATCGGACCATCCGCTTCGATGCCGAAAGAAATTATAGAAGGTTTTGCTTATTTAAAAAAAGCTGCTGCCTATGCGAACTATGATTTAGGTGTTTTACCAATCGAAAAAAGAGATGCCATTGGAGCAGTTTGCGACGAAATTCTGGAAGGAAAACTAGACGATCAATTTCCATTAGTTATTTGGCAGACTGGTTCTGGAACGCAAAGCAACATGAACGTAAATGAAGTAATTGCTAACCGTGCACAAGTTTTAAAAGGTTTTGAAATTGGCGAAGGCGAACAATTCATCAAAGCCAATGATGATGTGAACAAATCACAATCATCCAACGATACTTTCCCAACTGGAATGCATATTGCCGCTTATAAAATGGTAGTTGAAACTACCATTCCAGGTGTAGAAAAACTTCATGCTACTTTAGCTAAAAAAGCTTTAGAATATAAGGATGTTGTAAAAATAGGTCGTACGCATTTAATGGACGCAACGCCACTAACACTTGGACAGGAAATTTCAGGTTACGCCGCACAATTAGCTTTCGGATTAAAAGCATTAAAAAACACTTTAGCCCATTTAGCTGAAATTGCTTTAGGTGGAACTGCAGTTGGAACAGGATTAAACACACCAAAAGGTTACGATGTAAAAGTAGCTCAATATATTGCAGAATTCACTAAACACCCTTTTATAACTGCCGAAAATAAATTTGAAGCTTTAGCCGCTCACGATGCAATTGTGGAAACTCATGGTGCTTTAAAACAATTAGCCGTTTCTCTAAACAAAATTGCAAATGATGTTAGAATGCTTGCTTCAGGACCTCGTTCTGGAATTGGAGAAATTCATATTCCCGAAAACGAACCCGGTTCTTCTATCATGCCAGGAAAAGTAAACCCAACACAATGTGAAGCTCTAACCATGGTTTGCGCTCAAGTAATTGGAAACGATATGGCAATTGCTGTTGGCGGGATGCAGGGACATTACGAACTGAATGTTTTTAAACCTGTAATGGCGGCTAACTTTTTACAATCGGCACAATTATTAGGCGATGCTTGTGTTTCGTTTGATGAACACTGCGCTCAAGGAATCGAACCAAATCATAAACGAATCAAAGAATTGGTTGATAATTCCTTAATGCTGGTTACAGCTTTAAATACTAAAATTGGGTATTACAAAGCTGCCGAAATTGCACAAACAGCACATAAAAACGGAACTACTCTAAAAGAAGAAGCCGTACGTTTAGGTTATGTATCTCCTGAAGATTTTGATTCTTGGGTAAAACCGGAGGATATGGTTTAGTTTTTTTGTTTCAAGTTTCAAGTTTCAAGTTTCAAGTTTCAAGTTTCAAGTTGAAATACTGAACGTATAAAAATGAACTGATTAATTAAAAAAGGGAAAAACTTTTAAAAGTTTTTCCCTTTTTTAATAACTTCAGACCTGAAACTTGAAACAAAAAATCTATTTCCCATCCACATAATCCTGCAAATAGCTGAATCGTTCTGTTAGTTTTCCATTTTCTGTTATTTTGGCGCGTTTTAGAATTCCATCTTTATCTCCATTGAAGAAAGCTGGAATTACATATTCCATAAATTGTTCTCCGAAACCTTCGCTGGCATCTTTTGGGATTTCGCATGGCAGATTATCTACCGCCATTACAGCAACGGCTGCAGGATGAAAAAAGTCAACTTCCCTATCTTCTAACGGAAAATATCCATACAAAGGTTCCGCAATTGTTGACGAACGAACAGTTGACGCAATCGGACCATTTACATCGCACGAAATATCAGCTACAACTTTTAATTTGCAGTCGCTGGCATTCAACATTTCTTTCGTCAGAATCATTGGTGCATTGTTGGCATAAAAATGTCCAGCAAAATAGATATCAGAAACTTTAGTGAATCTTTCAAAATCAGATTCGTAATCTTCTGGATGCTGTACAAAATCATTAAAATCTAAAACCTGACCGTCTTTTCTTTTGTTGTATTCCAAAACATCAAGCTGAACATACACTGCCTGCGCATAGGTTTTTGTTAAATAATTATCTACTGTAATTTCTTTTACTTTAATGGCATCTAAAATTTCTTTTGCGCCGCTTCCCACCTTTCCAGTTCCCGTGATCACAAATTTCAAGGCTGGCATTGTAATGCGTTTTAAATGCCTTATCAGATCTTCTTTTCCTGAAAGTGTTTCTGCTTTTGGCAGTTTAAACAATTCAAATTTAATTCCGAAAGCACGAATTCCGTTATAAACACCAACCATTCCTGCATATCTTCCAAAACCAATTAATCTGCGATCATGCTCATCCACAATAGTTTCATGATCGTACAAATCGATTTTTTTCTCTAAAATCGCCTGAAGTAATTTTCTATTATGAGGCTGTTTTTTAATGGTATGAGAGAAAAAGAAATATGCTTTATTGGGAATCAAATTTTCTATAGGAACTTCTTTTACACCAAATAAAACATCGCAATCAGAGACATCATCAGTAACCGTAATTCCCATATTTTTATAATCATCATCAGAAAAAATTCTAATATCAGAACTTTCTACTTTTACAGCTGCTTCATGATAAAGCTGCTTTAATTTTGTTAATTCATTTGGAGAAAATACTACTCTTCTATCCGGCGGATTTTTTCTTTCTTTTATGATTCCAAATTTCATTTAAAACTGATTTTAGATGTTTAATAATATAACTTTTTACAACACATTTGTTTCAAATATAACAAATTTAGTTAAAATTTTGTTTTTAAAATTCTATTTAAAATGTTTTAAAACCGTTAAAAGCTGAAAAACAAACAACTGTAATTTATGTTTCTTAAAAAAAAGTTAAAAAACACAAATTAAAGCCTCAGAATTGATAAAACAACAAAATTGAATTCGATATATTTGTTTTTAAAGAACGATGCAAATGATTTTCCTTAAAAAAACAAAGATACCACAAATACTTTTCTCCGTACTAGTTTTAAGTTCTTGTGGTCAAAACAAAAAAACAGATACAGTTACTACCAATACAGTCGAAGATACCTTACCCAAAATGAAGCCGTTAGGCGCAGAACCCAAAGTTTCTCAAGCCTATAAAAACTCGGTAGTTGGAAGAATAAATCACTTTTACAATAAAAACTGGCCAAATAATAACATGAATGGAAGCTTCTTAGTTGCCAAAAATGGTCAGATACTTTTTGAACGATACAATGGTTTTGCTAATAAAAATGAAGGGACTAAAATAACCCCCGAAACACCTGTACAGATTGCTTCAGTAAGTAAAGTCCTGACAGCAACGGCTATTTTAAAACTGGTTAATGCAGGTAAAATTGAGTTAGACCAAAAAGTCAATACTATTTTAAAAACATTCCCATACGAAGAATGTACAATTAGAATGCTTTTAAGCCATCGTACTGGAATGCGTAATTATGCTTATTTTACCGATAGAGATAAATCTATTTGGGATCGCCATAACCAATTGACGAATAAAGATATTTTGGATATTTTGGCGACAAAAGATATTGGCCTGGAATCTAGAACCGGGACACGTTTCAGCTATTGTAACACCAACTATGCAATGCTGGCGCTTATTATCCAAAAAATCACTGGTTTAAGTTATAAAGAGGCCATGTCTGAAATGATTTTCAAACCTTTGGGAATGAAAAATACTTATGTTTTTGACGATGATAAAGACCGAAAAAAAATTGTTCCTTCTTATAAAGGTAATGGTGTCGAAATTGGTTTTGATTATCTAGACAATGTTTATGGTGATAAAAATGTTTTTTCTACAGCAAGAGATCTTTTAAAATTTGACCGTGCAAGACAATCTCCAGACTTTTTAAAACCTGAATTACTGAAACAAGTTTACACTGGTTACAGCAACGAAAGAAAAGGAACTAAAAATTACGGTCTAGGAATTCGAATGATCAATTGGGAAACGGGACAGAACTTCTATTTTCATAATGGCTGGTGGCATGGAAATACTTCATCTTATATCACTTTAATGAACGAAGGCGTTACGATAATTGCACTTTCTAACAAGATGACTAGAAACACTTACGCGGTTCGTAAACTGGCTCCAATCTTTGGAGATTACCCTTTTAATTTTAAAGACGAAGAATAACAAAATTTTTCTGAAAATTTTAGCAGAAAGTAATTTCAAATACTCTAAATTTGCAGACTTATTTTTTGGGGTCGACTGGTTTTGACAGCAAGTCGAATTGAACAGTAAGCACGTCGAGCATTGAGACCTTGCTCGTAAATATAAGATCTCGAACTTTTACACGGCGAAAATAATTACGCTTTAGCTGCATAATCCGAATCATAGTAAGATTGCGCCACGTCTCTACAAGGTAGGGAAGCTGGATTCTCCTGGAAAGCCTTGGTTTGTGGCGTTCCGTTCAGGGGAACCGTAAAAATAAACCTAGATATTCATGAGCTTCGGGTGGATTTCGAAATTTAAGAAGATAAGTGTTGGGTGGCTGTTTCTGGCCTAGCTCAACATCGAAAATTCAATCAGGAAATAAACGTGTAGAAAGCTCTTTAGTTGCTTGTTTGGACCCGGGTTCGATTCCCGGCGACTCCACAAAAAGGCAGGAAAAACAATTGTTTTCCTGCCTTTTTTTATATTAAAACCAAAACTTCCAACTCAAAAGTATTAGTTAGAAAATTCTCATTTATTTTCTGTTTCGGATACTTCTGGAAATTTTTTAAGAATTAAATTTCTTAATCGTTCCTGATGCTTATCTCCCCAGTATCCTAAAGTACCTATTACGGGAATCAGACTCTGTCCGAATTCAGTAAGACTATATTCAACTTTTGGTGGCACTACAGGATATATTTTCCTGACAACAAGTTCATGGTCTTCCAGTTCTTTCAGCTGGATATTCAAAACCCTTCTGGAAGCATCTGGTATTTTTCGCTGTAATTCGCTTGGTCTTTTGTGGCCTTCATTAATAAACCAAAGCAAGCGTATTTTCCATTTTCCGTACAGAACTTCTCCAATTAGGTCGAGTCCGCAATTTAGGTTCGGGATTATTTTTCTTTCATACATATTACAAAAGTAACCCTATGTTCCGATTTGTACAATAGGGGAAAAATTTATCCCTATCTGAATCGTAATTCCGTACTTGTGAGAAAGTTGCATACTTCTGAAATTTGTACAAAACAAATTAAAATGGAACAGAAATTAAATTATCAAAACGAATTATCAGGCAAAATTGCTTTAGTTACTGGCGGAACAAAAGGAGCTGGAAAAGCCATTGCAGAACGTTTAAAAAGTGCTGGTGCAAAGGTTATTATCAGCGCAAGAAACGCTCCCGAAGCTCCTGACGAAGATTTGTATTTTATTTCAGCCGACTTAAGTAAGTCCGAAGGTGCTGAAAAAACTGCGCAAGAAATATTTGAGAAATTCGGTAAAATCGATATCCTCATTAACAATCTTGGAGGTTCAGAAACTCCAGGCGGAGGTTTTGCCGCATTGTCTAATACAGACTGGGAAGAAACCATTCAAATCAATTTACTCACTCCAGTCCGACTGGATAAAGCTTTTCTTCCTCAAATGCTTGAAAACAAAAGTGGTGTCATTATTCATATTGCATCCATTCAAGGAAAACTGCCTTTACACGATTCCACACTTCCTTATGCGGCCGCAAAAGCAGGATTGATTAATTACAGCAAAGGGCTCTCTAAAGAAGTTTCTGCGAAAGGTGTTCGTATATTAACTGTTTCGCCGGGATGGATCATGACTGAAGCATCAAAAAGAATGATTGAGCGCATTTCTGAGAGCAGTGAAATTTCTTTAAAAGAAGCTGAAAAAAGCGTAATGGATGCTTTAGGAGGAATACCTTTTGGAAGACCTGCTATGCCTGAAGAAGTAGCTGAACTTGTTGGCTTTCTAGTTTCTCCAAGAGCAAGCTATTTAACAGGAACAGAATATGTAATTGATGGTGGCACATTACCAACAACTTAAAAAAAATTAAACATAAAACAGATAAATTATGAACTTACCACAAACAATAAAAGATTTAGTAAATGCACAGAATAATTTTGACGGAACTGCTTTCTCAGACTGTTTCTCTGAAACGGCAGTTGTATTTGATGAAGGCAAAACGCACACAGGCAAAGCAGCTATAAAAGCTTGGATAGAAAAAGCGGCAAAAGAATATAAGGCAGTTATGGAACCTGTTGAACTAGAAGGAAATGATCAAAAAGCAACTCTAAAAGCTAAAGTTTCAGGCACTTTTCCCGGAAGTCCTTTAATTCTTAACTATCATTTTGAACTGAATGGGAAAAGCATACAATCATTAAAAATTGATTAATTCTTTTAATACGTTTTAAACACAAATACTCTGTCGTAATATACATCCATTAGACAGAGTATTTTTTTAGCGATTTATCTCAGAGTAATAAAAAATGGATAATTTCATTTTATCATATTTTATTTACATAGAACCAGCTTTTACAAAAGTCTGCCATCCACGCATGGTTTCGATAAAACGCTCGCTTAATCCTCCTTGTCTGAGATAATCTGCTATTACAGGCAATTGCGGACTTTCATACATTGGATTTGCTTTTACCTGAAGCGGGAAATCTCTTTGAAGAATAGCTGCACGAGCAATCAGTACAAAATCACAGCCTTCATCTAGAAGTTGTCCCGCGCGCTGTGCACTCATAATCTTTCCTGCAGCGCCCAAACGCACACCTTTACGCGGAAGTTCGGTAAAAATGCTGAGCATGGTTTTTCCTTTAAAAGTTCCATCACGCACTATCTGTCCTGAATCCCATAAAGCAAGATCTAAATAATCAATTAACTCACGATCGAATATATCGGCGGTAACTTCTCTCAATTCTTCCAAAACCAGTCCATAACGCTCAATTGATAATCGCCATCCGATCTGGAAATCAGGACCACAGGCTTTACGAATTCCTTCAATAACTTCAAGAGTAAAACGGGCACGATTTTCCAGACTTCCTCCGTATTTATCTGTTCTATCGTTTAAATTAGGTGACATAAATTCAGAAAGAATCCATCCGAAAGCTCCGTGAACAGAAATTCCGTCAAAACCTGCCTGCTGAGCCCTTTTTGCAGCTGTAATAAAACTGTCTCGGATTCGTTCTACTTCTTCCGTTGTGATTGCCTTTATTCCTTCTAATGTTTTACCTGAAGCTGGAGCTGGTATTCCTCCAATTGATGGTTTAGCACGATGTCCCGCATGATGAAGTTGCACTGCAGACAATGCTCCACCCTCACGAATAACCGATGCCATTTTTGTCAATCCTGGCAAATGATCATCACTATGAATACCTAACTGCCTTTCAAACGCTATACCTCCTGCTTCTACAGTCGATGCACTGGTTTGAATTAATCCGTATCCGCCTTGAGCTAGCTGTTTCATCCAATATTGATCGTATTCAGATGCTGTACCATCAAAATCACTTTGCTGGCTGGTTAAAGGTGCCAGCATAAAACGATTTCTCATTGCTGGACCATGCAGCAATGTAAGGGGTTTAAATAAATCAGAAACAGACATATTGTTTATTTTTTAAAGTTGTACTTATTTGAATTATTATTTGGATGCAAAATTGCCCCTATAATCATTCTTGAAAAATGGATGATTTTTACTTTATAATGGACGTTTTAAACTCAATATCTTCAAGTTTTTTGATGAGAAAAAATTCTCCATCATAAAGTAAATTTCCTCCATTCTTTAACAGGCATTGTCGTCAGATCTTTGCCTTGTTAATAAAATTTATTAAAAATGAAAAAAACAGCAATTATTATTCTTTCTGACCCAAAAGCGGGTTCAGAAGAAGCTTTAGGACGTGTATTCAATGCTTTAGCATCGGCTTATGAATTCAAACACGAAGGTGAAGATGTAAAAATTATTTTCCAGGGCGCTGGTATTAGATGGCCGGAACATCTTGAAAAACCAGAACATCCGGTTAATGCTCTTTATAAAGAAGTAAAAGATCATGTTCACGGCCTTTCCAAAGGATGCGTTGCCGTATTTGGCACTGAAGTATCTGGTTATGAATTATTAAATGACAACGAAGTACCTGGAACTCCTGGCCTTCCAAGTTTTGTTAATCTTAAAAAAGAGGGTTACGATATTTTGATTTTTTAAACCAGTTTTCTAACTGCTCTCTTTTTCCTTTGAGAGCAGTTTTTAAAGTTCGAAGTATTTGATGGAATAATGATATTAGCAGAAACCGTTGCTTTTTTGAGTAATTTAGCATAGCTGAATAATTCCATGAGTTACTATTTAAACTAATAAATTATATGCAGGAAGATTTTCAATATTACATGAAGCAATGCCTGGATCTGGCAAAAAATGCTTTAGAAGCAGGCAATCCGCCAGTTGGTGCCTTGATTGTACTAGGTGGAAAAATAATTGGCACAGGCATCGAATCTGGAAGATCAACGGGCGATATTACCAATCATGCAGAAATATTATCTATTAAAAATGCCATAAAAAATGGATATGTCGATAAATTGCATCTGGCAAATATGTACACCACACATGAACCTTGTATTATGTGTTCCTATATGATTAGGCATCATAAAATAGCTGAAATTATTTATGGTACAGCAGTTCCTTATGTTGGTGGTTGTACATCAAAGTTTAATATTTTAGAAACAGAAGATGTACCAAAATGGGGAAATAAACCCAAAGTAACTGGCGATGTATGCGTAGATAAATGTGACGAACTCAATGCACAGTTTTTAGATTTTTTAAACAAAAGATAAGTTTTCTATGTTATCTCAATCCGTATATACACTTGTTAACCAGCAAAACGGCAACTTATCATTCAAAGTTTTTGAGTTTGATAACGGCAGTTATTTTGATCACATTCAGCGAAATAATTATTTTACTATAATAATCATCACTGCTGGAGAAGGATTAGCCAAAGTTGACCTCTCAGAATATTCGTTTAAAGAAAATACCTTATTTGCTTTTTATCCTTATCAGCCTTTTATGCTAGCTTCAGAAGGATTTCTCACAGGTATCGCAATTCAGTTTCATCATGATTTCTTTTGCATATACAGACATCATAAAGAAATTGCGGCTAATGGAATTTTATTTAATAATGTCTATCAACAGCCTTTTATTCTTTTAGATCAAAATAGCAAACAGACATTGTTGAATATTGTCAGAGAGATTGTGAATGAATTGAAAATGGAAGCTTTACGAAAAGACGAAGTTTTGGTCTCTTACCTGAAAATTTTTCTAGTTTTTGCAACCCGAATAAAGCTGGAACAACAGTCTATTAAAGAAATAAATGGCAATGACAAACAGCTTTTTATCATTCAGAATTTAAGAAATGCCATTGAAGATAATTTCAGGACAAAACATTCTGCCAGCGAATATGCCGATATGCTGCATGTAACACCGGTTGTACTCGCAAGAGCCACAAAAAATCATTTCAACATGACTCTTTCCGATTTGATAACCGAAAGGATTATTGTTGAAGCAAAAAGAGAATTATATCTCACAGATAAAACCGTGAAAGAAATTGCCTACGAACTCGGTTATGATGATGAATATTATTTCAGCAGAGTTTTTAAAGGTAAGACAGATATATCACCTCAATTTTACAGAGATACAATTGGTTTTAACAAAGGCGCATCTTAAAGTAAGCACGACTATCAATCCATAATTATTATAACTGAGGTCATTTCAACTTCCTGAACCATATTAATTAATCCATTAGAAATAATTTCGAATCAGTAATTCAAATACAACTTACCGGAATCTGCAAACCTCTTCTCATTTCCTTTCTTTCGAAATTTGTATGCAACAAAAATTAGAAAAGATGAAACAGATTAAATTAGGCAATCAGGGGTTAATTATTCCTCCAATAGGTTTAGGATGTATGGGAATGACAGGCTTTGAAGAAGGAAATATGTATGGCCCTGCAGATGAAAAAGAAGCATTACAAACAATTCATCGTTCACTTGAACTCGGTGGTAATTTTCTGGATACAGCAGATTTGTACGGGCCTTTAAAAAACGAACAGCTAATAGCAAAAGCAATTGGTAAAGAACGTGATAAGTATATTCTGGCTACAAAATTCGGCTGGGAAATCGATGACAGCGGAAATGTAACCTGGGCTATAAACGGTAGTAAAAAATACATTAAAAAGGCGGTAGAGCGTTCGCTAAAAAACCTGAATACCGATTACATTGATCTTTATTATATGCATCGTCTGGACAAAAATACTCCTATCGAAGAAACGGTTGATGCTATGAGTGATCTTGTGAAAGAAGGCAAAGTGAAATACATTGGCCTTTCGGAAGTATCTTCTGAAACTATTAAAAAAGCGCACCTCGTTCATCCAATCACAGCTGTTCAAAGCGAATATTCCCTATTTGAAAGAACTGTTGAAGAAAGAGGCGTACTGAAAACATTGGAAGAACTAGGAATTGGTTTCGTGGCCTATTCTCCGTTAGGACGTGGTTTTTTATCAGGGCAAATCCGCTCTATTGATGATCTTCCAGAAAATGATTTCCGCAGAGCCATTCCACGTTTTCAGGAAAATTATTTCCATAAAAATATTGATCTGGTAAAAGCAATTGAAATAATGGCTGAAGAAAAAAAGGTAACTTCTTCCCAACTTGCTTTGGCATGGATTATCAGCAAAGGAATTGTACCTATTCCAGGAACTAAACGCAGAAAGTATGTGGAACAAAACATAGCCTCCGCAAATATAGAATTGAGCCAGGATGAACTTTTAAAACTGGAAAGTATCGTACCTTTAGGCACAGATACCGGAGCTCCGTACGATGAATTCAGTATGGGGTTACTAGATTAAACTTAAAAAGACGCTGTTATGAACACAATTGCATCTGTATCTGCTTTTCACCGCTTACTTTCGCTTCCAGAGCCTAAACATCCAATGGTGAGTGTAATTAATTTATCTGAAAGTATTTTTCTGGAAGATGAAATTTGGAAAGGTTTTGTCAATAAATTTTATTGTGTTGCTTTAAAAAGAGAGGCCAAGGGGAAAATTAGGTATGGTCAGGGACATTATGATTATGACAAAGGCGTACTCAGTTTTACGGCACCCAATCAGGTGCAGTATCTGGATTTTCATACTATGGAATGCGGAGCAGGTTATTTGCTAATATTTCATGAAGATTTTCTTTTAAAACATCCGTTGGCAGAAAGAATCTTTGATTTTGGTTTTTTCTCCTATGCCGTAAATGAAGCCTTGCATTTGTCTGAACAGGAAGAAAAATATCTCATCGAAATTATGGATAGAATTGACAAAGAATGCCAGCATATTGACCGTCATACTCAGGAAATTATTCTTTCGCAGATTGATTTACTTCTAAATTATTCAAGCCGATTCTACGAAAGACAATTTCTAACGAGAAAAAACAACAGTCATGCCCTGCTTACAAAATTTGAAAGGTTTATCAATGATTATTATAATAATGATACGGTAGAAAAAAGTCTTTTAAGCGTCGGTTTAATTGCGGAAGCCCTGAATCTTTCTCCCAATTATCTTAGCGATTTCCTGAAAATTCATACCGGCCGAAATACAAAAGAACATATTTACGAAAAGCTTACCAATAAGGCCAAAGAGAAATTATCAGCAACTACTTTGTCCGTGAGTGAAATTGCTTATGATCTTGGTTTTGAACATCCGCAATCCTTCAGTACGTTTTTTAAAAAAAGAACGCACATGGCTCCTCTTGAATTTCGTGAAAAAATTAAAAATAATTAGATTTCAAATAACAGAACACTTCCCTATAAATGAGTGTTCTGTTACTTTTATTTATAAATAATTCAGTTGAAAATTGGTATGAAACTAATTTTTATATAATTTTGTATCAATCATTACAAAATAAAAACAAATGAGAGGAAGACCTACCATTTATGAAGATTCTAATATCATAAAAAAAGCACAGGAAGTTTTTTGGCAGAAAGGTTATAGTGCAACCTCACTAAGTGATTTACAAAAGGCAACCGGTGCGGGCGCCGGAAGCTTTTACAATACTTTTAAAGGAGGAAAAAAAGAAGTCTTTCAGAAAGCTGTTCAGGAACGCAGGCTGGCTTTCACTGCATTTCAAGATGAATTAAGCAATAGCGAATCTTCATTAGAATTAATAAAAGATTTTTTCAGAAGTATTGCAAAAGCGGATCAAAACGAACATTTAAAAGGATGTATAATTGCCAATACCGTTGTCGAAATGACTTTTATCGATGAAGATCTCGAATCCAGCGCTGTTCAGATTTTAAAAGAAGTCGAACAAATGTTTACTGAAGTGATAAAAACGGAACAGCTAAAAGGAACTATAAAAACAAAAACTGCTCCCGAAATTCTGGGAAAATACCTCATCACATTTTGGTGCGGACTCAATACACTCCGAAGAATGTATCCCGACGAAAATGTCCTAAAAGATCAAATCGAAATGCAATTAGCTGTTATCAGCTAATTTTTTTGATTATTTATGTATCAATCATTACAAAAATAAATATAACAAAGATGAATTTAAAATTAGAAGGAAAAAGAGCTTTTATCAGCGGTTCAACACAAGGAATTGGGTACGCGATTGCACAGCAATTAGTAGCTGAAAAAGCTGAAGTAATTATCAATGGTAGAAATGAAGAAAAAACAAAACTAGCAGTTCAAAAATTACAATCTGAATTTCCTGATGCAAAAATCTCAGGCATTAAAGCTGATTTTGGAAAGAAAGATGAAGTAACCAATTTATTAAACCAATTAAATGATATTGATATCTTAATTAATAACGTTGGAATTTTCGATTTAAAAGATTTTGAAGACATCGAAGAGGAAGATTGGTACAAAATATTTGAAATTAACGTATTGAGCAGTATTCGCCTTTCAAAAAAACTTTTACCACAAATGCTTGAGAAAAAAACAGGAAGAATTATTTTTATCAGCAGTGAATCCGGCGTCAACATTCCGGGAAATATGATTCATTACGGAATGACGAAAGCAGCCATGACAGCCGTGAGTAATGGTTTATCTAAACTCACAATTGGAACTGAGGTTACCGTAAATACAATTCTAGGTGGCCCAACTTATTCTGATGGCGTAGCGTCAACCATAGAACAAATCGCATCTATGCAAAACATCGAAACCGAACAAATGAAGAACATCATCATGCAGCAGACCAATCCGCATTCTTTATTACAGCGTTTTATAAATCCAAATGAGATTGCTTCGCTCGCAGTTTATCTTTCAAGTCCTTTAGCTGTAGCAACTAATGGTTCATCATTAAGAGCTGATGGTGGTGTTTTAAAAACCGTTTAAAAACAATTAAAAAGCCAGAAAGTATTTTTTTCTGGCTTTTTAATTCTAGTAGAAGGATTTAAGATTTATTTTTTCTCATCAACAAAAACATACAACTTCTGCACTTTACCATTTTCAATTACAAACAAATCCATTCCGGAAACCACCGCTGGTTTTGCTTTTGAACCAAATTGCCAATACAAACGAACGATATTATGATTTGTTTCCAACGATTTAGCACTAAAACTGAAATCAGGATTTTTTTGCTGAAGCTCTACAATAAATTTACTGATTTCCTTCTGCCCTATTGCTATGAAATGACGATCTACCATTTCAACATCAGAAGCATAAAATTGATCTAATAAAGCATTACGTTTCGCTTCCTCTTTTTCATTCCAGATTTTCAAATGATTTTCGATTATTTCCGTATTTCTTTTAGTATCAAAATCTTTGTCTGATGTTTTTTGATGAGAATTATTTTTTGGCGACCATAAAACTGTTTTTGGATTCGAATTTTCATATCCTTTTCCATTTGGATACGAAACCAGTTCCATTTTAGATCCCCAAGGCGTTTCAAAATATACCCATGATTCACCTGCAGTGTCTCCTGAAGGCGTCAAGAATGGTTCTCCTAATACTTTTACGCCTTTACTTTTTAGATATTTTACTGACGCATTTATATCCGATGTATAAAAAGCAATATGTGAAGCTCCTATGTCATCAGAATTCGGATGTGCTTTACTGCCTTTATTA
The DNA here is from genome assembly GCF_030378165.1 of Flavobacterium panacagri. NCBI lineage: Bacteria > Pseudomonadati > Bacteroidota > Flavobacteriia > Flavobacteriales > Flavobacteriaceae > Flavobacterium > Flavobacterium panacagri. The sequence goes on from NZ_CP119766.1 coordinate 5,663,636, forward strand.
TCAGCGTAGCTAAAAACTTCAATACTGGCGCCTGTACCGGCATTTATCATTTTGATTGTTACTGCTCCTGTACTCGGGTTGATATGATTTGCTTCTTTCCAATTGACATCCAATGGTATTGGCCCAAGCTGCGTTACTGGCGTGAAACCTAAAACATCCGTAAAAAACGGTATCGCTTGATTTAAATCTGGAACATTAATACCAATATGATCGATTCCTAAAATTCCTGCATTATTTTGAGCAACTGCTTTGTCTGAAGCTGAAAAGAAAAAGAATAGATTTAATAAAGCAATTGCTGATGTTTGTACTTTTTGATTTGATTTATAATGTGTTTTCATGATTTACTATTTGATGTGTTTTTTAATGAATGAAAATTAATTACTGTAAGCGGCTAACCATTTTGCTTTAATAGCCGCACGGGCTTCGATGAATTCTTTATCTGTTCCTTGTGCAATGGCATCAAGCGGAAAACGAAGTGGTCTCTCTCCTTTTTTCATATTAACCAATTCCAGAATTCCATCGGCAATAGTCTGCGGATTCATGTCAAACTGAGCCATTTTTCCAAATAAAGCTGAGCCTAAAGCATTAAATTTATCTGTTGCCGCAGTGCCATATTGATCAATAATTTCTTGTTTATCAGCATTGATTCCTGCTTTTGAACCGTTGTTCATCTCTGTTGGATAAACACCTGGCTGAATGCTCACATTTTCAATTCCGTAATCTGCTAACTCATCTTGTAATCCTTCAGTAAAACTTTCTACTACTAATTTTGACGAGATATAAGGAATCATAAAAGGAAGTGTATGTCCGCTTGCTCCAGTAGTGATGTTTATAATAAGTCCGTTTTTTTCTTTTCTCATAGAAGGAAGAACTGCTTGATAAGTGCGAAGAACACTGTAAACATTTACTTCAAACATTTTACGCACCTGATCGATTGAATAGCCTTCAAGTAAACCAAAACCGCTTACTGCCGCATTATTAATAAGTACATCTATTTTTCCGTATTTGATCAATATTCTTTCAAAGGCTTCTTTTACAGAAACATCATCTGTAATATCGATATCTACTACTTCAATATTTGGAAGCTTTGAAAGTTCGTTTGCTGCTTCTGCATTTTTACCTGTTGTATTGCGCATTCCTGCAATTACTGAATGACCGGCATTTGCCAATGTTATAGCTGTAAGTTTTCCAAATCCTGAACTTGTACCTGTAATGAAAATTGTTTTTGACATGATTTCTAATTTTTAAATGTTATAAAATTTGTTTCTTTTGAACATTACAAAGTTGCGTTGAATACAAAACCTGTACATTGATTAGAAATAAGTAAAAACTTGATTTAGATCAAGTGTTTTGGAATAAGGCATAAAAAAAGGAGCTTAAAAGCTCCCTGATTATTTTTTTGCGGTTTGTTTCCTTATACGACTTAAAGTTTCTGGTGTCATTCCGAGATACGATGCAATCATCGTTTGCGGTATTCGCGAAGCAAATCCTGGGTATTTTGTTATAAAGTTTAAATACTTTTCTTCTGCAGTAAAACTCAGCGAAGCTTGGATTCGGTTTTGAGCTGCTATAAAACTTTTTTGCAGTATGCCATTTACCATATTATTAAAAGCTGGAATTTCATGACAAAGCATTTCAAAATTCTCGTGCGTAAACAATACCAGTTCACTGTCTTCGATAGCATCGATATTAAAACGCGACGGCTGCTGCAATAACAGACTCTCTCTGTCTCCTGTCCACCAATTCTCAATACTGAAACTATTTACATGCTCGCTTCCTTTTTCATCTACAGTATAAGTTCGCAAACAGCCTTTTGTGATAAAAGCATCGTATTTCCAAATATCACCTTCCTGCAGCAGATATTGTCTTTTACGAAGTTTTTTAATAATAGCAAAGGATTGAATATAATCAGATTCTGACTGGGACAGTGTTACTTTATCATCTAGATATTTTTGGAATATTTCATACATAGACTGTAAAATTATATAAAAGTTCCAACAATAAAGAATTAAAGAAGGAAAAGCATTTGAAAATAATTTCCAAAAATCCCAATTCTCATTAAATGAAAATTTCACAACGCAGTGCGAAAATTATATAAAATAATTCGCCTTTTAAAAGTCTAATTTTAGAATAAGCTAAAAGCAATTAAACATTATTAATTTTAAATTGATTGACATGAGATATGAAAATTACTTACCCGAAGAATTTGCAAACGAAATGAATTCGTACGAAGAACAATTACTACTAAATTATGATGATTATTTAGAAGGGGATTATACCAATAGATTATCTGCTTCTAATCATTACAATCTGGAACTTGGGGAATTGGAAGATAACCTTGAATATGATTTTGAATCTGAATACGATGAAAATGACTGGGAAGAAGAAGATTCCAATGAAAATCTTGCTGGTGAATATGACAAAAACGAAGAAAGACCTGGCACTTTTGAAATTATAGGATAATATACTTTTATGAAAAACATACTGCTTCTTTTAATCTCCATTTCTATTTTGTCCTGCCAGCAAAGGAAAGACAGTACTAAAACTGTTGAATCCGCAGCACCCGTTGTTGTCAAAAAAGAAAATAAAAATGAGAACAAACAAATAGGTGATACTGTTTTCATGAATTTTGAAAACAAAGAAAACCTGTTTATCGCAGAAAGTGCTTTAGATTCTATAAACTCAAAAGTGTATATCAAGTTTAAAGCTGAAGATTCAGGCGAATTAAAAGCAGAAATTGTTCCGGCAACAGGCAAAGGAAATATCCGTTTCAATCAGATTATTTTACCTGATAAAACTTCAGACGGCCCGTTTGGAATGGAGTTAAAAATACCGCTAAAACAAAAAGGAAGTTATATATTGGTAATTGGACATTCCTTAATGGCAGAAAATCCATATTATGGTAAATTTAAAATACAGCTAGGAGTAAAAAAAGATTAATCTTTTTTTACTGACTTCCCTCGCAGATAAAAATATGGTCTGGGTCGCTTTCTTTTAAATTAATTAGAGTCTCTCTTAAATCCGTTCCCAGATTAGAGGTGATTACCCGCAGCAATTGTTTTAAACCGTTAAAACTGTTTGGCTTGACCAAATAACAAATAGACCCTAATTGGGAAGCCATTTCGATATCATTTTTATGAGAAGAAGTCGAAATCATAATTACGGGTATATCTTTATAAACGGGTTCATTTTTAACCAATTTAAGACAATCCCAGCCATTCATGACTGGCATGTTAAGATCTAGAAAAATAAGCTGTGGCTTTTCGGTGATTTCATTAAGTATTTTCCACGCTTCATTTCCATTTTCTGCACAGTGGCAGGTAATATTTTCATTTATTTCTTCTAGTGCCTCACAAAACATTTCGGTGTCATCCGTATCGTCGTCAGCCAGTAAAATTATTCTTTTGCTCATACTTAAATTCCATTATCTTGTTGCTTTAAAGGAAGCTTTATTGTAAACACCGCTCCTGCATAAGGTCTCCCAACCGCTGTAATACTTCCTCCGTGCCGCTCCACTATTTTTTTACAAAGTGACAATCCTAAACCTGTTCCTTCGTAAACATCTTTAGAGTTAAGTCTTGTAAAAGTTTCGAAAATTTGTGCAGACTGCTCATTTTCAAAACCAATTCCATTATCCTCAACCGTCATTAGGGCAATCACTTTTTGATTCTCCATGATTATTTTTGAGGATATTATAATCTTAGGCGGTACTCCATTTTTAGCAAATTTAATAGAATTATTAATCAAATTATAAAAAAGCTGGTACAACAATACCAAAGCTCCTTCTAGCTTTGGCAAGTCATTATAATGAATCTCTCCTTTTGTATTCTGCAAAGAGACTTCTAAATCACTTTCGATATTTTTTAAAACATCATTAAGATCCACCAATGTAGCCTTTTGTAAATTGGCATTAATCTTAGAATACATTAAAACCCCATCGATCATGTTAAACATACGATCTGCTGCAACATGAATTCTTCCAATAAATCTTGCCGCCGACTCATCTAGTTTATCTTCCAGATGTTCTTCCAATCTGCTGGTAAACGTTTTTATCTTTCGCACCGGTTCTTTTAAATCATGAGAAGCTACATGGGCAAACTGTTGCAAATCTTCATTAGATCGCTGTAACTCTTTGGTTCTATCGGCAACGAGACTTTCTAATTTTTCGGTAATTGTTTTTTGTTCGTGTATGTCTGTACAAGTTCCAAACCATCTTACAATAACTCCCGTTTTATCGCGTATTGGAACGGCTTTACTTAAAAACCAGCGATACAGCCCTGTATTTTTATTTTCTAATCGAAATTCTAACTGATAACTGCTGCCACCTTGTACGCTTATGTACCACGCTTCGAGTACTGGCAATACATCATCACGATGGAGCATTGGAACCCAGCTTTCATCTCCAAATTTTTCTTCTTCCAATCCAGTATATTCATACCAACGCTTATTGTAATAATCCACATAACCATCTGGTTTTGCTGTCCAAATTACTTGTGGCACCAAATCTGCCAGCTGACGAAATTTTTCTTCACTGTCTTTAATAATTTGCTGTACCTCTTTTTGAGAAGAAATATCGCCCGCAGCACCAAACCACTCAATAATATTATTTTGATCATCTAATATTGGTATTGCTCTCGAAAATGTCCAGCCCAAAGTTCCATCTGGTTTTAAAGCCCGATGTTCCATCTCAAATATTTTTTTATCTGCAATGGCATCTGCAATAAGTCTTAAAGCTTTTTCCTGATCTTCAATATAGATGAATTTATCTATCCAGTTAAAAACAACATCTCCTTCATCAGAGAGCAAATCAATTCCTTCCAGATTACGCATTACCGTCCAATCAGCATTCATTCGAAAAACAAAATCCGAGGAAGCATTTACCAAAACACGGAAACGGTTTTCACTTTCTTCCATTTTTTTACGCGCTACAACCTGCTCGGTAACATCAACGGCCACTTGAATCATTCCGGTTATTTTTCCATCTTCAATCAACGGACGATAAGCCAAATTATAATAATAGTCGCGCATTACTCCTGTTCTGTTATGCTGTACCAGAACTTCGCTTTGATCAAAAGGAGTTCCTTCATTATACACATTTTGAACCTGAGTCCAAACATACTGTCCTTTCAATTCAGGCAAAACATCAATCAAAGGCATTCCGATAATTTCTTCTCCACGCCCAATCATAGCGAGCATATGTTTATTGATTTGTTTTATAACCAAATCATCGCCCATTAAAATTAAAGTCGGCGAAGGAGTTTGATCGATCATTGATTTTAAAGTCGCTTCGCTTTCTTCTACTTTTTTGCTTGCCAAAAGCTGTTTTTCTTCTGCCTGTTTTATTTCTGTAATATCACGAGTAGTTCCGGCAATTGCTTCTACTTCACCTTCTTCGTTAAAAACAGGGGCAAAAATATAATCGTAAACTCTCCTTCCTAGTTCAGCATGCGGAAAAGACACCGTTCCCCTGATTATTTTTTTAGAAGCGACTACTTCATCGATTTCTCTTTCATGCATTGCTGCATGCCATTCTTCATATCCGTTATCTCTCAAACCTTTTCCAATAGCATCTTCAGCAGATTTCCCCCACATGGTGAGTAAAGCCTTGTTTGCATAAGTAAATTTATAAGAAAGGTCAAAAACATATACCAAATCTGGAGTTGTATTGGTAATGGAATGATAAAATCGAGTTTGTTTTTCAGCAGTTTCCAAAGCACTTTTCAGCGCTATCTCTGTCTTTTTTCTTTTGGTTAAATTTTCTGTAGTAACAATCAATAATTCTCCTTGTTTTACAAGTGTAAATCTGTACCAATATTTTAAACCGTTGATGGTGTATCTGCATTCAAAATCTGATGCGATACCGGTTGATGCTGTATGAATAAATTTTTCCAGAATGCCATTTTCTTTTATCCCTGGAAAAACTTCGCTATAAAGTCTGCCTTTATAGTTTAAATCGTTTACCTGCTTTGATGCTGCAGAGTTTAAAAACAATATCGAAAAATCTGTAATCTCTTGATTATCATATACAGATTGAATTACGGCAATGCCATTGGCTGTTGAGTCAAAAATAGTCTGAAATAAATTTTGATTCTCTGTTAACTCCATTGTTCCGCTTACTGTATAAAAAAGTACCGTTAGTTTTTAAATTGCCCAGTCAAACACCGCTAAATTTGATTTTGAATTGTCTTTTCAGCTAGTGAAAAAGAGATGCTCACTGCCTTTTGTAAAAGCTAATATAATTAATTTTATTACATGTAATAAATTATTTGCAAACGTATTCAATGCTACTTTTGAATTCTATTTCTAAGCAAAAATTAATGAAAATTAAATCTGTCATTTTTTAGGAAGTAAATCATCTAAATCTGACAAAGTATAAAACTTAAGATCATTAAGCTTCATATAACGGCAGACAAATTCTAAAGTTTCAATTTTTGTTTGATAATTTTCAGTTACTTCTTTAACTGGTTTATGACTGCATAGAATTAAAATTTTGTTGTGTTTTTTAGCATAATCCAGTAATTCTAAAAGATACGGAATACTAAAATGAATATGACTGTTATCAATATCAAAAGCAAAGACAATTTTTGAATTATTAAAATAACTGTCTTGCTTTTCTGGAAGTTCACCTCCAAAAGCTCTTCCTCGAATAATTTTAAAATCTGGAGATAGCGCTTTATCCAGTTCATCAGATCTTTCTCCGTAAGGATAAGCAAAAGAAGTTACATTGAAACCTTTCTTTTTCATCGAAACAATCATAGGATTTATTTCTTGTTGCATGTAAGCATCTATTCCGTTTTGCTGCACAAATTTTACGGCGTTGTAATGATGATAACCATGGCCCGCAATTTCGTGCCCGTACTTTTGCATTTCGAGAAGCTTTTTAATTTCAGGAGCTCCAATAGAATCTATTCTGCAGACATTAAAAGTAGCTCTCCAATTATACTTTTTCAAAGCATTATCAGCTTCAGCCCATTCATCGACATAAGCATCATCAAAAGATAAAATTACACCTGCTTTGTATGGCTTTGGTTCCGGTTTTTCTTTTTTGGTTTCACAGGAAAAAAAAGTTAAGAACATTAAAAACAACATTGCTCTCATAAAAAATATCTTCATAAAGTGCTTGAATTAAAATGAAACTTCGATTGTGCTTTTATAGAATAGTATTTCTCAAATATAAAACTTTTTGAACTCTTTTACTTACTCTTTTTCAATTATCAAAAACAAATATTACTGCTGTTTTTATACTCCAAAATTCTATACTTTTAATTACTTTTATAGTATTAAAATTCTTTACTCATCCAATGATAATCAAGAAAAAAACGAATTGGTTCAAAATGCTTTTTGAGTGGAATGGCTCTGTTTTACCACAATTACTTCCAAGACTTCTTTTATTACTGCTGTTTTCTCTTTCGGTGGTTTATTTTAAATCTTTTTTATTAGAACATAATCTGCATATCAATCCGGCCGCTTTTACTTTATTTGGAATAACGCTTGCCATATTTCTTGGTTTTAGAAACAATGTAAGTTATGATCGTTTTTGGGAAGGAAGGAAACTTTGGGGCGCACTTCTCAATGATACCCGTTCCCTTGCCAGACAAAGCATTTCTCTTATTAATGATAAAGAATATGAAACGAAACGTGATGAATTTATCGATCTCCTAATCGCTTTTGTTTACAGCCTAAAACATCAATTGAGACATACCAATGCTGAAGAAGATTTGAAACGATTGCTTGAAAATGAATTTGCTGAAAGTCTAAAAGAAGTTCGCTACAAACCAATCATCATTTTAAGAGAACTCGGAAATTGGATCAAAAAAGCAAAAGCAGACGGTAAAATTGACAGCGTTACCCAATTGGCTTTTGAAGAAAATCTGAACAAACTTTCGGATATTGTAGGTGGATGCGAACGAATTGCCAGCACTCCTATTCCTTATACTTATAGTGTATTATTGCACCGCACCGTTTACATTTATTGTTTTATGCTTCCATTTGGATTTGTCGAAACATTGGGCTGGATTACTCCTTTCATAATTGTATTTATTGCCTATACTTTTGTTGCGCTTGAAGCTATTGCTGATGAATTGGAAGATCCTTTTGGCATGCAACCCAATGACCTTGCTTTAGATACGATGGCTGAAATGATCGAAAATACACTGCTGGAATTAAACGGTAAAAAAATTAATCCGTTAAAGACAAATAGTGATTATTATATTACCTAAAATTGCATAGTTTTATTTAGCAACACTATTCATCCATGAATAAAGTACTATTAGTTGAAGATGACCCAAGAGTGGCTTCTTTCATTTTAAGAGGTTTGGAAGAACATCTTTATCAGGTAAAAACCGTTTCTAAAGGATACGACGCGATTAATGCTGTCACAGAAAATGATTTTGACATTATCATTCTTGACATTATGCTTCCAGATATTACGGGTTTTGAAGTCTGCGAGGTTTTAAGAAGCAGAAAAATAATAGTACCGATACTTATTTTGAGTGCTCTCGATACGCCTCAAGAAAAAATTAAAGGACTACAGGCTGGAGCCGATGATTATTTGGCTAAACCTTTTTTATTTGAAGAACTCTTGGCTCGAATTAACGCACAGCTGCGCCGAGCCGAATTTAGTGCGGGAATTTTAGATTTTCAATCTTATGCGGGAATTGAAATCAATATGAAAGAGCAGAGTGCTTCTAGAGATGGGAAAGAATTAAATCTTTCCTCAAGAGAACTTAAACTTTTGATTTTCTTTATGAAAAACCGTGAAAAAGCGCTATCAAGAATAGCAATAGCCGAGGCGGTTTGGAATCTAGACTTAGACATGAATACCAATACTGTAGATGTTTATATAAATTACTTAAGAAATAAAGTGGACAAGAATTTTACTGAACCGCTTATTCATACTGTAAAAGGAACTGGGTATATGCTAAAAAAGAAGTCCCATGAATCTCAAGAATAAACTAGCTGTAAATTCTACAATACTCTTTGCTTTTATTGTCGGACTTCTTCTGATTGGATCTTTTTTGCTTTTTAAAAACCACCGAAAAGATCTTTATTACGAAAGACTGGAAGACAGCGCCTTAATAACAGCCTTTTTCTATTTTGAAAAAGATGAGATTACTAAAATGGATAGTGTTAGTTATGAAGAAATAGAAACTCAGTATAATAAAATAACAAACCAGTCCATCAGAATCTACAATGCAAAAAGTAAAAAAGTGTATTTGCATGATGATGTACCCATTAAATTAGGTGATCATGAATTGAAGGCTATTTCGAAAGACCGAATATTACATTTCACTGTAGATAACCGTCAATTTACTGGGCTTTATTACAAAGACAACCAAGGTGATTTTATTATTGTTGTCTCTGGAATTGATGATGTGGGAAACCAGCAGCTCGAAAGGCTGGCTATTGTATTTATACTTTTTTATATAGTTGGAATTGTACTCAATTATCTTTTGGGAAGATTTTTGTCCAGACAGACTTTCAGGCCTTTTGAAGATGTTATCTCAAAAGTAAACACTATTACAACAGAAAATCTGCATTCGAGGCTCGAATTGCCTACAGCCAGCGGAAAAGATGAAATAAAGGAATTGATTACCACCTTTAATTATCTTTTAGAAAGACTGGAAAACGGTGTGAGCATGCAGAAAAATTTTCTTAAAAATGCTTCTCATGAACTAAAAACACCGCTTACTATTATTATCGGTGATATTGAAGTTGCTTTACAACATTCGAGAACAAACGAACAATATGAAGAAGTACTAAAATCCCTTAGAAAAGATACACTTCATTTAAAATACACATTAGACGGATTATTGATTCTGTCTGGACTGGAACTTTCAGAACCGCATCAAATGGAAAACATTCGCATTGATGAAATTTTATGGAGTATACTGGAAAAGAAAGCCATAGAATATCCGACAGTCAAAATAGCGCTTAATCTGGATGCGATTATAAATAATGAAGATTTATTAACTGTGCATGCCAACAGACACATGATTTTTATTGCACTTTATAATATTATAGACAACGCCATTAAGTTTTCATTTCCTTTACCAGTTAACGTAATTGCATTAGAAGAAAACGGAAAACTTCTTTTAAAAATTACAGATCAGGGTTCGGGAATTGATCAGAAAGATATCGAATCTATTTTCGATTTGTTTTTTAGAAGTGATCGCACAAGACATATTCAAGGTCAAGGATTAGGGCTTTTTATTACCATGCAGATTTTGAAGCGTCACAACATAACTTTAACTGTAGATTCTGAACTAGAAAAAGGCACTGTTTTTTCTCTTCTGTTTCCCTAAATTTCTGCATAAAAATTTATGACTATCCGTTACTTGTACTAATTTTAAAAATAGCACGCGGATGATACTGATTCGCTAACGCGAAGACACGGATTAAGACGGATTTTTTATTAATCTGCATAAAATCCGTTTTAATCCGCGTTTTTACGAAGTAAATCCGTTTTATCTGTGTCATTAATTTGCTTTAGTAAATTATGAGTCTTTTTAGCAGATAGTCATATAAAAATTAATGCTTTTTTATTCTTCTAAAATTCTATTTTTTAAGTTTGGTAACATTTGCATAATACTCTAATCTATCTCTAATCTACTTTAAATCTAAGTCTAATCCCCTATTTTATGGGCTTTAGCACAAACCTATTGATTTTAAAGGGATAGCCGTTTTTTTATCAAATAACATCTTGTTTATCTTAAGTTAACAAAGAATTGTTTTTTGATTTTACGTTAACATTAGCCTTAAATCGAATCGAAGTAAAGGGATTTTATTTGTCGTGAAATAAAAACTAATAAACAACATGACAAAACTAAGACTCTTTTTTACGGCTCTGATGCTCCTTACAATAGGAAACATTTTTGCCCAAATTACAACCTCATCTTTATCCGCCAGAGTTAATGATGGTACAAGCCCTCTTACAGGTGCTGAAGTAACCTTGACACATTTGCCTACAAATGCCGTTTACAAAGCTACAACAGACAAACAAGGACGCTTTAGCTTCGAAAACTTAAATGCAGGCGGGCCTTACGAATTAGAAATTAAAAGTTCTGGAACCAAAGATTATTCTAATGCTCAAATTCATTTAGCTTTAGGAGACAATGATTTACCAACTATTGTAGTTGGAAAAGCTGACAATAATGTTTTGGAAGAAGTAGTTATAACAGGTTCTAAACCTTCTTCTAAAAACAATGGTACCAATATTAGCGAAAAACAAGTAAATGGTCTTCCGTTAATCAACAGAGGAATTCAGGATGTTACGAAATTAGTGCCTCAAAGTTCCAACAACTCTTTTGCTGGAACTAACTTCAGATACAATAACGTAACAATTGACGGTTCTATTAATAATGATGCTATTGGTTTCAGTCCGTCTTTAGGAGGTCAATCTGGAACTTCTGGAATGCCAGGAAGCAGTACGCGTTCTAACTCTATCAGTTTAGATGCGATTCAAGATATTCAAGTTTACATTGCTCCTTATGATATTAAATTAGGAAACTTTTTAGGAGGAAGCGTAAATGCTGTAACAAGAAGCGGTACAAACACTGTAACAGGATCTATTTACAGTTACGGAAGAAGTGCAGCAATTACCGGCCCTAACAATGCTGGTGACGGATCAAAAATGCCAAGTGCTTTTGGTGATTACCAAGTTGGTTTTAGAGTAGGACTTCCAATTGTAAAAGACAAATTATTCTTCTTTACCAATATGGAATATGCAGAAAGAACAGACCCTATTTTTTATAATGCAGGACAAACTAATTCAGATGGAAAATTAACTTCATTATTGGATAATGCTACCGCTGAACAAATTTCAAACTTTGTTAAAACAAACTACGGTTTTGATCCAGGAACGTATGGTGCTTACAATAACTTTTCTAAAAGCCAGAAATTCTTCAATAAGTTAGATTGGAAAATTAACGAAAAACACTCTATTTCATTAAGAAACAATACAGTTATTTCTCAAGCAACAAACCTAGAGCGCGACGCGGCAAACTTTAGATTTTCTGGAATGGATTTTACTCAGAAAAACCAAGCAATCAGTACGGTTTTAGAATTAAAAAGTCATTTCAACAGCCAATGGTCAAACTCATTCATAGCAAGTTATTCTGCAATTAAAGATTACCGTGATCCGAAATCAAGCAATATTATGTTCCCACAGACAGAAATTGGTTATAATGGAGGAATTATTTTCTTAGGAAACGATCGTGAAGCTACTGTTTTCAACATGAAACAAAACACGACTGAAATTACAGACAACCTTACTTATAAAACAGGAAATCATACTTTATTGTTTGGTACTCACAACGAATTCTACGATATCAACTACGGATTTGTAAATGCACTTAACGGAAGAATCTCTTATAAATCTCTTGCCGATTTCTACAACAAACTACCAACTCGTGTACGTGGAACTTATCCGTTTGATGGTTCTTCAAGAGATGAAATTTTCAATAATCCTTATGCACAATTTAACGTAAACCTTTACAGTGCTTATGTTCAGGATGAAATTAGAATTGGAAGCAAATTAAAAGTAACTCCAGGTGTGAGAGTAGATTATACCGATATGCCGACTAAACCAAAATTAAGCCAGCAGGTTCAAAACTCTCCAGCAGATCCAAATTATGGGACAACGTATACTTATACGCCTTTAAGCCAAATCAAAAACAATTTCTTTGGTTCAGCTTTAGTTTCTCCAAGAATCGGATTTACTTATAATGTTGACGAAGACAAAACATTAGTTTTAAGAGGTGGTTCTGGAGTATTCACAGGTAGAGTTCCTTTTGCATGGTTAGGATATGCTTACTACAATGATGGTGTAGGTTACGGAAGTTATGACAAAAACAATTTAACTGCGGCTCAAGTTGCAGCAGCTGGAGATCCTTTAGCTCCAAATGGATTAAACGGATACCACGATGCAACTCCAAAAGTTCAGGCTGATTTAATTGACAACAAATTCAAAATGCCAGCTGTTTTAAGAAACTCACTTGCAATAGACAAAATAATCAACGGATATAAATTTACTACTGAAGGAATGTACACTAAAGTAATCCGTGATTTAGAATTCCAGCAAGTAAATAAGACAGATAATCCAACTTATTTCTCTTACGACACCAATCATCAGATGCCGATTTATGCTGCTAATATCAATGCCGCTTTTTCAAATGCTTATTTGTTGTCTAATACGAATAAAGGATACCGTTACAGCATAACAGAAATGATTTCTAAAACATACGATTTTGGTTTAAACTTTATGGTAGCTTATACTTACGGAGATTCTAAAGACGTAACTAATGGAATTCGTAACTCTATGGAAAGTAACTTCCAAATGAACCAATCGTTAACTCCGAATGATCCTCAATTGGCAACTTCAAACTTCAACATCAAACACAGAATTGTTTCTAATGTTGGATATGCTGTAAAATTGGCTGAAAACAACACTTTCTCTGCTAACGTATATTTTAATGCACAATCTGGAAATCCATTCTCTTGGGGATTTGTAAACTCTACAATTGCCGGAACAGGACAAGCAGCAGGATTAGCTTATATCTTTAAAGATGCAGCAGAAGCAGCAAAATATATTGGGGTAAGTGCTGCAGGAGTTCCTTCAGCAACAGCTGCACAGCAAGTGGCAGATTACGAAGCATTCATTAACGGAAATGACTATTTAAAAAGCAGAAGAGGAACATTCACGCAAAGAAATGGTGATACAACTCCATGGAACATTCAAGCTGACTTAAAATTAATGGACGAAATTAAAATAACCAAAGTAGGTACTTTCCAAATTTCATTCAGCATGGCCAATATCGGAAACCTTATCAACAAAGATTGGGGAAGAAGCTATTTTGTTCCAAACACTTATAATTCAACAGCAAGTATTGGTTTAACTAAATCTGGAAACTTAGGCGGTGTTGCAACAGGCGATCCAACTTACACTTTCCAAAAACCAACTTCTACACCTTATACAATAGATCAGTTAGCTTCAAGATTCCAAGGACAGCTTGGCTTAAGATACTCGTTCTAAAGATAGTTTGTGTTTATTTTTTGATTATCTCCCAGTTATCCTTTAAATAGCTGGGAGATTTTTCATTTTAAATAGTTTTAATTTAAATACATGCACTATTTAACCTACAAGGTTTTGAAAACCTTGCAGGAAAACTCAATGAACTTAAAAAATCAAATTCTAAAAACAATAAAAAAAACACAATTCTATTTCTAAAATTGAAGTTTTTAAACTTCCATTATTTTTACCTTTAATTATCGACTTCTAAATTTGTTTTTACTTAATTTTAAAAATAAAAGCCGAAGAGGTTTCATATTTTCCTCCTTGCGAAGCTGTAAATAAATAAGTTGCTTTTCCTTTCTGAAACAAAAGCTGAGGGCGTTCTGCACGTCCATAACGATTTAAATGTTTGGGCGCTTCAGGCTGTTTGATGTATTTATTTAATGGCTGATAAGAAACCTGAGGATCGTTCCAGTGAATCCCATCATCAGAATCCATATACAAACCATAGTCCATACCGAAAACTCCCATATCTCTAGCCAGCATTTTAAATTTTTTATTCTCATACCAAACAAAAGCATCTTCGCATTGTTTATTATCTCCAAGTTTAGAAAAGTCAATTACTGGGTTTTTCTCATATTTAACGTAAGGTCCTGTTAATGATTTTGATACTGCAAGTCCATATTTTCTATTTCCTTTTATGGGAAATTTTGGATGCTCATAATTCTCAGTATCCAATGATTTATAATACAGCCAATATTCTCCATTTGGATGTTTTAAAAAAGACGGATTTGTAGTCAGCAGATCATCCCATTCATCCTTTTCTCCTGGAAGCAATAAAGGCTGATCTGGTCTTTCCCAAGGACCATAAAGCGAATCTGAAATGGCTAAACCTATACGTTTGGTGTTCATTTTTCCATTGGAATTTCCCATAAAAAAAAGTGCATATTTGCCATCTACGAAATGAATACTAGGATTATGGCATGTTGTTGCATCCCAAAAGCCTTCGCCTCTTGGCGCTAAAATAGTACTCACATATTCGTAAGGCCCTTTTGGTTGATCTGCAACTGCGTGAGCTATTTCAGAACCATTGATCCAGCCGCTCATTGATTTTGATTTTTTCCATCTGGAAAAAAACACATGAATTTTCCCATCAGGCCCTTCAATAGGACTGTTGCACCAAACGTAATAATCCTCAAATTCCAAAGCACGTCCAATTGGTTTAAGCTTTTTCTCGAAATCTGAAAGTTTGAGACCTTCCAAAAAATTAAAGGCTTTCGCCGAAAACGGAATACATAATCCTATTACAGCAAGAGAATTCCCAATTATAAATTGTCTTCTATCCATTTGATTTTTAATTTAAAGTTTCCCAACAGATTAAGACTTTCAAAAGAATTATTTTTAATTTCGTTCATTCTGTTATGTTTGAGAAACGTGTATTTTCTTGTTCATTTAATCGCGAAAATGAAAAAAAGCTGTCTGAAAAGACAGCTTCCTTCAAAAAATAAATAATAAAAATTTTGGGGCAAAAATTTATTAATCGTAGCCAGGATTTTGTTTATAAAGCCCTGGAACTGCAAGTAATTCCTGAAGCGGTATTGGATATAACAATGAATTATTATCAATAGTCCTGATTTTGTTTTCAGTATCTTCAGCAATTCTCCAAGCATTCATAATAGTGACTGCTTTTCCAGATCTGATTAAATCGAACCATCTTGTGCCTTCTGCAAAAAATTCTTTTCTTCTTTCATCAAACAATTGGTCTAAAGTAATATTTACAGCATTTGCAGGAAGACCTGCTCTTGTTCTCACTTTGTTCACGATATCGTCAACTTCAGCCTGAGAACCGCCTCCGCCATGCAAGGTACATTCTGCCATCAGCATTAAAACATCAGTATAACGGGTTACCATAAAATCAACTCCCCAATCCTCACGACCATTTCCGTATCTTGATGCATCAATGTACTTTTTGAAAACCGGAAGCGTATAACTTCCTTTATAGGTACCTGACGCTACTGTATAACTTGTCGCAATTCCAGCAATTTTTCTTTTATCTGTCGCAGCAAACATATTCATAAAACCTGTAGAGATAGGGCGAGCCTCTAAAGCTCCCTGCGCTGACAAGTTTAACGAAGCAAAATAAGGTTCGTAACCTAATTCTACCATAAAATTTCCTCCAACCGAAGTCGAAATATTTTGCGTATATGGAATTGTTAATACATTTTCTTTATTAGCATTTCCTTCTGTTTTAAAGATCGGTTCGTAATCAGTGCCTAATGCATATAAACCACTTAACTTAATATCGTTTAACTCTTTATACGCTTTATCCCATTCGTTTAATCCCAACATAGCACCATCAATTCCATAAGTTGGACTTGAACGGGTCATATATACTAATGCTAATAAAGCTTTTGCTCCATATTTTGTTACTCTTCCGTAATTAGCATTATCATAGGACGGACTCAAATCTGGAATAGCCAGCTGCAAATCTGAAATAATCAAATCGTACACTTTTGTGACTTCAGTTCTTGGTATTTTGGATGCTTCCTGGGCGGTCACTGTTTTATCAATTAACGACACAGGCCCAAACCATCTTAACAAATCAAAATAACAAAATGCTCTTAAAAAACGAGCTTCAGCTACCATAGAAGCTTTATCTGCTGGCACGGTAAAAATAGCATCCCCTTTTTCATTTATTTTTTCCAGCAACTGATTCGCTTTATAGATTGCGTTATAGTTTGCCATATAGGCCTCTTTCACATAAGTGCTGGAACTAATAGAGGTATAAAAACTATTAATTCCTTCCCAGTCTCTTGAAGCCGTAGTAGTCGCCATTAAATTATCAGATCGCGTTTCGCTTAAATTCATCAATCTGTTTGCATAACCATATGCTGATAAACCATGAAAAGCTACAGAATATGTGGCATTTCTTGCCTGAACAAAATCACCAGGAGTAAGGTAAAAATTTTCAATTGTTCCCTGTGACAATGGCAGCTGTGTCAGTTCCTCTGTGCAGGATGACTGTGACATTAATAGTAAAACACCTGCCGCTATAAATATATATTTTTTCATTTTTCTGCTTAATTAAAATTAATATTAAGTCCTATAACTAAAGATTTTGCCAGTGGAGCTCCACCATAATCCGCTGGAACAGCAAAATCACTGCTTGAACTTGCCGAAGTATTTACTGCTTCTGGATTAAAACCAACTTTGTACTTGTTCCAGTAGAACCAGTTTTCGCCTGTTACATACAATCTCGCGTTGTCAATTCTTGAAATTCCTTTTAAAGCTTGTCTTAAATTGTATCCGATAGAAATACTTCTGATGGAAATATAATCTGATGGATACAGCCAGTCAGAATTGGCCTGATATCCAAAAGAAGTTCTCCAATTTCCTCGTACAGCTGGATCGACATTTAGAGAGTTTTCTACAGATCCCATTCCAGTACGATCGATTGCACGTCCTGTTAATCCGTACACTGTACCTCCATTTTGTCCCTGTACCAAAACACTTAGATCAATATCTTTATACTTAAAATTATTAGTAATTCCCCACGTATATTTTGGAGTTGGATTTCCTAAATCTACACGATCCTCAGAATTGATTTTTTTATCTCCGTTCTGATCAACATATCTTGGATCTCCCAGCACCAGTTTATTTCCTCCAATGGTAGTACCGCCGGCATCAATATCTGCCTGGGTTACAACACCATTTTGTTTTAGTCCAAAAATCGTATACATAGGTTTTCCAACTTCTAATTTTATGAAAGGAATCCCTCCGTCAAAAGCATTACTAATTTCAATTTTATTTTGATCAGGCCCTAAAGCCAAAACTTTGTTCTCATTATGACTAATATTGGCCGAAGTTCTCCACTCAAAACTTGGTGTTTTAACGTTTAATGAGTTCAACTCAAATTCCCATCCTTGATTTTGTACTTCTCCAATATTAGTTTGGAATGTTGGGAATCCAGAATTACTAGGAATTGGAACTCGCAATAATAATTCATTATTATTTTTTCTGTACATTTCGAAGGTTCCGGTAAGTCTGTTTTTTATTATTCCGAAATCCAATCCAAAATCCACACTTTTTGATTCTTCCCAATGCAAAGAAGGATTTGGGATAGAAGTTGCTCCCTGCCCTACAGCCGTTGCTCCTCCAATAGAATAGTAGAATTGGCCAAGAGTTGCATATTGAGCATAACTTCCGATATTATTGCTTCCGTTTATACCAGTACTGAAGCGTAATTTAAATTCCGTCAACCAATCTACATTTTGTAAAAATGCTTCTTGCTTTACTCTCCAACCTAATGAAAGAGAAGAGAAAGTTCCCCATCTTCTGTCTAAACCAAATTTAGAAGAACCATCACGTCTAACACTGGCTGCCAAAATATATTTTTCTTTGTAATTGTATTGAAGACGAGAAAAATAAGAAAGCAGTGTATTCTTTTCTGCTGTAGTTGATCCAATTGATCCTGCAGGCAATGTTTCAATACTTGAACTGCTGTAAAGCGCTCCTGAAGACATTGTTGATTTGGTAATTTCATACGAGTTGAAAGATTCTCCCAAAAGCACATTGATAGAATGATTACCAAAAGTTTTATCGAAAGTCAAAGTATTTTCATTTACGATATTTTGTCTTCTGTAGGTATTGTAAGCTCCTCTAATGCTTGCAAGGACATCATTTGGAGTATAACTTTCATTTACGTTGTCTGAGTTATCAAAGTTGATAGTGCTTTTTAAATTAAAGTTTTTTGCAAACTGATAACTCGCGTATCCAGAAATTAAATTTCTGTACATAGAATTTCTTCCCGTTCTTGCCAAAGCATTCAGCATATTTGTGGTACTACTTCCCCAAGCATAGCGCGTGGTGTATTTCTCTCCTTTAGCATTTGAAGCACTTTCAAAAACAGGAGTTGCTGTAAGCGCTTTAAAAAGAGTATTATCTTTTCCTTCTACTCCGGGATCGTTTTTAATAGAATATGATGGCGCTAAATTGATTCCCATTTTAAAGTTCTCTGATAATTTAACATCAACATTGGCTCTTGCCGAAAAAAGAGAATAATCAGTTCCCACAATGTATCCTGTGTTTTTTTGATAGTTTGCAGAAACATAATAGTTTACAGCATCTGTAGCACCTGAAGCGGTCAACTGATAATTACTGAACTCTCCTGTACGGAAGACTTTGTCCTGCCAGTCTATATAATCTAATCCAGGATGTCCTGGCATATCCCATCTATCATCATACAAATAGGTAAAATATCTTGTGTTGGCTGTAGTAAGAGGGGTTGTCGGGTTAACAGCATTGTAAGCTGCTATTCTCTGAGCTGTGGTCTGACTTGCCGAAGCTCCAGCAATTCCTGAACCAACCCATTGTGAATCAATCATTGTTTTGGCGCGTTTAATCCATCCTTCGGCGGTCAGCATATCAACTCTGTTCGCTTCTTTATTAACGCCTCCGTAAGTATTGAACGTAAATTTAGGTTTCCCTTTTTTTCCTTTTTTTGTGGTAATGATCACTACACCATTAGAAGCACGGGATCCATAAATCGCAGCTGCGGCAGCATCTTTTAAAACTTCGATCGAAGCCACATCATTTGGATTCATATTGTCTAACGGACTTCCGTTTGAAAATCCTCCATTGCTGTTAGAGCCTTCGGTGTAAATTGGAAATCCATCAATCACATACAAAGGTTCATTTCCTGCTGTAATAGAACCTGCTCCACGAATTTCAATACTAAAAGGCTGTCCCGGCAAACCAGTTGTCTGCTTCACTCGCACACCTGCCACCTGTCCAATTAAACCTTGATCGATTCTCGAAATAGGACGTTCTGTAAAACTTTCGGTTTTTATTCCAGAGATCGCACCGCTGGTCAGTTTTTTCTTTTGCGTTCCGTAACCAATTACAACAACTTCGTTTAGGTTTGCGCTTTCTGCTTCAAGGGAAATATTATAAGTAGAAGCCTCGCCAATTTTGATTTCCTGCTTGACAAATCCCACAAATGAAAAAATTAATGTTTCACCTGATGCAGCAACAATACTGTATTTCCCATCAAAATCAGTACTGGCAGATCTGTTCGTTCCTTTGACAATAACATTGACTCCTGGTATCGAAAGTTTGGCAGGATCGCTCACTGTTCCTGTAATCTTTTTTTCTTGTGAATAGCCGGTCGTGCCAAGCAGCACAAATAGCGCTGTCACAAGCAAAAATCTAAGCTTGTTTTTCATAAAAAGTTCAATTTGGTTAGTTAATTAGTTACAACCAAATTTATCCAGAAGCGACCCTCACAGTGTCCTGTAGTATCCTGTTATATTTCAATGAATTACAAAATCAATTAGGTTTATTTTAACACAAAAAACGCACAACTAATTGATTTACAAGTTATAATTGACTACAAAATTCGCAATTATATTATCAAAAAAAATATAAAATTATTTTTCATCATTTCTTATTTATTTACATAAAAAATTAAAATATTATCATATTTAACAAGCAAAATAGAAATTTTTCCCTTTTAAAAAATATTTTTTAAAGTAGACTCTTAAGAGTTTAATATTTAAAGATTTTTCTTGTAATTTTATATTAGTTCGAAAACTTAAATGGTACTTTTTTTCTTCAATTTATCAGAAGAAAAATAATCTTTAACTAAAACTTTTAAACAGCAAAAAAATAATGAAAGAAGTTTAATTTTTATTTTTTACTGTTTCATTAATTTTAAGATTATCAATCCATTTTTCACAGGAAGAAAATGCTTCTTAAAAGTCAAAATTTACAAAATACAAAGTCATTATGTGTTAGTTGGCTGAGGATCAAAATTGCTTTAGACAAATGCAATCAAAAAAAGAATTTCATTTATTTTCACAAGTAAATTAAAAACAATAAAAAAACCGCAATTCTATTTTTAAAATTGCGGTTTTTACTAATTCAAATACAATATTATTTTGTCGAAAGCAATTCCATTATCTTATAATAAATTGCTGTGTTTTGATATACTCCCATAAATTTATCAGCTCCAGGCCCGTAAGCAAAAACAGGAACCGGAATTGAAGTATGATCGTTTGTACTAAAGCTTCCGTGAACATATCCCTTTTCGATGCTTCCATCAATTAGAGATAATCCGCCTGTTTCGTGATCGGCAGTTACAATTAAAAGTGTTTCAGGATTTTTGTCTACAAATTCCATTGCCTGTCCAACCAATTTATCAAAATCAAGCATTTCGCGAACTACATATTCAACGTCAGTCTGATGTCCTCCGTAATCAATCTGTGCCCCCTCGGCCATAATGAAAAACGGATTTTTTGTTTTTGAAAAAGTGCTAGTAGCTTTCGCTAAAGATTGGGTTAAAAAATCTCCTCTTCCATTTTTCATCGAAACCACTGCAGCATCTTCCAAAACAACAAATCGGTTATTTTTGATGGTATCTAAACTTGCGAATTTATCCGAAAATGTATAGCCTTTTTCTTTTAAAACTTTAGATAAATCTTTACCGTCTTTTCGAGCTGTAAATGCTTTTTGGCCTCCACCAATTAAAATATCAGAAGGATTTGCCAAGAAATCATTTGCAATAGGTTCGCTTAAACTTCTTTCCGGCTGATGTGCATAAAACGCAGCTGGAGTAGCATCTGTAATATCTCCAGCTGAAATAATGGCTGTTTTATAGTTTCTCTTAACTAATTGTTCTGTAAGCGATGTAAGTGTTTTTCCTTTTTCATCTACACTTATAAAGCGATTATTGGTTTTATGTCCTGTTGCCATTGCAGATCCTCCAGCAGCCGAATCAGTAATATAGCTATCAAATGAATTTGTAATAGAAAATCCTTGAGTTGAAATATTAAAAAGGTTCAATTGCCCTTTATTTGCCGTGTAACCCGAATAGATTTGCGTTAATCCCATTCCGTCTCCAATTAAAAGAATTACATTTTTTGGACGTTTGCTTTTAAAAGAATTTTTAGGAATATAAGCTTCATGAAATTCTGTATTTTGATAAAATGTAGTTTTAATGCTATTGATAAACTGTGTCAATTCAGCAACTTTATCAGTTCCAATAAAATCAACTTTTAGGTTCATCAAAGTCATGTACGTATTCACATTATCCTGCGTTGCCCAGAAACGGATCTTCTTATTTTGATCATGCACTTTTTTGATAGTAGCTTGGATTTTTTCAGAATCGGGCTGTGTCAAAGCACCTTTACCATTCCAAACCGTAATTTCATGTAAATCTTCACTGATCATTTCAACTCTAGCTAATTGATCCGCAGTATAATTTTCGTTTAATCTTCCATCAAAATAAATAAAATTCGGATACGTTGTCCAAAGAGAGGGCAAAGGTCTGTTTCCTGAAATGACCACTTTAATATTTTTATTCGAAATGATATCTGGGTACATTTTTAACTGCTGTGCAATCATTTTTAAAGTCGAATCAGCATCCGACTTAATATCAATCATTAAAATCAAAGGTTTATTACTTGGATACGCTTTTCCTTCCAAAGTTTTTAATTTATTGGAAAGCGGTTCCAAATACATGCTTTTTAGAGTGTTGTAAGAAGCAATTTCTTTTGAAGTATGCGCCACAAACAACTCATTATTCACTAAAAAAACATCGGCTTCAATAACACCAGTTTCATTAGAGTAAGCACCATAAAATGGCAGTTTGCTTTCGTAATCATTATGTGAATGAATATTAGAAGAGCTGTATTCCTGTGCTTGTGTGGTTAAGAAAAATTGAAGGCAAAAAAGGGTGATTATTTTTTTCATGGAAAATAAATTAAATATCAAAAAGGCGTAGGTTCCTTTTTGGTATGTTCTAAAAACAAAAAAGGTTTTAATAATTTTTTACAGCCGCAGTCTTCCGACAAAGACTGCAGCGTAAAAAAACTAAAAAAACACAATGAAATTATTGATTACCAGCCTTGATTCTGAGTCAAAGCTCCTTTGCTAACTGCAATTTCATCTGGCGGTATTGGCCAAACATGGTGAATAGCAGGATTAAAATTACGAGCAGGATAAATAACGCTTCCATCATAATGGTGCAATGGTTTGGCATAAGCTTCTTTTGCATCTCCCCAACGCACCAAGTCGAAATGACGGTCTGTCCACTCGCCCGCCAATTCGCATCTTCTTTCTCTTTTTAAATCGGTTAAGGTTGCTCCAGAAAGATCGGTCAAACCTGCACGGTGGCGAATCATATTGATTTCTGTATCGGCATTCTGGCCTTTCATTAGTTTCGCTTCCGCTAACATCAAAATCACATCTGCATAACGTAAAAGAGGTACATTTAAAGCGGTTGAAGGTTTATCTCCATTAGCGTTTACATAACGAATATCAACTGCTCCCGATGTTGTTTTTGGATAACTGAACGGCTCCATATATTTTTTAAACTGATAACCTGTTCTGTTACTAGAACTTACGATGTGGTTTCCTTCGTTAAAAGTTACTTCTTGTCCAAAATAAACAAACTTGTCTCCTTTTTGCAGGATCGTAGCGCTTCTTCTTTTATCATTTGCAGCGTACGTATCAAACAATTCTTTTGTTGGATAAAAATTTCCCCAGCCGTTGTAAACTCCCCAGCCTTTATCTTCTAAACAAACTCCAGGAAAAATAGATCCCAGCGAGGTATTTTGAGCACTTGAAGTCACTGCCCAAATATATTCTGTAGACCAGTTATTGCTGATTTTAAATACATCTTCAAAATTATCCAGCAATTTGTGTTTCCCGCTTGCTACAATCATATTCGCATATTTTATAGCATTGTCCCAATCTTTTGCATACAAATACGTACGTACCAAATAGGCCCAAGCTGCAGTTTTGTGAGCGCGTCCATAATTGTCTGGCGTAAGCTGATCGAAGTAGGGTAATAAGTCGGCAGCTTTAATTAAATCGGCAGCAATGTAAGCATAGTTTTCAGCCACATTTTTTGCACGAGGAACATAAACATTCGTGAAATTTTCTCTATCCTGAATTGGAATTCCTGCACGATCGTCTCCATAATGATAAGCCAATTCTAAATGCATTACAGCGTGATTAAAATAAGCTTCACCCAACATTCCGTTTTTAGTACTTTCGTCCAAAGGAATATTTGGAATGTTTCGAATTACATCGTTACATCTTTTCATGATTTCGTAGTGGATTCTCCAAATATCTTTAGTATCTGATTCTGCTCCATCTACAATAAAGTTTTTAATACGTTCTGCATTTTGTCTTGGTTTTGTTCCAATGTCATCGCTGGCATTATTCAGCCAAAAGAAACCACGGCCGTACATATTATCATCAGAATACAAAGCGTAGATTGCGTTTACTCCTGCTTTTGCATCTGCTGGAGTTTTCCAGAAATTCCCGCTTGAAGGAGCTCCCTGCGGTATAACATCAAGTTCACTTTCACAAGCTGAAGTGCCGATTAAAAGCGTAAAACTCAATAATAAAAGACTTATTTTTTTCATTGTAATTGTTTTTTGTTTTTTAAAAAGTGGCATTAACACCTGTCATATAAATACGTGAAAGCGGATATTTTCCTAAATCCATTCCAAAATTTCTAAGTCCAACCTCTGGATCCATTCCAGAATATTTAGTGATGGTAAATAAGTTTTGTCCAGAAATAAAGAATCTCAATTTCGCTTTTCCATTCAACCAGCTTTCTTTAACGGTATAACCAATCGAAACGTTCTTCAATCTTAAGAAAGAAGCATCTTCAATAAACAAATCAGAAATACGACCAAAGTTATTGTTGTTGTCTGTTGAAGAAAGAACTGGAACATTGGTATTGGTATTCGTTGGCGACCAAGCATCTTTAGAATCAGCCAATAAATTATATCCTGGGAAAGAAGCGTTTAAACCTGTATGTTTTACAGCATTGAAAACACTATTACCCGCTGCTCCGTTGAAAAAGATATTCATATCGAATCCTTTATATCTGAAATTAGCATTTAAACTGTACGTTGTTTTTGGAAACGGACTTCCTAATACTACTCTATCGCTGTTATTGATCACACCGTCTCCATTTTCATCTTTAAATTTAATATCTCCCGCAACAGCATTTGGCTGATAGGCTACACCATCTTTATTTACATAAGCTTTTGCTTCAGCATCACTTTGGAACAAACCGTCTGTTGCATACCCATAGAAAGCACCTACCGGACTTCCAACCTGATAAATATTAGCTAAAGGCAAACTACGAACTCTGCTTAAGTTTAAAGGCTCTAAAGAAGTTAAATCGTCTTTAATAGAAACAATTTTATTACTCAAAAATCCAGCGTTTGCAGTTACATCAAATTTGAATTCGCCACGCGTTTTTTGGTATGTTAAACTTACCTCGATACCTTTATTTTCAACATCTCCAGAATTTACAATTCTTCCTTGCGGTGTTCCCGAAACTCCTGGCAATTGATCACGAACCAACATGTCTTTATTTGTTTTTACGTAAGCATCAACAGATCCTACTAAACTATTGTTCAGCATGGTAAAATCTAAACCAATGTTAGTCTGTTCAGAACTTTCCCATTTCAAGTTAGGATTTGATAATTCGCTTTCGGCGTAACCGTAATTAATAGTTGGCGTTGCACCAATTAAAGCCTGACTCTGCACCAAAGGCACACTAAATTGATATGGCCCAAGATTTCCTAAGTTTCCAATCTGTCCCCAGCTTGCACGTAATTTCAAATTGCTTACAATTGGTTCTATACCTTTCATAAAACTTTCTTCAGAAATTAACCAACCTGCAGAAACTGAAGGATATACTTTCCAACGGTTATCTTGTAAAAGTTTTGAAGTTCCGTCACGACGAACAATTCCAGAAAGCAAATACTTTTGGTTGAAGTCATAATTAATTCTTCCTACATAAGAAGAAATAATTTCATCTGATCTTCCTGCTGCTGTCTGCTGAATTAATTTGGCATTCAATAAATAACGTTGTGATGGATCTTCGTTATCAAAACCAGTTCCTTCAATCGTGTAGAAATCTCTCTTAGTTTCCTGATAAGTATAACCTGCTAAAGCTTTTAAATTATGTTTCCCGAATGATTTCTCATAAGAAATAGTCTGCTCGCTTAATAAATCGGTTGTCGTTATGTTTTTAAGAGTTAATCTGTTGAAATCAAATATTTTTCCCGGTTCTGTAACTTTAACCGTAAAATCGCTTGCATTGTCCTGAATTCTAGTATAACCCCAATTTGATTTTACTTTCAACCCTGGAACAATTTCCCACTCTGCATAAGGATTAATCAAAATGGTAGAAATTGGATTTTTGTTGTCTAATCTTTTCAGATAAGCTACTGGATTCACAACGTCTCCATAAGAACCAATATATTTCTCAGGAACACCACCAAATTGCCCAGAACCGTCTTCTCTATAAATTGTTGCATTTGGCGGATAAAAAATTGCTGCTAAAATTGCTCCTGTATAAGCATTTGCTGTATTTGCAGTCTGACCATCTGTTAAAGAGTATGATAAGTTTTCTCCAATAGTAAAATTATCAGCCAGTTTAAAAGAAGAATTTGCTCTCACTGTATAACGTTCTCCGTAAGTATTCAGCAAAATACCTTCATTTTTTCTGTAACTTCCAGAAAGAAAGAAATTCGTTTTTTCTGTTTTTCCATTTACTGAAAGTGATAAATCATTAACTTGTCCTGTACGGAAAATTTCATCCATCCAGTTGGTTTTAGTCGTTCTTGCAGTTGGTTCAAATGCTGTGTCAAAAGCAGGGATTCTTGGTAAACCTGCGTTATCTCTAGCGATATTCATAGCATCTGCATATTCTGCAGCGTTTAAAACATCAAGTTTTTTGGCTACATTTTGAAAACCACCTTGATAGTTTACATTTACATTGATACGATCTGAAATTCCTTTTTTAGAAGTGATTAAAATTACACCTCCAGAAGCTCTAGCTCCATAAATCGCTGCAGAAGCCGCATCTTTCAAAACACTGATCGATTCAATATCATTTGGATTCAAAGTATTTAAAGAACCGCTATAGATAATTCCGTCTAAAACAATTAACGGTGTTTCAGCATTTAAAGATCCAATACCACGAATATTGATTGTTGGCGAAGCAGTTGGATCACCACCATCATTAATAACGGTAACACCTGCAACAGTTCCCTGCAATAATTCACCAGCGTTATTGTATGTTCTGCTTGAAGTTTCTTTCATAGAAACAGAACCTACAGCTCCTAGAACCTCATTCTTCTTCACACTTCCATATCCCATTACAATTACTTCTTGAAGCTGTTTTACATCAGCTGCTAATTTTACTGTAATAGTTTGTGTACTTGTCACTTTTACTTCTTGCGTAACATAGCCCACGTATGAAAAAACAAGTGTAGCTTCTGCTGCATTAATTTCCATTTTAAATGTTCCATCAAAATCGGTTGCTGCTGTTGCATTAGAACCTTTATCTTTAATTCCAACACCTGGCAGTGGCATATTATCGTCTCCGCCATAAACAGTTCCAGAAATAATAATTTTGTTCTGATCGGCTACTTTTAGGTTTTTCTTGATCACGATATTATTGCTCACAATTTCATATCGAAGTGCAACACCGCAAATTTTATCCAACGCCTGTTCCAACGTTACATTGCTCAATTTTAAACTTAGTTTCTGATTGGTATTGATTTGGCTGCTTTCGTACATAAAATGCACATCAACCTGATTTTCTATTTTTTGAAAAATATTTTTTATACTTTCATTTTCAACTTTTAATGTCACTCTTTTGTTAAAGTCAACATTTCCGGCGTTTACTGTAAGCGTCGCAAAAAACAAAGTCATAAACAGGAATAACTTCATTCCTATTGCCTTTATGCTCTGAGATTTTTGGGCATACCGCTTTTGTTTTTCATTCATAATTTTTAGATTTAGTTGATTGTTTTTGTTTATTTAAGGATGCTACGTAGTTTTATTTTTGATGTCTAAAGACTTACTCTATTTTATAAATTCCTGAATCCATTTTGTAATCGGCATTGATGATGTTGCACACCAAACCAATGACCTGATCAGCAGAAAGTTCTTTAAAATAGCCACTTATCTTTAAAGCATTTAGATTTTTGTTTTTGACTTCAATTGCCACATTATAATTGCGGTTTATGGTTGCAACAACTTCTGGCAGAGGCGTTTCTTCAAAAACCATAATATTTTTTCGCCAAAGCGAAATAGTATTTACCGGAATATCTTTAAAAGCCTGAAGCTTATTATTGTGGGATTTGAAAACCACTTTTTGGCCTGGAGTTACATATACATTTTCGTCTGTAACCGTCGATTTGACATTTACTTTTCCAGTTAAAACCGAAACTTCCTGTGTAGTCTGTTCTGGATAAGCCTGAACATTAAAACTGGTTCCAAGCACTTTGGTATCCATTTTATTGGTATGAATTATAAAGGGATGCTTTTTGTCTTTGGCCACATCAAAAAAAGCTTCGCCACTCAAGAAAACTTCTCTTGTACTTCCTTTAAATTCTTTTGGGTATTTTAAAATACTTCCCGCATTTAACCAGATCTGCGTTCCGTCACTTAAAGTTATTTGTGCATGTTCTCCCAGTTTTACAGCCAATTGTGCATTTTCAACTGAGCTTGAAGATTGGTAAAAAAACACCGATAATCCGATTAAGAAAACTAGAGAAGCTGCCACAGCCCAGTTTTTATAATAAAGCGGTATCACTTGGTTTGTTTTCTTTATCTGTCGTAATTCTTTTTTTAGTTTTGAACGATCCGATTGAATCGCTTCCATATTTTCAAAAAAATCATCTGTACGGTCGTACCATTTATTCCACATTTCTTGTCCTTTTGGAGAATACTTTCCGTCTAAAAAATTTTTGATTTCGTTATTTGAATTTTCAGGCATTATAATTTCTTTATGTCTATAATAGTAAGTCTTGGGAATCGTAGTTTGGGGTAGGCGCTGTAGGTTACGCTTCTGTTAAGAAAAAGCTGCACCTTACATTTTGAAGTTTCCTTTTAATTGAATTCGCCCAAATAAGTGCGCATAAATTTCAACGCATAAGTAATATGATACTTTACGGTTTCAATCGACACGTTAAGTTCATCTGCAATTTCTTTATTACTGTAATGTTTGATACGGCTGAGAATAAAAACTTCTTTGGATTTCTTTGGCAGCAGCATAGTTGCTTTATCTACTGCTTTTTGCAGTTCTTCATAATAAACAGCATCTTCTGTTGCATTCTGACTGCCGTAAGAAACGGTATTTTTCTCTAAAACTTCTTGTATGTATTGATCAGAAACAGCGTGCGATTTGATATAATCCAAAGTCATATAACGCACTGAAGTGTAGATATAAGCAGCAAAACTTTTCTGAATTACAATGGTTTTACGGCGTTCCCAAATAGAGGTAAAAACTTCCTGAACAATTTCTTCGGAAATAGCAACCGACTTCATTCTGAGATATACAAAACGAACTAGTATATCGCGGTATCTAAAATAAAGTTCATCAAAAGCTTTATCCTTGCCAGACTTTAGTAAGTCAACAAGTTCTTCGTCTGTAAACTTCTTATACATGATTTATTATTTTGGCATGAATAATCAAATGAAAAATGCCAGACGAAGCCATTCTTCCGATTTCGTGTTGATAATAATCCTGTTCTGTAAAAAATGACATATACAAAGTATTGAGTTCTTCTTATATGTCTCCAAAATTAAAGATGAGGGTAGGTCGAAAAGGTTACGTTTACATTAATAAAACCACCTTAAAACAAAACATATTATTAACATTTAAAACCCAACTTTAGCTTTAAAATATGTTTTTGATGTATTTGCAGTAAAAAACAAAGCGCTTTTTACTCTATAACAATCCTTCTCTTATAAAAAGATTTTTTTTGAAGTTATTTAGAGAAAAAAGCGCTTAACAAAGAATTAAAGACAAAGCAGAAAATGTCTTTAGAAAAGTATAATTATTTTAAAAAAATCTGAGAAATGAATTTCTCCAACTTCTTTTTTATTGTATTCCAGCGTCTAATAAAACTGCCAATTGAATACAAGGAGAATCGGAACGGTTGCTCCACGCATGATTGGTTCCTCTTTGAATTACAATATCACCAGCCTGCAGCAATGTTTCTTCTTCGTCTACAATGAGATAAATTTCGCCTGCTAAAATCACGATATAATCTAAAGTATCCGTTTGATGCATTAATGGATGAGGCTGTCCTTCTGGTGCAACAATTCCTAAATCTTTATCGGGCGGAATTTGTACGTACCGAAAGTAACTTCCATTTTTTGGTGTATTCGGAAAAGCAGTGTTTTCGATTTCTTTTTCTTCAAATTGTGCAGGCGAACTGTCTGTTGACCAAATGTCTGAAATAATCAAACCGGGAAAATGCTCCGAAACATTGGTTACGATATGATCTTGTTCTATTATTGATTTTCCATTTCGTAAACCTGTTACGACTCTTCTCGGAATTGTTTTCATAATTTGTATTGATTTAATTTATTTATATCCTAACAGGTTTTAAAAATCTGTTAGGTATAATTCGCGTGTTTAATTTAAATTTCATTTATTTTCATTACTAATTTTCTTCCCTGCGTTTTGTTATCTCTTAAAATTGCATGAGCATCTACAACCGTAGAAACTTCCAAACTTCCCACTACTTTAATTGCCGGCGGTGTAATTATTTTATTCTGAAGCAGTAATCTTAATTGATTCAATCCATTTTTGTAATAATCGTATCTTTTTTCAAATCCGTACACATAATTGGATATATTTAAAATTGCCGCTCCTTTACTAAAAAGAATACCTCGGGATTCTGCTGTCGAAAAATTAGTTACATCGACATAAATTCCGTTGGTTTTTAAAAGTCCAGCACCAATCTCTGCTGTGTGGTTTCCCACCAAATCCACAACAAAATCGTAATTTTTATTTTCATTTAAAGAAAGTGCTCTTTCATAAATTTCTTCTTTTTTATAATTGATGATTTTTTGCGGTTGTACACCGAGATCAATTAAGGAAGCAATACTATTTTCATTTCCTGCAGTCACTACAATATTTTTATAGCCGTTTGCAATCAATAGTTTTACAAGCATATTCCCTACACCGCCCGCTGCACCTGTAATGAGTATCGAATCATACAAATTAGCATTCATCCGATTAAAAGACTGTAAAGCTGTTAAACCTGCTGACGGAATTGCCGCAGCTTCTTCAAAAGAAACATTCGAAGGTTTGTGTACCGCAATTTCTTCTGGAACACAAATATATGCTGCATAAGTTCCGTTAGATCCCATACTTCCTGAACCGCAGAAAACAGCGTCCCCTATTTTGAAATCTGTAACTGCTGAACCAATTTTGGATACGATTCCAGAAAATTCACGACCTAGAATTCGAGAACGCAGAAGTTTTCTTTCTGGCCCGTCTTCTGTCATTTGATAATCGATCGGATTAAAACCTGATGCCATTATTTTTACCTGAATCTGATTGACTTCGGGATTTGGAACTGCTATATTTTCAATAAGAAATTCACGATTTTCCTGTAATACAACTGCTTTCATTTTTATTGTTTTAGTATACAAAAGTATGGACGCTATGTTTTATTTTTGTTATAAGTAAACCCGAGGTAACCGGTTACCAAATAGAAACTAGTATGGCAAAAATTAATGATAATGGAACAATTCGTGAAGCTAACTGCTCCGAAGAACTGCGAGCGATGCGAGATAGTTTGGATGTTTTAGGTGGTAAATGGAAACTGATGATTTTGCGTTTTTTGACTAATAGAACGCATCAGGTTATTCATTTTAAAAAAATGCAGCGCGAAATTGATGGAATTTCAGCTAAAATGCTGAGCAAAGAACTAAAAGAACTCGAAACCAACTTACTCATCAGCAGAACCGAACAAGACACTAAACCAGCAACTGTTGCCTACGCCATTACAGAATATGGTAAATCTGTACTTCCAGTAACTGAAACGTTAGTAAACTGGGGACTTACACATAGAGAAAAAATTATTGAATCTCTGAAGTAAATCTTTTTTAAACACATAGAAACATAGTTTTTCTGTGCGTTTAAAGGCATTTCATTCATTTAAAATAAACATAAGTTGTTATGTTTAGAAATCCTTCGTAAACACGCAGCTATGTGTTAGAAACTAGTTTCTTTTGATTACCTTTTTTAATAACAAAAAATCTATGTTTCTATGTGTTTATTAAATTTTAATAAAAACCTAACAGGTTTTAAAACCTGTTAGGTTAAAAAAAACTAACTAATCTAACTTAAACCAATCTTTTACTTCATTTGTTATGGAATCTTTTATTTTAGGATTTTCAAATTCATTAGTGACAGAATTATATTCATAATCTTTCTGCCATTTTTTATAATTAGAAGCTACTTTCTCAATCGCATCACAGATATAAAAAAGCTCTTCATTCGTCGTAATAGGATGCAAGGATAAACGAACCCAACCCGGTTTATTTGTTTGGTTTCTCTCTAATAATTCATTCGTAATTTCTGCCGATTTCTTTTCATTGATATTGAACAGATAATGTGCATAAGTACTCGCGCAAGACCAGCCACCGCGAACCTGAATTCCGAAACGGTCATTCAACAATCTTACAATCAAATTGTAATGAATATCTTCAATCACAAAAGAAACACAGCCAATTCTTTCAGTCGTTAAGTCTCCTAAAATCGACAAACCTTTTATCTTTTGAAGTCTCGAAAAACAAAGATCCAACAGTTCTTTTTCTCTTTTTTTGATGTTAGAGACCCCCATCTGCTCTTTTAATTCTAAAGCCAATGCCGCTCTAATAACTTGCAGAAAACCTGGAGTTCCTCCGTCTTCGCGAACTTCAATCACATCGCTGTAACAATATTTCCCTAACGGATTAGTCCATTTTACATTTCCGCCGCCCGGATTATCTGGAAATTCAGATTGGTATAATTTTTCATTAAACACCAAAACTCCTGTAGTTCCGGGACCACCTAAGAATTTATGAGGCGAAAAGAAAATAGCATCTAATTGCTGTTCTGGATCTTTTGGATGCATATCGATTTTGACATAAGGTGCAGAAGCTGCAAAATCAACAAAACAAAGTCCGCCGTTTTGATGCATGATTTTCGCCAGTTCATGATAAGGTGTAATGATTCCTGTCACATTGGAGCAAGCTGTAAACGAACCTATTTTTAGACTTCTATCTGCATATTTTTTAATTTCTTCAGACAACACTTTTGGATCAACCAAATTGTTTTCGTCAGGTGGCAAAATTACCACTTCAGCATTGGTTTCATACCACGGAACTTGATTGGAATGATGTTCCATGTGTGTGATGAAAACTACAGGTCTATCTTTTTCATAAGCAGTTCTCAAACCCATAATACGCTGTAATTTTGATAACGCGGCGGTCATTCCAGTTCCAGTTGTTACCAAAACATCAGATGCATTGGCATTTACCGATTTTTTAATAATCTCTCTCGCATGTTGATACGCATAAGTGGAAGCTTTTCCGGTCTGACTGGAAAATGAATGTGTATTGGCAATCATTGGACCCATTTTGTTGAGCATAATATCCTCTATCGGAACATATAATCTTCCGCTGGCAACCCAGTCGGCATAAACTAGATTTTGTTCTCCATAAACCGATTCAAAAGTATGATCGATTCCTACTGTATTTTCTCTAAATTTAGAGAAGTAACACTCTAACTCAATTGGTTCTTTTGTTGTCTCAATAGCATTCATTTCCTTATCATTTTTAATTTAATAATATAATATTTTTTGCAAACTTTCTATCAATCTTGTCATTCTGACGAAGGAAGAATCTTCGTCCTCTATTCTACAAAGATTGGTTCTTCCCTTTGAGGAGCTACTTACGAAGATCCTTCGCCTTCGCTCAGGATGACAAGATTGTGTGGATCTATACTTAAATCTTTTTATCTAAAAGCGATTTCAACGTCGACTGTAATTCTTCTCCCTGAAGATTTTTAGCCACAATTACTCCGTTAGAATCGACCAAATAATTGCCTGGAATGGCTCTGATTCCGTATAATTTGGCTACTGCACTATTCCAGAAAAGCAAATCTGAAACATGCAACCAAGTCAAATTATCATCCTGAATTCCTTTGATCCAATTTTCTTTTTTTTTATCCAAAGAGATTCCAACAATGTTGAATCCTTTATCATGAAATTCTTTATAAGCCTTTACAATATTTGGATTTTCTCTTCGGCAAGGGCCGCACCATGAAGCCCAAAAATCGACCAAAGTGTAACCTTTTAAATTTTCATAAAAACGAATTGGCTTTCCATTGGGATCGTTGGCTGTAAAATCAGGTGCTTTTTTTCCAACTGCTAATCCGTCTAAAACAAGAGCTAAATCTTTTAATTCTTTAACATAAGTAGTAGATTGAAGACTTTTATCCAGCAAAACAATATTTTCTCTGATTTGTTCTGGCGACAATCTATAAGACCAGTTTCTGTACAACACATAAGCCGAAACTATTGATTTAGGATTCTCTGTAATGAATTTGCTGATCTCTACATCTTTCGATTTTTTATAAGTCTCAAATAAATCCTGAGAAACAGAACCTTCTACAACCGAACTACTGTAATATTTCTTCGGATTTAATTTTACTGTAATTGGTCCTTTTTCAAGAAAAACATACAGTGGACTACTTTCTGTGTTTACACTTAAACCATATAATTCGGGCGTTTTTACTTTAGTTTTAAAACTAAAACTGCCATCTTTTACTTTTACCGAATCAATTGTGGTAAACATTTTATTGTGGAATTTTTGCAGATAAACATATTGCGCCACAGTATCGACAACAGTTCCTTTTAATTGTAAATTACTTTCCTGCGCCTGAGTTTGAAGAGCTCCAAAAAACAGAGTGAAACCTAGAATTATTTTTTTCATTTTATTTTGATTTTTAGTTTAAGATTGGACAAAAGAATTCCTGAGACCTATTTTAAAATGGTCTTTAGAAAATGTTGTTTAAAAATTATTGAGAGAATTTTACTTGCTGCGCATTCGAAAAAAGGCAAGACTATTTTGTTCGAACATTACGTTCAAAAGTTCGTAACCAGCGTATAAAGTTGAATCTGTTTTCATTTTAAAAAATAAAAAGTTTTACAAAGATGATCTTATTCAGATTTTGAGGAAATCTTTTCTTATCTGTCCCGCAAAGCGGGAAGGATTTAGCACCTTATTCGGCAACAGGTTGCTAAGACGTCAATGGGCCTATTCCCTCAGTCTTTCTGGATAAGTATCATTCAGAACTTTTCTGTGATACAAATATATACATTAATTCTATCAAATTAGTAGTGTTTAATAATATTTTTTCAAAAAACTTTTAAAAATTATCTAAACACAATAAAAACAATACTTTAGAAACTAAATTTTTATAGCATAAAAAAACTCATTCCGTTTTTTGAAATGAGTTTTGAGCATGCCTTGGCAATAAATATTATTTGTTTTTTCTTTTTTTTGCACTTTCTGTCTGCAGTTTTATACTGTCTTTCTGTATTCCTTTTGAAGGCGTATAAGTAGAACCATCAGTCACACTTTCTCCTGGTCCTGTTCCTGTGCCAGTTGTACTTTCAACTCCTTCTTTCTTCATATCCGTAATTTGAATACTCTTTGCCGCTGGTGATGTACCGCCCGAACTAGTACCAGAAACTTCTGTTGTATCTTTTGTTGTTTGCACCGTATCAACAGGGACAGAATTTGTATCTATTTTATCACTATAACCATCATTTTTTTTACAAGAAGAAAATAATCCGACCATAATTACCAAAAACAAGGCTTTCCATTTCAATAAAGCTTTCATAATAAATGTTTTAAATATTTATAAATGCTAAGTAACTACTTATAAAACGGCTTATTTTACAGTATTTCTGATAAATTTTATATAACAGCAATTGATTTATTTTTCACTTCGATCCTCATTCCATAGGAATGTTTCATCGGTAAAAAAATAAAGACCTCCCAAATTAACGTTCCGTAGGAACGTCTCATGCGTTAGATTATTAAAAAATGCTGTCTAAATGAAACGTTCCTACGGAACGTAATTACGGACGGCAATATAATTTTTCTACCGATGAAATGTTCCTATGGAACAATGAAAATTATAACTAAAATAGGTAATGCTAGACCAATAAAACTTTATACCGATGAAATGTTCCTACAAGACATTGAAATTTATAACGCAAATAGGGGCTGTCTTAAAACTAAAATACAGCCCTATTCTAACTAATAAAGTAATTTAAAATGTAACTAATTTCACTCCTAAAGTAAACCATCTCGAAGGCAGAGGCACTGCTCCTACTTCATAATAAGTCGCATTGAATATATTCTGTGCATCTAAAAAGATGGTGAATTTATTGACTGACTGACTTACTCTAAAATCATTTATCCAATAAGATGGCCCAGTGATTCTTTCGTTAAAGCGAGTTGCAAACAAAACAGAGAAATTCTTAAACTGATAATCTATTGTATTAGTGATTTGATGTTTTAAAGATGAAATAAGATATTTTGAGTAGATTTCTGTACGGGAACTTTTAAACTCAGAATCCAAATAAGTGTAGGCTAAAAGAATGTTCAATCTAGAATCTTTAGAAAAATCAAATCGGTAAGTCCCACGTAAATTGATTCCGTTTGTGTTTAAATCTCCTGTGTTCTGACTTTGCCATGGCTGTGTCGTTAGATTACGCATCCAGTCGATGTAATTATCAATTTTTCTGTAGAAATAATTCGCATTCAAACTCAATGCTTTTTTGTTGTATTTGAAACCAATTTCACTTTGAAAAGCATTTTCTGAATCTAAATCAGTATTTCCAATATTTCCTGTTTGTTTCAAATATAAATCTGTAAATGATGGAATTCTTTGGCTTGTTCCTACATTACCAATAATTTTAAAGGCATCTGTAATCGCATAACTAGCATCGATTCCCGGATAAATCTGCCATTTGTAATCTGAATTGTAATTTAAATAGGTTCCGATATTTACATCGAATTTCTCCGTAAAACTCGTTCTGTATTCGGCATATACACCTACATTTTCGCGATCGTGATCTCCAATATTAGAAGAATGAATGTTTTCATTTCTAAATTCTGCTCCAAAACCAATTTCTCCTTTAGATAATTTCACTGTAGAGTTTAATTCACCCGCAATCGAATTGGTATAATGCTGGCTTCTTCCAACAGCTAAATTTGAGTTTCCTAAATAACGATAATCATCATAGTTATAACGATAGGTTACTCTTGGCATAATTTTCCAGTTTTCTGTAATAGCATGTTTCGACTGAATGTTGGCAAAAGTAGTCTGTACAATTTCAGTAGAATTGATATCGCCTGGCGCAGCGTAGAATCCGTTGGCACCAAAACCATTATTGATGTAACCCGCAGATCCTAAAATTTCATTAGAATCATTGATCTGCACATTTCCCTGATAGAAAATTTTATTGTTTTCGAATGCCGTATTGTAACGGTAACCATTGCTTTTATCGTGAGAAGCAAAAATTAAATGCTGTTGTTTTTCTTTACCTAAAACAGCTCCTGCCTGAACTCCTGTTCCGTAAAAAGTATCTCCCGTATCTCGAGTATCTTTTTCAAAATTTGAACCTGCATAAGTGCTTACTAAAAATCCAGAATCCGTTGGTTTTTTAGTGATAATATTAATCGCTCCGGTTAAACTGTTGATTCCGTAAATTCTTGCGGCCGGTCCACGAACTACCTCAATTCTTTCGATAACTTCGACCGGAAGAGACAAATTCAGCATATTGTGAGCCGTTTGAGAGTCAATTACTTTAGCTCCGTTTAATAAAACAACGGTCTGTTCAAAACTGCCGCCGTCAACACTAATGTCTGCCTGAGTTCCAAATGGCCCTCTTTGTCTGATATCAACTCCATTGGCATATTGTAATACTTCCTGAAGTGTTCTTCCCGGAAGTTTCTTTATAGTTTCACTGCTAATCACATAAACATTTCTGTTTTGCTTAGAAATAGGTGTATTAAAACGGTTTTCATTAATGATTACCTCGTTCATTTCATTGATGGAATCCTTTTTGGTCTGTGCATAAATGTTAGAACAAATTACTGCCAAAGCAGCAAAGTAGATTTTTTTCATTTGGTTAATTTTTTTTGGCAAAAGTAGTATCTTGCCGTACTAATCAAGTATGCCAGTTTTATAATTATGAGTAGTCCGGTTGAAATTCCTTTTAAAAGCTTTATTCAGCTTAAGCCTGAAGAAAATACAGCTCTCTATCTTCAGATTGTTTTTGAGTTTATAAAAGCAATTCAGACTGGTTTTCTTCCTGAAGGAACAAAACTTCCCGGAACGCGTATTCTCTGCAAAGTTCTAGCAGTAAACCGAAATACATTGATTAAAGCTTTTCAAGATTTAGAATCGCAGGGATGGATTGAAACGCTTCCCAATAAAGGAACTTTTATCTTATCGCAGCAAAAAAACAAAGCTGAATTTACAACTTTAAAAGAACAAAATCAATCACAATTTGATATAGGATTTCCTTTTCAGCGTTCTACTATTCTGGAAAATCCGATAGAAATCAGTAATCTTCCCTATCAATTTAATGATGGAATGACCGATTTAAGATTGGTGCAAACTGATGTTTTGGCGCGATTATATGTTTCAAAATTAAAAAGACATAAAACCACCAAAACCTACGAACAAATACAGCTTCGATCACACTCTAATTTTAAAACACAGTTTTCGAATTATCTGAATCTTACCAGAGGAATTCGCATTTCGACTTCTAATCTTTTGACGACAAGCAGTCACGAAATTGGGTTATATCTCGTTACAAAAGTGCTCATCAATCCGGGAGACAAAGTGGTTGTGGCTTCTCCAGGTTATTATATGTCCAATATGACATTAACCAATACGGGAGCACAGATTATTTCGATTCCCGTAAATGAAGACGGAATCGATACCAAACGGTTGAAAGAAATCTGCGAAACATCTCAGATTCGAATGCTTTATCTAACTTCCAATTATCATTATCCAACCACAATTTTGCTTAGCGCTAAAAAGAGAATTGAAGTTTTGGAATTAGCCAACCAATACGGATTTGTTATTCTGGAAGATGATTATGATTTTGATTTCCACTATGATAATAATCCTGTTCTGCCTTTAGCTGCCTTTGATTCTAACCAACGTGTCGTTTACATTGGTTCTTTTGGCAAATCACTGCCATCTGGATTTAGTTACGGATTTGTCGCCGCTCCGGCTGAGTTTATCAAAGAACTCGAAAAACATCAAAACATTCTAGAACCTAGTATTGATGTCATGAAAGAACAGGTTTTAACGGAATGGATTTCTGAAGGTGAAGCACATCGGCTTTCGAAAAAAAATAAAAAAATCTACAAAGAGCGAAGAGATTGTTTCGTTTCATTGCTGAACGAAAATTTAAAAGGTAAAATTAAATTTAAAGTTCCACCGAGAGGATTAGCGATTTGGGTGGAATGGCTGGATGATTTTAATTTGATTAAATTTCAAAAGGAATGTGCTGCAAATAAGCTGTTTTTGCCCAAAACCATTTTATATCAGACAAAAGATTTAACAGCTACTCGTTTAGGATTTGGTCATTTAGAAAAAGAAGAAATGGAAAAAGCAATTTCTATTTTAAGTAAAAGCCTCCAAACTATCCTTTCGACAGATTAAAAAAAGCATCAAAATCCCCTGTCAGAAGGACTTTGATACTTTTGGTTAAATAATTATATTTTATTTCGTTTTTCCAGATTTTCCAGACTTTGATTCTTTAGAATCGGCAAGATTATAAGTTACTTTTTCGATTTTACCTGTAAATTCAAATGGAAGTTTATAGTTAAAATCAACAGGAGAACCAACATCCATTCCGACATCTAAGCCTTCATTTAATGAAATCTGGATCGGAATTGTTCTATCCAAATGTTCTTCTGCCACTTTTTTTCCGTTGACAGACATCGTTACAGTGGCACCTTTTCCTAATTCTTTTTCTTTTCCTTCATATTTAAAATCAACAACCAATTTTACTTTTCCTTTTGGCAGGACATCTTTTCCTGTAATAGTCGGACGCTCTAAAGCTAAGTTGTTATAAACAAAACTTGGCTTTCCGTTTTGCACATATAAACCATAACCGCCTACTAAACCACCATGTGTAACAATCATCCCTTCTGCTCCATTTTCAGGAATATTTAAATCTGCTGTAACAGACCATGATTTATTTAAAATACGAGGAGAAGCTTCATTTGGCAATCCAACTTGTCCAGGATAATAGGTAAAAGTATTAGTATCTCCGCCAAGTGTTGGTCTTCCCATTAATTCACCATTAAGTCTTTCCACCGCTCTCCAGTCTAGCGGGAGCACATTGTATTTAGAAGCTTCCACCCACCACAAATCTTGCATTTCTCTCAATTTCGTTGGATTACTGGCCGCTACATCATTAGACTGCGTAAAATCTTCATCCACTTTATACAACTCCCATTTTTGTTTATCTGGATCAAACGCACCACGATTTGGATTCCAAGGAGCAAATGACAACGCCGATGCCATCCAGCCATTATGATAAATTCCTCTGTTAACCCCCAATTCAAAATATTGTGTAGTGTGTTTTTCTTTGGCTTTAGCATCGTTAAATGTATAAGCAAAACTTACTCCTTCAATAGGTTTTTGGGTAATTCCGTTTATAGTTTCTGGAGGTGTAATTCCAATAATCTCATACAGTGTTGGCACAATATCTATGGTATGTGTAAACTGGCTTCTTAAACTGCCTTTATCTTTAATTTTTGAAGGCCATGAAATAATCATCGGATTTCGTGTCCCTCCAAAATGACTTGCGACTTGTTTTGTCCATTGGAAAGGCGCACACATAGCCCATGCCCATTCGGCCGTAAAATGGTTAAAATGTTTCGGTCCTCCCAATTCATCAATCGCTTTAATATTGTCCTGCCATTTTTCTGAAATTCCATTAAAAAATAGATTTTCGTTTACAGATCCTTCAAGACCGCCTTCTGCACTTGCACCGTTATCCCCAGCTATGTAAATAATTATAGTATTATCTGCATCGGGCAGTTGTTTTACAGCCTCCACTACTCTTCCCATTTCGTAATCACAGTGAGAAGCATATCCCGCAAATACTTCCATCATTTTAGCATACAATCTTTTCTGATCTGCATTAAGCGAATTCCAAGCTGGAAGACTTTCTGGTCTTGCAGTTAGTTTGGCATTGGCAGGAATAACGCCTAATTTCTTTTGTCTTTCAAATGCTTGTTCTCTGTAGGCATCCCAGCCCATATCAAACTTTCCTGTGTATTTATCAATCCATTCCTGTGGTGCATGATGAGGAGAATGCGCTGCGCCGGGAGCTAAATACAAGAAATAAGGTTTGTCAGGCGCTATCGATTTTACTTTTCTAACCCAAGAAATAGCATGGTCTGCAAGATCAACTGTCATATGATAATTGGGATCTTTTGAAGCTGGAACTAAATTTCTGTTTTCATATAATACAGGATTCCAATGGTTCATGTCACCAGCATTAAATCCGTAAAAATATTCAAACCCAAGTCCGTTTGCCCAACGGTCAAAAGGTCCGGCATCACTTGTTTCCCATGGAGGCGTATTATGATTTTTACCAATCCAGGCTGTCATATAACCATTTTGTTTCAGCACTTCTCCAATCGTTCCACAGCTTCTTGGAAGCACGCAAGTGTAACCATCGTAGCCAGTTGCCGTTTCAGAAATAACACCAAAAGTAGCAGAATGATGATTTCTCCCCGTTATTAAAGCCGCACGAGTTGGACTGCAAAGCGCCGTTGTGTGAAATTTATTGTAACGGATTCCTTCTGCTGCCAATCGATCCATTGTTGGGGAAGGAACGCCTCCGCCAAAAGTACTGAACTGGCCAAATCCTGAATCGTCCAATAAAATTAGCACAACATTCGGAGCCCCTTTTGGCGCTTTTATTGGCTGCGGAAACTGTGGCGGATCTGAGTCTACATAAGTTCTTCCTATGTAACCCGGAAAATGAAAATCAGGTTGAGGCAGGACTTTTGGAGTTCCTAATTTACTGTTCTCTTGGCTCAATCCTGTCTGGAGGCAAAAAATGACAAACACGAACCAAACTCTGTTTTGTATAAAAACCAAAACAGCTTTAAAAGTGGTATTTCTTTTCATAGTCTGTTGCTTTTATTTATATGGCAGACTAAATTACAACTTACTATAAATCAAAATCTTGTGAAGATGTTTCATTTTACAAAATGAAACCAGTTTTTACTCCTAAAACAATGAAAATTATATAAACACAAATTATAATGATATAACAAAAAATATTATTTTAAAATTAACTTTGAAATAAAGTTATGATCTAAATAAGGATTTTATGGATATTTATGTGATTATAGAACTACTTTTAATTTCAATTGGCGCGACATCTGCCATGACTTGGTTTAGTTATGCAATGTCAGGGAGCTTTAGAGAATTGTACAAAGAGCCAGTCCTTTTAAGCTTTGCTTTAGAAAGAACACATGTTAGTCATTCACAACGTTTTGAAGAAACATGGGGATGGCTGATGCATTATGTTATTGGATTCCTATTTGTAATGGGATACCACATTATATGGGTAGAGAATATTTTGCCTCTTACGCTGTTAAGTACTCTTATACTAGGTGTTACAAGCGGTGCAATTGGTATATTCAGCTGGATATTTATATTTAAAATAACCAGATATCGAGCCCCAATTGATTTTAATGGTTGTTATATTCAGCTGTTCTTTGCCCATATTTTTTTCGCTCTTGTAGTGGCTTCATTTAATTCTATATCAGAGATTCTTTCAATTGTTGTCAATAATCATATCATTTTTTAAGAGACAATAAAAGAAAAACACAAAATATTGATGTCCTTTCCAGACAAAAAAGAGGGCTGTTTCTTTTTGAAACAGCCCTCTTTTTTGTATTCAATACTCTAAAAATTACCAGCCTTTTACCGCTCCGCCTTTAAATTC
Source organism: Flavobacterium panacagri (assembly GCF_030378165.1). Taxonomy (NCBI): domain Bacteria; kingdom Pseudomonadati; phylum Bacteroidota; class Flavobacteriia; order Flavobacteriales; family Flavobacteriaceae; genus Flavobacterium; species Flavobacterium panacagri. The sequence continues at coordinate 5,706,551 of NZ_CP119766.1, forward strand.
TTGTTCAGCAGCTTTCTCTACTTCTGGAGATTGAAAAGCCTGTAAAAACTGTTTTACCTTTTCATCATTTTTATTGTCTTCACGACTTACAACCAAATTCACATAAGGAGATTCTTTATCTTCAACGAATAAAGCATCGCGAGAAGGAACCAATCCCGCTGCAGAAGCAAAAGTATTATTGATAATTGCAATAGAAACATTTTCATCGTCCAAAGCTCTAGGCAATTGAGGCGCTTCTAATTCTAAAATTTTTAAATTCTTTGGATTACTAACAATGTCGGTTACTTTTGGAAGCAATCCAACACCCTCTTTCAATTTCAATAAACCATTCTTTTGTAAAAGCAATAAAGAACGTCCGCCGTTTGTTGGATCATTCGGAATAATGATGGTACTTTCGTTTTTCAGTTCAGAAAGATTTTTGATTTTTTTAGAATAGGCCGCAATTGGATATACAAATGTTTTTCCGATAATAGCCAGTTTGTAACCACGCTGTTTAGATTGTTCATCCATATATGGTTTGTGCTGAAAAGCATTAGCATCAATATCTCCCTGACTCAAAGCTTCGTTTGGAATTACATAATCATTGAAAGAAACTAATTCTACTTCTAAACCAAATTTTTCTTTCGCTACTTTTTTTGCTGCTTCCGCTACTTTTAATTCTGGACCAGAAGCCACTCCTACTTTTATAAAATGCGGATCATTGTTTTTACTTTTTCCACAGTTTGACAACACAAGAGCCAAAGCCAAAACTCCAGCAGTTTTCCAAATATTTAATTTCATAATTGTTATTTTTTAATTCTAAATTTTTAATTGATTATCGGTGGTCAAATCGTTTTGACAATCGGTCTCCCACAAACTGAATCAGGAATACTAAAAGCACTAATAAAGCCAATACCGAGTTCATCGTCACGGCATCATAACCAATATATCCATATTGATATCCTACTTGTCCAAGTCCGCCCGCTCCAACTGCTCCACCCATTGCAGAATAACCTACAAGAGTAATTAAAGTAATCGATGCTGCATTGATTAACGAAGGCAGTGCTTCTGGCAATAATACTTTATATACAATTTGAAAAGGTGTTGCTCCTAAAGCTCTTGCTGCTTCTATTAATCCTGATGGAAGACCTAACAAACTATTTTCGACCAAACGAGCAATAAATGGCGCTGCACCAATACTCAGCGGCACCAAAGCTGCGCTTACTCCAATTGAAGTTCCAACAATGGCACGCGTAAACGGAATCATCCAAACAATTAAAATAATGAATGGAATTGAACGAAAAACATTTACCAAAACCGATAAAGTCCTATTTAAAAAAGGCTGTTCTAAAATTTGATTTTTACGAGTCAGAAACAATAAAATTCCTGTTGGAAGACCAATTAAAAAACCAAAAAAGCCCGATACAAAAGTCATTACAATGGTTTCCCATGTTCCTTTTAACAATAAATCTATAAGAGAATCAGACATAACCTAAAATTTCTGTTTTTATGTGTTTTGAATTAAAATATTGAATTGCCGCATCGTAATTTTCGCGTTTTCCTGATAATTCAATCAGCATTACACCAAAATTCACTTCGCCTGCCTGATCCATTTGTGCGCTTACGATTTTGAAATCGGTATCGAAAAGTCTTGAAACTTCTGAGATAACGGGTTCGTTAACCGATTTCCCAGTCATTTCCAGTTTCAATAACGGATTAAGGTTTCCGTTATCTTCTTTCTGTAATTTTTCCTGATAAACAGACGGAATTTCAATATGAAGAGAAGATGAAATGAATTCTCTAGTCAATTCATGTTTCGGATCTGCGAATATTTCGCCCACACTTCCCTGCTCAATTAATTTTCCATGACTGATAACGGCCACTTCATCACAAATTGATTTTACCACTTCCATTTGATGCGTAATCAATAAAACGGTAATATTAAGTCGTTTGTTAATGTCTTTCAGTAAATTCAAAATCGATCTTGTGGTTGCAGGATCCAGCGCACTTGTCGCTTCATCGCACAAAAGCACTTTTGGATTATTGGCTAAAGTTCTGGCAATTGCAACACGTTGTTTTTGTCCGCCAGAAAGACTTGCTGGATAGTCATTTGCTTTTTCTGCCAAACCAACCAATTGAAGCAATTCTAAAACTCTAGTTTTAATTTCGGATTTTGAAGTTCCTGCCAATTCCAAAGGAAAAGCAACATTTTCGAAAACCGTTCTCGAAGAAAGCAGATTAAAATGCTGAAAAATCATTCCGATTTGTCTTCTTTCAATTGCCAATTCAGAATTTGATAATTGCATTAAAGCTTTTCCATCTACAATAATTTCGCCCGATGTAGGTCTTTCCAATAAATTCACACAGCGAATTAAAGTACTTTTTCCAGCACCTGAAGTTCCAATTACACCAAAAATTTTTCCAGAAGGAACATGCAGCGAAACATCAGACAAAGCCGATACAATTCTATCTTTCTGATGAAAAGTTTTGGTTACATTTTTTAATTCAATCATTAATTAAGATTTAAAAACAAAAAAGCCTTTCAACTATTTATGAAAGGCTTTTTCAAATAAATTATATCATTTTATATATAAGCCAGATCACTAAATTCCATAGCAATATTACAGCACATCATACTGCTGCTATAATAATTCTTCATATTCTGGTTGTTATTTCTCATTGGTGCTGCAAATTTAAACAGTAATTTTCAATTTTAAAGCAAAAATCTTCAAAACTTTTATTTCCCTATCAAAATTATAGATTATTAAAATAATTGATTATAAACAAATTGCTGTAGATTTTTCTTGATCTTAAGTTTATTTAATAAAAGTTAAATGTTTCTATTTTACTTAAATCAGCATTGAACTGGACAAAACAGGCAGGGAAACCAGCTTGAATTTTTCCGATTTTATCCTGCATACCAATTGCAGCAGCTACTCTTGTGGTTGCCATTTTTATAGCCTCATCTACAGAAACATTCAGATGATTGTAAGCATTCTGCACCGCTTCTGTCATAGATATGGTAGCTCCGGCAAGATTGCCTTCATCATTTCTATAAAAACCATTTTCTAAATGCGCATCAAAATTATCCCATTTAAAATTTTCAACCTTTCGACCTAAAAAAGTAGCATCGCTGATTAGAAAAAATTTATCTTGTTTTAATTTGTAGGCAATTTTTGCCGCAGCGTAATCACAATGTGCACCGTCTAGAATAACTGGCGCATAAACTGCTTCGTTTTCTAAAACAGCTCCAACCAGACCTGGTTCACGATGCCCAAACTGTGTCATAGCATTAAACAAATGTGTTACCAAATTAATTCCTTTTGCAAAATAAGGTTGTGCTTCTTTATGAGTAATAGTAGTATGTCCAATCGAAATGGTAATACCGCTTTCAATAAGCTTATTTAATTGTTCTTCCGTAAAACATTCTGGCGCAATTGTAATGACTTTGATGACATCTTTTCCTTTTTGGATAATCTCTTCCAATTCTTCATCAGTCGGTTTTCGCACTTGGTCAATACTGTGCGCACCACGTCGTAACGGATTTAAAAATGGTCCTTCTAAATGCATTCCAATTACTCCGTTATCATGTTTTTTCATGTAAGCTCGAACGGCTTCGATTCCTTCTAAAATGGTTTCTTTTGAAGAAGATATCAAACAAGGTAAAACATGTGTTGTACCATATTTCAAACTGGCATCGTAAATGTCCTGAATGGTTTCTTCGTTTGGAGTCTGGCTGAAATAAAGTTTTTCTCCGCCATTAATCTGAATATCTATAAATCCTGCTGAAAGATGATTCCCGCCCAAATCAATTTTTTCAATATCGCTTGGAATTTCCTTTTGCACTGAAATAATTTTTCCGTTTTCTACAATTACAACTCCGTTTTCAATTATTTCATCGCCTGTATGTACAACAGCATTTACAATTGCTTGCTTCATGATTTTAATCTTTCTTTATAGGATGATTTATATTTCCAAATTTAAGATGGAAGATTGAATTAATTTATGTTCAAAGCAAAATAATTACTTTTTACATAATCTTACCTTTTTGGTGTTTGAAAAAAAATCGAAAGAAAAATTAATCTGCCCCGCCATCAACACTATCAAAGGTTTCGCGTTCTTTTGGTTTAACACTGTATTTAAGAGAAAACATTGGTCCATAATACACATCAAACTGAGTTCCGTTGGTACGTAATTGCATCTGCCCGATTACACCTGCAAGGAAATGAAGATTTGGTGTAATTCCTGCGCTGTAGTAAACCGACAATCTGAAAATATCGAAATGTTCATCGGCATAATCTTTCGAAGCAAATTTCAGCATCAGCTCTGTGTAATATCCAATATTGGGTGCTAAAAAAATAGGTTTCTCTTTGTTTTGTCTCAAAAAATGATTGACACCAAAACGAGCTCTTAATCTCGGTATGGTTTGATGATTTCCGTTTCGGTCATCAAAAAATTTGGTTTCAAAACGTACCTGTTCGAAAATAGATCCTTTGGGCATGTTTTGAGAAAGTGTTCCCATTATGATCAATCGGTTTTCTAAGGTTTTATAATTTCCTGCTTCTTCAACTGCATATTTCTGATTGTGTGCATATCCGAGCCATAATTTTAAATTTTTAAAACCCGAATACATCAGCCAAGGTCTAATTACTTTTCGCTGTGTGTATTCAAAAGGATTGTCGTTTGTGTAAGCTCCTTGTGTAACTAACTGCACATCGACCTGACCGCTGAGATGCCATTTTTCGATTAATGGAAAGGCTACATCTACTTCTTCAATAGAAGCTGGAATAAATCCCATGGAATACGGAGCATCCTGCGCTTTTAATATCTGCGTCATGAAAATGAAGCCAAAAAAAATCAAACTTCTTTTAAATAAATCCATAGTATTCAATATTAAATTATTGATTATCAAATAGAAATAAGAATCAAATTTAAAGAAAGAAGCAAATCACAAATGAAAAAAGCGGTTTCATATTATAAAATGAAACCATCTTTAAATACGATTTCATAAAAAATGAAGATAAAATATGAGCTCATTTTTGCAAGCTTCGGAGAAGCGAAATATTTATAGAACAATTTAGTTCCATTGAAAAAAAGTTCTGGAGGAGTGAAATATATTATAATTCAAAAAAATGTCGCTCCGCTGGAGCTTTTGTATCAGCAATAAAAACAATTTCTATAAATATTTCGCTTCTCCGAAGCTAATTATTTAAAATCAAAAAGACCATCCAAAACTTTCTTGGATGGCCTCTTTAAAAAAAAATAAACTCTGAAAATTAATAGTATGCAGACAGGTACGAACTGCATATTTTTATAATTAATCTGGATTTGCCAATATTTTATACAATTCGGCATTCGAAATGTAAAACTGATTTTCTAAACTAATCTGAGATAACTTAGCGCTTACCAAATTATTTTCTCTTGAATTGATTAAGAAAATAGAACTTTCTCCAAATGAGAATAGTTTTTCTTCTGAGTTTAACATCGTCATATAATCGGTTACCAAATTATCAATTACGATTTTTTGTCTTCGTAAAGAAGCAATTTCGGTCTGCTGTGCTTTGATTTTATTTTTAAGTTCTAAACGCTGCTGACCAATATCAAACTGCAAATCCTGAATCTTCAATTTTGCCATTTTTAAGTTTCCTCTTTCTTTTCTTAAGAAAATTGGAAAGCTGAAATCGATATTGAATTTATAATCATCGGCATTAAATGTATTCCAATAATTCGGTTCAGAAATATAATTATAACCTACGTTTACTTTTGGCAAAAGCGAGTTGGCTTTCAACTGTCGGTTTACTTCCAAAATATCCATTTTGGTTTCCAAAGACTGTATTTTAGGATGTGAATCCAAAGATTCCACATCGACCATCATGGCATCCGTTCTTAGCGTTTCTTCGATTGTCTGAATTAAATTCTGCTCTGGTTTTACCACATCGCCTAATTCAACTGGAACATTTTCGATCCATAAAAAATTAGACAATTTCAGTTTTGCTTTCGCTAATTTCAAATTTCCGTTCTCCACATTTAACTCTCTGTTTCTAACGGTAATTTTAGCTTCAACGCTGTCAATTGCAGCACCATCACCTGCGTCAATAAGTTTTTTAACACCTTGAAAACGAGTGCTGGCAAAACCTAAATAATTTCTATACAATTCAGCTTCATTGTAACTTCTTCTCCACTCAAAATACGCTTCGCTTGCCTGATACAAAACTTCGATAGCTCTTAGTTTTCGCTGTGCGTCACTTAATTTTATGTTCAGTTTTCCTTCTCTCACATCAGCCATACGCTGATTGATAAACATTCCCTGACCTAAGGCAACAGTAATTCCAAGCGAAGCTAAACCAGCTTCTGGCGTACGATTCTGCGGATTGTAATACTGTCCGTCTGTATCATCAAAACCTGCTTTGATCTCTACTCCGTACCAAGTTGGAATTTTGAAACTGCTGTTTAGTAACGAATAATATTCTGTGCCTTTAAATTCTTTCTTATTGTAATCTACTTCAATTTTTGGATCAAATCCGCCTCGCGCAGCCATTAATTTAGCCTGCGCATTGGTCACTTCAAGATTGGCTTGTTTTACCAGCGGATGGTATTTTTTGACATATCCCAAAAACTCGCTGAAAGTAAGTTCTTCTTGATTAAAGTTCTGACTTTGAAGCGAAGAAAAACTAAGCAACAATAAGAAAGAAAACATTTTTACAAGATTTCTCATTTTACTTTTTCTCCTTTCCTTTTGCTTCTTTTTCTCCTGAATTATAATAATTTGGCGGGAAACCATTTAAGTTTCGCCAAATCTCATACCATACCGAAACGGTTTCCAGCAATGCAATACTTTGCGCACCGGCACCAATACTCAATTCTTTTGGCCAGTGACGATCTTCTCCATCTGGCGAAACTAAAATTCGGTATTTTCCATTCGAACTGATAAAGTTTTCAATTGCAACCACTTTACCACCGTAAGTTCCGTAAGATAATCCCGGCCAGCCAGAAAATACAATTCGCGGCCATCCGTCAAACCAAACACGAACTTTTGCACCACGGTGAACCAATGGTAAATCGATAGGATCTACATAGGTTTCTACCGCAATATCATAACTAGAAGGCATAATACTTACTACTGGAGTTCCTTCTTTTATCGTTTCTCCAAGACCTGCTAATAAAGCACGGTTTACATAACCGCTTTGTGGTGCTGTAATGTAATACAAACCGTTTCTTAATCTGTAATTAGTATACTGATTTTCTAACTTATTTACCTGAGCTTCTGTATCGTATTGGGTACTTAATGCCGTAAATTTATCACTTCTGGATTTTGAAATTTTCTCCGCATATTCAGCTGTAATTCTGTTGATCTCCACTTTCGCATTGATCAATTCATTTCTACTGCTCAATAATTTATTTTCCTGCGTAATAATATACGCTTCCGATTCCTGCAGTTTTAACCTTTTCTGCTCGACGTCTGTCATTGGCTTTAAGCCTTCTTTATTTAAAGCTGTTGAACGGTCAAATTGTGTTTGTGCAATTCGGAGCTGCGTTCTTACCGCAACCAAATCCATACTGTCGCTTTTTATTTTCAGTCTTGCTTGTCTTATTTTATTTCCCGCTTGTTCCAATTTCAATTGTCTTTCAGTATTCAAAGACTGTGCTTGAACATCAAGAGAGTTGACTTTATCGCCGTACGATTCAACGGCCATTTTTTTAGCATCAACTTGTTGTTTGGTATTTCCAACCAAATTCGGATCCAGGTAATCTTCTTTGATCTCCGAAATAAAAAGGATTGTATCTCCTTTTTTTACATAATCTCCTTCTTTTACAAACCATTTTTCAATTCGTCCTGCAATAGCATTATGAACTGTCTGTGGTCTTTGATCTGGTTTTAAAGTCGTTACAGAACCGCTTCCCGAAATATTTTGTGTCCACGGTAGAAAAAGGCAGCAAACACAGAAGATCAAAAATCCGATTATGACTTTATTTAAAATTCTATAATGAGGTCTGCGGGCAACACTTGTAATCGATTTGTATTGACCCGGAGTTATAAGTACGTTATTATCTTTAGATATATTGAGCATGATTAAAGCTTTATGTCGTTAATAATTTTTCCGTCATCAATCGTGATCATACGACTGCATTTGCTCTTCCAAACATCACTTTTAGAAGTTACAATTACCGTCCAGTCATTTTCTTCGGAAAGTAAAAAATCAACAATTTTATTCGAAGTCAATTCATCCATTTTATCCACTGGATCTTCTAAGAATAAGATATTTGGTTTACCCACAATACTTCTTGCCAAAAGAATTTTTTGCACATCAGAAGCAGAAAGTTCACGTCCTCCCGGATGAATTTGATTTTCTAATCCATTCTCGAAAGTTTTGATGTAAGGCGTAAGCCCAACATTATCTAAAGCCCATTTTAAATCGTCGCTGTTTAAAGTTTCATTTCCAAAAACAATATTCTCGCGAATTGTTCCTGCAAATAAGGTATCGCCCTGAAGAAACGTTCCTGCCTGAGCTCTATAGGTGTCTTCGCTTAAGCGATTCATATAATTATCTGTCACATACATGGCACCGCTTTCTGGCTCTAAAACTCCAGATAAAAGTCTTAGCAAAGTACTTTTTCCAGCTCCGTTGGTACCCGAAAGAATAATTTTTTCTCCCTGAGAAATTTTCAGGTTGATGTTCTTAAGCGACTTTTTATTGTGGTCTGGATAATTGTAATTGATGCTTTCGGTTTCAATGTTAATTCCTTTTTCTGTTTTACCAGAAGTTTCTGGAATACATGAAATTTCCATATCCGTTACCTGCCCGATTTTTTCAACCGAAGTTAAAACATCATAGAAAGATTCCAATCCGAAAATGATTTTTTCTACAGAGTTAATCAAAAGTACAATTACGATCTCAGCTGCTACGAACTGCCCTATGTTCATTTGGTGGTGAATTACCAGAAAACCACCGATCGACAATAAGGCAGCAGTAACAATTACTTTAAAAATAGTCAGCTGAATGTATTGTTTTTTCATTACCTGAAAGTGCTTTTCACGGTAATTGATGTAGCTGCTTACATAGCCATCATTTCTATCCAAAGCATAGTCAAAAGCTGCTTTTTTGCGGAAACTTTCACGGTTCCGTGCAATTTCCTGAAGCCAAGCCGCCACTTTATATTTAAACTTCGATTCGTTCAAACTGGTTTCTAAACCATCTTTATAAGAAAATTTAAAAATAACCCATAAGATAACTATGAAAAGAAGTCCAATTACCATAAAGAAAGAATGGTAAAGTACTAATAAAATAATCCCCAGACCAACCTGCAGAAATGCAGTACAGAAATCAAGCAGTAATTTTGCCGTTCCCTTCTGCACCATCAAAGTATCGAAGAAACGATTGGCTTTTTCTGGAGCATATTCCGTATACAATTCCTTAAATTTAATTAAAGGCATTCTGTAGGCAAACTCAAAAGAAGAACGCACAAAGATTCGTTGCTGTAGATTCTCTACAATACGCAATTGTAAAATAGTTAAAACCCCACCAAAACCAACTCCTATCGTAACTAGAATTACCAGAACAATCCAAGAAACACTAAGCTGTCCGCTTTGAATGAAGTTAATAATAGCCTGAATTCCTAAAGGCAGAGAAAGGTTTACTAAACCCGCAAATGCAGCATAGAAGATAATTTGATATACATCGCGCTTATCGAGCTGCAATAAGTTGTAAAATCGTTTAAATGGTGTCATGAATTTAGATATAAATACAAGATTATTACATAGAATAAATATACGGCAAAAACCGCATTCGAGATTAAGATTTTTTCTTCTTATCCCTAAAAAACAAGTATTTATGAATTCATCCGAGGAGGCGGTATGTCTATTTTACCATGAAAACCAAATGAGAAGTTTGTATTATCAATATACTTTTTTCCTTTCTGTTCGATTAGAAAATACAGGTTAGGCATTATTGATTCTGAAGAAATCAAATATTCCATTAAAGGAATTCCTTTTGCTAATTTGGCCGTTTTAGTATCTTTTGTTTTGTAGTCATCCACTTCTTCTGGAATCCCGTCGCATTTGAAGATTTTTTTCAGAAAATTACAAGTTATTCCTTTTACAGTATAGGTTTCAGCATTATTATTGATGATTCGAATAACCCCATTTGAAATGTTTAAACTGCTAATTAAAAAATAGCCGACTAGCAACACCTGAAGGCATTTACATAAAAAGCTATTTTTAATTTTATTCAACATACTCTAAAAGGCGAAGATTTAAAATTAAATCACTGAAATTGAATTCCAAACTCCAGTGATTTAAGGCAATTATCTTGATTTTTCTGAGCGCGCAAGTTAGAGCCATTTTTTTTCTGGAACATTAAAATAACATTAGAATTTAGAATCATTCAAAACTTTACAAAGAAATTAACAAGACATTCTTACACTCAAACAATTGTCGAAATTATATAAAAACCAAGCATAATTCTATAACTCAAAAATTGGATTGGAGTCTACTTTTGGATATCGAAAATTCGAAGAAAAATAATCCCGAAATTTAAGATAAGTGTTACCTGAAATAGAAACCCGATTTACAAACCATTTAATAGATGATCTCAATATGATTTATGCAAAAAATGATTTGACCCGATTTTTAGACGCCCAAAACAAATTGTACTTAACGGCCTATTCTGAGCTTAAGAAAGGTAAAAAAGAAACCAATTGGATGTGGTTCATTTTTCCCCAAATTCAAGGTTTAGGAAAAAGTACTCTTTCTGATTATTATGCTGTAGCTAATTTAGAAGAAGCAACAGCCTATCTTAATCATCCCGTTTTAGCAAAACACTTAATTGAGATTTCGAAGTTATTACTGACTTTCAAAAAGAAATCCGCCGAAGGTATTCTAGGCGAACTTGACGCTCGAAAACTGCATTCGTCTATGAGCTTGTTTGTTCAGGTAGAAAATGCTAATCCAGTTTTTCAAGAAGTTCTGGATACTTTTTTCTACGGTCATTTAGATCAAATGACTTTAAACTTTACTAAAAAAACTGTTGTCCTGCCAGAGACAGTACTTTCTTAATACTCTTAGAAATCTGAAAAAGCGGTTGTCTCAAAAAATGAGATGACCGTTTTTTTTATAAAAATAAGGCGCAGAAAAAAATCTGCAGCTCAATTTCTTATTTCGAGTCAAAATACTACTTTTTTAGCAGCTATTACATCTGAAGTTATTTATCCTTTTAAAAACCACAAAACCTTTTAAAATACTGAATATAAGTTTATTTCGCATAGAAAAGATTTAAAAGGTATTTTTCACTTATAATTATTGTAAATTTGGACTATCTAAACCAATTTAAAAACCCAAAAATAACCAGTCCAGATGCTTCGTCCTTGGCCATTAGAAATTCAGCTTGACAAAAAATCAGATAAAGCGATTTACCTTCAAATTGCCGATGCCGTAATTGATGCGATAAAAACTGGAAAGTTAATTGGCGGAAACGCGCTTCCTGGAAGCAGACAGCTTGCCGAACTATTAAAGGTCAATCGAAACACTGTAGTGGAAGCTTTAGACGTTTTAATTGCCGAAGGCTGGCTGATCTCAGTTGACCGAAAAGGAACTTTTGTAACGCATTCACTTCCAAAATTTTCCCTTCTTTCTGAAAATAAAAAAGAACAACCAACTGTTATTGAAGAATCTAAAAGTTATTTAGTTTTTGATGACGGTCTTCCCGACAGCCGATTGGCACCAATGAATGATCTCGCGAGAGCCTACAGAGAATTATTCAGCCGAAAATCACGCTGGCAGATTATGGGGTACAGCAGTGAACTGGGAAATCCCGAATTCAGAAAAGCGATTGCCCAAATGCTGAATTTTAAACGAGGCATGAGTGTTTCGCAGGATCAAATCTGTATTACCCGCGGCAGCCAGATGGCTATGTATCTTGCTTCGCATTGCATTTTAAAATCGGGAGATTTTGTGTTAGTTGAAAATCCTGGCTACAAACCTGCTTGGGAAACTTTTGAAAATGCTGGGGCAAAACTACTTCCAGTAGACTTAGAGGCTGACGGATTAAATATCAATCAGGTTGAAGAATATCTGCTAAAGCATGAAAACGTAAAAGCGATTTATGTAACACCTCATCATCAGTTTCCAACTACCGTAACTTTGTCTTTAAAAAAGAGATTAAAACTTATCGAATTATCCAACCAATATGGTTTTACGATTATTGAAGACGATTACGATAATGAGTTTCATTTTGGACAACGCCCAATTTTGCCGCTTTCCAGTTATTCGGCTTTAAAAAATTACATCTATATTGGAACCTTCAGTAAAATTGTGGCGCCGGCTTTACGTATTGGTTATTTGGCAACTTCATCTGAAAACATTCAGAAAATAGCCAAACACAGAAAAATCATTGATGTTCAAGGTGACAATATTATGGAAGAAGCGGTTTTAAACCTCATCAACGAAGGTAAAATAAAACGTCATCTTAAAAAAGCTAATCTGGTTTACAAAAGCAAAAGAGATTATTTTGAAAATCTCTTAAACCAATATCTCCAAAATAAAATTACTTTCATAAAACCCGAAGGCGGACTTGCTTTTTGGATTGTTCCTAATGCTGAAATTAATGTTTTACAGGTCTATGAAAAACTAAAATCGCAGGGTATTCAGATTATGAATCCGGAAAGATTTAGCTTCAGCGAAACGATAAAAGGATTTCGTTTAGGTTATGCTTCTCTTTCAGAAAAACAAATGGAAGAAGGGATTAAGTCGCTTGCCAAGCTTTTGTAAAAAGCCTATTTACAACACCCCATGTTTAGACGCGGATTTTACGGATTTGCTATCGCAAAGACGCGGAAAATTACGGATTTTTAAATCTGCGTCAATCAGCGTTTTCGCGATAGCGGATCCGTTTTATCCGTGTGTCATTAATTACAGTTTTCCATTTCAATAATAGAAAACCCATTTTCTCGAATTTGGTTTTCAACCTCAATCGGTGCTTTATCAATATGGCAGAAACGGCATTCTTTAGACGATAAAGTCTGTCCTTCTTGCGCTACAGTTTTTAGGTATATTTTACCATATTCATACACTTGTTCGGCATCATTGACATTTTCATCAACCAAAATATCAAAGTGCATTATTTTTCCGTCTTTGCGGGTTACATAAGTATCCCAAACTGCTATTTTCATTTTTTTTCTTTTTAAAGATTCTAAGCTACTAAGTAGCTATCCCGATAACTATCGGGACTAAGTTTTTACTCTGCAAATTTAGATTGGTTTTAAAATTGCGAAATCATCCAGTTTTTTCATTTTTTGAAATATACTGGTCTAGTAAAATTTTCATGCTTAAACCTAATTTTACAGCATGAAAAACGAAATCATTTTTAATTTACTAAAGGTGCATCAACGGATTGAAAATGCCTGCATAGCTTCTGGAAGAAATCCGTCTGATGTTCAGCTTTTACTGGCTACAAAAACAGTTCCGGCAGACCGGATCAAAATTGCCATTGAAGCTGGAGAAACTTTAATGGGCGAAAACAAAATGCAGGAATTTCGGGATAAAGATACTGCATTGAAACATCTTCCTATCGAACGTCACTTTATTGGACATCTTCAAACCAATAAAGTAAAAGATGTTCTCAAATATGCGAGCTGTATTCAATCTCTTGACCGCTTGAATCTGGCTGATGAATTACACAAACAGCTTCTAAATCAAAACAGGAAACTGGATGTTTTTGTGCAGGTAAATACTTCTTATGAAGAAAGTAAATTCGGTCTGGAACCTTCATCTGTTTTGGATTTCATCAAAAAAATAAAATCGTACGAAACTTTAAACATTAAAGGTTTAATGACCATAGGTTTATTGGATGTTGAGAAAGAAAAAATGATTCCGTCCTTAAGACTTTTAAGAACGATTCGGGATGAAATTTATTCGGAAGGAATTGAAGGTTTACAAGATTTAAAACTTTCGATGGGAATGTCTCAGGATTTGGAACTAGCTATTGCCGAAGGCTCCAATATGGTTCGAATTGGTACTTCGATCTTTGGAAACCGCTTTCTCGGAAAAGAAATCTGGAACGAAAACATTGCAGAATAAAACTTAATTTTGCAGCAAATTAAACAGCAGATGAACCTGAATGATCTTACAGTAAACGATACCGAAAAAATTGCTTTAGACGATTTGTTCTTTAGCAATGAAAACAAAACTACTTTATTACAGATTATCAAAGAACACCAATATATAGAAGAACTTAAAAAGTATAATCTTAAAGTTGATAATAAAATTCTACTGCACGGAAGTTCCGGCTGCGGTAAAACGACAACGGCAAAAGCGATTGCTCATACGCTAAACAAAAAGATTATTATTGTTAACCTCAGCACCATAATCGACTCTAGAATTGGTGAAACTTCAAAAAATCTAAAAGCAATTTTTGACAAAACAATCCGTGAAAGAGCAGTTTTATTTTTGGACGAATTTGATCAAATCGGAAAAAGCCGTGACAGCGACGATAAAGACGTTGGAGAAATGCGACGTTTGGTAAATACGATTATCCAGCTTTTTGATTATTTTCCTGCTGATAGTTTATTGATTTGTGCTACGAATCATTACGAAATCATTGACAGTGCTTTGCTTAGAAGATTTCAGCTTCGTTTGAAATATGAAATGCCAGCAGACGATCAGCTGAATGTTTATTATGATAAAATTTTGAGCGGATTTCCGTCAGAATATCAAAACATCAAAAGACATTATGCAATCTCTTATGCTGAAGCTCTGGATTATATTCATACCACAATGAAAAAGCAGATTATTGCATCATTAGATTTAAATCAAAACACATAATGACAAACCATATAAAAATGACAACAATTGTTCCGTAGCAACATTTCATCGGTAAAAAAATCAAAACGCATTAAAAACAATCCATCTACAGACAGCGACAATTGTTCCGTAGGAACATTTCATCGGTAGAAAAAAAATATATTGATATTCATTTTTTTTTTTCCGTAGGAACGTTTCATTTTGACATTGTTTTTTTAATTATCCAATACATCAAACGTTCCTACGGAACGTAAATGTCTAGGGGTTATCATTTTTTTACCAATGAAACATTCCTACGGAATGATTGCTGAACATAAAAAATGAAAAGCTATGCTTTCCATACAAACATAATAAAGGGGTTGTATCAAAATTGATACAACCCCTTTTTCTTGGGTGGAGTTTTATATAGAAATATAGTGTACTAAATTATAAACCTCTTGTCAACCAGCCTTTTTTATTTGCTGTTGCAATAGCATAAGGTGCAATCCAGAATAAACTGAAAGTGTAGAAAACACTGTATGAATAGGCCCAGAAAGACTCAGCCAAATTGTATCTTTTGGCATAGAACAACATTGAAAAACTAGAGAAAATTAAAATTGCCAAGAATGTTGAACTTATGAACAATATTGGATGGATTGCAATAAAGTAGAACATAAATAAGATAAAAGGATATGTCATTGCGATTTTAAAGAATTGATTAGCGAATAACATTCTCGCTCCAAATTTTGATCCTTTTCTAAAATCTGTGAAAACATATTTTGCCATCATCAGGTTTTCACGAACGTTACTTCTCGCCCATCTAATGAACATTTTATATAATCCTTTGTATTCTTCAGGAACATTAGTCAATACCACTGCGTTTCTTTGGAATTTAACTTCAAAACCTTGTTTCAAAATCATATTAGTCAAAGCACGATCTTCTCCAATATCTGATGGTTCTCCCATAAAAGTCTGATTGATCCATTCTGGAAGACAGTTGAATACTGCATCTCTTTTATACGCTGCCAAAGCTCCCGGAGTACATAATACAGATCCTAATTCGCTTTCAGCAGAACGTTGGAATTCAAAACTCATTACAAAACTTACATTCAGCATTTTTGGTAAAATAGCCGATTTGTTGTTTAAAACCTGAACGTTTCCTGCAACAGCACCGCATTTTTTGTTTACCACAAACGGACTAACTAAGTTTCTCAAAGTATCTTTTTTCACAATAGAATCACTGTCAACCGTTACAAAGATTTCTCCTGTTCCTAGTTTAAATCCTCTGTACAAAGCCTGACGTTTTCCTTGGTTTTTTGGCTGCTGGAAAATCGTTACACGATCTCCTAATTTTGCTTTGGCTTCCTGCATCCAGTACCAAGTATCATCTTTACTTCCATCGTCAATAGCTAAAAGCTGTAATTTTTCTGCTGGATAATCACTGTCTGCAAGACTTAATAAAGTATCCCAAACTAATTTTCCTTCGTTGTAAGCCGGAACGATAATCGTACAAGTTGGCAGTAAATCATCTGAAACAGATTCGATTGGTTTGTATCTTAAATACAAGTATGAACTGTACAAGAAAACCCCTGTTTGATAAAAGAACAAAATCGTTGTGATGATTAAAAATGGTAATCCCCAAGTTGAAGCGATTCTTTCAAAATGAAATTGTTCGAAATCGTCTTGCAAAAGATACACTGCATAACCTCCTGCCAGCATTAGCACAAATGTTCCAATAAGAACAGCTAATCCAAACGGACTTGTCGGTCTTTCTACGTGTATTTTTTTTGATTTTTCTTTAGTTCCGAAAATAGAACTGTTTACTGATTTTTTGCTGATAGCCGAACTTCCGTTCGAATAAAATTGTTCTGAGATAAATGTTTCGCTTTCCATGCTTATACTCCTTTTTTTGATTGCTTAATTATGGCTTTTAGTAAAATCTTTTCTTTTCTGATTTATTGATGACTCGTATGGGAGAAACAATAAAAAACTAACACATCAAAGATTTTGACATAAACATAATTTGCAAGCGGCGTGCCAATACGGTTTAAAGCTGGTATAGAGCATTTTATAAAAAATAAACCCAAAAATAGTGTATAATTATTTTACACTTTATGGATACAGTAAACAATAGAACTGTGTTTTTTGAAAAAAAAAGGCCGGATTTTGGCGGGATTTCTAGAGATTGGGTACTCTTTTATTGACTTATTTTGTCAGAGGACTGCAGAAATATTTCAAACGTATTTTTTAAAATAAAATTGCATCTATTTAAGAAAATCTATTTTGGCTGTTTAAAAATTTTGCTTTCCAAAAAAACATTCTTCCTAAAAAAACAGAAAATCTGATCGAAAAAAGTTAAATTTATCGAAACAAATATAACCCTAAATTGAGAATATAAGAAAATGAATACAGAGCGTTATAATCTTTTACTAGCTGATGACGATGATGATGACTGTCTTTTCTTTAAAGAAGCTCTCGACGAAACTTCAATTAATGCAGCTCTTACTATAGTCCATGATGGGGTACAATTAATGGACTATTTAAAAACAAACACTTCAAATAATTTTCCTGATGTACTTTTCCTTGATTTAAACATGCCTAGAAAAAATGGTTTAGAATGTTTGGCAGAAATAAAGACAGATGAAAAATTAAAGGAACTGCCCGTTATTATTTTTTCGACTTCATTAGACAGCGAAATTGTAAACAACTTATACAAAAATGGTGCTTCGTATTATATTCGAAAACCTGGCGATTTTTCGAAATTGAAAAAGGTAATCGAAATTGCCTTAACTACTGCATCTGAGAATAATTTCAAACAGCCCGAAAGAGCTCATTTCATTCTGCAACCCTAAATCTTCTCTGGAATGAACCGCAACAAAAAGGAACATTATTTTCTTTCCGGAGGAGGAGAAATGGGAAGCCTAATACGTTCCGCAGATTGGAGCAAAACTCCTTTGGGTAATCCAGAAAAATGGCCGCAAAGTTTAAAAACTATGACTGCCATGATACTTGGCAATCCTTTTGGAATGTACATTGCATGGGGCAAAAATTATACGCAGTTATACAACGATGCTTTCCGTCCAATTTTGGGTGTCTCAAAACATCCTGAAGCTTTAGGTAGCAGCTCTCAAAATACATTTGGAGAAATCTGGGATACAATCGGCCCAATGTTTGCCGATGTTATGAAAGGAAAAGCGGTAAGTTTCCCTGATTTTAAAGTTTCACTTCATCGAAACGGTTATACGGAAGACTGCTTTTTTGATTTTTCGTATAGTCCCATCAAAATAG
This sequence comes from Flavobacterium panacagri, assembly GCF_030378165.1. Classification (NCBI taxonomy): domain Bacteria; kingdom Pseudomonadati; phylum Bacteroidota; class Flavobacteriia; order Flavobacteriales; family Flavobacteriaceae; genus Flavobacterium; species Flavobacterium panacagri. Next base: position 5,724,591 of record NZ_CP119766.1, read on the forward strand.
AAGACGGTTCTGTTGGTGGTATTTTAGTTACTGTAATTGAAACCACAGAAAAGAAAATTGTTGCCGATGCATTACAGGAAAGTAATGCACGATTCGTAAATAATATCATGCAGGCACCGGTTGCAATGTGTATTTTTAGAGGAAAAAATCATGTAGTTGAAATCGCCAATGAACAAATGATTGAGCTCTGGGAAACAACAGAAAACAATATTATCAATAAACCAATTTTTGAAACGATCCCTGAATTAAGGGAACAAGGCCTTGAAGAAATTCTTCAGAACGTTTTTACAACTGGTAAAAAAATCACAACAGATGAGCTTTTTGTCCAACTCAGTCGAAATGGACAAACTGAAAATACTTATGTTAATTTTGTTTACGAAGCCCTTAGAGAAGCAGATGGAACAATTTCTGGCGTTGCTGCAATTGCAACCGAAGTTACTGCTCAGGTTTTGGCACGTTCTAAAGTGGAAGAAAGTGAACAAAAAATTCGTCAATTGGTAGAAAATACGCCTTTTCCGATCGCAGTTTATGTTGGGAAAGAAATGCGTATCGAACTGGCAAATGATTCTATTATAAAGATTTGGGGAAAAGGCCCAGATGTAATCGGGAAAACTTATAAAGAAATTCTTCCCGAATTAAAAAACCAGTCCATATTTGAACAAGTTGAGGCAGTATTTGAAACAGGACAATCTTTTCATTCTAAAAATACCCGCATTGATATTGTCATAGATAATGTATTGCAGTCTTTTTACTTTGATTACAGTTTTACCCCTTTATATGATATCAATGGTAAAATTTACGGCGTAATGAACACCGCTGCAGAAGTAACCGATTTATATCTGGCCAAACAAAAAATCGAAGAAAGCGACAAACGTTTCCGCAATACCGTAAAACAAGCTCCTGTTGGAATCACCATTCTTCGTGGTTCCGATTATGTAGTCGAAATGGCCAATGAAGCCTATCTAAAATTGATAGACCGAGAAGAAGATACTTTTGCCGGCAGGCCTTTGTATGATTCTCTTCCTGAGGTAAAAGATACAGTCAGTACTTTACTAGATGGTGTTTTAAATACTGGAATTCCTTTTCGTGGAAATGAAGTTCCTGTTCCAATAAACCGATACGGGAAAATTGAAACCTGTTATTTTGACTTTCTTTATCATCCTCTAAAAGAAGAAAGCGGAATTATTTCAGGCATTTTAGTCACTGTCACAGAAGTAAGCGAAAAAGTAGAAGCCCGAAAAAAAATCGAGCTAAACGAAGACCGTCTTAAAATTGTGGTCGAAGCCAGTGAATTAGGAACCTGGGAATTGAATGTTAAAACTAGAAATCCGATTTATTCTAAAAGATACCTAGAAATTATAGGCGGTTACACCGAAGATGTTTCGTTAACACACGAGGAATTACTCGCTCATCTTCATCCTGATGATTTACATGTTAGAAATAAAGGATTTAAAGATGCTTTAAGTTCCGGCTTTTTAAATTATGAAGTCCGTGTGATTTGGAAAGACAAATCGATACATTGGGTGGAAGGAAAAGGTAAAGTTTTTTATGATGAAAACAATGAGCCGGCAAAGCTTATTGGAACAATTCGTGATATTACCGAAGAAAAAAAATACAAGCAGAAAATTGAAGAAAACGAAAAAAAACTGCGAAATCTTATCATGCAGTCGCCTGTGCCAAAAGCAATTTTGCGTGGCGATGACTTTGTAATCGAAATGGCCAATTTTGTGCTGTTAAATAATATCTGGAAAAAAGAAGAAATAGATGTTCAAGGAAAAAAACTATTAGAACTATTTCCAGAATTAGAAGAACAGAAATATGCCAAATTACTGCAACAAGTTTATGAAACAGGAAAAGTATATTCTGAAGCTGAATCACTTCTTTATATTGAAAACGAAAGCAGTCAATTTTATGTAGATTTTGAATTTGCTCCACTTCGTGAAAGTGACGATTCTATTTCGGGAGTCAGAATGACACTTATTGATGTTACTGAAAAAGTCGAAGCCCGAAAAAAAATCGAAGAAAGCGAAATGCGATTCCGTTCCCTGACCGAAAGTATTCCACAGTTAATTTGGGAAACCGATGCTGAAGGAAATGCTTTGTTTACTTCTGGAAAATGGCTGGAATATACTGGAATTCAGCCTGGTGTTGAAGGTTCTTGGGAAGCTATGATTCATCCAGATGATTTTGAAGAAAATGTTAGAATCTGGCAAAATGCACTGGCAACTGGCGAAATGTATCGATGTGATGTGAGAATGCGCAGAAGAGACGGCAGCTACAGATGGCATACCGTTATTGGAGAACCTGTTTACAATATTGAGAATAAAATTATAAAATGGGTGGGCGCTTTTACAGATATTCATACCGAAAAAGCTTTTACACACGAACTGGAACAGCAAGTTACAGCACGAACGAGAGAATTAATCCAGATCAATGAATCGCTCCGAAAAAGTGAAGAACGCTATCATTTAATGGTTGAAGAGATTCAGGAATATGCGATTATATATCTCAACCGAGAGGGTATAATTGAAAACTGGAATGTTGGAGCCGAAAAAATAAAAGGGTATAAAGCAGACGAAATTATAGGGAAATACTTTGCTGTTTTTTATACCAACGAAGATCAAAAAAACAATCTCCCACAAACGCTTTTACAGCGTGCAAGAGACAATGGAAAAGCAATTCATGAAGGCTGGCGTACCCGTAAAAACGGAAATTTATTTTGGGCAAGTGTTGTCATCACCGCTGTTCATAATAAACAGGGAGAAGTAATTGGTTTTTCAAAAGTGACTCACGATTTAACCGATAAAAAAAGAGCAGACGATACTTTAAAATTGAATGCAATGGAGCTCGAGCAGAAAAACAACGAGCTGGAAGAAATGAATAAGGAACTCCAGTCATTTGCTTATATTTCCAGTCATGATTTGCAGGAACCGCTCCGAAAAATACAGACTTTTGCTTCGCAGATTATCGAAAAAGAAGCCGTTAATTTATCTGAAAATGGTTTAGATAAATTCAGAAGAATGCAAAACGCCGCACAGCGAATGCAGACTTTGATTAACGATTTACTTTCGTATTCGAGAACAAACGTCCAAGAACGTATTTTCATCAAAACCGATCTTTCTGAAATTATCGAAGAAGTTAAAGAAGATTTAAAAGAAGAATTGGAGCAAAAAAGTGCTGTTATTGAAGTAGAAAAAACATCAGAAGTTGATGTAATTCCGTTTCAGTTCAAACAGCTATTATACAATTTGATCAGCAACTCATTAAAATTCTCCGACCCAAATGTTCCAATTAAAATCAAAATCACAAGTAAAATAGAGAATGGAAAAGATTTAAATATTGAAAAACTAATTTCCTATAAAAATTACTGCCATATTCAAGTTTCAGACAACGGAATAGGTTTTGAATCGCAGTACAATAAAAAGATTTTTGAAGTTTTTCAGCGTTTACACGGAAGAGACCGTTACAACGGAACTGGAATCGGTCTGGCCATCGTAAAGAAAATTGTAGAAAACCATAACGGAGTTATCACAGCTTCTGGCATTCAGAATGAAGGTGCTTCTTTTGATATTTATATTCCGGTTAACTAAAAATTTTCAAATTCTAAATTTCAATTAAAAAAAACGGAAATAACTTTAGAGCTATTTCCGTTTTTATTTTTTTTAGCAGATCAATTATCTAGAGTAAACTGTAATTACACCAGTTGTTTTATCTTTTAATTTTAACTCTTTGTTGGTGAGGTTCATGATGTCGCTGGTTGTACTAGCGTTACCCACAGTAATTGTTAAATCATTGTGAGATCTTACGTAAGTTCCAGTAGTTTCTACCAATGCGCAATTACTGCCATTATAATCTCCATAAACTGCAGTATTACTTAGTTTTAGTTCTAAATAATCTCCTGGACAGCCAGCCTGATTTGCTGGAGCATCAATTAATACTTCTTGTCCTTGAGCATTAACTGTTCCTGTTTGTCTTAGGTTATATTTTCCTTGTATCGGAATTATTGTTTCCCCTTCATTATCATCGTTACTGCATGATGTTGTGGCGAATAATCCTAAGCTTAAGGCTGATACGAATAATAAATTTCTAGTTTTCATTTTTGTTTGTTTTTTTGTTGATATAATTTAATAATGCTAAATTAAAAGTATATACCTACAAAAAATTTCATGATTTAAAGAATTTATTACATAAATCGCATTTTAACTTAATTTTATTTTCTTACATATTTATTGATAATATAGGAAGTTACCGGCCTTAATGCTTTTCCATTTTCGGGATGCATCCCATGTGTATTGAAAAACTCTACACTGTCCCCTACTTTAGCATACCAAACAATGGCTTTTTCATTCTTAAAAAATTCTGTTGTATCGCAAACCTTAATTCTTCGAAGATTTATAATTCTTTCATCATAAGATTGTGGTGAGTTAAATGTTCCAATTCCTTCTATTTTTAAATCACAGCTTATCTCTTCATAATGATCGCCAGACCATTGCATGCATTCTTTTTTGGACAAATTAAAATAAATGATTAATCCTAATCCGAAAATAATTACAGCTATAATTCCTACAGATCTCCAATTACCAGGATTTGTTCCTCCATCTATGGGAGTAAAAGCAGCTACAGAAATTGATGTTGGCTGTGATTCTTCATCTTGAATCGGTTCCGAGTCTTGATTTGGAATTTCTTCGGAATCTTCCTTATCGAAAGTTTCTTTTGGCTCAATCGCATTTTCAGTTTCTACCTCATCAATTAAATCATCAGAAGAAACTATCTTACTTGAAAAATTAGTATCTCTTAGATCATTTATTAAGACTTCCTCATCTTTCTCATGCTGTTTTATAAACTCTCTAAAAGGTCTTGGCCGAAGATCTACTAATATTGCCGCTAATTGAATCGTATCTTCAGCAGGTTTTTCTGTTTTACCCAAAAGAAACCGCTTAACAGCTTCTAATTTATTCAGCTCGTCATCTCCAAACAAGTTTTTTTTATCCTTATCAAATGGAAAATCGAAAAAAGATTCAAAGGCACTTAAATCTTCTTTATTATTGTTTGACTGGAATCTTTTAATACATAATTTTTTAAGCTTTGCCGGTGTTGGGGAACTTAAATTATTTGAATACTCTCCATTTATTTCTTCTTCATATTTAGCTTTAATAGCTTTTTTATAATCTTCAATAGTATAGTTTGACATAGGCATTTTGAACTTTTTAAAACTTTTCTAAAGTACTTTATTCTACTTTTTACGACTTTCTAGAACTTATTCAAACTTTAGAGAAATACATTAAACTTTCCTGACTTTCTAATCAATGCAGGCTCAAAACCGTTGTTACTTTGCTCCAACAAAATTAGTTATCGTTTTGATCTGCAGGTCAAAAACAAATGTACAAAACTAGTTAAGTAACCAAGTGCGGAAAACCGTAAAACGGAGTTTATCCGGGAAGTATAAATAAAATTTTATAGTTCTACGCACTTCACTTCCCAAACAAGTGGGCAATGCCATAACAAAGTTCAGAACCTTTCTGAACGGCAAAGCCCTTTTACTAAATCTTAAATCATAAAAAAAATGAAAACAGTATTTATATTGGGAGCGTGCGCGCTATTGAGTTTGACTATTTTTTCTTGTACTGCTGACGAATTTGAAACAGCTACAGATAAAACTGAAATAAAAAAAGATCTTAATCAGTTAAAAGCCGATGGGCCAGACGATGATCCAATTGTGGTTCCAAAACCACCTATCAAAAATCCATAAAATCAAAATACCATGATTTTATAAAATAATTATTATTTTCGGGGAAAGTAACGCTTATGCTACGATCCCCGTTTTTTTGTTTGCTATTTTTTTTATTACTGTTTTCTTGTACAGAAAAAGCACCATTATCTGTTGATACAAAAAAAGCAACAAAAGAAGCTATTGCCTTCAGAGAAAAGGCAGAATCAAGCTTTCAAAATAAAAACTACAATACCTCTTTTTACAATTTCAACAAATCTAAAATAGCTTTTGAAATTGCAAAAGATAGTGCTAATGTTGTCTATAATTTGATCCAAATGGCTTCTATCCAGCAGATAAATGGTGATTATTATGGCAGTAAAGAAACACTAACAGAAGCATTGCCTTATATTAAAAAGAAAGATATTTACAGTGCTGCCATTAATAATTATTTTGGAATCGCCGATAAAGAACTTTCGCTTTATAATGATGCCTTTTTTTATTATAATGAAGCTCTAAAGGATTCAAATGACGAAACATCAAAAATATCCCCACTGAATAATATTGCCGTTATTTATACTCATCAAAAAAAATATAACGAAGCCATACAAATTCTAGAATCTATTTTGTCTAAAAACGAAATTTCGGAGAAAAGCAAAGCCCGCGCATTAGACAATCTTGGATTTGCCTATTTCAAAAAAGGATTAGATAAAAAAGGTCTTCCGTTTTTAAATGGAGGTTTACAATTAAGAACACAAGCGAATGATTCTTATGCATGTATTGGAAGTTATTTGCACTTAGCTGAATTCTTCTCTAAAACCAATACAAACGAATCAAATAAATATGCCAGAAAAGCTTATGAAATAGCAACAAATTTCAATAGTGTTGATGAACGTTTGAAAGCATTATCTTTTCTAATTGCCAATGGTTCGGGAACAAAATATGCGCAAAAATATATTTCCATTAATGACAGTATTATTAGTGTTCGAAATAATTTTAAAAACAAGTTTGCCAAAATCAAATACGATTCTAAGAAAGAAAAAGACGAAAATCAGAAACTTCGCTTAGAAAAAGCCGAAAATGAATTAGCACTTCAGAAAGCATTTTATCAAAAAATATTTTTCATAATTGGTATAATAGGTCTTTTTATAGTTCTTATAAATTTGAAAAGACGTTATGAAAACCGAAATCGAATAGAGAAAATCAAAACAGCCTACGATACTGAAACAAGAATTGCGAAAGATATTCATGACGAATTAGCAAATGATGTCTTTAACACAATCACTTTTACTCAGACTCAAGCGCTTACATCTCAAGATAACAAAGAAACATTATTACAAAAACTAGATTATATTTATTCTAGAGTTCGTGGCATTTCAAGAGAAAATAATGACATCGATACGGGCGTAAATTATTCCAATAATCTAAAAGAAATGCTTTCTACCTATAATAGCGAAAAAACAAATGTTCTAATTAACAGCATTGAAAAAGTAAACTGGGATCTAATTGAAGATTTGAAAAAAATTACGCTTCAAAGGGTTTTGCAGGAATTGATGGTTAATATGAAAAAACATAGTGAAGCTTCTGTAGTTGTTTTAAAGTTCGAAACAGACACTAATAAAATATTTATACACTACAGCGACAACGGAAAAGGCTGTGAAAAATCAAAAATTATAAAAAATGGTTTACAAAATATGGAAAACCGTATTCTAGCCATAAAAGGAACTATTACTTTTGAAACTGAACCCAATAAAGGTTTTAAAGTCAAAATAACAATGCCTAAATAAAAGCCTATGTTTAAAAAAGTAATAATAGCTGAGGATTTTGAAGAATTCAATTTAGCTGTAAAACAAACTTTAAATGATCTTAACATTGACAATTTTCAGCACGCAAAATATTGTGATGATGCTTTTCTAAAAATAAGAAAAGCTATTCAGGATAATGAGCCATACGATTTATTAATTAGTGATCTTTCTTTTAAAAAAGATCATCGTGAAGTAAAAATTGGCAGTGGCGATGAGTTAATTCAAAAAGTCCGTGAACTGCAACCCGACATTAAAATTATTGCCTACTCTATCGAAGATAAAAATGCTCGTATAAAATCACTTTTTGAGGATTCTGAAATCGATGCTTTTGTACTAAAAGGCAGAAATAGTATTGAAGAGCTCAAAAAGGCACTTACTATAATTTCAGCTTCTGATCAAAAATTTATTTCACCAGAAGTTGCTTCCGCTCTTCAAGAAAAAGGCAATTATGAAATTGACGATGTCGATATTAAAATCCTGAAATATTTAGCTGCTGGAACTTCACAGGATGAAATTATTGAGATTTTTAAAAGCTCAGATGTTAAGCCAAATAGCAAAAGTGCCATGGAGAAAAGATTATCTAAACTCAAAGACTTTTTTAAAGCTAATAATACTGTTCATTTGGTTTCTATTGTAAAAGATATGGGAATTATTTAAAATTCTTTTGCTCCATTTTTAAAGCTCCTTCGGGGGCTTTTTTATTTCTTCTATTTGATTTTTATGGATTATGGATTTCCGTAAAATACTGGTTTTGATTGGGATTACTTTTGAATCAATAATTTAAATGACAAACCAATGGAAATGAATATTCAACTAAAATCGTTAGCCGATAAAATAAATCAGCTGAAAAGTAAAATTGAAACTGAAGAATCTACTAAACACGCTTTTGTTCTTCCTTTTATACATATTTTGGGTTACGATGCTTTTAATCCGCTCGAAGTAGTTCCTGAATTTACAGCCGATCTTGGACTAAAAAAAGGAGAAAAAGTAGACTATGCCATTTTTCAAAATGGAGAACCTATAATCATTGTAGAATGCAAAAGCTGGAAAGAAAAACTTACTGTGCATAATTCACAGTTATTCCGCTATTTCCATGTTACAAAAACTCGTTTTGCACTTTTAACAAATGGAATCAATTATCAATTTTTTACCGATTTAGATGATCAAAACAAAATGGATGAAAAACCATTTCTGGAATTTGATATTTGCAACCTGAAAGAAAATACAATAACAGAAATTGCAAAATTTCACAAAGCCAATTTTGATGTAAATAATATCGTAAGCAACGCCAGCTCTTTAAAATACATTAAAGAAATTAAAAAGCTTATTAATGCCGAATTGGAAAGTCCATCAAACGATTTTACAAAACTATTTGCTAGTAAAATATATACAGGAAGATTAACTGAAAAAGTTATTGATGAATTTAAAGATTTAGTTCAGAAATCAGTTAGTCAATTTATAAATGATAAAATCAACGATCGATTAAATGCTGCTTTAACCAAAGAAACAATTAAGCAGCAAGACGAGGAAATTTCGATAGTTGAAGAGGATAATAAAATTAATACTACAGAAGAAGAACTTGAAGGTTATCGCATTGCCGTAGCTATTTTACGCAGAAAACTACCAACAAGCCGAATTGTCCACCGTGACACACAATCTTATTTTGGAATCTTACTGGATGATAACAATCGTAAACCTTTATGCAGACTTCATTTAAATGGAAGTAAGAAATACATAAGTCTATTTAATGATAATAAAACTGAATCAAAAATTTCTATTTCATCAATTGATGATATTTATCAATTTGAAAAGGAGTTATTAGATACAGTTGCTCTTTACGAAACCGAATAAATCAAACCTAAAAAATTTAAAATTATGGAATACAAAGTAGTCCCATTCGTAGCTTCAATCGATCCTAAAAAAGGAACTTCAGATCATGTAGCTGAACAACTTGAAAGTTTAATAAAAAATTTCACTAATCAAGGCTGGCAATATGTGCGTTTAGAAAGTGTATCAACATTTGTTCATCCTGACAATGGATGTTTTGGATTTGGAGCCAAACCTGGTTACACAACAAATAGTCAAATGGTTGTTTTTCAAAAATAAATGAAATATTTCATCTTACTAATTATTCGATTGTATTGGATTTTAATTCCTAAATCTAAAAGAAAAAAATGCATTTTTAGAAAATCGTGTTCAAATTATGTGTTTGAAATAACTCAAAAAGAAGGTTTTATAAATGGATTAAAAGCATTTCGATTTAGATATAATAATTGCCGAAATGGTTTTCAAGTTTTTAAAAATCCTGTTACTAATAAAATCCAATTAATTCTTCCTTCTCTTGTTATAGTGGAGAAGGAAGAAATTGCTGAAAGATTAATCGAAAATCAAGTATAAGTACGTATTCCACAAAAGAGCTTTCTAACTAGATTTATCCTTAATATTATATTTTAAAATAGTAGTATCCCAACTCTAACCAAATACCACAACCGCCTATGCAAAAAAACTACCTCATCTTATTTTTTGTACTTCTTTTTTTATCCTGTAAACATGCTGATGCTCCTCCGCCTCCAGCAGAAATAAATTCATTTTACAAGCCTGTAATTACTGCCGACGACCGTAAAACAATTACGCCCGAAGAAGCCAAAACCTATCATGTAAATACCACTTATAAGTACAAATACAGAACTGGAAATCCTGGGCATTATAAATACAATTATGATGTGAAAGGAATAAATACAACTGGAGACTCCGTTTTTGGGAATATAATTGTTCAAGGAAAATTTGGAGCTGGAATCTTAATTGACAGCCTGAATGAAACAGAAATTAATACCGAATGGATTGCTCACGGAAAACTAAAAGCTCTTGATAAACATGGAAATGAATTCCATTTAATTGTTAAATAAAACTATCGAATGAAATATACTTTACTCTTATTTTTTGTTTTCGCCACTTCATTTTGTCCACCCGAAACCACAGTATATATCTGCGGATCGACTGGTGCGAAAAAATATCACCTCAAAGAACATTGCCGCGGTTTATCAAGCTGTCGGAGCGAAACTGTAAAAACATCACTCAAACAAGCTAAAGGCTTAGGTTTATCACTTTGCGGATGGGAAGATTAATTCTTCCCTTTTTTTATATTTAATTATCTGATAATAATCACTTTACAATAAATTCACATTAGTTTTATTAATTTGAGTAAAACTAATTGTTATGAAACTATTTAATCTAAATTTTCTGGTATCATTCAAAGAATGGCTTTTTTTAAGAGCTATGCAATCTTCTTTCCTACACTAATAGAAACGTTTAAAAAACAAAGGAAAGTCTTATTGAATGAATAAAATTGAAAACTCATTTTTGAACAAAAACCAATTTGGGGAAGGTTTCTTGTGGGGTGTTTCTACCGCCGCTTTCCAAATTGAGGGTGCACATGATTCTGACGGAAAAGGTTCTTCTATCTGGGATGTTTTTACTTCTCAAAAAGGAAAAATAAAAAACGGGCATCATGCCCTAACCGCTTGTGATTTCTATAATTCTTATCAAGATGATATCGATCTGATTCGGGAATTAAACATTCCAAATTTTAGGTTCTCCATCAGCTGGCCTAGAATTATGCCAACTGGAGTTCATCCTATAAATCAAGCTGGAATTGATTACTACAATAAAATAATAGATTCGCTACTTGGATCTGGAATCGAACCTTGGATAACCCTTTATCATTGGGACTTACCACACGAACTCGAATTAAAAGGAGGCTGGACGAACCGTCAATCGGTTTCTTGGTTTTCAGAATATGTTGAAGTTTGTGTACAGCATTTTGGTGATCGTGTCAAAAACTGGATGGTTATTAATGAGCCTTCTGTTTTTACTGGAGCGGGTTACTTTTTAGGCATTCACGCACCAGGTAAAAAAGGAATTACCAATTACTTAAAAGCGATGCATCATGTAACTTTGGCAACAGCTGCAGGCGCAAAAATTATTCGCAATAAAATTCCGCATGCCAACATTGGAACTACTTTTTCCTGCACACATATTGAGCCCGCTACAGAAAGCACTAAAGATATTGAAGCGGCAAAACGAGTGGATACTTTATTGAATCGGACTTTTATAGAACCCATTCTAGGATTAGGCTATCCACAGAAAGATCTTCCGGTTCTTAAAAAACTCAACAATTATATTCTAGAAGACGATTTAGACAATCTAGCATTCGATTTTGATTTTATCGGACTTCAATGCTACACACGCGAAGTCGTTAAATCGGCAATGCTGATTCCGTATATTGGTGCCGAATTAGTCAGTGCCGAAAAAAGAAATGTCATTTCGACTGAAATGGGCTGGGAAGTATATCCGCCAGCTTTATATCATGTTCTAAAAAAATTCAATGAATACGAAGGAATTCGAAAAATCATTATTACCGAAAATGGCGCTGCTTTTCCAGATACGGTAACCAATGGAAAGGTTTTCGACATCAAAAGAACGCATTATATTCAAGATCATCTGGAACAGATTTTAAAGGCTAAAAATGAAGGTTTAAATGTCGAAGGCTACTTTGTATGGAGTTTAACCGATAATTTCGAATGGGCAGAAGGTTACAACGCCCGATTCGGATTAATTCATGTCGATTTTGAAACGCAGAAACGAACCATCAAAAATTCTGGATTATGGTTTAAAGACTTTTTATCTTAAAAACTCATACTAAAAAAAATCAAAAAGCCTTTCGCAAAATTGTGAAAGGCTTTTTTTTAAATTTATCAGCGTCAAATGGATCAACGCAGTCTGTATTTATAATTTTGCTTTAAAATCCCGATATGGACTTTCCCATTCGCTTTTAGGTGTGCTGTTACCAAAACATATCTTTCCTCAGGATATTTTATAGTATAGCTGTAAATAGTATCTTTTACTTTAACTTGAAGCAGATGGTTTCCATCATCTGATACTGATATTGCCGTTGTTTCATAAGTAGGCATTGCTTCTGTGGCTTTTAAGGTAATTTCTTTTACTTTTTCTTTATCTAGAAAAACTTCCAATTTTAAATTATCCAATTTCAGATCTGTTGGCTGTTCAAATGAGACAACATATTTTTTACAACCGAACGCGCATAAAACAATTAATAATACCAGAAGCTTTTTCATGAAATGTGTTTTTAAAGTAATACTCTTAGAAATCGAAATCTCTTTTAATGTTTTATAAATATAGATAATTTTATTAGACCTCAAAACAGTAAAAAAACAATCCTGATTTTCTTTAAAAATCGCCATAAAAAAGAAGCAGAATTAAGACGAAAAAAAAGCTTTTTTTTAGTAAAAAAACCACTTATTTAATTGATTTTATTAGGTTTACCGATATTTTTTTCTTATCTTTATAGTGTAAATAACAGTAAATATATGCCGAAAAACAAACTTTTTAAACGCCAGGATTACACTTCAAAAAATTATTCTTTTTTGCATTTTATGTTTCAAAATGCTTTCCTGTTTCACATCGAAACAATTCTTTTTAATCTTTTTTCTGCACAAAGTAAAAACAAGCAGAAGACACTAGGGCAACCGCTCCAATTGCAACCGTAATTATTTTACGAGGATATATTTTCTGAACTATTTTTTTAGAGAATAAAGCTCCAAAATTAAACAAAAGATTTCCTCTTTTAGGAACCTCTTTTGACTCTTCATGTTCATTATTCACCAAAACAACTTTTTCTATGCCATTATTTTCTACTTCTGCAATTACATTCGCTGCGTTTTCATTTTTTTTAGCTGCACCAATTCTACATTTTTCATTAAATTTTTTAAAAGGACGCGGCTGAAAATCAACTATCACTGCCGCAAGATTTATGGCATCAATATTTGATGGGTCTGTTTCGCCTTTAAAAAAGGTTTCGATAGGTCTAAACTTATCTTTTTGTTCCTTAAACTTATTCTTTTTAGAATGATCAAAATCTAAACAGAGTAAATTTTTAAACACATTTAGATCATCTTGAGTGGGGTTGTTTTCAAAAATAAGCCAGCACAAATCACGGAGTTTTCCTCGGGAAGGGTTGTACAAATAATCAAAGTGTTCGCCCTCTTTTTCGAGTTCGTATTTAATTTTAATCGCCTTTTTATATTCCTCTAATGTATTATTCATCTTGCCTTTTTTAGAAAACTCATTGAACCCTTTATTTTTTTATTCACCAAAATATTTTTTATATGCACTTATTTACGACTTCTCAAATTCAAATGCTTACCAACACTTTCAATTTTTATTCCAATTTATATATTATTTCTATATTTTTTTTACTTGTTCAACCAACTTTTTTGAGAGTTACTGCATCTATTAAAATAGAGATTTATTTCAGCTTAAATACTAACTAACCATTCAAACCAGACTTAGATTGGGAATTCTAGGGAATCTCGGGAAAACGCGGGAATTCTGGGAATTCCTTATCTACAAAGGCTTCAAAGTGCCTTTCCTTTGCATCAGAAATTAGTTCAAGTTTTGTCTGCAGACTAAAACAAAAATAAAAAACTAGTTCTAATTAACCTTGTGGAAAACCGTAAGACCGAGTTTATTCGGGAAGTATAAATTACGTCTTACAGTTCTACACAGTTACTTCCCCAAAAACAATTTGGTGTCGCCAAAATAAACTCTGGATCATTCCGGACAGCCACACCTATGTCTAATTTCTAAATTAAATCAAAATGAAAAAACTAATACTATTGTTCGCTTTTGCAACATTATTTACTATATTTTCTTGTACTCCTGATGAGTATGAGACTCAGCCAACTAAAAAAATCGAAAAGAATGTCGATAAGTTACGCGCTGACGGTGACGATGGTCCTGGTGATAAAACACCGCCACCAATCAAACCACCTACTGAATAAATATATTTTTAGTGTGGAATTAATTACTATTTTCGGGGAAAGTAAATTTATATGTTACGGTCCCCGTTTTTTTATTTAACAATACTCTTTTTTCTCGTGTCCTGTGAAGAAAAAAAAACCGTTGATCCTACTACCAAAGTAATACGTAAGGAAGCAATTAGTTTAAGAGAAAAAGCAGATGAAAATTTTCAAAAGCAAAACTTAAATACCGCTTTTTATGAGTTTAATAAATCAAAAGCAATTTTTGAAAGTTTAAAAGATAGCGCCAATATTGGATATATTCTTATTCAGATGGCATCTATTCAACAAATTAACGGAGATTACTATGGCAGTAAAGAGACTGTGACCGAAGCATTACCTTATGTTGAAAAAAATAGAAATTATAAAGCATCCATCAATAATTTATTAGGTATTGCAGACAAAGAGCTTTCTCTTTATGATGATGCCATTTTTTTCTACAAAGAAGCTTTAAAAGACTACACAGACACTATCCAAAAACAAGCACCAGTACAAAACATTGCTGCTGTTTACATCCAACAAAAAAAATATGATCAGGCTATTCCTTTATTAGAATCTCTTTTAGAATCAATTTCAAGCAAAGAATTAAGGGATAAAACTAAACCAAATGATAAATCCATAATTCTTGATAACTTAGGTTATGCTTATTTTAAAAAAGGATTGGAAGAAAAAGGATTTCATCTAATGGCTGAGGGACTTCAAATCAGAATTGAAAGTGATGACACTTATGGAAGTATCGAAAGTTATCTTCACCTTGCTGATTATTATTCTAAAAAAGATTTACAGAAATCAGATGAAAATGCTCTTGCCGCTTACGCTATAGCCACAAAACTAAATAGTGTTGACGAAAGGTTAGAAGCACTGCAAATTTTAATTTCAAACAATCACAGCGCGAATACCGCCAAATATACTCAAAAGTATTTTACACTAAATGACAGCATCATAAAGACCAGAAACAACTTTAAAAATAAGTTTGCCAAAATCAAATACGATTCTAAAAAAGAAAAAGACGAAAACGAAAAACTTCGTTTAGAAAAAGCAGAAAATGAACTGTCGCTGCAAAAAGCCAGTTATATGCGTATTGTATTTGTGATTGTTTTTGTTTTCTTAGTCATTTTAATTGCGATACTGATCCGTTATTATAAAAATAAAAACAAATCTATAGAACTAAAGACTTCTTATGATACTGAAACCAGAATTGCAAAAAAAATCCACGACGAATTGGCAAACGATGTCTTTCAAGTAATTGCTTTTGCCGAATCCCAGTCTTTAAATACCGCAAACACCAAAGAAAACCTGCTTCAAAAATTGGATGATATTTATGGCCGCGTGAGAGGAATTTCAAGAGAAAATAATAGTATCGATACGGGAACCAATTTTACCCGAAGCATCAAAGAAATGCTTGCTGCTTATAATACACAGGAGAGAAACATCATTGTGACCAATCTAGAAGAAATAAACTGGGAGACTATTGATGATATGAAAAAGATCACCATCAGCCGAATTTTACAGGAATTGATGGTAAATATGAAAAAACACAGCAAAGCAAATCTTGTAGTCATAAAATTCGAAAGCGACCTAAAATCAATCCTAATCAATTATATGGACAATGGTGTAGGCTGTGAGAAAAGCACTATTGTAAAAAATGGTCTGCAAAACATGGTCAATCGTATTCTGGCTGTTAACGGAACTATTGATATTGATACAGAACCTGAAAAAGGATTTAGAGTGAAAATAATTATGCCGGAACAAACACAGATTAAAGTTTAAAATAAAAAGCCTTTCAGAATCTTCCGAAAGGCTTTTCTCTTCAAAAAAAAAATAAAATTATAACCTTTTTAAGCTTATAATGTTTCGTTTAAAACCGCAACAGCTTCTTTCCAATTATTGACTCTTAAATGATGCGTTTTATTTATATTATGAAATGCTGTAAACATAATCGGTTTACCAATACAATAATCTAGATTTTTACAATGATCATCAATCAGATAATCGGTTTTGATGATTCTTTTACTGCCACATAAAACAATATTTTCCCATTTAATAAAAGGAAAATGTTCTGCGAGCCATGCTACTTTTTCGGCAAGTGATACTGGAAATTCTGTGGCTGCCGAAACAATAAAAATCTCAAAGTTCTTTTGTAATTCCCGTACACTTTCAACAGCATTTTGCATTACAGGAAGAGACCTGAAAAAATTATCTCTATTTAAAACTTTGACTAATAAATCTCTATCCTTAAAAGCCTCATCTTCACTTAATCCTTGAATACTCTCTTTTGTTAAACTAGTTCCGTATGCGGTATTATAATGCTCTAATAGCTGAGATTCAAAATCAGCCAATACACCATCCATATCGATTGCAATTGTTTTCTTATTCATTGTAAATTTATTTTGCGGTAAAATTATGCAAAAATTGCAACATATTGCAATTTTTAACTTATTTTTGCAATATAAAACCGCAAAAAGAATGAAAAAGGAAGAACGTCAACAAGCCATTTTAGAATATTTAGCAAAAGAACATCGCGTAACCTCCATAGAATTAAGCGAATACCTTAGCGTTTCAGAAGATACAATAAGACGCGATTTAAAAGAACTTTCAGATCAGGGGCTTTTAAAAGCCGTTCGGGGCGGTGCGGTTGCTCCTTCCCCAATTCCGCTGCATTATAGAAAGAGAGAAAAACACGATATCGAAAACAAAAAGATTATTGCGCAAAAAGCAATTTCGTATTTAAAAGACGGACAAGTAGTTTTTATTGACGGAGGGACAACTTCTTTAGCTTTAGTAGCAAGCTTTCCTTACGATCTAAAATTAACGGTTATTACCAATAGTTTTCCGGTTGCTTCATTAGTGGAAGATTTACCGAATATCGATTTAATTTTTGCAGGCGGTAAAATGTGTAAAACCTCTTTCACCACTTCTAGTATCGAAACTATGGATTTCTTTAGAAATTTTAGAGCCGATGTCTGCATTTTAGGAATCTGCAGTATTCATCATGAACGTGGTATTACAGGAATTTTATATGATGATTCGATGCTGAAAAAGAATATGGTTCAGAATTCCAACTTTGTTATTGCATTAAGTTCCATCGAAAAAGTAGAAACAGCCGAGTCTTATTTTGTCTGTCCGATAAACGATATTAATGTTTTAGTAACGAATGTTTCACCTGAAGAGGAGATTTTGAAAGCATATAAAAATACAGGATTAAAAGTTCTTTAATTTTTAGAATTATAAGGAGCTATTTCCAGCCATCCGCTATATCTTTTCCTGCCTAAAGAAGGCAGAAAAAGGATACCGCTTCTGTCTGGGCTAGGGCACTCGGTTTCATAAGAACCTTTTTTTAAAATCATTATTTCAAAACACAAAAAAGCCTTTCAGAATTTTACTCCTGAAAGGCTTTCTTTCTACAAATTAACAGGCAATATTATTTCCATCCGCCGCCTAGGTCTCTATAAACATGGACAGCAGCATTAAGTTGTTCTTTTTTAGTATCGATTAATTCCAGTTTTGCTTCCAAAGCATCTCTCTGCGTCATTAAAACCTCAAAATAATCTACTCTAGCCGATTTAAACAAATCGTTTGAAACATCAATAGAAGTATTTAAAGCGTCTACTTGTTTTGATTTCAAATCGTAACCTTTTTGAAGATTTTCAATCTTAGACAATTGATTGGACACTTCTAAATAAGCATTTAAAACCGTACGATCGTAATTGTATAAAGCTTGAAGCTGTCTCGCATTGGCACTAGCAAACTCTGCTTTGATTGCATTTCTGTTAATTAAAGGAGCCACAAGATCTCCAGCTAATGAATACAGTAATGATTCTGGCATTGTAAACAAATAAGAAGGTTTAAATGCATTTACTCCAATCGCAGCAGTAATATCCAAAGAAGGATAAAACTCAGCACGAGCCACTTTTACGTCTAATTTTGAAGCTACCAATTCCAATTCGGCTTGTTTTACGTCTGGACGATTCTGCAACAATTGAGATGGAATTCCAGAAGTAACAACAGCTGGTAATAAACTTAAGAAATTGTTGTCGCTTGTTCTTTTGATTTCCTGCGGATATCTACCCAATAAAAAGTTGATCTTGTTTTCGGTTTCTTTAATCTGCTGTAAAATATCAAACTCCATGCTTTGTGAAGTTAAAACTTCTGCTTCAAATTTCTTAACGCCCAATTCAGTTGCCCTTGCTGCCTGTTTTTGAACTTTTACAATTTCCAAAGCATTAGTCTGCAATTTGATCGTTTGTTTTACAATCTCCAACTGATTGTCTAAAGCCATTAATTCATAATAAGAATCAGCTACTTCAGCGATGAGGTTTGTAATGACAAAGTTTTTACCTTCAACTGTAGCCAAATATCTATTTAAAGCCGCTTTTTTAGAATTACGCAGTTTTTTCCAGATATCTACTTCCCAGTTTGCATAGGCAGAAATAGTAAAATCTCCCAGAGGATCTGGCATTTCTTTGCCTGGTTTAATTTCTGTAGAAGCATCACCCGCACCTTGGCTTGTATATCTACCTACTTTTTCTACTCCAGCTCCAGCACGTAATCCTGCAGTTGGCAATAAAAGTCCTTTTTTAACACGAATATCATTTTTTGCAATTTCGATTTCCTGCAAAGTAATATTTAGTTCCTGATTATTTTTAAGAGCAATATCAATTAAATCTACTAGATTTTGATCTTTAAAATAATCTTTCCAAGCTAAAGCAGCTGTATTGTTATTGGCATCCTGCGTTTGGACTGTTTTGCCAAACGAATCAGGAACTGGAGCACTTGTTGTTACTGCTGCCTCAGGTGCAGGGGTTTTACACCCTGCAACTGCTAGACATACAGCTAATGCAATACTATATTGATATGATTTAACTTTATACATGATTGTTATCAATTTCTTCTGTTAATGGATTTTCTTCTTCATGTTTTACCAGTTTATATTTCTCGGCAACCTTAGCGAATATGAAATACAATCCTGGAATCACAAAGACTCCGCAAATAGTTCCGATAAGCATACCTCCGGCCGCAGCAGTACCAATAGTTCTGTTTCCAATTTTACCTGGGCCTGTTGCAAAAGCAAGTGGTAATAGACCAGCAATAAATGCAAATGAAGTCATCAAAATTGGACGGAACCTTGCTTTTGCTCCTTCCATTGCAGCTTGTAATACCGATAATCCTGCAGCATGTCTTTGAATAGCAAACTCTACAATCAAAACGGCATTTTTACCTAATAGACCGATAAGCATTACCATTGCCACCTGAGCATAAATATTGTTTTCTAATCCTGTTAATTTCAATAAAAGGAAAGCTCCAAAAATACCTGCTGGCAAAGAAAGAATAACTGATAATGGCAGAATAAAACTTTCATACTGCGCCGCTAATACCAAGTAAACGAATCCTAAACAAATCAAGAATACCCAGATTGCCTGATTACCCTGCGCCACCTCATCGGCAGAAATACCTGCCCAGTCAATGTCATATCCTCTCGGTAATTTTTCAGCAGCTATTCTCTGAATTACTTTAATTGCTGTACCAGAACTATAACCCGCTGCTGGAGAACCACTGATCTGTGTTGAGGTATACATATTATGACGAGTGATTTCTGAAAGTCCATATACTTTTTCTAATTTCATAAAAGCAGAATAAGGCACCATTTCATCACGATCGTTTTTCACATACAGTTTCAAGATATCATCTGGCTGTGCACGATATTCTGGCGAAGCCTGAACAATAACTTTGTAGTTGATACCAAACTTAATGAAACTGATCTCATAGTTACTTCCTACAAGCGTTGACAAAGTATTCATCGCATTCTCGATAGAAACACCTTTTTGCTGTGCCAAGTCATTATCGACCTTCATCATGTATTGAGGGAAACTAGAACTATAGAAACTAAACACATTCGATAATTCTGGCTGTTTATTCAATTCAGCAACAAAGTCGTTGTTTACCTGTTCCATTCTCTTATAATCCACAGAACCAGTTTTATCTAATAAACGAAGCTCAAATCCTCCGGCAGCACCGTATCCAGGTACAGCAGGCGGTTGGAAAAATTCGATATTAGCACCTGTAATATCTTTACATTTTTCCTCCATTTCGTGCATAATCTCCAAAACAGATTCTTTACGGTCGCTCCAGTCTTTAAGATTCACCAAACACGTTCCTGAGTTGGCTCCTGTCCCTTCAGAAAGAATCTCATAACCTGCCAATGAAGAAACCGATTTTACTCCATCAATATCTTCAGCGATTTTTTGAACTCTCTCTGCAATATTATTTGTTCTTTCTAAAGATGAACCTGGAGGTGTCTGAATTACGGCATAAAACATTCCCTGATCCTCATTCGGAATAAATCCAGAAGGAACCGAACTGCTTATGATCCATGTTCCAATACAGAAACCTACAAGCGCCACAATAGTAACCACTCTTCTATCAACAATTTTACCTAATAGATTTTGGTATTTCCCTTGTGCTAAATTGAATTTTTCGTTGAAAGCATCAATAAATCTATTCGCAGGTGTTTTCTTTTTAGGTGTTCCATGATTGTTTTTTAACATCATCGCACAAAGCGCTGGTGTCAATGTCAAAGCCACAATACCAGAAAGGATAATTGCAGTTGCCATTGTTACAGAAAATTGTCTGTAGAATACTCCAACAGGACCAGACATAAATGCAACTGGAATAAATACTGCCGCCATCAAGAAGGTAATGGCAATAATTGCCCCCGCGATTTCATGCATTGCTTTCTTAGTTGCTTTGAATGGCGACAGATGTTCTTCTTCCATTTTGGCGTGAACGGCCTCGATAACCACAATCGCATCATCGACCACGACCCCAATTGCTAATACTAAAGCAAATAATGTGATTAAGTTCAAAGAAATATCGAAGAATGTCATAAACACAAAAGTTCCCACCAACGATACTGGTACCGCAATTGCCGGAATAACCGTAGAACGCCAGTCTCCTAAGAAAAGGAAAACTACTAAACCTACTAAGATAAAAGCTTCAACCAAAGTGTGGATTACTTTTTCGATAGAAGCATCAAGGAATTTAGAAACGTCATATGAAATTTCATAATCCATTCCTTTTGGAAATCTTGTTTTGATTTTTTCCAATTTAGCCTTAACCTCTTCAATAACCTGATTTGCGTTACTTCCAAAAGATTGTTTCAATACAATCGCTGCAGATGGTCTTCCATTCAAATTAGAATAGATATCGTACATCGAGCTTCCAAATTCAACTTTAGCAACATCTTTCAATCTTAAAAGCTCTCCGTTTGCATTTGCTTTTACTACGATATTCTCATACTGTTCTTTTGTTGTAAAACGACCAGAATACTTCAATACATATTCGAATGCTTGAGAACGTTTACCAGAACTTTCTCCCGTTTTACCTGGAGATGCTTCCAAACTCTGACTAGACAATGCTTCCATTATCTCATCAGCAGAAATTTTATAGGCTAACATACGATCTGGTTTCAGCCAAATACGCATGGCATATTCACGTGTCCCTAAGATATCTCCAGAACCAATACCATTTACCCTTTTCAATTCAGAAAGTACGTTGATATCAGCATAGTTATACAAGAACTTCATGTCTGTATTTTTGTCTGTACTGTAAAGGTTTACGTACATCAACATACTTGGTACTTCTCGCGTAATTTTAATACCTTCACGAATTACTAAAGGAGGTAATTTGTTAGTAACAGAAGCCACACGGTTCTGAACGTTAATAGCGGCTTGGTTAGGATCTGTTCCTAGATTGAAAACTACTTTAATTGTAGCTTCACCATCATTACCAGCATCAGAAGCCATATATTTCATTCCTGGAACACCATTTAAGGCTCTTTCCAAGGGAATAACAACTGCTTTAACCATCAATTCACCGTTAGATCCTGGATAATCTGCGGTAACATTCACCATTGGAGGTGAAATGGTTGGGAATTGTGTAATTGGTAAATTCAATACAGACAAAACCCCTAAAAAGACAATTATCAACGATATTACTATCGACAATACTGGTCTTTGAATAAATTTATTAAACATTTTATATCTTTTAAATGATTAAACTAAAAGGAAATCAATAAGTCAGCACAATTCTATAGTTTCAAAATAAAACTGAATACTTAAAACTGAGACTGAACACTAATTTTACTCCGCTTTTAAGCGCAGGTTATTAATTACCTTTTTAGGAGATTCAAATTCGTATTTAATTTTATCGTTCTCTTTTACTTTCTGAACTCCTTCAAGTAAGATTTTGTCGTTTTCGTTCAGTCCGCTTTTAATTACGTATAAATCAGGGATTTCACCAGTAATCGTGATTTCTCTAGAACTTACTTTATCATCTTTACCTACAATGAAAACATATTTTTTATCCTGAATTTCATAAGTAGCTTTCTGTGGAATTACAATAGCATTTTTCAACGGAACATTCATCTGAACTTGTCCTGTTTCACCATTTCTAAGCAATTTACTTGAATTTGGGAATCTTGCTCTAAAAGCGATATTTCCAGTTTCACTGTTAAATTCACTTTCTATAACTTCAACATTTCCTTTGTCTTTGAAAATGTCTCCATTAGCCAAAACCAAATTCACTTTGTTATCAGCACGATCTTTAATGTTTGTTTCATAGCTGATATATTCTGGCTCAGAAACATTGAAATAAGCAAACATCTGACTGTTGTCTGAAAGACTTGTCAATAATTCACCTTCATCAATTAAACTTCCTAGTTTTAAAGGAATTCTATCAATTGTTCCATCAAATGGCGCTCTGATTTCTGTGAATGATAAATGCAGTTTTGCCAATGCCACTTCAGCTTTTGCAGACTGTAATTTTGCTTGAGCTGAACTCAATTCGTTTTTAGAAACGATATTTTTATCAGCCAAAAGTTTTGAATTTTGCAATTCGATTTCTACAGATTTTTGTTCTGCCTGAGCCTTAAGTAATTCAGACTGATACATGTTTGGCATAATTCTAAACAACAGCTGCCCTTTTTTTACAAACTGTCCTTCATCAACATAAATGTTTTGCAAAAACCCTTTTTCCTGGGCACGGATTTCGATGTTTCGCACAGATCTAATCTGCGAAACGTATTCCTTCGTAAACGAAGTATCGATTTTTACTGGATTAGTTACGGTGAACTTTTCCTCTTCTTCTTTTTCTTCTTTTTTTTGTGTACAACTGGTTAAGCACACTAAGGCCATAAAGCCTGTGATCAAGATGATTCTTTTCATGATGTTTAAATGGAAATTAAGCGATTGAATGCTTGGAATACAAAGATTCCTTAAAGATGGAATGTAACATCAGTAAGCTTTAGTCTGACCTTAATTGTCATATAAGCGGCAATAAGAAAAAAATATACAGCAGCAAGATATGCAGGATCGCAACTTAGGCAAACAATGTATATTTTAAAATCAAATTCTTAATACTCGTTGAGTAATGTATAAAGGATTTGAATTCCCAAAGGAAGGCGTCGAAAATTTAAAACGATTGGAATCATTTGCAGCAGATTGATCTGATAATGTCAGATACAATTCATCTATTAAGCTGTAAGAGGCTGCGAAAAATTTATTCGTAAGTCCATCAACATCATCGTTTCCTAGAAGATCTTCTTCGATATCAATATCAGTAGCATCCTCAATAGTCGAAGATCCTCGTTCATGATTCGTGAATTTTACTCGATGTTTCTTTTCAAAATTATGGTGCTGAGATAAGCCAAAAGTATTTGCATTAAGATATTGGCCTCCGCCGAACAGAAGCATATTCATGAATACTAAAAAGACTATTAACTTTCTCATTTGGGTGCGAAAGTAATAAAAGATTGGAATAAAAAAAATAAAATAAGAAATCCTTAACATGTTATTGCAAACGAAAACGATTTCAGTTTAAAAGAAATTCAAATTTGATGGTTTTAACAAATCCAAAAAACACATAAAACATTAAAAAACAACAACTTAAATCGTGATTTCCATAATAGTAAATTCCTGTCCAGCCTTGTTAAAAACTTCTCCAGTAGCATACATGCCAAATTTTTCGTAGAATTGTTTTTTTTCTGTTCTAGCATTACACCAAATTTTTTTAATTCCTTTTTCTTGTGCTGTTTTAAAAATATGCTTCAATAGTAAAGATGCTATTCCTCTGCCTTGATAAGAATTTAAAGTAGCTAACTTTCTAAACTGCATCACATCTCCTTCTGTAAAACAAGAAACAATTGAAACTAATTGATTCTCATCAAAAACCCCATAATGCGATCCAAAATCATCTTCTGCAAGCTGAACAAATTCAAATGGCTGATCCGGCCACATTACTTCATGACGTATTTTCCAGGTTTCTGATGCTTTGATTTTTTTAATTTCCATACTACTCTAATTTTCAACTGATTCAAAAATAATTATTTACGAGAAACCTAAAAAATATCAAAAGGCTTTACTCTTGCTTTATTCCAAAAAATCACAAAAAATAAATCAGATAATTCATTCATTACAAATCAATTATGAGTATTTTTATAAAACTAAAATCAAATCCAATCTGTTATGAAAAAAATATTTTTAGCAGTTTTTTTATGTATTTGTGCAAATGGATTCGCACAATTGATACAAGTTGGACCACAGATTTCTACTAATATTACTTCTATAAATACCAGTAATTTTAGTTCAGATCATACTAATACAGGAATTGGTTTTGCTGCATTTGCCAGAGTAAATCTTTTGCTTTTTTATGGTCAGGCCGAATTTGGTTATGCAAAATCCAATTTCAGCGTTTACCAAAATGGTGTGGGTGAAACCGAATTTAAATTAGGAGGAACTGATGCTTCTCTGATCGCCGGATATAAACTTGTTCCATTAGGAAAACTGGGCAATGTAAGGTTATTTGTTGGTTACAACTGGAAAAACTACTCAGACATTAGTAAAAACAATGGTCTGAATTCTATCACAATAGAAAAAAACAACCATAGCCTAATTGGCGGCGTTGGAGTTGATGTTTGGAAATTAACTTTTGATGTAAGATACCTTGCAGGATTAACAGATATTGATTCTTCTAATGGCGAGATTAAAACAGGCGTTACAAACTTCTCTCTTGGATTTAAATTCCTTTAAATATATTTTAGAAAAAGCTTTGTCAAAGTAACAGTCTAATTTATTTGACATACTATTCGCAAAAAATATTTAATCAGTAAAACCCCAGCGGGATGAAATATTTATAGAATTTCAATAAAACAAAATATATGTAGCTCCGCATGCAAGACATGTATTCTTTTCTATAAATATTTAGCTTCTTAGAAGCATAAAAAAAAAGGAATCATTTGATTCCCTTTTCTTTTAAAACTTAGTATAATAAGTTTCTTCGTTATCATTTTTTACTTTTTCGATTCCATCTTCGGTTTTAACAGCAACATTGATAACATGAAGGACATTTGCTTTTTCATTAAAACTGCAGTTCCAGATGGTTCCATCAGAAAGAATAATCTCCGAAAATAATGATACTGTATTATTGGCATCATTGTAAATTAAATCTTCTGTTTTTAAAAGTTTCTTAGCTTTCGTTTTTTTATCTAATTCGTAAAATAAAATCTTATCTTCTTTAATTTCAATCAGTTCTTCAACTGTAGATTGATTCCCTTGATTTACAGCTGTACTTGCCCAAACTGGCTGGCTTCCAGACTTTTTCCAAGTACCAACTGCTTGATCCAAGATTTCTTTTCGTAACACTTCACGTAAAGTATCTACTTTTTTTATTGCTTGCTGTGCAATTTCATTTTCAGGTTTAATTTTAGCCGCTAAAGAGAATAAATCGATAGCTTTAACAAAATCAGCTTTTTTGTAATAGGAAATAGCTAATTCATACTTGCTTTTTTGAAATGCGGCCTTTTGATCATTTTGTCCAAAAAACTGAAGGCTAATCAAAAAAACAATTAGGGGTAGTGTTTTTTTCATTTATAGTTGGGGGGATTGATTTATTGCTTGCAAACCTAATTTTTTTGAATAAAGTTTCCTACTTTTTGCGCACTATTTTTAATTATTTAAAATGAATCAAAATAAAAAAGAACCTAAAATATTAGGTTCTTTTTTATTTTAGCAAAATCTGTTATTAATTTGAAAAAGAAATCAAGATTTCGAACGCTTTTTTTGCATCTTTTTTATTTACAAAAATATGATCATGATAATAAGCCGCAACAACATTACAACTGATTTCATTCTCTGAAAGTGCTTTCGAAAATGCCGCTGTTAACCCAACAGCTTCTAAAGACGAATGTACTGTCAGCGTTATCCAAGCCATTACAACTGAATATTCTAGTTGCAATACATCGGCAGTTTCTTTTTTTAGGATTAAAGTAATTGCTTCTTTTTCTCTAAAAAACATTTCTACAGTATCTGGATCAATGTTTCCTAACTTTTCTACTTGACAAAAAACATAATTTCCTGAATTCAATTCAGGTTTCATGCTTTTTAATAATTCCTTTAAATCTTTTTCTCCAGACATTTTAATTACTTCACAATTAGACTGTTGTTTTTAGGAGTTGCATCCATAAAAATACCACCGTCAAGTTCTACTTGTTTAATTTTCTTTGTGTTTTTCAACACAATTTTGGCTGTTTTTTGATTCTTTTCCCAAATTACAGGTGTTTGATGCAAGGTTACTTTTGAATTATCTGCATAAGTAATAGTAACATCAAAAGGAATCGCAAAACCACCAATATTCTCTACTGTAATAACTTTATTATCAGCAGAAACACTTTTAACAGCAAGATCTAAATAATGGTTTGTGAAGAACCAATTATTGAAAAACCAATTTAAATTCTTTCCTGTTGAGGTATTAAAAGAATTAAAATAATCCCATGGAATTGGATGTTTTCCGTTCCAAGTATCCATGTAATCGTGTAATGCTTTTTTGAACATTTCATCGCCTAACATATCTTTTAAAGCCAGATAAGACAACGAAGCTTTTCCGTATGAATTATTCCCGTAACCCGCACCAGAAACCTGTGTTGACATCGAGATAATCGGCTGATCTTCTTCAGTAGAACGGTCGTTGATATAGCCTTTTACTCTAAAATTTTTATAGAATTTATCTGCCTCTTCTTTCCCATGCTCATCAATTCCAATTAAATACTCAAAAGTAGTTGCCCAGCCTTCATCCATAAAAGCATAACGTGTTTCATTAATTCCCATATAAAAAGGAAAATAAGTATGCGCTACTTCATGATCTTGTACCAATTGGGCAAATTTTGCATCTCCCATCTGCGAATCGTTGCACATCATTGGATATTCCATATCGGCAAAACCTTGAAAAGCTGTCATTTTTGAAAACGGGTACGGAACTCCTGGCCAGTGATTAGAAAACCAATCTAAAGCATATTGATTGTTTTTAACGGAATTTACGAAATCTGTTCCCTTAATATCATAAGCGGCCTGAACACTTGCACGTCGATTATTTTTTTTATCAACTATAACACTGCTTGCGTCCCACAAATAATGATCGCTCAAACCAAAAGTAACATCGGTAATATTTTTAGCTTCAAACTTCCAAACATTCCAATCATATTGTTTCGTTACAATACCGCTTTTCATTTCCTGTTCGTTTGCGATATGCAAAATCTCATCTGTTGTGTAAGATTTCTTTAAACGAGCTGCAAACTCTGGCTGTAAAACCTCATCAGGATTTAATAAATCTCCCGTTGCATAAACAATATAATTCTTAGGTGCTTTTACAGAGAAAACATAATCATTAAAATCATTATAAAATTCCTGACGATCTGTATGCGGTAACAGATCCCAGCCATTATAATCATCATAAACCGAAACTCGTGGATAACTATAGGCTACAAAAAAAGTAGTCTCGTCTATTTGACCTTCTCTACCGCTTTCTTTAGACAATGGATAACTCCATTGAATATTGATGATGGTTTTAGTGTTCGGTAAAATGGCTTTTTTCAATTTTACCGTTCCCACCGTTCCCCATTTTCTGGCATTTTCTTTATAAACTTCGTCCTCTATTTTTAGTAACGAAATAGTTAATCCATCACTTAAAAAATCGTCACTTACACTACTTCCACGAGGCGAAGAAGGTTTGTGAAGATTGTTTACAAATCGGATAGCCAGACTTTTTAAAGTATCTTTACTGTTATTTTCGTAGATAATAGTTTCTGTTCCACTTACAATTTTCGTTACAGGATCAACAGCAATTTCCATGTTGTATTTCCCATGATTCTGCCAATAATTTTTTCCTGGTTTTCCGTCTTTAGAACGTGTCCCTTCTTCAAAAGCTTGTTTTATATTTCTTGGCATGTAAAGCTCTTGGGCAAAGTTATTTTGAGTAAAAAAAACAAATGCTATTACTGCAAAATGCAATATTCTCTTTTTCATAAGTTATTCTTAGGTCTTTTAAAAAATATTTTTTGATAACAAATTAGTGCATTTCTCTCTCTAAATGTTACAACGCAATGCAAATTTAATTATTAATTATTAGAGGTTGATGTTTTGTAGTTTATAGTTAATTGTTTATCGTTTTAAAAAACTTAGAATCTTAGTATCTCAGTGTCCTAAACAAAGAAAAACCGTCTGCCACTAAAGCGACAAACGGTATCTACAGTTAATATATAACCTTGATGACTACAAAATATAATCGGTATTAATAAAATTCGATTCTTTGCTGTTAAGCAATTCCTGCAGAATCTCATTATTGTAATCGATATCTTTTGAAGCTACAAACGTACGAATTGAGAAAGAACGCAAAGCATCTGGAATACTCAAAGTTCCTACAGCCGAATCTTTACGCCCCGTAAAAGGGAAAGCATCTGGTCCTCTTTGGCAAGAACTGTTCAGGTTTACTCTGCAAACTAAGTTTACTAAAGCGTCAATAAGCGGCGCAAGTGTTTTAATATCTTTTCCAAACAAACTCACTTGCTGACCATAGTTTGATTCAGCCATATCCTTTAATGGTTCTTTAATATCTTTAAATGAAAGAACTGGAACTACCGGCCCAAACTGTTCTTCGTGGTAAACACGCATTTCTTTGTTTACAGGATACAAAACGGCTGGGAAAATATAATTATCGGTATGTTTCCCTCCTTTTTCATTGATGATTTTTGCACCTTTTCCTGTTGCATCGTCAATTAATCCTTGAATATAACTTGGTTTTTCAGATTCTGGAAGCGGTGTTAAAGAAACTCCTTTTTCCCAAGGATTTCCGAAAACTAAACTATCTACTTTCTCTGCAAAACGTTTATTGAATTCTTCTCTAATAGATTCATGAACGTATAGTACTTTTAAAGCTGTACAACGCTGTCCGTTAAAAGACAAACTTCCGGTAATACATTCTTGAATAGCCAAATCTAAATCGGCATCTGGAAGAATGATCGCTGGATTTTTAGCTTCTAACCCTAAAATCAAACGAAGTCTGTTTTTATTTGGGTGCTGATCCTGTAAAGCAATCGCCGATTTACTGTTTCCGATTAATGCCAAAACATCAATCTTTCCAGATTTCATAATTGGAGAAGCGACTTCACGTCCTCTACCGTAAACAATATTAATTACACCTTTTGGGAAACTGCTTCTAAACGCTTCTAATAATGGTGAAATACATAAAACACCATGTTTAGCTGGTTTAAAAATCACAGTATTTCCCATAATTAAAGCTGGGATTAATAATGAAAAAGTCTCATTTAAAGGATAATTATAAGGCCCAAGGCACAATACAACACCAAGAGGTCCACGGCGGATCATAGCGTTTACGCCTTGTACTTTTTCAAAATGTGAACTTCTACCGTTTAATTCTTTATAACTGGCAATAGTATCGTAGATGTATTCTACAGTTCTGTCGAATTCTTTCTGCGAATCTCCCAATGATTTCCCAATTTCCCACATCAAGTATTTTACCACTTCTTCGCGGGTCTCTTTCATTTGTTTCACAAAATTCTCCATGCTTTTAATACGATCGGCAACTTTCATAGTTGGCCATAAGCCCTGCCCCATATCGTAAGCATTCGTTGCAGCTTCAACAACTTCTGCTGCTTCTTTCTCTCCCATAAAAGGAATCGACCCTAATAAAGTCGGCGAATATTTTTCTGTTGAAGAAATAGTTGAAAACACAGGTGTGGTTTGCCCTGTCCATTGTTTCAATTCTCCATTTACAAGATAAGTATCTTGATTGATCAGCGCATTAATCTGATATTCTTCTGGTATAAAACTCATAATTTGGTTATTTAATGGTCTGGTAATTCTATAATCAAAAGAAAAAAGAGGCTTTTTTATGCCTCTTCTTCTTTTATGGTTGTACTGTTTCGCCTTCCCAATCCAGGATCCCGCCAAGCAGATTGTAGGCATTTTGTATACCCAATTCGTTCATGATCTGACAAGCTTTTGCGCTTCTAGCACCTGAACGGCAGTATACATAATAATTTTTATTTTTGTCTAATTCTTCGATTTCATAGATGAACCCCTGCCCTTTATTGATATCAATGTTTAAAGCATTCTCAATGTAGCCGTCATTAAATTCGTCTTCAGTTCTTACGTCAAGTATAACTGCATTTTCGTCAGCTTCTAACTGAGCAACCCAATCTTCTTGTGATAAATTCATAATAAAATGTGTTTTTGTAAAATTACGACGTTTCTATTTATAAAAAACGTACCAAATGCGATTTCGATTATTATTCTCAGAAAACGTTTTAGAGAAAGTATTATAATCAGTGATTTACAAATTTAGTTACTATTTTTAAAAATTCAGTCTACAAAATCGGTAGAAAATAGGATTTTTTCATTTTCATAAAATTCATCTTAAATCCAGTTTCTTGACAATTAATACCAACTCAAACTATTATCTTTGTAACAAATTATAATTTTTAATCTCTTTTTGATAAAATCAAAAAGAGAAAAATATTAAAGTTTTTTAATTCCAACCATTAAGAAATGAAGAAAAATTAAGCTTAATGAAACTTAATCTCTAAATGGTTAAAATATTGTTTTCTATTTTTATAAATATCTCTAATGCAAAATTCATTAAAAACCATCTTTCCTAATTTCTCCAACGAACTTATTGCTACTATCGAAGAAAATGGAAGTCTTCAGGATTTTGAGACCGGAACTATTTTAATGCGTACAGGACAATACATCAAGAATACGGCATTAATTACCAAAGGTAAAATCAAAATTTATCGTCAGGGCGAAGATGGTGGTGAATTTTTATTGTATTATTTACAGCCAGGCCAAGCTTGCGCAATTTCAATGATCTGCACGGCAAAAAGCGAAAAAAGCCAAATTATGGCCAAAGTGGTTGAAGATGTTTCGGTAATGATGATTCCGTTGCAATCTATGGACAAATGGATGATGGAACATAGAAGCTGGTACGAATTTGTTATTGAAACTTACAGAAGTCGTTTTGAAGAAGTCTTGGAAGTAGTTGATAACATTGCTTTCCGTTCTATGGACGAAAGATTAGAGTTTTATTTAAAAAGACATTCTGATGCCTGCGGCTGTTCTGAAGTAAATCTTTCGCACCAAGAAATTGCAACCGAATTAAATACTTCCCGCGAAGTAGTTTCTAGATTACTCAAAAAAATGGAACAACGCGGTCTGGTCAAACTCAACCGAAACCAAATTGAGTTATTGAAATAGTTTTTTCTGTTGTCAGGCTGAGCGAAGTCGAAGCCCGGAAGCATTTCGACTTTGCTCAATGTGATAAAATAATTCATGAAAATTCGTGAATTCGTGGCAAAAAAAAACCTTCTGTGATAAATGTTACTGTAGGATTCTAATTTCCGAAGCAACTTTGCATTAAAATAGATGCAATGGAATATTTAGGCTTTTTTGCTTCAATCATAATCGGAATCACACTTGGCTTAATAGGCGGAGGCGGATCGATATTGACCATTCCAATTTTAGTTTATTTATTTAAGGTAAATCCTGATCAAGCTACTTCCTATTCCTTATTCATTGTAGGCCTAACAGCTTTGTCTGGTAGTTACAGCCATTACAAAATGGGGAATCTAAAACTAAAATCTGCTTTATATTTTGCTGTTCCTTCAGTCATTTCCATTCTGATAATCCGTGAAGTAATTTTTCCTCAAATTGCCAAGACTTTATTTTGCGTAGCATCATATACAGTTTCAAAAGATTTCCTGATTATGGTAATCTTTTCTGTCTTAATGATTACTGCTGCCATTTCGATGATAAAAAAGAACCAGCCTGAAATAAAAACCACAGAAACCAACTATATGCAATTAAGTATAATCGGATTTTTAGTTGGAATTGTAACTGGCTTTCTTGGAGCAGGTGGTGGCTTTTTAATTATTCCTGCTTTACTTTTTTTTGCCAATTTACCAATGAAACAAGCCGTTGGAACGTCTTTATTGATCATTACAATTAACTCATCAATAGGTTTTGCTGGTGATTTATACATTGGAACACCAATAAATTATACTTTTCTATTAAGTGTTTCGGCAATGGCTTTGATCGGAATGCTGATTGGAAGCCAGCTTTCTAAAAAAATAGACGGCGCTAAGCTGAAACCGCTTTTTGGGTGGTTTGTCCTTGTAATGGGATTTTACATCATTACAAAAGAAGTTTTGTTTTAGAATTTAATATTTATCACTGATTGAGCAATCGGTATAGATTTTTAAATATTTTGAATTTAGTTATACTTGTAGAGTAATCTTTGTCAAAGCTCAGCTTTGACAAAGATGAAACTAAAAAAATCCGTTTATCCTTTAAGATAAACGGATTTTTTTTCAAGAGATGGATTTTATATTATAGACAGTTTTGAACAAAAATTAAAATCAATTCTAACATCTAATCTCTATCTTATTTTTCTGTTTTCCACCAATGGTAATAATTGTGAAGTCCATCATATTCAAATCCACAACGAGGATATAATTGATTGCCTATAACATTTGTTTTTTCTGTTTCCAGCATTAAACCACATGCTCCAGTTTCTTCACACCATAGTTTACTGCGATCAATTAATGCGACAGATAACCCTTTACCACGATACTCTGGATGAACAAAAAGATCACTTAACAACCATTGCTTTTGCAGTTTTGTATAATGAAACAATTTGTAGAGTTGTACAAAACCAACTGCTTTTTCATCTGCAATTGCTAAAAAAATATCCGATTCATTATTCAACAATCGATCTTTTAGAAATGCTTTTCCTTTTTCTACATCAGATTCCTGACGATAGAAAACACGATAAAGATTAAAAAGTACTGCCGTTTCATTGAGATCTTCAATACTTGCTTTTTTGATTTTGTAATCCATTGCTTTAAATTTTTTAGTTAAAAAGCGAAAGTATTATAAAGAAGAAACCAACTTCCAGTCCAGTTTATAAAAAACAAGCTCGTCCAGCAATTTCATATCTCTCCAAATTTTATTTTATAACGTTGAAGTTCATTCTCCGTTCTGTTTAAGAGCTTTTCTAACAATTGAATTTTATCTTCATAAAGTTCTCTTAAGACCGAA
Organism: Flavobacterium panacagri; assembly: GCF_030378165.1. NCBI lineage: Bacteria > Pseudomonadati > Bacteroidota > Flavobacteriia > Flavobacteriales > Flavobacteriaceae > Flavobacterium > Flavobacterium panacagri. The sequence continues at coordinate 5,758,420 of NZ_CP119766.1, forward strand.
GAATTATCAGAATTAATTGATATATTTCCGTTATTATTTCCGTTGTTATTTCCTGTGATTTTATTAAAATTGCTAAAATATTTATCATACTCAAAGCTAATTATATCTTCAACACTGACATCTAAAATCCTTCCTATTTCTACCAATTTTTCATAACTCAAAGAAGTCTTTCCTTTTTCAATTTTGCTGTAACCTGCTTGCGTTACACCTAATTTATCTGCCATGTATTCTTGAGTATAATTTTTTAACTCTCTAATGTTTCTGATTTTGTTTTTAATTGTTGCGGCCATATTGTTTTTGTGATTTGGGGTCATGTATAGTTAAAACAGCCAGCCGTTAAAATACTAACGGCATAACTATACTTATTTTTGGGTATTCTAAAGCTACTACATTCTATGTAATTTATATAGTAGTACTTGGTTAATTTTTTCTTTTGGTAATAAAATAACCGTACATCAAAGCTGCCATTATGAACACAAAGTCATAAAGGTCAATCTCAAATACAAACATTTTTGAATTATTTTATTACGCAGTTCTTCTTATGTTTCTTTCAAACTGAAGACCTAAATACTGATCAATTTGTTTACCAATTAAAACACGATCTTTTGTTGCAATTTTTGTTCTTATTTCTTTTTTGTAAATATCTTTTACAAAAATAAAATACTCGAATTCATTATTATTTTTAAACCGTGATGCTATAATGAAGGCATAGCATAAAAGTGCTGGAATAATATAATACAAATCCATTAAGTTGGAAAAAATCATGCAATAATAAGTTGCTGCAGTTACAGCAATAAAAGCACCATTTTCTAGAAAATACTTTTTCTTTTTTTTGAGCAGTCTGAGTTCTCTAATTTCATCAAATTGATACTGCCATTCTTTAGAATTGTAATCGAATTTAATCTTGTCGGGTAAAATTTTTAAGGGCATAATTCTTGGTAAGTAAAAAAATAAATTTAAGTTTTTTTGGAAATTACTTTTCTAAGAATCTAGGGGAAAAATTCTTAGATACACAATATTAAGCAATAACTTCTTTTTTTTCTTACACCATAAATTATAGAATATAACTATTAGTTGTAATTAAATCTTTAACAAACAATTATACTTATAAAATGTGCTAATTAAGGACATTTTATTTTTTAATTCTGTCAAAAATCAAAATAAAATTCCGTTTATTATCAGACAGCAAACTGATTCTTTACTTGGATTTTTTTTTAAAATATTTTTTTTCAGAAGTTTATATAAATACTCTGCTTTGTCTTTCTTTACCTTACCCAGAATTTTTTAATATTCCGCAAATCTAAATAATTTCACATAAATTCTTTTTAAACAAATCTATACAAACAAAAAAACCTCCAGTTAAAACTGGAGGCAATTCATTTCATATTAAAATAAAAATTCGTGAATTCGTAGCTGTAAAAATCAATGTTCCCCATACCCAATATCATCCATCTTCCCGCTGAAAACACGATACTGAATTATAAAATAAATAATTACTAGAAACAAAGCCACAAAAAACCAGCTCAAACCAGCATTTAAACCATATTCGTGCGCAGCAGTATTATAGATTGTTAATGATGGATTCACTTTATTAGTTGAAGGCAGGACATTAGGAAAAATTGAAACCGCTGTCGAAGCAAATCCACCAACCAAAAATAAGGTTGAAAATATAAATCCATGACCGTCTTTTTTAAAGGAACGCACTTTAAACAATCCCAAAATCCCAACAAAGGTCATTAAAGGAAAAAACCAAAGAATCGGATTTTCAACGAAATTATGAAATGGCTTTGGTTCAATAAAATGCCAAATCTGAAGTGAAATACAAACCAAAACCAGCAACACAATATTCAATGCAAAAACTACTTTTTTAAGTTTCGGATTCAATGATGAATTCGTTTTATAAATAATCCAGTTTGCGCCGTGAATTGTCAAAGCGACAACACTTACAACACCAAGAAAAAGCGTAAACCAGTCAATAATTCCCAGTTCATTTGCCTGCGGACTAAAAGTAGGGTTCCATAACGGCAGAAAGAAAAAATGCGGTTCTTGTGTAGAAACTCCATTTTGAACCATTCCAAGATTTACGCCACGGACAATATTTCCTAAGGCAATTCCAAAGAATAAAGCCAAAAGTAAACTCGCAATTCCAAAGGCTTTATCCCAAATACTCTCCCACATATGATTATGTACCTGACCGCGCATCTCCAATCCGATGGCGCGAAAAATCAAAAGCCATAAAATCATAATCAAAGGAAGATAAAATCCGCTGAAAGAAGAAGCGTATAAAGTCGGAAAAGCAAAAAACAAAACGCCACCAGCAGCAATAAGCCAAACTTCATTGGCATCCCAAAACGGACCAATAGCATTTGTAATTGCTTTTTTATCTTTTTCTGTATCGGCAAAAAATAAATGAATAATTCCTGCGCCAAAATCATAACCGTCTAAAACCAGATAAACAGCCAAAATTCCCATTAAAACTACGTACCAAAAAAATTCCATACTTATATTTTTTCTGTTGAAAGTTCCACATTGTGCGGTCCTTTATTGATAATTTTTCCAACTAAAAGTAAAAACAGCATGCCTAGCAAAAGATACAGTCCAATAAATCCAAGTAATGTAAACAAGGTGTTTCCAGAAGAAACCGTTGGTGAGGCTCCTGCTGCTGTTCGCAGTAAATTATAAACCAGCCACGGCTGCCTTCCTAATTCAGCAGTATACCAGCCTGTTGTATTAGCAATATATGGAAATGGCATCATAAACATAAGTGACCATAAAATCCATTTGGTTTCAAATAGTTTTCCTCGTATTAATTGAAAAAGCGAAATTACCATTAAACCTATAAAAACTGTTCCAAGCCCTACCATAATATGATAAGCGTAATACAACCCAGAAATATTAGTAGGATGCAGATCTTCCTCGTACTGATCCAAACCTTTTATTTCCTGATCCCAGTTTCCGTAAGTCAGGAAACTCAGAATGTTTGGAACAGCAATCTTATTATCTAGTTTTTTGTCTTTAACATCAGGCTGACCGATCAAGACAATTTCAGAACCTTTCTCTTCCGTATGAAAAATTCCTTCCATAGCGGCAAAAGTAACAGGCTGATATTTTACAACATTTTTAGCCAATAAATCTCCTGTTGGCATTGCAACAATTAAACTCGAAATCAATCCAAAAATAACACCTGTTTTAAGAAACAATTTCCCGAACGAAACATTCTTTTTACTTAAAATATAGAACGCTCCAATTCCTGCCACAACAAAAGAACTTGTTACCAAAGAAGCGGCCTGATTGTGCAGATAAGAAGGCCAAAGCCACGGATTTAAAAATAAAGCCTGAAAATTATTCAGCACAAATTTTCCGTTTTCCAGAATTTCATAACCAACGGGATTCTGCATCCACGAATGTGTGGCAATAATTAAAAATCCGCTGGCCCAGGAACCAATCATGATTAATAATCCGGTTACAAAATGCCATTTATGTCCTAGGAGTTTTTCACCAAACAAAAACAAACCTAAAAACGACGATTCGAGAAAAAAAGAAAACATTCCTTCCATTGCGAGTGTCTGACCAATAATCCCTCCTGTTAATTCAGAGAATTTTGCCCAGTTGGTTCCAAATTGAAACTCCATTGGAATTCCAGTTACCACACCCATTGCAAAATTGAGGGCAAAGATTTTCATCCAGAAATGGGTGGCGTGATTGTATTGTTCGTCTTTAGTTTTGAGAAATTTCCATTTGAAGTACACAATGATCAACGAAAGACCCATTGTAAGCTGTGGAAAAAGGTAATGAAAAGTAATGGTGAACGCGAACTGCATTCGATCATAAAAGAGCATTTCTTCCATAAGTGGTAATTTGTTTATGAAGTTCCACAAATTTAACCATTACAACCCGAATTAACGCCCTTTAAAAAAAGTTTATCGCCTGATATTTGTTAAACTTTTCAACAATTTGAAAAGTAGAAATTACACTTGTTCTTTTTTACACTTACGCTCAGTTTGTCATTTCGACCGAAGGGAGAAATCGCACACGAAACTCGACAAAGATTGACGATATACATTGCAGAATTCCGTCTGCGATTTCTCCCTTCGGTCGAAATGACAATATTGTGTGTAGATTTACGTGCTTAAACATAGCCCGTGTTTTCAACCACGGGAAATGTATGGTGATAAAAATTGTGTTCTTGCGGTTGAAACCGCAGGCTATATTTAATTATGTTTGATTATTTCTTCAAAATTCCCTTTTCAACGCTTTCATTGATCAAACCTTCAGCATAATTCCATAAAGATGCTGAACCATTTTTAATGACACTTTTTTTCTCGTATACCTTATCATAAGTCACTCCAAACTCTTTCCAGGTTCCGCCGTTGTTAGAAGTATTCTGTAATAAAGGCTCTAATCTGTCCATCGATCTTGCAAATTTGGCTTCGTTTGTTTCGCCTGCTTCAAATTCTTCCCAGATGGCGATTAATTCTTCTGCTTGTTTTTTAGGCAGTAAACCAAAAATTCTATTTGCAGCCAATCTTTCTTCATCTGTATTATTGTGACTTTTTACAGTATCATAAATAAAAACATCTCCTGCATCAATCTCTACAATATCGTGTATCAAAACCATTTTTACGACTTTCAAAACATCAATTGGTGTATTGGAATGTTCGACCAAAACAATTGCCATTAATGCTAAATGCCAGCTGTGTTCAGCATCATTTTCGCATCGATCGCTGTTGAACAATTTCGTTTTACGCTGAATATATTTTACTTTATCAATCTCTTTTATAAAAGCAATTTGATCTAATAAATCTTGGTTGTTCATATAACTGATTATTTTTTTTCTTAAAAATGACATTCGTCATATGCAAAATTAAAGCTTAAAGCGTAATTGCCCTACTTTAAATCACTTTATATAACTCCTATGACAAAATCCACATTATTTTTTAACAGAAATCAAATTTCTGTAACATTAGTCACCTATTTTAATGGAAAACAAAGTTATCTTTGTACCCCACATATTTTAGATTTCATATCATGAAAATAGAACAAATTTACACCGGATGTTTAGCACAAGGTGCTTATTATATTACCTCAGATGGTGAAGCCGCTATAATTGATCCTCTTAGAGAAACACAGCCTTATTTAGATCGTCTGGAACGTGACGGCGTAAAGCTGAAATATATTTTTGAAACACATTTCCACGCCGATTTCGTTTCTGGCCACGTTGATTTAAGCAAAGAAACAGGCGCTCCAATTGTTTATGGACCAAACGCTGCCTGCGAATTTGACTGCATTTCTGCAAAAGACGGACAAGAATTTAAAATCGGAAAAGTAATTATTAAAGTACTACATACTCCAGGTCACACTATGGAGAGTACGACGTTTTTACTTATAGACGAAAACGGAAAAGATCACGCCATTTTTTCTGGAGATACTTTATTTATCGGAGATGTTGGCCGTCCAGATTTAGCGCAGAAAGCAGCTGGAATGACGCAAGATCAATTGGCAGGGATTTTATTTCATTCTTTAAGAGATAAAATCATGAAACTTGCCGATGATGTTATTGTTTATCCTGCACACGGTGCTGGAAGTGCCTGCGGGAAAAACATGAGTAAAGAAACCGTTTCAACTATCGGAAACCAAAAAGCAACAAATTATGCTTTGCGCGCGAACATGACTGAAGCTGAATTTATTGAAGAAGTGACAGATGGTTTATTGCCTCCTCCTGCCTATTTCAGTATGAATGTAGCCATGAATAAAGGCGGATACGAAAGTTTTGAAACCGTTTTACATAACGGAATGAAAGCTATTAACGTAAACGAATTTGAAGCAGTTGCAGAAGAAACAGGAGCTCTAATTTTAGATACAAGAAGCGCCGCTGAATTCCACAAAGGTTTTATTCCACAATCTATTAATATTGGAATAAATGGTGATTTCGCTCCTTGGGTTGGAACCTTAATTGCCGATGTAAAACAGCCCATTATTCTGGTTACAACAGTTGGAATGGAAGAAGAAACTGTTACCCGTTTAAGCCGTGTTGGTTTTGATACGATTATCGGACATTTGGAAGGTGGTTTTGATGCTTGGCAGAAAGCAGGTTTTGAAATTGATACCGTAAACCGAATCACAGCAGAACAATTTGCAAAAGAAGTGAATATTGAAACGGACAAAATTGTAGACATCCGTAAAGAAACAGAATACGCCGCAGAACATATTGAAGATGCGTACAGTAAACCTTTAGCTTATATTAATGACTGGGTAAAAGACATTAATCCAAATGAGCATTTTTATATGCACTGTGCCGGCGGATACAGAAGTATGATTGCTGCTTCGATTTTACAAGCACGCGGTTTCAGAAATTTCTCTGAAGTGGAAGGTGGTTTTGGAGCGATCTCAAAAACCAACCTCCCTAAATCAGATTTTGTTTGTCAAAGCAAGGTTTTAAAAGCATAAACATTGAACATAAATTTTAACCATATAAGTTATGTAAGTTCATTTTAGCAGGCGTTAATTAGCTTCAGCTTATATTTAATACATCGGTTTATAATTTCTTATATCACTTATATGGTTAAAAAAAATAAATTAATAACATGAATCTACTGGAAATTTTAAGGGAACCATGGCCTTGGTACGTAGCAGGCCCGCTTATTGGATTAACTGTTCCTATTTTATTAATAATTGGAAATAAATCTTTCGGGATTAGTTCGTCACTTCGTCATATTTGTGCGGCTTGTATTCCGGCAAATATCTCCTTCTTTAAATACGACTGGAAAAAAGAAAGTTGGAATTTATTTTTCGTTTTAGGAATTTTCTTTGGCGGAGTTATAGCTGCTTATTTGCTTTCTAATCCGAATCCAGTTGAAATTGCTCCAGAACTTTCACAGCAGTTAGCAGGTTACGGAATCACGAATCATACCGGTTTAGTTCCTGTTCAGCTATTTTCTTGGGAAAGTTTATTTACGCTTCGCGGATTCATTATGATGGTTGTGGGCGGATTTTTAGTTGGTTTCGGAACACGTTATGCAGGTGGATGTACCAGCGGACATGCGATTATGGGACTTTCAAATTTACAATGGCCGTCTTTAGTTGCTACAATCTGTTTTATGATTGGCGGTTTTGTAATGTCACTTTTGATTTTACCTTATATTCTTTCACTTTAAAATTTCAAAAATGAGCAATCTAGAAAATAAAAATACAGACAGCGAAGGAATTAACGCCAGCCATAAAAAAGAAACTGCATTCGCAAACCTTAAATATTTAATAGTCGGCATCTTTTTCGGAATTGTATTCGTAAAAGCCGAAATCATCAGCTGGTTCCGTATTCAGGAAATGTTTCACTTTCAGTCGTTTCACATGTATGGCGTAATTGGATGTGCTGTTGTAGTTGGATTAATATCTGTGCAATTGATTAAAAAATTCAACATCAAAACTCTTGATGGCGAAAAAATCGAAATCCAGCCAAAGACTTTCAGCAAAGGGCAAATCTACGGCGGATTGATGTTCGGTTTCGGATGGGCAATTACTGGAGCTTGTCCAGGGCCGCTTTTCGCGCAAATTGGAACTGGAGCAACGGTTATTGTAGTTACTTTAGTAAGTGCCATTTTTGGTACTTGGGTTTACGGATTAATTAAAGATAAATTGCCGCATTAAAATTTGTTTCAAGTTGATTTAACCGCAAAGAACGCAAAGAAATAATACGCAAAGTTCGCAAAGTTTATTTATAAAGCTTTGCGAACTTTGCGCTTTATACGACCTTATTAGGAAAGAATCTTGCGTGCTTTGCGGTTAAATATTTTTCTTCATCAATTTTTAATTTCATTTCGTTAAGTTTGCTTTAAACAAATAAGTCCCATAAAAATATGAACCGTTCAGAGCAGTTATCCAAACTACAAAATACCGAAAATTGGGACGTAATAATTATTGGCGGTGGAGCAAGCGGACTTGGAACTGCTATTGATGCTGCCAGCCGAGGTTATAAAACCATTTTATTAGAAGCCGTAGATTTTGCAAAAGGGACTTCCAGCCGAAGTACTAAATTGGTTCACGGCGGTGTGCGCTATCTCGAACAAGGAAATGTGCATTTGGTAAGAGAAGCATTAAAAGAAAGAGGTTTAATGACACAAAATGCTGGACATTTAGTCAAAAATCAATCTTTTGTAATTCCGAACTACAATTGGTGGAGCGGTTACTTTTACACTATCGGATTAAAAATCTATGATTTATTATCGGGTTGTTTGAGTTTAGGAAGCTCTAGATACATTTCAAAAAAGAAAACTATTGAAATGCTTCCAAACGTAGAAGAAAACGGATTGGTAAATGGAGTTATTTATCATGACGGACAATTTGACGATTCTCGTCTGGCGGTCAATCTTGCACAGACTGCTGTAGAAAATGGAGCTTGTGTTTTAAACTATACAAAAGTTGTCAATTTATTAAAAGACAATAATAATCAAATAATTGGTGTTGAGGTAACCGATCAGGAAACTGGAATTACTTATAGCCTAAAAGCTTCTACTGTAATAAATGCTACAGGCGTTTTTACGAATGCCATTATGAAGTTAAATGATACCGTTTATAAAAAATATATTGTTCCAAGTCAGGGAATTCATTTGGTATTCGACAAATCGTTTCTTCCGGGCGAACATGCCCTGATGATTCCGAAAACCAAAGATGGAAGAGTTTTATTTGCTGTTCCGTGGCATAATCGCATTGTAGTTGGCACAACTGATACTTTAATCAAAAAGCAAAGTCTGGAACCAATTGCTTTGGAAAGCGAAATCCAATTTGTCTTGGAAACCGCTCAGCGCTTCTTAGCCAAAAAACCAACAAGATCTGATGTGCTTTCTGTTTTTGCTGGATTACGTCCGTTGGCAGCGCCAAAAGAAGAAGGAAAAAGCACCAAAGAAGTTTCGAGAAGTCATAAGATTATTGTTTCTGAAACTGGCTTAATAACCATTACAGGTGGAAAATGGACAACCTACAGAAAAATGGCGGAAGAAATAATTGATAAAGCTATTTTAAAAGGAAAGCTTCCTAAAAAATCTTGCCTGACAGAACACTTAGCGATTCACGGAAATAAATTAACTACAACCCAAGACAGAGAAAATCACTTATATATATACGGCAGCGATATTTCAGAAATACTAAAACTACAGGAAAATGAACCTGAATTAAAAGAAAAACTTCATCCAGATCATGAATTTACAATGGCAGAAGTTGTTTGGGCTGTACGTTACGAAATGGCAAGAACTATTGATGATGTATTGGCAAGACGTGTTCGTTTATTATTTTTAGATGCCAGAGCAGCAATTGAGTCTTCTGAAAAAACAGCTCGAATTATGGCTAAAGAATTGAATCGTGATGAAAATTGGATCAGTAAAGAAATTGAAGATTTCAATGAAATTTCTAAAGGTTTTCTACTCGCAGAGTTCAGAGAGAGCTCAAAAATGGATTTTCAGAAGCTATAAATTTCATAAGTAAAACAAAAATCGAGAAAACTTTTATCGTTTTTATTATTCATCCTACTTCAAACGAAGCTTATGGAGTAATTAATTTCACGTCATTACATTTCAATATCACTTTTAAGTTAAAATTTTAAAAATCAATACTTTAATTCCAAAAATAAAATTAATTTTATTCTGATTTTCGATCCAATCAGCTTTTTTAATTGTTACATGCTTTTATAATTAACAAATTTTTAACATGACACTTGTATATACAAATATTAAAAATTCTACATTTGTATATACAAATTATACACTTACGACTATGACAATTGAAGAGGTTATTAAGAGTACGGTTAAGATGGATAATGCGAAAAAAGTTATTCTGAATATCATGTACACGCAAAATGTGGTTCAGGATCATTTCAACGAGTTAATTAAACCGTATGATTTATCTGGAGAGCAATACAATGTGTTACGTATATTAAGAGGGCAAAAAGGGAAACCAGCCAATATGTGCGTAATACAAGAACGAATGCTTGCCAAAACAAGCAACACAACAAGATTGGTAGACAAATTGTTATTAAAAGAATTTGTAACCCGAAATGTCTGTCCAGATAATCGAAGAAAAATCGAAGTTTTGATTACTCAGAAAGGATTAGATGTTTTAAAAGAATTAGATCCAAAAGTAGACGAACACGAAAAAGCGTTTGCTGACAATCTAAAACCAGAAGAATTAGTTTTCTTAAATCAGTTATTAGAAAAATTTAGAACCAACAAATAAAATTACTATTATGAGCAATATCGTAGAAAATCTAAATTGGAGATACGCAACAAAACAGTTTGATGCAACAAAAAAAATCTCTGATACAGATCTAAACACTTTAAAAGAAGCCGTTAGATTAAGTGCTTCTTCATACGGATTACAACCCTATAAAGTTATTATCGTTGAAAATGTGGCGTTAAGAGAAGAATTAAAAGCTGCTGCTTGGGGACAAACTCAAATTACAGATGCTTCTCACCTATTTATTTTTGCAAATGACTTAAACCTTGATACTGCATCTGTAGATAAATACATCAGCAATATTAGCGAAACCAGAGGCGTTCCAGTTGATGCTTTAGGCGGATTCAGTGATATGATGAAAGGTGTAATTGCTAACTTATCTGCTGAAGCAAAACACATCTGGACAGCAAAACAAACTTATTTAGCTTTAGGAAACTTATTAAATGCTGCAGCAGAATTAAAAATTGATGCTACTCCAATGGAAGGTTTCAATGCAGCAAAATTCAACGAAATTTTAGGTTTCGACAAGTTAGGTTTAAATGCATCAGTAATCGCTACTGTAGGTTACAGACATGATGAAGATAAATCTCAGCACTTTAAAAAAGTTAGAAAATCAAACGAAGAATTATTTATCACACTATAATTATTTATTAATCAAATTCAAATTTTAATTTTAAAAACATGAAAAATTTAAAAACAATTGCAATAGCATTATTCGTAGCAGTAGCTGGAATCTCAGTAAACGCTCAAACTAAAAAAATCGACGTAAAAGCGTCTACTATCAAATGGGTAGGTAAAAAAGTAACTGGAGAGCACTCTGGAACTGTAAACTTCAAAGACGGAGCTGTAGTTTTCAAAGGAAAAAAATTAGCTGGTGGTAACTTTACAGTTGATATGACTTCATTAACTGCTACTGATTTAACTGGAGAATACCAAGGAAAATTAAACGGGCACTTAAAAGCTGACGATTTCTTCGGAACTGATAAATTCCCAACTGCAAAATTAGTTTTCAAAACTATCAGTTCAAAATCTACTGATGTTTATGCTGTAACTGCTGATTTAACTATTAAAGGAATCACTAAACCAGTAAGTTTTGACATCACTGTAAAAGGAAATACTGCTACAACTGCTTTCAAAGTTGACAGAACTAAATACGATATTAAATACGGTTCAGGTAGTTTCTTCGACGGTTTAGGAGACAAAACTATCAATGACGAATTTGAATTAGCTGTAGCTTTAAAATTCTAATTTTTAAGACTTACTAGTTCAAAAAAACACAAAGCCCCGACAATTTAAATTGTCGGGGCTTGTTATTTATATACTTTCCACAACCTTAACACTATTAACATTATAGTAACACTTTCGTAATAAACGTCGGGACTTTGATTAACATACGGCTTCTATTTTTGGGCAAATTAAAAAAATCAAAAACTAGAAATTAAAATCATAGTTATGAAAACAAAATTACGCATTGCTTCTATTACATTCATTATCAGCTTTTTCGTACACGCTCAACAACAGCCAAAAGGAATTACCGGAAATACAAACTGGATGAACAATTGGACTAGTTTTAGACCTGCTGTAAATGACTATAGTGAAGCTACTAATATAATTGCCGGAACTATCGATAAAGACACCAGATTAGTAAAACGTAATGTCTACCATTTAGTTGGTGTTGTTTACGTTACTAACAATGCTACTTTAACCATAGAGCCTGGAACAATAATTCGTGGAGACGATAAAACCTGTGGTACTCTTGTTATTACAAATGGTTCAAAAATCATTGCGGAAGGTCTTGAAACCGACCCTATTATTTTTACTTCAGAAAATGAAATAAATAACAGAAAACCAGGTGACTGGGGTGGAATTATTGTTTTAGGAAAAGCACCAATTAATACTTTAGGAGGGGTTCATACTTTGCCTTTTGACCTAGAACCAGCTTTAAATCATTACGGAGGTCAGGATCCTGAAGATAATTCAGGAATTTTAAAATATGTCAGAATTGAATATGCCGGAAGAAAATTAAGTGCTTCTAAAGAGCTAAATGGGCTTTCTCTTGCCGGAGTTGGAAGAAAAACAATCGTTAGTAATATCCAGATTAGTTTCTCAAATGATGATTCTTTTGAATGTTATGGCGGAGATTTGAATCTTAGCAATCTTATCTCATTTAGAACAACAGATGATGATTTTGATTTTACACAAGGTGCTCAAATAAACATTAGCAATAGTATTGCGATTCGTCATCCATTTTCTTCAGACATTTCAGGTTCAAGATGTTTTGAAGTTGACTCTTATGAGAAAATTGCCAATACTGATATGACGAAAAAAATGACCAAAATAAATGCCAGCAATATCACTTTGGTCAATCTGGAAGAAAACAATCAAGGTTTGGTAAGGGAATCTGCTTACATCAGAGAAAACACCTTTTTCAACCTGACCAATAGTGTAGTTTCAGGTTTTGCTCCTTTTATTTTATTGGAAGGTGCAATTGGAAATGGCGAAGCTAATCTTTCAAAAATCAGTTTTAAAAATGTGATTGCCAACAACTGTAAAGGTGAAATTGAAAGTGAATCTGCAAGCAACAATACAGGCATAAAAAACTATTATGGTAACCCTCAATACGACATTCAATTCACAAAAGTAAAGCTAAACGAACTATTTTATCTTCCAAATATAAAAGGAAATCCAGATTTTAGATTAAATGTAAACAACACCCTGGCTATTGGAAATTAAGGAGTTGTAATGCATCAGCTAAATAAAATTTAACAAATTTTAAAATTTTAAAAAGATTTTTTTGAAATTTTATGTGTTCTATTTAAAATTACATTTATATATTTGTCACATCAAAATAAAGAAATGAGAACAATTTTAAACAATACTTGGTGGTGGAGCAATTTACGTCAGACGTCGTGAACAAAGCTTCCTATGGTATTGTAAGAAAACTATAAATATAAAAGGCTTGTCATCACGACAAGCCTTTTTTTTTGGTCAAAATTTAAATGAAAAACTAACACAATTAAAAAACTATATACATTGAAACCTTTTATCCTTAATACCAATTACAAGCAAATTCTCGCAGACACTGTTACGCCGGTTAGTATTTACTTTAAAATCAGAGATAAATTTCCAAACAGTTTATTATTGGAAAGTAGTGATTATCATGGAAATGACAACAGTTTCTCTTATATCTGCTGTAATCCGATTGCTACTATCAAAATAGAAAACGAGGTTATATCAAAAACTTTTCCAGACGGAACTTCAGAGAAAATCAATATCGATGCTTCAACAAATATTCCGCAGGTAATTCAGGAATTTTCGGCTCAGTTTAAATCGGAGAAAAATGATTTCAAGTTCATCAACAACGGATTATTTGGATACATTTCTTATGATGCTGTTCGCTATTTTGAAAAAGTTTCCATTGCCAAAAAAGACAATGCAACTTCAATTCCAGATGTTTTTTACGCTGTTTACCAAAACATTATTGCGATAAACCATTTCAAAAATGAAGCTTATATTTTCTGCCACAGTTTAGACGGAAAAAACAATATTGCTGAAATAGAACAATTATTACAATCCAGAAATATTGCTTCTTATAAATTCTCTAAAGAAGGCGAAGGTTTTTCTAATTTAACTGATGAAGAATTTAAAGAAAATGTGGCTTTAGCCAAAAAACACTGCTACAGAGGTGATGTATTTCAATTAGTATTATCTAGAAGATTTACTCAAGGTTTTAAAGGTGACGAATTCAATGTTTACAGAGCTTTAAGAAGCATTAATCCTTCTCCGTATTTGTTCTTTTTTGATTATGGAGATTTCAAAATCTTCGGTTCTTCTCCAGAAGCACAAATTATTGTCAAAGACAGAAAAGCTGAAATTCATCCAATTGCAGGAACTTTCAAAAGAACAGGAGATGATGAACGTGATGCCCTTTTAGCGAAAGAACTTTCTGAAGATAAAAAAGAAAACAGTGAGCACGTAATGTTGGTTGATTTGGCCAGAAATGATTTAAGCCGAAATGGTCACGATGTAAATGTAGAAAAATACAGAGAAGTTCAGTTTTTCTCTCACGTAATTCACTTAGTTTCAAAAGTTACAGGACATTTACACGATAAAGCGACAACTATGCAGGTTGTAGCAGATACTTTTCCTGCAGGAACTTTAAGCGGAGCTCCAAAACACAGAGCCATGCAGTTAATAGAAGACTGCGAAAAAACAAATCGTAATTTTTACGGAGGCGCAATTGGTGTTATGGATTTTGATGGAAATTTTAACCACGCCATTATGATTCGAACTTTCCTTTCTAAAAATCATCAATTACATTGTCAGGCTGGTGCCGGAATTGTAGCCAGTTCTGATGAAGAAAGTGAAATGCAGGAAGTTTACAATAAATTAAGAGCTTTAAATACAGCGCTGGAAATGGCAGAGAAAATTTAGTAGTCAGTGTTCAGTTTTTAGTGTTCAGTGCATAGAACTTGAAACAATTAACAAACAAACCATAAAAACCATGAAAAAAGCAATTTTAATTTTAATTATTACTCTGACATCATGCAATTCTGAAAAGAAAAATCCGATTGAAGGAACCTGGCGTCTTATATCAGCTGAAACTACTGAGAAAGACTCTACTTTTTCAACTTTCAATAAAAACGCCAAAATGATTAAGATTATAAATGATTCTCACTTTGCTTTTCTAAATCATGATTTGAAAAACGGAAAAGATTCAACAACAGCATTATATTTCGCGGGAGGCGGAAAATATACTTTGAAAGACAGTATTTATACCGAAAATCTAGAATATTTTAATAATCGCAACTGGGAAAACAACAAATTCGAATTTGTAGTAAAAGTTCAAAACGACACCTTAATTCAAAAAGGAATCGAAAAAGTAGAAAAATTAGGCGTAGATCATATTATTATTGAGAAATACGTTCGAGAAAAATAAGAAAATTGGTTTTAGGTTTAAAGTTTCACGTTCCAACAACCTGAAACCTGAGACAAAGAAAACCTGAAACAAAAAACACAACACAATGAAAAAGATTTTAGTTATAGACAATTACGATAGTTTCACTTACAACTTGGTGCACTATTTAGAAGATTTAAACTGCGAAGTTACTGTTTACAGAAACGACGAATTTGATATTGATGAAATCGCATCTTTTGATAAAATACTACTTTCTCCGGGACCTGGAATTCCGGATGAAGCAGGTTTATTAAAAGCAGTAATCGAAAAATACAGTCCGACAAAAAGTATTCTTGGCGTTTGTTTAGGACAACAAGCAATCGGCGAAGTTTTTGGCGGAACACTTTCTAATCTTGATAAAGTATATCACGGAGTTTCAACGAATGTAAAAACAGTAGTAGATGACGAAATTCTGTTTGAAGGTTTAGGAAAAGAATTTGAAGTTGGAAGATACCATTCGTGGGTTGTAGACACCAATCTTCCGGATGAACTTGAAGCTACTTCATTTGATGAAAACGGACAAGTAATGTCTTTAAGACATAGAAATTATGATGTTCGAGGCGTTCAATTCCACCCAGAAAGTGTATTGACTCCAAACGGAAAAAAAATGTTAGAGAATTGGATTAAGAGTTAGTGATGAGTGTTCAGTCCCGAAACTTCGGGATAGTATTCAATCACAGTTTACAGTCACAGTAAAAAACTTAGAACCTTAGTCTCTTAGCAACTTAGAATCTTTAAAAAAATGAAAACTATATTAAATAAATTAATCAATCACGAAGTGCTTTCTAAAGAAGAAGCCAAACAAGTATTGATTAATATCTCAACAGGTCAATACAATCCAAGCCAAATTTCGGCATTTTTGACTGTTTTTATGATGCGAAGCATAACAATCGATGAGCTTTCGGGATTTCGTGAAGCTTTGTTAGAATTATGCATTCGTGTGGATTTATCTGCCTATAACACGATCGATTTATGCGGAACAGGTGGCGACGGAAAAGACACTTTCAACATTTCGACTTTAGCATCATTTGTTTCGGCAGGAGCCGGAATTAAAATTGCCAAGCACGGAAATTACGGAGTTTCCTCTATTTCCGGATCGAGCAAC
The DNA here is from genome assembly GCF_030378165.1 of Flavobacterium panacagri. NCBI lineage: Bacteria > Pseudomonadati > Bacteroidota > Flavobacteriia > Flavobacteriales > Flavobacteriaceae > Flavobacterium > Flavobacterium panacagri. The sequence goes on from NZ_CP119766.1 coordinate 5,774,703, forward strand.
GTGATGGAAAAAATGGGAATTAAATTCAGCAACGATCCTGACTTTTTAGAAAAATGCATCGATCAGGCCGGAGTTTGCGTTTTGCACGCTCCCCTATTTCACCCAGCCATGAAAAATGTCGGACCAATCAGAAAAGAACTGGCTGTAAAAACGTTTTTCAATATGTTGGGGCCAATGGTAAATCCATCTTTTCCACAAAATCAATTGGTTGGCGTTTTCAACTTAGAATTGGCAAGAATGTATGCCTATTTATATCAAAACACCGATGTTAATTTCACCATCTTACATTCGCTTGACGGCTATGATGAAATTTCATTAACTGGCCCAACCAAAACAATTTCGAACCACATGGAAGGAATGTTAAATCCTGACGATTTTGGCGTTCATCTTTTATCTCAAACCGAAATTGAAGGAGGTAAAACCATCGAAGAATCGGCTGAAATCTTTACCAATATCATTTCTGGAAAAGGAACCGAAGCCCAAAACAATGTAGTTTGTGCCAATGCTGCAATGGCAATTGCAACCGTAACAAAATGTTCTCCTCTTGAAGGTTTTGAATCAGCAAAAGAAAGTCTTTTGTCAGGAAAAGGACTAAAAGCTTTACAGAAATTACAAGAGTTAAGTAAATAAATTTGTTTCAAGTTTCAGCTTTCAAGTTGTTTGAACGTTCGACAAACTTGAAACCTGAAACTTAAAACTTGAAACCAATCAACACAATGAATATCCTAGATAAAATCATAATAGATAAAAAACGAGAAGTTATTTTAAAGAAATCAATCATTCCGGTTTCTCAGTTGGAAGCTTCAGTATTTTTTGAAAAACAAACCATTTCTCTTAGTCAGAAGTTAAAAGAAAGTAATTCTGGAATTATTGCAGAACACAAACGTCGTTCTCCTTCAAAATCCATCATCAACAATAATTTTACTGTTGAAGAAGTAGTAAAAGGCTATGAAGATGCTGGTGCTTGTGGCATCTCAGTTTTAACCGATGGAAAATATTTCGGTGGCTCTTTAGACGATTTACTTTTGGCGAGAGCTTCAGTCAATATTCCGCTTTTGCGAAAAGAATTTATTGTAGACGAATATCAGATTTTAGAAGCAAAAGCACATGGAGCAGATTTGATCCTTTTAATAGCAGCAGTTTTAACTCGTGAGGAAATTAAATCATTATCTGAATTTGCTAAAAATTTAGGTTTAGAAGTTTTATTGGAAGTTCATAATCAGGAAGAACTCGAAAAGTCTATTATGCCAAGTTTAGATATGATTGGCGTAAACAACAGAAACTTAAAAACGTTCGAAGTAAGTTTAGATTTCAGTAAAGAATTGGCATCACAAATCCCGAATGATTTTGTTAAAGTTTCTGAAAGTGGTATTTCATCAATCGAAGCCATTCAAGAATTAAAACCTTACGGCTACAAAGGTTTCTTAATTGGAGAAAACTTCATGAAAACTGACGACGCAGGACAAGCCGCAACGGATTTTATTAAAAATCTGGGCGTTTAAAAAATAGCCACGAATTCACGAATTTAATTTACAATCATTCGTGAATTCGTGGCGGAAAAACTTTGCGAACTTTTTCGCATTCAAAACACAATACAATAGAAAAAAACTTAGCGCACTTTGCGTTAAAAAAAACACACAACACAATGAAACTTAAAATATGCGGTATGAAATATCCTGAAAATATTCTCGAAGTAGGTGCGCTGTTGCCTGACTATATGGGATTTATTTTCTGGGACAAATCCGCGCGATATTTTGACGGAACTATTCCTGAACTTATAAAAACAGTCAAAAAAGTAGGCGTTTTTGTAGATCAAAGTCAGGAAGAAATTCTAGAGAAAGTCGTAAAATACAATTTACAAGCCGTTCAATTACATGGAAATGAATCTGTGAAATTTTTATCAGAACTAAAAGAACAATTACCAAAAAAAGTCGAAATCATAAAAGTCTTTTCAGCAGATGAAAATTTCGATTTTGAAGTGATAAAACCTTTTGAAGCTGTCTCAGATTATTTTTTGTTTGATACCAAAGGAAAACTTCCTGGTGGCAACGGAACAACATTTGACTGGACAATATTAAAAAAATACAATTCCAAGAAACCTTTCTTTTTAAGTGGTGGCATTGGAATGAAAGAATTAAAAGCCATTGAAGAAATTTCAAAAACCAATTTACCAATCTACGCTGTCGATGTAAATAGTAAATTTGAAATCGAACCAGGGCTGAAAAACAGAAATTTATTTAGCAATTTCAAACGAAAATTTGATGTTGCCAACTTTTAAAATTTAAAAAAATGAGTTTTAACGTTAACGAAAAAGGATATTACGGAGAATTTGGAGGCGCTTATATTCCAGAAATGTTATATCCAAATGTAGAAGAATTACGCCAGAAATACTTGAGTATTATGGATGAACCTGATTTTAAAGCGGAGTTCAATCAACTGCTTAAAGATTATGTAGGACGCCCTAGCCCATTGTATTTCGCAAAACGCCTGTCTGAAAAATACAACACAAAAGTCTATTTAAAAAGAGAAGATTTAAATCATACCGGAGCTCATAAAGTTAATAACACAATTGGGCAGATATTATTAGCAAAACGTTTGGGTAAAAAACGAATTATTGCCGAAACTGGCGCTGGTCAGCATGGTGTGGCTACTGCAACGGTTTGTGCTTTAATGGGAATCGAATGTATCGTTTATATGGGCGAAATCGACATTGCGCGTCAGGCTCCAAATGTAGCTCGTATGAAAATGTTAGGTGCAGAAGTCCGTCCCGCTCTTTCGGGTTCACGAACTTTAAAAGATGCGACAAACGAAGCGATTCGTGACTGGATTAACAATCCTGTAGATACGCATTATATTATTGGATCAGCCATTGGCCCGCATCCTTATCCAGATATGGTAACTCGTTTTCAGAGTATTATCTCCGAAGAAATCAAGTGGCAGTTAAAAGAAAAAGAAGGTCGTGAGAATCCTGATTATGTTGTAGCTTGTATTGGCGGCGGAAGTAATGCAGCAGGAACTTATTATCATTTCTTACACGAGCCAGAAGTTGGAATTATTGCAGTGGAAGCAGCTGGAAAAGGTGTTGACAGTGGTCATAGTGCAGCAACAAGTAAACTAGGAAAAGTTGGAGTTATCCACGGCTGTAAAACGCTGTTGATGCAGACAGCAGACGGACAAATTACAGAACCATATTCTATTTCTGCTGGATTAGATTATCCTGGAGTTGGCCCATTGCACGCACATTTAGCACAAACTGGACGTGGGGAATTTTTCTCTGTAACTGATGATGATGCTATGAATGCAGGTTTACAATTGACAAAATTAGAAGGGATTATTCCAGCCATTGAAAGTGCTCACGCCTTTGCCGTTTTGGATCAAAAGAAATTCAAACCTGAAGATATTGTAGTGATTAGTCTTTCTGGACGTGGCGATAAAGATTTAGATAATTATATTGATTACTTTAAATTGTAATAAAAATTGTAATTTGGACGTTGGTTTTTAAAATCGCCAACGCTAACAAATAACGAGAAAAATCATAATTATGGAACTATTATTCTCATACGGAACACTTAGATCGAAACAAATTCAGATGCAGATTTTTAATAAAGTTTTAGTTGGAACTCAAGATCAAATATTGGGTTACAAATTAAAAAGTTTACAAATCGAAGAAGAATTTGGAATGGCTGACTATGTAGTTGCAGTACCTAGCGAAAATCTAGAAGACATTATACATGGCGCTGTTTTTGAAGTGACTAATAATGAATTATTAAAAGTCGATCAGTTTGAATCGAATTCCTATAAAAGAGTTCAGGTCAAACTAAAATCAGGAAGAACGGCTTGGATTTACACGGAAAATAAATAACTAAAAATGATTTTAGCGGCAGCACAGACAAAACCAAAACGTGGCAATATTGCTTCAAATTTATTAGACCATTATCGCCTTGTTGAATTGGCTGCACAAAATGGAGTTCAATTAATTGCATTTCCCGAAATGTCTATCACAGGATATGAAAGAGAAAATGCAATGGATTTGGCTTTTGCCGAAGACGATTACAGAATCGATCATCTGAAAGATTTGGCTACAGATTATAATATTACCATTATTGCTGGAGCTCCAATTTTAATAGAAAATCAATTGTTTATTGGCGAATTTATTATTTCTCCAAACGATTCGGTTTCTATTTATACCAAACAGTTTTTACATGAAGGTGAAGATGATTTTTTTCAGTCTTCATTTGATAACAATCCTGTAATCACAATTGAAGATCAAAATATTTCATTTGCCATTTGTGCCGATATTGATAATCCGAAGCATCCTGAAAATGCTTCAAAAAATAACGCAGACATTTATATTGCGAGTATTTTCTTTTCTCCAAACGGAATTTCAAGTGCCTACAGAGACTTACAGAATTATGCTCAAAAACATGAAATGAATGTTCTGATGTCGAATTTCAGCGGTGAATCCTGGGGATCTCCTTCGGCTGGACAAAGTGCTTTCTGGAATAATAAGGGAGAATTGATTGGACAGATGAATGAATCGGATTCTGGATTATTATTGATTGAAAAACAAAATGATAGTTGGCTAACTAAAGTTATTATCGATTAGCATAATTTCCTGCAATCCCGAAGTTTCGGGACAAAACCTTGCAGGTATAAATAACTTAAAACATAAAATACCTACAAGGTTTTGGAAACCTTGCAGGAATGAAAAAACGATATTAAAATGAACAGAATAACTCAAAAATTACAAGAAGATAAAAAGATCCTTTCGATCTATTTTTCTGCAGGATATCCAAACTTAAATGATACGGTGCAGATTATTCAGGATTTAGAAAAAAACGGAGTTGACTTAATCGAAATCGGACTTCCTTTCAGTGATCCTTTGGCAGATGGACCAACTATTCAAGCGAGTTCTACGGCTGCGCTTCATAACGGAATGACCACTCAGATTCTTTTTGATCAACTGCAGAACATCCGCGAAAGCGTAAAAATTCCGCTGATTATTATGGGATATTTTAATCCGATGTTACAATACGGCGTTGAAGCTTTTTGTAAAAAATGTGCTGAAATTGGAATTGACGGTTTAATTATTCCTGATCTTCCAGTTGATGTTTATGCAGATGAATACAAAGCAATTTTCGAAAAATACGGATTAATTAATGTGTTTTTGATTACACCTCAAACTTCAGACGAAAGAATTCGTTTTATCGACAGCGTTTCAAACGGATTTATTTATATGGTAAGTTCTGCAAGCGTTACAGGATCTCAATCTGGTTTTGGAAACACTCAGGAAACTTATTTCGAAAGAATTGCTGCAATGAATTTGAAAAATCCTCAAATTGTTGGATTCGGAATTTCGAATAAAGAAACTTTCAATCAAGCAACAAAATATGCAAAAGGTGCTATTATTGGAAGCGCTTTTATCAAACATTTAAGCGAAAGCGGCAGTGGAAAAATTGAGGAATTTGTTGGAGAGATTCGATAGTTAAATTCAAAACTAATGAAATATTTTAAAGGTTTTATACTTATAACACTACTTTTTTTACTTGTAAGTTGTGATTTACAATATAAAACTTCAGAGCTTTTCGTTCAAAAGATTGAAAATTCCTCAAAAGTTATTTATAAATATGATGCTTGGGGAGGACGAGATTCATACAAATTTGGATATGTTATTCTAGATTCAACGGATGTATTTGAAATAAACAATGTTGAATCATTACCATTTCAATATTTTGAAACCGTTCCAACAATCAGAAATATCTCAGGTGTCATTTGCGAAAAACATGATGACCAAATAGCTTCAAACAAAATCTTTATTCCTTTAGAAATTAAAAATTTTGAAGACCAAGGAATTAAAATTAAAACTAAGATTTATCAAAATGAAGGCTTTTCACTAAGAAATCAAGGTTATAAACAATATCAGTTTGAAACATTTAAAGAATCTCGCGACAGCATTTTCTTTTACAATTTAAATGATATTAAGAGTTTAGAACCTGAACATTTAAATCTTTTAAAGTTCAAAAAAACAAATATCTTTATCAGGACTAAAACTCCTAATACTGTTTCTAACATATCGATCGAAGATTTAAAACTTTCATCAAAAAATGAAATTATTTCTAATATTCGATATGACCTTACACCAAAAAATAAAACTAGTATTGGATCATTTTCTAATGTTGGCATTTTTAAGGATGTGAAATTATCAAAAGAATTAAATTGAAAACAAAAAGCCTGAAGACCATATTTTCAGGCTTTTTTATTCGCTAAAATCAAATTGAAAACGAAAAAATATCGAAACCGTTTTATGTTAATATTATGTTAAAATAAAATTAAACAAGCGTTTAAATTAAACAACTGTTTAATTTTACATCCGATTAGAAACAATACCATGTCACAGATCGAATTAAACGACAAAAAAATTCAGATTCTTAATGTTGCTGAAAAGCTGTTTTCTGAGAAAGGATTTGAAGGGACATCTATACGGGACATCTCCAAAGAGGCAAAAATTAATATTGCAATGGTCTCGTATTACTTTGGTTCAAAAGAAAGACTGCTGGAAGCTTTAATTTTCCACAAAACGGTTGATTTAAAATTACAACTCGAAAATTTATTGCAAGAAAACATTGAACCACTTGAAAAAGTCAATAAATTAATCGAAATTTACATTAACAGAATCTGCCTTAACAAAGGGATTTACAGGGTTTTACATTTTGAACTTTACAATAAAAAGAGAGAAAAAAGCCTTCAGGCTTTTACTGAACTTAAAAAAGGAAATTTAAAGTCAGTGGAGAGCATTATCAAACAAGGCCAATCTCAGGGAGTTTTTAGAAAAGATATTAATATCCAGCTCATTACTCCAACCATTATTGGAACCTTTTTTCACTTTCACATGAATCGCTCTTTCTTCGAAGAATTATTTGATTTACAAACAGAAGAAATGTTTAACAATTACATTAAAAACGATCTTACAAAGCACATTCAACAAACTATAAAAGCGCTACTTGTTTATGAAAATTAGTCAATTAATGCTCTTTGGAGTATTCTTTATCGGAATATCTTCAGTAGAAGCACAAGAAAAAACAAGTTTAACTTTAGATGAAGCCGTAAAAATGGCCTGGGAAAAGAGTAACGAAGTTACGCTTGCCAACACTAAGGTAAACACCAAAAAACACGAGTTAACAGCCGTAAAAAACAATCAGTATCCTGATCTTAAAATTTCTGGACAATATCAGCGCCTTACAAAAGCTTCGATTGACATGCACAACGAAGGCGAAAACGCTGCTACTCTAGCTTCTCCAGATCGTGCGATGCTTGGAATGGCCAATTTAAGCTTGCCAATTTTTGCAGGTTTTAAAATTCAAAGCAGTATTGATGCTTACGACAGCATGTACGAAGCTGAAACAGCTAACGCTGCAAAAACAAAAGAGGATGTTGCTTTAAAAGTAATTACTTATTACACTGCTTTGTACAAAGCACAAAAAACTTTAGATGTTTTAAACGAAAATCAAAAAAGTGCCAAACAGCGTGTCACTGACTTTAAAGAATTAGAGAAAAACGGAATTATTCCAAGAAATGATTTATTGAAAGCGCAGTTATTAGTTTCAAAAACACAATTATCTATTGATGAAGCTACTAACAACTTAAACAATATCAATTTCTACCTGACAACTTTATTGAAAATGGCTCCTGAAACTAAACTTCAGGTAAATGAAGATGATTTCTTTAATTTAAAAACAAGCAATGCTCCAACAACAGATGCATTGGCATTGGAAAGCAGAAAAGATTTAGAAGCAATTCGTTTACAATCTAAAGCTTCTGAGGCAAATGTTAAGATTGCAAAATCAGGTTATTACCCAACTCTTTCATTACTTGGAGGTTATACTGCTTTAGATTTAAAAGATATCATTACAGTAAAGTATGCAATGAATTTTGGTTTAGGTTTATCGTATGATTTATCTGGAATCTTAAAAAACAGTGCTCACGTAAAAGAAGCGGAAAGTAGAGCTTTGGAAGTAAAAAATACCGAAGCAATCATGACTGACCGTATTAAAGTTGAAGTTCAGAAATCTCTTGAAGATTATGACTTAGCAATCAACCAAAGTGTAGTGTATGAAGAAGCGCTTCAGCAAGCAGCAGAAAACTACAGATTAGTAAAAGATAAATTTGACAATGGTTTAGCAGATACCAATGACTTGGTTGAAGCTGATGTAGAACAGTTAAGTGCAAAAATCAACACGGCTGTAGCAAAAGCAACCATTATTCAAAAATATTACGAATTACTTTCAGTATCAGGACAATTATCACAATCATTCAATCTTTCAAAAATATAATCGATAGCTCTCATGGAAAAGAAAAAGACAAATAAAAAATTCATCATCATACTAGCCGTTTTGGTTTTAGTGGGAGGAACTTACGGAATATCAAAATACTTACACGCACAAGCTCACGAAGAAACAGATGATGCTCAAATCGAGAAAAGAATGAATCCGATTATCCCGAGAGTTTCTGGATATATCAGTAAAGTTTATGTGAAAGATAATGATTATGTGAAAAAAGGAGATACTTTATTTACTATCGACAAGAGAGATTATCAATTAAAGATTGATGAAGCTAACGCAGCATTATTGGGAGCTGAAGGACAATTTGAAGCAGCTAAAGCGGATATTGGAAGTGCTTACGCAAGTATCAATGTATCTGATGCTCAAATGAGATCTGCAAGTGGTTCTATCGAAAGTGCAAAGATTAGATTGAGACAGCTTACAAACGATTATAACCGTTACAATAACTTGTACAAAACTCATACTATTACAAAACAACAATATGAGCAGGCTTTAACTGCAAAAGAAGAAGCTGAAAACCAAGTACGTGTTTTAGAACAGCAGCAAAAAGCTACTTCATACCAAAAATCGGTTATTCAATCAAAATCTAAAGTTTCTGATAAACAGACTGAGGTTGCTGCAGCAAATATCAAAAAAGCAAAAACAATGTTGGATGTTGCTCATTTAAATCTTTCTTACACTGTGGTAACAGCTGCAATTGATGGTCAGGTTTCTAAAGTAGATATTCAGCCAGGACAATTGGTGCAACCAGGACAATCTTTATTCTATATCATCAACAACAATGAGGCTTGGGTTGTAGCTAACTTTAAAGAAACTCAATTAAACAAAATGGTTGTGGGACAAAAAGTAGGCTTAAAAGTAGATGCTTATCCAAATTATGAATTTAAAGGAACTGTATCATCTTTCTCTCCTGCAACAGGATCTCGTTTTTCATTATTACCTCCTGATAACGCAACAGGAAACTTCGTAAAAACAATTCAGAGATTACCAGTAAAAATCACGATCGACGAATCTAACGATCCTGAAAAAGTAAAACTTTTAAGACCAGGAATGAACGTTGACGTTGATGTACATTTAAAATAAAACATGGCAGGAACAGTACAAGCAGACGACGATTTAGTAGAATACGGTTTCAGACGTGTTGTTATTACGATTACAGCGGTACTTTGTGCACTGCTGGAAATTGTTGACACAACGATTGTAAACGTAGCGCTGACAGACATGCGCGGAAGTCTTGGTGCTACCTTGACTGATGTGGCATGGGTAATTACAGCATACGCAATTGCGAATGTTATTGTAATTCCGATGACGAGCTGGCTATCACAGCAATTTGGAAGACGTAACTATTTTGTGGCTTCCATTATAGTATTTACGGTCTGTTCTTTTTTGTGTGGTAATGCCACCAATATTTGGGAACTTGTAGCCTTCCGATTCGTACAAGGTATGGGTGGTGGAGCGCTATTGGTTACAGCCCAAACGATTATTACAGAAAGTTACCCTGTAGCAAAACGTGGAATGGCACAGGCTATTTATGGAATGGGTGTAATTGTTGGGCCAACTTTAGGGCCGCCTTTGGGAGGATATTTAGTAGATAATTATTCTTGGCCTTATATTTTCTATATCAATATTCCATTAGGAATTATTGCTACCATTTTGGCTTTAACTTTTGTTAGAAGTCCAAAATATGGAGAAAAATTAAAAGCTAACCAGGTTGACTGGTGGGGAATTATCTTGCTGAGTACTTTTATTGGTTCTTTACAATTCGTACTGGAACACGGACAACAAGATGACTGGTTTAATGATTCATTAATTGTAACCTTAAGTGTTGTTACAGTCTTAGGATTAGTTCTTTTTATTTGGAGAGAGCTAACATACAAATATCCAATTGTGAACTTAAGCGTTTTGAAAGATGGAAACTTAAGAATTGGTACTATAATGTGTTTTATCTTAGGTTTTGGTTTGTATGGATCAACTTTAATTATCCCAATTTATACACAGTCAATATTAGGATGGACAGCGACTGATGCAGGATTATTATTGATTCCTGGATCTATTACCACAGCGATTATGATGCCTTTTGTTGGGAACATGATTCAGAAAGGTGTTCCGCAGGGATATATGGTTGGAGTTGGATTTTTAATTTTCTTCTTCTTTACTTTTATGATGTACAGCCGTATGACACCTGACACAGGAGTTGAACATATGTATTGGCCTTTAATTTTAAGAGGAGTTGGTTTAGGATTGCTTTTCGTTCCTATTACCACACTTTCACTTTCAACATTAAAAGGAAAACAAATTGGAGAAGGTGCTGCATTTACGGGAATGATGCGCCAGTTAGGAGGATCATTCGGTATTGCGATTATTACCACTTTTATCACACGTTTCAGTCAATCACACAGAGTTGATTTGATTAATAATCTTGATCCAGCCAAATTTGAAGTACAGCAGCGAATTGCAGGAATGCAGCATGCGTTTATGGCAAAAGGATACAGCGCTGATGTGGCGCTTAAAAAAGCGTATCAAGCTATCGAAATGTCAGTCATGAAACAAAGTACTGTAATGGCTTATATGGATATTTTCCTTTATTTAGGAATTATGTTTTTATGTTGCATACCGATTATTCTCTTTATCAAAAAAGGGAAGAACAAAATTAGTGCAGCCGACGCAATGCATTAATAATAATTTTATAATACACAGAAACGCCGAATTCTAAATGATGAATTCGGCGTTTGTTTTTTTGGAAGCTTTTTTTTAACCGCAAAGAGCGCAAAGAATTTTATTTTTGAAAAGCGTAAAAAACGCAAAGTTCGCAAAGCTTTGTGATAAAAACTTTGCGAACTTTGCGTAAATCTTTGTGTCTTTGCGGTTAAAAAACTTAGAATCTTAGCATCTTAGAACCTTAGCATCTAAAAAAAAATTATCTTGTAAAAACCAAATGGTTTCCTTTTGAAAGATTGGCATCGAACTGATATCCTTCGTAATTAAATCCTTTTAAATCATCAATTGTTTCTGCGTTGGTATCAATGATATAACGAACCATCATCCCTCTCGCTTTTTTGGCAAAAAAACTGATCATTTTTAGTTTTCCATCTTTGTAATCTTTAAAGTCAGGAGTAATTACAGAAACTTTTAGAGCTTTTACATCAACTGCAGAAAAATATTCGTTACTCGCTAAATTCACGAATAGTTCGTCTTTTTTCAATTCTTTGTTTAAAGCTTTTGTTACTGTTGGTTTCCAAAATTCGTGCAGGTTTTTAGATTCGCCGACAGGCATTTTTGTTCCCATTTCCAGACGATAGGCCTGCATTAAATCTAAAGGTTTTAAAAGACCATAAAGTCCAGATAAAATTCTCAATTTATCCTGAAGAGCATCTAATTTTTCTAACGGAATCGAATATGCATTTAAACCTGTATACACATCGCCATCAAAAGTATATACTGCCGGACGTGCATTTTCTGGAGTAAAAGGCGTTTTCCAATCCTGATTACGTTTCCAGTTTAAATCGGCTAGTTTGTCTGAGATTGACATTAGTTCTGATAATTCAGAAGGCTTTTTTTGTTTTACTACTTTATGAACCACTCTGGCTTCTTTTAAGAATGAAGGTTCTGTATATTGAGATGTTGGTAATTCTTTTTCGAAATTCAATGATTTCGCTGGAGATATAACAATTTTCATGTGTGCTTTTTTCTATGATTCAAAAATACAAATTGCAATTTTAAAAATTGATTATCGTAATTGATTTGTTTTATTGTTGTATAAATGTTTTTTTAACCACAAATTACACAAATTATTGTTTTGCGTAAATTCTTATATTTTTTTTGCCACAGATTACAGGATTTAAAGGATTAAAAAAATCTGTGCAAATCTTTTTAATCTGTGGCAGAAAAAAATTCGTGCAAATTCGTGAAATTCGTGGCAGCTCTTTCTCGATTCATAAAAATTGATGCTTCAAAATGTGAAATTGTTCAAAAAAGTGGGCTGTAGATTATAATAGGCATTTTCTATGTTGTAAATTTGCATGCATTTTATTTCTACTTAAATTTAAAATGCACTTTTATTCAAAAATTGAATTCGTGGCTATACAAACAAACTATAAAACTGCTTTACAAAACAAAATCTTCGATGTTATTTCGAAAGCTTCTCAGGAATTAAATGTTGACTCTTATGTCATAGGGGGTTTCGTTCGTGATTTGCTTTTAAATCGAGGTTCCAAAAAAGATATCGACGTTGTGGCAGTTGGAAGCGGTATCGAATTGGCACTTAAAGTTTCAGATTTACTTCCGAACAAACCCAAAGTTCAGGTTTTTAAAACATACGGAACAGCAATGCTTCGTTTTGAAGATACCGATATTGAATTTGTCGGTGCACGAAAAGAATCTTATACCCGAGACAGCCGAAATCCAATTGTGGAAAACGGAACTTTACAAGATGATCAAAACCGTCGTGATTTTACCATCAACGCTTTGGCTTTATCATTAAACAAAAATAATTTTGGAGATCTTTTAGACCCTTTTAACGGTTTAACCGATTTAGAAAATAAAACAATCAAAACGCCATTGGATCCAGATATTACCTATTCTGATGATCCTTTGCGAATGCTTCGTGCGATTCGTTTTGCAACACAGCTGAATTTCGAAATTGAAGAAAATTCATTGAATGCCATCACAAAAAATGCTGATCGCATCAAAATTATTTCTGGCGAAAGAATTGTGGATGAATTAAACAAAATTCTTTCTACAACGAAACCTTCAACTGGATTTTTACTTTTATATAAAACCGGACTTTTAGATTTAATCTTACCTGAATTAACAGCCTTAAATCAGGTGGAAGAAATTGAAGGTCATACGCATAAAAACAACTTTTATCATACGCTTGAAGTTGTCGACAACATTTGCCCAAACACAGATGATGTTTGGTTGCGCTGGTCTGCTTTATTGCATGATATTGGAAAAGCACCAACCAAACGTTTCACTAAAAAACAAGGTTGGACTTTTCATGGACATGAATTTCTAGGCGGAAAAATGGCGAAGAAAATCTTTGAGCGTTTACATATGCCCTTAAATCACAAAATGAAATTTGTGCAGAAAATGGTCATTATGAGCTCGCGTCCGATTGTTTTGGCGCAGGATATTGTGACTGACAGCGCGGTTCGCCGTTTGGTTTTTGATGCCGGCGAAGATGTTGAAAATTTAATGACTTTATGCGAAGCTGATATCACAACCAAAAATCCTTCGAAATTCAAGAAATATCATAAAAACTTTGAAATCGTCCGCAAGAAAATTGTAGAAGTAGAAGAACGTGATCATGTACGTAATTTTCAACCGCCAATTACTGGTGAAGAAATTATGGAAATATTTGATTTGAAACCTTCAAGAGAAATTGGAGTTTTAAAAGAAGCAGTAAAAGAAGCCATTTTAGAAGGCGATATTCCGAATGAATATCAGGCAGCTTATGATTTTGTAATCAAAAGAGCGGCAAAATTAGGCTTAAAAAAAGTTGAGAAATAAGTATTATTTAATAAAATGAAAAAAGAGAATAAATCAGTAATCATTTGGTTACTATCGGGTTGTGTTTTATTATTTTTAATGGTTGTTGTGGGCGGAATTACCCGCTTAACTAATTCAGGTTTATCGATGACCGACTGGCATTTGGTAACCGATACCTTCCCTCCTTTGACAGATGCCAAATGGCAGGCCGCTTTTGACGAGTATAAAAAGTTTCCTGAATATCAAAAAATCAATATTCACAACGATTTTCAATTAGCTGATTATAAATTCATTTATTTCTGGGAATGGTTTCACCGATTCATCGGTCGTATTATTGGATTGGTTTTCTTTGTTCCTTTTGTTTACTTTTTAGCCAAAAAGAAATTAGATACTCCAACTATCAAAAAGTGTATTGTTCTTTTGGCAATGGGAGGTTTCCAAGGATTTTTGGGCTGGTTTATGGTTCGCAGCGGATTAATCGATAATCCAGATGTAAGTCACTTTAGACTTTCACTACACTTAACTTTTGCTTTTATCACTTTCGCTTACACGCTTTGGGTGGCTTTGGACTTGATTTATCCTGAAAGAAACATCAATAAAATATTACCGCTTCGCACCATTGCGCGTTATGCTTTAGTAGCTTTATTAATCCAAATTATTTACGGTGGATTTGTGGCAGGATTAAATGCCGGATTAATTCACAATCACTGGCCTTTGATGAGTGATGGAGAATTTATTCATGAATCCGTTTTTATTGAGCAGTCTTCTTTGGTAAAGAATTTAATTGAAGGAAAAAGCGGGGTTCAGTTTGTACACAGAACTTTTGCTTATGTTGTGGTAGCCGCAATTTTGTTTCTTTTCTTTAAAAGCAAAAAATATACGCTTACAAGAACACAGTCAAACGGAATTAACACTTTAGTAGTTTTTGTTTTTATTCAGTTTTTATTGGGCGTTTTCACTTTATTATACAGTGTGCCTTTAGCATTGGGATTAATTCACCAGATTATGGCTTTTTTCCTTTTAAGTGCGATGACATTTACATTGCATAGATTGAGTAAATAATGTTTTTAAATCATACAAAAAAGAGCTGAAAATTTTCTTCAGCTCTTTTTTTGTGTTTACGAATATTAAACTAATTTATATGATTCGAACCTACGGTTCTCAATATTAGGGATGTATTATTTTAACCGGATTAAAATCCGGCTCTACAAAATGTATCGAGCCTATGGCTCTCTTAAATAAACAAGTTTAACTTAAAAAATAGAAAATCCCGTAAGAATGAAAATATATTGTAGCAACGGATTTCAATCCGTTGAAATGAATTTGCGCTTTCTAATAAAGTTCCGTAGGAACGACAAATCTTAAAATTATCCCAGCCAAGCTTTAAAATCCTGTACTTTTTCACGGCTTACAACTACCTCATCATCTTTGTAACTTGGCAAAATCACTTTTAAACGTGAATTCGTATAAACCTGAATTTCTTTGATTGCTTTTAGCGGCACAATAAATTTTCTGCTTACGCGAAAGAATTCCTTTTTGTCCAGCTCTTGTTCTAGAATCTCTAAAGTCGAATCGATCAAATAATCTCGATTTTCGTAGGTATGAATATAAGTTCCTTTGTTTTCACTGAAAAAACATTCGATTTCTTCTGTAGTAATAACTTTTAAATGCTGTCCAATTTTAACGGTAAATCTCTTTTTATACGTTTTCTCAAAAGGATTGGAAAGCATTTGACGAATCTGCTCAAAGTCTAATTGCAGATTTGAAGTTTCTGCTGCTTTCGGCATTCGGGTTTTAAATTTTGAAACTGCCGTTTCGAGATCATCTTCATCTATTGGTTTTAATAGATAATCGATGCTGTTTAATTTAAAAGCTTTTAGTGCATATTCATCATAGGCAGTTGTAAAAATGATAGCACTTTTGATATCTATTTTTTCAAAAATTTCAAACGACAAACCATCTGATAATTGAATATCCAAAAAAATCAAATCGGGATGCTGGTTATTTTCAAACCATTCAATAGATTCTTCAACAGAATGAAGCATCGTTTCTACTTTTACCTCTAACTTTTCAAGTTTTCTTTGCAGCAATCTTGCAGCTGGTTTTTCGTCTTCTATAATTAATGTGATCATTTACTTCTAAAATTTGAAAAAATATTAGTTCAAAGTTACTCCCATTTATTTTTATTTGAAGCTTCTTTATCCATATATTTTTGAATTTTTCTATGTTCCCAGTCAGAACCAAAAAACCATTCTGAACTAAAGACAGACAATCCGTGCGCCACTAAACCGATTCCCCAAAAGAAAGCTGTTGAATAAGTATGCCATTGTGTTAAACCACTGAAATCAATCTCTAAATTTGAATGACTTCTGCTTAAACTTGATGCAATAATAATGATATTTACAATTATGTAAACTTTTAAATGCGAATAAAATCCTTTTATCTTTTTTACTTTTTTGTAGGCTGCATTGTAATTTTCGTCTGTGCTAAATTCGCCAGAATTTTGTCCTGCATATTCTTCATACATATCTCTTCTAAAACGTCCCATAATGCTGTTATTTAAAAATAATTATTTCCACTTGTTTTTATTTTGTTTTTCCTTTTCCATGAATTCTTTGATTTTTCTCTCTTCCCATTCTTTACCCATTCCTGGAAAAACTTCAAAAACCTTTAGTCCATGAAAAACTACTCCTACTCCCCACCATAATAATGGCCAGAAAAACCATAAATATTGCGGTGATGTATATAAATTTATAAAAATCAAAATTGCATTCACTAATACAAAAGCAACTAGATTGCCATAAAAGCCTTTTATATTTTCAACTTTTTTTCTTGCCTGAAGGTATCTATCCTCTTCGTTTAAATTCATTTCCATGATTACTCCCATTTTTGTTTTCTTTCTCTTTTATCTAAAATACTTTTTACTTTTCTCGCTTCCCATTCCTCATCAAAAATTTTGAAAGAGGTAAACACATCAATTGCCGAACCTATATATATTGCTGACCATAAAATCATCACAAAACAGTTAAAATACCGTATTGGGAAAAAATTCAAAGGCAGTTCTGTATATTCTTTTAGCAGAAAAACGGTTAAACCAATAATATAAACAACGGTATGACTATAAAATGATTTTAGCTTCAAAACTTTTTTACTGGCCAACTGCTGTAGTTCCTGCTGTTCCTGATCTGAATTGAAATTAGCTTCCATAATTATTCCCAAGTTTTTCTATTCTTTTCTTTTTCCATGATTTCCCTAATCTTTCTTTCTTCCCATTTTTTATTGAAGAAAGGCGGGAGACTAAAAACTTTCAATCCATGTAAAATAATTGCCATTCCCCAGCCCATCAAACACCATAAAAACCATAAATATCCAGGTGAAGTCATTAAATTAACGAAAATTACAATTGGATTTACCAGTACATAAACTGTAAGATGCTCATAAAACTCTCTAATTTCTTTTACTTTTTTCTGAGCATCGTAATAACGATCTGCTTCTGTAAAATCTTTTTCCATGATTATTTCCAAGTTTTTTGTTTGTTGTCTCTTTCCATAATCTCTCTAATCTTTCTTTCTTCCCAATCGGAGCTGTAACCAAACACTTTAAAAGCGTGCATCGTAACTCCAAATCCCCATCCTAGAGCAGAGAACCAAAACCATTGAAATCCAGGTGAAAACCTTAAATTTATAAAAACTAAGAGCGGAATCACGCAACAATAAGAAATCACATTGGCATAAAATCCTTTCAATTCCTCTACCCTTTTTTTGGCTCTGTAATAAGCTTTTGCTTCGTCATTAAAATCTGCATTTGCTTCCATAGCTGCAATTTGTTTTGTTAAAATTGGAATTCTAACCGTAAAATTGTTTTCGTCTTGCTCTACAATCACTTTTCTGTCGGTAATAATTCCGTATCGATTTACAATATTCTGCAGTCCAACACCCCGTCTGTCCTGCAGTACTTCTTTTTTCTGAAGATCATTTTGAATTACTAAATAATCCTTTTCAATAAATATTCTAATGTGAAGCGGTTTTTGTTCACTTACCACATTATGTTTCACCGTATTTTCGAGCAGAAGCTGCAGCGAAAGCGGTACTACTTTTGCTTCTGGACTGATGCTTTCTGATGGCAGTTCATAAAACAAACTATTTTCAAAACGCATTTTCAACAGATTCATATACGTTTTTGCGAATGATAATTCGTCTTCAACCGAAACCAGTTCTTTATCTTTCTGTTCTAAAACATATCGATAGATTTTAGATAAAGAAGTGGTAAAACGTTGCGCATTATCTGGATTTTCTTCGATCAAAGAACTTAAAACGTTCAAACTATTAAAGAGAAAATGCGGATCTATCTGATTTTTTAAACTTTCAAATTGTGCATTTGCCGTTCCTGCAATAATTTTTTGCTGTGTCAGTTCGAATTTAGAAGCTTGTTTCCATTTTATCATAAAACTTCTAGCCTGCATAAAAGTCGAAACACCTAAAGAAAGAATGATATAAAAGAGATGTACCCATATCATTCTCGGCCCAAAAAACACATCTAAACTCTGGTTTTGCAAGACAACAAAAATAAAATAGTTGATCGCTAAAACTACAGGAACAGTGTATAGAACCGTAACCAGAATTCCATAATATACTCTCGTATTAGTATGTTCTTTCCAATCCCATTTTTTATCAAGAAGTACGTTCAGGAATCCGTTACCCATACCTATTCCAAAAGAATACAGACAGCTTACAAAAAAAGTGACAAGAACATTTCGAACATTTAAATCGTCTCCTAAAAAAGCTGTGAAAATTACTGCAAAGACCATAGAAATCTTGAAACATGTTATTGTTCCACTTTTCAAATCAGTAAATAAGAGTTCACGGTCTTTCATTCTAAATCAGCTTTAATTAATTTTATTATTTACAAGTTTTTTGAACTTCCAAAGCTCTTTCCAATCCCCATTTTGGAGAAAAAGGCGTTTCTGGTTTAAATGTACCAAAAAGTTCGATAGCTTTATTAACTTGTGCGCACAAAGGTTTTGTATCAACACCTGTCCATTTTGCACCTCCCAATTGATAATCTGCTTCACCAAAAACAGCTCTTGGGTTGTTTGGATCCAACGCTTTTGCTTTCGCGTAAGCTTCCATCACTTTTCCGGAATATTTCATTCCGTTTGTCATTGGATCTGCTACCACATATCCCGTATAGATCAAAGCTTGTAAAACATATAATTCTGAATTACTTTGATCTTTTAACA
Source organism: Flavobacterium panacagri (assembly GCF_030378165.1). Lineage (NCBI taxonomy): Bacteria > Pseudomonadati > Bacteroidota > Flavobacteriia > Flavobacteriales > Flavobacteriaceae > Flavobacterium > Flavobacterium panacagri. Next base: position 5,793,768 of record NZ_CP119766.1, read on the forward strand.
TTTCTGCATCTACAGCATCTTGAGCTTTTACTAACAATAACTCTATTTTGGTTTTATCTTTTTCTGTAAAAACTGATAATGTGTTTACTAAACCTACATAATAATTAGGAAGCCAGCTTGTTTTTTCTGCCGCAGCTATTCTTTCAAACATTGCAGAAGCTTCTGCATTTTTACCTTCTTTCCAAAGCCCGAAAGCTTTATTCATTCCTTGTTCAAATTGTGTCTGTGCAGATAATAAACTGCAGATAAATAATGTAATAACTGTGATAATTTTGGTCATGATTTCTTTTTTTTAAAGTTTCTAAGTTACTAAGGTTCTGAGATTCTGAGTTTTTTTGTTGATGATTAAAACTTTTTTTTTAGTTGCAAAGGTTCAGAGTTACAAAGTGACAAAGTTTTGATTCTCTTATTATTACCATTTAAAAAACTTTGAGCCTTTGTCACTTTGTTTCTTTGTCCCTTTTAATTTATACTTCAAAAGTATATCGGATTTTACTGTTTTAAAATTAAATGATACCGAGTTGTTGATTTTTGATGATGAATTGTTTCTTTTTAAGATTCTGAGTTTCTGAGATGCTGAGCTTCTAAGTTTTTTTCTTAGTATCTAAGAATCTTAGCAACTTAGCATCTATACCACGAACTACAAGTTTTTCAACTGATTCTCATTTTTATTCTGACTGATTGTCCAGAAGAAGCCTACGAAGAAAAATCGATCTGCTGTTGGTACTACGGCTTGTCTCTGGTAAACACCGCTTACGTCTGGTGTTTTAGCATAATCGTATCCAAAAACATTCTGAGTTCCTAAAATATTCGAAACTGAGAAATAAAGGATTTTTTGTGTTGTCAATAAATAAGCCCAGTTAAAACTCAAACTATTGTATGATTTTGTTTTTCCGCCCATGAATTGCGTTTGGTTTGGATCATTATATGGACGTCCTGAACTGAAACTATTTGTAAATCCTACTTGTGATTTCCAGTCTGTAATAAAATATTTCGTTACAACCGACAAACTATGATTTGCAATAAAACTTGGAGTTGCCATCGTTGGGAAATTTTTGTATTGTCTTTCTGAATCGATATAAGAATAAGAAATCCAATATTCTAAGTTTTTATACAAATTGCTGTCTCTCCAAAGCAAATCGAAACCTTTTGCATAACCTGAACCGTTATTATTGAAAACCGAATTGTATTGAATATCTTGTGTGTCGTACTGAACTAAATTGCTATAATCTTTGTAATATAACTCTGTTCTAAGCAATTGTCCAGGTCTTGTAAATGTATAGTTGAAAATATAGTGTCTTGCTTTTTCGCTTTCAAACTGATGATATTTGGAATATTTAATATAATCAACGACAGGCGTTTGAGTAAAATCTCCGTAAGCAAATGAAAACTGACTGTATTTTGAAGCTTTAAATCCTAAAGAAGCTCTTGGCGCAATATTGTTTTCGTTTAACAAACTATTATTTGAATATCTCAAACCAACTTTTAAAGCGAGACTTTTAGAAAACGCAATATCACCTTCAGCATAACTAGCAAAAATATTAGAGTCGTATCCGTTTGCACCACTGATAGAAACGTTGTCATCAAAATTTTGGTCGTATTTTGTAATGAAATAATCTGTACCAAAAGATAATTTGAAGTAGTTAGAAACTTTTTTTGATAGTTTTAATTTTAACTGAGCTGCATTTTCATCGCTGTCAATATCAGTAATATCATATTTCAATTTATTTTTACTGTAACCGTAACTGATTCCTGAAGTCAACTGCCAACCGGTTCCGATCGTTCCTTTATAAGATGAATTCAAATAAAAGTTATTGTTGTTCATATCTGTTCGAATCGGATTTTCGAAATTGATGTTTTTCTGATTTAAATCGAATTTTTCTGAATCATAAGAAGCATACAATTTAAAGGTTCCGTTTGTGAATTTATATCTGTAAACGGTTTCTCCGCCAAGTGATTGATACGGATTATTCCAATCCACATTCTGAGGAATAACAGCCTGATATGGCGCCAGATTGATGTAAGCCATATTAACAGTCAAAGAACTTTTATTCCATTTCTGTGTATTTCCAACACTCAAACCAACCGTCATGAATCCAATATCTGTTTTGTCATGGTCTTCTTCGTCAGTAGTATTTAAAAGTAAAACACTAGACAACGCTTCACCATATTCTGCTGAATAACCTCCAGTAGAAAAAGCCATACCGCTGAATAACATTGGAGAAAAACGGCTTCGAGTTGGTAAATTATTAGTTGTTGCTCCATAAGGCTGTGCTACACGAATTCCGTCAACAAAAGTCTGCGTTTCACTTGCTTCACCTCCACGAACAAACAAACGCCCGTCTTCACCAACAGTTTGTGTTCCTGGCAAGGTCTGCAATGTCGCAACAATATTTCCATTCGAACCTGCCGTTGTAAGAATATCTAAAGGTTTTAAAACGGAAATTCTCGCTTTTTCACCAGATTCCAAAGTTCCGGCTGTAATGACAACTGCATCAAGAGCATTCATGTTTTCTCTTAATTTTATGGTTTGATCTTTAAAATTGGCAACATCGATTTCTTTCTTATAAGTTTCGAAAAGTAAAAAACTCGCTACTATAAATTGATTTCCCTGAGCAGTAGTTTCAAAAGAAAATTCCCCAGTTTCAGAACTTGTTGCTCCATCATAAGTTCCGTCAATATAAATATTTGCACCGGCAACTGGTTTTCCTTTTTGATCGACTACTTTCCCAGAAATTGTATTTTGAGCAAAAAATAAAGCTGTAAAAAGTAAAAAGCTAATTGTAAAAAATAATTTGGTTTTCATATCATTTTTGTTTTTTGATGAAGCAAATGTATTTTAACAATTCCTGTTAAAAAATATATAATAACCCAATTGTAGATTTTCGAGGATGAGTTGTAATTATCTAATTTGTATCTTAGCTAGGAATTCCAAAATCATCATATATGTCAGAAAGTAAACGAATTTCGAATCTATATCAATCCATTTATAATGGAAATCCTTGGCTGGAAGTTAATCTGGCTAATACCTTAAAAAATGTAACGGCAGAACAAGCTTATAAAAAAGCAAATCCAAATCTAAACACGATTTGGGAAATTGTAAATCATTTGATACAATGGAGAAGAAACATTTTAGAGCGCATGCAGGGTGAAGTTATTGTAACACCGGATCATAATTATTTTGTACCTGTTTTAGATCCTTCTGAAGTGGCTTGGGAACAATCGCTGCAGACACTGGCAAAATCACAGGAATCATGGAACACTTTTTTTGAAAGTTTTGACGATGAAGATCTAGCCAAAATATACGTTAATAATGGTCACACATATTACGAACACATTCATGGTATTATTCAGCATGACGTGTATCATTTGGGGCAGATTGTTATTTTGAAAAAATTATTAAATAACTAAGTAACTTAGTTTTGATATATTTCATTTAGACTCAAAAAATATGAAAAACACTTTCTTTTTATTCACTTTTTTATTGCTAAATACAATCGGCTTTGCACAGGAAACTGAAATCAAATATGATGAAAAACTGGCAAAATCCTTAAATGCTGATGAGTATGGAATGAAAAAATATGTTTTCTGTTTGCTAAAATCAGGAAGCAATACAACTGTATCGAAAGAAGAAACCAAAAAATTGTTTGAAGGTCATATGGCTAATATCAACAAACTGGCTAAAGAAGGAAAACTAGCTGTTGCCGGCCCTTTTATGAAAAACGACAGAAATTATCGTGGTATTTATATTTTTAATGTAGAGACTGTAGAAGAAGCAAAAAAACTTGTAGAAACAGATCCCGCCATAAAAGCCAATTTACTCGAAGCCGAACTAACGCCTTGGTATTGCTCTGCTGCATTGCAGGAAGTTCCTAAAATGCACGATAAAATTGCCAAGACGAAAATGTAAACGAATTCACTCTATTTAATTTTTATGAATAAATCAGTTTTTAGAATTTCGATTTTTGCATTATATCTTATCATTTTTATTTTAGGCACAAATTGCTACGCGAAAATTGATTCTAATAAATCTAAAATTAGAAAAAAGACAAGCCAAATTGTACTAAAAATAGAAAAAGTCAATATTTTGATGGGCTCTGCAGTATATGCTTCTGGAATGAGGCCCAAACAATATGACAACTTCGAAGAATTAAAAAAAAATGCTTCAAAAGAGGAATTAATAACCCTGACAAATCATACTAATGGAGTTGTGAGATGTTATTCTTTCTGGGCTTTATTAGATTATAAAGAAATCGATTTATTTCCAATTGTAAAAGATCATATAAAGGATGACTCCGCAATAGAAACTCAATTTGGATGTACAGCATCTGTAGAAAAAGTAGGTGATTTTTTTATAAATCTTGTTACTCCAAGTTATGTTGATGATGAAGTTAAAAAACTGAATAAAAAAGAACTAAAAACATTAGACAGTCTTTTAATTTATAAAGAAAATAATCTTGATTCAAGATTTCGTGCTATTGAAGAAGCGGAAACAACTGAATTATTATATCCAAAAGTTAGAGAATTAGTAACTAAATTTAATAATCAAAGTGCTTTAGTAACTCTCGCCAAATATAAAAATGAAAAAGATATTGAACTTATTTTAAATAATAAAGACGATGATGCTGGCAATTTCTATACCTATAAAGCAATACAAAATTTTCCAGACTTAAGGTTTCAAGAATTTTTAGAAGATAATCTTAATTCCAGCCTTAACGACACACACTATGATAATGAATGGAGAGAATTATATATTGCAATTGCAGCTTTTAAAAGTCCTAAAGCTTTAGAATTATTAAGCTACACATTTACAAAAGTTAAAAATCCAAACATAAAAAAATATCATATAAACTTTGTTTATGATGCAATCATATTGAACAAATTCACTCTTTATGATAATTTACTTTGGAAAATTTGGGAAGAGGAAAATGTTCTCACGCTGGATGGTTTCAAATATCTTTTAAAAATAGATTCATCGAAAACTTATCTACTAAGTAAAAAAAAGTTAAAACCAAATTATATAGTTGAGAACCAAACTCCACTTTCTATAATTAGTAATGAAAATATCTTTGGTGAAAATTTAGATGAAACAATCTTAAATTTTATTTTAATAAACGATAAGGATTTAGCTTATGAGATAATTACAAACAAAATTTCGGAAGCTAAGGTTATTGAATTTGAAATATATTGCAAAAAAGTTTTTGAATTAAAAGACCCTATTTTCATTGAGCCACTTTTTAAAAGATTAGGAAAAGAAGACAATACTTATGTTTATACCCAAATTGTACAAACTTTAATTTCTTTTAAAGATAATGATATCAATAAAAGAATACTAGAAACAAGAAAACAGAACAAAAATATGAATACAGGTTGGGGAAGTGACTCTTTAGATCAAATTCTCGAAAAGAATAACATTCAATAATGAAAACAGAAAAAGAAAAAATGATCTCTGGCGAATATTATAATGCCTTTGATCCGGAATTAGTAAAAGGCCGTCGAACAGCCAAAAATCTTTTGCACAGCTTAAATGTAAAAGAATACAGAGTTACCAAAAAAGCAAAAGAAATTTTAAAAGAATTAATTCCAAACGCCGGAGCCGGTTTATATATTGAACCTCCGTTTCATTGTGATTACGGTTATAATATTTTCTGTGGAGACAACGTTTATTTTAATGTAAATTGTGTTGTTCTGGACTGTGCACCTGTAACTATTGGATCTAATGTATTTATTGCTCCCAATGTTCAAATTTATACTGCTTCGCATCCTCTTGACGCTGAATTAAGAAAAACATTAGAAAATGCTTATCCGGTTACAATTGGAGACGATTGTTGGATTGGCGGCAATTCGGTTATCTGCCCTGGCGTTACAATTGGAAAAGGCTGTGTTATTGGAGCTGGCTCTGTTGTAACAAAAGATATTCCGGACAATTCGCTTGCTGTTGGAAATCCAGCTAAAGTTATTCGAAAATTAAATCAAGAACCTGAATCCAAATCATAATGCTTACTCTCAACAAAGTTCATCATATCGCCATTTTATGTTCCGACTACGAAAAATCGAAATATTTCTACACTCAGATTTTGGGTCTTACTATTATTAGAGAAATTTATCGCGAAGAACGTCAGTCTTATAAATTAGATTTGGCTTTAAATGGTTCTTATGTGGTTGAATTATTCTCGTTTCCAGATCCGCCAAAAAGACCTTCAAGACCAGAAGCTGTTGGATTGCGCCATTTGGCTTTTGAAGTGATCAATCTGGAAGAAACCATTGCTTTTTTAACTTCCAAAAATATAGAATCAGAACCCATTAGAATTGATGAAACAACTGAAAAACGCTTCACTTTTATTGCTGATCCTGATTTACTTCCGATTGAGTTTTATGAGAGGTAAGTTTTTTGCCACGAAGGCTCTAAGGCACTAAGTTTTTTTATTTTTTAAATATTTAAAATTGAATTGCGTCCAGCTTTAGCTGGATGATCACAAGAATTATACTAACAAGGCTTTAGCCAAACAATTTGGATGTTTGGCTAAAGCCTTTTACATTTCAAATTTTATACCTCCAGCTAAAGCTGGAGGCAATTCAATTCGCCGTAGAAAAAAACTTGAAAAACTTAGTGCCTTAGCGCCTTCGTGGCAAAATCTTACACTGAGAGAATTTTCCTGTTTATATTCATTTTAACACACTAAATTAAAGATTTCCTATAAAAAACCGAATTTGATGCTTAATTTTGTGATCCGCATAAAAAAAGTGCGATTTCAAATTTACTTCTGATGAACAAAACGGCGCAAATCAAAAAAAATCATCAATTCATTAAATTCCGAAAATTAGTTATTGTTTCTATTTTAATTGGCTTTCTTTCAGCCTTTCTCGGAATTTCACTAAAAAAAATAACCGAATATTACGAAGAAATCTTCTTTCACGAGGTATCGGTTCATCCAGTATTCTACATTATTTTTCCAGTTTTTGGATTATCTGTAATTTATTTTCTGAGACAGTATCTTTTCAAGAAAAAAGAAAATAAAGGAATTAAAGAAGTTTTTGAAAGTACACAGACTAAAAAAAATCTTCCCTCTTATAAAATTCCATCTCACTTTATAAATGGTTTATTAACTGTTATTTTCGGAGGTTCAACAGGAATCGAAGTTTCGACAGTAGTAGCTACAGCAACAATTGGTTCTGTTGCGCATGAAAAAGAAAATGTTTTCCGTCAATACAAAACCGAATTAATTTGTGCGGGAGTTGCTGCGGGAGTTACAGCACTTTTCAGCAGTCCGATTGCGGGAATTTTATTTGCTTTTGAAGTAATTTCCAGAAAAGTGACTCGTGCCTTTATTATCTCAAATGTAATTGCAGTTTCGATTGCATTTGGTTTATTGACCATTTTAAAAGAAGAACCTTTATTTGCCGTATCTGTTACAACTTGGCACTTAAAAGCGATTCCGTACTTTATTCTTTTGGGAATTTTAGCAGGTATGAATTCGGTTTATTTGACTAAATGTGTTTTATTCATCAAATCACAATTCGGAAAAATCGATACCCATTATTATAAAATCATTATTGGTTCAGCTGTTTTAAGTATTTCGTTATTCTTTTTTCCTCAATTATATGGAGAAGGATATCATGCAATCAAAGGGATTTTCGGCAGTTCAAGTCAGCTTCCGTTAACCATAACTTTAGCACTAACTTTTATTGCAATATTGATCTTAAAACCAATTGTAACTTCAATTACACTGGCATCAGGAGGCGACGGAGGTGTTTTTGCGCCAAGTTTGTTTATCGGTGCTTTTTTAGGATTGTTATTAGCTTCTATCTTAAACAGCTTCTTTCATGTAAATGTGATTCCAGTAAACTTTATGATTATCGGAATGGCCGCAGTTTTAAGCGCAAGCATCCACGCTCCATTTACAGCCATCTTTTTGGTATGCGGTTTAACAAATGATTATACTTTGTTTTTACCAATTTTGGCAGTTTGTTTAATTTCAAAATATACAGCAAAAACAATTTATCCATATACCGTATACAGTTACGCTCCAAGCTTGACGAAATAATTTTTTTCGCCACAAATTCACTAATTTCTCTAATATGTTTTGCGTAAAAAATTCGTGAATTCGTGGCTAATAATACCACAATTGAATATCAAATTATGCCAACTCAAAAATTAAAAAGAAGCTATCGCAAAACACGTTATATTCTTTATAAAGAAACTTTAATTGATTACAAAGAACATTTTTGGTCGTTTTTAGGATCTTTTGTTGGAATTGGAATTTTGGCTTATTTAGAAGCATCTCATTTTTCAGGAAGTGATGTTGTATATTTGATTGGTTCTTTTGGAGCATCCAGCGTTTTGGTTTACGGAATTATTCAGAGTCCTTTTTCACAGCCAAGAAATTTAATTGGAGGACACTTAATTTCAGCTTTTATAGGGGTTACCATAAATAAACTTGTTCCAGATATTGTTTGGATTTCTGCTCCATTGGCAGTTTCGCTTTCTATTATTTTTATGCAGATTACCAAAACACTCCATCCGCCAGGAGGCGCAACGGCCTTAATTGCCGTTACAGGTTCTGCACAAATAAAAGGTTTAGGTTATATGTATGTAATTTCACCAGTATTGGTTGGCGTACTTATATTATTTGTAACCGCTTTGATTTTCAACAATATGACGTCAAGTAGAAGTTATCCGAGTCATAGCACTTATCACAAACATTATCATAAAATTCGAAAGAGATTCACTGGGAAGTAATTCTAATCCCTATTCCTGCAAGGTTTTCAAAACCTTGTGAGTTTGTAATGGTATTAAAATTATACCTACAAGGTTTTGAAAACCTTGCAGGAGCACCAGCTAAATAAACAACAGTAAATCAAAAGATTAAAATCTTTTCAACAAATCTCAATTCACAATTCGTATTTCGTTTTTTATATTTTACCTTTGACCTCTCAATAAAAACAAAGATTATGGTTTATAAATTTAGAGTAATTCTAGACGCCGAAGAAGATATTTTTAGAGACATTGCTATTCTTGAGGAAGATACTCTTGAGGATTTACACAATGCAATCTTCAACGCTTTTGGCTTTGACGGCTCAGAAGTGGCTTCATTTTATACTTGCGATGATACTTGGAATCAAGAAGATGAAATTCCGCTTTTTGATACAGGAGATGTTCCTGGAGAAATAAGAACCATGAACGATTATCCGTTATCTAGTATCTTAGATAAAGAAAACACAAAAATTATCTACGTTTACGATTTCATCAGTATGTGGACTTTCTTAGTAGAATTGGCTGCTGTTGAAGATGAAGCTGTAGGAGCAACTTATCCTGAAACGTTATTTTCTCATGGAGAAATGCCTTCAGACGCTATCGAAAAAAACTTCGAAGCCGATGATATGCACAACGACATCTACGGAGAATTTGAAGACGACTTAGACGAAGATGATCTTGATATGTTCGAAGGGGATGATAGCTTCGAAGATTATGGATTTGAGGAGAATTGGAACTGACGTGAGTTGCTAAGATACTGAGACGCTAAGATTCTAAGTTTTTAAATTTGAGGGATTTTTCTTATTTTTAAAATTAATTTAAAAATAAGAAAATGAGTCATTTTAGAAAAATCTTAGTTTGGCAAAAGTCAATGTCCTTAGTTACCAAAATTTACAAAGCAACACGTACATTTCCAAAAGAAGAAATGTTTGGATTAACTTCACAGATACGTCGAAGTTCAGTTTCAATTCCGAGCAATATTGCGGAAGGATCAGGTAGAGAAACCACTAAAGATTTTTTACGATTTTTATATATCTCTCTTGGTTCCATATTTGAGATGCAGACTCAACTCGAAATTGCAAAAAATATTATTTATATAAACGAAGAAGAATTTAACCTTTTATATGAGGATAGTCGAGAGATTGAAAGAATGTTAGCGTCATTAATCAGAAAATTAAAAGACAGTAACTAAAAAAACTTAGAATCTTAGAAACTTAGAATCTCAGCAACTCAAAAAAATGATCAACCTATTCAACACCCACATCGATACGCTTTCTATACATCGCGTAGGAAATAAAAGCCGTAACGAAGCTATTTTTTTATCAGAGCAGCCATTTAATCTTAATGACGAAATTGTTCCTTTGATAAAAGAATTCTTTTTTAAGCCTTTTAGAGAAAAAGAAGAAAACTATTATCAGTTTGCACACGAAGTGGACTTGGACTACAACGACATGTTTAAATATGCAACTGAGATTTTTACTAATCCTGCCAATGTGCATGAGGTTTCTAAAAATATCACAAAGCATTTGTACGAGCAGTCAAATCATCCGCATATTAAAAACGGAGAGGTTTATGTTACTTATTTAACCAATCTAAGTATTGACAATAATGTAGTTGATGCTATCGGAATTTTCAAAAGCGAGTTGCAAGCTGACTTTTTACAATTTGAAGAAAAAGAAAGTAATCTTGAAATGATCTTACAACAAGGAATCAACCTTAATAAATTAGACAAAGGATGTTTAATTTTTAACTTTAAAAAAGAAGAAGGATATAAAATCTTAACTGTAGACAGCAACCGTTATGATGCTCGTTACTGGTTAGAGCACTTTTTATCTGTAGACGCTTTTGAAGATGAAAATTTCATCACTAAAAAATATTTAAAATTCTGTCAAAACTTCGCAAAAGACGTGGTTTTGCCAGCAGAAGACAAGAAAGAGGAAGTAATGTTTATGAACCGATCTGTGAATTATTTCGCTAAAAATGATCAGTTTGAGGAGCAGAATTTCTTGAATGAAGTACTAGACAATCCTGAATTAATTCCTGAATTCAAAAACTATAAAGTGGATAAAGGAGAAAAATACAGCATCGAAGATGTAACCTCATTCCCTATTGCCAATGCAGCAGTTTCTGACGCTAGAAAATCGATTAAAAACGTAATTAATCTGGACACTCATATTCAGATTAAAATGGATTTTATCAACCCTGAAAGTGCAGAAAAATTTGTTGAAAAAGGCTGGGATGAAGAAAAACAAATGTATTACTACTTAGTTTATTTCAATAAAGAAGAAAAAAGCTAAGAAGTTTTCATTTTCTATTACTTACTTAATACAGAAAACGGCAGTTACAAATGTAACTGCCGTTTTTTTTTGATAATTTCTTTAGAAGTTCTAGCGCTAATTTTAAGTACTAAATCCTTACTAAATTTTACTTAATATTTTAACATTTTTTAATACATTCGCCAATATTTTAATTTTCATCAAATTAAACTACCCCAACTCTTTGCATAACTAAACCATTTTTATATGATAGTTTTCGGTCATCGAAATTTTAAGATTAAAGAAATTCATCCTAACGAATTAGGATTAATAGACGATACAGACTACATGATCGAAATTCGTCAAAAATATGTTCATATTTACTTTATTCCATTTTTTGGAATAGGAAAAATTTGGGGAATCAGAAAACATGGAGAATTGTATGAACTTCCTATGCCATTCATTCACGAAATAAAAAGGAGAGAAATAAAAGTTCGCAGTCCTTGGTATACTTATACTTTACCCATATTATTACTTTTTGCTTCTATAATTTATTTTGGAGGAGAAGCCCTAAAAGAGCATGATCATGAAAAACGAAGCAAAATATATTTTACTGAAACCGTTCAAGGCATGTATTATAAAATTGATAATGCAAAAAGCAATGAAATTTATACATTGAATAATGTAGAAAAGGATGATTCAGAATCTAAAATGTATCTAAAAGTAGAAAAAGTATATCCTGAAAAAATTGTTTTTACCTTAATCCCAGGCTTTTTTCTCAACTCAACCAATACAGGAATAGAAGAATGCTACAATGATCACAAAGCAAATTTAGATATTATTGCTATCTCAAAAACAGAATTAAAAAAAGCGGTTAATGATGATTACGAACTTTCTAAAACCTATGCCTATAAAGGACAAAAATTACTGAACTCAAATATTTCATACGCGTTGACGGAAATAGAAAAGAAATTTGATCCAAAAATATCTATTGCAGACACTTCTATAGATTATAAAACAATAAAAATTCAATTGCAGAACAATAGTGGTGCTTTTAAAATTGTATCATTCAAAAATATCACAAACTCAATACCATGGAGTAATAAATTGCCAATTGAAGTAAGTGCTGGGACAAGTTCTAATCCTACTTTTTTTATTTTAGAAAATACAGAAAATGACAAATTTAGCTTCTATGGCAATCAAGATTATAGTACTGAATTAAAAATTATTGATTCTAACAACATAGAATACACCTATCTTCTTCGCGGACGCGGAGCTTCAAATTTTATAACCCTAAGCTCTGTAAAATTATAAATGCAATTGCTTAAAATCTTAACCCAAAAAAGGCAGTCAAAAATTTGACTGCCTTTTTTAGAATATAGCTTTTTACTTTAGAATACAGAAAATACTGCTTTTACAATATCATCATAAACTTGTTTATCTCTTTCTCCCGTTCTTGCCAAAACACGAATACCCGAATAATTATTGAAGATAAATCGAGCTAAAACTTTCGCGTCAAGCTGTTTGGAAATATGTCCTGACTCCTGCCCTTTTTTAACGGCATTTGTAAAAACTAATTCCATGGTCTGACTATTATCTTTGACAATCTTTGCAATCTCTTCATCATGCATAGCCAACTCAACAGAAGAGTTAACCATGAAACAACCCTTTGTAATTCGGTCTTCTAAACTTTCGATTACGGCTTGTTTAAAAATATCCCGCAATGTTTCTTTGACATTTTCAGACTTTTCTAAAAGTTCTTTTACAGTATTCTGAGCCTGTAGTTGATAACGCTGTAAAGATTTGGAAAACAACTTTTGTTTATCTCCAAAAGTATCATACAAACTCGAACGGCTTAAACCTAAATATGTTACCAAATCTTGGGCAGATGTTCCGTTATATCCTTTATGCCAAAAAATTTCGATTGCTTTATCTAAAGCCTTTTCCTCATTAAATTCTTTCGTTCTAGCCATGATATCCAAATTAATTTTCGTTACAAAGGTAATCATTAAACGGAACAATCGTTCCTGAATTAGTCAAAAAAATTACAATACAGTGTTTACAGTAAGTCCACCGTCAACAACAATCTCTGTTCCTGTAATAAATGATGCATCATCTGAAGCAAGGAAAGCAATAGTTTTTGCTACTTCAGCAGCTTGTCCAAAACGTTTTAATAAAATCTTTTGCCCTAAAGCAGCTCCTAAACCTTCTACTTCTTCTTTTTCTAAACCTACTTTTGCATACAGAGGTGTTTCAATTGGGCCAGGAGAAACGGCATTAACTCTGATTTTTCTTCCTGCTAATTCAGCGGCAAAGATTCTGTTTAAGGATAAAACTGCTGCTTTACTTGCTCCATAAACACTTGAACCCGGCATTCCCAATTGAGCATTTACAGAAGTATTAAAAATAATAGAACCTCCATCATTTAAAATTGGCAACACTTTTTGAACAGTAAAATAAACTCCTTTAACGTTCACATTCATTATACTGTCATAATGTTCTTCTGAGGCTGCATCTACTGGAGCAAAAGCTGCAATTCCTGCATTCAAAAATAAAATATCAACTTTTCCGAATTTTCCTTTTACTTCCTCAACCAAATTATCAATCGATTTTAGATCTGATTGATCTGCTACAATTCCAGTAACATTTAATTCTGTCTCGGCTTTTGCCAAAGCTTCTTTGTTTCTTCCTGTTACAATTACTTTTGCACCTTTTGATGCTAATTCTGCTGCAGCTGCATATCCAATTCCGCTGTTTCCACCTGTTACGATTGCAACTTTGTTTTCTAAATTTTTCATTTTATTTGTTATTTAAGTTATTGATTATTCAATTATTATGGCACAAAGATATTATAACGGAACGATCGTTCCGTTATTTACTAAGTTAATATTTTGTTAAAACAAATAACTGATTTTAGAAATGCCCGTCAAATAAGGAATTTATCTATGGAATAATAAAGGAAAGAAATCGTAAAATGTCGTTGATTCTTAATTTATCCTTAATTTTGCATTAAAAAATAAACAAGATGGATATTCAATTTTTCAAAGAAAGTCCTTTCACTACGATAATATCATTTCATAAGCTAATTGAATCATTTGAAGAAATTGCCTTGTCTGACGTCGATTATAGATCCAACTACGCTAAAGCTATTCTCAAACAAATTGAATTGATTCCAGAGCTTCGAACTGGAATTCAAGATTATTCGATTATTAAGGAGAATGAAGGTTTAATCAAAAATATCTTAGCCGATTTATTTCCTACTGCTTTAACCCAGAACGAAATAAAAGCTGTTACCATTCCCTTTCAAAATATCTCCTTTAATTATACAGAGCGTTTTAAAAAAATTCTAAAAAACGCTGGAGATGAATTTTATATGGAAATTCGTGATTTTGATGATCATCAATTTTATGTAAATAACTGCTGTTTGATATTAGCGTACTATTATAATTATAATATTGATTTTAATAAACCTTTTTTCTACGATATTCCAGATGAGGAAGGTGTCGAAAAACACTATCGTATTTTGTACAATGCAGATTTCATGGAAATTACTCCAACTGACAGCTCTGTAGAATTAACACAACAAGATATCGATCAATTGATTGATAACTACAACGATATTGAGTTGTGGAAATCGAAATTTCCTCCGGGAAGCTGGATTTTAAAAGGTTTTGGAATTGTCTCTCTTTTTGATGCTACCACCGAAAGTGCAATTTCTACATTAAAGAGTAATCTTTTAAAACCAAATACAAAAAGCCTAGACTCTGATAATATTCTGGAAAACATTTTTAGATCTATTTTTAAAATTCCGAGTCTAAAAGTTGGTTTTATTATTTATAATCCTGAAGAAGAAAAGTTCATTAGACCTATTAAATTCGACAAACAAATCACAAGTTTTTTACTTCACACGGATCAGGAAGTAGATTGTAAGAATGCTTTTTTTGGTTGTTCATTTGAAAACCTTCTCGATAAAAATGAGCCTTTTGTAATTTCAAATGTCAAAAAGTTTATCGAAGAATCAACAAACAAACATTTAGGCGAACATTTATTAACACAAGGAATTCAGAGCTGTGTTTTTGCTCCAGTTACAAAAGATGGTCATTTATTAGGCGTAATTGAATTGGTTTCTGAAAATGCTAGAGATTTAAACAGTGTAAATGCTACAAAACTAGAATTGGTTCTTCCGTATTTAACGGATACCATTGATCGTTACAATACCGATATGCAGCATCAGATTGAAGCGATTATTCAGCGAGAATATACTACGATTCATCCTAGCGTATATTGGAAGTTCAGGAAAGAATCTCAAAACTATTTCCAAAATATAAACCATACAAAAGATTATATTTTTAAAGAAATTGTATTTAAGAATGTATTCCCACTTTATGGTCAGATTGATATAAAAGGTTCTTCTGAACACAGAAATGAAACTGTAAAAATTGATTTAAAAAGTCAGCTTTCTGCACTTTTGGAAATTTTCGATAATCAAGAAGCAAACTCAAATCTGGTTCTTCTGGAGCAAAGAAAATTTGAACTGGAATCATTGCGAAGCGAATTGGATTTTCCTTTAAAAGCGGATACAGAACAGCATATTCAGCGATATATAGAAGAAGAAATTCATCCGATACTTAAAAACACAAAAAGTAACCCTAAAAGCGAAAAATTAGAAAAACTCTACTTTGAAACTCTGGACGAAAAAACAGGAATGTTTTATCAGGAAAGAAAGAAATTTGACAATGCTATGTCAATCATTAATAAAAGACTGGCAACGGTTTTAGATAAAAAACAAGTGGAAGCACAGCAGATTTATCCGCATTATTATGAGCGTTTTAAAACAGATGGTGTAGAACACAATTTATATATCGGAGCTTCAATTTCGCCTACAAAACCATTTGACATTATGTATCTGCATAATCTTCGTTTATGGCAATTGCAGACTTTGTGTGAAATGGAATTAGAACATCATCAATTGAAAGAATCGCTTCCATACGAATTGGATGTAACTTCTTTGATTTTGGTTTTCAGTTCGCCGCTTTCTATCCGTTTTAGAATGGATGAAAAACGTTTTGATGTTGATGGAACTTATAATGCGAGATATGAAGTCGTTAAAAAACGAATCGATAAATCGCATATTAAAGGAACAAGTGAAAGAATTACTGAAAAAGAGAAAATCACGATTGTATATTCTCAAAACAGCGAAGAAGCAGAATATTTAAAATACATCAAATATTTACAGCATAAAAAAATTCTAGAACCGGCAATAGAACAATTTGAAGTTGAAGATCTTCAGGGAGTTTCTGGTTTAAGAGCCATTCGTGTAAAAGTGATTAATAACACTTCAAACTCTGCAGTAAAAAAGATAACTTATCAAGATTTATTAGATGAGCTCAACTAAAAGTTGGGCTTTTTTTTATGGAACGCGGATGAAACTGATTCGCTATCGCGAAGACGCGGATGAACGCAGATTTTATTTTGATGAATTGATAATTAAAAATCCGTTTTTATCCGCGTCTTCGCGATAGCGAATCAGTAAAATCTGTGTCCAAATTTTAAATCGATTTAAAAGCAATTACGAACGAGATAACCGTAATAATCAACCCGAACATAAAGAAGTTGTAAGCAATACGCAGTAAATTGTACTTTCGTTGTAAAACCAATCCCAGATAATACAAATCTTTTATCATGGTTGAATACAGATAATCTCGGTCTTTCATCATTTCATTCATGGCCCAGTCATAATCTTCCAAAGGCATTTTATAAAAATTTCCAAAGAACATTAAATTTACTTTTTTGGCTTCAACATCTTCTCGTGTAAAAAATCCAGATGTCACTTTGGGTCTTGTAGAAAGAATCGCAAAAATAATTGTAATTACACTTGACATCAGCATGATGAAAGTTGGGACAACCAAATGTGCATTTTTAGGACTATCTAACTTTGGAATAATAGAAGATAAAGCTATTGAAATAATAATAGCATTTACTGATAATAAAATATTGGCTTTGCTGTCGGCAATGCCACTTAAGCGAGTATGATTTCCAAGCGTAACACGAAACAGAGTATCGATGCCGCGATCTGGTTTTTCTACTTTTTCTTTCTTTTTATTTTCTTCTTCAATTGCTGCGGCCGCTTTTAACTCTTGTTTATTGATTTTCTTCTGAATCAAAAGCAGATTTTTTTCTTTTAATGGCTGCCATTTTCTAAGAGCATAATCGGTGTAAAAGCGATGTTTGTTTAGTAAAAAGTTTAAGTTTTCTCTTGTCCATTCCGAATTGGAGAAACTTACAATTCCTGTGTTTTTTAATTCCAAACGCAATAATTCGCAGGTTGTAGTGTATTCTTCTCCCATTAAATGAGCATAATCGGCATCTCTGATTATCTTTTCTAAATGCGTTTTAGGTTCATATTCTTTAACTGTTGCTAGAATCAAACTTGAAACCAATGCAATAAACTCTTCCGATTTACCTTTTTCGCGTAAAAAATCAGCAGCTATTTTAACACTCGCTTTTTCATGATTTTCATAACCTTCTACATATCCTGCATCATGAAACCAAGCAGCAACCAAAAGCGCTTCCTTATCATCATCTTTAACATCCTCTTTTTTACAGAGTTCTTTTACCGCAGTAACTACAGTGAAAGTATGGTTAAAATTATGATAAGAATATAAATTAGAAAGTTTATCTTTGAGTAAATTACTGACGAAATCCTCGGATTGTTCTATTAGATTCATAAAGAATATTTTTATACCACTAAATTATGAAATTGTTTTTGGATAATCATTTTATTGCCAAAATTAAAACTGGAACGGTTACTTTATTGCTGCTTTCCCTCGTTTATTCTTGTGCAACTCACAAGCCCCAATACGGAAAAAATGTAAGTTCTATCGAGAATGAAAACGCAACCGATACCATAAAAATTGACCATACGTTTTTTCTTGTAGGAGATGCTGGAAATGCTGACGAAGAACAGGCACAGCAAACACTCGAACTTTTACATCAAAGACTGAAAAAAGCGAGTAAAAAATCTACTTTGCTTTTCTTAGGAGACAATATCTATCCGAAAGGTTTTCCAAGTGATAAAAAGTCTGGAGATAAGGCTTTAGCCGAAACCAAACTGAAAAATCAATTAAAGCTGGCAGATGGTTACAGAGGAAAAACTATTTTTATTCCCGGCAATCACGATTGGTACAGCGGTATTAAAGGCCTAGAATTACAAGCTGATTTTGTGACCAAACGTTTAAACGACAAGAAAGCATTTCTTCCAAGAAAATCATGTCCAATAGAAGATGTCAAAATTGATAGTATTACAACGTTAATAACTATTGATAGCGAATGGTTTCTAGAAGATTGGGACGATCATCCAACAATTAACGATAATTGCGAAATTAAAACAAGAGAAGCTTTTTTTGAAGAACTAGAAGGCCTTTTAAACAAAAATCAGGAAAAAACGGTTGTTTTGGCAATTCATCATCCTTTGTTGAGCAACGGAACTCACGGTGGACAATTTTCACTGGAAAAACAATTATTTCCATTAGAGAAAAAAATTCCGCTACCTGTCATTGGATCTTTTATTAATTTATTGAGAAAAACTTCCGGTGTTAGTCCGCAGGATATTCAAAATAAACAATATACAATTTATGCCAAGCGAATTAAAACGCTTTTGCAAAAGCAAAAAAATGTAATTGTAGTTTCGGGTCACGATCATAATCTGCAATATATCAGCAATGAAAATATTCAGCAAATTATTAGTGGTGCGGGATCTAAATCTGAAGCGGCGAGAGCTATAAACGAAAATGATTTTTCGTACGGAGGAAATGGTTACGCTACTTTAACTCTTTTTAAAAGTGGCGATGCTAAAGTTTCTTTCTATGGAAATGAAAATAATAAAGAAAAACTGCTTTTTGAACGCGAAATTATAAAAGCCAAAGAAATTAACTGGGCTTCGGATCTTTCGAATAAATTTCCATCCAAAATTACCACTTCTATCTATTCGCCAAAAATGACGGATAAAAGCTGGTTTCATAGTTTTTTATTCGGAAAACATTACAGAAAATATTACAGTATGCCAATTGAGGCCACTGTAGCAACTGTTGATACTTTAAAAGGAGGTTTGAAGCCTATTCGCGAAGGTGGAGGACATCAGTCTGTCTCTTTGAGAATGTCAGATCCAAAAGGTCGTGAATTTGTCATGCGAGGCATGAAAAAAAGTGCGACAGTATTTTTACAATCTGTTGCTTTTAAAGATCAATATGTAGTAAATGATTTTGAAGATACGTATGCCGAAAGTTTTTTATTTGATTTTTACACCACTTCTCATCCATACGCTCCTTATGCAATTGACGGTATGTCCAACAAAATTGGATTACTGCACACCAATCCGATTTTATATTATATTCCGAGACAAAATGGTCTGGGCGAATTTAATGCAGGTTTTGGAGATCAGTTGTATATGATTGAAGAAAGACCAGCTGATAATCATTTAGATGGAAAAAACTTCGGAAATCCAAGTAATATTATTGGAACTGATGATGTCATGCTGAATCTTCATAAAGATGAAAAATATTCGGTTGACGAAAAAGAATACATAAAAGCCCGTTTGTTTGATATTTTAATTGGCGACTGGGACAGACATAGTGATCAATGGCGTTGGGCCGAATTTAAAAAGGACGGAAAAGTAATTTATAAACCAATTCCGCGAGATCGCGATCAGGCTTTTGTAAAATATGATGGTGCTTTGCTTTCTATTTTAATGAATATCCCGGCATTGCGACACATGAGAACTTTTAAGGATAAAATTGGCAACGTTAAATGGCTGAGCAGAGAACCTTATCCTCAGGATTTGGCTTTCTTAAAAACGGCTGACCAAAAAGACTGGATTGAGCAGGCAAAATATATTCAGGACAATTTATCGGATGCTGATATTGAAAAGTCTTTTAAAAATATGCCTAAAGAAGTTCAGGATGAAACGGTTGACGAAATTATCCGAAAACTAAAAAACAGAAAAAGAGAGCTTCAGAAATATGCTGCCATTTATGCTGATGTTTTAAGCAGAACTGTTATGATTGCCGGAACAGATAAAAAAGACAAATTTGTTTTGAATCATAATGCAAAGAAAAGCATTGAAATTCAAGTTTTCAGATCGAAAAAAGAAGGCGACGAATTACAATACACTAAAACCGTTACCGATGCCAAAACTAAAAATTTATGGATTTACGGTTTAGATGATAATGATACTTTTGAAGTGAAAGGAAATTATAAATCGAATATTAAAATTCGTTTAATTGGCGGTCAGAACAACGATACTTACAATATTGAAAATGGAAGAAAGGTTATTGTTTACGATTTTAAATCAAAAGAAAACACCTATAATTTAGATTCTAAAACCCAAACACAGTTAACAGACGATTACGATGTTAACTTATACAACTATGAAAAACCGAAATACAATGTAGTTTCTGGTCTTCCAAATATTGGTTTTAACCCTGATGATGGTGTAAAAGTGGGCATCAATTTAAATTACACGGTTAATAATTTTAAACAGAATCCGTACACGCAAAGACATGTTTTAAATGCTTTTTATTATTTCGCAACAGGCGGTTTAGAGTTTAACTATGCGGCGCATTTCCCTGGATTACTTGGAAAATGGGTTATTGATGTGGAATCACTTTATACGACTCCAAATTTTGCCATGAATTATTTTGGCTACGGAAATGAGTCTAAATATGATGATGATTTAAGTTTGGATTACAATCGCGTCCGTATTAGAAAATTTAATGCTTCGGGAGCCATCAGACATGTTGGAAGATATGGAAGTGAATTCAGCGTTCAGCCTATATTCCAGAGAATGACGGTTGAAGAGACTGAGAATCGTTTTATTAATCTTCCAAATATTGTAAATCCAGATGTTTTTAACACTCAGAATTATGGAAGTTTGAAAGTGAAATATCTTTTCAAAAATTCTGATTTTGCTGCGAAACCAACTTTAGGAATGTATTTTATGATTGCCGGAACCTGGACAACTAATCTGGATGAAACCAATAAAAACTTTCCAACTCTAGAAAGTGCTTTAGGATTTACACATAAAATTGACAAAACTGGTAAACTTGTTTTAGCAAGTTATTTGAAAGGAAAAGCCATTTTCAATAATAATTATGAATTCTATCAAGGAGCGGCTCTAGGAGGCGATACCGATTTACGCGGATTTAGAAATGAACGCTTTTTAGGAAGTTCGTATTTCTCTCAAAGTTCCGATTTACGTTTAAGCATCGGCCGAATCCGAAAAACTATTGCTCCTTTTACTTACGGAATTCTAGGTGGTTTTGACTACGGACGGGTTTGGCTTGATGGCGAAAATTCTAAAAAATGGCATCACGATTACGGTGGAGGACTTTGGTTAAATGCAATTAATGTTTTAACTGCCAGAATATCATATTTTAAATCTCCTGACGAAATTGGAAGGGTTATTTTTGGAGCGGCATATAGCTTTTAAAAAAGGTGCTAAGATACTAAGGTTCTAAGGTTTTCTTAGATAGCGATAAAAAAGCCACGAATTCACGGATTTTAATTACAAATAATTCGTGAATTCGTGGCTAACTTTTTTCTTAGAAACTTAGCATCTCAGAACCTTAAAGTCTAAACTCATACACATTCCCTCCTATTTTATCGGCTTTTTCATCGGCGATTAACAGGGTGTTGTTGTCTTTGAAAACGATGGCTTCTTTTTGAGAAAAATGATTTAGTTCTATTTGGGTTTGAGTTCCTTTATGAAATAAATCTCCTTTGAATCCTTTAAACAAAAGAACTTTGTCGTGACTTAACAAAGCTACTTTTTTTCCGTCAGGACTTATTGTCGCACTCGTTAACACACAATGATTATAATTGTTACAGGTTTTAAACTCTCCTATTTTCATTGCTTTCTGAGTTCCAGAAGCATTTTTTATTTTGTAGATAAAAGCAGTTCCATCAAAACCTTTGCTTCTGTTTTTTGTAAAAAGGTAGAAATAACCGTTGTGTTCAAAGAAACTTTCTACATCGTAAAATAGTTCTTTTTTCTTTGGCGGAAATTCTTTTTGTTCCGGATACGAAAATGAAATTTTATATTCGGCGGAAGCCAAATCTTTATTTAATTGACTTTTTGCTACTTTATAAATGCACAGATCTCTACGTTCGTTATCGTTATTTCCGAAATCGCCAATGTAAATATTTCCAGCTTTATCTTTTGTAATGTCTTCCCAATCTACATTTTTGGCATTTGAAATCGTAATCGTTTTTTCTATTTTACCTTTAGAATTTAAAGCATAGATAGCATTTTTATTACCGCTGTCTTCTAAGGTATAAAGCAGATTGTTCTCAGGAAAATACGTTATTCCTGAAACTTCTTTTAATTTCTTTGGAAGCGAATAAAGCACTTTTAAATCATTCCCGGACTGCTGTTTGCAAGCCAATAAAACTATTGAAACGGCTATTAAAAAAGATTTTTTCATAAGATTATAATTTTGTAAACCATATAAGTCATATAAGTAAATTTAAGAAGCAGACTTCATGAACTTATATGATTTATATGGTTCAACCCTTTTAAACTAAGTTAGTATTTTTAAAATTACGTGTAATAAATTCGAATGCTGCATGCATGACATGTCCCATTGATTTGGCATTTTTAAATTTCATATCGTTGGTATATCTATATAATTCCATTTTGAGCTGGTTGAGATGCTCTTCGGTTGAAATGGTATCGTGACACATGATATTCAGAAGTTTTTTAATTCTGTTTTCCGCTGAATGAATACGTTTTGCCAAGATCGCTCTTTCTTCGTCTTTATATTGAATAATAGAACGTTCTTCTAGTTTTTCTTTAATCAGCTGAATCATTGGGAAATTTTCCTTGAAAAATTGCGGACGATATACTTTAAAATTTCCTTCGTAACATTGCTGGTCAAAATCGATCGGGCGGATTTTATACACCACCTGATCAAAATCGTGAATTGGAACAATGACATAATTATATGCCCTCATATCTCCCAAAAGACGAATCATACAGCGCTCATTAAACTTTACAAACTCTTTTGCAATCTGTGCTTTTTCCATTTCTGAACAGCCATCCAGCAAAGTGTCCATAAAAACGTCTCCTGGAATTCCAATAATATGCTCTTCGATTAAAGTATCATTATAAACTAGAAAGTTGATTTTATCCGGTGATAAAATATCTTCCAATTCCAAACCATAAATTCGGGAAGCATCGGCTTTTTTGATATAAAAATGAACGTAGTTATCATTGAGAATGTTTCGAACTTTAATTCTGAAAGGTTTGGAATTCCCAAAAGTACAGTAATCAATTGCATCAATATTTAGAAATTGAATAATCTCGCTGTTACCATCAGAATGCAAAAGTGAATAAATTCGTTTAAGGTTTAAGTCAATTTCATTGCGTTCAAATTCACTGTAATAAACGCGAATCCAAAGTGTGTCATTGTCATGTTTGTCATAAACATTTATCGATCCCGAAAAACGAAGCAAGTCATCATAAAACACAGAAACTTTAGAAATACGTTCGTATCGCTCCAAATAACTTAAAAGTGGTTGTGTTAAAGGATAAGAAGGTTTTTTTAAAACCATTAAAGGCTCGCTCATTTTGAATATCTTTATTACAAATTTACATCAATACGATTGAATGTTAGAAATTAAAGTAACAAAAATCAACTTGGCTCGTCATACTAAAAACTAAAACCAGAAAAATTTGGAAACCATATTAACCATTGAGAATCTAAATAAAAGATACGGCCGAATTCAGGCTTTAAAAAATGTATCTTTTACAATACAAAAAGGTCGTGTTTATGGCATTCTTGGCCCAAACGGCAGCGGAAAATCGACTACATTAGGAATTGTTTTAAATGTTGTCAATAAATCTTCTGGCAATTATCGCTGGTTTGACGGCAATGTAGAAACCCATGAAGCTTTGAAAAAAGTTGGTGCCATTATAGAAAGACCCAATTTCTATCCTTATATGACTGCCGAGCAAAACCTAAAACTGGTTTGCAAAATCAAAAATATCAATTACGCCAAAGTCAATGAAAAATTGGAATTGGTTGGTTTGAGTGAACGAAAAGACAGCAAGTTCAGTACCTTTTCTCTGGGAATGAAACAACGTCTGGCAATTGCATCGGCACTTTTAAATGATCCTGAAATTCTGATTTTAGATGAACCAACTAACGGATTAGATCCACAGGGAATTCATCAAATTCGAGATATTATCAAAAAAATTGCCTCGCAGGGAACTACTATTTTATTGGCTTCACATTTATTGGATGAAGTTGAAAAAGTGTGTTCTGAAGTAATTGTTTTAAGAAAAGGAGAAGTTTTGTATTCTGGGTCTGTAGACGGAATGGCTGCAAATGAAGGTTTCTTCGAAGTTTCTTCAAATGACAACGAAGTTTTAAAATCGGTTTTAAGCAATCATGATGCTGTTGGACAAATCAAAGAAGAAGATGGAAAAGTTTTGGTCTATCTAAAATCAGACTTGTCAGCTTCTGAGTTAAACCAATTTCTGTTTTCTAAAAATGTTGTTTTAAATCATTTGGTAAAACGAAAAAACAGTCTTGAAGCTCAATTTTTAGAATTAACAAAAAACACCAATCCAAAAAACTAACCAAGTTATGAAAAGACTTCTCTCTATAGAATTACAAAAAATCTGGATGAACAAAGCCAGTAAAATATTGACTTTAACTTATTTCATATTACTTTCTTTTATAGCTTTAATTGCTGCCATAAAATTTGATATTGGCCCGTTCAAATTTCATTTGGCTGAAATGGGAATTTTCAACTTTCCTTTTATCTGGCACTTCAATACTTATGTGGCTGCTATTCTTAAGCTTTTCCTTGCTATTGTAATTGTTTCAATGATGGCAAATGAATACAGTTATGGAACTTTAAAACAAAATTTAATAGATGGTTTAAGTAAAAAAGAATTCATTCTGTCTAAATTTTTAACGGTTGTTTTGTTTGCATTTATCTCAACTGTTTTTGTTTTTGTAATGAGTTTAATTTTAGGATTAGTTTTTTCTTCTTATACTGAAATTGATATTATTTTTACTGATTTAGATTATCTTTTAGCCTTTTTTGTCAAACTGACAGGTTTCTTTTCTTTCTGTTTATTTTTAGGAATTTTTGTAAAAAGATCAGCATTTGCTTTAGGTTTTCTTTTAGTGTGGAGTATTATTGAAAGCATATTAAGAGGATTTCTAGCTTTTAAAGTATTTCCTGAAAGTAATACTGATGAAAAAATCACACAGTTTTTTCCTTTAGAATCCATGTCCAATTTAATTGTCAATCCAGCTCCTAGATTGTCTGTAGTTAAAAATATTGGTACTCAAATTGGAATCGAAACAGACATTGATTACAGTGTAAGTTATTTTGGTATTTTAATCGTTTTAGCATGGACTTTCTTATTTGTTTATTTTTCTTACAAACTATTAAAAAATAGAGATTTATAGTATATTTGCTATACTATGAATTATTTTAAAAGCCTTTTAATTTTATTACTTGTAAACTTCACATGTATTTGTGCCAATGCACAAGTAATCACTATAGATGGCGCAAGAACGCCAAAGCAATTAGTAGAAAACACTTTAGTTAACAGCTCTTGTCTCGCTATTGGTAATACTGCCGGTAAGGGAGATGGAGCTTTTCCTATTGTACCTATGAGCTATGCTTATTTTAGTTCAGGTACAAGCAATTTTCCATTTTCTGAGGGCGTTGTTTTAAGTACTTCTATGGGAATAGAAATAGCTGGCCCATATACTGCATCAACTGGAGGAGGGAGTAATGTTTGGCTTGGTGATCCAGATCTAGATCAAGCTTTAGGAATTACTTCTGTCAACGCGACATCCTTAGAGTTTGATTTTGTTCCCTTAACCGATTTAATTAGTTTCAATTACATTTTTGCTTCAAATGAATACCAATATGGCTATCCTTGTTCCTATTCAGATGGTTTTGCTTTTTTAATTAAAGAAGCAGGAACAAGCGATATGTATCAAAATATAGCCACCATACCTAATACAAATATTCCCGTTTCTTCCTTGAATATTCATCCTACAATTGTACCTGGAAAAGATCGAAATGGAAATAACTATAATGGTTGTCCTGAAGTAAATCCGCAATATTTTAATGGTTTTAATCCCGCATCGGCACCAATAAATTTTACAGGGCAAACTGTTGTAATGAATGCCAGAACCAATGTAACACCAGGAAAAACATATCACATTAAGCTTGTTATTGGCGATGACCGATTTCAATATTACGATTCAGCCGTCTTCTTGCAAGCGGGCAGTTTCACATCAAAAATTGATTTTGGTGAAGATAGAACAGCCGCAAACAATAACACCGTTTGTTTTGGAGAAACAATAGTATTGGATACAAAACTATCTCCGTCTTATACTTACAAATGGTTTAAGGACAATATAGAAATTAGTGGAGCAAATGCTTCATCGTATAGTGCTACAGAAACCGGAAACTATAAGGCAGAAGTAACATTTGCACCATCAACTTGTGCAGTAGTTGGAGAAATTAAACTTGAATTTGCTCCTGAAATTCTTTCAACAAATACTATTCTTTTACAATGTGACGATAACAATGACGGAATCTCCATTTTCAATCTAACCAAAGCAAATAATATTATAAAAAATAATGTTTCAAGCATTATAAATGAGGGATATTATCTAACACTGGCAGATGCGCAGAATAAAACCAATAAAATTTCGTCACCAGAACATTATATAAATACAGCTAATAACCAAATTATATATGCTCGTTTAGAAAATGAATTTGGATGTTTTATAACTGCAACAGTGACACTGCAAATTGCTTCAACTTCAATTGTGAATCCCGCTCCAATAAATGTTTGTGATGGAGATGAAATTCAAGATGGACTGCATCAATTTGATTTGAATTCAGAAGTTACACCACAAATCATGACTGGTCTTCCAAGTGGCTTAACTGCTATCTATTTTTTAACTGCAAATGATGCATTAACTGAAACAAATCCATTACCAAATATCTTTAGAAATACAATTCCTTACAATCAGACCATTTATGCCAGAGTGGTCAATGGCCCTGATTGTTATGACGTTGTGCCTGTCCCTCTCGTTATAAACACTTTTGATCCGCCAAACTTTGAAGACGAATCTGAATATCTATGCCAAAACAATACTCTTACTTTGTCTGTTGCTTCAGGTTTCAGCAGTTATTTATGGAGCAATGGCGGTACTTCAGACACAATAAATATTAATTCGGCTGGAGATTATTCTGTGACCGTAAAAGATGTCAATGGATGTGAAAAAACAAAAAACTTTAAAGTAATTTCATCTGAACCTGCTGTGATAACAAATGCTGTTGTCAAAGATTTTTCTGGAAATGACAATTCTGTTTTAATTGAATATAATGGCACAGGTAATTACGAATTCTCATTAGACGGACTAACATTTCAAGACGATCCAATGTTTAATGGAATTAGTCCTGGGACTTACACTGCAGTCGTGAGAGATAAAAATGGATGCGGTTTGTCTAACTTTTACCTAGTTTATGTTTTAGACTATCCACGATTTTTTACTCCAAATGGGGATGGATACAATGATTTATGGGTTATTAAAGATTCTAATTCACTTCCTGATTATACCATAAGTATTTTTGACCGCTATGGAAAATTATTGAAACAAATGAACCAAAACAGTCTAGGATGGACAGGAAATTTCAACGGAAAACAATTACCTTCTGATGATTATTGGTTTACCTTAATTTTTATTGATGGTAGAAATGTAAAAGGACATTTTAGTTTAAAGAGATAACAACACATTAATAACAATAGTTAGTTTCTGGTCTTAATGAAGTGAAGATTTTTCAAAATCTTAAATTTTTCTTTTTTTAGAAGAAAAAACATCTTATTTTATAGGATCATTAAAATAAATCCTATTTTTGGTTTTGGCGATTCAAATCAGTGACAGCCATTTACCAAGCCAATGAAAAAAATAGTACTCTTTCTCCTGTTTCTTTTTTTTACTTTAAATTGCTTTTCTCAATTCAGTAAAACGCATTATATACCGCCGTTAGTTTCTGTGGTAGGATTTGCAAACGATCAATATTTATATATTTCGACTCCAAGCGTTACGAATGTAAATTTTAAAATAATAGCTAACGGAGGCAGTGTAATAAATGGAACTGTAAACAATACCAATCCTTATCGTTATTATATTGGTACAGGTCTTACCACACAATTATTCACCCCTTTAACCAATATTGGAGTTATAGCAGACAGAGGGTATATTATTGAGGCTGAAGATTTAGTTTATGTCAGTGCAAGGGTCAATGCTGGGCTCTCAATTAGTAAAGAGTATAATCATGCCGGAGGATTAGTGTCTAAAGGAAATAGTGCTCTTGGTACTACTTTTAGATTAGGCGCTATGTTAAATCCTCTCTATGATGAAACGTTGTTAAACTTTGCTTCCATCATGGCTACTGAAAATGGAACTAAAGTCACTATATCCAATATTCAAAACGGCACTCAGCTTTTGGATGGAACAATAGTTTCTGGCCCAATAACGATAACTTTAAATAAGAATGAAAGTTATGTACTCGCTTTAGTGAATATTGATAATTCGCAACCCTCAAATAGCTCCAAAATGATTGGTGCATTGGTTACTTCAGACAAATCAGTTGTTGTTAATTCAGGTTCATTTGGAGGAAGCAATAGTACCGCAATAAATACTATAAATGGTTCACCTTATATTGCTGGACGAGATGTGGGATTTGATCAAATTGTTTCGTTAGAAAAAACAGGAAAAGAATACATTTTTATAAAAGGTCTTGGAACTGATGAATTAGAACGTGTTTTATTGGTAGCACATTATAATAATACCGAGATATTTCTTAATGGTTCTTCTACTCCTTATAAAATACTTAACAGCGGTGAATACATTGCAATTGATGGAAGCCAATTTAACAACGGAAGTTTATATGTAAAAACATCTGCCAATGTATTTGCTTACCAAAGTATTGCAGGAACTGATGCTCCAGCTAATCAAAATATGTTTTTTGTTCCTCCGATAAACTGTGCTACTCCAAATACAGTTGACAACATACCTCAGATTCAATCTATTGGCAATAATACTTTTAACGGTTATCTAAATATTGTTACCGAAACTGGAGCCTCAGTTTTGTTAAACAACAGCCCTATTAGCGCAACACCTGTCGCAATTCAGGGAACAGCAGATTTTGTACGTTACAGCATTCCTAATTTAGCTGGAAATATAGCTGTAAAATCAACCAAGCAAATATATGTTTCTTACTTTGGAACCAATGGAGCGGCAACTTATGGGGGATATTATTCTGGTTTTGATTTAAAACCAGAAATTGTAAGCAGTAAAATTACACTCGATAACTCTTCATGCATCCCAAATGTATCTTTAAAAATAAATACCTTATCTTCTTATGATACTTTTCAATGGTACAAAGACGATGTTCTGATTCCAGGCGAAACTAAAAACAACTATACTCCTACCCAACCTGGTTTTTATCAGGTAAGAGGCAGTATTTCTGGCTGTGTTACCAATATTTTCTCTGACAAAATTCCAGTAAGCGAATGTCCAATTAATCAAGATAATGATTTAGTAAATGACAATATTGACATCGATTATGATAATGATGGCATAACAAACTGTACCGAATCTTATGGCGATCAAGCTATAAATATTTCAAACCCAAATTCAGGACTGGTCAAAGTGGGGACTTATTCTAATTCTTTTTCAGGTTTGGTTACCAATCTTATTTCAGTCCCAGTTCCTTTTAGTGGTAATACAGATGGAAGTTTTGTTACCCATGTCGCTCCAGGAAAAGGTTCTACTGTAAGCTATGCTTTAAATTTTGCTAAACCAATAAATCTTCGATTGGAATACAGTTCTGCGGCAAATGCTGATGAATTTTTAAATCCTAATTCTGAATACATTATCAATTCGGATATCAATAAAACTTTTACAGTTTTAAATCCTGACAATCAATTATTAATTGATACTAATTATGATGGGATATATGAAAGTGGTGTTACTGAGTTTTCTTCGTTTGAAATTCGTTTCCGATTAAATGGAAATATTCCTTTACCAGCTGGAACCGGCACATTCAAATTTCAGTCTTATCAAACCCAATCGTTTAAAATCTCTCACAAAAATCTTTCAGATGATGCCGGTAATAAATCAACTTTTAAGCTAATTGCAACTTGTGTTCCAAAAGATACTGACGGAGACGGAATTCCAGACCAATTAGATTTAGATTCAGACAATGACGGTATTCCTGATTTAATAGAATCACAAACAACACCTAAA
Organism: Flavobacterium panacagri; assembly: GCF_030378165.1. Taxonomy (NCBI): domain Bacteria; kingdom Pseudomonadati; phylum Bacteroidota; class Flavobacteriia; order Flavobacteriales; family Flavobacteriaceae; genus Flavobacterium; species Flavobacterium panacagri. The sequence continues at coordinate 5,824,136 of NZ_CP119766.1, forward strand.
CCATTATCCAATACTGACATTAATTTAGATGGATTGGACGATATGTTTTCTTTAACAGCACCTCCTTTAGATACCGACAAAGATGGCATTCCTAATTATCTTGATTTAGACAGTGATAATGACGGAATATACGATTTAGTCGAATCTGGAAGTAATGCGCCGGATGCCAACAGAGATGGAGTAATTGACACAATGGATTTTGGAAATAATGGATTATCTGATGCATTAGAAACGAATCCCGACAGCGGAAAATTAAATTACACTATTTTAGATTCTGATAACGACGGCATAAAAAACTATACTGAACTCGACAGTGATAACGATGGCTGTAACGATGTCATAGAAGCTGGATTTACTGATCCTGACTTTGATGGTCAATTAGGAAATACTCCTGTAATTGTAAATTCTTTTGGAATTGTTACCAGCAGAACAGATGGTTATACACCTCCTAATGGCAATTATATTATTGCAACTCCAATTATAATAACCAAACAGCCCGAAAATCAAACAGTTTGTGAACTCGAAAAAGCAACTTTTGTAATTGAATCTAATGCCGACAGCTTTCAATGGCAGTTTTCAACCGATGGCGGAACTATTTGGAATGCAGTACCCGAGAATACCCTTTATTCTGGAACTAAAACTACGGCTTTGACGATACAGAAAACAAGCAAAACTATGAGTGGATATCAATATCGTGTACAATTAAATAGAAATAACAATGCTTGCGGTTTGATTTCGGCAAATTCAGTGAGTTTTAATCTTCTAACATTACCTATTCTAAATTCGCCCGTAACCATTGTACAATGTGATGACGACACTGATGGTATTTCTAATTTTAATGTAACTGAAAAAAACAATTTTGTTTCTAATAATTTTTCAAATGAGATCTTTACCTATTACACTACTTTAAATGGCGCAAATACAAAAGATGCCACAACATTGATTTCAAATCCGCTATCGTATACAAGTGGAAATAAAAGCATTTGGACTAGAGTAGAGAATTCAAATGGCTGTTTTTCGGTTTCTCAATTAAATCTAGTCGTTTCAACAACACAGATAGATCCAAGTTTTAAAAGGTCTTTTGCAATCTGTGACGATTCTATTGATAATTTAAGTACCGATACAGATGGAATCACATCCTTTGATTTTAGCTCTGTTACTCATGAAATCGAAGCTATGCTCCCTTCTGCAGGAACAAATTACTCGATAAAGTATTATGCAAATGAAATAGATGCCTTCGCAGAAATTAATGCAATTACAGATAATTCGAATTATAGAAATACTACACCAAATCAGCAGAATATTTGGGTAAGGGTAGACAGTAATTTGGATAATGCTTGCTTTGGAATAGGACCTTTTATAACATTAAAAGTAAATGCAAAACCTAACATAGATATTAACAGTGATAAAAGCGCTGATGGATTGGTTTGTTCCAATTTACCATCATTTTTCATTAAACTTGATGCAGGAATTATCGGAAATACCACAGCAAGTACATACACTTATATTTGGTCAAAAGACGAAAGTATAATACCAGGAGAAACAAATGAAACCCTTGATGTTAACGAACCAGGAAAATATACTGTTGAAGTTTTTACCAAAGACGAAAACAGCTGCAGCAGAACAAGAACTATTACCGTTACTGCTTCGGATATAGCACATCTTGATTCGGTATCTATTTCAGACTTATCTGATTTTAATACTGTCGAAGTAAATGTTTCAGGAACTGGAAACTATGAATATAGTATTGACGATCCGAATGGCCCTTTCCAAGAATCAAATTCATTTGAATATGTTCGTGCTGGAATACATGAACTTTATGTAAATGATAAAAATAACTGTGGAAAAATTTCAAAAACTATTGCTGTTCTTGGAATCCCAAAATATTTCACTCCAAATAATGACGGATATAATGACTATTGGAACATTCAAGGAGCAAATGAAACATTAAATTCTGGTGCCAAAATCCTTATTTTCGATCGATATGGCAAATTAATTAAACAAATTACTTCTACCAGTAATGGCTGGGACGGAACGTATACCGGAAGTCCAATGCCTGCCGATGATTATTGGTATACTATAAAATTGGAAGATGGACGAGAAGTAAAAGGTCATTTCAGTTTAAAAAGATAGATCTTTAAAATTCCAATAAATAGCAAAAAAAATCCCAAACTCCAGTTCCGAGACTTCGGAAGGAATTTGGGATTTTTTATATTGAGATCTAAAATTTATTAGATTTTATATCTTTTTCTATCTGTTTCGCTCAAGTAGATTTTTCTTAAACGTAAAGATTTTGGAGTAACTTCAACATACTCATCTTTTTGAATGTACTCTAAAGCTTCTTCTAAAGAGAATTTGATAGCAGGAATAATTCTAGCTTTATCATCAGCTCCAGAAGAACGTACGTTAGAAAGTTTTTTCGTTTTAGTAACGTTAACCGTCATATCGTCGCTACGAGTGTTTTCTCCAATTACCTGACCTTCATAGATATCCTCGTTTGGATCAACGAAGAATTTACCACGATCTTGTAATTTATCGATAGAGTAAGGAATTGCTTTTCCATTTTCCATAGAGATTAATGAACCGTTGTTACGTCCAGGAATTTCTCCTTTGTATGGTTCGTATCCAATGAAACGGTGTGCCATGATAGCTTCACCAGCAGTAGCAGTAAGCAATTGATTTCTTAAACCAATAATTCCACGAGATGGAATGTTGAATTTAATGATCATACGCTCTCCTTTACCTTCCATAGAAAGCATTTCACCTTTACGGATTGTAACGAATTCAACCGCTCTACCTGAAAGGTTTTCTGGTAAGTCGATAGTTAATTCCTCAATTGGCTCACATTTCACACCATCAACTTCTTTGATGATAACTTGTGGCTGACCAATTTGAAGCTCATAACCTTCTCTTCTCATCGTTTCAATAAGAACAGACAAGTGAAGTACACCACGACCGAAAACCATGAATTTATCAGCAGAATCAGTTTCTCCAACTTTCATCGCTAAGTTTTTCTCTAACTCTTTTGTCAATCTTTCACGGATATGACGAGAAGTAACAAATTTACCTTCTTTACCAAAGAAAGGTGAATCGTTAATTGTAAACAACATAGACATTGTTGGCTCATCGATAGCGATAGTTTGTAAAGCCTCAGGGTTTTCAAAATCTGCAATAGTATCACCAATTTCGAAACCTTCAATACCTACAACAGCACAAATATCTCCCGCAACAACTTCTTCTACTTTTCTACGGCCTAAACCTTCGAAAGTATGTAATTCTTTAATTCTTGATTTAATTACTTTACCATCTCTTTTTACTAAAGAAATAGGTGATCCTTCTTTCAACACACCTCTTTCAAGACGTCCGATAGCGATACGACCTGTAAAAGAAGAGAAATCTAAAGATGTAATCAACATTTGAGGAGTTCCTTCAGAAACTTTAGGAGCTGGAACATTAGCAATAACCATGTCTAATAGTGGCTCAATGTTTTGTGTTTGATTTTTCCAATCATCAGACATCCAATTGTTTTTAGCAGAACCGTAAACAGTTGGGAAATCCAATTGCTCTTCAGTAGCACCTAATTCAAACATTAAGTCAAAAACTTTTTCGTGAACTTCTTCAGGAGTACAGTTTTCTTTATCCACTTTATTGATAACTACGCATGGTTTCAATCCTAAATCAATCGCTTTTTGCAAAACGAAACGAGTTTGAGGCATTGGACCTTCGAAAGCATCAACTAGCAAACATACACCATCGGCCATGTTCAATACACGTTCTACTTCTCCTCCAAAATCGGCGTGACCTGGAGTATCGATAATATTGATTTTTGTTCCTTTATATTGAACAGATACGTTTTTAGAAGTAATTGTAATACCTCTCTCACGCTCTAAATCATTATTATCTAAGATTAAATCACCTGTGTTTTCGTTTTCACGAAATAACTGACAGTGATACATAATTTTATCAACCAAAGTTGTTTTACCGTGATCGACGTGGGCAATAATTGCAATGTTTCTAATAGATTCCATCTGTGATTTTTAATGGGCGCAAAGGTACACTTTATTTTCTAAAAAAAAACGTTTCTGACATAGTTTGCGTATATACAATCAATTAGTTAATATAAAACGTCAAAATATAGCGCTCAAAATAGCATTAACATATGTTTAGTTATAGTTAATTTAACTATATTTGAAGTAATGAAAAGTAAAACTCTCCAAATTACTCTTATTTACATAATCATTTCGATAATTATGGCTGTTGTATGTCATAAATTACTCATCATTTACTTTTCTTTCTCAGATTATCTATACTTATCCCTAATAAAAGACATTATTTTTATTTTAATTACTGGATTAGTTTTCAGATTTATACTTTCAAAGAATGAACAAAAAAACATATCATTTTTTGAAAAGCTAAACAAGACTAATGAAGAAATAAAAGAATCTAATGAGAAATATGACATTGTAGCAAAAGCTACCAGCGACACGATTTGGGATTGGAAAATTCAAGAGGATCGTATTAATTGGAATAAAGGCATTGAAAGTGTTTTTGGTTACAACCCCGAAGAAGTAGGGAAAACTTCCAAGTGGTGGTTTGACAAAATTCACCCGGAAGACAGCATCCGAATGTCAATAAAATTATATTCATTTATTGAACAGAAAACAGAAAAATGGCAAGATCAATATCGATTTAGATGTGCTGACGGAACTTATAAATATGTTCTTGACAGAGTTTTTTTGCTTAAAGATGAAAATGGCAGAGCTATTAGAATGATTGGAGCTATTCAAGATATTACAAAACAAAAGGAAGAAGAACAACGCTTAAAACTTCTGGAAACAGTAATTACACAATCCAAAGATTCTATTTTAATCACAGAAGCCAATTCTCCCGATGGAAAAATTCCAAAAATAGTTTATGTTAATCCTGCATTCTCTCAAATGTCTGGATATTTATCCAACGAAATAATTGGTAAATCTGCAAACATTTTTAAAGGACCAAATTCTGACTCTGATGAACTAAAAAAACTCTTAAAAGCCATTAAAAACGAAGAAGAGTGTTTGATCGAAACTATAACTTACACTAAAAACAAAGAAGAATATTGGGTTCGTTTTTCTATGATTCCGATTTTTAACAATGAAGGTGTTATTTCGCACTGGATCTCTATACAAAGAGACATTACTGACGAAAAAAAGCTGGAAACAGAAAAAGAACATCTTATTCGAGAGTTAACCCAAAACAATAAAGATTTAAAGCAATTTTCTTACATAACATCACACAACCTTAGAGCTCCCTTATCTAATTTGATTGGACTACTCAATCTAATGGAAGACATTCCAACAGAAAACGAAGAGCTCGAAGAAATCCTGACAGGCTTTACCAAATCAACACATTTACTAAACGAAACGATCAATGATCTAGTAAAAGTTATCATTATCAAAGACAATCCTTCCATGCAAAAAGAAGAGGTTTTACTCAAAGAAGTTTTTGAAAATGTTTTCAGCCAGCTTTCTTTTCAAATAGAATCACACAAACCTATAATTAAACTCAAATTTGACAAAGTCCCTGAACTTATTACAAACAAAGCCTATATTGAAAGCATTTTATTAAATCTGCTAACCAATTCAATCAAATATAAATCAGAAAATAGAAAACTCAAAATATCGATAACGGCAGACAAAATAGACAACAAAACAGTATTAACCTTTAAAGACAATGGCATAGGAATCGATTTAGAAAGAAACCGAGACAAAGTCTTTGGACTCTATCAAAGATTTCACAATTACCCAGACAGCAAAGGACTAGGTCTTTATCTAGTAAAATCGCAAGTAGAAACAATGGGAGGAATAATTTCTATAGAAAGCGAAGTCAACAGCGGAACCACATTTACAATAACATTTAAAAATTAATTATTATGCTCGAGCAGATTTTATGCATTGACGATGACCCCATCACGCTGATGTTATGCAAAAAAGTAATCTCTAAATCTTCATTTTCACATGAAGTTATTACAGCTCAAAACGGTGAAGAAGCACTCCATCATTTCAACACCTTAAAATATACCAACGAAAAAAACAAAAAAAAACCTGAATTGATTTTTCTAGATCTAAACATGCCTATAATGGGCGGCTGGGAATTTCTAGATCATTTTACCTCTTCAGATTACAAAGAATTCAACTCCGTCCCTGTAATTGTTCTATCCTCTACAATTGACCCTGATGATCTTGCAAAGGCTAAAAAATACCCAATTATTATCGACTTCCTATCAAAACCAATCACATTACCAATGCTTGAGTATCTTAAGAAAAAAATAACCCCTTAAGTAATTTTCAAATCATAAAACAAACACCTCAAAAACTTAAAATTTCACACAACGGACTGTTAAATAAGAAAATCCAAATTCCAATTATAAATAAAATTAGAATTTGGATTTTTTTTTATTACTAAAATCTCATTAAACATAAAAAAAGTCCTCTAGAAGAGGACTTTATATATTTAAAAATTGTATTTAATTACAATTTAGCAACATGTTTAGTTAATTTAGACTTCAAGTTAGAAGCTTTATTATCATGAATGATGTTCTTTTTAGCCAATTTATCAATCATAGAAATTACAGTTGATAATTTTGCAGCTGCATCAGATTTGTCAGTAGCTAATCTTAATGCTTTAATTGCGTTACGAGTAGTTTTATGTTGGTATCTGTTAAGAACTCTTTTCTTTTCGTTGCTTCTGATTCTTTTTAATGCTGACTTATGATTTGCCATTTTCTTTAATTTTAGATGTAATAATTATTATAAATACTAGTTAAATAAAGAAAAACCTCCCACAATTGAAAAACAATCACTTTGGTTTTAACTAATAAAATAAAAACCGAGACACCAATTTTTATTTTATAAAACTTATTTACAACTAATTTTTGTAGTCTGTAAGGGAATCGAACCCCTGTTACCAGGACGAAAGCCTGGAGTCCTAACCCCTAGACGAACAGACCAGTTCTCTTCTAAGTTTTCTTCAATTTATGTAAAATTGAAATTGTAGTCCGTGGGGGAATCGAACCCCCCTTACCAGGATGAAAACCTGGCGTCCTAACCGATAGACGAACGGACCATTATATCAAGCTAAAGAACTTAAAATTGCAGAAAAAAAAGTAGTCCGTGGGGGAATCGAACCCCCCTTACCAGGATGAAAACCTGGCGTCCTAACCGATAGACGAACGGACCATGTATTTCTCTAATGCGGATGCAAAGATACATCTATTTTTTAGTTGCACAATAGCTGATACATTTTTTTTTATTTTTTTTTAATACGCCTTCGCAAAAAGCACTCTTTTAGCAGAAGGATTCCCTGTAAACACACAGCTTCCCGCCTCTTCAACAGCATCCAAAGGAATACAACGAATGGTCGCTTTTGTCAAATCTTTTATCTTCTCTTCAGTAGTAGCAGTTCCATCCCAGTGCGCAGATACAAAACCTCCTTTACCTTCTAAAACCTCTTTAAACTCCTCAAAATTATTCACTTCCGTAATATGTGTATTACGATAGTTTAGTGCTCTGTCAAATAAGTCTTTTTGAATCTGTTCTAGAAGATCATTTATATAGTTAACGATTTTTTCTCCCTCAACAACTTCTTTTGTCAAATTATCACGTCTTGCAACCTCGAAAGTTCCATTTTCCAAATCTTTTGGACCAACTGCAATTCTAACCGGAACACCTTTTAATTCCCATTCAGCAAATTTAAAGCCCGGTTTTTGAGTTGTTCTATCATCGTATTTTACAGAAATCTTCAATTTTCTTAATTTCACAGCCAGTTCATTAACAGCAGTTGTAATCTGAGCTAACTGCTCATCTGTTTTATGAATCGGAACAATAACTACTTGTATCGGAGCTAAATTTGGAGGCAAAACCAATCCTTGATCATCAGAATGCGTCATAATCAAAGCTCCCATCAAACGAGTTGAAACTCCCCATGATGTTCCCCAAACATGTTCTTGTTTTCCTTCAGCGTTAGCAAACTTAACATCAAATGCCTTTGCAAAATTCTGACCCAAGAAGTGAGAAGTTCCAGCTTGTAACGCTTTCCCATCTTGCATCAATGCTTCAATACAATAGGTTTCATCAGCACCGGCAAAACGTTCTGTTTCTGTTTTTATTCCTTTTACTACCGGAATTGCCATAAAGTTCTCAACAAAATCAGCATATACATTCATCATTTTTTCAGACTCCTCAATAGCTTCTGTTTTTGTAGCATGAGCAGTATGCCCTTCTTGCCATAAGAATTCAGCAGTTCTCAAAAATAAACGCGTACGCATTTCCCAACGAACCACATTTGCCCATTGATTAATCAATAAAGGCAAATCTCTATAAGACTGCACCCATCCTTTATATGTAGACCAGATAATAGCCTCACTAGTCGGACGAACTATAAGTTCTTCTTCCAATTTAGCATTTGGATCAACCATTAATTTCCCTGGTCGTTCTTCATCATTTTTTAATCTATAATGTGTCACAACGGCACATTCTTTTGCAAACCCTTCAGCATTTGTCTCTTCAGCCTCAAACATGCTCTTAGGCACAAATAAAGGAAAATAAGCATTCTGATGTCCAGTTTCTTTGAACATACGATCTAATTCAGCTTGCATTTTTTCCCAAATAGCATATCCGTACGGTTTAATCACCATACATCCTCTAACTCCTGAATTTTCAGCTAGATCTGCCTTAACAACCAGCTCGTTATACCATTTCGAATAATCTTCTGATCTTGTAGTGAGGTTCTTACTCATATTATATAGTTTGGCACAAATTTTGTTTTCAATAATTTTAACTAAATAGTTTGACAAAACTAACTATTTTTGTAATGTGCAACAATAAAAATCACCACAGATATGAAAACTAACATTTCTCTTCGCCGAAACTCTAATCATTTTTACTTAATTGGATTAGTGAGTTTATTACTAGCGTCGTGTGGTTCTTACCAAAACTCCTCTTATTATGAAAATGACGGAGTATATGGTAATTCATCATCAAACAGCTATGTGCAACAATCCAGTGGCACAAACAATCAATACAAAGACTACTTCAGATCTTTGCAGGATGACAATCAGCCAACTGAAATTTTTACAGACGTTGACAACTATACTAATTACTCTGAAAGCGACAGCACTCAAACTGCTTCTGTAGGATATCCTGCATGGGGAAGTAGCAGTTCAGAAGTTTCCGTTAATGTTTATTCTGACCCAATGTGGTCAATGGGATTCGGAATGGGATACCCATACTACGGATGGGGTTACGGAGGATACTGGGGCGGTGGCTATTGGGGAGCTGGCTGGGGATATCCAGGATACGCTTGGGGCTACCCGGGTTATTGGGGGCCAGGATGGGGTTATCCAGGATATTGGGGCGGCGGTAGCTACTACGGCTACAACAACTATAACTATTCTTATGGAAGAAGAGGTTCTGCCGCATATTACGGAAACAGAAATTACGTAAACAACAGAAGTTACACTTCAAACAGAGGAAGTTTTACCACAAACAGAAACTACACCACAAACAGAAACAGCTACAACACAAATAGAAATTACACGACAAACAGGTCTTCTAATAGCAATGGCTACACAGATTTCAGAAGAAGCTCAAACTCTACTTACAACAGAGGCACGACAAGTCCTACATTTACAAACAGGAGAGCCAACACTAACAGTGCAGACTACAGCAATTCTAGCAATAGAAGATCTTACAACAACAATAGTGGCACAACAAACAGAAGCTACACCCCTAGCAACAACAGCAACTCATCTAGAAGCTACACCCCTAGCAGCCCATCACGCTCTATGAACAGTAGTGGAGGTGGCATGAGATCGTCTGGCGGCGGTGGCGGTGGAGGAATGAGATCTGGCGGTGGCGGAGGAGGAAGAAGATAACTTTCTCTTCAGTAAACAAATTCAAACTAAAACTTATCCAAATGAAAAAAATACTTTTCCTACTTATAACAGGACTAACTGTCAGCGCGTCATATTCTCAAGAAGTTTCAGATGCTTTACGTTATGCCCAAGATAATTTAACGGGAACTGCGCGATTCAGAGCCATGAGCGGTGCCTTTGGAGCTGTTGGAGGAGATTTATCTGCTCTAAGCGTAAACCCAGCTGGATCCGCAATATTCAATACTAATCAAGTTGGAATATCATTTAGCAATCAAAATGTTAAAAACAATTCAAACTACTTTGGCACTGAAACTTCTGATAAAAAGAATTCTTTCATTTTAAACCAAGCAGGCGGTGTTTTTGTTTTCAAAGACAGAAACCCAAATAACGGATGGAATAAAATTGCTATTGGAGCGACTTATGAAAACACTAATAATTTCAATAATAGTGTTTTTTCTGCTGGAACAAACCCAACTAATTCTATAGACGGATATTTCCTAGCTTTTGCTGACGGAATTCAGCTACAAGACATTGACGGACTAGACTACCGAGATCTTGACTATAGAGGACAACAAGCCTACATGGGATATCATGGGTACGTTATTGACCCTGTAGCTAATACAGCCACTAACACTCAATATATCAGCAACGTTCCCGAAGGAGGTAATTATTACCAAGAAAACGAAATTTACACTCGAGGTTACAACAGTAAAGTAAGCTTCAATATCGCCACTTCTTATAAAGACAGACTTTATTTTGGAGCTAATTTAAATGTTCATGTGACTGATTACAGAAGATCTTCAAGTTTTTACGAAGACAATATCAATGCACTACAACCATACGAAACGATTTCAAATTTACGTTTCAACAATGAATTATACACTTACGGAAATGGTTTTTCTTTCCAGCTAGGAGCAATTGGAAAAGTAACTGAAGCTTTTAGACTCGGTATTGCTTACGAATCTAACACTTGGTATGAACTTTATGACGAAACCTCTCAAAGCATCAATACTACAAGACAAGCAGATGGCGGACAGCCTTTAAATGCAAATGTAAACCCTAATGTAGTAAACGTATACGACTCTTATACTTTACAAACTCCAGACAAATGGACATTCAGCGCCGCTTATGTGTTTGGAAAATCAGGATTATTGAGCATCGATTATGCTGTAAAAAATTACGGAAACACAAAATTCAAACCTATAAATGATGCTGGTTTCAGAGGAATTAACAGTGACATCAGCAACACTTTAACTAGTACTGGAGAATTACGAATTGGTGGCGAATACAAAATAAAACAATTAAGCTTACGAGGTGGATATCGTTTTGAAGGAAGCCCATATAAAAACGGCACTACCATTGGTGACTTAACAAGTTACTCTGGTGGTTTAGGATACAACTTTGGCGGCACTAAATTAGACTTAGCTTACTCTTATTTAGAAAGAAAATCAAATCAAGGATTTTTTGCAACAGGTTTTACAGACGGAGCTAACATCTCTTCAAAACTTAACAATGTAACCCTTACTTTATTATTTGAATTGTAATTAAGAATAAATAGATGAATGAAAATTTCCGTCAAAATCAATTTGGCGGATTTTTTTTACCCGTAAACTACGCTACCTATTTCCTTAAAAACCTATATAAAAAACATCTAAATAAAACCTAAACAAGCGGTGTTTGAATAAAAAAGTGTAATTTTGCACTCCAATTTATAAAAGTATGAGAACCAAGTCTTTAAAAAAGAACAAAATTAACGTAATCACTCTTGGGTGTTCAAAAAATGTTTATGACAGTGAAGTCCTTATGGGACAGCTGCGTGCGAATGGAAAAGAAGTTGAACATGAAGCTCCAGCAGAAAAAGAAGGAAACATTATTGTAATTAATACTTGTGGATTTATTGACAATGCAAAAGCAGAATCAGTAAACATGATTTTGGAATACGCTGATAAAAAAGACAGAGGACTTGTTGATAAAGTTTTTGTTACAGGATGTTTATCTGAGCGTTACAGACCAGATTTAGAAAAAGAAATTCCAAACGTAGATCAATATTTTGGAACTACAGAATTACCTCAATTACTAAAAGCTCTTGGAGCAGATTATAAACACGAATTACTTGGAGAGCGTTTAACTACAACTCCAAAAAACTACGCTTACTTAAAAATTGCAGAAGGCTGCGATAGACCTTGTAGTTTCTGTGCCATTCCATTAATGAGAGGCTCACACGTCTCTCAGCCAATTGAGAAATTAGTAAAAGAAGCTCAGGGATTAGCAAAAAACGGAGTTAAAGAATTAATCTTAATTGCTCAGGATTTAACTTATTACGGTCTTGATCTTTATAAAAAGAGAAATCTTGCTGAACTTCTTGAAGAATTAGCAAAAGTTGAAGGCATTGAATGGATTCGCCTTCATTATGCCTACCCAACTGGCTTCCCTATGGACGTTTTAGAATTAATGAAACGTGAACCAAAAATTTGCAATTACATTGACATTCCTTTACAGCATATTTCAGATTCAATCTTGAAATCAATGCGCCGTGGCACAACTCAGGCTAAAACAACGCAGTTATTGAAAGATTTCCGCGCTGCAGTTCCCGGAATGGCTATTAGAACAACTCTTATTGTTGGTTATCCTGGTGAAACACAAGAAGATTTTGAAATCTTAAAAGATTTTGTTCAAGAAATGAAATTTGACAGAATGGGATGCTTTGCTTATTCTCATGAAGAAAATACTCATGCTTATTTGTTAGAAGACAACGTACCAGATGATGTAAAACAAGCTCGTGCAAATGAAATCATGGAATTACAATCTCAAATTTCATGGGATTTAAACCAAGAAAAAGTAGGCAAAGTTTTTAGATGTATTATTGACAGGAAAGAAGGCGCTCATTTTGTGGGGCGTACAGAGTTTGACAGCCCTGATGTTGACAACGAAGTTTTAATAGATGCTTCTAAACATTATGTAAAAACTGGTGAATTTGTTAATATCAAGATAATTGAAGCAACAGAATTTGATTTATACGGAGAACCTGCTTAAATTTACGCTGAACAATTGTTAACACTAGACAAAAATACTTTTATGAAACTTACACAAAACTTAATTATTTTGGTTTTTACTTTATTTTGTTTCAACTCTGTTTCAGCACAATACGGTAATGGTTACTACAACAATGGCTATGGTAATGGTTACGGAAGAGGCGGCGGAATGGGAATGGATAGAAGTATGATGGCAGGGCAGCAACAAGGAACACCAAGTAAACCAAAAGAAATTCCTGTAGAAGAGACCGCTGCAAAAATTGTAGATGCAATGAAGCCTGAAGTAAAACTGGACGATCTTCAAGCTATAGCAATTACAAATGTTCTTGCAGACAGTTTAAGAGAGCAAGGTATCTTATTGAAAAATGAAAGCAGCAACCAAGAACAAAAAATAGAACAAATAAAAGCCTTGAGAGAAAGCACAGATAAAAAAATAAGTGCATTCCTAAATCCAGACCAAGTTGATAAGTACAAAACTTTTATGGAAACCTTTAAAGAGGTGAAAAAAGGAAAATCAAAAAAGAAAAAAGATAAAGAGGATACTAAAGAAGTAAAAGAAAATACAGATACGAAAACTGAATAATAATCGTTTAAACTTATAAACAACGTATTATGACAAAAAAGCATTTTTGTTATCTGATTTTGGCTGTTATTGTCAGCGCTTGCTCAACGAATCCTTATAAGAATACTGAAAAAGCGTACGATCAGCAGCTTAAAACTCTTGAAAACCAAATTACCAGTAAAGAAACACAGCCAATTCCTGCTGCAAATGTTGTTATTGATACCACTTACGCTCAGCAGTTGAAAATTGTAAAAGATACATTATCTAAAACAAGCTCAACTTATCTGCAAAATGGAATTAATACGGAATGGATAGGCACGGTAAACTTTAATTTAAGAAAACCAAGCTTTGTTATTATTCATCATACTGCTCAAGATTCATTGCAGCAAACGATAAATACTTTTACAAAAACCAAAACTCAGGTTAGTGCTCATTATGTGATCTCTGAAAATGGAAAAGTAGTTCAGATGCTTAATGATTACCTTAGAGCTTGGCATGCAGGAAATTCAACTTGGGGAAAAGTAACTGATTTAAACTCCTGCTCTATTGGAATTGAGCTTGACAACAATGGTTTTAAACCTTTTACAGAAGCACAAATCAGCAGTTTAGTCGCTTTATTGACAAAATTGAAAAAGGATTACAATATTCCAACTCAAAACTTCATAGGTCATGCCGATATTGCTCCAGGAAGAAAACAAGATCCAAGTGCATTGTTTCCGTGGAAAACACTTGCAGAAAAAGGCTTTGGAATCTGGCAGGACGAAGTTTTAGAACCTGCGCCATTTGATTTTAAAATTGAACCTGCGCTAAGAATTATTGGCTATAACACCAAAAATCTTACTGCAGCAATTCAAGCATTCAAGTTACATTATATTCAAACAGATACAACCTCAACTTTAGATAGAAAAACAATTGATACTATTTATTCTATCTACAAGAAACAAGTTCAATAAATAATATAAATTGGTTTAAAATATACAACGCATTTCTAATAAGGAAATGCGTTTTTTTATTTATATAATCAATCAACTTGAGAAAAATAATAAGAATATGGTGCGCAAAAAGATGCACTGCAGAGTATCTCTACAGTAACAAATACAACAAATAATATTTTTTCACAGTTATAATCGATTTAACAATGTACAGTTGCAACTTTCACTTCTAGCTTGTAACTCTTAACCTCTAACTCTTAACCTCTAACTCTTAACCTCTAACTCTTAACCCCAAACTCATAATTCTTAAAAATAAAAAAGCTGCCAAAACATTAATATGTTTCGACAGCTCCAAAAAAAAAAAAAAAATATCAATCTTTATCTCTAGAAAGAGTATGTTGTTGCAATTAAAGCATAGAAGCTTCCTCCTGTTGGCAATGCATCTTTATCTAAGAATATATCTTCAGACGCTGCATCGTATCTTAACTCAGGAATAATTGTAAGTTTTCCAACTTTATAATTTAAAGAAACTGTGTTTGCAAATACACTAGATCCTGTTAATGTTCCCATACTTGGTGCCGCATCTTTAGCATCAAAATATTCCATTCTGTAAGCCAATAATAATGATGGGCTGAAAGAATAATTAGCATATCCTACTAATGAAAACCATTCTCCATCTAAAGCGCTATCAAAATCATTTGTTGTTTTTGCATAAGTCGCATTTAATCCAAGAGAGAAACTATCACTAATAGTTTTAGACGCAGTCAAATCAAACTGAGTTTTATTCTCATCTGACACCGGAATGATACTTCCTGGTATTGCATTTGTACTTCCTGTTGTAAAGTTCAAATAAGCACTTCCTGTATCACCAATATATCCAACTTGTCCAATGAACGTTTTTTGGTAAGATCCCGCATCCATAGCCGATTTAAAATCGGTTGGATTTGTTAATCCTAACATCGCTGTAAATTTCCCAGAAGTATACTGAGCTTTTACACCTGTATTAAAGAACGGCCCGTATGAGAAAGCATACGACATACTGTAGTTTTTGTTATCTACAGCATCTAAAACTTCATATCCTATATGAGTTCCGAAACTACCCGCAACGAACTTAAATTCATCCGTTACATTATAGGTAAAATACAACTGTTTAATTAAAAATTTTGCACTTGCATCTTTATCCGGTGTTTCATTATACGAAAACTCTGCTGCTCTTTTTCCGAAACCTAAGTCTACAAAAACAGAAGCTTTTCCGAACGTATGACCTGCTTCTATCGACGCCATTCCTAATTCGAATGAATTTTGTGAGTTGGTGAAGCTCGTTAATCCATTCATTTGTTTTGAAAAATCATATTTATAGTACGCATCTGCAGAACCTCCCCATGTGGTTGCTGGAGCGGCTGCTTCCTCTTCTTGGGCAAAGGCAAAAGAACTTGTTAACATCGCGGCTAAAATGTGAAATGCTTTTTTCATGTTTTAAATTGGTTTTTAGTTATTAAATTGATTCTGGTTAGTTAATCTTTTATATATCTATGTAATAGTATAAGTCATTTCTAAAACCTTTCATGCGCCTTCAAATCATCATCATTTTCATTAGCGAATTTATTAACTTTTGTATCATCAGAATAATTCAAAACAGCTTTTTTGACGTTTTGAGTGAAGAATTACGGATTACAAAAATTAAATTAACAATAATCGTTATTTGATATTATTCTTTAATTGTTTTTGAAAATTCAATAACAGTTTTACACATAAAAACACCCAAAAACACACATTAAAACAAAAATCAACCTTATTTAAAAACAAAAAACATTAAAAAAATACACTTAAAAAACATTTACCCCCTAAAATTTTAGGGGTAACAATAAAAAATTAAAAAACAAACCTATTTACAAATAACAAAAAAAGCCTAAACTCAAATACAAAATCGAAGAAAACAATTCTTACAAAAAAAAGATATCAAAAAACACTAAAATCACAGGCAATCTTAAGAATCAAAAACTGAGTTACAATAAAAAAGCCCACTCTTATTTTGAGCGGGCCATCCTGTTTATTCTTTTATTATTCCGACTTATTATATTTTCTTAAATACTCTCGGACTTTTATTCCAGACTCTTTTAAATCTTCATCTTTCCATTTTCCTTCAGATCCAGCAGTTTTCTTTAAAATCGAACATGTTTCGTCTTTATCCGATACAGACCAAGTAATCCAACTTATTTTTTTAGCTTCCATCCAATCAATATAATCCTGCCAAGCTTTATAATTTAACGGTCCATCTCCAGAAGCTTCCATTCCCGCTGATTCTGATACGAAAACCGGCAGACCGCTTTTTATCGCTGCATCAGTTCTATCTCTTAATTCTTTTCCGTGTGTTGCCGCATAAAAATGCATTGTATACATTATATTAGTATAGCCTGTTATAGGATCCTCAGCAGGAAGATCAATATCTTGATCCCAATGAGGACAGCCTACTAGAATAATATTATTGGGATCGTTTTCTCGAATCACCCGAATTACTTCTTCAGCATAATTTTTTACTTCCCACCAAGTCTCATAATCGGGTTCATTAAATACTTCATATATAATGTTAGGATACTTGGCATATTTTTTTGACATTTCTGCAAAAAACTCTTTAGCTTCTTTTAAATTTATATTATGACTATGCCAATCTATAATTACATAGATATCTGATTTTATAGCACCTTTTACCACCGCTTCAACCTTTTCTTTTGAAAACTGTGGATTATTTATATACGAAAGATCTCCAAGTTCTACCCCCATTGCAGCACGAACTATATTACAATTAAAATCTTTCTTAAGCCAGTTTACTGCTTTTTCATTATAAAATCTTGGCCACAAACTATGCCAGCCAAAACTCAAACCTCGAAGAACAATTGGATTATTATTCTTATCTACTAACTGTGTTCCTTGAACACTTAGCTGTCCATGTTTTTTTACAAACTGGGCTTTTGAAGCGTGTACAAAAATCAAAAGAAAAACAATGACATAATAAAGCTTAGATTTCATAATACATTTTTTTAAGGAATTAATTTTAAAGTAACCACATCATGCGAAGCTATTGTAGTACTAAATATTTTTTTCGTATTTCCTGCTTCTTTATTTTTCCAAAGATCTTTTATTTTGAAGGTTGTTTTTGCAAAATCTGCTTCATATCCAAAATCAACATCTTTAAAATTGTTTTTATTCCAATCAAAATTGACTTTCTTCACTGTTTCTGTTCTATTTACAAAAGTCACTGCCCAAGCTCCGTCTGAAAGCGGTTTTAGCCATACTTCTACTCCATCTAAAATAGCATATTTAAATCCTTGAATTCCTAATTTATCTTGATTTACAGATAGCAATTCTTTATTCGTTAAAATTGCCAAAGTTTCTTTAGACATCTTTCTATAATCATTTCCTGTAAATAATGGAGATGCCAACATACACCACATTGCAAAATGTGTTTTATCTTCAGTAGCATTCATTTCATTTCCAACTTCCATCATATCAAAATCATTCCAATGATCTGGTTCCGAATATTTACGAATATCTTTTCGCATATCGGCGATTTTCATAAATCCCCAAGAAGACCAATTTTCAGGATGTTTGAATTCGCAGTCAAAACAAGGATAAATATCTCCCGAAATTCTCCAAAGATTTCCAATTGGTTTTCCCCATTCCCATGGCTGATTGTCACCCCATTCGCAAAGACTGAAAACAATTGGTCTGCCAGCCGTTTTCAGCGCATTACTCATAGTTGTATAAGCTTCTTTAGCCGTAATTCCTTCTGTATTACACCAATCGTATTTTAGAAAATCAATTCCTAGTTTCGCATAAAATCTAGCATCTTGATACTCGTAACCTCTTGTACCAGGATAACCTGCACAAGTTTTTGTTCCTGCACAATTATACAAACCAAATTTTAACCCTTTATTATGCACATAATCAATCAACGCTTTCATTCCGTTTGGAAATTTTATTGGATCTGGCACCAAATCTCCATTTTCATCTCGCTCATGCGTCATCCATCCATCATCTAACACAATATAATTATATCCAGCGGTCACTAAACCAGACGAAACCATAATATCTGCTGTTTCCTTTACTAACTTTTCATCAATATTGGTTGCAAAAGTATTCCATGAGTTCCAGCCCATTGGTGGCGTCATGGCAAGTCCATCAAATTTTCCTCCCTGTTGTTTATGCGTATTACCTTGGCCGAAACCAAAACTGGCTAAGCTTAAAGCAATCAATAATAATGTGTTTTTCATTTTATATTATTTAATATTTATAATGCAAAGAATTTATTCAATAATTAATACTCTCTGACGAAGTAAAAAACTCCATAACGATTGGCTCGAAATGGAGTTCTTTATTAACAAGAAAAAACCATACTAAATTACGACTAGGTTTTTTGTTTTTACAATTCCATTTGCGTACGTTACCTGAACCACATACATTCCCGCAACCAAAGATGCTCCTACAGCCGTTTTAAGAGCATAAGCTGTACTTGAATTTGTTAGTGAAAATGAACTTACCAAAACACCCGAGTTATTATAAATTCTACAAATTCCAGTAGCCGCTTGAGTGACTTGTGGAGCCACTATTGTAATATAGCCATTGCTATATGGATTTGGCGATACTGTAATTTCGTAATTAACTTGTGGCGTATTGTTACTGCAATTCGTCAAATTCAAGGAAACAGAATTACTATAAGAGGTTGCACTTACTGAATTAGACATACAACCTGAAGTCCAAGTTGTATAACTTATATCATACAAAAAATAGGGCTGGCCATTTAGTGGCAACTTCAACTCAAATACATTTTTAGACGTTTGTGTGATAATTATACTTGAGTCAGGTGTTCTTGGTGTTATGCTAAAATTAGTAGTAGGACTTGGATCTGGATTTGTTGCAACATTTAGAGTTATAATATGATATTGTGACGTACAATAATCACTTGTTTTAGTTACAACATAACTTGGCGGTGTTGGCGCAGTCGGAGTTGAAAAGTTAAAGTTTGGTGTTGTATAAATAACAGTGCTCCCTAAACTAAATGTCGCAAAAATATAAGATGGCGCACTAATTATATTTCCCGATTTAATCACTACTTTACTAAGAGATTTAGGCGATGGATCTCCGGAGAAAGTAATTCCGGAATCAGTACTTGCGTACCAATTTACAGCATCATAAGTTGTAGAAGCAGGCGGATTCACGATAGTATAACTCGGACTACTCGCTATACAATATGGATTATTTCCTGTAATTACCTGAGCTTGGCCAATAAAAGCCATTAACAGAAAAAAAATGTTTAGTAAAATAAAATCTCTTTTAATTGTAATCATACTTGAAAGTTTGTTGTTTTTCATAATTATTATTTTTGAGGTTAAAAATTAGGTAATACATAACATGAGCGTTGCCTTTTTCAAGCATCAACACCCGCAACTTTTCATTTAGAATATTTTTGGAGAAACTTTTGTTGGAGAAAAAAACTCCATTCCGAACTATCGAAATGGAGCTCTTCTCAAACTAACATCAAAACATTATACTTATTCTTTTAATGTAAATCCTATATTATCAATATAGAATGTATTTTCTACACCATCTCCTTTGTCAGTTGCAGATCTATTTTGAAATGTTATATTCTGCACACGATCTGTATTAGTTAAAACAGACCAAGGAAGATAAAATGTTTTCCATTCTGTCGTAACATCAAGTATTGGCGGATTATTATCCCAATTCCCATTAAAAACAAAACTAAGTTTTCCAGGTGCTTTTGCTTTAATAGCTACATGTAATCCTGAGAAAGGAGTAAGTTGATCATACCATGACCAGTTTCCTTGCAGACTTCCCCATGGATCCATTTTTTTTGCGATATAAGTTGTCCCTTGTTCTGCTGTATCATTTACTTCGTAAGTAAAATTATTCCAAGATGGAAAATCTAACCCATAATAAGAAACATCATCAAATATGGCACTTCCAATTGCGTACGCAGCTTTTGTTTCACCTGATATGTTTGCCACAGCAAGAGTTCTTAAATCTGCATTTGCAGGAACTTTTATAACAATTTTCTCTAATGTAGAAGAAACTACCGTTACTGGAACCGCTTCTTGTGTTTTAGTTTTAGCAAGTGTAACTATAGGATTTAAGAAATATTTCCCTTTGATTGTTACTTCCTGTCCTTCAGTTGCATTTACAGGATTAAAACCTGACACTGTAGGTACAGGTGGCGCAATAACGAAATCAAAAACTGCCGTTCCACTTTGCGTTATTACTTTTAACTTATTAGATGAATTAGCATAAGGCGTATTTTCATCAATTAATACTACAATATCTGTATCTGTTACAAATGTTGGACGAAAATAGCTTTCATAATCATTAAAGGTAACTTTTGTAGCCGTCGTAAATCCTTTACCATGAATAACATAATACATTTTTGGGTAACCAAGAGTAACTGGTTCAAAAGGCTTAATACTACCATCGGTCTCATAACCAGTAGGAGAAACAGATTCAATAACGGGAGGACCTGAGTAAGCTGATGCACTATCATCATTTGAGCATGAACCCAAAAAAACTAAAGATAGTACCAGGGTAATGCATGCTACTAGCGAAACAATTTTTATATTTTTCATGTTTTTATTTTTAAAAATTATTTAAAAGTATACGGTACTACTTCTTTTAATTTTGGATTTTTAATTAAATCATCTGCTGGATAAGGCAATAGAAGATTTGTCGCTGTAATTGTAATATGCTTTTCAACCAATCTATTCCCTCTGTTTTGCGCTTCTAATATTGCTTTAGCTTTAGCAAATGGCAAACGTCCTAAGTCAAAGTAATAATCTCCTTCACACGCTAATTCAGCACGTCTTTCTTTAAAAATATCATCAAAAGAAATAGATGTTTTTTCTGGAACACCTGCTCTTCTGCGCACTGCATTGAAAGAAGCAAGAGCTCTTGGATCTGAAGTACTACCTGTTTGTGATCCTAAAATTGCCTCAGCATGGATTAATAGCAATTCTGCATAACGCATCATATAACTATTCATACTGCTTTCTCCATTATACTGCGGATTAAATGGCCCTGTAATTGGCAGATTTTCTTTTCCTATTACGTATTTTTTCAATCCTGCTCCTGAGTTTTGAGCTTCGTACTTAATATCAAATGTATATCCTAAAATCAATTTAGCATCAACTTCAAGCGTTTCAGCATAAGTTAAATTTGGATAATAGTCTCCAGGCAACATAAAGGTTTCTATTCTTCTCTTATCATTTTGTTCGTAAACATTTTTGATCAAATCTTGTGATGGAGCAATCTGACCAGAATAAGTAGTTTCTACCAATCTATTTTCAGGAGCAAATAAGGTATTAGAAAAATTTCCATCAAAATAAGTCCCATTTCCGTTCCACTGCCAAGCAAAAATAGACTCTTCATTATTATTGTTTTTCTGAAGCCATAAATCAGCAAAAGATTTTGTCGGCAAAGCATCGCCTCCTAAAAGTTTAAACTCGCCACTATCAATAACTTCTTGAGCTAAAGCCCTAGCCAAATCATATTTTTTCTCATATAAATATACTTTAGCCAAAAGTGCTTTTGCAGATCCGCTTGATACATGTGCATTTGCAGCATAATTGGAACCTCTATTTTTAGTTCTACAATTAGCAATTGCAAACTTCAAATCATTCTCAATAAATTTATAAACATCTTCAACAGGATTACTTGGTATTACAAAATTTAAAGAATAATCACTATTGTTCTCAATGATTGGCACATTTCCATATAATCTAACCAAGAAGAAATAAGAGAAAGCTCTAATAAAATGTGATTCTCCCATAGCATTATTCAACGCTTCTTTACTCACATTTGGACTAACATTAGAAGGTAGACTATTAATGTAGGCATTAGAATTTGCAATGGCTCCATAACAAGATCTCCAAGCATCAGAAACAAAACTTTGAGAATTTGTAAAACTTAAATCCGTAAATTTTCCAAAATCATTATAAACATCTGCATACATATTACCTGAGATTACATCTGTAATTCCATAAAATGCAGATTTATTCATATTAAACCACACCAGATGATATAAACCGTTTGTTGCATTATCAAGTTTCACATCTGAGTCGTAATAATTTCCAATAGTAGGTGTTGCTTCTGCAGGAACATCTAAGAAATCCTGAGAACAAGAAGACGATAGTAACAACAGCATTGTCAAACCAAACGCACTGCTTCTTTTTAGTATATTTTTCATATTAATTCGTATTAAAATTCAACATTAAAACCAAAACTGATTTGTCTCGGAACAGGATAACGACCGTTATCTACACCAGATAATAAAGCATCTTGGTTATAAGAACCTACCTCAGGATCATACCCTGTGTATTTTGTCCAAGTAAATAAGTTTTGACCAGAAGCATAAATTCTCAATCTTGATAATTTTAATTTAGAAATCATATCAGAAGGTAATGAGTATCCAAGAGTTACATTTTGAATTCTTAAATAAGAGCCATCTTCAATAAAACGTGATGACACCGCATTATTAACATGGTCATAACTTGAAGGTCTTGGTAGACTGCCATCAACATTTGTGGCAGAATAAAAATCGGATGCTTCTGTTAAATAATTGGTTCCCAGAAAACTATTCAATGTACCAGACATACGAGTCAAGTTCATTAATTTATTGCCCGCAGTTCCTTGAACGAAAATAGACAAATCAACATTTTTATATTTAAAGTTATTCGTGAATCCGTAAGTAAATTTTGGATTTGGATTTCCAATTACTTTTAAATCGTTTTGATCAATTACACCATCATTATTGATGTCTTTATAAATTACATCTCCCTTTTCGAAATTTGGCATTAATGAGTTTGTTCCATTTTTCAAAACCACTTTATTACCATTAGCATCTGTGTGACCATAAGTAGTCAAATCTGCATCTGTTCTATAAATACCCAAAGCTTCATATCCTACAAACGAACCAATCGGCAGACCTTCCTGAGTTCTAGAAACTGTTACTGTGTTATAAGACAGCGTACCCATTGTTTTCACAATATTTAATCCTGCCATATTCGTAACCTCGTTTCTGTACTGAGTAAAATTCAAACTCGAATTCCAAGTGAAATTATCTGAAAATTTTTCAGTGTAACCAAGTGTAATCTCTATACCTTTATTTTTCATGCTTCCTAGATTAAAGTAAGGAGGATTTACACCACCTTCATAATCACCACCTCCTGAAAGAAAATTTGGTAAAGGAACCTGATACAAGAAGTTTTTAGATACTTTTTGATATAAATCTACTGAGGCTGTCAACTTAGAATTAAACATTGTGAAATCTAAACCTAAATTGGTCTGATCCTGAGTTTCCCATTTCAAATTTCTATTTTCTGTATTTGATGGTAAAAAAGAAGTCCCCATAGAACTATTTACGACATGCAAATTAGATTCATATAAGTTATTACCAATTTGGTTATTACCTGTTTGTCCCCAACCTACTCTTAACTTGATATTATCAACATACTTTTTGGTACCTTCCATAAAAGACTCATTAGAAAGCTTCCAAGAACCACTAGCAGAACTAAACACACCCCATTTGTTTCCTGTATAAAATTTTGAAGATCCATCTGTTCTTATCGAAGCTGCGATTCCATATTTATCTCCATAATCATAAACTACCCTTCCTAAATAAGAAGCCAAAGTTTGAGTTCCAGAATAAACACCGCTTGTTACTGCTTTACTCAAGTCTGACCCAGAAAGTGTTTTGTTGTTGTTATCAGTATATCCTTCTGCAGTAATCGAATATCCTTCCCAATGCGCTCTATTTGACTCTTGCACAGCCAAAAGTGTAAAATTGTGTTTTCCAATCGTATTACGATAGGTAAGCATGTTTTTTAAGTTCCATGAATTACCGCTAGACGGATTGTAAAATAAGTTAGCGAAACTTTTAACCGCATTTCCTAAAGAATACATAGGATCAAATCTTTGTCCTAAGTTATCATATATGTATCCACCCGCTTCAAAACGATATTCTAAGCCTTTTACAATATCAATATTCGTATAAAAGTTTCCAGAATAATTTTTTCTAACTAAAGTATTAGATCCTAATAAAGAAGTGGCAACTGGATTTACAAATGAAGTATTTCCTCCTGCAGGTGGCCCAGAAAAAGCCCCAGACAATTCTCTTACGGCAACATCTGGAGTCGCCAGTAATGATGTAGCAACCACTCCGTTAAATTGACCGTTCAGCGTTAATTTTTCGTCTGTAATTGCACCACTTACGTTAACTCCGACTTTAATAAATTTATTAACTCTTGCATCGATATTAGATCTGAAATTGTATCTCTTGAACCCTGATTCAATTACAATACCTTCTTGATCTAAAACACCTCCTGAGATGTAATAATTAATTCCTTCTTTACCTCCTGAAAAAGACAATTGATTCGAAGTCATTATTCCTGTTTCATAAATTGCATCTTGCCAATCTGTTCCTTTACCCAGAACTTCTGGATGAGCAAATTCTGGACGTTTTGACAAAGGATCATATACATCAGCCAGAGCATTCTGGTGTCTTGCATAATCTTGCAAGTTCATTGAATGCAATTTTTTAGGAAGGTTACTTATGGTATAAGAGTTTTCGAAAGAGAGTTTCCCTGTCCCTTTTTTTCCAGATTTTGTAGTAACAATAACAACACCATTTGCTCCTCTAGAACCGTAAATTGCTGTAGCAGAAGCATCTTTCAAAATATCAATAGATTCAATATCATTTGGATTAATAAGCGCCAATGGACTCTGAGTAATATTTCCGTTGTTAGAGAAATTGGTATTCCCTTGTGCATTTCTTCCAGATGTGGAAGAGTTTCTCGCATCTCCAGAAATTGGCACACCATCAATTACATACAAAGGCTCGTTAGTCCCAGTCAAAGAAGATACACCACGAATTCTAACAGAAACGTTACTTCCCGGCTCTCCAGAGTTACTATTTACGACTACCCCTGCCGCTTTTCCCTGCATCATCTGATCAAAAGAAGCTACTCGTAAATTTTCAATATCTTTAGAAGAGATACTAGAAATTGCACTATTTACATCTTTTCTCTTTTGAGTACCATATCCAATTACAACTACATCTTTTAAATCTTCAGCATTTGATTTTAAAATTACATTTATAGTTGTTTTACCTTCTACAGCTACCTTTTGCGTGGTAAATCCAATAAAAGAGAATAATAATGTAGAATTTGCAGGAACATCGATAGAATATTTACCATCAAAATCCGTAGAAACTGTTGCTTTAGAACCTGCAACTGATACATTTGCACCTGGAATCGATAATCCCTTTTCATCTGATACTGTTCCAGAAACCTTTACTTGAGCCGTAATAAAATTACTGGTAAGTAATAAAAATAATATCAAAGGAACAGCTCTGTGGTTAGCCTTCCAATGAATGAGGTTAGTCATTAGTTTTTTCATAATAAATGTTTGGTTAGTTTAAATTTGTTGATTGCCATATAATAAAAGAGAGCAAAATTCAGGGTATATTTTTCTCTTAAATTATTTAACAAATCTATAACAGAGAGAATTATCAAATCGATAATATTATATCATTTAATGATAATATTTTTACTTTAAACGGATAAAAAAACACATATCAAAATAAAACGCATTAAAAATTACATTATTCTTAATAACAATCCTCAAAAGAACCTAAACCATACATAAAAAACAACAAAAACCGAAAAATCAAACGTTTTCGTTAAAAATAATATTTGTTAGTGATAAAAAAGTATCATTACAAAATACGTTTCAAACCAGAAAAGTCTTCTCTATACTGACTAGGCGTACAATTTTTTGTTGCCTTAAAACTGCGATTGAAGTTCGCAATATTATTAAAACCTGATTTAAATGCAACTTCAGAAACACTCATATCTTTTTCTACCAGCCAGCGTGCCGCATAACCAATTCGAATATCATTAATGTAATTCACAAACGTTTTTCCTGTACGTTTTTTAATAAATCGGTTAAAAGAAATAATAGACATACTGGCTACATTGGCGACATCTTCTAAAGTGATTTTTTCTGCAAAATGTTTCTGCACATATTCGTAAACTAATTTCATTTTATCATAATCATCAAAAGTATCATAGTCTACTGTATAAGTAGAAAGAAGGCGCTGATTTCTAGAATTTGCCAGATCATATAATAAAGAAGTAATCTCTAAAAAATAATCCATTCCATCTAATTTCGATAACCTCACAAGCCTTGGAGTCAATTCCTCTGCCGTTTTCTTAGAAAAAAGAATACCATGAATAGAGCGATTAAACATATCGCGAATAGGGTTCATAATACGTCTTGACAATAAAGATTCATGAAATAAATCATTATGAAATTGAATTGTTATTTCATGAATTTTTTTACTCGTACATTTATTAAGTTCCCAGCCATGATATAAATTTGGCCCAATCAAAACCAATTCGACACTATCAATTTCTTCAATATTATCCCCCACAACTCTCTTCACACCTTTTCCGTTTAAAATAAAATTAATTTCAAATTCGGGATGATAATGCACAGGAAAATCAAAGCTGTCTTTTACGCGATCAAAAACCAAAAAACTATCACCAGCCGAAAGAGGCGCAATTTCTCTATAAAAATTTTTTGTTGTACTCATCTTAAAAACTATTTTCAGGAAAGCAGTATTTCGCTTTTTTAACTGCAATAATATGATATATAATTGATAAAATAATATTAATTACACGATATTCATCCAATTATCTTTGAAAAAATAAATTATCATTTCTTTAAAAAGAGCTTTAATTATAAACATTAATCATTTTTAATCGAATATCTTTTTATAGTTTTAATAATTTTAGAGACAAATCGCTAAAGAATTTCAGACCGGAATAACCAAACGGCTTTAAAATTATAAATCATTGTATCTTTAGCATTTAGCTCCATTAACAAATAAAAACCCGACAATGAAAAAACATTTTATCATGCTTCTAACAGCTGTATTAATTGGCACTTCCTGTGAATCACAGAAAAAACCAAGTGATACAAATTTGTCACTTTCAGATAAAAAAGCAACTTCAGAAACTAAAACACTTTATAAAAACTTATACATACTATCTCAAAAAGGTTTTCTATTTGGTCATCAAGACGATCTAGCGTACGGAGTAAAATGGAAATATGAAGATGGACGAAGCGATATAAAAGATGTTGCTGGCGATTATCCTGCCGTTTATGGATGGGACATTGCAGGCTTAGAGAAAGACAATCCTAATAATATAGACGGTGTTCCTTTTACCAAAATGAAGCAATATATTATTGAGGCCAATGCAAGAGGCGGGATTTCAACCATAAGCTGGCATTTTGATAATCCTGCAACAGGAAAAGATGCTTGGGATCATACTCCAAATTCGCTGAAAACAATTCTACCTGATGGAGAAAATCATAAAAAATTCACTTCTTGGTTAGACAAAGCAGCAGTCTTCTTCCTGTCTTTAAAAGATAAAAACGGAAAAAACATTCCGATTCTCTTCAGACCTTTTCATGAACTTACCGGCGGATGGTTTTGGTGGGGAAAAGGAAATTGTACTCCTGAAGAATTTAAAACGGCTTGGAAATTCACCTTCGACTACCTTCAGAAAAAAGGCGTTCATAATCTAATTTATGTTTACAATACAGGTAGTTTTGGCACTGAAGCCGATTTTCTAGCCAACTATCCTGGAGATAATTATGCTGATATTTTAAGTTTTGACACTTATCAAAACAGCAATGACCCAAATGGAGAAAAATTCATTAGTGAAGTTCAAAAACAATTTAAAATCCTAAATAAAATAGGCACTGAAAAACACAAATTGATTGCATTAGCAGAAGCAGGTTACGAAGCCGTACCAGATCCAAAATGGTGGACAGGAACTTTATTAAAAGCAATTGGAGATTATAAAATTTCTTATGTCTTATTATGGAGAAATCATGGCTGGCAGGAAAAAGAGCAAAAAATGCATTACTATGCTCCATTTTCTGGACAAGTAAGCGAAAAAGATTTTGTCGATTTTTATAACCTAGATAAAACTATATTTGAAAAAGACATTCCAAAAAAATTAAAATAACTGCCCAAAATAAATTAAAACCTTAAAAAATAACCAATGCACGACAAAATTAGTTTAAAAGAAAAAATCGGTTACGGTCTTGGAGACGCTGCTTCATCTATGTTCTGGAAAATTTTCAGTATGTATTTACTCTTTTTCTATACCGATGTTTTTGGATTAGCGCCTGCTGTAGTAGGAACTATGTTCTTAATTACCAGAATCTGGGATTCTTGCTTTGATCCAATTGTTGGAATTCTAGCTGACAGAACCAAAAGCAAATGGGGAAAATTTAGACCATACTTGCTCTGGGTTGCTATACCTTTTGCCGTCATTGGAGTTTTAACTTTCTACACACCTGATTTTGATGAAAAAGGCAAAATCATTTATGCCTATGTTACCTATTCTTTAATGATGATGATTTATTCTTTAATCAATGTTCCTTACGCTTCACTTTTAGGCGTAATGTCTTCTGATCGAAAAGAAAGAAATACACTTTCCTCCTACCGAATGGTTTTTGCTTTTGGCGGAAGTTTATTAGCGCTTTGGTTAATTGAACCTTTAGTAAATTACTTCGGAGGAAATCTAAATTCTAAATCAGGCTGGCTGTCAACAATTGCTGTTTTCGGATTCATTACAACTATCTTTTTCTGGGCTTGTTTTGCATTCACAAAAGAAAGAATCAAGCCTATTGCAGACGAACAAAATAACCTAAAAGAAGATTTAAAAGATCTTTGGAAAAACAAACCTTGGTGGATTTTACTTGGCGCTGGAATTGGAGCATTGGTTTTCAATTCTATTCGTGACGGTGCTGCGGTTTATTATTTTAAATATTATGTAAGCAGTGCTGTCAACTTTGATTTTTCACTTTTTGGAAGTGATTTTCATATGACACCAACTTCAATTTATTTGGTTTTAGGACAAGCAGCAAACATCATCGGTGTAATAATCGCGACACCAATTGCTAATAAAATTGGTAAAAAGAAAACGTTTTTTGGAGCTATGGCTTTAGCTGCAATTCTAAGTCTCATTTTCTATTTATTCGGGAAAGAAGATATTTTTCTAATCATGAGTTTTCAGGTTTTAATCAGTATTTGTGCGGGCTGTATTTTCCCTTTAATCTGGTCCATGTATGCTGACAGCGCCGATTATTCTGAATGGAAACAAGGACGAAGAGCAACAGGATTGGTTTTTTCAGCCTCATCAATGTCACAAAAATTCGGCTGGACAATTGGTGGTGCTGGTGCTGGATGGCTTTTAGGCTATTTTGGTTTTCAGGCTAATGTGGAACAGAGTTTAACAACTCAAAACGGAATTCAATTAATGTTAAGCATACTGCCAGCAATTGCTGCCGCTATTTCAGTTGCTTTTATAGCATTTTACCCTTTATCAGAAGAAAAATTACAAATCATAGAACAGGATTTAAACGAAAAGAGAGATCAAAATTAACAAACAATACAGATAAAGAAATCAATTTATATGACAACAATAACATCTTCGGCGACTTTTCAGGAAAGAAAATCGGCATTAGAAAAAGAACATAAAGCGCTGATTGAGCTTAAAAATACTCCAGAACAAACGGCTGGAAATGGTATATATGAACGTTATAAAAACCCTGTTGTTACTGCAGCGCATGCTCCTTTAAACTGGCGTTTTGATTTTAACGAAAATACCAATCCTTTTTTACAAGAAAGAATCGGCATCAATGCGGCTTTCAATGCTGGTGCAATGAAATGGAAGGGGAAATATCTTCTGGCTGTTCGTGTAGAAGGAATTGACAGAAAATCATTTTTTGCGATTGCCGAAAGTCCAAACGGAATTGATAATTTCAAATTTTGGGATAAACCTTGTATAATTCCGCAGACTGAAGATCCAGATACAAATGTATACGACATGCGTTTGATCCATCACGAAGATGGTTATGTGTACGGTATTTTCTGTACGGAAAGAAAAGATCCAAAAGCACCAAAAGGCGATACAAGTTCGGCTGTGGCCAATGCAGGAATTGTACGTTCTAAAGATTTAATAAACTGGGAAAGATTACCCGATTTAATTTCGAATACAGGTCAACAGCGAAATGTTGTACTCCATCCAGAATTTGTAAACGGAAAATATGCTTTATACACACGTCCACAAGATGGTTTTATCGATGTTGGATCAGGAGGCGGAATAGGTTTAGGTTATGTAGAAGACATGAAAAACCCAATTGTTAAAGATGAAAAAATCATTTTTGGAAAACAATATCATACCATTTATGAATTGAAAAATGGTTTGGGACCAGCTCCAATTAAAACTTCAAAAGGCTGGTTACATCTAGCACACGGAGTTCGTAACACTGCTGCAGGATTACGTTATACACTGTATATGTTCATGACCGATTTAAATGACATTACAAAAGTAACACATGTTCCTGCTGGACACTTTATGGGGCCGGAAGGTATTGAAAGAGTTGGTGACGTTTCGAATGTTTTATTCTCTAATGGATGGATTGAAGATGAAGACGGAACTGTATATATATATTATGCTTCTTCAGATACCAGAATGCATGTAGCAGCTTCCACTGTAGACAAACTAGTTGATTATGTTACAAATGCTCCTGCCGATACTTTTGTTTCTGCAGGTTCTGTTCAAACCATTATCAATCAAATCGAAAGAAATAACGCAATTTAAAATATCGTGTCATTACAATCAAAGCTTTTAAAATCAGAACTAACCGCGGAACTAGATTCCATATTAAATTATTGGTCAGAACGTACTATTGATGATCAAAATGGCGGTTTTGTTGGACAAATCGATTTTAACGATCATATCATTGTAAATGCAGAAAAAGGTTCGGTTTTAAATGCCCGAATTCTTTGGACTTTTTCTGCCAGTTATCAAATCACAAAAAACGAAAACCACAAAAAACTGGCAGCGAGAGCATTTGAATTTCTTTCGGCTTATTTTTATGACACACAATTTGGAGGTCTTTTTTGGAGTATTAACGAGGATAAAACTCCAAAAGACACCAAAAACCAGATTTATGCTCTAGCCTTTGCGATGTATGGATTATCTGAATATTATGTGATTTCGAAAGAAGAAAAAGCACTGGAAATAGCTAAAAATCTATATCAAAAAATTCAGGAACACAGTTATGATCCTACCAACAAAGGTTATTTTGAAGCTTTTACCAGAGATTGGCAGCCGATAGATGATTTACGCCTAAGCGCCAAAGATGCCAACGAGAAAAAAACCATGAATACACATCTTCATATTATTGAAGGTTATGTGAATTTATATAAAGTCTGGAAAGACGAAAAACTGCTTGAAGTTATTATTGAACTTCTGGAAACCATTGAAAAATATTTCATCAATACCGAAACAGGACATTTACGCTTGTTTTTTGATGAAAACTGGAAAGAAAAACCAGATGTTATCTCATACGGGCATGATATCGAAGCGGCTTGGCTTTTACAGCAATGCGCCGAAATTTCAGGCAATGAAACTTTGATTGCAAATTACAAAAAACATGCTGTTCAAATTGCCGAAGCAACCAAAGAAGGTTTAGACACTGATGGAGGTTTGTGGTACGAGTACAATCCTGAAAAAGAGGAATTGATAGCAGAAAAACATTGGTGGCCTCAAGCCGAAGCTTTAATTGGTTTTTACAACGCTTATCAATTAACAGGAAAAGAAGAATATCTGGATATTGTTTACAAGAACTGGAAATTCATAAAAAAACATATAATCGACCAGCAAAACGGAGAATGGGTTTGGGGAGTTTACCCTGACTATACTGCAATGAAAAAAGACAAAGCCGGATTCTGGAAATGTCCCTATCACAACGGACGAGCTTGTATAGAACTTATGCAGCGAATTCAAGATTAATTTCATTCATTTCTAATTCTAATTTAAAGTCGTTATGAAACATTTTTTTCTTTTTAGTTTATTGCTAGTCTCTTTACTAATTGATGCACAAACCAATCTCCTAAAAAATGGAGGTTTTGAATATGACTTAACCAATTGGAACGGACAAGAAAATGGTGCGCTTTCTCCTTATGATAAAAAATCAGGAAAAAACAGCGCTTTAATTAATCAGTATACTGGCGCAGAATGGAGAGCATTTGATCAAACTGTTTCGTTAGCAAGAAATACCTATGCAGTAGAATGCAGTGCCTGGATGAAAGCAGAAGGCATCGAAAATCAAAAAGAAGATTATAAAGCAGCCGCAGTAATTATAGAATTTACAAATAGTGCAGACAAATCAGTCGGTAGTGAAACAATCGCTCGAGCAAAAGGAACAACTGATTGGGTCAATTACAAAAAAGCTATTAAAGTGCCCTCAGACGCAAAAAAAATCAGAGTAATGCTGGCTTTGGCACAAACAAACGGAACCGTATTTTTTGACGATATAAAAGTAACCACACTTTCTGAAGAAGAATTTTCAAAATTGAATTCAGAAACAAAATAAACTAAAATGAAAAAATCAGTTTTAAAAACCCTATTGTTGAGCTTCTCCATTTTGGTTTTAGCAGGATGTTCTTCAGATAATGATTCGAATAACGAAGTCATAGTCGATCCGCCGACACAATATGATCCTTTGACAACATCAAATGTAACGACTTATATGGTTGATCCAAGTGCAACAGCAGAAACCAAAGCTTTATTTTACAATTTAAAAAAACTAGCACAGACCAAAACCGCCATTGGTCAGCAAGATGCTTTCAATAGTTTTTACCAAGATGCCGGAGGAGATTCAGATATCAAAAAAAATACAGGTTTTGATCCTGCTGTTTTAGGTTCTGATTTTATGTTTATAACAGACAAAAACAATAACGAACAAGCTAACAACTGGTTCTACCAGCAGGAACAAAAAATTACCGCCGATGTTAAAGCCGCTTACGCGAAAGGAATAATCAACACCTTCAGCTGGCATTTGAGAGAACCTAATAAAGAAGAATCTTTTTATGCAGCTGATATGACTCCTGAACAAAAATCGACTGCTTTTAGAAGTATTCTTCCAGGCGGAGTTAATAACGAATGGTACAAAAAGAAATTAGATAAAGTAGCCAAAGTTATTCTAAATCTAAAAGGTTCAAATGGCGAATTGATTCCTGTAATTTTCAGGCCTTTTCATGAATTTGATGGAAGCTGGTTTTGGTGGGGAGCCGATTTCTGCACCGCTGATGAATATAAAAAGGCCTATCAATTTACCGTTGATTACTTAAAAAACACAAAAGGAGTTCATAATATTCTCTATGCATTTTCTCCCGATAATTCGTATACAACATCCGAAGGATATTTAAGTCGTTATCCTGGAGACAAATACGTTGACATATTGGGAATGGATAATTATGGCGACTTTAACAATCAAGGAAATGAAGGTGTTAGAAAAGCTAATGCTAAACTAAAAATGATATCGAATATGGCTCTTGATAAAGTAAAAATTGCTGCTTTAACTGAAACAGGCTATCAAATCACTGCAACTACTTCACCTGTTCCCAATTGGTTTTCTAGCAATTTGTACAATGCGCTGCATGATAATCCCACATTTGATCTTCAGATTATATCAATCAGCTATGTGATGTTTTGGAATAATACTAAAGATGGCTATTATGTTCCGAATGGAACTGTTTCTAATGCAGGTGATTTTAAAACATTTAGTTTAAAAACTAAATCTGCGCTGTTAAATTCCCTGCCGAAAATGTATGAAATGCCGAAATAGTTTTTTGTTTCAGGTTTCAGGTTCACAATAAAACGCGTAAAATAACGGACTGCCCTAGCCCCGATAGAAGTGAAAATCCTTTTTGTGGCGGGGTTCGCCACAAAAAGATTGTAACGGATAGCGGGATTAGCTCGATAAAAATATAAACTATGAAAACTAGATTTTTAAAAACACTTTCTTTCTCACTGATTTTTGCTGTAATAGCTTGTCAGGCCCAGGAAAAAATTACCGTAAAAGGAAACCAGTTTTACAAAGGCAACAAACCTTATGCTTATATCGGAACCAATTATTGGTATGGAAGCATGCTGGCTTCAAAGAAAATTGGTGATCGAAAAAGACTGATTCGTGAACTGGATTTAATGAAGAAAAATGGAATTGATAATTTACGTATTCTTGTAGGTGCTGATGGCGGAAAATATGATTTTACAGTTCGTCCTGCCTTACAATATGAACAGGGAAAGTACGACGAAGATTTATTGGATGGATTGGATTTTCTTCTTAATGAAATGCAAAAACGAAATATGTATGCCGTTTTATACTTAACCAATAATTGGGAATGGTCTGGTGGGATGTCGCAATATTTAGAATGGAATGGAAAAGGCCCAGTTCCAGTTCCTGCTATTCCCCCAAATACTTGGCCTCAGTTTATGTCTTACACAGAACAATTTCACAGCTGTGAACCTTGTATGGAAGCTTTAAATAATCATGTGAAGTTTATTATTGGAAGAACAAATGCATACTCTAAAAAGAAATACAACGAAGACAACACAATTATGTCGTGGCAGGTTGGAAATGAACCTAGACTTTTTACGGTTGAAAACGAAGTGAAATTTACCAAATGGCTCAATAACATTGTAGATTTAATTGACAGTTTAGACAAAAATCATTTGGTTTCAACAGGTTCTGAAGGAAAAAACAGCTCCAACGACAGCATGGAAATCTTCGAAAGAACGCATCAAAACCCTAATATCGATTATTTAACGATGCACATCTGGCCTAAAAACTGGAATTGGTTTAAAGCAGACAATGCTGAAGCTACAATGCCAAAAACAATTGAAAATGCTGGTAAATATATTGATGATCACATCAAAGTGGCTAACAATCTAAAAAGACCCATTATCATCGAAGAATTTGGTCTTCCGAAAGAAAATGAAAATCTGAAGGCGGGAGCTTCTTCTGTTTACCGAGATAAATTTTACAGCTATATTTTTGGAAGAGTTGCAGAAAGTGTTAAAAATGGCGGGCCGTTGCAAGCAGCAAATTTTTGGGGTTACGGCGGTGAAGGAAAAGCCATTAACGAAACAGGAAAATGGAATCCAGGTGATCCTTTAACAACAGATCCTCCGCAAGAACCTCAAGGATTAAATTCTGTTTTCAACGGAGATAAATCAACTCTCGAAATTGTAAAAAAATACAATTTAGAATTAAAGAAAAAGTAATTTTATTTCCAACATATAAGTGATATAAGTTCATTTTAGTAAATGCTTAAGTCAAGCTCTTAAATGAACTTACATCACTTGTATGGTTTAAAAATGTTCTCATGAAAAATATATTTATTCTTTTTTGTTTCATACTCATCAATTTTTCTTTCGCACAGAAGAAACAGGATTTTAACGTAGTTTCTCCTAATGGAAAAATCGAAGTTAAAATTGTTGCAAATGATAAAATATTCTGGTCAATTTCGCACGAAAAAGATTTGATTTTAGCACCGTCTGAAATGTCTTTAACTTTGGATGGAAGTATTGTTTTAGGAAAAAATCCAGTTGTTTTAAATTCGAAAAAAGAAAGTGTTAATACTTTTTTTGAAACGCCTTTGTATAAAAAGAAAACCGTAAAAGATCAATACAGTAAACTGACTATCAACTTTAAAAATGATTTCGAAGTTGAATTTCGTGTTTTTAATGATGGTGCAGCATATCGTTTTATCACAAAAAAGGAAAAAGAGATCACAGTAAAATCAGAAGAAGTAGTTTTAAATTTTAATCAGGATTACAATACTTTAATGCCATATGTTCGTGATTTGAGAAACCCGAAAGATCAATTTATTTCTTCGTTTGAATCACATTATGAAAACAAAAAAGTAAGCGAATTCGCAAAAGATACTTTAGCTTTTTTACCTTTTTTAATTGATTATAAAAACCATAAAAAAGCAGTTTTCCTAGAAGCAGATTTAGAAGATTATCCAGGATTATTTGTCACCAACAATAAAAACAAAACAGGTTTTGAGTCTCGTTTTTCTAAATACCCAACTCAAGAAACCAACGGCGGATTTAATTACCTCAACAAACTTATTACCGAAAGAGCCGATTATTTGGTAAAAACCAAAGGAACAAGAACTTTTCCATGGAGAGCGATTGTTATTTCTGAAAATGATGCGGCTTTAGCCAATAACGATATGGTTCAGAAATTAGCAGAACCATCCAGAATAAAAGACATTTCGTGGATAAAACCCGGAAAAGTGGCTTGGGATTGGTGGAATGACTGGAATATTTACAATGTCGATTTTAAAGCAGGAATCAATACGCAGACTTATAAATACTATATTGATTTTGCTTCTAAAAACAAGGTTGAATATGTAGTTTTAGATGAAGGCTGGAGCGTTGAAACCGATATTATGAAACACAATCCAAATGTAGATTTGGAAGCTTTAATTGCTTACGCGAAAGAAAGAAATGTTGGTATTATTTTGTGGGCTTCGTGGATGGCAATCAATAATAAAACAGAAGCCGTTTTTGACAATTATGCAAAACTAGGCGTAAAAGGTTTTAAAGTTGATTTTATAGATCGTGACGATGCAAAAATGGTTAATTCCGTTTATGATATTGCGCAGAAAGCAGCCAATCATAAACTAATTATTGATTTCCACGGCATGTACAAACCAACTGGAATTCAGAGAACATTTCCAAATATTTTAAATTTTGAAGGTGTAAAAGGTCTTGAAAATAATAAATGGACGCCAAATGATGATGTTCCGCTTTATGATTGTACCATTCCGTTTATAAGAATGATGGCCGGCCCAATGGATTACACTCCCGGTGCAATGCGAAACGCCACAAAAAGCGAATTCAAACCTAGTCATTCGACTCCTATGAGTCAGGGAACCAGATGTCACCAATTGGCACTTTACACTATTTTTGAAGCGCCTTTGCAAATGATGGCCGACAGCCCAACGGCTTTTATGAAAGAGCAGGAAAGCACCGATTTTATTGCTAAAATCCCAACCACTTTTGATGAAACCGTCGCTCTTGATGGAGAAGTTGGAAAATATGTTTCAATTGCCAGAAAAAAAGAAAATACTTGGTATTTAGGTGTAATTACAAATTGGGATTCCAGAGATATTACAATTGACTTTTCTTTCCTTGAAAAAGGTAAAAAATTCCAAGCCGAAATCTTCTCAGATGGAATAAACGCAGAAAAAGCGGCAACTGATTATAAAAAAGAAATAGTTACAGTTGATTCCACAACGAAATTAAAATATCATTTGGCTAGCGGTGGCGGATTAGCGATGATTATTAAATAAATGAAAAGTTTATAACCCTAACAGGTTTTAAAAACCTGTTAGGGTTACTATTAAGCTAATATCTTCTCAATCGCATTCAATTCATCAGCCGTAAAATCAGTATTCTGAAGACAATCAATATTATTACACAATTGTTTCACAGAACTTGCACCGATTAAAACCGATGTAATTCGTTTATCTTTTTGCAGCCAAGCCAAAGCCATTTGTGCCAAAGACTGATTTCGATTTTGAGCAATTTCATTCAGCTGAATCAATTTCTGAATTCTTTCCTCCGTAACCTCATCTTCTCTCAAATGTCCGTTTGGATTATGTGCTCTTGAATTTTCTGGAATTCCATTTAAATATTTATCCGTCAAAAGTCCCTGTGCCAAAGGCGAAAAAGCAATGCAACCTACTCCTTTTTCTTCTAGCACATCAAGCAAACCATCTTCAACCCAACGCTGCAACATCGAATATTTAGCCTGATGAATCAAACAAGGCGTTCCTAATTGCTTTAAAACATCAACAGCAACTCGAGTCTGTTCTGCCGAATAATTGCTGATTCCAACGTATAAAGCCTTTCCACTTCTAACAGCATAATCTAAAGCCATCATAGTTTCTTCGATTGGCGTTTCAGGATCTGGACGATGCGAATAAAAAATATCGACATAATCGACTTTCATTCTCTTTAAACTCTGATCTAAACTTGAAAGCAAATATTTTCTTGAACCCCAGTCGCCATAAGGACCATCCCACATAGTGTAACCAGCCTTAGTCGAAATTATAATTTCATCACGCAGATTTCCTTGAAAATTATGCCACAAAATTTTACCAAAATTAGTTTCAGCAGAACCTGGAACAGGTCCATAATTATTGGCTAAATCATAATGTGTAATTCCTTTATCAAAAGCCTCTACAGCAATACTTTCGGCATTATCAAAATTATCTACTGATCCGAAGTTATGCCATAATCCTAAAGAAATCTCTGGAAGTAGCAATCCGCTTTTCCCACATCTGTTATATTTCATTGTTTTAATTTATAAGTTGGAGGTTTAATAGATTTTAAAAATACAAAAAACTCCCGCAGATTTTGCTGATTTAGGAGATAAAAAAATCTTCCTAATTTGCTCAATCTGCGAGAGGAAATTAAAAATCTAATTCATTTTTAATTTTGCAAATTTGTTTAAAATTTAAAATTATGAATAATAATTGGCAAAATTTAATTTCGATAGATTCTGATATCAGATTTGGTAAGCCTATCATAACAGGAACGAGAATTTGTGTTTCAGATATTCTTTCGTGGCTTTCTACAGGAATGTCTTTTGAACAAATTATTGAAGATTTTCCGGAATTAAACAAAGAACATATTCTTGCCGCTCTAATTTTTTCTGCATAATAATATTCAATAGCGTCCAGCTTTAGCTGGATGAAAATATAAACGCAATCAAAAAGGCTTTAGCCAAACTTTAAAGTTCGGCTAAAGCCTTTTTCTATTCAATCATATTCCCCCTAGCTAAAGCTAGGGGCTATTGAAAAATTAGTGAATTCGTGGCCAAAAAAAACTTTGTGCCTTAGTGCCTTTGCGGCAAAAACCCTTCTATTCTTTTATCTCAAAACCACTTTGCAAACCTTTATCAGAACTTCCTCCAACCATGATTTTGAAAGTTCCCGGCTCTACTAAATAATTTCCTTCGTTATCATAAAAACCTAATTCTTTATCCGTTAAAGTAAAGTTTACTTTTTTCGTTTCTCCTTTTTTCAAGTTAACCAATTCAAAACCTTTTAATTCCTTAATTGGACGAATGATGCTTGCAAACTCATCATGAATATACAATTGCACCACTTCTTTTCCATCAAAATTTCCAGAATTAGTTACCTCAATACTAACCTCAACTTTTTCTCCTTTAGCGAAAGCAGTTTTATTAACTTTTAGGTTTTTATAATCGAATTTAGTATAGCTCAATCCAAAACCAAACGGAAACTGAGGCGTTTTCTCTACATCCATATAATGCGACCAGAACACATTTTTATCGCTGTCAATTGGTCTTCCTGTACTGTATTTGTTATAATAAATTGGCACCTGACCTACATTTCTAGGAAACGACATTGGCAGTTTCCCGCTCGGATTGTAATCTCCGTATAAAACCTGCGCAACCGCATTTCCTGCCTGAGTTCCCAAATGCCAAGCTTCTACAATTGCTGGAACATTTTCTGCTGCCCAAGGAATACTCAACGGACGACCGTTATTTAAAACCAAAACTACATTTGGATTTACCTTATAAATTTCCTCTAATAATTCTTGTTGTAAACCTGGTAAATTCAAATCCGTTCTACTCCTTCCCTCACCACTTTGGAAACCGTATTCTCCTAAAACCATTACGACAACATCAGCATTTTTTGCTGCTGATTTTGCAGCTTCAAAGCCGCTTTTATCTGTTGTATTAAAAACTGTTTCAGTTAAGAAAGTTGCTTTTTGTTTCAATAAATCAACTCCTTTTTCAAAAGTAAGTTGATTGTCTTTGTATTGCTGCATTCCTTCTAAAACCGAAACCGCAGTATCATCAGACGCTGCAATTCTCCAGCTTCCCAGCGGGCTGTTTTTATCATTTGCTAAAGCGCCAATCAAAGCGATTTTCTGTCCAGATTTCTTTAGCGGAAGCAAATTCTTTTCGTTCTTCAATAAAACGATCGATTTCTTCGCCATATCCAAAACGCCATCGTTATTAGCTTTACTTCCAACCACTTCTTTCTCGCGTTTTTCATCACAATATCTGTAAGGATCATCAAATAATCCCAATTCAAATTTCACGCGCAAAATTCTTCGGACAGCATCATCAACCAAAGCTTCTTTTACTTTTCCCGATTTTACTAAATCAACAAGCTTTGCTACATATAAATACGATTCCATATCCATATCAGAACCAGCGATTACCGCTTTAGCCGTTGCATCAGCTTCGTCTTTTGCATAACCGTGCGCAATCATTTCACGAATCGAAGCGTAATCAGAAATTACAAATCCGTCAAACTTCCATTTTCCTTTTAAAATATCTCTTTGTAAAAAGGCATTTCCAGTCGCAGGAACACCATTCAAAGTATTAAATGAATTCATAAACGTACGAACTCCAGCATCAACAGTCGCTTTAAAAGGAGGCAAAACCGAATTGTACAATTTAGAATTACTGATATCCACAATATTATATTCCAATCCCGCTTCAACATAACCGTAAGCCGCAAAGTGTTTCGCACAAGCCGCAATCGTATTTACTTTAGCCAAATCTGCAACAGTTTCTCCTTGAAAACCTTTCACACGTGCATAACCCACTTTACTTCCTAAATACGGATCTTCACCCGCACCTTCCATCACACGTCCCCAACGTGCATCATTTGCCACATCGACATTTGGTCCAAAAGTCCAGTTAATCCCAGACGCCGAAGCTTCATCAGCCGCAATCGCCGCCGATTTTTTAATCGCTTCCAAATCCCAGCTCGCCGCTTCAGCCAGCGGAATCGGGCTTAACGTTTTATAACCATGTATTACGTCAAAACCAATAATAAGCGGAATTCCTAAACGGGTTTCTTCTACCGCAATTTTCTGTACGGAACGAACTTCTTTCACGCCTCGCACTGTCAGCATTGATCCGACTAATCCTTTTCTTAAATGTTCGTATTTTAATTCGGCTGATCCACCTTTTGGTGCTGGTCCCGTAACATCCCAAAAACCATTATATTGATTCATCTGTCCTACCTTTTCCTCAA
Source organism: Flavobacterium panacagri (assembly GCF_030378165.1). Lineage (NCBI taxonomy): Bacteria > Pseudomonadati > Bacteroidota > Flavobacteriia > Flavobacteriales > Flavobacteriaceae > Flavobacterium > Flavobacterium panacagri. The sequence continues at coordinate 5,865,609 of NZ_CP119766.1, forward strand.
GTGTCATTAACGGCAAAAGCAAATCGATACGCTGCTCAACAGTTTTATTCTTATCCAGATACGGCTTTTTTTGTGCATTCATATTTCCAATCGTAAAAAGGGAAAAGACCCCAATAAATATTATTTTTTTATTTTTCATATGTGTGGTTTAGTTAGTTCTTTTTAAGTTGCTAAGGTTCTAAGATACTGAGATACTAAGTTTCTTTTTTTGGGCGTGTCCCGCCGAAAAAGGCGGGTCGGGCTATCCGTTTCAAGTCCTCGTCTCGTCATTCTGACGAGACTGTGGGCTTTCCACTTCTATCCCTCACGCGAACGGTTTCAAAAGAGCGTTTTTTGGTTATCTTGTCATCCTGAGGAACGAAGGATCACACTAGAAACTCCACACAGAACTTCGCCAATCTTTGTCGAATTCCGAGTGTGATTTCTCCTTTCAGTCGAAATGACAAAAAAATCTAAAATCTAAAATCATTCTGTTGTAAAACAAGAAGCAGGCAGGTTCGCTTTATTAAACAAATCTGATTGCGTTGTGTTCCCCCATGCAAATCTCACTTTTGCCGGAGAAGCCACTTTTTTACTTGTCAAAATCACTTCGTTATTTTTAATTGAAGCTTCAGCAGGATAGAAAACTCCATCTGCTCCCGCAACTTCAAATTGATTCGATTTTTTATCCTTAAAATAAAGTCCATCTCCATAATCAAAAGAAACAATAAGTTTGTTTTTCTCAATTTTAAGGCTTTTAAAAAGAGGACTATTTACCAAATTTGAGTTTATTTTATAAGTATCGGCTAAAGCTAAATTCGCCAAACGAATTCCAACCGATTTTTTATTTTTTGGATGAATATCAATCGTATCCGAAATATCACTAATCACAACCATTCCCGTTTTTGAAACTTCTTTCAATAATTTTCTCTGTGAATCTCTAATCGTGACATTCGAAAAATTATTCGATCCTGTTTTAAAAGGTGCAATCTGAACATAATAAAACGGAAAATCGTCTTTCCATTCTTTTCTCCATGAAGTAATTAATGCACCTAATGTTTTGTCATAAACCAAAGAACCCACATTCGATTCTCCCTGATACCAAAGCGTTCCCGCAATTTTAAATCCAGCAATTGGATAAATCATCGCATTGTAAGCACGCCCGGGTTGTCTTGGACCATATTCCTGTTCGTTAAGTTTTTTAGCATTTTCTAATAAAATTGGATCGTTGTTTACGACTTCTGCTGGCATCCAGATTTCAGCGGGAGTTCCGCCCCAATTGGAAGATATTAATCCGATGGGAACATTTTTTAAATCTTCGCGCAGTCGTTTGGCAAAAAAGTAACCAACAGCACTAAAATATTTCATGGTTTCAGGAGTCGATTCTGTCCAGTTTCCCAATAAATTATTCTGGGGATTTTCTGCCGTCAATTTAGGAACCGTAAAAAATCGAATGTTTGGATTTGTTGCATTTTTAGCTTCTTCTTCTCCATCATCAATTCCCCAGCTTACAGACATTTCCATATTCGATTGTCCGGAACAAAGCCAAACTTCTCCAATCAAAATATTTTTTAAAACTACTTCATTGTAACCTTTTATAGAAATTGTAAAAGGCCCTCCAGCTTCAGGAGTTTTAATCGTAATTTCCCATTTTGCCTGATTATTTGCAACAGTTTTATATTCTTGATTATTCCAGCTTGAAACCAGTTTAATTTCTTCTTTTGGATTCGCCCAACCCCAAATTTTCACTTCAGAATTGCGTTGTAAAACCATATTATCACTAAAAATATTCGGAAGCGAAACGTTTGCCATCATAGTACTGGAAATCAATAAAAAGAAAACAAACTTATAGATATTATTTTTCATTTAGCAGTTTCTTTAAAAATGGTGCATATTCGTTTGCTAAAACCTTGTGATCTGCCACATCCGGATGACCTGAACATCCATTTGGAGTCATGGGTTTAAATTTGAAAATCTGAATTGTTTTGTGTGATTTATCATCCGCGAAAGCGTTTTTAACTTTAGTAAGACAGTCTTCAAAAACAACTCCTCTTTCTCCGCCAACCATTGGGCTGTCTGTAATTACAATCTGCACTTTTGGATTGTGTTTGTACAACATTTTAATGAAGTTGATATAATTCGAAACATATTTTTCTGGATTAAAAGGCAGACGCTCTTTCTTTCCATCTCCGCCAGAAAAATCATTTGTTCCTAAAGCAATACTGATGATATCGGGCTGAAAAGCAAAATCATATTTAGGTTTTGAAGCGTCTTTTGTCAGATATAAATTAGGATAAACATCCGGCATTATCGCTTCCTCTTTATTTTCATCATTCCAATTCCTGTACATCCCGATTCCAGAAACACAGCTCATTAAATAATCAACATCAATCGCTCTAGAAAGTGTTGGCCCATAAGCATAATAACCGTTATGATGATCCATATATTCACCTTTATCGCAAGGAACATCAGATGGATCACTCGCGGCACCACAAGTAATAGAATCTCCAATGAATTCGACTTTCTTTTTCTTCTTAAATGAAATCGGAATTAGTTTCGCTGTCGTTCCAGCAAATAATATATTTCCGCTTTGGGCTTCTGTATTTTTATAGATTTCTAAACGATGCTCTTTTTTATTGGAAGTCACCTGGATTGGAAAAGACTGAACCGCTCCTTTTTCAATTTTGATTTTTCCAATATATTTTCCATCCAAAACCAGCTGAACATAATTATGATGTTCATAAGAATCAACGCTTTGAAGCGAAATTGAACATTCATTTCCTGTAAAATTAAAAACCACCGAAGAAGCTGTTCCGATTAAGATAACCTGATCATTTTGAAGTTGATCAACTCGGCCTTGGTATAAAAAAGTTTTATTTGAATTTTGACTTTGTGAATTCGAAACAACCGAAATCAGCAAAAACGAAATTAAAACAGCTATTTTTTTGAGAAACATAATTTAATTGTTAAATATAAATACGATTCACAAATATATTTGAAAGGAAGAATATAGAAAGATACTAAAATGTCAAAATGCAATAAAAAAACACCACATAAACACATCATTTGGTGGCAAAACAAGGCTTATTCGTACTTTTTAGGGGGCTTTTGTACTTTTTAAAGTAAAATAACAACTTATCTTTAGCGTTTCAATTTATATAAGACTAAAAAAATGAAATCGAGCCTACTATTATTTTTACTCCCTGTTATTTTACTTTCTTCTTTCAATGTAAAAAAGAAAGAACCGAAAATTATAGTTCCGAACGCTAAAATTCAGACCGAAATAAATCGCGATTCTATTATTGCTTATGCCAAGCAATATTTAGGAATTCCCTACAAATATGCTAGCAGTGATCCAAACAAAGGATTTGATTGTTCGGGGTTTGTGAGTTATGTTTTTAAACACTTTAACCAAACACTTCCTAGAAGTTCAAGCGGATATAAAAATTTAGGAACAGCTTTAAAACCAGAAGAATTTAAAGTCGGCGATGTCTTAGTTTTTTATGGATATAAAAACAGAAATATTGTGGGGCACGTTGGCATAATCTGCGAAGCAAACGGAATGCAGTCCAAATTTATTCATGCTTCTTCAGGAAAAGCACAACAAGTTACTATAACAGCACTTGATACAGAACATTATACCAAACGCTTTTATAAATGTGTTGATGTTCTATCTAAATAATTTTATTATTATTTTTTCACGCAGATTTTGCAGATTAGAGCAGATTTAATTTGATCTTTTTGCTCACTGCAATAAATAAATCTGCGAGCATCTGCTTAAATCTTTTCAAATCTGCGCGAAATCAACTTTTATTCTTCTGTTAAAAGCTTTAATAAACTTTCATCTCTTTGGTAAATATCTTTATAGAAATTTAATTGTCCGTCACGATCTACCCAAGCTGTAAAATAGCCAATATAAACTGGAACTTTTTTCTTCAATGTATACCAGCTTTCTTTTCCGGCATGCATGGCTTTGTCAATTTTGGCAGGATTCCAAGTTGGATCTACTTTTAGTAATTCGATTGCTAATTCTCTTGGTTTTGCTACACGTACGCAACCGTGACTGAAAGCTCTACTTTCTCTTTCGAACAAACTTTTTGAAGGCGTATCGTGTAAATAAATATTACTTGAATTTGGAAACAGGAATTTCACTAATCCCAATGAATTATTTTTCCCAGGAAGCTGACGAACTGAGCCGTTGTTCCATTCTAAGTTTTTCTTTTGTAGATAATTTTTATCCCTTGCCATTCCGGGTTTTATTTCCGATTTGATAATACTCGGTGGCACATTCCAATACGGACTAAAAACAATATTACTCATCATACCACTGAAAACAACTGTTTTGGTCATCGCTTTACCCACAACAACTGCCGAAGTAAAAGCAATTTTCCCGTCTTCAATGATATACAGTTTAAACTCTGGAATATTGACTTCGATGTATTTCTGACCTTTTTCCAATTCAGGATCAATCCAACGACAACGCTCCATATTAGCGATAATGGTTTTGATTCGCTCTGAAACTGGAATATTCAAATCGTTTATATGTTCTAAAAGAATAGTATTTTTTGGAGCATAGCCGTGACGCAATTCGTAATTTTTCATGGCTTTTATCAAAACCGTATCACAAACTGCACTTTTAGTGTCTTCTTTTAGATCTTTGGTTACAAAAAGCCTTTCTCTAATTTGAGCAATTACGTTTGACGAATCGCCTACTTTCAGACTTTTATACTCTTCTCCTGTTTCAATGATTTTCCAACCACCTTTTTTCTCGATTTCTCTGTATTCTTTTAAAGCATCACGAAGTTTGTAATACTGACTGAACATCTTTCTTTTCTTATCATCCAAAATGGTTGATTTTTTAAAGATAGAATCTGAAAGCACTTGGTAGTTCAGTTTTTTACGAGGCAAAAGCCATTCTAAAGAAAGTACTGTTTTTTCGTCAAAACCACCCACTTTCTCACCATAATAGTAATACAAATTGGAAAGCAGTAAATCCGTATCTTCTTTAGATAGTTTTTTGGCTGGATTATTTTCAAAAACAGCATTTAATTCGTCTTTATAAGGATAATTTGCTTTTAGTCCTTCCTGATCTAAATTTTTGTACTGATTAAATAAAGTATTTCCAAACTCAACCACTCCTTTATTATCCTGCCACAATTGAGTTGATTTGTTTTTTTGATATAAAGAAGCTACATCATTTTTAAATTTATCCAGTTTTGGGTAATTCTCATAAAACTTTGAAATGCGTGTACTGTCAATTGTCAGTTTTAATTCTGGAATCTTTTCAACTGTTTTTATTGAATTCTCTTCCTTTTTATCTGCTTTCGAATTACACGAAAAAACGATCAAAAAAACAACTGCGATAAAGGGCGTATACCAAATTTTCATAAGTAGGAATTTTTATTAAAAGTAAAAAAAATTCTATTAAATCAAAATCTTAAAAACTGAATCTTAAATAAGCCATTTTTAAGCTATCAGCAAATTCTCTAAAAATAAAAAGCTCCAAACAATTTCTTGTTTAGAGCTTTTGCCATATAACCAACCTAATAAAAATTCTTATATAACTGTACCTTTTAATGTAAGGATTTTTGGAGTTGTTTCTGCACTTGTAGTTACAGTAACTGTTTTTGTAAAAGCGCCTTTGTTCGCTGCGTTATAAGTTGCAGTAACTTTAGCCGATTTACCTGGCTGAATTGGTTCTTTTGTGTAATCTGTTGCAGTACAACCGCAAGAACCTTGAACATTTGTAATTACTACAGCTGTTTTTCCAGTATTTTTAAATTCGTAAACAATTGCTTTTGGAGTTCCTTGTGGGATTTGTCCAACATCAATTGTTTCTGCTTTCCAAACAATTGTAGAAGCTGTAGTTTCTGAAATTGCAGTTTCTGAAACTAAGGATTTTACCGGAGCAATTGCCGAAAAAGACATTAGGCCTAAAGCCAAAGCTAACATCGAAATTTTAATCATTTTCATAACGGATATATTTAAAATGGTTTGTAGTTCATTTTGATATTACAAAGGTAATTCAGACAAAACCGAATCGCTGTTAACCGCTTTCAAATGTTTGTTAATGACTTGTTAATCGGCTATTTTCAGGCTAAAATTCATTAATATTACACTCTCAAAATCCCATATTCTTGAAAATTAATAAACTCAACAGTATCATCCTCTTAGGATTGGTAGCCATCATTAGTATATTGGTAGCGCAATTGCTATGGACAAAAGAGGCTTTTACGATTGAACAGAAAAAACTGAGTCAGAAGGCACATATTGCCTTATTGGAAGTAGCTAAAAAATTGTACGAAGGAACGAATCATGAACTGCCTGCTCAGAATCCGGTTCAGAAAATTTCTAATGACTATTATATTGTAAATGTTGATAATGAATTTGAACCCGAAATTTTAGAGTTTTATCTAAAGACGGAATTCAAAAAAATGAATATCACGACCGATTTCGAATATGCCATGTACAATTGTCAAAGCGATGAAATGATTTATGGCGATTATATTTCACTTTCGAAGAAAAAAGCAGAATGTAAAAAGACTGTTTATTTCCCAAAACACAAAAATCTGGTATATTATTTCGCTGTTCGTTTTCCGAATGAAACTACTTATTTGTTTAGTTCCATGCGATTTTGGTTTATCCTTTCAACCGCTTTGATCTTAATTTTACTGATTTACGTTTATTCTATCTTCAAACTTTTACAGCAGAAAAAATATTCCGAATTACAGCGCGATTTCATTAATAATATGACGCATGAGTTTAAAACGCCATTGGCTTCGATTCTGATTGCTTCCAAATATTTGATCGAACAAAAGCCGATTAAAGAAGATAAAAAATTGTATACTTATACGGATATTATCATCAATCAAGGAAATAAATTAAATGGTCATATCGAAAAGATTTTAAACATTGCCAAATCAGATTATACGCCTCTAGAACTTAAAAAGGAAAGTGTTTTAATTGTTCCGATAATTGAAGAAGCGATAGAAAATATCAAGCTGAAATATCCTGAAGCTTCTCTTTCTATTGAAACGGCATCCACTAAATATTCAATAGAAACAGACTCTTTTCATTTTGGCAATCTGGTTTATAATTTATTGGACAATGCAGTGAAATATTGCAATGAAAAACCTGAAATCAAAATTAAAATCATAGAAGAAAACAATTGTTTAAAACTGGAGTTTAATGATAATGGAATTGGGATTAATCCTAAAAAAATATCTTTTATCTTTGATAAGTTCTATCGCGTTCAGAATGAAAAAAGTAATGAAGTCAACGGATTTGGTCTTGGCTTGTACTACGTCAAAGAAATTTGCAGTCTTCAGAGCTGGAAAATAAAAGCCGAAAATAATACAGAAAAAGGTGTTACCATAACTTTATCTATTCCTTATAAAAAATGAGAAACTTCAAAATACTTTATGCAGAAGACGATGAAACTCTTGCGTTTTTAACCAAAGACAATTTGGAACAGAATAATTATGATGTAATTCATTGTCCAGATGGAAAATCGGCATTAAAAATATTTGAAGAGGAAGAATTTGACATCTGTATTTTTGATATTATGATGCCAAAAATGGACGGTTTTGATTTGGCTCAAGCTGTACGAAAAATTGATATTGATGTGCCAATTATCTTTCTTTCGGCAAAAACCTTAAAAGAAGACAGAATTAAAGGCCTTCGTTTAGGTGCCGATGATTATTTGGTTAAACCTTTCAGTATTGAAGAATTGCTTTTGAAGATTGAGATTTTCTTAAAACGTTCACAGAAAAATATTCCGCCGGTAAAAACCATTTACGAAGTTGGAAAATATCAGTTTGACACTAAAAATTTTATTCTTTTTAATGAGGAAGAAAAAGTCGGACTAACGCAACGTGAAGCCGAATTATTGAAACTTTTTCTAGATCATAAAAACTCCGTTTTGAAGCGTGAACAAATCTTAACTTCTTTATGGGGAACCGATGATTATTTTATGGGAAGAAGTTTGGATGTTTTCATTTCTCGTCTTCGTAAAATTCTAGCCAATGAAGACGGAATTTCTATCGAAAACCTTCATGGAATTGGGTTTAGGTTTTCTATTGGGTAAAATAACAATTCTGCTAAAAATAAAGAAAAATCTGTAAATACATTTTCGAAAAACTTCGTATTTTTAATATCTAAATTTCCTCGATATGAAATTACATCACTTGCGAAATGCCACTTTGGTAATTGAAACAGAAAAGCATGTTATTTTAGTGGATCCTATGTTAGGTAAAAGAAAAACGATTCCGCCTTTTACTATTTTCAGATATAAACCCAAACGAAATCCGCTGGTAGCACTGCCTAAAAATAGCCGTGATATTTTAAGCCGTGTGACGCATTGTTTGATAACGCATTTGCATCCCGATCATATTGATAAAGCAGGCGAAGTATTTCTAAGAAGAAAAAGTGTTCCCGTAATATGTAGTGCTAAAGATGAAAAAGCGCTTGTACAGCGCGGACTCAGCGTGATTCAAACTTTAGAATATTGGGAACCACAAAAATTCCTCGACGGAAAAATCACTGGAATTCCAGCTATTCATGGTTATGGTTTTATTGCCAAATTAATGGGAAATGTAATGGGATTTCATATCGAATTAGCTGATCAAAAATCAATTTATATTAGTTCTGATACCATTTTTACAGAACATGTAGAAAAAGTTTTGACGCAATTAAAACCAGATATTTCGATTGTTGCTTGCGGTACAGCAAGACTAGATTTCGGACAACCATTATTAATGCGAATGGATGATATTCTAAAATTTGTTACACTTGCACCAGGAAAAGTTTTTGCCAATCATTTAGAAGCTTTAAATCATTGTCCTACGACTAGACTACAATTAAAAACGGCATTGTCTGATCATGGACTTCTAAACAAAACTGCTATTCCGAAAGATGGAGAATGTTTGGAGTATTAATTTATAAAACTAATAATCCAAATTCGCGTAAAGTGTTAATAGGTTTTGAATACCAAAATAATTCGAAATCTTCTAACGATGTTTCGAAATCATTTTTTACTTCTTGAAAAGTAACGTTTTTTGTCTTTGAAATCGAAATTTTAGATAGAATCGAAATCAGCCATTCGCCTTCTTCTTTGCTAGTCTGAATGTCAAAACTTTCTTTTTTATCATGAAAAGTTAAAGACATCATTTCCCAGCTTCTTCCTTTTTTTGATTTTGTAAAAAGTTCAGCCGAAGGTTTTCCGCCCAACCAAACTACTTTAGCATTTGGTTTTGTGTTGAAATCATTTTGTTCTTCAAGTGCATTAAAAATAAAATCGGGATGAATTTTTGTTTTCGGAATTTTAAAATCGAACCATTCCTGAAGTTCATAATCAAAACAGATTCCATGCATGAAGTTGAAAAGCGATTTCTTTAATCCGAAACTAAATTTATCATGATTGATGCCTGTTGCATCGGTATATTCAATGTCATTATTGGCAAAAGTTCCAATCTTTTCTGTTTTTTTGGTCACGCCAAATTGTTCCGGATATAACCCAACGGGACTATGAGCCGTCAAAGCAAATTGATGCCAAAAACCCGATTGTAAAACTCCAGCTTCAAATAATTGACGAACCATCTCTAAACTATCAACCGTTTCCTGAATAGTCTGCGTTGGATATCCATACATTAAATAAGCATGAACCATAATTCCGGCTTCGGTAAAATTTCGTGTTACTTTGGCAACTTGTTCCACTGTAACTCCTTTATCAATTAATTTAAGTAATCGATCTGAAGCTACTTCTAAACCGCCAGAAACGGCAATACAACCCGAAGCTTTTAACAAGAGACATAAATCTTTTGAGAAGCTTTTTTCGAAGCGAATATTTGTCCACCAGGTTACAGCTAGTTTTCTTTTTAAGATTTCAAGAGCTAAAGCACGCATTAACGCTGGCGGTGCCGCTTCGTCTACAAAGTGAAATCCGTTTTGACCTGTTTTTTCAATCAATTCTTCTATTCTATCGCAAAGCAGACTTGCCACAACGGGTTCGTACACTTTTATATAATCTAAAGAAATATCGCAGAAAGTACATTTTCCCCAATAACAGCCGTGCGCCATTGTGAGTTTATTCCAGCGACCATCACTCCACATTCTGTGCATCGGATTTACAATTTCTGTAACCGAAATATATTTATCCAAAGGTAAATCTGAGTAATCCGGAGTACCTACATAAGCTTGTTTATAATCGTGTTTTAACGAATTATTTTTATAGACTACCTTTCCATTTTCTAATAGAAAAGTTCTTTTATAAGAATTGTAATCAGGATTTTCTAAATTGGCTATTAATTCCTCGATTGGAACTTCGCCATCGTCTAAAGTAATAAAATCAAAAAACTCAAAAACACGTTTGTCCGAAAGCGAACGTAATTCTGTATTTGGAAAACCCCCACCCATCGAAATCTTAATTTCGGGATGATTTTGTTTTACCCATTGAGCAGAACGAAATGCACTATATAAATTTCCTGGAAACGGAACAGAAATTAAAAATAAGGTTGGTTTTACCGCTTCGATTTTTGCTTTTAAAAGTGAAATTAAAATGGAATCGATATAAGTTGGTTCTTTCTGAAGTTCGGCATATAATTCATCAAACGAATTGGCACTTCGTCCTAAGCGTTCTGCATAACGGCTGAAACCAAAATTCTCATCGACACATTCTACAATAAAATCTGAAATATCTTCAAGATATAAAGTAGCCAAATGTTTGGCTTTATCCTGAGTTCCCATTGTTCCAAAAGCCCAATCCAATTCTTCTAACTGCGCAAAACGAGAAGCCTCGGGCAGAAAATCTTCCTGACAAATCTGCAACGCCAAAGTAGGATTTTTTCCCTGTAAAAACTGAATTACAGAATCAATCGTTTTGATGTATTCATCCTGTAAAGCAAAAATACGTTTCGAGTTATCCGAAACATCAGAACCTGAAACTTGAAACCTAAAACTTGAAACTTCAAACAAATCTGAAAGTCCTTTCTTCGAAAACAATTCCAAAATGACATCAATACCCAAATCAGCCTGAACCGATTCTATATTTTTGGTATTCAGAAAACCTTTTATATAAGCCGTTGCCGGATACGGGGTATTCAGTTGGGTAAAAGGCGGTGTAATTACAAAAATTTTCGTTTTCAAAAGGGAATTATTTTTTTGCAAAAATACGGGTTATTGGGGACTTTTTTACATTTGATTTTTTGATTTGAAATTGTAAACATTTAATTACATTTGTCTCAGCCCAAATTACTCAAATGAAACAAAAATTACTTTTTCTTTTTCTTTTTCTACTAGTTACAGTTGCATTATTCTCTCAAAATAAAAATCAATCTATTGGTTTTAAAGAAAACAAAGGACAAATTGTAGATCAAAATGGAAAATTAAACACAGCTGTTAAATATTTATTAAACACGAACGGTTTAAATGTCCAACTCAAAACAAATGGCTTTTCTTATGATGTTTATGAAGTAAAGAGAGTATCTGTTATTAATTCAAATACAGCAAAAACGCTTCCTTACTCAATTCCAGAAAAAGAAGATGTAAGAAAAGAAGAATTTAAGTTAGAATATATTTTTCATCGAATTGATATTGATTTTACTAACTCCAATCCTAATGTAGAATTAGTTACCCAACAAAAATCAGGTGATTTTGACAACTATTATAACATTCCAAATAAACTAGAAGGAATTATTGGAGTCCATCAATACAAACAAGTAACATATAAAAACATTTATCCAAATATTGATGCTGTTTTTACAATTCCTGATGACCCTAAAAAAACGGTTGAGTATAATTTTGTAATCCATCCAAAAGGAAAAATTTCTGACATTAAATTAAAATTTAATGGTGCCGAAACCAATTTGGATAATAACAAAATACTAATGGATGTTCGCTTTGGAAAAATAGAAGAAACACTTCCCGCAAGCTGGATTGAAGATGGAGAAAATAAAAAAGAGATAGCTGTTGAATATATTAAAATTAAGAAAAACCTTTACGGATTTAATGCCCCGAAAGATGTTTCTGGTAAAACAATAATTATTGATCCTGTACCAACTAGACTTTGGGGAACTTATTATGGTGGCGAAGAACTTGATTATGCAAGATCGCTTTTCAGCAAAGATGATTTTGTCTACATGGCCGGAACTACTTACAGTAAAAATAATATTGCTTCAAGTGGAGCTTTTCAAACATCGTTATTAGCAGAAATGAATTATGATTCCTATTTTGTTAAATTCAATTCAGATGGAACAAGGGTTTGGGGAACTTATTATGGCGGAAACAACACAGATGAAATTTTAAAGATTAAGGTTTCGAATAGTAATAATATTTTTATAGCAGGCAGAAGTTTAAGCCCTACTAATATTGCTACTCCATTAAGTCATCAACCCGTAAAAAGTGGTTATTTTGATGGATTTATAGCAAAATTTGATTCTAATGGAGTAAGAGAATGGGGAACTTATTATGGCGGTTTACTAAATGAATCAATAAATAGCATCTTAATTGACTCAAACGAGAATTTTTATGTTTGTGGAGAAACTAATAGCAAAGAAAGCATTAGTACCATTGGAGCACATCAAACAACAGCGGGAAATTTGTTAGATAGTACGACTGATGGCTTTATAGCAAAATTTAATTCTGATGGTTTACAACAGTGGGCAACCTATTACGGAGGTAATAATTTAGATGTTTTAAATGATTGCGGATTTGATTCGGACGGAAATATTATTTTTCTCGGATATTCAAGAAGTCCTAATAATATAGCAACTGAACATTCTTATCAAGAGACAATAATTAAAGATGATGGTTTTTTAGTAAAATTTACTCCTGATGGAAATCGTATTTGGGGAACCTACTTCGGAGGAGAAAACAATGATTATTTTTATAATATAGGCTTAGATTCTGATTACAACATTTATTGTTTCGGAAAAACTAATAGTGTAAACAATATTAGCAGCCCAGGTGTTTTTCAAGAAACTTATATTGAAAGCTCAGGAAATTACAGTACTGGATGCCTCATTAAATTTAACAATAATGGACAAAAATTATGGGGTTCTTATTTTTTTCCAGAAATTTTAGGAGGATCTGTTACTAAAAGCGGCTCAATTTATTTTGCTGGGAGAGCAGAAAGTGGTTTTCAAGCAACAGAAAATGTTTTTCAAGAGACTCAAAACTCTGGAACTAAATCTTATTTAGTCAAATTCAATACCAATGGACAAAGAGAATGGGCAACCTATTTTGGAGGAGAAATGGCAGATAATGCATCCACAGTATATGCTGATAATAACTTCAATATTTTTTTAGGTGGATCTACTAATAGCAAAACTAATATTGCTACACCAGGAACTCACCAAGAGAATCTCTACCCTGATAAAATCAGTTATCAACCTAACACTGCAGATGCTTTTTTGGTAAAATTTAAAGATTGTGATTCTAATGCATCAATCTCTAGCAATTCACCAATTTGTTTTGGCAAAACTCTTGAATTAAGAGCCTCTGGTGGAAATGGATATACATGGACAGGCCCAAATGGTTTTACCTCTTCAGATCAGAATCCAATTATAACAAATGTAAATTCACTAAATAATGGAGAATATACTTGTACATTGACAGGATCTGATTTATGCAATAATATTTTAAAAATAAAAGTCACTATTGGGGACATTGAATCTCCAATTCCAAATTTAGCTATTCTTCCGATCATAACTGGAGACTGTAATACGACTATAACATCTTTACCAACTGCAACTGATGCCTGTGCTGGACAAATCACAGGAACAACCACAAGTCCACTATCTTATAATTTACCTGGAAATTATACTATTATATGGAACTATACTGATGGAAACGGAAATACATCAACCCAAAACCAAATCGTTACTATTACTGGCCAGCCTTTACCATCAGCAGATCCTTTACAAATTTTCTGTGTTGATCAAAATGCGGGATTAAACGATATACAAATTACTGGAGAAAATGTAAAATGGTACAGTAATCTAACTGGCGGAACATTAGTGCCAATCACAACTTTACTCCAGGACAAAGCCACCTATTATGCTTCTCAAACCATAAACGGTTGTGAAAGTGACAGAGTTCCTGTAAAAATCAATATTCAGGTTACTTTCCCTCCAACAGGAGATGCAAATCAACAATTTTGCACTGGACAAAACCCGACAATTGCAAATCTTCAGGTTACTGGAAATTCGGTAAAATGGTATAATTCATCAACAAATGGTTCTTTATTAGCAGAAACAACAAATCTTGAAAATGGTAAAACCTATTATGCATCTCAAACAGAAAACAGTTGTGAAAGCCCTAGATTTGAAGTTAGAGTTTCAATTGTAAATACTCCCTCTGTTCCATCAGGAAATCCAACTCAAGAATTTTGCAAAAATGAAAATCCAACGCTGGAAAACATTCCAATGAATGGACAAAATTTAAAATGGTACGATACCAATTTTTCCGCAACTCCCCTGCCTAATACAACTTTATTAGAAAATAATCGAACGTATTACGCTTCTCAAACAATTGGATGTGAAGGTGACAGAACTCCAATTTTGATAAAAGTTCATGATACTCCTGCACCAACTGGAAATAACAGCCAGCAATTTTGTATTGATGAAATTGCAACCCTAGAAAATTTAAACATAACAGGAACTAATATTAAATGGTATGATTCCGCAACAGCTGGAAATATTTTACCAGAAACTACTTTATTACAAAACGCAGTTTACTATGCTGCACAAACTTTAAATAGTTGTGAAAGCGATAGATTCGCTGTCAACGTCAAAATTCAGGATACTCAAATTCCTATTGCAGATTCTCCACAAATATTCTGTATTCAAAAAAATGCAAAAATTAGTGATATTGATGTTTCTGGACAAAGTAAAAAATGGTACGAAAGTATTTCTTCCAACACTTCTATATCAGAATCAACACTTCTTGAAAATGGTATGACTTATTATGTTTCACAAACCATAAGCAATTGCGAAAGTGACAGAATTCCTGTTTCCATTACTATTCTTGGAGTAACAACCGGCGATTGTATTAATTTTGTTGATGAACTCCCTTTCCCAAAATTCTTTACTCCAAATGGCGACGGCTATAATGATATTTGGACAATTGATGCTGCTTATTTAGCGCCAGGAACGGGAATTAAAATCTATGATCGCTACGGAAAGCTAATTAAAGAATTAGCTCCAAATACTTCTTGGAATGGAACTTATCTTGGAAATCTAGAGCCCGCGTCAGATTATTGGTTTTTAGCCACACGTTTTAACGGCACTGAATTTAGAGGCCATTTTAGTTTAAAACGATAAAAAAAGTCCGCAATTCCTAATAAAGATTGCGGACTTTTTTAAAATTATATTCTTGATGCTTATCAGAATTTTAATTAGACTTTTAAAACTTATGTTCGTCTTTACTAATAACCAAAAATGAAATTAAAGATATCAATGCGGCAATAACTAAATAAAAGCCCACATAACTCACATCATATGTCTTGGCTAACCAAATAGCAATCATCGGCGCAAAAGCAGCCCCAAGAATCCCTGCCATATTAAATGTTAATGATGCGCCAGAATAACGAACATTCGTAGGAAATAATTCAGATAAAAAAGTACCTAGCGGTCCGTAAGTAAATCCCATTAAAGACATTCCGATACAAGCAAAAACGGTTACTAATGCAATGTTTCCTGTACTTAAAAAATAAGCAAAGAAAAATCCAAAAACAGCAATTGCAGCTGTAGCCAGAATAAGCATTTTACGGCGTCCGATTTTATCTGCCACTACAGCAGAAACTGGAATAAAAAGTGCAAAAAACAATACAGAAAATAACTGAATCAACAATCCATCTCTTTTCACGATTCCTAAATCTGAAGTTGCCCAGCTTAAGGTAAATACAGTCATCAAATAGAAAACCAAGAAAGTTGTGATTGCTGCAAAAGTTCCAAAAATCAATTGGTTCTTATATGATTTTACTAATTCCAGAAAAGGAACTTTAACTTCTTCCTGCTCTTTTTTAGAATTTTCGAAAGAAGGTGTCTCTGTAATTTTTGTTCTAATATAAAATCCAACAATTACTAGAAGTGCACTGGCAATGAAAGGAATTCTCCAGCCATAATCCATAAAATCTTCATTGCTCATCGAATCGGTTAAAAGTAAAAATGTTCCTCCCGAAAGCAGTAATCCAATTGGCGCTCCTAATTGTGGAAACATTCCGTACCAAGCACGCTTATTTGGCGGCGCATTTTCTATAGCCAATAAAACAGCTCCTCCCCACTCGCCTCCTAAACCAACACCTTGTCCAAATCTGCAAAGCATTAACAATAAAGGTGCTGCAACTCCAATACTTTCATAACTTGGCAGAAAACCAATCGTAACTGTAGAAATTCCCATAGTTAACAAAGCGGCAACTAAAGTAAATTTTCGACCAATCTTATCTCCATAATGTCCGAAAAAAGCAGAACCCAAAGGACGGGATAAAAATGCAATTGAAAATGTTGCTAAAGACTCCAATGTTGCCATAGTCGAATCTGCACTAGGAAAAAATAATTGAGGAAAAACCAATACAGCAGCATTGGCATAAATATAAAAATCAAAAAATTCGATTGTTGTGCCAATAAGGCTTCCAAAAAGAACATGTTTTAAGGAGTTCTTTTGATTCGGGTTCGTTTTCATGTAAAATTGATATAACTTTTTTTTTGATTACAAAAATATAGTTTCATTATTAATAATTCATCTTTCAGATAATTAGTTTTAAAACACTTTCTGTTTTTTAACAAAATTCATGTATTTTATATTTTAAAAAGCACGATTTCATCTGTTTTCAAAAACCTGATTATCGGAACTTTAAAACAAAAATGGAATTATCAATTCTTAAGCAATTGTTAATAGCGTTTTTAACTGCATATTTTCATTAAATTTACAGCTGTCAAAAATAAATTTAAAATTATGCCTACCGACTGTATCAGCTTTCAATCTTCTGGTTATTTTTCTAAACTAATGCAAGATTACTTAGATCAAAAAGAAGAATTAAAACCGCTGTACAATAATTTTCCAACCTTAGAAAATTTCGAAAAACAAATTGCTGAAAAAGCAGCTAATTTTGATCATAACAACCGAATTCCATTGGTTAAAACCTTGGAAAAACAATACGAGAATATTGAAATTTCGGATTCAACTAAACAAAATATTTCGCTTTTAGCACTCGAAAATACTTTTACCATCACAACCGGACATCAGCTAAATTTATTCAGCGGACCGTTGTATTTTTTGTATAAAATCATTTCTACCATTAATTTAACCAAAGAGTTAAAATCGAAATACCCTTCTTATAATTTCGTTCCGGTTTATTGGATGGCAACAGAAGACCATGATTTTGAAGAAATTAATTATTTTAATTTTAAAGGAAAAAAAATCCGCTGGAATGCTGAAAGTACAGGCCCAGTTGGAAGATTATCTACTAATGGATTGGAAGATTTATTTGAAATCTATTCTAAAGAATTAGGTTCAAGCACAAATGCCAACGCACTTAAAAAGCTATTTGAAGATGCCTATTTAAAACATGAAAAATTAGCCGATGCTACACGTTATTTAGCAAATGCTCTTTTTTCTAGTTATGGTTTGGTTATTATAGATGCAGACGATGCCGATTTAAAACATGCCTTTATTCCGTTTGTAAAAGAGGAATTAGAGAATCAAACCTCATTTAAAGCGGTACAAAAATCAATTGAACAACTTTCAGATTATACTGTTCAGGTAAATCCAAGAGAAATCAATTTGTTTTATATCGAAGATAAACTGCGTGAAAGAATTATTTTTGAAAATGATAAATATTTAGTTAACAATACTAAAATCTCGTTTTCAAAAGAAGAAATTCTCAAATTATTGGAAAGCAATCCTGAAAAATTTAGTCCAAACGTAATTATGCGTCCGCTGTATCAGGAAATTATCCTTCCGAATCTTTGCTATATTGGTGGAGGCGGAGAAATTGCATATTGGTTGGAGTTAAAAGGATTTTTTGATGCTGTAAACATTACTTTCCCAATCTTATTAGTTCGAAATTCAGTTCTTTTAGCAACTGAAAAACAAGTTAAAAAAGCCGATAATTTAGGTTTAAGCTGGAAAGATTTATTTAGCAAATCAGAAAATCTAATCAATGCTGTTACACATAAACTTTCTCCATTTCCAATAGATTTGACAGAGCAAAAAGAAGCTCTTGAAAAACAATTCAACTATCTATTCGAATTGGCTGAAAAGACCGACAAATCATTTTCTGGTGCTGTAAAAGCACAGGAAATAAAACAGAAAAAAGGATTAGAAAATCTGGAAAAACGTTTGCTTAGAGCACAAAAAAGAAAATTACAGGATCAATTACAGCGTGTTAATGATTTGCAGTGCGAATTATTTCCAAATCACAGCTTACAAGAACGTCAAGCCAACTTTTCTGAATTTTATTTAGAAAACGGAGAGCAATTGATACCGCTTTTAATCCAAAAATTAAAACCTTTAGAACATAATTTTGATATCATAATAATCTAAAATAATTATCTTTAGAAATTCAAAGTAATAGCTTAGGAACAAATAACCAGCTCATTTCCGAAAGTATTGCTTCTCTCAAACCAAATAGAATTATATTTTATAACCTATTAACGAACTAACCAAATGGTAAGAGAACGCCTAATTTCGCTTGATGTCTTTCGCGGACTAACTATTCTATTAATGACTATTGTAAACAATCCGGGAGACTGGGGCAATGTTTATCCGCCGCTTTTACACGCGCACTGGAACGGTTGTACACCAACTGATCTTGTATTTCCGTTTTTTGTTTTTATAATGGGAGTTGCGGTTCCGCTCGCAATGCCGGACAAAGTTTATGACGATACTACATTCAATAAAATCCTGATTCGTTCCTTAAGAATGCTCTGTCTTGGAATATTTTTCAATTTCTTTGGCAAAATTGAGCTGTTCGGTTTGGACGGAATTCCGTTGCTTATTGCCCGATTAGCTGTAACTATTGCTGTTGGTTATGCCTTAATGGGAAGCTTCAGTACCAAACTAAAAAATATCTTCGCTTTCGGCATATTAGCATTGTATCTCATTTTAGCTTATGGAGGATTTGAAAATTATCAAGACGTAAGACTTCCAGGTGTTTTGCAGCGTATTGCCGTTGTTTATTTTGTAGTTTCGCTTTTGTACTTAAAAACTTCTCGTAAAACACAATTCATTACAGGAATCGTTTTGCTTTTCGGCTATTGGGCAGTTATGACTTTAATTCCTGTTCCGGGATTTGGAGAAGCCAATTTAGAAAGAGGAACCAATTTAGCCGCTTGGATAGACAGCGTTTTGCTAAAAGGACATATGTATCACGAAACCAAAACTTGGGATCCAGAAGGAATATTAAGCACAATTCCGTCTATTGTAAACGGAATTATAGGTTTATTCATTGGACAAATTTTACTACTCGGCGCAACTAAAATTAACAAAGCGCAAAGAATGGGAATGATTGGCGTCGGGCTTATTTTCTTCGGATTAATGTGGGATTTAGTTTTCCCAATAAACAAATCGATCTGGACAAGCAGTTACGTCTTGTATACAACAGGTCTAGCCACTGTATCTTTAACGACACTATATTATGTCATTGATATAGCGGAATATAAAAAAGGATTCAAACTTTTCGTAATTTGGGGAGTTAACCCAATGCTTGTATTTTTTGCATCACAGATTATTCCGCAGGCCTTAACCATGATCCGATTCCAAAATCCTCATAATCCCGAGGAACAAACCAATCTTTTAAGCTATTTATATAATTTCGGAATCGCACCTTTTTTCAGCAATCCAATGACAGCTTCTTTAGCGGGCGCGTTGACCTATGTAGCAATCTGGACATTTATTCTTTGGATTTTCTATAGAAACAAATTGATATTCAAAGTCTAAATTTGTTTCACCATATAAGTGATATAAGTTCATTTAAAAGCTTCACGAAGAAACACCAAATAAATTTTACCGCGTTCTAAAATGAACTTATATCACTTATATGGTTTCCATAAAAAACATTTCTTGCCCAAAACATCGTTTCTAACGACTTTTAATTATGAATTTATTAAAATCAATTGATAAAAAAAGTATACTTTTGCACAAAATTTAATAAAATACAAAATGGCAACAAATAGAACTTTTACAATGATTAAACCAGATGCTGTTGCAAACGGACACATCGGGAACATCTTAGCAATGATTACTAATGGTGGTTTCAAAATCGTTTCATTAAAATTAACTCAATTAACTGTAGCTGATGCTAAAGCATTCTATGCAGTTCACGCAGAAAGACCTTTCTACGGAGAATTAGTTGAATTTATGTCTCGCGGGCCAATCGTTGCCGCTATTTTAGAAAAAGATAACGCAGTAGAAGATTTCAGAACTTTAATTGGAGCTACAAACCCAGCTGAAGCTGCTGAAGGAACTATTCGTAAAGCATACGCTACTTCAATCGGAGAAAACGCAGTTCACGGATCTGATAGCGACGAAAATGCTGCTATCGAAAGTGCATTCCATTTTGCTGGAAGAGAGCAGTTCTAGTATTCAGTGTTCAGCTTTTAGCTGGCAGTGAAAATAAAAAAGAAGCCGATTCAAATTTTGAATCGGCTTCTTTTTTATTTTTATTTTTCTATTTAAACATCTCAACGTTCTCTGTTTTAAAAAGCACTTGTAGTCTCACCCAGATTGAGTAAATTGTCTTGCAACCTTAATTTTAGGATCTCGAAATTTTTATGATAAAAATTAGAAATAGATCCTATTCGTTTTCCATTCTCAAAAATAAAAACAGATTCATAAACACCTCCTTTTGCAGATTCAAACTTATTCATAAAACCATCTAATGCAGCAATTTTATAAATATTAGATTTTCCGATCCCAAAATAACGTCTCACAATGATATGATCTTCATTAATTTCTAAGCTGTGAGCTCTAGTCCTCAAGACAGTAAACCAAAAGAGAACAATAAGCAACAAAAACAAAACAGCAGGCCAAACATGTGCTTCTGGCGAATTATAAGCCAAATAAAAAACCAAAGGCCCCATAATACTAAAATACGAAACTAAAATAATTGGAAAAATCTTAAATTTCGTTTTTAAATAGGTCATATTAAACTGTATTTCAGGATATAAATTCTTATCTCAAAACCACCTCTTTCACAACATCACGACCTAATTCTTCGTTAATCATCTTAACGATTTTAGATTTTCCGTGACTTAATTCTTCGCGCAAAACTGCCGATCCTAATTCGACATAAAGCGTACTGCCTTTAAGAACAACATTTTTAGTATAAGTATTCACACCACTTCCCATAAGGTTTTTCCAGGCATCACGAACATCAATTTGATCCATTCCCGGCTGTAATTTATTCACTTGAATAATCTGCTGTAAAACAGCACTAATTGTAGATTCGCTATTTAGTCTTTTTGCCATCGTTCAAGAGATTTATTGGTGCTGCTTTTTTATAATGATATTCTATTTTTTGTGGATTTTTAACCACTAATTCTTTATCCGAAAGCGAGATGATTTCTTCGCTCCATTTCGTATAATCTGTTTTATAATCCAAGAAAACATGTTCTCCCGCAAAACGAACCGAAACATTTTCAAAAGTATCCGTAGTTAAAAATGTACCGTCAAACTGTGGCATTACTTTCGTTCGAACACCTTTAT
Source organism: Flavobacterium panacagri (assembly GCF_030378165.1). NCBI lineage: Bacteria > Pseudomonadati > Bacteroidota > Flavobacteriia > Flavobacteriales > Flavobacteriaceae > Flavobacterium > Flavobacterium panacagri. Next base: position 5,887,290 of record NZ_CP119766.1, read on the forward strand.
TATCTTTAATTTGAAAAAAATCAAAAGTTTCATTCATCTTATAGTCCTTCTCTTCGCCTTTGTCAAAAACTACTTTTTCAATTTCCCAATAACCGTTTAACTTAGCAATATCTTCAGGTTTTACTTCTTGTTTACAGCTTACAAACAAAAGCGATAAAACCAAAATCATAAAAGTGTTTTTCATAAGTACTTGAATTTTTATAAGGAGCTGAAAACCTGCTGTCCGTTATATCTTTTGTGCCGAACCCCGGCACAAAAGGATACCACTTCCATCAGGGCTAGGGCTTTAGTTTTCAAAAGATTTTTCTCGGACTACAAAGATAACCTTATAATCATCAAAAGAAACAAAAAATCAAAAAACACATTAAACTATTTTACATATTTTTGGTCAAACCCCAAAACCAAAAACAAAAAGACATGACCAAAACTATTTACGGATTATTGACGGCCTTATTATTTATAAGCTGCAGTAAAGATTCAGCAGAACCTGACACAACTCCCTCAGAAAGCATGTATTTCCCTCCTCTAACAGGAACAACTTGGGAAACAAAATCAATCGCAGAGCTAAAATGGAATCAAAATGCTGTACAGCCACTTTTAGATTATCTAGAGCTCAAACACTCTAAATCGTTCATCATTTTAGTAAACGGAAAAATCGTTCTTGAAAATTACTTTAACAATCATACCGCGACTACAAATTGGTACTGGGCAAGCGCAGGAAAAACTTTAACTTCGACTTTAACTGGAATTGCGCAGCAAGAAGGACTTTTAAACATAAACAATAAAGTCTCTCAATATTTAGGAACAGGTTGGACAAGCGAAACGCTTACTAAAGAAAACCTAATAACCTGTAAACATCTTTTAACCATGACATCGGGTCTTGATGACGCTACCGATGATGTAGATCCAGAAGACCTAATCTACAAAGCCGATGCAGGAACTCGTTGGGCCTACCACAATGTTTATGTAAAACTGCAAGATGTAGTTGCTAAAGCCAGTGGACAAACTTGGCAGAACTATTTCAACACCAGATTAAGAGACAAAATCGGCATGGATGGCACTTGGATACAGCTTGGCGTAAATAGTGTCTACGCAAGTACAACTAGAAGTATGGCTAGATTTGGCTTATTAATGCTTAACAAAGGAAAATGGGAAAATAACGTAATTTTAAACGAAGCCTTTTTTAACGAAGCTACAAATACTTCACAAAATATCAATTTAGGATACGGTTATCTATGGTGGCTAAACGGTAAAGCCAATTATCATTTACCGCAATCGCAGTTAACATTTCAAGGAAGTGTAATTCCAACCGGGCCAAGCGATATGTTTATGGCATTAGGAAAAAATGACCAAAAGATTTACGTAGTTCCAAGCAAAAACATGGTTGTAATTAGAATGGGAGATGCAGCAGACAATGTAAATCTTGCTCTATCTGATTTTGACAAAACGTTGTGGGAGAAAATTAATGCTTTATATCAATAAATTACGAATTACAGTTTAAATCAACTGCCATCCCTTATTTTTCAAAAAGCTTTTACAGCTTTTACAAAAATCTTTTTCTTCATTCAGTGGGTTTCCGCCTTCGGCATCACGCATTAAACACGTTTTAATTTTGCAATGCGGCAAACCTGCTCTATGACCTAATTCATGCAGAACTAGTTTATAAAACTGGCTATTTCTGTGTATTTTAGACAACCTAAAATCGGAAACAACACAGGCTTTTCCAGGCATGTAACCTAACCCCATTACACCCCAATCTTTAATATTGTTTTTTGTTGTACTAATGTCAAAATGTGACAAACCAACAATAACAGAATCACTGCCAATACTATTTTTAAGATTTTTAATAATACTATCAGCACGATATCTATTACGGAGCTTGTAAAAAGATTTTTCAGGGAAGTCTATATTCTGCCGTAAAACAACATTTGGATTAATTGTTTTTATTTCAGTAAAGACCTTTTGAGATTGTTTAATTTCAAAATTACCCAAAGGCTGTATCACTATAACCTTTTGATTTTTTTCAGTATTTTCATTCTGTTGTCTGCCTGTACAACAGCATAAGCAAAAAATCAAAATGAAAACACTGTATTTCATATTAGTGAAAGAAGAACTAAATGAATTATTTTTTATTGGTATTTATTCTTTTAAGAACTCCTAAAAAGAATAAAATAATTCCAGCAACAAGCAAAACATAATAAAAAGAAAGATTACCATCCTTCAATACATTTGCTAAAACAAAACATATAACGCTAGCAAAATAAAAAGCAACAGCAGATATGTTTTTTAAAGATTCAAAACTCATTATTTTTTATTTAAAGAAACTGTCAACGAATTCATATTTATTAAAGACTTGTAAATCTTCAATTCCTTCGCCAACACCAATATATTTAACTGGAATTTGAAACTGGTCTGAGATACCAATAACAACTCCACCTTTTGCAGTTCCGTCCAATTTAGTTACCGCTAACGAAGTTACTTCAGTTGCTGCCGTAAATTGTTTTGCTTGTTCAAAAGCATTTTGACCAGTAGAACCATCTAAAACCAAAAGCACATCGTGTGGCGCATCAACAACTACTTTCTGCATTACACGCTTTACTTTTGAAAGCTCATTCATCAAATTGATTTTATTATGAAGACGTCCAGCGGTATCAATAATAACAACGTCTGCATTTTGTGCAACTGCCGACTGCAAAGTATCAAAAGCTACAGAAGCTGGATCACTTCCCATATTTTGTCTCACAATTGGTACATCTACTCTATCAGCCCAAACCTGTAATTGATCAATTGCTGCTGCACGAAAAGTATCTGCTGCACCTAAAACTACCTTATGTCCAGCTTTTTTAAATTGATAAGCCAATTTTCCAATTGTTGTTGTTTTCCCTACTCCATTAACACCAACAACCATTAAAACATAAGGTTTTTTATCTTTTGGAATTTCAAATTCTGTCGCTTCGCCAGTATTCGTTTCAGACAACAAAGCTCCTATTTCGTCTCTTAGAATTTGGTTTAACTCTTCTGTTCCTAAATATTTATCTTCGGCAACACGTTTTTCAATTCTTTCAATGATTTTTAATGTCGTATTTACTCCAACATCTGAACCTACAAGAACTTCCTCCAGATCATCTAAAACATCATCATCGACTTTAGATTTTCCAGCAACAGCTTTGCTTAGCTTCGAGAAAAAAGTAGTTTTTGTTTTTTCAAGACCTTTGTCTAAAGTCTCTTTTTTTTCGGTAGAGAATAATTTTTTAAAAAAACTCATTTTTTGTAGATTATTAGATTTACTAGATTTCTCGATTATCAGACAAGAAATCCAAATCTTTAAAGAAAGTGCAATTGTTTTTCGAAAAAAGCCTAATTGTTACGATTCTTTAAATTTTTAGACAAATATAGGTAATAAAAAAGCTACTTCCGAAAGAAAGTAGCTTTTCTATATACTGTAAATGTAATTATTTCTTTTTCAAGAATTCATCAACTTCTTCAGGAGCCATAATAGATTCTACGAATGTATATGCACCAGTTTTAGGAGATTTTACCATTTTGATGGCTTTTGATAATCTCTTAGAAGATGTTTGTAACGATGCTACGGTTTTCTTTGCCATGATTCAAATGTTTTGGAATTCAATAAATCTTCAAATGAAAAACCATTTGAGATTTTATCAAAATCTCTAATTATTACTTAATTTCTTTGTGAACAGTTACTCTTTTTAAGATTGGATTAAATTTTTTAATCTCTAATCTGTCTGGAGTATTTTTTTTGTTCTTAGTTGTAATATATCTAGAAGTTCCTGGAACACCAGAAGTCTTGTGCTCAGTACATTCTAAAATTACTTGGATTCTATTACCTTTCTTTGCCATCTTGCTATATATTTATTTAGGAAAAGATTATTTGATAAATCCTTCTGACTGCGCTTTTTTCAAAACTGCAGTGATTCCATTTTTATTAATTGTTTTTATCGTAGATGCTGCTACTCTAAGAGTAATCCATCTATCTTCTTCCGGAAGATAAAAACGCTTTTTAACTAAGTTTACAGAAAACTTTCTCTTAGTTTTGTTCATAGCGTGAGAAACGTTATTTCCTACCATCGCTCTTTTACCTGTAAGGTCACAAACTCTTGACATTATACTTATCTTTTATCGTTATTCAAAATCAGGGTGCAAAGAAAAGAAAAATAAACCATTGTAGCAAAAAATTATTGCACAAATTTTAAAATTTCTTTCTGCAATATTTCTAAACTCTTAACTGTTGCCCTATCTACCACTTTTTCACGAGGTTGTCCGAAGTTAAATTCTTCCACAATTACCTCTGTTGGGGTCGCCAAAGCGATAAAAACAGTACCAATTTCGGCATCAGAATCTCCTTTTGAAGGTCCCGCGTTACCTGTCGTAGCTATCCCATAATCCGTTTGCAGTAACTTTTTCACATTCAAAGCCATAGACGACGCGACTTCCGCACTTACAACAGAATGTTTGGCTACCAACTCTTCTGGAACTCCAAGCACATTTATTTTAGCTTCGGTTGCATAAGAAACGACACTTCCTTTAAAATAACTGGAAGCTCCAGGAACAGCAGACAATAACGAGGCTACTCTTCCGCCAGTAAAACTTTCTGCTGTTGAAACCGTTTTATGCTGTTTAGTCAAAATTTTTCCAACTACTGATTCTAATGTTTCGTTTTCTTCATACCCCACAATTATATCATGAATTATTAAATCTAACGAACGCACATTTTCATCAATTGCCGCTTCTAAAACTTCTTTATCCACTCCTCTAGCTGTTAATCTTAAGCGAACTCGGCCTGGATTTGGCAGATAAGCCAGTTTTATAAATTCTGGAAGATTATTTTCCCAATGCTCAATACGTTCTGCAACTAAACTTTCACCCTGACCATAAGTCAAAATGGTTTTATGAATGATATATGGACGCTTATATTCTTTAACTATCTTAGGAATAATTTCTTCTTCAACCAGATATTTCATTTCGTAAGGAACTCCCGGAAGCGAAATAAAAACAGTATTTTCTTTCTTCATCCACATGCCCGGCGCCGTTCCAACTTTATTTGGCAGTACAGTACAAGTTGACGGCACTAAAGCTTGATCTTTATTTAATTGAGAAATCGGTCTTTTGTAAAAACCTTCTATTAATTCGGTAACATGTGCCAAAACTTCTGGATTTACAACCAGTTTATCATCAAAGTATTCACAGAACGTTTTTTTAGTCACATCATCTTTAGTTGGCCCCAGTCCGCCTGTAACTATTACAACATCAACTTTGTTCTGCAACTGAGTAAAAGTGTCTAAAATATGCTTTTTGTCATCGCTAATCGATAGCATTTCTGCTACCTCAACTCCAATTCTATCTAATGATTTAGCAATAAAAGCTGAATTTGTATCTACGATTTGACCAATTAGAATTTCATCTCCAATTGTTATGATTGCTGCTTTCATATTTATTTTAAGGAAATTTTCACCTGATTCAAACAGGTTTTATTAGGAAGAGAATCCAATACTTGAATCTGATTTTACAGAAACAGTATCTTTAAAACTAGAAAACAAAACCCAATCCTTTATCAAAATAAGAATTGGGTTCTATTTGCATTTTACAAATCAAAGTCTTTTTTTATCTCTTTGATTGCTTCTTTTACTTGCACTTTAATACTTTTAAAAGTTTCAATAATATCTTTTTTCTTGCCTTCTGCTTTTGTCCAAGCTTCTACTTGAAGGATTTCTTCAAATGCCACATTCAAACCCATTAAATCTAATGTTGGCTTAATTTTGTGCGCATAAGAATAGGCATATTTATGATCCTTTTTCTTAATTCCTTCTTTAATTTGTTTTAAATCTTCCGGAACTTCTGTAACAAATAAAGTTAAAATCTGATTTACAAATTCAGGATCGTTATCTGAAAGCGCATACACTTTCGAAAGGTTATACTTTAAAGCCATTATTTTACTTGTATTCTGAATAATTTTTTATCTTCTAAAAAGCCTTCTAAAACATCATTTGGTTTTACAGCCGAAACACCAGCTGGTGTTCCTGTAAAAATTATATCTCCAATTTTTAATGTAAAAAACTGAGAGACGTGCGAAATTAATTCATCAATCTTCCAAAGCATCATGCTTGAATTTCCTTTTTGAACTGTTTCTCCATTTGTTTTCAATTCAAAATTAAGGTTTTCCATAGAAAGAAAATCTGTTTTTGGTAAAAAATCACCAATAACCGCCGAACCGTCAAACGCTTTGGCTTTTTCCCACGGAAGCCCTTTTTCTTTTAATTTACTCTGTAAATCCCTCGCTGTAAAATCGATCCCAACACTAATCTCATCATAATATTTATGAGCAAATTTTGGTTCGATGTATTTTCCAACTTTATTAATCTTTACAATTATTTCTATTTCATGATGAACATCCTCAGAAAACTCCGGAATCACAAACGGATGTTGTTTCAGCAATACCGCAGAATCGGGTTTCATAAAAACTACCGGCTCACTCGGACGTTCGTTCTTTAATTCTTCTATATGATTGGCATAATTCCTGCCGACACAGATAATCTTCATTATTATTTAGTGTTCAGTTTTCAGTTTTTAGTATTCAGCAAAACCTATAGCATTCAAAGACTGAACACTAAAAACTGAACACTGCATACTTTACTTTGTGTTTAATTTTCTCAATTTAATTGCTGTCAAAACTTTTTTGGTATACAAAGGAAAATCAGCATTTTGAATCCAGCTGAAATAACCAGGCTCTGACTCCAAAACTTTTTCCACTTTTGCCCCTTTGTGCTTGCCAAAAGTAAAAATTTCTTCGTCATCTTTATCAAAAGCAATCATTCCAGCAAAATCAGCGATTTTTTTACGAGTTGTAAATTCAGATAAAGCCTTCATATCATTTTCCAATTCCGGATAACGATCTAACTGTGCTTTCAGAATTTCATAAGTCGCCATAGTATCCGCTTCAGCTGAATGGGCATTATCTAAACTTTTTCCACAATAAAATTTCAAAGCAGCACTAAGAGTTCGCTCTTCCATTTTATGAAAAATAGTCTGCACATCTACAGAAACTTTATTTTTCATATCAAAATCAACTCCTGCACGAAGCAATTCTTCTGCTAAAAGCGGAATATCAAAACGATCTGAGTTAAATCCTCCCAAATCGCTGTCTTTAATCATATTATGAATATGTGACGCTAATTCTGCAAAGGTTGGTTCGTTTGCTACTTTTTCATCAGTGATGCCATGTACCGCAGTAGTTTGCGGCGGAATTGGAATTGTTGGATTAACCAACCAGGTTTTACTTTCTTTGTTTCCGTTAGGAAAAACTTTGAATATTGAAATTTCTACGATTCTATCTTTACCGATATCAATTCCCGTTGTTTCGAGATCAAAAAAGCAAATTGGTTTGTTAAGTTTTAATTCCATTTCTAATTTTTATAAGTCTACAAATGTAATTTTTAAAGCCGAATATCCTCCTTTATTCTCGTTTTTTTTGTCGAAAAAAGCTTTCATTTAACGATTTTAACTTTTAAGAAATACATCAATAACAAGTTAAAGTATTACCACCTAACGCTTTTCTTACAAAACACAAAAAAAAATCCGATTAGTCATAAACTAATCGGATTTGAAATATTTTTATAATTGACTTTAGAAATCTCTATCCACATCAAAAGCTTCTAAATATTCTGCTACTCGTTTCACAAAACTTCCTCCCAATGCTCCATCTACCACTCTATGATCATAAGAATGAGACAAGAACATTTTCTGGCGAATTCCAATAAAATCTCCCTCAGGAGTTTCGATAACAGCAGGCACTTTACGAATTGCTCCAAGAGCTAAAATTCCAACCTGAGGTTGATTAATAATTGGCGTTCCGAAAACACTTCCAAAAGTACCAACGTTCGTCACCGTGTAAGTTCCGCCTTGTGTATCGTCTGGTTTTAGTTTTCCAGCTTTTGCACGGTTTCCTAAATCGTTAACCGCTTTTGCCATTCCAACCAAATTCAACTGATCTGCATTTTTAATTACAGGAACAATTAAATTTCCGTTTGGTAACGCTGCCGCCATTCCTAAATTGATATTTTTCTTTTTAATGATATAATCCCCGTCAACAGAAATATTCATTCCAGGAAAATCTTTTAAGGCTTTAGCAACCGCTTCCATCATAATTGGCGTAAAAGTCAATTTCTCACCTTCTCTCTTTTCGAAAGCCGTTTTTACCTTATCTCTCCATTTTACAATATTGGTTACGTCAACTTCAATAAATGACTGAACATGAGCAGAAGTCTGAACTGAAGCCGTCATATAACCTGAAATCAGTTTACGCATTCTGTCCATCTCTACAATTTCGTCGCCTCCATTTACAGAAACCGGAACAGCCTGCTGGCTTTTTTGAGCAACTGGCTCAACTGCTTTAGGAGTTTCAGTTTTTGGAGTTTCTGCAACTACTTTTGGAGCTTCTTCAACCGCTTGTGGCGTTTGCACTACTCCAGATTTGCGATCTTCTATATATTTTAAAATATCTTCTTTAGTAACACGTCCGTCTTTTCCTGAACCTGCAATATTTTCAAGTTCGTTTAAAGTAACGTTTTCTTCTTTTGCGATATTTTTTACTAGCGGAGAAAAGAATTTATCTGAACCTGAAAAATCTGTACTTGCTACAGTTTCTTGTACTGTTTCAATAGTTTTTTCAATTTCAACTGCTTCAGCCGGAGCTACAGTTTCTTCTACTGAAATTGTTTCTGTAATCACCGCTTCACCACCTTCAGTTTCAATAATGGCAATAGTCTGCCCTACTTGTACTAAATCATCTTTACCAAACAATTGCTCAACTAAAATTCCTGATACTTCGCTAGGCACTTCACTATCAACTTTATCGGTTGCAATTTCGAGTACCGCTTCATCAGCTTCAATTTTGTCTCCAACTTCTTTCAACCAATTTGTAATAGTTGCTTCAGCGACGCTTTCTCCCATTTTTGGAAGCTTTAATTCAAATCTTGCCATATTGTTAATCTAAAAGATGTTTTTGATTTTCAGATTGCGAAATTAACGAATATTTTAAACATAAATTACACTTAATATAATTTTTTACTCAATTTTTATAATTTGCCCTCTGTCATTTCTTGAATTGCTTCCAATAATAAAACCCGCATTTTTGGGAAATATTTTAAAAGTAACCTTCTTATCTTTAAGAGTTTCTATGATTTCGATACATTTTTTGAATGAAATATAGTGATTATCCAAAATGATCTCTGCCTTTTTACCCTTTAAAATCAGGCACGAATTTACCATTTTTTCCTCTTTGAATTCTAAAAAACCAACTTTATTTTCCAAAATCGAAGCCAGTTTTTTAGCGAAATTCTCATTTTCGGAGCATAAAAAATAGCTTTCCGGTAACGGATTCTCTTTTGGTTTTCCCTGAAACATTTTAGCAAATGAAAACAAAAATGTCCCAATTTTAATAAAAAGGCTAAAGAACCAGGATTTCTTAAAATGCTTCTGATAAAAGAAATTCATTGATTCCTGAAATCGTTTCATGTACTGCTCATCTTTTATCGTGCTTTCTCCTTTATAATGCAGAACTGTTGTTTCGTGAAAATAAAAATTAGCTTTTTCTAAAAGCAATGCACGATACGACAAATCGATATCATCTGCATACATAAAACAATCTTCGTCGAAACCGTTTAAATCTTCATAAAGTTTACTTTCTAAAAACATAAAAGCCCCAACCAGAATTTCTACTTTTCCGGTTTCGTTTTGATTTAAATGCTGAGCGTAATATTGATTGAAAAGTTTTGTTTTAGGAAATATTTTATACAAACTGAAAATCTTCGTAAAGGCAACCCATGGTGTCGGTATTCCTCTTTTACTTTCAGGCAAAAAATCGCCTGTTCCATCAATCAGTTTACAGCCAATGATTCCGAGATTATTTTGCCTTTCGGCGAAAGCCAGAATCTTCAAGAATGTATCTTCAGCCACAACAGTATCGGGATTTAAAATACAAATGTACTTTCCTTTCGCTTGACGAAAACCAATATTATTTCCTTTTGGGAAACCGAAATTTTCTTCGTTTTGAATTAATTTTACATCCGGAAATCTCTCTTTCATCATCGAAACACTCTCGTCTGATGAATTATTATCCACAACAATAATTTCTGCCTCAATCGTTGTGATTGCTTCCTGAACACTTAAAACGCATTGTTCGAGAAAGTAACGCACATTATAATTGAGAATAATAATCGATAATTGCATGTAAAATTGATCTTGTAGATTTTGGGCGAAAGTTAGAAATTTTCTGATAACCCTAAGCGAAGTGACCAATCGTTTTTACTAATTCCGTAGTCGAGTGCCAGATTACTGCCGTTTTGTTTGTTCCATTTTATTCGAATTCCAGTTCCAACGGCAGGATTCCATTTTTTGAATTGATAAGTCTCGAGTTTGGAAACCGAAGAAATATTAGTAAAAAAGACAGCGCCAAAAAAACCATTTCGACTGATATCCGTTCGATATTCGGTTTCAAAGTAAATTAAGGCATTGCTTCTGTATCTGTTTTTAGTAAAACCTCTTCCTGTTTTTCCGTCACGGTCCCAGCCAATACTTGGCAAATCCAGATAATGAGGCTTTCCGCCAAATGTTGACCAATAAAAAGCTCTTGAAGCCCAAACTCTGTGTTTGGTTTTACTGAAAGAATGATACTTTCGAACATCTATATACAAAGACTGCCATTTATCATTTTGTACTCCGCTGGTATTGATACGCAAATCGGCTTCAACATATAATCCTTGCTTTGGATTAATGATGTTCTCCCGCGAATCGTACAAACCCTGAATCGCAAATCCAAACGAAGTCTCGTCTGAGAAATCTCCATTCATATATTGATAATAATCGGTTTCACCATCTATATAAGATTCTTCAGAAATATTCTGATAATTATCAAAAAGAAAACCAGCGCCTAAACGATAATTTCCAACAATCTTTCGGGTAATAAATTGATAGAATCGCCATTGCTGATAATCTAATGTTGACATTTTATCTTTTGAATCGTGCTCACCCAAACCGTAAGTATCCTGAGGATAAATCATATATCGATAATCACCTATAAAATTCCATTTATTTTCGCTTGTGTAAACGTAAGACTGAACAGGAAAAACATATTGTTTGGTAAAACTAAAATAAGGTGAAAAAGTAACCTGAGACATTTTCGTTTTTTCGTGATCTTCGCCCAGATAAAAAGTAGTTAAAAAGGAAACCACCAAACCTGTACTGGAATTTACATCAACGGGAACCGGAAGCAATGAGAAAGCCAGTTTTTTTTGCTTATCTTTTTTGATGGTATCGTTTTTATCAAAGATTTTGTGAATAACATCTAATATGTCCTGATTTCCCACAGTCAGACTATCGTTTTGAGCGTTGCAAAACGAGCTTATTAAACAAAAACAGCATACATATATAATTTTTAAATTACTCACTCACAATATTTTAAAAACCATCTCTTACAAATTTAGAATTTTTAATTTAGAATTATGTTTAAATCTTTTGTAGAATAAAAACGAATTTAAAATGATTCAAAAAAGCTACATTTGGGTTTCTAATTATCTGATCTTAAAAAGTCTTATGCGTCAATTATCACTTTACTTTTTAGCTTTTAGTCTTATTTGCTTTTCAGTGAAAGCTCAGGAAAAGAGAGAAAATCTAGTAAAAACTAACAAATGGTTTATCGCAGGTTCTTCAAAAGAAAGTGAAGAAATGATAAATGCTATTCGAATAAAAAAAGGAATAATTACGATAACCACGAAAAATAACCCAAAAGGTGAAATTGAGCTCAATGTTATGATTACACCTTCGGTAACTAATGACGGAATTCCGACGAATCTTTCGAGTGAATCAAAATTTGTCGAAATTACCTATCAATCTACACAAATAATAAAATTACAAGCAAGAGAAGGAAATTCAGAAGGGAGTGGTTGCGTACATGGAGGTTCACATCCTAGAGTTAGCCTGCCTGCTTCTCTTCATCAATTTAAAACTATAAAAATTCCATGGTCGGATTTTAAACAAGACGAACTTCCTGATGGAAAACTTCTGAATATTCACAATTTATGTAAGTTCAATTTTGTGAATTACAATCCAATTTCCGGATCGATCCTGAAGATTAAGTCAGTTATTATAAATTGAAAGTTTTTTTTTCCGCAAAGAGCGCTAAGGATTTTCTCAAAGTACACTAAGAAAATTATATAGATTTAAAAAACTACAAAGTCCGCAAAGCTATATCTACACAATACTTTGCGAACTTCGAAGTTTGTAAAACTCACTTAAAAAAACTTTGTGCATTTTGCGAAAATCCTTAGCGCTCTTTGCGGTAAAATCTTCTCATTTCAAAAATTACAAATGCAATTGAATTTTATATCTGTTTAAGATTTTCATTACGAAAAGCATAATTGTAGAGAATACTAAAGACCAGATAATACCTGGAACGCCTACCCTAAAGTATCCTGGAATAATATGCATGTTAATCGTTTTACAGAAATAATAAATTACTCCTGGTAAAATATAGATTAATAACGGATTTGCTGCTGCTGGCATAAAAAACTCACTCCATTTCGTTTGTTTTTTAACTTCCATTAACCAATATAAAAAGTAAAATAATATTGTACAGATTCCTGCTGAGATCATTGTCCAAGATGGAGTCCCCTGTATTTTGGAAATTCCAAATAAAGGTCTTAAACCAAATCCAATAGCGAAAAACAATATTATAAAAGCAATTACGGGCCAGTTGATTTTATTTTCGATTTTTCGATCAAAAAAGAGCAGTGAAATTACAACTCCAGCCGAAACGAGTGCACCATGTGTAAGATGTCCTGCTATAAAACTCAACCAAGAAGTATGTTGAACAAAAGAATTTTCAGTAAGATTTAACGAATTCATCACCACACTAAAAATCAGGAAACCTATCATTGCCCATAAATTCCCAGAAACCAGCCAATAATAGATAACCGTAAAAAGATATGCCCAACCAATTAAACCTAGAATTCCCCACCATTTTGGCGTCATTCCTCTTTCTCCAGTATCTTGTATGTATAAAAAGTAAAGTGTTACGAGAACCAAAATCCCTCCGTATTGCAATACACTTTTGAGCCAAAGAGGGAAATCTTTTGGGTATTTATTCCAAATAAGGATTGGCATTGCATAGGCCAAAAGTCCCCAGAGAGCTGGAGCAATTATCATTTTAGAAGCATCAAAACCATATTCGGCATTAACCATGAAAACGCCAATAATAATAAGCGCAAAGGCTCTTTTTAAAGTGTGAGTCCAAATGGTTTTGGCACTATCGCCTTTTATCAGCCTAGCATTAAAAGCAAATGGAACCGACATTCCAACAATAAATAAAAAAGCAGGAAAAACTAAATCAACAAAAGTCATAGCATCAGCGTCTGCAGGCATGTGTTTCAACCATTGTGGCACATGTTGAATACTTGCCAATTCGTTAACAAAAATCATTACAAAAATGGTGATTCCGCGTAAAGCATCGATAGAAACAATCCTTTGATTAAACAAATTCTCTTTTATTTTCATAATTTTTTACTTTTTTACTAAAAATCAAATATAACATAATTCTAAAAGGCCTTATTAGAAATTCTAGACTAATTTTGCATTTTATAAATTTGAGTTACATACTGTTGCCCCATGTTTACATTCTTTAAATCAAAACCTTTTTTAAAAGACCTTTTAGGAAGTGATTATGTCGATATTCATTCGCATTTACTTCCTGGAATAGATGATGGCGCAAAAGACATTGAAAAAACCAAAAAGCTTATAAAATCCTTTCAAAAGCTTGGAATTTCTCAATTCATTACAACACCGCATATAAGTCATTATATATGGAATAATTCAGAACAGAAGATTATTCAGAAACATGATGATACTCAATCTTTATTAAAAGAAGAAAACTTTCACCTTCCGTTTAAAACTGCTGCAGAATATTTTATGGATGACTGGTTTGAAAATCATCTGAAAACAGAAAAACTTCTTACCCTAAAAGATAATTATGTACTGGTTGAAATGTCGTACATAAATGCTCCCGTACAGTTGTACAAAATATTATTTGATATACAAGTTGCAGGATATATTCCCGTTTTAGCACATCCCGAAAGGTATTTGTTTTACAATAAAAATTTAAAGGAATACGATAAAATTAAAAATGCTGGGTGTAAATTTCAACTCAACTTACTATCAATGGTAGGGTATTATGGAAAAGAAATCACTCAGACAGCTGAATATCTTTTAAAGAAAGGAATGTATGATTTTGCTGGGACAGATGTCCATCATGGTAAACATATTGCATGTTTTGAACAAAAAGTTAAAACTGACCAGATTTCTAATTTAAAGGAAATTATAAAAAACAATCAATTTTTCAGGTTTTAGAAAAATATTTGCTAATAGGCATTTTCTTCTCCCTTGACAATATTCATAATTGTTCTTATAATAATTTTTATATCCAACAAAAGACTCCAATTTTCGATATACCAAATATCACAGTCTACTCTGTTTTCCATATCTTCAAGTTTTTTAGTTTCGCCACGATAACCATTCACTTGTGCCCATCCTGTAATTCCTGGTTTGGCATAATGACGGACTGAATAATTATCAATTAGTTCACCATATTCCTTTGCAAGATTAATCATATGAGGTCGTGGCCCAACAACTGACATATTTCCAAAAAGCACATTAAAAAACTGAGGTAATTCGTCTATGCTGGTTTTACGCATAAAAGCACCAAATTTCGTTATACGACTATCGCCTTTTCCAGCCTGTTTATCATGAGCTAGATCATTAACATACATACTTCTAAATTTTAGACATGTAAAAGGTCTATTATCACGTCCTGAGCGTTTTTGTTTAAAAAAAACAGGCCCTGGCGATTCTATTTTGACAATTAAAGTAACTAAGGGAAATAACCATGGAAAGATTAATAAAATAACTAATGAAGAAAAACATAAGTCGAATATTTTTTTTACCAATCTGTTGATTGCTAACTCCAAAGGCTCTTGTCGCAACATTAATACCGGCGTATTTTCATAAAATGAAACCTCAACTTTGTTAGACTTTGTATACAATTGGAAATCAGGAATAAATTTTATTCGAACCATATTTTGCTCACATATTTTTATTAACTCATTTATTGTTCCAACATTGTCAATATGAAGAGCAACATAAAGTTCATCCACTTTTTCTTTGACAAGAAATTCCTGAACTTTGTCAAATCCTCCTAAAAATGGAGTGTATGTTTCTTTTATAGTGTCGTCCTTTTGATCAAAAAAACCTAAAAATTTGTATCCGTAAGTCAAGTTTTTGGCCAATATTTTACGCATTTTTTCGCCTGTTTCATTAGCGCCAACGATAACAAATTTTTTAAAATTATATCCTTTTGCCCTTATTTCCTTTAAAAGTTTCATAGAGATATATCGAGAAACAAGTAGAATCCCAAAAAAGAATAAATAAAAATACAATAAACGAAGTCTTGAAATATCAGCTAAATTTAGAAAAGCAACAAACATTGCTATTAAAGAGGCATGAATAAGAAGTTTTCGGATAGTACGGCTTACAATAGATTCAATACGTTCAATTCGAACCATTCTATAAGAATCTTTATTAAGAAGTAAGCCGATCCATATTAAATTAGCGACTAAAGAAACCGTTTCTTCTTCTTTTAGAAATATTTCTTCAACCCTGCCATATCTAACTAAAGCAGAAAGTAATATCGATGCATTTAATAAAATTATATCCCAGCACACAAACAAAAGTTTGAAATAACGAGACATTCTAATATGTGATAATTCCTGTAAAATTTTCATCATCAACTTTTCAAAGCCAAAGCTTAGCAAAATATTTACAACGAAAGTAGTCTTTTAATTATTCTTAAGTAATACTTTTAAATCAATTATTTTCATTTTTTTATTTTTTAAAACAATACGGTAATTACATAAACCATTTACATAAAAAAAGGCTCAAAAAAACTTGAGCCCTTAAATAATGTGTAAGTTTAAGTATCAAAAAAATCGTTTATACCAAGGTTTATTTAAAACTACCCCATAACCGTATCCATAACCATAACCTTTTGTCGAATCTGTATCGTTAAGTACAATACACATATTAGGAAGTTTATTTTCTTTATAAAGTGTATTTGCGATTGACAACATACGTTTCTCTAATACATTTGCTCGCATGACATAAACAAAAGTATCCGCATTTTTAGCTATCAATAAAGTATCGGTAACCAAACTAACTGGCGCTGTATCAACAATTATGTAATCGTATTCTTTTTTTAGCTGTTCAAACAGTTCATCTACTTTTTTCCCCATTAATAATTCGGCAGGATTGGGAGGAATTATACCAGAAGGAAGAATATAAAAATTTTCAAACTTCTTATGCTTTATGATATAATCTTGAATATTCTTATCTGAAGATGATAGATAGTTTGTTAGCCCCAAATTAGGAACATCAATATATTCTGAAAACTTAGGATTTCTAATATCCATACCAGCAAGCAAAACTTTTTTTCCTGATAATGCAAAAGTCCCTGCAAGATTTGCAGAAATAAATGTTTTTCCTTCTGAAGAAAAAGTAGAGGTTACGAAAATAGTTTTAGCAGCTCCATCTGATACTTTATTGAGCATAAACTCCAGATTGGTTCGCACAATTCGTATTGCTTCAGCAGAACTTGACCGGCTTTCTGTCTTTATCAATTCCTTTGTATCGTTAGAAGTAGGAATATCGCCAATAAAAGGAATTGCGGTTTTCCCCTCCAAATCTAACTTACTTTTAATTTTCGTATCTAATAAATCATTGGTATAGATAATTCCAAAAGGCACACATATGCCCAGCAGTAAACCAGCTAGATATATAATTTTTTTCTTAGGACTTATCGGTTTTTTTTCAGCTCTAGCAGCATCAATTACACGCGCATTAGGTTCCGTTGCCGCTAACGAAATTGCAGTTTCTTCCCTTTTTTGCAATAAATACAGATACAATTCTTCTTTGACCTTTTGCTGTCTGGCAATAACTCTGAATTGACGTTCCTGAACTGGAATCTTACCAATTTTGCTTTTCAAAATTCCTTCCTGCCCCTTAAAATCCCTATTTTGAATTTGAAGATTAGATTGTAAACGCTTGATACTTTCTACAACACTGAATTTTAAAGAGCTGATTTGCTGATCCAGTTTTATTACTGATGGATTTTCAGCTGTTGCCGACTTTAAAATTCGATTTCTATCGAGAACTAGTTGATTATAGGAATTAATTAATGCACCTGCATCTCCTTTATCAGAGATCATATTTGTTGGTAGTAAGTCTGAATAATTACTTTTTTTAATAAAATCTAATAAGGAAGATACAACGTTCAACTGAATTTCTGTTTCGATCCCTTTTTTATCATATTCTGCAGCGCCATCAATAAAAATTTTTGCTTCAGAATCAATATCCGTCAGTCTATTTGTTTTTTTAAAAGATTCTATGTCTTCTTCGACTCCATCCAGTTCTTTCGCAATTAAACTTAATCGTCCAGCAATAAATCTAGATGTGTTTTCAGAAATATAATTTTTATCCTCAGCTGCATCGTTATTATAAATCTGAATCATATTATCCAAAAAATCTTCTGCTTTTTTTCCAACAGGATCTGAAATAGAAATATTTACTACGCTGCTGGTTTTGCTTACAGACTCGACTTTTAATTTTTCCCTCAAGCTTTCTGTAACTTCGTCAAGCGGGCTTATCACTATATTAATTGATTTAAAATCATCCATTTCTTTAATTGAAAAAAAAGAAGTTTTATCAATAATCAATATACCGATTTTTGTTTGGATTTTTTCTCCGAATTTAAATTTCTTTTGATTTGTTAAAATAAAAATTTCCTGGTTTTCTGTTTCATTTTCTAATGAAAAAGTGTTCAAGTCCAACAAATCGCATTTCAAAATAACCTCCGCTTCATTAAATGCAACTGATTTATTTATAAAATTAATCCTGATTGGTGCTTGTGCATAAATATCACGGTCAATAACTTTTCCCTCAACAAATAATCCTGTAGTAAGATTTAGCTTTTTTATGGTATTTTCAACTAATGTTCTGGATTTTAAAACTTCTATTTCATTATCAACATTATTCTTCATATTACCGCCTAAACCTAAATCCGAAAAAGCAGATAATTCAGAAAGCATGCCTCCTTTTTTTTCATCTTTTACCAAAATACTGGTTACAGCTTCATAATTGGGTGTTGTATATCGCAGGTATAAAAAAGCCAATATCATACCAACCATAATGCTTCCTAAAAACCAACGCCAATGAACTAAATATTTATATAACTGCTCCTTAATATCAACATCTTCAGTTTCATTTTCAATTATATCATTATAAAAATCTTTCATTTATTTATATTTTGTTTACTTATTTAAAAATTAATACAGCGAGCGATACTAAAATAGAGACTGCCGATATTATTACCGAAGTATTTGGCCCTACTGCCGAAGAATTTACTCTTGTTCTATTAGGTTCAACATACACTACATCATTTTGGTTTAAATAATAGAAAGGAGAATTTATAAAATCTGATTTCGTAATATCTACTCGATTATATGACTTTACACCATTATTTTCCCTAATAATGAGAATATTATTTCTTTTACCATAAATAGTTAAATCCTTTGCCATGCTTAGAGCTTCAATAAGCGTAATTCGTTCTGAATTTACTGGATATGTCCCTGGTAAATTAACCTCTCCCTGTAATGAAATTTTGAAATTCGTGATGCGGACATTCACAATTGGATTTTTGATATAGTTCTCGATTTTACTTTGTAAGAATTGCAATACTTCGGTACGGCTTAGACCTCCCACATGGATTTTTCCTAATACCGGGAATTCAATATTTCCAGTATTATCAACTAAATAAAGCTGAACAGTCTCCTGACTACGTGCCAGATCCAGCCTATTATTTCCAGATACACTGACTGTTTTTAAATTAAATGGTATTGCTGCTTCAGGATCGTCTGCAGAAACAATAATCATTAATAAATCATCTGGCTGGATTTTAACTTCATAAGAAGATGTAGGCTCTGTTTTCAAAGAATCAACATCCTGATAATAGAGAATGTTTTTTTTTGAAGCACAAGAAAAAAACAAAAATAAGAGAGATAAAAAGCTAACCGTTTTTATCTGAAGAATAAATTGAAATTTCATTAAATTGAATTTAAAATAAGGGAGTAAAGCAAAAGAGAATCTGCTTAAAAGGATTTTTTATAAAATTGGAGATAAATTAGTAGGCATTCTTTTCTCCTTGAAAAATATTTAAGACCGTTTTTACGATAATTTTTAAATCTAAGAGTAAACTCCAGTTTTCTATATACCAGATATCAAATTCTACTCTATTTTCCATGTCAATAAGTTTTTTAGTCTCACCACGGTAACCATTAATCTGTGCCCAGCCAGTAATTCCAGGTTTTGCATATTGACGCACCAGATAGTTATTGATTAACTCGCTATATTCTTGTGTATGGAACAACATGTGTGGCCTAGGCCCGACAATAGACATATTACCTATAAAAACATTAAAAAATTGTGGCAGTTCATCAATGCTTGTTTTTCTCATAAAAGCACCAAATTTAGTAATACGACTATCTCCTTTTTGAGCCTGCACATTATCCGAAACCTTATTGAGACGCATGCTTCGAAATTTTAAGCATGAAAATGGTTTATTATCTCTTCCTGATCTATCTTGTTTAAAAAAAATAGGTCCAGGAGATTCAATTTTAATCATTATCATTATTATTGGAAACAAACAGGGAAATATTAAAATAATAACCAAAAAAGAAAAACAAACATCAAATATTTTCTTGATAAGCCTATTAAAAGTACTCTCTAAAGGCTCAGGACGTGACATTAAGACGGGCATGTTTTCATAAAAAGAAATCTCAACACGGCTTGACTTAGTATACAATTGAAAATCTGGAATAAATTTAATTCGCACCATATGATGTTCACAAATCTGAATAAGTTTCTTTATAACATCAATGTCATCTATATGAAGAGCGACATACATTTCATCTACTTGTTCTTTTGTTATAAAGCTTTCAATTTCATCAAATCCACCTAAAATATTGGATATCGTTTCATTTTGATTTTGATCAAAAAAACCTAAAAAACGGTAGCCGTATGTTAAGTTTTTTGACAATATTTTTAGCACTCTTTTACCGGTATCATTTGCTCCTACAATAATCACGTTCCTAAAATTATATCCTTTGTATCTAATGTATTTTAAAGTCTTCATTGAGAAAACTCTTGATAACATCAAAAAAGAAAAGAAAAAAACGTAAAAGTAAAGAAGTTGAAATCTGCTTATACCGTCATAATCCAACGAGACAACAAAAATGGCTACTATTGCAGCATGAATGATAATTTTTTTTATTGTTCTCGATAAGATCGATTCTATCGTTTCTACTCTAATTATTCGATAAGAATCTTTATACAACAAAAGTCCAATCCAGATTAAATTAGCTAACAAGGAAATTGTTTGGGTTTCTTTCAGATATAATTGATCAATACTTTCCAGTTTGACAATTCCAGAAATGAGTATTGCTAAATTTAACAACACTATATCCCACGAAATAAATATAATTTGGAAATATCTTGAAAAACGATATTTAGATAGTTTTTGTAAAATTTTCATGTCTTGCAAAAACTTGTAACTAAAAAGTACTTTTTAGTTTTCTTTTTAATACCAACCAAATAAATATGGGTCCATAATAAAGATACCTCCTCCACATTCTTTTAGGTTCTCTAATTAATCTGGCAAACCATTCTAATCCAAGTTTTATCCAAATTTCATTAGGTCTTATAATTGTTTGAGCATAAAAATCAAAGACGGCACCTATAGAACAAATTATTTTAGCACTCAAAATTTCCTTATGTTCATGTACCCATTTTTCTTGTTTTGGTGCTGTCATTCCAACGAATAATACATCTGGATTAAATGAATTTATTTTTTCAATCATTTGTTGATTTTCAATATCTGAAAATTCATTCTTAAATGGAGGAGAGAAAGTTTCTACTGCAATATCAGGAAACTCAAAAGACAGACGTTGAATAATCTTACTCAGAGTTTCTTTTGAAGAACCTAAATAAAAGCACTTTCCTTTTTTCTTATTCAGATTTTTCAATAAATAGTTATGAAGATCTGCACCAGCAATTTTAGAAATTTTTTTGTTCTTTAATAGTTTTACAGCAAGAACAATTCCAATTCCATCTGGTAAAAGAATATCAGATTCTTGTAAAGCTTTTTTAAATGTTAAATCTTTTTCTGCAATGCAATAAGAATATTGATTAATTGTATTAATTAATAACTTGCCATTTGATTCATTTTCTAATAATTTTGCATTATATAGATCACAATTAATAAATGAATTACTACATATAGTATTATGCATTTTATTCGTAGCTGATTAAGTTTCGCTGATTATTTTTTAAATCATTTATTATTAAAAAAAAATGATTCTTGTAGTATTAAATGATTTTTTAAATCTTCACTAGATTCAAAACGGCATGAAATTTTTTTTGCAGGACAACCTCCATAAATACAATAGGCTTCTACATCTTTAGTTACAACCGAACCTGCTGCTATAATAGCACCATCACCAATTGTAACTCCTTGCAATATTGTAGAACCATATCCAATCCAAACATCGTTTCCAATGTATGTAACTAAATTTAGTCCTTTCCATGAATAATTAAAATCTCTAATAGAAGAAGCTAATCTTACTGGTGTGCCAATTTGTTGATAATTATGGTCAAATTTCCCAACTACAGCAACTCTATTACCGAAAATAACATTATTACCAATAATGCAATCTGTTTCTATAAAAGAATCCCTTCCTATGTAAAAATTTTCACCAATAGACAAAGTAGATTTTGCCCATAATCGTACGCGGACACCTGCATGAAAACCAGATTTAATAGAATATTTTCGATATTTTATTTTAGCGAGATATTGATTCCTAGCTGTTTTAATTAGATTAAATATCATAATCCTAAATAGCTTTCAATTTTAGATTTAAATCGTGAAAAATACCCCATTTTTATTTGAAATCTTTTTTGAGCAATATCAGTTATTTGAGTTTTCGAAGGAAATTGAAAAATTCTTTTTTTTCCATTATCAATAATAGGAATGTATCTGCGATTTGAACCTTTTGTATGCGTTGCGTTTATTCCAAACCCTTCATTAATAATTTTTGATTGCAAAGGGTAAACCGTTAATCCTCCTGATTTGAATTGATTATAAAACCAACGAATTGCCCAAGAATCTAGATTGTTATGCATTTGCTTTTTTAGCATTGCATTTAAATCTGACCCTCCTTTTGAAAATTCTTTCTGATGTTTTTTATTTTTAATAAACTCGTGATAATCTTTTATATCCCAATCTATATTTTCCCATTTATTTTTCCAAGTTGCCCAACCCCAAGACCATCCGCGATTAAGAAAATAAACATCCTCAAAATATTCTGTTTCTATTTTAAGATTAAATGAAAAACCAGAAATTGAAAACACTTTATCTTCATTTTGATAAATTTCTAAAGCTTGATTCATAAAATCTAAAAAATTGTTTGTGCTAATCAAATCATCCTCAAGAACAATAACTGACTCATGAAGTTCTAAAATTTTTGACACTCCACTAATAATTGAAGTTGCCAATCCTTTATTTGTTGGAGACTCATAAATTGTAACAGACTTAAATCCATCTATTGATCTAATATACTCTCTCACTTCTTTTACGATAAGTATATCCACATCCGTTTTTTCTGCATCTGAGAAAATAAATAAATCAGATTTTCTGGCAAGAGGATTTTTTTGAAGTGCTTCGACTGTTTTTTTCAATTCATCAAGACGTTTGTACGTAAATAAAACTATAGGAGCAAGTTCCATACTAAATTATTTTTTTAAACTCCGAACAAAATATCCTAGAATAATCAAATAAAAAATAAATGATATGACAAGCGCTATTTTTCTTTGCCCAATACCACCTCCTTTTTATATTTACAGGAGATTTTTTAGACGTAAAAATATCTCTCCAGTATCTAAAACTTTTGTTTTTATGCAAATTTTTCAAACCAGTAGCATTTACTTCGCTAAATACAATAGATGACGTAGAAACAAACAATGAAAATCCTTTTTTTTTGCACCTTAAAGAAAAATCTTCATCTGCCAGATAATGTGGAAAATAAATTTCATCAAACATACCAAGTAATTCAAAAGCCTTAATAGGATAAAAAGTACCTCTACCAGGCAGAAGGTCACTTTTTATAAGAGTATGGTTTTCTCTTAAATTTTCAAAATTATGTTCTAAAATAACGGCTGGACGATATTTTGCAGTCAATGAATTCCACTTAACTCCAGCAAAAACAACTCTATTTATATCATTTATATCAACAGATATACTTCCTATAATTGATTTATGGTTGTCATCAATTGCATTGATTAGAGTTTCTAAATAATTTTGATTAACTACTAAATCATTATTTAAGGTTAAAACATATTCCGCTTTATTTAATAGAGCATATTTAACACCTAAATTAGTAGCTGCGGTCCACCACATATTTTCATTTCCTTGGAGTACAATTACTTCAGGAAATTTATCCCTTATTTCATTTGCGGTATCATCAGTAGACCCATGATCAACAACTACAATTTTGTATTTAGAATAGGTTTGAAAGCATAAACTTTGCAAACAAGCTTTTGTAAAATTCCATCTATTTAATACAGGAATTATAATAAAAATCATTTCAGGTATATTTTGTAAGGAATTAATAACTTGCAGAATCTATACATTATGTATACATATATCATAACTGTCAAACATCCAAAAAAGACAGTTGCTTGGCCATTAATAAGTAAAATAAAAAGAGCAAATAAAATGGAATTCTGAATTAAATTGAAGTATGAATTTGGATTAATTAACTGTTGGGATATTCTATTTGCAAAAAATGCAATTAGTATCATAATTGGCAAAACTAAAAAACCATACGCAAAATATAGTTCACCCACAATTCCAATTCTAATTCCAAATTTTTCATTGTATAGATTCATAAAAGCCTCTTGACTTCCCATCTTGTACAATTCTTTTTTATTTAAATCAAATATTTCAAGAAAAGTGGAATTTGTAAATGATCCAATTGCACTCCATTCAAAATTATAATTTCTAATTGATTGTGGATTATATACATTAAAACAATGGACATAGTCTTTAAATTCGACACCAAATGGAATATTTTCTACTAAAAGATTTAATGATTCATGTATATCTCCACCAGTCCTTAAAATACTAATCAAAACATAAACTATTCCTACAATTGAAAAGGATAGAATAACAGGTCTGATATTCATCTCTTTAGTTCTGATTGTAATTTTAAATCCATTTTTTTTTAAAATAGTTGCCAAAGGAACCAAACTAAGAATGGACATCAAAAGCACAAATCTTTTTCCATCAACAGAAACAATGAATAAAATAGCCAATAAATAAACACATGAAAAAAGAAACATCTTTTTATATCTAAACATTAAATATGTCAGACAGAAGCTATAGACACTAACAAATTTTAATCCATAGAAAAAACCATAATCATATTCATACATATCATCAACAAAATCCTGCCCCGTTAGGATTGGAATAAATCCTATATTTGTATATATGCTATACATAAGAAGTATCGGATATAGTAACATTAAGTAAATAAAAGGCGTCTTAAAAAAAACATCTAGGTCATTATTAAATTTATTCTTTTTTGACTTCTTCCTTTCAAAAAAAATAATACTTACAACAAAAACTAATAAGCATAAAAGATATAGAAACGAAGCATCATGCACTTTAAGATTCCAAACATTTGTTCTTAACTTAATACTATTAATATTTAAAACACCTAAAAAATAAAAAATAAGCCAAGCTCCAGAAATAATTTTATTGAACAAATTTTTTATCCTTCCTATTAAAAATAAAATAATAAGACAGATTAGAATAACATCTAAAGAAATTATTTGAGCGATATTTCTTGGGTAAACTACTAAAATGAACTCATTAAAAAGTAAAATAAAAATATAAGGAATTAAAATTTTAAAATTAAGACTCTTCAGATTTAAACTACTCCTTGTCATCTAATTCTCTTATAAATTTTGCGGGATTGCCTCCCCAAATCTGGTTTTCAGGAATGTTTTTTGTCACAACTGAACAAGCTCCAACAATTGAGTTTTCTCCAATTGTCACTCCTTTAAGTATTGTTGAATGTGCTCCAATAAAGACATTATTATTTATTATAACAGGTTTAGTCTTTGTTCCTTTAACATCTGTATAGCGATTTCTTCTTTTTTCTGAGTTTAAACTATGAAAATCCGTATCATAAATAACTACATTACCTCCTAAATTTACATTATTACCAATTCGAATACTATCATGACATACAATTGCAGATGAACTCATTCCTACATTATTACCAATTATTAGTTCTCCCTTTTCTCCAACCATAAAACTACATTTATTAAAACGCCCTATTGGGTTTGAAATTTCTCGATTATTCATTTTAAAATTTGTACCAATTACAATTCTTCCGCCAAGAGCAATATAAACTTTAGGAATCCCATTAGTTTTAAACTTATTAAATTTAACTCCATTAGTGTATAGAATAAAGTAGCTAAATACTTTATCCAATATTCTAAGAAAACTATATTTAATTTTTCTTAAAAACTTAAAAAAAAGAGTAATTATTAATTGAAGCGAATTCATAAATTCCAGATTCCCTTTACATTTTGAGAAACTATTTTATTAAATTGAATAGTAGAAATAATAACACTTGGAATAATACAAGTTATAGTTCCAAGAATAATTCCAACTGGCCCAATATTAAGATATTTTGCAAAGAAAATAGAAACAGGAAGATTCAAAACACTCATGAATATAGTTTGATATAATTGTAATCTTACCTTCCCAATTCCATTTATAAAATAATTAAAAGGTGTTAAATATATTATCAAACAAGTATAGATACACATTGATAAACTCATAAAAAATGACACATCAGCCTCTTTACCTAACCATATTTTATATAAAAACTCTGAACAGAGCAGTATTATTATTGAAAACATACAGAAAATGATTGTGAACTTTTTCAAATTTTTCATAGCATCTTTTATCCATATGTAATCACTTTTAAAGTATGCTTCTGTAAAAGTTGACCAATATGGTGTAACTATAATTGCAAATATCATTGTTGAAATACTAAACAACTTCAATGCTAAGTTATATGGAACAACTTCTTTAGGCGAAAATAGTTGAGAAATAATTATATTATCAGTTGTTGTAACAATTATCCAAGCCATTTGT
The DNA here is from genome assembly GCF_030378165.1 of Flavobacterium panacagri. Classification (NCBI taxonomy): domain Bacteria; kingdom Pseudomonadati; phylum Bacteroidota; class Flavobacteriia; order Flavobacteriales; family Flavobacteriaceae; genus Flavobacterium; species Flavobacterium panacagri. The sequence continues at coordinate 5,913,688 of NZ_CP119766.1, forward strand.
ATGAAAAAAAAACTAAACCCCAATCCAAAAATATCCTTTAAATAATCCTTTTTCCATAAAGAAAATGAAGGTTTATAATCTTTATAAATATTTTTAAAGGCAAAAATATTTAGTCCTAACAATATCAAAACTGGTAAAACTGAAAAAATAATTCCAAATAAAAACAAAGAACTTTCAGTTGTTTGTATCATAAACCAAATTGCTATTAAGGATACTAATGAAGTATAAAAATTAATTTTACCCTGCATCGAATGATTTTGATCTGCTGTGTAAATAGTTGTAATTAATTTGCCTACTAAACTCATGCAAAATAAGGCAAACATAATTGGCATAAGTAAACCAAGCTGTTTTTCCAAATTTTCATTGGTATTAAAAACTTTTGACCAATCAATAAAACAATTTAAAAGAAAAAAAAATGGAATTAGAATAAAACAAATAGTGCCAATCGTAAAATAAGCAGAGCTTATGTAACCTTTTGCTAGTATCAAATCTCCTTTTGCTTTTGCCTCGGCAAATTTATTCCTTAAACCATTTCCTAAACCAATATCAAAAAAAGAAAACCAAGCAATAAAAGAACTTAATGTAAGCCAAACTCCATAATTATCTGTATCTAAAAACTTAATAGTTAATGGAACCATCAAAAATGAGCAAATTATGCTTCCTCCTTTATAAAGAAAAGAAATAATTACATGTTTGACAATATTCTTTGTCCTGTTACTATTAATACCAATCTCTTTATACAATTTCTTTATTAGTTGCTTCAATTTTTATATTTCATTAAATTAATTCAAAGTCATGAACATTCTTTTTTTTAATTAGTATTTAATACAATTTCAAATCGCAATCAACCATTTCTTTTACTAACTCAGTCAAATCATATCTTGGCTTCCAACCAAGTTTTGTTTTTGACTTTGTTGGATCTCCAATCAAAAGATCTACTTCAGTAGGACGATAATATTCAGGATCTACACGTACTACAACTTTTCCAATTTCTAATTGATATAAAGGATTATTACAAACAGTAACTTTAGCTATTTCATTTTCATTTTCGCCTTCGAAAACCAATTCTACTCCAATTTCTGAAAATGCCATAATAACAAAATCTCTAATATAAGTAGTTACACCTGTAGCAATTACATAGTCTTCTGCAACATCTTGCTGTAAAATTCTCCACATCGCTTCGACATAATCTTTAGCATGTCCCCAATCTCTTTGAGAATTAAGATTCCCTAAATAAAGACAATCTTGCTTTCCCTTTGCGATGGCAGCCGTTGCCATTGTAATTTTGCGTGTCACAAAAGTTTCACCGCGTCTTGGAGATTCATGATTAAATAGTATACCATTACAAGCAAACATATTATAAGCTTCGCGATAATTCTTTGTTATCCAAAAGCCATAAATTTTAGCTGCGCCATATGGAGAACGCGGGTAAAATGGAGAGTTCTCATCATACAGTCCTCCTTCATTTTTATTTTCTGCCAAACCTCCATATAATTCTGAAGTCGAAGCTTGATAAATTCTAGTCTTTTTCTCTAAACCTAGTATTCTTATTGCCTCTAAAATTCTCAATGTACCTATTCCATCAACATTTGCAACATATTCTGGAGAGTCAAATGACACTTTAACATGAGACATCGCACCTAAATTATAAATCTCATCTGGTTGCACTTCCTGAATAATTCTAATAATATTTGTAGAATCAGTCAAATCTCCGTAATGTAATTTAAAATTAACATGTGCCTCATGCTGATCTTGATAGAGATGATCAATTCTTTGTGTATTAAAAGATGATGCACGTCTTTTAATACCATGCACCTGATATCCTTTTTCTAATAATAATTCCGCCAAGTATGATCCGTCCTGTCCTGTGATTCCTGTTATGAGTGCAACTTTTTGTATGTCCATGGATGACATTTTATATTTTTTATATTATTTTATTATCCTTAAAAGAACTTCCATCACCCAAAAGTCCTCTCTAGTTTTTTTAGCTATAATTTAACTTGTTTGAAACTATCTATATTTTGTAGAAACCATTCGTAAGTTTTTTCAATTCCTGCATAAAGTTCTATTTGATGTTTCCATCCCAATTGATGCATTTTTGAAACATCCAATAGTTTTCTAGGTGTCCCATCTGGTTTAGAACTATCCCAAATAATTTCTCCTTTGTGGCCTGTAATTTTTTGAATGATCTCTGCTAGTTCTTTAATTGTTACATCACTACCTGTTCCTACGTTATACAGATAATCAGTCAATTTATTTTCTATTGCAAAAACTACCGCTTTGGCCATATCATCAACAAATAGAAACTCACGCATTGGTGTTCCTGTACCCCAAAGCACAACACGAGCATTATCGTTTTCTTTTGCTTCATGAAATTTTCTAATCATTGCAGGCAAAACATGCGAGGTAGTTAAATCGAAATTATCATTTGTACCATACAAATTTGTGGGCATAAGGCTGACATAATTCTTACCAAACTGCTTTCTAATAGCTTGGCATGCCTTTACGCCTGTAATTTTTGCAATAGCATACCATTCATTCGTTGGTTCAAGTATACCTGTTAGTAAATAATCTTCTTTTAAAGGTTGTGACGCTAGTTTAGGATAGATACATGAACTACCTAAAAAGATGAATTTCTCTACATTATTTTTTAATGCACAATCAATTAAATTATTTTGAATCTGCATATTCTCCATTATAAATTGATATGGATAATTATTATTTGCTAAAATTCCCCCAACTCTCGCAGCAGCATCAATTATAATATCAGGTTGCTTTTCCGCTATAAAATTTTGAACATCTTGCTGGTTTCTTAAATCTAAATCTTTGCTGGAAGCTCCAATTAAATTCGTAAATCCGCTTTCAGTTAATATTCTCCAAATTGCGCTACCAACCATTCCATTATGGCCAGCAATATAAATTCTAGTTTCTTTTTTCATCAATTAAAAAACAATTTACTTCACCCTAGCCAACTCCCTAACCGCCACTTCCTTCCTAAGTCCACTGCTAGAAAAACGATGGTCACGTATATTAAAATAAAGTTCGATTCCTTTTTTCTCGCAATAGGCTCTTCCTGTAAAGTTTTGATCTTTGTATTCATCACCTAGTATACGAATATCTATTTTAAAGGATCGAAGAATATCATCAAGGTCTTGTTCAGTTGAATAGGGAACAATTTCATCTACAAACTTGCATCCTTTAAGCTGAATGTATCTTTCAACGACAGTTTGAGTTGGACTGTTTTTTTCTGGACGATCTAATGTTGGATCAATTTGCAAGCCTGCAATTAAATAATCGCATTGACTTTTAGCTTCTTCCAACATTTTTATATGACCTGCATGCAGTAGATCGAACGCACTAAATGTTATTCCTATTTTCATTCTATAAATTATTATCTTGCAATAAGCAGGACACTAAGTCCTGGCACAGCTTCGCTTCTCCAAGTCACATATTAGAGCTTAGAGAATGTTATTAAAAAACTAAAAATCAAACTAATACAAAACAAAATCAGTGATTTGCTTTTTAATTATCGCGCAAAAGTAAATCATCGAATTACCTAAAAAAAGCCAAAAAGAAAGAAATGTCTTATTTTATTACAAAAAAAACTTATAGGTTTTACTACAATTATGAGGTTACAAATTTAAATTTGCGAAATAATGAAGGTGCTTAGAATTGTTTTCATACTAATAATCAATCAATTACATAGTCAAGTTTCTGGCTGTACAGATGCTTTAGCCAAAAATTACAATCCAAAAGCGACCAAAAATGATGGAAGTTGTTTTTATCAAAACCTAAAAATAAAATCTCAATATTCTAAAAAATTGAGTGATTCTATTAAAGAAACTTCAGGATTAATTGATTTTAGTAATCTCATTTGGACACACAATGACGATCATGATAAAACTATTTATGGCCTAGATTCTTTAGGCATAATTAAAAAGAAAATTATACTTAAGAATGCTACCAATCATGATTGGGAAGAAATTTCGCAAGACAGTTCGCATATTTATATTGGTGATTTTGGAAATAATTACTCCGGAAACCGAACAAATCTGCAAATACTTAAAATTGAAAAAAACTCGTTTTTAGCTGAAATACCAAAAATCGAAATCATTTCATTTACATACTCGGATCAAAACGATTTTACGCCTTTAAAACCGAATAAAACAAATTTTGACTGTGAATCTTTTATAGTTTCTAAAGACAGCATTTATTTGTTCACTAAACAGTGGAAATCCTCTAAAACCAATATTTATTCCCTGCCAAACCAAGCAGGAAATCATATTGCAACATACAAATCAACTTTAGACACAAAAGGTTTAGTGACTGGTGCAACCTATCTCGAAAATAAAAACCTAATTGTTTTATGTGGTTATACTAAACTCGGAAAACCATTTTTATACTTGCTGTATGATTTTAAAAATCAGGATTTCTTGTCTGGAAACAAAAGACGAATCAGCTTAAAACTTCCTTTTCATCAAATTGAAGGAATTGCAACAAAAGATGGCTTACATTATTATTTGACTAATGAAGCTCTTATACGCAAACCTGTGATAAATATCGAACAGCAACTACATTATTTAGATTTGAGTTCAGTGCTTGGCTCGTATCTCCATAAATAATTCGCAAATCGTAAGATAATAGTTTACTTTTGCAAAAAATTTTATTCTTGTGAATTACTTATCTGTAGAAAATATATCAAAGTCATTTGGCGAAAGAGTCCTTTTTGACAACATTTCTTTTGGAATTAACAAAGACCAAAAAATTGCTTTTATTGCCAAAAATGGTTCTGGAAAAACAACCATTATGAGCATCATAAATGGATTGGATGAACCTGATACAGGACAAGTAGTTTTGAGAAAAGGCATTAGAATGGCATTCCTTTCTCAAGATAATAATCTTCAGGACGAACTCACTATTGAGGAAAGCATTTTCGCATCAGACAATGAAACTTTAAAAATTATTGAAGCTTACGAAAAAGCTTTAGAAAATCCGAACGATGAAGAAGCTTACCAAAAAGCTTTTGATGGAATGGATCAGCATAATGCTTGGGATTTTGAAACGCAGTACAAGCAAATTCTATTCAAGTTAAAGCTGGAAGATTTTAAACTTAAAGTTAAAAACCTTTCAGGAGGACAGAAAAAACGTCTTTCTCTGGCTATCATATTAATCAATCGTCCTGATTTATTGATTTTAGATGAGCCAACCAACCATTTAGATCTTGAAATGATCGAATGGCTGGAAAGTTATTTTGCAAAAGAAAATATTACCTTATTTATGGTAACGCACGACCGTTTCTTTTTGGAGCGTGTCTGTAATGAAATCATTGAATTAGACAACGGAAAATTATACCAATACAAAGGAAATTATTCTTATTATTTGGAGAAAAAAGAAGAAAGAATTACTTCTGAAAACGCTAGTGTCGACAAAGCAAAAAACTTATTTGTAAAAGAATTAGAATGGATGCGCCGTCAGCCAAAGGCGAGAACTACAAAATCGAAATCGCGTCAAGATGACTTTTATGTAATTAAGGAAAAGGCGCAAAGCCGACGAAAAGAAAACAAAATCGAGCTTGAAATTAATATGGAAAGAATGGGAAGCAAAATTATTGAGCTTCACAAACTTTCTAAAAAATTCAAGGATAAAGTTATTCTAGACAACTTTAGTTTTGATTTTCAGCGTGGTGAACGAATCGGAATTATTGGTAAAAACGGAACTGGGAAATCGACTTTCTTAAATCTGTTGACAGGAACTATTCCGCCAGACAGCGGACGTGTTGTAAAAGGTGATACTATTAAAGTTGGTTATTATACACAATCTGGAATCAATCCGAAACCGGGACAGCGTGTTATTGATATTATTAAAGAATATGGTGAGTATATTCCTTTAGCGAAAGGAAAAATTATTTCGGCTTCGCAATTACTTGAACGTTTTCTTTTTGATGCCAAAAAACAATATGATTATGTTGAGAAATTAAGCGGTGGTGAATTAAAACGTTTGTATTTGTGTACCGTTTTGATTCAGAATCCGAATTTTTTAATTCTTGATGAGCCAACAAACGATTTAGATATTGTGACTTTGAATGTTCTGGAAAGTTTTCTTTTAGATTATCCAGGCTGTTTATTAGTGGTTTCTCACGACCGTTATTTTATGGATAAAATTGTCGATCATTTATTTGTTTTTAGAGGAGAAGGCGAAATCGAAAATTTCCCAGGAAACTATTCAGATTTCAGAGCTTATGAAGACAGTGCTGATGTTGCCCAAAAAGAAGAAAACAAAGCCGAAAAGAAAGACTGGAAACAAAATAATCCAACTGGAAACTTAAGTTTCAACGAACAGAAAGAGTATCAGAAAATAGAAAGAGAAATAAAGGATTTAGAAATCGAAAAGACTAAAATCGAACAATTATTCTCTGATGGAAAAGTAGCCGACGCAGACATTGAGAAAAAAGCAAATGAACTTCAGAATATAATCAACAAAATTGATGCAAAAGAAGAACGTTGGTTTGAACTTTCTGCTAAAATTGAAGGGTAATTATTTTGTTTCAAGTTTCAAGTTTCAGGTTTCAAGTTTCAGGTTTCAGGTTTTGCTGAAATTGTTCAAAAAAAACTGAAAACTGGGATCGTGACTGAGACTAAAAACTAATTTTTCTATATTTACCGATATTAAAAAAACAAAACACCTCAATGAAAAAATTATTATTTGCATTATTTAGTTTAACCTTATTTATTTCTTGTGTAAATTCAGAAAAAGACACACCAATTGAACCAGCAAAGGATTACACCGCACAAAACGAGCAAGAAATTAAAGATTATATTACTAAAAATAATTTAACAGCACAACGAACAGATTCTGGTTTGTATTATATTATTGATGAACCTGGAACGGGAAAACAGCCTACTGCAACATCATCTGTTACTGTTGCCTACACTGGCTCATTTACTAGTGGAAAAACTTTTGATCAAAGCAGCAGTGCAGGAATCACTTTTCCTTTAAACCAAGTAATCCAAGGATGGACAGAAGGAATTCCATTGTTTAAAGAAGGTGGCAAAGGCACCTTACTAATACCAGCTCATCTAGGATATGGAAGCTATGACAGACAAGGCATTCCAGCTGGTTCTGTACTTATTTTTGATGTAAAATTGATCAAAGTAAATTAATTCCCTTCTAAGTTTTTAAATGCTTTTTCAAGTACAATCTTATCTAAAATTTCTCTGGCATTCTAAAAACGAACATGCTGTACATTCACCTTTCGTTTTTAATTTATTGACAAAGTGCTTTTATGATAAAAAGACAAAACCAGAATACGCTATTCTTAAAAAGTATAGAAAATCACTTTTAGAAAATAAAAATTTCATTGAAGTAACTGATTTTGGCGCAGGATCAAAAGTTTTTAAATCAAATCGAAGACAGATTTCTAAAATTGTACAAACAGCAGGAATTTCAGTAAAAAGAGCCGAATTATTATTTCGTGTAACTCGTTATTTTCAGCCGACAGCTGTTCTTGAAATAGGAACTTCTTTGGGATTGGCAACTTCAGCTTTAGCGTTAGGAAATCCGGAAGCAAAAGTTATCACTATAGAAGGTTGCCCAAATACTGCTGGTATTGCTCAAAAACAATTAAATGAATTCGATTGTAAAAATGTTGAAAACGTGATTTCTGAATTTGAATCTTTTCTCGTTTCAGAAAATCTAAATTCTAAAATTTACAATCTAATCTATTTTGATGGTAATCATTCCAAAAAAGCGACTTTGGCTTATTTTGAACTTTTATTGCCTACAATTAATAATGATTCTGTTTGGATTTTTGATGATATTCATTGGTCTGAAGAAATGGAAGAAGCTTGGGAAATCATTAAAAATCATTCTATGGTAAAAGTCACAATTGATACTTTTCAATGGGGATTTGTGTTTTTTAGAAGAGAACAGGAAAAAGAACATTTTATAATAAGGGCATAAAAAAAAAGACGATCATAAATGATCGTCTTTTTTTCTAATTCAAAATCTTAAAGCTTATTTTTTTGCTTCTTTATTTTCTTCAGCTTTTGCTCCCATTCTATTTACGGTATACATAGGCGCAAACTTAATTTTCAAACCAGCAATTTTTCTATTGTCTGCTGCAGTCAAACCTTCTTTTTCAACAGTATTTTTTCTGCTGTCAAGTGCTTCATACAATACTTTAATTTCATCCCAGTCTTCTCTAGAATATTTATCCTTATTATTTTCAACCGTATGAACAAATTGTTGGTACACACTATGAATATTCTGAGCGTTTACCCAGCTGAAGCTCATATCATCTCCAATTTTTCCTTCACCAAATAAGGCATTTCTTAATTGTTGTTTAGGACTTGGAGCCGGTGGGGCAAGAAGGGTGGTCATTTCATTTTTAAAATCCTCATACTTAGCTTTGCTTGCATTTATTTTCTCTGTTTGGGCAGTATTATCTTTAATATCTGCTAAAGCGGCATCAGCTTCTGCTGCTCTTCTATCGTATTCCGATTCAACAGTATTCCAATTTTCTTTAAGATCTTCGGCTTTAACATTTTTAACCGAATCTACGTAGGTTACATAAGAATCAATTGTTTTCTGTGCCTTTTCTTGTTTTTCGTCTTTACATGATGTAAAGCTCAACGCTAATAATGCAATTCCTGTAGCTATTTTGATATTTTTCATAATTTTGATTGTTTTTAATTAATAATATCAAATTTACTTAAAAGACAATGCTTAAAATTACATTATTTCCATCTTTTTAAGATTTATAAAATAATAAATTTATAAATTCAACCAAATAATGATAATTATACAAAACAACATCACTAGGATATAACGGCTTTAAAAATATATTGTTGATTATTTTGTTATTTCAATAAACTAAATGATGTTTTTGTAACAAAAACCAATTATCAGCTACTTATCAGTTTTATTCAAAAGTGTTTTGTACTTTTAAATCCAAAATTGTAAACCAAAATGGCTGAACCATTAATTAAAATAACTGACATCAAACGAAATTTTGTTTTAGGCAACGAAATTGTTTATGTATTAAAGGGAATTAATTTAGAAATAAAAAAAGGCGAATATGTAGCATTAATGGGACCTTCTGGATCTGGAAAATCTACGTTAATGAATTTATTAGGCTGTTTGGATACACCAACTTCTGGTCATTATGTTTTAAATGGAAAAGATGTCAGCCAAATGAGAGATGATGAATTGGCCGAAATCAGAAATAAAGAAATTGGTTTCGTATTTCAGACTTTTAATTTATTGCCAAGAACAACAGCACTTGATAACGTTGCACTACCAATGATATATGCTGGCTACGGAAAATCTGAACGAATTGCGCGAGCAACCGAAGTTCTAAAACAAGTAAACCTAGCCGATAGAATGGATCACCAGCCGAATCAGCTTTCTGGAGGACAACGCCAGCGTGTAGCTGTTGCAAGAGCTTTGGTAAACAAACCATCTATTATTTTAGCCGATGAACCAACAGGAAACTTAGACAGTAAAACGTCTGTAGAAATCATGAAGCTTTTCGGAGATATTCACGCACAAGGAAACACTGTAATTCTAGTAACGCATGAAGAAGATATTGCTGCTTATGCACATCGTGTTATTCGCTTAAGAGATGGATTAATTGAAAGTGATACTTCTAAGGAATTGCAATCAAATAAGATTTAGACGTTAGACCATAAATGAGACCTATAAAATTTTTGTTATTTTTCTTTTTATTATTCACAGCCTGTAAGGAGAAAACGGTAACAGAGATTCGTTATACTAATCTACCGCCAAAAACAAAAAAAATCAAAATAAATTGGTTAACAGACAAAACAGTCAATATAAAAACTATTATTCATTTATCTTATGTTAAAGGTTTTGAATGTGATTCTGTAATTGGTTTTAATTACATTGGTTTTGAAGGAGAGCATTTTTATTTTCCAATTAATGAAAAAGGTCAATATATAAGTACAATTAAACAAACACAAAAACTCAGTCAAAATCAAATATCCAGATTAAATTCAATTATTCGAGATAAAAAAACCTATGAAAATCCAGATATAGCTGGATGTTATGAACCAAGATTAGCTTTTGTATACTTTAAAGACAATTCGGTAATATGTCAAACACAAATTTGTCTTGACTGTAACCAGCTTCAGTCTTCTGCAGTTATTGCCGATGGTGCTGATGGTAATCTAAACAAAGAAGCTGTTAAAGAAATAACAGAACTTCAAACTGAGCTCGGCTTTACAAAAAACTAATTAAAAAACTTAGCATCTCAGCACCTCAGAACCTTAGTATCTTAAAAAAAATGAAAGTATATACCAAAACCGGCGATAAAGGTACAACAGCTCTTTTTGGAGGAACCCGCGTACCGAAAGACCACATTAGAATTGACAGTTACGGAACCGTTGATGAACTTAATTCATACATTGGATTAATTCGTGATCAAGAAATAGATTCACATTACAAAACCATTTTAATCGAAATTCAGGACCGTCTTTTTACGGTAGGCGCCATTTTGGCAACTCCTCAAGAAAAAGAAGTCTTAAAAAACGGAGAACTTCGCTTAAAAAATCTTGGCATAATCGATTCTGACATCCAATTACTCGAAAACGAAATAGATAAGATGGATCAAAGTCTCCCTCCAATGACTCATTTTGTTTTGCCTGGCGGACATCCGACCGTGTCACATTGTCATATAGCACGCTGTATTTGCCGTAGAGCCGAGCGTTTGGCAGTACATTTAAGCCATAATGAACACGTTCCAGAAATCGCAATTATGTACTTAAACCGACTTTCTGACTACCTTTTTGTCTTGGCACGAAAGTTGTCGTCAGACCTTAAAGCGGAGGAAGTGAAATGGATTCCGCGTAAGTAAACAGTCTGAGTTTTCAGTTTTAATACTGCAAACTCACATAAAAACTGAATACTTTAAAGTACAGTAATTAGGAGCAAACATCGGTTTTCATACTGCAAACTGCCACTGAAAACTGATTACTAATATAGACGTTCTTAAATTTTATTAAAATAAATCAAAATTTACTTGTCTTTTTCAGTAAAAAATTTATTTTTGCACAAACTAAACAGATAACAGATGTATTGGACATTAGAATTAGCATCTTATTTAAGTGATGCGCCATGGCCTGCTAACAAAGATGAACTTATTGACTACGCGATTAGAGCAGGTGCTCCATTAGAAGTAGTAGAAAACCTTCAGTCTATCGAAGATGAAGGCGAGATATATGAATCAATGGAAGAAATTTGGCCTGATTATCCAACAGACGAAGATTATCTTTGGAATGAGGATGAATATTAAAAAAATAAACCAAAGGAAAAAGTCTCATCATAGAGGCTTTTTTTTTGGTTCAAATACATATAAATAATAAAGAAATACAATAAATCATGAGTTTCATAAACAGTATTATTAAAGTCTTTGTGGGTGATAAATCACAGAAAGATGTCAAAGCTTTACAACCTTACTTAAATAAAATTAAAACATTCGAAGCTCCCTTAATGAGTCTATCTAACGACGAATTGAGAGGAAGAACTGTTTTTTTTAAAGATAAAATAAAAGAAGCTAGAGCTGACAAAGATGCTAAAATTGCTGCGCTTAAAGCGGAAGTAGAAAACATCGAAGACATCGACAAAAGAGAAGATCTTTATGATGCTATAGATGCCCTTGAAAAAGAAGCTTATGAAATCTCTGAGAAAACTTTATTGGAAATTCTTCCAGAAGCTTTTTCTGTAGTAAAAGAAACGGCTCGTCGTTTCAAAGAAAACTCTCATATTGAAGTTACTGCAACTGCAAAAGACCGTGAATTCTCAGCAGCAAAACCTTATATTACTATTGAAGGCGACAAATCGATTTGGGCTAACAAATGGAATGCTGCCGGAAAAGACATCACTTGGGACATGATTCACTATGATGTTCAATTGATTGGTGGTATGGTTTTACACGAAGGTAAAGTTGCCGAAATGCAAACGGGAGAAGGTAAAACTTTGGTTGCTACTCTTCCTCTTTACTTAAACGCTTTGACTGGAAATGGAGTTCACTTAGTAACTGTGAATGACTACTTAGCAAAACGTGATAGCACATGGAAAGCACCTTTGTTCGAATTCCACGGTTTATCTGTTGATTGTATCGATAATCACCAGCCAAGTACAGAACAAAGAAAAAAAGCATACGACGCTGATATCACTTACGGAACCAATAATGAATTTGGTTTTGACTACTTAAGAGATAACATGGCACACTCTCCTAGTGATTTAGTTCAGAGAAAACACAATTTTGCCATTGTCGACGAGGTTGACTCTGTATTAATTGATGATGCTAGAACACCGCTTATTATTTCAGGTCCAGTTCCTCAGGGAGATCGTCATGAATTTAACGAATTGAAACCAAAAATCGAAAACTTAGTTGCGCAACAACGTCAGTTAGCGAATGGTTTCTTAGCTGAAGCTAAAAAATTAATCAAAGAAGGAAATACTAAAGATGGAGGTTTCTTATTATTAAGAGCTTACAGATCTTTACCTAAAAATAAAGCATTAATTAAATTTTTAAGTGAAGAAGGAATTAAACAATTGCTTCAAAAAACTGAAAATCAATACATGCAGGATAACAATCGCGAAATGCATAAAGTGGATGAAGCTTTGTATTTTGTGATTGAAGAAAAAAACAATCAAGTTGAGTTAACAGACAATGGTATTAAATACCTTTCTGGAGATACTGATGCCGATTTCTTCGTTTTACCAGACATCGGAACAGAAATCGCTGCTATTGAAAAACAAAAATTAGACAAAGACGCTGAAGCGGAAGCTAAAGAAAGATTATTCCAGGACTTTGGAGTAAAAAGCGAGCGTATTCATACTCTTACTCAGCTTTTAAAAGCATACGCTTTATTCGAAAAAGATGTAGAGTATGTGATCATGGACAACAAAATTATGATTGTCGATGAGCAAACAGGTCGTATCATGGATGGTCGTCGTTATTCTGACGGATTACACCAAGCAATTGAAGCAAAAGAAAACGTAAAAATCGAAGCTGCAACACAAACATTTGCAACTGTTACATTACAGAATTATTTCAGAATGTACAGCAAATTAGCTGGTATGACAGGTACTGCTGTTACAGAAGCTGGAGAGTTATGGCAGATTTACAAATTAGACGTTGTTGAAATCCCAACTAACCGTGGAATTGCAAGAATTGACAAAGAAGATTATATCTACAAAACTACACGTGAAAAATTCAACGCTGTAATTGAAGATGTTACTGAATTATCACAGGCTGGAAGACCAGTATTGATTGGAACAACTTCTGTAGAGATTTCAGAATTATTAAGCCGTATGCTTAAGATGAGAGGAATCACGCACAACGTATTGAATGCTAAAATGCACAAGCAAGAGGCGCAAATCGTTGAAGAAGCTGGTAAAGCTGGAGTTGTAACAATTGCAACAAACATGGCTGGTCGTGGTACCGATATTAAATTATCTCCAGAAGTAAAAGCTGCTGGAGGTTTAGCAATCGTTGGTACAGAACGTCATGATTCTCGTCGTGTAGACAGACAGTTACGTGGTCGTTCTGGTCGTCAGGGAGATCCAGGAAGTTCTCAGTTCTATGTTTCTCTTGAAGATAACTTAATGCGTTTATTCGGTTCTGAAAGAGTGGCGAAAGTTATGGACAGAATGGGATTGAAAGAAGGTGAAGTGATTCAGCATTCTATGATGACTAAATCGATCGAACGTGCTCAGAAAAAAGTAGAAGAAAACAACTTTGGTGTTCGTAAACGTTTATTAGAATATGATGACGTAATGAACTCACAGCGTGAAGTAGTTTACAAACGTCGTCGTCATGCCTTATTTGGTGAGCGTTTGAAACTGGATATCGCTAATATGCTTTATGATACCTGCGAATTAATCGTAAGCAATAGTAAAGTGACAAATGATTTCAAAGGATATGAATTTGATTTAATTCGTTATTTTGGAATTACATCTCCAATTTCTGAGGCTGATTTCTTGAAATTATCTGACATTGAAGTTACTGGAAAAGTATACAAAGAAGCTTTAGCTTTCTACACTGAAAAAACAGAAAGAAGTGCTAGAGAAGCTTTCCCAATCATAAAAGGAGTTTATGAAGAGCCAAACAATCATTTCGAAAGAATTGTGGTTCCATTTACAGACGGAATCAAAACTTTGAACGTGGTAACTGACTTGAAAAAAGCTTACGATAGCGAAGGCGCTCAATTAATTGCTGATTTCGAGAAAAATATCACACTTTCTATTGTGGATGAAGCTTGGAAAAAACACTTACGCAAAATGGACGAATTGAAACAATCGGTTCAATTAGCTGTTCACGAGCAAAAAGATCCATTGCTTATCTACAAATTAGAAGCATTCAACTTATTTAGAGGAATGTTGGACAACGTTAATAAAGAAGTTATTTCATTCTTATTCAAAGGAGATTTGCCAGCTCAAAACACACCTGAAATTCACGAAGCAAGAGAAGTACGTCAAAAAGAAAACTTTAAATTAAGCAAAGACGAAATTCCAAACAGCGAAGAAATGAACCGCGAAGCTGGAGAAACGCAACAGCGTCAAGTTACAGAAACTATTGTGAGAGATATGCCAAAAATCAATCGTAACGATACTGTAACAGTTCAAGAAGTTGCTACTGGTAAAACAGAAACAATGAAATTCAAAAAAGCAGAAAGTTTGTTAGCTGCTGGAACTTGGGTTTTAGTTAATGAATAAAAGATTTTAATCTTAAAATATAAAATCCCCGACTACAATAGTAATCGGGGATTTTTTTTTATTCTTTTGCCACGAATTACACAAATTTTCTAGAATTGTATTTTAAAAAATCAGAGTGAATTCGTGTAATTCCTGGCTCTAATTATCGCGGATTATCCTGATAATAACGTTCTTCTATTCTCTTAATGTCTTTAATTGAATTCTTCGCCCAAAGCAAACGTTTAACTAGAATTTCTTCATCTGTTAACTTCCAATCAATATCAGATCGGCGGAGTCTATTGGTTAAACTTTGGATAATAATAGCTGCTGAAACTGAAATATTCAAACTTTCTGTAAAACCGACCATTGGAATTTTTAAAAATCCATCGGCATTATCCATAATTTCTTTTGACAATCCTTCTTTTTCGGTTCCAAAGAATAAAGCACTTGGTTTTGAAATATCAAAATCTTCCAGCATACAATCTTTTTCGTGTGGCGTCGTCGCAATGATTTGATAACCTTTACTTTTCAAATCAGAAAGACATCCTGAAACCGAATCAAATCGATTGATATCAACCCATTTTTGTGCACCTAAAGCAATTTCTTTGTCGATTCTTTTTCCAAAACGCTGTTCAATTACATTTAATTCCTGAATTCCAAAAACTTCACAGCTTCGCATTACTGCACTTGTATTATGCATCTGGTAAACATCTTCAACTGCAACTGTAAAATGTTTTGTTCTATTTTCTAGTACTTTTAAAAAATTAGCTTTTCTATTATCAGTTAGTATGTTTTCTAAGAATGCGAGATAATCTAAATCAATCATTTTATTTATGTTTGGCGCAAAAATACATAAATAATAGAAAAAGAAGGCTTCGTCTAAGTTTTCAACGTGCTAAATCTTCAATGAAATTCGCGTGAAGCTTTTCATATAGCATTTTAACCTTTGTCAAATTCGCAGATAAATTATCATCTTTATAAGAATCCCCACTAAAAACAGTACTTTCATTTTTAGAATGTTTTTTAAGACGTTCCAACATCCCATTCCATTCACTTTCAGAAAAACTGGCATTTATAAAAGATATAAATCGTTCAATGACATTTTTCATTCCGTCATTATAATTAAGTATTATTACATTGCAATCTGTTTCATAAAAATCTAGAAAACCTTGAAAATATTTTTCTAGAACCAAAGCTTGATATTGCCAAAAATTTATCTCTTCAATCTCTTTGGTAGTAATCCCAAAAACACTCGACGGAATTATACTAGGAACCATATGCATGCCCGCGTGCTTTTGATGCGATCTTAAAACCTCTTCTGGGTTTCGGTACAATAAAGCAAAAGGGACTTCAGGAAAAACCGATCTCAAATAAGAAGCCTTAAAAATACTCCAAGCATCCAGCTTTATAATAAGGTTATTTTGTTCAGGAAATCTTTTTTGACCAAGCAATCTGATAGCCGATTTCAACAAAACGGTCTTAACATCTGCATCAAAAGCATTACTTCTTAGAATCTCATCGATAATAGGAGCTTCAGAAACCATAATGTTTTCTGGCGAAGTAGCAAGAGACTGACTCAACATAGTTGATCCGCATCTTGACACATGAAAAACCAATCCTTTCAGTTCGACAAAATCGAGTTCTTTAGACCAATCGATCAGATTCTCCGCTGTACTTACTACTTTAAAATGTTTTGAATTATAACTATGGCTTTTGCATTTCGCAATTGTTTCTTCAAAAAAAGGTTCTGCAAAAGGAATATCTGAAAAATAAATCCATTCAAAATAGACTTCATTTTCTTTTTCAATTAATTTAATTGGAATCCAATTTGAAATAAAATGCTGTATAACTTCCATTCTTTATAAGTTCATTTGTGATTGAAGATCTGCAATAATTTTAGAACTAATTTCAGATGGATTTCTAGAAAGCTCTGCAATAATCTGGTGTTTTACCTCATCTGAAAGCTGCTCATTTGGCATAAAATTCACATCAAAACCCATTTTAGAAAACAATTCATCAGACCAATCATTTCTTATGCAATCCAGCGTTAGGTGAATTCTAGGTTCCGTACTTTTATTCTGTACACTATGCGGTAATTGAAAATTAGCATACCAGCACTCTCCCATTTTCATTGGGACTATTTTCTGGTCTACATAAAAATAAACTTCAGAATTCGTAATAATAGGAATATGAATCCTGAAAAAACCATCTTCATATGAAGTGTCATTATCAACATGTTCTTTAATTTCGCTTTGAGGCCCGAGTCTTAATAATCTCACCGCTTCTTTTTCGCACTTAAACCAATCCATTATTTCTTTAAAATAAGAACAGCTGTCAAGCAAAGGTGTATTTTTATATTCTTTATCAGGAAAAGAAAGAATATCAGTTTCTAATCCCGATTGTGACCGCAAAGAAACACTGGTCCATTTTCCTTCATAGCGATTGATATTAAAATGCGGTGTCCACAGATTAGTCTCGCAAGTCACTAAATCGTTTTGCAGTTTTTCTATCGAAAAAGAAATTGGAAGCTGGCAGGAAGAAGGATTCATAAGTCTTAAAAATTTAAATTGCTAATTATAAAATTGTACAGTTTATGGGCAGAAATCGAAACGGTTTCAGAATCTGTTTTTAAGACCAAATCTGCTTTTTCTGGAATTTCAAAAACGTCACTTATCCCCGTAAAACTTCGAATTTTATTTTGATCATGGTCTGGCAATAATGCTCTTTTATACAACCCTTTTGGGTCTCTTTCAATTAAATTAGTAATAGAACAATCTAGGAAAACCGTCCTAACGAATTCGAAAGAACGTAATTCATTACGAAGATTTTCATACGGATTGATAACCGACATTAAAACAATCTTATTTTCTACGATTAAATTTCGGCCAACAGTAAAAAGACGTCTTACATTTTCACAACGGTCTTCTTTAGAAAATCCTAAATCTTTACAAATTGTCTGTCGGTAAACATCGCCGTCTACTATTTCTGCTTCATAATTGTTTTGAAGCAGCAGATGCTTGACATTTTCTGCCAACGTTGTTTTTCCTGAACCAGAAAGTCCTGTAAATTGAATTAAAATCATATTAGAATCACTTTTACCAAACACCACATTAAAACTAAATAATTAAAAGCGAGAGGCAAAGAGTATAAATACCTATTCTTTTTTCTAAAAAGTATAATCGATCCACACTATTTACTAAACATTTGAATTAGGAAATCACTATTTTTATCTTTTAATAGAAGTAAAATGAAAAAGAAACTTGTAGTATTAACCGGAGCCGGAATCAGTGCTGAAAGCGGTATCAAAACCTTTCGCGACAGTGATGGTTTGTGGGAAGGACATGATGTAATGGAAGTCGCAACTCCTGAAGGCTGGCATAAAAATCAAGAATTAGTTTTGGATTTTTATAACAAACGCCGTCAGCAGTTAAAAGAAGTCAATCCGAATTTAGGACATAGTATTCTGGCTGAGCTGGAAAAAGATTTTGATGTTTACGTTATCACTCAAAATGTTGACGATTTACACGAACGTGCCGGAAGCACAAAGGTTTTACATTTGCATGGAGAATTATTAAAAGTTCGAAGTGTTCGGGATAAAAATCTAATTTTAGACTGGACAGAAGATTTAAACACTGGAGATCTTGATGCAAACGGAAATCAACTGAGGCCTCACATTGTTTGGTTTGGTGAAGAAGTTCCAGCATTGGAAGAAGCAATTGACATAACCGAAACTGCAGATTATTTTGCCGTAATTGGGACTTCGCTTCAAGTTTATCCTGCCGCAGGATTGACAGCTTATGTTCCGAGTACAACTCCTATTTTTTACATTGATCCCAAACCAATTGCAATTCCAAATATCCGAAATAAAGTAGAAACGATTGCCAAATTTGCATCTGAAGGAGTTGCTGATTTGAGAACACGATTAAATTCATTTTGAATGCACAAATGAGCGTTTTAATTGCCTGTAATCGCTAAATTCTGTTTATATTTGCACCTTTCGAAAAAACAACATAACAATGACTACTCTAAACGAATTGAATGCTATTTCTCCAATTGATGGAAGATATAGAAATAAAACTCAAAATTTAGCCCCTTTTTTCTCTGAAGAAGCTTTAATAAAATATCGTGTTTTAGTTGAAGTGGAATACTTCATTGCTTTATGCCAAATTCCATTACCTCAACTACAAGGTATTGACGCTAGTTTGTTTGAAAGCTTGAGAAACATCTACAAAAACTTTTCTACAGAAGATGCACTTTGGATTAAAGAAACAGAAAAAGTAACCAACCACGACGTAAAAGCGGTAGAATACTTTATCAAAGATGCTTTTGAAAAATTAGGTTTATCTCAATACAAAGAGTTCATTCACTTCGGATTGACGTCTCAAGATATCAATAATACTGCTATTCCGCTTTCGACAAAAGAAGCATTTGAGCAAGTTTATATGCCAACTTTAGTTGCTGTAATTGCCAAATTAAAAGAATTAAGCGTTGAATGGAAGGATATTCCAATGCTGGCACGTACACACGGACAACCTGCCTCTCCTACTCGTTTAGGAAAAGAGATTTTGGTTTTCGTAGAGCGTTTAGAAGAGCAGATGCGTTTGTTATTTAATGTTCCATTTGCAGCTAAATTTGGTGGTGCAACTGGAAACTTCAATGCACATCATGTAGCGTATCCGCAAATTGACTGGAAACAGTTCGGAAATAAATTTGTTGAAACAGATCTTGGTTTACAGCATTCCTTCCCAACAACACAAATTGAGCATTACGATCATTTTGCTGCTTTTTTCGATGCTTTAAAAAGAATCAATACTATTATTATAGACTTAGACCGTGATATTTGGACGTATGTATCAATGGACTATTTCAAACAAAAAATCAAAGCTGGCGAAATTGGTTCTTCTGCAATGCCACACAAAGTAAATCCAATTGACTTTGAAAACTCTGAAGGAAACTTAGGAATTGCAAATGCTATTTTCGAACATCTTTCAGCAAAATTACCAATCTCACGATTACAGCGTGATTTAACTGACAGTACGGTTTTACGTAATGTTGGAGTTCCATTCGGACATACTATTATTGCTTTTGAGGCAACTCTAAAAGGGTTGAATAAATTACTTTTAAACGAAAGTAAATTTGCTGAAGATTTAGAAAGAAACTGGGCAGTTGTGGCTGAAGCAATTCAGACTATTTTACGTCGCGAAGCGTATCCAAACCCTTACGAAGCTTTAAAAGGCCTAACAAGAACAAATGAAGCTATTGATAAAAATGCAATTCATAATTTTATTGCAACTTTAGAAGTTTCAGATGCTGTTAGAGCAGAATTATTAGCAATAACTCCTAGTAATTACACAGGAATCTAAAGAAAATACCAAATATTTTGTCAAAAAAAGCTATCTTTATCGAGATAGCTTTTTTTATTTAATTCGGAGCTAAACCAGTATTACCTAGCCATTTATTCTTATAAAAGAGCAGTGGATTTCATTACAATGAAAAGCTGGATCAGCTCCTTAAAAAAATACCACGTTTTTATATGATTGCATTAAATGCCGCTGCCGAAAGTACACACCACTTACAACCCTTAATTAGTGATTTGGGATTAATCCTGATGACTGCCGGAATTGCCGTTCTACTATTTAAAAAAATGAAACAGCCTTTGGTTCTAGGCTACCTGATTGCAGGATTTTTAGCTGGAAACCATTTTGATTTTTTCCCTTCTATAACAGACATGAAAAGTGTTGAAGTTTGGGCAGAAATCGGAGTTATATTTTTACTTTTTAGTTTAGGACTCGAATTCAGCTTTAAGAAACTAATGAAGGTTGGAGGAACCTCTTCTGTTACCGCCATAACCCAGATAATGTTTATGACATTGATTGGTTATTGTGTCGGACAATGGATGGGCTGGGGAAAAATGGACAGTATTTTCCTTGGAGCGACACTTTCTATTTCTTCCACAACGATTATCATCAGGGCTTTTGATGAATTGGGAGTGAAAGGAAAAAAGTTCGTTGGAATTGTTTTTGGAGCTTTAATCGTTGAAGATATTGTAGCCATTTTAATGCTTGTTTTATTATCGACAATTGCAGTAAGCGATCAGGTTTCTGGAGGCGAATTATTGCAGTCTGTTTTAAAATTAGTATTCTTTTTAATCATTTGGTTCTTAGGAGGAATTTTTATTATTCCAACGATTTTGAAAAAAGCAAAGCATCTTTTAACTGATGAAATGCTACTTATTATTTCGTTAGCATTATGTTTGATGATGGTAATGTTTGCAGCAAATGTTGGTTTTTCTCCCGCTTTAGGCGCTTTTATAATGGGTTCTATTATTGCTGAGACTACACAGGCAGAAAAAATTGAGCATTTAATTCAGCCTGTAAAAGATTTATTTGGCGCTGTTTTCTTTGTATCTGTCGGAATGTTAATTAATCCTGAAACGCTATTGACTTATGCACTTCCAGTTGGTTTGATTACACTTTTAACTATTTTCGGAAAAGCATTTAGTTCTTCTATCGGAGCTTTAATTTCTGGTCAGCCTTTGAAACAGTCTGTACAGACCGGAATGAGTTTGGCGCAAATTGGAGAGTTCTCTTTTATCATTGCAACACTTGGAATGACGCTGAAAGTAACCAGTGATTTCTTGTATCCAATTATTGTAGCAGTATCAGCAATAACAACGTTTACAACTCCATTTTTAATTAAGTATTCGGAAAGATTTGCTTTATTTTTAGAATCAAAAATGCCGAAACGATGGGTTAAAAACATTAATCGATACAGTGTAAATGCTCAAGCAATTAAATCGGTCAGTACTTGGCAGATTGTATTGCGATCTTCAATTACTCAAATTATACTTCATACTATTATTATTACCGCAATTATTTTATTGTCCTCTAAATTCGTTGCGCCTTTAGTGGCCGATACTAGATTTGGAAATACTTTAGCTGCTTTATTGACTTTAGTGATTATTGCACCATTTTTATGGGCATTGTCACTCCGTCGTGTTAAAGTAGATGAAGTAGAAATACTTTGGGAAGAGCGTAAATACCGCGGGGCATTATTGATGCTTATTCTAATCAGGATGAGTCTCGGATTATTCTTTGTCGGTTTTTTATTGAATATCTTCTTCTCGCCTTTGGTTGCTTTTATAGCGCTTATTATCGCTATTGGAGCCTATCAAATTTTCCCTAAAAAATTAAATGAACAATATCATAAAATCGAAAATCACTTTTTGAAAAACCTCAACGATCGTGAAAACAAAAAGATTGATAGAAGATATGCTAATTTGATGCCGTGGGACGGTCACATGTCCTTTTTTGAAATTAAAAAAGAATCGAATCTTGTTGGAAAAACACTGCAGGAATTAAAGATCCGAGAATCATTAGGAATTAACATTGCTTACATCAAACGCGGCGAAGTAACCATTCCAATACCGACCAAAAATGAACGTTTATTTCCAGGAGACGAAATTTGTGTAATTGGTACCGATGCCCAAATTGTTGAATTTACAAAGTATCTAAATCAAAATGAAACTGAAGCTCCTGGAAAAGTAGAAGAAACAGATATTGTTTTACGTCAGCTGGAAGTTTCTCAAGATGAATTTATTCAAAAAAGCATTGGCCAATTCAGAGCCAAAACCGACGGAATGGTTGTAGGTATTGAACGAAACGGAAATCGTATCCTAAATCCGGAATCCAGTTTAATCTTAGAAAAAAATGATATTCTTTGGGTTGTTGGAGATAAAAAAAGAATGAATACTTTATTATCTGCAAAGTGAGTTTTTTAAGATACTAAGGTTCTAAGATGCTAAGATTCTCAGTTTTTTTATAAAGCGTTGAGATTTTCATAAGTGAAAATTCCAACGCTTTTTTTACTTTATTCCATAAAAGCAAAAATGCTAAAATTCTAAGAAAAAACTTAGTCCCGATAGCTATCGGGATAGCATCTCAGTATCTTAGAACCTCAAATTACTTATTTGGCTGTGGAGTCAATCGTAAATAAGGTTTTATTGGTGTATGTCCTTTTGGGAATTTTGCAGGAATATCACTGTCTGGAATTGCTGGTGCAATTACTACATCTTCGCCGTCTTTCCAGTTTGCTGGAGTGGCAACGCTGTAATTTGCAGTTAATTGTAAGCTGTCAATAACACGCAATAATTCGTCAAAATTTCTTCCTGTTGAAGCTGGATAAGTCAGCGTCAATTTAATTTTTTTATCTGGGCCAATCACAAAAACAGAACGCACTGTAAATTTGTCACTTGCATTTGGATGAAGCATATCGTATAAATTCGCTACTTTTTTATCTTCATCTGCAATAATTGGAAAATTAACTTCTGTATTTTGCGTTTCGTTAATGTCTTTAATCCACTCTTTATGCGAGTCTAAACCATCTACACTCAAAGCAATAACTTTTGTATTTCTTTTAGTAAATTCAGGAACATAATTCGCTACAGTTCCCAATTCAGTTGTACAAACAGGAGTAAAATCTGCTGGATGCGAAAATAAAACACCCCAAGAATCTCCTAACCATTCATGAAAATTGATTGGTCCCTGCGTGGTTTCTGCGCTGAAATCTGGAGCTATATCGCCTAATCTTAATGTTGACATAATATATCTTTTTTTAGTTCCTCTAAAATTAACTAAAAAATGCATGTAGAAAACATTGAAAAGGTAAAAAAAAGTTAAAATTCTACTTTCTCTATCTAATTAGTATTTTGAACTAAATAAAACTTAAGATAAAGTACCAAATTGCAAGAGTTATGAAAGAAATCGGGATTCCAAAACCAATCATCATACTGCTTAATTTTGGCTTTAAGCCATAAGTCGAAGCTAAAATTGCACCTGTGATCATGGGAGCCATTGCCGTTTCCATTAAAGTGATTTTTATAGCTTCCGAACGCTGATTAAAAATAAAAACATAGAGCACAAAAATCACAAATGGAACTAAAATCAGCTTGAAGAAAAGTCCCAGTCTTAAGAATTTCCAATGCTGGCTTTTCCGATCAAAAGTTAATTGTAAACCAACTGAAAGCAATGCTAACGGCGTTACTAAACTTCCAATTTTAAGTAAAATATCCTGAATATTTTCATGTAAATCATAATTTAAAACATTGAAAATACAAGCTAAAACAAACATCAAAAATGGAGGAAACGTGATGATCTTCTTGAAAATCCCCAAAAAATTTGGACTTCCTTTAGAATAAAAAGCAGCTGTAAAAACACCAAGTGTAGAAACCACTACAAAAGTTCCAGGCTGATCTACTAAAACTGCTGTTTCTAATCCTTTTTTCCCAAATAAAGCTTCAATGATTGGATAACCCAAAAAGGAACTATTACTTAATCCGGCAGTCAAAATCAGACATCCAATCAATTTATTTGACCAGCCTTTTCTTCTTCCTAAAATATGAAAAAACAGAAAAGCTAAAATATAAGTAATCCAGCCCGCTCCTATTGGAAACAGTAATTCATTACTCCATTTAATCTTCGGAATATGATAAAGTGTAATTGCAGGAAGACAGAAATAAATAACAATTTTATTTAATGTCTTATAGATATGAGTCGGAAATTGTTTTACTCTCTGTAAAACTAAACCCAATGAAAGGAAGAAGAATATTAATATAAAGTTGTTCATATTTGTAGCTCATCACAAAAATAAGTATTTAAAATTTGAGGTAAAGAATTAATTTTTAGTTAAATTAGTATTTTGTGTTACAAAAAAACATAAATTTGTAACATATTTTATTACAGTATGATTTCAGGTAAATTTGCCATAACGATTCACATTCTTACTTTGCTCCATAAATTCCCCAATGATTTTTTATCATCGGAGTTTATTGCGGGAAGTATTAATCTAAATCCTGTTTTGGTTCGAAAAGAAATTGCCAATTTAAAAGCACATCATATCGTAGAAAGTAAAGAAGGAAAAAATGGCGGTACAAAATTGGCAGTCAACGCTGCCGAACTGACTTTAAAACAAATATTCGAAATGACCTTTGAAAGCATTGGTTTAGGTTTTGCAAAGAATCAGCCAAATCCTGATTGTCCCGTTGGAAAAAACATTAATCAGCATTTGGAAGCTTTATACAGTGAAATGAATCAAAAAGTCAGTGCACAACTGGAAGGAATTTCATTGGAAGATTTTTCGAATCAATTTTAAAAATATTTTTTTAGCCAAAACTGTAACATTTTTTATTACTAAATAAATTTATATATTATGAAAATCGCAATTATCGGAGCTACTGGATTTGTTGGCTCAGCAATTTTAAACGAATTAGCAGACAGAAAACATGAAATTACTGCTATTGCAAGAACTCCAAAAGACACAGCAAACGCTACTTGGGCAGCTACAGATATTTTTAACGTTGACGCTTTGGCAGAAATCTTGAAAGGTCACGATGCTGTTGTTAACGCTTACAACCCAGGATGGACAAATCCAAACATTTATGATGACTTTTTAGCAGGTTCAAAAGCAATTCAGGAAGCGGTTAAAAAATCAGGTGTAAAACGTTTCATTACTATTGGCGGCGCTGGAAGTTTATTTGTAGCTCCAGATTTACAAGCGGTTGATACTCCAGATTTCCCTAAAGAAATTTATCCTGGTGCAAACGCTGCAAGACATTATTTAAATATCATTAAAGAGGAAAAAGACTTAGACTGGGCATTCTTTAGTCCTGCATTCGAAATGCACGCTGGAACTAAAACTGGAAGAACCGGAAAATACCGTTTAGGTTTAGAAAATCCTGTTTTCAATGAGGAGCAAAGAAGTATTTTATCTGTTGAAGATTTAGCGGTTGTTATTGCTGATGAAGTAGAAACTCCAAAACATCATCAGGTTCGCTTTACGGCGGGTTACTAATTTTTTTTAGCCACGAATTCACGAATTATTTTTTAATAGAATTCTATATTTCATTTTGACGAAAGTAAAAATTACACGAAATAATTATTTAATCAAAATTATCAATCGTTGACGAGCTACTTTTGTGTCATTCGGCTTCGATTAGATTAACAAAAAATGCAACAATAATTCGTGAATTCGTGGCAAATAAATTTATGCAGTTTCAAAGGAAGTTTTGTCTTTTGAAACTGTTTTTGTTTTCAGTACTTTTACATTTCTAAAAAGTGCATTTTGTCAAATTTGAATAAACAAGCTGGAAACATTTCTGAAAAACCTGGGATTTCACCTCCCGAAATCACCAATATATCGGCTATTAATCAAATTAAAAACAAACGTAGGCAACAGCCTTCTTCTGAAGAATTAATCAAAGGTATTCTGGAAGGAAACAGAACTTCTTTAAGCCGAGCGATCACTCTAATTGAAAGTACAAATCCAGATCATTTTGAAAAAGCCAGTGCTGTCGTTCAAGGCTGTTTACAACATGCCAATAAGTCCATTCGTATTGGAATTACAGGCGTTCCCGGCGTTGGAAAAAGTACTTTTATTGAAGCCTTTGGAAAACATCTCACACAACTGGGTAAAAAAGTAGCGGTTTTGGCGGTTGACCCAAGCAGTTCTCTTTCACATGGAAGTATTTTGGGCGATAAAACCCGAATGGAAGAATTGGTAAAAGACGAAAATGCTTTTATTAGACCAAGTGCTTCTGGAGAAACTCTAGGTGGTGTCGCACGCAAAACCAGAGAAACTATTATTCTTTGTGAAGCGGCAGGTTTTGATACTATTATTATTGAAACCGTTGGTGTTGGCCAAAGTGAAACCGCTGTTCATAGTATGGTTGATTTTTTTCTTCTGCTAAAAATCTCTGGTGCCGGCGATGAACTTCAAGGTATCAAACGAGGCATTATGGAAATGGCAGATGCTATTGTCATCAACAAAGCAGACGGAGACAATATTAAGAAAGCTAATCAAGCGAAAGTGGAGTTCAACCGAGCTTTACATTTATTTCCACCAAAAAAATCTAACTGGCAGCCAAAAGTAACCACTTGCAGTTCTATTACTAAAGAAGGTATTTCTGAAATCTGGAATACTATTTCGGATTATTTTGAAATAACCAAAGAAACGGGGTTCTTTCAAGAAAAAAGAAACGAACAGAATCATTTCTGGATGATGGAAACCATCAACGAACAATTGAAACAAAATTTCTACAATCAGCCTGAAATCATTTCACTTTTAGAAGAAAATAAAAAAGCAGTGCAAAACAATGAAATTTCATCTTTTGCAGCTGCTCAGGATTTGTTACAACTGTACTTTAAAAAACAGTAAAAACTTTTTTTACACCATATAAGTAATATAAGAAAATTCAAGATTTAACAATTGTTGTTTAAATGAACTAATATTACTTATATGGTAAAAATTATTTCTTTCTTAATTTGTATTTGCTTTCTTTATATAGGTTTCCTGCCGTAATTACATGCGCCAAAGCATCTTTTGCTAATTCTTCATTTAATTTCACTGGAATCAAAGTTGTATCATTTTTGATTTCAAACTGAAGTGGTTTCAAATTAGGCTGCATGATTACAACTTGATTTTCTACTCTAAAAGCATTAATATCATTAAACTGCATGATAGCTCTACCCTGCACTTTTGGATCTAATTTGCTCAAGTTTCTTCCTACCATTGGAGTTTCGAACGGAAGTCCTAAATAACTTAACAAAGTCGGTGGAATATCAATCTGACTTGCCAATTTATCGTAAACTGCATTTTTTGGAACTCCTGGCCCCATAATAAATGCTGGAATATGGAATTTATTAATTGGAACTAAGTTTTTACCGTATGTTCTGGTGTTATGATCTGCAATTACGATGAAAATAGTATTTTTAAAATAAGCTTCTTTTTTAGCCAATTCAAAGAATTTACCAATAGAAAAATCGGCATATTTCATCGCATTATTTACTGTAGCAGGCTTTTTGTCATAAGGTTTGATTCTTCCAGTAGGATATTCAAACGGTTCGTGATTTGAAGTTGAGAACATCAAAGAGAAAAATGGTTTATCTCCTTTTGACTTGAAATATTGATTGGCTTTGGTTACCAAATCTTCATCAGAATAACCCCAAGTTCCTTTGAAAGCATATTTATTCCCATCAGAATCAAAATCTTCTTGATCTACAATATCGCTGAAACCATTTCCATTAAAAAATGAAGCCATATTATCAAAATTCGCCATTCCGCCGTAAATGAAACTGGTCTCGTAACCTTTTTGTTTTAGCGCTTCCGCTAAAGTAAAAAAGCCTTGCTGTGAGTTACCTAATTTGACAACACTTTCTGATGGTGAAGGTAAAAACCCTGTTACAACCGCTTCGATTCCACGGACGCTTCTGGTTCCTGTGCAGTATAAATTGGTAAATAAAGTTCCTTCTTTGGACAATTTATCAAATTCAGGAGTTAATGGTTTTCCGCCTAAAATTCCAACATATTCTGCACCTAAACTTTCTTGTAGAAAAATAACCAAATTATAAGGCTTCTTCATCACAGAATCTGGCTGTTGTACATGTAAAAACGGAATTGCAGCATCTGTGAAATCACTTGGCCCAGCAATCATGTATTTTTTTACACGGGCAGTTGCTTCAGCCTCATCCATTTTACCGTACATTTTAGTGTTTCCTTCATTTTTAATCGAATAAGCTGCAAATGCAACTGTGTAAAATGAATTTAACCCTAAAGTATTGGTCAATTGATCTGTAGAAAAAACAGCATTACTAGCATTAATTGGACGTTTTGAAGTTAGACTAGAACGTGCTCCAAAAAACAATAAAAAAGCTACTAATGGAAATAGCATTAATTTAAACTTATAATCTGTACTGACAGTATAAAAAAACTTTTTCCCTTTTTTGAAAGCAAAATAAAGCACCACTCCTAAAATAAGGAATGTCACAATTATTGAAGTCAGATAACTTTTTAAAAGCATTCCAACAACTTCTTTTGGATAGATCAGATAATCTAAGAAAATCTTATTCGGACGCGTATCGTATTGTTTTACAAAATCCGGCGAAGCTAATTCTACAAATAGAATTAAAAACAGAAATAAGAAACTGTAAATTACTAAAAACTTATTCGTGAATTTCAGCCATTTATTAGGCAAAAAAGTAATTAATAAAGCTGGAAGAAACGATAAATAACAAAGTAATATCAAATCCATTCGGAGACCGATTGGAAAAATATACCAGAAATCGGGAGTCTGCTCTACTCTTTCTTTAAATATAAAAAATAAAAAAAGGC
Source organism: Flavobacterium panacagri (assembly GCF_030378165.1). Lineage (NCBI taxonomy): Bacteria > Pseudomonadati > Bacteroidota > Flavobacteriia > Flavobacteriales > Flavobacteriaceae > Flavobacterium > Flavobacterium panacagri. Next base: position 5,942,572 of record NZ_CP119766.1, read on the forward strand.
GACTTAAAGTGGTAATCAACAAACCGATTAAAATAAAATTGAAAATCGGTTTTAAAAAACTTAATTTTTTCATTGGAAACAAAATAAGAACGTAAAAAATAAACTTAAAAGTAAAGACGCAAAAGAGGCATCTTTACTCTTCGTAACGATTTACTTCGCGATCATAAAACTCATTCGCTTTTTCAATTAAACTTTCCATTTCGGCATTTAATTCGGCTTCATCAAGATCTTCAGGTTCTTCTAAAAACTCAACCTCATCGTCTTTCAAATTGATAATAAATCTTGGATAATCAAGGTGGATGATAAAAATATCATCTGGGAAGTCAGTATTGTCTCCAAGTAAAAATTTAGGTAATTCCATATTTATTTTTTTTATTAATGGTTATTTTTTTGAATCTAAAATTCTATTCAAAATTAGTCATTTGAAATTGAATTTGTAATCAATTTCTTAGTCAGATAATTAAAGCGTAAATACAACATCACAGCTGCAGCGGTTAAACCTGCCAAAAGTCCAATCCAAACTCCTTGCGCTTTCAATTCAGTATGTTCTCCCAAATAATACGAAATCGGAAAACCAATCACCCAATACGCCACAAAGGTAATATACATTGGAATTTTAACATCTTGTAATCCTCTTAGCGCTCCTAAAACTACAACCTGAATTCCGTCTGAAATCTGAAAAACAGCAGCTATCAATAATAATTTAGAAGCAATTGCAATTACCTCTGTATTATCGGTCAGTTGAATCGTATTTTCCATATTCAAGAAAATATGAGGCAAAACAGTATGAAAAGCAATGAACACCAAAGCAAAGAAAACTTCTAACACAATAGCCAGCAGGAAAATAGATCTCGCTACAACAAGTAGTTTTTTATAATCCATCAAACCTCTTTGATTACTCACACGAATCATCGAAGTTACGCTTAATCCCATTGCAAACATAAAAGTAAGGGAAGCCAAACTCAACGCTATTTGATTTGCCGCCTGACTTGTTTTTCCAATATTCCCGCAAAGCCAGATCGAAGCTGTAAACAAAACCACTTCAAACAACATTTGCATGGCCGATGGAAATCCAATGCTTATAATTTTCTTTATAGTTGCTTTTTTAATTTCATTAAAACTAAAACCTTTGAAAAAACGCTTTAAATCTTCTCTTCGCGAAAGCATAATGTGCATAAACATGACCAAAAAGATTCTCGAAATTACAGTACCCAATGCTGCACCGATAATTCCCATTTTTGGAAAAATCCACATTCCGTAAATCAAAACATAGTTGATTCCAACGTGCAAAACATTGGCCATTACCATGGCATACATTGAATATTTGGTCAATGACATTCCGTCTGCAAACTGCTTATAACCTTGATACATTACTAAAGGAATCAATGAAAAAGCCACCCATCCTAAATATGGTTTTGCCAAAACAATAACATCTTCTGGTTGTTTTAGCAATTCCATTATGGGTTTCGCGCACATTATTACACTAAAAAGAATCAAGCCAAGAATGGTACATAAAAACAAACCGTGATGAAATGCAGAACGAATTTTAGTATCATTTTTCTCTGCATCTCCTTCTGCTACAATTGGTGTAATAGCAGTAGAGAAACCAATACCAAGCGACATGGCAATAAAAATCATGCTGTTACCAAGAGAAACAGCCGCTAATTCTGTACTCCCAATTTTGCCCACCATAATATTATCGACAATACCAATTAAAGTATGTCCAACCATCCCTAAAATAACAGGATAAGCCAGTCTTAAATTATACGAAAACTCTTTTGTGTACTGCTTTAAATTCACTTGTAATCAATTTTAGTCGGCAAAGATAATCAGAAGCTTCGAATTCTATCCTATTAATAAAATTATATCCCAATTTTAAGCAAAAAATAAGGCGAACTCAATATTATATAAAGATTTTTAAAAATTGTATAACAATCTCCAAATACCTCCGTTTTACTTTTACATTATTAATAATTCTAAAATATAAGCCATGAAAAAATTACAGATTATTTGCCTAGCTGCTTTTGCTTTTTTATTCTCTAACACAACATTCGCTCAAGAAACAGAAGCAACAAATTACGATCAAGGATTTAGATTAGGTTTTGGAGTAAATGGAGGTCTTCCAACCGATGGCGATTACGATTGGGCACTTGGTGGAGATGTACGTTTACAATATGATCTTTCTAAAAAAACATCATTAACGTTAACAACAGGATTTACTAATTTATTTAATGGCAAAAAAGACGCCGCAGGAAATGACATTAAAGATCTTGGATTTATTCCAGCCAAAGCAGGTTTTAAAGCTTTTGTTTTAAAAGATCAGTTTTATGTTTTAGGAGAAGTTGGTGCTGGTTTTGCAGTAACTAACGGTTACAACAACACTACTTTTTTATGGGCGCCAGGAATTGGATACGCCAATAAATTCATCGATTTAAGTGTTCGTTACGAAGATTACAAAGATTTTAGAACCAATCAAGTAGCACTGCGTGTTGCTTATGGTTTTAAACTATAAAAAATAGGTTTAATTTATTATTTTGTTTTTGGTAAAAATCCGACAGCTCGCATAGTCTGTCGGATTTTTTATTTTATAAAGTTTAGTTTTCAAAACAAAATTAAACCCGACTGATTTTAGAAACCTGTCGGATTGTAAGAATTATCAAATTGACTCATTTTCTAATTAAACTCAACTTATTTTTCACCGAGTTCTTTTTTATATAGCTCAATATTCAGTTTCGTTTTTTCATCCAATTTCGGTTCTTTAATATCGGTATGTTTTTTCATTTCTTCCCAGATAATTTTGGCTACAATATAACGCGACATTTCTTTGTCATCTGCAGGAACAATGTACCATGGAGCATGTTTAGTAGAAGTCTTATTAATCGCCTCTTCGTAATACTCCATATATTGATCCCAATAACCACGTTCTTTTAAATCGCCCGGCGAAAACTTCCAATTGTGTTTTTCTTCTTCCAAACGTCTAAGCAAGCGCTGGCGCTGTTCTTCTTTACTCAAATGCAAAAAGAACTTCATCACAATTGTTCCGTTTTGAGCAATATGTTTCTCAAAATTATTGATCTGCTTGATTCGTTCTTCCCAAAATTCATCCGTAATATCATCTACAGAATTGATATCCGGTAAATTCTCAGACAAAATATATTCAGGATGCACTCGTGTTACCAAAACATTCTCGTAATGTGTTCTGTTAAAAATCGCAAACTTTCCTTTTTCTGGCAAAGCAATATAATGGCGCCACAAATAATCGTGTTCCAATTCACTCGAATTTGGTGTTTTAAAACTATGCACCACAACCCCACGCGGATTAAACTCTTTAAAAACTTCCCGAATCAAACTATCTTTTCCCGAAGTGTCCATTCCCTGAAGACAAATTAAAACCGCATATTTGTTGTGCGCATACATGACATCCTGCAAATCGCTCAATTTCGCCTGAACCTTATCGAGTTTTTCTTCTTTTTCATCATCATCGGCATCAACTTTTAATAAAGTTGGAAGTTTGCTTAACTTGATTTTATCTGTAACTTTAAAATCTTTCGGGTCTATTGATTTCATATTTTCGAATTTTGTATCATAAATATAGTAATTTTACGAAGCAAATTCCTGCTATTCATTGCAATACTTTTCAATAAATTGCTTTTTTCCAAAGCCATAACAAGAGCTTCCGTTGGTCGCTTTGTTCTGTCAGGAAAAAATGCCATTTCTTTTCAAAGTATTTCCATTACTATCAGGGCTAGGCAGTTATTTTCAAAAGAAATTTTCTATTATTTAAAATTCATAATGACAAAAAGAATACTGTTTTTATTTTTCTTCTTTTTTAATCTTCTGGGAAATGCACAAAACAATTCCGAAATTAAATTTAATGTCGAAGATTTAGTTTCTAATTATGTAAAAAAACTTCAATCTCGAAAAATAGATACTATTTGTGTTTATGAAAGTTATTGCGTAGGAGGAGTCAAAATTCGTTATTTAAGTCCATCTGAAGCAGAGGATTTTTGTATGGAGGATTTTCCAAATAATCCAGTTTACATTTTTTGGATTGAGAAAGGGAGAAAAAAATTAACAAAGATAAGTATATGTGCTAAATACAATGAGACTGTGGATGATGACAATATTTTTTGGCATATGTATTTTCCAAACAAAGACATTATTGAAAAAGATGAAATTAAACAGTTTGCATATAAAGAATCTCAAAATCAAATTTATCATTTGATGATAGATCATTCTTGCCAACAAAATTTAAAAATATCAATAGGCAATCAAATAATCGAAAAACGTTTTGATAGTTTCAATTTAGAGAAGGAAGACAACGGTAAAATAAACATTAACTACGATCACAATATCAACTTAAAAAGTAAGCGAGTAATAGACATCCTTGAAAAGACAATTTCAGAAGCAGAAAAAAACAATATATTTAAAAAGATAAAGTCAAGATAATTTAAAGACTTTCAAAACAACATTTCATGGAAAAATTCACATTAGAAATATTATTTCAAATTATCGGAATCGGTTCAGCATCCGGATTATTTTTTAATAACGATGCACTTTATGTAATTGGCGACAACAGCGGATTCTTATACGAATACAATATGCAAAATCATCAATTGAGTCAACATGCTTTAATTGACAATCCGACGCAAAATATCCCAAAAAACCTAAAACCCGATTTTGAATCATTAACACATCATAACGACACGCTTTATGTTTTTGGTTCCGGTTCAACTGAAAACCGAAACAAAATGATTGAGTTTGATTTGAAGTCTAAAACGGTTTTAAAGAAAAATAACTTAGTCGATTTATATGCTCTAATGCAAAGTTTCGGCGAAATTAAACCTGAAGATTTCAATTTAGAAGGGGCAATTTTCGACGGAGAAAATTGGTATTTATTCAATCGTGGAAACGGAGTTTCCAACAAAAACACCATTTTTACGATTCATGCCAAAAAGCTGGACGAAGAATTTGCTTTAATTGCGGTTAATTATAAACTTCCAAAAATAAAAGGCATTCGTTCCAGTTTTACTGATGCCATTTTGGTTGAAGATAAAATCTATTTTCTTTCTACTGTAGAAGACACGAAATCAACTTACGATGATGGTGAAATTCTGGGAAGTTTCATTGGCCGAATCGATGCTAAAACCATGAAAATCGATTTTACTCAAAAAATCACTTCAACCAATAAATTTGAAGGTTTGACTTTCTATAAAAAAGAAAATAATAAAATTGAGTTTTTACTTTGTGAAGATAACGACACAGAACTTTTAGAAACTAAAATTTATAAATTGACATTGCCGATTAAATAAAACATTTGTGAACCTCTATGAAAAATTATTCCACAAAGATTCGCAGAGATTTTCACAGAGAAACACAAAATTTTTCGATTACAACATCCAACTTAGAGACGCACTGCCGTGCGTCTCTACAATAGAAAACCTTTGTAACTTTGTTTCTTTGCAACTTTGAACCTTTAAAAAAAACTTTTTTTTAACCCGTCCCAACCTTTTCATCTTTTTATGTCTCTATATAAAAAAGAACAATTGTGATAAACGAGACTCAAATAGCAAACTGTAAAAAAATGCACCGCGATGCCCAGCGTCAGGTGTACGAATACATGGCGCCAAAGTTGTACCGCCTTTGCAAACGATATTTAAAAAAGGAAGAAGAAATTGAAGAAGCCCTTGCCGATTCTTTCTTTACGATTTTTACCAAACTGGATCAGTTAAAAGAAGCTTATGCATTTGAAGCCTGGGCAAGAAGAATAACTGTAAACCATTGTTTAGCAACGATTCGAAAAGAAACTAACTTCAACATGTATTTAGACGATGTGAAAATGCTTTCGCAGCCTTCTGTTGACGAACTGAATACACTAGAAGAAGAAGATTTACTTAATTTATTAAACCATATTCCTGACGGCTGTAAAACTGTGTTCAACCTTTTTGTTATTGAAGGTTATGCTCACAAAGAAATAGCCGAAATGCTGAAGATCTCCGAAGGCACCTCGAAATCACAATTGAATGCCGCTAAGACCAAACTGAAAGAACTGGTTAATAAACTGTATTATCAAAAAGCAAAATAGTCATGGACAATCAAGATAAATTATTCGATAAAATAAAACAAGCTTCGCAAAATGCCGAGTTTAAAGACTTTCCAGGAATGGAAAAAGTCTGGTCGCGCGTAGAAGACAAACTGGACAAAAAGGAAGATAAAAAGACAATTGTATTGTGGAAAAAAATTGCTGTTGTGGCTTCTCTTCTTTTATTAATCTCTTTGGGTTCACAATTTTTACATACCAATAAAGAGGATATAAACGAAACTCCAAAAGTTGTAGTTAACGAAAAAGTTAACATTGAAAACCCTGCTGCAGAAAAAAATGAAACAGTTGTCTCTTCAGATACACCATTAGTTCCAAAAGAAGAAGTGGCTAAAATTCTAGACCAGCAGATCAAACAGCAGGAAAAAGTAGCAGTGCATGAAACTCAAGCTATTCCAAAAGCAATTGCTCCTCCGCCAGTTGTAACTGAAAGAGCCAATTATGACGCTATAATAGTTGCTTCATCGCCAATACGTGCAGAAGAAGACAGTAATACAGATTCTGAAAAAGAAGTAACTTCTGAAATGGGGTATTTTAAAAATCCGCAAAGGGAATCTGCTAAAGCTGCTTTTGTTGATAAAAGTACTTCACGAGCTAAAAAAAGCACGCCTTTAGTAGTCCTTAACGGAAATGCAATGGCGCATAGCAATGATGCCAAAAAAGACAAAATGATGCAAAGTGAACTTCCGAATCTAAATCCAGAAAATGTCGATTCATTAGTAGTTTTGGAAGAACCATTATACATCATTGACGGAGTTTATTATTCTGAAAATGATTTATTTGGCAAAAATCCAACAAGTCCTTATGCACCTTTAGACAAACAAGACATTAAAACCATAACCATTTTGCAAGACCTTGAAGCCACTGAAAAATATGGCGAAAAAGGTAAAAAAGGAGTTGTCATTATCACCACAAAAACAGGAAAACCAGCTCCGAAAAAATAATCTCATGCTTTGTCAAAGTCTGTAGCTTTAACAAAGCAAAACCCAAACATTAACTCTAAAACTTATTATCATGAAAAATCTAAAACTTATTTCATCAGCCATTGCTATGCTAATATATTTCGCAGGCATGGCACAAGAAAGAACGGTTACTGGAATTATTTCAGATAAGAATGGAGCCCTTCCTGGAGTTAATGTATCAATTAAAGAAAATAAAAGATCAACACTAACCGATTTTGATGGCAAGTATGCTATAAAAGTTAAAAAAAGGGATACTCTTATTTTTAGCTTCAAAGGTTTAAAAACCGAAACAATGATATTAAAAGAAAAAAACATTATCAATTTAATAATGGTGGATTCTTTAGAAATAAAAGACCTAACTCCTTTCCTCTGTTATCCTCGAAGAAGGCAATGATTTTCACAATCTAGACCATTAAAAATCAAAACATTAATTCTTAAAACTTATTATCATGAAAAGTCTAAAACTTATTTCATCAGCCATTGCTATGCTTATATGTTTTGTAAGCATGGCGCAAGAAAGAACGATTACTGGAATCATTTCAGACAAATCCCAACAGTTGCTTCCGGGCGTAAACATTTTGAATCAGAATTCAAAAGTAAACGCCACAAGTGATTTCGATGGAAAATACAGCATTAAAGCTAAAACAGGAGACATGTTAGTTTTCAGTTTTATTGGATTTGAAACGCAAAGCCAAAAAGTTCAAAATTCAAATACAATTAATATACGATTAAATGAATACAACCAAACATTAAGCGAAGTTGTTGTAGTTGGCTACGGCACGAATAGTTCGGAATATGAAGACCGTAGTTATGCGCGTGCCGAAAGAAAAAAAGAAAAAAGAGATCTTTCTCAAGCAATACAAGGAAAAGTCGCTGGAGTTCAGGTTCAAAATAGTGTTGGATATGTTGCTGCTCCAAAACAAAGTTTTAAAATGCCAAGAGAATCTCCTTCCCTACCTCCAAAAAATGAACCTTTATATATTATTGATGGAGTTCCTGCAAAAGCCAATCAAATGGCAAAAATTAATCCGAATGATATTGATAATGTTTCGGTTTTAAAAGATCAAGCGGCGACTTCGATTTATGGAAGTAAAGCTTCAAATGGCGTTGTTGTTATTTCTACTAAAAATAACCTTTATAAAAACCTTTCAGAAAAGGAATTAGATCAAAAATTAAACATTGTTCCAATTCCTGCTGAACCATCTCAAGAAGATTATGACTCTTTTGTAGAAAATGCTTTTGAAAGTCCAAAAACAGCACCGCTTTCTACTTTTTCTATTGATGTTGATAATGCTTCTTATACGAATATCAGACGTTTTTTAAATAATGGACAGCAAGTTCCAAAAGATGCCGTTCGTGTAGAAGAAATGGTTAATTTTTTCAAATACACTTATCCACAGCCAAAAAACGAACATCCCTTTTCGATCAATACAGAAGTGAGCGATTCGCCTTGGAATGCAAATAATAAAATCCTAAAAATTGGTTTGCAGGGAAAAAATATTCCTACTGATGATTTACCTGCTTCAAATCTTGTTTTTCTGATTGATGTTTCGGGATCAATGAGCGACATGAACAAATTGCCTTTACTAAAACAATCTTTAAAAATATTGGTTAACGAATTACGTCCAAAAGATAAAGTGGCCATTGTAGTTTATGCGGGTGCTGCAGGAATGGTTTTGCCACCAACTTCTGGTGACGAGAAAAAAACAATTATCGACGCTTTAGATAAATTACAATCTGGAGGAAGCACGGCTGGAGGAGCTGGAATTGAACTGGCTTACAAAACGGCGACAGAAAATTTTATTAAAGGAGGAAACAATCGTGTAATTCTAGCAACTGACGGCGATTTTAACGTAGGAAGCTCTTCTAATACTGACATGGAAAAGCTAATCGAAGAGAAAAGAAAAACAGGCGTTTTCTTAACTTGTTTAGGTTATGGAATGGGCAATTACAAAGACAGTAAAATGGAAATTCTGGCCGATAAAGGAAATGGAAATTACGCGTACATCGACAACATTCAGGAAGCGAATCGTTTTTTAGGAAAAGAATTTAAAGGTTCAATGTTTGCTATCGCGAAAGATGTAAAAATCCAGATTGAATTCAACCCCAAACAAGTGCAATCGTATCGTTTGATTGGTTATGAAAATAGAAAACTGCGTCCAGAAGACTTTAAAAATGATGCCATTGATGCTGGAGAATTAGGAAGTAATCATACCGTAACGGCTTTGTATGAAATTATCCCTGCTGGTGTAAAAAGCGATTATTTAACAGCACAAACAGATGATTTAAAATACACTAAAACGGAAACCAATTCTAGTAATTACAGCAATGAATTGGCAACAGTAAAATTCCGTTACAAAAAACCTGATGGCGAAAAAAGCATCGAAATGGTTCAGGTAATCGAGAATAAATCAATTGCTTTGAATAAGGCGAGTGATGATATGAAATTTAGTACTGCGGTAGCTTGGTTCGGATTGAAATTAAGAGATTCAAAATTAATTGCTGACAAATCATCAGAAGAAATTGCAAAACTGGCAAAACAAGGAAATTCAAATGATGGCGAAGGTTACAAAGCGGAGTTTATTCGTTTGGTGGAAGGTGCAAAACAATTTAATTAATTACTGACAATGAAAACTATAAACCTTCTTTTATTCTTTTTTCTGTTTAGTTATGTGGCAAAGGCGCAAGATAAATCTGCTTCTAAACCAACAAAAGACACGATTCGTGAGACAAAGATTTCATCTATTACAGAACCTAAGCCTGTTCAACCTACTAAAATCATAATATGTGCTCCTTCTAAATCTGAGCTTATGCAAATTGTATACGTTTTAGACGGAAAGATTATTGACAAAGTAGAATTTAGTAAAATCAATCCCAAAACTATTGAATCTGTAAAGGCGTTAAAGATGAACGAAGCAAAATCAATTTATGGAGAACGAGGAGCAAACGGAGCAATTATTCTGACCAGTAAAAAAATAAACCAAAAATAATTTCTATTCTACAATAGGTGTTTAATATTCTTAGTCCAAATCGTAAATTACAATAATTAATAAATATTGTATTACATTTGGGCTTTTTTCAAAATATTAATTTTTTATACTCGTATGAACCCTATTTTAAGCCAAAATCTATTTTTAGTAAAAGAACATGTCGGAATGTTTAAAGCTGCTAACAACTACGACATTTACGATCCGCAGACAAATCAAATTATTATGAACTGCCGTGAAAACAATCTTGGTTTCTTTACCAAAGTATTGCGTTTTACAGATTATAAAAGAGCTACTCCATTTAATATTGAAATCACAACAGCATCTGGCGAAAAGATAATTACTGTAAGAAGAGGCGTTGCCATCTTTAGATCGACAGTGGAAGTCCTTGACGAAAAAGATCGTTTGATTGGAACTTTCAAACAAAAATTCTTTTCTATAGGAGGAAAATTTGAAATCTTAGATAAAAATGAAAGACCTGTTGCTACTTTACAAGGAAAATGGACAGGATGGGATTTTAAATTCTCTCATGAAAACAAACAATTGGCTCAAGTAAATAAAAAATGGGCGGGATTAGGAAAAGAGTTTTTTACAAGTGCTGATAATTACGTTCTTCAAATTGAAGAGAATGTAGCTGCTGACAGTCCATTGAGACAATTGATTTTAGGAGCTGTCATGTGCATTGACATGGTTCTGAAAGAATAACGAAAAGTTGTTAAACTTAGATTAAGAAAATATTTTAAAGCATTATTTTAGTTTGCAAAAGCTTATTTTTGTAAGACTTAAAATGATGCTTTCTGCATTTCAAAAAATTACCATCATGACCGACTTAAAAAATAAAAATGCATTAATTACTGGTGCTGGAAAAGGAATTGGAAAAGCTGTTGCCATTGCTTTGGCAAAAGAAGGTGTAAACCTTATTTTAGTTTCTAGAACCAAAAGTGATATTGACCAATTGGCAGAAGAAACTTCAAAACTAGGCGTAAAAACTTTGGCTCTTTCTGCTGATGTTTCTGATATTAATTCTATCAATTCGGCCGTTGAAAAAGCAATCGCCGAATTTAAAAGTATTGACATTCTAATCAACAGCGCTGGAATTGCTTCTTTTGGAAAATTCTTAGAATTAGAACCGGAAGCCTGGGAAAGAATTATCCAAGTAAACTTAATGGGAACGTATTACACCACTCGCGCCGTTATTCCAAATATGATCGAAAGACAAACTGGAGATATTATTAATATTTCTTCAACTGCAGGTTTAAACGGAAACGCTTTAACAAGTGCTTACAGCGCTTCTAAATTTGCAGTTTTAGGTTTAACCGATTCTTTAATGCAGGAAATGAGAAAACACAATATTCGTGTTACAGCTTTAACGCCAAGTACTGTTGCGACAGACATGGCAAAAGACTTAAACCTTACTGACGGAAACCCAGAAAAAGTAATGCAGTCTGAAGACATGGCCGATTTAATTATCGCTCAGTTAAAATTAAACCGAAGAGTATTTATCAAAAATAGCAGTATTTGGTCTACTAATCCTTAAAAAATTCCAATTTTGAAATTCCAAATTCCAATTGCAATTGAATTCTGGATTTTAAAATATTAAAGTCTTCAAAAAAATTCTGACCAACTTTGTCAAAGTTTAAAACTTTGACAAAGTTCTAACCAATCCTAAGCTTAAAATTTAAATTTCAACCGCAATTGGAATTTGGAATTTAAGTATTGGAATTTAAAAAAAATACGATGGAACAATATTTAAGACAATTAGTCGAAATAGAATTTCAGGATAAGAAACAAATCTATAGCGGGTTTTTAATTGATTATTCTGACGATTGGATTTTGCTTCGAAATAACCCGGTAGATTTTATTTTGGATGGTTTTGTTATTTTAAGAAATAAAAATATTGAAGCAATTTACCGAGATGAAGGACATATTTTTACAGAAAAAGTTATTCGTTTAAAAGGAATAAACATCAATACAGAAGATATTGTACCTATTCAGGATTTAAACTCGATTTTGAACTTTCTTGATCGAAAGTACACTATTTTTCAGCTTGCAAAAAAATCTTCTAAAGCAGTTTATTTAGGAAAATTAATTTCTCTTACTGAAGAAGAATTGCTAATTGATTTCTTGGAAACAAGAGGCAAATTTGGAGGGGAATTAGGTTTTAATCCAGAAAAAATTCGAGTTATTGAATTTGATACTGATTATATTAATTCTTTGAAATTGGTGGTTTCTGAGGATCAGAAATAGATTTTTCATGTAATAAAAAAAAAAACTCATAGTTTTTCTTTAAAACTATGAGGTTTTTGTCATTTCGACCGAAGGGAGAAATCGCACTAGAAAATCGACAAAGATTGGCGATTATGCATGTGGAATTTCTCCCTTAGGTCGAAATGACAATACTTAGAGTATATTTATTTTTAAGCTTCGGCCAATTTATTCAAAAACTCTAAACGAACACTTCCGTCTTCGTCAATTTTTGTTAAATTGATTTCCTGCAGAGTATTGACCAATTCTGGATTCCAAGGTGTTTTTACTTTTACGTAGTTTTCAGTAAAACCGTGGATGTATCCTTCTTTATTTTCACCTTCAAAAAGAACCGTTCTGTTTGTTCCTAATTGGCTTTCGTAAAAAGCACGACGTTTTTTTACTGATAAACCGCGAAGCATTTTACTGCGTTTTGCCCTTACATTTGAAGGAACAACACCTTCCATATTCGCCGCTTCTGTATTATCTCTTTCTGAATACGTAAAAACGTGTAAATACGAAATATCCAAATCATTTAAGAAATGATAGGTTTCTAAGAAATGCTCATCTGTTTCTCCAGGAAAACCAACAATTACATCGACACCAATACAGGCGTGAGGCATTACTTCACGAATTTTATTGACACGATCAATATACACTTCACGTAAATAACGACGTTTCATCAACTTCAAAATATCATTACTTCCTGATTGCAACGGAATATGAAAGTGCGGTACAAAAGTGCGGCTTTTAGAAACAAATTCTATTGTTTCGTTTTTCAATAAATTGGGTTCGATTGAAGAAATTCTTAAACGTTCAATTCCTTCTACTTTATCCAATGCCTGAACTAAATCTAAAAAAGTATGTTCGTGTTTTTTATTTCCGAATTCGCCTTTTCCATAATCTCCAATATTTACACCGGTTAAAACAATTTCACGGATATTCTGCGCTGAGATTTCTTTGGCATTTTTCAATACATTTTCTAAAGCATCACTTCTAGAAATTCCTCTTGCTAATGGAATGGTACAATAGGTACATTTGTAATCACAACCATCCTGCACTTTTAAAAATGCTCTGGTACGATCTCCGATAGAATAACTTCCTACATAGAAATCGGCTTCAGCAATTTCGCAGGAATGAACTTCACCCATATCGTTCTTGCTCAAATCATGGATATAGTCTGTGATTTTGAATTTTTCTGTAGCTCCCAAAACCAAGTCTACTCCATCAACTGATGCGAGTTCTTCTGGTTTTAATTGTGCATAACAACCAACAGCGGCAACAAAAGCTTTTTCATTCAGCTTCATTGCTTTTTTGACAACCTGTTTAAATTGTTTATCGGCATTTTCTGTTACAGAGCAGGTATTAATGACATAAATATCTGCAACATCTTCAAAATCGACGCGGTCAAAACCTTCGTCATTAAAACTTCTGGCAATTGTAGAGGTTTCTGAAAAATTCAGTTTACAACCCAGCGTGTAAAAGGCTACTTTTTTTCTATTTTCCATAATTTGTCTTAAATTAATGAAATCGTTGTCAAAAAATTTAAGGCTGCAAATTTACAAACAATATTCATTAAAAGAAAGCGATTAATTTACTTCGAATCAATAATTTGCGTCTAATGTTAATTTAGAAACATTCCAAAAACGTTTAACATATTCTTTTTTTTTCTAAAACAGAACTTTTCAGAACTCTATTTTTAACGATTCAATAAGAATAAAATGACAAAATAATCGATTAAATGCAAATTTTATCGATTAAGTACATTTTTTAGCGTTATAAATTCAAAATTTCTTACATTTACTTTTGTTATAATTCTTGGGTAAATTAAATTGCGATTTAAGAATTTTAACACGCTTAAATTAATTTAATAATAATTCAGGCATAACAATTTTGAATTTTAACCGTTATGTTGTTGTTTTGTGTTACAAAATGAAATGGGAAAGCCGAAAACCAAAGAGAGTAGGCAACAATTATAATAACAAATACCACTTTATGAAAGCATTTTTACCCACAATCTGCTTGATGTTCTTAACCATTTTTAGTTCGCAAGCGCAGACTAATGCTCCTGCAGCAAATCCATTCCCTACTATCAGTACATTAACAACTTGGGCTAGCTTCAATTCGCAGCAGCAATTTGATGTCGCTATTCGTGCAGTTGGTTTTAAATTTGAAGTTAAAGAACCAGGAGAAGGCTCTACAGCTTATACTTATATTCGTAAAGTAACTGTAAATGATGTTAACTATACAGACAGAATCGTTTATAGAATTACTAACAATAACTCTGCAAGTATTATTTCATTAGTAACTGCTTCTACAGATTTAGTGAGTTTGTATACTCCACAGTTGGCTTCATTTAAAAACAATAACTGCAAAACAGAAATGTCTAAAGACAAAAACACTACTTGCAGCTGTTACGAAAGCGCAAACTTTGCGGTTGATCTTTGCGACGAACGTGTAAAATTAACTATGGGTGACGGAAACAAATACTTCGTTTCTGTAGCTAAAAAATAATAATAACTCTGAATTGTTTCCAAATCTTTACTGACTTTGTAAGTATGTAAAGATTTGGAATGCATTTCTCAGTTTGAGTTTGGATTTTTGAGTTCGTACCAAACTTCTATTTCTCCTTCATATTCGAAAGAATTCACAAAATGGAAACCTAGTTTTTCTAAAATTTTTCTAGAATTCTCATTTCCTGCATCGGCGTAAGCATAAAGTTTTTCTACTTTCATTTCGTTAAAAGCATAAGCAACAAAAGCTTTTCCTGCTTCAGAAGCATATCCTTTTCCCCAATGTTTTTCAATAAAACGATATCCTAACTCGTAAAAGTTTTTATGATTATTGATTTCGTTTGTAATATATTTTATTCCAGACCAGCCAATAAATTCATTATTTTCTTTTAAAACTACAGCCCAGCGACCAGTTCCAAAATCGGCATATTGTTTCTGAATGTTCTCAATCATATCAATACTCTCCTGAATATTCTTTACGGGATTGTTTCCAACAAAAAGATGTACATTAGGATTCGAATCCAATTCGAACATGCCGCCTGCATCAGAAAGCATTAATTCTCTTAAAATCAAACGTTCGGTTTCTATTGGATTCTTCATTTTTTCTAATTTAAAATATAACGTTGTACTACCTCAGCAACACCATCATTATTATTTGAAGCTACAATTAAATCGGCTTTATCACGCAGTTCAGGCGTTACGTTGTCCACCCAAACTCCCAAACCAGCATATTCAATCATAGTTAAGTCATTTCCAGCATTTCCTACAGCAATAATTTCACTTTGAAGAATTCCCAGCTTATCAGCCAAATATTTCAAACTTGCTGCTTTATCAATTCCCTGCTGTGCTGCTTCTAAGAAAAAAGGTTTCGACATCGAAACACTTAAATGTGGCATCGCTTCTATTAAATCATTTTCGACTGTTTTTAAATAGGAAGGTTTTTCAAGTAAAATACATTTTACCGCAGGTCGGTCTACATACTCTTTAAAGCTTGTCACTTTACGATGTGTCATTCCTGTAATTTCTTTTTCGACTTCAATGTATTCAGAATCTGTCTCACTTATAATTTCATCATTTAAATAAGTGATAATATCCGTTTTCATTTTAACGCTGTAATCGTATAAAGCATGAATTTGCTCTACAGTAAGCTTTTGTTCAAACAAAACCAAATCGTCTTTTACACGGCTTATTATAGCGCCATTAAACGAGATAATATACGAATCGTTTAAATCTAATTCCAATTCCTTAGCATAAGCCGTCATAGCAATTGTAGGTCGGCCAGAAGCCAAAACCACATACACTCCTTTTGCCTGTGCTTCCAGGATAACTTTTTTGTTTAAGGCTGAAATTCTATGATCGTCTGTCAACAAGGTATCATCCATGTCGAGCACTAACATTTTGTATTGCATATTTTTTTAGTTTCCAGTATTCAGTATTTAGTATTCAGTCGTAGTTTCGAATTACAGCATAAAACTGTGACTAAATGCTGAACACTGAATACTATTTAAAGACTCATTCTAAATTCTTCAATAACCGGATTCGCTTTTGCAAAATCAGTTTCTTGAATAAAAACCTCAACAGCCAAATCTGTTTGTCCAAAACCTCCTAAACGAGCCGATTGAATATTATCTTTTTTTACGGTTTCTACACCCGCTTCTTCTAATCTTTCTTGTAAAGCAATTGCTAATATTTCACTGCCCGAAAACACCTTCATTAATCCCATGATATTTATTTTATTCTAATATTATTTTTAATTGTTTTTGAAAATCTTCATTTTCGTTTACACCAATATGCTCCTGACTTTTCAATGGATAAAAATAAGCATTTGATTTTAAAAGCTTTTTCAATCTAATCGAATTTTCACAAGGAATTAACTGATCATCCGTTCCATGAAAAATATAAATTGGCGTTTTGATTTTAGGCAGATATTCATTGGTCTCTAAACTAAATTTCTTCATGAAATCAGGAAAGAGTGGCACTCTTGAACTTGATAATTCTAAAAAATTATAATACGGAGCTTGAAGAATCAGTGCTTTTGCTTTATTTTCGGAGGCTAATTTTGCAGCGAAACCCGAGCCTATGGAATATCCTGCAATTATAATTTTATCTTCAGAATATCTTTTTAGAATAGATTTATATACGATAGCTATATCTTTCGTTAATTGTTCTTCATTTTCAATTTCGCCTTCACTTTTTCCGAAACTTCTGTAGTCTAAAATAAAAATATCATAACCCAGTGATGTATAAATTTTAGCTATTTTACCCCAAGTTTCTAATGTTCCAGCATTTCCATGAAGATAAAAAACTAAGCCTTTTGAATTTTCAGTTTTGAATAACAATCCATTCAAAACAGCTCCATCAAATGATTTGATATTGATTTCTTCAAATTTATTCTGATAATCAAACTTATAATCTTTTGGCAATCTTGATGCATGAAAAACTAAACCGACTTGATTGAAATAAACATAAGAAATTATTAAAAGATAAATAAGAATAAAAAAGCATAACAGTACAATTATTAAAAATTTAAATGTTTTTAAAATTTCCATTTTTTACTTTATCGTTTTATAATTATTGTCTTCATTTTATAAAAAAATAAAAGCATTAAAATCCAGTTATTCTGTTTTTACCACTCCTGCATAAGTTGCAACCCAAATTGAACCATTTCTGTCTTTTGTAATCTTCTCACAATGAATGCTAGGAACATTTGAATTTTGATTTGTATAGGTTTCCCATTTTTTTGTCTTCAAATCATAATTTAAAATACCAACTCCATTTAGCGTTAACCATAACACTTGTTCAGTTTCGTCTAGATAAAAATCGTTGATGGCATTCTCTCTAAACATTTTAGCATTAGGATGAACAATTCTTGTCCAATTTCCAGCCGTATCCAACTTATAAATTCCTGCCTCATCTGATTTGTCGTTACTCAAATCAAACCAGAGATTTTCTCCTTTATCTTCGTAAACTTTAGATATAAATGCTTTTGACAAGGGCGATTTTTTATCATCAAGCAATTTTGTAATGCCCTTTTCGATTATAACATTGCCTTCAAATGTGCCAATCCAGATTCTATCTTTTTTATCAACATACACTCCAAGCGTTTTATCAGATGGTAAATTTGAATTTTGTTTCGTAAAATTCGACCATTTATTACCATCAAACTTTGCCACACCTCTCCAAGACGTAAACCAAATATTGTTTTTATAATCCACAAAAAGTTTTCTAGCCCAGCTAATTGGTGAATTTATGGAATCATATTTTGTCCAGTTTTTATTATCGTATTTGTAAACATTCCATCCAATGGCAAACCATTTATTATTCTCTTGATCAACTTCCAAATCTCTAACCGACTCTGTTTGATTTTTGTTGTATGCTTTAGGATTAATATTCGTGTTTTGCGAATTAAAATGCTGCCATTTTTCCTTTTCAATTTTAACGATTCCATTATCAGTTCCAATCCAAATATTATTATCTAAGTCATTAGCAATTGCTCTAGTCATGTCCCAAGGCAGCTCGGAATTATCTTGTTTAAATAGCCGCCATTTCTTAGATAGTTTCTCTTCATCAGTACCTTTGATTTCAGGCATTCCAACAGATTTCATATTTCCTTGATTTTTGAAATCAAACACCCTTCTCCTAACAGAAAAACTTCCACCTTCGAATTCAAAAATAAAAGATACCGAACTATTGCGCGGTTTATTTTTAGAAATGGCTGGCTCCCAAAAAGAAGTTGTATTAATTACTTTTTCCAAGTTCAGCTTTTTTGAAGCCACATTTGTTTTATTCAATGCACTTATCAAACAAGGCTTACCATTTTCATCAATTAAAATCTGAGTCTCAATAACTCCTTTAATTTCTGCCAGTCTTTTTTTATCAAAACTATTATTTACTTCCTCCACAAACGTTTTTGGAGGCATTGCAAGAATGTCTCCACAATCAAGGCAAAAAGATACTAAGTGACAATTTAGATATTTTTCAGGATATAGATTTTGAGAATAAACGAAACTATAAAAAAAAATAAATAAAGCAATTAAAGGTGTTTTTTTCATTAATTTCCTAATATGAATTTAAGATTTATTCTTCTTCAATATCGTCTTCTTCTTCATCAAGCTCCTCTCCATCCTCATCCATATCAAATAAATAAGGCTCAACTAACATCTTATCTGCCAAAATTTCGATACGTTCAGTTAAGGTTTCTGTAAAGATCAAACGCTGTGTTTTGGCAATACTACCAGAAATACGCATAATTTTTGTTTCGTGGCGCAGTCTCAAAATAGGATCTGCATCATCCAAAATAAGCATTTTTAAGCGGTTGACGTTATAACCCGCCGTGCTAAACATATCGTTTAATTTGGTTGGCGTTCCAATCAAAACATCTATTCCTGTAGAAACATAGTTTTTATCGTAATCCATGTCTCCTTTTTCGTTTACACCATAAACTTCCAAGTTGGTGTATTTTCCATACTTTTCAAAAAGCGCTACCATTTCCAAAACCTTCGCTTTGTCTTCAACAAAAATCAACGCACGAGGCGACTCTTCTGTTTTACCCGCCAATTGCTGAATCACATTTAAAACAATCGTAGTTGTTTTTCCACTTCCTTTTGGCGAAACAATTACACAGTCGGCTCCACTTTTTATGGTCGAGAAAGTTTCCATCTGCAAAGCATTGGCTTCAGTCAAACCATTTTCGATTAATCCGTCTTGTAATTTTTCGTTTATTTTTTTTAGTTTCATGCTTAATTTTAGATTTATGATTTTAGATTTCAGATTGAAAACTAAACCATCATTTGCTTGCGAACATTTTCACATCACTTTCAGAGATTTCGCTTCCTCCTAAAATGATTAATCTTTCTACTACATTTCGCAGTTCACGAATATTTCCTGTCCAATCGTATTCCTGTAATAATTGTATGGCTTGCGCCGAAAATCCTTTTACAGCGTTTCCTTGCTCTGAAGCAATCTTCTCTGCAAAATGCTTAATTAAGGCTGGAATATCATCACGTCTTTCATTCAATGGCGGTACTTTAATTAAAATTACAGCCAGACGATGGTATAAATCTTCACGGAAACGACCTTCGGCAATTTCTGTTTTCAAATCTTTATTAGTTGCCGCAACAACGCGAACGTCCACTTTAATATCTTTATCTGCACCAACTCTTGTAATCATACTTTCTTGAAGTGCTCTTAAAACTTTGGCTTGTGCCGAAAGACTCATGTCTCCAATCTCATCCAAGAAAATAGTTCCTTTGTCTGCTGCTTCAAATTTTCCTGCACGATCTTTCACTGCCGATGTAAAAGCACCTTTTACATGTCCGAACAATTCACTTTCGATCAATTCACTTGGAATCGCCGCACAGTTTACTTCGATTAAAGGAAAACTAGAACGCTCACTTTTTTCGTGTAATTGATGTGCTACTAATTCTTTTCCTGTTCCGTTTGGGCCTGTAATTAAAACTCGGGCTTCGGTTGGAGCTACTTTATCAATCATTACTTTAATGTGATTGATAGATTCACTTTCTCCGATCATTTCGTAATTCTTACTGACTTTTTTCTTTAGAATTTTATTTTCAACAACTAATTGTTTTTTGTCTAAAGCATTACGCACTGTATTCAGCAAACGATTTAAATCTGGTGGTTTCGAGATATAATCAAAAGCTCCTAAACGCATGGTTTGAATAGCCGTTTCCATATCTCCGTGGCCTGAAATCATAACCATCGGAATTTCTGGTTTTATTTTTTTTACTTCTTCTAAAACCTCAACACCATCCATTTTTGGCATTTTGATATCACACAAAACCAAATCGTAATCGTTGTTTTTTATTTTTTCAAGTCCAGCAACACCATCTTCGGCTTCATCAACCTGATACGAATCATTTTCTTCTGATAAAATTTTTACCAAAACTCTTCTGATTGCAGCTTCGTCTTCGACAATTAGTATTTTACTCATTCTTTTTTAAGATACTAAGATGCTAAGATTCTGAGATTCTGAGTTTTTTTGCTAAAATCTTAGCATCTCAGAATCTTAGAAACTTAGAATCTCTAAGTTAATATTTAAGCCATTTATACAATTCCTTCCAACTTGGTTTTTTACCATACATTAAAATACCTACACGGTAAATTTTTGCTGCAAACCAAACGACAAGGAAAAAGGTTGCAAACAATAATGATACCGAAATTGCAATTTGCCACCACGGCACGCCAAACGGAATACGCATTAACATTACAATTGGCGAAGTAAGCGGAATCATAGAAAAGATAACTGCGATACTTCCGTGCGGATCGTTTACCACTGTAAAGAATCCAATATATACACTTAAAATTAATGGCATTATGATTGGCAGTAAAAATTGCTGTGAATCGGTTTGATTGTCGACTGCAGCTCCAATTGCAGCATAAAATGAACTGTACAAGAAATAACCTCCAATAAAATAAACTACAAATCCAATTAAAATACTTGCGATTGGCAGATTCCACATTTCAGCAATATACATTTGCGCGGATCCTGATAATTGATGCTGCGCTGACTGCATCATTTCTGGCGAAATTCTTGCCGTTGGTCCAACATTAACACCAAAAAATGCAGAAGCAGCAAACATTAATCCCAGACCGATAATCGCCCAAATCATAAATTGTAAAATTCCCGCCAATGATGTTCCCACAATTTTCCCAATCATTAACTGAAATGGTTTTACTGATGAAATAATGATTTCGATAATGCGATTTGTTTTCTCTTCTATTACACTTCGCATGACCATATTTCCGTAGATGATAATAAACATCATAATCAAATAACCAAAAGCACCACCGATACCAATTTTAATTTCATTCAAACCTTTTAAGCTCTCTTCTCCAGAAGCTTTAACCAAATGAATATTTACTTTTGACTGTGCTTTCTGAATTGCCAAAGTGTCTAGTTTTGCTTCTTCCAGATTTAGTTTTGTGATTTTTTCGCCAATAATATCCTGCGTGCTTTCAATAAAAGAAATACTTGGACTGTTATTAGAAATAAATTCAATTTTACTTTCTAAGTCATTAACATTAGCTGTTTTTGGAATCACAATTAAACCGCTGAAATTTTCTTTTGTAATACTGTCTTTTAAAGCTTTTACTTCAATTTCAGATAAATTATAGTATTTAAATTCCGCTCCTTTTTTATTTTCCTTTAAAAAATCTGAGACAAAAATTCCGGTTTCATCATGAATAGCAATTCGTTTGGTTTCCGCTTTCATTGAACTCAAATAACCAATAAATACCGCAATCGCCACAAATAAAAGCGGACTCAAAAAAGTCATGACAACAAAAGATTTATTGCGGACTTTGGCAATAAATTCTCTTTTTATAATTAATGAAATAATACTCATTTCTTGATTTTAGATTTTAGATTGTTGACTTTAGATTTTTAAATTTCAGGATTAATTCTGAAATCTAAAATCTGAAATCTAAACTTTATTTTCAGTAACTGTTTGAATAAAAATATCGTTTATACTTGGAATTTTCTCTACGAAATGTGTTACTTGTCCACGCTGTGTCAAAACATTTAGTAATTCATTTGGTGCGGCATTTCCAATTTCGATATTCAATTTCAAATCATCATTCAACGATTTAAAATTAGCAGGCGAAACCGTAAATTTTTGTGTAATATCATACATTAGGCCTTCAACATTATTGGTCAAAATTCCTACTTCAAAACTATTGGTTCTAAATTGGCGTTTTACATCTGCCACTTTACCTTCAATCAATTTATTTGATTTATGAATTAAAGCTATATGCTCACACATTTCCTCAACACTTTCCATTCTGTGAGTCGAAAAAATAATGGTCGAACCTTGTTCTTTCAAAGCTAAAATTTCATCTTTAATAATATTAGCATTTACAGGATCAAAACCTGAAAAAGGTTCATCTAAAATCAGCAGTTTTGGTTTATGTAAAACACAAACGACAAACTGGATTTTCTGCGCCATTCCTTTAGAAAGTTCTTGAATTTTCTTATTCCACCAGCCTTGAATTCCTAAACGATCAAACCAATAATCCAATTGTTTTTTGGCTTCGGCTTTAGAGAGTCCTTTCATTTGCGCCAAGTACAAACACTGCTCTCCTACTTTCATCGAACTATACAAACCTCTTTCTTCTGGAAGATAACCAATAGTTTGAACGTGTTTTGGATGCAATTTTTCTCCATCCAAAATTACTTCGCCACTGTCTGGCAACGTAATTTGATTAATGATTCTGATAAGGGAAGTTTTTCCAGCTCCATTAGGACCTAAAAGTCCATATATACTGCCTTTGGGCACATTTAATGAAACTTCGTTAAGCGCTACATAATCGCCGTATTGTTTTACGACCTTATGTACTTCAAGTAAGTTACTCATGCTATTTTGTTGATTTACTGCGTTGCTTTGCCAATTCTGGTTCAGCGACTGTAAAAGTAAATAATTCGAAATGAATTTGTGTCATATTAAACAAAAAACCCATTCTAATTTGTACTTAGAATGGGTTTTAAATGTATTTAGACTTTTAAAAAAAGTATAGATTATGAGAACATATCTTTTACTTTTTCAAAGAATGATTTCTCAGATTTCTCTGGACTTGGAGCAAAATGCTCGTTGTTTAAAGCATTTTCAAAGAATTGTTTTTGTTCTTTGTTCAATGTTTTTGGTGTCCAAACATTTACGTGAACCAATAAATCTCCGCTTCCGTAACCGTTTAAACTTGGAATTCCTTTTCCTTTTAATCTTAAGATTTTTCCAGACTGAATTCCTTCTTCCAGTTTGATACGAACTTTTCCGTTGATCGCTTCAATATCTTTTGAAGCTCCTAAAACTGCTTCTGGGAAACTGATGTATAAATCAAAATGAACGTTTTCACCTTCACGCTTCAAGAATTCATGCTCAATTTCTTCAATCGCCACAATTAAATCTCCAGGAATGCTATTTCCAGGCGCATCATTACCTTTGTTAGCAACTTTTAACTGCATTCCGTCAACAACTCCAGCAGGAATTTTGATTGATACTGTTTCATCTTCCTGAACCATTCCCTGTCCATCTGCTTCAGAAGGTTTTTTATCTAAGATCTGACCAGAACCACCACAAGTAGGACAAGTTGACGCAGATTGCATTCTTCCTAAAATGGTATTGGTTACACGCATAACCTGACCTTGACCGTTACAAGTTGTACAAGTTTTATAGGTTACGCCTTTAGCCTGAACTTTACGTTTTACTTTTAC
Organism: Flavobacterium panacagri; assembly: GCF_030378165.1. NCBI lineage: Bacteria > Pseudomonadati > Bacteroidota > Flavobacteriia > Flavobacteriales > Flavobacteriaceae > Flavobacterium > Flavobacterium panacagri. Next base: position 5,966,604 of record NZ_CP119766.1, read on the forward strand.
TTTTTTCTCCACTCCATTTGCAATTTCTTCTAAAGTTAATTTTACTTTAATTCGAAGATTGCTTCCTTTTGCACGACGAGGACCTCCGCCTCCGCCTCCGAAACCGCCAAATCCGCCACCAAAAATATCACCAAACTGGCTGAAAATGTCATCCATGTTCATCCCGCCGTGACCACCGCCAAATCCGCCAGAACCATCAAATGCTTGATGACCGTATTGATCGTATTTCGCTTTTTTCTGTGGATCACTTAAAACTTCATAAGCTTCTGCCGCTAATTTGAAGTTTTCTTCTGCCTCTTTGTCGCCTGGGTTTTTATCAGGGTGGTATTTAAGTGCACTTTTTCTGTACGCTTTTTTAATTTCGGCAGCATCAGCATTTTTTGAAATGCCTAGTATTTCGTAAAAATCTTTTTTCATAATTAGGTTTAAATTGCTACGCCAGTCGCTAGCGCTCTAGTCCAAATTTTAAAATTCCAAAACCTAAAACGGATTCGAAATTTTTATTTGCATTTTAGTTTCCAACTACAACTTTAGGGAAACGAATGATTTTGTCTCCTAATTTGTATCCTTTTTCAATTACATCAACAATTTTACCTTTTAATTTGTCAGACGGAGCTGGAATTTGGGTAATTGCTTCAGCAACATCAGCATTAAATGCATCGCCTGCCTGTATTTCAACTTGCTCTAATCCTTTAGAAACTAAAGTGCTTTTTAATTTTTCGTGAATTAATTCAACACCTTTCTTCAAATTCTCATCATCAGATTTGTTGATTTCTACAGCTGCTCTATCAAAATCATCTAAAACTGGAAGCATCGCCAATAAAACTTCTTGGTTTGCTGTTTTAAATAATTCAAGACGCTCTTTTGAAGTTCTTTTTTTGTAATTTTCAAATTCGGCGAATAATCTCAAAAACTTATCTTTTTCTTTAGCCAAGTCTTGAGCTAATTGCTCTTCAACACTTAATTCTTCAACAATTAACTGCTCTCCGTTGGCATTTTTTTCTAACGTTACATCGTCTAATTCCTGATCGAATTCTGTATTTTCCGTAGTCATATTACTTTTATTTTTAAAAATATTTTTAAACTTCATTTTTATTTCTTTGGTGTTAGATTGCAAAAGTACTGCCAAATCTTATAAAATGTCAAATTGTCACTTTATTAATTATGAGACTTTTAAAAAGCGAAAATAGTCAAATAAAATTTAGTATAATTTTAAGACTATTACGTTATAGTTTGTTTTATCTTTGATTGAGAAAAACAAAAATTTTTACCACCAAAATTGAATTTAAGGGTTGGCTTTGGCCTCAAAATAATTATTAATTCAAATTTACCTTATATTAAAAAAAGCTTCGCCTATAGAGACGAAGCTTTTTTTTATATTTTCCTCATCTTTAAATCTATTAATGGAATGACAAAACCTGAATAGCAAAAAAATTAACGAAAAGAACGCAAGTTTTTTTACTCTCAAATTTTTATAAAAATCAAAAAGTTCGCAAAGCTTTGTATGGATAGCTTTGCGAACTTTTTTAAAATTATTCTTAGATAAAAATCTTGCGTTCTTTGCGATAAAAAACAATTGCACGGGCGGAGGGATTCGAACCCCCATCAACGGTTTTGGAGACCGCTATTCTACCCTTGAACTACGCCCGTAACTTGAGGTCGCAAATTAAAAGTATTTTTTCTTCTCTGGCAACTATTTCTGAGAGAGATTTCAAAAGAAAATCCTTTAAATACGCGACTTAAACAGCAAAAACCTTTGTTTCAAACAGTTATCCCAATAAAGCATTTTTCAATCCTTCGAAATCTACAGAAACCTGTTCTCCCGTTACTAAATTTTTAAGGGCATAAGAATTGGAAGCAATTTCCTGATCGCCCACAATTACTGCAAACGGAATCAAACGTTTATCGGCGTACTGAAACTGTTTTCCCACTTTTACGTTATCTGGATACAATTCTACTTTTATATTTTCTTGTCTTAATTTCTGAATTGCTTTTGAAGCGTACAGAGCTTCTTTGTCTCCAAAATTTAAAAATATTGCTTTTGAAGTCGCCGCAACTGTTTCAGGAAACAGGTTTAATTCTTCCAAAACCAAATAAATTCTATCCAAACCAAAAGAGATTCCAACACCACTCATATTTTTCAAACCAAAAATACCAGTCAAATCGTCGTATCTTCCACCTCCGCCAATAGAACCAATGGAAACGGTTTTAGGCGCTGCCACTTCAAAAATAGCTCCAGTATAGTAATTTAATCCACGCGCTAATGTCACATCTAAGTCTAAAACTGCAGTTGACAAGCTTAAATCGGCAACATTGTCACAAATAAATTTCAATTCTTCCACACCTTTCATTCCTTCTTCTGATGAAGACAATAATTCTGAAAGCTGGTTGATTTTATCAGCGAAAGTTCCAGAAAAACTAAAAAGTGGTTGCACTTTAACCAAAGCTTCTTCAGAAATTCCTTTTTCGATCATTTCTTTTTTAACGCCGTCTTCTCCAATTTTATCCAATTTATCAAGAGCAACGGTAAAATCAATCAATTTATCTGAAGCGCCAATTACTTCAGCAATTCCAGATAATATTTTTCTGTTATTGATTTTAATGGTTACACCTTCTAATCCTAAAGCCGTAAAAACTGTATCGTATAATTGAACCAATTCTACTTCCTGCCAAAGTGACTTAGAACCCACAACATCGGCATCACATTGAAAAAATTCTCTGTAACGGCCTTTCTGCGGGCGATCTGCTCTCCAAACCGGTTGAATTTGATATCTTTTGAAAGGAAACTCAATTTCATTTTGGTGCTGCACCACATATCTTGCAAATGGCACAGTTAAATCATAACGTAAGGCTTTTTCAGAAATTCTTCCTGTGAATTTATTCAACTCAATTCTTTGCTCTAAACTGATTGTTTCTGCTGAATTTATTTGAAGTACTTCTAAAGATTCCGGTAGTTCAATTTTATTTTTATTGAAGAAAAAATTACCTGAATTCAAGATTTTAAAAATCAAACGATCTCCTTCTTCACCATATTTTCCCATCAAAGTATCTGAATTTTCAAACGAAGGAGTTTCTATTGGCTGAAAACCAAATTTTTCAAAATTAGCTTTTATCGTCTGAATAATATATTGACGTTTTGACACCTCTGCAGGCGAAAAATCTCTTGTCCCTTGTGGAATACTTGGTTTTGAAGCCATCTTCTTTTTTTATTTTAGATTTCTGATTTTAGATTTTAGATTCCTTGAAATCTTAAAACTAAAACACTTTGACATTATTTCTTTTAACTTAAATTGCCTGCAAATATCTCACTTTTTAAAATAAATAATAGCACATCGAAAGCAAACTTGTAACAAAAAACGTATTTTCGTGACAAATTGGTCATGATGCTAAAATTATTTAAAGAAAATATCCGAATTGCGTTTGGTTCCATCAAAACGCAATTACTGCGTACTATTCTTACCGTTTTAATTATTGCTATTGGTATTACCGCTTTGGTTGGAATCCTGACAGTTGTTTCTGCATTGGAAAACACCATTTCAACCAATTTTGCTTCAATGGGAGCTAACACTTTCAATATTAACCAATACGAAAACAATGTTCGTAATCGTGGCGGAAACGAACGTGAAGTTATCAATCCAATTATCTCTTATCCCGAAGCGGTTGCATTCAAGAACAAATACAAGTATCCTTTTACAGAAACTTCACTTTCCTTTACGGCAACTTCAAAAGCTGAAGTAAAATATTTAGATACCAAAACAGATCCTGAAATCAAAGTAGTTGGCGTTGATGAGCATTTTATTGCTAATTCTGGTTTAGAAACTACTTTGGGGCGTTCTTTTAATCAATTTGATATTGAAAACAACACCTATTCTTGTGTCGTAGGTTCCGATTTCGAAAAAGGACTTTTGAAGGATGTGAATCCGATAGATAAAATTATTTCGATTCGTGGCGCACGTTTTAAAGTTATTGGTGTTTTAAAAGAAAAAGGTTCCACTTTTGGAAACAGTCAGGATTTACGTGTTTTAATTCCAATTCAGGTGGCAAGATCTTTATTTACCGCACCAAATATCAATTATACTGTCAGTGTAATGGTTTCAAAAAAAGAACTTTTAGACGAAGCAGTTGATAATGCCACAAGCACGATGAGAAGAGTTCGAAAACTGAGTCCAGTGCGTGACAACAATTTTGGTATTGGACGAAGTGATGATTTAATTAACCGCATATTAGGAATCACAAAATATTTAGGATGGGCGGCATGGATTATCTCCGTTATTACCATTTTAGGATCTTCAATCGCTTTAATGAATATTATGATTGTTTCGGTTACTGAACGTACTCGTGAAATTGGTGTCCGTAAAGCTTTAGGAGCCAAAAGATCAACTGTGGCTTTTCAGTTTTTTATAGAAACATTATTAATTGGACAAATTGGCGGATTAGTTGGGATTTTCCTTGGAATCCTTCTTGGCTTCGGAATAGCCACTGCCATGAGTTTTGTCTTTGTAATTCCGTGGATGGCCATTTTTGCCGCTTTTGCAACTAGTTTTTGTGTGGCGCTAGTTTCTGGATTATATCCCGCTATAAAGGCATCGAAGCTAGATCCGATTGAAGCGTTGCGTTACGAATAATTGTTTGAAGCAGCAATAATCGGTTCAAAAGAACCACTTGTCCCGCTATCCGTTGCAATCTTTTGTATTGAACCCCAATACAAAAGGATTTTCACTGCTATCGGGGCTAGATTAGATCTTTCATTTTTCCAATAATTTTCTTTTGCTAATATCTATTATAAACTAAAAACAATACCGCTTAAATAATACCTACAAGGTTTTAGAAACCTTGCAGGAAATCATGCGATCGTTGTCGTAAATATCTTTTCTGATCTCCACACTTTTAAAATTCATACTTTCTAACAAATCAACCATTTCTTTTCCGAGATATTGATTGATTTCAAAATATAGTTTACCTGTCCCAAAAAGAGCTTTTTTTGCCAGAGAAGCAATTTTTCTGTAAAAAATCAAAGCATCAGTATCTTCTACAAAAAGCGCTAAATGTGGTTCGTAATCCAATACATTTTTCTTGATTTCTACTTTTTCCAAATTTCGCACATATGGCGGATTCGAAACAATAATATCAAATTCACATCTTAATTCTTCTTCTTTCAAAATATCAGCCAATACAAAAGTCACATCTACATTATTTCTAATAGCATTTCTTTTAGCCGTTTCAATTGCTTTTTTAGAAACATCAATTGCTACAACTTCTGCATTTGGTAAATTTTTAGCCAAAGAAATGGCAATACAGCCACTTCCTGTTCCAATGTCCAAAATTTTTATTTTTTTAGATCTTTCCGGATTTGCATTTTCATTAATAATCCATTCCACCAATTCCTCAGTTTCTGGTCTTGGGATTAAGACGTTTTCGTTTACTTCGAAATCTAAACCGTAAAAATGTGTTTTTCCTAATAGATATTGAATTGGAACTTCTTTCTTTAAATGCTTTAAGATTTCATCCCAAATAATAAAATCATTCTCTTCAAATGTCAGTTCATGATTTAAAGCCAAATCGATCTGTCGAAGTTTATGTTTTTCTTCCAGAATTAAATAAAAAAAACTTTCCGCTTCGTACGCATCGTAAAAAGGCGATAATTCTTTAATAAATTGAGTGCGGTATTGTTTAATTTTCATTTTATTTTTTTGAACATCCATTATGCAGCTACAGCTGATTTTTTAACTTTTAAATAAGTCTCGTTCATTAAGATTTGTTACATCTTTTTTACAAAACCTTCAACATCCATACCGGGCAAGAATTATGCCCAGTGGAACCTAACGGAGCATCTAAATATTCAAAACCAGATTTTTTATATAATTTTTGTGCCGCATGCATAAAAGGCATCGTTTCGATATAACATTTTTCAAAACCAAAATCCCTGGCTTGTTCCAAACATTTTTCCATCATTTTAGTTCCAATTCCTAAACCTCGTGTTTTTGGAAGAAAATACATTTTCTGCAACTCACAAATTTTAGGATCGCCATTTTCCAAAGGCGCAACTCCGGCACAACCCACAATTTCACCATCACTTTCAACCACAAAATACGCAGATTTTGCTTTACTATATTCTTCAAACATCAAATCCAGATAAGGATCTTCGTACGCAGTTCCGACTTTTGGTATTTCCATTTCGTCAAAAACTGATCTAATTAAACTCGCAACTGACTGATTGTCTTCTTTTTCAATTGCTCGTATAAGCCAATTTACCATTTTTTTTATTCTAAATCATTATACATACAAAAGTAATTATAGTTTTTCGATACTATTATAACTGACTGTATTGTTTCACAACTTAAGTGTTTTCAGTTAGGGATAAATTCAAAAATAACTACTTTTGCACTGTGAATATACATGAAAAATACATAAAACGCTGTATAGAGCTAGCACAAAATGGGCTTGGAACAACGTATCCAAATCCCATGGTTGGAAGCGTAATTGTTTACGAAGGTAAAATTATTGGCGAAGGCTGGCATAAAAAAGCAGGAGAACCACATGCGGAAGTAAATGCAGTAAAATCTGTAAAAGACAAATCGCTGTTAAAAAAAGCTACTATTTATGTAAGCTTAGAACCTTGCAGTCATTTTGGAAAAACACCTCCCTGCTGTGATTTGATTATCGCAAATGAAATTCCGAATGTAGTCGTTGGAACAGTCGACCCAAATGAAAAAGTAGCTGGAAAAGGCATTTTAAAACTAATTGAAGCTGGAGCAAACGTTACCGTTGGCGTTTTGGAAAAAGAATGCAACGAATTGAATAAACGTTTTTTTACCTTTCATCAAAAGAAAAGACCTTATATCATTTTAAAATGGGCAGAAAGTCAAGACGGATTTTTGTCTCCTGAAAAAGTTTCAAATCAAGATCGAAAACCAATTTGGATTACGAATCAATATTCCCGCCAATTAGTTCATAAATGGAGAACTGAGGAACAGGCTATATTAGCCGGAACACAAACTGTTATAGACGACAATCCTAAATTAAATGCCAGAGACTGGAGTGGAAACAATCCTGTTCGAGTAATTATTGATCGAAATAATAGAATTGAAAATAACAGTTTTGTTTTGGATGACTCGGCCAAAACTATTGTTTTTGTGAGTGAGAATATAAAATCATCAACTGAAAACACTCAATTTGAAATAATAGATTTTAATAAAAATATTATGCCGCAGATTTTAGAAGTTTTGTATCAAAATCAAATTCAATCGATAATAATTGAAGGCGGCAGGCAAACTTTACAAGCTTTTATTGATGAAAATCTCTGGGACGAAGCTAGAGTTTTTGTTGGAAAAACGAGTTTTTCAAACGGAACAAAAGCGCCAATTATTTCAAAAAAGAACAGTCTAAAAACCACTATTTTAAGCGACGAACTAATACAAATTAGAAATCATGATTGATACCATAATTTTTGACTTTGGAGATATTTTTATCAATTTAGATAAACAAGCTACCATTTCTGGTTTGCAAAAACTAGGAATGAAAGAATGGAATACTGACTTTGACCAATTAAACTTTTCATTTGAAGTTGGAGGTATCTCGCCAGAAGATTTTATTGGCGGTTTTCAAAAGCAATTACCAAATGCTTCAAAAGAAGAAATTCTAAAAGCATGGAATGCTGTATTGGCAGACTTTCCTTTTTATCGTCTGGAGTTTCTTCAGGAATTATCCAAAAAATATCGTCTGTTCTTATTAAGTAATACCGACTCTATTCACATCAATACTTTCGAACAAAAAAGCGGTGTTTCTTTCTATAAAGATTTTTATGCTTGTTTTGAGAAAGTATACTTTTCATTTGAAATGGGATTAAGAAAACCTGACCCTAAAATTTATCAGGTTCTTTTAGACAATCACAACCTAATTCCAGAAAACACTCTGTTTGTAGACGATAAAAAAGAAAATACAGACAGCGCCGCCACTTTAGGAATTAAAGTTTGGAATCTGCAAGTTGGTAAAGAAGATGTTGTAGATTTATTTAGCAAAGGATTATTATAAAAAAATATTTTAGCCACTTCCGATAGCTATCGGGATATGCTGATTAAAAAGGATTCAAAAATATGTTGCCACGAATTCCACAAATTTCCACTAATTAAACTGGTTTAAAAATTAAAACTAAAATTCGCGGAAATTTGTGTAATTCGTGGCAAGAAAAATCTTTTAAATCCATTAAATCTGTGGCCAAAAAATTAAAAGCTTAACATTTGGAAATCAACGATACTTATCAAACTATTGCAACTGCATCTGAAGAAATACTGTTTAAGGAAAAAGGCAGTAAATTCTTTGGCTATGCATTTCCGATAGACCATGAAGATGAAGTAAAACCTATTATTGAGGATCTTAAAAAGCAACATCCACATGCCGTACATTATTGTTATGCGTATCAACTAGGTATTGGAAATAAAATCTCTTATCGCGCCAATGACGATGGAGAACCAAGTAATACAGCCGGCGCACCAATTTATGGCCAGATACAATCTTTTGGATTAACAAACGTTCTTGTTGTAGTAGTTCGGATTTTTGGAGGTGTAAAATTAGGAGTTGGTGGTTTGATTGCAGCTTACAGAACTACAGCACAACAGACATTAGAAGTTTGCGAAATTGTTGAAAAAACTATTGATGTCGAATTTTTAATTTCTTTTGATTACAAAAACATGAATAAAGTGATGCGAGTAATCAAAGAAAAAAAACTGGAAATTACCTCTCAGGAAATGGAAATGGATGAAGATTCAGGACTGCCGATTGGTAAAATTGTAACCAAAACACGAAAAAAAAATGCTGAAACGGTGTTCAGCATTTTTGATTTAATGTTCGAAATTGATATTAAAATTATATAAATTAACACAAAAACAAACGTCATTTTAACACTTTTCTTCAAGTGATTTGAATATGTCTAAAATGTATTCCGGAGGGGCAGTTGGACGACCTGTTTTTAACGCGACAAATACCAAAATAAACGTTGCCGTTGTTAATAACTCATTTGACTCATTATAGATTGCGCAGTCAAATTCAATCTTAACCGAAGAGTGACTTTTGAAAGTCGTATGAATTGTTAAAAGTTCATCATATCTTGCCGATTTTTTGTAATTGATATTCATGTTAACAATTGGAAGACCAATACCGCTTTCTTCCATGCTTTTATACGAAACCCCTTTATTTCTAAGCCATTCCACGCGTCCAATTTCAAAATAAGGCACATAATTTCCGTGATAAACGACCCCCATTTGGTCGGTTTCTGAGTAACGAACTCGTACTTGAGTCTGATGATTTTTCATTTATAAAATATTAAAAAAATTCGAATTTAAAAAGCCCTATTACAACTTTTTTTTATAAAATTAGATACCAAAATATTTTTTTTTACAGAAATTTGTTCACATATTTGTTATCCCGAAATAAGGAATAAAATCGCTCCTTTTTTATTAGGAGAATCTTTATCAATAATATAAAAATTTATTTGAATCT